>NZ_JAIFOT010000001.1:0-5907162 GCF_021733725.1 Achromobacter pulmonis | reverse complement strand
TTGTGTGTGTAGAGCGCCCCGGTGCGGCAGCGCCGCACAGGAAGGCCAGCCAGCCCTTCAGAGGCGCGGTATCGGGACGGTATAGTCTTGGCGGTCGATACCGTGGCGCTGCAACTTGTCGTAGAAAGTTTTGCGGGGAATGCCCAGCGTCTCGAGCGTCGCGCGCACGTCACCTTGATGGGCGGCGAGCGCTTCGCGAATGAGTTGGGCCTCGAAACGTTCCATCTTTTCCGGCAATGTACCCGTCCCGTTATCCGGGGCCGGCGTAGCCAGGCTGGGCATATCAAGTACGCCGAGCACGAAGCGCTCGGCGAAATGCGCGAGCTCGCGGACGTTGCCGGGCCAATCATGCGTCAGGAGATGGCGTTTGAGGTCGGCGGGCATGTCGGGGATGTCGCGCTGGAAGCGACGCGATGCGAGGCCCAGATAGTGGGCCAGCAACAGTGGAATGTCATCGCGACGTTCACGCAGTGGCGGGATGCGAATAGTGACGACGTTGAGGCGGTAGAACAGATCTTCGCGGAATCTCGCGCGAACCGCAGGGCTGCCCAGGTCCTCCTTGGTGGCGGCCACGACGCGTAGATCCAGATTACGAACCTCATTGCTGCCCAGAGGGGTGATCTGGCGTGACTCCAGCACGCGCAGCAGTTTGACCTGCACTCCCAGGGGCATGCTTTCGATCTCGTCCAGGAACAAGGTGCCACCGCTGGCGTGTTCGATGCGCCCAATGCGCCGCTTCTGCGCGCCGGTGAAGGCGCCCGCCTCGTGGCCAAACAGTTCGCTTTCGATCACGCTTTCCGGCAGCGCGCCACAGTTGATCGCCACCAGGGCGTGGTGGCGCCGACGGCTCAAGCGGTGCAGGGCCGTGGCGACAACTTCCTTGCCTGTGCCGGTTTCTCCTTCCACCAGCACGTCGACGTCGGCGTCGGCGATATGGCGCAGTGTTTGCTTGATGCGTTGCATCGCCGGCGTGGTGCCGATAAAGGGGACTTGGTCGGCCTGCTCCGTGAACGCCGCTTCGCGCAGGCGCCGGTTTTCCAGGATCAGATGGCGCTTTTCGGCTGCATGGGTAATGGCGGCGATCAGGCGATCGGGGGGATACGGCTTGGCCAGGAAATCGTAGGCGCCGTCACGCATGCATTGCACGGCCATGGCGATATCCCCGTGACCGGTGATCAGGATGACCGGAATCTCCGCATCAATCGCACGCAGCCGCTGGAACAGTTGCAGCCCGTCGATGTCGGGCATGCGGATGTCGGTGACTACCACGCCGTCGAAGTCGCGGTTCAGCGTAGCGAGCGCAGCGCGGGCGCTGGCGTGGGCTTGCACGGTGAAGTCGTGCAGCCTGAGTGTCTGCACGTTGGCACGGCGCAACTCTTCATCGTCGTCGATAAAAAGCACGTGCGGCGCCGGCGACGGGGCGGCAGCGTGCGCGCCAGCGTCAGCGTGGTTCGACGGCGGGCAGGAGGGATCTGGAACGCGTGTCATGGTTGAGAAGGCGGCGATTTGCGCAGCGTCAGGGTGAATATCGCGCCACGGCGGGAGCCGTCGGGCGTAGCAGGGATGGTGTCGTCATGAGGCGCGGCGCGCAGGTCGCCACCGAACTCGGCGATGATGTCGCGCGAGATCACCAGGCCCAATCCCAGGCCTTCGGCCTTGGTGGTGTGAAAGGGCGTGAACAGGTTCGTGCTGGCTTGCGGCGACAAGCCGGGGCCGTTGTCGTTGAAGATCAAGCGTACCGTGGCGCCCATGTCCTGCAAGGCGATGACGATGTTGCCGTCGGCTTGGCCTTCGAGCGCATCCAGGGCATTTTGCAGCAGGTTCACCAGCACCTGCTCGAGGCGGATGCGGTTGGCCTGCACCTGATAGTCCTGCCCGGCCGGCGGGCGGTGCAGCGCCACGCCCTGGCGCCTGGCGCGTGGGCCTACCAGCAGCAGGGCGCCGTCGAGCGCCTCTTTCAAGCTGGTGGGGCCGACCGTGGCGCCGGCCTTGCGCGAAAAGGCACGTAGTTCGCCGGTGATGTGGCCAATCCGCTCGGTCAGCGCAGCGATAGTGCCGAGATTGTCCTCGACCGAAGGCGTGTCCTGGCGGCGCAGGAATTCGGCGGCGTTATCGGCGTAGGCGCGGATCGCGGCCACGGGTTGGTTGATCTCATGCGCGACGCCTGCGGCGACCTGGCCCAGCACCGCGAGCTTGCTGGCCTGTACCAGTTCATCCTGCATGGTGTGCAGGCGTGCTTCGGTGCGCTGGCGTTCGTCCATTTGCCCCAGCAATTGCCGATTGGCCTCTCGCAGCTGGGCCGTGCGGTCCTCGACCTGGGCGGCCAGTTGCCGGCTGATGGCCAGTTGCTGCGCGGCCCGCTCACGGCTGCGGTGGCGGCGATACAGCAGGATGCCGAAGGTGGCGGACAGCACCGCCAGCGCCAGTAGGGCACCGAGTTGGGCGTTGGCGGTGGCGCGGTTCAGCGCTGTCTGCATCGGCGACAGCAGATGCAGTGTCCAGCCGGGCGACTCGACGATTGGCAGCGTGGTGTGCAGCATGGGCGCGCCGGCGGGGATCAGTGGCAAGGGCTCGCTCGCCCGCACGATCTGACCGCCTGTCACGGTCTGCAGTGGCGGTTGTAGTGGCAGCGGTTGGAACATGGCGTCGCCGAACTGCAAGCTGGTGCGCAGGGTCTGCGCCAGGTCGGGCGCCAGCGGCGCCTGCACGCGGAAGCGCCAGCCGGGCAGGCTGCCCAGCAACACCACGCCGTGCTCGTCGGTGACGAAAATGGGCGCATTCGACTGGCGCCAGTCGGCTTCCAGATCGCGAAAATCCACCTTCAGCACTACCACGCCGAGCATCGCGCCGCGGTTGTCGTCGACGCGGCGGGACAGGTAGAGGCCGGCCTCGTGGCTGACGGTGCCCAAGGCGAAATGCTCGGCGGCGCCATGCGCGACCGCGCCTTGGAAATAGGGCCGGAATTGGTAGTCGACGCCGACGAAGGTAGCCGGTTCGCGCCAGTTGCTGGCGGCAATCGCGTAGCCGCTTCGGTTCAACACATAGATGGCCGAGGCGCCCACGCCATGGCTGAGCGTGTCGAGCTTTTCGTCCAGGGATTCGATCAGGGCTGGCGTGGGGGTCCGCAGCGCGGCGTGCAGGTCCACGTCACGGGTCAGGACAAAGGGCAGGGCGCGGAATTTGTCCAGGTTGTTGCGCAGCAGGGCGGCGTTGATCTGGCCGGCGCTGCGCGCCTGGAGATACGCTTCCTTGAGCGCGCCCTCGCGCGCCCACTGCCCGGCCACGTGCAGTACGCCGACGACGATGGCCGCGCCCGCGATGGCCAGTATCGCCCATGGCCAGGCCGAGCGTCGCCCTGACGAGCGGCCGTCGGCTGGAACGGGAGGCGCCACGGCGGGCTGGGGAGGAGAACGGGATGGCATGGTTGCGTGCGGTTTTTCGCACATTCTATCCGGTTTTTGTGTGAAATTTCGCCAATGTTATCGATGGCGATTGAATGGGTAAGGTCAAAAATACAGATAAATCAATGCCTTGGCTGCCGCCTTGAGGTGCGGGACCGGTTGGCATGCCATTTGCATATAGGGGGCAAGCCTGGCGGCATCGCGCGCCGGGTGAAATCGGCCTGCGGAGATACGCAGCGCTCTAAAAGAGAAAACGCCCCGATACCCGCTGCGTGCCATCGCAGGGAGCATGGGGCCCCTGGTGGGGACAAATCCCAATGATCGACGTGGATCAAGGCGCGCCCGCGCGCAAGCTCAAGTTCTATCAAATCCTGTACGTGCAGGTCCTGTTCGCCATCGTGGTGGGCATTCTGCTGGGCTATTTCAAGCCCGACCTCGGCCAGGCGATGCAGCCATTGGGCGATGGCTTCATCAAGCTGGTGAAGATGATCATCGCGCCAGTGATCTTCCTGACAGTGTCCACTGGCATCGCGGCCATGAGCGACCTGAAGAAGGTCGGCCGGGTAGCGGGCAAGGCCATGCTGTACTTCCTGGTGTTCTCGACCCTGGCCTTGATTGTGGGCATGTTGGTGAGCCATATCGTGCAGCCGGGCGCCGGCATGCATATCAATCCGGCCACGCTGGACCAGAAGGCGGTGTCGGGCTATGTCGCCAAGGCGCATGATTCGACCATCACAGGTTTCCTGCTGAACGTCATTCCCACCACCATCTTCAGCCCCTTTGTCGGCGGCGACATCCTGCAGGTACTGTTCGTGGCCGTGCTGTTCGGCATCGCGCTGGCGCAGGTGGGCGAACGTGGCAAGCCGGTGCTGAACTTCCTGACGGCTTTGGCCCAACCCATTTTCAAGCTGGTGGCCATCCTGATGAAGGCCGCGCCGATCGGCGCGTTCGGCGCGATGGCGTTCACCATCGGCAAGTACGGCATCAAGTCGATCGTCAACCTGGCGATGCTGGTGGGCACGTTCTATGCGACTGCGGTGTTGTTCGTGGTGGTCGTGCTGGGCATGGTGGCGCGCTATAACGGCTTTTCGATCCTGAAGCTGGTGCGTTATATCCGCGAAGAATTGTTGCTGGTGCTGGGCACGAGTTCGTCGGAAGCCGCGCTGCCGACGCTGATGCAGAAAATGGAGCGCGCGGGTTGTTCCAAATCGGTGGTCGGCCTGGTGGTGCCCACCGGTTATTCGTTCAATCTGGACGGCACCAACATCTACATGACGATGGCGGCGCTGTTCATCGCCCAGGCGTGCGATATTCCTCTGTCGCTGGGCGACCAGATCCTGTTGCTGCTGGTGGCAATGCTGAGTTCCAAGGGGGCGGCGGGCGTGACCGGCGCCGGTTTCATCACCCTGGCGGCGACGCTGTCGGTGGTGCCGACCGTGCCGGTGGCCGGCATGGCGCTGATCCTGGGCGTGGACCGCTTCATGTCCGAATGCCGCGCGCTGACCAATCTGGTCGGCAACGCCACCGCCGCGGTCGTCGTGGCACGCTGGGAAGGCGAACTGGACAAGGAGCAGTTGCACGCGGCGCTTGAAGGCGGGGCGCCTGCGGCGCAACCGCAGGCCGTGGCGCCGCAGGTCTCGACCTTGCAAGGCTGATCGACGCCTGTCCGAGGCATGCAAAAGCCCCCGAACCGCGAGGTTCGGGGGCTTTTTCTTTGGGACCGCGCGTCAGGGAAGGACAATGCCTGCCGCGCGCAGCAGGTTGGCGGTTTCGAACAGCGGCAGGCCCATGACGCCGGTATAGCTGCCCTCGATGCGCGCCACGAAGGTGCCGGCCAGGCCCTGGATGCCGTAGGCGCCGGCCTTGCCGTACGGTTCGCCGCTGTCGCAATAGCGCGCGATCTCGTCGGGTTGCAGTACGCGCATCCGCACATCGGTGACGGAGACCGCTTCCAGCAGGCGTTCGCCGCTCCACAAGGCCACGGCGGTATGTACCTGATGCGCGCGGCCGGACAGCGCCTGCAGGATGCGGATCGCGTCGTCCCGGTCGGCTGGCTTGCCCAGCACCAGGTCATCCAGAATCACCGTGGTGTCGGCGGCCAGCAGTGGCAGCGCCGGCAGGGCCTGTGATCGCAGCCAGTCGCGGCCACGCTCGGCCTTGTCGCGCGCAGTGCGCCGGACGTAGTCGGCGGCAGGTTCGCCCGGGTGTTGGGGTTCGTCTTCGCCGGGAGGCGCGGGCACGCGCAGCACCTCGTGGGCCAGGCCGATCTGGGTCAGCAGCTCACGCCGCCGGGGGCTGGAGGAGGCGAGATAGATGCGTGCGGGAGAGAAGGCGTCAGTCATGGGTGGCGGCGCACCGCAGGTACGCAAGGCTGGCGCCCGGCGCCCGGCGGCCGGCATCAGGCGCGGTGATAGGGGTGATTGGTCATGATGGCCCAGGCGCGGTAGAGCTGTTCGGCCAGCACCACGCGCACCATGGGGTGCGGCAGAGTCAGCGACGACAGGCGCAACTGTCCGCTGCACGAGGCCTTGAGCCCGGCGTCGAGGCCGTCCGGTCCGCCGACCAGGAAGACAACATCCTGGCCGCCGGCGCGCCATTGTTCGAGTTTCTGCGACAAGGCCATGGTGGTCAGGTCGCGGCCGCGCTCGTCCAGCGCCAGGCGCAGCGCGCCGGGCGGCAAGGCGGCCTCGATGCGCTTGGCCTCGGCCGCCATCATCTGGGCAGGCGTTTTGCCGGTGGTGCGGGGTTCAGGCTTGATCTCGCGCAGTTCCAGCGCGCAGTCGGGCGGCAGGCGTTTGGCGTAGTCGTCCCAGGCGGTCTGTACCCAGTCCGGCATGCGCGTGCCGACGGCGGCGACGATCAGTTTCACGCCGCGCCGCCTTAGTCGTCGGCGCTGTCGTAGGCGCTGTCGCTGGCGACCGGCGCGGCACGGGTGGATTCGGGCAACAGCTTGACGCGCACCGGTTTGCCACCCCAGATTTCTTCCAGGTTGTAGTACTGGCGGATGGCGGGCTGCATGATGTGGACGACGACGTCGCCCAGGTCGACCACCACCCATTCGCCAGTGTCTTCGCCTTCGATCGTGATGCCGGACAGGCCGAGCGCGCGGCCGCGATCGGACACGCTGGCGGCCAGCGCGCGAGTCTGCCGGTTGGAGGTGGCGCTGGCAATCACGACGCGATCGAACAGGCTCGTCAGATGCGTGGTGTTGAACACCTTGATGTCTTGCGCCTTGACATCTTCGAGGGCGTCAATGACGGCGCGTTGGAGTTTCTGAATATCCATAGGTGCAAATATAACCCGCTGAAGCACGGCGGATGCCGGTTCCAGGGCGCGCGCAGCGCGCCGGGCAGGTGTGGGTTTATCGGTAAAGATGGTGCGCCGCAATATAGGCGGCGACCGGAGCGGCCAGCAGACCATCGGTCGATTCGCCGCGCGCCAGCCGCTCGCGGATCTGCGATGCCGACACCGGCATCGGCGCAAATGGCAGTTCTTCAAGCTGGCGGCCTTGCTCGCGCAGCCAGTCGTTCAGCGCCGCGGGGGGCGCCAGGGGCGTGCCGGGACGCGTCGCCACAGCCAGATCCACCAGGCTGGCGATTTCGCGCCACGCTTGCCAGGTGCAGAAATTGGCCAGTTGGTCGGCGCCCAGCAGCCAGACGTAGCGCGCATCCGCGGGCAGGGCACGCAGGGTGTCGATGGTGTAGGTGGCGCCGCCGCGTTCGAGTTCGATCGGGTTGACCGCCAGGCCGTCATGGCCGGCGATGGCCAGTTCCAGCATGGCGCGGCGCTGGTCGGCGCTGGCATGCAGGGCGGCGCGCTGCCAGGGGTTGGCGGCTGGGATCAACTGCACCTGGGCCAGGCCAAGCGCGCGCAAGGCGTTGTCGGCCAGCGCCACATGCGCGAGGTGGACGGGATCGAAACTGCCGCCCAGGAGTCCGATGCGCTTCACACCCAGTCCCGCGGCGTCAAGTAGGCGGCCAGCTCGGCTTCGGGCGTGCCCGCCTGCGGTTGCCAGTCGTAGCGCCATTGCGCCAGCGGCGGCATGGACAGCAGGATCGATTCGGTGCGGCCGCCCGATTGCAGGCCGAACAGCGTGCCACGGTCGAATACCAGGTTGAATTCGACGTAGCGGCCGCGGCGGTAGGCCTGGAAGTCGCGCTCGCGTTCGCCGTAGGGGGTGTCGCGGCGGCGCTCGACGATGGGCAGGTAGCTGCGCAGGAAGGCATCGCCGACCGAGCGCGTCAAGGCGAACGAGGCGTCAAACCCGGGGGCGTTCAGGTCATCGAAGAAGATGCCACCGATACCGCGGGTTTCGTTGCGGTGCTTGAGGAAGAAGTACTCGTCGCACCAGCGTTTGTAGCGCGGGTAGTAGTCGGCGCCATGGCCGGCCAGGGCATCGCGGCACACGGTGTGGAAGTGGCGCGCGTCTTCCTCGAAGGGATAGTAGGGGGTGAGGTCGATGCCGCCGCCGAACCAGAACACGTCGGCCTCGTCATGGCCGGGACGTGCCGCAGCCACGAACATGCGCACGTTCATGTGCGTGGTGGGCACGTACGGATTGCGGGGGTGCAGCACCATCGACACGCCCATGGCTTCCCAGGAGCGGCCGGCCAGTTCGGGTCGGTGCGCGCTAGCCGAAGGCGGCAGTTTCGAACCCCGGACATGGCTGAACAGTACGCCGGCGCGTTCGAATAGCCGGCCGCCTTCGACCAGGCGCGACAGGCCGCCGCCGCCTTCGGCCCGGACCCATTCGTCGCTGCGGAAGGGGCCGCCCTCGGCGGCCTCCAGCGCGGCGACAATGCGGGACTGCAGGCCGGTCAGGTAGTCGCGGACCTCGGCGACGGGCAAGGCGTTCATCGGCGCTTCCGGTTACGCGTTGGACTTGGGCTTCTGCTGCGACGGCTTGAGCGCGCGCCAGCCGATGTCGCTACGGTACTGGCGGCCGTCGAAGTGGATGCCGTCGATGGCTTCGTAGACGCGGTCGCGCGCCATCTTGACCGAGTCGCCCAACGCGGTGACGCACAGCACGCGGCCGCCGGTGGTCTGGGTTTCTTCGCCCACCAGGCGGGTGGCGGCATGGAACACCATGCAGTCGTCGGCGTCGGCCGGCAGGCCGCGGATGACATCGCCGGTGCGCGGGGTGTTGGGGTAGTTGTGCGAGGCCAGCACCACGCCCAGGGCGGTGCGGCGGTCCCAGGTGATGTCGGCCTGGTCCAGCGTGCCCTCGACGGCGTGTTCGAGCGCATCCAGCAGGTCGCTCTTTACGCGCATCATGATCGGCTGGGTTTCCGGATCGCCCATGCGGCAGTTGAATTCCAGCGTCTTGATATCGCGGTCGGGGTCATCGCCGGGGGCGATCATCAGGCCGGCATACAGGAAGCCGGTGTAGGGGATGCCGTCGCGCGTCATGCCCTGCACCGTCGGCAGGATGATTTCGCGCATGATGCGGTGGTGCAGTTCAGGCGTGACGATGGGGGCGGGCGAGTAGGCGCCCATGCCGCCGGTGTTCGGACCCTGGTCGCCGTCCTGCAGACGCTTGTGGTCCTGGCTGGTGGCCAGCGCGAGCACGTTGCGGCCGTCGCACATGACGATGAAGCTGGCTTCCTCGCCCACCAGACATTCCTCGATGACGACGCGCGCGCCCGCTTCGCCCATGGAACCGTCGCCGAGCATGGCGTCGACGGCGGCATGCGCTTCGTCGAGCGTGGCGGCGACCACCACCCCCTTGCCGGCGGCCAGGCCATCGGCCTTGATCACGATGGGCGCGCCTTGCTGGTCGATGTAGGCGTGGGCGGCGGCCGGATCGGTGAAGGTCTCGTAGCGCGCGGTCGGGATGTTGTGCCGGACCATGAAGGCCTTGGCGTAGTCTTTCGAGCTTTCCAACTGCGCGGCGGCCTTGGTCGGCCCGAAGATCTTCAGGCCGCGGGCGCGGAAGACGTCGACGACGCCGGCGGCCAGCGGCGCCTCGGGGCCGACCACCGTCAGGGCGATGCCTTCGCGCTGGACGAAGTCGGCCAATTCCTCGGCATTGGTGAGCGGGATGTTTTCCATCTGCTCGGCGCGTTCGGTGCCGCCGTTGCCCGGCGCCACGTACACCTTGTGTACGCGCGGAGAGCGGGCCAGTCGCCAGGCGAGGGCATGTTCGCGGCCGCCCGAGCCAATTACCAGGAGTTTCATCGTTGCGTGAGTCTTAAGGTTGCCAGTCGAGTGTCGTGGGACACCTGCCCGAGAAATAGGCCACGGCGCCGGGCAGGCCCGGCGCCGATGACAGCGGGACGCGGGCGGCCCGGGGACCTACCGCGCCAGGGTAAAGGATTACTGCGCTTCGTCGAAAATGACGGTGGTATAGACTTCCTGCACGTCGTCCAGGCCTTCCAGGGCGTCGAGCAGTTTCTGCATCTTGACGGCGTCGTCGCCGGCCAATTCGGTTTCGTTCAGCGCTTTCATGACGATGCCGTCGACTTCGGCCTTGAGGCCCGCCTCGTCGAACGCCTTGCGCACGGCGGCGTAGTCGGCCGGGGCGCAGATGACTTCGATCACGCCTTCCTCGTCGGTGGTGACGTCTTCGGCGCCGGCCTCGAGGGCGGCTTCCATGACCTGGTCTTCGGGCGTGCCGGGGGCGAACACGAATTGACCGCAGTGCTTGAACATGAAGGCCACCGAGCCTTCCTGGCCCAGGTTGCCGCCGTTCTTGGCAAAGGCGTGGCGCACTTCGGCCACGGTGCGGGTGCGATTGTCGGTCATGCAGTCGACGATGACCGCCGCGCCGCCGATGCCGTAGCCCTCGTAGCGCACTTCCTCGTAGGCGTCGCCGTCCGCGCCGCCCGCGCCGCGCTGGATGGCGCGCTGGATGTTGTCCTTGGGCATGTTGGCGTCGGTGGCCTTGTCCCAGGCCATGCGCAAGCGCGGGTTGCTGTCCGGGTCGGGGCCGCCGGCGCGCGCCGCCACGGTGATTTCACGAATGATCTTGGTCCAGAGCTTTCCGCGTTTGGCGTCTTGACGGCCCTTGCGGTGCTGAATATTGGCCCATTTGCTGTGTCCGGCCATGGCTTCCCAGGATAAATTGTCTGCAAAAGCGGCATTTTACCGTGCCGGCGGCCTGCGCGCCCGGGAGCCGGCCGCCTGTGTCCATATTGCCACGCGCACAAGCGCCGCGGCAGGCTCTACACTTGGGCATCTGAGTCATTCCGGTCCGGAGAGCAGCCCATGCCCAACCCCATCGTCATCGCCAGGAACGCGCAGACCGAGCTGGCCCTGTTGCCAGCGCTGGCCAACCGCCATGGCTGCATCACCGGGGCCACCGGGACCGGCAAGACCGTCACCCTGCAGGTGCTGGCCGAGGCCTTCTCCCGCCTCGGCACGCCGGTCTTCATGGCCGACGTCAAGGGCGATCTGACAGGCATCTCGCAGGCCGGGGTGGCCAGTCCGAAACTGCAGGAGCGGCTCAAGAACCTGGGACTGGACGAACCGGCCTGGGGAGCCAGCCCGGTGACGCTGTGGGACGTGTTCGGCGAGCAGGGCACGCCGGTGCGCGCCACCATCACCGATATGGGGCCGCT
The DNA here is from genome assembly GCF_021733725.1 of Achromobacter pulmonis. NCBI lineage: Bacteria > Pseudomonadati > Pseudomonadota > Betaproteobacteria > Burkholderiales > Alcaligenaceae > Achromobacter > Achromobacter pulmonis. The sequence goes on along the minus strand of NZ_JAIFOT010000001.1, from coordinate 5,896,202 downwards.
GCTGCTGGCGCGCATCCTGGAACTGAACGATACGCAGGAAGGGGTGCTGACCCTGGTTTTCAAGGTGGCCGACGACGAGGGCCAGTTGCTGCTGGACCTGAAAGACCTGCGCGCCATGCTGCAGAACGTCGCCGACCGCGCCGCCGAGCTCAAGACCCGCTATGGCAATGTCTCTTCAGCCAGCATCGGCGCGATCCAGCGTGGCCTGCTGGCGCTGGAGTCGCAGGGCGCCGAGAAATTCTTCGGCGAGCCCATGCTGGATGTGGCCGACCTGATGCGCACCGACGCCCAGGGCCGCGGCATCGTCAATGTGCTGGCCGCCGACAGGCTCATGCAGGCGCCACGGCTGTATGCCATCTTCCTGCTGTGGCTGCTGGCCGACCTGTACGAGAAACTACCCGAAGTGGGCGACCCGGACCAGCCCAAGCTGGTGTTCTTCTTCGACGAGGCGCACCTGCTGTTCAACGACGCGCCGCCGGCGTTGCTGAACAAGATCGAACAGGTGGTGCGGCTGGTGCGCTCCAAGGGCGTGGGCGTCTATTTCGTCACGCAGAATCCGCTCGATATCCCGGACACGGTACTGGGCCAGTTGGGCAACCGGGTGCAGCACGCGCTGCGGGCCTTCACGCCGCGCGACCAGAAGGCGGTCAAGACCGCCGCGCAGACCATGCGGCCCAATCCGGGGCTGGACATCGAGGCGGCGATCACGGAACTGGGCGTGGGCGAGGCGCTGGTGTCGCTGCTGGACGCCAAGGGCCGGCCGATGCCGACCGAACGCGCCTGGGTCGTGCCGCCGGCGAGCCGCATCGGCCCGGCCACGGACGCCGAGCGCCAGGCCCTGCGCCAGGCAAGCCCGATGTCCGCCAAGTACGGGCAGGCCATTGACCGGGAGTCCGCCTACGAAGTGCTGGCCGGACGCGCCGCGAAGCCGGCCGGACAGGCGCCGGCAGAGCCGGCCCCGGGCGCGGGCAAGGCGCCGGCCGAAGAACGTGGCGGCTTCATGGACAGCCTGAACGACGTGCTGTTCGGTTCGACCGGGCCACGCGGCGGCAAGCGCGATGGTGTCGTCCAGACCGTGGCCAAGAGCACGGCGCGATCCATCGCGCGCGAACTGGCGCGAGGTATCCTGGGTTCGCTGCTGGGCTCCAAGTCGCGGCGTTGAACGCTGTATTCCATTTTTGGCACAAAAGCGGTTACCGCGTCTTGTAATGCGGGGTAATGCGTTCTTTGTAACGAGGGGCTATTGCACTCACGCCATTTATGCCTATGATTCTGGCCGACATAACTCAGAAATCCAAAGGAAATAGTGGTGGCGAAACACAAGATTGCAGTGCTCCCCGGCGATGGGATCGGCAAGGAAGTCGTGCCGGAAGGTTTGAAGGTGCTCGATGCCGTGGCCACGCGCTTCGGCATCGACTTCCAGTGGGATCATTTCGACTGGAGCTGCGACTACTACGCCAAGCACGGCAAGATGATGCCCGACGACTGGCAGCAGCAGATCGGCCAGCATGAAGCCATTTTCTTTGGCGCCATCGGCTGGCCCGCCACGGTGCCCGATCACGAGGCGCTGTGGGGATCCTTGTTCAAGTTCCGCCGCGAATTCGACCAGTACATCAACCTGCGTCCGGTGCGTCTGATGCCGGGTGTGCCGTCGCCGCTGGCCGGCCGCAAGCCCGGTGAAATCGACTTCTTCATCGTGCGCGAAAATACCGAGGGCGAGTATTCCAATAGTGGTGGCGTCCTGTTCGGGGGTACCGAGCGCGAAGTGGTGATCCAGGAAAGCGTGTTCACTCGCGTCGGCGCCGATCGCGTGCTGAAATTCGCGTTCGAACTGGCCGGCAAGCGCGGCAAGCACCTGACGGCGGCCACCAAGTCCAACGGCATTTCCATTTCGATGCCCTGGTGGGACCAGCGGGTCGCGGCCATGGCCGGGAACTATCCGGATGTGCGCTGGGACAAATACCACATCGATATTCTTTGCGCGCACTTTGTGCAGCATCCGGATTGGTTCGATGTGGTCGTGGCCTCCAATCTTTTCGGCGATATCCTGTCCGATCTGGGGCCTGCCTGCACCGGGACGATCGGCATCGCGCCGTCGGCCAACCTGAACCCGGAGCGCAAGTTCCCGTCCCTGTTCGAGCCCGTGCACGGTTCCGCACCTGACATTTACGGCAAAGGCATCGCCAACCCGATCGGCCAGATCTGGAGTGGCGCGCTGATGCTGGATTTCCTGGGTTATCCCGACGCTTCGGCGGCCGTGGTGCGCGCCATCGAAACGGTGCTGGCCGAAGGCCCGCGCACGCGCGACATGCAGGGCAGCGCCTCGACCGCTGAAGTCGGCGATGCCATCGCGTCGTTGATCGCGGCGGCCTAACGGTGCATCCGCAGGGGGCCGAAGACATGGTCGACTCGGTCGCTTCCTCGCCGCCGACACCGGTGGGGGGAGGCCGCGCCGACCGGTTCGCCCGCAAGCTGTTTCGCATGCTGCGTTCGCGCACGCAACGGCACAACCAGCATCTGTGGCCGTTCGTGCGGATCTGGCGCAATCCGGCGGGGGTGATCTGTAGTTTCCGGGCGTTCGGCCGCACGCAGCCCATCACGCCGCTGGAGCAGGGGTACGACCCCGACGACCGCGAGGTGCATCTGATCCTGAGCGGTCCATCGATCGCCGAGATTCCGTACGACCGTCTGGCCGTCGGCGCGGCGATGGGCGTGAACGGCTCGATTGCGCTCAGGCACAAGTTCAAGGTGCCGTTCAAGTATTACTGCATCATTGACCAGAACTTCGTGCGGGATCGCATCGACCTGGTGCGCGAGATCGTCGCCTGTGACTTGACGCTGTACGTGTTGCCGGAGGTGCTGCGATACATCATGCAGGGGATTCCGCAGGAACTGATTCGCTGCCGCATCTGCATCGTCGAATTGATTTCCGAACGTGCCTACCAGCGTAGCGCGGCGCCGGCCGTGCTCAAGCGCATGGTGGCGGCCTCGCCCGATCTGCAACTGCTGGATGCGAAGCAGGGATTGGGCTTCAGCTTCGATGCCTCGCTGGGGGTATTCGATGCCGATACGGTGGCCTATGTCGCGTTGCAGGTCTTGATCTCCGGCGGCGCGCGCAAGGTCTATTTGCACGGCCTGGACCTGAACCTGCAGCATGGCATGCGTTTTTACGATGAAGGCTCCACGCCGCAGGCCAGCCGGCTGGCGCGCAATTTCGCGCGGCTCATCGAGCCGTCGTTCCGTTTCGCGGCGCCTCAGTGGCGCAGCCGCGGCGTCTCGGTGATCAACCTGTCACCGGTCAGCGCCTTGCCGCCCGAGGTGATCGAGCGGCAGGACTGGCATGCCTTGCTGAAGGATTGACAGGGCCCGGCTAGCGCCGGCCCTTTCGTGGGCCGGCAGCCGCCTTTGGGGCGGCGCCTTGCATTGGCGTCGTCAGTGAGCGCCAGCCGCCGCTTCCGCGGCGCCGCCACCGCCCGCCTTGGCCGAGCGCGGCCGCGCGAACCACACCAGGCCGGTCAGCAGCAGGAAGATGACCGCCGACGCATAGAACACGTCCACCGCCGACATGGTGAACGCTTGCGCGTTGATCAGTCGGTCGACCGTGGTCAGCGCCTGCTGGTGCGACATGCCGACGCCGTTCTGCAGTGCGTTCAGGGTCTGGTCGAACGCTTGCTGGCCGGGCTTGGCGACCTCGGTCAGCTGGGCGTGGTGCAGGGTGGCGCGGTTTTCCCACAAGGTGGTCGCGATCGAAGTGCCGAAAGCGCCGGCGGTCAGGCGCAGGAAGTTCGACAGGCCCGAGGCGGCCGGGATGCGCCAGGGTTCGATGCTGGACAGGGTGATCGAGGTCAGCGGCACGAAGAATGCCGCCATTGCCGCGCCCTGGATGATGGTGGGGATCATCAGCGTGCGCACGTCGGTCTGCGTGTTGAAGCCGGACCGCATGAAGCACACCAGCGCGAAGATCAGGAACGCCACGGTGACAATCTGGCGCGGATCGCGCGTGGCCAGCATCTTGCCGACAATGGGCGTGAGCAGGATCGCCAGCAGGCCCACCGGCGCGGTCACCATGCCGGCGTAGGTGGCCGTGTAGCCCATGTAGCTCTGCAACCAGAGCGGCAGCAGCACCACGTTGCCGAAGAACACGCCGTAGGCCACGGCCAGGGTCAACGCGCCGACCGTGAAGTTGCGCTCCTTGAACAGGCGCAGGTCGACCACCGGATGCGCGTCGGTCAATTCCCAGATCAGGAAGAAAACGAAGGCGACGAAGGCGATGGCGGCCAGCGCGATGATGGTGGGGCTGGCGAACCAGTCCAGTTCCTTGCCCTTGTCGAGCATGATCTGCAACGCGCCGACCCAGATCACCAGCAGTACCAGGCCGAGCTTGTCGATCGGCAGCTTGCGGGTCAGCGATTCACGCTTGCCGTAGATGCGCCAGCTGATCCAGGCCGCCAGCAGGCCGACCGGCACGTTGATGTAGAAGATCCACGGCCAGGTGTAGTTGTCGGAGATCCAGCCGCCCAGCAAGGGGCCGGCTACGGGCGCCACCAGGGTCGTCATGGACCAGACCGCCAGCGCCATGCCCGCCTTGGTCTTGGGGAAGCTGGCCAGCATCAGGGTCTGCGACAGCGGAATCATCGGGCCCGCCACCGCGCCCTGCAGCACGCGGAAGGCGATCAGGGCTTCGAGCGACGGCGAGAAGCCGCACAGCCATGAGGCCAGCACGAACAGCAGAGTGGAGATCAGGAACAGCCGCACCTGGCCGAAACGCTGTGTCAGCCAACCGGTCAGGGGCACGGTGATGGCGTTGGCCACGGCGAACGAGGTGATGACCCAGGTGCCCTGGCTGGAACTGACGCCGAGGTCGCCGGAGATCGTAGGGATGGACACGTTCGCGATGGAGGTGTCCAACACGTTCATGAACACCGCCGTGGACAGCGCGATCGATCCGATGATGCGGGTCGCGCCTTCCAGTGGCGGGTAGGTGCCCGGCGGGAGGACGGTGGGTTCGGCGGGACCGCCGCCGGCCGCGGGCTGCGCGGTGGTGCTCATGGGAGCCCTCCCTTACCTGGCGCCGCGCGCCGCGCCCGCTTTGGCCACGGACGCGGTGGCCGCCTGCGGACTGAATTCGTCGGACGCGAGGTTGGCCTGGATGATCTTCTGGATCATGGCGTCGACTTCGTCATGGGCCGGCTCGAAGGCGCGCGTCGACCAGGCGGGTTCCTTGCGGGCCGCGGCCGCCAGGGTTTCGCCTTCCTGCTTGCCAACGTCGACTTCCACATCCATCGACAGGCCCACGCGCAGCGGATGCGCCTTCAGGTCCGCAGGGTCGAGTTTGATGCGCACGGGCACGCGCTGCACTACCTTGATCCAGTTGCCGGTGGCGTTCTGCGCCGGCAGCAGGGCGAAGGCGCTGCCGGTGCCGGCATCCAGGCCCTCGACGGTGCCGTGGTAAGTGACCGAACTGCCGTAAAGATCGGCGACCATCTTGACCGGCTGGCCGACGCGCATCTTGCGCAACTGGCCTTCCTTGAAGTTGGCTTCGACCCAGACCTGGTCCAGCGGCACCACCGTCATGAGCGCGGCGCCGGGGGCCACGCGCTGGCCCACCTGCACGCTGCGGCGGGCGATGACGCCGCCGACGGGCGCCGGCAACACCGTGCGCGATTGCGCCAGCCAGGCGTTGCGCAGGCCAGCCATGGCCTGGCGCACATCGGGGTGGTCGGCCACCGTGGTGCCCTGAGTCAGGGCCTGGTTGGTGGCCAGCTTGGCGCGTGCGGCGGCCAGCGCCGCGCGCGCCTGCGCCAGGCCGGATTGTGCGCTCTTGAGCGCCGCCTCGGCGTGCAGGATTTCCTCGCCGCTGACGCCGCCGGACTTGGCCAGTTGCTGGCGTCGGGTGACGTCGCTCTGGGCGCGGGTCAGTTCGGCCTGGGCACGCAGGATGTCAGCGTTGCGCAGGTCGACTTCGGCGGCCAGCGCGTCGTTCTGGACGTAGTAGGTGCGGACTTGGCGCACGGTCTGCGCCAGCTTGGCCTCGGCCTGCTGCAGGGCAACCTGCGTGTCGGCCGGATCCAGGCGCACCAGCGGCTGGCCGGCGGTGACGGTCTCGGTGTCGTCGGCTTCGATGGCCACCACGGTGCCCGGCACCTGCGGGGTGATCTGCACCAGGTTGCCGTGCACGTAGGCGTCGTCGGTGCTTTCGAAGTGGGCGCCGAACAGGATCCACCAGATGCCGTAGGCGATCGCGACGAGGATGAAAACGCCGGTGGCGATCAGCAGCAGGCGTTTGCGGGCGGGATTGGTCGTGGGAGTGGCTGCGTTCATGACGTCTGAATCCGGAGCGTTCAATGAGTGGAGTTCGTGGCGGGCGCGGACGGTTGCGCGGGGGCGGGCGCATAGCCGCCGCCCAGGGCGGTGGCCAGGTTGGCGTCGAGCTGGTAGGCGCGGATGCGCAGGTCGGTGTCGAGCCGGGCCTGGGTCAGCACCCCGGTCTGCGCGATCAGCACGGTCAGGTAGTTGCCCATGCCGGCCTTGTAGCGGTTGACGGCCAGTTCGTAGGCCGCCTCGATGGCTTCGCGCGCCTGGCGCTGCTGCGCTCGTTCCTGCTCCAGCAGGCGCAGGCCGTCGAGCGCGTCGGCAACCTGATGCACGGCGTCCAGCACGGTCTGGTTGTAGTCGGAGACGGCCAGGTCGGCGTCGGCGCGGCGGCTGGCCAGGTTGGCGTTCAGTTCGCCACCGTGGAAGATCGGCAGGGTCACGGCCGGGCCGATGCCGGCGGTGCGGGCGGCGGCGCCGAGCAGGTTGCCGGTGCCGATCGCCTGGAAACCGGCGAAGGCCACCAGGTTGATGTTGGGATAGAACTCGGCGCGGGCGCTGTCGATCTGGTGGCGGGCGGCCTCGGCGCGCCAGCGCGCCGCGACCACGTCCGGGCGGTGGCCCAGCAGCGCCAGCGGCACGCTGGCGGGCACCGTGCCGGCCGGCGCCGTCAGGGGCGTGGCCACCAGCGATTGGCCGCGCTGCGGCCCGGCGCCGGCCAGCGCCGCGACCTGATTGCGCAATTGCGCCAGCGTGGTCTCGGTCTGGGTCAGTTCGACCTGGCCGGCCGCCAGCGACGATTCGGCCTGCTTGACTTCGACCTGGGTATCCAGGCCGGCGGAATAGCGGCCGCGCGTCAGCGCCAGCACTTCCTCGCGCTGGGTCAGCACGCGCTTGAGGACATCGCGCTGCGCGAAAGCGTCCTGCAGATTGAGATAGGCGCGCACGGTGGCGCTGGCCAGCACGTTGCGCGCGGCCTGGGCGTCGGCTGCGGCGGCGGCCTGCTGCGAGACGGCGGCCTTCAGGCGCGAGCGGTTCTTGCCCCAGAAATCCAGCTCGTAGCTGAAGTCCAGCGCCAGCCGGTTGTCGCTGACGACCGAACCGCCCAGCGGGGCGGGATAGATGTAATCGCTGGACAGGTGCTCGCGGTTGAGCGTGTAGTTGGCGTCCACGCGCGGCATCAATGGAGCGCGCGCCGTGCTGACCGCGGCGTTGGCCTTGGCCAGGCGCGCCTGTGCGGCGGTCATGGAGGGGCTGTTCGCCAGCGCCTCGTCCATCAGGGCGTTGAGCTGGCTGTCGCCGTAGCGCTGCCACCATTGCGTGTCGGGCCAGGTGACGGCCTGTCCGGTCAGGCCCAGCTTGGTTTCATTCAGGGCGGTCGCCGGTTCCGGACCGGGTTCCATCAGGGCGCAACCGCTCAAGGCCAATACTAATGCGGTAGAAAGAAGGCGTTTCATCCTGACAATCTGCTGAAAGTAATTGATTAATCTGTATTTGCCTAGGCAAATATTATGTCAAATAAAATCCCCTGATGCAGGGGACGGGCGTCGTCAGCGTTCGGGGGCCGAGGCGGAACCGTTGGCGATCATGCGGCGCAGCAAGTGCATCAGTTGCGTGACTTCATCGGTGGAGAAGCCCCGCAGATGGTGGTTCAGCACACGGGCGATGTTGGGCGGGATTTCGCGCGCCTTGGTTTCGCCCAGTTCCGTCAGTTCGATCTTCACGACGCGGCGGTCGAGCTGGTTGCGGGCGCGGCGCAGCAGGCCTTTGGCCTCGAGGCGGTCGAGCGTGCGGGTCATGGCGCCGGTGTCGACACCGTTGAGCCGCGCCAGTTCGGCGGGCGTGTCGGCGCGGCCCAGCGAGACCATCGCGATCGGGCGCCATTGCATGGCGGTGAGATCGAGGGGGGCCATTTCCTGGTCCAGCATCCGGTTCAGGGAATTGGCGACGAGCTTGATCAGGTAGCCGGCATTGTCTTCCATCATGCAGCGGGTATCGCCGCGATAATGGACCGGATTTTCAGAGGATTCAGGGCGTGGCGGGGCATTCATGTGGCCTATTTTATTGCCTAGGCAGTAATTGTCAAGGCTGTTTCTTCGGCTCGCCGGGCAGGGCGGGCGCCTTGCGCAACCCGGACCAGACAATGGCCGCCACGATCAGCGCCGCACCGGCCATCATGCGCAACGTGGGCTGCTGGCTGAACAGGATCCAGGCGAACGCGATGGCGTAGACCGGTTCCAGCGCGATGACCAGGCCGGCGCTGCGGGCATTCAGGCGCGTCAGGCTGGAGACGAAAAGGAAATGCGACAGGCCGGTGCAGAACACGCCCAGCAGCGCCAGCCAGAGCCAGTCCAGGGCGGGCAGGGCGGGCAACTGGCCCACTGCGAACGGCAGCATCACCAGCGCCACCACCAGGTTTTGCCAGCAGGCCACCTGCATCGGATCCATGCCCGAGGCTGAGCGGCGGTTGCTCAGGGCCAGCAGGGCAAAGGTCAGGCCGGACAGCAGGCCCCAGGCCAGCCCGATGGTGCCTTGGTCGGCCAGGTCGAAGGAGGGCGTGACCAGCACCAGGCCCGCGGTGACCAGGCCCAGCAGCAGCCATTCGGCCAGGCGCACCCGTTCGCGGAAGATCAGCCCTTCGAACAGGGTGATGAATGCCGGAAAGCTGGCAAAGCCGAGCGTGGCGATGGCAATGCCGCCCACCTTCACCGAAATGAAGAAGGTGACCCAATGCGCCGCGAGCAAGGCGCCGGCCACCACCAGCACGAACAATTGGGCCGGCGTCAGCGCGCCGAGCAGCGGACGGCGGCGCATGCGGGCGAACAGGCCCAGCGAGAGCACGGCGAAGACCGCCCGTCCCAGGGTGATGACCGCCGCGCTGGCCTGGATCAGTTCTCCGAATACGCCGGTCAGGCCGAACAGGACGGCGGCCACGTGGATATAAGTCAGAGCGCGGTGTCGGGTCATACGCGAGGGGCAAAGGGCAGGCGAGGGCGGCGGGATGCGCCAGGGGCTAAAAAAGCGCGCGGCGGGCGTGCACATCCCGTTGCGCCGAATCTAAAATCATCGCATGAATCGAATCGCCAGGTTTTTGCCGGTCTCCCGCCCCTCCAGCCGTGTGGCCGGATTCCTCATGGCCGCGCTTGGCGCCATCCTGTTCTCGGCCAAGGCCATCGTCGTCAAGTTCACCTACCGTTATGGTATCGACGCGGTCACCCTGATTGCCTTTCGCATGTTGTTCGCCATGCCCTTCTTCGCGGCGGTGGCCTGGCATCAGTCGCGCCTGGCGGCGCGCGGCGAGATTGTCGTCATGACCTGGAAAGAGCGCGTCCAGGTCTGCCTGCTCGGCCTGCTGGGGTATTACCTGTCCAGCTTTCTGGACTTTCTCGGCTTGCGCTATATCACCGCCAGCCTGGAACGGCTGATCCTGTTCCTGTCGCCCTCGCTGGTGGTGCTGATTTCCGCGTTCTGGTTCCGGCGTCCGGTCGAGCGGCGTCAATGGCTGGCGATGACCCTGTCTTATGCCGGCGTGGTGCTGGTGTTCGCCCATGACCTGAGCTTCGGCGGCTCCGTCGAGGTGCTGTCAGGGTCTTTGTTCGTGTTCGGTTCGGCGCTCAGCTATTCTGTTTACCTGATCTGTTCGGGAGAGCTGATCAAGCGCATCGGACCCACCCGGCTGGTGGCATATGCCATGCTGGTGTCGTGCGTGGCCTGCATCGTGCAGTTCTTCGTGGTGCACCCGGCTGCGGTGCTGGTCCAGCCGATGGGCGTGTATGGCTATTCGATCATCCATGCCACCCTGAATACGGTGGTGCCTGTCTTCATGCTGATGTGGGCGGTGGCGTTGATCGGCGCGCCGACCGCGTCGCTGCTGGGCATGCTGGGGCCGGTGTCGGTGTTGTTCCTGGCCTCGTGGTTTCTGCACGAGCCCATTACGGTGTGGCAGTTGGCCGGGACCGCGCTGGTGCTGGCCGGGGTATTCGCATTGATGGGGGGCGGGGCCGCGAAGGCGCCTCCCTCCGCACCGGGCGGTAGCGCGCCCGCGCGCTGAGATCCGGTTTTCCCGTTTGAGTCGCAACATTCCAATGAAAGGAGGCCAGTATGGCCAGCAATCTCGTCAAGGCAATTCGTATCGAACAGCATGGCGGTCCCGAAGTCCTGAAGCTGGCGGAGGTCGAAGTGCCGCCGCCAGCCGCCAATGAGGTCACCATCGACCAGCACGCGGCCGGCTTGAATTTCATCGATATCTATTTCCGCACGGGTTTGTATCCGCATCCGCTGCCGCATGGCCTGGGCTTCGAAGGCGCGGGCGTGGTGACCGCGGTGGGCGCCGATGTCAAGCATCTCAAGAAGGGTGACCGGGTCGCTTATGGCCAGAGCCCGCTTGGTGCTTATGCCAAGGCCCGCAACGTGCCGGCCAACCAGGTCGTCAAGCTGCCCAAGGGCATTGGTTTCGATGAGGCCGCCGCCGTGATGCTCAAGGGCCTGACGGTGCAGTACCTGTTTCGCCAGACCTACCGCCTGCAGGGCCATGAAACCATCCTGTTCCACGCGGCCGCTGGCGGCGTGGGCCTGATCGCCTGCCAATGGGCGCGCGCGTTGGGCGTGAAGCTGATCGGCACCGTTTCCAGTCCCGAGAAGGCCGAACTGGCCCGTGCCAACGGCGCCTGGGAGACCATCGACTATTCGCGCGAGAACGTGGCCGAGCGGGTGCTGGAACTGACCGGCGGCAAGAAGGTGCCGGTGGTGTACGACGGCGTTGGCAAGGACACCTGGGAGACGTCGCTGGATTGCATCGAGCCGCGCGGCCTGATGGTCAGCTTCGGCAATGCCTCCGGCCCGGTGACGGGCGTCAACCTGGGCATTCTCAACCAGAAGGGCAGCCTGTATGTCACCCGGCCGTCGCTGGGCGTGCACGTCAATACGCTGGAAAAGCTGCAAGCCGCGTCGGACGAACTGTTCAACCTGGTGCTGAAGAAGAAGATCAAGGTGCGCATCGACCAGCGCTACGGCCTGGAGCAGGCTGGCGAGGCCCAGACCGCGTTGGCTGGGCGCAAGACCACCGGCGCCACGGTGCTGATGCTGGATTGATCCGTCGCGCCCCGGGGCGCGCCAGGCAAGGGCGGGACGCAATGCGCGTTCCGCTTTTTTTTGCCGTGCGCACCGGGACAAATCGCCATGCACGGGCGGACAAGCCAGCGCATCGGGCCGTTGCTATGCTGGCTCGACCTTATCCGTTGGAGCCTTCCGCATGCCGTCCGCCCCTCCCATCGCTTGCGCCTCCGGCCGCCCGGAATTGGCCGCCATCCGCGAATACATGATTGTCGACGGCAAGCCGCTGCGTCAGGGGCAAGGCGATCCGATCGCGGTCCACGACCCGGCCACGGGCGAAGTCATCGCGACGCAACTGGACGCGGGCCCGGCCCAGATCGACCTGGCGGTGCAGGCCGCGCGCCGGGCGTTCGCTGTCGGGCCGTGGCACGAGATGCTGCCCGCCGGGCGTGAGCGCCTGCTGCTGAACCTGGCGGACCTGGTCGAGCGCCATGGCGAGGAACTGGCCCGGCTCGAAACCCTGAACAATGGCAAGCTGCTGGGCATCGCGCAGGGACTGGAAGTCGGCGCCGGCGCGCAGTGGCTGCGCTACATGGCGGGCTGGGCCACCAAGCTGACCGGGGACACGCTGTCCCTGTCGATTCCGTTTCCGCCGGGCGTCAGATACAGCGCCTACACCGTGCCACAGCCGGTGGGCGTGGTGGCCGCCATCATCCCGTGGAATTTTCCGCTGCTGATGGCGATCTGGAAGATCGCCCCGGCCCTGGCCGCCGGCTGCACCGTGGTGCTCAAGCCCGCCGAGGAAACCCCGCTGACCGCCCTGCGCCTGGCCGAGCTGGTGCTGGAGGCGGGCTTTCCGCCCGGTGTGGTCAATGTGGTGACCGGCCGTGGCGAGACCGCGGGCGCCGCGCTGGTGGCGCATCCGGGCGTGGACAAGATCGCCTTCACCGGCTCCACCGAGGTCGGCAAGCTCATCGGCCGCGCCGCCATGGACGACATGAAGCGGGTCTCGCTGGAACTGGGGGGCAAGTCGCCGGTAATTGTGCTGGATGACTGCGACCCGGAAGCCGCCGCCCAGGGCGCGGCCGCCGCCATCTTTTTCAACCAGGGCCAGGTCTGCACCGCCGGGTCGCGGCTGTATGTACAGAAGGGGCTCTATGCCAAGGTGGTGGCGCGGCTGGCCGAACTGGCCGCCGGCATGCGGCTGGGGTCGGGCTTCGATGCGGACACGCAGCTAGGGCCGCTGGTGTCGGCCCGCCACCAGCGGCGGGTCATGGACTACATCGGCATTGGCCGCGCCGAAGGCGGCAAGCTGCTGGCGGGCGGCGATGCCGGCGAGGGCGCCGGTTACTTCGTGCGGCCGACGGTGTTTGCCGATCTGCCGCAGGACGCGCGCATCGCCCGCGAGGAAATTTTCGGACCGGTGGTGGTGGCCCAGCCCTTCGACACCCTGGACGACGCTGTGCGGCTGGCCAACGACAGCGCCTTCGGCCTGGGTGCCAGCCTCTGGAGCAACGATCTGACGCGGGTCCAGCGGCTGATCCCGCGCATCGACGCGGGCACGCTCTGGATCAACACCCACAACATGCTGGATCCGAACATGCCGTTCGGCGGTTTCAAGCAGTCCGGCGTGGGCCGTGAACATGGCCGCGCCGTGCTCGACCTGTATTTGGAGAAGAAGTCCGTTTGTATCGCTTACTAGACTGACGGCCGCGCGAGACAAGCCGGGGCATACCGGCGCGCGGGCGGCCGCACAACCAAGGGGAAGTGCATGGCAGGCAAGAACAAGGGCCGGGTCCGGGCGCGGGCAGCATTGCTGCTGGCGTGCCTGGCCACGGCGCAGACGGCGTCGGCCGGAGACCCCAGCGCGCGTGACTGGATACCCGCGCCGGTGGGCACCAATATCATCGCCGGCTATCTGGCCGGGCTGCGTTCCTCCGGGCTGTATTCGGCCGGTCAGCGCATCGGCGGCGCCTCGGTGGACGTGGACGCGCTGATTTACCGCCAGATGCACTACCGCGAACTTTTCGGCAAGACGGTGCAGCTCGAATTCATCGTGCCGATGACGCGCACCACGATGGAATTGCCGGGCGCCTCGCGCGACCGCCAGAGTGGCATCGGCGACGTGACGCTGGGTTCCGCGATCTGGCTCTACAACAATGAGCAGACCAAGACCTGGTTTGCGTGGGAGCCCTTCGTGGTGGTGCCGGTCGGCCGCTACGACGGTTCGCGCCCCGACACCTCGCCGGGCAAGCACCGCTGGTCCACCATCCAGGATTTCTCGTTCGTCAAGGGCGTGGGCGAATCCACTTTCCTGGAGGCCATCGCTGAAGTGGAAATCTACGGCCGCAACAGCGACTGGATGAGCCAGACGCTCAAGAAGGACCCGTCGTTCCGCTTTTTCGCGCTGGCATCCACCAACCTCACACCCGATACCTACACCGGCATCCGCTACCGCTACGAGACCGGGGGGCGCGAGCGTTCCGGCGGCGAAACCGTGACCGGCCGCGCGCGCAGCCATCAGCTGGCGCTGGAACTGACCCATCAGATCAACGACGCCAACCAGATCCAGATGCAGTACATCCACGACCTCAAGGTCGAGAACGGCCCGCGCATGCGGGGCGTGCAGATGCGCTACGTCTATGCCTTCTAGGAGCAACGGACATGACACCAGGAGAGATCGAATGATTGCGCTTTTTGCCAACGGCAGGGCCAGGCGGGCCGGCAACTGGGCGCTGTGCGCGGCCCTGGCCGCTGCCGCCGGGCTCGCCCGCGCCGACCTGCCGGTCGAGGAACTCAAGGGCGGCACGCGCCTGCCGCCGGCCACGCCGCACCGGTTGTACGTGATGGATGCGGTGTTCAACCACCTGGTCGACAGCCGCGTCAACATCTATGACGGCGACAGCATGAAATTCCTGGGGCTGGTGCCCTCGTCGTTCAATGGCCACATGACGGTGTCGGCGGACGGCAAGGACATCTACATCATGACCACCTACTACGAGCGCCTGAATCGCGGCAAGCGCACCGACGTGGTCGAGGCCTGGGACGCCGAGACGCTCACCCCAAAGTACGAGGTGCCGATTCCCGAAAAGCGTGCCCAGGCGCTGAACTACCGCAATTATCTGCAGCAGAGTTCGGACGGCGGCCTGCTGTTCGTGCAGAACGCCACGCCGGCCTCGTCGGTGACGGTGGTCGACCTGAAGGCGCGCAAATTCACTGATGAAGTGACCGCTTCCGCGGGCTGCTGGAGCATCATCGTGCCGCCGTCGCGGCCGCGCAGTTATGCCAGCATCTGCGGCGATGGCTCGTTCGTCACGGTCGACCTGGACGCCGCCGGCAAGCCTTCCGGCCAACAGCGCAGCAAGCCCATGTTCGAGGTCGAGAAGGACCCCATCTTCACGCATACCGATCGCCTGGGCGACACCTTCTATTTCGTCTCGTACAACGGCAACGTCTACAGCGCCGATTTCAGCGGCGCCGAGGCCCGTTTCGGCGAGCGCTGGTCGCTGCTGGATGCCTCCGGCAAGGATCGCGGCTGGCGGCCCGGCGGCTATAACCTGCTGGCGGTGAACCGCGCCAACAAGCGCCTGTATGTCGGCATGCATCCGAATGGCGCCGAGGGCTCGCACAAGACGCCGGCCGCCGAGATCTGGGTTTTCGACCTGGCCACGCATAAGCGGCTGGCGCGCATTCCCGGCAGGAACGCGCTGTCGATGTCGGTGTCGCAGGACGACAAGCCGCGCCTGTTCACCATCGACGGGGGCAACGTCAACATCTACGACGCGGCGCCGGCCGCGCCCGTTTTCAAGGGCACCATCCAGGGCGCGGGCGAGACGGCCTTGCAGGTCGAGCCGCAGCCGGGAGGCACGCCATGACCGATCCCGTCCTGTTCTATGCCGCCAGCGCCGCGCTGGCCTGCGTGCTGCTGTTGGGCGCGCTGGAAAAGCTCAAGGACATGGCCGTCTTTTCCGCGGCCGTGCATGCCTATGAGATCGTGCCGGCCGGCCTGGGCGGCCTCTTTGCCTGGGGCTTTGTACTGGCCGAGGCGCTGGCCGGCGCCTTGCTGCTGGCGCCCGGTCTGCGCGCGGCAGGCGCCGCGCTGGCGCTGCTGGTGCTGGCGTTGGCCACTGCCGGCGTGGCGTTCAACCTGGCGCGCGGGCGCCGTGACATCGATTGCGGCTGCGGCGGCCCGGCCCTGCGCGGCGCAGCGGCGCGTGGCGCCGGGCTGTCCTGGTGGATGGTGGCGCGCAACGCGTTGCTGGCGCTGTGGACGCTGCCGGTGTTCGCCGCCGCGCAGGGCGCCTCGCGCGCCCTGCAATGGGCCGACGCGGCCCCGGTCTTCGGCCTGGCGATGAGCGCCGTGGCCCTGTATTTCACCGCCAATCATCTGCTGGCCTCGCACCTGAAGCTGCGCCAGTTGCATATCTAGAAACAACGGAGCGACACGATATGGAAGCCTTGATCATTTCCAATTTTCTGCTGTGGGGCGTGGTGCTGTGCCTGCTGCTGGTCATCCTGGCGCTGTCGCGCCAGATCGGCGTGCTGTACGAGCGCGTCGCGCCGATGGGGGCGCTGACCATGGACAAGGGGCCGGCGGTGGGCGAGGCCGCGCCCCGGTTCGAGCTGGCCGACCTGCTGGGCCGGCGCCTGACGATCGGCGAACGCGGCCAGCACAGCCAGTTGCTGTTCTTCCTGTCGCCGACGTGCCCGGTGTGCAAGAAGCTCCTGCCCATCCTCAAGTCGGTGGCCGGCACCGAGAGCGCCTGGCTGCGCATCGTGCTGGCCAGCGATGGCGAGATGCCCGAGCACCTGGCGTTCTACCGCCAGGCGGGGCTGGAGCGCTTTCCGTACCTGCTGTCAACCGAACTCGGCATGAAGTTGCAGATCAGTAAGCTGCCGTATGCCGTGCTGATCGACGAGGCCGGCGTGATCCGCGCCAAGGGTCTGATCAATTCCCGCGAACAACTCGAAAGTCTGTTCACGGCCAAGGAGCTGGGCGTGGCCTCGGTGCAGGAATTCCTGGCCGGCGGCGCGTTGCAGGAAACCCGAGTTTCGCGCAAGGAGAACGGCAATGCGCTGGTTGGATAAGCTTGGCGAGCGCGTCACGCGCTCGGTCGCCCATACCACCTCGCGGCGCAGTGTGCTCAACCGCATCGGCCGTGTGCTGGTCGGCACCGCCTTCCTGGTGCCGGTGTTGCCGGTGGCGCGTTCCGCGCCGGCGGCGGCCAGGAAGCCGCAGACCGACGAGACCGCCTGCGACTACTGGCGCTATTGCGCGGTGGATGGATTCCTGTGTTCTTGCTGCGGCGGCAGCACCACGTCGTGCCCGCCCGGCACCTCGCCGTCGGCGGTGTCGTGGGTCGGCACCTGCCACAACCCGATGGACGGCAAGGACTACCTCATCAGTTACAACGACTGCTGCGGCAAGACGGCCTGCGGCAAGTGCATGTGCGCCTCGGCCGAGCGCGAGCGGCCGGGCTACCAGATGTTCCTGCACAACGACGTCAACTGGTGCATGTCGAACGAATCTTCCATCTTCCATTGCACCACCTCCGTGATCGTGGGGTTGGCCAAGAAGAAGCCATGAACGGCGCGGCGGGAAGGGACGGCGGCACGGGTCGGCGGCGCGCGGGTGGCGCCGCGGCGCTGGCCTGTGCGGCGGCGATCGTGGCGGGGCTGGGCATGGCACGCGGTGCCGCCGCCGGCGATACGGTGCCGGTGGCGGGCGCCAGCCGCGCCGCGGCCGGGGCCGATACCTTGCGGCAGGCCGCCCGTGCCGACTACGTACTGCAATGCGCCGGCTGCCACCGGGTCGACGGCCGCGGCAGCACGCCGCACGGCATTCCGGACTTCCGCAATTCGGTAGGGGCATTCACGCAGTTGCCCGCCGGCCGCGAATACCTGATCCGGGTTCCGGGGGCCGCCTTTTCCCAGTTGGACGATGCCGAACTGGCCAATGTGCTGAACTGGCTGCTGCGCACATTCAGTCCGGCGCAGTTGCCCGCCGGATTCCAGCCGTATACCGGAAGCGAGGTGGCGGCCGCCCGGCCGCGCCGCTATGACGATGTGGTGCCGGTACGCCATGGCCTGGCGCGCGAACTGGCGGCGCGGGGGTTTGCCCTGTCCGACTATTCGTACGGCAGTGCCCGCAAGCCTTGAGACCGCGCGGCGCGGCCTGCCCCGGGCGGCGGCCGCGCCGGCTCGCGCAATACCGGCGTCCCGTAGGGGTTGTCACGGATACTCCGCGCCCGGGAGTCGGTGATAGAAAGAAGATCGCCATTTGTTCCACGCCGCGCGCCGGAGTCGCCATGTCACTCGCCCTCGTACGCAGCGCGCCCCAGCAGTTCCTGGATTGCGCCAGCTGGAAGGAAAACATCAGCAACACGTTCGTGCCGCTGGAAGTGTCGGCGGCCGACCCCAAGCACTTTCGCAGCAGCGTGGCGGTCGATGCGCTGGGCTGGATGCAGATTTGCGAAATGCGCACGGACGCGCAGCGGGTGCGGCGCACCAAGATGCTGGCCGAACGCGCCGAGGCCTCCGGCTACAAGGTGACGTTGCAACTCGACGGCCGCAGCGAAATCCGCCAAGCGGCGCGCACCGCCTTGCTGATGCCGGGCGAATGGGGCATCTATGACACCACTCGTCCCTACGAGGTGGATGTCGACGACAACGCGCACTTCCTGGTGATGCAGGTGCCCGGCAAGCAGGCCGAGGCCTGGCTGCCGGCCATGCGCAACGCGGTGGCGCGCAGTTTCAGCGCGCGCCACGGTTGCGGCCGCATGGCCATGGATCTGTTGCGGGTGGCGTTGAGCGAGCACGCCCACCTGTCCGAGAGCGCGGCGCGCGACGCCGCCAATGCGGTGATGCAGATGATGGGGCTGGACATCAGCGAACGGGCCGGTGGGGGCGCGGCGCAGGACCCCGGCGCGCTGCGGCAGGCGCAGTTGCGCCGCGTGCAGCAGTACCTGATCGAGAACCTGCATGATCCCGACCTGTCGCCGGCGACGGCGGCGGTGGCGTTGCGCGTGTCGCGGCGCTATCTGTACAACCTGTTCGCGCAGGCGGCGACCACGCCGGCCGACTTCATCCTGGGCGCGCGCCTGGAGCGCTGCCGCGACATGCTGGCCGATGCCGCGCAGCACGCGCGGCAGATCGGCGAGATCGCTTTCCGTCATGGGTTTTCGGACGCGGCGCGCTTCAGTCACGCGTTCCGCAACCGCTATGGGGTGTCGCCGTCGGAGTACCGGCGCCTGGGGCGCCAGCCGGACGAAACGGCCTGAGCCGCTGGCGGTGGCCGGCCCGCGCTGGCCTTAGAGCTCTTCCGCGTTGATCAGGTCTTCCTTGCCGTAGAACTTCACGCCGATGTGAATGCGTTCGCGGCCCTGCGCGCGGCGGTGCCGGTTGGTGTCGCGCAGCGAATAGACGCAGCCGCAGTATTCCTGCTGGTAGAAGTTCTCGCGCTTGCTGATCTCGATCATGCGCGAGGAGCCGCCGCCCTTGCGCCAGTTGTAGGTCCAGTAGACCAGGTCATCGTAGCGCGCGGCCGCCCGTTCGCCGCAGCCGTTGATCTGGTTCATGTCTTTCCAGCGCGAGATGCCGAGCGAGCTGGTGATGGTGTCGAAGCCGTGCTCGTGCGCGTAGAGCGCGGTGCGCTCGAAGCGCATGTCGAAGCAGGCGGTGCAGCGTTCGCCACGCTCGGGGGCGTCTTCCATGCCCTTGACGCGCTCGAACCAGTTGTCCATGTCGTAGTCGGCATCGATGAATTCGATACCGTGCTGCTCGGCGAAGCGGATGTTCTCCTGCTTGCGGATCTCGTATTCTTTGACCGGATGGATGTTCGGGTTGTAGAAGTAGATCGCGTAGTCGATGCCGGAAGCCGTCATGGCTTCCATGACCTCGCCGGAACAGGGCGCGCAGCACGAATGCAGCAGCACCTTGCTGCGGCCGGCGGGCAGGTCGAGTTTGGGGCGCACGAATTCGGACATGGTGAAAAGCAGGCGGTTAGGCGGAAAACGCCTTATTTTACGCCGAGTTGGCGCCATGGGGCGGGGTGCCCGGCACGGCGCGGGGCGGGCGCCCGGTTTGTCAGCCCAGCACGGCGTGCCAGAGTTCGCGCACGGCGGCGCGTTCGGCCTGCAACTGGTCGGGCGCCACGCGGGCCTTTTCCACCCCTTGCATGCGCAGTTGGTGCTGCACCCGCCGCAGCGTGCGGTAGGCATCGCCGGCGCGCGTGGCCAGGCCCGGGTCGATCAGCCCGGCCTCGCCCGCCAGGCGCAGCAGGGTGATGTTGCCCAGGTTGCGCACCAGCACAGGATGGCTGCCGGCATGGCAAAGCACCAGGTATTGGGTCACGAATTCCACATCCACCATGCCGCCGGCATCGTGCTTGAGATCGAACTTTTCGGTGTTGTTGGGGTGGCCGGCATTGATTTTCTCGCGCATCGCCAGCACTTCCTCGCGCAGCTTGGCGGTATCGCGCGGCATCACCAGGATGGCTTCGCGGATCTGTTCGAAGCGCTGGCCGACGGCGGCATCGCCGCATGCGTAGCGCGCGCGCGTCAAGGCCTGATGCTCCCAGGGCCAGGCGTGCTTTTGCTGGTATTGCTCGAAAGCTTCGAGCGACACCGCCAGCAGGCCGGCATCGCCGTCCGGCCGCAGGCGCAGGTCGATTTCGTACAGGCGACCCGATGACGTCATGGTCGATAGCCACGAGGTCATGCGCCGCCCCAGCTTGGCGTAGACCTCGGCGGCGTCCTCGCGCGTATCGTCGTACAGGAACACCAGGTCCAGGTCGGAGGCGTAGCCCAGCTCCTTGCCGCCCAGCTTGCCATAGGCGATGACCGCGAAACGCGGTTCGGCGCCCGCGACCTTGTTCACCAGCGGCCAGGTGCGGCGGATGGTTTCCGTCAGCAGCAGGTCGGCCAGGGCCGACAACTGGTCGGCGAGCTTTTCCACCGTCAGTTCGCCCTCCAGGTCCTGCGCCAGCAGCTGGAAGCTGGCCTGGCGCTGCACGTCGCGCATCAGATTCATCTGGCGCTCGATGTCGGGGTCGCCGTCGGGCAGGCGGCAGGCGTCCAGGTCGGCGCTCAACTGGCGCGCGATCTGGGCGAAGTCCAGCGGTTCGAACAGCGTGCGCCAGTCGATCAGGCTGTCCAGCAGCAGCGGGTGCTGGGTCAGGTATTGCGCCGCCCAGGGGCTGGCCGCGACCATGCGGGCCACGCGCGCCAGCGTGTCGGGGTATTCAGCCAGCAGGGCCAGGTAGGCGCTGCGCTGGGCGATTTTCTCGATCAGGTCGAGCAGGCGCACGGCGGCGTCCAGCGGCGCGCCAGTCTGGCTCGCGGCGCGCAGGGCGGCGGGCAGCAGGGCTTCCAGGCGGCGCCGGCTGCTCTCGGGCAGGCTGCGCACCCGGTGGCTGTTCATCAGGGTGTCGGCGCGGCGCAGCAGGTCGTCGGCCTGTTCGCCGAAGGTCTGGCGGATCTGTTCGGCCAGCTCGCATTGTTCCTCGGCCTCGGCGGCGGCAGCTTCGCTGCCGGCATCCGCGGTGTCTTCCTTGTCCATGCCCACCAAGCGGAACACATTGCGGAAGGTGCGGGAAACGAACTGGCGGTGGGCGGCCAGCGTGCTTTCGAATTGCGCGGCGTCCAGGCCCAGGGCGTTGGCCAGCGCGGTCCGCAATGCCGGGTCCGACGGCAGCAGGTGGGTCTGCTCATCTTCGCGGTATTGCAGCGCATGCTCGGTGCGGCGCAGGAAACGATAGGCGTCCTCCAGGCGGCGCGCATCGTCCTCGGTCACCAGGCCGGCGAGTTGTTCGGCGTGCAGCGCCGCCAGCAGGCCGCGCTGCTGCAGTGCCGGCATGCGTCCGCCGCGGATCAACTGCGCTAATTGCACTACGAACTCGATCTCGCGGATGCCGCCATCGCCCAGCTTGATATTGTTGGCGCTGTCGATGCCATTGCGGGCGGTGGCGCGGCGTTGCCAGTCCTGGCGGATGCGCTCGCGCAGGGCCCGCAGCGCGGCCAGCGCGTCGAAGTCGAAATACTTGCGATACACGAACGGCACGCGCAGGCTTTCGAGCTGCCGCGCCTGGGCCTCGCTGTTACTGTCCTCGAACGCCCGCGCCGGCATCAGGCGCGCCTTGAGCCAGGCATAGCGTTCCCATTCGCGGCCCTGGCCGATCAGGTAATGCTCGAGCGCATCCAGGCTCCATGCCAGCGGCCCGGCATCGCCGTCCGGGCGCAGGCGCAGGTCGGTGCGGAAGACCTGGCCGTTGGCATCGACTTCGGACAGCACCGGCATCATGCGGCGGGTCAGGCGGCCATAGAACTCATGATGGCTGATGCGGCGCGGACCATCGGTGTCGCCTTCCTCGCCGTACAGCATGATCAGGTCGATGTCGGAGGAGACGTTGAGCTCGCCGCCGCCCAGCTTGCCCATGCCGACGATCAGCATTTCCTGGGGCAGGCCGGTGGCCGGATCGCGGGGCACGCCGTGCACCTCAGCCAGCTCGGCGGCCACGCTGCGGTAGGCGGCGGCAACCGCAGCGTCGGCCAGCGCCGTCATCGCCCCGACCACCTCTTCGAGCGGCGCCATGCCGGCCAGGTCGCGCACGATCAGGGTGCTGAAGACCCGCTCGCGCAATTTGCGCAGCACCTGGCGGCACTGCTCCACGGGCAGGGTGGCGGGCGCGCCGGGGCCGGCCAGCTCGGCCTGCCAGTGCGCCAGCCGCTCCGGGGTGACCGGGTGTTGCGCTGCGTCTTCCAGCCAGGCGGCCAGGTCCGGGTGGGCATCGAGACGGCGGCGCAGGTGGCCGGACCAGGCAAGGGCGGGGGCGAACAGGGCGGGCGTAGGCATGGCGATCGGACGGGAGACGAATGGGCGCGTTTCAGGTATAAGTGGGGACGATACCGCAAGACTATTCTCCTGCCCACCGATCCGTGTCTGTTTCAAAGAAAGTGCTCTGCTGCCTGTTCTGGGTGGTACTGACCGTATACGGCGTCGTGGCCATCGGGCTTCTGGGCGTGCGCTACTGGGTCTTGCCGCGCGTGGACCAATGGCGCCCCCAGATCGAAGCCTACGCCAGCCAGGCACTGGGCGCACGGGTCACGATCGGTGCGATCCAGGCCGACTGGCAAGGCCTCAATCCACGGCTGGCGCTGACCTCGGTGCAAGTCTACGATGACCAGCCGGGCCCCGTGTTGACGTTGCCCTCCGTGTCGGCGGTGCTGGCATGGCGCAGCCTGCTGACTTTTTCGCCCACGCTGCTGCGCCTGCGGCTGGAGCAGCCTGAATTGACCTTGCGGCGCGATCCCGACAATCGCCTCTGGGTGGCGGGGCAGGGCATCGACCTGAACGCCAGCGATCACCGGTCCGACCTGGATCATCCGGCGCTGCGCTGGCTGACCGCGCAGCGCGAAGTGTTCATCCATGGGGCCCGCGTCCGCTGGCAGGACGAGCTGCGCCAGGCGCCCGAGCTGGTCTTGAGCAATGTCGATTTCCTGGTGCGCAATGGCAGCCTGTCGCACCGCTTCGCCTTGCGCGCCGATGCCGATCCGGCGCTGGCCCGCAAGCTGGACCTGCGCGGGGAATTCAATCGCAGCCTGTTCTCCGCCAATACCGCCAGCCCCGCCAATTGGAGCGGCCAAATCTATGCCGCGATCGACGATGCCGAGCCGCTGGCCTGGGCGGCCTGGACGCCGCCGCCGCCGGTCCGGGGGCGCGTCAGTGCCCGCGCCTGGTTGCAGCTGGACCACGGCAAATTCACGACGTTGACCGCCGACCTGGCGGCGCGCGGGGTCGACTGGTCGGCGGCGTCAGGCGGGCCGGCGGTGGGCGGGGCCGATGCGCGGTTGCATATCGAGGGCACGCCGGGCGATTTCATCGACAGCGCGCGCCTGCCGCTGGCGCGCAGCACCGGCGCGGCGAATCTGGCGCTCCGCGGCCGTGTCGAGCAATTGCGGGTGACGCTGCCCGGCATCTTTGAGCAGCCCGACCTGGCGGCCAGCGACGTGTCGCTTGACGCTCGTATCAAGGGGGCGGACGCGCGCGATTGGTTCGTGGACGTGAGCCAGTTGCGCGTCACCAATGACGATCTGGACGTCCGCCTGCAGGGCCAGTGGCGCCGCGAAGGCAAGAGCGCCGCCGGCAGCGTCGACATGCGGGGCACCCTGGTGCGCGGCGCCATGAACGCGATCCACCGCTATTTGCCGCTGGAGGTCAATCCGGACGCGCGCGAGTGGCTGGCAACCGGCCTGCCGAAGGGCCAGATGGAAGCGGCGGCCATCACCCTCAAGGGCGACCTCGACGAATTCCCTTTCGGCGCGCCGGGATCGACGGGCGAATTCGTGATCGCCGGCGCTTACTCCGGCGCCACGGTCGACTATGCGCCGGCACGGCCGCATCGCAAGGGCTGGCCGATGCTGGAGAACCTGTCGGGCAGTTTCCGGGTCGACAAGGTCGGGCTGGTGCTCGACAGTCCGGGCGGCGCGGTCTTTCATACCGGCCAGGACCAGACCGTGACGCTTGGCGCCGTGACCGCCGCCATTCCAGACATGGAGCATCAGGCCGAGCTGACGGTCGATGGCGTGACTAGCGGCCCGGTGCCCGCCTATCTGGCGCTGGCCGGCAGCTCGCCGCTGGGCCAGTTGCTGGACGGCGCCCTGGACGAGGCTCGCGGCACCGGTAATTGGCGCATGCCGCTCAAGCTCAAGGTGCCGTTGATGAATACCGACGACACCCAGGTGCAAGGCAAGATCCTGTTCGCCGACAACACCTTCACGTTCATGCCCGAGATGCCCTTGCTCAGCCAGATGCACGGGGACCTGGATTTCTCGGAAAAAGGCGTGCAGGCCAAGGAAATCCGCGCCCAGTTCCTGGGCGGTCCGGTCAGTATCAGCGGCAGCCTGATCCAGCCGAACGATGTCCTGCGATTCGAAGGCGTGCTGTCTGGGGCGGGGCTGGCGCAGCTCGGCAATGCCCCGTCGATGGCGCGTTTCTCGGGCAAGGCCGCCTACAAGGGCAAGCTCGGCTATCAGCGGGGCGGTTCGGTCGAACTGTCGATGGAGTCGGATCTGGCCGGGCTGGCGATCGACATGCCGGCGCCGGTGGGCAAGCCGGCGCGGTCGGTGCGCCCGCTCAAGCTGCAATGGGGCGCCGCGCAGGATCAGGGCGCCAAGGGCCGGCGCTGGCTGACCGCCAGCCTGGGCGACAACGTCAACGCCCTGTTTGAACGCGATCCGGCCGATGGCGCGGCGACGTATTTCGCCCGCGGAGCGCTGGGCATCGACCGGCCCGCCAGTCTGCCGGAGCGCGGCCTGAGCCTGAACGCCAGCCTGCCAGAGCTGGACGTGGACAGCTGGGAAGCGGTCTTGGACGGCTTCAGCCTGGCGCCCACCAAGGGCCGCGCGGCCTCCCGGCCCTTGCTGCCGCCGCCCGAGCGCGTCAGCCTGGCCACCGGGGTGCTGCGCACCGGCGGCTATACCCTGAATGACCTCACCCTGTACGCCACCCGGCCCGCGCCGGCCCAATGGCGCGTCGATCTGGAGTCGCGACAGGCGGCTGGCTCGCTGTCGTGGCGCGAAGCCTCCGGCGCGATCGCCGGGCAGATCACCGCGCGCCTGAAGCATCTGGCGCTGGGGGGCGCAGAGGACAGCAACGAGGCCGACAAGGCGCTGTCTTCCGGCAACGACCTGTCCGACATTCCCGCGATCGATCTGCAGGCCAAGGAGTTCCGACTCTATGGCAAGAATCTGGGCGAGCTGCAGGTCATCGGCACCAACCTGGAGCGTGGCCGCCAATGGCGCCTGGACAAACTGTCGATAGCCAACGACGCCGCCACGTTGAATGCGACCGGCACCTGGCGCCTGGAGGGGCCCGACCGCGGCCTGACGGTCGATGCCGCCGCCAAGTTCGAGAACCTGGGCAGCTTCATGGACCGCATCGGATTCGAACATGTGGTGTCGGGCGGCACCGGGGACATCAAGGCCAAGCTGAGCTGGCGCAACCTGCCCTGGACGCACGACATCGCGGATGTCGCCGGGGATGCCGAGATCTCCCTGGACAAGGGACGTTTCATGCACGTGAATTCACGCACCGCGCGGCTGCTGGAGTTGCTGTCGCTGCAATCGCTGCAGCGCCTGGCGCGGCTCGACGTCAATCCGACCAACCTGCTGCGCGATGGCTTTCCCTTCGATACCGTGCGCGGGCAGGTCAGGCTGGCGGACGGTTCGCTGGCCACCGAGGGATACAAGATCAACGGCCCGGTGGCCGCCATCGTGCTGGCGGGCAACGTCAATATCGTGCAGGAGCGCTGGAACCTGAAGGCGGTGGTGATCCCCAACCTGGATGCCAGCGGCGCGGCCATGGTGACGGCGTTGGCGGTCAACCCGCTGATCGGCCTGGGCGCGTTCGTCACGCAATGGCTGCTCAAGCAGCCGCTGGCGCGCGCCATGACCATGGAATATGCCGTCACTGGCAGCTGGGACGACCCCAGGATCGACCCTATCGACGCCTCAGGCAAGCCGGCTCCCAAGCAGACGCCCAAGCCGCGCAGCCTGGAAGAGTTCATCGAGCACTGATGCGGCCGTCCGCGGTTCCCTGGCGTTTGGGATACCGCTCCGGCTCGACCCCAAAAGCAATTGGCGAGGACCGCCGTGGGGCAATCCTCGCCAATTCGATGCGTGCGCCCGGCGCGCGGGCGGTGACGGCTTATTTCTTCTTCATCATATCGAAGAATTCGGCATTGGTCTTGGTGGCGCGCATCTTGTCCAGGATGAATTCCATGGATTGGACTTCGTCCATGTCGTGGATGAACTTGCGCAGCACCCAGACCTTCTGCAGCAGGTCCGGCGCGATCAGCAGTTCTTCGCGGCGGGTGCCCGACTTGTTCAGGTTGATGGACGGGTAGACGCGCTTTTCCGCCAGGCGGCGCTCCAGGTGCACTTCGGAGTTGCCGGTGCCCTTGAATTCTTCGTAGATGACCTCGTCCATGCGGCTGCCGGTCTCGATCAGCGCGGTGCCCAGGATGGTCAGCGAGCCGCCTTCCTCGAGGTTGCGCGCGGCGCCGAAGAAGCGCTTGGGGCGTTGCAGGGCGTTGGCGTCGACACCACCGGTCAGCACCTTGCCGGAGGCGGGCACCACGGTGTTGTAGGCGCGCGCCAGACGGGTGATCGAGTCCAGCAGGATCACCACGTCCTTCTTCATTTCGACCAGGCGCTTGGCCTTCTCGATGACCATTTCGGCGACCTGCACGTGGCGGGTGGCAGGTTCATCGAAGGTCGAGGCGACCACTTCGCCGCGCACGGTGCGCTGCATTTCGGTCACTTCCTCGGGACGCTCGTCCACCAGCAGGACGATCATGACCGCGTCGGGGTAGTTGGTGGTGATGGCATGCGCGATGTGCTGCATCATTACCGTCTTGCCCGACTTGGGGCTGGCGACGATCAGGCCGCGCTGGCCCTTGCCGATGGGGGCGAAGATGTCGAGGATACGGCCGGTGAGGTTTTCCTCGCTCTTGATGTCGCGTTCCAGGCGCAGCGGCTGGTTCGGGTGCAGCGGCGTCAGGTTCTCGAACATGATGCGATGCTTGATCGCCTCGGGCGCCACGCCGTTGACCTTGTCCACCTTGACCAGCGCGAAATAACGCTCGCCATCCTTGGGCGTGCGCACTTCGCCTTCGATCGAGTCGCCGGTGTGCAGGTTGAAGCGGCGGATCTGGGACGGCGAGATGTAGATGTCGTCCGTGCTGGCCAGATACGAGGTCTCGGGCGAGCGCAGGAAACCGAAACCGTCGGGCAGGACTTCCAGCACGCCGTCGCCAAAGATCTGCTCGCCCTGCTTGGCGCGCCGTTTCATGATGGCGAACATCAGCTCCTGCTTGCGCAGGCGGTTGGCGTTCTCGATTTCCAGGCCAGCGGCCATTTCCAGCAGCTGCGAGACATGCAGCGCCTTCAGTTCGTTGAGGTGCATCGCGGTGGGTGTTGGGGGAAGAGTAAAGGAGGGTTCTGGCGGCGCGCCACGGACGGGCTCGCGCGGTACTGAATGAGCGCCGCCCCCAGGGCGGCGCCTTCGTTCACAGCACGCAGTTTACAACGCGCCGTCCAGGAATGCGGTGAGTTGCGACTTCGACAGCGCGCCAACCTTGGTGGCGGCAGCCTGGCCGTCTTTAAAGAGCATGAGGGTGGGGATGCCACGGATGCCGTACTTGGCAGCGGTGCCCTGGTTCTCGTCCACGTTGAGCTTGGCGATCGTCAGGCGACCGGCGTATTCGGTGGCGACTTCTTCCAGGATCGGGGCGATCATCTTGCAGGGGCCGCACCAGGCAGCCCAGTAGTCCACCAGCACCGGCTGGCCGGACTTCAATACATCGGCATCGAAGCTCGCGTCACTGACGTTCTTGATTTGGTCGCTCATGATGGTGATTCTCGGGTTCGGCAGCAAAAGGCGAAAAGAGGGACGCCTTGCCGTTGTTCTTGTTTGTGGGATGGATTAAAGCATACCACTGTCAAAAACAACAGGCATACCACTGTTTATAACAACAGTGTTTGCCGCTTTTGTGTAGGATATCGCGGCGCAGTTATCGCGATCCGGGGCATTGAACCCGGATCCGCTGGCTGTGTCTCTTTCGTCATCCTACCGAATTCGGTGCTGGTCAGGTCGTGCGCATCCCACCCGGAGCCGCGCAGAATCTGGGCTTATCCGTAAAATGTCGGTTTTTTTCCACAGATGTTGGGGATAACTTGGCCACTCCACGTTACAACGAGGCGTCCATCCGCGTCCTGAAAGGGCTGGAGCCCGTGCGGCAGCGCCCGGGCATGTACACCCGCACAGAAAACCCCCTGCACATCGTGCAGGAAGTCATAGACAACGCCGCGGACGAGGCCCTGGCCGGCCACGGCAAGCAGATCCTGGTCACGCTGCACATCGACGGCAGCGTGTCGGTCGAGGACGACGGCCGCGGCATTCCCGTCGGCCTGCACCCCGAGGAAAACGCCCCGGTGGTTGAACTGGTGTTCACCCGGCTGCACGCTGGCGGCAAGTTCGACAAGGCCGGCGGCGGCGCCTATGCCTTTTCCGGCGGCCTGCACGGCGTCGGCGTATCGGTCACCAACGCCCTGGCCACCCGGCTCGAAGTGGTGGTCTGGCGCGACGGCGCCGTCAACCGCCTGGTGTTCAAGGGCGGCGACGTCGCCGAGCCGCTGGCGCCTTACGACCAGGGCGGTCGCAAGAAATCCGGCACCCGCGTGCGGGTCTGGCCGGACGCCAAGTATTTCGACAGCCCCAATATCCCGCTGGGCGAACTGACCCACCTGCTGCGCAGCAAGGCCGTGCTGCTGCCGGGCGTGAAGGTCTCGCTGGTCAACGAAAAGACCGGCGACACCAAGACCTGGCAGTACCAGGACGGCCTGCGCGGCTACCTGTCCGAGGCGCTGGCGGGCGCCGAACTGATGGTGCCGTTCTTCGAGGGCCAGCAGTACGCCGGCGCCGACCACGAAACCTTCGCCGAAGGCGAGGGCGCCCAATGGGTGGTGGCCTGGACCGAGGACGGCAACGCCGTGCGCGAGTCGTACGTCAACCTGATTCCAACGCCGGCCGGCGGCACCCACGAGTCGGGCCTGCGCGAAGGCTTGTTCGGCGCGGTCAAGGGCTTCGCCGAACTGCACAGCCTGCTGCCCAAGGGCGTCAAGCTGTTGCCCGAGGACGTGTTCGCCCGCGCCAGCTTCGTGCTGTCGGCCAAGGTGCTGGATCCGCAATTCCAGGGCCAGATCAAGGAACGCCTGAACAGCCGCGATGCGGTGCGCCTGGTGGGCGGATTCGCCAAGAGCGCGCTCGACCTGTGGTTGCACAGCAATGTCGAATACGGCAAGAAGCTGGCCGAGCTGGCCATCCGCCAGGCGCAGGCGCGCCAGCGCTCGGCGCAGAAAGTCGAAAAGCGCAAGAGTTCCGGCGTGGCGGTGCTGCCCGGCAAACTGACCGACTGCGAATCCAGCGACGCCAGCCGCACCGAGGTCTTCCTGGTCGAGGGCGACTCGGCAGGCGGTTCGGCCAAGATGGGGCGCGACAAGGAATTCCAGGCCATCCTGCCATT
Organism: Achromobacter pulmonis; assembly: GCF_021733725.1. Lineage (NCBI taxonomy): Bacteria > Pseudomonadati > Pseudomonadota > Betaproteobacteria > Burkholderiales > Alcaligenaceae > Achromobacter > Achromobacter pulmonis. The sequence continues at coordinate 5,866,756 of NZ_JAIFOT010000001.1, read as the reverse complement.
GCGCGGCAAGGTGCTCAATTCCTGGGAAGTCGACCGCGACCGTCTCTTCGCCAACAACGAAATCCATGACATCTCCGTGGCCATCGGCGTCGATCCGCACGGGCCGCGCGATACGCCCGACCTGTCGGGGCTGCGCTACGGCCGCATCTGCATCCTGTCGGATGCCGACGTCGACGGCTCGCACATCCAGGTGCTGCTGTTGACGCTGTTCTACAAGCACTTCCCCAAGCTGGTCGAGGCCGGCCACGTCTACGTCGCCAAGCCGCCGCTGTTCCGCCTGGACGTGCCGGCGCAGGGCAAGCGTCCGGCGCGCAAGATCTACTGCCTGGACGAAGGCGAGCTGGAAGCCGCGCAGGACAAGCTGCGCAAGGAAGGCTCGCGCGAAAGCAGCTGGGCGGTCAGCCGCTTCAAGGGCCTGGGCGAAATGAACCCCGAGCAACTGTGGGAAACCACCATGAATCCGGACACGCGCCGGCTGCTGCCGGTGGGCTACGGCGACCAGACCCCCGAAGACACCACCCGCATGTTCGACATGCTGATGGGCAAGGGCGAGTCCTCGCAACGCCGCGCCTGGATCGAAGAGAAAGGCAACCTGGCGGAGCTGGACATCTGATGACGTTGCCCTCGTCCCCGTTGCCGTCCGCCAGCATGGCGGTTGACCTGACCGCCGACGACTATGCCGAGTTCGCCGCCTATGTCTACAAACGGCCGGAACTGCGCCGCCGCCGCTACCTGTCGCACCTGCGTTTCGCCGTGCTGATGGTGGTGGTTCTGCTGGCCTACCTGGTCTGGCAGACCTGGGACGGGCATGGCCCGAACTGGGGTGCGGTGCTGCCGGTGTACTTCGAAGGGCTGGCGGTCGGCCTGGGCATCCTGGCGCTGCTGGCGCTGGCCTACGAGTTCGCGCTGCCACGGCTGGTGCGCATGAACACGCGGCGCATGCTCGCCAGGCAGCCGGACGGGCTGTTCCTGGGGCGCCACCAACTGGTGTTCGGCGCCGACGGCATCGAGGACAGCGTCGCCGCTGCCTCCGGGCGCATCGACTGGGACGACGTGCGGCGGGTCGAAGAAACGCCGCAGCATCTGTACGTCATCCTGGGGGCGCTGCAGGGCGTGATCATCCCCAAGCGCGGGCAGGACGCCGCCACGCTGGACGCGGTGCGCGCCCAGTTGCGCGAGCATGTGGCCGATGCCCAGCTGCTGGGCGCCGCGCGTCCCCAATGACGCCGTTTCAATGAATTTGTCTACCTGAAACCATCATGACCGACAGCAATCAACAAGGTTTGTTCGACGCCGCGCCCGACGAGGGCGGCGGCGATGCCGCCATCACCCTGGCGCGCTATGCCGAGCAGGCCTATCTGGACTATGCAGTGTCCGTGGTGCGGGGCCGGGCCCTGCCCGACGTCGGCGACGGGCAGAAGCCCGTGCAGCGCCGCATCCTGTTCGCCATGCAGGCCATGGGGCTTGCCGCCGGCGCCAAGCCGGTGAAGTCGGCGCGCGTGGTCGGCGACGTGTTGGGCAAGTACCACCCGCACGGCGACCAGGCGGCCTATGACGCCATGGTGCGTATGGCGCAGGACTTCTCCCTGCGCTATCCGCTCATCGACGGCCAGGGCAACTTCGGTTCGCGCGATGGCGACAATGCCGCCGCCATGCGCTACACCGAAGCGCGCCTGACGCCGATCGCCAAGCTGCTGCTGGACGAACTGGACGAAGGCACGGTCGATTTCGTGCCCAACTACGACGGCAGCCAGCAGGAGCCGCAGATGCTGCCGGCGCGCCTGCCGGTGATGCTGCTGAACGGCGCGTCCGGCATCGCGGTCGGCATGGCCACCGAGATCCCGCCGCACAACCTGCGCGAAGTGGCGCAGGCGTGCGTGGCGCTGATCAAGCAGCCGCAATTGCCGGACGCCGAGCTGTTCGGCATGATCCCCGGCCCGGACTTCGCCGGCGGCGGCCAGATCATCACGCCGGCCGCCGACATCGCCCAGATCTATGCCGGGGGCCGCGGTTCGCTCAAGGTGCGGGCGCGCTGGCAGTTCGAGGAAATGGCGCGCGGCCAATGGCAATTGGTGGTCACCGAACTGCCGCCGGGCACTTCAGGCCAGAAGGTGCTCGAAGAGATCGAGGAAATCACCAACCCCAAGGTCAAGAGCGGCAAGAAGAGCCTGACGCCCGAGCAGACCCAGGCCAAGGCCGTGATGCTGAACCTGCTGGACGCGGTGCGCGATGAATCCGGCAAGGACGCCGCCGTGCGCCTGGTGTTCGAGCCCAAGACCTCGCGCGTCGATCGCGACGAATTCGTCAACACCCTGCTGGCCCAGACCAGCATGGAGAGCAGCGCCTCGGTCAACCTGGTCTGCATCGGCACCGACGGCCGTCCGCGCCAGAAGGGCTTGCGTGACATCCTGACCGAATGGCTGGCGTTCCGCACCAACACCGTGCTGCGCCGCACCCGCTTCCGCCTGGACAAGGTCATCGACCGAATCCACGTGCTGGAAGGCCGCATGGTGGTCTACCTGAACGTGGACGAGGTGATCCAGACCATCCGCGAATCGGACGAGCCGCGCGCGGCGCTGATGGAGCGCTTCAAGCTGTCCGAACGCCAGGCCGAGGACATCCTGGAAATGCGCCTGCGCCAGTTGGCGCGCCTGGAAGGCTTCAAGATCGAGCAGGAACTGGCCGACAAGCGCAAGGAGCAGGTCGCGTTGCAGGAACTGCTGGACAATCCCAACACCCTCAAGCGCCTGCTGATCAAGGAAATCGAGGCCGACGCCAAGCAATATGGCGACGACCGCCGCACCCTGATCGAGACCGCCGAGCGCGCGGTGCTCGAAACCAAGGTGCTGGATGAGCCGGTCACGGTGATCGTGTCGCAGAAGGGCTGGCTGCGCGCCCGCCAGGGCCACGGCCACGACGCCTCGCAGTTCGGTTTCAAGCAGGGCGACGACCTCTACGGCGCCTTCGAATGCCGCACCACCGACACCCTGATCGCCTTGGGCGACAACGGCCGCGTCTATTCGGTGGCCGTATCGGGTCTGCCGTCGGCGCGCGGCGACGGCCAGCCGGTCACCACCATGATCGATCTGGAAAGCGGCACCCGCATCGTCCACACCATCGCGGCAGCGGCCGACAGCCGCTGGCTGCTGGCCACGCGCGGCGGCTACGGCTTTGCCGCCAGGCTGTCTGACATGACCAGCCGCCAACGCGCCGGCAAGCAGTTCATCACGTTGGAGTCGGGCGACGCGTTGCTGCGTCCGGTGCCGCTGTTCGAGGGCGCCACGCAACTGGCGCTGTTGTCGCAGAAGGGCAAGTTCCTGGTGTTCGGCCTGGACGAGCTCAAGTCGCTGTCCGGCGGCGGACGCGGCACTATCCTGATGGGCCTGGACGGCGCCGACAAGCTCGACCAGACCGTGCCGATCGGCGCGCTCGGCCTGCGAGCGGCGGGCATCTACCGTAACAAGCACACCGAGGACATCCTGGCGGGCGCGGCGCTGGCGGTGTATGTCGGCAAGCGCGCGCGCAAGGGGCGGGCGCTGGACGTGCGGCCCAAGCAGCCGTTGCTGTCACCGGTGCTGAGCTGATCGCCTCCGATACCGCCATGCCGCGCCAGCGCCGCCGGGGTGGCGCCGGCGATGCGCGAGCCACGCCGAGCATGGCGGGAGAGCAGCCATGAACGCCGTCGCGATGGCGCCGCCGCGCCTGGCGCATGTCGACGCGTTGCGCGGCTTTGCGCTGTTGGGCATTCTGGTCGTCAACATCGGCGTGTCCGCATCGCCGTTCTATGCCAGCGGCATCGTGGACCCGGCCTTCGCGCGTCCCTGGGACCAGGCGGTGCGCTGGCTGGTGGCATGGTTGTTCGAGACCAAGTTCTACCTGCTGTTCTCGTTCCTGTTCGGCTACAGCTTCACCCTGCAGATAAGCGCCGCCGAACGGGCTGGCGTCGCCTTCGGGCCACGCTTTCTGCGGCGCCTGGCCGGCCTGGCCGCGCTTGGGCTGGCGCACGCCGTGTTGTTCTACCAGGGCGACATCCTGCTGACCTATGCCTTGCTGGGGCTGGCCCTGATGGCATGCCGTGGCATGGCGCCCGGGCGGGCGCTGCGCGTGGCGCTGTGGCTGATCGGCCTGACGTCGCTGGCCTGGGCGGTGCTTGGTGGCTTGAGCCTGCTCGATCCGGTCGGCACGGTTGCCATGGGCCAGGGGGACAACAATGTCGCGCTCGCGGATTCCCATGCCGCCATCCAGGCGTATCGCGGCACGATCGCCACGACCGTCGCCCGCCACTGGCAAGAACTGACCAGTGGCATCTGGGGCGTCATCCTGCTGGTGCAGGGGCCGTTCGTCTTCGCGATGTTCCTGGCCGGCTATGCGCTGGGACGGCGCCAGGCGCTGGCCGATCCGTGGCGCCAGCCGCGGGTGTTGTGGCTGTTGTGCGCGCTGGGGGCATTGCCGGGATTGGCCGGATCGGCCGCGTATGCGACCGCCGCCTTGCCGTCGATGGCGCTGCTGTGGGAAATTCCCGGCCTGGCGCTGGGTCTGTTCACGGCGCCGTTGCTGAGCATGTCGTATGCCGCGGCGCTGCTGCTGGCCATGCGCACGCGGCCGGGCGCCTGGCTGGCGCGCACGCTGGCGCCGGCCGGCCGCATGGCCCTGAGCAACTACCTCATGCAATCGGTGGTGTGCGCCTTCATCTTCACCGGCTGGGGGTTGCGGCTCTCGGGGGGCGTGTCGCCGGGCGCGGCGCTGTTGATTGCCGGGGCGATTTTCGGGGCGCAATTGCCATTCTCGGCATGGTGGCTGCGCCACCATGCCCAGGGTCCGGTCGAATGGCTGCTGCGCGCGCTGACCCTCGGTGCGTGGCCCGCGTGGCGGCGCGTGGCGGCATAGGCGGCCGCCAGCACGCTATCGGGCGCCGGCGCTTGCGATGGCCGCGTCGATGGCATCGGCCAGGCGTTCGGTCAGCTGGTCCAGTTCATCGTCCGTGATGATGAAGGGCGGGGCCAGCAGCACGTGGTCGCCCTGGCGGCCATCGATGGTGCCGCCCATCGGATAGACCATCAGGCCGCGCGCCATGGCTTCACGCTTGATGCGCGCGTGCAGCGACAACGCCGGATCGAAGGTCGCCTTGCTGGCGCGGTCACGCACCAGTTCCACGCCCATGAACAGACCGCGGCCGCGGATGTCGCCGACGTGCGGGTGCGCGCCCAGCGCCTGTTGCAGGCGCTGGCGCAGCCCCTCGCCCTGGGCGCGCACCCGCGCCAGCAGCTTGTCGCGCTTGATCACTTCCTGCACCGCCAGCGAGGCCGCGCAGGCAGTGGCGTGGCCCAGATAGGTGTGACCGTGCTGGAAGAAGCCGCTGCCCTGCTGCATCGCCTGCACGATGCGTTCCTGCGCCATGACCGCGCCGATTGGCTGGTAGCCGCCGCCCAGACCCTTGGCGATGGTGATCAGATCGGGCGTAATGCCTTCCTGTTCAACGGCATACAGCGTGCCGGTGCGACCCATGCCGCACATCACCTCGTCGGCGATCAACAGCACCCCGTGGCGATCGCAGACCTCGCGGATGCGGCGGAAATAACCGGGCACCGCAGTCACCGCGCCTGACGTGGCGCCCACCACCGGTTCGGCGACGAAGGCCATCACGCTGTCGGCGCCGAGCCGTTGGAAGGTCTGTTCCAGTTCCTGCGCCAGCCGCTCGGCATATTGTTCATCGGTCTCGCCAGCATGCTGGTCGCGGTAGGCGTAACACGGCGCGACGTGGGCCACTTCGATCAGCAGCGGCGCGAACTGTGCGCGGCGCCAGGCGTTGCCGCCCACCGCCAGCGCGCCCAGCGTGTTGCCGTGATAACTCTGGCGCCGCGCCACGATATGGCGACGTTGCGGCTGGCCGATCTCGACGTAGTACTGGCGCGCCATCTTCAGCGCCGCTTCGACCGCTTCCGAGCCGCCCGAGACGAAGTAGGCATGTGACGTGCCGGCCGGCGCGTCGGCCACCAGCGTCGCGGCCAGCTTTTCGGCGACCTCGGTGGTGAAGAAACTGGTGTGGGCGTAGGCCAGCGCGTCGATCTGCGCGTGCATCGCGGCCTGCACGTCCGGATGGTTGTGCCCCAGGCACGAGACCGCCGCGCCGCCCGAGCCGTCCAGGTAGGCGCGGCCCGCCTGGTCATAGAGCCAGACGCCCTGGCCGCGGACCGCGACAGGGGGCGTGGCGCGCAGGGAACGATGAAGGACTCGGGTGCTGGTCATGGCGAGGGACTCCGTGGCGAGGGGGCAGTGGGAAAGGGCGTGGGCGTGGCGCAGGGGGGATTCAGTCGGGGGACGGGGTGCGGCCGCGCCGGCGCGGCGGTTGTGGCCAATAGGCGCCGTCGGCCTGCAGCCGTGTCTCGATCTCGGCCAGGCGGTGCAGCACCTCGTCGCCGCCGCGGGCCGCGAGTCGTGCGATCAGGTGCTCGGCCAAGCCCAGCAGGCCCGCGGTGCTGTGGAAAAAAGAGGCGGGGTCATGCGGCGCCGGCGCGCCGCCTTCGGGCGGGCGGGCAAAATGCAGCACGTGGCGAGCGGCCTGCGCCACCGGGTTGGTGACGCTGTCGGTCAGCGCCAGCACGGTGACGCCGCGGGCGGCGATCTGGCGGCTCAGGCGCACCGTGGCGGCGGGATAGGGGGCTTGCGACACCACCACCAGCGCATCGCCCGCCTGCAGGCAGTCGGCGTCTTCGGCCGGCGCGCCGCCCAGTCCATCGATCAGGATGCCGTTGCGGCGCAGCAGGTGGTAGGCATAGCGCATCTGGAAGGCGATGCCGAATGCCGAGCGCATGCCCAGGAAACCTACTTGACGGGCCCGCAGCAAGGCATCGACGGCGGCATCGAACGCGGCCGCGTCGTTGGCTTGCCAGACTGAGGCCAGCGCTGCCGTCTGTGATCGGGTCAGCGCATCCTGGCCCGGCTCGCCGCCGCGTTGCGCGTGCGATGTCTGCAGGCGCGCCGCGCGCTCGCGCAGGCCGTCGCCGGTCAGGGCGCGCTGGAACGGCGCGCGGAAGGCTTCGTAGCTGTCATGGCCGGCGGCGCGCGCCAGCCGCAGCATGGTAGCGGGAGACACGCCCACCGCCTGCGCCTGCCGGCGCATCGACCATAGCCCCACCTCGGCCGGATTGGCCAGCACCCAGTGCGCGGCGCGCTGCAACTCGGCGGGCAGCGTGGCGCTCAGCTGGCGCAGATGGTCTTGCAGGGACGAAGCGATCATGGGGCCGGGGAGGGGGGGTGTAAAACAAATGATATATCTATCGTAAAAAATAAAACATATGTTTTATTTACGAAATGTAGAGCGATTCCGGCAAATCGTAACGTCCTGATTTCCCAGGGAAGCCCCCAGCGACTTGACGGCGGATTAGGCGGAAATGATTACAAAATGGGGGTTGATCCGGTTTGACACAGGGATAGGTCACTCATATCATTCGTATAGAAATCAATTTAGCTGAACTAATTCAGTCATGAATAAACAGACCGTAACCGACCCCGCGCAGCAATATGACCTGCGCATTCTGCGGGCACTGCGCCGGATCACCCGATCCATTGCGCTGCATTCGCGCCAGTTGTCCGCGGTGAGCCACATCACCGCGCCGCAGCTGATGTGCCTGCGTACGGTCATCGCCAACGGGCCGCTGACGGCCACGGCCATCAGCCGCGAAATCCACGTCAGCCCCAGCACGGTCGTCGGCATTCTCGATCGCCTGGAAGACAAGGGGCTGATCCGCCGCGAACGCGGCCGCGAAGACCGCCGCATCGTTTTCGTGACTGCCACCGACGCCGGCCGCGAAGTCGCGCAGCAGGCGCCGTCGCCGCTGCAAAAGCACCTGGCCGACGCGCTCAACGCGTTGCCGGAGCTGGAGCAGGCCACCATCACCCTGTCGCTCGAGCGCATCGTTGCGCTCATGGAAGAAGAGAGCGGGGTCGCGACGGAAACCCAGGGCGATGTGTCGTCGCCCATCCTCGAGGTGCCCACGGGTGGCGCGCCTCCCGAATCGGGATTGGTTGTATGAGAGCAAACGAACTGCACGACCCTACGAATTCAAGTGCCGTGGCGCCGGCGGCGGGCAGCAAAACGCATCAGTTGCGTGAGCCTCGCCGCAAGGACGGCGCCGCGATCCACCAGCTTGTATCCGAGTGCCCGCCACTCGACCTCAATTCCCTATACGCGTACCTGCTCCTGTGCGAGCACAACCGCGGCACCTGCGTCCTGGCCGAAAGCGCCGGAGGACGCATCGATGGATTTATCTCCGCTTACGTGCTTGCCGACAGGCCCGACGTGTTGTTCGTCTGGCAGGTCGCCGTGCACACCCGCGCACGCGGCCAACGGTTAGGCCGCGCCATGCTTCGGGCGCTCTTGCAACGCGAGAGCCTCGCGCATGTTCGTCATCTTGAAACCACGGTGGCGCCTGACAACCAGGCCTCGCGCCGTACCTTCGCCGGCCTGGCCGGCGAGCTGGGCGCCCACGTTTCCGAGCAGCCGTTCTTCGACCGGCAATTGTTCGGGGGCGCGGACCATGACGACGAGATGTTGTTGAGGATAGGCCCGTTCACCTTGCCCGCCCCCTGAGGCGGCAACGCGGTCCTGTCGAAAACCGGGATGGCTTGACGTATCCGGATGCGCCTGGCGCGCATGCGGCAAGGAGTCTGGCCGTCTGTCAACTTATGAGATGAAAGGGAGGATTAATCACATGGACTTGAAAATCTTCGACCGGATGGAGTCGGAAGTACGGGGCTATATCCGGTCGTTTCCCGTGATCTTCAGCCAGGCCAGAGGGTCGACGCTGGTCGACGAAGACGGTGGTGAGTACATCGACTTCTTTAGCGGCGCCGGTACCCTGAACTATGGCCACAACAATCCGATCCTCAAGGAAAAGCTGCTCGAGTACGTGCAGGCAGATGGCGTGGTGCATGGCCTGGACATGGCCACCAGCGCCAAGAAGCGCTTTCTCGAGACGGTCGACCGCGTGCTGCTCAAGCCGCGCAACTGGCAATACACCCTGCAGTTCACCGGCCCCACCGGCACCAATGCGGTCGAGGCGGCGCTCAAGATCGCGCGCCAGGTGAAGGGACGTCCCAATGTGATTTCCTTCACGCACGGTTTTCACGGCGTCAGCGGCGGCTCGCTGGCGGTGACCGCCAACATGAAGTTCCGCGACGCCTCCGGCTACCCGCTGGCCAATACCACTTTCATGCCCTATGACGGCTATTTCGGTCCCGACGTGGACACGATGGCGTATCTGGAGCGCATGCTGGAAGACCCCAGCAGCGGTCTGGACAAGCCCGCCGCCGTCATCGTCGAAACGGTGCAGGGCGAGGGCGGCGTCAACGTCGCCACGCTGCGCTGGCTCAAGGAACTGGACAAGCTCTGCAAGCGCCACGACATGCTGCTGATCGTGGACGATATCCAGGTCGGTTGCGGCCGCACCGGCACCTTCTTCAGCTTCGAGGCGGCCGGTATCCGTCCCGACATCATCACGCTGTCCAAGTCGCTGTCGGGCTTCGGCCTGCCGATGTCGCTGGTGCTGATGAAGCCCGAGCTCGACATCTGGAAGCCCGGCGCCCACAGCGGCACCTTCCGCGGCAACAACCTGGCGTTCGTCACCGCCACCCAGGCGCTGGAAACCTACTGGGCCAACACCGCGTTCACCGCCGAGATCCAGCGCAAGGAGCGCCTGGTGCGCGACTGGCTGGAAAACCTGGTGCACAGCTATCCCAACGCTGGCCTGTCGGTGCGCGGCCGCGGCCTGATCCAGGGCCTGGTGAGCAACGCCGAGCCCGCGCTGGCCAACCGCATCGCCGCCAACGCTTTCAAGCGTGGCGTGGTCATTGAAACCTCGGGCGCGCATGACGAAGTGCTCAAGCTGCTGCCGGCGCTGACCATCGAGGAAGAGCTGCTGACCAAGGGCCTGGACGTGATCGAAGCCAGCGTGGCCGACGCGCTGGCCGAAGAGGGGCAGTCCGCCCGCATCCTGAAATTTGGAGGAAAACGTCAATGATCGTACGCAATGTCAAAGATGTGATCGGCACCGCCGACGAAGTCCGCACCGATACCTGGGTGAGCCGCCGCGTGCTGCTCAAGAAGGATGGCATGGGTTTTTCGTTTCATGAAACCACCATCTTCCCGGGTGGCCGCACCCACATCCATTACAAGAATCACCTGGAAGCGGTCTGGTGCATCGAGGGCGACGGTTCCATCGAGACCATTGCCGACGGCAAGAAGTACGAACTCGGGCCCGGCGTGGTCTATGCCCTGAATGAACATGACGAGCATTGGCTGTGCGGCGGCAAGGAGCCGCTGCGCGTCATCTGCGTCTTCAACCCGCCGCTGACCGGCCAGGAAGTGCATGATAAAGAAGGCGTCTACGCCTTGCCTGAAGCCGAAGCCCAAGCGGCCTGATACAAGGAGGTTCGCATGATCTCACCTGCGCAGGATCCGTACGCCTCCCGTACGGATCGCAGTTCCGCCATCATTTCCCGCCAGGATCCGGTGGTCTACGAAGACGGCAAATACGCCGACGCCCTGAGCGCCGAGCAGATCGGCAGCTATGAGCGCGACGGCTTCCTGCTGCTGGAAGACCTGTTCTCCGCCGCCGAGGTGCAGGCGTTGTCGGCCGAAGTCGAGCGCATGACGCGCGACCCGTCGATTGTCCGCCGCGAAGAATCGATCACCGAGCCGGGCAGCAACGCGGTCCGCTCGATTTTCATGGTGCACGTGCTCAACCCGGTGTTGGCGCGCCTGGTGCGCGATCCGCGGCTGGTCAACGTGGCGCGGCAGATCCTGGGCTCGGAAGTCTACATCCACCAGTCCCGCGCCAACATGAAGCCGGGCTTCAAGGGCAAGGAGTTCTATTGGCACTCCGACTTCGAGACCTGGCATGTGGAAGATGGCATGCCGTCGATGCGCGCGCTGAGCTGCTCGGTGCTACTGACCGAGAACAACGATTGCAACGGCCCGCTGATGCTGGTGCCGGGGTCGCATCGCCAGTTCATCTCGTGCGTCGGCGAGACGCCCAATGAGCACTACAAGCAGTCGCTCAAGAAGCAGGAGTACGGCGTGCCGGATCCGGTCAGCCTGCAACTGCTGGTCGAACAGGGCGGTATTCGCTCCATGACTGCCAAGGCGGGTTCGGTGGTGTTCTTCGACTGCAACACCATGCATGGCTCCAACAGCAACATTTCGCCGTGGCCGCGCGCCAATGTGTTCATGGTCTACAACAGCATGGAAAACACGCTGGAACCGCCCAAGTACGGCCTGACCCCGCGTCCGGAGCATATCGCCACGCGCAAGGCGTTCAAGGCGGTGACGCCGCTGGACACGCTGAAGCTGGTTGGCGGCTGACGTCAAGGCAATCTGCCCAGGGCGCTTGCCAGCGCCCGCAGCCCAGGCCCGTGGCCTGGGTTTTTTTTCGTCCTTCCGCTATGCTCTCGGTCCTTGCCTTGCCGGAATCCGCCGCCATGTCCGCCCGTATCCTCAGCCTGCATATCTACCCCGTCAAATCCTGTGCCGGCATCGATCTGGACGAGTCGCCGCTGGATCGGGCCGGCCTGGCGCATGATCGCCGCTGGATGCTGGTGGGCGCCGACGGCCAGTTCATGACGCAGCGCCAGTGGCCCGCCATGGCCCTGATCCGCACGGCGCTCTCGGCCGACGCGCTGCGGCTGTCGGCGCCGGGCATGGCGGACCTGCTGGTGCCGCTGGATGGTTCGGCGCTGCAGGCCGATGTCGAAACGGTCGGCGTATGGAAGGACACCCTCCAGGCGCGGCGCGAAAGCGCCGCCGCCGCGCAATGGTGCTCGGACTTTCTCAAGACGCCTTGCCGCCTGTACAAGGTCGATGCCAGCGCCACGCGGCCGGCCAAGCCGGAGTGGGTGGACCAATGGAGCGCCGGCCATCCTGACCTGGCTGCCCGCTTCGGGGGCGATCACTTCTTCGGCTTTGCCGACGGCTTTCCCCTGCTGGTGGCGAACCAGGCGTCGCTCGACGATCTGAATGCCCGCCTGCGGGCCAAGGGGGTGGCGCCGGTGCCGATGGACCGGTTCCGGCCCAATATCGTGGTGCAGGGTGAATGGGAAGCCTTCGAGGAAGACCATACCGCCATGATTTCCGTGGGCGCGGTCGGCATGGCGTTCGTCAAGCCGTGCACGCGTTGCTCGATTCCCGACATCGACCCGCTCACCGCCGTGCAGCACGACGAGCCGGGCCGTACGCTGGCGGGCTACCGCAACCTGGAGATCGGGGTGGTGTTCGGCCAGAACGCGATTGTCGACGCTCCGGCCGGCGCGCGCCTGAAAGTGGGCGACGCGGTCGAGATCGAGCTGGATTTCTAGGCGACGGGGCCCGGGGGCGGAAGGACCCGGCCGCGGGCCCGGGGCTATGGTCAATGCCGCCATGTGGCGGCGGACGCCGTGATGGGCCGGTTGGTCGCGCAAAAACTATAGAATACCGGCTGCCGGCGGCAAAACCGGTTGCCGTCCGGCGGCATGCCCGCGAATGCTCGCCAGTCGCGGGCGCTTTCGCATTCATCGCATTACATCGCGTTCCGGCACGCGATACCAGGATATTCCCATCATGCAACGCATCATGCTGCGGGCCAAGCTGCACCGCGTCACGGTCACCGAAGCCGACCTCCACTACGAAGGCTCTTGCGGCATCGACGAAGACCTGCTGGACGCTGCCGGCATGCGCGAGTTCGAACGTATCGAGCTCTACAACATCAACAACGGCGAGCGCTTCGACACCTACATCATCAAGGCCGCCCGCGGCAGCGGCATCATCTCGCTCAATGGCGCGGCCGCGCGGCGCGCACAGGTCGGCGACCTGATGATCATCTGCACCTACGGGCCGATGTCCGAAGACGAATCCGCCACCCACAAGCCGCAGGTCGTGCTGGTGGACGACGCCAACCGCGTCAAGGAAATCCGCAAGTTCCCGGCCTGAGGCCGGGCCGCGCGGCGCGTCCAGCGATGCGCCGTCAACCCTGATCCCCCCTGATACGTTTCATCATGAGCTTCCAGGTCATCATCCAACCCAGCAAGCATCAATTCCCGGTCGAGCCGGGCCAGACCGTGCTCGACGGCGCCCTGGCTGCCGGCATCGTGCTGCCCTATAGCTGCCGCAACGGCGCCTGCTCCACCTGCAAGGGCAAAGTGGTGTCAGGGGAGTTCGACGCCGGCCAGTACCCCGCGCAGATCCTGTCGCCCGAGGAACTGGCCGACGGCTACACCCTGTTCTGTCAGGCCCGGCCCGCTTCCGACATGGTGGTCGAATCCACCGAAGTGCGGCTGGCCAGCGATATCCAGATCCGCAAGCTGCCTTCGCGAGTGCAGACGATGGAAAAGGCGGCGCCCGACGTGGTCGTGCTCAAGCTGCAACTGCCCGCGTCGGAGCAGTTCCGCTACTACGCCGGCCAGTACATCGAGATCATCCTCAAGGACGGCCGCCGCCGCAGTTATTCCATGGCCGGCGCGCCGCACACCGGCAGCCCGCTGGAGCTGCACATCCGTCACCTGCCCGGCGGCGTGTTCACCGACCACGTGTTCGGCGCCGGCGACACGCAGATGAAAGAGCGCGAAATCCTGCGCCTGGAAGGCCCGTTCGGGTCGTTCTTCCTGCGCGAAGACAGCGACAAGCCGATCATTCTGCTGGCCAGCGGCACGGGTTTCGCGCCGGTCAAGGCCATCGTCGAGCACATGATCCACAAGAATATCCGGCGGCCGGTCGCGCTGTACTGGGGCGGTCGGCGTCCGCGCGATCTGTACATGGACGCGCTGGCGCAGTCGTGGGCGCGTGACCTGCCGGACTTCCGCTATGTGCCGGTGGTCTCCAACGCGCTCGAGGAAGATGGCTGGAGCGGACGCGACGGTTTCGTCCACGACGCGGTGATGCATGACATCCCCGATATGTCCGGCTATCAAGTCTACGCCTGCGGCGCGCCGCCCATGGTCGATGCCGCGCGGCGCGAATTCAGCGCCCAGCGCGGCCTGCCGGCCGAAGAGTTCTACGCAGACGCGTTCACGTCCGAGGCCGATCTGGCGAAAGCCGCGACTTGATCGATATCAGGCGGCCGCCAATCGAAGGGGAGGGATCCGGCAACGACGGGTTCCTTCCCTTTTTTTGATGACGGCGGGCGTAGGCGAGGGCGGGGCGCCGGGGTAAACTGCGGTGTCATCTGGCAGCGGCTTGCCGCGGGAGGCGGACATCGTGTCCGTGGGCCCAGCGGGTACGCAGGGAGCAATGCGGGCATGAAAGTAGCGGTATTGGGTAGCGGCATCATCGGAATCTCCAGCGCCTGGTGGTTGAGCCAGGCCGGCCACGACGTCGTGGTCATCGACCGCTGCACCGGACCCGCCCAGGAGACCAGCCTCGCCAACGGCGCGCAGATCTCGGTCTCCTACGCCGAGCCCTGGGCCAATCCGCAGGCGCCCCTGAAGCTGCTCAAGTGGATGTTCCAGGACAACGCGCCGCTGCTGTTCCGTCCGCAACTGGACTGGCGTCAATGGATGTGGGGCCTGGCGTTCCTGCGCGAGTGCCTGCCGGGCCGCCTGGCGCCGAACATCCGCGCCATGGTCCGCATGGCCGAATACAGCCGCGCCACCTTGCGCGGCATGCGCGCCGAACTCGGCATCGAATACGACCACCTCGAACGCGGCATCCTGAATTTCTATCGCGATCCCCACGAATTCGAGAATTCCCAGCGCGCCGCCGGCCTGATGCGCGATTTTGGCGTCGAGCGGCGGGTAGTGTCGGCCGACGAGGTGGTCGCCATCGAGCCGGCACTGGCGCCGCATCGCGGCACCATCGTCGGCGGCGACTACACCCCCGAAGACGAAAGCGGCGACGTCCACCTGTTCACGGTGGCGCTGGCCGAACGCTGCGCGCGCGCCGGCGTCGAATTCCGCTACAGCACCCGTGTCACGCGCCTGGTCACGCAGGGCGGTGCGGTGCAGAGCGTGGAGCTGATCGAGCCCGATGGCCGCTACGCCACCCTGGCGGCCGACGCCTACGTCGTGGCGATGGGCAGTTTCAGCCCGTCGCTGCTGCGGCCGCTGGGCATTCCATGCAATGTCTATCCGGCCAAGGGCTACTCGGCCACCTTCCCGGTCCTGAAGCCGGACGGCGCGCCCACGGTCAGCCTGACGGATAGCAGCCACAAAGTGGTGTTCTCGCGCCTGGGCGACCGCCTGCGCATGGCCGGCACCGCGGAGCTGTCGGGCTATTCGCGCGAACTCAATACCGGCCGCTGCGAGGCCATGACGCGGCTGGCCCGCGAACTCTTTCCCGACGCGCTCGACTTCGAACGCGTCAGTTACTGGTCGGGCCTGCGCCCGTCCACCCCCTCGAACGTGCCCATCATCGGCCGCAGCCATATCCCCAATTTGTATGTCAATACCGGACACGGTACTCTCGGCTGGACGATGGGCGTCGGCTCGGGCCGGGCGCTGGCCGATCTGCTGAGCGGACGTCGTCCAGAACCGGAATTCCCTTTTCTTGGTCTATGAACCTATGAAGAAATTGCAATTGGCGGGCGTTGCCCGCGCACTGTTCGCCAGCCGGCGGGCATGGGTGTTTGGCGCCGCCATGGCGGTCGCAGGCGCGGTCCACGCGGCACCCGTCGAAATCCAGGTCTGGCACACCCTGCCGGACGCGAACAAGGCCGAGTTCGAGAAGCTGGCCAAGCAGTACAACAAGGAGCAGGACCAGGTCAAAGTGGTCCTGCGCGCCTTCCCGACGCAGGCGCAACTGCAGCAGGAAGCGACCGCCGCGGTCAAGGCCAAGAAGGCCCCCAACCTGGTGCAACTGAACGACAACCATTCGCCGGAAGTCGTGGCCGAGCACAAGGCGATCCTGCCGATGTACGAATTGCTGGCCAAGTATCCGGTCAAGGACCTGAACTGGTTCGTGCCGGCCACCAGCAGCTTCATTCGTGACAGCAAGGGACGCCTGCTGGCCTTCCCCTGGATGGCCGAAATGCCGGTGATGTTCTACAACACCGCCGCCTACAAGAAGGCCGGCCTCGATCCCGACAAGCCTGCCCGCACCTGGACCGGCCTGCAGGGCGAGCTGCTGAAGCTGCGCGATGTGGCCGATCTCGACTGTCCCTACGCTTCGAGCGACCAGGTGGCGATCCACCTGGAAAACCTGGCGCCGGTCAATAACCAGCCCTACACCAGCAACAACAATGGCCTTGACGCCATCACCAAGAAGAGCGCCGCGCCGGCGATGCAGTTCGATACGCTTTACATGCGCCATGTGTCGCTCATGGTCAGCTGGAAGCGTTCGCTGCTGTTCATGGCGCACTCTGCCGACAACACCGCCGACAAGCTTTTCGCCAAGGGCGAATGCGCCGTGCTGACCGGCAATTCGGGGTCGTTCGGACAATTCCTGAATACCAAGTCGCTGTCGTTCGGCGTGGCGCCGTTGCCGTATTACGATCAGATCACCAAGAACGGCGGCCAGCCGTTCGTCAGCGGTTCGGCGCTGTGGGCGCTTGGCGGCCATCCGCAGGCCGAAGAGAAGGCCACGGCGCAGTTCCTGGCCTGGCTGTCCAAGCCTGTCATTGCGGCCGAGTGGCACCAGCGGACCGGCTATCTGCCGCTGACCGAAGCCGCCTTCCGCGCCTCGGACGTGTCGTTCTACAAGCGCATCCCCGGCGCCCAGGCGGTGGTCGCGTCCATGAGCAACCGTCCGGCGGCCAACAGCCGCGGTTTCCGCATGGCCCACTATGACCGCATCGAGCCGGTGTTCAACCAGCAGCTCAACGATGCGTTCGACGGCAAGACGCCGCCGGTGGCGGCGTTGAACAACGCGGCCAGCCAGGCGCGCAGCATCGCCGCGCAGCGTTAAGGCCACGCGCATCGGCTGGCGCGATCGCACCGGCCGCTACCCGTCCGCAAGCCCGGTTGCCAGACCGGGCTTTTTGCTGCCCGGAGCCGGTGGGGCAATCCGGTCCATGCGTATATGCCGATCTACCCGCGCGGCGGGCGCGCCGCCACCATGTCGCCGAGGCGGCCCGCTGTCGGATCGCCATGACCCGGGGAGGCGATGCCATGATACGGAAACTTGTTCTGACAGCCGCGTTGGCGGTATTGGCCGGGTGTGCGCCATTGTCCGGCCCGGGGGCGTTTGCCGGTCCGGCTTGGCGCGCGGGCGAGCCGGCCGCGCATGGGTTTCACTTCGGTTGGCGCCTGTCCGGCGATGCCGCGGTGGCGCCCATGCAGGTGTTCGACGATGGCCGCGAGACCTGGCTGCAATTCGCGCCGGGCCAGGCGGTACCAGCCATTTTCGGCGTTGGGCCGGGCGGCGAGCGGGTGCTGCCTTATGCCCGGCGCCCGCCTTACCTGGTGCTGGCGGGCAGTTGGGAGGCCCTGACATTCCGGGGCGGTCGCCTCGCCGCGCGGGCGCGGCGCGTGTCGGACGGCGACGGCCGGACGTTCCCTAAGGTGCAAGCCGCCGACAACCCTCTATAATCAACGATTCGCCTAAATCCTGCTTCATCCACGATGAAATCCTCCGAGATTCGCCAGCAGTTCCTGCAATTTTTCAAGTCCAAGGGACACACCATCGTTCCTTCGTCGTCGCTCGTGCCGGGCAACGATCCGACCCTGCTTTTCACCAATTCGGGCATGGTCCAATTCAAGGACGTCTTCACGGGCAAGGAATCGCGGTCGTACACGCGTGCCACCTCGTCGCAGCGCAGCGTGCGCGCGGGCGGCAAGCACAACGATCTGGAGAACGTGGGCTACACCGCCCGGCATCACACGTTCTTCGAAATGCTGGGCAATTTCAGCTTCGGCGACTACTTCAAGCGTGACGCCATCCAGTACGCCTGGGAACTGCTGACGCAGGTCTACAAGCTGCCGGCCGAGAAGCTCTGGGTCACCGTCTACCAGGAAGACGACGAGGCCTATGACATCTGGGCCAAGGAAGTCGGCGTGCCGGCCGAGCGCATCATCCGCATCGGCGACAACAAGGGCGCGCGCTACGCGTCGGACAACTTCTGGCAGATGGCCGACACCGGTCCCTGCGGCCCGTGCTCGGAAATCTTCTACGACCACGGTCCCGAGATCTGGGGCGGCCCCCCGGGATCGCCCGAGGAAGACGGCGACCGCTATATCGAGATCTGGAACCTGGTGTTCATGCAGTTCGAGCGCGATGCCGCCGGCAACATGACGCGCCTGCCGCGCCCCTGTGTCGATACCGGCATGGGTCTGGAGCGCATCGCGGCCGTGCTGCAGCACGTCCACTCCAACTATGAAATCGACCTGTTCCAGCACCTGATCGCCGCCGCCGCGCGCGAAACCGGCGTCAAGGACCTGGAAAACAATTCGCTCAAGGTCATCGCCGACCACATCCGCGCCTGCTCGTTCCTGATCGTCGACGGCGTCATCCCCAGCAACGAAGGCCGCGGCTACGTGTTGCGCCGCATCGTGCGCCGCGCGCTGCGCCATGGCTACAAGCTGGGCCAGACCAAGCCGTTCTTCCATCGCCTGGTGCCCGACCTGGTCGCCGAGATGGGCGAAGCCTATCCGGAACTCGCCGCCACCGCCGAGCGCGTGGCGCAGGTGCTCAAGCAGGAAGAAGAACGCTTTGGCGAAACGCTGGAGCACGGCATGCGCATCCTCGACGGCGCGCTGGCCAACGTGCCCAAGGGCGGCCAACTGGATGGCACCACGCTGTTCACGCTGTACGACACCTACGGCTTCCCGGTGGACCTGACCGCCGACATCTGCCGCGAACGCGAGGTCGACGTCGACATGGCTGGCTTCGAGGTCGCCATGGAACGCCAGCGCGACCAGGCCCGTGCCGCCGGCAAGTTCAAGATGGCCGAAGGGCTGAGCTACGAAGGCGCGGAAACGCGTTTCGAAGGCTACGAAAAACTCGAGCTCGGCAACGTCAAGGTCACCGCCCTGTACGTTGACGGCACCCAGGTGCAGCAGGTTCAGGCCGGCCAGAGCGCCGTGGTGGTGCTGGACGCCACCCCGTTCTACGCCGAGTCCGGCGGCCAGGTCGGCGATACCGGCCTGCTCGAAGCCGTCGGCATGCGTTTCGCTGTGGGCGACACCCTGAAGATCCAGTCCGGCGTGTTCGGCCATCATGGCACGCTCGAAGAGGGCAAGCTGGCGGTGGGCGACACCGTGCTGGCGCGCGTGGACGCGGTGCGCCGCGCCCGCACCGTGCGTAACCACTCGGCCACCCATCTGATGCACAAGGCGCTGCGCCAGGTGCTGGGCGCGCACGTGCAGCAGCGCGGCTCGCTGGTCGACCCCGACAAGACCCGGTTCGACTTCGCGCAGGACGCGCCCCTGACCGCCGAGCAGATCGCCCGCGTCGAGGCCATCGTCAATGCCGAGATTCTCGCCAACCAGCCCACCGTGGCCCAGGTCATGGCCTATGACGACGCCGTCAAGGGCGGCGCCATGGCGCTGTTCGGCGAGAAGTACGGCGACACCGTGCGCGTGCTCGACATCGGCTTCTCGCGCGAATTGTGCGGCGGCACCCATGTCGGCCGCACCGGCGACATCGGCCTGTTCAAGATCGTGTCCGAAGGCGGCGTGGCCGCCGGCGTGCGCCGTATCGAGGCCATCACGGGCGACAACGCCCTGGCCTGGGTGCAGAACCAGAGCGCCTTGCTGACCCAGGTGGCCGGCATGCTGCGCAGCACGCCCGCCGACCTGCCGGCCCGCATCGCGCAGGTGCAGGACCAGGTCAAGCAACTCGAAAAAGACCTGGAGCAATCGCGCAGCAAGCTCGCCGCCAGCGCCGGCAACGATCTTGCCAGTTCCGCTGCCGTCGAGCTCAAGGGCATCAAGCTGCTGGCCGCCAGTATTGGCGACGTCGATCCCAAGGCCCTGCGTGGCATGGTCGACAACCTGAAGGATCGCCTCAAGCCCGCCGTGGTGCTGCTGGCCACCGGCTCGGCCGACGGCAAGATCAGCGTCGTCGGCGGCGTCACGGCCGACCTGACCGGCCGTATCAAGGCTGGCGACCTGGTGGGCTTTGTCGCCAGCCAGGTAGGCGGCAAGGGCGGCGGCCGTCCGGACATGGCCATGGGGGGCGGCACCGACCTCGCGGCCTTGCCGGCCGCGATCGCCAGCGTGCAGCAGTGGGTCGATGAGCGCCTCTGACATGGGCGGCGCGGCGCCGTCCTTCGATCAGGAAGTGGATGCCAGCGGGCTGACCTGCCCGCTGCCCATCCTGCGCGCCAAGAAAGCCCTGGCGCAGATGGAAAGCGGGCAGGTGCTGCGTGTCGTTACCACCGACCGCAACGCCATCCGCGATTTCCAGGCGTTTTCGCGGCAGACCGGCAATGTGCTGGTCGCGCAACACGAGGCCGATGGCCGCGGCGTGCATTTCCTGCGCCGCCGCTAGCGCCGCGCTGGCGGCTCGGCCCATGACTCCGGTCGGGTGTGGCACAGGATGACGCATTCCGATTGCTGCAATCGGGTGTATGCTTGGCTCGTACTGGCCAAGGCGGGCTTCGGCCCGCATTTTGTTTTGTAGAATGCCGTATGCGGCGTATATGTCGCGTTTTCGCGCATGAATCGCGCCGCTCTCGCAGGATTCGGCTTGGGCATTTGCCAGCTGGCATGTTTAAGTGCTAGAATTTCCCGTTTTTCACAACTAATTCAAGGGATTACCTATGGTGGTGATTCGCCTGGCCCGCGGTGGGTCCAAGAAGCGTCCGTTCTACAACCTGGTGGCCACCGATTCGCGCAACCGTCGCGACGGCCGCTTCATCGAGCGCGTGGGTTTTTACAACCCCGTCGGCAACGACGGCGCTGAAAATCTGCGCATCTCGCTGGATCGCGTGCAACACTGGACCAGCAACGGCGCCCAGCTGTCGCCGGCCGTCGAGCGTCTGGTCAAGGACTACTCGGCCAAGGTTTCCGCCGCGGCTTGATGCCCGCGTCGCACGCCTGAACCTTGCTAGTTTCCAGCTACGCTGTACGAAACCGATAGCCCGACATGTCTGATGCCGCTACTTCCAACGCGGCGCCTGCGGACTTGATCGAGCTGGGCCGCATCAGTGCGGCCTACGGTGTGAAAGGCTGGGTCAAGGTGCAGCCGCATTCGGCCAATGCCGAAGTGCTGCGCTCAGCTTCTCAATGGTGGTTGACTCGCCCTGTGCCTGAATTGGCGCGGGGCGCTGTCGCGTCTGTGCCTGTCGCATATAAAGTCGTGCAAGCCCGTTCGCAGGGGGCCACCGTGGTGGCGCAACTGGCGGGCATTTCCGATCGCGACCAGGCCGAAGCGTTGCGCGGGTTTTCCGTGCAGGCGCCGCGGGGTTCCTTCCCCGCGCCCGAAGAAGACGAATACTACTGGGTCGATCTCATTGGTTGTTCGCTGTACACCACGGCGGCAGGCGAGGCCACGCTCATCGGCGTGGTCGACGAGGTCTTCGACAACGGCGCCCACGCCGTTTTGAAGGTCTTGCGCCAGAAGGAAGGGGCCAGCGGCCCCGAGACCATTCTCAACGCCAAGGGAAAGCCCGCCGACATGCTCGTTCCGTTCGTGCGCGCGCACATCCAAGCCGTCGATCTGGCCGCGCGCCGCATCGACAGCGACTGGCCCGCGGATCTCTGATGCGCATTGACGTCGTGACGCTCTTTCCCGAGATGTTCGGGGTGGTGCGTGACCTCGGCGTCACCGGCCGGGCCCACGCCCAGGGCCGTTGGGCCCTGCATGCGTGGAATCCGCGCGATTTCACCAGCGATCCCCACCGTACCGTGGATGACCGCCCCTATGGGGGCGGCCCCGGCATGGTGATGATGGCCGCGCCGCTCGAAGCGGCTGTCAATGCCGCCCAGGCGGCGCGCCAGGCGCAGGGCCTGGGGCCGGCGCCGGTGGCCTTGCTCGCACCCGTCGGCAAGCGCTACGACCAGGCTGGCGCCGAGGCGCTGGCCGCCAGCGATGGCCTCATTCTCATCTGTGGTCGCTACGAAGGTGTCGACCAGCGCTTCATCGAGCGTTGCGTCACGCATGAGATTTCCCTCGGCGACTTCGTCCTGTCGGGCGGGGAAATCGCCGCGCTCGCGGTTATTGATGCTGCGGTGCGCCTGCTGCCGGGCGTGCTGAACGATGGCGATTCGGCGCTGCAGGATTCTTTCAACAAGACCTTGTCCGGCTTGTTGGACAGCCCGCATTACACCCGCCCCGAGGTCTACGAAGGCGTATCCGTGCCGGCACCGCTGCTGAGCGGTCATCACGCCAATATCCTGCGTTGGCGCCGCGAGCGCTCGCTGGCGCTGACTGCCGCGCGCCGTCCCGAGTTGATCGAATCCGCCCGCGCCCAGGGTGGGCTGTCATTGGCCGACGAACGTTTCCTGGCGGAATTGGCCGGTGAGCCGCTGCCGCCGTTGCCCGCGAAAAGGCGCCGGAGCGCCAAGCCCAGGACCGCCTGAATCAGGGCGGTCCGCGCGCCATCCCGCGCGCCGCTTCCTCTCTCATTCCCTTTTTGTATTGCGCCATCGCACCCGCGCGCGGCCGGGCGCGGGCATCGCCGTCGGCATCCGGGATTGGCCTTGCGCAAATTCCGGCTGCCGCGGTCGTCCAGCCTGCTGCCCTAGGGATGCTCCTAGGTTGTGGTGTCCCGTCCGGCTCCTTAGTATTGAAAATTATATAAAAATGAAATTTTCAAATGAGCCAATCTTCTTTCGTTGCGCGTGACGATGCGTCGCTGTCCAAGCCGGCGCTGGCGGCGGGTCGCCCCGAATCCGCGGTCGACATGTGGTTGGGCCAGCAATTGCGCCAGTTGCGCAAGCAGCATGGCCGCTCGCTGGCGGATGTGGCGCAGGCCTGCGGCATGTCGGTGGGCTTGCTCAGCCAGATCGAGCGCGGCCTGAGTTCGGCTTCGGTCAAGATGCTGCACCAGCTGGCGCGCGAATTCGGTGTTTCCGTCAATACGTTGCTGCGCAATGCCGAACACACCGAAGTCGAGGATGGCGGTCGCGTCGCCCGTGCCGGCACGCATCGCTACATCGATCTGCGCGAGAAGGGCATCGTCAAGGAGATGTACACGCCGCCGGCCTGCCGCAGCATGGATCTTTGCCGCGCCACTATCGAGCCAGGCGGCTCCACCGGCAACGAACTGTTCGTGACCGGGCAAGGCGAGCAGATCGGGGTGGTGGTCAAAGGAGCGCTCGAATTATGGGTGGGCGACCGTGTCGTGCTGCTCAACGAGGGGGACAGCTTCTGTTATGCCAGCAGCACGCCGCGTCGCTGGCGCAATCCCGGGTCGCAGGTGACCGAGGTCATCTGGGCCATCTCGAATATCAATCAGACCGCGGGGGATGGGGTGCAACCGCCGTCGTGAACGCGCGGACGGTAGAGCGGCGCGATGACGCAGGGCAATCATCCGCCTTCCGGGCCGGACCCGGGTTTTTTTCGCCAAGATGAGGAAATGTCATGAAATTCAAGACTCTGGTTGTCTCTGTATTCGCAGCGCTGTCCACGGCTACGGCCGCGCAGGCCCAAACGGTATTGAAGGTCGGGTCCACGCCAACCGGCAGTCCATTTACCTTTCTGGACACCAAGACCAACTCCATCGAGGGGGTGATGGTCGATATCATCAAGGCGGTCGGCAAGGAGGCCGGTTTCGGGGTGCAGATCGAACCCATGGCGTTTTCCGCCCTGATCGGTTCGCTGACCTCCAAGCGCATCGACATCGTCTCGGCCGCCATGTTCATTACGCCCCAGCGCCAGCAGGTGGTGAGTTTTTCCGAGCCGGTCTACCGCTATGGCGAGGGCCTGATGGTGCTCAAGAGCGACAACAAGGAATACAAGTCTTTCGCCGACATGAAAGGCATGACGGTGGGCGTGCAGGTGGGTACCGCCTTCGTCGAGCCGATCCAGAAGAGCGGCATGTTCAAGGAAGTGAAGCTCTATGACAACCCGCCGGACATGATGCGCGACGCCAATGCCGGCCGCATCCAGGGCGGTTTCATGGACTATCCCATTGCCGCCTATATCCTGACTCAGGGCAACTATCCCAACCTGAAGATGGCGCAGTCCTACCAGCCTACCGTCATGGGCAGCCTGGGGCTGGCCACGCGCAAGGACGATACCGCCTTGCTCGAACGCATCAACAAGGCGCTGGCCAAGTTGAAGGCCGATGGCGAAATTGACCGGATCCTCAAGAAATGGGGGCTGGGCGCCAGCTGATGCGTGGCGGCCGGCGCCGCCCGGTTCGGCTGCCGGCAGACTTGTGGGGCGGCGCGTCCGTCCCGGCCGCGCCGTGCGCGGCGGCTTGATGAGTGCGCCTCGCCGCATGCGGGTGGGGCATTTCCCTGTGTCAACCGGTCCTGGCCGGGATGGATGGAGTCATGACGGAATTCTTCAAAGACGCGGTGGAGTACCTGCCGATATTGCTGGAGGGCGCCAAGCTCACCATCCTGGTGACGCTGGGCTCGCTGGTGTTGTCCACCGTGCTGGGGCTGGTGTGGGCACTGATGCGCGTGTCCGGCAACAAGTACCTGTCCAAATTCAGCGCGGGCGTGATCAATCTGCTGCGCGGCATTCCGATCATCGTATTGCTCTTCTACATCTACTTCGTGATGCCGGACATGGGCATCGCGCTGACGGCGCTGCAGGCCGCCATCATCGGCCTGGGCATCGCCTACTCGGCCTACCAGGCCGAGAATTTTCGCGCCGGCATCGAAGCCATCGACCGCGGCCAGATCGAGGCGGCCATGGCGATGGGCATGAGCTGGAGCATGACCATGCGCCGCGTGGTGCTGCCGCAGGCCGTCAAGATCGTGCTGCCGCCCTACGGCAACATCATGATCATGATGCTGAAGGATTCGTCGCAGGCCTCCACCATCACGGTGGCCGAGCTGGCATTGCAGGGCAAGCTGATCGCGGTGTCCACCTTCAAGAATGCCACCGTGTTCTCGCTGGTGGCGCTGATGTACCTGGTGATGTGCGTGCCGCTGATCCTGCTGGTGCGGCATCTGGAAAAAAGGAGTGCCGCCAAATGATCGAACTCAAAGGCGTGCGCAAGAGCTTCGGCTCGCTGGAGGTGCTCAAGGGCATCGACGCCGAGGTCCGCAAAGGCGAGGTGGTATGCGTGATCGGGCCTTCCGGATCGGGCAAATCCACCATTCTGCGTTGCATCAACGGCTTGGAGCGCTACAACGCCGGGCTCATCACCGTGGATGGCGAACGGGTGGATTGCGACGCGCCGTCCATCGTTTCCATCCGCACGCAGGTGGCGATGGTGTTCCAGCGCTTCAATCTCTTTCCCCATCGCACCGCGCTGGAAAATGTGGTGGAAGGGCCGATCTATGTGAAGGGCGAGCCGCGCGCGCGGGCGCTCGAGCACGGCCGCGAACTGCTGGCCAGCGTCGGCCTGGCGGACAAGGCCGATGCGCACCCGCCGCAATTGTCCGGCGGCCAGCAGCAACGCGTGGCCATTGCGCGGGCGCTGGCCATGCAGCCCAAGGCGATCCTGTTCGATGAGCCGACCTCGGCGCTCGATCCGGAATTGGTGGGCGACGTGCTGGGCGTGATGCGCAAACTGGCCGAAGCCGGCATGACCATGGTCGTCGTGACGCACGAGATGAGCTTCGCGCGCGAGGTGGCCGATCGCGTCATGTTCTTCGATGGCGGCGTGATGGTGGAGCAGGGCGCCGCCCGTGAAGTGCTGAATCATCCGCAGCACCCGCGCACGCAGGATTTCCTGCGCCGCGTGCTGCATCCCATGTAAGGAACCATCATGTCGCAGACGCCGTTTCCGCTTGCTCCTTCGCTCTGGGCCGCCACCGCGGCGCCGCCGCCGGACACGCAGCCGCTGGCGCAGTCCGCGCAGGCCGACGTGTTGGTGGTGGGGGGCGGTTACGCCGGCCTGAGCACGGCGCTGCACCTGGCCGAGCAAGGCGTGCGCGTGGCGCTGCTGGAGGCGCGCGAGATCGGCTTTGGCGGTTCCGGGCGCAATGGCGGCCAGGTGATTCCGGGCCTCAAGTACGATCCCGATGCGCTGGTTTCGATGTTTGGCGCCGAGCGCGGCGAACGGCTGGTGCGTTTTGCCGGCGCGACCGCCGACGCGGTTTTCAACCTGATCGAGCGGCATGCGATGGACGTGCCGCACGTGCGCCGTGGCTGGATCCAGGGGGCGCATAACCCGGCGGCGCTGAAGCTGGCGCATGCCCGCGCCGCGCAATGGGCGCGTCACGGCGCCGATGCCCAGCCCCTGGACAAGGCCGAGGTGACGCGCCTGATCGGCACCGACCGCTATCTGGGGGGATGGGTCGACCGGCGCGCGGGCGCGGTGCAGCCGCTGAGCTATGCGCGCGGGCTGGCGCGCGCCGCCTTGAATGCCGGCGCCGTGATCCATACGGATACCCCTGTCACCCGGCTCCAGCGCGAGGGCGGCAAGTGGGTTGCCACCACCGCAGGCGGGGCCCGCGTGACGGCCGAGCGCGTGGTGATGTGCACCAATGCCTACGGCGCCGACCTGCTGCCCGGCCTGAAGCCTTCGATCATCGACGCCAATACCTTCCAGGTGGCCACCCCGCCGTTGCCCGAGCGCGTGCGCGCGGGCATTTTCCCGGAAGGCCACGTCACATCCGACACCCGCAACCTGCTGCTGTATTTCCGTCTCGACCACCAGGGCCGCCTGCTGATGGGCGGGCGCGGGCCGTTCCGCGAGCCCCGCGGCGCGCAGGACTGGGCCCATCTCGAAAGAGTGATGGTGAAGATGTTCCCGCAAGTGGCCGGCACGCCGTTCGAATACCGCTGGTGCGGGCGGGTCGCCATTACCCGCGACTACCTGCCGCATCTGCATGAACCGCAGCCCGGCCTGTTAGTGGATATTGGCTGCCAGGGCCGCGGCGTGGGGTTACAGACCAGCATGGGGCGCGCGATGGCGCAATACCTGGTCAGCGGCGATCCCAAGGCGTTGCCGGTGCCCTTGTCGCCAATAAAGCCGTTTCCGCTCTATGGCTTGCGCCGGCTGTATGTCAATGCCGTGGTGACGTGGTACCGCATGACCGACGGCGGCGTCTAGCCCGCCACGGCGTGGCGTAAAAAAGCCCCGGACAGGGGCCGGGGCGCCGGGAGGGGGGCCAGGCCGCGGGTCATTGCCCGCCAGGCCTGGCGCGTCTTCAGTTGCCCAGCTTGCCGCGCTGTTCGCGCACCTTCTGCAGCGTCTCGCCGAATTGCGCCAGACGGGCCTTTTCCTGTTCGACCACGGCGGCCGGGGCGCGCTCGACGAAGCTGGCATTGGACAGCTTGCCGTTGGCCTTGGCGATCTCGCCTTCGAGGCGCGCGATTTCCTTGTCCAGGCGCACGCGCTCGGCGGCAACGTCGATCTCGACATGCAGCATCAGGCGGCTGGCGCCGACCACCTGCACCGGCGCGCCGGCGTCGGGCAGGACGTCCAGCACGTCGACCTGGCTGAGCTTGGCCAGCGCCGCCAGGTAGGGGGCGTTGCGCGTCAGCGTGGGCGCGTCGCCTTGGGCGCACAGCGGCACCTTCTGCGCCGGCGACAGGTTCATCTCGCCGCGCAGGGCGCGCACCGCTTCGACCTGGGCCTTGAGTTCGGCCACGTCGGCCTCGGCGGCGGCGTCCACGGCGGCCGGGTTGGCTTGCGGGTAAGGCTGCACGCTGACGCTGTCGGCCACGCCTTCCTGGCGTTTGCCGGCCACCACCGAGACCTTCTGCCACAGTTCTTCCGTGATGAACGGAATGATCGGGTGCGCCAGGCGCAGCACGCCTTCCAGCACGCGGATCAGCGTGCGGCGCGTGCCCAGTTGCTGGGCCGGCGTGCCGGTCTGGATCTGCACCTTGGCCAGTTCCAGGTACCAGTCGCAGTATTCGTCCCAGACGTAGCGGTACAACGCGTTGGCGACATTGTCGAAGCGGTAGTCGGCGAAGCCGCGCGCCACTTCGGCTTCCAGCGTCTGCAGCTGGCTGACGATCCAGCGGTCGACGAACGAGGTTTCGCCCGAGTCCGGACCGGTCAGGTCGTGGCCTTCGGTGTTCATCAGCACGAAACGGGTGGCGTTCCAGAGCTTGTTGCAGAAGTTGCGATAGCCCTCGCAGCGCTTCAGATCGAAGTTGATGTTGCGGCCCAGGGTCGCGTAGGCGGCCATGGTGAAGCGCAGCGCATCGGTGCCGAAGGCGGGGATGCCGTCCGGATACTGGCGGCGCGTCGCTTTCTCGATGGCGCCAGCCTGCTTGGGGTTCATCAGGCCGTAGGTGCGCTTGGCCACCAGGCCATCCAGGTCGATGCCGTCGATCAGGTCGACCGGATCGAGCGTGTTGCCCTTGGACTTGCTCATCTTCTGGCCGTCGGCGTCGCGGATCAGGCCGTGCACGTAGACGTGCTTGAACGGGATCTGGCCGGTCAGATGCGTGGTCAGCATGACCATGCGCGCGACCCAGAAGAAGATGATGTCGAAACCGGTGACCAGCACGCTGGAGGGCAGGTAGCGTTCCAGGTCGGGCGTCTTGTCGGGCCAGCCGAGCGTGGTGAAAGGCACCAGGCCCGACGAGAACCAGGTGTCCAGCACGTCCGGGTCGCGCGTGAGACCGCCGGTGACGCCGGCGGCGCGTGCCTGCTGGATCGCTTCGGCCTCGTCGTGCGCGACGAACACCTGGCCGTCTTCCGAGTACCAGGCGGGAATCTGGTGGCCCCACCACAGCTGGCGCGAGATACACCAGTCCTGGATGTTGTTGAGCCACTGGTTGTAGATGGTGGTCCAGTTGTCCGGGTAGAACCGGATGCGGCCGTCTGCCACCACGTCCAGCGCCACCTCGGTGATGCTCTTGCCCGGGTTGAGCGTGCCTGCGGGGGCCGGCTTGCTCATGGCGACGAACCATTGGTCGGTCAGCATGGGTTCGAGCACGACGCCGGTGCGGTCGCCCTTGGGCTGCATCATCTTGTGCGGCTCGACCTTGACCAGGTAGCCCTCGGCTTCCAGTTGGGCGACCACGGCCTTGCGGGCCTCATAGCGCTCCATGCCCTGGAACTGCTTGGGGCCGTTCTCGTTGATGTGCGCGTCGAGCGTGAAGATCACGATCAGCGGCAGGTCGTGGCGCATCGCGCAGGCATAGTCGTTGAAGTCGTGCGCGCCGGTGATCTTGACGCAACCGGTGCCGAATTCGGGATCGACGAAGTCATCCGCGATAATGGGGATGTTGCGGTCGCACAGCGGCAGCTCGACTTCCTTGCCGATCAGGTGCTTGTAACGCGGATCGTCGGGGTGTACGCACAGCGCGCCGTCGGCCAGCATGGTTTCGGGGCGGGTGGTGGCGATGGTCATGCCGCGCAGGGTGACCGTCTGGCCGTCCTTGTCGACGATGGTCTGCGGGCCGTCGACGAAGGGGTAGAGGATGTGCCACATGTGGCCGTCGGTCTCTTCCGACTGCACTTCCAGGTCGGACACGGCCGTCAGCAGCTTGGGGTCCCAGTTGACCAGGCGCTTGCCGCGGTAGATCAGGCCCTGTTTGTGCAGGCGCACGAAGGTCTCGACCACGCCGCGCGACATGCGCTCGTCCATGGTGAAGTACTCGCGCGGCCAGTCGGCCGAGGCGCCCAGGCGGCGCACCTGACCGGTGATGGCGTTGCCCGACTTTTCCTTCCATTCCCACACTTTTTCCACGAATTTCTCGCGGCCCAGGTCGTGGCGCGAAACCTTCTGGGCGTCGAGCTGTCTTTCAACCACGATCTGCGTGGCGATACCGGCGTGATCCGTCCCCGGGATGAAGACGGTATCGTTGCCCAGCATGCGGTGGTAGCGGATCAGGCCATCCATGATGGTCTGGTTGAACGCGTGGCCCATGTGCAGGGTGCCCGTCACGTTGGGCGGCGGGAACTGGATGACGTAGGGCTCAGCGGCGCCTTGGGTTCCCGTCCCTGTTTTTACGTGCGAGCCGGCGGCGAAGTACCCGCGCTTTTCCCACTCGGCGTACCAGCGGGATTCGAGTGCGGCGGGTTCGAAGCTCTTGGAGAGTTCCGGGGTGTCGGTCGCGGCGGGCGCGGCGTTCGGGGGAGCAGCTTGAGTCATTACAGGTTCCGGCAGACAGGGCGCCCGGTCGATGGAAACGGGCAAGCAAACCGCTCATTTTAAGATGTAATGCGGTCGTATCGGCGTGTTAGAATACCGGGTTACTGTAAACCTTTTAGAAGTCCCTGAATTCATTGGGATTTCGCCAAAAGTTCATTGAAAAAACGCTGAGGATTTCAGCACAATGAACCGAGCGAACATTCAATGCGGGATGCCTCCGAAGGGTCGGCAGTGTCGAATCCCCGCCTTGGCACAGGCGGCCGGGACGGCCCGGAAATGCCGCCGCGACGCAGCCGCTGTCGCGGCCCGGCAGGTCCGAGCCGCTTGCGCGCCCATGGCGCGATGCCGTCTGAAGGGTGACACCAACAGACGCAGGCCACGCCAGGCAATCATAGAAACCAGTCAGCAATCCGTTTTTGGAGTTCCCATGTCCGCCCAACGCACCCTCTCGATCATCAAGCCCGACGCCGTTGCCAAGAACGTCATCGGCCAGATCGTCGGCCGTTTCGAACAAGCCGGCCTGAAGGTCATCGCCGCCCGCCTGACGCAACTGTCGCGCACCGACGCCGAGCGTTTCTACGCCGTGCACAAAGAGCGCCCCTTCTTCAAGGATCTGGTCGATTTCATGGTCTCGGGCCCCGTGTTCGTGCAAGTGCTGGAAGGTGAAGACGCCATCCAGAAGAACCGCGACCTGATGGGCGCCACCGACCCCAAGAAGGCCGCCCCGGGCACCATCCGCGCCGACTTCGCCGACAGCATCGACGCCAACGCCGTGCACGGCTCGGACGCGCCGGAAACGGCCGCCGTCGAAGTGGCTTTCTTCTTCCCCGAAATCAACATCCACAGCCGTTGATTTTCCGGAAATCGTTTTAGCGTCATAGCACTACCCAGGTCATGGAAACCGTCGAACGAATCAATCTGCTGGGGCTGGACGGCTCCGCCCTGTCCGAACTCGTCGGGCAGTGGGGCGGCAAGCCGTTTCGCGCCCGCCAGCTGCAGCGCTGGATGCACCAGCGCGGCGCCGATTCGTTCGACGCCATGACCGACCTGGCCCGCGATTTCCGCGGCCAACTGGCATCGCGCTGCGTCATCGAGGCGCTGCCCGTCAACACCGAGCAACGCTCGTCGGACGGCACCCGCAAGTGGCTGTTCGACGTGGGGCAGGGCAACGCCATCGAAACCGTCTTCATCCCCGAAGACGACCGCGGCACCCTGTGCATCTCCAGCCAGGCCGGCTGCGTGGTGAACTGCCGTTTCTGCTCGACCGGGCATCAGGGGTTCAACCGCAACCTCAAGACCAGCGAGATCATCGGCCAGCTGTGGTGGGCCAAGCGCGTGCTGGAAGCCGACATCGGCACCGCGCGCCTGGAAAGCGCCCGCGCCACCGAAGATACCCGGGTCATCAGCAATGTGGTCATGATGGGCATGGGCGAGCCCCTGCTCAACTACGACCAGGTGCTGCCGGCCCTGCGCCTGATGCTCGACGACAACGCCTACGGCCTGTCGCGCCGCCGCGTCACGGTGTCCACATCGGGCGTGGTGCCCATGATGGACCGCCTGTCGCAGGACTGTCCGGTGGCGCTGGCCGTGTCGCTGCATGCGCCCAACGACGCGCTGCGCGACGAGCTGGTGCCGTTGAACAAGAAATACCCGTTGAAGGAGTTGCTGGCCGCGTGCGAACGCTACCTGGCCTTCGCGCCGCGCGACTTCATCACGTTTGAATATTGCATGCTGGACGGTATCAACGATACCGATCAGCATGCCAAGGAACTGATAAACATTGCCCGCCAGATCCGCTGCAAGCTCAATCTGATCCCGTTCAATCCCTTCCCCGCGTCCGGTCTGAAGCGTTCGCCTTCGGCCCGCGTCAAGGTGTTCGCCCAGCGCCTGATGGACGCCGGCATCATCACGACGGTGCGCAAGACCCGGGGGGACGATATCGATGCCGCTTGTGGCCAGTTGGCCGGAGAAGTGCGCGACCGTACCCGGATCACCGAGCGGAACGCCGCGCAGCGCCAGACCATACCAATTAGACAGGTGCATGCATGACGCAGGATATCGCTTCTGCAGTTTCAGAGACACCCGCGAGCGCGGGTGGCTCGGGCAATGTGGGCTCGGCGCTGCGCGCGCTGCGCCAATCCAAGGGCTGGTCGCTCGACGAAGTGTCCAGCCGTATCAAGTTTTCGGCCAAGCAGATCGAGGCCCTCGAAAATGAACAGTGGGCCGATCTTCCCACCGGCGTTTCGCTGCGCGGCCTGATCCGCAACTACGCCCGCATGCTGGGCGCCGATTCGCAGGCCATCGTCGATTCGCTCGACCCCAAGGCCCGGGTCACCGGCCCGGTCAAGCTGAGTCCGGGCGCGTTGCATTCGGCGCATTCCATTCCCCAGTCCAGCGCTGACGACGATCGCGCGTCGTCGGCGTCGTGGGGCTGGCTGATCGCCATCGTGCTGGTGCTTGCCGCCGGCGTCGCCTACGCCTTCTGGCAGGGCTGGCTGCCGCAGCAGTGGCTGGCGTTCGACTGGCTTCCCAAGCTGTCCAAGTAAATACCGATTCGACCGATGCAAGAATCCTCTCTGCCTTGCCAGGATGCGCCGCCGCCCGCCGTGGGCGCGGCGCCGCGTCGCGCCACGCGTTCGGTGGCGGTCAAGTGGGGCGACCGAATCGTCCGCATCGGGGGCGACGCGCCGGTGGTGGTGCAGTCCATGACCAACACCGACACCGCCGATGCCATCGCCACGGCGATCCAGGTCAAGGAGCTGGCGTTGGCCGGTTCCGAGATGGTGCGCATCACCGTCAATACGCCCGAGGCGGCCAGGGAGGTCGCGGCGATCCGCGAGCAGCTCGATCGCATGGGGGTGGATGTGCCGCTGGTGGGCGACTTCCACTACAACGGCCACAAGCTGCTGACGCAATTCCCGGAATGCGCGCAGGCGCTGTCCAAATACCGCATCAATCCCGGCAACATGGGCGGCGGCAAGCGTCGTGACGACAATTTCGCCCAGATGATCGAGGTGGCCTGCCGCTACGACAAGCCGGTGCGCATCGGCGTGAACTGGGGCAGCCTGGACCACGAGCTGATGGCGCGCAAGATGGACGAAAACAGCCGCCGCGCCCAGCCCTGGGAGGCTCAGGCGGTCATGCGCGACGCGCTGGTGGTGTCCGCCATCAGCAACGCCCAGCGCGCCGAGGAACTCGGCCTGCGCCGCGACGCCATCATCCTGTCGTGCAAGGTCAGCCACGTGCAGGACCTGATCGCGGTCTACCGCGACCTGTCGGCGCGTTGCGACTACCCGCTGCACCTGGGCCTGACCGAGGCCGGCATGGGCAGCAAGGGTATCGTGGCCTCGACCGCCGCGCTGGCCGTGCTGCTGCAGCAGGGCATCGGCGACACCATCCGTATTTCGCTGACGCCGGAACCCGGTGGCGACCGTGGCCGCGAAGCTGTTGTGGCGCAGGAAATCCTGCAGACCATGGGCCTGCGCGCGTTCACGCCCATGGTGGTGGCCTGCCCCGGTTGCGGCCGCACCAGCAGCACGTTCTTCCAGGAACTGGCCGACAGCATCCAGTCCTACCTGCGCCGGCAGATGCCGGTGTGGCGCGCCCAATACCCCGGCGTCGAAAGCATGAACGTCGCGGTCATGGGCTGTGTGGTCAACGGGCCTGGCGAAAGCCGCCACGCGGACATCGGCATCAGCCTGCCGGGCACCGGCGAGGTGCCGGCCGCGCCGGTGTTCGTCGACGGCGAGCGCACGGTCACCCTGAAGGGCGATCGTATCGCCGAGGAATTCCAGGCCATCGTTGAAGACTATGTGGCGCGTCGCTATGGCGCGCTCGCCTCTCATTAAAGAAAGGGTGTGGCCGCAGGCGCGCTTGCCAGCGCGCGGGGCGGCATGATCAAGATGACTCAAGCTTTCCAGAAAGTCGCCGCCATCCGCGGCATGAATGACCTGCTGCCGGGGCCGAGCGCCCGTTGGGAGCAATTCGAGGAAATCGTGCGCGGCTGGCTGCGCGGCTACGGCTATCGCAATGTGCGTACGCCCGTGCTTGAGCATACGCGCCTGTTCACGCGCGGCATCGGCGAAGTGACCGACATCGTCGAAAAAGAGATGTACACGTTCACCGATGCGCTCAACGGCGAATCGCTGACCATGCGGCCCGAGATGACCGCCGGCATCGTGCGCGCCTCGATCGAGCACAACCTGCTGTACGACCGTCCGCAGCGCGTCTACTCGATCGGCCCGGTGTTCCGCCATGAGCGCCCGCAGCGCGGCCGCTACCGCCAGTTCCACCAGATCGACGTCGAGGCCCTGGGTTTTGCCGGCCCGGACGTTGATGCCGAACTGATCGTCATGCTGGCCCGCCTGTGGAAGCTGCTGGGCCTGACCGACGTGCGCCTGGAATTGAACTCGCTGGGCCAACCGGCCGAGCGCGCCGCGCACCGCGCCGCCCTGATCGCGCACCTGGAAAAGCACAGCGACATTCTGGACGAAGACGGCAAGCGCCGCCTTTACACCAATCCGCTGCGCGTGCTGGACACCAAGAACCCCGCCATGCAGGAAATGGCCGACAGCGCTCCGCGCCTGTTCGATTTCCTGGGCGAGGAATCGCGCGCCCACTTCGAGGGCGTGTGCCAGCGACTGACCGACGCCGGCATCGAATACCGGCTCAACCCGCGCCTGGTGCGCGGGCTGGACTACTACAACCTGACCGTCTTCGAATGGGTCACCGACCGCCTCGGCTCCCAGGGCACGGTGTGCGGTGGCGGCCGCTACGACGGCCTGATCGAGCTGCTGGGCGGCAAGCCTGCGCCGGCGGTCGGCTTCGCGATTGGCATGGAGCGCCTGCTGGACCTGTGGGAACAGAGCGTGCAGATCGACGCCCCGGCCGAGTGCGACGTCTACGTGGTGCATCAGGGCGAGGACGCGCAGCGCCTTGCCGCCCGGGTGGGCGAAGACCTGCGCGATGCCGGCCTGTCGGTGGTGGTGCATGCCGGCGCCGCCAGCTTCAAGTCCCAATTCAAGCGCGCCGATGCCAGCGGAGCCCGGGTTGCGGTTATCCTTGGCGCCGATGAAGTGGCCGCGCAGACCGCCAGCATCAAGTTCCTGCGTGCCGACGCCCAAGGCGAAGCCGCGCAGCAGCAAGTCCCGTTGGCGGGCTTGGCCGACGTATTGAATCTCAAGGGTTAGCATGGCATACGATCTGGAAGAACAGGAACAACTCGACGCGATCAAGGCGTGGTGGGCCCGCTACGGCACCCTGGTCATGGTGCTGGTGGCCGCGGTGGCGCTGGCCTGGGGCGGTTGGTGGGGCGCCAAGGCCTACCAGGCGCACAAGGCCAACCAGGCCATGGGCTACTTCGAGGCGCTCGAAGATGCGGCCCGCCTGGGCGGCGCCGATTCGGCCGTGCGCATCAAGGCTGCCGCTGCAACGCTGCGTGACCAATACGGCTCGACCGGCTACGCCGCGCGCGGTGCGCTGGTGGCGGCGCAGGCGCTGCAGGCCCAGAATGACATCGACGGCGCGCGCCAGCAGCTTGAATGGCTGGCCGGCCAATCCAAGAATCCCTCGATGCAGGCGGTGGCGCGGTTGCGCCTGGCGGGCCTGCTGCTCGACCAGAAGCAGTACGATGCCGCCCTGGGGCAGCTGAACAACGCGCCGGCCGCGTTTGCCGCCTTGTTCGCCGATCGCCGCGGCGATATCCTCGCGGCGCAAGGCAAGCGCGAGGAAGCGCGTGCCGCATGGCAAAGCGCCATCGATGGCCTGGGCACGGCGAATCCGCTGACCCAGGTGGTGCAATTGAAACTGGATGCCCTGAGCGGAGCGTGACTGGAATGCGTAAATTTGCCTTTGGCCGCGCCTGGCGCGGCGCGGTGTGCCTGACGGGCATGCTGGCCCTGGGCGGCTGCGGCCTGTTTTCCCACGACGATGGCCGTTACGACCCCGCTCCCCTGACCGAATACAAGGCGGGCATGTCGGTGCGCCAGGTCTGGTCGACCTCCATCGGCAGCGGTTCCGGCCTGGGCTTCGTGCCCACGGTGCTGGGC
The DNA here is from genome assembly GCF_021733725.1 of Achromobacter pulmonis. Taxonomy (NCBI): domain Bacteria; kingdom Pseudomonadati; phylum Pseudomonadota; class Betaproteobacteria; order Burkholderiales; family Alcaligenaceae; genus Achromobacter; species Achromobacter pulmonis. Next base: position 5,830,679 of record NZ_JAIFOT010000001.1, on the reverse strand, counting down.
AACGCGGTCTACGCCGCCACGCCCGACGGCTCGGTCGGCAAGTTCGACCTGCAAAGCGGCCGCCCCATCTGGAAATCGCAGGCGGGCGTGAAGCTGACCGCGGGAGCCGGCAGTGACGGCACCACCACCGCCGTGGCCTCGCCCGACGGCGACGTGGTCGCCTTCGACGACAGCGGCAAGGTCAAGTGGAAAGTGCGCGCCACCAGCGACGTCAACATCCCGCCGGTGGTGGGCTATGGCATCGTCGTGGTCCGCAGTGGCGACTACCGTATCCAGGCCTTCGACGCCAACAATGGCGAACGGCTCTGGAGCGTGCAGCGTCCCGGCCCGGCGCTGGCTCTGCGCAGCACCGCCCAGATGGTGCTGGCCGAAGGCCTGGTCATCACCGGCCTGCCCGGCGGCAAGATGCTGGCCATCGCCTCCGACAGCGGCAACGTGCAATGGGAAGGCACCGTGGCCACCCCGCGCGGCGCCAGCGACCTGGAGCGCCTGACCGACGTGGTGGGCGCGCCGCGCATCGCCGGCAACCTGCTTTGCGCCGTGGCCTACCAAGGGCGTATCGTATGCTTTGACGTCACGGCCGGCGGCCGTCCGATCTGGGCCAAGGACTTCTCCAGCGTCAGCGGCATGACCCTGGACCAGCGCTTTGCCTATTCGGCCGACCAGAACAGCGTGGTCAACGCCTTCGCGCTCGACAACGGCGGCAACGTCTGGAAGCAGGCGGCGCTGAAGAACCGCCAGCTCACCGCGCCGGCCCTGTTGGGCGGCGCGCTCGCGGTCGGCGACCTGGACGGCTACGTGCATTTCCTGTCGCGCAGTGACGGCAGCCTGATGGCGCGCCTGTCCGTCGGGGGCGGCGCCATCGTGTCGCCGCCGCAGACGACGTCCCAAGGTGTGCTGGTCCAGACGGGCAATGGCAATCTCGTCCTGATCGGCACCAACTAAACTCTTAAGAACAAAGCCTTACACCGTGTCTTTCAAGCCTGTCGTTGCCCTGGTCGGCCGTCCCAATGTGGGGAAGTCGACCCTTTTCAACCGCCTGACGCGATCGCGCGCCGCGCTGGTGGCCGATTTTTCCGGCCTGACCCGCGATCGCCATTACGGCGAGGGCAGGGTGGGCGAGATCCCGTTCATCGTCATCGACACGGGCGGTTTCGAGCCGGTTGCCAAGGACGGCATCCTGCTGGAAATGGCGCGCCAGACGCGCCAGGCCATCGCCGAGGCCGACGTCGTCGTGTTCCTGGTGGATGCGCGCGCTGGTCTCAATGCGCATGACCACGAAATCGCCACGCTGCTGCGCAAATCGGGCCAGCAGCGCGTGCTGCTGGCGGTGAACAAGGCCGAAGGCATGGCGGCCGGCACATCCATCGCCGAGTTCCACGAGCTGGGCCTGGGGCAACCCTATCCCATCTCGGCGGCGCATGGTGACGGCATCGTCGACCTGATCGAGCTCGCACTGCAGGACCTGGCCGAACCGCCGGCCGAGGAAGAGCCGGTCGAAGAGGGCGAGCACGACCACCGCATCAAGCTGGCCATCGTGGGGCGTCCGAACGTCGGCAAGTCCACGCTGATCAACACGCTGATGGGCGAAGAGCGGGTGATCGCGTTCGACATGCCCGGCACCACCCGCGATGCCATCGAAATCGATTTCGAGCGCGACGGCCGTCGCTACACGTTGATCGACACCGCCGGCCTGCGCAAGCGCGGCAAGGTGTTCGAGGCGGTCGAGAAGTTCTCGGTCATCAAGACGCTGCAGGCCATCGAGGCCAGCAACGTGGTGCTGCTGATGCTGGACGCGCAGACCGAGATCTCCGAACAGGACGCCCACATCGCGGGCTTCGTGCTGGAGACCGGACGCGCCGTGGTCGTGGCCATCAACAAGTGGGACGGCCTGGACGGCGAGGAAAAGGAACGCATCGAGCGCGAATTCATGCGTAAGCTGCGCTTCCTGTCTTTCGCTCGCGTGCACACCATTTCGGCGCTGCGCGGGCAGGGCATCAAGCCGTTGCTCAAGTCGGTCAACGCGGCCCATGCCGCCGCCTTCGCCAAGCTGTCCACGCCCAAGCTGACGCGCGAGTTGCAGGCCGCCGTCGAGCAGCAGCCGCCGCCGCGCAAGGGCATTTTCCGTCCCAAGATGCGTTATGCGCACCAGGGCGGCCAGAATCCCCCGCTGGTGGTGATCCACGGCAACGCGCTAGACGCGGTGCCCGATTCGTATCGCCGCTACCTGGAAACCCGTTTCCGCAATGCTTTCGATCTGGCCGGCACGCCGCTGCGGATCGAATTCAAGTCTTCGCACAACCCCTACGCGCAGGAAAGCTGATCCATGAGCCGTTTCTGGAGTCCCGTGGTCGGGACGCTCAGTCCGTATGTCCCGGGCGAGCAGCCCAAGCTTCAGAACCTCATCAAGCTGAACACCAACGAGCATCCCCATGGACCGTCGCCCAAGGTGCTCGAGGCGATCCGTGCGGCGTGCGACGATACCCTCAAGCTCTATCCCGATCCGTCGTCCGACCGCCTGCGTCAGGCGGTGGCGACGGCGGTGGGCGTGGCGCCGGCCAACGTCTTTGTCGGCAATGGCTCGGATGAAGTGCTGGCGCATGCCTTCCTGGCGCTGCTCAAGCACGAGCGCCCGCTGCGCTTTCCCGACATTACCTACAGCTTCTACCCCGTCTACTGCGGCCTGTACGGCATCGACTACCAGACCCTGCCGCTGACCGATGATTTCCGCATCGACGTCGAAGACTATCTGCCGGGCCGTCATGACCAGGCGGGCGCCATCATCTTCCCCAATCCGAACGCGCCCACCGGCCGCGCGCTGACGCTGGCCGAAGTCGAGCGCATAGTGGCGGGCAATCCGGACTGCGTGGTGGTGGTGGACGAGGCCTATGTCGATTTCGGCGCTGAATCGGCCATCCCGCTGACGGCGCGGTACGACAACCTGCTGGTGATCCAGACGTTGTCCAAGTCGCGTTCGCTGGCCGGTCTGCGGGTCGGTTTCGCGGTGGGCAGTCCGGAACTGATCGATGGCCTGGAGCGGGTCAAGAACAGCTTCAATTCCTATCCTGTGGATCGCCTGGCCTCGGCCGGCGCGGTGGCCGCGCTCGAGGACGTCGAGTACTTCGAGCAGACGCGCCAGGCGGTGATCCAGACCCGCGCGCGCATGACGGCCGGGCTGCAGGCGCTGGGCTTCGAGGTGCTGCCGTCCAGCGCCAATTTCGTGTTCGCCCGGCACGCTTCGCGCGATGCCGCCGAACTGGCGGCCGGCCTGCGTGAACGCAGCATCATCGTGCGCCATTTCCGCCAGCCGCGCATAGACCAGTTCCTGCGTATTACAGTGGGCACGGATGCACAGTGCGAATTGCTTCTGGAGGCGCTCGCGCAGGTCATCTGAACCGCGGCTGAAGGGCTTTTCCGGCGGAAAACTCTGGTGTCAACTTTTGCATCCGACACAAGTGGCACGGGCCGGGAAAACCCTGTAGAGTACATATTTCGGCGTGCCCCACCTGTGAAAAGCGCGTCATCACTCAATAACAAACAAATGGAGCCTGGCCAATGAGCAATAAAGGGCAAACTCTGCAAGATCCGTTCCTGAACACGCTGCGCAAGGATCATGTGCCCGTGTCGATCTACCTCGTGAACGGCATCAAGCTTCAAGGGCAAATCGAATCTTTCGACCAATACGTGGTGCTGCTGCGTAACACGGTCACGCAAATGGTCTACAAGCACGCCATTTCCACCGTTGTTCCCGCCCGCGCCGTAAATTTCCAGGTGGAAGTCCCTGCTGAATAATCTCGCTCCCGCAGTACCTTTTATTGCCCGCCAGACGGTTGACGTCGGCGGGCATTTTCGCTTTGGCTCCAAAATGGTGCATGTATGCGCGCACTGATCATCAGCGTGGATCTGGGTGATCCCGATTTCGCCGCCCATGCCGAGGAATTCGCCATGCTGGCCAAGGGCGCTGGCGCGGAAATCGTCGGCACGCTCACCGCTCGCCGCGACCGTCCCGATGCCAAGTTCTTCATCGGTTCCGGCAAGGCCGACGAAGGCGTGGCCATGGCCCAGGCATTGCTGGCCGACATTGTGTTGTTCGATCAGCCGCTTTCCCCGGCGCAGCAGCGCAACCTTGAGCGCGCCTTCAATTTGCGCGTGGTGGACCGCGTTGCGCTCATTCTCGATATTTTCGCGCTGCGCGCCAAAAGCCACGAAGGCAAGCTGCAGGTCGAACTGGCGCAGTTGCAGCACCTTGCCACGCGCCTGACCCGCATGTGGAGCCACCTGGAGCGGCAGCGCGGCGGTATCGGCATGCGCGGCCCGGGGGAATCGCAGCTGGAAATGGACCGCCGCATGATCGGCGCCAAGGTCAAGACGCTGCGCGAGCGCCTGGACCGGGTCGAGCGCCAGCGCGTCACGCAGCGGCGCGCCCGCGCGCGCGGCGGCGCCTTGTCGGTGTCGCTGGTGGGGTACACCAACGCCGGCAAGTCGACTCTGTTCAATGCCCTGACCCGGGCCGACACTTACGCCGCCGACCAGTTGTTCGCCACGCTCGATACGACCACGCGCCGTATCTGGATCGAAGGCGCAGGCAATGTGGTGGTATCCGATACCGTGGGCTTCATCCGTGACTTGCCCCACGATCTGATCGCCGCGTTTCGCGCCACGCTCGAAGAAACCGTGCACGCGGACCTGCTGCTGCACGTGGTCGATGCCGCCAGCCCGCAGCGCGACGAGCAGATATTCGAGGTCAACAAGGTCCTGGCCGAAATCGGTGCCGCCGCGATTCCCACCATTCTGGTATATAACAAGATCGACCGCGCTGGCCTGGAACCCCGGGCGGAGCGTGACGCCCATGGTACGATTGCGCGAGTATTTGTAAGCGCCACCGAGCGCGCCGGTTTGGATGCGTTGCGCGGGGCAATTGCGGAGACCGGACAGATTGTGGGAAACAATGCCGCGAATTATCAAACTCTTCAATCTGAATGACCCCGGCTGGGGTCGTGGAAACAACAATGGCTCCGAGCCGCCCAAGCGACCCCAGGGCAACGGAGACGGTCCGCCCGACCTCGATGAGGTCTGGCGCGATTTCAATAATCGCATCGGATCGTTGTTCGGTCGCAAGGGCGGGGGCGGCAATAACCGCCCCGGTGGCAATCGCGGTGGCATGACGCCGCCGTCGCCGCGTGGCGCGCGCATCGGGCTGGGGGTGATCGCCCTGGTCGCGGTCGGCATCTGGGCGGCCAGCGGTTTCTACATCGTCCAGGAAGGCCAAGTCGCCGTCGTCACGCAGTTCGGCAAATACAAGAGCACATCGCAAGCCGGCTTCCAGTGGCGCCTGCCGTACCCCATCCAGAACCATGAAATCGTCAACGTGTCGCAACTGCGCACGTTCGAGGTCGGTTTCCGCGGCGGCGCCCGCAATAAGGTGCTGCCCGAGGCGTTGATGCTCACGACGGACGAGAACATCGTCGACATGCAGTTCGTCGTGCAGTACCGCCTGCGTGCCGATGGCGCGCCCGACTATCTCTTCATGACCCGCGACCCGGACGACTCCGTGCGCCAGGCGTCCGAAACCGCCATGCGCGAAGTGGTCGGCAAGCAGTCCATGGACTTCGTGCTGTACGAAGGCCGTACCACGGTCGCCAGCGAGGTCCAGGCGCTGATGCAGCAGATCCTCGACCGTTACCAGACCGGTGTGCAGGTCAGTACCGTCGCCATCCAGAACGTGCAGCCGCCGGAACAGGTGCAGGCCGCGTTCGACGACGCCGTCAAGGCGGGCCAGGATCGCGAACGCCAGATCAACGAAGGCCAGGCCTATGCCAACCAGGTCGTGCCGCTGGCCAGTGGCCAGGCGTCGCGCATGCTGGAGCAGGCCGAGGGCTACCGCGCCAAGGTGACCGGCGACGCGCAGGGTAATACCGCGCGCTTCACCAGCATCCTGGCCGAGTACGAAAAGGCGCCGCAGGTCATGCGCCAGCGCATGTACCTCGAAAGCATGCAGGACATCTTCACGCGCGCCAGCAAGGTCATGGTCGACACCAAGAGCAACAACAACATGTTGTATCTGCCCTTGGACAAGATCATGCATCTGGCCGCCCAGGATGCCGGCAAGTCCACGGTGGGCAACCCGGGATCGCCTGCATTGGTCAGTCCGCCGCTCCAGGCGCCGCTGCGAGGCAGCGCGGCGCCGGTTCCGCAACCCTCCGGCAGCAGCAATAGCAACTCGCTGCCCCGCGACCGTACGTCGCGCTAACCCGGAGGATTTCTGATCATGCAACGTCTTATGCCCATCCTGGTTGGCCTGCTCATCGTGCTGGCCGCCCTGTCTTCCTGCGTATTCGTGGTGCGCGAGCGCGACTACGCCCTGGTGTTCTCGCTCGGTGAGGTACGCAAGGTCATCAGCGAGCCCGGCCTGTACTTCAAGGCGCCGCCGCCGTTCCAGAACGTGGTGACGCTGGACAAGCGCATCCTGACCATCGAAACCAACGAGGCCGAGCGCATCCAGACTTCCGAAAAGAAGAACCTGCTGATCGACTCGTACGTCAAATGGCGCATCGCCGATCCGCGCCTGTACTACGTGACCTTCGGTGGCAACGAGCGCGCCGCGCAAGAGCGCCTGCAGGCGCAGATCCGCGACGCCCTGAACGCCTCGGTCAACGTGCGCACGGTGCGCGAAGTGGTGTCGACCGAACGCGACAAGATCATGGCCGAAATTCTGACCAACGTCGCCAAGCGCGCCGAGCCGTTGGGCGTGCAGATCGTCGATGTGCGCCTGCGCCGCATCGAGTTCGCGCCCGAGATCTCGGAGTCGGTCTATCGTCGTATGGAGGCCGAGCGTACCCGCGTCGCCAACGAGCTGCGTTCCATCGGCGCCGCCGAGGGCGAGAAGATCCGCGCCGAAGCCGACCGCCAGCGTGAAGTCATCGTGGCCCAGGCTTACGCCAAGGCCCAGACCATCATGGGCGAAGGTGATGCCGCGGCCGCCGCGATCTACTCGCAGGCCTACGGCAAGAATCCGCAGTTCTACACGTACTACAAGAGCCTGGAAGCCTACCGCGCTTCGTTCTCGAAGCCGGGCGACGTGCTGGTGGTGGACCCCAGCTCCAGCTTCTTCCAGTTCCTGAAGGACCCGGCGGGCCAGGCCCTGGCGCCGGTCACCGTGCCGGCCAAATAAAGGCGGTCACGCACCGACGGCCCCTTGGTTTCCCAAGGGGCTTTTTTCTGTCCGGCGCCGGCGTCGGGCCAAGCCGGCTCCGGCTTCGGGGCAATGGGGGACGGCTTGGCGCCACGGGACACCCCGACTGGCGCCGCGGGCTGAACCATGTACAATACCGCGTAAGCTAGAAAACATTCCGCAGCGACTGAGCGGGCTTACGCCCCCTCAGTCGCTTTTTCGTTTGGGCGACGCCCACGCATCTCTAGGCGTTATTCAGGTAAACATTCATGGGTAACTGGTTGCTGCCCGAGAGCCTTGCCGACGTACTTCCGGCAGAGGCCCGGCGCATCGAGGAATTGCGCCGCGAACTTCTCGATCTGTACCGTACTTACGGCTTCGAGCTGGTCGCGCCACCCCTGGTCGAGTACATCGATTCATTGCTGTCCGGTACCGGCAGCGATCTGGATCTGCGCACCTGCAAGCTGGTCGACCAGTTGTCGGGCCGCACGTTGGGCGTACGCGCCGATATGACTCCCCAGGTCACGCGCATCGATGCGCACTTGTTGAACCGCGCTGGCGTGACGCGCCTGTGCTATTGCGGCAACGTGCTGCACGCGCGCCCGGCGGATCTGCTGTCGAGCCGCGAGTTGCTGCAGATCGGCGCCGAAATCTACGGCCATGCGGGTTTCGAGGCCGACCTCGAAATCGTGCAGTTGGTGCTGGAAACCGTGGCCATCGCCGGCGTGCGCAATCCGCGCCTGGTGCTGTGCCATCCGGGCGTGCTGCGGGCCATCGTCGAAGCCGATCCGGCCGCCGCCGAGGTGTCGCAGGACGTCATCCGGCTGATGCGCGAGAAAGACGTGCCTGGCCTGACCGAGTTGGCCGCGCGTACCCCTGGCATGCGCGCCGAGACGCTGAAGGCGCTGCAATTGCTGCCCAAGCTCTATGGCGGTCCCGACGTGCTCAAGCGCGCTCGCCACGACCTGCCGCTGCTGCCGGGTGTGGTGGCGGCGCTGGACGCGCTGCAAGTGCTGGTCGATGGCATGCCCAACGTCGATATCGGTGTCGATCTGGCCGATGTCGATGGCTACGGTTATCACTCGGGCATCAAGTTCGCGCTGTACGCCGAAGGTTGGCGCGACGCGCTGGTGCGCGGCGGTCGCTACGACGACGTCAGCCTGGCCTTCGGGCGCGCGCGTCCGGCCACCGGTTTCAGTCTGGATTTACGCAAGCTGGCGGCGGGTCTGCCGCCGGCGGAACGGGCGCGTGCGGTTCGCGCGCCCTGGGGGCAGGCCCCCGCCCTGGCCGAGGCGGTGCGCCGCCTGCGCCGGTCAGGGGAAATCGTCGTTCAGGTATTGCCCGGTCACGAGCAGGATCAGGACGAATTCGTTTGCGATCGCGAGCTGGCGCTGCAGGATGGCGCCTGGACGGTCAGAACGCTGTGACTAACTCCCTCTCGGCAACGAGAGGGCCGCGGGGAGATTTCCGGATTTCCCGAGAAACTCGATATTGATTCGTAACATGAGCAAGAACGTAGTCGTAATCGGCACCCAGTGGGGTGACGAGGGCAAGGGCAAGATCGTTGACTGGCTGGCGGAATCCGTCCAGGGCGTGGTCCGCTTCCAGGGCGGCCACAACGCCGGCCATACGCTGTGGATCAATGGCAAGAAGACGATTCTTCGCCTGATCCCGTCCGGCATCATGCATCCCGGCGTCACCTGCTTCATCGGTAACGGCGTGGTGTTGTCGCCGGAGGCCTTGCTCAAGGAAATCGAAGAGCTCGAGGCCGCCGGCCTGGACGTGCGCTCGCGCCTGCGCATCTCCGAGATCTGCCCGCTGATCCTGCCGTACCACGTGGCCGTCGACAAGGCCCGCGAAGCGCGCAAGGGCGATGGCAAGATCGGCACCACCGGCCGCGGCATCGGTCCGGCCTACGAAGACAAGGTTGCCCGCCGCGCGCTGCGTGTGCAGGACCTGTTCAACCCCGCGCTGTTCGACGAGAAGCTCGCCGAAGTGCTGGATTACCACAATTTCGTGCTGACCCAGTACCTGGGCGCCGAAGCGGTGTCGGCCAACGAAGTGCGCGATCAGGCCATGGCGCTGGCGCCGGCCATCGCGCCGATGGTGGCGGACGTCTCCAGCACCCTGTTCGCCATGCAGCAGGAAGGTAAGCGCCTGCTCTTCGAAGGCGCGCAGGGCGCGCTGCTCGATGTCGACCACGGCACGTACCCGTTCGTCACCAGCAGCAATTGCGTCGCCGGCGCCGCCTCGGCTGGCGCGGGCGTTGGTCCGCAGTCGCTGGACTACGTCCTGGGCATCACCAAGGCCTACACCACGCGTGTCGGCTCGGGCCCGTTCCCGACGGAACTGGTCGACGAGATCGGCACCCGCCTGGCCACCATCGGCAAGGAATTCGGCTCGGTCACCGGCCGTCCGCGCCGCTGCGGCTGGTTCGATGGCGCCGCCCTCAAGCGTTCGGTGCGCCTGAACGGCATCACGGGCCTGTGCATCACCAAGCTGGACGTGCTCGACGGCCTGGAAACCATCCAGCTGGGCGTCGGCTATCGCGTCAACGGTGAATTCCGCGACGTGCTGCCGTACGGTGCGCACGCCGTGGCGCAAGCCCAGCCGGTGCTGGAAGAGCTGCCGGGCTGGAGCGAATCCACTGTCGGCATCACCGAGTACGACAAGCTGCCCGAGGCCGCCCGCCGCTACCTGGAGCGCGTGGCCGAAGTCTGCGGCGTGCCGATAGATCTGGTGTCCACCGGCCCCGACCGCAACGAAACCATTGTGCTGCGTCATCCCCTGAAGGGCTGACATCGGGTTATTATTCGCAAGGCCGCCGCCGGTCTCATACCGGCGGCGGCCTTTTCGTATTTTTACGCAGGAGATCCTTGCCTATGAGCGCGCCAACCAGTGACGATAGCCATCTGTGGGTGACGTGGGACGACTACAACCGCTTGATCGAGCGCCTGGCTTTGCAGGTGCATCAGTCCGGTTGGGAGTTCGACAAGATTCTGTGCCTGGCGCGTGGCGGCATGCGCGTCGGCGACGTCATGTCCCGCATTTTCGATGTGCCGTTGGGCATTCTGGCGACCAGCAGCTACCGCGAGGCCGCCGGCACCAAGCAGGGCGACATGGATATTGCGCAGTTCATCACCATCACGCGCGGCACGCTGTCCGGGCGGGTGTTGCTGGTGGACGACATGGTCGATACCGGCAAGACCTTCATGAAGGTGTATGACCACCTCAAGAGCCAGTTCGCCGACATCACCGAACTGCGCAGCGCCGTGCTGTGGTGGAAGGGGCATTCCCAGGCGCAGCCCGACTATTACGTCGACAAGCTGCCGACCAACCCCTGGATCCACCAACCCTTCGAAGACTACGACAGCCTGCGTCCGCACCAGTTGGAAGCATGGATCCGCAAGGGATCCAAGGGCTGAAGTCATTGGGGACGGGTTGTCCGGCGGGCCAGGCCGTCCATGCGCGGCCTGGCCGGAACGTATGCAGGTGTTGTTCCGGACGGTCCCATTCGGTAGTCAAAATGGCCATGACCATGCTAGAATCGCTGGTTATCGCTAAACCGAACTTGGCTTGTTACTCTCTGGGTAGTCTACGGGTAACGGAAACAGCCAGCCGAATTTAGCGCTGCAAGGCTCTTGGCGTTGGCGCCTGGAAGCGGAAAACGAGGGATAAGCAATCAGTTGCCCGGGTGTGCCCCGGGCTAGGGTGCGCGGATCCCTTGGCCCGGATGGGCATGCCCGATTACTATATTCGCGTATGCATGGTCTGCGGCCTGGGCTGACAGGCGGTTCGCCGTCGGGAACCCCGTGGCGTTGCTGGTAAGCAAGCCAGGTTTGTCATCAACTTTTGTTACCCTACAAGCAGGCCAATCACTTTATGCCTATCGTTCGACTGAAGGAAAACGAACCGTTTGAAGCCGCTCTGCGTCGCTTCAAGCGCACTATCGAAAAGACCGGTTTGCTCACCGAGCTGCGTTCGCGCGAGTTCTATGAGAAGCCCACGGCCGAGCGCAAGCGCAAGCACGCCGCCGCCGTGAAGCGTCACTACAAGCGCATCCGTAGCCAGCAACTGCCCCCGCGCCTGTATTGATTTTTGATTCCCGAATCTATTGATTCCAGAATCATTCATCCAGGAACTACTCGCCCGGGTCGACGTCGTCGATGTAGTCGGGCGGTACGTGCAGTTGCGAAAGGGTGGGGCCAACTTGCTTGGCCTGTGTCCCTTTCATAACGAAAAAAGTCCGTCGTTCACTGTCAGCCCCACCAAGCAGTTCTATCACTGCTTCGGTTGCGGAGCGCATGGCAGCGCCATCACTTTCCTGATGGAACACACGGGCGCCAGTTTCCCCGAAGCCGTGCGCACGCTCGCGGCTTCGGCGGGAATGACGGTCCCCGAAGAAAATCGCAGTCCCCGCCAGCAGCAGGAAACCGCGCGCCGCAAGGCCGAGGAGTCCCGCCATACGCAGGTGCTGGACGCCGCCCAGGCCCATTATCTGAAGCAGTTGCGCGCGTCGCCGGCGGCGATCCGCTACCTGAAGCAGCGCGGTCTGACCGGCGAGATCGCGGCGCATTTCGGCTTGGGCTGGTCCGGCACGGACCGGCACGGCCTGTCGCAGGTTTTTCCCAATTATGAAGATCCCACCCTGGTGGAATCGGGTCTGGTCATCGAGTCGGAGGACGGGCGCCGCTATGACCGCTTCCGCGAGCGGATCATGTTCCCGATCCGCAATGCGCGTGGCAGCCTGATCGGCTTTGGCGGCCGCATCATCGGCAAGGGCGAACCCAAGTACCTGAATTCGCCGGAAACCCCGTTGTTTTCCAAGGGCCAGGAGTTGTATGGCCTGTGGGAAGCCCGCCAGGCGATCCGCCAGGAAGGCCAGGTCATCGTGGTCGAAGGCTACATGGACGTGGTGGGGTTGGCGCAGCAGGGCATCGCCAACGCCGTGGCGACGCTGGGTACCGCGACCACGCCAGACCACGTCAAGAAGCTGCTGCGCGCCAGCGACAAGGTCATCTTCAGTTTTGACGGCGACGGCGCCGGTCGCCGCGCCGCATGGCGTGCGCTGCAGGCATGCCTGCCGGTGCTGCGCGACGATATCGCCATCCGCTTCCTGTTCCTGCCGACCGAGCACGATCCGGATTCGTACGTGCGCGAGCTTGGCGCCGAGGCCTTCCGTGCCTGCCTGGGCGAGGCGGTGGCACTGTCGCGCTTCCTGTTGGACGAGCTGGCCTCGCGCCACAACATGGACGAGGCCGAGGGACGCGCCAGCTGCCTGCACGAGGCCAAGCCGCTGCTGGCCACCATTCCCGAATGCGCGCTGCGCGTGCAGATCGAACGCGAAATGGCCAAGCTGGTGCAACTGACGCCGGAAGAGATGGCCCTGGTCCTGGCGCAGCAGCCGGCCAAGCCGTTTGGCGCGCCCGCCAGGCCGGCGCTCGCGGAAACTGGCGGCGCTGCCGCGGTGCCGCAAGACGGCGGTCCGCCGGAGGCCGGTTACGATTTCAGCGGTCACGATTTTCACGACATCCCGGCCGAGGACGGCGAATACGCCGACTATGGCCAATTTGGCGCGCCGACGGGCGAGCAGGCTAGCGGCTGGAGCGCCGGCGGCGGCCAGCAGGGCTGGAAAGGGAAGGCGGATTGGAAGGGCAAGGGCGACTGGAAGGGCAAGAGCGACTGGAAGGGCGGCAAGGGCAACTGGAAGGGCCGGCGTGACGACATTGGCGGCTTCGAAGGGCGCCGCACCATGCCATCGCTGGCCAAGCGCCTGTTGGGCTTGCTGCTGGCGCATCCGGAACTGGTGGACTCGATGGGAGACCAGCAGCTTGAAGTCATCGATAACGGCCCCCATCTAGGATTGGTACGGGACCTGATCATGCTGGCCCAATCCAGTGGTGCGCGTCATGTGGGAGCCCTGTTGGAGGCGGCTGAGCCGGATTCGGACTTGGCGACGGTGCTCAAGGGCTTGCGGGCCGATATCCTGTCCCAGGAAGATCTGCCGGATCCGCAGACGGAATGGGATGATGCCCTGCGCCGTATCGAGTTCGATTCCGCCAAGGTGGAAATGGCCCGATTGGCGGCGGCAGGCCTGGCCTCCGAGGAGGCGCGGAAGCGCTACCTGGAGCTGTCCAGCCGTATGCAAGTGCTCAAGGGTGCCGGGATACGCTAAATGCGGTAAAATCAAGGGTTTTCCGCCGTGAAAGGTCGATGTCTCACCGGAGGTTGGTGAATTGGGGGTGCCCTGACGAGAAGCCGGGCGCAGGGAAGAACCTAAGGCAAAAACCCAAGGCAGAAACCCAAGGCAAAAACCCAAGGCGGAAATTAAGGGCGTAATCCTTTTTACGGCGTACGGAATCTATTTTCGTTGCGGGAATCTAATTGTTTTAGGGTTTGACGGACGGATCGGTTGAAGTTTTTGCCGGGTTGGAGACGGGGTCCCTGGTGGGAACCTGCGGGGTGCGAAGCCACCCTGGGTACCAGCGAAAAAAAGCGGATCTGTGCGTCAAACTTGTTACATAGTTAATTAATATAGCTGAGCGGTGAATCACGCAGTCCGGCGGCGGTTGTTCTCGCGTCGCGTCGGAGGCTCGGGTGCTGTGTCTATCTAGCTGCCAAGGGCAAGGCCCGACAGGCAAGCAACGCCTATTTATAGGCAGGCAGCCCCCCCTCGACGCCCGAGACCCGCCGCGGGATGAGGCCATGTACGTCAGGCGTTCGCCCGGTATTGCACCGGAAGGGCGCCAGGCGGGCTCGCGAGAGCTGGTGCTGCGACCAACGCAGCCGCAGGGTTTCCGCCGATTCACCTGATTTACCCGTATGGACGCCGCGCCGGGCCCGTTGCCCGGTGGTGATGTCATGCGGTGCAACATGCCCGAACGGGTTGCGACGACCACGGAAGCGACTATGACCAAATCCACCGGCAAATCCTCCTCTGCAATTGACGCCACCGACACTCCGGCCGCCAAGGCCAAGCGCGTCGTGAGCATGGCGGCGGAAAAAGCGCCCGCCAAGACGGCGGTGAAGGTCGCCAAGCCTGCCGCCAAGACTGCCGCCAAGAAGGCGGCCACCAAGACGGCGGTAGCCGACAAGCCCGAGAAGGTGACGAAGGCTCGCGCCAAGAAGGCCGAGGACAAGCTGGCCGACCTGGTCGGCAGCGCGCGTCCGGCCCCCAGCGGCCGTCGCCCGGGGCGCCCGGCCAAGAATGCCAACAACGATTCCGATGGTTTCGACGACACCATGGACGGCGAAGGCGAAGTCCTGCCGGACCTGAAGCCGCCCAAGCGCGGTGGCAAGCGCGGCAAGGCGGATCCCAAGGATCTGATCGCCCGCGGTCCCGTCTCGGCCGAGGAATACGAAGCGCGTCGCAACCGCCTCAAGCAGCTGATCAAGCTGGGCAAGGACCGCGGCTACCTGACCTACGGCGAAATCAACGACCATCTGCCTGACGATCTGGTCGACGCCGAAGCCATCGACGGCATCATCAGCACCTTCAGCGACATGGGTATCGCGGTCTATGACCAGGCCCCCGACGCCGAAACGCTGCTGATGAGCGAAAACGCGCCGGTGGCCTCCAACGACGACGACGTCGAGGACGAAGCCGAAGCTGCGCTGACCACCGTGGATTCCGACTTCGGTCGCACCACCGATCCCGTGCGGATGTACATGCGCGAAATGGGCTCGGTGGAGCTGCTCACGCGCGAAGGCGAAATCGAAATCGCCAAGCGCATCGAAGACGGTCTGAAGCACATGGTCATGGCCATCTCCGCCTGCCCGACCACCATCAACGAAATCCTCGCCCACGTCATGCGCGTGCGTGAAGGCCAGGCGCAGATCGACGAAGTGGTCGACGGCCTGGTCGATCCGGAAGACGGCGAAGAGTACGCTGGTGCCGGTGTCACCGCCGACGAGGATGAAGGCGATGACGGCCCCGCCGGCGGCATGTCCAGCAAGCAGCTGGAAGACCTGCGTGTTAAGGCGCTGGCCAAGTTCGACGAGGTCGGCAAGCAGTTCGACAAGATGCGCCTGTCTTACGAGAAGGACGGCTACAAGTCGGACATCTACGTGCGCGCGCAAGAGGCGATCCAGAACGAGCTGATGGGCATTCGCTTCACCGCCAAGATGGTCGAGAAGCTGGCCGATACGCTGCGCAGCCAAGTGGAAGAAGTGCGCCAGCTCGAACGCGCGGTCCTGCACACGTGTGTGGACCGTGCCGGCATGCCGCGCACGCATTTCATCAAGGTGTTCCCGGGCAACGAAACCAACCTGCAGTGGGTCGTCGACGAGGTGGCCGCAGGCCATCCGTACGCCGAAACGCTGGAGCGCCAGATCCCCGCCGTGCAGGAACTGCAGCAGAAGCTGATCGACCTGCAGACCCGCGTGGTGTTGCCGCTCAAGGACCTGAAGGACGTCAACAAGCGCATGGCCACGGGCGAAGCCAAGGCTCGCAAGGCCAAGCGTGAAATGACCGAGGCCAACCTGCGTCTGGTGATCTCGATCGCCAAGAAGTACACGAACCGCGGCCTGCAGTTCCTGGACCTGATCCAGGAAGGCAACATCGGCCTGATGAAGGCCGTGGACAAGTTCGAATACCGCCGTGGCTACAAGTTCTCGACCTACGCGACGTGGTGGATCCGCCAGGCTATCACCCGTTCCATCGCCGACCAGGCGCGCACTATCCGTATCCCGGTTCACATGATCGAAACGATCAACAAGATGAACCGGATCAGCCGCCAGATCCTGCAGGAAACCGGCGCCGAGCCGGATCCCGCGACCCTGGCGCAGAAGATGGACATGCCCGAGGACAAGATCCGCAAGATCCTGAAGATCGCCAAGGAGCCGATCTCCATGGAAACGCCGATCGGTGATGATGACGATTCGCACCTGGGCGATTTCATCGAGGACACCTCGACGCTGGCGCCGTCCGACGCCGCACTGCATGGTTCCATGCGCGACGTCGTCAAGGAAGTGCTAGACTCTTTGACCCCGCGGGAAGCCAAGGTGCTGCGCATGCGTTTCGGTATCGAAATGAGCACCGACCAGACCCTGGAAGAAGTGGGCAAGCAATTCGACGTCACGCGTGAGCGCATCCGCCAAATAGAGGCTAAAGCGCTGC
Source organism: Achromobacter pulmonis (assembly GCF_021733725.1). Classification (NCBI taxonomy): domain Bacteria; kingdom Pseudomonadati; phylum Pseudomonadota; class Betaproteobacteria; order Burkholderiales; family Alcaligenaceae; genus Achromobacter; species Achromobacter pulmonis. Next base: position 5,814,390 of record NZ_JAIFOT010000001.1, on the reverse strand, counting down.
GCAAGCTGCGTCACCCGAGCCGGGCCGACAAGCTGAAGAGCTTCCTGGAAGGGCAGTAAGTTTCCTGGGCCTCTAGCTCATGCCTGGTTAGAGCAGCGGACTCATAATCCGTTGGTGCCGAGTTCGACTCTCGGGGGGCCTACCAAAGAAACATGCGGGCCTCGGAGCAATCCGAGGCCCGTTCTGTTGTCGGCGGAGTTTGAATGAATTCGTCGCATTCGAAGCGTGACAGGACGTCGGCTTCGCGAAGCGCGTCGATCATCCGCCAGGCTGCGATCTTGCGTACTTGTTCGGCCGCTCTTGTGGCCATAGGTGTCGTCGCCGGACTTGAAATGATCCGGATCGATCGCCGGTATCGGCGTTGCCGCCGCGTCCCGGTGCGATGGCAGACTCGCTCAATGGGGGATGGATAGCGGATCTGCCGCGTGCCCCCGATATGCCGCCCGGCGGTCCATGGCGGTGATCGCCAGGTCCCCGCCGATCACCCGGCATAGGGAGCGCCACAACTCGGAGTGCCGTGATCCGACCGGTGCGCCGGCCGCCACGGCCCAGGCCGGCCGCGGCACTGAGGCAGGCCTCGCGTCACTTCAAGCCTCCGATAGCGTGGTCCGGATGGCGGCCGATGCAAAGGCGTGCTGTGCAGGGTGCGTTGTCGGTCCAGCAATGCATCGCCATGCCGCGCAGTTCGAGATCGCGTTCCGCGACCCGGGGCGGGCTGTGATTACAGCGGTTTCGGGTGAGGGGCTTCGTTGAATTGGAATGCGCGAAGATCCGCTCTCTAGGTACGGGGTTTGATTTTCGTTGATAATGATCCGAAAGCTTGCGGTCATAGTCAAACACTTGATAGAGGTGTTGGTCGCGTGGGAAAAGCTGTCACAACGCTGGTGTTCGCTGCCGGCCTGCTGTTCGCGGCGACGGCACCGATCTATTTCGGGCTGGAGTTGCTCACGCATTTTGCTGTCGAAAAGGCCAAGGTCCAGGCGCGGGGATTGTCCGAGGCGCTGCTGACGCGCGCCGACAGCGTGACGCGGCAGCTGGAGGGGGTGAGTAGATCATTGGGGGGGCTCAGCGGCACGCTGCCCTGCGCCTCGTACATACAGTCCGAAATGGGACGCCTGGTGCTGCAGTCGCCGCTGCTGCGGGCGATCGCCTACACCGACGGCAGCCGGATTCTCTGCTCATCGCTGGGGCGCAGCCTGGACGGCACCGATCTGGGCACGCCTGACTTCGTCTCGCTGCAGGACATACGTGTCTGGCAGGAAGTGGTGCTGCCGGCCGCGCCGAATCTGCGCTATATCGCGCTATCGCGCAACGGCTACACCATCTTCCTGAACCGCGGCGACCTGGTCAGTTCGGCGATCCTGCTTGAACCCTCGGCGACGCTGGGCTTGTTCTACCCCGGCAACACGAACCGTTTCTTCGGGGTCGGCTACGTGCAGCCTGAATGGCTGCAGGAAGCCGCCACCCGCCGCGCCGCCGTGGTGGAGATGTCAGGCACGGTGGTCGCGCTGTCGCCGTCGCGCACGTTCCAGCACGTGGCGCTGGTGGCGATTCCGCGCGACGCGTACCTGCACAACCTGACCGCGATGCGCTGGGTGGTGGGCGTGGCCGGTGCCATGGCGGGCCTGATGCTGTGTGGCTTGATTGTCTGGCGGCAGCGCCGCGTGCAGGACTTGCCGCATCTGCTGCGCAAGGCGATCAGGAAGCGCGAGTTCTATCTCGCCTATCAGCCCATCGTCGATATTCACACCGGAAAGTGGATCGGCGCGGAAGCGCTGTTGCGCTGGGAGCGTCCGTTCGGCGCGGAGCCCATCGGGCCGGATGTCTTCATCCCGGAGGCGGAAAAGCTTGGCCTGTCGGAAGACATCGCGGCGCAGGTGTTCGAATTGGCGGCGCGGGACATTCCCGAGATCGCCGCTCGGGTGCGTGGCTTCTACGTCTCCTTGAATATCTCCGCGAACGAAGTGCGGTCCGGCTCGGGGCGCAGTCTGGTGCAGCGGCTATTGCAGGCCACCGGCATGCCGCCGGAGTCGCTGCTTATCGAGTTGACCGAACGCGGCCTGCTGGAGGCGAATGCGCGGGAGACGATCAACGCCATACGTGGATTGGGCGTGAGAGTGGCGATCGACGATTTTGGAACCGGCTATTCCAGCCTGGCGTATCTGGGATCGTTTCCGGTGGATTATCTGAAACTCGACAAGGTGTTTACCCAAGGCATGGTCGAGCAGGGCCCCAAGCGCACGGTGGCGATCCAGATCATCGACCTGGCGAGATCGCTTAATTTCGACGTCATCGCCGAAGGCGCGGAAACCGCCGAACAGGTGCAGGCGATTTCCGAGCATGGCGTGTCCAAGGTGCAGGGTTGGTACTTCGAGCGTGCATTGCCACTGAATGAACTGCTGGATGCGCTGCTGGACAGGGGAGGGCGGACCCTCAGGAGCGGAGCGATGGCTGAATCACAGCTGTGAACGAAGCTGGCGGCCAGCGGTTGAGTGTTTCTTGTGCGCAAAAGACCTGCATGTTTTAAGCCGTTGCTTCCCGGACTGTAATGGTGACCATGGGGCAAGAGGCGTAGGCGCGAACGCCTCGAAGATAAGAATTAGAAAGTTACAAATTTTGCATATAACTTAACAATAGTTAAAAACTCCGCTTAATTTGTCCCTATTTACGAGTCTATATTCCTGACTCGTAGCTAAATTTCACAAAATAAATATTTCAGTTGGTTTCGCCGTTGCGCGGGCCACGGCGTATCAAGGACGGCTCCTGTACGGGTGCCGAGGCCGATCGCTGTGTGCCCGGCGTGGCCGTGCCGCGCCCTGTTTTCATCCCATGCAAATTCTGCACACGCTGTCCGGCCCGAACCTGGGCGGGTTGGAGTTCCGCGTCCTGGACCAGGCGCGCTGGCTTCGAGAGCAAGGCCACGCCGTGGCGATTGCCGCACCACCGCAAAGCGAAACCTTCAAACTGGCGCGCGATTGGGGGTTGACGGCCATCGGCATGGACTTCAACGCTCCATATTCGTGGTCCGGCGCGCTGCGCTTGCGGCAGCTCGTGAAGGACCTGCGCATCCAGGTCATCGATGCGCACGGCACCCCAGATGCGAAGGCCAGCGCGCTATGCCGCGATCTCTGCTCGCTGGTGCGCACGTGGCACTTTTCCCGGCCTTTGCGTACGTCCTGGCGCCGCCGGCTGGAATGGCGCCTGGGCTGCCATCGTGTCATCACGACTAGCGAGGGCGGGGCGCAGAACATTGTCACGGCGGGTTTTGCGGCGGAGCGCCGTATCAGTGTCGTTGGCGAGTGGGCCGACCAAGGCTTTTTCGTGGGGACGGACAAGCTCGCGTTGCGGTCCGCCGCGCGCCAGACGCTGGGCATCGATCCGGCGGCATTCGTGGTGGCGACTGTCGGTATGCTACGCCCCGATAAGCGCCAGGAAGATCTGCTGCGCGTGGTGAGTGTCCTGCGCCAACGCGGCTTGCCGGCGCGTGCGCTATTGGTCGGGGCGCCGACGCGCGCGACGCTCTCGTATGGCCAGCGCCTGCGTGAGCTGGTGGCCGACTTGGGCATTGGCGAACATGTGACATTCGCCGGGCATCGCGAAGACACCGCCGCTATCATCCATGCCGCCGATGCGGTGCTGGTACCGTCGATCAACGAGGCTTGGTCGCGCGTGGTGCCTGAAGCGTATGCGGCCCGGTGCCCAGTGGTGGCCAGCGCGGTCGGCGGGTTGCCCGAGATCGTGCATCCTGGTGTGACGGGCTGGTTGGCGGCGGCGGGCGACGTGGCGGGATTCGCGGACCATTTGTGCCGCATCTGGCGGCATCCTGAGGAGGCGGCGCGGATCGCGGACCAGGCCCGGCGCTTTGCCGACTGCCATCTGCTGCTGTCGCAAAAGATGGCGGAGACGCTGGGCGCCTACGAGGCAGCGATCGATCGGGCCCGCTCGGCCAGAAAGGTGGAAGTGACCGCTTGAGCGACCGCCTGGCGGGCGGTCGCGGCGAGAGGGGTTGTCGGATTCCAGTTTGCCGCGCAGGGGAGCGCGCCAAGTGCCGGGTGGTTCAATGGCGACGCCGGCGCACCATGCGGCCAAAGCAGCGCATCACCGCTGCCACCGTCGTGGCCTCGCGCCAGTATTTGCGGCGCAGTCCACGCAGTGGCAGCCACCATGGCTTGACTATGATGTTGTCGGCCCAGGCCGGTCGCCAGCGCGGCATGTTGCGGGGACGGTCGACGATGGTGACGGTCGACAGCCCACAGCACGAGGCCAGGTGGCCGATGCCGGAATCGGTACCGATGAACCAGCCGGATTCGTAGACCTCGGCAGCGACGCCATCTATCGTGGGGGCTTCGATCAGGCCAGCGCGGGCCTGTTCCAGGAGCGGCAACCAGAATGCGCGCTCGGAGGGAGCCAGCACGAAGGTCGGCTCGTAGCCCATGGCGCGCAGGCGGCGCGCAACGATGACATATTTGCCGGGCGTCCAGCAACGTTCGGCCTCGCTTGACGTGGGATGCAGGATGACGCGCTTGTCGTGGCGTCGCGCCTGCAGACCCGCGGGCGCCCGCAAGCCATTCTCATGCTGCCATTCGGTCAGGCCGAAGGCATCGAGCGCGAAGCGGCGGAATTCGTCCAGGATGCCATTGGGCGAGAGGTGCCTGCGCGGCGCAGCGCGGATCTTGCCCCATTCCTTGGTGCTCAGGAAGCGCCGGCAGACGCGGGTGAGTCCGTCAAACGGGCTGTCCGGGTCCATTTGCACAATGGTGTCGTATCCGGCCAGGCCGGTGATATCCGCCGGCAAGGGCTGGATGTCGAAGTCCGGAAACCACTTGCGCAAGGCATGCCCATGCACGCCATAAACGGAAAGATCATGGCCGGCCTTGCGCAGGTTGTTGGCGAGCGTCATTTGATATAGCGTATCGCCCAGCCGGTTGGACAGCACCAGCGCCAGCTTGCCGGTCGCGATGGAATGAGCGTTGCTCACGTTCTAGTTATCCTCGTAGCTTTTGCTGCGGAGGATAACCGATCCTATGGTTCTTTTCGGCGGTGTCCCCTGGACAGGCCGTCAGCGGCGCGCGCGGGACCGGCTGGCTCCGGCCAGGGCCGGCCGCTAGCGGGTCGTCCGCGGTCCGATGTGGTTCAACCAGCGGCGCATGGGGGATGAGAACCAGCGCGCCACCAGTCCCCCCAATACCGCCGACAGCAGGATGGCCAGCACGCCCGCGGCGGTCAAGGCGCCTGCGCGCCACCAGGTTGCGACCACGCCGCCGGAACTGCGGCACGATGCGGCGGCCAGCAACCAGACCGGAAACATGTGCGTCAGGGAGATCTCATAGCTATTGCGGCCGGCCCATCGCAAAGGCGCCAGCAGGGCGGGGCGGGCGGAGTGGGGGCGCAGGCTCCAGCCGACCAGCAGGCAGGCAACGCCGATTTCCAACGCCGTGATATGCAGGCCCAAGGCGGTCAGCCCCAGCGTGGCGGTGGCCTGGCGCAGGAAAAACACCAGCACGAACAACACCGTGCCGATCAGCAACAGCGTGCGGTGGTGACTCATGCGCGATGCAGGCCGCGCGGCATACAGCGCCGCCAGGCAGCCGATGGCGATACCGCCCATGCCGGACAGATAGCCGTGGAGGGCCCGGATCTCGTCGTCACCGGAGAGGGCGCGCACGAACGGCCCGAGCATCATGACTAGCAGCAATGTCAGCGCCAGCGCGTGCCTGCTGACCCGTCGCGACAGCAGGCAGAGCAGCGGAAAGGCCAGATAAAACGCCTGTTCGAGCGACAGTGACCACAGCAGGTTCCAGGTCGGCGGCAGGTGGCCTACGTTTGCGTCAAGTCCATTCAAGCGGAATGCCAGCGCGTCGGCCGCCGCCTGGCCAGGACTTGCATCGCTGATGATGAAATCCGGCAATCCGGCTTGGTGCAGGCCAAGCAGCAGCGACACCAGCAGCAGGCAGGGATAGAGTCGGGCGCCGCGGCGCCACAGAAAGCCAGTGCACGGGATGGTCTCGAGGCGGCCCCAGCGTTGGATGGACGTGCGCGTGATGAGAAAGCCCGAGATCACGAAGAAGATGATGGCGCCGTAGTAACCGCTGTGAAAAAGGAGGTTGAAGAGGGGCGCGGGCAATATCTTGCCGAGCAGGCTCTGTTCCTGGGGGATATGGATCTGCATATGCCGCAGCACCACGCAGAGGATTGCGGCGCCTCGCAAGGCATCGATGGCGGGGTGGCGGGCGAAGCCCTGCGCGGGGCGCGTGGCCCGCGGCGGTGGGGCTTGGACAAGCATCGGTCGGTCCTGGTACAGAAAGACGCAATGCTAGCCACGGTGCTGTGAGGGGATTGGGCGACTGTGTATAGATTTTGTAATGCCGCCGGGGTCGGCCTGATCCGAAAAATGGAAGAGCGCCCCAGCTCGAGATGAGTCTGGGGCGCTCCTGCCCGGCTTCGCACGCGATGGGTGTCAGACAGCCCGGCAAGCCCAATCTACTGCCGCTCTTCTGCGCGGGCAATAGGGAAAACCCGATAAAAATTAGGGGGTTACAACAATTCCCGGGTTCCTGTCCGCAGCGGGTTTGCGATGGGGCGCGATCAGGCGGTGTGGCGTTGCCAGGCAGATGTGACACCTATATCCACCTCGGCATCCGCGAATGGTGGCGCCTTGCCGTAGCGCCGACACTGAGTCCTCGATTCATCGCGTGGGGAGAGTGGCAGTGTCGGATTACCGGAAGCGTCAGGCCGGACAGGGCATGACGGAATACATCGTGGTGGTGGCGCTGGTGGCGGTGGCCGCGATTGCCGTCTATCAATATCTTGGGCAGGTCGTGCGGGCACAGACTGCCGCCATGGCCCGCGAATTGGCGGGCGAGGACGGCAGTGCGCAGTCGCGAGCCGCGCAGGCCGCAGTGCGCAAGGCCGCCGGGCAGGCCGGTGTACGGACGCTCAAGTCCTACACCGGCAACGCGGTGGCGGCGCCATGAAACGGCACATTGCCGGGCCATTGCGGCGTACCGGCCAGCACGGCCAGGTGCTGGTGCCGGGGCTGCTGTTGCTGGGAGGGCTGGCCGCCGTGCTGGTCATGCAGTACGGCGTGGGGCGCACGGTCGAGTCGCGCACGCGCCTGATCCACGCGACGGATGCGGCGGCTTTCAGCGGCGCGCTGGAACAGGCCCGCCAGCTCAATTTCCTGGCCTACGCCAACCGCGCGCAGGTAGCCCATCAGATCGCAATGGCGCATCTGGTGACGTTGGGCGCATCCATGGCGTTTGCCGATACGTTGGCCGGCCAGCATCGGCGCAACAATCCACCTGAACACCTGCTTGCCGCGCTTTTCGGCCGAGAGGTGGCACAGGCCTATCGCGCGGCGCGCAACGATCCGCAAGCGCAGGCCGGTTTGGCGCGGGCTTATGCCGAACACGATCGCGTCGTGCACGAAGTGTTGGCGGCAGGATCGGCCGCCGCCGTGGCTGGGTTACCCGCGGCGCGCGCGCGCCGGGTGCGGGAGGTGCTGCGAGACAATCTCGGGGCCGGCGATTCCCCGGTATTCCACCTGTCGCAAGATGACTGGCCGGGATATGTACGGCGGCGTGCCGCGACACCCGGTCGCGGCCTGTGGTCGGCGGTCGAGCAGGCGGCGGGCCGCTACGATTTCCTCGGCCGGCGCGACGCAACACGGAGCAAGGCCCTGCCAAACGGCACGCGGTGCCCGCAAGCGCCTCATGCCTTGCGGCGGCGTGGCTCGACCTGGCTGGGCGCGGACGGACGTTGGGGCGCGCTGGACACGCAGTCGTTCCATTCTTCGCGCCAGAATCGCTGGGCGGGTTGCTATTACCGCGAATACAGCATGGCTTGGGGCGCCGTGCTCGGACCCAATGCCGAGGCGCCATCCGAAGTGGAATATACGGCGGCCCCTCCCGCCGACTTCACCGAGTTGGACTTCTGGCGCTGGGTACGGCAGTCGACCACATGGGACTTGCGCGCCGGCACAGGTACCCCGCTGGCCAATTCCTATGCCATGGCTGGGGCCCGGCGTTGGCCCGGCCGGGGCTTGCCGGACGACTACGAGGTGGCGAAGGACGCCGCGCCGCTGCGCTTCACGCTGGCGGTGCGCCTGGAGCGGCAGGTCACGATGCAAGCGCGGGGCACGGATGAGCGCGTCGTGCCGGGCTCCCGCCTGGACGAGCACCCGGCGATCGTGGCCAGCAGCACCGCCGAGACCTACTTTTCGCGGCCCTCGGCGCATCCCGATGGCGCCGTTGAACTGGCGACCCTGTTCCGGCCATATTGGCAGGCGCGGCTGTCGGCCGAGGGGGCGCGATGAGGCGTCACGCCTACGGGCAACGCGGACAGGCCATGGTCGAGGCGTTGCTCATGTTGCCGGTGCTCGTCCTGGTCTTCCTGGGAGTCGCCTGGATGGGCAAGGCCCAGTACACCGCACTCGCGCTGATGCAGGCCAGCCGCCAGACCGCGATGTCGGTCGCCTTGGGACTCCCTGTGGCGCCGGCGGAAGGCATCCGCATCCAGCAGGCCGCCGACATTGGCGACGACGGGTGGCGGGCCGGATGGTGGGGCGGGGATGCACGCAGGGTTTGGGCCACATCCCAAGCGTGGGTGAGCGGGACGGCCGTCTGGGGCGGCTTCCAACTTGCGCGTCGTGTCGGCGTCGCCGCCGGCGCGGGCAATGCCCGCGACGATGAGGATGCGCAACGCCGTATCGGCCTGTCCACAACGGGTTGGGGGCGGGTGGCGGCGGGCTCGGCGTCTCTGGCGCAGATGCTTGCGCCAGTGGTCGAGGCCGTGGATAGGCCCTGGCGCCGGCCTTCGCCGTCCCGGGACTGGTTATCGGCCTGGGGCGATGTGCTGCCTGCCGACAATGGCGTGAACGACAGGAGGACATCCCCATGAAGGCGCTGTCAGGCGGGCGGTTCGGTCGCGCGCGTCATGCCGGACCCGGCGGACGTGCGGGTGCGAGGGGCGTCATCGTTGGATTGATTGTAGTGGTTTGCATGGCGCCGAATGCGACGGGCATGGCGGCAGGGGGGGCGCCGATGGCATTCGTGTCCTCGCAGGAGACGACTCCGGCGGCGTTGCGGTTCCCGACGGGTTCGCGGGTCGAGCCTCTGGCCGATCGGCTTTGGTTGCACGGGCTGCCGTTGCAGGCCGTGGTGTTCGATGCGCCAGTCGATGTGCCGGCATTGATCCGGACCCTGTCGCGTCAGCAGCCCGCATTCCGCGATCTCCTGATCCTGCCTGGGTTGGCGATCCTGTCCGGCCGTGCCGGCGACGCGATCTGGGTGGCGTTGCTGGCCAGCCCTTCGGCCGGTCGCAGTGTGGGCAGCGTGTCGTCGCTGCGGGCGTGGGCGCAGTCGCCGGATGCGCCCACGCCGTCCTGGCTGCCGCCCGCCGCGCGCCTGAAGCTGGATGTCGGCGTGCTGGATGGCGGCACCACGGTTCGCGAGAGCGTCTGGCAACATCCGATGGCCCCGGCGCGGTTGGAGGCGATCTTGCGCCAGCGTTTGCTGCGCCAGGGGTGGCGCTTCGATGAGGATGGGGGCGCCGGCGCCTGGCAGTCGTGGCGACGCCGGGGCGAGCGCTTGCGGTGGATGATGATGCCGCTGGATGCCGGCAGCGGCCTGTGGGTCCGGTGGTGGAAACCATGATGCGCGTCGTCTTGCTGGGTTTGCGCAAACTTGCCGTCCCGCTGCTGGCACTGGCCGCCGGCCTCGTCGCGGCCTGGGCGGTTCGGGAGCATGTGCGGCAGCGGGTCGAGCACCTGGAAGCCGCGGCGCGTACACCGCAGGTCAGTCGCCTGGTGGCGGCGCGGGATCTGCCGGCTGGGACGGTGCTGGAGGCATCGCAATTGGCGGTACGCGAGGTACCGGCGGCTTGGGCACCCGCAGCCAGTCTCGATCCGCGGGCGATCGACAGTGTCCTGGGTACCCGACTGGGCGCCGATCTGGCAAGTGGCGAGTTGCTGCTCAGGGCCTGCCTGGGTGCGGCCGATCGCGCGTCGTCACCGTCGCTGGCCGCGTGGATCAAGCCGGGACAGCGCGCTTTCGTAGTGGAGGCGGCCGATCTCGGCGGCCTGGCAGGCATGCTGCGGGAGGGTGATGCCATTGATGTCTACGTGTCGCTGCCGGCCCGGGGGCGCGAGGGCACCTTCCCCGTGCTGCAAGGCGTGCGTGTCCTGGCCGCTGGCGAGGGCCCGACGGGTTCCGCCCAGGTCACGCTGGCGGCAGGCCCGGACGACGCCCTGCGCTACCTTTCGGCCCGCCAGGCAGGAACCCTGACGGCTTTGCTGCGCAACCGCGACGATTCCTCGACGATCAGCGCGGCGCCCGACGCCGGTCTCTTGGCGCGCGCCAGACCGGCGCAGGAACCCCCGCGCGGCGCGGGCGTGGAGATCCTCTACGGCGATCGACCTGGCGAACCTGCTGACATCTACGCCACCCCCCCGGTGGTGCCTGAACCGGAGTATCCATGAACATCGGATTCGGCGCGGTGATTTCCGCGATTTGCCTGGGCCTGACAACTTTCCCGGCGTGGCCGGCAGCCGAGGCTCTCGATATGCAGGTCGGCGAGAGCCGTGTGCTCACGCAGCCGGGTGTCACGCGCGTGGCCATCGGCAACAGCCAGGTGTTGAGTGCGATGGCCACCGATGACCATGACGTGGTGGTCTCCGCGCTGGCCGAGGGGCAGTCCTCGATGCATGTGTGGGCAGATTCCGGCGTCATGCACTACGACGTCAGGGTGGTGGCGGCGGGCGCGCCGCGCCTGCGCGCCGAGGTCGAGTCCTTGCTGACGCGTATCCCCGGCGCGCGTAGCGCCATGGTCGGAGGGCGCATCGTCATCGAGGGCGACGACCTGTCCGACGATGACCGGGCCCGCGTGGCGGCGCTGGCGCAGCGCTATCCCGAGGTTGTGGATTTCACTGGGCAGGTGGGTTGGGACAACATGGTCTTGCTGGACGTGCAGGTGGTGGAGATTCCCAGCTCGCGCCTGCGCGAATTCGGAGTGCGCTGGGATGGCGTGACACAAGGCGGGCTGAACGCCGCGCTGGCGTGGGATGCCGGGGCGCGGGGCAGGATGGCGCGGCCCGGCGATCAGGTGGTCGAGACAGCCGCGCCGGTGTCGTCGGCAGCGGGCTATTTTGGGGTGAATGCCCTCTTGTCCGCCCGCATTGCCGCGCTGGCACAGCGCGGCGAGGCCGTCATGCTGGCCCAACCGCAGTTGCTGGCGCGCAGCGGTGCCAGCGCGACTTTCCTGGCGGGGGGCGAGGTGCCGTATGTCTCGACCGATTCGCGCGGCAACCCAACGACCTTGTTCAAGCCTTATGGGGTGTCGTTGCGGATCACGCCGCGCATAGACCGCAACGGCGTCATCCGCTCGCTGATCGAAGTGGAGGCCAGTTCCGTCGACATGGCCTTGACGGCTGCCGGCGGTCCGGCCCTGCGCACACGCCGCGCATCGACGGAGTTCAATGTGCGCTCCGGCGATACGCTGGTCATTGGCGGCTTTCTGTCGCGGGAACGCTCCGATGACATCAGCGGCCTGCCCGGGCTGAAGGACATTCCGATTCTTGGGGCGTTGTTTTCGTCGCATCGCTATCAGTTGCGTGAAACCGAATTGGCGATCTTCGTCACGCCCCGGATCGTGTCGCGCAACGAACCGGCCATGGCAGATCAGGTGCGTCGGGGGCGCGCCCTGGTCGATGCCGCGTTTTCACATCCGTCACGGCTGGCAACGGCTCCCGTCGCGACGGCGGGCTGGAGCGTCCGTGGCGGGGAAGGGTCGCAGTGGTCGCACGCTGTCCAGGATTCCTCTTCCACTAACCAGGAGTAATACCATGCTGGAAATCGAAATGACCTTCGAGGATCGCGCGCGGCGCAAGGTCAGCGTGGCGGCGCCGGTGCTGATCGGCCGCGGCACGCATTGCGACCTGCGCATCGCCAATTGGCGGGTAGGCCGCCAGCATGCGCGGTTGCTGCGCGAGGCGGCTGCCATCGTGCTCGAGGACCTGGGCGCCCTGGGGGGCACGTTCGTCAACGGCCTGCGCGTGACGCGCCATGCACCGGTGCAGCCCGGAGACGAGATCCTCATTGGTCCGTGCCGCCTGCGCGTGCGTGCGATGCATCCGGACGCGCCCGGCAGCGCCGCCGCCGGCCAGGCCATGCCCGGGGCTCCCGAGTCCCAGGCGGACGCGCCAGCGTCGCCGTTGCCCAGCCTGGACCTGCGCCGTCGCCTGCATGCCGCGTTGCTGGCTGCGCTCGATCTGCGCCGCCGCGATGTGGCCGGCATGAGCGACGCCGCCTTGCGCGCGGAAGCCGATCGCCTGCTGACGCGGATACTGGCCGACGACATGGGGCTGCCGGTGGGCACGGACCATGCGTCGTTATGCCGCGAAGTCCTGGATGAAGCCGTGGGGCTGGGGCCGCTGGAGCCATTGCTGGCGGCGCCCGATGTGACCGAGGTCATGGTCAACCGGCACGACGAGATCTACGTCGAGCGTCATGGGCGTCTCTGGCGCCATGCCGCCGCGTTCACCAGCGAGCAATCCGTGCGCCGCGTCATCGAGCGCATCGTGACCCCGCTGGGGCGCCGCATCGATGAGAGTTCGCCGATGGTGGATGCGCGGTTACCGGACGGGTCGCGCGTGCACGCCGTCATTCCTCCTGTTGCGCTCAGGGGCGCGAGCCTGACGATCCGCAGGTTTCCCGCGCGCCGTCCCGCCATGGCCGATCTGGTGGCGGCGGGCACGCTCAGCGCGCCGATGGCGCAGTTTCTGGCGTGCTGCGTTCGGCAGCGCAAGAACGTGGTGGTTTCAGGAGGGACCGGAGCGGGCAAGACCACGCTGTTGAATGTGCTGTCCCAGGAGATCCCCGAGGGCGAGCGTGTGGTGACGGTCGAGGATGCGGCGGAGCTGCGGCTCGACCACGCACACCTGGTGGCCCTGGAAGCGCGCCCTCCCAACCAGGAAGGTCGCGGCCGCATCGATATCCGCGAGCTGGTGCGCAATGCCTTGCGCATGCGGCCGGACCGGATCGTGGTCGGTGAATGCCGTGGGGCGGAAGCTTTTGACATGCTGACCGCCATGAATACCGGTCATGAAGGCTCGCTGACCACGCTTCACGCCAATTCCCCGCGCGATGCCCTGGCGCGGCTGGAGTCGATGGTGCTGATGGCGGGGCTCGACCTGCCGCTGGCCGCCGTGCGCGAGCACATCGCGGCCAGCGTCGACATCGTCGTGCAGCAGGCGCGGTTGTCCGACGGGCGGCGAGTAGTGGCATCGGTGGCCGAAGTCACCGGCGTGGAGAGCGGCCGTATCCAGATGCAGGAACTGTTCCGGTACGAACGCGCGGGTGGTTTTTCGGCTTGCGGCATCTTGCCCTCCTTTGCGCAGGCATGGCAGGAAGCCGAGGTGGACCTGGACGTGGCCTGGTTCGGCACGGACCGGGCTGCGTCCGGCGCGGCCTACCGGGCAACGCTGCCATGACCTGGCTGGCTGCAGCGGGGGCGATGGTGTGCGTCATGCTTCTGGCGTGGTGGTCGCAGCGCTGGTTGAGGCCAGGGCTGCGACGCTACCGTGAACGCTACACCCAGGAGGTGCGCGGCCGGCTTGACGAGCTGTTCCTGTTTGTCGACCCGACTCGGCTGTGGGTGGGGGCGGTGGCTCTGGCGAGTCTGGCGGCGGCCACGGCCTTCATGCTCACCTCCAGCGGCGCCGGCGCCTTGCTGGCGGGCGCGGCGGCGTGGCGTGCGCCGCGTCTGCTGGCGGCGGCGCTATGGCGCCGCCGCGTGCGGCGCTTCGAGCAGCAACTGCCCATGGCGTTGCTGATGCTGGCCTCGGCGCTGCGCGCCGGCGTGGCCTTGACGCCCGCCCTGCGCCGGGTCGTGGACCAGGGCGGAGGACCCTTGGCGCAGGAATTCGGCCTGATGCTGCGCGAGCAAAGGCTGGGCGTGCCTTGGGACGAGGCATTGGAACATCTGAACATGCGCATGCCGGCGGAATCGACCCTCCTGGTCGTGGCGGCCATGCGTATCGCGGCGCGTACCGGCGGCAATCTGGCCGAAGCGCTCGACAGCATTGCCCACACCCTGCAGGCCCGGCTGCGCCTGCAGGGCCGGGTACGGGCGTTGACCTCGCAGGGGCGCCTGCAGGCATGGATCATGGGGGCACTGCCGCTGTTATTGCTGGCGGTGCTGGATTGGCTCGAACCTGACGCCATGGCACCCCTGTGGCATACGCCGCAAGGGTGGGCGGTGCTGGCGTTGGTGGCCACGCTGGAAGTCCTGGGGCTCTGGCTGATCCGGCGCATCGTCCAGGTCGATGTCTGATGCGTGGAGCGGAAGGTATGTGGCTGTATCTGGCGATGATGGGCGCAGCCTGGGGCGCGGGCGGGATGGTGTGGCGGCTGTTGCGTATCCCGCTGCGCGCGGCGAGCAACCCGGACGGCACGCCAGGGTGGTGGCGGATCGTCATGGCTGGGTGCCTGCCTCTGGTGCGCTGGGGTGCTCCGCTTTGGCGTTACCTGGGCCAGGCGCGCCTGGCCGGCCTGATCGCCCAGGCCGGCTTGCCGACGGCGGTTCGTGCCGAACATGTCCTGGCCTTGGGCCTGCTGGCCGGATTGGCCGGAGCGGGGTTGGCGGGCGTGGGGATGCTGGCGGGCGAGGCCTGGAACGGTGCCCACGAGGGCCCATTCGGAGCCGTCGATTCCTCGCGCTGGCTACCATGGGCCATGGCGGGCGGGGCGCTGGCCAGCGTGCTGCCGGTACTGTGGTTGCGGGCGCGCGGGGCTGCGCGCCGCCGCCGGATCGAGCGCGGCCTGCCCTTTGTGCTGGACATGATGATCCTGTGCGTCGAGGCCGGGCTCAGCGTACCGGCGGCTCTGTTGGTGGCGGCCTCGAACGGTCCGGACGGGCCGCTGCGCGAGAGCCTGGCAGTCGCGCTGGCGCAGATGCGGGCGGGCGTGAGCAGGGCCGTGGCCCTGCGTGCCATGGCTGAGCGTTGCGGTAGCGCGCTGGTAGGCGATTGGGTCGCCGCCCTGGCTCAGGCGGACGCCCTGGGTATCAGCCTGGCGCCGGTATTGCGGGCGCAGGCGGTGCAGTGCCGCCGCGACCGCCAGCAGCGGGCCGAGCAATTGGCGCTGCAGGCGCCGGTCAAGCTGCTGCTGCCCCTGGTGGGCTGCATCTTTCCCTGCACCTTCATCGTGCTGGCGTTTCCCATCGCCATCCAGTTGCTGCGAGGTTCGGCGTGAGCCGCCAAGCGCCCCTGCCGCGCGGAAGGCTGCGGCTGCTGTGGGTCAGGGGCTGGGTGGGGCGGATGCGGGGGCTGCTGGGCCGGCGACCGCCCGGGGAGCGGTCGGGAATCCTGTTGATGCCATGCCGGGCGGTGCACACGTTTGGCATGCGGTATGCGATCGACGTGGCGTTCGTGTCGCGGCAAGGGCGCGTGCTGAAGCTGTGCAGGGCGCTGCCGCCCCGCCGGATCGCGCTATGCCTGGGCGCCGTGGCCGTTGTCGAGGTTCGGGCTGGCACTGTTGATGCCGAACACGGAGGTATAGGACGGATAGAAGCTGCAATAGAACACGCCCGCCGCCGCGACCGTGAACGGGACCTGCAATATGTTGGCGAACCCAGGCGGCAGCCCGATGGCGATGAGCAATCCCGAGCACAAGTCCAGAAACAAGGCGATCAGGACCCAGGTGGCGACATAGACCAGGAAAGCCCATTTGTTACGCCAGCAGGCGATACCGGAGAAGAACAGTGCCTGGGTCAGGCGCAGTCCGTGCCAGGCCACCAATACTGGCGCGTACCAGAACAAGGCCGCTATCACGACGTAGATGATGGTGAAAATGATGAGCGGCGCGCGGAGCGCCATCAGGATGGGCTCCATGCTGTTTTCGATGGAGGCTATGCGCATGCCCTCGGCGAACGCCGCCGAAAATGGCAGGAATGTCGCCAGGCCGGCGGTCAGGCTGACCGCGGCGTACAGCAGTCCCATCAGGAACAGCTTGCGGAACACGCCGGGCTGCTTGAGCGGTTTGGCCCACATCGATGGCAGCATGACGCGGTCAGCCTCAACGTGTTTGCAGGCAGCCAGGCTCATCAGCGTGATCGACGGCATCAGCGCGATGAACAGGATCGGCCCCACGATCTGCGCGGCGAATGCGAAGCCGACCAGAAGGCTGTTGACCAGCGCCCAGGTACACATGGCCAGGGGTTGCTTGCGGAACAGACGGAAGCCGTCTCGAACCCATTGCCAGCCGGAAGACGCGGGTAGGAATGCTGCTTGCATGGCTCTCTTGTGGGGATCTCTCAAAAAGGGACGCGCTACCCCCCAATTATGGGGGGCATGACGATTACGGCAATACCGGCAGGCCCGGTCGGTGGCGCGCCTGCAACACTCTTTCGAAATGCCGGGGGTCGTGCGGCTTGAGCGTCTGTGCCGGACGCGGCAGATAGAAGTCGTACAGGCGCGACAGCCAGAAGCGCAGGGCGGCGGCGCGCAGCATCAGGGGCCAGGCCTGGCGTTCGGCGTCGGTGAACGGCCGCACCCGGGCGTAGGCGTCCAGCCAGGACTCGACCAGTTCGGGGATGAATTCACCGGTATCGCGTTCGATGCACCAGTCATTGACGCTGACGGCCACGTCGAACAGCCAGGTGTCGCAGCCGGCGAAATAGAAGTCGATGATGCCGCCCATGAGCGGATCCTCGAAGGTGCCGGCGAACAACACATTGTCGCGGAACAGGTCGCAATGGGCCGGGCCTGCGGGCAGCGCCTGCCAGGCCGGGCTGGCGGCCGCGGCCTGCTGGGCGGCCAGTTCCGATTGCAGCAGTTGTGCCTGGCCGGGATCCAGGAAAGGCAGGACCTTGGGCGCCGTTTCGACCCACCAGGACAGTCCGCGCAGGTTGGGCTGCTGGATGGGGAAGTCCTGTGCCGCCACGTGGGCGCGCGCCAGCGTGGCGCCGGCCAGGGCGCAATGGGCCGCGCCGGGGGCCGGTTCATAACCGCCGGGCAGGCGCGAGACGATGGCGCAGGGCTTGCCGTGCAGGGTGGTCAGGCGGGTGCCGTCGCGCAGCGTCTGGGGTTGCGGCACCGGGATGCCGCGGCTGGCCAGGTGGTACATCAGCTCGATGTAGAACGGCAGTTGGGCCTGCGTGAGCACCTCGAACAGCGTCAGCACGTACTCGCCGCGGCTGGTGTACAGGAAGTAATTGGTGTTTTCGATGCCAGCCGTGATCCCCCGCAGCGAGACGAACTCGCCCAGGTCGAATTGCGCCAGCAGGGCGCGCGCGTCGTCGTCGGATACGGGAGTGAAAACGGCCATTGATGTCAGGGAAAGAGGGGATTAACGGACGCGGGCGGACGCGGGCAAGGCTCGCCCGGACAATGCGTGCACGCGGCGGCGGCGCAATTTTAGACCACATGGCTGGCAGGGGCTGGACGATCGCCGGCCGGGGCCGCCGGGCAGAATCCCGCCAAGCACCGTAAAATAGCGCATCCCCTTGTTTTGCTGAGTGATTCTTGGACTCCCCCGACTGGCGGCTGTGTGTCGCCCCGATGATCGACGTGACCGACCGGCATTGCCGCTATTTCCACCGGCTGCTGGCGCCGCGCGCGCGTCTGTACACCGAAATGATCACTACCGGCGCGCTGTTGTATGGCAATGTGGCGCGCCACCTCGACTTCGACGACGCCGAACACCCGGTCGCGCTTCAACTGGGCGGTAGCGAACCGGATGCGCTGGCGCAGTCGGCGAAGCTGGGACGGCAGTGGGGCTACGACGAAATCAACCTGAATTGCGGCTGTCCGTCGGAACGCGTGCAGAAAGGCGCGTTCGGCGCCTGCTTGATGGCCGAGCCGGATCTGGTCGCCGATTGCATCAAGGCGATGCAGGACGCGGTCGACATCCCGGTGACGGTCAAGCATCGGCTGGGGTTGGACTATGACGAGTCGTACGCCTTCGTGCGGGATTTCGTCGGCAAGATCCACGACACGGGGTGCCGGGTGTTCATTGCGCATGCGCGCAACGCAGTACTCAAGGGCCTGTCGCCCAAGGACAATCGCGAGATTCCGCCGCTGCGCTATGACGTGGTGGGCCAGCTCGCGCGGGATTTTCCGGACTGCGTGTTCGTGTTGAACGGCGGGCTGGCCGATGCCGCGCAGTCGGTGCGCGCCGCCGCCGACTTCGACGGTGTCATGCTCGGCCGCGCGGCCTGGCACACGCCGCGGGTGCTGTCGGAGGTGTCATTGCAATTGTGGCCGTCGGTGCGCCTGCCCAGTGATGCCCAGGTGGTCGATGCAATGATGGAATATGCCGCGCGCCAGGTGGCGCAAGGCGTGCCGTTGCGGGTGATGACGCGGCCGATGCTGGGCCTGGTAAATGGCCAGTCGGGCGCGCGCCGCTGGCGCCGCATGTTGTCGGATCCGGCGCTGTTGGCCGCGAACGATCCGGCCCTGATCTACGACGCCTGGCGCAGCCAGCGCCACGCATCGCCGGAACGCGATGCTGCGTTGACCGCGGCCCCGGCGAGCGCCTGAACGTGTAACGGCAACGCCTGAATGCAAAAACGCCCAGATGGCCGCAAGGCTGCCTGGGCGTTTTACATGGAGGGCCGTCGTGGAGGGTGTTGCATGTGGGCAGACCGTAGCGTCGCCCTGCAACAGCCCGCCTCTCAGGACTGCGTGGATTCCGCGCTTTCGGCGGGCCAGTCGCGGATGTAGGCCTTGAGCATATTGTTTTCGAACTGTTGCGCCGCCACGATGGCCTGCGCCATGTCGTAGAACGAAATCACGCCCATCAGCGTCGGGCCGTCCATGACGGGGATGTAGCGCGCGTGCTTTTCGAGCATCAGGCGCTGCACTTCGTCGGCACTGGTGTTGGGCGACACGCTGACCGGCGCGTCGTCCATGATGGAACGGATGGTGGTTTCACCGGCGCCGCCATGCGCATGCATGTGGCGGATGATTTCGCGGAACGTCAGCATGCCGACCAGCGTGCCGAATTCCATGATGACGAGCGAGCCGATATCCTGCTCGCTCATGGTTTGCACGGCCTGGGACACGGGCATGTCCGGCGAGGCCGTGTAAAGCGTGTCTCCTTTGACGCGCAGAATTTCGCTGACCTTCAACATCGGTTTCTCCTGGGCGGTGGTGCCCTGATTGCTATTTCTTGTTCGCTTCCAGCTGCAGGACCGGGGCGACGCCATTTCCGGTATTTTGCGCTTCTCCGCAGAGTTCTTCCAGCGCGGGCGCGTTTTCCTGGGAAATCACCGCCGCCGCGACCCGCAGGATTTCGCGATCGCCGCGTACCCGCGGCTGGCCACGGTCCAGCAGGAAACGGTCGACCACCGGCGCCAGCGAGGTCGAGCGCGCGTCGCAGGTGAGCACCCACAGGTCATCCGGCGTACGCGTGACCAGGTTCATGTCGCAGAGGGTTTCCAGGACATCGTTCAATTCGTCCTGGTGCAGTTTCAGCTTCGAGGCCAGCAGGTTGGCCGGCAAGCCGGGCGGCGTGCGGGACTGGGCGCGACGCAGCGTGCGCAATACGTCCAGCGCGTCGACGAAGGGCGCGCCGGCGTAGCGGTTGAACTCCCAGCGGCCCAGTCGGATCAGCGGCGCGCTGGCCGCCAGCGTTGCGCCCAGCAGCACCGCCAGCCAGGACAGGTAGATCCACAGCAGGAAGATGGGCAGCGTGGCGAATGCGCCGTAGATCACGGTATAGGTGGGAAAGCGCGTCAGGTAGTAGGCGAAGGCCGATTTCATGACTTCCAGCGCGATTGCCGTGACGCAGCCGCCGACGAGGGCGTCGCGCCACAGCACCGGGCGATTCGGCACCACCATGAACAGGGCGGCAAAGCCCAGGGCGGTCAGCACCAGCGGAATGAACGAGATGGCGACGCTGACGATTTCGGGCACATCGTTCACCAGGCCAAGCGATTCGCGCGCCACGAACGAAGTGGCCCAGAGGCTGGCGCCCGCCACCACCGGCCCCAGCGTGATGACCGCCCAATAGACCAGGGCGCGCTGCGGCAGCGGCCGCTGCCGTGTCACGTGCCAGATGTCGTTGAAGGCGGTGTCGATGGTCATGATGAGCAGCAGCGACGTCACCAGCAGGAACGCGCCGCCGATCGCGGTCAGGCGCGAGGCCTGGCGGGCGAACTGGTTCAGGTATTCCATGATGTTGTCCGAGACGGACGGCGGCATCAGGCTGTTGGCCAGGAAGTCCTCGAGCGCGATCCGGAATTCCTGAAATACGGGAAAGGCCGTGAACAGCGACAGCACCACGGCCAGCATCGGCACGATCGCCAGCACCGTGGTGAAGGTGAGGCTGGAGGCGACCTGCAGCAGCTTTTCCTCGTCGGCGCGCTGCGCGGTGAAGACGAACGCGCGCCCGACCCGCACCAGCCACGATGCGCGTGGGGGCGGGGACTCGGGGGCCGCCGGCGCGGCGGCGGCGGGCTCGGCGGGGCGGTTCATCAGGCGATAATAGCAGCATGAACCCTGAACTCAACCCCCGCTTGCGCCTGGCGGCCTCGGTGTCGCTGTTCGCCCTGATCGTGTTGTGCGTCACCTGGGAAACGCTGGTGGCGCCGCTGCGTCCGGGCGGCTCCTGGATGCTGCTCAAGGCCTTGCCCCTGGTGCTGCCGCTGCGCGGCATCGTGCGCGGCAACCTCTATACGTATCAGTGGGCGTCGATGCTGTCGCTGCTGTACCTGATGGAAGGCGTGGTGCGCGCGATGTCCGACCCGGCGCCGTTGTCGGTGTGGATGGCGGGGGGGGAGATCCTGCTGTCTACGATGTTCTTCTTGAGCGCCATTTTCTACGTGCGGCCGGCCAAGCGCGCCGCCAGGAGCCAACGCGCATGAATGCCCATTCCCTGTCCGAACTGCGTGCCGTCAATTCGTTCGCGGCACTGCCCGCCGCATTCTATACACGGCTTGAGCCGCAACCGCTGAACCATCCGCGGCTGCTGCATGCCAATGCCGAGGCGGCCGCGCTGATCGGGCTGGACCCGGCCGTGCTGGATACGCCGCAGTTCCTGCGCGTCTTTTCCGGCGCCGAGCCGTTGCCTGGGGGCGATACGCTGGCGGCGGTGTACAGCGGCCACCAGTTTGGTGTCTGGGCCGGGCAGTTGGGCGATGGCCGCGCCCATCTGCTGGGCGAGATCCAGGGACCGGCGGGGGGCTGGGAATTGCAGCTCAAGGGCGCCGGCAAGACGCCGTATTCACGCATGGGCGACGGCCGCGCGGTGTTGCGCTCATCGGTGCGCGAATACCTGGCCAGTGAAGCCATGCACGGCCTGGGCATTCCGACCACCCGGGCGCTGGCGCTGGTGGCTTCGGACGACCCGGTCTGGCGCGAAACCGTGGAGACCGCCGCCATCGTGACGCGCATGTCGCCCAGCTTCGTGCGCTTCGGCTCGTTCGAGCATTGGTCCTCGCGCCGTCAGCTGGACGCGCTCAAAGTGCTGGCGGACTATGTCATCGACCGCTATTACCCGGACTGCCGCGCCGCGCCCGCGGGCGAGCCGCAGGACCAGACCGCGCCCTACGTGCGCCTGCTGCGCGAAGTCACGCGGCGCACCGCGTTGCTGATGGCGGACTGGCAGGCCGTAGGGTTCTGCCACGGCGTCATGAATACGGACAATATGTCCATTTTGGGGCTCACTCTCGATTACGGTCCGTATGGCTTCATGGACGGCTTCCGCCTGGGCCATGTCTGCAATCATTCCGATTCCGAGGGCCGCTACTCCTGGAACCGCCAGCCGTCCGCCGCGCTGTGGAACCTGTACCGCCTGGGGGGCAGCCTGCATGCGCTGGTGCAGGATGTGGACGCGTTGCGGGCCGTTCTGGACGAGTTCGAGGGCGTTTTCACGCGGGCTTTCCATGAGCGCATGGGCGCCAAGCTGGGGCTGGCCGGGTGGCGGCCGGCGGACGAACCGCTGCTCGACGACCTGCTCAAGCTGATGGATGCCAACCAGGCGGATTTCACGCTGACCTGGCGACGGCTGGCGCAGGCCGTGCTGGGCGAGCGCGCGCCGTTCCAGGACCTGTTCATCGATCGTGCCGCCGCATCGCACTGGCTCGACCGCCTGCTGGCGCGCCAGGCCGAGGACGGGCGCGCGGCGGCCGAGGTGGCGGCGGCCATGAATCGCGTCAATCCTCTCTATGTGCTGCGCAATCATCTGGCGGAAGAGGCGATCCGGGCTGCCAAGGCCGGCGAAACCGGTGAGATCGACACGCTCATGACACTGCTGCGCGATCCGTTTACGGCCCGCGCGGGCTGCGAAAAGTATGCCAGCCTGCCGCCGGACTGGGCCAGCGGCATCGAGGTCAGCTGTTCGTCTTGATGTTCGTTTTGCGCGTTTGTTGACGACAAAGTGCTATTTTGAGTGCGGAAGACGCAGGAAATTGGCGCAGTAAGACGAAAAATCGCGGTTTTTTTCTCTGCAATCATTCGTTTCCATTGTAAAAGTCGTAAGATTGTCGCCTGCGGGACACTCAGGATGGCATGCCTGTCACTGGGGCATTTGTCGACAATTTTCAATATAAAAGCACTCTGAATATGCCTGGCGCAGATGGTTTGCTGTGTATCGGCCTGCTTGAGGATGATGCGGACTTCCGGGAGGAGTTGGCGTTGGGCCTGGGTGGGTACGGTTTCCGTGTGGCGTTCGCCTGTGACAATGCCGCGGCGTTCTACCGCCGTTTGCAGGAACAACCCTGCGATATCGTCATTCTCGACGCCCATCTTCCGGGAGAAGACGGTTTTTCGGTGGCGACGCGCTTGCGCGCGCTCAGTCCGGTGGGCATTGTCATGCTGACCGGGCGCAGCGCGCTCGAGGACCGGGTGCGCGGCCTGGAAGGCGGTGCCGATGTCTACATGACCAAGCCGGTCGATCTGCTGGAACTCAGTTCGGTCATTCGCAGCCTGGCCCGGCGTATGCGCCTGGCCAAGGCGCCGCGGCCGGTCGATGCCGAGACGCGCGCGGCGGCCGATACGGCCTGGTCGCTGCAGGACGGCGGCTGGATCCTGGTTGCTCCCGATGGCGCGTCGCTGCACTTGAGCGCGCAGGAACGCACGTTCCTCATGGCGCTGATGGATGCGGCCGGTTCGGCGGTCAGCCGGCAGGCGCTGGCCGAATTGTTCCTGCCGGACAGCCCGGGGGGCTTTGAATTGCGCCGCATCGATGTGCTGGTCAGCCGCCTGCGCGCCAAGGCGCAGAGCGCGGGCCTGAAGCTGCCCGTGCTGTCCGTGCGCGGACAGGGGTACGTGTTCGCGGCCTAGGGCCGGCGCGTGGCGCCTTGCCGTTTTTGGCATGCCCTGGCGCACATCGCCGCCTGGCGCGTGCGCCGTCAGGCCCGGGTGGCGTCCGCCGTCGGGCTCGGCGGCGCCGGCTCGGGCGGCCGGGTCGGCAGGGTGATGACGAAACGCGTGCCCACGCCTACCTCGCTTTGCATGGCCAGCGAGCCGCCCTGGCTCTGGCAGATGCGTCGCGCCAGGTACAGTCCGATGCCCATGCCTTGCGTTTCGCGATGCGCCGCGCGCCGGAAGCGCGGCTCGAAGATGCGGGCCTGTTCTTCCTGGCCGATGCCGGGGCCGCGGTCCGTGACCGCCACCCACGCCATCGGCACGCCGTTCCCGTCGGCCAGGCCGGTTTCGATCCGGATGGGTTCGCTGGCCGGGGAATACTTGACCGCGTTGTGGATCAGGTTGCGCAGCACCACGCTGGTCAGGGCGCGGTCACAATAGACCGGCAGCCGCTCGCTGCCCTTCTGCAGGCGCAAGGCGTGCGCAGTGTCGGGTTGCATGGCGGCTACCACCTCGCTGGCCAGTTCGGCCATGTCGGTCTGCTCGCTGCGCGGCGTCCAGGCCTGGTCTCCCAGGCGGTCCTGGTTCAGCAACTGCTCCATCAATTCGGTCATCCGGCTGACCGAGCGGTGGATGCGCGCCAGGCGGCTGTCAATGGTTTCGCCGCTGCCCGACAGAATCATGTCGAGCGACTGGGCCGCCGCGCTGATCGTGGCCAGCGGCGCGCGCAGCTCATGCGAGATCAACGCGTTCATCTGGCGTTGAGTATCGAGCGCGCCCGCCATTTCCACCAGCCGCAATTCGCCCTCGACCCGTTGGTCGGCGTCGGCCGAGTCCGGGCGCTTGGGGGGCTCCAGTCCCGTCAGGAGCAGGGCGGCCTGCACCAGCAGCAGCCGCGCCAATGGCGCCGCCAGCGTGCCCGTGTCGGGCATTGCCCAGGCGTCATGGCCCAGGATCCAGGCCGATGCCAGGTAGGCCCCGCCCAGCGCCAGGACGGCGCCGCGCCGCGGCATGGGCCGGACCCCGGCAGTCAGGAACCACGCCGCCAGGATCACGCTGGCGGTCGCGGCGGCGCCGGCGACGAGGGTAGGCAGCAAGCCGCCGTCGCCGTCATAGACGAAGATCAGCGCCAACGCCGCCACGCCAGTGAGCGCGATGCAGGCCCAGCGGCATGCCACGGCCAGGCGCGCGGCGGCGCGCTGGCCGGCGATCAGCGGAATGGACAAGGCCAGCAGGGCGGCAAAGGAGCCGGCCTGCAGTGCGCCGGCGGGAAACAGCGCCGGCTGGGTGCGCAGCACGCCTTCCACCAGGGCGAAGGCCAGGCCGGCGCCATAAATCATGGCGCGGGTGCGAATCCAGGCGACGGCGCAGGCCACCGCGCAAGCCAGCGCGATGCCGGCGATCAGGCCGATCTGCAGATCGGAGAGGTGAGGAAACAATCCTTCCGTCAACTAGGAATCCATCGTGGGTCAGGCGCGGGGGACATGTGCGCGGGCGAAGTTTACGATAGTGCCGCGAATCGCGTGGACGCCGATCTTTTCCAGGATGGCGCGGGTGGCGTCGTCGGGCACGTCTTCAGCGTACACCGCCATGCCGAGCGCGGTGGCGGTGGCCATGACCGTGGCGGCCAGATGCTGGCTGCCCGGGCTGTGCAGGATGCCGCTGATGAAGCTGCCGCAGAGCTTCACGTACGACAGGGGATAGGCGTGCAGGTGTTCCATCGCGCCGAATTGTTGCGATAGGCGGGACAGGCCGATACGGCCCCCCGCGCCGGTGACGATCTGGCACAGCTGACGCATGTCGGAGTCGTGTTCCATCAGGGCGGCCGCATCCACTTCGATGATCAGCCGTGGAATCAGGGCCGGCCGGTCGGCCAGCATGCGGGCCAGCCGCGACAGGAAGGCGCCGTGCGCCAGCGACGCCTGCGACACATGCACCGCCAGGGCTTCGGGGCGGGTGAACAGCCAGTCCAGCCCCAGGCGAATGGCCTGAATATCGCATTCGGCCGAGAGCCCCAGGCGCACCGCGGGCGGCATGAAGATCGCGGCGGGCACCGGGTCGGCGCCACTGGTGTCGTGCAGCGTCAGGCTGGCTTCGTAATGCAGCAGCGGGCCGGCCACGCCGGCCAGCGGTTGCGTCGACAGAGAGAAGCGGTGTTGCTCCAGCGCCGTGGACAGGGCGTCATGCCAGCTGTATTCGCCGATGCGGGTGCTGTCGGCCGCCTGGCTGGCCGGGGCGATCAGGTCGTCATCGGCGCTTTCCGCGCACATCAGGGCGTGGTCCAGCCGCGCCAGCGTATCGCTCATGTTGTCGCCCGGCGCATAAGCGGCCATCGCCAGCGCCCAGCGGCACCAGTCGCGTTTACCCATCGGTACCCGCAGCGACCGCAACTCGCGCCGCACCCGCTCGGCCAGCATGCCGGCTTGCGGCGCGGAGGTGCGCGGCATCAGCAGCGCGAAATCCGAACCGCCCATGCGCGCCAGCGTCGTGCCGGTGTCGCCGCAACTTTCGACCAGTTTGCGCAGCCGATCGGACGATGACCGCAGCCACTGATCGGTAAAGGCGCGCGACAGGTGCCGGTTGATCTGCGCCAGATCGCGCTGGCGGAACATCAGGATGTGGCCGCCGGCATCGGTTTCCTGGCTGGCCAGGGCCTGGCGGAAATGGTCGATGAAGTACTTGCGGTTCGGCAGGCGGGTGATGGCATCGCGCTGGATTTCGCTTTGCAGCGATTCGATGCGGGCATTCTGTTCCTGCACCGTTGCGGCGGCCTGGCGCTGGGCGTCGACCAGCGCCTGATCGAGGCCCTCCTGCCCGCTGGCGCGGCTGGGCGAGTCAGCGCCGCCCGGGGTTAGCGCGCGTATCCGGTCGCGGATGTCTTTGGAGGTTCGAGCTTCGATCCAGCGCAACAGGTTGCCGGCGAATAGCGCCCAGAAGATGCCGGCGGCCAGTGTCAGGCCGATGACGCGCACGCCGCCCTGCCACAGGGTGTCGCGCGCCAGGCGGGCATCGGCCTGGACCGTGACGGTACCGAGCCTTCGGCCATCCGGTCCCAGATATGGCCGGGTTGCGGGCGGCGCTTCCAGGGTCAGCCAGGCGGGGCGCCAGTCGTGTGCGGCATCGCTCCCGCCGGTTGCCGGGTCATGCCGCTCGATCCGGGTATCCCCATTTTCTCCGGCAATGCGGACCCGCGCATACATGCCGGCGCCGAACAGATCATCGGCCAGTTTGCGCGGGTCGCGCGCGCCGTCCGGATCATGTGACAAGGCCCAGGCCAATGCGCTGGCACCGGCCTGGGCCTGCTGAGCCAGCTGTGTATTCAGATAGCGATGAGCGGCCAGCATCCCCAGGGCCTGGGCGCCGAGCAGGATGAAGGCAATCAGGAGAGCGGTGCAGAGGATCAGCCGGCGTAGTGTGGACATGGATCGAGGGTTCCCTTCGTAGCCCGCACCGTTGCCGGTGCCGGGCAATGCCGGCCTGCCAATGAAAGGGGGGTCTTCAGGCAGCGCAAGTGCCCGCAAGGGAAAAATGCTGGATAAGAAACGTGACACACGTTACTAATACCTCAGTGACGTCGCGTGCGCTGTAATTCCTTATGTCACGAAACATACAGAATATTACGAAATCGCCAGCGATATCAGACAACCTGTGCAATTATTTCGTTCGTGATAATTGCCCGGATGATAACTATTGAGACAGGCTGTATTAATTTTCCGGTTCCGGCTGTCGTAGTAAGGGCAACGCATGGCGCATGGACCGGCCAGCAATTGCCCCCCAAGGACCGCCATGACCCATCGCGAGCAACCAGATCAGGGTGGAAATAGAAAGAAAGGGAGCGCGTTGCTCCTGAAGTGTGGCGTTTTTTTGCGAAAATAATGCATAATTTAAAAAATGTTACAGCCCTTGGGTTTCTTTCCGGACCACAACGCCAAGGGTTTCTAGATAGGGGGCTCCGTGCGTGAGAGTTACCTGCTCGCACTGTGCCTGACGCTCGCGGGCGCACTTGCAGCGATTTGTGTGTTTTACGTCCGCCGGGAACGCGTGCTGCGCGACAGGCTGACGCGTGACGAATTGACCGGCGTCCTGAGCCAGCGGGAGTTGCACCGCCGCGCTCGCGCCTGGCTGAACCAGGCCGAACGGCAGTCCGGCCGGGGCGTGTTCGGGCCGCGCGGGCAGGCGCTGGAAGACCGGGAATCCCTGGGAATCGCGCGGCCGCGGGCCGATGCGCGCGGCATTGGCGCGTTCTTCCTGGTCAGTTTCGACCAGTATGCCGAGATCAGCGCGATGTTGCGCGCCGGCGAGGACCAGACCTTGTTGGTGATGGTGGCCGACCGGCTCAGCCTGGTGACGCGCGCGCTCGGCGGCATGGTGGCGCGCACCGGCACCGATGCGTTCACCGTCTGCATTCCGGACGTGGACGAGCAGGGCGCCGCGCAGGTGTCGGCCAAGCTGCTCGAAGACCTCTCCGTGCCCTATGAGTTGGGCGGCAGGCCCCTGATTGCGGTGTTTCGGGTGGGTGCAGCGTTGTATCCAGACCACGGTCGCAGCGTTGAAGAACTGCAGCGTTGCGTGCAGGTGGCCATGGTGCCGCTCAAGGAGCGTGGCGGGCCGGGCTGGAGCATGTTCGATTTCCGCATGCTGGCGCGCCAGCGCGACCAGCAGGGCCTGGAAAACGACCTGCGGCTGGCGCTGACCACACCGTCGATGGATCAATTCGAGTTGTACTACCAGCCGGTTTGCGACAGCGGCACCGGCATGGTGCAGGGCTGCGAGGCCCTGTTGCGCTGGCATCACCCCGAGCTGGGCAGCGTGTCGCCGGCCGTGACGATCGAACTGGCCGAGCGCAGCGGCCTGATCGTGCCGTTGGGCGCATGGATCCTGGAACGGGCCTGCTCCCAGGCCGCGCTATGGCCGCCGGCCTGGCGCGTGCACGTGAACCTGTCGGTCAAGCAGATGAACGAGGACGGCCTGGTGCAGTTGGTTTCCGACGTGCTGGCCACGACCAAGCTGGCACCGCGCAAGCTGGTGCTGGAGATCACCGAGTCGATCTTCATCCTGCATTACGAGCGGCACGTGAAGATCCTGAATACGCTGCGGGCCAAGGGCATCGGCGTGGCGCTGGACGATTTCGGTTGCGGCTATTCCAGCCTGAACCACCTGCGTCACCTGCCTATCGATTGGGTCAAGATCGACCGCAGCTTCATTTCCGCGCTCGAATCCGACGCCGGCAGCCGCGAGGTAGTGTCGGCGCTGTTCGGCCTGTGCCAGGCGATGCACCTGCCGGTGGTGGCCGAGGGCGTCGAAACCGAAGGCCAGCGCGAGATCCTCAAGTCGCTGGGTTGCCGCGTGATGCAGGGGTTCCTGCTGGGCCGGCCGGCGCCGGCCGCCGAAATTCAGGCTTTGGCGTCGGCGGTGTCATAATCGGGGTTGCTTGCAAACCCACTTGTTGACTTCCTATGCCCGGCAATACCCTCGGTACTCTGTTCACCGTCACGAATTTTGGCGAATCCCACGGGCCGGCCATCGGTTGCGTCATTGACGGCTGCCCGCCTGGAATGGCGCTGGACGCGGCCGACATCCAGCGTGAACTGGACCGGCGCCGTCCCGGCACCTCGCGCCATGTCACCCAGCGCCAGGAAGCCGACCAGGTCGAGATCCTGTCCGGCGTGTACGAGGGCTTGACCACCGGTACCCCCATCGGCCTGTTGATCCGCAATACCGATGCGCGCAGCAAGGACTACTCCAACATCACCGACACCTTCCGGCCGGGCCATGCCGACTATGCCTATTGGCGCAAGTTCGGCCTGCGCGATCCGCGCGGCGGCGGCCGTTCCTCGGCCCGCCTGACCGCGCCCACGGTGGCCGCGGGCGCGGTGGCCAAGAAATGGCTGGCCGAACAGTACGGGGTGAAGGTGCGCGGCTACATGAGCCAGCTGGGCCCGATCGCGATTCCGTTCGTGTCTTGGGACGAGGTCCCCAATAACCCGTTCTATGCGCCCAACGCCGGGGTCGTGCCCGAGCTCGAGGCCTACATGGACCAGTTGCGCCGCGACGGCGATTCGATCGGCGCGCGCATCGAGGTGGTGGCCGAAAACCTGCCGGCCGGTTGGGGCGAGCCCATCTACGACCGGCTGGATGCGGATATCGCCCACGTCATGATGGGCCTGAACGCGGTCAAGGGGGTGTCGATCGGCGCCGGTTTCGACTGCGTCACGCAACGCGGCTCCGAGCATGGCGATGAAATCACGCCCGACGGTTTCCTGACCAACCACGCTGGCGGCGTGCTGGGCGGCATCTCGACCGGCCAGCCGGTGACGGTGTCGCTGGCCATCAAGCCCACTTCCAGCATCCGGGTCGAGCGGCGCTCCGTGAACCGCGCCAACGAACCCGTCATGGTGCAGACGCTGGGCCGGCATGATCCCTGTGTCGGCATCCGCGCCACGCCGATCGCCGAGGCCATGCTGGCCCTGGTGCTGATCGACCACGCCTTGCGCCATCGCGGCCAGTGTGGCGAACCCGGCTGAGGCCGCAGGATTCCGTAGTCCCTGACCGTTGGAGGAGGCTGGCATGAGCCGTAACCGCTATCCTTTGCGCCGCCTGGCGGCTGCGCTGTCCCTGGTGGCCCTGGCGGGCTGCACCGGGATGAATACCACCCAGTCGGGCGCCATCGGCGTCAACCGTACCCAGTACATGTCCAGCATGGTGCCGTCGCAGGCGCTGGAGCAGGAAGCGAACCAGCAGTATGCCGACATCCTCAAGCAGGCAAAGGCCAAGAACCTGCTGGATCGCGATGCGCAGCAGGTGGCGCGAGTGCGCGCCATTTCGCAACGCCTGATCGCGCAGACCGGTGTGTTCCGCCCGGACGCATCGGCCTGGAAATGGGAGGTCCATGTGCTGACCAGCGACGAGATCAACGCCTGGTGCATGCCGGGCGGCAAGATCGCCGTCTACACGGGCCTGATCAACAAAATCAAACCCACTGATGACGAGCTGGCGGCGGTGTTGGGGCACGAAATCTCCCATGCCCTGCGCGAGCATGCGCGCGAGCGCGTGTCGCAGCAGATGGCCACCAATCTGGGCCTGCAGGTACTGTCCATCGCCACCGGCTCGAGCGCGGCGTCCGACCTGGGGGGCAAGCTCAGCGACGTGATGTTCACGCTGCCCAACAGCCGCACGCATGAAACCGAGGCCGACCGCATGGGCGTCGAACTGGCCGCGCGCGCGGGCTTCGATCCGCGCGCCGCGGTCACGCTGTGGCAGAAGATGGGCGCCGCCGACAACGGCAGCGCGCCGCCCGAGATCCTGTCGACGCACCCGTCGGCGGCCTCGCGCATCTCCGACCTGCAGGGCGCGGCGCAGCAGGTGTTGCCGCTGTACCAGCAAGCCAAGGGCCGCACGGCGCGCTAGCGGTCCGCCGCAAGGGGCGGACCGCCAGCGCCGCAGCCTTCAAGCAGCGCCGATGCCATGACCGCCGGCCTCAGGCCGGCGTTTTCACGCCTGGGCCGCGCATGACGCTGATGCCCAGGCTGGCCAGTATGTGGCGGGTTTCACTGTCGGGCACGTCTTCCGCGTAGACCGCGATGCCGAGCTTGCGGGCGGTCTCAAGCACCGAGGCAGTCAACTGCTGGCTGCCGGGGCTTTGCGACATGCCGCCGACGAAGCCGCCGCCCAGCTTCACGTAGGACAGCGGCAGGGTGTGCAATTGCGCCACCGCGCCGAACTGTTGCGCCAGGCGACGCACGCCGATGTGGGCGCCGAATTCCGAAGCCACGCGCGCCAGCGTGGCGATCTGCTCGTGGCATTCGACCAGGCCGTGGGCGTCGATTTCCAGAAACAGGCGCCGTGCCAGCGCCTTGCGCTCGGTCAGAAGCAGCGCCAATTGGCGGACATACTTCTGGCCGCGCAGCGAGGGCAGGGCGACCCGTAGGGTCAGTTCGCCATCGTGCGTCGCCAGCCAGTCCAGGCCCAGGCTGACCGCCTGCAGGTCGCAGTCGGCCACCAGGTCGAGCCGCACGGCGGGCGGAATGAACAGGGTGGCGGGGATCGGCGCCTGGTCGGCGGCGGTGCGCAGCATCAGCATCGCTTCAGTGCGGATGGGGGCGCCGGCGACATCGCGCAGCGGTTCGGTGGCGAGTTCGAAGCGGTTTTCTTCCAGCGCCGACTGAATGGCGTCCTTCCAGGCCCGCTCGCCCGATTCGGAGGGCGATTGGGCGTCGGCTGCGCCAGCGATCACGACCTGGTCGTTACCGGCGCTCTCGGCCCGCATCAGGCCGAAGTCCAGGCGCGACAGCACCGGCCCGGCCTGGTTGCCGCGGCTGTAGTCGGCCATGGCCTGGGCCCAGCGGCACAGGTGGCCCTCGCCGACGGGAATGCGGGAGGCGTGCAGGTCGGCGCGCAACTGTTCGGCGATCATCATCGCCTGCGGCGCGGCGCAGCCCGGCAGCAGCAGGGCGAAGTCCGAGCCGTTCAGGCGCGCCAGCAGCGGATCGGCCACGTGCAACGATTTGAGCGATGCCAGGATGCGCTCGCAGGCGGCGCGCAGCCATTGGTCGATGAACTCACGCGGCATGTGGCGGTTCAGGTCGGCCAGGTCGCGCTGGCGGAACACCAGCACATGGCCGCCGTCGATGCCGGCGCGCGCCGGCGCCTGGCCCGTGCCGCCTTCGAGCGCGCGGCGGAACTCGTTCACGAAGTACTTGCGGTTGGGCAGGCGGGTGACCGGATCCTGGTTCAACTCCAGTTCCAGGGATTCGATCTTGGCGTTTTGCTCCTCGACGCTGGCATAAACGCGCTCGCGCGTCTGGTTGAGCGCCTGGACCACGCCGGACAGCTCGGGCACGCGCGCCTCCATCTGCTGCGGCGGAGCGTCCCGGCCGATGCTGCGGACATGGTCGCTGACCTCGCGCAGCAGCCGGTTCTTGATCCAGCGGACCAGCGCGAAGGCGAACAGCGCCCAGACCAGGCCCGCGCCCAGCACCAGCGCGATCATGCGCAGGCTGCCGCGCCACAGTGCTTCCCAGGCGTAGGCGTCGTTGGCCACCAGCGTCACTTCGCCGATCTGGCGCCAGCCGTCGCTGACCGCGTGCGAAGCCGAGCGCGCGTCCAGGGGCGCGAGCGCGCGGAACCAGCCCGGTACCGAGGCGGCGGTGGCGGTCGATTGGCGTTCGATCAGCACCTTGCCTTCGGGATCGGCCAGGCGCACCAGCGAGAAGTGGCCGCCGTCATACAGGGCCGACACCAGCAGTTCCTGCACCACCGGATCATTGTTGGCCGGCTGCGACAGGGACAGCGCCAGCGACACGGCGGCGTCCGTGGCCTGCACCTGCAGTTGGCCGGACAGGTATTCGCGGGCGGCATTGACGCTGAGCGCCAGGGTGCCAAGCAGGATGACGCCGATCGCGAGGGTGACACTGAGCAGGAGCTGTCGAAGTATGGACATAGTGTTGGGGTTCCGGACGTCAGGGGCGTATGCCTTCCCGTTCCATGCGTTGGAGTAGATCGCGCCAGCGGCTGAGGCGGTCGACCGGTGCGGCGGCTTTGCCGTCGACGTACACGCCGTCGGCGTTGAAACTGAATACCGGCGTCAGATCGCGCCGTTGCGAGGCGGGCAGGATGGTGGACACCAGACTGTCCAGCACCAGCGGTACTGCGTTGGGGGTGTCGTAGTAGCCCAGCACCATGTGGGCGACCTGGCTGCTGCTGGCCGGCCCGCCCACGCGTGCGCGGACATAGATGAAGCGCAGCTTGCTGGCCGGTACCCCCATCGACAGCAGGGTGAAGTACTTGCCGATGACATAGTCTTCGCAATCGCCCGCGCCCTTGCCCAGCGATTCGAGCGGGGTGGCCCAGTAGTCGTCCTTGCCCCAGATCATGATGTCGTCGCCCGACAGCAGTGCGCGGTTCCAGAAATCGTTCGCTACCGCCAGCCGGTCCTTCTCCGATGCGGACGGCGGGTTGCGCAGCAATTGCAGCCAATTCGAGACCGCCCTGGCGCCTTTGGCGCCATAGCGGCTGGCCGACAGGCTTTGCAATTTGTCGGCGTTGACCTCCAGGGCGGAACTGCCGCCCCAGCCGCAAGCCAGGCAAAGCAAAACCAATCGGCACAGATTCAGCGTGGCGCGGAAACGGCGGGTTGATCGCATGAAACGGATTTTCACATTTTTCCGGCCGGTCTAGCCGTCATCCGGAAAAATTCCCCGCGCCGCCTGCGCGTCGCGCTTGCCAGGTCCCGTGGGTCGAGCGGGCAGGGCCGTGGCGCGGCCCTGCCCCGGGGAGAGCGTCAGCTGTGGTCGACGTTGAGTTTGCCCTTTTGCAACAGGTCATTGATGATGGCCTGGTTGTCCAACTGGCCGCCATGCGTCAGGTCGACGTTCTCCAGCACGATCTTCTGGTCCGCGCCCTGGGCGCCGAGCTTGCCCTGGGTGTTGACGTCGATGACCGTATTGTTGCCTTCCTTGTGGAAGTTCAGATACTGGGTCAGGGTGCCATCCTTTTCGCCGACCAGCAGGTCCTTCAGGTCCAGGACGTCGCCGCCATCGGCCGGCTTGTCCAGCGAGAAGTCCTTGATGGTGTCGACAGCCGGCTTGGCGGTCGTGCCCTGGTCGCCCAGTTCCCACTTGAAGGTATCGCTGCCGGCGCCGCCGATCAGGATGTCGTCGCCCTTGCCGCCGATCAGCAGGTCATTGCCGGCGCCACCTTCCAGCGTGTCGTTGCCCGACCCGCCGTGCAGCACATCGTTGCCGTCGCCGCCGTACAGTTTGTCGTCGCCAGCGCCGCCGTAGAGGATGTCGTTGCCATCATCGCCGTACAGCGTGTCGTTGCCGCCCTGGCCGTAGATGATGTCGTCGCCGGTGCCGCCGTGGATGGTGTCATCGCCACCGCGCGGATCATCGGTCAGGTTGAAGTCGGCGTGGTGGTCCTTGATGTACTGGTACAGGTCGCCATTGCTCGGCGCATGGCCGTCGCGCATCTCCAGGAACACCTGCAACGCCTTCAGGCCCGAGCCCTGCACCAGGTCGGTGGGGCGACCGCCCACGGAAGACCAGTTCAGGACATTGCCGTCGGTGTTGAGCGTGTCACCGAAGATGATGTCGTGGCCGGCGCCGCCGTTGATGATGTCGTTGCCGACCGCGGCCGGATCGGTGCTGGACGAACCGCCCTGCAACGCCGCGTCCAGGTCCTTGGCGGTGTTGACGATCTGCGGCTGGCCGACAGGGCC
Source organism: Achromobacter pulmonis (assembly GCF_021733725.1). Classification (NCBI taxonomy): domain Bacteria; kingdom Pseudomonadati; phylum Pseudomonadota; class Betaproteobacteria; order Burkholderiales; family Alcaligenaceae; genus Achromobacter; species Achromobacter pulmonis. The sequence continues at coordinate 5,779,867 of NZ_JAIFOT010000001.1, read as the reverse complement.
CGTGACCGTATTGGTCGACCACCAGCTCGACCAACTGACGGAACCGTTGCCGGTGACGTTCGTATTGTCGAAGAACTTCAGGTAGCCCTCGTTGACGCCGTTGCCGATGCCGATGGCGTGCACGGTGCTCTTGCCGCTCAGGTCCTTGAAGGCGTCGACGGCGTCCTTCATGTCGCGGTAGTCCGTGCTATTGCCGCTGCCATTGCTGCCGTTATTGCTGAAGGTCGGATCACCGTCGGTCAGGAAGTACGTGACGTTCTCGAACGATTTGCCGTTGGACGAAGAGGGTTGCTTGTTGAACCACTTGGTCGCTTCGTCAAAGGCGCCTTCGTAGTTGGTGCCGCCGCTGGCGCTGAGCTTTTCGATGGCCTTGATCAGGTCCTGGACGTTGCTCGCGCTCAGGCCATTGATCGTGTACTTGGTGCTGGCCGACGATTCGAAGCCGATCAGCGCCACGTTGACGATACCGTCATGGCCCTTCAGGGTGTTCGCCAGATTCTTGAGCGCGTCGATCGTCAACTGCATCCGGCTCAGGCCCTTCGTGCCCGACGGGTCCGCCATACTGCCCGACGTGTCGACCACGATCGCGATGTTGTAGTTTTTGCCCGGCTCGACGGTGGTGACGGTGCCGCCCTTGTCGCCCAGGATCACGTCGTCGCCGCTGCCGCCCTCGATGGGCGGCTTGGTGCCCGTGCCGCTGCCGTCGTTGTCGCCTGAGATGAAGTTGTTGGTCTTGATGGCGAAGTTGTAGTCGCCGGAGGTGTCCTTGCCACCGTTGGCGGTACCGCCGTTGTCGCGCACCTGGAAGCCGAACGAGGTGTCCTGGCCGGCCGTCGAGGGCGTGTAGACCAACTTGCCCGCGGCGATGTCCGCGGCCGAGACCGCGGTGTTCGCCGTGACCTGCTGGCCGTTCAGCGTCAGCGTGCCGTCGGTCGGCAGGCGCGTGATGATGACGCTGTCGAGCTGGTTGCCCTCGGCGCCGTCATTGAAGTTGAACTCGGCGGCGGTGAAGGTGTGGCTGCCGCCAGCGTCCACGTTGGTGGCGTTGTCGGCGGCGACCGGCGCGTCATTGGTGCCAACCACGTCGACCGTGATGACCTGCTTGGCCGAACCGTCCGCCGAGACCACTTCGAAGTTCTCTTTCAGCACGGCGCCCGCCGGCAGGTCCTGGACGGCCTTCAGGCTGTTGTTGAGCGTGTAGGTCCAGTTGCCGTTGGCATCGATCGTGAACGTGCCGTACTTGCCTTCGACGTTGGTCTGGGCGACCAGGGTGCTCTGGCCGGCATCGGCGTCCGCGACCGTCAGCTTGCCGCTGGTGACCAGCGTCTTGTCCTCGATCACAGCGCCGCTGGACTGGCCGGTGATCTTGGCGATGTCGTTGGTGCCGGTGACGGTCACCGTGATTTCCTTGACCGCGGTGCCGCCGTGGCCGTCGTCGACCGTGACCTTGATAGTGTCGGTCACCGTCTGGCCTTCGGTCAGCGCCTGCACCTTGGCGCTGGTGTTGTCCAGCGTATAGGTCCACTTGCCGCTCTGGTCGACGATGAAGGTGCCGTATTGGCCCTGGCCATTGTTGCCGACGGTCCACGAGTGGGTGTCGTTGGTATCGACATCGGTCTTGGTCAGCTGGCCGCTGGTGACCAGCGTGCCGTCTTCCTTGACCGCGCCGGTGGCGGTGCCGCCGATGATCGGCGCATCATTGGTGCCGGTGATATCGACGGTGATGACCTGCGTGGCGGTACCGCCATTGCCGTCGTCGACCGTAACCGTAATGGAGTCGGTGGCCTTCTGGCCTTCGGCCAGGGCCTGCACCTTGGCGCTGTTGTTGTCCAGCACGTAGGTCCACTTGCCGCTCTGGTCGAGCGTGAAGGTGCCGTACTGGCCCTTGCCGTCGTTGTTCAGCGACCAGGTGTGCTGGTCGTTGACGTCGACGTCGGCCTTGGTCAGTTGACCCGTGACCGTCTGGGTGCCGTCTTCCTTGACCGCGCCGGTGGCCGCGCCGCTGATGGTCGGGGCGTCGTTAGTGCCGTTGATGGTGATGGTGACCTTGCCGGTGGTGCCGTCGGCGGTGGTGACCGTGAAGACTTCCGTCAGGTGCTCCTTGGCGCCGAGCTGCTGGACGGCCTGGGCGTTATTGTCGAGCTTGAAGCTCCAGTTGCCGTTGGCGTCGATCGAGAACTTGCCGTACTGGCCCTGGTGGTCGGTCTGCGGAGTGAAGGTGGCCTCGCCGGCATCCTTGTCGGTGACGTCGAGCTTGCCGTTGGCCGTGTAGACCTTGTCTTCCTGCACGGTGCCGGCGTCATCACCCGGCTTGCTCGGGGTGATGATGGCGGCGTCGCTGGTGCCGGTGATGGTGACCGTGATGGTCTTGGTGGCGGTGCCGCCATGTCCATCGTCGACCGTGACGGTGATGGTGTCGGTGACCTTCTGGCCATCGGTCAGGGCCTGGACCTTGGCACTTTCGTTGTCCAGCTCGAACTTCCAGTTGCCGTTCTGGTCGACGGTGAAGGTGCCGTACTGGCCCTTGCCATCGTTGCCGACGGTCCAGGTGTGCGTGTCGCTGGTGTCGATGTCGCTGACGTCGAGCTTGCCGGTGGCGGTGGCGGTGCCGTCCTCGGTCACTGCGCCGTCGGTCTTGCCGCTGAGTTCAGGCTTGTCGTTGGTGCCGTCGATGGTGACGGTGACGGTGCTCTGGGTGCCGTCGGCGGTGGTTACGGTGAAGGTCTCGGTGAGCTTCTCGCCCACGGCCAGGGCCTGGACCTTGGGGTCGGTGTTGTCGAGCGTGTAGGTCCAGTTGCCGTTGGCGTCGATCGAGAACGAGCCGTGCTCGCCCTTGGCGTCGGCCTGGGCGTTGAAGGTGGCCTCGCCGGCGTCCTTGTCGGTGACATCCAGCTTGCCGCCGGTGGTCAGCACGTCGTCTTCCTTGACGGTGCCGGCGTCATCGCCCGGCTTGCTCGGGGTGATGATGGCGGTGTCGTTGGTGCCGGTGATGGTGACCGTGATGGTTTCGGTGGCGGTGCCGCCATGGCCGTCGTTCACCGTGACGGTGATGGTGTCGGTGACCTTCTGGCCATCGGTCAGCGCCTGGACCTTGTCGCTGGCGTTGTCCAGCGTGTAGGTCCACTTGCCGCTGCCGTCCACGGTGAACGAGCCGTACTGGCCCTTGCCATCGTTGCCGACGGTCCAGGTGTGCGTGTCGCTGGTGTCGATGTCGCTGACGTCGAGCTTGCCGGTGGCGGTGGCGGTGCCGTCCTCGGTCACGGCGCCATCGGTCTTGCCGCTGAGTTCAGGCTTGTCGTTGGTGCCGTCGATGGTGACGGTGACGGTGCTCTGGGTGCCGTCGGCGGTGGTGACGGTGAAGGTCTCGGTGAGCTTCTCGCCCACGGCCAGGGCCTGGACCTTGGGGTCGGTGTTGTCGAGCGTGTAGGTCCAGTTGCCGTTGGCGTCGATCGAGAACGAGCCGTGCTCGCCCTTGGCGTCGGCCTGGGCGTTGAAGGTGGCTTCGCCGGCATCCTTGTCGGTGACATCCAGCTTGCCGCCGGTGGTCAGCACGTCGTCTTCCTTGACGGTGCCGGCGTCGTCACCCGGCTTGCTCGGGGTGATGATGGCGGTGTCGTTGGTGCCGGTGATGGTGACCGTGATGGTCTTGGTGGCGGTGCCGCCGTTGCCATCGTCGACCGTGACGGTGATGGTGTCGGTGACCTTCTGGCCATCGGTCAGGGCCTGGACCTTGGCACTTTCGTTGTCCAGCTCGAACTTCCAGTTGCCGTTCTGGTCGACGGTGAAGGTGCCGTACTGGCCCTTGCCATCGTTGCCGACGGTCCAGGTGTGCGTGTCGCTGGTGTCGACGTCGCTGACGTCGAGCTTGCCGGTGGCGGTGGCGGTGCCGTCCTCGGTCACGGCGCCATCGGTCTTGCCGCTGAGTTCAGGCTTGTCGTTGGTGCCGTCGATGGTGACGGTGACGGTGCTCTGGGTGCCGTCGGCGGTGGTGACGGTGAAGGTCTCGGTGAGCTTCTCACCCACGGCCAGGGCCTGGACCTTGGGGTCGGTGTTGTCGAGCGTGTAGGTCCAGTTGCCGTTGGCGTCGATCGAGAACGAGCCGTGCTCGCCCTTGGCGTCGGCCTGGGCGTTGAAGGTGGCCTCGCCGGCGTCCTTGTCGGTGACATCCAGCTTGCCGCCGGTGGTCAGCACGTCGTCTTCCTTGACGGTGCCGGCGTCATCGCCCGGCTTGCTCGGGGTGATGATGGCGGTGTCGTTGGTGCCGGTGATTTCGACGGTGATGGTCTTGGTGGCGGTGCCGCCATTGCCATCGTCCACCGTGACGGTGATGGTGTCGGTGACCTTCTGGCCATCGGTCAGGGCCTGGACCTTGGCACTTTCGTTGTCCAGCTCGAACTTCCAGTTGCCGTTCTGGTCGACGGTGAAGGTGCCGTACTGGCCCTTGCCATCGTTGCCGACGGTCCAGGTGTGCGTGTCGCTGGTGTCGATGTCGCTGACGTCGAGCTTGCCGGTGGCGGTGGCGGTGCCGTCCTCGGTCACTGCGCCGTCGGTCTTGCCGCTGAGTTCAGGCTTGTCGTTGGTGCCGTCGATGGTGACGGTGACGGTGCTCTGGGTGCCGTCGGCGGTGGTGACGGTGAAGGTCTCGGTGAGCTTCTCGCCCACGGCCAGGGCCTGGACCTTGGGATCGGTGTTGTCGAGCGTGTAGGTCCAGTTGCCGTTGGCGTCGATCGAGAACGAGCCGTGCTCGCCCTTGGCGTCGGCCTGGGCGTTGAAGGTGGCCTCGCCGGCGTCCTTGTCGGTGACATCCAGCTTGCCGCCGGTGGTCAGCACGTCGTCTTCCTTGACGGTGCCGGCGTCATCGCCCGGCTTGCTCGGGGTGATGATGGCGGTGTCGTTGGTGCCGGTGATTTCGACGGTGATGGTCTTGGTGGCGGTGCCGCCATTGCCATCGTCGACCGTGACGGTGATGGTGTCGGTGACCTTCTGGCCATCGGTCAGCGCCTGGACCTTGTCGCTGGCGTTGTCCAGTACGTAGGTCCACTTGCCGGTCTGGTCGACGGTGAAGGTGCCGTATTGGCCCTTGCCGTCGTTGTTCAGCGACCAGGTATGCGTGTCGCTGGTGTCGATGTCAGCCTTGTCCAGTTGACCGGAAGCGGTCTGGGCGCCGTCTTCCTTGACCGCGCCGGTGACCGCGCCGCTGAGGGTGGGCGCATCGTTGGTGCCGTTGATGGTGATGGTGACCTTGCCGGTAGTGCCGTCGGCGGTGGTGACCGTGAACACTTCCGTCAGGTGATCCTTGGCGCCCAGTTGCTGGACGGCCTGGGCGTTGTTGTCGAGCTTGAAGCTCCAGTTGCCATTGGCGTCGATCGAGAACGTGCCGTACTTGCCCGCGAAGTCGGTCTGCGGACGGAACACGGCCTCGCCGGCATCCGGATCGGTGACATCGAGCTTGCCGCTGGCGGTCAGCGTGGCGTCTTCCTTGACGGTGCCGGCGTCGTCGCCCGGCTTGCTCGGGGTGATGACGGCGCCGTCGCTGGTGCCATCGACCGTGATGGTGATGACCTGCGTGGCCTTGCCGCCCTGGCCGTCGTCGACCGTCACGGTGATGGTGTCGGTCAGGTGTTCGCCGTCCTTGAGCGCCTTGACGTCCGTATTGGCGTTGTCGAGCTTGTAGGTCCAATTGCCATGCTGGTCGAGCGTGAAGCTGCCGTACTGGCCCTTGCCGTCGTTGCTCAGCGACCAGGTATGGGTGTCGTTGGTGTCGACGTCATGCTGGGTGAGCTGGCCGGTCAGCGCCTGGGTGCTGCCTTCCTGGATCTTGCCGGTGGCCGTGCCGGTGATGGTCGGGGCGTCGTTGGTGCCGGTGACCGTGATCGTGATGACTTGCGTGGCGGTACCGCCGTTGCCGTCGTCAACGGTGACGGTGATGGTCTCGGTGGCTTTCTGGCCTTCGGCCAGGGCCTGCACCTTGGCGCTGTCGTTGTCCAGCGTGTAGGTCCACTTGCCGGTCTGGTCGAGCGTGAAGGTGCCGTACTGGCCCTTGCCGTCATTGGCGAGCGACCAAGTGTGCTGGTCGTTGACGTCGACGTCGTGTTGGGTCAACTGGCCCGAGACTTCCTCGGCGCCGTCTTCCTTGACGTCACCGCTGGCCGCGCCCGTGATGGTCGGGGCGTCGTTGGTGCCGTTGATGGTGATGGTGACCGTGCCGGTGGTGCCGTCGGCGGTGGTGACGGTGAAGGTCTCGGTCAGGCTTTCCTTGGCGCCCAGTTCCTGGACGGACTTGGCGTCGTTATCGAGCGTGTAGGTCCAGTTGCCATTGGCGTCGATCGAGAACGTGCCGTGTTCGCCCTTGGCGTCGGTCTGGGCGTTGAAGGTGGCCTCGCCGGCGTCCTTGTCGGTGACATCCAGCTTGCCGTTGGCCGTGTAGACCTTGTCTTCCTGCACGGTGCCGGCGTCATCGCCCGGCTTGCTCGGGGTGATGATGGCGGCGTCGTTGGTGCCGGTGATTTCGACGGTGATGGTCTTGGTGGCGGTGCCGCCATGTCCATCGTCGACCGTGACGGTGATGGTGTCGGTGACCTTCTGGCCATCGGTCAGGGCCTGGACCTTGGCACTTTCGTTGTCCAGCTCGAACTTCCAGTTGCCGTTCTGGTCGACGGTGAAGGTGCCGTACTGGCCCTTGCCATCGTTGCCGACGGTCCAGGTGTGCGTGTCGCTGGTGTCGACGTCGCTGACGTCGAGCTTGCCAGTGGCGGTGGCGGTGCCGTCCTCGGTCACGGCGCCGTCGGTCTTGCCGCTGAGTTCAGGCTTGTCGTTGGTGCCGTCGATGGTGACGGTGACGGTGCTCTGGGTGCCGTCGGCGGTGGTGACGGTGAAGGTCTCGGTGAGCTTCTCGCCCACGGCCAGGGCCTGGACCTTGGGGTCGGTGTTGTCGAGCGTGTAGGTCCAGTTGCCGTTGGCGTCGATCGAGAACGAGCCGTGCTCGCCCTTGGCGTCGGCCTGGGCGTTGAAGGTGGCTTCGCCGGCATCCTTGTCGGTGACATCCAGCTTGCCGCCGGTGGTCAGCACGTCGTCTTCCTTGACGGTGCCGGCGTCATCGCCCGGCTTGCTCGGGGTGATGATGGCGGTGTCGTTGGTGCCGGTGATGGTGACCGTGATGGTCTTGGTGGCGGTGCCGCCGTTGCCATCGTCGACCGTGACGGTGATGGTGTCGGTGACCTTCTGGCCATCGGTCAGGGCCTGGACCTTGTCGCTGGCGTTGTCCAGCTCGAACTTCCAGTTGCCGTTCTGGTCGACGGTGAAGGTGCCGTACTGGCCCTTGCCATCGTTGCCCACGGTCCAGGTGTGCGTGTCGCTGGTGTCGATGTCGCTGACGTCGAGCTTGCCAGTGGCGGTGGCGGTGCCGTCCTCGGTCACGGCGCCGTCGGTCTTGCCGCTGAGTTCAGGCTTGTCGTTGGTGCCGTCGATGGTGACGGTGACGGTGCTCTGGGTGCCGTCGGCGGTGGTGACGGTGAAGGTCTCGGTGAGCTTCTCGCCCACGGCCAGGGCCTGGACCTTGGGGTCGGTGTTGTCGAGCGTGTAGGTCCAGTTGCCGTTGGCGTCGATCGAGAACGAGCCGTGCTCGCCCTTGGCGTCGGCCTGGGCGTTGAAGGTGGCTTCGCCGGCGTCCTTGTCGGTGACATCCAGCTTGCCGCCGGTGGTCAGCACGTCGTCTTCCTTGACGGTGCCGGCGTCATCGCCCGGCTTGCTCGGGGTGATGATGGCGGTGTCGTTGGTGCCGGTGATGGTGACCGTGATGGTTTCAGTGGCGGTGCCGCCATTGCCATCGTCCACCGTGACGGTGATGGTGTCGGTGACCTTCTGGCCATCGGTCAGGGCCTGGACCTTGGCACTTTCGTTGTCCAGCTCGAACTTCCAGTTGCCGTTCTGGTCGACGGTGAAGGTGCCGTACTGGCCCTTGCCATCGTTGCCCACGGTCCAGGTGTGCGTGTCGCTGGTGTCGATGTCGCTGACGTCGAGCTTGCCAGTGGCGGTGGCGGTGCCGTCCTCGGTCACGGCGCCATCGGTCTTGCCGCTGAGTTCAGGCTTGTCGTTGGTGCCGTCGATGGTGACGGTGACGGTGCTCTGGGTGCCGTCGGCGGTGGTGACGGTGAAGGTCTCGGTGAGCTTCTCACCCACGGCCAGGGCCTGAACCTTGGGGTCGGTATTGTCGAGCGTGTAGGTCCAGTTGCCGTTGGCGTCGATCGAGAACGAGCCGTGCTCGCCCTTGGCGTCGGCCTGGGCGTTGAAGGTGGCTTCGCCGGCATCCTTGTCGGTGACATCCAGCTTGCCGCCGGTGGTCAGCACGTCGTCTTCCTTGACGGTGCCGGCGTCATCGCCCGGCTTGCTCGGGGTGATGATGGCGGTGTCGTTGGTGCCGGTGATGGTGACCGTGATGGTTTCGGTGGCGGTGCCGCCATGGCCGTCGTCCACCGTGACGGTGATGGTGTCGGTGACCTTCTGGCCATCGGTCAGCGCCTGGACCTTGGCACTCTCGTTGTCCAGCTCGAACTTCCAGTTGCCGTTCTGGTCGACGGTGAAGGTGCCGTATTGGCCCTTGCCGTCGTTGTTCAGCGACCAGGTATGCGTGTCGCTGGTGTCGATGTCGCTGACGTCGAGCTTGCCGGTGGCGGTGGCGGTGCCGTCCTCGGTCACGGCGCCGTCGGTCTTGCCGCTGAGTTCAGGCTTGTCGTTGGTGCCGTCGATGGTGACGGTGACGGTGCTCTGGGTGCCGTCGGCGGTGGTTACGGTGAAGGTCTCGGTGAGCTTCTCGCCCACGGCCAGGGCCTGGACCTTGGGGTCGGTGTTGTCGAGCGTGTAGGTCCAGTTGCCGTTGGCGTCGATCGAGAACGAGCCGTGCGCGCCCTTGGCGTCGGTCTGGGCGTTGAAGGTGGCCTCGCCGGCGTCCTTGTCGGTGACATCCAGCTTGCCGCCAGTGGTCAGCACGTCGTCTTCCTTGACGGTGCCGGCGTCATCGCCCGGCTTGCTCGGGGTGATGATGGCGGTGTCGTTGGTGCCGGTGATGGTGACCGTGATGGTTTCGGTGGCGGTGCCGCCATGGCCGTCGTCCACCGTGACGGTGATGGTGTCGGTGACGGTCTCGCCATCCTTGAGGGCCTGGACCTTGTCGCTGCCATTGTCCAGCGTGTAGGTCCACTTGCCGCTGCCGTCCACGGTGAACGAGCCGTACTGGCCCTTGCCGTCATTGCTGACGGTCCAGCTGTGGGTGTCGTTGGTATCGACGTCGTGCTGCGTCAGCTGACCGGACACGGTGTCGCTGCTGTCGTCTTCGCGGATTTCGCCGATGGTGGTGCCGCTGATGGTCGGGGCATCGTTGGTGCCGGAGATCGTGACCGTGATGACCTGGGTGGCCTTGCCGCCGTGGCCGTCGTCCACCGTGACGGTGATGGTGTCGGTGACCTGCTGGCCTTCTGCCAGCGCCTGGACCTTGTCGCTGCCGTTGTCCAGCACATAGGTCCACTTGCCGCTCTGGTCGACCGTGAGTGTGCCGTACTGACCCTTGCCGCCGTCGTTGGCGGACCAGGTGTGAGTGTCGCTGGTGTCGACGTCGGCCTTGTCCAGCTGGCCAGACACTTCCTGCGTGCCGTCTTCCTTGACCGCGCCGGCGGCTTCGCCGCTGATGGTCGGGGCGTCGTTGGTGCCGTTGATGGTGATGGTGACCGTGCCGGTGGTGCCGTCGGCGGTGGTGACGGTGATGGTCTCGGTCAGCGTCTCGCCCACGGCCAGCGACTGCACGCGCGCGTCGGCCTGGTTCAGGTTGTAGACCCAGTTGCCGTTGGCGTCGATCGAGAACGTGCCGTAGACACCGGGGCGGTCGGCCACGGCCACGAAGGAGGACTGGCCGTCGTCGGCGTCGACCACGTTGAGCTTGCCGTTGGCGGTGGACTTCTCGTCCTCGACCACGGTGCCGGCATCGTCGCCCGGTTGGGCCGGGGTGATCTGGGCCGGGTCGTTGACGCCGACCACGGTCACTTCGACGGTGGCGGTGGACGTCGCGCCGCTCGGGTCGGTGACGACGTAGGTAATCGTGGTGGTGGTGGTCTGGCCTTCGGGCAGGTTCTGGAAGTTGTTGCCGGGCACGAAGGTGTAGCTGCCGTCCGGCAGCACGGTGAAGGTGCCGCCATTGGAACCGGTGACGCTGACGCCGCCCGAGGTCATGGGGCGGCCGCTGACCGACACCAGGGTCAGGGGATCGCCGTCAGGATCGCTGTCGTTGGTCAGCAGGTTGCCGCGCACGACGCTCTTCTCGTCGGTGCGGGCGTCGTCGTTGACGGCCAGCGGCGCGTTGTTGGTGTCGCCCGCGGCGGCGTCGCCGGCGCCCGTGCCGCTGGCGGCGCGATCGATCGTGTCGGCGCCACGGCCCGGGTTGGGGTAGGCCAGATCCAGCGGGCTGGTGGTTTCCAGGATGCGGGCCAGGCGCACGAAACTGCCGCCGCCATCATCGCCGCTGCCGCCCGTCAGGGTCGCGGCGGTCGGGTCCAGCACTTCGAACGGGTCCTGGCCGGCTTGCAGGGCCGCCAGCAGGCGGTCGGAGTCGGTGCCCTTGGGCGGGGTCACCGCCGCTTCAGTCGGGTCGGCCAGCGGGCCGGCCATGTCACCGGTGACGGCGACTTCTCGCCCTTCGCCGATCACAATCGGCATGCCGTTCTCCACCTGCAGCGCCACGCTGGCGCCCGAGGCCGTGACGATGTCGCTGCCGGCGGGCACATTGCTGCCCTGATGCAACTCGGTCAGGGACCCGTCGCTGTTGCGTATCCACGCGCGACCGGTGATTTCAGTGACGACTGCGGGGGAGGAGTTGGCCATGTTGGTTCCGTTTCAGGGAGTTATCCAAGATGGCCAGATACTAGAGGGCGCTGGCGCGCGGCGGTATTGTCCTCAAGGACAGGTTCAGGAGGGAATTTGGCTGCGCGCGTCGGCCGATGCCGAAATGCCGTGGACGCGCAGCGCCAGTTGCAGGCGGTCGGTGACCTCGAGCTTGTCGAAGACCGCCGACAGGTGCGCCTTGACGGTGCGTTCGGTGATGCCCAGGGCGTCGGCGATCTGGGCGTTGGATTGGCCGCTGGCGGCATAGCGCGCCACGGTGACTTCGCGCTCGGTCAGCAGGCCGTTGTCCCATGAGCGGGAATCCTGGGCCCGCTCGGACACCAGCCGCAGCAGGCGGGTGACCAGCGAGCGTCCCATCCAGATACCCCCGGAGGCAACCACCTCGAGCGCCTGCGACAGGGCCGTGGCGGGGGCATAACTGTGGCAATAACCCAACGCGCCGGCGCCCAGGACCTGGGTGCCCTGTTCGTCATTGGGGCTGGGGCTGGCCACTACCACCCGCAGGCCGGCGAACTGGGCCTGCCAGGCAGGGTCATGCCAGGACGGCAGCCGCGGCAGGTCGCTGTCCAGCACCACCAGCATGCGGCCCTGTTCGCGCCAGCGTTGCAGGTCCGCCAGGCCGCGTCCGCGGGCCGCGAGCCAGCGCACCGGGTCCAGCGCGCGCCAATGCTGCCACAGCAGGTCGTCGTGCGTAATCAACAGGACGGGAACGGATTTCATAATGCCTTCTCGCTCTCCTCTAACGCTCGGTGAAAGCATTGGCCTTCGCGCGCAGCACCGGCTTGAGCAGGTATTGCAGCACGGTGCGCTTGCCGGTCAGGATGTGGACTTCGGCCACCATCCCGGGAATGATGGGCAGGTTCTTGTCGCCCACCGTGCTGCGGTCCGTGCGGACCCGCACCACGTAATAGGAATTGCCTTTCTCGTCGGTCACGGTGTCGGCGCCGATCTGCTCGACCTTGCCTTCCAGCCCGCCATAGATGGCGAAGTCGTAGGCGGTGAACTTGACCTCGGCCTTCTGGTCGGGGTGCAGGAAGCCGATGTCGCGCGGCAGGATGCGCACCTCGAGCAGCAGGGTGTCGTCCTTGGGCACGATCTCGATGATGTCCTTGCCTGGCTGCACCACGCCGCCGACGGTGTTGTTGAACAGCGTCTTGACCGTGCCGCGCACCGGCGCCCGCACTTCCGCCAGTTTTACGCGGTCGGCCAGGGCCAGCTTGCCCTGGCGCAACGTTGACAGCTTGGTGTTGGTCTCGGACAGCTCGTTGCGGGCCTGGTTGCGGATATTCAGCTCGGATTCCTCGATCTTGCTCTGGGCTTCCTTGATCGACGCCTCGATGCGGCCGATCTGGGCCTCGGCGCCTTTCTGTTCGCCGCAGTAGCGCGCCACGTCGCGCTGCAGGCGCAGCAGATCCACCTCGGACACCGCGCCACTCTTGAGCAGCGGCCGGGTCACCTGCAGCTCGCGCGAGGTCAGGCTGCAACTGGTCGAGGCCTGGTCGCGCTTGGCGATGGTTTCGCGCAGCTCTTCCTGGCGCTGCTTGAGCTGTTCGCGGGCCACATTGACGGTGGCGTTCAGTTCGGTGGTGCGGGCCTGCCAGGCGTTGCGTTCCATTTCGACCAGGCCAGGCGCCTGCTTCAACACCTCTTCGGGCGCGACGAACGGCTCGCCGGTCGCCAGTGCCTTCAGCCGCGCGGACTTGGCCAGCAGCGACAGGTATTCGGCGTTGTTTTCCCCCAGCGACGAGGCGAAGCGGGTGGGGTCGAGCTTGAGCAGGATCTGCCCGGCCTCGACCTCCTGGCCCGGCTTGACCAGGATTTCCTCGACGATGCCGCCGTCCAGGCTCTGGATGATCTGCACCTGGCGCGACGGCACCACTTTGCCTTCGCCGCGCACGACCTCGTCGATGTAGCCGAAACCCGCCCACAGCAGCAACAGCAGCACGGCCAGCAGGCTGGCCCACAGCAGCACGCGGGCGCCTCGCGCCTGGGATTCGTGGATGACCCATTCGGCGTTGCCGACGTAATCGGTGCGCGCCTTGGGTTTGCCCTTTTCGGCGCCGTCGAGCAGCCGGTCGAAGAAATAGATGAAGACGCCGCGCAGCTTGAGCCACAGCCGCTTGAGCAGGCCGGGCCGGGAAGCAGCGGGTTTCTGGATGGCGGTGGTATTGTCCATGCGGCTCTCAGCTCCCGCGTCCGACGCGACCCTGGCGCAGGGCTTCGACGACCTGTTCCTTGGGGCCATCGGCCACGATGTGGCCGTTATCGATGACGATCAGGCGGTCGACCAGATCCAGCAGGGCGGTGCGGTGGGTGACCAGCAGGATGGTCTTGTTGGCGCTGGCTTCGCCCAGGCGGCGGCGCAGTTGCGCCTCGCTCTGGTGGTCCATGTTGCTGCTGGGTTCGTCCAGCAGCAGGATGGGCGGATCGTTGATCAGCGCGCGCGCCACCGCCACCGACTGGCGTTGGCCTCCGGACAGCGACTCGCCACGCTCGCCGATGAGCATGTCGAAGCCGTTGGGATGCAGGTTGGCGAATTCGGTCACGCCAGCCAAGTTGGCGGCGGCCAGGATGCTGGCATCATCGGCGTAGGGTGCGCCCATGGCCAGGTTGTGCTTGAGGCTGCCGTAGAACAGCAGCGGGTCCTGCGGCACGTGGCCGATGGCGCGGCGCACGTCGGCCGGGTCGATCTGGCGCACGTCCACGCCGTCCAGCAAGACCGCGCCTTCGGTCGGCTGGTACAGCGCCAGCGCCAGCTTTTCCAGGGTGGTCTTGCCCGAGCCGATGCGGCCGATGATGCCGACCTTTTCGCCCGGTTTGAGCTTGAAGGAGACTTTCTTGAGGACCGGCTGGGTGCTGCCCGGGTAGGTGAAGCTGACGTCGCGGAACTCCAGCGCCCCATGGAACACCGGGCGGTGCAGGAACTCGGCCTCGGCCGGGCGCTCGATCGGCAGATTCATATAGCTGTCGATCGATCCAAGCGAGGTGCGGGCGTTCTGGTACTGCATCAGCAGGCCGGCCACCTGGCCCAGCGGCGCCAGGCAGCGCCCGGCGATCATCGAGGCGGCGATGATGCCGCCCATCGACAGGGCCGATTCCTGCGCCAGGTACACGCCGATGATCACCACCGAGATCGACACCAATTGCTGCACCGCCTGCACGAAGCCGACGGTGGACGAGGAGATCAGTTTGAGCTTGCCGCCGGTCTGGGCGATGAACTCGGTGGAGCGTTCCCAATTGCGCTGGATCGCGCCCTGGGCATTGAGGGTCTTGACCGCTTCCAGCCCGGTCAGCGCCTCGACCAGGGTGGCGTTGCGTTGCGACGAGGCCTGGAACGACGCCATCGTCAGCGCCTCCATGCGCGCCTGGGCCGCCAGCGACACCACCAGGATCAGCACGATCGCCACCACCGGCGGCAGCACCAGCCACGGCGATACCCACGCCAGTGCCGCCAGGAACAGCAGGATGAAGGGCAGGTCCACCAGGGTGGTGATGGTGGCCGAGGCGATGAAATCGCGGATCGACTCGAACGAGCGCAGGTTGGCGGCGAACGAGCCGACCGAGACCGGCCGGCCTTCCAGGCGCAGGTCCAGCACCCGTTCCATGATCTGCGCCGACAGCCGCACGTCGACGCGCTTGCTGGCGCTGTCGACCACGTGCGAGCGCGCCGTGCTCAGGATCATGTTGAAGATCACCACCAGCGTGATACCCAGCGCCAGCACCCATAGCGTCTCGACGGCGTTGTTGGGCACCACGCGGTCGTACACGTTCATGGTGAACAGCGGCATCGCCATGGCGAAGATGTTGATCAGCAGGGCGGCGATGAGCGCGTCGCGGTACAGGCGCCGGTTTTCCATGATGGCGGCCCAGAACCAATGGCGCTCGCGCACCTTGGTCACTTCCGGCGCGCGCGCGTCGAAGCGGAATTGCGGGCGCACGAAGCACACCAGGCCCGTGTATTGCGCGTCCAACTCGGCCGCGCTCATCTCGACGGCGCTGCCGCCCAATTCGGGATGGCTGATCACACAGGTGTCGCCGTCTTTCTTGAGCAGCAGGCAGGCGCGTTCGCCGTTGAGCAGCAGGATGGCCGGCAGCAGGTCTGACGGCAGGCCTTCCAGCGGGCGCTTGACCACCCGCGCCGACAATTGCGCGCGCGCCGCGGCCCGCGGCAGCAACGCCGGCGTCAGCCGGTGCTCTTCCAGGGGCAGGCCGGCAGTCAGCGCCTGCGCGGTGGCCGCCACGCCATGCAGCCGCGTGATCTCGACCAGGCAATCCAGCAACGGGTCGTCGTGCGCGGCGCGAGCGTCGGCGCGCCACTCGCGGGCGGCGGCGTCAGATAACTTGTCCATCATCGTCATCCAGCAGGTCCAGATGCTCCGAGAGGCGCGCGCGCTGTTGCTTGCGCTGGGTGAGTTTTTGCTGGGCCTGTACCGGCAGGTCCGTCATGCGCAAGGTGCCATTGGCGATCAAGGCATCGATCAAGTCTTCCAACACGCGGACAAAGTCCGCATCCAACCGTGAAAAGTCGTTGTCCTCAGTAGCCATATGGCCTCCTTGCGCGCGCCGCGTCAGGGGCGGGCCTGGGTGGCGGGCGCGTTCAGCGGCACCAGCGTGGGCGGCAGGGTGCCTTCGTTGTACTGCACACGCACCGGCGTCAGCCGCGCCGAATCGGGCACCGTGGAATTGCACAGGCGGATGACGTCGTCGGACACCACCAGCTTGCCGTTTTCCTCGGGCATTTCGTTGCGCGCCGGCTGCAGTGAGAGCGCTGGCAGCAGCTTATGCGAAAGCGCCAGCCAGCGATACTGCGCCAGCCTGAGGTCATAGATGGCATTGGTCAAGGCGCGGCGCGATTCGAACAACTCGTTCTCGGTGTTGAGCAGGTCGAGCAGGGTGCGCTGGCCGATCTGGAATTGCTGGCGGTAGGCGTCGCGCACCTTGGCCGTGGCCATTTCGTGGTCGCGCAGGAACGGCAGCTTTTCCTGCAGGCTGGTGACGTTGTTCCAGGCCACGGCCAGGTCCTGCTGCACGTTACGGCAGGTGTAGTCGCGGACGTCGCGGGCGGCGTAAGACTGGGCGGCCGTCTGGCGCACCCGCGCCGAATCGGCGCCGCCGCGGTACAGGTTGTAGTTCATGACCAGCTGGACGCTGGAACTGCGGATATTGCGGTTCTCCGGCGTGGGGTCGTTCTGGTCGCGGCCGGTGGCGGCGACGAACTCGAACTTGGGCGAGAACGCGCCCTTGGATGAGGCTACGCCGGCTTCCGCCGCCTGCAATGCGGCCTGTTTGGACAGGAAGCTGGGATTGCGGCGCAGCGACTCATTGAAGTTGCCGGGTTTGGTCGGCAGCTTGTCGGATATGTCGGGCACCGGCTGCATCGACTCGGGCGGCAGGGCTCCGGTGACGCGCTGGAAGCGCTGCTGCACGTCCAGCAGGTTGGTGGTTTCGGTCATCAGGTTGGTCTGGGCCAGCGCCAGACGGCCGCCGGCCTGTTCCAGGTCGACGCGTCGGCCGACGCCGGACTCGGCGCGCTGGCCGATCTGCTTGAGGGTTTCCTCGTGCAGCGAATAATTCTGGCGGGCCAGCAGCTCCATGTCGCGATAGCGCTGCAGGTCGATATAGGCCTGCACCGCGGCCAGGGCGGTGCTGTCGCTGGTGGCCAGCACATCATAGAAGCGCGCCAGTTTGTCGAAACCGGCCTGCTTGACGTCGTTGCTGGTGCGGAAGCCGTCGAAAATAAGCTGGCGCAATTCGAAGTTGTAACCGGGGCGGTTCCAGTTCTGCGACCCCACACCGGGCACGTTGTTGCGGTATTCACGGCCGACGTAGCCGATCGCGTTGACTTGCGGGAAGAATGCACCGCGCGCCACCGCCTGGCCTTCCAGCGAAGCCTGGAAGTCATGGTACTTGGCCTGGATTTCCGGATTGCTGAGCAGGGTCTGCTCGACGATCTGGTTCAGGGTGGTGGTACCGGGAGCGGGGGAGCTGGAATCCACCGCTGCCGGCTGTTGGGCAAACGTGGCGGGAACGAACGCAAAGGCCAGGGCGGAAACCGTGGTTTTAAGCAGAAACGAAGCCATAGGGATTATTCGCGAGTCAAGTGTGGGATTCATAGCCGGCATATTGTTTGCAAATGTCAGAATTGGCGAGTCAAGGTTTGTAAAGTCTTGACGGAATTTGCCGGCCCGTCGGAATTTATTCCGCAATAGATCACGAAAAATGACGTGATTTATACGAAATTCAATATGGACGGATTAATCAAAAACCATTGATGCGTTTTATTGCACACTATTTCGGTTTCTGCTTTGCCACATTGAAACGCGATTATATCCGGTTACGTCTTTTGTATAGAAATTGTTTTTTTCGATGTGGTTTTTTGATTATCCGGATTTTGGCGCTATTGCCAGCGTCACACGGCTGTGCCGTCAGGCGAGGAGCGTGGCACCATGGTAGTGTTGGTACTAGTATGTTTGGTGTGGTTGTACTAGGTTGAGAGCGTGGGCATAATCGCCTTCATGCCGCAGCGGCCGGCGGCGAGGCCCATTGCGGGCCCCGCGTCAGGCACCAGCCGGATTTGTCTATTTGCAGAGCGCATCCATGGCCCAAACCCTTTACGACAAACTCTGGGACGCCCACATCGTCCACCAGGAATCAGACGGTACCTGTCTGCTCTATATCGATCGCCACCTGCTGCACGAAGTGACCAGCCCGCAGGCCTTCGAAGGCTTGGCCATGGCCGGCCGCAAGCCGTGGCGCAATGGCGCCAACCTGGCGGTCGCCGACCACAACGTGCCGACGCTGAACCGCGCCCAGGGTATCGACGATCCGATCTCGCGCCTGCAGGTCGACACGCTCGACGCCAATTGCGACAAATACGGCATCACCGAATTCCGCATGAACGACCTGCGCCAGGGCATCGTCCACGTGATCGGGCCGGAGCAGGGCGCGACCCTGCCGGGCATGACTGTGGTCTGTGGCGACTCGCATACCAGCACGCACGGCGCGCTGGGCGCACTGGCGTTCGGCATCGGCACGTCCGAGGTGGAACACGTGCTGGCCACGCAGACGCTGCTCATGAAGAAGGCCAAGAGCATGCTGATCAAGGTCGAGGGCGAACTGCCGTTCGGCTGTACGGCCAAGGACGTGGTCCTGCACATCATCGGCATCATCGGCACCGCCGGCGGTACCGGCCACGCCATCGAGTTCGCCGGCAGCACCATCCGCGCGCTGTCGGTCGAAGGCCGCATGACGGTCTGCAACATGGCCATCGAGGCCGGCGCCCGCTCCGGCATGGTCGCCGTCGACGACAAGACCATCGAATACTTCCGTGGCCGCCCGTTCGCGCCGTCCGGCGTGTTGTGGGACCAGGCCGTGGGCTACTGGCGCACGCTGCACACCGACGAAGGCGCCAGGTTCGACACGGTGGTGGAGGTCAACGCCCGCGACATCAAGCCGCAGGTCACCTGGGGCACCTCGCCCGAAATGGTGCTGCCGGTCGACGCGCGCGTGCCGGACCCCGATCGCGAAAAAGACGACGTGCGTCGCAGCGGCATGGAACGCGCGCTGGAATACATGGGGCTCAAGCCCAATACGCCGCTGACCGACATCCGCGTCGACCGTGTCTTCATCGGTTCCTGCACCAACTCGCGCATCGAGGACCTGCGCGCCGCTGCCGTCGTGGCGCGCGGCAAGTGCGTGGCCTCCAACGTGCGCCAGGCCATGGTGGTGCCGGGCTCCGGGCTGGTCAAGCAGCAGGCCGAGCGTGAAGGCCTGGACAAGATCTTCATCGAGGCGGGCTTCGAATGGCGCGAGCCGGGCTGCTCGATGTGCCTGGCCATGAATGCCGACCGGCTCGAGCCCGGCGAGCGCTGCGCCTCGACCTCGAACCGCAACTTCGAAGGCCGCCAGGGCCAGGGCGGCCGCACCCACCTGGTCAGCCCGGCGATGGCCGCCGCCGCCGCCGTGGCCGGCCATTTCGTCGACGTCCGCACGTTCCGTTAAGCGCCCACCGAGTACCGACATCATGCAAGCATTTACCACTCACGAAGGCCTGGTGGCTCCGCTCGACCGCGAAAACGTCGACACGGACCTCATCATCCCGAAGCAGTTCCTCAAGTCCATCAAGCGCACCGGCTTCGGCCCGAACCTGTTCGACGAGCTGCGCTACCTGGACCACGGCGAACCGGGCATGGACAACAGCAAGCGTCCGCTCAACCCCGATTTCGTGCTGAACCAGCCGCGCTACCAGGGCGCCTCGGTGCTGCTGGCGCGCAAGAACTTCGGCTGCGGTTCGAGCCGCGAGCACGCGCCCTGGGCGCTGACGCAGTTCGGTTTCCGCGCCATCATCGCGCCGTCCTACGCCGACATCTTCTTCAACAACAGCTTCAAGAACGGCCTGCTGCCGATCGTGCTGTCCGAGCTCGAAGTGGCCCGGCTGTTCGACGAAGTGAAGGCATTCCCGGCCTACAAGCTCAATATCGACCTGGACCGTCAGGTGGTGGTGACGCCTGATGGCCGCGCGATGAAGTTCGACATCGAGCCGTTCCGTAAGTACTGCCTGCTCAACGGCTTCGACGACATCGGCCTGACCCTGCGCCACGCCGACAAGATCCGCGCCTTCGAGGCCGAACGCCTGGCCCGCCATCCCTGGCTGGAAAGCCGGCCGATCGCCTGACCCGACCCTTCATACCGACCACAGGACCGTTTTTTCCATGACTCACAACATCGCAGTCTTGCCGGGTGACGGCATCGGCCCCGAAATCGTCGAACAGGCCGTGCGCGTCCTGCAGGCGCTGGACGTGCCGTTCGACATCAAGCAGGCCGCCGTTGGCGGCGCCGCCTTCGACGAGTTCGAGCACCCGCTGCCCCCGGCCACGCTGAAGCTGGCCAAGGAATCGCACGCCGTGCTGTTCGGCGCCGTCGGCGACTGGAAGTACGACAGCCTGCCGCGTGAATTCCGTCCCGAGCAGGCCATCCTGGGCCTGCGCAAGGCGCTCGGCCTGTTCGCCAACCTGCGTCCGGCGATCCTCTATCCCGAGTTGGCCAGCGCCTCGTCGCTCAAGCCCGAGATCGTGTCCGGCCTGGACATCCTGATCATCCGCGAACTGACCGGCGACATCTATTTCGGCACGCCGCGCGGCGTGCGCGCATCGCCGGACGGCGCCTTCAGCGGCGAACGCGAAGGCTACGACACGATGCGTTACGCCGAATCGGAAGTACGCCGCATCGCCCGCATCGGCTTCGAATCCGCCAAGAAGCGCAACAAGAAGCTGTGCAGCGTCGACAAGGCCAACGTGCTCGAGACCTCGCAGTTCTGGCGCGACATCGTCATCGAAGTGGCGCGCGACTATCCGGACGTCGAGCTGTCGCACATGTACGTCGACAACGCCGCCATGCAGCTGGTGCGCAACCCGCGCCAGTTCGACGTGATCGTCACCGGCAACCTGTTCGGCGACATCCTGTCGGACGAGGCCGCCATGTTGACGGGCTCCATCGGCATGCTGCCGTCGGCCTCGCTGAACGCCGGCGGCCAGGGCCTGTACGAGCCCAGCCACGGCTCGGCTCCCGACATCGCCGGCCAGGGCATCGCCAATCCGCTGGCGACTATCCTGTCGGCCGCCATGCTGCTGCGCTACTCGCTGAACCTGGCGCCGCAGGCCGACCGCATCGAGGCTGCCGTGCGTCGGGTGCTGGCCGATGGCCTGCGCACCGCCGATATCTTCGAGCCGGGCACCACCAAGGTCAGCACTTCGGGCATGGGCGACGCCGTCCTCAAAGCCCTGGCCTGACGCATGCAAGGGGCGCGCCCTTGCGGCGCGGTCCCGATTTCCAGGGGCCGCCCGCCGGGCGGCCCCTTTGCATGCCGTCGTTGCCGGCGCGCTGCGAAAGCGGGGTGGCACTGATGGTGGCCCCGTTTTTTCCAGGTGCGCCGCAACATCTACGCGTGCATTCTGATAAATTGTTGGGTTGTTGCACGTTTTTTCACCACACCTTGTCACCCCCTTTAAAGAGCGATTGAAATGAATCAAGCAGTAGGCCTTGTCGGCTGGCGCGGTATGGTCGGCTCGGTGCTCATGCAACGCATGCGCGACGAGAACGACTTCGCACTGATCGAACCGGTGTTTTTCTCCACCAGCAACGCTGGCGGCGCCGCCCCCACTTGGGCGACTGGCGCGGGCCCGCTGCAAGACGCCTACGACATCGACGCTCTGAAAAAACTGCCGATCATCGTGACGGCGCAAGGTGGCGATTACACCTCCGAGGTCTACCCGAAGCTGCGTGGCGCGGGCTGGAACGGCATCTGGATCGACGCCGCCAGCACGCTGCGCATGGCCGATGACGCCATCATCGTGCTGGACCCGGTCAACCGTCCCGTGATCGACGCCGCGCTCAAGCGCGGCGTGCGCAACTTCGTCGGCGGCAACTGCACGGTCAGCTGCATGTTGATGGGCCTGGCCGGCCTGTTCAACAATGACCTGGTCGAGTGGATGACCACCATGACCTACCAGGCTGCTTCCGGCGGCGGCGCGCAGCACATGCGCGAGCTGCTGACCCAGTTCGGCGAACTGAACCACGCCGTCAAGCCGCTGCTGGACGACCCGGCCTCGGCCATCCTGGAAATCGATCGCGGCATCCTGGCCAAGCAGAAGGACGAGGCGCTGCCCCACGAGCACTTCGGCGTGCCGCTGGGCGGCAGTCTGATCCCCTGGATCGACAAGGACCTGGGCAACGGCATGTCCAAGGAAGAGTGGAAGGGCGAGGTCGAGACCAACAAGATCCTCGGTCGCGGCGCCGCCTTCGGCACGCCCGCGACGCCGATCGACGGCCTGTGCGTGCGCATCGGCGCGATGCGCTGCCACAGCCAGGCGCTGACCATCAAGCTCAAGCGCGACCTGCCGCTGGACGAGATCGAAGGGCTGATCGCCCAGGGCACGCAGTGGGCCAAGGTGATTCCCAACACCAAGGAAGATACCATCCGCGACCTGACCCCGGTCGCGGTCACGGGCACCCTGGATATTCCGGTGGGCCGCCTGCGCAAGATGTCGATGGGCCCGCAGTACCTCAGCGCTTTCACCGTCGGCGACCAGTTGCTGTGGGGCGCCGCCGAGCCGCTGCGCCGCATGCTGCGCATCGCGCTGGCCGAAGCCTGAGGCCTGGCGGGCGGCACGGGCCGCCCGGTGGCGACAGGATCGCATCCACAAAGGCACCCGCGGGTGCCTTTGTCGTTTGCGCCGGGACGGCCAGCGCCTCGGATGCGGCTGGCAATGTGCCCGCCAGCCAACGCCGATGCGCCTTTCAGGTTTGTGAAACGCGCTCGATCCATTACACTTTTCCGGTGAATTGAGGCTTGTTCTCACGCGATCGCCACGAACAGCCCGCGCCCGATTATTCGACGACAAGAACGGAATTCCAGCTTATGACCCAGCGTTCGCGCCAAGTGAAGCATGCCCGCCGTTTGAAGGCCCTGCAGTGGGCGGTCGCGCTGGCCATCGGCGCGGGCGCTTGCAGCCCGGCGTTGGCGATGCGAATCGGACACTCGCGGGTCGTGTCGGCGCCGGGCGCGCCGTTGCAGGCGCTGGTCGGGCTGCAGGAACTGTCTCCCGACGAATTGGCGTCGCTGCGCGTGTCGGTGGCCGACGAGGCGGCCTGGCAGCGCGCGGGCCTGAAACCGCCCGCGCCGCTGGCCAGCCTGGTGGTGCGGGTCGAGGACGGCATGGACCCAACCCGCAAGAACCTGCGGGTGCGGTCGACTCAGGCGCCGGCCGGCGGCGCGGTCGATCTGTTGCTGGATATCAGTTCCAGTTCCGGCCAGCGGCAGGTCCAGGTCAGCATCCTGGTGCCGCTGCGCGGCGCCGGCGCCGACGTCACGCCGGCGGCGGTGGGCGAGCCGGGGCGGACGGGGGGCAGCTCCGGCTCGGTCAACGTGAAATCGGGCGACACGCTGTTCGCCATTGCGCGACGCAACGCGGTGCCCAACGCCTCGGTCTACCAGATGCTGGTGGCGCTGTGGCGCGCCAATCCCGATGCCTTCATCCAGAACAATATGAATCTGGTGCGGGCCGGTCGCAAGCTGGCGATCCCCGATGCCGCCACGGTGCGCGCGATCGATCCGGCCGAAGCGCGGCGGATTTTCAACGAACATGCCGAGGCCTTCGCCCGCTATCGCGCCCGTCTGGGGGCGGCGGCTGGCGCCAATCCCGCCGTGGTCAAGGGCCAGGACGCCAGCTCGGGCACCGTGACCCGGCCCGGTGATACGGGTGTGGCCACGGCCACGCAGCCGCAGGATCGGGTGCGCCTGTCCTCCGGGCAGGCCCAGGGCGCTGCCGCGGCGCAGGCCGAAGCGCAGGGCGACCAGCGCGTCTCCAACGAGCGCGCGATGGCGGATGCGCAGGGCCGCGTGAATCAGCTGGAGAGCAACGTCAGTGAATTGAACAAGGCCGTGGCCGAACAGGGTGCGGCGGGCAGTCCGGGTACGCCAGGGGCCGCAGGCGCAGCGGGTGCTTCGGGCGCCCCGGGTGCCGCAGGTGCTGCGGGTGCCGCAGGTGCCGCGGGTGCTCCGGGTGCCGCGGGTGCGCCGAGTGTCTCAGGTGCTCCGGGTGCGGCGGGTGCCGCGGGTGCGCCGGGTGCCGCAGGTGCTCCGAGTGCCGCAGGTGCTCCGGGTGCCGCGGGTGCTCCGGGTGCCGCGGGTGCTCCGGGTGCCGCAGGTGCTTCGGGTGCCGCAGGTGCTCCGGGTGCCGCAGGTGCGCCGGGTGCCGCAGGTGCGCCGGGTGCCGCGGGTGCTTCGGGGGCCGCAAGTGCTCCGGGTGCCGCAGGTGCTTCGGGTGCCGCAGGTGCTTCGGGTGCCGCGGGTGCTTCGGGGGCCGCAGGTGCTTCGGGTGCCACGGGCGCCGCAGGTACCGCGGGGGCTTCCGGTACGCCGGGCGCCCCGGGAGCGTCGATCGCCGCCACGCAACAAGACAAGGCCGCCGCGGGAGCCGCGGCGGCCCAGAACAAGGATAAGGATTTGACTTCTTCCATGCCGGCCTGGTTGGCCGACAATCTGCTCATCATCGTCACCGCCGTGCTGGCGCTGATCGCCTTCGCCATTGCGTGGCTGTTGCGGCGCGCAGGCGCCCGCCGCGGCGATGACGATGAGGAAACCTATGACTACAACGAGCCGGCGCTCGATACGGCGGCGCTGAATCGCAAGCTCGACGCCATCAATCTCGATCTCGATCAACCGCCCACGGACGAACCGCGCCCGGCGGGCAGTTCCCGGATCTGAGCAATGTCCAGAGTTGCAATGGGGCTGGCGTATGACGGCTCCGCCTGGCAGGGCTGGCAGACCCAGCCGCACCGGCAGACGGTGCAGGACACGTTGGAAACCGCCCTGGCGCAATTCTGCGGCGTGACGGAGGCTGTACCCACCATCTGCGCCGGCCGCACGGATACCGGTGTGCATGGCGCGATGCAGGTGATTCATCTGGATACGCCATTGGCGCGGCGCATGGAGTCCTGGGTCCGGGGCGTGAACGCGTTCCTGCCCCCCAGCATTTCCGTGCAGTGGGCCAAAGCGGTGCCTGACGATTTTCATGCCCGCTTTTCGGCCCGGGCCCGTACCTACGTCTATCTATTGTGGCGCGGCCGCGTGCGCCCCGCCTTGTGGGCCGGTCGCGCCGGCTGGTGCCACCAGCCGCTGGATGTCGATGCCATGCGCCTGGCGGCACGCGCCCTGCTGGGCGAGCACGACTTTTCCAGTTTCCGTTCCTCGCAATGCCAGGCCAGGCATCCGGTGCGTGTCATGCACCAACTGGACATCGACGAACGCGGCGCCTTCCTGGTGTTCACGCTGCGGGCCAATGCTTTCCTGCATCACATGGTGCGCAATATCATGGGGGCGCTGCTGCAGATCGGGCAGGGCCGCGAGTCGGTCGACTGGATGGCGCAGTTGCTGTCCTGGCGCGACCGCAGGCGTGGCGCGCCCACGTTTTCTCCCGATGGCCTGTACCTGTCGGCCATCGACTATCCGGACGAGTTCGGCCTGGACGAGCTGGATGGCGGGGCGGTGTTGCTCTCGCCATTTACCCAGCCGGCAGCTAGCCGGATCTAGCCGGCCGGGTGCCGGCGCCCAATGGAGGCCTGTCTCATGCAACGCCGCGCGTTTTTGAAGCGAACCGCCCTGGGTGCCGCCAGCGGCGCAGTGATCGCTGCCCCGGTTCATGCGCAGGAGGCTGCGCCGGTGTCGTGGCGGTTGGCGTCGAGTTTCCCCAATGAGTCGCCGACCCTGTTCGCCGGCGCGCAAGACGTGGCGCGCTATGTCGCCGACGTCACCGACGACAAGTTTCGCATCGAGGTCTTTTCGGCTGGCGAGCTGGTGGACGCTGGCCAGGTGTTGGATGCCGTGCAGCAACGCGTTGTCGATTGCGGCCACACCGCTTCGACCCGATTTTTCGACACCGATCCGGCGTTGTGCTTCGACGCCGGGGTGCCGTTTGGCCTGAATACCCGGCAGATGAACGCCTGGATGCTGCAGGGAGAAGGCCTGGCGCTGACGCGTGTGCTGTTCGACAAGTATGGCATCCTGAATTTTCCCTGCGGATTCACCGGCGCGCAGATGGGGGGCTGGTTCCGGGGCGAGGTCAAAACGGTGGATGACCTGCGCGGCTTGAAGATCAAGGCTGGCGGTTTTGCACGCCAGGTGCTCGCGCGCATGGGCGCGGTGCCCGTCGACCTGCCCATTGCCGACACCTATGCGGCGCTGGAGCAGGGCGGGGTCGACGCGGTGGCCTGGATCGGTCCGTATGACGACGAAAACCTGGCGCTTTACAAGGTCGCCCGGAATTACTACTTCCCTGGGTGGTGGGCGGGTACGCTGCAATTGTCGCTTTACGTGAACCAGCAGGCGTATGACGAACTGCCCAAGTCCTACCAGGCGGCGCTCGGGCTGGCTTGCCGGATGGCCACCACCAACATGATCGCGAAGTACGATGCCGGCAATCCCGATGCCCTGCGCCGGCTGGTGCAGCACGGCGCCCAGCTCAAGGCATTTCCCAGGCCGGTGCTGCAGGCCGCGCATGCGGCTGCGCTCCAGCTTTACCAGGAATTGAGCGCCAAGGATCCGATGTTCAAGAAGCTATACGAGAGCATGGCGGCCTTTCGCGATAAGGAGATTCCCTGGTTCCGCGTGGCCGAGGGCAGCTTCGATTCCCTCATGGCCACGCTCGGCCAGCCGGCCGCTTGAGCGCAGGTGCTGGGGCTGGCGTGGCGCGGGCTGGGTCTGCCTGCGTTGCGGGCTCACCCCTTATACTGGCCGCATTCGTCGCGTTGGGCGACACAAGCAATGAATGCCATGCGCACACGCATCAAGATCTGCGGGCTGACCCGCGAAGAAGACATCGATGCCGCCGTCTCGGCGGGCGTCGATGCGATCGGCTTTGTCTTCTACCCGAAGAGCAAGCGCTATGTCACGCCAACCCGAGCCGCGCAACTGCGTCGCGTGGTGCCGGCGTTCGTTGATGTGGTCGCACTGTTCGTGAATCCGCAGCCGCACGAGGTGCGGGCCGTGCTGGACGAAGTCGGCCCCGAGTTGCTGCAATTCCACGGTGACGAAACGCCGCAGGAGTGCGCGCGCCATGGCCGCCGCTACCTGCGCGCGTTCCGCGCGGGCGCGCCCGGCCTGGAAACGGCCGCAAGCCTGGCCACTTATTGCCGTGCCTACGGTGAGGCCGCCGCCTGGCTATTCGATAGCTACAGCGCTGGCTACGGCGGTAGCGGCCATGGTTTTGACTACCGTTTGCTGGACGACGTGAAGGCCGATGCGGTGTCGCGCCCGCTGGTCTTGTCGGGCGGGTTGAACCCGGACAACGTCGCGGCCGCGGTGCAGGCCGTGCGGCCGTGGGCGGTCGATGTGAGTAGCGGCGTCGAGGTCGAGCAAGGAATAAAAAGTTCTGATAGAATCTCGGTCTTCGTTGCTGCGGTGCATGCTGCGGACGCGAAGAAATAGGAAGAAGTTGCCGGTGCAAGTGGGCAGCGTGTGGTGAGTGCATTGCAAGGCAAGTGCGCCAAATGGCAGGTGAAACCAAACTGGTAAAACCGCTGTGGCGATCGGGCTGAAAAAATAGCCTGATAAAAAACTGGCCGATGCGGCGATAAAACCCCACGCAATGAACACAGCAAAAAATCTGAAAAGACGATTTGCATAGTTTAAAAAAGCACTATATAATTCTTCTTCTTTGCAGGCGGTTAGCTCAGCTGGTTAGAGCGCCACGTTGACATCGTGGAGGTCGTTGGTTCGATTCCAATACCGCCTACCAAATTCCTGCAAAGTGCTGTCAAGCACGGCAAAGAAAAAGCCGCTAGGTCAATGACTTAGCGGCTTTTTTGTTTCCCGCGCGAGAAGCGCTGCCAAGTGCCACAAAGGAAGTTTTCGGGGCACGTTTGGAGGTACGAATGCTCAGGGTAAGGGTATAGCCTTTTGAGCGCCGGACAACTGCTCGTCCAGGTAGTCCGACCACCACTGCATTATCTCGCGGCGCTCCTCCAGATACTGCGCGTGGTTGTATGCCCGGCGCACCTTGTTTTTATCCTTGTGGGCCAGTTGGGCTTCGATCGCCCTGTCCCGAAAGCGACCCGTTTCGTTCAGGATGGTGCTCGCTAGGCCGCGGAACCCGTGGCCAGTCTGTTGCTCCCCATAGCCCAGGATCTCTAGCGCTCGGTTTATTGTCTCGCCACTCATTGGGACGGCGCCCGGCTGCCTGATTCCAGGGAATAGGAACTCGTAGCGACCGGAATAGACTTCCAACTCCTCCAGCAGCGCGAGCACCTGACGCGAAAGCGGCACCAGGTGAGGTGGCCCGTTCAGCTTCTGCTGGCGTGTGCCTTTCATTCGATCCGGCGGGACTGTCCACAAGGCGTTGGGGCGATCCCACTCCGTCCACTGCGTCCAGCGCAGTTCATTGGTCCGCACGAAGGTGCGCATCATGATCTTGATGGCGAGTCGAGTTTCAGGCCGGCCGTGATAACCCTCCACCCTCAGTAGTAGTTCGGGAAGGTCGGTCAGCTCGACGTGCGGATGGTGTTCCACCGGGGGCTTCGGCGCTAGGAACTGCTCGAGGCCATAGGTGACGTCCGCAGGCGCACGACCGGTGCCGACGGCGTAGCGGAACACCTGACCGACGCTGCTCAGGACCCGCGCCGCCATTTCCAGCGCACCGCGGCGTTCGACAAGACGGACCGCGTCCAGCACCAGCTTGCCGGACACCCCGGCGATTGGCATTTTTCCGAAGTAGGGATAGGCGTTGGCTTTGAGGGCGGATTTCATCCGATCAAGGTATGCAGGGCTCCAATGGTCGACTCGGGTCGCCAGCCACTCTTGCGCGATTACTTCGAACGTGTCGGCTGAAGCTATCTTGGCGGCTGTTCGCGCAAGGTCGCGCTGTACGGCCGGATCCAGCCCGGCGTGCAGATGGGCCTGGGCTGCGGCGCGCTGTTCGCGTGCCTTAGCCAGTGGCATATTGGGATACTGCCCGAACGTCAGGGACGTCTCTTTCTTCGTGCCCGGGCGTCGGTACTTCATGCGCCAGAACTTGGCGCCAGATTTCGTCATTTCGAGGTACAAGCCGCCACCATCGAATATGCGATTTCCACCGGTGGGCTTGTATCTTGCCTGCCGGCATTTCGCATCGGTGAGGGGAATTACTTGGCGAGGCATGTGGCCGCTACTCCTTGATTTGGGTTATTTGCATTTCGTCCGCGTTGTAGCCGTCTGGATTACGTAGCCAGGCCAGGATGTCGCTGCCGCGCCAGGCGGTGAAGTGGCGGCTGCCTGTGGCAGGCTTCGGTGCAGTGCCGTTGTTGATCCGGTAGCGCCAGCCTTCGCGGGTGTATGGAATGCGTGGTGCGAGATCTCGCCAGCGATATAGGCCATCAGGGTAGATAGTTGGCGCCGGCGCGCGACCGCCGCGAGTGGTCGCCGAAGGAGCGTGGTTCTGGTCGGCAGAATCGTTGCTCATAGCCCCAATTCCCTCCAAGTAATCACATTGCTCGCCGCAGCCACCAACCGCGGCTGCACGGCCGCCGCACGCGCCGCCGCGACCCGCATGGTCAAGTCAAATCGCAGCGGCCGACGCGCCAGCGGGCGATAAGGCGGTGGCGTAGCGTCAGGGTGGTAAAGCTCGATGTAGCGCAACAGGAATGGCAGCAGCGCCGCCGGCGTTGGCACGGGCGCGAGCCAGCCGCCCGTACGTTCAGCGATCATGGTCGCTAGCTGCGCCGCGGTCGTCGATGCCTTGACCGTCGCCCCGGCTTTTTTCAGCAGATCTGCGGCATCGCGGCGTGCCGTTTGCATTGCTTCGGATTGGTGGCGGACGGTTTTCATGCGGCCTCCCGATGTGCGGCTGCGCCGGCCAGGCCGTCGGCGATCCAAAACACGGTGAAGGCCTCGGAGGGCGGCGGCGGTGCCGACTTGAGGGTGCCCAGCACCAGGATCGTTTCCAACCTGCCGTCGGTGGCAAGCGCGTCTACGAGCCCGAGCGCGTCGGCGCGGCCGACCATGTCCAGCACGTCGAAGCGATCGAGAATCAGGCACCGCAGGCCGGAGACTTCGGCTAGCGCGGCGCCGATCAGGGTATCCACCCGCCAGCGCTCGGACTCGGAAAGCAGGCGGTAGGGCCGGCCGCCCCAGGTGATATCCATATCGGCGGCGATTGAGGGAACCCACCAACCCGCCAGGCTGGCCAGCTCGGCCAGCTTGGCGTTGAACGGCTGCAGGGCTTCGGCCAGTAGCTCTCCCGGGATGCCGTCTGGCGACAGGGCATCGCTGATGGCCAGCCAAGCCAGCACGTCAGCGTGATAGCGGGCGGCGTTGGCCGTGCGCTCTGCCGCGCTGGTCGCGGCCTGCTTGGAGTTGATCAGCGCCTGGACGCGATCGTCAACAGCCTTGCGCTCATTACGCAATGTCGCCACTTTCGCGCGCGCCGCCTGCACATCACCGTTCTGGATCGCCTCTGGCGTGGGCTGCTTTTGCAGCAGCGCGGCAGCCGCTTCGGCTGTGGCGATATCGCGGCGGTCGTTCTCGATGCTGCGGGCCATCAGGTCGCGCGCCTCGATCGCCTTGGGCACCGCGGCGGCGGCTTCGGTGTCGCCGGCCGCGCCGATCTTGCCGTACTGGCGCTCATAGGCCGCCAGCGCCGCCTTAATGTCCAGGCCAATCCCAAAGGCCACGTTCTTGGAGGCCTCGGATGCCCAGAGGTGCGAAAGGCAGGTAGCCAAGTCGTGGACCAGGCCGGCGCGCGGCCCGGTTCCAGCCTTGGCCTCCAGGGCGGCAACGTGCTCGACAAGGTTTTGGTGTTCGGCCAGGTCGAATTCCAGCTTCTGGCGCAGCGCCGGCAGCTTGTCGCCTTGCGCCTGGAGGGCTGCATGTTGGTCCCGCGTGGCCGCGTAGGCGCTGGCCTTCTGCTCGAGCGCGCCCAGCGCCTTGGTGTGCTGTTCCAGCTCGGCGTCGATGGCGGCCAGCGCACCGCGCTCGGTCACCAGGGCGGCCTGGTCGAATGCGGGTACTTCCGCCGCCCAGCCCTCGGCCTTCTGGCTGCCCCACTGTTCGCCGGTGGCCGCCTTCCACGCGCCCTTGGCCTGGGTGGCTTCCTGCTTGGCATGTTCGGCACCAGCCGGAAAGCCCGTGCGCAGGATCGGCTTGATCTGCGTCACCAGTGCCGCGTGGCAGCCGCGCGCCACGAGTCGCCGCTCGATGTCGTCTGGGCTGATTCTCTTGCCGGCCAGGGCGAACAACAGGGTTCGGCGCTCATCGGGTTTGGCCGCGGCGAAGCGGCGCGGGTCCAGCACGTAGGGAAGGGCCGGCAACTTCGGAACCAGCGCCTCGCCCGACTGGGTACCCTTGGGCAAGGTGATGCCGACCGTGCCGCCGTCCAGTTGCAACGCCACGGCGCCCGTACGCTGGCCTTCGGTGACCAGGGCGCCGAATTCCTTCTTGTACTCGACGCGCTCGGGCTCGCCGAGCAGCGCCAGCCGCACCGCTTCCGCAATGCTGGACTTGCCGTTGCCGTTCCGGCCGGCGATCAGCGTCACCGGCGTGTGCAATTCCAGATCGACGGCGCGTGCGCCTTGGAAGTTCTCGATAGTGATGTTGGTGATGCGCATGGCTCAGTCCTCTGCCTGGTCTTCGCCGTGCTCTTCGTGCCACTGCTTCCAGCCCTTCACCCACTGGATGCAGAGCTGGCCATCCATGACCGGGCAATCGGATTCGGGCTGGCCGGCGGCGGCGGCGTTGTAGCCATCCACGCTCGCTTGTTCGAGCTGGTCTTCGGTCGGGCCGGCCGGCGCGTCCGGGGGCGGCAGTTCGCGGAACTCGGCATCCACGATGTTCGAGTCGCCGCTGCCGGCCTCGTCCATTCCGTCGCCGTCCTGGTCGGTGTATTCCTTGCCCAGGTTCATGGCGCGCTGATCCGCTTCGCCGCGGACCTTTTCCATGCCCGCCGCGTGCGGCTGGGCGTCGGCCACCACGATCAACACGGCCTTGCCCTGGGAGTCGTACAGGTCGTGCAGCGATTCAGCGCCGCGGCCGATCTTGATGACGACCTTGGCGCCGTCCTTGATGGTGACCTGGTCCAGGTCGCCTTGCACCACGGTGCGGCCTTCGCTGGCGATCAGGTGCACGGCCATCTTGATGTTGGCGTCGACGCGGTCGCGCAGGCGGTCGATGATGTCGTCCTGCTTGGATTGCGGAAGCTTTGCCCAGGGCTTGGGCAGCAGTTTCAGTTCCGTCACCAGCGCCGACAACAGATCGCGGCCGATGGTAGTGGCCGTCATCTCGCGCGGGTCAAAGGGTTGTGCGTTCATGGGATGTTCCTTGCATTCGAGGTGTCCGCCCGAGCGGACGGAACCAGGTGGGCGGATTACTCGGGGGCGGGCATGCGCCGGCGCGGCGTTGTTGGCCTTTCTGCGCTGGAATCGGCCTGCGCGGGCGGAGCATTGGCGGTACGCTGTTTGGCCGCGGTCAGGGAGAGGCGGCGCGACTGGTAGAGTTGATGCAGCCGGGCGCGCTGGCCCAGGTCGTCTACGCCGTCGATCGAGTCGCTGGCCAGGTCAAGGACGTCGATGGTCTTGGCGCTCGAGATCTGGTGTTCCACCTTGGCCGGGTCCAAGCTGCCGCCTTCATTGCCAGCGACCGACAACTCGGCTTGACCTTGCTCGCTGGGACGGGGCCGGGGCTCGGAAGGGGTAGCGGTGATGGATGCCGCGCCCTGCGTCGGACTTCCGGGCTCGGTTTGTGCCTGAGCGGGGCCGGCATTTCCCTGGGAAGGAACGTCGCGGGCCTCGACGTCGGTGGCGTTCGGATGCTTGGATGCGGCCGGTGAGCGGTTGGCCGCGGCCTGTTCCGAGGTCTGAGCTCGTAGCGAATCCACGTCCACGCTGACCACGCCGTTAACATCCGGCTTCGCTTCCAGGGTGTCGCGGACTTCTTCGTCCGAAGGCAGACCCATCAGGAGCTCGGGCGCGTAAATGCGACCGAAGAATGCGCCAGCGCGGTACCGCAACATCTGGCCGGGCATGGTTTGCCACTTGCTGCCGTTCTTGGTGTACCAGCCTTCTTTCACCGCCAGCTCGATGGAGATCTCGTCGGACTCCAGTCGTTCGCCGGTTTCCTTCTCGATGACCCAAGCCACGCAAGTGCGATCGCGGACCACTGTTTTCTGGACAATCGTTTCGCGATACCGCTTGCCGCGATCGTCGGTCTTCCATTCGAAGGTCGTGTATTCGATTTCGCGCTCACCCCTTTCGCGGATGTCAAAGCGCAGCGGGGAAAATCGGCCGCAGTTGTTGATCATTGCGATGATGAACGGGGCCGACCATGAGGGCCTGCCTTCGATGATGTGCAGGTTCTGCATGATCATCAGCGGGTCAGCACGCATTCGCTCGGACATGTTGAGCGCAACAACGCAGTTGGCGAGCGCCTTGGGGTTCTCGCGGGTGTCGGTGACGTTGCCGTACTTGTCCTTCTTGTCTATGGTTGCCCGATACTGTTCGGGGACGAGGTCGCTGCTGGAAAGCAGGCGGGCGGCGCGTTGCATCAGCTCGAAGCTCTGCAGGTTGCCGAAGCCAGGGGCGACGGCCGGCATCTGCGCCTCGGGAGCGGCCCGCAGGCTCTGAACGGTGGTGGGGTGTGTCATGAACTGCGTGCCCCCTGCAGGTGGCTGCGGTAAGCGCGGTACCCGGCAGCGGTGGCCAGGGCCACGCTTTGGCGTTCTTCCGGCTTGGCGTCGGTGTGGTACTGCTGGACTTGGCTGGCCAGGAACAGGGCAGAGTCCCAGGCCAGGTGCTGGGTGATGACCGATTTGCCGGCCTGGTCGGTGCGCTGGACGTAAACGTCGCGGCTAACGGGGTGAAGGGACATAGGGGCTCCTGTGGTTATCGGAAAAGGCAGGACGACCAGCGCGCGCAGTACTTTTGGCTGCACAGGACGCTGGAGGGGTTAGGGGGAAAGAGGCCGCTGCGGAATATGGCGGCGGCGTGTTCGATGAGGCCGGGCTTGCCGGCTTCGCCCACCATCACGCGGCGGGCATCGAAAATGGGGCTTACCGCCGCCGCCGGTCGGCTGCTGGTGGACAGGGCGATGATTTGTGAGCCGACCGTTGTGACCTTCTTGGTGGCCTCGTACATGAGCTGGTAAGTGCCGGTCTGCGCAGCGCGGCCCTGGGTCACCGCCTTGCCATCGATCAGGACGCGCGTGCCGGTCTTGACGTCGGGCACCACGATGCCGCCCTCGGTCGCGGCCACGCGGGCTCGATCCATGGTGCCGGTGAGGCGCACGGTCATGCCGTTGCCGCAGTCAATATTGAGCGGGTCCAGCGTCGTCTCGACGTCGATGTACTCGAAGCGGGGCGCGACCTCGGCGCAGTACTTCACCAGCGCGACCAGGGCGATGCGCTCGGCCTCGGCCAGCGATAGACCGTCCTGCGCCATGTCAACGTCCTGGTCTGGGTTGTGCAGCTCGTCAACCAGGACGCCGGCGGCGTCATCGGGTGTGCAAGGCGTGCCCTCGAGGCGGGCGCGGTCGTAGGCGGCCGTGCCGGCGTGCACAGCGGTGCCCAGCAGGGCCCGCACGCCGGCGGGCTTCTTCATGCCCAGGATGTGCGTGCCTTCCCAGGCATGGGCGCAGTCGAACAGCCGGCCCCAACTGGAGGCGCGGACGGTGAAGACATTCGGTTCCATGTCGCCGGTCTCGTCAGCGTGCCGCGTGGTGCTCGGCGCTGGCCAGGTGACGGTGCGGGGCCGCGTCGAGCGTCGGGCCCAATACGCCGGTCATCGCGGCTAGCAAGACGGTGCCGCCCGCGATGAATGCGGCATACGCGGCGACGTCCAGATCTATGCCGGCACGTCGCGATCGGCGCCACAGGATTCGAAGGCGTCGGCCAACCCTGCAAAAAGCGGGACCACGGGTGCGGTTGGCTGTCATGAGCGGCCTCCCAGCTCCAGGCGGCAGATCTGCCCGGCGCGTTCGGCCTGGTCGACGCCGAACATGCCGAAATGGCAGATGGACGGCGCAATGCCGAGCGCGCTGGCCAGCCAGGCGTACGCGGCTTTCCGGTCGTTGCCGAAGCGGTCGCGCGTCAGGCGATGGAAAGCGAACTTGGACTCCTTGCGTGCCTTGATCGTCTGGCGATCGGCCATCACGCCCAACGGCAGATCCGTATCGGGGTGCAGGCCGATGTAGGCCTGGCATTGTGTGCAGCGGTACACATACGGCCAATCGCCAAAGGACTGGCCGTTGTAGATGTCGCTGTTGTTGGTCAGCTTCACCGGGCCGCCGCAGCAGTGGCAGGCCTTCGGCGGCGCGATGCGGTCGCGAACCCGTGCCAATGCGCGGCGCGAGACGTAGGGGAGAGGGGCGGGCGCCTGCAGCTTTGTCTTGCTCCTGCTGCGCGGGTCGACGCCGAGAACTTGAATGCTCATGCTGTCGGCTCCCAGGGATCGGTGCGGCGTAGGTAGGCCGCGACGTAATCAATGCCGCGCGCTGCGGCGTAGGCGAGGCAGAGGAGAAGAAGGGCTTTGATCACGGCTGCGCTCCGCGAGCGAGACGCTGGCGGGCGCGCTTGATCAGTTCGGCTTCAAGCTGCTCTACGCCTTCGGCGGCGACGCGCTGGTCGCAGGGCCATTTGCTGATGACCATCAACACGACGCCGGTGGCGTCTTTGGTGTCCAGGTCGCACTGGAAGGTCTCGGCCCACCAGTCCAGAGGCTCGCCGAAGGTGGTCTTGGTGCGGCCGGCGAAGAGGTCGCACAGCTCGTTGATGATTTCCACGTCGGTCATAGGAACAGGCGTGGGCCGGGCTTTGGGGGCCGGGCTGATGTCGTCTTGCGGTTCGGCCAATCCGCGCACTGGGTGTGGGGTCTGAGGGGCTACTTGCACTGTCGTTCCCGATACTTAGAGTAGAAGCATGGGAAAATTCTACATAAAGTAGATTATTGATCAACAACTAAAAGTAGAATTTCTGGGCGTTTACTGGCCTCGACGTCATTCTTAGGACTAAACCGATGTTTTGGACGGTGCCGCTCCCGTCGAAGTCACCCCTGAAGAGGGGTTGAGCGGGGGGGAGGGGCTAGGGCCGGTAGCGCTGTAGCAAGTTCACCGGTTTTTGGAGGGGATTGTTGATCTGTCGATCAAACTGTGAATTGGGATTGCAGACTTCGCTACGCGAATGCCCAATTGTTGCTTTCAGACCGAGAACTTTTCACCAAACCGAGCATAGATCACATTCTCAACAATTGACTTGATCGTATGCCCGGCCTATCGCTAGGCGTCTTCGGTACCAGTGGCTGAACTGGTACCGCGCTGTCTTCCTCGAGATCGGGCTGCCTTGCGGATTCGCAACTCGATGATGCCTTCGATGTCGTCTTTGGCGTCGTCGTCCAGCGCAGCATAGTCTTCTGGGCGAATGCGTAGGAAGGGATAGAACGCTGACGCCGCTCGGGGAGGGGGGGCAGGCTTCTGCCCTTTGGAAACGTCGCTTTCAAGGCCGTATTGAAGGTAGCTGGGGCTGACCCCCAAGATCTGCGCCAGGCTGCCCATCTTGTCTTGCCGCGGCATCGCTTGGCCGAGCGAATACCTACGCACCATCTCGTAAGTGATGCGTATGCCGGCGCGCTTGAACCCGTCAACGATTCCCTGGACTTCCCAGTTGCCTTGCGCCATGGCTTTTCTGACGCGGGCTGCGAACTCCGGATAGCGGATGGGCAGTTTGCTACTTTCTACCATGGGTAGAAATCTAGCAGCCATAGTAGAAATCGTCATTTCTATTATGGGTAGTTGGAAATATCTACTTTAAGTAGTAAGCTTGCGGCATGGACGAGAAAGCACACATCGCCGAAGCAATAGCAATGGCCGGAGGTCTGACCGCCGTGGCCAGGCGAGCCAAACCTAAGCGGCTGACAGCCTGGGCCGTGTCGAAATGGCTTGAGGGCGTACCGCCTGGTCGGGTTCTCTTTTTGTCTGAATTGACGGGGTGGGTGAAGACCCCGCATCAGCTTTGCGCTGAGATCTACCCCAATCCGACAGATGGGCTTCCGCCGGAAGTGTTGGCGCGAGCCGCGCTACGCGCTAATGAGCTTGCTATCCAAGACGAAGGGAAGGCGAGCTGAGATGTTTGAGACCGCTTTGGTGCGCGAAGTTGTTCTAGCTGGCTGCGCTGCTCGACAGTCTAACAAGGCGCGGCGAGCATATCGAGGCATGCCATCAACTCAACTTTTCCGCCTGCAAGAATTTGCCTGCGGACTTAGCTCGATCAATATATACCTCGAGCAACGGGGATACCTTTTTGAGGGTTTCGCTGGTTTCCTTGACTTTTCCCGGATGTGTTGCATGCTGCTCGGCTGCATGCAACAAGTTGCGTGCTTGGTACAGAGTAATCGCCAATTTTATGTCGTAGCGACGGATTGTCTGTGCAGGAATGTTTTCTATTGCCAGACGGAAAGATTGGATTTCCGATGCGGTTTTAGCTACTTCGGACTCGGCTTTTTCGACTTTTTCTTGCGCCATGCTGAGGGTAGCTTTTTCTCTATCAGCATCTGTCGATTTTGGTGCCATCCGCATGGCGGTATCAATCCCCAGCTTCAGAAACTCGGAGAACTTCTCGCGGGATACCTTACTAGCGAGATTCGACAGTGCGGTCGACATGATCTGGCTGATCGCACTATTTCGATTTGCCAGTGCCTTCTCATACTCGGAAAATCTCAGTTCTACGACGGATGCAGTTTCGTCGACGCCGCCCTTAATTTTGACCACAAGGTTCTCGGTTGCCATAGCCTCGGTCGCTCCCTCTATCCGCTCTTCTCGTCGGCGTACGTATTGAGGGTAAAGCACGCCCCAGACTGCTGCCCACGCCGCAGCGATAGAGCCAACTGCTCCTGCCCAGGATGCTCTTCCATCAACGCCCATCCAAGAAGATACCGGGCCCCAGGTCAGGGTCATGATTATCAGAATGGGCAACACCCAAAAAAGGGCCAACATTGCCACGACAATTTGCAGTGTCGACAAGGGAGGGCCAACTACCGTCGCAAGATATGCCGATTTTGCGACACGTTTGTTAAGACGGAGTATCGCTCGTCCCGAGGCGAAAAGCGCTTGGATTTTGTTCATGGGAAAAGAATCGGAATTGCAATTGATGCAATTTGTAAATTTATCATAAGAAATAGTTTGTCTGGGGTAGGTCGTCATATAGGCCCGACCACGCTATTTCCTACACCCCATAGCTGTTTGGACCATTTGGGCAACGTTGTCTTGCGCACGGCATGCTTGGGGATGAGTTCTGCTGGTCTCGATTCCTCGAACTGCGCCCATCTGCATTCTGCGGGGTTGGTATGAGCGGTATAAACGGCATTCCCGCCCCCTTGACCCGTCCGGATTGCGACCTGCGGGATTTCGCCTTCATGCCCCTGGATGTGGCGCGCCTGCGCGACAGCGACCTTTCCATTCAGGTCGACGCTGAGGAATTCCGAGCCGCAGTTCTGCTTTGGTGCGCGGCCTGGCACCAGGTGCCGGCGGCAAGCCTGCCCGATGACGACAAGGCTCTGGCCGCGCTCGCCGGCTACGGCCGCATCGTGGCCGAATGGCGCAAGCATCGTGATGGCGCGCTGTATGGCTGGGTGAAGTGCAGCGACGGGCGCTTGTACCATCCGGTGGTCGCGGAGAAGGCTCGCGACGCCTGGAGGGCCAAGCACAAGCATGCCCATGACAAGCTCGTAGACCGAGTCCGGAAAGCCAACAAGCTGCGTGAGCAGCAGCAGCTTTCGCCGTGGGTCGTTCCACCGCTTGCGGACTGGATAGCCGCCGGCTTTCCGCTGGAAGCTGATCTTTTTCCGTCGGAAATCCCAGCCAATTCCGGCGGAAAGGGCTGGAAGAATCGAAAAAAATCCGGCGGAAATCCTTCGGAAAGCGCTCTTAAAGGACAGGGACAGGGAGAAGGAAATAAAAAAGATATAGCGGCAGCGGCGTCTATCGCGCGCGACTGCGACCCTGTGGGCAACTTTTCGCCGCCGCCCGCCGCCGCTCCGGATTGCCCGAAAGCGGCGAGCTACGCCGCGCTGCTCGACGGCTGGGAACGAGCCCGGGGCAAGGCAGGCGTGTTCCGTTCCGACGACCCGCTGCTCGCTGCCTGGGCGGAGGCCGATATCACCGAAGCCGAGCTGCGAGCCGCGCACGGCAAGGCCGTCAAGCGCCGGGCGAAGGCGAGGGACCCGACCCCGGTGAACGTCGGCCTGGTCGACGTGATCCTGCTCGAAGTGCGCCGGGCACCGGCTGCGACGAGCGCGCTGTCGCGAGCTCAAGCGGCGAGGGACCCGCAGGCCTGGGCGCTGACTGCGTCCGGGCTCGAGGCCAAAGGCGCGCAACTCGGCATCGCGCAGCAACCGGGCGAAGCCTTTCCCGATTTCAAGGCGCGGGTGCATGCCGCAGCAGGCCTGACCGAAGCCGATCGTTCACGGCTGCTTGCCGACTACGGGGTGCGGGTATGAACCGTCGAAGTGCCTCCGGCGCGTTTTCCGGCACCTCCACGGCTTCATCGGGGGTAGGGTGGTGGGGATGTTCGGGTGACGCAGATTCGGCGCCTCAAAGCGCCGATTTTTCGAACGAGCAAGTTCGCTGCGTAGCCTGCCAGCACTTCACGTTGCGCGAAGTGCCGAAGTACGCCGAGCTTGGCCTCGGGCGTTGCGTAGGCATGGTCGATCGGCCCGGGACGTTCGTCAGTCCGACCTACCCGCGCAAATGCCACCAGTACCAACCGGCGCCGCAGGCCAAGGTTGCGGCGCGTATCGAATGGCTGCGCGACCTGCGTGGCGAGGAGCCATGATGCCCAAACAGATCATTTTCACAGTGCCTGGCACGCCGAAGGGGAAGGGCCGCGCCAGGTCGAGCGCACGCATCGGCCGAGATCCCAGGACTGGGGGCCCGCGTGTTTTCACGCGCCACTACACGCCGGAGGAAACGGCGGCCTACGAGAGCCTGGTGAAGCTGGCCGCGGCCAAAGCCATGAGCGGACGGGAACCCTATACCGGGCCGATACGCATGGACCTGGACATCGTGCTGCCCATCCCTTCGTCCTGGTCGGGTGTGCGCCAGCGCCGCGCCGCTGCGGGCGAGATCGCGCCCACCGTCAAACCGGACTCCGACAACGTCGAGAAAGCCGTCAAGGACGGGATCAATGGCGTGGTGTACCGCGATGACACGCAGGTGGTGCAGGACAGCAAGCGCAAGGTCTACGGCCTGACGCCGCGCGTGACCGTCGTGGTCACGGTCCTGGACATAGAGCCCGCCCAAGGAGTGAAAAAGCATGCAACGTGAAGCCGGAACGTTTTCGTGCCCCGAGCACGCGATTGCCGTAGCCTACCTGATGCTGGCCATGCCCATCGAGCCGAAGAACCCGACGCAGTTGGTCTGCGAGGCCCTGCGCGAGCGCTTCGACGTTGAGTATGAGCGCAAGGCTCTATCGGGACTGACGCCGCATGAGTGGCATGCGCAGGCCGTGTTCATCGTCAAGGTGCTGGAGCGCACACTGGGCGACAGCGTGGGTTTTCACATTCTGCGTGCGCAGTATGGGACGGGCCTGGAAGGCGCCGAGAGCGCCCGCGCCGTTTCCGAGTGGCTTAACCCCTCGGCCAAGGGGCGGGAGCGCTTGGTGACCGATATGCTCGTTTGCCGGATGCTGCGAGGTCGGCCGCGGATTCGTGATCTTTCGGATAGGTTCGACGTCCCGAAGTCTACGTTGCAAGATGTCCTTCGTGCGTATCGCGGCCTTGTTGTTCCGGAGCGGGGTGGCGCGTTGGCAGAGCTAGGGCGAGTTATGAATAGCGCCGGACTGGTTGCTGGATGTGTGGAGAGTCTTTCCCGCTGAAAGCTCGGCTGCGGCAATATAAAATCGCTCTACACCGCTTCATATGGAAGCTAGCGGCTGTGCTTTCAATCTCAGACCGGGGGCGCGATTTATGAACTTTCCCAATAGCAAGCGCATAGGCACGCTTGGGGAGATGGATATCGAGAGGCTTTTTATATCCTGGTCATGGAATGTCGGGGTCGATCGAATCGATACGGGCTATGACCTGTTTGTTGCTCCAGACTCAGAGAAATACTCAGGAGCGAGATTTCTTGTCCAAGCAAAAGGTACGGCAAAAAAAGGCGTTGGATGCGTTGTTGCTAGAGTTGCTAAAGTTCGTCTCCGTGAGTACGCGGTGAATGTGCACCCTGTGTTTGTGGTGAGAGTGACCGGTGATGGTCGGCTGTTCTGGGTCCATGCACAGCGGTGGGCTGCGGAATATCCCGGAAAGCTCGTTGGGTCTGGCTACAGTGAGATTCGATTCCCCCTGGATAACGACCTTTGTGATCGAGAGTTTTTTGAAAGATACCTGGAAAAAGTACTCGTGGGACGCCCGGCTGCGCTAGCGGATAATGAATTAGAAGATTCTAGAATGCTGAATTCACTTGATTCTCGGGTCGGCGTGAGGCTAAACCGAGGGCCAAATGGCCTGCAGCACGAGATATATGCAAAATCGGAACCCGTCCAGGCTAAGTTTCACTTCAAGACTCTGGGTGGGAAGGAAAATCTGGAACGTGCTAACGATGCGCTTGGCTTCGGTCTGCCTGGAACTTTTGATGTAGGAGATCTTGATGTCACAGGCTCTCCGGTATTTTCCGCCATTGCGGGAAAAAAGGTCTCCGCGGCGAAGATATCCATTGAGCAATCGCCGGTTGGGACGTCTACAATACGGCTCTTTCCTGGTACAAAGTTCTCGATCAACTCACCGGGGCTATCAATAAGGGCGCGGGTGTACCGCGGCCTGCTTGGCATAGCAGTGTCAACGGATGGCATGGACTGTCTGTTCGATGTCAAGTTATTGCTTCCGTTCCCTGATGGGTCTCGGCAACCGCAGTTCAAGCTTGGAATACGGAGTTCGGCCGTTGCAGGAAGAACCATCCAAGAACTTGACGAACTTGCTCCGTTGGCGAACTGGGTTGACAAGGTGAATGCGGAGCGAGCTTTGTATTTGGAGACTAGCTTCAAAGGAAAGTCTGGGAGGTTGATCCCGGAGAGCAACGCATATTACTCTCTCCAAGAAACCCTGCGTTGGTTTCTTTTATTGGGTCGGCTTCACCTTGTTGCTAAGGCGCTCGATTCGGACTTTTCTTTGTCCCAAGATCCGGTTTTTTCTCATCAGGACTTTTTGGATATAAATCTTGCATACGCTCTTCTAAAGGGTGAGACTACAACGATTAATCTTAGCGACATATCCTTTAGGCCTAATGAGGGCGAGGTGGTGCCATCTGGCGAGCATGATGCGGTTCTGAATACTTCGCTACGATTCAGCCTTTTTGATCGCACGGTGGGCGAGATTCCAGTAACGATCCGCCTCAGTAATTTCGTTGTGAAGACCGATCTGGAGACGGGGGTGGTGCTGCTTAAAAAAGGGGCTGAAGGAGTAGCTGAAATTTCGCATGCAGCGTGATTTGTACTACGTCGGTAGAGGGGGGCGGCTTACACTCCAAACTGGGTCGTCAGTTTGTCTCCCCTAACGCTGTGCCACGTAGGGCTGCCAATCCTATCGTCGGCGGAGGCCGTCTCGCGGTCGTTTCCGATAGAGGTCTGTGAATTCGCATCTTGACTGCCCCGGACAAACGGGGCAAAATGGCTACACACTCGTAGCAATTACGACCTGATTAAACGCCCCGGCCAAAAACCGGGGCGTTTTCACTTGCTTTACGCCTATCTCACCACCATGCACACTCGTTCGCCAAACCATCCTTGCGATCCAGGTGGGACGGCTCTGCACCAATTCGCTACGAGTGCTGAGGCGCCAATCAACAAAACCCCGAGCGACAAGGCAGCAGGAGTTATCCAACGCAGTGAAGTACCGGGGCTGGGCAGGTCGACCGAGATGTGGACAAAGTCATTCTTCGAGGCTCTTAGGCCTCGATTGATCGCGATGAGCTGCTTAAGGGAGCTGATCGGAGCCTCATACATTCCGATTACGGAGTTGGCAAAGGCAGCAAAAAACGCGCTCATGGCAAGCGCGGTTACCAGAGTTGCCGCCCTATCAGTAGCAAATAGCGCTGCGCAAGCTGCAATACCTGCAACCGCTGCGGTCGCGCTGGCCTTGGAAATGTTTGTGCTGGCTTGAATGTACTCGCGGCGCTCGGAAAATGCCATCTCGGCGGCTGCTTTTCTCGAGATCTGCAACTTGGTCGACTTGTTTCGAACCGTAGGCTGGCCTGCTTGCTCACTCTTTGAATTTGCCAGGCGGCCAATTCCAATACCGACCACGAGGGCGAAAGCTGCTGCAGCCACGTGCGAGATTTCCATCGTGCGATCCTGAAGTAGTTAGAAGAAACCGGCGACTGCCGAGCAGCCGCAACTGCGACGCCGAAGCTGAAGTCGGTCGACGGATAAGCCGAGAGCGCAAGCGGCGAACACCCCTTCCAGGCTGCAATGCTCTGACAGGCCTACGCTCTGCGGGAGTTGTCTCGACGACGAACTGTTTGTACTTCTAAAGCGGGACAATACGTGCGGCCTGTTGCGACCAAAAATACCGCAAGGCGCACTACGATTCTCTGCCGCTGGGATTTTGTGAAAACAGCCCGGCTGTAGCTACCAGATCAAAAGGCAAGTGAAGAAGAGAAAGCCCACTGGATTTTGCAGCTCCCCCGGTAAGGAAATTGCCCAGCTCTTGAGTGGCGATATCCGGTGCTGATGACGTGTATCGCATGGCGTCGTAGGA
The DNA here is from genome assembly GCF_021733725.1 of Achromobacter pulmonis. Taxonomy (NCBI): domain Bacteria; kingdom Pseudomonadati; phylum Pseudomonadota; class Betaproteobacteria; order Burkholderiales; family Alcaligenaceae; genus Achromobacter; species Achromobacter pulmonis. Next base: position 5,736,727 of record NZ_JAIFOT010000001.1, on the reverse strand, counting down.
AGTCTGCTTCGAGGCTGTGAGATATCGGCAAAGAAGCTCGCTGAGCGTCAATGTCGCGGACTGGTCGTTCACGCGAAATCCTTCGCGTTTAAGTATCTGATCCTCCCAGGACGTCGTGCCCAGAATGTCGACGAGTGTTCTAACGTCCCATTCAACGGTTTTTGCCTGATGAAGAGCGCTGAATGCGGATGGGCGCGATCTTTGCAGTAGCGATAGGAACATCAGCCACAGCGTTGGAATTAGGGCGCTGGGATGATACGACTCAGCCGCAATATTGAAGGTGACGAACGCTTGTTGTTGTTGGCGTAACGTTACATTTAGCGCGTGGCAAAGTCCGGTCCATATTCCCATCCCATTCGACTCATTACTGTACTGAGGGAAGGTGAAACTACCATAGAACCAACGCTGCGTTGAGGGACTGCTTGCTTGTTGGAACAATAGTTTGGCGAATTGATCACCAGACGGTAGAGGTAGCCTGAGCTCTTGGTCGAAAAAACGCCCAAGATAGTCTCGTCCATCGAAATTGGGGCCGTAGACCGCCTGGACAGAAGCTGCAAGCTGAGACAAGTTAGTAGAGAATACAAAGCACACATTACGGACGCTGAACAGATGTTTCACTGCCTCAAGTAGCTGTACGGCAAAGTTTGGCCTACATCTGTCCAGCTCGTCGATGACCACGAAAACGGGCCCTCTGGAGGCCTTTGCTAATGAGCCCGCGAGCCCTTCCAGGTTTTGGCGAAACTTTTCCACAGATGCATGGCGAAGCTCATGGTCAGCCATCAACTCATCTAGATATTTGTCGATTGCCTGGTCAAGTGCTCGGTTTACCGCGTTGTCGGCGCTACTGCCATTAGTCGCGGCGGCGTCGCCTTCGGAGGCGACTTCGGCTATCTCAGAAATTGACAGACCAATAAGCTTCTTTATCGCGGTATTTAGAAGAGCCTTGCCTACGGGTTTGGCGGCGCGTTTGACGCTAGAAACAGTCTCGCTAAGGGCTCGCTCAATGGCTTTTGCGGTTGCGTCGGTGTCAACTATTAGAGCCGTTTGCTGTTTAACCTGTCGGCTGATTTCAGCCATAAAGGCCAGGGCGGGAGCTGTGGACTGATCATGTTGCCACGCGTCGAATTCAATGACACAGCACTTGTTGGCGCGAAGTTGCGCCGTCCATCGATTGACAAAGAATGTCTTTCCCGAACCCCACCGTGCATCAAGAGCGATTGAAAGCGGAGCCCCATTATTGGCCCTAAAACGAACTAGAAGATGGTTTTCCAGCATTTCTGCCAGATTGCGTCGATCCAAAACATCGTCGTGCCAGGGATCGTTAGGGGGCGCTTCGGCATGCTGAGACATGTTTGCGGAAAATCCTTTGTGAGAATTCAAACATCGGCATCTAGGTAGTTATTAAATGTAACATTTATGGGTGGGCTATGCCATTGACATACAAATAGCGCCGTTTCGTGGGTGAGTCTAAGTGAGTTCGACGCTACGCCAGCGGCGGTAAGTCCGCCAGCGGTTAGCGAAAGGGGCGAAACATCGGGGATATGGATCGAGCGGAGCAAGGCTGGCCGGCACATCGGGGTGATCCAGGATGAAAGAATGGCGAGGGCGGTCGGCGGTGCAGGAGCGACCCAGGCCGCCCGCCGAATGGCTGGCGCGAGCGGAAGCAGCCGGCGGCTTGTTGGCGCCGGCGCCTCAAACGCTGAAATGGGTTGAACGGGTGATACTCGCCGTTGACGGGTTCCTACACAATCCCGACCACGCCCACCTGGTTGACGCCGACCTGGCGTTCCTCTGGGCTTCGTCCGGCTTCCAGAAAGCCGGGCGCGTGGTGCTGGGCCAGGCCGAGCAAGTCATGTTCCGCGCCGGAGGCTGGCAAAAGGCGCGCCAGGAGCAGCAGATGATCGAATGGTTCGGTCGTGTGCCGGCGTTCCTGATCACTCTGGCGGCGGACTACTGCGCCACCTGCAGCGATGCGGAGTTCTGCGCGCTGGTGGAGCATGAGCTCTACCACATCGGGCACGCGCCCGATCCGTACGGCGCGCCGGCATTCGACAAGGCGGGCCGGCCGAAGCTGCGGATCATCGGGCATGACGTGGAAGAATTCGTCGGAGTCGTGGCCCGCTATGGGCCATCGGCGGATGTTCAGCGGCTGGCCGCGGCCGCCAGCTCTGCGCCGGCCGTGCCTCGGCTGGACGTTGCTCGCGCTTGCGGGTGCTGCTTGAGGGCCGCGTAGCGCAGGGCTTTAGAAACTGGCTTGCAACTCGCGCAGATGCCCTTCGATCTCAGCAAGGACGCGCGGAGCACATTCCGCGCAAATGTTCTCGCGGACCATTCCGCTGTCGTCGTATTGAGCCAGGTGTTTCTCCCCGGCGGCAATCGTGTGCTTCGAATTCGCGTGGCATTTACGGGCACCAGCAGCGGTCTCGATTTTCAGATTCTTGAGCGGATTGCGCGCTTTAGGCATTGTCGTCTCCCATTATTAGTCGAGTTACCCGTTTAGCGCCTTCTGTGTTTATTGGCAACATATTGGTATGGCAAAGCTCACGGAGGCGCACAAGCGCTTCATAGTCCAAGCCCTGGCCTGCTGGGACCGCCCCAGCCAGGTATCGGAGGTGGTGAAGGAAGAATTCGGCCTGGACGTGCCCCGCATGCAGATTGCGCAGTACGACCCCACCAAGGTGGCCGGCAAAGACCTGGCCAAGAAGTGGGTCCAGCTATTCCACGACACCCGGCAACGCTTCCGAGAGGAAATCGCCGAAATCCCCATCGCCGACCAAGCATTTCGCCTGCGGCAGCTCGGCAGGATCTACGACAAGCACATCAGCCGGGGCAACGTCGTCGGCGCGGCCGGCGTGCTGGAGCAGGCCGCCAAGGAGGTGGGCGGCGCATTCACGAATAAGCGGGAGCACACGGGAGCTGGCGGCGGCCCGATAGAACAGAAGACGGTGGTGGTGGATGAAAGACAAGTCGCCGCCGCCGTCGCAAAGCTGCAAGGCGAGTACTGACCCCGCCGTCCTGCGTGCCACGGCAAAGGCCCTATGCGAGCAGGACCACCTGTTCTTCAGCAGGTACTTCTTCAAACACCGCCAGGCCATCAAGTTCCGGGTCAACTGGCACCATGAACTGATCGCCCAGAAGGTGCAGGACGTCATCGACGGCCGCATCAAGAACCTGGTCATCAACGTGCCTCCGGGCTCGTCGAAGACCGAACTGGTGGCCATCAACCTGATGGCCCGCGGCCTGGCGCTGAACCCGCGCGCCCGGTTCCTGCACATCAGCTATTCCGACGACCTGGCGCTGCTGAACTCGCAGACGGCCAAGGAGCTGGTCCAGTCCGACGAGTTCCAGGAACTGTGGCCGCTGAAAGTCGCCGCGGACGCGAAAAGCAAGAAGCGCTGGAACATCGAGGTCGACGGCCGCAAGGCCGGCGGCGTGTATGCGGTGTCGCTCGGCGGCCAGATCACCGGCTTTCGTGCCGGTCATATGGCGGAAGGGTGGCAGGGCGCCATCGTCATCGACGACCCGCTTAAGGTCGGCGACGCCTACAGCAAGCCGCGGCGCGCCAAGGCGAACCGCGACCTGATCGCCACGGTGAAAAGCCGTCGGGCCAATCCCGACACGCCGATCATCGTGATCATGCAGCGCCTGGCGCAGGAGGACGTGACCGGCTTCATCGAGGCCGGCAACCTCGGGCCGGACTGGGAACAGGTCGTCATTCCGGCGCTGATCGACGACGCCTATGTGGCAGGCCTGCCGGCCGAGCTGCAGGGCAAGGTCGACAGCAGCGTTCGGGACGAGAAGGGGCGTTTCAGCTACTGGCCCTACAAGGAGCCGCTGGCGGATCTGCTGGCCATGGAGGCCGGCGCCGGCACGGACCAGGAGGGCGCACGCGTCAGCCGGTACGTATTCTCGGCGCAGTACCAGCAACGCCCGGCGCCGCTGGGTGGCGACCTGATCAAGGGCGCCTGGTTCGGCCGGTACGCGGTGCCGCCCCGGATCGTAGCGCGCAAGGTGTTCGCCGACACCGCCCAGAAGACGGCCGAACGCAACGACTACAGCGTCTTCGAATGCTGGGGCCTGGGCGACGACGGCAAGCTGTACCTGCTGGACCTGCTGCGCGGCAAATGGCAGGCGCCGGAGCTCAAGCGGCGGGCGCTGGACTTCTGGGCCAAGCACAAGCCGTTCAATCCGAAGCTGTCGGCGCCGCTGCGGCAGTTCCTCATCGAGGACAAGTCGAGCGGTACCGGGCTGGTCCAGGAGATCGCCGCCGGCGGGCATATCCCCGTCAAGGGTGTGCCTCGGGACAAGGACAAGCTGACGCGGGTCATGGACGTTCAGAGCTACCTCGAGGCGGGGCTGGTGTGCATTCCCGAGGAAGCGCCCTGGGTGAACGACTTCATCGCGGAGTGCGAGGCCTTCACCGCTGACGATAGTCATGCACACGACGATCAGGTCGACCCCATGGTCGACGCCATCAACGACATGCTCGCCACGACGGGCAGCGACATAGGGCGCTTCATGGCGCTGGCAAGTACATGATGAACCAAGACGGCTATCTGTCGGCGTTGCTGGGTCCGGGCATGCTGGACGCATTGCCCAGCGGCCTCGGCGCTCTGGATGACCTGGCGATGTACGCCGAGGGCGGTCTGCCGGCCCGTGTTGTGGACATGATCCCGGATACCGCGGTGTCGCGCGGCGTGGTCATCGCTGGCGACGATCGGGTGCGCGACGAGCTGGATCGGTTGAAGGCGTTGCCGGCGCTGGCAGACGCGTGGCGCTGGGCGCGGCTGACGGGCGGCGGAGCGATCGTGATCGTCGCCAAGGACGGGCGCGCCTTGCGTGATCCGCTGAACCTTGATTCCCTGGACACGCTTCTGGAGCTCAAGGTGTTCACGCTGGACGACATATCGGCCACCGAGAGGCGCTATTCCGACCCGAAAGAGGCCAACTACGGCATGCCCGAGATCTACCGCGTGCGCGTGCGGGCGGCGGGCGTGCCTTCGGCCGAGTTCCTGGTGCATGAGAGCCGACTGATCGAGGTTCCGGGAGATCCGCTGCCAGCGCAGCTCAACCGCAAGGGCATTCCCTGGGCGGGGCGGCCGGCGGCGGCGCGGGCGTTTCGGGCGATCCGGCGCTACGGCGAGGGGTTGACCTGGGCGCTTCGGCTGATGGAGAAGAAGCAGCAGGCCGTGCACAAAATGAAGGGCCTGGCCGGCGCCATCCAGGCCGAGATGGAATCCGTTGTGCGCAAGCGCGTGGAAATGGTCGACGCTGCCCGCAACGCCCTGAACGGCGTGGCCGTCGATGCGGAAGACGACTACCAGGTGCTCAGCTCGGACATGGGCGGCATCAAGGACACCCTGGCCGAATTCCAGATCGCGGTGTCGGCCGAGGCGGGCTATCCGGTGAGCGTGCTGTTCGGGCGGTCAGCGGCCGGCCTAAACGCCACCGGCGACGGCGATCTTGAGGGGTTCTACAACGCGGTGGCCATGGGCCGCGAGGTGAAGCTGACCCCCGCGCTGGAGCGCCTGGTGTCGTTGATCCGGGCGCAACGGTCATTGGCCGGTACCGGTACCGCGCAGGGCGAGGCTTGGTCTATCACCTGGCCGCCGCTCAAGCCGGCCACGGCCAAAGAGGAAGCCGAGGTTCGGAAGGCCAACGCCGAGGCCTCGGCCCGCGAAATGGACGCCCTGAGCTCCGCCGTCGACAACGGGCTCAGCCAGGACCAGGCGCTGCGCTACATGAAACAGGAAGGGCTCTATGGCCTCGTTCCCGACGCAAATGGTCAATCGGCCACGTCGTACGCCGCGGCCACCTAAGCAGTGGCGCTACCCGCTGGGCGACGAGCAGGACTACGCGCGGGCGCTGCGGACCGCTGCGCAGGCCGCCGTTCTGGCCGTCGAGCGGTATGTGATACCCGAGCTGCCGCGGGTTCTGCGCGAGGATGACCTGCGCAACACGCCCGTCGGCGACGGGGGCTGGTTCGAGTCGCTGCGCCGAGCCTTCATGGCGGCGCTGCAGGCGGCAGCCTTGCCGGATGGCAAGGCGCAGAGCCTGGCGTCGCTGGTGTCCCAGCGGGTCGAGCGATACAACAAGGAGCAGTATCACCGGATGCTGCGGCGCGCCTACGGGGTGGATGTGTTCAAGGCCGAGCCTGGCCTGGGCCACGTGCTGCGCCCATGGGAGGCCGAGAACATCGGCCTGATCAAGTCCATCCCGGAACAGTACCTGAGCAACCTTCACGGGCGCGTGGTGGCCGCGGTGCGGCAGGGCACGTCGCTGCGTGACATGACCAAACAGGTCCGGGATACCTACGATCTGCCGCGGAAGCGGGCAGAACTGATCGCCCGTGACCAGATCGGCAAGCTGAACGGCAACCTGACCGAGTACCGGCAGACCAATATCGGCGTCAAGAAGTACCGGTGGCGGGGCGTCCTGGATGACCGCGAGCGCGATGAGCATGTGGAGCGTGAGGGCCAAGAGTTCGAGTGGGACAAGCCGCCCGCCGACGGGCACCCAGGCAAGCCTATCCGCTGCAGGTGCTGGGCCGAGGCTGTTCTGCCGGCGCTCGACGACCTGGACGCGCTGATCGTTCATTGAGGAAAAACCCATGGCAATGCGATATGACCGGGCGCCGCTCAAGGCGACCCGCACGGACGAGGGCTACCTGGTCGACACGCCCGTGCTGACGCGTACCGGCGTCTTCGAATACCGGGACGGCGCGGGCCGTGTGCGCCGGGAATACCGGCCGCCCGAGGAGGTGTTCAACGCCGACTCCCTGGCCAGCCTGCGGGGAAAGCCGATCACCGACGGACACCCGGGCAAGGTCAACGCCCAGAACGTGCGCCAGCACATGATCGGCACGGCCTTGTCCGAAGGGCGCCAGGACGGCCAGAACATGGTCGGCGACATCCAGATCTTCGATACCGGTCCCGTGGACGCCGGCAACAAGGAGTTGTCGCTGGGCTACGAGCTCGAGCTGGACGAAATCCCCGGGGTATCGCCGCAAGGCGAGCCGTACGACATCGTGCAGCGGCACATCCGATACAACCACCTCGCCGTGGTGAAACGTGGGCGCGCAGGTAATGCGCGCTTGAATCTAGACGCGGCAGACGCCGTAACCAAAACCGATAAGGAACATGACATGAGCACGGTCAAGATCCGACTCGACAACGGCCTGTCCTATGACGCCGCGCCCGAAGTCGAACAGGAGATCAACCGCCTGCGGGCCGACCTGAAAACGGCCACCACCAAGGCGGACGCCGAGGCGGCCCGCGCCGATGCCGAGAAGGCCCGGGCGGACCAGGCGGAGCAGGGCATCGAGCAGGCCCGCCAGGACGCCAAGGGCGCGGCCCTGGCCCGCGTGAAGCTGGAAGCGTTGGCCACCGAGCACAAGGTGGCGTTCAAGGCCGACAGCACCGACCGCGCGCTGCGCGAGGGCGTCATCAAGGCGGTCCGTGGCGACTCGGCGGATCTGGCCGGCAAGTCCGACGGCTACATCGAGGCGGCGTTCGACCTGGCCGTGGGCGAAGCCAAGAGCCGGCAGGATGCCGTCGAGACGCAGCGCCGCGAGCTGGCCGGCGGCGACTCGTTGACCGCCCGGCAGCAGCGCTCCGACAGCGCGCCGCCGCCCAAATCGGCCAGCGCGGCCCGCTCGGCCTACCTGGCGAACCTGAAGAAAGGAGGCGAATAATGCCCGCCATCTACGATGACCGCATGGAGCCGGCCTACGCCGGCATGAAGGCAGACCTGGGCTATGACGATGTCGAGACCTACGCCGCCGCGGGCGATATTGCCCCGGGCGTGATCGTGGGCGACACCACCGACGACCGCATCGTCGCCGGCCCGGGCTCTCGCATCCGCGGCCTGGCGCTGCACACGCACACCATTCCGCGCGAGGGGGGCTACCGCGAGTTTGACGCCGTTAGCGTGCTGCGCGTTCGTCGCGGCTGGGCCAAGGTGTCGGCCGGTGGCGCCGTGACCAAGGACGGCCCGGTTCGCTGCGCGGCTGACGGCACCGTATCGGACAGCGGCGCTACCGGTGTACCCAACGCCGTCTTCCGGTCGGGGGCCGTGGAGGTGTCCGGCGGCAAGATCGCCCTGATCGAGCTGCTGGCGCCCTTTGCCGCCCCGGCGGCGCCCTGATCCCGCCGCCATCATCCGCAATCACCCCCAAGGCCCCACATAGGGGTCTTTTTCATTGGGAATCAGCATGGAAAAACACGAGCATTACGACGAGGCCGACCTGCCGGCCGTGAAGAAGATCGTCGTGGCGCTGGCCGGCATGCGCGAGGACGAAGGTCTCTTCAGCGCTCGCCAGCTGGACTACGTCAAGACGCGGACCTACGACAAGAAACTGCCGCCCATGGTGGGCCTGACGCTGGTTCCGATCTCCACCGAGGTACCCGAATGGGCCGAGACCTTCACGTACTTCATGTACGACGAGGTCGGTATGGCCAAGATCGTCGCCAACTACGCCGACGACCTGCCGCGTGCCGACGTGAAGGGCGAAGAGAAGATCGCCCAGATCAAGAACATCGGTGACTCCTACGGCTACAGCGTGATGGAGCTGCGGGCGGCCGCCGCCAACCGCAGCGACCTGCCCACCCGCAAGTCGATGGCAGCCCGCAAGGCGATCGAGATCAAGCTGAACCAGATGGCGCTGATCGGCGATCGCAAGTTCGGGCTGTACGGCCTGGTGAACCACCCGAACGTGCCGCTGGTCGTTGGGCTGCACGGTGACTGGCTGAATCCGGCCACGACCCCCGACCAGATCCTGGCCGACCTGGACATGATCTACGACGCGGTGACCAACCAGTCCAAGGACGTGCATACGCCCACCCGCATCGTCATGCCCACCGAGCAGCGCAGCCGCATCTTTTCGCGCCGTGTCCCGGATTCCAACGGCAAGACCGTGGGCCAGTTCTTCCTGGACAAGCATCCCGGCCTGCAGATCATCGGCGCCGCCGAATTCAAGGGGGCGGGCACCAACGGCAAGGACCTGATCCTGGCCTACGAGTACAGCGAGGAAAACCTGGCCATGGAGCTGCCGATGCCGTTCAACCAACTGGCGGCGCAGGCCCGCGGGCTTGAACTCGTCGTGCCGTGCCTGGCGCGTGCCGGCGGGGTAGTCGTGTATTACCCGCTGGCGATGGCGAAGGGGGATATCTGATGCTGTATTGCGAAAACCGAACCAAGGCGGTCATCAACATCGGTGGCCATACCGTGATCGCGCCGACGCGCGCCGCGTGGGTCAACCCCGAGGATCGCGGCGTCCAGGACCTGATCGACCGCGAGCTGCTGGTCGAGACGGACCCGCCCGCCGAAGATGCGGTGCCGGCTGGTCGTGGCGGCAAGCATGGCGCTGCCGCGAAAGCCGATAAGGAGCCGTCCACGGTCAAGGAGCTGAAAGCCTGGCTCGATGAGCAGGGCGCCCAGTACTCGCCGTCGGCCTCCAAGCCGGAGCTGCAGGGCCTGTACGAGGCCTTGAAGGCTGCCGCTCCTGGCGAAGGCGGCGGAGATGCGCCGGCCGGCGGCGGCTCGCAGGAGTCGTAAGCATGGCGGCCACCATCGACGATCTGGATTTCCTGGCGCCGGCGGTGGCCGGCTTGCCGGCGCCGGACAAGGAGCGAGCGCTGGCCATGGCCGCCGACTATCGGCCGGCATGTCTGCCCGCCAAGTTGCAGGACGAGGCACAGCTCTGGTACGCCGCCTGGCTGCTGTACGGCATCAAAGCGCAGCGCGCAGCGGATGCCGACGGCGTGGTGGCCAGGCCTGGCTTGGTCAGCGAGAAGGAAGGCGACCTGCAGCGTGTCTATGGCCGAGTGGCCGGCGGGGAGGATCCAGCGGGCTTCTACGGCAGATACGAACGGCTGGCGCGCATCTGCAAGGTCGGCGCGGCCACCATAAGGAGCTTTCCTCGTGGCGGTTAAGGCGATCGACAAGGGGCTGGAGGCGCATGCACGTCTTGCCAAGGCCATCAACGGGCGCGGCGTCGAGTTTGGCATCCAGCGGGACGCCGGCCGGGACCCGAAGACGGGGATCGAGCTGATCGATATCGCGATCTGGAACGAGCTGGGCACCGAGCACATTCCCGCCCGGCCAGCTATCCGCGACTTTGCCGAGAAGAATGGCGAAGTGCTGGGCATAGCCATGGAGCGGATGGCGGGCGCCGTCCAAGATGGCAGCCTGACCGTGGAGCAGGCCCTGGATCAGTTGGGTACGTTCGCTGAAAAGCACCAGAAGGCGCACATCCAGCAGTCCAAGGAATGGGCCAAGCCCAACGCGGAATCGACGGTGGCCAGGAAGGGGAGCGACGTGCCTCTGATCGACCACGGGCTGCTGGTGAACGCTGTGCGGTATCAGAAGGTGTAGCGGCATGAGCTTCCGAAAACCGCATGTCATCCGTGGCCAGTTGCCCGGCCGCCGGGAGCGCGGGCGCTGGATCGAGGGCGAGCCCATTCCCGATAGAACCATTTCCGCCTCGGTGCAGCCGGCCAAGGTGGGCGACTACGAGCAATTGCAGGCGACCCCCGAAGGGCGCCGCATACGGGCGGCCGTCCGGATCTACACGTCCGAGCTGTTGAGCGTGGCCGGCCAGGACTGGACCGGCGGCGATCGGCTGGTCTGGGGTGCGGGGCCACTGGCGGGCGAATACCTGCTGGTGGGCGTGGCGCCCTGGCAGTCGGGCGTCATTCCCCATTACCGCTACCTGGCCGTGTTGTTGGCCGACCAGGAACAACAGGATTCCCAGAACACCCCGGCAACCTGGGTCGGGCGCGGACGGGGCTAAGCGTCCGCAGGGTCTCTCCCCGGGTCCGGCCGGGCAATCCAGGTCACCGGAGAGGGCAGCGCCGAGTCGCAGCGCGTGCAAGCACGGGCGCGATAGTCCCATCGGCGCACACATCCACAGGACAACCATGACACCGGAAGACGCGATTTTCGAACTGATCGAGGCGGCCGCCGCCGGCATCCCCGTGATCTTCGCCAACGAGAACGGCACACGGCCGGCGCCGCCGTACATCGCCCTGGCGGTGCGCTGGGCGCAGGCCAGCCGGGCGGAGCGAGGCGAGGTGGATGAGCACGGCAACGCGTTGATATCTCAACACAATGACGCCACGGTGGAGCTGCAAGGGTTCGGCGCCGGTGCCTATGACGGCCTGGACACGCTTCAGCTACGCCTGCAACACCCCGAATTCGAGGAGCGCGCCGAAGTCCTTGGCCTGGCGGTCTTTGATCGAGGCCGCCTACAGAACATTCCCGTCTTGCGCGAGGGGGTGCGGTATGAGCAGCGCGCCCTCCTGGAGCTGGGCGTGCGCTATGTCGTTGCAAGCCTGGCGGCCGTGCCTGTTATCGAATCGATCGCGCCCGCCGCGTAAGCGCGCGGCCGCTCCCCCCTTTGCCACCCGGCCGCCTTGCAGGCGGCTTTTTTACTGGAGCCACACATGGCAAACCTCGAACGGATCGTCAATGTGGCGATCTCCCTGAACACCACCGCGATCAAGCAACAGAATTTCTCGGACATCCTGGTGCTGGGCGCGCACGCGCTGGCGGTCGGCCGCATCCTGGTTGTCTCCGAGGCGGCTGAACTGCTGGAGCTGGGCCTGAGCCAGGCCGATCCGCTTTACATCGCCGTGCGCGACGCCTTCAAGCAGATCCCGACCGTGCCACGAGTCTTCGTTGGCCGGCGCCATGTAGAGACCTCGCGCGTCACGGTAACGCGGGCGAACGCCAGCGACTATGCGATCACGTTGTCCTGGCGAGGTCAGGATGGCAACGTCCAGTCGGTAACGTCCACGTTCACCGGCCTGGCCGACAGCACGCCGGCAACCATCGCCACGGGCTTGGTGCAGGCCATCGTCGCCAGCGGTGCGCCGGTGTCGCCGACTTCGGTCGGCTCGGAAATCTCCATTACGGCAAAGGACGCTGGCACCGCGGTGGCGGTCGCGGTCAAGGGCAATCTGTCGGTGGGTATCGCGACCAGCTCGGAAACGCCGACGGCTGCCCTGGCCGCTTGCAGCAAGGAAAACGCCGACTGGTACGGCGTTGCGCTGGCCAGCCGCAAGGAGGCCGACATCCTGGATGCTGCCGAATGGGTCGAATCGAACGGACGGCTGTTCGGCGTTTCCAGCGCCCAGGCCGGCATCCTCGACGCGGCCGTCACCGACGACTTGGCCTCGAAATGCCAGCAGAAGCAGTATTTCCGGACGCACGTCTGGTTTCACGGCGAGGCCGACAGCCAGGCGCTGGAAGCGGCGGTCGCGGCCAACCGCTTCACGTTCTATCCGGGCGGGGAAACCTGGGCCAATGCGCGCCTGGCTGGTATCACCTACGACGGGCTGACCGAGGGCCAGGCGCTGGCGGCCCACGCCAAGAACGCCAACACGTTCGAGCAGATGCGCAGCTTCGCCGTGACCCAGAACGGCAAGGTGGCCGCGGGCGAGTGGATCGACGTCATCCGCGGCCGCGACTGGCTGGCCGAGCAAGTCAAGATCGAGGTGGCCACCCAGCTCGTCAACGCGCCCGGCAAGGTGCCGTTCACCGACGACGGCATCCAGGTCCTGGTGACCGGCGTGCGCAAGGCGCTGATGCTGGCGCAGACCCGCGGCCTGGTGGCACCCGACGAGGTCGACGCCGCCGGCAAGATCATCCCGGGCTTTGTGATCTCGGCGCCGCTGTCGATGAACATCCCCGCCAATGACAAGGCCAACCGCGTCCTGCGCGACCTCAAATTCAGCGCTCGACTGGCCGGCGCCATCCATGTCAGCGACATCAAGGGCAACCTGACCTATCAACAAATCTAAGCGGAGCACCTGAGCATGTCCGTAAAAACCTATGCACCGAGCCGGGTGAAGTTGGTGCTGGGCGCGATCGCGCTCAGCGGCCTGGCCGAAGACACGTTTGTCACCGTGGCCGAGATCGGCGAGGGCATTTCCTCGGTCTCGGGCGTCGACGGCGAGGTGGCCCGTGCCATGTCGCGCGATACGCGCCTGCGCATCACCGTGACGCTGTTGCAGACCAGCGCCAGCAACGCGCATCTGTCGGCCTTGCATCAAGCCGACAAGGCGACCGACGGCGACGGCGCCGTGCCGGTGGCCGTGACCGACCTGCGGGGCAAGTCGTTGCATGCCGCGGATTCCGCCTGGATCGTCAAAAGCCCCGAAGCCGGCTACGGCGCCAAGGTCGGCACCCGTGAATGGGTGATCGAAACGGGTCCTTCCATCAACGTCATCGGAGGCAATAGCTGATGAGCCGCACGCTGTCGGTTCCCATTGGAACCACCACCTTCCATATCCTCAAGTTCGACGCATCCACCCAGCTCAAGCTGTTGGGCGATTTGCAGAAGGAGGTCTTGCCGGCTGCTGGGTCGCTGTTTGGTGCCGTCGTGGGTGGCCAGGCGAGCGACGGCGCGGCTGGTGCTGGCGAGGCCACACTGCGGGACGAGCAGGCCGTCATGCAAGCGCTGCGGCACCTGTCCAGCCGTTTGGGCGGCGACGAGCTGCAGAAGTGGTTTGGGCTGCTGGTCGGCCCCGACAACGTCAGCTTCGAGCTCGAGGGCCGGGAGCCTCAGAAGCTCACCGACGCCCACCGAGGCCTGGCATTCCAGGATTTCTCTGAGATCCTGGAACTCATGTACCACGTCCTGATGCACAACTTCGCCGGCCCTTTGGCGCGTTGGGCCAGCCGCTTTGGTCTGGCCCGCGGGAAGCTGGGGAATCTGTCGGCGTCTTCCGCCCCGACTTTGAGCGAGAGCTGATCATCTGGCGACCGATCCTGGCCGGCCACATCAGCCTCGACGCCGTGCGCCAGGGGCATGTGGACCTGCTGGACATCCTGAAGCTGAACGCCTTGATGGACGCTCAGGAAGCCCAGCAGGCCCACGCCAATAGGAAAGACCGATGAATGTAGTTCGCGAGCTGGTGACCCTCCTGCGGTACGAGGTGGACGATTCGGGCCTGCGGCGGTACCAGCAGGCCTACGCGGAGGTCCAGAACACCATTGCACGGGTCACAGAATCCGCCGTGCAACGCATGCGCGAGAGCTTGCGGCAGGCCGCGACCCTGCGGCCCGCAGCCGTACCCACGCCGGCCATCAGCACGCCTACGTCCGTAGGTCTGCCGTCCGCACCTCGTGGCGCGGCCGCAGCTGTTGCCGGAGTTGGGGCGGCATCGGCCTTTCCGGTCAACGTAGCGGATGCGCGAGCCCAGATTGGGCAGGTTCAGGCCGCCTACGGCACCCTCATGGCCAAGGCGCGCAGCGGCCTGCATACGGTTCGGGAAATTGGAATCGGCACCTGGGAGGGCATTCGTCTGGGCATCCAGGACGCCCGCCAGGCTCAGGAACGCATGACCCGCGCGCAATGGCAGGGCGTGCGCGTAATCAAGGAGCAGGCCGGTGCTTTCTCGGGCCTGCGCAAGGTCGTCGGCACGGTCTTCGGCGTGGCCGTCGTCCGGCGGATCTTCAGCGACATCGATGCATGGGGCCAGATGGAGGCCCGTATGCGCAAGGCGACCGCTTCAGCGCAGGAGTACGCGGAGGTCGACCGACAACTGGCCCGAGTGGCCCGCCTGACCTACATATCGTACGAGTCCAACGCCGAGCTGTTTGTCCGCACGCGCCGCACCATGGCCGACCTGGGCAAAAGTACCCAGGACACGGTGGACGTGACGGAAGGCCTGGCGCTGGGGATGGCGCTGTCCAGCTCCAAGGCGCAGGACCAGGAATCGGTCATCGCTTCGCTGACCACCGCCATCATGCAGGGCAAGCTGGCCATGCACCAGTACAGCACGCTGATGCGGGCGGCGCCTCGCCTGCAGGTGGCGCTGGCTGACGGGCTGGGCCTGACCACGGACAAGCTGCTCGAGCAGGTGAAGGCCGGCCGCCTCACCAGCGACAGGTTCCTGCCGGCGCTTCAGTCGCAGCTGGTGAAGATGCGCATCGAGGCGCAGGACATGCCCGTGACCATGGCGGATGCCATGACGGTCTGGAACAACGCCTTTCAGCGGTTCTGGGGGCAGGCGTGGCTCGGGCGTCAGGCGGTGCTGGCTGTCACCCGCGCCATTGAGTTCCTGGCCGACCACATCCAGACGGTGATCGGCCTGCTGGCTCTGACAGGCGGCGCTTGGGGATTGGTGAAGCTGCGGGCGTGGCTTCGCCTGGCCACGGTGCAATCGGGCGGCCTCATCCGGTCGCTGGTCACCGCCACGCGCGCGGCGATCGGGCTGGACACGGCCATGGCGCTACGCCGCGGCCCCGCAGGCGCCCGTAGGATGCTCGCACTCTGGAACCGCACGCTTGTTCCGATGCTGCGCATTGCCGCGCTGCTGTACACGATCTACCTGCTGATGGACGACATCGGCGTCTGGTATCGGGGCGGAGACTCGATGCTGGGCGACCTGATCGGCCCGGTGGAAGAGTGGAAGGACGAGATCCAGACGGTCAAGACTTTCCTCATACAGATCAAGGACATGCTCGGCGGAGCCGGTCAGGACCTCAAACCCTGGCTCAAGGGGCTTGGCACCATTTTGATCATGGCCTATGGGCTGTGGCGGATCTTCCGAGGACTGTTATGGGTCCTGGGCGTGGTCCGCGATGTGTTCGTGTTCTTGGCGACGCGGGTGGCGCCGATGCTTTGGCGTGCCTTTGTGATGACGCCTTGGGGCCGCATCGCGACGCTCGTCATCGGCGGGCTGTGGCTGATCTGGAAATACTGGGACCAGATCAACAAGGCGCTCGGCGACGCCTGGAACTGGCTGCGGAGCAAGGCAAAGGGCACCTTCTTCGAGCCGGTCCTCGAGTACATCGACGCATTGTGGGCGTTCTGGGTGGAACTGGTGAAGGGCGTCGTTGCTCTGTTCACTGGCGACTGGGACGGCGCGATCGCGCATTGGCGCAATGCCTTCAACGGCTTGTGGAAGTTCTTCGAGGATATCGGCGGCCGCATGATCGCCAAGATCCAGGAGATCGGAGCCGCCATCACGAAATGGATCACCGACAAGGTCGAAGCGGCCGCGAAGTGG
Organism: Achromobacter pulmonis; assembly: GCF_021733725.1. Classification (NCBI taxonomy): domain Bacteria; kingdom Pseudomonadati; phylum Pseudomonadota; class Betaproteobacteria; order Burkholderiales; family Alcaligenaceae; genus Achromobacter; species Achromobacter pulmonis. The sequence goes on along the minus strand of NZ_JAIFOT010000001.1, from coordinate 5,720,708 downwards.
TTGGAGCGGCTGCTGCCGGGAGACATGCTGACCGATGACCAGAAGGCCGCCATGGCTGCGCCGAAGGAACTGCTGGGCAACAAGGATGTCTGGCGGGCTTTCGCCAGCGGGGCGGGCGTGCCGCTGGTGTCGGCCGGGGCCGCCGTCCGCGCCGGCGTGCCTGCGGCGCGGGGCCCGATGACCGTGGAGATCCACAACGAGACCACGGTCAACGCGCCCGGCGCTGATCCCGGCGCCGTTGCCGATGCGACCTCGCGCGGTCTGGCCCGCACCCAGCGCAGGGGCATCGACCGGCTGGCGCAGTTTCTGGACTTTCACACTGGCGTGGAAGCCGCACGATAGGGATGAGCCGCGATGAGCTTCGTGTCGATGGTGTTCGGGTGGGGCGGGGGCAGCAACATCGGCGTGCTGCCCCTGGACGCCCTGATCAGCGAGAGGACTTCGCTCAACAGCCGAGCGACCGAGTACCCGGTCGAGGACGGCCCGCCGGTGACCGACCACGTCGTCCAGGAATCGGAGCTGCTGACCGTGGAAGGCTGGGTGACGGCGGCCGAGGTGTCTCTCCTGGGTGGAGTGAACGCACTGGCCGCGCGGGTGGCTGGCCACGGCGGTGGCGGCCGTTCAAAACTGATCGGCGCCAAGGAAGCCCTGCGCAAGATCCACGCAGACCGGCTTCCCGTGACCGTCGTGACCGGCTTGGACGTCTACGTCGGCTTTGTCATGGAGCGGTGCGATATCGATCGCAACAACGAAGACGGCGAGCGGTTCAGCATCAGCGCGGACTTCCGCAAGATCCGCAAGGTCGCGATGCGCCAAGCCGTGATTCCGCCGGAGAAGGTCAAAGGCAGTGTGAAGGGCAAGGCGGGCGCCACCAAGACCAACGCCGGCAAGGTGGCGCCCAAGGAGGTCTCGGTGCTCAAGAGCGATACCGGCGCGATCATCGGAAAGGTGAAGCAGGTCATCTTCGGGAAATGAAGCGATGTTGCAGATACCCATTCTCGACGCCAACGACAGCCTGACCGAGGTGGAGCTGGACAGCGTCACGTTCTTTCTGGGCCTGTCCTGGAACAGCGAGGCCGAGCGGTGGACGCTGTCCGTCGAGAACGCCTACAACGAGATGATCGTCGCCGGCATCGCCGTTGTGCCCGATACGCCGTTGCTGGCGCTGTATCGGCACTTGGCGGTGCCGGCCGGCGAACTGGTGGCGCTGGCGCCCGACCGGCGCGACGCAATCGACCGGGAGGCCTTGCCCGCCGGCAAGGTGGCTCTGGTGTACGTCGAGGCTTCTGAGGTGGCTCATGGCGCGGTTTGATCGCGTGTACCGCCTGCTGGTGGGCAAGCCGAACCAGAAGGGGCTGGAGATCCGGCAGCCCATGCGGGTGACCTTCGAAGTCAGCAAGGACGCCCAGGAAGAGCCCAACGACCACAAGATCAGGATCTACAACCTGGCCGCAGACACTCGCCGGGCGCTGGAAGAACCGGGTTTGCGCTGCGTGCTGTACGCCGGCTATGCCGAAGAGGGCGGGCCGCTGTTGATGGCGTCGGGCAGCGTGGTTTACGCCTACACCTGGTACGAGCCGCCGGACGTGGTGACGGAACTGGCCGTGAAGGATGGCTATACCGAGGTGCGGGACACTGCCGTTTCGATTGGCCTGGGGCCGGGCGCGCAGGCCAGCGCCATCATCCGGGATGTGGCGAGCCAGATGGGATTGCCGTTGGTGATGGCCGATGACGTGCCCGACCGCCGGTGGCAGCAAGGCTTCTCGTTCTATGGCGCCGCCCGTACGGCCTTGCACAAGGTGACGCAGGGCACCGGTCTGGAATGGTCGATCCAGAACCAGCAATTGCAGGTCGTGCGCCGGCGCGGCACGACCCGTCGCAAGGCGGTAGTACTGGCGGCCGACACGGGGTTGATCGGCTATCCGGAGCGCACGCGCGAGGCCGCACGCGAGAAAGCCCGTGTGCGCGACGGCCAGACAAACGACGACGTGCGCCTGGTCAGCGCCCGCCAGCAACGCGACGGCTGGCGGGTGACCTCGTTACTGCTGCCCACGATCAACCCGGGCGACCTGGTCAAACTGGAGAGCCGCGCGGTGCAGGCATTCCAGCGGGTGGAGGCGGTGCGTCACTACGGCGACAGCGCCGGCGGCGACTGGCAATCCGAGCTGCAGCTGGTCGATCCGCATTTGCCGCGTCGACAGAAGGGAAAGACATGAAAAACCCGATTGCAGGGCTGCGGGCCCTGATCGACGCCGAGCTGGCAGACGTGTATACGACCCTGCCGGGGGAAGTCGTGTCCTATGACGGCGTTACAGTGACGGCGCGGCCGGCGCTGGCCAAGCGCCTGGCCAATGGCGAAGTCCTGAAACCGCCCCAGATCGTCCGGGTGCCGGTCAGGTGGTTCACAGGGGACGTGAACGGCGCGCAGGCGCTCATATCGGTACCGCTCAAGCCGGGCGACCCCATCACGCTATCGTTTTCGGCCCGTTCCATCGAAAACTGGCTGGCCGGCGACGACGGGCCGCCCGACGATCCCCGCCAGTTCGACCTGTCAGATGCGTTCGCCAGCCCCGTGGTGCGCCCGGGTACCGCCGTCGCAGATACCGAAAACCTGAGCATTCAGTACGGCCAGGCCTCCATGAAGCTATCGCCCACCGGCGCGCTGAGCTTCGTGGTGGCGTCCTGGACTGTGCAGGCCGAGCAGACGACCTTCAACACGCCCCTGACCGTGAACGGGCCGCTGCGGTACACGCAGGGCCTATCCGGTGAAGGAGGCGAGGGCGGCGCATCGATGACCGTCCGCGGCGGTGTGGCGTTCGAGGGCGGCCGCCTTACCCATGACGGCAAGGATGTAGGAGCCACGCACGCGCACCCCAACGGCATGGGCGGAATGACGGAGAAACCTGTCTGATGACGATCGATCTTGCTCTGTCCGACGACCATGACTTGGCGCTGGACCTTGTCGGCCGCGCCTCGCTGATCGATGGCGCCGCCAAGGTCGCGCAACAGATCAAGGTGACGCTGCTGGCCTTTCTGGGCGAGTGGTTCCTCGATACCAGCTTCGGCGTGCCGTACTTCGAGGAAGTGCTGATGAAAGCTCCCAACCGGGCCGCGGTCGAGGCTGCGTTTCGTGCCCGGATCGGTGACGTGCCTGGCGTGTCCCGCGTCCGCCGTCTGGGGCTGGAAATCGACCACGGCCGGCGGCTTCTCCGCGTCTCATACGAGGCCGACACATCGGCGGGCCTGGTTGCCCAGGTCGTCGACCTGCATCGCCCCTGAACCCATTTCTTGAGGAATCCATGGCCTACGGTCTCACGCCGGACGGGTTCGTCCGCATGCGCCTGCCTGAAATTCGGCAGGAAATCATCGAAGACTTGCGCGCCCGGTTGCGGGCGGCAGGCGTAAACGACGCCGTCGAAACGCGGCCAGACAGTGTCATTGGCCTGCTGATCGACACCTTCGCCGAGCGAGCGGCGGCCCTCTGGGAGCAAATGGAGGGCGTTTACCTGTCGATGTATCCCGGCTCGGCCACCGGCGTGTCGCTGGATCGGTCGGTCGCTTTTACCGGGGTGACGCGTCAACCTGACCAGCAGGCGCGAGCCTATGTCGTCCTATATGGGACCGAGGGGGCGGCCGTTCCCGCCGGTGCCTTGGTGCGCCACCGAGTCAGCCAGAACCTCTGGGCGCTGGCCGGGGATGCGCAGATCCGCAAAGCTGCCGCCGCCGACGTGTGGCTACGGCCCGTGGTGACGCCCGCGTCGCTGTACGAGGTCGTCGTTGACGGTCAGGCCTATTCCTATACTTCCGGCCCCACCACCAACCTGCCGGCGGTCCTGGCCGGGCTGGTGGCCGCGTTGGCGTCCACCGGCCTGGCCGCTTCCAGCGACGGCGCGGCTATTCGCCTCCGAACCGATGGCCGGGTGGCGCGCGCTTTCACCTGGTCGCCGACCTTGGACCTGGTGCGCCTGGGATCACCGGCGTTGGCCGTCTCGGCCGACCCGTCGGAAGAAGTGGCCGCGCCGGGGGACTTGAATGGCATCGTGACGGCCGTGGATGGCTGGGATGCAGTGGAGAACCTGCAGGCCGGCGTTCCTGGCCGCCTGGCCGAGAATGACGCCGCGCTGCGGGCGCGGTATCCCACCGGCTTGTTCCGTCTGGGTGCTGCGACCCTGCCGAGCCTGGCGCCCAACATCCGGGATCAAGTCCCTGGCGTGCGGGCGCTGCGAGTGTTCCAGAACACCAGCGATGACATTGACGAGGCAGGCCGGCCGCCGCATTGCATCCATGTGGTCGTGGACGGCGGTCTGGACGACGAAGTCGCCCAGGCGATCTTTGGGACCAAAGGGGGCGGCATCGATACCCATGGGGCGACACGCGTCGTTGTGACCGACACGCAAGGCGCCCGGCATCCCATCCAGTTCGACCGGCCGCAACGGGTTTTTGTCTGGTTGTGGTGTGCGGTGACGCTGCTGCCACCCTCTGAGCAGGCCTTCCCGCCGGATGGATTCGACGCGATCACGGCAAGTCTCGCCGCGGCGGGCGATGGCTTCTCGATCGGGGACGACGTGATCCGCCAGCGGCTCTTCGGCGCGATCTACCGCACGCCGGGCATTGCCACGGTGGATCTGCGGCTGGCCCATTCCACCGATCCCACGTTCGTTCCCCGCCAGGCCGACTACACCACTTCCAACATCGACATCCTGGATTCCCAGGTGGCCGTGTTTGACCAATCCCGTATCAAGGTGACCTGATGGACCTGCAGCAAGACCATGCCGGCATCGCTTGGTCCCACTGGCTAGGCCAGTTCCAAGGCAAGCCGAGGCTTGAAGCCTTGGTCAAGGCGTTGCTGAAGCCGGCGGACGGCCTTCAGGGCGCCTTATTCGCCCTGTACGAGCAGCGTTGGCTGGATACGGCTGAGGGACGGCAGCTCGACGGCATTGGCGAGATCGTCGGGCTGCCTCGCATGATCGATGACGCGATCTATGTGCGGTTCTTCGGTTTTGCCGGGCAGCCAAACGTCGGCGGCTTTGGTGAAGTGCGACTGCGCCGAGCCAACGAGCGGTCGGTGGCCGGCTCGACCCGGTTGCTCGATGCCGAGTATCGAAAGCTGCTGTATTGGAAGATCGCCTTGAACAACGGCCACGGCACGACGCCCGAAATCACCGCCTCGCTCAAGCCGATCTTCGATGTCAGCAGAGTGGTCGTGCAGGACGCCGGCAACGCCAAGATCCGCATTTGGGTCAGCCGGATTCCAGGGCCGAACGATCCGCTGATGGTCAATCCCTACAAATGGGTGCCGGCAGCGGCCGGCGTGGGCGTGCAAATCATTACTGGCTCGACGGAACGGCCATTTGGCTTTCGTGAGCAGGGCTTTTACGGTTTTGGCGCCGGCGTGCTGGCGCGGGAAATTTACTGATGGCTGAAACCAATTTCTTCGAGCTTTTCAAGGCGACGTGGGCGCAGAACGGCACCACGGATCGCATCTCCGCTGCGCAATACGGCACCGGCTGGGCGTACATCGGCTCGCTGCCGCCGTCGGTGGAGCAATTCAACGCGGTGCAGCAGATCACCGATCAAAAGCTGACCTGGATCTATCGGCACCTGGAGGCCGTGGCCACGCTGACGGGCCGGGCGCTCACGGCGCCGGGTAGCGATGCGATCTCCTATGCTTTCCAGAACCTCAACGCCTCGAGGTTGACCGCTGGCACTGTGCCGGCGGACCGTCTGCCGGAAAAGGCGCCAGCTATGACGGTCGGTGCCGCAGCTAAGTGGGAAACGCCGCGCAGTATTTCGATCAGCGGCGCGGCGAGGGCGCCGGCCAAATCGCTCGACGGTTCGGCGAACGTCATGCTGGACGTGGTCAGCCTGGACATGGGCGGCGCTTTCGGCATCCTGTCGCCCGTGAACGGTGGCACCGGCCAGAATTGGATTCCGCCCGGCAACTACCTGGTCGGCAACGGCACGGCCACCATGACCTCCAAGACACCCGGCCAGGTGCTGGCCGACATCGGCGCCGCGCCGCTGGACAGTGACCGCCGAGTCCCCGAGATCAACAGCCGCTACCCCAACATGCGGAGCGCCACAGCCGGTAGTGACCTGAACACATACATCGAGTCGAACGATTTCTACATCCATGCCCCAGCGCCCAACACGCCGCCCGGGTGGGCCGGCGAAGCGCTGCTGCGCGTACGAGCGTGGGCGTCACTGGTTTTTCAGGAATTTATCCATCGGGGAGGCGAAGCTACCCGTTGGTGGAGGATAAGAGTCAACTCGGCCACTTGGGGACCATGGCACAAGGCTGCCGAATTGGACGGCCCGGCGTTCACGGGTACGCCTACCGCTCCGACGCCGGCGCTGACAGACAGCAGCACCCGGCTCGCCACCACCGCTCATGTCGCGGGCTCCGTGCGCGCTGCGTTAAACGCGTATGCCGCTACCCGAGGGCGTTCCTCGTCCCAATTCAGCGCGATGGGCTGGTGGTGCTGCGGCGACACAGGATTTGTCCGGCAGTGGGGCGTTTCGAGAATCCCCTACGACTCGGAGGCCTGGGTGACATACGGCGTCGCCTTTCCGAATATGTGCCTGGGCGGAAACGCTACGCATGCGGAGCGATTCCTAGTATCGCAAGACGCTGGCGTTGGGTTGATCGACGCCGGTTCCACCGCTGCGATCGTCCGTAATGGGGTAGGCGCAGACTCGCGGGGCTACTTGGCGAACCCTGCCGATAGAGCCTCGTTGATCTACTGGGAAGTTTGGGGATACTGATGACGACCTACTATTTTTCTCCCAGCCGGTTGGCGTTCTATCCGGACAGCTTGCGTGACGTGTACGAGGCCAGCCCTCAAGGTTGGCCGGAAGACGCCGTCGCCGTCACCGCCGAGCGGTACGAGCAACTGTTTGCCGAGCATCAGCAGGGGCGCGTCTTCTGCGCAGGGTCTGACGGCGAGCCGATGACAAAAGATCCGGCCGCGCCGACGCCCGAACAGTTGGCTGCCGCTGAGCGCGCCTGGCGTGGGGCGCAGTTGGATGCCACAGATTCCTTGGTACAGCGCCACCGAGACCAAGTCGAAGAAGGGGCCAACACCACGTTGAGCACCGAACAGTATCAGGAGCTGCAGGCGTACCGCCAGGCGCTGCGAGAGTGGCCGGAGACGGAGGGCTTCCCGGCGACAGATCTGCGTCCGGTGGCGCCGGCCTGGTTGTCCCAGCGCTGACCAGGCGTCCGCATCCGCATCGCACATAGACCGCCTCGGCGGTCTTTTTTTCGTCCATCCGGGAGGCAGCAATGCGACCCCATCAAAGGAATTTCTGCATGGAACCCACATCTGCCGGCTTCGGCGGCGGCGCCGCGGTGAAGGTGGCGCTGGCCTACGGCGCGCCTGCCGCGCTGGCCGCCATCCTCGGGCTGCTGATTATGCCGCCCAAGACCTCGAGAGAGTTCACAGTGCGCTCGATATGCACGGTCGCTTGCTCGTTCATTTTCGGGCCGGCGCTGGCTGTGGCCGTCCTTACCTGGAAGCCCAGCCTGATGGAGGCCATGACCTGGCTTGCCCGGCACGGCGCCGATGGCGAAGACCTGGCGCTGGCCAGGTTCTATGTCCTCGGGCCGAGCATGTTGCTCGCGGGCCTGCCGGCCTGGTGGGTGCTGGGTGCCTATATGCAGTGGATGTCGCGTATTCGCGAGATCGGGGTTGTTGCGTGGGTGAAAGAGGTGCTGGCGCTATTGCCCTGGCGCCGGACTGGCGGGGAGGGGTGAGCATGGATCTGACAGTCATTGTGGAGCGCGCAATCAATCCGGCGTCGGCGTTGCTACCGGCGCGGATGGATACGTCAGCGGCGCGCGTCATGTTGCTGGCCATTGGCCTGCAGGAAAGCCGGTTCGAGCACCGGCGACAGATCGGAGGGCCGGCACGAGGCTTCTGGCAATTCGAGAAGGGTTCGCGGGCCAGCCGCGGCGGCGTATGGGGCGTGTACCTGCACGCTGCGAGCAAGGACCAGTTGGCGGTGCTGTGCAAGGCCCGCAGCGTGGCCTGCGACCCGGATGCGATCTATGCCGCGCTCGAGTATGACGACGTGCTGGCCGCCGGAGTCGCGCGGCTGCTGCTGTGGACCGATCCGAAGACGCTGCCGCCCGTGGGCGACGCCGAGGCCGGCTGGGCGCTCTACCTGCGCACCTGGCGCCCCGGCCAGCCGCACCCGCAAACCTGGTCGGATCTGTACCGCCAGGCCGCTGCTGAGGTGCAGTCGTGAATCCGTTCTGGCGCATGGCCGCGCCCTGGGTCGGCGGCGCGCTGGTGGTACTGGTGCTGGGCGTCGGCGTCGTGTTGTACGGCGCCAGCCGCTACGACGACGGCGTGGCCAAGGCCAACGCCGACCACGCCCTTGCCGAGCTGAACGAATTCAAGACCCAGACCGGCCGCCTGGCAGGCATCGCTACGAGCTTCGAGGCGAACGTGGCCGCGCTGCGCGGCGCCGAGCCCAAGATCATCGAGAGGTACACGCGTGTCGAAGTCCAAAGCCCTTTGCCTGCTGGCTGCCGCATTGACGCTGGCCGGCTGCAGCACATCAACGAAGCCGGCCGCCTGGCCAATACTGCCGGCCAACCTGGCCCTGCCGTGCCCGCCGGTGCCCGAAGTGACCAGCGATAGCTGGGACGACTTCGCGCGCAGCTACATGGCGCTGGCGGTGCAGTACGGGCAGTGTGCGGCTCGCCACCGTGCGACCGTCGAGGCGTGGCCCTAGATCAGCCCGAAATGATCTGGTCGAGAGCCACTCTGCCTAGAGCCTTGATCGCGTCGAAAGATAGTTCGATGCCTTTGCTCAACGCGCTTTCTTTGATTTTTGCCCAGACCTTAGGCGAGCGCATTGTGTCGAGAAGATCATGGCCTTTCATGGTAAGTCGGGGATCCGACGCTCCATAGGAAAAGTAGCCGCCCCCGCCTCGCTTTAGGTGAATGCCTTCGATGTAGCCGGCGTCGACCAACAGTTCCAGATGGCCGAGCAAACGGGCGCGCTCTTCTTTAGCTGCAGTGGCTTTGGCCTGTTGTTCAACCGCATCTGGCTGGCCCAAAGATGTTTCGATCTGAGCAATCTCGGGGATTCCTGCGAATACGTCTCTACCTTCCTCGATCGCGAGCAATTGTTCTCGAAGAAGATTCCAGTCGCGTTTCATTTACGCCTCCTGTGTGAGCTGTGAAGCAGTTTATATTGGCTCGCTCGTGGTATGCATCATCGCGGCGCCATGCCCTTGCGCAGCTTGCGCGGCTCTTCCAGCAGCTCGGCCGTCATCTGGTCGCGCTCGATCACACAGGGCTCGACGGCCAGGCCTGCCATCAGGTCGTCGTGGATCTTGCCCATTAGGCCAGTAATTTGGCCAATTCTGGCTGCCAACCCGGCGCTGCGAAGTTAGTGCAATTCGGCCCTAATTTTGGCTTGTTGAGGTACGCTGGGGTGTCCTCACAGTGTCCGCGCCCTCATGCCATGATTCTTTTCCTCGATTTCGATGGTGTGCTCCACCCTGATGCAGCCTACAAGACAGCAAACGGACATCTTGAACTGCGGGCTGAAGGTGCTTTCTTCATGTGGGTGCCGTACTTGGTCGATGTCCTGGCTGACTTCCCGAAAGTACGCATTGTTCTGTCGACCAGTTGGGTCCGCCAACTGAGTTTCAATCGCGCCCGACGCTACCTACCCGCTCAGGTGAGCGACCGCGTGATCGGTGCGACCTATCACAGCGCGATGGCCCGCCAGATGGACGGATTTGCGGTGGCTAATCCGTGGGATGCATCGAGTCGTTACCAGCAGATTGCTCGCTATGTTGAGCGCGCCAAGGTTTCCAACTGGCTCGCCCTGGACGATGACGATGAAGGCTGGCCGGACGCCGAGCGCAACCGACTCGTATGCACAGATCCAAATAGGGGGCTCTCGAATCCTCAAACTACCTCGCAACTACGTAGCGCCTTGGAGCAGAGGGTGAGAATACCTGGAACGGCGGTAAATTGATGGCGCGCGGCGTCGCTTACTGGCGAAGTTGAAGGACTTGGCCTCGATGCAGGCGTCATTGAATTTCGCCGTGGCCATGCTCGTGGAATAAGAGAAAGCCCACCGGCGGGCAGGGTAGGGGCGGTCATCGGAGGCCGGCGCGCGAGTATCAACTTCGCGCTGGCGCGCCACCGCGGCAATGAACGTGGCGGTCAATGCCTCGATCATTGCCTTGTCGTCATCGGGAAGAGCCGCCCAGCGCTCGGGCGTGATGTTGTCGAAGGGCCAGGGATGCATGCGGCAAGACTATTCCCATGCCGTTTGTTTGTCGTTGAAATGGTTGGGAATCTAAGACGTGATGCTACTGAAACGGCTACTGGGATGACCAAGTCAACCGTATGTGTGGCTAAGTAAACTGGGCAGTGGGCAAGCATCCTAAAAGCGCATTTCTATCCTATTCCGGATCGAAGGCTCCGAATTCGACCTTCCATTGCTTTGTTGACTCTGATATCTGCGAACTGTCATTGCAGAGAAATCCGAGGGCTCCAAGGCTATTTCCAAAGACCACTAGAAATGCGCTAGTGGTCTTATCGCCTGAAACTGCATAGCGATATGAAAATTGGGTCGACAGATCGACGTTTGCTCGTTTCTGCTCGGTCTGATGGGGGAGTCGTCGAGCGGCCTCTTCAAATGCATCTTCCGGAGTTGGCTGCCCATTTGAAAACCAGCGCAGGAAGCCGACTCCTCGCTTAGGCAAGATAGTTCCTGTATGCATGTAGTGCAGACTTAGCAGGAGCTTCCTAAAGCACGTCTCGATAATTCCCTGTATCTCGGGATGGCGGAGCGTCACAATCGGCACGTCGCGCCACAACTGGCCCGGGTCAGGGCGAGCATTCATTTTGCGGAGAATCGAGCGCTTTTCTCCATTTGACAGTATCAGCGCTTTCATCAACTCCGGGTGTCTTATCATTTGCCCGCGCACTTGTCGCTCCAGTTCCTCTTGCGCGACAGGGGATGTAGCCGCATCCTCAGGAGCAAGTCGGCAGATTAGTCCGAACATGCCCTCAATGTTCGAGGTGCGACGTTGACATGAGGCACAGGCAGGAAACACGTAGCCTTGAGGCCACGCCCTCTCGATGAAAACAGTCCTTGGGGGCCAATGGTCCTCCGTGGTGGCTTTTGCGGTACCTCCGCAGTAGCAGCAAGTTGGATGTTTTGCTAGAAACTGATTCAACCGCCGAGTCTTACTGCCCATTTAATTTCGCCTCAGATGAATTTGCTGGGCATTTTATGACTGGTGACCTCAGTTGAATCGATATGGCGGCCTCATTAGAGGCGTCCAGTGCTTGTATGTGCCGGCCCTCGCCATTAGCCCGTCTGTACCCACTGCATCCACCATCCCTGGTAGTAGCGCACGCCGGCGATTTCTTCGAACCCGACCACCATCATCCCTCTGTCTGACGCGAAGGTCAGGAGTTGGGGTTCCAGTAGATCGGGGATGGCGCTAGGCACAGTGGCGCCGAACTTCGCCAGCGCGTCCATGGTCATGCGCGGAACGTGCCGATTCAGACCCTTGTGAAGCATGGAGTACATCCGGACCGTACCCACGACGGGCTGGCCCGGATCATTGTCGCGGCGGCGCTCGCCGAGGTGGTGTGTGCGGAGCACGCTGCACTGAAGTTGCACGGTCTTGCTCAAAATACTGTATGTTTGTACAGTATAATTTGGTCTGAGATCGGCGCAATTAGGCCCCGATTTCGACGAACGGGGACGGACCATGGCAGACACCGTGGAATGGGTGCAGAGGAACGAGTACTACTGGGCCGGTCCACCAGGCTGGACGATCTGCCGTGTGTTCGTAGACGGGATGTGGCAGTACGAACTGTGGTTCAGCCGCGGGGAGGGTGGCACGATCTACGGCATGCGGGCGTCGCTGGCTGCGGCGCAAGAGCTCTTCAATCAAAAGCTAAGGTAGAGACTCATGGCCATTGAACTTGAGCGCGGAGTCCGCGACACTGCCATTGCATCCATACAGCGCTACTTCGACCAGAACATGGAGGAGAGGATCGGCAACATCGCGGCCGGTGCGCTGCTCGGGTTCATCCTGGAAGAGATCGGACCCAGCATCTATAACCAGGCGGTCGCGGATGTGCAAGAGCGGCTTCAAGCGCGTGTCTCAGAACTGGACCTGGAGGTCCACGAAGAGGAGTTCGCCTATTGGCGCAAGCATGAACACGGGAAACCTGGTCGGAAGTGATGCTGCCTACATGAGCTGAGATTCTGCGACCAGCTTCTCGGCCGGGAATGGGACCGGGAGATCCCGTGGGCATCTGCCGGCGCGGTGAGCCGTTCACTGTAGGCCCCTTTGACGACCATCCGCTTGTCCGCGCCAGTCCGGTGGTAGTGCTGGAACAGCGGATCCTGGTCGGCATTGATGGTGAGCATGGTGTAGCTCTCCTGCGGTTGGCCAGCAGTGTCGCGCCATCGATCCTACAAGCCAGCGATACCCAGGAGCGCGCCGTCGGCCCGGGTGAATCCGGAAGCCAGGGCAGCGCGGCACATGTCGTACTTGCTGCCGCCCGGCCTGTTTGGCGCCGAACTTCTTGAGCAGCAGCTCGGCGTCCTTTAGGGCCTGCTAATGGCTGCACATGGGATTACCTCCGGCAATCAGTCCATGGGCAAGCATGTAGGAATAAGGCTAGAAATAAGGGTAGGGGTATGGCCTAATGCAGCGGCACGCCTTGTAAATCAACGTGTTACGCCGCGCTTCCGCTTCCAATACCGCCTACCAAATTCCTGCAAAGTGCTGTCAAGCACGGCAAAGAAAAAGCCGCTAGGTCAATGACTTAGCGGCTTTTTTGTTTTCCGCGCGAGAAGCGCTGCCAAGTGCCACAAAGGAAGTTTTCGGGGCACGTTTGGGGGTACGAATGCTCAGGGTAAGGCTATGCCACCTTTCGCCCCGTTGGCGATGCCGCGGGACGATTCATTTATGAGTTGGCCGAGATTATTCATGGCGCGATCCCGCCAGCCGGTGTGACGGCGTGGAGCCGACCATTTGGCTACGTCGTGATCGGCTGGGGGAAGAAATTTAGCGCGCCAGACTTTGGCTACCGTAATCGGTGATGCCCAGTACGCCCGTACTCATGGCGCACTCACCGTTGACTCCTCGCATCGATCCGTTCGCGAAGGAGGCCGATCCATCATGAAGCGAACACCAGGTCAAATCCGGCGGCCATGGACTGATATCGAGCGCGCCGTGTTGCGCAAGTTCTACCCTGACGCGCCCACGGCGGTGATCGCTGCGGCGTTGGGTCGGCCTCTGACTCAGATCTACCAACAGGCGCGGAAACTCGGCCTGGCCAAATCCTCCGCATACCTGGCCAGCGTAGCGGCTTTCCCCTACAGCCTTTCGGTCAGCGTGTGCTCAGCATCCAACCGAGGCGTGTCGAGCAGTCGAGCTTTAACGTCGAGCAATTCCTCCTCTGCGACATCAAAGCGTTGGATCCAGGCTTCTCCCTTGAGGCCAGTCAGACGGGGCTCGCCAGCTGCACTGGCGATCAGATGCAACCAGAATGCTGAACTACGCAGAGGTTTGAGTACCGCGTTGGGAAGAACGTACTGTGGCGGTTTGCCATCAATTGCGGTCGCGGCGAGGTCCGGCTCATTGCCCGCTTGAATGACGATGCCTGCGCCATAGTCATAGAAGGCGAACCAGTCAGGTGGCAACTCTGAGCGCAGCGTGTGTAACCCACCGGCTTGCGCCACCATGTCGCGGTTGATGGCAGTCAACCAAGAAACCGTCTTGAATGCATTCCGCTTGAGCTTGGCGGCTGAGAATGCTGGTGCGCCGACATCTACCCCGCGCGCTTGTTCGGAGGTAAATGCCTCGGTAGGCTGGTTACTATTCCATTCGGAAGGGGACAACACAAAGCCGAAGCCTCCATGGCCGTGAAATGCTTGGAGCCGACGCGCAAATTCAACGAACATCGCCTGAAAGGCGGTGGGCCGCTCTATTATGTCGACGAAGGGTAGCGCGAACTGCAAGACGTCCAGCTGACCGGTCTTCTTGGCGATCCAGGCTGGTTCAGCGTTGACATAGAAGGAATACGGCCCGGCATCCTCGCGCTTGGCGCCGCTTGTGTACTGCAGGGCTATCTGCTCGTTCTGGTCAAGCGCCTTGAAGAAGTCACGTATTGGTGCGGCCTTGGCGTAGGGCATACATGGCGGGCCCGACGCGGGTTCCTCTCGCCACAGCCACGTTAGCGCCTCACCTACATGAGCCCGGTATTCGTCAAAGCACTGGGCGATCGCCTCCCGCTTGGACTGTGTGTAGCTACCCTCAAAATATAAGGTGCCGGTGATGGCAATGACCGCGCCTACATAGTCGTGCCGACTCTTAGGCATGAGCATCGCCCCGGGAAACTGCTGAGCTTGAGTTGTCTCGCGAAGTACGGCCACGAAAGCTTCGCGGCTCATGTTGGGATCAAGTTCTGGCATAGGTTATCTCAGGGTATAGCGGGCGCTGGCACAGGGACTCCACCGGGCAGCGGCGGCAAGCGGCCGCGCAAATACACTCGCAGCAAAGTGTATAGCGCCTGACTGGCTGGCACAGCGTACTTGTCTAACTCTTCGGCCTGGCGTTCGCGCTCTTCCACTTGGTTGCAGTCGCATTCGGAGGATTCGAGAAGAACGACCTTAGCTTCGCTACCGGCGATGCGCTCGTAGGCTTTCATCTGACCGGTTCCGGGATCATCATTTGGGAACTTGATTTCCACCACCATGCGGATGTTGTCCTGGGTGGGCGAGATCGTCGGATCGTTCACGATTACTACATCGGGACGCCGGACGTAGCCGCGGCTGGCCTTCCACTCTGGCCGATCCTTATCTGGATCGCCCCAGTATTTGTCAATCCAGCCGCGTAGCCAGCCATGCGGCTGCGTGGCGTCTTCGCTGTTCATGATGGGCTCGGGCGGCTCTTGGGTCATGTCGTAGTTGACCTCGGGCTTGTAAGGGCTGCGCCCCTGCAGAACCTTGTCCAGTTCCTTGAGTCGGCTGGACACACAAACTTGGTTGAGCTTGCGGCCGTCCTTGCCGATACCGGGGGTGGCTTGGCACTTGCAGATCGCCGAGCACAACACAGATTGATCCGGGGGCGCCAGTCGGCTCAGTCCAGAGCTTACCGGTGTTGTAGTGCCGGTGCCCGCGGACATCCCGCCGCTCGTGGTGGGGGCTCCGCCGCTCATGACGCTTCTTCCTGCTCATGGGCAAGCAGTTCGAGCGACAGCATATCGGGCGATTGGCTCTCGATCCAGGCGGTATAGCCATCGGCGTCCGTTGTGCCTTCCAGTGCGGCGCCATTCATCGAGGTTACGCGGTAATGCCGGCCCGCGACCGATTCACGCGTTGCATCGTCAATCGCTTGGAAGCGGCCGCGATAGGCCGTGGGCGCCGAGGTCACCTCGGAAGGTGGCGCATTGGACGACGCGCCAGACCCGTTGCCTTCGGCCAGCGCTTCCCGCCAGAAATATTGGCTTGCAATGAGCGTTGCACCGCAGGCGGTGCGCATGCGCTTCCAGCGCGAGCCATTGCGAGCTGCCCGTGGAACGGGTGCCCTCAACAATGGGGTATTCCCCTTTGCATTTCGGGCAAGTCGTCATATCGCCCTTGCGGGCCGCTGGCTTGCCAAAGACATTGATGGTCTGATCGCCAGTGACGACAACACCACCATGGTTCGTTCGGTCGCCAAGTCGTATCACAGCTCTTTGCATAGGTCCACGGCATAAGTCGGGGGCTTTAACTTTACCAGCATGTGGTTCTGCCCCAGGTGAGTGGGGTGGTACTTGAATTTCGAGACTGGTTCACACCTAACGAAAAAAAAGGGCGAGGCGGCCGATGGCCTCCCTCCAGAATGACAGCCTACGGACAACATAAGGCTGGAACCCTGCGTGAATACTAGGCTGTGTACGGGTCGAGTACCTGCGCACCTGGCGGCCTGGGCGCCCGCATCCGCAGAGCTAGCCGGCGCTGTACGCCCAGGCCATGGCTACCTTGGAGGTCTGACCATGCCCGCATTCGTACAACGGATATGGGGCTACGCGGTCGCCGCCCTGGTGGCGGTCCCTGCGGTGGCGCTGATCTACCTGCGCGGGCGCAGCGCCGGCCGCGCGGATGAGCGCCAGGAGCGCAAGGACCAAATTAACGAACAGGCGGCGAAGGCTCGCCAGGAGGTGCGCAATGTGGAGAATGAAGTGGCGAGCATGGATGATGATGCTGTTTCTGATCGCCTCAAGTCTGACTGGGCGCGCGCGGCCCCGGCCAGGGTGGGTGTTGAATACTGCGGCCACGCGCGACCGATCGACTTCGATTCAGCCGCGCAAGTTGACCAGATACCGGCGCAGGTGAGGCGCCAGGGTCTGGAGGTCAATGAGGCCTGGCTTCGCCTTTGCAGGGGAAGGAGTGTTAGCCGGCCGAATTGGTTTGCAACTGAGCATGTGACTGTTTTGCGATAAATGTCTGCTTCTCTTGACGGTCGAAGCCAGCCGACTCGTAAAACTTCAGGGTTGCTTCGTCCTTTCGTCCGGTCATTAGCATGACCTTGTAGCAACCTGCAATCCAAGCGGCTTTTAGTGCATGGCCTAGTAGCGCTTTTGCATGACCTCTGCCGCGGAATGCCGCATGCGTCACTACGTTCTCGATTAGCCCGTAGGGCTTGCATCCGCGAGTGAGATTCGGGCCGCGGCGCCGGGGAATCACCGCGGCTGGAGTGGCGGCGTATTGGCGGCGCAGAGCGTTGTCGCCAACAGCATATTGGCATTGCGGATCCAGCCGGGAATCAGGAATGCGTCGATGATCTCCCAGACCGCCGCGACGAGCAGCAGCACAAGGCCCACGCCCAAGGCGGCGAGAAGGATGCCGAGGATGGTGAGGGCGAGCATGGCGACGGCGGTACCGGTCTTGCCGGTGTAAAAGCGATGTCCGCCCAGTCCGCCAAGGAAGAACCACAAGAGATAGGCCACACCGACGCTTTTGCGATTGGCGTCGTACATCATCGCCCGCATGGCGGGATTGTTCATGCTGTCTCCGGGAAGAACCAAGGAATCGGCCGGGGTAGCCCGTTCATGGATAGGCGAATCGTGCCGATATCGCCGCGTGAAATGATTGGTTCTTTCGGCAAGTCCGCCTAGAGCGTGGCGCCAAATTTAGGACTACAGCACTGTGCTGGCCGGCGCCGGGGACAGGGAACGATCCGCAGGCAGGCGGGGTGCCCGGCCTTGCGGCCTTAAGGCGTTCGGACGTCTGCCGGTCAGTCTGCCTGCCATTGGGCGGGCGCCATCTGCCGACTGCGTTATCCTGCATCCCATCATGATGAGAGCACTGTGGCTGATCCTGGGTTGCGTGATGCTGGCGCTGGGCGTGATCGGCGCCTTCCTGCCGGTGATGCCGACCACGATATTCCTGATCCTGGCGGTAGCCTGCTTTTCACGTTCGTCGCCGCGCCTGGAGCGTTGGTTGCTGGACAGCCCGACTTACGGCCCGTCACTGCGCGCCTGGCGCGAGCAGGGCGCGGTATCGCGCAAGGGCAAGCTGTTTGCCTCGCTGGGCATGGCGGTGGGATACGGTCTGTTCTGGTGGGGGGCGCATCCGTCGCCGTGGCTCGCCAGCGGGGTGGGAGTGTTCTTTCTCGCTAGCGCCGCTTATGTGCTGACCCGGCCCACGCCGCGACCCCTGGATCCCCGGCAGAAAGTGCCAGGCGGGCGAGACGGGCCGGGGGCCGGCGCCTGACGCCCGCTTGCACGCTCGCCGTCAGTGCGAGTGCCGCGGATCGCCGCGGGTCTCGACCACTTTCAGATACAGCGTCGCGGGCTCCAGGCAGCCGCCGGTGGACAGCTGCCCCACCAGTTGCCGGTAGAGTTCCTGCCACGGCGTCTGCGCCGGCGGCGCCTGGTAAGGCGGATCTTGGCGGCGCCGTTCCATTTCGTCCGGGTCCACCAGCGCGATGACGCTGCGCTGGTTCAAGTCGACGCGGATGCGGTCGCCGGTGCGCAGCAGTGCCAGGCCGCCACCCACTGCGGCTTCGGGCGACAGGTTCAGGATCGACGGGCTGGCCGAGGTGCCGCTCTGGCGGCCGTCGCCCAGGCAGGGCAGCGAGTCGATGCCACGCTTGAGCAGGTGCGAAGGCGGCGCCATATTGACGACCTCGGCGCTGCCCGGGTAGCCGACCGTGCCGGCGCCGCGGATGACCAGGATGCAGTGCTCATCGATGTCCAGCGCAGGATCCTCGATGCGCGCATGGTAGTCCTCGGGACCATCGAAGACGATGGCGCGGGCCTCGAAGGCATTTTCGTCGCCGGGCGCGGACAGGTAGGCGCGGCGGAATGCCTCGCCCACCACCGACATCTTGATGACCGCGCTGTCGAAGAAATTGCCCGACAGCACGATGAAGCCGGCGCGATGCTTGAGCGGCGCTTCGCAGCTGCGGATGACGTCCGTATCGTGGGTCTTGGCGTCGGCGGCGATCTGGCCGATGGTCTTGCCGGAGACGGTGGCGCAATCGGCATGCAGGCGGCCGGCGGCCAGCAATTGGTGCAGCACGGCGGGAACGCCGCCGGCGCGGTGGAAGCCTTCGCCCAGGTGTTCGCCCGCGGGTACGCAGTTCACCAGCAGCGGCACGTCCTCCCCCAGCCGCTGCCAGTCGTCCAGGCTCAGGTCGATGCCGGCGTGGCGGGCCATGGCGATCAGGTGCGGCGGACAGTTGCTGGAGGCGCCCAGCGCCGAGGCGACGACAATGGCATTTTCAAATGCTTCGCGCGTCAGGATGTGGGACGGGCGCAGGTCCTCGCGCACCATGTCGCAGATGCGCAGGCCGGTGGCATAGGCCATCTGACCGCGCTCGCGGTAGGGCGCGGGAATGCTGGCGCAGGTGGGCAGCGACATACCCAGCGCTTCGGCCAGCGAATTCATCGACAGCGCGGTGCCCATGGTGTTGCAGTGGCCGATGGACGGCGAGGACGCCGTGGCCAGCGTCATGAAGCCTTCGTAGTCCAGCTTGCCCGCCGCCATCAGGTTGCGGGCGTGCCAGATGACCGTGCCGGAGCCGACCCGCTGGCCATCGTGCCAGCCATCCAGCATGGGGCCGCCCGAAAGCACGATGGCCGGAATGTCGACGGTGGCCGCCGCCATCAGGCAGGCGGGCGTGGTCTTGTCGCAGCCGGTGGTCAGCACCACGCCGTCCAGCGGGTAGCCGTGCAGGATCTCGACCAGGCCGAGGTAAGCCAGGTTGCGGTCCAGGGCGGCGGTCGGGCGCCGGCCCTGTTCGGCCAGCGGATGCACTGGAAACTCCATCGGAATGCCGCCGGCGTCACGGATGCCCGCTTTGATGCGTTCGGCCAGCGCCAGGTGGTGGCGATTGCACGGCGCCAGGTCGCTGCCAGTCTGCGCGATGCCGATGATGGGGCGGCCCGATTGCAGTTCCTGACGCGTCAGGCCGTAGTTCAGGTAGCGCTCCACGTAGATCGCCGTCATGTCGGCGTGGGCGGGATCGTCGAACCATTTCTGGCTGCGCAGCTTGCGCGGGGAGTCGGTCATGGATGTCTCGTGTGCTTCAAGGGGGCGGCGTTGTCCGCTTCCGGTACGACAGGCGCCGACGGCGTGCCGTCGGCGCCTGTCGTGCTAGTTGCGTGCCTTGCTGATTTCGGCGTTCAGCCGCTGGATCAGGTCGGGGCCCAGTTCCTGGGTGTATTTATCGACCACGGGTTGCACTTTCTCGCGCATGCGCGCCACCTCCTGCGGCGACACGGTGTTGATCTTCATGCCGGCCTTTTCCAGCGTGCCCATCGCCTTGAGCGAATCGGCGCGGCTGTCTTTGCGCTCGAAGTCGCGCGAGGCGACGGCGGCCTGGCGCACCAGCCGCTGTTCGTCGGGCGAGAGCTTGTCCCACCATTTCTTGGAGGCCATCACCACCCATGGCGTATAGACGTGGCGGGTGATCGTGAGGTAAGGCTGCACTTCGTAGAATTTGCTGCTCTGGATCGTGGTGACGGGATTTTCCTGGCCATCGACGGTACGCGTCTCGAGCGCCGTGAACAGTTCCGAGAACGGCATCGGCACCGCGTTCGCGCCCAGTGTGTTGAACACGCCCAGCGCGATCTGGTTCTGCATCACGCGCAACTTGATGCCCTGCAGGTCTTCGGCGCGCACGATGGGGTGCTTGGAGTTGGTCATGTTGCGAAAGCCGTTCTCCCAATACACCAGCCCGACCAGGCCCTTGGCTTCCAGCTTGTCGAGCAGGTCCTGGCCCAATTGGCCGTCCAGCACGGCGTCGGCCTCCTTTTCGCTGTTGAACAGGAACGGCAGGTCGAAAACACCGAATTCCTTGACCATGCCGGCCAGCGGCGCGGTGGAGCCGACCATCATCTCCTGGGCGCCGCCCACCAGCGCGCCCTGCATCTGCTCGTCGGAGCCGAGGTTGGCCGAGCCGAAGGTCTTCATCTTGAGTTTGCCGCCGCTGATTTTCTCCAGCTCTTGTGCCAGATGGCGCGCGGCGCGGCCCTGCACGCTGTCCTCGTTCAGGCCATAGCCGAAACGGATCAGCCGCGGCTTGACGTCGGCGGCCGCGGCCGCGCCGGCAAAAGCGCAGGACAGCGCCGCGGCCAACGCGATGAAACGGATCTTGAAACGGGGGGTCATGATGTTCCTCCTTGGCGTTTTCTAAGGGGCGTCGGAGCGACGCGCTTGTTTGCGGGCTTCAGTGCATCCAGCTCGCGGGGACGGTGATCACCTCGGGGAAGATCACCAGCAGTATCAGCAGCAGCAAGTAGGCCAGCACATAGCGCCATACGCCCCTGCAGATCGTTTCCATATTGATGCGGGCCACGCCGCAGACCACGTTCAGAACGGTGCCGACCGGCGGGGTCAGCAGGCCGACGCAGCCCACCATGACAAACATGACGCCGAAGTAGACGGGGTCGATGCCGGCCCGGGTGACGACGGGCATGAGCACCGGCGCCAGGATCAGGATGGTCGGCGTCAGGTCCATCACCATGCCCACCAGCGTCAGCAGAACCAACAGCGCAAACATCAGCAGCCTGGGATGGTCCAGTACCGGTTCCAGCAGCGCGATCAGGTCTTGCGGCATGTCGGCCAGCGTGATCATGTAGGACGACACCATGGCGGCCGCCACCAGAAACATGACCACGGCGGTGGTGCGGGCCGCGTTGACAAACAGCGGCAGCAACTGCCGCAGGCCGATCTCGCGGTAGACGAAAAGGCTGATCAGCAGGGCGTAGACGGCGGCCACCACTGCCGCCTCGGTAGGGGTGAAAATGCCGCCGCGCAGGCCGCCGATGATGATGACCGGCAGCAGCAGCGCCCACGCCGATTCGCGCAGCGCCCGCAGGCGGGCCGGCCAGGGCTGGCGCGGCGTGGCCTGGGTGGCGCCATGCCGGCGCGCGATCCAGGTCCATACCGCCACCAGTGTCAGGCCCATCAGCAAACCCGGCACGATGCCGGCGAAGAACAGCTTGGTGATGGAAATGTTGGTGGCGACGCCGAAGATGATGAACGAGATCGACGGCGGAATGATCGGCGCGATGATGCCGCCCGCGGCGATCAGGCCCGAAGCCTGGCCGGCGTCGTAGCCTTTCTCGCGCAACATGGGGATCAGCAGCGAGCCGAGCGCGGCGGCGTCGGCCACGGCCGAGCCGGACAAGGCCGCCAGCAGCACGCTGGCGAAAATGGCGACATAGCCCAGCCCGCCCTGGATATGGCCGACGAACATGCCGGCCAGGTTGACGATGCGGCGCGAAATGCCGCCGGCATTCATCAGTTCGCCGGCCAGCATGAATAGCGGCACCGCCATCAGGGTGAAGCTGTTGGCGCCCGACAGCATGTTCTGCGCCAGGATCTGGCTGTCGAAGAAATCGAGTTGGAACATCATGGCGATCGCGCTCAACAGCAGCGCGAACGCGATCGGCATGCCCAGGGCGATGAGCCCCAGCAACACCAGCAGGAAGACGGTCAGGATCATGGGGCGGGTCCGAACGAATGGCGACGGGGGTCAGACCAGCGGGTCTTTGGCGCGGGACTCCGCCGGCAGCGGGCCGCCGGCCAGCACGCGCAGCAGGTCGAGCAGGGTCAGCAGGCCCATCGCGACGGCGGCGTAGAGCGCGGCGGCGTTGAACACCGCCAGCGGCATCGACGTCACCGGCAGGCGGGTGTCCAGTCCGATCAGGGTCTGGGCCCAGCTGCCTTCGGCCAGCAGCCACAGGGTCCACAGCACCAGCAATTGGCAGAGGATGTGCGTAACCCGGCGCGCCGACGGGCCGAAGCGATCGACCAGCATCGTGACGCCGATGTGTTGATGGTCGCGCAGTGCCAGCACCGCGCCCAGGAAGATCAGCCAGACGAAGGCCAGGCGGGAGACCTCGTCGGAGACATTGATGCCGGAGTTGAACAGGTAGCGCAGGGCGACGTTGCCGAACAGCAGCACGACCATGACGACCAGGCAGGCCACCATCAGCCAGGTCTGCAACCGGGTGCACCAATCCGCCGCGCGGGCCAGGCGGGCAGCGCCGGACCGCCCCTGAGGGGAACCATGCATGCTTTGTCTCCTTTCCGTTTTCCGGAATTCTTATGGATGTCGTGGAGCGGATGTTAGCGCTAACATTTTTGGTTTGGCAAGCCCCGATCTTTCGGTCAGACTACGTGCTCGCCAATCTCCAGACAGCGCCCGCATAACCAGATGTCCAGCCGCAAGCCCCGCAGCACCCGCGCCGGACGCGTGACCATGCAGGAGGTCGCGCGCCGCGCCGGGGTTAGCGCGATCACCGTGTCGCGCGCTTTGCGCACGCCCGACAAAGTGGCCGAGGCGGTGCGCCTGCGCATTGCCGCGGTCTGCCAGGAACTGGGCTACGTCCCCAACCATGCGGCCAGCGCGCTGGCGTCGGCGCGCTCGCAGACCATCGTGGTGCTGATTCCCTCGCTCAGCAATGTGGTGTTCGTCGACATCATCACGGGCATCAAGGAGGTGCTGGACGCGCAGGGCTATCACCTGTTGATCGGGGTCACCGGTTATTCGCCTGATGCCGAGGAGGCGTTGCTGCGCAAGTATCTGCAGCACCTGCCCGACGGGCTGATCCTGACCGGCGTCGACCACAACCCCGGGGTCTGGGAATTATTGCGGGCGCAGGGCATTCCGACGGTCCACACCATCGAGACACTGGCCGGCGACGAGGGCATGAGCGTGGGGTTCTCGCAGTTCGATTCCGGTTACGCCGCCGGCCGCCACCTGGTCGAGCGCGGCTATCGGCGCATCGGCATCGTCGGCGCCCAGCTCGATCCGCGTTCCCTGCGCCGTTGCGAAGGTTGCCGGCAGGCGCTGCGTGACGCCGGACGGTATGACCCGACGCTGGAAATCATGACACCCGAGAAATCGTCGATCGCGCTGGGGGCGGCGCTGCTGGAAACGCTGCGGGCGCGCCATCCCGATTGCGATGCGGTGTTCTTCTGCAACGATGACCTGGCGCAGGGCGCGGTGTTCCAGTGCGGGCGGTTGGGCATCAGCGTGCCCGGACAGATGGCGCTGGTGGGGTTTCATGATTTGGCCGGCACGGCCTGGACCACGCCGCCGTTGTCGACCATTGCCACGCCGCGCTATGAAATCGGCCGGTCCGCGGCGCAACTGCTGATGCGCCACCTGGCCGGGCAGGGGATCGCGCAGCGCCATGTGGACCTGGGCTTCACGCTGGTGCAGCGCGAAACCTCCTGAGCCGCGCGCCGTGTCTAGGCGGCGCGGCGTAGCGCCAGGAACACGCCGGAGGCCATGATCATGGCAATGCCGGTCAGCGCCAGGCCGTCGGGCGGACGTTGGAACCAGAACGTGCTGAAGGCCACCGCCAGCAACAGCTGGAAGTAGTTCAACGGCGCCAGGGTCGCCGCCGGAACGCGTTGGAACGCGGCGATCAGGAGGATCTGCGCCAAGCCGCTGCAGGCGCCCAGGCCCACGATCAAGGCCATGTCGAGCGGCGCCGGCCAGGGATCCGGCAGGAAGAAGGGCGCCGGCAACGCGGTGACGGCCAGGCAGATGAAAGCGGTGTAGGCGTATTGCACCGGCCCGGCCACTTTGCCCGATAACTTGCGGGTCAGCACCTGGAAAATGGCGTAGCTGATGGCCGAGACCGCCATCAGCACGGTTCCCAGCAAGGGCAGGTCGGCGCCGGGCCGCACGATCAACAACATACCCGCGAAGCCGCCGGCCACCGCCATCCATTGTGCCGGCCGCACGCGCTCGCCAAGCAGCCAGGGCGACAGCGCCACCATGATCAGGGGCGAGGTGAAGTAGATGGCCGTGGCCTCCGACAGGGGCATCCAGATCAGGGCCGTCATGAAGCAGGTGCCGACCGTGGCCAGCATGATGCCGCGCAGTATCAGCAGGGGCTTGTGCGAGGCGCCGCGCAGGTCCGGCCAGCGCTGGCGCCACAGCAGCGCCAGCGCCAGTACCGCGACCGCGGTATAGCGCATGATGTTCAGGAACGGCGCCGGATAGCGCGCCAGCATCTGCTTGGAGCCCGCATCAAACGTGGCAAAGGCCAGCAGCGCCGCGAAGAACAGCAGGATGCCGGCCTGGCGCGCGCCACTGGCCGGGATGGCGCCGGGCGCCGTGGCAGGGTGAGTGGCCATGGCGGGGTCAGGCGCGGTCCAGGCCCTGCAGGAATGCGTCCAGCGCCGGGCCGATGGCCTGCACCATGTAACCGCCTTCCTGCACGACCACCGTGGGCACGCCCAGGCTGGCCACGCGCGCGCCGATGTCGCGGTAGGCGTCGATGTCCAGCCGCAGCACGCTGATGGGATCGTCCTTGTAGGTATCGAAGCCCAGCGCCAGCACCAGCGCCTGCGGCCCGTAGCCGGCCAGCGCCGCCAGCGCGCTGTCCAGCGCCCGCAGGAACGGGTCGCTGTCCGAGCCGTGCGCCAGCGGCAGGTTGAGGTTGCAGCCGGCGCCCGCGCCGTGGCCACGTTCGTGCGCATAGCCGGTATAGAACGGATAGTAGCCGGTGGGGTCGGCATGCAGCGACACCGTCATGACGTCGGCGCGCTGGTAGAAGATGTTCTGGGTGCCGTCGCCATGGTGCGCGTCGACGTCCAGCACCGCCACTTTGGCCCAGGTCTGCAACAAGCGGGCGGCGGCGGCCGCGCTGCTGTTCAGGTAGCAGAAGCCGCCGGCGCGGTCGCGGTGCGCATGGTGGCCGGAAGGGCGGCACAGGGCGTAGGCTGTTTCACCGGTGGCGGCCACGTGTTCGGCCGCGGCCACCGCGCTGTGCGTGGAGCGCAGCGCCGAACGCCAGGTGTGCGGGCCGATGGGGCAGGACAGGTCGCTCAGGTAGTAACCGGTCTGCGCCACGATCGACGGCGACGGACAAGGGCCGCGCCCGGCCGATTCGATCCGGCCGCTGTAGTAGGGTGACAGGTTGGGCAGTACCTCGGGACCGGGGTCGACGCCGGGGGCCTTGAGCGCCTGCCAGCGGGCAAAAGCGGTCTCCAGGTAGTCCAGGTAGTCCGCGCTGTGGATGCCTTCCAGCGGCTGGCGGCCGAAGTCGGGCGGGGCCTGGACCGCGATGCCGCGCGCCGCCAGCGCGCCTTGCAGGCTGTGGGCGCGCGAGGGCAGGTCGGTAGGGGTGCTGATACGCCCCAGCCGCATGAACTGCTGCGGCGTGTGCAGCAGTTGTTCTTCCGAGAAAAACGCCTTCATGGTGTTCCTTTGCGCGTCGGCCGGACCGGGCCCGCCGATCGGCGGGGGCATGCCCGGCTGTTGGGGCGTGACGGTCGGTGTGTGACGGGTCGTCAGTGCGAACAGCCGGCGGCGGGCTGTCCCGCCTGCTTGATCTCGATCTCGACGAACACGAATTCCGTGTCGCCCGGGTTGATGACGTTGTGCTCGACGCCGACCGGGCGGTAGTAGGCCACGCCGGTGGTGAGCTGGCTGGTGACCTGGCCTTCGGGCGTGTCCAGCAGCAGCGGGCCGGTGGTCTGCGGCACCACGACGTAGTTCATGCCATGGCGGTGCCAACCGGTTTCCCCGCCGGGCGGAAAGCGCCATTCGGTGACGGTGACCTGGTCATTGTCGATCTGGACGGTGGGCACGGCGGGCGGGCGTTGCATGCAAGTCTCCTTGGGGGGTGATGCCGCGGGCGCTGGCGCCGCGGCGGGTCATGCGGTTTACACCGCCGCAACCTGGGCCTGGGTCGGGTCCCAATGCTGGCCCGGCACGGCGGCGATGAGTTGTTGCGTGTAAGCGTGTTGCGGGTTGTCGAAAATCTGGCTGGGCGATCCGTATTCCACCACCTTGCCTCGGTGCATGACCAGCACCGAATTGCAGATCTGGGCGGCAACGCGCAGGTCGTGGGTGATGAACACCAGCGCGATCTGCAGGCGCTGCTGCAGGTCGTGCAGCAGTTGCAGCACCTGGGCCTGCACCGAGACGTCCAGCGCCGACACCGATTCGTCGGCCACCAGCACCTTGGGTTCCAGCGCCAGGGCGCGGGCGATGCCGATGCGCTGGCGCTGGCCGCCGGAGAACTGGTTGGGGTAGCGGTCGAACGCCGACGGGTCCAGTCCCACCAGCGACAGCAGCTCGCGCACGCGGGCCTCGGCCCGGGCGCGCGGCACGCCGTTGGCGACCGGGCCGTCGCTGATGATGCGGCCGACGGTATGGCGCGGGTTGAGCGAGGCGAAAGGGTCCTGGAAGATCATCTGGATATCCTTGCGCAGCGGCCGGAAGCGCGACTCGGGCAGGGTGGCGATGTCCTGGCCGTTGAAGATCAGCTGGCCGCCGTTGATGCCGACCAGCTTGAGCAGGCACTTGCCGATGGTCGACTTGCCCGAGCCGGATTCGCCGACGATGCCCAGCGTTTCGCCGCGCCGCACGCTGAAGCTGACTCCGTCGACTGCATGCACTTCGCGCTTGCCGCCCAGCCAGCCGTGTCCGACGACATAGGTCTTCTTCAGATCCTTCACCTCCAGCACCGGTTGTTCCGGCGTGGCGGCGGCGCGTTCCTCGCCGCGGCGGTGCGGCACCGCCGCGATCAGGCGCTGGGTGTAGGGATGGCGGGGGCGATTCAGCACTTCCTCGGCCGGGCCCTGCTCGACCAGAATGCCCTTTTCCATCACCGCCACGCGGTGCGCGATCTCGGCGACCACGCCGAAGTCGTGGGTGACGAACATCACGCCCATGCCTTTTTCCTTCTGGATGCGGGCGATCAGCGCCAGGATCTGGGCCTGGGTGGTGACATCCAGCGCCGTGGTCGGCTCGTCGGCGATCAGCAGCGCCGGCTCCAGCGCCAGCGCCATCGCGATCATGACGCGCTGGCGCTGGCCGCCCGACAGCCGGAAGGGATAGACGTGGTAGAGCGTGGCCGGGTCCGGCAGGCCGACGAAGGCCAGCAGTTCCAGCGTGCGCCGCATGCGCTCGGGGCCGGGGTAGGCGTTGTGCACGCGCATGACCTCGTTGATCTGTTCGCCGACCGTCATCAGCGGGTTCAGCGCCGACAGCGGTTCCTGGAAGATCATGGCCATGTCCTTGCCGCGCATGCCTTGCAGCGTGGCCTCGTCCTGGCGCAACAGATCAGTGCCGCGGAACAGGATGCGGCCCTGTTGCGGCGTCAGGTAGTCGGGCAGCAGGCCCATGATGGCGTTGGCGCTCATGGACTTGCCGGAGCCGGACTCGCCGACAATACAGAGGATTTCGCCGGCATGGATGTCATAGGAGACATCCTGCACCGCGAATGGACGGTCGCCGCCGCGGGGCAGGGCGATGCTGAGGTTCTGGATGGACAGCAGGGGCGTGGGTGCGTTCATGCCGTTCTCCTATTCGCCGCGCTTGCGCAGTTGCGGGTTGAGGGCGTCGTTCAGGCCTTCGCCGATCAGGTTGATGGCCAGCACGGTCAGCAGGATCGCCACGCCCGGCCACACGCTCATCCACCAGGCTTCGCGGATCATGGTGCGCGCGGCGCCGATCATGAAGCCCCAGCTCATCTCGTTGCGGTCGCCCAGTCCCAGGAACGACAGCGACGATTCGGTCAGGATGGCGGTAGCCACCATGAACGAGGCCGACACGATGATGGGCGACATGGCGTTCGGCAGGATCTGTGTGCCGACAATGCGCGCCGGCGTCTGGCCGATGACGATGGCCGCCTGCACGAACTCGCGTTGTTTCAGGGTCATGAACTCGGACCGGACCAGCCGCGCCGCCGGCGGCCATGACACCACCGCGATCGCGCCCATGATGGAATACATCGAGGGGCCCAGGATCGCCACCAGCACCACCGCCATCGCCAGTTGCGGGATAGTCTGGAAGAACTCGGTGAAGCGCATCAGCGCGTCATCGACCCGGCCGCCGCAGTAGCCGGCAATGGCGCCCACGACGATGCCGAACACCAGCGCCACCGCCGTGGACAGCAGGCCCACCATCAGCGAGACGCGGGCGCCCCACACCAGGCCGGCGGTGATGTCGCGGCCCAGCATGTCGGTGCCGAACGGATAGGCGGCGTCGGTGAAAGGCGGGATCAGCGGATCGGCCACCATCATCCAGGGCGAATCCTGATAAAGCAGGGGCGCGGCCAGCGCCACGATGACCACCACCAGCATGATGGCCAATCCGGCCACCGCGCCATAGTTGCGCATATAGCGTCGGGCGAATTGCTTCATGCCGCGGCTCCTTGTTGCGCGCCCGCGCTGATGCGCGGATCGATCAGGCGGTACAGTACGTCGGTCAACAGGTTGAACACCACCACCATGATCGAGGTCACCAGGAAAATACCCAGC
The DNA here is from genome assembly GCF_021733725.1 of Achromobacter pulmonis. NCBI lineage: Bacteria > Pseudomonadati > Pseudomonadota > Betaproteobacteria > Burkholderiales > Alcaligenaceae > Achromobacter > Achromobacter pulmonis. The sequence goes on along the minus strand of NZ_JAIFOT010000001.1, from coordinate 5,691,914 downwards.
AGCAGCTGGTAGTCGCGTTGCAGCAACGCGTCGAACATCAGCCGGCCGATACCGGGCCAGGCGAACACGGTTTCGGTCAGCACCGCGCCGCCGGCCATCTGGCCCAGCTGGATGCCGGCGAAGGTGATGACCGGCAGCAGCGCATTGCGCAGCACGTGGGCGCGGATCACGCGGCCGGGGCTCACCCCCTTGGCGCGCGCCGTCTTGACAAAGTCCATGCCGATCACTTCCAGCATCGAAGCGCGCGTCAGGCGCACGTACACCGCCATGAAGAAGCAGCCCAGCGTCACGGTCGGCAGGATCAGGTGCTGGGCGATGTCGGCGGCGCGGGCCCAGCCAGTCAGGCCGGCCCCTACCGTTTCCATGCCGAAGGCGGGCAGCCAGCCCAGCACCACGGAGAACAGCAGGATGCCCATCAGCGACAACCAGAACAGCGGCGTGGCATAGAGCAGCAGGGCGCCGGTCATGACCGAGCTGTCGATCCAGCGGCGCTTGTTACGGTAGCGCGCCTTGGCCGCGACCACGCCCAGCAGCACGCCCAGCACGATCGAGAACAGGAAGGCGCAGGACATCAGCAGGAAGGTGGCGGGCAGGCGTTCGACGATCAGGTCCAGCACCGGCACATGGTTGCGATAGGAAAAGCCCAGGTCCAGTTGGACCACGCCTTTCAGGTACAGGAACAGTTGCGTCAGCACGGGCTTGTCCAATCCGAACGCGACGCGTAGTTGCTCGACATAGGCGGCGTCACCCGCGCCCGCCTGGCCCGCCAGCACGGCGGCGGGGTCGCCCGGCGCCAGGCGGATCAGGAAGAAATTGATGATGACCACGCCCAGCACGACCACCAGGGCCTTGCCGATGCGTGAAACCAGGAAAGACAGGAATTTCATGCTCTGGATCCTCCGTGGACGGGCGCTGGCGTCCGTCGCGCGGCCGGGCGCCGCGGGCGGGCCGGGTGGCGCCGCCCGCGGCTTGCGGCGCTTACTTCTCGATGTAGACGTCGTCGAACGATTCGTTCAGGCCGATGGCCGTCTTGACCAGGTTCTTGACGTTGGCGCGATACAGCGTGGGGAACTCCATGTCCACCAGGAAGCCGTTGGCGACTTCGTTGACCAGGGTGGTCTGCAGCTTGCTGTAGATCGCCTGGCGCTTGGCCGGATCGACCTCGGAGGCGGCGGCTTCCCACTGCTTGTCGGTCTCGGGGTTGCTGTAGCCCTGCACGTTGGCGAACGGCGATCCCTTGACGATGTTGGACGAGATGTACAGGCGCTGCACGCCCAGCGCGGGGTCGCCGTACTGGTAGGTGAAGTTGGTGGTCAGGTCGAAGTCCCAGTTGCCGGTGCGGCTGGCCCAGCCGCCGGCGTCGGTCGATTCGAGATTGACCTTGAAGCCCAGCTGTTCGAGCGCCTGCTTGGTGTATTCGCCCAGGCGGTCCCAGGTCGAGCCATACGGGAAGCTCAGTTGGCGGATGGTGTAGTCCTCGGGCTTGATGCCCGATTCCTTGATCAGCGCGCGCGCCTTCTTCATGTCGAACGGCAGGGGCGGCATGTTCTTGTCGTAGAACATCTCGGTCGTCACGAAGGGGCTGGTGGCCACCTTGCCCAGGCCAAAGAAGATGTTGTTGACCACCATCTTGCGGTTGAGCGCGGCCATCACCGCCTGGCGCACCTTGACGTTGTCGAAGGGCGGCTTGCGCATGTTGAAGATCAGGTAGGCCTGGGGCGAGAACATTTCCCAACCGGCGGTGGTGTACTCGACCTTGGGCAGCGCGCGCAGGCGCTTGATGTCGACGTTGTCGACGTCGCCGCCGCGCAGCACGTCGACGCTGCCGCGCTCGAACGCCACCGCGCGCGAGGCCGCGTCGGGAATCACGTTGAACACCAGTTCGTCCAGGTAGGGCTTGCCCGGCTTCCAGTAGTCGGGGTTGCGCACCAGCTTGATGTATTCGCCGCGCTTCCATTCCTTGAACATGAACGGGCCGGTGCCGATCGGCTTCTGGTTGGCCGGATTGGTCATGTAGTCGGTGCCGGCGTAGATGTGCTTGGGCATCATCGGCGCGAAGCCCGGTTCGAACATCAGCATGAACGCCGGGAACGGCGTCTTCAGCTTGATGACCACGGTTTTCGGATCGGTGGCCTGCACCGAGGCGACGAACTTGTTGAGAATCACGCGGGCCCGCGCATGGGTCTTGGGCAGCATGTCGGCCAGCGAGAAGACCACGTCGTCGGCCGTGAACGGCTTGCCGTCATGCCATTTGACGTTGTCCTGCAAGTGGAAGGTGTAGGTCAGGCCGTCGGGCGACGCTTCCCACGATTTGGCCAGGCCGGGTTGCGGCTTCAGGTCGGTCGAGTAGGTCAGCAGGCTTTCATAGATTTTGCCGGCGACGAATTGCGTCGGGCCCTGCTGGTTGATGGCCGTGACGATCACGGGCGGCTCGGGCTGGACGATCATGTTGAGCGTACCGCCCTTGGTCTGGGCCAGGGCCTGCGTGGCCGGCAAGGCGGCCGCCAGAACCAGGGCGCCGATGCTGAGGGAGAACCAAGTCTTCGATTTCACTGCGAGCCTCCAGGCTGGAAGAGGGTTGTCAGGTGGCCGCCTGTCACACGGCACGTGCCGGTAGTGATAAGCAAACCTCGTGCCACCTGTTTCTCGGGGAACTGCGGGGTGGAGCTGCTACAACAATGCTACGTATGGGTGCAGATGCGGCGCCGCGCACCAATGCGGCGATAGACTGGGTGCATGCGCGGCACGCTATCGGGTGATGTCTATCCAGGTGGTTTTCAGGTCGCTGTACTTGTCGAGCGCATGCAGCGATTTGTCGCGGCCGAAACCCGATTGCTTGACGCCGCCGAACGGCACGGTGATGTCGCCGTCGGCATAGCAATTGACCCAGACCAGGCCGGCGCGCAGGCGCCGCGACAGGCGGTGCGCGCGCCCCAGGTTGGCGGTCCAGAGCCCGGCGCCCAGGCCGTACGCGGAATCATTGGCCAATGCGATGGCCTCGTCCTCGGTATGGAAGCGTTGCGCCGCCAGCACCGGGCCGAAGATCTCCTCGCGCAACAGCGGGCTGGATGCGTCGGTGCAGTCGAAGATGGTCGGCTCGATGTAGAAGCCGCCACTGTCGCCGTGCAATTGGCGGCCGCCGACGCGCAGCGTGGCGCCTTCGGCCTGACCGGCCGCGATGCGGGCCATGACCGCGCGCGTCTGGCGCTCGTCGACCATGGCGCCCAGGGCCGTGGCCGGATCGAGCGGATTGCCTGGCCGCATCTCGGCGGCGTGCCGGGCCACTTTCTCCATGAACGTGTCATAGATGGCATCCTGCACGTACAGGCGCGAGCCGGCGATGCAGACTTCGCCCTGGTTCGAGAAGATTGCCAGCGCGGCGATCAGCGCGGCGTGGTCCAGGTCCGGACAGTCCTCGAACACGATGTGGGGCGACTTGCCGCCACATTCGAGCCACACGCGCTTCAGGTTCGATTCGCCCGAATAGCGCATGAAGCGCTTGCCGGTGGCGGTGGAGCCGGTGAAGGCCACGCAGTCGACGTCCGGGTGCAGGCCGAGCGCGCTGCCGGCGACCGGGCCGGTGCCGGGCACGACGTTGAAGACGCCCGCGGGGATGCCGGCCTGCTCGGCCAGCGCGGCCAGCCGCAGCGCGCTCAAAGAGGATTGCTCGGCCGGCTTGAGGATCACGCTATTGCCCGCGGCCAGAGCCGGCGCGACTTTCCAGGCGGCCATCAGCAGCGGGTAATTCCACGGCACCACGGCCGCCACGACGCCCAAGGGTTCGCGCGTGACCGTGGCCAGCGCGTTGGCGCCGGTCGGCGCGATCTCGTCATAGCGCTTGTCGATGGCTTCGCCGTACCAGGCATAGCAGTGTGCGGTCTCGGGCAGGTCGAAGGCCAGCGCGTCGCGGATCGGCTTGCCCATGTCCAGGGTCTCGATCAGCGCCAGTTCCTCGGTGTGCTCGCTGATCAGCTGACCCAGCCGAATCAGGCGAGCCTTGCGTTCGCGCGGCGCCAGGCCGGACCAGATGCCGGCTTCGAAGGCGCGGCGGGCGGCGGCCACGGCGCGGTCGACGTCGGCCGCGCCACAGGCGGCCACGTCGGCCAGCTTGCGGCCGTCGATCGGGCTGGTGGCCGCGAAGGTGGCGCCGTCGGCGGCGTCGACATAGGCGCCGTCGATGTAGGCCTGGCCGCGCAGCGTCAGCGCGGCGGCGCGGGCTTGCCAGTATTCGAGGGTATGCAGGGTCATGACAGGGTCCTCGTCGTTTCAGCGCGCGGCGTTGGCGCGGGCCACCATGGCATCGAGCAGCACATTGCAGCCGGCTTCGAGGTGCGCGGGTTGCGCATCTTCGATTTCGTTGTGGCTGATGCCGTCCTTGCATGGCACGAAAATCATGGCGGTGGGCGCCACCGCGGCCATGTAGACGGCGTCATGGCCGGCGCCGGTGACGATGTCCATGGCCGGCAGGCCGCGCTGCGCGGCGCCCTGGCGCACCTTTTCCACCAGGTCGGGATCGAAGGGGGTGGGGCGGAAGTACTGCACGTCCTTTACGTCCACCTGCACGCCGTACCGCTCGGCGATATCACGGCAGGCTTGGCGCCATTGCTGGTCCATGTGCGTGAGCGTGGCTTCGTCTTCGTGGCGCAGGTCGGCGGTCAGGCGCACCTGGCCCGGGATCACGTTGCGCGAACCGGGGTGGGCGTGGATCTCGCCCACCGTGCCGCGCCCGTGCGGTTGGTGGGCGTTGGCGATGTCGATGACGGCCTGCACCAGGTAGCTGGCGGCGTACAGCGCGTCGCGGCGGATGCCCATGGGCGTGGGGCCGGCGTGCATCTCCATGCCGGTCACGGTGATGTCGTACCAGCGCAGGCCGAGCGAACCGGTCACCGCGCCGATCACTTTTTCTTCATGTTCCAGAATCGGGCCCTGTTCGATGTGGGCCTCGAAATAGGCATCCACCGGGCGGCCGCCAACGGGGTCGGGGCCGGCGTAGCCGATGGCCTGCAGCTCATCGCGCACCGTCAGGCCCTTGGCGTCGCGCGCGCTCAGCGCGGTCTCCAGCGGGAATTTGCCGGCGAACACGCCCGAGCCCATCATCACAGGCACGAAGCGCGAGCCTTCCTCGTTGGTCCAGATGGCCAGTTCCAGCGGCGCCTCGGTCTGCACGCCCGCGTCGTTCAGCGTGCGCATCACTTCCAGGCCGGCCAGCACGCCGAAGCAGCCGTCGAATTTGCCGCCGGTCGGCTGCGTGTCGATATGGCTGCCGGTCATCACCGGCGGCAGGGCGTCGTTGCGGCCGGCGCGGCGCGCGAAGATATTGCCCACCTGGTCCACGCGGATCGTCAGGCCGGCGTCGCGCATCCAGCCGGTGACCAGATCGCGGCCCTGGCCGTCGAGCGCGGTCAGGGCCAGGCGGCAATTGCCGCCCTTGGGCGTGGCGCCGATCTCGGCCAGATCCATCAGGGATTGCCAGAGCCGGTTGCCGTTGACGGACAGGGTAGTAGTCATGGGGAGCCTCGTTCGGGTTAGTGGGCGGCGGCGTTGCGCGCCAGCGCCGCCTCGCGGATAGCGGTAAGCGTCTGGCCGGGGGCGATGCCGTCGGCGTCGTAGCGGATTTCCAGCAGCGCGGGGCGCCGTTCGCGCTCGGCGTAGGCCAGCGCGCGGTCGAATGCCGCGGCGAAATCCTCGGTGCGTTCGACGGCCTCGCCATAGCCGCCGTAGCCGCGCACGATCTGGGTGAAGTCGGGGTTCTCGAAGCCCAGCGCGATCGGGCGGCCGGGGAATTCGCGCTCCTGGTGCGCGCGGATCGTGCCCCACATGCCGTTGTTGAACACCAGCACCACGATGCCCAGCCGGTACTGCTGGGCCACGCCCAACTCCTGCAGGTTCATCTGGAAGCAGCCGTCACCGGCATAGCAGACCACGGTCTTGTCCGGGTGCTCCAGCTTGGCCGAGACGGCCGCCGGCAGGCCATAGCCCATCGACCCCACGGTCGGCGCGAGGCTGGTGCCCAGACCGGTGAACTGGCGGTAGCGGTGCGGATACAGCGCGTAGTTGCCTGCGCCCACCGTAATGCAGGCATCCGGGGCCAGGCGCTGGTTGACCTGCGCGGCCACGGCGTCCAGACCCAGCGGGCCGGGCGCTGGCAAGGGCTTGAGCGAATCCAGGTATTCAGCGTGAGCCGCCCGCACGGCCGCGGCGCGCGGCGTGGCGTGGGCCGGTTGCAGCGTCGCCACCGCCTGCGCGAAGCCGGCGACGCTGGCGGCGATCGCCTGGGTCGGGGCGAAGACGCGGCCCGGCTCCTGCGGATCCGGGTAGACGTGGATCAGCGCCTGGCGTGGCAGCGGGCTCTCGATCAACTGATAGCCTTCGGTGGTGGCTTCGCCCAGACGCGTGCCGACCGCCAGGATCAGATCGGCCGCCTTGATGCGCGCGCGCAGCGCTTCGGTCATGCCCCAGCCCATCTGGCCGGCGGCGTTGGGATGGCGCTGGTCGAAGCATTCGAGCCGGCGCCAGGCCGTCGCCACCGGCAGTTCGAAGCGTTCGGCGAACGCGGCGATCTGCTGGATCGCGCCGGCATTCCAGCCGCTGCCGCCCAGCACCATCACGGGCCGCTCGGCCTGGTCTAGCAATTGACGCATGCGTTCCAGGTCTGACAGACCGGGGCTGGCGGCGACGCGCTGGTAGCGAGGCATGTCCGCCACCGCGGCGGTGCCCCACAGCGTGTCTTCCGGCAGCGCCAGCACCACCGGTCCGGGACGGCCGCTGGTGGCGGTGGCATAGGCGCGCGCCACGAATTCCGGGATGCGGTCGGTGCGGTCGATCTGTGCCACCCACTTGGCCATCTGGCCGAACATGCGGCGGTAGTCGATTTCCTGGAAGGCTTCGCGCTCGTAGAAATCGTTGCCGACCTGGCCGACGAACAGGATCATGGGCGTCGAGTCCTGGAAGGCGGTGTGCACGCCGATGCTGGCGTTGGTGGCGCCCGGGCCGCGGGTGACGAAACAGACGCCGGGTTCGCCGGTCAGCTTGCCGTAGGCCTCGGCCATGTAGGCCGCGCCGCTTTCCTGCCGGCAGACCACCGGTTCGATGGCGTCACGGTGCTCGTTCAGCGCGTCGATGCAGGGCAGATAACTTTCACCGGGGATCATGAAGATCCGGCGCGTGCCGTGGATGCGCAGTTGCTGCATCAGGATCTGGCCGCCGTTGCGCAGCGGGGGGGATACAACCGTCATGCAAACACTCCCGGGGGGGGGGGCTGGCCGCGCAGGGCGCGGGCTGGGGTTCGTGGCAAGGCAAGCGGCGGCCGGCGCCGCCGGGACGAAGGCGGGCGGGGCCTAGATGTCGGGCCGGATGCTCCCGTCGTCATCGCCGAAGTCTTCCCGCAGCCGGGCCAGGATGCCGATCAGGTGCGCATGCATGGCGTGGCGCGCGCGGATCGGATCGCGCGCCAGGATGGCGGTCAGGATGCGCTGGTGCTCGGCGTGGGCCACCGCCCATACCTTGGTATTGACGAAGTAATCCTGCATGCGGCTGAACACCGGGCTGGCCAGGCTCAGGTTCCACAGATGGGCCACCGTGGCGGCCAAGGCCGCGTTGCCGCAGGCGGCGGCGATGGCGCTGTGGAATTCGCGGTCATGCCAGCCTGGCGCGTCGGTCAGCGACATGGCCTCATGGGCCGCGCGGATGGCGGCGATCTGCGCCGGGGAACCTTGCTGCGCGGCCAGCGCCGCGCACTCGGGTTCGATCAACATGCGCGCTTCGAGCAGGTCGAAGGGGCCGATGTCGTCCTGGATGGCCGCAGACGCGCCGCCTGGAGCGGCGGGGGCGGCTTCGCGGCTGGCCGTGACGAATACGCCGGTGCCCACCCGCACCTCCACGTAGCCCTCGATCTCCAGGGCGATCAGCGCTTCACGGATCGAGGCCCGGCTCACCTGCAATTGTTCGGCCAGCTCGCGCTCGGAAGGCAAGCGGCCGCCGTGCGGAAAATCGCCCGCGCGGATGCGCCCGGCGATCTGGTCGGCGATCATGCGATAGAGGCGGGTGACGGCGACGGCTTGGAAGGTGCTCATGGCGGTACTGCAAAATCTTGGTCAGGTGGTCAGGCCACCAATATAGGTATCTTGTCGTTGAAATAGAAGCGAAATTCAGGGAATAAAGGGAAAACGATCAGAGGGATTTCCCGTCTTCCTATCTGGTGGTCAGGCCAGTTGTCTGGTGATCGATGAGGCCGAATGCGAGGCGGGAGGAGGCGTTCAAGCGTGGCAGGGCCACGGCAAGGCCGGAGGACCCGGCGCCGCGGGGGCTTGTCCTGCGGGCCGGCCCGGTGGAATCGGCGCGGCGGCAGTGAGAGAAACGCGCCGGGCGGGCCGCGCGGCGCATGCGCGGCGCCCGAAGGTCAAGCGGCGCCGTGCGTTGACGGCGCACGCGGCGCCGAAGGGATCAGGCGTCAGCGCCCGGTTCGGGGGTCTGGGTGAAAGCGCGCACCAGGCGCGCGATGCCCTCCAGCTCGTCATGCGCGCCAACCGCCCATTCGGGCTTTTCAAAGGGGCTGTCCGACGGCGCATCGTCCAGGTTGGCCTTCAGGTCGCCCAGCAGTTCCAGGGCCATGTCGGTGGCTTGCGGGCTGCCGCGGGTGGAAAGGGCGATGGCGATCGCCAGCGCCTGGCGCAGCGCAAGCAGGCGTCCGTCGAGTTCGGTATCCACGGGGAATGTCCTTGTCATGGGGAAATGCGGGCATTTTACGGGGCATGGGTCTCGGTTCCGCCCCGCGGCTGCCGGCGGCGCGGGACCGGGTCCGGCGGCCGTGTCACGCCTGGCGCGTTGCGTCCTCGCAGCAGGCGCCGGCCACGTTTGCGCCAGATCAACCCCCGCGGGTCGGCGCAGGCGAATAATTCGAGGTATGCAAGCCACCCTCAGCCCCTCAGTCGCCGACCCGTCGGCCGCCGCCGAACCTTTCTTTCCCCCCCAGTTGCTCGCGCGGCTGGACAAGAACGGCCCCCGCTATACCTCATATCCCACTGCCGACCGCTACCACCAGGCGTTTGGCCAGGCCGAGTATCGCCAGGCCCTCGGGCAGCGGCGCGCGGCCTGTACGCCGGAACCGTTGTCGCTCTACGTGCATATCCCGTTCTGCGATTCGGTTTGCTATTACTGCGCGTGCAACAAGGTCGTGACCCGCCATCACGACCGCGCGGCGCGCTACCTGGATGCGCTGGCGCGGGAAATCGCCCTGCACGTGGCCGAGTTGGGGCCGGGCATGCCTGTGTCGCAGCTGCATTTCGGCGGCGGCACTCCGACCTTTCTTGCCGATGAAGAGCTTGATCGACTGATGGCGGACCTGCGCGCGGCCTTCCGCTTCGAGCCCGACGCCGAGATCTCCATCGAGGTGGACCCCCGCACGGCTACGCCGCAGCGCCTGGCAACGCTGCGCGCACTGGGCTTCAATCGGCTCAGCTTCGGCGTGCAGGACTTCGACCCCAGAGTGCAGGTCGCCGTGCATCGCGTGCAGTCGTTCGAAGAGGTGCGCGACCTGATGCAGAGCGCCCGGGCGTTGGGCTATGCCTCGATCAACGTCGACCTGATCTACGGCCTGCCGCTGCAGACCACGGCGTCGTTCGCGCGCACCATCGAGCAGGTCAGCGCATTGCGGCCCGACCGTATCGCGCTCTACGCCTACGCCCACCTGCCCGAGCGCTTCAAGCCGCAACGCCGCATCAATCCGGAGGATCTGCCCGACCGCGCCACCCGGGTCGGCCTGCTCAGCGCGGCCATCGAGGGGTTCCTGAAGCAGGGCTATACCTACATCGGCATGGATCATTTCGCGCTGACCACGGACGCCCTGGCGATCGCCAAACAGCGCGGCCAATTGCATCGCAATTTCCAGGGCTACAGTACCCAGCCCGACCGCGACCTGGTGGCGCTGGGCGTGTCGGCCATCGGCCGCATCGGCAATACCTACAGCCAGAACGCCAAGGATCTGGACAGCTATTACGCGGCCATCGAGTCGGGCCATTTCGCCGTCGAGCGGGGGCTGGCGCTCAATGCCGATGACCTGGCGCGGCGCGACGTCATCATGGACATCATGTGCCAGGGCAGGGTGGACTTTGCCGGCGTCGAGGCGCGGCATGGCTTGCGGTTTGGGGACTATTTCGGGCCGGAGCTGTCGCAGGTGGCCAATCTGGCCGAACTCGGCCTGGTCAACCTGCGTGCCGGCGAATTACGCGTAACCGGCCTGGGCTGGTATTTCGTCAGGGCCGTAGCCATGACCTTCGATGGCTATCTGCGCAACGCCAGCACGGCGGCCAGCTATTCGCGCATCATCTGACGGGCCGGCCGCCCAGGCGGGCAGCCGGCAAAGCCGGACTGCGGCGCAGGCCTATTCGGCGAATTTCTCGCGCAGGAACAAGGCCAGCGCCAGGTCGTCGGACAGTTGCAGCTTGCGCATGGCGCGGCGCTTGTGAGTGCTGACGGTCTTCTTGCTGCGCTTCAGGCGCGCGGCGATCTGAGTCACCGACATTCCCTGGCTGATGTGGCGCAGGACCTCGACCTCGGAGGTGGTCAGCATCGCGTGGGGCGGGCGCGGCGACAGGGGGCGGATCTTGCCGTCGTGCACCGAGAGGAAAGGATCTTTCTTGCTGAGGACGCCGTGGATCATCTCGGGCAGCAGCAACATGCCCCATTGCTTGGCCAGGTAGCCGTTGGCGCCGGCGCGATACGCCGCATACTGGGTTTCCTGGCGATTGCCCGCCGAGAAGGTGATGATCGCCAGGTTGGGGTGATAGCGCCGCAGGCGGCGCAGGTAATTGACGCCATCCCAGGGTTCCTGGGGCAGGTAGAAATCGATCAGGGCCACGTCGCAGGGCGTGCTGGAGAGCTTGTCCAGCAGCCGGCTGGCCGAGGTTTCCTGGTGGATGACACGAAAGCCGGGCCGGGCATCCAGGTAGGCGCCCAGGCCCAGCGCCACGACGGGATGGTCATCGAGGATCGCCACCCGGATGACAGGGGGCGGCCGCGACAGCAGCAGGTGCTTGCGGGAATTGGGGCGGTCACCTGCATCGTGGGAGCGCGGCTCGGCAGAGGCGGCGGCATCCGGCGCTGAGGCAGTATTCATCAAGACTCCACAGAATGGACGGGAAAACGTCGGTAAAAAGGGTGTGCGCCCGAAGGCTGCTGGGACTGCACACTCGCCGTAACCAGTCCGAAATTCGAGTGTGAAGCTTATGGTCTTACGGCGTCGTATTGCCCAAAACTAAACATGAATCAGACAAAACTACGTTTGTGATACCGTGATGCGACGTTAATCCCGGCCATGCTTTGACTGGCGTGGCGAGGAATAAAATCGCGTCGATATTCCGGCCCGGCGTTCGCTGGCCGGTGGCGCAAGACAGGCAAGGCGGTGGGCAGCGCATGTCCAAGAAGATTCTGATACTAGGCAGGGATGGGCAATTGGGTTTCGAACTGCGGCGCAGCCTCGCGCCGCTGGGCCGCGTGGCGGCATTCGGGCGCGCCGATTGCGACCTGACCTATCCGCTGCAGATCGCGCGGCTGGTGCGCCGCGAGAAGCCGGACATCATCGTCAATGCCGCGGCCTACACGGCCGTCGAGCGCGCCGAGGAAGACACCGTGCGCGCCATGCGCATCAATGCCGAGGCGGCGGGCGAACTGTCGGCCCTGGCGGCCGAGCGCGGCGCGCTCATCGTCCACTATTCATCGGACTATGTGTTCGACGGCGCCAAGGCCGGTCCCTATGACGAGTGCGACGCGCCGGCGCCGCTGAACGCCTATGGCCGCAGCAAGCTGGCCGGCGAGCGGGCGGTCTGCGCCATGAACCCGGCGCACCTGGTGTTGCGCACATCGTGGGTCTACGGCGTATTTGGCAACAGCTTCCTCAAGACCATGTTGCTGGCGCTGCGCCAGCCAGAAACGCTCAGGGTGGTGAGCGACCAGCGCGGCGCCCCGACCGGCGCCGCCTACATCGCCGATGCCACCGCGCTGATGCTGGCCCGCTACCTGGCGCGGCCGGCGCATGCGGCTTTCCCGTTCGGCCTGTATCACCTGGCCGCCACCGGCGATGCCAGTTGGCATGAGTACGCCTGTTTCATCGCGCAGCAGGCGCGCCGCGCCGGCCTGGCCGTCACCCTGACGCCAGGCGACATCGTGGCGGTGCGCTCTGACCAATATCCCGCCAAGGCGCGCCGGCCGGCCAATTCGCGGCTCGACAGCCGGCTGCTGGAACGCACTTTCGGTATCCTCGCGCCGCATTGGGAGGACGGTGTGAGACACGCGCTGGCCACGATTGCGGATAGCCGCAATCTGGCCTGAAGCCGTCACGGGCCGCCGCTGTCGCGCAAATGTCACGAGATAGGCGCAAAGGGTGCTACAATCGGCAACGATAAGCTCCACCGACCGCGCTTCAATCGCACCGGTGGCGCGGCACCAAGTCCACCCTCAAGGCCCAGGCACCATGTTTTTTCCGCTGGCACGAACTACGACCCGGAACTTTCGCCCTATGTCGCGTTAGTTTTTCGTGCGTCGGGTTTCACCGTGTCAGGTCAGCGGTAGGACTCAGCAAGACAACCAGATAAACGCGGCTACCAGCCGCGTTTTTCGTTTCTGAATTTCGATTTTTCCCCAAGAACCCCAGGAAGCACTCCCGATGGTACAGATCACATTGCCCGATGGTTCGCAGCGCCAATACCCGGGGCCGGTCACGGTCGCCGAGGTGGCGCAGTCGATCGGCGCGGGATTGGCCAAAGCCGCCTTGGGCGGCCGCGTGACCTTTGACGGCGCCGACCCCACGCTGGTCGATACCAGCTACCGCATCGAGGGCGACGCCCGCCTGGCCATCGTGACTGCCAAGGACGCTGACGGCCTGGACATGATCCGCCATTCCACGGCGCACTTGCTGGCCTACGCCGTCAAGGAATTGTTCCCCGACGCCCAGGTCACCATCGGCCCGGTGATCGACAACGGTTTCTACTACGACTTCTCGTACAAGCGCCCGTTCACGCCCGAAGACCTGACCGCCATCGAGAAGAAGATGGCCGAACTGGCCAAGAAGGACGAGATCGTCACGCGCGAAGTCTGGTCGCGCGACGACGCCGTCGAGTTCTTCAAGGGCATCGGCGAAAAGTACAAGGCGGAGATCATCGCCTCGATTCCTTCGAACGAGCCGCTCAGCCTGTATCGCGAAGGCGAGTTCATCGACCTGTGCCGCGGCCCGCACGTGCCGTCCACGGGCAAGCTGAAGGTCTTCAAGCTGATGAAGGTGGCCGGCGCCTACTGGCGCGGCGACAGCAAGAACGAGATGCTCCAGCGCATCTACGGCACTGCCTGGGCCACCAAGGAAGAACAGGAAGCCTACCTGCACATGCTGGAAGAGGCCGAGCGCCGCGACCACCGCAAGATCGGCCGCGAACTCGACCTGTTCCACTTCCAGGACGAAGCGCCCGGCCTGATTTTCTGGCACCCCAAGGGCTGGGCCCTGTGGCAGCAGGTCGAGCAGTACATGCGCTCGGTCTACCGCGACAACGGCTACCAGGAAGTGAAAGCGCCGCAGATCCTGGACATCTCGCTCTGGAAAAAGACCGGCCACTGGGACAACTACCGTGAAAACATGTTCACGACCGAGTCCGAGAACCGCGTCTATGGCCTGAAGCCGATGAACTGCCCGGGTCACGTGCAGATCTTCAATGCCGGCCTGCATTCCTACCGCGAGCTGCCGCTGCGCTACGGCGAATTCGGCCAGTGCCACCGCAACGAACCGTCCGGCTCGCTGCACGGCATGATGCGCGTGCGTGGTTTCACGCAGGACGACGGCCACATCTTCTGTACCGAAGAGCAGCTCCAGGACGAATGCGCCGACTTCACGGCCCTGTTGCAGAAGGTCTACCGCGACTTCGGCTTCACCGAGGTGCTGTACAAGGTCGCCACGCGTCCGGAAAAGCGCATCGGTTCGGACGAGGTCTGGGACACGGCCGAACAGGCCTTGATGGAAAGCCTGCGCCGCACTGGCTGCGAATTCGAGATCTCCCCCGGAGAGGGCGCGTTCTACGGCCCCAAGGTCGAATACACGCTGAAGGACGCTATCGGCCGCCACTGGCAGTGCGGTACGATCCAGGTCGACTTTTCCATGCCTGTGCGCCTGGGCGCCGAGTACGTGGACCAGAACGACCAGCGTCGTCCGCCCGTGATGCTGCACCGCGCCATCCTGGGTTCGCTCGAGCGTTTCATCGGCATGCTGATCGAAAACCACGCCGGCGCGATGCCGCCCTGGCTGGCGCCGGTGCAGGCCGTGGTGTGTTGCATTTCCGAACCTTCGGCCGATTATGCGGCCGAAATCACGCAAAGCCTGAAAAAACAAGGCTTTAGGGTCGAGTCCGATTTGCGCGGTGAAAAAATCACTCGTAAAATTCGGGAGCACAGCCTGCAGAAGGTGCCGTACATCCTCGTCGTCGGCGACAAGGAGAAGCAGAACGGCACCGTCGCCGTACGCGGATTGGGCGGTCTGGACCTCGGTGCCATCGCGTTCGACGACTTCGTCGCCCGCCTGTCCGAAGACGTATCCACCCGCCGCGACGTCAATCAACCCGATGGCAGCGCTGCTTAACATTTCTAGGAGCTTTCAACATCGCCACTGAAAAAGCCAATCGCATCAACGGTGAAATCCGCGTCCCCGAGGTGCGCCTGATAGGTCTGGACGGAGAACAGCTGGGCATCGTCAAGATCGCCGACGCGTTCCGTCTTTCCGAGCAAAACGACGTGGATCTGGTGGAAATCGCGCCGAACGCCGAGCCGCCGGTCTGCCGTTTGATGGACTACGGTAAGTTCAAGTACCAAGAGCAGAAGCGCCAAGCCGAAGCTCGCTCGAAGCAGAAGGTCATCCAGGTCAAGGAAGTCAAATTCCGTCCGGCCACCGACGAGGGCGACTACCAGGTCAAGCTGCGCAATCTGCGCCGCTTCCTCGAGGAAGGCGACAAGGCCAAGGTGACCCTGCGATTCCGTGGCCGTGAAATGGCTCACCAGGAACTGGGCATGCGGGTACTTGAGCGGGTGCGCGACGATCTGCTGGAACTGGCCCAGGTCGAAGCCATGCCGAAGCTCGAAGGCCGTCAGATGGTCATGGTGCTGGCGCCCAAGAAGAAGGCTCCCCCCGCGGGCAAGCCGGAATCGGCGGCGTAAAGCTCCTGCCGGCCTTTCCTTCTGGATAGGCCTGGCCGTTCCTTCCCGCGACCCGCCGTCCAGCCCATGTTCGGCGGGTTCGCTTATTGGGCGGCTCTGCGCTACGATGTCATTGATAGCCGCCTTCCCGAAAGGGAAGGCGGCGTACGTTCGGGGTGTCGCGATGCATGTTTTGTTCGTTTTGGATCCCTTGCCGCTCTTGAAGGCGTACAAGGACAGTTCTGTCGCCATGATGCGTGCCCTGGTGGCGCGCGGCCATACGCTCAGTGTGGCCATGCAGGGCGATCTTTACATCGAGGCCGGCACGGTCAAGGCTGTCACCACGCCCATCGAGCTGGTGGAAGGCGCCGACCTGCACGGCCACGACTGGTGGCGCGAGTCTGCCTCCCAGGACCTGCCGCTGGCCGATTTCGGCGCGGTGGTGATGCGTAAAGACCCGCCTTTCGACATGGAATACGTGTATTCCACCCACCTGCTCGAATACGCCCAAGCGCAGGGCGCCAAGGTGTTCAACGGCGGTGCGGCGATCCGCAACCATCCCGAAAAGCTGGCCATCACCGAGATCAGCGAGTTCACCGCGCCGACGCTGGTGACGCGCAACATGGCGCGCCTGAAGGCCTTTCACGACAAGCACCACGACGTCATCGTCAAGCCGCTGGACGGCATGGGCGGCACTGGCGTGTTCCGCCTGCAGCCCAAGGACCCGAACCTGAACGCCATCCTGGAAACGCTCACCGACAACGGCGCGCGCACCATCATGGCGCAGCGTTACATTCCCGAGATCGTCAAGGGTGACAAGCGCATCCTGTTGATCGGCGGCGAGCCGGTCCCGTATTCGCTGGCGCGCATCCCGCTGGCCGGCGAAACCCGCGGCAACCTGGCCGCTGGTGGCCGGGGCGTGGCGCAGGAGCTGTCGCCGCGCGACCGCGAGATCGCTGAGGCCGTCGCGCCCAAGCTGGCCGAGCGCGGCCTGCTGCTGGTCGGCCTGGATGTCATCGGCGACTACGTCACCGAGGTCAACGTCACCAGCCCCACCTGTTTCGTGGAGATCGCCGAGCAGACCGGTTTCGACGTCGCCGGCATGTTCGTCCAGGCGCTGGAAAAGGCCGTGGCCACCGGGGCCATGACGGCCGCCGATGCCGCGGCCGCCGCCTGAATCGCCGGAACCAGCCATGACCACGGGTATCGTCATTGTGGTGCACGCGCCCCTGGGCGCGGCGATGCGCGAGTGCGCCAGCCACGTCATGGGTAACCTTGACGGCATGTTGGCAATCCACGACATTCAGCCCGAGGACCGGCCCGACGATCTGGCTCCGGCCGTGCTCAAGGACATCCTTGAGCAGGATCACGGCGGCGGGGTGCTGGTGCTGACCGACCTGATCGGTGCCACGCCCGCGAATATCTCCAAGCGGGCCGTGGCCGACGCGCAGGCGCAGGGTATCCAGTGCTGCGTACTGGCGGGCCTGAACACCCCCATGCTGCTGCGCGCGCTGACCTACCGGAATCTCTCGTTGGCCGAGACACGCGAGAAGGCGCTCGCGGGCGGGGTGCAAGGGGTATTGCGGGTAGACTGACGGGCAGGAATTTGTCCTATATTTCGGCTAATATTTCAAGCCGACGAGCGCTTGGACAATTTGCTGCAATCACCAACTGCGGTGTGATGCCGCGGTCATCATAATTCCTATGCCTAATAAAGACATTGTCATCAGCAATAAATTGGGTTTGCATGCGCGGGCGGCCGCCAAACTGACGCAACTTGCCAGCAAGTTCTCCAGCGAGATCTTCATCTCCCGGGGCGCGCAGCGTGTCAATGCCAAGAGCATCATGGGGGTCATGATGCTGGCCGCCGGGTTGGGCGTGACGGTCAAACTGGAGGCCTCCGGCAACGATGCCGAACAGGCGCTCTCCGAAATTGAAACTCTGTTCGATAGCAAATTCGGTGAACAGGAATAGCAGCGCTTCCGAATCCGCCGGCCCGGACATTGTCCGGGCCGGCATGTCCGCGGGCGCTACCGCGGTCGATACGCATGACGGGGCTGGCTCTGCCAGCCCCGTTATTTGTTTGTACGGCAAGGGTGTGGCGCGCGGCTACGCCATCGGCCGCGCGGTGGTCATGGGGGCGGCGGCGCTGGAAGTGGCGCACTACCGCATATCGCCCGAGGACGTGCCGGCCGAAAGCCGCCGCCTGACCGAGGCGCTGGCCTCGGCCCAGCAGGAACTGCTGCAATTGGCCGATACCCTGCCGGCCGATGCGCCGCGCGAGCTGGGCGCCATGCTGAATGTGCACAGCCTGTTGCTGGGCGATCCGCTGTTGGCCGAACAGACGCTGGCGCTGATTGCCGAGCGGCACTACAACGCCGAATGGGCGCTGACCACGCAGGGCCAGATCCTGGGCCAGCAGTTCGACGCCATGGAAGACGAGTACCTGCGCGAACGCGGCGCCGATGTGCGCCAGGTGATCGAGCGGGTGCTGCATGTGCTGTCGGGCACGTCCGTGATCCTGCCAGACATGTCGCACATGGGCGGCGACGAGGCGCTGGTGGTGGTGGCGCATGACATTTCGCCAGCCGACATGCTGCGCCTGCGCGGCGGACGCTTCGCCGCCTTCGTCACCGACCTGGGTGGACCGACCTCGCATACCGCCATCGTGGCGCGCAGCATGGGTGTGCCCGCCGTGGTGGCCATGGGCAATGTGCGCGAGTTGGTGCGCGACGGCGACATGCTGATCATCGATGGCGCCGCTGGCGCGGTGGTGGTCAATCCGTCGGAACGCATCATGCAGGAATACCGCCGCCGCCAGGCCGACTATGCCGACGAGCGCGCCGAACTGAGCCTGTTGCGCGATGAGCCTTCCGTCACGCTGGATGGCATCGACATCGTCCTGCATGCCAACATCGAACTGCCGGAAGAAGCGGCGCTGGCGCTGGCCTCGGGAGCGCACGGCATTGGCCTGTTCCGCAGCGAGTTCCTGTTCATGGGGCGCCCGGATCTGCCGGGCGAAGAAGAGCAGTACGAGGCCTACTCGTCCGTCGTGAAGGTGATGGCGGGCCGTCCGGTCACCATCCGCACGTTGGACATCGGCTCGGACAAGACGCTGGATGGCGAGGCTACCGTGGCCACCAATCCGGCGCTGGGCCAGCGCGCCATCCGCTATTGCCTGGCGCGTCCGGAGATGTTCGCGACGCAGTTGCGCGCCATTCTGCGGGCGTCGGCCCACGGGCCGGTGCGGCTGCTGATCCCGATGATCGCGCACATGCACGAGGTGGTGGCGACGCGGGCGGCCATCGAGTCGGCGCGGCGCGAACTGGATGCGCGCGGCCAGCCCTACGCGGCGCACATGGAAGTGGGCGCCATGGTCGAGGTGCCGGCCATCGCCATCGCCATCGAACCCTTCGCGCAGGCGCTGGATTTTCTCTCGATCGGCACCAACGACCTGATCCAGTACACGCTGGCCATTGACCGCGGCGACCATGACGTGGCGTCGCTCTATGACCCCTTGCATCCGGCGGTGCTGCGGTTGATTGCCCACACCATCAACGCGGGCGAAAGAGCGGGCAAACCGGTAGCCGTGTGCGGCGAAATGGCCGGCGATTCGCGCATGACGCGTTTGCTGCTGGGCCTGGGGTTGACCGAATTCTCGATGCACCCGCAGCAGCTGCTGGACGTCAAGCGGGAGGTGCGCCGCGCCCATTCCAATGCGTTGCGCGTGAAGGTCGCCAGCGCCCTGAACCGGGCCTTGCCGGTGGATCTGGATACCCTGGACCTGTGACCCGGGCGGCGGCCCGCGAGGCCGTGCCCCGCATCAAGAACCCGGCGCACGCGCCGGGTTTTTTCTGGGGCGAGCAGGGCGGGCCCGGGCGCTTGGCCGCCAGCGGGCCGAAAAAAAAGCCCCCTGGCTGGCAGGGGGCTTGCTGTTGCCGTCCGCGCCGTGGCGCGAGGCGGAATTAGCTGTGGTAGGCCGATTCGCCGTGGCTGGTGACGTCCAGCCCTTCGCGTTCCTGGTCTTCCGGCACGCGCAGGCCGCACAGGGCGTTGGCGATCTTGTAGGCGATCCAGGCGACCACGCCCGACCAGACGATGGTCAGCAGCACGCCTTCGAGCTGCACCCACAACTGGCCCATGATCATGCCAGGTTCGGCCAGGCCGGGGCCGCCCAGTACCTGGGCGTTGAAGACGCCGGTCAGCAGGGCGCCGACGATGCCGCCCACGCCGTGCACGCCGAACACGTCCAGCGCGTCATCCGCACGGAGCAGGCGCTTCAGGCCATTGACGCCCCACACGCAGACCACGCCGGCAATCACGCCGATGATGAGCGCGCCAACCGGGCCGACCAGGCCGGCCGCGGGGGTGATGCCGACCAGGCCGGCAACGGCGCCGGAGGCGGCGCCCAGCATCGAGGGCTTGCCCTTGATGGCCCATTCGGTGAACAGCCAGGCCAGCACGGCGCCAGCCGTGGCGATCATGGTGTTGAAGAAGGCCAGGGTGGCGTTTTCGTTGGCGGCCAGCGCGGAGCCGGCGTTGAAGCCGAACCAGCCGACCCACAGCAGCGCGGCGCCGACAAACGTCATCGGCAGGTTGTGCGGCTGCATCGCTTCACGGCCATAGCCGACGCGCTTGCCGATCACATACGCGCCCACCAGGCCGGCGACGCCGGCATTGATGTGCACCACGGTGCCGCCGGCGAAGTCCAGCGCGCCCTTGGCGTTGAGCAGGCCGGGCGCCGTTTCCGAGGCGAACCAGACCATGTGCGCGATCGGCACGTAGGCGAACGTGAACCAGATCACCGTGAACACCAGCACCGCCGAGAAGCGGGCGCGCTCGGCGAAGCTGCCCACGATCAGCGCGCAGGTGATGCCGGCGAACGTGGCCTGGAACGAGGCGAACAGCAGTTCGGTCAGCGAGTTCGACATGGCGTACTTGCCATCGGCCGGATTGAACATCCCGGAGAAGAACGCACGCGAGAGGCCGCCGAAGAACGCGTTGCCTTCGGTGAAGGCGAGGGAATAACCGTAGATGAACCAGAGGACCAGGCCCAGCACGAACGTGCACATTACTTGCAGCAGCACCGACAGCACATTCTTGCTGCGTACCAGGCCGCCATAGAACATCGCCAGACCGGGTACGGCCATCATCAATACGAGGAGGGTAGAGACGAGCAACCAGGAGATATCTGCTTTATCCATTTTCAGGCTCCAATGAGTCTTTCTTATTTGTCTACAGCGCAGCTTCGCCGGCTTCGCCAGTCCGGATACGGATCACTTGTTCAAGGGGGGCGGCGAAGATCTTGCCGTCACCGATCTTGCCGGTGCGGGCGGCTTGCTCGATGGCTTCGATGACCTGGTCGACAAGGTGGTCGGGCACGGCGGCCTCGACACGCAGTTTCGGCAGGAAGTCGACGGCGTATTCGGCGCCGCGATAGAGCTCGGTATGGCCCTTCTGGCGCCCGAATCCCTTCACTTCGGTAACGGTGAGGCCCTGGACGCCGATCCCGGATAGAGCCACCCGCACTTCGTCGAGCTTGAAGGGCTTGATGATGGCGATGATGAGTTTCATGGCATTTCCTCTCATGGTTGCACGTTGGCATCGTCCATCAAGCAAATTCCATGCCATATGGTGTGACGCCCGGAAGGCGGGCGGGCAGGCGCTTTGGTTGTGCCTGATTGCACCAATATAGTGCGTCATGCACCAGGAGTCAGCATCAATGCGGTGCATGGCGCGGTTGTGGTGAGGAATGCAACGGGATATGTTTTGCCGCCGCCATTTGTTGCGAGTTGATGCCGGCCTGCCCGCATGTCGGCACGCTTGCTGGCGTTGACGCGGCTGGCGTCCGGGCGCAGGCCGCCGGCCGCCGAGCGTTGCGGGCCGGGCTTCGCGTGCCAGATATCGATGTGACCGGTAGCCGGCAGATGCGTCGGAGCAGGGCGTAAAACGGGGGCGGGGCGTGATACGAGGGTTTACACGGATGAGCTTGTTGCGAACGGTGGGCTGAAGAAGAATCAAGTCCAGTTCATTGCGGTATGCGGGCCTGGTCGGGTTGCGGCAATTGGGATCTGGCGCCGCGGCTCTCTGAATACCAAGAACCAATAAAGGATAGAGGCATGAGGACGATCCAAGCCAAGGCCTGCATCATGCTGGCGCTGGCCGCCGCGCTGGCCGGCTGCAACAAGAGCGATGAGGCGGTGGCGCCGCCCGCGGCATCGTCCACGCCGGCGCCCTCCGCTACGCCGCCGGCTGCCCCGCCGGCGGCCAGCACGCCGCCCGCGGCTGTGACGCCGCCCGCGGCCAGCACGCCGCCGGCCACCACCGCGCCGTCCGGCTCGGGTGCGCCTGCTGGCGCGTCCGCCGCCTTGCCGGCCGAATGTGATGCTTACCTGACCAAGGTCAGCGCCTGCATGGACAAGCTTGGCGCTTCCAATCCCGCAGCGGCCAGCTTCAAGCAGCAGCTCGATGCCGCCAAGACCCAGTGGGCGACGATCAGCGACAAGACGCAGTTGGCGGCGCAGTGCAAGCAGTCGGCCGATCTGTTCGCGCAGTCGGCAACGCAGATGGGTTGTCCGTAACGATGTTGGTAGGGGGTCGCTCCCAAGGCGGCCCGGTTTTCTCCTGTGCTTTGATGGGCGGTCACCGCATGCGGCCCGCCCTTTTTTTTGCCCGCGGCCGATGTCGGGAAAGCACTACACTTAAGGGATCGAGAACACGTGAGGCCGCTATGAACAACCGCACCCAGTGGATGGAAGACATCCAGAAGAACATTTCCGACCTGATCGCCCGCAGCCCGGCGGCGGACGTCGAGCGCAATGTGCGCGCCATGATGACGCAGACGTTTTCGAAACTCGACCTGGTCACCCGCGAAGAGTTCGACGTGCAGGCCGACCTGCTGGCGCGCACCCGTGCGCGCGTCGATCAACTGGCCGCCACGGTCGAGCAGCTGGAGTCGCGCCTGTCCGCCCTGGACAAGTAATCGGCGCGGGATGTTTTTGCCACGGCCGCAATCGCGGCCGTATTCGTTTTCGGCATACTGGTCTTCGATCGTTACCGGAGACCGCCTTGACGCTTGCCGTAATCGCCAGCCGCACCCTCTGCGGCCTGCACGCCCACGCGGTGCGGGTCGAGACCCACCTGGGGCCGGGCCTGCCCAGTTTCAATGTGGTGGGCCTGCCGGATACCGAGGTGCGCGAGAGCCGCGAGCGCGTGCGCGCAGCCATCATCAATAGCGGCTTCAATTTCCCCGCCGGCCGCATCACGGTCAATCTGTCTCCGGCCGATATTCCCAAGGAGTCCGGCCGTTTCGATCTGCCCATCGCCGTCGGCCTGCTGCTGGCGGCGGGGCAGTTGGCGCAGCAGGGCGAAGCGGACGCGGCGGAAAGGGGCGTGGCCGAGGCCGCGCCCGATCCGCTGCTGGCCGGCCTGGTGCTGGCGGGCGAACTGTCGCTGACGGGGGCGCTGGTGCCTGTCTCCGCCGCGCTGGTGATTGCGCTGAGCGTGGCGCGCGAGTCGCCCGGCGCCACGCTGATCCTGCCCGCCGGCAGTGCCGAGCAGGCGGCCTGGGTGGAGGGGCTGCGGGTGCTGTCGGCGCGCAGCCTGGCGGATGTGGCGGCCCATGTCGCGGGCCTGTGCCGCTTGCCGGACGCGATGCCGGCTGCCTGGCCCGAGGCCCCGCCCGCACCCTGCCTGTCGGACGTGCGCGGCCAGCCTGGGGCGCGGCGCGCCCTGGAGGTCGCGGCGGCCGGCGGCCACAGCTTGTTGATGGTGGGGCCGCCCGGGGCTGGCAAGAGCATGCTGGCCGCACGCCTGCCGGGGTTGTTGCCGCCGCTGGCGCGCACCCAGGCGCTCGAGGTCGCGGCAATCGCCGCGCTGGCGGGCGCGCCGGATACGCGCATGGGCACGCCGCCGTTCCGCGCGCCGCACCATTCGGCGTCGGCCTTCGCCCTGGTGGGCGGCGGCGGCCGGCCGCGGCCCGGCGAGATCAGTCTGGCCCATCATGGCGTGCTGTTCCTGGACGAGTTGCCCGAATTCAGCCGGCGCACGCTCGAGGCGCTGCGCGAGCCGCTGGAGACGGGCAGGGTGATCATCGCCCGCGCTCTGCATACCGCGCAATTCCCCGCCTGCTTCCAACTGGTGGCCGCGATGAATCCGTGCCCTTGCGGGTGGCGCGGGCACCCCCGCCGCGCCTGTCAGTGCACGCCGGATCAGGTGGCGCGCTATGCCGGCAAGGTCTCGGGGCCGCTGCTGGACCGCATCGACCTGCATGTGACCCTGCCGCCGCCCGATCTTGACAGCCTGCAGGGCGCGCCGGGCGAAGCCTCGGCGCCGGTCCGGGCACGGGTGGCGCATTGCCGCGAACGCCAGTTGGCGCGCCAGGGCAAGCCCAACGCCGGCCTGGCCGGGGCCGAACTAGAGCGTCATTGCGTGCTCGAGCCAGCCGCGCAGGCATTGCTGCTGCAGGCGATGCGGCAGCTGGCCGGCTCCGGCAGGGCCTTGCATCGCGCCTTGCGCGTCGCCCGCACCATTGCCGATCTGGATGGGGCGGACACGCTGGCGGCCAGTCACGTGGCCCAGGCGGTGCAGTACCGCCGGTCAGGGCTATGATGGCAGGTCTTTCCCGAGGCCGTCCGCCGTCGCTGTCGGTTCCGTCCCTGCTTATGTCGGGGCCTACGCTCCGGATGTGTGCGCCGGCTCGACAAACTCAGGGAAATCACCATATAATCAAAGGCTTTCCCGGATCCAGGCTATCTTTTTTGCCGCGGCCGCCGGGGGAAGGGCCTGAAAGTGGGCCCGGAAGTGGGCCTGAAAGCCGGGAGCGCCCTGGTGGTGTTTCCCGGTTGGGGGGTGGTTATGGCAGTACGTGGTTTGCAGTACGCCAAAAGCAGTAACCCCAGAGCAGTAACCCAAAGCAGTACCCCAAAGCAGTACCCCAGAAGTGGCAAGAGGTCCTCAAGTTTTGCCGCAATGGTGTAGGCCGAACGTTCCCGCCCTTGTGGCTGGCGCGGCGCCAACCGCCTTGCGACAAGCACCTCGCGTCATGTAAATCAACAATGCGTTTCAGTTTAGGGAATCATCATGCCCAAGATGAAAACCAAGAAAAGCGCCGCAAAGCGCTTTCAGGTTCGCGGCAGCGGATCCATCAAGCGTGGTCAGGCGTTCAAGCGTCACATCCTGACCAAGAAGACCACCAAGAACAAGCGTCAACTGCGCGGTTCTGCGGCGGTTCACGAGACCAACGTGGCTTCCGTGAAAGCCATGATGCCTTTCGCTTGATCTAAGGGAGATCTACTATGCCTCGCGTCAAACGCGGCGTTACCGCCCGCGCACGTCACAAGAAAGTCATTTCCGCCGCCAAGGGTTACCGTGGCCGCCGCGGTAATGTGTTCCGTATCGCCAAGCAAGCGGTCATGCGCGCTGGCCAATACGCCTACCGCGACCGCCGCAACAAGAAGCGCACCTTCCGCGCGCTGTGGATCACGCGTATCAACGCCGCGGTCCGCGAACATGGCGTCAGCTACAGCGTGTTCATCGCTGGCCTGAAGAAGGCTGCGATCGAACTCGACCGCAAGGTCCTGGCCGATCTGGCCGTGCGCGACAAGGCCGGCTTTGCCGCCATCGTGCAGCAAGCCAAGGCTGCCTTGGCTGCCTGATCGCGCGCTTTAACTCATCGCGCATCGCTGCAAACGGGGCTGTAAAGGCCCCGTTTGCGTTTTGAAGGCTGGATTTCATGACTCAATCGGTTGATGACCTGGTTTCCCAGGCGCAAGAACGGTTCGCCGCGGCTACCGACGCCGCCGCGCTCGAAAATGCAAAGGCCCGCTTCCTGGGCAAGGATGGCGCGCTGACGGTCCTGCTCAAAGGCCTGGGCAAGCTCGATCCCGAACAGAAGCGTGACATGGGCGCCCGGATCAATCAGGCCAAGCAGAAGGTCGAGGAGCTTCTGACGCTGCGCCGCGCCGCATTGGCGCAAGCGGAGCTCGATGCCCGCCTGGCCTCCGAAACCATTGATGTATCGCTGCCGGGCCGCGGCCGTGTGCCGGGCGGCATCCATCCGGTCATCCGGACCTGGGAGCGTGTCGAAGAGATCTTCCGCTCCATCGGCTTTGACGTGGCCGACGGCCCCGAAGTCGAGAACGACTGGACCAATTTCACCGCGCTCAACAACCCGCTGGACCATCCGGCGCGTTCCATGCAGGACACGTTCTACGTCGACATGAAAGACGCCGACGGCCTGCCGCTGCTGCTGCGCACGCACACCAGCCCCATGCAGGTGCGTTACGCCCGCATGCACAAGCCGCCCATCAAGGTCATTGCGCCGGGGCGCACCTACCGCGTCGACAGCGACGCCACGCACTCGCCCATGTTCCACCAAGTGGAAGGGCTCTGGATCGCCGAGGACATCTCGTTCGCCGACCTGAAGGGCGTGTATACCGATTTCCTGCGTTGCTTCTTCGAAAGCGACGATCTCGTCGTGCGTTTCCGCCCGTCGTTCTTCCCGTTCACCGAACCGTCGGCCGAAATCGACATGATGTTCACGTCGGGCCCGAACCGCGGCCGCTGGCTGGAGATCTCCGGCTCGGGCCAGGTGCACCCGCAGGTGGTGCGCAACTTCGGCCTGGACCCGGAACGCTACATCGGCTTTGCCTTCGGCTCCGGACTCGAGCGCCTGACGATGCTGCGCTACGGCGTCAACGACCTGCGCCAGTTCTACGAAGGCGATTTGCGCTTCCTGCGCCAGTTCAACGAATAACAGACGGCTAGATCATGCAATTTCCTGAATCCTGGCTGCGTACGCTGGTCAATCCTCCGATCGCAACCGATGAACTCGCGCACCGGCTCACCATGGCCGGCCTGGAAGTCGAAGACGCCGTGCCGGCCGCGCCCGCGTTCACGGGCGTGGTGGTCGCGCACATCGTCGAGATCGCTCCGCATCCCGATGCCGACAAGCTGCGCGTCTGCCAGGTCGATGACGGCTCCGGCTCGCTGTTGCAGATCGTCTGCGGCGCGCCTAATGCGGCCGCCGGCCTGAAGGTGCCGCTGGCCCGCGTCGGCGCCGAACTGCCTGGCGGCATGAAGATCGGCGTGGCCAAAATGCGCGGCGTGCAATCGTCGGGCATGTTGTGCTCGGCGCGAGAGCTGGGCCTGTCGCAGGATCATGCCGGGTTGCTGGAACTGCCGGCCGACCTGGTGCCGGGCCAGTCGATCCGCGAAGCGCTCGACCTGGATGACACCATCTTCACCTTGAAGATGACGCCCAACCGCGCCGACTGCCTGTCGATCCTGGGTGTGGCGCGCGAAGTCGCCGCGCTGACCGGCGCGCCGCTGTCGGTGCCCACCGCCAAGGCCGTGCCGGTGACGCTGGATGAACGCCTGCCCGTGAAGGTCGAGGCGCCCGACCTGTGCGGCCGCTTCGGCGGCCGCGTGATCCGTGGCGTCAATGCCCGCGCGCAGACCCCCGACTGGATGAAGACGCGTCTGGAGCGCGCCGGCCAACGTTCGGTGTCGGCGCTGGTGGACATCTCCAACTACGTCATGCTGGAACTGGGCCGTCCGTCGCACGTGTTCGACCTGGACAAGATTCGTGGCGACCTGTCGGTGCGCTGGGCGCGCGAAGGCGAAACGCTGGAACTGCTGAACGGCCAGACGGTCACGCTGGATTCGAAGGTCGGCGTGGTGGTGGCCGGCGACCAGGTCGAAAGCCTGGCCGGCATCATGGGCGGCGAGGCCACCTCGGTCACGCTCGACACGCAGAACATCTACCTGGAAGCCGCATTCTGGTGGCCGCAATCGCTGGCCGGCCGCGCGCGCCGCTACAAGTTCAGCTCCGAGGCCAGCCACCGCGGCGAGCGCGGCGTGGACTTCGCCACGATCCCGCAGCACATCGAATTCATCACGCGCCTGATCGTCGATATCTGCGGCGGCCAGGCCGGTCCGCTGGATGACCAGATCGTCAACCTGCCCACGCGCGAGCCGGTGCGCATGCGCCTGGCGCGTTGCCATCGCGTGCTGGGCGTACCCGTCGCGCAGGCCGAAGTCGCCAGGATCTTCGGCAGTCTGGGTCTGGAATTCACGCTTGACGGCGATGATTTCATCGTCACCCCGCCGTCGTACCGCTTCGACCTCGAAATCGAGGAAGATCTGATCGAGGAAGTGGCCCGCATCCATGGCTTCGAGAACATCCCCACGGTGCCGCCGATGGCGCGCGCCAAGATGTTCTCGCAGCCGGAAGTGCGCCGCGGCCCGCATGCGCTGCGCCGCCTGGCTGCCGCGCAGGACTACCAGGAAGTCGTCAACTACAGCTTCGTCGAAGCCGAGTGGGAGCGCGACTACGCCGGCAACGATACGCCGGTCAAGCTGGTCAACCCGATTGCCAGCCACCTGTCGGTGATGCGTTCGAGCCTGATCGCTGGCCTGGTGGCCAACATCCGCCACAACGCCAATCGCAAGCAGACGCGCGTGCGCCTGTTCGAGCTGGGCCGCGTGTTCATGCGCGATGCCTCGGCCCTGGACGGCCCGCTGGAAGTGGCCGGCGTGCGCCAGCCGCTCAAGCTGGCGGGCGCCGCCTGGGGCCCGGCGGTGGAAGAGCAGTGGGGCGTGCCCGCGCGCCAGGTCGATTTCTTCGACGTCAAGATGGACGTACAGGCGCTTTTCGGCGCGCGTGGCGCCCGCCTGCGCTTCGAGGCCATGGTCCATCCGGCGCTGCATCCGGGCCGCAGCGCCCGCATCACGCTGGATGGCGCGGCGGTCGGCTTTATCGGTGAACTGCACCCGCGCTGGGCGCAGCAAGCCGATCTGGCGAACGCGCCGGTGGTGTTCGAACTGGACGTGCAGGCCCTGTCCGCAGGCGAGCTGCCGCAGGTGCGCGAACTGTCGCGCCAGCCCGTGGTGGTGCGCGACCTGGCCCTGTGGGTCGACGCGCCGGTGACGGTTCAGTCCATGCTGGACACGGTGGCCGCAACGGTCAAGGCCGATCCGCAGCTGGCCGTGGTGCGGGACGTGCGCCTGTTCGACGTGTGGCGCGAAAAGGCCCAGGGCGACCAGCCCGTGGCCGAGAAAAGCCTTGCGTTCCGTTTCTGGCTACAGGACACTGAGGTCACACTGGACGAAGCCCGGGTGGCCGACTGCCTGGCGCGCATCAAAGACGCTTTGGTCAGTGCCCACGGCGCGCGCCAGCGCGCTTGAACCATGGGGAACCGTATGCTTGCCGAGCCGCGCACCCTGACCAAGGCCGAGCTGGCCGAACTGCTCTTTGAGCGGGTCGGCCTGAACAAACGCGAAGCCAAGGACATCGTCGACACGTTCTTCGAGGAAATCCGCGACGCCTTGGCGCGTGGCGATTCCGTCAAGCTCTCGGGCTTCGGAAATTTCCAGGTGCGCGACAAGCCGCCGCGTCCGGGGCGCAACCCCAAGACCGGCGAGACCATCCCCATCGCCGCACGCCGCGTGGTCACGTTCCACGCGAGTCAGAAACTCAAGAGCGTGGTGGAGCAGGCCGCTCCCGCAGCGCCCGACGCCGAGGAGTGATACGCTTTGTCGGTAATTGTTATCGGCTCTCGACGCATCGCGGCATAGAATTCTCTTATGACACGTACCGAATCCACCGTTACCTTACCGCCCATTCCCGCCAAGCGTTACTTCACCATCGGTGAGGTCAGCGAGTTGTGCGGAGTCAAGCCGCACGTCCTGCGGTACTGGGAACAGGAATTCACGCAGCTCAAGCCGGTGAAGCGGCGCGGCAACCGCCGCTATTACCAGCATCACGAAGTGCTGCTGATTCGCCGTATCCGTTCCTTGCTGTACGAGCAGGGCTTCACCATCAGCGGCGCGCGCAACCGCCTGGGCGATGCGCGCGACACGCCGCACGACCAGGACGCGGCGGTGCGTCTGAGCGGTGCCGAGATGCAGGCGCTGCGCGCCGAACTGGGCAATGTGTCGGCGATGCTGGGCGAGGCGCTCGGCACGGCCGCGCCGGCTTCGGCCGGCAACGCGGTGAGCGCCAGCGCCACGGCCTGAGCGGCGTCCCGACGTTCAACGTTCAGTACCTTGCGAGCCATGCGCGCGCCTTGCATGAGAGAGATGCAGGCATCGCGCGGGGCACGCAGATTTTTCGAGTATTCGGCACTTTTTTTGCACCAATGCGTGCAAACATTTTTTAGGTCTGCTATACTCTTTTTCTTTCGGGGCGTAGCGCAGCCTGGTAGCGCACTTGCATGGGGTGCAAGGGGTCGCGAGTTCGAATCCCGCCGTCCCGACCAGCAATACCCTAGGGGGTTAGTGATAGTAATCACTAGCCCCCTTTCTCATTGTGGGGACTTTTGCGGGGACTTCCCCGTTAAAGCCGCCCCTCGCTTGAGCACCGTCAACGCCGGACTGCGCGTGTCGGTTGCTGCGATGCGATTTGCATACTCGATCAGCTTGGTCAGCTCGGCCGCAGAGTAGTGCGACGTGATACTTCCATCGGTGTGGCCCAGTAGTGCCTTGCGATCCTCCTCCGGCACGTCAGCCGCATTCACCTTGTATAAGGCCATGGCCTGAAGGTGGTCGGGTAGCTCTTTAAAAAGCATGGCCTGCTCCTCCCACGACAAGGGGTAGGGTTTCCCAGTCGTATGAATCGCGGTTGAGCGTCCGGCATTTATCGGATGCTCCTAAATTCCATTACCCACCACCAGGGATAGCATCTGAGGCGCCGGCGCCGTTGTTCTGCCTGGACTCTCGTGTTCGAGCCGGTCATTTCATCGCCCTGTCGATCGCGCGGGTATGATGCGAGCAGATCTCTCAACTGCTTTCGAAGGGGCTGAACTTGGAATTTCGTCGTGCGAAGCTTGTGCCGGAATTGATCATCAGCAACATGGCGGCGAGTAAAAGGTTTTGGGTAGATCTCTGCGGCTTTTCCATTGCCTATAGTCGAGATGAAGAGGGCTTTGTATATTTGGACCTCAATGGCTCCCAGGTCATGCTTGAAGAGCTCGGTGATGGCAGGAAGTGGATCACCGCGCCGCTCGAGGCGCCCTTGGGCAGAGGGGTGAATTTCGAGATTGAGGTGCCTGAATTGGGCCCGCTTCTTGATAATCTGGCGCAAGTCGGATGGCCGCTCTTCATGCAACCTGAAGAAAAGTGGTATCGCCGGGATGCTGTTGAGGTTGGGGTTCACCAGTTCTTGGTTCAAGATCCAGACGGGTATTTGCTTCGCTTCCAATCGAGTCTTGGCGAGCGGCCGTTCTCTGGGTAGCTTGCCGGCCGGGCCGGCGTGCTGGCTGGTCATCTCGATACCTCGTTGGGATGCGATTCCCCAATACCATTTTTCCGCGTGCGGAGTTTTGCAATGAAAAAAGAAAGCTATCGCATCAACGTTCGGCGGACTGACAAAGGTGACCCGAAGGGCAGCTACACCGCGCATGAAGTCGGCCGCTGTGGAACGCATGAACGGAAGCCTGAGAACTGGAGGAGGTTCAGCAGCCGTGAAGCGCTGGATGCTTTTGGGGTGACCAGCTATCTCGGCGCCTGCGGAAAATGCTGGACCGATCCAGACGAGCGGGCTGAAGAGAATCGAAAGCTCGCTGCGCTGTTTGCGGGGTAGCTTGGTTACGCGTTTGCATTTGGCGTTCATTCAGTGGCTCCTTGCTCCTCGCCCAGTACCCAATGCAGGGCGGCGGCATACTCGCCCGTGGCTTTGGCTAGCGCGGCTTGAATCTGCTTGCGGGATTTCACGCGGGGCCGCTCGCCCAAGACTGCGGCCTGCTTTCGGTTTCGCTGGTGGGGCGTGGCGTTCTTCCCGGCCGCGACCAATTCGGCCACCTTGGCACGTTGCTCATGGGGTTTGAGCTTCACCAATGCCCCGACATGGGTGAGGGTGATCTGAACCGTCTCGATGGCGTTCTGGACGACCTTTGGGCTATCCAGCAGGGCTCAGGTGTCGCGGACCGTGGCGACCGTGCAGTTGTAGATGACCGCAATCTGGTCTTCATCTTTGCCCAGGGCAAGGTGTTGGCGCATCTTCTCGGCGCGCCCCAGCGGTGTATCGGCCGTGAGGGCTTCGTTCTCGCTGACGATCGCGTCCAGAGCGTTCTCGCGTTTGGAGGGATGCGCAATGCGCAGATTCAAGACGATGGCCAGCGGGCTTGATGTTGATGCTGGGCGCCAACGGCTGCACGTCCGTGCCGCCTGCCGCGGCGCCGGCCGTGGAATGTCCGACGCCAGCGCCGCCGCCCGCGTGGATCATGGAGCCGGCGCCGAACTTGATCCCTCTGCTCGATCGGATTATTTCGCCCTCCGGGCCGGGATCCAGCAACTGACGGCGCAACTGCAAGCCTGCCAAGCGTGGCTACGCTGAGCGTGTGTCACGCGCCACGCCGCAGGCTATGACATAGCGTTGACTGAAGAGGCTCCTGCTTCGACCCCGGAGGCGCAACTATAGGTCGGCGTAGCGCGGCAACAAATCCTGGTCTACCAAGCGCATCTCGATATGATTCGCCAATTCGATATGCCCGGGGTTGTCGACCGAAAATACCTCGTTCGCGACACTGACGATGATAGTGCCAGTCTGCGTCTTTCCTGCAGCGGGTACGGGAATCAGCGCCTGGGCTTCCGGAACTTGCTGAGCAGTGATTACTTGAGGCAGATACAGCATCCAGCCCACGCCAGGCTTGTCCTCAAAGACCTTCTTGGCGGCATAAGCCTGTGGTTCGACGGAGACATATTGCGGCTGTAGAACGTCAACAATTACTTGGGTGATAGAGGCCATTTTTTCGACAGTTTCGAAGATTGAGTCGTCTATTGACTCAACATCCAACGAACTGGGAAAGAATCCGCTGCCAACTTGGATCGATACGGAAATTCCGTCGTTGCGATCTTGCGCCCCGTTCCATATTGCGACGTGCGTGACTGTGGAATCTTTTCCATATCGATGCCTCAGTACAGCAAGGATCGCAGCCGATGGCGCGTGACCATCAAAGACGGGATAGAGTAACGCCTCCTCGAGGCTATCTCCCTGCGCATACCACGTGCTAGGGTTCTTCGTCTGTTTGTCTATTGCTGCTGTTATGGGAAACAGCTTTTCTATCTGCGAGGAGAAATCGTCCGAACGTAGTGAGGGGGCTCGGAATTGAGCAGTAATAAGCATGGGTTGCGCTCACGGATAGTAAATAGAATTCACGCGATATCGCTGCAATATGGGCAGCATCCGTTCTCTGGTTTTTGGTGTTTGGAAATACCAACGGAGCTTTGTCGGTGGATTGGAGTGAACCGCAGAAGCCTGTCGTTCGATGATCTCAGACATTTTTTAAAGCCGCCGAACCAGGGTTCGGATTTGCCATCATCTCCGATGAACTGATTGTAATGACCCAGTGAAAACCTGCTCACGTCATAATCGAGGGAATTGACGATGAGCATGAAGATGGAAGACGACATCAAACGCTGGACGGCCAAGCGCAAGAGCGCGCTAGTGCTGGACATCATTCAAGGCAAGACCACCGTCGCAGAAGCCAGCCGCCAATACGACCTGTCGCCCTCAGAGGTCGAACAGTGGGTCGACGATGGCAAGCGGGGCATGGAGAATGCCTTGCGGGCCAATCCACAGGACGTGCGCGAGCAGTACGAGCGCCAGCTCAAGGACCTTCAAGAGGCCTACGGCGAGGCGATGCTGGAGCTTCGCGCGAGAAAAAAATTGCAGTCCCTGCTGGGCGAGGACGAGAAGTGATCGAGACTCGGCGTCCCCGACGATCCACCAGGGACTGCAAGCCGACGGCATCACCGTCTCGATCGCCAAGCTGTGCCGCTGGTTCAACGTGCCTCGCCGCACCGTCTACTACAAGGCGGTGAAGGCATCGCCAAAGCTCGATCCGCAGTTTGTCGCGCCCATCAAGGCGCTGATCGAAGAATCGCCGTCGTTTGGCTATCGAACGGTGGCGCATCTGTTGGGGTTCAACAAGAACACCGTGCAGCGCGTGTTCCAGTTGATGGGCTGGCAGGTCCGTAAGCGGCCCATCGGCTTCAGGCCCCGGATCCAGGCATTGCCGTCGGTGGCCACGAGGCCTAACGAGCGCTGGTCGACGGATCTGTGCCGCGTCTGGGCGGGTCGGGATGGCTGGGCGACGCTGGCGCTGGTGATTGACTGCCATACCCGGGAGTTGCTGGGCTGGCATCTGTCGCGCAGCGGCAAGGCCTGCACCGCAGGAAGCGCACTGGAACATGCCCTGATCGCCCGCTTCGGAACGCTGGGCCGCGTGCCTGTGCCGTTCCTGCTGCGATCCGACAACGGGTTGGTCTTCACCTCTCGTAGCTATACAGCGTTGGTGCGAGGCTACGGGCTGCGCCAAGAGTTCATCACGCCGCACTGCCCGCAACAGAACGGGATGGTCGAACGCGTGATCCGCACGTTGAAAGAGCAATGCGCGCATCGGCATCGCTTCGAGACCATCCAGCACGCCTGCCGCGTTGTAGGGGACTGGATACGCTTTTATAACCACCGGCGCCCACACCAGGCGCTCGGCATGAAGACCCCGGCTGAGGCATTTGCATTAGCCGCTTAACCTGAGCAGGTTCTGCTGGGTCATTACATGATCGTAGTCACCTTTGGCCTCCTGCAGCAGGCACTCGGCAGAGATGAATCCGTCAAAGTCGATATCAAAGGGAATGCCTAGAAGCCTCCATTACTGTCTGCCCCCAATTTAGCATTCTTGGCAGGTGTGGCGGCTAGCCTCCTAAAATGACTCGACCCGCCGTGGTCGGCTACCGAAGGGCGTGGCGTTGATTCGTAAGCCCGTTGTTGGCGCGGGAGGCTACACCTCTGCTCGTTGTTGGCTGCCAGCCACGCCCTCTCTCAGACCAAATGCACCTTCACGGCATGCCAGTCATGCGATGCGGAAGGGCATGCGGTAAGGGGATGACCTTGACCTGCCCCCAGATTTTGTACGACTCCGCCAGGCGTTTTACGCTGGAATCGGGGTTCTCGTTGAGTACGGTGAGCAGGATCCGCCCATGGGAATCCTTCGTTGAGGCCGTGGGTACGGTCACCGCTATTTGGAGATATGTTGCGGTAAATCCCGCCATTTTCTTCAATGGCATCGGTGCCTTCAAGGCGCCGCCTCGATCTGCCACATTTATCGGGCGATTAGTCGATTGGACGTAATTTGTTATTGATGGTTAGAATCCAGGCGCTCTGCTTTTTATTAATCAGGCCACGGGTAGCGCCATTCGTTGCAGGCCGCATGGAGAAAAAATGTCGAGGATGAAGAGAATTGCCGTGCTGGCATGCGTTGCCGCCTTGATTTCCGGATGCAAGACCACGGTCGAGACGGCGGTCAGCCTTTCTGATTTACTGACCGCGCCCAGCAAGCAACTACCGGGCAATTTGTATGTGGAGGTGCCGAGCTGCCAAAGCCATGAGGATTCGCGCCTGCCGTCGACCTCGGTGCAGGACGTCCAAAAGGCGATGCCGGGTATTTTCTCCGACGCCAAATATCAAGAATGCTTCCGCAAGGGATTTGATTCCTATGTGCGGTTCTCTGTACCGATATTTCTCGACAAGGACCTGGATGGCAAGCCGGCATCGCCTTCCCATATCAATCTGATATCGAACGAGAAGGCCTTGCTGCGAGTCAGCGTTCCGGACCAGGTGAAGGCCCGCATCATCAATGCGCAAAAGCGATCGCCCGTGGGCGGGTTGGATCTGAAGTTCGTGATTCGGGTCAAGAACGATACGGGCAAGGATTTCGCATTCACGGCCTTGGCGGCGTACATCGACCGGACGCCGCACGTCTTCAATAGCCTGACGGTAAAGCGCGGCGGCGAATTCGTTATCACGCTGTCTGACGTTTCCGCCCGGTCGGCGCTGGATAAAGGTGAAGCCCTGGTCTTGCTGCTGCCGTCGAACTAGCTGTCTTTGCATTTGGCGGGGGTATCCGCGGACATGGGCGTGTCAGGTGGTCTCGGCGCATCGTATGCGGATACTAGACTTGCAGCCACCGCGGTGGGGCGATTGACCAGATTTTATCCCGCGCGCTAGGATGCCGCGGCGCGTTCGCGCCTCATCCATCCGCTATGGAGTCTTCATGGTCACCTGCTATCTGCGCTACGTCATCGACCCCAGCCGTCTCAAGGAATTCGAAGCCTACGGCAAGATGTGGATTGTGCTGGTCGAGAAGTTCGGCGGCACGCACCATGGTTATTTCCTGCCGTCCGAAGGGGCCAACAATATCGCGCTGGCGTTGTTCACGTTTCCCAGCCTGGCCGAGTACGAGCGCTATCGCCAGCAGTCGATGGCGGATCCGCAATGCCAGGCCGCATTCCAGTACGCCGAGGACACGCGCTGCATTCTCAGCTACGAGCGCAGTTTCTTTCGCCCCGTGTTCGATTGAGCGCGGGCGCGGCGAGGCGGTCCCGCTGGTTCGCTGCCGCAGCCGGCGGGCGCGCCGTCTGGCGCTGCCTGTTATGCCTTGATTTGAGTGGCTCTGTGCCTGTCGTGGAGCGAAGACGGCACGCATAATTTTGCGCATCCGCCAGCCGATTCCAGGAGCCCGCATGCGCTACCGCTACGTCACCGCCGATGTCTTCACCGAACATGCTTACCAAGGCAATCCCTTGGCGGTGGTGCTGCAGGCGGAGGGGCTCGATACCGGGCAGATGCAGCGCATCGCGCGCGAATTCAATTATTCGGAGACCAGTTTCGTGTTGCCGCCGCGTGATGCGGAGCACACCGCCTGGGTGCGTATTTTCACGCCCGACCGCGAGGTGCCGTTCGCCGGGCATCCCAATGTGGGAACGGCCGTGGTGCTGGCGCGCGAGATGATCGCGGCGGGCCAGCCGGCGCCGGCACGGTTTGTGTTCGAGGAAGCGGCGGGTCTGGTGCGCATCGATTTGCGCTATGGCGAGGATGGCGGTTTGCGCGGCGCCGAGTTGGCCGCGCCGCAACCGCTGACGCGCGCCAGCCAGGTGACGGCCGAGGCCGTGGCGCGCGCGTTGAGCCTGGCGCCGGAAGATATCCAGTTGTCCGAGCACGCGCCGCAGGTGGTGTCGGTGGGATTGATCTTCCTGGTGGCGCAACTGGCCAGTCGTGCTGCGCTGCGCCGCGCGACGCCGGACCCGGCGGGCTATGCGGCGTTGCTGCCGTTGGACGGCGCGCGTTCCATCTATGCCTATACCACCGACTGCCGCGACGATGCGGCGCTGGGGCCCACGGATATCCAGGCGCGCATGTTCACCGGCCGTATGACCGAGGACCCGGCCACCGGTAGCGCGACCGGAGCCATGACGGCATTGCGGGCAGCCCTGCGCGGCGCAGGCGCGCTGCGCCTGCGGGTGGGCCAAGGGGTGGACATGGGGCGCGCCAGCCTGTTGCTGGCGCATGCCGAGGTGCGCCCGGATGGCGTATGGGCCGGCGTGGCGGGTCAGGCGGTGGTGGTGATGGAGGGCACGCTGCCGCCGCCCGCTGCAGCCTGAGCCGCGTTGCGCGATCTTGTCGCGGCATGTCCGTGCCGTGTATGCTGGCTGCCATGAACCGCATCCAATTTGCCCCGCCGGCCATGCCGGCCCGGGCCGACAACCGACGAGTCACTCGACGCCTGCGTTGAGTGGCAAGCCGTGTTCGAACGCCGGATCCCCGGTGTTCCCACCAGAAGGCCACGATACCCCTCGTGGCCTTTCTGTTGGCGCGGCATGCGCGCCTTGCTTTGCAGCCATCGAGGGCGTAGCGCCCGGCCTTCGTTTTTCCCTTGGAGAGGAACGAAGCATGAAGCATCCTGAACTGGCCATCCGGTCTTTCCGTCCGGCGGATGAAGCCGCCGTCATCCAACTGTGGATCGATTGCGGGCTGACGCGGCCCTGGAATGATCCGCGCAAGGACGTGGCGCGCAAGTTGACTGTGCAGCCCGACCTGTTCCTGGTCGGCGAGGCGGACGGCGCCCTTGTCGGCACCCTGATGGGCGGATATGACGGCCACCGCGGCTGGGTCAACTATCTGGCGGTGTCGCCGGCGCATCAGCGCCGCGGCTATGCGTCGGCGCTGATGCGGGCGCTGGAGCGCAAGTTCCTGGAGATGGGGTGCCCCAAGGTCAACCTGCTGATCCGCGCGGGCAACATGGCGGTGAAGGACTTCTACGCCAGCCTGGGATTCCAGCAGGACGAGGTGATCAGCCTGGGCAAGCGCTTGATTCCCGACCTGTGAGTCAGCGCCTGGCCGGCAGCGTGCTCGCCATGTGGCCGGCGCGGCGTTCAAGGCGCTGCGCCGCCGGCCGCTGGCGGATCGCCCTGGCCTGGCAATCCTGCCGCCGCTGAACGCCGGCGGCGGTGTGCTTCAGGGACCGCCCGCTTTCCCCTACATGGGTTCGGTCAGATACACCGCTTCGCGGCCGACGATGGGCATGCGGGTTGGCATGAAGATGGTGCAGTTATCGCAAGGCGAGCGGATTTCTTCGCCGGCGTTGATGCCGATGAGTTCGCCTTTGTCGAACACCTCGAAGCCGAGCAGCGGCCGCGTGAAGCTGAAGTCGTCGGACTTGACCATATGCACTTCCAGCAGGCGAAACGGTTGTGCCGGCGTCGCGGGCGCGTGGCGGGCGGGCGCGTCGATCAGGCCGAGGTGCGACAGGAAGCGCAACGTGACATCGGTGGCGAGCGTGGCGGCCGATTGCGCGAAGTGCTGGCCGCATTCGACCACCAGCGCGCCGCCGCTGTTGGAAGCGGGATCGCCATGGCGGCCGTAGTTCAGCACGCCGGTGCCGGGAAAGCGGCCGGCCGGCATCACCAGTTGCACCGCCGGCGCGCCGACTGCGGCCGCCAGCGCGGCATTGCGGTCCATCTCGGGATAGACCCAGAACGGCTGCACCGGCGCGCGGGTGGAGTGGATGTCGAGCACGTAGTCGGCTGCGTCCAGCACCGGGCGCAGTTCGCGCGCGCGCCGCAGTTCCGGGCTTTGTTCATTGCCGTCGAGCCATTCGGGCGACCAGATACGGTTCAGGTTGTGGACCAACTGGCGGTTTTCGTAGGGATTGTCGATGTCGAACGCGTCGTAGGCCTCCATGTTGGCGAAGCTGACGGTGAGCGTGCCGATCTTCGGGCGCACGGCCGTATCGAGCAGATGCGTGGCCGCCACCATGCCGCAGATTTCGTTGCCGTGGGTCAAGGCGTTGATCAGTACGTGCGGACCGGGCTTGCCCGATTCGAAGCGATGCACGTAGTCGATGCCGGTGTTGCCCTGGCGATAGGCGGAAAGGTCGCGCGGCAGGACTTCGAGCGGCGCGGTGTCGGGAGCGAAAGCGGGGTTGGACATGGCAGGGAACCTATTCCGGGCGGATGCCGGCGCGGTCGATCAGGTCTTTGTACAAGGCCAGGCGCTGCGACATCATATCGGTGAATTGTTGGGGAGTTTGCAGTTCGGGCGGCAGGGCGCCGCTTTTTTCCAGGGATTGTCTCGTGGTGTCCTGGCGCACGGCGGTTTGCACCGCATCCAGCAGTTTCTGCTGGATGGCGGGCGGCGTGCCGGCCGGTGCGGCCAATCCGATCCACGACATGGAGTTGAGCACGGGATAGCCCAGTTCGGCAAAGGTGGGCACGTCGGGCAGCGATGGCAAGCGCTTGGGCGCGGCCACCGCCAGCGCGCGCATCTTGCCGACCTGGATGTGCGGCAGGAACGGCGCCAGGTTGTCGAGCGCGAACTGGGCCTCGTTGGACAGCAGCGCGTTCAGCAGCGGCGCGCCGCCGCGATAGGGCACGTGCACCGCGCCGACCTGCAGCGTGTGCTTGAGCAGTTCGGCGTTGAGCTGGCCCATGCTGCCGACGCCGGCGGTGGCGAAGTGGACCTCATCGGGGCGCGCTTTCAGGTAGTCGATGAATTCGGCGAAATTCTTGACGGGCAAGGCGGCGCTGGTCACCAGCACGTTGGGCGAGCGTGCCAGTTGCGAGATCGAAACGAAGTCCTTGATCGGGTCGTAGCCGAGGTTGGGATGCATCAAGGGGTTGGCCAAGTGCGAGCTTTGCGACGAGGCGACCAGCGTATAGCCATCGGGCTTGGCGCGCGCCACGCGCTGGCTGCCGATTGCGCCGCCGGCGCCGTCACGGTTCTCGACCACGATGGTGACGCCCAGGATCTTGCCCAGCACGTCGGCGTAGAGCCGGCCGGCCAGGTCGACGGAGCCGCCGGCGGGGAAGGGCACCACCAGGGTAATGGGGCGCGACGGATAGGTGTCGGCGCGTGCGGACAGGGGCAGCAGGGCGGCGGCCATGCCCGCGAGCAGCAGTTGGCGGCGGGCGGGCGACAAGGCCTCGGAGGGGTGCTTCATGAAGCTCTCTTGTGGGGACGATCGGTTCGGTCTATTCTGCAATATCCATTGCAGAATGAAATATAGTC
Organism: Achromobacter pulmonis; assembly: GCF_021733725.1. Taxonomy (NCBI): domain Bacteria; kingdom Pseudomonadati; phylum Pseudomonadota; class Betaproteobacteria; order Burkholderiales; family Alcaligenaceae; genus Achromobacter; species Achromobacter pulmonis. The sequence goes on along the minus strand of NZ_JAIFOT010000001.1, from coordinate 5,652,406 downwards.
TGCAATGAAAATTGTTTGGTTTGGGGTTATCACCTAGGGCGCCGTCCGCGCTTCGTTTCCAGGGAGTCGTCCGCATCGTGAATCTGCATCAGCGCATCGCCGCCTACGACAAGAAACTGACCAAGACCGAACGGCGCCTGGTCGAGGACATGCTGGCACGCTATCCCCAGGGACTGCTCGAATCCGCCACGGCGCTGGCGCGCAATGTCGGTACCAGTGCTTCCACCGTGGTGCGCCTGTTGGCCAAGCTGGGTTACGACAGCTATGCCCAGGCGCAGATGCAGGCGCGCGCCGAACTCACCGCGCGGCTGGCTTCGCCAGGGGAGCGGGCCGACGCCGTCGGTCTGGACAATCCGTCGGCGCAGGCTTGTCTGCGCAATGCCCTGCTGCATGACCAGCACAACCTGGAAACGACCTATGCCGCGATCGACGCGACGGCGTTCGAGGCCGTGGTGCGCCTGTTGACGCAGCGGCGCGCGCGCGTGCATGTGCTGGGCTTGCGCCAGGCGGCGCCGCTGGCCAGTCACATGGCGCTCTACCTGAACCTGTGCCTGCCCGGCGTGCGCGCCCTGACCGGGGCGGGCCCGCTGTTCCTGGAAGACCAGTTGCTGTGGCTGGACGAGCAGGATGTGCTGCTGGCGTTCACGTTCCGGCGTTATTCGGTGGCTGCCGCCAAGGCGATCAAGGTGTTCAGGGAGCGTGGAGGCAAGGTAGTGCTGGTGACCGATACGGCGGCGGCACCGGCCGCGGCGCAGGCACACCACGTGCTGCTGGCGCGCACCTCCAGCGCGTCGCCGTTCGATTCGTATGTGGCGGCGCTGTCGCTCTGCAATGCTCTGCTGGCGGCGGTGGCGCTGCGCCGCAAACAGGCGCTGGCCGCGACACTGGAACGCGGCGAGGCATTGTGGGACGCGCAATGGATCCATCCGCCGGCGCGTTGAGCTGGCCAAAAACGACCGCCGAAAGCGGCGCCGGAAGGGTGCGGAAAAGCGGCCTTTCATGGTTTGTCCAGATGCGTTTGCACCACGGCTTCTAGTACGTCATAACCCCTTGAAAACATTGCTTTTCAAGCCTGTTTTTTCTTGGCATATTGCGCTCCGGAACAAGCGGATTTCGGGAGCGCAGGATATGGACTTGTGGCCGCAGCGTCACATCGACGGCTTCGAGGTGCAGTGCGAAGTGGTGAGTCTGGACGCCGGGGTGCTGGCGATAGAGATCAGCGTGGCGCGGGCCGGCGTGGCAGCCTTGCCGCAGCGCTGGCCGCTGCCGCGTTTCGTGACCTTCGCCGATCCGGCGGTGGCGCGACGGCATGCCGAATTGGTGCTGTCGGGCATTGTGTCGGTGGACCCGGCCACCGGTGAGCCGCGCTACGGCATTCTTTGAATGCGGTGGGGCGGCGTCCGGGTGTCGATCCGCTTGCAAGGCGGTATCGAGACGAGGATTGGCATACCAAATGTTGCTCACCCGCGAGTCCCGTGCCGGGTGGCACACGCCGCCGATCCAGGCTCGAACGGGCCTCCCGTGCCCGTGCGTGGCGGTAGGTTTTGTTTCGTTTATCACATCATGTGCCTTGCGCCGGCGCCTGGGGCCGGTACAGTGGACAACGGATGACAACAAAAAGGAGAGTTCCATGTTCGACACTTTTCCTGTCCTGCGCCGTGCCGGTCTGGCCGCGGCGACCATCGGCGTGGCCGGCCTGTTGTTTGCCGGGTGCACCACCACCACGCCGCAATCGAGCGCGTCCGCGGCGGAGCAGCGCCAGTCGATCAACAGCGCGGCCAACGCGTCTTTGGGCAAGCTGTATGAAGCCGCGCCGCAATCGAAGGACCTGGTGGCGCGCGCCAAAGGGGTGCTGATCTTCCCGGATGTGCTGAGCGGCAGCTTCTTCATCGGCGCCGAGCACGGCAAGGGCGTGCTGCGGGTGGGCGGCGCCAATGCCGGCTACTACAGCACGACCGCGGGTTCGATCGGCTTCCAGGCCGGCGCGCAGTCCAAGGCGATGTTCGTGTTGTTCATGACCGACGAGGCCCTGAACAAATTCCGCAACAGCAACGGCTGGACGGTGGGCGCGGACGCCACCGTCGCGGTGGTCAACATCGGCGCCAATGGCCGCATCGACACCAATACGGCGCAACAGCCGGTGGTGGGGTTCGTGCTCAACAATGGCGGCCTGATGGCGGGCGTGTCGCTCGAAGGCACCAAGATCGCGAAGATCGATATGTGATGGCGATGGCAACCGGGGCGGCCCGCGCGGCCGTCGCGGCGCCAAGCAAAACGCCGCGGCTTCAGGCCGCGGCGTTTTGCATTGAGGGGGCGCGTGTCAGCGCAGGATGTCGTCGCCATGGCTGCGCACGGCGTTCTCGCGTTCGATTTCGGCGGCTTCGATTTTCGGGTCGAGGCCGCGCCAGCGCAGGATGCGGCCGCGTTCCTCGGCGGGTTCCCAGCCGAGCATGCCGTAGCGCGTGATCTCGGTTTCTCCGGTGTCGAATGCCACCTCGAAGTAGCCCTGACGATCGGGCAGCGTGCTGCCGGGGAACCAATCGGTTTCTGGCATGTTGGACTCCTTGCCAAGCGATGAAGGGGGCGGCTTCTGCCTGAAGCCGGACGCATTTCATTGTCGGCCCGGCGGCGTGTTCCCGCAAGCGCGGCGGGACGCGACGGCAGGCTAGCCGAGCGGCACCGCGGTGGTGTAGAGCACCTGCTTGAGTGCGAAGCTGGAACGGATGCTGGCCACGCCGGGAATGCGGGTGATGTGTTCGACGATCAGGCGCTCGAGCGCATCGACGTCGGGCACCAGCGCACGGATCAGGTAGTCGGCATCGCCGGACATCAAATAGCACTCCATGATCTCGGGCAACACGGCGATCTCGCGCTCGAACACATCGAGCGCGGTCTTGCGTTGCTTGTCCAGCGAGATCTGGATGAACACATTCACCTTCAGGCCCAGCTTGCGCGCATTGAGCAGCGTGACGCGGCGGTCGATCAGCCCTTCGGTTTCCAGCCGGCGCACCCGCGCCAGGCAGGGCGAGGCCGACAGATTGACGCGCGCGGCCAGCTCGACGTTGGTCAGGCGCGCATCGCGCTGGAGCTCGTTGAGGATGCGGATGTCGGTGGCATCCAGGTTGATTTCCGGCATAACAGGCAGGTTGTTCGTGGATAGGCAGTTCGTTTGTGCCGAGTATGCCCGTTCCTGGGTTGAATTGAGGTGAAATATGCTGGGGTTTACCCTATAGACTATTCCTTTGTTTGGCAAATAAGCCAAGAGACGGAATATTCAAGCGGTAGATGTGGCAGCAATGAGTCAGCAGGGCACTTTTCGCAAATTCCTGCCCCTGGCGGGGGCGGTGATGATCTGGGGCGGCAATTGGCCCGTCATGAAGCTGGGGCTGGCGCACATGAGTCCGCTCTGGCTGGCGGCCAGCCGCTTCGGGTCGGCCGCGCTGATCAGCGTGGCGGTGCTGGCGCTGCTGGGCCGGCTGCGATTGCCGACGCGCCAGGAATGGCCGCTGGTGGCGGGCGTGGCGTTGATGCAGATGGGCGCGTTCACCGCGCTGGCGCTGTGGGCCCTGCAGTACGTGGCGCCGGGGCGGGCCTCGGTGATCGCCTACGCGACCTCGATCTGGGTGATTCCGCTGTCGTGGCTGGTGCTCAAGGAGCGCTTGTCGGCGGCGCAGTGGCTTGCCGTCGGGCTCAGCTACGCGGGCATTGGCGTGATCGTGGCGCCGGCCTTCAGTCCGTGGCAGGCGCATACCGTGATCGGCCTGGCGATGCTGCTGGGCGCCTCGTTTGCCTGGGCCTGCAACATCATCCAGCTGCGCGGCAGCCGCCACGTGCGGCTGGGCGCCGACATGATTCCCTGGCAGACCGCGATCGCCAGTGTCCCGCTGGCGGCGCTGGCCTGGTTGCGCGACGGCGCGCCGACCTTCCTGGGCGTAGCGGACGCCTGGCCGGTGATCCTGTATACCGGCCCGCTGGCGACCGCGCTGACTTTCATCGTGGTGCTTGGCATGACGCAGAAGCTGCCGCCGGTGGCGACGTCGATCGCCATGCTGTGCGTGCCGGTCATCGGCCTGCTGGTGTCGTCGGTGGTGTTCCGGGAACGCATTTCGCCGGACCTGGGGCTGGGGCTGGGCCTGATCGCGCTGAGCGTGGCGGCGTCGGCGCTGGCGGCGCGCCTGAAGCGTCCCCTGGCGCTGCGGCCGTCATAGGGAGGGCCGCGGCGCGGCGTGCTATCGTTGGCGCATTCAACTGAGAGTCACGCATGGCATTGCATCGTTTCGAAAAGGGTGAGCTGGGTCACTGGCTGCGCGTCGTTGCCGATAATTCGGATCCGGGCGCCGTCCAGGCCGATGTGCCCGCGCATGTGGCCGAGGCGCTGCAGACCTTGCGGTGCATCGACCCGGGCCCGGATGGCGCCTGGCGCATCACCGAGAAAGGCAAGCTGGCGCTGCGCATGGAAGAACCCGGCGCCATGCATTTGCGCTAGCACGCGCGCCGGCCCGCGGGCCTTTCCCTGTCCGCTTTGCCCCCTTGGTCCCGTAACCACGACACGTTTGTGACGAAGCGCCGTGTGGCGGGATTTCGTCCATTTCTTGCGAATGTTCGCGCCATGTGTCGTCAGATGGACGCCTATCGGGGCGGCCTACGGGAATTTCCTGAGACGGTTTGTTCGATTTGGCAGCGTCCGGACGTATCGCGCGCTGCGCGCCGCCGGTAAGATGAACTTGCGTGACGAATTCAGGTCTATTCATTGCGCGGGAGTTCTGCACCCGCCTCGTCACGCGTGGTTCACGCGTTTAGGTAGCCGACTGGGAGGTAGCACATGCAGCATCGTGACCAGGAAGTACTGATCGACGTTTCCACAGCGGCCATGGATACCGGCGGATATGGCGTATTGCTGACGGTAACGGCTGAGGGCGGCACCGAAGTGGATGCCGCGTTTTCCCACTTGGGCAACTGCGCCTCTCTGGATGAGGCACGTGATCGCGCGGAAGTCTTCGCGCAGAACTGGGTCGAGGAAAACATCTTCCGCTAGGCGCGTCCGCGCCGAAGGAAGTTGAACGGCTGTACCGGTCTGTGTGGCGCATGACAATCAGGATGACGTTCCAGAGATGGCGGCGGAAATTTCGGTTATCGTCGCTGCTCCATAACAAGCGGTCCTTATCGGACCTGCGTCGTTCCAAGATGACTGCCGCACAGACCAACTCCGCACTGGCGGAGCACATCAACGCTTTCCGCGAGCATTTCGACACCGTCATCCTGCCCATGTGGATGGGGCGGGGTTTCAATGACGCGTTGGGTCTGCCCTTCGAATCCCTGGATGCTGCCACCGGCACGCCGCTGCCTGTCGAGCGCTATCGCGCCATGGCGTGCGCGCGCCAGTTGTATGTCTATGCCGGCGCGCCGGGCGCCGCCGCCAGCGCGCACGCCGACCGGCTGTTCGCGTCGTTGCGCCGCGTGTTCCGCGACGAGACGCATGGCGGTTGGCACTACAGCGTCGACGCGCAAGGACGGCCGCTCGACGCGAGCCAGGATCTCTATACCCACGCTTTCATCGTATTCGCCTGCGCCGCGTATTTCCGGCGCTCGCGCAACGCCGATGCGCGCAAATTGTTGTTGGCCACGGCCGAGAACATCGAGGCGCGCTTTCGCGGTGGCGACGGGCTGTACCTCGCCGCCCTGAGCCCGGACGGGCGCCAGCCGCTGCGCGGACCGGCGCAGAATCCCATGATGCACCTGACCGAGGCCTATCTGGCCGCGGCCCAGGTGGCCGAGCCGGCCTTGTTCGCCACGCGCCTGCGTGGCCTGGCGCAGGCCATGACCCAATCCTTCGTGAGCGCGCCGACGCAGTGCATTGCCGAAATGCCGCTAGGCACGGCCGGCAATCGCATCGAGCCGGGCCACCAGTTCGAGTGGCTGTCGCTGGTGCGCGAGTCGGCCGAGGTGTTCGATGGGCTGGACCTGGTCGAGTCGCTGCCGCGGGGCGTCCATTGGGCCCGCGCCCATGGGGTGGATGGGGGGGGAGTGCTGGCGGCCCTGGATGAACGGGGCACGGTGCTGGACGATACCCGCCGGATCTGGGCCCAGACCGAATACCTGCGGGTCCTGGCGGTGCTGGACGATCGGCCGGCGCTGGCCGAGGCGCTGGCCGTCTTCCGGGGCCGCTTCCTGCATGACGGCGGCTGGTACGAATGCCTGGACGGCGGCGGCGAGGTGACGCGCGCCGATATGCCGTCGACCTCGCCCTACCATCTGGCGACCTGCCTGGCGGCGTTGCCAGTCGTTGTTTAATTGTTCCGTTAACAATTTTTGTTTAATCGACGATAGGTTTTAATAGAAAAACATTGGTGAAATCCCTTACAATTTAGTAACTATGTTTGTGGGGAAGCATCAATGAGCGTTATGTGCTTGGCTTGCCAACGCATCCACCCCGGTCTTGCCGGCGTGGCACCGCATGCCCATCTGGGGCATCAGGGATTCACCAACCCGACGCAGAAAGGCCGCGAGGAAAGCCGCGAAGACCACTTCCGTTGCTTGAGTTGCGGCGCCAAATGGTTGCGCGAAACCGATAAGTGGGGCGTGGATCTGGGGTTCAAGCTGGCGCCCTGAGGCGCCGTGCTGCCTGGCCGCGAGGCCGCCAGACCGCCTGTCATCAGCGGGCCCCGTGTCGGGGCCCGTTTTGTTTTGTAACGCTCGGTCTTGCAATCAGGCCTGGACGGCAGCCGCGGCGTCGGAATCCTGACCAGCGGTATCAAGCAGCCACTGCCGGAAACAGGATAGGGCATAGTGATCGCGCCGTTGCGGGGGGGCACACAGGTGATAGCCGCGGGCGATGGCGATGCGCAGGTCGGGGAACGGGGCGGCCACGCGGCCGGCCTGCAGGTCGTCCTGCACCAGGCAGCGTTGCAGCACCGCGATGCCCATGTCCGCCATTACGGCGCGCACCAGGATGCTGACCTGGTCGAAACCGCTGGCCAGCTTGAGCTCGTCGCGCCGCACCCCGGCAGCCTCGAACCAGCGCGCCCAGTTGTCCATGGCATTGGCGTGGTACAGCAGGGGTTCGCCGAGCAGGCCGGCAGCGGTGTCCCACAGATGCGCCGCGCGTCTTGCGGCCAGCCGCGAGGGACTGCAGATGGCGATCATTTCGCGGCCGATCACGTAGTCCGCTTGCCAGCCCGGCCATTGCCCGGCGACGCCCGACAGGATCGCGGCGTCGGGCGTGGCGCCGGAGAAGTCTTCGTTGCGGCGATAGGCCGTGAAGCTCAGCTGGATCTCGGGATGGCGGCGGTGGAAATCGGGCAGGCGCGGCACCAGCCAGGCGCTGGCCAGGGTCGGCACGCTGGATAGCGTCAGGCGCAGGCGGCGATCGTCGGCGCGCAATTCGGCGCTCAGGGTCTCGATGGCCTGCAGCGGCGCCAGCCCGCCGTCATAGAGCTTGCGGCCGGTTTCGGTCAGGGTCAGACCATGGGCGTTGCGGCGCATCAGCGGTTGGCCGAAATGGGTTTCGAGCCGGGCGATGGCGCGGCTGATCGCGCCCTGGGTCACGCAGAGCGTTTCGGCGGCCAGGGTGAAGCTGCCCAGCCGCGCGGCTGTCATGAAGGCATGCAGCTCGGACATCGATGGCGAATGCAGGCGCATGAGCGGGCAGGTCGGGCAGGGTCGCGGCACCATTATTCGGGGCTGCCCATGGCGGAGCCGCGCCGTGTCGCCACGCCCTAGCATGAGCGTTGGTAATGAAGGCGTGCAATATAGTCGTTTGAAAGCGGATCGTAAAGTTCGGACACTGGCGGCCTCGCAGCAAGACCTGCACCTTTTCCGGAGTCGCTCCATGCCCCGCCGCTTTTTCGGCTGTTCCGCGCGTATCGCGCTCGCCGGCGTCTGCGCCGTGCTGTCTTTTGCCGGTCAGGCGCAAGCCGCCGACTATCCTTCCCGTCCCATCAAACTGGTGGTGCCGTTCGCCGCGGGCGGCTCGACCGACATCGTGGCGCGCCTGGTGGCCGAGTATGCCGGCCGCGACCTGAAGCAGACCATCGTGGTCGAGAACAAGGCCGGCGCCGGTGGTTCGCTCGGCATGGAGCAGGTGGCGCGTTCGACCGCCGACGGCTACACCCTGGGCATGGCGACGATGAGCACGCACGGATCCAATCCGGCCGTCTATCGCCGGATGAACTATGACCCGCTCAAGGATTTCGAGCCGGTCGCCAACGTGCTGGCCGTGCCCAGCATCTTCGCCATCAACCCGCAGGTCCCGGCCAAGAACATGGCCGAGTTCGTGGCGCTGGCCAAAGGCCAGGCGGACAAGTACAGCTTCGCTTCGCCCGGGGTGGGGTCGCTGGGCCACGTGAACATCGAGAACTTCATGATGCTGGCCGGCATCAAGCTGCTGCACGTGCCGTACCGCGGCGCGGGTCCGGCGCTGAACGATGTGATGGGCGGACAGGTGGACGCGATCACCGACAACCTGTCCTCGACCCTGCCGCAGGTGCTGGGCGGCAAGCTGCGCCCGCTGGCCGTGCTGGGCGCCGAGCGCTCGCCGTTGCTGCCTGACGTGCCGACCTATATCGAGCTGGGCTATCCCGAGATGGGCACCGGCGGCTGGTTCGGCCTGGTGGCGCCGGCCGGCACGCCGCCCGCGGTGATCGAGCGCCTGAACCAGGCGGTGCGCGCGGCGATGCGCGACCCGGAATTCCGCAAGAAGGCCGAGGACGTTGGTGGTACGCTGATGCCGACCTCGCCGCAGGAATTCAAGGTTCAGATCGAACAGGCCCTGGCGCGTTACGCCAAAGTCGCCAAGGCCGCCAACATCCAGGCTGACTGATGATGACACCCGCCGATTTCCAAGCCGTTTCCGTGCATGCCCCGACCGCGCCCGCGCTGCCTTTGGTGTGCGATTCGCCGCATAGCGGCGAGCGCTACCCCGCGGACTTCGGCGCAGTGGCCAGCCTGGCGCAGTTGCGCCAGGGCGAGGACACGCACGTGGACGCCTTGTGGTCGGCGGCGCCGGCAATGGGCGCCACGCTGGTGGCGGCACACTTTCCGCGCGTCTACATCGATCCCAACCGCACGTTGCGCGATCTCGATCCGGAGCTGCTGGCCGAGCCCTGGCCGGAACCGCTCGAACCGGGCGAGAAGACCCGCCTGGGCAAAGGGCTGATCTGGCGCCGCATGGACCCGGCCACGCCGATCTATGACCGCAGGCTGACGCTGGCCGAAGTGCGCCATCGCATCCAGGCGTACTACGAGCCGTATCACGCGGCGCTGGCGCAGGCCATCGAAACCGCGCAACGCGATTTCGGCGCGGTCTGGCACCTGAACCTGCACTCGATGCCGAACGATGCCTACGAGCGGCTGGGCCGCGAGAGCGCGCATCCGCTGGCCGATTTCGTGCTGGGCGATCGCGATGGCACCACCTGTGAACCGGAATTCATCGCGCTGATCGAGACGGCGCTGCGCGACCGCGGCTACACCGTGGCGCGCAACGATCCCTACAAGGGCGTGCAGTTGATCGCGCAGATCGGCCAGCCGGCGTTGAACCGGCACAGCCTGCAGGTCGAGATCCGTCGGCCCCTGTACATGGACGAGGCGACGCGCGAGCGCAACGCGGGCTTCGAATCGCTGCGCGCCGATCTGTCGCAAGTGTTGACGCAAGTGGCGCAGTACGTGCGCGCGCGCCTGCCGGCGATATCGTCGACAAAATAGACGCGCGTGCATCGTTGCAATCCCGCGGCCCCGATTGATGCGAATCAATCGGGGCCGTTGCACGTGCGCTTAAGTTTCCCAATGCGGGGCCGTTGTCGCTAACAACGAGCTGCGTCGATCATTGGCGCGGCCTATAAGGAACCGGTATGGCCGAGAAGATCATCAATGGTTTTTCCGTCGTGGCGTACGCGACCCAACCCGAGGGGCGCATTCCGGCGCGCGCCTTTCTGGAAACGCGGCGTCTGCCGGTGAAGGCGGAGACGGCGGCCCTGGCCGCTGACGCGCAGGCCGAGCCGCCGGCCTGTGACGCGGCCGAGGCCGTGGAGGAACCCGAAAGCCAGGCGTTCGAGATATTCGTCACGCGTCGCTTTCGCGGCGCGGTCGAAGCGATGTCGGCGGCGCGCAACGCGCTGGACCGGGTCAAGTCGGTGGACGAGGACGGCGTGCCCGATCACCTGCCGGACTGACGCCGCGCACGGTGTCAGGTCAGCGCGCTGCGCATCAGGATCTCGGTCAGTGCCCGGGTCGGCTGGTTGGGCGCGGGCGCCGAGATGACGATGAATTCCACCTGTGGCAGCGCCGGCAGGGCCGGCACCCCGGCGGGCGCGGCCAGGCCGGCGGTGGACAGGTGCGAGGGCTGTACCGTGATGCCCAGCCCGGCGCGGGCGGCCGCCTGACAGCCGGCGTAGCTGGTGCTGGTGCAGACGATCTGCCAACCGCGGCCGGCACGCGCCAGCGCATCGAGCGCCAGGCCGCGGGTGACGCTGGGTTCACGCAGCAGTATCAGGGGCAGCGGCGCGTCCGCGGCGATGCGCAGGCCTTCCTTGGCGCGCCACAGTAGCGCCTCTTTGTGCAATGTCTGGCCGCGGCGGTCGCCACGGCGGCGTTTGCCGATCATGACGTCCAGGCCGTTGTCGTCCAGCAGCCGGTAGAGATCGCTGGTGACGCCGATGGTGATGTCCAGTTCGACTTCCGGATGGGCCTGGCGGAACGCGGCCAGCACGTCGGGCAAGGGCCCCATGGCCAGGTCGTCGGAGGTGCCGAGCCGCACCCGGCCGCGCAGCCGCGGCACGTCGAACAGGCGTTCGGCCCGCTCGTGGGCGTCGAGGATGATCTCGGCATGAACCAGCAGGCTGCGCCCGTCGCTGGTCAGCGCCAGCGAGTGGGTGTCGCGCAGGAACAGGCGGCGGTTCAACGACTGCTCCAGCTGGCGGATGTGTTCACTGACGGTGGGCTGGGTCAGGCCGAGGCGGCGCGCGGCTTCGCTGAAGCTGGGCGCGCCCGCGGCGGTGGCGAATGTCTTGAGCCAGAGCGGATTGAGCATGGCGGCCTGCTTATAGGAAAGTCCGATAGCAGCTACAGTAACCAGTGGCCTTCACGATAGCAAGCGGCACGCCTATAGTTTCCGCAACCTCTCTGGAAACTTCTCGTCATGCGCCGCTTCCTGCCCGACTCGTTCACGCTCATCCTGATCGCCACCGTGGCGTTCGCCAGCTTTTTCCCGGCCGTGGGCAAGGGCGCCTCGTTCATGATGGTGGCCAGCAATGTGGCGATTTCGCTGCTGTTCTTTCTGCACGGCGCGCGCTTGTCGACCGATGCGATCGTGGCCGGGGTCAAGGACGTGCGCTTGCATGCGCTGATCCTGAGTTGCACCTTCATCCTGTTTCCGCTGTTGGGACTGACGCTGCGCGCGCTGTTTCCCGGTTTGCTGACGCCGTCGCTGTGGCTGGGCGTGATCTTCGTGTGCACGCTGTCGTCCACGGTGCAGTCGTCGATCGCGTTCACCTCGATGGCACGCGGCAACGTGCCGGGCGCGATCTGCGCGGCCACCGCTTCCAATCTGCTCGGCACGGTGCTGACGCCGCTGCTGGTGGCGGTGCTGCTGCATCGCCAGGGTGGCGGCCATGGGCTGGCCGATGCCGGCCGCATCCTGGTGCAACTGCTGCTGCCGTTCGCGGTGGGCAGCCTGCTGCGGCCGTGGATCGGCGCCTGGGCGCAGCGCAACAGCCGGGTCCTGTCGAAGGTGGACCGCAGTTCGATCCTGCTGGCGGTCTACACCGCTTTCAGCGAGGCGGTGGCGCAAGGCATCTGGCATGCGTTCCCGGCGATCGACCTGGCCACCATGGTGCTGGTCAATGCCCTGTTGCTGGGCACGGTGCTGCTGGTCACGACCTGGGGCAGCCGCAAGCTCGGACTGTCCAAGGAGAACGAGATCACGCTGGTGTTCTGCGGCTCGAAGAAGTCGCTGGCGTCAGGGATTCCGCTGGCCACGGTGCTGTTCGGCACGTCGCAGATGGGTATCGTGGTGCTGCCGCTGATGATTTTCCACCAGATGCAGTTGATGGTCTGCGCGGTGCTGGCGCGGCGCTACGCCGACCGCGCCGAGCCGGCGCAGGTGGCCGAGCCGGCCCGCGCCTGAAGGCTAGCCTTCGGCGGCGAGCGGCTGGATTTTGCCGCCGGGCAGCCAGTAGACGGCGCCGTCGCGTTCCTCGACCGTCAGCACGGTAAGGCGGCCATTCTTGCAGGGGCCGCCGACGCACAGGCCGGTGTCGGGCTGGTAGGTGGCGCCGTGGCGGGCGCACATGATCAGATCGCCGGCGCGGGTGAAGAAGCTGCCTTCCCAATCGAGTTCGACGCCAACGTGGGCGCAGCGGTTCAGATAGCCGTGCACCCGGTCCTGGTAGCGCACGAAGAACGCCGTGGTCCGGCCCGCGCTGTCGGTGACCGGCACTTTGACGCCGAGCCCGCCGTTGACCAGGTCGGTGGCGGCGCAGACGCGGACTTCGGGAGCGGTACGGGAATCCTGCATGGATGGCCTTGGAAGCAAAGGGTGCGATCTTCGGACAGGGGGGCGGGCCTTGTCAATCCGCGGGCGCGGCGCCGTTTTCCTGCTGCCGCGCCCACATGGCGGCATACAGGCCGCCCGCCGCCAGCAGTTGCGCGTGGCGGCCGCGTTCGGCGATGCGGCCGTCCTCGAGCACGAGGATCTCGTCGGCGTCGGCCACGGTGGACAGGCGGTGGGCGATGATGAGCGTGCTGCGGCCGCGGCTGACTTCGCGCAGGTTGGCCTGGATGTCGCGCTCGGTGCGGGTATCGAGCGCGCTGGTGGCTTCGTCGAACAGGAATATGGCCGGGTCCTTGAGCAGGGTGCGGGCGATGGCGACACGCTGTTTTTCGCCGCCGGACAGTTTGAGCCCGCGCTCGCCCACCATGGTCTGATAGCCGTCGGGCATGGCCATGATCAGGGCGTGGATGTGCGCCAGCCGGGCCGCGTGCTCGATCTCGGCGTCGGACGCGCCGGGCCGGCCGTAGCCGATGTTGTAGCGGATGGTGTCGTTGAACAGCACGGTGTCCTGCGGCACCACGCCGATGGCGGCGCGCAGGCTGGCCTGGGAGACGTCGCGCACGTCCTGGCCGTCGACTAGGATGGCGCCGGCATCGGCGTCGTAGAAGCGGAACAGCAGCCGCGCGATGGTGGACTTGCCCGCGCCCGAGGTGCCAACCACGGCCAGCGTCTTGCCGGCCGGCAGCGTAAAGCTCACGCCCTTGAGGATGGGTCGGCGTTCGTCGTAGCCGAAGCGCACGTCGCGGAATTCGACCGCGCCGCCGGCCACGCGCAGCGGCTGCGCGCCGGGGCGGTCGGCCACTTCGCGGTCCTGGCCGAGCAGCTCGAACATGCGTTCCATGTCGATCATGGCCTGCTTGATCTCGCGGTAGATGAAGCCGAAGAAGCTCAGCGGCGAGTAGAGCTGCAGCAGGTAGGTGTTGACCAGCACGAAGTCGCCCAGGGTGTGGCGGCCCTCGGCGATGCCGTTGGCGGCCATCCACATCACCAGCGTCAGGCCGGCCGAGATGATGACGGCCTGACCGACATTCAGGATCGACAGGCTGACCTGGCTGCGCACCGCGGCGCGTTCGTAGCGGGTGAGCGAGGCATCGTAGCGGCGCGCTTCGTGTTCCTCGTTGCCGAAGTACTTGACCGTCTCGTAGTTCAGCAGGCTCTCGATGGCCTTGGTGTTGGCCTCGGAGTCGGTTTCGTTCATCTGCCGGCGGAACTTGGCGCGCCATTCGGTGACGGCCAGGGTGTAGGCCATGTACAGGATCACCGTGGCGCCGGTGGCCAGCGCCAGCCAGCCGTCGAACATCTTCCACAGCACGATGCAGACCAGCCCGATCTCGAAGAAGGTCGGCAGGATATTGAACAGCAGGAACGACAACAGCGTCTGGATGCCCTTGGTGCCGCGTTCGATGGCGCGGGTCAGGCCGCCGGTCTGGCGCGTCAGGTGAAAGCGCAGCGCCAGGCCATGCAGGTGGCGGAAGATGCGCAGGCCGACCGAGCGGATGGCGTGCTGGCCGACGCGGGCGAAGAGCGCATCGCGCAGTTCCGAGAACAGCAGCGACAGGACGCGCGCGCCGCCGTAGGCCAGGATCAGGCCCAGCGGCACGGTCACGTGGCCCGGCGCGCCCTGGCCCAGGGCGTCGATGGCGTGCTTGTAGATCACTGGCACGTAGACGGTGGCCGCCTTGGCGGCGAACAGGCAGAGCAGGGCGGCCACCACGCGCGCCTTCAGTCCCGCCTGGCCGGGCGGCCAGAGGTAGGGGAACAGGGTGCGCAGGGTGGCCAGGCCACCGCGGCCGGCGGAGCGGGAATCGGGTGAGGACATGGACGGGATGGCGCAGCGGGACGGGCCCGCGCGGGGCGCGCGGACCGGGTTTCAGGGCCATTATCCGGCACCGGCGCTATGATCTAGCTGAAAACCCCTGGGATGGATGCACCATTTCCAGGGGTTTTCCATCCGATTTTCGCATCGTTAATTCAGTACGGGCGCAGCGGGCGGGCCCGTCATCAACCGTAGACCAGGGATTACGCCCGGCAGTATTCCTGGTCGCGCGACCCGGCGCGTTTTCGCCGCGCGGGCCTCGCGTCGCAAGCTTTTCGGAGGGTCATATGGCGAAAGTACCCACAGTGAAACTGAACGACGGCGGCAAGATTCCGCAATTGGGCCTGGGGGTGTGGCAAGTGCCCGACGACCAGGCCGCCGCCAGCGTCAAGGAAGCGCTGGCGGCGGGTTACCGTTCGGTGGACACCGCGGCGATCTACGGCAATGAATCCGGCGTGGGCGCCGGGCTGCGCGCGGCGGGCGTGGCGCGCAAGGATCTGTTCATCACCACCAAGCTGTGGAACGACAGGCATGGCTACGACGCGGCGCACAAGGCGATGGACGAAAGCCTGGAGAAGCTCGGCCTGGCCTACGTGGACCTGTATCTGATTCACTGGCCGGTGGCCGGCAGCGAGCAGTTCGTCCAGGCCTGGCGCGCCATGATCGAGATGAAGGAAGACGGCCGCGCCCGTTCCATCGGCGTGTCCAATTTCACCCAGGCCAACCTGGAGCGTCTGATCGATGCGACCGGCGTCACGCCGGCTGTCAATCAGATCGAGTTGCACCCCGGATTCGCGCAGCGCGACTTGCGTGCCTTCCATGCCAGGCACGGCATCGCCACGGAATCATGGAGCCCGCTGGCGCAGGGCAGGATCACCGAGGACAAGACGATCCTGGAACTGGCGCGCAAGCACGGCAAGTCGCCGGCTCAGGTGACGCTGCGCTGGCATCTGCAGCACGATCTGATCGTGATTCCGAAGTCGGTGACGCCGGCGCGCATCCGCGAGAACATCGACGTGTTCGATTTTGAACTGTCGGGCGCCGACATGGCGGCCATCGATGCCATCGAGGAAGGTCCGCGGCTGGGCCCCGATCCCGAGAAATTCGGCAAGTAGCCCGCGTGCTGCGCGGTGGCCGCGAGCGTGGCGCGCGGCCGCCGCGCCTATGCCCCGGGTCGGCGGGGCGGGAAGACCCAGTAGCGCGCGATGACGCCCAGCAGGACGGTCAGCGCGATCCACGAGGCCCAGTGCCAGCCGCCGGTGCCCAGCAGCGCGGCCAGCAGGCCGAAGACGCTGAGCGCGCCCAGCAGGAGCGGCACGCCCCAGACGAACAGGAAGCCGCGCGCAGGTTGCCTGTTCATGCGGGGCTCCGTTGCGGGGCGGCGGCCTGGTGCTTGCGCACCAGTTCGGCGATGCGCGCTTCGGTGGCGCGGCGCCGCGCCAGCCACAGATAGAGGCCGCTGGCCAGCACCACGATGGTGATCAGGTCGAGCACGGCCCAGATGATCTTGAGCGGCAGCCCCGCGTAGTCGCCGAAGTGCAGCGGCCGCGACAGTTCCAGGGCGGTCAGGTACCACGGCATCCGGGCGATGGTGGTGAGTTCGCCGCTGCGGCCGTCGATCAGGACGGGCGTGTTCATCTTGGAGGTCAGCGGGGTGTCGCCGCGCATCCAGGTGATGTAGTGATGCGGGCTGCCGAAGGCGTTGCCGGGGAAGGCGATGAACGACACTTCGTTGCCGGGCAGGGCCTTGCGCGCGGTGTCCGCCGCGGCCTGGGCCGATGACAGTTCGGCTGGCACGCCCTGGCCCTTGTAGGGTTCGAGGATGCGCACCAGTTCGGTCGATTGCCACAGCCGGAACAGCGGCGTCGACAGTTCGTTGATGACGCCGGTAATGCCCACCACGAAGGCCCACACCAGGGTCACGATACCCAGCAGGTTGTGCAGGTCGAGCCATTTGAGGCGGGTGGAGCGGCCGGCGCGCACGGTGCCGAATTCCAGCTTCTTCATGAAGGGGCCGTAGAGCACCACGCCGGAGACGATGGCGATGCAGAACAGCAGGCCCATGAAGCCCAGGAACAGTTCGCCCGGCAGGCCGGCGAACAGGTCGACGTGCAGGGCCAGCATGATGCCCATGAACGAGAATTTGTCCTCGGTGTACAGCGGGCCGTCGAGCAGCACGTCGCCGGTGCGGCCATCCATGCGCACGGCGTGGCCGGAGACCTGGCCGTCGCCGGGGTGCTTGGCCATGCCGACATAGACCTGGGGTTCGTCGGGGTCGAAGAACAGGTAGTCGACCACTTCGCCGGGGTACATGGACTTGGCGCGCTCGACCAGCCGGTCGAGATTGGCGGGGGGCGTCGAAGCCGGTACGTCGGACAGGGGTTTGCCGTCGTCGAGCCAGTGCTCGATCTCGTGGTGGAACACCAGCGGCAGGCCGGTCAGGCAGATGACGAGCAGGAAGATCGTACAGACCAGGCTGGTCCATTTGTGGACCAGGTACCAGGTTTTGATGGTGGAGGCGGCGGTCATGGCGACGGCGGGGCGGCGGCCCTGGCGGGATGGCTGGGGGAAAGGCGGAACCTTATCACGAATAATAGCGATTCGCGTAACGTATTGCAGTAATGACAGTGCGAGGATTGCCAGGGCGGTGTCATCGGGAGCGGATAAAAGCGGGTTAAAAAGGAACCTGAGCCCGATTGGGCGGGCTGGACCATCATGCAGCAACGTTTTCTGAAAGTACCGCGTAACGAACAGGGCCGGGATTTCGCGGTGGGCGACGTGCACGGCTGTTTCAGCCGGCTGCGCGACAGCCTGGCGCGGATGGGGTTCGACGCCAGCCGCGACCGGCTGTTTTCCGTGGGCGACCTGGTTGACCGGGGGCCCGAGAGCGAGGCCGCGCTCGATTGGCTGGCGCAACCCTGGTTCTACGCGGTGCAGGGCAACCACGAGGATTATGCGGTGCGCCACGTGCGTACCGGCCAGGTGGACGTGGTGAACTGGCGCGGCTACGGCGGCGGCTGGTTCCTGGATCTGCCGGCTGATCGTCAGCAGGTCTATGCCGAAGCGTTCGGTCAACTGCCGATCGCGATCGAAGTGGAAACCGCGGCTGGCGCGGTGGGGCTGTTGCATGCCGATTGCCCGGTGCTGTTCTGGCCGCGTCTGGAATCGGCGCTGCAGGATCGCTACAAGCGCACCAGCGCGACCTGCCAATGGTCGCGCGAGCGGCTGCGGCTGCTCGACCGCACCGGCGTGCGCGGGGTACGCGCGGTGGTGGCGGGCCATACGCCAGTGGCCGCGCCGCTGGCGCTGGGCAACGTCTTCCACATCGATACCGAGGGCTGGAAGGACGGTTATTTCACGTTCCTGGACCTGGACTCGCTGCAGGCCTGGCCGCGCCCGGTGGTGACCGAGCCGCCGCTGGCCGAGCCCGGATAGCGGCGCCCGCGACGCCGGATGTGCAACGGGGCGCCCGAATCGGGCGCCCCGTTGCATGCCGGGCGGCGATGCCTTGCCTAGAGTGGCCGCGCGGCCAGCGGCCCGACGCTGGTGACGGCGCTGGCGCTGGCGCCGCGGGCCGGATCGGATTCGACGCGCGGCACCGGGATCGGGGGGATCGGCGGATTGCCGCCGCCCGCCGGGCCGCCGGCGGCCGGCACCGGAATCGGCTGCGCCACCGGCGCCTGGGTCGCGCCCGGCGTGGGCAGTGGCCGCACCGAGTTGTCGACGCCGTCGGTGGAGCGGTTGTTATTGAGGAAATCGGTCAGCGGATCGCCGCTGGACAGGTCGAGCGAGGCCACCGCCTGGCCGGGCGGGAATTCGGAGAAATAGTATTCGCCGTTGTCGACCAGCAGGCCGTCGGGGCGCGGCGCGGGCTTGGCCTCCGGCACGCCCTTGAGCACGGGCTGCATGTAGTCGAGCCAGGTGCTCAGCGCCAGGCCGCTGCCGAATTCGTTGGAGCCCAGCGACTTGGGTTGGTCAAAGCCCATCCAGACCGTGGTCGCCAGGGTCGGGGTAAAGCCCGAGAACCAGACGTCGACCGCGTCGTTGGTGGTGCCGGTCTTGCCGCCGATGTCGTTGCGCTTGAGCACCTGGTGCGCGCGCGCCGCGGTGCCGTTGACGGTGACGCCGCGCAGGATGTCGTCCATGACCCAGGCGGTGCGCGGGTCGATGGCGCGCGCGGCGGCGTCGCCGGCAACCACGGGCTGGGCCTGCATCAGCACGTTGCCCGAGCGGTCGGTGACCTTGTCGATGAGGTAGGGCGTGACCCGGTAGCCGCCGTTGGCGAACACGCTGTAGCCGTTGACCACCTGCAACGGCGTGGCGCCGCCGGCGCCCAGGCCCAGCGGCAGCACCGCCGGCCAGCGGGCCTTGTCGAAGCCGAAGCGGGTCAGGTAGTCCTGCGCGTACTGCGGGCCGATGGCCTGCAGGATGCGGATGGTGACCATGTTCTTGGACTTGTACAGGCCCTGGCGCAGCGTCAGCATCGGCTCGTAGTGGTTGCCATCGTTCTTGGGCTGCCAGGCTTTCGAGCCGGTCTGGGCGGCGGTCAGCATGAAGGGCTGGTCGGAGACCTGGGTGGCGGGCGTCAGGCCGCGTTCCAGCGCCGCCGCGTACACGAATGGCTTGATGTTCGAGCCAGGCTGGCGCCAGGCCTGCGTGACGCGGTTGAAGGTGCCGCGGTTGTAGTCGAAGCCGCCGATCATGGCGCGGATGGCGCCGTCCTGCGGCACCATCGACACCAGCGCCGCCTGCAGCGCCGGCATGTTGATGATTTCCCAGCCGTCGCCGTTCTTGTGGATGTAGACCACCGAGCCGCGCTGCAGGCGCAGGCTGTCGCTGGCCTTGGGGCTGAGGGCACGCGCCACCACCGCCAGCGCCTTCTTGTCGGAGATGGTGATGATCTCGCGCGCGCTGCGCGCCACGGTCACTTCCTGCGGGCTGGCGGCCAGCACCACGGCGGTGAGCAGGTCTTCGCTGTCGGGCGTCTTTTCCTGCACGCCGTCGAGGAGGTCGTCGAACGCGGTGGCGTCTTTCTCGATGCCATCGGGCAGGTCGATGCGGTCTTCCGGTCCGGGATAGGGCGCGCGCCGGGTGTAGTCCAGCACGCCCTCGCGCACGGCGCGGTAGGCGGCTTCCTGGTCCTTGGCGTTGATCGTGGTGTAGACGTCGATGCCCTTGGAGTAGGTCTGCTCCTGGAACACCCCGTACATCAGCTGGCGCGCCAGTTCGGCGGGGTATTCGCCATGGATGGCGAAGCCGCGGGTGCTGGCGCCATCGGCGCCGCGGATGACCAGATGCTGCTTGAGCGCCTCGTCGGCCTGCTCCGGCGTCAGGTAGCCCAGCGCTTTCATGCGGCCCAGCACGTAGTGCTGGCGGATCTCGGCGCGCGGGAAGTTGGTGATGGGATTGAAGCGTGAGGGGGCCTTGGGAATGCCGGCCAGCATCGCGGCCTCGGCCGGCGTGACGTCCGCCAGCGGCTTGCCGAAGTAAGTGCGCGCGGCGGCGGCGAAGCCGTAGGCGCGGTGGCCCAGGTAGATCTGGTTCATGTAGAGCTCCAGGATCTGGTCCTTGGTCAGCTCCGACTCGATCTTGTAGGTCAGCAGCAGTTCATAGAACTTGCGCGAGTAGGTTTTCTCGGACGACAGGTAGAAATTGCGCGCCACCTGCATGGTGATGGTGCTGCCGCCCTGGGTTTTGGATTGCTTGACCAGGTTGACGAGCACGGCGCGCGCCATGCCCATCCAGTCGACGCCGCCGTGCTGGTAGAAGCGGTCGTCCTCGGCCGCCAGCACCGCCTGGCGCATCACCGCCGGGATTTCGTCGAAGCGCAGCACGTTGCGGTGCTCTTCGCCATATTCGCCGATCAGGACCTTGTCGGCGGTATAGATGCGCAGGGGCACGCGTGGCCGGTAGTCGGTCATGGCGTGCAGGTCGGGCAGGCTGGGCCAGGCCAGCGCCAGCGCCAGGCCGAACAACAGCGCCCCGCAGACGCCGAGGCCGGCGGCGGCGGCGCCGGCCTTGATCAGGAGTCGTTTCCAGGGAAAGCCCGATTTGCCGCCCGGGGTGGCGGAGGAGTGCTGGGGGGTGCTCATTGCTGGCGATTCTAGGGCAGAACGCTATAGACCGGCGACCCGGCCAGAAGGTTTCGGTAACCAAAATTGCCCGGGGGGACGGTTCTGGCCTCGGGCAAAGCATATGGGGACAGGGCAGCGCCTACGCGCGGCGCGGGTTTTGCGCGGCGCCACGCGGCAAGCGCGCGCTGAAATGTATTGCGCGCCGTGACAAACGGCAAGGCCGGTTGCAGCTGTCATGCGGCGGCCGCCCGCAGGTAGCGTTGCGGCGGCGCGCCCAGGGCGCGATGGAACATGGCGCTGAAGGCGCTGGCGCTGCGGTAGCCCAGGTCGGTGGCGATGCGCGCCACCGGCACCCCCAGCGACAGGCGGCAGACCGCGTCGGCCAGGCGCACCTGTTGCACCCACTGTCGGTAATTCAGCCCCAATTCAGCCTGGAACAACCGGATCAAGGTGCGCGCGCTGGCGCCGACCTCGCTGCCCCAGTCCTCGATGCCGCGTTGCAGCCCGGGCCGGTCGAGGATGGCTTCGCAGATGATCTGCAGACGCCGGTCGCGCGGCCACGGGATCTGGAACGGCACGACCCGGGCGGCGGCCAGCTCGGACAGGATCAACGCGGCCACCTGTTCGGCCCGGCCGCCCAGCGGGTAGTCGATG
Source organism: Achromobacter pulmonis (assembly GCF_021733725.1). Classification (NCBI taxonomy): domain Bacteria; kingdom Pseudomonadati; phylum Pseudomonadota; class Betaproteobacteria; order Burkholderiales; family Alcaligenaceae; genus Achromobacter; species Achromobacter pulmonis. The sequence continues at coordinate 5,631,318 of NZ_JAIFOT010000001.1, read as the reverse complement.
GGCTCGGCGGTCAGGGCGAGGATCAGTTCGCGCAGCAGCCCGCTGACCTCGATCACCTGGCATTGCGGCCAGTAGGCCCGCGCCGCGTCGGCCTGGATGTAGAGCGACCGCATCGAGACCGCGCCGACCATGTCGACGCCGTGCGGCACGCCAGCCGGCACCCACAGGGCGCGCAGCGGCGGCAGTGCCCAGAAGCCGCTGGGGGTGGTGACGCGCATCACGCCCTCGACGGCATAGATGAGCTGGGCGCGCGGGTGCGAATGGGCGCCGGTGCGGGCGCCGGCGGGGAATTCCTTGGCCATCGCCGTCACGCTGCGGGGGCGATGTTGATAGTCCTGGGCGTCGATGCTGCGGGCCGGGTCGAGGCGCGCGGGACGGGTGGGCATGGTGTCACTTCCGACAGGGATCGGGTGTCGGACTCAAGGTTGTCATGGCGCTATTTTGTCACTTTCCCGACGAAAATTGTCAGTCGGGGCCGGGGCATCCTTCCTACACTGGCAAGGTCCGGTGCGGTGCCGGGCCTTGTTTTCCCTCCCGCCGGTTTATCCACCATGAATCCACCCCAGACCTCCGCCACCGCCTTGCCCGATGCCGCCGCTCCGGCGCCACAGCCGGCGGTCGGCGACCCTGCCACCGCCTTCACGGTGCTGGGCGCCATCAGCGTGGCGCACCTGATGAACGACATGATCCAGTCGATCCTGTTGGCCATCTATCCGATGCTGAAGGACTCGTTCAGCCTGTCGTTCGCGCAGATCGGCCTGATTACGCTGGTGTACCAGTTGGCGGCATCGCTGCTGCAGCCGTTCATCGGTTTCTACACCGACCGCAATCCCAAGCCGTACTCGCTGCCGGTGGGCATGGGCTTCACGCTGGCGGGTCTGCTGCTGCTGTCGGTGGCGCCGTCGTTCGGCTGGCTGCTGGTGGCGGCGGTGCTGGTGGGCACGGGCTCGTCGGTGTTTCATCCGGAATCGTCGCGGGTGGCGCGCATGGCTTCGGGGGGGCGCCATGGGCTGGCGCAGTCGCTGTTCCAGGTGGGCGGCAATGTCGGCTCGGCAATGGGGCCGCTGCTGGCGGCGTTGTTCATCATCCCGCATGGCCAGCGCAGCGTGGCCTGGTTCTCGCTGGCGGCGTTGTTGGGCATCGTGGTGCTGACCGGCATTGGACGCTGGTACGGCGCCAATCGGGTGCGCCTCGCGCCGCGCCCGCGGCGCGAGGGCGCGGGCAATGGCCTGACGCGCAACCAGGTGCTGGGCGCGCTGGGCGTGCTGGGACTGCTGGTGTTCTCCAAGTACTTTTACCTGGCCAGCCTGAACAGCTATTTCACGTTCTACCTGATCGACAAATTCGCGCTGTCGGTGCGCGAGGCGCAACTGTACCTGTTCCTGTTCCTGGCGGCGGTGGCGGTGGGCACGGTGGTGGGCGGGCCGGTGGGCGACCGCATCGGCCGCAAGATCGTGATCTGGGTGTCGATCCTGGGCGTGGCGCCGTTCACGCTGATGCTGCCGCACGCCAATCTGTTCTGGACCGGGGTGCTGGTGGCGATCATCGGCGTGGTGCTGGCGTCGGCCTTTTCGGCCATCGTCGTGTATGCGCAGGAATTGGTGCCGGGCAAGGTCGGCATGATCGCCGGGCTGTTCTTCGGCTTCGCTTTCGGCATGGGCGGGTTGGGCGCGGCGGCGCTGGGCAAGCTGGCCGATGCCACCAGCATCGGCCATGTGTACCAGGTGTGCGCGTATCTGCCGCTGCTGGGCATCGTCGCGGTGTTGCTGCCGGACATCGAGCGCAAGCGCGCCTGAGGCCGGGGGGGCGGAGCGCGGCCTGTAGCCGTGGCCGGGGCAGCGCCGCGCGCGGCCCGGCCGCTCAGGCCGCCGGGTGGGCGGTTGCGGGCACCGTGGCCAAGTGCGGGCGGCCCATTTCGATCGCCTGGATCTGGCCATCGCCGCCATGGTGGATGACGGCGATCCGCGCGGCCCGCAGTTGCGTGATCTGGCGCGGCGTGACAGCGAAGCTCGTGGCCAGCCGCCGATCATCCAGCGGCGCGATCGGCTGGCGCCGGTCCTTGCCGGCAAAGCGCAGATGGTTGTAGACCGCCCAGGCCACCAGCACGGCGGCGTTGAGCAGGGCCAGCGCGGCGTAGCTGCCCAGCGTGTGCAGCGTGGGCAGGAAGGTCGGCCACAGTGGCGCCTGGGGACCGCTGGCGGCGCCGCGCAGGATCGCGGCGATGCCGGCGCCAAACAGGTAGATGAACGCGATCCAGCCAAGGGCGGTCAGCAGCAGGTCGAACAGATAGCCCGCGCGCGAGCGTTTGGTGGTGATGATCATGATGCGTCCGGTGATTTGATGCCGCGGTCGGGGCTGGTCCAGCGCGCGCGCTCGGCCTGCTTGCGCAGCATGACTTTGGGGAAACTGACCAGCGTGGTGAAAAGGCTCACCATCCAGTAGGCCAGCGGATACCAGATGACCCAGTACAGCGCGCGCCCCAGGCCGGGTTCATAGCGGCGATCGATCAGGATGCTGATGGCGAACTGCAGCAGGCAGACCACCGCCAGCATCATGCCGGTGAAGGCGGGAGGCATCAGGCTGGCGATGTGCATGTTGTTGGGCAGGGCCACGAACTGGCTGACCAGCCACAGCAGCACCGAGATGCCGAAGGCGAACGCCCAGGCGGTCGACAGGCAGAATTCCGCCATCAGCGGCCACAGGCGGCGATGGCGCCAGTTCCAGATCGAGCGCAGGTTCTTCAGAAATACCTCGGCGCCGCCCTGGGCCCAGCGCAGGCGCTGTTTCCACAGCCCCCGCAGCGTTTCCGGCATCAGAATCCAGCACAGGCCGCGCGGCTCGTAGAAGATCGACCAGTGGTCGCGCTGCAGCTTCCAGCTGATGTCGATGTCCTCGGTGATCATGTCCAGGCTCCAGTAGCCGACCCGGTCCAGCGCCGCGCGGCGGAAGGCCGCGACCACGCCCGAGACGGTGAAGACCTGGCCGTAGACCCGCTGGGTGCGTTTGATAAGGCCGATGATGGACGAGAATTCGCCCACCTGGACATGCCCGATCAGGGTCGAGCGGGTGCGGATGCGCGGGTTGCCGGTGACTGCGCCGACGCGCGGGTTGTCGATCAGCGGCGCCACCAGGTAGGCGGCCGCGTCCGGATCGAGCACTGCGTCGCCGTCGATGCAGACCAGGTATTCGCTGCGCGCGGCCAATGCGCCCATGCGTAGCGCCATGGCCTTGCCCTGGTTCTGCGCCAGGTGTACCACCCGCAGGCGCGGGTGATCGGCGGCCAGGCGGTCCAGCATCGGCCCGGTGCTGTCGCTGGAGCCATCGTTGATGGCGATGACTTCGACGTGCGGATAGCGCTGGTTCAACGCCGCCAGCAAGGTTTCCTCGCCGTTGTCGGCCTCGTTGTAGCAGGGCACCAGAATCGACACCAGCGGGTTGCCGGCCAGGGCCGGCGGCGTCGAATCGGGGCCCCACTGCCAGCGCCGTTCCCAGTGCCACCAGAAGTACAGGCCGCCGGCCATCCACATGCCGGACATGAACAGCGGGTAGAAGAAGACGAAGCCCAGCAGCGCCTGGCTGGTCAGCATCAGGGTGAAGCCGAACGGCGCGCCGAGCACCGCCAGCAGGATAATCAGGGCAATCAGACGGTCGATCATCGGATGGGATACCACGCATTGGAGAGGGCGGGCCGGATGCCTTGCAACCGGGGCTGGTCCTGCGAGAAGTCATCGGGGTAGTAGCCGAAGCTGCGGGCGCCGCGCAGTTGCAGACGCTGCATCCAGCCGGCCAGCACGGCGGTGTCGACGGGCGTGGCCTCGGGGCGGCCGGGGCCGGTGCGCCAGTCGCGCGCCTGCAGCTCGAACACAGTACGGTCGAGCGCGCCGGGGCGTTGGGCGACGGTGTCGACCAGCCGGTCGAGCCAGGCGTTTTCCTGGCCCTTGGGCACGTTCTCCATCAACGGCATGGCCATGGGCGCGGTCCAGTCATAGGCGCCCAGGAAGTCGTCCAGGTTTTGCGCGAACCAGGTTTCCGAATGCGGCTCCAGGATCGGCATCGCGAAGAGGTTGCGGGCGGTCTTGATCTGTGGGCCGCGCACGGCGCGCACGCGTGCGGTCAGTTCGGCCGTGAAGTCGATCAGGGCGCGGCTCTTCAAGCGGGTCCAGCGCTGCAGTGTGTCCGGGTCGGCGCGCAATCGGGCGATGTCGCCGGGCAGGCCGGCGGCGCGGTAAGCGTCCAGCGCGGCGGGGCTGGCGTCCTCGAAGTCGGACAGCACGGCATCGTCGTGAAACAGGATGCCGTCGAAGATGGCGTGGCGCGCCAGGTCTTCATACAGGTCGCCGATGCGCGCCCGCGCGGTGGCGTCGAACGGCGACAGGCGACGGTACTGGTCGGGATCGGGGCGCGCCGCGGCGCCGTCAGGCTGCCAGCGGGTGACGCGCGGGATTGACGCGTCCAGGTCGAAGGCCAGCACCGGCATCCAGGCGTACACGGTGACGTCGGCGCGGTTGTGCAACTGCCACGCGACGCGGTTGAACAGGTCGGCGCGCACCGGCAGCCAGCGGTTGGGGAAGTACACCGAACGCACCAGGCCGTCGCCGACGGGATCGGAATATGCCTGCAGGAACACGGTGTTGATCTGCATGTCGAGGATGCGCTGCACCAACTCGCCCAGGTTGCGCTCGGTCTGCGCCGGGTCGGGGTCGTAGACATAGTCCAGGTCGACGTGGGCCACCCGCATGACTGGCGTGGCTTCCATGCCGACAACGCTGTTGGCGAAGGGTTTGAGCGCGGGGTCGCTGGCCAGCAGCATGCGCGGGGTGGACATCAGGCGCGCCAGCCGGGCGGGGCCGTCCTCCAGCGTCAGCGCCAATTGGTAGCCGTTGTCGGCGGCGATGCGCAGCGTGCTGCCGCCTTCGGCGCCGTAGGGCCAGACCCAGACGCGCGGCTTTTTGCCGGTGACCTGTTCGATCTTGCGGCTGATGGCGCGCACGTCGCTACCCATGCGGGCCTGGAATTCGGCCTCGGACTCGTAGCGGCCGGTCTTGGCGTCATAGGTGCGGATCGCCGCGGCCGGTTCGGTATTGCCCTGCGGATTGGCCAGCGCGCCATAGTGCGAGGCGTCGGTATGCGCGGCGATCTCGACCAGGCCGGATTGCGATATGGCGCGCACTTCGTCCCAGTTCAGGAAGCGCTGGCGCGGTTCCAGGCTGCCGCCGAAATCGACCCGTTTGTCCGCCGGGGTGTCCATCCAGGTGCCGACCGGGGCCAGCAGCGCCGGCCAGCGATAGGCTTTCAGGATCGGCAGCACGCGGGTGTAGAAGCTGCGGTAGCCGTCGTCGAACGACAGCAGCACGGCGCGTTCGGGCAGGGCCTGGCCGCCCTGACGCGCGGCCAGGATCTGGTCGACCGAGACGGCCTGGTAGCCGTTCTCGCGCAGCCAGGCCAACTGGTCGACCAGGCGGTCGGTGCGCACGCTCAGAAAGGCCTGGTCGGGGTCTTCGTCCTCGACGTCGTGATAGGCCAGGGCCAGGAAATTCCCGGGCACCCAGGGTTTTTCGGCGGCGGCCACGGGCCGCGCCGACGGCGGGGTGTAGACCGGGATGTCCTTGGCGCAGGCGGTCAGCGCCAGGATGATCAGCAGCAGCAGGGCCGCCAGCAGGAGTCGGATGGGGAGCTTGAGCAGCATGGCGGTCTCAGAAGCGGTAGGCAAGGTCGAACACGATGCGCAGTTCGCGCTCGCGCTGGCCGTCATAGGGGCGGCTGATGCCGGTGATCATCGCGCCCATGTCGAGCACGTCGTTGGCGCGGTAGCGCTGGCCGTAGCCCAGGGCGATGACGCCGCCGGTGCCGTAGCCCTGCTGGGTGTAGGTGCCGGCGCCAACCGTGCCGATCTGTTCCCAGGCGGTTTCATAGCGGCGGTACAGCGTATGCGTGACGCGCGCGCCCGGCAGGATCATCAGGTCCGAGCGCGGGTTGTAGTACGGCGCGTCGTCGCGCGTATTGCGCTGCGACGACAGTTCCAGTTCCAGGTCTGCCTTCAGGTGCGGCGCGGTATAGACGCGCTCACGTCCGTCCAGGCCCAGCTCCCAGCGCTGGTTGCCGTCGCTAAAGCGCGACGGCGCCAGCGACAGGGTCCATTCGCGCCGCTCGTTGGCGCGCCAGCGCACGAAGCCGCTCAAGCGGTTGGCCTTGATGTCATTGGTCAAGGCGCGCAGCGGCGTGTCGCGCGATAGCACCTCGCCCGAGCCGCCCACCTGCCAGTGGTCGTCGATGTCGTAGGCGGCCGACAGGCGCAGACCGGGTTTGACGCCGTGGCCATAGCTGTGGGTCGACACCTCGCCTTCAACCGTCAGATCGCGGCCGCGCCATTGGACGCCGGTGCGCAGCCAGCGGTAGGTGCCGCGGCCTTCCTCGAAGTCGCCGCTGGCGTAGCCGCCGCCGCCGAAGGCGCGCCAGTTGTAGTCGATAGGCGGGGAGTACAGCACCGCGTCGATGCCGAAGTCGCCGTTGCCGTTGACCGGGCTGTCCGACGCCAGGCCGCGATAGCCGCTGATGCGCAATTCGGCCTTGTTGTGGACTTCCCATTCGCGCGCCAGGCGGCGGCTGGTCAGGTTTTCGGGCGCGCGCGTCAGGGTGTCGGCCGACAGCGCCTCGGCTTGGCGCCATTCCTGCAGGTCCAGCGCGGTGAAGCCCTGACCATTCTCGACCGACAGGGCGCGCGGCGCCAGGGTCTCGGCCAGTTTCAGCTGGCGCTCGGAGGCGCGCGGCTGGTCGCGTCGGCGCATCACCGCGGCCAGGTCGGCGCGCAGGCTGGAATTATTGGGCGCGTTGGCCACCATGTCCGCCAGGCGCTGCTCGGCGGCCACGGTGTCGTCGGCCTGCAGACGCGCCGCAGCCACGGTCTGCTCGCTTTCCAGCTTGAGATCGTTGGGATTGCGGGTGGCCTGGCCCTTGTAATAGAGCCAGGGAGCGTAGCCCGCGCCAAGGGCGTCGGTGACGGCGCCGGTCTGGTCGAATTCCTCGGTCTCGGCCAGCGCGTAGTACAGGCCGGTCTCGGTGCTGAGGCGGTCTTCGGCATCGTCGTCGCGATTGGCGCCGTTGGCGCCGACCTGGCGGTAGAGGTCGCGAGCCTTTTCCGGTTGGCGCAGATACAGATAGGCCGCGGCCACGTCGTTCAGGGCATAGCGCGGCACGCTGACGCCCTCGGCCAGCAGCGCTTCGTACTCGCGCACCAGGTCGGCCATGCGGACCCGGGCATGCAGCGCGTGCAGCCGGTCGATACGCGCGCGCCGCACGTCGGCGCGCGCTGCCTCGCCCAGGGCCTGCCAGGCGGGGATCACTGCGTCATAACGCGCCAGCACGCGATCGGCGATGGCGAAACGATCGGCTTCGCCGCGCGTGGGCATGGCGGCCAGCCGCACTTGCTGGGCCAGCGCGTCGCCTTCCAGGCGGCGCAGTTGCGCGGCGTCGAACAGATCTGGATGCTGGCGCGCCAGGGCCAGCGCCGGTTGCGCCAGTCGCGCGCGGCTGAGCGCGTCGATGTATTCGCGCAGCACATAGGGCGTGCCAGGCGCGATCGCCAGCGCCTGGTCCGCCTGGTACAGGGCTTCGTAGGGCTGGCGCAAGCGCACATGGACATAGCCCAGCGCCAGGCGCGCATCGACCTGGCGCGGGGCGCGATTGACCCAGGCCTGGCCGGCGGCGCGCGCGGCCTCAGTCTGGCCGGCGTCGGCCAGCGTCATGATCTCGCCCGCGGCGAAGGCGGTTTGGCCAGGATGGCGCCGCAGTCCGGCGCGGTAGGCCGCCAGTGCCTCGGGCCAGCGGCGCAGGTCGCGGTAGGCGCGCGCCGCCGCCAGTTGGATGTCGGCGGGTACGGCCGCCGCGGGCGGCAGGGTTTCGTAGGCGGCGACGGCTTCGGCCGGCCGGCCGGCCCAGCCAGCGATGACGATATGGTCGTACACCGCTTGCCGGCCGGCGTCCGGCCCCTGCTGGCGCAGCATCGCCAGGGCGGGCTCGTAGTCGCCGGCGCGGGCGCGCGCGATCAGCGCATCGTAGCCCGGCGCCGCCAGCGCCAGGGCGGGGGCCAGCAGCGCGCAAGCCGTCAGCGCCTGTAGTCTCGATCCGGCGGCGGGCCGCCGCGGCGTTCGCCGCATCGTCTGTCCCACATGGCAGTCCGCCTGGCCCTCGTAGGGCGTATTTCTTTTCAGCATCTGTAGTACTTCCGCAGTTGCGACAAGGGCGCTCATGGCTCCGCCAGCCGGACGCGAGATTGCGCAGCGCTGGAAAGCGTGGCGCCGGCGGCGAAGGGCAGAGCGTTGGGTAGTGACTGCGCGGCGCCCGCTACGGGGACCTTCGCACTCGCGCAAGGGAGTGCATGGCTAGTACGCGCCACGCCCGTGGGGCGTGGTTGCGGCGCTTCTGGCGGCACCGGCAACAGGCCGAACTTTATGGGTTTTCGGCCAATCCAACTGTCAATTAGTGCAAAGGAAGGACTACGGCGCGCGTGGCTGGCGTATTCTCTGTCGCATACCGCGGAACCGTCGTGGCGGTATGGCCGCTGGCGGGGCTCCCCGCGAGAAACGTTTTGCCCGCGACGGAAAGGGCGGCATGGTCCGCCGTGCAAGTAACAAAAAACGTCAAAAGTGCAGCTCTGTAACGTATCTCCGACGCTGCATACGGTGCAACGGATGTTCCACGGCGGCGACCACCCGCGAGGGCGCGAGCCGGCAAATACATGACGACTGATTTATTTTTCCTGGTGTGGGGCCTGGCAACGGCCCTGGCGCTGCCTTTGTTGCTGCCGTTTCACGCGCGCGGCGTGCCGGGCGTGCAGGCCTTCACGGCCGCCAACGCCCTGGCGGTGCTGTCGCTGCTGGCCTATGCCTCGTCCGGGATCATGCCGCCGGCCGCCTATGTCATGGTGTCCAACGCGGCCTGGCTGGCGGCGGTCGGCCTGGTGTACGTGGGCGTGCGGCAGTTCTTCGGCCTGCGGCCCCAGGCCCGCCGCGTGGCCGCGGCGGCCTGCTGTGCGGCCGCGGCGATGGCGCTGATGCTCTACCGCGAGGACGACCTGGTGGGGCGCATCATCCTGTTCTCGATCTATACCTGCGTGCTGATGGTGGCGACGGGCATCGTGGTGTACCGCCAACGCCGGCGCATCCAGACGCCGGGCGTGGTGCTGTACGTGCTGCTATCGATGGCGGGGCTGGCCGGGTTGCATGCCTTGCGCGCGGTCGTCTATGGCGGCGGCTGGGCGCAGGCGGCTTCGCTGCTGGATCCGGCGCCGTGGGGCCTATTCTTCATTGTCTGCGGGTCGGTGACGGTGCCGGCGTTGTTCCTGGCGTTGCTGTTGCTGATCCAGACCTGGTTGTCCGAGCAGATGCAGGTCGCGCTCACTTTCGACAGCCTGACGGGGGCTTATTCGCGCCGCAGCATCCTCGACGAGTTGGAGCGCGAGCTGCTGCGCTGCGCGCGCAGCCAGGGACGGCTGGCGGTGCTGGTGCTGGACATCGATCACTTCAAGTCGATCAACGACCGCCATGGTCATGCCACGGGCGATGCCGCGCTGCGCCACTTCGCCCATGTCGTGCCCAAGGCCGTGCGCGCCAGCGACCGCTTTGGCCGCCTGGGCGGGGAGGAATTCGTGCTGCTGATGTACGACTGCGATGCCGCCCGCGCCCTGGTGCAGGCGCAGCGGGTATGCGACGCCCTGCGCGATTCGCCGCTCTATGTGCAGGGGCAGGAGTTGCGCATGACCACCAGCGGCGGTGTCGCCACCTTCCAGCCCGGCGACAGCGCCGATGGCATCCTGGCCCGCGCCGACCTGGCCTTGTACAAGGCCAAGGAACTGGGCCGCGACCGCGTCGAGATGGCCTGGAGCGCACGGCCGCCAGGCCGCCCGCAGACGGCCCGGCAACCGGCGCAGGACGCCGTACTGGCGGCGCCCAAGGCCTCGGATTCTACGGCTTGAGGTGCTCGACGAAGAACTTTTCCATGGCCGCGTAGAACTCGAACTTGTTCTCGTCGTTGTGGAAGCCGTGGCCTTCGTTGTCCTTGACCATGTATTCCACGTCGACGCCGCGCGCCTTGAGCGCCTTGACCATCTGGTCGCTCTCGTCCTTGTTGACGCGCGGGTCCTTGGCGCCCTGGGCGATGAACAGCGGCGTCTTGATCCGGTCGGCGTGCAGCGCCGGCGAGGTGGCGGCCAGGCGGTCCTTGTCGCGCACCGGATCGCCCACCATGTCCTGCATCTTGTCCAGCATCGGCTTCCAGTAGGGCGGAATCGACTTCATGAAGGTGAACAGGTTGGACACGCCGACGTAGTCGACGGCGGCCGCGTACAGATCGGGGGTGAAAGTCACGCCGGCCAGCGTGGCGTAGCCGCCGTAGCTGGCGCCGTAGATGCCGATGCGCTTGGGGTCGGCGATGCCCTGCTTGACCAGCCATTGGACGCCGTCGGTGATGTCGTCCTGCATCTTCAGGCCCCATTGGCCGAAGCTGGCTTCCCAGAAGGCGCGGCCGTAGCCGGTGGAGCCGCGGAAGTTCATCTGCAGCACGCAGAAGCCGCGGTTGGCCAGGAACTGCACCTCGGGGTTGTAGCCCCAGCCATCGCGCGCCCACGGGCCGCCGTGCGGGTTGACGATGCACGCCAGGTTCTTGGGATCGCGCCCGGCCGGCAGCGTCAGGTAGCCGTGGATGGTCAGGCCATCGCGGCTCTGGTAGCTGATCGGCTGCACCCGCGACATGTCGGCCTCGGGGATGGCCGGGTTGATGTCGGCCAGCTTGGTGAGCGTGTCGGCGCGCGCGTCGTAGATGTAGCGCGAGCCCGGCGTGCGGTCGTTGTACGCGGCGACAATGAATTTGTCCTCGTCGCGGTTGGCGCCCTGGATGGCGAACTGGTAGCCCTCGAGCTGGGCCGACAGTTTCTTGAACAGCGTTTCGGTCTCGGCGTCGAAGAACTTGTATTGCGGCTTGTCGGTCTGGTACGAGGCCACCGTCAGCACGCGGCGCTTGCGCGAGAAGCCGGCGGCGTCCAGGTCGACCGTGTCCGGGGTGAAGATCTCGTCTTCCTGGTCCGGGCGGGCCGGGTCGATGACCACCAGCGCGAGCTTGTCGCGGCCGCGGTTGGACAGGGCGTAGAACTTCTTGTCGTCGAAGGTGAAGAAGGCCGGGCTGACGCTGGTGCGATAGTCGGTGGTGAACAGCGGACGGAATTCCGAGGCTTCGTTGTCGCGATAGAGCAGGGTGGTGTTCAGGCCGTCGCTGGTGACGGCGGCGCGCACCTTGCCGGCGTGGTCGGTCTGCCAGCCGACGATGTTGCCGGGGTTCTGCGCCACCAGCACGCCGGCGCCGGTGTGCACGTTGACGCGGTAGACGTCGAACACCTGCGGGTCGCGCTGGTTGTGACTGATGAGGATGTGGTCGGGATCGTCTTCGAGGTCGTCCTCGATGCTGGCGCGCACGCCGTCATAGGGCGTCAGGTCGGTGACTTTGCCGGTCTTGGCGTCCACCGCCAGCACGTGGAAGTTCTCATCGCCGCCGAAGTCCTTCTGGTAGAGCACCACGTCGGGGCCTTTCCAGAAGAAATTGCTGATGTCGCGGGCCGATTCGCTGGTCAGCTTGCGCGGTTCGCCCACCGGCTTGCTGCCTTCCAGGGCCTGCACATAGATGTTCATGCGCGGCGGTTTGCCGTCCACGCTGGTGGGCTGCATGAAGCCCAGGGTCTTGCCGTCGTCGGCCAGGCGGAAGAAACCGCGTTCCGGATTGCGGAAAAAGTCTTTCAGGGGGTAAGCCCGGGGGGGCTGCGCGGCGGCGCTGGCGCCCAGCGAGGCGCCGACGATGCCGGCGGCCAGGATGGTGTGTTTCATGAATGAGAGCAAGGCATACCTCCGACGATTCGCCCCGGCCGCGGGCGCTGCCGGACTACTGGTCGATAATGCCATAGCCGTGGCCGGGGTGTCGAACCGGCGGGGCCACTTATGCCGGTAGCCGGTTTGCGGGATAATCGCGGCTATCAATCTGGAGAAACACATGGTTCGGAATCTGGTCGCGGCGTCGGCGCTGGCCTTGGGCCTGGCGGGCTGCTCGCTGGGCATTTCGCAGGATGGCACGTCGCCGCACAGCGAATTCAAGGCGCCGGTCGCTTTCAAGGACGCCTATGCCACCACGGTGCGCCAGGCCAACGCGTGCCTGCGCAGCACCGATAACGCCTACCGCGTGGTGTCGAACCTGGACGAGCGCGCCCAGACCGCCGTGGTGCGGGTGCTGGCGCCGTACAGCGACAACGAAATGACCCGCGTCGACCTGAAGGCGGCCGGTCCCAAGACCACCGACACCCGCATCGTGATGTGGGGCAAGGGCACCTGGGACGCGGCGGCGATGCGTGCCATGCAGGACGCGATCGTCTACGGCATGAGTTCATGCGCCAGCTACATGCCGCTGGACCCGCGGCCGCCGGTCAAGCCGTCGCGGGACCTGCCGAGGTAGCGGCCGCCGCGCTGGCGTAGAGGCAAGGCTCAGTCACCGCCGGGACGGCGGCGGATGATCTTGAAGGTGGCGGTGGCGCGCGCCACCAGTTCGCCGTCGGCGCGGCGGATGTCGCCTTCGCAGAAGGCGATGGAGGCGCCGCGGCGCAGGCAGCGCGCCTCGATCACCAGGTCGCCGGTGCCGGGCGACAGGAAGGTGGTGTTCATGTCGATGGTGGCCATGCCTTCAGTGGCCTCGGCCGAGCCGCGCGCCGCGGCGCTCAGGGTGAAGTCGAGCACGCTCATCAGGGTGCCGCCGTGCACGTCGCCGCGGCTGTTGGTCAGGTCCTGGCGCCAGGGCAGCGAGGTGCGGGCATAGGCCGGCCCGATCTGTTCGGGCACCAGGCCCAGGAAACTCATGAAGGGAATCGCCAGGCCGAAGTACGCGCCCGGGGCGGGGGTTGCGGTTGCTGTCATGGAAGCCGATATGCGGGGTAATGAGGACTGAAGGAAATCGTGGATTTGCCGGTCATAATATCCACTTTTATGCCGCCAGCCTGCCCGGAGCCTGCGCGAGTGTCCATTTTTCCGGTGACCGTACTTTTCGCGTCCGTTGCCACGCCCTGTCGCGTTGTCCGGATACCCGTTTCTCCCCCGCCATGAGCGACGCCAGCCGCAAGATCGTACATATCGACATGGATGCCTTCTATGCGTCCGTGGAGCAGCGCGACAACCCCGAATTGCGTGGCAAGCCGGTGGTGGTGGCCTGGACCGGCCCGCGTTCGGTGGTGTGCGCGGCGTCCTATGAGGCGCGCTGCTTCGGGGTGCATTCGGCCATGTCGGCGGTGCGCGCGCAGCGGCTCTGTCCGCAGGCGGTCTATGTGCCGCCCGACTTCAACCGCTATCGCGAGGTGTCGCGCCAGATCCGCCAGATATTCGCCCGCCATACCGACCTGATCGAGCCGTTGTCGCTGGACGAGGCCTATCTGGACGTCACCGTCAACAAGCTCGGTTTGCCGTCGGCCACCGAGGTGGCGCAGGTGATCCGCCAGCAGATCCGGGCCGAGACCGGGCTGACCGCCTCGGCCGGGGTGGCGCCCAACAAGTTCCTGGCCAAGATCGCGTCCGACTGGAACAAGCCCGACGGGCAATATGTGATCCGGCCGTCGCGGGTGCTGGAGTTCCTGCAGCCGCTGCCGGTGCGCAAGGTGCCGGGCGTGGGCAAGGTGACGCAGGCGCGGCTGGAGCAACTGGGCATTCAGACCGTAGGCGACCTGGCCACGCACAGCGCGCAGGAACTGGAGCATTACTTCGGCCGCTACGGCCGGCGTTTGCATGAGCTGGCGCGCGGCATCGACGAGCGCGAGGTGCAGACCGACCAGCCGCTGCAGCAGGTGTCGGCCGAGACCACGTTTTCGGAAGATGTGAGGCTGGAGGCCATCGGCGAGGCCATCGACCGCATGGCCGACAAGGTCTGGAACCAGGCGCTCAAGAAGGGCGCGCTGGGGCGCACGGTGGTGCTCAAGCTCAAGACCGACCGCTTCCGCATCCTGACGCGCAGCCAGACCAGCCTGAATCCGCCGGCCTCGGCCGCCGAGCTGGCGGCGGTGGCCAGGCTGCTGTGCGAGCGTGTCGACCTGCCGGCGCAGACGCTGTACCGGCTGGCAGGCGTGGGCATGAGCAATTTCGCCGATCCGCGGGAGCAATCGCGCCAGCCGGATCTGTTTGGCGGGGCGTTCTGAATGCCTGCGCGGCGGCGCCCTGAGGGCGCCCCGCGCGCAAGCGCGGCAGCCCCGTCCGGCGCAGGGCGCGCCGGACGGCACGGACTCAGGCCAGCTTGGCCTTGACCTGCTGCGACAGCGCGGTCATGTCGGCGCGGCCGGCCAGCGACTGCTTGAGCAGGGCCATGACCTTGCCCATGGCGGGGGCGCCGGTGACGCCCTGGGCGGCGACTTCGGCCAGCGCCGCGTCGATGGCGGCGGCCACTTCCTCGGGCGTGGCGGCTTGCGGCAGGAATTCCTGCAGCACGACCAGTTCGGCCTTTTCCTGCTCGGCCGTCTCGGTGCGGCCGGCCTGTTCGAACGCGGCGATGGACTCGCGGCGCTGCTTGACCTGTTTTTCGATGATGGCGGTGATTTCGGCGTCGGTCAGGTCGCGGCGTTCGTCCACTTCCTTCTGCTTCACGGCGGCCAGCAGGAAGCGCAGGGTGGCCAGACGCTCGCTGGCCTTGGCGCGCATGGCGTCCTTGACGGCGTCGGAGAGGCGGGTCTTGAGCGTAGTGGTGCTCATGGGGGAACCTTTGTGGTGTTGCGTCAAACGGGCAGTGTAACCGTGGCAGGGCCCGCCGGGGGCGGCCGTCCCGGGACGGCAATCCGGGAGCGGCCATCGTGGCGCCGGCCAGCCGGCGGCCGTGGCGGCCAGGCTTATTTGACGATGCTCAGATCGCCGCGCAGCGCCACGCCGGCCACCATGGCGCCGGCATGGCATTCGTAGTCGGTCTTGCTGCGGTATTCATTCTTGCGGTAGTAGCTGACGATGTTGGTGACCGCGTTGGCGCCGGCCTTCTTGGCGGCCTCATGCAGGGCGATCACCGCCGATTGCGCCGCCCACAGGCAGGCGTCGGCGTCCTTCTTGGCGAAGGCGTTGGTCTTGCGGTTGGTGACCGCGCCGGCTTCCAGCACCTTGCCCTTGGGGCCGGTGCCCGCCAGGTAGAACTTGACGCTGCCGTCGATCTTGCCGGCGGCCTGGGCGGCGTCGATGGCCGGCTGCAGCGGCAGGAAGACGGTGCGGTCCGCGGCCAGCGCCGGCGTGGCGCAGGCGAGCGACAGGGCCAGGGCGCCAAACAGCTTGGAGTAGACGTTCATGGAGTGCGTTCCAGGTGAGGGGTTGAGAGAAAGCGTCAAGGCCAGCGGCGGAACACCAGCGAGGTGTTGATGCCGCCAAAGGCGAAGTTGTTGTTCATGACATATTCGTGGCTCATGCGGCGGCCTTCGCGCAGGTAGTCCAGCTCACCGCAGCGCGGATCGACGTGTCGCAGGTTGAGCGTGGGGGCGTACCAGTCGCCGCGCAGCATCTCGATGCTGAACCACGACTCCAGCACCCCGCAGGCGCCCAGCGTGTGGCCCAGGAAGCTCTTCTGCGAACTGATCGGCATGCGGTTGCCGAACAGGCTGTGGGTGGCCTGGGTTTCGGCAATGTCGCCTTGCTCGGTGGCGGTGCCATGACCGTTGACGTAGCCGATGGCCTCGGGCGGCAGGCCGGCGTCGGCCAGCGCCATTTCCATGGCGATGCGCATGGTGCGCGCCTCGGGGCGGGTGATGTGGGTGCCATCGGAATTGCTGCCGAAGCCGACGATCTCGGCGTGGATGTGGGCGCCGCGCGCCTGCGCGTGTTCCAGCGATTCCAGCACCAGCATGCCGCCGCCTTCGCCGATCACCAGGCCGTCGCGGTCGCGGTCGTACGGGCGTGGCGTCAGCTCGGGCGTGTCGTTCTTCTGGCTGGTGGCGTACAGGGCGTCGAACACCAGCGCCTCGCTGGGGCACAGTTCCTCGGCGCCGCCGGCCAGCATCAGGGCCTGGCGGCCGTAGCGGATGGCCTCGTAGGCATAGCCGATGCCCTGGCTGCCCGAGGTGCAGGCGCTGGAGGTGGGGATGATGCGGCCCTTCAGCTCGAAGAAGATGCCGACGTTGGCCGCGGTGGTGTGCGGCATCATGCGCACGTAGGAATTGGCGTTGAGGTCGTCCGTGACGCCGTTGAGCAGCATGTTGCCGAAGGCGCGGATCTCGGCGGTGCTGCCCACCGACGAACCGCAGGCCACGCCCATGCGGCCGTCGGTGATGCTGGGGTCGCCCAGCAGGCCGGCATCCTGCAGCGCCAGCTCGGCGGCGCGCACGCTCAGTTGCGAGACGCGGCCCATGCTGCGCAATTGCTTGCGGGTCCAGTGCGCCGGTACGCGGAAATCCTCGATCGGCCCGGCCAGGCGCGTATTCAGTTCCCGGTAGCGCGACCAGTCGGGCATGACGCGGATGGCGCTGCGGCCATCCTCGAAGGCCTGGCGGATGGTGGCCCAGTCGGTGCCGAGCGCGCTGATGCCGGCCATGCCGGTGATGACGACGCGTTGCATCAGCACAGCCCTCCGTTGACCGCGATGACCTGGCGCGTGATGTAGGCGGCGCCGGGCGACATCAGGAAGGCGACGGTGGCCGCCACTTCCTCGGGGCGGCCCATGCGCTGGGCCGGGATGGCCTTGAGGATTTCCTCGACCGGCACGTGTTCGTCGATCATGTCGGTGTCGATCAGGCCGGGCGCCACGCAGTTGACGGTGATCTGGCGCTTGGCCAGTTCCACTGCCAGGGCCTTGGCGGCGCCGATCAGGCCGGCCTTGGAGGCGCTGTAGTTGACCTGGCCGCGGTTGCCGACCAGGCCCGAGACCGACGCCATGCAGACCACGCGGCCAGGGGCGCGGCGCCGGATCATGGGCATCGCCAGCGGGCTGAGCACGTTGTAGAAACCGTCCAGGTTGGTGCGCAGGACCTGGTCCCAGTCATCGCCGGTGAGGGCGGGAAAGGCGCCGTCGCGGGTCAGGCCGGCGTTGAGCACGACGCCGTAGTAGGCGCCGTGGGCATCGACGTCGGCCTGCAGCACGGCGGCGCATTGGGCGCGGTCGGCCACGTCGAACTGCAGCACGCGGGCCTGGCGGCCGCGGGCGGCGATAGCGGCCTGCACGGCCTCGGCCTGGTCGCGCTGCCGGCGGCAGTGCAGCACCAGGTCATGGCCGGCGTCGGCCAGGGCCAGCGCGATGGCGCGGCCAATGCCGCGGCTCGAGCCGGTGACGAGAATGGGGGCGGCGGTCATTGGGGCGAGTCTTCCTGGATGAAAACGTTGGGGTCCTTGGGTTGGTAGACGTTGAGCCGGGCGCTCGCCAATGGGCGAGCGCTATCGCGCAGTTCGCATTCGAATACGCTCATGCCGCTGTCGTCGATGAACCCGCGTTGCACGTGGATGGTCAGGGTGGCGCCGGCCGGCAGTGTGTCGACCTGGCAGTCGTAGCGGCGCGTGCCCAGCAAGAAACCGAGCTTGACCTCGGCGCCGGCCAGGCGCGCCTGGCAGCCGGCCCAGGCGCCGATGGCCTGGGCCATCAGTTCCAGGCCGAGCCAGGGCGGCAGCGCGCCGTCGGGCAGGGAGTAAGGGCCGGGCCGTACCACGGCGCGCGCGGTCAGACTGTCGGCGTCGTGCGCCAACACCTCATCCAGCAGGATCATGTCGCCGGCGTGCGGCAGCAGGCTGGCGATGGGCCAGGGCGTCGTCATGTTGCCGCTCCCAGGATCAGGCTGGCGTTGTTGCCGCCGAACGCGAACGAATTGCTCATGGCGATGCGGCGCCGGCCCGCCGGGTAGCGGTGCGCCGCGGTGCTGAAAGCCAGCGCCGGCAGCGCCGGGTCGGGCTGGCCGTCCCAGACGTGCGGCAGCAGGCGGCCGTCGGCGTTGGCCGGGGCCAGGGTGATCCAGGCCAGCGCGGCTTCGAGCGCGCCGGCCGCGCCCAGCGCGTGGCCGGTCAGCGGCTTGGTCGAGGCGCACGGCACGCCTTGTGGGAACAGCGCGTGCACGGCCAGGCTTTCCATGGCGTCGTTGTGCGCGGTGCCGGTGCCGTGCAGGTTGATCCAGCCGATGTCGGCGGGCGCCAGGCCAGCGGACCGCAGGGCGGCGCGCATGGCCTGCAGGGCGCCGGCGCCGCCCGGTTCGGGTGCGGACATGTGCCAGGCATCGGAACTGGCGCCACCGCCCAGCAGGGCGACCTCGGCGCCATCGGCGCGGTCGCGCTGCATCAGGAACAGTACGCCCGCCTCGCCGATGTTGATGCCGCGGCGGTTGGCGGAAAATGGCAGGCAGAGCGCGTCGTCCACGGCCTCCAGCGTGGCAAAGCCGTTGATGGTGAGCCGGCACAGCGTGTCGGCGCCGCCGCAGACCACCGCATCGCACAGGCCCAGCGCCAGCAGGCGGCGCGCGGACAGCAAGGCGCGGGCGCTGGAGGTGCAGGCGGTGGACAGGGTGTAGGCCGGCCCGGTCGCGCCGAGCCAGTCGGCCAGGAATGCCGCCGGCGAAGACAGGGCCTGGCGCCGGTAGTCGTAGCCGTCGGGCCAGGTGCCGTGCGTGGCCAGGTCGCGGAAGGCCGGCGCGTTGTCGTTCACGCCCGACGTGCTGGTGCCCAGCACCACCGCCACGCGGTGGGCGCCATGGCGGGCGATGGCGCCGCGCAGCAGGGGTTCGATCTGGCGCGCGGCGGCCAGCAGCAGTTGGTTGTTGCGGCTGTGGTGGCGCGCGGCAAGGGTGTCGGGGATGGCCGGCAGCGGGTCGGCGACGGCGCCCAGCGTGAGCGCGCGGTCCGTCACCCAGCCCGGCAGGCGGCGCATGCCGCCGGTGTCGCCGGCGAAGGCGGCCGCGGCGACGGCATCGATGCCGGCGCCGAGCGCGCAGACTACGCCGGGGCGGCTCAGCCAGGAGGTCGTCATGGTTGTTCCTTGAGTGGCGCGATGCGCCACAGCGTGCCGCGGGCGTCGCGGATTTCGAGAGTGCCGTCCGGCTGGCCGGCGGGCCAGCGCACGCGCCAGCGCGGCTGGCCCGCCTGCAGCAATTCGCGTTCGGCCGAGCCGTCGGCGGCGCGGCTGGCGCGCCAGGCGCCAGCGCCGTAGGCGGCATCCAGCCCGGCTTCGGGGGTCCAGGCGAATACCAGCGCGGCAAACAGGTCACGCGCCTGGCCGTTGGGCCGCAAAAAGCCGTCGTTGCGCCAGCGGCCGTCCTCGAGCATCTGACGTGCCTGCGGCACGCCCATCGGATCGAACAGCGACCAGCGCGTGGCGGCGGCTTCGCGCTGTACGACCAGCAGCGTGTCCTGCGCGGGTTGGCCGGGGCTGGCCTGGATCACGTGCAATTGGCGCGGCAGCGCGAACGCGACGGGCTGGGCGGGCACCGGCGGCGCGCCGGCGCAACCGGCCAGCAGGGCCAGCGCCAGTGCGGCGCCGGCGGCGCGCAGGGCAGGGAACGGGCGGAAAGCGGGCAGCATCGGCGAATCCGTCAGGCCGGTTGCGGCGCGGCGCCCGGCGCGCGGCACAGTTCGCTCAGCATGCGCAGGCGGCGCTGCGGACTGGCGACGAACGGGTTGTCGGTGTCCCAGGCGTAGCCGGCCAGGATCGAACTGATCATGCGGCGGATTTCCGGCTGCGCGTTCTGAAAGAAAACCACATCCTGGAATTCGCCGCTGTACCAGCCCTGCACGTAGGCGCGGAAGGTCTCCACGCCCACCATCAGCGGATCGGCGAAGGCGCTTTGCCAGTCGACCGCTTCGCCGCCGAGTTGCCGGTGCAGCGCGTCGGCCGCCAGCTTGGACGAGCGCAGCGCAATGGTGACGCCGGACGAGAACACCGGGTCGAGGAACTCGGCGGCGTTGCCCAGCAGCGCGTAGCCCGGCCCATGCAGCCGCGTGACGCTGGCGGCGTAGCCGCCGATGGTGTTGGCTGGCGTGTCCCAGATGGCGTGGCGCAGTATCCGCTTGAGGTTGGGGGCGGCATCGGCCAGGGCGCGCAGGGTGGCCATCAGGTCTTCGTCGGGACCACTGAGCAGGTCCTGCCCGCCGACCACGCCGAACGAGCTGCGGCCATCGGAGAACGGGATCAGCCAGTACCAGATGCCGCGTTGCTCGGGATGCACACTGATCAGGATCTTGTCGCGGTCGAAGCCGGCGTCGTCGATGCGGTCCTCGATATGGGTGAAGATGGCCTTGCGCGGCGGCATCGATGACGGCCGTTCCAGGTCGAGCAGGCGCGCCAGCACGCGGCCATAGCCGCTGGCGTCCAGCACGAACCTGGCGCGCACCTGGCTGGGCTGGCCCTGCGGGCCGCGCACCGTGAGCAAGGGGCCGTCGCCGGTGAAATCGGCGGCGATGACTTCCTGCTGGTAGCGCACCTGCACCCCCTGGCGCGCGGCGTCGTCGGCCAGCACCTTGTCAAAGTGGGCGCGCTGCACCTGGAAGGTGGTGCCGGGGCCGGGGCTGAACTTGTCCCGGAAGTCGAAGTGGGTGTATTGGTCGCCGCGGGCGAAGGCCGCGCCATTCTTGGTCTGGAAGCCGGCCGCCTGCAGCGCCGGCATCATGCCGGCTTCTTCGATGAATTCCAGGCAATGGGCCAGCAGGCTCTCGCCGATCGAGAAGCGCGGGAATTGCTGACGCTCCAGCACCAGCACGTCATGGCCCTGGCGCTTGAGCAACGCGGCGGCCACGGCCCCGGCGGGGCCTGCCCCGATGACAACGACTTCCCGATACTCCATGCTCGATACTTCCTCGAATGATCAATCGCAAGACAAGAACTCAGGCCTGGCGCGGCGGCCGGATCCAGGGCGCCCACAGCAGGGAAAAGCCCACGCCCAGCGCCACCGCCATGCCGAAGTTGGCGATGGCCGGCGTGTGGCTGGCGGCCAGCAGGCCGAAAGACAGCAGGGTGGTGAGCGCGCCCAGCACGATGCCCACCAGGCTGGCCGCCGCGCCGGCGACCCGCTCGTACATGAAGATGGCGTAGTCCACGCCGATGGCCGACACCAGCAGCAGACCGAACAGGCTGAACAGCGTCAGCGGCTGACCCAGGTAGCCCAGCGCCGCCAGGCTGCATGCGGTGGCCGCCAGCGGCACCGCCAGGATGCGCCAGGCGGCCGCGCGCCCCAATGTCAGGCACAACAGCGCGGCGGCCACGATGTACGACAGCAGCTTGAGTTCGGCGGCCTCGATGCGGGTGGCGGTAAACATGCGGTTCAATTCGCCGCTGCGATCCACCAGCGTGACGCCGGGCGCGGTTTGCGCAATGGCGGCCAACGCAGCGGGATCGCGCAGGCCCTGCAGCGTGATCATGCCGGCCGCTTCGCCGTCGTGCTGGCCCAGCCACAGGCCACGCCAGCGCTCGCCGGCCTGCCCCTGCACGGCGGCGTCGATGGTGACCGCGGGCAGCACCGCCAGCGCCAGCAATTCGCGCCGCAGCGCGTCGAAAGGCACGCCGATGTCGGTGAGGGCGCGCCAGGCCGCGGGCCGCGTGGCCAGGTCGCCAAGCGCGGCGGCCAGGTCACGCTGGTCGGCCTGCGGCGTCACGCGTTGGCTCAGGGCGTCATAGGTTTGCAGCGTGCCCGCCGCGACCAGCGTGTCCAGGGCTTGGCTGACGCGCGCCTGGCGGCGCAGCAGTTCGTCCGCGTCGGGCGCGCGCACCAGGAAGAACTGGCTGGTCGGCGTGATGCCGGTGATCTCGCCGATCTGGCGCGCCTGCTGCAGCAGCGCCGTCGGCAGGCTGAGCCATTGGCGCAGGTCGTCCTGGACGTTGAGCCGGCCGATGCCGCCGACGGTGATGGCCGCCAGCAGCAGGCCGCCGATGCCCAGGGCCAGGCGGCGGTCTGCCAGCCGCTCGCGCGCGCGCAGCGCGGCCTCGGCGCAGCGCAGCAGCGGCGGCCAGGGGCGCGGATGGAAGCGCGCCATCCAGGCCGGCAACTGGCACACGGTGCAGGCATAGGCGGCGAGCAGGCCGGCGGCGGAAAACACCGCCGTCTGCGTCAGGGCGGGAAAGGGCGTGAACGCCAGCGCGACATAGCCGACCAGGCTGGCGGCCAGGCTGATGGTCAGGCCGGGCAGCACGCGGCGCAGGGCGGGCCAGGCACGCCAGTCGGGCATGCCGTAGCTCTTGCCCAGCCAATGCAGGGGGAAGTCGACCGCGACGCCGATCAGGCTGGCGCCGATCACCAGCGTCAACACATGGATGGACCCGAACACCGCGACGCAGGCGACCGTGCCGGCCAGCAGGCCGACGGCCACCGGCGCCAGCGCCAGCAGGGCGCGCCAGCGGCGCAGCGCCAGCAGCAACACCAGGACGATGCCGGCCATCGCGAGGCCGCCGATCCAGCCGCTTTCGGCCACCGCCTGACTGCGGCCCGCGGCGGCGTAGAGCGGGCCGCCCGCCACCAGCAGGTCGGCGCCGATGGCCGCCAGGGCGGGGCGGTCGCTGGCGATCTGGGCGGCGATGCGTGCCGGCGCGGCGCTGTCGAATGCGTCGTCGCGCGTGGTGGCGCGCACCAGCACCCAGGCGCGGCCGTCGTGCTCGGCCAGCAGCGTGCCGCTGTCCAGGTCATACCGCACGGCGCCGCCGGGACGCAGCGCCTGCTCGGCCAGCCGGGCCAGGCCCAGCAGGTCCTGGTCGACCGGCACTACGCCGGACGAGGAGAATGGATCGACCAGCTCGCGCGCGCGGCGCTGCGCGTAGGCGGCGGGATCGGCCAGCAATTGCCGGCGCTGCGCCGCCGGCAGCAAGGCCAGGCGATTGGCCAGCAGGCGGGCGCGCAGATCGGCCAGGTCGATGCCGATATCGACCTGCACCTTCGCAAACAGGCCGCTGAGCTGCCAGCGCTGCGCCAACTGGCGCGCGGCGGCCGCGCTGTCGCCGCCGGCCGGGGCCGCGACCAGTGCGATCAGTTGGCGGCTGAGCGGCTCCTGGACCCGGGCCTCGGCCAATTGCCGGGTGGCGTCGGCGCGCGCCTGCGGCACCAGTTCCATCAGGTTGGCCGATACCGGCCAGCCATCGCGGCACTGCCAGGCGCCCAGGCCCAACAACAGCAGCAGCCCGAGCTTGAACAAGCGCGGCAGCCAGCGTTCAATCGGCGAAGGCACGTTGCTCCTCCGGCGTCAGCGCGTCGGCCGCGGCGGCGTCGGTCATCTGCAGCACGCTGCGGTCGCCCTGGACTTCGCGCATTTCGATGCGGTCGACCAGCTTGCCGCCATTGATCTGGATGTTCTCGAAGATCTGGCGCAGCAGCACCGAACGCGGCAGCAGGGTCAGTTGCCAGGCCTCGGGGCCGCCCGACAGGCTCAGGTCGAAGTTCGCGCGCAGGCCGCTGGTGTCGCCTGCCAGCACCGCCAGGAACAGACGGTTCTCGCGGCCGGCGCCGGTGTGTTGCGGCAGCGCCTGCCAGGCGCCGCCGGGGCCGCGGCGGGCGATGCCGTCGGCGCTGATGCGCAGATCCTGGGCGATGGGGCTGCGCAGCAGCCACAGCAGGCCGTGGCCGGCGGCCAGGGTGAAATCGCCGCGGCTGGTCAGCGGTTGCGGCAGCGAGCGCAGGAATTTCTGCTGCACGAAATGGCCGCGCACGATCGGCGCGGCGCGCAGCTGCTGTTGCAGGTCGTCGAGGTCGAAGGCCCGCGCGCTCCAGGGCAGGATGGCCAGGGCCAGGCAGATCAGCAGGCGTTTCATGCGGCCGTCTCCGCGGCGCCGAGCTTGCGCCGCACCGCGTCCAGCAGGACGGGCGGCGAGGCCAGTTGCATTTCGCGGGTCTGCATGCAGACCGCCACCTGCACCGAACTGGCGCGCGTCAGGCGCTGGCCGCTGGCGGCCTCGCTGATGAGGTAGTTGATCTTGAGGCGGTTTTCCCATTCCACCAATTCGGCCCGCACCAGCAGGCGCTGGCCGAACTGCGCCGCCTGCGCGTAGCGCAGTTGCAGGTCGATCACCGGCCAGACGTAGCCGCTGGCGCGCATCGCGTCATAGCCGTAGCCCAGGCTGTCGAGCAGCGCGCAGCGGGCTTCCTCCAGATATTTGACATAGTGGCCGTGCCAGACGACGTTGATGGAATCGACGTCGTAGAAGGGCACGCGGATCTCGACTTGCGCGCCAAGCGCGCCGCGTTTACGCATCGTCTTTCCAGAAAGGGTAGAAGTTGAACCATTGCAGCGGCGCCTGGCGGCAATGCGCGCCGAGGCGGTCGGCATAGCGCTGGGTCCAGAGCGCGATCTGCGCCTGGCGCGTGGCGCGGCTCCATTCGATGGCGTCGCTCAGGCGCGCTATCGAGACGCGGTAGCGCGCGCCCTGGCGGGTGCAGAACAGCAGGTTGACCGGGCAGCGCAGCAGGCCCGCCAGCAGCCACGGTCCTTGCGGCAACAGGGCGGGTTCGCCCAGCAACGCGACTTCGGTGCTGCGGTCGCCCTTGAGCGGCACGCGGTCGCCGGCAATGGCCAGCCATTCGCCGCGCTCCAGGCGCTGGGCCAGGTCGAGCATGACCCCGGCATCCAGTTCGCTGACCTGGATCATGCGCAGGCCACCGCCGGCCTCCTCGAGCAGGCGGCCGAACTGTGCGGCGTGCTTGGTGTGCACCAGCACGTTCAGCCTGAGCAGGCCGGATTGCTCGGCCAGGGCGCGGCAGACCTCGATATTGCCCAGGTGCGAGCCCACCAGAATCTGGCCGCGGCCGCTGCCCATCTGCCGGTGCAGGCCGTCGGGGTCGTCGATGTCCAGGTCCGCCAGCGTGATCTTGCCCTGCCAGACGTCGAGCTTGTCCAGCAACGCCTGCGCGAATGCCAGGTACTGGCGGTAGACCGGAAACGAGCGCGGCAGCGGGGCGGCCAGGCCGCCGGCGCGCGCCAGCCGGCGCTGGTAGGCGCCGATGGCGCGCCGGGCGCGCGGGCCGGACACATAGAAATACAGCACCACCAGCCAGACCACTGGCGCCACCGCGCGGCGGCCGACGCGGCGCGCGGCCCAGGCGGTCAGGCGCAGCAACAGGGGGCTGCCGCGCTCGGGCTGGTCGGCCCAGTGCGAGTCGGCCGCGCTCATGGCCGGGTACCCGCGCTGAGGCGGCGCAGCAGCAGCGCCGGCGAGCGCGCCAGCATGCCGAAGAACAGGCGCGCGTGCATGCGGCTGATCAGCAGGTTGTCGCGCAGCGCCTTGAAATGCGAGACGCCGCCTTCCGGGTAGACCACGCGCGTGGGCAGCCAGGCCATGGGCACGCCGCGCCAGTGCAGGCGCACCAGGACGGCGATGTCGAAGTCCATGCGCTGGCCCACTTGGGTGGCGTCGATCACCCGCAGCACCGGTGCGAGCGGATAGACGCGAAAGCCGCACATGGCATCCGGGATGTCGAGCGACAGCGTGTTGATCCAGACCCACACGCGCGTCAGCCAGCGGCCGTAGAGGCGGCTGCGCGGCACGTCGTCGCCGTATAGCGGCGCGCCGCAGATGACCGCCTCGGGCCGCGCCCGCGAGGCCTGCGCGAAAGCGGCGGCATCGTCCAGCGCGTGCTGGCCGTCGGCGTCGATCTGCAGCGCATGGCTGTAGCCCAGGCCGCGCGCGGCGCGCAGGCCATCCTGCACCGCCGCGCCCTTGCCGCCGTTGGCGGCGCGGCGCACCAGATGCGTGTGCGGCAATGCGGCCAGCGTGTCGAGCACGGCGGCGCAATCGGCGGCCGAGCCGTCGTCGACCAGCACGCAGGGCAGGCCCAGCGCCGCCAGCCGGGCATGCACCGCGGCCACGGTGGCGCCGTGGTTGTAGACGGGGATGACCGCGCAGAGCTTATGCGGCGCCATCGTGGTCTCCGTGCGGCACGCGGCCGGACGAGCAGGGCGCGTCCCCGAGGGTGTAGCTGAAATACAGTTTGCGCTTGCCGGCATCCCAGCGCAGCGCCAGTTCGGCCACGTCGCCGGGGCGCAGCAGCCGCTGGAACTTCAGCGCCTCCATGCCGGCAAAGCGCAGGGCCGGCAGCAGGTCGCGTTGCGCCAGCGCCAGCGCCCAGCCGATCTGTGCCACGCCGGGTACCACCGGCGCAGTGGGGAAATGGCCGCCGAAGTAGGCCAGGTCGCAGGGGATTTCCACGCGGTAGCGGCGCTCGCTGGCGCTGGCGGCCGGCAGCGGCTCGGCCATGGGCTGCACCGGACGCGGACCGGCGGCCGTTTCGAAATCGGCCTGGGTCATCTTGCCCTGGCTGTTCCAGGGCAACTGGCGCGACAGCCGCCAGCCGCGCGGGATCGCCAGCGACTCGAAGCCGGCCGCCAGGTGCTGGCGCAGCGCATCGACCACGGCGCGCCGGCCCTGGTTGCGCAGCGCGTGCAGGCCCGTGGCATTCAGCGCCACCAGCGCGGTCAGGCGGGTGGCGCCAGCGGCGCGGCCGACGCGGGCCTCGGCCACGTAGGCATGGCGCGCCAGCGCCTGTTCCAACATGGGCAGGGCGATACGCTTTTCCTCGATCTTGACGATGCGGTCCTGCCGGCCCAGCAACTGGAAGCGGCCGCCGCACAGTTCGGCGCCGTCGGCGGTCTGCGCGTCGGCGGCCTCGACCCAGGGCGAATCCACGCGCAGCGCGCCATGCCCGTCCAGGCCGACCGCCACGCCGGGCAGGGGCTGCCACAGGTCCGCGCCGCTGCGCCAGGCCACGGCGCCGGTCTCGGAGCTGCCGTAGATCTCGGTGGGGCGCAGGCCGAGGTGGCGCGCGATGTCGTCGGACACCTCGGGCGGCAGCGCGCCGCCCGATGAAAAGACGCGGCCGAGCCTGCCGCGCAGTTGCGCCCAGTCGAGCCGGTCGCCCAGGCGGCGCAGCAGCGCCGGGCTGGCGATCCAGGTGAAGGCCGGATGGCGCAGGCTGGCCTGCTGCAGGTCCTCGGGGTAGAGCCGCTGGCGTCGGTCGAACGGACGCCCGGCGCACAGCGGCCACAGCACCCGGAACGGCAGGCCGTACATGTGCTGGGCCGAGACGCTGCCGAGCACGGGGCCGGCGGCGTCCGGCCATTGCGCTTGCAGCGCCTGCACTTCGCGCGCCAGTTGGCCCCAGCGCTTGGCGATGTGCTTGGGCGTGCCGCTGGAGCCGGAAGTGCACAGCACCAGCGCCTGTTCCGGATCGAGCGTCGCGGGCGCCAGCGGCGGCGCATCGCGCAGCGCGTCCAGCCGCCAGCGCGGGCGGGGGGTGGGTGGCAGGTCGGTGTCGGTGAGCCAGGCGTCGATGTCGGCGTCGAGCAGGGCGCAGGTGTCGGGGCGCGCGTCGCCCGGCAGGATCGCGGTCACGCCGGCGCGCCAGCAGGCGCACAGGGCGATGGCGAGGGCGGCGGCGTCGTCGAACCACAGCGCGACCCGTTGCGTGGCGCGCGCCTGCAGCGCGCCGGCGGTGGCCAGGCAATGTGCGGCGAAATCGGCGTGCGTGAGCGCGGGGTCGACGGCAACGGGCGCGTCGTCGGCGCCGGGGGCACGCGGCAATAGCAGGTGCGTCAGGTCGGTCCAGGTCACTGCTCAGGCCGCCTTTGCCGCGGCCGGCCGCAGCAGCCATTCGCCCGCCATCAATACGCCCATCAGCAGGTAGCTGATGGCGCCGTTGTAGGCGGTCCACCAGTTCCAGGGGCCCCAGGCGGCCAGCGCTGCGGCGATGGCGCCGTTGATGGCGAAGAAGCCGCACCACACGCGTGTGACGAGGCGCGTATAGCGCACGCCGGCGGCCGGCAGGTCGGGATGGCGCAGGCGCGCCAACTGTTCGATGACGGGCCGGCCGCGATACAGGCTGGCGCCGAAGATGGCCAGCAGCATGGCGTTGACCATCACGGGATACCAGCGCAGCCAGTCGCTCGAATTGGACACCGCCAGCACCAGGCAGAACGCTACCGCGGTCAGCGGCAGCAGGCGCGCGCCGGGCTGACCGTCGCGGCCGGCCAGCCCGCGCGCCAGCCACAGCACGGCCAGCGGCAGCGCCAGCCAGGCCGCGCTGACCCGCCCCAGCGTCGCGTACACGACGAAGGGATAGGCCAGGCCGGCCACGGCCAGCGCGGGCGCCAGGCCGCGTTTCATGCGCCGGCGTCCTGCTGCTTCTGGCACATGGCCTGCACCACGTCCTCGACGGTGCGCACGCTGCGGAAATCGTTGGCGTCGAGCTTGCGGCCGGTCTGGCGGCGCACGTGGTCGATCAGGTCGATGGCGTCGATGCTGTCGATTTCCAGATCGGTGTACAGGTTGGCCTCGGGGGTGATGCGTTCGGGTTCGATCTCGAACAATTCGCTCAGGGTGTCGCGCAGCGTGTTGAAGATTTCATCGCGGGTCTGCATGGTCAACTCCATTGCCTCAGTTGCGGCGCTGGGCCGCGACGAATCCGGCCAGGTTGGCGATGCTGGCGAAGTGCTCGCGCATGTTGCGCGTCTCGGGGTCGATGGTGATGCCGTAGCGCTTTTGCAGCGCCAGCCCCAGTTCAAGCGCATCGACCGAGTCCAGGCCCAGTCCGTCGCCGAACAGGCTGGCCTCGCGGTCGATGTCGTCGGGGGTGATGTCTTCCAGCCCCAGGGATTCGATGACGAGCGTCTTGAGCTCAGTTTCCAGTTGATTCATCCAGCGTGGACTCCACTTGCGGCGCGCATCGCGCGTGTTCGTTGTCGGGCCCGGCGACGGGCCCCGGGGCGCCGGCCGCCGCATCTCGCGTCAGCTCGGCATCGAAATAGGCATGCAGGTAATCGTTCATCTTGCGGCCGGCGATCGGCAGCGGGTGCGCATTGGACCACGTCGCCGGGTCGATGTCCGCGCCGACCTCGATGACGTAGCGCATGCGGCAGGGCGGAATGCGGTACCAGGGCTCGCCCTTGGTCAGGCTGCGCGGGTTCATGCGGATGACCACCGGGGTCACCATGCGCGCGCCGCGCAGCGCGATGGCGCAGGCGCCGCGGTGAAAGCGCGGCATGCTGTCGGGCGGCGTGCGCGTGCCTTCCGGGAACACGATCAGCGTTTCGCCATTGCGCAGCACGTCGGCGGCGCGGTCGAACATGTCGAAGCTCTCGTCGTTGGTGATGTAGCCGGCGTTGCTGACCGGCCCGCGCGTGAACGGATTGCGGGCCAGGCCGTGCTTGACGATGCAGTTGGCGTTCTTGACGTGGCCCACCAGGAACACCACGTCCAGCAGCGACGGGTGGTTGGCCAGGATCATCTGGCCGGGCCGGCCCAGGCGCTCGGCGCCCTTGAAGTCCACCGTCAGGATGCCGACGCGCACCATGAAGCGGATGAAGAAACGGAAGGTGCCGTTCAGCGCCCAGCGGGCACGCCGCTGGCGGTCGGCGGCGTTACCCGGGATCAGGCGCTGGGGCGGAAACACCAGCAGGCGCAGCAGCAGGCCGCCGACACCGAACATGGTGAAGGCCATGCCGGTGGCGACCAGGCGCCATAGCCAGAAGTCCTGGCGGGCCTGGGGGGCGGCAGGGGTGGGGCTGGTGGGCGTCATGCCGTGCGGGTCCAGAGCCAGTGGCGGGCGGGGTTGGCGTGCCGCCAGCTGGGGGTTTGCAGATGGAGGTGGCGCAGCAGGTTGAGCGCGTGCGGCCAGGGCGGCGGGGCGGCGTCGGCGCACGGCGCGGCTTCGAGCCGCCAGTCGGTGCCGGCGCGCAGGCGGAAAGCCGCCGCATAGGAAAAGGGCACGTCGTCGATCCAGCGCGAGTAGGGCGCGGGAGGCCGTTCCTCGGCCAGTACCACCAGGACGTTGTCGTGGCCTTCGGCCAGCAGCAGGCCGGCTTCGATGAAGGCGTGTTCCAATCCGTCGTCCTCGGCCGAGAGCGCGACGGATTCGGTGGTTTCACGGCGTATGATCGACCACTGCCCGGCAATGGCGTTGTGCACCGACAGGCCGAACGCGGTGGGCGACAGCGCCTCGCCGGCCGCCAAGGCCTGCAGCAGGCCGAAGTTGCGCGTGGTTTCGCCATGGCGCGACGCGAACACCAGCGGCATCGGGGGGTGATCGTGAGCGACCGGCCAAGCGCATTCGAACGCGGCGCGCGCCAGCGGACTGAGGCGGCGACGCTGCATCGGGGGCAGGAATTCGAGGCGCGGCGGGCTGGGTTCTCCAACGGGACAATAAGGATGTTCAGCCCAGTGCAACCAGCTGCTCGTGTCTTGCATACCCGATGTCCAACCCTGCCATTGCGCAATGGAGAAGGTCAGCATAGCGCGCGATCTTACACCGATCGCAAATCTGTTAATTGTTTTTGGGCGTTACCAAAGCCGTAAAAACGCCTGATATTTTACATTCTGTCTTGATAAATTGTTACGTAGTTGCATGGAATTTCAGGAACTTTCCTTGTGGTGGGCTGACAAAGGCGCCGCCGAGCGCTATCGGCCGGAGCTGCTCTCGCCTGAAGATGCGCGCCGCGCCGCGGCCTTGCGCTCGGCCAGGGCGCGCGACGACTGGCGGGTCAGCCGCGCGCTGCTGCAACGTGTGCGGGCGGACCAGATGAACGGGGCCTGCGCCCTGTCCCTCAGCCATAGTGGCGGCCATGCCCTGTGCGCGCGGGCGCCGGCCGGCTGGGAGGTGGGCGTGGATCTGGAACGGCTGCGGCCGCGCGATACCGCCGCGTTGGCCGCCTGGGTCTGCGATGGCGCCGAGCGCGTCTGGTTGGCCCGGGCCGCAGCGCAACGGCGGCTGGAGCGCTTTTACCTGCTCTGGACCCTCAAGGAAGCCTTCGTCAAGGCGGCCGGACTGGATTTTCCGGCCGACATGGCATCGGTCGGCCTGACGCCGGGGGCGGCGGGCCGGCTGCTGTTGCGTCCGCCGCCGGGGCGCTGGCAGGCGAGCGCGTGGGCGCTCGGGGAAGACTGGGTGATGGCGGCGGTGTGGCGCGGCCCGGACGCGGCGCGGGGGCGGATCGACTGGCGCGCGGTGGCGCCCGGCGCCTGGCCGACACGCCGGCTGCTGGGTCAATGGACGGGGCGCGGCGGCTGAGGGCGGGGCGGGTTTTGTGCAACGCATTTAAACATGTATTATTAATGCATGTTTAAAAAGGAGGCCTGGCAACGGTGCCGGCGCCCTCCGCAGCGCAAGGAGCAGTCGATGTTGAGCCCGCAAATCCGCGACCTGGTCAAAGCCACGGCGCCGGTCCTGAAAACCCATGGCGTGGCCCTGACCCGTCATTTCTATGCCCGCATGTTCGAAAGCAACCCGGAACTCAGGCATGTGTTCAACCAGGGCCACCAAGCGGGCGGTGAGCAGCAGCAGGCCCTGGCCGGCGCGGTCGCGGCCTACGCCGAACACATCGACGACCCCTCGGTGCTGGCGCCGGTGGTGGCGCGCATCGTCCACAAGCACGTCAGCCTGGGCATCCGTCCCGAGCATTACCCCATTGTCGGCAAGCATCTGCTGGCCTCGATCCGCGAGGTGCTGGGCGCGGCCGCGACCGACGCGCTGGTGGACGCCTGGGCCGCCGCCTACGGCCAACTGGCTGACATGCTGATCGCCGAAGAGGCGCGGCTGTATGCCGATTCGGCCGCCAAGCCGGGCGGCTGGACCGGCTGGCGCGCCTTCCGTGTGGTCGGCAAGCAGCCCGAAAGCGCCGAGATCACCTCGTTCTACCTGGCGCCGGCCGATGGCGGCGCGGTGCCGGCCTATCGTCCCGGTCAGTATGTGTCGGTGCGCGTGTACGTGCCCGAACTGGGCCTGATGCAGCCGCGCCAGTACAGCCTGTCGGACGCGCCGGGCCAGGACCGGCTGCGGATTTCGGTCAAGCGCGAGGCGGCGGGCGCGCAGGGTCCGGCCGGCCGTGTCTCCAACGCCCTGCACGATTGCCTGCAGGAGGGCGGGGTGCTGGACGTGGCGCCGCCGCAGGGCGATTTCCACCTGCGCGACGGCGCCGCGCCCGTGGTGCTGCTCAGCGGCGGAGTCGGGCTGACCCCCATGGTCTCCATCCTGAACCATCTGGTGGCGACCGACGATCCGCGCCAGATCCGCTTCGTGCATGGCTGTCGCAACCACGCGGTCCATGCCATGAAAGACCACGTCAACGCCATTGCCGCGGTGCGCGCCAATGTGCGCAAGGCGGTGTTCTACGAAGAGGTCGGGCCGGGCGACCAGCGCGGCCGCGATTACGACCACGCCGGCCGGGTGGACCTGTGCGCCATCCGCGAGCAGGCGCTGGTGCCGGGCGCCGACTACTACCTGTGCGGCCCGGCCGGTTTCATGCGCGCCCAGCGCCAGGCGCTGGCCGATCTGGGCGTGGCCGCGGACCGCATCCATGCCGAGGCGTTCGGCAGTGGCGGGGCGCCGGCCTGAGCGGTGTATCCTGGCGGCCTGTTCCTTCCCGGGGCGCCGGGGATTTTTCCAGCCCGACCATGCAACTGACCCGATTCACCGACTTCGGCCTGCGCGTCCTGATGTACCTGACGCAATGCCGCGACCGGCCCGCGGCGGTCACCATTCCGGAGATCGCCACGCGCTTCGACCTGTCGCGCAACCACCTGGTCAAGGTGGTGCATTTCATGTCGCAGCGCGGTTGGGTCAGCACGGCGCGAGGCAAGGGCGGGGGCCTGGCGCTGGCGCGCCCGGCCGCCGAATACCGCTTGGGCGACCTGGTGCGCGAGCTGGAGCAGCAAGGGCCGCTGATCGATTGCCAAGAGCCGCCCTGTGCGCTGGACGGCGCCTGCCGCCTGGCGGGCGTGCTGGCGCAGACCCTGCAGGCGTTCTACGACGCGCTCAACGGCTACTCCCTGGCCGATCTGGTGCGCGATCCCACTGCCGCCGCCCTCATCAAGCTGCACCGCGCCGCCTGAGAGCGCCGCCGGCCGTTTTTTGCGGGGCACGCGCGCGGGGCCATGAGGCCGGGTTATGGGTGCTGGGGGTTTGGTGATTTGCGGTCATCCGTCCCCCGCTTCAGAATAAGACCGTTGCCATTTTCTTATTTGGATGCAGGATATGCGCGTGTGCGTAATCGGGGCAGGGGTCGTCGGCGTGACCTCTGCTTACTTCCTGGCACGCCAGGGCCATGACGTCGTGCTGGTCGACAGCCACGCCCATCCGGCCGAAGTGTCGAGCTATGCCAATGGCGGCCAGCTCAGCTACAGCTATGTCGCGCCGCTGGCCGGGCCTGGCGTGCTGTCGAGTGTGCCGGGCTGGCTGCTGCGCGAGGACTCGCCGTTGCGTTTCCGGCCGCGGCTGGATCCGCACCAGTGGCGCTGGTGCCTGCGCTTCGCTTTGGCCTGCCGGGCGTCGGTGGCGCGCGAATCCACTGCGCAGTTGCAGGCGCTGTCGTTCCTCAGCCGCGATGCGATGCACGCGCTGCTGGAGCAGGAAAACCTGGAATTCGGCCACCTCAAGAATGGCAAGCTGATCGCCTACCGCAGCGCGGCCTTGCTGGACAAGGCGCGGGCCCTGGTTGCCTACCAGGCGGCCCATGGCGCCGAGCAGCAGGTGCTGGACGCCGCCCAGACACTGGCGCGCGAACCGGCCCTGGCCGGCATGGGCGCCAGCCTGGCCGGCGCCATCTACACCCCGAGCGAAGAGGCGGGCGATTGCCGCCAGTTCACGCTGGCGCTGTTCGAGCGCCTGCGCGGGCTGCCCAATGTGCAGTGCGCCATGTCCAATCCGGTGTCGGGTTTGCAGCGCGAGGGGCGCCGCATCGTCGCGGTGCATGCGCGCGATGGCGATATCGGCGCCGATGCGGTGGTGCTGGCCACCGGCATCGGCACGCGGGCGCTGTTGCGGCCGCTGGGCCACGACGTGCCGCTCTATCCGCTCAAGGGCTACAGTCTGACCGTGCCGCTGACCGAGGACGACACCGTGGCGCCACGCATCAGCGTCACCGACTATGAGCGCCGCATCGTTTACGCGCGCGTCGGCGGCGTGTTGCGGATCGCCGCCATGGTCGATATCGGCAGCGCCGACGCCGGGATCGATCCGACCCGCATCGCGTTGCTCAAGCGGCAGGTGCGCGAGGCCTTTCCGGCGCTGGACCTGGAGTCCGCGATTCCCTGGGCCGGATTGCGCCCGGCCACGCCCACCGGCAAGCCATTGATCGGACGCAGCCCGGCGGCCGACAACCTGTGGCTCAACATCGGCCAGGGCGCGCTCGGTTTCACCTTGGCCTGTGGCAGCGCCGCGTTGCTGACGGCGCAGATGGCCGGCGTGCAGGCGCCGCTGGACGCGCTGCCGTTCCGGCCCTGAGGGCGGCGTGCGGGTGGTGCCCATTTCGCGATAGTCCTTGCCTTTTCATCGGGAGACGGGCGCGGGGACGCTCAATAGGATAGCGGCCATCCGCTGCCCGCGCATCGCGCGGGACGGATGGCCGATTCCCTTTCCGCGAGTGAACCCATCATGTCCTACTTGTTCCCATTGTTCGCCATTCTGTTCTGGGCGGGCAATGTCATCGTTTCCAAGATGGCCGCCAGCGCCATCTCGCCCACGGCCATCACCTTCTACCGCCTGATCCTGGCGCTGGCGATCATGGGCGTGTTCACGGCCGTGCCGGCCTGGCGCAACCGCAAGCTCATCCTGCGCCACTGGCCCAAGCTGGCGCTGTACGGGGCGCTGTCCGCGGCGCTGTTCCAGGCGCTGTCGTACCGCGCTGCCGAGACCACCACCGCCACCAACATGGCCATCCTGACGGCGCTGATACCGTTGCTGAGCATGCTGCTGAGCGTGGTCATCCTGCGCGATCCGTTGACCCTCGGCATGGCGGTGGGCGGCACGCTGTCGTTCCTGGGCCTGCTGTATCTGGTGGGGCAGGGCGACATGCTGAGCGTGTTCCAGCACGGCATCCACGTCGGCGACGGGCTGATGCTGATGGCGGCATTCTCGTACGCGTTGTACGGCGTGCTGCTGCGCCACTGGAAAGTGCCGCTGCCGGCCTGGCAGTCGACCTTCGTGCAGTCGGTTTTCGCGCTGTTGTACATGCTGCCGCTGTACCTGCGGGTGCCGGCCGCCCAGGCGGCGCTGGACATGAAGACGGTTCCGCTGATCCTGTACGCCGGCATCTTCTCGTCGGTGCTGCTGTCGTTCCTGTGGATCGAGGGCGTGCACCGCCTGGGCCCCAACCGTTGCAGCATCTTCATCAACCTGTTGCCGCTGTTCACCGCGCTGGCCGCGTTCGCGCTGCTGCGCGAACAACTGCATTCGTACCATCTGCTGGGCGGCGCCGTGACGCTGGCCGGCGTGCTGTTGGCGCAGACGGTGCAACGGCCGCTGTTCGGCCGCGGCCGCGCCTCCGCGCTGGCCGCCGGCAAGGCGTGAGGGCGGCGTCCGCCATCATGGCGCCGGCGCGTCCGCCGCACGCGCCGGCGCGCTATTTCGGGTAGTCTGTCGCCAGGGCGGCCGGCGCTGGCGGCCGCCCCCCGACAGTCCTGCCCAGGCATTTTTTCGATGGCGGTTTCCCAACATATCTGGCATTGCGGCGCGAACCTGCCCGGCGACGTGCTGATTGCCGACCTGCGCGCCTATCGCTACGAGGCGCACTTCCATGACGCCTGGTCGATCGGCGCCATCGCCCGGGGGCGCTGCGCCTTCACCGTGCATGGCCGGCCGTTCGAGGCGGGCGAGGGCGACCTGGTGGTGATCGCGCCGGGGCAGGTGCACACCGGCGGCACATCGGCCGGGCTGTTGGCCTACCGCATGGCGTATATCGAGCCGGGCTGGTTCGACGACCACGCCGCCGCGCTGCGCGAGGGCGGCCTGGCGCTGCCAGGGCCGGTCATCCGCGACCCCGGCCTGTGCGCCGCGTGGCTGGCGGCGCTGGCGCCCGAGGCCATCGACGACGGCGCGCGCAGCGGCCGTCTGTCGGCGGCTCTGTTCGGCTTGCTGGCTGCTCATGGGCAGACCCCAGCCGCGTCCGGCGCGGCGCCGGCCGAGGCGACGGACGTCTGCGCATTGCTGTTGCAGCGCATGCGCGCCGATCCGGCCTGCGCGCCCGACCTGGAGGCACTGGCGCGGGCCGAGGGCCGGCATCGCAGCACGCTGGTCAAGCGGTTCGCGCGCCGTTATGGTCTGCCGCCGCTGGCCTGGCTGCGCAATTGGCGGGTGGCGCGCGCCCGTGCGCTGCTGCGCGGCGGCTTGCCGCTGGCCGAGGCGGCGTTGGCCGTGGGCTTTGCCGACCAGGCGCACCTGACGCGGGTATTCAAACAGGTCTACGGCAGCCCGCCGGGGGTGCTGCGCCGCTCGGCGAGCCGCGGCGCGGTGGCCTGACACATTCCTATAAAGCATGTAATGGGCGACGAATAATCGTTTGAATCCATGATTTCCCAAAGGTTTAATCGATTCATAAAGGCCGTTCCAGACCTTGTTTGATTGATCTGAGGGAATGTGAATATGGATACGCACCGCATCACACTGCGCGCCGCCGATGGCGTGGCGCTGGGAGGCTACGTGTGGCGCCATCCCGGACCCGGCCCGGCCGGCCCGCGTCCGGTGGTCGTCATCAACGCCGCCACCTCGGTGCGCTGCCGCTATTACGCGCGCTTCGCCGCCTATCTGCACCGGCACGGCTTCGACGTGCTGATCTATGACTACCGCGGGATCGGAGAATCGCGTCCGGCCTCGCTGCGCGGGTTCCAGGCCTCCTGGATGGATTGGGGCGAGAAGGATTTCGAGGCGGTGCTGGGGTATGTCGACACGCATTTTCCCGGCCAGCCGGTGGATGTGGTGGCGCACAGCATTGGCGGTTTCGTCACCGGCCTGGCGCCGTCGGCGCGGCGCTTGCGGCGCATTTTCACGATGGGCGCGCAATACGCCTACTGGCGCGACTATGCCGCCGGGCAGCGCCTGCGCATGCTGGCCAAGTGGCATGTGGCGATGCCGCTGCTGGCGGCCTGCCTGGGGTATTTTCCCGGGCGCCGCCTGGGCTGGCTGGAGGATACGCCGCGTGGCGTGGTGCGCGACTGGAGCTTCATGGGGCCGCGCTTCGAAGGGCGCGGCGGGCC
This sequence comes from Achromobacter pulmonis, assembly GCF_021733725.1. Taxonomy (NCBI): domain Bacteria; kingdom Pseudomonadati; phylum Pseudomonadota; class Betaproteobacteria; order Burkholderiales; family Alcaligenaceae; genus Achromobacter; species Achromobacter pulmonis. Next base: position 5,594,388 of record NZ_JAIFOT010000001.1, on the reverse strand, counting down.
GGACCATCGCGTGGCCGCGATGGCGGCGGTGACCGCGCCGATCCTGGCGCTCAGCGTCACCGACGACGAATTCGGCACCGAGGCCGCCATCGGCCGGCTGCTGGCGTACTTCACCGGCAGCGCCCGCACGCACCTGCGCCTGGCGCCGGCCTCGCTGGGGCTGGAGGCCATCGGCCACTTTGCATTTTTCCATGAGCGCTTTCGCGACACGCTGTGGCCGATCGCGCTGGGTTGGCTCAGCCGTGGGGAGCGGCGGCCGGCTGGGGTGACGCCCATCCGTTGCGACTGCGCGGCGGCGCTAGCCGGAAGTCCGAGTATCCCCGCGTGAAAATCCCGGCGCCCAGGGCCTCGGCTGCCGCCTGTGCGGCGCTGTGCGCGCCGCGCGTTCACGGCCGCCCCGGGCGCGGCAGCAGCGGCAAGACCGCCAGCATGGCGCCGCCGGCGGCCAGCCAGGCCAGCGGCCAGGACGTGGCCGCCACCAGCCGCGGCAGCGCCAGTGGCGTCAGGAACAGCCCCAGGTAGACGCAGGTGTTGGCCAGCCCCAGCGCGGTGCCGGCGCGGGCGGCGCCGGCCAGCGTGGCCAGTTCGGTGTAGGCCACGCCGTGCCAGGCCGAGGCGCAGATGCCGGCGGCGGCCAGCAGCACCGGCACGGCCAACAACGCCACGCTGTGGCCGGGGGCCGCGCCCAGGGCCCAGGCGGCGGCCGCCAGCGCCGCGAACAGCAGGCAGCCGAGCCAGACACAGCCACGCAGGTAGGCGCGGCGGTTGCCGTGGCGGTCGGTCCAGCGGCCGCTGGCGATGCGCGCGACCATGGCGCCCAGTTGAACCGCCACCATCACCGCGGTCAGCGTGGCGATGCCGGCGCCGCTGAAGTCGTGCAGGAACACCGTGGCGAACGTCAGCACCGCGAATTGCGGGCAGCACAGCAGGCCGATCGCCACCGCCGCGCGCCACACCCGCGCATCGCGTAGCGGGCTGCTGGCGCGGGCCATGGAGCGGGGCGCCGCGCCAGCGCTGGGCGGAGCGGCCATGCGCGCGCGGTCCGGCTCGCGCAACCAGCCCAGCGTCAGCAGCGCGGCGCCTGCGCACAGGCTGGCCAGCAGGCCAAAGACGGCGCCGAAGCCGGCCCGCGACGCCAGCCATGGCAGCACCAGCGCACCCAGGCCGCCGCCCAGGGGCACGGCGGTCTGGCGGATGCTCATCGCCAGGCCGCGTTCGCCCTCGTCGAACCATGCCATCACCGCGCGGCCGCTGGCGCCGTTGACACTGCCGCCCATCACGCCCACCAGCAGCAGGCCCAACGCCAGCAGCCACAAGGCGGGCGCGACGCCGTGGGCCGGGGCCGCGCACAGGCTCATCCAGGCCAGCGCCGCCGCGGTCGCGCCGAGGCCGGCCAGCAACACCGGCCGGTCGCCCCAGCGGTCGGCCAGCAGGCCCCAGGGCAGTTCGAACAGCGCCACGCCCAGGCCGAGCACGCCGAGCGCCAGGCCCAGGGCGTCGTTGTCCAGCTGGTAATCGGCGCGCAGCAAGACGGCGGTGGCGGGCAGGCCGGCCGCCGCCGCGGAGAACGCGACATTGGCGGCCACGCCCACTGCCAGCACCTTCCATCGGTGGGCGGGACGCGCGGCGGGCGCGGGGGCGCAGAGGGCGGAGGCGGGCAGGGACATGATGGTTTTCCAAGCGGGATTGACATTGACGCGGCCAGTCTGCGCCCGTAACATCATTCTGAAAATCAGGAAATTTTCAATTAAAGGTATTGAAAAACGGGACAATAATGCGGCCTGTCACTTTCGACCTGGACGTGTTGCGCAGCTTCGTCGCCGGGGTGGAGCTAGGCAGCTTCGGCCGCGCCGCCGACCGTCTCGGGCGTTCCACCTCGGCGGTCAGCGCGCAGCTGAAAAAGCTCGAGGATCAGGCCGGCGTGCCGCTATTGCGCAAGGCCGGCCGCGGCCTGGCGCTGACCGACGCGGGCGAGACCATGCTGGCGTACGCGCGCCGGCTGCTGGAACTGAACGACCAGGCTTCGGTGGCGGTTCGCGGCACGCGGTTGCAGGGCCGGGTGCGCCTGGGATTGCAGGAGGATTTCGGCGAGATCCTGCTGCCCCGGGTGCTGGGCCAGTTTGCCCGCGCCCATCCGCGGGTGCGGATCGAAGCGCGGGTGGCGCGCAATGCCGACCTGCTCGAACGCGTGGCGACCGGCGAACTGGATCTGGCGCTGGCCTGGGACCATGACGCGGCGCGGCCGCATGGCTTGAGGCTGGCCGAGCTGCCACTGTGCTGGATCGGTCCGGCCGCAATGGATCCGGTGCGCGATGCCGATGGCGCCTTGCCGCTGGTGGCATTCGAGGCGCCCTGCCTGTTCCGCAGCCGCGCCACCGATGCGTTGGATCGCGCCGGTATCGCCTGGACCGCGGCCTTCATCAGCCCCAGCCTGGCGGGCCTGTGGGCGGCGGTCGGCGCGGGCCTGGGGCTGATGGTGCGCACCCCGCTGGGGCTGCCGGCCGGGTTGCGCGTGATGGCGCCGGGCGAGCAGGGCCTGCCGCCGTTGCCGCCGTTGCCCTTGTCGCTGTATTACGCGCAAGGCCGGCCGGCGCCGGTGGCCGCGGCCCTGGCGGATATCGTGCGGCGTTGCGTGCGCGACAGCGTCGCAGCGCTGCCGGCCGTGCCGGGCCTGCCGGCGCGCATCCATCCCGAGGAGGCCGAGCGCCTTGAACCGATTCCATGAAATGAGTGTCTTCCTGGCGGTGGCCGAGGCGCAGGGCTTCGCCGCCGCCGCGCGTCGTTTGGCGATGTCGGCCCCCACCGTGACACGCAGCGTCGCGGCGCTGGAACGGCGGCTGGGGACGCTGCTGCTGGTGCGCACCACCCGCAGCCTGCGCCTGACCGAGGCCGGCGCGCGCTACGCCGCCGACTGCCGCCGCATTCTCGAAGCGGTGGAGCAGGCCGACGACGCCGCCGCCGGCGCCATGGCCGCGCCGCGCGGTTCCCTGCACATCACCGCGCCCGCGCGCTTCGGTGAATTGCATGTCATGCCGGCGGTGATGGGCTATCTGCGGCAGCATCGCGAGGTTTCGGTGCGCGCGCTGCTCGTGGATCGCGTGGTGAACCTGCTGGACGAAGGCGTGGATGTGGCGGTGCGCATCGGCGCGCTGCCCGATTCCACGCTGACGGCGGTGCCGGTGGGACAGGTGCGGCGCGTGGTGTGCGCTTCCCCCGATTTCCTGCGGCGCAACGGCACGCCGGACAGCCCCGATGCGTTGGCGCGCTTTTGCACCATCACGGCAGCCATGGAAGGGCGCGGCTCGCAGTGGCGCCTGCTGCAGGATGGGCAGCCGCGCCGCCTGCCGTTGGACTCGCAGCTGACCGTGACCTCTTTCCAGGCCGCGGTGGCGGCCGCGCGCGAGGGCTGGGGCCTGACCCAGGTGGTGTCTTACCAGGTGGCGCGCGACCTGGCCAGCGGCGCCTTGCAGGTCGTGCTGCGCGACTATGAACTGCCGCCGATGCCGGTGCATGTGGTCTATCCGGAAGGGCGCAGGAGTTCGGCCAAGGTGCGCAGCTTCGTCGAGTTCTGCGTCGAGGCCTTGCGCCGCGACCTGGCGGCACTGCCGGTGTGACGGCCCCGGTGTGACGGCCGGCGGCCATTCTTTCACTGGCGGCAATGCTGTCTTGCGTGGCCAGGCGGTTCCCCCGCGCGCGGAGCGGGTTCAAGATGGACGCCTGTTTCCTTTCACGAGATAGCGCCATGTCCAACGCTCCCCTGACGTTCTACGGCTTTCCCCTGTCCGGCCATTCGCACCGCGTGGCCCTGATGCTGTCGCTGCTGGACGTGCCCCACCGTAGTGTCGAAGTCGACCTGCGCGGCGGCGCGCACAAGCGCCCCGACTTCCTGGCGCTGAATGCGTTCGGCCAGGTGCCGGTGATCGACGATAACGGCGTGGTGGTGGCCGACTCCACCGCGATCCTGGTGTACCTGTGCAAGCGCTACGGCGGCCAGGCCTGGCTGCCCGAGGATGCCGTGGGCGCGGCGGCGGTGCAGCGCTGGCTGTCGGCGGCGTCCGGTCCGCTGGCCAGTGGCCCCGCCGCGGCGCGGCTGGTGACGCTGTTCGGCGCCTCGCATGACGTGCCGGCCACGCTGGCGCGCGCGCATGCTCTGCTGGCGGTGATGGAGCAGGAGCTGGCGGCCACCGGTTATCTGGCGGGCGCCGCGCCGACCATCGCCGATGTGGCCTGCTACACCTACGTGGCGCACGCGCCGGAAGGCAATGTGTCGCTGGCGGCGTATCCGCGCGTGCGCGACTGGCTGGCGCGGATCGAGGCATTGCCGCGCTTCGTGCCGATGGCGGTGTCGCCGGTCGGGTTGCGGGCGGCGTGATGCCAGGCGCGGGCGGCAAGCCCGCGCACCAGGAGCCTGAGATGAATGCGAATACGATACGTCCCATGGGCGCCGCGGATGCCGCGCCGGCCGGCGATTCGGCCAGCGCCAGGCCGGCAGGGGGCGCTGCGGCGGTCCCGCCTGCGGCCGGCGCCATGCCCTGGCACGCCGGCGAACGTCAATTACAGGCGCACGTCGGCATGGCCGAGCGCATGGCGCAGGTGGGCGCGAAGGTGATCCGCCCGTACATGCCGGACCAGCACCGCGCCTTCTTCGCGCAACTGCCGTTCCTGGTGATGGGCGCGGTCGATGGCCAGGGCGACCCCTGGGCCGGGGTGATCGAGGGCGAGCCGGGCTTCGCCGTATCGCCAGACCCCGTGACCTTGCAGGTGGCCGCGCTGCCGGACGCCGATGATCCGCTGCGCGCCGGCCTGGGCCCGGATCAGGCGGTGGGGCTGTTGGGCATCGAATTGCACACGCGCCGCCGCAACCGCATGAATGGCCGTATCAGCGCGTGGGACGGCAAGCGGTTCGCGGTCACGGTGGCCGAGTCGTTCGGCAACTGCCCGCAGTACATCCAGGCGCGCGATTTCCATTTCTCGCGCTCGCCGGCCCTGCGCTTTCCGGCACCGGCGCGCGAGCGGACGACGCTGGCCGAGGCCGACCAGGCGCTGATCGCGCGCGCCGATACGCTCTTCGTGGCGACCTACGCCGACACCGATGACGCCGGGCGCCGGGTCGACGTTTCGCACCGCGGCGGCAAGCCCGGCTTCGTGCGGATCGACGGCGACACGCTGACGATCCCGGATTTCTCCGGCAACCGCTTTTTCAATACGCTGGGCAACATGCTGCTCAATCCGCGCGCCGCGCTGCTGTTCATCGACTTCGAACGCGGCGACGTATTGCAGGTGTCGGGCCGCGCCGAGGTCATCCTGGACAGTCCGGAGATCGCCGCCTTCGCGGGGGCCGAACGGCTGTGGCGGGTGCGCGTGCGGCGAGTGCGGGCCAGGCCGGGCGCGCTGGCGCTGCGTTGGCGCTTTGGCGGCTATTCGCCGACCGCGCTGGCCACGGGGCAGTGGCCGCAGGCCGCCGATGTCTGACGCGGCAGGACTCGCCAGGGTCAGGCGCGGTCGCCGTCGACCTTGCGCACCACGGTGTCGTCCGGCGCCAATTCGCGGCCGTCCTGGGCGCGGACCTGCAGGCGCCGCACCGGTTGGCCGCGCTTGCGGTCGATGAGCGTGGAGTGCGGTTCGGCCGGGCCATAGTAGTGGTCTTCGCCCCACTGGCGCAGGCCGACGATCACGGGAAACAGCGCCCGGCCCTTTTCCGTCAGCACGTATTCCTGGTAAGCGCTGCCGTCCGAGGCCGGCGCCGCCGCCAGGATGTCATGCGCCAGCAGCGTGCGCAGGCGGTCGCTGAGGATGTTCTTGGCCACGCCCAGGCTTTTCTGGAATTCGCCGAAGCGCCGCACGCCGTCGAAGGCGTCGCGCACGATCAATAGCGACCACCAGTCGCCGATGGCGTCGAGCGCGCGCGCCACCGGGCAGGCGGCGCCTTCGAGACTGGTGCGTTTGACCATATCGTCCTGACCTTTGCCGCCGTCGCGGCGGATGAATGTCGATTATCAGGTTGCATTATAAAACCTTAAGGCCTAGCATTCTGGTTTCTTAATAAAACCAAAAAGGCCGCCATGTCTGACCGAACCGATCCTTCCCCCCTGGCGCCGCCATCCGCCGGCGGCATGCCCACCGCGCTGGTGCTGCTGCTGGCGGTGGCCTGCGCATTGAGCGTGGCCAACGTGTATTACGCGCAACCCTTGCTGGACGCCATGGGCCGCGAGTTCCGCCTGGACGAGGGCGCGGTGGGCATCGTCGTCACCGCGACGCAGTTGGGCTGCGCGCTGGCGCTGGCGCTGGTGGTGCCGCTGGGCGACCTGTTCGACCGGCGCCGCCTCATGCTGGCGCAGCTGGGGCTGCTGGTGCTGGCGCTGGCCGCGGTGGCGCTGGCGTCCGCCGCGCCGTGGCTGCTGGCCGGGATGCTGGCGCTGGGCCTGCTCGGCACCGCCATGACCCAGGGTCTGCTGGCCTTGTCGGCCGCGCTGGCGGCGCCGGGCGAGCGGGGGCGGGTGGTCGGCGCGGTGCAGGGCGGCGTGGTGATCGGGCTGTTGCTGGCGCGCACCCTGGCCGGCGCGGTGGCGGACCTGTGGGGATGGCGCGCGGTCTACCTGGTGTCCGCTGGCCTGGCCGCCTTGCTGGCACTGGCCTTGGCCCGCTGGCTGCCGCGCCGCGCCCTGCCGGCCGCGGGACTGGGCTATGGCGCGCTGCTGCGCTCGATGCTCACGCTGCTGGCGAGTGAGCGGGTGCTGCGGGTGCGCGGCATGATCGCGCTGCTGATGTTCGCCGTCTTCAGCGCGTTCTGGACGGCGCTGGTGCTGCCCCTGAGCGCGCCGCCGTATTCGTTGACGCCTAGCGCGGTGGGCGCGTTCGGGCTGGTGGGCGTGGCGGGCGTGCTGGTGGCGGCGCGGGCCGGCCGGCTGGCGGACAGGGGCCATGCCCAACTCACCACCGGCGCCGGCTTGGCGCTGCTGTGCCTGGCCTGGGGACCGATCGCGCTGCTGGACCGGAGCCTGTGGGCGTTGGCGCTGGGCGTGTTGGTGCTGGACATCGCTGCGCAGGCGCTGCACGTGACCAATCAGGCCATGATCTTTTCCATCAGCGCGCAGGCCCATAGCCGCCTGGTCGGCGGCTACATGATGTTCTACGCGGTGGGCAGCGGGCTCGGGTCGATCGCATCGACCTTCGTCTATGCGCGGGCCGGCTGGCTCGGGGTATGTGCGCTGGGCCTGGGACTGAGCCTGGCGGCGGCGCTGTTCTGGGCATTGACGTTGCCGCGCAAGGCGGCGCCGGCGGCGCACTGCGCCAGCGCGCGCCGCGCGTGAGAGGCGCGGGCGCGGTCCGGTCAGTGATGTTCGAGCGTGTGGGCGATGGCCGCCACTTGCCGCGCGAATGCCGGATCGGCGCGGTCGCGCGGGCGCGGCAGGTCGATGTCGTAGCTGCCGGCGATATTGGCCGGGCGGCCGCCCAGCACCACCACCTTGTCGGCCAGGAACACGGCCTCCTCGATGTCGTGGGTGACGAACAGCACCGCCGCGCCGGCGCCCTGCCAGACGCGGATCAATTCCTGCTGCAGGTTGCGGCGGGTGATGGCGTCGACCGCGCTGAAGGGTTCGTCCATCAGCAGCAGGTCGGGCTTGACCGCCAGGGCGCGGGCGATGCCGACGCGCTGCGCCTGGCCGCCGGACAACTGGTGCGGCCAGCGGCGGCCATAGTCGCCCATGCCGGTCAGCCGCAGCGCGGCGTCGATGCGCTGCTGGCGTTCATGGCGATCCAGGCCCAGGCCTTCGAGGCCGTAGCCGACGTTGCCGCCGACCGTGCGCCATGGCATCAGGCGGCTGTCCTGGAACACCACCGCGCGGCTGCGGCGGCCCGCGCGCGCGGGCGCCTGGAACCGGACTTCGCCGCTGGCGGGGTCGGCCAGGCCGGCCGCCGCGCGCAGCAGGGTGGACTTGCCCACGCCCGAGCCGCCCACCACGGCCACGAAACTGCCCGCCTCGATCGCCAGCGACAGGCCCTGGATCACGGGGGCGTCGGCGCCCGGATGGCGGTACGAGAGTTTGGAGAATTCGATCACGGACGCCATTGCAGCACCTTGCCTTCGACCGCCGAGAACGCCAGGTCGCAGAGTGTGTAGACCAGCGAGATGATCAGCATGTAGACCACCACCGCGTCGTAGGCGCCGACGCCGGCGGCGGCATTCATTTCCTGGCCCATGCCGGGCACGCCCAGTAGTTCGGCGGCGATCAGCGTCATCCAGGCCTGGCCGATGCCGGTGCGCACGCCCGACAGCGCGCCGGGCGCGATGGCCGGCAGCGTTACGCCGAGCGCGCGCGCCAGGTAGCCGCCGTGGCCGAAGGCGCGCGCCAGCTCGTAGTAGCGCGGGTCGACATTGCGCACCGCGCTGTAGGTGGCGAAGTAGTTGACCCAGAACACGCCGATGGCGATGACGAAAGCGGCGCCGGCATGGCTGACCTTGAACCAGGCGATGGCGAATACCACCCAGGCCAGCGGCGGGATCGGCCGCAGGATGCGCGCCAGGTAGGCTTGCGCCAGGTCGAAGCGCGGCAGCGTGGCGGCCGCCAGGCCGACGGCAAAGCCCAGCGCGGTGCCGGCGGCCAGGCCCCAGAAGTAATGCACCAGGCTGGAGCCGATGGCCGGCAGCAGGCGGCCCGACTGCCATTCCTGGACCAGCGTGGCGGGCAGTGCGAAGGGGTCGGGCAGGGTGCCGGGGGGCGCCCATTGCCACAGCAGGGCGGCTTTCCAGATGGCGATGAAGATAACCAGGCCGGAGATGCCGTAGGCCGCCCGGCGCGCCGCGGCGAACCAGGGCGGCGCCCCGTTGCGGACCGGGGCCGCGGGGGCGGCAAGGGCCGGGGCGGTCTGGCTCATGGCTGGGCGGCCTTGTCGTAGAAGCGGGTGTCGAACAACTGCTTGACGTCGGCGCTGGCCGCGCCGACCGTGCCCAGGCTGGCCTGGAAGGCCTGCAGTTCGGCGGTGGCGTCGACGATGGCATGCGGGTCGGCCACGAATTGGTCATGCGAGTTGCGGATGGCCTTTTCCACCAGCGCGCGGTCGAGGCGGCCGCCGCCGACATATTTCTGCACATGCGCAGCGGTGCGCGCCGGGTCGTCGCGCAGCAGGGCGGTCGCGGCCACTTGGGCGTTGACCAGTTGCTGCACCGCTTCGGGGTGTTCGGCGATCAGCTTGTCGCGCACCAGCAGCACCGCGCCGGGTTGGTTCGGAAACAGCTGCGAGCCGCGCGCCACCACGCGCGATTCCGGCAGCCGGGTCAGCACGGTGGTGACGGTGGGTTCGAGAATGGCGGCGCCGTCGATGGCCCCGGTCAGCAGCGACTGCTGGATCTGCGCTTCGCCCTGGTAGATCAGTTCGAGGCTGGCCGGATCGGCCTTCAGGCGTTGGCGCAGCCAGTATTGCAGGGCGGCCTCGGGCACCGCGCCCTTGGGGTAGCTGGCGATGACCGGCTTTCTGCCCTTGTCCTTGGCGAAGCGGGCGAACGCGGTGGCCGGATCGCCCGAGGCGAAATACGGCGCCAGCGCGCCCAGCGCGACCACGTTGACCTGTTCGACGATGTTGGAGGCCACCACCTTGATGCCGGCGCCCTTGGCGCTGGCCACCAGCGCCGGGCCGATGCCGACATAGGCGACGTCGAGCTGCCCGGCCAGCAGCGCCTGGGTCAAGGCCGGGCCGCTCTGGAATTGCACCAGCTTGGGCGCGGGCGCGCCCTTGGCCTGCAACGTGCCTTCTTCCAGCGCCACGAACAATTGCGCGTCCGGCAGGATCGGCAGGTAGCCAATTTCGAGCGCGGGCGGCGCGGCGTGAGCGAGGGACGTGGTGGCGGCGAGGAGCGCGGTGGTGAACAGCTTGCGGAGCATGGAGGAAAGGTCCTGAACGAGGGCGCCTTTGATGCGGCTGGCGGCTTGCCCGCGGACCCGGGTTTCCCACATCCGCTTAGTAATTTTAGATATGTTTTATCCTTTTCATTATTCATTCTGGTTATATGCTTAATGGCGCCGCGCACCAAGGAAAAAGACCGCCGCAGCGGTCTTTCCGGGTTCGGTGGCAGCGCCGCGCGGCGTCAGGGCTGCACGGCGTACTCGATCGAGCCGGCCACCACCGCCGCCAGGCCGGGCGCCTGGGTCAGCTTGTGCAGGGCGTAGGTCTGGGCCGTGGCGATCTTGGCCTGGTGGAAGGCCGGGTCCTCGTCCTGGCGGTCCAGCGACACCAGCAGCGCGCGCGCCATCTGCCAGCCGGCCAGCACCGTGCCCGCCAGCAGCAGGTAGGGCACGGCCGAGCCGAACACCGCGTTGGGATGGGCGGCGGCGTTGGCCACCACGAAGTCGACCGTATTGGCCAGCGCCAGGCGGCCCTCGCGCAGCGGTGTCAGCACCAGGCGGGCAGCCGCCTCGCTGCGCGCCTGCAGCGCTTCTTCGGTCTGGCGGATTTCTTCGATCAGCGCCTGCGCCACCGCGCCGCCGTCGCGCAGCGTCTTGCGGCCGACCAGGTCGTTGGCCTGGATCGCGGTGGTGCCCTCGTAGATGGTGAGGATGCGGGCGTCGCGGTAGTACTGGGCGGCGCCGGTTTCCTCGATGAAGCCCATGCCGCCGTGCACCTGCACGCCCAGGCTGGCGACGTCGATGGCGGCCTCGGTGCACCAGCCCTTGACGATCGGCACCAGGAATTCCTGCACCGCCAGGTGGCGGGCGCGTTCGGCCGGGTCGGCGCTGGCGTGGGCCAGGTCGGCGTGGCCGGCGGTGTAGTAGGCCAGCGCGCGGCCGGCTTCGGTCAGGGCGCGCATGGTGCCCAGCATGCGGCGCACGTCCGGGTGCTGGATGATGGCCACGGCGTTGCGCGAGGAGCCGTCCACCGGGCGGCTCTGCACGCGCTCGGCGGCGTAGGCCAGCGCGTGCTGGTAGGCGCGGTCCGCCACCGCGATGCCCTGCACGCCGACGGCGAAGCGGGCCGCGTTCATCATGATGAACATGGCGTCCAGGCCACGGTTTTCCTGGCCCACCAGGTAGCCGATGGCGCCGCCCGCGTCGCCGAACTGCAGCGTCGCGGTGGGGCTGGCCTTGATGCCCAGCTTGTGCTCGATCGACACGCAGGTGACGTCGTTGCGCGCGCCCAGCGAGCCGTCGTCGTTGACCAGGAACTTGGGCACCAGGAACAGCGAGATGCCTTTGACGCCTTCGGGCGCATCGGGCAGCCGCGCCAGCACCAGGTGGATGATGTTCTCGGCCAGGTCGTGTTCGCCGTAGGTGATGAAGATCTTGGTGCCCGAGATGCGGTAGGTGCCGTCGCCGACCGGCTGCGCGCGGGTGCGCAGCAGGGCCAGGTCGGAACCGGCCTGCGGCTCGGTCAGGTTCATGGTGCCGGTCCACTGGCCCGACAGCATCGGGCCGATGTAGCGGTCGCGCAATTCGGGCGAGCCGGCGGTCAGCAGCGCCTCGACGGCGCCGTTGGTCAGCAGCGGACACAGCGCGAACGACAGGTTGGCGGCGTTGAGCATTTCGGAGCAGGGCGCGCCCAAGAGGCCGGGCAGGCCCTGGCCGCCGTATTCGGTCGGATGCGTCATGCCCTGCCAGCCGGCCTCGGCGTATTGGCGGAAGGCCTGCCTGAAGCCGGGCGAGGTGGTCACCGCGCCGTCATGCCAGGCGCTGGGCTCGCGGTCGGCGGGATGGTTCAGCGGCGCCAGCACGTCGGCGGCGAAGGTGGCGGCTTCCTCCAGCACCGCCTGGGCGGTGTCGGGCGTGGCTTCGGCATACTGCGGCAGCGCCGCCACCCGCGGCAGGCCGGCAAGATGGTTCAGCACGAACAGCATGTCTTTCACGGGGGCTTGGTACGTCATGGCGTCGGAGCTCCGGGGAGTCTGGATAGGGAGGGAATCAGGTGGCGTCGATGGCGCGGGTGGAACCCACCGCCGCGCGCAGCTCGAATTTCTGGATCTTGCCGGTCGAGGTCTTGGGCAGTTCGCCGAAGCGCACCGCGCGCGGCACCTTGAAGCCGGGCAGCAGCAGCTTGCAGTGGGCGATGATTTCTTCGGCGGTGGCGCTGCAGCCGGGCTTGAGCTCGACGAAGGCGCACGGCGTCTCGCCCCATTTCGGGTCGGGCATGGCCACCACCGCCACGGCGGCCACGGCCGGATGGCGGTACAGGGCGTCCTCGACCTCGATGCTGGAGATGTTCTCGCCGCCCGAGATGATGATGTCCTTGCTGCGGTCCTTGATGCGGATGTAGCCGTCGGGCGTCATCACGCCCAGGTCGCCGGTGTGGAACCAGCCGCCGCCGAAGGCCTCGTCGGTGGCGCGTTCGTTCTTCAGGTAGCCCTTCATGCAGATGTTGCCGCGGAACATGATCTCGCCCACGGTCTGCTCGTCGGCCGGCACTTCCTGCATGGTGTCGGGGTTGCGCACCGAGACGCCGGCCTGCAGGTGGTAGCGCACGCCCTGGCGCGCGGTCAGCAGGGCGCGCTGTTCGTCTTCCAGGTCATTCCAGGCTTCCTGCGGGGCGCACACGGCGGCCGGGCCGTAGACCTCGGTCAGGCCGTAGACGTGGGTCAGTTCGAAGCCGATTTCCTTCATCTTGGCGATCACCGCCGGCGCCGGCGCGGCGCCGGCCACCATGGTGCGCACGGTGTGGCGGATGCCGGCGCGCATGTCGGCCGGGGCGTTGGCCAGCGCGCTCTGCACGATGGGCGCGCCGCAGTAGTGGGTGACGCCCTCGGCGCGGATCAGGTCGAACACGGTCTTGGGATCGAACTTGCGCAGGCAGACGTTGACGCCGGCGCGCGCGGCCACGGTCCAGGCGAAACACCAGCCGTTGCAGTGGAACAGCGGCAGGGTCCACAGATAGACCGGGTGCTTGGGCATGTCCCATTCAAGGATGTTGCTGACGGCGTTGAGATAGGCGCCACGGTAATGGTAGACCACGCCCTTGGGATCGCCGGTAGTGCCCGAGGTGTAGTTCAGCGCGATCGCGTCCCATTCGTCGGCCGGCGGGCGCCAGTCGAACCTCGCGGGCGCGGCGGCCAGGAAGGCTTCGTAGTCGGTGGCGCCGGGCAGGGTGGCGGGCGTGCCGTCCAGGTCGTGCACCGAGATCACCACCAGGTGCGGGAATTCGGCGCGGGCGCGCTGCGCGAGTTCGGCGTATTCGGTGTCGACGATGAGCGCGCGGGCCTCGCCGTGGCCCAGCATGAACAGCACGCTGGGCGTGTCCAGGCGGGTGTTGAGGGTGTTGAGCACGGCGCCCAGCATCGGCACGCCGAAATGCGCCTCGACCATGGCGGGGATGTTCGGCAGCATCACCGCCACCGTGTCGCCGCGTTGGATGCCGGCGGCGGCCAGGGCGCCGGCCAGGCGTTGCGCGCGTTCGTAGGTCTGGGCCCAGGTGCGGCGCACGGCGCCGTGCACCACGGCCAGGCGGTTGCCGTAGACCTGCGCGGCGCGGGCGATGAAGTCGACCGGGGTCAGGGGCTCGTAGTTGGCGTCACGGCGCGCCAGGCCGTGGTCGAACATGCTGCTCATGCTTGTCTCCTGTGGGGCGCGGGGGCGCCCGGATATGCTTTTTTGCGGGAAACTTGATCTGGATCGCCGGGGATGATCTGTAGCCGGAATCCCGCTGCTTGCTAGAGCTTATCGGCCGCCGGAAAATGGTGTCTGTCGCCTGCATGACAGACCTTATTCCGCGCGCCCAATCCACAGTTTTACACGGTTCTTTCCATGTCCGATGTTTCAAACGACGTTTCCCGGACCGAGCTGTCCGCGCTGTTGCGCGGCTGCGCCTGGTTCAACGCGCTGGAGGCGCCGCACCAGGAGCTGGTACTGGCCACGGCGCGGGGCGAGCACGTCGCCAGCGGCGCCTGGATCGCGCGCCGCAACGCGCCGTCTGACTACTGGCTGGGCGTGCACAGCGGCCTGCTGAAGCTGGCGATCTACAACGAATCGGGACGCAGTTGCACCTTTTCCGGGGTGCCGCCGGGCGGCTGGTTCGGCGAGGGCAGCGTCATCAAGCGCGAATTGCGCAAGTACGACGTGGTGGCGATCCAGCCGTCGCTGGTGCTGCGGGTGCCGGCCGCCACCTTTCATGCGCTGCTGGCGGCCAGCCTGCCGTTCTCGCACTTTGTCATCGGGCAATTGAATGACCGCATGGGCGAGTTCATCGCTTCGATCCAGAACCATCGCCTGCTGGATGCCGATGCGCGCGTGGCGCAGTCGCTGGCGCAGTTGTTCAACCCGCAGCTGTATCCGTCCACCGACCTGACGCTGGCGATTTCCCAGGAGGAACTCGGCTACCTGACCGGCCTGTCGCGCCAGCGCGTCAACCAGGCGCTGCAGACGCTGGCCGACCAGGGCGTGCTGGCGCTGTCGTACAACCAGATCAAGGTGCTGGACCTGGAACGCCTGCGCCGGTACGGGCTGGACCAGCTCTGAAGGCGCGGCGTCAGGCCAGGGCGCGGTCCAGGGCGGCGCGCGCCAGGATACGGGTCGAGTCCAGCGTCGGCAGGGCGCAATTGGCGTCGTTCAGCACCAGCGGCAGTTCGGTGCAGCCCAGCACCACGGCATCGCAGCCGGCCTCGCGCAGCCGCGTCACCACGCCTTGCAGCAAGGCCACCGATTCGGGCTTGAAGACGCCGTAGACCAGTTCGTCCATGATGATGCGCGCCAGCAGGTCGCGATCGGCCGGCGCGGGGCGCACGTAGTCCAGGCCGCGCGCTTGCAGCTTGTCGGGGTAGACCGGACTGTCGACCAGCCAGCGCGTGCCCAGGATGCCGATGCGGCGCAGGCCGCGCGCGGCGGCTTCGGCGGCGACCTGTTCGGCGATGTGCAGCCAGGGCAGCGGCGAATGGGGCAGCACGTGGCCCAGCGCCTGGTGGATGGTGTTGTCGGGGCAGATCAGGAAGTCCGCGCCGGCGCGCGCCAGCTTGCCGGCGGATGCCAGCATCAGCGCGCCCACGCCAGCCGGATCATTGCGTTCCAGGCACGTCACGTAGTCCGCCAGCGACAGGCCGTGCAGCGACACTTCGGGGTGCGCGTGCGGCCCCAGGCGCTGCGCGCCTTCGGCGCAGATCGTGCGGTAGCAGAGCGCGGCGCCTTCGGCCGAGCAGGCGACGATGCCGATATGCAGGGGGGAACGAGCGGGCATGCGGGGCTCCATGGCGGCCGGGTCAGGCGGCGGGTCTGGACAAGGCCCGCACGTGGCGGGCGATCTGGCGGAACTGCTCGGCCATGGCGTCCTGCTGCGCCGGCGGCAGCTGCGACAGGAACAGTTCGTCGATGGCCGGGCCATACACCTTCCACATCTTGCGGCGCAGCGCCAGGCCGTCCGGCGTGATGCGGGCGTAGGTGGCGCGGCGGTCCTCGTCCGAACGGAAGCGCTCGACCAGCCCGGCGGCCTCGATGCGGTCCATCAGGCGCGTCAGGTTGTAGCGCGCGATGACCATGCGCTCGGCGATCTCGAACATGCGCGCGGTGCCTTGCGGCGCGCGTTCCAGCGCCCACAGCGCGTCGTACCACGCCAGCGGCGGCAGGCTGGCGGCAGCCAGTCGTTTTTCGATTTCTTCCACCACCAGCGCATGCGCGGTCAGCAAGAGGCTCCACGCGTCGGGCTTTCCCGTGGCCATGCGGTCGCTTCCTTTTCCAGAGATTTCGTTGTTCCGGATTGTAGAGGCCCGGGGCCGGCGTGCGGGCAGCAGGCCGGCCGCTAGCGGGACGCGGGCCCGTGGCCGCCGTGGCGAGCGCCTTGGAATAGTTGCACTTGCAATTGTTCAAAAACCTCAATACGATTGCAATTGCACATTATGCAAATGCAATTCACGATGTGAAAAGACGGCGCCGGCCGTTCGTGTCCGGGCGCCGCTTGCGCACCACAAGGAGGATGCCCATGGAACCCGAGATCGACGGCGTCGACATCGACCCCGAAGAAACCAGCGAATGGCTGGACGCGATGCAGGCAGTGCTGGCGCACGAAGGCCTGCCGCGCACGCACTATCTGCTGGACCGCCTGCTCGAGCAGGACCGCGCCCGCAGCGGCGGCTACGCCGCGGCCAGCGTCACGCCCTACGTCAACACCATCGGCCTGCCGGCGCAGGCGCCGTTTCCCGGCGACCCCGCGATCGAAGCGCGGCTGGACGCCTACCTGCGCTGGAACGCCATGGCCATGGTGCTGCGCGCCGGCAAGCATTCGGGCGTGGGCGGACACATCGCCACCTACGCCTCGGCCACCACCCTGTACGAAACCGGCTACCGCCATTTCTTCCGCGCCGCCACCCCGGATTTCCTGGGCGACATGCTCTACATCCAGGGCCACTCGGCGCCCGGCATCTACGCCCGCGCCTACCTGGAAGGACGCCTGTCCGAGGACGAACTCGACCGCTTTCGCCGCGAGATCGGCGGGGGCGGGCTGGCGTCATATCCGCATCCGCGCACCATGCCCGGGTTCTGGCAGTTCCCGACCGTATCGATGGGCCTGGGCCCGCTGATGGCGGCCTACCAGGCGCGCTACATGCGCTACCTGGAAGACCGCGGCCTGATCGCGGCGCAGGACCGGCGCGTCTGGGGCTTCCTGGGCGACGGCGAGCAGGACCAGCCCGAGACGCTGGCGGCGGTCGCCATGGCCGGCCGCGAAAAGCTCGACAACCTGATCTTCGTGGTCAATTGCAACCTGCAGCGCCTGGATGGCCCGGTGCGCGGCAATGCCAAGATCATCCAGGAACTCGAAAGCGTCTACCGCGGCGCCGGCTGGAACGTCATCAAGGTGATCTGGGGCGGCGGCTGGGACGCGCTGCTGGCGCAGGATCACGACGGCCGCCTGCGGCGGCGCATGATGCAATGCGTGGACGGTGAATACCAGGTGTTCAAGGCGCGCGGCGGCGCTTATGTGCGCGAGCATTTCTTCGGCGCCGACCCGGTATTGCTGCAACGCGTGGCGCATCTGAGCGATGACGAGATCGGCGCGCTCAACCGTGGCGGCCATGATCCGGTCAAGATGCACGCGGCCTACGCCGCGGCGCTGGCGCATCGCGGCCAGCCCACCGTGATCCTGGCCAAGACGGTCAAGGGCTACGGCATGGGCGCGGCCGGCGAGGCCGCCAACACCAACCACCAGCAGAAGAAAATGGCCGATCCGGCAGTGCGGGCGTTCCGCGACCGCTTCGGCATCCCGGTGCCGGACGAGCGCCTGGCGGAGATCCCGTACATCAAACCGGAACCCGGCACGCCCGAACAGGTTTACCTGGAGGCGGCCACCCGGCGCGCCGGCGGTCACCTGCCGCGGCGTCCGGCCGGCCCCGGCCCGCAGGCCACGCCGGACCTGGCCGCCTTCGCCGCGCATCTGAAGGGCAGCGACGGCCGCGAATTCTCCACCACCATGGCGTTCGTGCGCATCCTGGCGCAACTGCTCAAGGACCCGCAGATCGGCGCGCGCGTGGTGCCCATCGTGCCCGATGAATCGCGCACCTTCGGCATGGATGGCATGTTCCGCCAGGTCGGCATCTATTCGCACGTGGGCCAGCTCTATACGCCGCAGGACGCCGACCAGCTCAGCGTCTACCGCGAGGACCGGCGCGGGCAGATCCTGCAGGAAGGCATCAACGAGTCGGGCGCGATGGCATCCTGGATCGCCGCCGCCACCGCCTACAGCACGCATGGGGTGGCCACGATCCCGTTCTACATCTTTTATTCGATGTTCGGCTTCCAGCGCGTCGGCGACCTGGCCTGGGCGGCGGGCGACATCCGCGCGCGCGGCTTCCTGCTGGGCGCGACCTCGGGCCGCACCACGCTGGAGGGCGAGGGCCTGCAGCACGACGACGGCCACAGCCACGTGCTGGCCTCGGTGATCCCGTGCTGCATCGCCTACGATCCGGCCTACGCCTACGAGATCGCGGTGATCGTGCAGGACGGCCTGCGCCGCATGTACCAGCAGGAGGAAGACATCTTCTACTACCTGACGCTGATCAACGAGAAGACCGCCCATCCGCCGATGCCGCAAGGCGCGGAGGCCGGCATCCTGAAGGGCATGTACCGCCTGCGCGAGGGGGGAGCGGGCGAAGTGCGCGCGCAACTGCTGGGCAGCGGCGCCATCCTGGGCGAGACGCTGGCCGCCGCTGATCTGCTGCAACAGGACTTCGGCGTGGCGGCCGACGTCTGGAGCGTCACCAGCTACTCGGAATTGCGCCGCGACGGCCAGGAGATCGAGCGCTGGAATCGCCTGCATCCGCGGGATGCGGCGCGCCTGGGGTTCGTCGAGACCGCCCTGGCCGATACCCGGGGCCCGGTGGTGGCGGCCACCGACTACATGAAGACGGTGGCCGAGCAGATCCGCCCATTCGTGGGGCGCCGCTACGTGACGCTGGGCACTGACGGCTTCGGCCGCTCAGACACGCGTCAGGCGCTGCGGGCGTTTTTCGAGGTGGACCGGCATCACATTGTGCTGGCCACGCTCAAGGCGCTGGCGGACGACGGGGTGTTGCCGGCGGCGCGGGCGGCCGAGGCGATCCGGCGCTACGGGCTGGACCCGGAGGCCTTGTCGGCGGCCTTGCCTTGAGGGGCCGGGCGCCAGGAAGGGGCCCCCCGCGCCGGCGCCGGCAAGCCGCGGGGGCGCGGCGCGCCAGGGGTCAGGCGCGGCGCGCCAGCAGCGCCCAGACGCCTGCGGCCGACAGCAGTGTGCCGCCGCCCAGGTTGAAGCCGCGCTGTGCGCGCGGCGATGCCAGCAGGCGCCTCGCCGAGCCGGCGAACAGCGCGTAGGCGGCGGCGTTGATGCCCGCGCAGGTCACGAAGGTGGCCGACAGCGTCCACAACTGGCGCGTCACGTCGCCGGCCGGATCGAGGAACTGCGGCAGGAAGGCGACGAAGAAAATGATGCCCTTGGGGTTGAGCGCCGTCACCAGATAGGTGTTGGCGAACAGCTTCCAGCGCGAACCGGCCGCGCCGGCCTGGGGCAGGGCGGCGGGCGATACGCCAGCGCGCAGCAGCTTGAAACCCAGGTACAGCAGGTACAGGCCGCCGATGGTCTTGACCACCGTGAACCAGAATGCCGAGGCCGCCAGCAGCGCGCCCAGGCCCAGCAGCGACAGCGCCAGGGCGGTGGAATCGCCCAGCGCCACCGCCAGCACCAGCGGCAGGCGCGCGCGCCTGCCATGGGTGAGGGAGTAGCTGATGACGGTCAGGATGGTGGGGCCGGGCAGCATCAGCAGCAGGGCGGATGCGCCGACGAAAGCCAGCCAGGTTTCGAGCGACATGGATCGGACTCCGTGAAAGGCGGGCGGCCAGTGCGCCCCTGGCTGTCACTGTAGCCCAAGGGCGCCCGTTCCTGCCACTTGCCGGCGGTCGGGCCGGGCGGCCCGGCCTGGCGCGTCAGGCTCGAGCCGGCGCGCGCGGGCGCGCTGGTGCAAAATAGCGCTTCTCCCGACAGTGAACGCGTCCCGGCAGCGGGACGGCGAAGGAAACACCATGGCATTCGATTTCGACCTGTTTGTGATCGGCGCGGGCTCCGGCGGCGTGCGCGCGGCCCGTTTCGCGGCCGGTTTCGGCGCCCGCGTGGCGGTGGCCGAAAGCCGCTACCTGGGCGGCACTTGCGTCAACGTGGGCTGCGTGCCCAAGAAGCTGCTGGTCTACGGCGCCCACTACAGCGAAGACTTCGAGCAGGCCCACGGCTTCGGCTGGAGCGCTGGCCAACCCAGCTTCGACTGGCCCACGCTGATCGCCAACAAAAACCGCGAGATCGAGCGTCTTAACGGCATTTACCGCAATCTGCTGGTCAATAGCGGCGTGACGCTGCTGGAAGCCCACGCCCGCATCAAGGACCCGCACACTGTCGAGGTCGACGGCAAGACCTACACCGCCGGCCACATCCTGGTGGCCACCGGCGGCTGGCCGCAGGTGCCGGACATCCCGGGTAAGGAACACGCCATCACCTCGAACGAGGCCTTTTTCCTGAAGACGCTGCCGCGCCGCGTGCTGGTGGTGGGCGGCGGCTACATCGCGGTCGAGTTCGCGTCCATCTTCAACGGCATGGGCGCGCAGACCACCCAGGTCTATCGCGGCCCGCTGTTCCTGCGCGGCTTCGACCAGGCGGTGCGCGAGCACCTGCGCGACGAACTGGTCAAGAAGGGCATCGACCTGAAGTTCGACGCCGACGTGGCGCGCATCGACAAGCGCGCCGATGGCACCCTGGCCGCCACGCTCAAGGATGGCAGCGTGATCGAGACCGATTGCGTGTTCTACGCCACCGGCCGCCGGCCGATGCTGGACAACCTGGGCCTGGAGAACACCGGCGTCACGCTCGACGACAAGGGCTTCATCGCGGTGGACGACGAATACCGCACCAGCGAACCGTCGATCCTGGCGATCGGCGACGTCATCGGCCGCGTGCCGCTGACGCCGGTGGCGCTGGCCGAGGGCATGGCGGTGGCGCGCCGCCTGTTCCGTCCCGAGGAATACCGCAAGGTCGACTACAAGCTGATCCCCACCGCCGTGTTCAGCCTGCCCAACATCGGCACCGTCGGCATGACCACCGAAGAGGCGCGCGCCGCCGGCCACACGGTCAAGCTGTTCGAAAGCCGCTTCCGCCCCATGAAGCTGACGCTGACCGAGTCGCAGGAAAAGACCCTGATGAAGCTGATCGTCGATGCCGACACCGACAAGGTGCTGGGCGTGCACATGGTCGGCCCGGATGCTGGCGAGATCGTGCAGGGCATCGCCATCGCGCTCAAGGCCGGCGCCACCAAGCGCGTGTTCGACGACACCATCGGCATCCACCCGACCGCGGCCGAAGAGTTCGTGACGCTGCGCACGCCGGTCGCGGACTGAGGCCGGCGCCGGCTTTGCGTGCCGGCCCTTGGCGCTGGCACGCCGGGCCGGCTACAGCCGCTCGATCATGGCGCGCGCCGCCGCCGGCGCGCGTTCCTTGGCGCCATTGATGAAGAACGCAAACACATCGCGCGGATGGGGCGCGCCGGCCGGCTTGCGCGGGTCGACCCGTGGCAGGTCGGCCGGATCGCCGCCCTGCGCCCAGGCGCGCAGGCGCCCGGCCCACGCGTCCAGCACCTTGGGCGCATAACCGGCCTTGAAGGCGGTGCTGGCCCGCATCAGCCGGGCATAGACGAAATCGGCCGTGCGGTCGGCCAGCGACGGGAAGTCCTCGCTGTCGGTGTAGACCGTGGCCACGCCATGGCGCCGCGCCAGCGCCAGGTAGGGCTCGCAGGCGAAGCTGGCGTGGCGCACGTCCATCACGTGGCGCAGCGGCAGGCCGTCGACCTGGTCCGGCAGCAGCGCCAGGAAGGCGCCGAAGTCGTCGGCGTCGAACACCTTGGTGGGCGCGAACTGCCACACGATCGGTCCTAGCTTGGAACCCAGTTCGGCGATGCCGCCATGCACGAAGCGGCGCACGGATTCGCCGGCGCCGGCCAGCTCGCGCCGGTTGGTGGCGTAGCGCAAGGCCTTGAGCGAGAACACGAAATCGTCAGGCGTCTCGTCGCGCCATTTGGCGAAGGTGGCCGGTTTCTGGCTGCTGTAGTAGGTGCCGTTGACCTCGATGGCGCCGAGCTGGCGGCTGGCGTATTCGAGTTCACGCGCTTGCGGCAGGCCGTCGGGATAGAAGGGACCGCGCCAGGGCGCGTAGGTCCAGCCGCCGATGCCGATACGGATGGCGCCGGCGCGAGGGGCGGCGGGCGGGGATGACGATCGGGGCGGCATGGGGGTGGGTCCTCCCGGGGCTGGCGGCGCGACCCGACCACTGTATCCCGGCCGGCGCGCCGCTCCCATCCGGCCACATTTAAATGCGGGGCGATTGTTGTATCGGGGCCTCGCCCGGCCGGCCCGCATCCGCCGCGCCCGACCCGCTGTGCCGCCCCGAAGAAATCCCGCTGTACCGATACAGATTTCGGATAATGTGCCAAGTCATCTCCCACTACCGGCCGGCGGGCGCCGGCGCATCATGCCTGATATCACCCATCTCCTGACGTTCGCCCTGGTCGCGCTGGGCATGGTGCTCACGCCGGGGCCCAACATGATCTACCTGGTGTCGCGCTCGATCTCGCAAGGGCCCAAGGCCGGCCTGATCTCGCTGTCCGGCGTGGCGGTCGGATTCATCTTCTACGTGCTGTGCGCGGCCTTCGGCCTGACGGTGCTGCTGATGTCGGTGCCCTACGCCTACGACGCGCTGCGCTTTGGCGGCGCGCTATACCTGATGTACCTGGCCTGGCAGGCGGTGCGCCCGGGCGGCCGCTCGCCGTTCCAGGTGCGCGAACTGCCGGCCAGCCGTCCGCGCACGCTGTTCATGATGGGGCTGCTGACCAATTTGCTCAATCCCAAGATCGCCGTGCTGTACGTGTCGCTGCTGCCGCAGTTCATCCAGCCCGAGCACGGCAGCGTGTTCACGCAGTCGCTTGCGCTGGGACTGACACAGGTCGCCATCAGCCTGTCGGTCAATGCCGTCATCGCCATCATGGCCGGGTCCATCGCCGGCTTCCTGGGCCGCCGGCCGCTGTGGATCGCGATTCAGCGCTGGCTGATGGGCACGGTGCTGGCCGCGCTGGCCGTGCGCATGGCGCTGGACTCGCGCCGTTGAAGCGGGGCGTTGCGCCGCCGCGCCCTGGCGCGCGCCGTCGGCCGCGGATCGTGCCGGTGACGCCTCCGGCCGCGGCTCAGGTCCGCAGGGCCGCGGCCAGCTTGCCCAATTGCCGGATCAGCGCCGGGAAACGGTCGGCGCTGGTGTTGCCATAGCCGATCACCAGGCCATTGTCCTGCGGCCGCGGGGTGATGGCGAAGCTGGACAGCGCGTTGGGGTTCATGCCCAGCCGCCGTGCGTGCTCGACCACGACGCGGTCCGGCACGTCCGGCGGCAGCCGCACGGTCAGGTGCAGGCCGCTGTGGCCGCCCAGCACTTCGTGGTCGACGCCCAGGTGCCGCGCCAGTGCGTCGCGCAGGGCCGCCTGGCGGTCGCGGTACAGCCGCCGCATGCGGCCCAGGTGGCGCGAGAACTGGCCATTGTCGATGAAGGCGGCCATGGTCAGTTGCTCCAGCCGGTGTCCGCCGCGCAGCATTTCCGTGATCGACGGCATGGCCGGCCCGGCGATGGCCTGTGGCAGCACCAGAAAGCCCAGCCGCAGCGCGGGGAACATGGTCTTGCTGAACGTGCCCACGTACAGCACCGGCGCGTCCGGCAGCAGGCCCTGCATCGCGGCGATGGGCTCGCCCTGGTGGCGGAATTCGCTGTCGTAGTCGTCCTCGATGATCCAGGCGCCGGCGCGGCGCGCCCGTTCCAGCAGGTCGAGCCGGCGCGCCAAAGACAGCACCGCGCCGGTCGGGTACTGATGCGTCGGCGTGGTCTGGATCAGGCGCGGCGGCCGGGTGCGCCAGTCGTCTTCGCCGATGGTCAGGCCGTCGGCGTCGACCCGCATCGCCACGACGTTCAGGTCGCCCGCGTGGAAGGCCGACTTGGCGCCCCGGTAGCCGGGTTCCTCCAGCCAGGCGGTGTCGCCCGGGTTGGTCAGCAGTTGCACGCACAGCGCCAGCGCGCCCTGCGCGCCTTCGGTGATGACGATGCGCGAGGCATCGCAGTTGACCCCGCGCGACACCCGCAGGTACTGGGCGATGGCTTCGCGCAGCGCCGGTTCGCCCACGGGCGGGCCATAGCCCAGGGTGGCGGCCGGAGCGGCCTGCAGCGCCCGGTCCTGGGCCCGGCGCCACGCGTTGAGGGGGAACTGCGTCAACGCCGGCGTGCCGGGCGTGAGAGGCAGCGCGCCGTCGTTGGGCGCGCGCGTCGACACGATGCGCGACAGCCGCGTGGCGGTGCGCAGGGCCGGCGCGCGGGGGGAGCTGGCCAGCCCGGCGGCCTGTTCGGCGGCTTGCTGGCCGGCCTGTTTCGCGGCGCTGGCGGCGGCGGCCGAGAGCGGCGCCACGCGGGTGCCCTGGCGGTCGGCGACGACATAGCCTTCGGCGGTCAGCTGCTCGTAGGCGATCAGCACCGTGTTGCGCGAGATGTCCAGTTCGTCGGCCAGCACGCGCGAGGCCGGCAGCTTGCCGCCCGCGGGCAACTGGCCGGCCAATATGGCCTGCTTGAGCCGCTGGATCAGCTGGCGCTGGCGCGGCAGGGCGCCCGGCCCGCGCGCCAGGGGGCTGGAGAGCAGGGCGATGCGATCGGTCATGGCTCTATTAAATTTAGCTATCGTGGTGCTTTTTATCATGCCACGGTTTGGCTATCGTGACAGCATGCCAGTCAAAAAGCCCTGGCGCGCGTCCGCCCGTGGCGGCGGCGTTTCACAACCCCCTGGATGAGGCCTCGCAGCATGCAACCCCGCGTCAACGCATTCGAACAACCCATCGGCCCCGACCTGCCCGGCTGGACGCCGCGCCCGCGCCCGCCGGTGGCGCCCGCGCAGGGCCGCTACTGCCGCCTGGAGCCGCTGTCGGCCGAGCGCCATGCGGCGGACCTGTATGCCGCCTTCAGCCAGGCCCCCGATGGACGCGACTGGACCTACATGAGCGTCGGCCCGTTCGCCGACGCGCCCGCCTACCGCCAGTTCGCCGAGCAGGCGCAGGCCCATGCCGCCAGCGACCCCATGCATCACGCCGTCATCGACCTGGCCAGCGGCCGCGCGATCGGCTCGCTGTCGCTGATGCGCATCGACCCGGCCAGCGGCGTGATCGAGGTTGGCTTCGTGGCGTTTTCGCCGCGGCTCAAGCGCACCCGCATCGCCACCGAGGCGCAGTTCCTGCTGATGCGGCGCGCCTTCGACGAACTGGGCTACCGCCGCTACGAATGGAAGTGCGACAGCCTGAATGCGCCGTCGCGCGCCGCCGCCGCGCGTCTCGGTTTCCAGTTCGAAGGCATCTTCCGCCAGGCCACGGTCTACAAGGGCCGCAGCCGCGACACCGCCTGGTTCTCGATCATCGACAGTGAATGGCCGGCGCTGCGCGCCGCCTACGAAAGCTGGCTCGATCCCGCCAACTTCGACGCCGAAGGCAACCAGCGCCAGGGCCTGGCGGACCTGATCGCCCGGGAAAAGGCCGCGTGCGCCTGATTCCCGTTGCGCTGGCGCTGTTCTGGGGCCTGAACTGGCCGGCGGTCAAGATCGTGTTGTCGATCTGCCCGCCATTCACCCTGCGGCTGCTGGGGCTGGGCAGCGGCGCCTTGCTGCTGCTGGCCTTGGCGCGCGCCAAGGGGGTGCCGTTGCTGCCGCCGCGCGCGTCGTGGCCGGGCATCGTCATCGGCGGCGTCCTGGCCGTGGCGGTGTTCAACCTGGCGGTGGCCTGGGCCCAGCTCAGCACCAGCACCTCGCGCGCCGCGGTGCTGACCTTCACCATGCCGATGATGTCCGCGTTGCTGGCCTGGGCCGTGCTGGGCGAGCGGCCCGACCGCCGCCGCGGCCTGGCGCTGCTGTTGGGCGCGGCGGGCGTGGCGGTGCTGGCCTGGCCGGTGCTGCGCGCCATCTTCGCCGATCACGATCCGGCCGCCGCGCGCGGCCTGGTGTTTCCGCTCACCGCCGCCTTCGGGTGGGCCGCCGGCACGGTCTACCTGAAGCGCTGGCCGGTGATGGGGCACCGCATTGTGGTGACGGCGTGGCAGCTGGCGGTGGGCGCGGCCTGCGCGCTGGCCGGCGTGTTGCTGGCGGGCGAGTCGTTGCCGACGCGGGGCTGGAGCCCGCGGGTGGCCACGGCGCTGACATTCCACATCGTGCTGGGCACGGCGGTGGCGTACTGGTTGTGGTTCGTGCTGAGCGAACGGGTCAGCGCCACGGTGGCGGCCTTGACCACGCTGATGGTGCCGGTGGTCGGCGTGCTGGGGGCGATGGCGCTAGTGGGCGATCGCCCCGGCGCGGCCGACTGGTGGGGCTTCGCGCTGGTGCTGGCGGGCGCGGCGCTGATCGTCCTGAACCTGGGCGGCGCGCGCCGGGCTTGAAAGCCGGCGCGCCAGCCCGGGGGCGGCATCGCGCCGGCTCAGGCCCGCCGGCCGCGCCGCAGCGCCTCGCGCAGCAGGCCGGCGCCGCTCACCAGCGAGATGCCGGCCAGCACCATCAGCGCGCCCGCCACGAAAGCGCCATCCAGCGGCTCGTCCAGGATCAGCACGCCGAACGACACGCCGAACAGCGGCGTCATGAACGACAGGATCGACAGGCGCGAAGCCAGGTAGCGCCGCAGCAGCCAGAACCAGGCCAGATAGCTCGACAGCGCCACCACCACTGCCTGAAACCCGACGCTCAGCATGGCCGACGGGGTGTAGCGGATGCCGGCGTTGCCGGTGGCCGCCGCATAGACCAGCAGCACCAGCGCGGCGACCGCCATTTGATAGAACAGGGTCTTGGACGGCGCCGCTTCCGACAGCGACGTGCGGCGGATGGCCACGGTGGTGGCGCCCCACAGCAGCCCGCCCAGCAGGCCGAGCGCGTCGCCCAGCAGCATGTTGCTGGCGGCGCCGGCCGACGGCTGGCCATTGCCCAGGAAGGCCACGGCGATGCCGCCGAACGCCAGCGCCACGCCCACCCATTGCAGCGGCGCCATGCGCTCCTCGGGCACGCGCCAGTGCAGGCCCAGCGCGGTGAAGATCGGCGCGGTGTAAAGGAACACCGACATGTGCGAGGCGGTGGTGTAGACCAGTCCCTGCGCGATCGCCAGGAATTCGAAGCCGAACAGCAGGCCCGCCAGCACGCCGGCGCCCAGCGTGCCATCGCGCAGCGCGCGCGAACCTTCGGCGCGCCACACCACCGCGCCCAGCACCAGCGCGGCAAAGGCCGAGCGGAGGCCGACCTGCATGATGGGCGAGATGTCGGCGGCCACCAGCTTGATGGCGATCTGCTGGAAGCCCCAGCACACGCACAGCAGCAGCATCACGCCGGTGGCCAGCGCGTCCAGCGGGCGGCGGCTGGGGGCCAGGGCCGCGGCCGCGTTCAAGGCAGTTCGGCCGGGTAGCTATCCAGCGCCAGTCCGATCTGCTGGCGCAGGTCCCATTCGGCCAGGCTGGCCTGTACCGGGCCGAAGAAGGCGCCGTCGCGGGTCACGAACATGGCCGGCAGGTGGAAGACCTCGTAGCGTTCGACCAGGCCGCCGTTTTCGCCGGCGTCGACCCAGCACACCCGCTGCACCGGCAGCGCCAGCTTGGGCAGTTGTTCGCGCGCGATGCGGCAGGTGCCGCAGGTACGGCTGTGGAACACCAGCAGCGTCAGCCCCGGGGCGTCCAGCAGGTAGCGGTCGGCGGTGCTGTCGTTCAGTTCTATCTGTTCCATGGTGGTGTCTGGGTGAGGGTTATCGGGACAGCACGCGATCCAGCTCCCGCACGGTCTGGTACAGCACGCGCGTGCCATCCAGCAACTGCGCCGGCTCGATCCATTCCTCGGGGCAGTGGCTGCGCCCGTTCAGGCAAGGGATGAAGATCATGCCGATGGGACCGGTGGGCGCCATGTAGACGGCGTCGTGGCCGGCGCCGCTGGGCAGGCGCATGCTGGCGTAGCCGAGCTGGTCGGCGGCGGCCTGCACCGCGTCCATCACTTGCGGCGCGCAGTCGGTGGGCCGGGCCCGGCTCAGCGGCACGACACCGGCGGTCAGGCGCAGCGCCTTCAGGTCGGCGGCCACGCCGGCCATCAGGGTCTCGGGGAAGGCATCGAGCACCGCGTCGCTGTCGCTGCGCATTTCCAGCGTCAGCTCGACGCGGCCGGGCACGGCATTGGCGGCGTTGGGCGTCATGGCCAGCTTGCCGACCGTGGCCACGACGTAATGCGGATTGCCGCTGGCGGCGCTGGCCTGGCGGCTGGCGGCGTCGACGATGCGGGCCGCGCCGACCAGGGCATCGCGGCGGATGTCCATGGGCGTGGTGCCGGCGTGATCGGGCTGGCCCTCGACCGTGATCAGCACGCGGCGGATGCCGACAATATTGGTGACCACGCCGATCGGCAGTTGGCGGCTTTCCAGCACCGGGCCTTGCTCGATGTGCAGTTCGACGAAGGCGGCGGTGCCGCCCGCGCCGCGCAGGGGCGCGGCCAGCGCGGCGGGATCGCCGCCGATGCGGGCGATGCCCTGCGCCAGCGTCTCGCCGTCGGCGTTGCGCGCGGCCAGCATGTCGGCGCTCAACTGGCCGCTCAGGGCGCGGCTGCCGACGCAGGAGATGCCGTAGTCGCTGGGTTCTTCCGACAGGAAGTCGATGACCTCGAAGGGGTGCTCCAGTTCGATGCCGTGTTCCTGCATGGTGTGGGCGACCTCGATGCCGGCCAGCACGCCGATGATGCCGTCGAAGCGGCCGCCGCTCATGACGGTGTCGCAGTGCGAGCCGGTGGCGATGGGCTTGCGTTGCGGGTTGCGGCCGGCGCGGGTGCCGATGAGGTTGCCGCCGGCGTCCAGGCGGGTCGCCAGGCCGGCGGCCTCGAACTGGCCGCGCAGCCATTCACGCGCTTGCAGGAACAGCGGTGAAAACGCGCGGCGGGTCCAGGGCTGGTCGGGCAGGGTGTAACGCGACAGGGCTTCGATACGGGCCCAGAGGCGTTCGGCGTTCAAGGGAGGCAAGGATGGCAAAGCGGGCGAGGCGGTGGGCATGGAGGTTCCAGGAAATGCATCGGCGATTATGGCATGTGGGACACGCGGCGCCGCACCAGCCCCAGGTTCGCGCGGCGTGCCCAGCGCTGCATCATCAGCACCGCCACCACCGCCAGCCCGATGGCCAGTCCGCTCCAGACGCCGACACCGCGCCAGCCGGCCTGGAACGCCAGCCAGGCGCCGCACGGCAGGCCCACGCCCCAATAGCCGATTGCCGCGTAGATCATCGGCACGCGCGTATCGTGCAGGCCGCGCAGCATGCCCGCGCCCAGCACCTGCGCGCCGTCGACGATCTGGAATACCGCCGCCACCGCCAGATAGCTGACCGCGAAGGCCAGCACCCTGGCGTTGGCCGGGTCATGCACGTCCATGAATACCGATACCAGCGCGTACGGCACGGTCACCATCAAGGCCGCGGCGATCGCCATCGATCCGATGCCCAGGCCGAACGCGGTCCAGCCGGCGCGCGTCACGCCCGCGCCGTCTCCCGCGCCCTGGGCGTAGCCGACCCGCACCGTGGCGGCCTGCGCCACGCCGTAGGGAATCATGAAGGTCACGCTGGCGATCTGGATGGCGATGGCGTGCGCCGCCAGCTCGGCCTCGCCCAGCCAGCCGATGAGGAAGGCGGCGGCGTTGAAGATGGTGACTTCGAACGCGGTCGCCACGGCGATCGGCAGGCCCAGTTTCCAGAACGCCCGCAGGCGCGGCCAGTCGGGCTTGAACAGGTCGCCGAACAGCCGGTAGCGCCGGAAGCGGCGGCCGCGCAGCACCACGATGACCATGCCCAGGAACAGCGACAGGCTGGCCAGGGCGCTGGCGATGCCAGCGCCGATCAGGCCCATGGCCGGCACCCCCAGGTTGCCGAACACCAGCACCCAGTTGCCGAACACGTTGAACAGGATCGCGCCCACCGCCACGATGAAGGCCGAGCGCGGCTGCTGCAGCGCGGCCACGAACGAGCGCAGCACCAGAAAGCCCAGGAACGGCGGCATGGCCCACAGCAGCGCGCGCAGATACTGCCCGGCCGGCGCGGCCAGCTCGGGCGGCTGGCGCAACAGCAGCAGGATGTGTTCGCCGAACCACAGCGCCAGGCAGCCTGGCACCGAAATCAGCGCCGCGCTCCAGAAACCCTGGCGCACCGTGCGGCGCACCTCGCGTACCGAATTGCGGCGCGCGCCTTCGGCATGCGCGGCCATCGGCGCGGTGGCGCTGACCAGGCCCAGGGCAAAGAAGGCAATCGCCGCATACAGGTTGGCGCCCAGCGCGCTGGCCGCCAGCGGTTGCGAGCCCAGGTGGCCGATGAACATCACGTCGGTCACCGTCATCGCGATCTGCGCCAGGTTGGTCAGCACCAGCGGCAGGCTCAGCAGCAGGGTGGCGACGATTTCACGTTTCCAGGCGGCGCGGCGTAGGGCGGGCATGCGGCTTCTCTTGTGGACGAAGCCCGCATCTTAAACGCCGTTACGGGTTAACCCGGATATTCCCCCTGGCCCGCGCGGGGCATCGCCGACCAGGCGGCCGTGTCGCGCGTCAGGACGCGCGCCAGGCGGGCGCGCGTTTTTCCAGGAAGGCGCTCACGCCTTCGCGCGCTTCATCCGAGGCGCGCACCGCGGCGATGCGTTCGACCGAATCGGCCACCAGCGCGTCGTCCAGCGGCCGGCCGGCGAAGTCGCGCACCAACCGCTTGCTGGCCTGCACCGCCTGGGGGCCGTTGTCGCACAATGCGCGGCAGACGGCCTCGGCTTCGTCCCGCAATTGCGCCAGCGGCACCACGCCATGCAGCAGCCCCATGCGGTATGCGGCGGCGGCGTCGAAGCGCTCGGCGGTCAGGAAGTAGCGGTTGGCGGCGCGTTCGCCCATGGCGCGGATCACGTAGGGGCTGATGGTGGCCGGCAGCAGGCCCAGGCGGGTTTCCGACAGGCAGAACTGCGCCGGGTCGGCGGCGATGGCGACGTCGCAGGCCGCCACCAGGCCCATGCCGCCGGCGTAGGCATCGCCGTTGACCGCGGCCACCACGGGCTTGGGGCAGGACCAGATGACGCGCAACATCTGCGCCAGGCGGCCGGCGTCGGCGCGATTGTCGGCGTCGGTCAGCGTGGCCATCTTGCGCATCCAGTTCAGGTCGCCGCCGGCGCAGAAGGCCTTGCCCGCGCCGGTCAGCAGCAGCACCCGCACCGCCGGGTCGTCCGCCGCTTCGCGCACGGCCGTGGTCAGGGCCGCGATCAGCGTCTCGTCGAAGGCGTTGCGCCTGTCCGGGCGGTTCAGCGTCAGGCGGGCGACGGGGCCGTCGCGCTCCACCAGCAGCGGGGGGGGCGGCGTGGTCATGCGGCTCTTCCTATTGTTGATTCAGGCTCAATTAATAACCTGATATCACCTATTGTTTCCATAGGGTAATACGCCTACGGGATACGTTTTTGGGTCAGCTATTGAGTTATCCTCAACAAATAATAACGGAGCGAGACATGAACCCTTCTCACGACGGTGCCGCCGCCACGACGCGCTACGCGTCGGTCTTCCGGCCGGGCTTGTTCGAGGGCAAGACCGTCATGGTCACTGGCGGCGGCAGCGGCCTGGGCCGCTGCACCGCACATGAGCTGGCCTCGCTGGGCGCGCGCCTGGCGCTAGTGGGCCGCAAGCTGGAAAAGCTGCAGGCCGCGCACGACGCGCTTGCCCGCATCTATCCCGAGACCGCCGGCCGCATTACGCTGCACGCCTGCGACATCCGCGTCGAAGCCGGCGTGCGCGGCGCGGTGGCCGACGCGCTGGCCGCGCACGGCGCCATCGACGGGCTGTTCAACTGCGCCGGCGGCCAGTTCCCGGCGCCGCTGGACCAGATCAGCTTCAATGGCTGGAACGCGGTGGTGCAGAACAACCTGCACGGCACCTTCCTGGTGGCGCGCGAGGTCTATACCCAGCACATGCGCCAACATGGCGGCGCCATCGTCAACATGCTGGCCGACATCTGGGGCGGCATGCCCGGCATGGGGCATTCCGGCGCGGCCCGCGCCGGCGTCTGGAACCTGACCGAGACGGCGGCCTGCGAATGGGCCCATGCCGGCGTGCGCGTGAACGCGGTGGCGCCCGGCTGGATCGCCTCCAGCGGCATGGACAGCTACGGCGAGGATTACCGCGCGGTGCTGCGCGGCCTGGCCGCCAAGGTGCCGCTGCAGCGCTTCGGCACCGAGGCCGAGCTGGCGGCGGCGGTGGTGTTCCTGCTGTCGCCGGCGGCGGCCTTCATCAACGGCAGCGTCATCCGCGTCGATGGCGGCGTGCCCAACGCGCGCCATTCCTGGACCCTGCCGCCGGCCGAGCGCGGCGAAACCTTCGACGGCTTTCCTCAGTACGCGCCGCCGTCCTTGTTCTCGGCGGACTGAAGCCGATGCAGGGCGTCTTGCACCTCGCCACGGAATTGCGCCAGCGCCAGCGCATCGCGGCGCGGCGGCTGCAAGGCCTGCCACAGGAAGTCGACCAACAGGTCGGCGGTGGCCGCCACGTCCACGCGCGTGCCGCGCAGGATGGCGTCCCACAGCACATGTTCCATCGGGCCGTAGATCGCCGAGCGCAGCAGGCGCAGCGGCATGTCGCGGCGCACGTGGCCGTCGGCCTGGCCTTGCGCCAGGATGCGCATCAGCGGCGCGGTGTAGCGCCGCTGCAGGCCGGCGTAGATCTCGCCGAAATCGTCGTTGCGGGCGCGGCCTTCGGACAGGATGAAGGCGCACAGCCCGGTGCCCTCGGCCAGCAGGTGGCGCAGGTGCGCATGCACCAGGTAGTGCAGTTGGGCCCGCGCGCCCTGCACGTGCGGCAGGTAGTCCTCGACCTTGGCGATGATCTCGTCGTACCAGTCGCTGATGACGCGCACGCACAGCTCGCGCTTGCCGCCGAAATAGGTGAACACCGTGGCTTCGGACACGCCCAGCCGCTGCGCGATCTCGGTGGTGGTGGCGGCCTGGAAGCCGGCCTCGGAAAACACCTGCCGCGCGACCCGCAGGATGTCCCGTATCCGTTGCTCGGACTTGGCGCTGGCCGGCGGGCGGCGCATCGGGACGGCGGCGGTTTTTTCCATGGGGGCGGCGGGGAAGGGGCGATAGCCAAGGCTTACTATCATAACGACCAAAAATAACGACCATAAAAACAACGACACGGAGACCGATGCATCATGCTGTCCAGAACCGAAACCTACGCGCAGTTGGCGGCGTCCTTCCAATGGCGCGTGCCGGCGGCCTACAACATCGGCGTGGACGCCTGCGACAAGTGGGCCGATGGCAGCGGCCGGCTGGCGCTGATCCACGAGAAAAGCGACGGCAGCCAGACGCGCTACAGCTTCGACCAGATCAAGGCGCGCGCCAACCAGTTGGCCAACGCGCTGCGGCGCCAGGGCGTGCGGCGCGGCGACCGCGTGGCGGTGTACCTGCCGCAGGCGCCCGAGACCGCCGTGACCCACATCGCTGTCTACAAGCTGGGCGCGGTGGCGGTGCCGCTGTTCACCTTGTTCGGCGTCGACGCCATCCAATACCGGCTGGCCGACAGCGGCGCGGCCGCGCTGGTCACCGACGCCGAGGGCTGCCGCCGCCTGCGGGAGATCCGCGCCTCGCTGCCGGCCCTGAAGACGCTCTATTGCATCGACGGTCCGGGCGAGGGCGGCGCGCTGTCGTTCCACGCGGCGCTGGACGCGGAGTCCGAACAGTTCGCGCCCGAGCCCACCGCCGCCGACGATCCGGCCGTCATCATCTACACCTCGGGCACCACCGGCAAGCCCAAGGGCGCGTTGCACGCGCACCGCGTGCTGCTGGGCCACCTGCCGGGCGTGGAGATGTCGCACGAATTCTTCCCCGAGCAGGCCAGGCTGATGTGGACACCGGCCGACTGGGCCTGGATCGGCGGCCTGCTGGACGTGCTGCTGCCGGCCTGGCACCACGGCGTGCCGGTGCTGGCGCGGCGCTTCGAGAAATTCGACGGCGCCGCGGCCTTCGACCTGATGGCGCGCCATGGCGTCACCCACACCTTCCTGCCGCCCACCGCGCTCAAGATGATGCGCGGCGTCTCTAATCCGCCCGCGCCCGGCGCGCTGGCGCTGCGCTCGGTGGCCAGCGGCGGCGAATCGCTGGGCGCCGAGTTGATCGATTGGGGCCGCCGCGTGCTGGGCGTGACCATCAACGAGTTCTACGGCCAGACCGAATGCAACATGCTGGTGTCGTCGTGCTCGTCGCTGTTCGAACCGCGCATCGGCAGCATCGGCCGCGCCGCGCCCGGCCACCGGGTCGCCATCGTGGATGAGCGGGGCGTCGAAATGGCCGATGGTCAGGAGGGCAATATCGGCGTATTGCGGCCCGATCCGGTAATGTTCCTGGGCTACTGGAACAATCCCCCGGCCACCGCCGAGAAGTTCGCCGGCGATTACCTGCTGACCGGCGACATGGGGGTGCGCGATGCCGATGGCTTCATCCGCTTCGTCGGCCGCAACGACGACGTCATCACCAGCGCGGGCTACCGCATCGGCCCCGGGCCGATCGAGGACTGCCTGCTGGGCCATCCCGCGGTGCGCATGGCCGCCGTGGTGGGCGTGCCCGATGCCGAGCGCACCGAGGTGGTGATGGCGTATGTGGTGCTGCACGACGGCGTGGTCGGCGACGACGCGCTGATCAAGGCCTTGCAGGCGCACGTGCGCACCCGCCTGGCGGCGCACGAATATCCGCGCCGCATCCGCTTTGTAACCAGTTTGCCGACCACCGCCACCGGCAAGATCATTCGCCGTTCCCTGCGCGATGGCAGCTACGCCTGAGCCGTGGCGGGGCGGGAAAATCCGGGTGACAAACCCGGTGACAAACTCGTCCGTTTGGTCGGGTTGACGGCCTGCCCGCCGCTGCAAGTATGATGGCGCAAACATGTATACGGCCCCAGTCAAACGGGGCCGTATCGCCATCAGCCTAAGTATGGAGATAACCCTGATGAATAAGCCCTTGGACGGGGCCCTGGCGGCCTTGAACGTACCCGCGTACGTCAAGCACCGCGGCCTGATCGACTGGGTCGCCAGTGTGGTGGCGCTGGCCAAGCCGGACCGCGTCGAGTGGTGCGATGGCTCGCAGGAAGAGTACGACCGCCTGTGCGAGCAGATGGTCCAGGCCGGCACCATGCGCCGGCTCAATCCGGCCAAGCGGCCCAATTCGTTCCTGGCCTGTTCCGATCCGTCGGACGTGGCGCGGGTCGAAGACCGCACCTTCATCTGCGCCGACCGTCCCGAGGACGCCGGCCCCACCAACAACTGGGCCGAACCGGCCGAGATGCGCGCCACGCTCAACGGCCTGTTCGACGGCGCCATGCGTGGCCGCACGCTGTACGTGGTGCCGTTCTCGATGGGCCCGCTGGGCTCGGACATCGCCCACATCGGCGTCGAACTGTCCGACAGCCCCTATGTCGTGGTCAACATGCGCATCATGACGCGCATGGGCAAGCAGGTGTACGACGTGCTCGGCGCCGAAGGCGACTTCGTGCCCTGCGTGCATTCGGTCGGCAAGCCGCTGGCCGCCGGCGAGGCCGACGTGGCCTGGCCTTGCAACGCCACCAAGTACATCGTCCACTTTCCCAAGAGCCGCGAGATCTGGAGCTTCGGCTCGGGCTACGGCGGCAACGCGCTGCTGGGCAAGAAGTGCTTCGCGCTGCGTATCGCCTCCACCATGGGCCGCGACCAGGGCTGGCTGGCCGAACACATGCTGATCCTGGGCGTGACCTCGCCCAAGGGCCGCAAGTACCACGTTGCCGCCGCCTTCCCGTCGGCCTGCGGCAAGACCAACTTCGCCATGCTGATCCCGCCGCAGGGCATGGACGGCTGGAAGGTCACCACCATCGGCGACGACATCGCCTGGATCAAGCCGGGCGCCGACGGCCGCCTGCACGCCATCAACCCCGAGGCCGGCTATTTCGGCGTGGCCCCGGGCACCAGCGAGCAGACCAACTTCAACGCCATGGCCACGCTCAAGGCCAACGTCATCTTCACCAACGTCGCCCTGACCGACGACGGCGACGTCTGGTGGGAAGGCATGACCGACACGCCGCCGGCCCACCTGATCGACTGGCAGGGCCAGGACTGGACCCCCGCCATCGCCCGCGAAACCGGCCGCAAGGCCGCCCATCCCAATGCGCGCTTCACCGCCCCGGCGGCGCAGTGCCCGTCGATCGACCCCGAATGGGAAAACCCGCAGGGCGTGGTGATCGACGCCTTCATCTTCGGCGGCCGCCGCTCCACCACCGTGCCGCTGGTGACCGAGGCGCGCAACTGGGTCGAAGGCGTCTACATGGCCGCCACCATGGGCTCGGAAACCACCGCCGCGGCCGTTGGCCAGCAGGGCGTGGTGCGGCGCGACCCGTTCGCCATGCTGCCGTTCTGCGGCTACAACATGAGCGACTACTTCACGCACTGGCTCAAGCTGGGCAAGCAGCTCGAGGCCGCCGGCGCCGCGCTGCCGCGCATCTACTGCGTCAACTGGTTCCGCAAGGGCCCGGACGGCAAGTTCGTCTGGCCCGGCTTCGGCGAGAACATGCGCGTGCTGCGCTGGATGCTGGGCCGCATCGACGGCCAGGCCGGCGGCGTCGACCAGGTGTTCGGCATCTCGCCCAGCTACCAGGACATTGACTGGACCGGCCTGGAATTCAGCCCTGACAAGTTCGAACAGGTCATGTCGGTGGACGATGGCGCCTGGCGCGACGAACTGGCGCTGCACGACGCGCTGTTCGGCCAGTTGGCCCAGGGCCTGCCGGAAGACCTGCCCGCCACCAAGACCCGGATCGAAGGCCGCCTGGCCGCCTGAGGCTGGCGCGCCTGCGCCGGCCGCGCCTAGGCCGGCCGCGCCCGGCCACAAACCCGCGCATGGTGACGTGCGCGGTTTTTTTTGCGGCACAATCGGGCCATGAAACTCGACGCCGAAGACCTCGCCAAGATCACCGAACTGACGCTGGCCCACTACGAAGAAAGCGCCCAGGCCTTCGAGGCCGGCACGCGCGACCACGACGTCAGCCAGAACATCGCCGCGCTGCTGCGCCACATCGAGGGCGAACCGCCCTGTGACATCCTCGACCTGGGCTGCGGCCCCGGCCGCGACCTCAAGACCTTCGCCGCCCTCGGCCATCGCCCCGTCGGCCTGGACGGCACCCCCAGCTTCGTCGCCATGGCCCGCGCCGCCAGCGGCTGCGAAGTCTGGCACCAGGACTTCCTGCGTTTGCAACTGCCCGCCGCTCGCTTCGACGGCATCTTCGCCAATGCGGTCCTGTTCCACGTCCCGACCCAGGAACTGCCCCGCGTGCTGCGCGAGCTGCGCGCCACCCTCAAGCCGCGCGGCGTCCTGTTCAGCTCCAACCCCCGCGGCGGCAACCAGGAGGGCTGGAACCGCGGCCGCTACGGCGCCTATCACGACCTGGATGGCTGGCGCACCCTGCTGCAGGCCGCCGGCTTCGAAGCGCTGGAACACTACTACCGCCCCGACGGCCTGCCGCGCGAACAACAACCGTGGCTGGCCAGCGTATGGAGACGGAAGGACTAGCGGAACGCCCGCCGCCGCCAAAGCGCCAGGAACGGATACCCAAAGCACTCCCTGGCCATTTCCCCTGGACCTGCATCAACCCTCCCCGCAATACCCGCACTTCCCGGATAGCCACCGCCAAATCCGGCTACCGCCTCCCGCCCGCCCGGTCCCAACATCCGCCTCACGATCTCAGCAACCCAAGAGGCATACAAATGAAGGGACTGGCCGATAAAACCGCCATCGTTACCGGCGGCGCCACGCTGATCGGCGCCGGCGTCGTCGCCGCGCTGCGGGCCAAGGGCGTGCGCGTCGCCATCTTCGACATCGACGCCGACGGCGCTGAACGCGTCGCCGCCACCGACCCCGACGGCATCCGCGCCTGGCCGCTCGACATCACCGACGACGCCCAACTGGCGCGCGGCGTCGCCGAGGCCGCCCGCCATTTCGGCCGCATCGACTACCTGGTCAATCTGGCCGCTACATATCTCGACGACGGCGCCGCCTCCGGCCGCGCCGACTGGCTGCGCGCGCTGGACATCAACGTCGTCAGCGCCGTCATGGCTGCCCGCGCCGTGCACCCGCACCTGGTGGCCGCCGGCGGCGGCGCCATCGTCAACTTCACCAGCATCTCGTCGCGCGTGGCGCAGACCGGCCGCTGGCTCTACCCGGTGTCCAAGGCCGCCTTGCTGCAGGTCACCCGCAGCCTGGCGATGGACTACGCCGGCGACCGCATCCGCGTCAATTCCGTCTCGCCGGGCTGGACCTGGTCGCGCGTCATGGACGAGCTGACCCACGGCGACCGCGCCAAGACCGACCGCGTCGCCGCCGACTTCCACCTGCTGGGCCGCGCCGGCGATCCGGCCGAAGTGGCCGAAGTGGTCGCTTTCCTGCTGTCGGACCACGCCAGCTTTGTCACCGGCGCCGACTACGCCGTGGACGGCGGCTACTCCGCCATGGGCCCCGAACAGGCTCGCCCCGCCATCCCGCGCCTGGCCGAATAAGGCCGGCCTTCCCGCACCCCGGCCCGCCGCGAACCCGGCGGGCCCGCATACCAATCAGGAGATCCATCATGCGTCGAATCGCAATCGTCGGAGGCGGGCAGGCCGGCCTGCCGTTGGCCCTGGGCCTGCTGGACAAGGGCTACGAGGTAACCGTGGTCACCAACCGCGAGCCGGACGACATCCGGCGCGGCAAGGTCATGTCGAGTCAGTGCATGTTCGACGCCTCGCTGCAGATCGAGCGCGACCTGGGCCTGAATCAGTGGGAGGCTGGCTGTCCGCCGGTCGAAGGCATCGGCCTGGCCGTGCCGCATCCCGAGCTCGCCGGCCACAAGCTGATCGACTGGGCCGCGCGCCTGGACCGCCCGGCGCAGGCGGTGGACCAGCGCATCAAGATGCCGGCCTGGATGGAATTGTTCGCGGCCCGTGGCGGCCGGCTGCTGATCCAGGACGGCGGCGTGGCCGAACTGGAGCTGCTGGCCGCCTCGCACGACCTGGTGCTGCTGGCCGCCGGCAAGGGCGAGGTGGTCAAGCTGTTCGAGCGCGATGCCGCGCGTTCGCGCTTCGACAAACCGCAACGCGCGCTGGCGCTGACCTATGTCCACGGCATGCGCCCGGCGCCGCAGTTCTCGCGGGTCGCCTTCAACCTGATTCCTGGCGTCGGCGAGTACTTCGTATTCCCCGCGCTGACCCACAGCGGCCCCTGCGAAATCATGGTGTTCGAAGGCGTGCCGGGCGGGCCGATGGACTGCTGGCGCGACATCAGGACGCCGCAGGCCCACCTGGCGCAGAGCCTGGACATCCTGCGCACTTTCCTGCCCTGGGAGGCCGAGCGCTGCGCCGCCGTGGAACTGACCGACGCCAACGGCATCCTGGCCGGCAGCTTCGCGCCCACGGTGCGCAAGCCGGTCATGACGCTGCCGTCGGGTCGCCTGGTGCTGGGCCTGGGCGATGCGGTGGTCACCAACGATCCCATCACCGGCCAGGGTTCCAACAACGCCACCAAGGCCTGCGCCGTCTACCTGGAAGCGATCCTGGCGCGCGGCGACCAGCCCTTCACGGCCGACTGGATGCAGCAGACCTTCGAGCGCTTCTGGGACTACGCCAGCGCCGTGGTCGACTGGACCAACTCGATGCTGTTGCCGCCGCCGCCGCACCTGCTGCAGTTGCTGCAGGCCGCCGGCGACGCGCCCGCGCTGGCCAGCGCCATCGCCAACGGCTTCAACCATCCACCCGGCTTCTTCCCGTGGTGGACCGACGCGGCGGCGTGCCAGGCCTTCATCGCCGAAAAATCCACCCGGGCGGCGGCGTGATGGCGGCCCTGGACTGGGGCAGCACGGACCTGCACCCCAAGGTCCTGCGCGGCGTGCTGGGCAGCTACCCGACCGGCGTGGCTATCGTCGCCACGCGCGGTCCGGACGGCCGCAAGGTCGGGCTGACCATCAACTCCTTCGCCTCGCTATCGCTCGATCCGCCGCTGGTGCTGTGGAGCCTGGTGAACCGCTCGCCCAACCTGGCGGCGTTCCGCGACTGCGACCACTTCACCATCAGCGTGCTGGCCTGCGGCCAGGAGGCGCTGGCGCGGCGTTTTGCCGATCCGACGGTGCCGGACAAGTTCGAGGGTGCGGAACTGCACGAGGTGCCCGAGGGTGTGCCCGCCATCGCCGGCGCCGTGGCCACGCTGGTCTGCGCCAACGACCAGCAAAGCCCGGCCGGCGACCACCTGCTGCTGTTTGGCCGGGTGCTGCGCGTGGCCAGCGCGGCGGCCACGCCGCTGGTGTTCCACGCGGGGCGCTTCACGGCCTTGACGCCGAGCGCCGGGGCGTGATCGTGCGCGCGCGGCCCGGCACCTTGCGTGCGTGTGCTTCATTAACTTTCCCGGCCCGCGTGGCCGGCCGGAGCCTGTGATGTCCTTATCGTCGGCGCCCGATGCCCAGATCATCGTGGTGGGCAGCGGCATGAATTCGCTGGTGTGCGCGGCGCTGCTGGCGCAGCGCGGCAAATCGGTGCTGGTGCTGGAACGCAACGACCGCCTGGGCGGCTGCATCCGCACCGAGGAATTGTTTCCCGGCTACCGCCACGACGTGTTGTCCAGCTGGTACCCGCTGTTCGTCGGCAGTCCCGCCTACGCGGCCCTCAAGCCGGCGCTGCAGGCGGCCGGCCTGGAATTCGCCCAGGGCGACTACAGCACCGGCCTGGCGCT
This sequence comes from Achromobacter pulmonis, assembly GCF_021733725.1. NCBI lineage: Bacteria > Pseudomonadati > Pseudomonadota > Betaproteobacteria > Burkholderiales > Alcaligenaceae > Achromobacter > Achromobacter pulmonis. The sequence continues at coordinate 5,554,151 of NZ_JAIFOT010000001.1, read as the reverse complement.
GCCCGACGGCAGCGGCATCGCCCTCAAGCAGGACATCGCCGACAGCGCGCGGCGCCTGGATGCCTGGGCGCCCGGCGACGGCGCCGCCTTCGGCGCCATGGCGCAACGCCTGTTCGGCGAAGATGCCGCACTGACCTTCGGCGTGCTGGGGCAGAACCCCTACGGCGCCGGCATGCTCAAGCTGCTGTTCGGCCAGTGGCGCCGGCGCGGCCTGGATGGCCTGATGGCGTTCGCCGCCGATTCCCTGGAGAGCTTTCGCCGCTGGTCCGACCGCGAACTGCAATCGGACGCGGCGCGCGCGCTGATCGCGCCCTGGGTGCTGCACACCGGGCTGGGACCGGACGACGCCTGTTCGGCGCTGATCGGCAAGCTGACGTTCGCCGCCGTGGTGGCCGGCGGCATGCCGGTGGTCAAGGGCGGCAGCCAGGGCGTGGTGGACGCTCTGGCCAGGGTCATCGAACAGCACGGCGGCCGGCTGCAGACCGGCGCCGCCGTCGAACGCATCCTGACGCGCGGCGAGGGCCGCCGCCGCCGCGCCGTCGGCGTGCTGGCCGCTGGCCGCGAGCACCGCGCCAGCGAAGCCGTGGTGTGCAACGTCACGCCAGGCCAGTTGTACGGCGCGCTGCTGCCGGACGCGCCCGCGCCGGTGCGGCGCCGCGCCGCCGGCTACCGCCATGGCCGCGGCGGCATGCAGATCCATTTCGCGCTCAACGCGCCGCCGGATTGGCGCACGCCGGAACTGCGCCACGTGCCGCTGGTGCACCTGACCGAGAGCATGGAGCAGGTTTGCGCCTCGGTCACCGAAGCCAACAATGGCCTGTTGCCGGCACGGCCGACACTGGCCATCGGCCAGCCGGTCGCGGTCGACCCATCGCGCGCGCCGGCCGGCGGCTGGATCCTGTGGGTGCAGATGCAGGAACTGCCGGTGCGCATCAAGGGCGATGCCGCCGGCCTGATCGAACCGCCCGCCGACGGCCGCTGGACCGAGGCCGTGCGCGAAGCCGTGGCCGACCGCGTGCAGGCGCGCCTGGAGCGGGTCATGCCGGGTCTCGCGCAACGCGTCATCGGCCGCCGCAGCTACTCGCCGGCGGACCTGGAAGCGCTGAACTGCAACCTGGTGGGCGGCGATCCCTATTCGGGAGTCTGTTCGCCCGACCAATTTTTCTGGCTGCGGCCCTTCGCCGGCAGCCACGGCGCGCGCGGCCACCGCACGCCGCTGCGCAACCTTTTCCACATCGGCGCCGCCACCCACCCGGGTCCCGGACTGGGCGGCGGTTCCGGCTATCTCGTCGCACAACATCTCGCGCCCCGCGGGGGCAGGAGCGGAACATGAGCAGACACCTGACACGCCGGCTGGCTTGCGCCGCGGCATTGGCGCTGGCCGGCGGCGTGGCGCAAGCCACCGAAGGCGGCGGCCTGGGCATTTACCCGGATGGCCTGGAGAACTTCATGTCGGGCGCGTTGCCGCCGCCCGGGCTGCACATGCTGGTCTATGGCGGCGGCGCCCGCTACGACAAGCTGCGCGGCAACGACGGCGAACGCCTGTCGGTGCCGGACTTCAAGGTCGACGTCAACGTGCTGGCCCCGCGCCTGATCTGGGTCACGCCGCAGCAGGTGTTCGGCGGCCAACTGGCCTTCCACGCCATCGCGCCGCTGTTGGACGTCACCTTCAAGGCCGGCGGCCAGCGCTATCGCAGCACCGGCCTGGGCGACATGACGCTGGGCGTGGCGCTGGGCTACCACCTGTCCGAATCGCTGCACTACGTGGTCGGCCTGGACATGTACGCGCCCACCGGCGAATACGACCGCAAGGACCCGTCCAGCCTGGGCAAGAACTACTGGACCGCGCAGCCCGTGTTCGCGCTCAGCCGCGTCAGCCCGGACGGCTTCAACGCCGACTTGAAGCTGATGTACGACTTCAACTTCCGCAACAGCGCCACCGACACCCGTTCGGGGCAGGCGATCCATGCCGACTATGCCCTTGGCTGGGGCGTGGGCAAGGGCTGGGTGCTGGGGGTGGGCGGCCACGCCTTCCAGCAGGTCACCGACGATAGCGGTCCCAACAGCGCCGCCGGCCGCGCCCGCGCGTTCGGCGTGGGGCCATCGGTGCGCTACATGAACGACCGAGGCTGGCTGTTCACCGCCAAGTGGCAGCAGGAATTCAAGGTCAAGAACCGGCCGCAAGGCGCGCAGTTGTACGTGAAGGCGTCGATTCCGTTCTAGGGCGCGCGGCCGGGGTTGCCGCGCGACCCGGGCCGTCCTGGCTCAGCGGGGCGGACGACGGCGGCCCGCCGGCCGGTCAGTCTGCGGGCCGGTGGCAGACCGCTTCCAGGTTGTGGCCGTCCGGCCCGATCACAAAGGCCGCGTAATAGTTCGGATGATAGTGCGGGCGCAGGCCGGGCGGCCCGTTGTCCCGGGCGCCGGCGGCGATCGCGGCATGGTGGAAGGCGTCCACGGTTGCCCGGTCGTCCGCGGTGAAGGCCAGGTGCAGCGGCGGCGACACCGCGGCGGTGGGATATAGCCAGAGGGAGGGCTTGCCGGCCTTGCCCAGCCCGACGCTGTCGGGCCCGGTCATGGCCAGTTGCACGCCCAGCGGACGCAGTGCCCGCAGATAGAATTCCCGGCTGGCGGCGAGATCGCCGACGCCCACGCCTATGTGATCGAACATGTGCCGTGCTCCGTTCTGGAAAGTGCCGCGCCATGGCATGAATCGCCAGCCATCGCCCCAGTATAGGCAAAGCGCGGCGCATTCCGCCGGGCCGTCAGCCCAGCCGCCGCACGCTCTGGCTGGGGCTTTCGCCGTAGCGCGCCTTGTAGCTGGCGCTGAAACGCCCCAGGTGCGCGAAACCCCAGCGCAACGCCACGCCGGCGACGTTCTGGCATTCACCCGACATCAGCTCGGCGCGCGCCCGCTCCATGCGCAGGTCGCGCAGATAGTGCATGGGACTGATCCCCAGGAATTCCTTGAAGCCGGCATACAGGCTGCGCACGCTGACGCCGGCGATGCGCGCCAGCTGCTCGGCGCTGACCGGCTCGTGCGCATGCGTCTGCAGGTAATCCTGCACACAGCGCACGTGGCGCGGCAGCACCGCGCCGCGGCGGCCCGCCGGGGTGGCGCTGTAGTTGTGGGGCAGGGCGGACAGCAGCGTCGCCGCCACCAGTTGTTCCATCTGGTGCACGATCAGCCTGTGCCCGGCCAGGTCGGTGTGTTGTGACGAACAGTCCAGCAGATACGCCATCAGGCAGCGCCAGGCCGGGCACTCGCGCCAGCGGAAGCCCAGTTGGAAGCGCAACGGGCGATCCAGCGTACAGCCCAGGTGACCCATCAGCGTGCGCTCCAGCAGCGAACGGCCCACGCGCAGCATGAACTGGTCGTTGTCGTCGGCCCAATGCATCGCCAGGTCGTCTTCCGGACTGACCACCGACGCCACGTCCGGCGTCGAATCGATCCGCTGCGGCCCGCTCTCGATCAGGGCGGTGCCCGATAGCGGCATCTGCACCAGAAAGAAATCTTCCAGCGGCCCCGGGCGGATCTCGACATGCGCCCCGTAGCGCAGCCGGTTCAGCGAGACCTCGCCCAGCGGCTGGTGGTGCATGCGCGCGTCCAGGCGCTGCGCCGATCCGACCACGCCCAGGTGGTGCGGCCGCATCACCCGGCCCACCATCGCGCGCGCTTCGTCCAGGTCGCCCGAGGCGAACAGTTGCTGCGCGGGCATCGCCAGGATCGCGTCGGCGCGCCATTGCGCGGCGCCGGCCATTGCCGCTGCGGCCGGGCGGGGGCCGGCGGATGGCCATGACGTCTCGGCATCGGACTGCATCGTGTTCAGCATGGCCGGGATTCCTTGCTCAGGTCCTGATGTCCGGCGGGCAGCGGCCACCGGTTCCCCTGGCGGCCACGTCTGTGACTCGCCTTTATGATGGCCTTCATAGTAAAACGGCCGGCCCGCGGCGGGACTGCTGGAAAACCCGTCCCAGCGGGTCTCGGACTAGCCATTTTTTGCGCAGGCTATCCGCGCATTGCGGGAAACCGCCAGGGGCTGGCGCCCGTCATGTCTCCGCAGCGAACCCCGTCATGGCATGCGGGAGCGGCGAGTCCTGAGAATGGTGCCGTCCGGCAGTTGATACGTGCCATACGCGATATGGTCCACCACTTGCCCGTCCGGCAGGCAGCAATAGAAGAAAGTGCCGGGAGCGTCGTCGTCGGGACGGACCTGCTTGCGCTGTTCGATCCGGTAGGTCCGCCCATCCGGGGCGACGGCGATCACGGCGATGGGGCGCGGCTGGTGTGGTTGCATGAATCTGGCTCCGGGGGGGCGTGTGTCGCGCGCTGTCGGGGAGGGCGGGAAAGCGGGTCGAGGACGCGGACCTTGACGGCGAACGGCCCCGTCCGCGCGTCGCGGCGTTCGTAGGCGACGCGCTCAAGGCGCTTGAGCGCCCAGGGCGGGATGTCGGCGGTGTGACTGCTGTGAAGAAAGACGTCTTGTCCGCCGACATCGGGCGCGATGGCGCCCACCCCTTTGGTGGGGCTGTACCACTTGATCTTGCCTGTTTCCATTTTTCAGGGGCGATGCTCAGGATGGCCGGATCGCCACTTTGAGCACGTTGTCACGCTGGTTGGCGAACAGCTCGTAGGCCTGGACGATCTGGTCCAGGCTGAAGCGATGGGTAACCATCGGCGTCAGGTCCAGGCGCCCCGATTCGAGCACATTCATCAGCCGGCGCATGCGTTCCTTGCCGCCGGGGCAAAGCGCCGTGTTGATGCGGTGATCCCCCAGCCCGGCCGCGAACGCCGCCAGCGGGATCGTCAGGTCGGTCGAATACACCCCCAGGCTCGACAGCGTGCCGCCCGGCTTGAGCACGCGCAACGCCGATTCGAAGGTGCTCTGCCGGCCCAGCGCCTCAATGGCGGCATCGACGCCGCGGCCGCGCGTCAGGCGCATGATCTCCGCCACCACGTCGCAGTCGTTGGGGTTGAGCAGGATATCCGCGCCCCAATGGCTGGCCATTTCCAGGCGGTGGGCATTGGCATCCACGCCGATGATGGTGGTGGCGCCCAGCAGGCGCGCGCCGGCCGTGGCGCACAGGCCGATCGGACCCTGGGCGAAAACGACCACCGTATCGCCGATGCGGATGTTGGCGTTTTCGGCGCCCTTGAAGCCCGTGGACATGATGTCCGGACACATCAGCACCTGCTCGTCGGACAGCCCGTCCGGAATCGGCGCCAGGTTGGCTTGCGCATCGGGCACCAGCAGATATTCCGCCTGCGCGCCATCGATCTTGTTGCCAAACCGCCAGCCCGCGGTCGCCTTGTGGTCGTCGCAGCCGCAAAGACCGGTGCTGCCCAGATAGCTGCCGTCCTGCGATGGCGCGCCATCCTGGGCGGCATAGGAATTGAAATTGGGGCAAATGGCTCCGGCGATGACGCGTTGCCCTTCGGCATAGCCGCGTACGGCGCTGCCGAGTTTTTCGATCACGCCTACCGGTTCGTGGCCGATGGTCAGGCCGGATTCCACCGGGTACTCGCCCTTGAGGATGTGGATGTCGGTGCCGCAGATGGTGGTGGTGGTGATCCGCATCAAGGCGTCGTTCGGGCCGACTTCGGGAATGGGCTTTTCACGTATTTCGAGCTTGCCCGGCGCGACAAACACGGTCGCCTTCATCGTGGTGGTCATAGTGGTCTCTCTGGCTAGTCCAATGTCCTGTTTAACGCGGCTGGCGGATAGCCGTTTGATCCATGTCAAGAAATGCCTTGCGCGCCGGCGGGCGACCGCCAGTTCGCATGGGGGCGGAGCAGGCGAACGGCGCTGGCCCGGGCAGGCGATCGGGCGCGCAACTTGACCTTGGTCAAGCCGCAATGGCCGTGGCGATGCACGATGAAAGGGCGCGGCGTCGGTTGCCGGCGCGGATATCGTGCCGCCGCGTCCGCGCACATTCTTTCCGGAGATTCAGATGGAACATTCATCCAAGGGCCCGGCGCCCCGGCGGGACAAGGCCGTCCCCGATCAGAAGGTCGAGGAAACGCAAAAGAAAGGCAAGGCCGAGCAGGCCGAGGTGATGGGGCGGCACAAGAACGCCGGCCAGAAAGACCACAAGGGGGCGCGCTGAGACGAGCGGGGCGGGGGCTGGACCCGCACGACGGCGGCCGCGTTGCCGGGCGCACGACGGACGGCGCCACGCGCGGTCGCCAGCCGTTCCTTCGCGGGCACGGGCATGTTTCTCGCCATCAAGTCCCATTACGATGGAGAGAAAAAGGAGAAGAAAGAGAAGAAGGAAAAGGAGCTGAACGCAACGTAGCGGAGACCGCGTTGCTATCGGGGAGACTGCATCGCTTTGGGTCGTAAGGCCACCCGCGCGCCTCGTCGCCGATCAATGCAAAAAAGCCGCGTTGCCCCAACAGGAAACGCGGCTTCGTTCCAGGACCGGCGCAGGACCGGCGCGTTAACGCCGGTCCTGCCTTTCAGTGCATCTGCCCATACTTGCCGGCATTGAAGTCCTGGATCGCCTCGACGATCTCCGCCTGCGAGTTCATCACAAATGGCCCATACCCCACCACCGGCTCGTCGATCGGCTCGCCGCTCAGCACCAGGAACACGGCGTCGTTGTTCGCTTCGACCGTGATTTCCTCGCCGTCCTGCGAGAACAGCGCCAACTGCGCGTCGCGCGCCACCGCATCGCCGTTGACCAGCACCGTGCCGCGCAGCATCACCAGCATGCTATTGCGGCCCGCGGGAATCGCGAAGGTCGCGCGCTTGCCGGCTGACAGCCGCACGTCCCATACGTCGATCGGCGTGAAGGTGCGCGCCGGGCCGGCCTGGCCGCCGTAGCGGCCGGCGATGACGCGCAGCGAGCCGGCGCCGTCCGGCAGCGACACCACCGGGATGTCCGCATTCAGCAGGCTCTGGTAGCCGGCCGGCGCCTTCTTGTCCTTGGCCGGCAGGTTGACCCACAGCTGCACCATCTCCAGCTCGCCGCCCTGGCGGGTGAACGCGGGGGAGTGGAATTCCTCATGCAGGATGCCCGAAGCGGCCGTCATCCACTGGACGTCGCCGGGCCCGATGACGCCGCCGTTGCCGGTGGAGTCGCGGTGCTCGACCTCGCCGCTGTAGACGATGGTCACGGTCTCGAAGCCGCGGTGCGGATGCTGGCCGACGCCGCGCGGCTGCGTGGCCGGCGCGAATTGCGCCGGGCCGGCGTAGTCCAGCAGCAGGAACGGGCTGACGCTCCTGCCCTTGTCGTTGTACGAGAACATCGAGCGCACCGGAAAGCCGTCGCCCACCCAGTGGGGACGAGGACTGGCGTGCACACCCAGGATCTTCTTCATGATCGTCATTCCTGTTGCGCGGCCCCTGCGGGGCCGTTCGTCATACCTGTCAAGATAAGGGCGGAACGGCGGTTGCGGTAGCCCCTGCCAGTGATAAGTACCGTTCCAGGGATAGAACACTGACGGCGCCGGGCCGGCGAACCCGGGTATTCTTGCGCCATGCAACGACCAGCCGACACCGCCGTGGCCGACCGATCTCCCCACGTCCAGGGTTTCGCCCCGATCGCCGCCGCCAACGCCCGTATCCTGGTGCTGGGCTCCATGCCCGGCGTCGCCTCGTTGCGGCAGGCGCGCTATTACGCGCACCCGCGCAACGCCTTCTGGCCCATCGCGGCCCGGGTGCTCGGGTTCGACCCCGCCGCCGAATACGCGCGGCGCCTGCAAGCGCTGCGATCCGCCGGCATCGCGCTCTGGGACGTGTTGCAGGCTTGCGAACGGCCGGGCAGCCTGGATGCGGACATCCGCGTCGATACCCTGGTGCCCAATGACTTCGCGGCGTTCCTGGCGGCGCATCCGCGCCTGCTGCGGGTCTGCTTCAACGGCGCCAAGGCGGCCAGCCTCTACCGCCGCCACGTGTTGCCGCGCCTGCCGGAGCGGCCGTTGCAATATGTCGATCTGCCGTCCACCAGCCCGGCCCACGCGGCAGTGTCATTCGAGCAGAAGCTGGCCGCCTGGCGCGCGGCGTTGACGGTGCCTGCCTGATCCGGCGCCACGCGGGGCGGCCGGTCAGTCCTGCCGGCCGCGACTCGCTGCGCCATCGGTTGGAGGATTTGGCGGGAACACGGCGCCTTCGCCGTCGGGCGCGGGACGATCGGCCGCCTGGCGCGCCTGCGCCAGGCTGGCCTGGACCTGGTCGTGGACGGGGCCCTGCGGGTCGACCAGGGGCAGCAAGCGCTCCCAGCAGTCAATGGCCCGGCGGAAGTCGCCCCGGAAAAACGCGCTGGTGCCGGCCAGGGCCAGGCCTTTGACGTCGTCGGGGGCGAGCGCCAGCAGCTGGCCGATCAGGCGGTCGGGCTCGCCGGAGAAATCCCCGTCCGCCGCCGTGGCCAGGAGGTCGGCCCATTCGGCCAGCACATCGGGGTCTTGCGGCGCGCGGTCGCCGATGCGAGCCCAGGTTGCCGCGCCGCCGGCGAACTCGCCCAGCGTTGCGTAGGTATGGGCCAACGTCACCCAGCCCGCGGCGTCGTCGGGGTGGGCCTGCAGGTGTTGGATCAAACCGGCCAGCCGTTCGGCCATGGGATCGCCGCCGGCGCGGGCGGGCATCGCCGCGTCCGGGCCGGCATGCGCCGGAACCAGGGCCGCCGGCGTGCCGAGCGCGGCGTACAGGCCGATACTGATCGCGCCCAGCCCCAACGCCACGGCCAGGGCCCAGCGCGGCGCGGGCCGGGTATCGGGACTGTCCGGCGTGGCGTGTCCTTCGCGCAGCGCGCGCCGCTCGATCTCGTCGCGCGCCTGGGCAAAGTGGCCGGGGGCGATGCGCGCGCTGGCATGGTCGGCCTGCAATTGCGCCAGTTGTTCGCGCAATACCGCCAGCGCCGCCTGCGCTTGAGGCGGGCGGTCGTGGTGGTCGGCCGCTTGCGGCGCCAGCAGCGGCGGCAGCACGAACAGCAGGGCGACGGCAACCATGCCGGCCGCGAGGAGCCAGAACAGGGTCACGGCGCGCGCTCCGTTGGGGGCAGGACCGGCTCGGCATCTTGCGCGGGTTCGGCCAGCAGGCCCCGGGCCTTGGCCGCTTCCCGGGCCGGCAGGGGCGGCTCCGGCGTGCGGGCATGGCGTCGCAGGCGCCACAGCAGGCCGCCCATGGCGCCGGCGAGCAGCACGCCGGGCCCGATCCAGAGCAGCGCGGTGCGGGCCTTCAGCGGGGGCCGGTAGAGCACATAGTCGCCATAGCGCGACACCAGGAACTCGCGCACCTGGGCGTCGTTCCGGCCCGACCGGAACAGGCGGCGTACTTCGTCGCGCAGGTCGCGCGCCAATGGCGCGCGCGAGTCCGCCAGGGATTCGTTCTGGCACACGAGGCAGCGCAGTTCGCGGGTGAAGGCCTGGACGTGCGCTTCCAGGGCGGGGTCGGGCGCGGCGGGGGGGGCCTCGCCGGCCACCGCCCGGACCGTCACGGCCAGCGCCAGCGCAATGCCGCGGCAGGCCGCGTGACCGCCAGCGGCAAAGGCGGCGCGTCGCGTCATGGGGCGGAGCCCGGGGCGGACATCAAGGTTCATTCAGCGCCTCCCGCGCCCGGGGCATCAGGATGTTGTCGAGCACGTCCTGCGTGACCGGCCCGACGTGCTTGTAGCGGATGACGCCCCGGGCGTCGATGAGAAAGGTCTCGGGTACGCCGTAGACGCCATAGTCGATGCCGAGCCTGCCGCCGGGGTCGACGACCGTGGCCGTGTAGGGATCGCCCAGGGCCGCCAGCCACGCCCGGGCGGCGTTGTCTTCGTCCTTGTAGTCCAGCCCGACGATGGCGATCCGGCCCTCGCGGGCGGCGCGCAGCAGCACGGGATGTTCGGCGCGGCAGGCGACGCACCAGCTGGCCCAGACATTGAGCAGCCAGACCTGGCCGCGCATGTCGTCCAGCCCGAACTGGCGCGTGGGCGCGTCCAGCCGCGCCAGCGTGAAGGGCGGCGCGGGCTGGCGCAGCAGGGGCGACGGCAGCTCGCGCGGGTCCAGCCCCAGGCCGACGGCGAGCATCGCCGTCAGCCCGAGGAACAGCAGCAAGGGGATGAGGAAGCGGAGCTTCATGGCGGCCCGCCTCCCGGCCGCCGCGCCGGGTCCCGGGGCGTGGCGCCGCGCCTTGACGCCTGCTTGCGGTAGCGGCGGTCGCCGGCGGCGGCCAGGCCGCCCAGGATCATCAGCGCGCAGCCAGCCCAGATCCAGCTGATGAACGGCTTGTAGAACAGGTTCACGATCCAGCTGCCGTCGGGCAGGGCCTCGCCCAGCGCGGTGTAGAGGTCGCGAAAGGGGCCCACATCGATGGCCGACTGCGTCATGGGCATCGCTTGCGCCACGTAGCGGCGGGTCTCGGGATGCAGCGTGGCGACATGCGCGCCGCCGCGGGCGACATCGAGCGTGGCGCGCGCGGCGATCCAGTTGGGGCCGGCGACCTGCCGGACCCCGTCAAAGGTGAAGGTGTAGCCGGCCAGATGGGCCGTCTGGCCGGGCAGCATGCGCGCGTCCAGATTGGACTGGAAGCTGTTGACCATGGTGACGCCGACAATGAACACGCCCAGTCCGAGGTGGGCCAGCCACATGCCCCACCAGCCGGCGGGGATGCCGCGCAGCCGGGCGGCGACGCCAGCACGGCCGCCGCCGCGCACGCGCTCGGCCAGCAGTTGCGCGCCGCCCATCACGATCCAGGCCGCCAGCGTCAGGCCCAGGCAGGTGCGCCAGGTGAAGTGCCCGAGCCCGTAGCCCAGCCCCGGGCCCAGCAGCACGCTGCCGAGCGCGGCCGGCCGCAAGCGACGCGCCAGCCGTTGCCAGGTGTCGGCCTTCCAGCGCGCCAGGGCGCCGGGCACCAGAAGCAGGAGAACCGGCGTCATCAACGGCACGAAGGTGGTGTCGAAGTAGGGCGGACCCACCGATAGCTTGCCGAGGCCCAGCGCGTCGATCAACAACGGGTACAGGGTGCCGAGCAGCACCGCCGCGCAGGCCACCGACAGCAGCGCGTTGTTGGCCAGCAGGGCGGCGTCGCGCGACACCAGCTCGAAGCGGCCGCCGCCTTGCAGTCGCGGGGCGCGCCAGGCATACAGCAGCAGCGATGCGCCGGCCACCGCCACCAGCAGGCACAGGATGAACAGGCCGCGCGCCGGGTCGGTGGCAAAGGCATGCACCGAGGTGACGACCCCGGACCGCACCAGGAACGTGCCCAGCAGCGACAGCGAGAAGGTGCCGATCGCCAGCAGCACGGTCCAGCCACGGAAGGCGCCGCGCTTTTCCGTCACGGCCAGCGAATGGATCAGCGCGGTGCCCAGCAGCCAGGGCATGAACGAGGCATTTTCGACCGGGTCCCAGAACCACCAGCCACCCCAGCCCAGCTCGTAATAGGCCCAGCTCGACCCCACCGCGATGCCGGCGGTGAGCAGGATCCAGGCGGCCACGGTCCAGGGCCGGGACCAGCGCGCCCAGGCGGCGTCCAGGCGTCCGGTCATCAGGGCCGCGATGGCAAAGGCGAAGGCGATGCTGAAACCCACATAGCCCAGGTACAGCAGGGGCGGGTGGATGATCATGCCGGGGTCCTGCAACAGCGGGTTGAGGTCGCGGCCTTCCCGCGCCGCGGGCAACAGGCGCGCGAAGGGGTTGGAGGTCAGCAGCGTGAAGGCGGTGAACCCCGCGCTGACCGCGCCCAGCACGCCCAGCACCCGCGCCGTGAAGGCCTCGGGCAGCCCGCGGCTCCAGCGCGTCACCGCCGCCGTCCACAGCGCCAGCGAGACGATCCACAGCAGCATGGAGCCCTCGTGGTTGCCCCACACCGCCGTGAGCCGGTAGATCAGCGGCGTGCGGCTGTGGCTGTTGTCCGCCACCAGCCGCACGGAGAAATCATTGACGATGAACAGCAGGTGCAGGCAGGCGTATGACAGCAGCACGAACAGCAGTTGGCCGCGCGCGGCGCCGCGCCCGACCGCCATCAGCGCCGCGCGGCCGCGCCAGGCGCCATACAGCGGCACGATGGCCTGCACCAGCGCCAGCGCGAAACCGAGCATCAGGGAAAAGTGGCCCACTTCGGCGATCATGGCCGCACCGTCCTGCTGGCGTCGTGGGCGCGCTCGATGGCGTCGCGGACCTCGATCGGCGTGTAGTTCTCGTCGTGGCGGGCGAGCACGCTGGTGGCAGTGAACACGCCGTCGGCGCCCAGCGTGCCCTGGGCCACCACGCCCGCGCCTTCGCGGAACAGGTCGGGCAGGGCGCCGCGATACCTCACCGGCACCTCGTGGGCGGTGTCGGTAACGATGAAACGCGCGCCCAGGCCGTCGGCCTGGCGCTGCAGCGATCCGGCCAGCACCATGCCGCCGACGCGGAACAACCGTTGTCGCGGCGCCTCGCCGCGGGCGATTTCGCTGGGGGTATGGAAGAACACCAGGTTCTGGCGCATGGCCGTCAGGATCAGGGCGGCCGCCGCGCACAGCAGGGCGAAGGCGCTGAACAGCAGCAGCAGGCGCCGGCGGCGGGGTGTCATGATGCCGGCCCTTCGCGTTGCCGCCGCGGCTTGTCCGCCGGGCGGCCGGCGCGATCGAGCGCGGCCAGCCGCCGCAGCGCGCGCCGCCGCCGCCGCGCCAGCGCCGCGCATTCGGCCAGCACCAGCAGGGCCAGCGCGCCATAGCTGCCCCAGACGAAGCCGGCGCGCCCGCCCATCTGCCAGAACGCGGCCCAGGATTCCCAGTGCATCATGCCGGCTCCTTGCGCGCCGCCGCCTCGCGGTGCGCCAGCTCGCGCACCCACCCGGCCGGCCATTCCCGCTCCAGCACCAGCACGCGCGCGCGTGCCAGCGCGACCGCGGCGGTATAGGCCCAGGCGGCCAGCGCCATCAGCAGCATGGCGGCCAGCATGGTTGTGGCCATGGACGGGGCGCGGGTCAGGCTGACCGAGGCGCCCTGGTGCAGCGTGCTCCACCAGGTCACCGAGAAGTAGATGACGGGCACGTTGATGGCGCCCACCAACGCCACCAGCGCCCCGGCCCGGTCGCCGCGATGGGGATCGACGGTCAGGGCGGTCAGCGCCAGGTAGCCCAGGTACAGGAAGCCCAGGATCAGTTGCGAGGTGAGCCGCGCGTCCCAGACCCAATAGGCGCCCCAGGTCGGCCGGCCCCACAGCGCGCCGCTCCAGAGCGCGACAAAGCAGAACAGCGCGCCGGTGGGCGCCAGCGCACGCGCCATGATGAACGACAGGCGGGTGCGCAGGATCAGGCCGAGCGCGGACCAGAACGCCATCAGCAGATAGATGAACAACGACATCCAGGCGGCGGCGACGTGGATGAAGATGATGCGGTAGACCTCGCCCTGGGTGGCGTCGGTGGGCGCGACGAAAAAGCCGATCGCCAAGGCGCAGGCGCCGAGCACGATGGCGAGCCCGGCGCACCAGGGCACCAGCCGGCCCGCCAGCGGATAGAAGACCTGCGGCGCGGCGAACCGCAGCAGGCGGGCGGGGGCAGAGGGCGGCATGGGAGTCATCTTCATTCTTCGACGGCGAAGCGCAGCGCCAGGACACAGGCGGCCGGGGCCAGCGCCAGCGCCGCCAGCAGCGCGCCGCCCAGCAACAGGAACGGCGTCGTGGGTGCCTGCCCCGTGGCGCAGGAGGCCACCGAGCCCGCGCCGAAGATCAGCACCGGCACGAACCAGGGCAGCAGCAACAAGGCTTGCAGCACGCCGCCGCCGCGCAACCCGAGAGCCAGCGCGGCGCCGATCGCGCCGACCAGGGCCAGCACCGGCGTTCCCAGCGCGAAAGATAGCGACAGGGTCAGGCGCGAACACTGACCCAGGTCAAACAGCAGGCCCATGATGGGCGCCACGGCCACCAAAGGCAGACCCGTTCCGATCCAATGCGCCGTGATCTTGGCCAGCACCCAGAGCGTGGGGGCGTCCGGCGAAAGCAGCAGTTGTTCGAGCGTGCCGTCGGCATGGTCCTGCGCGAACAGCCGGTGCTGCGACAGCAGGGTGGCGAGCAGCGCGGCGACCCACAGCACCCCCGGCCCGAGCGCGCGCAGCAAGGACGCATCGGCGCCCACGCCCAGCGGGAACAGGCAGGCGACCAGCACGAAGAAAAGCAGCGAGACGATGACGTCGGCCAGGCCGCGGCCGAGCAGCAGCAGATCGCGCCGCAGGACGGCGAAGAAGGGGCTGGTCCGCCACGTCATGGCGTGTCCGGACCGAGATCGAGGGTGTGCACCGGACGGTCGAAGGCAATTTCCTGGTGCGTGGTCAGCAGGACCCGGCCGCCGCTGTCGCACTGGCTTGCCAACGTCCGCGTCAGCGTTGCCACGGTGGCCGCGTCGAGCAGGTTGAAGGGTTCGTCCAGGATCCACAACGGCCGCGCCGGCCGCAGCGACAGCCGCGCCAGCATCACGCGGCGCCGCTGTCCGCGCGACAGCACGCGCGCGGGCAGGTCGAGCATCGCCGCCAGGTTCATCTGGCAGAGCGCGTCGCGACAGGCCGCCGTGCTGACGGCATCGGCCTGGGCCTGGCACAGGAAGCGCAGGTTTTCGAGCGGAGTCAGGGAATCGGCGAGGGCATCGGCATGGCCCAGGTAGAGCAGGTGCTGGCGAAAGGCCGGCCCCAGGCGGTGGATGTCGGTCCCGCGCCAGCGTACCGTGCCGGCGTCGGGGCGCATCAGGCCGCACAGGATACGCAGCAGGCTGGTCTTGCCCTGGCCGTTGGGCGCGGTCACGCGCAGCAGTTGTCCGGCGCGCAGTTGGAACGACACGTCTTCGAACAGCAGACGGGTTCCTTTCGAACAGGTGAGCCCTTCCGCCTCAAGCATGGCCGGTGCCCATCCAGATATTCATGAGAACAATCCCCGCGGCATAAAGGGCGGCGCGAAGCCGCTAGCGGAGGCGATAGTAATGAATCCGGACCGGACTGTTGCGCGGCGGCGGCGCATTTTGATTTATGTCGGACTGATTAACCTTTCCGCGCGCGTCGCCGCGTCCTTGCTGCGCCGCCGGCCGCATCCCTGCTGCGGTTTGGACAACGCGGCGCGCCCACGTTTTCAGATCGGTCTGAGTAATCGACGCCAAGGCGCGCGCGGGGGGCGGCGTTTGATAGATATCAATCTGCGAACCGGGTCCGCGCGCCGATCATGAACAGGCATCGAACCGCCTGCGGCCCTCGCGGGGACTGCGGCTTCGCGGCTCGCCGCGGCGCGGTTCGAAGCGTCATTCATCTCCAATTCGTTGTATTTCCGTGAAAAGCAAACCCAAGCACAGCAGTAGTAGTGGTGGGGCCGAGTGGGCGAAGTTCCTGTCGCTGGCCTTTGTGGCGTGTCCCGTCGTGGCGTTCGTGATGATCTGCGTTTATGGATTCATCGTCTGGTTCGGCCAGATCCTGTTCTGGGGGCCGCCGGCATGAAGTCTCCTTCCGAGAAACGCGCAGCCTGAGCCACCGACATGAAAAATCCCTTCAAGATCGTCAAGTCCGTCATCCAATGGACGGGCGCGCTGTTGCTGCGTCCGGCCACCCGCATCGGCCTGGGCGTGCTGGTCATCGGCGGGTTCCTGGGCGGCGTGACCTTCCTGGCGCTGTTCAACACCGGCATGAACGCCACCAATACCGAGGCGTTCTGTATTTCGTGCCACTCGATGCGCGACACCGTGCTGCCGGAATTGCAGCAGAGCGTGCACTGGAAAAACCGCTCGGGCGTGCGCGCCCATTGTCCGGACTGTCACGTACCGCATGACTTCACCTCCAAGGTCGCGCGCAAGATGCAGGCCTCGCGCGAAGTGCTGGGGCACCTGATGGGCACCATCGGCACGCCCGAGAAGTTCCAGGAACACCGCATCGTGCTGGCCACGCGCGAGTGGGCCCGCTTCAAGGCCAACAACTCCAAGGAATGCCGCAACTGCCATGATTACGCCAGCATGGATTTCGACAAGATGCGGGTGACCTCGCAGACCACCATGCACGGGGCGGCCGAGCGCAATGCCAGTTGCGTCGATTGCCACAAGGGCATCGCGCACCGCCTGCCCGAGGTCAAGTCGCAGGGCAACCCGGCGCTGGCGGCGCTCACGGCCAACGCCCGCGGCGCGGCCATCGATGCCGGCCGCGATTACTACAGCGTCATGCCGCAGCCGATCTACGCGGACGAGGGCCTGGCCCGGGAGATCGGCGCCATCGAGATCGCCACCGGCGTGAAGGTGCTGCAAAAGAAAAAGGACGCGGTGCAGGTTGAACTGCAGCTCTGGCGCAAGAACAAGGGTTACGCCCGGGTGCTGTACGGCCGGTTCGGCCTGAACATCACCAGCGCGGTGCTGAGCCAGGAGGTGTCGCGCGACGAGGGCGTGGTCCATGTGATCGAAAGCCGGGTCGACGACGTGACCGGCCTGCAATGGCAGAAGATCGCCGCGACGGTGTGGCTGCGCGGCGGCGGCCTGGTCGATGACGTCGAGCCGATCTGGGCGGTGGCCAGGAAGAGCTATTCGCAAAGCTGCAGCGTCTGCCACCGCCAGCCGAACGAGGCCTCGCACGACGCCAACCAATGGCCCGGGCTGTTCGGCGGCATGGTCGGCTTCACCAACATGGATGACCCGACCGCCAAGCTGGTCCTGAAATACCTGCAACTGCATTCCTCCGATTTTGCTGCAAAGGACAGTGTGGCCGCGGCCCACTGATATAGACATGAAGCACTCTCGTCGTCGTTTCCTGGGCGGTGTCGCCGCCTCGCTGGGTTCCATGGTGGTGCCGCCGCTGCTGCGCAATGGCCGGGTGCTGCGCGCCGCCACGCTTGGTCCGGAGGACGCCGGCGCGGGCCGCTGGCGGTTCTCCGGCGCGCACTGGGGCGCATTCCGCGCCCGGGTCGTGGCCGGCCACGTGGTGGAAATCAAACCCTTCGAGTTCGACCGGCATCCGACGCCGATCCTGGATGGCACGCTGGATGTGCTGTACAGCGCCTCGCGGGTGCGCTACCCGATGGTGCGGCTCGACTGGTACCGCAAGCGGGGCGCGGCCGGCAAGGCGCTGCGCGGCGACAACCGCTTCATCCGGGTCGGCTGGGACGAGGCGCTTGACCTGGTCTACCACGAACTCGAGCGGGTGCAGCGGGACCACGGCCCCTGGGCGCTGCACGTGGGCAACGTTGGCTGGCGGTCGGTGGGGCTGATGCACAGCTGCGGCAACCACATGCTGCGCGCCATGGGCATGCACGGCAACAGCGTCGGCACGGCGGGCGACTATTCCACCGGGGCCGGCCAAACCATCCTGCCCTACGTGCTGGGCTCCACCGAGGTGTATTCGCAGGGCACGTCCTGGGACATCATCCTCAAGGAGACGCGGGTGCTGGTGTTCTGGGCCAGCGATCCGATCAAGAACCTGCAGGTCGGCTGGAACACCGAAACGCACGAGGCCTATGCCTACTTCGAGCAGCTCAGGCAGAAGGTCGCGAACCGCGAAATCACGGTGATCTGCGTCGATCCGGTGAAAAGCAAGACGCGCAATTATCTGGACTGCGAGCACCAGTACGTCAATCCGCTGACCGACGTGGCCTTCATGCTGGGACTGGCCCACACTTTGTGGAAAGAGAACCTGTACGACGCCCGCTTCCTCGAGACCTACGCGGTCGGCTTCGATGAATTCATCGCCTACGTCGAAGGCAAGACCGAGGACCGGATCGAGCGCACCCCGGAATGGGCCGAGTCGATCTGCGGCGTGCCGGCGCAGCGCATCCGCGAGCTGGCCCGCCTGATGGCGGCCAATCGCACGCAGCTGATGTTCGGTTGGGCCATCCAGCGCCAGCAGCATGGCGAGCAGCCCTACTGGATGGGGGCGATCCTGGCCGCGATGCTGGGCCAGATCGGACTGCCCGGCGGCGGCATCAGCTATTCGCACCACTACAGCTCGGTGGGCGTGTCGGCCTCGGGCGCTTCGATGCCGGGCGCGTTTCCGCTGAACCTGGATACCGGCCGCAAGCCGCAACACGAGAACGACGATTACCAGGGGTACAGCGCCGTGGTGCCGGTGTCGCGGGTGATCGACGCATTGCTGGAACCGGGCAAGGAGATCAACTTCAATGGCCACAAGGTCAAGCTGCCGCCCTACAAAGTGGCGATTTTCTCGGGCTGCAACCAGTGGCACCGGCAGCAGGACCGCAACCGCATGAAGCGCGCCTACCAGGAACTGGAAACGGTGGTGGCCATCGACTACAACTGGACCGCCACCTGCCGCTTCGCCGATATCGTGCTGCCGGCCTGCACGCCCTACGAGCGCAACGACATCGATGCCTACGGTTCCTACTCGAACCGCGGGGTGATCGCCATGCACAAGCTGGTCGATCCGCTGTACCACTCGCGTTCGGACTTCGATATCTGGACGGACTTCTGCAAGCGCATGGGCCGCGACGTGGAATACACGCGCAACATGAGCGAGATGCAGTGGGTCGAATCGCTGTATGAGGAGTGCCGCAAGGAAAATGCCGGCAAGGGCTTCGACATGCCGCCGTTCGCGCAATTCTGGGAACAGGGCTATGTGCTGTTCCCAGAGGGCAAGCCCTGGGTGCGGCATGCCGATTTCCGCGCGGACCCCGAGGTCAATGCGTTGGGCACGCCGTCCGGGTTCATCGAGATCTACAGCCGCAAGATCGCCGGCTTCGGCTACCGCGACTGCAAGGGGCATCCGGTCTGGATGGAAAAGGCCGAGCGCTCGCACAGCGGGCCGCACTCGGACAAATACCCGCTCTGGCTGCAGTCGGCACACCCGGATACCCGGCTGCATTCGCAGACCTGCGAATCGCCCACGCGGCGCGCCACCTACACCATCCAGGGGCGCGAGCCGGTCTTCCTCAACCCGGATGACGCCCGCCGGCGCGGTATCAGGCATGGCGACCTGGTGCGGGTGTTCAACGACCGCGGCCAGTTGCTGGCCGGCGCGTTCCTCTCGGCCAATTTCCCGCCGGGGGTGGCGCGCATCCAGGAAGGGGCCTGGTACGGGCCCACCGGGCCGGAGATCGGCGCGCTGGACACCTATGGCGATCCCAACACGCTGACGCTGGATATCGGCACCTCCGAGCTGGCGCAGGGGCCAAGCCCCAATACCTGCCTGGTGGAAATCGAACCGTACAAGGGCGTGGCGCCGCCCGTGACCGCGTTCGGCGGCCCGACCGAGGTGAATATCGATGGCAAGACGCTGGCCCGGCTTTGAGGCCGCGGCCGGCGCCGGCCTTTTGATTTCAAGGAGCATGCATTGAAGCGCGCATCATTCGACCCGGACTGGGGCGCGGCCTGCCAGATGCGGTCGCAGCTGTATGGATGGTTCGCCACCGTCTTTGCCAGGGAAATGGAGCCCGCCGCCCTGGCATTGTGCCGGGACGGCGGCGCCGATCATGTGCTGGCCGTGTTCACGGCGCTCGGGCTGGGGCGGCAGGCCGACGCGATGGCCGCGGTGTTCAAGGCATGGGGCGAGCATGCCGACGCGCCGCTGGAAAACGCGGCCGACTTCGCCACGCTGTTCCTGCTGGAAGGGCGGGTGGCGCCGATTCCGTATGCCTCGCACTACCTGGAGGGGGGCGGGCAACTGTACGGGGAGCCGGCGCGCGCGATGCGCGCGTTCCTGGTGTCCAGCCAGTTGCAGCTGGACGCGCAGTTCAAGGAGCCGGAAGACCACCTTGCCGTCATCCTGGAGGTGCTGGCGCGGTGGAGCCGCGAGTGTGGCCGCACCGATGACGTCGCCGCCTGCGCGGCGGACCAGGCGGCCTATCTGGACGCCACGCTGATGCCCTGGGTCGCGCATTGGCACGGCCTGGTGGACGCCGTGGACACCTTGACGTTCCGCTTCTATCCGGCGGTCGCGGCGCTGCTGGTCGCGTTTCTTCACCTGGATCGGGACTACCTGCGCTCTTTCGGGGTGGGGGATTAAGAGAATCTGAAATAAACCCGTCCCCTATTGATACGTATCAACTCTCTATATAACCAAAAGCGATAAGTTAATGGCGTAGCGACATATTTCGTGGAGAAGTCCGTGCCTCATCCCCCACCCGAAGTCCCTCTCCCGGGCAAACGCGGTTTCCTGAAGAACCTGCTCGGCCTGAGCGCCGCGGCCACCATCATCCCCATCCGTGCCGAAGCCGGCACCGGCATCAACCAGCAACCCCCCCGTCGTCCCGGCATCCCCGGCAAGCGCTACGGCATGCTGGTCGACCTGCGCAAATGCATCGGCTGCCAGTCCTGTACGGTCAGCTGTTCGCTCGAAAACCTGCCGCCGGTCGGCCAGTTCCGCACCACCGTGCTGCAATACGAGGTTCAGCCCGACAGCGGCGGCCCCTGTGCCATGGTGATGCTGCCGCGCCTGTGCAACCACTGCGACAAGCCGCCCTGCGTGCCGGTCTGTCCGGTGCAGGCCACCTTCCAGCGCGAGGACGGCATCGTGCTGGTCGACAACCAGCGCTGCGTCGGCTGCGGCTATTGCGTGCAGGCCTGCCCTTATGACGCCCGCTTCATCAACCACGACACCCAGACCGCCGACAAGTGCACCTTCTGCGAACACCGGCTCGAAGCCGGCCTGCTGCCGGCCTGTGTCGAAAGCTGCGTGGGCGGCGCCCGCGTCATCGGCGACCTGAACGACCCAGATAGCGCCATTTCGCGGTTGATGGCCGAGCATCGCGCCGACATCAAGGTGCTCAAGCCCGAGATGAAGACCGACCCGCACGTCTATTACATCGGTCTGCCCGACGCCTTCGTGCACCAGATCGACGGCCAGGCCGGCGTGCGCCTGGCCGGTGGCCATTGAGCAGGGGACCCTCATGCAGATCACCGAATTGCTGACCCCGGTCTACGACGCCGCCTGGCTGCCCTGGGCGGTGCAGTACTTCTTCCTTATCGGCATCGCCGCCACCGCCGCGTTGACGGCGGCCGGCGCCGCCTTCGGCAAGGCCGGTTCGCCGGCGCGCCAGCTGTTGCCGGCGGCCGTGACCGTGCTGCTGGTGTGCGCCATCGCCGCGCCGGTCTCGCTGTTGGCGGACCTGCATCAGCCGGGCCGCTTCTGGCACTTCTACACCCGCCTGACGCCCTGGTCGTGGATGTGGCTGGGGGCGTTGCTGCTGCCGGTCTTCACCGGGCTGGCGGTGCTGTTCTGCGCCGCCTGGTGGTGGGGGCGCATGTTGTGGGTGCGCCTGCTGGCGCTGGCGTTGGCGCTGTCGGCGGTGTCGATCCTGGTCTATACCGGCGCCGAAGTGATGGTGCTGCGGGCGCGGCCGCTGTGGCACACGCCATTCCTGCCGCTGAATTTCGCGCTGACCGCGTGGCTGGGGGCGCTGGGGGCGATGTTCCTGGTGGCGCGCTGGCTGCCGGGCGGCCTGAAGGCGCTGCCGGTCGCGCTGTTGCGCCGCCTGAGCGTGACGGCGGTGGTGATGCTGGCCATCGGCGCGGGCGCCTGGATCCTGTTGGGATTGTTGGGCGTGGATGCGTCGTTCGACGCGGCGGTGCGCCTGTTCGGCGAGTTCCCGGTGTGGCGCGCCAGCCTGGCCGGCGCCGTGATCACTGCGTTCTGCATGATCGCGCTGCTGCAGCGCGCGCCGCGCACCCTGGCGGCGCCGCTGCCGTCGGCCACGTTGGCGCTGACCATGCTGGCCGCTGCCTGGATCTTTCGCTGGGTCGTGTTCATGAGCGTGCAAGGCGTGCCCAAGTACGGCGCCGGCCTGTACCTGTACGACATGCCCTGGGGCAGCGACGGCCTGCTCGGCATGACCGGCGTCTTGGGCCTGTGCGTCGCGCTGGTCGCCGCCGTGACCTACGCGCTGGAACTGTTCCCGGCCCGCACCCGCGGCCTGGCGGCCTGATGCCGCCGGCCCGACACGCATTCGCATCGAGATGACCATGGACAAGCAACACAAAGACGACACGCCCGACCTCCACGCGGACGGACCCGACCAACCTGACAATGCCGCCCGCCGCAAACTGATCGCGCGGGGCGGGGTGGTCGCCGGCGGCCTGGCCGCGTTCGCGGCCGGCTACGGCGAGACCGTCGCCAAGGCCGTCAAGGGCCTGGCGCAAGGCACCGCCGGCGTGCCCACCGCGCACGCCGTGCGCGGCAATTCGCTGACGCCGGAATTCCGCATCGATCCGGTCAGCGGCCTGCTGTCGACCCAGCCGGGCCAGACCGTCAGCCCCTCCAGCTGCCTGGGGTGCTGGACGCAATGCGGCGTGCGCCTGCGCGTCGATACCGAGGCCAACCGCATCCTGCGGGTGGCCGGCAACCCGTACCATCCGCTGGCCACCACCCGGCCGGCCGCGATGGACGCGCCGGTGCGCGAGACCTACGCGCAACTGGGCGGCGACAACGGCCTGGAAGGGCGCGCCACCTCCTGTGCGCGCGGCTCGGCCATGCTGGAGCAGATGCACAGCCCGTACCGCGTGCTGCAGCCGCTCAAGCGCGTCGGCGGCCGCGGGGAAGGCAAGTGGCAGACGATTTCCTTCGAACAGCTGGTGCAGGAGGTGTGCGAGGGCGGCGACCTGTTCGGCGAGGGCCACGTGGATGGACTGCGGGCGATTTTCGACCGTGACACGCCGCTGGATCCGGCCAACCCGGAGTACGGCGCCAAAGTCAACCAGTTCCTGTTCACCGATGCCTCCAACGAAGGCCGCACGCCGCTGATCCAGCGCTTTGCCGGCCAGTCGTTCGGCACCGTCAACTTCAGCAACCACGGCTCGTATTGCGGGCAGAGTTTCCGCGTCGGGACCGGCGCCGCGCTGGGCGATCTGAAGAGCATGCCGCACGGCAAGCCGGATTGGGACAATGCCCGTTTCGGCCTGTTCATCGGCGCGGCGCCAGCACAGGCCGGCAATCCGTTCCAGCGCCAGGCGCGCCAACTGGCCGAGGCCCGCGCCCGGCCCGAGGGGGAGGAGGGCTTCACCTATGTGGTGGTGTCGCCGGTGCTGCCGGCCTCATCCAGCCTGTCGGCCGGCTCGGGCAACGAATGGGTGCCGGTCAACCCGGCCAGCGACCTGGCGCTGGCGATGGGCCTGATCCGCTGGATTCTCGACAACGAACGCTTCGATGCGCGCGCGCTGGCGCAGCCCGGCCCGGCCGCCATGAAGGCGGCGGGCGAGGCGGCATGGACCAACGCCACGCACCTGGTGATCGCCGAGCCCGGTCACCCGCGCCAGGGCAGTTTCCTGCGCGGCGCCGATCTGGGCTGGGCCAGGCCCGCCGATGCTGGCGAGAAATGGGAAGACGTGTACGTGGTGCGGTTGGCGGACGGCTCGCTGGCGCCGCATACGGTCGCGGCGCCGGCCGCGTTGTTCGTGGACGAGACGGTGGCCGCGCCGGGCCTGGCGGACGCGCCGGCCGCGCTGCGGGTGCGCAGCGCGCTGACGCTGCTGCGCGACGAGGCGCACCGCAAGTCGCTGGACGAATACGCCGCGCTGTGCGGCGTGCCGGCCGCCAAGATCGCCGGCCTGGCCGAACGCTTCACCAGCCACGGCAAGCGCGCCGTGGCCGATGCGCACGGCGGCACCATGAGCGGGGCGGGCTTCTACACCGCCTACGCCATCGCCATGCTCAACACCCTGGTGGGCAACCTGAACGTCGAGGGCGGCCTGGTGCTGGACGCCGGGCCGTTCCCGCCCTACGGCGCGGGGCCGCGCTACAACATCGCGGGCTTTGCCAACCGCGCCACGCCCAAGGGCGTGGGCCTGTCGCGCAACCGTTTCCCGTACGAGAAGTCGAGCGAGTTCAAGCGCAAGCAGGCCGCCGGTCAGCCGGTCTATCCGGCCGCCGCGCCCTGGTATCCGGCCACTGGCGGCCTGAGCTCCGAAATGCTGGCCTCGGCGCTGGCGGGTTATCCGTACCGCGCCAAGGTCTGGTTCAACCATATGAGCAACCCGGTCTATGGCATCGCCGGCCTGAAGAACGTGCTGCTGGACAAGCTGAAGGATCCGACGCTGCTGCCGCTGGCGGTGTCGATCAACCCGTTCATCAACGAAACCAACGCGCTGGCCGACTACATCGTGCCGGACACCGTCACCTACGAAAGCTGGGGCGTGTCGGCGCCGTGGGCCGACGTGGTGGCCAAGGCCTCGACAGTGCGCTGGCCGGCGGTCGCGCCGCGGGTGGCGCGCAGCACCGACGGCGCGCCGGTGAACCTGGAGTCGTTCCTGATTGCCTGCGCCAAGCGGCTGGGCATGCCCGGCTTCGGCGCCGATGCCATCGCCGACCAGGATGGCAACCGCTATCCGCTGGACACGGCCGAGGATTTCTTCCTGCGCGGCATCGCCAACATCGCTTTCGGCGCCGGGCGGCCGGTGCCCGAGGCCAGCGATGACGACCTGGAGCTGACCGGCGTGGCGCGCTATCGCGATCTGCTGCAGGCCAAACTCAAACCCGAGGAATGGCGCCGCGTGGCGATGGTGATGAGCCGCGGCGGGCGCTTCGACCGCGTGCGCGAGGCCTGGAGCGAGGCCGGCCAGACCCGCAAGGCCTGGGCCAAGCCGCTGCAGGTGTGGAGCGAGGAGCTGGCCGGATTCCGCCATGCCATGACGGGCGAGCGCTACAGCGGCTGTCCCACCTGGTATCCGGCGCGGCTGGCCGACGGCCGCGACGTGCGCGAACAGTATCCGCGCGCGGACTGGCCGTTCCTGCTGAGTTCGTTCAAGTCCAATCTGATGAGTTCGATGTCGATCGGCGTGGACCGGCTGCGCCAGGTGCATCCGCACAATCCGGTGTCGATCAACCGGCAGGACGGCGAGCGGCTGGGGCTGCGCAATGGCGACCCGGTGCGCATCGTCACGCCGGGCGGGGCGGTGACCGGCCTGGCGCTGCTGCGCGACGGCATCCAGCCGGGCGCGGTCGGCATCGAGCACGGCTATGGCCACACCGAGCTGGGCGCGCGCGCCCATTTGGTGGATGGCAAGCCGATGCCGCACGATCCGGCGCTGGCGGCGGGCGTGAACCTGAACGACCTGGGGTTCGGCGACGCGACGCGCGGCGCGCACGCCAACGTCTGGATCGACTGGGTTTCGGGCGCGGCGGTGCGGCAGGGCTTGCCGGCGCGCATCGAGCGGGCCTGAGGCCGCGCCGGCACATGGCGCGAGGCGGGCGCGTGGCGGCGCCGGCCTCGCCGCGCTTCAGGCGATGGCCCCGTAGATCCGGCGGGCCTGCGCGGCATCCGCCAGCGGCCGTCCCAGCGCGCGCGCGCCTTCGACCGCCTGCCGCACCAGTTCGGCGTTGCCGCTGGCCAGCGCGCCGTCGCGCAGCTTCAGGTTGTTCTCGAACCCCACCCGCATATGCCCGCCGAACGCCGCGGCGGTCGTCACGCAGGCATTCTCCTGTGCGCCGAACGCGCACACCGCCCAGGGCAGCGCGTGATCGTAGGCCGCCAGGAACGGCAGCAGATCGTAGGCCGATGAGGTCTGGCCGGCGCTGTAGCGTCCAAGCACGAACAGCACCGACCACGCGCCCGGCGGCACCAGCCCGCGCGCGCGCAGCGACAACCAGCGCTGCACATCGCCCTCGTCATACAGGATGATCTGCGTCATGATGCGGCGTTCCGCCACCCACGCCAGGAACGCCGCCAGCTCGCTTTCCGGGATCTCCGGCACCGCGATCTCGCGCAGCCCGATCGACACCGCCTCGGGCTGCAATTCGCGCACCAGCGCCATCTGTTCGGCCGCCTTGTAGACGCCCGCCGCCTCGCTGGTCACCTGCACCAGCAGCTCGTCGCCCACCGCGCGGTGCACCGCCGCCAGCGCGTCGCGGTAGGCCTGCGCGTCCAGCAGGTGGCTGCCGTCCGGCTTGCGCACGTGCATGTGCATCATCGCCGCGCCCGCGTCCAGGCAGGCGCGGGCTTCCCGCGCCAAGGCCTCGGGCGTCAGCGGCACGGCAGGGTGATCGGCGGCCTTCTTGTAGGCGCCGTTGGGCGCCACCGTCACGATGACGGGCGACTCGGCCAGGGTGGGGCGGGGCTGGTCGACGGCGCTCATGGCTGGATCTCCGGCAGTTCCGGCGCGATCAGGTCCAGGCCCGCGCGCAGCAGCCGGTCATAGCGGGCGCGCTCGGCGGCGATGGTTTCCGGCGTCCAGGCGTAGAAACCTTCGCCGGCCTTCATGCCGTGGCGGCCGTCGGCGGCGCGCTCGGTCAGGCAGCGCGCCGGGTGGTCGTCATTGCAGAACGTCGGGTACATGGTCGCGCCCGCCGCCGCGTGCACGTCGATGCCGGCGTGGTCACGCTGCATCACCGGGCCGGCCGCCAGGAAGCGGAAACCGAAACCGAAGCGCACCGCCGCGTCCACGTCCTCGGGCGAGGCGATGCCGCGGTCGATCAGGTTGAACGCCTCGCGCGACAGCGCGTGCTGCAGGCGGTTGGCGAGAAAGCCCGGCAGGTCCTGGCGCACCTTCACCGGCACGCTGCCGCAGCGGCGCATGAAGGCGATCAGCGCGTCGGCGCGGGCCTCGTCGCTGGTCTCGGCCATCACCACCTCGACCAGCGGCACCAGGTGCGCCGGCATGAAGAAGTGCAGGCCCAGCATGCGTTCGCGCGTGGCCAGCCCCTGGCCGATGGCGCTGATCGGGAAGCTGGAGCTGTTGCTCGCCAGGATGGCGTCGGGGCGCGCGCGCCGCACCAGCTCGGCGAATAGCGCCTGCTTGATGTCCAGCCGCTCCGGCACGCACTCGATCACCAGATCGACGCTGGCCCAGTCCACCTGGTCCAGGCTGGCCGCCGTCGCCAGTTGCGATACCAGCGCCTCGCGGCCGATGGTCTTGAGGTTGTCGGCCACGCGCGCCGGCAGCGCGGCCGCGCGCGCCGCGTCGGGTTCAATCACCGTCGTGCGGCAGGCGGCGCGCGTCAGCACCACCGCCACGTCGGCGCCCATGGTGCCGCCGCCCACCACCACCGCATGCGCCGCGCCCGGATTGGGCAGGGCCTTCGCGTCCGTCTGCATGGTTTGCTCCTTGTCCTGAAACCGCAGTTGCATCTGCGTCCGTGTCTGTATTGGGCGCCGAGTGTAGAGAAGCTTGTTTGATTGATGAATCAGATTTTTTGGATAGAATGATCGACAAACAAGATCAATCAAGGAGGCGTTCGCCGCGATGCAGATCAATCTCTCGATGCGCGATATCGACACGACCCTGGTGCTGGGCCGCACCCTCAATTTCCGCCAGGCGGCGGCGCAACTGCACCTGTCGCAGTCGGCCCTGTCGACACAGATCCAGCGCATCGAGGACGCGCTCGGCGTGCGCCTGTTCGACCGCACCACCCGCACGGTGCGGCTGACAGCGGCGGGCGAGGTCTTCATGCAGCAGGCGGCGGCCCTGCAGGTGGCGTTCCGCGACGCCATCGCCGCCGTCAGCGGCATCGCCAGCGCCGAGCATGGGCAGGTGTCGGTGGCGGCGCTGCCGTCGCTGGCCGCGCGGCTGCTGCCGCGGGTGCTGATGGCCTATCGCCAGGCGCATCCGCAGGTGGCGCTGAAGGTGCGCGACACGCTGTCGGGGCCGGCCTTTGATCTGGTGCGCGCGGGCGACGTGGATTTCGCCCTGACCGCCGCCGACCCGCAGCATGCCGATCTGCATTACCAGCCGCTGATGTCGGATAGCTTCTTGCTGTTGATCCCCGAAGGCCACGCGCTGGCGCGTGCCAAGGGGCCGTTGCGCTGGGCCGACACGGCCGGCGCCGCGCATGTGTCAATGGTGCATCCGAGCAGCGTGCGCCAGTACACCGAGTGGGCCTTCCTGCAGAACCGCATCCGCTTCACCCCGGCTTTCGAGGCCGAGCACCTGACCACCATCGTGGCGATGGTGGAGTGCGGCTTCGGGGTGGCGGCGCTGCCCGAGATCGCGGCGGGGGCGGTGGCGCAGCATGGCATCGTGCAGCGGCCACTGACCGGCCCGGTGGCCGAACGCTCGATCGGGCTGGTGACGGCGCGCAACCGCAGCCTGCCGCCGGCCGCCGCCGCGCTGGTGGCGACGCTGCGGCAATACCTGGCCGGACAGGCGCAGTGAGTGTCCCGGCGGGCGAGGGGGCCTGGCAAGGACGGCGCGCCGCCCGGCCTGGGTGGTTGCGCGCGGGCGGCGCTCAGGCGCCGCGGCGTGCCTGCTCCGACGCCAGGTAGGCGTCGCGCGAGGGCAGCAGGTGCTCGCGGCAGAGTGTCATCAGCGCCGCGCGGTTGCCGTCGCGCAGCGCGTGGATCATGGCCCAGTGCTCCTGGCGGGCGCGTTCGCGATAATGCGCGGCCGCCAGCGAGCCGAAGCGGATCGGATGGGTGCGGCGCGCGTATTCCTCGATGGCCTGGCCCAGCACCGCGTTGTCAAGCAGGCCGAACAGTTCGCGGTGAAAGCGCTGGTTGCTGCGGAACACGCGGCGCGCGTCGCCGTCGGCCACCGCGGCGTCATGCTCGCGTTGCACCGCGACCAGCGCCGCCAGCCGCGCCGGGGCCACCGGCAGCGGCATCAGGCTGGCGGCATGCACCTCCAGCACGTCGCGCAGCGCGTATAACTCCATGACCTCGCGCGCCGAGTAGGCCCGCACCACCGCGCCGATGTTGCGCTTGCGCTCGACCACCCCCAGCAGTTCCAGCTCCGCCAGGACCTGGCGCACCGCGTGGCGCTTGAGGCCGAAGCGCGCCATCAGCTCGTCCTCGGTCAGCCGCTCGCGCGGATGCAGCCGGCCGAAGACGATGTCTTCCTCCAGCGTGGCCACCGCCGCCGCCTGGGCGTCGGGCGCTTGTGGTTCGAGATCGGCGGGGGTGATGGCGTTCATGGGCGGCGGGCGGTAAAGGTCATTGCTTGGGCACGGTGTCGCGCGTGGCGCTGGCGCGCAGGAAGTCGAAGTCCACGCCCTGGTCGGCCTGGGTCACGGTCTGCAGGAACAGCTTGCGGTAACCGCGCTCGGCGGCCGGGCGCTCGACCGGGGCAGCCGCCATGCGGCGCGCCAGCTCGGCAGCGTCGACCAGCAGCGCGATTTCGCGCCGCGCCACCGACAGGCGGATGCGGTCGCCATTTTGCACGTAGGCGAGCGGCCCGCCAATCGCGGCCTCGGGCGTGACGTGCAGCACGATGGTGCCGGCCGCCGTGCCGCTCATGCGGCCATCGGAAATGCGCACCATGTCCTTGACGCCGGCGCGCGCCAGTTTCTTGGGGATCGGCATGTAGCCGGCCTCGGGCATGCCGGGCGCGCCAGTGGGACCGATGCGCTTGAGTACCAGCACGTCGTCGGCGGTCACGTCCAGGGCCTCGTCGTCGATGCGGCGGGCCATGTCCTCGGCGTCCTCGAACACGACCGCGCGGCCTTCGTGTTCCATCAGCTTGGGGTTGGCGGCGGACTGCTTGATGATGGCGCCGCCGGGCGCCAGGTTGCCGCGCAGCACGGCCAGGCCGCCCACCGGGTAGATGGGCGCGGCGACGCCGCGGATCACGTCCTGTTTGAAGGGCGCGGGGGCGTCGTCCAGTTCCTCGCCCAGGGTGCGGCCGGACACTGTCAGCGCGTCCAGGTGTAGCAGCGGACGCAGCTCGCGCAGCAGGGCCAGCATGCCGCCGGCGTGGTGGAAGTCTTCCATGTAGTGCTGGCCCGAGGGCTTCAGGTCGACCAGCACCGGGGTCTCGCGGCTCATGCGGTCCAGGCCGGCCAGGTCGATGTTGATGCCCAGGCGGCCGGCGATGGCGGTCAGGTGCACGATGCCGTTGGTCGAGCCGCCGATCGCCAGCAGCACGCGCAGGGCGTTCTCGATGGACTTGCCGGTGATGATGCGGTCGGGCGTCAGGCGCGAGGCGGCCATGGCGACGGCGGTGGCGCCGGTGCGCTCGGCCACGCGCACGCGGTCGGCGGTGACGGCTGGGGCGGACGCGCCGCCCGACACCATCATGCCCATCGCTTCGGTCAGGCAGGCCATGGTGCTGGCGGTGCCCATCACCGAACAGGTGCCGACGCTGGCCACCAGCTGGTTGTTGACGTCGGCGATTTCGGCCGCGTCGATTTCCTCGGCGCGGTAACGGCCCCAGTAGCGGCGGCAGTCGGTGCAGGCGCCGACCCGTTCGCCGCGATGCGAGCCGGTCAGCATCGAGCCAGTCACCAGTTGGATCGCCGGCACGCCGGCCGACGAGGCGCCCATCAGTTGCGCCGGCACGGTCTTGTCGCAGCCGCCGATCAGCACTACCGCGTCCATCGGCTGGGCGCGGATCATTTCCTCGGTGTCCATTGACATGAGGTTGCGCAGGTACATGCTGGTGGGCTGCGAGAAGCTCTCGTGCACCGAGATGGTGGGGAAGTCCATCGGCAGGCCGCCGGCCAGCATGACGCCGCGCTTGACCGCCTCGATCAATTGCGGGGCGTTGCCGTGGCATGGGTTGTAGCTGCTGCCGGTGTTGACGATGCCGATGATGGGGCGCGCCAGCGCGTCGTCGGACAGGCCGGCGCCCTTGATGAAGGCCTTGCGCAGGAACAGCGAAAAGCCGGTGTCGCCGTAGTTGGTGAGCCCGCGCGCCACGCCGGTGCTGCGCGCGCCATCGCTGTCGAAGGGGCCCTTGGCGGGCTGGCCGCCCTTGGTCTCGTCCGTCATTTTTCTTCCCGATAATATTATTGATAATTCAATCCGGGGGATCATATCTAGCCTTTGGAGAGGCCTGCAAGACCTTTTCACGGGAAATTTTATTGATCTAAAAAAAAGATCAGTCGATAGAAAAATTCTGATTCATCAATCAAGAATCGGCTCCTACACTGGCTCCGTTGACGAGCCGGGCGTCCGTTCCATTCCTATACTCATCCCGGCAGGAGACCTACATGTCAGACCTGCGTCTGCGGCCCCGCCGCGCCTTGCTGCTTTCCCTGTTGGCCTTGTGTACCGGCGTGTCCGCGCCAGCCCTGGCCGCCGACGCCTATCCCGACAA
Source organism: Achromobacter pulmonis (assembly GCF_021733725.1). Classification (NCBI taxonomy): domain Bacteria; kingdom Pseudomonadati; phylum Pseudomonadota; class Betaproteobacteria; order Burkholderiales; family Alcaligenaceae; genus Achromobacter; species Achromobacter pulmonis. The sequence goes on along the minus strand of NZ_JAIFOT010000001.1, from coordinate 5,523,327 downwards.
ACCGATCCGCCTTATCGTGCCGTACCCGCCCGGGGGCGCCACCGACGTGATCGGCCGCGTGCTGGCGCAGGAGCTGACCGGCGCGCTGGGCCAGTCAGTGATTGTCGAGAACCGCGCCGGCGCCGCCGGCAACATCGGCGCCGACCAGGTCGCCAAGGCCCAGCCCGACGGCTATACGCTGTTGATGGGCGCGCTCACCAGCCATTCGATCAATGCCACCCTGTACCGCGGCCGCGTCACCTACGACGTGGAAAAGAGCTTCGCGCCGGTGTCGATCGTCGGCACCGTGCCCCTGGTGTTCGTGGTCAATCCCTCGGTGCAGGCCAATGACCTGAAGCAGTTGATCGCGCTGGCCAAGTCGCGCCCGGGCTACATCACCATGGCCTCGGCCGGCAACGGCTCGCCGCAGCACCTGGCGGGCGAAATGTTCAAGCGCGCCGCGGGCGTGGAGATCCTGCACGTGCCGTACAAGGGCAGCGGTCCGGCCATGACCGATCTGATGGGAGGCCAGGTGCTCAGCATGATCGAGACGGTGCCGGCGTCGCAGTCCAGCATCAAGGCTGGCAAGCTGCGCGCGCTGGCGGTGACCTCGGCGCAGCGCGTCGCGGCGCTGCCGGACGTGCCGACGGCGGCAGAGGCCGGTCTGCCGGGGTTCGAAGTCAGCTCCATGTTCGGCATCGTCGCGCCGGCCGGTACGCCGGCGCCGGTGATCGATCGCCTGAACGGCGAGCTCAAGAAGATTCTGGCCAAGCCGGGGGTGAAGGCCTCGCTGTTGAATCAGGGCGCCATTGCCGAATGGACCACGCCGGCCGATGCCGGCGCCCGCGTGTCGGCCGAGGTGGCGCGTTGGACCAAGGTCATCAACGAGGCCGGGGTCAAGCCCGAATAAGCCAATCGGGCGAGGCGCGCCTCGCCCGTTGCTTCATTTGCGCCACACACCAGAAATGGTCACAAAATTTCGACGATTATTGTTTGTGTGCCTGGCGGTGCGCCGCGCAACAGGCGTGAAGCCGGTGTGCGCCGAGCGAATTGTCCGTAGCGCGCGGGTGAGGGGGTGGCCGGCGATTGCCGCGCGGGGTGAAATAATCCGCAATAATGGCAAAATGCGCCTCGCTCGGGTGGTTGACCCCGAACTGACTAGGCCGTAATGTTGCTCGCAGGCCTTCCTGGGACGGCGGGGGACACCAATGACTGAGAATCAGGACGAAAAATCGATCCTGTACCTGCATTTCGGTACGCCTAGCCCCTATTGGAGGCTGGCGGCCGACAGCGACGCGATCGAACTATCCGCCGTCAAGGGCGCCACCAACATCGCCATGGCGCTCAAGCCCGAGCAGGCGCAGGCGATCCGCGCCCTGACCGGCATCACCGCCAGCCTGCGCATCGACATCGTGCTGTATGGCGACCCGATACAGTTGCGGCTGGTGGGCCGCAAGATCAATCCCAATGAATGGGCCGGCACGGCCTCGGCGCATACCGACACCGATTCGGTGGCGCGCGATCTGGTCGAGGGCCTGTCGTTCGCCGAGACCGTGGTGTCTGAAGCCAATTCGGTCATCGTCATCGTCGACCAGCATGGCCGAGTGCAGCGCTTCAACAAGGTCAGCGAGGAATACACCGGCAAACGCGAGCAGGACATCGTCGGGCGCAGCGTGTTCGACATGTTCATGACCCGCGAAGAGGCGGTCGCTTCACGCCGCAACATCGCCGAGTTCTACAAGCGCGGCCAATCCTATGAGGTCGAGCGCCTGATCAACACGGTCAAGGGGCCGCGGCTGTTCCTGTTCCGCAATAAGTTCGTCACCAGCGGCAGCGGCGAGAAGCGCGTCTACCTGATCTGCTCGGGGACCGACATCACCGAGGAACGCCAGGCGCAGGAGCGCCTGCGGGTGCTGGCCAACACCGACATGCTGACCAATCTGCCCAACCGCCACGCCATCACCACGCGCCTGAAGGCGGCGCTGGCCGAAGGCGAGGGCGCCAGCGGCGGCGTGCTGTTCCTGGACCTGGATAACTTCAAGCGCATCAACGACCACTACGGCCATGGTTTCGGCGACCGCCTGCTCAAGTCGGTGGCAGTGGCCATTTCCAGTTGCCTGGCGCCCGGCCAGACGCTGGCGCGGCTGGGCGGCGATGAATTCCTGGTGCTGCAGGAAAACGCCGAGGCCTGGCAATTGGAGGCCACGGCCGGCCGCATCATCGAGCGCCTGCGCGATCCGTTCCGCCAGGAGCTGATCGAGGTCTACACCAGCTGTTCCATCGGCATTGCCATGTACCCCGAGCATGGCGCGGACCTGGACAGCGTGGTGCGCAGCGCCGACATCGCGATGTACGTGGCCAAGGAAGCCGGCCGCCATACCTACCGTGTGTTCCAGCCCGAGATGGACCGCCGCAACGCCGACTATGTCTGGCTCGACACCAATCTGCGCAAGGCGCTGGCCGAGGGCCATCTGATGCTGTACTACCAGCCCAAGCTGGCCGGCCGCGGCGGCGAGGTCGACGGGGTCGAGGCGCTGCTGCGCTGGCGCTCGCCCGAGCGCGGCATGATCTGCCCGAGCGTGTTCATTCCCTACGCGGAAGAGTCGGGCCTGATCTCGCAGTTGGGCGTGTGGGTGATGCGCGAGGCCGCGCGCCAGGCCGCGGCCTGGAAGCGCGACGGGCTGAACCTGCGGGTGGCGGTGAACGTGTCGGCGCGCCAGCTGGATGACAAGGGCGTGGTCAGCGAGTTCATGCGCGCCGTCAATGACGCCGGCCTGGCCCCCTGCCTGCTCGATATCGAACTGACCGAAAGCTGCCTGATCGAGGACGAGGTCGCCGCGATCGAGCTGATGAAGCAGTTCCGCCAACTGGGCGCGCGGGTCCACCTGGATGACTTTGGCACCGGCTATTCGTCGCTGTCGCAACTGGCGCGCATTCCGCTGGACGCGATCAAGCTGGACGCCAGCTTCGTGCGCGGCGTCAACGAGAACCCGGTGTCGCAGGCGCTGGCGCGGGCCATCGTGGCGGTGGCCAGCACGCTCGAACTCAAGGTGATCGCCGAGGGCGTCGAAACCCAGGAGGAAGCCGCCTTCCTCGACACGCTGGGGGTGGACGCCAAGCAAGGCTATTTGTATGCCAAGCCCATGCCCGCCGCGGAACTGACCGCCTGGCTGGCGCAGCGGCGCCGGCTGCATCTGATCGCCTGATGCGGCCGGCGCGCGCCGGCGCTCAGTGCATGGTGGCGTCCGCCAGCCCCTCGGAACCGGCGGGCGCGCGCCGATTCTGCGCCAGCACCAGCCGCTCCATATAGGCACGGTCCTTCGGATCGATCATGAAGGCGGCCTCGACCCAGTCCTCGGTGATGTCCATCAGCTCGGAGCGGGTCAGTTGCAGCACGCGCTGGCGCGCCCGCAGCATGGCGCGCATGCCATTGAGCTTGGGCCGCATCACGTCGATGAAAGTGCGGGTGGCCTTGTAGGCGTCGCCGGGCTCGAACAGCACGTCTACCAGGCCGCGCGCCTGGAACCATTCGGCGGTGTGCGATTCGCCCGTGCCGATCAATTCCTCGGCCAGCTTCATGCCCGCGCGCCGCGCCACCAGCGAATAGCCGCCCATGCCCGGAAACAGGTTGAAGGCCATTTCGGGGAAGCCCATGCGGGCGTTGTTCTGCGCCAGCACGAAGTGGTGCGCCAGCGCCGCCTCGAAGCCGCCGCCCAGCGCAGTGCCTTCGATCATGGCCAGCGACACCGCGCCGGTGTCAAAGCCCCGGGTGGCGGCATGGACGCAGTCGACGCAGGCGCGGGCGTAGGCGCGCAGCGCCTCGCGCCGCCCGGTGCGGATGGCTTCGGCGAAGAAGTTCAGGTCGCCGCCGACGTTGTAGATCTGCGGCACCAGCGAGCCCGTGACCCAGAAGTCGATGGGCAGGCCGGAGTCCTTGGCGGCCCGCGCCAGGGTCATGATTTCGTCGATCAGTTCGTGGTTAAAGCAGGGGCGCGGCTGGGCGCGCAGCATCATCCACATGACACGTCGTCCTTCTTCATAGAACGCGGAGACTTGCTTCAGGTTGCCTGCGGCGGTAAAGGGATGGCAGTCCGGATGAATGAGTTGATTCATTTGCTTTCGTCCAATCGATCAAGGTGAGTCGGAGTACTGCCGGGCCAGCCTAATACAGCGGCCGCCGCGTCCGGCTCATGCAAAGCTCGTCCGTCCGGCCAGAGTTGTCCGTAGTGCAAACATCGGAGTGATTGTTGGAAGAACCCGGCGTTCGGGGCGATGGCGTCGTGCGCATGGATGACGCGCGTCTCGTCGATGTGGACGATGACCGTCGCAGATTCGCGAAGGTCCGGGCCGGCATGGGCGGCATGGCGGCCTCATGCGAATGGCGGGCAGGCGAATGGCGGGCAGGCGCGCGGGTGACGCGCGTGGCCGTTGTGAGCCTGCAACACGAGCGCGGCTTGCGGTCCAAATGAGATGAATCTCATATACAAATGAGATTCATTTTCGATATTATCGCGGCTCGATAAAACTTACAGAATGCTTGCGATGCCCGTTTTTTCTGTCCCGCGCACCGTCGTCCTGGGCGCCACGCTGGCCGCCTTGGCCCCCGCCGTTTCCGTGGGCGCCGAGCCGGCGCAACTTCCCGCCATCAGTGTCGAAGGCGCCAATGCCGACGATCCGCGCGTGCCCGAGGTCACCACCGCCACCCGTACCCAGACCCCCGCGCGCTACGTGCCGCAGGCCATCGACAGCGTCAAGGTCGAAAGCCTGCAGAACTACGGCATCAACACGCTGGGCGAAGCCCTGTCCGGCATCCCCAACGTCAGCAACGCCTCGGACACCCGCTTCGATTCGCTGCGCATCCGAGGCTTTGACGCCAGCAACGATTTCTACCTGGACGGCATCCGCGACGACAGCCAGTACGTGCGCGACCTGCACAACATCGAACGCATCGAGGTGCTCAAGGGCCCGGCCGCCGTGCTGTATGGCCGCGGCAGCCAGGGCGGCATCGTCAATCGCGTCAGCAAGGCGCCACAGCCGGGCCGCGAATCCACCCTGGAAGCGCAGGCCGGCAGTTGGGACCTGCGCAGTTTCTACGGGGATCTGAGCGCCGACCCCGGCGAACACGTCAGCGTGCGCCTGAACATCGGCCAGGAAGACAGCAACAGCTTCCGCCACAAGATCGGCGGCACCCGCCAGTTGGTGGCGCCGTCGCTGAACTGGCGCATCACGCCCGACCTGGACTGGCTGGTGCAGTACGAATACAGCCGCTACGACCGCACCCCGGACCGTGGCATCCCCAGCGTCAACGGCCGTCCGGCCAACGTCGGCCGCTCGACCGTCTATGGCGACCCCGACCGTGACTATATCGACGACCGCGCGCAATCGTTCCGCTCGCGTCTGGCCTATGCCGTGGCGCCGGGCTGGCAACTGCGCTACACGCTCGGCGTGTTCGCGCTGGACAGCAAATTCGACAACACCTACCTGACCGGCTACAGCGCCGCCAGCGGCAAGGTCAGCCGCACCCGCTGGCAGCAGGACCTGAGCACCCGCAGCATCAACCACAACCTGGAGGCCGAGGGCCTGTTCCATACCGGCGGCATCGAGCACCGTATGTTGTTCGGCGTCGAGCTGGCCAACCAGGAGCGTTCGCCCGATCTCTACAACATGCTGGCGCGTGGCCTGGGCGCGCAGCCCATGCCGGCGCTGGACCTGTACGATCCGGACCTGTCCCAGCAGCACGACGGCGCCATGACGCTCAGCAGTTCGGCCCGCCACAAGACGCGCAGCCAGGGCTACTACGTGCAGGACCAGATCAAGCTGGATGACGCCTGGCAGGTGCTGCTGGGGCTGCGCATGGACCGCTTCCGCGTCGATTCCACCAACCGCATGCTGGATCTCTCGGCCCGCCGCGACAACCGTGGGCTGAGCCCGCGTGCCGGCGTGGTCTGGACGCCGCTGCGCGACCACTCCTTCTATGCGTCATACAGCAAGACCTTCTCGCCGGTCGGCGGCAGCTTGATCGGCATTACCCCGAACCCGCGCGACAACACCAACGACCTCGATCCGGAAAAGACCCGCCAATACGAAGTCGGCGTCAAGAGCGACTGGCTCGACGGGCGACTGAGCACTACCCTGGCGCTGTACCAGTTGGAGCTCTACAACCGCCGCACCCGCGATCCGGTCGATCCGACCCTTGTGTTGCTGACCGGCAAGCAGCGTTCGCGCGGCATCGAGCTGACCGCGGCCGGGCGCCTGGCCGGCAACTGGTACCTGCGCGGCGGCATCGGCCTGCAGAACGCCTCCATCGTCGAAGACAACAACGGCCTGGCCGGCAAGCGCGTCAGCAACGTGGCGCGGCGCAACGGCAGCGTGTTCCTGACCTACAAGCCGGCCGAGGGCCTGTATGGCGAAACCGGCCTGACCTTCGTCGGCCAGCGCTATGCCGACAATGCCAACACGGCGGTGCTGCCCGGCTACGCCACCTGGGACGCGCTGGTCGGCTACCGCAGCGGCCAGTGGGACTGGCGCCTGGCGGTGCGCAACATCACCGACAAGACCTACTACGCCTCGGCCACCAGCGCCGGCCAGATCCGCGTGGGCGAGCCGCGCACGGTGGTGGCGACCGCGCAGTACCGGTTCTGACGGGTAGACACGATCCAGACAGGACGGACGGGCGCTTCGGCGCCCGTTTTCTCTTTGCAGGAAGACGTGCGAGTGGGGAGGAAAAGATCGCGCACCGCCCGACAGGAACCAAGGGAGTGTCCTATCTTGTTGGCGGACTGCCTGTTTTGACTTGACTGAAATTCGTCTATTGACGAAGGTGGTGTGTACCGAATCGAACACTACCTCACCCCCGGAAAACTCAAGGATTCCTATGCCACCTGGCTACGCGGCCAGCGCGGCATGCGTGACAAGGTGGCGGTCATTCGCCGTGTGGCGCGTCTTGCGTCCGGCAATTTCGGCGATCACCGCTTCTGCCGCGAGGGCGTGTGGGAATTGCGTATCGATTCAGGGCCGGGCCTGCGCGTCTACTACGCGCTGTCCGGTGAACGGCTGGTGTTGTTGCTGGCCGGAGCCAGCAAGCGCACGCAGGATGCCGACATCCATCGCGCGGTGGAGTATTGGCATGACTGGCAACGGAGAACGGATGATGAGAAGCAAGCCCCATGATGAAGCAATGGTCGAGGTCTATCGCAGCGACCCCGCCCTCGCGCTGGAGACGGTCAACAGCATTCTCGCCGATGGCGACCAGGGGGAATTGCTGGTGGTGCTGCGCCAGATGACCCAGGCGTTCGGCGGCTTGCAGGCCGTGGCGGAGCAGGCGCGGCTGAATCCAACGCAGCTCTACCGCACGCTGTCGCCCAAGGGCAACCCATCACTGGCCAGCCTGCTGGCCATTCTCAGGGCGATGGGCTTGCGGCTGGCCGTGATGCCGCTGGCCGATGCGGCGGCCCCGGTCCGGATGGGTTGAGGCCACGCCCGACGCGTTTATTGCGGCTCGATCTTCGCGTCGATCGCGCGCTGGGTCCAGATCTGGCGCTGCGACTGGGTGAAGGCCCGGTGCTCGGCCAGCGTGTTGGGGGCGACCTGCATGCCCAGCGTTTCGAATTTGGCGACGCTGTCGGGTTCTTGCAGGATGCGGGTGATCTCGCGGTTCAGGCGCTCGACCACCGGCGCCGGCGTGTCTTTGGGCGCGGCCACGCCCACCCAGACCACCAGGTCGAAATGCTTGTAGCCCAGCTCGGCCAGCGTCGGCACGTCGGGGAAGTCCTTCGAGCGCGCCTGCCCGGTGAAGGCGATGCCCTTGAGTTTGCCGCCGCGCATGAACGAGGTCACCACCGACAGGTCGGCGAACAGGTAATCGACGTGACCGCCGAGCAGGTCGGTGACGGCGGGCGGCTGGCTCTTGTAGGGCACGGCGTTGGCGGCGGCGCCAGCGACGCTGTTGAAGGTGGCGCCGGCGATCTGGCTGGTGGGCGAGCCGTAGGCATAGTTCAGCGGCTTGGCGCGGGTGGCCTGTACCAGCGCCGGCACCGAGTCGTAGGGTGAGTCGGCGCGCACCACCAGCATCATCGGAATGGTGGCGATACGGATGACGTGGATGAAATCGCCGGTCGGGTCGTAGGGCAACTTGCGGAACAGGGCGGGCGTGGCCGAGTGCGTCGAGCTGCTGGTCAGGATCAGGGTGTAGCCGTCGGGCGCGGCGCGCGCGGCGGTGGACGAACCGATGGTGCCGGACGCGCCGGGCTTGTTCTCGATCACGATCGGCACGCCCAGGCGCGGGCCGAGCTTTTCCATCAGGATGCGGGCGCTGGTGTCGGTGGCGCTGCCGGGCGAGAACGGCACCACGATGGTGATAGGCTTGCTGGGATAGACGTCGGCGGCCTGCGCGGCGCCAGTGGCGGCGGCCAGGGCCAGGGCGCAGGCGGCGGCGAACTGGCGCGCGCGGCTGCGTTCCGGGGATTGGGTCATGAAAGTCTCCTGTGTTGTTCTGCGGCCCCGCGGCGACATGCGGGCGTCAGGGCCGCTGCCATGATGCGGCCGCACGGCTTATCCCAACAAGGGACTAATTTTCATAGACCTATTCCGTATCCGGATAAGTCTGGCGGGGCGCAGCCGGGCCCGCCGTCAGGCGCCGGCGCCGTCTTCATCGTAGCGGGTCGGGTCAGGCGCCGCTTCGCGCGCCCGCAAGGTCTGCTCCAGGCCGGTCAGGAACGCGTCCGCCGCCAATGACAGGTGGGTGCTGTGGCGCTGGATCAGCCATAGCGCATGGCCGCGCTGGCCGGCGCCGCCGATGGGCGCGGTGACCAGGCCCAGCTGGCGCGCGAAGGCGCAGACGTAGCCGGGCACCACGGTGATGCCCAGGCCGGCGCGCACCAGGTTCAGCACCGAGGTCAGCATCCCGGCCTCGATGCCGGACCGGAATTGCAGGTCGAGTTCGCCGCCGATGCGGTCGACCGCGCGGCGCACGCTGTAGACGTTGCGCAGCGTGATGTGCGCGTGCGCGGCCAGGTCGGCCCAGCGCACCTGCTTGCGGCGCGCCAGTGGGTGGCCGGGGGCATAGACGGCATGCATGGTGTCGCGGTAGATCACCCGCGCGGCCAGTTCGCCGCCTTCTGTCTCGGTGGAGACGACGCCGAAATCGGCGCGGCCATGGCGCACGTGCTCGATGGTTTCGTCGGTGTTCAGTTCGAACAGGTCCAGCTTCACGCCCGGATGGCGGCGGTGGTAGCGCGCGATGACGCCGCCCAGCAGGCCGACCATCATCATCGGCGAGCAGGCCACGCCGACCACGCCGCGCTCCAGCGAGCGCAGGCCGGACATGCTGCGCTCGGCCGCGCGCACCGTGCCCAGGATTTCCTGCGCATAGGCATAGAAGTCGGCCGCACCCTCGCATGGCGTGACGCTGCGGGTCGAGCGTTCGAACAGCGGCTGGCCGACCTCGGCCTCGAGTTCGGCGCACAGCTTGCTGACGGCCGACTGCGTGACGAAGGCGGCGCGGGCGGCGGCGGTGAAGCTGCGCAGCTCGTAGAGCGCGCAGAACACGCGCAACTGCTTCAGGGTGATGTTCATGGTCGGGGCGAAGTGGGGGCACGGGATGCGCCGGGGCGCGGCGCATGCGTCCACCGCGTCCCGGCGCGTCAATCGGCTTCGAGCATATCGCGATCCGCGTCCTGGCGCGGCGCGAGGCGGCGGATCGAACCCGGCGTGCGCGAGAAGCGCACCGGGATGGCGGTGGCCGTCAGGGTGCCTTCAGTGGGGTGTTCGACCCGCTGGAAAAAGCCGGTGGCGGCCAGGTGCGGATCGTCGAACAGCGCCTCGGGCGCGTTGACGCGCGAGTGCGGGATGTCGGCGTCGGCCAGCAGAGTCAGCCAGTCTGCGGTGGCGCGCAGCGCGACAATGGCCGCCAGGTCGCTGTAGAGTGCGTCGAAATTGCGGGCGCGGGTCTCGGCGCTGGCGTAGCGCGGGTCGGCGGCCAGGTCGGCGCGCGCGGCCAAGGTGAAGAAGCGTTGCCATTGGGCGTCGGTATACGGCAGCAGCGCCAGGAAGCCGTCGCGGGTGCGGTAGGGCCGGCGCTCGGGCGACAGCACGCGGCGGTAGCCCATGGCGCCGCGCGGCGGCTCGAAGGTGCGCCCGCCCAGGTGCTCGACCAGGGTGAAGGACACCAGCGTCTCGAACATGGGCACCTCGATCGCCTGGCCTTGGCCGGATTTCTCGCGTTCGTACAGCGCCATCGGGATGGCATAGGCCAGCGTCAGTCCGGCCACCTTGTCGGCCATGATGGTGTTGATGTAGGCCGGCGCGCCGCTGTTGCGGCCCTGCAGGTCGGCCAGGCCGCTCATGGCCTGGATGATGTCGTCGAAGGCCGGCTGCGCGGCGTAGGGACCGTCCTGGCCGAAGCCCACCGCCGAGCAATAGATCAGGCGTGGGTTGCGCGCCCGCAGGCTGGCGGCGTCCAGGCCGATCCGCGCCAGCGCGCGCGGCCGCACGTTGGAGATGAAGACGTCGGCGCCGTCGACCAGCCGCAGCAGGTGTTGCCGCTCGCCCGGGTCTTTGGCGTTCAGGGTGATGCTGCGCTTGTTGCGGTTCAGATTCAGGTAGACCGCGCCCATGCCGGGCGAGGCCGCCGGCGCCGAGGCGCGGAACACGTCGCCTTCGGGCGCTTCGACCTTGATGATCTCGGCGCCCATGTCGCCCAGGATCTGGGTGGCGTAAGGGCCCATGCCGACCGAGGTCATGTCGACCACCCGCACGCCGGCCAGCGGGCCGGTGGCCGGGGCCGCGGCCGTCATTGCGCCCCCCGCGCGCGTTTGCGGGCCAGGAACGGCGCCATGTATTGGCGCGGTTCGTCCGTGGTGAAGGCCGCGCCGAAAGCGTCGACGCTGCGGTCCAGGCCGGCTTCGACCGTCGACGTCTCCCAGTAGCGCAGCAGCGCCTTCTGCGCGCGCACGGCCCGTGGCCCGCTGTGGGCGATGGGGGCGACGGTGCGCTCGACCAGCGCGTCCAGCTCGCCGGCTTCGCACAGGAATTGCAGGAAGCCCCAGCGCAGCGCCTGCTCGGCGTCGACCGTGGCGCCGGTCAGCAGCAGCCAATTGGTGGCGCCCGGGCCGATCAGCGCCGGCAGCAGCACGGCGTGGATCACCGACGGGATGCCGACCTGCACTTCGGGCATGCCGAAGACGCCGTCGCGCGAGCCCAGGCGGATGTCGCAGGCCGCCGCCAGTTCCATGCCGGCGCCCAGGCAGAAGCCGGGCAGGCGGGCGATGGTGGGCACCGGCACCGCGCGCACCGCTTCGCACAGATCGCGCAGGCGGCTGATGAAGGCGCGGCCGCCGTCCGGATCGAGTTCGGCCATTTCGTAGATGTTGGCGCCGCCGACGAAGGCCTTGTCGCCGCTGCCGCGCAGCACCAGCGCGCGGGCGTCGGCCTGCGCGGCGATCCAGCGCACGGCGTCGGTCAGGCCCAGCGTGACCGGCGATGCCAGGATGTTCATGCTCTTGGCGTCGTCGATCCGCAGCGTGTAGACGCCGCGCGCGTCGCGCTCGATGTGGCTGTGGGGGAAGGCGGGAATCGGGGCGCTCATGGGCTTGCTGTCTCCATTGGATTCGTGGGCGATGCCGGTCATGCTAGGCCCGGCCGTTGATCACGACAAACAAGTAATTTTCATGGAATGAGTCCAAGTTGGAATGAATCGCCGCGATAGGGCGGCGCCGGCTCGCGCCGCGCCAGACGGTAGAATGCGCGGATCTCAAATTGGCAGGGATTGCCGGGCAAGTCGTGGCGCAGTTGTCTCGAACCGATTTCCTTTCTTTGCGCGCCATCCTGGCGGGGCTGGGCCTGGCGTGGGCGGCGGCGCTGACGCCCATGGCCGCCGGCGCGCAAGCCGCTCCCTCGGCAGCGCCGCCGGCCGACAGCCGTGTCAGCGAGCAGATCGGCGCGTTCCGGCTGGACGGGCGCGAAGGGTCGCGCCTGCGCACGATCAACTATCGCGGCCAGCCCTATCGGCCCCTGAATGCCTTTGAATTCATCCATGTCAGGGCGCTGGGCCCGATGGCCGGCGGCCAGCCCGTCTTGCTGGCGGTGTCGAACGACTTCATGGGCGTGGGCACGATTCTGATCGCGGTGCAGAACGACACGCCGCTGGCGCGCGTGCTCAGCCCGGTCGTCGATGTGCGCGACCCGGACCTGGGCCTGGCGCAGCCGGGCCGCCAGGATCTGTTGCTGTTCATCGCGGGGGCGCGCGCCCTGGTCACATCCACCGCACAGGTGTTGTGGTTCGAAGACCGCATCCCCGGACAGGGCGGGACGCCGGTCTCGCGCCTGGTGTCGGTGGCCCCGGACAACCGCAGCGCCGCCTTGCTGCTGGACGACGAAATCCGGCTCAGCGCGGCCGATGACGGCGTATATGCCCGCCTGCCGTTCACCAGCGCGATGCAAAGCAAGGCATTCCGGCCGATCTGGGACGAAACCTATGCGATCGCCAGGCGCCAACGGGACGCCGGCAAGCCGATCGACCAGCGCCGCCTGTATGACAACATGAGAGCCGAATGGATCAATCGGAACTTCCGCTGGCAGCCCTCCAAAGACGGATGGCAGTTCCGCGGCCAGGGGCTGACCGCCATCCCGGTGCGGCCGGCGCGGTGACATGACGTCGATATCCTTTCCGCGTCTTCGTGCGCGTCGGGCAGGCCTGCCGCCGCTGGCGCTGTCGGCGCTGCTGCTGGCGGGGTGCGCCAGCCATGCGCCCAACCGCCCGGACGACATTCGCAGCGAAGCGGCCAACCCCGCCGACGCGGTGCTGACGCTGGACGTGACGTTTGCGCGAGCGCCGGACTACGCGCCACGGTCCAGGCAGGGCCTGGCGCCCAACAGGCACCTGGCGCTTTCGGGCTACCCGAACATCGACATTCCGTTCTATCAGAAGGGCCTGGGTTTCGATCTGGGCGTGCTGGGCGACCCGCGCGCCTTGCTGGCGCTGCCTTATCCGTCGCCGAAGATGGATTCGTCCATGGCCAGACTGAAAGTCTTCGGCGAGCGCCTGGATGACAGGCGCTATCGGTTCCTGGTGCTGCCCCGCGCCGGATGGCGCAGCCTGGACAGCTTCCAGGTCGCCTTTGCCATCAATGGCCGCGCCGAGGCCATGACCTTCGCCTACAGCGTCAAGGCGGTCTGCGAGAGCCATTTCGATGTCACCACGCCCACCTACGGGTTCGCGATGTCGGTGTCGGCGCGCTTTGCGGGCGACCAACCGGGTTGCCTGAAAGCCTGCGACGCGCGCCCGGGATTTCCCGGCCAATGCGCGTTCTTCACGGGTTTCAAGACGGTGCCGGGCCTGTAGCGCCGTGGGCTGGCCAGGCCCGGCCCGCTAGCGTTCCACGACTGTCGTCAGCAGGGGAGAATCGAACATCGCGGCGGGCGAGATGATGGGCTCTTCCCAGGGAATGTCCTTGCCATAGCGCTCCTGCATCTTGGCGCGCACGGCGGGCGCGCTCAGGTCGAAGCCCTTCAACGGTTGCAGCGCGCCGATCTGCACGCCCAGCGCGCGCTGGTAGGTCTTCCACACCAGTTCGGAACAGTAGATCCGGTCATCCGACCAGCCGAACACCAGGTCATAGGGCCTGCCGACGTACTGCGCCCCGGTGCGCGCCAGCCGGTCGCGCGCCTCGGGCGTCAGCCGCGCCGAGTCGCGCAGGCGCTTGACGACGTATTTGCCGTCTTCGCCCCGCGCCGCCCAACTGGCCAATGGCGTATAGCTGACCGTGGCGGCGGCCTCCAGCACATAGGGAGCGCCCTGGCGCAGCACGATCATGCCCATGTGGCTGTAGGGCGAATGCGTGGCCTGCTGGATGGCCAGGCTCTGGGCCGATCGGGATTGCTGGAACACCAGGTCGCCGGTCTGCACCTGCGGCTCGGCCCCGGCGGCCCGCGCGGCCAGGCATAGCGTGGCGAGCGCCAGGGCGGGCGCCCAGGCGCGGCGCGGCCCGTGGCGTGCGGACCGATCCGGCGGGGGGATCGGGCGGGTCCGGCGCGTGGCGGCCAGGTTCATGGCGTTGTCTGCTTGCATGCGCGCAACAGTAGCATCCGCGCCGCCATCGCGCTTCAGGCGATGCCGCCGTTGGCGCGCAGCACCTGGCCGTTGATCCAGCCGCCGTCGGCGCCGGCCAGGAACGACACGATGCCGGCGATGTCCTCGGGCTCGCCCAGACGTTCCAGCGGCGGCATCTTGGCGTAGTGCTCGATCAGTTCCACGCTCTTGCCCTGCTTGAACAGATCGGTGGCGACGGGGCCCGGCGCCACGGCGTTGACCGTGATGTGGCGGCCGCGCAGTTCCTTGGCGAACACGCGGGTGAAACCCTCGACCGCCGCCTTGCTGGCGATGTAGAGCCCATAGGTGGGCAGGTTCAGCGCCAGCGTGGTGCTGGAGATGTTGACGATGCGGCCGCCGTCGGCCAGCCGCGTGCCGGCCTCGCGCAGGGTGTTGAAGGTGCCGCGGGTGTTGATGTCGAAGGTCTGGTCGTAGAGCGCGTCGCTGGCCTCGGCCAGCGCCTGCAGCTTGAGCACGCCGGCGCTGTTGACCAGCACGTCGATGCGCCCGAGGCCGGCTTCGACCTGGTCGAACAGGGCGCGTACCTCGGCGGCCTTGGAAACGTCGGCGCGCACCGCCAGGGCGCGGCCGCCCGCCTGGCGGATCTCCTCGGCCAAGGTCTCGGCCTCGGCGGCGCTGGCGGCATAGTTGATGGCGACGGCGCAGCCGTCGGCGGCCAGGCGGCGGGCGATCGCGGCGCCGATGCCGCGCGAGGCGCCCGTGACCAGGGCGGTGCGTTGGGGGGCTGGGGAATTCATGGTGACTCCTGAAGGGTAGTGGGACGGATCATGCGGTGAAACGAATCATGAACTATTCCAAAGAAAAAATAATTACCCTTATTTTGCTAACATAATTTCATTTGCATAAATAATCGAGTCCGCCCATGGATCGCTTCCAGGAAATGCAGGTGTTCGTCCGCATCGCCGAACGGCGCAGTTTCTCCAAAGCGGCCGAGGACTTGCGGATTCCGCGCGCCACCGTCACCCACCTGATCAAGCGCCTGGAAAAGCGCCTGAGCGCGCGCCTGCTGGAGCGCACCACGCGCCAGGTGCGGCTGACCCACGACGGCGAAGCCTATTACCGGCGTTGCGTGCGCCTGCTGGCGGACCTGGAAGAGGCCGACGGCGCGTTCCTGAACACAGCGCCCAAGGGGCTGCTGCGGGGCAACCTGCAAGGCACGCTGGCGCGCGTGTTCGTGATGCCGGCGCTGCCCGGTTTCCTGGCGCGCTACCCCGAACTGGTGCTGCATCTGGGCGAGGACGACCGGCTGGTGGATCTGGTGCGCGAGGGCGTGGACTGCGTGCTGCGCGCCGGCACCCTGCAGGATTCGTCGCTGGTGGGCCGCCAGATTGCGTTGATGCCGCAGGTCACCGTCGCCAGCCCGGCCTACCTGGCGCGTTACGGCGAGCCCGCCACCCTGGACGACCTGGAGGGACACCGGGCGGTGGACTACGTGTCGTCATCCTCCGGCCGCAGCCTGCCGCTGGATTTCATGGTGAACGGGCGCAATGTGCTGGCGCGGCCTGCCTCGGTCGTCAGCGTCAATGGCGCCGAGCTGTACACCAGCGCGGCGCTGGCGGGCCTGGGCCTGGTCCAGGTGCCGCGCTACCGCGTGGCCGACGACCTGGCCGCCGGACGGCTGCGGGTGGTGCTGCCCGACGCGCCGCCGGCGCCGATGCCGGTGTCGGTGCTGTACCCGCAGAACCGCCAGGTATCGGCGCGGGTGCGCGTGTTCAGCCAGTGGCTGGCCGAAATCTTCGGCCGCGCTTTTGGCCAGGACGATCAGACGATGCCGGTCAGGTAGTACACCGCGATCACCAGGAACACGGACAGCGTCGAGATCAGCGTGATGGCGAAGATGTCGCCGTACGATTGGCGATGGGTCAGTCCGGTGACGGCCAGCAGGGTGATGACGGCGCCGTTGTGCGGCAGCGTATCCATGCCGCCCGATGCCATGGCGGCGATGCGGTGCAGCACTTCCATGGGAATGCCGGCCGCCTGGGCGCTGTCGATGAAGGTCTGCGCCATGGCCGCCAGCGCGATGCTCATGCCGCCGGAGGCCGAGCCGGTGATGCCGGCCAGGGAGGTTACCGCCACCGCCTCGCCCACCAACGGGTCCGGAATCGCCTTGAGCGCGCTGGCCACCATCAGGAAGCCGGGCAGGGCCGCGATCACGCCGCCGAAGCCGTATTCGGCCGCGGTGTTCATGGACGCCAGCAGCGCGCCCGACACCGCGCTCTTGCTGCCTTCGGCGAAGTGGGCCTTGATGTGCGAGAACGAGAACACCAGGATGGTGGCGATGCCGGCGATCAGCGCGCCCATCACCGCCCACAGCGCCACCTGGTCCTGGGCGTTGACCGGCATGGGCCGCGGCAGGCCAGGCAGGTCGACCTGCGAGCCGGCCGGATACCAGCCGGGAATCCAGCGCGTGAGCAGGTAGTTGGCCACGCCTACCACCACCAGGGGCAGCAGCGCCACCAGCGGATGATGCTCGCGACCGCCGGGCGGGGTCTCGGGTTCGTTGCGCAGTTCGGTGCCATAGCCTTCGCCGGCCCGCGCGGCGCGCTTGCGGCGCCATTCCAGGTAGGCCACGCCGACCGCCAGCGTGAAGGCCGCGCCGATCAGTCCGAGCCAGGGCGCGGCCCAGGTGGTGGTTTCGAAAAAGGTGGTGGGAATGATGTTCTGGATCTGCGGCGTGCCCGGCAGCGCCGTCATGGTGAAGGTGAACGCGCCCAGCGCGATGGCGCCGGGCATCAGCCGCTTGGGAATGCCGCCCTGGCGGAACATCTCGGCCGCGAAGGGGTAGACCGCGAACACCACCACGAACAGCGACACGCCGCCGTAGGTCAGCACCGCGCAGACCAGCACGATGGCGACGATGGCGCGTTCCGCCCCGATCAGCCGCAGCACCGCCTGCACGATGGCGCGCGAGAAACCCGACAGTTCGATCAGCTTGCCGAACACCGCGCCCAGCAGGAATACGGGGAAATAGAGCTTGGCGAAGCCCGCCATGCGCTCCATGAAGATGCCCGAGAACACCGGCGCCAGCGCCGACGGGTCGGTCAGCAGCACCGCGCCCATGGCCGCGAGGGGCGCGCACAGGATGACGCTGTAGCCTCGATAGGCCGCCAGCATCAGGAACGCCAGCGCCGCCACCACGATAATCAATCCGGTCATTCATTACTCCAGGAATGAAGGGTTAAGGGGTGTGGGGCTACACCTTAACCGATCGATCCCGGCGGCTGTTTGACTCGCGGCCAGGGGCCGGTCCGATGTCGGACTGGACGACTCCCGCCAGGTGCGAATGGGCGGCCGGATCCTTCAGAGAATGCCAGCCGCAACCGCCAGGGCCGCCGCCTTGCGCGCGATGGCCGCCACCCCGAAGCTGGTCGCCAGCGCCTGGCCCTCCAGCTCGGCCAGCGGCACCCAGCGCGCGTCCAGCGCATCGTCGCCGGCCACCGGCTCGCCCGCCTGCCAGCGGCACAGCACGGCGATCAGGATGTAATGGCGGCGCAGCGCGCCGCTGTCGTCGCGGTCGAACACGTCGACGGCATCGAACACCTGCAACGGCTGCGCGCGCACGCCGCATTCCTCGAACAGTTCGCGCGCGGTCGCGTCTTCGAGAGGTTCGCCGGCCTCGATCTTGCCGCCCGGAAAGGCCCAGCGGCCCTGGTCGGGCGGGTTGGCGCGGCGCACCAGCAGCACGTGGCCATTGCGCACCACGGCGGCGATGGTGGCGGGAATGGGGCGTGAGGCGGGGCTGGACATCGGGCTTCCTTGGACGGGCGGGCAGCATTGCGGGCGCTGGGCCAGCCCCGAGAATAACGGAAGCGTGGGGCCGGCGGTGGCCGGGCCCGATATGCGCCGCGCCCGCCGCCGCGGGGGGCGGCGGCGGGCGGCCTCCTGCTTACTTCGCCGCCGTCTTCACCAGCGGGCAGGTCGACTTGGACAGCGGCATGAAGGCCTCGTCGCCCGGCAGCGTGGCCACCAGCTTGTAGTAGTCCCACGGCCGCTTGGACTCGGCCGGCGTCTTGACCTCGAACAGGTGCATGTCGTGCACCATGCGGCCATCCTCGCGGATGCGGCCATTGGTGGCGAAGAAGTCGTTGATCGGCATGGCCTTCATCTGCTTCATCACCGCCTCGGTCGCGTCGGTGCCGGCCGCCTGTACCGCCTTCAGATAGTGCATCACCGACGAGTAGGTGCCCGCCTGGCTCATGTTGGGCATCTTGTTGAGCTTGTCGTAGTAGCGCTGCGACCAGGCCCGCGTCTGGTCGTTCATGTCCCAGTAGAAGGCTTCTGTCAGCATCAGGCCGGCGGCCGATTCCAGGCCGATGGCGTGGATGTCGTTTATGTACAGCAGCAGGCCGGCCATCTTCTGGCCGCTCTGGGGCAGGCCGAATTCGCGCGCCGCCTTGATGGCGTTGACGGTGTCGCCGCCGGCATTGGCCAGGCCGACGATCTGGGCGCCGCTGGCCTGCGCCTGCAGCAGGTACGAGGCGAAGTCGCTGGTCCCGATGGGGTGGCGCGCGGCGCCCAGCACCGTGCCGCCGCGCGCCTTGACGACCTCGGTGGCCGAGGCCTGCAAGGTATGACCGAAGGCATAGTCGGCGGTCAGGAAGTACCAGCGCTTGCCGCCCCGGTCGACCGTGGCGCGGGCGGTGGTGTTGGCCAGCGACCAGGTGTCGTAGGTGTAGTGCACCGAGTAGGGCGAGCACAGGTCGTTGGTGATGCGTTCGGTGCCAGGGCCGCTGAAGACCACGATTTTCTTCTTTTGGCGCGCTACTTCCAGCACCGCCAGCGCCGGGGCCGAGCCGGCCACGTCCATGATGGCATCGACCTGCTGCGTGTCGTACCACTCGCGGGCGCGGGCCGCGGCGATGTCGGCCTTGTTCTGGTGGTCGACCACCAGCAGGTCGATTTTCTTGCCCAGCACCTTGCCGCCGAAGTCGTCGATGGCCATCTGCGCGGCGGTGGCGCTGCCTTTGCCGGTCACATCGGCATAGATGCCGCTCATGTCCAGGATCAGGCCGAGGCGGACCACGTCGTCGGAGATGGCGGCGGGAGCGCTTTGCGCCAGGGCGGCGGCGCTCAGGAACAGGCTGGCGCCGCAGGCGGCGGCCGTGGTGGATATGCGCGCGAAGCGGCGCGAGCAGATGCTGCGTTGCTGCGAAATCCGGGGCATGGGGGTCATGGTTGTCTCCATTTATGGTTATGCCGGATGTTTGCGGGAACTGCGCGCTTGGCCTCAAGGCCGCGCTTTTGTAATGGAATCGGACGGGCGGGGAAGCCGCCGGCGCCGGCCGCGGGCAGGCTCGCGGCGAGGGGCGTCTTCACGGGCGTTGCTGGAAAAGCCGGGTCCCCCTATCGTTGGCTCAACAGGTCGAATTCCATGCGCACCTTGCGGAACGGGAATTCCAGCCGCGCGAAATACACCACGCGGCCATCGATGCAGGCGTAGCGGCGCAGCTCGGCCACGGGCGAGGACACCGGGATCCGCAGCGATTCGGCCGACTCCTGGCCGGCCTCGATCACGTTCAGCACCTGGCGCGCCTCGCTGATGCGCGCGCCGTAGAACTGGTCCAGCACGGGCGCCACGGTGTTCTTCTGGATGCGGGCGCGGTGCTTGCGGAACAGGCTGCTCTCCAGGAACACCTCGCTATAGCAGAACGGGCCGGCGTCGGTGGTGTGCACGCGCCGCAGATACTGAAAGCGGCCGGCGCGGTCGGCCTCGCAGCGCATGCCAAGCGTGTCCGGCAAGGGCGAGTCGGCGCTCGACTCCACCAGCGACACGGTACCGAGCTGGTTGCTCAGTTCCACCGTCTCGGCCCAGGTCTTGGGAATCAGCAGGGTTGGCGTCTCGGGCAGGTCGGCGTTGACGAAGGTGCCCGAACCGCGCGAGCGCCGGATCAGGCCGTCCTGCTCCAACTGGCCCAGGGCCTGACGGATGGTGGCGCGCGAAATGCCGTAGGTCTCCATCAGCGCTTCCAGCGGGGGGATTTGCTGGCCGGGCCGCCAGGTGCGGTTCTGGATGTGGCTGCGGAACAGCGCCGCCGCCTGCAGGTAGAGCGGCTGGGGACTGTGCGAGAAAAGCGGGCGCGCGGGCATGGGCGTCTCGGTCAGGTAGGGGCGGGGGCCGCGAGCAGGCGGTCGGCCATCTCGCGCAGCCGGTGCTTCTGGATCTTGACCGAATTGGCGCTTTCCACCGAAGGGAATGCGTCCAGCACCGTGAAGCCGGCCGGCACCTTGAAGCCGGCCATGGCCTGCTTGCAGGCCGCGGTCCAGCCGGCGGCGTCGGCGTTGGCGCCGCCCTGCAGCAGCACGAAAGCGTAGGGCACGGTCTTGCCGTCGCGGGTGGCGCCGACCACCTGGCAGGCGCGCACGCCGGGCAGGGTCTCCACCACTTGTTCGATTTCCACCGGATTCACCAGGAAGCCGGACAAGCGCAGCGAGTCGCCCATGCGGGTCTGGAACACGAACTGGCGCGGGTTCAGGGTGTAGCCCAGGTCGCCGGTCTTGAAGTAGCCGTCATCGCTGCAGGCGTGGCGGCTGGCCTCGGGGTTGTCGAGGTAGCCGCGCATCAGGCTCGGCGAGAGGATTTCCAATTCGCCCGATTCGCCGTGCGGCAGGACCGCGCCGCTGGCCGGATCGCGCGCCCGCACCCTTGCCTCGGGGTAGATCAGGGTACCGCCGGGCTGGTGGCGCGCGGCCACGTCGCCTTCGGCGGGATCGCGCGGCTGGCCGGCCACCAGCGCGATCAGCTCGCTGGAGCCGTACAGTCCGGTCAGTGGCACGCCGGCCGCGCGCGCCAGGTCCAGCATGTGCTCGAGCGCCGGCGTGAAACTGGCGAAGCCGAACAGCCGTGCCGAGGCGAACGCGCCGGGCGCGGCCGCACGCATCATGGCGACCAGCGCCTCGTTGTTGGCGTAGGTGTGGGTGACGCGGTGGCGCTGGATCGCGGCGGCCGATTCGGCCGCGTCGAATACCGGCGCGCACACCACCGGCACGCCCCGCGCCAGCCCGCCTGCCAGCGTGGCGAAGCCGAAGGCGCCGCAGAATGGCGCGCTGGCCAGCACGCGGCTGTCGTCGTCATAGCCGAACGCCTGCGCCACCGTGGCGCCGTGGCGCAGCAGGGTGCGCTGATCATGCAGCACGAATTTGGGTTGCGAGGTGGTGCCGGACGTGGTGAAGCACAGCACGCCGGCGTCCGGCTGGGGCGGCGGAGGCTCCCCGGGCGTGGCGCGCAGATCGGCATAACGGTATAGCGGCTTGCCGCGCAGCGCCGGCGCAAGCGCGTCGTCGGTCTCGGACAAGGCAACGATGCCTTGCAGCCGTTCCAGGCATTCGGGCGCGACGCCGTCCAGGATGCCCTGGAAGTCGATGCCTTTGAAGCCGGGCCAGAACACCAGCCAATCGGCGCGGCCGCGGCCAAGGATGTCGGCCAGCTCCAGCGCGCGAAAGCGGGTGTTGACCGCCAGCACCAGCGCGCCCAGGTGGGCGCAAGCCAGGAAGGTCTCGACCCAGGCGGCGCAGTTGGGCAGCCATACCGCCACGCGCTGGCCGGGCCGCACGCCGATGCGCGCCAGGCCGGCGGCCAGGGCGCGGCTGCGCGCGCGCAGGTCGGCGTGGCTGACGGCGCGGTCGCGGTCGATCAAGGCGGGACGGTCGGGGTGATTCGAGGCCAGCGTGTCGAGATGATGCGAAAAGAGGGTGGGGAGCGACGTCATGGCCTTACACCGTGGCGATCGGCGTCACCGGCGAACCCACCGCGCCCGGCAGGCGCAGCGGCGGCGCGGTCAGCAGGAATCGGTTGCGTCCCTGCGCGTGCAGCCAGTCGGCCAGCGCCTTCAGGTACCACAGCTCGGCCAGCGGCACGCCCAGCTTGAACAGGCAGTGATGGTGCAACGGCAGGATCGAATGACCGGGGCCGGCGGTGCGGGCCGGGTAGGCTTCGACCGCGTAGTTGTCGGCGCAGATTGCCGCCACGCCGCTATCGCTGATCCAGCCCAGCAACGCCGCGTCGGCGCCGTCCAGCACCGCGCCGGTCTGCTCCAGGCGGTGCGGATCCGGCCGGCCGTCCATTTCCAGCAGCGCTTCGGCGAAGCCGGTGCGCAGCACCAGCATGTCGCCCGGCTCGACCACGACCTGTTGTTCGCGCATCGCCGCCTGCAACTGGGTAAGGCCCACCCGCGTGCGGCCGGGGCCGAAGGCGCGCGCCAGATCGATCAGCACGCCGCGGCCCTGCATGCCTTTTTCGGCATAGCGGTTGATGCCGAGCTTGCGCGCGTACGAACCGCCCGGCGGGCAGCAGGCGTCGGGCGCGGCATCGTCGCCGCCGAACACGTCCACCCCGGCGGCATAGCCGTTGTAGTAGACACGGCGGGCCTGGCCGTCGCCCTGGATGTCGAACTGCGCGCCGACGTGGCACAGGCCGTCCCACTGGGTCGAGTATTGCAGGCTGAGCGTGACCTGGTCGTCCGACAGCACGTCGACAGCCTCGGCTTGCAGCCGCGCCATGGCGAAGTTCAGGTAGGGCGTGCCGTCGCGGAAGGTGGGCTTGAGCTGCGGCGGATGGCGGCGCGGGTTGAGTACGTTGCCGCCGGGCAGGTCCAGCGGCAACGACAGGCAGAAGACCTTGCCGGCGCGCACTTCACGCACCCCCTGCAGCACTTTTTCCTCGGTCAGCAGGTTCAGGCGGCCGATCTCGTCGTCCGGCCCGAAGTCGCCCCAGGTCGATCCCTCGGGACGGCGCGTCCAGCGTTTCATGGTTTGTCTCCGGTATCCATTTCGTGTTCTTGTGAATATAGTACGTATTTACGTACTATAGGAAGTGCCCGCCTTGCGCGGGCATCCACCAACAGCATCCGCCCCGAGGCGGAGCCAGAAGAAATCCGCACCAGCGGATTCGCGAGGAGACATATTCATGACGCATTCCCTGTACAGGCGCGCCGGGCGGCGCGCGCTGGCCGTGGCCGCCCTGGCCGCGCTGGCCATGTCCGCGGCGCATGCCGCCGGCTATCCCGAGCATCCCATCACTGTGGTGGTGCCATATCCGCCGGGCGGCGGCGCCGACATCTTCGGCCGCGCCATCGCCAACGCGCTGCAGCCGGGCTTGAAGCAGACCGTGCTGGTCGAGAACAAGCCGGGCGCGGGCGGCAACATCGGCATGGCCTACGTGGCGCGCGCCAAGGCCGATGGCTACACGCTGGGCCTGGGCACCATCGGCACCCAGACCATCAACCAGTTCCTGTACAGCAATATGGCGTTCGATCCGGAGCGCGACCTGGTGCCGATCGCGCTGGTGTCCACCACGCCCAACGTCATCGCCGTCAGCGCCAAGTCGCCCTACAAGACCGTGGCCGACGTGATCCAGGCCGCCAGGCAGTCCAAGGACAGGAAGCTGACCTACGCATCGCCCGGAGTGGGTTCGTCGGTGCACCTGACGGGCGCCTATTTCGAGGCCATGGCCGGCGTGACCCTGCTGCACGTGCCGTTCAAGGGCTCCTCGGCATCGCTGCCGGCGGTGGCCGGCGGCCAGGTCGACCTGTTGTTCGACAACCTGCCTGGCGCGCTGGCGCAGATCAAAGACGGCAACCTGGTGCGCGGGGTGGCGGTGACCTCGGCCGCGCGCGATCCCTCGGTGCCAAACCTGCCCACGGTGGCCGAGTCCGGCCTGCCGGGCTTTGACGTGACGGCGTGGTTCGCGCTGTACGCGCCGCGCGGCACGCCGGAGCCGGTGGTGCGGCAACTGATCGAGGCGGCGCGCAGCGGGCTGGCCACGCCGGCCATCGCCACCAACTTCGCCACCATGGGCGCCAAACCGGGTACGCTGTTCGGTCCCGAGCTTGCGGCGTTCGAGCGCCAGGAACGCGGCAAATGGGGCCGTCTCATCAAGGACAAGGGAATCACCGCGCAATGACCGCTCCCATCGTATTGGTCACCGGCGGCAGCCGGGGCATCGGCCGCGCCATCGTCGCGCGGCTGTTGCAGGACGGCTTCGAGGTCGTCAACTTCAGCCGCCGCCCGCCGCAGGCGACATTGCCCGGCGAAACCTTCCAGTCCGTGGACCTGGGCGATGCGGCTGCCACGGTGGCGGCCGCGTCGGCCTTGGCGGCGGCGCGGCCGGTGCTGCACCTGGTCAACAACGCCGGCATGATCCAGGTGGCGGACATCGACGCCGTGACCCAGGAGGATCTGGCGCGTACGGTGGCGTTGAACCTGGCCGCGCCGCTACTGCTGCTGCAGGCGTTGTTGCCGGGCATGCGCGAGGCGGGCTACGGGCGCGTGGTCAACATCGGCAGCCGCGCCGGCCTGGGCAAGCCGGGCCGTTCGGCCTATGGCGCCACCAAGTCCGGCCTGGCTGGCATGACGCGCACCTGGGCGCTGGAATTGGGCAAGGACGGCATCACCGTCAATACCGTCGCGCCCGGGCCGATCGCCACCGAACTGTTCGAGCAGTCGAACCCGCCGGGCGACCCGCGGACGGTGGCGCTGGAGGCGTCCATCCCGGTGGGCCGCGTCGGCCGGCCCGAGGACGTGGCGCACGCGGTTGCGCTGTTCCTGGACCGGCGCGCCGGCTTCATGACCGGCCAGCTGCTGTATGTGTGCGGCGGCATGTCGGTCGGCTTGGCGGCATAGGCATGGCCGCGCGCGCGCGTTGGGCCTGGGCCGGGCTGATGGCGCTGGCATTGCTGGCCGGCTGCGACGAACGGCCCGCGCCGTCCGGTCTCGACCCGCAATCGCTGCGCGACTTGGCGCCCGAACACGAGTTCAGGGGCCGTCTGAACGGCCAGGCGGTGCATCTGGTGGTGAGTGATTGCGTGGTCTACCTGGACGAGGCCGATCCCGCGTCCGGCGCACGCCGCTGGGTCAAGGTGCTGGAACCCGAGTTCTATCCGTCGCTCATGTCCTGCGCGCGCCAGAGCCTGCAGGCCAAGGCCCCGGGCGTGGAGGCATTTGTCGGCCGCCAGGCCCTGGGGGCAGGCGGCTGCTGCAGCAGCGGCGGACGCTATTACTCCACCGATGGCCGCAACTGGACCAGGCGCTAGCGGGACGCGCTATTGGCGCATCACGCCTGGGCCGGCTGGCCGTAGTCCGCCAGCGCGCGCCGGGCGGCCTTTGCCGACAGCTTGCCGGCGGCGCCCAGCGCGCTGGCGCGCTCCTGCCGCAGTTGACGCAGCACCTCGCTCGGCGTCACGCCGAAATGCGCCACGAACTTGCGTTGGAAAGTGCGGCGCGACATGTGGCAGGCATCGGCCATGTCGTCGACCGACCAGCGCGCCGAGAGGCTGGCCTCGATTTTCTCCACCAGGTCGCGGAACGGCGCCGCCAGGCGATCCTGCAGGCGCAGCGACTGGCTGTACTGGCGCTGGTCGCCGTTGCGGCGCATGAAGACCACCAGGCGGCGCGCCACGTCCTGCGACACCCGCGCGCCCACGTCGCGCTCGATCAGCGCAAGCGCCAGGTCGATGCCCGCGGTCACGCCGGCCGAGGTCCAGACGTTGCCGCTCTCGATGTAGATGCGGTCGTCTTCCACCCGCAGTCCGGGGTGCAGTTGACGCAGCCGGTCGGCCGAGCGCCAGTGCGTGGTGACGCGGCGGCCGTCGAGCAGTCCGGCCGCGGCCAGCAGAAAAGCGCCGGTGCAGACGCTGCAGGTGCGGCGCGCCTGCGGGCTGCGGCGCCGCAGCCAGGCCAGGGTTTCGCCATGGGTGCTGGCCGAGTCGATGCCTGGCCCGCCCGGCACGAACAGCATGTCGATCGGCGCGTCATCGTCGCTGGCGAAAGTGGCGCTGACCTGCATGCGCAGGCCCTGGTCCCAGGTGCTGACCACCGGGCGGGCGGCCACGGTGCTCAGATGATAGCCGGCGCCGCCTTCCTCGTTGGCGCTGCTGAATGCCTGCCACGGACCGGCCAGGTCAAGCGGCTGGAAACCGTCGTACACCAGGAAGACAATGCGTTTTGGCGCGATTGTGCCGCTGTTTGGCGCGCGCGCGCCGCGGTCCCGGTCTACGCTGGAGGTTCCGTTCTGCCAAGGAGCATCGTCGTGCATGTGAATATTCTCTTGTTCGAAGGGCTGACCCAGCTGGATATGACCGGGCCCTACGAGGTGCTCGCCGCCGCGCCCGGTTTCAGCATTGATTTTGTCGCAAAATCGCCGGATCCGGTGCGTAGCGATCGCGGCCTGTGCTTCGTGCCGACCCGCACGCTGGCGTCGGCGCTGCCCTGCGATCTGCTGGTGGTGCCGGGCGGACCGGGCACGGATGATGCCATCCTCGACCCGGATTGGGTGGCGTTCACGCGCCGGCAGGCGTTGGGCGCGCGATACGTCTTCGGTATCTGCACCGGATCGCTGCTGCTGGGCGCGGCCGGCCTGCTGCGCGGCAGGCGCGCCGCCAGCCATTGGCGCGCCCGCGAGTTGCTGGCGCATTTCGGCGCCGTGCCGACCGAGGCGCGGCTGTGCGTGGACGGCAATGTCTTCACCGCCGGCGGCGTTACCTCGGGCATCGACATGGCCCTGAAGGTGGTGGCCACGTTGTGCGGTGACGAGGCCGCCAAGCTGATCCAGCTGCAGATCGAGTATGACCCCGAGCCGCCATTCCCGGGCGGCACGCCCAGGACCTCGGAACCGGCCATCGTGCAGCGCTACCTGGCGCAGTCGCAGGCGCGCTTCGAGCAGCGCAGCGCCAAGGTGCGGCAGGCGGCGCTCAATGCCCCAGGTGGTCCAGCGGCAGGGGACTCTGCGGCTTGACCGTCTGGATCGCGAAATTGCTGCGGATGTCCTTCACGCCGGGCAGCTTCAGCAGCGTGCCCAGCAGGAAGCGTTCATAGCCGCGCAGGTCCGGCAGCACCACCTGCAGCAGGAAGTCCGATTCGCCCGACACCAGGTGCGCCGCCACCACTTCGGGCAGGGCGCAGACTTCCTTGCGGAACTGCTCGGCATCACGCTCGTGGTGGCGCTCGACCTTGACCCCGACGAATACCGTCAGGCCCAGCCCGACCTCGTCCGGCGCCAGCCGGGCCTCATAGCCCTGGATCACGCCGGCTTCCTCCATCAGCCGCACCCGCCGCAGGCAGGGCGAGGGCGACAGGCCGATCTGCTCGGCCAGCTCGACATTGGTCAGGCGGCCATTCTGTTGCAGGGCCTCGAGTATGCGCCGGTCGTAGGCGTCCAATTGGCGTTTTGGCATGAAATAAAAATAATAGGATTTTGATTGGTTGGATATGCCAATCATGTTATTCAAGTTGGCAGGAATAGCAAGCACATGCCGATGCCTTTTCCCTAGAATGATCGCCATTTCCAGCAGCACGGAGCGTGGCGTATGGCCGACATGGCGTTGTTTCTCGGGGCATTGTTGATTGTGTATGTGGTGCCGGGGCCGGACATGATCCTGCTGCTCGAAACCGGCGCCCTGCGCGGCCGAGGCCCGGCGCTGGCGGTGGCGGTGGGCCTGGCCCTGGCGCGCGCCGCCCACGTGACGCTGGCGGCGTTGGGGCTGGCGGCGCTGTTCAAGGCGCACCCCTGGGCCTTCGATGCGGCGCGCACCGTCGGCGGCGGCTATCTGATCTGGCTGGGCGCGCGGCTGCTGCGCGCGGGGCCGCTGTCGTATGGCGTGGCGCACGAGGCGCAGGCGGCCGCGCGCGGCAGGGGGGGCGGCGCGGCGTTGTTGAGCGGGGTGTTGACCAATGTTCTCAACCCCAAGGCGCTGCTGTTCTGCTCGGTGCTGCTGCCGCAGTTCGTGTCGCCGGCGCAGGGCGCGATCGGCCAGCAGTTCGCCCTGCTGGGCGTGATCCTGGTGAGCCTGGGGTTGACCTTCGATGTGCTGTGCGCCCTGGCGGGCGGCGCGCTGGGCCGCTGGATGGCGGCGCACCCGCGCGTGCAGAAGTGGCAAGGCGCCGTATTCGGCGGCGCGCTGATCGCCTTCGGCCTGCGGCTGACGTTGAATCGCTGAGGCCGCCGGTCCACGGCGATCCGCGCGCTGCCCAGGCCGTGGGCGGCCATGAAATGGGCCTGACGCGAGTCAGGCCCTGCGCCTACTTGCCGAACGCGAAGGACGCTTCGTCCTGATCCTGCTCCTCGCCGGCGGCCGGCGCCGGCAGGGGGCGGGCGCCATCGGCCAGCAGTTCCGCCTGCGTCAGGCCCTTGGTCAGTTCCAGGGCCTGGCGCTCGAACAGGCGCCGGTACAGGCCGCCCTGCAAGCGGATCAACTGGTCATGGCTGCCTTCCTCGATGATGCGGCCGCGGTCCATCACCAGCAGGCGGTCGAGCGCGCGCACCGTGGACAGCCGGTGCGCCACCACCAGCGTGCTGCGGCCGACCATCAAGCGCTCCATGGCCTGCTGGATCAGCACCTCGCTCTCGCTGTCCAGGCTCGACGTGGCCTCGTCCAGGATCAGGATCGGCGCGTCCGCCAGGAAGGCCCGGGCGATCGCCACGCGCTGGCGCTCACCGCCCGACAGCTTGACGCCGCGCTCGCCCACCAGCGTTGCGTAGCCCTTGGGCAAGGCCATGATGAAGTCATGCGCGCTGGCCTGCCGCGCCGCCTGCTCGATCTCGGCCTGCGAGGCGCCGGGGCGGGCGTAGGCGATGTTCTCGGCCAGGGTGCGGTGAAACAGCACCGGCTCCTGCTGCACGATCGCGATCTGGCTGCGCAGCGAGGCCTGCCTGACCTGGGCGATGTCCTGCCCGTCGATGGTGATGCGGCCGCCGTTGACGTCGTACAGGCGCTGAATCAGCTTGATGAAGGTGGTCTTGCCCGAGCCCGAATGCCCGACCAGGCCGACCCGCTCCCCCGGCGCGATGCGCGCCGAGAAGCCCTCGTATAGCGGCGCTTCGTGGCGGCCATAGCGGAAGGTGACGTCCTCGAAGCGGATCTCGCCGGCCGTGACGCGCAGTGCACCGGCGCCGGGCCGGTCGTCCACGCCCAGCGGCTGCTTTTCCAGCGCGACCAGCTCTTCCATGTCGTTGACCGAGCGCTGCAGGTTGCGGATGTGCATGCCCACGTCGCGCAGGTGGCCCTGCAGCATGAAGAACATGGTCAGGGCGAAGGTGATGTCGCCGACGCTGGCCTGGTTGCGCGACCACAGCCAGAGCGATGCGCCCAGGATGCCGGCCTGCATTGCCACCAGCATCGCGCCCTGCACGCCGCCGTTGAACGTGGCGCGAATCCAGGTGCGGCGCGTGCGGCGGCGCCACTTGTCGACCACCCGGTCCAGGCGCGCTTCCTCGCGGGTCTCGGCGCCGAAGGCCTTGACCACGGGGTTGCAGCTGACCGCGTCGGCCAGCGCGCCGCCCATGCGCGTGTCCCAGGCATTGCCCAGCCGCGCCGCCGGCGCCACGTAGCCCAGCGACAGTGTCGCCGTGACCGCGATGTACAGCACCGACCCGATGCCCACCACCAGGCCCATCACCGGCCAGTGGATGCCCAGCAGCACGGTGGCGCCAAGCAGCATGATGATCGACGGCAGCAGCGCCACCAGCAGCGTGTCGTTCAGCAGGTCCACCGCCCACATGCCGCGGGTGATCTTGCGCACGGTCGAGCCGGCGAAGCTGTTGGCGTGCCAGTCGGTGGAAAAGCGCTGCACCCGGTAGAAAGCATTGGAGACCATGCCGTTCATCATCTTCAGGGTGAAGACGATGATGTTCTGGAACACGGCCTGGCGCAGCAGCGTGGCGCCGATGCCCAGCGCGATCAGCAGCCAGAACGCGGTGATGGCCGCGCCCCAGACCTGCGCGTCGGCCGCGGCGCCGGAAGCCACCGCGTCGACCAGCCGGCCCGCGTACAGCGGAGTCAGCACGTCGGCCACGGCCGACAGCAGCGCCAGCGCGACGATGAAAGCGGTGCGCCACGGCTGGGCGCGCCAATAGCGGAAGGTAAAGCCGAGGACGTCCTTGAAGGCTTGTCCTCGCAGATCGATTTTTGTTCGATTCATTGCGATCGCCCGGCAACGCGAAGGCGCCGGATTCCTTGTGGGAAGAAGGTGATACGACCTGCGCCTCGCGGCGCGGGCATTGCGTTCAGGGGGGTAGGGCGGGCACGGCGGACCAGTCGCCAGGTCGTCTGGCGATGGGGCCGCGCGGGCGACGACTTAATGGCGTCGCGGAGATACGCGCGGGATGGCGGTATGCGGATTCATCATCTTGCGCCTCCCAGGTGTAGGTGAGGGAAAAAAAGAATGGGCACAGGCCCGAATTGAAGATTCTATAGAAGTGGTGTAGGCGCATCAACCGCGCCGGCGGTGGGGGATTGCGCCACGTGGGTTTTTTTCCACGGCGCGGGCTGCTTGGGCCGGAATGCGGCGAACTCGCTCCAGCATTGCCGGGTGAAGGTGTACAGCGCATCCTGCGCCTTCAGCGGGCTGCGGCCGGCCAGGCGGGCCAGAGCGTAGTGGCCCTGGCGTTGGGGGTCGGGCGCGAGCGGCACTTCGACCAGCAGGCCGGCTTCCTGTTGCGGGCGGGTGATGCAGAGGACGCCGAGCAATAGCGTGTCGGTGGTGAGGGCCAGGCGCGCCAGGGCGTCGAGGTTCTCGCAGCGCACGGTGACCATCTGCTCGGGCGCGCCGGCGGGGCCGAGCGTTTCGGCCAGGCGCAGGGACACTTCGGGGCTCAGGGTGCTGGAGGCGACGGGATATTGACGGATGTGGTCGATGGTGGGGCGGCGGTGGGCCAGAATGGGATGGCCGGCGCGGCACACCACGCCGGCCCGCAGCGGAGCGAGCGGGCGGGTCTCGAGGTCGGCCGCGCTGTAGAGCATGCGGGCGTCGCAGACCATCGCGTCGATGCGTTCGGCGCGCAGCAGCTCCAGCAGGGCGCCGGTGGCGCCGAGTTCGGTGGTGACGCGCACATGGGGGTGATGGGTCGCCATGTGCGCCAGGAAGGGCGTCAGCAGCAGCGAGGCGGGGGCGGGGCTCAGGCCGATCGACAGGGTGCCGGATTCGCCGCCGGCCAGGGTCTTGAGTTCGCGGCGCAGCTCGGTTTCCTCGTAGCGCATGCGGCGGGCGCGTTCGGCCACGCAGGCGCCGTAGGGGGTCAGCCGCACCTGGCGGGTGCCGCGGTCCAGCAGCGGCAGGCCCAGTTCGGCTTCCAGTGCCTGGATGCTGCGGCTGAGCGCGGGCTGGGACAGGTTGACCTTGTCGGCGGCGCGCGAAAAGGTGCCGTGTTCGACCACCGCGAGCAGGTGCTTGAGTTTCTGAAAGTCCATGTTGCAACCGCATGAATCATATGAATCGAATGCATTGGAATTATAGTTGGCGGCTCCGTATCATGGTTCGCGGACGGCGCCCGGCAGAGGCGCCGCCGATCGCCCGCGGCAGGCTCGCGGCGCGGACCCATTCGATACGGAGACAGATTCAATGAAGCAGCAATGGTTGTCGGCCGCCCTGTTGGCGGCCAGTTCGTGCCTGCCCGCGATGGCGGCGCAGCCGGTGGCGCCAGCCGCCGGCCAGACGTCCGAGGCGGTTGCGGCACGGCCCCAAACCGCCGATGGCAAGGTCACGATCCGGCGCGATGCCTACGGCATGCCGCATGTCTATGCCGACACGGTGTACGGCATCTTCTACGGCTACGGCTACGCGGTGGCGCAGGACCGGCTGTTCCAGATGGAGATGGCGCGGCGCAGCACCCAGGGCCGGGTGGCCGAGGTGCTGGGCGCCTCGATGGTGGGCTTCGACAAGTCGATCCGCGCCAATTTCTCGCCCGAGCGCATCCAGCGCCAGTTGGCGGCGCTGCCGGCCGCCGACCGCCAGGTGCTGGACGGCTACGCGGCTGGCATGAACGCCTGGCTGGCGCGGGTGCGGGCCCAGCCGGGCCAACTGATGCCCAAGGAATTCAATGACCTGGGTTTCGCGCCGGCCGACTGGACCGCCTACGACGTGGCGATGATCTTCGTCGGCACCATGGCCAACCGCTTTTCGGACGCCAACAGCGAGATCGACAACCTGGCGCTGCTGACGGCGTTGAAGGACCGGCATGGCGCCGCCGATGCCATGCGCATCTTCAACCAGTTGCGCTGGCTGACCGACAGCCGCGCGCCGACCACGGTGCCGGCCGAAGCGGGCAGCTACCAGCCGCCGGTGTTCCAGCCGGACGGCGCGGACCCGCTGGCCTACGCGCTGCCGCGCTACGACGGCACGCCGCCGATGCTCGAGCGGGTGGTGCGCGACCCGGCCACGCGGGGCGTGGTCGACGGCGCGCCGGCGACGCTGCGGGCGCAACTGGCCGCCCAATACGCGCAATCGGGCCAGCCCGGCATCGCCGGCTTTCCGACCACCAGCAATATGTGGATCGTGGGCCGCGACCACGCCAAGGACGCGCGCTCGATCCTGCTGAACGGCCCGCAGTTCGGCTGGTGGAATCCGGCCTATACCTACGGCATCGGCTTGCACGGCGCCGGCTTCGACGTGGTCGGCAACACGCCGTTCGCCTATCCCAGCATTCTGTTCGGCCACAATGCACACGTGACGTGGGGCTCGACCGCGGGCTTCGGCGATGACGTCGACATCTTTGCCGAAAAGCTCGATCCCGCCGACCGCACGCGCTATTTCCACGACGGCCAATGGAAGACGCTGGAAAAGCGCACCGACCTGATCCTGGTGAAGGACGCGGCGCCAGTGACGCTGGACGTGTACCGCAGCGTGCATGGCCTGATCGTCAAGTTCGACGACGCGCAGCACGTGGCCTACGCCAAGGCGCGCGCCTGGGAAGGCTATGAACTGCAATCGCTGATGGCCTGGACCCGCAAGACGCAATCGGCCAACTGGGAACAGTGGAAGGCGCAGGCGGCGCGCCATGCGCTGACCATCAACTGGTACTACGCCGACGACCGCGGCAACATTGGCTACGCGCACACGGGCTTCTATCCCAGGCGCCGTCCGGGCCACGATCCGCGCCTGCCGGTGCCCGGCACCGGCGAGATGGACTGGCTGGGCCTGCTGCCGTTCTCTACCAATCCGCAGGTCTACAACCCGCGCCAGGGCTTCATCGCCAACTGGAACAACCAGCCGATGCGCGGCTACCCGTCCACCGACCTGTTCGCCATCGTCTGGGGCCAGGCCGACCGCTACGCCGAGATCGAGACGCGCCTGAAGGCCATGACCGCGAACGGAGGCAAGGTCAGCGCGCAGCAGATGTGGGACCTGATCCGCACCACCAGCTACGCCGACGTCAACCGCCGTCATTTCCTGCCGTTCCTGCAACGCGCGGTGCAAGGGCTGCCGGCGGATGATCCGCGCGTTCGCCTGGTGGCCGGCCTGGCGGCCTGGGACGGCATGATGACCAGCGAGCGCCAACCGGGTTACTTCGACAACGCCGGCCCGGCGGTCATGGACGCGTGGCTGCGCGCCATGCTGCGGCGCACGCTGGCCGACGAGATGCCGGCCGACTTCTTCAAGTGGTACAGCGCCACCGGCTACCCGACACCGCAGGCGCCGGCCACCGGTTCGCTCAACCTGACCACCGGCGTCAAGGTGCTGTTCAACGCCCTGGCCGGGCCCGAGGCTGGCGTGCCGCAGCGCTATGACTTCTTCAACGGCGCGCGTGCCGACGACGTCATCCTCGCGGCGCTGGACGATGCGCTGGCGGCGCTGCGCCAGGCCTATGGCCAGGACCCGGCGGCATGGAAGATCCCGGCGCCGCCGATGGTGTTCGCGCCCAAGAACTTCCTGGGCGTGCCGCAGGCCGACGCCAAGGCGGTGCTGCGCTATCGGGCCACGCAGAACCGCGGCACCGAGAACAACATGACGGTGTTCGACGGCAAATCGGTGCGCGCGGTGGATGTGGTGGCGCCGGGGCAGAGCGGCTTCGTCGCCCCGGACGGCACGCCGTCGCCGCACACCCGCGACCAGTTCGACCTGTACAACACCTTCGGCAGCAAACGGGTGTGGTTCACGGCCGATGAGGTGCGGCGCAACGCTACGTCGGAAGAGACGTTGCGCTACCCGCGGTAAGGTCGCGCGCGCCCTGGTGGCTGGCAAGCCTGGCGTACACGCCTTGCTTGCGCAGCAACTGGTCGTGCGTGCCGGCCTCGGCCAGCGTGCCGTTGTCCAGCACCAGGATCAGGTCGGCGTCGCGGATGGTGGCCAGGCGGTGCGCGATCACCAGCGTGGTCCGGTGCCGCATCAGCACCTCCAGCGCGCCGCGCACCTGCAGTTCCGACAGGGTGTCCAGGTGCGAGGTGGCCTCGTCCAGGATCAGCACCGGCGCGTTCTTCAGGAAGGCGCGCGCGATCGAGATGCGCTGGCGCTGGCCGCCGGACAGTTGCATGCCGCGTTCGCCGACGCGCGTGGCCAGGCCGTCGGGCAGGCTGCGCACGAAGTCGCCCAGGGCCGCCTGTTCGAGCGCCCGCGCCAGTTCCTCGCGGCTGGCGTCGGGGCGCGCCAGGCGGATGTTGCCTTCCAGCGTGTCGTTGAACAGGTAGGTGTCCTGCGTCACCAGCGCCACGCGTTCGCGCAGGCCGTCCAACTGCATCTGGCGCACATCCACGCCGTCTAGCCTGACCGTGCCCTGGCGCGGGTCCCAGAAACGCAGCAGCAGGCTGGCTACGGTGCTCTTGCCCGCGCCCGAGGCGCCCACCACCGCCACGGTGGCGCCGGCCGGCACGGTGAAGCTCAGGTCGCGCAGCGTGTCCTGGCGCTTGCCGGGATAGGCGAAATACACATGATCGAAGGCCAGCGACAGGCCGTGCGGCGCCACCGGCGGCGGCAGCGGGCCGTCGCTGACCGGTTCGGGCTCGTTGTTGACCACGTGCAGGCGGCGCGTGGCGGCAATGGTGTCGGCCAGCTGGCGGCTGACCTGCGAGATCTCCGACACCGGCAGGAAGGTCGCCAACGCGATCAGCACCAAGAGCGGCAGCATGCTGGCCGAGAGGGCGCCGGCCGACACCTGCAGCGCGCCGACCACGGCCACGGCCAACCCGCCCAGGCCCATGGCGGTCTCGAACCAGGCGGTCTGGCGCGACAGGTCGCGCAGGATATCCAGGCGGCGCGCGCGGTACTGGTCGGCCACCTTGAGGAATTCCTCGCGCCGGCGGCCGGTGGCCTGGAACGCGGTCAGGTCGGCCAGGCCCTGGATAGTGTCGGTGGTGTGCGCGCTCATCTCGCCCAGGGCGTCGCGGGCGCGGTCGCCCAGCGCGTCGACCTTGCGACGGCCGCGCACCGGCGACACCAGCGCATAGGCCAGGAACGGCAGCAGCGCCAGCGCCACCGGCCAGCTGTAGAAGGCCAGGAAGCCCAGCACCGACAGCGGCACCAGCACCGAGACGATGGCCGGGGCGATGGTATGGGCGTAGAAGTACTCGACCATCTCCACGTCCTGCGTCGCCAGCGCCACCAGGTCGCCCGAGCGGCGTTGCAGCAGGTAGGCGGGCGCCAGCCGTTCGAGCTTGTCATAGAGCTTGACGCGCATGTCGGCCAGCAACTGGTAGGCCATGGCGTGCGCCAGCCACGATTCGAGCCAGTGGAACAGCGCGGCCAGCGGCGCGGCGGCCAAGAGGCCGATGATCAGCGCCGAGGTATCGCGACCGTCGCGGATGGCGGCCACCACCAGCGCGCTGAGCACACCGACGCCGATGAAGGCGGCCACGCGCGCCACGCCCAGCAGGATGGTGGCGATCAGGGTACCGCGCCAAGGCTGCACCACCGACAGCAGGGTGGCCAGCGTGGCGCGCCAGCCGACCTGTTCGGCGTCGGCGTCCAGCGGGCGCAGCGCCGGGCCCTGTCCGGTGCCGTCCGCATCGCCGTCGGCGTCGCGCGCCGCGGCGGCCTGGGCGGTGGCGGCCACGGGTGGGGCGGTCGGCGCGGCCAGCGCCACGGCCTGCTCGTGCATCAGGCGGTAGTACAGGCCGCGCTGGCGCATCAGCGCGTCGTGCGGGCCTTGCTCGACCACGCGGCCCTGGTCCAGCACCAGGCAGCGGTCGGCGCCGATCACGCTGGCCAGGCGGTGCGCCAGGATCAGCGTGGTGCGGCCGGCCATCAGCCGGTCCAGCGCCTGCTGGATCAGCGCCTCGTTCTCGGTGTCGACCGACGACAGCGCCTCGTCCAGGATCAGGATGGGCGCGTCGCGCAGCAGCGCGCGGGCGATTGCCACGCGCTGGCGCTGGCCGCCCGACAGTTGCAGGCCGCGCTCGCCGATGCGGGTGGCGTAGCCCTGCGGCAGCGCCATGATGAAGTCGTCGATGTTGGCGGCGCGGGCGGCGGCGCGCACTTGTTCGTGGCTGGCGTCGGGCCGGCCCAGCCGCAGGTTGTCGTCGATGGTGCCGTGGAACAGCGTGATGTCCTGGCTGACCAGCGCCATCTGGCCCAGCAGCGTTTGCGTGTCGAGCTGGTTGACGTCATGGCCGCCGACGCGGATGGCGCCGGCCTGCGGCACGCATTCGCGCAGCAGCAGGCGCACGATGGTGGACTTGCCGGCGCCGCTGGGGCCGACGATGCCGACGCGTTCGCCGGCGGCAATGCGGAACGACAGGCCCTGGTGCGCGTGCCGTTGCGGCGAGTACGAGAACGCGACCGCGTCGAATTCAATGGTCGGATCGAGCCGCGCGGGCGCAGCGCCCGCCTGTACGGCCGGGGCGGCGGTCAGCGGTTGCGCGTCCATCAGCGCGTGGATGCTGGCGGCGGCCGATTGGCCCAGCATGCCCCGGTGCAGCACCGCGCGCAGGTCGCGCAGCGGCCGGAAGATCTCGGTGCCGGCCATCAGCACGATCAGCAGCGCTTCGACGCTCATGTCGCCGGCGGTCACGCGCCAGGCGCCCACCGTCAGCGCCAGCGCGGCGCCCAGCGCCACGCCCAGGTCGCTGATGCCGCGCGTCAGCAGGCTCACCGACAGCACCCAGAAGGTGTTGTCGGACAGGGCCCGGGCGCGCGCGGCCAGGCGCCGGCCGAAGGTCTTGCCCTGGCCATACGACTTGAGCGTCGGCAAGCCCTGCACCGCGTCCAGGAATTCCTCGCCGAACGCATTCAGCGAACGGGTGCGCGCCAGGCTGGCGCGGCGGTCCAGCATGTGCACTGCCATCGGGCCGAGCAGCGCGAACAGCGCCGCCACCAGGAACACCAGCGCGGTCGGCACGTCCCAGAAGGCGATGACGGCGAAAATGGCGAACGGCGCGGCCGCGGCAATGGCGACCTGCGGCAGGTACTGGCCGAAGAAGGTCTGCAGTTGCTCGACGCCATCGACGACCGTCAGCATCACGCCGCCGGTGCGCTGGTTGGCGAACCAGGCCGGGCCCAACGCCACGATGCGGTCGTAGAGCCGCGCGCGCAGCGTCTGCTGCACCTGCGCCGAGCAGCGGTTGGCCTGCACCGTGCGCAGGTGGTCGAGCAGGGCGCGCAGCAGCACCATGGCGCCGACGCACAGCGCCGGCGCCAGCCAGTCCCGCCACGGCGCGCCGTCGAACACCCGCGCCAGCAACTGGCCCAGGAAGACATAGCGGGCGATGCCCGCCGCCAGCGCCAGCAGGCCCAGGAAAATGCCGCCCGCCATGCCGGCGCGCAGTCCCGCGGTCAGTTGCCAAAGCCTCGAATCGAAATACATATCAATGCTCCCTCCAGAGCCTGCATGGTCACGCATCCGGCGCCCGCGCGATAGCGATAGTTATTCAATCATGGGTTGAGATAAACTCAACCCATGTCGCCCCTGCCTACCCATACGCCACCGCTGGCGGCGCTGCGCGCCTTCGAGGCCGTCGCCCGCCTGGGCAGCCTCAGCCGCGCCGCGGCCGAGCTCAATGTCACCAAGAGCGCCGTCAGCCATCAGCTGCGCGCGCTGGAGACCGATCTGGGGGTGGGCCTGCTGCGTCGGGGCGGCACGGTGCGCCGCGCCGAAACCACCGAGGCCGGCGCCGCGCTGCTGGTGTCGGTACAACAGGCCTTGACCCTGCTGGAGACCGCCTGCCGCCATGCCCGCAGCAGCGCGCGCGGCAAGCGGCGCTATAACCTGAATGTCTCGGCCAACCCGTCGCTGGCCGCGCTGTGGCTGGCGCCGCGCATCGGCCGCTTCATCGAACTGCACCCGGATATCGACATCCAGGTGTTCCTGCACGCCAGCCAGGAACCTGCCTGGAAGGCGCAGGACATCGACCTGGCCTTTCTGCACGTGCGCGACCTCGGTCCGCACCTGGCGGCGCCGGGCGATATTCCGTTGATGACCGAAACCGTGGTGCCGGTGTGCAGCCCGGCGCTGGTCGCGGCCGATGAACGCGATGATCCGGCCGTCTTCACGCGCCATCGCTGGCTGGAGGAAAAGCACGTCGACAGTCCCGAGACCGACTGGCGCACCTGGCGCCCGCGTCTTGGGCTGCCGGAAAGCGCCGGCCAGGACCCGTTGGTGCTGAGCGGCCTGAGCACGGTGGTGGCGGCGGCCGCGGCCGGCGTCGGCATCGCGTTGGGACGCGCGCCGCTGATCGACGAGGAACTGGCCAGCGGCCGGCTGGTGGCGCTGACGCCGGGCCTGCGCATGCCGGGGTCGTGGGGCTACGTGATGCGCGTCCATGCCAACCGGCCGATGGACGCGTCGCTGCCGGCGCTGGTGGAATTCCTGGCCGAAGAAGGGCGGGGCGCAACGCTGTCCTGGCGCCCGCCGGGCGCGGCGCAACCCTAGCGCGATCCGCGCTGCGGGCGCCTATCCATGCCTAGCCGCGGCCATGCGCGCGCTGTCCTGGCGCCGTTGCCATGCCCTCGCTTTCCCTGAACTGCTTCTACTCAATATTCGTCGCGCTGATATAACGCGCGCCTGGACCGGTGCGCGCCACACTGCCGCCATTGCCTCCTGGAGCATGGCCGTGAAAAGTTATGACGTGATCGTGATCGGCGCCGGCGTGGTCGGCGCCTCGGTCGCCTTCCATCTGGCCGCCCTGGGCGCCCGCAATGTGCTGGTGCTGGACCGCGCCACCATCGGCGCCGGCACGACGGCGCAGTCGTCGGGCATCCTGCGTACCCACTATTCGGTGCGCGAGAACGTCGAGCTGGCGCGGCGTTCGTGGGGCGCCTTCACCGATTTTGCCGCCTATGTGGGCGATGACGACGCCGCCAGCGGCCTGGTCCGCTGCGGCTACCTGATAGCCGCGGCCGACGACGACAAGCGCGCGCCGCTGGCCGCCGCGCTGGCGCAGCAGCGCGCGCTGGGCATTCCGGTGCAAGAGCTGGACGCGGCCCAGGCGCGCGAACTGCTGCCGATCGCCGACTTCGCCGATGCCGCGCTGATCGGCTTCGAGCCCGAGGCGGGCTTCGCGGACGCCTACCTGGTCGCCACCAGTTTCGCGCGCGCCGCGCGCCGGCGCGGCGTGACAATCCGCGAACATGTCGCCGTGCGTGGTCTGTTGATGCGGGACGGCCGCGTGACCGGCGTGCGCACCGCCGAGGGCGACTACGCCAGCGCCGTGGTCGTCAGCACGCAGAACATCTGGACCGCCGAACTGGCGGCCTGGACCGGCGTGGCGATGCCGCTGGCGCCCGAACGCCACGCGGTGCTGGCGCTGGAATGCGCCGCCGCGCCCTATGCCTACACCATGCCCGTCTACAAGGACCTGGCCTCGCCCGGCATGCTCTATTGCCGCAGCTATGGCGGCACCCAGATGCTGGTCAGCGAAGGCACGCAGGGCGAAAGGCTGGCGGCCGGCGAGGCGGAGCAGGGCGACGTGCCGCTGGACTACGTGGCCGCGGTCGGCGAACAGGTGGCCGCGCGCTTTCCGGCCTATGCCGAGGCCGGCCTGGCTGCGTCGTGGACGGGCGTGTACGACGTCACCCCCGACTGGAATCCCGTGCTGGGACGCATCGCGGGGGTGGAGGGGCTGGTGGCCGGATTCGGTTTTTCCGGACACGGCTTCAAGCTGTCGCCGGCGGTGGGAAGGATGCTGGCGCAGGAAGCGCTGGGGCTGGCGCCCGACGTCTCGCTGGCGCCATACGCGCTGGCGCGCTTCGAGCGCGGCGCGCTGCTGACGGGACGCTACGGGCGCGGCGCGGTGTCGTGATGAGGCAGGCGCGCGCCGCCATGCCACATCGATGGATTCAGCGCCGCAGGCTGCGCCACAGCGTGGCCGGCGGCAGGCCGAGGGCGGGCGCGATGTCGTGCTGCATCAGCCGCTCGACCGCCATCAGGATCACGTTGCGGGCCTCGGCCGGCAGCTTGCCGGCCTCGTGCGGCCGCGCCGCCAGGTAGAAGCTGCGGGCCAGGTCGGGCGCGTCGGCGCGGGTCTTGTCCAGACAGGGCGCCAGCGGCAGCACCCGCAACTGGTCGACGAAATGGCGCGATTGCCAGATGCACAGCGGCGTGCTGATCGCAAATCCCAGGCCGGCCGTGACCAGGCTGAGCAGCGGATCGGTGTTGTCGAATTCGAAGGTGCGCTCGATGAAGAGGCCGCGCGATTCGAGCAGCCGGTCGATGGCGGCGCCGATGTGGGAACGCGCGCTGTAGCGGATGAACGGGCTGCGGCGCGCCAGGTCCGCCAGCGAGTGCGCGTCCTGCGGGGGCGCCGTGCGCGGCAGCACCAGCAGGTAGGGTTCGCTGAACAGGCCGAGCTTGCGGATGGCGGGGGGATCGGCGGCGGCGCTGGTGCTGATCACCAGATCCAGCTGGCGTTCTTCCAGCTGCTTGTCCAGCACCGGGGTGATGCCGGACCATAGCCGGATCTGGCGCGAGGCGCCGGACAGGCCGTGGATCAGCGTGGGTCCCAGCGTGCCGGCGAACGAGTCGACGCAGCCGAAGCGCACGATGTTGCGCCGCGCGCGGCTCAGGTTGCGCACGCTTTCGGTCATATCGCCGGCCTGCGCCAGAAGGCGCGAAGCATGCTCGAACAGCAGGTCGCCCGCCGGCGTGGCGCGTGCCGGGCGCGTGCTGCGATCGAGCAGCTCGGTCGACAGCGCCGCCTCCAGTTGCTTGACCCGCTGCGATACCGCCGCCTGCGACAACCCCAGCAGGCGGGCCGCGCCAGACACCGACGCGGCCTGCATCACCGCGACCCAGGTCAGCAGCAGGCTCCACTCGGGGTACGCATCGGCATCGCGGCCAGGCAGGCGGTTCATCGGGCGGTCCCGGACGTTGGCCGGCTCAGCGCTTACGCGCCAGCGTCTGGTTCAGCGCGGCGCGCACCATGCCTTCGACCACCGGGATCACCTTGGCGGCCGTGTCCGGCTGGTAGGCGTAGGGGTAGGACTCGTCCATGTACGTGGACTGGCACATTTCCAGTTGCACGGCATGAATGTCCTCTGCCGGCGAGCCGTAGTGGCGCGTGATGTAGCCGCCCTTGAAGCGGCCGTTCACGGCGCTGGTATAGCCGCAGCCGGGCAGGTTT
The DNA here is from genome assembly GCF_021733725.1 of Achromobacter pulmonis. Lineage (NCBI taxonomy): Bacteria > Pseudomonadati > Pseudomonadota > Betaproteobacteria > Burkholderiales > Alcaligenaceae > Achromobacter > Achromobacter pulmonis. Next base: position 5,481,987 of record NZ_JAIFOT010000001.1, on the reverse strand, counting down.
GCGGTGACCGCGTCCAGGATGTCGGGCGCACAGCTGGCGCCGCCGGCGGTTCCCAGGTTCAGGTCGGGCAGCTTGCCGTCGAACAGGCGCGGCAGCACGCTGGCGATCGAATGGGCTTCCCACAGCAGCACCGTGCCATGTTCGGCGCGGATGCGGTCGAGTTCCTCGCGCAGCTTGGCGTGGTACGGCAGCCAATAGGTCTGCAGGCGGTGTTCGCGTTCGTCGTCGGTCAGCGCCGCGTGGTTCAGGTATAGCGCCTCGCCACGGAAGGTGTGGGTCGGGCACAGGCCCGTCTTGGTCTGGCCGGGGTACAGGCTTTCGTCGTTGGGCGGGCGGTTCAGGTCGACCACGTAGCGCGAGTAGCGCGCGCCCAGCACGGACGCGCCCAGCGCGTCGGCGAATCGGTACAGGGTGTCCAGGTGCCAGTCGGTGTCGCCGGACTGCAGGCCGACTTCCGTCATGCGGGCACGTTGGGCGTCGGGCAACTGGCTGCCCAGGTGGGGAATGGAAATCAGCAGCGGCGCGGTGCCGCGGCTGAAGTGATAGATGTCGCTCAAGAAAAACTCCGGGGGTAAGGCGGGTCAGGCAGGCGCGGCGCGAAGGCCGGCTCAGTGCCGCGCTATGCTAGGCAGGCTGCCGGGCGCGGACATTTGCATCGCACGAAGCGATGCTGATCATCATGATAGCTGATTCAAATTGCGCCCGGCCGGACACGCGGGCGCATGCGCGGCCCGGGCGATGAGCCGCGCTGGCCGCTCAGCCCGCGATCGGCCGATCGCTGCTGCCGCGCACCACCAGCGACGGCGTCAGCCGCACGCTGGCCGGGTTGCCGCCGGCGATCTTGCGCAGCAGCAGCTCTAGCGCCAACCGCCCCATTTCATGCATGGGCGAGTGGACCGTGGTCAGGCCGATGGGCAGGGCGCCCGCCAGCGGCGTGTCGTTGTAGCCCACCACGGCCACGTCGCGGCCGGCCTCCAGGCCGTGCTCGCGCGCCGCGCCCATCACGCCCACCGCCAGGAAGTCGTTGACCGCGAAGATGGCGGTAGGTCGGTCCGGGCCGGCCAGCAGGCGCGCACCCACCTGGCGGCCGGCGTCGGTGTCGAACGGGCTCTCGAGGCGCCATGCCTGCGGGATGTCGACGCCGTGCCGCGCACAGGCCGCGAAGAAACCCGCCGAGCGGTCGCGGCCGGTGCTGGTGAAGGGTTCGCCCGCCATCACCGCGATGCGCCGGTGGCCCATGGCCAGCAGATGCTCGGCGGCCAGCCGGCCGCCTTCGACATCGTCGCAGGTCACCGCGCAGTGGTCGTCGGCGTGGCGGCTGACCAGCACGAAGGGCACGTCGCGCTGCGCCAGTTCGGCCAGCAGCGCATTGGGCGCCGCGTCCGCGTAGCTGTGGGCATCGCCCAGGATCAGGCCGTCCACCCGCCTGGCCAGCGCCATGTCGATCAGCTTGCGCTGCTTGTCGGGCACGTCCTGGGTGTTGGAGACGAAGGTCAGGTAGCCGTGTTCGGCGGCGGCCTCATCGATGCCTTCGTAGATGGTGGCCAGCACCATGTCCGACAGGCGCGGCACCAGCACGCCGATGGTGCGGCTGCGACGCGTCTTAAGGCTGGCGGCGTGCGGATTGGTCCGATACTGCAACTCGGCGGCCAGCGCTCGGACCCGTTTGACCGTGTCGGGCGCGGCGGCGGCGCGCGCGTCGTCGTCGGATCCGTTGAGGACGCGGGACACGGTCGACACGTTCAGACCGAGCTGCCGCGCCAGGCTTTGCAGCGTGACAGGGCGGGATTTGTTCATGGGGCTGGAGGATACACGCACGAATACCGTCTTAGGGGCTTTGGCGGCAACCTAGGGTTTACACGGTGTCGATTTTTGTTTTCCGAGCCCTTAGCATTGCGCGACCCAAACGTTTGGGTATATCGACTGGATTGATCGCAATGACACCTGAATCCCGGAACTCGCGGTTCCGTTACCGAATTTTCTCGATGGTCGTGCTGCTGGCACTGATCAACTACATCGACCGTGGCGCCATGTCCTATGCCGCCGCCCACATCACCGGCGAATACGGCCTGGACCGCGGCGACTGGGGCGCCGTGCTGGGCTACTTCGGTTACGGCTACATGGTCGGCGCGCTGTTCGGCGGGATGCTGGCCGACCGGTTCGGCCCGCGCAAGGTCTGGATCGTGGCCGGCGTGACCTGGTCGATCTTCGAGATCGCCACCGCCTGGGCCGGCGACTTCGGCCTGGCCTTCCTGGGCGGCTCGGCGCTGGCGGGCTTTGCCACCATCCGCATCCTGTTCGGCGCGGCCGAGGGGCCTGCGTACTCCATCATCAACAAGACCATCGCCAACTGGGCCACGCCGCGCGAGCGCGGCTTCGTGGTCGGCTTCGGACTGCTCAGCACGCCGCTGGGCGCCCTGCTGACGGCGCCGGTGGCGGTGGGCCTGCTGAGCCTGACCGGCAGCTGGCGCGCCATGTTCTACATTCTGGGCGCGGCTGGCCTGCTGGTGCTGGTGCTGTTCATGCGCATCTTCACCGACCGGCCCGACACCAATCCGCGCGTGTCCCCCGCGGAGTTGAGCGAAATTCAGGCGGCGCGCGCCGAGCAGGCGGCCGCCGGGCAGGGCGGCGACGGGCCGGCGCTGCCGTGGTGGAGCTTCTTTCGCAGCAAGACCCTGCTGCTGAACACGCTGGGCTATTTCTCGTTCAACTACGTCAACTTCCTGCTGCTGACCTGGACGCCCAAATACCTGCAGGACACCTTCGGCTACAGCCTGTCGTCGCTCTGGTACATGGGCATGATTCCCTGGACCGGCGCCTGCGTCACGGTGCTGCTGGGCGGCCGCATATCCGACTTGCTGTTCAAGCGTACCGGCAGTCTGAAGATCGCGCGCAGCTGGCTGGCCGCGGCCTGCCTGCTGGCCACCACCCTGTGCTTCCTGCTGGTATCGCAGGCGCAATCGGTGGTCGCCGTGATCGCGCTGATGACCCTGGCCAACGCGCTCAATGCGCTGCCCAACTCGGTCTACTGGGCGGTGGTGATCGATACCGCGCCCGCCAGCCGCGTCGGCACCTTCAGCGGCCTGATGCACTTCTTTGCCAATATCGCCTCGATCCTGGCGCCGACCCTGACCGGCTACCTGGCGGCGCGCCACGGCTATTCGGTCATGTTCGTGGCCGCCTCGGTCGCCACCGCGGTTGGCATGATCGCCATGCTGCAGGTGCGTCCGGGCGTCGGCCCACGCCTGCCCGCCAAATACCAGGGAGCTACACCATGAATCCGCAATCGATCCCCACCCCGGCGCTGGCCGTCGAACCCGGCTTTTTCGCCGGCCGCTCCGTCGCCGGGCTGCAGGATGCCATGCGCCAGGGCGCGCTCGACGCCGAGGCGCTGGTGCGCCACGCGGCGGCGGCTATCGAGCGCCTGAACCCGCAATTGAACGCCTTCGTGCACGTGGACGTCGACGCCGCCCTGGCCGCCGCCCGCGCGCTGGATGCCGAGCGGGCCCGTGGCCAGGTGCGCGGGCCGCTGCATGGCATCCCGGTCGCCATCAAGGACAACGTCGATACCGGCGACATGCCCACCACCATGGGCGCGGCGCATTTCCTGGGACATCGGCCGGCGGCGGACGCCGACTGCGTGGCGCTGTTGCGCGCGGCCGGCGCCATCGTCATCGGCAAGACCCTCACCCACGAATTCGCCTACGGCCCCACCGGCGACCGTAGCGCGCAGGGCGCGGCGCGCAATCCCTGGCGCACCAGCCAGATCACGGGGGGCTCCAGCGCCGGCAGCGGCGCCGCGGTGGCCGCCGGCATGGTGCCGCTGGCGCTGGGCACCGACACCGGCGGGTCAGTGCGCGTGCCGGCGGCGTTGTGCGGCGTGGTCGGCTTCAAGCCGACCCATGGCCGCGTATCGGCGCGCGGCGTGTTCCCGCTGGCGCCCAGCATCGAGGATGCCGGCGTGCTGGCCAACAGCGTCGAGGACGCGCAGGTCTTCATGCAGGCGCTGTCCGGCGGCGCCATCGGCCCCTACGCCGACGCCGCCGATCCCGGCCTGGCCGCGCCGCGCATGATGTGGGTGCCGAACGCGCCGTTCGCCATCGACGTTGCGGCCGTCACGGCTTGCGTGCGGGCCGCCGCCGAAGGCTTCGGTGGCGTGCTGGTCGACGGCGCCGAGGTCACCCGCCACGCCCGCGCGCTGCAGACGGCGCTGGGCGCCATCCAGCGTTCGGAGGCCTATGCGGTGCATGCCGAGCGCGTCGAGGACGAGCCCGCCAAGTTTGATCCCGAAGTGCTGGAGCGCCTGCGCGCCTCGCGCCCGGTGCAGGGCTGGGAATATGTCCGCGCGCGCAACGTCCGCGAGCACTTGCGCGGCGTGTTCGCGGGACTCTTCGAGCAGGTCGATGTGCTGGCGTTGCCGGCGGTGGCGATTCCCGCGCCGGCGCTGCAGCAGCGCAGCGTGGCCGGTCCCGGCAGCGCCGCCGTGCGCGAGACGCTGCTGGGCCTGACCAATCCCTGGAACCTGCTGGGGTTGCCGGCTATCGCCTTGCCGGCCGGCTTCGTCGACGGCCTGCCCGTGGCGCTGCAACTGGTGGCGGCCGAAGGCGCCGACGCGCGCCTGCTGGCGCTGGCGGCGCTCCATTGGCGCCGGCCCGGGGCCAGGCTGGCCGGCTAGGCGCAAGCCCCAGCATCCGATTGCAGATAAGACGCCGGCCCGGCCGCCCATTCATCCTCGGGGCGGCCGCCCCGACAGCAGGGGCCGGCAGGGCGAAACCGGGTAAAGACGGGGATTCGCCTTCGCTTACATTACACTCTGCGGTGTACCTCAATCGACGTTCCCGGACGAGGGCGTTGTGCTTCCGTTCCGTTTCGCCGCTATTTCCTCCGCCGCCGATGATTGATGATCTGGTTCAACTGGGCAAGCTGGTCAGCCTGGGCCTGGCGCTGATGCTGCCGCTGGCCAATCCCTTGACGTCCATGACCATGCTGTTGTCCCTCGGACAGCATATTCCCTACAAGGAGCGCGACCGCCAGATCCAGCAGGCCGCGTGTTACGTCGTGGGCATCATGCTGGTGACGTACTACGCCGGCGCCTGGATCATGGCCACGTTCGGTATCTCGATCCCGGGACTGCGCATCGCCGGCGGCATGATCGTGGTCAGCATCGGCTTCAGCATGCTGTTTCCGGCGGCCGCCAATGCAGCCAGCGACGAGCGCGAGGCCGACGTCGCCGCCGACGTGGCGCTGCACCGGCAGGTGCCGAACATCGCTTTCGTGCCGCTGGCGCTGCCGGGGACGGCGGGCCCCGGCACCATCGCCATGATCATCAGCGCGGCTTCGACGGCCGGGGGCGAGACCGCGAGCCATTATCCCGCCTGGACCATCGCCGTCGCGCCGCTCATCGTTTTCGTGCTGCTGGGGGTGTTGTTCTGGGTTTGCCTGCGCTCGGCCGGCCGCATCGTCGCCCTCATCGGCAACGGCGGGGTCGAGGCCATTTCGCGCATCATGGGCTTTCTGCTGGTCTGCATGGGCGTGCAGTTCGTCATCAACGGCGTGCTGGAAATCGTGAGCCAACATGGCGGCGTTCTCTGACGCCAGGCCGGCCGGCCTGGCCGTGCGCTGCCTGCGGGGACTGGGCCGGGTCGTGCTCAGCCTGCTGATGTTGTTCTCCATCGCCTGGGCCTGCCTGGCGTTCTGGTACCAGGGGCCGGCGGCGGCCTGGGGCAAGGGCGTGCTGATGCTGGCCTGGGTCGCGCTGGGGTTGTATGCCCTGCTGCGCCTGTGGCATGGCGCCGGCCGCTGGCGGCGCCGCCCGGCCTTATGGGCCTATCTGCTGGCGGTGATCGCGCTGGCGGTCTGGTGGCAGGGCATCGCGCCTTCCAATGACCGGGTCTGGGCCGACGACGTCGCCCGTACGCTGCGCGGCAGCGTCAGCGGCAGCATCGTCACGCTGGACAATGTGCGCGACTTCAAATGGCGCTCGGACAGTGACTACACGGCGCGCTGGGAGACCCGGGTCTATGACCTGAACGACCTGCGTTCGGTCGACATGGTGCTGTCGTACTGGGACGGTCCGGCCATTGCCCACACGCTGGTCTCGTTCGGTTTCGCCGATGGCCGCCATGTGGTGTTCTCGGTCGAGATCCGCAAGGAACGCGGCGAGCAGTTCTCCGAGCTGGGCGGATTCTTCAAGAAATTCGAGCTGAGCGTGGTGGCCGCCGATGAGCGCGACATCCTCTATGTGCGCGCCGGGCCGCGCGCCGAGAACGTCTATATCTATCCGGTGCGGATGCCCGCCGACGCCATGCGCGAGCTGTTCCTGTCGTATGTCAGTACCGCAAACGCGCTGGCCGACACGCCGCGCTTCTATCACACCGTCACCGCCAACTGCACCACGCTGGTGTACCGCATGGTGCGGGCCATCGTGCCCGGCCTGCCACTGGACTACCGTATCCTGCTGTCGGGATATCTGCCCGAATACCTCTATGAGCAGGGGGGGCTCGATACCCAGGTGCCCTTGCAGGCCTTGCGCGAACGCGGCTTCGTCGGCATTCCGCCGATTCTGGGGGAAGACTCCATCGGTTTCTCGCGGACGATCCGGCGCCACCTGCGCGCCGAGCCGTCGGGAGGCGCGCCATGATCCCGTTGCGCGCCGTATTGCTGGCGCTGTTGTTGGCCGTGCTGGTGTTCCTGGCGCTGCGTACGCCGGGCGTGTGGCTCTATGACGTCATCGCCCACCGCCTGCGCGGCCGGCAGGCCGGGCAGGCGGCGGGCGATCCGCGCCGCCAGGGCCAGACCTTGGCGCGGCGCGCGAATCATGCGCGTCAGTCGGGGTAGGGGCGGGGCAGCAGCGCCAGGGGGCACGGGGCTCGCGCGGGGATGTCACCGCGTATCATGACGGATTGCTCGGGATAAGCGGCAGGACACGGCATGGAATCAGGCATGAGGCCCGGAAATTCGCGGGTGCAGCGCTTCGGCTTGAACGCCACGGGCCGCGATTTGGCGGTGGGCGACATCCACGGCCATTTCGGCCGGCTCGATGCCGCGCTGGCCGCTGCCAGGTTCTCGCCCGAGAATGACCGATTATTTGCGGTAGGCGACCTCGTCGATCGCGGGCCGGAGTCCGCCGATGTTCTGGCTTGGCTGGAGCGCCCGTGGTTTCATGCGATTTGCGGGAATCACGATCTCATGACGTGGCGGCGGGCATTGAACAACCCCATCCCCCACGTCGATCATCGTGTCCACGGCGGCGCATGGCTGGACGCATGCGATGGCGATACCCAGGCCCGCATCGGGGCATGCCTGCACGCCTTGCCGTTGGCAATCGAGGTGGAAACGCCGGGCGGTGTCGTCGGCCTGGTGCATGCCGACTTCCCGTATGACGACTGGCAAGCGATCCATGATGACACCTTCAGCGCGCAGGACGAGGATGCATGCCTGTGGTCCATAGACCGTTATCGACTGCAATATGCCCGGCCTGTCCGCAATGTGCGGGCGGTTGTCCATGGGCACATGACGCTGCGCAAGCCGGCGCAACTGGGCAATGTCTTCTACATCGACACGGGTGGATGGCAGGACAGCGGCAAGTTCACGCTGCTCGACTTGCACACGCTCAAGCCGTGGCACGGACGCCGCTGAGGTTGGTATCGGGGATACGGAAGCGGATCTTCAAGACCGGGCCTGTAGAAACAAAAAAGCCTTGGAACACATTGTGTTTCCAAGGCTTTTCCGTCTGGAATTTGGTGGAGCGGAGGAGGATCGAACTCCCGACCTTCGCATTGCGAACGCGACGCTCTCCCAGCTGAGCTACCGCCCCAAATCAAGCAAGAGCGCAACTATACAGGAATTTCCGCGTGCCGTGCAAGCTGGCGCGCTGGATTTTTTGCTCAATCGAATGTCAGCGTGGCCACCACCGGCGCATGGTCGGAGGGCTGCTCGTTGCGGCGCGGTTCCTTGTCGATCACGCAGGCGGTGCAGCGTTTGACCAGCGGCGCCGACAGCAGGATATGGTCGATGCGCAGGCCGGCATTGCGGCGGAACGCGAACTGGCGGTAATCCCACCACGAAAACGACTTTTCGGGCTGTTCAAACAGCCGGAAGGAATCGGCCAGCCCCAGGTCGACCAGGTCGCGCAGCGCCTGGCGCTCGGGTTCGGACACCAGCACCTGGCCTTCCCATTTTTCGGGGTTGTGCACGTCCTCGTCGGCCGGCGCGACGTTGTAGTCGCCCAGCACCGCCAGGCGCGGGTACTGCTTGATCTCGTCGGCCAGCCAGGCGCGCATGGCGGCGAACCATTCGAGCTTGTAGGCATACTTGTCGGAACCGACCGCCTGGCCGTTGGGGCAATAGGCGCAGACCACGCGCACGTCGCCGTCCGCGCTCGGGAAGGTCAGCGCCAGCACGCGCTGCTGCGGATCCTCGTAGGTTGGCAGGTTACGCACCATGGACGTGCCCGGCGCGCGCGATACGATGGCGACGCCGTTGTAGGTCTTCTGGCCGGCCCAGGCGGCGTGATAACCGGCTTCCTTGAACGCGTCCTCGGGAAACTTGTCGTCGGTCAGCTTCAGTTCCTGGATGCACAGCACGTCGACGGGATTGGCGGCCAGCCAGTCCAGCACCTGGGGCAGGCGCACGTTGAGGGAGTTGACGTTCCAGGTGGCTAATTTCATGGGGAGAATGCTGTTTATGGTTTCAGAGGGTTGGGAGGGATTCTCTAGGAAATCCTGGCTTCCGGCTACTGGCTTGGCTCGATTTGGAGCCGCTGCGCATCAATGCTACGGTAACTGCCATCCTCTACGACTTGGCGAATGCCAGTGACAGATGATTGATGCTCGATAGCTCTGCGCGGTACAGGTCGAATGTGGCGCCGCCCTTTATTTCGACGGTCGTCCTGGCCGGATAGGCGCCGACAAAGAATGCGACAACTTCCTCCTTGGCATCGACGGCCTTCTTGAGTTCTGCCATTTCTGTCATGAACGACTTCTTTCTCCGGGAGTCGTCGATGACTTCTTGGGAGACATGAACCCAGATCCGATAGGGCCGTCTTTCAACCCAAACGGAATCGGCGAAGCGCAGTCCGACGCCCTTGCCGTTGTATATCTTGAGGCCGTCAATCGGACCGTAGTAGATCAGCCCGATTTCGTCTCCAAAGTACCGAACCTTCTTGAAGAATCGACCGAATGGCTTTGTCTTTCCCGCGATGGTGAGGTTTCCATTCATGCCACCTTCATCCCCGCAGAGAAAGCAGTCCACCACAAGGTCGAGATAGCGCGTACAACTATTTGTCTTTCGCTTGGCTCCTGCGCCGCCATGGCCACGACTGCTACCACCACCCGTCCTCTCGTCGTCGGCGCCCTCGCCAGGGCCGAGGCCGCCATTTCCCTTGCGCTTGCGCGGGGTCAGATCCAGTTCTGTCGGGAAGTCGGTCGGCTTGTAGTCGTCCTCGCGTTCGGACGGCTTTCGTACCTTGCTGCCGTCAACGGGTGTCAGGAAGGCGCATCCCGCCTTGTGGTCTTCTTTCGTGCGAAAGTGCATCGCGCGCTTTGACTTGCGCACCATGTAGATGCCGACAGGCGTCAAACGAGTTCGACAGTCAGGGTCTTCGCAGCCGAACGTAAACTGCTTGCCACAGTGCTCGCCCTCTTCGTCGGTGTAGAGTTCGCGTGCTCGATATGGAGACAAGAGCGCTCCAAGTTCTTCACAATAGGCACGGCCAAATTTCATCGACATGTTCTTCAGTTCCTCTCCCGCCGACTCCGCCGGGACGGCTGGGTTCCTGCGCGGCTTGGGTTTTCGATTTGGCCGCGATGATCGTCATGCGGGCCTAGGCCGGATGTTCGGCCTGGACGACAAGGCGTACGCCCAGTGCCTTGCATACCTTGGCGATGGTGTCGAAGCGCGGACTCGCGCCTGCGCGCAACGCCTTGTACAGGGATTCCCGGCCAATACCGGCGGTCTCGGCAATTTGCGTCATGCCGCGAGCGCGCGCGGCAACTCCCAACGCCTGGGCAAGCTCACCGAAGTCTCCGTCCTCGATCACCTGTGTCAAGTAGGCGGCGATGCCCTTGTCGTCGCGCAGATAACGCGCAGGGTCGAAGGTGGGCAGTTCGGAAACCTTGATCGTCTTCTTGCTCATGATTGGTCTTCCTCGTCGTTTCTCAGCAATCTAGCAAGGGGGGCAGGAGGGCTTGGCGAGTCGACCCTTCCTTGTGTCCGAAACTGCAGGAAACGTCGAGGCGTAGCGCTTCACGAATGGTTCACTGCTTTCTGCAATTTGTGTGAACCAAAAGTGCGTTCAATCCGAATCGGAAAGTCATTGCATTCGTATAAATTATTATCAATTTGTATAATTTTCCAAACGCCAATATCCGTCCCTGATCGGAAGTTTCGCAGTCCTGAAAGAGAATAAAACAATGGCAGAACAACAGCAGGGCCGGCAGCCTGCAACATCTCAAGCACCGCGCATATTAGGGTTCTGGCGCGCCGTCGAGGCGTGCGTTCCGCAAAAAGCCGAGAAAGCCAACCCCGCCCACCCCGCCGAGCCTGTCTACCGGTTACGCGCGGACGAGTCCTTGCCCTGGTTCGATCCGAAACACCAGTCCAAACGCATTGCGCCGCGCCTTGCCTGGCGCTACACGCTGCAGGCGGGGCTTTACGATATTGAGCGGTTTGCGGCATTGCTGGAAGTCAAGCTGGGGGCGCACGAGGATGTGTACGACGAGCGCCGCCCCAGCGGCCAAGCCCGCCTCTTTGACCTGGCTTTCGACGAAGACGGCTATCCTCTGCCGCAGAGTTTCGTTCTGTCCCTGGCGTGTTGGGCGGCGGGGCAGATCCTGCATTACTCTGACGGCATCGCGGTGCTGGAAGACGGCGGCAGGATCGTCACGACCGGCTTGCCGGAAGCCAATCCGGAGATACCGAGTCCGAACAGCGGCTATGCGGGCTTCGACATGCTGGTTCGCCGGCTTATGCAGTGGCTCGTTGACGCCACGGCTGCGGCCAGACAGGAAAAAGCGCCGCCCACCCGTGCCTGGCTCGATGCGTTGAGCGGGCGCATTGCCGCCCTGTGTCTGCTGCCCGAGGGGATGATCTCCTCGACCCACGCCGCCAAATGCGTCCAGGTCAAGAGAGCCGAAGCGGCGGGCGATCAGGGTGTCTCCGATCCCCAGCCTGGGGATGATCTGCTGAATAGTTTCTTTGTTGGCGATCTCAACGCGCTGAGCCGTGCCTGGGTCAATGGCAATGTCGGGAAAGGGCTGGCCGAATATATCCAGGCTGTGGCAAGGTCGGATCGTGCGCGCGTGGATCTGCGCGAGGAACATGGGGTGGCGACTGCCTTCGCGGCGTTAAACCCCGCGGCTTTTCCTGCGGGAAGTTGGCCCTCGGATCATCCGCTTGCGTTCAGCCAGCAACTGGCCGTCAATGAACTGTGGCGCCAGCTCGAAGCCAAACCTGGAATTTTTGCCATCAATGGCCCCCCGGGCACGGGCAAGACCACCTTGCTACGCGATGTGGTGGCGGCGGTTGTCACTGCGCGCGCGGCACACCTGGCGCGGTTGGGAGGGCAGGCCTTTGCCGGGCGGACGAAGAAGAAACTGGGTGAATTCTGGTGCAACTATCGACCGTTGCACGCTGACCTGAGCGGGTTCGCCATCGTTGTGGCGTCCGCCAACAACGGCGCGGTGGAGAACATTTCGCTGGAACTGCCGGGCGTCAAGGCCGTCCCTGCCGATGCGGTCGAGCGCAGTGCGCATCCGGATGGTTACTACAAATGCCTGGCCGGCAACGTTCTGGGCAATGCCGCCTGGGGGCTCCTGGCGGCGCGCATGGGATCGAAGGCCAACCGTGGCGCGTTCATGAACAGCTTCTGGTGGAAGAATCCACCTGGCGTCCATTCCAGGAAAAATCAGCCGGACGCGCAAGACGATCCCACCCACGCGGCGCTTCTGGCTCGGTGGGACGCCAATCCCTTTGCCGAAAGTGGGGAAGGGCTACGCTATCACCTGAGCCGGATCATCGAGGGCGGGCGCAAACCAGAGATGAGTTGGACACAGGCCGTGGCCCGGTTCGAACAGGCGCAGGAGGCCGAACGTCAATGCCGAAGCGTCTTGGAGGCGAGTGCGAAACTTCCGGAGGCTGTCCTCAAGGCGCGCGCCCAGGCCGAGGAACTAGAACGTGGCATGCACGCTATCCAGGTCGAACTCGCGGCGCGACAAGTCGCGCTGCCGACGCTACAGGAGCGCGTCGACAACCTGCAAGCGCGGATGGCCGGTGCGCTCAAACAGTGTGCTGCGGCGCAAGACGAATTGGCCGGCCACGATCGGGCCAGGCCAGGATTGCTGATCTGGCTTTCGACTTGGGGACGCTCACACCGGGAATGGTGGAACCGGCGCAACCAGATCGATGCCCAAGTCAGGCAATCCAGGGCGGATCACGATACTCTGGCCGCAGAGTGCAAGAAGGCCAAGGCTGCTCATCAGGAGGCGGCCGGTGGGGACGAGAAGCTCAGGACAGCCTTGCGGCAAAAGCAGGTCGCTCATCAGCAGGCATTGGACAGGCTCGAAGCGGCCGGACACGCGTGCCGGCAGGCAATGCAACGCTTGGGGGCGTACTGGCCGCAAACGAGCGCCGATGACGCCGTCCGCGAATTGTCTTCGCCCTGGTCCACGCCGGCTTGGCGCCGCGCGCGGCAAGATCTGTTTCTGGCCGGATTGGATGTGCATCGTGCCTTCATCGAGTCCCATCCCCAGGAGATCATCGACAACCTTGGCTTGGCCTCGAACTGGCTCCAAGGTAAGGGCATGCCCGAAGACATGGCGCGCGTGGCGCTCGGTAGCCTCGCACTCGTGGTGCCGGTGATTTCCACGACCTTCGCCTCGATTCCTCGCATGTTCCATTCGCTTGGGCGGGAGTCGATCGGCTGGCTTTTGATCGACGAAGCTGGCCAGGCATTGCCTCAACAGGCCGCCGGTGCCATCTGGCGTGCGGCGCGCACCGTCGTGGTGGGCGATCCCAACCAGCTTGAACCCGTACTGGGCATGCCGGCAGCGGTCGAGGGCGCACTGGCTCGGCACTATGATGTACCTCGGGATTGGTGGCCCAGCTTCACATCGGCGCAGTGCCTGTCGGATCAGAGCATGTCGATGGGGACCTGGCTGCCGGGCAAGGAAAACGGGAAAGTCTGGGTCGGCTCGCCTCTGCGTGTACATCGCCGCTGCGATGATCCGATGTTCTCCATCAGCAACGAGATTGCTTATGACGGGCTGATGGTGCAAGGGAAATCGCCGTCCGCCCATTCGTGGCCGCATTGCCATTGGATCGACGTACGCGCGCAAACCAGTGCGGGCAATTGGGTGCCCGAGGAAGGGGAGGCTGCCAGGAAGCTGTTGCGATCGTTACAGGCTGAGCATCAGGTCGCGCCCAAGGACATTTTCCTGATCTCACCGTTCAAGGATGCGGCAACGCAACTGCGCGCGATGGCCAGGATGCTTGGGCTCGATCCCGCCAAGACCGGGACGGTGCACACGACCCAGGGCAAGGAGGCCGAAGTCGTTATCTTGGTGCTGGGCGGCAATCCGCAGCGCCCGGGGGCCAAGGATTGGGCTGCGCAAAGCCCCAACCTGCTCAATGTGGCGGTCAGCCGGGCCAAGGCCCGGCTGTATGTGATCGGCGATCGTGCCGCTTGGGGCCAACGCCCTTATTTCCGCGTTCTCGACCAGCGCCTTGGTGTTGGCGGCGAGGCGTGCTCGCATTGACCGCATCGGCCGGCGCGACGGCGCCGCCTCACCCCTTCACCAACCCGCCATCCACGATCAAGTTCTGCCCCGTCACCGCGCGCGCCCACGGGCTGGCGAAGAACAGCACGGCGTCGGCGAACTGTTCGGGCGTGGTCACTTCGCGCAGCGGCGTGCTGGCGGCGATCAGGTCGAACACCGCCGCGGGCGTGGCGGCCGAGGCATCGGTGGTGCGCAGCAGGCCGCCCGACACCATATTGACAGTGATGCCATCGGCGCCCAGTTCATGCGACAGCGTGCGCGTGAACGCCAGCAGCGCGGCCTTGGCGGCGGTGTAGTCGTGATAGGGCACCACCGGGTTCTGGACCAGGTTGGTGCCAACGTTGATGATGCGGCCGCCGCCGGCCGCGCGCATCGATGGCAGCGCGGCCTGGGTGGTGTTGAGGGCGGCGCGCACGCTGCCTTCGAGTTGCGCATGCATGCGCGCCCAGTCGAGCGTATCGGCGTGGGGGCGGGCATCGCCGTCGAACTGGAAGGCGGGCAGGGCGTTGTTGACCACCGTGCTCACCGGCAGGCCGAAGTGCTCGCTGGCGTAGGCCACCAGGGCGGCCACGGCCTCGGCATCGCGCACGTCCGCTTGCACGGCCAGCGCGCGGTCCGGGGTGGTGGCGGCCAGTCCGCGCGCTGCGGTTTCGCTGTTCAGGTAGTTGATGACGACCCGCGCGCCTTCGCGCAGGAAGGCGCGGGCGATGGCCGCGCCCAGGCCGCGGCTGGCGCCGGTGACGATGACGAGTTGCTGGTCCAGCGGGAGGGGGTGACTAGGCATGTTGGTGAATCAGGCGGGAAATCAGGCAGTGAATCGAGTCAAAAAAATGCGGCGGCGCCGGGCGGGCGGCATGAGCCGCAGCGGGGGGCAATGCCGGGGTCACTGTTCCGAGCCGCTGTTGAGCATGCGGCTGCGAGCTTTTTCGATATGGGCGCACATGATGTGGCGGGCGCCCTCGGCGTCCTGGTCGCGGATCAGGCGGTAGATCTGGCGGTGCTCGTCGATGGCGGCGCGGGTGCGCTTCCAGGGTTCGCTGTGGACCAGATGGCGCATCATGTTGACGGCATGGCTGACGTCGTACTCCAGTGATTTGAGGACCTGCACGAAGCGCTGGTTGCCGGTGGCGGCGGCAATCGCGCGGTGGAATCCGTAGTCGTGATGGTGGGCGATGGCGCCGGCGGCATCGGCGGCCTCGTAGCCGGCCAGCATGCGGTCCATCTCGCGCAGGTCGTCGTCGGTGCGGCGCAGGGCGGCCAGGTAGGCGCATTCCGGTTCGATCACCCTGCGCAGTTCCAGGCCCTCCAGGATATGGCCGACGCGGCGCGCCGGATCGACCGCGGGCATGCCGCCCATCAGGTCGGGCTTGGCGCGCACGTAGCTGCCCGAGCCGCGCACCGACTCGACCAACTGGTCTTCGCGCAGCCGGTCCAGCGCCTGGCGCACCACCGGCCGCGACACCTCGAACAGCGCGGCCAGCTCCAGTTCGGTCGGCAGCTTGGCGCCCGGCGCGATCTTGCCGGTGGCGATGGCGTAGAACAGGCTTTCGTAGACGCGCTCGGCGAAGCGTTCGGCGCGCACGTAGCCCAGGCCCGAGGCCACCTCGGCCAGCACGTCCAGTTCCGGCCGCGGCCGGCTGGCCGCGGTCAGCAGCTTGTCCAGTTGCGGGTCGCGCAGTTTGCTCATGGCCTTGCTCCTGTGGCGCTTGCGCCGGGTTTGTTCTGTGTCATGACAAATGCAACCGGGCGTCCCGTGCGAGGCAATGCGCCGGATGGGCGCGACTTCCTAGGGATAACCCGAGTCGGATGAAAGATTTCCTGAAGCTTGGGACGAAAGCTGTCAATCCAATTGACAAATTATGCGCCGCTCCCTTACCTTGAGCGGATTCGCTACACCCTATAACCACACCGCGCGCCATCGACGCCCGGGTGGCGCGATCCGGTTGCCCGGGGCGCGCCAGGAGACCCCCGCATCCGCGCGTTCCGCAACCGGCCGACCGGCCGCTACTTTACTCCGCACATCGTGACTCAGAAGAACTTTATCGCCAATCAATGGGTGCCCGCCGCCAGCGGCGAGACCATCCCCGTCCTGAACCCGTCCGATGGCAAGGCGTTCGACGCCATTGCGCGCTCGGGCGAGGAGGACGTGGACCGCGCCGTGGCCGCCGCGCGCGCGGCCTTCGAGGGCGAGTGGGGCCAGATGGCCCCGGCTGCCCGCAGCCGCCTGTTGATGCGCATCGCCTTCGCGCTGCTCGAGCGCCAGGAGGAACTGGCGCAACTGGAATCCGCGGACACCGGCAAGCCGATCAAGCAGGCGCGCGCCGATGCCGCCGCCGTGGCGCGTTATTTCGAGTTCTACGCCGGCGCGGTCGACAAGCTGCACGGCGAGACCATTCCCTATACCCCCGGCTTCACCGTGCTGACCGTGCGCGAGGCGCATGGGGTGACTGGCCACATCGTGCCGTGGAACTATCCGCTGCAGATCTTCGGCCGCAGCGTCGGCGCGGCGCTGGCCGCGGGCAACGCCTGCGTGGTCAAGCCGGCCGAGGATGCCTGCCTGTCGCTGCTCAAGCTGGCCGAGATCGCCGCCGAAGTCGGCCTGCCGGCCGGCGCGCTGAACATCTGCACCGGCTATGGCCATGAGGCCGGCGCGGCGCTGTCGGCGCATCCCGGCATCGACCACATTTCGTTCACCGGCTCGCCGCAGACCGGCAAGATGGTGGCGCACGCCGCCGCCGAGAACCACGTGCCCGTGACGCTGGAACTGGGCGGCAAGTCGCCGCAGATCGTGTTCGACGACGCCGACCTGGACGCCGCCATGCCGGTGCTGCTGGCCGCCATCATCCAGAACGCGGGGCAGACCTGCTCGGCCGGCAGCCGCGTGCTGATCCAGCGCGGCGTCTACGAACAAGTGCTGGCGCGCCTGGGCGAGGCATTCTCGGCCACCGTCACCGGCCCGGCCGCGCAGGACCTGGATGTGGGGCCGCTGATCAGCGCCCGCCAGCACGACCGCGTGCGCGCGTTCCTGGCCGAGGCCGAAGCCGAGGGCCTGAAGGTCGCCGCGCGCGGCAAGCTCAAGGACGGCGCGCCCGAGGCCGGCTTCTACCAGCCTCCCGTGCTGTTCCGCGACGTGCCGCCCAAGAGCCGCCTGGCGCAGGAAGAAGTGTTCGGCCCGGTGCTGGCCGCCATGGTGTTCGACACCGAGGAAGACGCGCTGGAAATCGCCAACGGCACGCTCTACGGCCTGGTGGCCGGCGTCTGGACCCGCGATGGCGGCCGCCAGCTGCGCCTGGCGCGCAAGCTGCGCGCCGGCCAGGTGTTCGTCAACAACTACGGCGCCGGCGGCGGCGTGGAACTGCCGTTCGGCGGTTCGCGCCAGTCGGGCTATGGCCGTGAAAAGGGCTTCGAGGCGCTGTACGGCTTCACCACCCTGAAGACCATCGCCATCCGCCACTGATCCGGCGGCGGCCGGGCGCCCACCCCCGATGGGGGCGGGCGCCCGGTGGCAAAATATCGGTTACCTTTGACGTTTTGCCAGGGGCGCCACGCCCCGTATCCAGGATCAGCATGTTCACCGGTATTGTTCAAGGCACCGCGAAGATCGCGAAAATCGCGGACCGCGAAGGCCTGCGCACGTTTACGCTGGCGTTTCCCGAGGGCTTCTGCCAGGACCTGGCGATCGGCGCCAGCGTCTCGACCGATGGCGTCTGCCTGACGGTCACCGAAATCCTCGACCCCAACCACGCCACCTTCGATGTCATGCTGCAAAGCCTGGCCATCACCACGCTGGGCAACTACCAGGAAGGCGACCGCGCCAACGTCGAGCGCGCCGCCAAGGATGGCGCCGAGATCGGCGGCCATCCGCTGTCCGGCCACGTCGACTTCACCTCGGAAGTGATTCTGGTGAAGTCGTCGGACACCAATCGCCTGATGCGCTTCAGCATCCCCGAGGCGTTCCGCAAGTATGTGTTCGCCAAGGGCTACATCGCCATCAATGGCGCCAGCCTGACCGTGTCCGAAGTGAACCGCGCCGACGGCTGGTTCGAAGTCTGGCTGATTCCCGAGACCCGCCGCATGACAGTGTTCGAGGACAAGCAGGTGGGCGACCGCGTCAATATCGAGATCGAGCGCAGCACCCAGGTGGTGGTGGACACGGTGCGCGAGACCGTCCAGGAAAGCCTGGGCAAGCTGCAACCGCTGCTGGAAGCCATCCTCAAGGAAAAAGGGCTGACGCTGGAGGATTTCGTCAGCCCGCAGGACAAGCTCAAGTAAGCCGGGTCCGTTCGCGACCTGGACCCACCGCGCCAGCGGCGCCGGCGCATCAGTCGGCTTTTCTTTGCGCCTGCGCCGGCCACGCATTCGCGTGGCCGGCGCGTTTGCGTCAGGATGAGAATGCAGGCCCCAGCGGCTTGATGCGCATGCCCGCCTGCAGGCGGGTCCAGGGCAGGTCGGCGGGATCGGCCTGCATCGGGCCGGGCGCCTTGGCCACCAGGACCTCATGCGCGATGGGCTGGAAGTCGGCGCGGAAATGCACCGAGCTTTTCACCACCAGGATCGCCATCTCCTCGGGCTGCACGCCGCCGACGCGGAACAGGTTGCGGTCCAGCATCTGCGACTTGGTGGCGCTGACCACCACCCGCACGCCGCCCAGCCGCAGGCCGGCCACCGCCTCCAGGTCCACCTCCATGCCGTGCATCATCGGGCCGTCGAAACGCAGCCTGCCGGGCGACAGTGTCTCGACCAGGAATTCGCCTTCGAACGGCGCGTCGCCGGCCACGCCGGACTGGCCGCCCAGGCGCAGCCGCACCTTGTTGCCCACGCCAGCAGCGGTGGCCTGGCGCACTGCATCGGGGTCGTAGAACAGGCCCAGCGCGGCGTTCTGCGCGTCGGCCTCGACCAGCGCGCGCAGCATGCCGGTGGTGTTGGCGTCCCCGCCCGCGCCCGGATTGTCCTGGGTGTCGGCGATGACTACGGGGCGCGCGGCGCCCACCGCCAGCGCCTGGGCGCGCTCGACGGCGTCGGCCGGCGTCAGGAAGTCGGGCGACCATTGCGGTTCGAGTGCCAGTACGCGCTGATATAGCGCCTCGGTCACGCGTTCGACCGCGGCGGCGTCGGTGCCGTAGGCCCACACCACCGGCCCGCATTCGGGGAAGTCGGCCGCCGGAAAGCCCGGCGCGAATGAGATCGAGGCCACGCCAGGCGTCTGCTCCAGGCGCGCCAGTTCTTCATACACGCCCTGCGACGGCTGCAGCATGGTGCACATGCCGTTGATCGGGATCAGGAAGGGCAGGCGGCGTTCGGCGCGCACCCACTGGTCGCCGGCCGCCACGCGCGCGGCCAGCAGGCGCGCGGCGTGCTCGCCGGTCACCGCCATGTCCACGTGCGGATAGGTGCGGAAGGCGGCCAGGCCGTCGGCCTCGCGCAGCATCCGCGCGGTGACGTTGGCGTGCAGATCGAGGCTGCCGACCACCGGCACGGCCGGGCCGACCAGCGCGCGCACCCGCGCCAGCAGTTCGCCTTCGCCGTCGTCCAGGTGCTCGGCCACCATGGCGCCGTGCAGGTCCAGGTAGATGGCGTCGAAGCCGCCGGCGCGCGCCGCGTCGACGATCTCGCCGGCGATGCGCTCGTAGGCGTCGCGGGTGACGTGGGCCGAGGGGCTGGCGCCGGCCCAGATCACCGTGCGCACGGTGTGGCCCTGCGCCAGCGCGGCGTTGATGAAGCCGCCGGCGGGGATGTTGACCTCGCGCAGCGCCAGCATGTCTTCGCCGCGCACCATGGCGGGAAAGCCCTCGCCGCGCACGAAGTTCTCATAAGCCGCCTTGGACGGCGCGAAGGTATTGGTCTCGTGCTGGAAGCCAGCCACCAGAATATGCATGATCGATTCCTTGGAGCGTCAGGCGCGCGCGGGCGCGGATTGGGCAGGACGATTCACCAGCAGCAGCAGGGCGCCGGCCACCAGCAGGGCGGAGATCGCGTACAGGCCGCCGGCCAGGCTGCCGGTCGATTGCTTGACCCAGCCGATGATGGACGGGCTGAGAAAGCCGCCCAGCAAGCCGATGCTGTTGATCAGCGCGATGCCGCCCGCCGCGGCTTCTCCTTGCAGGTACTGCGACGGAATCGCCCAGAATACCGTGTAGGCGGCCCACATGAAGCCGGTGGCCAAGGTAATGGCCGTCAGGGATAGCGCGAATTGCGTGGGCGCCGCGGTGGCGATGCACAGTGCCACGCCGGCCAGCAGCGCGGGCACCAGCGTGTGCCAGCGGCGTTCCTGCAGGCGGTCGGAACTGCGCGCGAACCACAGCATGAAGACCGCCGCGGCCAGGTAAGGGATGGCCGAGTACAGGCCGATCTGCATGGTGTCCTGGACCCCCGCCAGCTTGAGCAGCGTCGGCAGCCAGAAGCTGACGGCGTAGATGCCGCAGATCAGGCAGAAGTAGGTCAGCGCCATGCCGTAGATGGCCGGATCGCGCAGCACCTGGGCGAAGGCGTGTTTCTTGTGCGCGCCGCGGCTGTCCAGGTCGGCGGCCAGCAGCGCCTTTTCCTCGGCGGTCAGCCAGCGCGCCTCGGCCGGCTTGTCGTCCAGGTAGCGGAAGGCGATGACGCCCAGCAGCACACACGGCAGGCCTTCCAGCAGGAACATCCATTGCCAGCCGTCCAGGCCGTGCGCGCCGGAGAAGGCCGTCATGATCCAGGCCGACACCGGGCCGCCGACGATGCCGCCGATGGGGCCGGCCAGCATCACCACCGCCATCACGCCGGCCATGCGCGACTGCGAGTACCAGTAGGTCAGGTAGAAGATCATGCCGGGGGCGAAACCGGCCTCGAATACGCCCAGCATGAAGCGCAGGACGTAGAAGCTCCATTCGCCCTGCACGAACAGCATCGAGGCCGAGGTCAGGCCCCACAGCACCATGATGCGGCTGATGGTGCGGCGCGCGCCGATGCGCGTCAGCAGCAGGTTGCTGGGCACCTCGAACATCACGTAGCCGAGAAAGAAGATGCCCGCGCCCAGGCCATAGACGGCATCCGAGATGCCGATGTCCTGCTGCATCTGCAGCTTGGCGAAGCCGATGTTGATGCGGTCCAGGTAGGCGAACACATAACAGAGCAGCAGGAACGGCAGCAGGCGCCAGGTGATCTTGCGGTAGAGCGGAGCCAGGCGCGGGTCGGCGCCTGGCGTGGCCTGATGGGGCATTGCGTGTCTCCTCGCGGGCGAGTCTGCGCCCGCCGCGGTGGTTGGGGTGGCGGCGGAACCGGGGGGGGTCCGCGCGGCGTCCATATTGCGAGCACGCAGTGTTCGAAACAATGACCTAAGTGATAAATTATCGTTGCCTTCAGGGCAACGAAAAGAGCAGCACAAAACACAGGGGGAAACCATGGCGGAAATCAGCCAGGCGCGGCTGAAGTACTTCAACGAGGTGGTGGCCTGCGGCTCGATCCGCGGCGCGGCCGACAAGCTCGGCACCGCGCCGTCGGTCATCAGCCGCCAGATTCAATTGCTGGAAAAGGAACTGGGCGTGGCGCTGTTCGAGCGCCGCGCGCGCGGCCTGACGCCGACCGAGGCCGCCGACATGCTGCTGGAGTATCACCGCGCCTGCCGCGCCCAGCAGGAACACCTGAACACGCGCCTGCAGGAATTGCGAGGCATGCGGCGCGGCAACGTCCGCCTGATGATCAGCGAAGGCTTCATCGACAGCCTGATGGAGCGCGTGGTCGGGCCATTCTGCATCGAGCATCCGTGCATCGACCTGAGCGTCAATGTCGGTTCGGTCAATGAAGTGGTCGAGGCCGTGGCCACGGATGCGGCGCACATTGGCCTGGCCTACAACCCGCCCGTGGATCCGCGCCTGCGCTGCCGCGTCAGCCGCAAGCATCCGGTCTGCCTGCTGGCGGTGCCGGGCCATGCACTGGCGCGGCGCCGCGCGCCGCTGACGATCGCCGACATTCTGCCGTATCCGTTCGCGCTGATGTCCGCGCCTTATGGCTTGCGCCAGGCGGTCGATCTGCTCGAATTCACCGAGCGCATCCATCTCACGCCCAGCCTGACCACCAACTCGCTGCGCGTGCTCAAGCAGTACGCGATCAGCGGCGCCGGGGTGACGCTGATGCCGAACCTGGGCGTGCACCATGAATTGGCCAGCGGTGAATTGGTGGCGCTGCCGATCGCGCATCCGATCCTGAGTTCGCCCGAATGCCAGGTGCTGCTGCGGCTCGGGCGGCCGCTGTCATCGGCCGCCAACGAGGTGGTACGGCGCATCGAGCAGCGCCTGCCGGCGTTCGCGGCGCCGTGACGGCGTCATGTCCGGGGCGGGGCGAGCGCGCGCCGGCGGGGGGATCGTGGCGAGGCGCGGCGCCGGCGCATTTCGTTACCGATACGGAAGGGCTTGGCGTTTTGAATCCAGCATTCATGCGCTTTTTCAGGCATTTTCTGTTCTGGAGCCAATGTGCAAGCCATTCTTTATTTGAAACCGCCGTGTAACGGGCGCTTCGGGGCGGTTACAGCTACAATGGGCGCACTTTCGGAGGTTTCTATGTCGGTAATATCCGATATCAAAATACGCCCCCTGGAGCGCGGCGACCTGCACTTCGTGCACAAGATCAACAATAACGACGTCATCATGCGTTATTGGTTCGAAGAGCCTTACGAGGCCTACGACGAACTGGTCGCCCTCTATGACCGCCACCTGCACGACCAGAACGAGCGGCGTTTCATCATCGAGCACGATACCGGCCAGCCGGCCGGCCTGGTGGAACTGGTGGAAATCGACTACATCCACCGTCGCGCCGAATTCCAGATCATCATCGCGCCCAGCTACCAGGGGCGCGGCTACGCCAAGGCCGCCACGCGCATCGCGGTGGGCTACGCCTTTCGCGTGTTGAACCTGCACAAGGTCTACCTGGTGGTGGACAAGGACAACCGCGCCGCCGTGCACGTCTACGAGCGCTGTGGTTTCCAGATCGAAGGGCTGCTCAAGGAAGAGTTCTTTTCCAACGGCACTTATCGCGACGCCTACCGCATGGCGCTGCTGCAGCACGACCACCTGCGCGACGTCGGCCCGGGCGCGCCGGACGCGCCGGTGCTGCGCGACTGGCCGCAGGAAGAACAGACCGGCTGACAACTGCGCGATGCACCGCCGTTGCCCGCGCGAGGCCGCATCGGCCTTGCCCATCGGCATGGCGACTGGCCGGCGCGCAAACGGCAACGCCCCGCGGGGAAGTTCCCCGCGGGGCGTTTCTCATGATGGCGCCGGGTTCAGGCGGCCTGCGGCGCGGCCCGCAGCAGGCGCAAGCCATTGGCCACCACCAGCAGACTGGCGCCGACGTCGGCGAACACCGCCATCCATAGCGTGGCGTGGCCGGTCATGGCCAGCGCCAGGAACACCACCTTGATGCCGAGCGCCAGCGCGATGTTCTGCACCAGCACGCGGTGGGTGGCGCGCGACAGGCGCAGGAAGGTGCCGATCTTGCGCAGGTCGTCGTCCATCAGCGCCACGTCGGCCGTCTCGATGGCGGTGCCGGTGCCGGCCGCGCCCATGGCGAAGCCGATGTCGGCGCGGGCCAGGGCCGGGGCGTCGTTGATGCCGTCGCCGACCATGCCGACCATGTCCGAGGGCGCCAGCTTGCTTTCGATGGCGGCCAGCTTGTCTTCCGGCAGTTGGTCGCCGCGCGCTTCGTCGATGCCGACCTGACGCGCGATGGCCTGCGCGGTGGGCGTGTTGTCGCCGGTCAGCATCAGGGTGCGCACGCCCAGCGCGTGCAGGTCGGCGATGGCGGCCGCGCTGGTGGGCTTGACCGTGTCGGCCACCGCCGCCAGCGCCAGCACGCGCTGGCCGTCGCTGAGCGCGATGGCGCTCTTGCCCTGTTGTTCCAGTTCGTCGAAACGGGCTTCCAGCCTGGGGCTGGAGACGCCCAGCTCTCGCATCAGGCGGCGGTTGCCGAGCTGCAGCACCGTGCCGTCGATCCTGCCGCTGACGCCGCGGCCGGGCAGGGCGGTGAAGTCGTCCACCTCCAGCAGCGTCTGGCCGGCATCGCGCGCGGCGTTGGCCACGGCCAGCGACACTGGGTGGTCGGAGCGGCCCGCCAGGCTGGCGGCCAGCAGCGCCGCGGGCTGGCGCGTCAGGTCGGAGACGTCCCAGTCCTGCAGGTCAGTCTGCACCGGCTTGCCGTGGGTCAGGGTGCCGGTCTTGTCCAGCGCCAGCCACTTCAGGTTGCGACCTTCTTCCAGGTACACGCCGCCCTTGACCAGAATGCCGCGGCGCGAGGCCGCCGTCAGGCCGCTGACGATGCTGACCGGCGTGGAGATCACCAGGGCGCAGGGGCAGGCGATGATCAGCAGCGCCAGCGCGCGGTAGATCGCATCGAACCAGGGCTGGCCCCACAGCAGCGGCGGCACCACCGCCACCAGCACGGCCACGCCGACCACGGCGGGCGTGTAGATGCGCGAGAAGCGGTCGATGAAGCGCTGGGTCGGGGCGCGCGCGCCCTGGGCCTGTTCGACGGCGTGGATGATGCGCGCCAGCGTGGTGTTGCCGGCCGCCGCGGTGACGCGGTAGTCGAACGAGCCGGCCGCGTTGACGGTGGCCGCGTACACCGGGTCGCCCTCGGCCTTTTCGACCGGCAGGCTTTCGCCGGTGATGGGGGCCTGGTCGACCGTCGAGCGGCCTCTGACGATGACGCCATCGGCGGCGATGCGCTCGCCTG
Organism: Achromobacter pulmonis; assembly: GCF_021733725.1. NCBI lineage: Bacteria > Pseudomonadati > Pseudomonadota > Betaproteobacteria > Burkholderiales > Alcaligenaceae > Achromobacter > Achromobacter pulmonis. Next base: position 5,457,511 of record NZ_JAIFOT010000001.1, on the reverse strand, counting down.
GCCGCACGCGGACCACGTCGTCGACCTGCAATTGCGCCGCCGGCAGCGCCTGCCAGCTGCCATCGGCCTGGCGCACGGTGGCGGTTTCGGGCGCCAGGTCGAGCAGGCCGCGGATGGCGTTGCGGGCGCGGTCCAGCGAACGCGCCTCGATCAATTCGGCCACGTTGAACAGGAACATCACCATGGCCGCTTCCGGCCACTGGCCGATCAGCACCGCACCGGTGACGGCGATGCTCATCAGTGCGTTGATGTTCAGGTTGCCGTTGCGCACGGCGATCCAGCCCTTGCGGTAAGTGCTGATGCCGCAGGCCAAAATGGCGGCCAGCGCCAGCGCGGCGGTGACGCCCCAGTGCATGCCGGCGAAGTGCGCGGCCTCGGACAGCCCGGCGAGCACGCCGGCGCCGCCGATGGCCCACCAGTTCACGGGCGCGGCGGCCGGGGCCGGCGCGCGCGGCGCATCCTCGGCCAGGGGTTCGGGCGTCATGCCCAGCGACGTGATGGCCGCCGTGATGCGCTCCAGCGCGCCCTCGGCATGCACGACCGTCAGGATGCGCTGCATCAGGTTGAAGTCCAGCGCGTGCACGCCGTCGACGCTGTCGAGCTTCTTGCGGATCAGCGTTTCTTCGGTGGGGCAGTCCATCTGGCCGATGCGCAGGCGGGCCAGCAACTGGCCAGGACCGGCCTGCAGCATGGCCGCGCCACCCGCGGACATGCGGATGTCGCCGGAAGCATGGCCGCAGCAGGCGGTGCCGGCGTGATCATGCTCGTGGTTGTGGTCGTGGTCGTGGTCGTGGTCGTGCTTGTGATCATCGCCGTGGGCATGGTCATGGCCGCCGTCCTGGCCGACCGCAGCCGGTGGGTGGCCGCCGCAGCAGCCACCGGCCTGGGCGTCGCGGGTGGGGTGTTCGGGGTGTCGGGTCGATGCGCAAGACATTCTCATTGCCTTTTCGTAAGCCATTGAGCGCATTTCACACCTTGGAGTTACTATAGGGTCAACCCCCAAATCCATCGGATGCGTCCGGGAGGCACGATGCGTATCGGCGAATTGGCCACGGCGGCCGGCACCACGGTCGAAACCGTCAGGTATTACGAGAAAGAAGGGCTGCTGCCCGCCCCGGAACGGGGACTGAACAACTACCGCAGCTATGGCCAGCCCCATCTGGAGCGCTTGCGGCTGATCCGCAACTGCCGCGCGCTGGACATGACGCAGGACGAGATCCGCGCCATCCTGTCGCTGGCCGACAATCATCGGGCCGGATGCGGCCCCATCAATGAATTGTTCGACGAGCACATTTCCCACGTGAATGAACGCATTGCCGAGCTGACCCAGTTGAAGACGCAATTGACCGACTTGCGCCAGCGCTGCCTATCGGCGCGGCCCGACGCGGAAGACTGCGGCATCCTGCACGGCCTGTCGGAAATGCAGGTCGAGGAACGCCCGGAGCGCCATACCCACCTGGGTTGAATCCGCCAGTCGCCATGCGCCGGGCAGGGGGATAGCCGTTCCCCCGGCGGCCATGGCGTAATATGAGAACCCTTCTCTTTCCTATTTGGGAAGCCCGCCCATCCCGGTATCCCATTCACGCCTTGCCCCCATGACCCAGACCAATACCATCACCCCGCTGCACGCCATCACCTCGCGCCGTTCCATGAAGTTCCTGCGGGGTCCGGCGCCCAAACCCGCCGAACTGGAACAGATCCTGCAGGCCGCGATGTCGGCGCCCGACCACGGCGCGCTGCGTCCGTGGCGTTTCGTGGTGATCCAGGGCGAGGCCATCGGCAAGCTGGCCGACGTGGCGCTGGAAGCCGTCAAGCGCAGCGGCGATCCGCGCATGACGCCGGAAAAGGAAAAGTCGGTGCGCGAGTGGATGGCGGGCGTGCCGCTGTTCATCGCCGTGGCGCAGAAGATCGCCCACGACAACACCAAGATCCCCGAGACCGAGCAATTGCTGGCCACCGGCTGCGCCACCATGAACATCCTGAACGCCGCCCACATGCTGGGCTATGGCGCGTTCTGGAGCACCGGCATCGGCACCTACGTCGAGGACGTGCAGGCGGCGCTGGGCCTGGATTCGCTGGACTACCGCTTCCTCGGCTTCCTGGCGATCGGCACGCCGGCGTGCGCGGTGCCGCCGGCCAACCGCCCGGACTACCGCGAGTTCGTCACCGAGTGGACCGGTCCGGTCTGAGGCGGGGGCGCCGTCCGCCATGCGAAAACCGGCCGCTGGCCGGTTTTTTCTTGCGGCGCGCGTCGCCTTACCGTTGCGCCCCGATGGGCCGGAAGGCCGCGCGCACGAGTTTCTCCAGGCCCCAGCCCGCGAAATAGAAGAGGGCCAGCGTCGGCAGCCCGATCAACAGGTACCCGCCGACCCACGACAGCTGACCGAGCAGCCGGTCCAGGTTCAGTTCGTGCAGCAGCGCGAGCTGCAAGGCCAATGGCAATTGCAGCAGCACGAAGCGCCCCTTGTCGTCGCCGTCGGCGGACAGCGCGCCGGCGATGCAGAGGACGGCGATGGCAAGGTAAAGCGCGGCAAACACGATGCCGGTCCAGCTGAACCCTTTCGAGGCGGTCAATCCAGGCACGTTGGTTTCCAGGAGAATCGGATGACGCAAGTATAGAGGTCGCCCTGCTGCGGTCCACCGAGGCACGCCGACGTTGCTTGCCGTCCGGCTTCACGGGGCAGGCTTGCGCGGCGATCAATAAATGACAATAATTCTTATTGTTGATTAGCCCGCCCTCCCATTCCCCGCCATGTCCCATCCTGCGCAGCCGACGCCGCACACCGCCGCCCAGCTGTACGAGGCCCATCATCCGTGGCTGCTGGAATGGCTGCGCCGCCGGCTGGGTTGCCGCCAGGATGCCGCCGACCTGGCGCACGACACCTTTGTGCGGGTACTGGCCGGCCGCCCGACCGAGCCGATCCACGAACCTCGCGCGTTCCTGACCACGCTGGCGCAGCGTACGCTGTATACGTTCTGGCGCCGCCGCGAACTCGAGCGCGCCTATCTCGACAGCCTCGAGGCCCTGCCGCATGCCTGCGTTCCCAGTGAAGAGCAGCGCGCGCTGGTGGTCGAGGCCCTGATGCAGATTGACCGGGCCTTGCAGTGCCTGCCGGCGCGCGTTCGCCAGGTCTTCCTCCTGAGCCAGTTGCACGAGCTGACCTATCCGCAGATCGCCGAACGCCTTGGCGTCTCCGCCATCACCGTCAGGCGCAGCATGAAACAGGCCATCACGCTGTGCGTGGCGGCGCGCCTGGCCGCATGAGCGCGCCCGCGCTGCCGGCGGCCATCGAGGCCGCGGTCGACTGGATGGTGCTGCTGTCGTCGGGCGAGGCGGCCGAGGCCGATCGCGCCCGCTTCGAGGCCTGGTTCCGGGCCGATTCCCGCCACGCCGCCGCCTGGGAGATGGTTGCCGGCGCCGTCAAAACCACGTTCGCGCCGCTGAGCGACGGCGCCTCGGTCCAGGCCGCGGGCGCGGCGCTGCTGGCGCCTGTCTCGCGCCGCCGCGCGCTGCGCAATGCCCTGATGCTGGCGCTGGCGGCCGGCGGGCTGGCCGCGCTGGCCGACCGCCAGACGCCGTTGCGGACCCTGGCCGCCGACCTGCGCACCGGGACGGGCGAACGCCACACCTATCCGCTGCCGGACGGCAGCGAGGTCACCCTGAACGCGCGTTCCGCCGTCGACCTGGCGTTCGACGGCCGCGCCCGCGTGCTGCGGCTGCGCGCGGGCGCGGTGTACGTGCGGGTCGCGGCCGACGCCGCGCGGCCCTTCATCGTCGCCAGTCCCGATGGCGACGTGCAGGCGCTGGGCACGGTGTTCGGCGTGGCGCGCGACGAGCAGGGCAGCGTCGCCTGTGTGATCGAGCACAGCGTCGAAGTCCGGGCGGCGGGCCAGCGGCGCGTCCTGGTGGCGGGCGAGGGCGCGCGCTTCGGCGCCGGCGGGATCGACGCGCCGGATGCCGCGCTGGCCGAGACCGCGGCCTGGCACGATGGCATGCTGGTGGTGCGCGACCAGCCGCTGGGCGCGGTGGTGGCGGCGTTGCGGCCCTATCGGCGCGGCTTCCTGCGCATTTCCCCCGAGGCCGCGCGCTTGCGGGTGCTGGGCGCCTTCCCGCTGGACGATACCGATCGCGTTCTGGAATCCCTGCGCCAGACCCTGCCGATCGAGGTCGGCGGGCTGGGCGGCTGGCTCGTCAGCATCGACCTGCGCGCCGATGCCGTCCAAAAAAAATGATCGCTTGCGGTGGGCTCGCTGGACATACCTCCTGAAGCACCCCTTTGTCGCAGGAGATTCCATGTTTCCCGTTCGTCCCGCGCCGCAGCTGGCGGCCGCGTTTCTCATTGCCCTGGCCGCGCCGGCTGGTATCGCCCAGGCCCAGACCGGCGCCCAATCGGGCGCGGCCATGCCGCAACGCTACGATCTGCCCGCCGCGCCGCTGGCCGAGACCCTGACCCGTATCGCGCGCCAGAGCGGCCACGCGGTGTCGGTCGATCCGGCGCTGGTGGCCGGCCGCCAGGCCCTGGCGGTCGCCGGCACCTACACCCCCGAGCAGGCTTTGCGAGAGGCGCTGGCGGGCAGCGGCCTGGAATTGCGCATCACCGCCAATGGCACTTTCAGCGCACGGCCCCTGCCGCAGGCGGGCGGGGCGACCCTGCTGGAGCCGGTGCGCGTGACCGGCGCGGCGGAGTCGACTGGGGGATATGTCAATAAATATATGGACAATTCCGCCAAGTTCGTGGATTCCATTAAAGATACGCCTCGATCCATTACAGTGGTTCCTCAGCAATTGATTCAGGACACGAGTTCGTCTTCACTTAATGAAGCGCTCAAATACGTTCCAGGAATGTCTTTTAAAAGCGGCGATGCCCTTGCCAGACCTGGGGGCGATCATCCCACGCTTCGTGGCTTTGATGCTACAGATGCCATCACGCTTGATGGCGTTCGGAATACAGCTTCTCAGTCCAGGGAATCCTTTGATATTGAAAGTGTTGAAGTCATAAAAGGCCCCGCGGCCATATATAACGGACGAGGGAACGCTGGCGGGAGCATTAATATCGTAGCCAAGAAGCCCTTTTTGGGTAAATCAATCACCAAGACGTCAGCGGGATTGGGTTCCGATAATTATAGGCGTGCGACAATAGATTCCAATATTGACTTGAGAGAAAATGTCGCAGCTCGTGTGAACCTGATGTGGCACGAGAGTGACAAGCCCAAGAGAAATCTTGTGAATTATTCGAGATGGGGTGCGGCGCCATCCGTTCTCATTTCAATAGATGAGAAAACATCGTTGCTGTTGAGTTATTATCATTTGTATTCGAACGATACGCCTGATTATTCCACTCCTTTCGATAAAAAAACAGGCGAAATTCTTGATACGCCCAGGGACTTATTCTACGGCGCTAAAAATCGGGATTACATCATTAATCGCGTGGATACACCGGAGATGGTGTTCAGTCACGAGTTCGGCAATGGCGCGACAGTGAGGAATACAACATTGTATTCCAGGACGGTACAGCAATTCATTGCCACAAGCCCTGCCATATCGAAAGAGGCGGGTGAATCCAATATGCTGTTCCTTCAGGGGAAAAGTGGCGATTTCAGAACCAGGACGTTCAGTAACTTGACGGATTTCACTAAACAGTTCCGCATCGCATCCATGCTTCATAAGATCTCGGCGGGTTTCGAATATACCGTGGAAGAAAACAAGCGCAAAAGCATGATGTTGACGGTAAAAGATCCTTCGGGCAAGGCATGGAACATTCGTTCCCAGCCCAGAGGATTCTCGTGCGCTGCGCAAGGAATGCCAACCTATACGTGCACTCCGGTCGGCGTATGGAATCCGTACAGTCCATGGCTCGGGCAAAAAACCTGGGAGCAGGAGGGAGCCTATCCCGCCACGAGCACAAAAAACAAAACCGTTTCAGGTTATTTATTCGATAGCGTGAATCTGACGGATGATATTACCGTCTCCGTTGGTGGGCGTTATGACTATTATAAGACGCATGTGGATGCGATCGGCAAGCCATCGGATAACGTGAACACCAGTAACTGGCTGTTTAATTACCACGCGGGCATGGTGTGGAATCCTGTTCAGGCAGTAAGCCTGTACGGTTCTTGGAGCACTTCCAGCAATCCCGCCAACTCGGACGCCATTCAGGGTGGTATCGCCGATAAAAATAAAGAAAACTTCAAGCCAGAGAAGTTTACTAACCTCGAGATCGGCGTTAAGTGGTCTCCGTTGTCCGAACAAATGCTGCTTGGCCTTTCGTGGTTCGATACCAAGCAAAAGAACGGCCACTTTGCGGTTGAGCCGAACGTGTCGGAACCAATTGGCGAGCAGGGGGTGAAAGGCATCGAATTCAATGTGGAAGGAAATATTACCGACAGGTGGTCCATATTTGGCGGGTATTCCTGGCTTGATTCGAAAATCACCCGTAGTACTCGATCCTCGGAAATCGGAAATAGAATTCCTTTGGCTCCTGAAAAGGCCGCGACATTGTGGACAAAATATAAACTCACGGAAAAGTTATATGTTGGCGCTGGGGCCGCGTATACAGGGAAAACTTATACGAATACGAAAAACTCTGCGTCGGTCCCTGGGTATGTTACGATGAATGCCATGGCAAAGTATCGAATTAACAATCGATCGATGGTTCAAGTAAATTTGAACAATATTTTTGATGCGAGGCATTACAGCAGTTTGTATCCCAGTTTTGCGAATTATGGGCCGGGGCGCCAGATAATCGGCAGTTTGGAATACTCATTCTAAATGATGGCATAACGTCGGTCAGCGGCTGATGCCAGTCGGTTAAGCGTTGAGCGATAGCCATCCAGGCTGCCAAGGATGCAAAAAAGGAGCGCGAAGTGCGCTCCTTTTTGCATGGTTCGCCGTGGTGCAAGACCTTAACCGATTGGCGTTGAGCCTGCGGTCGGGGTATGTGATACCTGTGCTACTCTGGCTTCCGGCCGTGCATGTTTATCCCTTTGCACAGGCCGACGATGGCAATGTCCGAGGTCACCCCCCCGGGCAGTGTCTTGGTAAGAAGAATGCGCATGACACGATCAAGCGTGGAGACAATTCATGAGCCAATACGGGCCGCTGAAGTTGCACGTCCCCGAGCCTACCGGGCGTCCGGGTTGCAAGACCGACTTTTCCTACCTGCGCCTGTCGCCCCCCGGCGAGGTGCCCAAACCCCCCATTGATGTCGCCGCGATCGATACCGGCAGCCTGGCCTACAGCCTGGTGCGGGTCATCGACGATGACGGCCGCGCGGTCGGCCCGTGGGCGCCGGAGATCAGCGACGAGCTGCTGCGTCTTGGCATGCGCACCATGCTCAAGACGCGCATCTTCGACGGCCGCATGCTGACCGCCCAACGCAAGAAGAAGATCTCCTTCTACATGCAGAGTCTGGGCGAAGAGGCCATCGGCTCGGCCCATGCGCTGGCGCTGGAGCAGGGCGACATGTGTTTCCCGACCTACCGCCAGCAGAGCATCCTGCTGGCGCGCGACGTGTCGCTGGTGACCATGATGTGCCAGCTGATGTCCAACGAGCGCGACCCGCTCAAGGGGCGCCAGCTGCCGGTGATGTATTCCGATCGCGAGAACGGCTTTTTCACCATCTCGGGCAACCTGGCCACGCAGTTCATCCAGGCGGTGGGCTGGGGCATGGCCTCGGCCATCAAGGGCGACACCCGTATCGCGTCCGGCTGGATCGGCGACGGCGCCACCGCCGAGGCGGACTTCCATACGGCGCTGACCTTCGCCCACGTGTACCGCGCGCCGGTGATCCTGAACGTGGTCAACAACCAGTGGGCCATCTCCACCTTCCAGGCCATCGCCGGCGGCGAGGGCGCCACCTTCGCCGGCCGCGGCGTGGGCTGCGGCATCGCCTCGCTGCGGGTGGACGGCAACGATTTCCTGGCGGTGTATTCCGCCTCGCGCTGGGCCGCCGAGCGCGCCCGCCGCAATCTCGGCCCCACCCTGATCGAATGGGTGACCTACCGCGCGGGCCCGCACTCCACCTCCGACGACCCCTCCAAGTACCGCCCCGGCGACGACTGGAGCCACTTCCCGCTGGGCGACCCGATCGAGCGCTTCAAGAAGCACCTGATCCAGCGTGGCCTCTGGTCCGATGCCGAGCACGACGCGGTGCGCGCCGAGCTCGACGCCGAGATCCAGGCGGCGCAGAAGGAAGCGGAAAGCTACGGCACCCTGGTGGACGGCCACGTCCCCAGCGCCGCCAGCATCTTTGAAGACGTCTACAAGGACATGCCGGAGCATCTGCGCCGGCAACGTCAGCAGCTCGGAGTGTGAGTCATGGCTATCGATAACAATGGGGGTCCGGCGTCCGCGCCGATGACCATGATCCAGGCTTTGCGCTCGGCCATGGATGTGATGCTGGAGCGTGACGGCAACGTGGTGGTGTTCGGCCAGGACGTGGGCTATTTCGGCGGCGTGTTCCGCTGCACCGAGGGCCTGCAGGCCAAATACGGCACCTCGCGCGTGTTCGACACGCCGATCTCCGAAGGCGGCATCGTCGGCGTGGCGGTGGGCATGGGCGCCTACGGCCTGCGGCCGGTGTGCGAGATCCAGTTCGCCGATTACTTCTACCCGGCCTCCGATCAGATCGTGTCGGAAGCGGCGCGCCTGCGCTACCGCTCGGTGGGCGAGTTCATCGCGCCCATGACCATCCGCATGCCCTGCGGCGGCGGCATCTACGGCGGCCAGACGCACAGCCAGAGCCCTGAGGCGATGTTCACCCAGGTCTGCGGGCTGCGCACGGTGATGCCGTCCAACCCGTACGACGCCAAGGGCCTGCTGATCGCGTCCATCGAGAACGACGATCCGGTCATCTTCCTGGAGCCCAAGCGGCTGTACAACGGGCCGTTCGACGGCCACCACGACCGTCCCGTGACGCCGTGGACCGGACGCCCGGGCAGCGTGGTGCCGACCGGCTACTACACGGTGCCGCTGGACACCGCCGCCATCGTGCGGCCCGGCAACGCGCTGACGGTGCTGACCTACGGCACCACGGTGCACGTGTCGCTGACCGCGGCCGAGGAAACCGGCATCGACGCCGAGGTCATCGACCTGCGCAGCCTGTGGCCCCTGGACCTGGAAACCATCGTCAACTCGGTCAAGAAGACCGGCCGCTGCGTGGTGGTGCACGAAGCCACGCGCACCTGCGGCTTTGGCGCGGAACTGATCGCGCTGGTGCAGGAACACTGTTTTCATCACCTCGAAGCGCCCGTCGAGCGCGTGACCGGCTGGGACACTCCCTATCCGCACGCACAGGAATGGGCGTACTTCCCCGGCCCGCGCCGGGTCGGCGAAGCGTTCAAACGCGCGATGGAGGTGTGAGATGGGTATTCATGTCATCAAGATGCCCGACATCGGCGAAGGCATCGCCGAGGTCGAACTGGTGGGCTGGCACGTCAAGGTGGGCGACACCGTCGCCGAGGACCAGCCGCTGGCCGACGTCATGACCGACAAGGCCACGGTCGAGATCCCGTCGCCCGTGGTCGGCCGCGTGGTCGCGCTGGGCGGCGAAGTCGGCCAGGTCATGGCCGTGGGCGGCGAACTGATCCGCCTGGAAGTCGAGGGCGAGGGCAACGTCAAGGGCGACGCGGCGCCGCAGAAGCCGCAGGCCGCAGCGCCGGCTCTGGCGCCAGCGGCAAGCGCGCCGGCCGCCGCGCCCGCGCCGGCCAAGGCCGACAAGGCGCCGGCTGGCGGCGTCGCCGGCCAGATCGCCGCGTCGCTCCAGTCGCCCGCCGCTGCGCCATCCGCGCCATCCCGCCCCGCGGCTGCCACGCGCCAGGCCCCCGCCGCGGCGCGCCAGCCGGGCGAGAAACCGCTGGCTTCGCCGGCGGTGCGCAAGCGCGCCTGGGACCTGGGCATCGAGCTGCGTTTCGTGCATGGCAGCGGCCCGGCCGGCCGCGTTCTGCACGAAGACCTGGACGCCTACCTGCAAGGGCAGGGCGCGGCCACGGCCGCGCGCGGCCCGGCCTACGCCGAGCGCAACGACGAGGAGCAGGTGCCGGTGATCGGCCTGCGCCGCAAGATCGCGCAGAAGATGGCCGAATCCAAGCGCCGCATTCCGCACTTCAGCTACGTGGAGGAAATCGACGTCACCGACCTCGAAGACCTGCGCGTCAGCCTGAACGCGAAGTTCGGCGAGTCGCGCGGCAAGCTGACGCTGCTGCCGCTCTTGGCCCGGGCCATGGTGATCGCGCTGCGCGACTTTCCGCAGATCAACGCCCGCTATGACGACGAGGCCGGCCAGGTGACGCGTTACGGCGCAGTGCACATCGGCATCGCCACGCAGAGCGACGGCGGCCTGATGGTGCCGGTGATGCGCCACGCCGAAACCCGCGACCTGTGGTCGATGGCGGCCGAGATCGGCCGGCTGGCGCAGGCGGTGCGCGCCGGCAGCGCCGGGCGCGATGAATTGTCGGGCTCGACCATCACCATCACCAGCCTGGGACCGCTGGGCGGTATCGTCACCACGCCGGTCATCAACCATCCCGAGGTCGGCATCGTGGGCGTGAACCGCATCGTCGAGCGGCCCGCCTTCCGCAATGGCGCCGTGGTGGCGCGCAAGCTGATGAACCTGTCGTCCTCGTTCGACCACCGCGTGGTCGACGGCATGGACGCGGCCCGCTTCATCCAGGCCGTGCGCGCGCTGCTGGAACAACCCGCGCTGCTTTTCGTGGAGTAAGCATGAGCCAGACTACCAAGACGACAACCCTGCTGGTGATCGGCGGCGGACCTGGCGGCTATGTGGCCGCGATCCGCGCCGGGCAACTGGGCGTGCCCACCATCCTGGTCGAAGGCGACCGCCTGGGCGGCACCTGCCTGAACATCGGCTGCATCCCGTCCAAGGCGCTGATCCACGCGGCCGAGGAATTCGACAAGGCGCGCCATTACGCCGGCCAGTCGGCGCTGGGCATCTCGGTGTCGGCGCCCGCCATCGACATCGGCCGCACCGTGGCCTGGAAGGACGGCATCGTCGGCAAGCTGACCGGCGGCGTGGGCGCGCTGCTCAAGAAGAACGGCGTGCAGGTCGTGCACGGCTGGGCCAGCCTGCTGGACGGCAAGACCGCCGAGGTCGAAAGCGCCGACGGCAGCCGCCTGCGCATCCAGTGCGAGCATCTGCTGCTGGCGGCCGGTTCCGAGCCGACGCCGTTGCCGTCGGTGCCGTTCGGCGGCATGGTGGTGTCCTCGACCGAGGCGCTGTCGCCGGCCGACATTCCGAAGAAGCTGGTGGTGGTGGGCGGCGGCTACATCGGCCTGGAGCTGGGGACGGTGTACCGCAAGCTGGGCGCCGAGGTGGCCGTGGTCGAGGCGCAGGACCGCATCCTGCCGACCTACGACGCCGAGCTCACCAAGCCGGTGGCGGCCGCGCTGGCCCGGCTGGGCGTCGAGCTGCACCTGGGCCGCAAGGTGCTGGGGCTCAATGGCGCCGGCACGGCGGTGCGGATCCAGGACGCCAGCGGCGCCGAAACCGCGCTGCCCGCCGACCGGGTGCTGATCGCCGTTGGCCGGCGTCCGCGCACGCAAGGCTGGGGCCTGGAAAACCTGCAGCTGGACCGCAAGGGCAACGCGCTGCGCATCGATGACCAGTGCCGCACTTCCATGCGCGACGTCTGGGCCATTGGCGACATCGCCGGCGAGCCGATGCTGGCGCACCGCGCCATGGCGCAAGGCGAGATGGTGGCCGAGCTGGTGGCGGGCAAGCGCCGCCACTTCCAGCCGGCCGCGATCCCGGCGGTGTGCTTCACCGATCCCGAAGTGGTGGTGGCCGGCCTGTCGCCGGCCGAGGCCGAGGCGGCCGGGCTGGACTGCCTGGCGGCGTCGTTCCCGTTCGCCGCCAACGGCCGCGCCATGACGCTGGAATCCACCGACGGCTTCGTGCGGGTGGTGGCGCGCCGCGACAACCACCTGGTCGTGGGCTGGCAGGCGGTGGGCCGGGGCGTGTCGGAGTTGTCGACGGCCTTCGGCCAGTCGCTCGAAATGGGCGCGACGCTGGAGGATGTGGCGGGCACGATACATGCCCACCCGACCCTGGGCGAGGCGGTGCAGGAAGCCGCGCTCAAGGCGCTGGGGCACGCGCTGCACGTCTGAGCCGGGGCGGTGAATCCGAGGCCGCGGTGGGCGGGCGTCTTGCCCGCCGCCGCGGCTTTTTCCTGTGCGTCCGCTAGCGGCGCGCGTCGATGTAGGGCCGCGCCTGCAGGATGATGATCCGGTCGCCGACCACCGCCCATTCGATGTCCTGGTCGACCTTGCCCAGGCGCTGTTTGACCTGCCGGCCCACGGCGGCCAGGCGCGCGACCAGCGCGTCGTTCAGCACCTGGCGCGCGTCGGGCGCGATCGGCACCTCGCGCACGCCGCCGCTGGCGTCCGCCACCAGTTGCGTGTCCTCGGCCGAGCGGCTCAGCACCTGCACCGCCTTGGACCAGCTGGAATACATCACCTGTTCGGCCTGGCGCTTGCCTTCCACCACCTTGATGCCCAGGCCGCGCTTGGCCGAGAGGTAGGTGACATGGCGGCGGCTGGCGTCGAACGGGTCGCGCGTGATCATGACGCCGGAACTGTCGGACGGCGCCGCCAGTTGCACCAGCACCGCCATCACCACCGCGTCGTGGCCGATGCCGGCCGCGCGCCGCGCCTCGTAGGCGTCGAAGTTGTAGACCGAGGCCCACACCGTCTGTACGGCCTTGGCCAGCGCCTCGGGCTGGGTGACGTTGGGCACCGTGGTGTACAGCCCGGCGCCGCTGAAGCCGGGCAGGTCCTCGGAATTGGACGAACTGCGCACGAATACGCCGCGGCCTTGCAGGCGCGATTGCCACAGCGCGCGCCAGGAATGGGCCTGCGCCGCGTCGGGCGCGGCCTGCATGATGTCCTGGCGCAGCGCCGCCAGTTCCTTGCGGCGCACGTCGGCGTCGGCGATGAAGTCGGGGCGCCGCTCCAGCGCGGCCAGGCGTTGCGCCACGTTCAGCCGCTGCATGAAGGCGGCGTATTGCGCGAACGGGATACAGAAGCCGTCCGGCACGCTGGCGGCCGGCGGCAGGGCCGACCGCAGCGCGCCCAGGTTGGCGGCCTTGACGCCGCAATGGCGGCTGTCGCGCACGGCCAGGGCATCCAGCGGCTGGAGCGCCCGCACGGTCAGGTCCGGCTTGGGCAGCCGCGCGCGCGGCGTGGGCGGCGTCGCCGGCGGTTGGGTGGCGGGCCTGTCGGTGGGACGCACCTGGTAGTCGTTGCCGCTGACCGTCAACGTGACCCACTGGCCGTCGTACTGGCGCAGGGCGCTGGCGGCGTCGCGCACGTAGGCGTTGGGAATGCCCCAGCCCTTGGCCAGCAGGTTGACGTGCGACAGCAGCGTGGACGGGCGCTGCGTGATCAGGCCGGCCACGGGCGGGATGGCGATCGGCAGTTCGTCCAGCACCACGATGTCGTCGCGCTTGAGGTCGGGCGTGGCCTCGACCGAGGCGACGATGCGCAGCCGGCCCTGCGCGCTGCCGGGGTTCAGCGGCAGGAAGGTCTGTTCGCGCAGCAGCGCCTCTTGCGTCACGAACGCCAGCCCCGCGCGGGCGGCGGCCTGCTCGTGCAGGGTCGAGTTGGTCTTGAAGCGCACCGGGGCGTAGAAGCTCTGGGCCACGGTCTCGTCAGCAAGTTTCAGCAGCGCCGGCGTGAGGCGGTCGCCTTCCCAGAACTCGTAGGTGTAGCCCGGCAGGTCGCGCTGCCAGCTCAGGGTGCCGAACAGCAGGCGGCGGTGGGGATCCTTGTATTGCGCGGTCAGCGCCGCCCGGTCCTTGCCCGGCAGCAGGCGCCGCTCGCGCGCGAACGTCTCGTGCAGCCCGTAGCGCGGCGTGTCCAGGTAATAGATGCGGTTATCGCGCTGGCGGTCGATCACGAACAGCACGTGCGGGATTTCCAGCGGCGTGCCGGCGTTGTAGACCCGGGCCAACTGGCGGAAGGCGGCTTCGTTCTCGACCCGGGCCATGAAGGCCGCGCCGCCGCGGCGCGCATCCTCGGCCTTGCGCGCCGCGATCTCGGCGGGCGTCAGCGGGCGGGCCTTGACGGGTTCGATCACGTTTTCGTACGGCGACGGCTTGCGCGCCGTCTGTGCCTGGGCGGTGGGCTGGGCGGCAAGCGCCAGCAGGCAGGCGGCCGCCAGGATGGCCGGACGGGACAGGGGCGACGGGACCCAGGACGCGCGCAGGGCTGGCATGGGGGAGGGGCTGAGTGGAAAAGCGCCCATCATAGCGAACCTGTCCCCGCCGCTTGTGCGAGATCCGCAACGAGGAATGACACGCGGTGACAGGTAATTTGTTCCGCTAAACGTCGCCTAATCCACTGGCATGGCTTGCCAGCGGATACGCTTCGGAAGTCCGTCATGGCAGTAGCTGGCGAGCACAACATTTATGTTTTCTTAGACAACTTTATTGTTTAAGCTTGTCTGTACGCCGCGTGGGCCATGAAATACAGCGAATTCAAAAAATGGCTCGAGCGGCAAGGCGCGGTTTTTGTCGCGCATCGTTCTGGAAGCAGTCATTTCCGGGTCACGTTGAACGGTGTCACGACGATCTTTCCGTACCCTGGTTCCAGGGAAATGGGTAAGCACCTTGAACATGAAATCAAGAAGCAGCTCGGATTGAAATGAAACGACGGATTCAATGCGGTCGACGGCCGGCTCCTGCTTTCTCTTCTTTATACCCAGCTCGGTAACCGGGAGGCTCGAATGCTGACCTATCCGTATACCCTCACGCTTGACTCCAATCGAACGTGGCTCGTGCGGTTTCCTGACATCCCGGAAGCCCTCACAGTAGGCGACGATAAGCGAGAGGCCGGGATCAACGCCCGCGAAGCGCTCGAGGCGGCGCTCGAAATCTACTTCGACGCGCGCCGGCCTATTCCCATGCCGTCTTCCGCGCGTGCGGGGCAGGCGTCGGTGACCTTGCCGGCACTCGTTACCAGCAAAGTGTTCCTGTCCAACGAGATGATCCAGCAAGGGGTGCGCAAGGCGGAGTTGGCTCGCCGCATGGGCGTGCACATGCCGCAAGTGGATCGCCTGCTGGATGTGCGGCACGCATCCCGGATCGAGCAGGTCGAGTCGGCGCTGGAGCAGCTTGGACGGCGTTTGGAGGTTTCGCTCGTCTGACGCCTCCCCCCGTTGTCGCACACAGCGGCGATTCATGAAAAACGGCCCCGGTAATCCGGGGCCGCTGCTTTCCTGCCAGGGAGCCGCCGGCTTACTGCGCCGCCGTTTCCTGCAGCACGCGGCGGGCTTCCTCGGCCACGCGCTCGGGGGCGGTGCCGCCCACGTGCTTGCGCGCGGCGACCGAGCCTTCCAGCGTCAGCACCTGGTGCACGTCATCGCCGATGGTCGCGTGATAGGCCTTGAGCTCGTCCAGCGACAAGTCGGCCAGGTCGCAACCGCGCTGTTCGCAGTCGCGCACGGCATGGGCCACCACTTCGTGGGCATCGCGGAACGGCACGCCGCGCTTGACCAGGTAGTCGGCCAGGTCGGTGGCGGTGGCAAAGCCCTGCAGCGCGGCGGCGCGCATGTTATCGGCCTTGACCTGGATGCCGGCGGCCATGTCGGCGAAGATGGTCAGGGTATCGCGCACGGTGTCGACGGTGTCGAACAGGCCTTCCTTGTCTTCCTGGTTGTCCTTGTTGTAGGCCAGGGGCTGGCCCTTCATCAGGGTCAGCAGGGCGACCAGGTTGCCGTTGACACGGCCGGTCTTGCCGCGCGCCAGCTCGGGCACGTCGGGGTTCTTCTTCTGCGGCATGATCGAGCTGCCGGTGCAGAAACGGTCGGCCAGGTCGATGAAGCCGACGCGCGGGCTCATCCACAGCACCAGTTCTTCGGACAGGCGCGAGACGTGCGTCATGATGAGCGCGCCGGCGGCGCAGAACTCGATGGCGAAGTCGCGGTCGGAGACGGCGTCGAGCGAGTTGCGGCAGACGCCGTCAAAGCCCAGGGTCTTGGCGACGCGTTCGCGGTCGATCGGGAACGAGGTGCCGGCCAGGGCGGCGGCGCCCAGCGGCAGGCGGTTGACGCGGCGGCGGCAGTCGGCCAGGCGCTCGGCGTCGCGGCCGAACATCTCGGCATACGCCAGCAGATGGTGACCGAAAGTGACGGGCTGGGCCACCTGCAGGTGGGTGAAGCCGGGCATGATGGTGGCGGCGTTGTCCAGCGCCACCGTGGCCAGGGCGTGGCGCAACTGGCGCAGCAGGTCGATCAGGGTGTCGATTTCACCGCGCAGCCACAGGCGGATGTCGGTGGCCACCTGGTCGTTGCGCGAGCGGCCGGTGTGCAGGCGCTTGCCGGCATCGCCGACCAGCTCGACCAGGCGCTTTTCGATGTTCAGGTGCACGTCTTCGAGGTCGAGCAGCCACTGGAAGCTGCCGGCGTCGATTTCGGCCAGGATCTGGGCCATGCCGCGCTGGATGTCGGCCAGGTCCTGGGCGCCGATGATGCCCTGGGCCGCCAGCATGTCGGCGTGCGCCAGCGAACCCTGGATGTCGACGCGCGCCAGGCGCTTGTCGAAGTCCACGGACGCCGTGTAGCGTTTGACGAGTTCGGAAACCGGTTCCGAGAACCGGGCGGACCAGGCCTGCGCCTTGTTGGCGAACTGGTCTTGATCGGGGGAGGGAGTGTTTGCCATGATGGCGGGGATTATAGGGCCTGCCCCGGGCGGCTGACGAATCGCGGCGGGCCGGGGCCGCGCGCCCGGCGCGCGCTGTTGCCGCTGGAAACCTGCGCCGGCCCGAGTTGTCGGATAATTCAGGGTCATATCCAGCGGCCGGGGCCCCTGCAAGCCGGGCCGCGCGCCGCCCGACCTCATCCGCACATCAGAAGAGAGCACACGACCTATGCCCATGGAATGGGAACAGCTGGCCACCGAACTCGATACCTACATGCCACACCAGCCGTGGGCGCAAACGCTGGTCGGCATCGGCGTGCTGATCCTGATCGCGCTGTTCGTCCAGTGGGTGGTCGCGCGGGTGGTGCTGCTGCTGGCGCACCGGCTGCTGGTGGTCAGCGGCCACGAAGCCTGGGACACGGCCCTGCAGCGCCGCCGCGCGTACCAGAACTTCTGGTACGCGGTGCCGTTCGCGGTGGTGTCGGTGGGCATCGACCTGGTGCCGCACGTCGAGAAGGCCGCCTCCCTGGTCGGGCGGCTGGCGCACGCTGGCGCCTGGATCTGCGTGTTCGTGGCGTTTTCCGGGGTATTGAGCGCCTGGCAGGACACCTATTCGGCCACCACGCGGGCGCAGACCCGCTCGATCAAGGGCTACATCCAGATCAGCAAGCTGATCCTGATGGCGGTATGCACGGTGCTGGTGCTGTCGATTCTGATCGACCGCTCGCCGCTGTGGATGATCTCCGGTCTGGGCGCGCTGTCGGCGGTGCTGTTGCTGGTGTTCAAGGACACGCTGCTGTCGCTGGTGGCCAGCACCCAGCTCACCAGCAACGATATGCTGCGCATCGGCGACTGGATCGAGATGCCGCAGTCCAATGCCGACGGTTTCGTCAAGGACATCGCCCTGCACACGGTCAAGGTGCAGAACTGGGACAACACTGTCACCACGGTGCCGACCTACAAGCTGTTTTCCGAGAGTTACCGCAACTACCGCCAGATGTTCGAGTCCGGCGGCCGGCGCATCAAGCGCACCCTGCGCATCGACGCCGGCAGCGTGCGCTTCCTGAGCGACGAAGAGGCCCAGCGCCTGATGCGCTTCCGGCTGTTGCACGACTACCTGCGGGTCAAGACCCAGGACATTGCCCAGGCCAACCAGACCATGGGCGAGCTGGCCAGCGTGCCGGCCAATCGCCGCCGGCTGACCAATATCGGCACCTTCCGCGCCTATGCCTTGGCCTACCTGAAGCAGAACGACGAGGTGCGCCAGGACATGGCGATGATGGTGCGCATGATGGAACCCACCGCCGATGGCATCCCGGTCGAGGTCTATTGCTTTACCGCGATTACCGCCTGGGTCGAGTACGAGCGCATCCAGGGCGATATCTTCGACCATCTGCTGGCGATCCTGCCGGAATTGGGGCTGCGGCTGTACCAGCAACCGTCGGGCGCGGATATCGGCGCCATGGGCAGGTCCCTGCGCGACGGCGCCATCCAGGCCGCGCTGGCCGCCGAACAGGCACAACACCCGTCCGATGCGGCGCGCCAGGCGCCGCCGTCCGGCGCCTGACGCCGTGAGATAATGGCCCGGTTGGATTCCCCGGGCCTGAAGCAGGCCCGTTCCGTATCAAGGCGCCCCAGGCGATAGATCCGATGTCGAACCCGTTTTTCAATCTGTATTCCCACGGCTTCGCCCGGGTCGCCGTGGGCGTGCCCGAATGCCGGGTGGCGGATCCCGCCTTCAACGCC
Organism: Achromobacter pulmonis; assembly: GCF_021733725.1. Taxonomy (NCBI): domain Bacteria; kingdom Pseudomonadati; phylum Pseudomonadota; class Betaproteobacteria; order Burkholderiales; family Alcaligenaceae; genus Achromobacter; species Achromobacter pulmonis. Next base: position 5,439,112 of record NZ_JAIFOT010000001.1, on the reverse strand, counting down.
GCGCAGACCATCGCGCTGGCGCAGCAGGCGGCCCAGGGCGGCGCCGTGCTGGTGGCGTTTCCCGAACTTGGCCTGTCGGCCTACACCTGCGACGACCTGTTCCACCAGAAGGCCCTGCTGGATGCCTGCGAGGCGGCGCTGGACCAGGTGGCGCGGGCCACGGCCGAACTGGACATCGCCGTCATCGTCGGCGCGCCGCTGCGGGTGGCGCACCAGCTGTATAACTGCGCCGTGGTGATCGCCGGGGGCCGCATCCTGGGCGTGGTGCCCAAGAGCTACCTGCCCAACTACAGCGAGTTCTACGAAGCGCGCCAGTTCAGCGCGGCCGATTGCGCCGTCGCCACCGAGATCCGCCTGCTGGAGCAGACCGTGCCGTTCGGCGCCGAGCTGCTGTTCCAGATGGAAAAGCTGCCGTTGTTCCAGTTCCACGTCGAAATCTGCGAAGACGTCTGGGTCCCGATCCCGCCGTCCTCGTTCGCGGCGCTGGCCGGCGCCACGGTGCTGGTGAACCTGTCGGCCTCGAACATCGTGGTCGGCAAGTCGGCCTACCGCCACCAACTGGTGGCGCAGCAGTCGGCGCGCTGCCTGGCGGCCTACATGTATACCTCAGCCGGCCGGGGCGAATCGTCCACCGACCTGGCCTGGGACGGCCAGGCCCTGATCTACGAAAACGGCGAGCTGCTGGGCGAGTCCGAACGCTTCCTGAACGAATCGCACCTGTTGTTCTCCGATGTGGACCTGGAGCGCCTGTCGCGCGAGCGCATGCACCAGACCACCTTCGGTCACTCGGCGCGGCGCCATCGCGACGAAGTGCGCAAGTTCCGCCCGGTGCGGGTGCCGGTGGCGGCGCCGCTGGAGGACACCGAGCTGCCGCTGGAGCGGCGCGTGGCGCGCTTTCCCTACGTGCCGGCCGACGCCCGGCGCCGGGACGCGCGCTGCAAGGAGGTCTACAACATCCAGGTGCAGGCGCTGGCGCAGCGGCTGTCGGCCAGTGGCATGTCCAAGGTGGTCATCGGCATCTCGGGCGGGCTGGACTCGACCCATGCGCTGCTGGTCTGCGCCCAGGCCATGGATACGCTGGGGCTGCCGCGCGCCAATATCCTGGCCGTGACCATGCCGGGTTTTGCCACCAGCACGCGCACGCTGCATCAGGCGCGCCAGCTGATGGCGGTGGTGGGTTGCACGGCCTCCGAGGTCGACATCCGCCCCAGTTGCCTGCAGATGCTCAAGGATCTCGGCCATCCCTATGCCGACGGCAAGCCGGTGTACGACATCACCTTCGAGAACGTGCAGGCCGGCGAGCGTACCAACCACCTGTTCCGTATCGCCAATTTCAACAACGCCATCGTCATCGGCACGGGCGACCTGAGCGAGCTGGCGCTGGGCTGGTGCACCTACGGCGTGGGCGACCACATGTCGCACTACAGCGTCAACGCCAGCGTGCCCAAGACGCTGATCACGCATCTGGTGCGCTGGGTGGCCGAATCCGGCCGTCTGGGCGAGGCCGGCGCGGCCGTGCTGCTGGACGTGCTGGGCACGGATGTCAGCCCCGAACTGGTGCCGGGCGGCGACGACGGCAAGCCGACCCAGAAAAGCGAAGACACCATCGGCCCCTACGAGTTGCAGGATTTCAACCTGTACTACACGCTGCGCTACGGCTTCGCGCCGACCAAGGTGGCGTTCCTGGCGCTGGCGGCCTGGCGCGACCGTGATGCCGGCGCCTGGCCGGAAGGCGGCCATGTGGCGCGCAACCAATACGACCTGGCAGCGATCAAGCGCAATCTCAAGATATTTCTGGACCGGTTCTTCCGCCTCAGCCAGTTCAAGCGTACCTGCGTGCCGAACGCGCCCAAGGTGGGGTCGGGCGGGTCGCTGTCGCCGCGCGGCGACTGGCGCGCCCCGAGCGATTCCGAGTCGGTGGTGTGGATGCGCGATGCCGACCGGATTCCGGACCAAGCGCCGCCAGGCTGAACGGCGCGGCGGGCCTGCGGGTTTTCCCGGCACGGGCAAGGCCGGGCTTGGCGGGCCGGGCGCCGGTGGTATTCTCTCAATCATCGCGCCCTGGTCCGACAATTCATCCCGGGCGCCGCAACAGATCGAACAATCAGGACGACCAACGTGAAACAAGTCACCGCCATCATCAAACCCTTCAAGCTCGACGAAGTCCGCGAGGCGCTGGCCGAGGTCGGCGTCAGCGGCCTGACCGTGACCGAAGTGAAGGGGTTCGGGCGCCAGAAAGGGCATACCGAGCTGTACCGCGGGGCGGAGTATGTGGTGGATTTCCTGCCGAAGATCCGTGTCGAGGTGGTGCTGCCGGATGACCAGGTCGAGGCGGCGATCGAGGCGGTGGTGAAGGCCGCCCGCACCGGCAAGATTGGCGACGGCAAGATCTTCGTGACGCCGGTCGAGCAGGCCATCCGGATTCGGACCGGGGAGAGCGACGAAGAGGCGCTTTGATCCGCGCCTGAAATCGCTTGCTTGACGTTCGGGGGGCTGCAATGGCCCCCCGAAGTTTTTTTGCGTTGGCCGGTGCGTTCCTGGGCCGCCCGCCGGGCAGCCACCTTTGAGAATTGACGCGTTGCCGCGGTGGCCGCCTGCGTTTGGCCGCGCGCGGCGCGCGCCCGGGACAGTCGCGTTGGCGCCTTCTTTGCGCGCCTACCGGATCAACTGGTTCATCTCCAGGATCGGCATCATCACGGCCAGCACGATCAACAGCACGAAGCCGCCCATCAGCAGGATCAGCGCGGGTTCGAGCAGGGCGGTCATGGCCATGGCGCGGCGTTCCAGGTCGCGTGACAGGTTCTGGGCGCCCCGCTCCAGCAGTTCGGGCAACTGGCCGGTTTTTTCGCCGCTGGCGATCAGGTGGATCAGCAGCGACGGGAAGGCTTTCTGCGCCGCCAGCGAGGCCGACAGCGAGGCGCCTTCGCGCACGCGCGCCGCCGCCTCGTCGACGGCGCCGCGCAGCACGTCGTTGCCGAGGGTGCGGCGGGCGGCGTCCAGGGCGGTGAGCAGGGCGACGCCGCTGCCGCAGAGGATGGCCAGGGTCGAAGCGAAGCGGGCGGCGTTGACGCCGAGCACGAAGCGGCCGGCCAGCGGCAGGCGCAGCACGCGGGCATGCCAGGCGCGGCGCGCGGCGGGCACGCGCAGGGAGTAGCGCCACAACATGATGGCCAGCGCGATGGCGGCGCCGGTGGCCAGGCCCCAGTCGCGCACGTAGTCCGACAGGGCCAGCATGATGCGGGTCAGCAGCGGCAGCTGCTGCTTGGCGTGGTTGAAGGCGGACACCACCTGCGGCACCACGTAGCCCAGCAGGAAGATCACGATGATGACCGAGACGCAGGCGACCACGGCGGGGTAGATGAATGCCGTCATGACCTTGCTGCGCAGGGTGTTGCGCTCTTCGATGTAGTCCGCCAGTTTTTCCATCACCTGCGCCAGATCGCCGGATTCTTCGCCGGCGCCGATCAAGGCGCGGTAGATCTCGGGGAAGTCGCGCGGACGCGAGGCCAGCGCGGCGGACAGGCGATGGCCCGCGCGTACATCGTCGCGCACGCCTTCGAGCGTGGTGGCGATGTGTTTTTTTTCCGCTTGTTCCAGCGTGGCGCCGAGGGCCGCGTCCAGTGGCAGGCGCGCGGCAAGCAGGCTGGCGAGCTGGCGCGTGAGCCAGGCCAGGTCGGCGTCCGACAGGCGCGTGCGCAACGCCGCGCCGAGCCCCTCGGCGCGCGCCGCGGGCGAGGTGGAAAGCGGCAGCAGGCCGCGGCCGCGCAGCTGGTTGCGGGCGCCGCGCTCGCTGTCGGCATCGATCGTGCCTTGCACGATTTTGCCGAGCGCGTCAGTCGCTTCGTAACGAAAGGATGGCATGGTGAGAGGGGTCGGCGGGCCTGCGCCGGTTGGCGCAAAGGCGCATAAATAAAGGCTTTGCAGCCCGTCACCTTGCCTTTCGATTATGACCGTAGTGTTGCAGTGTCACCCCGTATACTCCGACGCGCTTTCACGTTTTTTCACACGACTTCACGTCTCAGGCACATCTCGTCATGCGTCACATCGCGCAACTCAGCCTTGCGGTCTTGCTCGCGGCAAGCCAACTCGGACCCATGGCCGGCAAGGCCCATGCTCAACAGGCGGACAATCGCGTCAGCCTGAACTTCGTCGACACGGATATCCCCGCCGTGTTGCGTGCGCTGTCGCTGTTCACCAAGCGCAATTTCCTGGTGGATCCCCGGGTGAAGGGCAAGCTCACGCTGGTGTCGGACCGGCCGGTCGACAGCGCCCAGGCGCTGTCGATGCTGACCGGCGCGCTGCGGCTGCAGGGTTTCGCCATTGTCGATGTGGATGGCGTGACGCGCGTGGTGCCCGAGGCCGATGCCAAGCTGCAGGGCAGCGCGGTGGTGGGCGATACGCGGCCCGCGCCCGCCTCGGGCGGCGCGGCCAAGGGACCGGTGCCGGTCGCGGCCTTCGCGCGTGGCGGTTCCGGCAATAGCGGCGAGATGCTGACGCGCGTATTCCCGTTGAAGTACGAGAACGCGGCCAACCTGGTGCCGGTGCTGCGCCCGATGGTGCCGCCCAACAATCCCATCAATGCATACCCCGGCAACAACACGCTGGTGGTGACCGATTATGCCGACAACCTCGAGCGTATCGCGGCCGTGATCGCGCGCATCGACGTGCCCAGTTCGATCGACACCGATGTGGTGCCGGTGCGCTCGGGCATTGCGTCGGACATCGCCATCCTGGCGTCGCAATTGCTGGATACGCAGAGCAGCGACCCGACGCAGCGCATCGCCGTGGTGGCCGATCCGCGCAGCAATAGCGTGCTGATCCGCGCGGGCAGCCCGGCGCGCACGCGCCTGGCGCGCGACCTGATCATGAAGCTGGACGCGCAGCAGAACCGCTCCGGCAATCTGCACGTGGTCTACATGCGCAATGCCCAGGCCACGCGCATCGCCGAAGTGCTGGGCGGGCTGTTGACCGGGCAGGCCAACTCGGCGCCGGGCGCGAACCCGGCGGGCGGCAGCGGCGGCGCCGTCGGCCAGGGCGGCGGCAACCGGCCGGCGCAAGGGTCCGGCGGCAACGCCAGTTCCGGGTTGGGCATGTCTTCCAACTCGAACGCATCCGGCAGCGCCAAGGGCGGCCTGTCGGGCGATCAGGACCGCATCGCGCGCGACGATTCCGGCAACCAGGCGGTGTCGTATTCCGCCGGTGGCGCGACGATCCAGGCGGATCCGGCCACCAATTCGTTGATCATCGCGGCGCCCGAACCGCTGTACCGCAGCCTGCGCGAAGTGATCGACCAGCTCGACCAGCGCCGCGCGCAGGTGCTGGTCGAGAGCCTGATCGTCGAGGTCAGCGAACAGGCGGCGGCCGAGTTCGGCATCCAGTGGATGACGGGCGCCGGCAACATCAACAGCGGCGGCACCAGCTTCATCGGCGGCACCAACCTGGGCGGCAGCGGCCTGTCGGGCAGCGGCCCGACCTCGATCGACGCGCTGGGCAGCGGGCTGAGCCTGGGCCTGGTCAAGGGCACGGTCGACGTACTGGGCAACAAGGTCATCAACCTGGGCGTGCTGGCCCGCGCCATGCAGAACAGCGGCGAGGCCAACATCCTGTCCACGCCGAACCTGTTGACGCTGGACAACCAGTCAGCCAGCATCCTGGTGGGCAAGACGGTGCCGTTCGTGACCGGGCAGTATGTCACCAGCGGCGGCAACAACAACAACCCGTTCCAGACCATCCAGCGCGAGGACGTCGGCCTGAAGCTGAACATCCGGCCGCAGATTTCCGAAGGTGGCGCGGTCAAGCTGGACATCTACCAGGAAGTCAGCAGCATCGACGAGAGCCGTTCGACGGCCACTACCGGCATCGTCACCAACAAGCGCGCCATCGACACCAGCGTGCTGATCGACGACGGCCAGATCATCGTGCTGGGCGGCCTGCTGGAAGACAACGTGACGCTGACCTCCAACAATGTGCCGGGCCTGAGTTCGATTCCGGTATTGGGCTCGCTGTTCAAGTACGACAGCCGCAAGCGCACCAAGACCAACCTGATGGTGTTCCTGCGGCCATACGTGGTGCGCGATGCGCGCCAGAGCGCGGGCGTGACGATGGACCGCTACGACTACATGCGCCGTGCCCAGGGCATTGCGCAGCCGGGCGGGCACTGGCTGTTGCCGGACATGCAGGCGCCGATGCTGCCGCCGCCGGGGGCGGCGCCGTCGGTGTCGAACAATGCTTATGACATGCGGCCCGAGCACCTGGCCGAGACCATGCGGCGGCCGCCGCCGGTCACGGTCGAGTCGTTCGCGGTGCGCCAGTATCCGGCCGCGCGCCAGACCAGCGATCCGTCGCTGCCGATCCGCGCCAATCTGCCGCTGGGCGTGAGCGTGGCGCGCGATCCCGCTTCGCTGTATGGCGAGGTCGATACCAGCAGCGCGACCTTGCAGTTCGCTTCGGTCAAGACGCGCGGCGAGGCCGACGGCATCGCCCGGCGGGTCCAGGCCAGCGGCCTGCAGGCCTACGTGCAGCCCGGGCCCGGCGGCATGGGCTACGTGGTGCGCAGCCAGGTGTCGCGCGACCCCGGCACCATTTCGACCGCCACCGCGCTGCTCAAGGAACTGGGCTTCAAGGGCGAACTGGTCTCGCATCTATGAGCGCGCATCCCTTGCCCTATGCGTGGGCGCGGACGCAGCGGGCGGTACTGTCGCTGCGCGCCGGCCACGCGCAGTTGACCGTCAGCCCGCGCACCCCGGACTGGGCGGTGCGCGAGATCCGCCGCTGCCATGGCGATATCGCCGTCGCGCAGGTCGACGACGAGGCGCTGGAAACCCTGCTGGCGGCGGCCTACAGCCACGCCGAGGACGCTGCCTCGGTGATGGGCGTGGCCGAAAACGAGATCGACCTGGACCGCCTGTTGCAGGATATGCCCGAGGTGGCCGACCTGCTGGATGCGCAGGACGACGCGCCGGTGATCCGCATGATCAACGCGCTGTTCGCGCAGGCGGCGCGCGATGGCGCCAGCGATATCCACATCGAGCCGTTCGAGACCCACTCGGTGGTGCGCTATCGCGTCGACGGCACGCTGCGCGACGTGGTCTCGCCGCGCAAGGCGCTGCACGCGGCGCTGATCTCGCGCATCAAGATCATGGCGCACCTGGACATCGCCGAAAAGCGCCTGCCGCAGGATGGCCGCATCGCGCTGCGGGTGGGCGGCAGGCCGATCGACGTGCGCGTATCGACTCTGCCCACCGGCCACGGCGAGCGCGCGGTGCTGCGCCTGCTGGACAAGGAAGCCGGCCGGCTGCAGCTGGAGAAGCTGGGCATGGCGCCCGGCGTGCTGCGCCAGCTCGACCGCCTGATCCGCCAGCCGCACGGCATTGTGCTGGTGACCGGGCCCACCGGCAGCGGCAAGACCACCACGCTGTATGCGGCGTTGAGCCGGCTGGATGCCTCCACCAGCAATATTCTGACCGTGGAAGATCCGATCGAGTACGACCTGCCCGGCATCAGCCAGACCCAGGTCAACGCCAAGATCGACATGAGTTTCGCGCTGGCGCTGCGGGCCATCCTGCGGCAGGACCCGGACGTCATCATGATCGGTGAAATCCGCGACCTGGAGACCGCCCAGATCGCTGTGCAGGCCTCGCTCACCGGCCACCTGGTGCTGGCCACGCTGCACACCAACGACGCGGTGTCGGCGGTGACGCGCCTGACCGACATGGGCGTGGAGCCCTTTCTGTTGTCGTCGTCGCTGCTGGGCGTGCTGGCCCAGCGCCTGGTGCGAAAGCTGTGCCCGGCCTGCAAGAGGCCGGCGATGCAGGATGGCGCGCGGGTATTCCAGCCGGTTGGCTGCGAGGCCTGCAACCATACGGGCTATGCGGGCCGTTCCGGCATCCATGAACTGTTCACGGTCGATGACGCGGCGCGCCGCCTGATCCACGAGGGCAGCGACGAACGCGAGCTACGCCGCGCTGCCAGCGCCGCGGGCATGCTGAGCATGCGCGAGGATGGTGCGCGCTGGGTGCAAAGCGGGGAAACGTCGCCGGAAGAGATCCTGCGGGTGACGCGCGACGCGTGAGTGCGCGGCGCGCCGGGGCGGTTCAGCGCGTTGTCGCGGCCGGCTTGGCCGGCGCCGCCTCACAGCCGCGGGCGATGCGTTGCAGGTCCGCGCCGGACAGGGCGCCGAGTTGCCCCGCGCAGATGCGCCCGATCCGGGTTGCCACGGTGAAGGGCAGGGCGCCGCCGCGGTTGCCGGCGGCGCGCATCAGGGCCGCGACGTTGGCGCCTGGGCGCAGCACCGGCAGGCGCACGCCTTGGCGTTGCACGAATTCGGTGGCGGCGGCCGGGCTGTCGGTGCTGACGAGCAGCACCGTCCACGCCGGATGGGCGTCGGCGAAGCGTTGCAGCCGCGGCAGTTCGGTGACGCACGGCGGGCAATCGCGGCTCCAGAAGTTGACCAGCACCGGCCCGGGCAGGGCTGCCAGCCGCACGAAGCGGCCGCCGTCCAGCGCGGGCAGCGAAAAGTCCCACGCCGGCCCCGCCGGCCAGGACTCGGCGCCGGCGATCAGGGGCGCCGCGCACAGCGCCAGGCAGGCCCTCGGGAGAATGCGGCGCATCAGAAGCTCAGCTTGGTGCCGGCGTACAGGTAGCGTCCGCGGCTGGGACCCCACAACTGGATGACGTCGAGGTCGCCGTCACCGTTGACGAACAGGGCGCTTTCCTTGTCGGACTGCTTGTAGTCGAACAGGTTGTCGACCCCGGCGTAGAGCGTGAAGTGCTTGTTGACGGCGTACTCGCCCCGCAGGTCGAGGGTGAAGAAGCCGGGGCTTTTCTCGCGCTTGGGCGTGCCGTCCAGGTTGTAGCGGTTCTGCTGGCCCGAGCCGTCGTCGTGGAACTTGCGCAGGTTCATCGGGCCGGTCCAGACCAGCTTGGCGTTGAAGTCGAAGTTGCCGCGATCGTAGTCCAGGCCCAGGTAGGCCTTGGCGTTGGGACGCGCGAAGGTCAGCGTCTTGGCGGGGAAGCGGTAGTTGAACGCCTCGGCCGCCGCCATCACGCTCAGGGCCGGCGTCAGCAGGTAGGACATCGTCAGGTCCACGCCCTGCACGATGACCGGCTGGCCGGAGCTGGAGAACAGCGTGATGTCGTTGCCGTCCGCGTCGTGCTGGTCGGGGTCGAGCATGGCGAAGTTCTTGATGCGGTTGTAGTTGTACGAGCCGGTCACCGCGAGGCGGTCGTCGGCGTAGTTGAGCGCGTAGCTGGCGTTGAGCGATTCTTCGGGCTTGGTGATCTGGCGGTCGATGCGGATGGTGTTGAGGATGCCGTGTTCCTGCTCGAAGAAGCTGGTGGGCGCGCGGAACCCCTTGCCGACGCTCAAGCGGCTCGAGAGCCGGTCGCTATGGTGGTAGAGCGCGTTCAGGCGCGGCGAGGTGATGCCGCCGAAGACGTTGTGGCGGTCGTAGCGCACGGACCCGTTGATCTCGAGCGCGTCGTCCAGCAGCGCGCGGTAGGCCTGCAAGAACAGGGCCGGGGTGCGGTAGGTGTAGTCGTCGACGCCGCTTACTGGGGTGCCGTCTTCCATGCTGCCGTGGCTGCGCAGGTCTTCATAGCGGAAGTTGGCGCCCAGGGTGGTCAGCCAGCCCGCGATCGGCGTCTGCCAGCTGGCCTCGGCATAGTACTGCTTCTGGCGGGCGATGTAGGTGGCCAGCTCGTAGAAGCTGTCCTGCTTGTGCTCGGCCGCGCCCACGGCCAGCCGCAGCAGGCTGTCGCCGAAGCGCTTTTCACCGGTGGAGAGGAACTGCACGCGGTCGGTGAAAATGATCTCGGACATGCCGCCACGGCCGCCGCGATCGCCGCCGGGACCTTTGTCGTAGGCCTGGATGCTGCCGTCGGCGGGATTGACCCAGCCGTCGCGGTCGGGCGAGCCATGCACCCCGCCGCGCCAGTCGAAGGGATTGCCCGTGGTGCTGTGCTTGATGGCCGAATAATCCGTGCCGAGGGCGCCGCCGCCGCGCTTTTCGTTGACCACGTCGAGCCGGCCGCGCACCTTGAAGCCGCCGGCGTCGTCCAGGAAGAAGCCGATGCCGCCCAGGCGGCGGTCGTAGCCGGTGTACTCGGAGATGCCGTTGTGGTCGGCATCGACGGAATCGTGCGTGTTGTAGTTGAGCGTCGCGGTGATGGCGCCGCCCGCGAATGGCCGCGCCAGGTAGGCATCGCCCTGGCGCGAGCCATAGCTGCCGATCTGCAGCCGGGCGCGGTTCTCGGCCTCGGTGGGGCGCTTGGTGACGATGTTGACCGAGCCGGACAGGGCTTCGGGCGCGATCAGGCTGGCGCCGGCGCCGCGCGCCACGTCAATGCGCTCGACCCCGTAGACGCTGACGCTGTCCAGCCCGTAGGCCGAGGAAACCGAGGAAAAGATCGGCACGCCGTCGATCATCAATGTGGTGTAGCGGCCGGGCAGGTTGTTGAGCAGGATGTTGCGGACGTTGCAGATCGAGCATTCGACCTGGACGGCGATGCCGGGATTCTTGTCGAGCGCTTCGTTGACGTTGGTGGCGCCCGCTTTCTCGATGGCGCGTTCGCTGATGGATTCGGTCTTGACGAGTTCGTCGCGCAGCGCGCCGGGCCGCGTCGAGGCCTGGTTGGAGCGGTCGATGACGGTGATCGGGGCCAGCATGGGAGCGGCGCTGGCCGGGGCGTTCTGGGCCTGGGCGGCCCAGGCGGCGGTCAGGGCCGCGGCCAATGCGGCGAGTCGGACAGGCGTGCGGGAAGGAAAGACGGAAGGCATGGATGAAGGCATCGGATGGGCGGGTTCCAGGAGGCAGGCACCGCCAGGCACGCGGGGCATTGCCCCGGTCATGGCGTGTTCAGAAGGGACAGGAACCGCGGGCCGCCTGGCCGCGCGCCATCGATCCGGCGGGCGCGGCCGGCTGGGGTTGGCGCGCAGGGCGCCGGAGGGAAACGGGGCGGTACGGCATGAAGGAAAGGCGGAAAACCACGGCTGCAAAAATCATTCAAAACGTTATGTTTTATGAATTTTTGCGTCAATCGAGAGCCGGTCCGAGATTCCGTGCAACCGCCGCGCGCGAGGGTGTGTGAATCGGTCTGGCAAAGGCATGCGCGTGGCTGGTGTGCAACACGCGGTCCGCGGCGCCGGCCTTGGCGGCGTTACTTGCCGGTGCCGAATACCACCGTGTCGCGGCTGCGCCGGCCCAGGGTCGACATGAGGCCATCGAGCGCCGCGCGGTCGGCTGGACTGGCCGAGGCGGCAAAGCTCGCCTGGCCCTGGAAGCGCACGCCGCGCGCGGTGAGGCTGCCCTGGCCGGTGACTGCCAGCGGACCGCTTTCGGTGCTGAGCGCCAAGGTGGCGCCGGCGCGGCCATTGCCCCGCAGCCGCAACACATAGGTGCCGATCGGGGCCAGCGGCGACAGGGCGGTGGCGGCATCGCGCCAGCGCAATTCGGCCAGCGGCGCATCGGGCAGCGCCGCGCCCAGGCGCAGCGCCTGCCACCGGACTTCGACCGTGCCTTCGGGGGCGAGTGTGTTCCAGGGCGCGCCCAGCGCCGGCAATACCGTGGCCGGCAGGCGCAGCGATTGCGCCGACAGGCTGACCCCGCCGCCGTCCAGGCTGGCGCGCAGCGGACCCTGCAGCCAGGGATGCGACAGTTCCAGCGTCAAGGAAGACCAATGCCATTGCCAATGCACGGCCTGCGGCAGCATGCGGCGCGCGCCGGGCGGACCCAGCGCGATCCAGGCGCTGCCGTTCCAGATCGTGCCGCCGGCATCGGCCAGCGCTACCGGAGCATCGGCGGGTAGCCAGGCCAGCAGCCAGCGCGCCGGCAAGACGGCGATCGCGCCAATCGCGGCGCTGGCGGCGCAGGCCAGCGCCAGGCCGCTGTGCTTGGGCAGACGAGGCCAGCGCATCAGGAGCGCGCCGGCAGGGCCAGCGTGACGCGGCCATTGACCAGGCCCGGCAGCGGCCGGCCATTGGCATTGGTGGCGCGCGTCAAGGCGACCTGCCTGACCGCCAGCCCCCAGTCGGCGGTGCTGTCTTCCAGCCAGCGCAGCAACGCCGATGCCGGCAGTTCGGTCACGGCCAGCGTGACGCTGTCGCCCTGGCCGGGCGGTTCCAGCGTCCAGTGATCGGCCGGCAGGCCGGCGCGTGCCAGGCTGGCGCCGAGATCGGCCGCGGTCGGCAGGGCGGTGGCGGGCGCGGCGGCATGTTTGCGCAGGGCCGCCGCCTGGGTGGTCAGGTCGGCCACGAGGGCGGCCTGGCCACGCAGGCGCGGCAGCTCCTCGCGCAGCGTGCGCGCCGTATCGAGCGCGGGTTCGACCAGCAGCGTGAAGACCAGCGCCAGCGCCAGCAGGAGGCCGGCGCCGGTGACCAGCCGCCGTTCTCGCGGCGCCAGCGCCTGGTAGCGCTGGCGCGCGCGGTCGGCGGCCGGGGCCAGGGGTTTGCAGGTGGCGCGCCAGCGGGCGCCCAGGCGTTCGATCAGTGTCATGGTTGGCTGCGCGTGATGCGCCAGGTGTTGTCGGTATCGCCCCGTTCCAGCTTCAGGCCCTGTGTGGCGGCCTGCTGGATCAGCGCCGGGGTTTCGGCCACGCGCTGCGCCTGGGCGCCGGTGTCGGCCAGTTGCAGGGTCAGCGCCTGGTCGCTGTACGACAGCCGCGCGACGTTGTCGGCGGCAAACGGTAGTGTCTGGGCAGCGGCGCGCGCCAGGGGCAGGAAGTCGCCGGTGTTGGCGCCGCCGCGGCGGCTGCGCAGCGCGTCCAGCCCCTGCTGCGCCTGGCGCGCCGGGTCCAGGATCACGGGGATCGCGGGAAACGCCGCCTGCACCTGGCGGCGCATGTCGTCGCGCAGCGTCTGGGCCTCGCCGCGCAGTTGCGCGGCATGCAGGTTCAAGCCGCCGATCCATACCACCGCGGCGGCCGCGCCCCAGCGCCAGACCGGCCGCCAGCGCGAGACACGCGCGGGCGCCAGTTGCGGCATGGCCAGCGACCACGATGGCGAGGGCGCGAGCCAGCGTGGGTCGGCCGGGTCTCGCAGCGGCGCCGTCTCGTCCGGCGCCAGCGTCTGCGGCGCGATCAGGGCGCGGGTGCGCAGGCCCTGCGCGTTCAGCAGGTGCCAGGCGTGGCGCACCGCGGCGCGCGGCGCCCAGGCCAGCGGCACCAGGCCGTCGGCGGCGCGCGGGCCGTGGCCGATGGCCAGGTCGTCCAGGTCGCTCAGCACCAGCGGTTCGAGCGCGCCGCGCACGGCGGCGGCGAAGCGGGCCTTGGCCACGGCGGGCACCTGCACTGTGGCGGTGATGACGTCGCCAGGATGCAGCACGGCCTCGCAGGCGGCTTGCGGATAGGCCTGCCCCAGGGCCTGCAGGCTCAGTTCGCCCTGGCGCGCGCAACGGCCGCGGCGGTCGAACCAGGCATAGGGCAGCAGGGAACCGGGGCCGAGTTCGGCCAGGGGGACCAGCGCGATGCGCAGGGAGTTCTTCAAGGATTCTCTCTCGTCCAGAGGGTGTCGGGCGCGGCCGGCGGCGCGCTGCGGATCAGCGCCTGCATCGAGACGCGGGCCCGTTCGTAAACGACCGCGCCGCTGGCCAGGAACCAGCCGCTGGCCGTAGTTACGGCCGGCGCCGGGGTCTTGACGCCGGTGGCGGCCAGGCGGTTGGCGAAGTCGCCGTTGTTGTTGAACCAATTGCCGCGATCGCGCTCGCCGGTCAAGGCGCGCGCCTGGCTGAGCGACAGGCCGGGCACCAGCGCCGCGATGACCTCGGGCGGCGCGGTATTGACGTTGACGTTGGTGGCCACCGGCAGCACCGTCATCGTGCGGCGCAGGGCGTTGCGCGGGGCCGGTTCCAGGCCAAGCAGTGCGCTGACGTCGTCAATGCCGCGCGGCAGGGGCGCGCGCGCCTGCGGCGTCTGGCCGCCCTGCGCCGGGGTGGGGGCGTCGGCCGGCTGCGCCGGTGGCTGGCTGGCGGCGATGATCCCGATGATGCGCGTGGCCAGCGTGTCCGGCAGGCGCTGCAGCGCCAGCAGGCGCCGCAGCACCTGTTCCTGTTCCGGTTGCGGCACGCCATGGCTGGCCAGGTTGCTGAGGTTGTACTTGCCCTGTTCGTCCTGCACCTGGCCGGAGAACACCGCGACGCGGTCGTCGCCGGGGCGTTCGATGCGGGTGTCGAGCACCGGCGTGGCCCAGATCTGGTCGCCGCGCGTGGTCGATTCGCGCCGGCCATGGTCGCGGATCACCAGGCGGGCCCAGTCGATGCCGCCAGCCAGCAGCATGCGCGCCTGCACGCGCGCCATCTCGTTCTCGATGCGGCGGGTACTGGCGGTCTGGCGCTGGAACAGGCTGGTGGTCAGCGCGGCCACGATGGCCACGATGATCAGCGCGCTGACCACCGCGGCGCCGCGCTGGCGAGGCGGGCGGGGCTTCACGGCAGCTCCAGGATGCGGCTGTAGCGCCGGGCACCGCCGGCCGCTGCGCGCTCCAGCGTGATCTCGATGCCGGCGGGCGTGGCGGAGAAGGGCGAGCGCGTGTCCGTCCAGCCCATCCCCGGCACCCAGCCGCGCACCGCCAGCACGCGCACGCCGGGCAGCAGCAATACGCCGTCGTTGACCGGCGGCAGCGGTCCCTGTTCGGCCGCGAGGCCGCTGGCGCGCCACAGGCCGTCCTTGCGCACCGACCATTGCACCCGCTGCCAGCGGCCGTCGCCGTCCGGGTCGGGGCGCAGGATCTCCAGGGTCTGCGCCCCGGCGGCGCCGCGCAGCAGCCGTACGCCCGAGGTGAAGACGCGGTCGTCGAGGCCGGGCGCGGCAAACGACGGGCCGTTGTAGGCCAGCTCCACATCGCGTCCCATCTGGCCGAGGGCGCGGACGATGGCGTCGGTATCGTCGGATTGGCGCGCGATCCAGTCGCGCGCTTGGGAAACGCTCTCCAGGCCGCGCCAGGCCATCAGGCTGACCAGCGCCATCAGCGCCAGGGCCACCAGCACTTCGATCAGGGTGAAGCCGGCCTGGCGGCGGGGGCGGGCGTGGGGCGGCATCATCGCAGGCCCGACAGCAGGCCGTCCAGCTGCAGCAGGGCGGCGCCATTGGCGCTGTCGCGCACCTTGACCGCGACCTGACGGAAGCTGCGGTTGAGCGAATTGGTAAACACCAGTTCGCATTGCAGCGCCAGGGCGCCCTGCGGACAGGGCACGACGCGGGTGCCGGCGCGCGGCAGGGTCTGTTCCAGCCGCAATTGGGTCAGCGCGTTCTGCGCGGCCAGCAGCGCCAGGGTCTTGTCCTGCAGCGCGCGATTATTGGCCGCCATGACACCGGTGGCGCGCAGCGCCGCGCCCATCGCCACCGCGATGATGGCCAGGGCCACCAGCACCTCGATCAAGGTGAAGCCGCGCTGGCGCTGGCGGGAGGGAAAGTCAGTGGATGTCATAGTGTCCGGCGGCATCGCGCGTCAGCGTCACGCGCGAATCGCCCGCGCGCAACTGCACGCTGAATGGGTCGGCCACCCATTCGGTGTTGAAGACCAGCGGCCGCTCGGGTGTCAGGCGCCACCGCACCGGGCCGGCGCGCCAGGTCTGCGGCCGCAGCGCCGGGTCGCGTTCCAGCGTGTCCATCGGCAGGGGGGTATCGTCCTGGGCGGTGGGCGCGGCCGAGCGCCCCTGGCGCTCGAACGACCAGCCGCCGCTGGCGGGCAGCCAGCGGATCGGGCGGCCGTCGCTGCGCGCCTCGCCCTCGGCCACGGTGAAGGCGTCGGCCAGACGCTGCGCGTCCGCGCGCAACGGATCGGCGCCTTTGCCGATGGACAGGCTGACCATGCTGGCGGCGATGGCCACGATCACCAGCACCACCAGGACTTCGACTAGCGTGAAACCGCGCTCAGAGTTCCCACGAACCGATGTCGGCATCGCCGCCTTCTCCCCCGGGCTTGTTGTCGGCGCCGAACGAGAACACATCGATTTCGCTTTTGACGCCAGGGCTCAGGTATTGATAGGGATGGCCCCAGGGATCGTTGGGCAGCTTGTCCAGGTAGCCGCGCCAACTGGACGCGCCCTCGGGTTTTTCAACCAGCGCGCGCAGGCCTTGCGCGGTGGTCGGGTAGCGGCCGTTGTCCAGGCGATAGAGCTTGAGCGCCTGCATGATGCCGCCGATGTCCTGGCGCGCGGCGACCTGGCGCGCCTGGTCGGGACGATCCAGCACGCGCGGCACGATCAGGGCGGCCAGAATCCCCATGATCACGATGACCACCATGATCTCGATCAGGGTGAAACCTTGCTGGCGGGCGAGCCCGCGCGATGACTGGCGCACTTCACGACTCCGGTATTGCAGTGAGAAGCGTGCGATTGTGGACATGAAATATGACAGCAATATGAGGCGCGCGCGTCATGGCGCGGCACGCGTGATGGCGCCCGCGGGCGCCGGCGCAACCGGCGCGGCCAGGCGATTGGCGCGTCCGCCTTGCTCGACCGTGACGGCTTCGGCGCCGATGTCCTGGAGCACGATGCCGGGCGCGATTTCGTCGCCGACGCGCCAGGCCGCCGGCGGGCCGCCGTCGACGCTGAAGACCGCGGCGCCGTCGGGGCCGGCGGCGATGACGCCGAGCACGCTGATTTGCGTGCGCAGCACTTCGTCGCGGCCAAACCATAGGGCCACCGGCGTGTTGTCGGCGGCGCGCGGCGCGGGCGCCGCGATGGCGGCGGGCAGGGCGGCGGGCGCGGGCGCCAACAGCACCGCGCCCCACACGCCCAGGCCGGCGGCCAGCGCCAGCAGAGCAAGGACACGGCACGCGGCGGGGGGCGAAGGCGGCGACAGGCGCAAGGACAAGGGCATGGCTGAAACGTGAAACGGCACGGCGGAAATGTGGCCGACTCTAGCAGCGCATCATGACAACTGCGCGATCGTGCGGCAGCGCCTCTTTCAGAAGGCGCGCAGCGCACTGTCATCAAGCTTACATCGCGCCTATCTAGCATGCCGGCACGTCGCGGTTCAGCGCGTATCGGCACGCACAGGCGCCTGGCAATGGTGTCCGGCCGCCGACCCGCCCTGGCTTCGCGGCATTGATCCCCTCGCACAGGAAACCACGATGCAAGACATGACACACGCCAATCGCCGCCGCCTCCTGAAGATGCTGGGCGGTGCGCCGATGCTGCCGCTGGGCGGCGTCGGCATGACCGCCCTGCTGGCGGGCTGTAACTCGAGTGACGATGATGACGACAGCCCCTCCACGCCGGCGCCGGGCGTGACGTTCACCTCTGCCGCCTTCACTTCGATGGCCGCGCCCACGCTGGCCACCCCCGAGCTGATGGCGCGCACCACCGTGGGCTCGGCAATGGTGCTGACGTTCAGCGATGGCTCGACGCGCAAGATCGAGCTGGGCTACGAGTCGTTCTTCATGACGGGCGATTCGGTGCCGGACGGCAAGGGCGGCAGCATCATCGCCGGCGGCTATTTCGATCACAACGGCGCGCCGATCATGGACAATTCGGTGCCCGCCCAGGCCCGCCAGTTCTTCTCGAACTGTCCGGACGGCATGTCGCTGCTGAAGCTGGAAGCGCCGACGGTGCCTGGCGTCAATGGCAATACCCTGTTCGCCGTGGTGCAGTTCGAATACCAGTCGATGGACCAGTCCGGCGCCGACATGTATGGCCGCCTGCCGTCGCCCATTGCGGTGCTGACGCTGGCGCAGGACCCCGCCACCGGCAAGCTCAGCCTGGTCAAGTACAGCAACGTCGATACGTCGTCGGTCAACGGCCTGTGGATCACCTGCGGCGCCAGCCTGTCGCCCTGGAACACGCACCTGTCCAGCGAAGAGTACGAGCCCGACGCCACCGTCGCCAGCGCCGACGCGCAGTTCCAGGCCTATAGCCAGAATCTGTTCGGCGACCCCAACAAGGCCAACCCGTACCACTACGGCCATCTACCCGAAGTGACGGTGAACCCGGACGGCACCGGCAGCATCAAGAAGCACTATTGCATGGGCCGGATCTCGCACGAACTGGTGCAGATCATGCCCGACCAGCGCACCGCGCTGATGGGCGATGACGCCACCAATGGCGGCCTGTTCATGTTCGTGGCCGACCGCAAGGCCGACCTGTCGTCCGGCACGCTGTACGTGGCCAAGTGGACCCAGACCTCGGGAACCGGCCCGGGCGCGGCCACGCTGACCTGGATCAAACTGGGCCACGCCACCAGCGCCGAAGTGAAGGAACTGGCCGACCAACTGACCGCCGCCGACATCATGGACGTGCGCACCACCGACCCGGCCGACAACAGCTTCACCCGGATCCGCTACAGCGGCGGCAACAATTGGGTCAAGCTGCTGCCGGGCCGCCGCCAGGCCGCCGCCTTCCTGGAAACGCACCGCTATGCCGCGCTGGTCGGCGGCTCGCTGGGTTTCACCAAGATGGAAGGCACCACGGTCAACGCCAAGGACAAGATCGCCTACAGCGCCATGTCGCGCATCGAGAAGTCGATGATCGACGGCACCGTGGCCGGCATGCAGGTACAGGCCAATTCGGCCGGCGCCGTCTATCAGCTGCACCTGAAGGCTGGCCAGGTCGATACCGACGGCCAGGCCATCGACAGCGAATGGGTGCCGGTCGACATGGCCGCGGTGCCCGAACTGGTGGGCGCGCCGATCTCGCCGGCCGACGCGTTGGGCAACACCCACAACGCCGACCGGATCTCCAATCCGGACAATCTCAAGTTCTCGGAGAAGCTGCGCACGCTGTTCGTGGGCGAGGACAGCGGCGGCCACGTCAACAACTTCCTGTGGGCCTACAACGTCGACACCAAGCAGCTCTCGCGTCTGCTGTCGTGCCCGGTGGCGGCCGAATCGACCGGCCTGCAGGCGGTCGACGAGCTCAACGGCTGGACCTATATCACCAGCAACTTCCAGCACGCGGCCGATTGGGGGGCTGTGCACGCGGTGGTGCGGCCGACGCTGGAGCCGCTGGTCAAGGCCAACTACAAGGACGGCTTCGGCGCTGCGGTCGGCTACCTGACCGGCGTCAAGATCGGCGCCTGATCCACGGGCCGCGGACCGCGGCCCGGCGCCAGGCAAGGGACCGGCAAGCCGGTCCCTTGCTTTTATTGCCATCTATGTCGCAGCAGAAAAAAAACTGATCCGTCGATCAGCGATTCCTTTCTTCGCTTCATCGGGCTTTCACCTTGCGAAGCCACTATGTGGACCACCCACAAAGCGGGTTTCGAGAGGGAAAGAACATGCAGGTATTGAAGTGGAAGCGCTGGTGCGCCGCGTTGGCGGCCCTGGGCGCGCTGGCCGGTTGCGGCGGCGATGGTGGCAGTGACGATGACGCGGCGCCTGCGGCGCAGCCGGGCAGCGGCGCTCATGCCAAGGTGCTGTTCATCGGTGTCGATGGATTGACGTATGACGCCTATCGCCAGAGCGTGGCGGACAAGTCGTTGCCGAATCTGGCGCAACTGACGGCCACCCGTTCCTGGACCGGCGGCGTGACCGGCGGCGTGACGCAGCAGCCGACGTTGCTGGCGCCGGGCTGGGCCACGCTGCTGACCGGACAATGGGCCGATCAGCACGGCGTGCGCAGCAACGCGCCGGGACAGTCGGCCAAAACCGCGACCCTGTTCCAGCGCGTCAAGGCCGCCAGGCCGGCGATGCGCGCCGCGGCGGCCTTCAACTCGCCGCTGTTGGCCGGCCTGGTCGGCGCCGACCGCGACGCCGGCTATCTGCAGAGCCTGACGGATTGCGCCGGGGTCGATGCGTGCGTCGCCAGCCAGGCGCGCGACCGCATCACCGAGGGCTACGATCTGGTGGTGGCGCAGTTCGGCGCGGCCGAGCGCGCGGCCGCCACTGCCGGTTTTGGCGACGGCTATCGCGCCACGTTGCGCCAGACCGATGACGCCATCGGCGCGCTGCTCAAGCAGGTGGCCGAGCGCCGCGCCGCCCATCCGGACGAGAACTGGCTGGTGCTGGTGGCATCCAGCCACGGCCTGGACCGCACCGGCGGCAGCGATGGCCTGCCGCTCTCGCTCAACAAGACCACGCTGCTGGCGATGAACCGCTCTTCGCTGCTGGGCGGCAGCGCCGATGACGAGGCCGTCGACGGCGCCTGGAACAACGCCTGGTACAGCCTGCCGAGCGCAGCCGACGCCGCGCCGACGCTGCTGGCGCATTTGGGCGCATTGCCGCCTTCGGGCCAGTACGACATGGCGGGCACTGCGTTGTCCGAATCCGTCGCGCTGCGCCGGGGCGCCAGCCGCACCTCGATGGACAACAAGAGCGTGGCGTTGAGCTGGAGCCGCGTGGGCACGCCCACCGGCGACATCGTGATTACCCGCGACGGCCAGGAAATCGCGCGCCTGCCGGGCACCGCCACCGACTATGTCGATACGGGCTTTGTTTTCACCACCGAAGGCGTGCACGAACTGAACTACGCCGTCTCGGTCGGCAACGCCGTGACGGCGGTGCGCGCCACCGTGGTCTATACCGCGCCGGTGCCGCTGCTGGCATCGCTGGGCAGCGGCCTGACCATGATGTTCCCGTTCGAGGGCGACCTGACCGACAAGGCCGCCGGCGGCGGGGCGATCACGCCCTATGACGGCACGCAGGCGCCGGCCTTCGCCGATAACGGCGTGTTCGGCAAGATGTTCCAGAACGAACGCAGCGGCGATCCGACAGGCGCCTTCAAGCTGGACTATCCGGCGGGCCTGCTCGACAGCGTCCAGGCCTTCACCATCGGCTTCTGGTACCAGTCGGACGGCACCGCCAACGATCGCTCCATCCTGGGCAACAAGGACTACAACTCCGGCGGCAATCCCGGCATCACCATCGCCCAGTGGGCCGGCCCCGAGCTGCGCTTCAACCTGGCCGGCGGCAGCCGCGTCGACATCAATGGCGTCAGGTTCACGCCCAACAAGCCGGTCTACGTGGCCATGGTCATCGACAAGACCGCCAAGACCATGGCCGCCTATGTGTACGACAGCGAGATGGGCTGGTTCAGCCGCTCGATCTCGACCGGCAGCGTCAACTTCGCCCAGATCGCTGGCCTGTTCGGTCCGCACCTGGGCCTGAACGAAGACGGCAAGGGCACCTACGGCGTGTGCTGCGCCGGCACCAAAGGCCCCTACACCATGTACTTCGACGACCTGGCCTTCTGGTCGCGCGCCCTGACCGAAACCGAGGTCAAGTCGCTGGCCATGTCCGGCAAGTCCGTTTCCGAATTGCTCCCCTGATGTCCGAGGATAGATACGACATGAACACTGCTTCCCCGATCTTGCGCGCTTGCCTGCGCATGGGCGCCGCCCTGATGGTGGCCGCCGTCCTGACCGCCTGCGGCGGCGACAAGGATGACGACGGCGATACCGGCGCCCAGCCTGAAACGCCGACCCAGCCGGCCAAGCCCCAACTGCGTTGCGCGCCCTGACGCCGCGCCATTTTCAGAATCCAAGGAATCGCATCCGTGACGTCCCACCAAGACCCGATCCACGCCGGCAAGCGCCGCTTCCTGCGTAACGCCGCCGCCTCGACCGCCGGCCTGACCGCCTTGTCGATGTTCCCGCCGGCCATCCGCCGCGCGCTGGCCATTCCCGCCAACAACCGCACCGGCACCATCAACGACGTCGAGCATGTGGTCATCCTGATGCAGGAAAACCGCTCGTTCGACATGTACTTCGGCACCTTCAAGGGCGTGCGCGGCTTTGGCGACCGCATCACCGTGCCGCTGCCGCAGAACCGCTCGGTCTGGGAACAGACCAACGGCACCCGCGTGGTGTTGCCGTACCACCTGGACAGCACCAAGGGCAACGCGCAGCGCGTGTCCGGCACGCCGCACGACTTCCCCGACGCGCAGAATGCCTGGGACGGCGGCCGCCTGTACCAGTGGCCGCGCTACAAGCAGAACCAGTCGATGGGCTACTACACGCGCCAGGAACTGGCGTTCCAGTACGCGCTGGCCGAGGCCTTCACGCTGTGCGATGCCTACCACTGTTCCTCGCACGGCGGCACCAATACCAACCGCCTGTTTCACTGGACCGGCACCAATGACCCGCTGGCGCAGGGCAATGGCCCGTCGACCCGCAACCAGTGGGACGGCCTGGGCGCGTCCACCATCGGCTGGACCTGGAAGACCTATCCCGAGCGGTTGCAGGAAAACGGCGTGAGCTGGAAGGTCTACCAGAACCTGCCGGACAACTTCACCGACAATCCGCTGGCGGGCTTCCGGCAATTCCGCAAGGCCTATGAACTGTCCGGCAATGATCCCACCGCCGGCAATCCCAGCCCGCCGGCTTGGACGCCCGCGGCCGACGCCACCAACCCGCTGTACAAGGGCGTGGCCAACACCATGCCCGACGGCGGCCTGCTGCAGGCATTCCGCGACGATGTATTGAACGGCGCGCTGCCGCAGGTGTCGTGGATCGTGGCGCCGGCGGCCTATTCGGAGCACCCCGGGCCGTCCAGCCCGGTGCAGGGCGCCTGGTACATCCAGGAAACGCTCAATGCCCTGACGGCCAATCCGGACGTCTGGAGCAAGACGGTGCTGCTGATCAACTTCGACGAGAACGACGGCTTCTTCGACCACGTGCCGCCGCCGGCCGCGCCGTCGATCAATCCGGACGGTTCGACGGCGGGCGCATCCACCATCAACACCGACCTGGAGCGCCACGTCAAGCCGTCGCTGCAGGACGCCGCCGACAACCGCGTGTACGGCCCCGGCCCGCGCGTGCCGATGTACATCGTCTCGCCCTGGAGCCGCGGCGGCTGGATCAACTCGCAGTCGTTCGACCACACCTCGGTGCTGCGTTTCCTGGAGGCGCGGTTCGGCGTCAAGGAACCCAACATCAGCGATTACCGCCGCGCCGTGCTCGGCGACCTGACTTCGGCCTTCAACTTTGCCACGCCCAACAACGAGCAACTGCCCGACCTGACCCTGCTGACCAAAGCCCAGGCCGACCAGACCCGCGCCGACCAGCAGGCGCTGGCCCAGGTGCCGCTGCCGGACACCGCCACCCAAGCCAAGCCCAGTCAGGAGACCGGGGTGCGCTTCTCGCGCGCGCTGCCCTATGAGCTGCACACCAGCGGCCGCGCCCAGCCGGGCACCAGCGCCATGTGGCTGGTGTTCGCCAACACCGGCAGCGCCGCCGGCGTGTTCCATGTGTATGACCAGCTGCATCTGGATCGCCTGCCGCGCCGCTACGCGGTCGAACCGGACAAGCAGCTGGAAGGCAGCTGGGACGCGGCCGCCGACGGCGGCAAGTACGACCTGTGGGTGATGGGTCCGAACGGCTATCTGCGCCATTTCGCCGGCGACTTGGCGCTGGCCCGCAGCGCCGGGCTGGATGCCGAAATCCGGGTCTGCTACGACATTGCCAACGGCGACGTCTACACCAGCTTCATCAACAGCGGCAAGCAGCCCTGCACCTTCGTCATCACGCCGAACGCCTACTACACCAATAACGAGAAATGGACGATCACGGTGCCAGCGGGCAGCCAGGTCGAGCAGTCGTGGTCGCTCAAGGCCAGCGGCGCCTGGTATGACTTCACCGCGCGCCTGAACGAGGACCCGGCCTACATCCGCCGCTTTGCCGGCCGGGTGGAAACCGGCAAGCCCTCGGTCACCGATCCGGCGATGGGTCTGTAAGGCGCGCCCACCGCGGCGCGGCCGGTCCCGGCCGCGCCCGGGCCCAGGCGCGGCATCTTGCCGGCCGGGGGCTGCGGCGCCGGGTCGGCAGGCGGCTCAGGCGATGGCCAGCGCGTCGCGCGTGCGGAACGCCGTGGCGCAGGCCTCGCAGATGGCGGCGGTAATGTTCTGGCGGGCGTGCTCGCGCCGCTCCAGCATGCCGATGGCCCGCGCCGTCGGCCCCAGGTCGGCGGGTAGCGGCAGGATGCGCAGCCGGACGCTGGTGCGCCAATTCGAGCCGTTGATCAGCGGCAGCAGCGTCACGCCCACTTCCTGGCGCACCAGCTCGACCAGTGTCTCGATCGCGTTCAGTTCCAGGAATTCGTCCAGCGGCACCGCCATGCGCCGCAGCAGCCGGTCGATCTGCAGGCCGGTGCGCTGGGTGCGGTCAAAGCGCAGGAAGGGATTGCTGGCCAGCACCTGGCGCGCGTCATGGCCGATGGCCGAGGGCGGCGCGATCACGACCAGCGGTTCTTCATAGAGCGGGGTCCAGCGCGTGCTGGCCATCTTGCGGCCGGCCTCGACCAGGAAGGCGGCGTCCAGCTCGCCGTCTTCCACCTTGCCGGCCAGCTCGCTGGCCTTGCCCGACAGAATGCGCACATCCAGCCGCGGATGCGCCTTCTTCATGCCCGACACCACCTTGGACAGGGTGCCCATGCACGAGACGATACTGCCGACCGAGACCGAGCCGGCCAGTTCGCCCGGCACCGTGCGCGGCAGCCGCAAACGGTCGTAGGAATCCAGCAAGTGCTTGATTTCCGGAAGCAATTCCCGGCCGGCCGCGTTGAGGATGGCCAGGCGCCCGCTGCGGTCGAACAGCTCGCGCCCCAATTCCGCCTCCAGGGAGCGCATCTGGAAACTGACCGCGGCCTGCGTCAGGGCCACTTGCTCGGCCGCTTCGGAGAACGAACCGTGGTGGGCCACGGCCAGAAAAGTACGCAGGAATCGGAGGGTGCTCATGGGGAATAAATCACAAAAATTTCTTTCATGACTGAACAAAAAATCAAATTGATTTAATTAGACCACGGGAGTAATTTCGCCTGCTTACCGCTTACATATGAGACAGGCGCCATGAAATCCTTCGACTGGGTCAATCCTTATCCCTCCATCCGCATCCCGCTGTTCGCGCGCAACGTGGTGTCCACCTCGCACCCGCTGGCGGCCCAGGCCGGCCTGCGCATGCTGCTCAAGGGAGGCAACGCGGTCGACGCCGCGATCGCCGCGGCCGCCACCATCGTGCTGGTCGAGCCGGTCTCCTGCGGCCTGGGGGGCGACTGTTTCGCCATCGTCTGGGACGGCCAGGAACTGCATGGCCTGAATTCCTCCGGCGTGGCGCCGGCCGCCTGGAATGTCGAATACTTCAAGCGCAAGTACGGCGTCGGCGCCGACGGCCTGGCGATCCAGCCCAAGCGCGGCTGGGACGCGGTGACGGTGCCGGGCGTGGTGGCCGGCTGGGCCGCGCTGCACGAAAAACTGGGCAAGCTGCCGTTCGAGCAACTGTTCGAGCCCGCCATCGAGATTGCCGAGCGTGGCTATGCGGTGCCGCCGGTGGTGGCGCACAAGTGGGCCGCCGCCGCCGATGAACTGCGCGACCAGCCAGGCTACGCCCAGGCCTTTATGCCGCAGGGCCGCGCGCCCAAGGTCGGCGAGCACTTCCGCTTCCCGGACGCGGCCAACACGCTGCGCCGCATCGCCGCTTCCAAGGGCCGCGACTTCTACGAAGGCGAGCTGGCCGAGCGCATCGCCGCCTTCAGCCAGGAATGCGGCGGCGCCATGACCCTGGAAGACCTGCGCGGCTACCGCCCGCAATGGGTCAAGCCGATCTCCAAGTCCTACCGCGGCTACGAGCTGCACGAAATCCCGCCGAACGGGCAGGGCATCGCCGCGCTGATCGCGCTGGGTATTGTCGAGCGCTTCAACATCGCCGACATGCCGGTCGATTCGGTGCAGTCGCAGCACGTGCAGATCGAGGCCATGAAGCTGGCCTTCGCCGACCTCTACAAGTACGTGGCCGACCCGCGCTCGATGGAAGTCACGCCCGAGCAGATGCTGTCGGACGCCTACCTGGACAGCCGCGCCAAGCTGATCCGCCTGGACGGCGCGACCCATTTCAGCGCCGGCCGTCCGGCCGCAGGCGGCACCATCTACCTGACCGCCGCCGACGAGAACGGCATGATGATCTCGTTCATCCAGTCCAACTACATGGGCTTCGGCTCGGGCGTGGTGGTGCCGGGCACCGGCATCAGCCTGCAGAACCGTGGCGTCGGCTTCTCGATGGATCCCAAGTCGGCCAACGTGGTCGAAGGCGGCAAGCGGCCGTTCCATACCATCATCCCGGGCTTCCTGACGCGCGGCGGCAAGCCGGTCATGAGCTTCGGCGTGATGGGCGGCGACATGCAGCCTCAGGGCCACCTGCAGACCGTGGTGCGCATGATCGATTACCACCAGAATCCGCAGGCCGCCTGCTGCGCGCCCCGCTGGAAGGTCAACCGCGATTTCACGCTGGATATCGAGACCAATATGAAGGCTTCCACTATTGCGGGCCTCAAAGACCTCGGGCATGCTTTGAAGTCCGTGGACGACCCGTACATGGATTTCGGCGCCGGCCAATTCATCTGGCGCATGTCCGAAAGCGACAACGAACTGGGTTACGTCGCCGCCAGCGACAGCCGGCGCGACGGCCAGGCCGTCGGCTTCTGACCCGCGCATTGCAGCCACAAGGGGAATAAACACAATGAAACGCTTGACCATCACTTTCGGCGCCAGCATGCTGGCGCTGGCCGCGGGCGCGGCATGCGCCCAGAACCTGCGCATCGGCCTGCAGGAAGATCCCGACGTGCTCGATCCGCACCGCGCGCGCACCTACGTCGGCCGCATCGTCTTCACCTCGCTGTGCGACAAGCTGGTGGACATCGATCCCAAGCTGCATTTTGTGCCGCAGCTGGCCACCTCGTGGTCGTTCAGCCCCGACAACAAGGTGCTGACCTTCAAGCTGCGCCAGGACGTGCTGTTCCACGATGGCAGCAAGTTCGACGCCGCCGCCGCCAAGGCCAACCTGGAGCGCGCCAAGACGCTGCCGGACAGCCTGCGCAAGGGCGAGCTGGCCTCGGTCGATAAGGTCGAGGCGCCCGACGCCGCCACGCTGGTGCTGACGCTCAAGCAGCCCGACGCCACGCTGCTGGCGCAGTTGTCCGACCGCGCCGGCATGATGCTGTCGCCCAAGTCCTTCGCCGATGCCGACGTGGCCGCGGTCGGCCGCAAGCCGATCTGCTCGGGTCCGTACAAATTCGTCGAACGCATCCAGAACGACCGCATCGTGCTGGAGAAATTCGACCAGTACTACGATGCCAAGGATTACGCCTTCAAGCGCATCACCTTCCTGCCGATCCCGGACACCACCGTGCGCCTGTCGAACCTGCGCGCTGGCGACCTGGACATGCTCGAGCGCCTGAATCCTTCCGATGCGCCCCAGGTCAAGAATGACGCCAGCCTGACCTTCGCCCCGATTGCCGGGTTGGGCTTCCAGCAGTTCATGTTCAACGTCGCCAACGGCAAGCGCGCCGAAGACAATCCCTTCAAGAACAAGCTGGTGCGCCAGGCGTTCCAATTGTCCATCGACCGCGACGCCATCAACGAAGTGGCCGGCGGCGGCATCTTCGAACCGGCGCAGCAGCCGTTCCCGCCCGCCAGCCCGTATCACAGCGACAAGTTCCCCGTGACCAAGCGCGACGTCGCCAAGGCCCGCGCGCTGCTCAAGCAGGCCGGCTTCGACCGCGTCAAGGCCGAGGTCATGTTCGGCAACAACACCACCACCTCGTCGGTGGCCGAGATGGTCCAGGCCATGGCTGCCGAGGCCGGTTTCGACCTGTCGCTGCGTCCCACCGAATACGCCGCGCTGCAGAAGGAGTCGGCCGGCGGCAACTTCCAGGTGGTGATGCTGGGCTGGTCGGGCCGGGTCGATCCGGATGGCAACATCTACAGCTTCGTGACCTGCAAGGGCGCGTTGAACGATGGCCATTACTGCAACCCCGAGGTCGACAAGCTGCTCAAGGAGGCCCGCACGGTGCCGGACGAAGCCAAGCGCCGCGCCCTCTATGACCAGGTGCAGGCCATTATCCAGGACGAACTGCCTGGCGTGTACGACTACTACCAGCCGTGGCCGTTCGCGCTGGCCAAGAAGGTCAAGGGCTTCGTTCCCTATCCGGACGGCATGATCCGCCTGAAGGGCGTGACGTTCGCGCAGAAGTGACCGGGGGCGGCGGTTCGCCGCCGCGCCCGCCGGCCGCGCCCTCGCGGCCGGCCGTTTCCCGCGGCGGCCGCGCGCCGTGCCCTTCGGGGCCGGTTCCGTCCGCCGCTTTCGTTCTACGGTTTTTCCCTTATGCTCAAACTCATCTTGCGCCGTGTGATCGTCGCGATACCGACCCTGATACTGGTATCGATGATCGTCTTCATGCTGCAGAAAATCCTGCCCGGCGATCCGGTGCTGACGCTGGCCGGCGAAGAGCGCGATCCGGCCGTGCTGGATTACCTGCGCGACAAGTACCGCCTCAATGATCCGCTGCCGATGCAGTACGCCGCCTGGGCCGGCCAGGTGCTGCAGGGCGACCTGGGCAAGTCGCTGCGCACCGACGTGCCGGTGACCACGCTGATCGCCCAGAAACTGCCGGTGACGCTGCAGTTGGCGGCGATGGCGATGTTCTTCGCGCTGCTGGTGGGCATTCCCATGGGCATCGTGGCGGCCGTGCGCAAGGGCAAGCCGGTCGAGATGGGGGCCAATATCGCCGCGCTGTCCGGCATGTCGATTCCCAACTTCTGGCTCGGCATCATCCTCATCATGGTGGTGTCGGTGCAATGGAAACTGCTGCCGGCCTCGGGCTACGTGTCGCCGGCCGAGGATTTCTGGCTCTCGATCAAGACCATGCTGATGCCGTCGCTGGTGCTGTCCACCGCGATTGCCGCCTATCTCATGCGCCACACCCGTTCGGCCATGCTCGAGGCGCTGTCGGCCGATTACGTGCGCACCGCCCGCGCCAAGGGCGTGTCGCCGCGCCAGGTGGTGCTGCGGCACGCGCTGCGCAACGCGCTGATGCCGATCGTCACGCTGGTGACGCTGCTGTTCGGTGAATTGCTGGCCGGCGCGGTGCTGACCGAGCAGGTCTTCACCATCCCCGGCTTCGGCAAGCTGGTGGTCGACGCCGTCTTCACGCGCGACTATGCGGTGGTGCAGGGCGTGGTGCTCTGCGTCGCGGTGGGCTTCATCCTGATGAACCTGCTGGCCGACATCCTGTACATCCTGGTCAATCCCCGCCTGAGGCACGCATGAGCGCACTTCCCGCAACGGCCGCCGCCGTCACGCCGCCCCGCAGCCGCAACCGCGCCTGGGGCAAGTTCAAACGCAACCACGTCGCCATGCTGGGCCTGGGTATCGTGTTGTTTTTCGTGCTGGTGGCGCTGCTGGCGCCGCTGATCGCCAGCCAGGATCCGTTCCAGACCAGCTTCACCACCATCCGCAAGGCGCCATCGGCCGCCCACTGGCTGGGCACCGATGAACTCGGCCGCGACATCTTCAGCCGCATGGTGCATGGCGCGCGCGCCTCGCTCATGGCCGGCCTGGTGTCGGTACTGATCGCGCTGGTGGTCGGCGTGCCGTTCGGTTTGGCGGCCGGCTATTTCGGCGGCTGGACCGACAGCTGCATTTCCCGCGCCACCGAGGCGCTGCTGGCGATTCCGTTCCTGATCCTGGCGATCGCGCTGGCCGCTTTCCTGGGGCCCAGCCTGACCAACGCCATGATCGCCATCGGCGTATCCGCCGCGCCCAAGTTCATCCGGCTCACGCGCGGCCAGGTGCTGGCGGTCAAGAGCGAGGATTACGTGCAGAGCGCGCGCGCGCTAGGCGCCTCCGACCTGCGCATCATCTGCCGCCACGTGTTCCCGAACGTGATGCCGCCGCTGATCGTCCAGGCCACCATCACCATCGCCACGGCCATCATCGCCGAGGCCAGCCTGTCGTTCCTGGGTCTGGGCCTGCAGCCGCCGAACCCGTCCTGGGGCTCGATGCTGAACACCGCCAAGAACTTCATGACCCAGGCGCCCTGGATGTCGATCTTCCCCGGATCGGCCATTTTCCTGGTGGTGCTGGGCTTCAATCTGCTGGGCGACGGGCTGCGCGATGCGCTGGATCCCCGTCAGGACAAGTAATCATCATGGCAACCATGGACCCCAAACGCGTCGTCCAGGTCAATGACCTGACCGTGCGCTTCAAAACCCCCGAGCGTGTCGTCGAAGCGGTGCGCAACGTGTCGTTCCACGTCGATCGCGGCGAAACCCTGGCGATCGTGGGCGAGTCCGGCTCGGGCAAGTCGGTCACTTCGCTGGCGCTGATGCGCCTGGTGGAATACGGCGGCGGCCGCATCGTCAACGGCGGCATGTTGCTGCGCCGGCGCAACGGCGAGGTGCTGGATCTGGTCAACGCGCCCGACAGCACGCTGCAACGCGTGCGCGGCGCCGACGTGGCCATGATCTTCCAGGAGCCGATGACCTCGCTCAACCCCAGCTTCACGGCTGGCAGCCAGATCGCCGAGGCGCTGCAACTGCACCAGGGACTGGATGCGTCCGCGGCGCGCGCCGAGACGCTGCGCATGCTCGAGCGTGTGCGCATCCCCGAGGCCCGCGCCATTCTCGACCGCTATCCGCACCAGCTGTCCGGCGGCATGCGCCAGCGCGTCATGATCGCCATGGCGCTGTCATGCAAGCCGCAGCTGCTGATCGCCGACGAACCCACCACGGCCCTGGACGTCACCATCCAGGCCCAGATCCTGCAACTGATCCGCCAGCTGCAGGAAGAAATGGACATGGGCGTCATCTTCATCACCCACGACATGGGCGTGGTGGCCGAAGTGGCCGACCGCGTTCTGGTGATGTACCGCGGCGACAAGGTCGAGGAGGGCGGTTCCGACGAACTCTTCGCACAGCCGCGGCATGCCTACACCCGCGCCCTGCTGTCGGCCGTGCCGCGCCTGGGCGCCATGCACGGCACCGACGAGCCGGCCCCATTCCCGCTGCTCAAGGTCGAGGACGCCGCGCGCCAGGCCGAGCCGACGCCCGCGCCGATGGCCTTGCCTTCCACCGTGCGCCGCGACAATGGCCCGGTGCTGAAGGTGCGTGACTTGACCACCAGCTTCGATATCACCGGCGGTATTTTCGGGCGGGTGCAAAAGCGCGTGCACGCGGTCGAAAAGGTCAGCTTCGATCTTTACCCTGGCGAAACGCTGTCGCTGGTGGGCGAGTCCGGCTGCGGCAAGACCACCACCGGCCGTTCGCTGCTGCAACTGGTCAAGAGCAAGAGCGGTTCGATCGAGTTCGACGGCCAGAACATCGGCGCGCTGCGCGGCAGCGCCATGCAGACGCTGCGCCGCCATATCCAGTTCATCTTCCAGGACCCGTTCGCCTCGCTCGATCCGCGCATGACGGTCGGCTACTCCATCATGGAGCCGCTGTTGATCCACCGCGTCGCCAGCGGCGCGAAGGCCGAGGAACGGGTGCGCTGGCTGATGGACAAGTGTGGCCTGGCGCCCGAGATGATCGACCGCTATCCGCACGAGTTCTCCGGCGGCCAGCGCCAGCGCATCTGCATCGCGCGCGCCCTGGCCCTGAACCCGAAAGTGGTGATCGCCGACGAATCGGTGTCGGCGCTGGACGTGTCGATCCAGGCGCAGATCGTCAACCTGCTGCTGGACCTGCAGCGCGAGCTGGGCGTGTCGTTCCTGTTCATTTCGCACGACATGGCGGTGGTCGAGCGCGTCAGCCATCGCGTGGCGGTGATGTACCTGGGGCAGATCGTCGAGATCGGCCCGCGCCGCGCCATCTTCGAGAATCCGCAGCATCCCTACACCAGGAAGCTGATGGCGGCGGTGCCGATCGCCGATCCGCAGCGCCGCCACCGCGAGCGCTCGCTGCTGGTCGACGAGATCCCCAGCCCGATGCGCAAGCTGGGCGACGATCCGCTGGTCGAGCCGCTGGTGCAGGTCGGGGAAGGGCACTTCGTTGCGCGCCATTCGGTCGGCGTGTACTGAAGCACGGCGTGTCCGCCCGCCTCGCGGGTGGACGGACACGCGGTTGGCGCCGCAGGCGGTATCATGGCGGGCTTCAGTCATTTGCCCCCATTCAACGGATTTTTCGCCATGGCCCTGCGCGCCACCATCTACAAGGCCGAGCTCAACGTCGCCGACACCGATCGCCACTACTACGGCAGCCATTCGCTGACCGTCGCCCGCCATCCCTCGGAGACCGACGAGCGCATGATGGTGCGGCTGGTGGCCCACGCCTTGAACGCGCAGGAAGAACTGGCCTTCACCAAGGGCCTGAGCGACACCGACGAGCCGGACCTGTGGGTCAAGGATCTGACCGGCGCCATCACCCTGTGGATCGAGGTCGGCCAGCCCGAAGAGCGCCGCATCCTGCGCGCCTGCGGCCGCGCCGAGCAGGTCATCGTCTACTGCTACGGCGGCTCGGCCAGCAAGATCTGGTGGGACGGCGTGCGCAACAAACTCGAACGCACCCGCAATCTCAAGGTCATCAACCTGCCGTCCGAGCAGACCCGCGCGCTGGCCGGGCTGGCCGAACGCACTATGCAGCTGAACGCCAACATTTCCGACGGCGTGGTGTATTTCTCCGCTGACAAGGGCGAGGTCAGCATCGAACCCGAAGTCTGGCGCTGATGCCGCCAGGCCATTTCCTGGAGGCGTAGGCGTGAGAAAAGCACGGGCACTGGCATGGGCGGCATTGCCGCTGATGGTGTTTTCGTTGCGGTCGGCCGTGGTGTGGGCCGAGGAGCCCGCCACGGACCGCATGCACGCGTTCGCCGGCGGGCAGAAGGTGCTGATTCCGGCGGGATGGGAATTGGTGCAGGGGCCGGCGCAGGCAGGCCGGGAAATGATCATGATCGCCAGGCCAGGCGCCACCGCGGCCGACAATCAGACGTGTTCGGTCACGCTGCGCAGCATCGATCCGCCGGCGCCGATGGGTGAGCAGGCCGCCATCCTGCCTGAAGCCGACTGGGCCCTGATCTATTCCAACCAGCAGGTGAACGTGCTCGAGAACGGGGTGTCCACCCTGGCCGGGCTGCCGGCGCACCAGGCGCTGCTGGCCTTGACCCAGGGTGACGACCGGCAGGTGGCGCTGGTGCGGCTGCGGATGGCGGACGACTACACCTGGTCCCTCATGTGTTCGGCCGGGGCCTACCATCCTGGCGTGGCCAGGGAGGGCTTCGACCGTATGGCCGGAACGTTCCGCAAGGTGCTGGACAGCTTCAGCGCGCCCTGAAACGGGGGCGTTCCGGCCGCGCCGACAGGCATCCCCGGGACGGATCGTGCGCCGCAACAAAAAAAACGTGCAAAGCGGTTTCGGCGGGTTTATATTATGATCATCATATTCAGGAGCCCAGACCATGGCCGGCCCCGCTTCCCGTAAAGAGATTTCCCACGACCGTATCGTGGAAGCGGCCGCGCGCGCGATCCGGCGGGTCGGTTACGCTGGCGTCGGCGTGGCCGACGTCATGAAGGAAGCCGGGCTCACGCACGGCGGCTTCTACGCGCATTTCCCGTCGCGCGATGCCATGCTGGTGGCGGCGATGGAGCGCGCCGGCCGGGACGGCGCGGCGCGCATGGCGCAGGGCGTGGCGCGGCGCCAGGCCGAGGGCGCCAGTCCGTTGCGCGCCCTGGTCGAAAGCTATCTGTCCGAGGCCCACCTGCTCAATTGCGAAGCCGGCTGCCCGGTCTCGGCGCTGGCCTCGGAGATACCGCGCCAGTCGCCCGAGGTCCGTGACATATCGGCCAGCCGGGTGACGGGTCTGGTGGGCGTGGTACAGCAGGCGCTGCCAGCCGGCGCGGGTCCGCACGCCGCGATGGCGATCACCAGCAGCCTGGTGGGCGCCATGCAACTGGCTCGCGCGCTCGGCGACAATGCGCAGGGCCGGGCCATGCTGGCGGCCGCGCGCCAGTCCATCCTGGAGCAATACGACAGCGAGGGGCGTCCGGCCATCCGTTGAGCATCGCTTTTTCGGGCCGCTGTGCGCGGCCTTTCTTCATTCTAAAAATATGATGATCATCATATTTTTGTCACCCCGACCGGCATGGCCGGCCGCCGTCTGAACGCAGCACCCCAAGGAAAGACATCATGGAACTGAACAACGCAACCGTCCTCATCACCGGCGCCAACCGCGGCATCGGCCTGGCTTTCGCCCGCGAGGCGCTGGCCCGTGGCGCCCGCAAGGTCTATGCCGGCGCGCGCCATCCGGCCAGCCTCTCGCTGCCGGGCGTGCAGGCTATCAGGCTCGACGTCACCCGCGACCAGGACGTGGCCGCCGCGGCCGCGCTGGCCAAGGACGTGACACTGGTCATCAACAACGCCGGCATCGCCGCGACCGGCGGCTTCCTGGCCGACGGCAGCATCGAGTCGGCGCGCCGCCACCTGGAAACCAATCTGCTGGGCCCGCTGCGCGTGGCGCAGGCGTTCGCGCCGGTGCTGGCGGCCAATGGCGGCGGCGCGCTGCTGAACGTGCTGTCGATCGCCAGTTGGATCAACCGGCCGTTGCTGGGCGTGTACGGCATGAGCAAATCGGCCGCCTGGGCGCTGACCAATGGCCTGCGCCACGAACTGCGCGAGCAGGGCACGCAGGTGCTGGGCCTGCACATGGGCTTTGTCGATACCGATCTGACGCGCGGCCTGGACGCGCCCAAGATCACCCCTGAATCCGTGGCGCGCCAGGCCTTCGATGCCCTCGAGGCCGGCGCCGAGGAAGTGCTGGCCGACGACGCCACGCGCCAGGTCAAGCAGGGCCTGGCGGCCGAGCCGGCCGTCTACCTGCAGGCTTGAGCCGCGCACGCCACGCCTTTGCGGCCTTCCTGACTTCATCTCCGAGTTCGATCGACATGCATTCCAATACCCCTCCCGCGGCGATCCATGCCGCCGCCGCGCGCCCCGCGGCCGCATCCCCCTGGCCGGTCTTCTGGATCGCCAGCGTGGCCGTGTTCCTGGTCTCGCTGGACGCCACCATGCTCTATGCCGCGTTCGGCGCCATGCGCGCCGGCTTTCCCCAGGCCTCGGCGGCCGACATGTCGTGGGTGTTGAACGCCTACACGGTGGTCTACGCCGCCATGCTGATCCCCTCCGGCGGACTGGCCGACACGCATGGTCGCAAGCGCATGTTCATGCTCGGCGTATTGCTGTTCCTGGCGGCCTCGGCCGCCTGTGGCCTGGCCGGCAGCGTGGGCGGGCTGATAGCGGCGCGCGTGGCGCAGGCGGTCGGCGCGGCGCTGCTGACGCCGGCCTCGCTGTCGATTGTGCTGGCGGCGTTCCCGGCCTCGCAGCGCTCGGTGGCGGTGAGCCTGTGGGGCGCGGTGGCCGCGCTGGCGGCGGCGGTCGGCCCCAGTCTGGGCGCGTTCGTGGTCGATGCCGCCGGCTGGCCGTGGGCGTTCTACATCAACCTGCCGCTGGGGGCGCTGTCGCTGTGGTTCGGCGCCGGCCGGCTCAAGGAGTCGGTGCGGCCCGAAGCGCGGCGGCGCGTCGATGGCGTTGGCATGGCGCTGCTGATGGCGGGCGTGGGCGCGGTGGCGCTGTCGATCGTGCAGTCGGAATCGCCGCACTGGAGTCCCGGCGAGCTGTGGATGGTGGCGGCGTTGGGGCTGGCATCGCTGGCGGCGTTCGTCGGCTGGGCGCGCGCCACACCGCACCCGCTCGTGGACCTGGCGCTGTTCAAGCACCGCACCTATCGCTACGTGAACCTGGCGACGTTCAGCTTTGGCATCGCCTTCGCCATGATGTTCTTCGCCTTCTTCTTCTACATGACCGGCGTCTGGCACTACAGCCTGCCGCGCGCCGGACTAGCCGTCACGCCGGGGCCTCTGTTGGTGATGCCGACGGCGATCATCACCGGCAGGCTCGCGGCCCGCATGGGGCATCGCCCGTTCCTGGTGGGAGGCGCCCTGGTCTATGCCGCCAGCGGCCTGTGGTTTCTGCTGGTGCCGGGCGTCGAACCGGCCTATCTGGCGCATTGGCTGCCGGGGCTGTTGTTGAGCGGGCTGGGCGTGGGCATGGTGCTGCCGTCGCTGGCCGGCGCCGCGGTCAACCGCCTGCCGCCGCAGCACTACGCGGTGGGCAGCGCCGTGAACCAGGCTACGCGCCAGATCGGCGCGGTGCTGGGGGTGGCGTTGACGGTGCTGCTGCTGGGCAAGGGCACATTGAGCCACGCGGACTTCGATCCGGTGTACATCGGCCATGTCGGCCTGGCGCTGTTGACGGGCGTGCTGTGCCTGGCGGTCGATACGCGGCCGAGGCCCGCCCATGCTTGAGCGTCGGCGCGGCGCGCGAGGGGGCGCTGGGGTGCGGCGCGCGGCCGGCCGCCGCCTCGTGGCTAGCGCGGCGTGCGTTGGTGCGGCACCAGCGGCGGCGCCGCGCGGCCGCTCACCAGATCCCAGAAATCGGGCAGGAAGCACTCGGCCACCAGCAGCGGCTGGCCCTGGCGCCAGAACACCGAGCGCCGCGCCCAGACCCGGTCGGCGTCGCGCGCGCGGCCATGGGCGGCCAGCGCGGCGGCTGCCGTGGCGTGAAATGGCACCGGCCAGGCCAGCCGCCGGCAGGCGAACGGCGACCGGATCACGGTGCTGTCGTGATACAGCATGTCCGCCAGAGGCCGCGTGAGAAGCCGCCGCATGCCCTGCCAGGCCCCATGCGAGGCGCGCAGCGGTGTCAGGCTGCGCGCCGGCACGCTGTCGACGCCGTCCACCGACATCAGCACCTCGCGCACCCAGACGGGCGCGCCAGGCGCGATGCGCATGGCCCGCGCCTCGTCGGCGGGGGCGCCGTCGGCGTATTCGGCCAGCACCCGCAGGCGCACCTGGCCGACCTGGCGCAGGCCGGCGGTCAGGGCGCCGGGGCGGAACAGCCAATGGCGCTGGGAAAGGGTCAGGACGGGCGGAGCGCTGGCCAGCCAGCCGGCGGCCAGGGGAGGGCGATGTGCTGCTGCTGAGGTCATCATGGCTGCGTATTATGCCAAGGCCGGCGCCAGGGCCTGCGCATACAATACCGCCCATGGAAAAAGTACGAATCTCCAAGCTCATGTCCGAGCGTGGACTCTGTTCGCGCCGCGAGGCCGACAGCTATATCGAGCGCGGCTGGGTGCGGGTCGACGGCGAAGTGGTGTCCGAACTGGGCGCGCGCGCCTTCCCGAACCAGGTCATCACCCTGGAACGCGCCGCGCAGGCGCGCCAGACCTCGCGCGTCACCATCCTCATCAACAAGCCGGTGGGCTATGTCTCGGGCCAGGCCGAAAAGGGCTACACGCCCGCGGTCGCCCTGATCGACGCGCGTTCGCGCTTTGCCGGCGACCGCAGTCCGCAGCGCTTCGAGCGCGGCCATCTGGACGGCCTGGCCGTGGCCGGACGGCTGGACATCGATTCGCAGGGCCTGCTGGTGCTGACGCAGGACGGCCGCGTGGCCAAGCTGCTGATCGGCGAGGACTCCAGCATCGACAAGGAATACCTGGTGCGGGTGCAGGGCGAGCTGTCCGAGAACGGCCTGGCGCTGCTCAACCATGGCCTGTCGCTGGACGGCAAGGCGCTCAAGCCGGCCCAGGTGCGCTGGCAGAATCACGACCAGTTGCGTTTCGTGTTGCGCGAGGGCAAGAAGCGCCAGATCCGCCGCATGTGCGAACTGGTGGGCCTGAAAGTGGTCGGCCTGAAGCGTGTGCGCATTGGCCGCGTGGCCCTGGGCGACCTGCCGCTGGGACAGTGGCGCTATCTGCGCGACGACGAACGCTTCTGACCGGGGCGGGCGCGATGCGCCACCCGCCCGGCGCAGCGGCGGCCGCCGGCCATACACAAATTTTTCAGTCTGTTTCCGGCCGCCCTTCATTTCATGAATGGCGCGGTATCCTTCGCCTGCCCGCCGCCGCACAGACGCTCCATCAGAAACTCGATGAAGATCCGGGTCTTGGCGGGCAGCAGCCGGGTCTCGGTGACGGCATAGACCGGGAACGGGCCCAGTTGCCAGTCCGGCAGGACGCGGCGCAGCTGGCCCGACTTCTGCTCGGCGGTCTGGCCGCCGACCAGCACGGTGATGCCCGCGCCCAGCATCGCCAGGCGCCGGGCCATCGCCACGCCGTTGACGGAAAAGCGGTTGCCGGGCGTGAATTCGATGTGCTGGTCACCGCTGTTGAGCGGCCAGCGCGTCACGCGCCCGGCGCCTTCGGCGCGGAATTCGATGCACTCGTGGCGGGTCAGATCGCTGGGGTGCCTTGGTTCCCCGTGCTTCTCCAGGTATTCGCGCGAGGCGTACAGGTGGGCCGGCAGCATGCCCAGCAGCCTGGCAATCTGCGTCGAGTCGGGCAGTTCGCCGATCTCGATGGAAATATCGCAGGTCTGGAACACGCGTTGCGCGTGGTCGGGATTGGCAAGATCCAGGAAAAAGGTGACGTCGGGATAGCGGCGCGAAAATTCCATGAACGATTCAGCCAGGAAATCCGTGCCGAAATCCGCCGGCATGTTCACCCGCAGCGGGCCCGACGGCGTGTCGACCAGCTTCTGCAGTTCTTCGTGGGCGATCTGGGCTTCGGCCACGATGCGCTGGCAGCGTTCGAAGTACAGCCGGCCGGCGTCGGTCAGCTCCACCTTGCGGGTGGTGCGGCTGAGCAGGCGCAGGCCGACCGAACGTTCCAGTTCGGCCACCTGGCGGGACAGTGTCGATTTGGGCACCCCCAGGGCGGCGGCCGCACGGCTGAAACTGTGCGTCTTGGCCACCTCCACGAAGAGTTCCATGCCTTGTAAGCGTTTCATGACAGGGATTCTGTCACACGATGGGCCGAATTATTGTCCCATTTCTGGAATGATGTTTTCTCAATATGCCTCTTTGTTTCTCGGGCGGGATAACGCAAAATGCCGATTCTGCATTGCAGCATAGCGTCGAAGCCCTGCCTGAATGTCTGAGGCGAAACCACACCCCAGTCAATCCTCACGAGCCGAACCGATGCGTGGTTCGGCTCACGCCGCGGTTGCCGCCGGGTTTCCGGCGGCAACCGCGGTCTCGCTGCGGGCGCCGGCCCGGTGGGCGGGCGCGAGGGCTACCTTTTTAGTTGGAAATCGGGAATGCAATCTATGAACAAGAAAAGCGCGATGTGGCGCGGTGCCGCGGTGCTCACGCTGACGGCATCGGCCCTGACGTTGGCCGCTTGCGGCAAGAAACAGGAAGCGCCTCAGGCGGGCAAGCCTCAGGTGACGGTGGTCACCCTGACCACCAAACCGGTTTCCCTGACCACTGAATTGCCGGGCCGCACCGCATCGTTCCGTGTCGCCGAAGTGCGGCCGCAGGTCAATGGCATCGTGCAGAAGCGCCTGTTCACCGAAGGCGGCGAGGTCAAGGCGGGCCAGCAGCTCTACCAGATCGATCCCGCGCTCTACCAGGCCAGCCTCGACAGCCAGAAGGCCGCCCTGGCGCGCGCGCAGGCGCAGCAGAAGACCGCCGCGCTGCTGGCCGAGCGCTACAAGCCGCTGGTGGCCACCCGCGCCGTCAGCCAGCAGACCTATGACAACGCCGTGGCCGCGCGCGACCAGGCCGCCGCCGACGTGCTCTCGGCCAAGGCCGCGCTCGACACCGCGCGCATCAACCTGGTCTACACCAAGGTGCTGTCGCCGATCAGCGGCATCATCGGCCGTTCCTCGGTCACCGAGGGCGCCCTGGTCACCGCCAACCAGGCCAGCGCGCTCGCCGCCGTACAGCAGATCGATCCGATCTACGTCGACGTGACCCAGTCCAGCGTGCAACTGCTGCGCCTGCAGAGCGCCCTGGCCAGCGGCCAGTTGCAGAAGGCCGAGGGCGAGCAGGCCGCGCTGGTATCGCTGACGCTGGAGGACGGCTCGCAGTATGCCCAGCAGGGCAAGCTGCAATTCTCCGAAGTCACGGTCGACCCCGGCACGGGCTCGGTCACCTTGCGCGCGGTGTTCCCCAACCCGGACCGCCGCCTGCTGCCGGGCATGTTCGTGCGCGCCCGCCTGATCGACGGCGTGGCCGTCGACGGCCTGCTGGTGCCGCAGCGCGGCGTGACGCGCAACCAGCGCGGCCAGCCGACGGCGCTGGTGGTCAATGCCGAGAACAAAGTCGAACTGCGGCAACTCAAGACCGACCGCGCCATTGGCGACCAGTGGCTGGTGACGGACGGCCTGAAAGCCGGCGACAAGGTCATCGTGGAAGGCTTGCAGATGGTGCGGCCGGGTGTCGAGGTGGTTGCCACCGAAGCCGGCGCCAAGCCGGCGCAGCAACCGCAAGCGGGCGCCGCGGCGGCCAAGCAGTAGTCAGGGAGCCTTGCATGGCAAAGTTTTTTATCGATAGACCGGTTTTCGCCTGGGTGATCGCGATCGTGCTGATGATGGCCGGCGCGCTGTCCATCCTGAAGCTGCCGGTGTCGCAGTATCCGAACATCGCGCCGCCGGCCATCGGCATCGCGGTGACCTATCCGGGCGCCTCGGCGCAGACGGTGCAGGACACCGTGGTGCAGGTGATCGAGCAGCAGATGAACGGCCTTGACGGCCTGGAATACATCTCCTCGGAAAGCAACTCCGACGGCAGCATGTCGATCACGCTGACGTTCCGCCAGGGCACCAACCCCGACACCGCCCAGGTGCAGGTGCAGAACAAGCTGTCGCTGGCGCAGCCGCTGCTGCCGCAGGAAGTGCAGCAGCAGGGCATCCGCGTCACCAAGGCCACCAAGAACTTCCTGATCGTGGCGGGCTTCGTGTCCACCGACGGCACGATGACCAAGGACGACCTGGCCGACTATGTCGCCTCGTACGTGCAGGATCCCATCAGCCGCACGCAGGGCGTGGGCGACTTCCAGCTGTTCGGCTCGCAGTACGCCATGCGCATCTGGCTGGACCCGGCCAAGCTG
Organism: Achromobacter pulmonis; assembly: GCF_021733725.1. Taxonomy (NCBI): domain Bacteria; kingdom Pseudomonadati; phylum Pseudomonadota; class Betaproteobacteria; order Burkholderiales; family Alcaligenaceae; genus Achromobacter; species Achromobacter pulmonis. The sequence goes on along the minus strand of NZ_JAIFOT010000001.1, from coordinate 5,398,537 downwards.
TTGAACTACGGCCTGACCACGGTCGACGTGGTCAACGCCATCAAGGAACAGAACGTCCAGGTCTCGTCCGGCCAGTTGGGCGGCCTGCCGGCGGTGCGCGGGCAGCAGCTCAATGCCACCATCATCGGCCCGTCGCGCCTGGAGAAGCCGGAAGACTTCGGCCGCATCCTGCTCAAGGTCAACTCCGACGGGTCGCAGGTGCGCCTGGCCAACGTCGCCCGCATCGAGCTGGGCGGCCAGACCTACGCCATCGACAGCTACTACAACGGCAAGCCCGCCGCCGGCCTGGCGATCAAGCTGGCCCCGGGCGCCAACGCGCTCGACACGGCGCAGGCGGTGCGCGACACCATCAACAACCTCAAGCCGTATTTCCCGCCGGGCATGGACGTGGTCTATCCGTACGACACCACGCCGTTCGTCAGCCTGTCGATCGAGGAAGTGTTCAAGACGCTGGTGGAAGCCATCATCCTGGTGTTCCTGGTGATGTACCTGTTCCTGCAGAACTTCCGCGCCACGCTGATCCCGACCCTGGCGGTGCCGGTGGTGCTGCTGGGCACCTTCGGCGTGCTGGCGGCGTTCGGCTATTCCATCAACACGCTGACAATGTTCGGCATGGTGCTGGCCATCGGCCTGCTGGTGGACGACGCCATCGTGGTGGTGGAAAACGTCGAACGCGTGATGGCCGAGGAGGGCCTGACGCCCAAGCAGGCCACGCGCAAGTCCATGAGTCAGATCACCGGCGCGCTGATCGGCATCGCCATGGTGCTGGCGGCGGTGTTCATCCCGATGGCGTTCTTCGGCGGCTCGACCGGCGTGATCTATCGCCAGTTCTCCATCACCATCGTGTCCTCGATGGTGCTGTCGGTGATCGTCGCCATTGTCTTCACGCCGGCGCTGTGCGCCACGCTGCTCAAGCCGATTCCCAAGGGCCACCACGGCACCAAGCGCGGCTTTTTCGGCTGGTTCAACCGCGCCTTCGACCGCAGCAGCCACGGCTACGCCAATACCGTGGCGCGCGGCCTGGGCCGCACCAAGCGCCTGATGGTGGTGTACCTGGCCATCGTCATCGCCATGGGCTGGATGTTCACCCGCATCCCGACCGCGTTCCTGCCGGCCGAAGACCAGGGCATCCTGTTCGCCCAGATCCAGACGCCCGCCGGCGCCACCGCCGAACGCACCAAGGCCGTCATCGACGAGGCCACCCACTACCTGCTGACCGAAGAGAAGGACGCGGTCACGTCGGTGTTCGCGGTCAACGGCTTCAATTTCGGCGGCCGCGGCCAGAATGCCTCGATCCTGTTCATCAAGCTGCGCGACTGGGAAGACCGTGGCGCCGCGAGGCTCAAGGCGGCCGCCGTGGCGGCGCGCGCCAACGCCCATTTCCGCAAGACTGAGCGCGACGCCATGCTGTTCGTGGTGCCGCCGCCCTCGGTGATGGAACTGGGCAACGTCGACGGTTTCGACTTCCAGTTGATGGACCGCGCCGGCGTGGGCCACGAAAAACTGCTGGCCGCGCGCAACCAGTTGCTGGGCGAGGCGGCGCAAAGCAAGATCCTGCAGGGCGTGCGCCCCAACGGCATCGAGGATGCGCCCCAATACCAGCTCGACATCGACCGCGAAAAGGCGCGCGCGCTCGGCGTGGCGGTGTCGGACATCAACAGCACGCTGTCGACCGCCTGGGGCTCGTCGTACGTCAACGACTTCATCGACCGCGGCCGCGTCAAGAAGGTGTTCGCGCAGGGCGAGGCCTCGGCGCGTATGCTGCCCGAAGACCTGGAGAAATGGTACGTGCGCAACAAGGATGGCGACATGGTGCCGTTCTCGGCGTTCGCCAAGGCCACCTGGAGCTTCGGTCCGCAGAAGCTGAACCGCTACAACGGCGTGCCGTCGTACAACATCCAGGGCCAGGCGGCGCCGGGCTACAGCTCGGGCGCCGCCATGGACGAAATGGAACGCATCGCCAGCAAGCTGCCCGCCGGGGTGGGCTTCGAATGGACCGGCATGTCGTACGAAGAACGCCTGTCGGGCGCCCAGGCGCCGGCGCTGTACGCGATCTCGCTGATCGTGGTGTTCCTCTGCCTGGCCGCGTTGTATGAAAGCTGGACCATCCCGTCCGCGGTCATGCTGGTGGTGCCGCTGGGCATCATCGGGGCGCTGGGGGCGACGATGCTGCGCGGCCTGTCCAATGACGTGTACTTCCAGGTGGGCCTGTTGACGACCATCGGCCTGGCGGCCAAGAACGCCATCCTGATCGTGGAGTTCGCCAAGGAACACTACGAGGCCGGCGCGAGCCTGACGGAATCGGCGATCCACGCCGCCCGCCAGCGCCTGCGCCCGATCCTGATGACGTCGCTGGCGTTCATCCTGGGCGTGGTACCGCTCGCGATCTCCTCGGGCGCCGGTTCGGGCAGCCAGAACGCCATCGGCACGGGCGTGATCGGCGGCATGCTGACCGCGACCTTCCTGGCCATCTTCTTCGTCCCCGCGTTCTTCGTGATCATGCTGCGCCTGTTCAAGGTGGAACGCATGAGCGCGCGGCGCGACAAGCACGACCCCAGCGCCAATGAGGCGCAGGACGTGACCGCCGAAGGAAAACCGCAATGAAGCTGCAGATGAGAACCCTGGTTTCCCTTTCCCTGGCGGCGGCCCTGGCGGGCTGCTCGCTGGCCCCGACCTACGAGCGGCCCGACGCGCCGGTGTCCCCGGCCTATCCGAGCGGTCCGGCCTACAAGGCCGATCCCGCCGGCGCGGTGGCCACGGCCGACATCGGCTGGCGCGACTTCTTCACCGACCCGCTGCTGCAGCAGCTGATCGGGCTGTCGCTGGCCAACAACCGCGACCTGCGCGTGGCGGCGCTGAACGTCGAGGCCGCGCGCGCTCAGTACCGTATCCAGCGCGCCGACCTGCTGCCCAGCGTCGGCATCGCCGGCAAGGAGACCGCGCAACGCACGCCGGCCGACCTGTCGCCCAGCGGACAGGCCACCACCAGCCACAACTATCAGGTCGGCGCCGCGCTGTCCTCCTGGGAACTGGATCTGTTCGGCCGCATCCGCAGCCTGAGCGACAAGGCGCTGGAATCGTACCTGGCGCTGGATGAGACCCGCACCGCGACCCAGCTGACGCTGATCGCCGAGGTGGCCAACGCCTACCTGACGCTGCGCGCCGACCAGGAACTGCTGAGCCTGACGCGCGATACGCTCAAGAGCCAGGACGATTCTTACCAACTGACCAAGCAGAGCTATGACCAGGGCGTGGCAACCGCGCTCGACCTGAGCCAGGCCGAAGTGTCGCTGCGCACGGCCCAGCGCAACCTGTCGCAGTACACGCGCCAGGCCGCGCAGGACCGCAACGCGCTGGTGCTGCTGGTGGGCCAGCCGCTGTCGCCGGACATCTCGGCGGCGCTGGACAACGCCGTCAAGCTTGACGACGCCATGTTGCCGACCGCGCTGCCGGCCGGCCTGCCGTCCGAACTGCTGGCGCGCCGCCCCGACATCCGCGCGGCCGAACACCAGCTCAAGGGCGCCAATGCCAACATCGGCGCGGCGCGCGCGGCGTTCTTCCCGACCATCAGCCTGACGGGCAGCGCCGGCACCGCCAGCGCCAGCCTGGGCGGCCTGTTCAACGCGGGCTCCGGCGCCTGGAGCTTCGTGCCGCAGATCACGGTGCCGATCTTCGCCGGCGGCTCGCTGCTGGCCGGCCTGGACCTGGCCAAGGTGCAGAAGAACATCCAGGTCGCGCAGTACGAGAAAACCATCCAGACCGGTTTCCGCGAAGTGGCCGACGCGCTTGCCGGCCGCGGCACGCTGGACGAGCAGATCCAGGCGCAGCAGCTGCTGGTGGCCGCCAACCAGCGCGCCTATGACCTGTCCGAGCAGCGCTTCCGCCAGGGCATCGACGACTACCTGACGGTGCTCGATTCGCAACGTTCGCTCTACAGCGCGCAGCAGGCGCTGATCGACGCCCGCCTGTCGCGCCTGTCTAACCTGGTCACCTTGTACAAGGTGCTCGGGGGCGGCTGGACCGAGCGCACCGTCACGGCGGCTCCCGCGACGGCCGGCCAGCCGGGCTGAACGTCACCGCGCCGGGCATGAAAAAAGCGGGCCGATCGAAAGATCGGCCCGCTTTGCATGAGGCGCGCTGCGAGTCAGCCGCGCTTCTTGGCGATCATGCCGACGACGAACAGCACGATGATCGCTCCCACCACCGAGCCGATCCAGCCCGCCGGTTCGCCCGGGGCGTACCAACCCAGGGTCTGGCCGAGGAAGCCGGCCACCACCGACCCGACGATGCCCAGGATGGTGGTCATGATGATCCCCATGTTCTGGTCTCCCGGCATGATCGCGCGGGCAATCAGCCCGACGACGAAACCGACGATGATCATGATGATGATGCTCATGCGCATACTCCTTGCGAGGGTAAAGGGCGAAGTGCCCTGATATTACCCATGCGCGCGGCGGGCGCACTGTAACAACTGGTGTGTGGCGCAAGCGCGCAACATGCTGCGGTGCATCGCCGATGCAGCAATGTTGCAAGCGGCCTTACGAGGTCAGGTCGATCAGCTGGCGCAGATCCTTGGTCATGGCCTCGATGCTGTCGGTGTCCGAGGCCAGCAGGCGGGCGCGGCCCTGATTGTCGAAAATATACACGCCACGGCTGTGCGTCACGTCGTACTGATCGGCATCGTCGCCGGGCCGGGGTTTTTCGATCTGGTAGGCCACGCGATAGCGGCGCGCCAGGTCGGCCACCTGCTTTTCGTTGCCGGTCACGCCGATGGCCTGGCTGTTGAAGGCGTTGACGTAGGCCTGCAGGATGTCCGGCGTGTCGCGATGCGGATCGACGCTGACGAACACGATACGCACGTCGCGCGCTTTCTCGCCCAGGTTGTGCAACACCGCCGTCAGCTGCGCCATGGTGGTGGGGCAGATGTCGGGGCAACTGGCATAGCCGAAGAACAGCAGCACGGTCTTGCCCTTGAGGTCGTCGCTGCTGACCGTCTTGCCGCCCGCGCCCGGCAGCGAGAATTTCAGGTCGGGCAGGTGGCCCTTGATGTTGTAGAGGGTCCAATCGACATTGCGTTCGCCGCAGGCGGCAAGCAGCATGCACAAGGCCAGGAAGAGGCCGCGCCAGGCGCGGCCGGTAAGCAGGTGTCGCATGGGTTTCATCGCCGGTTGCAGGGATAAACCCATCGATTCTACCCGCAGGCGGCAAGGTGGCCGGGCAGGGCAGCCGGGCCGGAGTTGTCCTGGCGCAAGACGCATGCAGGTCCTTGCGCGACGCCGCGCGCGGACCCGGTTGTGAAGCTTTGTCGGAATATTGTTGGAGATCTGGCAAAACAGCATACGCAGAGGGGCCGCGCCCGCTACATTCAGGGCCGTGTCAGTAACCGTCGAGGTGGCCATCATGCATCCCGCGGCCCGTCATGCCTTGGGCTATCCCTATTTTCCGTACTACCCCGTGGTGCTCGAGATCCTGCGCAGCCGCCTGGCGGACAATGTGCTGGATGCGCCGTGCGGCCCAGGCTGGCTGGGCGACATGGCGCGCCGCGCCATCGGGCGCGAAGTCCAGGTGGATGGCATCGGCCCGGCCGCGTTGATGGCGCCGGCCAGCGGCTACCGGCGCCTGACCGCCCACGACCTGGAAGCGCCGCTGCCCGTGGCCGCGCCCTATGACGCGGTGGTCTGTAGCGAAGCGCTGCACCGGGCGCCCAGTCCGGGTTCGCTGGTGCGCGGCTTGCATGACGCGTTGCGGCCGGGCGGCACGCTGGTACTGACCGCGCCCAATGCGGGCCACGTTCGGACCCGTCTGCGGACGCTGGCGCGCGGCGTCCATGCCGACCCGTGGTCCGGCGCGGCGCATGCGGAAGGCGCGCTGTTTCCATTGGGTTTTGCGCAGGTGCACCAGCTGCTGGCGCATCACGGCCTGCGTGACATCACCCTGCATGCCGTGGCAGAGCCGGGCCGGCCCGGCGCGCTCGATCGGCTGCTGGCCTGGCCGGCGCGGCGCTATTGCCAGGCCCGCCTGGCGCAGGCGCAGGACGAAGACCGCCGCCATTTCTGGCGCCAGGCCGGCTCGGACGCGGCGGTGTTCGGTCGCTGGCTGGTGGTGTCGGCGCGTCGCCCGCCACGATGCGCCAATGGCGCAACGGCGCCATGAAAAACGGCCCGCGCAGGGCGGGCCGCGTTTCGCGCCTGGCCGTTCAGGCCGGGCTCATGCCGCTATGCCGCAGCAGCGCGTCGATGCGCGGCGCGCGGCCGCGGAAGGCCGCGAACGATTCGGCCGCGGGACGCGAACCGCCCACAGCCAGCACTTCGCGGCGAAAGCGCGCGCCGGTGGCCGGATCGAGCGTGCCCAGGGCGTTGCCGGCTTGGCGGGCGGCGGCTTCTTCGAAGGCCTCGTAGGCATCGGCCGACAACACCTCGGCCCACTTGTAGCTGTAGTAGCCGGCGCCGTAGCCGCCAGCGAACAGGTGCGAGAAGGCATGCGGCAGGCGGTGCCAGGCCGGCGGGAACAGCACCGCGACCTCGGCGCGCACTTCCTGCAGCAGCGCCAGCACTTCAGCGATGCTGGCGCCCTTGGCGCGGTCGTGCATCAGCATGTCGAACAGCGCGAACTCGATCTGGCGCACGGTCTGCATGCCGCTCTGGTAGTTGCGGGCCGCGACCAGGCGGTCGTAGAGCGCGCGCGGCAGCGGTTCGCCGCTGTCGACGTGGGCCGACAGCTTCTGCACCACGGCCCATTCCCAGCAGAAGTTCTCCATGAACTGCGAGGGCAGTTCGATGGCATCCCATTCGACGCTGGCGAAGGCGGCGGCGCCGGGCTCGTCCACTTCCGACAGCAGTGCGTGCAGGGCGTGGCCGGTTTCGTGGAACAGCGTGATGACATCATCGTGCGTCAGCACGGCGGCGCGGTCGCCGTTGGGGCGCGAGAAATTGCAGGTCAGGTAGGCGATCGGCGTCTGCACGCGGCCGGCGACCACGCGGCGGGTGCGTTCGCTGTCGACCCAGGCGCCGCTCTGCTTGCCGGCGCGGGCGTACAGGTCCAGATAGAGGTAGCCGATCAGCTCGCCCTTGGGGCTCTCGACGCGCACGCCGCGCACGTCGGCATGCCACGATGACACCGGCGTCTGCGCCAGGCGCACGTCGAACAGCGTCTCGATGACTTCGAACAGGCCGGACAGCACGCGCGGCTCGGTGAAGTACTGCTTGACCTCGTCCTCGGAGTAGGCGTAGCGCGACTCGCGCAGGCGCTCGGAGGCATAGGCCACGTCCCACGGCTGCAGCTCGGCCAGGCCGAGTTCGGCGGCGGCGTAGGCGCGCAGTTCGGCCAGGTCGCGCTCGGCGTAGGGCTTGGCGCGCGCGGCCAGGTCGCGCAGGAAGGTGGTGACCTCCTTGGCGTCGCGCGCCATGCGCGTCTGCAGGCGCAGCGCGGCGAAGGTGCCCAGGCCCAGCAGGGCCGATTCCTCGGCGCGCAGCGCCAGCAGTTCCTCGATCAGGGGCGAGTTGTCGAATTGCGCGTCGCCCTGTTCGGACGCCACCGTGCCATAGCCGCGGTACAGCGCCTCGCGCAGCGCGCGGTCCTGCGCGTACTGCATGACGGGCAGGTAGCACGGCATCTTCAGCGTCAGCTTCCAGCCCGGCTGGCCGTCTTCCTCGGCGGCGGCGCGGGCGGCGGCGCGCACGTCGGCCGGAATGCCCGCCAGGCGCGCCTCGTCGTCGATCAGCAGCGACCAGGCGTCGATGGCGTCCAGCACGTTCTCGGAGAATTTCTGCGAGGCCTGCGCCTCGCGGTCGGAAATCGCGGCATAGCGTTCGCGGTCGGCGCCGCGCAGCTCGACGCCGCTCAGGCGGAAGTCGCGCAGGGCCATCTCGACGATGCGGCGGCGCACCGGCGGCCACGCGGCGAAATCGGGCGCGGCGGCCAGGCGCTGGTATTGCTGGTACAGGCCTTCGTGCAGGCCGACCCAGGTCGAGAACTCGGTGACCAGCGGCAGGGCGGCGTTGTAGGCCTCGCGCAGTTCGGGGGTGTTGACCACGGCGTTCAGGTGGCCGGCCACCGACCACGCGCGCCACAGCCGTTCGGATGCGGTATCCAGCGGCTCGACCACGGCTTCCCAGGTGGGCGCCAGCGCCGGATCGGCGGCGCGGTCCACGGCCTGGCGGGCGATGCCCAGCAGCTCCTCGATGGCGGGCACGACGTGGGCGGGTTTGACCGCCTGGTAGTCGACCAGGTCGGAGACGGGGGCGAGCAGGGGATTCTGGGTCATGGTGTTACCAAGTGCGTGAAAGGGGCGGGCGGCATGCGAGCGCGCCGGCAGGCATAAGGTTCAGGTTGGGGCGGCCCGCTGAAAAGCAAGGGCGGGGCCGCCGCCCGCGGGCGCGGGAGGCGCGCCCCGCGGAAGAGGCGCCGGATTCCGCGCGCGGCGCCCAGAGACGACTGTGGGTTTGCCCCCCCGTCCCCCGGAAAGGGCGCGGGGCAAACCCACAGGGGCGCTGCGGCGGGGCGGACGGCCGGCTTCAGGCCGCGGCCCGTTCCGCCGCTTCGACGGTATTGACCAGCAGCATGGCGATGGTCATGGGGCCGACACCGCCCGGCACGGGGGTGATGGCGCCGGCCACCTGGCTGGCGGAGGCGAAATCGACGTCGCCGCACAGCTTGCCGTCGGCGCCGCGGTTGATGCCCACGTCGATGACGACGGCGCCGGGCTTGATCATCGAGCCGTCGATCATGCCGGGCTTGCCGGTGGCCACCACCAGCACGTCGGCGCGGCGGGTCTGGGCCGCCAGGTCGCGCGTCTTGGAGTTGCAGAGGGTGATGGTGGCGCCGGCGGCCAGCAGCAGCATGGCCATGGGCTTGCCGACGATATTGCTGGCGCCGACGATCACGGCCTCGGCGCCGCGCAGGGCCACGCCTTCCGATTCCAGCATCTTCATGACGCCATAGGGCGTGCAGGGGCGGAACAGCGGCTGGCCGGTCATCAGCAGGCCGGCGTTGCTGACGTGGAAGCCGTCCACGTCCTTCTCGGCGGCGATGGCCTCGATGACCTTGTGCGCGTCCATGTGCTTGGGCAGCGGCAGTTGCACCAGGATGCCGTGGATGGACGGATCGCGGTTCAGCTTGTCGATGCGGGCCAGCAGTTCGGCCTCGGTCATGTCGGCGGGGTACTGCTCCTTGACGGAGTGCAGGCCGGCCTTCTCGCAGGCCGCGACCTTGTTGCGCACGTACACCTGGGAGGCGGGGTCTTCCCCCACCAGCACCACGGCCAGGCCGGGGCGGGTGCCCTTGGCGGCCAGGGCGGCAACGCGTTGGGCGACTTCTTCGCGGATGCGCTGCGACAGGGCGGCGCCGTCAATAATTCTTGCGGACATTAGGCAACCTCCGCGCGGCGCGCTACGGTATTCGCCTTGGGAACGGCCCGGCGGCTCATGCATGCGCCTCCGGTTTGGCCAAGGCCACTTTCATCAGATCGGCAACGGTAGTCACTTCTAGTTTTTCCATGATGTTGGCGCGGTGCGCCTCGACGGTCTTGATGCTGATGCCCAGGTCGTCGGCGATCTGCTTGTTCAAGCGGCCGGCGACGATGCGCTCGAGCACCTGCTGCTCGCGCGCGGTCAGGCGCGCCAGCATGGCTTCGTGGTCTTTCTGGGCCTGGTGCTTGCTCACGCGTTGCGTGGCCTGCTCCAGCATGCGCGCCACGATTTCGCGCAGATCGGATTCGTTGAACGGCTTTTCCAGGAAGTCCACCGCGCCCTTCTTCATGGTCGACACGGCCATCGGCACGTCGCCGTGGCCGGTGATGAAGACGATGGGCAGGGGGGCGTTGCGGGCGATCAGCTGTTCCTGCAGTTCCAGGCCGCTCATGCCGGGCATGCGCACGTCGGCGATCAGCACGCCGACCTGGCCGGGGTCGTAATCTTCCAGGAACGATTCGCCGCTGGCGTAGGCGCGGACGCGGTAGCCGTTGGCCTCAAGCAGCCAGCGCAGCGAATCGCGGACCGCTTCGTCGTCGTCAACAATGAATACCGTGCTCGACAGGTGGGGCGTGTTCATGCGTGCAACTCCTCGGACTGATCATTCTGAGCCTGCGTCTGAGACGCAGCGCAGGGCAGGGTAAAGCGGAAAATAGTACCGCCGGCGGGGTTCGGGTCCGCCCACAGGCGGCCGTGGTGCGATTCGATAATGGTACGGCAGATATTCAGGCCCATGCCCAGGCCCTGGGTCTTGGTGCTGAAGAAGGGTTCGAACAGGCGTTCGGGCTCGGCCAGGCCGTGGCCGCGGTCGACCACCGCGACCTCGATGTGCTGCTCGTGCAGGATCACGGCCACCTTCAGCTCGTCGGACTCGCTGTTTTCCATGGCTTCCAGACCGTTCTTGAGCAGGTTCAGCAGCACCTGCTCGATCAGGATCGGGTCGGCCAGCACGTCCGGCGCGTTCGACGGCACGAAGCTGTCGATGCGGATGCGGCGCTTGCGGGCGTCGATCTCGGCAAAACCGATGGCGTTGTCGACGATGCGGCCGATCGCCACGCGCTGGCGGCGCGGCTCGCTGCGCTTCACGAATTCGCGGATGCGGCTGATGATCTTGCCGGCGCGCTCGGCCTGCGAGGCGGCCTTTTCCAGGGCCGGCAGCAGCATGTTGGGGCTGGTGTGGCCGGCCTTGACCAGGGCCACCGCGCCCATGCTGTAGTTGGCGATGGCGGTCAGCGGCTGGTTCAGTTCGTGCGCCAGCGACGAGGCCATCTCGCCCATGGTGGTCAGGCGGCTGGTGAGCTGGATCTTCTCCTGCTGCACGCGCGAGGCTTCTTCATGGGTGCGGCGCTCGGTGATGTCGCGCGCCACCTGCATGCGCACGCGGCGGCCGTCGGTCCAGGCCAGCATGCGGTGGTGCACTTCGAACCAGCGCTGCACCGAGGGCGCGAACACTTCCACCGATTCGTCGGTGAAGCGGCCGCGGCGGCCGGCCAGCAGTTCGTCGTGGCCGCCGGTCTGGGCGCCGAACACGCGCCGGTAGGTGCGGTTGGCGAACAGCAGTTCCAGGCCGTCGTGGGTGTCGGCGGTGACCGAAATGGCGTCGTCCAGGCCTTCCAGCACTGTCATGAAGCGCTCGTGCGCGGCGGTCAGGGCCTCGCGGATGCGCTTGGGCTCGGTGATGTCGGTCATCGACGTCATCCAGCCGATCTGGTTGCCGTTCGGGTCCAGCAGCGGCGACACGTACATGCGCGCCGTGAAGCGCGAGCCGTCGCGGCGCTGGGCCTCGACTTCCAGGCCGCTGCTGGGCGTCTTGCCGGACATCAGCACGTCCAGGGTGTGCTGGTGCTGTTCATGGCGGCCCGGCACCCAATAGGGGAAGGGCGGGCTGCGGCCGATCAGGTCGGCCTCGTTCCAGCCGATCATGCGGCAGAAGGCCGGATTGACGTAGGCGATGCGGCCTTCCATATCCAGCACGCGCATGCCGGTGGACATGGAGTTCTCCATGGCGCGGCGAAATCCGGTCTCGGCGATCAGCGCGGCCTCGGCGGCCGAGCGGAAACGGGTATAGCGCCACAGCATCAGCAGGCTGATGACGATCACGCACGACAGCGCCAGCACCACCCAGATCAGGCGCTGCTGCCGCATTTCCTGGTCGATGGTCACGAACATGACGCTGTCGTCATGGATGCGCTGCAACCAGAAGAACACCGCCATCACACAGATATAGAGGATCAGCACCATCGCGGGCGTGACCCAGTACACCCCGCGTCGTCGCGTGCGGGCGTGGTCATGGAACGGCGTGGGTATATTGGACTTGGGCGCGCTGGACATGGAATTCGGGTCGGATAGACCGGGCATTTTAGTGCGTGTCGGCGCGGAATTGCCGGGAATCAAGCCCGCGGGCAGGGAGATCGGCTAAAAAAGTGGGCGATATCCTTTTCAGCTTCTGTTCATAATTTCATATTATGAAATGCCGTACCGCAACATGAAATTTTCCTTGCGAGCGGTTAATCTTCCTTTTTAGAATGCCGGCTGACAGGGGGCCACCCCCGCCATCCAGCACAACACCCCGACCCATGCATGGCATGGTAGCCCGGATGATCCCGACTACCATGGCGTGTCCGCGAGCATACAAATAAGCGGGTGTGGTCACGAACGAACCCCAACAGGAGACACACGATGTCCTCTTTCGCCCAGGCTGGCGCCGCACAGGCTGCCAACGACGAAGACACCCTAGAAACCCAGGAGTGGCTCGAAGCCCTGGCGGCAGTCCTTGATCGCGAAGGACCGCAGCGCGCGCACTACCTGCTGGAACGCCTGATCGATGAGGCCCGCCGTTCCGGCGCCCACATCCCGTTCTCGCCCAATACCGCCTACGTCAACACGATTCCGCCCGGCCTGGAGCCGGCGCACCCGGGCAACCTGGAACTGGAATCGCGCATCCGCTCGTACGTGCGCTGGAACGCCATGGCCATGGTGGTCAAGGCCAACAAGCACAACCCGCCGGATGGCGGCGACCTGGGCGGCCACATCGCCTCGTTCGCTTCGCTGGCCACCATGATCGGCTGCGGCCAGAACCACTTCTGGCACGCCGAGACCGAAGACCACGGCGGCGACCTGGTCTACTTCCAGGGCCACACCTCGCCTGGCATGTACGGCCGCGCCTACCTCGAAGGCCGTCTGACCGAAGAACAGCTGAACCATTTCCGCCAGGAAGTGGACGGCAAGGGCCTGTCCTCTTACCCGCATCCGAAGCTGATGCCGGAATTCTGGCAGTTCCCCACCGTGTCGATGGGCCTGGGCCCCCTGATGGCCATCTATCAGGCCCGCTTCCTCAAGTACCTGCACGCCCGCGGCATCGCCGACACCAGCAAGCGCAAAGTCTGGGTGTTCTGCGGCGACGGCGAAATGGATGAACCCGAGTCGCTTGGCGCCATCGCCCTGGCCGCGCGTGAAAAGCTCGACAACCTGATCTTCGTCATCAACTGCAACCTGCAGCGCCTGGACGGTCCGGTGCGCGGCAACGGCAAGATCATCCAGGAACTGGAAGGCGACTTCCGCGGTTCCGGCTGGAACGTGATCAAGCTGATCTGGGGCGGCTACTGGGATCCGCTGCTGGCGCACGACAAGGAAGGCATCCTGCGCAAGATCATGGAGGAAACCGTCGACGGCGAGTACCAGGCGTACAAGGCCAACGACGGCAAGTTCGTGCGCGAGCATTTCTTCGGCAAGCATCCCAAGCTGCTGGAAGCCGTGTCGCGCATGAGCGACGAGGACATCTGGCGCCTGAACCGTGGCGGCCACGATCCGCACAAGGTCTATGCCGCGTTCGACGCCGCCGCCAAGCACGAAGGCCAGCCGACCGTTATCCTGGCCAAGACCATCAAGGGCTACGGCATGGGCCACGTGGGCCAGGCCAAGAACCCGACCCACCAACAGAAGAAGCTGGAGCTGGACTCGATCCGCGAATTCCGCGACCGCTTCGGCATCCCCATCCCGGACGACCAACTGGCCGACCTGCCGTACTTCAAGCCGGCGGAAGATTCGCCCGAAATGAAGTACCTGCACGAGCGCCGCGCCGCGCTGGGCGGCTACCTGCCGCGCCGCCGCGCCAAGGCCGACGAGCAGCTCAAGGCCCCGGCCCTGGACGCCTTCAAGGCCGTGCTGGAACCCACCGCCGAAGGCCGTGAGATCTCCACTACCCAGGCCTTCGTGCGCATCCTGAACCAGGTGCTGCGCGACAAGGAACTGGGCCCGCGCGTCGTGCCGATCCTGGCCGACGAATCGCGCACCTTCGGCATGGAAGGCCTGTTCCGCCAGATCGGCATCTACGCGCCGGAAGGCCAGAAGTACGTGCCGGTCGACAAGGACCAGGTCATGTACTACAAGGAGTCGGCCGACGGCCAGCTCCTGCAGGAAGGCATCAACGAGGCGGGCGCGATGAGCTCGTGGATCGCGGCGGCCACGTCGTACTCCTCGAACAATCGCATCATGATCCCGTTCTTCATCTACTACTCGATGTTCGGGTTCCAGCGCATCGGTGACCTGGCCTGGGCGGCTGGCGACATGCAGGCGCGCGGTTTCCTGCTGGGCGGCACCGCCGGGCGCACCACGCTCAATGGCGAAGGCCTGCAGCACGAAGACGGCCACAGCCACATCCTGGCCTCGACCATCCCCAACTGCGTCTCGTACGACCCGACCTTCGGCCACGAACTGGCCGTGATCATCCAGCATGGCCTCAAGCGCATGGTGGAAGACCAGGAAAACGTCTACTACTACCTGACGGTGATGAACGAGAACTACCCGCAGCCTGGCCTGAGCGCCGGCGACGAGGAAGGCATCATCAAGGGCATGTACAAGCTCAAGTCGCACGGCAAGGGCAAGAACCGCGTGCAGCTGATGGGCTCGGGCACGATCCTGCGCGAAGTCATGGCGGCGCAGGAACTGCTGGAAGCCGATTGGGGCGTGGCCTCGGACCTGTGGAGCGTCACCAGCTTCACCGAACTGCGCCGCAACGGCCTGGATGTCGAGCGCCACAACATGCTGCACCCCGAAGAGAAGACGCCGCAGGTCGCCTACGTCACGGAGCAGTTGGCCAAGACGGACGGCCCGATCATCGCCTCGACCGACTACATGAAGCTGTTTGCGGACCAGATCCGTCCGTTCGTGCCCAAGGGCCGCGAATACAAGGTGCTGGGCACCGACGGTTTCGGCCGTTCGGATTTCCGCGCCAAGCTGCGCGAGCACTTCGAAGTGGACCGCCACTTCGTCGTGGTCGCCGCGCTGCGCGCGCTGGCCGACGAAGGCAAGGTGCCGGTGGCCAAGGTGGCCGAAGCCATCAAGAAGTACGGCATCAACCCGAACAAAGCCAACCCGCAATACGCCTGAGGGTAAAGAGACATGAGCAACGTCGTGCAAATCAAGGTTCCCGACATCGGCGACTTCAAGGAAGTGGAAGTCATTGAAGTGCTGGTGGCGGTGGGCGACACGATCAAGGCCGAGCAGAGCCTGATTACCGTCGAGTCCGACAAGGCCTCGATGGAAATTCCCGCCTCCACCGGCGGGGTGGTCAAGTCGATCAGCGTGAAGGTCGGCGACAAGGTCGCCGAAGGCTCGGTGGTGCTGGAAGTCGAAGCGGCCGACGCCGCGCCGGCTGCCAAGGAAGCGCCCAAGGCCGAGGCGCCGCAGGCCGAAGCGCCCAAGCAGGCCGCCGCCGCGCCCGCCGCCAAGGCCGAGGCCGCCGCGCCGGCCGCCCGCAGCGGCCCGGTCGAGATCGAAGTGCCGGACATCGGCGACTTCAAGGAAGTGGAAGTCATCGAAGTCATGGTCGCCGTGGGCGACACCATCAAGGCCGAGCAGAGCCTGATCACGGTCGAGTCCGACAAGGCCTCGATGGAGATCCCGGCATCGCAGGGCGGCGTGGTCAAGGAAGTGAAGGTCAAGGTCGGCGACAAGGTCGCCAAGGGTTCGGTCGTGGTCGTGGTGGAAGGCAGCGCGCCTGCCGCCGCCCCGGCCGCCCAGGCCGACGCCGCGCCGGCCAGGTCGGAAGCGCCGGCCGCCAAGGCGCAAGCGCCCGCGGCCCCGGCCGCGCCCGCCGTCGGCTCGCGCCCGGCCCCGGCCGCCGCCCTGGAAGACGCCAACCTCAAGCCCGGCCAACTGCCGCACGCCTCGCCGTCGGTGCGCAAGTTCGCGCGCGAACTGGGCGTGAACCTGAGCAAGGTCAAGGGCACCGGTCCCAAGGACCGCATCACCGCCGATGACGTGCGCGCTTTCGTCAAGCAGGCGCTGGCCGCCGGCCCCGTGGCCGCCGCCGGCGGTTCGGCCGATGGCGCCGCGCTCGGCCTGTTGCCGTGGCCCAAGGTGGACTTCACCAAGTTCGGCCCGGTCGAAGCCAAGCCGCTGTCGCGCATCAAGAAGATCTCCGGCGCCAACCTGCACCGCAACTGGGTCATGATCCCGCACGTCACCAACAACGACGAAGCGGACATCACCGACCTGGAAGCGTTGCGCGTCACGCTGAACAAGGAAAACGAGAAGTCGGGCATCAAGGTCACGATGCTGGCCTTCCTGATCAAGGCCGTGGTCGCGGCCCTGAAGAAGTTCCCCGAGTTCAACGCCTCGCTGGACGGCGACAACCTGGTGCTCAAGCAGTACTACCACATCGGCTTCGCCGCCGACACGCCCAACGGACTGGTGGTGCCGGTGATCCGCGATGCCGACAAGAAGGGCATTCTGCAGATCGCCCAGGAAATGACCGACCTGTCCAAGAAGGCGCGCGAAGGCAAGATCTCGCCGGCCGACATGCAGGGCGGCTGCTTCTCGATCTCGTCGCTCGGCGGCATCGGCGGCACCTCGTTCACGCCTATCATCAATGCGCCCGAAGTGGCCATCCTGGGTGTGTCGCGCTCCTCGCACAAGCCCGTGTGGGACGGCAAGCAGTTCGTGCCGCGCCTGATCGTGCCGCTGTCGCTGTCCTATGACCACCGCGTCATCGACGGCGCCGCCGCTGCCCGCTTCAACGCCTATCTGGGCGCCTTGCTGGCCGACTTCCGCCGCATCGCGCTGTAAACGGGGAGCCCTATGAGCAATACCGTTCAAATCAAAGTGCCGGACATCGGTGACTTCAAGGAAGTCGAAGTCATCGAGGTGCTGGTCGCCGTGGGCGACACCATCAAGGCCGAGCAGAGCCTGATCACGGTCGAGTCCGACAAGGCCTCGATGGAAATTCCCGCCTCCACCGGCGGGGTGGTCAAGTCGATCAGCGTGAAGGTCGGCGACAAGGTCGCCGAAGGCTCGGTGGTGCTGGAAGTCGAAGCGGCCGGCGCCCCGGCCGCCAAGGAAGCGCCCAAGGCCGACGCGCCGCAGGCCGAAGCCCCCAAGGCCGATGCCAAGCCGGCCGCGGCCGCCCCCGCCGCCGCGACCTTCAAGGGCTCGGCCGATGCCGAATACGACATGCTGGTGCTGGGCGCCGGCCCCGGCGGCTATTCGGCTGCCTTCCGCGCCGCCGACCTCGGCCTGTCCGTGGTGCTGGTCGAACGCTACGCCACGCTGGGCGGCGTCTGCCTGAACGTGGGCTGCATCCCGTCCAAGGCGCTGCTGCACAACGCCGCCATCATCGACGAGGCCCGCGAGCTGGCCGCCCACGGCATCAGCTTCGGCGAGCCCAAGATCGACCTGGACAAGCTGCGCGGCTACAAGGACAGCGTGGTCGCCAAACTGACCGGCGGCCTGGCCGGTATGGCCCGCGCGCGCAAGGTCACCGTGGTGACGGGCGTGGGCGAATTTGCCGATGCCAACCACCTGGCGGTCAAGGGCGCCGACGGCAAGTCGCAGACCATCCGCTTCAAGCAGGCCATCATCGCCGCCGGCAGCCAGTCGGTGAAGCTGCCGTTCCTGCCGCAGGACGAGCGCATCGTCGATTCCACCGGCGCCTTGCTGCTGCGTGAAATCCCCAAGAAAATGCTGATCATCGGCGGCGGCATCATCGGCCTGGAAATGGGCACGGTGTACTCCACGCTGGGCGCGCGCCTGGACGTGGTGGAAATGCTGGACGGCCTGATGCAAGGCGCCGACCGCGACCTGGTCAAGGTCTGGCAGAAGAAGAACGCCGGCCGCTTCGACAACATCATGCTCAAGACCAAGACGGTCGGCGCCGAAGCCAAAAAGGACGGCATCTACGTCACCTTCGAGGGCGAGGGCGCGCCGAAGGAGCCGCAACGCTACGACCTGGTGCTGCAGGCCGTGGGCCGCAGCCCCAACGGCAAGAAGATCGGCGCCGACAAGGCGGGCGTGGCCGTGACCGACCGCGGTTTCATCGAGGTCGATCGCCAGATGCGCACCAACGTGCCGCACATCTTCGCCATCGGCGACATCGTCGGCCAGCCGATGCTGGCGCACAAGGCCGTGCATGAAGGCCACGTGGCGGCCGAAGCCGCGGCTGGCCAGAAGTCGTTCTTCGACGCCCGCGTGATTCCGTCGGTGGCCTACACCGATCCGGAAGTGGCGTGGGTCGGCCTGACCGAAGACGAAGCCAAGAAGCAGGGCATCAAGGTCGAGAAGGGCGTGTTCCCCTGGGCCGCCTCCGGCCGCGCCATCGCCAACGGCCGCGACGAAGGCTTCACCAAGCTGCTGTTCGACGCCGAGTCGCACCGCATCCTGGGCGGCGGCATCGTCGGCACCCATGCCGGCGACCTGATCAGCGAAGTGGCGCTGGCCGTGGAAATGGGCGCGGACGTCATCGACATCGCCAAGACCATCCACCCGCACCCGACCCTGGGTGAATCGGTGGGCATGGCGGCCGAGGTGGCCGAGGGCGTCTGCACCGACCTGCCGCCGATGAAGAAGAAGTAAATCGCCCTGGATGACCGGATGTACGCATCCGGACGCAGGCATCGCAGCCCGAAGCGCCTCCCGGCCTTCGGGCTGTTTTCATTGCGGCCCGCTTTCGGCAGCTATCCGATCCCGCCGGTTCATCAAGGGCGTTTGCGCGGCCGGCGCCCGACAGCCGTGGGCATTGGGGCGTTTTTCTGGATAATCTATCCGGCTACACCCGGCTGATCCCGGCCACGCCGCTGCCTAGAATCGAATCTCCATCGACACACATGCGGGAGACTTTCCATGGCAGACCATTCCATCAAGGGCAAGGTTGTGCTCATCGCCGGCGGCGCCAAGAACCTGGGCGGACTGATCGCCCGCGACCTGGCGCAGCAGGGCGCCAAGGCCATCGCCATCCACTACAACAGCGCGGCGTCCAAGGCTGACGCCGACGCCACCGTGGCCGCGATCGAGGCCGCCGGCGCCAAGGCGGTGGCGCTGCAGGCCGACTTGACCACCGCTGGCGCAGTCGAGAAGCTGTTCGCCGACGCGGCGGCGGCGGTGGGGCGGCCCGACATCGCCATCAACACCGTCGGCAAGGTGCTCAAGAAGCCGCTGACCGAGATCAGCGAAGCCGAGTACGACGAGATGAGCGCGGTCAACGCCAAGACGGCGTTCTTCTTCCTGAAAGAGGCCGGCCGCCACGTCAATGACAACGGCAAGGTCTGCACCCTGGTGACCTCGCTGCTGGGCGCGTTCACGCCGTTCTACGCCGCCTATGCCGGCACCAAGGCGCCGGTCGAGCACTACACCCGCGCGGCCGCCAAGGAATTCGGCGCGCGCGGCATCTCGGTGACGGCGGTCGGGCCGGGCCCGATGGATACGCCGTTCTTCTATCCGGCCGAAGGCGCCGACGCCGTGGCGTACCACAAGACCGCCGCCGCGCTGTCGCCGTTCTCCAAGACCGGCCTGACCGACATCGAGGACGTGGTGCCGTTCATCCGCCACCTGGTCAGCGACGGTTGGTGGATCACTGGCCAGACCATCCTGATCAACGGCGGCTACACCACCAAGTAGGCGCCGCGGGGGGGGGCCGCGGTCGGCCGCCATGGCGCTGGCGCGCTGGCCCGCGCCAGGCGCAGGTACCGATCGAGCGGCTATGCTGTCACTGGCGGAAGGGTACCGCCGGTGATACCGGGAACCAGCAAGCATGGACAGATTCGAACAGTACCGCGTCTTCGCGCAAGTGGCCGAGATGGGCAGTTTCATCAAGGCCGCCAATGCGCTGGAATTGCCGCGCGCTTCCGTGTCCGCCGCGGTGCAGCAGCTCGAAACCCAACTGGGCGCGCGGCTGCTGCACCGGACCACGCGCCAGGTGCGCCTGACCGCCGATGGCGCGCAATTGCTCGAGCGGGTGCGCCCCTTGCTGGCCGATGTCGAGGACATCGACCAATTGTTCCAGCAGAGCCAGCGCCAGGTGGCGGGGCGCTTGAACGTGGATGTTCCCAGCCGCATCGCCCGGCGCCTGGTGGCTCCGGCATTGCCGGGCCTGCTGCGCCGCCATCCCCGCTTGCAACTGGCGCTGGGGTCGAGCGACCGCGCCATCGACCTGATCCAGGAAGGCGTCGACTGCGCGGTGCGCGTCGGCGCCTTGCACGACAGCAGTCTGGTGTCGCGCCCGCTGGGCAGTATTGCGCTGGTCAATTGCGCCAGTCCGGCCTATCTGCGTGAGCACGGCCTGCCTCATGCGCCGGACGAGTTGCCGAAAGGCCATTGGATGGTGGGATACGCCTCGCCGACCACGGGTCGCGAACTGCCCTGGGAGGTGGCTGCCGGCGACGGCCGCCGGTCTGTCGCGGTGCCCAGCCGGGTGGTGGTGAACAATGCCGAGAGCTACATCGCCTGTTGCCTGGCCGGCCTGGGCTTGATCCAGATTCCGCGTTTCGACGTGCAGGATCTGCTGGAAGCGGGTGAACTGGTGGAAGTCATGCCGGCGCAACGCGCCGCGCCCATGCCCGTGGCATTGTTGTATCCGCACCGGCGGCAGCGCTCGCGCCGGCTGGCGGTGTTCCTGGAATGGTTCGAGGAATTGATGCGCAGGCACCTGGAGGCCTGACGGCCTGACGGCCTGCCGCATGGCGGAGCCTGGTGCCGCGCGTGTGGCGCCGCGCTACGCCTGGGTGTTGATGCGGGTGCCGATCTTGCCGTCGATGGCCACCACCGGCAGCGATTGCATCAAGGTGGCGACGGTGTCGGCCTGGGCGTTGATGGCCTTCTTGGTGACGCGGGCCTGGACTTCCTGCATCAATTGCGCATCGCGCATGGCCAGGCCGGTGTTCACGGTGTTGCTGACGGAAAGATCCATGGGGCGGGGTCCTGTGGCAAGACATGCCGGAGCGGTGTCCGGAACGAGAGGATTGTGAGGGATTATCGCGCAGTTTCCCGGGACATGGCGAAATTCTCGGACACCTGCCGCCCCAGCTTCAAGGTTGTGACGGACATTCCTTGATCGCCCCCCAACCCTGGTTTGGGCCGCAGTATTGCCTGCGGGCGGCCCAGGCGCAGTTGGGGCGCTCGAAAAATCCCAGCGTCGCGCAGCGTGCCAGTTCGGCTTTCAGACTGTCGACCCAGGCGTGCGGGTTTTCAGCCGGGATTTCTGTGATGCGCAGCGTCGGCTCAGGCATGGCGGTCGCGGCCGCGTCGCCAGACGGCGCGGCGCTGACGGTGTCTGGATCGTTGGCCGGGTCGGCGTTTGCGGCGGCGTTCTTGTCGGCCGCCGCGGGCGGCGGGTTGGCGGCTGGCTCCGACTCGGCGGGGCCGGACACATCGGGCAATCCTGGCAAGGGCGCGGACCTCGCCGGCGCGTCGGCCGGGGAGGAGGGCGGATTGGCTGCCGGATCGGTGGCCTGCGCGGCGTCCGCATCGCCCTGCACCGGCGCGGGCGTGGGGCCGGGGTTTGCGCCGGGCGGCGGGGTCAACGGCACGCGCACGGGGCCGGCGGCGGAGACGTCCGAATGGCCCGCATTCGGCGTGCTCCACGACACCACCAGCAGTACCAATGCGCCATAGATCGCCAGCGTGTAGAGCACGGTCAGCGTGGCGTAACCGACCCGCTTGCCGGTGATCGGCGTGGCGTCCTCGCGGTTCACCAGGCTGCGCCAGCCGACCAGCGCGGCGCCGGGCGCACTGATCAGCCACCAGGCCAGGCGCTTGAGCGGGCCGGGGCGCGGTAAGGAGGCCTGGACCTGCGCGGCCAGCAACTCGCGCAGGGCACGGTTTTCGTCGCGCAGGCGTTGGGTCTGCGCATCCACCGGCGCCTGGTCGTCTGGATCCGGGGTGCCGTCATGCCGCGTAGCGAGTGGATCGGGAGGCGTGGTGGTCATGTTGCGAAAAATATAGATACAAAATTGTACGAACGCAATTATGACCGCCTGCCAGAGCGGGCAAAAAAGGAATAAGCCGGCAAAAATGCCGGCTTCCGCTCAATCATGCCGTGGCTCGGGCGGCTTGGTTACTCCAGGATGGCATAGCTGATGTGCGGTTCGTAGGTGAAACGCTGGATTCTCAACCGATTCAGGCCCAGCTTCTCCATCACGGCCAGGGTTTCACCCGGCCAGGTCCGGTTGTTCAGTTCGTCGAAGACGATGACGCCGCCCTTGGGCATGCGCGGCAGGAAATGCTCCAGGCAGATCTTGGTGGGCGCGTACAGATCCAGGTCCAGGTGCAGCAGCGACACCACGGTCTGCGGTTCGCGCGCCAGGTATTCCGGCACGCTGTGGGCGACATCGCCCTTGACCAGCTCGACCTTCTGGATGTGGCCGATGAAGCGGTTGGCATCGAACAGCGCAATGGCGCGCTGCAGATCGGCGTAGCTGTCGGCCTGGTAGCCGTGCTCGCGGCGCTCGGTGGTCTGCACGACGGCATGGCGATCCTCGTCGGCAATGCCGGTGAACCCGGAAAAGGTGTCGAAGCCGACGATGCGGCGTTGCAGGTTGACCGGCTCGAGCGTGGCGCTCAACTGGGCGAAGGTCATCAGGCCGCCGCCCCAGTTGACGCCGCATTCCATGATGTCGCCCTGCACGTGCAAGGCCATTTTGAACAGTTCCGTCAGGCACAGGAAGCGCGCCAGGCTCTGGCGCGGCACGAAACTGGCGAAGTTCTCGAGCTTTTCGACGGTGCTGCCGCCGGCCGCATCGAAGAACGCGCCCAGTTCCGCACGGTAGCCCACTTCGCGGGTGGTGCTGCGGCCATCCTGGCGGAAGCGGGAGGGATCGGTGGTGTCGTTCATGTTGCGGTTCTCTCGGATTCCTGTTCGCGACGGCGTTGGGCATTGTGCCCGGGGTAGTCGACATAGAAGATGTTGCTGCGGTCGCCGGTGGGGTAGCGCTGGCGGCGGTATTCGGCGTCGGCCAGGTCCGTGATGCGCAGTTGCGTGGTCCAGCGGATCTGGTCGCCCAGATTGGGCGTGCTGCGGTGGAGCAGCAATTGCTTGAAGATGACCACGTCGCCGCGAGCGGCGGTGACGGTTTCGGGGGGTTCCGTCACGTCATAGTCCAGGCTCAGGTCGCGCTGCAGGAATGGCACGTAAGGCGCGATCACCTTGTCGCTGATGCGCTTGAAGGGATATAGGCCGCGCTTGTGGCTGCCGGGAATGACCTGGATCGTGCCGGACGCCAGGCTGACGTCCTGGAACGGTATCCAGAGCGTCACCGCGTTTTCGGAGCCCAGCAGGTAAAGCGTGTCCTGATGCCAGGCGAACAGGTGGCGGGCATCGGCCGGCTTGTCCAGGCGCATGTTGCAGCAGCCCATCAGGCCGGGGTGGGCCAGGCCCAGTTCGCGGCACAGCCGGTCCACGGCCGCGCTGCCCGACAGGCGCGACAGCGCGGGCAGGTATTTGAGGCGGTCATACAGCAGCGACTGCGTGGCCGCGTCCAGCGTATAGCGGCTGAAATCGTGCACATCGAATTGCGGCCCGACGATGCGCCGCCCCAGCTCGCCCAACTGGTCTTCCAGCTCGTCGAGTTCGCCGTGCTTCCAGAAGTTCTTCAGGACCAGATAGCCGTCGGCTTCGAATCTTTCGCGCATATAAGTCCGTTCGCTTTTCTGTTTCAGTTTGTACGGAGGGATTGCCTGGCGTCGGCGCGGCTCAGCCGCCGGTCTCTTCGCGCCAGCCCAGCACTTTCATGGGGTTGCCGCCCTGGATCGAGAAGGCGGCGATTTCGCCGCGCACGATGCTGCCAGCGGCGATGACGCAGCCTTCGCGCAGAATGGCGCCGTCCAGCAGCACGCAGTTGGCGCCGATCCAGACGTCGTCTTCGATGAGGATGCCGCCCTTGCTGGGGCGGAACCCCTGTTGCCGGATCGGCAGGTCGCGCCGGCGGAACTCGTGGTTGGCGGGCGCGAAGGTGCAATTGGCGGCGACCGCCACGCGCGCGCCCATGCGGATGCCGTTGCCGGTATAGAGCACGCAGCCGGAATTGATGACGCAATCAGGGCCGATGATGACGTCGCCCGCGCCGCCGGCAGGCTTGATCTTGACGAAGGCGTCCACCACGGCGCCCGGGCCGATCACGATCCGGGTGCCGCGGGTGGAATCCTCGATGTCGGCCAGCGACGAGACGCGGGCGCTCGGGGCGATCTCGATCATGGTGCGGCCCTTGGCGTGGTCAGGCCTTGCGGCGCAGGAAGCCGTCGGGCGCCGAGGTCACCAGCAAGCGGTCTTCGACCGAGCGGTCGATCTCGAATTCCGGATGGCTCTTGATCCATTCCCA
Source organism: Achromobacter pulmonis (assembly GCF_021733725.1). NCBI lineage: Bacteria > Pseudomonadati > Pseudomonadota > Betaproteobacteria > Burkholderiales > Alcaligenaceae > Achromobacter > Achromobacter pulmonis. The sequence continues at coordinate 5,374,485 of NZ_JAIFOT010000001.1, read as the reverse complement.
GACTGCGGTCTTGGGGTTGTTGCCCTTGCCCCAGTGGCGGCCCGGCCACTCGTAGTCGGCCGGCATGTCTTCGACGAAGGTGTCGAACACCACGCAGTAGCTGCCCACGCTGACCAGGTCGGCATAGGCGTTCAGCTCGGCCAGCACGTGGTCGTGCGTGTGGTTCGAGTCCAGGCACACCATGATGTTCTTCTTACCCTGGGCGTGCGCGCGTACCTGGGCGATGGTGGCCGGGTCGATGCTGGAACCCTCGATCAGGTGGATGCGGCTGGCCAGCGGATGGGCCTCGATGGCGCGGCGGTTGTGTTCGCGGATCTCGATGTCCACGCCCACCACCTCGCCGGCGCCCAGCAGTTGCAGCATCGAGGCCGACAGCATCAGCGAACCGCCATGGGCGATGCCGGTCTCGATGATCAGGTCAGGCTTGACCGCCCAGATCAGTTCCTGCATGGCCATGGCGTCCATGGGCAGCTGGATCAGCGGCCGACCGGCCCACGAGAAGTTGTTCATGTACTTGCGTTCCAGCGCCATCTGGCGCCAGGCGATCGACAGCTCGCGGAATTCCTGGTCGGTCGCGAATGCGCCGATACGGGCGGCTTTTTCCTGGCGGTATTCGGGATGCGCGTCGGGCGTGGTTTCAAGGTAGGACATTCAGATTCCTTTGCGTTGGCGGAACTGCGCCAGAAAATGCGGGAAATAATCGGAGAATGCGCGTGGCGTGAGGCCAAAACGGGTCTGGAAGCGCTGCGTATCGATATCGGCAAAGGCCCACTGCTGAGCGTCGGCGGCTTCGGTGACGACGTAGCCAAGTTCCGAGCGCAGGCATTCGGCGATGGCGCGGTTCTCGACGCCATGGCCCTGGGCCAGGTTGAAGATGCCGGTGGCGTCAGATCGGGCCAGCGCCAGGATCTGGGCGACGGCGTCGTCGATATACAGGTAGTCCTTGCGGGAGGACAGCGTGGTTTTCAGGGCAATGCGGCCGCTGCTGGCGCCTTCCTCCAGCAGCTGATCGATGAAGCTGTCGGCGGAATCGCGCAGCCCCACGACGTTGGACAGGCGGGCCACCCGCGCCAGCGGATGTCCGCCATGCAGGCACAGCGACTCGCCCATCAGCTTGGACAGGTTGTAGAGGTCGCCAGGCGCGTTCGGATTGACCGTCAGCGCCGCCTGCTCGCGGGTGTCGTGCGAGCCGGCGTAAACCCGGGTGCTGGACAGGTAGGTCAGGCTGTCGAAATTGCCGGCGGCGATCAGGCGCCGCAACAGGCAGACATGCGCCTCCACGGTATCGAGCGGCCGGCTGCGGAAGTCCGAGGTCAGGCCGATGGCGTAGATCACGTGGCCCAGCGGGCGCTCGAACAAGCCGGGCTCGTCGCGCGCCGGCCCGGCGCAGTCCGCGCCGTCGGCGCGCAGGCGCGCCAGCAGGTGGCGGCCGATGAAGCCCGTCGCCCCGAGGACCGTGACCGTTGGGGTGTTCATGCGTCCTGGCCGCCGTCGATCGCCAGGGCCGGCACCGCGGTGACCAGCTTGGCATGCCAGCCCTCGCGGGCATAGGCCAGTTGCTGCGACACTTCGGCCTTCAGGTTCCAGGGCAGCACCACGATGTATTCGGGCCGGTCCTGGCGCAGCACGTCTTCGGCGACGATGGGAATGTGACTGCCCGGCAGGTGCTTGCCCTGTTTGGCCGGATTCAGGTCCACCACATAGGGCAGCAGGTCGGGCCGCACGCCAGCGAAGTTCAGCAGGGTATTGCCCTTGGCTGCCGCGCCGTACGCGGCCACGCGCTTGCCATTGCGGCGCAACTCCAGCAGCAGCGCCAGCAGGTCGTTCTTGATGCGCTCGGCCTGTTCCTGGAAACGGGAATAGAACGCCGCGCCGGTCATGCCGGCCTGCCGCTCTTCGTCGAGCGTGCGCGTCACCGCCGCCGTGGCCTCGTGATTGCCGGTATCGAGCCGCTGCGCATACACGCGCAGGCTGCCGCCGTGCGTGGGCAGGGGCTCGACATCGAAAACGCGCAGGCCATTGGCCTGGAAGATGCGCGAGACGGCGGTCAGCGACAGATAGGAATAGTGTTCGTGGTAGGCGGTGTCGAACTGGTTTTCGCGCACCATGCGCAGCAGGTGCGGAAATTCGAAAGTGGCCACGCCCTGCGGCTTGAGCAGCGCTGCGAAACCGGAGACGAAATCATTGATGTCCGGCACGTGCGCCAGCACATTGTTGGCGGCGATCAGGTCGGCGGCGCGGCCGGTGCTGGCCAGTTCGTCGCCCAGCGCCACGCCGAAGAAGCGCTGCACGATGTCGATGCCGCGCTCGCGCGCGGCCTGGGCCGTGCTGGCGGTGGGTTCCACGCCATAGCAGGGAATGCCGGCGGCCTTGACGTATTGCAGCAGATAGCCGTCATTGGCGGCGATCTCGCACACCATGCTCTGGGGGCCGAGCCCGAAGCGGGCAACCATGGCGTCGACGTAGCGGCGCGAATGCGCCAGCCATGACGAAGAGAACGAGCTGAAGTAGGCGTAATCGTCGGTGAACAGCGCTTCGCGGCCCGCGTGGTCTTCGGTCTGGACCAGCCAGCACGATTCGCAGACAAGCAGGCGCAGCGGAAACCAGGTCTCGGGCCCGCGCAGCGCGTCGGCGGTCAGATAGGCATTGGACGGCGGGGCATGGCCCAGGTCGAGGAACGGCAGGCGCAGGTCGGCCTGGCAGTGGCGGCACTTCACGGCGCGACTCCGGGGAAAGCGGCGTCCAGGCGCGGATGCTGCAGGTCGCGCTCGGATACCAGGGTAGGGGGCAAGGGCCAGGCAATGCCCAGGCGGGCATCCTGGAAATGCAGGCCTGCCTCGGCCTGCGGGGCGTAGGCGGCGGAATGGCAATACAGCATTTGCACGTCGTCGCACAGGGTCTGGAAGCCATGCGCGAAGCCCTGCGGGATCAGCAGGGCGCAGCCGTTGTCGGCGGACAGCCGCTCGGCGTGCCAACGCAGGAAAGTGGGCGAGCCGCGACGCAGATCCACCGCGACATCCCAGACTTCGCCGCGGATGCAACTGACCAGCTTCATCTCGGCATGGGGAGGCAATTGGTAGTGCATGCCGCGCACCGTGCCGCGTGTGGCGGTATGGGTGTGGTTGACCTGGGCGATGGCGCCTTCCCAACCCGCGGCGCGCAGGGCCTCGGCGTCGAACAGGCGCGCCAGGAATCCGCGCGCGTCACCGCGCGGGCGCCGTTGCACCCGTTTCAGCCCGGCCAGAGGGGTGTCGTGGATCTCAAGGCTCATTGCGGTTCCGAGTAGCGGTCGATATCGGCATGGCACAGCGTCCGCGCATCCTCGCCCGCATCGAAACGGCGGTACCAATCCATGCTGCGGGCGACCGCCATGGCCAATGGCCAGCGCGGCGTCGCGCCGAGCACCGCGCGCGTCTTGGCGGTGTCCAGCATCAGCAGGCCAGCCTCGTGCGGCCCTTCGGGCTGCGCGGCGTAGGCGACGCGGCCACGGCCATAGGCCGCCTGCGCCAGGTCGATCACCGTGCGCACCGGCGCCGCCTCGGCGGCATCCGGTCCGAAGTTGTAGGCATCCGCCAGGGCGGGGTCGTGCCATAGCGCCTGCGCCAGCGCCAGGTAGCCGGCCAGCGGTTCCAGCACGTGCTGCCATGGCCGCACCGATTGCGGCCGCCGCACCTGCAGTTCGCCTTCGTCGCGCCAGGCGCGTACGGCGTCAGGCAACAGGCGGTCGACCGACCAGTCGCCGCCGCCGATCACATTGCCGGCGCGGGCGCTGGCGACCGCCAGGCCCTGTTCTTTCAGGAACGCGTCGCGATACGAGGCAATGACCAGTTCACTGGCCGCCTTGCTGGCGCTGTAGGGGTCGTGCCCGCCGAGCGCGTCGTTTTCGCGGTACGGATAAGGCCATTCATTGTTGCGATAGACCTTGTCGGTCGTGACCATGACCGCCACCCGGGTGTCCGGCGCCGACCGCAGGGCATCGAGCAGGTGCGCGGTGCCCATGATGTTGGTGGCGAAGGTGGCGACCGGCTCGGCGTAGCTGGGGCGCACCAGGGCCTGCGCGGCCAGGTGCAGCACGATTTCAGGCCGCGCCGCCAGGACGAGCTGGCGCAATGCCGCTGCGTCACGGATATCGCAATGGCGGCCTTCGACCAGCTCGTCGATGCGGGCCGCCTGGTGGAGGGCCGGCGTCGTGTCCGCCGGCAACGCGATGCCCGTGACATGCGCGCCCAGCCGGTGCAGCCATAGCGCCAGCCAGCCGCCCTTGAAGCCCGTGTGGCCGGTCAACAGAACGCGCTTGTGGCGCCAGAAGGCGGGGGATGGCAGGAAGGACCCGGTCATGAGTTCCAAATGGGATCGGCGGCGTTCGGGGCGGGAGGCGTTTCGGGAGGGGGTAATGTCCGTGACACGGAGGATTCTAAAGACTTGCCTGCATCGCAATAGGGGGATCAGTCCGGAGATCGACCCCTAGTTTTCGGGCAAGGTCGGAGTGTGGTGGGACGTGGCGCTTTTTGAGATATCCGTGGGCGGAAACGCCGGCCCGCGGCCTCTCGCCTCGCGGATGATGGCGTGATCGCGTTTCATATCCGTCGGGAAGCCATCGAAAATGAGCAAGAATCATCTGAAAACGGTGTTTTTCGGACTGCGGAACCCCACAATGTTCTACGAAGGGCTCCAGACCGCCCTCGATGCAATCGAGGGCATCGCAGGCGCCTACGCGGGCGACAATCTCTTTACCTATCATCGCAATCTGGGCTTTCTGGACGACCCGGCCCTGATGAAGGCGTTCGGCGACCACGCGGGCACCGAGATCGAGCAGGCCGTGCTGTGGCGGATTTCGGTGGTCCTTTGGGGCGTGCGCCAGGGCCTGCGCCTGGAGGGCGATTTCGTCGAGTGTGCTTGTTACAAGGGCACGACGGCGCGGATCGTTTGCGATGCGGTCGAGTTTTCATCCCACCCGGACCGCCACTACTATCTGTATGACCTGTTCGATCACGATCCCTCCCAGCCGCATCACGCCATGCCGGAGCACGGCAAGGAGCTGTATCTCCAGGTCAGGCAGCGGTTCTCCGATCTGCCCAACGTCACCGTCACACAAGGCCAGGTGCCGCAGGTGCTGCAGGATGTCGCGCCCGCCAAGATCGCCTTCATGCATCTCGACCTGAACAACGCGGATGCGGAAATCGGCGCGCTGGAAACACTGTTCGATCGCATGGTGCCGGGGGCGGTGCTGATCCTGGATGACTATGGCTGGCTGGCGTATCGCGCCCAGAAAGAGGCAGAGGACCCGTGGTTTGCGCGACGCGGCTATCGGGTATTGGAATTACCCACCGGGCAGGGCCTGCTGATCAAATAGCGCGATCGGCTTCACCAGACCTTCCAGGGCGCCTGTCCCGCGTTCCACAGCGATTCGAGCAGGTTCTTTTCTCGCAGCGTGTCCATCGGCTGCCAGAAACCCAGGTGTTCGTAGGCGTGCAGGTGCCCTTCGCGGCTGAGGGTTTCGAGCGGTTCGGCTTCCCAGCTGGTGTCGTCTCCGGCGATCAGGGGCAGCACGCTGGGCGACAGCACGAAAAAGCCGCCGTTGATCAGTCCGCCGTCGCCGCGCGGTTTCTCGGTGAAACCGGTGACGCGGTCGCCTTCTCGGCGCAGCGCGCCATAACGGCCGGGCGGCTGCACCGCGGTGACCGTGGCCTTGCCGCCATGGCGGCGGTGGAACGCGATCAGCGCGCTGATGTCGATATCGGCCACCCCGTCGCCGTACGTGAAGCAGAACGCTTCCTCTTCCTTGACGTAATCGGCCACGCGCTTGAGACGGCCCCCGGTCATGGTGTTCTCGCCGGTATCCACCAGCGTCACGCGCCACGGCTCGGCCTTGCGCTGATGGACTTCCATGCGGTTGTCGGCCATGTCGAAGGTGACGTCGGACATGTGCAGGAAGTAGTTGGCGAAGTACTCCTTGATCATGTAGCCCTTGTACCCGCAGCAGATCACGAAGTCGTTCACGCCATGGGCGGAGTAGGTCTTCATGATGTGCCACAGGATGGGCCGGCCGCCGATTTCGATCATCGGCTTGGGCCGGGTATGCGTTTCTTCGGAAATACGGGTGCCCAGGCCACCGGCCAGGATGATTGCTTTCATGCTTGGTTCTCGCACCAATTCGTGAACATGCCGCGCAGGGCGGCTTCGAACTTGCGGGCGAACGCGGGTTCGTCCATCAAGGGGCTGGCGCGCATTTCATCGCGCAGCGTGTTGCGTACTGCCTGCAGGGCGGGGAGATCGCTGGCCAGTTCCACCACCTTGCGGATGTAGGCGTCTTCGTCATCGGCCACCCATTCGGGACGACCGATGCCGTGCAGAACGGAAGCGCCAATACGGCCGACGCTGGGACGATCGGCCAGCGTTACATAAGGCACGCCCATGTACAGCGTTTCGACCAGCGTCACGCCGGAATTGTGCGGGAAGCAGTCCAACCCGATGTCCATGCCGCGCAGCACGTCCCAGGGGGGGCTGGTGCAACCGACTTCGAGCCGCTGGCGTTCGATGCCGTGCGCCTCGAAGCGGCGGATCAGCTGTTCGCGCATGGGCCCGTCGCGGTAGCTGGTGCTGTTTACCACCAGATGCGCCTGCGGCAGGCGCCGGAGGATCTCGGACCACACCTTGACGGTGCGGTCGTTCATGCGGATGGCGCGGGTCAGCGTTCCCAGCGTCACGTAGCCGTTGGTCAGCGCCGGCAGCGGGCCGGGGTCGCCCATGGTGGTGCCCGGCCGGTAGATGAAATTGCTTTGTGCCAGGCGCCAGGGCTTTTCCGAGAACAGGTGCTCATAGCCCGCCGGCAGCATCACGTCGTCGGTCATGATGTAGTCGATGGCCGACAGCCCGGTGGTGTAGCCAAAGCCCAGCCACGTCAGCGATACCGGCGCGGGTTTGCGCGCGAACGCGCCCAGCCGGTTGCCCGCGGTGTGGCCGGCGACGTCGATCAGGATGTCGATGCCGTCGGCGCGGATGCGTTCGGCCAGCTGCGCATCGCTCATCGACGCCGTGGGGACCCAGTGGTCGAAGTAGGCCTTCAGCCTCGGCGTGGTGGCGTCTTCGGCGACCAGTTCCGCGTAGGCGGTCAGTTCGAAGCGCTCGCGATCATGGTGCGCGAACACCGGCTCGATGAAGTAATTGCCGGAGTGCTGGCGGAAGTCGGGCGACACGTAGCCGATCCTGAGCCTGCGCTGCGGATCACGGTTGTTGTTGTGCGGCTTCCAGGTCGAACGCAGCGGCAGGCAGAGGTCGGTGTCGTAATCGCGATAGGCCTGGAACACTTCTTCGGCCGTGCGGTCGTCCGAATAGTTCATGGCGAACAGCAGGTTGTTGCGCGCCACCGCAGCGGTCGGGTAGTGGGCCAGGGTCCTGCGGGTCATTGCCTCGGCCTGAGTCACCTCGCCCGAGTCGATGTAGATCTTGCTCAGGTTGATGAGCGCCTTGCGGTGGGTCGGATCGAGCGTCAGCGCCGTCAGGTTGCAGGCTTCGGCTTCCTTGTAGCGGCGCTCGGCGGCCAGCGCATCGGCCAGGGCGGAATGGGTTTCGGGGCTGCGCGGGTCCAGCTCGATCGCGCGGCGGGCCACGCCGATCGCCTCGGCGGTGCGTCCGAGCTGGGTCAGGACGGCGGCGAGCACGATGTGGCTCTGGGCATCGGCCGGCGCCAGATTCATCATGGTGAGCGTGGGCTGCAGCGCCTGGGGGCTGCGAAAGGTGCTGAACAGGGCGATGCTCAGCGCTTCCCAGGCGTCCCAGAAACGCGGCGCCAGCTTGGTCAGCTGCCGAGCGACCGGCTCGGCCTCGAGGTAGGCCTTGCGCATCATCAGTTCGTGCATGCGCTTGACCTGAGCCGTGAGGCCGGCAGGCGGGACGGACTGGTGTCCGCTGGCCTGCAGCACACGCGAATTCAGGCTCAGGCAGGCCAGCGCGCTGGCATACATGCCGGCCAGCGGCATGTAGTCCTCTCCGGCTGCCTCGAGCGTGCGGCGCAGCAGGTCGGCCCAGGCCTTGGCGCTACCCTGGGCCAGCGCATAGCGCTTGACCAGCGAGAGGGTTTCCGCCACGTCCGCGGGCAGGGGCGGCGGGGCATCGCCGGCCGCGGCGCTGGGCAGGCGGCCCGCCGCCAGGTTGGCCAGGATGGCCGCCTGCTGCGCAGGCGGCACGTAATTGACGGTTTCGTGCCACAGGTTGAAGCGCGGTAGCGCGGGTTCGTCGTCCGCCGCCGCGGTGCTCAGGAAGGGCAGCAGGCGCAAGCTGTCGTCGCCCTCGGTTTCGTAGGGGCCGGGGTCGAGGCAATAGTGCACCAGATCATGCTCGAGCAAGGTTTGCAGCGTGCGTTGCAGGATCTTGGCGGCCGCGTCATTGTCGATCTGGTTGCGATAGAGCAGGACGGCCAGCAGGGTGCTGTAGGGGAGCGAGCGGGGCCAGGCATGCGCCAGCGTATCCACCACGGTCACCGTGTCGGGGTCGTGCGTGACCAGGGCGCGGCCAAGGTGGTTCACATAGGTCGCTCCCTCTTCCTGGCCATTGGCGGCCAGCCGGATCGGCCCGGCGGCGAAGCGCAGGTCATGCAGCCGGGCCAGGTCCGGGCGCTGGACTTCACCCGCCCGTTCCTCCCGCAGCCAAAGGCATTGGCGGAACGCGCGACCCGTGGCGAAATCGAGATACTGCTGGCGCACGGTGGCGGGTTGTCCCATTGCCACCAGGCTATGGTTCAGGGAAACGCCTTGGCCGAACGAGAGCGGCAATTCACTCAGGGGCTGCACGTCGCCCAGGTAGGCCAGGCCGGCCTGGCCGGCCGCGCCGGCCAATTCCACGAAATAGCTGGGATTGCAGGCCAGCGGATCGGCGCCGCTGGCGTTGTCTAGGGCCCGGGCGAACTGATCCGCCGCGGCCGCCAGGGACGCGGCATGCGGATTGGCCGCCGCCATGCCGTCCTTGAACAGGGACAGCGCCGCCCGGGCGCTCTGGCGCAATTCGTCGCCGTTCTGGGCGGCGTGACCGTGCAGCAGGATGGCATCGCGCACCACTTCCAGCGATTTGGCGCCGGGATAGACATGGCAATCCAGATACAGGATGCCGCGCGGACTCAGCAATTGCGCGCAAGCCTGCAGCAATGCCTGCTGGGCAGGCGCGGGCAAGTAGCTGTACAGGCCGGTGACGATGACATAGTCGAACAGGCCCAGCTGGGTGCCGATGTCGGCCGCCTCGCCCACATACAGCGTGAGGTTGGCCGCGCCCAGCCGCCGGGCGGTCTCGGTGCCTTGTGCCACCAGGGCCTCGGACCCGTCGAGACCGACCGCCTGCGCCTGCGGGTGGGCGAGGGCGAAGGGCAGCAGCCCGGCGCCGTCGCCACAGCCGATGGCCAGCACCCGGGCGCTGTCCAGAGGGACTGTCTCGACCCCATACAGGTGGGCGGTGGCGCGCAGCCGTTCGGGGGAATGGCTGGGGGCGAGGGGGCCGGGATCAGCGGCGGTCTGTCGTTGGGTGTGGGCCGGATAAGACATGTGGCGTGCGAAGGAGGGGCGGGCCCCGGGGAATGATTGCGGTAATTCTAGGGAGGCGGGCACCGGCTCATTCAGCGAATCAGCATGCCAATTCGCCGCCAGTTTGGATGAAACCGCGCGAAGCCGGCGGGAATGAAAAAACCCGCCAGGAGGCGGGTTTTGGATGGTAGGCCACGGTGCGAAGGGCCGTGGCCGGCTGGCCAGGCGGGGAAACCAGGGCTTCCCCGCCCGTCCGGGCTGCGAGCCGCGAATTAACGCAGCAGCGACAGCACGGTTTGCGGCACTTGGTTGGCTTGCGCCAGAACCGAGGTGCCAGCCTGTTGCAGGATCTGGGCCTTCGACATGTTCGACACTTCCGTGGCGTAGTCGGCGTCCTGGATACGCGAACGGGCGTTGGACAGGTTGTTGACCACGTTGTTCAGGTTGGCGATGGTCGATTCCAGACGGTTCTGCACGGCACCCAGTTCACCGGTCAGCTTGTCCAGCTTGGTGAAGGCGGCGTCCAGCGTCTTCAGCGGATCGGTCGTCAGCGTACCCTTGCTGGTGGTGTCCGTGGTCAGCTTGCCCGAGGCGCTGACGTAGGCGGTGGCGCCCACTTGGGGAGCGTAGTCGCCCGTGCCCGTGCCGCTCTTGACCGTGGCCTTGCCCGTGTTGGGATCAACCGTGTACACGGTGTCGAAGGTCTTGGTGGTCGTGAACGAGCCCTTGTCGTCGACGTACGTGTCGGTCGAGGTGCCGTTGACCAGCGTAACCGTGGCGCTGGTGATGCCCTGGCCCAGTTGGATCGACGAGTTGGCGGCGGCCTTGACGTTGGCCAGCAGCGCATCGGAGGCGATGGTGTTGGTGAACGTCAGTTGGTTGGCGGTGCCCGTGTTGGAGTACGTCTTGCCACCGATGGCGACCGACGACGAACCGGCGGCGCCGGTGTTGTTCGAAGCAGCCGTCATCACGGAGTCGAGCGTGGCAGCGGTGGCGCTGGCGCTGTTGGTGGTCAGGTTGCCGGCGGCATCCAGGTAGGCGGCTTGACCGCCGACGGTGACCTTGCCCGTGGCGTCGACTTCGAACGAGGTCGAAGCGGAGCCGTTGCTGTGGGTGTAGGTGGCGGTGGTGGTGCCGGTGGCCGGACGCAGCGAGTTGGCCAGGGCGGTCACGGCAGCGGCGTTCGACGCCGACTTGTCGGTGAACGTGAAGTTCTTGTTGCTGGCGTCGTAGGTGTAGACGGTGGCGCCGGCGCCGGTGCCCACGGTGACCTTGTTGCCGCCTTCGAGCTTGCCGAACACTTGGTCAGCGGTGGCGCTGGCGTGGTTCGTGGTCACGGTCCAGTCGTTGCCAACAGAGGTGCCGCCGGCAGCTTGCAGGTCGGACACGGTGGCCGTGCGGTTCTGGGTCACGCCCGAGCCGTTGACGTTGAAGCCGTCCAGACCCAGGGTCTTGACGCTGATTTCGGTCAGGTTCAGGGTGATGGTTTCGCCGTCGTTGGCGCCGACTTGCAGCGTCAGGGGCTTGGCGTTGGAGGACAGGACCTTCACGCCGTTGAAGTCGGTTTGTTGCGAGATGCGGTCGATGTCCGACAGACGTTGGTTGATTTCGTCTTGCATCGAGTTCAGCTGCTCTTGCGAGTAGCTGCCGTTACCGGCTTGCACCGACAGTTCGCGAACGCGCTGCAGGTGGGTGTTGATTTCGGAGGCGGCGCCTTCCGTCGTCTGGGCCAGCGAGATGCCGTCGTTGGCGTTACGGGCGGCTTGGGTCAGGCCCTTGACGTTCGCGGTGAAGCGGTTGGCAATGGCCATACCGGCGGCGTCATCCTTGGCGCTGTTGATGCGCAGGCCGGACGACAGACGCTCGATGGCGGTACCCAGGGCGGATTGCGACTTGTTCAGGTTGTTCTGAGCAACCAGCGACAAGTAGTTGGTGTTGATAACTGCAGCCATGTTTAGGCTCCCAAGAGAGAAAGGCTTCTTCAAACCGGGCAGCTGGGCCGCCCATCGTTGTAACGGGAAGAATTCGATTTCTTGCGTCTTCGAATTTCTCCGTTGCAAGGATTACGGCAGTCGCAAATCAATCTTTAGGGCTTTTTTTGGCATTCGCAAAATGTTGTTTGACGCAGATTCAGACCAATCCGGGGCCGCGGCGCAACCGCCGCGGAGGTCGCTCAATGCAGTAACAGGCCCGCGTGGCGCAGGCCGGCGAGCAGGCTGGTGACGATATCCTGGGCTACCGGGTCGAGGTTGCGCGCACCTTTATAGGACTTGCCGTCAGGATGCGGGAAGCGCCCGGCCGTGAGGGCATCGCGGGCCAGCGTGCGCAGATCGCTGATGCTGCGCTGGCCATCGATCTGGCTCAGGAGGTAGCCGTGCAGCGGGGCGGTCGGTGGCGTGACGGGGTGATGCCAAGCGTTGTGCATGCCGACCTGGCACCCTATTTTTGTTACTTGTTGTAGCAACTGGACGGCGCCCGGCAGCAATTGCGGCCGCGACTGCGGCGTGTCATAAGGCGCGGGCTCGCGCCGGTAGTGAAGGGCGCCCGCCTGTAGCAGCGTGACCAGATTTCCGATCAGCGCGTCGGAGAGGGCGCCGGCCTCTTGGTCGCCCGCCACGTGGCGCACGCTGTCGCACAGCGCATCGAAGCTGTGCGATTGCGGCCAGGTCCGCGCCAACCCCTCCATCAGGGCGGCCATCGCCGGGTCCTGGGTGGTGATGCTGGTATTGGCCGCGGTGCGGAACTGGCGCTGGCCCGCGGGCGCGCCCGCCGGCGCCGGAAGAGGCGTCAGGTCGGCGGCAAAGTGCATGGTGGTGAAGGCATCGCCCTGCGGCTGCTCCAGGATCTCGCCGGCCCGTTCGGCATGCACCAGCAGGCTCTTGCGGAACTGGCGGCCCACCGCGAAGTCGAGGTATTGCTCGCGCATTTCCCGGTTGGCGTTGACCGACAAGCCGTTCAGGCCCAGCGCCACGGTGCCGCCGTAAGTCGAGGGAAACGTCTGCTGGGGTTCGGCGTCCGTGACATAGGCCAGCCCGGCTTGCTGCGCGGCGGCGGCAAATTCCAGGAAATAGCAGGGCGTGTTGATGGCTTCCAGGTACTCGTGCAGCAGGTAGTGGTCGGTCTGGCCGCGCAGTTTCTGCGCCGCTGGCTGCAGTGCCGTGCGTAGCGGATTGTTATGCCACAGGCCGCTCTCGATCAGCGTCAGCATGTCCTTGGCGCGGGCGATTTTCTCCTGCGGCGTCTGGGCGCCGAAGCTGTTGAGTATCATCGCGTCGCGGATCACATCCGCCGCCTTCCAGCCCGGGTAGGTGTTGTAGCTGACGTAGGCGATGCCTTGCGGCGCCAGGTTCTCGCGGCAGACGCGCAGGATGGCGTCGCGCACGTCCGGCGGCACCCAGCTGAACACGCCGTGGCAAATGATGTAGTCGAACGTGCCGAACGCGGCGGTGATATCCGTCAGACTCATGGCGCGCAGATCCAGATTGCGCGCGCCGACCGCTTCGGCAACCTGCCGGCCGGCGTTGATCTGCTCGGGCGACAGGTCGATACCCACGACCTGGGCTCCCGGGTGGGCCAGCGCGAACGGCAACAGATTGCCTCCCGCCGCGCAGCCCAGTTCCAATACCCGCGCCTGCTCCAGCGCGGGCGCCTCGAGCCGGTAAAGGTGCGCGACCGCGCGCAGATGGCCGGGCGAGGTGTAGGAAAACGGCAGGGAGATATACGGGGTTTCGTCGTAGGCGTCGGAAATGGCCTGCGTCAGGAGGTCGGGTGCGCTCATGGCGAAATTCCAGGGGTCGCGGTGCGTATCTGGCGACGGATCGCCCTGCGCACCTCATTGGGTCAGCTTGCTAGGCTAACAAGGATGGGCGGGGCGCAATGGCGCGAATAGCGTTGGATTTCCCTGGAATTCCCGCCCGACGGCATGGCGGGTCGGGCGCGGGCCGCAAGGCTGCGGCCCTGTGCTTCAGATGATCTGCGCGATCTGCCCGTCCTGGGGCAGGTGCTGCCAGGCCTGTTCGCGCAGCTTGGCGCGGATGCGGGCGGTGGCCTGTGAACGCAGCTGGCAGACACGGGCCTCGGTCACGTTCATGATCGCGCCGATTTCCTTGAGGTTCAGGCCCTGCTCGTAGCACAGCGACAGCAGCAGCTTTTCGCGGTCGGGCAGGGTGTCGATGGCGTGGATCAGGGCCTGACGGAAGTCACCGGCCAGCAGCGAGTCCAGCGGATTGCCGCCGGCGGCGCCGTGGTTCAGCGTGGCGGCCCAGTCGGACTGGCCCGAGGCGGTGTCCGGCTCGGTGGCGAAATCTTCGTAATGAACGATCTGCACGCCTTGGGCGTCATGCAGAAGCGTCTGATATTCGCTCAGCGGCATTTCCATCTGCTGCGCGATCTCGGCTTCGCTGGGGGCGCGCATCAGGCGCTGCTCCAACTGCTGGATGGCCTGTTCGATCTTGCGGGCCTTGGCGCGCACGCTGCGCGGCAGCCAGTCCTGGCCGCGCAGCTCGTCGAGCATGGCGCCGCGGATGCGGGTGGTGGCGTAGGTCTCGAACTGCGCGTCGGCGGTTTCCTGGTAACGCCGCACGGCGTCCAGCAGTCCGATCATGCCGGCCTGGATCAGGTCGTCGAGCTCGACGCTGGCCGGCAGCCGGGCGAGCAATTGCAGGGCCAGCTTCCGCACTAGCGGGGCATATTCGACCAAGCTGTCATCTGCGTGGGGCATTGCGGAAATGTCGGGCGGTGTCCATCGTGACGCATTGTCGGTTGTTGTCAATTTACGACATTGTCGACAAACGCGCGGCTACGCTAAGGCTAGCAAGATTTTGTGATCGGCAAGGCGCCATTGTCGGCAAAAGACGGCATTTCATTCGCTAAAGCACGCAATGTTTTGAATGCTTATTTGCCAAATTGACGTACATTTGTCAGGAATTTATATGTCAAGGTGTGTCTATAGCATCACGTTGCGCAATATCAACAAAGATTTGTCATATAAGTCATAGAAAATGACATGACCTGTGGTAAATTTTACTTAAATTGCGAACAAATGATACATTTCGCATTAAAACAGGATGCAGCGGGCGGGCGCAACAATGTTGCGCATGTCATTGGTTATCAAGCCCCTTCGGTGGGATAGGGAATAGGGAGTCGGGCGTGCAACAAGTCGAAAATTCTTTGCTGGCAGATATCCGCGAAGTGAATCTGTCTTATCTACTTCTCGCCCAGCGCATGCTGCGCGATGACTATGCCGCATCGATGTTCCGCCTGGGATTCAGCAACGAAGTTGCCGACATCCTGATGCGGCTTTCCCCGGCCCAGCTGGTCAAGCTGGCCAGTTCCAGCTCGCTCCTGTGCCGTTTCCGTTTCGATGACTACAGCCTGCTGTCGGCGCTGACGCACGACGTGCTCGGTGGTGCGCTGCAGCAAGCGCATGCGACGATCCTGCTGGCCAAGCAACCTGTCGAAGAACTGGCCTGACGGCCGGTCGACGCCCACTTCGGACACGTGTAATGGCCACCAAGAGCGTTTCGCAGGAAGCGGATGACATCCTGCTCGCCAGCTCCATGATTACCCTGGGGGCGCGGTTGCAGGTGCTGGAGGCTGAAACCAGTCTCAGCCACGACCGCCTGGCACGTCTGTACCGCGAGATCCGCGGCTGCTCGCCACCGAAGGGCATGCTGCCTTTTTCGGTCGACTGGTTCATGACCTGGTTGCCGAACATCCACTCCTCGCTTTTCTACAACGTGTATTCGTTCCTGAATGCGCGTACCAGCAGCAAGGGCATCCGCGCCATCATCGACGCCTACCGGCTCTATCTCGAGAACGCCGGCGTCGACAACGCCGAGTCCGCCGAACCCGTCCTGAGCTTCACCCGCGCCTGGATGCTGGTGCGGTTCTTCGACAGCGGCATGCTGCAGCTCTCCGCCTGCCGCCAGTGCGGCGGGCATTTCATTGCCCATGCGCATGACCCGCAGTCGGATTTCGTGTGCGCGATCTGCCGTCCGCCCCCCCGCGCCGGCAAGACTCGCGCCGCCGCCAAGGCGCGGGCGGGCACCCGTTCCGCGCCAGCCGTAGACGCCGCCCGTTCCTGAGCGGTGCGTCCAAATACATCAAAAGCCCTGGAAAACTCCCCGTAACCCGCCTTTTTGGGACGGGGGGAACAGGGGATCATTGACGCCGGTTTTAGACTTCGTTGGCAGGGGCCTGATGTGTTGATTGTTATCGGTTTTCTCGTGGTGATCGTGTCGGTCGTCGGCAGCTTCGTAGCGCTCGGCGGTCATCTCGGCGCGCTTTACCAGCCGTTCGAGCTGACGCTGATCTTCGGCGCGGCCTTCGGCGCGTTCCTGGCCGGCAACAGCAAGAAGTCGCTGATGCTGGTCAAGAAGGCACTGCCTGACACGCTGAAAAGCTCGCGCTACGGCAAGGACGTCTACATGGAGCTCATGGCGCTCCTGTACGTGCTGCTGAACAAGGCGCGCCGCGAGGGCCTGATGGCCATCGAATCGCACATCGAGGATCCGGCCTCCAGCCCGATCTTCAGCGAGTACCCGCGCATCGCCAAAGACGACAAGCTCATGGAGTTCATCACGGACTACCTGCGCATCATGATCAGCGGCAACATGAGCTCGTTCGAGATCGAAACGCTGATGGACGAGGAAATCGAAACCTACCGCCACGAGCGCGAAGTGCCCGCCAGCATGATCCGGCAGATGGCCGACGGCCTGCCGGCGTTCGGTATCGTGGCCGCGGTGCTGGGCGTGATCAAGGCGCTGGCCGCCGTCGACCAGCCTCCCGCCATCCTCGGCGACCTGATCTCCAAGGCCATGGTCGGCACCTTCCTGGGCATTTTGCTGGCCTACGGCTTCGTCGGTCCGCTGGCCTCGCGCATCGAGCGGCGCACGGACGAGGCGATGAAGGTGCTGGAATGTATCAAGACCACGCTGCTGGCCAGCATGAACGGCTACCCGCCGCAATTGGCGGTGGAATTCGGTCGCAAGGTGCTGTATTCGTCGGTGCGTCCGACCTTCGGTGAGCTGGAAGAGCACGTCCGGCAGACCAAGTCCACCGCCAAGGCCTGACGGAGCGGGCCATGAGCACCGTAAACAACCACCGCGTGGTGATCCGCCGCAAGAAGGTCCATGGCGGCGGACACCACGGCGGCAGCTGGAAAATCGCCTACGCCGACTTCATCACGGCCATGATGGCGTTCTTCCTGGTGATGTGGCTGATCAGCATCGTGCCACGCGAGGAACTGAAAGGTATCGCCGAGTACTTCCGCATGCCCCTGCGCGTGGCCCTGACCGGCGGCCCCAGCAGCTCGGCCGAGACCAGCGCGGTTCCCGGCGGCGGCCGCGATCCCCTGCGCAGCGACGGCGACGAGCGTCGCGGCCAGGGCAACCGGGTCGAGGCCCAGCCGATGGGCGACGCCGAGCGCCGCGACCAGCATCGCCTCGAAAACCTCAAGCGGCGGCTGGAAAACGTCATCGAGAACAGTCCGGTGCTCAAGAGCTTCCGGCCCCAGCTGTTGCTCGACATGACCACCGAAGGCCTGCGCATCCAGATCATCGACAACCAGAACCGCCCCATGTTCGCCACCGGGCGCGCCGAAGTGCAGCCCTATATGCGCGACATCCTGCGGGAATTGGGGCCGGTTCTGAACGAACTGCCTAACAAGGTCAGCATCTCCGGGCATACCGATGCGTCGCAGTATGCCCGCGGCGAACGCGCCTACAGCAATTGGGAACTCTCGGCCGACCGGGCCAACGCATCGCGCCAGGAATTGGTGGCCGGTGGCATGAACGAAAGCAAGGTCATGCGCATCCAGGGCCTGTCCTCGAGCATGAGTCTGGTTAAAGATGATCCGTATGCGGCCGTTAATAGGCGTATCAGCCTAGTGGTGCTCAACCAGAGCACCCAGCGGCGCATCGAAAGCGAGAACGCCGCGGCAGCGGACGTCAGCGCCAAGGATGCCCGCGAGGTTGGGACGGCCGTGGAGGCGGCGAATGCCGCAGCCAAGGCCACGACGGCAACTAAGCATGGCGACGCGGCGGCAACGCCGCCCGCTGAAGGGGCTCGATAGCAATGGCGGCAACGATTCTGGTGGCGGACGATTCGGCGACGATGAGAATGATCGTCCAGGCGACGCTGACGGGCGCGGGATGGAAGGTTTTGACGGCCGGCAACGGCCAGGAAGCGCTGGAGGTGGCCAGGAGCCATCCGGTGGACCTGGTGGTGAGCGACTGGAACATGCCCGTGATGGGCGGGCTGCAACTGATCCAGGGCTTGCGCGAACAGGAACAGTACCTGGATGTGCCGGTACTGGTGCTGACCACCGAGGATGACGTGGACAGCAAAATGGCCGCCCGGGACCTCGGTGTATGCGGCTGGCTCTCGAAGCCGGTCGATCCCGATGTGCTGGTGGAATTGGCGTCCGAGCTGCTCGATGAGCAGTCCGGCGCGTAGGCAAGTTCATTTATGAAGGCGTACGGGTCATGAGTTCTGGATTGGACCTCAGTCAGTTTTACGAGACCTTTTTCGACGAGGCGGACGAGCTGCTCGCGCAAATGGAGCAGTTGTTGCTCGAGCTCGACGTGGGCGCGCCGGACATCGAGCAGCTCAACGCCATCTTCCGCGCAGCCCACTCGATCAAGGGCGGCGCCGCGACGTTTGGCTGTTTCAACCAGCTGGCGGGCACCACCCACTTGCTCGAAAACCTTCTGGACGCGATCCGTCGCGGCGAAATGGCGCTGCGCACGGACATGATTGATATTTTCTTGGAAACGAAAGACGTGCTCAAAAGCCAACTGGATGCCTACCGGGCCTCCGAAGAGCCCGATGAAGCCGTGTTTGAGCGTATCTGCGCGGTATTGAGGCAGCTCGCCCTGGAGCACAAGGATCCCGCGGCGGCTGCCTCGGCGCCTGCTCCCGCTCCCGCTCCGGTGGTTCAGGCCGCGCCCGCTCCCGCGCCCGTGGTCGAGGCGGCCCCCGCGCCTGCGGTCGAGGCGGCTCCGGCGGCCGAGCCCGCCGACGCTGCCGGTCTGCCGCTGCGCGTGCGCATCACCAAGGTGTCGGACAAGGACGCCGAGGCGCTGCTCGAAGAAATGGGCAACCTCGGCCAGGTCAAGGCCAGCCAGCGCGCCAACGGCGTGTTGACCGTCTGGGTCGACAGCACCTGCACACCGGACGACATCGAGGCCGTCTGCTGCTTCATTGTCGATGCCGACCAACTGAACATTGCCCGCGAAGCGCCGCCGGCGACTGCTGCCGAGCCAACCGTGGCGGCGCCCGTTGTGGCCGCCGAGCCGGCCGCCGCAGCGCTCGAGGCCGCGCCGCCCGCCGCCGCGCCCGCCATGGCCGAATCCGCCGCCGCCGCCGAGGCCATCTCGCAAGCGGCGCGCACCAGCCGCGCCGCTGCGCCGGCCCACGTCGACAAGGAATCGACCTCGATCCGCGTCGGCGTGGAGAAGGTCGACCAGGTCATCAACCTGGTGGGCGAACTGGTCATCACCCAGGCCATGTTGGCGCAGACCGCGTCGACGCTGGACCCGGTGCTGCACGACCGCCTGCTCAATGGCATGGAGCAGCTCGAGCGCAATGCGCGCGACCTGCAGGAAGCCGTCATGTCGATCCGCATGATGCCGATGGACTACGTTTTCAGCCGCTTCCCGCGTCTGGTGCGCGACATCGCCGGCAAGATGGGCAAGCAGATCGAATTGCAGACCTACGGCCGCGCCACCGAACTCGACAAGAGCCTGATCGAACGTATCATCGACCCGCTCACGCACTTGGTGCGCAACAGCCTGGACCACGGTATCGAGACGCCCGAAAAACGTGTCGCCGCCGGCAAGGATCCGGTGGGCCAGCTGGTATTGTCGGCTCAGCACAACGGCGGCAACATCGTGATCGAAGTCAGCGATGACGGTGCCGGCCTGAACCGCGAGAAGATCCTCAAGAAGGCCATGGCCCAGGGGCTGCCTGTCAACGAGAATTCGCCGGACGACGAAATCTGGCAACTGATCTTCGCGCCGGGCTTCTCCACGGCCGAAAAGGTCACCGACATTTCCGGCCGCGGCGTCGGCATGGACGTGGTGCGCCGCAATATCCAGGACATGGGCGGTCATGTGCAATTGTCGTGCGAGCCGGGCAACGGCACCACCACGCGCATCGTGTTGCCGCTGACGCTGGCGATCCTGGATGGCATGTCGGTGCGGGTCGGCGAGGAAACCTTCATCCTGCCGCTGAATCACGTGACCGAATCGCTGCAGCCGACCAACGACCAGATCTATTCCGTGGCCGGCAACGAGCGCGTCATGCACGTGCGCGGCGAATACCTGCCGCTGGTGGAAATGCACCGCGTATTCTCGGTCGGCGAGGCCCAGACCGACCCGACCCAGGCCATCGCGGTCATCATGCAGGCCGAGGACCGCCGTTTCGCGCTGTTGGTGGATCACCTGATCGGCCAGCATCAGGTGGTGGTCAAGAATCTCGAGTCGAATTACCGCAAGGTCCCCGGCATCTCCGCCGCCACCATCCTGGGCGATGGCAGCGTGGCGCTGATCGTCGACGTATTTGCGCTTGCGCGCGCCAACCGTGAGCGTTGGTCGCAGCCCGAAGCCATTCTGAATTGATGGAGAAATAGCCCCATGGCAGCCAAACCGCAAGCGCAAGCCGCGCGCAATGAAGATGTCGGCAACGAGTTCCTGGTCTTCACGCTGGGCGATGAAGAGTACGGCATCGACATCCTGAAGGTGCAGGAAATCCGCGGCTATGACGCCGACACCGTGACCCGCATCGCCAACGTCCCGCCGTTCATCAAGGGCGTGACCAACCTGCGCGGCATCATCGTGCCGATCGTCGACCTGCGCATCAAGTTCAACCTCGGCAGCGTCGAATACAACGAGCAGACCGTCGTCATCATCCTGAACCTCGACCGCCGCGTGGTCGGCATCGTGGTCGATGGCGTGTCGGACGTGCTGATGCTCAACGCCGGCCAGATCCGCCCGGCGCCGGAATTCGGCGCCACCCTGTCCACGGAATACCTGACGGGCCTGGGCACGGTCGATGAACGCATGCTGATCCTGGTCGATATCGAAAAGATGATGACCAGCGATGAAATGGCCCTGGTGGAGAAAGTCGCTTCCTGATCGGAACGGCTGGACCCGGACAGCGGCCACCGTGGCAAGCGCGCGATGGCCGAGACTTCCCAGGGAGATGGGCGCGCCATATTGTGGAATCGATATGGCGCTTTTCCTTAACGATTGCATTCGGGAGTGGTGCTTGTGATGCGCAAGTTTTTCGCGAACATGACGATACGCAGCAGCCTGTTGTGGGTGCTGGCGTTCTTTTCATTCATGTTGGTGATCGGAGCGGCGCTGGGCGTACTGTCGTTGCGTATCAGCAACATGACCCTGGCGGAGATCAAGCAATCGCAGGAATTGAACGACGCGCTTGGCCGTGTCGTTTCCAGCTATAAGGACACCCTGAATGGGCTGGGACGTACCGCGTCGGCCAATTATGCCGACATCGTGCGCAACGTCGGCCAGCCCACGCTCTTGAGCCAGGGCCTGTCGACCGAGGCCGTGGGCCTGCTGGAGCGCGCCAAAGCGGCCCAGAACAAAGGGCAGGCCGAATTCGAGTATTTCAAGACGCTGCCGCGGCCGGCCGAGGCGGCCGAGTCCCTCAAGGAAGTCGAGGATGCCTATGGCATCCTGATACAGCAGGGTGTGCTGCCGCTGACCGCCGCGCTCGAGAAGGCCGACATGCCGGCCTACCAGACCCAGGTGCAGAAAGTGCAGGACGCGCTCGAAGGCCGCTTCGCGCGTGCCGTCGAGGGATTCGATTTCTGGCGCGCCAGCAAGATGCTGGATGCCTTCGAGGTGGCCCAGGTGCGCTACCAGTTTGTCTTGATGGCGGTCGGCGCCGGCGGCGTGATCGCGGCGCTGCTGGTGTTCGCGACCTATGTGTTCCTGCGCCGCCGCGTGCTGCAGCCACTCAAGGAAGCGGGCCATCATTTCGACCGCATCGCCGGCGGCGACCTGACCGCCCGTGTCGAGGTCCGCAACACCAATGAAATCGGCCAGTTGTTCGCCGCGCTCAAGCGCATGCAGGAAAGCCTGACGCGCACGGTGGCCACGGTGCGCCGTGGCGTCGATGAAATCAATACCGGCTCGCACGAAATCGCGGCCGGCAATACCGACCTGTCCAGCCGCACCGAGCAGCAGGCGGCTTCGCTGGAGGAAACGGCGGCGTCGATGGAAGAGCTGGCCTCGACGGTCAAGCAGAATGCGGACAACGCGCGCCAGGCGAACCAGCTGGCGGCCAGCGCCTCGGACGTGGCTGAGCGCGGCGGTTCGGCGGTGGCCGAGGTGGTCAATACGATGCAGGGCATTTCTGCCAGCTCGCGCAAGATCTCCGAGATCGTGTCGGTGATCGACGGGATTGCGTTCCAGACCAACATCCTGGCGCTGAACGCGGCGGTGGAAGCGGCGCGCGCGGGCGAGCAGGGCAAGGGTTTCGCGGTGGTGGCGGGCGAAGTGCGCTCGCTGGCGCAGCGCAGCGCGCAGGCGGCCAAGGAAATCAAGGGCCTGATCGAGGACTCGGTGGGCAAGGTGGGCGCCGGTTCGCAGCAGGTCGAGCGCGCGGGCGCGACGATGCAAGAGATCGTGGCCTCGGTCAAGCGCGTGACGGACATCATGGGCGAGATCTCGGCGGCCTCGGAAGAGCAGTCCAGCGGTATTGACCAGGTCAACCGCGCGGTGTCGCAGATGGACGAAGTGACGCAGCAGAACGCGGCGTTGGTGGAAGAGGCGGCGGCCGCGGCCGGTTCGCTGCAGGAACAGGCGCAGCGCCTGGCCGAAGCGGTGGCGGTGTTCAAGATCAATGCCGGCGAAGTGATCGAGGTGCCGGCTCAGCGCCTGTCCTCGGGCCGGCCCGCTGCCGACGATTCGCGGTTGCAAGCGCCTGATGCGCTTGCGCTTGGACATTGAGGGCGGCAGTGGCGACAGCAGCAAACATGGCGCCGTCCATTCCGGTGGACCGCCAATTCGATTTCCGGGACGCGGATTTTTCCCGCGTCCGCAAGATGATCCACGCGCGTGCCGGCATTTCGCTGGGCGCGCACAAGCGCGAGATGGTCTATAGCCGCCTGGCGCGGCGCCTGCGCGCGCTGGGCCGGCAGGACTTCGCCAGCTATCTGGACCAGCTCGAGAACGAGCCGGATGCGCCGGAATGGGAAGATTTCGTCAATGCGTTGACGACCAACCTGACCGCGTTTTTCCGAGAATCGCACCATTTCCCGATCCTGGCGGACTTCGCGCAGCAGCGGGGCGGTCCCGTGTCGGTCTGGTGCTGTGCGGCTTCCACCGGCGAGGAACCCTATTCCATCGCCATCACGCTGGCCGAAGCCCTGGGCCCGCGCGCCAGCGGCTGCACGGTGCTGGCCACCGACATCGACACCAACGTACTGAACCGGGCGCGCAGCGCGGTCTACCCCGCCGAGCGCGTGGCCAAGATGGAAGAAAGCCGGCTCAAGCGCTTCTTCCTGAAAGGCCGCGGCGCCAACGCCGGGCAGGTCAGGGTGCGCCCCGAGATCGCCGATATGGTGCGGTATGAAACCTTGAACCTGCTGGCGCCAACGTGGCCGATCAGCGAGAAGTTCGACGTGATCTTCTGCCGCAACGTCATGATTTATTTCGATAAGCCGACCCAGGCGAAGATCCTTGAGCGGTTCGTGCCGCTGCTCAAGCCGGGCGGCCTGCTGTTCGCGGGCCATTCCGAGAACTTCACCTATATCAGTCGGGATTTCCGTCTGCGCGGGCAGACAGTGTACGAATGCGCGGGCAGGGCCTAGGCGGGCCCTCGCGGCAAGCTTGCGGTCGGACCGAGGCGATAAACAATGCAGAAAATCAGAGTCTTATGTGTGGATGATTCCGCGCTGGTGCGCGGACTGATGACCGAAATCATCAACAGCCAGCCGGATATGGAAGTGGTTGCGACCGCGCCCGATCCGCTGGTGGCGCGCGAGTTGATCAAAAAGCACAATCCCGACGTGCTGACGCTGGACGTGGAAATGCCGCGCATGGACGGCCTGGACTTCCTCGAAAAGCTGATGCGCCTGCGGCCGATGCCGGTGGTGATGGTGTCTTCGCTGACCGAGCGGGGCGGTGAAATCACGTTGCGCGCGCTGGAACTGGGCGCCATCGACTTCGTCACCAAACCCAAGCTGGGCATTCGTGACGGTCTGTTGGAATACACCGAGATCATCGCCGACAAGATCCGCGCCGCCTCGCGTGCCAAGTTGCGCGCGCCCAGCCCGCATGCGCCGCCGGCGGCGCCGGCGCCGATGTTGCGCCGGCCGCTGGCGAGCTCGGAAAAGCTGGTGATCGTAGGCGCCTCCACGGGCGGCACGGAAGCCATTCGTGAAGTGTTGCAGCCTTTGCCGCCGGACAGCCCGGCGATCCTGATCACGCAGCACATGCCGGCTGGCTTCACGCGTTCGTTCGCGCAGCGCCTGGATGCCCTGTGCGCGGTGACGGTGCGCGAGGCCGTGCACGGCGAGCGCGTGCTGCCGGGCCACGTGTACCTGGCGCCGGGCGGCGAGATGCACATGCGCCTGGGCCGCAGCGGCGCCAACTACGTGATCGAGCTGGAAGCCAGCGAGCCGGTCAATCGCCACCGCCCGTCGGTGGATGTGTTGTTTAATTCCGCGGCCGTGGCGGCGGGCAAGAACGCCATCGGTGTCATCCTGACCGGAATGGGCAAGGACGGGGCGGCCGGCATGCTGGCCATGCATCGCGCCGGCGCTCATACCATTGCGCAGGATGAGGCCAGTTGCGTGGTTTTTGGCATGCCCCGGGAGGCCATTGCGCTCGGCGCGGCTGATGAAGTGGTGCCGCTGTCGGCGATGAGTGAGCGCATTCTGACTCGCCTGGGCGACCGGGGACACCGCGTTTGACGCGGATGTCGTCCCGATCGGTCCCAAGCAAATTTCTTCTGGAGTAAAAGATGGTAGACAAGGGCATCAAGATTCTGGTGGTGGATGATTTCCCCACCATGCGGCGGATCATCCGCAACCTGCTCAAGGAGTTGGGTTTCGAGAACGTGGATGAAGCCGAAGACGGCGCGATCGGGCTGGAGAAGTTGCGCAACGGCGGCTTCCAGTTCGTCGTGTCCGACTGGAACATGCCCAACCTGGACGGCCTGGAAATGCTCAAGCAGATCCGCGCCGACGCCAGCCTGGCCTCGCTGCCGGTATTGATGGTGACCGCCGAGGCCAAGAAAGAGAACATCGTGGCGGCGGCCCAGGCCGGCGCCAATGGCTACGTGGTCAAGCCCTTTACCGCGGCGACGCTGGAAGAGAAGCTGGTCAAGATCTTCGAAAAACTCGGCGGCTGAGGTGTGCAATGAGTTCGACGCAGAATGAAGACCCGACTGATTCGCCTGACCTGATTCACCGCATCGCCTCGCTGACGCGCATGCTGCGCGACAGCATGCGTGAGCTGGGGCTGGACCAGGCGATCAAGGATGCGGCCAACGCCATCCCCGATGCCCGCGACCGCCTGCGCTACGTGGCCCAGATGACCGAACAGGCCGCCAATCGCGTGCTGAACGCGACCGAGGCCGCCGGCCCGATCCAGGACGGCATGTCGCGCTCGGCCCAGGCGCTGGATAGCCGCTGGCAGCAATGGTACGACCAGCCGCTGGAATTGCCTGAGGCCCGCGAGCTGGTCAAGGATACGCGCGCGTTCCTGCAGGATGTGCCCAAGCAGACGCAGCAGACCCAGTCCAAGCTGATGGAAATCATCATGGCGCAGGACTTCCAGGATCTCACCGGCCAGGTCATCATGCGCATGATGGATGTGGTCGGCGCGATCGAGCGCGAACTGCTGCAGGTGCTGCTGGACAACGTGCCGCAGGAACGCCGCGACGAAGCCAACAGCCTGCTCAATGGTCCGCAGGTCAGTCCGCAGGGCAAGGCCGACGTGGTCACCAGCCAGGATCAGGTCGACGACCTGCTCGCCAGCCTGGGCTTTTGAACCGGCGGCAATCGCACGCGACCATGCCCGGCCGCCGGGCATGGTCGTATTCCCTAAGGGTGTGAAAGCCTGCCCTTGGGTAGACTGCAACAATAAGAATCGGGGCCAGCAGCAGGAGACAGGGCGCGGCCACGCGCCCAAGGCAACGGATGCCCGCAGAAGGCGATCCGGGCCGCACAAGGAGGTGCTATCTTGGCCAGATCCGTATTCCGATTCGGAGGCATCTGGGGTTTGCTGCGCCGGCTCAATCGCGGCCGCGCGACGTTGTCCGAACGCCCCTTGTCCCTCAGCCCGGCCGCCTGGCCGCTTTACCGCTTCCTGGCGGGTATCCGTGGCCGCATCGCCACGGTGCGGCAATCCAGCATCGAAATCGCCCTGAACGCGGCCCGTACCCAGTTCCAGGCCGGGCGTTGCGCGCAGATGGCGCAGGAGCAGGCGCGCGCGGCCGAGGCGCTGGCGGCCAGTGGCGCCCAGATCGCGGCGCTGTCCGCTTCCACGTCGACCCACGTGCGCGACATCGCCGAGGTGTCGGGGCAGAACCTGCGTGCGGCCGAACAGGCGCTGGCGGAGCTGTGCGAGGTCAAGGAGCGGGTCGATCGCATGACCCGTGAGATGGCGGTCTTCAGCGACGTGGTGGGCCAGTTGACGGACCGGGCGCGTTCGGTGGGCGACATCAGCAAGCTGATCAAGGACATCGCACTGCAGACGCAACTGCTGGCGCTGAATGCCGGCGTCGAGGCGGCGCGCGCTGGCGATGCGGGGCGCGGGTTCGCGGTGGTCGCCAGCGAGGTCGGCCGGCTGGCCGAGCGGGTCAATGCCGCCACCAGCGACATCGGCCGCCATACCGGCGAGATGCTGGAACTGGTCGATTCGACCCAGCGACAGACGGGAACATTGCGCGAGGACGTGGACGCCTCCGGCGCGGTATTGGACAAGACCCGCCAGGATTTCCAGCATTTTGTGCGGGATTTCGACAGCATGAACCGCCAGGTGGGCGAAGTGGTGCAGGCGATCGGCGAAGTCGATGCCACCAACCACGGCATGAGCCAGGACGTGAGCCGGATCGCGGCGCTCAGCGCCGACGTGCGCGAACGGGTGGCCAGCATGTCGGGCGAGATCGACCGCATCCGGCGCCAGACCGAGAGCGTGCAGGAGGTTCTGTCGGACATGCGCACCGGCAATACCGCGTTCGACCGGCTGTCGGAGACGCTGGAGGCCTTCCGTGCGGCGGCGGCGCGGCTGCTGGGGCATGCCCGCGCGCGCGGCCTGGACGTGTTCGACCGCCATTACCAGCGCATCGCGGGCAGCGAGCCGCCGCGCTATCACACGGCCTACGACCGGGCCATTGACGAGTCCCTGACGCGGCTGCTGGACGGTGTGCTGGCGGCGGTGCCGGGCGGCAGTTATGCGCTGCTGGTGGACGCGCGTGGCTACGCCCCGGCGCACAACAGCCGGTATTCACATGCGCCCAGCGGCGACCCGGCGCAGGACATCGCGCGGGTGCGCCACAAGCGGATTTTCGACGACCCGGTGGGCGCGCGCCTGGCCGCGAACACCGAAACCCTGCTGTTCCAGACCTATTCGCGGGACACCGGCGAGATCGTCAATGACATTTCCGTGCCGTTGTTCCTGGATGGCGAGCACTGGGGCGCGGTGCGTATCGGCCTGGACTATGTGCGTTTCCAGGCCGCGCTTGAGGACGCCGGACAGGCTGCCAGGACGGCGGCCGTGGCAGGGTGAAAGACCGCGGGGCGGGGCGGCGGCCCCTCAGCCGGCGGGCGCGCCGGCCGGCCCTGGCGGCCGCTCCCGGGCATGCCGGTGGCCGGCAGGGCACGGGCGCATCCGGGAATAGCGCCGCTTTCCCCCCGTTTCTTGGCTTATCGCCAAATGGCCATGCCTCCTAGAATCTCGGCGGGCAGCTCGTAATCCGTCAATCCGCGAGCCGCAACGACACCGCAGAGCATGGCCGAAGAAAGCGACCTCGAGAAAACCGAAGCCGCCTCTCCCAGGCGCCTGGAAAAGGCGCGCGAGGAGGGGCAGATTGCGCGTTCCCGGGAGCTGGGCACGTTCATGATGCTGGCCGTCGGGGTCGGGACGATCTGGGCCACCGGGGCTTCGATTTATCAGGGACTGAACGGCGTGCTGCGCAATGGCTTGGCGTTCGACCAGCGCGTGGTGTCCGATCCGGGCGTCATGGTCGAGCAGGCCGTCGATGGCTTTGGCCACGCGCTGCTGGTGGTGTTGCCGATCTTCGGCCTGCTGGCGGTGGTCGCGGTGCTGTCCAGCGTGTTGCTGGGCGGGATCGTCATCTCCGGCAAGCCGTTGTCGCCGAATTTCTCGAAGCTGAGCCTGTTCGCCGGGCTCAAGCGCATGTTCTCGTCGCAGACCGTGGTCGAACTGATCAAGGCGCTGGCCAAGGCCCTGCTGGTGGGCGGGGTCGCGGTGTGGGTGCTGTGGCGCTATCACGACGACATGCTCAGCCTGATGCACGTGGCGCCGTCGGCGGCGCTGACCAAGGCTTTGAGCCTGGTGGCGATGTGCTGCGCCTTCATCGTCGCCTCGCTGCTGATCGTGGTGCTGCTGGACGTGCCGTGGCAGATCTGGAGCCATCTGAAGAAATTGCGCATGTCCAAGGAAGACGTGCGCCAGGAGCACAAGGAAAGCGAAGGGGATCCGCACACCAAGGCCCGCATCCGCCAGCAGCAGCGCCAGGCGGCGCGCCGGCGCATGATGTCCGAGGTTCCCAAGGCCGACGTGGTGGTGACCAACCCGACCCACTACGCCGTTGCGCTGAAGTACGAGGAAGACAGGAACGGCGCGCCGCGGGTGCTGGCCAAGGGCACCGGGCTGGTTGCCGCCAAGATCCGCGAGCTGGCCGCCGAACACCGCATTCCCACCCTTGAGGCGCCGCCGCTGGCGCGCGCCTTGTATCAACACGTCGAGCTGGGGCACGAAATCCCGGCCGAGCTATATACCGCCGTCGCGGAAGTGCTGGCGTGGGTCTTCCAGTTGCGCTCGTGGCGCTCGGGATGGGGCGCCGAACCCTCGGCGCCCACCTCCCTGGCCGTGCCGGCCGAGCTGGACCCGCAGGCCAAATCCGCAGCACAAGGAGTTTAAGGAATGAGCGCTCTGCTCACCATGTTGAAAAGCACTGGAGGCACGCATGCGCGCCTGCTGGCCGGCCCCATCCTGATCGTGATGGTGCTGGGCATGATGGTGCTGCCGCTGCCCACTTTCCTGCTCGACCTGCTGTTCACCTTCAACATCGCGCTGTCGGTGATGATCCTGCTGGTGGCCATGTTCACCCGCAAGCCGCTGGATTTCGCCGCATTCCCGGCGGTGCTGCTGTTCGCCACGCTGCTGCGCCTGTCGCTGAACGTCGCCTCGACCCGCGTGGTGCTGCTGAACGGCCACAGCGGTCCGGACGCCGCGGGCAAGGTGATCGAGGCCTTCGGCCACTTCCTGGTGGGCGGCAACTTCGCCGTCGGCATCATCGTCTTCGTCATCCTGACCATCATCAACTTCATCGTCATCACCAAGGGCGCGGGGCGCATCGCCGAAGTCGGCGCGCGCTTCACCCTGGACGCAATGCCGGGCAAGCAGATGGCCATCGACGCCGACCTGAATGCCGGCCTGATCGGCGAGGACGAGGCCCGCAAGCGCCGCGCCGAGGTGTCGCAGGAATCCGACTTCTTCGGCTCGATGGACGGCGCCAGCAAATTCGTGCGCGGTGACGCCATCGCCGGCCTGCTGATCATGGTGATCAACGTCATCGGCGGCCTGATCGTGGGCGTGGCCCAGCACGATATGTCGATGAGCGAATCGGCTCGCGTCTATACGCTGCTGACCATCGGCGACGGCCTGGTGGCGCAGATCCCGGCGCTGGTGATCTCGACCGCCGCCGGCGTGGTGGTGTCGCGCGTGTCGACCGACCAGGACATCGGCCAGCAGATCATCAGCCAGCTGTTCTCCAATCCCAGTGTGATGTTCCTGACGGCCGGCATCATTGGCATCATGGGCCTGATCCCGAACATGCCGCACGTGGCCTTTCTGACCCTGGCCGGCGCCCTGGCCTGGGGCGGCTGGGCCATGCTCCAGCGGCGCAAGGCGGCCGAGGAGGCCGCCGCCGAGGCGCCGCAGCAGGCTGTGACGCAGGCGCAGGCCGCCGCCGCCGAAGCCAGCTGGGACGACGTGTCGATGGTGGACCAGCTAGGCCTGGAGGTCGGCTACCGCCTGATTCCGCTGGTCGACCATGCCCAGAACGGCGAGCTGCTGCACCGCATCCGGAGCCTGCGCAAGAAATTCGCCCAGGACGTCGGCTTCCTGCCGCCGGTGGTGCACATCCGCGACAACCTGGAGCTCAAGCCCAACGACTACCGCATCCTCTTGTCGGGCGTGGAGATCGGCCACGGGGTGGCCATGCCGGGGCAGTGGCTGGCGATCGATCCGGGCGGCGTGACCATGCAGATCAAGGGCACGCCCACCACCGATCCGGCCTTTGGCCTGCCGGCGCTGTGGATCGACGGCAGCCTGCGCGACCAGGCCCAGGTGGTGGGCTACACCGTGGTCGATGCCGGCACCGTGGTGGCGACCCACCTGAACCACCTGATGCACCGCCATGGTTCCAACCTGCTCGGCCGCCAGGAAGTGCAGCAGTTGCTGGACCGCATCGGCCGCGACGCGCCCAAGCTGGTCGAGGACCTGGTGCCCAAGACGCTGTCGCTCACCGCGCTGCAGAAGGTGCTGCAGGGCTTGCTGGCCGAGGAAGTGCCGATCCGCGACATGCGCACCATCATCGATACGCTGTCCGAACACGGCCCGCGTCTGGCGGCGCTGGCGGCCGGCACTGGCGGCCAGCCCGATATCAACGAACTGATCGCGCTGACCCGCCGTTCGCTGGGCCGCGCCATCACCCAGCAATGGTTCCCGGGCGAGGGCGAGCTGCGCGTGATCGGCCTGGACGTCAAACTCGAGCGGGTGCTGTCGCAGGCGCTGACCACTAGCGGCGGTCTGGAACCGGGTCTGGCGGATACACTGCTGCGCGAAACCCAGGCGGCGGTCGAGCGCCAGGAGTCGCAGGGCAATGCCCCGGTGCTGCTGGTGTCGCCGGTGCTGCGCGCGCCGCTGTCGCGCTTCCTGCGCCACCATCTGCCGCAGTTGGGGGTGTTGTCGAATACGGAGATTCCGGATGAGCGCATGGTCCGCGTGACCGCCCTCATCGGCGGAGGTAATGGTCAATGAAAATAAGCCGCTTCTTTGGAGCCAATAGCCGCGAGGTCATGCGCCAGGTGCGCCAGATACTCGGTCCGGACGCGCTGATCGTGTCGAACCGCAGCGTGGATGGGGGTATCGAGGTGCTGGCCACGGTCGATGGCGCGTTCGACGACGCGCCCGGGCATGCGCAGGAGCACGCGCCGCGTGCCTATGCCGACGGTCACGCGCAGGCGCCCCGCGCACCGCTGGCGCACGAGGCGCAGGCGGCGCCGCAGCCTGCCTATGGAGCGCCCGCGCCGCGACCGGCTCATGGCGCGGGCGTCGCGCCGCATTATGACGGTGGCACCGCCGCGCAGCCGGCCTCGCCGCCGCCCATGACGCCGCCGCCGGCCTATGCCGTGCCGTCGCGCTCCATTGCCGCCTATCAGTCGGCCTACGCCGCGCCGGCCACGCCGGCGCATGAGGCGCTGGTCGAGCCCGCCGTTCGCCCGGCGCCGCCCGCGGCCAGCCCGGCGCCGGCGGTGGCGCCGCCGCCCATGGGCGTGGCGGCGGCCGTGGCTGCGCCCGCCGCGCCGGCAGCGCCCGTACGCATGGAAATGCCGGCCTTGCCGCCGGCACGCGAACTGGCGCCGGCGGCGCCGACGATGGCGCGCATGCCCGATGCGCCGTTGCGCAATGGTCCGGTGGTGCCGCCGGCAGCATTGCCCGGGGATGCCGCGGCCGGGCTGCAGGACGCCATCAGCGCCTTGCGTGGCGCGCTCGAAAGCCGCATGGACGGCCTGCTCTGGGGCGGGCGCCAGGGGCCTGGGCGCGAACCGGCGGGCGCGGCATTGTTCCGCAGCCTGCTGGATGCGGGCTTCAGCACCAAGCTGGTCCGCACACTGGTCGAGCGCATGCCGGCAGGCATCACGTCCGACGCGGCGCTGGCCTGGGCCCGCAATGAACTGGTCACGCATCTGCCGGTGCTGGGCTCGGAAGATGAATTCCTGGGCGGCGGCGTGTATGCGCTGGTCGGCCCCACTGGTGTCGGCAAGACCACCACGCTGGCCAAGCTGGCGGCGCGTTGCGTGGCCCGCGAGGGGCGCGAGCAGGTGGCGATGCTGACCACCGATAATTTCCGGATCGGGGCGCTCGAGCAGTTGCAGATCTACGGCCGCCTGATGGGCGTGCCGGCGCACTCGGTGCGCGATGCCGGCGAGCTGCGCCGCATCCTGGGGGAGCTGGGCAACCGCAAGATCGTGCTGATCGACACTACCGGCATCAGCCAGCGCGACCGCCAGGTCGCCGAGCAGGCCGCAATGCTGTGCAACGCCGGCAAGCCGGTGCGCCGGCTGCTGGTGCTCAATGCCGCCAGCCAGGGCGATACGCTGGACGAAGTGGCGCACGCCTATCGCAACGGCGTGGGCGAAGATGTGGCCGGCTGCATCATCACCAAGCTCGACGAGGCCTCGCGCCTGGGGGCGGCGCTGGACACGGCGATCCGCCATCGGCTGCCGATTCATTATTCGTCGATTGGCCAGAAGGTGCCGGAGCATCTGGAGCTGGCGCGCGCCGATGCGCTGATCGATCGCGCCTTCGCCATGGTGGAGCGCGCCCGCGCCCTGTACTCGCCGAGCGAGGCCGACATGGCGTCCTTGTGGTCGACACCGCGCGAAGCCGAGGCGGCCGACCCGGCCCGCCGTCGCCAGCTGCTGGCCTCGGCCATCCTGCGCCCGCAAGGCGGCGCCGGCTCGATCGAGGCCGCGCAGAATCTGGATGACACCCTGGGCTGGCTCGATACCGATCCGGCCAGCGTGCAGGCGCGCGCCTCGTGGCGCGAGTATGTCAGCGACGGCGCCGGTTCGAGCCTGGCGGCGTTGGGCGAGACGCCGCTGGCGATGGTGCGGCGTGAATTTTCCCGCGCCTGCAGCCGCAATCTGCTGGTGATGCATGGCAAGACCAGCATGAAGGGCGAGGCGCTGCCGGGCGGCACGCTGCTCAGCGCGGTGCTGATGAGCGATCGCGGCGCGGCCCTGGCCGCGCCGGCGCAGCAACTGGTGTTGCCGCACGGCATGCTGTCCTCGTTCGCCCCGGCCGCCGCGGCCCAGCCGGATACGGCGCTGGCGCTGGAGGAACGGGTGCGCTGGCTGGGGCAGCAGTTGTCGGGCGTGCCAGCCGTGCACATGCTGGAGGCCGGCACCTCGGCGCTGTGGCAAAGTCTCAGCGAGCAGGGCGTATCGTGGGTGGCGCGCAGTCCGGGCGGCATGCGTGTCATCCAGGATGATTGCCCGACCAACCTGAATGCGGTCGGCAAGAGCGTCGGCTATCTGCCGGTCGGCCAGCCGGGCGACATGCCGGGCTTGCGCGCGGTGCCCGGCTCCCGGCCGGCGCCGCTGGCCCTGTGGGCCTCGGGCACCGAGATCGGTCTGCCCGGGCGCGGCGATGAGGCCCGGCTGCGGCTGGTATGCGCGCGCCTGATCGACACGGTCAGTGGCCAGGTCGCCGGTCAGTTGTTCGGTTTGACCAACCTGGCGGCCAGTCAGGCCGACGCCGCGACGGTGGCGCGCTGGTTGGTGCTGCAGGACGAAGCGCGCGCCGGATTCCGCTACATGGCTAATGCCTGGCAGGCGCTGCCCGCGGTCGACGGCTCGCATACGCTGGCGCGGCAATCGCTCATGGCCGGCCAATTGGGCGCGGCTTGCTGGCAACTGGCGCATGCGCCGACGGCCGATGCCGTGCGGGCGACGCTGGCCGGCGTTGTCAGCCCCGAGCGCAAGCTGTCCGGGCGCCTGTTGCCGGTGGCACTGCTGAAGATGTTCGCGATGCTGGAGATGGCCGGCGGCGTCTAGCGGAGCCGGCGCGAAACCCCGGCATGACAAAGCAAACAGCCCGCGTATCGCGGGCTGTTTGCTTTGTTGGCGCGGGTGGGGAGGGCGGGGCGGCCTAGCCGGCGACGATGGGCTTGCGGCCCGGCGCGCTGCGGGCGCCGCGGCCGTGGGCGTCATAGGTGGAAGTGCCGCCCAGGCCGCCGATCTGGCGCAGGGCGTCCAGCGATTGCTGGGTATAGCGCAGGTGCACGTCGATCAGGGCGCCGTTGCGCATGTTGATCTCGTTGGCCGAGGCCGATTTGGACAGCAGGGCCTGCCACACGCCGGACAATTGCGGATGCAGCACGGCGGCCTGCTCGGTCCCGGCGTGGCCGGCGGGCAAGCCGATCTCGGCCAGCAGGTCATCGCGGGTGTTGCTCAGGTCGACCAGTTGCCGGGCGACACTGCCCTTGCGCTCGGTGATGTCATGCAGCGCGTCGACGTTGCCAGGCCCGACCAGCACCTTGGTTTCTTCCTCCAGGATGGAAGAGAATTCGGTGATCAGGACGTCTTCCTGTTTCAGGCAGGCTTGCAGGGACTCGACAGGGCTCATGGTCATGCGGGAACGGGTCGGGAAGCGAAAGTCGCGAAAACGGCGGATTACTTCAGCAGGTCGCGGGCGCTGGCGATCAGGCCGTCGGCGATGCGGCTGGTATCGATCTTGAGCTGGCCGGAAGCGATGGCGGCGCGGATGGCGGCGACACGCTCGACGTTGATGTCGTTCGAGCCGTCCTGCAGCGCGAGCATTTTGCGCGAAGCCGAACTCAGCGCGACTTGCGAGCTGCTGGCGCCGCTGGCGCCGCCGGCGCCGTAGGCCTGAGCGACCGCGGACTCGGCGCGAGGACTGACGGCGTCGGGCGAGATGGGCCGGTTGGTGGTCGAATTGATTTTCAAGGTTTTCTCCGCAGGGCGTCCTGGGTCGGTTTGCGACGGGTCCGCCTACTTATGCCTCTGTAACGACAGGGCCGGAAAGAACTTTAGGGCAGACGGGCGGTTGCCGCAACGCGATATGTAACATGACCTAAAGTTGTATTTCGACCAGACCGGCGTTACGCACCACGCCGCTCACCACCTGGCCGCTGGCGGTGCGGACCTGCACGGTGGCGCCGGGCGCCGCGTTGTCCAGGGCCTGTCCTTCGCTGCTGACCACGAAGCCGTTGCCACGGGCGTTAATGCGCACATTCGAGCCACGCAGCACCGACTGGGCGTTGCGCAGCGCCGTACTCTTGACCGGTTGGCCGGCGTGGATGCGGTAGGCCGCCGTCATGCCGATCACGGCTTCGGGGCGGGTGATCGCGCCCGGCGGCAGGGCCACCAGATCGCCGTCGCGCGGGATCAGGTCGGCCGGGGTGAGCGCCTGGCCAGCCGCGATCATGCGCGACGCAACATAGTAGTGGCCCGGCACGCTGACCGTGGCCTGCAGGTAGGTGGTCCAGGCCTTGGGGGCGTTGCAGCGCACGCCCACGGTCATGCGCGAGCGCAGTCTCATGCCGGACGGCATAAATGGGGACATGACATCGCAGGGCGCCAGCCGCTCGACCCGCGGCGGGTCGATCGCCACCGAAGGCTGGCCGGGCAGGGCGGCCAGTTGTTCCAGCAGATATGTCTGCGCGGCGGCGATGATGGCTTCAGGCGCCTGCGTCGGGGTGTCCTGCGCCCAAGCCGCCCCGACGGGGGGCAGCAGCAGGGCGGCCAGGCAGGCGGCGCGCGCGCGGTGGGTAGCGAGGCATTTCATGATGACTGGATTGTAGAAGCCCGCGCCACTCGGCAATACGTGAATTGGATGAGAAATGATGGGTTATTTGGTTGATTGTGTTGTGCCGCCGAACCCTATGATGCCGTCATCCAATGGGATAGCGGTGTGTCCGTCGTCCCGGGTTTCATCCGTACTGAAGGCGATCCGATGTTAGACCGGCTTAATGAAGATTTCCGCTTCTTCCAGCAGTCACTGGCGCTGCGCGCGCAGCGCCAGGAAGTGCTGTCCTCCAACATCGCCAATGCCGACACGCCTAACTACAAGGCGCGCGATTTCGATTTCAAGGCGGCGATGCAGAACGCCATCGAAGGCTCCATGCGCCTGCCCGACACGTCGCTGACGCTGACCTCGGCGCGCCACATCCCGGCCAAGGCCGTATCCGAAGGCCCCACCCAGATGCTGTATCGCCTGCCGTATCAGCCCAGCCTGGACGGCAACACGGTCGACATGGACGTCGAGCGCGTGCAGTTCGCTGATAACACCTTGCACTACCAGAGCACGATGCAACTGCTGTCGGGGCGCATCCGCTCCATGATGTCCGCCATCCAGGATTGATTTTCATAGGGAACTGCAGGCAATGTCCTTGTTGAGTATTTTCGATATCGCCGGTTCGGCGCTGAGCGCGCAGTCGCAGCGCATGAACGTGGCGGCCAGCAACATGGCCAACGCCGACAGCGTGGTCGGCCCCGACGGCCAGCCGTACCGGGCCCGCCAGGTAGTGTTCCAGGTCAACCCGCCGGCCGGCCAGGCGCTGGGCCGGGAGATCGGTGGCGTGCGGGTGGCGGGCGTGGTGGTGGACCAGTCGCCGCTCAAGATGGTCTACGACCCCAAGCATCCGCTGGCCGACGCCCAGGGCTACGTCAGCATGCCCAACGTCGACCCGGTGGCCGAGACGGTCAACATGATCGCGGCGTCGCGGTCGTACCAGGCCAACGTCGAGGTGCTGAACACCGCCAAGAGCCTGATGCAGAAGACCCTCACCATCGGCCAATCCTGATTCTCCTGATTCCGCGCGCCGCGCCGCCCGCGCGGAAGTTTTTGAAGAAGTGAACTCATGACCACCGTCGATCAAACCACAAGCAAGACCGGCCTGGGCCTGGCGCAAGTCGGCGCCAGCGGCTCGAGCACCGCGCAGGGCCTGCAGGACCAGTTCCTGAAGCTGCTGGTGACGCAGCTCCAGAACCAGGATCCGCTGAACCCGATGCAGAACGCCGAGCTGACCTCGCAACTGGCGCAGATTTCCACGGTGGAAGGCATCACCAACCTGAAGAACACCATGCTGGCCATCAGCGGCCAGATCGATGTGTCGCAGTCGATGAATGCCGTGGCGATGATCGGCAAGGGGGTGCTGGTGCCGGGCTCTGGCGTCAAGGTCGGCGTGGATGCCGAGAACCCCGCCGAGCGCGTGGTCACGCCCTACGGCCTGGACCTGCAGAATGATGCGGCCAAGGTCCAGGTGCGCATTTCCGACAGCAACGGCGCGGTGGTGCGCACCATCGAACTGGGCGAGCAGAAAGCCGGTGTCTACACCCTGGATTGGGACGGCAAGAACGACGCCGGTGTGGCGCTGGATGCGGGCGCGTACACGGTTTCCGTGCTGGCCACCGACGGCGACGACAAGAAGGTGGCAGCCGAAGTGCTGAAGTACGGCAAGGTCAAGAGCGTGGCCTATTCCACCAACGGCCTGCGCCTGGACATGGGCCTGGATGGCCAGACCAGCATGCTGGACGTGCGCAAGGTGATCGGCTGAGGCCAGCCGGTTTGATGATCAGCCGGCGCCACGGCGGCGGTTTCCAAATTTAGAGATTAGCGAGAGAACACATGGGCTTCGGACAAGGATTGAGCGGCTTGAACGCCGCGGCGCAGAACCTGGACGTCATCGGCAACAACATTGCCAACTCGGGCACGGTCGGCTTCAAATCGTCGACCGCCTCGTTCGCCGACGTCTACGCCAGCTCGCGGGTCGGCCTGGGCACCAAGGTGGCCGGCATCACCCAGCGCTTCACGGTGGGCACGGTCAACGGCGGCGGCGGTGAATACGATATCGCCATCGACGGCGCCAAGGGCATGTTCCGCGTCACCGACCAGAGCGGCGCGGTCATGTACAGCCGCAATGGCGAATTCCTGGTCGACAAGAACAACTTCATCGTCAATGCGCAGGGCTACCGCCTGACGGGCTACCCCGCCGGCGGCATCGGCGCCAACCCGGTCGAACTGCAACTGCCCACCGCCAACGTCGCGCCCAAGGCCACCACCACGGCCACCACGGTTGCCAACCTGGACGCCAACGCCAAGGTCATCTACCAGGTCGACACCGTCACCTCGCCGGAAGTGCCCGGCTCGGTGACGTTGGGTGGCGTTCCGTACACCTTCACCAGGGCAGGGGGCGGCGTCATCACCTGGACCCCGGGCAACCCGCCCGCCGGCGTCTACGGCACCGCGCCCGACACCGTGACGATCGACGGCGCCGGCCAGGTCACCGCTGGCAACCTCAACGTCATCCCCGGTTTCGTCGACTACACCGCCGCCGTGACCGAAGTCGGCAAGCCGTTCGACCCCAAGGTCACCTCCAGCTACACCAACGCCTCGCCCATGACGGTGTACGACTCGCTGGGCAACTCGCACCAGGTGATGCAGTATTTCGTCAAGCGCGCTGCCGACGCCGCGGGCAACAGCGTCTACGACGTCTACTACACGATCGATGGCCAGGCCATGGCGCCCACCACCGAGGCGGCCGGCGTGTGGGGCAACCCGACGCAGTTCACGTTCAACAAGGCCGGCGCCATGACCAGCGCCAACACGGTCAACCTGTCGTTCGCCACGCCCGGCGGCAACACCACGCCGGCCGATCCCCTGGCCATCGCCATCAACTACACCGGCACCACGCAGTACGGCAGCGCCTATGCGCTCAAGAACCAGCCGGACGGCTACACCTCGGGCGAATTCAGCGGCATCAACATCGGTTCCGACGGCAGCCTGGTGGCCCAATACACCAACGGCGAAACTTCGATCGTCGGCACCATCGTGCTGGCCGACTTCGCCAACCTGCAAGGCCTGCAGCCGGTGGGCAACAACGCCTGGAAGGAAACCGCCTCGTCGGGCCAGCCGATTCTCGGCCAGCCGGGCAGCAACGGCCTGTCCAAGGTGGTGGGCCAGGCGACCGAGTCGTCCAACGTCGACATGAGCAAGGAGCTGGTCAACATGATCATTGCCCAGCGCACCTACCAGGCCAACTCGCAGACCATCAAGACCCAGGACGAGATCATGCAAGTCCTGATGAACCTGAAGTAATGCCTGACGGGCACGCGACGACACCGACGGAATAGGCAATGGATCGAATCATCTACACCGCCATGAATGGCGCAGCGCGGATCACGGAGCACCAGGCCGCGCTCTCCAACAACATGGCCAACGTGAACACGCCGGGTTTTCGCGAGCAGATCGCGCTGTACCGGTCGGTTCCGGTGAACGACGGCGTGAGCCTGCCGACGCGTGTTTCGACGGTGGCGTCGACGCCCCGCAACAACTTCGAAATGGGCAACATGCAGACCACCGGGCGCGACCTGGACGTGGCCCTGGCCAGTTCCAATGGCTGGATCGCCCTGCAGACCCCGCAGGGCGAGGCCTACACCCGCGCCGGCAGCCTGCAGGTGGGGGTCAACGGCCTGCTGCAGACGTCGCTGGGCCAGCCGGTGATGTCCGACCAGAACGGCATCATCGACGTGCCGGACCAGGCATCGCTGACTATCACCTCGGATGGCACGATTACCGCCATCGGTGCCGGCGATGCCCCCAACAATATTCTCAACCTGGGCCGCATCAAGCTCGTCAATCCGCCGGAGACGCAGTTGGTGCATGGTGACGACGGCGTTTTCCGCCTGGCGCCGGTCAATGGCCAGCCGGCCCCCCCGCAGCCCGCCGACCCCAGCCTGCGGGTGCTGTCGGGCGTGCTGGAAGGCAGCAACACCAATCCCATGGCGTCGATGGTGGGCATGATCGAAAATGCCCGCCGCTTCGAGCAACAGATGCAGGTGGTGCAGCAGGCGGACCGCAACGCCGAGCGCGCCAACGGCATCCTGTCGGTGGCCTGATCCGGTTGGCTGATCCGAACAATATTTTTCGCGCGCGGCCGGGCCGCGGCACCAGGAGTACTTCATCATGATGCGTTCACTGTGGATTGCCAAGACGGGCCTGGAAGGTCAACAGACCTCGATGGACGTGATTTCCAACAACTTGGCCAACGTCTCGACCAACGGCTTCAAGCGCGGCCGTGCCGTGTTCCAGGACCTGATGTACCAGACCCTGCGCCAACCCGGTGCGCAGGTGGGCGACGCCGCGCAATTGCCGTCGGGCCTGCAGCTGGGCACCGGCGCCCGCGTGGCCGCCACCGAGCGCATCCACACCACCGGCGGCCTGAACAACACCGGCGGTGAACTGGACGTGGCGATCAACGGCCGCGGCTTCCTGCAGGTCGAGCTGCCGGACGGCACCCAGGCCTACACCCGCGACGGCGCGCTGCAGCGCGACCAGAACGGCCAGTTGACCACGGTCAGCGGCTACGTGATCCAGCCGCCCATGAACGTGCCCGACAACGCCCTGTCGATCTCCATCGGCAAGGATGGCATCGTCTCGGTGACGCAGCCGGGCGCCGCCGGCGTCAATGTGCAGATCGGCCAGTTGCAGATCGCCACCTTCATCAACCCCACCGGCTTGCAGAGCGTGGGCGAGAACCTGTACCTGGAAACCGACGCCTCGGGCCCGGCCAACCTGTTGCAGCCCGGCATCGATGGCGCGGGTACGTTCATGCAGAACTACGTGGAGACTTCCAACGTGAACGTGGCCGAGGAACTGGTCAACATGATCACGACCCAACGCGCCTACGAAATGAACAGCAAAGCCGTCAAGACCTCGGACGAAATGCTGGCCCGCCTGACCCAACTGTGATGCCTATGCCTGTCTTGCGTCTGGTTTCGAGCGCGGCCCTGGCGTTGCTGGTGGCCGGTTGCGCCATGATTCCGCCCGAGCCCATCGTGACCGGGCCGACGACGGCGCCGCCGCCGCCGCCGCCGATGCCGGCGGCGCAGCCCTCGGGCTCGATCTACCAGCCCACGACTTACGGCAACTACCCGTTGTTCGAGGACCGCCGGCCGCGCAACGTCGGCGATATCGTCACCATCGTGCTGAACGAGAAGACGAACGCCTCCAAGAACGTCGCTACCAATACCAACCGCAGCGGCAGCGCCAGCCTGGGCATCGCCGCGGCGCCGTCCTTCATGAACAGCTGGGCCAACGCCAACCTGAACACCGACGCCAAGGGCGGCAACGTGGCGCAGGGCAAGGGCGACAGCACCGCCAACAACGCCTTCACCGGCACCATCACCACCACGGTGGTGGGCGTGATGTCCAACGGCAACCTGCAGGTGGCGGGCGAAAAGCAGATCGCCATCAACCGGGGCAGTGAATACGTGCGCTTCTCGGGCGTGGTCGATCCGCGTTCGATCACCGGGACCAACACCGTGTCCTCGACCCAGGTGGCCGACGCCCGCATCGAATACCGCAGCAAGGGCGTCATGGACGAGGTCCAGACCATGGGCTGGCTGCAACGCTTCTTCCTGCTCGTTTCGCCGTTCTGATCATGAAACATCCCACTCCGATTTCCGCCTTGCTGTCCCTGCTGGCGCGTGTCTGTGTCGTGGCGGGGCTGCTGGCCGGCGCCTCGGCGGCGCATGCCGAGCGGCTCAAGGATCTGGCATCCATCCAGGGCGTGCGTGGCAACCAGCTGATCGGTTACGGCCTGGTGGTGGGCCTGGACGGCAGCGGCGACCAGGTG
Organism: Achromobacter pulmonis; assembly: GCF_021733725.1. NCBI lineage: Bacteria > Pseudomonadati > Pseudomonadota > Betaproteobacteria > Burkholderiales > Alcaligenaceae > Achromobacter > Achromobacter pulmonis. Next base: position 5,333,302 of record NZ_JAIFOT010000001.1, on the reverse strand, counting down.
CGCCAGACGCCGTTCACGCAGCAGAGCCTGACCAACATGCTGTCGCAGCTGGGCATCACCGTGCCCGCCGGCAGCAACATGCAGCTCAAGAACGTGGCCGCGGTCATGGTGACGACCACCCTGCCTGCCTTCGCGCGGCCCGGCCAGACCCTGGACGTGGTGGTGTCCTCCATGGGCAACGCCAAGAGCCTGCGCGGCGGCACGCTGCTGATGACGCCGCTCAAGGGCGCCGACAGCCAGGTCTACGCGATCGCCCAGGGCAACATCCTGGTCGGCGGCGCGGGCGCCTCCGCCGGCGGCTCCAGCGTGCAGATCAACCAGCTCAACGGCGGCCGCATCAGCGGCGGCGCGATCGTCGAGCGCGGCGTGCCCACCACCTTCGCGCGCGATGGTTACATCTATCTGGAAATGAACAATACCGACTTCGGCACCGCCCAGAACGTGGTGACGGCGTTGAACCGCAAGTTCGGGCAGGGCACCGCCACCGCCCTGGATGGCCGCGTGGTGCAAGTGCGCAGCCCCATGGAGTTGTCGGCCCAGGCGCGCTTCCTGTCGCAGGTCGAAGACCTGCAGGTGACGCGCGCGCCGACCGTGGCCAAGGTCATCATCAATGCCCGCACCGGGTCGGTGGTCATGAACCGTACGGTCATGATCGAAGAGGCCGCCGTGGCGCACGGCAACCTGTCGGTCGTCATCAACCGCCAGAACCAGGTGTCGCAGCCGGACACGCCCTTCACCGAGGGGCAGACGGTGGTAGTGCCCAATACCCAGATCGAAGTGCGGCAGGACAACGGCTCGCTGCAACGCGTGACCACCAGCGCCAACCTGGCCGACGTGGTCAAGGGGCTGAACGCACTGGGGGCCACGCCCCAGGACCTGCTGGCGATCCTGCAGGCCATGAAGAGCGCTGGCGCATTGCGCGCCGAACTGGAAATCATCTGACCGCCATGGCCTACACCAGCCCCTCCACGCGCCTGGGCAGCCGCCAGGACTCCGTGTTCGACATGGGGCGCCTGTCGGACCTGAAGCGGGAAGTGACCAAGGATCCGGCCCACCCCGGCACCGAGCAGCAAAAGCAGGTCGCCAAGCAGTTCGAGGCCCTGTTCCTGCAGATGATGCTCAAGCGGATGCGCGAAGCCACGCCCAAAGAGGGCCTGTTCGACTCGCAGCAGACCCAGATGCTGCAATCGATGGCCGACGAGCAATTGGCGCTGCACCTGGCCACGCCAGGCATCGGCCTGTCGCAGTCGATCCTGGCGCAGATGCAGCAGGGCAAGCCGGGCGACCTGCCGACCGAGGCCGTGCAGCGGCTGGGGCAGGGCACCGACCTGGATTTCCAGACCGGCGGGTCGCGCCAGGTGTCGGCGCTGATGGACGTGATGCGCAACAACCGCGCCAGCGATCGCGCCCTGGCCGCGGCCGAAGGCGCGCCCGAGCATGTCATCAATTTCGTGTCCAAGATGTCGCGCGCGGCCATGCTGGCCTCGCAACAGAGCGGTGTGCCGGCGCGCCTGATCATGGGTCAGGCGGCCCTGGAATCGGGCTGGGGCCAGCGCGAGATCAAGCACGAGGACGGCCGCACCAGCTACAACCTGTTCGGCATCAAGGCCGGCCCGAGCTGGAAGGGCAAGGTCGTCAATGTCTTGACCACCGAGTACGAAGACGGCGTCGCGAAAAAGGTGACGCAGCCTTTCCGGGCCTATTCGTCCTACGAGGAATCGTTCGCCGACTATGCCCGCCTGATCGGCAACAGCCCGCGCTACGAGGCCGTGACGCAGGCGCGCAACGAGATCGAGGCGGCGCATCGCATCCAGAGCGCCGGTTACGCCACCGATCCGCAGTACGCGCAAAAACTCATCGGCGTCATGGGCCAGCTGCGCGGGGCGGCCGCCAAGGTGGATATTTCGCGCCAGATGTTGGAAGGACTCTAAATTTGGATTACCTGGTGCCGTTAATCGGGTATCCAGAAATATCAGTCACGGTTACATACGGGGCACTGTCAGCATGAATCTGTACAAAATGGCGTTGGGCGGGTTGAACGCATCCCAGGCGGGACTGGCCACCACCGGTCACAACATCAACAATGCCACCACGGTCGGTTACAACCGCCAGCGCGTCATGATCTCGACCGCCGGCGCCCAGGCCACCAGCAACGGGTTCATCGGCCGCGGCGTGCAGGTCGACACCGTCGTGCGCAGCTACGACAGCTTCCTGTACAAGCAACTGGTCGGCGCCCAGGGCAGCAGCGCCCAGTTGCAGACCCAGCTGGATCAGGTCTCGCAGATCAACAACTTGTTCGCCGACCGCACCGTGGGCATTGCGCCGGGCCTGAACAATTTCTTCACCAGCATGAACACCGTGGCCAGCAAGCCGGCGGATCCCGCCGCGCGCCAGGATCTGCTGGGCAAGGCCAACAGCCTTTCCACCCAGATCCGCTCGGCCTACCAGGAAATGCAGAACCAGCGCCTGGGCCTGAATACGCAGATCACCACCACCGTCGAGCAGGTCAACAGCTATTTGTCCCGCATCAACGACCTGAACAGCCAGATCGCCATCGCGCGCGGCAAGGGCGCCGGCAATCCGCCGAACGACCTGATGGACCAGCGCGACCAGGCCGTCTCCGAGCTGAACCAGCTGATCGGCATCACCACCTACGAGCAGGGCGACAAGCTCAACATCTCGCTGGCCTCGGGTGGCCAGGCCCTGCTGTCCGGCGAAACCGTCTACCCGTTGCAGGCCGTGTCGTCCGCCAAGGACGTCAGCCGCACCGTCATCGCCTACACCTTGCCGGCCGGTTCCGGCGGCAAGACCGTCTCGGTCGAATTGAACGACGCCGAAGTCACCGGCGGCAAGCTGGGCGGCTTGTTGCAGTTCCGCGCCAGTTCGCTGGACTTCATGCAGGCCCAACTGGGCCAGATGGCGGTCGGGCTGGCCATGTCGTTCAACGAACAGCACCGCCAGGGCCTGGACTCCGCCGGCAACCCCGGCACCGATTTCTTCAGCATCGGCAGCCCCCAGGGCGTGCCGAATGCCAACAACAAGAGCGGCGCGCAGCTCAGCGGTACGTTCACGAACGTGGACAACATCAACGCCAAGGACTACGAAATCAGTTTCGACGGCGCCAATTACCGCGTGACGCGCCAGCCGGAAGGCACCCAGGTATATAACGGCCCGGCCACCGGCACGCCGCCCACCGCCACGCTGGACCTGACCGACGAGATGGGCGTGTCGCTGACGATCGACGCGCCGCCGCAAGCCGGCGACAAGTGGTCGCTGTCGCCGACGCGCGATGCCGCCCGCGACATCAACGTGCTGATCACCGACCCGGAAAAGGTTGCGGCGGCCGACGCCGACGGCGGCGATGCCAACGGCAAGAACGCGCTGCTGCTGGCGCAATTGCAGCACACCAAGGTGCTGGGCCACGGCACCATGAGCATCACCGAGATGTTCGGCCAGGTGGTCAACACCGTCGGCGTGCAGACCGCGCAGATCGCGTCGGCCAACACCGCCCAGAAGAATCTCGTTGCCCAGAAGACCGCGGCCCAGCAGTCGGTGTCGGGCGTGAACCTGAACGAAGAATACGTGAGCCTGTCGCTCTACCAGGAGCAATACCAGGCCAGCGCCCGCATCATCGACGTCGCCAGCACGCTGTTCGATACGCTGCTTGGCCTGCGCGGCTGATCCGGATCGCTGAAATCGTGACCTATCAAGACCTATTTGGAGCTTCCCCATGCGCCTGAGCACCTCGATGATGTATTCGAACGGCCTGAAGGGCGTTCTCTCTCAGGAATCCGACATGAACCGCCTGGTGGAACAGGTGGGCAGTGGCAAGAAGTTCCTGACGCCGGCCGATGATCCGCTGTCGGCATCGCTGGCGATCAATGTGGCGCAGACCCAGAGCATGAACGCCACGTACCTGCTCAACCGCAACACCGCCAAGACCAACCTGGGCCAGGAAAGCAACATCCTCGACTCCGTCACCACGGCGTTGGCGGACGTGCGTACCCGCGTGGTGCAGGCCGGTAACGGCACGTTTGCCGACAGCGACCGCCAGGCCCTGTCGACCGCGCTGAAGAACGCCCGGGAAGCGCTGCTCGGTCTGGCGAACAGCACCGACGGCAACGGCCAATACCTGTTCTCGGGCTACCAGGGCGGCGTGGTGCCTTATGCCCAGGACGCCAACGGCAAGATCGTCTATAGCGGCGCCACCGGCGATCGCACGGTGCAGGTCGACCAGTCGCGCCAGATGTCCACCAGCGACATCGGCAGCGACATCTTCAACCGCGCCAACCCCGGTTCGCAGGCTTATGTCAGCACCGCCGCCGAGGCCAATACCGGCACCGCCCAGTTCAGCACGGTCTCGGTGACGCCGGGCAGCCCCAACATCGGCAAGAACTTCAAGTTGCAATTCGAATCCGACCCGGCCACCGGCAACATGGGTTATCGGGTCATCACGACCGACCCCAACGCCAACCCGCCGGTACCGCCGGTCATCAACCCGGCGCCGCCGGCCGCGCCCTCGGTCTATACGCCCGACGCCTCCATTGATTTTGGCGGGGTGTCGGTGGTCGTCAAGGGCACGCCGCAGAACGGCGACGTGATCGACGTGGAAAGCGTGCAGTCCGCCGACGTCGACATTTTCAATACGCTGGACAGCCTCATCAAGACGCTCGACTCGCCGATCGCCGGCGATCCGGTGGCGCTGGCCAAGCTGAACAACGAATTGGCGACGGCCAACAAGAAGCTGTCGACCAACTACGACAACGTGCAGACCGTCTCCGCCTCGGTGGGCGCCCGCATGAACGAACTGGAGGCGCTGGACGCCACGGGCACCCAGAAGGGCCTGGGCTATTCCAAGTCCTTGTCGGATCTCGAAGACCTGGACTACTACTCGGGCGCCAGCCAGCTGGCTTTGCGCCAGGTGGCCTTGCAGGCGGCGTCCGCGGCGTTCATGACCATCCAGGGGTCGAGTCTTTTCAGCCGCAAGTAATACGGTGAGTCCATAGGCCGTGCTCCGCAGGGGCGCGGCATGTTGCGCCCTTACGGACGCTTCCGGTGACACGCCGGAGCGTCCGTGTGTGCGTACAGGGTAGGAATTTTGTCGTTTCAATAACGCTCGGATATTTCATGCTTGTCAATTTGAAAGTTCGCACCTGCATCATCCTGGTGCTTTTCCTATTCACCGGTGCCATGTTCGTATCGAACGGCGTGGCATGGATGGGATTGAATTCCAGCAACAACAAGCTGGACCAGATCAACGCCATCTACACCGACCAAGGGGTACCGCTGAACCGCGCTTACACGGTATTCCTGCGCTCCCGTCTGCTGCTTTCCACCTCGCTGATGGACATGCAACAGGGCAAGACCGAACAGGCGGCCGAGCAGGCCAAGCGTTCCGCGGACCTGAAGCAGGAAGCGCTCAAGATGATGGAGGACTTCAACAAGGCGCCGCAGCTGTCCGGCGCGCAAGCCCTGAGCCAGGCCCTGGACACGGCGCAGAAGGAATACGACTCGGTCCTCAGGGCCCAGGCGACGGCACTGTCTAACCTGGCGATCCAGGACTATCTGAATCTCAATGACGCCGCCAGTCGCGCCAACACCAAGTTCCGTGAAGCGATCGACGGCTACCTGGATTTCGTCGACAAGCGCACCGATGAGCTGGCGGCACAGGCGCAGGCGGACCACGACTTCTCGCGCGCCGTCACGATCGCGCTGCTGGTGATTGCCGCGCTGCTGGCGATCGGCTGTTGGATTTTCATCAGCCGCACGGTGCTGCGCCCCTTGCATGAGGCGGGCGATCATTTCGAGAAGATCGCCGGCGGTGACTTCACCGGACGCATCGACGTGCGCAGCAACAACGAGATCGGCCAACTGTTCGGCGCCGTCAAGCGCATGCAGGAAAGCCTGACCCGCACGGTGGCCACGGTGCGCCGAGGCGTGGACGAAATCAACGTCGGTTCGCGTGAAATCGCGGCCGGCAATACCGACCTGTCCAGCCGCACCGAGCAGCAGGCGGCCTCGCTGGAGGAAACCGCGGCGTCGATGGAAGAGCTGGCCTCGACGGTCAAACAGAATGCGGACAACGCGCGCCAGGCGAACCAGCTGGCGGCCAGCGCCTCGGACGTGGCCGAGCGCGGCGGTTCGGCGGTGGCCGAGGTGGTCAACACGATGCAGGGCATTTCTGCCAGCTCGCGCAAGATCTCCGAGATCGTGTCGGTGATCGACGGGATTGCGTTCCAGACCAACATCCTGGCGCTGAACGCGGCAGTGGAAGCGGCGCGCGCGGGCGAGCAGGGCAAGGGTTTCGCAGTGGTGGCGGGCGAAGTGCGCTCGCTGGCGCAGCGCAGCGCGCAGGCGGCCAAGGAAATCAAGGGCCTGATCGAGGACTCGGTGGGCAAGGTGGGCGCTGGTTCGCAGCAGGTCGAGCGCGCGGGCGCGACGATGCAAGAGATCGTGGCCTCGGTCAAGCGCGTGACGGACATCATGGGCGAGATCTCGGCGGCCTCGGAAGAGCAGTCCAGCGGCATCGACCAGGTCAACCGCGCGGTGTCGCAGATGGACGAAGTGACGCAGCAGAACGCGGCGCTGGTGGAAGAGGCGGCGGCCGCGGCCGGTTCGCTGCAGGAACAGGCGCAGCGCCTGGCCGAAGCGGTGGCGGTGTTCAAGATCAATGCCGGCGAAGTGATCGAAGTGCCGGCGCGCCAGCTGGCGCAGCAACGCAGTGCGCCGCGCGTCAGCCCGCCAAAGGTCGAGGAAGCGTCCGCCGAGGCCGCCGTGTCGGCACCTGCCCCGGAAGGCGTGGCCCAGCCGGCCCAGGCGCCGGCGAAGCCTCCGGTCGCCGCCGCGCGCCTGGCCCAGCCGGCCCGTGCCCGGCCCACGGCCAACAGTGGCGCCACCGCAGCCCGTTCGCCGCGCCGTCCGGTGGTCCGGACCAGCGATGCGACCGATGCCAAACCGATCAAGCCCGCACCGGCCGCCGCGCGGCGCGCGCCGCCGGCGGATGATGACTGGGAGTCCTTCTGACCACGCAAGCCGCCGCATTGAACAGGTAGTCGCAGTAACAAACCCCTCTCTTTTACGTCGAGGCGGCCCGCATGTCGCCTCGACGGTTACTGGAAATATCGGAAAATGTTAAGCAATCTGAAGGTGCGCACGGGCTTGATGCTTGCCCAATTGGCTGTCGCCGTGGCTGCGCTGGTTGCCATTGCATTCGGTTGGAGCAGCATGCGATCCAACGCCGAAGCGATCGATGCCTTGGATAATTTGAGCGTCCAGCAGAGCAGTCTGGTCAAGGACGCCTATGTGCAGATGCTGCGCGCCACCATCCGCGCCGATATTGCCGCGGCGCAGCGCGCGGCCGGTGACAAGGCCGGCGCTGCCGAAACGTCGCGCATCGTGCAGCAACTGCTGAGCGATGGCCGAGCCAAGCTGGAGCGCTTCAAGGAAGTTCCGAAAAACACCGATATCGGCCGTGCCGCGGAAGGTCAGTTGCTGGCTTCATTCAATGGCTTTTCCGAGGGGTTGCAGGCCATGCTCGCCGCGCTGGACCGGGGTGACAATGCGGAGTACCTGAACCTCAAGAACACCCGGGCCGCCGCGGCCAGTGGCGCATTCTCCAAGCAATTGACCGAATTCGCGCACACCATCAATACATTCAGCGCACAGCAGGTCGCCACGTCGCGCTCGCAGAGCGCGGTGATGACCTATGTCTATCTGGGCTTGCTGCTGGTCATTCTGGCGGTTTCGCTGGGCGCGTTCCTGTTCGTGAACCGCGCCGTGCTGCGTCCGCTGCGCGTGGTCGGCGAGAGCTTCGATCGCATCGCCGGCGGCGACCTGACCACCCGCGTCGAGGTGCACTCGACCAATGAGATCGGGACCCTGATGGCCGCCGTCAAGCGCATGCAGGAAAGCCTGGCCCGCACGGTGGCCACGGTGCGTCGCGGCGTCGATGAGATTACGGTGGGTTCGCGCGAGATTTCGGCCGGCAACACCGACCTGTCCAGCCGCACGGAAGAACAGGCGGCCTCGCTGGAGGAAACGGCGGCGTCGATGGAAGAGCTGGCCTCGACGGTCAAGCAGAACGCGGACAACGCGCGCCAGGCGAACCAGCTGGCGGCCAGCGCCTCGGACGTGGCCGAGCGCGGCGGTTCGGCGGTGGCCGAGGTGGTCAACACGATGCAGGGCATTTCTGCCAGCTCGCGCAAGATCTCCGAGATCGTGTCGGTGATCGACGGGATTGCGTTCCAGACCAACATCCTGGCGCTGAACGCGGCGGTGGAAGCGGCGCGCGCGGGCGAGCAGGGCAAGGGTTTCGCGGTGGTGGCGGGCGAAGTGCGCTCGCTGGCGCAGCGCAGCGCCCAGGCGGCCAAGGAAATCAAGGGCCTGATCGAGGACTCGGTGGGCAAGGTGGGCGCTGGTTCGCAGCAGGTCGAGCGCGCGGGCGCGACGATGCAAGAGATCGTGGCCTCGGTCAAGCGCGTGACGGACATCATGGGCGAGATCTCGGCAGCCTCGGAAGAGCAGTCCAGCGGTATTGACCAGGTCAACCGCGCGGTGTCGCAGATGGACGAAGTGACGCAGCAGAACGCGGCGCTGGTGGAAGAGGCGGCGGCCGCGGCCGGTTCGCTGCAGGAGCAGGCGCAGCGCCTGGCTGAAGCGGTGGCGGTGTTCAAGATCAATGCCGGCGAAGTGATCGAGGTGCCGGCGCGTCAGCTGGCGCAGCAACGCAGTGCGCCGCGCGTCAGCCCGCCCAGGGCCGAAGAGACGCCGCCGGCACAGCAAAAGGCCGTCGCACCCGTGGCGCCGGCCGCGCCAGCGGCGCGCCTGACGCATGCTGCTCGGGCCACGTCGTCGTCGGCGCCGACCGAAGGCGCCAGCGCGGCGCGACCGCTGCGCCGGCCTGCGCCCCGCGCGGCCGCGCCAGTGAAGGACGTCAAGCCGGCGCCGGCGGCCTCTCGCCGCCAGGCGCCGGCGGACGATGATTGGGAATCTTTTTGACGCCGGTTCCGACCGGTAAATGGGCAGGTATGCGAGGCTATCTAAAACTTCTGGTCATGGCGGCGTTTGCGGCGCTGATCGCGGGCTGCGCGGCGACGGGCCACAATTTCGACCCCAGCAAGCTGTCGACCCTGACCCCGGGCCAGACCACGCTGGAAGAAGCCTCGCGGGCGCTCACGGCCCCGCCTGACAAATTCTACAAACAGACCGACGGCACTTTTCTGGCCCTCTGGTCCTTCAAGATCACGTTTGTCGCGGACGGCCTTTACAGCCGCAAAGAGGCGTTGCTGCAGTTCGGCCCGGACGGCCGGCTGATGCGCCTCGTCGACAGCACCAATATTCTGCTGGAACCCTGGGAACGCCAGAAATTGCTGGGCCCTGCACCCATACCCGACCCCGGTCAGGAATGGGCGCCGCAGCCCGCGCCGCCGCCCCAGGTGGAAACCATCGTCATACCGGTGCCGGCTGCGCCGCCCGAGCCGATGGGCCAGGGGCGGTAGGCCCCGGTTCCCGCGGAATGCGCGGCGGTCCCTGGACCGCCATGTACGTCGCCCCGATGCGAACGCGGTCCGCATGGACGGTTTGCCGGGGTGGGTTTTCATTTGGTCAGGGCTGTACCTGAGGGATGGGGAAAGAATATGGAAGCGAGTCTGGAATCCGGAGCGAAATCAGGCAGGGTCGGTAAGAAAAAGGCCGCGCGCGCGCCGAAGGTGAAGCGCAAGCTGCGGCTGCGCGATGCCCGCGTCGGCACGATGCTGCTGTGGGTCATGGCATTCTTCGCCGTGCTGATCGCGGCGGTGGGTGGCATGGCCGCCTTCTTCCTGCAGCACAATTACGAATCCATCCGCGAGGTCAACGCGTTGACCGAGCGCGCCAAGCAGGTGGAAGTGATCAACACCGACATGCTGCGCGCCCGCGTCAGCCTGATGGTGGCCGCGCGCCATCTGCAGGAATCCGGTTGGGGCAGTGGCGAGAATTCGGCGCGCGACGCCGCCGCCGCCCTGAAGGCGGCCACCGACCTGCTGACGGGCGTGCGCAGCCGTTTCTCTGACTTCCAGAAAAACATGCTGCAGGACGATACCGGCCGCCAACTGTCGATGAATCTGGTGCGCCGCTACCGCTCCTATATCGATGACGGCGTCGACACCATGGTCGAAGCGCTGCGCAGCGAGGATTATTCCACCTTCTACATGGTGAACAACGAATACGGTACGCCTCGCAGCGCGGCCTTCATTGAGGCCATTTCCGAGTTCAGCAAGTACATTGACGATCAGCAGCGGGCCACGATCGACCAGGCCGAGTCCAATTTCAATCGCGCCCTGGTGGCGGTGGGCGTGGCCGTGGCCCTGGCGTTGCTCCTGATGGTGTTCTGCCGCGTGCTGTTTGGCCGCCTGGTGGTGCGTCCGCTGGTCGAGGCTGGCCAGCACTTTGACAAGATCGCCGCGGGCGACCTGACCAGCCGCGTCGAAGTGCGTTCGCACAACGAGATCGGCCAGTTGTTCGCCGCACTCAAGCGCATGCAGGAAAGCCTGACCCGCACGGTGGCCACGGTGCGTCGCGGGGTCGATGAGATCACGGTGGGTTCGCGCGAGATTTCGGCCGGCAACACCGACCTGTCCAGCCGTACGGAAGAACAGGCGGCCTCGCTGGAGGAAACGGCGGCGTCGATGGAAGAGCTGGCCTCGACGGTCAAGCAGAATGCGGACAACGCGCGCCAGGCGAACCAGCTGGCGGCCAGCGCCTCGGACGTGGCCGAGCGCGGCGGTTCGGCGGTGGCCGAGGTGGTCAACACGATGCAGGGCATTTCTGCCAGCTCGCGCAAGATTTCCGAGATCGTGTCGGTGATCGACGGGATTGCGTTCCAGACCAACATCCTGGCGCTGAACGCGGCGGTGGAAGCGGCGCGCGCGGGCGAGCAGGGCAAGGGTTTCGCGGTGGTGGCGGGCGAAGTGCGCTCGCTGGCGCAGCGTAGCGCCCAGGCGGCCAAGGAAATCAAGGGCCTGATCGAGGACTCGGTGAGCAAGGTGGGCGCCGGTTCGCAGCAGGTCGAGCGCGCGGGCGCGACGATGCAGGAGATCGTGTCCTCGGTCAAGCGCGTGACGGACATCATGGGCGAGATCTCGGCGGCCTCGGAAGAGCAGTCCAGCGGTATCGACCAGGTCAACCGCGCGGTGTCGCAGATGGACGAAGTGACGCAGCAGAACGCGGCGCTGGTGGAAGAGGCGGCGGCCGCGGCCGGTTCGCTGCAGGAGCAGGCGCAGCGCCTGGCCGAAGCGGTGGCGGTGTTCAAGATCAATGCCGGCGAAGTGATCGAGGTGCCGGCACAACAGTTGGGTGGCTATCAGGCACCGACGCTGACGCAGGACTGATCGGCGCGGGGCCGGCCCCCGTTCGCCAGTGGAGCGTGGCCAGTCACTGGCCACGGCTCCAGCCGACCCGGCGCCCCTTCGCGGCCGCCGGGTCGATTGCCATCCGTGATCTCGATTAGTGAACGGGTTAAGTTTTCGAAAATATTACCGTTATTGGGCGTAACGTCCCACATCGGGGCGAACCGGTTCCGGCGGCGGCGCGCATCATGCGCGCGCCTGCGAGCACCGGGCGGGGGGGACGGGCTGCTGCGGGGCGCCAGGACCTCGGACAGACCGCTATCAATCGTTCGCCGCGACCTATGATGCAACCGGAGACAAGCTGTGCGCGTAAACCTTCCAGTCAATGATTTGGAAATCAAGCTGCGCGAGGATCAATACCTGATCTCGCGCACCGATACCAAGGGCCGCATCCTCTACGCGAACCCGGCATTTATCGAGGTCAGTGGATTCTCGCGCGAGGAGCTGATCGGCAAGGCCCACAACATCGTGCGCCACCCCGACATGCCGCCCGAGGCCTACGAGGATCTGTGGCGCACGCTGCAGGCAGGTGAGTCATGGCTGGGCCTGGTCAAGAACCGCCGCAAGGACGGCAGCTATTACTGGGTACTGGCCAATGCCACGCCGATCGTCGAGAACGGCGAAGTGGTGGCGTATTCGTCGGTGCGCGTGCGCCCGAGCGATGAGCAGGTCGAGATGGCCGAGGCGCTCTATGCCCGCATGCGCGAAGGCCGCGCCCGTGGCGTACGCATCCGGCAGGGCCGGCCGGTGCGGGCGGGCTGGCGACGCGGCCTGGATCTGCTGGCATTTCCATTCCGGCGCAACCTGCGTGGCCGCATGTTCCGCCATGCCGCTTTGTCGGCGAGTATTGTGGTGGCGGCGGGCGTGTATGGGCTGAGCGCCAATTGGGACACGCTGGGCACGGCCGGCGCCGGCCTGGCATGCGGGCTGTTGGGCCTGGGCGTGGTCGCGATTTTCGCGTTGGGCTGGCATCTGAGCCGTTCGCTGCTGGATCCGATGGTCGAGGCCGCCAACATGGCGCGGCAAGTGGCCGCCGGCAACCTGACCACGCAGATCGTGGCCGAATCGGATGATGAGGTCGGCAGCCTGAATTTCTCGCTGGAAGTCATGCGCAAGAGCCTGGTCGGCATTGCCCAGGACGTATACCGCGGTATCGAAGGCACGACCCAGGCGGCGGTTCATATCGCGCGCGGCAACCAGGAACTGGCCGGGCGCACCGAAGGACAGGCCGCATCGTTGCAGCAGACCGCGGCGAGCATGGAACAGCTGACGTCCACCGTGCGGCAGAATGCCGATAATGCGCGTCAGGCCAACCAGTTGGCCGCCAGCAGCATGGACGTGGCGCGCCGCGGCGGCGTGGCGGTGGGCCAAGTGGTCAACACCATGCACGGTATTTCCGAGAGCTCGCGCAAGATCGTCGACATCGTCAGCATCATCGAGGGCATCGCCTTCCAGACCAATATCCTGGCGCTGAACGCGGCGGTGGAAGCGGCCCGTGCCGGCGAATCCGGCAAGGGTTTCGCAGTGGTCGCGGGCGAGGTGCGCAGCCTGGCCCAAAAGAGCGCCCAGGCAGCCAAGGAGATCAAGGGCTTGATCGAGGATTCGGTCGAGCGCGTGTCCGAAGGCTCGGCCCAGGCCGAGCAGGCCGGTGCGACGATGGAAGAGATCGTCGCGGCGGTGCATCGCGTCACCGACATCATTGGCGAGATTTCGCAGGCCTCGCAGGAGCAGTCCAGCGGGATCGAGCAAGTCGACAGCGCCGTTTCGCAGATGGATGTGATGACGGTGCAGAACACGGCGCTGGTGCAGGAATTGGGCGGTGCCGTCATGCAGCTGGGCAACCAGTCCGGCACGCTGCGCGAGACCATCCGGGTGTTCCGGTTGACGGGGCAGCAATAGGCTTGCGCCTGAACGTGAAAAAACCCGGTCTGGCTGAACTGCCCCACAGAAGTTGGACGTTCAGCTAAAGCCCGAAGGCCTGAGTTCGGTATTGCACCGGGCTCAGGCCTTTTAGCTTGAGCTTGATGCGGTCGTGATCGTAGTAACGGATGTACCGCCGGATGCCGGCCTGCAACGGGTCGAGACTTTCGAAGCGGTTCAGGGGGAAGCGCTCGGCCTTGAGCGTGCCGAAGAAGCTTTCCATGGCGGCATTGTCCAGGCAGTTGCCCTGCGTGACATGCGCTGCGTCACGGACCGGGCCGCCAGCATGCGCCGGGTCAGTTCAGTGAGCCGGCTTTTTTTGCGCCGCGGCTGTGCGGAGCGTGGGTGGCGGCCGGCTATCTGCCGGCGAGCGCGTCGGCCACGCGGCTCATCGCCGACAGGCCGGATTCGAACAGCGATTCCAGGAACGGGCCGGAGTTGGGCAGCACCACGGTCAGTAGCACCACGCCGACGATCAGGCTGACCGGGAAGCCGACCGAGAACACGGATAGCTGCGGCGCGGCGCGATTCAGGATGCCCATCGCCAGATTGATGGTCAAGAGCGCGCAGATCAGCGGCAGGGCCAGCAGCAGGCCGGACACGAACACGGTCTTGCCCCATTCCACGATCACGCCCCAGCCGTTCTGATGCAGCTGGATCGCGGCCACCGGCAAGGTGTCGAACGAGCGCACCAGCGCCGCCAGCACCAGTAGGTGGCCGTCCAGCGCCAGGAAGGTCAGCATCGCCACGATATTGAACAGGCGCGACAGCACCGCGGTATTGGCGCCCGTGCCGGGATCGAAGAACGAAGCGAACGACAGGCCCATCTGCAGGCCGACAAATTCGCCGGCGGTCTGCACCGCCGCGAAAACCAGGCGCATGGTGAAGCCCATGGCGATGCCGATCAGCACCTGCTGCATCACCATCCACAGCCCGGCGAACGAGCCCGGGGCGATGGGCGGCGCGGGATCGAGCGCCGGACCGATGGCGACGGCCAGCACGAATGCCAGGCCGATCTTGACCTTGACCGGCACGGTGGATTCGGAAAAGAGAGGCGCGGTACCCACCAGCGCAAGGATGCGCACGAACGGCCAGAGGAACTGGCCGACCCAGCCATTGAGCTGTTCGAGGGTAAAGGAAAACATGGCGGCGCGTCCCGGATGGCGGCGCGCGCCGCTATGACACCAGGCCGGGGATCTGGCCGATGAGCTGGCGGATATAGTCGACCATGATGCCGATCAGCCACGGGCCCAGCAGCACCAGCACGCCGCACATGGCCAGCAGCTTGGGGATGAACGACAGCGTCATTTCGTTGATCTGGGTGGCGGCCTGGAAGATGCTGATCACCAGACCGACGATCAGGGTGATGACCAGCAGCGGGCCGGCCATCGCCAGCGCGACTTTCATCGCCTGGTAGGTCATGGTCATGACGGTTTCGGCGGTCATGGCGATTCCCTATTGGTAGAAGCTCTGGGCCAGCGAGCCCATCAGCAGGTTCCAGCCGTCGGCCAGCACGAACAGCATCAGCTTGAACGGCAGCGCCACGGTGACCGGGGGCACCATCATCATGCCCAGCGCCATCAGCACGCTGGCGACCACCAGGTCGATGATCAGGAACGGAATGAAGATGGTGAAGCCGATCTGGAAAGCGGTCTTGAGTTCGCTGGTGATGAAGGCCGGCACCAGGATGCGCAGCGGCACCTGCGACGGATCTTCCAGCGCCGGCTGCTTGGCCAGGTTGGCGAACAGCGCCAGGTCGTTCTCGCGGGTCTGGTGCAGCATGAAGGTGCGCAGCGGCCCCGCGGCGCGCTCGACCGCGGCCTCGAACTGGATCGAGCCTTCGGACAAGGGCTTGTAGGCGTCGGTGTAGATCTTGTCGAACACCGGCGACATCGTATAGAAGGTCAGGAACAGCGCCAGGCCGATCAGCACGTGGTTGGGCGGCGACATGGCGGTGCCCATGGCGCTGCGCAGCAGGCCGAGCACGATAATGATGCGGGTGAAACCGGTCATCATCAGCAACGCCGCCGGCAGGAACGACAGCGACGTCATCAGCAGCAGCGTCTGCATGCTGAGCGAATAGGTTTCCGAGCCGCCCGGACCCGGGGTCGCGGTCAGCGCCGGCAAGGTGGCCTGGGCGACCACGCCAGCGGGGAACAGGGCCAGGCCCAGCAATGCGGCGGCGCCCAGCAGGGGCAGCGCGCTGCGACGGGCGCGAGGAGAGATGGGCAAGCTCATGGTGGGGAAACGCGCGCCGCCTAGCGGCGCTTGAGCGCCTGGCCCAGCTTGGCGGCGAAGGCGGCGGTGGGCAAGGGCGCGGCCTGCGGCAATTCGCCGGCGGGCAGGGTATGCAGAGGGGTGAGCTGGCCGGGGCTGACGCCCACGACCACCCAGGTGTTCTCGATTTCGACGACGACGATGCTCTGCCGTGCGCCTAGCGGCAGGCTGGCGACCTGCTTGAGCAGGTTGCCGCCGCCGCGCTGCGTCAGGCCGGCGCGGCGCGCCAGCCAAGCCGCGGCCAGGATGGCCGCCAGCACCAGCACCAGGCCGATGACGACGCGCAGCAGGGCGGACTCGTTCATCACGTGCGCGTCTTCAACGGCGGTTGTTGAGGCGATTGATGCGTTCGGACGGGGTGATGATGTCGGTCAGGCGGATGCCGTACTTGTCCTCCACCACCACCACTTCGCCCTGGGCGATCAGGTAGCCGTTGACGAAGATGTCCATCGGTTCGCCGGCCAGGCCGTCCAGCTCCACCACCGAGCCCTGGCCCAGTTGCAGCAGGTTCTTGATGGTCAGGCGGGTGCGGCCCAGCTCGACCGTCAGCTGGACGGGCACGTCCATGATCAGGTCGATGTCGGTGCCGGCGCCGGAAGCGGAGCCGGCCAGGGGCTTGAACACCGACTGCGCCGCCGATTGGGCGGGCGCGGCGGTGGCGGCCGGCGCGGCGGCCGGCGACGGCGCGGCGGCTGCGGGAGAGGGCGCGGGCGCCTCGGGCGGCGTGGCGGCGGTCTGCTCGGCCATGGCGGCGGCCCAGTCGTCCTGGGCGGGCTTCAGGCCGTCCGCCTGGGTGGGCGGATTGGCGCGGGATTGTTCGGCGAGCGCGTCGGCCCAGTCGTCGGCCGGGGACGAGCCGGAGCCGGGCTCGTTCTTGTCAGTCATGGTCGGGGGCCTCGTTTGAATCGGTATCGTAGGTAAACATGTTTTGCACGCGCAGGGCGTACTGGCCGTTAAAGACGCCGTAGCCGCATTCCATCAGCGGCACGCCGTCGACATGGGCGATGACGGTCTGCGGCACGTCCACGGGCAGGATGTCGCCGACTTTCATGCGCATCAGCTCGCGGATGCTGGACGGAATGCGCGCGAATTCGGCGACCACGTCGATGTCGGCGCTACGCACCTGGCGCGAGAGCTGCTGCGACCAACGCTGGTCGACTTCCTCGAGCGTGGTCTCCTGCAGCGGCCGCGTGAGCAGGTCGCGCACCGGCTCGATCATGGAGTAGGGCAGGCAGATGTTGAGGTCGCCGCCGGTCGCGCCGAATTCGATATGGAACGACGTGACGACCACCACTTCATTGTTGCCGGTGATGCTGGCGAACTTGGTGTGCATCTCCGAGCGCACGTAGTCGAACTCGATCGGATACACCGGATCCCAGGACTTGCCGTAGCTTTCCAGGGTCAGGTTGAGCAGGCGCCGGATGATGCGCTGTTCGGTGGTGGTGAAGTCACGGCCCTCGACCCGGGTGTGGTAGCGGCCATCGCCGCCGAACAGGCTGTCGATGACCAGGAACACCAGGTTCGGGTCGTAGGTGAACAGGGCGGTGCCGCGCAGCGGCTTCATCTGCACCATGTTCAGGTTGCTGGGCACCGGCAGGTTGCGTTCGAAATCCGCGTACTTCTGGATCTTGATGGAGCCGACGGTGATGTCGGCGCTGCGGCGCATGAAGTTCAACAGCACGCTGCGCATCTGGCGCGCGAAACGCTCGTTGATGAGCTCCAGCGTCTGCATGCGCCGGCGCACCACGCGGTCGGGCGAGCTCAGGTCATAGGCGCGGGCGCCGTCGTTGGGGCCCGCGGATTCCTTTTTGCTGTCGCTCTCGCCCGTGACGCCGGCCAGCAGCGCGTCGACTTCGTCCTGCGAAAGAAACGCCTCGTAGGCCATGCTTATTGCACCACGAACGCCGTATACAGTACGTCGGTGACATACTGGCCGTCCGGCAGGGGCGCGAACGGGCGGTTGACGGCTTGCTTGATGGCGTTGGCCATGTCGGTCTTGCCCTGCTGCGTCTGCACTGCAATGGGCGATTGCGCGGACAGCACCATGAGGATGCGGCTGCGCACTTCAGGCATGTATTTTTCCAGGCGGATGCGGGTCTGCTCATCGCTGACGCGCAGGGTCAGGCCGACGTGCATGATGCGCTCGGTGTCGGCATTTTGCAGCGTGACGGTGAAGGCCTCGATCGGCACGAAGATCGGCGCGGGCACCGCGGCCGGCGTGGCGGGCGGAGCGACGAAGGTGGTCGGCGTGGCTTGCGGGCCGGCGGCGCCGGGCTGGCCCGGCTGGTTGCCGGTCTGGCCCACGCCCAGTTGCACCGGCGCGCCGCCCTGCGGCTGCATGCGCTGGCTGATGAACCAGGTGGCGCCGGCGCTGGCGGCAGCCACCAGCAGCAGCACCAAGATCATGAGCAACGGACGAAGGATGCGGCCAATGCCGCCGGAGCGTGTCGGAAGCGGGCCGCGCGGCGGCATGGTTGTGGGTTTGGAAGTCGCCATCTCGGTGTCGATGCGTGTTTTGCCGCTGATGAAAACGGATTCTTAGTGGATGAAAGCATTCTGCCCGAAATCACGCCCCCGCTTGGAGGCGAAAAACAGGGCGAAAGCCGCGTATCTCAAGCTATTGCTGCACCGCCCGCAACCGTTACCGGCCGCGGGCCGCGGGATTGTTACGCGAAGGTGTCGACCAGCGCATTGGCGTTGCGCGAGGCCGTCACAGTGGCCGTCTGGCCATCGATCGCGCCGTCGGCCACCGCGGCGCCATTGCCACCGCCCTGGCGTTGCGAACCGCCACCGTTCTGCTGGGCGAATTCCTGCTGCGCGGCCTGTTCGCCGACGCTGGTCTGGCCCAGCGAGATGCCGGCCTGGGCCAACGCCTGCTGCAGTTGCGGAATCGCGGTTTCGATGGCCTGGCGCACCGAGGCATGAGCCGAGACGAACGAGGCGCTCGCGACCCCGTCAGCCAGGTTGATGCTGACGCGCAGCGGACCCAGGTCGGGCGGGTCCAGGCGCAGTTCGGCGGTCTGGGTGCCTTGGCGCGCGTTGTTGCTCATGACGACCATCTGCTGGCCCAATTCGGTGCCCCAGTGGGTGCCGCCGACGGGCGTGGCGACCTGCAGCATCACCGGCACATTGGGCACGGCGACGCTGGCCGGGTTGGAGATGGGGGCCGGCTGCTGGCGCTGGCTGGCGGCGGCGATCGCCTGCGCCAGGTGATCCTGGGCATTGGCGGCGTGCTGCGGCACCTGGAATTGCTGTGCGGTGCTGAGCAGCGGCGCGGCCGGGTCTTCCTCGGCATGTGCATGCTGCGGCAGGGCTGGCGCGGCTTCTGCCGTGGCCGCGCGCGCGTTGACGGCGCGCGGGGCGGCGGCCTCGGGCGCCGGACGCGGCAGTTCGGCGGCGGGCGCGGCCTGGGCGGGCACGGCGGCCACGGCGGGCGTCGAGCCGGGCTTGATGGCGGCGGTGACCACCGGTTGCGCGGCCTGCGCATCGCGGCTGGCCTTGGCGGCGGCGGCTTCGGCCTGCAGCGCGGTGGCGGCCACCGGCGCGCGGGCAGTGGCGATGGCGTCGTTGGCGGTCAGCGCCGCCTGCACCACGGCAGCGCCGCTGCTGATGGCGGTGGCAGCGGCCTGGGCGTTGCCACGCGCCAACTGCACTTGCTCGGCAGCCTGGGCGGCGATCTCCAGTGTCTGCTCCGGCAACACGACCGGCGTGACCGGCTGCTGGGTGGCGGCCACGGCGAGCGCGCCGGCTTCGGCCTCGCTGGCGGTCTTGACCGCGTCATCGATAGCCGAGGCGGCAGCGTCTTCGGCGTTTGCGGCGGCATCGCTGGTGGTCTTGCCGGAGGGGGGTGCCTTGGTGGGGCCATTGTTGTCGGCCGGGCGCGCCTGGGCGGACGGGTTGGGACGCTGCTGGGCCAGCACGTCGGAGAACGACGGACCCTTCTTGGTCGCGGGAGGCGCGGACTTGGCGCCGAGGGCATCGGCGATCGAGGTCGGCACGGCGGGCGCGATAGCGGGCATGGGCAGGGGAGCGGTCATCTCGGGCTTCCTGTGGGCAATTAATGCATCCCGGCCTGGCGCTGGACCAGGCGGGCGGAGTATTCGTCGTTGGCGCGTTGCTCGCGGCGGGATTCCACCACGGCCTGCGCGCGCAATTCGCGTTGCGCCAGGGCATCGTACGAATTGAGCTTGCGTTTTTCCTGCTGCCAGTAGAGCCGGCCCTTGGCCAGGTTCTCGTCGGCCTGGCGCAGTACATTCTGCTGCTGGCCGATGGCGTCGTCCAGGGTGCCGATGAAGCGCTGGTAGTTGTGGCAATCGCTGGCCGACATGCCGGTGGTCATGGCGTGCTGCAGGCGCTCCAGGTAGTCCTGGCGGTAGTCCTGCAGCATGCCGAGCTGGCGTTCGGCATTGGTGCGCTCGGTGCTGAGCCGGCCGAGCAGGCGGGCGGCTTCGTCCGTGCTCTCCTTGGCCAGGTTGATCAGCATGTCCAGGGGCAATTGGCTAGGCATAAGTGTCCTTCAATTCGAAGCTTGCGCGCAGCTGTTCCACCGCGTCGTCGTAGCCGATGTTCTCGCCGATGTCCTGTTGCAGGAACGCTTCCAGGCGCGGGTAGCGGGCGATGGCATCGTCCAGCTGCGGGTCGTTGCCGGCGGCATAGGCGCCCACGGCGATCAGGTCGCGGTTGCGCTGGTAGCGCGACAGCGTCTGCTTGAAGCGGCGCACCACCGCGAACTGCTGCGGCGTGATCAGGGAGGTCATGGCGCGCGAGATCGAGGCTTCGATGTCGATGGCGGGGTAGTGGCCGGACTCGGCCAGGTGGCGCGACAGCACCACGTGGCCGTCGAGAATGGCGCGGGCCGAGTCGGCGATGGGGTCCTGCTGGTCGTCGCCTTCTGCCAGCACGGTGTAGAACGCGGTAATCGAACCGGCCTTGCCGCTGGGTCCGGGCGCGCCCATGCCGGCGCGTTCGACCAGGGTCGGCAGCTTGGCGAACACCGACGGCGGATAGCCCTTGGTGGCGGGCGGCTCGCCGATGGCCAGCGCGATCTCGCGTTGCGCCATGGCATAGCGGGTGAGCGAGTCCATGATCAGCAGCACGTCCAGACCCTGGTCGCGGAAGTGTTCCGCCAGGCGCGTGGCGTAGGCCGCGCCCTGCAGGCGCAGCAATGCCGAGACGTCGGCCGGCGCGGCCACCACCACCGAGCGCGCCAGGCCTTCCGGGCCCAGGTTGTGCTCGATGAATTCCTTGACTTCGCGGCCGCGCTCGCCGATCAGGCCGACCACGATGACGTCGGCCTTGGTGTAGCGGGCCATCATGCCGAGCAGCACGCTCTTGCCGACGCCGGACCCGGCGAACAGGCCCATGCGCTGGCCGCGGCCGACGGTGAGCAGGCCGTTGATGGCGCGCACGCCGGTATCGAGCACGGTATCGATCGGGGCGCGCGACAGCGGATTGATGGGCTGGGCCGACAGCGGCGCCAGTTCGGCGCCGGTCAACGGACCGAGACCATCCAGCGGCCGGCCGGCGCCATCGAGCACGCGGCCGAGCAGGGCGTTGCCGACCGGCAGGTGGCGGCCCAGTTGCGGCTTGGCGTTGCCATTCAGTTCGGCCTTGCGCGGCAGCGGGATCTGGCGTTGCACCGGCGGCTCGCCGGGCACCACGCGGGCGCCGGGCGGCAGGCCGGAAATGTCGGCCTGCGGCATCAGGTACAGGGTGTGGCCGTCGAAACCGACCACCTCGGCGTCGGCCCAGTGGTCGTGGCCGCGCGCGATCTCGATGCGGGCAGCGGCGCCCACCGGCAGGCGCAGGCCGGTGGCGTGCAGTACCAGCCCGGTGGCGCGCGTGATCTTGCCGCTGACCAGCCAGGGGTCGGTCGAGGCGGCGCGGATCGAACCGATCTGCAGCTGGGTCTGCCAGCGGTCGATCACGGGCACGGCCGGTTGGCCGGGCTGCGCGGGGGCCGGATTGGCGCTCACACCGGTTCCTCCCAGTGGACGTTGCGGCCGAGCGAGGCGGCGACGCGGCGCCAGCGGGTCTGCAAGGTAGCGTCGATGTCGCCGAACGGCGTCTCGGCGCGGCAGCCGCCGCGGGCGATGGATTCGTCGGCCAGCACGCGCCAGTGGCCTTCCTTGAGCTCGTCGGCCAAGTGCAGGCGGATCAGTTCGATATCAGCCGGATTGGCCCACAGGCGCATCTGGCCGCCGGCGGTGGGGTTGATGTGCAGCACTTCGCGCACGGCGCTGGCGACGGTGTCGGGCTGCTCGGCCAGGGTGGTGCGCACCACCTGCTGGGCGATGTCCAGGGCCAGCGTCAGCAGGCTCTGGCCCATTTTTTCTTCCAGCGAGCCGACCGATTCGGCGCAGGCCTGCAGCAGCGCATGCAGGTGTTGCGCTTCCTGCGCGCCTTGCTCGCGTGCCTGGGCCAGGCCTTCGGCGTAACCGGCTTCGCGGCCGGCGGCCAGGCCCGCTTCATGGCCCTCGGCGCGGCCGGCTTCCAGGCCGGCGGCGTGGCCCTGCGCGTAACCTTCCTCGCGGCCCTCGGCGAGGGCCTGGGCACGCAGCTGGGCCATCACCACTTCCGGGTCGGGGCCCGGATCGGGTTCCGGCTCGGGTTCGACTTCGACAGGCGGCGGCTCGTCGAACGACAGCATCTGCCAGCGCCGCCAGGCGGCACTGCGCGAGATGCGCGTCGACTGGCCGGTATCCGCTTCAGACATACGCGTCGTCTCCGGAATTGCCCAGGACGATCTGGCCGCTCTCGGCCAGGCGGCGGGCGATCTGCAGGATCTTCTTCTGCTCGCCCTCGACCTTCGACATGCGGATCGGACCTTGCGCTTCCAGGTCCTCGCGCAGCATTTCTGCGGCGCGGCTGGACATGTTGCGCAGGAACTTGGCGCGCAGCTCTTCCTGGGCGCCCTTGAGCGCGACCATGAGCGTGTCGTTGTCGATTTCCTTGAGGATGAGCTGGATCGCGCGGTCTTCGACGTCGAGCAGGTTGTCGAACACGAACATCTCGTCGATGATCTTCTGCGCCAGGTCGCTGTCGCGTTCGCGCAGGCTGGCGACCACGGTTTCCTCTTCGGCCGAATTCATCATGTTGAGAATCTCGGCCGCGGTGCGCACGCCGCCCATCTTGCTGCGCTTGGCGCCCTGGCCCGCCAGCACGGAATTGAGCACTTCGGTCAGTTCAGACAGCGCGGCCGGCTGCACGCCGCCGAAGGTGGCGATACGCAGCATGACGTCGTTGCGCAGGCGGTCGGTCAGCAGCGCCAGCACGCCGGCGGCGCGGTCGCGTTCGAGGTGCACCAGGATGGTGGCGATGATCTGCGGGTGTTCGTCGCCGATCAGTTCGGCCACGGTGTGCGGGTCGAGCCAGTTCAGGGCATCGATGCCGCTGCCGCCTTCGCCGGCTTCGAGGATGTCCTCGATCAGGCCGGCGGCGCGGTCGCTGCCCAGCGCCTTGGTCAGCACGGTGCGGATGTAGTCGTCCGAGCCCAGCGTGACGGCCATGAACTGGTCGGCTTCCTGGCGGAACTCCTCCAGCACCACGGCCACGTCGTTGCGGGTGACCTGCTTGAGGCTGGCCATGGCGGCGCCGACCTGCTGGACTTCGCGCGCGGTGAGGTACTTGAAGACCTCGGCCGCGGCGTCTTCACCCAGCGACATCATCAGGACGGCGCTGCGCGTCATGCCGTCCATGGGTTTGGAATCATTTTTCATCTTTGGTCATCCAGGTGCGCAGGACCATCGCGACGGCGCGCGGATCCTTGCTCGCCATCGTGCGGGCGCGTTCCAGGTTGTCCTGGTAACGGTCGGTTTCCTTGGCGCGGGCCAGGTCCTGGGCCTCGCGCTGGGCCTCGATACGTTCGGCCTCGGCCACTTCCGGATCGACCGGCGGGTACAGGTAGTCGCCCACCGAGCGGCGGATCTTGCGATACAGCCACAGGGCCAGCACGCCACCCACCAGCCACGCCAGGATGGTCTTGAACAGCGAGATCATTTCCGGATCGCGCCACATCGGCACGGGCGGCGGGCCGTCGTTGAATTGGCTGTTGACCAGGTTCAGCGAGTCGCCGCGGCTTTCGGAATAGCCCATGGCTTCGCGCACCAGGTTGGTGAGCTTGTTCAGTTCCTCGGGCGGCAGGGCCTGCGGTTCGCCATCCTTGTCGCGCACGTAGTTCACGACCACGGCGACCGACAGGCGCTTGAGCATGCCGACTGGCTGCTTGATGTGGCTGATGGTGCGGTCGACTTCGTAGTTGGTGGTGGCGTCGCGGCGATCGCTGACGGTGCCGCCGGCTCCCTGGGCCGGGGTTTGCTGCTGTTGCTGCTGCTGTTGTTGCTGGCCGGGTTGTTGCGGCTGGCCGGGACGGGCCGGCTGCGTCTGCGGCGCGTTGGCGATGGGGGCCTGGGCGTTGGCGGGCGGCTGGTTGGACAGCGCGCCGGGCACGCCCTGGGCGGGGTTGATGCCGCGCTGGTTGGATTCGCTGGTCTGCTGGCTGCGGATCGCGGCCTGGCCCGGTTCCTGGTTGGGGCGATAGACCTCGGAGGTTTCCTCGCGGCGCGAGAAATCCATCTCGGCGCTGGCCTGAGCGTGTACGTTGCCCGGACCGACCAGCGGATTGAGGATGGTGAGGATGCGCTCGACGGTGCGTTGTTCGGTTTCTCGGACCATGCGCATCTGGTCGGCGTCCATGCCCCGGCCTTCGCCGGTGGGCGCGGACAGCAGGCGGCCGTTCTGGTCGACGATGGAGACGTTCTCGGCGGTCAGTTCCGGCACGCTCGAGGCCACCAGCCAGGAAATGGCCGAGACCTGGGCATCGCTCAAGCTGCGGCCGGGATAGACATTCAGCAGCACCGAGGCGGTCGGCGCCTGGCGCTCGCGCACGAACAGCGACTGGCGCGGCATGGCCAGGTGCACGCGGGCGTGCTGGACCGTGTGCATGGATTCGATCGAGCGCGACAGTTCGCCCTCCAGGCCACGCTGGTAGTTGATCTGCTCGGCGAACTGGCTGGCGCCAAAGCGGGCGTTGTCCATCAGCTCGAAACCGACCGAGCCGCCGCGCGGCAGGCCCTGCGAGGCCAGTTGCAGGCGGGCGTCATAGACGCGGTCGGCCGGCACCAGCAGGGCGGTGCCGGTGTCGTTGTACTTGTAAGGCACGTTCATGGCGCCCAGCGCGGTCACGATGGCGCCGCCGTCGCGGTCGTCCAGGTTCGAGAACAGCACCTTGTACTGGGGCTCGCTGCTCCACATCGCCACGGCGACGATCAGCGCGACCAGCGCTGCCGCCGCGCCAAGCAGGATCGGCTTGGGCAGGGCGCGTATCTTTTCCAACACGGGAAACTTCGCCAGAAGCGACGCGCTCAGGGTAGCCTGCTGATTCATTGGCGGCTCCCGCTGGCTTCGCGGAGCAGGGAAAATGACTTCATGTTCGGGTAGGGCAGATTACACATGCAACGTGCTTCTGGTCTGGGGAGAGCCTGGATTATTGCTGCTGCGTTAGCAAACCCAATTGCCGAAAACAGCGGTTTTTTGGCGTTACTTAATCCCTATGTCGACAAGCGGGCGCGCCCCGCGGGCGGAGGCGGCAGCGGCCAGCACCGGCGGGGTTGGCGCATTCGCGGAAATATCGGGTGTTTTGGCGGCTTTTACCCGCTATGAGGCGGGGAATGCCGGGTTACGCTGCCTGCATCCTGGGCGTAGTCCCTCGTCCCCTCAGCAAGGAATAACGTAATGGCTGTATCAGGCTTGTCCGGCATCGAGAGCATGCTCCAGCAGATGCGCGTGGCGGTTACCAAGGCCGAAACCGGCAACCTGGCCGCCGGCGAGGCCGTGGCCCAACCGGATGGCTTCGCCGCCGAGCTGCAACGCTCCATCCGCCGCGTCACCGCGGCCCAGAACGCCGCCACCGCGCAGGCCAAGGCTTTCGAGCTGGGCGCGCCCGACGTGTCGCTCAACGATGTCATGGTCGACCTGCAAAAGGCCAGCATCGGCTTCCAGACGGCTGTCCAGGTTCGCAACAAGCTGGTTGCGGCCTACAAGGAAATTTCCTCGATGGCGGTGTAACGGCCGCCAGCATGAAAACAGGGGCTGGCGCATGCCAGCCCCTTTTCAGACCGGATAACTCCCCATCCGGCCCGTTCCCGCCGCCCAGCCATCTTGGCCGGCGCCGGAGCGCCCCTATCTCGCCGTTTTTTCCAGTTTCCAGACAACTTGCTGCAGCCAGGTTTCCTGGCGCGCGTCCAGATTCAGGAACACCGCGCCCAGGTGGCTCATCGGCGGTTCGCCGGTCAGCGATACGTGGGTCGGGGCCGGCTCATCGGGGCTGGTGGCCTGGGTCATGGGCTGGCCCGAGATCGGATAGACGTTGCGCACCTCCAGGTGCGCATTGAGCTTGCCGAGTTCACCGAAGTCGAGGTGTACGTCTTCCAGCACGCTGCCGCGTTGCGGCAGCGCCGGCACCGCCAGTTCCACCCGCAGTCCGACGCCATCGACCGAAATGTCGCGCACCGAGAAGCTGATCGGCTGGTCGGCGGGGGTAGGGCGCCAGGACGCCTGGCAACGGTTGGCATGGGTGACCAGCGAGGCGCGGAACATTTTGCGGCGCTGGATACGGGCCAGCCGGTCGGGGAAGGGCGACATCAAGGCCGCGCTGCCATCATCGAAATAGATCACTTCGGGGCGCGCGACGCGAAAACGGATCTGCACGCCCCCGTAGGCCGTGGCGTGGAAATGGAAGGTGGTGCCGCTGAGCAGGCCCATGCTGTCCGTCTGTTCGAAATCGGCCCCGGCATAGTCGCGCGGGCGCCAGAAAAACTGCCGGGTCTGCTTGTCCGCGCCGAGCACCAGCACCGCCATTTCGCGGTCCGCGGCATCGCGGACCAGGATATGGCTGTCGGGGTGCGTCAGTTCGAAGAGCGCGGCGCGCATGTCTTCCGGCCGCGTAAGCAGGAATTCCGGATCGCTGGCATCCAACACGATGGTCGTCCTTAGAGAGAAGGGTCAGGCGGGCGGCGCGGCGTCTGGGAGCTCGCGCGATTCGAGGCGATAGAGCCAGGCCAGCAATTCTGCCACCGCCACGTAGAGTTGGGGAGGAATATGCGAATCCAGGTCCACCTGCATCAGCAGGCCGACGAGTTCGCGCGATTCATGGACGTACAGGCCGTTTTCCTCGGCCGCGCGCACGATGGTGTCGGCCAGTTGCCCGTAGCCTTTGGCCACCACCCGGGGGGCGGCATCCTTGTTGTCATAGGAAATGGCGACCGCGGCGTTGCGGTTGGCGTTCGGACCCTGGTCGGGGGGCGGGGCGTTGCGCATCAGAAGTCCGTGGGAATGACGGGCCGCGGATCGACCACGTTCACCACCAGGTGGCTGAGCGTGAGGCCGGCGGCGAGCAGGCGCGAACGCAGTTGGTCCGAAGAATCGTTGATCTCGGCCGCGCTGTGCGGCGCGACCACCTGCAGCACCAGTTGATCGCCGGCCAGGTTCAGGCGCGCGTCCACCAGACCCAGGCGCGGCAGGTCGAGTTTCAGGCGGGTGGCCCAGGTGGAGACCGCCGAATCGGGGTCGCCGCCGTAGGGGTCGCGTTCCACTTCCCATTCCATCGGCGTGCCGGGCCAGGCCTCGCCTTGCCAGGTAAGCGCCTGGTTCGCGAGCACCTCGAGCTGCTGGCGCACCAGGACGGTCAGGTCCTGGTGGATGCCGTTGACCGGCGTGCCGGCCGCGGGCGCCTTGGCGCCGGATGTGGCGGGCGCGTCGGCCGAGCCGGCGTCGCTCTGCGCTTGCGCGCGCGGACGCGAGGCGTCGGCCTCGCTGGCGGTATTGCCATGCGCAAGGCGAGCCTGGGGTTCCTGTTGCAACTGGGCCGGGTTGCTGCGGCCGAAGACCATGTCGGCCAGGTGCGATTCGTAGAACAGGCCGCTGGTCTGCAGCGCGCTGCGCAGGGCTTGCGCCAGCGCCCGGACCGACGGTGCGGGCCCGGCCAGCGTGGCGTGGGTCGCGGCGGCGGTGCCCTTGGCGCCGGCCGGGGCATCGCCCGGGCTGGCGGGGCGACCTGGCTTGGACGACGCCGCGCCCTCGCTGGCGGGGTCACTCGCGGCGGCGCTGGCCGCGGCCAGCGCCGCCGCGCTGCTGGCGGCTGGCGTGGTGGGGGCCTGGGCGCCACTGCCGGCTGGCGCGGGTGGGGTGGGGGAAGGCTGGGCCGCCGCCTGCGCCGTGGCCTGGCCGGCGCTCGCCTGCGCGGGTGCGCCGTTGGCGGATGGGGAGCCGTCCGCGCGCCAGAGCGGCGCGCGGCCTTGCACTGCCGGGGCGCCTTCAGGGTATTGGGCGAGCAAGGCCAGGATGGCGCGGGCGGTGGTGCCCAGCGTGGTCGGGGCCGACGCGGTGGTGTCGCTACTGGTAACCAGGCCGCGCGCGGCCAACGCCAGCGCCGCGGCGGTCTTGGCATCGACGACCGTGGCGGGACGATCGCCGCGGCCACCGCCGGTCTGGATACCCTGGCGAGGGTCGCGGTTCGAGCCGTCGGCCGAGCCGGGCTTGTCCAGGCTGCCGGGCTGGCTGACCGCGTCCGGCCGCGCGCCCGAGACCTGATTGGCACTGGCGGCGGACATCGTCGTGCCGAGCACGGCGTCCAACCGCTGCACTAGGACGTTGCCGAGTGCCGCGGGACCCACGCTCATGCTTCAGGCGCCTGGTAACCGTAGGCCGAGAGCAGGGTCTGCTGGCGTTTCATGCGGCCCAGCAGTTCGCCCAGCCGGGCCAGTTGCGGCAGCGCCAGGTCACGCGTCATGGCGTCGTTTTCCAGGATGCGCACCAGCAGGTCGTACTTCATGGCGCGGCCGGCTTCGTCCAGTGGCGCGGTCGGTTCGGCGATGCGCAGGCGTTCGACCAGTTCACAGTATTGCTGCCCGTGGGCCATGGCCGTGTCCCAGTCGCCGGCCTGGGCGGCCGTCAACATCTCGCCCGTGATGAGGGCGATCTCCTGGTAGTGTTCCAGAATAGGGGAGGAGTACTGGGTAAGGGACGTCATGGAAATCTCGGGCGTTCGATGGCTGGCTGGATGTGTGTTTCTGGACCATCAGGGCTGCGTTACACCAGCCGGTCGGTCGATGGAGGTTTGCCAAGCCTCGGCCAGGTCCGCCAGCAGGCGGTCGGCGATGTCCAGTTGCTCGGCATCCGCTTTCAGATTCGCCGTCAGCAGGGTGCGGACGATGTAATCGTAGAGCCGGGAGAGGTTGGCGGCGATGTCGCCGCCGGCCTCCATGTTCAGCCCGGTCTTCAGGCCTTCATCGACGATTTTGATCGCTTTCGAGATAGCCGCGCCGCGTTCGGCGACCCGGCCTTCCTGCAGGTGGATGCGCGCCTGCCCGATCGCCGCCCGGGCACCCAGGTACAGCAGGGTGATCAGCCGCTCGGGGCTCGCTCCCAGCACCTGGGTTTCCAGGCCGATATCGGCGTAGGAGCGAACGGATTGGGACCCTGTGGGGCGGCGGGCGGCGTAAGTCATTAAAGCATCTTCTACAGGTTATTTGCTCGATTTGTTCATCGCCGCAAATTGTTGGGTCAGGTAGTTGGCGGTGGTCTGCATCTGCATGTAGAACTTGTCCAGCGCCACGAAGCGGGTGCGCATCTGGTCGATTTCGGCATCGCTGGCGGCCTTGGCGCGCTTTTGCTGGGCGTCCAGGTCGCTCATGGTCTTGGCCAGGCCGTCGGTGCGCGTTTTCAGCGAACCGTTGCTGCCCAGCACGTCCTTGAAGGCGGTATCGAAATTCTTGGCCAGGCCGTTGTCGCCGGTCAGCAGCTTGGTGACGTCGGCCGGGCTTTCGGACAGCGCCTTGTCGAGCTTGGTCTGGTCGAGCTTGAGCTGGCGCGTCATCGGGTCGGTGGTGATGCCCAGGTCGGCCAGCGAGCGCACCGTGCCTTCGCCCAGCACCGCCTGCAGGGCGCTGGTCACTGACGATTGGATCGAGCGCGTGGTGCCGTCGCCGGTCAGCGGCTGGTTGGTGGCCGCCTTGGCGTCGAACGCGGTCAGGTTCTTGATGGTCGTCTGCAGCGCGTTGTAGGTCTTGATGAAGTCCTGGACTGCCTTGCTGGCCACCGAGGTGTCGGCTTCCAGCTTGAGCGTGATCGGCTTGCCGGTTTCGGTCTTGTCGGTCAGGTTCAGCGTGACGCCGTCGATGGCCGTGGAGACGTTGTTCGAGCCGCTCTTGACGGTGATGCCATTGATGAGGATCTCGGCATCGGCGGCCTTGGTGTCGGTCATGCCGCTGGTGCTGCCGTCGGGGGCGGTACTGAACGAGAGGATGTCCTGGAGCGATTGGTCGCCAGTCACCGTGATGTTCTTGACCGCGGCCTGGACGCCGGTGTCCTTGGCCGTCAGCATCAGGTAGTTGTTGCCGTTGCCGTCGTTGATGACGGTGGCGCGCAACCCCGATTTGTCGTCGGCATTGATGGCCTTGACGATGCCGTTGAGCGACGTGTCGCCCTTGAGGTCGATGGTGCGCTTGGTGCCGTCGGCCAGCTCGATCTCGAACGAGCCGGTGTCGCCATGCTTGGCGGTACGGTCGGCCACCGCGCCGGATTGCAGGCTCTGGGCCCGTGCCAGGCTGTTCACTTCGATGGTGTATTGGCCCGCGATGGCGCCCTCGGCGGCCACGGTGGCCGTCAAGGCGGTGCCGCCGGTGACGCTGCCCTTGATGGCGGCCATCGTCTCGGTCTTGCCCAGCACGCCGGCCGACTTCTGCAGGGCTTCCAGCGCGCTTTGCAACTGCGCATAGGCGTCGATGCGGGTCTGGTAGCTTTGGGCGCGGGTGGTGTAGATCGAGAGCTTCTTGTCCTCGGCGGCCTGCAGGTCCGACAGGATCTTTTCCAAGGGCAAGCCGGAAACCGAACCGAGGTTAGTGATAGAGGCCATGTGAAATTCCTTCCTAGCGATGCGATTCTGTCAAAAATGGGGTGCCGGCGATTGGCCGGGCAAGGGCATAAGGCGGGCCTAATTCGATGTTTCTGTCATCGAACAGCACCGGAACGGGCATAGCAAAAAAAATCGAGTGCCATATCAAGCCGTGGTTTTGATGCCGTTTCCTTGCATGTTGACGATCATTTTGGCGATCTTCAGTACGGCTTCACTTGGGATGGTGCGCAGGACGTCCCCCGATTCCGCGTCGACCACGGACACCACCACCTGGTGCACGTCGGGATCGATTTCGAACTGCAGCTGGGTGGACCAGGCTTTCATTTGCTCGTTGATTTCGTCGAGCGCCTTGTCCAGGGGCAGCTTCTGCGATGTCGATTGTTCCGACGTGGCGGAATCGGCCCCGCCGCTGTTACTGCTGGCAGCCGGTGGCACGACGGTGACCGACGGGTCGGCGGCGGCAGGCGCGGCCGCGACCGGTGTTGGCGCAGCTGCGGGTGCGAACGCCGCGGGGGCTAAGGGGGTTACGGCCATGATCACTCCAACGGCGATGTGGGCGTCTCGGAGGAACGCGCTGTTTTCAGGGAATTCTCAGCTACGATTACGGCAGCCTCGCAGGGAACTTTAGGCTCCGGCGCGGACAGTTGTTTCATGTGCTAACAAGTTGGGAACGGGCAATGAGTGTCAAGACGGCGCTGCGAGTCATCGAAATCATCGAAACCTATGCCCGGGAGAAGCGCGCCTTGCCCTTGTCGGAACTGGCCCGGCTGCTGGATGTGCCGGTGTCGAGCTGCCTGGCCCTGATCCGCACCCTGACCGGCCTGGGCTATCTCTATGAAACCGGCCGCCGCCAGGGGTATTACCCGACCGGCCGCCTGCTGGCGATGGCGCAGCGCATCGCCCGCGCCGACCCGGTGCTGGACCGGGTTTATCCCAGCCTGGTGGAATTGCGGGACGCAACGCGGGAGACTGTCGTCTTCGCCAAGCTGACCGCGGATGGCCGGGTGGTGTACCTGGATGTGCTGGACTCGCCACACACGATCCGATATGCGCCGGTTGCCGGCGAGTTCAAGGACGTACACGCCAATTCGCTGGGAAAAGCGCTCATGTCGCTGATGGACGAGCCGGCCCGCGACGCCCTGTTGGCGGCCATGCCGTTGACGCGTTACAACGATCGCACACTGGTTACGCGCGAAGCGCTGTTGCAGGACATCGACCGTTCGCGCCAGCGCGGCTGGTACATGAATAG
Source organism: Achromobacter pulmonis (assembly GCF_021733725.1). Lineage (NCBI taxonomy): Bacteria > Pseudomonadati > Pseudomonadota > Betaproteobacteria > Burkholderiales > Alcaligenaceae > Achromobacter > Achromobacter pulmonis. The sequence goes on along the minus strand of NZ_JAIFOT010000001.1, from coordinate 5,301,561 downwards.
TGGCGAATCGATTCCGGACGTGGGCGCCATTGCCTGGCCGGTGACGTTGTCGGGCGAACACTATGCCATTTCGGTCGGTGGTCCGATTTATCGCATCGAGCCGTGCCAGGAGGAATACGCCCGCATCCTGCGCGCGGCCTGCACCGGACTGGAGCAGCAGTCCTGAGGCCGGCCCGCAGCGGGCGGGCGGGGTTTCAATAGGACTTGGGCAGTCCCAGCACCTTCTCGGCGATGAAGCACATGATCAGTTGCGGGCTGACCGGCGCGATGCGCGGAATGAAGCTCTCGCGCAGCAGCCGTTCCACGTGGTATTCCTTGGCGTAGCCCATCCCGCCCAACGTCATCACCGCGGTCTGGCAGGCGTTGTAGCCGGCTTCGGCCGCCAGGTACTTGGCGGCGTTGGCGGCCGGGCCGCAGGGCTGGCCGGCGTCGTACAGGCTGGCGGCCTTGAACACCATCAGGTCGGCCGCTTCCAGCTGCATCCACGCCTGCGCCAGCGGGTGCTGGATGCCCTGGTTCTGGCCGATGGGCCGGCCGAACACCTTGCGCTCGCCGGCATAGCGTACCGCCCGTTCCAGCGCGGCGCGGCCGATGCCGACGGCCTCGGCGGCGATCAGGATGCGTTCCGGGTTCAGGCCATGCAGGATGTATTCGAAGCCGCGGCCTTCCTCGCCGATGCGGTCGGCCACCGGAATCCGCAGGCCGTCGATGAACAGCATGTTCGAGTCCACCGCCTTGCGGCCCATTTTCTCGATCTCGCGCACCTCGACCTTGGTGCGATCCAGGTCCGTATAGAAGAGCGATAGCCCCTGGGTCGGCTTGGCCACGTCCGCCAGCGGCGTGGTGCGGGCCAGCAACAGCATCTTGTCGGCTACCTGGGCGGTCGAGATCCAGATCTTGCGGCCGTGCACCACGTAGTCGTCGCCCTGGCGCTCGGCGCGGGTGCCGAGTTTGGTGGTGTCCAGGCCGGCATCGGGCTCGGTGACGGCAAAGCAGGCTTTCTCGCGCCCCGAGATCAGGGGAGGCAGCCAGCGGGCACGCTGCGCGTCATTGCCGAACACCACCACCGGGTTCAGGCCGAAGATGTTCATGTGTACGGCCGAGGCCCCCGTGAAACCGGCGCCCGAGGCGGCGATGGTCTGCATCATCAGGGCGGCCTCGGTCATGCCCAGGCCGGCGCCGCCGTGTTCCTGCGGCATGGCGATGCCGAGCCAGCCGTCGCGCGCCAGGTCGGCGTGCAGCGGCTCGGGGAAACCGCCTTCGCGGTCGCGTTCCAGCCAGTAGTCGTCGGGGTAGCGTTCGCAGATGCGCGATACGGCATCGCGCAAGGCCAACTGGTCGGGGGTGAATTCAAAGTCCATCAGTGCGTTCCTTCCTGGGTGATGCGATGGGAGAAGAGGGCGTCGATGGCGGCGTCGTCGTAACCGGCCTCCGCCAGTACTTCGCGGCTGTGCTGGCCCAGCGTTGGCGCCGGGCGGCGGATCGCGGTCGGCGTACCCTGGTAGCGGCCGAGTGGGGCGGGGGTGCGCAGGCGGCCCTCGGTGGGATGGTCGTGGTGCTGCACGAAGCCGGTGGCCGCCAAATGCTCGTCCTCCAGCAGATCGTCCACCGTATAGAGTTGCGAGGCCGGGATGTCGGCAGCCGTCAGCGCCTGCAGCCAGTCCTGGCTGGAACGTGTGCGGATCACGTCGGCGACGAAGGCATAGACCTCGTCGATATGCGCCGCGCGCGCGCCGTGGCTGTGAAAGCGCGGGTCCTGCCCGAGTTCGGGCTGGCCGATCAGGGCGAAGAAGTTGCGCCAGTGCTTGTCGTTGTAGATCAGCAGGCAGAGGTAGCCGTCGGCCGTGGCGTAGGGGCGCCGGTGCGGCGCCAGCAGCCGCGCATAGCCGGTGGGGCCGAGCGGCGGCTCGAAGGTGGCTCCGCCCAGGTGGTCGCCCAGCACCAGGTGGGCCATGCCTTCGAACATGGGGATCTCTACCTGCTGGCCCTGGCCGCTGGCGCGGGCGTGCAGGACCGCCGATACCAGGGCGATGCCGACGTGCAGGCCGACGGCCCGGTCGGCCAGCGTCAGCGGCGCATAGCGCGGCACGTCGCCGCTCTGGCGCGCCGCCAGCGCCGCGATGCCGGTCTGGCCCTGGATCAGGTCATCGTAGGCAGGGCGGCCGGCGTAGGGGCCGGCCTCGCCGAAGCCGTAGGCGCCCAGGTAGACGATGCGCGGATTGCGCGCCGCCACCGCCTCGTACGACAGGCCCAGCCGGGCCATGGCCTGGGGGCGGATGTTGTACAGCATGGCATCGCAGCTCTCGGCCAGCCGCAGGCAGGCCTCGCGGCCTTCGAGGGTCTTCAGGTCCAGCACCACCGAGCGCTTGTTGCGATTCAGGTGCAGGTACAGGTGCCCCATGCCCGGGTGACGCATCGGCCCGACGGCGCGCATGTTGTCGCCAGCGGGCGATTCCACCTTGATGACGTCGGCTCCCAGGTCGGCCAGCACCTGGGTGGCATACGGGCCCATGACGACGGAACTGAGATCGAGGATCCGCACGCCGGCCAGGGGGCCGGCGGCCGGCGCGGTGGCGGGCATCGTCATTGCTGCTCGATCCCCGCATCGCGGATCAGCTTGCCCCACAGATCGCGCTGTTCGCTGACGAATTGGGCGAATGCCTCGGGCGAGCTGGAGAAGGCGTCAAAGCCCAGGCCGGCCAGGCGCTTGCGCACGTCGGGCTTGGCGACCACCTGCTTGATGGCATCGTTGAGCTTGGCGACCACCTCGGGCGGCATGCCGGCCGGGCCGAAGTAGCCATTCCAGGAATTCAGGTCGAAGTCCGGCACGCCCGATTCCGCCATGGACGGCAGGTCCGGCACGATGGTGCTGCGCGCCGCGGTGGAGACCGCCAGCGCCCGCAACTGGCCCGACTGCACGAAAGGCAGGCCTGAAGCCAGGTCTGTGAACATGAAATCGACCTGCCCGCCGACCACGTCGGTCAGGCCCTGCGGCGTGCCCTTGTAGGGCACGTGCAGGATGTCGATCTTGGCGCGATTGGCCAGCGTGGCGCCGGCCACGATGCCGGTGCTGTTGCCGCTGGCGTAGGTGATGCGGCCCGGATGCTGGCGGGCGTCGGCGATCAGGTCGGCCACGGTCTTCCACGGACGCTTGGGATTGACCACCAGGATGAATGGCAGATTGCCGCCGCGTGCGATCGGCGTGAAGTCCTTGACCGGGTCATAGGGGACATTCTTCATCAGCCACGGAGCGGCCGAATGCGAGGTGTTGGTGGTCACGAACAGCGTATAGCCATCCGGCTTGGCGCGCGCCACGTAGTTGGCGGCGATGGTGGCGTTGGCGCCGGGCTTGTTCTCGACCACGATCTGCTGTCCCAGGATGGTCGACAGCTCGGCGCCGAAAATGCGGCCAACCGCGTCGGTGCCCGATCCGGCGGGAAAGGGCACGATCAGCGTGATGGGTTTGTCCGGATAGTCGGCGGCGTGGGCCAGGGGCAGGGTCAGCAGGGCCGCGCCGCCGATCAGGGCGGCGCGCAACAGGCGCAGTAGTTGCATGGTTTGTCTCCAGATGGTGGGAATCCGGACGCGGCTCTGCGGCCGCTGTCCGGCAATGCCGGGGAAAGCCGGCGCCTCAGGCGCCGGCGTCGGGCGCCGGGAAACCGCGGATGACGCGGTCGGGCGATTCTTCGTAGGGCGGGGTGTAGATCACCAGCAACCGGGCCGGCTCGTCGCTGGTGACGGTGAACACGTGCGGGACGTCGGGCGGGAAGTAGCAGCAATCGCCCGGCCCCATATCGGCCCATTCGTCCTGGACCTGGGCGCGGGCCGTGCCGGACAGCAGGTAACAGACCTGCTCGATGCCGGGGTGGGCGTGCGGCAATGCTCCCTTGCCCTTGTCGATCACCCCCAGCAGCACTTCCACGCCGCGCGCCCCTACGGTGTCCGGGCCGATCAGGCGGCGATTCAGGGTGCCGGTGTGGTTGGCCGGGTGGTAGCCGGGCACGTCGGCTTCGCGGACCAGCCAGGCGGGCGGGGGGCGCTGCGTCATGTTGTCTCCTTGTTAGTTCTCATATGTGAATTTATTTTTACGTATGAAAAAAACATCGGCAAGCCTTTTTTCCCGAAGATCCCTTGCCACGCCCTGGGGATTAGGGAAAACACCGGGCGTGCGCTGCTAAAATCCCGGGTTGTTCACCTTCTTATTGCCGTCATGCCCTCTGCCCTCAAGCCCGCCGCCGGTGCCTCCCTGTCCGATTGGCTGCAGTACCTGGAATCCATCCACGCCACCGCGATCGACATGGGCCTGGAACGCGTGCGGGACGTGGCGGCGCGCATGAACCTGGCGCTGCCTGGCGTGAAGTTCGTGGTGGGCGGCACCAACGGCAAGGGCTCGACCTGCGCCATGCTCGAGGCCATCCTGCTGGCCGCGGGCTACAAGGTCGGTCTCTATACCTCGCCGCACCTCATCGATTTCAACGAGCGCGCCCGCGTCAACGGCCAAATCGCCTCGGACGAAGCGCTGATCGAGCAGTTCGCGGCGGTCGAGGCCGCGCGCGGCGACATCACCCTGACATACTTCGAATTCACCACACTGGCGATCCTGCGCCTGTTCTCGCAATCGCGGCTGGACGCGGTGGTGCTCGAAGTGGGCCTGGGCGGCCGCCTGGACGCGGTCAATATCGTCGATGCCGACTGTGCCGTCGTCACCAGCGTCGACCTGGACCACATCGACTATCTCGGCGACACGCGCGAGAAGATCGGCTTCGAGAAGGCCCATATCTACCGCGCCGGCCGCCCGGCCGTGTGCGCCGACCCGGTGCCGCCGCAATCGCTGCTCGATTACGTCGGGCAGATCGGCGCCGACCTGTGGCTGTTCGGGCGCGACTACAACTATTCGGGCGATCGCCAGCAATGGGCCTACGGCGGGCGCGAGCAGCGCCGCAGCGCGCTGGCCTATCCGGCGCTGCGTGGCGCCAATCAGCTGTTGAACGCCTCGGCCGCGCTGGCCGCGCTCGAATCGGTGCGCGACCGCCTGCCGGTGCCGCAGCAGGCGGTGCGCCAGGGCCTGTTGCAGGCCTCGCTGCCGGGCCGGTTCCAGATCCTGCCGGGCCAGCCGACGGTGATCCTGGATGTTGCCCATAACCCGCACGCCGCCGCGGTGTTGGCGCAGAACCTGGACAACATGGGCTTCCATCCTTATACCTACGCGGTGTTCGGCATGCTCAACGACAAGGACCTGGCCGGCGTGCTGGCCAAGCTTGGCAGCCGCATCGATCACTGGTTCTGTGCCGGACTGCCGGGGCCGCGCGGCGGCAGCGGCGAGCGCCTGGCCGAGCGGGTCGCCGCCACGCTGCCGGCAGCGCCGGCCGGAGCCGAAGCGCCGGGCGTTTCGGCCTGCGCGGATCCCGCCCAGGCCTTTGCCGCGGCGCGCGAACGGGCAGGGGAGAATGATAGAATCGTGGTGTTCGGATCATTTCTCACCGTGGCCTCGGTTTTGCAGTCTCTGGGTCGCAAGGCATAGGCAAAAGCGGCACAGGCCAAACCGGGTGTAGCGCCATGGCGGTCCGCCGCCATACCTGCCGCAAGGAATTCTCTCCCATGGGTTTTTTCAAACGCAAAGATCCTGCCGACCAGGCGCAGCCCTCCAAGCGAGCGGCGGTGCCCAGCGAGGTGCAGGCGGCGGAGTTGCGCGGGCGCGCCCGGCGCCGGCTGGCCGGCGCGATCGCGCTGGTGCTGGCCGCCGTCATCATCCTGCCCATGGTGCTGGATTCCCAGCCGGCGCCGGTCGCCGACAACATTCCCATCAGGGTGCCGGAGCGCAACACGCCGTTCCAGCCGCAAGTGAGCGAACCGCAGGTCGCCGCGCCGGCGTCCGGCAGCGCGCCCACCGAGCCCTCGGCCGCCGCCAACGCGCCGGCCACGCCGCCGCAGACGACCGCGCCGCCCGCCACGGCCACGCCGCCGGTCGCGACCACGCCGCCGGCCACGACGCCGCCGCAGGTCGCCGCCACCACGCCGCCGCGCGCGCAACCCAAGCCCGAACCCAAGCCGGAGCCCAAGCCCGAACCCAAGCCGGCCGCTCCCAAGCCCGAGCAACGCTCGGACGATGGCGCCCGCGCCCTGGCGCTGCTCGAAGGCCGCGCCGCGCCGGCTCCCAAGCCGCAGGCCACCAAAGGCAACTTCGTGCTGCAGATCGCCGCCTACACCACGTCCGAGGATGCCCAGTCGCGCCGCGACAAGCTGCACCAGGCCGGTGTCACCAACGCATTCGTCGAGCAGGCTTCCATCGGAGGCAAACAGCAGTACCGTCTGCGGGTGGGGCCGTTCCCCTCGCGCGAGGCGGCGCAGGCGGCCCAGGCGCGGTTGCGCACCCTGGGCTATGACAACGGTTTCATCGCCGCCCAATAGTGACCGGCTTCGACTTCGTCGTGCTGGCCATCCTGGTGGTATCGGGTGTGCTGGGCCTGGTGCGCGGCCTGCTCAAGGAAGTGCTGTCGCTGGTCGCGTATCTGCTGGCCTTCGTGGCCGCGATCTGGTGGGGGCCTACGGTCTATGCCTGGCTGGAGCCCTATATCGAAACAACGCTGCTGCGCATGGGTGTCTCCTACGCGGCGGTCTTCATTATCGTGCTGCTCGGCGTGGGGTTGGTCAACATGACGCTTGCCGCCTTGATCCGCAGTACCGGACTGAGCCCGGCCGATCACGGCCTGGGGGGCATGTTCGGGCTGGCCCGGGGTCTGGTGATCGTGCTGGCGCTGGTCGCCGCCGCCGGCTACACGCCGCTGCCGCAGGAGCCGTGGTGGCAGGACGCCATGTTTTCGCATTCGGCCATCGAGGCCATCAAACATATCAAGACGTGGCTGCCGCCGTCCCTGGCGACATGGCTGCCGTATTGATTAGCTTCACATCAACCAGGAAATCTCACCATGTGTGGAATCGTAGGGGTCATCGGGCGCGGGCCGGTCAACCAGCTGCTCTATGACAGCTTGCTGCTGTTGCAGCATCGCGGGCAGGACGCCGCGGGCATCGCGACGTCGCAAGGCAACCAGTTCAATATGTACAAGGCGCACGGCCTGGTGCGCGATGTATTCCGCACGCGCAACATGCGTGCCCTGCCGGGCACCTCGGGCGTGGGCCAGGTGCGCTATCCCACCGCCGGCTCCAGCGCCAGCGAGGAAGAGGCCCAGCCGTTCTACGTCAATGCCCCGTTCGGCATCATGTTCGCCCACAACGGTAACCTGACCAATTGGCGCGAGCTGCGTGAATCGCTCTACCGCGTCGACCGCCGCCACATCAACACCAATTCCGACTCGGAAGTGCTGCTGAACGTGCTGGCCCACGAACTGCAGTCGGCCGCCAGCGGCGTCTCGCTCGACGACGACGCCATGTTCCGCGCCGTGGCCGCCGTGCACAAGCGCGTGCGCGGCGCCTACGCCGTGGTGGCGCAGATTTCCGGTTACGGCCTGCTTGCGTTCCGCGATCCCAACGGCATCCGTCCGCTGTGCATCGGCCGCCAGGAAACCGACGAAGGCGTCGAGTGGATGGTGGCCTCGGAATCCGTGGCGCTGGAAGGCAGCGGCTTTGCCTTCGTGCGCGACGTCGAGCCGGGCGAGGCGGTGTTCGTCGACCTGGACGGCCGTTTCGTCAGCCGCCAGTGCGCCGACAATCCGCAACTGGTGCCTTGCATCTTCGAATATGTCTACTTCGCCCGTCCCGATTCGCTGATCGACGGCGTGTCGGTGTACGACGCCCGCCTGCGCATGGGTGAATACCTGGCCGACAAGGTCGCGCGCAACATGCGCCTGGGCGACATCGACGTGGTCATGCCGATCCCCGATTCCTCGCGCCCGGCCGCCATGCAACTGGCCGCGCGCCTGAACCTGGACTACCGCGAAGGCCTGATCAAGAACCGCTACGTCGGCCGCACCTTCATCATGCCGGGCCAGGCCGTGCGCCGTAAATCGGTACGCCAGAAGCTCAACGCCATCGGCATGGAGTTCAAGGGCAAGAACGTGCTGCTGGTGGACGACTCCATCGTGCGCGGCACCACCAGCCGCGAGATCGTCGACATGGCGCGCGCCGCCGGCGCCAACAAGGTGTACTTCGCCTCGGCCGCGCCTCCGGTACGCTTCCCCAACGTCTACGGCATCGACATGCCCACGCAGAGTGAACTGATCGCCACCGGCCGCAGCGACGAGGAAATCGCCCGCGCGATCGGCGCCGACAGCCTGGTCTACCAGGACCTGCAGGACATGCAGCAGTCGCTGCGCGACCTCAATCCCAAGCTGACGCGCTTCGAAGCGTCCTGCTTCGACGGCGAATACATCACCGGCGACATCACCGCGGAATACCTGGCGCGCCTGGGCCAGTCGCGCGGCGAATCCGGCGATGGCGAAGGCGCCAGCGGCCTGCAGTTCAACATGGGCTACGCCGCCAACGACGCCTGAGGCCGGCGCTACAAACGGCCGCTCCGTCTGAACTGCCCCCCAAAAGGTTGGATTTCGTCCAACTTTCGGGGGGCAGTTCACGTGTGAAGCCCCCCGGCACTTACCCCTTAGCCTTGAGAGGGCAGGTGTTGATGCCGATCAGCGAATACAGCGGGCAAAAGCGCACCACCCCTGTCAGGAGTGGGATGACGCCCAGCCAGCCCCACCAGCCGACGGTGCCGGTGGCCGCCAGTGCGATGAGGACGAGGCCGATGACGATGCGAAGGATGCGGTCCAAGCCGCCGACATTGAATTTCATGGTTTCTCCTGAGTCATTCAAACAAAAACCGAAGCCAGACAGGGGTGAATACGGCTAACGGCAAGACGCTCACCCGGCCAGCGCGTTGCGGTTCCAAGGCATGCGCATGAGCACGCGGGCGAGCCCGCAGAACCCCGAGACACCCGCAAAAACAAGCCCGGCCCCCGCGAAGCCTGAGAGCGCATGGAACCAGGGCGAGACCGTGGCACCCAGCACTGCCCCGAGCACGATCAGCGAGCCTGCGGCGATCTGCACCTGCCGCTGCAGCTCCAGCGGCTGCGAGGCATCGGCCACAACGGGCAGCCCCGCCTTCTTCCAGGCATCCAGCCCGCCTTCAAGCACGTAGGCGTCGCAGGCCACGCAGGCCCTCAGCGCCGACGCGTTCACCCGCGTCCGGTTGCCTGAGCGGCAATGGAAGATGACGGTCGACGCGTCGTCGAGTGGCATGCCGCCGCTTTGCAGGCGGTCCATGGACACATGGCGCGCCGCTGCGATGCGTTCGCGGGCGTGTTCGTCCGCGGCACGGATGTCCACCAAGACAGCACCCTGGTTCATGAGTTCGCTGGCGGCTTGGGGCGAGATGGATTTCAGGGACATGGCGGTCTCCGGTGGCGGGTCATGGGCAGAAGATGGTCTTGAGCGTCGCGATGAGCTTGGTCACATCCGGGTTTTCAATTCGATAGTGCAGGGTCTGTGACTCGCGTCGGTAGGCCACCAGACCTTCCTCGCGCATCTTGGCCAGGTGCTGGGACAAGGCCGATTGGCTCAGCGCCACGTACTCGTGCAGCGCGCCGACGGTCATTTCTCCATGTTCGATCAAGAGGCAGAGAACGAGCAGGCGGTGTTCGTTGCCGACGGCCCGCAGCATGGCCGCAGCCTTGGCCGCACCCTCCTGCAAAAACGATTGGTCTTTTGGGTTGAGCGTCATGGTGATTTATATTTCATTTTTTTCTAATTTAGCATAATCTAATAAATAGTCAAAGCATCTCTTCCAAAACTCCAAGGCAGGACATTGCTTATGCAATCCGTTGCTCAGGTTCAGGTTTTCAGGGCTTCGGCGTGGCCCGGGGCGTGGCTATCCGCATGGGCGGTGGCCTCTCCGCGAGGTGCGCCCCGAACGCCGTGGCGGCTTTCAGCGAGTGCTTGGCGCCGACCGGCAGTTCCGCGCCTTCCGCTGTTGCCCAATAGCGGACACGAGGCGCCACACGCCGAGATCGGGTTTTATTGCCTCACTGTGCGGGCGCTGCGGCCCGGACTTTCCCGCATCCATTCGATATAAACAAGGACTTGATCATGCAAACTTCGGATTTCGTTGCGACCGTTTTTGACGGAAAGAGCAACCCCAACAAGGTAACCGTGACGTTCACCATGGCGCTCAACGCGCTGCTCAAGGGGCATACGGCGACCATCATTTTGATGGTGGAGGCCGTCGAACTGGGCAAACCGGGCGCAGCGGCGGGTATGGATATCGGAAAGCCGTTCGAGCCGGTTGCCAGTTTGCTGGAGAAATTCATGGAAAAGGGTGGACGAATTGCGATCTGCGGCGCGTGCATGATCCACAACGGAATGAGTTCCGAACAAATGGATCCACGCTTCAGCGTCATCACCGCACCAGACGTGATTGACCTGCTGATGGGGGCCAAGGGGTCGTTGCAAGTAACTTGATGCCGTTGAAAAAGCAGATTGGAAAGGCTGCTGTCTCCACTGCTTCTGCATGGCAGCGTGATTCGTTTCGCGCAGGCGACGGAATGAATCACGCGGCAGATCTTTCCACTTGCACGGCGTTCAATGAAGAACTGAGTGCCCGCGTGCTTTACACACAACGCAAAGCACTCACCACAGACTGTCGCCGCAGGCTTCAAGGTGGGTCAGGTACAAGCGAAGGTCGAACTCGTACTGGTGGTATTGCGGCTCCATCAACCGGCACAGGTTGTAGAAGGCCTTGTTGTGTTCCTTTTCCTTCAGGTGCGCCAGTTCGTGCACCGTGATCATCTTCAGGAATTCCTGCGGTACCGCCTTGAACAGCGTGGCCACGCGGATTTCGTGCTTGGCCTTGAGCTTGCCGCCCTGGACCCGCGAGATGAAGGTGTGCTGGCCCAGTGCATGCTGGATCACATGGATCTTGCTGTCGAAGGCGATTTTGCTGAGCGGCGCGCCGTTGCGGATATAGGTGTTCTTCAGGTCCACCACATAGTCGTACAGCGCCTTGTCGGTGCGCACGCCATGCGCGCCACCGGGGTAGCGGGCGCGCAGCGCGGGCCCGAGCTTGCCCTGGTCGAGCAGGGCGCGGGCCTGCGCCAGCAGCGGTTCGGGATAGCCGGTGAGGTATTTCATGGCGTCAGGAAAGCGGCGGGGCCGGGCGCTGGCGGACGCGCGGGCGTCCGGGCTGCCAAGCCGGCGGCGCGGCTCAGGCGGCGCGGCCGCGGCCAAAGACAGCGGGCAGGGCCATGGCCAGCAGGATCACGAACAGCGCCAGGCTCCACAGCGCGTACTCGATGCCCAGCACCGGCACCACCGCGTCCATGCAGGTGGCATAGATGCCGAACAGCCACGGCACGCCGCCATCCAGGCCGATGCCGGTCATGAAGCGGTCGGCGAAGGTCTGGTCGCAGGACAGCATCTTGGCGGCCACGGTGTACTGGTACCAGGCCGCGGCGATGCCGCTGACCGACAGCAGGGCCGCCAGGGCGGCGCAGAGGCGCGTCAGCGCGCGGCCGCCGCCGAAGCCGCCGACCAGGGCGATGACGCCGATCACCAGGTAGATCAGGCGCTGCAGCACGCACCAGGCGCACGGCGGCATGTCGAAGACATACTGGGAAACCAGGGCGATGCCGACGGCGCCGAAGCAGAAGAGGGCGATCAGGCGGAGCAGGCGTTCTGAACGAGAAGTCATGGTTGTTGCAAGATAAGGGTTCGCACGGGCGGGTGCGCGGGGATGGCCGGTGTGCGGCCGCCAGGCCGTTAGGCTTTGGGAATCGGAATTGGTTGCATGACCTGCTGCAAGACGCCGAGCAGCAGTTCGCGCGAGCCTTCCCAGAAGATCTGCACGCCCAGGCACAGCATGATGAAGGCCGACATGCGCATGAATACAGCGGTGCCATTATCGCCCAGCCGGTGCAGCATCTGTGCGGCAAAGCGCAGGCAGACGTACAGCGTCAGCGAAACGACCACGATGCCGGGGATCGAGCCGCCCAGCCGCAGCAGGCTCAGCAAGTGGTTCTGGTCGCGCAGCGACACGCCCACCGTGATGGCCGCGGCGATCGAGCCGGGGCCGCAACTGATGGGGAAGGTCAGGGGATAGAAGGCCCGGGACTTGGCCATCTCGGGGGTGAATGATTCGGCCATGCGCGCGACCCGCTCGGTGTCGGCGTCGGGGGAATTCACCAGCCGCCAGGCGCTGGCGATCACCAGCATGCCGCCGCCCACCCGCACGATCGACAGCGAGATGCCGAAGAAGCTCAGCAGCACGTTGCCGGCCACCATGGCCACGATCAGCATCAGGCCGACGTTGATGGCGACGCGCTTGGCCAGCACCGTGCGGGTCGCCGACGAGGCGCCTTCGGTGAGCGACAGGAAGATGGGGGCGATGGCCGGCGGATTCAGGAACGGCAGCAACGTGGCCAGCGCAAAGAAGAAGCTGGCCCCCAGCACCCGCAGGTATTCGTTTAGCTCCATCCCAGGTATCGCCAAGCCGAAAACCGGATTGTATGCGGTCGGCGGCGGTCTGGCGATGACTCGCCGATGGCCTCAGGCGGCCTGCTGCCGGGCCTCGTCGCCGGCCAGCGCGTCCAGGATGTCGCGTTCGAACTGCATCTGGCTGCGCGGGCGCGCCAGCGCCGCGCCGTCGACGATGAACACGTCTTCCACCCGGTCGCCCAGCGTCATGATCTTGGCCATCAGCAGGTTCACCTCGTGGCTGGCGAAGACCCGCGCCAGGGCGTGCAGCAGGCCGGGTCGGTCGGTGGCGGTGACCGACAGGCGCCAGGAGGTGCTGCGTTCGTCGGGCTGCAGCTCGGCCTGCGGCATGATCGGGAACACGCGCGACATGCGCGACTGGCGCGCACGACCGTAATGGCTGCCGCGGCCGGGTTGGGCCTCGGCCTTGGCGTCCTTCAGGCGCTCGGCCAGTTCGTGTTCGACCAGCGTGGCCTGCGCGCGCAGGTCGCTGGCGCCCTCGGGCAGCAGCACGATGAAGCTGTCCAGGGCCCAGCCGTGGCGGGTGGTGTGGATGCGGGCATCCTGCACCGACAGCGACTTGGCATCGAAATACCCGCAGATCGCCACGAACAGGTCGGGCGCGTCGCGGGTGTAGACCATGATCTGCAGGCCTTCGCCGTGCTCGGTGGGGCGGGCCCGCACCACCGCATGGTCCGGCGCCACCTGGTGGTACAGGTGGCGCGTGTGCCAGGCGATGTCGGAGGCGTCGTGGCGCAGGAAATAGGCCACGTCGAGCTGGTTCCAGAAGGCTTCGCGGGCGTCGTCGCGCAGGCCGGTCAGGCGCGTCAGGCGCGCGGCCTCTTCCTTGCGTTCGGTCAGCACCGTATGGGCGTCGGCATGGGCGCCGCCCAGCGCGGCCAGCGTCAGCTTGTACAGGTCTTCGAGCAGCTTGCCCTTCCAGGCGTTCCACACCTTGGGGCTGGTGCCGCGGATATCGGCCACCGTCAGCAGGTAGAGCGCGGTCAGGTGGCGTTCATCCTTGACCGTGGCGGCGAATTCCTGGATCACGGCCGGGTCGGACAGGTCGCGCTTCTGCGCCACGGCCGACATCAGCAGGTGCTGGCGCACCAGGAATTCCACCAGCCTGGCGTCTTCGGGCTCCATGCCGTGGTCGTGGGCGAACTTGCGCACCTCGCGCGCGCCCAGCTCGGAGTGGTCGCCGCCGCGGCCCTTGGCGATATCGTGGAACAGGGCCGCCACGTACAGCAGCCAATGGCGGTCCAGGCCGGCGATCAGCTGGCTGGCCAGCGGATATTCCTGGGCGTGCTCGGGCATGGTGAAGCGGCGCAGGTTGCGCACCACCGCCAGCGTGTGCTGGTCCACCGTATAGGCGTGGAACAGGTCGTGCTGCATCTGGCCGACGATGCGGCGGAACACCGGCAGGTAACGCGGCAGGATGTTCAGCATGGTCATGCGGCGCAGCTCGTGCACGATGCCGCGCGGCTGCTGCAGGATCTGCAGGAACAGCTTGCGGTTGACCGGATTACGGCGGAACTGCGCGTCGATGCGGTGGCGCGAGTGCCAGATGGCGCGCAGCGTGCGCGCCGACATGCCGGTCAATTCGGGATGCTGCTGCATCACCAGGAAGGCGCGCAGCAGCAGCGTGGGGTTACGCTCGAAGCCATCGTCGCGGATGATGTCGAGGCGATCGCGCAGATTGCGGAAGTCGTCGTCGATGTCGCGCGCGTCGCTGTCGGGGCGCGGGAACAGCCGCTCCTCGATGTTCTGCACCAGGATGCCATTGAGCTGCGTCACCAGGCGCGCGGCCCAGTAATAACGCTGCATCAGCAGCTCGCTGCCGCGGCGCGTGGCGGTGGCGTGGATGCCGTAGACCTCGGCCAGGGCCGGTTGCAGGTCGAACAGCACGCGGTCTTCGCGGCGCCGGGCCAGCAGGTGCAGTTCGATGCGCAGACGCTTGAAGGCCTGCTCGGCCTTGCGCAGGTCGCGCGCCTCGGAGGGCGTCAGCAGGCCGGCCTGCGCCACGGCGCGCCAGGTCTCGCCGAAGCCGGCCGCGCGCGCCATCCATAGGATCACTTGCAGATCGCGCAGGCCGCCGGGCGATTCCTTGCAATTGGGTTCCAGCGCGTAAGGCGTGTCCTGGTAGCGGGCGTGGCGCTGCTGCATCTCGACGCGCTTGGCGCGGAAGAAGGCGCGCGCGTCCAGGCGCGACTGGGTGGCGGCCTCGAATTTCTTCATCAGCGCGCGGCTGCCCGCCAGCCAGCGGGATTCGAGCAGCGCCGTCTCGACCGTGATGTCGGCGTCGGCTTCGCGCTCGCAGTCTTCGATGGTGCGCACGCTGTGGCCCGGCTCCAGGCCCAGGTCCCAGAGCGCGGCCACCAGGCGCTCGATGGCGGATTCATCTTCGCCGGTGGGCACGTGCGGCAGCAGGATCAGCAGATCGACGTCCGAGTGCGGGTACAGTTCGCCGCGGCCGTAGCCGCCCACCGCCGCCAGCGTGGCGCCGGCCGGCAGCGGGTAATGCTTGACCAGGTCGCGCAGGGCCGCATCGACGATGCGGCGCAGTTCGCCCAGCAGGGTGTCGGGGCGTTCGTGCTCGCGGAACTGGACCACCGCGGCGCGCCGGGATTCCTGAATGCGTTCGCGCAGGGTGCTGAGGATGTCGGCGGTCATGGTGGCGGGCGGGCCGGGGTCAGACGGCGGGAATGACGATCGGTTCGGTGATGAAGGCGGGCGGCTGGGGCATGCCGGGCGACAGGGTCAGAACCTCGTAGCCGGTGTCGGTGACGCAGATAGCATGCTCCCATTGCGCCGACAGGCTGTGGTCGCGGGTCACGACCGTCCAGCCGTCGGACAACTGGCGGATCTCGCGGCGGCCGGCGTTGATCATCGGCTCGATGGTGAACAGCATGCCCGTCACCAATTTCACGCCCGTGCCCGGCTTGCCATAGTGCAGCACCTGCGGGTCTTCATGGAAACGCTGGCCGATGCCGTGGCCGCAGAATTCGCGCACCACCGAGAAGCCGTTGGCCTCGGCGTGCTTCTGGATGGCGTTGCCGACGTCGCCCAATGTGGCCCCGTTTTTGACCTGCTGGATGCCTTTCCACATGCACTCGAAAGTGATCTCGGTCAGGCGGCGCGACAGGATCGATTGCTCGCCCACGGCGTACATGCGGCTGGTGTCGCCGAACCAGCCATCCTTGATGATGGTGACGTCGATATTGAGCGAGTCCCCGTTTTTCAGGGCCTTGTCGCCGGGGATGCCGTGGCACACTTGGTGATTGACCGAGGTGCAGATGGCACCCGGGAACGGCGGGTAGCCGGGCGGGGCGTAACCGACCGTGGCGGATTTCACCTTGAGTTCGTCGGTCAGGTATTCCAGGCAGAGACGGTCCAATTCCCCGGTGGTGACGCCAGGCTTGACGTAGGGGGTGATGAAATCGAGGACTTTGGCGGCGTCCTGGCAGGCCGCGCGCATCTTGGCCAGGTCGGCCGGATTGGTAATAGTGCCCATGGAATGACTGACGGATCTCGCTTGAATGTCTGCTTGAAAGAATAGTAGAATTATAGGCTTCCCTAAAATTTTGGGGAGCAATCTGGGTAGCGGCAAGCGCCGATCCCGGCGGGTGGGGATGGAATCATCCAGGCCACACCCGGTTGGTTGTCTGATTTAGTACGTTGGGCCACACCGCTTCTTGTGAGATCGGTGGCGGGCTTCGGAGTTTCATCGCAAGCGAAGGTTGTGGTGGGGGTTCGGGCCAGTCGCCAGCTTCCGGGAGGCATGGCGGCGCAACGGGCGAAAGAGGGCAGCGGGCCGGGGCGGTGGGAGGTTGCATCGACACAGGTCGGGGCGCTGCGTGCTCGCAAGCCCGGTCATGTTTTCGAGCAGTGATGCAGGTTCAGAGTGGCTGCCGGCTTAAGTTCTTGGAAGGTTTCCAGTTTCTGGGGATTTTCCTGAAGAACCGCCCCCGGCGACTGATGCGCGGCATGGTCAAAAACCGTCTGGTTGAAAAGCCAGGGGGGTTGAAAACCAGGGCGTGAGTGAACGGGATGTCGCTGCCAACAAAACAGGTCCGGGTGCGCTGGAAGAAACTGCCAGGAATTTCCTGGCGGGTCGGACGGCGCGATGCGTGCGTGCGGGGCAAGGCGCCTTGTCGTGGCGGCCGTCTGGGTTTATCGCGGCAGCGTAGCAGCAGGCGCGCGGGGCACATGCCCGGCAGCGTCGGAGTATTGCGGCAGTGATCGGCCGGCCCGGTTAAAATCGTTATCTATCATCCCGCGTGGTCGCGGGAAATCGCGCGCAACACCACCCAGGGTGTCAGCCATAGGCTGATGCAGGTGCGGCGCAAGAAATCAACCCTTGGAGAAAGTTATGTCTTTGATGCGCGAAATGCTGGAAGCGGGTGTCCACTTTGGTCACCAGACCCGCTACTGGAACCCCAAGATGGCCCCCTTCATCTTCGGCCATCGCAACAAGATTCACATCATCAACCTGGAAAAGACGGTTGATAAGTACCAGGAAGCCACCAAGTTCGTGAAGCAGCTGGCTGCTCGCGGTGGCAACATCCTGTTCGTCGGCACCAAGCGCGCAGCCCGCGAGCTGGTCGCCGCCGAAGCCGCCCGTTGCGGCATGCCCTTCGTTGACGCCCGCTGGCTCGGCGGCATGCTGACCAACTTCAAGACGGTCAAGACCTCGGTCAAGCGCCTGAAGGACATGGAAGCTGTCGTCGCCGAAGGCGGCGCCGAGCGCATGATCAAGAAGGAAGGCCTGCTGTTCCAGCGCGAACTGGAAAAGCTGAACAAGTCGATCGGCGGCATCAAGGACATGAACGGCCTGCCCGATGCCATGTTCGTGATCGACGTCGGCTACCACAAGATCGCCATCGCCGAAGCCAAGACCCTGGGCATCCCCGTGGTCGCCGTGGTTGACACCAACCACTCGCCCGAAGGCATCGACTACGTCATCCCCGGCAACGACGACTCGGCCAAGGCCATCGCGCTGTACGCCAAGGGCATCGCCGACGCCGTGCTGGAAGGCCGCGAACAGAACCTGAACGGTCTGGTCGAGGAAATCGGCGAAGGCCAGGAAGAGTTCGTCGAAGTGCAGGACAACCAGGCCTAAGCCTGCTGTCATGTCCGGCGGTTAGTGTCCGGGGGCGGTCGCGGATAGCGGCGTACCCCCGCCTCGCCGGCAGTGCGAAGGTGGGTTCCCACCTTCCTCATCCGCCGCTAGCGGACGTCTCATCGAATCACACCACTGCCCCGGCCCGCCGGGGCATGTCTTAGCAAAATTTGGAGCTAACATGGCTGAAATTACCGCCGCCCTGGTCAAGGAACTGCGCGAAAAGACCGATGCGCCCATGATGGAGTGCAAGAAGGCCCTGACGGAAGCCGAAGGCGACCTGGCCCGCGCGGAAGAAATCCTGCGCGTCAAGCTGGGTAACAAGGCCAGCAAGGCCGCCGCCCGCGTCACCGCCGAGGGCCTGATCGGCCTGTTCATCTCGGCCGACGCCAAGCAAGGCGCCGTCATCGAAGTGAACTGCGAAACCGACTTCGTTGCCAAGAACGACGACTTCGTCGCCTTCGTGAACAAGCTGGCCGAGCTGGTCGCCACGCAGAATCCCGCCGACGTGGCCGCCCTGTCGGCGCTGCCCTACGGCGACGGCACGGTCGAGTCGACCCGCACCACCCTGATCGGCAAGATCGGCGAAAACATGGCGATCCGCCGCTTCGAGCGCATCGAGACCCCGAACGCGCTGGCCAGCTACGTGCACGGCGGCCGTATCGGCGTGCTGGTTGAGTACTCGGGCGCCGAGGAAGTGGGCAAGGACCTGGCGATGCACATCGCCGCGACCAAGCCGAAGGCCCTGAACGCCGACGGCGTGAACCCGGCCGACATCGCCGCCGAACGCTCGGTCGCCGAGCAGAAGGCCGCCGAATCGGGCAAGCCGGCTGAAATCGTCGCCAAGATGGTCGAAGGCTCGGTGCAGAAGTTCCTGAAGGAAGTGACGCTGCTGTCGCAACCGTTCGTCAAGGACGACAAGAACACCGTCGAACAGATGCTCAAGGCCAAGGGCGCCTCGATCAGCAAGTTCGTGCTGTTCGTCGTCGGCGAAGGTATCGAGAAGAAGACCAGCGACTTCGCCGCTGAGGTTGCCGCCGCCGCCGCCGGCCGCGCCTGATCTCAGGGTAGTGCTTAGAGGCCGGCGCTAGATTATTCTAGTCCGGCCTATTTCTTGTCTTACACTTTCGTCGGAATGTTCTTCGGGATATCACCTATGAGCAGCAGATCATACAAACGGGTTCTTCTCAAACTTTCCGGCGAGGCGCTGATGGGCGACGATGCATTCGGCATCAATCGCGCCACCATCGTCCGCATGACCGATGAGATCGCCGAAGTCGCCGCCACCGGCGTCGAATTGGCCATCGTCATCGGCGGTGGCAACATTTTCCGTGGCGTCGCCCCGGGCGCGCAGGGCATGGACCGCGCTACCGCCGACTACATGGGCATGATGGCCACCATCATGAACGCGCTTGCCCTGCAGGACGCGCTCAAGCACAAGGGGATCGACACCCGCGTGCAATCGGCCCTGAACATCGACCAGGTCGTCGAGCCGTACATCCGCCCCAAGGCCCTGCGCTACCTCGAAGAAGGCAAGGTCGTCATCTTCGCCGCGGGCACCGGCAACCCCTTCTTCACGACCGACACCGCGGCTGCCCTGCGTGGCGCCGAGATCGGTGCGGAGATCGTGCTGAAGGCCACCAAGGTCGACGGCATCTACAGCGCGGATCCCAACAAGGATCCTGCCGCCACGCGCTATGCGCGCATCAGCTTCGACGAGGCCATCGTCCGCCGCCTGGAAGTCATGGACGCCACCGCGTTCGCGCTGTGCCGCGACCAGAAGCTGCCGATCAAGGTGTTTTCGATCAATAAGTCGGGCGCGCTCAAGCGCGTCGTCAGCGGCGAAGACGAAGGCACGTTGGTACACGTTTAAAGAAAAGGAAAATCCATGAGCGTCGCAGAAATCCGCAAATCCGCCGAAGCCAGGATGGCCAAGTCGCTTGACACGCTCAAGACCAACCTGGCCAAGATCCGCACGGGCCGTGCCCATACCGGTATCCTGGACCACGTGCAGGTCGAGTACTACGGTTCGCCCGTGCCGATCAGCCAGGTCGGCAACGTGAACCTGATCGACGCGCGCACCATCAGCGTCCAGCCCTACGAAAAGAGCATGGCCGCCGCGATCGAGAAGGCCATCCGCGAGTCGGACCTGGGCCTCAATCCCATGTCCATGGGCGACACCATCCGCGTGCCGATGCCGGCGCTGACCGAAGAGCGCCGTCGCGACCTGACCAAGGTCGTGCGCAGCGAAGGCGAGGACGCCAAGGTGGCCGTGCGCAACTTGCGCCGCGAAGCCAACGACACCTTGAAGAAGCTGGTCAAGGACAAGGAAATCTCCGAGGACGACGAGCGTCGCGCCCAGGACGACGTCCAGAAGCTGACGGACCGCAACGTGGCCGACATCGACAAGATGGTCGCCCAAAAAGAAGCGGAAATCATGACCGTATAATCCTTGCAATGCCGGGCGGGCTGGTTGGGCTGCCCGGCACCAGGATTCCTGCTTTCGCGCCGTCCTATCCATCGCGGCACGCCTGTGCGGCGATGGATCGACGGCGCGGGTTTTTCCCGTTTTCCCAGTTTTACGCCGGTCGACGGCGCTCCCCAGACCCATGGCAACCAGTTCTACCCAGGCGGTTCCCGCTACCCGCGACATCCCGGAGCACGTGGCCATCATCATGGATGGCAATGGCAGATGGGCGACGCGGCGCCTGCTGCCGCGCACGGCGGGGCATGCCAAGGGCGTGCAGGCGGTGCGCCGCGTGGTCGAGGCCTGCGGCCGGGCCGGGGTGCGCTATCTGACGCTGTTCGCCTTCAGCTCCGAAAACTGGCGCCGGCCGGCCGAGGAAGTGTCGCTGCTGATGCGCCTGTTCGTGCAGGCGCTCGAGCGCGAGGTCGGCAAGCTGGAAGAGCAGGGCGTGCGCCTGCACGTCATCGGCGACCTGTCGGCCTTCGAGCCGCGCCTGCAGGAGCTGATCTTCGCGGCCCAGGCCCGCACCGCCCACAATGACCGCCTGCACCTGACGGTGGCCGCCAATTATGGTGGCCGCTGGGACATCCTGCAGGCCACCCGCGCGATGCTGGCGGCCGAGCCCGCGCTGGCCACGCAACCGCAGTTGGTCGACGAAGAACGGCTGGCGCGGCATCTTTCCATGTCCTGGGCGCCTGAGCCCGACCTGTTCATCCGCACCGGCGGCGAACAGCGCATTTCCAATTTCCTGATCTGGCAGATGGCGTACGCGGAGTTCTATTTCACCGACCGCTACTGGCCGGACTTCGGCGCGGATGAATTGCGCCAGGCGTTCGAGTGGTACCGGACGCGCGAGCGCCGGTTCGGGCGCACCAGTGCCCAGCTCAGCGAGAGCGGCGAAAAATAGTCCGGCGACCCTGCCGCGCGCGGCGGCGCCGGGTCGACCCTGAGGAGATCGTCATATGTTGGGCCAGCGTATCGTTACCGCCGTCATCCTGCTCGCCGTCCTGGCCGCCGCGATGATCAGTGCCAACCCCTGGTGGTTTGTGGCCTTGCTGGCGTTGGCCGCGGCCTGCGCCAATTGGGAGTGGCTGCGCCTGACGCTGCCGCAGCCGCCCTCGCGCCTGCTTGCCGCGGGCATTCCCGTCCTGCTGTTCGCGGCCATGCTGGGCCTGGCATCGGCGTGGCTGGCGGGCAACCGCGCCGGTCTGACCGATCCCGGCTGGATCCTGCGCTACGCGACTCCGCTGGTGGCGGTCGTCTGGTTGTTGGGCGCCACCACGGCCGTGGTGCGCGGCCATTCGGACGCGGCGCCCGCCAGCCTGGCGTGGTCGTTGTTCTCGGTGCCGGCCGCTTTCGTGGCCTGGGCGGTGCTGGCGCAATGGTATATGGCGCAAGGCGCCGTGTTCGTGGTGTCGCTGCTGGCGCTGGTCTGGGTCGCCGATATCGCGGCCTATTTCGCCGGCCGCGCGTTCGGCAAGCGTAAACTGGCGCCGCGGGTCAGTCCGGGCAAGACCGTGGCCGGCGCCGTGGCCGGCGTGCTGGGCGCGGTCATCTGGATCGGCCTGTCGAGCCTCTGGGACGGCACCTATGGCCACGCCCTGGTGGCGCGCTGGTCGTTCTGGCTGGCGTTGCCGATCGCCGCGCTGCTGGGCGTGCTGTCCATCGTGGGCGACCTGTTCGAATCGCTGCTCAAGCGCCGCGCCGGCCGCAAGGATTCGAGCGCGCTATTGCCTGGCCACGGGGGCGTCTACGACCGTATCGACGCCATTCTCCCGGTCGCGCCGTTCGCGCTAATTTTGTCTGGAGTGTTGTTTTGACGGCTTTTCAACGCGTCGTGGTGCTGGGGTCGACGGGTTCGATCGGCGAGAGCACGCTGGATGTGATCGCCCGCCATCCTGACCGGCTGGCGGTGTATGCCCTGTCCGCCTACAGCCGCATGCAGCGCCTGGCCGAACAGGCGCTGGCGAGCCGTGCCGCGGTGGTGGTGGTACCCGACGCCGAGGCGCGCCGGCAGTTCGTTGCGGCCTGGCCGGCGGGACAGGCCATGCCCGAGATCCGCGTTGGCGCCCAGGCCCTGGCCGATACGGCGGCCGATCCGCACTGCGATGCGGTCATGGCCGCCATTGTTGGCGCCGCCGGTCTGCCGGCCGCCCTGGCGGCGGCACGGCAGGGCAAGCGCGTGCTGCTCGCCAACAAGGAAGCGCTGGTGGCGGCCGGCTCGCTGTTCATGCAGGCCATTCGTGACAACGGCGCCGAATTGCTGCCGATCGATAGCGAGCACAATGCGATTTTCCAGTGCCTGCCGCATGGCGGCCGGGCCGGCGCGCCGGATGCGCCAGCGCCCGGGGTGCGCCGGCTGCTGCTGACCGCCTCGGGCGGCCCGTTCCGCGGCCGCGACCTGGAGGACCTGCACGAGGTCACGCCGGCGCAGGCCTGCGCCCATCCCAACTGGAGCATGGGCCGC
This sequence comes from Achromobacter pulmonis, assembly GCF_021733725.1. Taxonomy (NCBI): domain Bacteria; kingdom Pseudomonadati; phylum Pseudomonadota; class Betaproteobacteria; order Burkholderiales; family Alcaligenaceae; genus Achromobacter; species Achromobacter pulmonis. The sequence goes on along the minus strand of NZ_JAIFOT010000001.1, from coordinate 5,279,085 downwards.
AAGATTTCAGTCGATTCGGCCACCATGCTCAACAAGGGGCTGGAGGTGATCGAGGCGCACTGGCTGTTCGCCATGCCGGCCGATCGCATCGAGGTGGTGGTGCATCCGCAGAGCGTGGTCCACTCCATGGTGGAATACGACGACGGCTCGATCCTGGCGCAACTGGGCCAGCCTGACATGCGCACGCCGATCGCCTATGGTCTGGGATTTCCCCAGCGGCTCGACAGCGGGGTGGGCGCGCTGGACCTGGCCCGCCTGGGCCGGCTCGATTTCGAGCAGCCCGATCTGGCGCGTTTTCCCTGCCTGGCGCTGGCGTTCGCGGCGCTGCGGGCCGGGCAGGGCGCCTGCATCGCCCTGAATGCCGCCAACGAGGTGGCGGTGGAGGCCTTCCTGGCGGGGCGCCTTGGGTACACCTGGATCGCGCGCGTGATCGAGGCGACCCTGGAGTGGCAGGTGGGGCAATCATCTGTTACGCTCAACAGTCTTGACGATGTGCTGGCGCTGGATGCGGCCGCGCGCGTTTACGCCGGAAACCTGGGTCTGGCGTGACGCCGCCCGGATGGCAACCCCCGGCAGTTCGGGCCACCTGGGCCCGCATCGCCGCTGATTCCTGGATTTCCTGACCTCGATGCTTTTCACCCTGCTGGCCTTTGCCGTGGCGCTTGGCTCCCTGATCATTTTCCATGAGTTGGGGCACTACTGGGTGGCGCGCCTGTGCGGTGTCAAAGTGCTGCGATTTTCGGTTGGTTTCGGCAAGGTGGTGCTGCGCCGCACTGATCGGCATGGCACCGAGTGGGCCTTGTCGGCGCTGCCCCTGGGGGGCTACGTCAAGATGCAGGACGACGCCCCGGCCGGCGCCAGCGCGGCGGAAGCCGCCACCGCCTTCAACAACAAATCCGTCGGCAAGCGCATCGCCATCGTCGCGGCCGGTCCCATTTTCAATCTGATCCTCGCGGTCTTCCTGTATGCCGGCCTGAACCTGGCCGGCACCCAGGAACCGGTCGCCGTGATCGCGCCGCCCGCTGCCGACACGCCCGCTGCGCGCGCGGGCCTGGTCGCGGGCGACCGCATCCTGGCCATCGACGGCCAGGAGGTGGCGTCGTGGTCTGACGCCCGCTGGCGCCTGATGGACCTGATGGCCACCGGCGGCCGTGCCCGCATCGAAGTCGGCACGCCTGGCGGGGGCGCGCAACAGCGCGAACTGGTCTTGCCGGCCAACGCCATGGACCCGGCCGGCGGCGACCCGCTGGCAGCTGCCGGCATCCGCCTGGCCCAGCCCAAGCCCGCGGTGCGGGTCGTCAACGATGGCGGCGAGGGAAAGGCGGCCGGCTTGCGCCCGGGCGACCTGATCCTGGCCGTGGACGGCCAGCCCACCCCCGACACCGGCGCGTTGGTCAAACAGATCCAGGAGAGCGCCGGCAAGACGCTGGCGCTGACGCTGTCGCGTGAGGGCGCCCAGGTCACTGTCAATGTCACGCCGCGCCCCGAGACGGTCAATGGCCAGGTCATCGGCCGCCTGGGCGTGCAGCTGGGCGGCGACGTGCCCATGGTGACGGTGCGCTACGGCGTGCTCGACAGCCTGTGGCAAGGCACGGTCCGCACCTGGGACACGGCGCTGTTCTCGCTGCGCATGATGGGCCGCATGGTGACGGGCGACGTGTCCTGGCGCAATGTCAGCGGTCCCGTGACCATCGCCGACTATGCCGGCCAGACCGCCCGGATCGGCATTGTTGCGTATATCGCTTATATCGCGTTGATCAGTATCAGCCTGGGCGTACTAAATTTGCTGCCTATTCCTATGCTGGACGGGGGGCATCTGCTGTACTATCTCGTCGAAATTGTGCGGGGCAGTCCGCCTCCCGCACGGTGGATCGATATCGGACAGCGCGCAGGCATTGGTTTATTGGCAAGCCTGATGGGGCTTGCGCTGTTCAATGATTTCACGCGCCTGTTCACATAAGCGCCAATTAGCATAAAATCCCCCGCCATTTGCACGACCGAGGATACTCAAGGATGTCTTTTCGCCGGATGTTTCATCACAAAAAGGGTGTACTGCCGGGCGTAGTGCCGAGCCTGATCGCCGCATTGCTGCTGCCGGGCATGGCTCATGCTTTCGAGCCTTTTGTCGTGCGGGATATCCGCGTGGAGGGGATCCAGCGTACCGACGCCGGCACCGTCTTTGGTTATCTGCCGGTCAAGGTAGGTGAGAAATTCACCGAAGAAGAAGCCACCGAGGCGATCCGCCGCCTGTACGGCACGGGCTTCTTCACCGACGTGCAGATCCAGACCGACAACAATGTCGTGGTGGTGGTGGTCCAGGAACGTCCCACGATCGCATCCGTGAATTTCAACGGCATGCGCGAATTCGATTCCAAGGCCATCACCAAGTCGCTGGGGCAGGTCGGTTTCGCCGAGGGCCGCATTTTCGACCGCTCCATGCTCGAGCGCGCCGAATACGAACTCAAGCAGCAATACCTGTCCAAGGGCAAGTATGGCGTCGAGGTGACTTCCACCGTGACGCCGCTGCCGCGTAACCGCGTGGGCGTGAGCTTCGACGTGTTCGAAGGCTCGGTGGCCCGCATCCAGGAAATCCGCTTCGTCGGCAACAAGGCCTTCTCCGAAAGCGACCTGCTCGACGAATTCAAGCTGACCACGCCGGGCTGGCTGACCTGGTACACCGATACCGACAAGTATTCGCGCGAAAAGCTCGAGGGCGACCTGGAACGCCTGCGTTCGTTCTATCTCGATCGCGGTTACCTCGAATTCACGGTCGAACCGCCGCAGGTCACGATCTCGCCGGACCGCAAGGACATCCGCATCACCATTACCGTCCATGAGGGCGAGCCGTACAAGGTGCGCAGCGTCAAGCTGGCCGGCAACCTGCTCGGCCTGGACAAGGAAATCAACGCCCTGGTGCAGGTCAAGCCGGACGAGACGTTCTCGGCGGCCAAGGCCAACAATTCGGCCAAGGCCATCACCGACTACCTGGGCGAGTTGGGCTACGCCTTCGCCAACGTCAACCCGAACCCGCAGCTCGACCGCGCCAAGCATGAGGCCGACCTGACGTTCTACGTCGATCCGAGCCGCCGGGTTTACGTGCGCCGCATCCAGATCGGCGGCAACACGCGCACCCGCGACGAGGTCGTGCGCCGCGAAATGCGCCAACAGGAAGCCGCCTGGTACGACGCCAAGGACATCAAGACCTCGCGCGACCGTGTCGACCGCCTGGGCTACTTCAGTGACGTCAATGTCAAGACCGATCCGGTGCCGGGCTCGCCCGACCAGGTCGATGTCAACGTCGATGTCAAGGAAAAGCCCACCGGCATGATCAACCTGGGCGTGGGCTACGGTTCGTCCGAGAAGGCGATCCTGTCGGCCGGCATCAGCGAAGACAACGTGTTCGGCAGCGGCACCAACCTGACGCTGCAACTGAACACCAGCAAGAGCAACCGCGCGGTGGTGTTGTCGCATACCGACCCGTACTGGACCAAGGACGGCATCAGCCGCACCACGTCCGCGTACTACCGCGTGACCGAGCCCTGGAACAACAACGACGGCGACTATCGCGTCAAGTCCATGGGTCTGGGCATGAACTTCGGCGTGCCGATCTCGGAATACGACCGGATCTTCCTGGGCGCCAACCTCGAACGCAACCAGATCGATCTGTTCTCGAATTCGCCGCTGGCCTACCGCAACTTCGTCAATCAGTACGGCGACTCGACCAACTCGGTCATCTTCACCGCCGGCTGGTCCAACGACACCCGCGACAGCGCCCTGGCGCCGACCAAGGGTTCGTACACCCGCTTGAAGAGCGACTTCTCGACGGTCGACCTCAAGTACTACATGCTCACCGGCCAGCAACAGTACTTCATCCCGCTGGGCGGCTCGTACACCCTGGCGCTGAACGGCATGGTCGACTGGGGCCAGAGCTACGGCGGCAAGGACTACCCGATCATCAAGGACGTGTACGCCGGCGGTATCGGCACGGTGCGCGGCTACGAAGGTTCGTCGCTGGGTCCGCGCGACCCGGTCACGGGCGACTACCTGGGTGGTTCGCGCCGCATCGTGGCGAACGCGCAGTTGTATCTGCCGTTCCCGGGCGCGTCCAAGGATCGCACGCTGCGCTGGTTCATCTTCAGCGACGCGGGCCAGGTCGGCGCCGGCAGCGGCCTGTCTTGCACCGGCGGCAAGCCGGGCAGCGAGGTCGAGGATCCTTGCGGCTGGCGTTTCTCGGCCGGTATCGGCCTGTCGTGGCAATCGCCGATGGGCCCGCTGCAGCTGTCGTACGCCCGGCCGCTCAACGCCAAGGCAGGCGACGACAAGCAGAGCTTCCAGTTCCAGATCGGGACCGGGTTCTGAGCGTCGGCGTTACGCTTGAAAACAAGGGCAGGGCCCCCCGGCCCGGCCCCTCTGTCGTTTAGTGGCACAATACACACTTTGGCTTTGCCTTACTGGAAGGTGAGATTTTCATGATGTCTGACTTCGCACTTAAATCATCGAATACGCCGCGTGCCAGCCGCCGTGGCAAGCTGGGCGGCTCCATTGCCCTGGTGGGTGCGCTCATCCTCGGTTCCGTCGCGGCGGTACCCGCTCAGGCGCAAGGCACCAAGATCGGCTTCGTCAATACCGAGCGGATCCTGCGTGAGTCCGGCCCCGCCAAGACCGCGCAAAGCAAGATCGAAGCCGAATTCAAGAAGCGCGACGACGAGCTCCAGCGCCTGAACTCCACCCTGCGCTCGCAAGCCGAAAAGTTCGACAAGGACGCTCCCGTGCTGTCGGAATCGGACCGCGTCAAGCGCCAGCGTGAACTGTCCAACCTGGACACCGATCTGCAGCGCAAGCGCCGTGAATTCCAGGAAGACTTCAACCGCCGCCGCAACGAAGAGTTTTCCAGCATCGTGACGAAGGCCAACGAGGCCATCAAGCGCATCGCCGAACAGGAAAACTACGACCTGATCATCCAGGACGCCGTGACGGTCAACCCGCGCATCGACATCACCGACAAGGTGATCCAGAGCCTGGGCAAGTAAGTCGCAGTCGCCGTATGCCGGTTCTACTGGATCTTGCCCGCGCGCCGACGCTTGAAGCGTTGTTGAGCGCCGCCGATACCCAGGGCATGGACTGGCGCATCAGCGCGCCGGCCGGCGCGGAGCCCTTGCGGGTCCGCGGTATCGGTACCCTGGCCTCGGCGGGCGGCCAGGAGATCAGCTTCCTGGCCAATCCCAAGTATCAGAGCCAACTCGCGACCACCCAGGCGGGGGCGGTGATCGTCTCGGCCGATGTGGCCGAGACGCTGGCTGCCGCCGGTGCCGACCGGCCGCGTTTCACGCTGGTCATCTGCAAGCATCCCTATTTGCTGTATGCCCGGGTGGCGCAATGGTTCGACGCCGCCCGGCGTCCAGCCCAGGCTGCTGCCACGCATCCGTCGGCGGTGGTCGCGCCTGATGCGCAGATCGAGGCGGACGTGCGTATTGGTCCGAATTGCGTCATCGAGTCCGGGGCGCGCATCGGGCGAGGCACGGTGCTGGGGGCGGGCTGTGTCATCGGCGCCGCATCCTCGATCGGTCCCGACAGCCGCCTGCATGCGAATGTCACGCTGTATGAAGGCGTCAAGGTCGGCGCCCGCGCCATCATCCACAGTGGCGCGGTGCTGGGGGCGGATGGTTTCGGCTTCGCGCCGGATCCGTCGCTGGGGCAGGGCGCCTGGGGCAAGATTCCCCAGCTGGGCGGTGTGTCGGTGGGCGATGACGTCGAGATCGGCGCCAACACCACCATCGACCGCGGCGCGCTCGAGGACACGCTGGTCGCCGACGGCGTCAAGCTCGACAACCAGATCATGGTGGCACACAACGTGCGCATCGGCAGGCATACCGCGATCGCGGCCTGCGTGGGCGTGGCGGGTTCCACCACCATCGGCGAGCGCTGCACCATCGGTGGCGCCGCGATGCTGTCCGGACACCTGACGCTGGTCGACGACGTGCACATTTCGGGCGGTACCGCGGTGACCTCCAATATTTCCAAGCCTGGCCGCTACACCGGGGTGTACCCGTATGCGGATCACGGCGAATGGCAGCGCAACGCCGCAGTGATACAACAGTTGGCGCAATTGCGCCGCCGCGTGCGGACGCTGGAAAAAGACTAGGGCGCATTGACGCCGCCCGGGTGCGTCCGGCGCCGCAAGATTTACTTCATTTCGCAGGAATTCACAGAAAAATGGAACTCGACATCAAGGGGATCATGGAGAGGCTGCCGCATCGTTACCCGATGCTGCTGATTGATCGCGTCGTCGAAATGGTGCCCGGCAAGTCCATCGTCGCCATCAAGAATGTCTCGATCAACGAGCCGTTTTTCAACGGCCACTTTCCCCACCATCCGGTGATGCCGGGCGTGCTCATCGTGGAAGCCATGGCCCAGGCCTCGGCGCTGTTCTCGTTCACGGACGAAAACGGCGGCCTGAAGTGCGAAGGCGCCAAGACGGCGTATTACCTGGTGGGTATCGATGGCGCGCGTTTCCGCCGGCCGGTGGTGCCGGGCGATCAATTGCGCATCGAGGTCGAAGCCGAGCGCCTGAGCCGCAGCATCTGCAAGTACCAAGCGCGTGCCACGGTCGACGGACAGGAAGCGGCGTCGGCCAAGCTCATGTGCGCGATCCGCAGCCTGGAAGAGTAAATGGCAGGAAACATCCATCCTACCGCCGTCGTCGATCCGGCGGCGAAAATCGACCCCAGCGTGGTCATCGGCGCGTTCTGCGTCGTGGGCCCCGATGTGACGATCGGCGCCGGCACCGAGCTTGGCCCGTATTGCATGGTCGATGGCGTGACCACCATCGGGCGCGACAACCGTTTCTACCGGTATTGCTCGATCGGCGGCATGCCGCAGGACAAGAAGTACCAGGGCGAGCCGACCCGGCTGGTCGTCGGCGACCGCAACACGGTGCGCGAATTCGTCACGCTTAACACCGGCACGGTGCAGGATGGCGGCGCCACCACGCTGGGCGATGACAACTGGATCATGGCCTACGTGCACGTCGCGCACGACTGCCATGTCGGCAACAACACCATCCTGGCCAATTCCGTGCAATTGGGCGGCCACGTCCACGTGGGCGACTGGGCCATCGTCGGCGGCCTGACCGGCGTGCACCAGTTCTCGCGTATCGGCGCGCACAGCATGACGGGCGGCAACAGCTCGCTGATGCAGGATACGCCGCCGTTCGTGCTGGCCGCGGGCAATCCGTGCCGCCCGGTGGGCATCAACGTCGAAGGCCTGAAGCGCCGCGGCTTCACGCCGGCCCAGGTGTCGGCGCTGCGTGACGCCTACAAGATCATCTATCGCCGCGGCCTGCCGCTGGATGAGGCGCGCGCGGAGCTGCGCGCCCGCCAGCAGGCCGAACCCGAAGTCGCCGAGCACCTGCAGACCCTGCTGGATTTCCTCGACGTCGCTTCGCGCGGCATCATCCGCCCATGAACATGCGGATCGGCATGGTGGCCGGCGAGCCCTCGGGCGATCTGCTGGCCGGACGCATCATTGCCGGTCTGCAGCAGCGCGCCCCGGGCGTGCGGTGCGAAGGCATCGGCGGCCCGCAGATGCAGGCGCGCGATTTCGATACCTGGCACCCGATGCATGCGCTGACGGTGTTCGGCTACGTCGACGCCCTCAAGCGCCTGCCCAGCCTGTTGCGCACCTACCGTGACGTGTCGCGCCGCTGGCTGGCCGAACCGCCGTCGGTGTTCGTCGGCATCGACGCGCCCGATTTCAACCTGCGCCTGGAGCATCAATTGCGCCAGGCCGGCACGCCGACCGTGCATTTCGTCGGCCCGTCGATATGGGCCTGGCGCTACGACCGCATCCACAAGATCCGCGAATCGGTCTCGCACATGCTGGTGCTGTTCCCGTTCGAGGAAGATATCTACCGCAAGGAAGGCATCCCGGTCACCTACGTCGGCCATCCGCTGGCCGGCGCCGTGCCGATGCAACCGGACCGCGCCGCCGCACGCGCGCGGCTGGGCATCGATCCGGACGCGCGGGTGCTGGCGATCCTGCCGGGTAGCCGTTCGTCCGAAATCCGCTTGCTGGCGCCGCGCTTCCTGCAGGCCGCGCAGCTATTGCACAAGCGCGATCCGGCGTTGCAATGTGTGGTGCCCATGGTCAACGACCAGCGCCGCGCGGAATTCCAGGCGATCCTGGCCAAGTACCCGGTGCCGGGGCTGCGCTGCGTCACCGCGCAGGACCTGCATGGCGCCGATGGCGATCGCCAGGCTCCGGTGGCCTGGTCGGTGATGGAAGCCAGCACCGCAGTGCTGGTGGCCAGTGGCACCGCCACCCTGGAAACCGCGCTGTACAAGCGGCCCATGGTGATTTCCTACGTGCTGTCGCCGCTGATGCGTCGCATCATGGCTTGGAAGTCCGGACAGGAGCGGCCCTACCTGCCATGGGTCGGCCTGCCCAACGTGCTGTTGCGCGATTTTGCCGTGCCGGAGCTGTTGCAGGACGATGCCACGCCGGAAAAGCTGGCCGAAGCCACCTGGACGGCCCTGACCGACGAGGCCTTGGCGGCCCGCATCGAGGCGCGCTTCACGGCCTTGCATCAGGAACTGCTGCGCGATACGCCGGCGCTTGCCGCCCAGGCGATCCTGGAGGTGGCCGGTGGAGCAGCCTGATCTGTTCGCCGCACCCGCGCAGCCGGCGCTGGTGACTGCGGGCGTCGACGAGGCGGGCCGCGGTCCGCTGGCGGGCGCCGTGTATGCGGCCGCCGTGATCCTGGACCCGGCGCGTCCTATCGACGGCCTGGCCGATTCCAAGGTGCTCAAGGCCGCCACGCGCGAGGCGCTGGCGCTCGAGATCCAGGCGCATGCCTTGGCCTGGTGCGTGGCCAGCGCCAGCGTGGCCGAGATCGACAGCCTGAACATCCTGCGCGCCACCATGCTGGCGATGCGCCGCGCCGTCGAAGGCCTGTCGATGGCGCCCCAGTTGGCGCTGGTGGACGGCAACCAGGCGCCCAAGCTGGGTTGCACGGTGCAGACGGTGATCAAGGGCGACGCCCTGGTGCCAGCCATCTCCGCCGCGTCGATCCTGGCCAAGACCGCGCGCGATGCCGATCTGCTGCGTTTGCATACGCTCTATCCGCAATACGCCTTCGACCAGCACAAGGGCTACGGCACCGCGCTGCACCTGCAGATGCTGCGCGAACACGGCCCCTGCGCCGAGCATCGCCGCAGTTTCGCGCCCATCAAGGCCTTCGGCCTGGTTTCATGAAACACATCAGTTCCCGCGACAATCCCGCGGTCAAGGCGCTCGTCAAGCTGGCGGGCACCGCCGGCAAGCGCGGCGCGCCCGTGCTGCTGGACGGCGTGCACCTGTGCCAGGCGTGGCTGCAGCATCATGGCGCGCCGGACCAGGCCATCTTCGACGTCGAGCGGCTGTCGCAGCCCGATATCGCGGCGCTGGCGGCCGCGGTGCCGCGCGACCGTTGTCTGGCGCTGGATGCGCGCTTGATGCAGGCGCTGGCCAGCGTGGAAAGCGGGCAGGGCGTGGCCTTCGTGGTGACGCCGCCGCTGCCGTCCCTGCCCGAGGCGGTGGACGAGAATTGTGTGCTGTTCGACCGGATCCAGGACCCGGGCAATGTCGGCACCTTGCTGCGCACCTGTGCGGCCGCCGGCGTCAAACGCGTGTTCCTGGCCACCGGCACTGCGGCCGCCTGGTCGTCCAAGGTGCTGCGCAGCGGCCAGGGGGCGCACTTCGCCCTGGCGATCCACGAGCACGTGGACTTGCAGGCGCTGCTGCCGGCCCTGCACGTGCCGCTGGTGGCGACGGCCCTGGAAGGGGCCCAGGACCTGTATGGGGGGCGCCTGCCCGAGCGCTGTGCGTGGGTCTTCGGCCACGAAGGGCAGGGCGTAGCGGCCGGCTTGCTGGCGGCGGCGCGGCTCAAACTGCGCATTCCCCATGACATGGCCGCGGTCGAGTCGCTCAACGTGGGCGCTGCGGCCGCCATCTGCCTGTTCGAGCAGCGCCGTCAGGCGCTGGCGGCCGGCGCGCGCTGATATCGTCTGGTCTTCGGCCGCGGCTCCGCTAACGGGGCCGGACCCCGCTTATACTCTCGCGATATTCATGATCCGGAACCCGTTTCCGGCGTCGGGCCATGGCTACCCAGGAGTCCGCATGGAGCTTGTAAGGATGCTTGTGATGTCGGCCGCCGCGCTGCCGGTGCCGCTGGAAGCCGGGCAGGCCCGCTATGTGCGCACCGGCATTGTCAGCGGCACGCAAGCGCTGCGGCTGGAGGAATCGGCCGAGACGGCCCGGCAGGACATGGCCGGCCTGCCTTATTGGGGCGCGGGCTGGCGCGACCGCGAAAAACGGTGCTATTGATATATATACTTACACATTTTGCCAACCCGAGGTGTTCCATGAGGTCGTCGCCGGTCATTGGCCAATCATCGACTCGCCGCGTGGGCCGCGTGATGGTGGCCGCGAGCCTGAGCCTGATGGTGTTGGGTGGCTGCGCATCCGGCAAGCCCGAGCCGGCCAGCCTGGTGCCGGTCGCGGCGGCAGAGCCTGGCAGCGTGATCCAGCTGTCCCGGGCCGTGGTGGGCGCGCTACCGGCCGATGCCAAGGTGACGCTGCCGGCCGCTTCGCAATGGCGGCGCGTGGGCGCCATTGCGCAAGGGGATGTCTATCGGCCCCTGGGGGCGCAGTTCGTGGTCAGGGCCCCCAGGAAAACCGAAGCCTATCTGGTGGCCTCTTCGGGCCAGTGGGTGGGGTGTTATTTGCCAGGCGAACGCGGCTATGTCGAGCTGACTCGTCCAGTGGCGCTGCCGGTGGGCATGCGTCAATGAATATAAACAGGTTCGTGCCCAGCGCTGACGCGCAGTGTGCGTAACCGCATCACAGGAGAGCTGTACGAATGAAGCGCGGAATCAGGATGCTGGCTGCCGCCGCGATCGCGGTGGGGGTGTTGGCGGGTTGCGGCGGCGCCCGTTACCGGGACGTGGCGGCGAACATTCCCGTCATGGTGCCGGATACCGGCCGGATTTATTTCTACCAGCCGCCAGCGCCTGGCAGCGTGTTGTCGAGCCAACCGTACCTGCGTGTCAACGGCACCAAGGTGGGGCGTTCCAAGCCGGGCAGCTTTTTCTTCATCAATCGTCCGGCGGGCACCTATCGCGTCGACACGATGCGTGAAAACGAATTCGTGACCTTCGATCTGGCGCCGGGGCAGACGCGCTACGTGCGCCTGAGCATCGAAGGCGTGGGCGGCAATTCTTCCAGCGTGGGCACCCAGGTCATGCGGATGGAAGACTCGGAAACGCTGGCGCAGCAGGAAATGGCGCCGCTGAAGTATTGGGGCGCCGGCTCGCGCGAGCGCGTCAAGCTGCGCCGCTGACCGCCGCCGGGCGGCCCGCTTTGCACCCGCCAAGGGCGCGCCGCCAGCGCGCCCTTGGCGTTTTCAGCCGCGATCCAGGCCGACTTCCTGCAGCACCGTGGTCGAGATCTCCTCGATCGACTTGGTGGTGGTGGACAGCCAGGAAATGCCTTCGCGGCGCATCATGCGCTCGGCCTCGGCCACTTCGTAGCGGCATTGCTCCAGTTGCGCGTAGCGGCTGTTGGGGCGACGTTCGTTGCGGACCTCGGCCAGGCGCTCGGGCTGGATCGACAGGCCGAACAGCTTGGCGCGGTGCGGCGCGATGGTCGAAGGCAGGACGCCGCGCTCGAAGTCATCCGGGGTGAGGGGGAAGTTGGCGGCCTTGATCGCGTACTGCATGGCCAGGTACAGGCTGGTCGGGGTCTTGCCGCAGCGCGACACGCCCACCAGGATGACGTCGGCCTGGTCGAGCTGGTTGACGAACTGGCCATCGTCATGCGCCAGGCTGAAGTTGATGGCGTCGATCCGGTTGCGGTACTTTTCCGAATTGGCCTGCATGTGCGAGCGGCCGATGGAGTGGCTGGATTTCAGGCCCAGCGCCTGCTCGATGTGGCTGACGAAGGTGCCGAACAGATCCAGGAAAATGCCGTTCGCCTGGCGAACTCGCGCCAGGATGTCGGGGTTGACCAGGGTGCTGAAGACGATCGGCGGCACGCCGGCCTCCTGGGCGCTGCGGTCGATGCGCATGGCCACTTCGGCGGCTTTTTCCAGCGTGTCGACAAACGGCAGCCGCACGGGCTTGAAATCGATTTGCTCGAACTGGGAAAGCACCGATTGGCTGAAGGTTTCCGCGGTGATGCCGGTACTGTCGGAAACGATGTATACCGTGCGTACGATCGGGGTAGATGTCATATGTAAAAATTCCAACCAGGCGGATGGCCGGATGTGCTCCTCCGAGTACAATCAGGCCCCTATAAGTCACCCCAAGGGCGGTCCAAGGCCAGTTTGGTCAGCGCAGGCGGATCGGCGAATGCCGGGCGGTAGCCGGCGCCGAATCTGCATTGACCAAACTCGCTTTCATTCCATTGTAAAAGGTGACTTCAATGTCGTATGTTGTTTTGTTCGAGCAGCTCCGCATGACGGACGTGGACTCGGTAGGAGGCAAGAACGCATCATTAGGCGAAATGATCAGCCAGCTGTCTGGCGCGGGTGTCCGCGTGCCGGGCGGCTTTGCCACGACCGCTGACGCCTTCCGCGACTTTCTCAAGGCCTCCGGCCTGGACAAGCGCATCGCCGAACGCCTGACCACCCTGAACCCTGAAGACGTGCGCGAGCTGGCCAACGCCGGCGCGCAGATCCGCCAATGGATCATCGAGGCGCCGTTCTCGACCGAATTCGAAACCCAGATCCGCGACGCCTTCGCCAAGCTCGACGCCGACGGCAAGGGTTCGTTCGCGGTGCGCTCGTCCGCCACCGCCGAAGACCTGCCCGACGCCTCGTTCGCCGGCCAGCAGGAAACCTTCCTGAACGTGGTCGGCATCGACGACGTGCTGGACAAGATCCGCCACGTGTTCGCCTCGCTCTACAACGACCGCGCCATCTCCTACCGCGTGCACAAGGGCTATGCCCACGCCGATGTGGCCCTGTCGGCCGGCATCCAGCGCATGGTGCGCTCGGACAAGGGCAGCGCCGGCGTGATGTTCACCATCGACACCGAATCGGGCTTCGAGGATGTGGTGTTCATCACCTCGTCGTACGGCCTGGGCGAAACCGTGGTGCAGGGCGCCGTCAACCCCGACGAGTTCTACGTCTTCAAGCCCACGCTGGCCCAGGGCCATTTCCCCATCGTCGGCCGTCGCATCGGTTCCAAGCTGATCAAGATGGAATTCGATCCCGAGCGTCCGGAAGGCCGCGCCGTGCGCACGGTCGACGTGCCGGTGTCCGAGCGCAACCGCTATTCGCTGACCGACGACGAAGTCATCGAGCTGGCCCGCTACGCCGTCATCATCGAGAAGCACTACGGCCGTCCCATGGACATCGAGTGGGGCCGCGACGGCGTCGACGGCAAGATCTACATCCTGCAGGCGCGCCCGGAAACGGTGAAGTCGCAGCAGGGCGCCAATGACGTGCAGCAGCGCTACCGCCTGAAGGCCACCGGCCAGGTCCTGATCACCGGCCGCGCCATCGGCCAGAAGATCGGCTCGGGCCCGGTGCGCGTAGTCGGCGACATCTCCGACATGGACAAGGTGCAGCCCGGCGACGTGCTGGTCACCGACATGACCGATCCCAACTGGGAACCCGTCATGAAGCGCGCCTCGGCGATCGTGACCAACCGTGGCGGCCGGACCTGCCACGCGGCCATCATCGCGCGCGAGCTGGGCATTCCGGCCGTGGTCGGTTGCGGCAACGCCACCGATGTGCTCAAGGAAGGCCAGGCCGTGACCGTGTCGTGCGCCGAGGGCGACGAAGGCCGTATCTATGACGGCCTGATCGAGACCGAGGTCGAGGAAGTGCGTCGCGGCGAAATGCCGGCCATCGACCTGAAGATCATGATGAACGTGGGCAACCCCCAACTGGCGTTCGACTTCGCCCAGATTCCCAACGGCGGCGTCGGCCTGGCGCGCCTGGAATTCATCATCAACAACAACATCGGCATCCACCCGAAGGCGGTGCTGGACTACCCGAACGTCGACGGCGAGCTCAAGAAGGCGGTGGAATCGGCCGCCCGCGGCCATGCCAGCCCGCGCGCCTTCTTCGTCGAGAAGATGGCCGAAGGCGTGGCCACCATCGCGGCGGCGTTCTACCCCAAGCCCGTGATCGTGCGCATGTCGGACTTCAAGTCCAATGAGTACCGCAAGCTGGTGGGCGGTTCGCGCTACGAACCCGAGGAAGAGAACCCGATGCTGGGCTTCCGCGGCGCCTCGCGCTACATCGCCGACGACTTCGCCGAGTGCTTCCGCATGGAATGCGAAGCGCTCAAGAAGGTGCGCGATGACATGGGCCTGACCAACGTCGAGATCATGGTGCCGTTCGTGCGCACCCTGGGCCAGGCGGAAAAGGTGGTCAACCTGCTCGCCAAGCATGGCCTGGCGCGCGGCGAGAACGGCCTGAAGCTGATCATGATGTGCGAAGTGCCGTCCAACGCCATCCTGGCCGACGAGTTCCTGCAGTACTTCGACGGCTTCTCGATCGGTTCGAACGACATGACCCAGCTGACCCTGGGTCTGGACCGCGACTCCGGCATGGAACTGCTGGCGGCCGATTTCGACGAACGCGACGAGGCCGTCAAGTTCATGCTGCGCCGCGCGATCAAGGCCTGCCTGGCGGCCAACAAGTACGTCGGCATCTGCGGCCAGGGCCCCAGCGATCACCCGGACTTCGCGCAGTGGCTCAAGGATGAAGGCATCCTGTCGATGTCGCTGAACCCGGACACCGTGGTCGATACCTGGCAGCGCCTGGCGAAGTAATCGCCGGTCCGCATGCAAGAAGCCCGCGCCAGGCATGGCGCGGGCTTTTTTTTTCGCCGAGCCGCCCCAAGGCAGGAACGCCCCCTTGGGGGCAGCGACTCGCATAGCGGCGGAGCGGAGGGCGTGGCGCCGCCGGAGGAAGGGGGCGCCGCGTGGCGCCGGATTCAGGCCGCCCTGGCTTCGCGCTCGATCAGTTCGCGCTTGCGTTCGATGCCCCAGCGGTAGCCGGCCAGCGAGCCGTCGGTGCGCACCACGCGGTGGCAGGGGATCGCCAGCGCGATGTTGTTGGTGGCGCAGGCGCGCGCCACCGCGCGCACCGACCGTGGCGAGCCGATGCGCTCGGCGATGTCGGTGTAGGTGACGGTGGCGCCCACCGGGATCTCGCGCAGCGCTTCCCAGACGCGGCGCTGGAAAGCGGTGCCGCGCACGTCCAGCGGCAGGTGCAGGCCGACCGAGGGGTTCTCGACGAAGCCGACCACCGCCGCCATCCATTGCTCGAACTCACGGTCGGCGCCGATCAGCCGGGCGGCCTTGAAGCGGTCCTGCAGGTTGCGCACCAGTTGCTCGGGGTCTTCGTGCAACGCGATTTCGCAGATGCCGGTGTCGCTGGCCGCGACCAGCAGCGCGCCGAGCGTGCACTGGCCGACCGCGAAGCGGATCTCGACGCCTTCGCCGTCCTTGCGGAAGGCGGTGGGCGTCATGCCCAGGATGGCGGGGGCGGCCTCGTAGAAGCGGCCGCTGGAATTGAAGCCGGCGCCGTACATGGCATCGGTGACGCTGGGGCTTTGCCGCAGTTGCTGGCGGGCGCGCTCGGCGCGCAGCGCGTTGGCGTAGGCCTTGGGCGTGATGCCGGTGGCCGCCTTGAAGATGCGATGAAAGTGGAAGCGGCTCATGCCGGCCTGCTCGGCCAGCGTGTTCAGGTCGGGGGGCTGTTCGGCCTCCAGCGCCCGGCAGGCGCGTTCGACGGCGGCGGCGTGCTGTTGGCTCAAGGCGGCGGGGTGGCTCATGTCAGGCTCCTGGAGCGCGCCGATGGGCGCGCTTTTGGCAATGTTCTCCTGAACCGGCCGCCGCCGCACTCCGGTTGTTGCCCGGCGCGTCCGCCTCAGGCGGGCGCGTAGGCATCCAGGAAGCGGCGCACCAGTTCGCCGGATACCGGCGTGGCCCGCACGTTGGCCGACAGGCCGGGCACGTCGAGATTTTCGGCGGCGTAGCGGCGGCCGTAGCGCTCGAGGTGGGCGCGCACGAAATCGGGGCTGAATTCGGGGTGGAACTGGGTCGAGAAGATATTGCGGCCGATGCGCAGCATCTGGTGCGGGTCCAGGTCGGAACGCGCCAGCACGGCGGCGCCGGGCGGCAGTTGCAGCACGGTCTGCGCGTGCAGCATCTGGGCGGGGAAGGTGGGCGGCAGGCCGGCCAGCAGCTTGTCGCCGGCGGCGGCGGGCAGCAGTTCGACCGTCTGGGTGCCGACCTCGCGGCCGGCCGGGTTGTAGCCGACCTTGCCGCCCAGGGCATGTGCCAGCAATTGGTGGCCATAGCAGATGCCGAACATGGGCAGGTCGGCGGCGGCCGCCGCGCGCAGCCAGGCGGCGGCGTCTTCGCTCCAGGGTTCGCGGTCGCTGACCATGGCGGGCGAACCGGTGATCAGCGCGGCGCGGTAGTGGTGCGGGTCGCGCGGATGCTCGCCGTTGTGGACGGCGACGGTTTCGAGGGCTTCGGGCGCCAGGCCGCAGGCCTGCGCGAGTTGTTCGGCATAGCCGCCGAACTGGCGCTTGAGCGTGTCGTCCGGGTCGCCCGTGTGCAGGATGAGGACGGGACGGACGGGGGAAATGGCAGCGGTCATGGAGAGGGATGCGTGGAAAATGCAGGGCGTCCGGTTCCAGGACGGCGGGACGCCAGGGCACATCATAATCCAGCACGATTGCGCGGGGCGCGGCTCGGCGTCACCGCTGCGTCACGGAAATACGTACAATCCGCAGACCGACTCATCCTTTCAGGTAAAACTCAACTATGTGGATCTGGCTTGGGCTGGCCGCGCTGGCGCTCATCGGCGAACTGGCGACGGGAACGTTCTACCTGCTGCTGGTGGCTCTGGGGCTGGCCGCGGGCGGCATCGCCGCGTGGCTGCTGGCCGGCCTGCAATGGCAACTGGTGGCGTGCGGCGTGGTGTTGTTGCTGGGCCTGCTGGCGCTGCGCAAGACCCGGGTGCTGAAAAAGCGCGAGGTCAACGCCGCCAGCAACGCCGATGTCAACCTGGATATCGGTCAGACCGTCAATGTCGAAGCCTGGGCCGAGAACGGCACGGCCCGGGTCTGGTACCGCGGGGCGCACTGGCAGGCGGAACTGGCGGCCGGCCACCCGCCCCACGGCGGCGAGCACATCATTACCGAATTGCGCGGCACGCGCCTGGTCCTGACGCCCAAGGGCGGCGCGGCTGGCGCGGCGCGCTGAAGCGGGGATTTCCCCCGGGAACCGCCAGCGACGGTCGCCCAGACCGACCGCGCTGGCCGATCCAAGCAGGACCCGGATCCGCCCTGGGCGGGGCCGGCCGCAGCAGGCGCCCTGGCTTCGCGGGCAGGCGCGTCACCGCATTCACTCCAGAAGAGGCACTACACCATGATGGACACTTCCACTATCGTCCTGCTCGTCATCGTCGCGCTGGCGATCCTGATCGTTATCAAGGCGATCGCCATCGTTCCCCAGCAGCACGCCTGGGTGGTCGAGCGGCTGGGCAAGTTCGACCGCGTACTGTCGCCGGGCGCGGGTTTCGTGATCCCGTTCATCGAACGCGTGTCGTACAAGCATTCGCTCAAGGAAATCCCGCTGGACGTGCCGAGCCAGGTCTGCATCACGCGCGACAACACCCAATTGCAGGTGGACGGCGTGCTGTACTTCCAGGTGACCGACCCGATGCGCGCGTCCTACGGTTCGTCCAACTACATCTCGGCCATCACGCAGCTGGCGCAGACCACGCTGCGTTCGGTGATCGGCAAGATGGAACTGGACCGTACCTTCGAGGAACGCGACGCCATCAACAGCACCATCGTCTCATCGCTGGACGAGGCGGCGCTGAACTGGGGCGTGAAGGTGCTGCGCTACGAGATCAAGGACCTGACGCCGCCCAATGAAATCCTGCGCTCGATGCAGGCGCAGATCACTGCCGAGCGGGAAAAGCGCGCGCTGATCGCGGCCTCCGAAGGCCGCCGCCAGGAGCAGATCAATATCGCCACCGGCGAACGCGAGGCGGCCATCGCCCGTTCGGAAGGCGAGAAGCAGGCGCAGATCAACCAGGCCCAGGGCGAGGCCGCGGCGGTGCTGGCGATCGCCGAGGCCACCGCCAAGGCCATCACCCAGGTGGCCGAGGCGGTGCGCCAGCCGGGTGGCAACGAAGCGGTCAACCTGAAGGTGGCCGAGCGCTACGTCGAGGCCTTCGGCAACGTGGCCAAGGAAGGCAACACGCTGATCCTGCCGGCCAACCTGGCGGATGTGGGCGGCATGATCGCTTCGGCCATGACCATCGTCAAATCCACCCGCAATAGCTGAACCGCGCGCCGTCAGGCGCTCCGCCCATGATCGCTCCCGTGCATTTGCTGTCGATTGCAGTACTGGCGGGAGTGCTGTCGCTATGCGTGCTGGGCTCCCTGGCGCGCAGCGGCATGGCGGGGATCCGCGAGACGATACGCGCCAACCTGCTCACGCTGTTGGCGTTTTTCCTGTTCGGGCTGCAGGCCACCGAGGCGCCGCGCTGGCTGACGATCATGTTGCCCAACGCGCTGATCGGCCTGGCGCTATGCGCCTACTACACCGGCATCCGGCGCCTGCTGGGACAGCGCGTGCCACGCCGCCTGATGGGGCTGGCATGCGCCGCGGCCTGGCTGGCGTTGGCTGGATACACCTATGTGGACAGCCAAGTGGCGCCGCGCATCGTCGCCATGTCGATGCTGCAGATGGGGTTCATGTTCGCGGTGGCAGCGGCGGTGTGGCGCGGATTGCCGGCCAATCGCTCGCGCTACAGCTATTACTTCGCCTGGTCGGTGGCGATGATCTCGGGGCTGACCTGCGCGCTGCGTGCGGCGCTGTTCGCCTTCTCCGTGGCGCAGGCCGATTCCCTGCTGCAGCCGACTACCTGGAACATCGTGTTCATGACGCTGGGGGTGCTGGCGATGCCGTGCCTGACGCTGGGCACCATCATGATCATTCACGACCGCATGCTGGCCGATCGTGAGCACGAGGCCAGCACCGATTTCCTGACCGGGCTGATGTCGCGCAAGGCGTGGTGGCTGCAGGCCGAGCGCTATTGCGCGCAGGCGCTGCGCACGCGGCGGCCGCTGTCGATGCTGTTGCTGGACATCGATCATTTCAAGCGCATCAACGATACGCACGGCCACGCCGCCGGCGATGCGGTGCTGCGCCACTTCGGCCTGCTGGCCACGGCCACGTTGCGCACTGGCGACCATGTGGGCCGGGTGGGGGGCGAGGAATTCAGCGTGCTGTTCGCCGACATGCGCAGCGATGCCGTGATGGAAGTGGCGCATCGGCTGCTCGACTCGGTGCGGCGCACACCCTGCGCGCATGGCGGCAGCACGATCGCGTATACCTTCAGCGCCGGGGTGGCCGACTGGCTGCCGGGCGAGAACCTGCCGGCGTTTTTCGAGCGGGCCGACCGCATGCTGTACGCCGCCAAGCAGGCCGGCCGCAATCGCGTGGTGGGGCCAGGCGAGAACCTGGCCGAGCGCGCGCCGTTGCCAGCGGCGGCCTGAACCGGCGGCGCGCTCAGCCGTCCTTGCGCGAGGCGCGGGTGTCGTGCTTCATGATGCGCTCTTTCTCGCGCTGCCAGTCCTTTTCGCGCGCGGTGTCGCGCTTGTCGTAGAGCTTCTTGCCGCGGCCCAGCGCGAAATCGAGCTTGATGCGGCCATTCTTGTAATGCAGGTTCAGCGGCACCAACGTGTAGCCGCGCTGCTCGACCTTGCCGATCAGCTTGCTGATTTCCTCGGCCTTGAGCAGCAGCTTGCGCGTGCGCATGGCGTCGGGATGGATGTGGGTGGATGCCGTGGGCAGGGGGCTGACGTGCATGCCGAGCAGGAACAGCTCGCCATCGCGCACGATGACGTAGCTTTCCTTGAGCTGCACGCGCCCGTCGCGGATCGCCTTGACTTCCCAGCCCTGGAGAACGAGGCCGGCTTCGTAGCGGTCTTCGATGAAGTAGTCGTGCGAGGCCTTGCGATTATCGATAATGCTCATCTTGTCGGGGCCAAAAGGCCCATCTGTCCTTGCTTGCGCCCCCGGATGGCGCGGTGCCGGTAAAATCCTATCATTCTAGCCATTTGCGATAGTCGATGCACAAAGTACAACGATCCGTCCTGGTGCCTTACAGCGCCGCACAGATGTTCGACCTGGTGGCCGACGTGGAGAAATACCCCGAGTTCATGCCGTGGTGTGGCGGCGCCGAGGTGCAAAGCCGCGACGAGCACGGTATGCAGGCGTCCATCCTGATCAGTTTCGCGGGCATGAAGCAGCGCTTCACCACGCGCAACCGGCATGTCTATCCCGACCGCATCGACCTGGAACTGGTCGACGGGCCGTTCTCCAGCCTGGAGGGGCACTGGGAGTTCCAGGCCCTGGCCGAAGACGCCTGCAAGGTGCTGTTCACCATGGAATACGCCTTTTCCAACCGGGCGCTGGAAATGGTGGTGGGGCCGGTGTTCAACCGCATCGCCACCAGTTTCATCGATTCCTTCACCAAGCGCGCGCAGGCCAAGTATGGCGAGTGAGGCCAGCGCCCACGGGCAGATCGGGGTGTCGGTCTGCTATGCCTTGCCGGCCCAGGTCTGGCTGCGTGAACTGCGCCTGCCTGCCGGTTCGACCGTGGCCGATGCGCTCGTCGCCAGCGGTTTCGCCCAGGCCTTTCCAGTGGTCCAGCCCTGGGAGCGGGGGGTGGGCGTGTACGGCCGGCCGGTCGCGCCCGGCACGCCGCTGGCCGACGGCGACCGGGTCGAGATCTATCGCGGCTTGAGTTTCGATCCGAAAGAGTCGCGCCGCCGCCGCGCCGAGCACCGCCGCGCCAAGACCGCCCGCAACGGGCGGGTGCGTCCGGCCGGGCTGCTGTAGGCGCGGATCTCTGCCCGGTGGACCGGAACGGGCCCGCCATCGGCGGCGGGCGCGGGTGCCGGGGGCGGGACGCCGCCACATTGTCATCAATGGGACAAATCGCGCTGGCGCTTCCGGCGTAACATTGACTGCGCCGCACACTTACGTTTACGTCAACGTCATGTCAAAATGACCCGGTTGGCGTTCACGAGACGGCAGCAACGCCAACAGACAATACCGATGACATCAGGAGACAGGCTGTGGACTTGGAACTGACCGACGAGCAGCGCGCGTTCGCGCAGGCCGCGCGCGACTACGCCGAAGGCGAACTGGCGCCGCACGCGGCGCGCTGGGATGCCGAGGGCATCTTTCCCAAGGAGGCATTCGCGCGCGCCGGCGAGATGGGCTTTTGCGCCATCTATGCCAGCGAGGACATCGGCGGCCTGGGGTTGCCGCGCCTGGACGCCACCCTGGTGTTCGAGGAAATGGCCGCCGTCGATCCGTCGACCACGGCGTTCCTGACGATCCACAACATGGCTACCTGGATGGTGGGCAAGTGGGGCCAGCCGGCCCTGCGCGAGGCCTGGGGACCGCTGCTGGCCAGCGGCCAGAAGCTGGCGTCGTACTGCCTGACCGAACCCGGCGCGGGTTCCGATGCGGCATCGCTCTCGACCCGCGCGCAGCGCCAGGGTGACCACTATGTGCTCAACGGCGCCAAGGCCTTCATTTCCGGCGGGGGCGACACCGACCTGCTGGTGGTGATGGCCCGCAGCGGCGGCGAGGGCGCGGGCGGCATCAGCGCGTTCGCGGTGCCGGCCGACAGCGAAGGCATCAGCTACGGCCGCAAGGAAGAGAAGATGGGCTGGAACAGCCAGTCCACCCGTCCGATCGTGTTCGAGAACGTACGCGTGCCGGCCGGCAATCTGCTGGGCGAGGAGGGCGAGGGCTTCAAGATCGCCATGAAAGGCCTGGACGGCGGCCGTATCAACATCGGCACCTGCTCGGTCGGCGCGGCCCAGGGCGCGCTTGACGCCGCCCGCCGCTACATGGACGAGCGGCGCCAGTTCAACCGCCGCCTGGCGGAATTCCAGGCGCTGCAGTTCAAGCTGGCGGACATGGCCACCCACCTGGTGGCGGCGCGCCAGATGGTGCGGCTGGCGGCCTGCAAGCTGGACGCGGGGGCGGCGGACGCGGCCACCTACTGTGCGATGGCCAAGCGCTTCGCCACCGACATGGGTTTCCAGATATGCCTGGATGCCCAGCAGATCCACGGCGGCTACGGCTACCTGCGGGACTATCCCTTGGAGCGTCTGGTGCGCGATACTCGCGTACATCAGATTCTGGAGGGGACCAACGAGATCATGCGCGTGATCATCGCCCGCCAATTGTTGGAAAAAGGAGCCGACATAAGATGAATGCACCGGTGCTGTTCGAAGAAAGGGCCGCCGCCAATGGAATGCGCTTCGGGATCGCGACGCTGAACTCGCCGCAGACCCTGAACGGTTTGTCGCTGGAGATGGTCGACCTGCTGGCCGAGCGCCTGGACGCCTGGGCGCGCGATCCGGCGATTGCCCTGGTGGTGTTGCAGGGGGCGGGCGACAAGGCCTTCTGCGCCGGGGGCGATCTGCACGGCCTGTACCGCAGCATGACCGAGAACGCCGGCAAGGGGGCCTGGGGCAATGCCTACGCGCGCCGTTTCTTCGAGCACGAGTATCGCCTGGACTACCGCATCCACAGCTACCCCAAGCCGGTGCTGTGCTGGGGCCACGGCATCGTCATGGGCGGCGGCATCGGCCTGATGATGGGGGCCAGCCACCGCGTGGTCAGCGAGAGCTCGCGCCTGGCGATGCCGGAAATCTCGATCGGCCTGTTCCCGGACGTGGGCGGCAGCTGGCTGCTCAACCGCATGCCCGGCCGTATCGGGGTGTTCCTGGCGCTGACCGGCGCGCAGATCAACACCGCCGACGCGTTTTTCGCCGGCTTGGCGGATTTCCGCCTGAACCACGAGGACTGGCCCAAGTTGCTGGCCTCGCTCGAAGAGCAGCCCTGGGCCGGCCAGGCCGCCGGCGGCGCCGAGGACGCGATTGCGCCGCGCTCGATCAACGACGGCCTGCTGCGGCGCGCCCTGACGGCGCTCGAGCCGCAGACGCCGCTGGAAAGCGGTCATCTGCGCCAGCACTCGTTCATGATCAACAGCCTGTGCAGCGGCAACCGGTTGGACGAGATCTACGAGGAACTGGCGGCGCTGAAAAACCATGAAGACCCTTGGCTGGCGCGCGCCGCCAGCACCATGCTGGCCGGCTCGCCGGGTTCGCTGCGGCTGTCGTTCGCGCTGCAGCAGCGTATGCGGCTGCGGTCGCTGGACGACGTGTTCCGCACCGAGTACATCGCCGCGCTGCATTGCGCCGCGCACGGTGACTTTGCCGAGGGCATCCGCGCGCTGCTGATCGACAAGGACAAGAAGCCGCGCTGGAATCCCGCGGTGCTGGACGTGGCCAGCGATGCCTGGGTGCAGAAGTTCTTCGAGGAGCCCTGGCCCGAAGGCCAGCCGCATCCGCTGGACGACCTGGGCAAGGAAGGCCGCTGACGGTCGCCGCCAAGCGGGCCGGCATCGCGTCGCAACACTGATTTCATACCTACAGCAATAGCAACAGGAGACAGGACATCATGAGCAGTATCGCGTTTATCGGTTTGGGCAACATGGGCTCGCCCATGGCATTGAATCTGGTCAAGGCCGGCCACAGCCTGACGGTGTTCGACCTGGTGCCGGCGGCGGTCAAGGTGCTGACCGACGCGGGCGCCAAGGCGGCGGGCTCGGCTGCCGAGGCGGTCAAGGGGGCCGAGGTGGTGATTTCGATGCTGCCGGCCAGCAAGCACGTCGAAGGCCTGTACCTGGACCAGGACCTGCTGGGCAAGATTCCGTCCAGCGCGCTGGTGATCGAGTGCAGCACCATTGCCCCGGAGTCGGCCCGCAAGGTGGCGCAGGCGGCCGAGGTGCGTGGCATCGCCATGATCGACGCGCCGGTGTCCGGCGGCACGGGCGGCGCCGCCGCGGGCACGCTGACCTTCATCGTCGGCGGCCAGGCCGCGGCGCTCGAGCGCGCCCGCCCGGTGTTGGAGAAGATGGGCAAGAACATCTTCCACGCTGGTGCCGCCGGCGCCGGTCAGGTCGCCAAGATTTGCAACAACATGCTGCTCGGCATCCTCATGGCCGGTACTTCCGAGGCGCTGGCGCTGGGCGTGGCCAACGGCCTCGATCCCAAGGTCCTGTCGGACATCATCGCCAAGAGTTCGGGCCGCAATTGGGCCACCGAGCTGTACAACCCCTGGCCCGGGGTGATGGAGCATGCTCCGGCCTCCAAGGGCTACGCGGGCGGCTTCGGCGTCGACCTGATGCTCAAGGACCTGGGCCTGGCGGCCGAGGCGGCGCTGTCGGCGCGCGCCTCGATCCCGCTGGGCGAGCTGGCGCGCAACCTGTATTCGCTGCACAGCGCGGGCGGCTCGGGCCGGCTGGATTTCTCCAGCATCGTCAATCTGGTCAAGCGCGACCAGGACTGACATGGTCACGCCCGCCACGCATGTCGACCCGGCCGGGCGGGTCCGGGCCAGCTTCGAGCGGCAGAGCATCATGCAACTGCTCGGCGCCAGCCTGGACGTGGTCGAACCGGGCAGGGTGGACATCGTTCTGCCATACCGCGCCGACCTGTGCCAGCAGAACGGCTTCCTGCACGCCGGCATCTCCACCACCATTGCCGATTCGGCCGGCGGTTATGCCGCCTTCAGCCTGTTCCAGCCGGGCGAGGACGTGCTGACCTCGGAGTTCAAGATGAACTTCCTGGCGCCGGCCAAGGGCGAGCGCTACGTGGCCAGCGGCCGTGTGGTCAAGCCCGGCAAGCGCCTGTCGATCTGCCAGGTCGAAGTGCATGCCTATGAAGGCGAACAGGCCGCCCTTTGCGTGATAGGCTTGCTCACCGCGGTGCGTGTGACGCCGCGTTGAGCCGCTTGCGGCGGGCCGCCGCCGCAAGCTCTGTCGCGCCTTGAACAGGTTCACGGGCAATGCCTTCCAAAGAACACCATCGAATTTTTCGTAGCAACTGGCTGCGGGCCGCCGTGCTGGGCGCCAATGACGGCATCGTGTCCACCGCCAGCCTCATCACCGGGGTGGCGGCGGCCCAGGCCTCGCACGAAGCCATACTGACATCCGGCCTGGCCGGCCTGGTGGCCGGCGCGCTCTCGATGGCCGCCGGCGAATATGTCTCGGTACGCTCGCAGGCCGATATCGAGGCGGCCGATCTGCGCATGGAACAGCGTTCGCTCAAGCGCAATTCCGGCGAAGAACTCGAAGAGCTGGTCGAAATCTATGTCGAACGGGGACTGTCGCACGATCTGGCCGAGCAGGTCGCGCAGCAATTGACGCGCCATGATGCGCTCGATGCCCATGCGCGCGACGAGCTTGGCATTTCACTGCACAACCGCGCCCGGCCGGTGCAGGCGGCGCTGGCCTCGGCGGCGTCGTTCGCCGGTGGCGCGGCATTGCCGTTGGCGGTGGCGGCGCTGGTGCCGATGCCGTCGCTGATCGGTTGGGTGATTGGCGCGTCGGTGGCCTGTCTGGCCTGTCTGGGGGCGCTGGCGGCCAGGGCCGGTGGCGCCCCCAAGGGGCCGGCGGCGTTGCGGGTGACGATATTGGGGGCGCTGGCGATGGCGGTAACGGCCGGTGTCGGTGCCGTGTTCGGCACCGTGGTCTGACACCGCCCCGGCGCTACGGCGTGATCGCGTAGGGCAGCGGGGCGGCGGCGATGCGCGGGCCGTCGGCCGCGCCCAGCCGCAGGTCGCCTTGCGGCAGGGCGGCCAGCGTGGTTTCGAACAGCACCGCGACCTTGCCGTCGGCGCGGGCCGCGTCGACGATGCGGCCCACGGGCTCGCCTGGCTGGGTGGCGTCGAACACGTCCTGGCCAGCCAGCGGCGCGCCGTCCGCGTCGGCGCCGGCAAGGGTGCCGTAGGCCATGCGGCGTTTCACCGTGCCGCGGTAGTGGCTGCGCGCCACCACTTCCTGGCCGGGATAACAGCCCTTGGTGAAGCTGACGCCCTGGATCAGGTCCAGGTTGACCGTTTGCGGAATGAAGACGTCCTGAGTCGGGCTGGTGATCCAGGGGATGCCGGCCGCCAGGTCGGCGGCGTGCCATTGGCCGGCCGGCGCCCGGCCGAGGACGGCGGCCAGTGGCGCGGCGGCGGCCAGTTGCGCGTCCGAGGCGATCCACCACCAGCGCAGCGCGGCGCCGGCCGCGGGCGCGGCGATCCAGGTACCCGAGGGCAATTCGGCGCGTTGCCAGGGCGCGCGCGGCAGGGCGCCCGCGGCCGCTTCGAGCGCGGCCAATTGCGCCGGCTCGGCCTGCACGCCGGCAGCGTGGAGGGCGGTGGGCGCGAGCCTGGCCTTGGCGCGCAGGATGAACATCGACAGGCGCTTGACCAGGGCCGCCGCCAGGTCCTGGCGTACCAGGGCGTACAACTGGGGCGCGTCTTCGGCGGCGTCGGCGCCCCGCCACATGACCAGGGTGGCCAGCAGGCGGCCCTTGGCGGTGCAATAGCCGGCCAGGCGGGCGGCATCGGCGGGCAGGCCGGTGACGTCCTGGGTCAGTTGGCCGTGCAGGAAGGTCAGTGCGTCGGCGCCGCTGGCCCCGACGACGGCAAAGTCGTCCAGAGGGGCGCATTGCGCGCAACCTTCGGCGCGCGCCGGGATCGAAGAAAAGAAAGCATGCATGGCTGCGTGGGCCCGTGAATCGTCATCAAAGGCCTGATGATAGCTGCGTTCCCTCTTTGGCAGGTCCATGCCCGCGCGCGGCAAAGGGGTGCGCGACACACTCCGGCCCTGGTTTTGTCGCGAGAGGGCCGCGCGATCCATTAAACTTCCCCCACTTATGAAGAAGCGACTCCGTTTTTATGTCCTGTGGTTCCTCCTGCTCATCGTGCTGGCCGCCGCCGCGGCGGCGGGCGCGGCCTGGCACTGGATGCACCGGCCCCTGCACCTGGCGGCCGACAGGATCGATTTCGTGGTGGACCCGGGCAGCAGCCCGCGCACCGTCGCGCGCGCCTTGAACGCCGCCGGGGTACCGATGTGGGAACCGGGTTTCGTCTGGATGGCGCGCCTGTCCGAGCAGGACAAGCTGATCAAGGCCGGCGGCTACCAGGCCATCAATGGTGATACGCCCTGGCTGCTGCTCGAGCGCATGGCGCGCGGCGACATGACCCAGCGCCAGATCACCTTCCTGGAAGGCTGGACTTTCCGCCAGATCCGCCAGGCGCTGCGCGAGAACCCGGACATCAAGCAGACCCTCGGCGATATCAGCGACGAGGCCCTGATGGAACGCCTGGGCTCGGACGTCAAGCATCCGGAAGGGATGTTTTTTCCCGATACTTACATCTTCACGCCGGGCAGCACCGATTTCGACCTGTTGCGGCGCGCCTACCAGGAAGGCCAGCGCATTCTCGATGAGACCTGGGCCAAGCGCCAGGCGGACCTGCCCCTGTCCACGCCCTACGAGGCGCTGGTGCTGGCCTCCATCATCGAAAAGGAGACCGGGCACGGCCCCGACCGCCGCCGCGTCGCGGGCGTGTTCACCAACCGTCTGAAGATCGGCATGCTGCTGCAGACCGATCCCACGGTCATCTACGGCATGGGCGAAAACTATCAGGGCCGCATCCGCAAGCGCGACCTGCAGACCGACACGCCCTGGAACACCTATACGCGCCCGGGCCTGCCGCCCACGCCGATCGCAGCGGCTGGCCGCGCGGCGCTGCTGGCGGCGGTGCAGCCCGAGCAACACAAGTTCCTGTTTTTCGTGTCGCGCGGCAACGGCACCAGCGAGTTCTCGGCGAACCTGTCCGAGCACAACCGCAATGTTTCCCGTTATATCCTGGGGCAGACCCCGGCGGCGCGGCCGGCTCCCGCCGGCAAGCCGCCCGCGCCGGCTCCCGAACCGGAGCCGGTCTCTCCCCCCGCGCCGGACGGCAATCCGGCGCCAGCACAAGGACAACAGCCATGACCTCACGCGGACGCTTCATTACGCTGGAGGGGGTGGATGGCGCCGGCAAGAGCACGCACACGGGCTGGATCGCCGATTTCCTGCGCGGCCAGGGCCGGGAGGTGGTGTCGACGCGCGAACCCGGCGGCACGCCGCTGGGTGAAAAGCTGCGCGCGCTGGTGTTGACCGACCCGATGGGCCTGGATACCGAGACCCTGCTGATGTTCGCCGCGCGCTGCGAACACCTGCACCAGGTGATCGAGCCGGCGCTGGCGCGCGGCGCGTGGGTGGTGTGCGACCGCTACACCGACGCCACCTATGCCTACCAGGGTGGCGGCCGCGGCCTGGGCGCCGCGCGCGTGGCGGCGCTGGAAACCTGGATGCAGGCGGGCCGGCCCGACCGCACCTGGCTGTTTGACGTGCCGCTGGACGTGGCGCGCGCGCGCCTGGCCGACGCCCGCGAGCCGGATCGCTTCGAGCGCGAAGGCGCGGCTTTCTTCGAGCGCACCCGCGCGGCCTATCAGGCCCGCGCTGCGGCCGAACCCGACCGCATCCGTGTGATCGATTCGACCCGGGCGATTCCCGAGATCCGCGCCGAGCTCGAAGCCGGGCTGCGCGAGCTGGTGGCGGCCCGTCCATGAGCGCGCCCCAGTTCCTGCCCTGGCAGATGGAGACGGCGCGCGCCTGGCTCGGCAACCGCGAGCGCTTCGCCCATGCCTGGCTGGTGCATGGCCTGGCCGGCATCGGCAAGCTCGATTTCGCAGTGGCCGCGGCCGCCAGCCTGTTGTGCGAGACGCCGCAGGACGGCCTGGCCTGCGGCCATTGCGCCGCCTGCGCCTGGTTCGCCAGCGGCAACCACCCGGACCTGCGCCGCATCCGGCCCGAGGCCGTGGCGGTCGAGGAGGGCGCCGACGCCGCCGAGGCGTCGGAGGAGGCCGAGCCGGCCACCGGCACCGCCAAGAAGGCGCCGTCCAAGGAAATCCGCATCGACCAGATCCGCTCGCTGGAATCCTGGTTCAACACCGCCACCCATCGCGGCGGCTGGCGTGTGGCGCTGCTGTATCCGGCGCACGCGTTGAACGTGGTGTCGGCCAATGCCCTGCTCAAGGTGCTGGAAGAGCCGCCGCCGCACACGGTGTTCCTGCTGGTGGCGGACGCGCCCGACCGCCTGCTGCCGACGCTGGTGTCGCGCTGCCGTCGCCTGCCGTTGCCGGCGCCCGACCCCGACACCGCCTTGCAATGGCTGCGCGACCAGAGCGTGGAGCCGGCGCGTGAATGGCTAGCGGCTGCCGGCGGTGCGCCGCTGGCGGCGCTGCGCCTGGCGCAGCACGCGGAAACCGCCTGCCCGCCGTGGTTGACGCAGTTGGTCGGCCCCCTGGCCAAGGGCCAGGCGCCCGACGTCGGCACCCTGGCCGAAGTCCTGGAGAAGGTCGCACCCAGCGAGTGGATCGACGCCTTGCAGCGCCTGTACACCGACCTGATGCTGGCCGCCGCGGGCGCGCCGGTGCGCTATTTTCCGGCGCTGGGGGCGGCCGTGGCCGAGGTGGCGCGGCGCATGAACCCCGCGCGCGCCGCCGAAGCCGCGCGTTGGCTGACGCGTCAGCGCGCGCTGGCCACGCACCCCCTGAATGGCAAGCTTTTCGCCCACGCGACGCTGCAGCGCGTGGTGCTATCCTGCCAGGCATAACCCGGCGTGACGCTGCGGCCCGCCCTGTCCGGGCGGCCGCCGCGGCGGCGCGCCAATCCTGATCCAAACCTCATGTACGTCGATTCACACTGCCATTTGAACTTCCCCGAGCTGGCGGCCGACCTGCCCGCGATTCTCGAACGGATGGCCGCCAACCAGGTGACCCACGCCCTGGTGGTCAGCGTCAATATGCCCGAATGGCCGGGCCTGATGTCGCTGGTCGAGCCGCAGCCCAATCTGTGGGCCTCGGTCGGGGTGCATCCCGATTATGAAGACACGCCCGATCCCGAGCCCGAGGAATTGGCGCGCCTGTCGGCCCACCCCAAGGTGGTGGCGATTGGCGAGACCGGACTCGACTATTACCGTCTGTCCGAACCGCTGGACTGGCAGCGCGCGCGTTTCCGCCGTCACATCCGCGCGGCCCGCGACACCGGGCTGCCGCTGATCGTGCATACGCGCGCCTCGGCCGAGGACACGGTGCGCATGCTGCGCGAGGAACGCGCGGCCGAGGTCGGCGGCGTGATGCACTGTTTCACCGAGACCTGGGAAGTGGCCCAGGCCGCGCTGGACCAGAATTTTCATATCTCGTTGTCCGGCATCGTGACGTTCAAGAACGCGCACGTGGTGCATGAGGTGGCCGCCAAGGTGCCGCTGGACCGCCTGCTGATCGAGACCGATTCGCCGTACCTGGCGCCCGTGCCGTATCGCGGCAAGCTCAACGATCCCTCCAAGGTGATCCACGTGGCCGAGAAGATCGCCGACTTGAAAGGCATCAGCGTGGCCGAGGTGGCACGCGCCTCAACCGATAATTTCTTTAATCTTTTCAGTAAGATAAAGCGATAATCTGAAGTTAAATATCTAAAGTGATTTATCAGGATTGCCATGGCTGCCCGCACCGCGTTTTCCCGTCATCGCCTTGTTTCCCACTGCCGCGGCGCGCTGCTGGCGCTGTCTGTCGCCATGGCGGCGCCGGCCGCCCAGGCGGCGGCCAATCCTGCGGACTGGTGGGTTTATGTCGCCAACGATTACACGGGCGAGATCAATGAGCTGCTGGCGCAGGGCGCCGATCCCAACGTGCGCTACCGCAACGGCCAGCCGGCCCTGATGCGGGCGGTGGTGGACGGCGCCTGGAAGGTTTTCGACGTGCTGGCGGCCAATCCGCGCACCGACGTCAATGCCGAGAATCCGGCCGGCGAGACCCCGCTGATGTACCTGGCCATCGCCGGCCAGGTCGATCGCGCCCGCAGCCTGATGGCGCGCGGCGCGCAGGTCAACCGCCTGGGCTGGACGCCGCTGCACTATGCCGCGTCCAAGGGGCAACTGGCGATGGCGCGGCTGCTGCTGGACAACAAGGCGATGGTGAATGCGCCCGCGCCCCATGGCGAGACGCCGCTGATGATGGCCGCGCTGTCGGGCAATCGGGCCATGGTCGAATTGTTGCTGAGGGCGGGGGCCGACCCCACCACACGCGACACCAAAGGGCAGGACGCATCCGATTGGGCCACCACCGGCAAGTCGACCAAGCTGGCCGCCGAGCTCCAGGCCTTGATCGCGCAGCAGGAGGCTGCCAAGCGGGCGCGCCGCGCCAATGCGTCGACCGCGCCGGAGGCGGCGGGCGCGCCCGCGGCCGAAACCGGTCTGGCCGGCACGGCGGCCGCGCCGCCGCCCGCGCCGGCCCCGGTCGAGCCCGCGCGCAGCCCCAAGGCAGCGCCCAGCGTGGGCGGCGTTTCCGGAGTCCGCCTGAACGACTACGATCAGCCTGCCGTGCCCTGAGCCGCGCCGCCGCCGCGTGCCTGTCCGACCCGCCTGCCCGGCGGGTTTTTTCATGGGCGGTCGGGCGAGGGGGGAGAATCACCCGTTTCGGTGGCGGCGAGCGGTTGCTGGCGCGGATCAGAGGGCCATTTTTTGGGGTTTTCCCTGTGAATTCTTAATTAATGGGAAAAAATTAATGGCTTAACACCATAAATTGATAATCTCGCGTCCATCAACTCAGGAGTGTTTGTGATGGATCAGTCGGTCGGGGCGGGCGCGGACCGCGTGCTGTATGTGTTGGCCACCCTGGCCCGGCACGACGGCCCCTTGAGCATCGCCGCGCTGGCGGAAAAGACCGGGCTGGCCCAAAGCACCCTGTATCGGCAGGTGGCGTTGCTCAAGCGCTGGGGTTTTGTCGGCGAGCACGAGGGCGAATACGGTCCCGGCCCGTTGTGCGTGCAACTGGCCTGGGGCTTTGACCAGTCGTCCTTCCTGATCCACGAAGCACAGCCGGACATGGCGGCGCTGGCCGCCGCGTCGGGCGAGACCATCGGCCTGCTGGTGGCGGTCAAGGACCAGGCGGTGTGCCTGGACATGGTCGAAAGCCAGCATCCGTTGCGGTGTTCATTCACCAAAGGGCGCGGCCTGCCGCTGGCGCGCGGCGCCTCGGCCAAGTCGCTGCTGGCCTTCATGCCGGCGGCGCGCTTGCAGGCCGCCCTGACGGTGCTGGCCAGGGAGTCGGGCGTGGACCCGGCGCGCCTGGCCGACGAATTGGAGGCCATCCGCGCCCAGGGCTATGCCGTGACCGACAGCGAAGTCGATGCCGGGGTCTGGGGGGTGAGCGTGCCGATCTTCCAGCGCGCCAATCAGGCGGTGGCCTCGATCACGCTGATGGCGCCTTCCACCCGCGCGGCCCAGCGGCCGCAGGCCTTCATCGACCTGACCGTGGCCGCCGCCCGCCGCATCTCGGGCAAGCTCCAGGCGCATTGACGCCGCCCGTACCCGGATTCCTTGCTGTACCCGCCACTCCCGCTTCATCTCTAGACGCCGTATCGCTGTTCGTATCCGCCTTCACTTACTTCTTTCAGGATTCGCCATGACTACTCGCCGCACCCTGCTGACCGCCGCCCTGACCCTGGGCCTGGCCTGGAACCTGGGCACCGCCCACGCCCAGGAAACCATCCGCGCCGTGACCGACGCCACCTTCCCGCCCATGGAGTTCGTCAAGGATGGCAAGCGCACCGGCTTTGACATCGATCTGGTCGAAGCCCTGGCCGCCGCCATGGGCAAGAAGATCGAATGGATCGACATCGACTTCAAGGGCCTGATTCCCGCGCTGCAGGCCGGCCGCGCCGACATCGCGGTGTCGGCCATTTACATCACGCCCGAGCGCAGCAAGGTGGTGGACTTCACCGACCCGTACTATGCCGGCGGCCTGGTGGTGCTGACCAAGAAGGACGGCCCGGTCAAGACCCTGAAGGACCTGGACGGCCGCAAGGTCTCGGTGCAGGTCGGCACCAAGTCGGTCAACTACCTGAAAGAACACTTCCCGGCGGTGCAGCGCGTCGAGGTCGAGAAGAACCAGGAGATGTTCAACCTGGTGCAGATCGGCCGCGCCGATGCCGCCGTGACCGGCAAGCCGGCCGCCAAGCTGTTCGCCCAGAGCACCACCGACCTGACGGTGCTGGCCGACCAGATCACGACCGAGGATTACGGTATCGCCGTGCCCAAGAGCAAGCCGGAGCTGACGCGCGGCCTGAATGAAGCGCTCAAGAAGATCAAGGCCGATGGCACGTATCAGGCCATCGTCAACAAGTGGTTCGAGGCGCCCGCCAAATGAACCTGGATTTCGCTCCCGTCTTCGCCGATTTCGACGCGCTGCTGCGCGGCGCGGTGGTCACCGTCGAGGTGACCGCCGGCGCCTTGCTGCTGGGCTGTGTAATCGGCCTGCTGGTCGGCGTCGGCCGTCTCAATCCGCAGCGCCGCATTCTTTACAACCTGTGCAGCGTCTACCTGCTGTTCTTTCGCGGCACGCCGCTGCTGGTGCAGTTGTTCATCTGGTTCTTCGGCCTGCCGCAGTTCGGCGTGACGCTGCCGGCGTTTGCCTGCGGCGTGCTGGGGCTGGGCATGTATTCCGGCGCCTATGTGTCGGAAATCGTGCGCGGCGCGATCCAGTCGGTCGACCGCGGCCAGACCGAGGCGGCGCGTTCGCTGGGCATGTCGTCGGGCCAGGCCATGCGCATCATCATCCTGCCGCAGGCGGTGGTGCGCATGATCCCGCCGCTGGGCAACGAGTTCATCGCGCTGATCAAGAATTCGGCGCTGGTGTCGCTGTTGACCATCCATGACCTGATGCACGAAGGGCAGAAGATCATCAGCGTGTCGTACCGCTCGCTGGAAACCTATCTGGTGGTGGCGCTGATCTACCTGGTCCTGACCACGGCCGCCATGTTGATTCTGCGCAGGATCGAGCAACGCCTGCGCGCCGGGGGGATGGTGCAATGAACGCCGTGAATCCGCAAGAAATGATCCGCATCCGCGGCCTGCAGAAATCCTACGGCGACCACGCCGTGCTGCGCGGCATCGACTTCGATGTGCTGCCGTCGCAGGTGGTGGTGGTGATCGGCCCCAGCGGCTCGGGCAAGAGCACGCTGCTGCGCTGCTGCAACGGGCTGGAAGTGGCCCAGGGCGGCATCGTGGAGATCTGTGGCCAGACGCTGCAGAACGAAGGAGAATTGTTGCCCGAGGCCGCGCTGAACCGCCTGCGCATGCAGGTCGGCATGGTGTTCCAGGGCTTCAACCTGTTTCCGCACCTGTCGGTGCTGGACAACGTCACCGTCGGGCCGCGCACGCTGCGCGGCATGGGGCGCGACGAAGCCAACGCGCTGGCCGAGGACCTGCTGCGCAAGGTCGGCCTGGCGCAGAAGATGGCGGCGATGCCGGCCAGCCTGTCGGGCGGCCAGAAGCAGCGCGTGGCGATCGCCCGTGCGTTGGCGATGCAGCCCAAGGTCATGCTGTTCGACGAGCCGACCTCGGCGCTGGATCCGGAACTGGTGGGCGAAGTGCTGCAGGTCATGAAGCTGCTGGCGCGCGAAGGCATGACCATGATGGTCGTGACGCACGAAATGGGCTTTGCCCGCGACGTGGCCGACGTGGTGGCGGTGATGGACGGCGGCGTGATCCTGGAATCGGGCGCGCCCGAGGTCATCTTCAGCCAGCCGCGCGAAGCGCGTACCCGCGAGTTCCTGCAGGCGGTGCTGAGCGCGGGGCAGGGGGCGGCATGACGGTGGCACAACTGGACAGAAGCCTGTGGACCGCGCGCGACGACAGCGCCGAGCGCGGCGACACGCGCCGCCTGGCGCACATCGTCGAGCCTGCCGCGGGCCAGTCGCCGGCGGCCGGTGAAGCGGTGTTGCTGGGCTTTGCCTGCGATGCGGGGGTGGCCCGCAACCAGGGGCGCGTCGGCGCGGCCGCCGGCCCTGCCGCGATCCGCAAATACATGGCGGGTTTGCCCGCGCATGGCCTGGCCCGCCTGCTGGACGCGGGCGATGTGGCCTGCGAGGGCGACCAGTTGGAAGACGCGCAGGAACGCCTGGGCCTGGCGGTGGCCGGCCTGCTGGGCCAGGGCGCCCGGCCGCTGGTGCTGGGCGGCGGCCACGAGATCGCCTGGGGCAGCTTCCAGGGCCTGGCGCGCTGGCTGGCCGAGCGCGGCGACGAAGGCCCGGTGCTGGTGCTGAACCTGGACGCGCATTTCGACCTGCGCACCGGCCGGCCGGGCAGTTCCGGCACGCCGTTCGACCAGATCGCGCATTACTGCGAGGCGCAGGGGCTGGGGCTGCAATATGCCTGCCTGGGCGTGTCGCGGCTGGCCAATACGCCGGCGTTGTATGCGCGCGCGGCCGAAGTGGGCGCGGTGTGGGTCGAGGACCGCGACATGCAGGAGCGTCACCTGGCGGCGCGGCTGGCCAATGTCGACGCCTTGCTGGCGCGGGCCCGTCACGTGTACCTGACCATCGACCTGGACGTGCTGCCGGCGGCGGTGATGCCGGGCGTGTCGGCGCCGGCGCCGTACGGGGTGCCGATGGCGGTGGTGGAGGAGATCGTGCTGCGGGTCAAGTCCAGCGGCAAGCTGCGGCTGGCCGACATGGCGGAGTACAACCCGCGGTTCGACATCGATGGTCACGGCGCCCGCGCGGCGGCCCGCCTGGCCTGGCAATTGTTGTCCGCCTGAGCGGCGCGACCTGCCTGGCCGTGATACCCGGCCCGCCCGCATGCCTGCAACCGGCATGGGGCGGGTTTTTTCATGGGCGCGTGCCGGCGCCGGCGGCAGGGTGGACGCTGCCGGTTGGGAGGACTAGGATAGACGCAGCGTTCCGGCAGGCCGGGCGCCAGGCGCGAATCGGATGCCATTAATGCGTCACCAATAAAAATATTTTTATAAAATATGGGGACACGTTTAGGTTGTGGATAAAATGGCGCAACTTTGTCAGGAGAGCATGTTCATGTCTCAAACTCCCACCCATGCCTTGCCGTCTTATCTGAATGCCGACGATCTCGGCCCCTGGGGTAATTACCTGCAACAAGTCGACCGGGTCACGCCGTACCTCGGTTCGCTGGCGCGCTGGGTCGAGACCCTGAAGCGCCCCAAGCGCTCGCTGATCGTGGATGTGCCGATCGAGTTGGACAATGGCAGCGTGGCCCATTTCGAGGGTTATCGCGTGCAGCACAATACGTCGCGCGGTCCGGGCAAGGGCGGTGTGCGTTTCCACCAGGACGTGACGCTGTCGGAAGTGATGGCGCTGGCCGCCTGGATGTCGGTCAAGAACGCCGCGGTCAACCTGCCGTACGGCGGCGCCAAGGGCGGCATCCGGGTCGACCCGCGCAAGCTGTCGCAATCCGAGATCGAGCGCATGACGCGCCGCTACACCTCGGAAATCGGCGTCATCATCGGCCCGTCCAAGGACATTCCCGCCCCCGACGTGAACACCAACGCCCAGACCATGGCCTGGATGATGGACACGTACTCCATGAACGAAGGCTCGACCGCCACCGGCGTCGTGACCGGCAAGCCGATCGCCCTGGGCGGCAGCCTGGGCCGCGTCGAGGCCACCGGCCGCGGCGTGTTCGTGGTCGGTTGCGAAGCTGCGCGCGACCTGAACATCGACGTGTCCAAGGCGCGCGTGGTGGTGCAGGGCTTCGGCAACGTGGGCGGCACGGCTGCCCGCCTGTTCCATGAAGCCGGCGCCAAGGTCATTGCGGCGCAGGACCACACCGGCACCGTGCACAACCCCGCCGGCCTGGACGTCCACAAGCTGCTGTCGCATGTGTCGCAGCATGGCGGCGTGGGCGGCTTTTCCGGCGGCCAGGCGCTGGACAAGGACGAGTTCTGGACGCTCGAAACCGAATTCCTGATCCCGGCGGCCCTGGAAAGCCAGATCACCGCCGACAACGCCGCCAAGGTGCGCGCCAAGATCGTCGTGGAGGGCGCCAACGGCCCGACCACGCCGGAAGCGGACGACATCCTGGCCGAACACGGCGTCTACGTGGTGCCGGACGTGCTGGCCAACGCCGGCGGCGTGACGGTGTCGTACTTCGAGTGGGTGCAGGACTTCTCCAGCTTCTTCTGGAGCGAGGACGAGATCAACCAGCGCCTGGAGCGCATCATGCGCGAAGCCTACGGCTCGATCGCCCAGGTGGCCAAGGAGCACAAGGTGACGCTGCGCACCGCCGCGTTCATCGTCGCTTGCACGCGCATCCTGCAGGCCCGCCAGGTGCGCGGCCTGTATCCGTAAGGCCTGCGGGCGCCGGGCGAGGGCCCGGCGCGCTGCAGGAGCGTGAGGAAGACAGACAGACCGCCCCGACAGGGGCGGTTTCCATTTGGGCGACGCCCTAGGATCGGGGCAGCAGTTCCGGCTTGAGGATGCCGCGCAGGTCCGCGTAGGGAATGCTCAGTTCGGGTTCGCCATAGGAGTACGGCGCGATCGAGTAGGCGTCGTACTTGACCACGATGCCGTCGCGCGTGAGGGCGAAGTTGTCGCTTTCCTGAAACGGCCACATCTTGTTGTAGGCGGCCGGGTCGCGCCTGGCGTCGGCGTTGTCGGCCAGCCACTTAGCGTGGGCCTGCCGCAGGGCCGCGACGTACTCGGCGCGGCGCCCCGGAATCAGGGCTTCGTCCAGCGCCATGACGCGGCCGCGGCTGCGCTCCCAGTTCAGGTATTGGGTGGCGGGAATGCCATGCGCCGCGCCGGTCAGGAATTGTTCGGTGTGCAGCTCGATCGAGACGATGTCGCCGACCGTGTCCTTGACGCTGGCCTTGAAATAGGTGGCGTCGCGCGGGCGCGCGGTGGACCAGAAATACTGGGTGTATTCCGACAGCGTCTGGTAGGGACCGCGGCGGTTGGCGTCGGTGCCGGTCATGTAGGCCAGCACGTGGTCGACCAGCGCGCTCAGCTTCGGGATGCCGGGAAAGGCCACGCTGTCGATCTCGACGCGCGGGCAGTCACCCTTGCAGCCGGGCTTGCTGGCGGCCCACTTGATGCGTTCGGTGGCCAGGTCGCCGATGGTCTCGGGCGTGGCGGTGCCGGCCGCCGGGGTGTCCAGCGTGATATTGGCGGGGGGCGAACTGCCGCAGCCGGCCAGGGCCAGCAGGACGGCTCCCAGACCCGCGGCGCAAAGGCCGCGCGGGGGGCGGGGAAGACGCATTGAACTACCTCCAGAAAACCCGGCCGCGCCCGCGGGCGCGGCCATCCAACTTCAACCCGCGGCGCCTCAGGGTACGGCCGCGGTCCATTCGGGCGTGGAGAATTTTTCGGCGGCCTGGGCTTCGGCCTGGGCCAGCGTGGCCGCGCCCACCTGGCCGGGCGTCAACCGGTGCAGGCTGGCGAAGGTGTCCACCATGCGCTGGATGATGACCTCGCGCGCCAGCCCGGTCTGGGTGCGCAGCGGGTCGACGCGCTTCTTGGCGCTGGTGGTGCCCTTGTCCGACAGTTTCTCGCGCCCGATGCGCAAGACTTCCACCATTTTATCGGCGTCGATGTCGTAGGACATGGTGACGTGGTGCAGCACCGCGCCGGCGCGGCGGGCCTGGGCGGCGCCGCCGATCTTGCCGATGTCCGAGGCGATGTCGTTGAGCGGCTGGTACCAGGCCTTGATGCCCAGGCCCTGCAGCGCCTGCAGCACCCAGGCGTCCAGGAAGGCATAGCTTTCCTGGAAGCTCATGCCGTGCACCAGCGCCTGCGGCGCGCTCAGCGAATAGGTGATGCTGTTGCCGGGTTCGATGAACATGGCGCCGCCACCGCTGACGCGGCGCACCACCTCGATGCCGTGGCGCTGGGCGCCGTCGGGGTCGACTTCATTCCTGAGCGATTGGAAGCGGCCGATCACGACCGCGGGCGCCGACCATTCCCAGATGCGCAGGGTGGGCGGGCGCGTGCCGGCGCCGACTTCGTCGGTGATGACGGCATCCAGCGCCATGTGCAGCGCGGGCCGCTGCGGCGCTTCGTGGATCAGTTGCCAGTCGTAGTCGTTCCAGTCGGTGCGCGTCATGCCAGCGCCCTTCGCAGCACCACCGCCACGGCTTCGGCCGAGAAGCCGAACATTTCGGTGTTGGCCGGCAGGGCCGATTGCACCGCCAGCGCCAGTTCCAGCTCGCCGGCGTCGGCGGGCAGGCCGTTCAGGCCGCGGTTGATGGCTTCCAGGGCCTCGGGCGGTTCCAGGAAGAAATCGCCGCTGATGCGGACATCGGCCAGGCGGCCGTCGCGGACGTCCAGGTCCGCCACCACCAGCTTGCCGCCGGGGACTTTGTATTCGCCGTGCATGGGCGCTCCTTGTGTATCGGGCCTGGCGCCGCGAACGGCGCTACAGGCTCAGTTTCATGCCGTCATGGCTGGCCACGAAACCCAGGCTTTCGTAGAAGCGGCGGGCATCGGGCCGGGCGCGGTCGGTGGTCAGCTGCACCAGGGCGCATCCCTGCGCCCGGCATTGCTCGATGGCCCACTCGAACATGGCGCGCCCCAGGCCCTGGCCGCGCGCCGACGAGGCGATGCGCACGCTCTCGATCTGTCCGCGCCATTGGCCCAGCCGCGACAGGCCGGGTATGAACGATAACTGCAAACAGCCGATCAGGCGCGCGTCGCGTTCGACCACCGCGAAGTACTGGTTCGGATCCTGCTCGATGGCGGCAAAAGCCGCAGTGTAGCGGGGGTTGAGCGGAATCGACGGATCTTCGCGCTTGGCGCCGAGTTCGTCGTCGGCCAGCATGGCCACGATTTCGGGCAGGTCGGCCGCGCGCGCGCGGCGGAACCGCAGTGGGGAATCGGTCATGGTGGCCTCGCTCAGCGCACGTTCTGCGCCGTCTGGCCGAACAGGATGCGGCGCGATTCCTCGTCGCCGACCGACGGGGCGGTGTTGACCTGGTCGGCCAGCGCGTAGGCGCGCTGCACGGCGGGTCGGGTGGCGATGGCGTCGAACCAGCGCTTCAGGTGCGGGAAGTCGTTCAGATCCTGGCCCTGCTTGGCGTGCGGCACGATCCAGGGGTAGGCGGCCATGTCGGCGATGGAGTAGTCGCCGGCAACGAATTCGCGGTCGGCCAGGCGCTTGTTCAGCACGCCGTAGAGGCGGTTGGTTTCCTTGACGTAGCGCTCGATGGCGTAGGGGATGCGTTCGGGCGCGTAGCCAGAGAAGTGGTGGTTCTGGCCGGCCATGGGGCCCAGGCCACCCATCTGCCAGAACAGCCATTGTGAGACTTCGGCGCGGCCGCGCAGGTCGGCGGGCAGGAAGCGGCCGGTCTTCTCGGCCAGGTATTGCAGGATGGCGCCGGACTCGAACAGCGACAGCGGCGCGCCGCCGTCGGCCGGTTGCTGGTCGACAATGGCGGGTATGCGGTTGTTGGGCGCGATTGCCAGGAAGTCGGGTTTGAACTGGTCGCCCTTGCTGATGTTGACCGGGTGGACCTGGTAAGGCAGCCCGGCTTCTTCCAGGAAGATCGTGATCTTGTGGCCGTTGGGGGTGGTCCAGTAATAGAGATCGATCATGGGGAGTCCTTTGCGTCTTGGCGCCGCCGACCGTTGCCGGCGGATCGGAACGGCCATGATAGCGGCGCGCCGGGCGCGGGGTCGAATAACCGGGGGCGCGGTGCGGGTTTGGCGCGCGCCCGGGTCAGGCCGCGCCGGGCCGCGCGCCGCCACGCAGGCGCCACTGCCAGTTCAGGCTGACGCCGGCGGCCGCCAGGAAGATCATGGCCACGCCCAGCACCTGGGTGGCGTCCATGCGATGGCCATACACCAGCAGGTCCAGCAGGATCGCCACGGCCGGGTAGATGAAGCTGAGGGCCGCGGTCGAGGTGGTCGGCAGTTTCTGGATCGCCGAGTACATCAGGATGTACATCAGGCAGGTGTGCACCAGGCCCAGCGCCACCAGGCAGCCCCATTGCAGCGGGGCGGCGGGCAGCGCCTGGAAGTCGGCCATCGGCAGCAGCATCAGCGCGCCCAGCGTCACCTGCACCAGTGCCAGCACCTGCGGCGGGATGCCTTTCAGGCGCTTGACGATGACGGCGGTGACGCCATACAGCGCCGCCGCGCCCAGTCCCAGCAGCAGGCCCGACAGGTAGGCGCCGCCGCCGTGGTCGCTGCTGAGCTTGAGCACCAGCAGCAGGCCGGCGAAGGCGAGCACCGACCACGCCAGCTTGCCGCGCGTGGGACGTTCGCCCAGGAACAGCGCGCCCAAGCCAATGAGGAAGAAGGGCTGCACGTTGTAGACGGCGGTGGCCAGCGAGATCGACGCCAGCCGGTAGGCCGAAAACAGCAGCACCCAGTTCAGCACCAGCGCGGCGCCGGCGGCCAGCGCCAGCGCCAAGCTGCGGGCCGTGAACAGGCCGGGCTTGAGCAGGCCGCGCGCCCAGCAGTACAGCAACAGCGACAGGGCGCCGAAGACGCAGCGGAAGAACACCACGTTCCAGGCGCTCTGGCCGGATTCCAGGACGAACACGCCCAGGGTGCCGGAGAGGGTCATGGCGGCGGCCATCTGGGCCAGGCCAACGCGATCGGATGAGGGGGACATGGAAGGCTCCAGGGGACCGTGCGGTCCGCGATTCGATGGGGAAATTATCCCAGGCCAATCGGGCCGGCTATATGATGTTGCTGCGGCAGTTTCGTCGCTGAGCCTTCGTTCAGGTGGAATTTATGCAAAATGACCTAAAGAATGAAAGTCCGGTCTTGGACGGCATCGACCGCCGTCTGGTGGAGATGCTGACGGCCAATGCGCGCACCACCACCGCCGACCTGGCGCGCCAGGTCGGCATGTCCGCGCCGAGCGTGGCCGACCGCCTGCGGCGGCTGGAGGAATCGGGCGTGATCCGCGCCTACACGCTGGACGTCGACCCCGTGGCGCTGGGCTACACGCTGGAGGCGATCGTGCGCATCCGGCCGCTGCCAGGGCAGTTGCGGCGGGTCGAAGGGCTGATCCAGGAAATTCCTGAATTCGTCGAATGCGACAAGGTCACCGGCGATGACTGTTTCATCGCGCGCGTGGTGTTGCGCTCGATCACGCACCTGGACGGCATCCTGGAACGCGTGACCGAGTTCGCCGAGACCAATACCGCCATCGTCAAGGCGCACACGGTGCGCCGCCGCCTGCCGCCGCTGCGCTGAGCGGCGCGCGGGGAGGGCGTGCGGCACCGGGCGAGTGCGCAGCGGCTGGGCGACGTGTTCTGCGATGGCCCGGCGCAAGCCTTGCGCCGGGCCGCAGCGATTCAGGCGGCGCTCGCCGCCAGGGCGCGGACGATATCGTCCTTCAGGCCGGCCGGGGTGTCGGTGGGCGCGTAGCGCTTGATCACCTGGCCGTCGCGGCCCACCAGGAACTTGGTGAAGTTCCACTTGATGCCCTCGGTACCGAAGACGCCGGGCTTCTCGCCCTTGAGCCACCGGTACAGCGGGTCGGCGTTGGCGCCGTTGACGTCGATCTTGGCGAACAGCGGAAAAGTGACGTCGTACTGCGTGGCGCAGAAATCGAGGATCTCGGCTTCGTTGCCCGGCTCCTGGTGGCCGAACTGGTCGCACGGAAAGCCCAGCACCGTCAGGCCGTCGTCACGCAGGCTCCGGTACAGCTCCTCCAGGCCCGAGTATTGCGGCGTGAAGCCGCATTTCGAGGCCACGTTCACTACCAGCAGCACCCGGCCGCGGTAGGCGGCCAGCGGCTGATCGGCGCCGTGGATGTCGCGGGCCGAAAAATCGTAGATCGTGGTCATGCGGGCTCCTTGGGATCAGGCGTCGGAACGGGACGATGCCAGCGCGCCGGGGTGCGGCGGCTGCGCCATCCCGGCGTGCCGTCCATAGTAGCGCGTGCCCCACAGGGTCAGCAGCAATACGGCCGCGGTGATGGCGGCCGACATCCACGGCAGGTCGGTCAGCGGCAGGCCGTGGCCCAGCGCCAGGCTGCCGAGCCAGGCGCCGCCGGCGTTGCCCAGGTTGAAGGCGCCCTGGTTCAGCGTGGAGGCCAGGTTGGGCGCCTCGGCCGCCTGATCCACGATCAGCGTCTGCAGCAGCGGCACCACGGCAAAGCCGAGCATGCCCCAGATGAAGGTCATCACCAGCATCGGCGCCAGGGCGTGGATGGCCTGGCTGAGCGCCAGGAACACCAGCAGCAGGCCCAGGAAGATGCGGCGCAGCGACACTTCCAGATTGCGGTCGCCCAGCTTGCCGCCGAGCGTGCTGCCGACGGTGAGCGCGACGCCGAACAGCAGCAGCACGCCGGTCACGCCGCGCTCGGAGACGCCGGTGATGTCGCGCAGGATCGGCGCGATATAGGTCAGCACGCAGAACAGCGCGGCCGAGGCCAGCACGCTGGCCAGCAGCGGCCACAGCACCCGCACGTCGCGCAGCACGCGGAACTCGCGCAGGATGTTGCCGGGTTGCATGGGAATGCGGCCGGGCAGCCAGGCCGTCAGCGCCGCCACCGCGGCCAGGCCGATGGCGCTGACCACCCAGAAGGTCGAGCGCCAGCCGGCCGCCTGGCCCAGCGCGGTGCCCAGCGGCACGCCCAGCACATTGGCCAGCGTCAGCCCGGTGAACATCAGCGCGATGGCGCTGGAGCGCTGGTGGCGCGGCACCAGGTCGGCCGCCACCACCGCGCCGATGCCGAAGAAGGCGCCATGGCAGAAGGCGGTGAAGACGCGCGCGGCCATCAGCGTGCCGTAGCTGGGCGCCAGCGCACAGAGCAGATTGCCCAGCACGAAGGTGCTGGCCAGGCCGATCAGCGTGGCCTTGCGCGGCAGGCGCGCGGTGAGGATGGCCATGATCGGCGCGCCGATCACCACGCCCATGGCGTAGCCGGTGATCAGCAGGCCGGCGATGTCGATGCTGACGCCGAGGTCGGCGGCGACGTTGGGCAACAGGCCCATGATGACGAATTCGCTGGTGCCGATGCCGAAGGCGGCGGCGGCCAGCGCGATGAGATGCAGGGGCATGGAAAACCGGGGAGGGGGCCGGCGCTCGGGACGCGGCGACAGGGAAGGGAGCACGAATTTTAGAGCAGCGGCCCGCGCGCGCCGCTGCAAATCCCTGTTGCCGATAAGGGTATACCCGTAGTCCGTG
Source organism: Achromobacter pulmonis (assembly GCF_021733725.1). Lineage (NCBI taxonomy): Bacteria > Pseudomonadati > Pseudomonadota > Betaproteobacteria > Burkholderiales > Alcaligenaceae > Achromobacter > Achromobacter pulmonis. The sequence continues at coordinate 5,235,133 of NZ_JAIFOT010000001.1, read as the reverse complement.
TTCAGACCAGTTTCAGGTCCAGCGGCGTGGTGCCCGGGAACACTTGCGCCAGGCGGGGGTGGTCCAGGCCATAGAGACGCGCGAACAGGCCGGCGAACAGCGCGCGGTACTCGTTGAGCACCGGGTAGTCGCGGTCCTGGAACAGGGTGTCGCGCCGCACCTGGACCTGACGGCCGGCGATGCGGCCGCCGCGCACGTGGCCGCCCATCACCCAGTAGACCGTGCCATGGCCGTGGTCGGTGCCCTTGTTGCCGTTTTCGCGGAAGGTGCGGCCGAACTCGCTGATGACGACCACCGTGGCCTGCCGCCAGGCCGGGCCCATGGCCTCGGCGTAGCCGGCCAGCGCCCGTCCCAATTGGCCGAGCCGGTTGGCCAGCATGCCGCTGGCGCCCCCCTGGCCGACGTGTGTGTCCCAGCCGCCGACGTCGACGAAGCCGAGGTTGTAGCGGTCGCGCATGAAGCGGCCGATGCGGCGCGCCTCCTGTTCGAGCTTGCCGGCCGACACGGCGTTGCCGCTGGCCGCTTCCATTTCCGCGTCGAGCTCGGCGCGCGTGGCGCCCATGATGCGCTGGCCCTCGGCCACCGAGGCGCCCAGGTCGGTGTGCTGGTACATGGCGGCGATGGCGCGGTTGTCGGCATCCGAAAGCCGCGACTTGCGCGCGGCGCCGCCCAGGTCGATGTTGGGCACGCGGGCGCCGCCGCGGAAGATTTGCGGCACGTCGGCGGTGAAGGCCGCCGCCTGTTCATCCGGGCCGCCAAGCGCGGCGGCCAGGCGGTTCAGGAAACCCGAGCGGAAGTCGCCGTTCCCGTCCTTGGCCGCGCCCTGGCCGAGTTCGATGCGGTTCTGGGTTTCGAAGTGGCTGCGGCTGGTGTCGTCGGTGCCGGCGAACGGCACGAAGGCCAGTTGGCGCTTCTGGTAGAACGGCAGCAGGCTGTCGGCCAGCGCCGGGTGCAGGGCCCAGCCGTCGGCCAGGGGCAGGGCGGCGCCGGCGCCGCTGCCGGGCCTGGCGATGGCGATGCTGGGGCGCGACTCGTAATAGAAGTCGCTGTTGACCGGCACCAGCAGGCTGGCGGCATCGTAGGCGCCGCGCATGAAGACGACCAGCAGCTTGTTGTTGGCCGCGGCCGGCGCGGCATACAGGCGGCCGGCGCCGAAGACGAGCGGGGCCGTGGCCATGAGTTGCAGGATGCGGCGGCGATGCATGAGGTATCTCCCAAGCGGCTCAGCGCCGCATGAATTCGGGCGAGGCCAGCAGATAGGTGTTGGCGTCCCTGGCGTTGCGCGCCTGGGCGATGGTGTCGCGGGTGGTGGGCGACAGGCGCGCGAACAGGCCGTCGCCAGCGTGCTCGCGCAGCAGGTCGGGGATGCGCGGCAGTTCCACCGGCCCCTTGTCGCCGCCCTCGCGGAAAAACGCCTGCGGCGCGGCGGCGATGGCGCGCGCCACTTCGAAACGCGCGGTCATCTGGCCGGAACCGGCCCAGTCCGATTGCGCCAGCGGGTAGCCGTCGGGTGTCTGGCGCTGGTTCAGTGGCTGGCCCAATTGCCGCAGCATGGCCAGCCCCGGCCTGGGGTTGGCGATGGGCGGCAGGTCGGCGTAGGCCAGGCGCAGGGCCGAGTACACGTAATGCACCGGGTCCTTGAACACGCCGGTCTTGAGCGACTGCGTGAATTCGGGCGAGGCGTAGAGGGTCTGCAAGGTGGCGGCGATGTCGCCATCGCTGGCCAGGAAGGTCCTGGCCATCCGGTCGACCACCGCGGCCGGCGGCGCATCGCCCATGAAGTACGCGGCCAGCTTGGCGCTGATGAAGCGTGCGGTGGCGGGATGGCGCGCCAGCAGGTTCACCGCTTCGTCCACCTCGGCCAGGCCGGCGCCGTGGATGGTGTGCCCCAGGAACCGCTTGTCGCCGTAGTCGTGGCGTGCCGGGTTGAACAGGAACAGGCCGTCCTGCGCCACCTGGCCGCGCAGCGCCGGCCTGACCTTGGGCGGCCCTGCCGGGTTGTGCACGCCCAGGCCGGTGAGGATGCGCGCCAGCTCCTGCACGTCGGCCTGCGTGTAGCCGCCCTTGACGCCCAGCGTATGCAGCTCCATCAGCTCGCGCGCGTAGTTTTCATTGATGCGGCCGGCGGCGTTCTGGGTGTTGTCCAGGTACACCAGCATCGCCGGCGAACGCAGCGTGGCCGCCAGCAGGTCGCGGAACTTGCCGAGCGCGTGCGGGCGGATGGCGCGTTCCTCGTACTGGTCGATGTAGGTGCCGACGTCGTTCTTGGCGGCGTAGACGTTGAAGTGGTTCATCCAGAACCAGGTCATCTGCTCCTGCAACTGGTTGGGCGAGTACAACGCGCGGTAGAAGGCGCGGGTGGCGGTGTCGTCGGCGCGCTGGCGCGAAATGGCGCGGGCGTCGCGCTGGGCCTGCTGTTTCGGGCCAGGGGCGGCACCGCGGGCATCCTGGCGCAGCTTGCGCTGCGCGGCGTGTGCGTCTTCGGCGCTCTGGCGCGAGATCGACAGCGCGTCGATGCGCTGCTGCACGGCGGCGGGCAGGCGCGCGTTCGGGTCGGGATGCAGTTGCGCCTGCAGGTAGCGCTGCGGACCCAGTTCACGTATGCGCGCCAGTTCGGCAGGGGTGGCGCCCCAGGTGATGCGGTTGAGCAGCGCGGCGTCGAGCGCGCGCGTCTCGGCCTGGCGATCCCAGACCGCCGGGTGGAGCGCCGGCCCGGGCGCGGCCGGGCCGGCCCGCAGCGGCGCGGACAACGCCAGGGCCGCCAACGGCAGCAGCAGGGGCGCCAGACGGCGCAGCAAGGAGCGCAAGGACGGCATCGAGCGGATACTTTTCTGGTTGACGGACGGGGCCTGCCGGCAGCAGGCGGTCAGGATCGGCGGCGGGTCGAACGGCCCCGCGGACATCCTGCTCGTGTGACAAGATAGTCGCACCGCCATTCCCGTCGCGACGCCGCTTGAAACGCAAGGAAACCGATGCTTGTGCGATGCGCCGCTGCTTTCCCTGCGCGGCGCGGGGCCATTGCCGCGGATGCGCGGGCCGAGGCCTATCATGTGCCATCGCAGTCAGCGCAATCGGCGCAAAGGAGGCCGGCCATGCGGGAAATGATCGATCGTCTGGAAAGCATGTTGGCCAAGGGCACCGACAACATGTTGTTGCGATTTTCGCTGGGCAAGGCCTACGCCGAGCAGGCGTGCTACGACGACGCCGAAACGCACTTGCGTGCTTCGCTCGCCTTCGATCCGGCTTACTCGGTGGCCTGGAAATGGCTGGGCAAGGCCTGCCTGGGGCGCGGCGACAAGGCCGGCGCGCGCCAGGCCTGGCAGGCTGGCCTGGAGGCCGCGCAGGCGCGCGGCGACAAGCAGGTGGAAAAGGAACTGCGGGTGTTCATGAAGCGCCTGGACAAGGACGCGGCCGTCGCGCCATGACTCGCCGGTCGGCCCGGCAGGGCGCCGCTCAGGCGTCGGCCGCGGCGTCGACCAGCCATTGCTTCAAAGCCGCCAGCGCGGGCGCCGCGCCTGCTGGCGTGGCGCGCGATTCGATCAGCGCGTAGCCGGAACCGTCAGGCGCGAAATCCAGCGGCGCCACCAGGCGGCCACTGCGCAGGTCGTCCAGCGCCAGAATGCGCGGACTGAGCGCCACCCCCAGGCCGGCGGCGGCCGCTTCCACCATCAGGAAATGATGATCCAGGCTGCGCCTGGCGCGCGGAGCAGGGCGTCCCGGCGCCTGGGCCAGCCAATCGTCCCAGGCGCGTGGCCGGGTGCGCGAGGACAGCGCCACGAAATCACCGGCCAGGAAGGCGGGCAACAGCGAAGGGGCCATGACCGGACCCATGTTTTCCGCCATCAGGGGCGTGATGATCCAGTCGGGATGCACCGGGAAGTCCAGGCGCCGCAGCGCCAGCGTGGCCTGGTCGCGGGCGAAGTCCAGCGGGCCGCCACCCACCGACAGGTGCAGTTCGATCTCCGGATGCCGGTCCTGAAATGCCGACAGGCGCGGAATCAGCCAGCGCATAGCCACAGAACGTTCGCAGGACAGCACCAGCGGCCGCTGCGCATCGCGCGTCTGCAAGGTGTCGATGGTGTCATGGATCAGCGCCAACGCGCGCTGCATGGTCGAGGCCAGCAACTGGCCGCCGGCGGTGACGCGCAAGCCGCGGCCAGCCGGTTCCACCAGGGGCAGGCCCAGGTCGTCGGCCAGTTTGGCCACGCGCCGGCTGACCGCGCCATGGGTCAGCGCCAGCTCGTCGGCGGCCGCGCGCATCGAGCCCAGGCGGGCCACCGCCTCGAAGGCGCGCAGGTCATTCAGTGAAGGGCGGCGGGTTGGTTTCATTAGTGATTTTTTATCACGAATAATCGTCAAAAATGATCGATTTTCCAGGTGATTGAGATGAATTTTAATCACCAATATGAACTCACCGACAAACCTTCGCCGAGCCATCGGCATCGTCGCCGACGACCTTACTAGCGCCGCCGATGGCGCCGCACCGTTCCTGCGTGGCTCGGGCCCGGTGCGGGTCCACCGCGGCCTGCCGGACGACCTGGCGCACGCCGTGCTGTCCGTCGACACCGGCAGCCGGGCCCGCACCGAAGCGCAGGCTGGCCGCGTTGCGGCGCAGGCCACCCGGGCGCTGGCGGCGCGCGGCATCCTGTACAAGACCATGGATTCGACGCTCAGGGGCCATGTGCGGACGGAGCTGGCGGCGGCCATGCGTGCCAGCGGCCGGCTGCTGCTGGTAGTGGCGCCGGCCTTTGCCGACGCGGGACGGGTGACGCGCGAGGGGATCCAGTACGTTCATGGCGTGCCGGTTGATGCCAGTCCCTATGGCGCCGATCCGGTGCATCCGGCGCGCAGCGCGCGCCTGCTCGACCTGATCGACCCGGACATCGGGCCGGCCTGCGTCATCCCTGAGGACGCCAGCGCGATGCAACTGCGCGCGGCGATCGCCGCCGCGCGTGTGTTGGTGCTGGACGCCGGTTCGCAACGGGCGCTGGATGCGCGGGTGGCGCAGCTTTGGCAGCAGGGGAGCGCATGCCTGTGGGCCGGATCGCCCGGCCTGGCGCGGGCATTGGCGGCGCAATGCGTGGACGCGGGCGCGGCCCAGCGGGCTTGCGCCGTGACGCGTCGCGCGGCGCGCGTGCTGGTCGTGGCCGGCAGCGCCAACCCGGCCAGCCAGGCGCAGTGCGAGGCCTTGCGGGCGGCCGGCGCGCGCCTGGCGACCCGGGCCGACGAGATCGCGGGCGAAGACACGCTGGCCTGCCTGCGCGCACAGCGCTCGCCGCAAGCCGAACCGGCCGCGGTGCTGGCGGCGCTGGTGGCGCAGGCCAGGCGCGCCATGGCGCGGCATCGCTTCGACGGCTTGGTCGCCACTGGCGGCGACACGCTGGCCGCGCTGCTCGACGCGCTGGCCATCGACACCTTTACCTTGACCTGTGAACTGGCGCCCGGCTTTCCCGCCGGGACCGCCGTGTGCGCCGGCCGGCCCCTGTCGATCGCCATGAAGGCGGGCGGCTTTGGCGGGCCTGGCGCATTGCGCGATGCCGCCTGGAGACTGCTGTGCCGATGAACCCTGTGACCGCGCGGGCCGACCTGCCCGCGCCCGCCTTGCCCCTGGCCATCACCATGGGCGACCCCGCCGGCATCGGGCCGGAAATCGTCGCCCGGACCTTGCTGCAGGCGCGCTACGCGCACTGCTGCGTTGTCGTCGGCGATGCCGGCGTGATGGCGCGCGTGCTGGCGCCGCTGGGCGCGGCCCACCGCATGCGGGTGGTGGACGACGTGGCCGGGGCGCGGACCGCAGCGCAGAGCGGCGAGATCCGCCTGCTGCCATCGTCGCGCATGCCCGCGCCACCGCCATTCGGGCGGATCGATGCGGCCGCCGGCCGAGCGGCATACCAGGCCATCTGCCTGGCCATCGACCTGGCGCGCCAGGGCCGCGTGGCCGGCCTGGTCACGGCGCCCGTGCACAAGGAAGCGCTGGCCGCGGCCGGCGTGCCTTACCCCGGCCACACCGAGATTCTGGCCGAACGTGGCGGCGCCGGGCGCGTGGCGATGATGCTGGCCAATGGGGCCATCGCCACCGTGCTGGTCACCATCCATTGCTCGCTGCGCCAGGCTATCGAGCGCGCCGATTTCGACGCGCAGCTGTCCGCGATCCGGCTGGCGCACCAGGGCGGCCGCGCGCTGGGCGCCGCCGCGCCGCGAGTGGCGGTGGCCGGGCTGAACCCGCATGCCGGCGAAGGCGGCCTGTTCGGCGACGAGGAACAACGCATCATCGCCCCGGCCATTGCCGCCGCGCGCCTGGAAGGCATCGATGCCAGCGGCCCGTGGCCGGGCGACACGGTATTCATGCAGGCGCGCCACGGCCGCTTCGACGTGGTGGTGGCGCAGTACCACGATCAGGGCCTGATCCCGGTCAAGTACCTGGGGCTGGAGCAGGGCGTGAACATCACGCTCGGCCTGCCCTTTGTCCGCACCAGCCCCGACCACGGCACGGCGTTCGACATCGCCGGCCAGGGCATCGCCGATCCCGCCAGCCTGCAGACCGCCATCGACCATGCCTTGCGGCTGGCCGCCAACCCGCCGGACGCCGCAGCGTCCGGCCATCGCGTGTAAGCGTCCCGACTATGATCGAACCCATTGCTCCTGGCGCGACCCGCATGCCCGCCGACTTCATTTTCATGCTGACCCGCAACGACCGCACCATCGATGCGGCCGATGCCTGCCTGGACATCGCGCTGGCCAGCGGCGTGCGCCACCTCGGCTTCAAGGACATCGGCCAGCCGCTGGCCGTGCTGGGGCGCCTGCGGCGCGCCATCCACGCGGCGGGCGCGCGCTGCTACCTGGAAGTGGTCTCGCAGGACCGCGAGAGCGAACTGGCATCGGTGCGCGCCGCGCTGGAACTCGATGTGGACTGCCTGCTGGGCGGCACGCACGTGGATGACGCGCTGGCGCTGCTGGCCGGCTCGAGCATCCGCTATTACCCGTTTCCGGGACGCGTCCACGGCCATCCCAGCATCCTGGGCGGCACGCGCGAACAGATCGCGCACAGCGCGCGGCAGCTGGCCGCCAAGCCCGGCGTGCACGGCCTGGATCTGCTGGCCTATCGCGCCGATGTGGATGTGCCGGCGCTGATGCGGGAGGTGTGCGGCGTGGCGCGGCCGGTGATCGTGGCTGGCTCGCTCGATACGCCGGCCCGCATCCAGGCGGCCTGCCGCGCGGGTGCGGCCGGCTTCACCGTCGGGACGGCCGCGCTGGACGGCCGCTTTGCCGCCGCGCGCGCGGGCCTGGCGGGCCAGCTTGCGGCGATCCAGGCGGCCGCCGCGGCGGCTTGAGCCCGCGCGCCGCGCATCACTGGGCGCGACGTTCCAGCAACGGCTGCGCCGGCCGCGACGTGGGTAGCAAGGCCGCCGCCGCTGGCGCCGCGGCGCGCTTGGGCAGCACGGTCTGGGCGCCGGCGATGCGGAACACCTCGATGGCGTGGCGCAGCTGCGCGCCGCGCGTGCGCAGGTTGTCGACCGCGCGGCTGGCCTGCTCGACCCGCGCCGCGTTGCGCTGCGCGGCGCTGTCGGTTTCCGAGATGGTGCGGCTGACGTTGTCGATGCCGGCGTGCTGTTCGTTGGATGTGGCGGCGATCTCGTTGACGATCTGGGTCACCTGTTGCACCGAGCCGACGATGTCGAGCATGGCCTCGCCAGCGCGCTCGACATGGCGCACGCCGTCCTCGACCCGGTGGTTCGAGGCCTCGATCAATTCCTTGATCTCGCGCGCGGCGGTGGCGCTTTTCTGCGCCAGGCTGCGCACTTCTGTGGCCACCACCGCGAAACCCTTGCCGGCCTCGCCGGCGCGCGCCGCTTCCACCGCCGCGTTCAGCGCCAGGATATTGGTCTGGAAGGCAATGCCATCGATGATGCCGACGATCTCGCTGATGCGCGCGGTGCTTTGCACGATGCCCTGCATCGCCCGCACCGCGTCGTCGACCACTTCGCCGCCGCGCCGGGCCACGTCGGATGCCTGGCTGGCCATCTGGTCGGCGCCGTGGGCATTGGTAGCGGTCTGCTTCACCGTGGACGCGAGCTGTTCCATGCTGGCCGCGGCTTCCTCCAGCGATGCCGCCTGGTGCTGGGTGTGGGCCGAGAGGTCGGCGTTGCCATCGGCGATCTCGGCGGCCGAGGTCAGCGCGCTTTCGATGCCGTTGTGAACGTCGCGGGTGATGCTGACCAGGCTCTTGCGCATTACTTCCAGCGAAAATTTCAACGCGCCGATCTCGTCGCGGATGCTGGCCGGCGGCAGGGGGGTGCTGAGATTGCCGGCGGCGATCTGGCGGGTGAAGTCGGTGGCGGTGACCAGCAGGCCGGTGATCGAGCGCGCAAAGCCCCAGCCGGAGGCGAAGATCAGGATCACGCCCGTGGCCAGCATGGCGCCGGCCAGGGCGATCTCTTCGGTGCTCATGCGGTCGAGCATGCCGTACAGCGCTACGCCGGCCGCGCCCAGGAACAGGCTGGAGGCCAGCATGGCCCAGGCCAGCATGCGCGAACGCACCCCGGTCAGGCGCCACAGTTTCAGGCAGGCCAGTACGCCGCGCAGGCCGGTGGGCTTGACCTGGCCGCGGCTGAGCTTGAAGCCGCGCGCGCTGCCGTCGCGCAAGCGGCGGTAGGCGGCGTCGGCGGCCTCGATCTGGGCGCGGCTCGGTTTGACCCGCACCGAGGCATAACAGACGGTCTCGCCGCGTTCGATGATGGGCGTGACGTTGGCCAGCACCCAGTAATAGCCCCCATCCTTGCGGCGGTTCTTGACCACGCCGGTCCAGGATTCGCCGCGCTGGATGGTGTGCCAGAGATCCTCGAAGGCGGCCTCGGGCATGTCGGGGTGGCGCACGATGTTGTGGGCCGCGCCCACCAGTTCCTCGCGCGTGAAGCCGCTGACCTCGACGAACGCGGGATTGGCGTAGATGATGCGGCCGCGGGCGTCGGTGCGCGAGATCAGGTACTGCTCGTCGTGTAGCGTGTATTCCTTGTCGTAGACCGGCTGGTTGTTGCGCATGCGTCATTCGTCCTGTGATGGGCGGGGGGCGTGTTGCTGCCGGATCATCGGGGACGGACGATATTGCCGGGTTGATATATATCAAAATGTTCTGAAATTATACGAAACATATACGACTGCCCCGGCGGTCAGTCGTGATGTGATGGACGATTTTGGTTGGCGTTCAGGCCTTGGGCAGATTGCCGAAGGCTTCCAGCGCGCGCAGCCGGCTCTGCGGCAGGTCGACGATGGGCGCGGGGTAGCCGGCCGCCGCCCGTTCCATCGGACTGGGATCGTGGATAGCGCTGTCGTCCAGATGCGCCAGCTCGGGCAGCCATTCGCGCAGGAACGCGCCGCGCGGATCGAACTTGCGCGATTGCGACAGCGGGTTGAAGACGCGGAAGTAGGGCACCGAGTCGGCGCCGGTGGAGGCGCTCCATTGCCAGCCGCCGTTGTTGGCCGCCAGGTCGCCGTCGACCAGGTGCGCCATGAACCAGGCCTCGCCCAGGCGCCAGTCGATCAGCAGGTTCTTGGACAGGAACATGGCGGTGACCATGCGCAGCCGGTTGTGCATCCAGCCCAGCGCCAGCAGTTGCCGCATGGCGGCATCGACGATGGGAATGCCGGTGCGGCCTTGCCGCCACGCGCGCAGGTCGTCGGGCGCATCGCGCCACGGCACCGCGGCGGTCTCGGGCTTCATGGGCTGATGCATCGACAGGGCCGGGCAGGCGGCCAGCAGGTGCTGGTAAAACTCGCGCCACAGCAGTTCGTTGATCCAGGTGGCCACGCCCGCCTTGCCGCTTTCCAGTTCGCCGTGGTTGGCCGCCAGCGCCGCGCGCAGCGCCTGGCCGGGCGACAGCACGCCGGCCGCCAGATAGGGCGACAGGCAACTGGTGGCGGGCAGGCTGGGGAAGTCGCGCTCGTCGCGGTAGGCGTCGATGACGCCGTCGGTGAAGGCATCGAGCCGGTCGCGGGCGGCGGCTTCACCGGCCGGCCACAGGGCGCGGATGGCATCGCTGGCGGGCGCATGGCCCTCGAAAGCCTCGGGCAGGGGGTCCGCGCTCCAGGCCGGCGGCGTCTGCGCCCGGGGCGCCGGGATCGCGCGCAGTGGCGCGCTGCGCAGGCGTTCGCGGCAGGCGCGCGCGTATGGGGTGTAGACACGGTAGCAATCGCCCTTGCCGGTTACCACCGTGCCGGGACGCAGCAGCGAGGCGCCATGGTGCAGCGTCCAGTCGATGCCGGCCGCGGCCAGGCGGCACGCCACTGCGTCGTCGCGGCGCCGCTCGTTGACAGCCCATTCGGTATTGGCGTGGACTGCCGTAATGCCGTGTTCGGCGCAGAAGCGCAGCAGCGCGTCGGGCACCTGCGCCCAGGTGTCCACGGTCAGCAGTTTCAGCGGAATGCCGAGCCGGGCCAGATCGCGCGACAGCGTGTGCAGGTTGCGCAGCCAGAAATCCACCTTGGCCGGGGCCTCGCCATGCTGGCGCCACTGGCCGGGCGCCGCGATGAACAGGGCGGTGACATGGCCTTGCGCGGCCGCGGCCGCCAGGGCGGGGTTGTCGTGCAGGCGCAGGTCGGTGCGCAGCCAGGTCAGGGTATGCATGCGGGAGTCCGGAGGGCAAGGGGCGCGGCAAGGCTGGCATTCTAGCGCGCGGGCCGGCACGGCCAGGATGCCGCCGCATCGCGCCCGCGGGCGCGCCCCGGTCGGCAGGCGCGCCGCCACTGCGCACACCTTGTAAAAACTACGAGTAGATGTGACCGGCCCGGACGCGGCCGATCGGGGCACGGACCGGGCGTCCCGCAGCCAAAGCCGGCGCGTGGATCGCCCCGGACGGTCAAACCATGAAACACGCTGGCGCTTTCCCCGTATTGACGGGGTTGTCCGGGCCGCCATGTAATTCATTCAACAGACAAAAAAGACGAAAACCATGGGACATCTGATGGATCTGCGCCCGTCCTTCCTCAAAGGACGCCCCTCCGCCGCCAAGACGCCGCGCGACGTTTTGCAACAGTTGTGGCGCTCGCTCGAACTGCCGGACGAGGCGCTTGAGCACGTGGTGTTGACCGGCGCGGATCCGGTGCTGCCTTCATCGTTCGCGGTGGGCACGGCGGCGCAGGCCAGCATGGCGGCCGCGGCGCTGGCGGCGGCGGAGATCTGGCATCTGCGCGGTGGCGAGCGCCAACAGGTCGGCGTCGACATGCTGCATGCCGCGCAGGAATGCCGCAGCCATTTCACCATCAACGGCGTGGCGCCCGATCCGCGCGATCCGATCACCGGCGCCTATCGTTGCGGGGATGGCGGCTGGGTACGCATCCACGCCAATTTTCCGCATCATCGTGACGGCGCCCTGGCGTTGCTGGGCTGTCCCACCGGCGACGGCGCCACCCGCGCGGCGGTCGAGCAGGCGCTGGCGCGCTGGCGGGCGGCGGATTTCGAGCAGGTGGCGGCCGATGCCGGCATGGTGGTGGCCGCCATGCGCAGTTTCGATGAATGGGACCGCCACCCGCAAGGTCAGGCGGTCGCGGCGCAACCGCTGCTGACGATCGAGCGCATCGGCGAGGCCGATCCGCGGCCCTTGCCCAAGTACGGGCACGATGCGCGTCCGCTCAAGGACATCCGCGTGCTCGACCTGACCCGCATCATCGCCGGCCCGGTCTGCGGCCGGGCGCTGGCCGCCTACGGCGCCGACGTGATGCTGGTGAATTCGCCGCATCTGCCGAACATCGCCAACCTGATCGACACCAGCCGCGGCAAGCTGTCGGTGCAGGCCGACCTGGACACCGCCGATGGCCGTATCGCGCTGGCCAATCTGCTGCGCAGCGCGCATGTGTTCGTGCAGGGCTACCGGCCCGGCGGCATGGCCGCGCTGGGCTTCGGGCCGCAGGACGCGGCGCGCCTGCGGCCCGGCATCGTGTATGTGTCGCTGTCGGCCTATGGCGCCACCGGCCCCTGGGCCAACCGCCGGGGCTTCGATTCGCTGGTGCAGACCGCCGCCGGCTTCAACCACGCCGAAGCCGAGGCCGCCGGCCAGGATGCGCCCAAACCGTTGCCGATGCAGATCCTGGATCACGCTTCGGGTTACCTGATGGCGTTTGGCGCGCAAGTGGCGCTGGCGCGCCAGGCCACCGAGGGCGGCAGCTGGCATGTGCGGGTGTCGTTGGCGCGGACCGCGCATTGGCTGCGGTCGCTGGGCCGCGTCGATGGCGGCCTGACCTGTCCGATGCCTGGCTTCGCCGGGCTGCTGGAAACCGAACCGTCGGGTTTCGGCGAGCTGGTGGCGCTGCGCCACGCGGCGCAGTTCTCGCTGACGCCAGCGCGCTGGACGCGGCCATCGAGCCCGCCGGGCACGCATCCGACGGTGTGGCCGTTCAACTAGCGGGTCAGGCCGCTATTTGCCCTTGCGCAACGACAGCGGCACGCCCCAGATCGGATCCTCCATGCCCTGGTGGCCCAGCGGCGTGATCTGCATCGGCTCCAGGCGCGCCAGCAAGGCGCGGTGCTGGTCGCTGAGATTGGCGCGCTGCGCGAACAGTTTCTGCGAAAACGCCATCGGCGCCGGACGGGTGTAGACCGTCAGATTCTCGAGCGGACATTCGATCATCTTGGGATCGACCGCGCGGCAGGCCGATTGCTTGTACTGATAGCTGGGCGTCTTCAGGTGCATGCGCCGGCTCAGGACGAATTGACCGCCCTTGAGCGTGAAGCTGGCCAGCGCTTGCCGCGGCGGGATGCGCGCCTGCACCTTGATTGCCGGGATGTCGCGCGACGTGGTGTCCTCGTAATAACCGGCCTGCACGCCTGGCGTGGTTTCGGTGTACTGCTGTTCGCCCCAGCTGACGCAGGCGCCGGACGCCATGTGCACGGCGGTGCAGACTTTGCGCGTCCTGATTTGCGTGCTGGTGCTGCCGGGGTGCCAGTTGGTCTCCTTGTAGAACTCGCGGTAGAGCTCCGGCGACAGATAGGCGGTGCCGTTGGCGCCGCGGCCGGAGCCGGCTCGGCCGGGCTGGGCGCCGACCTGGTCCAGTAGGGCGTTCAGGCGATAGTCGTCGCCGCCGGTCAGCAGGTATTTGCCGGGCGGCAGGATGTGCACCTCGAAGGCCTTGAACAGATAGGTGGCGTCCTTGTCGCGTTGCAGCGAATTGTTCTGGAACTTGCGGCCGAAGGTGATGCGGGGTTCGGCCGCGTTCAGCCAGATCACGTTGCCGGTCCACTGGGTCATGGTCATGGCGTCCTTCAGCGTGGCGTGTGGCATCAGGTCGGCCACCAGCACCACCGCCATGTTGTCCTGCAACGCCGCGTCGATCAGGTCCAGCAACTGAGCGTAGCGCGGGTCGTCCATGGTGCCGTAATCGGCCGTGGAGGACGGGGCCACGCAACCCGACAGGGCCAGCGTGAGCGTAAGGGCGGACAGGGCGACACGCGGGCGCGACAGCATCATGGATCGGTCCTTGAATGAGGGCTGAATGGAATGTCGAGCGCGCATGCTACTGGTTCCTGCGCGCATCGCAACGCCGGCGGCGCGGCTTGAAACATGGCGCGGCGGCCCCGGGGGGCGCCTGGCGAGGGTCGGCATGCCCGCCGCGATGCCGCGACGGGCCGTAACGCCAGCATTGGCGGGGTGGGCGCCGTGCGCGGGCGGGCCCGGCGGCGGCGCGCAGGCCGGCCCGGTGCGGAAAACTCTTGTTGCCATTGTTTCGCGGCGCGGGCCTGCCGCGCCCGCGCCGCGTTCAACCGGTCATGGGACCAACGCCGCTACTTCTGGCTGGCCTTCCAGGCGCGCAGCGCGCGCATGGTGTTGCTGACGTGGGCCTCGGGATTCATGTTGGTGTATTCGTACAGGATCTTGCCGTCAGGGGTGATCACGTAGGACACGCGCTGCGCGAGGTCGGGGCGCGCGTCCAGCACCGCGTCGTAGGCCTTCATGATCTTGCCGTCGCCATCGGCGGCCACGGCGAACTTGCTGCGGCATTCGCTGACCGAGAATTTGTTCAGGGTGTCGATGTCGTCGGCCGAGACGCCGATGACGGTGGCCCCCAGCGATTTGTATTCGTCGGTGGCCTCGGCGAAATCATGGGCCTCGATGGTGCAGCCGGCCGTAAACGCGGCGGGATAGAAATACAGGACTACCGGCCCCTTTTTGAGCGCCTCGGCCAGCTTGAAAGTGAACACGTTGCCGCCGAGCGAGGCCTGGGCGCTGAAGTCGGGCGCGGGCGCGCCGACATTGAGGGCGGCCTGGGCGGCGGGGCCGGCCAGCAGGCCGCAGGCGAGGAACAGGGGGGCAAGGCGCTTCATGGAGTCTCCGTGAATCAGGGGGCCGACGCCCGCGGGGACATCGACGCGGGCCAGGCCTTACCACTGTAGCCGCGACGTCCGCCGGAATCCAGCCCGGCGGACGCGGCATCAGTCGCGGCCGCGTTCATGCGGGGCGCCGCGATCGCCGCCGCCGCGTTGCGGTTCCTGGCGGCCGGGCGAGCGGCCGCCGCCATGTTGCAGGTTGCCCTGGGGCCTGGCCTCGGGCCGGTTGGCGGGCGCGGCGTGTGGCTCGCGCGACTCGCGCGGCGCGTGGGGCGCCAGATTGTCCGGGGCCGGGCCGGGGCGTGGACCTGATTGCGGCCGCGATGGGGGCGGGGCCTGGTGGGGGCGCGCCTGCGGTTGCATCTGCGGCTGGGCCGTTGGCGCGTTGTGCGGCGGCCGCGCCTGCGGCTGGCCGCGCCCCGGCGCATGTTCGATGAACGCCTGCGGCGGCCGGCCCTGATTGTGGTCGAAGAACTGCGCGCGGTTGCCGCCGGCCGTGCGCACGAAGCCACGCTGCATGTCGGTCGGCGGATGGTGCGGCTCGTTGCGCGCGGCAAGTTCGCGCGGGTCGGCGCGGCGCTGGATGCCGGCCGGGCCGCCGTTATAGCTGACGCGGCGGTTGTCGATGTTGTTGTTGACCACCACCGTATGGTTGTAGACGTTGGTCACGCGCGTGACATTCACATTGGTCACGGCGCGGTTGTAGTAGAAGCGATCGTGATTCCAGTAACCGCCGACGTAGCCGATGCCGATATAGCCGAAGCCATAGTTGATGCCGCCGTAGAAACCGATGTGCGGTCCCCAGTAGCCGGCGTGCCAGCGGTAGATGCCGTCGACGAAGCCCCAGTAGCCCGGGGTCCACAACGCGCCCGCATACGGCGCCAGCACCCAGGCGCCCGGCACCCAGAAAAAGCCGTAGCGGTTCAGGCTCCAATAGCCCGGCACCCACATGTAGCCGTCGCCGGGGGCGGGCGGCTGGGCGTAGACGGGCAAGGGTGGCGGCGGTTGCGGGCTGCGGTCGATCGGCGCCAGGTTGGCGTTGGCGGGATCGCCGTTGTCATAGGCGGGCGCGGCCGGGGCGGGCGGTGGCGCGTAGGTCTGCGCCACCGCGCCGGCGCAGAGCGTCATCAGGGCGGCGGCGGCCAGCGGCCGCAGGCGGGCGAGCGGGGCGTACGCATTCATGGCGTTTCCTTTGCGCGGCGGGGGCGCGGATCAATAGCCGTGGTAGTAGCCACCGTGGTAGTAGTAGTGCGGCGCCGGGTAATAGTAATAAGCGGGCGCCGGGCGGTAGTACGCCGGCCGTGCCGGCACCACCACACAGCCGGTGAGGGCGCTGGCCATGGCCAGCATCAGCACAATCGTCTTCTTCATGGTCAATCTCCTGCCGGGCACCGGGCGTGCGTCACGCCATGTCTGGGCTCGTAGGGATTAGGCCACGATTCGGGCGCCGGGTTCGGGGCCTGTAATGGTTCCGAAACAGCTTTCAGGTGACGGATGTTTGCGCGGGCGTGACCGTTGATGTCGTTCGTAGCAATTGTTCCGGCCGCCGCCCTGGCGCCGCCCATGAAAAAGACCGCCTTGCGGCGGTCTTGCAGGGGGGCGGGGACGGGCCCGGGCAATCAGTTCCAGCGACCGCCGTTGCCGGCCAGGCTGAAGCGGCCGGCGCCCATGAAGGCGACGGCCAGGGCCGTGAACAGGAACATGCCCTGCAGTTCCAGCGCCCAGCCGCCGTTGTTGGTCAGGCTGCCGAGCTGGCCGGTGTGCGCCAGCAGGATCGCGACCACCATGTTGATGGCGATGATCAGGCCGCCCAGGCGGGTGTAGACGCCGATGATCAGCAGCACCGGCGCGATGATCTCGCCGATGTAGACGCCGTAGGCCAGAAAGCCGGGCAGGCCGTGCGAGGACAGCATGCCGGCGATGCCGCCAACGCCGCCGCCGCTGATCTTGAACAGGCCATGGAGCAGAATCAGAATGCCGAGGGTCAGGCGCAGGATCAGCTTGCCGGTGTCGTCGGATTTGATCATGGTGGATTTCTCTTATGGTGGTTTAGGGGATGCGATGCGCCGGTTGGAACGCACGCCGAGCCGTTGGTTCCCGCTCGCGCGCCGGGGCGCGCGAGGTGGGCCATTATTACAAATCCCGAATATGACCAGCAAGCGTTTTGCCCCCTGGAGCGAGGGCGGCGCGGACGGATGCTTACAGTTCCTCGAGGTAGCGCATGCGGAAGCGCCGGCCTTTGATACTGCTGTTGGACAGGCGCGCGAAGGCCTGCTTGGCGATCTTGCGGTCCAGCGCCACGTAGGCGTTGAACTCGGTGATGTTGATCTTGCCGACCTGCTCGAAGGCCAGGCCGCCGTCGCCGGTCAGCGCGCCCAGCAGGTCGCCGGGCCGCAGCTTGTCCTTTTTGCCGCCCTGGATGCACAGGGTCACCATGGGTGCGCGCAGCGGCCGGTCGGCCTTGGGGCGCAGCGACTTGATGTCGCCCCAGGTCAGCGGCGCGCCCTGGTATTGCTCGATCAGGTTGGCCCAGCGCATTTCGTCGGGCGAGCACAGGCTCAGCGCCAGCCCCTTCTGCTCGCCGCGGCCGCTGCGCCCGATGCGGTGCACATGGACCTCGGTGTCCTTGGTGACGTCGACGTTGATGACCGCGCCCAGGTTCTGGATGTCCAGCCCGCGCGCGGCCACGTCGGTGGCCACCAGCACGGCGCAGCTCTGGTTGGCGAACTGGATCAGGATTTCGTCGCGCTCGCGCTGCTCCAGGTCGCCGTTCAGCGCCAGGGCGCTGATGCCCTCGGCCTGCAGCCGCTCGACCAGGTCGTGGCTGCGGACCTTGGTGTTGCAGAATGCCAGCGTCGAGACCGGACGGAAATGCGCCAGCAGCCTGGCCACCGCGTCCAGGCGTTCGCCCGGGTCGATCTCGTAGAAGATCTGCTCGATGCGGCTGGCGTCATGCTGGGCTTCGACCTTGACTTCGGCCGGGTTGCGCAGGAAGCGCGCGCTCAGCTTGCGGATGTTGTCGGGGTAGGTGGCCGAAAACAGCAGGGTCTGGCGTTTGGCGGGGCAATGCGAGGCGATCGCGACGATATCGTCATAAAAGCCCATGTCGACCATGCGGTCGGCCTCGTCCAGCACCAGCGTGGTCAGGCCCGACAGGTCCAGGCTGCCGCGCGCCAGGTGGTCCTGGATGCGGCCCGGCGTGCCGACCACGATGTGGGTGCCGCGCGCCAGCGATTCGGCCTGCGGGCGCGCCGCGGCGCCGCCGCACAGCGTCAGGATCTTGACGTTGGCGATCTGGCGCGCCAGCCGGCGCAGTTCCTGCGCCACCTGGTCGGCCAGTTCGCGGGTCGGACAGAGCAGCAGGGCCTGTGGCACCAGGCGCGTGGGGTCGAGCTTGTGCAGCACGCCCAGGCCGAAGGCGGCGGTCTTGCCGCTGCCGGTCTTGGCCTGCGCGATCAGGTCGCGGCCTTCCAGGATCAGCGGCAGGCTCTGCGCCTGGATCGGCGTCATCTGTTCGAACCCCAGGCTTTGCAGGTTGTCGAGCAGGGCGGGCAAAAGGGGCAGGGTGGCAAAGGGGGTCTGGGTCACGGTCAGGCTCTCGCAGGAACTGCGATAAATACGGATTCGGCCGACAGTGTAAGGCCTGGACCCCGGATCGGCCGGCGTGGCGGCCAGGGCCGCCACGCCGGCGCGTCCGGGCGCCAGGCGCGAGCGGGGGTCAGGGCAACGGCTCGTAGGTGCCGGCCAGCGCCCGCGCCGCTTCCTGCATGCGCGGCAGCCAGGCGCGCGCGCCGTCGATCGACAGCCGCGCCACCGGCGCATGCAGCGCCACCGCCGCGATGGCGCGGCGCCCGCGCATGATCGGCACCGCCATGCAGACGATGCCCAGCAGGAATTCCTCGCGGTCGAAGCTGGCGCCTTCCTTGCGGATCGCCAGCAGTTCGCGTTCGAGCGCGGCGGTCTCGCACAGGGTGT
The DNA here is from genome assembly GCF_021733725.1 of Achromobacter pulmonis. Lineage (NCBI taxonomy): Bacteria > Pseudomonadati > Pseudomonadota > Betaproteobacteria > Burkholderiales > Alcaligenaceae > Achromobacter > Achromobacter pulmonis. The sequence goes on along the minus strand of NZ_JAIFOT010000001.1, from coordinate 5,216,844 downwards.
TGGGCGTGTAGCGCGGCAGCGGCGCCGCCGCCAGCAGGCGCGCGCGGGCCTCGCGCCGCATATGCGCCAGGAACAGCTTGCCGCTGGCGCTGCAGTGTAGCGGCACGCGCGAGCCGGGCTGCAGGTTGACGCGCAGCGGCCAGGCGGTCTCGACCCGGTCCAGGTAGATGACCTCGTCGCCATCCAGCATGGTGCAGTTGCAGGTTTCGCCGATTTCGTCGACCAGGCTGTCAAGGATGCGGTGGCGCTCGGCCCGCAGCGGTGAATTGAGCAGGGTATCGCGCGCCAGCGCCGACAGGCGCGGGCCGGTGATGTAGCACTTGCCGGCCGGTTCGCGCAGCAGCATGCCGGCGTCCACCAGCCGCGACAGGATGCGCAGCACCGAGGGCTTGGGCAGTCCGGTGGCGTCGGTCAGCGCCGCCAGCGACACGGGCGCCTCGGAACCAGCGACCTGTTCGAGCAGGGTCAGCGCGCGCAGCGCCGCGGAGGATTCGTCTTTCATCTTTCAATATTTGAAGATTTGGCGAAAGGCCGCCAGGTTGGTGCGGATTCTGCAGAAAATGGAACGCCATGGGGTGGGAAACGCCAGGCTTCTGCTGCAGTATCGGTTCACCCCGGCCAATATGCAATCCAAGCCGCGCCGGTCCGCCAGGAGAGAGACCATGAGCAGCAAGCAACACATGACCCCCAGCGAGGCGTTCGTCGAGACGCTGGTGGCGCAAGGCGTCAAGGACGTCTTCGGCATCGTCGGTTCGGCCTTCATGGACGCGCTGGACCTGTTCCCCGCCGCCGGCATCCGCTTCGTGCCGACAGTGCACGAGCAGGGCGCCGCCCACATGGCTGACGGCTATTCGCGCGTCACCGGCCGCCACGGCGTCTGCATCGCGCAGAATGGCCCCGGCATCACCAACTTCGTCACCGGCGTGGCCGCCGCCTATTGGGCCCACAGCCCGGTGGTGGCGATCACGCCCGAGACCGGCACGTCCGGCATGGGCCTGGGCGGCTTCCAGGAAACCGAGCAGTTGCCGATCTTCTCGCGCATCACCAAGTACCAGGCGCACGTCAACCGCCCCGACCGCATGGCCGAATTCACCGCGAAGGCCTTCGACAACGCGCTGGCCGAACGCGGCCCGACGCAGTTGAACATCCCGCGCGATTATTTCTATGGCGAGATCGACGTGGCCATTCCAGAGCCGCGCCGCATCCGCCGCGGCCCGGGCTCGGAAGAAGACCTGGAAGCGGCCGCCCGCCTGCTGGCCGAGGCGAAATTTCCGGTGATCGTCGCGGGTGGCGGCGTGCTTTTCTCGGCCGGCCAGGCTGAATGCGTGGCGCTGGCCGAACTGCTGGGCGCGCCGGTGGTCACCAGCTACCTGCACAACGATGCCTTCCCGGCCAGCCATCCGCTGTGGTGCGGGCCGCTCGGCTACCAGGGCTCCAAGGCCGGCATGAAGCTGCTGTCGCAGGCCGACGTGGTGCTGGCGCTGGGCACGCGCCTGGGCCCGTTCGGCACCTTGCCGCAGCACGGGCTGGACTACTGGCCGCAAGGCGCGCGCATCATCCAGGTGGACGCCGACCACCGCATGCTGGGGCTGGTGCGGCCGGTGTCGGTGGGCATCTGCGGCGATGCCAGGCCGGCGGCGGCGGCATTGACCGCGAAACTGCGCGATCGCCAGGTGGCCTGCGTCGCCACCAAGGCGGCACGCGGCGCAGAGATCGCCGCGCAGAAAAGCGCCTGGGAAAAAGAGCTGGACGGCTGGTCGCACGAGCGCGACGACTGGAGCCTGGACATCATCGAACACGGCGGCGGCCGCATGCATCCGCGCCGCATGCTGCGCGAGCTGGAGCGCGCCATGCCCAGGCACGTGATGGTGTCCACCGACATCGGCAATATCTGCTCGGTGTCCAACAGCTACCTGCGCTTCGACGAGCCCGATTCGATGCTGGCCGCCATGAGCTTCGGCAATTGCGGCTACGCCTTGCCCGCGCTGATCGGCGCCAAGCTGGGCCGGCCCGACCGGCCGGCGGTGGCCTATGTCGGCGACGGCGCCTGGTGCATGAGCTTTCAGGAACTGCTGACCTGCGTGCGCGAGCGCATCCCGGTCACGGCGGTGGTGTTCCACAACGGCCAGTGGGGCGCGGAAAAGAAGAACCAGGTGGACTTCTACGGCCGCCGCTTCGTCGGCAGCAACCTGCTCAATCCCAACTTCGCGGAGCTGGCGCGGGCCATGGGCGCCGAGGGCATCCGCGTCGAACATGCCGACCAGGTGGGCGCGGCGTTGCAGGCGGCCTGCAAGGCGCAGTCCGAGGGCAAGACCACGGTGCTGGAGATGATGGTGAGCCAGGAACTGGGCGACCCGTTCCGGCGCGATGCGCTCAAGCAGCCGCTGCGCCTGCTGGACAAGTACAAGCGCTACGTCAATCAGCCGTTCCAGCCCGGCGAGGTGCCGCTGCCGATCGATCCGGTGCGCGGCTGACGCCATGGCCAGCGACCGCTTGTTCGAGCCGCTGCGGGCCGCGGCGCTGTCGGCTGGGCGGGTGCGCACGGCGGTGGCCTATCCGCTGTGCGCCGCCAGCCTGGGCGCCGCCATGCAGGCGCGCGAAGCCGGCTATATCGAGCCGCTGCTGGTCGGGCCGGCGGCCCGGCTGGCCGGCGTGATGGCCGAAATGGGCCTGCGGCCGGATGCGCTGGAGATCGTCGACACCCCCGACGACGAGGCGCTGGCCGCGCGCGCCGCCGCGGCGCTGGCGCGCGACGGCGCGGTCGGCATGCTGATGAAGGGCAGCCTGCATACCGACCATTTCATGTCGGCGGTGGTGGCGCGCGAGTCCGGGCTGCGCACGGCCCGGCGCATCAGCCACGCCTTCGTGATGGCGGCCGCGGCCTATCCCAAGCTGTTCATCCTGACCGACGCCGCCGTCAACATCGCCCCGACCCTGCCGGAGAAGGCCGACATCGCGCAGAACGCCATCGACCTGGCGCGCGCGCTGGGCGTGGCGCGGCCCAAGGTGGCGGTGCTGTGCGCCACGGAGTCGGTCAACCCGGCCATGCCGGCCACGCTGGACGCGGCCGCGCTGTCGAAGATGGCCGACCGCCAGCAGATCCGCGGCGGCCTGATCGACGGTCCATTGGCCTTCGACAACGCCATCTCGCGCCAGGCCGCCGAGCAGAAGGGCATCGTTTCGCCGGTGGCGGGCGATGCCGACATCCTGCTGGTGCCGGACATCGAGGCCGGCAACATGCTCTACAAGGAACTGACCTGGCTGGCCGGCGCCGCCACCGCCGGACTGGTGCTGGGCACGCGCGTGCCGGTGCTGCTGACCAGCCGCTCGGATGCGGTGCAGGCGCGCGTGGACAGCTGCGCGGTGGCGGCGCTGTATGCGCGGGCGCTGGCGGCCGGCGCGGGCTGAACCGCGCCGGCCGCCAGCCTGGCCCCATCAAGTCCGGCGGTTTGGTACTAAGCGGGGGCCACCGGCTTGACTAGGCTAGCGCTACAGCCATCGTTTGAATGGCTCGTGCCAACAATGCCAAGGGGTGGATGAATGCGCAGCGCAAAACGCGGCTTTGCCGCAATACTGACAGCCTGGGCCGTGGTGGCCGGCACGCCGGTGGCCCAGGCCGCCGACACGCCCAAGCCGGGCGGCACGCTGGTGATCGGCTCGACGCAGGTGCCGCGACACCTGAATGGCGCGGTGCAATCGGGCATCGCCACGGGGCTGCCCAGCGCCCAGTTGTTCGCCAGCCCGCTGCGCTACGACGCCGATTGGAAACCGCAGCCCTATCTGGCGCAGTCCTGGGAGCTGGCGCCGGACGCGAAATCCCTGACCCTGCACCTGCGCCATGACGCGCTGTTCCACGACGGCAAGCCGGTGACCTCGGCGGACGTGGCGTTTTCGGTGATGGCGGTCAAGCAGAACCATCCGTTCCAGAGCATGCTGGCGCCGGTCGAACGCGTCGACACGCCCGATCCCTACACCGCCGTGCTGCGCATGAGCAAGCCGCATCCGGCCATCCTGCTGGCGCTGTCGCCGGCGCTGATGCCGGTGCTGCCCAAGCACATCTATGGCGATGGCCAGGACCTGAAGAACCATCCGCGCAATTCCGCCAACGTGGTCGGCTCGGGCCCGTTCACGCTCAAGGACTTCAAGCCAGGCCAGGAGATCGTGCTGGAGCGCTTCGACAAGTTCTTCGAGAAAGGCAAGCCCTATCTGGACCGGGTGGTGGTGAAGATCAACCCCGATGCCACCAACCTGCTGATCGGCCTGGAGCGCGGCGACATCGGCGTGCTGCCGTACATGACCGAGCCGACCATTCTGCGGCGCGCCAAGGACAATCCGCAGATCGTCATGACCGATCGCGGCTATGAAGGCATCGGCGCGCTCAGCTGGCTGGCGTTCAATACCGCGCGCAAGCCGCTGGACGACGTTCGCGTGCGCCAGGCGATCGCCTATGCCATCGACAAGCGGTTCATCACCAAGGCGCTGAACGCCGGCTTCGCCAAGCCGGCGGACGGGCCGATCGTGGCCGCCAGCCCTTATGCGACCCAGGATCTGAAAAAGTACCCGTTGGACCTGAAGAAGGCCGGACAACTGCTGGATGAGGCCGGCTTCAAGCCGGACGGCAAGGGCGAGCGCATGACGCTGACCGTCGACTATATGCCGGGCAGCGACGTGCAGGGCAAGAACGTCGCCGAATACCTGCGCAGCCAGCTCAAGAAGGTGGGCATCGCGGTGCAGGTGCGCGCGTCGCCGGACTTTCCGACCTGGGCCAAGCGCATCGCCAGCCATGATTTCGACATGACCACCGATATCGTCTTCAACTGGGGCGACCCGGTGATCGGCGTGCACCGCACCTACCTGTCGAGCAACATCCGCGACATCATCTGGACCAACACCCAGTCGTACCGGAACCCCAAGGTCGACCAGTTGCTGGATCAGGCCGGCACCGAGATCGATGAGGCCAAGCGCCGCGCGCTGTATGCGCAGTTCCAGCAGATCGTGACCGAGGACCTGCCGATCGATTTCCTGACCCTCATTCCGTACCACACGCTGTCGTCCAAGAAGGTGCATGGCCTGCCCGATGGCATCTGGGGCCTGCTGTCGCCGCTGGACGACACCTATCTGCAGTAGCGGGGGGGCAGCCATGTTGCGCTATTTCGCGCGTCGCACCGGCTATGCGGTGGTATTGCTGCTGGCGGTGGTGACGCTGAACTTCCTGCTGATCCACATCTCGCCCGGCGATCCGGTCGAAACCATCGCCGGCTCCATGGGCGGCATCAGCGAGGAACTGCGGGCCCAACTGCGCGCCCAGTACGGGCTGGACCGGCCATTCCTGGTGCAGTTGGGGCTGTACCTGGGGCAGGTGGCGCGCGGCGACCTGGGCCATTCCTACTTCTTCAACCTGCCGGTGGCCCAACTGATCTGGGAGCGGGTGCCGGCCACGCTGCTGCTGGTGGTGACGGCGGTGCTCAGCGCCTTCCTGGCGGGCACGGCGCTGGGCACGCTGGCGGCGCGCAAACCCAACGGGCCGCTATCGCAAGGCATCACGCTGCTGTCGATCGTCGGCTATTCGGCGCCGGTGTTCTGGACCGGCATCATCCTGATCATCCTGTTCGCCTCGCTGTTGCCGTGGTTCCCGGTGTCGGACATGCGTTCGGCGGGCGGTCCGGAGCACGGATGGGCCGGGGTGCTGGATGTGCTGCACCATCTGGTGCTGCCGGCCTTCACGCTGGCGTTCGTGTACCTGGCGCAGTACAGCCGGCTGGCGCGCGCCAGCGTCATGGACGCGCTGGCCGCCGACTACATCCGCACCGCCCGCGCCAAGGGCCTGCCGGAACGCGTCGTGCTGTACAGGCACGCGCTGCGCAACGGCGTGCTGCCGGTGGTCACCATGCTGGGCCTGCAGTTCGGCAATGTGCTGGCTGGCGCCATCCTGGTGGAGACGGTCTTCAACTGGCCGGGCCTGGGCCGGCTGGCGTTCGATTCCGTGCTGCGGCGCGACTATCCGACCCTGCTTGGCATTCTGTTGTTCGCGTCGCTGCTGGTGGTGGTGATGAACCAGCTGACCGACCTGGCCTACCGGCTGATCGATCCCAGGATAAAGACCTCATGAGCCATGTCCCTCCTGCTTTGTCCGGCGCCGCCGCGCCAGCGACCGCCCGCCCGGCGCGGCCGTCGTTCGAGGCGCTGCGCGCATTCGCCCGCAATCCGGGCGCGCTCATCGGCTTGCTGCTGCTGGCCGCCATCCTCGCGGTGGTGCTGTTCGGCCCGCTGGTGCTGCAAGCCGATCCGTTCGAGATCGCCAGCGCGCCGATGGAGCCGCCCGGCGGCGAGCTGCTGCTGGGCTCGGACTACCTGGGCCGCGACGTGCTGACCGGCATGATCTATGGCGGCCGCGCCACCTTGCTGGTCGGCGTGGTGGCGGCGGTGCTGTCGATGGCCATCGGTATCACGGTGGGGGCGCTGGCTGGCTACTACGGCGGCTGGGTCGACGAAACGCTGATGCGCATCACCGAGTTCTTCCAGGTGCTGCCAGCGCTGTTGTTCGCCATGGTGCTGGTGACGCTGTTTTCCCCCTCGCTGGGCACCATTGCCGTGGCCATCGGCGTGGTCAGCTGGACCGCCACGGCGCGTCTGGCGCGGGGGGAATTCCTGAGCCTGAAGCGGCGCGAATACGTGCTGGCCGAAAGAGTGATCGGATCGAGCAATGCGCGCATCATCTGGCGCGTGATCTTGCCCAATGCGCTGGCGCCGCTGATCGTCTCGGCGACGCTGGCGATCGGCACCGCCATCCTGTTCGAGGCCGGTCTGTCGTTCCTGGGCCTGGGCGATCCCAACGTGATGAGCTGGGGCCTGATGATCGGCAGCAACCGGCCGTACATCCTGACCGCCTGGTGGGCGGTGACGCTGCCGGGCGCGGCCATTTTCCTGACGGTGCTGGCGGTGAGCCTGATCGGCGATGGCCTGAACGATGCCCTCAACCCCAAGCTGGCCAGCAAACGGAGGGCCGCATGAGCGCGCTGCTTGAAGTCCACGATCTCGGCGTGTCCACCGCGCACGGCGGCGTGACGGTGGTGCGGGGCGTGTCCTATACCGTCAACCGCAACGAGATCCTGTGCGTGGTGGGGGAATCGGGGTCGGGCAAGTCGGTCACCGCGCACGCCATCATGGGCCTGCTGCCGCCGGACCAACTGCGCGTGACCCAGGGCCGGATCCTGTATGGCGGGCGCGACCTGGTCGGCCTGTCGGCGGCTGATTGGCTGGGCCTGCGCGGCAGCAAGTTCGGCATGGTGTTCCAGGAACCCATGACGGCGCTCAATCCCGTCATGCGCGTGGGTCGGCAGGTGGACGAAGTGCTGGCATGCCACACCAGCCTGAACGCCGCCGCGCGCAAGCAGCGGGTCCTGGACCTGTTCGGCCAGGTGCTGCTGCCCGATCCGCGCGCCATGTACGACGCCTTTCCGTTCCAGCTGTCCGGCGGCCAGCGCCAGCGCGTGGTGATCGCGATGGCGCTGGCGCTGGAGCCGGACGTGTTGATCGCCGACGAACCCACCACCGCGCTGGATGTCACCACCCAGGCGCAGATTCTGGCGCTCATCCAGGACATCCAGCGGCGCATGGGGATCGGCGTCATTTTCATCACCCACGACTTCGGCGTGGTGGCCGACATCGCCCACCGCATCGTGGTGATGCGTCAGGGCGCGGTGGTGGAGGCCGGCACGGCCGACGAGATCCTGAACCGGCCGCGGCACCCGTATACCCGCCAGCTGATCGCGGCGGTGCCGCACAAGCCCGAGGGCAAGGATGAGGGCGCCGCCACGCCGCCGCTGATGACGGTCGCCCATTTGTGCAAGACCTACGTCACCGGCGGTCGCCGGGTCGAGGCCTTGCGCGATATCTCGCTGGAGATCCGGCAGGGCGAAACCCTGGGACTGGTCGGCGAATCGGGCTCGGGCAAGTCTACCCTGGGCAGCGCCCTGATCGGGCTGGTGGCGCCCGACAGCGGCAGTGTGCGACTGGATGGCCGCGAACTGGTGGGCATGACGCCGCGGGATTTCCGCCCGTACCGGCGCCAGATCCAGATGGTGTTCCAGGACCCGTACGCCTCGCTCAACCCGCGCCAGCGCGTGGTCGACTCGGTGGCTCAGGGGCCGATCGGCTTTGGCCAGAACCGCCAGGCCGCGCTGCGCGAGGCGCGCGAACTGCTGGCCCTGGTGGGGCTGGGCGGCGACGCGGGCGAGCGCTATCCACACCAGTTCTCGGGCGGGCAACGCCAGCGCGTCGGCATTGCCCGCGCGCTGGCGCTCAAGCCGCGGCTGCTGGTGGCCGACGAGGCGGTCTCGGCGCTGGACGTGTCGATCCAGGCCCAGGTGCTGGATCTGCTCAAGACCGTCAGCGGCCAGTTCGACCTGTCGGTGCTGTTCATCACGCATGATCTGCGCGTGGCGGCACAGATCTGCGACCGCATCGCCGTGATGCGGCACGGCCAACTGGTGGAGCTGGATCGCGCCGCCACGATTTTCTATCACCCGCAACACGAATACACGCGCCGCCTGATCGATTCGGTGCCGGGCAAGGCCTGGAACAAGCCGGACCTGCGGGCGCTGCCGGACCCCTCGAACTGGAGCACGCAGCATGCATGACACGCCGCATCCGGGATCGGCGCCAACCGCCGCCACCCGCACCACCATCTTTGCCGCCCGCGCCATCCTGACGATGAATCCGGCGCAACCGCGCGCCACGCACGTGGCGGTGCGCGATGGCCGCATCCTGGGCGTGGGCAGCCGCGAAGATCTGGCCGGCTGGGGGCCGGCCGAGCTGGACGAGCGCTACGCCGATCACGTGCTCATGCCGGGGCTGGTGGAGGGACACTGCCACTTGCCGGAGGGCGGCATGTGGCAGTTCGCCTATGTCGGCTACTACGACCGCCGCGGGCCGGACGGCCGCATCTGGCCGGGGCTGAAGAGTTTTGAGGCGGTAGCGGCGCGCCTGCGTGAATTCGCCGCCGGCCTGGCGCCGACGCAGACACTGATCGGCTGGGGCTTCGATCCCATCTTCTTCGGCGGCCAGCGCATGAGCGTGCGCGACCTGGACGCGGTGTCGGCCGACCGGCCGGTGGTGGTGATGCATGCCAGCATGCATCTGATGAATGTGAACACGCCGATGCTGGCCCGCGCCGGCATCGACCGCGATACCGATATCGAAGGCATCAGCCGCTGCGCCGACGGCCAGCCCAGCGGCGAGCTGTGCGAATTCGCCGCCATGTTCCCGGTGATGCGGCTGATCGGCAATCCGTTCCGCACCGTGGGTCTGTCGGAAAACGGCCTGCGCATGTTCGGCAAGGTGGCGCAGTGGGCCGGCGTCACCACCGCCACTGACCTGGTCAACGAGTTGGGCGATGACGGCCTGGCGACGCTGGCGCGGGTCACGGCCGAGCCGGACTATCCGGTGCGCATCGTGCCGGCGGCGTCGGCGCTGGCCTATGCCGGCGACCCGGCCGCCTGCCTGGCCAAGCTGCGCGAGGCGGGCCGGCTCAACCATGGCAAGCTGCGCCTGGGCATGGTCAAGCTGGTGGTGGACGGTTCCATCCAGGGCTTCACCGCCCGGCTGCGCTGGCCGGGCTACTACAACGGCGCGCCCAACGGCATCTGGGTCATCGCGCCGGGCGAGCTGGACGCCCTGGTGCAGGCCTATCATGACGCCGGCGCGCAACTGCACATCCACACCAACGGCGACGAGGCCACCGAACTGGCGATCGACGCCATCGACCGCGCCTTGCGCCGCAGCCCGCGGCGCGATCACCGCCACACGCTGCAGCACTGCCAGATGGCCGACGCCGCCCAGTTCCGCCGCATGGCCAGTCTGGGTATCTGCGTGAACCTGTTCGCCAACCACATCTTCTATTGGGGCGATGCGCATTACGCGTTGACCATGGGTCCGGACCGCGCCAACCGCATGGACGCCTGCGCCTCGGCCGCGCGGGCCGGGGTGCCGTTCGCGATCCATTCGGACGCGCCGATCACGCCGCTGGGGCCGCTGTTCACCGCCTGGTGCGCCGTCAACCGCCAGACCGCTGCGGGCCGGGTGCTGGGCGCGTCCGAGCGCATCAGCGTCGAGGCGGCGCTGCGCGCCATCACGCTGGGCGCGGCCTACACACTGCACATGGATCACCTGGTCGGCTCGATCGAGGTGGGCAAGCATGCCGATTTCTGCGTGCTGCGCGACGATCCGCTGGCGGTGCCGCCGCAGGGGCTCAAAGACATCGACGTGCTCGGCACCGTCATCGGCGGCCGGCCGCTGACGCCCCGGGCGGCCTGACATGGCGCGCATTGCGCTGACGGTGGTGGGGGGCTTCCTGGGCGCCGGCAAGACCACCTTGCTGAACCACGTGCTGGCGGCCGGCGGGCGCCGGGCCGCGTTGCTGGTCAACGATTTCGGCCCGGTCGATATCGACGCGGGCCTGTTGGCGCGGCGTGCCGACAACGTGATCCGCCTGGCCAATGGTTGCGTCTGCTGCGCGATGGCGGGCGGACTGGACGACGCGTTGGCGCGGGTGCTGGCCCTGGAGCCGGCGCCCGAGTGGATCGTGATCGAGGCCAGCGGCGTGTCCGATCCCGGGCGCATTGCGCAGGTGGGGTTGTCGGATCCGCTGCTGCAGCTGGAAGCGGTGGTGGTGCTGGTGGACGCGGGCGCGATCCGCGGCACGCTCGACGATCCGCTGCTGGCCGACACCGCGCGGCGCCAATTGCGCGCGGCCGACCTGCTGGTGCTGAACAAGACCGACCTACTGCCGGCGGCGCAACTGCCGGCGTTGCGGGACTGGCTACGCACCCAGTCGGGCGGGGCGCCGATCGTGTCCACGCGCGAGGGGCGGTTGGACATCGGCGCATTGCTCGGCCTGGCGGATGGCGGCCATGCGGCTGGCGCGGCGCCTGGCGGCGACCCGGCGCAGCCGCACTCGCACACCGGTCCCGGGCACGCGCGCGCCGGGGACGGCGACGATCCGCGCCATCCGTTCCAGAGCTGGCTCTGGCCGGCGCCCGTCACGCTGCATGCCGACCGCCTGGCCGATGCATTGCGGCGATTGCCGCGCCATTGGCTGCGCGCCAAAGGCTGGCTGCGCACCGAGCGCCATGGCTGGGTCTTGGTGCAATGGGCCGGGCGCCGGGTGCGTTTCGACACGCAGGCGGCGCGCCCCGACGACGCGTGCTCGCCCTCGCTGGTGTTCATCGGCATGCGCGCCATGGCGCACGGGGACGAGCTGACCGCGCGGCTGGGGCCGGCCGCTGCGTGAGGCCGCGCGAGTGGCGCCAGGGCGCCGTCCCGGTCCTTCTGGTGCAAGCGATTTGCCGCGTCTGGTTCTAGACCCTGCCACACCCCGCCGCGTACCTTGGGACTGGAGCCTGGCGCATGTCGCGCCTGGCGATCGAGGAGGGTAGGCAATGCAAAAGACCGTCACCGTGGACATGCTGGCCGAGTTCGCGGCCGCGTGGAATCGCCACGACATCGATGCCCTGATGTCCTTCATGTGCGACGACTGCATCTTCGAAACGGTGGGCGGCCCCGAGCGCTGGGGAACCCGGCATAGCGGCCGCGCCGCGGTCCGGGCGGCCTTCGAGGCGGCCTGGAAGAATTTTCCGGATGCGCAGTGGAACAACGGCCGCCATTGGGTGGCGGGCGAGCGCGGCGTGTCCGAATGCACCTTCACCGGCACGGCGGCGGACGGCTCGCGGATCGAGGCGGACATGGTCGACGTCTTCACGTTCCACGACGGCAAGATCCGCGTCAAGAATGCCTTGCGCAAGCAACGTCCGGCCATGCCGGCCCGGGCCTGAGCCGCCGCCATCACCGGATATCGCCCCATGGATGCCGCTATGTCTTCCGATCCGTCGAATACCGCCGATGCCGCCATCGACCCCGCCGGCAGGCCGGCCGCGGCGGCGAGCCCCGCCGCCAGCGCCTATGACCCGCGCTACGATCCGCTGGTGTCGCTGCCGGGGCGCGGGCAGGAGTATGCGCCGACCTACTGGGTCGACACCGCCGGCGCGCCGCCGGCCGACGACGGGCCGATCCAGGGAGATATCGAGGCCGACGTGGTGATCGTCGGCTCCGGCTTCACCGGCTTGTCGGCGGCGCTGGCGCTGGCGCGCGACTATGGCGTGCGGGCCGTGGTGCTGGAAGCCAACCGCGCCGTGTGGGGCTGCACCAGCCGCAATGGCGGCCAGGGCCAGAACGCGTCGGGGCGGCTGTACCGTTCGCAATGGATCGAGCGCTGGGGGCTGGATACCGCGCGCCGCCTGGATGCCGAGATCCACGAGGGCTTCGATTACTGGAAGAGCCTGGTGGCGGGCATCGATTGCGACGCGCAGCCCGGCGGCCATCTGTACACCGCGCACCGCGAGAAGAAGATGGCCTTTCTGCGCAACGAGGCGCGGGTGATGCGCGAGCAGTTCGGCTACGACACGCGCATGCTGACCCGGGACGAGTTGCGCGAGCGCTATGTCGATGACCATGAGGCGATGGGCGCGCTGCACGAGCCGGACGGTATCGGCGTGCATCCCCTGAAACTGGCATACGGCTATATGCGCCAGGCCCGCGCGCTGGGCGCGCGCATCCATCCGGGCAGCCCGGTGCTGGGCTGGAGCGAGGAGGGTGGCGGCTATCGGTTACGCACGCCCGGCGGCACCGTGCGGGCCAAACGGGTGGCCTTCGCCACCGGCGGCTACACGGCGCAGGGCGTGAACCGCCTGCTCGACAATCGCATTATGCCGATCCTGTCCAACTCCATGGTGACCCGGGTACTGACGCCGGACGAACGCGCCCGCGCCGGCCTCAAGAGCACGGTGTTCATCACCGATACCCGCACGCTGCGTTTCTACTACCGCCTGCTGCCGGACGGCCGCATGCAGATCGGCAGCCGCAGCGCGCTGCGCGGCGCCGACGCCCAGCAGCCGCGCCATCTGGCGCTGCTGCGCGAAGGCCTGGCGCGCAAGTTTCCGGCCTTGCGCGGCATCGAGGTGGACTATTCCTGGTGGGGCTGGGTCGATGTCAGCCACGACATGATGCCGCGCATCACCCGGCCGGACCCGGCGCGGCAGGTGTATTACGCCTTCGGCTATGGCGGCAACGGCGTGGCGTTCTCGGCCCATGCGGGCCGCCGTCTGGCGCAGCGCATGATGGGCCAGGACGGCCTGGCGTGGGATCTGCCGATCTACGATTCGCCGTTGCCGGGCCACCTGTTCGCGCCATTCCGCCGGCTGGGGCAGGCGCTGCTGTACCGCTGGTATTACCTGCGCGACGAAATGCTGTAGCGGCGATGCCGTGGCGTCGTCGCGCAACGCGCCCGCGTCATCGGCGCCGATGACGCGGGCGCGGCCGGCTGCGCTCAGAATTGATAGCGCACCCCGATCTGGCCGTTGTAGTCGTGTTTCAGCTTGCCGGCGAAACTGCTTTCGACCTGGCTGTAGAGACGCCAGTTGGCGGACAGTCTGGCGTTCAGCGACAGGTTGACCAGATAGCGGCTATCGTCCGCCATCGGATTGCGCAGCACGTCGTCCGCACTGCTGTTGTTCACGATATCGATGCTGCCGCCGCGCCGCAGATTCTGCAGCCGGAACAAGCCGGCGGACAGGGCCAGCGCATGCTGCTCATCGGACTGCAGGTTCAGGCCGACGGCGGCGCCGATCTTGGCATAGACCGGCCTGCTGGCATTGACGCGGATATCGACACCGCCCTTGTCGCCATGCAGGGTATAGCCGCTGGTGGTTCCCGCGACGACTTCGACTGATGGCTCGATGAAGGCCCCGCCGTCGAACAAGTCCTGCCGCCATCCCGCCTGCACGCTGGCCAGCAGCGATGTCGACCGCGCGTCCTGCGCGGCCATGTTCAAGCGGCTTGGCAGTTGGTAAGTCTGATTGGTCTTCAGGTACTTGGCGATCACGTCAACGAACGGGCCGTCCTCGTGGATCAGGGCGTAGTAGAGGCCGATACCGCCTGTGGTGTGCCGCTCCGACAACGGTCCTTCGCCCTGGCCGGAACCCTGTGTATAGCTGCCCATGATGCCGTACAGCTGCCTGCCCAGCTTGCGGTCGACGCCGAACTGCAGCGTCGTGTGCTTCAGGCGGAACTGCTGGTAGTCGGCGCGCCCGTGGCTGGTCTTCATCCAGAGCCCGGCGTTTTCATTGAGCTGGCGCACGTCGCCCAGACGCTTGTCGAGCTGGTTGGTTTCGAGCACGAAGGAGACGCGCGGCAGGCTGGCCAGCGCGCCGGTGCGGATGATCTGCTGGCGCAGCTCGGTGATTTGCCTGATGGTGCCATCGTCCGCCGCGACGCCGGCCTGTGTCAGGTGCTTGGCAATGTCGCCGCGCGACTGCAAGGTGTCCAGTTCGGACAGCTTCAAGGAGAACGGCGTGAACAGCGAAAGGCCGCCCGTGCCCGGCGGGCTGCTGCCAGCGCCGGGCGCGGCGGTGTCGGCGGAAGGCAGGGGCGGATCCACGGGAGCGGGGTCGCTGCCGGTGTCCGGCGCGCCGGCCGCACCGGTGTCGGCGGGCGGCAGGGGCGGGGCCACCGGCGCAGGGGCGGTGCCGGTGGCCGGCGTGCCGGCCGTACCGCTGTCGGCAGGCGGCAGGGGCGGGTCTGCCGGCGCAGGGTCGCTGCCGGTGGCCGGCGTGCCGGCCGTACCGGTGTCGGCAGGCGGCAGGGGCGGGGCCGCCGGCGCAGGGGCGGTGCCGGTGTCCGGCGTGCCCGCCGCTCCGGTATCGGTAGGCGGGGCAGGTTGGTCGGCCCCGCCAGTCTCGGCGGACGGCGGCGTGGCGTCGGGCGGGATGGCGCCGCCGCCCACCTTCCTGTACGCCAGCTGCCATTTTTTCTGCGTGTCGGTGTTGACGATCTCGAGGTTGGGCACGTAGACCGTGAGCCCTTGCGTGATCGGACCCGGTTCGAAGTAGCCGTCCGCCGTCGCCACGGGCGCGGTCGCCAGCAGCAACGTGCCGCTGGCATCGTCCGGCACCGGATCCTGTGCCAGGAGCGTGAGGTCCAGGCGGTTGCCGCCGCCCTGCGCCAGGGTGGCAATATGAATGCTGTCGGTCTCCCCGGTTTGCGGCCGCGCGGTCAAGGCGAAATGCACGCCGCTGGCGATCAGGGTGTCGGTCTGCAGGGTATGCGGCGCCCAGTCCGCCTGCGGCTGAGACAATTGAACGCGGCCGCCTGTCGGCAATTGCAATGCGTCGAACTGGCGATCCTGTGTCAACTGCCAGGGGGCATCGTCGCGCAGACTGATGGCCCACCATTGTCGCTGATCCGCCTGCCGGCTGACCGCGAGGCCGCCAAGCCACGCCCCGGCGCCCTGGGCGGCGCCGGCGCCGTCGCCCGTTGTGTAAGCCTGCTCCAGCGCGAACAGGTCAACCGGCGTGGCGGCGGGGGCGCTGAGCAGCAGATCCTCTCTGGCCTGCGCGGCGCCGGTGGCGGCGCCGTCACCGAGCTGCGTGATCCGCAGCCGGTTGCCGCTGCCGCTCAGCCCGGCGTTGACGGTCAAGCGGTCATGATCGCCGCCGTAGGGATCGACCCGGAACACAAAGGTGCTATCCGAGGCGGCGATCGTATCGGCCGTCAGGCGGTACGCGGGCCGGATTGCCGCGGCTGGCGCCGGATCCATGGCCAGGGAGGTGGCGGACGACGCGAGCGCCTGCGTCATGAATGCGTGTCGTGTCCGGCTGTCGTCGTCGAAGCCCAACTGTGCATGGTTCGCCTGGAGTTGGCGCAGCGTGGAATCTCCCGTGATGATCCAGCGGGCATGATCGTGCACCTGCATGCTGGCCCGTGCCGCATCCACGGTTCCGGCGTACTCGGTTTCCGGTGCGTCGGTTACGGCTGGCGCGCCGAGCGTGACGCGGCTGACGGCCAGGCTGGAGAGGTCGCCGAACGAATGGCTGCCCGGCGCCAGGTGCAGGCTTGCATTGTCGCCCGCCAAGGTGATGGCCTGGGTGAAGTAATGGGCCGGGCCCGCGGGCGCGCCGGCCAATGTCAGGGTGGCGCCGTCCGCCACCGTGACGGCGCCATCGCCATACCAGCCGCCGGATGCGTCGAGACGCGCGCCGGGGGCCAGGGTCAACGAAGCGCCGCTGAAGTGGCTGCGATCCGTCAGCGCCGCCTGATCGGAAACCACGGTGATGGCGCTGTCGCTGGCGTCGATGGCGCCAGCGAATTTCTCGCGGATTTCCAGCGTCGAGTTTTCCTTCAGCGTGATCTTTCCCTGGTAGCGGCTTTGGTCGGCATCGGTGGCGGCGATGGAGGTACCGCTTTCCGGTTCCTGCGCCAATCGCCCGCCGTCGTTCCGGTTGATGTACAGCAGCGAGCTGCCCAGGATGACGCGCGCGCGGCGCGCATCGATGTCGCCCTGCAGGGTGGCGTTGCGCGCCAAGCGGAAGGTGGTGTCCGTCAGCGCCAGGCTCCCGACGGAAAATTGGCGCGATTCCCAATCCGGCTGGTCGAACGATACGGATTGCGTCCTCACGGAATCATCGCCGAGGTCGCGCAGCGCCTGTGCGACGTCCGGCGTGTTGATGGCATGGACGACGGGATGCCCCTGGAAAACCAGTTCGCCTTGCCGCGCGGTGAGGGTGTTGGCGCCGACGGCGATGTCGCCATCGGCGATAAGCACGGTGTTCGGCTGGTTGAGGATGGCGACGTCGATATTGTCTTTTATGGTTCCCGCGAAGATGAATTCCGTTTGGGTGGGGAAGTATTCCCGCTTGCGCTCGTTCGCCTTCTCCAGCGCGGCCGCCAGGTGCTGCCCGGCGTATTCCCAGTAGTCGTCGCTGGTTTGGGAAGCCAGGGAGGGAATGGTGGCAAAGCTGTTCTGCTTCAGGACGAAATAGCTCAGGCCGCGCTTGTACAGGTCGCCTCGCAAACCGGTGCCCGTCCGCTGCGGCATGATGATGTAGTCGGTGACTTCGTCGGGATCGACGGGGCTGATGTTGACCGTCACGCTCGCCTTTTGCGCGGCGCGGTTGGTGATCGTGGCGCCATGGTCCCGGGCGTTGCCAGGCAATTGATTGAACGTGATGTCATTGCCGTTGATATCCAGGACGCCGCCGCGCGCGCCCCATTGGATGCGGTCCGGGTTGACCTGCCTGGCGTCGCCCAGCACGACTTCGGCCCGCCCGCTGGCAAGGGTGATGGCGTCGAATGCCTGGACGCGGCCGTCGGCATCCGGCTGTTGGGCCAGGATCACCTTGCCGTCGCCTACGCGCAGGCCGCCGGGGTTGAAGCCCGTGCCGCCGATGGTCAGGGTGCCAGCGCCTATCTTGTGCAGGTCGTCGCCGGATACGCCATTGATGTTCCACTGCACGTTGACGTCATTCTTCACGTCGATGCCGCCGCCTATCCAGGTCTGGTTCGTGTCGGGGGAAACGACGTAGTCGTTATGGAAGGTCAGCGCGCCCGCGCCCTGGTCAACGGCGCTTTTCAGCCGGATGTGGCCGCTACCGGTGCCGTCCGCCGTGCGAAAGGCGATGTTCTTTCCCGCATCCAGGCCAGGGAAGTCGAGCGCGCTGTTGCCGAGCGCAAAGGAGGCCGACTTTTTATAGCCGTGCATGGCGTAAGGGGCGCCAGTGGCCTGTTTCAGCGTGCCCGTGCCCTGCGCGCTGTCGAATGTCCAAGCCAAAACCCCGTCGCCCGCGGTGTGGATGACGTCCGGGTCGTTATCTTTGTTCATGACGCCGGCGATAAAGTCATCCGGCAGGTGCGACCAGTAAACGTAGCTACCTTGCTCGGACATGGCAAGATCCGCCGCCGTGCCGGCAAGCACCCATTGTCTTTTACGGGCATCCCAGGCGAACAAGGGGGACCCGCTGTCGCCTTGTTCCACGAATGAAGGCAGCAGACCCTTGTCTCCCTCGGCGATGACAAAGGTCTCATTCGACCATGTCGGCGTCACAATGCCACCGGTCGCCCATTTATACGCAAAGCCGAGATAGTATTCGCCGTCCTTGATGTGGTGGGCGGGGTCGGGATCGACATGTCCCATATTCACGCCTTTGTCCGGATCGGGGCCGACGAACTGAATACCCATGCCGACGCGGTAGAACAGTGGAAATTGCTGACGCTCCGCCTCTGTCCAGCGATCCTTGTCGTTTACGTCAAGCGCCGAGACCGCCGCTCGCGCGACCACGGATCTGGCGATGGGCGCCACATCGGTTACCAGTTTGTTTGTGCGGGTGATATCAAAATCCCATTCCTGGGTGTAATCGCGCACCGTATGATAATTGGGATGCAGGTCTCTCCTGACCTGGGTGTAGACCGTGCCGCCAAAGCGGGTTTCGTCGTGGTAGACGTTGTGCGCCACGCCAGCGGCGTATTGGGGCGCGATCAGGGTTTCAATGGCCCGATCGTCGCTGACGCTGGAAAAATCGATGAACGGAATGGTGTCGCTCAAGCGGCCGCGCAGTTGGCCGGACTTGTCGTAGATGGGCAGGCCCAGAGCGCCGGGCTGGAAGGCCCCCTTGTTCTCGCTGAAATCGCGGTAGGTCTGGTAGGGAATGTCGATGCTGACGTAGCTGGCGCTGGCCGTGCCGCCAAGCAGGGCTGCGGCCAGCAGCGGCAAGGCGGTCGCGAGCGTGCCGAGCGGGCCTTTCCGCCGCGCGCGGCGGGGTGCGCCGGTGGTCGAGCCCCGCCTGCGCGCGCCGCATACCTCGGATACCGCGACCAGCTGGTTTTGATGGTTGTACTTGAGCGAGTAGATCTTGTTCATGGTGGGGGACGTGCACCCAGGGGCAAGGAGGAGCCGCCGTCGCGGGTGTTCGACGTCGTTTCATAGAGCGGGGACGATGCCCGCCGCGCCGCCGCGCTTTCGGGGGGCGCGGCGAGCGGCGGCGGAAAGATCTCCTGGGCGGGATCTTCCGTCGTCTACGATGGAATAGGATTGGACTTGAGTTTGGCGGGGCCGGAGCCGCCAGTGTCGATAAATCGGACGGCTTCAGCGTGGCGGGATGTTCGCCATCGACGGCATTGCGCCGCTACGGGGGCGCGAGGGTCGGCCCGCCGCCAGCGGCGCCATCCTGTTGGTGTGGCGGGCCCGGCCCGCGCGGCCTACGCGGCCGCGCGCAGGCGGAAGCGGCGCACCACCTGCGCCAGCCGCTCCATGCCCGGGCCGATATGCTCGGCGCGGATCGAGGTGAAGCCGACCCGCAGGAAGTTGCGCGGCGCGCGGGCGGCTTCCATGAAGAACACCTGGCCCGGCTCCACCACCACGCCCTCGGCCAGCGCGGCCTGCGCCAGCTCGGTGGCGTCCAGCCATTCGGGACCCTTGAGCCAGCATGAGGACGAACCGGTGATGGGCACGGCGGTGAAGTCGGGCAGCCAGCGCGCCAGCGCGTCCGCCAGTTCGCCGCCGCGCTTCTGGTAGGCCTGCGACTGGCGCCGCAGCAGCGAATGGTGGTGGCCCAGGGAAATGAACAGCGAGAACGCGCGCTGGATGTAGGCGGACGGATGGCGCAGCATCAGGCGGCGCAGCGCCCGCAGTTCGGCGGTGAGTTCGCGCGGCGCGACGATGTAGCCGATGCGCAGCCCCGGCGCGAATGACTTGGCCAGGCTGCCGACATAGATCACGCGGCCGTCGCGGTCCAGGCTCTTGAGCGCCGGGATGGCGCCATCGCCCCAGCGGCTTTCGCTTTCGAAGTCGTCTTCGATGATCAGGCTGTCGGCCTGGCGCGCCAGTGTCAGCAGGGCCTCGCGCCGCGCCGGCGACAGCGTCACGGTGGTCGGGCACTGGTGGCCGGGCGTGACGAACACGTAGTCGCAGCCGAGCAGGTGGGTGCCGGTGCGCAGGCCCTGGTCGTCCACCGGCAGCGGCAGCAGGTGGCGGGTATGGCTGGCGAAGATGTTGCGCGCATCCGGATAGCCGGGGTCTTCCATGCCGACCACGGTGTCCTCGTTGACCAGCAGGTCGGCCAGCAGGTAGAGCGCATGCTGCGCGCCGACGGTGATGACGATTTCCTCGGCGTCGGCCCACACGCCGCGGCGCGGCAGCACCTGGGTGCGGATCTGCTCGATCAGCGCGGGGTCGTCATGGGTGATGAGGTCGGGCGCCCAGCTGCGGATATCCAGCACCGACAAGGCCTTGATGCAGCATTCGCGCCAGTCGGCGGTGGGGAACAGGTCCTGGTCGAACTGGCCGTAGACGAAGGGATAGGGTTGCTTCTGCCAGTCGCGCGGCTTGACGATGTTGCGCTGGCGCGTGGGGCGAAAACGCAGCCGCTCGTCCCAGCGCACCGGGTCGGCCGGCGGCGCCGCGTCCGTGTCGGCCGCCGGCGGCGCGGAGCGGCCCTCCAGCACCCCGTCGTGGACGAAATGGCCGCTGCGCTCGCGCGATTCCAAATAGCCCTCGCTGACCAACTGCTGGTAGGCGAACACCACGGTGTTGCGGGCGATGCGCAACTGGTCGGCCAGATAGCGGCTGGACGGCACCGGCGCGCCCGGCGGCAGGTGGCCACTGAGAATCGCCGACACCAGCATCTGGCGCACGCGGCCCTGCAGGCTGAGATTGGGGGCGCTTTCCCGTTCGAACAGGCGTTCCCACAACACAGGCTTGAGCATCGAGGCCTGGCTGGACATGGCGGCTCCTTGTAGTGGCGGCGCGTCCCGGCCAGGCCGGCGCGCAGGAGCGGCCGGCACCGGGGACGCGATCCCAGGATAGAGGAGCCAGGTGGAGAAAAGGAATGCGGGATTGCCCTGCCGATGCGTCTGGCGCGGACGCATCGGCCCGAAAATGGAACGGCGGGCGTCCTAGATGCGTCCCTTCCACGGAATCGCGAATTTCTCCAGATACCGCACCAGCAGGTCGAAGGCGAAGGCGAACACGCCGATCACGATGATGCCCATGATGACCGTGTCGCTGGCCAGGAACTGCGCCGCGTTCAGCACCATGAAGCCCAGTCCGCGGTCGGCCGCCACCATCTCGGCGGCCACCAGCGTGGTCCAGCCGACCCCGATGCCGATGCGCATGCCGGTGAAGATCTCCGGCATGGCGGCTTTCAGGATCACGTGCCAGACGATCTGCATGCGCGTGCCGCCCATGGCGTAGGCGGCGTGGATCTGCTCGATCGACACCGAGCGCACGCCGGCGCGCGCGGCGATGGCCATGGGCGCGAAGATGGCCAGGTAGATCAGCAGGATCTTGGGAAACTCGCCGATGCCGAACCAGATGATGATGAGCGGCAGGTAGGCCAGCGGCGGCAGCGGGCGGTAGAACTCGATCGGCGGATCGAAGATGCCGCGCGCGTAGCGGTTCACGCCCATCAGGATGCCGACCGGGATGGCGGTGGCGCAGGCCAGGAAGAAGGCCGAGAACACCCGCGTCAGGCTGGCCATGGCGTGCTCGGCCAGAGTCGAGTTGGCCACGCCCTCGGTCATGGCGGATACGAACTTGCCGTAGACCGCCTGCGGCGACGGCAGGAACAGCGGCTTGACCCAGCCGGCGTTGGTGGCCAGGAACCACAGCGCCAGCAGCGCGATGCTGGTCAGCAGGCTGATGTGGCCGCTGTAGCCGGCGCCCGGCGCGCCGTAGACCTTGCCGGGCGCGGCCGGCCGGCGGCGGCCCAGGCCGCTAGGCATGGACGGCCTGCGCGTCGGATGCGGCGAGTTCATCGCCGTAGATGATGCCGAGGACTTGCTCGCGCATGGCGATGAAGTCGGGACTCGATTTGATGCCGCGGCCATCGCGCGTCTCCAGGTAGCGCCGGTTGAAGTCCGGCTGGAAGGTGTGGGTGATGCGTCCCGGGCGCGGCGACATGACGATCAGCCGCGAGCCCAGGAACAGCGCCTCTTCCACGCTATGGGTGATGAAGAAGAACATCTTGCCGGTCTGGCGCCAGATATCCAGCAGCAGCTCCTGGATGGTCTCGCGCGTGAGCGCATCGAGCGCCGCCATCGGCTCGTCCATCAGCAGCATGGCCGGATCGCAGGTCAGGGCGCGGGCGATGCCCACGCGCTGCTGCATGCCGCCGGAAAGCTGGTAGATCATGTGGCGGTGGAAGTCCTTCAGGCCCACGAGCTCCAAGTTGCGGCGGGCGCGGGCGCGGCGCGTCTCCTTGTCCACGCCCTGCAGCTTGAGACCGAATTCGGTGTTCTCCAGTACGTTCAGCCAGGGCAGCAGGGCGTGCTTCTGGAACACCACGCCGCGGTCGGCGCCGGGGCCGGTGATGGGCCGGCCGCCCAGCGTGATGTCGCCCTCGGTGGGCGACAGGAAGCCGGCCAGCAGGCTCAGCAGCGTGGTCTTGCCGCAGCCCGAGGCGCCCAGGGCGACGACGAATTCGCCGGGTTCGATGGTCAGGTTGACGTCCTGCAGCGCGACCACCGGCCCGCTGTCGTGCAGCCCGGGGTAGGTGACGCTGACGTGGTCCGCGCGCAGGGCCTGCGCGGCGGGCGTGGCGGGTGAGGTCATGCGAGGTCCCCTTGCATGGTGCGTCGCCCGCGGCCAGGCGGGCGACGGGGCCGGGCGCGGCTTGCGGCGCGCCCGGCGTCTGGCCGCGGCTATTTGGCGGCCGCTTTGGCGTACTGGTCGGTGACGTGGGCGCTGTAGTCGTCCAGCGCCTTGTCGATCTGCTTCTGGTCTTTCAGGAATTTAGCGCTGGCGGCGAACGCGCGCGCCGCGCCCGACTCCTTGCCGCCGCCCAGCCATTCGGAAGAGGCCTGCTCCTGGGCGGTGGGAAAGGTCAGCAGCTTGAGCGCGGCGGCGACGTCATCGGGCTTGCCGCCGATCAGCTTGACGATACGCTTGACCTGGGCCGAGTCGGCGGTCCAGGCGGCCGGGTTGGCGCGGTAGGCGGCATACGACTTGGCCAGTACGGCGGTGAAGGCGGCCATGAACTTGGGATTCTTGGCCGCCCAGGCGCGGTCGACCACCAGGCCGTCGAAGGTCGGCACGCTGGCGCGGCCGATGGCTTCGGAATCGGCGATGACCTTGCCGGTTTTCTCGATCTCGGTCAACGCAGGCGGCCAGACGTAGGCGGCGTCGATGTCGCCGCGCTGCCAGGCGGCCACGATCTGCGGCGGTTGCATGTTCAGGATGCGTACCTCGCGCGGATTGATCTTCCAGACCTGCTCCAGCCCCACCAGCAGGTGAAAGTGCGAGGTCGACACGAACGGCGTGGCCACGCGCTTGCCTTTCAGGTCGGCGGTGCTGTTGATGCCGGAGCCATTGCGCGCCACCAGCGCTTCGGACTTGCCGATGTTGTCCAGGACCCAGAACAATTGCAGGTCGACGCCGCGGGTGGCGGCCGAGGTGATGCCGGTGGAGCCGAGCACGCCGACCGGCACGTTGCCCGAGGCCAGCGCGGTGGAAATGTCGCCGCCGGAGGTGAACTGGCGCCAGTCGACCTGGTAACCGGCGTCTTTCAGGGCGGCATCGAAACTGCCGTCGGCGATGGCGGTGAGGAAGGGCCCGACGATGAGCTGGTAGCCCACGGTCAGGCGGGTCTGGGCATGGGCGGGCGCGGCCAGCACGGTGGCGGCCAGGCCGGCCAGGATGCCGCGGCGGATGAGGCGGTATAAGGCGTTCATGGTGATCTCCCGTAGAGAATGGGCCGCGCCCCGACGCGACCGGCTTGTGCCGGTGCGGCCTGTGGTGCCAGTTTGCCCGGATCGGGCCACAGCGCTAGGGCCAGATGCCGTATTCGGTAGGAGCCACAGGGCGCAGCGCCCAGGGGCTGTCCCGCGCGGCCACGCCTGGCGGGGGATGGCCATTCCTGGCGCGGGACGCCGATGCAGCGGCGTGCGCTAGAGCCTGAAATGGCGCCGCAGGGTGTGTTCCAGCAGATCGGCGGCCGGGTCGGCCGGCGATGCGGCGGCGCGCAATAGAACGATTTCATGCGCCGCGATGGCCGGCAGTCCATCGAGCACGCGCATCGCGCCGGTGATCCGCGAGCGATCGATCAGGCTCACGGCCAGGCCGGACTCGACGCACGCCGCCACCGCCTGGCTCGACGGACTGCTCAGGACCACCCGCCAGGCCTGGCCGGCGCGGTCCAAGGCGGTCGTCATTGCCTCCCGGTAAGGGCAATGCGCCGCATGCAGCGCCAAGGGCAGGGGATCGGGCAACGGCGTTCCCAGCCCGGCGCCGCCTGCCCATACCGGCGTGGTCAGGGTCAGCGCCCGCCCGTCCGGCCGCTTGGCCATCGCCTGCGCCGCCAGCGCCAGATGCAGGCGACCGCGCTCGACCTGATCACGCAAGGCCAGGCTGGGCGCCGTCGTCACTTCCAGCACGACGCCCGGCCATTGCGCCGCGAACAGCGGCAGGATGTCGCGGATGACGTGGGCAGCGTACTCGTCGGGCAGGCCCAGCTTGATGCGCCCGGCCAGCGCCGTCCCCTGGATGCCGCCCAGTACCCGGTCGTGGACGCGCAGCAGCTCGGCCGTGCTGCCCAGCACGCGCTGGCCCAATGGCGTCAGCGTCACCGATTGGTTGTCGCGCTCGAGCAGCCGGCCACCGGCCAGGGCTTCCAGCCGCTGGATGTGCATGCTGACGGCCGCCGGGCTGCGGTGGACCTGTTCCGCGGCGGCGCGGAATTGGCCCAGCCGGGCCACGGCATGGAAGGTGCGCAGCAGGTCGATATCCAGGGATGGGTTCATGGTTTCGATTTTGTGAACAAGATGGCAAATATATTTTGATTTATTTGATTATGGCCAGGCGTTAAGGTCAAGGCCATGAAGACGCCGACCATGATCCATCCCGCCCCGTCCTGCCGCGCGACCGGCAACGCCACATCTGAGCCCTCCGTCGTCCGGCGCGCGTCGGTGGCTGCCGTGCCACTGCTGGCGCTGGAGGCCGCGCTGGTCGTGACCTGGAGTTCGGGGTTCGTCGGGACGCGCTTTTCCATCGATCACGCCCCGGTCTTCTTGGTGGTGTTCTGGCGTTGCGTGGTGGTGACGCTGGCGTTGCTGCCCTGGGTGGCTGGGCAGTTGCGGCGCGCGCCGCTGGCGGTGTTGTTGCGTCATGCCGGCATCGGCCTGCTGGCGATGGCCGGCTACCTGGCGGGCGTGTCCAAGGGCATTGAGTACGGCGTGCCCGCGGGCCTGGCGGCGCTGATCGCCGACCTGTTGCCGATCGGCACCGCGCTGCTGGGCGCGGGACTGCTTGGCCAGCGCCTGGACAAGCGTGTCTGGCTGGGATTGATGCTGGGATTACTCGGCGTGATCCTGGTGACGCAGGATGCCCTGGCCTGGGGCGAGACACCCCTGTGGAGCTACGGTCTGCCGCTGCTGGGCATGCTGTCGCTGGCGCTGGCGACCTTGTGGCAGAAGCGGGCCGATTCACCCGCTGCCCTGGGCTTGCTGGCCAATCTGTGGCTGCAGTGCGCCATTTCGGCCTTGGCCTTCGCCGCGCTGGCGGGCAGGGAAGGCAGCTTGCTGCCGGTTCCCAGCCCGGGGTTCGCGCTGAGCGTGCTGTGGACGGCGGTGCTGTCCACGCTGGGCGGCTATGGCCTGTATTGGATCTGCCTGCGACGCTCGTCGCCGACCCGTGTCGCCAGCGTGCTGTACCTGAGTCCCGCGGTCACCCTGTTGTGGGCCTGGGCCATGTTCGATGAGCCGTTGTCCTGGTTGATGCTGCTGGGCACGGGGGTGTCGGGTTGCGGCATCTGGATGGTCGTGCGCGGCGAACGGCGCTAGCGCTCCCTTCGCGCCATCGAGGGCGGCGCAAACCGCCCTTGCCTGGGGGATGCGGGGGCGCTTCAGCGGATCAGGCTGAGGAATTCCGCGCGGGTCGAGGGATTCTCGTGGAATTCGCCCAGCATCACCGACGTGACCATGGACGAATTCTGCTTTTCGACGCCGCGCATCATCATGCACATGTGCTGCGCCTCGATCACCACGGCCACGCCGGCCGCGCCGGTGACCGATTGCACCGCCTCGGCCACCTGGCGGCTGAGGTTTTCCTGGATCTGCAGGCGGCGGGCGTACATCTCGACGATGCGCGCCACCTTGGACAGGCCCAGCACTTTGCCATTGGGCAGGTAGGCCACGTGCGCCTTGCCGATGAAAGGCAGCATGTGGTGCTCACAGAGCGAATACAGCTCGATGTTCTTGACCAGCACAATCTCGCGCGTGTCGGACGTGAACAGCGCGCCGTTGACGATTTCGTCCAGGTTCTGGTGGTAGCCGCGGCACAGGTGGCGCATGGCCTTGGCCGCGCGCGCCGGCGTGTCGGCCAGGCCTTCGCGGGACGGATCTTCCCCCAGGGCTTCCAGAATGGCGGTGTAGTGATTTTCCAATGACATGGGAACTCCTGGGGGCTGCGCGCCGGCAACGGCGATGAACACGCAAGTCTACCCCAGCGCCGGGCCGTTCCGCAGCCGCGGTTGCCCGGCCAGCGTCCGGCCGCCAGCGGGGGCAGCCGGCGCCGGGTCAGACGCCGCGATTCTCGACCGCGTACTTGATCAGTTCGGCCTGGCCGTCGATGCCCAGCTTGCGCTTGATGTTCAGCCGGTGAGTTTCGACGGTGCGCACCGACAGGCCCAGCGCCTGGGCGATCTGCTTGTTGGCGTGGCCGCTGGCGATGTGGCGCAGCACGTCGCGCTCGCGCTGCGTCAGCAGGGTGGCGGGGGCGCTGGCCTGCGACAGGCGCAGCGACACGGCGGCGCTGAAGTAATTGCGGCCGGTCATGACGGTATCGATGGCGGCCAGGATCTCCTGGGCCGGCTCGTCCTTGAGCAGGTAGCCGCGCGCGCCGGCGCGCACCGCCTGCAGCATGTATTCGGGGTTGTCGTGCATCGACAGCACCAGCACCGCGATCTGTGGATAGCGCTCGTGCAATTGCGCGGTCAGTTCCAGGCCGCCCACGCCCGGCATGTTCAGGTCCATCAGCACCAGCTGCGGCAGGGCGCCGCCCTGCGGGTCCTCGGCGACGCAGGCCTGCAGGAAGGCGAGGGCGGCGGCGGCGTTGCCGGCCTCGCCCACCACCTGCAGGTGCGGCACGGTTTCCAGGCGCAGGCGCAGGCCGTCGCGCACCAGCGGGTGGTCGTCGATCAGCAGCAATCGGATGGGGGAGCCAGGGTCGGTCATACGGAGGGGGAAGCGTCGGAAGAGGGGGCTGGCGGCAAGGGCAGCCAGGCCTGCAGGGTGGTGCCCTGGTTGGAGGTGTGGAAGCTGAGGCTGCCGGACAGCGCCGTCATGCGTTCGCGCATGTTGCGCAGGCCGATGCCGCCGCGCGGGTCCTGCTGCACCGCGGCGTAGTCGAAGCCGCGGCCGTCGTCGTGAATGGTCAGGCGCAGTTCGCGCTCGGCGTAGGTCAGCGTCAGGTCGGCGTGGCGGGCGCCGGCGTGGCGCACCACGTTGGTGAGCGCCTCCTGGGTGACGCGGAACAGGGCGGTGGCGTAGGCCTCGGGCAGTTTCACCGGCCGGCCCTGGGTGGACAGGCGCACGGCCAGCGGCGCGGCGCCGTGCTGGCTGGCGCTGGCGAATTCGCGGCCCAGGTGTTCCAGCGCGGCCGGCAGGCCCAGGTCGTCCAGCAGCGCGGGGCGCAGGTTGTGCGAGATGCGGCGTACCTCGCCCACGGCGCTATTGAGGCGGTCGAGCGCGCCGCCCAACGGGGTGTCGATGTGCGCCAGCGCGCGCGGCTCGGCCCCCAGGGCCTGGCGCAGGCGGTCGCGGGCGGCTTCGAGAGCCAGCTTGCCCGACACCAGCACCTGGCTGATGCCGTCGTGCAGCTCGCGCGACAGGCGCGCGCGTTCGTCTTCCTGCGAGCGCACCAGTTGCTGGGCCATCAGCCGCAGCTTGGCGTCGGATTGGCGATGGTCGCTGATATTGAGCGCCAGCCCGCAGGCCGCCACGCCCAGGATCGAGACCGCCGCGATACCGGCGACCCAGGCGAACATGTTGCGGATGTTGGCCTGGGCGGCGGCGTCGATGTGCGCCAGCGCCTGCTCGACGTCGTCCAGGTAGATGCCGGTGCCGAGCATCCAGCCCCAGCGTTCCAGCACCACCACGTAGCCGAGCTTTTCGACGGTCTGGTGGGTCGAGGGCTTTTCCCAGAGATAGTGAACCGCCTGGCCCTGGCTGCCGCCGTGGCGGGCGGCGGCCAGCAGGTTCTGGATCACCGGCTGTCCCCGGGTGTCGCGCAGGTTCCAGAGCTCCTGGCCGACCAGTTCGGGCTGGCGCGGATGCATCAGATTCTTGCCGCGCAGGTCGTAGACGAAGAAATAGCCGTCGTGGCCGAATTCCATCTGCGCCAGCAGCGCCAGCGCGCGCTCGCGCGCGGCGTCGCCATCGCTGGCGTCCTGCAGCGGGGCGATGGCGCTGTAGGCCAGGCTGACGTAGTGGCGCAGTTCGCTTTCCTTGCTGCCGAGCCAGGCGTTTTCCACTACTTCTTTCTCGCGCTGGGCCAATTGCAGGCCCTGCACGTACACCGCCACGGCGATGGCCGCCAGCGCCACCAGCAGGGGGACGGCGGCCAGCAAGAGGATTTTGAGGCGCAGCTTCATCAGGGGATTTGTATCAGCGCGAGGCGCGCGTGTTGCGATGCATCAAGGAAGAAAGGCCGCCGCCCTGCAAGCGGGCGCGCGATCGATTTTACGATCCCGGCCTTGAATATGCTGCGGCGCATTCCGTAGTACCACGTAGGGGACTTGCGTAGTTCCGCGCTTGTTGCGCCTGGGGCAAACCGAAATACTAACGCCCGCGTCGACCGGACGCCGTGCGGACGCCTGCGTCCGCCACCCTACAACAATGAGTCTGCCTACCCGCGGGACGAAAAAAACGTTTCACGCCAAAAGCAGGGCGGGAGGCTAGAGGAGCACTTATGCAAACCAGCAGTAAGGGACTGGGTCAGCACCTGGTCTGGCTGGCGGTTGCGGTATTGGGCGCGTTCGCGCTCGGCACCGTGGCGCTGGCCAGAGGGGAGACCGTCAACGCGCTATGGGTGGTGATCGCCGCCGTCTGCGTGTACTTGATCGCATACCGGTATTACAGCCGCTTCATCGCCAACAAGGTGTTCCGCCTTGACCCGACGCGCATGACGCCGGCCTGGAAGTACAACGACGGCCTGGACTACGTGCCGACCAACAAGCACGTGCTGTTCGGCCACCACTTCGCCGCCATCGCCGGCGCCGGCCCGCTGGTCGGCCCCGTGCTGGCCGCGCAGATGGGCTACCTGCCCGGCATGTTGTGGATCCTGGCCGGCGTGGTGTTTGCCGGCGCGGTGCAGGACTTCACCATCCTGTTCATCTCGACGCGCCGCGACGGCCGTTCGCTGGGCGACCTGGTCAAGTCCGAGCTGGGCAAGATCCCGGGCGTGATCGCGCTGTTCGGCGCCTTCATGATCATGGTCATCATCCTGGCGGTGCTGGCGCTGATCGTGGTCAAGGCCCTGACGCACTCGCCGTGGGGCACGTTCACGGTGGCCGTGACCATTCCCATCGCGCTCTTCATGGGCGTATACCTGCGCTACATCCGCCCGGGCAAGATCGGCGAAGTGTCGGTCATCGGCTTCGTCGGCCTGATGGCCGCCATCGTGTTCGGCCAGGACGTGGCTGCGCATCCGGTCATCGGCCCGATGTTCGACTTCGACGGCAAGGGCCTGACCTGGATCCTGATCATCTACGGCTTCATCGCCTCGGTGCTGCCGGTGTGGCTGCTGCTGGCGCCGCGCGACTATCTGTCGACCTTCCTGAAGATCGGCACCATCGTCGGCCTGGCCATCGGCATCGTGGTGGTCGCGCCCGAGCTGAAAATGCCGGCGCTGACCCAATTCGTGGACGGCACCGGCCCGGTGTGGTCGGGCAACCTGTTCCCGTTCCTGTTCATCACCATCGCCTGCGGCGCGGTGTCGGGCTTCCATGCCCTGATCTCGTCGGGCACCACGCCCAAGCTGATCGAGAACGAAACCCAGGCCCGCTACATCGGTTACGGCGGCATGCTGATGGAATCGTTCGTCGCCATCATGGCGCTGGTGGCCGCTTGCGTGATCGAGCCGGGCATCTATTACGCCATGAACAGCCCGGCGGCCGTCATCGGCACCACGCCTGACCAGGTGGCCCAGGTGGTGTCCAGCTGGGGCTTCGTGGTGACGCCGGCCGACCTGGTGCAGACCGCCAAGGACGTGGGCGAAAGCACCATCATCTCGCGCGCCGGCGGCGCGCCGACCCTGGCCGTGGGTATGGCGCACATCCTGCACCAGGCCATCGGCGGCCCCAGCATGATGGCGTTCTGGTACCACTTCGCCATCCTGTTCGAGGCGCTGTTCATCCTGACGGCGGTGGATGCCGGCACCCGCGCCGGCCGCTTCATGCTGCAGGACCTGCTGGGCACCTTCGCGCCGTCGCTCAAGCGCACCGAGTCGCTGCCGGCCAACCTGATCGCCACCGGCCTGTGCGTGGCGGCCTGGGGCTACTTCCTGTACCAGGGCGTGGTCGATCCGCTGGGCGGCATCAACACGCTGTGGCCGCTGTTCGGCATCGCCAACCAGATGCTGGCCGCGATCGCGCTGACGCTGGGCACCGTGGTGCTGTTCAAGATGAAGCGCGACCGCTACGCCTGGGTCACCGTGCTGCCCACGCTGTGGCTGCTGGCGTGCACCCTGACCGCCGGCTGGCAGAAGCTGTTCCACGCCGACCCCAAGGTCAGCTTCCTGTCGCACGCGGCCAAGTACAACGCCGCGATCGCCGAAGGCAAGGTGCTGGCTCCGGCCAAGTCGCTGGCGGAAATGTCGCGCGTGGTGCTGAACGACTACATCAACGCCGGCCTGTGCGCGATCTTCATGTTCGTGGTGGTCAGCATCGTGGTGTTCGGCATCCGTTCGGTGCAGCGCGCCCGCGCCGAGAACCAGCCGAGCGCGCGCGAAACGCCCTACGAAACCCTGCCGGCCGCCGCGGCCGCCGGCGCGGACTGAGGCCGGGAGGCGCCGCCATGCTGTTTTCCAACATGACCTCGGCGGCCGGCGCCGCCGGCCGCTATCTCGGCCAGACGCTGCGGTTGATGGTCGGGGTGCCAGACTACGAGACCTACGTCGAGCACATGCGGCGCACCCATCCGGACCAGGAGCCGATGAGCTACGAGGCGTTCTTCCGCGAGCGCCAGGATGCCCGCTACGGCGGCAAGAAGCGCATCGGCTGCTGCTGACGGGGAAGGGCGAGGAACCAATCCGGCCGCGCGCTTTGCCATCGGGCAAGCCGCGCGGCCTGACCGGCGCCGCGCCGTCACGGACCGGCCACGCCAGGCCTGGCCCGACATGATCGTTTGATTAATTCATTTGATTGAATTAATCTGCGCGCTCCTCTACTGCTCTGAAGGAGCACCGCTCATGACCCTGCCCCCCGCCCCTCTGTCGCTGGCGGAACGCGACCGGCGCTGGAACCTGGCCCGCGCCATCATGCGGGCCGAGGGCCTGGATGCCCTGGTGGTTTATGGCGACCGCGAAGCGGCCGCGCCCGCCGGCTTTTCACCCGATTGCTATTTCAGTAACGACCGTCCCGGATCGCTGGTCGTGTTCATCGGCGACGAGCCCCCGCGGGTCTACACCTTTGCCTCGCTGATGATCGCCGACCACATCCAGGCGGCCTTGCGCGGCGATCTCCAATGGATCGCGCCGGAACAGCTCTATGTCGGCAAGACCGGCCGGGATGTCGGCGGCTGGCTGGCCGAACGCGGGCTGGATGGCCGGCGCGTCGGTGTGATCGGCCTGGAGCCCTATCCGCCGTTCTATTTCGATGGCGCGCTGCCGGCCCGCACCCTGCAAGGCATGGCGCAGGCGCTGCCCAAGGCCGAATTCGTCCCCGTCTACAAGGCGTTCTTCCGCCTGGCCTCGGTCAAGAGCGAAGAGGAGCTGGGCCTGATCCGCCGCGCCGCTGATATCGGCGAGGCCATGAGCGAGGCCCTGCGCGCCACGGCCAGGCCGGGCGTCAGCGAAGCCGACCTGGTGGCCGCCGTCACCGCCACCTGCTTCGCGCTTGGCGGCTACACCGCCGAAGTGCTGCTGGGCACCGGGCCGGAGTATGTCGGCTGGGGGCCGCCCGCCTGGCAATACCGTTCGCAGCAGCCCCGAGTGCTGCGCGAGGGCGACATCGTGCTGTCGGAACTGTTCGCGCTGTATGGCCTGATGGAAACCCAGCACCAGGCCGCCGTTGCCATCGGCGAAGTCCATCCGGACTTCGAGCGCGCCGCCGCAGTGGCCCGCGCCGGCTACGACGCCGGGCTGGCGGCGCTGCGCGCCGGCAATACCTTCGGCGATCTGGTCGACGCCATGGAAGCGCCCCTGCTGGCCGCCGGCGGCTGGCATGTGCACCCCCTGGTCCACAGCATCAACCCGTACGGGCCGGTGGGTTTCGGCAGCGCGCCAGGCATAGAATCGCTGCCGGAGGCGGCCCGCTATCCGCAACTGCGGTCCTTGCCCACCGTGGGGCGGGACCTGCCCCTGCAAGCCGGCATGTGCTTCGCATTCGAGCCCAATTGCGGTTTCGGCCGCCATTTGGCGAATATCGGCGGCACCGTGATCGTGGGCGAAACAGGCGGCATCGCGCTGAACGAAAACTCGACCCGGCTGATGCGCGCGGACGGCTAGTGTGCCGGCGCCAGCCCTGCTATCCTGGCGCGCGGCCGGGCACTGCCCGGCCGCGCCGACGATACAGGAAGCAAGACCTCCCATGCAGACAACGTCCACTGAATCCCCCGCTGCCGAACGCGGCCTGGACACGCGCGAGCGGCTGCTGCGCGCCGGATTGGCGCTGTTCAGCCAGCTCGGCCTGGACGGCGTGCGCACGCGCCAACTGGCCGACGCCGCCGGCGTCAACCAATCCGCCATTCCCTACCACTTCGGTGGCAAGGAAGGGGTCTACGCCGCCGTGCTGGAACAGACGGCGCACGACATCGCCGCGCGCCTGGCCTGGCCCGAAACGCCGCCGGCCACGCCCAGGGAGGCCGCCACGCAATTGCGGGCGCTCATGCGGGACTTCGCCACGGCCTTGCTGGATTCCGACGCGTCCGCCGCCCGCAGCCTGCTGCTGGCGCGCGAACAACTGCAACCCACGCCCCGATTCGAGGCCATCCATGCCGCCCTGTTCATGCCGCTGCACGAAGCGGTCACCTGCCGGGTCGCGGTCCTGCGGCGCGAACCGCCCGGCGGGCGCGACAGCATCCTGCGCGCGCATGCAATCCTGGGGCAGGCCATCGTTTTTGCGGTGGCGCGCGAAGCCCTGCTGCGGCGCCTGGACACCAGGCGCCTGACGCCGGACACGGTCGCGGAGATCGCCGAGATGGTGGGCGCAACCGCCCTGGCGGCGGCGCGCGACTAACGGGCCGACCGCGCGCGCTTGTCGGCGGCCAGCACCAGCGGCACGGCGCAGGCCGCGCACAGCGCCATCGCCAGGAAGCCGCCCGGCGCATGGCTGCGATACAGCGCGCCGCCGAGCTGGATGCTGCCGAACATGAACACACCGCCCGAGAGCAGCGCATACAGCGCGATCGCCGAGGTCTTGCAGGCCGCCGGCACGCGCCGGGCGATGTACCACATGATGGCGGCGTTGTTGCCCGCCAGCGTGAAGCACTGCAGCAGTTGCAGCGCGGCGATCCAGGCCGGGTCGGTGGTGGCCGCCAGGCCGGTCCAGCGCAGCGCCGTCATGGCGGCCGAAACCAGGATCAGCCATTGCGCGCCGACCCGCGCCAGCACTTTCGGCGCCAGGACGAAGAACAGCACCTCGCTGGCCACGCCCACCGCCCACAGCATCGAGATCAGGGCCGGGGACAGGCCGCGATCGGTCCAGTAGAGCGTGGAGTACGAATACAGGAAGCCGTTGCTGGCCTGCACCAGCGAGGCGGCGCCGATGCACAGCAATAGCGGCCGGTCGCGCAGGATCTCGCGCATCGGCAGCCGCACGCGCGCGGCCGGGGCCTCGCCGGGCGCGGGACGGGCCGCCCGCGGCAGCAGGCGCACGCAGGCCAGGCAGGCCACGATGAGCAGCATCGACAGCCACATCACCCAGTCGGTGTCGAAGGTCTTGATCAGGTAGCCGCCGGCCACGGTCACCAGCGCGAAGCCAAGCGATCCGCTGGCGCGGATGAGGGTGTACGAGTGGCCCTGGCCGCGCCCGCTGGCGATCGCCATGCGATCGAGCAGCGGCAGCACCGCCGGGAACACCGCGTTCAGCAGCAGCGTGATGCCGAACAGCCAGGCCGGCGCCTGGCTGAAGGGATAGCACAGGAACAGCAGCAGCGAGGCGGTCAGCGCGGCGAAGATCAGGCCGTGCGCGCCGCCGCGCTGGTCGGCCACGTGCGCCACCACCGGCGTGGACAGGATCTTGGGCAGGAACGAGGTCGCCACGATCAGGCCGATCAGCGCCGGATCGAGGCCGCGGCCGGCGAACCACAAGGGAAGAAAGGGGATGCTGACGCCCTGCAAGCCGTAGTACAGGAAGTAGAACCCATGCAGGGCGATGGCGCCTTGCCGGGCGTCGGGGTTGCCGCGCATAACGATGTGACGGAAGGGGGGCGGTGGGAAAGCGCCGTAGCATACTCCTTCGGCCGGACCGCGCCGCGCGGCGGCCGTCACCAGGGCAGGGGCGCGGCTTCGCCGTTGGCGTGTTCGCCGTAGTAGATCGACGGCAGGAAGCGCGACAGGTAGGTGAACTCGGTATAGCAGTGGCGCAGCAGGTTCAGCCCCAGCACGTCGGGAACGTCCTGCTCCGGCTGCTCGCTCGACAGGCCCAGGTAGAAGCGGCTGCGCAGCACGCAGCCGAAAGGCGTGTCGCGCGCCAGGTGGATCATCTGGCCGTCCAGCGGGTCGCCGGCGGCATCGAGCCGGATGCGGTCGCCAAAGCCGATGCGGGCGTAGACGGCGGCGGACACGTCCTGGCTGACCTGCGCCGCGCGCAGGCGGATGGCATCGAAGGCTTCGTCGGGGGCGTGGAATTTCAGCTTCGCGGCCACCGGCGGCAGGTCGGCCAGCGATTCCACCGCATGGATCGAAGCGCCGATATAGCTTTCGCCGCGGCGCCAGGCGCCGTCCCAGCCGCGATGCTCGACGTGGTCGCGCGGATGCCACCAGCGGATGTGCTGCGTAGTCTGGAAGAACTTGAACCACCAATCGACCATGCGGCCCTTGCAGCCGTGCAGGTCGGTGCGCGCGGCCACCACCAGGCCGCCGCCGGGCAGCCGCTTGATGCCGGTTTCCAGCGGCAGCGGCGCGGGGTCGAGCAGGCTGTCCATGTCGGCGGCGATGTGCGCCGCATCGGGATGAGGGGAGGTCAAGGCGTGGCTCCGGGAAAAGGGGGGAGAAGCGGATTCTACAATAAAGAAACGATATCCGTTTCTAAAATATGGGCTGCGTGTAAGATCGCACCTCAACCACAGGAGCATTGCCCGACCATGGCATCGTCGCCCCCGCCGCGTCCGCGCGGCCGTCCCGCCCGGCCTGACGCCGAATTGCGCGCCGGAATCCTGGAGGCCGCCACCTGGCTGCTGTTGAACGAGGGTTATGCCGCCGCCACGCTGGAGGCGGTGGCCCGGCGCGCCGGTATGGCCAAGAAGACCGTCTACCGCTTCGCCGCCAACCGCGAAGACCTGGTGGCGCAGGTGGTGCGCGGCTGGACCGACAGCTTCGAGCCGGTGATGGCGCAGGAGGTCGGCAGCGCGGCCGAGGTGCTGCCGGCCCTGGCGCGGGTCTTGCAGGCGATCGCCGACCGCGCCCTGTCGGCCGAGGCCGTCGGCATGTTCCGGCTGCTGACCGCCGACTTTCCGGCGCGCGCGGCGCTGCTGGCGCTTTACCAGGAAAACGGCATCGAGCGCGGCACCGCGATGCTGGCCGCGTGGTTCGAGACCCTGGCCGCGCGCGGGTTGATTTACATCAAGCAACCGCGTCAGACCGCCGGCCTGCTGCTGGCCATGACCATCGCCGAACCGCTGCGGCAGATGGCGCTGGGCCTGGCCGCGCCGCTGCCGCAAAGCTCCATCGCCGATCGCATCCAGGCTTGCGTGGCGCTGTTCTCCGGGCAGGAAGGGGTCTTCGGGATACGGCCGCACTAGTGCCGCCATTCCTCCGGGGCGACGGCGGCGTTCAGCCTGGCGCCAGCCGCACGCGGCCATTGGCAAAGCGTGGAGACGGAATTACCCTGGGATCTCGCGGCGCGACCGATCGCGCCGCGTGCGTGTTTTCCGAATCATTTCCAGGAGCTGCGATTCATGGCCAAGAAACTGAATGCGAAGACCGTCAAGGCGGCAAAGACGCTGCGCAAGCGCCCATTGGCGACCCCCACCGACCTGGCTGCCGCCGCCACCCGCGATATCTCCGCGGTGTTGAACCAGGTGCTGGCCGACGTGTTCGCGCTGTACCTGAAGACCAAGAACTTTCATTGGCATGTCAGCGGGCCGCATTTTCGCGACTACCACCTGCTGCTGGATGAGCAGGGCGATCAGTTGTTCGCCATGACCGATCCCATCGCCGAGCGCATTCGCAAGATCGGCGGCACCACGATGCGTTCCATCGGCCATATTTCGCGCACCCAGCGCATCAGTGACAATGACGCCGACTACGTGCAGCCGCTGGACATGCTGGCCGAGCTGCGCGAAGACAACAAGACCCTGGCGGCGACGCTGCGCGAAGCCCATAACGTCACCGACGAACACCGCGACATCGCCAGCTCCAGCCTGATCGAGAACTGGATCGACGAGACCGAGCGGCGCACCTGGTTCCTGTTCGAGGCCAGCCGGCAGGGCGACGGCACCGGCCATTGAGCGGCGCCGGGCGCGCCGGCCGGGGCCTGGGCGGCGCCATGCGCCGTGGGCGGACGCGGCCTCAGCCGTCGCGTCCGAACCCGCCGCTGGCCCATTCCTGGGCGCGTTGCACGTTCAGCTTGTAGGTCGGCGCCACGTGGATGCGGGCCAGTTGTTCGCCCGCGTCATCGTAGGCGCTCAGCACGGCATAGGGCTCGTCATCGTCGGGCACGATATCCAGCTTGACGGTCAGGCGGCCGTCGGCGCCGTCGATCTTCACGCTCTTGTGCAGCGTGGCGTGCAATTGCTGTTCGTGGCGGCGCAGGACTTCGTTGGCCGTCTTGACCAGCGTGGAAAAGGCGGGCCCGTCCAGCGGCTTGGGGTTCTTCTTGTCGCGGCCCATGGTCCACGGGCCCACCAGGGCCGGTTCGGACTGTCCATCCAGCGTCATTTCGACGGCCCAGCCGTCGTCGTCTTCGTTCTTGATGATGCGGGCGGTCCAGCCATCGTCACGCCAGAGCGTGGCTTCCTTGCGGTGTCCGGCGGCGTCGGTGTCCGGCGTGTGGGTGTCATTCACTGCGGTGCTTTTCCTGGATGCGTTCGTCCGCGGCGGCATGGGCCGCGGACCTCGATGGCGGCGGTTGCCGCCAGTCCCCCGCACTGTAGCGCACTGCGGGCGAGGCTTCATGGCGCGCCCGCCGCCGGCGGGGCCGCGCGCGCCGCCTTGGCGCCTACGGCCCCGCTGCGCAACTAGAAGCGCAGCGTCAGCTTGAGCTGGCCCGACTGCTGGCGGTTGCCGCCGCCGAACTGGGCGTCGTAGGCCACGCCCACGGTGGTGTTGCGCGTGATCGCCATCTCGGCGCCGAGCCCGGCCACGGCGGCGTTTCGCGCGATCGGCACGCCCCGCACCGAGAACGTGCTGCCGCCGTCGAAGGCCAGTTCCTGGCTGGGCGTGACGTCGCCCATGGCGTGGCGCCAGCCGAGCGAGGCGGTCAGGCGGCCCGGCGCGCCGTGGGAGTCGAATTGCCACGAACCGCGCAGACCCAGCGTGGTGCTGGTGACGTCGTCGGTGCGGCCCTTGCCGCGCAGGGCCGCGCTGCCGCCCGACTCCTCGAAGCCGTGCGTGCGCAGTTGGTTCCAGGCCACGCCGGCAAAGGGTTCGATGGCATAGGCCTCGCCCAGCGGCAGGTGGTAGCCGAGTTCGGAGAACACCTGCG
Organism: Achromobacter pulmonis; assembly: GCF_021733725.1. NCBI lineage: Bacteria > Pseudomonadati > Pseudomonadota > Betaproteobacteria > Burkholderiales > Alcaligenaceae > Achromobacter > Achromobacter pulmonis. The sequence continues at coordinate 5,178,943 of NZ_JAIFOT010000001.1, read as the reverse complement.
TCGACGCCGCGTGATACGACGACTTGAGCTGCTGGTTCAGGCCGCCGGCGGCGACGTCGCGCCGGGTGTCGATGTTGTGCCAGGTGTACGCGGCGCCGGCCATGAAGCGCACGTGGCCGGGACCGGCCGCGATGTTGCGGCCGCCGAACAGGGTCGCGGTATAGCTGTCGACATCGCTGCGCGACGCAGCCTCGGCGATGCTGTTGTGGCTGCCGGTGTAGCCGAGCGCGCCGCCCAGGCGCCAGCCGCCGCCGACCGCGCCGTCGCCGCCGACGAAGAGGCCGCCGGCCGATTGCTTGATGCGGGAGGCGTTGCCGTCGCCGTCGAACGTGCTCCAGTTGCCGAACGCCTGCGCCCAGACCGGCGCGGCGCCGCTTTGCGGCAAGGCGTCGGCCGAGAGCGAGCCCAACTGGGCCGTGGGCTGGCCGGCGCGCAGGGGCGCGTCGAGGTTGCCGCGCAGGTGTTCCAGCGGCAGCGCGCGCACGGTGTCGGCCTGGCCCTGCAGTACCGTGGCGGTGCTGGCGTGGGCTTCGCCGGCCAGCAACTTCAGGGCCGAGCGGGCCTGGTCGGCCGTCATGGCGAGCACCGCCGTGGTCACCTGGCGGGCGCCGCTGTCGCGGGCCGAGCCGTTGCCGCTGTCGAGCACCGGCGAGCCGCTGCCGCTGGCGGGCGGGTCTTCCTTGTCCAGCGCATCGCCCACGCTGCTCTCGTTGCCGCCGCTGCCGATGCTGCCGATCGGCACGTCGTTGCGCGTCAGGGTCATGAAGGCGTTGTTGGCGTCGTAGCTGAGCGTGGGCGTCAGGAAGGCATAGGCGCTGGAGGCGCCGGCGAAGCGGCCCTGGATGCCGCCGTCGGCCGTCAGGATGTTGTAGGTGGCGCGCGGCGCATAGTTGCCGGCCGGGCCCACGTGCGCCACGGTGCCGTCCAGGGTGGCGATACCGGTGACGTGGATGCGGTCGCTGGCGCTGCTGGCCGGATCGGCGTGCACGCGATAGACGGTGTCGGCGCCGAAGGCGAGGTTGCCGTTCACCGTCAGCGTGCCGATGGGCGAGCCGTCGTTGCCCGGCGAGATGACGGCGGTGGGATAGAGGGTGGTGGCGCCGACCTGGCCCACGCCCGCCAGCACGACTTCGCGGCCGATGTCCAGGGGGCCGTTCAACTTGCCGTCGATTTCCAGGGCGCCGTCGGCGATCAGGATGGGGCCGCTCAGGCCGCTGCTGTCGGCGGTCAGGATCAACGAGCCGGGGCCGGTCTTGACGAAGCCCTGGGTGCCTTGCAACGGGTTGTGGATGGTGTCGACGAACTGGCCCGAGGCGTAAGTGCCGTCACCGACCACCAGGGCCGGCGGATTGCCGCCGCTGCCCACCAGCGTGATGGGCGCGCCTTGCAGGGTGTAGCGGTCGGTGGCGAACTGGATGCCCGAGACCCGCACCGCACCGGCGCCGCCATCGACCGTGACGGTGCCGGCCGCGCCCGTGAAAATGGCGTAGCCGCCATCGGGCAGGGCGCCACTGGCGTTGGCCGGGCTGTTCCAGTTGCCGCTGGCGGCGCTCCAGGTGCCGTCGCCGCCGCCGGCGCGCGTCGCCGAGGCGGCGCCATTGCCATTCCACAGGTTGGTGGTGGCCGGGCCCAGGATCAAGTTGATCTGTTTGTCGCCGGTCAGCGACTGGATCGTGGCCGCGGGCACCGAGTCGCCGCTGACCGTGCCCAGTGTCAAACCGTTGCCGCTCAGCGTGCCGCCGTACGACAGGATGCGGTAATAGCCCGCGTTCACTCCCAGCGTGTTGACCGATACGTTCAGCGTCGTGTTGTTCAGGGCGACGTTGCCGGCCACGGTGAGGTTGTCGCCGGTGCCCGGCTGGGTGATCGGCAGGCCGGCGTAGCCGGTCTCGAAGTCGAACACGGCGTTGTTCAGGGACAGGTCGCCCTTGACGACGATATTGCCGTTGGACACGCCGGTCGGCGTGCCGACAGGATAGCCGGGGGCGACGCGCGCGCCGGTCACGTCGAGATTGCCGTCGATGGTGCCGAAGCCCGAGACGGTGCCGTTCGCGGTCGCGTTGACATTGCCGCCGAGAGTGACGCCGGCGCCGCCGCCGTTGCCGCCCACCACCAGGGTGCCGCCGTTGACGTCAACGCCGCCGGGAAAGGCGGCCGAGCCGTCGATCACCTGCGTGTTGCCGGGGCCGACGGTCAGGTCGGCGGCCATGGCGGCGCCGCAGCAGGAGGTACTCAGTGCGACCGTGGCCGTCAGCCACGGGTTGGTGCGATAAATCAAGACTGGGGTCCTTTTTGTCTCGGCCCGTCATCCGGCTTCCATACGGCGCGAACGGCGCAGACCGTGCCGCCGTGCGTTGAAATACTTTGTATGGAATGGAGGGGGCGGTGGAAAAAGGACGCAATTTATACCCGCTTTTTTGCAAACAAAAAAATCATCGAAAAGATACCATCCAAATCGACGAATTTTGCCGGTATGGATACCAACCACATTGATTTTATTGGGGATTTGGATACCGGCCAGATTATCAAAATGGCGGGAATTGATACATTCGATATTATTTTCCAGGCGATTGAAAATACGGCTTTCCGATTTTGGAAATGGCGCGGTTTTTATTATTGGCCGGTGCCTGGAAATGGCCGCGCGGCATTATGGCCGCGCCGCCCGGCGCGACGAATGCGGACCGGCGCACGCGGCCCCGGCACGCCGGGCCGCCGCCCGGCCTGTGCACTGGCCGGCTACGGATTGACCAGCACCGGCTTGTCCCGATACCGCGCCGGGAAGGTCTTGGCCAGGTTCTCCACCTTGGGCACGTCGTTCACCATGATGTACATGCTGTACGGGTGCCGCACCAGGTAGTCCTGGTGGTAGCCCTCGGCGGGGTAGAAGCCCTTGAGGGGTTCGACCGTGGTGGCCAGCGCCTTGGGGTACACGCCGGACTGGTTCAATTGCGCGATATAGGCTTCGGCCACTTTGCGCTGTTCGTCGTTGGCGGGGAACACCGTGGAGCGGTATTGCGTGCCGCTGTCCGGCCCCTGGCGGTTGAGCTGGGTCGGGTCGTGCGCCACCGAGAAGTAGATCTGCAGCAGTTGGCCGTAGCTGACCAATTTCGGGTCGTAGGTGATCTCGACCGATTCGGCGTGGCCGCTGCGGCCGCCGCTGACGGTGTCGTAGTCGGCGGTGGAGGCCTGGCCGCCGGCATAGCCGGAGACCGCCGAGGTGACGCCCTTGACGTGCTGGAACACCGCCTGCACGCCCCAGAAGCAGCCGCCGGCGATGACGGCTTTTTCCGGGGCCGCGGTGGCCGGCGTGTCGAGCGCGGGGGGCGGGATGATGAAGGCCTTTTCGGCGGCCTGCGCGGCGCCGCAGGCGAGCAGGGCGGCGGCGGCCAGCACGGCGTGGCGGGCGCGGGAGAGCGGGCGGAGCGACATGATGCGGAATCCTTGGAAAGATGCGCGGGCCGTGGTCAGGCCTGCGGGGTGAAGCGCATGGCCACGCCGTTCATGCAGTAGCGTAGACCGGTCGGGCGCGGTCCGTCGTCGAAGACGTGGCCCAGGTGGCCGCCGCAGTTGCTGCAATTGACGGCGGTGCGGCGCATGCCGAAGCTGCGGTCCTCCAGCGTGTCGACGGCATGGTCCAGCGGCTGCCAGAAGCTGGGCCAGCCGGTGCCGCTGTCGAACTTGGTGGTCGACGAAAACAGGTTCTGGGCGCAGCCGGCGCAGGCGAATGTGCCGGCGCGATGTTCGTCGTTGAGCGGGCTGGTGTAGGGCCGCTCGGTGCCCGCGCGGCGCAGCACCTCGTATTGCGCGGGGGTGAGTTTGGCGCGCCATTGTGCGTCGCTCAGGGTGTAGGGATAGGCGCGGGGCTGGGCGGCGCGCGCGCCGCGCCCGGCCAGCAAGGGCGCCAGGCCGGCGGCGGCCGCGAAGGCGCCGCCCGCGCCCAGGAAGTGCCTGCGTGTCAGTCGCATGGAAAGCTCCTTGTGGATGCGGGCCGCAGGCGGCGCGTTCGGGGCGGCGCCTGCGGCGTGGGGGAATGGGCGCGGGCCTATTTGCCCATGCTGTCCTTGGACATGCCACCCTTTTTCATGCCGTCGGGCGACATGGCATCCTTGGACATGGAGTTCTTCGACATGCCATCCTTGGCCATGCCGTCTTTCGCCATGCCATCCTTCGACATCGCGTCCTTGGACATGGAATTCTTCGACATGCCGTCCTTGGCCATGCCGTCTTTCGCCATGCCATCCTTCGACATGCCGCTCTTGGCCATGCCGTCCTTGGACATGTTGTCGGCCGCATGCGCGGCGACGGCGCCAAAGGCCAGGCACAGGGAGAAAGCGGCGGTGGTGAGTGTCTTCATGATGCGTTCCTCTGGTGGGTCGTGGGAAAAAAAGAAAAAACACCTAGCTGCCGCCGAACCAGTTGTAGCCCTGGTCCTCCCAGTAACCGCCCGGGTAGGTGTTGGTGACGAAAATCGCCTGGATGTGCTTGGGGTTCTTGTAGCCAAGCTTGGTGGGCATCCGCAGCTTCATCGGGAAGCCGTACTCCGGCGGCAGCGTCTTGCCGTCGTAGGTCAGCGCCAGAATGGTCTGCGGATGCAATGCGGTGGGCATGTCGATGCTGGTGTAGTAGTCATCGGCGCATTTGAAGCCCACGTATTTCGCGCTCAGGTCGGCGCCCACGCGCTTCAGGAAGGCCGAGAACGGCACGCCGCCCCATTTGCCGATGGCGCTCCAGCCCTCGACGCAGATATGGCGCGTGACCTGGTCGATCTGCGCCATGGCGCGCAGCTCGTCCAGCCGCCAGCGGCGCTTGTCGGCCACCAGGCCGGTGACTTCCAGCCGGAAGCTTTCTTCCTCGACCTGCCGCACCTCGTCGATGCCGTAGTAGGCATTGAAGGGGAACGGGCGGGTGATCATGGATTCCGGATAGGTCGGGGCCAGCTTGTCCGGGTCGAAGATCCAGCCCTGCACGCGGTCATTGAAGCGCGACACGGCGGTCAGCGCTTTCTCGACGTTTTCATCGTCGGACAGCGTGCAGCCGGACAGCATCGCCAGCCCGCCCAGCGTCAGGCCGCGGCGCAGGAAGGCGCGGCGCGAGGGCGCCTCGACCCGCTTGTCCAGGATCTTCACGGCTTCCTTCAGGATGGCCGGGCCGTCCAGGCCCAGCAGCGACAGGCGTCGTTTTGCGCTCACGTAGGGCTCCTTATTTACCGCGGATCATCGCGATCAGGCTGCGCGGCACCAGCGCCACCATGATCAGGTGCAGCGCCACGAAAGCCACCAGCAATGCCATGGCGAAGAAATGGATGCGGCGCGCGAATTCATAGCCGCCCAGCAGCACGCGCAGCGTGTCGAACTGCACGGACTTCCACAGCACCAGGCCCGACAGCACCAGCACCGTGATGTCGGCGATGACGAACAGGTAGGCCAGCCGCTGCACCTGGTTGTAGTGGCGCGGGTCGGCGTGCGACAGCTTGCCGTGCAGGGCCGCGGCCAGGTCGCGGGCGACGCCGCGCGGGCCGACCGGGAAGAACTTGCGCCACAGGCGGCCGGTGGTCAGGTTCAGCCCCAGATACAGCAGGCCGTTGACCAGCAGCAGCCACATGCCGGCAAAATGCCATTGCAGCGCGCCGCCCAGCCAGCCGCCCAGGGTGATACCGTTGGGAAAGGTGAAGTCGAAGAACGGCGCGGCGTTGTAGACGCGCCAGCCGCTCATGACCATGATCACCACGGCCAGCGCGTTCAGCCAGTGCACGATGCGCAGCCAGCCGGGGTGCACGGGGCCGTGGCCGGCGGGCGCCGGGGCGGCGGGGGCGTCTGGGGTGGCGGGCGTGGCCATCATGGCGGGGCTCCTCGGGGAGGCGGTTGTTGTCGTTGGAGCCATTCTTCCCCGGGGGCGATATCCAAGTCCTCACGCAAACTTAAAATAAATGTGATAACTCGCCGTCCGTGGATTGGCGACAATAGCCGTGCCGGCGCGGGTAGATTCCCCCGCGTCCGGCGCTGCCCGCGGCCCCCGGCCGCCTCCTGCCGACAGAGTCCCCATGGATACGTCCCGCCGCGTCCTGATCGTTGAAGACGACGCCCATATCGCCGAATTGCTGCGCCTGCACCTGCGCGACGAGGGCTATGCGGTCGAGCACGCCGCCGACGGCAACGAAGGCATGCGCCGGCTGGAGGAGGGCGGCTGGGACGCCCTGGTGCTGGACCTGATGCTGCCCGGCATCGACGGCCTGGAAATCTGCAAGCGCGCCCGGGCCATGACGCGCTACACCCCCATCATCATCACCAGCGCGCGCTCCAGCGAGGTGCACCGCATCCTGGGCCTGGAGCTGGGCGCCGACGACTACCTGGCCAAGCCGTTCTCCATGCTGGAACTGGTGGCGCGGGTGCGCGCCCTGTTGCGCCGCACCGAGGCGCTGGAGCGCAACGCCCGCCTCGATGCCGGCAGCCTGCAGCAATATGGGGTGGCGATCGACCCGATCGCCCGCACCGCCACCGTCGACGACCGCCGGCTGGACCTGACGCCGCGCGAATTCGACCTGCTGCATTTCTTCGCGCGCCATCCGGACAAGGTGTTTTCGCGGCTGGACCTGTTGAATCAGGTCTGGGGCTACCAGCACGAGGGCTATGAGCACACCGTCAATACCCACATCAACCGCCTGCGCACCAAGATCGAAACCGATCCGTCCAATCCCCAGCGCATCCTGACGGTCTGGGGCCGCGGCTACAAGTTCGCGGCCGCGCCCGGCGCGCCGTCGGAGTCCTCCCCATGAAGCGCCTGACGCTGACCCAGCGCCTGTCGGCCGTGTTCGCCTTGCTGCTGCTGGCGTGCTGCGGCGCATCGGCGTGGCTGCAGATTTCCGCCAACCTGCGCTACGAGCAGGAGGTGGTGCAGCGCCTGTCCAGCGGGCTGGCGCAGCACATCGCCGGCACCAATGAATTGATGGACGCCAATGGCTGGAAGCCGGACGCGGTGCGTTCGTTGTTCACCATGCTGATGGCGGTGAATCCGGCGGTCGAGGTCTACCTGCTGGACAACGATGGCCGCATCGTCGGCGACGCGGCGCCGCCCGGACAGATCAAGCGCGACCGGGTCGACCTGGCGCCGGTGCGGCGCTTCCTGGCGGGCGAGGCGCTGCCGATCGAGGGCGACGATCCGCGCCACGCCGATACCGCCAAAGTGTTCTCGGCCGCGCCGGTGCGGGTGGCCGGCCGCGAGCAGGGATATGTGTACGTGGTGCTGCAAGGGCAGGCGCATGACGCGCTCGCCATGGCCGTGTCGCGCAGCGCGGTGCTGCGCACCACCCTGTGGTCGATTGCGCTGGTGGCCCTGCTGGGCCTGGTGGCTGGCCTGGCGGCGTTCGGCCTGATCACGCGGCCGCTGCGCGGGCTGACGCGGGCGGTGCGGGCCTTCGACGGCGATGACGGCCGCGCGCTGGCGGCGCTGGAGAAGCCCGCCGACGCCAGCGATACCAGCGGCGACGAAATCTCGCTGCTGCGCCGCAGCTTCGTGCAGATGGGCCGCCGTATATCCGAGCAATGGCGCGAACTGACGCGCCAGGACCAGCAGCGGCGCGACCTGGTGGCGAACATCTCGCACGACCTGCGCACGCCGCTGACCTCGCTGCATGGCTACCTGGAGACCCTGCGGCTCAAGGACGAGACGCTGGACGCGGCCGAGCGCCGCCGCTATCTCGACATCGCGCTGGCGCAGAGCCGCAAGGTCGGCCGGCTGGCGCAGGAACTGTTCGAGCTGGCGCGGCTGGAGTCCGGGCTGGTGCGGCTGGAACCGGAAACCTTCTCGCTGCCCGAACTGGCGCAGGACGTGATCCAGAAGTTCGAGCTGGCGGCGGAGGCGCGCCAGCAGCGGCTGACCACCGCCATCGACCAGGACCTGCCGCCCGTGCGCGCCGACCTGGGCATGATCGAGCGCGTGCTGACCAACCTGCTGGACAACGCCATCCGCCACAGCGCGCCGGGCGGCCGCATCGAACTGAGCCTGGAACAGGCGCGCGACGGCGTGCAGGTGCGGGTCAGCGACAACGGCGCCGGTATTCCCGAGGCCTTGCGCGCTGGCCTGTTCACGCGCGCTTCGGTGCTGGCCGACGGGCCGCGCGACGGCGGCGGATTGGGCCTGGTGATCGTGCACCGCATCCTGAAGCTGCACCACAGCGACATCCGGCTGGTGCGGCGGCCGGAGCCCGGGGCGGTGTTCGAATTCGACTTGCCGGCGGCGCGCTAGCGCCTGCCGCGCGCCACCGTCATTGGGCCGCGGCCGGCATCCGGCCGTTGAGCAGGTAGTCCATCAGCTCGCGCACGCTGCGCATGGCATCGCCGAACGGCAGCTTGGACGCGCCGCGGAAGAACAGGCCGCGGCTGACTTCGCCGCGCAGGGCGGCGGCCAGCTTCAGGTCGATGCAGAACTGGCCGAAGCGCGCGATGCCGTCGCGCAGGCCGCATTGCGTCAGGCAGTCCATGCGCTGGCTGCAACGGCGCGCATCGCAGCGGGTATTGTCCTGCAAGGTCTTTTCCTGGCGCAGGTAGCGCGTCAGCCATGGCGTCGGCACGGCGCGGGCCGGCAGGCCGGCCACGCTGGTGAATTCGGCCAGCTTGTCCGGATCGGCCGCCATCAGCACACGCTTGAAGTTCTCGTGCGCGTCGCCTTCATGGGTGACCGCGAAGGCGGTGCCCACCTGCACGCCGTCGGCGCCGTTGCCGAGCCAATGGCGCACCTGGTCGTGGCTGCCGACGCCGCCGGCCACGATCAGGCGCGGCGCGTCGCGGCCCAGTTGCAGATCCTGGAACAACTGGCGGCATTCGGCCAGCACGCGCTTGAAATCGAAGCGCTCGTCGTGGATGTCATCCAGGCGCGCCGCGCCCAGGTGGCCGCCGGCATAGCCGGGGTGTTCGATGACCACGGCATCGGCCATGCGGCCTTTCTTCATCCATTTCTTCAGCACGGCGGCCACGCCGCGCGCCTCCGACAGGATCGGCACCAGCGCTACCTTGGGGTAGTCGGCGGTCATGTCAGGCAGGTCCAGCGGCAGGCCGGCGCCCATGACGATGGCCTGGGCGCCGCTTTCGCAGGCCTGGCGCACCAGGGCGGGGTGGTCGCGCACCGCCTTCATGACATTGACCGCGACTACGCCACGGCCCTGCGCGGTGTCGAGCGCGGCGCGCACCTCGCGGTCCAGGGCCACGCGGTTGGCGCTGTCGATCTGCTCGCGGTCGCGGCAGTCCTCGGTCTGCTCGACCAGGTCGGGGTGGTGATGGCGCAAGTCCACACTGGCGATGGTGCCCACGGCGTTCTGGCTGGCGACCGCGCCGGCCAGGCGATGGGCGGAAACGCCGACGCCCATGCCGCCCTGGATGATGGGCAGCAATTCGCGTCCGGCGAGCGTGAGGGATTTGAACCACGTCATGAAATAGCCTTAGGTAGGAACAGTGGTTCCGAGGCTAGAGCAAGGCAGGGCGGGCCGCCTTGCGCGGGATCAAGCGGGCAGGGGAAAGCGGCGCAAGAGCGGCCGGGCGCCTGGCCCGCGGACTCATAGGGGCGGAGCCGGACGGCTCCGCCCCGTGCCGCCGGCGCGTTACGCCACCAGCTTGACCAGCGCCGGCACGGTCAGCACGGCGGTGTAATAGCCCATGAACTGCACGCCGGTGTTGAAGCCGAAGCGGCGTGACAGCAGGCCGCCGAACAGGCCCATGGTCAGGATCACCAGCAGGCCCAGGAACTGGCCTTCCCACACGCTGATCACGATGATCAGGCCCACGAAGGTGGCGATGATGGCCTCGTGGCTGACCTTGCGCGACACGAACAATGCCGCGCGGCGCGCGAAGTTCATGGCGAAGGGGTACGAGACGAGGGCCGCCAGCAGCACCGCCAGCATGCCATAGCCCAGGAATTCCCAGTGGTTCAGCAGGTTGTGCAGGTTGTGGGTCTGGCCGCTGGCCGCGTCCACCGTGAAGCGCGGCGGCGCGTTGAACAGCGGCGCGGCCGGGCCCGCCGCCACCGGGCTGAGCGGCAGGCCGAAGGCGATCAGCGGAATCAGGGCCTCGGCGATATAGGTGGCCTCGGTGACGCCGTTGCGCGCGCTCAGCACCGTGGTCAGGCGATGATAGGCATGCTTGACGCGCGATCCCACCAGTTCGCCCAGCACCACCGTCATCGCCACCGGGCTGAAGACGAAGGTGGCGCTGGAGATAGTGGCCGTGGCCAGGGTCCAGCGGGTCTGGATGCGGTCCATCACCTTGAGCGGGTTGGGGAAGTAGCCCGACCAGCCCTTGACGTCCGGCGCCAGCGAGAACGTGCGCACCTTGTCGCGCATCATCTGCGCCCGGCCTTGCGGCGCGATCACGGTGAACAGGTCGGCGATCAGCGGGCCGATGGCGATGCCCAGGAAGTAGCTGATGCTGAGCTTGACGCCGTATTTGGCGGTCAGGCTCTGCAAGGCCACGATCACCACCACGAACGGCACCAGCAGCGCCACCGAGGCCCAGCGGCCAGCCGAGAAATAGGCGATCAGCACCGCCGCGGCCAGGAATATCCACGGCGCCCACTTGGTGATGGCGGCGCCGAATGGCGCCAGCAGCACGGCAAACAGCACCGCCAGCGGCACCGCCACGAAGGCGGCGACGATGGCGCCCGAGACCATCTTGCGCAGGGCGATGTGCGGCACGCCCAGCTTGCGCAGCATGTTGGCGTCCTGCAGCAACGGCGTGGCCATGGTGTCGCCGGGAATGCCGAGCAGCGCCGTCGGCACCGCGTGGGTCATGTGCTTGGCCACCGCGCCGGCCAGGAAGAAGGTGAAGACGCCGGCCGGCGGCACCCCCAGCAGCACCACCAGCAGCGTCAATGGCGCCAGCGTGGTGGTCTCGTCGGTGCCGGACACCAGGCCGATGGCGGCAAACACCACCGCGCCCAGCAGGCCCATGCCGGCGGCCACCATGATCTGTTCAAGCAGCACGGGATCGCTCATGCCGGCACCTCTTCATGCACGTTGCGCGCCCGGCCCTGCGGCGCCGGCGCCGCGGCGGGCGCGGCGAACAGTTCGTACAGGCCCAGTTCCTGCAGTTCCTTGACCACCTCCGGCGGCAGGTCCGCCAGCGTGCCCAGGCCGCCGGGTTGCGCGGCCAGTTCGGCCAGCACCTCGGCGCGCCAGGCCGGATCGTGCGCGGCGCTGTGCTCGACCACCTCGCGCTTGGGCGGGAACAGGCGGGCGCAGATCACGCCCGACAGCACGCAGCCGGCCAGCCCGGCCAGCATGGCGTAGGCATGCGCCAGTTCCGGCGAGGCGACTTTGTCGCGCAGCCAGGCGCTGGCGGCGTAGAAGCCCGCCACGCTGATGAGGATGCCGATGGCGATGGCCCACGCCAGGTGGCGCAGGTCGACCGTGTCGTTCCATACTTCGGCCAGGCGTGCGGCCGACGCCTTGCTGTCTCTTTCCATGTCTGTCTCCTTGATGGATCGGCGGCGCGGGTGATTCCCGGCGCCGCCTCTGTTTTTGTGCGGCCGGCGTGCGTGCGCGGGCCGTGCCGTGCCGTCAGGCCGGTTTCCGCAGTTCCTCCAGCAGCGCCAGCGCGCGGTCGGCGCGCACGTCCTTCTCCTCGGCCATGCGGCGCGCCAACTGGTCGATCTCGGCGCCCACGGCGCCCACCGTCAGCGCGATGTTGCGCGCGTGCAGCGCCATGTGGCCGCGCTGGATGCCTTCGGTGGCCAGCGCCCGCAGCGCGCCCAGGTTCTGTGCCAGGCCCACGGCCACGGCGATTTCGCCCAGCTCCTGGGCCGAGCGCACGTCCATGATCTTGAGCGCCAGCCGCGCCAGCGGATGGGTCTTGGTGGCGCCGCCCACCAGGCCCACCGGCATCGGCATTTCCAGTGTGCCGACCAGGGCGCCGCTGGCGTCCTTTTCCCAATGGGTCAGCGAGGTGTAGCGGCCGTCGCGGCAGGCATAGGCGTGGGCGCCGGCCTCGACCGCGCGCCAGTCATTGCCGGTGGCGACAATGACCGGGTCGATGCCGTTCATGATGCCCTTGTTGTGGGTGGCGGCGCGGTACGGGTCGGTGGCGGCGAACACGTAGGCGTCCAGCACGCCCTCGATGATCTCGGCGCCGCTGCGCTCCCGGGTGTCGAGGGTCTGCGGCGTCAGGCGCACGCGGGCCCGCGACAGGCGCAGGTCGGCCAGGTTCGACAGGATGCGCAGCCGCACCGTGCCGCCGGTGATCTCCTCGACCAGCGGCGCCACGGCCTCGGCCATGGTGTTGACGGTGTTCGCGCCCATGGCGTCGCGCACGTCGACGATCAGGTGCAGCACCAGCATCGGGCCGCGCGGCGTGTCGGCGAATACGTGCGCCTCGATGTCCTGGCAGCCGCCGCCCAGGCCGATCAGCACCTGATCGCGGCTGTTGGCCCGCGTGACGATGCGCTCGCGTTCGCGCAGCAGCGCCACGCGGGCGCCGTGCGGGTCGGACAGGCCCAGCACCTGCACCTGGGCGCGCATCAGCGGCCGGGTGCTGGAGGTCTCGAAGCCGCCATTCCCGCGCGCCAGCTTGGCCATGAAGGAGGCCGCGGCCACCACCGACGGTTCTTCCACCGCCATCGGCACCAGCACGTCGCGGCCGTTGACCTGGAAGTTGCCGGCCACGCCCAGCGGCAGTTCGAAGGCGCCGATGACGTTCTCGATCATGCCGTCGGCGCGTTCCAGGCCGAGCGCGCCGGGCTCGGCCAGTTGCCGGCGTTCCTCGGGCGTCAGGCCGGCCGCGTCGGCGATGGCGGCGAGACGTTGGGCAGGGGTGAGGGCGCGGAAGTTCGGCAGGCGTGAATCGGCCACCATGGCATTGTCTCCATCTAAGAATCGGGTGACCGGATTCTAGGTAAACTGTACCGGCCTTCAGAGGTACAGTTTGGGCAAACAGTACCATCGCACTGCACCAATTTTCGACTTTTTCCTGCTGGAAACCGCGCCGTGGACGCCGACAATTCCCCGGGCCGCGCGCCACGCGCCGCGCCCATCGCCGAAAGCCTGGCGCGCCTGATCGGCCGCCAGATCGCCGAAGGCGTGTACCGCCCGGGCGACAAGCTGCCCTCGCTGCGCGAGCTGGCGCAATTGCACCGTTACGCCAAGAACACCGTGGTGGTGGCGTTCGAGATGCTGGTGGCGCGCGGGCTGGTCGAGCCGCGCCGCGGCTCCGGCTTCTACGTGCTGGACACCGGCCGGGCGCGGCGCGCCGCCGATGAGGAACCGGGCCAGTTGAGCCGCGCCATGGACATCGTCTGGCTGATGCGCGAACAGCTCAAGACCCAGCCCGACGCGATCGCCGCGGGCGACGGCTTTCCGCCGGTGGAATGGCTGGCCGACATGCGTATGGACCGTTATCACCAGAAGGTGGTGCGCACCGGCCTGGGCACCTTGTTCCGCTATGGCAGCCGCTTCGGCTATGCGCCGCTGCGCGAGAGCCTGGTGCGCAAGCTGGGCGACGTGGGCATCAGCGCGGCGCCGTCGCAACTGGTGCTGACGCACGGCGCCAACGAGGCCATGGACCTGGTGATCCGCTATTTCCTGCCGCCGGGCGCGGCCGCGCTGGTGGACGATCCGGGCTACTACCCGCTGTTCGGCAAGCTCAAGCTGGCCGGGGTGCGCATGCTGGGCGTGCCGCGCCTGGCGGACGGCCCCGACCTGGTGGCGCTGGAGGCCTTGTTGCAGCGCGAGAAGCCGCGCCTCTTTTTCACGCAGTCGCTGGCGCACAATCCCACCGGTTCGGACATTTCGCCGGCCAAGGCCTACAGGCTGCTGCAACTGTCGGCGCGCCACAACCTGATCGTGGTGGAAAACGATCCGCTGGCCGACTTCAAGCCGACCTCGTCCGTGCGCCTGTCGGCGCTGGACCAGTTGGAGCGCACCCTCTACATCGGCAGTTTTTCCAAGTCGTTCTCGGCGGCGCTGCGGGTCGGCTTCATCGCCTGTGGCGCGGGACTGGCCAGCGACCTGGCGGACCTGAAGGCGCTGGTACACGTCAGCAGCTCGGAGTATTGCGAACGCATGGTCGACGTGATGCTGCGCGACGGTCACTACGAGCGCCACCTGGTGCGCCTGCGCCAGCGGCTGGAGGCCGCTACCGGCGATGCGCTGCGCGTGCTGGATTCGCTGGGCGCCGCGGTCTACACGCGGCCCACCCGTTCGCTGTATCTCTGGGCGGCGTTTCCGGGCATCGACAACTCGCTGGCGCTGGCCGAGGACCTGATGCCGCAGAAGGTCATCATGGCGCCGGGGCGCGTGTTCAGCGTCGACCCGACCGCGGCCTCGCCGTGGTCGCGCTGCAATGTGGGCGCGGTGGCGTCGCCGCGCTTTCACGCCGCGCTGGCGGCGCGCCTGGGCCGCGGCGGCGCTCAGCGATAGGTGAATGCCTCGAACCAGGCGCGCAGCAGGGCTTGCGCCTGATCGCCGAGCAGCCGCGCCGGCGGGGTGCTGGGGCAGCTGCGCGCGCCCTGTACCGCGAAGCGCTTGACGCCGCGCCGCGCCAATTCACGCGCCAGGCCCAGCAGCCGGGTCTCGTCGAGCCAGTCGGGATGCCAGGTGATGCGGCATTCGAAATCCACGCCCGCCGCCAGCATCTGGGTCAGGCAGGCCTGCGCGGGCCGGTGCGAATCGCGCCGGCCGGTGATGTCGTCATAGCCCTGCGCATCGGCCTTGATGTCCAGGCCGACCCAGTCCAGGTAGCGCAGCACGTCGGCCAGGCGCAGCGGATAGATGCCGGCGGTGTGCAGGCCGATGCGATAGCCCATGCGCCGCGCCTCGCGGATCATCGACGGCAGGCGCGGTTCGCTCAGCGGCTCGCCGCCGGAGAACACCACGCCGTCCAGCAGGCCCTGGCGGCTTTCCAGGAAGGCGCGCACCTCGCGCCAGTCGTAGCGCGCGTTGCGCGTCTGCAATTCGGCGTTGTGGCAGTAGTGGCAACGCCACGGACAGCCGGCGATGAAGACCACGGCGGCCAGCGTGCCTGGCCAGTCGACGGTGGAAAAGGGCGTCAGGCCGCCCACGGCGGGGGCGTGGCGCGGTAGCGGCTGCGGCGCCGGCCGCGGCGGCGCGGCGTGGATCATGCGGGCTTGGGGGCGGGCGACGGCCTTGCGGCCGCCGGCCGCTTCAGGCACGTTGTTCGACGAAGAAGCGGCGTTCATTGAATTCGCCTTGTTTGCCGGTATTGAAGGAAGACACGGGGCGGTGGTAGCCCATGACGCGGGTCCAGACTTCGCAGCGCACGCGCTGGCTGTCGTCCAGGCGCAGCGCCTGCGGGGCGGCGGCTTCGGGGGAGATCACGGTTTGCATAATGGCTCCTGGGGAAAGGCCGGGCGCAGATCGCCCGGGGAAAAAAACGCGGTGGGCGGCGAGATCAGGCCGGCGCGCAGCACGAGGCCTGCTTGGCCAGCAGTTCGGCGTCGCACTTGGGGCAGAACTCGTGGTGTCCGGCCAGATAGCCGTGGTTCGGGCAGATCGAGAACGTCGGCGTGACGGTGATGTACGGCAGCCGGAAATTCGACAGCGCGCGCCGCACCAGCGCCTTGCAGGCGCTGGCCGACGAAACGGCTTCGTTCATGTACAGGTGCAGCACGGTGCCCCCGGTGTACTTGCCCTGCAGCGCTTCCTGCAGCGTCAGGGCCTCGAACGGATCGTCGGTGTGGCCCACCGGCAACTGGCTGGAATTGGTGTAGTAGGGCTGGGCCTCGGTGCCCGCCTGCAGGATGCCGGGGTAGCGCTTGCGGTCCTCGCGGGCGAAGCGGTAGGTGGTGCCTTCGGCCGGCGTGGCCTCCAGGTTGTAGAGGTGGCCGGTCTGTTCCTGGAACTCGGTCATGCGCGCCCGCACCCGGTCCAGCAGGCGCACCGCCAGCGCGTGGCCGGCGGGCGTGGTGACGTCGTCGGCATCCTCGCTGAAATTGCGGATCATCTCGTTGATGCCGTTCACGCCCAGCGTGCTGAAGTGGTTGCGCAGCGTGCCCAGGTAACGCCGGGTGTAGGGGTACAGGCCCTGGTCGATATAGCGCTGCACCACCTTGCGCTTGGTTTCGAGTACGTCGCGACCCAGCGCCAGCAGATGGTCCAGGCGCGCCATCAGGGCGGCCTCGTCGCCGCGGCAGGTATGGCCCAGCCGCGCGCAGTTGACCGTCACCACGCCCACCGAGCCGGTCTGCTCGGCCGAGCCGAACAGGCCATTGCCGCGCTTGAGCAGCTCGCGCAGGTCCAGCTGCAGGCGGCAGCACATGGAGCGCACCATGTGCGGCTCCAGGTCGGAATTGAGGAAGTTCTGGAAGTACGGCAGGCCATAGCGCGCGGTCATTTCGAACAGGCGCTCGGTGTTGGGGTGGTCCCAGTCGAAATCGGGCGTGATGTTGTAGGTCGGAATCGGGAAGGTGAACACGCGCCCCTTGGCGTCGCCGGCCATCATCACCTCGATGTAGGCGCGGTTGATCATGTCCATCTCGGTCTGCAGCTCGCCATAGGCGAATGGCATTTCCTCGCCGCCGAGGTAAGGAATCTGTTCGCGCAGGTCGGCCGGGCAGGTCCAGTCGAAGGTCAGGTTGGTGAACGGCGTCTGCGTGCCCCAGCGGCTGGGCACGTTGAGGTTGTAGATCAGTTCCTGCATGCACTGCTTGACCTCGGTGTAGGTCATCGCGTCGCGGCGGATGAAGGGCGCCATGTAGGTGTCGAACGAGCTGAAGGCCTGCGCGCCGGCCCATTCGTTCTGCAGCGTGCCCAGGAAATTGACGATCTGGCCGATGGCCGCCGACATGTGGCGCGGCGGCGTGGCCTCGATCTTGCCGGGGATGCCGTTGAAGCCTTCGGTCAGCAGTTGGCGCAGCGACCAGCCGGCGCAATAGCCGCTGAGCATGTCCAGGTCGTGGATGTGGATGTCGCCGTCGCGGTGGGCCTGGCCGGCCTCGGGCGTGAAGACGTTGGACAGCCAGTAGTTGGCGGTGACCTTGCCGGCCACGTTCAGGATCAGGCCGCCCAGGCTGTAGCCCTGGTTGGCGTTGGCGTTGACGCGCCAGTCGCGCTGTTCCAGGTATTCCTCCATGGCGCTTTCGACGTCCACCAGGGTGTGGCGCAGCGCGCGCAGGCGGGCGTGCTGTTCGCGGTAGACGATGTAGGCGCGCGCGGTGCGCCAGTAGCCGGCCTTGACCAGCGTTTCCTCGACCTGGTTCTGGATGGTCTCCACCCCGGGGCAGACGTTGCCGTCGGCGGCCAGCGCCTCGATCACCGCGCCGGTCAGGGCGTGGGCGAGGTCGGCGTCCAGTTCTCCGGTGCCGCGGCCGGCGGCGGCGATGGCCGCCGCGATCTTGGCGCGGTCGAATGCGACGACCCGGCCGTCGCGCTTGAGGATGTGTTGGAGTTGCATCGCTGACACCATATGTTGTGGAGTGGAAAAACTCTACCACCACCTATGGTGCTCGGGGTCGGGCGGCCCAAGCGTATGTCAGCCCGGCTTGATGCCGGTCAAACGGCCCGGAAGGGGCCGGCGCGGACGCAAATCCGCCGGCCCGTCTTGCACAGCGCGCCTCAGTCCAGCTTGATGTCGGCGCGCCGGCCGACTTCGCCGAAGGTCTTCAGTTCCTGTTCCATGCGCGCGGTGAAGGCCGGGCCGTCCAGGTAGACCGGTTCCAGCGCCAGGTCGCTCACGGCGCGCCGCACCTGCGGGTCGGCCATGATGTCCGCGACCGCGCGGTTCAGCGTGTCCAGCACCGGTTGCGGTGTGCGCGCCGGGGCCACCAGGCCGTACCAGCCCACCATCGAGACGCCGGGCAGGCCGCTTTCGATGAAGGTCGGCACGTCCGGCAGTTGCGGCACGCGGTGTTCGCCGGTGACGGCCAGCGCCCGCACCTTGCCGGCCCGGGCCTGCGGCGCGGCCGACGACACCGTGTCGACGCCCAGCGCGATTTCGCCGCCGATCAGCGCCGTGACCAACTGTGCGCTGCCTTTGTACGGCACCGGCGTCATCCTGGCGCCGGCCGCCGAGGCGAACATCTCGCCGACCAGGTGCGGCGCCGATCCTGGGCCAAAGGTGCCGTACATCAGGCCGCCGCCGGCGCTTTTGTCGTGGGCCAGCGCGGCGGCCTGTTGCACGGTCTCGACCGGCAGGCCGTTCTGCGCCAGCAGCACCACCGGCGCCAGCGCCACGATGGCAATCTGCGCGAAGCTGGTGCGCGGATCATAGGGCAGGCGCGACTTGAGCGCCGGCAGCACGGTGTAGGTGGTGCTGCCCGACAGCAGCAGGGTATAGCCATCGGGCTGGGCGCGCGCCACGGCTTCGGCGCCGATCACGGTCGAGGCGCCGGGACGGTTCTCGACGATCACGGCCTGGCCCAGCTTGCCGGACAGCTTGTTGGCGAGCAGACGGGCGACGGCGTCGGTGGCGCCGCCGGGCGTGAACGGCACCACCAGCTTGATGGCTTGTTCGGGGTAGGCGGCATGGGCGGCGGGCGCGCCCAGGGTGGCTTGCAGGGCAAGGGCCGAGAGGCTGGCCAGCGCGGCGGCGCGGAGTCGGGCGATCATGGTGGGGGTCCGGTCAGGGTTGGGCAGGGGTGACGGTGTCCTGGGCGCGCTGGCGCGTGGCGGCGCCTTGCTCGCCCAGATCCCAGAACAGGCCCGCCATGATGGCCAGGCCTTCGCGCGCCACGCTGCCCAGCAAGTGTTCGTTGGGGGCATGTTGCGCACAGGCGGGATAGGAATGCGGTACCCACAGCGTGGGCAGGCCGAGCAGGTCGGCGAAGATGTCGTTGGGCAGCGAGCCGCCCAGGTTGGGCAATAGCGCCGGTCGCTGGCCGGTGCTGCGTTCGAGCGAGGCGGCGGCCCAGCGCACCCAGGCATTGTCGGGGGACAGCCGGGTGGCGCCGGCCTGCATGCCGACACGGACCGCGATCTGGCCAAAGCCGGCCTGATCGAGGTGGGCGCGCAGGTGGCGTTCCAGCGCCCGCCAGTCGGTGCCGACCACGAAACGCAACTGGCACCAGGCGGAGGCGGTCGGCGGAATGGCGTTGACCGGCTTGGCCGGATCGCCGGCGCCGAAGGTCAGCACGTCCAGGCTGTTCCAGCCGAAAACCTGTTCCGAGGGCGACAGGCCCGGTTCGCCCCAGTCGGTGTCGATGGCGGGATCGTCGGGGCCGCCGCCCACCGCCAGATCGGCCAGCGCGGCGCCCACGGCGGCCGGGATCGGGGGCGGGCGCAGGCCCGGCACCAGGATGCGGCCACGCGCATCGACCAGCGTGGCGATGGCGTGCGACAGGATGATGGCGGGGTTGGCCAGCAGGCCGCCCCAGTTGCCGGAGTGGTAGCCGCGATCGCGGGCGCGCAAGGACAGCTCGAAGTTGACCGCGCCGCGCGAGCCCATGAACAGGGTGGGGCGGGCGGCGGCCAGGCGCGGGCCGTCGCTGGCGATGAAGACATCCGCCGCCAGCGCCTCGCGCTGCGCCTCGCAGAAGGCGGCCAGGCCAGGCGAACCGGCTTCCTCGCCGGTCTCGATCAGCCAGGTGGCGTTGAATCCCAGCTTGCCATCGCGGGCCCGCAACACCGCGCGCAGGGCCGCCAGGTTGATGCTGTGCTGGCCTTTGTTGTCGGCAGTGCCGCGGCCATACCAGCGGTCGCCCTCGACTTGCAGGCGCCACGGATTGCGGCCGGCATCCCATTTGGCGGCGTTGCCGCGCACCACGTCGCCATGGCCATACAGCAGCACCGTCGGCAACGCGGCGTCCTCGATGCGCCGCGCCACCAGGATCGGCAGGTCCACGTCCGCCGGATTGGGGTACACCCGGCAGGTGAAACCGAGCTGTTGCAGCTGGGGTTCCAGCTCATCGCGCAGATAGGCGTGCTGGCAGGCGGCCTGGCCCGGCTCCTCGCTCTCGGTCTGGTAGGCGACGCGCCGCGCCAGCTCGGCCTGGAGCGTGCCGTCGTCATAGGCGTTGGTGGCGTGAAGAAGGGCTTGTTCGCGGATCACTGCGGTCTCGGGACAGGGCTGGGAAGACACAAAGTTATTACGCTTGTTCACATGCCACAATTAGATAATTCGCACTTGATCATTGCTATTAAGGCAACGACACGCGCTGGCATGCCAAAGGGGGCATTGTGATTTCGCTGGGCCTGAGATATTTCCTGGAAGTGGCGCGCTGTGGTTCCATCGCCAGCGCGGCGGCGGCGCAGCATGTGGCGGCCTCGGCGGTCAGCCGCCAGATCGCCAAGCTGGAGGACGAGCTGGGCGTCGTCTTGTTCGAACGCCTGGCGCGCGGTATGGCGCTGAGCGAGGCCGGCCGCCAATTGGCCGCCTATGCCAACGCCGCGGCGCTGGAGGCCGAGCGCGTCACCACCGGTATCCGCCAGCGCAGCGCGCTGGGCGATGTGACCATCCGGCTGGCCTGCACCGAGGGGTTCGCCCACCGCTTCCTGCCGCACTGCATGGCCGATTTCAAGCGCACCCGTCCCGAGGCGCGCTTTCACCTGCTGGTGGAGCGGCCCGACGAGGTCACCCGTCTGGTGCTGGAAGGCTTGTCGCAATTGGCGCTGCGCTACACGGTGGCGCCGGACGAGCGCCTGAATACCGAGCTGCAATGCCGCGCGCCGATCTATGCCGTCATGTGCCGCCGCCATCCGCTGGCGGCGCGCCGCAGCATCGGCGTGCGCGACCTGACCCAGGTGCCGCTATCGCTGGGCGACTCGGGCACCACGGTGCGCGACTTGTTCGATACCGCCTGCGCCAACGCCGGCGTGCATATCGAGCCGGCCTACGTGTCGAACCATTCGGCGGCGTTCCTGCCGATGTTGCCGGGCAGCCCGATCGTGGCCCTGACGGGCTACCTGACGGTGACGGGGCTGCTCGATAGCGCCGGCCTGGTGGCCGTGCCGTTCAGCCATCCGGAAATGCGCCAGCGCAGCATTCAGGTCGTGACCCTGCGCGGCTGTACCTTGCCGCCGCTGGCGCGCGAGTTCCTGGCGCTGCTGGCCGCGCGCCTGAGCGTGGCGCCGCGCGCGCCGGAGAGCGAACGCACGGCGGGATGACGGCGCGGGTCGGCGCGCCGGGCGCGGGCAGCCACCGGGGACTGCCGCGCCCGCGCGGAACCGGGGCGATAAAATAGCGCCCCGATCCCTGCCACGGCCCGCAATGCGATGCCGCCGTGCCTTTGCCTGGCTTGCCCTCATGACCGACTCTTCCCGCGCTGTTTTCGATGATCTTCTGCAACAGGTGCATGACCGCCGCGCGCGCCTGCGTTTGTGGCGCGATACCTGGTCGACGTACGACGCCATGCATGCCCAGACGCTGGCGCCGCTCGAAACCGAAGCGCTCGAACTCAAGGCCCGGTTGGTGTTCTGCTTCGACCATGCGTGCAAGCAAAAGGAACTGACCAAGGCCGAACGCCAATTGGCCGCCGAGATCGGGGGGGAACTGGCGCAGGAAACCTTGTACGCGGCGGTCTTGGATGGCACACCGGGCGAATTCGACCTGGAGCGCGTCAAGGCCATCTACCGCAAGCACGGCGGCGCCGATTTCGACGCCGAGGTTGCCGCCGAACTGGCGCAGGTCCAGACGCGGCCGGCCGAGGCGCCTGCGGATCCGGCGACGCCGTCGGCGTGGGCGGCGATCGAGGCGCTGGGGCGCGAGGGCGGTGGCGAAGGGGCGCCGCATGTCGAGGCCCTGGCGGCGTACCGCGAAGCGCTGGACCAGGCGCTGGCCGCCACCGAGCGCGCCTTCGTGGCCCGTTATGGGTTCGATCCCGCGCAGACGGTCGACCCGGCCGAGCTCATGGCCGACCTCGAGGCGGAAATCGCCGACGTGAAGGAATACATCGGTGAGCTGGAGTTCGAGCTGTCCCAGTTCGTCGACATGCAGCAGGTCAAGGCCTGGTTGAAGGCAATGAAAAAGCAGTTGGACGCCGACCGCCGGCGCGGCACGCGGGGCTGACGCCGCGGCGCGGGTCCCGGGGCCGCCGCCTCACGGCGCCCGGCGCGGCGCGGCCGGCACGATCTTCATCATCGGCGCGGCCGCCTTGGCCGCGGCGTCGGCGCGCGGCCGGATCATCCACGGGAAAAAGCGCCACAGATACAAGCCGAATCCCAGGACCCAGGCGCCGGCCGAGGCATGCAGCAGGCCCAGCGTGGCGCCGGTCGGCAGCAGGGCGGCCAGGCGCAGCAGCGCTGCCAGGATCACCAGCGCGTAGCTCAGCACCATGCTGCGGTCGGCGCGTAGCGGCCGGCCCAGGTGGCCCATGGCGGTGCGCGTGGCCATGCCGATGATCAGCACGGAAAAGCCGGCCACGCCAATGACGTGTGCGGGCCAGGCGGGCCGCGCCACGTAGCCGGCCAACTGCGCCGCGCCCACCAGCAGGCCCAGACCCAGGCCGAGGTAACCCACGTACAGGATCCACAGCAGCGGCACGCGGCGCGCGGCCCAGGGCTTCCAGGCCAGCCACTGCGCCAGCGCCAGGGCGCCGGTGATCGCCAGCGCCAGCGCGGCGGCGCGCGGCGCGCCGGCCAGCAGGCAGGCGATGGCCAGCACCCCGGCGGCCAACTGCCAATGGCCGCTGCGGGTGTGCGGCGGGATTTCCAGGCCGGCGACGGCGCGCCTGGCGAAGAACGGCAGCACGCGGCGCGCGATCAGCAGCGTCAGCACCGCCATGGCCAGCAGGCCGGCATTGAAGTAGCGCATCACCGCCAGGTAGTCGCCGGCCAGGGCGGCGCACAGGTACAGCGCATGGGCCACGGCCAGCGCCAGCAGCAGCAGCGGCACGCCGTAGTTGCGGCGGTTGCGCGTGATCCAGACGGCGCGCGCCAGCGCGGCGGCGGCCCAAACGAAGAACAGCAGGTCGGCGGCCGCGGCGATCGCGAACGCCGTCATGCCAGGCACCAGGTAGGCGCCGCGCGCCACCAGCCAGACCACGCACAGCGCCGCCAGAGGGCCGCCGCGCAGCGGATTGCGGCCGGTCCAGTTGGCGCCCGCCGTCATCAGGAAGCCCACCGCGATGGT
Source organism: Achromobacter pulmonis (assembly GCF_021733725.1). Classification (NCBI taxonomy): domain Bacteria; kingdom Pseudomonadati; phylum Pseudomonadota; class Betaproteobacteria; order Burkholderiales; family Alcaligenaceae; genus Achromobacter; species Achromobacter pulmonis. The sequence goes on along the minus strand of NZ_JAIFOT010000001.1, from coordinate 5,155,946 downwards.
GGCCACGAAGCCCCACAGCATCTCGTGCGCGTGCCACGGCATGGCGTTCAGCACGCCCGTCAGCCGGGCGGGCGCGAACACCCACAGCAGCACCGAGGCCAGCGCCCAGAAACAGCCGGCCAGGTAGAGGGGGCGAAAGCCCATTTCGGTGAAGGCGCGCCAATTCGGCCGCGCGGCGCCGTCGGCGGCGGGTTCTTCCAGGGTGAGCAGGGTGGACATGTTGGCCTTTACGCGGGTGGCCGGCAGGGCGGCCTTGAATGTGTATTTGAAATACATATTAAAGCCGCGGGAAGTTTTCGGTCCATCGCGCGGGTTTGATCCGGCGCAAACGCGGCGGCTTTTCCGGGGTGACTAGTCACATCGGCAGCGCCGATATGGTCGGCCGGCGAATGGTGGCGCGCAGCGCCGGTCCCTAGGCTTGGGGCTGTCGAATTCCGTGTGCAAAAAAGCGAGAACCACCATGGCATCAACCCACCCCTCGGCCAGCGCGCCCATGCGGGTCCTGGTATCCAGCACCTTCGCCTTCACCATCTGCTTCGCGGTATGGATGATCTTCGCGGTGCTGGGCATTCCCATCAAGTCACAGCTCGGCCTGTCCGAAACCGAATTCGGCCTGTTGGCCGCCATGCCGGTGCTGACCGGCTCCCTGGTGCGGGTGCCGCTGGGCATCTGGACCGACCGCTACGGCGGCCGCCCGGTGTTCTTCGTGCTGATGCTGCTGGCGGTGGTGCCGATCTGGCTGCTGTCCTACGCCACCGAGTACTGGCAGTTCCTGGTGCTGGCGCTGTTCGTGGGCCTGACCGGCGGCTCGTTCTCGGTCGGCACGCCCTACGTGGCGCGCTGGTTCCCGCGCAACAAGCAAGGGCTGGCCATGGGCGTGTTCGGCGCCGGCAATTCGGGCTCGGCCATCACCAAGTTCGTGGCGCCCGCGCTGATCGCCGCCGCCGGCGGCGCCTGGGTGATCGTGCCGCAGGTGTACGCGGTGGCCCTGCTGGTGACGGCGATCCTGTTCTGGCTGTTCTCGGCCTCCGACCCGTCGCACCGGGTGGCCGGCGGCGCCTCGCTGCGCGCCCAGTTCGCAATGCTCAAGGACCCGCGCGTGTGGCGCTACTGCCAGTACTACTCGGTGGTGTTCGGCGGCTACGTGGCGCTGGCGCTCTGGATGACCAAGTACTACATCGGCGAATACGGCTTCGACATGAAGCTGGCGGCGCTGCTGGCCGCGTGCTTCTCGCTGCCGGGCGGCGTGCTGCGCGCCATGGGCGGCTGGATTTCCGACCGCTACGGCGCCTACAAGACCACCTGGTGGGTGATGTGGGTGTGCTGGGTGGCGTTTTTCATTCTCAGCTATCCGCAGACCCATTTCACTGTCATGACCACGGGCGGCCCGCGCCAGTTCGACATCGCCCTGGGCCCGACCAGCTTCACCATCCTGCTGTTCATCGTCGGCATCGCCATGGCGATCGGCAAGGCCTCGGTCTTCAAGTTCATCTCGGATGAGTTCGGCCAGAACATCGGCGCGGTCTCGGGCATTGTCGGCCTGGCCGGCGGGCTGGGCGGCTTCATCCTGCCGATCCTGTTCGGCGTGCTGCTGGACCTGACCGGCGTGCGTTCGAGCGCCTTCATGCTGCTGTACGGCACGGTCTGCGTTTCGCTCATCTTCATGCATTTCAGTTTCCGGCCCGAAAGCGCCGCCATCGCGCGGCGCCAAGCCGCCTGAATCCAATCGGAGAAAAGCTATGTCTTCCCATGTCCTGGCGCGCTGGGAGCCGGAGAACCCCGGCTTCTGGCAACAGACCGGCGCCCGCATCGCCAACCGCAATTTGTGGATTTCCATTCCCGCGCTGATGCTGGCGTTCAGCATCTGGATGCTGTGGAGCGTGGTGGTGGTCAACCTCGACCGCGCCGGTTTCATGCTGTCCAAGAACCAGATGTTCTGGCTGACGGCGCTGCCGGCGCTGTCCGGCGCCACGCTGCGCATCTTCTATTCGTTCCTGGTGCCGGTGTTCGGCGGCCGCAAATGGACCGCGATCTCGACCGCCTCGCTGTTACTGCCGGCGCTGGGCATGGGCTTCGCGCTGCGCGACCCGACCACGTCGTTCCCGACGCTGCTGGTGCTGGCGCTGTTGTGCGGCCTGGGCGGCGGCAACTTCAGCTCCAGCATGGCCAACATCAGCTTTTTCTTTCCGAAGGAAAAGAAGGGCCTGGCCACCGGCCTGAACGCCGGCATCGGCAACCTGGGGGTGTCGCTGGTGCAGTTCGTGGTGCCGGTGGTGATTTCGATGGGCGTGTTCGGCGCCCTGGGCGGCGAGCCGCAGACCATCACGGCCGGCGGCGCGCAGCGCAGCCTGTGGCTGCAGAACGCCGGCTTCATCTGGGTGGTGCCCATTGCGCTGGCCTCGCTGGCGGCATGGTTCGGCATGAACGACATCGCCGACGCGCGCGCCTCGTTCGCCGACCAGGCGGTGATCTTCAAGCGCAAGCACAACTGGCTGATGTGCTGGCTGTACGTGGGCACGTTCGGCTCGTTCATCGGCTTCTCGGCCGGCTTCGCCATGCTGACCAAGACGCTGTTTCCGCAGGTCGACCCGACCACCTACGCCTTCCTCGGCCCGCTGGTCGGATCGCTGACGCGGCCGGTGGGCGGCTGGGTCTCGGACAAGCTGGGCGGCGCCCGCGTCACGCTCTACACCTTCATCGGCATGATCGCCGCGGTGCTGGGCGTAATGGCGTTCCTGCCGCTGAACGGGCAGGGCGGCGATTTCAACGGCTTCCTGGCCATGTTCATCGTGCTGTTCGCGCTGACCGGCGTGGGCAACGGTTCGACCTTCCGCATGATCCCGGTGATCTTCCTGCGCGAGCGCACCCAGGCCGCGCAAGGCAAGGGCGAGGCGGCGCAGAAGCAGGCGCTGACCGACGCCGCGCGCGAATCGGCCGCGGTGCTGGGCTTTTCCGGCGCCATCGGCGCCTACGGCGGCTTCTTCATCCCGCGCAGCTTCGGCACCTCGCTGGAACTGACCGGCAGCGCCCAGGCGGCCCTGTATTGCTTCATCGGCTTCTACGCCACCTGCGTGCTGGTCACCTGGTGGTACTACGCGCGCCGCAACGCGCCCGTGCCTTGCTGAGACAGCAGCGGCCAGGGTGACTAGTCACTCTGCCGCGCCCGCCCTGTGCCACCGGCGAATGGCCGTCCGGGCGGGCGACCACTAAAGTGATTTCGACAGCACAGATTGCAGTATGCGCCGGCCGGGCCGGCGCTCTTGGAGAAACGCAATGAGTCATTTTCTGGACCGGTTGAAGTTCATGTCGCGGGTGAAATCCACCTACGCGGACGGTCACGGCGAAGTGGTCAATGAAGACCGCAAGTGGGAAAACGCCTATCGCGCCCGCTGGCAGCACGACAAGGTGGTGCGCTCGACCCACGGGGTCAACTGCACCGGCTCATGCTCGTGGAAGGTGTACGTCAAGAACGGCCTGATCACCTGGGAAACCCAGCAGACCGACTACCCGCGCACGCGGCCGGATCTGCCCAACCACGAGCCGCGCGGCTGTCCGCGGGGCGCGTCCTACAGCTGGTACGTCTACTCCGCGCAACGCGTGAAGTACCCGATGATGCGCGGCCGCCTGATGGAAATGTGGCGCGAGGCGCGCAAGACCATGGACCCGATCGCGGCCTGGGAATGGATCAGCCAGGACCCGGCGCGCGCCAAGCGCTACAAGTCGGTGCGCGGCCTGGGCGGCTTCGTGCGCACGGACTGGGATACGGCGACCGAGATGATCGCCGCCGCCAACGCCTACACCATCAAGAAGTTCGGCCCCGACCGCCTGATCGGCTTCTCGCCGATTCCGGCCATGTCGATGGTCAGCTACGCCGCCGGCGCGCGCTACCTGAGCCTGCTGGGTGGCGCCTGCCTGAGCTTCTACGACTGGTACTGCGACTTGCCGCCGGCCAGCCCGCAGATCTGGGGCGAGCAGACCGACGTGCCGGAATCGGCCGACTGGTACAACTCGACCTACCTGATGGTGTGGGGCTCGAACGTGCCGCAGACCCGCACCCCCGACGCCCACTTCTACACCGAGGTCCGCTACAAGGGCACCAAGACGGTGGCCGTGTCCAGCGACTTCGGCGAAATGGTCAAGTTCGGCGACATCTGGCTGGCGCCCAAGCAGGGCACCGACGCCGCGCTGGCGATGGCCATGGGCCACGTCATCCTCAAGGAATTCCACCTGTCGGGCGCCTCGGCCTATTTCCGCGACTACGTGCGGCGCTACACCGACATGCCGATGCTGGTGCTGCTCAAGGAGCGCGACGGCTTTTACGCGCCCGACCACTTCCTGCGCGCCTCGCACCTGGACGGCGCGCTGGGCGAGCAGAACAACCCCGACTGGAAGACGCTGGTGTTCGACGAAGCCAGCGGCGACCTGGTGGCGCCCAATGGCAGCATCGGCTTTCGCTGGGGCGAGGGCGCGTTCAACGGCGGCGAGAAGGTCGGCCGCTGGAACCTGGAAGCGCGCGACGGCGGCAGCGGCCGCGCCATCGCGCCGCGCCTGAGCCTGGTGGACGGCGCCGACGCCGTGGTCGGCGTGGGCTTCCCGTACTTCGGCGCCGAGCATGACGAACTCCTGGTGCGCAACGTGCCGGCGCGCCGCCTCCGCCTGGCCGACGGCAGCGAGGCGCTGGTCGCCACGGTGTACGACCTGCAGATGGCCAACTACGGCCTGGATCGCGGCCTGGGGGGCGGCAACGTCGCCAGCACCTATGACGACGACGTGCCCTACACCCCGGCCTGGCAGGAAAAGCACACCGGCGTGCCGCGCGCGCAGGTGATCCAGGTGGCGCGCGAGTTCGCCCAGAACGCCCACGATACCGAAGGCAAGTCGATGGTGATCGTCGGCGCCGGCCTGAACCACTGGTATCACATGGACATGATCTACCGCGGCATCATCAACATGCTGATGATGTGCGGCTGCGTCGGCAAGAGCGGCGGCGGCTGGGCCCACTACGTGGGCCAGGAAAAGCTGCGTCCGCAGTTCGGCTGGGCGCCGCTGGCGTTCGCCGCCGACTGGGTCCGTCCGCCGCGCCAGATGAACGGCACCTCGTTCTTCTACGCCCACACCAGCCAGTGGCGCCATGAAAAGTTGAACGTGCAGGAAGTGCTGGGCCCGACCGCCGACCGCGCCCGCTACGGCGACCTCAGCATGATCGACCTGAACGCCCGCGCCGAGCGCATGGGCTGGCTGCCGTCGGCGCCGCAGCTGCGTACCAACCCGCTGGACCTGACCGCGCAGGCCGAAGCCGCCGGCAAGGACCCGGTGGCGCACGCGGTCGAACAACTCAAGTCCGGCGAATTGCGCATGTCCTGCGAAGATCCGGACGACCCGGCCAACTTCCCGCGCAATATGTTCGTCTGGCGCTCGAACATCCTGGGCTCCAGCGGCAAGGGCCACGAGTACTTCCTGAAGTACCTGCTGGGCACGCAGAATGCTGTGTTCGGCGACGAGGGCGACGCCATCAAGCCGGTCGAGGTCACCTACCAGGAAGACGCGGCCGAGGGCAAGCTCGACCTGCTGACGGTGCTGGACTTCCGCATGAGCACCACCTGCCTGTACGGTGACATCGTGCTGCCGACGGCCACCTGGTATGAGAAGGACGACCTCAACACGTCCGACATGCACCCGTTCATCCATCCCTTGAGCGAAGCCGTGCAACCGCTATGGGAAAGCAAGACCGACTGGGAGATCTACAAGCTGCTCGCCAGGAAGTTCAGCGAGATCGGTGGCCCCTACCTGGGCAAGCGCCGCGACCTGGTGCTGACGCCGCTGATGCACGACACCCCGGGGGAACTGGGCCAGGCCTTCGAGCCCAAGGACTGGAAGCGGGGCGAATGCGAGCTGGTGCCGGGCAAGACCGCGCCCAACATGACCGTGGTCGAGCGCGACTACAACGACATCTACCGCAAGTTCACCTCGGTCGGTCCGCTGCTGGACAAGCTGGGCAACGGCGGCAAGGGCATCAACTGGAACACCGAGCACGAGGTCGGCGAGTTGGCCGGCATCAACGAGCGGGTGACCGAGCCCGGCGTGAGCCAGGGCCGGCCGCGGCTGGACAGCGCCATCGACGCCGCCGAGATGATCCTGACCTTCGCGCCCGAGACCAACGGCCACGTCTCGGTCAAGGCCTGGGAAGCGCTGGGCAAGGTCACCGGCCGCGACCATACCCACCTGGCGGTCGGCCGCGAGCACGACAAGATCCGCTTCCGCGACATCCAGGCGCAGCCGCGCAAGATCATTTCGGCGCCGACCTGGTCGGGCCTGGAAAGCGAAGAGGTCAGCTACAACGCCGGCTACACCAATGTGCACGAGCTGATTCCCTGGCGCACCCTGACCGGCCGCCAGCAGTTCTACCAGGACCACCGCTGGATGCTGGATTTCGGCGAGGGTTCGTGCGTGTACAAGCCTGCGATCGACACCAAGACCGTCGCGCCGATGCTGGGCCGCTATCCCAACGGCGAAAAGGAACTGGTGCTGAACTGGATCACGCCGCACCAGAAGTGGGGCATCCACAGCACCTATTCCGACAACCTGCGCATGCTGACGCTGAGCCGCGGCGGCCCCCACGTGTGGGTGTCCGAGGCCGAGGCCAGGCAGGCCGGGCTGGTCGACAACGACTGGGTCGAGGTCTTCAACGTCAACGGCACGCTGACCGCGCGGGTGGTGGTGAGCCAGCGTGTGCCGGTCGGCATGTGCCTGATGTACCACGCCCAGGAAAAGATCGTGAACGTGCCGGGCGCGGAAACCAGCGGCAAGCGCGGCGGCATCCACAACTCGGTCACGCGCACCGTGCTCAAGCCCACGCACATGATCGGCGGCTACGCCCAGCAGGCCTACGGCTTCAACTACTACGGCACCGTGGGTGCCAACCGCGACGAATTCGTGGTGCTGCGCAAGATGAAGAAGGTGGACTGGCTGGAAGGCCCGCTGGTCGAAGACCCCGCCGTCCAAACGCAACAGGAAGAGAAGCAATCATGAGGATACGCGCCCAAATCGGCATGGTGCTGAATCTGGACAAGTGCATCGGCTGCCACACTTGTTCGGTCACCTGCAAGAACGTCTGGACCAGCCGCGACGGCGTCGAATACGCCTGGTTCAACAACGTCGAGACCAAGCCCGGCATCGGCTACCCCAAGGAATGGGAGAACCAGCAGAAGTGGCAGGGCGGCTGGCGCCGCACGGCGGCGGGCAAGCTGGAACCGCGCCAGGGCGGCAAGCTGCGCATCCTGGCCAACCTGTTCGCCAACCCCAACCTGCCGCAGATCGACGACTACTACGAGCCGTTCACCTTCGACTACGAACACCTGAAGAACGCGCCGCTGTCGCAGACGCCGCCCACCGCGCGCCCGGTGTCGGTGCTGACCGGCCAGAAGATGGACAAGATCGAATGGGGACCGAACTGGGAAGACGACCTGGGCGGCGAATTCGCCGCGCGCAGCCGCGACGCCCTGTTCGAGGGCGTGCAGAAGGAGATGTACTCGACCTTCGAGAACACCTTCATGATGTACCTGCCGCGCCTGTGCGAACACTGCCTGAACCCGGCCTGTGTCGCCAGCTGCCCGTCGGGCTCGATCTACAAGCGCGAGGATGACGGCATCGTGCTGGTCGACCAGGACAAGTGCCGCGGCTGGCGCATGTGCATCTCGGGCTGCCCGTACAAGAAGATCTACTACAACTGGCACAGCGGCAAGGCCGAGAAGTGCACCTTCTGCTACCCGCGCATCGAGGCCGGCCAGCCGACCGTGTGCTCGGAAACTTGCGTCGGCCGCATCCGCTACCTGGGCGTCATGCTGTACGACGCCGACCAGATCGAACGCGCCGCCGCCGTGGGCAACGAGCAGGACCTGTACGAATCGCAGCTGGACCTGTTCCTGGACCCGCATGCGCCCGAGGTGATCGCCGCCGCGCGCGAGCAGGGCATCCCGGAATCGTGGCTGGAAGCCGCGCGCCAGTCGCCGGTCTACAAGATGGCGGTGCAGTGGCGCGTGGCCTTCCCGCTGCATCCGGAGTACCGCACGCTGCCGATGGTCTGGTACATCCCGCCGCTGTCGCCGATCCAGACCGCGGCCGAGGCCGGCAAGATGCCGCAGCGCACGCTGGGCAAGCGCGCCATGATTCCGGACGTGGCCAGCCTGCGCATCCCGGTGCGCTACCTGGCCAACCTGCTGACGGCGGGCAAGGAAGCCCCGGTGCTGCAGGCGCTGGAACGCATGCTGGCGATGCGCGCCTACAAGCGCGCCGAGACCGTGCACGGCGAACAGGACACGGCCCTGCTGGAACAGGTCGGCCTGTCGGAGGAAGCCGTGCAGGACATGTACCGCATCATGGCCATCGCCAACTACGAGGACCGCTTCGTGGTGCCCAGCAGCCACAAGGAAATCGTCGAGGACAGCTTCAACGAAAAAGGCAGCTGCGGCTTCACCTTCGGCAACGGCTGCTCGGGCGGCGTCTCGGAAGGCACGCTGTTCGGCCGCAAGCCGCAGGGCAGCGAGATCTTCATCGAGATGCCGAAGTCGCGCAAGAAGGCCGCGGCCTGACACGGGAGAACATCATGAGTCTTTATCGCCTGCTTTCCGCGCTGCTCTGCTACCCCGAACAGGAACTGCTGGATGCCCTGACCGAGGTCGAGACCGCGCTGGCCGCCCATCCCGACGCCGAGGAAGCCCTGCAACCGCTGATCGGCCATCTGGCCAGCCAGGACCTGATCGCGCTGCAGGAGACCTACGTCGCCACCTTCGACCGCAACCGCGCCCATTCGCTGCACTTGTTCGAACACGTGCACGGCGAAAGCCGCGACCGGGGCCAGGCCATGGTCGATCTGCTGGAAACCTACCGCCAGCACGGCTTCGAGCCTGTGGTATCGGAACTGCCGGACCATGTGCCGCTGTTCCTGGAGTTCCTGGGCGTGATCGACCCGGCCGTGGCGCAGGACCTGCTGGACGAGGCCATTCACGTGCTGGCCGCCATCGGCGCGCGGCTGGCGCGTAGCGACAGCCCCTACGCCAGCGTCTTCGTGGTGCTGCGCGGGCTGTCGCGGGTCACCCCGCGCGAGCAGACCGCGCCGCCGGTGCGCGACATGGACGAAGCCATGGAGACCTTCGGCGCCGGCGCCGACGGCGTCGAGCCGCTGCTGCGCCCCTTTGCGGGCGACGGCGCCCAGGCCGTGCGCTTCTACCCCCGCACGCCCGCGGCCCGCTAATTTCCAGGACACGCATCATGAATTCCCTGAACCAGTTCTTCTTCGGCATCTATCCCTATATCGCCCTGACGGTGTTCTTGCTGGGCAGCCTGGCGCGCTTCGAGCGCGAGCAGTACACCTGGAAATCCGACAGCTCGCAGCTGCTGCATCGCGGCCAGCTGCGGCTGGGCAACATCCTGTTCCACATCGGCATCCTGGGACTGTTCTTCGGCCACCTGGTGGGCCTGTTGACGCCGGTGGTGGTGTGGGACACGCTGGGCGTGTCGCACACGCTCAAGCAGATGGTGGCCATGGTGGCCGGCGGCGTCATGGGCGGGCTATGCCTGATCGGTCTGCTGATCCTGATCCACCGCCGCCTGAGCGACCCGCGCATCCGCAAGACCACGCGGCCCGGCGACAAGCTGTTGCTCGCGTGGATCCTGGTGACGCTGCTGCTGGGCCTGTCCACCATCGCGCTGTCGGCCGGCCACATGGACGGCGAGATGATGGTGCGCCTGATGCACTGGGCGCAGCACATCATTACCTTGCGCAGCGGCGCCGCCGACTTCGTGGCCGATGTGCCGCCGCTGTTCAAGGCGCACCTGTTCATGGGCCTGACCCTGTTCCTGATCTTCCCGTTCACGCGCCTGGTGCACGTCTGGAGCGGCTTCGCCTCGGTCGGCTACCTGGGCCGCGCCTGGCAACTGGTGCGCCCGCGCTGAACGATCCGGAGGCCGACATGCCTGTGACCGTCAATGGCGTCGAACTGACCGACGCGGATATGGAACAAGAACTGCCGCTGCACGCGGACGCACCCAACCCGATGCGCGCCGCCGCCACCGCGCTGGTGCTGCGCCGGGTGCTGCTGGACGAGGCGGCGCGGCTGGGGCTGGGGTCGGAATCGGACCCCTTGTCCGAAGACGATGCCATCGGCGCCTTGCTGGACCGCCAGGCGCAGGCCCCCGAGGCCGATGAGGCGGCCTGCCGCCGCTATTACCAGGCCAATTCGCAGCGCTTCATCGTGGGCGAACTGATCGAGGCCGACCACATCCTGTTCCAGGTCACCCCCGGGGTCAACCTGGACATGCTGCGGGCCCATGCCAGCGCCGTGCTGGCCGACCTGCTGGCCGATCCCTCCGCTTTCGCCGAGGTGGCGCGGCGGCAGTCCAACTGCCCGTCGGCGGCGGTGGGCGGCAACCTGGGGCAGCTGGGGCGCGGCGACACCGTGCCGGAATTCGAGAAGGCGGTGTTCGCCTTGCCGGCCGGCGGCCTGCTGCCCCATGTGCTGGAAACCCGCCACGGCCTGCATATCGTGCGGGTGACGCGGCGCATCGAAGGACGGCTGCTGCCGTTCGAGCAGGTGCGCGAGTCGATCGCCACGGCCCTGGGCGCCGCCAGCCGCGACACCGCCTGGCGCCAGTACGCCAGGCTATTGGTGGAGCGCGCCGACGTGCGCGGCATCGATCTGGGCGCGGCCGAGGCCGACCGGGTGTTCGGGAGCCCGTCATGAGCCGCGCGCCGGCCCTGGCGGCGGCTCCGGTGATCACCGGGCGCGCCATACCCGCCACGCCGCGCGGCCTGGTCGACGGCTTCGGCCGCCGCATCGACTACCTGCGGGTCTCGGTCACCGACCGCTGCGACCTGCGTTGCGGCTATTGCATGCCCAAGGGCTTCAAGGGCTTCGAGGAGCCCGCCAACTGGTTGCGCCACGACGAAATGGCGCGCCTGGCGGGCCTGTTCGCCGGCCTGGGCGTGCGCCGCTTGCGGCTGACGGGCGGCGAACCGCTGCTGCGCCGGGGCGTGGCCGGCCTGGCCGCCGCCATCGCCGCGCTGCCGGGCGTGGACGACTTGTCGCTGTCGACCAACGGCACCCAACTGGCGCGCCATGCCGCGTCCTTGCGCGCGGCGGGCGTAGACCGCCTGAACATCAGCCTGGACACATTGGACGCGGCCGAATTCGGCCGCATCACCGGCCGCGACTGCCTCGGCGCGGTGCTGGCCGGGCTGCGCGCCGCGCGCGATGCCGGCTTCGCCCCGATCAAGCTCAACAGCGTGGTACACGCCGCCACGCCCGAGGCCGACGTGCGCCGGCTGCTGGACTACGCCCTGGCGCAGGGTTTCATTCTGCGCCTGATCGAGCCGATGCCGGTGGGCGATTGCGGCCGCCGCTATGCCCATGCCGACCTTGGCGCCCTGGGCGCACGGCTGGCGGCCGCCGCCGGGCTGGTGCCGGCGCTGGCCGGGCAGGGCGGCGGACCCGCGCGTTACTGGAGCGACGGCGGCGGCGCGCCGGTGTTGGGTGTCATCACGCCCATGTCGCGCCATTTCTGCGCCGCCTGCAACCGCGTGCGGCTGGGCGTGGACGGCACCCTGTATCTGTGCCTGGGCCAGGAGGACCAGGTGCCGCTGGGCCGGCTGCTGCGCGCCGGCGCCAGCGACGCCGAACTGGAACAGGCGATCCGGGCCGGCATCGCCGCCAAGCCGGAACGCCACGAATTCACCGCCCGGCCCGAACGCATCGTGCGTTTCATGTCGCAGACCGGAGGCTGAACCATGCGCGACCTGGAACGGCTGGTGGACGGCTTTCAACGCTTCCAGCACCAGTATTACGAAGCGGCGCCGTCCCTCTACCGCAACCTGCGCGATGGCCAGCACCCCAGCACGCTGCTGGTGGGCTGCTGCGATTCGCGGGTCGATCCGGCCATGCTGCTGGGCTGCGATCCGGGCGACATCTTCACCGTGCGCAATGTCGCCAACCTGGTGCCGCCGCCAGACCGCGATCAGGGCCACCATGGGGTGTTGGCCGCGATCCAGTTCGCGGTCGAGCAACTGAAGGTCAGTCGCATCATCGTGCTGGGCCATGCCCAGTGCGGCGGCATCCGCGCGCTGATGGAACGGCCGGCGCGCGCCGACGGCGAGCCGGATTACCTGAACCGCTGGATGGATATCGCCGAACCGGCGCGCCAGCGGGTGCTGAACCAGATGCCGGCGGCGTCGGCGGCCGAGCGCCGGCGGGCCTGCGAGCAGGCGTCGATCCTGATCTCGCTGCGCAACCTGGAGGCGCTGCCGTGCGTGCAGCGGCGCCTGCGGGCCGGCGACCTCACTTTGCACGGCTGGTATTTCGACCTGGTGGCCGGCGCTTTGCTGGCATACTCGGCGCGGGCGGATGCGTTCCTGCCCATTGTCTGTCCTTTGTTCACGGAGTCCGCATGACCCCTGTTTTCGGTATCGCTGGCCGCTCGGGCAGCGGCAAGACCACCCTGATCGAGGCCATGCTGCCACTGCTGGGCGCGCATGGCCTGAAGGTCAGCGTCATCAAGCACAGCCATCACGACTTCGAGATGGAGCCGCCCGGCAAGGACAGCGCGCGCTTTCGGCAGGCCGGGGCGCAGGAAGTGATGGTGGCCTCGCCGTTCCGCTATGCCATCGTGCGCGAGCTGCGCGGCGCGCCGGAACCGTCGCTGCAGGATCAGGTGGCGCGCCTGGCGCCGGCCGACCTGGTGCTGGTCGAAGGTTTCAAGCAGGTCGCCATCCCTCGCATCGAGGTGTACCGTCCGGCGCTGGGCAAGCCGCCGCTGCATGCCGAGGACGCCAGTTTCCTGGCGATCGTCAGCGACGCCGTGCTGGACACGGACTTACCCTGCCTGCCGCTGAACAACCCGGCGGCGGTGGCGGATTTCATCGTCCACGCGGTGGTGCGGGGCTGGGCGAAAGGACTACACTCGACCGGATAAGCCGCGCCGCGCGCGGCAATCCCGGCCCAAGCCGCGCCGCGCGCGACAATCCCCGCCCCGCCCGCACGCCTGTCCCACCGCAAACCTTTGCTGATGACGCCGCCCGATCCCTGCACCGCTGCCCAGGCGCTGCCCTCGCCACGCCACCGGCTGTCCACGCGCATCGTCGCCAGTTCGCTGGTGGCGCTGATCGTGGTGCTGGGCATGATCGGCCTGACGCTGTGGCTGTCGTGGCAACTGGAAGGGGCGGGCGCAGCCATCAACGATACCGGCAGCCTGCGCATGCGCGCCAACCGGGTCGCGGTCGAGCTGATGCGGCCCCAGGCCGGCAGCCAGGCGCGCACCGAGGAACAGGTGCGGCTGATGGATGACACCATCGCGCGACTGGCGCGCGGCAACCCGGCGCGGCCGCTGTTCATTCCCAACGACCCGCTCATCCGCCAGCACTGGCGAGGCGTGGCCGACTACTGGCGCGACATCATGCGGCCGGCCGCCATGCGCGCGATCGCCCGCCATGACGCGGCCGAGTACCTGGACACGCTGCCCGATTTCGTCGCCCGCGCCGACGAACTGGTGCGCATGATCGAACAGGACAACGCCGGCAAGACCACCTCGCTGCGGCTGTCGCAAGGCGTGCTGGCGGCCATCGCCAGCGCCGGCACGCTGGCCATGATCTACCTGCTGTACTTGTGGATCATCGCGCCGGTGCTGCGCCTGCGCGACGGCCTGCAGCGCATGGCGGCGCGCGAATTCAGCACCCGCCTGCCGGTCGAGAGCCAGGACGAATTCGGCGTGCTGGCGCGCGGCTTCAACCGCATGGCCGACGAACTGCAAAGCCTGTATACCGGCCTGGAACAGCGCGTGGGCGAGAAGACCGCGCAACTGGCGGCGCAGAACCGCGACATCGGCGCGCTCTACGACATGGCGGCGTTCCTGAACCAGCCCAACGACATCGAGGCGATGTGCCAGGGCTTCCTGCGCCGCGTCATGTTGCAGTTCGACGCCGAGGGGGGCAGCATCCGCGCCCTCGACCCGGACAACGACAAGCTCAACCTGGTGGTGTCGGTGGGGCTGTCGGAGGAATTGGTCGAGTCCGAACACTGCATGCAGGTCGATGACTGCTATTGCGGCGTGGCCACGCGCCAGGCCGGCGTCATCGTGATCCAGGACCTGCGCCAGGCGCCGGCGCAGCCCGACCTGAACTGCCAGCGCGACGGCTTCGCCAGCGTGGCGGTATTCCGCATCGTCACGCGCGACGAGGTGCTGGGCTCGTATTCGCTGCATTTCCGCGAGCCGCGCAAGCTGACCGCGTCCGAATCGCAGCTGCTGGAAACCCTGGGGCAGCACCTGGGCGTGGCGCTGGACAACCGCCGTCTCGGCGCCCAGGCGCGCCAGCTGGCGGTGGTGCAGGAACGCGGCCTGGTGGCGCAGGGCCTGCACGACAGCCTGGCGCAGGGCCTGAACTTCCTGAATCTGCAATTGCAATTGCTGGACGCGGCGGTCAGGCGCGGCGACCAGGCCGAGATCCAGGAAATCCTGCCGCTGCTGCGCACCGGCGTGGACGAAAGCTACCAGGACGTGCGCGAGCTGCTCACCAACTTTCGCGACAAGCTGGGGCAGGGCGACCTGAAGACCGCCATCCACGATACAGTCGAGCGTTTCCGCCGCCAGACCGGTGTGCGCACCGAGCTGGCCTTCAGCCAGGGCCTGGGCGCGCCGCTGGCGCCGGAACAGCAACTGCAGGTGTTGTTCATCCTGCAGGAAGCGCTGTCCAACGTGCGCAAGCATTCCGAGGCGGACCGGGTCGACGTGGTGGTGCGCAACGAGCGCGATTTCAGCCTGCTGATCGCCGACAACGGCCAGGGCTACGATCCGGATGAGGTGTCGCAGCGCGGCGAGGCCCACGTCGGCCTGCACATCATGCGCGAACGCGCGGCTCGCATGCATGCCACGATTACAATGAAATCCCGGCCCGGCGCCGGCACGCGCATCGCGCTGACACTGCCCGGGGCTGAGCGCCAGGCCGCCTGATTCTTCCAGACCATGCCCATCCGTATCCTGCTTGTCGACGACCACACCCTGTTCCGTTCGGGCATGCGCCTGCTGCTGCAGCGCCAGCCGGATTTCGAGGTGGTGGCCGAGGCCGGCGACGGTGTCGAAGGCCTCAAGCGCGCCAAGGAACTCAAGCCGGACGTGGTGCTGCTGGACCTGAACATGCCGGGCCTGTCCGGCCTGGAAACGCTGCAACTGCTGACGCAGGACCTGCCGTCCTGTGCGGTCATCATCCTGACCGTCTCGGAAGAGGCCGACGAACTCGGCCAGGCGCTGCGCGATGGCGCCCGCGGGTATCTGCTCAAGAACATCGACGCCGAAGCGCTGACCACCGCCATCCGCCGCGCCGCCGGCGGCGAGCCGGTGATCGCCGACGGCATGACGGCCAAGCTGGTGGCGCAATTCCGCGACCAGGCCAACCTGGCGGCGCAGGCCCCGGCCGGGCAGGCCGAACGCCATCGCCTGACCGCACGCGAGCGCCAGATCGTGCAGTGCCTGGCGCGTGGCGCCAGCAACAAGGTGATCGCGCGCGAGCTCGACGTCAGCGAAAGCACGGTCAAGATCCACGTGCAGAACGTGCTCAAGAAACTCAACCTGACCAGCCGCGTGCAAGTGGCGGTCTACGCGGTCGAACACGGGCTGCACGGCGACGATCCGGTCTGACTTGACCGCCCGGGCGCGCGGCCGCCGCGCGGTTTGATCTGCGACAAGGCCCCGCGCGGCGCCGGCCCCTAGACTGGCCGGCATGCAAACCCGAACCTCCCCCCTGGAACTCGTGGCGCCGGCCGGCAGCCTGGCCGCGCTGAAGGCGGCGATCGAGGCAGGCGCCGACACCATCTACCTGGGCCTGAAGAACGCCACCAACGCCCGCAACTTCGCCGGGCTCAACTTCACCGAAAGCGACATCCGCGCCGGCGTCGAACTGGCGCACAGCCGGCAGCGCAAGGTGCTGTTCGCCATCAACACCTTCGTGCAGGCGGGCCGCGGCCAGGAATGGCGCGCGGCGGTCGACGCCGCGCATGGGCTGGGCGCGGACGCGGTCATCATGGCCGACGCCGGCCTGCTGGCCTATGCCCGCGACCGCTATCCCGATCTGCGGCTGCACCTGTCGGTGCAGGGCTCGGCCACCCACAGCGATGCCATCGAACTGATGAAGGAACAGTTCGGCATTCAGCGCGTGGTGCTGCCGCGCGTGCTGACCCTGGCCGAGATCGCCCGCATCTGCGCCAACGTCAGCGTCGAAGTCGAAGTGTTCGGCTTCGGCAGCCTGTGCGTCATGGCCGAGGGCCGCTGCCTGCTGTCGTCGTACGCCACCGGCGACTCGCCCAACAACAAGGGCGTCTGTTCGCCCGCCAGCGCGGTGCGCTGGGTCGAGGCGGATGGCCACCTGGACGCGCGCCTGAACGGCATCCTGATCGACCGCTACGGGCCGGGCGAGGCCGCGGCCTATCCGACCCTGTGCAAGGGCCGCTTCGAGGTCGAGGGCCACGCCGACCACGCGTTGGAGGAACCCACCAGCCTGAACGCCATCGGCCTGCTGCCCAGGCTGGCCGAGATGGGTGTGGCGGCCATCAAGATCGAAGGACGCCAGCGCAGCCCGGCCTATGTCACCCAGGTGGTGTCCACGCTGCGCGCCGCGCTCGACAGCGCCCACGCCGATGCCAACCGCTATTCCCCCCGCCCCGAATGGAACGCCATGCTGGCGCGCCATGCCGAGGGTTCCCAAGTCACGCAAGGCGCATTCGAACGTCCATGGAAATGAATCCCCAGCCTTTCCGCATCTCCGTCGGCCCGCTACTGTATTACTGGCCGCGCCAGCGCACGCTGGCGTTCTACGCGGAACTGGCCGACAGCGCGGCCGACATTCTTTATATTGGCGAGACCGTCTGCAGCCGGCGCCACGAGCTGCGCGCCGACGACTGGCTCGACTTGGCGCGCGACCTTGCCGCCAGCGGCAAGGACGTGGTGCTGTCCGGCCGCACCCTGATCGAAACCGGCGCCGAGGCGTCGGCCCTGCGGCGCCTGTGCGAGCAGACGGACTTCATGGTCGAGGCCGGCGAGGCCGGCGCCCTGCGCCATCTGGACGGGCGGCCGTTCGTGGCCGGTCCGCACATGAACGCCTATCATGGCGGCACGCTGGAATGGCTGGCCGCGCGCGGCGCCGTCCGCTTCGTGGCGCCGCTGGAAATGCACGTCAATACGCTGGCGCGGCTGCTGGACGAGCGGCCGGCCGGATTGCAGGCCGAGGTCATGGTGTGGGGCCGTATGGCCCTGGCGTTCTCGGCGCGCTGTTTCACCGCGCGCCATTTCCGCTTGAAGAAGGACGACTGCGGCTTTCGCTGCATCGAACACCCCGATGGCCTGGACATGCGCACACGGGAATCGCGCGAATTCCTGGCGATCAACGGCATCCAGGTGCAGTCGGCCGCCTGTCTCGACTTGCTGGACCAGGCGGCGCGTCTGGCGGACATGGGCGCCGAGGTGCTGCGCGTCAGCCCGCAGTCCAGCGGCACGCTGGCGGCGATTGGCGCGCTCGACGCGGTGCGCGGCGGCCGCGCGCAGGGCACGGTGAGTCCGCCGGCCGGCATCGGCCGCTGCAATGGCTATTTCCATGGCCAGTCCGGCATCGCCTGGCAGGAGCGGCCATGAGCGGCACGGGATTCGCCGCGCCCGGCGTGGTCGCGCGCCTGGGCCGCCGCCTGCCGGCGCCGCTGGTGTCGCTGCATTTCGTCGCGGGACTGGAGCTGGCGCGGCGCCTGAACTGGCTCAGCCCGCCGCCCGAACTGGAGGGCCGCAGCTTCGCCATCACCGTCGAGGACCTGGGTCTGTGCAGCCGCTTCACGGTGCGGGACGGCGTCTTTCGGCCGTTGTGGCGCCGCCAGGCCTGCGAACTCGAACTGGGCGCGGGTGTGGCCGAATTGCTGGCCCTGATGCGGGGCGAAACCGACGCCGACACCTTGTTCTTTCAGCGCCGGCTGCGCATTTCCGGCGACACCGAACTGGGCCTGATCGTCAAGAACTGGCTGGACGCGGCGCCGCGGCCGGCATGGTTGCGGCGCTGGGAGGCGCGCGGCAGCCAATGAAAACCGCCGCGCCACGGCGGTTTACGCGGGCATGAGCTGCGGGTAGTATCGCCTCCCAGTACCCACAAGGAGACAGCGATGACCGAAGCGAAGAAACCCGAATGGCGGCTGGAGACTATCGCCGTGCACGGCGGCTACAAGCCGGACCCGACCACGCGCGCGGTGGCCGTGCCGATCTACCAGACCGTGGCGTATGCCTTTGACGATACCCAGCACGGCGCCGACCTGTTCGACCTGAAGGTGGCGGGCAACATCTACACCCGCATCATGAACCCGACCACCGACGTGCTGGAACAGCGCGTGGCGGCGCTGGAAGGCGGCATCGCCGCGCTGGCGCTGGCCTCGGGCCAGGCGGCGGTGACCTACGCCATCCTGACCATTGCCGAGGCGGGCGACAACATCGTCTCGTCCAGCACGCTGTACGGCGGCACGTACAACCTGTTCGCCCACACGCTGCCGCAATACGGCATCACCACGCGCTTTGCCCATCCGGGCGACCTGGCGGCTTTCGAGGCGCAGATCGACGAGCGCACCAAGGCCATCTTCGCCGAATCGGTCGGCAACCCGCTGGGCAACATCACCGACATCGCCGCGCTGGCCGAGCTGGCCCACCGCCACGGCCTGCCGCTGATCGTCGATAACACCGTGCCGTCGCCGTACCTGCTGCGTCCGATCGAGCACGGCGCCGACATCGTGGTGCAATCGCTGACCAAGTACCTGGGCGGCCACGGCACCAGCCTGGGCGGCGCCATCATCGACTCGGGCAAGTTCCCGTGGGCCGAGCACAAGACCCGCTTCAAGCGCCTGAACGAGCCCGACGTCAGTTACCACGGCGTGGTCTATACCGAAGCCTTCGGCCCGGCCGCCTACATCGGCCGCGCCCGCGTGGTGCCGCTGCGCAACACCGGCGCGGCGATCTCGCCGTTCAATTCGTTCCAGATCCTGCAAGGCATCGAGACGCTGGCGCTGCGGGTCGACCGCATCGTCGAGAACGCGGTCAAGGTGGCCAACTACCTGCGCGAGCATCCCAAGGTCGATTGGGTCAATTACGCCGGCCTGCCGGACCATCCCGACCACGCACTGGTGCGCAAGTACCTGGGCGGCAAGGCGCCCGGCCTGTTCACCTTTGGCGTCAAGGGCGGCCGCGAGGCCGGCGCGCGCTTCCAGGACGCGCTGCAACTGTTCACCCGCCTGGTCAATATCGGCGATGCCAAGTCGCTGGCCACCCATCCCGCATCCACCACCCACCGCCAACTCAATCCCGAAGAGCTGCAAAAGGCCGGCGTGCGCGAGGAAACCGTGCGCCTGTCGATTGGCATCGAGCACATCGACGATCTGCTGGCCGACCTGGACCAGGCCCTGGCCCAGGTGTGACCGGCGCGCCGGCGGCGCGCGGGGCGGATCGGCGCAGGACCGCTGCGCCTCAGCGCCGGGCGCGGCCGCCGTCGGCCGGGCAGATTACCGTGCGCAGCGAACGCTGCACCGGATCGCGCACCACCGGCGCGTTGTTCACGCCGGCCACCGGCAGCGATTCCACCAGGCTGCCGGTGGCATTGGGACCCGTATAGTGCTGCGTCTCGGTGACCGTATAGGTATTGGCGCTGCAGTCCATGATCACGGCCTGCGTCACCGAGCCATAGGGCTGGCCGTTGGTCTCGGAAACCCGAGGCTGGGCGTAGAACCATGCCACCGTGGCCAGCATCACCACGGGCCGTTCGGACAGCTGCGTGATCGAGGCGCCGTCATAGAACACGCCCGGCATGCTCTGCGGCGCCAGCGGCTGCCAGTCAGACCCGTTGCCCGACACCGTTGCGGCGCTGTCGTCCTGACGCGCCGCGACTTCGCTGGCGCAGGCGCCGCCCGGCGCCGGCTTGTCCTGGTGCGCGGCCTGGGCCGCGCAGGCGTCGGCCGGCGTGGGGGCCGGCTGGCCCCAGGCCGCGCCCGCCAGCGTGGCCAGGATCAGGGTAGGTAGCGCTTGCCTTGCAATCATGAGGGCGTTTCCAGAGCGGCATCAAGGTAAGTCACCCAGTATAGAGAAAGATCCGGTCATGGCCGCATCCCGCCGGCCGGCCCGGCGCAAGGGTATAGTCTCGTCGGTCCGGATGCCGCCACAATGCAGGGCGGCAGCGGCAGGTTTCGAGGGGAAACGCAGGAATGGATATCAGGGGGTACGCCGGCGCGGCCGCGATTGCCGTGGCCGGGCTATTGGCCTATGGCCTGTACCAGTTGGCGCCGCAAGGCCAGCCGCTGGTGCGCAGCGAGGTGATCGGCCAGCTCGACGGGCCGCCGCTGGCGGGCTATTCGCGCACGCGCCTGTACCGCTTTGGCGACTACCAATACCTGACCGGCCAATTGATCGTGGCAGGGCGGGTCCAGGGCGGGCTGGAGCAGGCGCCGGTGCTGGAGGCGCTGGTGCCGGCGCAGCATGAGCCGGGCGAGTTCGGGCCCATGCCGCCCATGCCGCAGGACGAGGCGGCCATCCGCCAGGCCGCCCTGGCCCAAGACCTGCTGCGGGCGGCCGCGGCCGCGCGCGAGGTGCGCAATTTGGTCTACGGCGGCCGCGACAACGGGCGCTACGCGCTGCTCGGTTCCGTCGCTGGCGATGCCGGCGTGACGCTACTGAGTACCCCGGGCCAGACCCTGTACCTGGTCGCCGGCCCCTTGCGCCAGGCGCGCCAGCGTGGCGCGCCGGCCGTGGGCGGGGCATGGCGCTCGGATGACCAGGGCGCCAGTTGGCGCTACGCGCCCGAAGTGACGCTGGGCCCGGCCCAGCGCCACGCCATGTTCCTGACCGAGGCGCGCGTCGTGGCGCTCGAAGAGGCGGCCGATGGCGCGCGCCTGTTGGTGAGCGAAGACGGCGCCCGGCATTGGTCGGCGCTGCGGCTGGACGAGCAGGTCTGGCCCGATGCCGGCAGCTACGGCAAGGCGCTTGCCGATCAGGCGGGCCCGCAGCGCGGCGCCGCAGACGCGCGCCTGGCTTATGGCTGGTCGCTGTATCCGGTGGCGGCCGACCGGGCGGTGGGCTGGAGTTGGCGCGACCGGGTCGGGGCCGACGGCGCCGCGCGGCGTATCGAGACCCGGCGTTTCGAGGTGCGGTTCCAGGCGGGCGCATCGCCGGCGTTCCGTATTACCCATGGCGTGGCGCCGGTACCGCAACAGGACCCGATGTCGCGGCCGGTGCTGGGCATGCCGGTATACGCCACGCAAGGCAATCGCATTTTTCGCCTCGATACGGACCAGGGCAATTGGCACGAACTGGCCGCCACGCCCAAGGTGCGGGGCCAGCCGTCGTCGATCGGCCAGGCCTGGTTTGGCCGCAAGGGCTGGATGGTGCAGACCTATGCCGATCGCCTGTTCGATTTTGGCGAACGGACCCGGACCTATTTCCATACGCATGACCAGGGCCGCACCTGGCGGCCCTTCCAGCTGTCGCCGGACCAGGAGCGCGGCCTGCTGGGACTGGACGCGGCTGGCGAGGGCGTGCTGGTGCACGCCGAGCGCGACGGCAGGACCGTGATCCTGCGCTACGGGCTGGACTGAGTGTCGCCGGCTCAATCGGCCAGCACGTAGTCCGGATAGCGTTTGCAGATGTCGGCCACCTGGTTGAGGGTGCCCGACAGGTGCTCGCGCAGGGCCTGCTGCGCGCGGGCGGCGTCGCCGGCCGCGATGGCATCCAGCACCCGCTGGTGGTCGTCCATGATGCGCGCGGCCTTGCCCGCCTCGGGCAGGTGCAGGCGGCGCAGGCGGTCGACGTGGCCGCTGTAGCGTTGCTCCATGTCCCACAGCGCGCTGACGCCGGCGGCCACGTGCATGTCGCGGTGGAAGGCCTGGTCGGCCGCCATGAACTGCGGGTATTGGCCGGCGGCGAGGCAGACGCGCTGGCGCTCGATGCTGGCCTGCAGCCGCTGGATCAACAGGGTGTCAGGCTTCTGCGCGAGCAGGTGCACGATTTCCAGCTCGATCGAGCGGCGCAGGAAATGCGCCTGGCGCGCCGCGGCGATGTCGATGCGGCTGACCACGGTGGTGTGCTGCGGATAGATCTCGACCAGCGCTTCCTCGGCCAGTTTCATGAGCGCGTCGCGGATCGGCGTCTGGCTTACGCCATAGGTCTCGGCCAGCGTCACCCGCGACAGCGGCGTGCCCGGCGCCAGATCCAGGGACATGATCTGGTCGCGCAGATGTTCGAAGACCTGGGGCGCCGCGTGGCGCGAACGGTCCAGTCTGAGCTTGGGGCTGGGCATCGGAGCGTGGTTCGGTAAGGGCTGGTGGTGACGGAACGCCCCGGTACGGAGCGATCCTGGAAGCGGAGTGTAGCGGGTTTCCACCTAGCTGACGCACTAATGTATTAGTGTTTAAATGATCCCGTCAACGCATTCGTCTCTTTCACATTGCACCGCACCCAGGACCCGCACCCGCCTATGAAACGCACCTACGAAAGCCTGCGCAGCGCCGCCTGGATGGCCAAGGACGACCTGCGCTCGTTCGGCCATCGTTCCCGCATGATGCAGATGGGCTACGGCCCCGACGATTGGGCCGGCCGCCCCATCATCGCCATCATCAACACCTGGTCCGACCTGAACCCCTGTCACAGCCACTTCAAGCAGCGCGTCGAGGACGTCAAGCGCGGTGTGTTCCAGGCCGGCGGCTTTCCGGTGGAGCTGCCGGCCATTTCGGTGTCGGAATCGTTCGTCAAGCCCACCACCATGCTGTACCGGAACATGCTGGCGATGGAGGCCGAGGAACTGCTGCGTAGCCACCCGGTGGACGGCGCGGTGCTGCTGGGCGGCTGCGACAAGACCACGCCGGGTCTGCTGATGGGCGCCATCAGCGCCGGGCTGCCCTGTGTCTACGTGCCCGCCGGCCCGATGCTGCGCGGCAACTGGAAGGGCAAGATCCTCGGCTCCGGCTCGGACGCCTGGAAGCTGTGGGACGAGCGCCGCGCCGGCAAGATCACGCAGGAACAATGGACCGAGGTCGAAGGCGGCATCGCCCGCAGCTACGGCACCTGTATGACCATGGGCACGGCCAGCACCATGACCGCCATCGCCGAGGCCATCGGCATGACGCTGCCGGGCGCCTCGTCGATTCCGGCGGCCGACGTCAACCACATGCGCATGTCGGCCGACTGCGGCCGCCGCGTGGTCGAGATGGTCTGGGACGACCTGACGCCGCAGCGCATCCTGAGCCCGGCCTCGTTCCACAACGCCATCAACGTGGCCATGGCCATGGGCTGCTCCACGAACGCCATCATCCATCTGGTGGCTATGTCGCGTCGCGCCGGCCACCCGGTCGGCCTGGACGACTTCGACGCCGCCAGCCGCAAGGTGCCGGTCATCGCCAACATCCGGCCCAGCGGCGACAAGTACCTGATGGAAGACTTCTTCTACGCCGGCGGTCTGCCGGCGCTGATGTCGCGCCTGGAAGGCCATCTGGACCTGTCGGCCATGACCGTCACCGGCAAGACGCTGGGCGAGAACATCGCCGGCGCCGAGGTCTACAACGACGACGTCATCCGCAAGGTGGAAACCGCCATCTACGACGAGGGCGCGCTGGCGGTGCTGCGCGGCAACATCGCGCCGGACGGCTGTGTCATCAAGCCCAGCGCCTGCGCGCCGCAATTCCTGAGGCACACCGGCCCGGCGCTGGTGTTCGACGACTATCCCAGCATGAAGGCCGCGGTCGACGACGAGAACCTGGACGTCACCGCCGATCACATCATGATCCTGCGCAACGCCGGCCCGCAGGGCGGCCCCGGCATGCCGGAATGGGGCATGCTGCCGATCCCCACCAAGCTGGTCAAGCAGGGCGTGCGCGACATGCTGCGCCTGTCCGACGCCCGCATGAGCGGCACCAGCTACGGCGCCTGCATTCTGCACGCCGCGCCCGAGGCCTATATCGGCGGCCCGCTGGCGCTGGTCAAGACCGGCGACCTGATCACCGTCGACGTGCCGGCCCGCACCATCCACCTGAACGTCAGCGATGAGGAACTGGCCGCGCGCCGCGCCGCCTGGACGCCGCCGCCCAAGCGCTACGAGCGCGGCTACGGCTGGATGTACTCGCAGCACATCCTGCAGGCCAATGACGGTTGCGACTTCGACTTCCTCGAAACCGGCTTCGGCGCGCCGGTGCCGGAACCGGAAATCTTCTGAACCCGACGCTTGCGTCCCTATCCTGACGACCCCTGGAGCTTTCCGTGTCCGACATGAATCCCGCCACCCGCGCCAAGCTGGCCGGCATCAGTACCGCCACGCTGTGCACCGCCTTGTTCAAGCGCGGCCTGCGCAACCAGTTCATCCAGGACGTGCGGCCGCTGAACGCCACGCTGCCCAACATGGTGGGGCCGGCCTTCACGCTGCGCTACATCCCGGCGCGCGAGGACCTGAACACCATCAAGGTATTCGAGGACCGCGCCCACCCGCAGCGCGCCGCGGTCGAGACCTGCCCGCCGGGCGCGGTGCTGGTGATGGACAGCCGCAAGGACCCGCGCGCCGCCTCGGCCGGCTCGATCCTGGTGACCCGCCTGATGCAGCGCGGCGTGGCCGGCGTGGTCACCGACGGCGGTTTCCGCGATTCGCCCGAGATCGCCGAACTCGGCTATCCCGCCTACCACAACCGGCCGTCGGCGCCGACCAACCTGACGCTGCACCAGGCGCTGGACATCAACGCGCCGATCGGCTGCGGCGACGTGGCCGTGTTCCCCGGCGACATCATCGTGGGCGACCGCGAGGGCGTGGTGGTGATCCCGGCGCACCTGGCCGACGAGATCGCGGACGAAGCGGTCGAGATGACCGCGTTCGAGGACTTCGTCACCAGCCAGGTGCGGCAGGGCGCGTCAATCCTGGGCCTGTATCCGCCCACCGACCCGGCCAGCAAGGACAAGTTCGCCGCCTGGCGCAAAGAACAGGGCCGTTGAGCCCTGGCGCCGGCCATCCGGCCGGCGACCCATGCCTATAAAACAAAGAGGGCAGGAGACAAGCATGAACAGACAACGTCGCAGCGCGCTGGCCGCGCTGCTGGCAGGACCGCTGCTGGGCACCTGGGCAATGGCGGCCACGGCCGCCGATTGGCCCGCGCAAAAGCCGATTTCCTACGTGGTGCCGTTCACCGTCGGCGGCTCGACCGACGTGGTCGGCCGCATGCTGGCGCAGAAACTGGGCGAGCGGCTGCACCAGAACGTCATCGTCGAGAACAAGCCGGGCGCGGCCGGCGGCATCGGCGCGACCTACGTGGCCAAGGCCGCGCCCGACGGCTACACGCTGTTCGGCGGCACCATCAGCACCCACGCCATCAACGCCAGCCTCTACAAGAACCTGAAGTACGACCCGGTCAAGGACTTCGAGCCGGTGTCGCTGATCGCCTACCTGCCCAATGTGCTGCTGGTCGATCCGAACCTGGGCGTGAACTCGGTGGCCGACCTGATTGCGCTGCTCAAGAAGGACCCGTCCAAGCGCACCTTTGCCTCGTCCGGCGCCGGCACGTCCACGCACCTGGCCGGCGAGTTGTTTTCCAGCATGATCGGGGTGCCGCTGACGCACGTGCCGTACAAGGGCACGCCGCCGGCCATGGTGGATGTGTCCTCGGGCGCGGTGACGTTCATGTTCGACCAGATGACCGCCGCCTTGCCGCTGTTGCAGAGCGGCAAGCTCAAGCTGCTGGCCGTCACCACCAAGGACCGCATCGCGCTGGCGCCGGACGTGCCGACCATGCAGGAGGCCGGCGTGCCGGGCTTCCAGATGGCGTCGTGGCAGGCAGTGTACGCGCCTAAGGGCACGCCCCGGCCGATCCTGGACAAGCTTGCCGCCGAGATCGCGGTGATCCTGAAGGAACCCGATGTGCGGGAAAAGCTCGGCAAGACCATGGGCATGGAACTGGTCGGCAGCACGCCGGACCAACTGCGCGCCCTGATGGCCACCGAGATCCCGCGCTGGGCCGAGGTGGTGAAGAAGTCGGGGGCGACGGTGGAGTGATGGCCGCGCATGGGCGCAAGCCCGCGGCGCATCATGCAAGACCTGATTGCCACCCCGGCCCTGGGCCGGGGTTTCCGGTTGTGCGGGCCCGACCGGACCCGCCACGGACTCAGTTGATCTTGATGTTGCGTTCCTTCACCAACACCTTCCACTGCGCGGTTTCCTTGGCCAGGTAGTCGCGCAGCTCGTCGGGCGTGCCGCCGATGGATTCGGCGCCGATCGACGCCAGCGTCGCCTTGACCTTGGGTTCGTTCAAGGCCTCGCGCATGGCGGTGTTGAGCTTGGCCACCACCTCGGGCGGCGTGCCGGCCGGCGCGAAAGCGGCGAACCAGGGCATCAGTTCGTAGCCGGGCAGGCCGCTTTCCGCCACGGTGGGCACGTCGGGCAGTGCGGCCGAGCGCTTGGCGGTGGTCACCGCCAGCGCGCGCAGCTTGCCGGCTTCGATGTGCGGCTTGGCCGAGGTGATGCTGTCGAACATGTAGTCCACTTGTCCGCCCAGCAGATCGGCGATGGCCGGGCCGCTGCCCTTGTACGGCACGTGCAGCATGTCGATCTTGGCCATCGACACGAACAGCTCGCCGGCCAGATGGATCGAAGTGCCGACGCCGGCCGAGGCATAGGTGTAGTGATTGGGCTGCGCCTTGGCCTTGGCGATCACCTCGTTGACGCTCTTGACATCATTGCGCGCCGGGTTGGTGACCAGCACGTTCGGCACCACCGCCAGCAGCGAGATGGGCGCGAAATCCTTGATCGGATCGTAGTTCAGGTCGGCGTACAACGCCGGGTTGACCGCCATGCCGTTGGCCACGATCAGGATCGTATAGCCGTCGGGCTTGGCGCGCGCCACGCTGGCCGCGCCGATATTGCCGCCCGCGCCGGCGCGGTTCTCGATGATGAACGACGTATTGAGCTGCTTGCCCATGGATTCGCCCAGGGTGCGGGCGATGCTGTCCATGGCGCCGCCCGGCGGGAACGGCACGATCCATTTGACCGGGCGGTCGGGGTAGCCCTCGGCCAGGGCGGTGCCGGCGGCGCCGAGCAGGGCCAGGCCCATGCAGGCCCGGGCGAGGTGTTTGAAGGCGTAGCGCAAAGCCATAGCGTGTCTCCGTGTGCTTGAATTATTCTGTCCGCGCGCCGGTGCGGGGCGGCGCGCGGGACCAACGTGGGGCAGGGCGCGTCAGCGGTCCCTGCGGTAGAAAGCCAGTTTGTCTTCATCCAGCACCAGGCCCAGGCCGGGGCCGGTGGGGATCTCCATTTCGAAATCGCGGTAGCGCGGCGCGCTGGCGACGATGTCGTCCTTGAGCAGCAGCGGGCCGAACAGCTCGGTGCCCCACGACAGCCGCGGCAGGCAGGCAAACCCGTGGGCCGAGGCGATCGAGCCGACCGAGCCTTCCAGCATGGTGCCGCCATACAGCGACAGGCCGGCGGCATCGCCCACCGCCGCGGTGCGCAGCATTTCATGGATGCCGCCGGACTTGGCGATCTTCAGCGCCAGCACGTCGGCCGCGCCCTGGCGCGCGATGGCAAGCGCGTCCTCGGGGCCGTTGACGGCTTCGTCGGCCATGATGGGCACCACGAAGCGCGCCGCCAGCCGCGCCATGCCGGCCAGGTTGGCGCGCGGGATCGGCTGTTCGATCAGGTCGACGCCGGCCGCTTCCAGGCGCGCGATGGCGCCGGCCGCATCGGCCTCGTTCCAGGCCTGGTTCACGTCCACCGTGACGCGGGCGCGGTCACCCAGCGCCTGCTTGATGCGCGACACGTGGGCCACATCGTCGGCCACCGCGCGGCGGCCGACCTTGAGCTTGAAGGTGTTGTGGCGGCGGCTGGCGAGCAGCGCTTCGGCTTCCTCGATATCGCGCGCGGTGTCGCCGCTGGCCAGGGTCCACAGCACCGGCAGGCGATCGCGCACGGCGCCGCCCAGCAGGGTCGAAACCGACACGCCCAGGCGCTTGCCCTGGGCATCGAGCAGCGCGCTCTCCAGCGCCGACTTGGCGAACCGGTTGCCGCGCGCCACGCTTTCCAGGCGCCGCATCGCGGCGTGAATGTTGCTGGCGTCCAGGCCGGCCAGGGCCGGCGCCAGATAGGTGTCGATGGCCAGCTTGATGCCTTCCGGACTTTCCTCGCCATACGACAGGCCGCCGATGGTGGTGGCTTCGCCGATGCCTTCGATGCCGTCGCTGCAGCGCAGGCGCACGATCACCAGCGTCTGGCGCTGCATCACCGCCATGGCCAACTGGTGGGCGCGGATGGTCGGCAGATCCACCAGGATCGCTTCGACCGCGTTTATCGTTACCGGATTCATACTTTCCAAGGCAGGTTGATCAGATAAGGCGCAGTATCGCTTGCTAAAAGTCCTCAAGTCCAAGACTATATGAGTCTATATTGATACCTTTTGGGTCCGAATAGATCATGGAATTGCGGCATCTGCGATATTTCCAGGCGGTGGCGCGCGAAGGCAGTTTCACCCGCGCCGCCGAGGCCCTGCACATGGCCCAGCCGCCGCTGAGCCGCCAGATCCGCCAGATGGAAGAAGAACTGGGCGTGGCGCTATTCGAGCGCACGACCCGGGCCCTGCGCCTGACCGAAGCGGGGCGCTTTTTGCTGGAGCAGTCACTGTCGCTGACGGCGCGCCTGGACGAAGTGCTGGCAGGCACCCGGCGCCTGGGACAGGCGCGGCGCCGCTGGTTCGGTATCGGCTTCGTGCCGTCGACCCTGTACGGTTTCGTGCCCGAACTGATCCGGCAACTGCGGGGCGCGGACGAAAAGGTCGAGGTCGGCCTGGCCGAGATGACCACGTTGCCGCAACTGGAGGCGCTCAAGGCCGGCCGCATCGACCTGGGCATCGGCCGCATCCTGCTGGACGATCCCGCGATCGAGCGCCGCGTGCTGATGACCGAGCCGCTGATGGCGGCGGTGCCGCGGCATCATCCGCTGGCCGCTTGCGCCAGCGTCTCGGTCGACCGGCTGGCGCGCGAGCCGTTCCTGCTGTATCCGGCGCGGCCGCGGCCCAATTTCGCCGATCACGTGCTGGACCTGTTCCGCGCCGCAGGCCACGCGCCGAAGGTGGTCCAGGAAGCCAACGAATTGCAGACCGCGATCGGTCTGGTGGCGGCCGGACTGGGGGTGACGGTGGTGCCGGCCTCGGTGCAGCGCTTGCAGCGGCGCGACGTGGTCCACGTGCGGATCGACGCGGCCACGTTCGTGTCGCCGGTGATCGCCAGCTATCGCAAGGACGATGGCTCGCCCTTTCTGGCGCGGGCGCTGGCCCTGGCGGCGCGCCTGGCGCAGGCATGACCAGGTATGGACGCGCGCGATCGCGCGCCGCACGCTGCCGGTCGTGTCGACGCGCCGCCGGCTCGCGCCGGGATGCCTAGGCGGCGCGGGCGCCCGCGGCGGCGGGGAAATCGGGCAACGCGATATCGCTATGGCCGGCCCGCACCCAGCGCACCCGCTCGCGCGTGGCATCGATGCAGCCCCCTTCGGCGTAGACGCCCTGGGGGTCGCGGATCCGCATCATGCGCGCCAGGATGTCGGCGCAGGCCGCTGGGTCGGCCAGGGTCTGCTGCATGCGGTCCTTGACGATGGCTTCGTCGATGTAGCGCTTGCCGGCGGCGTCGGTGCGCAGGCCGTGGCGCCAGTGGTAGATCTCGACGCACTTGGCGGTCAGCGTGTAGGGCGCGCCGCGTTCCCAGAAATTGTTGAACAGGCCGCCGCCCAGGTAGAACACCCATGAGCCCTCGTAACCCTCCACATCCGAAGACGCGGCATCGGGGTTGCGGAACCAGAGCCGGTCGCCCGGCACATAGAAGCGTTGCGGCAGCGGCGCCGCCAGCGTGCCGTACTCCCGCAGGAACGTGTCGTGGAAGCTGCCGGACATGACCGCGCGCGTTTCCCACTGGCGTTGCAGCCGCTCGCCCAGCTCGGGATTGGCCTCGCGCAGCTCCTGGGCAATGCCGAGCACGGTGACGTATTCGGTGGCGCGGTAGCAGGAAAACGCATACAGCTGGCCGGACGCCTCGGGTTGCGTGGCCTTGCGCAGGCCGTCGATCAGCGAGCGTCCCGGCAGTATGGTGAAGCCGCGCGCCTCGTCGTAGGTCCAGTAGTCCTCGGGGCGTTCGGCATGCTCGGTGTCAAAGGCCAGCGCCGTCTTGCCGGCCGCGCGCACGATATAGCGGCGGATGCGCACGGCCGATTCCAGCTCCGCGACCGAGGGAAAGTCGAACGCCACCGGGCTGGCCAGCATCGCCAGCATGATTTCGCGATCGAGGTCGGCGTCGTCCGCGTCGGTGCGCAGGCTCAGCGCCCGCGCCACGCCGGTGGTGTCGTGCTCGGGCAGGTAGCTGGCGGCGAAACCGGGGGTGAGGGCGGCGTGGATGAACGGCGCGGCCTCGCCGCGAACCTCGCAATGGGCGGCGGTGCGCAAGCCCAGGTCGGCCAGCAGGCGCTGCGCGGCCTCCAGCGCGACGGCCGTCCCGGCCGGATCGGGGCTAGCGATGAGGACCCCGCCTGGGTCGGGATGCGGCGGCGATTGCAGGGTAGACGGCATGGGAGGCGAACCGGAAAGCGGCGGACCCGATTACGAGGGTTGCCCAGCCGGGAGAGGGCCTTTCGGCCGCAAGCGGACATGGACAACGGTTTCCCTGCCGGGTCTGCGCGGGGGGCAGGGAAATGCCACGAAGGCGGGGTCGATTGTAGGGGCGCGGCCTTAATATCCGCTTTAATTTTTCGTGTCCGGGGCGCGTGGCGCACGGCCGCCGCCGGCCCCGGGGGTCAGGCCGGGACGCCGCCAGGGGGCGGCATGGCTACCGGCGCATGCCGCGCCATCAGTTCCACCACCCAGTCGATGAATACCCGCAGCTTGGCGCTGACGTGGCGGTTGGGCGGGTAGGCGAGGTACAGGGGCATGGCATCGAGCTGCCAGTCCTCGAACAGCGGCACCAGTTCGCCGCGCTCGGCGTGGTCACGCGCCATGTAGTCCGGCAGCCACAGCACCCCCATGCCGGCCAGCCCCGCGGCCAGATAGGCGTTGCCGTCATCCATTGCCACCACGTAGCGGCCGTGCACGTGCAGGTTCTCGTCGCCGCGCCGCATGGCGTAGGGCAGCGGCTTGCCGCTGCGCGACCAGAGAAAGCCGACGATGCGGTGGTGGCTGTCTTCCAGGTCGCGCGGATGATCGGGCGCGCCGGCGCGCCGCAGATAGGCGGGCGCGGCGTAGACGCGCAATTGCAGGTCGCCGACGCGGCGCGCCACCAGCGACTGGTCGGTCAGTTCGCCGCCGCGCACCACGCAATCGACGGTCTCGCCGATCACATCGACGATGCGGTCGCTGACGCCCATGTCGAGCTGAATGTCCGGGTAGCGCGCATGGAAGGCGGGCAGGGCGGGCACCAGGATCATGCGCGCCAGCGGGCTGGGCACGTCGACCCGCAGGGGTTTGCCGTGGTGCCGGATCAGCCGCGCAGGCGCGCCACGGCTTGCGCCAGGTTTTCCTGCTTGCGGATCAGGGCGGCCTCGACCTGGTCGCGCGGCGTGGCGGTGTCCTGCAGCGGCGCCTTCAGGTCGGCGGCGCGCAGCAGGGTCATCAGGTCCTGCGTGCGCGTCTGGGTGATGGGCGTGATGCTGCTCTGGTCGACCAGCTTGCCCTTGACGAACTTGCTCACCAGGGTCGACATCGTGCTGGATTCGGTGAACGAGGCCTTGGCCAGTTCGCCGTCTTCGTAGGCGATGTCGGTCTGGTTGCTGCTGGTGTCGCGGATCTGGTGAAAGGCGTAGTTCTGCGTCTTGGGGTCAGCGGTCAGGTTCAACTGCTGGCCGGGCGTGAGCGCGCGATGGTAGCTGGCCGCCAGGGACGATTGCTGTTGCTGCGAGATCGCCAGGTCCAGGCGCGGGCTGCCGCTGCTGCGGGTGTTCTGCGAGGTCTCGTACGAGAAGCTGTCGAGTTCGCGCGGCTGCAGCGGGTTGGAGGCGATCGGCGTCTGGTTGATCGAGGCCGAGAAGTCGGCCAGGCCGGACAGCATCGTGCGATGCACGTCGGCGGGCAGGCCCAGTCGCGTGGTGGCCGTGCCTTGCGGCGCCCAGTCGCCATAGCTCTTGTGCAGGTCGGCAAAGCCCGACTTGAACAGGGCCATCAGGTTGGCATCGCCTTCGCCGCGCTTCTGGGCGCTGTCGAAGCGGGACAGGTAGTTGGCGATGGCGGCCGATTGCTGCTGGGCGCTGCCGAACTGGCCGGGGTTGCTGGCGTCGACGCTGATCTGCGCGGAACCGGCCACCGTCTTGACGCTCAGCGAACGCTGGCCGGCATCGGCCTGGAAATCGAAGCTGACGCGGTCGGGGCCTTCGGCGCCCACCGTGGCTTGCAGCGACACCGACGACAGCACGCTGCCGTCGAACCTGGCCAGCGCGCCCAGCGCCAGCTTGGGCGGCACGGCCGACAGGCCGTCGACGGCTTCCTGGAACGACTTGGACAGGCCCGCGATGGCGTTGCGTTCCTGTTCGGTGAGCCTGGCGTCGCCCACGTCGATCTGCACGCCCAGGCCCTTTTCGTTGCTTTCCAGCGTGACGGTGACCTTGGTGCCGCTGGCGGTGGTGACGCGCAGCGACACCGAGTTGTCGGCCTGCGCCGGGCCCTGGGCCGCGGCGACGCCATCGATGGCTGTGCTGGCGCCGGCGCGCGCAAGCGACAGCGAATAGTTGCCGCCATCGGCCTGCAGGCGGCCCAGCAACGCAGCCGCCAGGCCCTTGAACTGACCGGTCAGCGACGAGGCGCGGATGTTGTCGGACATCAGCGACGACAGCGCGTCGGGTTCCTGCGCCTGTCCGGCGGCGTTGGCCGCGATCGTGTCGGGGGAGTAGGTCAGCACGTTGGCCGTCTGCTGGCCCAGCGTCACCGAGGTGGAGGCCGGGATGTCGGGGCTGCGGTTGACGGTGGCGACGGGGGACACGCCTGATGCCGGCGTCCGCGGGGCGATGACGAGCGGCGGCGTGTAGGCGGAAATCGTGGTCATGTCTGCGTATTCCTGGCGGGCAATCACTGCCCATGAGGCTTGCCGGGGAAGTATCAGACCGGTAACGGCAGGCGCGGCCGGAAACTTAATCGCGCGCCCATTAATTTCGCCATCTTTTCAGAATATCGATTCGCCTTTTCGACAGTATTGGCGCATCGAAAAAACAATGTCGACAACCCCGCCGGAATAATCCTTGCGTGGCCCGGCGCGGTTTACGCGACGAGGTCCGCGCCTTATTTCACGACATAATTCTTCGCTTCGTTTTCGCCGGCCCATTTACGCAACGCGGCGATGAATTCCGGGCAGACGTTGCCATCGACGGTGGCGTCGACGATGACGCTGTCCTGCATGCGCATCAGCACCTTGCATTCATAGACCCGCGTGCGGTTCTGGTAGTAACCGGAGCTGCTCTGCTGGAATACCGGTGTCGCGGCGCTGCCGCGGGTGGCCGGGATCATGCCGACCACCTGCTGGCTGGTGCCGGTCGTCACCCATTCCTGATAAGGCGCCGCCTGGTAATCGGACCACTCCAATTCCAGGGTGTTGCCGACGGCGCGCTTCCTTGAGGGTTCGCCCAGCGCGGCAATGGCATCGTTGATCGAGCGGCCCTGCATGTTGCGGGCCACATTGACGCTGGGGGAGAACGACAGGCCTTCCGAAAAGACCCGGCTCAAGGATGGCAGGGAAGAGCTGCCGCCAGTGGGCATCGGCGCACAGCCGGCCAGGCTGGCGGCGGCGATCAGGCTGCTCGCCAGGCGCAGCGGCATGCGGCGGAGGGAAGGGGGCGCGAGGAACGTCATGGCTTGCGGTCGGTGCTCCGTGGCGGCCAGGCGGGACGGCGGCGATCTTGGTCCGGGCGCGCCAGGCGTTTTGTTTCTCTTCGTGACAGCGCAGGCCAACTTGGCCTGCGGCGGACGGCTGATTGCAGATTGACAGCCTGCTTGCGCAAGGTCCGCCATTTTTACCGGAAAATGGGGCCGGCATCCTGCCGCCAACCGTGAAATTTGTTACGCAATATGCCTGACCGATTCCCGGAAAGGGGACGGACCTGCCAGGCGCTTTGCTAAGATCGGTGCCGCTGAATTCCTCTCGATCTGGAACCCGACGATGATATTTGCCCGCTTTTCCCGGATGATCCGCGCGGCGCTCGGCGCGCTGGCACTGGCGGCAAGCCTGTTCGCGCCGCAGGCTCACGCCGATGCGCTGTATGGCGGCATCGCGACGGACGGCAAACACGCCAGGATCTATTGGGCGCTGCCGGAAGATTCCTCCAAGGCGGCCGCGTCGGCGGCGTTGGCCGAGTGCCGCCGGGGCGGCGGCAAGGACTGCAAATCACTGAGCTGGTTTTCGGACAGTTGCATGACCTATGCCCGCAACACCTCCAACGACCTGTTCCCCGGCAACAGCGTGTCGCCGGAAATGGCGGCCAGGAAGGCGATCCGCCGCTGCACCGCCGGCAGCCCCGACGGCAAGTGCTGGCTGACCACGATGCCGTTATGCGTCGGGCCGGGCTATAGCGCCCAGGACCTGCAGGCGGCCAGGACCGCGACGCCAGCCGAGCTGGAGGCACTGGCGGCCAGGCTGAACGATCGCGAGTATTGGGGCGCCGTCGCCGAAAAGGACTCGGGCGACCTGACGTATTCGGATGGCTACCCCAATGAAAAGGACGCCATCAACAAGTTGCTGGAATGGGAGGAGTGCAGCGGCTGCACCAAGGTGCTGACCTACCGCGACAGCTGCGTCGGCCTGGCCTGGCCCAAGGGCGTGAAAGGCCGCGGCACCAGCTATACCGCGCTCGATCCAGACCCGAAGACGGCGCGTGACGCGGCCCGCGACACCTGCAGCGCCAAGAGCGGCCGGCCCAATTGCGTGGCGATGGTGCGCTGCTCGGGCCGGCCCTACATCAGCGGCTATGCCGGCGAGGACGAAAAGGCCAATTGAGGCCGCAGCGGCGCCGGTCCGCCGGACCGCCCGGGAGGCGGACAGGGGGCTGCCGGTCCGGACCAGGAACGGCAGGCCGCCCTATCTTTTCACCCCGGCGCGGGGCTGGCGCGAACCCCGGCCGCCGCCGCGCGCCTCGCGCAACGCGATATAGACGCCGCTGCCGGCGATGAACAGCGCGCCCAGGTACGCATAGGCGTCCGGCGCCTCGCGCCAGAAGATCCAGCCCAGCAGCGTGGCCCAGATCAGGCCGGTGTAGTCGAACGGCGCCACCACCGAAGCCGGCGCGATGCGAAAGCCCTGGGTGATCAGCGCCAGCCCCAGCGTGCTGAACAGCGCCACCGCGGCGAAATAGGGCAGGTCGGCGATGGCCGGCGTCTGCCAGACCCACGCCAGGGGCAAGGCGCTGCACGCCAATTGGCCGGCGACGATGTAGAACGTGGTGGTCAGCATGCCTTCGGCGCGGCTGATACTGCGCGCCGTGATCATCATGACGGCATACAGGAAGGCGGTGGTCAGCGGCAGCAGGGTGGCGGCCTGGAAGGCGTTGGTGCCGGGCCGCACGATGATCAGCACCCCCGCGAAGCCGGCCAGCACCGCCAGCCAGCGCCGGCCATCGACACGTTCCTTCAGGATCATCACGGACAGCGCCGTGACGAACAGGGGGGCGGCGAACGCGATGGCAGTGGCTTCGGCCAGCGGCAGCGCCCGCAATCCCAGATAGAAGAAACAGGCCGACACCACGTTGATGGCGCCGCGCGTCAGGTGCAGGCCGGGATGGGCCGTGCGCAGCACGCGCCGCCCGCCCAGCCAGAGCGCCAGCGCGGTGACGAACGGCAGGGCGATCAAGGCGCGCAGGAACAGGATCTGCAGCGGGTTGTAGGAGGCGCCCAGCCATTTGGCGTTGGCGTCGCTGAGCGTCAGAAAGAAGATGCCGCCGGCGACACAGGCAATGCCCGCGAAAGCGGAGCGGTCACGCAGGGCGGGGAAAACGGTGGGAGACGACATCGGGGTCCAGCGGGAAAGGCGGCCGCGGCCGCCAGATGGGGGTAATGCGGGGAAGGCCGGGGGATGCCCGGCGCGGACTCAGCCCTGGGCGCGGTACGCGGCCAGCGCCACCATGGCCCAGGCGGCCAGGAAGGCGACGCCGCCCAGGGGCGTGATGGCGCCCAGCCAGTGGGTGCCGGTCAGGGTCAGGAGGTACAGGCTGCCTGAAAACAGCACGATGCCCGCGAACATCGTCAGGCCGGCCGCCGACAGCAGCGGCGAGCCATAGCGCGCCCCGAGCAGCGCGATGATGAACAGGCCCAGCCCGTGGATCAGATGGTACAGGACGCCGGTCTGCCATACCGACAGCAACTCGGGCGTCACCAGGCGCTTGAGGCCATGCGCCCCGAACGCGCCGGCGCCGACGGCGACCAGGAGGTTGATGGCCGCGAGGATGGTGAGCTGGCGGTCGGTCATGCGAGGTCCTTTGTACAGGCGGAGAAATAGGAAGGCAGGTGCCTATGATAGGCCGAATCGCCTTGCCCGGCCGCCCTTGGCCGCGCCATCGCAGACCGGGGCGGCGCCGGATGCGCTCGTGTCCGCCCCGAATCGCCCGGCCGGCGGCTCAATCCACCGTCAGTACCGCGCGGCCCAGCACCTTGCCGGCGCGCAGCGACGCCAGCACGCTGTCGGCCTCGTCCAGCGCATAACGGTGCACCGGCATCGGCGGCACCTTGCCGGTCCGCACCAGGTCCATCAGTTCGCGCAGTTCGGCCAGGTTGCCGACGTAGCTGCCGATGATGGACATGGCCTTCATGGGAATCAACGCGATCGGCCACGACGAGGCGCCGCCGAACAGGCCGACGATGATCAGCTTGCCGCCCTTGGTCAGGAAATCGAAGGCAAGGGAGGTCGTGGAAGGCGCGCCGACCAGGTCGATGGCGGCCTGCAGCGGCTTGCCGCCGGCGGCCTGGATGATCTGCTGCGCGGCGTCGGGCGCGGCGCCGTCGATGGCGGCCAGGGCGCCGGCCTCCAGCGCGGCCTGGCGCTTGGCCGGGTCGATATCCACCACGATGCCGCCCTTGCCGCCGAGCGCCTTGATCAGGGTCAGGCTCATCAGGCCCAGCCCGCCGGCGCCAAAGATGACCACGGGGTGCTCGCGGTAGACGGCTTCGCCGATCTTCTTGAGCGCCGAATAGGTCGTCAGCCCCGAGCAGGCGTAGGGCGCGATGCGGGCCGGATCCAGGTCGCCGATGTCGATCAGGTAACGCGGGTGCGGCACCAGGATGTGGTCGGCATAGCCGCCGGCGCGATGCACGCCCAGGCAGGCGGGCGCGGTACAGTGGTTCTCCTGGCCCGCCAGGCAGGTCGGGCAGGCGCCGCAGCCGATCCACGGGTAGACCAGATAGTTGCGGCCCGGCTCGATGCCGGTGGCGTCGGGGCCGGCCGCCACCATGCTGCCGACGGTCTCGTGGCCCATCGTCAGCGGCAGCGAGACGCCGCGCTCCTTGAGCGACAGGGTGCGGCCCTGGCCGAGATCGTAGCCGCCTTCCCACAAGTGGATATCGCTGTGGCAAACGCCCGCGGCGCGCACCTTCAGCAGCACTTGCGACCCTTGTGGGGTGGGCGTGGCCTGCTCCATCTGCTGCAGCGGTTCGCGGAAGTTGACGACGCAATAGCACTTCATGGGATGTCTCCTCGGGAAAGCGGATTTATTTCTTGATCAAGGGGCATTCGCTATCGGCCAGCGAAACGAACACCTTATCGCCGGGCACCGTGGACAGGATGCGGTAGAAGTCGCCGGGATACTTGGACTCCGCGGGCTTTTTCACTTCCACCAGATACAGGTCCATGATGACGCGCCCATCTTCGGGGCGTATGCGGGCATTCTTGATCAGT
This sequence comes from Achromobacter pulmonis, assembly GCF_021733725.1. Lineage (NCBI taxonomy): Bacteria > Pseudomonadati > Pseudomonadota > Betaproteobacteria > Burkholderiales > Alcaligenaceae > Achromobacter > Achromobacter pulmonis. Next base: position 5,118,050 of record NZ_JAIFOT010000001.1, on the reverse strand, counting down.
TTGGTGGTAATGGGCAACTCGCGCATCTTCTGGTTGACGGCGGCGCCGTCGAAGGTGCCGGCGGCCTGCGCGGCCTGCAGGTAATGCGTGGTGGCGACGTAACTCAATGCCTGCACGATCGATGGCGGCCGGGTCACGCCCATTTTCTGCTGCCAGCGCCGGGTCCAGGCGCGGGTGTCGTCGTCGGCGTCCCAGTAGAAGCCGGTGGGAAAGGCCAGGCCCTGCGCCACCGGCAGGCCCATGGCCTGTACATCGTTGATGAAGGTCAGGAAGGTCAGCAGGCGCTGCTTGCCGCCGGTCAGGCCGAATTCCTGGGCCTGCTTGATCAGGTTCACCAGGTCGCCGCCGGCGCTGGCCAGCCCCACCACATTGGCCTGGGAGGCCTGCGCCTGCAGCAGGAACGAGGCGAAATCCATGGCGCCGAGCGGATGCCGTGTGCTGCCCAGCACCTTGCCGCCGGCGCCTTCCACGAAGCGGCTGGCATTGGCTTCGAGCGATTTGCCGAACACGTAGTCGGTGGTGATGAAATACCAGGATTTGCCGCCGCCTTCGACCACGCTCTTGACCACCGCATTGGCCAGGGCATAGGTATCGGGCGCCCATTGGGTGCTGAGGGGGCTGCATTGCTTGCCGCTGAAATCGCCGGCGAAACCGCCGCTGATGAGGGCGGTGCCGCCTTTCTCGCGCGCCACGCCCTGGGCCGCCAGGCCGGTCGAACTGGCACCGCCGTCGACCACCGCCACCAGCGCCTGCGTATCGAACCAGCGCCGCACCAGGGCCGAGGCCACGTCGGCCTTGTTCTGGTTGTCGGCGCCGATCACTTCCACGGTCTTGCCGGCGACCTTGCCGCCGAAGTCCTCGACCGCCATGCGCACGGCCGTTTCGGAGCCGAGCCCGCCCAGGTCGGAATAGATGCCCGAACGGTCGTTGGACACGCCCAGCCGCACGATGTCGGCGGCAGGGGTCTGGGCCAGCGCGGCCGGGGTATGCATGGCGCAGGCGGCCAGCGTGGCGGCCACGGCCGTCCATAGGGGAGGGATACGCATCGGTTTGTCTCCACGGCCCGTCGGGCGAGCCGAATATCGGTTTTCTTGGGTGACGCGAATGCTGGGCCGGGGCGCCGGTTCTCCATCCGGCTGAAAATTTATTCTTATTGGTGAATAAAAATTCCTGTGCAAGAATTTATGTTCACGATTACGAAAAGTCAACGCCGTTCGTCGAGGCCGCCGCACCATGGAAGTGAAACTGGTCGTCCGCACGCTGGAACTGATCGAGTTGTACGCGCAGGCGCGTCGGCCGCTGTCGCTCACTGACCTGGCCCAGGGGCTGGGCGCGCCCATGTCGAGCTGCCTGGCGCTGGTGCGCACCCTGGTCGGGCGCGGCTATCTCTACGAAGTCCGGCGCCGTGGCGGCTACTACCCGACGCCGCGGCTGCAGGCGCTGTGCGGCCTGATCCAGGCGGGCGACCCGTGGCTGGAGCGGGCGCGGCCGCTCTTGCGCGCGCTGCGCGACCAGTGCGATGAAACCGTGATGCTGGGCAAGATCCAGGATGCGGGCGTGCTGTTCCTGGAAGTGGCCGAATCGGCCCAGCCGGTGCATTACGCGACCAGGCCGGGCGAACGCCGGCCGCTGCATACGAGCGCGGTGGCCAAGGCGATCCTGGCGCGCCTGGCGCCGGCCGAGCGCGAGGCGGTGCTGGCGGCGGCCGACTACCGCCGCTACACCGAGCGCACGCATGTCACGCGCGCCGCCTTGCTGGAAGACGTGGCGCGGGTCCAGGCGCAAGGGTGGGCCGAGAACGCGGGGGAAAGCGTGGCGGACCTGACCGGCCTGGCAGTGGCGCTGGAGCGCGCCGGCGAATGGTATGCGTTGTGCCTGGCGGGGCCGACGCCGCGCGTGCGGGCGCGGCGCGAGCAGCATGTGCGCAGCCTGACGGCAACGGCCGCGGCGATCCGCCAGCAGGGCGAGGGCTGACGCGGTTTCAGGCGCCCCGGCGCACCAGCGTCGATTTGCCGAACAGGCTTTCGATCAGGTCCACCGCCAGATCGGCGGTCTTGTTGCGCACGTCGAAGGCCGGGTTCAATTCCACCACATCGAGCGAGCGCATCAGGCCGGTGTCGGCAATCATCTCCATGCACAACTGCGCCTCGCGATAGGTCGGGCCGCCCATCACGGTCGTGCCGACGCCCGGGGCGATCTCGGGATCGAGGAAGTCGACATCGAAACTGACGTGCAGGTGGGTGTCCTGGTCCAGTCCGGCCAAGGCGGCTTGCATCGTTGCGCGCATGCCCATTTCATCCAGGTAGCGCATGTCGAAGACTTCCAGGCCAGCCTGGTGGACCAGGCGCTTCTCGCCTTCGTCGACGCTGCGGATGCCGATCTGGCGCACCCAGGACGGGTCGATGTCGGGCGTCTGCCCCGACATGCCGACGATCGGCGCCGGGCCGTGGCCGCACAGGCAGGCCACCGGCATGCCATGGATGTTGCCAGTGGGCGTGAGGGCGTTGGTATTGAAATCGGTATGCGCGTCCAGCCACAGGATGCGCAGCTTCTTGCCCGTGGCGCGGCAATGGCGCGCCACCGCGCTGATCGAGCCGATGCCCAGGCAATGATCGCCGCCCAGCAGGATCGGCAGCGAGCCCTGGGCCAGCGCCGCGTACATGGCGTCGTGCACCGCCTGGTTCCAGGCGGCCACTTCGTCCAGATGGCGGTAGCCGTCCACCGGCGGCTGCCACGGATTGGCCGGGCCATATAGGTTGCCGCGGTCCATGACCGTGAACCCCTGGGCCTCGATGACCGGGCCGATGCCCGCCACGCGCAGGGCTTCCGGACCCATCGAGGCGCCGCGCGCGCCCGCGCCGATGTCCGTGGGCGCGCCGATCAAGGTGACGTGGGTGGGCAGGGTGGCGGTGTTTTGCAAGGTCGGCCTCCGTGATGCGGTGTTGCAGTGCCGGGATTGAGTGTAGCGCCACGGCGCGGCATGATCGCCATCACGCTCCCAAGGGCCTTTGGCCACGCCGGCGCCGGGCTGCGGCACAATAGTCATACCACGCGTTTTTCACCGGGTGATTCCATGTCTTTGCATTCCCTGTTCCTGACCCTGGCGCGCGCCGCCGCCGTGGCCGCCCTGGGCGTGGCCAGCGCCGCGCCGGCGCTGGCGGCCGACAAGCCGCTGCGCATCGGCCTGATTCCCAGCGTGGCCAACGCCGCCACCGAACTGGCGGTGGCCGAGGCGCGCAAGGCCGGCCTGGCGGTCGAACTGGTCGAGTTCAACGACTGGGTATTGCCCAACATCGCCGTGGCCGACGGTTCGATCGACGCCAACTTCTTCCAGCACGAACCCTTCCTGCAACTGTTCAATGCCCGGCGCGGCACCCACCTGACGCCCATCGCCTACGGCTATTCCACCACCATCGGCTTGTTCTCCAAGAAGCTCGGCAAGGGCGAGCCGCTGCCGGATGGCGCCACCATCGCGATTCCCAATGATCCGGTCAACACCGGCCGCGCCCTGCTGTTGCTGCAATCCATAGGCCTGATCAAGCTCAAGCCGGGCGTGGCGCAACAGGCCACCCTGGAGGACGTGACCGACAATCCCAAGCACCTGAAACTGGTGCAGATCGAAGGCTCGCAATCGGCCCGCGCCTTCGACGACGTGACGGCATCGGTCACCTACACCACCTTCGCCAAGCAGGCCGGCCTGAACGAGAAAGACGGCCTGGCGTTCGACAATACCGATCCGGCCAATGTGCGCCGCTACGCCATCCGCTGGGTCACGCGGCCCGACCACGCGCAGGATCCGCGCTTGCTCAAATTCATCTCGATCTACCAGCACTCGCCCGAGGTCAAGGCCAAGCTGCGCAGCCTGTATGGCGACCTGATCACCTTCCCCTGGTAGCGCCGCGGCGCCGCGCCGGCGCGAATTGACGTTTCTTGGCATTCGCGGCGCGGGCTTGAACGTATACTGGCCGCGCTCTCTTCGCCCCGGTCCGAGACGCGGCCGGGCCGCGCCGCTTTTCCCGTCTGCCTGCCCATGCGACTCGACTTCTCGAATGACGCCCTGATTGCGCCGCACCCGCCGGACGCCGATCGCGACAGCGCCGGCCTGCCGGATCCGCGCGATGCCGAACTGGCCCATCTGCGCGCGGTGGTGGCGCAGTACCAGGCGCTGTTCCAGAATGCGCCGGTGCTGATCAACGCGTTTGACGAGCGGGGCAAGTGCCTGCTCTGGAACGCGGCGTGCGAGCGCCGTTTCGGCTGGACCCGCGAAGAGATCAATCGCCACGCGGAGCCGCTGGCGTTGTTCTATCCCGACCCCGAGATCCGCGCCCGTGTCATCGACAGCGTCGCACGCGCGCCGCACCCGTCATTCCGCGAATGGCAGCCGCTGGCGCGCGATGGCGAACGCCTGTCGGTGTTGTGGTCCAACGTGCGGTTGCCGGATGGCAGCGTCGTCAACATCGGCATGGACATGACCGAGAACCGGCGCAACGAAGCCGCGCTGGCGCGCCTGGCCAAGGTCGACGGCCTGACCGGATGCTGGACCCGGGCCGAGGTCCTGCAACGCATGAAAGGGCTGCTGGAAGCGTCCAAGCGCGGCGCCTGTCATACGGCGTTGATGCTCGACCTGGATTATTTCAAACAGGTCAACGACCGCCACGGGCACCTGGGCGGCGACGCCGCGCTGCGCCATTTCTGCGACCAACTGCGCACGTGTCTGCGCGAAGGCGATTCGGTGGGGCGTCTGGGGGGCGAGGAATTCGTGGTGTTGCTGCAGGACGCGGACAAGGACGTGGCGCTGGCGGTCTGCGACCGCCTGCGGGCCAGCTTGCGCCAGCATCCCGCCCAGATCGACGGCCACGCCCTGATGCTGTCGGCCAGCGGCGGTATCACCCGCTTCCTGGAGACCGATGCCAGCATATCCGACGTGCTGCGGCGCGCCGATCAGGCGCTGTACCAGGCCAAGCGCGCCGGCCGGGATTGCGCGGTGGTGCTGCCGGGCTGAGACGGTGTCAGGCGGCGGCGCGGCGTTCGCCGGCGCGGCGGCCATTCAGGCGCCAGTGCAGCATCGACGCCGCCAGCGCCACGGCCGCGGCCGCGGCCAGTCCCAGGCTTGCGAAGCCCGCGTGGGTATAGAGCGCGCCGGCCACGGCCGTGCCCACGCTGGCGCCCAGATAGGTGGTGCAGGTATTCAGCCCCAGCACCGCGCCCCGCTCATCGGGCCGGGCGCGCGACAACAGCAGCACCAGCAGGTTCAGACTCAATTGCGAGGCGCCGCCCCACAGCAATGCGATCGCCAGCACCGCCGGCAGCGCATGCGCCGCGGGCAGCAGGGCCACATAGACCAGGGCGATGGCGGCCAGCGCCAGCGGCAGGGCGCGGCGCGGACCCAGCCGCTCGATCAGCGGCGCGCCAGCCAGGCCGGCCAGCAGGAAGCCGGCCCCGTAGGCAAAGGCGATCAGGCCCACCTGGCCCGCGGTCAGGCCCAGCACGGTGCGCACATGGTCGGCCAGGAAGGCATAGACGCCGTAGAACGCGGACGAAAACGCCAGGCAGGCCAGCAGCAGCACGGGCACGTCGCGATAGGACAGCGGCGCCAGCAGGCGCGCCAGGGGGGGCGCGGCGACATTGACGCCGCGGCGCTCGGGCAGACTGCGCAGGCCGGTCAAGGCTACCGCGGCGCACAGCGCCAGCACGCCGTACGTGGCGCGCCAGCCGATGGCGTCCGAGATCAGCGCCGACAGCGGCACCCCGGCCACTAGCGACACCGACCAGCCCGAGATCACGCGGCCCAAGGCCCGGGTCTCCTGGCCGCTGGCCGCCACCAGCGAGGCCGAGCCGTAGGCGGCGGGCAGGATGACGCCGGCGGCGGCGCCGGCCAGGGCCTGGGCCGCCGTCAGGATGATCCAGTGCGGCGCGGCGGCCGACATCAGCAAGGCGGCGATCAACGCCGCCATCGCGGCCAGGAGCGAGCGGCGGATGCCCCAGCGATCGATGCGCGCCGCCAGCAGGAAGGCGCTGGCGGCGGTCGCCGCGCCATAGGCCGAGATGGCGCTGCTGACGGTGAGCGGGGTGGCGGCGAACGCGCGCGCCACGTCGGACAGGATGGGACTGAGGGCCAGGCCGTTGGAGCCGACGACGCTGACGGCGAACATCAAGGCGGCAATGGCGGGGGGAAGCGGCTGGCGGCGCGAGGGCGCGCCAACGGTATCGCGGTTCTGCATGATGGGGATTTTATTGGAATAAAATAAGGGTTAACACCGATATTCCTTAATCCCGTAAAAGTTCGAATGCCGTTAGGCAGAACCAGATTCCGATGCCAGATCTCGACGACCGCGACCGAAAATTATTAACGCTGCTGGCGGACGACGCCTCGCCGAGTTATGCCGAACTGGGCAAAGTGCTGAATCTGTCGGCGCCGGCGGTACACGAGCGGGTCAAGCGCCTCAAGCGCGACGGCCTGATCAAGGGGATCGCCGCCAAGCTCGACGGTGCCCGCATCGGCCGCCCGCTGCTGGCGTTCGTGCACGTCGACACCAACAACTGGAGCATCACCCAGCAGGTGCTGGGGCTGGCCGAACTGACCGAGGTCGAGGAGATCCACACCATCACCGGCAAAAGCGCCATGCTGCTCAAGGTGCGGGTGCGCGACACCCAGGCGCTGGAGGCGTTGCTGGCGCGCATTCACCAGATCGAGGGGATTACCAACACCACCAGCGATATCGCGCTGACCAGCTACCTGGAGCGCGGCCCGCTGCCGGAAGCGGCCTGAGCGCCGCCGGCCGCTCAAGGCGCCGGCCGCAGCCGCAGGCAGGTGATCTCCGACGGGGCGCCCAGGCGCTTGGGCGGTCCCCAATAGCCCGTGCCGCGGCTGACATAGATCCACATCTGCCCCAGGCGGTGCAGTCCGGCCGTGTACGGCTGCTGGAAGCGCACGAAAAAGCCCCACGGAAAGAACTGCCCGCCGTGGGTGTGGCCGGACAATTGCAGGGTATAGCCCAGCGGCGCGGCGGCGGCCGCGCTGCGCGGCTGGTGGGCCAGCAGGATGCGCGCCGCGGCGTCGGCCGGGGCGCCTGCCAGGGCCGCCGCCGGATTGCTGCGTTGATGCGGATCGAAGGCGCCGGCACTGTAGTCCGTAACGCCGGCCACGACCAGCGGCAGGCCGGCGGGGTGGATGACCGCGTGCTCGTTCATCAGCACCCGCAGGCCCAGGCGGCGGAATTCCGCCACCCAGGGCGCCGCGCCCGAATAGTATTCATGGTTGCCGGTCACGAGGTACACCCCGAACGGCGCGCGCAGCTCGCCCAGGGGGCTGGCCTGGGGCGCCAGTTGCTCGACGCTGCCGTCCACCACGTCGCCCGTGATGGCGATCATGTCTGGCGCCTGTCCGTTGACGGCGTCGACGATGGCCTGGACGTAGCGCCGCTTGATGGTCGGACCGACGTGGATGTCGCTGATCTGCGCGATGGTGAAGCCGTCCAGGTCGGCCGGCAGGCCGCGCACCGGCACGTCCACCTTGACCACGCGGGCGCGGCGGCGGGCGTTGTAGAAGCCGACCAGCGTCGCCGCCAGCGCCAGCGCCGCCACCGCCAGGGCGCTGGCGCGCCGCAGCGCGGGCCAGGGCGGCGCCAGGCCGGTGGCCAGGTCGGCCAGCCACAGCGCCAGCAGCAGCGCGTCGCGCAGCACCGTCAGCACAAATAATGACGAGAACAGGCCCATCGCGATCAGGCCGACCCAGGCGATGCGATCGCCCCAGGGCGGATGCACCGACGAGCGCGCCAGCATCCCCAGCGGGATCAGGACGCAAGACAGGATCAGCAGCAGGATGGCGCTGGCGGCGCCGGACCCGGCCAGGCCGGCATCGCCGATCAGGCGGGCGCCGACATAGACATGGGCCAGCGCGCCCAGGGTCAGAAAACGCAGGAAGAACGAGGATTGGCGTAGCGACACGGTCGACGGAGCAGGTGGGCGGCGCGAAGGCCGGCCCGGCGCAAGCGGAGGAACCGTCATTCTATGCTGTGCCGCCGGGGCGGCGGCCAGGCGGCGCCCCGGCGGTCTCAGGCCGCGGCCAGCAGGCTGGCGTCCAGTTCGTCCAGGCGGTTGATGCCCAGCATGGCCATATTGCGGTCGACCTCGGCGCGCAGCAAGCCGATGGCATGCGCCACGCCCGCCTGGCCGCCGACGGCGGCGGCGTAGTTGAACGGACGGCCCACGAACACGAAGCGCGCGCCCAGCGCCAGCGCCTTGAGCACATCGCCGCCACGGCGCACGCCGCTGTCCATCATGACCGGCATGGCGCCGGCCTCGGCCACCACGCCGGGTAGCGCGCGCAGGGGCGGAATGGCGCCGTCGAGCTGGCGGCCGCCGTGGTTCGAGACAATGATGCCGTCCGCGCCGTGTTCGCGCGCCAGCCGCGCGTCCTGCGGATGCAGGATGCCCTTGATGATGAGCGTGCCGCGCCATTGCGCGCGGATGCGGGCCACGTGCTGCCAGTTCAGGTGGTCGCGCGCGCTGAAGTCGCGCAACACCGAGGCCGACACGATGGGCGCCCCGCGCGTGGCGAACGAGTTCTCGAAATGCGGCATGCCATGGGCCAGCAGGGTGCGCAGGAAGGTGCCGGCCAGCCAGCGCGGCCGCGTCAAGCCGTCCCACGCCAGCCGCAGGCTGGGTTTGAGCGGGGTGGAAAAGCCGGTGCGCACATTGTTCTCGCGATTGGCGGACACCGGAATGTCCACGGTCAGCACCAGGGTTTCATAGCCGGCGCGTGCGGCGCGCGCCACCAGCGCGTCGATGCGGGCCGGGTCGCCGGGCAGGTAGGCCTGGAACCAGGTGCCAGGCGCTTCGCGGATCACGTCTTCGAGCGCGATCAGCGCAGTGCCGCTGAGAATGGCCGGGATGCCCTGTTCGTGCGCGGCGCGCGCCAGCACGATGTCGCCGCGGTAGGCCGACAGCGCGCTGATGCCCATCGGCGCGATGCCGAACGGCGATTCGTAGCGTCGTCCGAACAGTTCGATGTGCTGGCTGCGGCGCGACACGTCGACCAGCACGCGCGGCTGGAAAGCATAGCGGCCGAAGGCGTCGCGATTGGCGCGCAGGGACTGGTTGTCCTCGGCAGCGCCGGCCACGTAGCCGAAGATGGGGCGCGGCAGGCGCTTGCGCGCGGCGGCCTCGAAATCATCCAGCGACAGCATGCGCGCCAGGGCGCGCGAAGGGCGGTCGGCGGGGCGAGCGGTGGCGGCGGGCGTGGTGGCGGGCAGGGAGGAGGCGGACATGGCGGCGGAGAGAAAAACCGCCAATCTACCCAGGCCGCCTCATTGCATAAAGCGAATAAATCCGTACGGGATCATTCGCCTTGCGGAAACGAGGTCCGCGGCAACGCCAGCAGTTCACCCATGCGCACCGGACCGCGCACCGACGGCGTATCGGCCCAGCGCACCTTGTCCGGCCCGAACAGCACGATGGCGGTCGAGCCGAGCTTGAAGCGGCCCATCTCGGCGCCCTTGGCCAGATGGATCGGCGCGCGCGCCGCGTCGTCGTAGCGCACTGCCTTGACGCGGCGCTTGTACGGCGTGACCAGGCCAGCCCAGACGGTTTCGATCGAGGCGACGATCATGGCGCCCACCAGCACCAGCGCCATGGGGCCGTGCTCGGTGTCGAAAATGCAGACCACGCGCTCGTTGCGGGCGAACAGCCGCGGCACGTTGCGCGCCGTCAGCGGATTGACCGAGAACAGCCGGCCCGGCACGTGGATCATTTCGCGCAGCGTGCCGGCCACCGGCATGTGGACACGGTGGTAGTCCTTGGGCGACAGGTAGATGGTGGCGAATTCCCCGCCCTGGAACGGCGCGGCGCGCTCGGCATCGCCGCCCAGCAGGTCGGTCAGGCCATAGCTGTGGCCCTTGGCCTGGAAGATGCGGCCATGCTCGATGGCGCCCATCTGGCTGATGGCGCCGTCGGCGGGACAGAGCACGCCACCGGGTTCATCGTCGAGCGGGCGCGCGTCCGGCTTGAGGGCGCGGGTGAAGAAGTCGTTGAAGCAATCGTAGGCCAGCGCGTCTTCCTGCACGGCTTCGCGCATGTCCACGCCGTACTTGCGCACGAAGCGCGAGATCATCCAGTTCTTGACCGCGGGTTCCCGGCAGTCCGAGGCGTATCCGAAGAAACGCGACACCAGGTGATGCGGCGCCAGGTACTGGCTGGCGAGGAAAAGTTGGTCTTTGATCGGCATCTAGGAGCGCTAAAAAAACGCGTCCCGCGTACAGCGGGACGTGGTTGTCGGTTGTCGCGCGCGGACCGCCGCGCATGGCGGGCCCGGGCGGGCAATTCGCGGGATTGTAGCGCGTTCGAACGCGAATGGACCATGCCGCGAAGCGCATCGCCGCCGGGCTCCGGCCGCGCGGTCAGGCCGCGGCCTTGGCCGACAGCTTGGTCTTGTAGAGCCAGTCCTTGTAGTCGTCCAGATCGCCGTCGAAGGGGCTGAAGCGCCCGTCGGCGACGATGATGAACTGGTCGGTGGTGGCGCGCAGCAGGTGGCGGTCGTGCGATACCAGCACCAGCGTGCCCTCGAACTGGGCCAGCGCGGTGGTCAGGGCCTCGCGGGTTTCCAGGTCCAGGTGGTTGGTGGGCTCGTCCAGCAACAGCAGGTTGGGGCGCTGCCACACGATCAGCGCCAGCGCCAGGCGCGCCTTCTCGCCGCCGGAGAATGGCGCGATCGAGCTGGTGGCCATGGCGCCGTTGAAATTGAAGCTGCCCAGGAAGTTGCGCAGCTCCTGCTCGCGCACCGTCGGCGCGATCTTGGTCATGTGCCACAGCGGCGATTCGTCATGGCGCAGCATCTCGACCTGGTGCTGGGCGAAGTAGCCGATCGACAGGCCCTTGTTGAACTGGGTCTCGCCCGCCAGCGATTGCAGCTCGCCGGCAATGGTCTTGATGAAGGTCGATTTGCCGGCGCCGTTGATGCCCAGCAGGCCCAGGCGCTGGCCCGCCTGCAGCGAGAAGTCGATGCCCGACACGATGATCTTGTCGGACGTGACGCCGCTGTCCTCGTCGGTGTTGCGGTAGCCGGCGCTGACCTTGTCCATGGTCAGCAGCGGATTGGGCGCGCGCAGCGGCTCGCGGAACTCGAACGAGAACTCGGCGGCGGCGCGCAGCGGCGCCACTTCTTCCATGCGGGCCAGCGCCTTGATGCGGCTCTGCGCCTGGCGCGCCTTGCTGGCCTGGGCCTTGAAGCGGTCGATGAAGGATTGCAGGTGGGCGCGCTGGCGCATCTGCTTTTCCATCATGCCCTGCGCCAGTTCCAACTGGGCGGCGCGCTGGCGTTCGAACGACGAGTAGTTGCCCGAGTAGCGCTTGAGCTTGCGCTCGTCGATGTGGACGATGACGTTGACCACGCCGTCCAGGAAGTCGCGGTCGTGCGAGATCACGATGAGCGTGCCCGGATAGCGCTTGAGCCAGTCTTCCAGCCAGATGATGGCGTCCAGGTCCAGGTGGTTGGTGGGCTCGTCCAGCAGCAGCAGGTCGGACGGGCACATCAGCGCCTGCGCCAGGTTCAGCCGCATGCGCCAGCCGCCCGAGAAGCTGGTCAGCGGCAACTGCATTTGCGCCTGCGTGAAGCCCAGGCCGGTCAGCAGTTGCTCGGCGCGCGAGTGCACCGTATAGGCGTCGGCGTCGGCCAGCGCGGCGTAGATGTCGGCCATGCGCAGGCCGTTCTCGGCGCTTTCCGGCTCGGCTTCGAGCGCGGCCAGCTCCGCCTCCAGTTTGCGCAGCGTGACGTCGCCGTCGATGGCGTATTCGATGGCGGGGCGATCGAGCGCGGGGGTTTCCTGCGCCACATAGGCCATGCGCCAGCTGGCGGGATAATCCAGGTCACCCTGGTCGGCGTGCAGCGTGCCGCGAAGCAGGCCGAACAGGCTCGACTTGCCGGCGCCGTTGGCGCCGATCAGGCCGATCTTGTCGCCGGGGTTCAGCAGCAGGTCGACCTTGTCGAACAAGGGCTTGACGCCGCGCATGAGTGAAACTTGTTGGAAGCGGATCATGAATCGTGTGGCAGGGGGGGGGCGCGACGAACGCGCGGCAAGGTTCCCGCCACAGGCAGCGGCGAAAAAAACGGAACCGGGAAGACATCGCGCCGGCGGCGCGACATGCGGGCCGCGCCGGGCGCGGCGGGCGGAAGCGGCGGGGCCGCTCCGGGATCGCGGGGGGTATTGTAGTTCAGGCGCCGGCCGGGCCGGCCTCGATGGCGGCGGCCATTGCCAGCAGGCGTTCGGCTTCGCGCGCATGCAGGTTCTCGACCAGCATGCCGTCCACCACCGCCACGCCCTGGCCCGCCGCCTGCGCCGCGCGCCAGGCCTGGAGCCGCTTGCGGGCATTGGCCAATTCGCTGGCGGACGGCGCGAACGCGGCGTTGGCGGCGGCGATCTGCTTCGGATGGATCAGTGTCTTGCCGTCGAAGCCCTGGTCGCGTCCCTGGCGGCAGGCGGCCGCGAGGCCGGCCTCATCGTCCAGGTCCAGGTGCACGCCGTCGAGCACCGCCAGGCCATGGGCGCGCGCGGCCAGCACTGCCAGCGAGCGCGCCAGCAGCGTCTCGTGGCGCTCGGGCGTATGGCGCGCGCGCAGGTCCTTGACCAGGTCGGAGGTGCCCACCACGATGGCCGCCAGGCGCGCGTGGCCGCCGGCAATCGCGTCCAGCCGCAGAAAGCCCAAGGGCGTTTCGGCCATGGCCCACAGCGGCAATGCGGCCGGCGCGCCAGCCGCATCCAGGGCGCGCGCCAGCGCGTCGAGTTCAGCAGCCGATTGCACCTTGGGCAGCAGCACCGCATCGGCGCCGGCCCGCGCGATCGCGCGCACGTCGTCCAGGCCCCACGGCGTGTCCAGCGCATTGACGCGCACCACGCATTCGCGCCGGCCGTAGCCGCCGGCGCGCAGGGCCGCGGCCACCTGCTCGCGCGCCAATGCCTTGGCGTCGGGTGCGACCGCGTCCTCGAGATCGAGGATCAGCGTGTCGGCATCGAGGCTGCGCGCCTTGTCGAGCGCGCGCGCGTTGGCGCCCGGCATGTAGAGGACGGAACGGCGGGGGCGGGTATCGGTCAGTGCCATGTCGGGGAAAATTCAGTGCTTGCTGTTGCCGACGATCTGCACCGGCATGGTGCAGACATAGCCGACGCCATAAACGGTGCGTATGCCCATGTCGCCGCCGGCCTGCGCGCGCAGCTTGCGGCGCAGCCGGTGCATGTGCGCATCGAGACGATGGGTGTCATAGGCCTCGGTGCTGGCGCCCAGCGCCTCGACCAGCCGCCCGCGCGACAGCGGCAGCGGCGCGGCCTGGATCAAGGCGCCGATCAGGCGGCTTTCGGTGTCGGTGATGTCGACGTGGACGCGCTTGGGCGACACCAGCCTGCGGCGCGCGGGATCGAAGCGCCAGATCTCGGTGGCTGGCGCTTCGGGGTCGGCCGCGGGCACGACACGCAGGCGCCGCGACAGCGACACCAGGGTCGCGCCGAGTTCGGCCAGATTGACGGGCTTGGTCAGGTAGTGGTCGGCGCCCAGACTCAGCCCCGACACCTTGTCTTCGCTCAGCAGCCGGCCGGTGAGCATGATGATGCCCATCGAGGGATACGTGGTGCGCAGATGCGCGACCCTTGTCAGCCCGTCGCCATCGGGCAGCATGGCGTCCAGCACCAGGATGCCGGGAGTGACGTTCAGCAGCAATTGATCCAGTTCGGAGAGCGAGCCCGCCGTGAGGATGGCTTCGCCCAGGCCGAGGTCGTGGATGAATTCGGCGATGGTGTCGCGCCAGTCGCCGTGATCGTCGACGATGATGATGGTCACGGCGCCGGACGAGCAGGCGGTTGCGCGCGGGGCGCTCCATGGGCAAACACGCTTTCCGCTCCTTTCATGCTACGGCTTTTTATTGGTGTGGATGGGTCCGCCTGGCTGGGGCGCAGGGCCGGGATGCGCCAGCCGATGAGATCCCCTCGAGGCGCTCCCGCGGAGAATATCATTATCGCCGTTGTGGCGGCGCAGCATGTTGCGCAGGGCAGCCGCTGGCGCGGCACCGGGTGGTCAAAAAATGAGCAGCCCCTGCGGTGTCGCCGCGCAGGCCGGCCCGCCTGCCTGCGTCAGTTTCTTATCCACAGTTTCTGTGGATAAGAAAGTCGTGCGAAAGTTGTACACCGCCAGGTCGGTTCAGGGCGTTGGCGCGGCGGCCAGATATTCCACCGGCACGCCGGGCGGCACCTTGCGCACGCGGTCGCGTTCGATGCGCGGCGGCGCGAAGCGCGTCTTGCGGGCCGCCGCGTTCTGCAACAGCACCGACAGTACGGCACCCTTGTCCTGGATCCATTGACTTTTGCCGCGCAGCAACTTCATTGCGCTGTCGGCCGTTCCCAACTTGTAGGAGATGGCGTTGATCTGTACCGAATTCCTGCCGTTGAAAGCGGACTCGTCCTGCTCGGTGATCGCCGCCGCGTCCAGGTTGCTGCTTTCGTGGTCGACGCGATAGATGAATTTGATGCCGCTGAACGGGTCCTGCACCACGACGAGCTTGTCCGAACCTGAAACGTCCGAAAGCATGCCGATCACCGGCGATTCGACCAACTGGTTGCCCCGCTGTTCTTCGGTGTAGATGAAGATACTGGGACGATTGTGCCCGACCGGCGCGGGCGGGGCGAGGGGAGAACGATCCATACCTGACTTGAAATGAGCGGGGCGCTCGGACGGCGAGCCTGCCCCGGGTACCGCATTAACGGCCTCCGGTTGCGGGAACTTGAGCGCAGGCCACGATGAAAGACAAAGAGCAAGCCCCGCCGGCCATCACGCTGCGCGGCGCAGGCGCGCCAGCAGGCGCGTCCTGGCGGCGGGCCAGTCCTCTTCGAGGATGGCGAAATAGGCCATGTCGCGGGTGCGTCCCGACTGCGCGATCAGGTGCTTGCGGAATACCCCTTCCTCGACGCCGCCGATGCGGAGAATGGCCTGGCGCGATTGCAGATTGGCCGCCTCCGTCTTGAACACGACCCGCATGATACCAATTGTTTCAAAGGCGTGCTGCAATAAAAGATACTTGGCCTCGGTGTTGGCGCCGCTGCGCTGGCTGGCCGGGGTGAGCCAGGTGGCGCCAATCTCCAGGCGCCTGTGCGCCAGGGCGATATCCATGTAGCGGGTGGTGCCGATGACCTGGCCGTCGGCCCGCCGCACGATGGCAAAGGGCAGGCAGTCGCCGGCGGCCTGGCCGGCCAGCGCGCGCTCGACATAGCGGCGCATGTCTGCGGCGCTGTCGATCGGTTCCGGCTGCAGCCGCCAGAGTTCGGGGTGCAGGCCGACCTCGGCCAGGGGGCCGGCATGGGCGGCTGTCAAAGGCACCAGGCGCACGATGTCGCCTTCCAGAGTAACGGGTTGCAGGGGGGCGAGGGCGGGCAAGGGCAGGGCTCCTGAAAAACGCATCGCGGCCGGGCGTGCGGCGCCATGGCCGGCGGCGGGCGACCGGCGGCGGGCGATGGTCGATTCTACGCCCGCGCGCGGGCTTGCCGCGGCGATGCCCCGGGGGCAGAATGCGCAGCATGAAAACAGACGTGGTGGTCCTGGGGGCGGGCATCATAGGCGTGAGCGCGGCGCTGCATCTGCAGGCGCGCGGACGCTCGGTGACGTTGTTCGACCGCCGAGGCCCGGGCGAGGAGACCAGCTATGGCAATGCCGGGCTGATCGAACGCGCCAGTGTCATTCCCTATGCCTTTCCGCGCGACTGGCGCAGCCTGCTGCGCTATGCCGGCAACCGCCGGCCCGATGTCCGCTACCACCCGCGTTTCCTGCCGCGCATCGCGCCCTGGCTGCTGCGCTATTGGTGGCATTCGGCGCCGTCGCGGCTGGCGCGCGCCGCGGCCGCCATGCTGCCATTGATCGAACGCAGCGTGACCGAGCACGACGTGCTCAAGGACGCGGCCGGCATCTCCCATCTGTTCCGCCGCAATGGCTGGATCGACGGCATGCGCAGCCAGGCCAGCCTGGATCGTGCCGCGGCCGACGCGGTGGCATTGGCCTGCTACGGGCTGGACTACCAGGTGCTGGACCGGCCGGCGCTGGCGGCGCTGGAGCCGTCCCTGTCGCCCAATCTGGTGGGCGCCATCCATTGGCGTGACCCCGTCAATGTGTCCGATCCGGGCGCCGTGGCGCGCGGCTACGCGGCCCTGTTCCAGCAACGCGGCGGCACGCTGGCGCGCGGCGACGCACGCAGCCTGGAAGCGGTGGCCGGCGGCGGCTGGCGCGTGCGCGGCGTGACCGGGCCGCTGGAGGCGCGTGACGTGGTGGTGGCGCTGGGGCCGTGGTCGTCCGACGTGTTGCGGCCGCTGGGCTACCGGGTGCCGATGGCGGTCAAGCGCGGCTACCACCAGCACTTCGCGCTGGAGGATGGCGCCGCGCTGTCGCGGCCGGTGGCCGATATCGACAGCGGTTTCGTGATGTCGCCGATGACGCTGGGCTTGCGCCTGACCACGGGCGCCGAATTCGCGCCGCGCGATGCGCCGCCGTCGCCGGTGCAGGTCGCGCGTGCGCGCCTGCTGGCGGCCCAGTTGCTGCCGCTCGGCGAGGCGGTCGAGAAGACGCCGTGGATGGGGTGCCGGCCCTGCATGCCGGACATGCGCCCGGTGATCGGCCCGGCGCCGCGCCATCCCGGGCTGTGGCTGGCCTTCGGTCACGCGCATCACGGCTTCACGCTGGGGCCGGTGACGGGCAAGCTGCTGGCTTGCCTGGTGACCGGAGAGACGCCGGACATGGACCCGGCGCCGTATGCGCTGAACCGCTAGGCCGGCGCGCAGCGGGCCGGCCAGGCAGGCCGCGACCGCGTCAGGCGCGGGCCTTGGCGCGGCGCTCGCGCACCGCCTGCGCCAGCATGTCGAGCACCGGCAGGGTCTGGGTCCAGCCCAGGCAGGCGTCGGTAATCGACACGCCCGGGCGCAGCGGCTGTCCTGGCTTGAGGTCCTGGCGGCCTTCCTCCAGGTGGCTCTCGATCATCACGTCGGTGATGCGGGTATCGCCCTGGGCCAACTGCGCGGCGATGTCGCGGGCCACGTCCACCTGGCGCAGGTGCGACTTGTTGGAGTTGGCGTGCGAGCAGTCGATCATGACCTGTTCCCGCTGGCCGGCCGCGCGCAACACGGCACAACAGGCGTCGACGCTGGCGGCGTCGTAGTTGGGGCCTTGCTTGCCGCCGCGCAGGATCACGTGGGTGTCGGCGTTGCCGCGGGTTTCGAAGATCGCGGCCATGCCCATCTTGGTCATGCCCATGAAGGCGTGCTTGGCGCTGGCCGCGACCATGGCGTCGGCCGCGATCTGCACGCCGCCGTCGGTGCCGTTCTTGAAGCCCAGCGGGCAGCTCAGGCCCGAACTCAGTTGGCGGTGGCTGGGGCTCTCGGTGGTGCGCGCGCCGATGGCGCCCCAGGCGATCAGGTCGGCGATGTACTGCGGGCTGAGCAGGTCGAGGAATTCGGTGGCGATCGGCAGGCCCAGGCCGCTGATGTCCAGCAGCAGTTCGCGGGCGCGGCGCAGGCCTTCGTTGATGCGGAAGCTGCCATCCAGGCGCGGGTCGTTGATGTAGCCCTTCCAGCCCACGGTGGTGCGCGGCTTTTCGAAATACACGCGCATCACGACCAGCAGGTCGTCGCGGTACTGGTCGGCGGCGGCACGCAGCTGGCGCGCGTATTCCATGGCCTGGCCGTGGTCATGGATGGAGCAGGGGCCCACCACCAGCACCAGGCGGTCGTCGCGGCCATGCAGCACGTCGGCGATGCGGGCGCGGCTGTCCTCCACCAGCGTCTGGATCGCCGCCGAGACCGGCAATTCGTCCTGCAGCAGGGCGGGCGAGATCAGGGGACGCACCGCGCTGATGCGGGTGTCGTCCGTGCGGGTGTTGTCCTGGGTGGCGTCGGCCGTGCCGACCTCGCGGTCATGCAGGGGATCGTCAATGCGGGTCAAGGGAAGCTCCGTGCCGTAGATGCGGGAAAGGGCTGCCATTATCGCACCCGCGGGCGTCGTCCGTCCGGGCTACGTCCCCCCTTGATCTCGCCCGATTGGCGCCTGCATCGCCCTAATCGGGCCTAGGGCTTTCTCGCCGCGCCGCTGCCGGCGAAGATGCCTTAGCATTGACGCAACGCGCTCCCGCGATCGCGTCCGGCCCGGGGGCCTGTCACCGGCGCCGCCAGCCTGTTCGAATGCCGACACATCCGAGGACTTGCGCGATGCCCAAAACCGACGCTGGCGCCGCTACCCGGAGGATCCTGCTGGTCGAGGACCATCCGGTGGAGCGTGCTTACCTGCAGAACATGCTGTTGGCACTGGGGTACCGGCGCGTGGCCGGCGTGAGCAGCAGCGTCGAGGCCATCGCCGCGCTGGCGCGGCAGAGCTACGACGTGGTGGTCAGCGACATCGCCATGGGCGAGGGCGATGGCACCCGCCTGCCCAATGAGTTGCGGCGGCTGGTCGACAGCGGCCGTATCAAGACCATGCCCCCCATCATCTGGATCAGCAGCCTGGCCGACGAACTGCTGCAATCGCATGTGCGGCTGGCCATGCAGGCGGGCTGCCCGTCATCGCAGGCGTTGGCCAAGCCCGTGTCGCGCACCGCCTTGCAGCATGCCATCAAAGCGGCCCTGCACAGCGTGGAAGACGACACGCGTTCGCCACGCCAGATCTCAGTGCGGCGCGATCTGATCGAGGCCGAGCTGGGGCAGGCGCTGGCGTCGGGCGAGGGCATGCGCGTGGTGCTGCAACCGCAGGTCGACCTGGACAGCGGCCGCGCGATCGCCGCCGAGGCCCTGTCGCGCTGGGATCATCCGACGCTGGGCGCCATCGCCGCCGCCGATTTCGTGCCGGCCGCGCATCGGCTGGGACTGGACCGCATACTGTTCAACCGCGTCGTCGATTGCGTGGTCGAGGTGCTGGTGGCGATGCACGCCGAAGGCATCGCGGTGCCGATCGCGATCAACGCCTCGGCCTCGACGCTGTGCGCGCCCGACCTGCCGGGCGCGCTGGAGCAACGGGTGGCGCGCGCCGGCCTGCCGGCGCATCTGGTCAAGATCGAACTGACCGAGGACGAGCCGGTCATCGACTGGCTGGCCCTGTCGTCGGCGCTGAACCTGCTGCGGGTGCGGGGCTTCGAACTGGCCATGGATGATTTCGGCGCGGGCATTGCCTCGATGCGGCTGTTTTCCGCCATGCCGTTCACCGAGTTGAAGATCGACCGCGATTTCATCGTGCACATGCACCGCGAGCCGGCGTCCCGCGCGGTGGTGGCGGCAGCCATCGAAATGGGACGGGCGCTGGGCCGCCTGGTGGTGGCCGAAGGGGTCGAGCAGGAGCGCGATATCCAGTTGCTGCGCGAGCTCGGTTGCAAGGTGGCGCAGGGGTACGGCATTTCGGTACCGCTATCCCCGGAAGATTTCATTGCCTTCTGCCGCCGGCAGTGAAGGCCTCCGGCGGCGCCAAGGCGGTCAGAGGCCGGCCACGTCGATGTCGCCTGGATAGTCGACCGAGAACTTCAATACGGTTTCGCGCGACTTGCCCGGCTCCAGGTCCCAGTTCCAGACCAGCACGCCATCATCCTCGCGCTTGATGTCGCGCTCGGCCGGCGACAGCAGCTTGACCTCGATTTTCTCGTTGCGCGAGAGGGGCAGCCGGTCTTTGAACGTGACCTGTTCCTTGGTGGTCTTGTTGTTCGTGACGGTGATCTTGTATTCGTAGGTCACGCGCTTGCCGCTGCCCGAAAAGCCCGTGCTTTCGGTGAAGCGATTGACCAGCTGGCGCTTGATCGAGATGCCGTCGTCGGCGCCCAGCGCCAGTTCGAGTTTCTCGCCGGGCATTACGGTTTTCAAGGACGACGCGGCGACGAAGGCGTCGTCCAGAAAGGTATTGAGCGTGCCGGCCAGGAACGGATAGTCGGTGCCATTGCTGGCCAGGGCCGTCAGGAACGCCGCCTCGCGCAGCGCCGGGGTGGACTGGTATTGCAGCGTGGCCGGCAGCTTGGCGGTGGTGATGGCGACGCGCTGCGCGCTATTGTCCGAGGGCAGTGTGGCGGGCGAGCGGATCTGGAACGAGGCGCTGGTGGCCTCGGCCTGCACCGCGGCGGTCGAAACCTCGGCCTCTTCCAGCGGGGCCGCCGCCTCGACCGCCGTCATCTCGGCGCTGGCCTTGGCGCTCATGCGCGCGCGCGCATCGCCGCGCGTCAACGGCGAGGGGGCGGCGGCCGGCATCGGCATGGGCGGCCGGGGGGCCGCCACGTCGATGATCCAGGGCGTCAACTTGGGCGCGCCGCCGCCCAGCGCCGGCCGCGCGGTCGACAGCGTGAGCCTGACGTTGTTCCAGTCTTCGCCGGTGTTCTGGCGGATGACGCCGAAGTAGCCGAGGTCGATGCTGCGGTCGGCCCGGCGCAGCCGCGCATCGTAGGAAGGCGTCCAGCGGGCGCCGGCCACGGCGTACGACACGTTCAGGTCCAGCTTGCCGGCGCGCGCCAGGTTGACGCGCAGCGTGACGGTCTTGGTGCGGCGATTGAGCTGGCCCTGCAAGCGCCCCAGTTCGCCTTGCGCGGCGGTCAATTGGCGCGCCAGGTCTTCGCGCCGCTCGGCCACCTGCCGCAGGCCGGCCAGGGCGCGGGTCAGCGTATCGGCGCTGAGCGCCTGGATCGCCTTCAGTTCGTCGAGCGTGGGGCGCGGGCCATCCTTGGCCGGCTCGGTGGCGCCACGCTGCATCATCGCCACCAGCTCGCGCTGGTTGTCCAGTACCGCGGCCTCGTCGTCCAATGCCGCCTGCTGGCCGGTCAGCTTGCGGATCTGTTCTTCCAGCTGCCTGACGCGCTCGTTGGCGGTGTCGGCCTGATACGCATCGCGCACCCGCACGTCCAGCAAGGTCGCCTGGCCGGAGCTTCTGGCCGATACCTGCAACGAGTTCTCTTGCAGGCTGGCGGGCAGCTTTTCCAGCACCAGTTCATGCTCGCCCGCCGCCAGCTCGCTGCTGGCGGCGCGGGTGACGACGGCGCGGTCCTGGTAGACCGTCACGGCGCCGATGGAGGACGCCAGTCCGGCCGCCGCGGCCAGACCGGGAAGCGTGGCAAGCGCCACAGCCAGTAGAGTACGTTGCACGGGAACACCTTTGGGCAGATTGCGCCGGCGGGCCCCATCGCGGAGCCGGCTGAGGCGATTGCGCGCCAATTTACAGGCGCTGGCCGGCGCCGGGTTTACAGAAGATGACAAACGCGACAGACCAATACCGTCTGGGCGGCCCGCCCTCAGGCCGGCGGGTCCGGGTGCGCCAGCCGGCGTAGCATCTCGACCGCGTTGTGCGCCGCGATCGAACGGTCGTGACGGCGGTAGGCCATGTCCAGCAAGGCATGCGGCGCATCGCCCTTGATGGGGCGGTACTCGATGCCCTGGGCGCCCATGTGGCGCATCGCCGCCGGCACGATCGAGATGCCGACACCGGCCGCCACCAGGCTGACGATCGATGCCATTTGCGGGGCTTCCTGGATCACGCGTGGCGAGAAGCCGGCGCGCAGGCAGGCGCCCTGGATGGCGTCGTACAGGCCGGCGCCGATCGGCCGCGGATACAGTACGAAGTCCTCGTTCGCCAGCGCAGCGATGGGCACGCTGCGCCGGCGGCTGAGGGGGTGGTCCGGGGGCAGGGCGATCAGCATCGGCTCGTCCAGCACGCGCTCGGATTCGAATTCCGGATCGAGCATATACGGCGGGCGCACGAAGGCCACGTCCACGGCGTTCTCGCGCAGGCCGCGCAGCAGGCTGATGGTATTGCTTTCGGTCAGGCTGACGCGCACGTCCGGATAGCGGTCGCGGAACGCGCGGATGGCTCGCGGCAGGTAGGGATGGAATACCGCCGACGCAGTGAAACCCACGGTGATGGCGCCGCGCTCGCCGCGGCCCAGGCGGCGCGCGGTGTCGATGGCGCGGTCCGCGCTGGCCAGGATGGCGCGCGCGTCCTCCAGGAACTGGGCGCCGGCCTCGGTCAGCTCGACGCCGCGGGGCAGGCGCAGGAACAGCGGGGTGCCGATCTCGCGTTCCAGCTGCTGGATCTGCTGGCTCAATGGCGGCTGGCCTATGCCGAGCCGGGCGGCGGCGCGGGTGAAGTGGAGTTCATCGGCGACCACCGTGAAATAGCGCAGGTGTCTCAGTTCCATCGTTATTAAATATAGCGAGTGCCGGTTTCATATATTGGACATATGCAGGGCAAAAGTCTACCTTGGATGCACGGGTCCTTGCCCGGTGCTTTTCGAGATTTCCGATGTCCACCCCCTCCGTTCTTGTTGCCTCCACCGCTGGCGCCACCGCGCCGGTGCCTCCGACCGGCTATCTGGCGCGCGGCACCCCGGCGTTGCGGCGCGCGCAGTGGGCCCTGTTCGCGGCGGGGTTTTCGACCTTTTCGCTGCTGTACTGCGTGCAGCCGCTGATGCCGCTGTTCACGCAGGGTTTCGGGGTGTCGCCGGCGCAGAGCAGCCTGGTGCTGTCGCTCTGTACCGGCCTGCTGGCCGTGGCGATCTTCCTGGTGGGCCTGTTTTCGCAGGCGTTGCCGCGCAAGCGCGTCATGGCGCTGTCGCTGTTCGCCTCGGCCGTGCTGGGCACGGCGGCGGCGGTGGCGCCCGACTGGCACAGCCTGCTGGCGCTGCGCGCGCTGCAGGGCCTGGCCATGGGGGGCGTACCAGCGGTGGCCATGGCCTATCTGGCCGAAGAGGTCGAGCCCGGCACCCTCGGGTTCGCCATGGGCCTCTATATCAGCGGCAGCGCCTTCGGCGGCTTGTCGGGCCGGGTGATCACGGGACTGGTGTCGGATCATTTCGGCTGGCGCGCGGCCCTGGGCACGCTGGGCCTGCTGGGTATCGCCGCGGCCGTGCTGTTCGTGTGGCTGCTACCGGCTTCGCGCCGCTTCACGCCGCAACGTTCGCGCGGCTGGGCCGGCGTTGCCGCCGATGTGCGCGCGGGTATCGGCGCGCATCTGCGCAATGGCCCCCTGTGCGGGCTGTTCGCCCTCGGCGGCCTGCTGATGGGGGCCTTCGTCACGGTCTACAACTATGTCGGCTTTCGCCTGCTGGCGCCGCCGTTCTCGCTGAGCCAGACCTTCATCGGCTTCATCTTCGTGGTGTATCTGGTGGGCATCTTCGCCTCCACGTATTGCGGCCGCCTGGCCGATCGCCACGGGCGCGGCGCGATGCTGACGGCGGGCTCCGCCCTGGCGCTGGCCGGGCTGCTGCTGACACTGTCGGACAGCCTGCCTGTGCTGATCGCCGGCATCGTGGTGTTCACCTTCGGCTTCTTCGCGGCGCACGCAGTGGCCAGCGGCTGGGTCGGCCAGATGTCGCGCGGCTACAAGGCGCTGGCGGCCTCGCTGTACCTGCTGGTGTACTACGTCGGCTCCAGCGTGCTGGGATCGCTGGGCGGCCGGTTCTGGACCGACGCTGGCTGGCCCGGCGTGGCGGCGATGACCGGCAGCCTGCTGGGGCTGGCGCTGGCCATCAGCGCCGTGCTGTACTGGCGCAGCGCGCGCTTGCCGGCTGCCACGGTGGAGCAGGGCGCGTCATAATCGGGCCGGGAATCCACTGAAGGGGCTGTTTATGTTTTCGCATGTGTGCCTGGGCGTGGGCGATTTTGATCGCGCCTATGCCTTCTATTCCGTATTGGCGGAGGCGCTCGGCCTGGAGCCGCGCTTTCTCGAACGCGAACAGCCCTGGGCGGGCTGGCAGCCGGCGGGCGGCGGGCGGCCGCTGCTGGTCATCGGCGCGCCCCACGACGGTAACCCGGCCTCGCCGGGAAATGGGCAGATGACGGCCTTCCTGGCACAGGATTGCGCCACCGTGGATCGCTGCCATGCCCTGGCGCTGGCGCATGGCGCCTGCTGCGAAGGCCCACCGGGATTGCGCCCGCACTACCACGCTAACTACTACGGCGCCTATTTCCGCGATCCCGACGGCAACAAGCTGTGCGTGGTCTGCCACGCGCCCTGAGGCGTCCGCTGATCGCGCAGGATCCCACCGCCGGCCGGCGCCAGGCTGCTTTTGATCGGCGCGGGCGCTAGGCTGGGGTACGGGTCGGCGCGGCGCCGGCCGCCAGGGGCGCTTCCATGCCCTGGCTGAGCGCCGCCAGCAGCAGGCGGGGCTCGAGAGACAACTGGGCCAGCATCACGCTGCATCGGGACAAGCGGGTCAGATCGTCGAGTTCCTGCCGGGCCAGCCACTCGCAGGCCTGGACCGACACCTGCATACCCGTCAACGCCGACAGGTTGCCGCTGCGGGCGATCCGCTGCAACAGCAGCAGGTACATGAGATTGGTCTCGTGGATGTCGCGCAGAAGTTCGGTGGATTGCGGCATTGGTCGCCCCTCACTTCACTGAATCGCGGCCGGGCGGGTGCCGGGCCGGGAACAGGCATGACGCGCGCATCCTGAAGGCGCTTGATCGAGCCGGTAAAGGCTTGCCTGCCGGCATTGCCTGTTCATCATATTTAAGTGGTCCCGGGGCCGTCAGTAGTGGATTTCCCGAGCGGGGAAGGGTCATTTCGTCAAAATGGTAAAAAAGACCTATTCTCATTTATAATGCCCGGCATGCGGAAACGCGCCAACCGAACGGCGCCAACCTGAAGGCGCCAATCCCATGCACCGCCGCGTTCCGCCACCCGAGAGGCTCAAGATGACCCTAGCATTCCAGGCGCCCAATTCGCTGCAGCGCGAGCATGCGGCATTGCTGGCCGCCTACGGCCAGGCCCAGGCGCGTTGCAGCCGTCTGCTGAGCGCGCAGGCGCAGCGCATCGCACATCTCGAGGCCGAGGTCTTCAAGTTGCGGGCCCAGGTGATCCAGCGGGATACCGCGCTGGCCTGGGCGCGGCAGGACCGGGCCGCGCTCGAGGGCACGATCCCGGGGCTTGCCCCCCGCATCGCGCTGGCGCGGCGCGTGAGCCAGTTGGTGGAGCGGGTGCAGGGGCTGATGCGCGAACGCCTGGCCTGGCAGGACCGCGCGGCCCAGGCGCGCGAGCGGTCGCGCGACCGCGCGGTCGAGCCGCCAGCGCCCGCCGCGGTCATCGCCGCCACTGCGCTGCGCGAAAAATCGGTGCTGTGCGTGGGCGAGGACGCCATGGCCCTGATGCTGACACGCAAGGTGGTGGAAATGGCCGGCGGGCGCTACCTCGGCCATTGCGGCGGCGAGAACGCCGACGCCGAGACCCTTGAGGCCAGCCTGGTGGCGGCCGACCTGGTCATCTGCCAGACCGGTTGCGTCAGTCATGGCGCCTACTGGCGCGTCAAGGACCACTGCACCCGCACCGGCAAGCAGTGCGTGCTGGTTGACAAGCCCGAGGCGCTGACCGCGCTGGGACTGGCGCGCGAAAGCGCCGAATTGCCGCGCTGACTCGGAATCACCCGCCGGCCTCGGCCGCGGCTGCGCCGTCCGGCTTGCTGGGTCTCGGTCAGGCGGGCGTGCTCACGCACCCCCAAGACTGCGGCCGGCGCAGGGCCGCGCCGCGCCCGCGAGCAGGGTCCGTGGCTCCATTCGAGCGCGGGACCGTCGAGCATGGTGTACCTCGTCGACGTTGCGTTCGGAGCAGGGGGCGGACAAGGCGGAGGCGGGGGGCCATGAGGCAGCGGTTTGTCGTTAATGGGATTCGCTCGCACTATGGGCGGCATGGTCGCGGGCGGCAAGGCGTAATGCCGCGTTACCTAGGGTTGCGGCTCTGGCGCCGTCGCCGCAATACAGTCCATGGTGGAACGACCGCAGGAGACGCCATGCTGACCCGGCGAGACCGCGTAACCCATTCCTGGACCGATACGCTTGCACGGCTGGAGGACGAGCGCGTCATGTTGCAGCGGATCGCAGCCGGCGTGCCGCTGGCTGACGTGCTGGGGCATATGCTGCACGCGATCGAGGCGCAGTCCAGTGTCGGGCTGCGCGCCTCGATCGCGCTGGTCGAGGACAACGGCGGCTTCTTGCGCCATGGGGCCGCGCCCAGCCTGCCGGCGCAGTTCAATGCCGCCGTCGATCATGCGCCGATCGGGCCGGATATGGCCTCATGGGGCATGGCGGCGGATTCGGGTAGCCCGGTCTACGTCGAAGACATCGCCACCCATCCCGCCTGGGCCTGCTGGCGCGAGCAGGCGTTGTCACATGGCCTGCGCGCCTGCTGGTCCACGCCCATCAAGGCTCCCGACGGCCGATTGCTGGGCGTGTTCTCCAACTACTATGGGACGCCACGCGCGCCCTCGGCCGAGGACATCGACGCGATTGCCGTGATCACGCGCAGCGCGGCGCTGGCGATCGAACGGCATTTGACCGAGACTGCGCTGCGCCGCAGTGGCGAACGCTGGCGCGCCATGTTCGACGGCATGCAGGAGGCCTTCTTCCTGAGCGAAGCGCTGCGCGACGCGGCGGGCCGTATCGTCGACTTCCGGTTCATCGAGGTCAACCCCGCGTTCGAGCGCCAGAGCGGCATGAAAGAAGGCGATACGCTCGGCCATACCTTGCGCGAGATGATTCCCGGGGTGCCGGACGGGATCCTGGACGCTTTCGCGCAGGTGGTCGAGACCGGCGAGCCGGCGCAGTTCGAGTTCGCGGTGCCCGAGCCCCGGGCGGCCTGGTACGAGGCCCGCGCGCGGCGCGAAGGCGATAACCGGATGATGGCGTTGTTCCTGGACGTGACGGCGCGCAAGACAGCCGAAGCGGAACTCTGGGAGGGGCAATACCGCAAGAATTTCGTGCTGGCGCTGGGCGACCGCATGCGTGAATTGCAGCAGCAGGCGGCGATCGAGCAACTGGCATGCGAGAGCTTGGGGCAGCATCTGGCGTTGGGATTGGTGGCGGTGGTCGATTGGCCGGCGCAGGACGCCGGGCCTGTCGTATCGACGCGCTGGCATCCACCCGGCGACCCGTCCGGCCACTGCCTGGGACCGGCATTGCTGGCCCGGATCCATGATGCGCTGGACGCCGGCCGCACGGTCTTCCTGGAGCCGTTGCTGGCGCAGTCCGATGGCGATGTCCAGCCTTCCACCATTGTCGTGCCGATGGACCGCTGGGGCCGGCGCGGCGGGGCGCTGGTGGTGCGGACGGCGGCGGATTCGCGGCTCAAGCGCGGCGACGTGGCCTGTATCGAGGACGTGACCGAGCGGCTGTGCGGCGCGGTCGAGCGCTCGCAATACGCGCGCATGCTGGAGCAGCGGGTCGAGCACGCTATTGCCGAGCGCGACCGCATCTGGCGCATGTCGCCGGAACTGCTGGCCGTGATCGATGCGCAGGGGCGCTATGCCAGCGTCAACCCGGCGGTGCGGCCGATCCTGGGCTGGACCCAGGAGCAGTTCCTGGCCATGAGGCTGAGCCAGCTGATCCACCCGGAGGACTACCAGGCCACCCGCGATGCCCTGGCGCAGGCGCGCCGCGTTGACGCGCCGCAGGGCGCGCGCCATCTGGAGAACCGCGTGCTCAAGCGCGACGGCGGTTATGCCTGGATCACCTGGAGCATGTCCTGGGCGCAGGACAGCCTGTATCTGGCGGGACGCGACGATACCGATTTGAAATCGCAGGCCGAGACGCTGGCGGAGACCGAAAACGCCTTGCGCCAGGCGCAGAAGATGGAGGCGGTCGGACGCCTGACGGGAGGCATCGCGCACGATTTCAACAACATGCTGCAGGGCATCACCGGGGCGCTCTACCTGATCCAGCGCAAGCTGGCCGCCGGCGTGCCGGAACAGGCCGAGCGCTTTGTCGGCGTGGCCATGGACTCGGCCAACCGCGCGGCCCACCTGACGCAACGGCTGCTGACGTTCTCGCGGCGCCAGCCGATCGATCCGCAGCCGTTCTCGGTCGCCGCCACGCTGCAGTCGATGGTCGATCTGTTCCATCGCTATACCGGCGAAGGGGTCACGCTGGCCTTCGACCTGGAGAGCGGGTTGTGGCCGGTGCGCTGCGACCGCAATCAGTTCGAGAACGCGTTGCTGAACCTGGTGATCAACGCCTGCGATGCCATGCCGGATGGCGGCAAGCTGACCGTGGCCGCGTTCAACACGCGCCTGGATCCGGCGTTCCTGCGGCCTTATCCGGGCGCGCAACCGGGCGACTTCGTCGAAGTGCGCGTCACCGATGCCGGTTGCGGCATGTCGCCCGATGTGTTGGCCCACGCCTTCGATCCGTTCTTCACCACCAAGCCGCTGGGCGAGGGCACGGGGCTGGGACTTTCCATGATCTACGGCTTCGCCAAGCAGGCCGGCGGTGTCGTAACGCTGGAGAGCAAGGTGAAGGTGGGCACCTCGGTCAGGATCTTCCTGCCACGCCACCAGGGCACGGCGGCCGGCGCCACGACGCCCGCGCCGGCCGCCGGCGCCAGGCACGGCGCCGCGCGCCAGGCCGTGGTGCTGGTGGTGGAGGACGAAGCCAATGTGCGCGAGATGGTGTGCGAGAGCCTGGCGGAACTGGGCATGCGGGTGCTGGCCGCCGGTGACGGCGATGCCGGCCTGGAGCAACTGCGCAGCGCCGCCAGCCTTGACCTGCTGGTCACCGATGTCGGCCTGCCGGGCTTGAACGGCCGCCAGTTGGCGGACGCCGCGCGCGCCATCCATCCTGGCCTGAAAGTCCTGTTGATGACCGGCTATGCCGAAAGCGCGGCGCGCGGCTCCGGCTTTCTCGACAGTGGCATGGCGCTGATCGTCAAACCCTTTGCACTGGACGTTCTGGCCGAGCGTGTGCAAAGGATGCTGGAACCGGCCGGGGCCGATTGAACCTCGCGCGGTGCCCGCGCTGATGAGCGCGCCTGGGCGGATGCGCACCCTATTCAAGCGTCGGTAAAAATTGCCGGCAGCCGCCTTTGCCAGGGGGCGTCGAGGGCAGGCACGGGGGTTGCGACAGGGGCAGGGCAACTCACACAAGGAGTGAACTTATGAAAATCCGTGCTTTG
The DNA here is from genome assembly GCF_021733725.1 of Achromobacter pulmonis. Lineage (NCBI taxonomy): Bacteria > Pseudomonadati > Pseudomonadota > Betaproteobacteria > Burkholderiales > Alcaligenaceae > Achromobacter > Achromobacter pulmonis. The sequence goes on along the minus strand of NZ_JAIFOT010000001.1, from coordinate 5,089,144 downwards.
ACCTATGCCATCGTCGTCGCCGCCAGCCTCGGTGGAACCGGCGCCGCCTGGGCGCAGTCAGCCAGCCCTTCGAGCCCGTCCAACACGCCCAACGACGGCACCGCGGTGCCGCCGAACCGCCCGGTGCCTCCAGGTCAGGCCGCGCCGGCGCCCAACGCGCCGCCCAGCACGCCGGGCAAGGCACCGAACCTGGACCACAAGAACAAGGCCGCGCCGGGCGGTAAGCATTCTGGCGAGATGTCGAAAAGCGGGATGTCGAAAAAGCCGCGCGGCGCCAATGAGAATGTGCCGCGCACGCCGGCCGGCGGCGCCACGCCGCCGCCGGGCTATCCGAACACGGGCGGCAGCAAGTAAATGGAATCGCGGGCGGCCCACGTCAGGGCGGCCCGCGTCAGGGCGGCCCTCGTTTCCATGCGCATCCCCGCCCGGCACCCGTGTGCCTGCGGGGATGCGTCGCCTCGAACACGCGTGGCGCGTCGACGCCGCCTCAATGTACGCGCCGCAGTTCGGCCGGCGGCAGGCGCAATTGGCCGCGGTACTTCGACACCGTGCGGCGCGCCAGGACGATGCCATTGGCGGCCAGTTGCTGCGCCAGCGCCACGTCCGAAAGCGGCATGGCGGGGTCCTCGGCCTCGATCAGTTCCTTGATCAGCGCGCGCACCGCCGCCGCCGAGCAGGTGCCACCGGAATCGGTGGGCAGCTCACGCGAGAAGAAATGGCGGAACTCGAAGACCCCGCGCGGGGTGACCATGTATTTGCCAACGGTGGCGCGCGACACGGTCGACTCATGCATGTCCAGGTCGTCGGCGACTTCCTTGAGCATCAATGGCCGCAGCGCCACGTCGCCGTACTCGAAGAATGTCTGCTGGCGCTTGACGATGGCTTCGGCCACACGCTGGATGGTGCTGTAGCGCTGTTCGACATTGCGCACCAGCCAGCGCGCTTCCTGCAGTTCCTGGGCCATGGGGCTGCGGTCGTCCAGGCGCGCGCGCCGGAACAATTCGGCATACACCTCATGCAGACGGGCCTGCGGCATGGCGCCGCGGTTGGGCTGCACACGCCAGCGCGAGCGCCATTTGTCGACGAAGACGTCCGGCACCACGTAGGCCGGCGTCTGGTCGTCGTAGCGGCGTCCGGGCTTGGGATCGAGGCCGCGGATCAAGCTGCAGGCGGCACGCAGCGCCTCGTCATCGCAATCGAGCGCGTGGCGCATCGCGGCGAAGTCATTGCGGGCCAGCCGCTCGATCTGTTCACGCACGATGCGCAGCGCCAGCGCCCGCAGCGGCGCGTTCAGGCCGGGTGCGGCCTCCAACTGCAGGGCCAGGCATTCCTGCAGGTCGCGCGCGCCCAGTCCGGGGGCGTCCAGTTGCTGCACCAGCCGCAAAGCCGCCAGCCATTCGCCGTCATCGGGCGGCGGCGAGAAGTCCGGGCTCAAGTCATCGCACAGGCTGGCCGGGGGCGTGCGCAGGTAGCCGTCCTCGTCCAGCGAGTCGATGATGAATTCGGCCAGCAGCCGGTCGCGCGGGCCGAGCCGGTAATTGCCCAGTTCGAGCGACAGCTTTTCCCGCATCGAAACCGGCGCGCTGGCCCATTGGCCCAGATCGCGCTCCGGGCCATCGGCATGCGCCGAGGTCGGGTAGTCGCCGGCATATTCGCGCGGGGGCTGTGGCGCGTCCGCGGCCATGGCCGGGGCGGCGGCGGATTCCGCGCCGCCGTCCGGCGCCGCCTGCGTGGCGCTGGCATTGGCCCCGTGCGGACCCGCTGCCTGCGTATCGGCAGGAGTTTCCGCCTCCTCCAGGAAAGGGTTGCTGGCCAGCGCCAGTTCCACCGCTGTCGTGAATTCCAGCGCCGACATCTGCAGCAGCTTGACCGATTGCTGCAGGCGCGGCGCCAGGGTCATCTGCTGGCGCAGGCGCAGTTCTTGCATCGGATATACCAAGAAATTCTCCCAACGGCAGCCGCCGGAAGGGCGGCGCATCCCTGGATTGATGCAAGGATCATGCCTGCCCGCGCCGCGGGCGCACACGGACCGGGCGCCGCTGGGCGGCGATTCAGGATTACAAGGGGACGGTAAATATTGCCGGCCGGCCGGGCGCTCAGGCGGGGGCCGGGCCGCCGGCTTCCTGCTGGTACACATCCAGCCGGTTGTAGAGGGTTTTCAGGCTCACGCCGAGCGTTGCGGCCGCCAGGCGCTTGTCGCCGCCGTGGTGTGCCAGCGTGGCCAGGATGAAATCGCGTTGCGCGTTGTCCAGCGCCGTGCCGACGGCAACGCTGAACACGCCGTCCTTGAGTTCGGTTCGCGCGGCGGCGCGGGCCTGTGGCAGCGCGGCGTCGAGCTGGTCGTCACAAAGAATGTAGGCGCGCTGCACCGCATTGCGCAGTTCGCGGACATTGCCGGGCCAGTCATGGCGGGCGATGGCCTGCAGCATGCGCGCCGAGAATTTCTTGGCGGTGGCGTGGCGCTGGTTCAATTCGTCAAGGCATTGCTGCGCCAGTACCGCGGCATCGCCCGCGCGTTCGCGCAGCGGCGGCACGCGCAGGGGGATCACCAGCAGGCGATGCAGGAAGTCCTGGCGCAGGCGGCCGGCGGCCACCGCGGCGGCCGGATCCCGGTTGCTGGCGCACAGGATGCGGGCGTTGGCGCGCAGCAGGTCGGAACCGCCCACGCGCTGATACGTGCCGCTCTCCAGCACCCGCAGGAAATGCACCTGCATGTCCGGCGGCATTTCGGTGACTTCATCCAGAAACAGGGTGCCGCCGCTGGCCGACTCGAAGTAGCCGGCATTCTGCGCCACGGCGCCCGTGAAACTGCCTTTCTCGTGGCCGAACAACTCGGCATGGGCCAACGAGCCGCTGATGGCGCCACAGTTGACGGCCACGAACGGCTGGTCGGCGCGCCCGCTGGCCGCGTGAATGGCGCGCGCCACCACTTCCTTGCCGGCGCCGCTTTCGCCGACGATGAACACGCTGGCATCGGACGCGGCGGCCAAGCGCACCTGCGCGGCCAGCTTCTGCATGATGGGGGACAGGCTGGAGACGTCCATGGTGATGACCATGGTAGGGGGCGTGCCGCCGCGAGTATGCGTCCAGTTGCAAGCAATCGAAAACTTTGGTGCATCTTGTCGAATTTTTGCGCCACGCCGCGCTGGCTTGGCTATGCTCGATGGAGGCCGGGCGCGTGGTCCGGCAACGGCCCCGAGAGAGAGCATGCCCCACCTGCTGATCGTCGATGATGATGACGCCATCCGCGAGACCCTGGCCGAAATCGGCCGCGAAAGCGGCTTCACCGTCGCGCTCGCCGCCAGCGTGCGCGATGCGTGGATCCAGCTCGAGCGCCGGGCGCCCGACCTGGTGCTGACCGACGTGCGGCTGCCGGAGGGCAGCGGCATGGACATCTTCAAGAATGTGGCTGCGGCCAGTGCCGAGGTGGTGGTGATGACCGGCCACGGCACGCTGGACAATGCGGTGCAAGCGCTGCGGCTGGGCGCCACCGATTATCTGGTCAAGCCGATCTGCATGGAGCGCCTCAATGCGATTCTGGCGCGCATTGTTTCCAGCGCCGGCGACGCGCCGCCGGGCGTGCCGTTCGAAGCGCCGGGGCGCTTCGGCAAGATGTATGGCGACTCGCCGCCGATGCGCGAGCTATACCGCCATATCGGGCGCGTGGCGCCGACCGACGTCACTGTCCTGCTGGTCGGCGAGAGCGGCACGGGCAAAGAACTGGCGGCCCACGCGATCCACGCATTGAGCGCGCGCCGCCAGCGGCCCTTCATCGCCGTCAACTGCGGCGCCATCTCGCCTCACCTGATCGAAAGCGAGATGTTCGGCCATGAGCGCGGCAGCTTCACCGGCGCCGACCGTCAGCACAAGGGCTATTTCGAGCGTGCCGATGGCGGCACGCTGTTCCTGGATGAAGTCACCGAAATGCCGCTGGACCTGCAGGTGAAATTGTTGCGGGTCCTGGAGACAGGGCATTTCATGCGGGTCGGCACGCATCGCGAGATCGGCTGCGACATCCGTGTCATCGCCGCCACCAACCGCAGCCCCGAGCAGGCGGTGCAGGAGGGCAAGCTGCGCGAGGATCTTTATTACCGCCTCAATGTGTTTCCCCTGGCGCTGCCGCCCTTGCGCGAACGCGGCGCGGACATCGAGCTGCTGGCCGACCGCTTCCTGCGCACGCAAAACGAGGAAAGCGGCGCCCACAAGGTGTTCTCGCCCCGGGCCACGGCCGCGCTGGCGCAGTATGCATGGCCGGGTAATGTGCGCGAACTGAAGAACTTCGTGCGGCGCGCATTCATCATGGCCGAAGGCGACGAACTGGAGGCCGATCATTTGACGCCGCAGGTGTCGCCGGGCGGGGCGGCCGGGGGCGCCGAGGTCAGCGTGCCGGTCGGCGAAACCCTGGCGGAGGCCGACCGCCGCCTGATCCTGGCCACGCTGGCGCGGTGCAAGGGGGTCAAGAAGCAGGCCGCGGCGCTGCTGGGCATCAGTCCCAAGACCCTCTACAACCGGCTCGAGGAATACGCTGCGTCCGGTGACCCCCTGCCGGGCGAGTGGCCGGACGCGCCGCGCTGATGCCGGTGGCGCGCTACTTGCCGTGGCGCGTCTTCAGATCAGCCATGCAGGCGTCCTTGGCGTTGCCCGACAGGGCATCGCATTTCTCCTTGCCGACCTTGTAGTCTGCCTCGTTGCGGGTCTTGGCCGCGTCATGGTTGGCTTCGGCCTTTTCCACGGCGGCCTTGGCGTCGGCCTTGGCCTTGTCGCGCGTGGCCTCGGCTTGCCGCAGGCAGACATCTTTCTGGTTGCCTTTCATGGCGTCGCATTGCTTCTTGTCCTTTTCGTATTGATGGTCGACCTGCGCATCGCTGCGCACAGACATGGTCTGCGCGTGGGTGGGCAAGGCCAGTGCGGACAGGCACAAGGCCGTGGCCGGGATCAAGGCGCGGGACAGCGTGATGGGAAACCGATACATGGATGACTCCTTGGCGTGGCGGCGGCAGCAGGTTCTGCCGTTGCGCCGTCCTTGCCGAGCAAGTGGCGTTCCCGCCGGGCACGCCGCTTGCTCGGCACGGGGCAAGGGCGCTGGCAGTGGCGCCGTGGATCAGGAGAGCAAGATGAATTCGTCCGACCATGACAACACCCGCAACGCAGCGCCGTCCCGCCCGGCCGGCTCGCCGGCGGCGCGCGACGATGCCGTCACGCCCGCGCACGACGGCGGCGGGCAGGCCGACACACCGCGCGATGACGCGCAGGCCGCCCGCCGCAGCGGTCAGTTCGGCGCCGACCGGCCCGCTTCCGGCAAACCGGGGCCCGCCAAGCGGCGGGCCGATGACGCGCCCCATCCGCAAGGGCCGGAATATGAGGAAGGCGGCCGCTATCCCGGCGCCCGCGAGCCTGGCTCGCAGCATTGAGCGCCGTTCGATCGGCCGTCGGGACTTCGCGCGGGCACGCCGGTTGCTGCGCGATGGGCATGGCCGCCGGCAGGCCGATTCACGAGGAGGTTGCGATGTCCCTGATTGTCGCCGCGCGCTTTCACACCTTTGATGAAGCGAGCCAGGCTGCCCGCCAATTGCGCCAGGCAGGTTTCTCCGAAGGCGATATCCACACGTTCTACATCAATACCGCGGGCGAACATGCCCGCTATCCGCTTGGCGGCGACCGCAAGGCGGATCCGGACGCGCGTGGCGCGCAGGTGGGCGCGCTTGGCGGGGCGGCGCTGGTGGGGCTGGTGTTCGCCGCGGTGGGCGGGCTGGTGGCATTGTGGTCGGGCGCGGCAACGCTGGTAGTCGTCTCGGCGGCCGGCGTCGGCGCCTATATCGGCGCGCTGGCCGGAGCCCTGGGGGTGGCGGGCAGGCGCAAGCGCCTGCCGGCGGCCGCAGACGCGCACGAGGGGCATCCCCCGTTGCGGCAGGCCGGAGTGATGCTGGCCTTGCCCGTTTCGCCGCCACAGGAAACCTTGGCCAGGCAGGTGCTGCGCGAGGCGGGCGGCCACGATATCGAGCGGGCCCAGGGCCGCTGGCTGGAAGGCAAGTGGCAGGACTTCGATCCGCTCAAGCCACCGCGCCACGTCGAGGCGCCGTCGGTAACGCCGTGATGACCGCCATGCCGGGTGGGCGCGTCGCAGCGGGCAGTGACGGGCCGGCCGCCGCGCCCAGGTGATGTCACCTCGCGCCTATTGCCGGCCGACCACCACGCCGAACAGGAACGCGGCGCCGGCCACCAGGCCGATCGCCTGCCAGGGGCGAGCGTGAATGTACTGTTCGGTGCAATCGATGGTCTCGCGCACCATGTCCTGGGCGCTGTCGGAGGCCTCCCGCAGGCTGTGGCGCGTGTCGCGCAATTGCTCGGCCAGGCGCGCCTTGAGCGCCTCCAGATCGGTGGCCGAGGCATCGCTCAGGGTGGCCTCCAGTTCGTCGATCCAGCTTTCCGGATGGCGCCGGCGGCGGCGCGCCGCGTGATCGTCAGGGCCGTTTTCGGGGAAGTCCGAGGGCAGGGGAGTATGGTTGTTGGCCATGGGGGAACTCCTGGAGTCTGCGTTGGAAAAACCGTGGCGCGGGCGTTGGCGGCCGCGGCACAGGTGAAAACAGGCTCGCATGTTTGCGCGCCACGCGGGTCTGGCATTGCATCACGTTGTGAACGTTCGTTTTACCCAGGAACGCGCGCCCCTGCCGTGATTGCCACATCCGCTTGCAATTTGGCCGGCCGGTGCCTTGCCGGGCCGGGCACGCGGCTTGCTGAAGGAAACGTCGCAGCATCGCATCTAAAGGAGAACGCCATGCCAGACCAACTGCATATGCATGTTCCGCCCAAGCCGCAACCGATACCGCCGGGGTCGCCTCCCGGCGACCTGCCGGTCGATCCGGATACCGATGAGCCGGAGGTCGACCTGCCGCCGCTCGATCCTCCCGACAAGGAAAAAGTCTCCCAGGCCGACTGACTGGCAGTGACGGCCCGCCCACACCAAGAACAATCGGAGCAATCATGTCTACCATTCTGCTGATCATCCTCATCCTGCTGCTCATCGGCGCCGTGCCCGCCTGGCCCTACAGCCGTGGCTGGGGCTATTACCCCAGCGGCCTGCTGGGCATCGTGCTCATCGTGCTGATCGTGTTGCTGCTGACCGGGCGCTTGTAGCGGCGCGCGCCGCCCGCGGGTGGACGGCTTCAGTCCTGGGGCGCGGCGCGCGCGCGGGCCTGCGCCGCCTGCCGCCCGCGATGCTGCAGGCGGCGCCGGTTGACCCAGAAGATCACGCCGGTGACGAAGAAAAGCAGCGGCAACAGCCCGAGAATCGCGGTCAGGATACGCGTCGGCAGACCGTAGAGGCTGCCGGCATGCAGCGGGTACATCAGCGCCAGGAAACGCTGGGCCGGGGTGCCGGACAGGGGATCGGCCCGTGACACGGGCGCGCCGTCGCGCATGTCGATGAACAGGCGCAGGGTGCCGACCGGCTGCCAGTCGTCGGCCCGCCGCATCCGCGCCTGGTAGACGCCGCGCGCCGGATCGCGCCGCAACATCACCAGGCTCGCGCCGGCGGGGGCCAGCGCCCGCGCGCGGGCTGCCGCGCCGTCCCAGCCGATCTCCGGCTCGCCCGCGGCCAGCGGCGCGCGGGCCGCGGCCCGCCCATCGGGCGGCACGGACGCGACGCTGGCCACCAGTTCCCGGCCCAGTTGGGGCAGACCCATGAAAAACCCCGTGCCGGCCACCATCAATAGCAGCAGCGCCGACAGCAGGCCGGCGGCGCGATGCAACTCATAGCTGGTGCGGAAGGCGCTGGCGCCGCGCGTCACCGTGACCGAACGGCGCCAGTGGCCCGGCCTGGGCCAGGCGAGATACACGCCGCCGAGCAGCAGTGCCAGCCAGGCCAGGGCCAGCCATCCCAACACCGCGCGGCCGGTCTTGCCCTGCAGCAGGGTCTTGTGCCAGCGCAACAGCAGCGGCATCAGATGGGCGCGGTCGAGGGCCACGGCGTCGCGGTCGCGGGTGCCCAGCAGCAGACCGGTGCAGGCGTCCACGCCGGCCTCGTTAGCGGCCGTCCCGGCATGCGTGAACTGGACCCGGTAGCCATCGCCGGCAGCCTGGGGCAAGGTGATGGCCGTCAGAGCCGCGCCCGGCCAGGCCTGTTGCAGCGCGCGCGCGGCCGCCGAGGCAGGCAGGGGGGACGCGCAAGCGCCGGCGGTGTTGCGCAGCATGGACGCGTTGAGCCAGGCGTCAAGCTCATGGTCGAAAGCCAGCAGGCTGCCGCTCAGGCCGGCCAGCACCAGCACCCCCCCCAGGACCAATCCCATCCACCGGTGCAGGAATGACACGGCGGTGCGTAGGGACTTGCGCAACTTGGCTTTCATGGCGTGGTCGACAGCGGGACAGGCGAGTGGCGCGCAATTGTACCGAGGCGTAAGATCTGGCGGCATCTTTTTGGGTGCCAGCTGTTTTTGCCGTCTCCAACCCGCTGCAACATGAAAATTCCCCTCCTGATACTGATAGACAGCGTGCAGGATTTTCTGCCCGCCATCGAAGAGCGCGGCTTTCGCTGCATCACCGCCACCAGCGCTGACGCCCGCGCCCGGGCCATCCGCGAGCACGGGGGCGAGATCCGGGCCGTGCTGACGCGCGGCGCCACCGGTTTGCGCGGCGACGAAATGGCGGCGCTCCCCGCGCTGGAACTGGTCTGTTCACTGGGAGTGGGCTTCGAGAACATCGATCTGGCCGCGGCCCGCGCGCGTGGCCTGCGCGTGACTTACGGCCCCGGCGCCAATGCCACCTCGGTGGCGGACCATGCCATGGCGCTGCTGCTGGGCGCGGCGCGCCGCCTGCCGCAGGCCGACGCCTGGGTGCGCCAGGGCCATTGGAGTGGCTTCATGGGACCGCAGGTCTCGGGCAAGCGCCTGGGCATCCTGGGACTGGGCACCATCGGACGCGAGATCGCCCGGCGCGGGGCCCAAGGCTTCGGCATGACGGTCGGCTACTACAACCGGCGGCCGCGTCCCGATTGCGGCTATGCGTACTACGATAGTCCGCGTGCGCTGGCCGAAGCCAGCGACTTCCTGGTGGTGGCCACCCCCGGCGGCAGCGAAACCCGCCACCTGGTGGACGCGGCGGTGCTGGAAGCGCTTGGGCCGCAGGGTTATCTGGTGAATATCGCGCGCGGCAGCGTGGTCGATACCGAGGCGTTGATCGCGGCGCTGGCCGCGCGCCGGATCGCCGGTGCCGGCCTGGATGTGGTCGAAGGCGAACCGGCCGTGCCGCCGGCGCTGTTCGCGCTGGACAACGTGGTGCTGACGCCCCACAGCGCGGGCCGCTCGCCGGAGGCGATATCGGCAACGGTGGCGCTGTTCCTGGACAACGCCACCGCGCATTTCGCCGGCAGGCCGCTGCTGACGCCGGTGCCGCAGGACTGAGCGGCCGCCTTCGTCTCAGTGCGAGAACATGATCGGCACGGTCATGCTCGCGAGGATCGACGCGGTGGCGCCGCCCATGGCCCATTCGCGCAGCTTGCTGTGGCCATAGGCCCCCATCACGATCAGGTCGGCGCTATGGTCGGCCGCGGCATTCAGGATGGTGCTGCCCACGCCCACTCCCTTGATGTCGCGGCACACGTGTTCGGGCGCCGGCATGCCCTGGGCAACGCAATAGCTCGCCAGGTCCGCGAACGGCACCGCCGCTCCCTTGCGCGAGGCCGCGCCTTCGTCCATGGTCAGCACCACCAGATGCGAGGCCGCGCGCAGCAAGGGCGCGGCGTCGGCCAGCGCGCGCGCCGCTTCGCGGCTGCCGTCCCAGCAATAGAGCACGCGTTCGCCGATGACGGGGAAGTCGCCGCTGGAGGGCACCACCAGCACCGGCCGGCCAGCCGTCAGCAGTGTCTGCTCGACGAATTCGATCTCGTGCGCGGCCTCGATGTCGTCAGGGTTTTCCTGGCTTACGACGATCAGGTCGCTGGTGCGGCCGAGCAGCGCCACGCAGGCGCTGGGCGAGCCGTTGTCGACGCTGCGCACCGCGGCGGGCACGTCAAGCGCGGCGGCCGCTTCCAGGAAGGCTTTGTGCACGGCATCACGATTTTGCGTCTGCAAATCGCGGATGACGCTGAGGGTGCGCGAGAGCAACACCGATTCGCCGTAGTAGTACTGCGGGGGGGCCGAAGTGGCGTAGAGGCCGACCAGTTCGGCCTGGTGACGCCTGGCAAGCGCCAGGGCGACCTGGGTGCGGCGGGCACAATCGAATCCGTGATCGAGGTGAACGGAAATGCGGCGGTACATGGCGGCCTCCTTTATTGAGCTCGGTACCCCGTCATCGTTGCGCGTTCCGGGGTCAGTACCCTTGATGCACATCAAGTCCCCCGCAGTTTACCGGGGTTGCCGCAAGGAGACGGGCCTTTCAGGCCTGTTGCACCCGATCGCGCAGTTGACCCACCTGCCGCGCCTGCAGCGCGATGCGCTCCAGCGGGCCGGCCAGCGCCGGCGCGCCGCTGGCGAGCGCCGCCGGCAGCGCCAGCCGGCGGATGTCGATGGCCGGCGCGCCGGCCTGCGGATGCAGCGCATGCGCCAGCGCCAGGCCGTAGTGGCGCAGGACCGGCGCGGCGGCGCTGTCGGCCGGCAGCGCCGGCTGGATTTCGAGCACGGTGCCGGCGGCGGTGACGCGACGCATCGCATTGAGCAGGTTGACGGCGGTATCCACCTTGCGGTCGCGATGCACGGGATTCTGCTGCAGGCGCTGCAATGAGGCCTCGGCATTGTCCGCCGACAGGCACGCCTGGCGCCGCAGGCCAACGATGTCCTGGTCCGCGCCAGCGCCGCTCTTGGCGCGGGTCAGCGCCAGGATGTAGGCGGCGTGACGCTCGAGCGCGCGGCTGAGCGCGCCGGCCAATTGACGCGGCTCCTTCTCCGGCCACACCAGAAACCCCACCAGCAAGGCCAGCACGCCGCCCAGCACGCTGTTGAGGGCCCGCAGCGCCGCCAGCATCGGCTCGTAGATGTCGGGCTGCTGGATGTGGCTGACCAGCACGAACTGCGAGGTCAGGAAGAACGTGAAAAGCGCGTAATGGATGGTGCGCGCGGCAAAAGTCCCCAGGGCGATCGGCAGTACCGCCAGCGCCACCGACAGCGGCGTGCTCAGCAGCAACCCCAGCAGCGATGCCCCGATGGCCCCGGCAACGCTGCCGATCACGCGCTCGACCGTGCGCCGCCAGGTGGTGGCGAAGTAGGGCTGCAGAATGAATACCAGGGTCAGCGACATCCAGTAGCCATGATTGACCGCGAAGGTCTTCGAGAGCGCCACCGCGATGGTGGCGCCGATGCCGACACGCAGCGCGTGACGGAAAGCGTCGGACTCGAATCGCAGGTTCTGCCGCAAACTGCGCCAGGCCTGCCGGGCGGGCGAGACCGCCCGCGCGGCCCGGGCCGGCGCCGCCGGGGTGCCCGCTTCGTCGAACAATGCCTGCTTGACCGCCTGGGCGGTCTGCTGCAGCCGGTCCAGCACCGGCACCATGGTCGCCAGATCGGGGGCGTGGGCCATGGCGCCGCCGCGCAGCGCGTGCAGCCCGGCGGCGAAATGGGCCAGACGTTCGCGCAGGCAGTCGGCCTGCCGGATATCGGTGACATCGGAGGTGCTGGCGATGGCGTTGGCAACGCTGGCATAGCGATGCAGGGCATGCGACAGATGGGCGCCGGCGCCCCGTCCCAGCCAGCGCGGCGCATTCGCTTCGAGCAGGTCGGCCGCCGCCACCAGTGCGATGAAGCTGTCTTCGGCGCTGTCGAGCAGATAGAACAACTGTTGGGCGCGGGCGCGGCGCGACGGCCGCGCATCCTGCACTTCGCGGATGCGCGCGCGGGCCGCTTCCAGCGCGGCGCGTACGGCGCTGCGCTGGGGCCGGGTGACGGCGCTCCAGGCCTGCGGACCGGCCGTGGGCGCCAGGCCGGAATACATGCGCGCCAGGGCATCGGCAAAGTCGGCCAGCCCGCGATAGCAGTGCGCCACAGCATGGGTGGCATCCTTCCAGGGGCGCCGCCGCCACACCAGCGCGGTCATCAGGATGGCCCAGAGCGCGCCGGCCACGAAGAACAGGGTGTACGAAAGGCTGGCCGCCAGGGTCGGCGCCGGCAGTTCGGCCGCCACCACGAAGCCGGCCGACAACAGCGTGCCGACAATCGCCGCGGCCGGGCCGAGCACCCGCAGCAGGCCGCCGAACGTGCAGCACGCGAAGGTCAGCGGCAGCAGCAGCCACAGGTGGTGGGCGCTGGCGCTGGCCAGAAAGCAGAACAGCGCGCCGATCAGGCCCAGCGCCAGCATCGATCCGGCGCGTTGGCGCAAGGGGCCGCCGGGATCGCCAAAACAGGCCCAGAAGGCGGCGATGGCGGTCCAGCCCAGCCGTGGCTCGTGCGCCAGGACGGCAAGGATGACGGGCGCGGCGCTGATGGCGGCGGCTTGCAGGGCGTCCAGCCAGAGGACGTGGCGCGACAGCAGGCGCCAGCGGGAAAGCAGGGTAGTCACGCGGAAATGGAGCGGGCGATGAGGCGGAAAAGCCGCAACGCTACCATGTCGACAAGGCAAAAACGCGGCAATTTATCAGAGCGTCCGAATCCTGCGGTTTTCATGAATTTCAGCGCATAAATACCGCTGGTTACATCTGTGTGACTTTGGCGCCGCATGCGCGCACAATTGCCTGGAGTAAACAGGCAAAATCGCCTAAAAAAAGAGTGGCGATCGTATACGCTGGGTAGTGCACGGGGCGGCGGGCAGAAATGCCGCCATCGATTGTGAACACTCATGTCCAACGTGCCTCGCTCCGCGCCCGGACAGCGCGGACCACAGATCGAGGCGCTCCAGGAGCGAAGACATGACGCCAATCCACGAGGCATCCACGAGCTCGGTGGTGAGCGACGATGAAGTCGCTGCCATGATTACCGGCAAAGACGGCCTGCGCGTGCTGCTGCAACCGCAGGTCGATCTGTTGACCGGGCGCATTGTCGCGGCCGAGGCGCTGGCGCGCTGGCAGCATCCCCGGCTGGGCATCGTGATGCCGGCGGAGTTCATCCCCGCGGTCAACCGTCTTGCCCTGGATCGCACGCTGTTCGAACGGGTCGCGCAGCGGGTGATCGACATGCTGCAAACCATGCGGCGCGCCGGCATGGCGATTCCCATCGCCATCAACGCGCCGGCTTCGACACTGTCCGACGAGCGCGCGGTCGCCTTCCTGCTGGCGCGCATCCGCGCCGCCGAGCTGCCGGCCTCGCTGCTGCGGGTGGAACTGACCGAGGATCAGCCGATCCAGGAACTGGACGTCCTGCGTACTACCTTGATGAAGCTCGAAGAGGCCGGCTGCGAGGTCAGTCTGGACGATTTCGGCACGGGGCATGCATCGCTCAAGCTGCTGTCGGCGATCCCGCTGTCCGAGGTCAAGATCGACCAATATTTCGTCACCCGCATGCGCCGCAGCGCGGTCGCTTTCGAGGTGCTGCGCACCGCGGCGGAGTTGGCTACCCGGATGGGCTGGCGGGTGGTGGCCGAAGGGGTCGAAAACGTGGCCGACATTCCCGCCCTGCGTGCCGCCGGCTGCCGTTATGGCCAAGGCTACGCGCTGGGCCGGCCCATGGCGCTGGATGACCTGCTGATGCGTTTGCGGATTCAGCGCGACCGTGGCGAGCCGCTGGCGGCGCCGGCCAGTTATGCCTCGGCCTGGCTCGACGCCTTTGACCCTCAGGACGCCGAAACCCTCCTGCCCGCGCACGTCACCACACAATAGGGGCCGGTTCGGCGCCTACCCGGGCACGGCAATTGCTCAGGCATTTCTGGCGGAATGGTTCCGCCCTTTAGGAGACTTGCCATGACGAACCCCAATCAGCCCGATCAGCAGAAGCAGCCGCAGAAACAGCAGTCGCAGGAAAATCCGGCGCACCGCAACCAGCCGGATCAGCAGCAACCTGGCCAGGGCGGCCAGCAAATGGACAAGGACCGCAACCCGGGCCAGCAACCCGGTCAGGCCCAACGTCCGCAAACGCAGCGTTGACGCGCTGACGGCTCCTTGCCCGGCCTGCGTATCGACCCTTACGCGGGCGCAAGGGGTGAATGACGATGCTGCCCGCGCGGCTTTTCCCGCGCGCGGGCGGTGTCAACGGAATACGACATGAGCGATTCCCGCGCAGCGCCGCGACGCCGTTCGATCAAGGGAAAATGGCCCCTGATCGCGCTGGCGATCGTGGTGTCGCTGGCGGCGTTGGCCGGCCTCGGCCGCTATGTGGCGGAGCGGCGCATCGCCGGCCTGCTGGGTCCGCGGGCGCATGTGGGGCAGGTCAGCCTGGGGTTCGGGCAGGTCGTGTTGACCGATGTGAAGGTCGAGGGCGCCGAGGGCATGGCCGCGGCCAGCGCGCGGCGCGTGGTGGCTGAACCCGAATGGGGCTCCCTGCTGCGGCGCGTAACGGTGCTGCGCCGTATCAGGATCGAGCAATTCGACTTTGCCGTGGTGCGTGGCCGCGATGGCGACATGCGGATTTCGCCCGCATTGCAGGCCTCGCTGCGCGCGGCCGATGACGCCGGCGATGCCGCCCATCCCCGATCGCCGCTGCGGGCCGACGAAGTCATCCTGGACGGTGGCCGCCTGGAATTCGTCGACGAGGCTATTTCCACCCCCGCGCACCGCATCCCCTTCGACAATGTGTCGGCCAGCCTGCGGCCGTTGGCGTTGCCGGCCGCGGGGCAGCCCAGCGCGATGCAATTCCAGGGCTCCGTGCGCGACAATCGCGCCGGCGCAGCCACGGTGCGGGCGCGCGGCTCGTTGGTGGTGGGCGGCAGCGATGCCGACATGACCGTGGCGGTGCGCAACATGGACATCCGCTATGCCGCGCCATACCTCGCCGATAACGGCGCCGGCTCGCTCGCGGGCGGCACGATGGACCTGGACATGCGCACCCGCGTCACCGGGCGGCAGTTGAATGCCAGCGGCACGGTGGCCTTGCGCGACCTGCGATTCAGCGGTGATGGGTCGCTGTTCTCGCTGCCGCGCAAGGCGGTACTGGCCGCGCTGGAGAATCGCCACGGCACGTTGCGCATGGCATTCAAGCTTTCCGGCAGCCTCGACGATCCCAAGTTCTCGGCGTCGCGCGGGTTCGCCGCCCAGATCGCGCGCGGCTTCGGCCACGCCATCGGCGTGGGCGCCGAAGGCGCGGCGGGGGGCGTGGCCGGCGCGGTCAAGGACCTGGGCGACGCGATCTCCGATCTCTTCGATCCGTGAATCAGAAGCGGTAGTTCGCGCTCAGTTCCACGCGCCGGCCTTCACCCAGCAGCCACTGGGTCTGGTTGTAGTAGGCGGTTTCAGCGTATTTGCGGTCGAACACGTTGAAGGCGCGCAGCGCCAGGGTCAGGTCGCGGCGCGGATCCCACTGCAGGGCCAGGTTGGTGGTCGTGTAGCCGGCCATTTCGAGCCGGTTGGCGGCATCCGCATAGCGCTTGCCGACATAGCGCAGCCCGGCGCTGGCCGTCCATTGCGGCGCGAACTTCCAGCTGACCCAGGCATTGGCCAGGCGCTGCGGCACGTCGGCCGGCACATTGCCCGCGCGCGACACGGCGGCGCCGTTGACCGACTCGCTGAAGTCGTCATAGCGCGCCCGCAGCACGGCGGCGTTCAAGTCCAGCCGCCAGGCCGGCGTCAGCGCGACCGCCAGCGTCGCTTCCAGTCCGCGCGATGATTGCTCGCCCACCTGGATGCGCAGCGCGGGGTCGTTCGGGTCACGCGTCACCAGGTTGTTTTTGCGGATATGGTAGGCGGCCAGGGTCCACTGGCCCTGGTTGTCCCAGAAGGTCTGCTTGAGACCGATCTCGATCTGGCGTCCCTTGGACAGCTCGAAATCCTTGTTGGCGGGGGACAGCAGCAACAGGCTGCCGATGGGGTCGGCCGCCTCGGCGTATTGGCCATAGACGGACAGATTGGGCATCAGGTCGTAGACCGTGCCGATGCGCCAGCCGACGTTGTTGAAGCGGGTGTCGAAGGCTGTCTGGCCAGCCACCAGGTCGCGCCGCTTCAGGTCGATATGGTCGTAGCGCACGCCGCCCAGGACCGACCAGCGGCTGGTCAGCATCAACCGGTTCTCGGCGAACAGCGCGTATTGCTCGGCGGTGTTGCGATAGCGGGGCGTGGTGCCGGCGACGTTGATGAAGCGGCCATGGTCGACATCGTAGGGATCGACCAGCGAGGTGCCCGAGTAGGGCGAGTTGTTGGTGTGCTTGAGCGTGGCCCGGTTCAGTTCGACGCCCACCGCCACCTTGTTGGCCAGGCCGAACAGGTGGCCGTCGAAAGTGGCATCGGTGATGTTGCCGACCTGTTCCTGGTCGTGGCGGATGTCGGTATAGGCGCTGCGCTGGATCAGGCCGCTGGCCGGCTGCCAGGTGTAGTTCTCGGCATCGCGGTAGTCGCGGTCGCTGCCGATGTAGTAGAGGCGGCTGCGCACGCGCGTGCCGGAGTTGGGCGACCATTCGGCCTTCAGTTCGGTGCGGCTGTCGCGGTAGATGATCTTGCTGTCGGCCACGTTGTAGTTCTTGCCGCGCAGGCTGTAGTCGATGTCGCCATCGACCAGCGGCGTGCCGAAGTAGCGCGTCGGTTCCTGCCAGGCATAGGCCTGGGTCAGGGTGAAGTTCAGCTCGGGCGATACGTCCAGGCGCAGCGCCGCGGTGACCGCGACGTCGCGCGAATCGCCCAGGCTGATGCCCGAATCGCTGTGGTTGCCGCTGACGTCGAGCCGGTACGACCACTTGTCGTCCAGCGCGCCGCCGCTGCCCAGACCCAGGCGCTGCGTGTCATGGGTGCCGGCGGTGATCTGGATCTCGTTCTCGATCGGGCCGCGCGTGGGCTGCTTGGGGATCACGTTGACCACGCCGCCGATGGCGCCTTCGCCATACAGCACCGAGGCCGGACCGCGCAGCACTTCGATGCGCTCGACCGCCCAGGGATCATAGATGAAGGTCTGGCCGACGCCGCCGAACTGCCGCACGCCGTCGTACAGCATGGCCACCGAATTGGAGTCGGTGAAGCCGCGCGAGGACAGCGACGAGCCGCCGTTGCCGGGGTGACGCATGGTGCTGATGCCGGCGGCCTGGGTGATGGCGTCGGTGACGGTCACGGCGCCGCGCGCGCGCAGTTGCTGGTTGTCGATGATATCGATACTGGCCGGGGTTTCGCGGGGCGTCAGGTCCAGCAAGGTGCCGGTGCTGGCCGGGTCCAGCAGGGTGGTTGGCGCGGCGCTGCCGCTGACGGAAATGGCGGGCAGGGTGGCGACCCCGGCCGGCGCGGGCGTGGCGGGAACGGATTGGGCGTGCAGGGCGGGAGCGAAGGCGAGCGCGGCGCAGACGACGACACGCCGCGGCAGGACGCGTCGCGTCCCGGCGTTGGAAGGAAACATGGATATTCTCGGTAAGCCAAGGGAGCCGCGCGCGGGCGCGGCGCAACGATCAGCGGGATACCGGGAAGAGAGGGGGCGCGCGGGCGCCTAGTGGGGGGCCGGGCGGGGAGCCGTCGGCCACCGCTGGCGGCGCGCGCGCGGCCAGCGGATGCGTCATAACCGCAGCGGGGCCGGGCAGGGGCGTCAGCGCCGGCGGCAAGGCCACCGTCGCCAGCAGCGCGCCCATCGGGCAGGTCGCTGCCTGCGCCGCGTGGCGTTCGTCCGGCGCGCCGTCGCGCTTGGACGGACCCGCCACCCAGATGGGGCCGGCGGCCGAACACAGCTGGATCAGCGTGCCGCCGGGCTGCGCCGCCGGCATGAAGCCCGGCGGCACCAGCGCCTTGAGGGCGAACAGCGCCGCCACCAGCCAGAGGCAGGCGGCATGACGAGTGAGGCAGGGGAATGGGCGGCGCATGATCGGCGCCCATTCTAGGGCCAGTCGCCGCCAAAGGAAACCGGCGCGCGGCGGCGGCAACGGGCGGGGCTACACCGTGCGAGCGGCCCAGAACGCGGTGCGCACGCCCGGCGCCGCGGCGATGCGGGCAGTGACGCGGTCCAGGTCGAGCTCGTCGACGGAGGCTTCGCTCAAGGCCGCCTCGATCTCGACTTCGTTCTCGCCGAACTGGTCGATCTTCAGTTCCGACAGCGGCAATTGCTCGGCTTCCAGCACGTCCTCGAGCACGGCCATGGCGGCCTGGCGCTGGTCGAGGTGGGCAATGACGTGGATCACGGTGGTCACTTCCGTGGTCTGCGCGTCGACCGGCTGGCGGTTGATGTAGCTGACCACGGGGCGCAGCAGCGTGTTGGCCGCCAGCACGAACCCGGTGGCCGCGAGCGCTTCCAGAAGCAGCGAGGCGCCGGCGCAGGCGCCGATGGCGGCCGAGCCCCACAGCGTGGCCGCGGTATTCAGGCCGCGGATGCTGCCGCCTTCGCGCATGATGGCGCCCGCGCCCAGGAAGCCGACGCCCGACACCACATACGAGATGACGCGCGCGCCGCCGTCCGCGCCGCCGACGCGGAACGCCATGTCCACGAAAATGGCCGCGCCCACCGCCACCAGCGCGTTGGTGCGCAGCCCGGCGGTGCGTTGGCGGTATTGGCGCTCGAAGCCGACGATGGAACCCAGCACGAAGGCCGCGGCCAGGCTGATGAGGGTATTGGCCAGCGTCAGCAGTTGGATGTTTTCGAAGTTCTTCATTTTGTTCTCGCAATCGGCCAGCGCAGCAGCAAGGCCGCCACGCGCGCGATGAGCAGGCATTTGTACGGGCCTTACATGACAGGCGCTTTGCCGTGGTTCAGGCCGGCAGCACGGCGATGCGGGCGCCGTCCGCGCTTTCCCAATGGATCCGGCGCACATCGGGGCTCTGGCCCAGGCGCAGGGCAATGGCGTTGAGCGGGCCGCGCAGGGGCGGCGGGCAATGCAGCGTGACGGTGGTGCTGGCGAGCTGGCCGGCCTCCTGGCGCGAGATGCGTACGCTCAGCACGCGCAGGTCCAGTGCCTGCAATTCGCGGTACAGCTGTTTGCGCAGTACGTTGAGCGTGTCGGCGAGGCTGACGATGGTGAACTGGTAGGTCACGGCCGCCGGGCGTGCCGCGCCGGCATCGCGCACGGTGGCGGCGCCGTCCAGGAAGGGCAGGAATTTCTTGATGCGCATGATCGTCTCCTTGGGGGAGTACGGTGGAAGGTCCACATGCGTGCGCCGCAGGGCCGGGCGGCGCGTGGCAAGGCACGCGGCGGCATCGGCAAGCGGGTTAGGGGATGGGTCCGGACCGGGGCAGCGGGGCTGCCGGAGCCGGAGGCCGCGTCCTGGCTTTACGCAGGACCCGGCAGGCAAGGCTGCGGAGGTTCCTGCGTCAAGCGGCGCAAGCAGTCGTGTATCGACTACATCCGTCGTTGTCCACAATGGTCTCTGGGGGTTGAAAGTGCCGCGATTATAAAAAGGAACTAGGGAAAACACCAAGAAGAAAATCAGACTGTGCGACGGCTGCGCGCGCCACGCGTTGGCCGTGACTACGGTTCAGGTATTATTCAGCTTGTTGAAAGAATGAGAGCAAGGCGGAACCCGCCCGGTGCTTGCCCGCCAGCACCGACGGTTTCGCCATCTATGACCGACGAGCCTCCTCCTGCCAAGGCGCCGCTGCCGCAGCGGCGCCCCTGTCTTCCCTTCAGCCGGCTTCCGGCTTCCGGCCGTTTGCGGCCGTCTGCCCCCGCGCCCGGCGCCGCGCCCACGCCGCGCATAGGCGGCCGGGCGCCGCCCCCCGTTGTGCGCCAGCCCCTCGCGGCCTGGCGATCCCGCCCGCTCTCTTGCCCTTCGTCGCTGGCGACGGACCCCGCCTGCCGGGCGCCTGTCCGCGCCCGAACCTTTTTGTGGAATGTTGATGATCTTTGACTGGATGTCCGACCCGACCGCCTGGCTTGGCCTGGCAACGCTGGTCATTCTTGAAATCGTGCTGGGTATCGACAACCTGGTGTTCATCGCCATTCTGGCCGACAAGCTGCCGCCGGCGCAGCGCAACCGCGCCCGCCTGATCGGCCTGACGCTGGCGATGGTGATGCGGCTGGGCCTGCTGGCCAGCATCGCCTGGGTGGTGACGCTGACCGCGCCGCTGTTCACGCTGTTGGGCGCCGAGATCTCGGGGCGCGACCTGATCCTGATCCTGGGCGGCCTGTTCCTGCTGTTCAAGGGCACCATGGAACTGCATGAGCGGGTCGAGGGCAGCAGCGGCCACGACACGGGCCAGAAGGTCCAGCACGCGGTGTTCTGGCAGGTGATCCTGCAGATCGTGGTGCTGGACGCGGTGTTCTCGCTGGACTCGGTGATCACGGCGGTCGGCATGGTGCAGGATCTGAGCATCATGATGATCGCGGTGGTGGTGGCGATGGCCGTGATGATGCTGGCCAGCCGGCCGCTGATGGGCTTCGTGGCGCGCCACCCGACCGTGGTGATCCTGTGCCTGGGCCTGCTGCTGATGATCGGCTTCAGCCTGGTGGCCGAAGGCCTGGGTTTCCACGTGCCCAAGGGCTACCTGTATGCCGCGATCGGCTTCTCGATCCTGATCGAGCTGTGCAACCAGCTGGCGCGCCGCAATCGGGCCAAGGGCACGCACGCCCTGGGCCGCCGCCAGCGCACCGCGCAGGCCGTGCTGCGGCTGTTGCGCGCCGGCCGGGGCGGCCCGGCGCCGCAGCAGGCCGACGAAGTGGTGGCGCTGGTCGACAGCGCGGAGGGGGAGCCGGCTTTCGCGCCCGAAGAAAGCTCGATGATCGAGCGCGTGCTGGCGATCGGCGCCCATGACGTGCGCGCCATCATGGTGTCGCGCGGCGACATGGTGTGGCTGGATGTGGCCGACACGCCCGACCTTATCGTGCGCAAGTTCGCCTCCGGCCACTCGCGCCTGCCCTTGTGCGCGGGTGATCCGGCCAATGTGCTGGGCGTGCTGCATTTCAAGGACGTGCTGCCGCTGTTGCAGAACCCGGGGCCGATCGACCTGGTGGAACTGGCGCGCGAGCCGCGCTATGTCATGGAAACCACGCCGGTGCTCAAGGTGCTGGAGGAATTGCGCGCCTCGCGCGACCACATGCTGATCGTGGTCGACGAGCACGGAGTGTGCGAGGGTCTGGTGACGCCGATGGACGTGTTGACCGCGGTGGCCGGAGAGCTGCCGGAACATGCCGAGGCCCCGCCCGAGGCGCTGCAATTGTCGGATGGCTCGTGGCTGCTCGACGGCCGCCTGGCGCTGGCCGAGGCGGCGCGGCTGCTGGAGGCGGCGGAGCTGGCCGATGACGCGGGCGATGCCACGCTGGCCGGCCGCCTGCTGCGGGCCGAGGGCCGCATTCCCGAGAGCGGCGACGTGATTGCGTGGCGCGACTGGCGTTTCGAGATCACGCGGCGCGACGGCCTGCGCATCGACCAGATCCATGCCCGGCGGTCCGAGGCCGCCGCCTAGCGCCGCGCGGACCGGATCAGTCCGCCGCCGGCGTCGACAGCCAGCGCAGGACGAAGCGCGCCCCGCCCAGCGGGCTGTGCTGCACCTCGATTGTGCCCCGGTGGCTGAGCGCGACGCGCCTGACGATGGCCAGCCCGAGGCCGGCGCCGCCGGTGCCGCGGTCGCGGCTCTCGTCCAGGCGGATGAAGGGTTCGAAAATTCGTTCGCGGTCGGCCGGCGCGACCCCGGGGCCGTCGTCGTCCACGATCAGCTCATAGCCGCCGACCGGGCAACTGCGCAACGAGATCTCGATGCGCCCGCTGGCGTAGCGCACCGCGTTCTGTACCAGGTTCAGCAGGGCCCGGCTCATGTAGCGGGGATGCAACTGCACGTGGGCCGGCAAGCCCTCGCGCACGTGGCAGCGTACGCCGCGGGCATCGGCCTGGTGCGCCACCTGCGCCAGGGCCTCGCCCAGCCAGTCGCGCACATCCACGGTCTCCTGCTTGACGATGTCGTCGGTCGGCCGTTCCAGCCGCGCATAGACCAGCAACTCGTCGACCATGGCTTCGAGTTCGCCGATGTCGGCGCGCATATCCTGCAGGATGTGCGCGCGGCGGGACTGGAATTGCGCCTGGCCCAGCATGTCGACCTCGAATGACAGGCGCGCCAGCGGCGTGCGCAGTTCGTGCGACACGGCGTTGGTCATGCTGCGTTGGTTGTCGACCAGCGCGGCGATGCGCTCGGCCATCTGGTTGAAGCTCTCGCCGACGTGGCGGATACCGGAAAAGTGCGACAGCCGCACGCGCACGCCGAGATCGCCCTGGCCCATGCGCAGCGTGGCGTTGCGCAGCGCGTCCAGGTCGCGCCATACCGGCAGGGCCCACAACAACAGCAGCACGACCGCCAGCACCATGCTGAGCGCCAGCCAGGCACCCCAGGTGATCCATTTTTCCAGGGCCGGTTCGTCCGGCAGGCGCATTTCCAGCCATTGGGGCGGGTCCCCCGGCAAGGGCGCCAGATAGGTGTTGTATTCGTCGCGCATGATGAAGCCGCGCGTGGCCAGGTCCCGCCGTTCCTGGTCGGTGGCATCGACGCGCTCCGGCGTCAGCAGTCGGAGTTCCAGGCCGTAGTGCGGCCGCAGCGAATCGCGGATGAAGGCGGCGCGGGATTCGGGCTCTACCGGATCGAGTTCCTTGTGCAGGGCATACATCTGTCCCCGCACGGCCTGATAGGAGAGGTCGGCGCTGATCGATTCGAGCAGATAGCCCAGGCTGCGGTTCACCAGTTGTGAAGCGGCGATGTAGGCAATGGCGGCGACCACGAAAATGCGGATCGTGAACTTGAGCATGCGGGTATTCCTGTGGGCGCGAGGGCCGCACATCCGCCAGCCGGGCGCTTCGATCCATCGTGGTGGGCCGGCAGATGCTACAGATCGCCCAGTCGCCGATCCGACGGATTTTGTATTGAATTTGTGAAAATTCTTGTAGTGATTTGCCCGAATCGGTCCGACCGGACGATTGAAACGCCCGCGCTGCCCGGCTATAAGCTTGGGAATGGCGCGCCACGATCCCGGGGCCGCCGCTGTCTTCGAGTGCTTTCCTTCATGTCGCAGCCACCGCCTTTCCATGATGAACGCGTCGCCAGCAGGCCGGCCGCCAGTGAAACCATCCCGGCCGCGCGCGGTTCCTGCGCGGAGGTGTTCCTGGCCTTCCTGCGGCTGGGGCTGACCGCCTTTGGCGGACCGGTGGCCCACCTGGCGTACTTCCGCGAGGAATTCGTCGAGCGGCGCCGCTGGCTTGACGACTATGCGTTTTCCGACCTGGTCGCGTTATGCCAATTCCTGCCGGGGCCGGCCAGCAGTCAGGTCGGCATGGCGCTGGGCCTGCGGCGGGCCGGATGGACCGGCATGGCGGCCGCCTGGCTCGCGTTCACGCTGCCTTCGGCGCTGGCGATGATTCTGCTGGGCCTGGGATTGGCCCGGTTCGGCGGGCTGGCGGGCGCGCCGGCGGTGCATGGACTGAAAGTGGCGGCAGTGGCGATCGTCGCCCAGGCGGTGTGGGGCATGGGGCGCTCACTCTGTCCGGACCGGCCGCGCGCGGCGCTGGCCATCGTGTCTGCCTTGATCTGCGTGGCATTGCCGACCGCGCTGGGGCAGATGGGGGCCATCCTGTTGGGTGCGGTGGCCGGCGCCGTGCTGCTGCAAGTGCCGCCGCGGCCGCTGCTGTCGAACCGGACGCAGGGCGCTTCGCGTACCGCTGGCTATGTCTGCCTGGCGCTGTTCGGTCTGACGCTGGCGGCGCTGCCGCTATGGGCCCATCTGTCGGGCACGCCGCTGGCGGCACAATTGGCGGGCTTCTACCGCGCCGGCGCGCTGGTGTTCGGCGGCGGCCATGTGGTGCTGCCCTTGCTGGAAACGGCCGCGGTCGGCGGGGGCATGGTGCCTGGGGCGGAATTTCTCGCGGGCTACGGCATCGCGCAGGCGCTGCCGGGGCCCCTGTTCACCTTTGCCGCCTTTCTCGGCGCGGCATCGTCCGGCCCGGTGGCGGGGTGGGCCGGCGGCGTGCTCATGCTGGTGGCGATCTTCCTGCCGGGCGCGCTGCTGGTGGCGGCGGCCCTGCCGTTCTGGGAGAGCCTGCGGCGGCGCCCGGGTGTGCGCAACATGGTGGCGGGCGTGAATGCGGCGGTGGTGGGCATCTTGCTGGCGGCGCTATACGACCCGGTCTGGACCCAGGCGGTCCTGACCAAGGCGGATTTCGGCCTGGCGCTGGCGTTGTTCGGCCTGCTGGTCTATGCGCGCTGGTCGCCGCTGTGGGTGGTGCTGGCCGCGGCGGCGGCAGGCTGGGGGCTGGGCTGGCTGGCGTGAACCCGCCAGCGCGCCGTCACGCGGCGGGCGCATGCCGCAGCCGCCCTCACTGGCGCCAGCGCGGCGCGCGCTTCTGCAGGAAGGCATCGATGCCTTCAGCGGCGTCTTCCTCCATCATGTTGCGCGCCATGACCTCGGCCGCGTAGTCATAGGCCTCCGCTTGCGGCATCTGGCGCTGGGCGTAGAACATGCGCTTGCCGTAGCGGATCGCAGCCGGGCTCTTGGCCACGATGACGTCGACCAGGGCCCGCACGCGCGCGTCCAGTTCGGCGGCGGGAGCCACATCGTTCAGCAGGCCCCAGTCCAGCGCCTGCGGCGCGTCGATGAAGCGGGCGGTGACGAGCATCTCGAAGGCGCGCTTGGCCGACACGTTGCGGCTGAGCGCCACCGCGGGGGTCGAGCAGAACAGGCCGGCGTTGATGCCGGACACGGCAAAGCGCGCATCGTCGGCGGCCACCGCCAGGTCGCAACTGGCCACCAGTTGGCAGCCCGCCGCGGTAGCGATGCCGCGCACCTTGGCGATGACCGGCACCGGCAATGCCTGCAGGCCCTGCATCACGCCGCCGCACTTGCGGAACAGCGCCAGGTAATAGTCGAACGATGGCTGGCTGCGCATTTCTCGCAGGTCGTGGCCGGCGCAGAAGGCGCGCCCGGCGGCTTCCAGCACCACGCAGCGCAGCGACGGCTCGCGCGCCAGCGTGTCGATCTCGGCGCGCAACGCGTCCAGCAGGCCTTCGGACAGGGCATTGAACTGGGCAGGACGGTTCAGGCACAGCGTGGCGACGCCGTCGCTCAAGGTACGCGTCAACAGGGGGGCTTGCGCCGGGGAATCGAGGGCCATGACATCTCCGGGAAAAGGGCGATGCCTCGATAGTAGGCCAATGGCGAGGCGGCGCGCGGGCGGTCGTTCGCCGGCGCCGGAATCAGCGGTCAGGCCAGCATCTGGCTCAACAGGCCGCGCAACCACCCCAGGCCGGCATCGCCATCGGCGCGTTCGTGCCAGATCATCTCGAACGCCAGCGGCTCGATCGGGAAGGGCACCGGCGCCACGGCCACGCCCGGCGGCGCCAGGTCGAGCGTGCGCCGCGCCACCGTCAACACCAGGTCGGTGCCGGCCAGCGCGGCGGGCGCCGCGGTCCAATGCGGCAGGCGTAACGCAACGCGGCGCGCGTGGCCCAGCCGCGCCAGCGCGGCATCCACTTCCGCGGCGCGCTGGTCCTGGCTGGCGGCAACCAGCACGTGTGGCCGCGCCAGATAGTCTTCCAGCGTGGCCGGCACGCCCCGGCCGGCATCGGCCGCGCACACGAACCCCTCGTGAAACAGCACGGCGCGGCGGATGTCGGCCGGCGTTTCGCCGAATACCGACAGCGCCAGATCGAGCTGGCCATCGGCCACGCCGGCAATCATGCCGCCGCGGCTGGCGTAACTGATCTCCAGGTCGATGCCGGGGGCCTCGCGTCGCAGGCGCCGCATCAGCGGCGGCAGCGTCACGCTGGCGCCGTAGTCGGACATCGCCAGCCGGAAGGCGCGTCGGCTGGCCGCCGGCTCGAAAACCGCGCCCGCCAGCAGGCGACGCACCTGGGCCAGCACCTCGCGCAGCGGGGCTTCCAGCGCCAGCGCATACGGCGTTGGCCGCAGGCCGCCACGGGCGCGATGGAACAGGGGATCTCCCAGCAACAGCCGCAGCCGCGCCAGCGCGTGGCTCATGGCCGGTTGGCTCATCGGGAGGCGGGCAGCCGCGCGGGTCAGGTGGCGTTCATGCAGCAGGGCATCGAGCACGACAAGCAGGTTCAGGTCGATGGCCCGCAAATTATTCGTTGGCTGCATGTTGAATAGGCAAAAATCGAATTGGATTAAACGTTTTGCGAATATGAGAATAACGCCAATTCCTCATGAATCGGAGTCTTGCCATGAATTCCTCGACGCTTTTTGCCATCCCCGCCGCGGTCCTGGCCGGTGCGCTGGTGCCGGTCCAGGCCGGCGCCAATGCCGCGCTGGGGCGTCATCTGGGCCATCCGTTGTGGGCCACCATGGCATCGCTGGCGATCAGCGCGGTCGCGGCCATGGTGGTGATGGCGTTGCTGCGGGTGCCCGCGCCCAGTTTCGGCGACATCGGGCAACTGCCCTGGTGGGGCTGGAGTGGCGGGTTGGCCGGCGTGTTCTACATCACGGCGGCGCTGATCTTGGCGCCACGCCTGGGGGCCGGCGCTTTCCTGGCGGCGGTGATCGCTGGCCAGATGCTGGCGGCGTTGCTACTGGATCGTTATGCGCTGGTGGGCTTCGCGGGTAGCGCGCTCAACCCCGGACGCGTGATGGGCGCCGCCCTGATCGTCGGCGGCGCTTGGCTGATGCACCTGTCGAGCGCGCCGCGCGCGCCGGCCTGAGGCGCAGGATCGCCAGGACCGGCTTCAGCGCGCGGACGCGGCCACACGCCGCGCCATCACGCCCGACAGGCACAGCAGCGGCGCCACGATCAGCACGCCAATCAGGCCCATCGCCGCCTGTGGCGCCACGCCCCGATCCAGTAGGGCGGTGGCGATGACGGCCGAGCCGCTCATCTGGAACAGGCCGTAGACCGCAGCGGCGGTGCCGGCGCGTTGCGCAAAGGGTTCCAGAGCCAGGCTCAGCGCCGAGCCCAGCGCCAGCGAGAAGCCGACCGTCAGCACCACCACCGGCAGCATGAATATCCAGGCGGCCGCCGGGGCCCAGCGCCACGCGGCCAGATGGAGCAGCGCGGCCAGCAGCAGCGCCGCCATGCCGACCCGCAGCATGGCGTAGCGGCCGAAACGGGCGATGAATACGGGAGCCAGGAAGAACGCCGCGATGTTGATGGCGGCGTTGCCGCCGAACCAGGCGGAAAAGCCCAGCTCGCCATAACCCAGCTGCTGCACCAGCACCACCGGCGCGGCGGACACGAACACCAGGATCATCGCCATGCCGGCCATGCCGAACACGGCGAAATACAGAAAGCGGCCGCTGGCGACGATCGGCGCGTAGCGGCTGGCGCTATACAAGGGGGTGCCCACGGCGGGCGCGGCGGCGCGGGTCTCCCGAAAGCGCCAGGCAAGCAGGAAGGTCAGCGCCAGGGCGAACAGCGCCATGAAGACGAACGTGCTGCGCCAGCCCGCGTGCAGCGCCAGCGCGCCGCCCAGCATCGGCGCCAGCGCCGGCACGGTGCACAGCGCGCCATTCAGGTAGCTGTACACCCGCGCGCCCACCGCGGGGCTGAAGCGGTCGCGCACCGCCGCGAAGGCCACCAGCGATGCCGAGCAAGCGCCCAGGCCCTGGATCACGCGCGCCACGTAGAACAGCTCCAGCGAAGCGGCCGCGGCACCCAGCGCCGAACCGGCCAGGTAGGCCAGCGCGCCGCCCAGCGCCACCGGTCGGCGGCCGTAACGGTCGGCCAACGGACCGATCAGGATCTGGCCGATGCCGACCGAAAAGATGAACAGAGTGATGCTGCTTTGCAGCGCATTGATCGGTTGGCCAAATCCGGCCGCCATGGCGGGCAGGGAAGGCAGGTAGATGTCGATGCCCATCGGCGTCAGGGTGACCAGGCCCATCAGGAGGCCGATCAGCCAGCGTTGGCCTTGGGGCGATAATGCAGACTTCATTGGCAGGCTCAAGGCGCATGCGCGCCCGGAAAAACCTGGCATTATCCACCACTATCGCCCGCCGCCGCCCAGGCATGGCGGGCCTGGAATGATCCGCGTCATGTCCACCGCCACGCTCCGTCCTCGCATCGTCATCCTCTACTGCACGCAATGCCAATGGTTGCTGCGCGCCGGCTGGATGGCCCAGGAACTGCTGTCCACGTTCGCCACCGACCTGGGCGAAGTGGCGCTGCAGCCCGGCACCGGCGGCGTCTTCCAGATTACCTACGAGGGCGAGTTGATCTGGGATCGCAAGCGCGACGGCGGCTTTCCCGAGGCCAAGGTGCTCAAGCAGCGCGTGCGCGACCGGCTCGATCCAGGTCGGCCGTTGGGCCATATCGATGGCCATGGCGCGGCGCCGGGCGATGCCGGCGCCGCGTCACCAGAATAGTCAGGCCCCGCGGAGGGGCGCCGAGCCTCTGCCGGGCCCATCCGGATACATTGCAAGCATTCAAAGTGCTTGCAATATCAGTCATTTAAGACTAAAATGATTGATTCGTCGTGCAACAATCCGGCATTTTTCTGCGCGACCCCGCGCCGCGCTGCCGGTTGGCAGCACGCCTACGCCGACGACCCCAGGGCCACGCCCTGGCGCCCGTTCCTGATGCTTTTCCCGCATTTTTCCGCCAGCATCCCCGGGCGCGCTGGTTACCCGAGTCGTGCGCCTGCGCGGGGCAGGCCGACACCGCACACAGGAGTACGCACATGTCCCAACCAATCAGCAAGAAGACGCGCTTCGAGATTCCGCCGCTGAACTGGAAGGCACCCGACACCCGTCCGGATCCTGAAACCACCTCCCGCCCGGCGCCCGCCGAACCGGCTCAGGAGCGCAACGCCGCTCGCACGCCGGCCTGACCCCAGCCAGCAAAAAAGCGCCGCATCGATCGTGAACTGCCTGCCCGGGTAGTTGGACGGTTGGAAGCGGAGCCCCAAGGCCCGAGCCCGGTATTGCGCCGGGCCCGGGCCTTTTGCTTTGCGTTCGATGCGACCCTGGCGGTGGTCGCTAACGGCTGCGCCGCCTGATGCCGGCCGGTATGCGCGGGTAGGCCGGTCGAACCGGCCTCACACCACATCGCCCCGCACCACGCGGTTCTTGCCTCCGGTCTTGGCGCGGTACAGCAGTTCGTCGGCGCGCCGGAACAGCGTGTCGGCCGCGGTGGCATGGCGCCATTGCACGCAGGCCACGCCGAAGCTGGCCGTCAACGCGAACACTGCGCCGCCCTCTGCGCGCACGCTGGCCTGGGCGATGCGCAGGCGCATCCGTTCGGCGGCGTCGACCGCCTGGTCGGAGGTCGGCGCGTGGCAGAGCACCGCGAACTCCTCGCCGCCGACGCGGGCCACCACGTCGCTGTGGCGCCAGGTCTGGCGGCACAGGTCGGCCACGACCTTCAGGGCCGCATCGCCGCTGGCATGGCCATAGGTGTCGTTGATGCCCTTGAAATCGTCGATATCGAACAGGATGAACGCCAGCACGGCGTGCGAGCCGCGCCATTGTTCCAGCGTCTGTTCGAAGCGGCTCTCGAACGCGCGGCGGTTGAGCAGGCCGGTCAGGAAATCGGTTTCGGCCATCACGGCCAGATCGACGATCAGCCGGTCGCGTTCGCGCTCCACCTGGCGGCGCGCCGCGGCATTGTCTTTGAGCACGCTCAAGGCCGCGAACATGCCATCGACCTCGCCACGGTACTTGCCTACGGGAATCGGCGCGGCCGTCGTGCCGTCGGCAATGGCGCCGATGATGCGGGTCGCCTGCACGAACGGTCGGATCACGCGCCGCCGGAATTGCCGCAGCGCGAGCATCAGCGCGGCCGTCAGCGCGGCGGCGGCGACCAGGGTGGTCACCAACAGGCGGATCGCCTCGGTACGATGTGCGTGAATGCTCTGTTCCATCTCGTCCAGCATCAGGTCGCGGAACTGGGTAATGGTCTGCATCAGCGGCACATAGGTCGCGGCCAGTTCGGCCGCGGTGACGTCGGCGCCTTCCGGCCGCAGTGCGGCGGTATCCCGCACCCGCGCCAGGTAGCGCAGCGCCTCGCCGAAATACAAGCTTCGCATTTCGGCATAGAGCCGCGAGGCGCGCAGGTCCGGCCTGGGCGCCAGCCGCGCTTCGAGCAGGTCGCGCAACTGGTCGATGCGTCCGAGCACCCGCTCCATGCGAAACTGATCCGTCTCGGTCAGGCGGCGCTGCTTGGTCAGCGCGGGGGTGAAGGTCGAGCCCAGCAGGCCGGCTTGTTCGCGCAGATCGCTGGCCAGCAGGGCCGGGGTCAACAGGTGCGGGGCGTCGAGCTCGTGTTGCACCACCACGCGGACGCTGTCGGCCATGGTCAACTGCAATGCCGGGACCAACGCGACCATGCCGTCGACCGCTTCGAGCACGCGCTGGCCCGACATCGTGGCGCGCGGCGACATGATCAAGGCATCGGCATCCGCGCGCGCCTGGAGCAGGGCGTAGCGGATGCGCTGGATGTTGTTGAACTCCCTGGCGCCGTCCGGATGCCGCGGGGCGCGGTAGAGGGCCAGCAGGTTGGCGATGCTGGTGTCGCTGCGGACACGGGCTGCCTGCAGCGCATCGAGCAGGCGCTGGTTGACCGGGCGGGTCGAGCCCAGCGCGGCATTCATCGGGCCGCGTTCGGCCGATACCCTTTCCATCGCGAGAAGCGTGGCCCGCACTTCCTGGAATGCCCGCAACGCATCGGTGGTGGAAAGGTAGGCCGCGCGGCTCTGGATCAGCAGGATTGCGGTCAAGACCGACATTGGCAGCAATACGCCGGCCGCCAATATCAAGAAATAGCGCTCGAGCGACTTGATGGAAAATCTACTGCGCAACATACGGGTGGGCCGGCCTGATGCGATGTGTCAGAGCGCGCAGGATACTGTAATTACCAGGCCTGCGACTCCGGCGGCGCGCCGGGCCGCAAGTATCTCGGCGGATTGCGCAACACTATTGCAATCGAAGGTCGTTGATTGCGCCGCCGGCCGCAATTGATGCGTAATGTTGCCCCGCCCGATCACGCTGAAGGCGCGGCTTGGCATCGTGCCGGCGCGCCCGGCCCGGCGGCTAGGGGCGTTCCAGAATGCGCGGACCCGGCCCGTCGCGCCCCAGCACGTCGTCGGGATTGCGCAGCGGGCAGTCCCGCAGCGACAGGCAGCCACAACCGATGCAACTGTCCAGTTCATCGCGCAGCCGGGTCAGCTTGCGGATGCGCTCGTCCAGGTTGGCGCGCCACTGCGACGAGAGGGCTTTCCATTGCGCCGGCGTGAGCTTTTGGCTGTCCTGCGGAAAGCGCGCCATGGCCTCGCGGATTTCCTCCAGCGGTATGCCGGTGCGCTGCGCCACCTTGATGATGGCGATGTAGCGCAGCACGATGCCGGGAAAGCGCCGCTGGTTGCCGTCGCTGCGCGAGCTGTGGATCAGCCCCTTGGATTCGTAGAAGTGGATCGTGGAGACCGGCACGCCGCTACGCCGGGCCACTTCGCCCACGGTCATGACGCGTGTGATATCGATCGGCTTGTCGGCCGCCATGGTGTTGACCTCAAGTTAGGTCGAGGTCTTATAGTTCGTCGCGCGGGATTTGGCAACCGCGCCTGCGCGGCCGGCCATGCCTTGGGGTCCGCCGCCCCGACGCCGCCTGGCGCGCTGTTGGCGCGCGGCTAGGCCGCGCCGTGCAGCACCACCCGATTGCGGCCTTGCTGCTTGGCGCTGTACAGGGCGGCGTCGGCGGCATGGAACGCCTGCAACACATCCGGTCCACAGGCCGGCCACTGCGCCACGCCGGCCGACACGGTCACGCTGCCCACCGGGGTGATGTCGCGCTCGGCGATGCGCTGGCGCAGTCGCTCGGCCACGATCATTGCCTCGGCCGGGCCGACCCCGGGCAGGAGGATCAGGAATTCCTCGCCGCCATTGCGGCACAGGATGTCGCCGGGGCGCGAGCTGTCGCGCATCAGCTGGGCCACGTTCTGGATCACCTTGTCGCCGGCAGTGTGACCGTGCGTGTCGTTGACGCGCTTGAAGTGGTCGATGTCCAGCGCCACCACCGAGAACGCCGTGCCGCTGGCCTGCAGTTGATCCACCGCGTCCTGGGTGCCGCGCCGGTTGCGCAGCCCGGTCAGCGGATCGGTGATGCTGGCCAGGTTCAGCTTGCCGATTTTTTCTTGCAGGCTGGTGAAGCTCCAGATCACCGCGCGCTTGAGGCGTTCCGCCTCGAAATACCAGGCCTTGACGGACTTGACGCGCTGCATCGCCACCGCGACGTCGTGGTGTTCGACATTGGTGGCCAGTTGCGACAGCGGCAGCGAGATCTGCCGCGCGCACCACCAAAGCGCCAACAGGAACACCACGGCCAGGGGCGCGGCATAACCCAGCAAGGCCCACAGCAGGTCGTTCAGCGGCGTGAGCGTCACCGTGGTGGAGCGCTGCGCCACCACGCCCCAGCCGCTGGTGGGCACCGGCGCGTAGCCGGCCAGCATGTCCACGCCTTGCGAATTGACCAGGCGCCGGGCGCCGGCCTGGCCTTTGACCACCGCATCGATTACCGGGTTGCCCGTTACCACCTCGCCGATCCGTTCCGGATTGATGTGATAGATCAGCCGGCCGTCCCCGTCCACCACATAGATGTATGACCCGTCGGTGTAGTGATGGCGGCCCAACAGATCTTCCAGAGCGCTATCTTTGCGCAAGTGCAGGGTGCCCGCGATGTAGCCCAGGAAGCGGCCATCGGCCGCGATGATCGGATAGGACAGGTTGATCAGCAGATTGCCCGCGATCGACACGTAGGGCTTGCTGATTTCCGGTTGGCGCGATTGCAGCGCGGCGCGGCTGCCCGGGCTGTCGACGCGGGCGCCAAGGAAGCTGCGGAATCTTTGCGTGGTGGCCAGGATCAGCCCGTCGGCCCCGACCACGCCCACCGAGTTGAAGCTGTCGCTTTGCTCCTGTATCCGCAGCACTTCGGCCGCCAGCAACCCGGGCACGTCCATCTGGCCGGCGATGTGGCGCGCGCTGTAGCCCAACTGGCGCTGCGCGGCCTTGAGGAAGCTGCTGGCGCTTTCGGCCAGTTTGGCCGCATAGACCCGGTTCGCCTCCAGCGTGTTGGCAATGAGTTGTTCGCGTTGCAGCCGATAGCTGGCATACAGGGCATTGGCGGTGGCGGCAACGGCGCTGAACACCGTGAGCGCGAGCACCAGGCCGCGCAGATTGATTCGCAGGGAAGACACAGCAGGCTTGGACCTCGGGGCACGCGCGGCGCGCCCCGGCGCCGGCAGCCGCCATTGTATTCAAGTGTGCGCGGACCCGGAACCGGCGCGCCGCTTCAGGCGTCCGGCAGTGCCTCGTCGGCGGCATCGAGCAATCGCGCCGCGCGCGACTGCATCACGGCGCCGGCACGGTGGTAGCTCATCGCCGTGGCCACGCTGGCGTGTCCTGTCATGGCCATGGTTTCCGCCAGCGGCACGTTCTGGCGCCCAGCCTCGGTGACGAAACCCGAGCGCAGGCTGTGGGCTGAAAACGGCTCCTCCAGCCCGGCCAGGCGGCTGCGCTTGACGACGATATCGCGCACCGCGGCGGCGGCCAGCGGTTCGCCGATCACGCCGCCGCGCCGCACCCGCCGGAACAGGGGGCCCTCGGTGATCCCCGCCGCGGCCAGCCAGGCGTCGAGCGCGAGCGCGGCGGCGCCGACGATCGGCTTGATGTTGTCCGCGCGCGCCGAACCCTCCTGGTTGGTCTTGGAGTGCGCCAGCGCATATAGATAGCCCTGCGGCGTGCGCAGCGTATTGGCCGTGGTGGCGCGCACCACCTCCGAGCGCCGCCGCCCGCCGCTGGCCCAGGCGAACAGCAGCAAGGCGCGGTCGCGCAGGCCTTCGAGCGAATCGTCACAGGTGCCCAGCAGCGCCTGCAATGGCGCGCGGGTCAGCGCCGGTTTTTTCACGGGCAGGTCGCCGCGCCGGGCATAGGCGCGCCGGGCGCGCGACAGCAGCGTCGCCACCTGTTCGTGGCGGCAGGGGTTGATCAGTTCCTGCAAGGCGTGCGCCTTGGACAGCACCGCCACCCGGTGCAGCACCGTGTTCAGCGACAGCGGCCCGGGGCGCGCCTTGACGCCTTGCGCCATCAGCCGCTGGTCGATCTGCTCCGGCAGGCCGTGGCGCAGGCCATCGGCGCCCTGGACCTGCAGATGGTCGACCACGAATTGCACCACGGCGGGCGCCGCCACCGGCAGGGCCAGCGGCTGGCCGAAGCGCAGGGCATACCAGGCGGCCCAGTAGCGCATGGCGGCGCGATAGGCGGTCTCGGTGTTGGCCGAACTGCCTTCGCGCAGCAGGGCACGCACCGCGGCCTCGGTGGCCGCGTCCAGGGCCGACGGGTCCAGCGGCGCGACCGGCCGCGCCGGCGTGGCGGGCAGCGCGCGGGAGGAGGGCGGGACGGGCGGGCGCATGTGAGGGCGGGGCAAAAGCCTCATTGTGCCCGATCCGGTCGGCGGATTGTTCCGGCCGCGCTCAAGCTGACGCGCCTGCAGGCGCGGACCGTTGCGCCACGGTCGCCAGCAGGTCGTCCGGGTGCACCATCAGGGACCGTGCCAGCTGGCGCATGGCGGCCAGGTTCAACACCGGCTGCCAGCGGGCCTCGCGCCACAACGCCTGCCAGAGCGGCGCCAGCATGTCCTGGTCCACGGCCTGGCCCTCGCCCAACGCGGCGGCATAGGCCAGACAGGTCGGCGCGGACAGCAATTGCATCCGGCTGGCCGCGTGCAGTCCCGCTTGGGGAGCATCGGCTGGCGCGTCGCTGCAGTACAGCACCTGCTCCGCCAGGGTGGCTTCCGCTACCGGCAACGCCGCCAGCGATGTCCCGCGCACCTGGATCACGCCTTGCTGGGTGGAAAATGCATACGCCTGGTCCGGCTGTGCGCGCGCCAGCAGGCGCAGCCCGCGCAACAGCCGTGGCAGGTCGGTGGTGGCGGCCTCCACCGAGGCCTTGGCCTCGATCACCAGACAGATATCCCAGAGAGGCACCGCATCGGCGGGCGCCGGGTCGGCGCGCCTGAGCAGGACCGCATCCCATTCGGTCTTGGCCCGGTCCGTGGCGGCCGCCAGGCTGGCCGGCACCCGTAGCGACGTCACGACCTGGTGGCGCGGGGTCATGCCCGCCGTCGCGGCGCCTTCAATGCGGTCCAGGTAGTGCGCCACGGCCCGCAGCGCGCGCGCCGCCTGCGTTTCGACCGCGATACCGCGTTGCCGGGCGAGCCGGGCCTGGGCGGTGGCTTCGGCACTGCCGGCGCGCGGCCCGAGCCGGGCGCGGATCTCTCGATAGCGGCATACCGCCGGATCCCGCCCCAGCGCCTCGATCCGGCACAGGCGGGCCAGCGCGGGATCGTCGGCCAGGGCGCGCAAGGTCGAGGCCAGGCCGTCGGCCAGAGCCACCTCCGGCAGGGCCGGCAACGCGTGCGCGAGATGCGCCACCAGCCCCCAGTCTGCCGCCATCGTCGCGGCATGCAGCCGCGCCAGCCGCGTCCGCGCCTGGCCGGGCGGCAGGCGCGCGGGCTTGGCGGGATGTGCCAGCGCGTCGACCACGGCCTGTACCCTGCGCCGGTCGGCCGTCGCGCCGCCATTGAGCGCCAGGTACTCGCGCACCACGGGCAGGCGGTAGGCCAGCACGGCCGCCTGGAACGCCGGGTCGCCGTCCTGCGGGCGCAGGGCCTCGCGGATGAGCCCGTCGAGGGCGACGACGAAGGCATCGCGCAGCGGCAAGCCGGGCTCGTGGCCGCCAGCCAGCGTGGCCTGTAGGCGCTCTATCGCCCGCGCCAGCGCGCCCGCGTGGCTGCCGGCTGCAGCGGTGCCGACCGCGCCGACGGCGCCAGCCAGCCGATAGCGACGCGGCACGGCGTCCAGGAGGGCACGGAGCGGGGAGGGAAGGAGCATGGGCGGCCTGGCACGGGATGCGGTGCAATGCGCCCGGCGGCAGGCCTGTCCCACGGCCGCGACCCGACGGGCGCAATCGCGCCAATCATAAACGCTGGCTCCCCCCGGCGGATTGGCGTATCCGCATCCCGTGCCCGTTTCGCGGATGCCGATGGCGCGAGATGCCGATCAGAAGCGCCAACGCATCTCCAGCGATCCGGCATGCTGGCGGTTGCCGCCGCCGAACTCGCCGCCATAGTTCAGGCCGGCGGTCATGTTGCGGATGGCGACGATGTCGGCGCCCAGCTCGATGCGCGCCGCGTCGCGTGCGATGGGTGCGCCGCCCGTATCGAACGTCGGTCCCTGACTGAAAGACAGCGCCACGCTGGGTCGGGTGTTGCCATACACATGGCGCCATCCCAGCATGCCGCGCAGGGCGATGGCCGTCCCCGGGACCTGCCAGCCACCGCGCACACCTGTCAGGCTGCTGAGGTTGCGCTGGCGCTGGCCGTCGCTGGCAAGGGCCGCCGAGCCGCCCGACTCCGAGAAGCCCTGCATGCGCAGCTGATTCCAGGCGAGGTTCACGAACGGTTCGAGTACGGCCGTGTCCGACAGCGCCAAGGCATACCCCGCTTCGGCGAAGACCTGGGTGGTCGCGCCGCGATAGCCCGCGGTGAGGGTCTGGTCCAGGCTGCCGTAGCGCACGGCGCGTCGCGAATCCACGTGGTGCCAGGCATAGGCGCCGCCGGCCGTCAGCGTGAGCGTGCCGGCGCCAAGCGCATAATCCTTGCCGCCGTACACGGTCGCGGTGTAGCTATGCAGGGTGGCGCTGGCCTGGCGCGAAGATGTGCCCAGGCGCGCGTCCGTGTATCCCCACGCGCCGCCGAGCCGCCAACCCGCGCCAACGGCCACATCCCCGCCCAACGTGAGATCGGTGCTCTGCTCGCTCACGCCCGGGGCGCTGCCGTCACCGGCCAGGCGACGCGATTGTCCGCCGAGCCGCACCCAAAGAGGCGCCGCGTCGCGCCGCGGCAACGCCGCCGCCGGCGGCGGCTCTCCATTGTCGAGCGCAGCCATGGGGGCGCCGGGCAGCATGCGCATCGACAGGTTCTGGCGCAACGCGACCAATCCGTTCAGCGATGCAGGCGTCATCGCGATGTTCGCCAACGCGGTGGCCACGCTGGCATGGGTGTCGCCCGATAATTGGGTCAACGCGGGCGCCAGGGCGGCGGCATCGTTGCTCAAGGCAATGTTGCGCCAGACCTCGTGAGTCTGCGGCAGCGCGTCGATGGCCGAGGCGACCGCGGCCTGGTTGCGCGTGGCGGCCAGACTGGCCATGCTGCGGTCGTTGCGTTCGAGCGAGAGCGTGACGTCGTTGCCATCGCCGCCGCTCGTGCTGACCGGCGCGTTCAGGAACAGCAGCGGGTTGCGGATGCTGGCGAATGTGCCGGCAACCGCGCCCGCGCTTTGTTTGGCGATCAGCGTATAAGGCCCGTTCAAAGGCTGCCAGGACGCGGCATCCTCCGGTGACAGGCGCAGTTCCAGGGTGCCGCCGGCGATGTCCACCGCGCCGGCGGCATTGATACGGCTGACGGCGGAAGGCGCGCCGCTGATGCGCAAGGTGCCGTGGTTGACGTAGTCGCCATTGATCTGCTGCGTGCGGAGGGGATTGCCCGGCGCGTGCACGGCGCCGGCGGCGATCGTGGCGCCGCCGAGGCTGCCCTCGCCACCGAGCAGGGTGCCGCTCTGCGCGAGTACGCGGCCACCCAGCCGCGCGCCCTGGCCAAGCCACAGGCCGCCGCCCGCCAGCGTAACCTTGCCGGTATAGGCCTTATTGTCGGCGCTCAATTCCAGGGTGCCGGCGCCGATCTTGGTCAGGCCGCCTTGGCCGCTGATGCGGCCGGCAAAGAGCGTGTGCCGGTTGTCCGCGCCCGTGGTCAGGGTGGCTTTGCCCAGCGCGACGTCGCCACGCCCCGCCAGCGAGCCGACGGTCTGGTCCAGGTCGGCCAGGTCGAGTTGCGTGCCGGCATTCAACAGAAACGCACTGCGGGACGAGAAACCATTGGCCACGCCCGCGCGCAGCACGCCCGCCTGCAGCAGGGTGGGCCCGGAATAAGCGCCTGCGCCGGCCAACACCAACGTGCCGGCCCCGGCCTTGACCAGGCCGCCGCGAATGGCGTCATCGCGGATCGAGCCGGACAGTGTCAGCGTATGGCCTGCCGTGTCGACATTGGCCAGACCGGCCAGGGTGAGCGTATTGCGCACGTTCAGGCCGTCGGCCGCGGCCAACAGGGTCGCGCCGTTCGAGATGGCGAGCAGGCCGGTACCCAGGGCGTTGTCGTGTCCCAGCCCCAGCGTGCCTTCCCGCAGCTGCGTGCCGCCCGAGTAGCTGTTGTTGCCCGTGAGGATCAGCGTGCCCATTCCGGTCTTCACCAGGCTGCCCTGGTAGCTTGAATCGGGCTTGGCCGCCAAGCCGGAGACCCTGCGCTGGCGCAGGTCGATTTCGGATCGCGTGGACGCATTGGTCGCGATGACATTGGTTCGCGGTGCGTTTATCGCCGCGTGCGCCAGCTCCTCGTCCGTGCGGCCGGCCAGGAAGGCATCGTAGTCGGTCGGCAAACTGTAACCGGCGGCCCAGCCCGGATGCGCGGCATCATACATACTGAGCAACTGCGCCCCGTAGGGGTCAGCCTTCGCGGCACGCACCGCGGCCCGGTATTCGGAATAGGTGAAGTTCGGTTCCAGATTGCTGGTGATGACTCGCTGGAGCAACGCGCGGGCCCGTGCCATTCCCTGGCGCATTTCCTCGGTCGGCGTGGCGGCATCGGGGACCGGCTGGATTCGACGCGCCAGCATGGCCGCCTCGGCTGTCCAGCCGGCAATCTCCGACTTTTCTTCCTGCTTGCGCTGAAGCAGTGCGGCCTCTGAAATACCGTTGCTCCAGGTGTCAGACACACCCGCCGGCAGGTTGGCGTTGAAACGCCCGAGGAACTGCGAAGGGCCCTCCATGCCTTTTTTCAGATCCGGCACGCCCCAGCCATAGGTGGCGTCGGGCACATCGGCGGGGCCGGCGCCGCGATGGGAGGCGGTGGTCAGCAGTATCGTGCGTATCTCCTCGTTTCCCAGATACGGATACCGCTGCATCAAAACGCCCAGCGCGCCGGTTACGTGCGGCGCCGCCATGGACGTGCCGCTATAGCGGACGTACTGGTCGTTGCCTTTGTCGCTCACGCTGTCGATATCAACGCCCGGCGCGGCAACACACCAATATTTGGCCACGCCGCATCGGTTGAAGTTTTGGCCACCGCGTTGATCCAGGCCGGTCACGGCGATCCAGAATCGTTCGATGTCCGGACGGAAGTACGGCACGCCGGCACGAATCGAGCTGTTTGCCGCGCCGGCATTGCCATTGGCCCAGACGTGCAGCACGCCGTCGTCTCGCGCGACATCGGCCGCGGCATCCAGCCACGTTTTCTTGCCGGCGCCGTTTATGCGCAGGTAAGCCCTGGAAAAACCCGAGATCGAGTCGTAGTCGTCGGCAGAAGGGGGGCTGCCCCAACTGCTGTTGATCGCGCGCACACCCGCGGCGGCGAGGTTGCCGTAAGCCGCCTTGAAATAGTTATAGTCCATGTTCGATCCGTAGATCGAGCCGTCCGTGCCGTTGGTATTCGAGGTGTAGTAGATGCTGTTGAATGCCACGCCCATCATTCCCTTGCCATTGCGGGCCGCGGCGATGGTGCCGGATACATGGTTGCCGTGGTTGTCGTTCGCGCTGATCAATTTCGCGCTGTCGGACCGATTGATATAGATTCCGTCCCGGTCGAAAGCATCGCCGGCATGCCAGGCCAGCCCGTTTCCGTCCAGTTGGCTGCCATCGTTCAGGTATTGCCCATTGACCCGGATGCTGGTGAAGTGGCGGCCGGCGAACTCCTGATGCGTCGGCTGATAGCCGGAATCCACCGAGCCCAGTTTTATGCCGGCGCCGCTGAAGCCCCGCGCGTAGGCGTACTGGGCGTTCATCGCGGCCAGGCCCCAGTCGGCCTTGAACTCGGGGTTGTCGGCCCAGGTCGCGACGGCGGCCTTCAGATCATGCGTGCGGGTGCCGTCGTAATTGACATAGGGCTGCGCCTGCGCGTTGCCCGCCGTAAGTTGGCATAGGGTCAAAATGGCCAGGTGTGTCGCGGTTCCGCGTGGCCGCGACCGCAACCTGGATGCGAGGCCGAGGTAATGCTGTGAGCTTTTTTTCTTCACGTGTTTCCCCTGTGGGTCGGCATCGCTTGTCGTCCGGGCGCGGCGGCGCCCGCCGGCCGTACGGTGCGATGTCCGCAATCGATTGGCTTTCTCGGTACAGCGCGTGAATTGTGGGTCCGGGTGTCAGCGGATCGCCATACTCCGCGGACACTTTCAGAATCGTCCTAGCGTCGGCATGAGCGCGATACCGCGCCGTGTATCCCCGGTTTGGCCCGATCCCGCGGGAGATGAAGGCATGCCGCTGGCCGAGCGAAAACAACGGCCTTCGATCAGGGGGTAAGACAGTTGAAGTAGTTTCGGAATTGTCTGATGTCGCAGGGGCTGGCCTGGCGCGCATCATCGCCGCCATGTTCAGATTTCGACCTTCTTACATGCTGGCGCTGGTCGGCGCCGCTCTTGCCGCCATTCCCGCCTGTGGCAACAGCGCCGAGGTGGGCGGCGTCATCGTCACGAACGCCGATCGCGTGCTCAATCCGGGCGATACGATCACGTATGACGGCCCGGGCCGCGCCGCCGTCATCGTCTCTGGCGATTCCAGCGCTCTGAGCGGACGGCAGATCACGATCCAGGCCGGCGCGAATACCCAGAACAACACCATGGGCGTACATGTGCGCGGCGGGTCGGTCATCCTGCAGCAAAGCGCCATCACAACCCATGGTTTCCAGGGGGTGGGCCTGCAAGCCGATCCGGTCAATGCGACCCGGGCCACGATCGAGGCAAGCGACACGCGCATCGAAACGTTTGGCGCGGATGCCATGGGCGCAGTCGCGAACCTGCCGGGCGGCACGATCACGCTGGCCCGAACCCGCGTGACCACGCATGGCGATACCGCCAGCGGCCTGTTCGTGCAGACAGCCGGCGCGCGCCTGTCGGCCGCGGATGGCAGCGTCAGCACGTCGGGCAACGCTGCGCACGGTGCGGAAGTGGTCGATGGCGGCCTGCTCGAACTTGCCAACATGCGGGTCAGCGCCACCGGCAAGAACGCTTGGGGTATCGCCAGTTATGCCACGCAGGCCAACAGCAGCAATACCGTCGTCTTGAGCCGTGGCAGTCAGGTGCAGACGCAGGATGGCGCGGCCCTGGTCGCCGCGGGCGGAGATCACCGGTTTTCGCTGAATGACGCCGATATCGTCGGCCGTGCCGGCGGCGCGGTCGAAGCGGGTCGATTACTGCATTCGCTGTCCACCGGCAATACCCGTGGCGTGCGAGCTCCCAATGGCGGTGGCGCAGCGCCCGATATCGCGACCGGGCATATCACGCTGGACGCCACCGGTTCGCGCCTGGTGGGCGATGTGCTGATGGAAAGCGGCGAGGCCGACATTGCGCTCAAGGGCGGGTCGTCGTTGACCGGCGCCCTGATCGAACGCAATGGCGGCCGGGTCAAGTCGATGACATTGGACGGCGCCAGCAGCTGGATCGTCCGCGGAGATTCGTCGCTGGCCGCGCTGGATAACGGCGGCACGGTGGCGTTCGCAGCGCCGAAAGCTCCCGGTGATTTCAAAACACTCACCGTCGATAATTACACGGGCAAAGGCGTGCTGGTGCTGCACACCCGGCTGGGGGATGACGCTTCCCCAACGGACAGGTTGGTCATCAACGCGGGGAAGGCCAGCGGACGCGGCGCCTTGCGCATCATCAACGCCGGCGGCAATGGCGCCCTGACGGCGCAGGGCATCCGGGTGGTGCAGACGATCAATGGCGGCAGTACGGCGCCGGACGCATTCACGCTGGATGCCGGGTCGTCCGGCTTTCGCGCCAGCTCCCGCACCCTGGCGGTCAATGGCTACGAATACAGCCTGCTGCGCGGCGGCCGAGGCGGGGCGGCGCAGGATTGGTACTTGACCTCGGAGCGCGCCGCGCCCACGCCCACGCCCGCTCCGGCCGGTTCCCAGCAACGTGCCGCCTCGAGCGCCACGGCAGGCCAGGATGGGCCGCGCAATGTTTCGCCCGAGGGTGGCGCCTATCTCTCGAATCAGATGATGAGTGCCGCGCTGTTCATTCACGGCATGCACGATCGCATGCCGTCCAAGGGCGGTGTGGCGGAACCCTTGGGTCCGGGCGAGGCGCCGACGGCGAGCCGCAATGTCTGGACGCGCGTGCAGGGCCGTCGGGACCGCGGCCTGCGCATGGCCCAGGGGCGCGTCACGCTCGACAGCGAGCGTTATGTGCTCCAGTTTGGCGGCGACCTCTGGCAAGCGCCATTGGGCGCCAATGGCGCG
This sequence comes from Achromobacter pulmonis, assembly GCF_021733725.1. Taxonomy (NCBI): domain Bacteria; kingdom Pseudomonadati; phylum Pseudomonadota; class Betaproteobacteria; order Burkholderiales; family Alcaligenaceae; genus Achromobacter; species Achromobacter pulmonis. Next base: position 5,046,933 of record NZ_JAIFOT010000001.1, on the reverse strand, counting down.
CTGCATCTGGGGCCGATGGCCGGCTACGGGGAAGCCCGCAGCACCTCGACCTCCGGGTTGGTCCTTCCCGGTGGCGAGACGTTGCGCGCGCGGGCGCGCGGCAAGGTCTCGGGATACTCGGCCGGCGTATACGGCACGGCCTATCAGAACGATGCCACCCGGCTCGGTGCGTATGCCGACACCTGGGTGCAGTATGGGCGCTATTCGAACCAGGTCAGCAGTGAACTGGGCAGTGCGCGCTATCAATCGTCCGTCTTGAGCGGGTCGCTCGACGCCGGCTATGCCTTGGCGCCCTTCGGCGCATCGACCGCGCTCGCGCCGCTTGTCGTCGAGCCGCATGCCGGAGTGCTCTACAGTCATTACGAGGCCCGGCAGGCCTCGCTCCAGGGAACCCGCATGCGCACGGGCGCCAGCGACACCTGGCGCACTCGCGCGGGCGTGCGGGTGTATCCCCGACCGGCCGCGGGCAGCCGGGGAGTGCGCCCGTTCTTCGAGGCGGACTGGCTGCACAGTTTCGACATACCGTCCGTGCGCATGGGGCCGAACCGATTCGAGGCCGCGGCCTCGCGTGACAGCCTGGAGCTCAAGCTGGGCGTGCTGGGATGGGCCACGCCCGCGTTGCAGGTGTCCGGGCAGGTCATCGGCAATCTCGACGGCAATGGCCAGTCCGGCCTGGGCGGCGCGGTGAACCTGGCCTACCACTGGTAGGCGGCAAGCGTGCCTGTGGCTGGCACGGCGCTGGCCAGCGCCGCGCGGCTTGAGCGCGGATGACCCGACGATTGGATAGCCGCAATGCGTGGCAAGTGATATTCTAATAAATCATACATACGCTGTATGATATAAAACACTTATAAATAATTACTCACGATAAGATTCCATTATCGTGGGTAATTCTTGCCAATCGATCCAGGAATCCGAGCCATGGCCAGCGGTATCACCGAACAGGATGTCTGGCGCGCCGCCGACGCGCTATTGCTGGAGGGCGCGCGGCCCACCATCGAGCGCGTCCGCCAGAAGATCGGGCGCGGCTCGCCCAACACCGTCAGCCCGCATCTGGAAACCTGGTTCCGCGCGCTGGGCGCCCGCATCCAGGACCCCGGCGCCTTTGCCGCGCCGGCGGCGGTGCCCGAACCGGTCGCGCAGGCTGCCGCGCACTTCTGGGAAAGTGCGCTGGCGGTGGCCCGCGCCGAGCAGGCCGAGGCCGGCCGCGAACAAGCCGAGGCGCTGCGTCAGGCGGGCGAGCGCCTGGCTGCGCAAGCCGAGCAACTACGCCAGCGCGAAGCGCAATTGGCCAGCCGCGAACGCGACCTGGAAGAGGGGCTGAAGGTGGCGACCGGACAACTGGCGGCCACCGAGGCTCGCCTGCGCGCGGCCGAATCCCAGTTGCGCCAGCGCGACGAGGCCGCGGCCCTGGCGCAGCAGCAATTGGCCGATGCCCGCGCCGCGCTGCTGGCCCAGGTGGCCGATGCCGAACGCGGGCGCCAGGAGCAGGCCGAGGCCCTGGCGGCGGCGCATGCGCGCCATGCCGCGCACGAACGTCGCTGGCTCAACGACCTGGACGCGGAACGGGGCCAGGCCAAGCGGCTGCTGGCCCGCGTGGAGGCGCTGCAGGCGGCCGCGCAGCAACAGGCCGAGCAGTCACGCCAGGCTTTGGCGCAGGCGGCCGAACGCCTGCGCGCGGCCGAAGCCGAAGCCGCCGTCCGCATTCGTGGCGTGCAAACCGATGCCCAGGCGGAGCAGGGCAGGCGGCTGGCGGAACTGGCCGCGGCCCAGGAGGCGTTGCAGGCTTCGCGCCGCCGCGAGCAGGAACTGGCCGAGCGCCTGGCGGCAGCCGAGTCGCGGCAGGCCGACCTGTTGGCCCAGCAGCAGGACCGCGATGCGCAACTGTTGGAAATGACGCGCCACCTGATCGCCACCCGCGTTGCCGCAGGGTCCGGCGCGCCGGTGGCGGCGCAAGACGGTGGCGATGATCCGGCGGCGCGCGCGCCGGCCCGGGGCAACTGAGGCGCGCCGTGTTCACCGCGTCACGTCCGGCGAAGTTCGGATAAAGTCGCACAAGACCCATTTGCTGCCGCCTGGAGCCCCGCTTGAATCCGAATGCCCCCCGTCCGCCCGCGGATCTCGCGCGCAATCTGCTGGTCGTCGTCATCCTTTCTGCGCTGATGATTGGCAGCCTCTATGTGCTCAAGCCATTTCTGTTTGGCCTGATCTGGGCCTCGACCATCGTGGTGGCGACCTGGCCGGTGATGCTGGCGGTGCAGCGGCGTTGCGGCGGCCGCCGCTGGTTGGCCACGGCGGTCATGCTGATCGTGTTGCTGGTGGTGATCGTGCTGCCGCTGTATCAGGCGATTTCGACGCTGGCCTTGCACGGCGGGACCATCATGGCGGCGATCAAGGGCCTGCCTGATTACGCCTTGATGGCCCCGCCTGGCTGGGTGCGCGCGATCCCGCTGGCCGGCGAGCGCGTCGCGCACGAATGGCAAGCCCTGGCCGATGCCGGCGCCGGCGGCCTGCTGGCGCGGCTCGAACCCTATGTCACCATGGCGGCCAAATGGCTGCTGAGCAATGCCGCCATCGTCGGGGTGTTCGTGATGCACATGCTGATCACGATCGTGATCGCCGGCATTCTCTATAGCCAGGGTGATGTGGCGGCCAATTTCATGCAGCGCTTCGCCAACCGCCTGGCGGGGCACCGGGGCGTGGCGGCCATTCGCCTGGCCGGGCTGTCGATCCGCGCGGTGGCGCTGGGCATCGTGGTGACGGCGGTGGTGCAATCGGCGCTGGGCGCCCTGGGACTGTGGGTCGCCGGGGTGCCGGCCGCCGGCATCATCACGGCGCTGATGCTGATGCTGTGCCTGGCCCAGCTGGGGCCGTTCCTGCCGCTGCTGGGCGGCGTCATCTGGCTGTTCCAGAACGACATGAAGGTGGCGGCGGTGCTGCTGCTGGTATGGGCGGTGCTCGTTACGATGCTCGACAATCTGTTGCGGCCGCTGCTGATCAAGCGTGGCGTGGACCTGTCGATGCTGCTGATCCTGGCCGGGGTGCTGGGCGGCATGTTCGCATTCGGAATCGTCGGGCTGTTCATCGGCCCGGTGATCCTGGCGGTGACCTCCACGCTGCTCAAGGCCTGGGTCGACGAAGTCCCGGCGCCGGAGGCCGGCACGCGTTCCAGCGATACCTGAGCGGCGCGCCCTGGTCATGGCCGCGCCGGCAAGGGACGGGAAGGGCGCGGGGAATGCGCGTAACATCTCGCTCCAGGCCATTTGCGCGCGCCTCGGCGCGCCGCCAGGGCCGTTCCTGTTCCGCCTTTCGATGCCGTATTCCAGATGACGATGTTGCCGCCGATTGCCCGCCCCGCCTGTTTCCGATCCTGCCTTGTCGTGGGGGGGCAGCCATGAGTGACAGCGTCCGCCTGGCCAAGCGGCTGGCCGTCGAGCAATCCTGTTCGCGTGGCGACGCCGAGCGCTATGTCGAGGGCGGCCGGGTCGCCGTGAATGGCAAGGTCGTCGAGGAGCCGGGTTTCCGGGTTCGTCCGGACCAGGAGGTGCGCCTGCTGCCGGGAGCGCGCCTGGAAGAGATACGCCCCGTGACCGTGCTGGTGCACAAACCGGCGGGCCTGTCGGCAAGCCTGTCGGCGAGCCTCTCGGCAAGCCTGGCGTCCGGCCCTGCGGCGGATCTGCCAAGGTCTGGCCCGGCGCGTTCGGCGCTGGATCTGATCCTGCCCGACAACCTGATGCCGGGCGACCGCTCGGGCCAGCGCTACCTGAAGCGCATGTTCCACGGCCTGGCGCTGGCCACGCCGCTCGAACGTGCCGCGAGCGGCCTGGTGGTCTACTCGCAGGAATATGCGGTCACGCGCAAGCTGGTGCAGGAAGGGCGCGACGTCGAGCAGGAGTACATCGCGCAGGTGCGCGGCACGCTGGACGCGGCCGGTCTGGCCCGACTGCAACGCGGGCTGCCGTACGAGGGCCGCCCGGCCGTGCCGATGAAGGTCAGTTGGCAGAATGAAACCCACCTGCGCTTCGCGCTCAAGACACCGGCGTTGGGGTTCATCGAGTACGCCTGCGACAGTGTCGGCCTGCAATTGCAGGCCTTGCGCCGTATCCGCATCGGCCGCCTGCCGATGGCGGGCCTGGCCGTGGGGCAGTGGCGCTATCGGCTCGGATACGAGCGGTTCTGACGTGGCGCGGGGCGGCTCCACGGGGTGATTTCTGTGGTCGCCGCGCCAGGCAAGTTAACGTGGATTCTGGAATAACTTAAAGTAAATTCTGGAATCGCACGGTGCACGTGCGCTGGCGTGCGGGGCGGCTTGGTTGATTTTAAAGTTGTTTCTTTAAATATCTTCCAAGGCATTGATAAAGTTAATAATTTATTCGGAATAATATATGGCGACACGGCCTCGCGCACCTCTGCCTCAGATTGATTCGGCGCGCCGTGGCCTGCTCAAGGCGGCGGGCGCGCTGGGGCTGTCGGGTCTGGCGCTGGCCGGATGCGCCAGCCGGGTCGCGGGCCGGGACCCCGCTGCCGGGGACGGCGGCGGCCCGCCGGCCAGCCTGGCGCCAGGCCGCGACATTGCCGTGCCGGCCTTGCGTGCGGGAGGATGCGTGGCGATCGTCGCGCCCGCCTCGGCCGCGGATGGCGCGGCCTTCGAGGCGGCTGACTGGCTGCGGGCGCGCGGGTATGACGCCCGTATCATGCCGGCGGCCCTGACGCGCAGCGATGCGCCTTTCGACTATCTGGCCGGCGACGATGCCGCCCGGCTGGCCGACCTGCATGCGGCGTTCGCCGATCCGACCGTCGACGCGGTCTGGTGCCTGCAGGGCGGTTTCGGCTCGTGGCGGCTGGCGGACCGGCTCGATTTCGCGCTGCTGCGCCAACATCCCAAGCCTTTCATCGGGTACAGCGACATTACGGCGCTGCACCTGGCGATGCAGCGCCACGCCGGCTTTGTCACCTTCCACGGACCGATGCTGGCGCAGGACCTGCTGGCCGGCAAGCAGGAGCCCACCGCCAGCCACGTGCTGGCCATGGTCGGCGGCCAGATCGGGGCGGGAGCCTGGATCGACGCGCCGCCGGGTTCCAATCCGGTGGTGCTGGCGCCCGGCAGCGCCAGCGGCCGGCTGGTGGGGGGCAACCTGGCGCTGATCGCCGCCATGATCGGTTCGCGCCACGACATTGCCACGCGCGACGCAATCCTGTTCATCGAGGATGTCAACGAGGCGCTGCCGCGCATCGATCGGCTGCTGTCGCAACTGCGCGCTGCCGGCAAGTTCGACCACCTCAAGGGCGTGCTGGTGGGCAATTTCACCCGGCTGGGGCTGCCGATGGGCGATGAGTTGGGTCAAAGCCAGCTGTTTCCGTTGCTGCGCGAGCAGTTCGATGGGCGCGATATTCCGGTACTGGCTGCGTGGCCCAGCGGCCATGGCGACCCCAATCTGACGCTGCCGCTGGGCGCGCGAGTGACGCTCGATACGCAACGCCGCGGCCTGCGGCTGGAACAGGCGGTGGCGGTCTAGGCCGCCGTCTCCGGAGCCCGACCCATGAACGACTTCTTCCAGGCCCTGGGGCGCCAGTTGAGAACCCCGCAGGGGTCGCGCGCGCGTCCTCGCCACGCCCGCGCCAAGGCGTTCCAGTGCGTCTGCGGTCAGCGCATCTTCTTCAACAACAGCGAATGCCTGCACTGCCATCGGCAGTTGGGCTTCGATCCCAGGCGCGGCCACGTCCTGGCGCTGGCGCCGGGCAAGGCCGCTGGCACCTGGACCGAAGCGGGCCGCGCGCGCGGCCGCACCTTCAAGCGTTGTGCCAATTTCGCCAGCCCGGCAGCCTGCAATTGGCTGCTGCCGGCCGCTTCCGCCAGCGGCTTGTGCCTGGCCTGCGGCCTGAACCGCACCATTCCCGACCTGTCCTGCGCGGAGAACGGTGTGCTGTGGGGCAAGGTCGAAGCCGCCAAGCGCCAGCTGGTGGCGCAGTTGCTGACCCTGGGCCTGCCGATCCGGCGCGCGCACGCGCAGGGCGACGGCGGCCTGGCGTTCGATCTGCTGGCGCCGGCGGCCGATGGCACGCCGCCGGTGACCGGACACGGCGGCGGTTTGATCACCCTCGATATCCGCGAGGCCGATGATGCCTACCGCGTCCAGGTGCGCGAGGCGATGCGCGAGCCCTACCGCACGCTGCTGGGGCATTTCCGGCACGAGATCGGCCATTTCTATTGGGACCGGCTGGTGGCCGGCGGCCCCTGGCTGGAGCCGTTCCGGAACGTGTTCGGCGACGAGCGCGCCGACTATGCGCAGGCGCTGCGGCGCAACTACGAGGCGGGCGCGCCGGCCGATTGGGCGCAGCGCTTCATCAGCACCTATGCCGCCTGCCATCCCTGGGAAGATTGGGCCGAGACCTGGGCCCATTACCTGCACATGATGGATACGCTGGACACCGCCATCAGTTTCGGCGTTGCCCGCGTGGGTGTGGAGCAGGCGGGCGAACCCTTTACCCGGGCCTCGCTGTACGACCCGGAGGACCCCGAAGGGCAGGGCTTTCTCGACCTGGTCAATGCCTGGGTGGCCCTGACCGGCGTGCTCAACGAGCTGTCGCGCAGCATGGGGCAGCGCGATTTCTACCCGTTCGTGCTGCCGGCCGTGGTGGTCGGCAAGCTGCAATTCGTGCACCGGGTGATCCGGGGCGCCGGCCGCTGATTCCTTGGCGCGGGAACGGCATGGCGCGCCCGGTTCGGCGCCGGCTGTCCGGGCGGGCAGGTGGGGCGGCGCGGCCTCAGGCTTTGCGGGGCGCCGGCTTGAGGCGCGAGGGCACCTCGTCCAGGTCGCTGCAGACCGCCAGCACTTCGGCCGGCTTCTTGCTCAATGACAGGTAGACGTGGCCGATGCCGCTATCGAAATACGCCGACTCCAGGCGGTTCAGCACCACGCTGTCGCCGTTCTCGAACTGGATGCGCACCTTGCCGGACAGCACCAGGGCGAACTCCTGGCCGGGATGGCGGATGTAGTCCTCGAACTCCACGACCTTGCGCGAGTCGATCAGCGCCAGCATGGGCATCATCTTCTTGCCCGGGTATTCGCCCATCAGCAGGCGATAGTGGTAGTTCTCGGTGGCGTAGTCGCGCGCGTCGCTGAGCGTGTTCTTGACGTAGGTGGGCGCCACCTCGGCCGGGGCCGTGTCGCGCAGCATGAACATGCGCGTCATGTCGATGTCCAGCGCCCGCGCCAGCGCCGCGAATTTCTCGTAGCTCAGGGCGATCTGGCCCAGCTCGGCCTTGGACAGGGTCGATACCGCGATGCCGCTGGCCTGCGACAGCGCCTGCAGTGTCATCTTGCGGGCCTTGCGCTCGGCGCGCAGCCGGGCGCCCATGGCTTCCTTGCCCACGATATCGGGGGGAGCGGTGTTGCGAGCGGAGGGAGGGGCCATGTCGCGGTCTGGGTCCTGGGTTGGCAAAGGGGCGGAACCCGCCCCGTTCAGGCCGGATTGTAAAGGCAGGCCCGGCTCAGCTCGCCGTGCGCGCCAGGACCCGGCCGGGATGCTCGCCGGTGAACGCCTGCTCGCGCCAGACCGGGGCGCCATTGACGTACACCGCATGGATGCCGGCGGCGCGGCCGGTGGGCTGCTCGAAGGTGGCGGTATCGGCCACCGTGGCCGGATCGAACACCACCAGGTCGGCAAAATAGCCGGGTTGCAGTTGCCCGCGCCCGGCCAGGCCGAAGCGGGCGGCGGTCAGGCCGGTCATTTTCCAGACCGCCGTTTCCAGCGGGAACAGCCCCAGATCGCGCGAGTAATGGCCCAGCACCCGCGGGAAAGTCCCCCACAGGCGCGGATGCGGGCGTTCGTCGTGCGGCAGGCCGTCGGACCCGATCATGGTGGGGTCGAAGGCCAGGATGCGCTGCACGTCGGGCTCGTCCATCATGAAGTAGATGGCGCCGGCAGGCTGCAGTTCGGGCACCACGTCGTACTTGGATTTGCCGCGCTCGGCGGCCACTTCGTCCAGGTCGCGCCCGCTCAGCTCGGGGAAGGGCTTGCACCAGGTGAGCAGGGTGCGGCCGGCCAGCAGCACGCGGTCCTGCTTGAGCATGGTCGAGCCGGCCACGTAGGGGTAGGCGTCCAGCGACACTTCCTGGCGCGCCATGGCGGCCTCGATCAGCGGCAGCGTTTCGCGCGAGCGGCCGAAGTTGGGCTGGCCCATGAGCTTGTGGTGCGAGATCACCACGGGTACGTCCAGTTCGCGGCCGATGCGGAAGGTTTCCTCCAGCGCGGCCACGATGTGCTCGCCCTCGTCGCGCATGTGGGTGGCATAGATGCCGCCATGGGTGCGCAGCGGCCGGCAGACTTCGATGATTTCCTCGGTGGTGGCGTGGGCGGCGGGCGGATAGAACGCGCCGGTCGAGATGCCGATGGCGCCGCTGTCCATGGCTTGCTCGGCCAGGGCCCGCATGGCCGCGATTTCCTCGCTCGTGGCCGCGCGCTGCAGGTCGGGCATGACGGCGGCGCGCAGCGTCGAGTGGCCCACCATGCAGGCGGCATTGACCGCGGCCGGGGTGACGCGCAGCGCGTCCAGGTAGTCGCCGAAGCGTTCGAAGCGGTAAGAGCCGCCTTCGTCCAGCAAGTCCAGCGGCGGCGGCGGATTGGCGTGCGCCAGCGGCGCCAGGCTGATGCCGCAATTGCCCGTGACCACGGTAGTCACGCCCTGCGAGATCTTGGGCGTCATGTCGCGGCGCCGCAGCAGGTAGTTGTCGTCGTGGGTGTGGGAGTCGATGAAGCCGGGCGCCACCACCAGGCCGGTGACATCGAGGCGGCTATGCGCGGCGGCGCCCGACAAATCGCCAATGGCGGCAATGCGGTCGCCCCGCACGCCGAGATCGGCGCGCCGCCCGGGCGAGTTGCTGCCATCGATGAGGGTGCCTCCGGCGAGTACGAGATCGAAAGGCAGGGAATCGGATGGGGACATGGCATGCTCCGGCGACGAGGCCTGTTGGCAGGGATAAAGCGCTTTACGCGGGCGCTTTGGGGGTATCGGCATTACAGCGAGCCTGCTAGGCGAAGTGGCAGGCGGCCAGTTGGCCCGGACCGACGGGCCGCGCGACCGGGGCTTCCTGGGCGCAGCGCGCCTGGGCCAGCGGACAACGGGTGCGGAAGGCGCAGCCTGACGGCGGCGCCAGCGGGCTGGGAATTTCGCCCTTGAGCACCGCCACCGGGGCGCGCTCGCCCCGCCGCGCCGAGGGCACCGCCGCCAGCAGGGCGCGGGTGTAGGGGTGCGCCGGGCGGCTGAATACTTGGTCGCGGCTGCCGCTCTCGACGATCCGGCCCAGGTACATGACCGCCACCTGGTGGCTGATGTGCCGCACCACGCTCAGGTCGTGCGAGATGAACACATAGGTCAGGCCCAGGTCGCGCTGCAGGTCCATCAGCAGGTTGATGACCTGCGCCTGCACCGACACGTCCAGCGCCGAGACCGGCTCGTCGCAGACGATCAGATCCGGCTCGGGCGCCAGGGCGCGCGCGATGACGATGCGCTGGCGCTGGCCGCCTGAGAACTCGTGCGGGTAGCGCTCGGCCGCGTCCGGCCGCAGGCTGACGCGCGCCAGCAGATGGGCCACCCGCTGGCGGATGGCCTCGCGGCCATGGCCGGCGTTGCGCAGCGGTTCGCCGATGATGTCGCGCACCCGCATGCGTGGATTCATCGACGAGAACGGATCCTGGAAGATGAACTGCATGCGTTGCCGCATGGCGCGCAGCTGGCGGCTGCCCATCGCGGCCAGGTCGGCGCCTTCGAGCAGGATGCGGCCCTCGGTGGGGTCGGTCAGGCGGATCAGGCACTTGCCGGTGGTCGACTTGCCGCAGCCGGACTCGCCCACCAGGCTCAGGGTCTGACCGCGCGCCACCGACAGCGACACGCCGTCCACGGCGCGCAGCACCTTGCCGCCTTCCAGCGCAAAGTGCTTCTTGAGATTGGTCACTTGCAGCAGGGGGGCGGCGGCCGTCGCGTCGACGGCGGCGCCGGGAAAGGGGGCGTCGTGCAGATTCATCGCGGGTCTTGCTCCATCAGGGCGGCCGGCGCGGCCTGGCGCGCCCAGCACCAGACGCGGTGGCGGTCGCGGGTGACGACTTCGGGCGGCGCCTGGTCGGCGCAGCGCGGCAGCGCCTGCGGACAGCGCGCGGCGAAGGCGCAGCCGCGCGATTCGGGCGTCATCACCGGCACGATGCCGGGCAGTTCGGCCAGGCGGGCGCTATGGTCCTGGCCGTCGATGAAGTCAGGCAGCGAGCGGATCAGTGCCTGGGTATAGGGGTGGGCGGCGTGGTCCAGCACGTCGTCGACGCTGCCTTCCTCGACCTTGCGGCCGGCGTACATGACGATCACGCGCTGGCACATCTGCGCCACCACGCCCAGGTCATGCGTGATCAGCACGATCGCCGTGCCCAACCGCGCCTGGATGTCGCGCAGCAGGTGCAGGATCTGGGCCTGGATGGTGACGTCCAGCGCAGTGGTCGGCTCGTCGGCGATCAGCACCTTGGGCTGGCAGGCCAGCGCCATGGCGATCATGGCGCGCTGGCGCATGCCGCCGGACAATTGGTAAGGGTATTCGTGCACGCGCCGCGCCGGGTCGGAGATCTGCACCAGTTCCAGCAGCGCCTCGGCCTGCTTCATGGCCTGGCGCCGCGACAGGCCCTGGTGCAGCATCAGCGGCTCGCTGATCTGGCGGCCGATCGTGAACACCGGGTTGAGCGAGGTCATCGGCTCCTGGAAAATCATCGACAGCTGGTTGCCGCGCACCGCCCGCATGGCTTTCTCGGGCAGCACCAGCAGGTCGCGGCCGTCGAATTCGACGCTGCCGCGCGCCACGCGGCCGGGCGCCCGCAGTAGCCGCATGATGGACAGCGAGGTGACGCTCTTGCCGCAGCCGGATTCGCCCACCAGGCCCAGGGTCTCGCCTGGCATCAGGTCGAACGACAGGCCGTCCACGGCCAGCACCGTGGTTTCGTCGCCGTCGAAACAGGTGGTCAGGTCATGCACTTGCAATACGGGTTGGGTTGGCATGCGCGCTCCTACAGCTTTTTCGCCAGGCGCGGATCGAGCATGTCGCGCAGCCCGTCGCCCACCAGATTGACGGCCAGCACGGCCACGCCCAGGAACAGGCCCGGATACAGGATGATGTGGAAGGCGACCGCGACGAAGTTGCGGCCCTCGGCCATGATGTTGCCCCAGCTCGGGATCTGCGGCGGGATGCCCACGCCCAGGAAACTCAGCACGGCTTCGGTCAGGATGGCCGAGGCGGCGATGAAGGTGGCCTGCACCATCAGCGGCGCGAACAGGTTGGGCAGGATGTGGCGCAGCAGAATGGCCGGCACCCGGGTGCCGGCCGCCACGGCCGCCTCGATATAAGGCTGCTCGCGTATGGTCAGCACCAACGCGCGTACCAGCCGCACCACGCGCGGCACCTCCGGCACCACGATGGCCACGATCACCGTGCCCAGGCCGCCCTTGAGCGTGGCCATCAGGGCGATCGCCAGCAGCACGCCGGGAATCGCCATCAGGCCGTCCATGATGCGCATGATCAGGCCGTCCAGGCGGCGGAAGTAGCCGGCCAGCATGCCCAGGATGACGCCGCCCGCGGTCGACACCAGCGCGACCACGACCCCGACCAGCAGCGATACCCGCGCGCCCCACAGGGTGCGCGCGTACACGTCGCGGCCCAGCGCGTCGGTGCCGAAGAAATGCTCGGCCGACGGCGGCTTCATGCGCGCCATCGGGTTGATGTCCTGGGGATCGACCGAGGTCAGCCAGGGCGCGGCCAGCGCGATCACGGCCAATGCCAGCAGGATCGCGCCGCCGACATACAGCATCGGATGGCGCCGCAGCGAGCGGACGGCGCGGCGCCAGCGCGGACGCGGCACGGCCAGGGGCAGGGTGGTGGTGGTCATGGCTTGCCCCTCTCAATAGCGGATGCGCGGGTCGAACAGGCGGTAGCTCAGGTCGACCAGCAGGTTGATCAGCACGTAGATGCCCGAGGCCACCAGCAGCACGCCCTGGATCACCGGATAGTCGTGGCGCAGCACGGCATCGATGGTCAGGCGGCCCAGGCCGGGAATGGCGAACACGGTTTCCGTGACCACCACGCCGCCGATCAGCAGCGCCACGCCCACCCCGATGGTGGTGACGATGGGGTTGGCGGCGTTCTTGAGCGCGTGCCAGACGATCGGGCCGGCCGCCAGACCCTTGGCGCGGGCGGTGCGGATGTAGTCTTCCGACAGCGCCTCCAGCATGGTGGCGCGGGTCATACGGGTCAGCAGCGCCATGTACACCAGCCCCAGCGACAGGCAGGGCAGCACCAGATGCCGCAGGTAGGGCACCAGGCCATCGGCCAGCGGCTTGTAGCCCTGCACCGGCAGCCAGCCCAGCTTGATGGAAAAGCCGTACACCAGGCTGTAGCCGATCAGGAACACCGGCACCGAGAACGCGCAGACCGCGCCGATCATCACCAGCCGGTCCAGCAGCCGTCCGGCGTTCCAGGCGGCCAGCACGCCCAGCGGCACGGCGGCCAGCACCGCGAACAGCATGGTGAAAACGGCGATCGACAGGGTCGGCCCCATGCGCTGGCCGATCAGCTGCGCCACCGGCATCTGGGTGGCGATCGACGTCCCCAGGTCGCCGGTGGCCAGGTGCCCGACCCAGATGCCGAACTGCGTCAGCAGCGGTTTGTCCAGTCCCAGGTTCTGGCGGATCCTTTCGACGTCCTCGGTGGTGGCGTTGTCGCCCGCGATCACCGCCGCCGGGTCGCCCGGCGACAGGTGGATCAACAGGAACACCACGACCGCGACCACGGCCATGACGGGAATGACGGCCGCGATGCGGCGCAGGATGGTTTTCACGCTGGCGGTCCCCCCTGGCCGGACGCGGCGCGCACTAGGCGCGGCGGCGGCCTGACAGTGCACGGCGGGCGGGCGCGCGGCCCGCCGCCGGGTTACGGTTTCTCGATGTTCCACATCACCGGGATGCCGGTCTTGAGCAGCTCGGTATGGCTCAACCCGCGGAACGCCGAGACCGGCTTGAACTCGCCCCACATGACGTAAGGCACCGACTGGTAAGCGCGCGCCTGCAACTGCACCGCGAGCGCCTTGCGTTTGGCCGCGTCCGGCTCGCGGATCCATTGCGTGCGCAACGCGTCCAGTTCCTTGTCGCAGGGCCAGCCGGGCAGGCTGTTGCCGCAGGCAGCCGACAGCCAGGGGTTGGTCAGCGGCGTGCTGGCGTCGAAATAGCCGCCCCAGGTCAGGAACAGGTTCCAGCCGCCCTGCTCGGGCGGGTCCTTCTTCAGGCGGCGCGCCGCCAGCGAGGCCCAGTCCATCGATTGCAGATCGACCTTGATGCCGGCCTTCTTCATGTTCTGCGTCAATACCATGACGGCGGGCGCGCTGATGTGGTCGGTGGGGTACAGCACCACGACTTTCTCGCCCTTGTAGCCGGCTTCCTGCAGCAGTTGCTTGGCGCGCGCCAGGTCCGGCTTGGCATAGGGCGCCGCGCCGGCATCGGTGGCCAGCGGCGAGCCGCAGATGTACAGCGTCGGACAATAGTCGACGCGGTACTTCTCGGGGTAGCCGATGGCCGCCAGCATTTCCTTCTGATTGATCAGGTGGTAGAGCGCCTGGCGCGCCTGCGGCTTGTCGAACGGCGGATGCAGCGCGTTGACGATGGCCATGCCCTGGGTCGCCACGGAAGTGTTCAGGGTGATGTCCGGGTTGCTTTCCAGCACCGGCAGAAAGTCCGGCGTGGTCTGTTCGATCATGTCGACTTCGCCGTTCATCAGCGCCGCGGTGGCGGTATTGCCGTCGGGGATGTAGACCCATTCGACCCGGTCGACCTTGGCGACCTTGCCGCCGGCCAGGCCGTCGGCCGGTTCGTTGCGCGGCACATAGCCCGGGTTCTTGACGTACACGACCTTGTTGCCGGGCACCCACTCGTCGCGCTTGAACAGGAACGGCCCCGAGCCGACCATCTCGGTGATCGGCGTGTTCGGGTCGGTCATGGCCAGGCGCTTGGGCATGATGAAAGGCGGCATGCCCGAAGGCTTGGCCAGCGCGTCCAGCACCAGGCCGAAAGGCTGCTTGAGCGTCAGCGAGAAACTGTCAGGGCCGGTCGCGGCCAGTTCGGCGCCAGCCGCCATCAGCGCCTGGCCCATGGTGTCTTTCTTGGCCCAGCGCTGCAGCGAGGCGATGCAATCCTCGGCCGTGACCGGCGTGCCGTCATTGAACTTCAGGCCGGCACGCAGCTTGAAGGTCCAGGCCTTGCCATCGGGCGAAGCGGTCCAGCTCTCGACCATCTGCGGCTTGGGCTGGCCGTGGCTGTCCTGCGCGAACAGGGTGTCGAACACCATGTAGCCGTGGTTGCGGGTGATGTAGGCGGTGTTGAACAGCGGGTCCAGCGTTTTCAGGTCGGCGTGCGGCACCATCCGCAGCGTCTTGGTCTGGGCCTGGGCGGGCTGGCCCGCGGCCAGGCCGCAGGCCAGCAGGGCGGCGGCGCCCAGCAGGCTGAATCGTTTCATCATGGTCATCCCCTTGTCTTTTCCGGTTGCCTGCGTGGGCAAATGGTTGGATATCAGCCCTTGAAGGGCCATTTCGGCAGTTTGCGCTTGGTGAACGGCAGCGCGTTGTAGTCCTGCGTGATCGCGCCGGGCGTCTCGACGTAGATGACGTGGCGGCCGATCTTCGAGTATGAGGCGTAGAAGTGCTGCGACGACTTCGGGATGACCAGCTTCATCGCGCCCAGGTCGACGCCGAATTGGGTGAAGAGGTCGGTGTCCATGGCCTGGGTACGGTGGGTGGTCATGACGATGGTCACGCCCTGGCTGCGCACCACGGCCACGTCGCCCAGCAGCGCGGGCGTGCCGGCCAGGCCGGTCATGACGGCATCGCGCTTGAGCGCGACGATCTCACAGTCCAGGTCCAGCGGCTGGCCCGACACCGGCGCCACCTTGCCGCCAATACGCAGCTTGATCCGCGTGCCTTCGCCGGCCTCGAAACAGAGCTGCACCGCCACCGGGTCCCAGAACGGGCCGGTCGCCACGTCCCGGATGCCCCGCGCCAGCACGCGTTCCAGGATGAAAGTGGCATCGCTGGGCGCGCCGCCGCCGGCGTTGTCGGCCGAATCGGCCAGCACCACCGGGAAGTCGGCCAGCGCCAGCGCCTGGTCCAAGGCCGCGTCGGCGCCAGGGTAGGGCGGCGCCAGCTGGTCGCGGAAACCGATGATCTCTTCGCCCAGCGCGCGCGCCAGCCGTTCGGCCTGGGCGGCGTCGCCATCCGTGTAGACCAGTACCTTGGAGCCCATGTCGGGGGTGTCGCCCCAGGGGAAGCCGTGCGCGATCGACACCGACAGCACGCCTTCCTTGCCTTCCATCGCCAGCAGGCGGTCGACGAAGCCGCGCATCGGCTCGCGGCTGGTGTGCATGATGGAGATCATTTCGCAGTCGAAGACCGCGCGCGTCGGCTGGATGCGGCCTGCGGCGCGCGCCACGCACAGGTCGACCAGGTCGTAGGCGCGGTCCAGGATGTCGGTGTGCGGATATTCCTTGAAGCACACCAGGAAATCGGCGCTGTCGACCATGGCGTCGGTCAGGTGGCAATGCGGATCCAGTTCGGCGCCGATCACGGTGTCCGGGCCGACGATCTCGCGCGCCCGCCGCAACAGGTCGCCCTCGCAATCGTCGTAGCCGTCGGCCACCATGGCGCCATGCAGGCCGAACAGGGCAATGTCGACCTTGCCGGCGCGGCGCAGGTCGTCCAGCAATTCGTCGCGCAGCGTCTCATAGGCGTGGCGAGTAGTGGGGCCGGCCGGCGTCGCGCCCGCCGTCATGCCCTCGATCAGCGTCCAGTCCTTGCCCTGGGCGCGCTGGCGCGCGGCCCACAACGGGCCCGAAAACATCTGCATGCGGTCCGGGTGCTGGCCGGCCGGGTAGTAGCCGCGCGACCGATAGGCCGACAGGCCGGTCGGAATGGGCGAGAAGGTATTGGTTTCGGTTGCCAGGGACCCGGAAAAAATCTTCATGCGATCACTCCATTCTGAATGGTTGTCCGTTCGTGTTGCCGTGTCGACTTCAGTCCTGCCCGCCTCAGTTCTGCCCGATATACGCCTGCACTTCGATCTCGACGTCAACGTTCAGGGCCAGCGCCGACGCCACCGTCGACCGCACCGGCAGCGCCGCGCCGAAGCATTCCTTGTAGACCTCGTTAAAGCCCGCGAAGTGGCTCATGTCCGACAGCCACACGGTGGCCTTGACCACCTGGTCCAGGCGCGCGCCGGCGGCCGCCAGGCTTTCGACGATGCGCTCGCAGGCCGCGCGGGTCTGGGTCTGGATATCGCCGCGCACCACCTCGCCGGCGGCATTCATCGGCACCTGGCCCGACAGGAACAGGAAGCCGCCGGCCTTCACGGCGCGCGAGAACGGGAACGGCAGGGGGCTGGGCAGGCGTTCGATGGCTTGGCTCATGGCATGGCTCCTATTGGGATTGGGTGAAGCGGGCGGGCGACAGGCGCGCGGGGTCGACGCCCTGGGCCGCCAGGCTGGGGTGCAGCGGCAGGTCCTGCAGCAGGTCGGCGGCCAGGCGCGAGACGCCGGCGGCGGACTGGATGCCGTAGCCGCCCTGGGCCGCCAGCCAGAAGAAGGCGGGCGTGGCGCAGTCCCAGCCGATCACGAAGTCGCCATCGGACACGAATGAGCGCAGGCCGGCCCAGGTGTGGCGCGGACGGCGGATGGTCAGCGAGGTCGCCGATTCGATGCGGTAGATGCCCGTGGCCACGTCCAGTTCCTCGGGTACCACGTCGTGCGCCGGCACCGGATCGGCATTGGCGGGCGAGCCCAGCAATTGGCCGGCGTCGGGCTTGAAATAGAAACTCTCGTCCACGCCGACCACGGCCGGCCAGTGCGCGAAGTCGACGTCGTCCGGGCCGGTGAAGGTGAAGGCGGTGCGGCGGCACGGCTGCAAGCCCACCGGCCGCACGCCGCACAGTTCGGCGGTGTGGTCGGCCCAGGCGCCGGCGGCATTGACCAGCGCGCGCGCCCGCAGCGAGCCGCCGCCGGCCAACGTCAACGTCCAGGCGCCGTCCTCGTGACGGGCCGCCACCAGTTCGGCCTGGTTGCGCAGCACCGCGCCCTGGCGCGTCATGCCGCGCAGGAAGCCCTGGTGCAGCGCGTGCACGTCGATGTCGCGGGCATCGGGTTCTTCGATCGCGCCGCACAACTGGTCGGGGCGCAGGCACGGCACTCGCGCCAGCGCCTGCTCTGCGTCGATCAGCGTGACGTTGGGCGACTGGCTGCGGAAGTCGTCGTAGACCTCGCGCAGCAGGTCCTGCTGGCCGGGCGCGGCAATGTACAGCACGCCGCGCGGACTGAGCAGGGGATGCTCGCAGAAGCCCTGCGGCGGATGTTCGTAGAAATCGCGGCTGGCGCGCGTCAGCGCCTTGATCTGGGCGGTGCCGTAGGTCTCCATGAACATGGCCGCCGAGCGGCCGGTGGAGTGGTAGCCGGGCTGCGCCTCGCGTTCCAGCACCACCACCGAGGCGGTCGGGCTCAAGCGGTAGGCCACGGAGGCGCCGGCGATGCCGGCGCCGATGACGGCGTAATCGTAAATCGGGTCTGCGGCCATGTTTTGTCTGAAGCGAGAATTCTCTTATTTGATAATTCTCGAATACGATAGTTGCTTGGCGTGGAGCGGGTAATAGGGGTTGTCCCGGGGCCGCGTAAAATCGCGGCCATGCTTCCCACTCAAGTCATCGTTGCGCTGCTCGTGCTGCAGCTTGCCCTGGTCGTTCCGCTGGCCGCCGTCGTGATCCAGCTGCTGCGCTTGTTCCACTGGCGTTTCCGGGCCGATCCGCAGAGCCGCGGCGAACGCCCGCATTTCACCGGCCCGGTGCTGGCGCTGCTGTTCAGCGCGCTGGCGGCCAGCGATTTCATCGGCTACGAGCCGTTTCCCACTTTGTCGCGCCTGAATCCCGTGCCGCTGCAAGCGCGCGCCTATTTCACGGTGGCGATGCTGGCGCTGGCGGTGTGGTGCTGGGCGTATGCCGGCGCCATCCGCGCGCGCGTTCGCCGCGGGTTCTGAATGCGGCCCCGCCCGGGGCGAGGCGCCATTTTCCCCGCCGCCTGCCGCAAAAACCGGCGGCCCGGCCCCTAGGCCGCGGGGTTGTCGGCCGCCACCGCCAGCCCGGCCACGCCGCCGCGCAGCGACTCCAGCAGCACGCGCTTGTTTTCGCGGCTGCGGTAGGCGTGCTCGCGCATCAGGTTCTCGGCGCGCGCGGCCTCGCGCCGCGTGATGGCGCGCAGCAGGTCCTCATGATCCGATTGCGCCCGTAGCACGAAGGGCGTTTCCAGTTGCGACGGCGTGGACGGCAGGGTCAGCGCGGCCGGCCCGGCCAGCGGCGTCTTGTTGTTGTGTTCCAGCGCCGACAGCAGGGCGCGGTTGCCGGCCGCTTCGCACAGGATCTCGTGGAAGCGGCGGTTGATCTGCCCCCAGGCGCGGGCATCCACCGTGGCCTTGGGATCGCGCCGTGCCGGCGCCAGCAGGGCGCGGCCTTCCTCGACCGCCTGCGACAGTTGTTCCAGCACTTCGGCGCTGGCGCCGCGCTCGGCCAGCAGCCGCGCCGCCATGCCTTCCAGCACCCCGCGCACTTCCACCGCATCGCCGATCTCGTCCACGGTGAAGGCGCGCACGCGGAAGCCGCGCGAGGGCAGCCGCTCAAGCAGGCCTTCCTTTTCCAACTCGGTCAGGGCGATGCGCAGCGGCGTGCGTGACACGCCCAGGCGCGCCGAGAACTGCAGTTCCACCACGCGTTCGCCGGGTTGCAGGGCGCCTGAAAGCACCATGTCCCGGAGTTCGGAAATCACTTTGTCGATCTGAGCGGCCATAGCGGGCTTAGGCGGAAACGTGTCTGGAAGGCCCTCCAGTGTACCTACAAAATTGCATGCAATCGCACATGAAAAAAACAATCCGGCCTTGCGATTTATCAAAATTGCATGCAATAATTCGGAAAAACAGCGGTATGGGCCAGTAAAAGCCAACGAATGCATGCAATGCGTCACTCAATTGCATGCCAGAAAGACCGCCCACAGGACAGGAGACAACATGAAGCTGATCAGCTTCCTACACGCGGGCCAACCGGCCTGGGGCGTGCTGCGCGATGCCGAGGTGGTGCCATTGACACGGCATTGGCCCGACCTGGCCACCGCGCTGGCGGCGGGCGCGCATGCCATCGCACAAGCGGTCCGCGGCCACGACGGCCCCGGCATCCCGCTGGCCGGCCTGCAATGGCTGCCGCCGGTGCCGGCGCCGCGCAAGATCCTCTGCGTCGGCCTGAACTACGGCCGTCACGTGGCCGAGGCCGGCCGCGAACTGCCGCGCCATCCCTCGCTGTTCGCCCGCTATCCCGACAGTTTCGTCGGCCACGAGGCGCCGGTCTGGAAGCCGCGCGCTTCCGATCGCTTTGACTACGAAGGGGAACTGGCGGTGGTGATCGGCCGGGCAGGGCGCCACATCGCGGCGCGCGACGCCCTGGCCCATGTGGCCGGCTACACCTGCATGGCCGAGAACTCGGTGCGCGACTTCCAGAAGCACAACGCCCAGATCACGCCCGGCAAGAACTTCGAGCGCAGCGGCGCGATCGGCCCCTGGCTGGTCACCGCCGACGCGATCGGCGACCCGGCGCGCCTGCGGATCGAGACGCGCCTGAACGGCGAGACCGTGCAGCAGGGCGAGCTGGCCGACCTGATCTTCCCGATTCCCGAACTGATCGCCTACATCAGCGCCTTCACCCCGCTGGCCCCCGGCGACGTGATCGCCACCGGCACCCCCGAGGGAGTCGGCTCCAGCCGCCAGCCGCCGCGCTTCCTGGCCGCTGGTGACACGCTCGAGATCGAGGTGCCGGGGATCGGCACGCTGCGCAACACGGTGGCGGACGAACCCGTCCACCCCCAATGAACCGAAGGACACACGCATGACCGAAGCACTGCGGTATCTCACCGAAAAGGACGTGGTGGCGGCGCTGACCATCCCGCGCGCCATCGACGCGCTGCAGCGCATGCTGGTGGCGCAGGCCCGCGACGGCGCGCGCAACGTGCCCAAGGCGCTGGCCACCTGGGGCGACGGCAGCTCGATGCATGCATTGGGCTCGGTGCAGCCCGGCGGCTATGCCGGCTTCAAGACCTGGGTCCACACCAAGGCGGGCGGCGGTTCGCTGTTCAGCCTGTTCGATGCCGACACCGGGCTGCTGCGGGCGGTGATCGAGGCGCGCGCGCTGGGCATGCTGCGCACGGCCGCCATCAGCGGCGTGGCTACCCGCGCCCTGGCGCCCGAGACCGCCACGCAGGCGGCGCTGATCGGCACCGGGCCGCAGGCAGTGACGCAACTGGCGGCGCTGGCCGCGGTGCGCACGCTGCGGCGCGTGCGGATCTACAGCCCGACGCCGGCAAAGCGCCGCGCCTTCGTCGAGGCGGTGGCCGGCAAGTACGACTTCGCGGTCGAGGAAGCGCCGACGCTGGAACAGGCGCTGGCCGGCGCCGAGATCGTCACCCTGATCACCCGCGCCGTCGAGCCCTTCGTCGACGCCGCGTTGTTGGCCGATTGCCGCCACCTGAACGCGGTGGGCGCGATCCTGCCGGCCAAGGCCGAATTCGCCCAGGACGTGTTCGAGCGCGCCGACCGTGTGGTGGTGGACGACCTGGAGAACGCCCGGCGCGGTTCGCGCGAGCTGCGCGAACGCTATGGCGCCGACGGCGCGCCCTGGGATGGCGTGGCCGTGCTGGGCGAACTGCTGGCGCGCGGCGAGACGCGCGCGCCGGACGCGCGCCTGACCCTGTTCAAGGGCATGGGCATGGGCCTGTCGGACCTGGCGATGGCGCAAGTGGCGTATGAACATGC
Source organism: Achromobacter pulmonis (assembly GCF_021733725.1). Taxonomy (NCBI): domain Bacteria; kingdom Pseudomonadati; phylum Pseudomonadota; class Betaproteobacteria; order Burkholderiales; family Alcaligenaceae; genus Achromobacter; species Achromobacter pulmonis. Next base: position 5,026,035 of record NZ_JAIFOT010000001.1, on the reverse strand, counting down.
CAGCGACCACGGGCTGGGCGTCGCCTTGCCGCCCCAGACCCGCGAAAACCTGCTGCTGGCGCAACCCTGATTCCAAGCATCGCCTTTCCACCATCATGACGCCGGCGTGCCGCCGCCGGCCACAGGAGACTGACATGTTCATCGACGTCAGCGGGGCCGCGCCCCGCGAACAGAACAAATGGCCATCGATCGTGATTCCCAAGGAGGAGATCGACCTGGAGATCGCCCGCCTGATCGACGCGCCGCGCCCGGCCAACGGCCGCCGCGCCGCGCTCATCGCGCATCCGCAGGCCACCGCGCCCGGCCTGGGCCTGGCCCCCGGCACGGACGTCACCATCAACGTCGTCAACCCTGGCGAACGCACCTTCAACCTGCGCAAGAACTCCAACATGCTGGAGATCTGTATCAGCGGCGAGGGCGTGGCCACGGTGGCCGGCCGCGACATCGCGGTGGGCCGCTGGGACGTGTGGAACACGCCGGCGATGCAGGTGCATTCGTACCGCAATGACGGCAAGACGCCCTGGGTGCGCCTGTCGTATTCCAACGCGCCACTGCTGGAAAAGCTGGAGATCCACTACGTCGAGGAGTTCGAGGGCGACGTGCCGCCGGCCGACGCCAACACCCGGCCGGCGCCCGCCCGCTCGCCCCAGGCGGCGCGTGCCCGCGACCTGGCGCTGCGCGAGCAGATCACCCCGGAAGGCGCCTGGCTGATGGGCTACGAGTGGCTGATCGACATCGACGTGCTGGAATCGAAGGCGCTGCACTGGCCCTGGGCGGCCGTCTCGCGCCACCTGCCCAGCGTCGAGGACATGGCGCGCGGCTACAACGGCCGCCGCCTGTTCGTGCTGTACAACCCGGCCACCGAACGCCGCATTGGCACCACCCACAGCTTCTTCGCCACGATCTCGTCGTCGCCGCCGGATAACCACCACGTGCCGCACCGCCACAGCTCGTCGGCCATTAACTATTACCTGCGCGGCAACGGTTACAGCAAGGTCAACGGCGTGCGGCTGGACTGGAAGGCCGGCGACCTGATCCTGTCGGCGCCCGGCTGGGCCATGCATTCGCATCACTCGGGCACCGAAACCACCTCGGCCCTGACGGTGCAAGACCATCCCTTGCAGATCGCCATGGAATCGCTGATCTGGCAGGAGCGCATGCAGGAACCGATCCTGGCGCTTGGCAGCCAGAGCGGCTTCGAAAGCAACCTGGCGCAACTGGCCGCCGCGTCCTGAGCGCGCCCATCGCATCCCGGAAATTTCCATGACCCAGATCCCATTGCCCGACGACACCTCGCTGCGCGCCCGCCTGCGCGACTTCTACGACGACTACGCCTACTGCCTGGACGAAGGCCGGCTGGAGGAATGGCCCGACTTCTTCACCGAGGACTGCCATTACCGCGTGCTGTCGCGCGAGAACCACGACGCCGGCCTGCCGCTCGGCCTGATCTACTGCATGAACAAGAACATGCTGCGCGACCGTGTCACCGCGCTGCGCGAAACCACCATGTTCGAGCCGCGTTCGTTGCGCCATTTCATCAGCGGCGTGCGCGTGATCGAGGCGCAGGACGACCGCGTCGTGGCCCAGGCCAACTTCGCCGTGATGGAGTCGCTGTCCGACCGCGAACCCACGCTGAACATGGTGGGCCGCTACCTGGACGAATTGCGCCTGACGCCGCAAGGCCCGCGGTTGACCCGCCGCGATTGCGTCTACGACAACTACCGCGTGCGCACCTCGCTCATCGTTCCCCTTTGATCCCGCTGCCAGGAAACCCGCCATGACCTGTCCCGATTCCGCCGTGCTGGACACTCCCGCCGCGGCCCCCATCCATATCGAGCGCCGCTGGCCCAAGGAGGGCTACACGCGCATTCCCAACTGGGTCTACACCGATCCGGCCATCTTCCAGAAGGAAATGGACGTGTTTTTCGGCGGCCGCACCTGGAACTACGTCGGCCTGGAGTGCGAAGTGCCCGAGACCGGCTGCTACAAGCGCAACTGGATCGGCAACCGCCCGGTCATCATGGTGCGCACCGAAAGCGGCGAGATCAATGTGCTGGAGAACCGTTGCGCCCATCGCGGCGCGCAGATCTGCTGGCAGAACACCGGCAAGGTGGCCGACTTCACCTGCCCGTATCACCAGTGGAACTATGACCTGGACGGCAACTTGCAGGGCGTGCCGTTCCGCCGTGGCGCCATGGGCAAGGGCGGCATGCCGCGCGATTTCGATCCGAAGCAGAACGGCATCCGCAAGCTGCGCAGCGTCAACCGCGGTGGTTCGATCTGGGCGACGTTCGCCGAGGATGCGCCCAGTTTCGAGCAATACTGCGGCTCCGAGGTGCTGGCCGAGATCGACCACATGCTGCCGGGCAAGAAGCTCAAGCTGCTGGGCTACAGCCGCCAGCTGATTCCCAGCAACTGGAAGATGTACCTGGAGAACCTGAAGGACCCGTACCACGCCACCTTGCTGCACACCTTCTACATCACCTTCGGCCTGTGGCGCGCGGATTCCAAGTCCGAGTGCATTCCCACCGGCGGCGGCGCGCACAGCGTGATGGTGTCGCACAACGAGGGCAAGAAGAAGACCGAGGCCACCAGCGAAATGAGCCGCTTCCGCGACGACCTGGAGCTGCTCGATCTGGAAACCGTGACCCCGCGCGCCGAATTCAACCGCGGCCGGGTCGGCGGCGCGTGGGTCTTTCCCGCCGCGCAGTTCGGCATCCAGGCCAATTCGCTCAAGACCCGCCACGTGATTCCGCGCAGCCCGACCGAGCACGAGCTGGTGTTCACCTATTACGGCTACGAAGACGATGACGAGGAAATGACGCGCCTGCGGCTCAAGCACGCCAACCTGCTCGGCCCGGCCGGGTTCGTTTCGATGGACGACAGCGAGATGCTGAACCAGGTGCAGATCGGCGTCACCGGCTACCCCGAGGCACGCGGCATCGTCGAGATGGGCGGGCGCGACACCGAGCCGGCCGACTACATGGTGACCGAAGTGCTGATCCGCTCGTTCTACGACTACTACCGCAACGCAATGGGGCTGTGACCATGGCAACCTGGACTCCGGTCGCCCAGGTGGGCGACATTTCCCCCGACACCGGCACCCTGCGCGTGGCGCTCGACGGCGAGGCCGTGTGCCTGTACGACCTGCAGGGCGAGATCTGCGCCACCCAGGACCGCTGCCCGCACGGCAACGCCAGCCTGGCCGACGGTTATCTGGAAGACGGCACCATCGAATGCCCGTTGCACCAGGGCGTGTTCGACATCCGCAGCGGCAAGCCGCAATGTCCGCCCGTCACCACCGACCTGCGGCGCTACGCGGTGCGGGTCGAGGCCGGCACCATCTACCTGAGCCCGGAGGCCGCGTGAGCGCGGGCGCCATCGTCATCGTCGGGGCGGGGCAGGCGGGCGGCTGGGCCGCGGCCACGCTGCGCGGGCGCGGCTATCGCGGCCGCCTCGTGCTGCTGGGCGACGAGCCGCATGCGCCGTACGAGCGGCCGCCCCTGAGCAAGGCGGTGCTGGGCGGCCAGGCCGGGCCGGAAAGCACCGAGCTGTTTTCCCGTGAACGGCTGGCCGAGCTGGAGATCACGTTCCGGCCTGGCGTCGCGGCGACGCGGCTGTGGCCCGAGCGCCACCAGGTCGAGACCTGCGAAGGCGCCGTGATCGATTACGACAAGCTGATCCTGTGCACCGGCGGCCGTCCCATCGTGCCGGCCTTGCCCGGCGTCGACGGCCCCGCTGTCCATGTGCTGCGCACCCGCGACGATGCATTGCGCCTGCGGGCCCGGCTGGGCCCCGGCCGCCGCATCGTCATCGCCGGCGGCGGCTGGATCGGCCTGGAAGTGGCCGCCACCGCGCGCCAGGCGGGCTGTGCCGCCACGGTGCTGGAGCAGGCGCCGCGCCTGTGCGCCCGCAGCGTGCCGTCCGGCGTCTCGGCCCATCTGGCGGCGCTGCACGCCGCGCAGGGCGTGTCGCTGCGCTTGAATACCAGCCTGGCCGCGGTGCATGCGCGGCCCGAGGGCGGTTGCGTGGCCGAGCTGGCGGACGGCAGCCGCCTGGAAGCGGACGCAGTGGTGCTCGGCGTCGGCATGCAGGCCAACGACGCCCTGGCGCGGCAGGCCGGCATCGCCTGCGAACGCGGCGTGCTGGTCGACGAATACTGCCGCACGTCGGCGCCCGATGTGCTGGCAGCCGGCGATGTGGCGGTGGCCAGGCCCGCCGGCGGCGGCGGCCCGATCCGCCTGGAATCCTGGCAGAACGCGCAGGATCAGGGCGCAGCGGCGGCCTTGTCGGCGCTGGACGCCGGCCAACCCTACCTGCCCAGCGGCGCGGTCTGGTCGGAACAATACGAGGCCATGGTGCAGATCGCTGGCTTTCCGGCGCGGGCCGGGCGCGAAGTGCTGCGGCCCCAGGCCGATGCGCGGGCGCTGCTGTCGGTGGCGCTGGATGAAGACGGCCGGGTCATCGGCGCGGTGGCGGTGAACGCGGCACGCGAACTGCGCCAGCTGCGCCAATGGATCGCCCAGGGCACCCGGGTGGACCCCGTGCAACTGGCGCGCGCCGACGCGCCGCTGTCCAGCGCCCGGATCGGCTGATCCCACATGGAGAACCGTATGCAGACCGAACACGTCAAGGCCGCCTGCGAGGCGGTGGTCCTGGCCTTCTTCCATGCGCTGGATACCCGGCGCCACCCGGCCGCCGCCGCGCTGATGGCGCCGGACGGCACCTGGCTGCGCCAGGGCCGGTTGCTGACGGGGCCGGCCGAAGTGTTGGCGGCGCTGGAGGCGCGGCCGCCGCAGCGCACCACCTGCCACGTCATCACCAACCTGCGCCTGCTCGAACACAGGGGATCGCAAGCCACGGTGGGTTACTTCCTGACCGCCTACGACAGCGACCCGCAAGCGCAGGATGGGACGCCGCGCCTGGTCGCCATCCGCGACTGCCAGGACCGGCTGGTCGCCAGCGGCCAGGATTGGCGGCTGGCGGAAAAACGCAGCCGGCGCCATTTGCCACCCGAATGATTTCCCCGAAACCCTGCCGGAAACTCCCATGACACCCCAAGGAAACTCCATGGATGCCGCGACCCTCAAGATGCTGGCCCAGCGCCTGGACCAGGCCGAACGCGGCCGAACCCAGGTCCGCCAACTGTCGCTGGAATACCCCGACATCACCATCGCCGACGCCTACGCCATCCAGCGCGAATGGGTGGCGGGCAAGATCGCGGCCGGCCGCCAACTGGTCGGCCACAAGATCGGCCTGACCTCGCGCGCCATGCAGTTGTCCTCGCAGATCGACGAACCCGATTACGGCGCCTTGCTCGATGACATGCTGTTCGACGACGGTGCCGAGATCCCCCGCGACCGCTTCATCGTGCCACGGGTCGAGGTCGAACTGGCCTTCATCCTGGAGCGCCGGCTCCAGGGCCCCGGCGTGACGCTGTTCGATGTGCTGGACGCGGTGCGCTATGTGATCCCGGCGCTGGAGATCATCGACGCGCGCTCGCACCAGGTCGACCCCGACACCAAGCGGCCGCGCAAGGTCTTCGACACCATCGCCGACAACGCCGCCAACGCCGGCGTGGTGATGGGCGGCCGGCCGGTGCGGGTCGATGAGGTGGACCTGCGCTGGGTCGGCGCCCTGATGTCGCGCAACGCCGTGATCGAGGAAACCGGCCTGGCCGCGGGCGTGCTCAACCATCCCGCCAACGGCGTGGTGTGGCTGGCCAACAAGCTGGCCGGCTATGACGTTGCGCTGGAGCCCGGCCAGATCATCCTGAGCGGTTCGTTCACGCGGCCGGTGTACGCCGAACGCGGCGACACCTTCCACGTCGATTATGGCCGGCTTGGCGCGGTCAGTTGCCGTTTCGTGTGACACCCCGCAAGACTTTTCCGGCGCTACGCTTTTGCCATCCCACGCGTCCGATACACCATAACCCGCGGACGCGTCCCGCCCCCCAAGGAGACAAACCATGACCCCCTTCAAGACCCCGCTCCGCCTCGCGGCCGCATGCCTGGCGCTGGCGTCCGGCGCCGCGCTGGCGCAGGGCCCCGACTGGCCCGCGCATCCGATCACGCTGGTGGTGCCGTTCGCCGCCGGCGGCGGCGGCGATACGCTGGCGCGCCTGGTGGCCGACCCGCTGTCGCGCGAACTCGGCCAGTCCATCATCATCGAGAACCGGCCCGGCGCCGGCGGCAACATCGGCACCGCCATCGTCGCGCGCGCCAATCCCGATGGCTACACGCTGTCGTACGGCACCAATGGCACCCAGGCCACCAACCATTGGCTCTACAAGTCGCCGGGCTACACGCCGCAAGATTTCGAGCCGGTCTCGCGCTTTACCGTCATTGCCGCCGCGCTGGTGGTCAACGCCGCCGACGAGCGCTTCAAGTCGCTGGCGCAATTGCTGACATACGCCAAGGCGCACCCGGGCGAGCTGACCTGTGGTTCGGCCGGCAACGGCACCTCGTCGCACCTGGCCTGCGAGCTGCTCAACCAGATGGCCGGCGTCAGGATCATGCACATTCCGTACAAGGGCGGCAGCGCGGCCATGACCGACCTGCTGGGCGGGCGCATCTCGTTGCTGATCGACGTGATGCCGAACGTGTCGGGCCAGATCGCCGCGGGCAAGTTGCGGGCGCTGGGCGTGACGACGCCGCAACGGGTGGCATCGAATCCGGATATTCCCACCATCAACGAGGCCGGCGTCAAGGGGTATGGATTTTTCGCCTGGGATGGGCTGTACGCGCCCAAGGGCACGCCCGCCGCCATCCTCGACAAGCTCAACGCCGCCGTGAACCGCGCGCTGCAGCGGCCGGAAGTCAAGCAGGCGCTGGAATCGCGCGGCGCGATTCCGTCGCCGACTTCACGCAAGGCGCTGGCCGAGTTCGGCGCCGAGGAGTACACGCGCCTGGGCAAGGTCGTGAAGACCGCCGGCGCGGCCATCGACTGAGCCGCCGCGGGGGCCGTCGCCAGCCGGCGCGGCCCCTGGCCGGCGGCGGCGCAGGTCGGCGCCGGGAACTACAACGCCGGCTTGACCACCATCAGGAAATACACCGCCACCATCGCCAGGAACGCCGGGTAGCCCAGCCATTCCCAGCGGCGCGCAAAGCGCCAGTAACGTGCCGGCAGTGCCGTGGCGCCGGCCGCGTGGGCGCTGGCGGCCATCTTCGCCATTTCGTACTGCAGCCACACCACCGGCAGCCAGCAGGCGCCGGCCAGCAGGTACAGCCCGATCGACACGACGATCCACGGCGTGGCCCAGCCCCAGCCGGCGGTGTGCGCCAGCCACAATCCGGTCAGGGGCTGCACTACCACGGCCGGCGTGGTGAACCACAGGTCGGCCCGCACCACCAGGCGCGAGACGGCCGCGATCGCCGGCACCGAGCCGGTGCGGTTGGCGAAGAACAGGTAGAAGGCCGTGCCGAAGCCGGTGCCGACCAGCAGCACCGATGACAGGATGTGCAGGGTCTTGATGGTGAGATAGGCGTTCATGACCGGGTTTCCTCGCTGAACAGAATGAATAGGAGTGCGATGACGGCGGCGTTCTTGAGCAGCGGGCCGAAGGGATGCCAGAGGAATTCCGGCAGGGCCACCGCGATCACCGCGGAATAGCCCAGCACCAGCGCGAGCTGCGCTGCCCATAGCCGCCGGCCGGGGCGCCACAACGTGGCCAGGCCGAACCCGGCATCCAGCGCGGCGGCCAGGTACAGGGCCGCCAGGGCGACCGGCCCATGCAGGCCGACGCGCGCCAGCAGCGCCAGGCTGTCGGCCACCGGGTAGATGAATGCGCTGCAGAGCGCGGTCCAGAGCCAGATCAGCGCCAGCGTGCCGCGCAGCAGGGCGGGGCGCCAGGCCGCCAGCGCCTGCTGGCGCAGCGCGGGCGCCTCGGGCGGCCGAATGAAAGTATCGATGCCGGCGGGCGCGCGGCCCAGCGCCCGGGCGGTAGCCGCCGCATCACCGCTGTTGCCGGCGCGCAGCATGCGCCAAGTGTCTCGCGTCAGGATCGAGCCGGGCAGGCGGTCGCACAGCGCCGCGCCCGCGCCGACCAGCGCGCCGGGCACGGCCAGCGTCCATGCCGGCGCAAAACCCATGGCCTTACGGTAGACCGCCAGCATCTGCCTGAACGAGACCTCGGTGCCGCCCACCAGGTCCAGCACCGGCGGCGCATCGGCCACGCGGTTGACCAGCCGCGCCACGATCTCGGCCAGTTCGTCCACATGGATCGGGCGTAGCGGCTGGCGGCCGCCGGCGGGCAGGGCGTGCAGCGGCAGCGATGCCAGGGCGCGAAAAAAACGCGCCGACGCGCCCTGGGCGCCATACACCAGCGCCGGCCGCAGGATGTGATGCGCGACCGGCAGCGCCCGCAGATGGTCATCGGCGGCGCGCTTGCTGCGGAAATAGGCGGTGGCGCCGCTCTGCGCGCCCAGCGCCGACAGCTGCAGCACCCGCCTGACGCCGGCCTGCGCGGCAGCGTCGAACAACGCGGCCGGGGCACGGTGGTGGATCCGGTCGAAATCGCCGCCGTCGCCCTCGCGCAAGATGCCGACCGCGTTGACCACGACGTGGATGCCGCGCAGGCGGTCGGCCCAGGCGGCCGGCGTCGTGTCGAAGCGGTAATCCACGGCGATCTCGTCGGCGTGCCGCGCCTGCTGCACGCCTTTGAGCACGCGGTGCCCGTCGCGCGCCAGCGCCTGGCACAACGCGCGGCCGATGAAGCCGTTGGCACCGCATACCAGGATATTCATGTGATCCGCCTCCGGTCGTGTCGATTCATTTTTCTTTGCTTTCTGTTATTTCTGTACAGACAGAAATAACAGGATAAAAAAAGGCGGGACGCGCGGTCCCGCCTCGCCATCATGCCTTGGTGCGGCGCATCGTCTTGCTGATCTTGGCCCCCATGCCGAGCGTCCTCATCAGCGTCTCGGGCTTCATGCGCAGCATTTCGTCCGACCAGGTGGTGAGGATTTCCAGAAACGCCAGCGTCTCGCGCACGCGCTGCGCGGTAAGCGGGGGTTCCTCGGCCAGCTCGGGACTGGCCAGAGTGTCGCGCAGCATCGACAGGGTGGGATCGATCTCGCGCTGGCGCCGGCCTTCGACGATCAGCTTGAACAATTCCCAGATGTCGGTGGACGTCTCGAAATGGTCGCGGCGGTCGTCCATGACGTGCACCACCCTGGCCAGGCGCCACGCCTGCAGCTCCTTGAGACTGTTGCTGACGTTCGAGCGCGCGACGCCCAGTGTTTCGGCGATTTCCTCGGCGGGCGCGGGCCGGCCCAGCAGGTAGAGCAGGGCGTGGATCTGCGCCACGGTGCGGTTCACGCCCCAGCGCGAGCCCATTTCGCCCCAATGGAGGATGAAGCGTTCGGCGATCGGAGTCAGTTTCATGGGGTCACTGTAGGTATTTCTGTTATTTCTGTCAATGCAGAAATAACAGAAATTTAGCCGATCGCGATACGGATGCGGGCGACGGCACGACCACGCCGCGCAGCCTGTCGGCGGACGCGGCGCCGCTCGGCGCGCCGCGCGCCTTGTCCGGATGCGCCTTATTCGGCCTTGGCTTGCGCCAGGGCGCGCTGCACCGCCGGCCGCGCCGCGACCCGCGCCAGGTAGGCGGTCAGCGCCGGGAAGCGCGCCATATCCACGCCGTCGCCCTCCAGCCAGCTGCCGATGGTGTAGAGATAGGCGTCAGCCACGCTGAAGCGCTCGCCCAGCGCCCAGGGACCGGCGATCTGCGATTCCAGGTAGGCAGCCACCGCCGACATCGTTTCCGGCACCTTGGCGCGCATGGACTCGTGCGCCGCCGGATCGTCGGCCCAGCGCGCGCCACGCCGCTTGTGCGCATGCGCCACGTGGGCGGTGGATGCCAGGTAGCTGTTCAGTTCCTGCAGGCGCGCGAACGCAAACGCATCGTCCAACGGGGCCAGCCCTGCCGCCGGGAAGCGCTGCGCGACGAAGGCCAGCAGCGCCGGCGTCTCGGTCAGCACGCCGTGCTCGGTGGCCAGGGCCGGCACCCGGCCCTTGGGATTGACCCGCAGGAATTCCGGGCTCTGCTGCTGTCCCGCGCCAAAATCCAGCTTGACGACCTCGAAGTCGGCGCCGGCTTCCTGCAAGGCGATGTGGGTGGCCAGGGCGCAGGTGCCCGGCGCGGTGTAGAAGGTCCAACGAGACATGGCGTCCTCTTGATCAATAAGGGTGAAAGGGGCGAAGCGGCCATTATCGCCAGAACCGCCAGCGCCGCCTACGGGCGGCGCCGCGCGCACGGCCCGCGCCGACGGACCAGGCAATCGGACCCGGCAATGCCAGGGCCTCCACGGCAAGCGCTGGCGCGCTGGATAAGCGCCGGTTCAACGGGCCCGGGCCGCCAGCGGCGTGCGCGCCAGGAAGCGTTCGAATGCCTCCAGATAGGCCACCTCGGGCGCGCTCAGCTTGCGCTGCCGGTGCCAGGCCAGGAACACGTCGATCTCGGCCACGCTCTCGTTGGGCGGCAGGCGGCGCAACTCGCCGTTGACCACGTCCGGCACGATCAAGTGTTCGGGCAGGAAGCTCAGGCCGATGCCGGCCACCACCATGCGCCGCACTTCCTCGATGTGGGGCGATGTGCCCACGATGCGGCCGGTGAACCCCTGCTGATCGCGGAAGATGGTCAGCGGCGACAGGGTGTCGCCGATCTGGTCGCTGGCGAAGCAGACGAAGTCCTGGTCCATCAGGTCCTCGAGGCTCACCCGCGGCTGCGAGAACAGCGGATGGCGGCGGCCACAGACCACCGCGTAGTGGTGGCGCAGGAACAGGCGGCGCTCCAGCGCCTCGACCGGCTTGCGGCACAGGCACAGGCCGAGCGCCGGCACGCGCTTGGACAGGGCATCGAGGATGTCGGCGCTGGGCAGCACCTCGATGTGGAATTCGATGCGCGGATGGCGTTGGTGGAAATCGGCCAGGAAGTCGTCGTAGGCTGTGCTCTGGATGCGGCTCATGACCAGCAGCCGCAGCGTGCCGGCGACCTCGTGCCGGTCTTGCGGCGCGGCGGTTTCGATGCGGGCCATGGCGCCGTACATGTCGCGGGCGACGGCGTAGATCTCCTCACCCAGCCCGGTCAGGCGGAATTCACCGTTGCGCCGGTGCAGCAGCATGCCGCCGACCGCGTCCTCCAGCCGCTTCAATGCCTGGCTGACCGCCGGCTGGCTCAAGTGCAGGGCCTGGGCCGCCCGGCCCACGCCGCGCGCCTGCACCACGAACATGAAGGTGCGCAGCAGGTTCCAGTCCATGCGCTCGGGCGCGAGCGACAGGGGGTGGGCGGGGCGGGCAGGGGCAGGGCACATGACAGGGCGGATTCCGGCGAAAGGACAGGGCCGGTATCCGTCCGCCGCGCCAGCCCCCTATTCAAGTGCCGGCCAGCCCCGCGAAGAAGCGCGCGGCGTTCGATTCCAAGCCCTCGATATAGTAGCCGCCTTCCTGCACGATCAAGGTCGGCAGCTTCAGCCCGGCGACCTCGCGCCCGAGCCGTTCGAAACCGTCTTCCGATACCGCCACCATGGCCTGCGGGTCTTTCTCGAAGATGTCGAAACCCAGCGACAGCACCAGCACGTCCGGCTGGAACCGTTCGATCGCGGCGCGCGCTTCGGCCAGCCGGTCGAAGAACACCGACTCGGGCGAGCCGTGCGGCATCGGCAGGTTCAGGTTGCAGCCTTCGCCTTCGCCGGCGCCGCGCTCGTCCTCGAAACCGGCGACCACCGGATAGAAGTTCTCGGGATCGCCATGGATCGACACGTACAGCACGTCGCCGCGTTCGTAGAAGATGTCCTGGATGCCCTGGCCGTGGTGCATGTCGGTGTCCAGGATGGCGACCCGGCCGAACGTGTCGCGCAGGCGCTGCGCGGCGATGGCGGCGTTGTTCAGGTAACAGAAGCCGCCGGCTGCGTCGCGGCGCGCGTGGTGGCCGGGCGGCCGGCACAAGGCATAGGCGTGGCGGTCGCCAGCGGCAAGGCGGTCGGCGCCGGCAATGGCGCACTGCGCCGACCAATAGGCCGATTGCCAGGTGTTCGGGCCCACCGGGCAACTGCCGTCGGCCAGATAGCGCGCGGCCTGCGCCAGCACCCCGCGCAGGGCATTGGGTTCGCGCACGAAGACATTGGAGACCACCTCGTCGCCCCAGTCATCGGGCAGCTTCTTCCATTCGGCATGCGCCTCCCGCAGGAAACGCAGATAGGCCGGCGAGTGCACCGCTTCGAGCGGGGCGCTGCCGTGGTCGGGCGGCGCCTGCACGTCGAAGCCCAGGTTGCGCGCCGCCTGCGCCAGCGCGTCCAGGCGCGACGGCACTTCCTGCGGCGTGCGCATCTTGCCGCGTGAGAAATAGGTCTGCGGATGGTGCAGTTTCTGATCGTCGTGAAAGTACGCCTTCATGCTCGATGACCCTCTGGTTGGAATTGGACCTGGCGCCGGCCGTGGGCGCCCAGCGCCAGCACGGATACCAGGGAAAGCAGCGAAATCACCGAGAACAGCACGGCCAGCGGCCACCATTGGCCCTTGAAGTTCTCGGCCAGTACCGTGCCCAGCATCGGCGTCAGGCCGCCGAAGATGGCGCCCGACAGCTGATAGGCCATGGAAATCCCGGTATAGCGGATCGCGGTCGGAAAGCTGTCGCTGACGAAGCCGGCGATCACCGCATAATAGGCGCCCATGAACAGCACCGCCACGCCGATGCCCAGCGTGATCGCGCCCAGCGAACCGACATCCACCAGGTTGAACATGGCGTAGGGCGTGAAGACCGATGCCAGCGCCATGGTGGCCAGAAAGCGCAGGTTGCCGACGCGGCCGGCGAGATGGGCCGCCAGCGGCGTGATGAAGAACTGCATGATCGACACCACCAGCAGGCAGTCCAGGATGACGGCGCGGCTCAGGCCCACGTACTGGGTGGTGTAGGCGATCATGAAGGTGCTGGTGAAATAGAACCCGGCAATGCCCAGCACGTTGGCGCCCACGGCCAGCGCCAGCAGCCGCGGGGCGCCGGTCAGCACCTGTGCCAGCGGCGCGCGGGCGGGTTTGGCGCGTTGCGCCTGGGCCTGCTTTTCCTCCAGAAAGTCGGGCGATTCATTCACGCTCAGGCGGATCAGGAAGCCCACCAACAGCAATACGGCCGAGAACAGGAACGGCACGCGCCAGCCCCAGCTCAGGAAGTCGGCGTCGTCCAGCCCGGTCACCAGCTTGAACATCAGCATCGACAGGATCAGGCCGGCCGGGCTGCCCAACTGCGCGAAGGAGGCGAAGAAGGTGCGCTTGTTCTTGTCGGGCGAATGCTCGCCCGCCATCAGAACGGCGCCGCCCCATTCGCCGCCCACCGCCACGCCTTGCACGATGCGCAGCAGCACCAGCAGCACCGGCGCCCAGACACCGATCGAGGCGTAGGTCGGCAACAGCCCGATCAGCACGGTCACCGAGCCCATCATGAGCAGGGTGATGACCAGCGATTTCTTGCGGCCGATGCGATCGCCGATATGACCGAACAGCGCGCCACCCAGCGGGCGCGCGAAAAAGCCCACGGCAAAGGTGCCGAAGGCCGCCAGCGTACCGTAGAAGCCGGTGGCGGACGGAAAGAACAGTTTGCCGAACACCAACGCGGCCGCGGTGGCGTAAATATAGAAGTCGTACCACTCGATCATCGTGCCGATGAATGCGGCGGTCGACGCGCGCACCGGCTGGTGGCCCGTCTTGGTATTTCCCCTCATGAATTCTCTCTCTGTGTATGGGTTGAGGTTGCTGCGTGATCGTTATACGCGGGCCTCGCCCATAAGAAAAATTCTGAATTCTTATCCGCGAAATTCAGCGGATTTATGAGTGGAAACCCTAGTATTGGCCGACGATGCGCGCAGGATGCCGCGGTGCGGCCTGCCGGCGCGACCGCGCCTGGACAGACCTCGCGCCGCGCCGTGGCCGAGAAGATCGAAGCGGGGTGGGGCGCCTCAGCGCGCCGGCCGCCAATCGCGCTGGCAGTTGGCCACCGGGCGCAATTCATTGGCCGCTGCCAGGCGCAAGGCTGGCTTGGCCCCGGCCACGTAGACCAGGTTGCGCGCCCGCCACACGGCCAATTCGGCGAACGGCACCTGCGCCGACGACGCGCCGCCGGTGCCCCAGAAATCCATGCTCGGCGCATCCAGGCAGGCATCGCGCGCCGCCACGCTGGCCAGCTCGCGGCCCGTCGCCAGGTCCACCGCCCGAAAGCGCACGGGCGTCGGCCGCTGGCGCAGCGCTGCCGCGATCACCACCGGCGTGCCATTGGCCGTCTGGCCCACGCTCGCCGGCTTGACGGTCTGCACTTCCTGGTCGCGCGGCACCAGCAGGAAGGCCACGCCATTGTCGATATCCAACAGGCGGCCGCGTCCCAGCTTCACGGCCTGGAACGGCTCGTGGCGGATCAGCGTGGTCTCGTACCCGCCGTTCTCGTAGCGCGTCCAGCCGGGTACTCCGGCATTCAGGAACACCAGGCCGCCGATGCCGTCGCCATCGCCTTCCTTCTGCACGGGGATGTCGGTGATGCGCAGGTCGCCGCCGCCGACATCCAGGTACAGCAGGTTGCCGTGGCCGGCGGTGCGTGTGACAAAGGCCAGCACCCCATGGCCATTGATTGCCTTGGCCGGTCCGCAGAAATAGTCGCGCGCGCGGCGCGGATCGCCCGGCGGCAGGAAGCGTTCGCCCAGCTTGACGCCCTTGCCGCAGAGCGGCTGGCGCTGGTAGGTCAGGGTGTATTGGCTGGCATTGCGCCGCTTGCCTTCCAGGTAATCCTGAAAGCCGATGTCGGTCTCTTCGACCCGCAGCCCCTTTTCGTTGTAGACGGTGCGCGCCTGCAATGGGCCGGCCAGGGCCAGCGCCACCAGGGCGGCGGCCAGCAACGGCCGCGGGCAGATCTGGGGATTCCGCATGTTTCTTGTCATTAGCCGGTTGCCGATGGGGCACCTTAGCACAAGGGGCCATACGGCTCGACGGCCAGAGAAGGCCCCCACGCGCCGCCGCGGTGACCGGTCTTGCCGGCTCACCGGGCCCGGCAAGGCGCCAGGTAGCGGCGCGTACCGGCCGCCGGCTGGCGCGCGACAACCGCCCGCCACCAGGGCGACCCCGGATGCGGCGCCTCCAGGTCCAGCCGCTCGCCCATCTCGGGCGTGGCCAGCGCCACCCCGCGTTCGGCGGCAAGCGCGGCGATGCGCTCGAACGGTTCCTGCCAGGCATGCATGGCAAGGTCGAAGGTGCCGTTGTGGATCGGCAGCAGCCAGCGCCCGCGCAGGTCCAGGTGGGCCTGCAGGGTCTCCTCCGGCTGCATGTGCACGAAGGCCCAGCGCTTGTCATAGGCCCCGGTTTCCATCAGCGTCAGGTCGAACGGGCCGAAGGCATCGCCGATGGCCTTGAAGCCATCGAAATAGCCGCTGTCGCCGCTGAAGAACACGCGCATGCCGGCGTCGTCGATGACCCACGAGGCCCACAAGCTGCGGTCGCTGTCGGCCAGGCCGCGGCCCGAGAAATGCTGCGCCGGCGTGGCGGTCAGGCGCAGGCCTTCGACCTCGGTGGATTGCCACCAGTCCAACTGTTCCACCTTGGCCGGATCGATGCCCCACGCGATCAGTTGGTCGCCCACGCCCAGCGGCGCGATGAAGCGGCCGGCGCGCGCCGCCAGGCGGGTCACGGCGGCGCGGTCGAGATGGTCATAGTGGTTGTGCGACAGGATCACGCCGGCGATGGGTGGCAGGTCATCGATGGCGATCGGCGGCGCATGAAAGCGCGCCGGCCCGGCCCATTGCACCGGCGAGGCGCGCTCGGAGAACACCGGATCGGTCAGCCAGTAGCGGCCGCGCAACTTCATCAGGATGGTCGAATGGCCGAGCCGGAACAGGCTGCGGTCGGGCGCCGCGCTCAGTTCGGCGCGGCTCAGCGGCCGCACCGGAATCGGCTGGTCGGGCACGGTGCCCGCCGGCTTGCCGAACAGGAAGGCCCAGGTCAGCTTGAGCCCCTGCCAGAACCCCAGGGAAGGGCGTGGACGGCCATTGTGGAAGCGGCCGTCGCGATGATGCGTCGAAGAGGCGGCGGGAGCAGCGGCCGGCGGGGTGAGGGGGGCGGGCAGCGGAGCGGTCACGGCGCGATTCCTGGCAGGAGAAAGGGGGGGGCGGGGAGGTCAAAAAGTACACTGGCCAGTGTAATTACTTTTTCCATGAAAGTACACCGCTGAGTGTAGAATTTTCCTCACCTCCCAATCAGGACATCCTCATGGCAGAAGCCTCCCAGCGCCTCACCGACAAAAAGCGCGAAGCCATCCTCCGCGCCGCCGTGGAGGAGTTCCGCACGGCGGGCTATGAAGCCACCAGCATGGATCGCATCGCCGCCGCGGCCGGCGTGTCCAAGCGCACGGTCTACAACCATTTCCCCAGCAAGGACGAGCTGTTTGGGCGGATGCTGGAGCATCTGTGGAACCGCAGCATCGCCAACGCCACGGTCGTCTACCGCGCCGACCAGCCGTTGGCGGCGCAACTGCGTCAATTGCTGATGCGGAAACTGGAACTGCTGGGCGACCCGAACTTCATCGACCTGGCGCGCGTCGCGATGGCCGAGATCATCCACACGCCGGAACGGGCGCAGGCCATCGTCTGCCGCATGGGCGCGAAGGAGGGCGGTGAAACCGCCTGGGTCCGCGCCGCCATCGCCGACGGCCGCCTGGCGGCACAGGACGCGGAATTCGCCGGCCAACAATTGCAGGGGCTGATCAAGAGCTTCGCCTTCTGGCCGCAGGTCACGCTGGGGCAGCCGCCGCTGGGCGCGGCCGAGCGCGAGCGGGTGGTGGACTCGGCGGTGGCGATGTTCCTGGGATGCTACGGGCGCGGTGACTGAATGGCGATGCCTTCTTGACAAAGGTCAACGAGCACCGGAGACGAGGGCTCAAGATGGCGGGACAGGTGTGTCCACACCGCCATCGAAGGAGCCATCATGTCCCGTCTCACTTCCTACAGCCCGCTCTCGGCCGATCCGTTCTCGGACGTCTTTCAAGCCTTTCTGCGGCCCATGCGGCAACGCGCCGATGGCGAATTGCCGCGCATGGACATCGACGTCACCGAGGACAGCGACAAGTATGTCCTGAAGGCCGAACTGCCGGGCGTCGACAAGAAGGATATCTCGGTGCAGATCGACGGGGCCACCGTCATGATTTCCGCCAACAAGGAACAGCGCAGCGAGGTCAAGGACGAAGGCAAGGTCCTGCGCAAGGAACGCTACTGGGGCCAGATCGAGCGCTCGGTCACCCTGGCCAGCCCGATCGATTCGTCCGCCGCCAAGGCCGCGTGCGAAAACGGCGTGCTGGTGCTGACGCTGCCGAAAATGGCGGGCAGCCAAGGCAAGACGCTGCAGATCGAATGACGCCGCGCATCCTCGCAAGATAAGTGGACCGGGGGCGCCTGGTCCGATGACCAGGAGAGCATCATGAGTGACGAAGCACTGCGGGAGCGGATTCGGCAGGCGCTGGCGTTCGAACCCAGCATCGACGAACTGCATATCGGCGTGGCCGTGGAGAATGGCGTGGTGACGCTCAGCGGCCACGTTGAAAGCTATGCGCAGAAACTGGCCGCCGAGCACACCGTGCAGCGGGTCAAGGGCGTGCGCGGGATCGCCCAGGAAATCGAGGTACGCGCGGCTTCGGCCAAGCAGTTGGCGGACGACCAGATCGCCGCGCGCGCATTGAGCATCATCGCCTGGGATTGCACCGTGCCCGATGGCAAGGTGCAAGTCACGGTGCAGAAGGGTTGGGTGACGCTGAGCGGCACGGTGGACTGGTTCTACCAGCGCGACGCCGCCGAACGCGCGGTACGCAAGCTCTCGGGCGTGATCGGCATTTCAAATGCGATCGAAGTCGCGCCCAGCGCGCGTGCCGGCGACATCAAGCGCCGCATCGAGGAAGCGTTGCTGCGCAGCGCCCAGCTGGAATCCAGCCGCATCCAGGTCAGCGTCCAGGACAACAAGGTCACGCTCAACGGCACCGTCAACAGCTGGATCGAGCGTGGCGCGGCCGAACGCGCTGCCTGGTCGGCGCCCGGCGTGGTCGACGTCGCCGACAGGCTGTTGGTGGGTTGACGCGGCCACGGCGCGGGGCGTGCCATGAGAGTCATGTCGCAACGGGCGCCGGGCGCGGCGCTGGCATTGGAGCGGCGGCCAACGCCGCAACCGGCGGCGGGCCAGGTGCGGCTCAAGGTCGAGGCCTGCGCGGTCTGCCGCACGGATCTGCATGTGGTGGACGGCGACTTGCCGGACCTGCGCTATCCCGTCACACCCGGGCACGAGGTGGTTGGCGTGGTCGAGGCAACAGGAGCGGGCGTCTCCCCCGATCTGCTGGGCAGGCGGATGGGCGCGGCCTGGCTGGCGTGGACTTGCGGGCGCTGCGAGTTCTGCCTGTCCGGACGCGAAAACCTGTGCGATGCGGCCGCGTTCACCGGCTACACGCGGGACGGCGGCTTTGCCTCGCACATGCTGGCCGACGCCGCCTATCTCTATCCGCTGCCGCAGCAGGGCGCGCCCGAGTCGATGGCGCCCTGGATGTGCGCGGGCCTGATCGGCTGGCGCGCGTTGCGCGCGGCGGGCGAGGCGGCGCGGCTCGGCGTGTACGGCTTCGGGTCGGC
This sequence comes from Achromobacter pulmonis, assembly GCF_021733725.1. Classification (NCBI taxonomy): domain Bacteria; kingdom Pseudomonadati; phylum Pseudomonadota; class Betaproteobacteria; order Burkholderiales; family Alcaligenaceae; genus Achromobacter; species Achromobacter pulmonis. The sequence goes on along the minus strand of NZ_JAIFOT010000001.1, from coordinate 5,007,400 downwards.
GGGTCAGGTGCTGGCACGGATTTGCGCCTGGCAACGGCGCAGCCTGTATGCTTTCACGCGCGCGGGGGACACGGCTACGCAAAACCATGCGCGCGCGTCGGGGGCAGTGTGGGCCAGCGGCAGTGGCGATGCGCCACCGGTACCGCTGGACGCGGCCATCATCTTTGCGCCGGTCGGTGAATTGGTGCCGATGGCGCTGCAAGCGGTGCGCAAAGGCGGCTGCGTGGTCTGCGGCGGCATCCACATGACGGATATTCCCGCATTTCCCTACCGCCTGCTGTGGGGCGAGCGCAAGCTGGTGTCGGTGGCCAATCTGACGCGCGCGGACGGCCGGGAATTCCTGGCGCTCGCGCCCACGGCGGGGGTGCACTGCGAGGTCCGCGCCTATCCGCTCGAGCATGCCAATGCGGCCCTGGAAGACCTGCGCCAGGGCCGCCTGCAAGCCACCGCCGTGCTGATTCCGTGAAGCGTGGCTCGTTCCGGGCCAGCGCGCGGGTCTTGGGGGCGGGCCAGCAGCGTCCGGATACCACTGGCAAGCGCCGCATCGGAGGATACTGTCGTGCCGCCGGCTGCGGGTGGTACGGCGCAATAGCGCGGGAACCGTCAGCGGATTTCCAGGCGGTCGTCCACGCCCGCCACGCTGGGGGTGCTCCAGGCGGCCAGTTCGGCCGTGTGGCGGTCCGCCCAGCTCCTGACTTTGCCGGTCAGTGTGACCTTGCGGTCGCGTACCGAAACCTGAATGTCATTGGCCTCCAGTTCCGCGCTGCGCTTGAGCGCATTCTGGATACGTTCCTTGATGTCGCCCGCAGGCACTGCGGCTTCGAGAGCGATCTGGTTGGACACACCCTTGACGCCGGAAAGACGGCGCACGGCGCTTTCAGCGGCTGCGCGCTGATAGTGCCAGTCGACCTTGCCCGTCAGCGTGACCCATCCCTGCTGGACCTTGACCTGGATCTTGTCGTCCGGGATCGACACATTCCAGCCAATGCTGCTGATCGCGCGCCGGGCCAGTTCGTCATCCGAATTCTCCTGCTGCAGGGCAGTGCGCACCTCAAGGTCCTGGGCGATGCCTTTGACCCCCTTGAGATGCGAGACGATCCGCTCGGCGTCGTACTTTTCACTGTAGCTCCCGACGTGGCCGGTCAGTGTGACAACGCCGCCAGCTGCGGCGACTCCGATGCCTGAAGCGTCGATGCGTGGGTCGAATTCCAGGGCGTCCAGGACATTGCGGCGTAGTTCTTCGTCTTTCATGTTGAATCTCCAATGGCTACTGGGAATAAACGGAGCGGCCGGCACGCGGGCTTGACCCTGGCGCGATCCAGGCGTCCCGGATTCCCAGTCTCGCGCGCAGGGGAGGGCGCGTATTGAGTCTGGTCAACCGAAAAATTGGGGTCGCGCGAAGCCCGTGGGCGCCGCGAGCTTGACCGGCGTCAACAAGCCTGGCGCGCTGGCGAGTACCGTGGCAGTAATCCCCATTAGGAGGAGTGTGGTCATGACACGATCAACACGGCCGAAACCGGCCAATCGTGGCACCGCGCGGGAATCCCCCGCTGCCACGCGCCCCGCCCGCGCCAAAGGCGATGGCGATGCCGGAGCCGCATCGCCATCGCCACTGCATGACGGGCTGGAGGCCGTTGCCACAATCTGGTGCGGCGAGATTCGCAGCCGCGTGCGCCGGTTGGGCGAGGGCGAAGCGGCGGTGGGGCCGGCCGAGGCTGACCTGATCCATGATCTGCGGATCCATGTCCGGCGATTGTGCGCCTTGTCAGATCTGTTGCCACGCCCGGCCGACCGACAACCTATGCGCCGCATGCTGCGCCGGGAAGTGGCCTGGGCCATGCAGCCGCTGTCGCGCGCGCGGGATTGGGACGTCTTCGTGACGGAAGTCCTGCCGCGGCTATGCGATGCGGAGCCGGATATCGACCGGCCGGTCTCGATGCACCGTGCCCAGGCGCGTTCCGCGCTGGCGCACGCCGAAATGTACGCCAGCCTGCGCAGTGAGCGGTTCGACGGTATGGTGCGATTATTGCGCGAGCGCAGCGAGGAATTGCATGCCGCCCTGGCCGAGCACGAACCCAAGGCGCTGTACCGCGCCGTGCGTCGTCGGCTCGGCCAATGGGATGCGGCGCTGCGCGAGCGCCTGGACACGGCGGGGCAGGGCGCCCGGCGCCAGCATCAGGCGCGTATCCAGGCCAAGCGGCTGCGCTATGCCAGCGAGGCGTTGCTGCAGCTGTGTCCCAGCCGCGGGCTTGAACGCTATGCCAAGGCCCTGGCCGGCCTGCAATCGGCCCAGGGCAGCTCGCAGGACCTGCGCACCGCGGCGCGGCTGGCGCAGGATACCTGCGTCAGCCTTGCCACCGGAAAGCTGGCGCGGCAACGCGTCGTCGACACCTGCCGGCGACTGCGGCGCAAGGCGGATGCCGAGGCGCGCAAGGCCGGCAAGCGCTTGCTGCGACAGCCCGCGTTCTGGTCCGAGGCGAAAAAGGGGCCGGTGGCGCGCCGACTGGCGGAAGGCGCGCTGCCACGCCTGCCGGCGGCGTAGCGCGGCGCTTCTCAGCCCGGCTTGGCGGCGGTGGCGCGCGCCAGCGATCGCGCCAATCGCCGGTTTCATCCTGTCGGTGGACCGCATCGTCCGCGGCTTGTCGTTGTCGGGAAGCCAGTTCGTCAAGGTGCCATTGTTCATGTGCCAGGAGGCAGTTCCGCCCTGCGGGGACGAAGCGGCGGCGCGCCGCGTTCCGTAGGGTCGCGGCGGCGGTTCAGGCCGCGTCTTCCGGCGCGCGTACCAGCAGGACCGGCACGGGCGAGGTGCGCAGGACACTCTCGGCGCTGCTGCCCAGCACCAGCCGACGCACGCCGCGCCGGCCGTGCGTGCCGATCACGATGAGGTCGGCCTTCCACATTTCAGCCTCGGCGATGATGCGCTGCTGCACGGTCTTGTCCAGGTTCTCATACAGCACGCTGTCGACCGGCACCCCTTGGGCGCGCACCGATGCGGTGGCGTGTTGCAGCATCTCGGCGCCATCCTTGCGCAACAGCTCCAGCAACTCGCCCGCGGCATAGCCGTAGGCATCGATACCGAGCGCGAACGACAATTCGTCGATCACATGGATCAGGCGCAGGTGCGCATGGGTAAGCTGCGCCAGGCGGACGGCTTCCTGCAGACCGCGGTCCGAGGTGGGACTGCCATCGACGGGGACGAGAATACGTTGGTACATGCGAGTTCTCCGGAAGGGCGGGATGGCTTTACGGTAGGAGCCGCCCCTCGCATTGTTGTTGACGGGAGTCAAGCGGTGTGGAAATCGCGCGCCGGCGGGGAATCGGCCGCATTGCCGATTCCCGCAGGGCATCTTTTGGCGCAACAATGGCGTTTCTGGCGGTGGCCGCGCCACTGTTACACACTGTGGACATCATGGACACGCAGACTCCCCTCCCGTTCGCCATCGCGCTGGGCATCGGCCTGCTGATCGGCGTGGAGCGTGAACGGCGCAAGCGCGCCGGGTCGGCGCGGCCGGCCGCCGGGGTCCGCAGTTTCGCGCTGACATCGCTGGTTGGTGCGGTGGCCATGTACCTGGGGGGGCCGCTGCTGGTGGGCCTGGCGGCGGTGGGACTGGGACTGGTGCTGCTGGTGCATGAGCGCGCCACGGGCGCGGGGCAGGGCATGGCCACCGGGACGGCCTTGCTGTTGAACCTGCTGCTGGGCAGCCTGTGCCTGCATGACCCGGCGTTGGCGTCCGGGCTGGCGGTCACGGCCGCGATCGTGCTGGCCGCGCGCACGCGCTTGCATCGCTTCGTGCGCAAGGTGCTAAGCCGCGACGAGCTGGTCGATGCGCTGATCCTGGCGGCCGCCGCGCTGGTGGTCTTGCCGATGCTGCCGGACACCTACCTTGGACCGTTTCAGGCCCTGAATCTGCGCACCGTCTGGAAGTTCACCGTACTGGTGATGGCGGTCAGCGCCGCCGGCCACGTCGCCCTGCGGCTGTTCGGTCCGCGTATCGGATTGCCGCTGGCGGGTTTTGCGTCCGGCTTCATTTCCAGCACGGTGACCATCGGGGCCATGGGGCAGCGCGCGCGCGCCGAGCCGTCGCTTATGGGGCCCGCGGTGGCGGGCGCGGTGCTGTCCTCGATTTCCACCCTGATGCTGATGGCCGCGGTACTGCTGGCGGTCAGCCCGGCCACGCTGCAGGCGTTGATAGTGCCCCTTGCATGCAGCGGCGCGGCGGCATTGGCCTATGGCGGGATGTTTCTCTTCAGGGCGATGCGGCAACCGCCCGCCACGCCGATGGAACCCGGACGGCCCTTCAAGCTGCAGGCGGCGCTGACCCTGGCGCTGGTGGCGGCGGCGGTGCTGGTCGGGACGGCGGCGCTGAACGCGTGGTTGGGGCAGCAGGGCATCGCGTTGGCGGCACTGCTCGGCGGGTTTGCCGACACCCACGCGGCGGCGGTCTCGGTGGCGACGCTGGTGGCGTCCGAGCGGATTCTGCCTGCGCAGGCGGCCGTGCCGGTGCTGGCGGCGCTGTCAGCCAACACCGTGAGCAAGGCGGTGTTCGCGGCCGCCAGCGGCGGGCGCCGTTTCGCCGCCCAGGTGGTGCCGGGATTGCTGCTGATGATCGCCGGCGCCTGGGCCGGCTATGCGCTGGTCTGAGCGTGACGATCGCCGCCGGTCCCGTTGCCCTGCGACAGGAACTGCGCGGCGCCTTCGGCGATCTGCGCCATGCGCTCCTGCCAGGGGCTCTGGCTGCTGCGGATAGCGGCGACGGTCGCGGCTGAGGCTTCGCGCCCGATCTTCTCCAGATCGCGCAGATAAGCCATTTCGCGGCCCATCAACTCCATCATGAATTTCTGTTGCAGCGCGAGTACGGCGCCCACGGTGTCGGCGGCATCGACTTCGGCGCGGGTGTTCTCGACAAAGGCCAGCATCTCCTTGTCGGTCTTGAGCTGCAGCGTGCGCAACTGCCGCAGCATGTCGAAATAGCCGCAGGCCGAGGCCAGGAAGCTATTGAGACCGTACTTGTACAGCGTGGCATGGGGTTCGTATTCGAGCTGCATGGCGGGATCCTCCATGGGGGACTGCGCGGGCACGGGTGCCGCGCGGCCAGGAAGTTCCAGCATAGGCGCGCCGCGCCGCCCGACATTGACCAAACGCAATCATGCCGGCGGGGCGCCGCGGGGGCCAGATCAGCCGCAGCTCATGCGGCGCAGGGCTTCGACGTCCAGGATCTCCAGGTGACGCTTGCTGACGTGGAGCAGGGAGGCGCTTTGCAGGCGCGAGAAGACGCGGCACACGGTTTCGATTTTCATGCCCAGGTGGTTGGCGATATCTTCGCGTGTCATCTTCAATACGAACTTGCGCGGCGAATAGCCATGCGCGGCCATCTGCTCGGAGGTGTCGACCAGGAAGCTGGCAAGACGCTCGTCGGTCGTCATGCGGCCCAACGTCAACAACAGGCGCTGGCACTGATTCATATCGTGCGCGATCAGGCGATGGAACTGCCGTCCCACATCGGCATCGCGCTCGCAGTTGGCCTCCAGTTCACGGTAGGGCAGGGCGCAGGTGACCGAATCCTCCAGCGCGATGGCATCGCAGGTATGGATGCCGGTTTCGATGGCGTCCAGGCCCAGCAGCGAGCCGGCCACGGGAAACGCGGTGATCTGTTCGAGTCCGGACGTGTTGGTGACACGGATCTTCATGGAGCCGGCGCGCAGCAGATACAGATTGTGCAGCGCATCCCCCGCACGATAGAGCGCTTCACCCCGGCGCACGCTGCGCCGGCTGCGCGCGGCTGGCGCCAGGCATGCTTCTTCGCTCGGCGCGCGGCACAGCCGGGCCATGACGCAGGACATGCAGTCGCCGGCCGGCGACTGGCGGGACGGCAGGGGAGTCGGCAGCGGGAACAAAGTCGTATCCATGGTTGCACCTCTTTGGCAGGCAGACATCCATTCAGGGAGGCCGGCGCGCAACCGGCACGCATACGCTAGTCAGTATGGACGGCCGCCGGAGGCGGCGCTATCGGCGCTACGCGCCGCTTTTTATGTGAACTGGCCTACAGATGTAGGAATATTCCTACATCAGACCGACGTTTCAGCCGCCAGGGCTGTCCTCGTCGTCGATCAAGCGATGCTTGAGCGCATAGCGCACCAGATCGGTCTGGTTGCGCAAGCGCATCTTCACCAGGATCCGGCTCTTGTAGGTGCTGACCGTCTTGACGCTCAGAAACAGCAGCCGACCGATATCGGCATTGTTCAGGCCACGGGCGAGGTGACGGAAGACCGCCGCTTCCCGATCGGACAGCAGCAGATGTGGCTGCTGGTCGCCGTCGCCATGCCGCTCGAAGGCGATGTTCTCGGCCACCGAGGGGCTCAGGTAGCGGCCGCCCGCAGCCACCCGACGCACCGCCTGCACCAGTTCCGTGGCGGCGCTGTCCTTGGTCAGGTAGCCGGCCGCGCCGGCCTTGATCGCCTGGACCGCATACTGGGGCTCGCCGTGCATGGTCAGCACCAGGATCGGCGCGGCGGGGTAGTCGCGCCGTATCTGGCGGATCAGATCGATGCCGTCATGGCCGGGCATCGACAGGTCCAGCACCAGCAGGTCCCACGGCCGCTCGGCCAGCAGCCGCAGCGCTTCGGTGCCATTGTTGGCCTGCCCCAGCACCGAGATGCCGCCGGCCGATTCGAGCAGGCGGCACAGCCCTTCACGCACCAGGGTATGGTCGTCCGCCAGCATGACGGCAATCATGGCGCCTCCCACGGCGGCTGGGCCGGCTGCGCCGGCAGCGTGGCCTTCAGGCGAAAACCTCCTTGCTTGCGGGTAGTGATGCTGACCTCGCCGTTGAGCAGCCGCACGCGTTCGCGGATGCCTTGCAGCCCGAGCGAGAAAGGCACCTTGCGGGTCAGGCTCTCCGGCGAGGCGCCGATCCCATTGTCCTGCACGATCAGACAGCACTCGGTGGCGCTGCACGTGAGCTGAACCTGCGCCTGGCTGGCCTGCGCGTGCCTGGCGATGTTGGTCAGCGCTTCCTGGACCACGCGGAACAGGGTGGTCGCCGCCAGCTTGGATGGTTCGTCGGGGCCGACATCGATGCGCGCGTCGGTCTGAATGCCATAACGGGACACGAAATTCGACACCAGCCATTCGATCGCCGCGGCCAGCCCGAGATCGTCCAGCATGACGGGCCGCAGGTCGGCGGCGATGCGCCGCAGCGACGTGAAGGTGAGCTTGATGAGGCGGCGCATGGCCTCGACGCGTTCATGCGCATCGCGCTCGTGCGGCGGCAGGCACGAGGCCAGTTGCGACAGTTCCATGGTCAGCGCCGTCAGGCCCTGGCCGAGATCGTCGTGCAGTTCCCGCGCGATGTGCTTCTTTTCCTGCTCGCGCACGTGCAGCAGGGCGTTGGACAGCCGCGTCAGCTCGTCGCGCGAGGCCAGCAGGGCCTGTTCCACGCGTTGCCGTTCGGTGATGTCGCGCAGGAAGATGGACAGGAACACGCCGGCCGCGCCGCGGGTCTGGGAAATCGAGGCTTCCATGGGAAATTCCTCGCCGTTGGCGCGCAGCCCCCACAGCGGCGCGCCCAGGCCCATCTTGCGTTCGGAAATGCCGGTTTGCTGGAAGCGCTCCACATGCCTGGCATGGACGGCGCGAAAGCGTGCCGGGATCAGGATATCCAGCGGGGCGCCGACGGCCTGGCCGGCTTCGCGCAGGAACACGCGCTCTGCCGCCGGGTTGAACATCACGATGCGCTGGCGCGCGTCAACCGTGATGATCGGTTCCGTAGCGGACTGGATGATATCGAGAAGCGGAGGCGTGTTGGCCGGTGGCTCCATGGGCAGATGGGATGTGCACGTACCGAACTCGCAGAAGATTTCAAACCATTGCAGCACAGTTTGCCAACCTGCGCCATAGTCGGGATGCACGGGGCCAGATGGGCTAGACGCTGGCCTATCCCCTTTTTTCGGTCGTCGCGCGATGCTCAGTCGACGGCGGGCAGCACCGGGTCGTCCCAGTCGCCGGCGCCGCCGAACGCCTGCAATTGCGCCTTGAAACGGCACAGCGAGGCGTCGCTTTCGCCCGCCAGCACGTCGAACTGCTTGAGCAGCAGGATCGAGCGCGGCTTGGCCCCAACTGTGCTGGCCATGTCGTCGACGGCGCGAAAGCCGCCATAGCCCGACATCACGCAGACCGCCGAGTATGTCTTTATCCACTGGCGCTCATTGAGCAGGAAGGCGCGCATGGGCGCGGCCAGCGCGCGCAGCCAGACCGGCGCGACCAGCACCACGTGGTCATAGGCATCGAGGGCCGGCCCGTCATAGCGGTACGCCGGGGTGCGCTTGAGCAGGATATCGGCGATGCAGCGCAGGTCCCCGCGCAAGCCGACCCGAGGCTGGCGATCGCGGATCTCATGGACCGGCCAGTGGGTCATGGCGGCCAGGCGCTCGGCTACCGCGCGGGCGGTGCCGCTGCGGGAATAGAAAACAATGCCGATGCGGGTCATGATGCCTCCGTGCGCGAGGATGGGGCGGACTCTTCCTGGGCCAGCAGGGCGCGCAGAATGTCGCGCCGGCTGACCACGCCGACCAACTTGCCCTCCCGGGTGACGGGCACGCGCTTGATGGCATGCTTGAGCAGCAGGTCGGCAATCCGCGACAACGGCGCGGACTCCTCGACCGTGATGACGGGGCTGCTCATGACGCTGGCGGCGGAGCGTTCGCTCAGTTGCAGGCTGTGCAGGAATTCCAGGTTCAGGGCTTCGCCCTCGGCCAATAGTGCCAGCCAATGGTCGAGCTTCTTCTGATGGGCGGAGTCCTGCCGGCGCACCAGGTCGCCTTCGCTGACCAGGCCGATCAGCGTGCCGTCGTCGCCCAGGACCATGACGGCGCTGATTTCCCGCTCGACCATCGCACGCATGATGTGCGAGACGGGCGTTCTGGCATTGACGCAATATGGGTTCGGAGTCATGAGTTCGCTCGCGCGCATGCTGTTCTCCAGGGAAAAAGGCGTTACGCTGGCTGGCGCATTGCCTTGTTTCCATCATGAGCCGGCCGCTGCGTGCGGTCTTGATCTAGGTCAAGCCGCGCACTGAGCGTCGTTTGCCGCGCGCCCGCGTCGTGCGATGCTGGCGGCGCATCCGCAAGGAGGAACCATGTCGAACCGTCCGCTGCTGCGTTTCCTGGGAGCCGCCGGCACCGTTACCGGCTCGCGCCATTTGCTGGAAATCGAGGGCCGGCGGGTCCTGCTCGATTGCGGCCTGTTCCAGGGCGTCAAGACCCTGCGCCTGCGCAACTGGGCGCCTTTTCCGGTGGCGCCCGCCGAGATCGACGCGGTATTGCTATCCCATGCGCACCTGGACCATTCCGGCTATCTGCCGCGGCTGGTGCGTGACGGCTTTCGCGGCCCGGTCCATTGCTCGTTCGCCACGCTCGACCTGTGCCGCCTGTTATTGCTCGACAGCGCCCATCTGCAGGAAGCCGACGCCGACTACCTGAACCGGCACCACCTTTCCAGCCACCAGCCGGCGCTGCCCCTTTATACGGTGGCGGACGCCCAGCGCGCGATCGCGGCGTTGCGCCCGGTCGATATCGACACTGCGATCGACCTGCCCGGCGGCTGCAGGGCCTGGTTGCGCCGCGCCGGCCATATCCTGGGCGCCGCCATCGTCGAACTGGAGTATCCGGGCGGCCGGCTGGTGTTCAGCGGCGACCTGGGGCGCTATGACGATCCGCTCATGCCTGCGCCACGGCCCGTGGCGCAGGCCGACTACCTGGTGGTCGAATCCACCTACGGTAACCGCGCGCACAGCAAGCAAGGCGTGCTGGATGCCCTGGAGGCCATCATCACGCGCACCGTGAGGCGGGGCGGGACGTTGGTGATTCCCTCGTTCGCGGTGGGACGGGCGCAGGCGCTGCTGTTCTATCTATGGCAGCTCAAGCAGGCAGGGCGCATCCCGCGCGACCTGCCGGTATTCCTGGACAGTCCGATGGCCAGCGGCGCGGTGGACGTCTACCTGCGGCACCTGGCCGACCAGCGGCTGACGCGGGCCGAGGCGCGTGCGGCCTTCAGCGTGGCGACCTATGTGACCGAGGTAGAACAGTCCAAGGCGCTCGATACCTCGCCGATGCCGAAGATCATCGTGTCGGCCAGTGGCATGGCCACCGGCGGCCGCGTGATCCACCATCTGAAGCACTACCTGCCCGATCCGCGCCACACGGTGCTGTTCGCGGGTTTCCAGGCCATGGGCACACGCGGCGCGGCCATGCTGGATGGCGCGGCGTCGGTCAAGATCCATGGCCGCTATATCCCGGTGCGCGCCGAGATCGATAACCTGGCCATGCTGTCGGCGCATGCCGATGCCGATGAAATCCTGCGCTGGCTGGGCGGATTCGAGCGGCCGCCCCGCGAGACTTTCATCGTCCATGGCGAACCCGGCGCGGCCGACGCGCTGCGCCTGCGCATCAAGGACGAGTTGGGCTGGCGCTGCCGCGCGGTGGAGCAGAACGACAGTGTGACGCTGGCCTGACTACGGCGCGCCCTGCGGACCATGCACCAGCAGCACCGGAATCGCGGCGCTGCGCAGCACTTCCTCGGCGCTGCTGCCCAGCATCAGGCGCCGCACGCCGCGGCGGCCATGGGTGCCGATGACGATCAGGTCCGCCTTCCATTCCTCCGCCTCGGCCAGCACGCGCTGCGCCACGGTCTTGTCCAGGCTTTCGTACAGCACGCTGTCGGCCTTGATTTCTTGCTCCCGGGCGGTCGCCAGGGCCGTCTGCAGGATTTCAGTGCCGTTCTGGCGCAACATGTCGAGCAACGGGCCCGCGTCGTGGCCGCCAGGCTGCAAGGCCATGGCGAACGACAGTTCGTCGATGACGTGGATCAGACGCAGGCTGGCATGGGTGAGGCGCGCCAGCTGGCAAGCCTCTTTCAGGCCGAGCGCCGAGGTGGCGCTGCCGTCAACGGGCACGAGAATGCGCTGGTACACGGCGGGTCTCCCTCAATAGGCGAAATACAGACAGTATCGATCCGCGTCCGCCGCGGCCATTGACCGGCGTCAATCGCCGCGCGCGCCAGGCGCGGGCCATCTGCCGTTGCGGATCTCCTCGCTGTCGATGCCTTCGGCGCGGGCATGGGCAACCTGCTGGTCGCGCCGCGCCAGCAATTGCGCGCGGGCGGCGGCGCCACTGGTGTGTAGCCGGGGCACGCGCGCCAGCACGTCGATCGCCAGGGTGTAGCGGTCAATGCCATTGAGCACGGCCAGTTCGAAGGGCGTATTGACGTCGCCCTGTTCGCGGTAGCCATGCACGTGGAAATTTCCATGATTGCGGCGCCGGTAACACAACCGGTGGATCAGCGCCGGATAGCCATGGAAATTGAAGATCACGGGCTTGTCGAGCGTGAACAGGCGGTCGAACGCCTCATCGGACAGGCCATGCGGATGCACCGCTTGGGGCACCAGGGTGAACAGGTCGACCACGTTGACGAAGCGGATCTTCAGGCCGCTGAACAAGGCCTTGAGCAACGCCACGGCGGCCAGTGCCTCGCCGGTGGGCACATCGCCGGCACAGGCGATCACCACGTCCGGCTCGTGCTCGGTATGGGTACCGGCCCAGTCCCAGGCGCCGATTCCCGCCTCGCAGTGGCGGGTGGCCTCGTCCGCGGCCAGGTAGACCGGGTGAGGCTGCTTGTCCGCCACGATCACGTTGACGTAGCCGGTCGAAGCCAGGCAATGCTCCGCCACGCGCAAGAGGCAGTTGGCGTCCGGCGGCAGGTAGATGCACACCACGTCCGGATGCTTGTTGGCGGCCACATCCAGGAACCCCGGGTCCTGGTGACTGAAGCCATTGTGGTCCTGGCGCCAGACCACCGATGTCAGCAGCAGGTTCAGCGCCGGCACCGGCGCGCGCCAGGGCACCTGGTGACGCGCCTTGTCCAGCCATTTGGCGTGCTGGTTGAACATCGAGTCGATGACGTGCGCGAAAGCCTCGTAGGTGGCCAGCAGGCCGTGCCGGCCGGTCAGCGTGTAGCCCTCCAGCCAACCCTGCAGCGTGTGTTCGCTCAGGATCTCCATGACGCGCCCGTCGGGCGACAGATTGCCTCCGTCCGCGTCACTGTCCAGGCGCTGCGCCATCCAGGTCTTGCCGCTGGCCTCGTAGACTGCCTCCAGGCGGTTGCTGGCGGTTTCGTCCGGCCCGAACAGGCGGAAGCGGTCGGGATTGGCCCGCATCACGTCGCGCAGGTACTCGCCCAACCGCTGCGTGGGCGAGGCGTCGACGCCGCCAGGCGTGGCCACGGCCTGGGTGTAGGCGGCAACCGGCGGCAGTTCGAGCGCGCGCCGCAGCAATCCGCCGTTGGCGTGGGGGTTGGCGCTGATGCGGCGGTCTCCGCTTGGCGCCAACTGGCGCAGGTCGGCGACTAGCCGGCCGGCCGTGTCGAAGCAGGCCTCGGGCCGATAGCCGCGCATCCAGGTTTCCAGGGCGCGCAGCGCATCGGGCCGGCTCGCGGGGTCGGGTAGGGGAACCTGGTGCGCTCGCCACGAGTTCTCCACCGCGTGGCCGTCGAAGTGGCGCGGTCCGGTCCAGCCTTTCGGGGTGCGCAGCACGATCATCGGCCAGCGGATATGGGTGTTGGCGCAGCCGCAGCCGCCGCCGCGCGCCCGCGCCTGGATCGCGCGGATTTCCGCCAGGCATTGGCCCAGCGCGCGCGCCATTTTCCGGTGCATGGCGGGCGGGTCGTCGCCTTCCACGAAGCAGGGGCGATAGCCATAGCCTTCGAACAGCGCCCGCAGCTCGGCATGGGAGATGCGAGCCAGCAGCGAGGGGTTGGCGATCTTGTAGCCATTCAGGTGCAGGATGGGCAGCACGGCGCCATCGCGTCCCGGGTTCACAAATCTGGCCGACTGCCACGAGGCGGCCAGCGGCCCGGTCTCCGCCTCGCCGTCCCCGACCATCGCGGCGACGATCAGCGCCGGGTTATCGAACGCGGCCCCGAAGGCATGCGAAAGGCTATAGCCGAGTTCGCCGCCTTCATGGATCGATCCCGGCACATGCGGCGAGCAGTGCGAACCAATGCCGCCCGGCGCGGAGAACCGCTGGAACAGGCGCAGCATGCCCACTTCGTCCTGCGAGCAGTCGGGATAGCGTTCGGAATAGTGTCCGTCGAGATAGGCGTGGGCCAGCACGGCGGCCGCGCCATGGCCGGGGCCGCATACATACATCAGGTCGAGATCATGTTCGCGGATGAGGCGGTTGAGGTGGGTCAGCGTGAAGGTCTGGCCGGGGCAGGTGCCCCAATGCCCCAATATGCGGCGCTTGATTTGATCCGGCGCCAGGGGCCGGCGCAGCAGGGGGTTGTCGCGCAGATACAGCATCCCCGCGCACAGGTAGTTGCTGGCCTGCCAATAGGCGTGCAGGCGGTCGACCTCGGCACTGGAGGGCACGGACGTCATGGTTTTCCTTGCTCGGGCTTGGCCGGCGCCGCCCACGGTGGACGGTTGGCGCGGACGGTATCGACGATGATCAGGTAGCGGCCGGCGCCGGCCACCGGCGTGCGGTCGCGCAGCAGCACCCAGGGCGGCGTCACCAGCGCCGCCGCCAGTTCGTAATCGGCATCCAGCAGGCCCAGCCGGTCGATCAGCCGGTTGAGCGTTGCCGGGATGCGGATGCAGCCCTTCGATTGCGCGGTGCCCAGGCGTTGCTCCAGCCGGTACGGATCGGTTGCATGCATCTGCAGCCGCATGGTGGCGGGCGCGTGGTTGCCCCATCCCTTGTTCGCGGTCTGCCAGCCGAAATCGTAGACCCGCATGCCCTTGATGCCATAGCCCAGGATGCCGTTCGCGTTGCGGGTGCCCTCGGCGCGGAAGTCGGGGTTGGCCAACGAGTGGGTGAAGACACCAATGGGCGTTTCAAAATGATCGAACTGGCCGACGCGGCCGGTCGATACCGGCGCGGCGCCCAGGAAAACCGGCGGCTGGGACAGCCAGTACAGCAGCGCTGCCTGGACGTTGACATCGCGGTCCACCACCAGGACGAACTGCGGGCCGAGCGGCGTGATGCCGGCCGCGCGCAGCGCCTCCACCGCCAGTGCGCCATAGCGCGCCTGTTCCTCGGCGGGCGGAGCCAGCACCGGCGAGACCTCCGCGCTGAACGCCCGCGCCACGTCCTGGGGGGCCGGCTGTGCCTGTGCCGGCTGGCCGGCAGCCAAGGGCAGCAGGCCGGCCAGGGCGATGCGGCACAAGAACCCGCGCCAGGCAGGCAAGGCCGGGCGGGCGGGGCAGGGGCGGGGTACCGCGACCGGCGGTAAGGCGCCGGCGCCGCGCGGCCGGTACCGCATTGGGCAAAGACGCAACGGGAACATGGAGCCTCCATGGCGCCGCGCAGGTTTCGGTCCGGCCACGCGGGCGCCGTCCGCTAGTTCACCATGACGATGGGCACGTGCACTGTATGCAGCAACTTCAATGCCACCGAGCCCAGCATCAGGCTGCCGGCGGCGCCCAATCCGCGCGATCCCATCACGATATGGTCGCATTGGTGCTCGGCGGCGTAGGCCTGTATGGTCTCGGCAATCTGGCCGACCCTGAGATTGGACTGGTACATGATGCCCGCCTTGTCCAGCGCCGCCCGGGCGTCGGCAAGCGCCGTCCTGGCTTCGTCTTCGTAATACTGCTGGATCATGTCGCTCGACACGAAGGCCAGTACCGCGCCCGAGACGATGGGCAGTTGCACGTTCAACAGATGCAGGTTGCACGGCCCGTGTTCGCGGATATGCTCGATCATATAGCGCACGGCGCGCAGGGCATTGGCCGATCCATCGACGGGGATGAGTACGTTTTTCATGGAACCTCCAGGCGGGGAAGGGCGTTGCGGGAATGCCGCATGCCTCATCATCGCGCCGCCGCCGCCGCCGCGCTTGACCGCGGTCAAGCCGGCGCGATTTATTTCCCGCCTCCGGGTGACCCGCGCATCCCGGTGAGCGCCCGCCGCCGGACCGGCGCAGCTAGTCTTGGCGCCGGCTACGTGGCGGCTGGATGGACACGCGGGCCGTGCCCGGCGCCGGCCCCGAGCAGCCCGCACATCCGCGGCCTTGCCCGCAAGCCCGCGGACGCGTCACCGCAAGGCGTCCGCCAAGACGGCGCAGTGGCGTGGGCAGGCGCCGCTGCATCAGGCCCCGCGCCGCCCACTTGCGCAGCCAGGCCCGCAGCCTTGGCGACAGGTGCGCGGCCGTGGCGAGCGCGCTGCCCGCCACGGCCAGGGTCACGAGCGCGTATTGCCACGCCTGGCCAGGGGCAGCGGGCATCACAGCAGCCACCCGGCGAGACGATATGTGGCGAAGGTGGCGAAATACGCCAGCGCGAACATATAGCCGAACGACAGGATCACATTGCGCCAATCGCCGGTTTCGCGCTTGATGACGGCCAGGGTCGACATGCACTGCGGCGCGAACGCGAACCACACCATCAGCGACAAGGCGCTGGCGACCGGAAAATTGCCGGCCAGCATATGACCCAGCGCGGCATCCTGCCCGTCGGCCACGCTGTAGATCGTGGCCAGCGTGGCGACCGCCGATTCGCGCGCGGCGAAGGCCGGGATCAGCGCCAGCGTGATCTGCCAGTTGAAGCCCAGCGGCGCGAACAGGGGCTGCATCCACTGGCCCAGGGTGCTGGCGAAGCTGTATTCGATGGCCGGCCCGGCGGCGTCGGCCGGGGCCGCCGGAAAATGGGCGATGAACCACATCAACACGGTCAGCGCCAGCATGGCGCCGGTCAGCTTCTTCAGGAATATCCAGATCCGCTCCCAGAGGCCGATGGCGATATCGCGCCACTTGGGCAGGCGGTAGGCGGGCAATTCCATCAGCAGGGCCGCCGCCGCCGCGGCCGGCCGCAGGCGCTTGGCGCAATAGGCAACGCCGAGCGCGGCCACAACGCCGCCCGCATACAGCGCGAACAGCACCGTGCCCTGCAGGTTGAACACGCCCAGCACCGGCACATCGGGGATGAAGCCGCCGATCAGCAGGGCATACACAGGCAGGCGGGCCGAGCAGGTCATGAGCGGCGCCACCAGGATCGTGACCAGGCGGTCACGCCGGTCGGGGATGCTGCGGCTGCCGATGATGCTGGGAATGGCGCAGGCGAAACTGGAGAGCAGGGGGATGAACGCACGGCCGGTCAGGCCCACCGCCACCATGGCGCGATCGAGCAGAAACGCGGCGCGCGGCAGGTAGCCGGATTCCTCCAGCATCAGGATGAACAGGAACAGCACCAGGATTTGCGGCAGGAACCCCAATACCGTGCCCAGCCCGCCGAACAGGCCTTCGAGCAGCAGGCTCTTGAAAGGCCCGTCGGCCAGCCCCGCGGCGGCCCAGTTGCCCAGGGCGGCGATGCCGTCGGCGATGGCGTCGGTGAGCGGCTTGCCAATCGCATACACCGCCTGGAACGTCAGGAACATGACCAGCGCCAGGATCAACGGCCCGAAGACGGGATGCAGGGTCCAGCGGTCGATGTGGTCATCGCGGGCGGTGGCGGTATCCGGCATGTGCACCGTGTCCGCCAGGATCCGGCGCAGCTCGGTCTGGGGATCGGCCACGGGGTGCAGGGGGGACTGTGGCGGGAGCGGCGCGTCCAAGTGCGCCAGCAGCGCCCCGGCCCCCCCGCGCCGCACCGCGACAGTCTCGATGACCGGCGCGCCCAGGCACCGTGACAGCGCCGGCACGTCGATGTCGATGCCACGGCGGCGCGCCTCGTCCGCCATGTTCAGGGCCACCACCATCGGCAGGTCCAGGCGCCGCATTTCCAACAACAGCCGCAGGTGCAGGCGCAGATTGGTGGCATCGATCACCATCACCACCAGGTCCGGCCGGACTTCGCGGGGATGGCGGCCGAGCAGCACGTCCTGGGTGACCTGCTCGTCGGCACTGGCGGCCGTCAGGCTGTAGGTGCCGGGCAGATCCAGGATGCGCGCGCGCCGGCCGGCGGGCGTGGTGAAGAATCCTTCCTTGCGGTCGACGGTGACGCCGGCGTAGTTCGCGACTTTCTGGCGGCCGCCAGTCAGTTGGTTGAAGAGCGCGGTCTTGCCGGCATTGGGATTGCCCACCAGCACCAGTCGCAGCGCGGCATCAGTCATGCGTCACCTCGCGTGTGACCATCACCCGCGCCGCTTCGTCGCGCCGCAGCGCGAACCGGGTCGTACCGATCGCCACCAGCAGGGGCGAGCCGCCCAATGGCCCGCTTGCGGTGAGCCGCAGGGGCTCGCCCTTGACGAAGCCCAGTTCCCGCAGGCGGTCGGCAATGGGATCGTCGGCCCGGGCGGGCGCGATATGGTCGATGAAGGCGCGTTCCTGCAACGCGAGATCACAAAGACGGAGTAGAGGTTGAATCATAAGAAGAACCGAAGTGCCAATCATTCCAGAATATATGGGCCTGTGCCAAATTTGGCGGAACCGCGGCCCAGGACGAAAAAAGCAGCCATCCTGACGTTTGCGGCCCGGGCCGCGCGTCACGATGGCCGGCGTCAGCCGTCCAGGGAGCGGTGCGGCCGAGGCTGCAGACAGGCGCCGCCGGCCACGGCGCGCAGCGCTTGCCGGTCGGTGATCTCGACCTGCCTGGCATGGATGACCAGGCCGGTGTCGCGCGCGAGTTGCCCCAGCAGCCGGCTGACAGTGGCCAGCGTCATGCCCAGCAGGCTGCCGATGTCGCCGTAGGTCATGCGCAGGCAGAATCTGTCCGCGGCATAACCCAGGGCCGCGTAGCGGTCGGACAAATCCAATAGGAATGCGGCGAGGCGTTGCTCGGCGCGCAAGCGGGCCAGCGCCATCAGGCGCTGCAGGCGCGCCAATTCGGCGCTCATGAGTCCGCGCACCAGCAGCGGCACCCGCGGGAACCGCAGCCCGAGCGCGTCGAGCGCTTCCAGCCGTATCACGCAGACCTCGGTGTTCTCCAGCGCCAGCGCCGTCGTCGCATGCCGCCGGTCGAACAGTCCGGAAAAGTCCAGCAGATCGCCGGGAATATGGAAGCCCGCCACCTGATCCGGATTGCCGCAGGCCCGCCATTGGGTTTTCAGGCTGCCCACACGCACTGCGAAGACCGCGTCGTGGCTGGCGCCTTGCTCAAACAGCACGTCGCCGCGTTTCAGGCGGATACGGGTATCGATGGCGTCGCCCAGGCAGGCGGTTTCGGCCTCACTCAGATGGCGCGGCAGGCAGGCCGCGCGCAGGCGGCAATCGCGGCACGGCGTGGCGGTGGGCCGATAGGGAAGGGAGGCGGCGTCTTGCGCCGCCAGAAAAAAGGTCGTTGTCATGGTCTGCGGGCTCGCGGAAACGGCGGAAATCACGGCCCGGGGCGGGGCCGCGCGCGGCATGGTCGAGAGGCGGAAACGGCGACCGCGGCCGGCATCGCGCCCGGCATGCCACGGCCGCCGGGCGAGGGCGGGCGGACACGCAAGCGGCCCCGTTGATACGGGTGCCGGGATTCGGGTATCGATGCGAGCCAGCGCCGGCGCGCCCGGGCGGGCGTGCCGTGCGGGCGGCGATCAGCCGCGCAGGATGGGCGGGGCGCGCGGCCCCAGCGGCGGCCCTTGGGCCGGCAGCGGGGGCAGGGCCTGCCGGGACGTGACCGCCGGCGCCGGCGTGGCCGCCAGCCGCAGCGGCGCCATGGCGAGCGCGGGCAGCGGCAGCGCCGGGACCAGATGCGTCAGCAGGCCAAAGGGACAATCCAGGCCGGTGGCGGCCTGGTGGCCGGGCTGCGAGGTGTCGGGGTGTTCACCAGCCAGGGACACGATGACGGTCGAGACCGTACCGGCGGCGGTGCAAAGGGTCAGGGTGACCCGGCCTTGTCCCAGCGCGCCCGTGTCGGGCATATAGCCAGGGGGAACGAGCCCGCGCAGGACCAGCGCCACCAACAGCGCCCACAGCACGCGATAAGCGTGCGGCATGCGGAGCGCGAGGGAAGGGCCCGGGTGAACACTGGTAGCCATGGCGCGATTATTCTAAGGCATGCGCGCATCCGCCACGATGTCCCGCAGCAATTGTTTGTCGGCGTCCATCGTCATGGCCTGTTCCGCGCGCTGCAAGGCCAGCTGCGATTGATAGGCGGCGGCTTGCCGGAAGGCGTGATCGCCGGTGTGCCGCAACGCGCGCAGCGCCTTCTGCAGGCGCGATTGCACTTCGATCTGTGCCGCGCCATCGCGCGCCACCAGCCGGAAAGCGTCGTCGAACAGGTCCTCCGACCGGATCGGTACCACATGGATCCGGGGGAATTTAGGGGACTGGCCGGAATCGCCGCGCGCTCCCTCGGCCCATAGCGCGAGCAGGCGGGCGCAGCGGCCGATAACGTCGATCGCCGTGCCAGAGTCGTTCACGGCGGGCGACAGCGCCCGGATCGCGATCTCGCTGAGCACCACGATGCCAAAGCGCGGATCCTGGTCGTAGCTGCGGCGCGTGCCGACACTGAAGGCCTGCCGGATCCGCTCGGCGCGCGCCGCCGCGTCCGCCTCGGGATCGCTCTGCGCTTCGGTCCGCGTCTCGGTGCCAGTCGCGGCGTCCGGCGCGCCGAGCCAGGCCAGCACGGTATCCGGATAGACAAAGGTGCCAGGAATCGCGGGCACATGGAGCGGCCGGCCCGCGCGCTCGCCCTCGTCCTGCAGCGCCGCCATGTCGATGAACTGCACGTAGCCGGTCGTGCCCGCGCGCACCGCTTCGGCCCCTTGGGGCGCCGCGCGGCCGGCGCCGCGCAATTCGCGACCGCCGAGAAAGGGTTCGTCGAGCCGCGCCTCGATCGCCGCGCGCGTGGCGCGCTCGACCCGGTCGGTGGTCTCGCCGACGCGTCCGAGCAGCATCAGGTGGTTGATCCAGCGCAACAACGCGATGACGATCAGCACAATGATGCCGACGGTCACCACGAACAGCACCAGCCGGCCACGCGGCCCGTAGGCGCCAGTCTTGAGCACCACGAGCGCGACCATGCTGAAGAGGAACGAACCGATGAACGTGGACAGCACGTTCTGCGTGATGCCGTCCTGGATCAGCAGAACCGTCGCGCGCGGCGTGACGGTGTTGGTAGCCGCGCCGAACGCCGAAGTCATGATGCTCAGGGAGAAGGTCGTCACCGCCAGCATGCTCGACGCGATGATCGACAGGATGCTGTCGACCGCTTCGGCGCTGATGCTGCCCGGCAAGTCCCATGGCAGGTAGCGCTCGGCCAGGGTCGCGGCCATCGCCGCCAGGATGCCGAGCGCGCCGATCAGTGTCGCGCGCACCCACAGCTTGCGCGTGAATTGCAGAAGTAGCCATCGCCAACGCGCCACGCCTGTCCCCTTGCAAAGACCCTAGTGTAACGGTACATGATGTTTCTCCAGAAGCGTGCGGGGATTCGCTCGCGGAGAAGGCAGGCTGGGCGCCGGGAAGCGCGTCGAGGAACCCGGATGCCGTACTCAAATTCCCAAGTACGCCTGCCGGACCCTTGGATCGTCCAGCAGCGCTCGCGCGGGGCCACTATGCACGATGCGGCCCGTTTCCATGACATAGCCGCGATGGGCCGCCGATAGCGCCAGATGAATATCCTGTTCGACCAGCAGGACCGTGACGCCTTCGCGCACGATGTCCGCCAGCACGCCCATCAACTGCTCGACCACCACCGGAGCCAGGCCCAGGCTCATTTCGTCGATCATCATGAGCGTCGGCGCGGCCATTAACGCGCGTGCCATGGCGCACATCTGCTGCTCGCCGCCCGACATGCTGCCGGCGAGTTGCCGGCGCCTTTCCGACAGGCGTGGGAAAAAGCCATAGATTTTGTCCAGGTCGCGCGCGATGGCCGCCTTATCGGCGCGCCGGTAGGCGCCCATCAGCAGATTGTCCTGCACCGTCATGCGATCGAACAGTTGCCGCCCTTCGGGTACCTGAACCATGCCGCGGGCGAAGGCCTCGTCCGGCGTGGGCCGGGACAACGCGCGGCCTTCCATCAGGATGCTGCCCGTGCTGGGCAACACGCACGACAGGGCGCGCAGCAGGGTGGTCTTGCCCGCGCCGTTGCTGCCGACCAGCGCGACCAGTTCCGCGCGCTGTATTTCAAGGGAGATATCGTGCAGCACCGGCAGCTCGCCATAGCCAGCGCTCAGGCCCTCGACCTTCAACACGGGGACGTCGGCGGTCTTCATGCGCGCTGCTTGCCCAAATAGGCCTGCACCACCTCGGCGTTCGCCAGCACCTCGTCCGGCGGGCCGTCGGCGATCTTTTCCCCGTGGTGCAGTACCAGGAGCCGGTCCGACAGACTCTTGATGGCCTTGATGACATGCTCGATGACCAGCACGCTGATGCCGGTATCACGCACCTTGCGGATGATCTCGATGACTTCGTCGATCTCGACCAGGTTCAGTCCCGCCATGACCTCGTCGCATAGCAGCACCTTGGGCTGCATGGCCAGGGCCTTGGCCAGTTCCAGGCGCTTGCGATCCGGGCCGCCCAGTTCGTCGGCGCGTTGGCCGGCGGCGCGCCCCAGCCCGACGAAATCCAGGCAGGTCCGGGCCTGCTCGCGCGCCAGGGCCAGCTTGGGTTGGCCGCCACCGCGGCCGAAAAGCGCGCCAACCGCCACGTTATCCAGCACCGACAGGCCAGGGAAGGGCCGCATGATCTGGAAGGTACGGCCAATGCCCAAGCGGGCGCGCCGGTAGGCCGGCAGTTGGTTGATCAGCTTGCCTTGGTACAGGATCTCGCCCTGGCTGGGCGCCAGCGTACCGCTGATCAGACTGACCAGGGTCGTCTTGCCGGCGCCGTTGGGGCCGATCAAACCCAGGATTTCACCCTCGCCCAGCGTGAAGCTGACCTGGTCCACGGCCACCAGCCCTGCGAAGCGCCGCGTCATATTGCGGATGTCGAGGATGGCGGTCATAGCCTGTGCGCCCGGATGTTCTCGACGAAATAGCGCCAGCCCGACTTGCGCAGGCGGCGCCGCAGGTCGGCCAGCCCACGCGGCATCAGCACCACCGCGGCGACGATGACCACGCCGAAAAACAGGCCGGCGGCGCTGGTGATTTCACTGGAAAGGAGTTCCGACACCGCCGACAGCGAAAAGGCCCCCACCACCGGGCCCAGAATGGTGCCCGCGCCGCCGAACACGGCCATGATGATCATCTTGACGTTCAGGCTGATGTCGAAGGCGCTTTCCGGATCGAGGAAAGTGATCCAGTAGGCGTGGATGCCGCCGGCCAGCGCGCTGAACACGCCCGACAAGGCGAAGGCCGCCACCTTGTACAGAGTGGTGTTCACACCCATGACGGCCGCGCCTTCCTCGTTTTCGCGGATCGCGATCAGGCCAAACCCGAACCTGCTGCGAGTCAGGGCGGCGATAGTCAAGGTCGCCAGCACCAGCAGCCCCAGAGCCAACTCATAGAACATGGGATCGTTATTGAGCGGCGGCAGCACCAGGCCGATATTCTGGCCGGCCAGCTTGATGTTGGAGACGATGGCCGTCATGACCTGCGCTAGCGCCAGGGTGGCGATCGCGAAGTAATGGCCGCGCAGCCGCAGCACGGGCAGACCCAGCAGCACGGCAAACGCCAGCGCCAGAGCGACCCCGAGAGCCAGGCCAACCGGGAAGGGCAGGTCCCACTGCACCATGGCGATGGCCACGCCGTAGCTGCCCAGCCCGTAAAAGACAGAATTTCCGAAGGATGCATAGCCGGCGTAACCGCCAATGATGTTCCACCCCTGGGCCAGCACCGCCAGCAGCAGCGTGTTGATGCCGAACTGCACAAGCACGTCCGAGCCGTACCACGGCACGCCGGCCAGCGCGGCCACCGCCAGCAGCAGCAGGATCGCGCGCAGCGTCTTCATGCCGCCTTTCCCAGCAGGCCGCTGGGCCGCAGCAGCAGCACCAGCACCAAGGTGCCGAAGCTGGCGACGTCGGCGAACGTCGGACCCACGTAGAGCGTGGTGAGCGATTCAACGATGCCCAGGAACAGCCCGCCGACCATCACGCCGAGCGGATTGTCCAGGCCGCCGATAATGGCAATGGCGAAGCACTTCGCCGTCAGCGTGGCGCCGATGTAGGGGTTGATCTGCGACACCGTGCCGTACAGTCCGCCCGCGGCGCCGGCCAGCGCCAACCCCAGGCCGAAGGTCACGGCGTAAAGATGGCGCGGTTCCACGCCATAGAGGCGCGCCGCCACCAGATTCTGGGCGGTGGCCCGAATGGCGCGACCCAGACGGCTATGCAGCAAGAACAGCCACATGCCCAGGGTCAACGCCAGCGCCACCCCAAAGGCGGCCAGCCGCGCCACGGGCAGCGTCACCGGGCCGAGCGAATAACTGTTGCCTGCGTAGGGCGGATTGATGGTGCGGAAGTCGGCGGAAAACACCCATTGCGCCAGGTAGGTCAACACAACTTCCAGGCCAAAAGTGATGAGCAGCGTGTTGAACATCGGCGAGCGCACCACCAGGTTCAGCAGACCGCGCTGCAGCGCATAGCCCAGTGCGAACATGGCCGCAGCGGTAAGCGGCAGGCCCAGGAACGGGTCCACGCCCAGGTCGGTGTACAGATACCAGGACGCATAGGCGCCCAGCATGATGAACGCGCCATGCGCCAGGTTGACGATATTGAGCACGCCCCAGACCAGCGCTAGGCCTTGCGCCATCACGGCGTACAGGCCGCCGAGCAAGATGCCGTTGGCGAGGATTTGCGCCAGCAGGTCCATCGCGTAGAGGTCCGAGAAAGAGTGGGGCGCTTGTCAGCCTGAACGGGGCCTAGCGCGCGTTCCAGGCCGGCATGGGGTACTTCGGCTGGGTGATGAAGCCCTTGGCCCCATATACCTCCGCCAGCTTGTCGCCCTGCACCTGTATCACGACCTGCGGCAGGTCAATCTGTCCCTGCGCATTGAAGGCTATGGGGCCGTAAAGGCTGTCGAATCTGGTCTTGGCCAAGGCGTCGCGCACTTTTTGCGGCGCCGTGGTGCCCGCGGTTTCCATGGCGTGAACCAGCGCTTCGACATCGGCCACGCCGGATGCCGCGTGATAGTCCGGGTCATAGCCGTACTTTGCCTTGTAAGCCTGGGCAAACTGCTGCGCATCGCCAAACCAGCGGTCCTTCAGCGCCGCCGAAGGCAACCATGCGGTCATGCCGAAAGCATAGTCGGCATCGCTGCCCAGCGCCTTGCGGAAATCCTCTGACGGCACGCCAACGGTGAACGAGTACATCTTGGGCGCAACCGCAAGGCTCTTGGCCTGGCGCACGAAGTTCAATATCTCGGTCTCGTGGCCGGCCACCAGCACGGCGTCCACGTTCTTGCTCTTGATCTGTGACAACAGTGAATTGAAATCGGTGGCATTGGTGCTGTAGCGCTCGTCCATCGCGATCGGCAGTCCCGCCGACTTCAGCAGCGGGCGGGTGCCGTCGGCGACGGACACGTCAAACGCATCGTCCGCGTACAACAGCGCCACGCTGGCTGGCGCGGGCTTGAGCGCCTTGAGCATTTGCACGGTGGTGCCGAAATAGTTACTGGCCGGGGCCAGCGTGCCGAATATGTACTTGAATTTACGCGAGAAGATCTGGTCGGATGCGCCGCCGCCCTCGACCATGGGCACCTTGTACTTTTCCGATACGGCGGAATCGGCCAGCGCGAAATTGCTGGCGAAGGGGCCGAGCAGCAGGTTTGCCTTGTCCTGGGTGATCAGCTGGGTGTACTGGCGCACACTGAGATTGACGTCCGACTGGTTGTCGTAGATCTTGAGCGCCAATTTATGGGGTACGCCGCCGATCTTCACGCCGCCGGCGGCGTTTATCTTGTCCACCGCGATCTGATAGGCATCGCGGTAGTAGCGCCCGGTATTGGCGACGGGGCCTGTCAGCTGAATTGAGGCGCCCAGCACGACTTCCGGCGCATCCGCCGCTGCCGAAGTGCCTGCATACAGGACGAACGCCAAGGCGGGCAGGGCATGCAATAGTCTCCGAGACATGATGGTGTCTCCTTTTGGATTTTATGCGGCCCATTCTCGACCCATACGTTGACGTTGACCTGAAGCTTGGCGCCGCGAATTCGCGATGATCATGGACGGGTGGGCCGCAGCGCCTGGCCAGCCCGCATGCGTTACTTTACATAATATACATTATGCGTATTTCGCACAGCCCAGTGCCATATCCCGTGCCAGGCCCGCCCGCCGCTCATTGATCCAGCCCGGCCAGCAGCACGTATTTGACCTCGACATACTCCTCGATGCCGTAATGGCTGCCTTCGCGGCCGTAGCCCGAATGCTTGACGCCGCCGAACGGCACCGATGCCGTCCCCACGGAACCCGAATTCAGGATCACCATGCCTGCCTCGATATGGCGCGACAGGCGCAACGCACGGCCCAGGTCGCGCGTGAAGGCATAGGCCACCAGCCCGTACTCGGACTGGTTGGCGCGGCGCACCACCTCGTCTTCGGTGTCGAAGCGGTAAATCGCGAACACCGGCCCGAAAATCTCGGTGTGGGCGATATCCATGCCGTCATCCAGGCCGGCCAGCACGGTCGGCTCGTAGAACAGGCCGCCTCTGGCGTGGCGCTTGCCGCCCAGCACGATGCGTCCGCCACGGCGCGTCGCGTCATCCACCAGCGCCGCCACCTTGTCGATGCCGGCCTGATTGATGAGCGGCCCCACCACGAATCCCTCGCGCAGGCCCTGGTCGACTGGGATCGCGGCCACCTTCGCGGCCAGGGCTGCGACAAAGCGGTCATGGATCGCCGCGTGCACGTAGATGCGGTTGGGCGAGATGCATACCTGGCCCGAGTTGCGCAGCTTGGCCATCACCAACTGGGTGGCGGTCTTGTCGACGTCGGCATCGTCGAACACGATGAACGGCGCGTTGCCTCCCAGTTCCAGCGTCATTTTCTTCAGGTCGTTGCCGCAGGCGGCGGCCAGCAGCTTGCCCACGGCGGTTGACCCGGTGAACGACAGCTTGCGGATACGCGGGTCGCCGGTGAACAGTTCGCCGATCGCGCGCGGGTCGCCGGTCACCATCTCGAACACGCCGGGCCCAATGCCGGCCTGGCGCGCATAGTCGAGCATCCGGTAAGCCGTGAGCGGAGTCAGTTCCGACGGCTTGATGATCATGGTGCAGCCGGCCGCCAGGGCCGTGGCAACCTTGCGGGCGATCATCATGAACGGGAAGTTCCAGGGCGTAATGGCGGCGGTCGGGCCGGCCGGCGCCTTGAATACCAGCACTTCGGCATGCTCGGCGTGCGACGGGATGATGTCGCCGTAGATGCGCTTGCCCTCTTCCGCGTACCACTCGATAAAGCCCAGGCCGTAATCGATCTCGCCCAGCGCTTCGGCCAGGCACTTGCCGTTCTCCCGAACCATCAGTTCCGCGAACACATGCCGATCGGCGCGCATCCGTTCGAACCAGCCGCGCAGCAGCTCGGCGCGTTCACGCGCCAGCTTGCCCGACCAGCCGGGAAAGGCGGCGCAGGTGCGGTCGATGGCAGCCCGGACTTCGGCAACGCCCAGTTCGGGCGCCTGGCCGACGCGGGAGCCGTCGGCGGGGTTGAATACGTCAATCATGATGGCGGTGTTTCCTATGCAGTGGGTGACTGCCGGATCGCGGCTTCTGGCGCGCGAGCCGGGCCCTGACGGCCCTGCCCGGCCACCATGCCCTTTTTTGGGGGGACTGGTGCGGTACCGGCATGGATTGCATAATAGGATTCTCGTGAATGCCAAACCATGGCATGGAATCTATTTTCATTGCCTGAATCTATTGAAATGACAACTTCCAGCTTTCCAGGCACGGACGCCCGCCTGGCCGGGACCGGACAATCGCCCGCCGACGCGTCCACGGCGGCCATGCGCCAGCGGATGGCCGCCCTGCTCGCCGCGTTGGCGCCCGACGAGGGCTACAACCTGACCGCGTTGCCCGACGTGCGGCTGCTGCGCTCGAATCGTCCGTTGACGTCGGTGCCGGTGCTCTACGACCCAGGCATCGTTATCGTCTGCCAGGGCCGCAAGCGTGGCCATTTCGGCGGCACCACCTATTGCTATGACGCGCAGCAGTGCCTGGTGGTCTCGGTGCCCGTGCCCTTCACGATGGAAACGGACGCGAGCGAACGCGAACCCTTGCTCGCCATCTACCTGCATCTGGATTTCAAGCTGGCGGCGGACCTCATGCTGCAGCTCGATGCGCTGGGCGGCTTCGTGGCCGCCGAGCCAAAGGGCATGCTGTCCAGCCCCATGAGCCCGCGGCTGTGCGAATCGGTGCTGCGCTTCCTGGAGGCGATGGGCCGGCCGCTGGAGGCTCGCGTGCTGGGGCCGTCGCTGGTGCGCGAAATCTACTTCCAGATACTCACCGGCGACCAGGGGCCATCGATGCGCGCGGCCCTGTCGATGCAGGGCCATTTCGGCAAGATCACGCGGGCCTTGCGCCGCATCCATGCGGCCTATATGGACGATCTGGGCGTCGAGCAGCTGGCGCGCGAGGCGGGCATGAGCGTGCCGGCCTTCCACGTGCATTTCAAGGCGGTGACCCAGACCTCGCCGATGCAATACCTGAAATCCACGCGCCTGCACCAGGCGCGCCTGCTGATGGTGCGCAATGGCCTGACCGCGGCCGCCGCCAGCGCGGCGGTCGGCTACGACAGCCCGTCGCAGTTCAGCCGCGAGTTCAAGCGCGTGTTCGGGCGCAGTCCGCTCGAGGAAGCGCGGCGCATGAAGGCCGAATTCGCCGTTCCGCCGGCCTTCGCGGCGTCGACCTATGTGTCGTCGCACTGAACCGCGTCGCCGTCGGGCTGGTCGGCCGGCAACGGCCGGCGCGGCTCAGCCGGCGTCGTCGAACGAGCCCGTGCGCACCTCGCCGGCGCGCAGGTAGCGGGTGATCAGCACCCCGCCAGGCGTCGGGGCGGCCTGCGCCAGCGTGAAGGCGGAAATTCGCGCATCGTCGCCGAACAGGCGCTTGCCGCGTCCCAGCATGACCGGATAGACCAGCAGCGACAGCTCGTCCACCAGCCCCGCCGCCAGCAGTTGGCGCACCATGTTGCCGCTGCCGAAGGTCAACAGGTCGGCGCCCTCCCCGCGCTTGAGCGCGCGCACTGCCTCGGTCAGCTCGCCCCCAAGGGCCCGGCTGCCGCGCCAGGACAGGCCGTCGGGCCGGTGCGTGGCCACGTGTTTGGGCACGCGGTCGAGCCGGTCGGCCAGGGCGCGGCTGCCCGAGCCCGCCGGCACGTTCGGCCAATAGCCCGCGAAGATCTCGTAGGTGCGCCGTCCCAGCAACAGCTCGAACGGCGCCGCCATCAGGCCGCTCACATGTTTGCCGATGGCCTCATCGGCGTAGGGCACGGTCCAGCCGCCCAGGCGAAAGCCGCCAGCCGGGTCCTCGTTCGGCCCGCCGGGGGCCTGGACCACGCCGTCGAGGCTGGTGAAGATCGAAACAATGAGTCTGCGCATACCATTCTCCAGGAGAGCGGATCGGGAAGATCCTTGGCACTACGACGAACGACTTGATTGGAAATCGACAGAGCCGGCGAGTCCCGCGGCATTGCCGTGCCAGCCCCTGGCGGCGCGGTCGGCGGCGCGCGCCTCCCGGGGACGCCGTCCTGCCTTGCGCCGCATCCCGGGCGGCACGCGACCCGCTTGCGCGCGAAGGATGGCGCGTAGCGGCCGCCCTAGTAATCGTCGCTGACGCCGCGGCGGTTGCCGCCGGTGATGTCGTCGCGGCCCAGCAGATGCAGCGCCACGGCCTCGGCCACTTTCATGCCGTCGATGGCGGCCGACATGATGCCGCCGGCGTAGCCCGCGCCCTCGCCCGCCGGGAACAGCCCGTTGGTGTTCATGCTCTGGAAATCGTCGCGGCGTGTAATGCGCAGCGGCGACGAGGTGCGCGTTTCGACGCCCGTGAGCACGGCGTCGTGCATGGAAAAGCCCTTGATCTGCCGTTCGAACGCCGGCAGGGCCTCGCGAATGGCGGCGATCACGTAGTCCGGCAGGCTGTCGGACAGATCAGTCAACCGGACCCCCGGCTTGTACGACGGCGTCACGCTGCCCAGCGCAGTGGAAGGCCGGCCGGCGAGGAAGTCGCCCACCCGTTGCGCCGGCGCGCTGTAGTCGCCGCCGCCCAGTTCGTAGGCGCGCTTTTCCCAATGGCGCTGGAAGTCGATGCCCGCCAGCGGCGAGTCCTCGATGCCGGGAAAGTCCTTGGGTTCGATGCCGACCACGATGCCGGCGTTGGCGTTGCGTTCGTTGCGCGAATACTGGCTCATGCCGTTGGTGACCACGCCGCCCGGTTCCGACGCGGCGGCCACCACGGTGCCGCCCGGGCACATGCAGAAGCTGTAGACCGCGCGGCCATTGCCGGCGTGGTGCACCAGCTTGTAGTCGGCCGCGCCCAGCACCGGGGGGCCGGCGCTCGGGCCGAAGCGGGCGCGGTCGATCACCGACTGCGGATGCTCGATGCGGAAACCCAGCGAAAACGGCTTGGCCTCCATGAACACCCCGCGCTTGTGCAGCATGCGGAAAGTGTCGCGGGCGCTGTGGCCCACCGCCAGCACCACGTGGCTGGCGGCGATGAACTCCCCGCCCGCCAGGCGCACGCCGCGCACCCGGCCATCCTCGATCTCGATGTCGTCGACACGGCTTTCGAAGCGGAACTCGCCGCCCAGCGAGGCGATCTGCGCACGCATCTGCTCAATCATCTTGACCAGGCGGAAGGTGCCGATGTGCGGCTTGCTGACGTACAGGATTTCGGGCGGGGCGTCGGCGGCCACGAACTCCTGCAGCACCTTGCGGCCGTAGTGCTTGGGGTCCTTGACCTGGGTCGAGAGCTTGCCGTCCGAGAACGTGCCCGCCCCACCCTCGCCGAACTGCACGTTCGATTCGGGTTGCAGGGTGTTCTTGCGCCACAGGCCCCAGGTGTCCTTGGTGCGCTCGCGCACCACCCGGCCGCGTTCCAGGATGATCGGGCGGAACCCCATCTGTGCCAGGATCAGCGCCGCGAACAGGCCGCAGGGGCCGAAGCCGATCACCACGGGGCGGCTGGCCTCGGGCAGGTCGGCCGGCGCGTGGCCGACGTACTGGTATTGCATGGGCGGCGTCGGCATAACGGTGCGCAGGCCGGCGACGCGCTTGAGCACGGCGGCCTCGTCGGCCACTTCGACGTCCACGGAATAGGTCAGCGTGATGGCGCTGCGTTTGCGCGCGTCGTAGCTGCGCCGGAAAATGGTCAGGGCGCGCAGGGCATCGGCAGCGATGCCCAGGCGGCTACAGGCCGCAGCGCGCAGGGTGGCGTCGATGTCGTCCTGGGAGGTCGACAGGGGCAGGATGATTTCGGTCAGGCGCAACATGAGGCAGCGGAACCGTGTCAGGGTTCAAGGGCTCGTAAAGCGCGTATTAGAACATGCGCCCCGGCGGGCTACGGGCGCCCGTAGCCCAACCGTTGCGGACGGCGCTCAGTACTTGACGCTCAGGCGCGCCCAGACGGTGCGCCCGGGCTCATTGAAGGCCGTGTTGGCGGCAAAGCCGAAGCCCGCGTCGCCCGCCAGGTTGAGGTGTTCGGCGTAGGTCTTGTTGAACAGGTTGTCCACGCCCAGCGACAGCTTGACCTGCTTGTTGACCGCGTAGCCGCCGTTGAGCGAGAACACCCCGAACCCGGCGCTGGGACCGAAATCCTTGCCCACCACGTTGCCCTGGTTCAGGGCGTAGCGGCGCTGCGCGGCGACCACCCGCCACAGCGCCCCGGCCGACCAGGTGCCATCGTCGTAGGCGGCGCTGAGCTTGGCCTCCAGCGGCGGCATCTGCGGCAAGGCGCGGCCGTCGCTGCGGTTCTGGCCCCAGGCGTACGCCAGCGTCGCGCCCAGCTTCCAGCGCGGCGCCACCTGGTACGACAGCCCCAGCTCACCGCCGGCGATGCGGGCGTTGACGTTGCTGGCCTGCGCGGCCCCCCCCATGCCCCCCATGCCGCCCTGGGCGTAGTCGAACAGGATGAAGTCGTCGACGTAGCCGGCGTAGCCGGACAGCCACGCGTCCATTGTGCCGGTCTTGTACTGCGCGCCAAAGTCCAGTTGCGTGGTCTTCTCAGGCTTGACGCCGCGAAAGGCGTTGACCGAGCCGTCCGGCCCCTTCGTCGGAGAAAACAGTTCCCAGTAATCCGGGAACCGTTCCGCATGGCCCAGGCCGATGTAGACGGTGGCCGGCACCGCCTCCAGGTCGCGCTCGTAGCGCAGGAAGCCGCTCGGCAGCGTGTCGCTGCGGCGCTCGCCGGCCGTGGGGTTGGGCATGGGCATCATCGTCGAGCCATTGGCACGGCGAAAGTCCTTGGCCGAGGCCCAGTCGACCCGCGCGCCGCCGATGACGCGGCTGTCGTCGGTGGCGTGCCAGGTCAGTTCGCCGAAGACGCCGGTGTTGGCGAAGCTGGCGTCCTTGACCCAACGGTGTTCGCGGTAGGACACCATGGCGTTGCCGTTGCGCGAGCGATGACGGCTCTGCTGGAAGTCCAGGCCGGTCACCAGGCTCAGGTCCGGCGCCAGGTTCCAGGTCCCGGCGACGCGCCCGCCCCAGGTGGCGCGGTCTACGTTCGACGCCATCGCCATCGGCATCATGCCGTGCGGATCCGGCGCGCGCAGCGTGTAGTTGTCCATCACGTGATCGGCGTAGTTGTAGTAGAGCTGCGCCTCCAGTTTGTCCAGCACGCCGCCCAGGTTGCGCTTCTCGAAGCGCAGGCCGAAGCTTTCGCGCTTGAACTGCGAACCGTCCATGCCGCGCCCCGCGTAGCGGGCGTTGCCGTCGCCGGTGCCGGCGGTCAGCTCGTACAGCGTATCGGCGTCGGGCGTGAAACCCAGCGCCAGGTCGGCGTTCCACTTGTCCCAGCGCGACGGCACCTTGTTGCCGTCGCCGTCCTTGTAGTCCTGGGCGTGCGAATGGTTGGCGGTGATGCGGGTGTAGACCTTGTCGTTGCCGACGGTCAGGTCGGCGGCCTGGTCATTGCGGCCGTTTGACCCGCCCACGAGGCTACCGTCAAAGCGCACGCCGGGCTCGCTGAAGCGCGGCGTGTCGCGGTCGAACTTGATGGTGCCGGCCGACGCGCCCGGGCCCCACAGCACCGTCTGCGGCCCCTTGATGACGGTCAGCCTGTCGAAGTTCTCGGGCGAGATGTACGAGCTGGGCGCGTCCATGCGCGCCGGGCAGGCGCCGGGCATCGAGGTGCCGTTGGTAAGGATGTTCAGGCGCGAGCCGAACATGCCGCGCAGCACCGGATCGCCGTTGGTGCCGCCGTTGCGGATGGCCGAGAAGCCGGGAATGGTCTTGAGGTAGTCAGTGCCGTCGCTGGCCGGCAGCGGCTGGCGCGGGACCTTCGGATCGGTGGTGAAGGTCAGCGGCGCGCTCGGCGCCACGCCGGTGATGACCACCGGGTCGGTGACCGTGACACCGTCGGCGTCGACGCTGTTGGGCCAGGCGGGGAACGACGCGGCCACGGCGGTGGCCAGGCAGCCGGCCCGCAGGATTTCCTTTTTTTTATTGCGCATGGGGTTCTCTGGATCTGAACAGGCTGGACGCGCGCGCGACCGCGCGGGCCGCATCGATGCGCGCCAGCGAAAAAATGGGAAAAACGAAGGTTCAGGCCGACAGAGGTGGCGCGCGCGGCTGCCGCGGCAACCGCGCCTGCGCGCTGGAGAAATGGATGTCGATGGTGGGCGCCGGCAGCAGCGGCGGCGTGGCGGGCAGCAGCCAGGCCCGTACGGCCAGCCCGGACGGCGGGGCGCCGCCCAGCATGGCGCAGCCGGCGAAACAGCAATGCGGCAAGGCGCCGCTGTGCTGCTGCGCATCCTGCGCGACGCCGTCGGCGTCCAGCGTGACCACGCGCGGTCCGCTGGCGGTGCAGATGATGGTGGTGGCGCCGGGCGCGCTGCCGGGCCCGGCCAGCGCGGCCGATGCGATCAGCGCCTGGAAGGCGAACAGGAACACCGCGGCCAGCGCGGTCCAGCGTCTGCTGAAAAGGGCTCCTGTGGCGGGCATTCGCATCCTTTTGAAGAGGCGGATGGTAGCACGCTACTTACGCAGAAATGGGCCGCGCCAAGCGCAGTAGGACACTAGGAAAGGTGGGCGGCGAAGGGGCCGCCCGGCGGCCAGCCGACGGCGCGGCGCCGCACAATCTTCACGCAGACTTAACAAATCCGTCACCCCGCGTTTCTAAGCTTCCCCCTTTTTCAACGGATGGGCGGTACAGATGGCGCACGACAAGCACGACGGCAGCAACGACATTGCCACGATCACGAACACCCCCCTGCCGATAGCGGCCGACCCGCGCCGGCGCAGCCTGCTGAAAGCCGGCTTTGGCGCCACCCTGCTGCCGGTCGGCGGCTCGCTGCTGCTTTCGGCCTGCGCCAGCGACGACGAGGACACAGCGGCGGCCAATACGGCCGCGCCGCCGCAACCGGTGAACATCTCCAGCTTCGCCGTGGCGGTGCTGCCGGACACCCAGTTCTACTCGCGCTACGCCACCGATGCCGAGAACCAGCAGTTCATGCGCAAGTACGGTAGCGAGCCCTACAAGGCCCAGACGCAGTGGGTTGCCGACCACGCCAAGGCGCTGGACATTCCTTTCCTGATCCACCTGGGCGATGTGGTCGACCAGCAAGGCAAACCCGACCAGTGGACGGTGGCCAGCGCGGCCATGCAGATCCTGGAAGACGCCAAGGTGCCCTACTCCATCCTGGCCGGCAATCATGACGTGATCCTGGACCGCGATTACGTCGACGCCAGCAGCCAGGCCAGCGCCACCGACGCGCAGCGCACCCTGGCGAACGAGCCGTATCTGAAGACGTTCGGCACCGACCGCGCGCGCCAGCAGGCCACCTTCGGCGGCCGCGATCCCAGCGGCTTCCATGAGTATCACGTGTTCCAGGCCGAGGGCCAGGCATTCATGGTGCTGTCGTTGTCGTGGCGCATCTCCGATGCCGGGCTGGACTGGGCCAACCAGGTCATCCGCGCCCATCCGACGCTGCCGGTGATCCTGGTCAATCACCAACTGCTCAACATCGACAAGGACGGCGTCAGCCCCCTGGAGGTGCCCTACGGCCTGATGCTGTGGGACAAACTGATCCGCGACAACGACCAGATCTTCATGACGCTCAATGGCCACTATCATGGCGCGGCGCGCCTGACCAAGACCAACGCCTTCGGCAACGCGGTCGAGGAAATGGTGGTGGACTACCAAATGGCCTACCAGGGCGGCAATGGCTTGATGCGCCTGTACGAATTCGACCTGAGCAACAACGAGATCCGCGTGCTGTCGTTCTCGCCGTGGGTGCCGCAAAAGCCAAAGGCCACGCTCAACGCCTTCGACCAGGCGGTGCTGACCGGGGCCAACGAGCAGTTCACCATCAAGATGGATTTTGCCAGGCGCTTCAGCGGCTTCAACAAGACGTTCAAGGCCGCCGCGCCCTCGCATCCCCCGCTGCTCGACCAGGCCCGCGCCTTGATCCTGGCCAACTACGCCGAGCCCGCCGCCACGGTGCAGAAGCCCGCTGCCGACAGCGACGACTATCCGCAGGTGCCGGGCACCCTGGCGCACTGGCGCTTTTTCGGCGGCACCGACGGCCAGCCGGTGCCGGTGGGCCAGGTGATCCAGGATCGCGCCGGCTTGAATCCCGTCAGCCGCGCGCCCTTGAACATCGATGGCGTGGCCGGCGCGCAGCTCGCGGACATGGTGTGGTCCAACGACCACCACTACCTGTCGGCCGCGCCCGGTTCGGTACGGTTCCTGAACACCGACAAGAACACCGCTCGCATGAGCTACTTCACCAGCGCCACCACGGCGCCGCTGAACGCCGAGACGGTGCCCAATGGCTACACGGTGGAAGCCTTCATCAAGATCGACCGCGACTGGAGCGCGCAGAAGCATGCCTGGATGAACATCATGACGCGCGACGGCAAGCGCGGCGATCTGGCCGGTTTCAACGGCGGCGACCCCGAATCCCCGCCGTTGCTGTTCGCCATTTCCAGCCTGCGCGAAGTGCAGTGGGAAGTGGTGCCCGAGGTCAACGGCGCGCGCGGCGCGAAGGCCAACTGGTCTGGCGAAATCATTGCCGACAAGTGGATGCACGTGGCCATCGTCAACGACGACACCACGCACGAAACCATTCTGTACGTCGAGGGCGCGCCGGTGCTGCGCAACGTCGCCGACGCGCCGGGGCTGGCGGCGCTGGCCGCCAACATGCCCTGGGTGATCGGCGCCGGTTCATGGGATGGCGCCCGCGCCGACGGCTTCTTCGGCAGCATTGGCGAGGTGCGCATCGTCGACCATGCCCTGCCGTCGACGCAATGGCTGACGGCGCGCCGAGGCAGCTGAACGCGGCGTGCCTGCCGCGGATGATGCCGGCCGGCGTCCCGGCCGATATCAACCCCGTTCATGGCAGATAGCGGCGCCGGGCTATTGATGAATGGGCGCGGCGGCCTCATCATTGCGCGGGGCCTGTCCGGGGCCTCGCCGACGCCGTCATCGCCATGCCTCTCCGACCGCTAGCCATCCTGCAAATGGGCAGACCGCCCGAAGATCTGCGCGCCGCCCACGGCGAGCAGGCCGATTGGGTCATGGCGGCCCTGGCGGACGTGGGCGCGCCCCTGACCGTGATCCATCCGGCCGCCGGCGACGACCTGCCCGACCCGGCCGCGCTGCGCGGCGCGGTGCTGACGGGTTCGTGGGCCATGGTCACCGACCGCGAACCCTGGAGCGAGCGCACCGCGCAATGGCTGCGCGAAGCGATGGACGCGCAGTTGTCGCTGCTCGGCATCTGTTACGGCCACCAGCTCATGGCCCACGCCTTCGGCGGCGAGGTCGATTACCATCCGCGCGGCCGCGAAATCGGGCTGCACGCGGTCAGGTGCCTGCCCGCCGCCGCGGCGGATCCGCTGCTGGCCGGCCTGCCCGATCCGTTCCCGGCCCTCCTGACGCACGAACAGAGCGTGCTGCGGCCGCCGGCCGGCGCCACGGTGCTGGCCGCCAGCCGCCACGATCCGCACCAGATCCTGCGCTACGGCCCGCGCGCCCTGTCGGTGCAGTTCCACCCGGAATTCACCGCCGGGCTGATGGATGCCTGCCTGGCGCGCCGCCAGGATTTCCTGGCGGCCGCAGGCCATGACGTGGCCGCGCTGCGCGCCGCGCTGGCGCCCACGCCGCACGCGCGGGGAATCCTGCGCGGTTTCGCGGCGGCCTGCTGAACGTGGCGCCCCGCCTGACCGGCCCGCGCCACGCCTGCCGCACATCCGCCCTGGCGGGCGGCGCGCCATGATGTACCTGCTGTGGTCGTTGCCGGCGCTGGTGGTGATCGGCGCCATCGCCAGCGGCCGTCTCAACACCACGCTGGCCGCCGTGCTCGGGCTGCTGGCGGCCATGGCGGTGGCAGGGTTCGCGGCCCCCGGCGCTTTCGGCGCGGGCGCCCTAGGGCAGGCGCTGGCGCGCGGACTCTGGATCGGCGGCGTCATCACCCCGTACATCCTGGGCGGCCTGCTGTTCTGGCAGATGGCGGCGCGGGGCAGCGCGCCCGCGGGCCAGCCTGCCGGCGCGCCGGCAACTGCCCTGGCGCGCCGCCGCCTGCTGTTCTTCGCCTGTTTCCTGGTGGGCCCGTTCGCCGAATCGGCCACCGGTTTCGGCGTCGGTATGCTGGGCACCGTGCTGTTGATCCGCCCGCTCGGTTTCAAGCCGCGCGAACTGATGGTCTTCGCGCTCCTGAGTCAGACGCTGATTCCATGGGGCGCCATGGGCAGCGGCACGCTGCTGGCCTCCGCCTATGCGCGCGTGCCGCCGGCGCAGTTGGCTTTGTATGGCATGGTGCCCGTGACCCTGCTGATGGGCATCTGGATGACGTTGTTCTGGCGCACGGCGCGGCGCGCGGGCCTGCCGGCCACGATGGCCGAACGCGCCCGCGAGGCGGCATGGATGCTGGTCAGCCTGGCCCTGCTGGCCGCCGCCACCGCGCTGCTGGGCCCGGAAACCGCGTTGCTGGCGGCCTATGGGCCCCTGATCGTGCTGCGGTTCGTGCTGGATCGCCGGCCCGGCCTGGCGCAATTGCGGGCCGCCGCCCGTGGCGCGTTGCCATACATCGTGCTGATCGCCTGCCTGGTCGTCACGCGGCTGGTGCCGGCGTTGCACCAGGGCCTGGCCAGCCTGGCGCATTTCAGCCCCTACCCCGACCTGCCGGCGTGGGCGCCGTTCCTGCATGCCGGCAGTTGGCTGATCGGCGGCGCGCTGCTGATCGCGGCCTGGCGCCGCCGGCCGGGACTGCTGGCGGACAACGCGGGCTACGCCTGGCGCACCGGCAGGCACGCGGTCCTGTCGGTGTTCCTGTTCGCGATGATGGCCGAGGTGCTGGCCGGCGCCGGCATTTCGCGGGCCTACGCCGACGGCCTGTTCCGGGCCCTGGATGACTGGACGCTGCTGATCACGCCGCTGTTGGCCGGCGCCTTCGGCATCCTCGCCAACAGCGGCAACGCGCCCAACAGCCTGTTCATGCCGTCGCAGCTGTCGCTGGCGCTGCACGCCGGCCTGAACCTGCCCGCGGCTGCGGCGCTGCTGCACGTGGCGGGCACGTCGATGGGGTTCTTTTCGCCGGTCCGCATGTCCATCGCCGCCGGCCTGGCGCAGGGCCAGGGCCAGGAGCGGCTGGTGTATGCCCAACTGCTGCCCGCCGCGCTGGCCGCCTTCGGCCTGCTGCTGGCCCTGGCCCTGTTGCTGGTGCTGGCGGGATAGCGCCTGACGTGGCGATGGCCCGCGCGGCCCGTTACGACGGCGGCATCAGTCCCAGCGCGCCCACGATCACCAGCACTGCGCCGCCCAGCGCCAGTTCCGCGACCGTATTGCGCCGGATGGCGCGCAGCGCCCGGACCGGCTGCTTCCGGATACGCGCGATCCAGCGATAGCGGTTGGCCAGCGCCAGGCCCGTCATGGCCAGGGCCAGCGCGACCTTGAGCAGCAGCACCCGCACATAGGCCGACCCTGTATCCAGCACCGCCGGGCCCAGGATCAGCGCCGCGTTGGCCACGCCGCTCACCAGCAGAACCCCGACCGCGACATGCCCCCAGGCTGAAAACCGCAACAAGGCCCGCGTGGCCTCGGCGCGCGCGTGCGGACGCTGCCAGGCCGCAAGCCACGACAGGAACACCGGCAACGACCCCAGCCAGAACGCGGCGGCCAGCACGTGCAGGTAGTCGTTGATTGCGTGCGCCACGCCCCAGCCACCTTCATGCATCGCCGCGTGGCCGCTGAACGCCAGCGGCGCCAGCGCCACCGCCGCTGGCCCGGCCAGCCATGAGGGCCGGCCCGGCCGCAGCCCCAGCGCCACGCCCAGCACGGCGGCCGCGCACAGCGCGCGCAGCACCCAGGCCTGGCCGTAGCGGGTCTGCAGCGTCACCGTGTCCAGCATGTCGCCGTCCAGCATCGCGCGCCAATCGCCGGCAATGCTGGCGGCCTGCAACGGCAGCAGGCACAGCGTCGCCACCAGTCCCACCGCGCCAATGCGCAGCAGGGCCGGCCGCAGCGCGGTTTCAGCGGCCACGCCCAGGCGCGGCGCGCCGCCCAGCGCCAGCATGGCGCTGGCGCCGAACAGCATCGCCGCCGCGCCGGCGCTCACGGCCCGGCACAGCGCAAACACGACCCACAACGTGTCCATTTCAGGGTTTGACCGTGAACGTCCAGGCGCCGTTGGTCTTGTGGCCGTCCTTGGACAAGGCCTGCCATTTCACGGTGTAGGCGCCGGCCGGCAAGGGTTTGGCGACAGGCAGCACCAGCGTTTTGTCATCGCCGGGCGCGGGCGCCGCCTTGGCCGGCACGGCCTGTCGGCCGGCCGCGTCCAGCACGGTCAGCGACGAAAACGCCGGCTCCAGCCCTTCGGAGAAACTGGCGGTCACCGTGGATGGCGCGGTCACCTCGGCCTTGTCGGCCGGCGACGCATCCCGCAGGTGGGCATGGGCCCAGGCCCATTGCGGGGCGAGCGCCAGGGTGGCGGCGATGAATACGGGTTTGAACATGATGGGACTCCGAGGTAGCGACGGCGCAAAGCCGTTGAAAAAAGAACCCCGCGGGCGCGAAAGAAGATTGCGCGCACGCGGCGACGGACGGTACGGGATCAGGCACGGGAGCGCGCCCGCATCGCGCCTGCGCGGTGACAGGGACGATGCGGGCGCAAGAATCAGGCGGCGCGCGGTGGCGCGCGTGATTGCTGAGGCAGCCAGGGCGCCTCGCCGCGCGGGCATGGCGTGGCTGGCGAGACGCGCGGCAGCGCCGCTGCCGCCAGCGGCAGGCGCCAGGCCAGTTCCGCGAAGGCGGGCGGGCCGGCGCCGGTGAACATGGCGCAATGGGCGGCGCAGCAGTGCGGCAACGTGCCGTCCACGCCGTGGGAGGCAGGGAAACCGGCAGGCGCGGTGCCAGAGGCGCCGGCGACGTCCGTGCGATCCAGCGCCACCAGACGTGGGCCGTCGGCCGTGCACAGGATGACGGACGCTCCCCTCGCGTCCAGCGCCAGCGCCGGCGCGCCGGACGCCGTCGCGGCCACCAGCGACTGGAAAACCAGCAGCCCCGCCGCCAGCCAGGCCCGCGCGCGGCGGGAGGCGGCGGACATGCTTGTGAACGTATACCGCGTGTGCTTGCCCATCGTGGCGAGCAGCTTACGACGGCCGCCGCGGGGCCGCAACTTCAATCCGACACGCCACAACTGTTATGCTCCACGCTTTCAACATCAGAACTTGCAGCACACTATGGGCCTAGAACAGCTAGCCGCAATCCGAGGACTGCTTGTCAAGCAGGCTCAAGAAGAGGCGGCTTCCAAGAAGAAACCCCCGCGTCCGAACGCTGGCGAGGCGGCTTCGCAGAAGAAGTCCGGCAGGCCTGCGCGCGCGCCCGCCGCCGAGCGGCGCGAGACGCCGGTCGACCCGGTGCTGATCGCCATTTCGCGACTGCAGCGGCAATTCCCCAAAGCCTTCCCCAAGAAGCCGGCGCCCAAGGTGCCGCTCAAACTGGGGGTGCTGGAGGACCTGGTGCAGCACGCCAAGACCCTGCAGCTCAGCGCCGACGAGATCAAGCAGGCCGTCAAGACCTGGTGCGACGGCCGCCGCTACTGGGATTGCATGGTCGAAGGCGCCGCGCGCGTCGACCTGAACGGCGAACCCAACGGCGCCGTGACCGCCAACGAAGCGCAGCACGCCAAACGCATGGCCTCGCGGCGCCACGCCAAGGCGGGCGGTGGCCGTGGCGGCAAGGGCAAGGCAAATCCGGGCAAGCCGGCGGCCGATGGCGCCAAACCGGCGCCGGCCCAGGCCGATGCCCCCGATGAGGCTGCGGCCGCGCCCGTAGCGGACGCGCCGGCGCAGGCATCGGCGGACACGCCCGCCGCCGACTGATCAGCGCGCGAACGACAACGGCCCGTGCGGTGCCTGGCATCGCACGGGCCGTTGTCATTGCGGCGCCGCGACGTCCCGCAGCTGGTTTCCCGCCGGGTAGCCGCGCTTTGCGCTGCCCGCGCCCGCTTGCTGTCGTAATGAACGGATGCCGCGTCAGGTCACCGGCCCCGGGTTGAACAGCGCCAGGGCGTTGTACAGCTTGAGTTGCTCGGCACAGGTCTGGCGCCGGCCGCTGGCCACGTCCAACATCAGCCGGAACAACTCCCAGCCCACCTCCTCGATGGAGGCCTGGCCGGTGGCGATGCGGCCCGCGTCCACGTCCATCAGGTCGTGCCAGCGCCGCGCCAGGTCGCTGCGCGTGGCGACCTTGATCACCGGCACCTGCGCCAGCCCGTAGGGCGTACCGCGGCCGGTGGTGAAGATGTGCAGGTTCATGCCGGCCGCCAATTGCAATGTGCCGCAAATGAAGTCGCTGGCCGGCGTGGCGGCGAAAATCAGGCCCTTGCGCGTCAGCCGCTCGCCCGGCGCCAACACGCCGTCGATGTTGGACGTGCCGGACTTGATGATCGAGCCCATCGCCTTTTCCACGATATTGGACAACCCCCCCTTCTTGTTGCCGGGGCTGGTATTGGCGCTGCGGTCGGCGCCGCCGCGCCGCAGGTAGTCGTCGTACCAGGCCATCTCGCGCACCAGCGCCTCGGCCACTTCCGGGGTGGCGGCACGCGCGGTCAGTTGGTCGATGCCGTCGCGCACCTCGGTGTTCTCCGAGAACATGACGGTGCCGCCGGCCCGCACCAGCAGGTCCGCCGCGAAGCCCACCGCGGGGTTCGCCGTCACGCCCGAGAAGGCGTCGCTGCCGCCGCACTGCACGCCCACCACCAGATCGGACACGGGACAGGTCTCGCGACGGCGCCGGTCCAGCGTTTCCAGGTGGCGCTCGGCGGTGCGCATGATATTGGCGATCATGGATTCGAAGCCGACATGTTCGTCGTCCTGCAGCACGATGGTCTCGACGCCGTCCGCGCCGGCCGTGCCCTGCCCCGCGCGGATCGGGATCGCGCCCGGCGCCAGCAGGCGCTCGGGCTGCAGTTTCTCGCACCCCAGGCTGACCACCATGGCGGCGCCGCCGAAATTGGGATTGCGGGCGATATTGCGCAGCGTGCGCATCGGAATCGCCGCGTCCGGCGCATCGATGGCAACGCCGCAGCCATAGGTGTGCTCGATACCCACCACGCCGTCGACATTGGGATAGCGCGGCAGCAGCTCGCGGCGGATGCGCTCGACCGCGTGTTCCACCACGCCCTGCACGCACTGCACGGTGGTGCTGATGGCCAGGATGTTGCGCGTGCCGACCGTGCCATCGGCATTGCGGTAGCCCTCGAACGTGTGGCCTGCCAGGGCCGGCGGCGGCGCGATCGCGCGCGTGCCCACCGGCAGGTCGTCGAGCGTGCGCGCCGCGGGCATGGTGGTGACGCGTTCGTTGACCCAACTGCCGCGCGCCAGGTCGCGCGCCGCGTAGCCCACCACCACGTTATAGCGGCGCACCGGAGCGCCCCGCGCCAGATCGCACAGCGCCACCTTGTGGCCCTGCGGCACGGCTTCGGCCAGCACCAGGCCGTCCGGCAACACCGTGCCGGCTGGCAGGCCGCCCTCGTTGGCGACGATGGCGACGTTGTCCTGCGGGTGAATCTTGATCAGTACGGGCGCGGGGGCAGGCGCGAGCGGCATGTGGCATCCTCGAAAGCGATGCCGCGGTTCGCGGCATCTCGCTAGTTATCGTACAACTAAAGAAATTATCCCTGGACAGACCGCTGTCCGCAGCGCGGATTTTCCCGGATAAATGCAGAATCTAGCCAGTAAAACGTGGGTGGGTTCGGATTGAATCGGTGAAAATCATGTTGTACGATGACGTGCCTATTCAACCGATGTTCGCGCGGTAGTCCGTCCGCCGCGCGTGCGCCACCGACGGATATCCGCCCATGACCACGCCGCAGGAACTCAAGGCCATTGTTTCGGAAGGCCTGCTCTCCTTCCCCGTGACCGACTTCGACGCGCAAGGCAATTTCAACGCCCGGACCTATGCCGAGCGCCTGGAATGGCTCGCGCCCTACGGCGCCAGCGCCTTGTTCGCCGCTGGCGGCACCGGCGAGTTCTTTTCGCTGGCGCCCGATGAGTATTCCGACGTCATCCGCACCGCCGTCACCACCTGCGCCGGCAAGGTGCCGATCCTGGCCGGCGCCGGCGGCCCGACCCGCGTGGCCATCGCCTACGCGCAGGAAGCCGAGCGCCTGGGCGCCAAGGGCGTGCTGCTGCTGCCGCACTACCTGACCGAAGCCTCGCAGCAGGGCATCGCCGACCACGTCGAACAGGTCTGCAAGTCCGTCCAGATCGGCGTCATCGTCTACAACCGCGCCCAGTCGCGCCTGTCGGCCGACAAGCTGGCCCAGCTGGCCGAGCGCTGCCCCAACCTGGTCGGCTTCAAGGACGGCGTCGGCGACATCGAAGCCATGGTGCGCATCCGCCGCAAGCTGGGCGACCGCTTCTCGTACCTGGGCGGCCTGCCCACCGCCGAGGTCTACGCCGCGGCCTATCGCGCCCTGGGCGTGCCGGTGTATTCGTCGGCGGTCTTCAACTTCGTGCCCAAGACCGCGATGCAGTTCTACCGCGCCATCGCCGCCCAGGACCACGACACCACCAATCGCCTGCTCGACGAGTTCTTCCTGCCCTACCTGGAGATCCGCAACCGCTGCGCCGGCTACGCCGTCAGCATCGTCAAGGCCGGCGCCAGGCTGGTCGGCCACGACGCCGGCCCGGTGCGCGCGCCGCTGACCGACCTGCACCCTGAAGAAATGGCGATGCTCGACACCCTGATCCGCAGGCTGGGGCCGCAATAGGCCGGCCGCGGGCGCAGCCAGCGCCTAGATCAGGAACTGCCGATAGGCCTCGTTGGCGGTTTCCTCCGAATGCGCGTAGCCCAGCTGCGCCAGGAAGCGGTCCAGCGCCGCGTCGTCCGCCAGCGGCGCCTGGATGCCCACCAGCACCGAACTGAAGTCGGCGCCCTGGTTGCGGTAGTGGAACAGGCTGATGTTCCAGTTCGGCGCCATCGCCGACAGGAATTTCATCAGCGCGCCCGGGCGCTCCGGGAACTCGAAGCGGAACAGCCGCTCGCCGCCCGCCAGCGGCGAACGCCCGCCCACCATATAGCGGATGTGTTGCTTGGAGACCTCGTTGTGGGTCAGGTCGCTGACCGCGAAGCCCTCCTGCTCCAGGCCGCGCATGATGTCGGCTCCCTCGCCGCGGCGCGCGATCTGCGCGCTGACGAAGATGCGGGCGGTGTTCGCGTCGGCGATGCGGTAGTTGAATTCGGTCACGCTGCGCGCGCC
Source organism: Achromobacter pulmonis (assembly GCF_021733725.1). NCBI lineage: Bacteria > Pseudomonadati > Pseudomonadota > Betaproteobacteria > Burkholderiales > Alcaligenaceae > Achromobacter > Achromobacter pulmonis. The sequence goes on along the minus strand of NZ_JAIFOT010000001.1, from coordinate 4,963,704 downwards.
CATCACCGCACAAAAGCGGCGGAAGCTGCCGCGCGCCTCGGGCAACGTGACGGCGAACACGGCCTCGCGCGCCTCGCCCACTTCGGCGCGATCGGCAACGAAGCGCATGCGGTCGAAATTCATATTGGCCCCCGAGGTGACCGCCACCAGCGACTGGCCGCTCACGCCCTCGCGCTCGACATACTGCTTGAGCCCGGCCAGCGCCAGCGCGCCGGCCGGCTCCAGCACGCTGCGCGTGTCCAGGAACACGTCCTTGATGGCCGCGCAGACGGCGTCGGTGTCCACCAGGATGACTTCGTCGAGGAACTGGCGGCACAGGCGGAAGGTCTCTTCACCCACCAGCTTGACCGCGGTGCCATCCGAGAACAGCCCCACTTCGGCCAGGCTGACCCGCTCGCCCACCTGGATCGACTGCGCCATGGCGCAGGAATCGACCGTCTGCACCCCGATCACCTTGACCGACGGGTCCACCGCCTTCAGGTATACCGACACCCCCGCCGCCAGGCTGCCGCCGCCAATGGGCACGAACACCGCGTCCGGCCGCCCCGGAAGCTGGCGCAGGATCTCCATACCGACCGTGCCCTGCCCCGCAATGACATAGGGATCGTCGAACGCCGGAATGAAGGTCAGGTCCTGCTCGCGCGCCAGCGTCTGCGCGTAGGCGTAGGCATCGCTGTAGGAGTCGCCCGCCAGCACCACCTGCACCGTCGGGCCGCCGAAGGCGCGCACGGCGTCCACCTTCACTTGCGGCGCGGTCTGCGGCACCACGATGGTGGCGCGCACCCCGAGCCTGGCGGCGGAGATCGCCACGCCCTGGGCGTGGTTGCCGGCGGACGCGGTGATCACGCCGCGCTCCAGCGCCGCCTGCGGCGTGTTGCGCATCTTGTTGTAGGCGCCACGCACCTTGAAGGAAAACACCGGCTGGTTGTCCTCGCGCTTGAGGTGCACGCGGTTGCCGAGCCGGCGCGACAGGCCCGGGGCCGGGTCCAGTTCGGTCTCGCGGGCGATGTCGTAGACCCGCGCCGTCAGGATCTGGCGCACGTACTCCATGGGCGCGGCTTGGCCCCTGGCGAAGGTATCGGTATCGGTGCTGGTGGCGGCTTGCGGCTGTTGCATGGGTAATCTCTGCGGCGGTTCGGGGAGCGGAGCCCGGCAGAGGCGGCAACAAAAAACCCGCCTCGTGGGGCGGGTTTGTTTGACTGACTGCGGTCGCGCGCTAACCCACCATTCCAGGAATGATGGTAATAATCAGCGAAATGCGGACGGCGCGGAAAATCATGGAGCGTAGCTTCCCGCATGTGCCGCCGTTTGTCAAATGGCGTGGCCGGGCACGCGAACCTACAGGTAGGCCCGCACCCGCGCCGGCAGCTCATCCAGCGGCCGGTGCCGCGCCAACTGCGCCAGCACGCCGCGGAACATGCTCTTCCTGCTGGCCGCGTCCGGCACCCGCCGCACGAACAGGTATTCGAAGTGCGCCAGCAGCCGCCGCAGCAGGTCCGCGTCCAGCGCCAGCAGGATCTGCCGCAGATCGTCGGGCAATGGCTCGTCGGGCGAGGCCAGGAACACCCCCATCTGCGTGCGCGTCAGCGGCTTGGCGCGGTACAGGGCCTCGGTGGCGGCCAGGCAGGCCTGGCGGTCGTCCAATGCCAGCAGCGTGGTGCACTTGAGCACCATCAGGAACACCTGGAATTCCGAGCCCGGTTCGGCCAGCTCGATGGCATGGTCGAAGTGCTCGATGGCCTCGCGCAGGCGGCCCCGGTTCAGCCGCAACTGGCCCAGCACCGCGAAGGCCGAAGCAAACGCGGTGCCGCGGGCGAACGCCTCCTCGGCCAGCGCTTCGGCCAGTTCCAGATGACCACGGCCGACAAAGCACAGCAGCTTGGCCGCCGCCAGCGCCAGCATCGGATCGTCGCGCACATGCGGCAGCGCCTCGAACACCAGCGCCTCGATCTGCGGCTCCAGCGCGGCCGGGTCGCTGGACAGGTCCAATACCAGCCGGGCGTACAGGTGCGACGCCCACATCAAGGCGGTCTGGGGATCGTTCGGGTGCTCGGCCCGCAGCTTTTCCAGTTCGGCCTCGGAGTCCAGCCAGTTCTGCGGGCTGCGCGAGAGCAGCAACGCGGCGCGGTGCAGGCGCAGTTCGATGGGTTCGTCGGTGGGCCCGGCATCGCCACGGACGCGGGCCAGGCTGCGCCAGATCTCGCTCTTGATGGAGGCGGCGAAGGCGGTCGCGGCGCTGCGGCCGACCTGGGCCGCGTCGGCCGGCGCGATGGTCCAGCGTTCGGCCCGCAGTGCGCGGCCGCTGGCGGCCTCGCGCAAGACCACCGCGCAATGCACGCCGGTGTCGTCCTGGCGCAGGCCGACCTCGACGCGGAATGGCGCATTGGCCGCGCCGGCGGCGGCCAGGGACAGCAGGCTGACGCCGCGTTCGCTCGGCAGGCGGGCTCGCAGGGCGTCCGCCAGGTCCACCAGGAAAGCCTTGACCCGCGGCTCGCCGCGCAAGGCTTCGGGACCGGCAGCAGGCCCGACAGCGACGTAGACATCGCCATCGGGCTCCGGTTCGGGCGCGGCGATCCAGCTGTAGCCTTGGCCGTAGCTGGTGGCGATGAAGCGAGGCGCGCGGGCCGAATCGCCCAGCTTGCCGCGCAGGCGGTTGATCAGCAGGTCAACGCTGCGCTCGAGCGTGTCGGCCTGGCCGCGCTGGGTCACATCCAGCAGGCGCTGGCGTGGCAGGATCTGGCCCACGTGCCCGGTCAGCAAGGCCAGCGCCGCGCTCTCGACCGGCGTGAAGTGGATCGTCTGGCCATCGATACGGCTGGCGTAGCGGAATTTCGGGTCAAACAACAGATTGCCAAACCGCATTGTGTCTCCCCGCGACGGGGCTGTGCAACGTGCATCGTCATCCTGCGCCCCGTTCATTTTTCCTGCCCGCGATGCGGCGCGCGCAGAGGGCGATTTAGCCACAACTTGCCACTCGAAGCCAGTAGGATATGGGCATTTGGCGCCATTCTTGAGGGCAAAATCCGATTTTTCGCGGCCGCCGAACACCCGCTGGACCATTGGCGCCCATTTCCGCGCACACCGGGCGGGGCGCAGTATTACAATGTTCGATTCGTGGCAGTCGTACCTTCCAGGCGGTCGGGCAATTAGACCAGCACATAAAGGACGGGCGTCGCCATGTTGAGCCGATCGGGGCCTGCCCGGGTCAGCCCAAACGAACCCACTCTCGACAACATCTACCGGCTGACGCCGCATAGCATGTTCGGGTTTGCGCCTAGCGCCACCGCCGAACAGATTCAAGGATCATGTCCCTTACTCCGAAGATTATCTACACCCTCACCGACGAAGCTCCGGCGCTTGCAACCCGTTCCCTGCTGCCGATCGTCCAGACCTTCGCGAAGTCCGCTGGCATTACGGTCGAAACCCGCGACATCTCCCTGGCGGGCCGCATCATCGCCCTGTTCCCCGATTACCTCGACGACAGCCAGAAGCTGGGCGATGCCCTGTCCGAGCTGGGCGCCCTGGCGGTCCAGCCTGAAGCCAACATCATCAAGCTGCCCAACATCAGCGCCTCGATGCCGCAGCTCAAGGCCGCCATCAAGGAACTGCAGGACCAGGGCTACAAACTGCCCGACTACCCGGACGCCCCGGCCAACGACACCGAACGCGACGTCAAGGCGCGCTACGACAAGGTCAAGGGCAGCGCCGTCAACCCCGTGCTGCGCGAAGGCAACTCCGACCGCCGCGCGCCCCTGTCGGTCAAGAACTACGCCCGCAAGCACCCGCACAAGATGGGCGCGTGGACGGCTGATTCCAAGTCCCACGTGGCGCACATGGACAGCGGCGACTTCTACGGCACCGAAAAATCGGCCCTGATCGCCGAAGCCGGCGACGTCAAGATCGAACTGACCGCCGCCGACGGCAGCAAGACCGTCCTGAAGGAAAAGACCCCGGTCAAGGCCGGCGAGATCATCGACGCCGCCGTGCTGTCGACCGCCAAGCTCAAGACCTTCCTGCAGGCCCAGATCGACGACGCCCGCGCCCAGGGCGTGCTGTTCTCGGTGCACCTGAAGGCCACCATGATGAAGGTCTCCGACCCGGTCATCTTCGGCCACGTGGTGTCGGTGTTCTACCAGGACGTGCTGGCCAAGCACGCCGCCGCGCTCAAGCAGGCCGGCTTCGATCCCAACAACGGCATCGGCGACCTGTACGCCAAGATCCAATCGCTGCCCGCCGACCAGCAGGCCGCGATCACCGCCGACATCGACGCCGCCTACAAGACGCTGCCGCAACTGGCCATGGTGAACTCCGACAAGGGCATCACCAACCTGCACGTGCCCAGCGACGTCATCGTCGACGCCTCCATGCCCGCCATGATCCGCGACTCGGGCAAGATGTGGAACGCCGAAGGCAAGCTGCAGGACGCCAAGGCCGTCATCCCCGACCGCTGCTACGCCGGCGTCTACCAGGCCGTCATCGACGACTGCAAGCAGCACGGCGCCTTCAATCCGGTCACGATGGGCAGCGTGCCCAACGTCGGCCTGATGGCCCAGGCCGCCGAGGAATACGGTTCGCACAACAAGACCTTCGTGGTTCCCGCCACCGGCACCGTGCGCGTCACCGACGCCGCCGGCAAGGTGCTGCTGGAACAGGCCGTCGAGGCCGGCGACCTCTGGCGCATGTGCCAGACCAAGGACGCCGCCATCCAGGATTGGGTCAAGCTGGCCGTCACCCGCGCCCGCGTCAGCCAGACGCCGGCCGTGTTCTGGCTGGACGAAAAGCGCGCCCACGACGCCCAGGTCATCGCCAAGGTCAAGCAGTATCTGAACGACCACGACACCAGCGGCCTGGATCTGCGCATCCTGGCCCCGGTCGAGGCCACCAAGTTCTCGCTCAAGCGCATCCGCGAAGGCCTGGACACCATTTCCGTCACCGGCAACGTGCTGCGCGACTACCTGACCGACCTGTTCCCCATCATGGAACTGGGCACCAGCGCCAAGATGCTGTCGATCGTGCCGCTGGTCGCCGGCGGCGGCCTGTTCGAGACCGGCGCCGGCGGTTCGGCGCCCAAGCACGTGCAGCAGTTCCTGGAAGAAGGCTTCCTGCGCTGGGATTCGCTGGGCGAATTCATGGCCCTGGCCGCTTCGCTGGATCACCTGGGCCGCGCCTACGACAACGCCCGCGCCCTGGTGCTGGGCAAGACGCTGGATCTGGCCACCGCCAAGTTCCTGGACGAGAACAAGTCGCCCGACCGCAAGGTCGGCGGCCTGGACAACCGCGGCAGCCATTTCTACCTGGCGATGTACTGGGCCCAGGCCCTGGCCGACCAGACCGACGACCGCGCCCTGGCTGAGCTGTTCGCGCCGGCCGCGGCCGCGTTCGCCCAAGGCGAAGCCAAGATCCTGGAAGAGCTCAAGGCCGCCCAGGGCAAGCCGGTCGACATCGGCGGCTACTACCAGCCGAACGAAGACAAGGCCAGCCGCGCCATGCGTCCCAGCGCCACGCTGAACCAGGTGCTGGCCAACATCGGCTAAGCGCCACCGCGCCCCGGGCCAGCCCGGCCCGGCCGCGTCGAAGCCGGCGGTTCCTCACGGAGCCGCCGGCTTTTTCATGTTCTGCTTGGCGCACATGGCCGTGGCGGCGGGCATCGAACCGCTGCCGCGCCGCGGCTTGCCCTAGGCTTGCGGAGCCCGCCGCGCCCGCCGCATCTGCAAACCTTGCAGCGCCACCGGGATCAGCGACAGCCCGATGATGACGACGGACACCCAGTGCAGGTTGGCGCGCACCCAGGCGATAGAGCCGAGCCAGTAGCCCGCCAGCAGCATCGAGCCGCACCAGGCGACGGCGCCGACCATGTTGTAGAGCAAGAAGGTGCGGCGCGGCATCTGCGACAGCCCCGCCACGAACGGCGCCAGCGTGCGCACGATGGGCACAAAGCGCGCCACGGTGATGGTCATGGCGCCATAGCGGGCGAAATAGGCACGCGCCCGTTCCAGATGCTCGGGCCTGACCCAGCGGCTATGCGCCAGCCGCTGGCCCCAGCGCGAGGCGGCGATGGCATAGTTGAGCGCGTCGCCCGCGATGGCGGCGGCCGTGATGGCCGCCAGCGACACCAGCGGATCGATGCCCGCCAGGCCCAGGAACGCGCCGGCGGCGAACAGCAGCGAATCGCCCGGCAGGAACGGCATCACCACCAGGCCGGTCTCGACAAACACGATGGCGGCGATGATGCAGGTGCCCAGCACCCAGTTCTGCGCCAGCAACGCCATCAGGCCCTGCTCGCTGGTCAGCCACGCAAACATCCCGGTAATGCTCATACTGTTCCCGCCCTTCGTTGACGGCCGGCGGCCCCGGCCTCGTTATGGATGAAGGGTCGCAGTATGCGCGGGGCCGCGTCGATATTTCATCAAATCCGGCCGCGGCGGGCGCCGCTCAACGGCCCGGCATCAGCCGATCCAGCCGCAGCCGCCCGCGCTCGTCAGTCAGCCGCCGCATGGCGCCGTAAGCCGCGCCCATGGCCGCCATGCCGCTGGCGCCGCACAACAGGAACATCAGCAGGATCTGGTACTTGGCCGCGTCGATCGGGTCCATGCCCGCAATAATCTGGCCGGTCATGATGCCGGGAAGCGTGATGATGCCGGCCGCCGACATCTGGTTGATGCTCGGCACGATGCCGCGCCGCACCGATTCGCGCAGCAGCGCCGCGAAAGCCTGGTGCGCGGTCGCGCCCAGCGACAGACGCGCCTCGATCGCCAGCCGGTCGCGGCGCACGCCGGACAGCACGCCGTCCAGCGCCAGGCTGGCGGCGTTCAGCACGCTACCCAGCACGATGCCGACCAGGGCGATGGTATAGCGCGGGTCATACCAGGGTTCGGGCCGCAGCGCCGTGCTGAGGATGAACAGCGCCGTCACCAAGGTGGTGGCCGCCACCGCCAGCGTACCGACGTGGCCGTTGCCATGGCGGACCAGGCGCGCCTTGGGCCGGGCCGCGACCTCGCGCGCCGCCAGCGCCATCATTACCGCCACCACCAGCGCGGTCAGCCATGGCGCCGCATGCGCGAACACGAGGCGCAGGATGTGGCCCACCAGCAGCAGCTGCACCACGGTGCGCAATGCCGCCCACAGCACCTGGCGCTGCAGGTTCAGCCGCAGTGCGAACGAGATGCCGGCCGACAGCAGCACCAGCAAGGAGGCGATGACCAGGTCCAGCGCCTGCAGCTTGATCACGTCCATTGCGGCTCCAGGCGGCCTTGCTCCATGCGCCAGCCGCGCCGCGCCATGCGCCGCGCCTGTTCAGGGTTGTGCGTGACCATCAGGATGGCCGTGCCGCCGTCGAGATAGCGGCGCAGCTCGGCCTCGACGCGGGCGGTGGCTTCGGGGTCGAGCGCCGCGGTCGGCTCGTCCAGCAGCAAGGCCCGCGGCGCCAGCGCCAGGGCCCGCGCCAGGGCGGCGCGCTGGCGTTCGCCGGTGGACAGCTCCTGCACCAGGGCATCCATTTTTTCCGGCGCCACGCCCAGGCGCTGCAACAGCGCGGCGGCCAGGGACCGGTCGGTGAAATGCGGCGCGACGTGATCGTCCCACCAGCCGGCCTCGGCCTGGCAATAGATCACCTGGCGACGCCATTGCCAACCGCGCATGCCGGCGCGCGGCGCACCATCCAGTTCGACTTCGCCATGACCTGGATCGAGGTCGGCGACCTGGCGCAACAGCAACGACTTGCCCGACCCGGAGGGGCCGGTGATGGCGGCGCACTCGCCCGCCGCGAGATCGAGGCTGACGGGCGCCAGGCGGTCGCTGTAGACGCCGCGCAGCCTGAGCACGGGAGGTTTCGGTGACATGGCGGCAAGCATAACCCGCGCGCCTGCCATGGACATGCGTGGCGGCCATGTCCCTATGCGCTTCGCCACCCTGCTGACCGAGAGAGAGATAAACCCAGGGATGCGGGCGAGATAAATCCGGGATAATCCGTGACAAACTTGGATTTTTCGGGATGGAAATGAAACGGCCTTACAGATTCAGGCCGTTTCATCTGTTCGCGGTGTATAACGGGCGTCGAGCGCTGCCCGTCACGATTTGCTCAATGGCCTGAAGCGGGCAGTGTTACCACGCACTGATAATCAAGGCAACGAGGGAGCAAAGCAATGTTCAAGCGGCTATGGGGTCGTCTATCGGGTGCGCCAGAACGCCAGGCGCACGATCGCCAGCTTCAGGCTGCGCAGCTTGCGTTGGTAAATTTGGCCTTGGTTAGCTTCGGCCAGGCCCTGGTGGAACAAGCTCGCAAAGGCGACGGTCTGCAAGAGGACGTATTGGCACGGATCAAGGCCAATTGCATCGCTCGCTTTCATAACTACGGCGCACTTGGCCTGGATATCAAGGACGAGGCATTTGTCTTGAACGCTGCCCTTGAACAGCTCAAGGCGCACTTGGCGGCGATCTGAGGCCGCTGGTATAACCCCCAAGATTTGCCCGTCTTCGTCATGGAATACTGTCGGCGTTTGTTGTTTCATGATGCACTTCCCTATAGGGCTTTGTGGTTTCGTAAGCCGCGATTGCGGGGCGTTGCTCAAATAACGGTGTTGCCGATATGGCCGACCAGGTGACCGCCGTCCTTGTTCGCCTGCGGCCGCTTGAGGGCTCGGATAGCCGCGGCAATTTCATCGGCGGCGGCCTCTACATGGCGCCATTCACTCTTCGTGCATTTGGCCGCTGATGGCGTACGGTCAGCTACCCGTGCGCATTCCTCGATCACAGCATTGCGCAGCTCGGTGCCAGCCTGGGGCGCAGTAAAGACTGCAACCGGTTCAGCCGTAGGGAAATAGTCCAACAGCCCTTCGGCAGTGCGGAAGAACTCCGACCGCCAGTCCGGGTAGTCAAGCCCGGCCTCCAGCGCTGAGGCTGTGACGTAGCCTACGAGCGCACTCTCGGCGTGCATCCCGACTGCTTTGACAACCGCAGCGCGGACCGCCTTCGCCAGGTCGAGATCCTGCCCGGGGTTAAACGACTGGCAGATGCGCAACAGATCAGCATCGGTGACTTCATTCTTGCCTGCCACGTCGGCGGCAGCTTTCGAGATGGTCATGAGCTTTTCTCCTTCAATACATCGTGCTTGGCGGGGCTCGCCGGTGTGCCCCAACCGTTGATGTCAATGACAACGTTCATGAAGCGAACTTCGTTCGTAGGCGCGCCGAATAGCCGGTTCACGCCTGCCACCACCGCCGCCGTGAACCAGCCGCACCCCATCAGCCGCAAAGCGCGATATCTGGTCACGCTAGGCATCGAAGGCTCCAATCGTGCGTCCAACGATGTGCCCGTTCTCTTTGATGGCATCGAGTTGGAGGCGGGCGTGGTCGTCGCTGATTGCGTAGATGTGGCAGGCATAGGTCCCGTCCGGGCTTCGGAATCTCAACTCGTAGGGGTGCCAGGTCCGCCCTTCAACGTCCTTGGCTTCGAACGGGTACGGAATCGAATGAAGCTCAGCCATTGGTGCCCCTCTCTTCGCCATAACCGGCACGAGCCGGCACGGCCCCGAGCGGGCCGATCTGATTGCGCGCCGCGCGGGCTACGCGCTGGCTTTCCTTCCATCTCTCGGTCTTCTGGATGACCTTCTCGTCGCTCAGATAGCAGGCCTTGCACCAGGGATGCAGCTTGCCGCGGGCCGTGTAGAAGAATTCTCGGTCAGCAGGCCAAAAGTCCTTGCAACGGGAACACTGAATCTCAGTGCCCAGCTCGGTCTCGATCTTGAGGCGTGGCACTCTTTTCATGACCTGGCGCTCCCGAATTTCAACGTCGCCTGCAACGCCTCAAAGGCTTCAAGCATCGGTTCGAAGGTGTTGCGTGTGAAGGCCAGGTTGAGCTTGGCCTGCAGCTTGCCGAGCAATGCTGGATCGAGCCGCTGATCGCGCACCTGATCAACGAGATGCCGAACATGCTCAGGCAAGATGCGCATCGCCCACTTCTTCATGGTCTCGATGGTGCGCTCGGCATGAGCACCGTCAATCCATTGCAGCGCTTCGACACCTGTGATCCGTTTGACGTAGGCCGCCAAGGCCTCCTCGGATGCGTTGTTGACCGCGCCCAGGTCGCGCAACAAAAGCCACAGGGCGCGAATCTTCTTGCTGGTCGCCTCGGTGTCCACCGGGCGGCTTGGTCGGGGCTTGAGGCGCACCTTGAAGCCGAATCGCTTGAAGTGATCCAGGGCCAGCTGCAGCTCTTCGGCGCTCATCGATGAGCAGGAGTCCTTCTTGCCGCCCGTGACCGTCAGCAAAGCCGCGCGATAGGTCTCTTTGTCCAACTTCAATTCGCGTTGGGCAACATGCACTAGGCGGATCAGGCGCTGGCGCTCGGCGGCGCGAGGTATGGGGGCTGCGCTCATGGCTGGCCCTCGATATCCTCGGCCACCATTTGGGCGGATACTCGCTCAGCATGATCGGCGAGATCGGTCAGTTCGCCCATATTGAACTGATCGACGCCATCCCAAGCTTCGGCCATGCTGAGAAGCCTCTCCCGAATGGCGCGCAGACTGCGGCATTGGCGGCCAGCGAGCTGTTTGGGTGTAGAGCTGGCCATGCTACCTCCCGTTCCCAAGCATCAACGGCGCCGAGCTCGCGCCCACGCCCTGGTGCAGTTGAACGCCTGCGCCTGCGCGGTGGCCTGCGACCTGGTCGGCCCAGCCGCGAGCGCCGGCGTCACGGCTTCGCGGGGTGAAATTGCCCAGGTTCGGGTGATTCAGCTGCATGTGGGCCTCGATCGCAGCCTTCTGATCGCCCGACGACTCCATGCGAGGTACGAGAGAGGCGATCGCCGCGACCCAGCCCTGGCAGAAGGCATCGGCACGGGCCGTCTTGTTCTTGGGGCCGCAGCGCTTCAACTTGGCCTTGATATGGTCGGCGCGCGCCCGCGCCATCAGCCGCAGCAGCACCTGCAGGGTGTACTGTGCCACCTCGACACTGGGCGAGCAGCCGACCAGCAGCCACATCGCTCCACCGGAGAGGATTCTGCCGCTCGCGAGGATGAGCTCGCAGCCGAATGCGTCGGCCACAAGGCCAGCTAGGTGGGCTTCGTGCCTGCTCGGCGTGCGTGCGGTGGCCTTAACCGAGCACTCACGAGCACCGATCGCCTGAGCTTCCAGTTGCGATACGCCGTGCTCACGCATCAGCGCCTGCGCCTGACGCAGCGCTGCGGCGGCCTCGGCCGGCTCGCTGGACTTCGCCAGCGCCAGGCACTTCTCGATCTTGCGAAGGACGTCGTCTTTATCCATGTTGGATATCCTCGGCCAGGTTTCGAAGCGCCGGCACGACCGGAACGGCATAGATCGGCGTGTGGCCAGTGAAAACGCAGTCCTGGCTCTCGCCATCCGGGAAAACCTGCTTGAGCATGGTGACCGCATCCAGCCGCGTAAATGCGATGCTCATGCGATCCGGCAGCAGCCGGCCGATGTTGACAATGCTGGCGCGCAAGATATCAACCTTCAGTTTGTCGTCCACAGTCGTCAGGCGGTCGATACGCTCGACGTCGGCGACGATGGAGTCGATTTCAGCAAGGCAAGCTGCCTTGCTCAGCGGGCTGCCCGGTGTCTTGTAGGCTTCCAGCACTGTGCGGATGCGTTGAATGGGATTCATGGCTGTGTCCATGGTGTTCTCGTTGGTGATGGGGGCTCTCTACGGTTGCGGAAATAGACCGCTGGCGCTACGCACCGTCGGTCTCAGGCGAATCCATTCCAGGAAGCTGGGGTTGGGTGCGGCGACGAGACTCGGCCAGCATGACGCGGTACCGCTGGTAGACATACACGTAGCTCACGCCCAGGTGGGCGGCGATCTCCGAGGCGTTCCCGCGGCGAAGGTGCTGCCAGATGTAGGTGTCATGCTCCAGCCGGACATAGCCGCGATCCTTGGGGAAGTACAGGCTCTGGCCGCTGTAATGACGGTGCACCAGGTCGACCAGCTCATCGCCGAGTGTGGCCGCGTCCTCGGCCGTGAGCTGAAGGCGCTCGACCAGGAAGATGCCGAACAGTTCGGCCATCTCCTGCAGGGTCTTGTGGCGGCGTCGCACGGACGGCGTATCGTCGGGGGGCATGGTCATTTCTGGCTCCTGGCGCTTACCGGAGCGCCCTACAAGGGCAAGGCGTTCAAGAAAGCGTGCATGTCAAAAAAATCCGGGGTCGATCTAAGCCCGCCCGGCCAGGCTGGGACGTCCCGCGCATTTAGCCGTGCGCGGCCCCTTATCGCTTGGGGTGTGGAGCGGCGGGGTCATACATCGATCGGACCGATGCGGGTGCGTTTGTCGTATTTGCCGGCATCCCAGGCCTGTAAATACTCCGCGCACCCACTGCAGACACCTTTGCCGATGGTGCGGTCGACCCGCAGCCAGTAGCACACATCGGTGCCCTTGGTGTCGCAGCAGGCCTCGTTGTCGGTACATCCGCAGCCCACGCACTGCGCGATCGAGAGCAGATTTCTGGCCATCGTCATGGTCAAACCGCCGCGATGTCCAAGCAGATCGGCGTGTACTCGTCCGAGCCTTCACGCCGCTCATAGAAGCGCACGTAGGGCTTGCTGTTGGCCACGCTCACGCTGTCGCTGATCGCGGCCATGGCGCGCTGCCAGCGTTCGTCCTTGATGGCGTGCCGGCGCAGGCCCAACACGCGAGCAGTGTTGATCTGGCCCGCCTTGTCGACCCGGAAAGCGTCGTTCACCAGCACCTTGATCTCGTCACGCGAGTTTTCCGACCAGGACGTGATGCATTCGTCGATCAGGGCCTTGGCCGCATGCAGGCGCTCGTCGAACACCAGGCGATCCTGGATCTGCAGCCGGATCATGTAGCGTCCGCTGAACGAGGTCAGCGTCTGGTTGCCTTTGACGCTACGCGACTTCACGCCGTACTGCTCAACGCTCGTCTCGACAAAGGCCTCGATATCGCGAAACGCGCGGACCTTGAAATCCGCCAGCAACGTGCTGATGATCTTGGCCTGGTCGATGAGCGTCTCGATGGTTTGGTCGCGCAGCTTGTCGATATCGGATACCAGGGCTTCGGGGACGTACGAACCGTCCGCCTTGAGGCGAAACCCCGGCGGGATGTCGGGGCGGTTGGCGGTGGTGCTGGTCATGATGCTTCCTTCATATTGGGCGAGGCGATGGAGTCGGCGATCTCGGCCGCGGCCTCGTCCACGATGGCCGAGATCTGCATGATGGCGTCGTGCTTGCTGACCGTGCTGGCCGGCGCCTGGTGGCGGCGCAACACGACCTTGATACGGATGAGCGCCTCAACGGCGACATCGTCAGATTTGCTCATGGGGTCTCCTGAAAGGCGGCGAACGCCTCGATCCTGGAAAAAATGGCCGCGCACAACAGCCCGATGGCGCTGGCAGCGGCCTCATCGTCACGCGCACTCACGCCCTGCAGGTGATGGATGACGGCATGGGACACCTCGTGCGGCACGATCTCGCGCAAGTTGGTGCCAGCAAGCGGAACGGCGACTGTGCCGATCACGCGGGCTCCCGGGGCAGCTGCTTGGAAATAGCCGTGAACGACCTTGCGATCGCTACGCCTGCGGCCCCCGCGATACTCCGCGTCGACGTCGGCCACACTCGGCAGCAGTCGAACGCGCAGCCGCATGCCTGCGACCGACACCTGAAAGACCATCAAGGCGCGAGCGCGGGCCATGTCAGTGCCTCGTTGCCGGTTTGTCGGTCAGCGCGAATCGCGTACGCTCAACCGCAGCAGCGATGTGTTTGCGCAGCGCGTCATCGTCGTTGCCGAGTTGGGCGCTCATGATGTCGCTGAGAAGCCGGCTCAGCTCGGCGAAAGAACTGCGCAACGAGCAGTGCTCGAAGAACAGGTTGACCAGGTCCTTGTTGGCGCCGTGCAGCGCATTTCGCAGTTCGTCGACCGAATCAAAGGCCGCTGGGTTGGCCAAGGGCGGGCCCGCCATGAATTCAACCGTCATGACGCACCTCGTCTTGGTGTATTGCCAGGCGCACGCCCTGAAACAGAGCGGTGATGCGACCATCGGCCTGGCGCGTCGAGGCCTCGCACAGGCTGCGCAAGTAGTCGATAGGCATTCCGCACAGGTCGACCAACAGGATGGAAGTACCGGCATCGTCTGGGAACAGGTCCTCGTCGATCACGCGCAGGCCCAGCGCACGCAGTGCGCGGACGGCGGCGTTGGCCACCGCCATCTGCGCAACGCGCACCGGGGTGTAGACCCTCGGCGCCGTGGTGTTGTCGATCAGTTCCATTTCGTCTCCATGACGATGTCGGCACTCACCGCCGGGGCACCGTTTTCTGCAGCCAGGTTCATCGCGGCGGTGAGCAGGTTGTGCACCGCCAGGGGATACAGGAACGAGCGCTCGATGTGCCCACGCGGCACTGGCGGCGACAAGCGCTCGCGCAGCGCTTGCAGGCCATCGGCGGTCACGATCTTGGCAAGGTCCACACCGAACCGCTTGAGCCGGAACCGCAGGTAGTCCTCCAGGTGCTCGCCCAGCGGCGGCAACGTGATGATCTCGCAGCGCTGGACCACTTCGCGTACCGACGGGTCGCGGGGGTCGAGCTTTTCGGCGAGCTCGTTCTGCCCGAGCAGGATGACGCTCAAGAGGCGCGAGAACCCGTCCTCGAGCTCGACGAAGCGCTTCAGGTGGCGCAGCGTGGCCTTGGGCATGGCGTGCGCCTCTTCGATTAGGACGACGTGGCGCGTGCCGGTGCGGTGGCTTTCCTTGAGGCGATTCTCCAGCTGGCGGTACCGGGCATCGCTGCTCGACCGCAAGGGCTCATGAGGTGCGATCGTGGCCATGATGGCGTCCAGGATCGCGCCTGCCTTGAGCGTCTTGCCCTTGACGTCGTCGGCCTCCATGCCCACCACGTAGGGGCGGATGATCTGGATGGGCATGTCCGCGCGCTGCACGCGCTCCTGCAGGTCGCGGCGCAGCGTGGTCTTGCCCGAGCCCGATTCGCCCACCACCGCGACAAAGCCGCCGCGTTTGCAGGCATCCAGAAGCTGGGCACGCGTGTAGCGCAGCTGCTCGTTGGCATAGAACTCATCGCTGCTGGCGACTTCGTCGAAGGGATTGCCCGTCAGCTTGAAATGGCGCAGGGTCTGAGGGTGTAGAATCTGCTTGCGAATTGACATGTGTTCGTCCTCATTCACGGGGGAATGCTGTTGTTCGGGCGCCACCGCACTGACCTGCGGTGGCGTTTCTTTTTCAAAGGCAACGGCGATCTGTTCCTCGGTCGCGCCGTTGCGCTTCAAAAATTCGGTGATGTTGTCGCGCAGCCCGTACTGCTTGGCCGCACGGGGCCAGTAGGAATGGTTGATCAGCTGCGCGATCGTGGCCGGGCTCAAGCTGACGTGAGCCGCCAACTGGCTCTGCGACAGTGCGAGGTCGGTCATGATCTGCTTGAGTTTCAGGACTTGTTTCATTGATCCTTCCTATGCGGCGCGCACGATCTGCACGATCGGGGATTGGGTGGGGGCAGGCGCCATGGCTGCGCGCAACGCTTGAGCAACCGCGTCAATGGCGTCAGCCGGGACGCCGTCCGGATAGAGGGCCTGCAGGCGGGCGTAGTAATCGGGGGACCAGTCGGCGAACAGCTGCTTGAGCTGCTTGGCGGCCTGGATGTGCGACAGCGGGGGCAGTTGCACCGTCGGCGCGACCAAGTCGTGATCCCGGCCGCGACGCGGCATGGTGGCGGGTACATGCTCCAGCGCCTGGTCGATGTGGGCGAAGGGGTCGATCTGCCCACCGAAGGCGACGGTGCCCGCCTTGCGCGCCGCCTTGGCTTCGGTTTCGGTCGAGGCCCCCGTGGCCATCAACTCCAGAGCCTTGGCGTTGGTCTGCGCGGGCGTGTCGGCGTGACGGGCATAGCTCTCCCCGATCACGGGTGCATCGGCGACCATTCCGAATTGGTCGTAGGTGACGCGTTGCACGACCTGGTAGGCCTCGTGGCCCTCGTCGTCGCTCATGACGACCTGGACGGTATCCTGGGCCCAGGGGTTCTCGCAGACCTGCAGCTTCTCGCCAACGCACACGCCAGGCACCGACGACACGTCGTAGTCGGAACCGCGGTAGCTGATGCGCAAGTGGGTGGAAACCACACGCGATTCGGGCGCGCTGAGCGCGAGTGACCGCAGCAGCTCCGCAGCCGGCGGCGTCACCAACTGCTCGGGCGTGATGTGCAGCCAGGCGGAGTCGCGGGTGCGCCCCGTGCGCGTGTGGATCCGGGTGCCGTTGAAGTAGCGGCGCCAGCGCGCCACCAGCGCATTGATCTTCTCCAGGCTGTCGACCTTGTCTGCCGGCAGCAGTCGCAGGGTGGACTCGAAATCGCGCTCAGTGAGATCCTGACCCTTTTCGACCTGACCCTTCGCGCGCGGGTTCTTTGGCTTGTTGATCTGGACATGGATCCGCAAAGCCTTGCACAGGTTTT
This sequence comes from Achromobacter pulmonis, assembly GCF_021733725.1. Taxonomy (NCBI): domain Bacteria; kingdom Pseudomonadati; phylum Pseudomonadota; class Betaproteobacteria; order Burkholderiales; family Alcaligenaceae; genus Achromobacter; species Achromobacter pulmonis. The sequence goes on along the minus strand of NZ_JAIFOT010000001.1, from coordinate 4,947,286 downwards.
TGAAGATGGCGCTGGTGTTGGCCGATCCCGGGTCGAGCATCACCATGAGAGGAACGCCGAACATGGCCTCACCCTCTCGGCGATGCATGGCGTCGATAAGCACGTCGACCAGGTTGGTCGCGTTCTCACCGCCCGTCACGTACGTGGAATAGTTCCAACCGCTGGTGTGGTCGGTGACCACGTAGCGCCACAGCGATTCGTTGATGACCTTGATGACGTTGGCCGGCTTGTTCTTGTAAAAGTCGGTGTGATCCATGATGCGCAGCCCGTTGTCGCCTTTCGACGCGCGTGGCAGGTAAAACAGGACGCAGCGCGAGGCGTCGATCTGCCATACATGGTTCGGGTGCAGGCTGCGCAGGCTCATCGCCGGCGCCGGTGCGAGCAGCTGCTTCGGGTGCAGTCGATAGTTGCGCAGCGCCTTACGGATGGTGGAGATCGACAGGGGAGAAACTTCGCCCGTCGCCGGGTTGATGCGCAGCGCTTCGATCATGTTGTTGGCGCGCAGCACCTCCACTGCGGCCTCGACGCTCTTGAGCATCTTGCCCTGCTTGCGCATGTGTTCGAGCAGCACGGCCGCGATCATCTGCGCCTCCTGCACGGGCAGCGCGGTCTTGCCCGCGTCCGACCGGCGCTTGCGAGTCGGTCTGGTGACCAGGTCGCCGAGCAGGCGGTACAGCCGGGCCTGTGACATCTGCAGCCGCGCAGCAGCGCCGGCCAGGATCTCGCCCTTACGCCCGTGCGGCGCAACGCGCCAGGCACGGGCAACGTCGGCCAGCTCTTCCGCGATGACAGCATTGGCGGGGGCTCCCATCGTCGCCTCCTTACTCGTCCTGGGCCCAGGCCGGCATTGCGTCGCCGTCGTCCTGGGGCAAGCTGAACTCGGTAAAGAGGTCGCCGATCTGCTGCTGGATGGCGCGCAGGCTGGCCGCGATGAGGCGCGTGCGTTGCGCATCGCCCTGACCGTGCGCGACATATGCCTCGCACAGCTTCTCCAGCCCTTCGCGGAGCTTGCCTCCGATTGAAGCCTCCAGGCCGACCAGTTCGGCTTCGACTTCGGTGTGCAGGCCTACCAGCTGCTCATCGGGCTTCTCCGCCTTGATGCGTCGAGTGGCGGCGTCGCGCTCTTTCTTGAGCGTGTCGATCTGGTCGTTTTTCTCCGAGAGCAGTTTGTCGTTGGCTTCGGCATCAGCGCGGGCTTCTCGCAGCGCCTTGCGAAGGTCCGACACGGACATGGCGGCGACATCGTCGAGCGTGATGCCCGCAACCGTGCCGCCATCGTTCAGTTCAGCGACCTCCTCGTCGTCAAGAACGAGAAGCTCAAAGAGTTTCGATTTGTTACCGGCAGCGGCAACCAAATCGTGCGACGTCGCACGGTTTGAGAACTTCAGGGCGGCCTGTGTCATGCGGCGTGCGACGGAGTCGTCCAGACCAAGCCGGCCCAGGGCTTCAGTCCACTCGCCATGGGGCACATGCTCGCGCACAACCAGCAGCGCGCGGCCGGCCGCGAGCATTTCATCGGCGCTACGCGCCAGGTGGGTGCGGATGACGTGTTCGTAGCGCGGCAGGTCAAACGGCAAGCCGTCACCGAACTGCTTGAGGATCAAGGCAGAGCGCTCGGCAGCCAGAACCAGCGCTGCCTCGACGTCGGCGGCGGGCTTGGCGGTGTCAGGCGCGGCGGCGGGGGAATTCTTCGGACGTGCCATGGTGACTATCCTTTTGTCGGGGATTCGTGAATGGGTTGGACGTCGACCAGCTCCATGCGCAGGGCATGGGGGCGGCCGGCGTGCTTGAGCAGCTCGCGCAACACATTGCGGGCCACCTCGAACGCCACATCGGCTTCGGCCGTCGGGATGCGGTTCACGCGCACGCGATAGTCCGACCTGCCCGCGATATAGATATCGACGGTCATGTGGTGATCGACAGGCGGGGCCTGGGTCACAGTTGGGCCCCGGCGGCGATGCGCTGGTTGGTCTCGGCGATGCGGGCGGTCATCCGCGCGCACTCTTCGGCATGGGCCTGGGCGATCTGCAGCAACGCGATGCCAGGTGCGTACAGACCGTTGTCGAACTTCACCGCGAAGTCCTCGGCCATCAGCGTGGCAAGCGCGCGCGTGACGTTCGTGGGAGATTCGCCCGTCAACGCGGCCAGTTCCTGGTTGGAGATGCCATTCAGGCGCCGGCCACGCAGAGCCTTCATGACACGCAAGACGCGTTGTGCGCTGTTGATGGTTTCCTTGCTCATGCGGCCACCCTGCGCGGGGCGGCGGGCTTCAGACGACGATTGATGCCCTTGGCTTGGGCGTGGTCCGGCCAAATTGCGGATACGGGTTTACCGATCAGATTGGAGATGGCTCCTTCGATGCGCGCCGACCGGGTGCGGCCAGCGATGACTTCGAAGACCGTATTGGGAGTGACCTTCAGCTTGGCGGCCAGCGCAGTAGGCGTGGTGCCTTTCATGCGGATCTCGGCCTTGATCATTTCACGATGCATGGCGTCTGCTATCCTCGCGGGGTGTGGTTTTAAGGGTCGGGAACTGGGTAGGTTCTTGAGGGTGAATTATGGGAACCATTCGGTTCCCTGTCAAGAGAGGATCAGATGGTTCAAACGGTTTCTATTGGAGGCCGCTTGAGGGAGGAGCGCCAGCGCCTTGGCATGAACCAAACCGACTTCGGCGAGATCGGGGGGGTCACAAAGAAGACGCAGATGCTCTACGAGAGCGGTGATCGACTTCCTGACGCGGCATATCTCGCAGCAGCGGCGCATGCGGGCGTCGACGTCTTGTTCGTCCTAACGGGAAGCCGCTCATTTACACCTGCGCCAGCCGTACCTGCGGAGCATCGCACCTTGATTGCGGACTACGAGGCCAGTTCCCATGATGGAAAAGAGGCGATCCGACGAATGGCGGCCGCGACCGCGCTAGGCGCGTCGGCCATCGCGGGGGCCAGTCGATCAAGGTCCCACGGGGCGCGGAAGTATTTGGGGCCGACTACGCATCAAGAGTTTCACGCGGGCGCTCCTGTCATCGGGAAGGTTGTCTCTACTCTATCGAGGAAGAAGAAGTCGTGAACGAACAGCGCAAGCAAGCGGGGCGTCGATACAGCGGCAGTAACACGCACCAGGAGTTTCATGCTGGAGCTCCACTGATCGGCCAGATATGTCTTCACAATGAGTCAACTCCTGTGACGTTGCAGGTCGTCTTGCACGTGACCATGGTTGGCTTTAAAAAAGTCCGACACTAACAATGTCAAGGTCAACTCTCATCAACTAAGGTCGATTCAATGAAACGGTTGCTGCCAGTGGTTCTCTCTCTTGCTTTTGCCTTCAATGCTCATGCAGCACCATCTCGAGAGGCGGCCAATAATTGGCTTGATGATTTCTCAAAGATAAAAGTTGAGATGCTGGCTAACGCCGGTCGTCAAAAGTCTTACTTTGAATCGCAGATTCAACCCGTCACGGAACTGGAAGATCGCGCAAAAAGACTATTCACTGATAAGTCGAAGACGCCCAACCCTTATGTCATCTGCATCGCAGCAGTCTCACAATTTCGTGCGGCATTAGGATGGCAGATTAAATCGCTAACACCAGATGCCGCGGCGGACCGCTTATCCGATCGGGTTACGTATTTAGCATCTACCAGCTTTCACGCTGGCGCCGCCTACCAACGCTGTGAGGCATTGATTGAAGGGTTGAACTGAACTTTTCGGCGGTAAGGGCAAGGACAGATCCCAATCCGGTGACTCGCAGTAAATCCATTTAATAGCGCTTCAGACACGCGGGCGGCACGATGCAGGTTCATTCTGCTCGCCGCCCTTTTTCTTGCTCTGGAGTGCTGCCTTGGTCCGTACCGTATACCCCACTGTTCCCCTGCGTCGCCGCCTGCCGCGCCTGACCACTTGGCTCATCGTCGCCGCGGTGCTGATCATCGTGATCGGCATCGTTTCCCCCCAGCAAGTCCCTGTCGCCATCTATAAGCTGAGCTTGATTAGCCTGGCGGCCGTCGGCTCCTATTGGATCGACCGCGCACTGTTCCCCTATGCAAGGCCTGACGGCTATCTGGTGCGTGATTGGCGCTGCGGCGCATGCATCGGCTCGCACCGCGTTGACCACCCGATCGCCGATGGCTACGAGATCCCCTTCATGGTGGCCACGATCCGCCGTACGGTGATCGCCGCCGCGGTCATTCTGGCTGTCGCGCTGGGGCTGTGATGCACCAGCAGATCATCCGATTCGGCCGACACCTAGTCGTCCTGCTCGTGGCCAGTTGCACGGCGCTGCCAGCACCGGCGGCCGACGTGCCGCGTGCAGCCCAGCAGTACCGCTCGGAGCTCGTACGCAACGCCCGTGTCGTCTGGGGCATGGACGCACCGGTCGCGACGTTCGCCGCCCAGGTCCATCAGGAAAGCGCCTGGCGGCCCGGTGCGGTCTCTGCCGTAGGAGCGCAAGGCATGGCCCAGTTCATGCCGGCCACTTCCAGCTGGATCGCGGGGCTATATCCCGCGCTGGCTCCGCATGCCCCTTTCAATCCGTCCTGGGCCCTGCGCGCCCTGGTGACCTACGACCGTTACCTCTACGACCGCATCCGCGCCCGTGACGACTGCGAGCGCATGGCGATGACATTGTCCGCCTACAACGGTGGACTGGGCTGGATCTCGCGTGACCAGAAACGAGCATCGGGTGCGGGGCTCGATCCGCTCATCTGGTGGGGATCGGTCGAGACTGTCAATGCTGGCCGATCTGCGGCCAATTGGCGCGAGAACCGGGCCTATCCCGACCGCATCATCCACCACCATCAGCCGACCTATGTCGCCGCATCCTGGGGGCCAGGCGTATGTCAGTGAACATCAATATCGTGGGCTGGGCGATCGCGCTGGGCGCGGTGGCCGCCGGCCTGGGCTACTGGCGTGGCACCGTCAATGGCCACGAGCGCGGCGTTCTCGAAACCCAGGCCGCTCATGACGCCCGCCAGGTCGAGGCGCTGGCAGATGGACTGGGCAAGCTTCGCGCGGATGTCGTGGCCAGCATGGTGCTGAACAAAGACGTGCGCACGGCCATGAACGGGTTGGAGCAGCAGAACAAGACCTCGAGTGCGGAACTCAAAAATGCGATTGCGAAATCTCGTCCGACTGGTGCTGTTCAGTGCCGTTTCGATGCTGACAGCATGCGGATCCTCGGCGCCGCGGCAGACCGAGCCGATGCCCTGGCGGCCGGCGGTCTTGCTGCCAGCGGAACTGGCCGCGCGGTGCCAGCCGGTCGTGCGCCCGATCGATGATTCGGACGCCGCGGCCGCCGTCGCTTTGGAGGCGATGTACGGCCTGTACGGCACCTGCGCAGGCAAGCACGTGGACACCGTGGACTACATCAACAAGCCGGGGAAGGATCGGTGAAGATCGAATTGGAAGTCTGGCAGCTCATTACGCTGCTGATCGGATTTTTCGGAGCATGCGCAGGCGCCGGAAGGCTGCTGCTCGCGCAGATGTTGCGACAGATCGACCTGCGCTTTCGTGCGCAGGAAGATGCGCGATCGGCTAACCACGAGCAGGTCCAGCACCGCCTCGAAAAACTCGAGGAGTCGGCCAAGCTGGAAGCCGGCGAGTGGCAGCGTGTCGAACGCGAGTTCCTGCAGATGCAGCGTGACATGGCCTTGCAGTATGTGCGCCGCGAGGACTACATCCGCGGCCAGAGCGTTGTTGAGGCCAAGCTGGATGGGTTGGCCGTGAAGATCGAAAACCTGCAGCTGCGGGGAGTACTGGATGGAAAACAAAATGCAAATTGACCTGGCCCGCTCGCGCCGCGAATCGCTGCGCTGGCTGATCCTGTTGACCCTCAACAATGCGCGTCCGATCGGCGCTTTCGAAGGCCCGATTCTGTCCGTAGCGCAATCCGAGTATCCGGACGCCACGCCCTTGGAACTGCGCCGCGAGCTCGACTACCTGTCGGACCGCGACCTGGTCAAGCTGGAGAAGCGCCCGGACGGCAAGTGGTTCGCCGATCTCACGCGGTACGGTACGGACGTCGCCGAATACACGATCGACTGTGAGCCTGGCATTGCTCGGCCCGTGAAGTACTGGTGAATCATGGCTGGCAAAAGCAGCATTCACCGCCTGCCGGCAGAGATCAAGACCTATATCGAGGCGCAGCTAGCCACCGGTTGCCATACCCTCGATAGTCTGATCGAGGATCTGCGCGAGCGCTTTCCGGCCGAGGCCAATGCCGGGTCGCTCCCCAGCCGCAGTGCCATCGGGCGCTACGGCCAGAAGCTGGAGCGTCGCCTGGCGGCGATCAGGGCCAGCACCGAAGCGGCCAAGCTCATTCGCGCGCATGCGGGCGATGAGATCGACGCCCGCAGCGAAGCGTTGACGGCCCTGGTACAGACGGAGCTCTTCGAAGCCATAATCGAGCTGCAGGAAGCTGACGAAGAAACGGACTCCGGCAAGCGGGTGGAGCTGCTGAGCAAGGCCGCCAAGAACATCGCCACGCTGGCGCGAAGCTCGGTCAACCTGAAGAAGTTCCAGGCCGAGGCAGAAGAGCGGGCCCGGCGTGCGCTGCTCGCGCAGCAGGATGCAAAGCTGCAGGAAGTCGCCAAGGCCCAAGGCATGAGCGCCGACCAGGTCGACTTCTGGCGTCGCGACTTCTTGGGGATCAACGCACCATGAGCGTCCTCTCTCTGATCGCACCACCGGCAGGAGATCGCTGATGGCCGCCGTCATCAAACCCCTTGCCTCAACCCTGCGCGTCCTGGAATGGGACGATCTGCCGGCCAGCGTGCGAGCGATTTCCGACAGCTTCAACCCGCTGGCCGATGGCATCTTGATGCTGCACCAGCGCCAGGTCGCTGCGCTCAAGGCGTCGATCATCGCCATTCCGAAGGGCCGGCGCACGGGCATCACCTTCGGCACGATGCTGAACAAGACGCTGGTAGCTGCGGCGCGCAAGTCCGCAGGCGGCGACAACGTCTACTACATCGGCGACACCAAAGAGAAGGGCCTGGAGGCGATCGGCTATTGCGCCAAGTTCGCACGAGTGATCGCGCGTGCCCAGGGCGAAGGCGTCACGGGCGTCGAGGAGTTCCTCTTCGAAGACCAGGACGAAGGCGGCAAGACCAAGCACATCACCGCTTATCGCATCCGGTTCGCTAGCGGCTTTCAGGTGTGTGCCCTGTCCAGCCGGCCGGCAAACATCCGCGGCCTGCAGGGCCACGTCGTCATCGACGAGGCTGCTTTCCATCCGGACGTGCAGGGCGTGCTGGAGGCGGCCACCGCGCTCCTGATCTGGGGCGGCCAGATCACGATCATCAGTTCCCACAACGGCAAGAACAACCCGTTCGCTCAGCTGTGCCGTGACATCGAGGCCGGGCGCTATGGTGCAGATGCAGCCGTGGTCACGGTCACGTTCGACGATGCGGTCACCAACGGCCTGTACGAGCGCGTGTGTTTCATGAAGGGCACGCCGGCCACGGCCGAAGGCAAGAAAGAGTGGTACAGCAAGATCCGCAACGCCTATGGTGTGCGCAAGGCGGCCATGCGCGAGGAGCTCGATGCCATCCCGCGCGACGGCAGCGGCGTCAGCCTACCAGGTGTTTGGATTGAAAACGCCATGAGCGAAGAGCGGCCGGTCGTTCGCCTGGCGCTCGACGACGACTTTGTGCGCAAGAGCGAAGCCGAACGCCGGTCTTTTGTGGAGGACTGGATCCGGCGCGAGGTCGAGCCAGCCCTGACTCTGGTCGACCCGAAACTGCAAAGCGTTTTCGCCCAGGACTTCGCACGCCACCGCGACTTCTCGGTCTTTGGCGTTGGTCAGATCGAGCCGAACCTGCGCCGGCGTGTGGTGTTCGTCGTCGAAATGCACAAGGTTCCGACCCGTCAGCAAGAGCAGGTCATCTGGCACATCATCGAGAAGCTGCCGCGTCGCTGCGGCGGCGCCATGGACGCGACTGGCTCGGGCGAAACCTTGGCCGAGTACACGGCCGACAAGTTCGGGCACGACCATGTCCACCAGATCAAGCTCAACCGGGCCTGGTACGGCACCTGGATGCCCAAGCTGATCCAGGGGTTCGAAGACGGGATGATCGACTTGCCGCGCGATGCGAACGTGGCGGCCGACCTTCGTGCGATCGAGGACGTCGAGGGGATACCCATGGTTGTGAAGCTGCGGCGCAAGGATCTGAAGGATCCGGAGTTGACCCGTCACGGTGACTCGGCGGTGATGCTGGCGCTGTTGTGGTTCGCCACCATGAACCTGTCCGCGCCTATCGACTACACGGCGGTGCCACGGCAAACCAGCCGCTGGGATGCGCTTCCTGGTGAGGTCGATGACGACACCCCATGGGCAGGCGATGGCGCCTGGCGTGAAGCACTTCAAATTTCCGGCGTTTTGGGGCGTTTTTCCGGGTGGGTGGCTACGCTGACCCCGGCGGCGTGCCAAAGGGCCTTTATAAACGCCTGCAAACGGCTTTCTGGGGCTTTGGAGCGCCAGGGAACCGTCGTAGGTCTGGGCTGAGACCCGAAAGAGAGAGATTCATGGCTCAAATCGTTGATCAATTCGGCCGCCCGATCACCAACACGCAACTGGAGGAGCCGCAGACCGCTCGGCTCGGGCACCTTCAATCGGAATGGGAGAATCACCCCACGCGCGGCCTCACGCCGCCCAAGCTGGCGCAGACCCTGCAACAGGCCGAGACGGGCGACATCACGGCGCAGCACGAGATGTTCGCGGACATGGAGGAAAAAGACGCACACCTCTTCAGCGTCATGCAGACGCGCCGCTTGACGGTCAGCCAGCTCGACTGGTCGATCGAGCCGCCTGCGAATGCCACCAGCGCGGAACAAGACGAAGCAGCCTTCGTGACCGAGGTGCTGCAGGGTCTGGAGATGGAGGACATCCTTTTTGACATGACCGATGCGGTCGGTCACGGCTTTTCACCGATTGAACTCGGATGGGACACGATCGAGAAGGCGCGCATGCCGGTCACGGCAACGTTTCGCCCGCAGGGCTGGTTCCGCACGCCCATCTCCCCAGGACTGGATCGCAACGAACTGCGCCTGCGCGACAACAGCGCCGATGGGGAATCGCTCTGGCCGTTCGGCTGGATCATGCACACGCACCGCTCGCGCAGCGGCTACATCGCCCGCACCGGCCTTTTCCGCGTGCTCGCCTGGCCGTGGCTGTTCAAGAATTTTGCCGTGCGCGACCTGGCCGAATTCCTAGAGATCTACGGACTGCCGCTGCGCCTGGGCACGTACAACCCCAATACCTCGGACGACAAGGCGCGCGCGACGCTCTTGCGCGCGGTGATCGGCATCGGGCACGACGCCGCGGCCATCGTGCCCGAGGGCATGAAGATCGAGTTCAAAGAGGCCGCCAAGGGCGAGTCCACGCCGTTTGACAGCATGATCGGCCTGATGGAGCGCAGCACCAGCAAGGCGGTGCTAGGCGGCACGCTCACCAGCGGCGAGGGCGAGCACGGCACGCAGGCGCTGGGCAAGGTGCACAACGAACTGCGCCACGATCTGAAGAAATCCGACGCGCGCCAGCTCGCTACCACCCTGACTCGCCAGCTGGTGTACCCGATCCTGGCGGTCAACCGGGGCCGCACGTCGCTGCACCGCTGCCCGCGCCTGGTGCTGGACACACAGCAGCCCGAGGACATCAAGCTGCTCTCCGATTCGCTGCCCAAGCTGGTGAACATGGGCATGCGGATCAAAACGGACTGGGCGCACAGCAAGCTCAAGATCCCGATGGCCGAGGAGAAGGATCCGATCCTGCAGCCGATTGCGCCGTCGTTTGGCAATGGCGACGACACCGGCGGGCTAGCGGGGTTGGCTGCGATGGGCCGACGCCAATCCGCTCCTGCGCAGTTGGCGCGGTTGAAAGCTGCTCCGGGCGATCCGAGCAACACGGCGGCCGACGCGATCGACAGCCTGGTGGATGCCATGCTCGATGAGTGGCAGGGAAAGCCTGACCCGGTCCAGAAGGCGATCCAGGAAGCCCTGGACAGCAGCACGTCATTCGAGGACTTCCAGGTGGCCGTCGAGCAGCGCCTGGCCGCTATGGACGCCACGGCGTTGGCGGACCTGCTCAGCCGCGGCACGCTGGCAGCCCGCCTCTGGGGCAACCTGACCAACGGCGGACGCACCTGACATGGCTGCCATCGAGCTGGAACCGCTGCCACCGCGAGAGGCTGTCGAGTTCTTTCGCCAGAAGGGCTACCGGATGGCGTTCTCCTGGCAGGACATGCCTGCCCAGGAACACGCCGCCGCGTTCACGGTGGCCAAGGCGATGCGGCTGGATGTGCTAAAGGACATCCGCGGCGCCACCGACCGGGCGATCGCTGAGGGCACGACGTTTCAGGACTTTCGGCGCACGCTCGGCCCGCAGCTGCAGGACAAGGGCTGGTGGGGCAAGCGCGAGATGGTCGACCCCGTCACAGGCGAGACGGTGAACGCCCAGCTTGGCAGCGATGCCAGGTTGCGCAAGATCTTTGACACCAACGTGGCCACCGCGTATTCCGAGGGGCAGTCCGAGCGGATCGAGCGCAATATCGAGCTGTTTCCCTACCTGCAGTACTTGCGCAGCTCGAGCGAGCATCCTCGCTTGTCGCACGCTGCCTTTGCAGGCCGGGTTATGCGTGCAGACGATCCCTGGTGGCGGTCGCACATGCCGGTCAAGGAATGGGGCTGCAAATGCGGGGTGCTGCAGCTGACCGCGCGCCAGGTGAGCCAGATGGGGCTGCAGGTCAGCGAAGCGCCGCCTGAGCGGTATGTCGAATACACGAACACCCGCACCGGCGAAACCCTGGATGTGCCGGTGGGTGTGCATCCGGCCTTCAACTATCGGCCAGGTCTGCGGCGCGAAAACCTTGCCCGGGCGCTGATGGACAAGGCCGATGCGGCCGAGCCACGCACTGCGGCGCGCATGTTGGCCGACGGCGCCGACCTATGGACGCCGTTGGTGCAGGCCGAGTTCGATGACTTCGTTGGACGCTACACCCGCGGCGAACGCCGTGCGGTCGGTCAGCGGCGCGTGGTCGGCGCATTCTCCAGTGACCAGGTCGACGCATTGCGGGAGGCTGGCCAGCTGCGCGGCGCGGACGCCCGCGGCACGATTCATGTCGACATGACCAGGCTTCGCAACGTGCTGGGTCAGGGGCAACGCGCGCCCGCCCAGGCCGCGGACGCTAGCGCCGCGCTCGTCACGCAGCTGCCAACGCTATTGCGCCAGGTCGGTGAGGCGTGGCTGGACGGCGACCACGCGGTGCTGCTGTGCACCTCCCCCTCCGATTCGCAGCGCGTGGTGAAGGTCGTCGTGGACCTCACCGGCAAAGCGCGCGGCACTGCCGGGGGCAATGGCGTAGTTTCCATGGAAGTGATCGACCCCGCATCGTTTGATCGCACCGGTCTCTCCAAGCTGCAATAGCTGACGACGGCGGGCAGGCAACAGCTACACCGACCGCACCAGGTGCGCACCCGAAAACGCGGTAAACCCGTTTAATAGAGCGTTCCAAGGCATGGCGTCAGACTGGCGCCCATGCCTAAATCCACCACTCCACTCCTTGCCGCGTTCGCCGTGCAGATCAAGCGCACGGGCGACGATGGCGCCGTCCCTGAGCTGCATCTGTTGCCTGATGGCGAATTCAAGCCTCAGGCGGCCGAGGATGCGCGCGAAATGCCCAAGTCGGGCACCTACCGCATGAACGCGCAGATCGCGGAGAAGGTCATCGCCCTGGCGCGTGCGAGCGTCAACGATCTGCCGATCGACTACGAGCACCAGACGCAACAGGCCGCCAAGAACGGCCAGCCCGCGCCGGCGGCTGGGTGGATGGCAGGCGCCAAGTTCGTTTTCCGCCCGGGCGAGGGGCTCTTCGCCCAGGACGTGCGGTGGACGGCACGCGCCAAGCAGATGCTCGATGACGACGAGTACCGCTACCAGAGCGCCACCTTCCTCTATCACCCCGAAACCGGTGATGTGCTGGCCATTGTTGGCGCTGCGCTCACCAACCGTCCGGCCCTGGACGGATTGACCAGCGCTCAGCTGGCCGCCCTCAGCGCGCAGCTTGCGCGCCAATTCCTTCCCCCCACCTCCGAGGACGACATGAACCCTCTGCTCAAAGCCCTGCTCGAAGGCCTCGGCCTGCCCGAGACCGCCACCACCGAACAGGGCGTGTCCGCCCTGGCCGCCCTGAAGTCCCAGGCCGCGCAAGCCAGCCAGATCGCTGGCCTGAACGCCCAGATCGCAACGCTCAAGGCGGCGGCACCCGACCCGGCCAAGTACGTGTCGGTGGAGGCCGTTGCCAACCTGAACACTGAACTTGCGGCCCTGCGAGCGCAGAACGCCCAGGTCGAGATCGACCAGGTCCTCAATCAGGCCAAGGCCGAGGGCAAGGTGGCCAGCGACGTCGTCGAGAAGACCTGGCGCGACATCGGCAAGGCCGACCTGGCGCAGCTCAAGGCACTGGTTGCCGCCACGCCCGCCAACCCGGTCCTGGCCGGCAAACGCCAGACCGATGGCAAGCAGCCGGGTCAGGAGGCGGGCGAACTGAGCCAGGCCGAGATCGCCGTCTGCGCTGCCATGGGGCTGACCCCCGAGCAGTTCAAGGCCGGCAAGCAAGCCCAAGGCCTGGCCAACGGCTGATCGCCGCTTCCCCCCCGTTTCTCACCTTCAGGACACTTCCATGACCGCGCTGACCCAGGATCGCAACACACTGCGCCGTGACGGCCACCAGATCGAACCGCCCGTGGCGGCTGCCACCAAGATCTTTGGCGGCTCGATCGTGTGCATCAACACCGCCACGGGCTACGCCGTGCCGGGATCGACTTCGACCACCCTCAAGGCTGCTGGCGTTGCCGAAGATCGCGCCGACAACAGCGCGGGCGCCGCGGGCGAGATCCGCGTGCGGCTGCGCAAAGGCCCGCACCGCTTCGCCAACAGCGCTTCGGCCGACCTCATCACCCTGGCCGACATCGGCACCGACTGCTACATCGTCGACGACCAGACGGTGGCCAAGACCTCGGGCACGAACACCCGCAGCGTGGCCGGCAAGGTGTTCGACGTGGACGCCGACGGCGTCTGGGTCGACTTCGCCTGATCGGCCACCAGTCCCTCGAATTCGGAGATTTCGAACATGATCATCAATCACGCCAACCTGGCGATCCTCAACACGGCCTACAACGCGGCCTTCCAGTCGGGCCTGACCATCGCGGCTCCCATGTGGAACCAGCTGGCCATGATGGTGCCCAGCACCACCAGCGCGGAGAAGTACGCTTGGCTGGGCTCCATCACGAAGTTCCGCGAGTGGCTGGGTGAACGGGTCTATCAGAACCTGAAGCAATCGGACTACTCGATCAAGAACAAGACCTGGGAAAACACCGTGTCGGTCGGCCGCGACGAGATCGAGGACGACCAATACGGCGTGTACAAGCCCGTCATCCAGCAACTGGGCCAGGACGCCGCGACGCACCCCGACGAGCTCGTCTTCGAACTCCTGCAGGCGGGCTTCTCCACGCGCTGCTTCGACGGCCAGTACTTCTTCGACACGGATCACCCTGTCGGCATGCCCGGCAAGGAAGTGAGCGTGAGCAACTTCCAAGGCGGCTCGGGCGCAGCCTGGTTCCTGGTGGACACGACCAAGGTGATCAAGCCGATCATCTACCAGCGTCGGCGGCCCTACGCCTTCCAGGCCAAGACGAGCCTGACCGACGACAACGTCTTCAACCGCAACGAGTTCGTCTGGGGTGCCGATGGCCGCAGCAACGTCGGCTATGGCCTGTGGCAACTGGCCTATGCGTCCAAGGAAGGCCTCGACCTGCAGGCGTATTCCGATGCCCGCGCCTCGATGCAGAGCCAGAAGGCCGACAACGGCAAGCCGCTGGTGATCCGCGCCGCCGAACTCTGGGTGCCGCCGTCGCTGGAGCAAGCCGCGCTGGAAGTCATCCAGGCTGACCGCCTGGCCAACGGCGCAAGCAACGTGATGCGCGGCACCGCCAAGGTCGTGGTCTGCCCGTACCTGGGCTGACCACCAACCCCCGCCCGCACCACCTGACCCAACCCGCTTCACCGGAGATTGCCCACATGGCTACCGCCAAACCCCGAGGCCGCCAGGCCACCGCAAAACCTGCCGTCGTCAAGCCCGACGGCGCCAAGGCCCTGAAGGTCGTTCCCAAGACCGACGGCTTTCGTCGTGCCGGCCGCGCCTTCGCCGGCGAGACGGTGATTCCGCTGTCCGAGCTGACCGATGAGCAGTTCGAGCAGCTCACCACCGAGCCGCAACTGGTGACGATGCTGATCGACCTGCCCGGCGCGCCGGACGAAGCCAGCCAGGCCGGCGCTACCTGACACCTCATGCGACGGGCGCTGAACCCCATCTGTTGCGTCTGATGGATGGGGGGAGCCTTGCAGACGCTACCGCCCAACCTCTGCCGGGGCTGGATAGAGCGGGAACCGGTTTGGTCTAGTCCCGGCATTTCTACGGTCTTTCCCATGTCCTACGCCACTGCCACCGAACTGCTGATCCGCTTTGACTCCGACGAGATCTCCCAGCGTGCCGATCGCATGGTGCCGCGCCTGGTCACCGATGAGATGCTCCGTATCGCGGCCGCCGGTGGCGATCTGAGCGGCTTCACGCCCGAGGAGCGCGCCGCGATCGCGCGGGCCATGGAAAAGGTCGACCGTGCGTTGACCGATGCGCGCAACACGATCGATAGCTACATCGCCGGGCGGTACACCTTGCCGCTGTCGTCTGTGCCGCAGGTGCTGATCCGGATCGCCTGCGAGTTGGCCCGCTACTACCTCTACGACGATCAGTTCACCGAGACCGTCAAGCAGCGCTATGACGCCAACATCAAATTCCTGATCGGCGTGGCCTCGGGCGATGTAAAGCTGGGCGTGGACGCAGAATCTGGCGTTGAGCCTGCCGGCGGCGCCGGCGCCGAGCTGTACACCGCCGGCCGCATCTGGGATCGCCGCTCCTCGGGAGGGTTTCTCTGATGGTGCAGGCCACGATCCGCTACGAGGGGCAGCGCGGGCTGGATGCCGCCTTGTCTCGCCTGGCCGCGCTTGGCCGCTCGCCCCGGCCGATCTTCAAGGCGATCGCCAACTACGGCGAATCCTCGACCCGTCTGCGTTTTGAGCGGCAGCGCGGCCCCGATGGCTCGGCCTGGAAGCCCAGCCGCCGGGTCCAGAAGTCCGGTGGACAGACGCTCGTCAAGAGCCGGCGCCTGCTACGCAGCATCACCAATGTCTATGGCGATACGTATGCGGCCTGGGGCAGCAATGTCGCCTACGCACGCATCCACCAGGCAGGCGGCGATATCAGCCGGGCGGCGCACTCCACGCGCATTCGCCTGCGTACGGACGCCCGCGGCAACCTGGTGCGCCAGCCTGGCAATCGCAAGCTGGCGGTATTCGCCCGCGATAGCCACAAGCGCGCCCGCACAAGCTGGCACGAGGTTGCTGCTTACAAGATCCGCATGCCCGCCCGGTCGTTCTTGGGCGTCAATCGTGAGGACCTGTGGTCGATGGGCCGCCTGACGGTACAGACCATCCAGGCGGCGGAGGGAGGTGGCGGTGCTCGGTAAGCATGAACTGGCCCTGATCGCGGCCCTGAAGGCACGCCCGGGCATCCAGAAGACCACGCGCACGGTGGGCAGCCTGCCCACTGTGCCGGATGACGCCAAGCTGCTACAGCGCTACCTGGTGGACGCTCCTGCCCTGTACGTCACCGAGGGCGTGTACCGAATCGTGGATGACATGGGCGTACTGGCTTTCACCGTCGGGATCGTCGTGCGCAATGTGGGCGGCAATACCCAGGCGCGCCTTGGCGATGGCCAGTCCATCAGCGCGGATCAACTCCTGACGCTGGTGATCCGGGCGTTGCATGGCCGGCGCATCGGCGATGCGAGCTGGAACATCCGTCGTGCCGAGTACCTGGAGCCCGTCGACGTGTTCGAGGCTGCCGGGTTGACCGTGGTTGGCGTGTCCGTGGAAAGCACGCCGATGGCGCTGCCGGACGACTCCGAGGAACTGGACGGCTTGGACGACCTGCGCCACGTTCATCTGGACATGGACATCGCCCCGCACGCAAGCCGCGAAGAGCACGAGAAATGGCTCGCCGAGCCGCCCGATTACTCCACCGACCGGCCTGACTTGCAGGCAGACATTCCGCTGGCTGGCGCCGGCACTGAAAACTGACATCAAGGATCCCGAATGCAGACCGTCACCCTCAAACCCGCCATCGTCGATGGCGAGCCGCTCAAGGTCCGCAAGCCCCAAGGCGGCTACCTGGCCACGCAAGGCGAGCCCATCGTGCTGACCACCTACTGGCGCCGCCGCCGCGATGACGGCGACGTGACCGAGGTCAGCGCCGCTTCGCAAGCCACCGATCCGGCGGATACCCCGCCGGCGGCCGCCAAGTCCGCCTCGGCCAAGGGCACCAAGCCCGCTACCGAGTAACGCTCCAAGGAACCGCCATGCCGGACAACATCATCTTCAACACCATCCCGACCGACATCCTCACGCCGGGGCAGTATGTCGAAATCGACAACTCCAAGGCGCTGCGCGGGCTGCCGTCGCTCAACCGCCGCATCCTGGTGGTGGGCAACAAACTGCCCGCCGGCACCGCGGCCCCGCTGACCCTCTATCGTGTGAACAGCGGTGACGAGGGCGCCACGCTCTTTGGCCGCGGCAGCGTGCTGCACGAAATGCTGCGCCTGGCCCGTTCGGCCAATAAGACAAGCGACATCTGGGCGCTGGGCGTCGAGGACCTCGTGGCGGGCGTGGCCGCCACCAAGACCATCACCGTCACCGGGCCCGCGGCCGCCGCCGGCACGATCGCGCTCTACATCAACGGCCAGAAGCTCTCGATCGGTGTGGCTGCTGGCGACGCCGCCTCGGCGGTCGCCACGGCGATCGCTGCGGTCGTCAATGGCTACCAGAACGGCCCGGTCACCGCTGCGGCCACGGCCGGCGTGGTGACGTTGACGGCGCGCCACAAGGGCGCCTTTACCCAGGGCATCGGTGTGCTGGTCAACTTCTATGACGACGAGTCCCTGCCGGCCGGGCTGACCCTGGAGATCGCCAACAGCGTGGCCGGTACCGGCAATCCGGATGCCGCGGACGTGGTGGCGGCAATCTCCGACGAGTGGTTCTACACGATCATTTCGCCCTGGAGCGATTCGGCGAACATGGCGATCATCGAGGCCGAGCTCGCCAGTCGGTTCGGTGGAATGGACATGCGCACGGGCCACCTCTTTACGGGCGTGGCCGGCACGCACGCCCAACTCAGCACCTATGGCTCGGCTCGCAACAGCGAGAACAGCTCGTTCATCGGTGTGAAGAACCCTCCCCAGGCGCCGTACCTGTGGGCGGCCGTACACGGCGCAGTGGTCGAGTTCAACGGCGCCATCGACCCGGCCCGTCCGTTCCAGACGCTCGATCTGCCGGGCCTCTTGCCACCGAGCCCGAAGGATCGCTTCCGTCGTGAGGAGCGCAACCTGCTGCTGCACGATGGTTGCAGCACGTTCACCGTGTCTCAGGACGGCATTGTCCAGATCGAACGTGTGGTCACCACGTACCAGACCAACGCCTGGGGGATCGAGGATGTCTCCTATCTGGACGTGGAGACGGTGTGGACGGCAGATTACATGCGCTATGCCTTCCGCACGGCCGTGGCCACGAACTTCCCGCGGCACAAGCTCGCCGACGACGGTACCGACTTCGACCCTGCCCAGCCGATCGCGACGCCGTCGATGATCGCCGGCGTGCTGATCGCCACGGCCAAGTCCCTGGAGAAGGCGGGCCTTCTGGAGAACTTCGCGGACTTCAAGAAGAACCTCATCGTCCAGCGCAGCATGGTCGACCGCGACCGTGTCAATGCCGTCATCCCGCCTGACCTGGTGAACCAGTTCCGGGTGTTCGCGGGCAGCATCCAGTTCATCCTGTAAGGAATCAAGAACATGCCTCAAGTTACTGGCCGAGTATTCATCAGCGTAGGCGGTCGCCGCCTGCGCAGCAAGCCTGGCGCCACGCTCGATATCGGTGGCGTGCGGCGAGATCCCGTCACCAGCGACAGCGGCGTCGATGGCTACACGGAATCGACCACCGCGCCGGCGGTCAACTGCACCATCAGCCACATGTCCGGCGTGAGCCTGGCTGACCTGGCCGCGATCCGCGACGAAACCATGCGGTTCCAGACCGACACCGGCATCGGCTACACGATCCGCGGTGCCTGGTTGGCGGCACCGCCCGTGCTGGGCGGTGGCGGCGAGGTCACGCTCGCCTTCAACGGCGTCGAGTGCATCGAGAGCTAGCCCCTCTGTAAATCCATTTCAAGGAAAACCATGAAGAACCCCCTGACTGTTATCAAGAAGTTGCCATCGCCCTGGGTGGTAGGCGGCAAGCCCGTCACCGAGATCGAAGTTCGCGAGGCGTCGTTGGGCGACTCGCTCGAGGCCGAGAAGGAAGCCAACCCGGCCCTGCAGCCGACCGCCTTCCAGGTCGCGCTGGCCTGCCAAGTGCTGGTGCGCGCGGGCGAAGATACCGGCCCCTTCGTGCCGGCGCAGTTCAAGGCCCTCAAGGGCAAGCAGTGGGCGGTCTTCCGTGAGGCCATGCAGGAGGCGGAAAAGCTGGGGGAAGACTGACGCGCGGCCGGGAGGGCGCGCTCTTGCAGATCATGCTCTTGGCATCCCGGCTGGGTTGGAGCCGGGCCGAGATTCTGGCGCTTCCGTTGGCGGAAGCGCAGTTTTATGTAGATCAGCTCACTAAGAAGAGGTCTGGGGAATGAGCGAATTCGTCGTTGGGGTTCGTGTCGATGGCACCGCGGCCGGCCTTACCAAGGCCGCGCTGGAAGCCAAGAAGGCCCTGGACAACATGGCCATAGCAGGGGCCAAAGACCTCACCGCGATCAGCCGTGCCACCAAGCAGACCGAAACCTCGCTCGTGACCATGGCGACGCGCACCCAGCGCGAGTTCGCCCGCATGGCCCAGGCGCGCGAAACCCTGGGCATTCGCTCCGAGCATCGAATCCAGCAGGAGATCCTGCGCACACAGGCCGCCTACCAGCGCCTAGCCAACAGCGGCACGATGACATGGCGCGAGCAGCAGCGCGCCGCCGAGCAGATGCGCCAGACGGTCGGACGGCTGAATGCCGAGATGGGCGTCTACAGCGGAAAGCAGCGCTTGGTCGCCGGTGCTCAGAAGGCTGGCCTGATGGCGGCAGGCGTCATGGCGGGCGCGGCTGTGGTGGCCCCGAAGGTCAATCGGGCGTTCTCGTACGGAGATCAGCTCGCGAATATGGCCAACACCGCGTACGGAGACGCCTCTCTCAGCGCCGCCGAGGACCGAAAGCGGCGCTTTGAGGGTATGAAAGCGATGGACCTGGCAATCCGCGCGGCCGTCGACGCCAATAGCACCACTCAACAAGAGGCGGCGGGGGCACTTAGCGAAGTGCTATCTTCCGGTCGGTTCGGTACGGATGATTCGCTGGCCATCTTTAAGGAAGCCGTGCTCGCTGGAAAAGCCAACCAGACCGCAGCGACCGACTTCGTCAAGATCGCATTTTCTGCCAAAGAAACCATGGGCATCGCACCCAAGGACATGGCGCGGCTGTTTGGCATTGCCACTTATGCTGGTCAAAGCGGCCCCTTCGAAGTAAGCGACATGGCTAGGGCGCTACCCAAGCAGTTCGGCTTGGCACGAAACGTAGGGATTACAGGTCTAGAGGGCGCCGCAAAGATCGCTGCATTGAATCAGGCTACGCGGCTGGTGGCGGGGACTTCCGACCAGGCAGCGACGCTATCCGAGAATCTCTTGGCCAAAATGGGTTCGGAGGACGCTAGGAACAATTTTGCCAAGCTAGGGATTCCGTACAACAAGAAGATCGCTGAAGGGCGGATGCAAGGCTTGGATGCTCTGGATGTCACTGCAAACCTCATCGAAGGCCTCCTTGGCAAAAACAAGAACTACCAGAAGGCGTTGACGGCCTACAACGTTGCGCCGGAGGGGAGTGCGCGCAAGGCAGCATTGGACGATGTCATGAACATCGCCAAAGGCGAAGTGATCTCCAAGATTTTCCCCGATAGAGAGGCCGGCAGCGGCATGGCGGCATATATCCTCGACCGTGCGAACGCCAACAAGATCGCCCAGGAATCATTGCTGTACGGAACGGATTCCATCGAACGAAACATGTGGACGGTGAAAGCATCTCCAAGTTTCGACCTGAATCGGGCGAAGCAGGCCGCTGAGTTTGCAAACTACGACGCCATGACCAAGTTGGGGCCGGCCGTTTCGACAGTTGCGGACTCATTCGCCGAACTTGCTAAGACGTCTCCAGAGTTCGCTGCCGCGATCAGCGGGGCTACCACCATCCTGCAGGGCGTGGCCGTCGCCGCCGGAGTTGTTGGGGTGGGCGGCGCGGCGCTTGGCGTCGGAAAGGTGGCAACCTCCATAGGGGCTGCGCGAGCTGCCAGAGCGGCTGCCACTGCTGCCGCGGCAGCCGCTCCTGCCGGTGCCACAAGCGCACTGGGCGGTGCCGGAGCAGGCGCCGCTGGAGGCATCAGTGCCGCCGGCGCGTTGTCAGCCGGCTTTCTGGTTGCGGCGCCGGTCGTCGGCGCCTACGCGTACGATCAGATGACGAACACTGAAAGTGGACTCCGCCAGCGCATCGCCGACCGAGAGGCAAGGATCCAGGAGTTCGATCAGATGATTGCGTTGAAGCGTGAGGCTGGGGACACGCCGTTGTCGATCGGTCGCGTTCAGGCTGAACGTGACGCGCTGGCTGCTTCGCGCGATGACATGACCCGCCGGCTGCAGGAGCTGCTGGCCAACACCAAGATCGGCGGCGAGGTCAACGTCAACATCACCGCCGCCCCGGGCATTCAAGCCAATGCTGACCTGCAGCCCAATGACGGCACCCGCATGACGGGAAATGTCGGGCGCACCAACGTGAATACGGATTGATATGGGCTGGCGTGAAGAACAGCGCAGGGTGGCGCATCCCAATGGGATGGCCGTGGGCGCAAGTTTTCGAGGCGTGCCGTTTCGCACGACCGACTCGGATACCGGTGTCGGACGGCGCAACGAGGTGCACGAGTACCCCATGCGGGATCTGCCCTATGCTGATGACCTGGGACGCCGCGGGCGCGAGTTCCAGGTCAATGGCTATGTCGTGGGCGAGAACTACGTGCAGGAGCGAGACGCGCTCATCAAGGCGCTCGAGACGTACGGGCCAGGCGAGCTGATTCATCCCAAGTACGGCATGCTCAACGTGGTCGTACTGGGCCGGGTCAGCATCCGGGAGTCTCACACCGAAGGCGGCATCGCCCGGTTTGCGATCACGTTCGCCGAGGCCGGTGAGAACACCTTTCCGCAGGCGGCCACCAGCACTCAGGATGGGGTCTTTGATGCGGCCGACGTGCTTGGCACCGCGTCCGTAGATCGCTTTGCCTCGCTGGTAGATGTCGCCGGCGCCTCGGCCCTTGCTTCTGACCTCATCGGCCGCGTCCACTCCAGCCTGGACACCCTGCAACGGATGGTCGGCCTGAACGGCCTGGTCGATATCGCCGGCGACATCGTACGCGGCGCTTCGTCTATCGCCGGCCGGCTGTCCACCCTGATCCGTACGCCCGAGACGCTCGCTCTGCAACTGCAGGGGCTGTATCAGCAGCTGGGTCAGGCAATCAAGCGTCCGAAGTCAGCGATCGCAGATCTACGCGCGGAATACGGATCCAATGACCCAGCGCCTTGGACGGCTCCTGTTGGATCCGTTTCCCCACCTCAGGGCGCCACGTCCGCTCGCCGGGTGGCGAACGCGGCCGCAATGGAGGAATTCACCCGCACCCAGGTGATTGCGACCCAGGCGCGCATTCTGACCGACGCCATTGAAGCCAAGGAAGTGACGACGGCCCAGGACGCACGCGACCAGGCCGACGTGGTGCTGGAGGAGATCGATCACGAGCTCGAGGCCTACGACCCACCGGCGCAGATGGCGGCAGCGCTCATTGCGCTTCGCGTCGCTATCGTTCGGGACGTGGCCCAGCAAGCCGACCGCCTGCAGCAGCGGGCCACCTATTCCACCCAGGCCATGCTGCCGGCGCTGCTGATCGCCCAGCGGGTGTACCAGGATGGCTCACGGGCCGACGAACTGGTCACGCGCAACCAGGTGCGCAACCCGCTCTTCGTGCCGGCGGGCGACCTGGAGGTGCTGCGCTGATGGCTCCGGTCAACGAAAACCTGATCACGCTGGTGGTGGGCGGCCAGGCCTATGGGGGCTGGAAAAGCCTGGAGGTCGAGCGCGGCATCGAGCAGCTTGCTGGCGAGTTCCAGCTCACGCTGACCCACCGGTGGCCGGGCGAAGATGCTCCGATCGGTCTGCGCGAGGGCCTGCCGTGTGAGGTGAAGTTTGGTCAGGACCTGCTGATCACCGGCTACATCGACACGATCGATATCGACCTGACCGATACTTCCTGCAGGCTCAACGTCAGCGGACGCGACAAGACGGGCGACCTGGTCGACAGCTCGGCCATCCACGGCAGCGGCCAGTGGAAAAACGTGCGCCTAGAACAGATCGTGCGTGACATCTGCAAGCCGTTTGGCATCGAGGTGCAGGTGCAAACGGATACCGGCGAGGCGATCAGCAGCTTCTCGCTGGACGACGGTGAGAAGGCGTTCGACGCGATCGACCGTGCTGCGCGGTCCAAGGCGATCCTGGTGACCAGCTCGCCGAGCGGCCAATTGGTGCTGACCCGTGCCAGCGAGACGCTAATCGAGACCAAGCTGATTGAAGGCCTGAACATCCTGCGAATCAGCGCGCGGCACACCTGGGCGCGACGCCATTCCGAGATCCGCATGAAGGCGCAGGTCGCGGGCAACGACAACCAGTTCGGCGCCACGGCAGCCCATATCCAGGCCAAGGCAACGGATCCGGAGATTGACCGGTACCGGCCGCTCATCATCCATTCCGAGCAGGGCCTGAGCAACGCTGAAGCCAAGGAACGCGCTCAGTGGGAAGTCTCGACCCGGATGGGGCGTGGCAAGCGCGCTCAGATCGTGGTGGTGGGCTGGCGTACCGGCCAGGACGGCCAGGTTGGCGACCTGTGGCTGCCCAATACCCTGGTGAGGGTCACCAGCCCGCGCATGTTCCTGGACCTTGATCTGCTGATCACATCCTGCCGGTACACGTTGGACGAGACCAATGCCCGGCGCACCGCGCTCACCGTCTGCCGGCCGGAGGCGTTCGATCTGGAGGGCGCGTCACCGCGCCGCCGGCGCAAGCGTCGCAAACAACACCCTGACGATTCCCCCTGGGATCTGTCCGGAACAGGGAGACGCGAGGAATGAGCATTTCATCGGCCCTGAATCGGATCCGGCTGGCCATCGCCCGGGCCCTGGTAGGCCAGGTCAGCGACGGTGGCGGCCTGCAGACCGTCCAGATCGGCATCCAGGCCGACGTCGGTCGCGACCAGGTCGAGCGGTTTCAGCAGTACGGCATGACCTCGGTGCCGCACGCTGGTGCCGAATGCGTGACCTTGTCCGTGGGCGGGAACACCGACCACCAGGTGGTGATCAATGTCGATGATCGCCGCTACCGGATGCGCGGCCTGAAAACGGGTGAAATGGCCATATACGACGACCAGGAGCAGTCGGTTCACCTGACCCGCGATGGCATCGTGATACGGGGCGCCGGCAAGCCCATGCGCTTGACAGATACCAGCGAGATCGAGCTGGATTCGTTCGTGCGCGTGACGCGGGGCCTACGCGTTGACGGTGATGTGGACCTGCGAGGCGGGAAGGCAACTCACAACGGCACAGACATCGGCCATCAGCACAAGCACGGCGGTGTGCAAGAAGGCGACGACATCTCAGGCACACCCGTCGCGTAGCCGGTAAACCTGTTTAATGGCACTGCCCGCCATGTTCCGCGAGACTGCGGAACATGGACTTCTCCCTTTCCCTTGACCCCGAGTCCGGCCTGCTCGACATGAGCCTGGCCGGCGCGGATTTCGCCGGCGACGATACGCTGGTGACGGCGGTCATTCTCAGCTTGTGCACCGACCGCCTGGCGCAACCGCACGAGGTGGCGGCCGGTGAAGACCGTCGCGGCTGGTGGGCCGACGCCTACGCCTCGTCCCCCCAGGACAAATTCGGCTGCCGCTGGTGGTTGCTCGCCCGAGAAAAGCAGTTGCAATCCACCGTCCAGCGGGCGCGTGATTACGCCCTCGAGGCGCTCAAGTGGATGCAGGAAGACGGCCTGGTCACCTCCGTCGGGGTAAGTGCCTTCGTCCCCCGGATGGGCTGGCTCGTCCTGCTTATCACGCTCGCCCTGAACGGCGTAGACCGCCGCTATCGATTTGAATGGAACGCCGCGACCCAGGCCTGGCGCCTGGCAGGCGAGTCATTCGCCCCTGCAGAGGCTTGACATGCCGGTTCCCCGTCCCTCCTTACCCAAGCTGATCGAGCAACTGGCCTCCGAGATGGAGAGCCGCCTGCCAGGGATCCTGCCCCGGGCTCGCCGCAGCCTGGCCGGCGTGCTGGTACGCGTGTTTTCCGGCGGTCTGGATGCCCTTTACAAGTTCCTCGAGCGGGTGTTTAAGCAGGCCTGGCCCGACCAGTGTGACGAGGACGAGTTGCCTGGTCACGGGGCGCGGTGGGGCGTCCTGCAGAAGACGGCGGCGCCGGCGACCGGGTCGCTGCTGATCGGCGGAGAGAACGGGGCATCGCTGATGGCCGGATCTGTGTTTCAGCGTGCCGACGGCGTGCAGTTTACGGTCGACGTCGGCGTGACCATTGTGGGCAGCAGCGCCACGGTCGCCATCACCGCAGACGAAGTCGGCCAAGCTGGCAACACCGCTGCCGGCGTTCAGTTCACCTTGGCCAGCCCAGTGGTCGGCATCAACAGTACGGCCGTCGCGTCGACCGAGATCTCTGGTGGCGCGGATGTCGAGCGGCCGGAACTGTTCCGGGCCCGGATCCTGGAGCGGATTCGCCGCCCGCCTCATGGCGGGAACAGCGATGACTATGTGGCCTGGGCCAAGGAAGTCCCTGGCGTCACGCGTGCCTGGTGCACGCCCAACGGCATGGGTGCCGGCACGGTTGTCGTGCGCTTCGTCCGGGATGACGATGAGGACCCGATCCCGGATGCGGGTGAGATCGAAGCGGTTCGGGCACATATCGAGGCGCAACGGCCGGCCACCGCCGAGCTGTTTGTGCCGCTGTCGGTGGCAAAGCCTGTTGCCTACGTGATCTCGGATCTGCAGCCCGACACTGCTGAAATCCGGGCCGCGATTGTCGCCGAGCTCAAGGACATGCACGTCCGTGACGCAATCCCAGGGGGCACGCTGCTGGTCAGCCACATGAGGGAAGCAATCTCGATCGCAGCCGGCGAGAACGACCACGTGCTGGTGTCTCCAGCTGGCAATGTGACCTGCCTGCCTGGCGAGCTGGCCACGTTCGGGGGTGTGACGTGGGCGTGAGGAGCATAGAAGCCTGGCGCGAGGCGCTCCTGGCGCTGTTGCCACCCAGCTCCATGCTCAACCGCCAGCCTGGCGGTGTGCTGGTTCGCGTGCTGGAGGCGTTCGGCTCATCAATGCGCGCGGTCGAGCGACTGGCGATGTCGCTGGTGGCCCAGTTCGACCCATTGCTGGCCGACGAGGTACTGGAGGACTGGGAGCAGCTCTATGACTTGCCCGATGAGTGCCTGGATACCCCGGTAGGCAAGGAACAGCGGCGCCAGCGCGTCAACATGCGCCGCCTCATGCTGGGCGGCGCCACGCCCGAGTACTTCCGGCAGATGGTCATCGGCCTAGGCTACCCGGACGCGCGAATCGATGAGTTCCGCCCCTTCCGGGCCACGAGCAAGTGCACCGCGGCGATCAACCAGGGCGGCTGGCGTTTTGCCTTCCGAGTGAATGTCGTCGCCTCGGCAAACATTGTCCAGGCCACCGCCACCAGCAAATGTACGGCGCCGCTGCGTGCCTGGGGCGATCCGGGGCTGCTGTGCCTCCTATCCCGCTACAAGCCCGCCCACACTGTCGTGCTGGTCGGATATGTCGACTCCCTTTGATTTTCCTTTTCCAGGTGCACCATGCGACGAATATCCACTCCCACCCGAGAACTGAACAAGTTCGGCCCCGGCCGCGACGGCTTTACCGACGGAGATCCGATCGCCGGCAGGGTGTCAACGGATCTGGAGGCTGATTGGTTCGACGCCCTGCAGGAAGAGGTCGCCGCAGTCGCCGAGTATGGCGGCGTGGCGCTCAATCCCAGCGACAACACACAGGTCCTGCAAGGGATCCTGCGCATCATTGCGGAAAAGCTGACCAGCCGGCCGTTGATCTGCTCGATCCTGGATCTGCCGACTACCGACGTGGGCCCGATCATCGTGACCGAATGCAGCGAGGTCTGGACCTGGGCCAACACGGCGTTTTTCACCGGCTACCGCTCGCTGCTGTGCGGGCGCCCCTTGGATGGTCACACCGCCGCGCCGCTGGCCAGCGAGGTCGACGCGGTCGGCGGCCTGCTGCCGAAGGTCGGAGCCTACGCGGGCCTGTGGGGCTATGCGCAGGAGCAAAGCCTGGTTCGTACGGAAGCTGTGTGGCAGGCCAATCGCGGCGCGCATTGGTTCTCGGACTACTCGGCCACGCAGTTCCGCGTGCCCGACCTGCGCGACATGTTCCGCCGTTTTACGGGGACTGACCTCGACACTGCAAATGCGCGGGCGCTCGGCAGCGAACAAGGCGATAGCCTACGTAGCCATCTGCACACGCTGCCCAATGCCACCTGGGACGCTTTCAGCGGTACATCGTCGATGGGCTCTGCCAGCGGGACATCGGGCACTGTGATCGGTCGATCAACCACGTCTGCTGGCGGCGCTGAAACCCGGCCGGTGAACACTGCTTACCTCCCACGTATCCATGCTTAATGCCCACTTCACTGCAAATGCACGGGCCCTGGCAAGTCGCCAGGCTGGAGCTCTCCAGGCACATCGGCACCTGCTATATGGCTACCTGATGTCGGCCAACCCGACCGGCGGTGGGTTGTTCGGCCTGAACACCGGCTCTGGGTCTGGAACCAGCTCGACATACATCGGCGACACGGGAGGTCAAGAGACCCGACCTGTAAACACCGCCTATTGCCCACGGATCCACGCATGAATTCAGGCATGGATCCGAGGGTGATAGGCGACGTTCGTCCCACGGGTTTCGACCCCCCCTGTCTGTTCGATGTATGGCAACGAACCACCTGCGGGCCCCTTCTCGTAGAAGTTGTCCCCGCTAGCCTGGCCGCCAGCAAGCGTGTTTGCAGCGCCACCCACAGCGTAGAGCGTCGAGAACGGGGTTACTGTATTCGTGCCGCGCACCCTGTGACCGTGCAGGCGCAACGCATCGTCCTGACGGCTGGCCATAGCTCTTGCATTTGCAGTGAGGCGGACGTCAGGCATGGATTCGGGGATGGAATGCAGCATTCATCGGCCTGGTCTCCGATTTCAGACCCTGCGCGCTGCCGTCCCCAGTCTCGAAGCCACTTTGCGAGCCAAGGCTGTAAATGGCCACTGCGCCGCCCGAGGCTGTCCCAACAGGCCCCCAGAGGTTCGAGTTGCTAGCGTAGTGGCGATGCCGCTCCGTGGCCCCGGCCTGGCGCGAAGCGAGCGCCCGCGCATTTGCAGTGTTAATTCCAACCCAAGGAGAGCCAAATGGCTACCAAGACTGTCTATCAAACTGACCCCGTCAGCGGGATCTATCTTTTCGCGACACAAGCCAATGAGCTGGCCCTGGTCCCGGGGGTGTTCAATATTCCCTTCGGCTCGTACGAGGATGCACCGCCGGCAGTAGCGGCGGGCGAGGTCGCGCGGCGGAATCCGGCAACGTCAGGTTGGGAAGTGGCGGAAGATCACCGAGGCGAGGTGTTTTACCTGGTCGACGGCGGCGCGCAGTATTCACTGGGTAGCGTCGTCGACGTCGACGGGCAACCCGTAAGCTATCCAGGCTGGGGCAAGGTGCCGGCCTGGCTGACTCCGACAGCCCCCATCCCGGCAACCGGGGCGGGTGAATAAAGACGCGGCGGCATAGTCGGCGCGGGAACGCCGACTATGCCCCTCACCGGCAGAAAGGAGCTGCCAGCGTGGCCAAGGCCGCGTCACCTGTGCACAGGCGCGCCAAGGCTACCATTTTGAAACGAATTTACAAAATGGCATCCCCTATCATTCCGTGGCTCGGCGGCAAGCGCCGCTTGGCCGACCGTCTGCTTCCGTACTTCCCGCCTCACCAGTGCTATGTCGAACCGTTCGCTGGCGGGGCGGCCATGTTCTTCCTGCGGCCCATGGCGGCCGACGTTGAAGTGCTCAACGACGTCAATGGTGAGCTGATCAATCTGTACCGGGTCGTGAAGCACCACCTGGAGGAGTTCGTCCGCCAGTTCAAGTGGGCGCTATCGAGTCGCCAGGTGTTCAAATGGCTTCAGATAACGCCCGAGGAGACACTGACCGACATCCAGCGGGCGGCCAGGTTCTTCTACTTACAGCATTCCGCTTTCGGAGGGCGCGTCGATGGTCAGTCGTACGGCACTGCCACCACCGCGCCGCCTGGGCTCAACCTGTTGCGCATTGAGGAGAACCTCTCGTCCGCCCACTTGCGTTTGGCCAGCGCCTATGTCGAGAATCTGCCGTGGATCGAGTGCATCCGCCGCTATGACCGGCCGCACACCTTTTTCTTCATGGACCCTCCGTATTGGGAGACCGAGGGCTACGGGGTGAAATTCGGCTGGGAGCAGTACGAGCGCCTCGCGGCTGTGTTGGGAAAGCTCAAGGGAAAGGCGATGGTGACCCTGAACGATCACCCCGCCATCCGTGATCTATTTGCCAGCTTTCCGATTGAGTCCACTGACATCACGTACACCGTTGGTGGTGGCACTGGCGCCCAACGGCGTGAGCTGGTGATATTCAGCTGGGACGTGCACGCTGAGCCAGCAGGGCTGGTGTGAGGCCTGCCGCCAAGCGGGCTCGCTGTTGGCGACCAAGATCGCTGCGGGCTAGCTCCTTGGCCAGGTCTCGCCCCGACGGGTGGTAGTAGCGCAGCAGCATCCGAGTATCTCGATGCCCAGTCACTTTGGCCAGCTTGTGCATGTCATATACCTCGGCAAGGCGGGTTGTGGCCTCGTGGCGTAGATCGTGCAGCCGGAGATCGGCGAAGTACTCTGGCTTGGGCGTACGCCCATACCGCGCGCAAAGGGCCTCATAGTCCCTTCGTGCGCGCTTTCGGGCCCGGGCAAATGCCCGAGTGGCTGACGAGGGCGAGATTGAGAAAATCCGTCCTCGGGAGGGCTTGCCGACGAGGTAGTGTTTCAACCAGGCCAGAGCCCAGGGAGTCAATGGGACAGCGCGGCGTTGACCATTCTTGGTGTCGTCGAGGTAGATCACGCCGTGGGCCAGGTCGATACGCTCTCGTTTCGCTGCGACGATCAGCTCGGAGCGGCGCATGCCGGACTCGGCAGCCAGGACCATGATGGTTGGCAACTCGGCCGAGGTTGTCGACCGAATCAGCCATTCGATCTCGCTTCTAGGGCACTCTGTTTCCGGGACGCCTCGAAGGCGGATGTTGTCGTAGAGGCGGCGTTCCCGGGCATCGTTGACGGCGGGACGGTCTACAAACTGAAGCGGGTTGACCAGGGTCCGGTACTTCCAAGTCTTCCGGGCCACTGTATATAGATGGGACACGAGGGCTAGGCGGCGCACCACTGTCGCTGGCTCGAGGACCTTTAACCAGGCGTCGGCGATATCGCTGATGTCGGTGTCCGTTATTGAGGCCAGACGACGATTGGCCAGTCGTGTCTCCAGCCAGCGCGCTGCGATGGAGATGTCGGTGGCTGTTCCTTTCTTTCGAGGGGATATCTCGGCCAGATATCGGGCCAGAGAATCGGAGAGGGTCGGGGTGAGATTTTGGGGTCTGTGTTTCCAGCGGCTCATAATCAAAAGCCGTCAGATTCCCCAATCTGTAATTACTTTTCTGCTGGTGTAAATCAGCAAGCGGGCATTTATCTCACATCAGACGCCCGAAATTTCGCGCGCCGCTTCACCCTGCATATGAGCGCCGCCTGGGAGGACGCGGCGACGCTTCGCGCCCAAAAAGCATTTGCTAGAGTTCCATTATTGCAAATGAAAATCATACCTATACAGATGTTCGATTCATGCAATACCGGCGCTGGGAATCCTTTGTCATTGCGGTCGACCGGCAGGCAGGCGCGCCAGTCGCGTCCCGCTCCGCCTGATTAGGCGCCACGGCCCGACCTGTTCCGCGGTGCCCGTTCCCGGCGCCGCCTGTGCAACGCAGACTCAGCAAAAGGCGTCACCCTCATGAACCGTGAAATCCATGACTTCGTCGCGATCGGCCTCGGCCCTTTCAACCTCAGCCTGGCCTGCCTGACGGCGCCGCTGCCCGGCGTACGCGCCCTCTTCCTCGACAGGAAGCCCGGCTTCGACTGGCATCCCGGCATGCTGATCGAGGCGTCCACGCTGCAGAATCCGTTTCTGGCGGATCTGGTCAGCCTGGCCGACCCCCGCAGCGAATACAGCTATCTGAACTACTGCAAGCAGACCGGCCGCATCTATTCGTACTACATGCGCGAGAACCACTATCTCACGCGCGCCGAGTACAACCGCTATTGCAAATGGGTGGCCGCGCGCCTGCCCAACCTGCGCTTCAACAGCGACGTGCAGAGCGTGCTGCACGACCCCGAGACCGATACCTACCTGGTCACCGGCCAGCACAGCGTCAATGGCGAGCGCTTCATGGTCCGCTGCCGCAAGCTGGTGCTGGGCCTGGGCTCGCAGCCAGCGTTGCCAGCCTGCTGCGACCGGCGCGAGGCGCCCTACATCCACAGCGCCGACTACCTGCGGCACAAGCAACAACTGCAACGGCAGGCGTCGATTACCCTCATCGGCAGCGGCCAGAGCGCGGCCGAGGTCTTCCATGACCTGCTGCGCGACAGCGACGAGCACGACTACAGCCTGGCCTGGATCACGCGCTCGCCGCGCTTTTTCCAGATGGAGAACACCAAGCTCACACTGGAACTGATCTCGCCGGACTACACCGACTATTTCTACGACCTGCCCGAAGCCCGCCGCCGCCATATCCTGGCCGAGCAGAGCAGCCTGTACAAGGGCATCAATGCCTCGCTCATCAACCAGATCTACGACTTGCTGGACGAGAAGATCCACAACGGCGACCGCCGCTACACGCTGCTGACCAACGCCGAGCTGCGCGCCAGCCGCTACGACCGCCAGGCCGCCCGCTACCACCTGGAGTTCCGTCACGTCGACACCGGCCAGCCGTTCACGCACACGGCCGACGGGCTGGTGCTGGCCACCGGCTACGCCCGCAGCATTCCCGCGTGCGTCAACCCGATCCATGACCGCATCGCCTGGGCCGAGGACGGCGCCTACCGGATCGCCCGCAACTACAGCATCGACCACGGCGGCAACGAGATCTTCGTGCAGAACAGCGGCCTGCTCAGCCACGGCGTCACCAACCCCGACCTGGGCTTTTGCTGCTACCGCAATTCGCAGATCCTGCGCGAGCTGACCGGCCACGAGCATTACGCCATCGAGCCGCGCACCGCGCTGCAGGACTTCCGTCCGCCGGCCAACGGCGTGCTGGCGCATCGCCCGGCGCAAGCCGCCACGGCATGCCGTGGCGGTGTCGCCACGGAACTGCTGCCCCGGCTGGACGGCCATCGCGCCGCCACGGTCTGACCCCGGAGAGCCCGCCATGATCACCATGACCGCCACCTTCCTGGGCGAGATTGACCGCCAGGCGCGCAGCCATTACGACGAAGGCGCGGGCCTGGCGCTGCGGCCGCTCGATCCGGCCAGCGATGCCGCCCTGCTGCGCCAGTGGTTCGCGATGGACTACGCCCGCTTCTGGTCGATGCAGACCTTCACCGAAGCGCAAGTGCGCGACTTCTACGAGGCCCTGATCGACAGCGGCCACGCCGGCGCCTGGCTCGGCAGCCACGACGGCCGCCCGGCCTTCCTGGTGGAGTGCTACGACCCGGCCCACGACCAGGTCGGCGAGCACTACCCGGTGCAGCCCGGCGATCTGGGCATGCATATCTTCATCGGCCCGCCGCGGGTCCGCATCCCGAACTTCAGCCGCCACGTGCTGGCCTTCGTCATGCGCTTCATGTTCGACCGCCTGCAGGCCCGGCGCGTGGTGGTGGAACCCGACAGCAACAACAGCAAGATCCATGCGCTCAACCTGGCCATGGGTTTTGTCTACGCCGGCCAGGCGCGCTTTCGCGAGAAGACCGCCAGCATCGCCTTTTGCACCCGGCAGCAATTCGAACAGGCCCAACCCCAGGAGTCATCCGTATGAGCACCCAACCCCATCCCGCCCGGATCGCCAGCCACCTCGCCCCCGAGGTCTGGGACAAAGTGAACCGCCTGCTGGTGAAGAAGGCCATCTCGGAATATGCCCACGAATGGTTGCTCGAACCCGAACGGCTCGGCCCCGCCGAGGCGTCCGGGTTTGACCGCTACCGCCTGGTGCTGGCCGACGGCCACGCCGAATATCAGTTCGATGCGCAGTTGATGGCCATGCGCCACTGGCGCATCCCGCCCGAATCCATCAGCAAGACCATGGCCGGCACGCCCGCGCCGCTGGACGCGCTGCAGTTCGTCATCGAGATCCGCGACAAGCTCGGCATGCCCGAGGACCGCCTGCCGATCTACCTGGACGAAATCACCAGCACGCTGCACGGCAGCGCCTACAAGCACACCCGCGCCGCGCCGACTGCCGCCGAGCTGGCGCTGGCCGACTACCAGGCCATCGAAACCGCGATGATCGAAGGCCATCCCAGCTTCGTCGCCAACAATGGCCGGCTGGGCTTTGACGCCGAGGACTACCACGTCTATGCGCCCGAATGCGCCAGCCCGATCCGCGTGATGTGGCTGGCGGTGCACAAGGACAACGCCCATTTTGCCTGCCTGTCCAGCATGGACTACGACAGCCTGCTGCGCGACGAACTGGGCGCCGACACCGTCGAGCGCCACGCCCGGACCCTGCGCGACCAGGGACTGGATCCGGCCGATTATTACTTCATGCCCTCGCATCCGTGGCAGTGGTTCAACAAGCTGTCGCTGGCGTTCGCGCCCTATGTGGCCACGCGCAAGATCGTGTGCCTGGGCTATGGCGATGACGAGTACCTGGCGCAGCAGTCGATCCGCACCTTCTACAACATCAGCCAGCCCGGCAAGCACTATGTGAAGACCTCGCTGTCGATCCTGAACATGGGCTTCATGCGCGGCCTGTCGCCGTACTACATGTCCGGCACGCCGGCCATCAACGAATACCTGCACGGGCTGATCTCGGCCGACCCGTGGCTGCGCCAGAACGGCTTCACCATCCTGCGCGAAGCGGCCTCGCTGGGATTCCGCAACTACTACTACGAAGCGGCGATCTCGGTCGACACCCCCTACAAGAAGATGTTCTCGGCGCTGTGGCGCGAAAACCCGACCGCGCTGATCGGCGCCAACCAGCGCCTGATGACCATGGCGGCGCTGCTGCACGTCGATCCGCAGGGCCGCGCGCTGCTGCCGGAACTGATCCGCGCCTCGGGGCTGGACGCGGCCGCGTGGCTCGAACGCTACGTCGACGCCTACCTCACGCCGCTGGTGCACTGCTTCTACGCCCACGACCTGGTGTTCATGCCGCACGGCGAGAACGTCATCCTGGTGGTCGAGGATCACGTGCCGGTGCGCGCCTTCATGAAGGACATCGCCGAAGAATCGTCGATCCTCAACCCCAACGCCGTGCTGCCCGAGAATGCCCGCCGCCTGGCCGCCGACGTGCCCGAGGAGTACAAGCTGCTGACCATCTTCGTCGATGTGTTCGAAGGCTACTTCCGCCACCTGGCGCAAGTGCTGGTCGATAACGACGTGATGCGGGAGGATGCCTTCTGGCAACTGGTGGCCGGCCGCATCGATGCCTACCTGCGCGCCCACCCCGAGCGCCTGGAAAAGTACCGCCAGTACGACCTGTTCGCGCCCGAGATGATCCATTCGTGCCTGAACCGCCTGCAATTGGCCAACAACCTGCAGATGGTCAACCTGGCCGATCCCATCGGCAGCTTCCAGATGGCGCCCAATCTGGTCAACCCCATCGCCCGCTACCGCCCGGAGTGGCTGGGCCAGGGCCAGGCCGACACTGCGCGGGCGCTTGCGTGAATCGGGACCTGGACGATCTGCTGGACCTGACCGGCCGCCTGGTGCCGGGGCTGTCGGGCCAGGTCGCGACGCCGGCCGGCCCGGGCGTCCGCCCGGGCGCCGACAACGCTCAGAGCATCGCGCGGCTGCGCGATCTCTGGGGCCAGCGCTATCCGGAAGCCGGGCCGCATTACCTGGCTTTGCGCTGCTGGGGCCTGCTGATCTGGCAGCCGGTCTACCTGAGCGTGATCGCCGTGCATCGCAGCCCGATCCTGCCCGACCTGTCGCGCATGCACCAGCCGGTGCCGGATGACGGCTTCATCATCGGCTACACGCTGGAGCGCCATGACCCCCTGCGCGCCTGCCTGGGCCGGCGCATGCAGGCCGCCGCCGCGCAACTGCGCAATGTCTGCGCCACCTTCTACCGCGAGCTGACCCAGGTGCTGCGGGTCAGCCCGCGCGCCGCCGAGAGCATGCAGGCCGACTGCGTGCTGTATGCCTTGCTGGCGGCGCGCCGCGATGACGGCGCCGCCGCCAACGACTGGGCTCAGCGGCAGGCCGTCGAATGGATGGCGCTGCTCGGCCTGCGCGGGCGCAGCGGCTACCTGACCTGGCAGCGCGCCGACCAGCCGGCCATCGCGGTGGACCGGCAGGTCTGCTGCCACTACTTCCGCAGGCGCGACGGCGATTACTGCAGCACCTGCCCCAAATTGGATCTTGCCGAACGCATGGCCCGGATCGACGCCGAGCACGCCGTGACCGCCTGAGGGCGGCCGGGCCTTGCGGGATGGCACAAGGAGTCGGAAATGACGGACATTGGCCGCCTTGAGCATGTGCGCGAGGCCTTGAGCCCGCTGCACGTTCGGGCCTATTTCGACCAAGCCCTGTTCGCCCGCGAACAGGAACGGATATTCAAACAATCGGCCCTGTACGTGGGCCACGAGAAAGGCGTGCCCGAGCCGGGCGACTGGCGCCGCCTGCCGCACGAGGACGGCGGCCGTGTGCTGGTGCGCAACGCCCATGGCGTCGAGTTGGTCTCGAACGTGTGCCGCCACCGGCAGGCGCTGATCCTGGGGGGCGAGACCGGCGCGGTCACCGGCCCCGGCAACCCCGCCGGCAATCTGTCCGCCAGCGGCGGCAACATCGTCTGCCCCTTGCACCGCTGGACCTACGACAACCGCGGCCAGATCCTGGGCGCGCCGCAGTTTCCCAGCACGCCGTGCCTGAACCTGCCACGCTTCCCGCTGCACAACTGCCATGGCCTGCTGTTCGAAGGCCCGCGCGACCCGCGCGCCGACCTGGGCCATTTGTTCGCGCGGCCGGAGTTCGACTTCTCCGACTACGTGCTCGACCACGTCGAGGTGCACCAGTGCAACTACAACTGGAAAACCTTCATCGAGGTCTACCTGGAGGACTATCACGTCGGCCCGTTCCATCCCGGACTGGGCCGCTTCGTCACCTGCGACGACCTGAGCTGGGAATTCGGCCGCCGGCACAGCCTGCAGCGCGTGGGCGTGCACGATTCACTGGAAAAGCCCGGCTCCGACGTCTACCGCGACTGGCACGACACGCTGATGCGCTATCGCGATGGCTCGGCGCCCGAATTCGGCGCGATCTGGGTAACCTACTTCCCCACTCATATGATCGAGCTCTACCCGCACGTGCTGGTGCTGTCCACGCTCTACCCCAAGAGCCCGCAGGAGACCATCAACATCGCCGAGTTCTACTACCCCGAGGAGATCGCCTTGTTCGAACGCGAGTTCGTCCAGGCGCAGCGCGCGGCCTACATGGAGACCGCGGTCGAAGACGACGAGATCGGCGAACGCATGGATGCCGGCCGGCTGGCGCTGCTGCGCCGCGGCACCTCCGAAAGCGGCCCGTACCAGTCGCCAATGGAAGACGGCATGCAGCATTTCCACGAGTGGTACCGCGACATCATGGGCGATGACCTGGGCGACTGCGCGGCGCCTTGAAATAACGGCGGCGCGGCGCGGGGACGGCGCCGCCAATAGGGTGCCGGAGTGATGAAAACAACCGCAACAATGCGAACATATGTTATTCTCATTCTCACATTGAGCGGCGCATGAACGGCCGCCGTAGGGGCTCATCCCGTAACGCGAGTGACGATCTTGAACCCAGTACCCTCCCCCGCCCAATTCACCGTCGCCGACTTCAACCGCATGGGCAGCCAGAGCGGTTTCCGCTACCGCCTGCCGCAGTTGAACGGCGCCCAGCGCAGCGACCCGGAAACCCTCTGCATCGCCGAAGGCCGGGTCGAGACCCACGCGATCCGACCTGGCCTGACACTGGTGCTGTCCGACGTGCGCGTGCACCAGCACTACGAAGCCACCTCCATGATGTCGCCGCGCTTTTCCGCCATCGTCATGTTGCAGGGCCACGCCCAGACCCGCATCGACCGCCACGACGACGTCAGGCTGGCCGCGCATAGCGGCGTCAGCGCGCTGTACGGCGACACCGTCGCCATGACCGGCATCCACGCGCCCGGCCAGCGCCTGCGCAGCGTCAACCTGTCGCTGTCCGATCCGGACGGCGCGGGCGACGACCAGACCAGCGAGATGATCTGGAAGGCGTTGCGTTCGCCGTCGCTGCGGTTGCGCCGCTGGCAGGCGCAGGGCCATTTGCTGCAGGCCATCGAACACCTGCTCGATTGCAGTTGGGACGGCCCGCTGCAGGCCATGTTGCGCGAGGGCGTGGGCCTGCAACTGCTGGCCCATGCGTTGGCGGCGCTGGCGCAGCGCACGCCGGCCGACACCACCGTTTCCGAACGCGACCGCCAGCTGTTGGAACGGGTGCGCGAACGCCTGTATCACGCGCCCGGCGAGGAACACACCCTGGACGAGCTGGCGCGGCTGGCCTGCATGAGCCCCAGCACGCTGCGCGCCAAGTTCCAGGCCGCCTACCAGCGCTCGGTCTTCAGCTGGCTGCGCGAGCGCCGCCTGGAGGTGGCGCGCGAGCAACTGGCCCAGGGCTGCAGCGTGCAGCAGGCGGCGCATTTCGTCGGCTACCGCCACGCCACCAACTTCGCCACGGCGTTCCGCGAACGCTACGGCATCGCGCCCAGCGAACTGAACTGAGCGCCCCGCCGTGCACGGCTTACGGCGGCGCCCATTGGTCTTGCGGCATTCTCCATTCCTGCAACCTGCCATCACAGGCGACCATGCGGCAGCGCCTCCCAACCCGGGAGGCTCCCGCCATGGATGCCGTTGTGTCTCGCCGCGAACCCCTGCCTTCCTTTCCCGTCATGGTGCTGATGCTGGGCCTGCTGTCCTGTGTCGCTCCCGCCACCATCGACGCCTACCTGCCCGCATTCGGCGCGCTGGGCCGGGAATTCGCCGTGCCGCAAGAGACCGTGCAACTGACGTTGGGCGTCTACATGGCCTGCTATGCGTCGATGCTGCTGCTGCACGGCACGCTCTCGGACTCGCTGGGGCGCCGCCGCGTGGTGCTGACGGCGCTGGGGGTATACGTGTGCGGCACCCTGATGGCCGCCCTGGCGCCCAGCTTCGGCTGGCTGCTGGCCGGACGCGCGGTGCAGGGCCTGTCGGCCGGCGCCGGCATCGTGGTCGGCCAGGCCATCATCCGCGACTGCTACGACGGCGCCGTGGCGCGCCGCGCCATGTCCTACCTGATCCTGGTGTTCAACCTGTCGCCGGCGCTGGCGCCGATCGTGGGCGGCTACCTGGCCGCGCACCAAGGCTGGCGCGCGGTGTTCGTGCTGCTGACCGCGCTGGCCGGCGCCGCCTGGCTGCTGTGCGCGCGGCGCCTGCCCGACACGCTGCCGCCCGAACGGCGCCAGCCGCTGGCCTGGCGCACGCTGGGCGGCAACTATGCGCGCGTGCTGGGCACCCGCCGCTATGTCGCGCTTGGCGCGGCGTTCAGTCTGCTGTTCGCCGCCCAGGGATTCCTGATCGGGGCGGCGCCCGACTTCATCAGCAACGTGCTGGGCCTGCCGGAAACCGATTTCGCCTATCTGTTCGTGCCCCTGGTGGCTGGCGCCATGGCCGGCGCGCTGCTGGCGGCGCGCAAGGCCGGCCGCTGGTCGGACGGGCGCATCACGCTGCTGTCCTATCTGCTGATGGGCGGCAGCTGCCTGGCCTATGTGCTGTACATGGCCGCCGCCGACGCGCCGCGCCTGCCTTGGGCGGTACTGCTGCCGGGCCTGTTCACCTGCGGCCTGGCCATGGGT
The DNA here is from genome assembly GCF_021733725.1 of Achromobacter pulmonis. Classification (NCBI taxonomy): domain Bacteria; kingdom Pseudomonadati; phylum Pseudomonadota; class Betaproteobacteria; order Burkholderiales; family Alcaligenaceae; genus Achromobacter; species Achromobacter pulmonis. The sequence continues at coordinate 4,908,900 of NZ_JAIFOT010000001.1, read as the reverse complement.
GTGCCCGCCATGACGCTGCGCATCCTGGGCCATGTGCCGGACCTGTCGGGCACCGCCGCGTCGGTGCTGGGCTTCATGCAGATGCTGACGTTCTCGGTGGCCAGCGGCTGGGGCGTGCCATGGGTCTACGGCCAACCATTGCGGCTGGCGGCGGCCATGCTGGCCTGCGTGGCGGCCAGCGCCATCGGCTGGGCGTGGCTGCATCGCCTTGCGGCGCCCGTGGCCAAGACCGAGGCGGGCCTGGGGTAGCCCGCCGGCATTCTCCATATGCATCGCATCGTCCGGCATACATCAGCACAACGGTAAAAATCAATAATTCTCATTACCAAATCTTTCTGCTGGAGCTTGCCCTCATGCTGTCCGTCATGCCCTCGCCCGCCGCCCGTCCGCGCCGGGTGCGTCCCCTTGTCTACGCGATCCGGACGGCCCTGTTCTGCTCTGCCCTGACCCACCAGCACGCCAGCGCCCAGAGCGCCGCCGCCACCGATAACGGCGATGTGGCGCAGTTGCCCGCCGTCATTGTCAGCGGCGCGGGCATCCCCGGCACCACGGAGGGCACCCATTCCTATACCACCGACGCCATGAGCACGGCCACCGGCCTGACGCTGTCGCCGCGCGAGACGCCGCAATCGGTCAGCGTGGTGACGCGCCAGCAGATCGAGGACCAGGGCCTGCGCGATACCGGCGCGATCCTGGCCAGCGCGCCCGGCATTTCAGTCACGCGCAGCGACAGCAACCGCTTGTCGTTCTCGTCGCGTGGGTTCTCCATCGACAACTTCCAGTTCGACGGCCTGAACTCGCCCATCCTGGGTCAATGGAACTACGGCGCCACCGATATCGACGCGGCCATCTACGACCGGGTCGAGATCGTGCGCGGCGCCACCGGCCTGATGACCGGCTCCGGCAACCCGTCAGCGGCCGTGAACTTCATCCGCAAGAAGCCGCTGCGCGAATTCGCCTTGTCCGGCAGTGCGAGCGCCGGCAGTTGGGACCATGTCGGCGGCGACCTCGACCTGTCGGTGCCGGTCACCGAGAACGGACGCATCCGCTCGCGCTTCGTGGCGGCCTACAGCCAGGGCGACGACTACGTGACCTTCCTGGATTCGCGCAGACGCACCTTCTACGGCGTGGTCAGCGCCGACCTGACGCCGGACACCGTGCTGACCGCCAGCGTCGAGTATTCGCGCAACCAGAGCAACGGCTTCGGCAGCGGCTTCCCACTGTTCTACAGCGACGGTTCGCGTACCGACTTCAACCGTTCGGTGGCCAACAACACCCGCTGGGCCCGCATGGACACCGAGTCCACCACCACCTTCGTCGACCTGACGCACCGCTTCGCCAATGACTGGAAGGTGCGCGCCGCCTACAGCCACACCGATGGCGACTATCGCATGAAGCAGCTGTTTCGCGGCGGCTACCCCGACAAGGTCACCGGCACCGGCATGAGCAGCTCGTTCAACAACTATGATGGCGACCGCTCGCGCGACGACATCCACCTGACCGTGTCGGGTCCGTTCCAGCTGCTGGGCCGCAAGCACGAGCTGGCGCTGGGCTGGATGAGCGTGAACGACCACAGCAACATCGGCCAGTACGCGATGACGGGCGCCAAGCCGGCGATCGGCAGCTTCTTCGATTGGCGCCAGGACCACATCGCCGAACCCAACTGGTCGGGCAACAAGACGCCCGCCGACGACCTGCGTGTCAAACAGACCGGCGCCTACGCGGTCGGGCGTTTCTCGCTGGCCGATCCGTTGCATCTGATCATCGGCGGACGCTGGAGCAACTGGGAAACCAACCAGACTTACTTCGGCAGCAAGCGCGCCTACAAGATCAACGACCAGTTCACGCCCTACGCTGGCCTGTTGTACGACATCAACAGCACCTACACGGCCTACGCCAGCTACACGGAGATCTTCCAGCCGCAGAATGCGCGCTCGCCCAGCGGCTCGATCCTGCCGCCGATCGACGGCAAGAGCTATGAGATCGGCCTGAAGGCCGCCTACCTGGACGGCCTGCTGAACGCCTCGGCGGCGCTCTACCAGACCCGCCAGAACAACCTGGCCCAGGCCATTCCCGGCGAATCGGTTATCGGCATGCCCGGCACCCAGGCCTATCGCGCCGCCTCCGGCGCCAAGGTGGAAGGTTTCGAGCTGGAGACCAGCGGGCAGCTCACGCCGGGCTGGAACATCGGCGCCAGCTACACCCACTTCACCGCCAAGGACGCCGACGGCAAGCCGATCAACACCAACCACCCGCGCAGCCTGTTCAAGGTCTACACCACCTACCGGCTGCCCGGCGACCTGCATCGCCTGACCGTGGGCGGCGGGGTCGACTGGCAGAGCCGCATGTACCAGTCCGCGTCCAGCCCGCGCGGCAACGTGGATGTCGAGCAAGGCAGCTACGCGCTGGTCAACCTGATGGCGCGCTTCGATTTCAGCAAGCAGGTGTCGGCCACCCTCAACCTGAACAACGTGTTCGATCGCAAGTACTACGACCAGATCGGCTTCTACAGCCAGGGCTGGTATGGCGCGCCCCGCAACGTCATGCTGACGCTGCGCGCGCAGTATTGAACCCACGGCACGTCTCGCAGAAAGGAGATTCCCCGCACGATGCACTTGATTCCGCTTTTCGCGCGGCCCTGGCGCCGCCGCGCCGCGTTCGGCGCGGCGGCGCTGGCCGTGGCCCTGACCCTGACGGCGTGCGACCGCCCCGCGCCGTCCGCTGCCGCGCCGGCGCCTGCCGCCGCCATCAGCACGAATCCGGCCGGCCCCGCGCCACGCCACGGCGCCCCGGCCAGCGGCTTTCCGGTAACGCTCGACAGCGCGCTCGGCAAGGCCGTGATCGCGGCCCCGCCCAAGCGCGTCGTCACCCTCGGCCTGGGCGCCGATGACCTGACGCTGGCGCTGGGCGTGGTGCCGGTGGGCGTGGGCCGCGCCGACTGGGGCGGCGACGCGGATCATTACTGGCCATGGGTGCGAGCCGCCATCGAGGCCGCCGGCCAGCCCTTGCCCGAACGCATCACGGTGTATCCCGAACTGGACATCGAAAAGATCATCGCGCTGCGTCCGGACGTCGTGCTGGCGCCGTTTTCCGGCGTCACGCCCGAGGCCTACGCGCAACTGTCGCGGCTGGTGCCGGTGGTGGCCTACCCCGATCAGCCCTTCCTGACGCCGGTGGACACGCAGATCGACCTGATCGCCACGGCGCTCGGCAAGCGCGAGGCGGCCGCGCCGCTCAAGGCCCGCATCCATGGCGCGCTGGCCCAGGCCGCGCGCCGCTACCCCGAACTGGCCGGCAAGACCTTCGCCTACGTGCGCGCCGACCTGGGGTCGGGCAACTTCGCCGCCTATGTGGCCGGCGATCCGCGCGTCGATACGCTCGCGGCCATGGGCCTGACCCTGGCGCCGTCGGTACGCGGCCTGCGGCCCAGCGCCGGGCACTTCGCCCACTACCTGGGCTTCGAGCATGCCGACGCGCTTGGCGATGCCGACATCCTGGTGTCGTGGTTCTACTCGCCCGAGGAGCGCGACCGTACCGCCGCCCTGCCCCTGTATGCCTCGATTGCCGCGGTACGGCGCGGCGCCTACGTGGCGTTGAGCGATCCGGCGCTGGTCATGGCGTCGTCCTCCGGCACGCCGCTGGCGGTGGCCTGGATGCTGGACCGGCTCGCGCCGCAACTGGCGCGGGCGGCGCGCCACGCCCAAGCCGGCGGAGCCGCGCCCTGATGCCGTCGCGCCAGCCTCTCGCGCCAGGCGCCGAAGACCTGCGGCCCCACACGCCGCGCCTGCGCGCGCCGCTGCTGCTGGGCGCCTGTCTGCTGTTGGCCGCCGCCGCGCTGGCGAGCCTGTGGTTCGGCTCGCGCGGCCTGTCGGCGGCCACGGTCTGGCGCGTGCTGCTGCAGCCCGACGGCAGCCACGCCGCGCTGGTGGTCGCCTCACGCATCCCGCGCACCGTGCTCGCCGTGCTGACCGGCGCGGCCCTGGCGGTCGCCGGCGCACTGATCCAGGCGCTGACCCGCAATCCGCTGGCCGAGCCGGGACTGCTGGGTGTCAATGCCGGCGCGGCCGCCTCCATCGTCACCGCGGCGCTGGTCCTGGGCGGCCTGCCGGCGCATCCGTTCTGGGCCGCGCTGCCCGGCGCGTTGGCGGCCGCGGCGGCCGTGTACCTGATCGGGGCTGGCGGCCGCGGACTGCAACCGGTGCGGCTGATCCTGGCCGGCGCCGCCGTCAACGCGGTGCTGTTCGCCTATGTGCAGGCGGTGGCGCTGCTGCGCGACGACATCTTCGATGCCTATCGTTTCTGGGCGGTGGGCTCGCTGGCGGGCCAGTCTCTGGATGCCGCGGTACGTGCCGCACCCTATATCGGCGCCGCTCTGCTGGTGGCAGCGGCCCTGGCGCGGCCGCTCAATCTGTTGGCCCTGGGCCAGACACTGGCGCAGGCCCTGGGCCTGCGCGCCGGCCTGTATCGCGCGCTGGGCCTGCTGTGCGTGGCGGTTCTGGCCGCGGCCGCCACCGCCGCCGCGGGTCCGATCGCGTTCGTGGGCCTGGCCGTGCCCCACATTGCCCGCCGCTACGCCGGCCCCGATCTGCGCTGGCTGCTGGCCTATTGTGTGGTGCTCGGCCCGCTGCTGATGTTGATCGCCGACATCCTGGCGCGGCTGCTGCGGGCGCCGGCGGAACTCCTCACGGGCGTGGTGGTGGCCTTCATCGGCGCGCCCTTCTTGCTGGCTGCGTTACGCCGCCGGTCGCGGAGCCTGGCATGAATCGCGGCGCGCCTCTTTGCGCTCCAGGGCCCGCAGGCCTGCTGCGCGCCGGCAACTGGCTGGCCTGGCCCGTGGCGCCGCGCGCGCTGGCCTATGCAGCGCTGCTGCTGGCGCTGGCCTGCGCCCTGGTCGTCGCGGCCTTGCGGGTCGGCCACCCCGGCCTGTCCTGGGGCACGCTGTGGCAGACCCTGCAGGGAACCGGCGGCGCCGTGGCGCAATGGCTGATATTTACGGTGCGCCTGCCGCGCGTGCTCGCGGCCTTGGGCGCCGGGGCCGCGCTGGGCCTGTCGGGCGCGCTGTTCCAGAGCCTTACCCGCAATCCCCTGGGCAGTCCCGACGTCATCGGCCTGACGGCTGGCGCGTCGGCGGGTGCGGTGGCGGTGGCCATGGTCTGGCCCGGACTGATGCCGGTGGCCTGGGGAGCGGCGGCGGGCGCACTGCTGGCCACGGCCGGCGTCTGGTTCGGCTCCGGCGCCGGCTTTGCCGCGCCCCAGCGCATGGTGATCGCGGGCATCGCGGTGGGCGCGATTGCCTTTGCCTTCGTGCAGTATGGCCTGTCCAACCTGCGGCGCGAACAGGCCTACCTGGCCGCCGCCTGGCTCAACGGCAGCCTGGCCGGCAAGACCTGGACCGACGTGGCCGTGATCGGCGCGGCCTGCGCGATCTTGCTGCCGCTCGGGCTGGCGCTGTGCGCGCGGTTGCGTCTGCTGGAAATGGGCGACGACCTGGCCCAGGCGCTTGGCGCCGCGCCCGCGCGCAGCCGGCTGGCCGCGACGTTGGTGGCGGTACTGGCGGCCGCGGCCGCCGTCACGGTGGCCGGCCCAATCGCCTTCATCGCCCTGTCGGCGCCGCAGATCGCCCGGCGCTGCGTGCGTGCCAGCGGTCCGCAGCCGCTACTGGCGGCCATGACCGGCGCCGTGCTGCTGGCGGCGGCCGACCTGCTGGCCCGCGCGGCCGGCCCCAACGGCCTGCCCGTGGGCGTCCTGAGCGCCGGCATCGGCGGCCTTTATCTCGCTTTCCTGTTGGTACTCGAATGGCGCAAGACTGCAACCTGAAGAACGCTGCGGCCGACCGCGAGCCGGCCCTGCAACTGCGGCAGGTCTGCCTGTCCTATGGCGGCACGGCCGTGCTGCAGGATCTGTCGCTGGCGGTCGCCCCGGGCGCGTTCACGGCGGTGGTCGGTCCCAATGGCTGCGGCAAGTCCACGTTGCTGCGGGTGCTGGGCGGCGCACTGGCGCCCACCCAGGGCCAGGCGCTGCTGCACGGCGCCAACCTGGCGAGCCTGCGGCGCAAAGCGGTGGCGCGGCATCTGGCCTATCTGCCGCAGAACCCGTTGGCGCCGGAAATGATCACGGTGCGCGACCTGGTAGCGCGCGGCCGCTATCCGCACCAGACCCTGCTGCGGCAATGGTCGCCGGCCGACGCCCAAGCGGTCGACGCGGCGCTGGCCGACACCGATCTGGCGGCGCTGGCGGACCATCCGGTTCACACACTGTCCGGCGGCCAGCGCCAGCGCGCCTGGCTGGCGCTGGTGCTGGCGCAGGACGCCGGCATCATGCTGCTGGACGAGCCCACCACCTTCCTGGACATCCGCCACCAGATCGACCTGCTGGAACTGTGCGCGCGCCTGCACCGCGCCGGGCGCACGCTGGTGGTGGTGCTGCACGACCTGAATCTGGCGTTCCGCTATGCCGGCCACGTCGTCATGATGCGCGCCGGCGCCATCGCGGCGCAGGGCGAAGTACACCAGGTGGTGACGGAGGCCGCGATGCGGCAGGTATTCGACCTGGACTGCCGGGTGCTGCCCGATCCTGAGACCGGCAGCCCGATGATCGTGCCCCGGCGCGGCCAGGGCTGAGCCGGGGCTCGGCGGCCACGGGCGCGCGCCAACGGCGGGAGCCGGCGCCGTTGCCGCTTGCTACAGCATGTGCGCCAGGAATTCGCGGCTGCGCGGATGCCGCGGCGCGCGGAAGAACTCGGCCGACGGCGCCTCTTCGACGATGCGGCCCTCGTCCATGAAGATGACGCGGTGCGCTACTTCACGGGCAAAGCCCATTTCGTGGGTCACCACCAGCATGGTCATGTGCTCGTCGGCCAGCTGGCGCATGGTGCGCAGCACCTCGCCCGTCAGCTCGGGATCGAGCGCCGAGGTCGGTTCGTCGAACAGCATGATGTCCGGCTCCATCGCCAGCGCGCGGGCGATGGCCACGCGCTGCTTCTGGCCACCCGACAGGCGGGTCGGATAGTTGTCGCGCTTGTTCAGCAGGCCGACCTTGCGCAGCAGTTCCTCGGCCTTGGGCACGATGGCCGCGCGCGGCATGCCCTTGACGATCATGGGCGCTTCGATGATGTTCTGCAGCACCGTCATGTGCGGGAACAGGTTGAACGACTGGAACACCATGCCCATCTTGCGGCAGATGCGACGCACCTCGGCATCGCTGGCGTAGCGGCTCTGGCCGCCCGGCACCGCCGTGGCCAGGGCTTCGCCCTCGATCTCGATGGTGCCGTCGTCGATGGTTTCCAGATGGTTCAGGCAGCGCAGGAAGGTGCTCTTGCCGGAGCCCGACGGCCCGATCACCGCCACCACCTCGCCCTTGCCCAGTTCCAGCGAGACCTGGTCCAGCACCCGGTTGGCGCCGAACGACTTGACGATGCCGCGCGCCGAGATCATGGTGCCGCGACCGCCGTTGGACGGATTACTGGTCGTATTTGGCATAGCGCTTTTCCATACGCTGGAAGAACCACGTCAATACCAGCGTCATGATGAGATAGAAGGCGGCCGCGACCAGGAACGGCGTGGTCGTGAAATCGCGCTGCACGATGCCGCGCGCGGTGCGCAGGATGTCGTTGAGCGCCAGCACGTAGATCAGGGAGGTGTCCTTGACCAGGGTGATGGTCTCGTTGCTCATGGGCGGCAGCACCCGCTGCACCATCTGCGGCAGCACGATGCGGCGCAGCGTCTGCAGGTAGGTCATGCCCAGCACCTTGCTGCCCTCGTACTGGCCGCGATCCACCGCCTGGATGCCGGCGCGGAAGATCTCGGCGAAATACGCCGCGTAGTTCAGCGCGAACGCCACCACCGCCGCCGGGAAATCGGGCAGGCGCACGCCCACCACCGGCACGAACGGCAGCGCGAAGTAGATAAACAGCATCTGCAGCATCAGCGGCGTGCCGCGCATCAGCCAGATATAGCCGTTGACCAGCTGGCTGACGAAACCCCATTTGGAGATCCGCAGCAGCGCCAGCACCAGGCCCAGCGGCACGGCCAGCGCCAGCGTGATGAAGAACAGCGTCAAGGTCACTTTCGCGCCTTGCGCCATGGGCCCCAGAAGGGAGAGTACGTAGTCCATGCGGAGGGATGAGCGCCTAGCCGGCGGGGTGGTTCAGGGGCGGAAATGCCGGCGCGGCCGGCCCGCCGGACTGAAAAATGCCCGGACCGCGCGGCGGTCCGGGCATTTCCCGGGATGTTACTTGATGATGTTGGCGCCGAACCACTGGGTGGCGATGCGGCCGGCGGTGCCGTCCTGTTTCATGGCATCCAGCGTCTTGTCGAGCTTGGCCAGCAGCTCGGTGTCGTCCTTGCGCACGCCCACGCCGTAGTCTTCGGTGCCGAAGTTCTCGTCCAGCACACGGTATTCGCCGGCGCGCTTGCTGATCAGGTAGCGGCCCACCACTTCGTCGACCACGATGGCGTCCAGGCGGCCGGCGGCCAGGTCCATCAGCGCGGTGACGTTGTCGCCGAACTTCTTGACTTCCTTGATGCTGCCGGCGACCGGGTCCTTGGCGATGGCGTCGGTGGCGCTGCTGCCGTCCTGGGCGCCGACCACCTTGCCGGCCAGGTCGGCCTTGGTCTTCACCGGCGAAGCATTGCCGACGATGATGATCTGGTGATTGGCCATGTAGGGCGCGGTGAAGCTGATGTTCTTCTTGCGCTCTTCCGTGATGGTCAGGCCGTTCCACAGCACGTCGACGCGCTTGCCGTTCAGTTCGGCTTCCTTGGCGCTCCAGTCGATCGGCTTGAATTCGACCTCCAGGCCCAGGCGCTTGCTGGCTTCCTTGGCCATGTCGATGTCGAAGCCGACGATCTGGTTGCTGGCATCGCGGAACCCCATGGGCGGGAAGTTGTCGTCCAGGCCGACCACGACCTTGCGGGCAGCGGCGGGCGCCTGCGCGCTGGGGGCCGGCGCATTGTCGGACGGGCCGCAGGCGGTCAGCATCGTGGTGGCGGACACGAGAAGAACAGCAGTCAGTTTTTTCATGTTTTATCGAGGGCGCGGGGCGCCGGAATGAAGATGGCCGGAGGGCTCGACGAAAGCCGCGAGCCGGCTATTTTAACGCCCCTGGAAATATGTGTTTCAGCGTGCCCTGCATCGGACCGGCCGGGTGCGCAGGCGCGGCAGGCGGCAACCGGCCATCGGCGTCAGGCTCAGCCGGTCAGCGCGCAGGCAGCGGTTTCAATTCGGGCCTCTGGCGACACCGAAGGCCGCCCAGGCACCGCGCGGCGCCATGCTAGGCTTGGCCCTTCCCCCCGACGGGTCCCATGCCATGGAATTTCGCAACACCGGCCGCCCTGGCGCGGCCACGCGCCGGGAGCGCGCCGTATGACCCCCGCCCTGCGTCTCGGCCCCCTGGTGTTTCCGATCGAACTCGCGCTGCTGGCGGCCGCCATCGCCATCGGCCTGATCGCCGGCCGGCTGCTGGCCGGCGCCCGCGCCGAAGCCGCAAGCCGCGAGCTGTGGCGCTGCCTGCTGCTGGGCCTGCTGGCAGCGCGCCTGGCATTCGTGTGGCAATACCGCGATCACTTCGCGCAGGATCCCATTAAGATCCTGGACCTGCGCGATGGCGGCTGGACCGGCGCCGCCGGTTTGGCCGCGGCGCTCGCCTACGGCCTCTACGCGCTGTTGCGTGACCGCGCGCCGCGCCGCGCCCTGGCGGCCGCGCTGGCGCTGGCAACGGCCGTCTGGCTGGGAGGCGGCCGGCTGCTGGCGGGGCCGCCTCCATCGCAACCCCACTTGGCCGGCTTGTCGCTGCAGCGGCTCGATGGCGCGCCCGCCACGCTCGGCGCCTTCCATGGCAAGCCCATGGTCGTGAACCTGTGGGCCAGTTGGTGCCCGCCGTGCCGCCGCGAGATGCCGGCCTTCGAGCAGGCGCAAGCGGCTCATCCCGACATCCATTTCGTCTTTCTCAACCAGGGCGAGGCGGCGGCCACCGTTCGCCAATACCTGGGCGCGCACGCGCCGTCGCTGGCCAACGCCTTGCTCGACCCGGCCGGCGAGGCCTCGCGCCAGGTGAGCAATCGCGGCCTGCCGGCGACGTTGTTCCTGGATGCGCAGGGCCGATTGCTGGACATACGCGTCGGCGAGTTGTCGAGCGCCACCCTGGCGCAACGGTTGCAATCGATCCGGACGGCCGGCGCCAGGCACTAACTGGCGCCGCCGACATGCTCAGGACAGTCCCCGCGCAGTCACGCCGAATCGTCAGTGCTTGCCCGGGACGCCTTCCCCGTCGGACGGCGCTTGCGCCCAGGGCAGCGTCACCCCTTGCCAAGTGTGTGCGAGCAGGCGCAGGCGTTGCCCCGCTCCCTGCCGCGGCGCCTCAGGCAAGCGCACCACCAGCAGCGGCCCGCGCGGCAACGCATTGACGGTGGCAAAGACGCTACCGCTCTCGCCCGCCTTGCCGGGCACTTGCGTCCACGCCAGCAGCTCGGCCTCCTCCAGCGCCACCGCGTGTGCGCCATCGTGCCCGCAAGCCGGGCACCACAGCCGCGCCGGGTAGACCCGGTGCCCGCATTGCGCGCACTCCATCACGTTGAAACTCATGCGTCCTCCCTGGCCAGCACCGCCGCGTTGGCGCACATGCCATAGCGCAACTGCACCATGCCGTAGCCGGTCGCCACCCCGAAACGCGCGCCCGCCACCTGGCGCGCGCCGGCGCGGCCCAGCAATTGGCGCGCCACTTCCGCCAGTCCGTGCATGCCGCCGGCCGTGCCGGCCTGCCCGGCCGACAACTGCCCGCCTGCCGTGTTCACCGGCAGCGCGCGCGTGGCGATGCGGCGCGCAATGAAGCCCGGCAGATCATCCGCTGGCGCCAGGCCCAGGTCGCACAACTGCGCCAGGGCCATGGCCGGGTAATCGTCGTAGACCCCGGCCACGTCCATGTCGCGCGGCCCCAGTCCGGCCTCGGCCCACAGCGCGGGCGCGAACCCGGCGATGCCGGTCACCAGGCCGTCGCCTTCCTGCTGGTCGGCGTTGTAGCGCGCGCCGCTGGCCCGCAGCGCGACGTGCACGCCTTGCGGCCGCGCCCGCAGCACCAGCGCGCAGGCGCCGCTGACCACCGGCACGCAATCGAGCCGGCCCAGCGGCGCGGCCACCAGCGGCGCCTCCAGGTACTGCGCCAGCGTCAGCGGCTGGCGGTAGGCGGCGTTGGGGTTGGCGCCGGCCCAGGCGCGCTGCGCCACGCACAGCGCGCCGTAGTCCTCGCGCCGCAGGCCGGTCCGCGCCATCTGCCGCTGCGTCAGCATGGCGAACAGCGGGTTCGGCCCGGCGCAGCCCAGCGGGCTCAGGTAATCCTGCGCGCTGCGGTTGTAGCGTCCCACCAGGTCGGCGAAATCGGCGCCGCTGAAATGGTCGCCGGCCACCAGCACGATGGTGCGCGCCTGCCCGGCCTGGAGCGCCAGCCAGGCATGACGCAGCAGGTTGATGGCGCTGGCGCCGCCCATCTCGTCCTGCATGCACCAGTCCAGTGTCAGGCCCAGCCGCCACGCCATGTCGATGGCGCGGTCGGGACGCAATGTGAACGAGGCCAGCCCCAGACCGTCCACCTCCGCCGGCCGCAGCCCGGCATCGTCCAGCGCCAGGCGCACCGCTTGCGCGATCAGGGTGGCGGTGTTGCAGCCGGGCTCGGGATGGCGCAGCGCGGGGGTCTCGCCCACCCCGACGATACCGGGGCCGGCGTTCATGCCGATTCCTGCCGCGGCGGCTCGCGCGTCAACAGCAAGGTGATGACCGTGATCGCCGCCATCCCCACCAGGAACCAGGCCACCGGCGTGGCCGATTCATACTTGCGCAGCAGCGCCATGGCGATCAGCGGCGACAGGCCGCCGGCGAACACCGAGGCCAGTTCGTGCCCCAGGGCCAGGCCGGTGTAGCGCACTTCGGGCGGGAACAGCTCGGCGAAATAGGCCGGCTGCGTGCCGATCATGGCGGCGTGGCACACGGTATTGCCCAGGAAGAACGCCAGGAAGATCCACATCGGCTCCTTGGTCTGCACCAGCCAGAAGAACGGGAAGGCCGCCAGCATCAACCCGGCCGAGCCGATCAGGTAGACCGTGCGCCGGCCGATGCGGTCCGACAGGTGGCCGAACCCCACCAGCGTGCCCAGCTCGATGAACATGGACGCCAGCACCCCGCCCAGCATCACATCGTTGGAAATCCCCAGGAACTTGCCATAGGCCAGCGCGAACGCCAGGAAGATGTATGAGCCGCCGTTCTCCGCCACGCGCAACCCCATGGCCGTGAACACCTGGCGCGGGTAGCGGCGGAACACTTCCACCGCCGGCATGCCGCGCTTGGCGGTCTTCTTGGCCTGCACGAACGCATCGCTTTCCGGGATGTGCTTGCGGATGTACAGGCCAATGCCGAAGATCAGCACGCTCAACAGAAATGGCAGGCGCCAACCCCAGCTCATGAAAGCGTCCTGCGGCAATTGCTGCGCCAGCATGAAGACGCCCGACGACAGCACGAAGCCGCCGGCCACGCCCAACTGGCTGAACGACGAGAAATAGCCGCGGCGCTTGCCGCCCACCGCCTCGCTGATGAGCAGTACGCCGCCGCCCCACTCCCCGCCGGCCGCCGCGCCCTGCAGCACCCGCAGCACCACCATCGACACCGGCGCCCAGATGCCGACCTGCTCATAGGTCGGCAACAGCCCGATCAGGAAGGTGGCCGCGCCCATGATGCCCAGCGTCCACTCCAGCGCCAGCTTGCGGCCGTAGCGGTCGCCGATGTGGCCGAAGATCACGCCGCCCAGCGGCCGCGCCAGGAAGCCCACGGCAAAGCCGGCGAAGGCCCCCATGGTGCCCAGCAACGGGTCGGTGCCGTGGGGAAAGAACAGCTCGCCGAACACCAGCGCCGCCGCCGTGCCATAGATGAAAAAGTCGTACCACTCCATCGCGTTGCCGGCGACGGACGCCATCACCACCCGCCGCGTGCGCTTGCGGCGGGCCTGCTCCTCGGCGCTCTGCGTCGCGCCCTGGTATGCCATCGTCATGCTCTTGCCCCTTGTTTTATATGGACGGGATTCAACGCGCCACGCGGTAGCCGGCGGCGTCGCGATCCCAGGTGTCGCCCGTCACGCCCTCATCGCGCAACCGGAACTTGCGGACCTTGCCGTTCTCGGTGCGCGGCAGGTCGTCCAGCACGCGCAGATAGCGCGGCACGGCGAAATACGGCATGCGCGGCTGGCAGAAGTCCAGCAGGGCCTCGGGCGTGAGCGCGCAACCCGGCTTGTAGACCAACGCCGCCATGACTTCGTCCTCGGCCAGCTCCGAGCGCACCGCGTAGACCGCCGCGACCGCCACCGACGGATGCGCCAGCAGCACCTGCTCGACCTCGTACGACGAGATGTTCTCGCCGCGCCGGCGGATCGCGTCCTTCATGCGGTCCAGGAAGCGGAAGTAGCCGTCGGCCTCGCGCACCACGCGGTCGCCGGTGTGGAACCACAGGTTGCGCCAGGCCTCGACTGTTTTGTCGGCCATGCCGAAGTAGCCGGTGGCAATCGCAAACGGCGGCCGCGCGCGCAGCAGCAGCTCGCCGGCCTGGCCGTCGGGCAGCGGCGCGTCGTGCTCGTCGGCGACGATGGCCTCGAACTCGGGCGCCACGCGGCCCATGGTGCCAGGGCGCTGCTCGGCCAGCGTGCCGCCCAGCGCGAAGTTCGTTTCGGTGGAACCGTAGCCTTCCAGCAGCGCGATGCCGCTGCGCTCGGTGAAGACGGCGTGGAAGCGCTCCGGCACGCCCGGCGCCAGCGCGATACGCGCGCGATGGCCACGCTCAGCGGCCGACGGCTCGCGCGCCAGCAGCATCGGCACCATGGCGCCGAGCAGATAGGTCACGGTGGCGCCGCTGGCCGCCAGCCGTTCGAAATAGCGGCTGACCGAGAAGCGCGCATCGCAGACGATCGACGCGCCGGTCACCAGCGCCTGGAAGCAGGCGTTCAGCGCATTCGTGTGGAACAGTGGCAGGCTGGTGTAGAGCACGTCGTCGGCGCCGATCCCGAGGTTGCGCGCAGCGATGACGCCCCACCAGTGGAACTGCGCATGGGGGCAGCACACCCCCTTGGACAGGCCCGAGGTGCCGGAGGTATAGAGGATCGCCAGGGTATCGCCCGGGCCAAGATCGGCCTCCGGCGCGAGCGTGTCCGGCAAGGCCGGCAGCGCGGCGGCGGGCGCCGGCAGGCCGGCCGTGGCGGCGCCCGTATCATTCGCGCCGTCGTCCAGCAGCCAGATCTGGCGCAGGGCCAGCCCGGCGGCGTCGAGGCCGGCCAGCGCGGGACAGGAGGCATGATCCGCCACCAGCAGCACGCAACCGCTGTTGGCCACGATGTGCTGCAACTGCATGCCGCGAGACGCGGTGTTGATCGGCACCACCACCGCGCCGAGCCAGCCGCAGCCCAGCACCAGCGACATGAACTCGATGCGATTGCCCGCCATCAGGCCGACGCGATCGCCCCGGGCCACCCCGGCCCGCGCCAGCAGCGCCGCCCAGCGGGCCGCGTGTTCGGGCGCCTCGGCGTAACGCAGCGCGCCGCCCGGCGCCTGAAGCCACGGCCGCGTTTCCTGGCGTGCCGCCTGGTCGCGCAACAGCGACGGCAAAGTCAATGCATGCATGACGTGCTCTTCCCCTTGTTGTCGGCGGCCGCAAGGTCACTGCCGCGGCTCGTGAAAATTAGTCTAGGAATCAACTATTTATGTGTCAAATTTATGGGTATTATTCATTGCATAAACCAGACTGATAACAAGGGCGGGCATGGACTTCGACTTGAATCTCATGCGGGTTTTCCTGACCGTGCTGCATGAACGCAGCGTCACGCGCGCGGCCCAGCGGCTGCAGTTGACGCAACCCGCGGTCAGCTATGCCCTGGCCCGGCTGCGCGAGAAATTCGACGACCCGTTGTTCGTGCGCACCCCCTCGGGCATGCGTCCTACGCCGGTGGCCTTCGCGCTGGCCGGCCCGATCGAGCGCGGCATGAACAGCTTTGCCGAGGCGGTCAGCCTGCGGCAGCATTTCGATCCGGCCAGCAGCACGCGGCGGTTCCGGCTGTCGATGTCGGATATCGGCGAGATGGTGTTCCTGCCCAGCCTGATGGAGCGCGTCCATGCGCTGGCGCCGCGCCTGCAGGTGGAGGTGGTGGAAGTGCCGCTGGAGCAACTGCCGCAGGCGCTCAAGGACGGCGACATCGACCTGGCCATCGGCAACCTGGCCGGCCTGGGCCGCCATACGCGTCACGCCGACCTGTTCAGCGAGCGCTATGCCTGCATGGGCCGGCGCGGCCACCCGGTGTTGTCGGTGGGGTTGACGCGCGGCCAGTTCAAGCGCCTGGACCACATTTTGGTGGACTCGCGCGCCAGCGCCCACCGGCTGCTGGACGACGTGCTCGGCGAAGCCGGGCTGCACCGCCAGCCCTACCTGACGCTGCCGCATTTCTCGGCCGCCGCCGAGATCGTGCGCCGCACCGACCTGACCGTCACCCTGCCGCACCGCGCGGCGGTCTGGTTCAACCGCGACAATGCCTTCGAGATCCGGCCGCTGCCGCTGACGCTGCCGCCCCTGAGCGTCACGGTGCACTGGCATGCGCGCTTCGAAAGCGATCCCGGCACGCGCTGGCTGCGCACGCTGGTGGTGGAGACCTTGGCGGATCCGGCCGATGCGGGAAAACCGTCAGTGGCGGCCTCTATTTGAGCGATATACGCAACAGACTGGCGGCGCAATCGCGGTTTATCTGGTCGAATGGCGCAACTAGACTGCGGTCATTCCCTTTCTCTTCCAGGAAACCGCCATGCTCACCGTGTCCTCCCCGCGTCGCCTGCTGCCCGCCCTGGCGCTGGCCCTATCCATCCCCGGCCTGGCCGCCGCCACCGAACTGACAATCACGCCTTACAACCCGGGCAACGACGCCATCTTCCAGGTGTCGTCCGTTTTGGTCAGCGGCGCGCGCGAAGCCATCCTGATCGACGCCCAGTTCGGCAAATCGCAGGCCGAGCAGTTGGTGGCGCTGGTACGCGCCAGCGGCAAGACGCTGACCACCATCTACATCAGCCACGGCGACCCGGATTTCTATTTCGGGCTCGACACCGTCCTGGCGGCGTTCCCGCAGGCCAAGGTCGTGGCCACCGCCCCCATCGTGCGCCACATCCAGGAGACGGTCGACGCCAAGCTGGCGTTCTGGGGGCCCAAGCTCGGCGCCGACGCGCCGCGCAAGGCCGTCATCCCGCAGGTGCTGCAAGGCGACACTCTGACGCTCGAAGGCCAGGCCCTGAAAATCACTGGCCTGGACGGCCCACAGCCCGACCGCAGCTTCGTCTGGATTCCGTCACGCAAAGCGGTGGTGGGCGGCGTGGTGGTGTTCGGCAACCTGCACGTGTGGACCGCCGACACGCAGACGCCGCAATCGCGCGCCGACTGGCTCGCCACGCTGGCCCGTATCGACAGCCTCAAGCCCACGACCGTGGTGCCGGGCCATTACGCCCCCGGCGCGCCGCTGACCCTGGAATCGGTGCATTACACCCAGGGCTACCTGCGCGCCTTCGAGGCCGAGGCGGCCCAGGCCAAGGACAGCGCCGCACTGATCCGGGCCATGCGCGCGCGCTACCCGCAGGCGGGCGCGGCCGCCTCGCTCGAAATCAGCGCCAAGGTGGCCAAGGGCGAAATGAAGTGGTGAACGGGTGAAGCGGCCAAAGCCGTGACGGCGCCCGGCCGCGGTGCCCCCGCGAGGCGCGCTGGCCGGCGCGCCTCGTCTGGTTCAGGCCGTCGCCAGCGCCAGTGCGTGCAGCATCAGGTCCAAATTCTGCACCGCCGCGCCCGAGGCGCCCTTGCCCAGGTTGTCGAACACGGCGCTCAGCAGCACCTGGCCGTGCGACGCATTGCCATGCACCGCCAGGCGCAGGTCATTGGTGCCATTGAGCGCCTGCGGATCCAGGTGGGTCTGCGCGGCGGCGTCCTGCGGCGCCATCACCTGCACATGGCGGCTGCCCTCGTAGTGGCGCGCCAGGCATTGGTGCAATTGCGCGATCGTGACGCCGGCCGGCAACAGGCGCAGCTGCAACGGCACCGTCAGCACGATGCCCTGGCGGAACGCCCCGTACGATGGCACGAACACCGGCCGTTGCGACAAGCCGGCATGGCGCTCGATTTCGGGCGTGTGCTTGTGCGCCAACCCCAATCCGTAGACCTGGAAGGCCAACCCGCCCGCGGCGCCCGGCGCCTCGTAGGCGTCGACGCTGGCGCGCCCGCCGCCCGAATAGCCGGACACGGCATGGATGGCCAGCGGATAGTCGGCTGGCACCAGGCCGGCCTGCACCAACGGCCGCAGCAAAGCGATGGCGCCGGTGGGATAGCAGCCCGGGTTGCTGACGCGCTTGGCCTCGGCGATGCGCCGCGCCTGCTCCGCTTCCATCTCCGGGAATCCATAGACCCAGCCGGGGGTCGTGCGATGCGCCGAACTGGCGTCGATCACCCGCACTTCGGGATTGACGATGGACGCCACCACCTGACGCGCCGGTTCGTCGGGCAGGCACAGGATGGCGATGTCGCTGGCGTTGATGGCCTCGGCGCGGCGCCGCTCGTCCTTGCGCTCGGCCTCCGGCAAGGTCAGCAGGCGCAAGTCGGCGCGGCCGCGCAGGCGTTCGTGGATCTGCAGACCAGTGGTGCCCTGGTCGCCGTCGATGAATACGAGAGGATGCGTCATGTGCGTGGCCTTGCGGGTAAGCCGGCGCGGTGCCGGCGGAACGGGGTTGATGGACGTCATCATTGCGCAACGCCAGGGATAGGAAAAGTCGAATATCATGACGATGAAATACAGTATTCCTGAACGAGACCGCCATGCGTGAAATCAACCTCGACCGCCTGCGCACCCTGGTCGCCATCGCCGACCTGGGCTCGTTCGCCGAGGCCGCCCGCGCGCTGCACCTGGCGCCGCCCACCGTCAGCCTGCACGTCGCCGACCTGGAAGCCCGCATCGGCGCGCCGCTGCTGACGCGCACGCGGGGCCAGGTGCGGCCCACTCCCATCGGCGACACCCTGCTGGAACGCGCGCGGCGCCTGCTGGCCGACGCCGACCAGGCGCTCGACGATGTGCAGCGGCAGGTGCAGGGCCTGGGCGGCCGGGTGCGGCTGGGCGCATCCACCGGCGCCATCGCCCATCTGCTGCCGCGCGCCCTGGAAACGCTGGGGCGCGAGCATCCCGGCATCGACGTGCAGGTCGCCGTGCTGACGTCCCAGGAAACCCTGCAGCAACTGCGCGACGGCACCCTCGATGTCGGTTTGGTGGCGCTGCCGCAGCCGCCGGTGCCCGGCCTGGTGCTGCGGCCGTGGCGGCGCGATCCCATCATGGCTTTCCTGCCCGCCGCCTGGGACGCGCCGCCCCGCGTCACGCCCGCGTGGCTGGGCGAACGGCCGCTGATCCTGAACGACGCCAGCACCCGGCTCTCGCGCCAGACCGGCGAATGGTTCGCCGGCGCCGGCCTCAACCCGCGTCCGCGCATCCAGCTCAATTACAACGACGCCATCAAGAGCCTGGTGGCGGCCGGCTACGGCGCGACCCTGTTGCCGCATGAGGCCACCGCGCCGCAACCCGATCCGCGCATCGCGATGCGGCCATTGCGGCCCGCGTTGTGGCGTCCGCTGGGCATCGCGCATCGCGATGGCCAGATCGAACGCGCCACCCAATACGTGCTGGATGCGTTATGGCAGTTGCGCGCGCCCGCCGCGCGCGCCTGACCCTGCCTGCCCGCCACGGCGGCGGACGGCTCGCCGCCTCCGTAGCCCTACGGATTCCAGTGCGGACAGGCCGCAGGGCATAATCCCAGCGTGAATCCCCCCTTGCGCCGCCGCGCCCTCCTCTACTGGCTGGTCCTGTTCTGCCTCGGCACCCTTTGGATCGGCCGCCAGCACTACGTCGACCAGTACGACCGTTTTTTCCAGGACACCAGCATTGCGCAGCGCATGCTGAGCCAGAAGGCCGTGCAGCACGAGGCGGTGCTGGCGACGCTGGCCGCGCTGTCGCATCCCCCCGCGCCGGAACGGCTGTTTCCCAGCCTGCGGCCGGCCATGCCGCAACTGCGGGCGCTCGGTTACCTGACGGACGGCGCCTGGGCCGGCAGCAGCGCCGAGCCGCCCGGCCTGCGCGCCGCAGTGCAACAGGCCCGCAGCCTGGGCCGTCCGGTCACGCTGCCGCTGGACGCCGCCCGCTACTGGCTGGTGTCGCCCTCCAGCTGGAGTCTGCTGGTGGACGCGCGCGACCTGCTCGCCGCCGCCGACTTTCCCGCCGGCCTGTCCAACCTGACCCTTGCCATCGGCCCACAGCCGCTGGCGCTGCTGCAACGCCAGCCCGATCCCGCACCATCCGGCTGGCCGCTGGCGCTGTCCAAGCCGCTGGGCGCGGCCAGCCAGCCCTTCATGCTGTACAGCGCCCGCACGCTCACGCCGGCCACCTGGCCCTGGCTGCCCTGGCTGCTGTGGGGCCTGACCAGCGCGCTGCTGGTGGCGGGCGTGGCGGCCACCCGGCGCTCCCGCGCCGAGACCCGGCGCCGGCAGGAGCAGGCGCGCCTGGCCGCGATGGCGCGGCTCAGCACGCTGGGCGAAATGGCGGCCGGCATCGCCCACGAATTGAACCAGCCGCTGACCGCGATCCTGGCGCAGACGCGCGCCGCGCAACGCCTGCTGGACGACGACGACGAGCGCCCCGCGGTGCGCCGCGCGCTGCTGGCCAGCGCCGAACAGGCCAAGCGTGCCGCCGACATCATCAGCCGCATGCGCGACCTGGTGCAACCCAGCGCGCCGGGTCGGCGCGAGGCGCTGGACCCGGACGCGCTGGTGGACTCGCTGCGTTTCCTGCGCGGCCCCGAGCTGGCGCGCCAGGGCATCCAGCTGGACTGGCGCAACGCCAGCCCGCTGGCCCGGCCGCTGGGCGACCGGGTCGCCCTGGAACAGATCCTGCACAACCTGGTGCAGAACGCCGCCGACGCGCTGGCCGCCACCGCCGGCCCGCGCCAGATCGCGCTCGAAGGGCGCGCCGAGGGCGCCACCTATGTCTTCAGCGTCAGCGACAACGGCCCGGGCATCGCCGCCGACGCCTTGCCCCGGCTGTTCACGCCCTTCTACACCACCCGCGCCCAGGGCATGGGGCTGGGCTTGGCGCTCTGCGAAACGCTGGCGGGCGCCATGGACGGCCGCCTGGCCGCGCGCAACCTGCAGCCCTCGGGCGCCTGCTTCACCCTGGTACTGCCGCTGGCCGGAGACACCGCATGAACCTGTCCGCCCAATCGCCCCTGGTCTACCTGGTCGACGACGACGACGCCGTGCGCGACGCGCTCGCGCTGCTGTTGCGCACGGTCGGCCTGCGCAGCGAAAGCCATGCCGATCCGCAGCAGTTCCTGGCGCAACTGGGGCCTCAGGCCATCGGCTGCGTGGTGCTGGACATCCGCATGCCCGGCATCAGCGGACTCGACGTGCTGGCGCGGCTGGCCGACACCTCGGACCTGCCGGTGGTGATGCTCACGGGCCACGCCAATGTCGACCTGTGCCGACGCGCCTTCAAGGGCGGCGCCATGGAGTTTCTGCAGAAACCCGTGGACGACGACGTCTTCCTGGACGCGGTGCAGTCCGCCGTGCGCGGCCACATCGCCCGCCGCGAGCGCCTGGCCGTGACCCAAGCCGCCGCCGACCGCCTGGCGCGCCTGTCGGCGCGCGAGCACGAGGTGCTGAAACGCATCGTGCAGGGCATGAGCAACAAGGAAATCGCGCGCGAATTCGACCTGTCGCCACGCACTGTCGAAACCTATCGCGCCAACGTCTTCGCCAAGCTCGAAGCCGACTCGCTGGCGCAATTGATCCGCCAGTACGCCACGTTGCTGGATTAACGCCGGCCCGCCACCTCCGTAGCGCTACGGAGGCCCGTGGGTAATCGGGCGCATACCGCGCCGCCGGCATTTTGGCCACACTGACTGCTCCTGATCCCCACTTGAAGAAAGGACGCAGACCATGACCCGTTACCCGCTCGCCACCCTGGTTGCCACGCTTGCCGTCAGCGGCGCCGCCCACGCCGCCGTGCTCAGCGAAAGCAATATCTCCAGCGCCGACGCCCAGAAGCTGGCCAGCGCCACCGTCGCCGCCTGCCAGGCCAAGGGCTACCACGTCAGCGCCTCGGTGGTCGACCGCGCCGGCCTGCTCAAGGCCTTCGCGCGCGCCGACAACGCCGGCCCGCACACTATCGAAGCCAGCCGCGCCAAGGCCTTCACGTCGGCCTCGGCCAAGGCGCCGACGCTGGCCATCATGGAGAACGCGCAAAAGAACCCCGCCGCCGCCAACCTGACCGACATCCCCGGCTATCTGCTGCTGGGCGGCGGCGTGCCTATCAAGGCCGGCAATAGCGTCATCGGCGCCATCGGCGTGGCCGGCGCGCCGGGCGGCAACCTGGACGCGCAATGCGCGGATGCGGTGTTGGAAGAGAACGCGGCGTTGTTCAAGTAAGGCGGGCGAAGCTGATCTCGAATGCCGCCGGATGGTCGGCGGCGATGGCGGCCCCGTCGAGCCGGTCCCATCTGCGGGAAATGGCGGGTCGACCAGCTCCGCATAGAAGGGGCCATCGGACGCATCAGCGGATGCGCCGTGCGGACGCTGCCGCCTCGGTCTGTGCGCGGCTACTCCGTCGGCGGCGGGAAATTGCGCTTGAGGCCCCCCGCCACCTTCGGCTCTTGCGCCGCCTGGCGCGCCACCGATGTCAGCGCCGGACAATTGGCCTCGAACCAGGCCTGCCCGGGACGCCAGTGCGTCATCACCGTCACGTACAGGTCCAGGGCCGAAAAGCGCTCGCCCAGCATGTGCGGCGCGCCGGCCTGGCGCTCCAGCTCCAGCCACAGATCAGCGCGGCGGCCATGCACCCGTTCGCGAAATAGTTCCGCGGGCGCTCCCGCGGTGGTCCACTGCGGCGGGTCGTCACCGTAGGTGAAGGTGGGGTAGATGGCTGCCACCAGCCGCAGCAGCAGATTCAGAAAGCGCGGCCGCTCCGGCCGCGTCGCCGCCGGGGCCAGGCCGGCCTGGGGCGCGACGTCGTGCAGGTGCAGCACCATCGCCGCGCTCTCCGTCATCACTTCGCCATCGGGCGTGATCAGCGTCGGCACCTGGCCCAGCGGGTTCAGGCGCAGCAGCCGGTCGCGCTGCGGCCCGGGCTTGAGATACGGCACATCGGTCAGCACATGCGGCACGTCGGCCAGCGCCAGCGCCATCTCGACGATGGCCGAACCGCAGCCCGGCGACCCGATCAGTTCGTAGGTCTTCATGATGCTCACCCTCCCGGCTGCGCCGGCGCCAGCCGCAGCAATTCGCCCGGCGAGGCATCCGTCAGCACATAGATATAGCCGTCCGGCCCCTGCCGCACGTCGCGGATGCGGGCCTTGCGCTCGCCCAGCAGCCGTTCCTCGGCCACCACCTTGTCGCCGTCCAGCGTCAGGCGGATCAGGTCCTGGTCGGCCAGCGCGCCGATGAACAGCGAACGGCGCCAGGCCGGGAAACGGTCGGCGTCATAGAACGCCATGCCGCTGATGGCCGGCGACTTGGCCCACCAGTACAGCGGCGGCGCCATGCCGGGCAGCGTCTCGCCCCTGGCTTCGGGTATTGGCTGGCCGGAATAGTTGATGCCATGGGTCGCCAGCGGCCAGCCATAGTTCTTGCCGGGCTGCACCAGGTTGATCTCGTCGCCGCCGCGCGGGCCGTGCTCGTTCTCCCACAGCGCGCCGGTCCAGGGGTTGAGCGCCATGCCCTGCGGGTTGCGATGTCCGTACGACCAGATCTCGGGACGCGCGCCGGCCTTGCCGGCGAAGGGATTGTCGGTCGGCACCGAGCCGTCGGCCTTCAGGCGCACCACCTTGCCCTGCAGCTTGTCCAGGTCCTGCGCGCTTGGGCGCTGGTTGTTCTCGCCCAGCGAGATGAACAGGTAGCCTTTGCCGTCGAACACCAGGCGCGAGCCGAAGTGCAGCCCCTGCGACAGCTTGGGCGCCTGGCGGAACAGCACCTGGAAATCCTCCAGCGCGCTGGCGTCGGCCGACAGGCGGCCGCGGCCGACCACGGTACCGCTGCGCGAACCGTCGGATTCGGCATACGAAAGATAGACGTAGCGGTCCTGCGCGAAGCCCGGCGACAGCGCCACGTCGAGCAGGCCGCCCTGCCCCTGCGCCGCCACCTTGGGCACGCCGGCCAGCGGCTCGGACAGGCCGCCGGGGGTGCGCAGCAGGCGCAGCTTGCCGGGCCGTTCGGTGATCAGAACGCCGCCGTCGGGCAGGAATGCCATCGACCAGGGACGGTCCAGCCCGCCCACCACGGCCGTCACCTGCACGCGCGCGGCGGGTGGCCGGTCCGGGCTTTGCTGTGGCGAGGCCCAGGCCGGCGCGCACAAGAACAAGGCGGCGCAGGCGATCAGGGACGAGACGCGACGGATCGCGGGCGGACGTGACGGCATGGACATCTCCGGCGGCTAAGGGGGGCGCGGCGGTACTCGGCGGCGCCGCGCGGGTGGCGTACCATAGACGCAGCGACGGGTGGCCTCCCGTCCTATCCTCTCAGGAGACTCCCTTACATGAAACTGTACTACATGCCCGGCGCGTGCTCGCTCGCTTCCCACATCGTGCTGGAATGGATCGGCAAGCCGTACGAGACCCACAAGCTCAGCCGCGACGAACTCAAGGGCGCCGAGTTCCTCAAGGTCAACCCGCTCGGCGCCGTGCCCGCGTTGGACGACGACGGTTTCAAGCTGACCCAGAACGTTGCGATTCTCGAATACCTGGCCGAACAGGCCCCCCAGGCCAAGCTGCTGGGCGACGGTTCGGCCCGCTCGCGCGCCGACGTGCGCCGCTGGCTGGGCTTCATCAACTCCGACATCCACAAGACCTTTTCGATGATCTTTGGCGCCGGCCGCTTTCTCAGCGAGGAAGCCCCGCAGCAGGAACTGGCCGCCTCCGCGTCCAAGCTGCTGACGCGCCTGTTCGCGCTGCTCGACGCCCAACTGATCGACCAACCATACCTGGGCGGCGACGCGCCTTCGATTGCCGACGCCTATCTGTACGTGGTGATGCGCTGGGCCCACGCCAAGCAGATCGACCTGTCCGACCAGGATCACCTGGCCGCGTTCTTCAAGCGCATGCAGGACAACCCCGGCGTCCAGGCCGCGCTCAAGGCCGAAGGCCTGGCGTAATGCCGCCAGGGCCGCCTTGACGGCCCGGCAAGTCGGATCGCCCCGCCGCCCGCGCCGGGGCGATGCCATTTTCAGCCGCCGGCCAGCGTCGGCGCGGCGACGTCCAGGGTCTTCTTGACCGCCGCCAGGAAGCGCCGCGCCAGCAGGGGCGGCGCGCTCAGGTTCGAATGCGTCGCCCAGATCTCGACACTGGCGGCGGGCGCGATCGGCCGCAGCACCACGCTTGCCGCCTGGTCCGGCGACACGCACCAGGCGTCCACCAGCGCCGGCCCCAACCCCTGCTGCACGAACGAACAGGCGGTCACCGGAGAATGCACCTCGACCGCCGCCGCGCAGGCCGGCGCGCCGCCGAAAAACGACTGCAGGGCCTGTCCCAGCGGCGTATCGCGCGGATAGCCGATCCAGGCCGCCGAAGCGAAATCCTCCGGATGCACGACCTCGTGCGCGGCCAGGGGATGGTCCCGGGGCAGCACGCAAACCACCGGCACCGTGGCCAGCTTGACCGAGGTCAGGTTGGGATGGTCCGGCGGCCGCATCGAGATGCCGATATCGGCCTGGCCCGACAGGAAATACGCCGCCAGCTCATCGAACGTGACGCTGCGGTAATCCACCCGCGCCGCCGCATTGCGGTCGCGAAACCGCCCCAGCGCCATCGGCACCAGCCGCTGGCCATAGCTGGCGCTGGCCACCACCCTGAGCATGCCGGCGCCGGACTGCCCCAGGCTGGCGGCCAGGTCATTGACGCGCTGGATGCCGCCGTAGACCTGCTCGACTTCGGCATACAGGCGCCGCGCCTCCGCCGTGGGCGACAGCCGGCTGCGCACGCGCTCGAACAGGCGGTAGCCCAACCGGTCTTCGGTCAGCGCCAGCACCCGGCTCACCGCCGGCTGCGACACGTGCAGCATGCGGCCCGCGCCGCTGATCGAGCCGGCCATCATGATGGCGCGGAACACCTCGATCTGGCGCAGGTTCAGCGGCCGGCCGGCGCTTGGCGCGCGTTCGCCGGCATCGTCGTGCGCATCCATTTTTACCCCCTTGATCAATAACGGCGGATTATAGGTTTTCGACATTTTTCGATGACGCAGTGCCGCAAACCCGGTGCTAATCTGGCCGCCTCCACACAACAAAACAAGGGGAATCCAGCATGCAACGCACCTTCCTGCGCCACGTCGCCGCCCTGGCCCTGGCCGCCACCACGCTCGCCAGCGGCGCGCAGGCCGCCGGGACCTATCCCGACAAGCCCATCACCTTCATCGTGCCTTCGGCCGCCGGCGGCTCGCCCGACGTATTGTCGCGCCTGATCACCACGCAACTGGCCAAGGACACCGGCGCCACCCTGGTGGTGGAAAACCGTCCCGGCGCGGCCGGCAACATCGGCATTACCCTGATCAAGCGCGCCGCGGCCGACGGCTACACCATCGGCTACGGCAACATCAACACGCTGGCCGTGAACCGCTCGCTGTTCAAGCGCCTGCCCTACGACGTCGACCAGGACCTGGCCCCCGTGGCGCACCTGTTCGACCTGTACAACGCCCTGATCGTGCCGGCCGGCTCGCCCATCAAGAGCGTGCAGGACCTGATCGAGCGCGCCCGCAAAGAACCCGGCCGCCTGTCCTATGGCGCCTCGGGGGTGGGCACCACCGGCCACATGGGCGGCGAGCTGTTCAAGAGCATGGCCAAGGTCGATGTCATGTTCATCCCGTACAACGGCGGTCCCGCCGCCATCCAGGACCTGCTGGGCGGACGCCTGGACTACATGTTCGTCAACACCTCCGAAGCCACGCCGCTGGTCAAGAGCGGCAAGGTGCGCGCCATCGGCGTCAGCAGCCTCAAGCGCCTAGCGCTGATGCCCGATGTGCCGACCCTGGACGAGGCCGGCCTGAAGGGCTACGAAACCGTGGCCTGGGGCGGCGTGGTCGCGCCCAAGGGCACCCCCCCCGACGTGGTGGCCAAGCTCAATGGCGCCATCCAGAAGGCGCTGCAGGCCCCCGAAGTGCGCACCGGACTGGCAACGCTGGGCGCCGAGCCGGCCACCGGCAATCCCGATGACTTCAAGCAGTTGATCGATCGCGAAACCGCCAAATGGAAGCGCATCATCGATACCGCCGGCATCGAAAAACTGGATTGAGCCCCGCCATGACGGACAGCAGCACCCCGGCGGCCCACGCCTTGCAAGCAGACTTCATCGTCGCCGGCGCCACCCTCATCGACGGCAGTGGCGGCGCCGCCCGCCAGGGCGACCTGGCGGTGCGGGGCGGGCGCATCGCGGCGCTGGGAGATTTCGCCCACCCGCCCGGCGCGCGCGTCGTGATCGACGCCCGCGGCCTGGCCCTGGCGCCCGGCTTCATCGACTCGCACACCCACGACGACGGCTACCTGCTGGCCCATCCCGGGATGCTGCCCAAGGTGTCGCAAGGCATCACCACAGTGGTCACGGGCAACTGCGGCATCAGCCTGGCGCCGCTATCGCGCCAGGCGATTCCGCAGCCGCTGGACCTGCTGGGCCCGCCCGCGCTGTTCCGTTTCGGCACCTTCCGCGAGTGGGTCCAGGCCCTGGCCGACACGCCCGCGGCCGTCAATGTGATCCCCCTCGTCGGCCACACCACCCTGCGCGTGGCGACGATGGACGATACCGGGCGCGCCGCCACCGCTGCCGAGCGCCAGGCCATGCGCGGCCTGCTCGACGAGGCGCTCGAGGCCGGCGCGTTCGGCGTGTCCACCGGCACCTTCTACCCCCCCGCCAGCGCCGCGCCCACCGACGAGATCATCGATGTCTGCCAGCCGCTGCGCGGCCGCGCCGGCGCGATCTACGCCACCCACCTGCGCGACGAAGCCGACCACATCGTGCCGGCCATGGAAGAAGCCCTGCTGATCGGCCGCGAGCTGGATTGCCGCGTGGTGTTCTCGCACCACAAGCTGGCCGGCGAACGCAATCACGGCCGCAGCCGCGAAACCCTGGACCTGATCAGCCGCGCCGCCGCCGCGCAACGCGTCTGCCTCGACTGCCATCCCTACCCGGCCACCTCGACCATGCTGCGGCTGGACCGGGCCCGCCTGGCCAGCCGCACCATGATCACCTGGTCCAAGGGATACCCCGAGGCCACCGGCCGCGATTTCGGCGAGGTCATGGCTGAACTGGGCCTGGAT
Organism: Achromobacter pulmonis; assembly: GCF_021733725.1. Classification (NCBI taxonomy): domain Bacteria; kingdom Pseudomonadati; phylum Pseudomonadota; class Betaproteobacteria; order Burkholderiales; family Alcaligenaceae; genus Achromobacter; species Achromobacter pulmonis. The sequence goes on along the minus strand of NZ_JAIFOT010000001.1, from coordinate 4,881,533 downwards.
GACGCGGCCGCCATCGCCCGCCTGGCGCCCGCCGGCGCCATCTACTTCCTGATGGACCCGGCCGACGTCAACCGCATCTTCAGCCATCCGCTGACCATGGTCGGCTCCGACGGCCTGCCCTTCGACCCGCATCCGCATCCGCGCCAATGGGGCACCTTCACCAACGTGCTGCGCACCATGGTGCGCGAACAACAGTTGCTGTCGCTCGAAAGCGCCATCCACAAGATGACCGGCCTGGCGGCCGCCCAATACGGCCTGTCCGGACGCGGCCTGCTGCGGCAGGGGTATCATGCTGACCTGGTGCTGTTCGATCCCGCCAACGTCACGGACACGGCCACTTTTTCAGCTCCCATTCAGGTCAGCCAGGGCATCCGCGCAGTATGGGTCAACGGCAGGCAAGTGTGGGATGGGGAACGAACCGGCACCGAGCGCCCGGGCCAGGTACTGGCACCCGGTGAAGCAATACCTTGGAGTCAACAAAGTGAATAGCTATTCCCAGGGCTGTTACCTGGGTGTTTTGGGCGGCATGGGCCCCATGGCCGGCGCCGCTTTCGCCCTGCGCCTGGCGGCGCTCACGCCCGCCGACGCGGACCAGCAACACATCCCCACTCTGCTGCGCAACGACCCGCGCATCCCCGACCGTTCCAGCGCCTACATGGCCGGCGGCGAAAATCCCCTGCCCTACATGGTCGACGGCGTGCGCTTCCTCGAACGCGCCGGCGCCCAGCTCATCGCCATCCCCTGCAACACCGCGCACCTCTGGTACGACGAAATCGCCGCGGCCACGCGCCTGCCGGTCCTGCACATCATCCAGGCCGTCATCGACGACCTGCGCCGCCTCGGCCTGCACCAGGGCCGCATCGGCCTGATGGGCACCGCCGCCACGCTCAAGCTCGGTCTCTACCAGCGCCACCTCGAAGCCCAGGGCTACGAATGCATCGTCCCCGACGACGAGGAGGTCGAGCGCTACTGCATGGCCTCGATCCGCGCCGTCAAGGGCAACCAGCTCGACGCCGCCTTCGCTCCCGCCGCCGACGGCATTGCCCGCCTGAAGGCGCGCGGCGCCGATGCCGTCGTCCTGGGCTGCACCGAACTGCCGCTGGCCGTGCCCCACGCCCTGCGCCCCAGCCTCGGTATCACCCTGACCGACTCCATCGACGCCCTGGCCCGCGCCGCCATCGCGCACTACCTGGCCGACCAGCCCGAGCAACGCATCGCGGCATAGGGGCGCCGAAGGCGGACCAAGATGACGACGCAGCAGTCCGGAGCGAGCGCGCCGGACCGCAGTCGTTGGCGCGCCTCGCCAGGGCGCCGCCCGCCTCGGGCGACCTACAAAGCAGCATGCCCAGCAAGACAAAAAAAGGGCGCCCCTTGCAGTAGCGCCCAAATTTCCCTTCGCGGGGAATAAACCGTAATTCGAATCACCCGCCCAGATACGCCTTACGCACCTGATCATTGACCAGCAGATTCGCCCCCGTATCCTGCAGCACGACCCGCCCGTTCTCCAGCACGTAGCCGCGATCCGCCACCTGCAGCGCCTTGTTGGCGTTCTGCTCGACCAGGAACACCGTCACGCCCTGCTCGCGGATCTCGCGGATGATGTCGAAAATCTGCGCGATCACCAGCGGCGCCAGTCCCAGCGTCGGCTCATCCAGCAACAGCAATCGCGGCCGCGTCATCAGCGCCCGCCCGATCGCCAGCATCTGCTGCTCGCCGCCCGACATCAACCCGGCGCGCTGGCTGGCCCGTTCCTTCAGGCGCGGGAACAGGCCATAGACATGGTCGATGCCCTCCTGGATCTGCTCGCGCTTGGAGAAAAAGCCGCCCATCTTCAGGTTCTCGGCCACCGTCAGATCCTTGAACACGCGCCGCCCCTCCGGCGAAATGGCAATGCCACTGCGCATGATGTGGTGCGTATCCTTGTGGGTGATGTCCTCGCCCTCGAAGGTGATCGTGCCTTCCTTGGCTCGCGGGTTGCCGCAGACCGTCATCAGCAAGGTGGTCTTGCCGGCGCCGTTGGCGCCGATCAGGGTCACGATCTCGCCCTGGTTGACGTCCACCGACACGCCGTTCAGCGCCTGGATGGCGCCATAGTAGGTGTGGATGTTTTCCAGCTTCAGCATTTATTCCTCCCCCAGGTACGCCTTGATGACGCGCTCGTCGTTGCGCACCTGCTCGGGGGTGCCGGTAGTAATGGGCTTGCCGTGCTCCATCACCAGGATGCGGTCGGAAATACCCATGATCAGGCTCATGTCGTGCTCGATCAGCAGCACCGCCACGCCGAACTCGCGGCGCAGCTGGTCGATCAGCGATTGCAGGTCGCGCTTCTCCTGCGGATTCAGGCCCGCCGCCGGCTCGTCCAGCATCAGCAGGCGCGGCTTGGTGATCATGCAGCGCGCGATCTCCAGGCGGCGCTGGTGGCCGTAGGCCAGATTGCCCGCTTCGCGGTTGGCATACTCGCGCAGCCCCATGAAATCCAGCCACTGCGCCGCGCGCGACAAGGCCTCGGTTTCCGCCTGGCGATAGGCCTTGGTCTTGAGCAGGCCCGGCAACAGGCGCGATTCCACCTGCGTGTGCTGCGCCACCAGCAGGTTCTCCAGCACCGTCAGCTGCTTGAACAGCCGCACGTTCTGGAACGTGCGCACCAACCCGTGGCGCGCCACCTTGTGGCTCGGCAGGCCGGTGATCGGCTTGCCGTCCATCACGATATCGCCCGCGGTCGGCGAATAGAACCCGCCCACGCAATTGAACACCGTGGTCTTGCCGGCGCCATTGGGGCCGATGATGGCGAACACCTCGTCGGATTTGACTTCGAACGCCACGCTGTCAACGGCCAGCAGACCGCCGAAACGCATGGTCAGCCCGGATACTTTCAGCAATGCCTCGCTCATTTAGCCAGCTCCACGTGGGGACGCTTCATGGGCAACAACCCCTGCGGACGCCACATCATCATCAACACCATCACCAGCCCGAACATCAGCATCCGGTACTCGGCGAACTCGCGCGCCAGCTCGGGCAACACCGTCAGCAGGATCGCCGCCAGAATCACGCCCACCTGCGAGCCCATGCCGCCCAGCACCACGATGGCCAGGATCAGCGCCGACTCGATGAAGGTGAACGACTCGGGGTTGACCATGCCCTGGCGCGCCGCGAAGAACGCGCCGCCGAAACCGGCGAAGGTTGCGCCCAGCGTGAACGCCGACAGCTTGATGCGGGTGGGATTCAGGCCCAGCGAACGGCAGGCGATCTCGTCCTCGCGCAGGGCTTCCCAGGCGCGGCCGACCGGCATGCGGATCAGGCGCGTGGACACCAGCAGCGTGATCAGCGCCAGCAGCAGCGCCATCATGTACAGGTAGATCACCATGTGCTGGTTCTGGAACGTCAGGCCGAAGAAGTCATGGAACGTGGTGGCGCCCTCCTCGCTGGCGCGGCGGGTCATTTCCAGGCCGAACACCGACGGTTTGGGAATGCCCGAAATGCCATCCGGACCGCCCGTGAGCGTGTTCAGGTTGATCAGCAGCAGGCGGATCATTTCACCGAAGCCCAGTGTCACGATGGCCAGGTAGTCGCCGCGCAGCCGCAGCACCGGGAAGCCAAGGACGAAACCGAACAACGCCGCCATCGCGCCCGAGAACGGCAACGCTTCCCAGAAGCTCCAGCCGCCCCAGTGATACAGCAAGGCATAGGTATAGGCGCCGACGGCATAGAAGCCGACGAACCCCAGGTCCAGCAGGCCCGCGAAGCCGACCACGATGTTCAGACCCAGGCCCAGCATCACGTAGATCAGCACCAGGGTGGCGATGTCGACCGAGCTGCGGCCGGCAAAGAACGGCCAGGTCACCGCCACCGCCAACAGCAACAGCATCAGCAGCTTGTGGTTCTTGGCCGGCGCCGACGGCAGCGTCGGCAGGCTTGCCTTGAATTGGCGCAGCGGCCGGGTCAGCCATGGCCGCAACAGCTGGAACACGAACACGACCGCGGCGGCGATGGCCACCAGCGACCAATGCGATTGCATCGATGTCCGGGCCCCCTGGCGCACCAGTTCCAGGCCGAAGATGGGGGTGACGATGACGGCGGTCAGCACCGCCGCCATGGTGGCGTTTTTGAGATTGTTGTTCGACATCAGACTTTTTCCACCTCAGGTTTGCCCAACAGCCCGGTGGGACGGAACAGCAGGATCAGGACCAGCAGCGAGAACGCCACGATGTCCTTGTACTGCGACGAGATATAGGCGGCCGCGAACGTTTCGGCCAGCCCCAGCAGCACGCCGCCCAGCATGGCACCGGGGATGCTGCCGATGCCGCCCAGCACCGCCGCCGTGAAGGCCTTGATGCCGGCCAGGAAGCCGATGAAGGGGTTGAGCTTGCCGATGGTGATGGCGATAAGCACGCCGCCCACCGCCGCCAGGATCGCGCCCATCACGAACGTGAAGGAAATCACGCGGTTGGTGTCGATGCCCAGCAGGTTGGCCATGTGCATGTCCTGCGAGCAGGCGCGCGAGGCGCGGCCCATGCGGGAATACTTGATGAACAGCGTCAGCGCCACCATCAGCACCACGGTCACCACGATGATCATGATGCGCGAATACGGCACCGTCACGTCGAAATCGGTACCCATCTGGAACTGCACCGCGCCCGACACCAGCGATGGCACCGCCATGTCGCGCGCGCCCTGGCCCAGCGCGACCCAGTTCTGCAGGAAGATCGACATGCCGATGGCGGAGATCAGCGCCACCAGGCGGGGGCTGCCGCGGACCGGGCGATACGCCACGCGCTCGACGCTGAAGCCATAGACGCCGGTGACGACGATGGCCACCAGGAGCATGGCGGCGATGATGAACGGCACCGGCAAGCCGCTGTTGGTGCCGATGGCCGTCAGGGTGACCAGGCCGACATAGGCGCCGATCATGTAGATTTCGCCGTGGGCGAAGTTGATCATACCGATGATGCCGTAGACCATTGTGTAGCCGATGGCGATCAACGCGTAGATCGCGCCCAGAGACAATCCGTTGAAGAATTGCTGGGTAAGTTGGGGTATGAGGTCGGACATTATTTCTCTATGCTCCAAATAGTTCCGGCTCCGGTAGAGAGACCCGGAGCCGGAAACCTGGGCGTATTTTAAGGGCCTGTCTTCATCGCGCGCCGGCCGCACAGCGCTTTTGGCGCATCGCTACGCGGATTACGGCACATCGACGACGACAGGCCCTCGCGCCGGCACCACGCCGGCGGAATCGCGGGAGTTTACAGCTGGGTCTTCTTGCCGTTCTTGTCCCATTTGTAAACGGCGAATTCGAAGTTCTTCAGATCGCCCTTGGCGTCGTACTCGACCTTGCCGATACCGGTATTGAAAGTGGTCTTGTGCATGTAATCGGCGACCTTGGCGGGGTCTTCGCCCACCGCGTTGATGCTGTCGGCCAGGATCTGCACCGCCGCGTAGGCCGGCATCTGGAAGGCGCCGTCCGGATCGCGCTTGGCGTCCTTGAAGGCCTTGACGATGCTCTCGTTGCCCGGCAGCTTGGTGAAGTCGGCAGGCAGCGTCACCAGCAGGCCGTCGATGGCCGGGCCGGCGATCGCCACCAGATCCTGGTTGGCGGTGCCTTCCGGACCCATGAACTGGACATTCAGGCCCTGCTCACGCGACTGGCGCAACAGCAGGCCCAGCTCGGGGTGGTAGCCGCCGAAGTAGACCAGATCGACGCCGGCCGCCTTGAGCTTGGTGATGATGGCCGAGTAATCGCTGTCCCCGACGTTGATGCCTTCGAACATCGCGACGTTCACGCCTTCCTTGTCCAGGGTGTCCTTGACCTGGGTGGCCACGCCCGAGCCGTAGGTCTGCTTGTCGTGCAGCACGGCGACCTTCTTGGGCTTGAGGGTGTTGGCGATATAGCGAGCGGCGTACGGCCCCTGCTGGTCGTCGCGGCCGATGGTGCGGAAGAAGAAGTGCGGCTTGATGGTGTCGGTCACCAGCGGCGACGTGGCGCCCGGCGTGATGCCGACGATCCCTTCCTGTTCGTAGACGTTGACGGCCGCCACGGTCACGCCCGAGCACGCATGGGCCACGGCGAACTTGGCGCCGGAGTTGACCACGCGGTTGGCGGCCGGCACGGCCTGCTTCGGCTCGCAGCCGTCGTCGATGAGGATGGGTTCGAGCTTCTTGCCCTTGACGCCGCCCTTGGCGTTGATGGTCTCGATGGCAGTCAGCGCGCCAGCCTGGATCTGGTCGCCGTACTGGGTGTTGGGGCCCGTCATGGGCTGCGGGATGCCGATCTTGATGGTATCGGCGGCGTGCACGGAACCTGCCAGGGCGAGCGCCCCGAATGCCATAGCTACCGGGGTAAGGCGATGCAGAAACTTCATGCGGAGTTCTCCAGCGAGGTTTTGAGCGGCTCTGTTCGATACGGAGTATCGGGTGGATTCCCCTAAACCCGCATCGCCCGTCGCCGGCTTCTTGGGCGAAAACACTGTGTGGCCGGTATTCTGGAAGCAAGCCGACATACTGTCACTGCGTGTAATCCCCAATATTTGAAGAACAACTTTTAATCGTGACGGATAGACGCGACAAGTATGTGAAAACGCAGAAGAAATCCGCGTGGCGCCTGGGATTGCGGCTGGCGCCGCGGACCATTGGATGGCAGGCGATTTATATGAATAATCATTAATACATTGTTTGACTTCGCATTTTCATACAGTACTTACGCGAGTCTTACGAATAATGATTATCCCGTTAATAATAATCGCCCGATTTTCGAAAAAAATCAGGCGTTGGCCGGTTTGGCGAGATTCCACATCAACGCCCGGAACGGCGCCAGCATGCTGATATTGACCGCCAGCTTGACCGCCAGGTCGCCCAGCATCCAGCTCAGCCAGGGCGCGCCGGTGGCGGCAAAGGCCACGCTGAAGAACACCGCGGTATCGAGCGCGGCGCCCAACACCCCGGACACCAGCGGCGCGCGCCACCAGCGCTGGTCGCGCAGGCGGTCGAACACCTGGATGTCCACCAATTGCGCGCAGATATAGGCCAGGCCCGAGGCCAGCGCGATGCGCGGCGAGGCCACCCACACCGAAACCACCAGCGCCGCGGCGAAACCGAACCAGGCCACGCGGCGCGCCGCCGCCGGACCGAAGCGGCGGTTGAGCACGTCGGTGACCAGAAACGCCACCGGATACGACAGGCCGCCCCAGGTCAGCCAGTCGTTCAGGGGCACTTGCACCAGGATGTTCGACCCCACCACCACCAGCACCATGCACAGCACCGCGATGCCGAACTGGGTCCGGCTCATGGGCGCGAAGCGCGTGGCGGCGTGGCTCACTTGCCGAACTCCTCGGCCAGTTCGCGCGAACGCTGCGCGGCGGCCGCCATGGCGTCCTCGACGATGCCGGTGAAGCCGGCGGCATTGAACGCCGCCAGCGCCGCCGCGGTGGTGCCGCCCTTGGAGGTGACGCGCTCACGCAGCACCGAGGGCGGATCGGACGATTCGGCCGCCAGCCTGGTGGCGCCGGCGAAGGTGCCCAGCGCCAGCTGGCGCGCCTGTTCGGCCGTCAGGCCGACCTTCTGGCCGCCCGCGATCAGGGCTTCGAGGAAAAGGAACACATAGGCTGGGCCGCTGCCCGACAATGCCGTCACGGCGTCCAGGGCGGCGTCGTCGGCCACCCAGACCACCTCGCCGACGCTGGCCAGCATGCGGGCGGCCAGGTCGCGGTCGGCCTGCCCCACGCCATCGAGCGCGGCCAGGCCGGTGATGCCGGCGCCGACCAGCGCCGGCGTGTTGGGCATGCAGCGCACCAGGCGGCGCCACGGCGCCGCGGGCGTGCCGAGCCAGCCAGCCAGGGTGTCGGCGCGGATGCCGGCCGCAACGCTTACCACCAAAGTGTCGTCGCGCAACCACTGACGCGTGGAAGCCACAACCTCTTTCATGTTCTGTGGCTTGACCGCGAACACCCAAACGCGGCACCGCGCCAGGGCCTCGTCCGGGGCGCTCGCGGTGGTCATGCCGCGGGCTTGCCAGGCAGCGTGCGAATCCTGGTTAATGTCAATGACATGAATGCTTCCGGCGGGGCATACTTTGCCCGCCAGGCCGGAAGCCAGCGCGGCGGCCATATTGCCGCCGCCAATGAACGCAATCGAAAGTTCGTTTTTCATGGGATGCGATTGTAAACCGGTCGGCCCCTGCGGGAAAAAAGGAAAAATGTTCGTTCGCGCCTGAAACGCGCAATTTGACAGGCGTTTTAAGTGATGTGAAAGTCACGGTTTTGTCACAAACAATTCATAAGGTGACGTGTTTTCCGCGCCCGGACAACCCCCGGCGCGACACGACCAACTGGAGGAAACCTCTCATGCGATCCCACCGAATTGCCCTTACTTTCGCCGCCGTCATGGCGGCCTTCGCCGGCGCTTCCGCGCACGCGGCCACCGAGATCACGTTCTGGCACTCGATGGAAGGCGCGCTGGGCGACCGCGTCAACGGCCTGGTCGATGAGTTCAACAAGAAGAACCCCGACTACCAGGTCAAGGCTGTCTACAAAGGCAACTACGGTGAATCGATGAACGCCGGCATCGCCGCGTTCCGCGCCGGCAACGCCCCGGACATCCTCCAGGTATTCGAAGTCGGCACCGCCACCATGATGTACGCCAAGGGCGCCATCAAGCCGGTGCAGCAGATGTCGGAAGAAGTCGGCAACCCGATCGATCCGAAGCAGTTCATCGGCGCCGTGGCCGGCTACTACTCGTCGGCCGACGGCAAGCTGGTGTCGATGCCCTTCAACAGCTCGACCGTGGTGTTCTACTACAACAAGGACGCCTTCAAGAAGGCTGGCCTGGACGCCGACAATCCGCCCAAGACCTGGGAAGAGCTGGCCGCCGCCGGCCAGAAGCTCAAGGCCGCCGGCCAGGAATGCGGCTACACCACCTCGTGGCCGTCGTGGGTCCAGCTGGAAACGTTCTCGGCCTGGCACAACGTGCCGTACGCCACCAAGGACAACGGTTTCGGCGGCCTGGACGCCCGCATCGCGATCAACACTCCGCTGCACGTGCGCCACCTGGAAAACCTGGCCAAGCTGGGCAAGGAAGGCATCTTCATGTACGGCGGCCGCGGCGACGAGCCGAACTCGCTGTTCATCAGCGGCAAGTGCGCCATGATCACCGGTTCCTCGGGCCTGCGCGCCAACATCGCCAAGAACGCCAAGTTCGAGTTCGGCACCTCGACCCTGCCCTACTACGCCGACGTCAAGGGTGCGCCGCAGAACACCATCATCGGCGGCGCTTCGCTGTGGGTCTTCGCCAACAAGAAGCCGGAAACCTACAAGGGCGTGACGGCGTTCTTCAAGTTCCTGGCCAGCCCCGAAATCGCCGCCCGCTGGCACCAGCAGACCGGGTACGTGCCGGTCACCAAGGCCGCCTACGAGCTGACCAAGAAGGAAGGCTTCTACGACAAGAACCCGGGCACCGAAGTCGGCGTCAAGCAATTGAACGTCGAAACCACCGCGCAATCGCGCGGCCTGCGCCTGGGCTTCCTGCCGCAGATCCGTGAAATCGAGGACGCCGAAATCGAGCGTATCGTGGCGGGCAAGGTCTCGGCCAAGGACGGCGCCGAGAACATCGTCAAGCGCGGCAATGAACTGCTGGAAAAGTTCGAGAAAAGTGTAAAGTAACGCCCATTCCGAAGCTTGCCAGCCGGTCCCGCGCCGCACAATTTCCGTTGCGCGGCAGGGACTTGCAAAGATGGCTTAAAGCCCTGGTCATTTAAGGGCTTTAAGCCTATCGTGTTTTTATGAGTACCGGCGCACCCCGCGCCGCAGGCGGCCGGCCCACCCCGGCGGCGGATTCATCAGGCGGCGGTTAATCCAACCGCCGCTTTTCGTACCTTGGGTTCCCCCTATGGAAAAACGTGTCGTCTTCGGGCATAAGACTCTGCCCTATCTGCTGCTCCTGCCGCAGATCGTCATTACCGTGGTCTTCTTCTTCCTTCCCGCCGGCCAGGCCATGTGGCAGTCGATGCGGTTGGAGGATGCGTTCGGGCTGTCGTCCGAATTCGTCGGTTTCGACAACTTCATGGAACTGTTCTCTCAACAGGCCTACCTCGATTCCTTCCGCGTCACGGCGGTGTTCTCGATCCTGGTTGCGGTGGTCGGCCTGGGCGTGTCGCTGCTGCTGGCCGTCATGGCCGACCGCGTGATCCGCGGCGCCGGGCTCTACAAGACCCTGCTGATCTGGCCCTACGCCGTCGCGCCCGCCGTGGTCGGCGTGCTGTGGCTGTTCCTGTTCTCGCCCTCGGTCGGCATCCTGGCGGTGGCGCTGCGCCACGCCGGTGTCGACTGGAACCCGCGCCTGGACGGCAACCAGGCAATGGTCCTGGTGCTGATCGCCGCGGTCTGGAAGCAGATTTCGTACAACTTCCTGTTCTTCCTGGCCGGCCTGCAATCGATTCCGCGCTCGCTCATCGAAGCCGCTGCGATCGACGGCGCCAGCCCGTCGCGCCGCTTCTGGAGCATCGTGTTCCCGCTGCTCTCGCCCACCACCTTCTTCCTGCTGGTGGTCAACATCATCTACGCCTTCTTCGACACCTTCGCGGTGGTGGACACCACCACGCAGGGCGGTCCCGGCACGTCGACTTCCATCCTGGTCTACAAGGTGTACAGCGACGGCTTCCGCGGCCTGGACCTCGGTTCGTCCGCGGCCCAGTCGGTGGTGCTGATGTTCATCGTGATTGCCTTGACGGTCGTGCAGTTCCGCTACGTCGACCGCAAAGTGCAGTATTGATTTTCGAGGCAGATAACAATGGTTGAACGCCGTCCCTGGCTGGATATTCTGGCCCACGTCATCCTGCTGTGCGGGGTGGCGATGGTGGCCTTTCCGCTCTATGTCACTTTCGTCGCGTCGACCCAGACCGCGCAGGAAGTGGCCTCCGCGCCGATGTCGCTGATTCCCGGTCCGCACTTCGTCGACAACTACATGCAGGCGCTGTTCGGCGGCTCCAGCGGCGGCTCGTCCGGCGCGCCGGTGGGCCGCATGATGTACGTCAGCCTGATCATGGCGCTGGCGATTTCCATCGGCAAGATCGCGATCTCGCTGCTGTCGGCTTTTGCGGTGGTGTACTTCCGCTTCCCCGGCCGCATGTTCTTTTTCTGGATGATTTTCGTCACCCTGATGCTGCCGGTAGAAGTGCGGATCGCGCCCACCTACAAGGTGGTGGCGGACCTCGGCCTGCTCAACAGCTACGCCGGCCTGACGCTGCCACTGATCGCCTCGGCCACGGCCACCTTCCTGTTCCGCCAGTTCTTCCTGACGGTTCCGGACGAGCTGATCGAAGCCGCCCGCATCGACGGCGCCGGCCCCATCCGCTTCTTCCGCGACGTGCTGCTGCCGCTGTCCAAGACCAGCATCGCCGCGCTGTTCGTGATCCAGTTCATCTACGGCTGGAACCAATACCTGTGGCCGCTGCTGATAACCACGCAGGAAGACATGTACCCCGTCGTGATCGGCATCAAGCGCATGATCAGCGGCGGCGACAGCGTGACCGAATGGAACATCACCATGGCCACCGCCATGCTGGCGATGATCCCGCCGGCGCTGGTCGTCATCCTGATGCAGAAATGGTTCGTGAAGGGGCTGGTCGACACTGAAAAATGAGGCCCCCACGCCGCGTCCTCGGCTTGCTGCCCCCACGACAACGACTCCGATACGAATAACTCATGGCTACTCTCAGCTTTCGCAACGTCAAGAAAACCTATGCCGGCAACGTGCCGGTCATCCATGGCATCGACATGGATGTCAAGGACGGTGAATTCATCGTCATCGTTGGCCCCTCCGGCTGCGGCAAGTCCACGCTGATGCGCATGGTCGCCGGCCTGGAAACCGTGACCAGCGGCGAAATCGTGATCGACGACAAGGTCGTCAACAATCTCGAACCGGCCGAACGCGACATCGCGATGGTGTTCCAGAACTACGCGCTCTATCCGCACATGACCGTGTTCGAGAACATGGCCTATGGCCTGAAGATCCGCAAGTTCTCCAAGGACGAGATCAAAAAGCGCGTCGACGTCGCCGCCCAGATCCTGGAGTTGAGCCACCTGCTGGACCGCCGCCCGCGCGCCCTGTCGGGCGGCCAGCGCCAGCGCGTGGCCATGGGCCGTGCCATCGTGCGCGAGCCCAAGGTGTTCCTGTTCGACGAACCGCTGTCGAACCTGGACGCCAAGCTGCGCGTGGCGATGCGCCTGGAAATCATGAAGCTGCACCGCCGCCTGGGCACCACCAGCCTGTACGTGACCCACGACCAGGTCGAGGCCATGACGCTGGCGCACCGCATGATCGTCATGTACCAGGGCGTGCCCGAGCAGATCGGCACGCCGATGGAAGTGTTCGAAAAGCCCGCTTCCACCTTCGTGGCCGGCTTCATCGGCTCGCCGCCGATGAACCTGATGGAAGTGAACGTGGCCGGCGACGGCACCGTGCAGACCACCGACGGCCTGGCGCTGGAGATCTCGCCGCTGCAAGTGCCGTCGCAAGTGCGCGGCCGCAAGGTCATCATGGGCATGCGCCCCGAGCACATGCTGCTGAACACGCAAGGCGTGCCGGCTGAAGTCGAAATGGTCGAAACGCTGGGTTCCGAACAACTGGTCCACTGCCGCTGCGGCAAATCGACCCTGGTGGTGCGCTGCACGACGCGCCAGCTGTCCGAAGCCTCCGCCAAGGTCGGCGACCGCGTCAACGTCGGCCCCGACGGCCGCCATCCGCTGCACTGGTTCGAGGCCGACAGCGGCCGCCGCGTCCTGGGACTGTAAGCGCCGCGCCCTGCCCGTCCCGCGCCGGGACGGGCCAGCGCGCCCGTCAAACTCAGTACGTGTACGTGATCATGGTGCCGATCGAGTACTGGTTGCGGTCCTTCACGATCGGGCTGTCGGCAGCATCGCCGTACAGGCGGCGCGCCTCGGCCGCCACCGACCATGACCATGCCTTGCTCAAGGGCAATACCCAGGTCGCGCCCAGCCCCACGCTTTCCAGGCCGCCCTTGGGCTTGTAGCGGCGATACCCCGACCGCGACGACTGGCGCTCGCTGACGCCATACCAGGTGCGCATGTAGTTGCCGTCGCCGAAATCGCCGCTGAGCGACAGCGACAGCGCGCCCGCCGCACCTTCGTAGACCGTGGTGCTGGCGCCCAGGTTGAACAACGTGTAGGCACTGCCCACGTCGCGGTCATCGCCCTTCTTGAAGGCGTGCACCACCGTTGCCGACAGCGTCACCGGCCCCAACTGGGTCTCGGCGTCCATGCCGATCTCGGCGCGGCTCTTGATATCGCCCATGCCGCGCAGCTGGTTCGAGCCTTCGGTACCTTTCTTGTGGTCTCGGCGCGAGGCGCTGGGAGCCACGTAGAACCGGAAAGTGCTGTTCAAGGCCTCGGTTTGCCAGCCCAGGCCGCGCTCCGTGTCCAGGAAAAAGCCGCCCGGACTACGGATACCCAGGCCGAAGATCGGCAACGCGGCGCTTTCATCGCTACCGCTGTAGCGCGGCGCGTAACCCACGCCGAGCGTGCCATAGAACTTCCACTCATCGGCCGGCTTGGGCGCGCCGGTCGACACCTCGATGCCGCGTGAACTGGCGCCGCGCGAGCCGTAGACCGAATTGTCGGCCACCTGCGGACCGCCGGCGGCACACGACAACGCGGGCAGGCACGCCAGCACGCTCGCCGCGCCGGCAAGGCGCCGCATCGAGGACTTGGAGGAATATCGCTTCATAAATGCATCCGGGAAACGAGGTTGGAGGGATACAGCCAGACGCCGCGACCCGCTCGCGGCGCCACTACTCTTGCGGGCTCCCCTTGGCCTGGCGCATCAGGTCCATCGCCAGGGTGGAGACCGAGGCCACCAGCGGCTCGGCGCTGTCGGCATTGCTCATGACCAGTACCGCCAGCTTTTCGTGCGGGTCCAGCAGCCAGCGCGCATGAAATGCCTCGGTGGCGCCACGGTGATCGCGCAGCGTCAGGCCCGCGACGTCGTCCCCGTCACAGGGCGCCGCCAGCCAGGACAACGCCAGGCGGCACTCCAGCCCGATGCCGTGCGCCACGGTCTCCAGATCGAGCAGGATCCGCGCGGAATCTTCGTTCAGGACGCGGCGTCCCCGGTACAGGCCGCCGGCGAACAGCATGCTGGAAAACCGCGCCATCTCAGCCGAGCTGGCCCACAGGCCCTCGGCCGCCTCATTGGTCTGCGGTTGCTCGATCCACGGCACGCCGCGGCGATAGCCGGCCGCGCGCAACGCGCGCGCCTCGCCGCCAGCGGCCGCCAGCCGAAAGCCCGTGCGCGAGATGTTCAGCGGCTGCAGCAGCGTGCGCCGCACGTAGGCCTCGAAGGGTTCGTCGGCGGCATGCGCCACCATTTCGCCCAGCAGCGCGTAGCCCATATCGGCGCGGGCCCGGCCCATGGTGTCCACGGACGTGTCCGGGCGCAGAGCCAACAGCCGGCGGGCGGTGAAGGGATGGGCGCCCATCCAGTGCATGGCGGCGCGGCGCGGCTCGACCTGCCAGGGCGGCAGCGCCTGCCCCGCCGGCCGGTCCAGCGACAGGCGGCCGTCGTCGGCCGCGCGCAGCACGCTGGCGGCGGTCACAATCTTGGAAATCGCGCCGACCCGGTACAACGTATCGCTGGTGGCGTTGCGATGGCGCGCCGGATCGGCGTAGCCGAAGCCGCTGCTCCAGACCGTGCGCTGATCATCGACGATGGCGATCGACAGGCCGGGCACCCCTTGCGCGTCCAGGTCGTGAGCGATGCGCTGCTTCAGATAGGCCACCACCGCCGGGTAATCGCCCTGGGCGATGGCGGGCGGCGCGGCCGGGCCCATGCCCTGGCAGCCGCCAACGGCGATCAGGAGCGTGGCGACGGCGGCCAGGCGGGTGAGCGAAAACATGGCGGGGACGGCGGCCTCTTTGAAGAACTGCCGTCATGCTAGTCAGCGCCTGCGCGCCGATCTTTCCCGCTTTGTATCGAGTTTGTGAAAAACCGCCGGGCAGATTGTGAAGTTTGTTAAAGGCGTGCCGGATGACAGGGGCACGCCTGCCCCGCGGACGCGCCGCGCCCGCTACGCCGGGACGGCGCGCGTTTCAGGCGGCCTGCCAGCTGACGATGAAGCGGGCTCCGCCCAGCGGACTGTCGGCGGCCTCGGCGGTGCCTCCATGCCAGCGCGCCACACGGTTGACGATCGCCAATCCCAGACCGGTGCCGCCGGTGCCGCGATCGCGGCTTTCGTCCAGGCGGATGAACGGCTCGAAAATGCGCTCGCGGTCGGCCACCGGAATACCCGGACCATCGTCATCGACCATCAGCACGTAGGCGCGCGGCGCGGGCGACACCAGGCTGACCTGCACGCGGCTGCCGGCATAGCGGATGGCATTCTGCAGCAGATTCAGCAAGGCCCGCGTCATATAGCGCTGGTGCAGATGCACTTCGCGCACCTGGCACAGCGCCACTTCGCAGCGCACACCCGATTGTCCGGCCTGGAAGCTGGCGTGCTGCATCGCGCCATCGAGCCAGCCGCGCGCATCCTGCGCCTGCAGCGCGACGCCGTCATCCTTGTGTTCCAGGCGCGCGTACATCAGCAATTCGGAAGCCATGCTGTCGAGTTCGGCGACATCGCTTTTCATGTCTTCGATCAGGCGCTTGCGCTCGGCCGGCGCCCCGGCGCGCTCGATCATGTCCAGCTCGAACGACAGACGCGCGATCGGCGTGCGCAGCTCGTGCGACACCGCGTTGGTCAGCTCGCGCTGGCTGCCGATCAGCGCACCGATGCGCTCGGACATCTGGTTGAAGGTGTCGCCCAGATTGCCGATGCTGGAATGGCGCGACAGCCGCGCACGGGCCCGCAGATCGCCCTGCCCCATGCGCAACGCCGCCGTCTTCAAGGCCTCCAGGTCGCGCCAGATCGGCAGCGCCCACACCAGCATGAAGGCGCACAGCAGCAGCCCCAGGGCCGAATAGATCGCCGCTACCACCCAGGGGCCGAACGAGGGGTCGGGCGGCAGCCTGACCTCCAGCCACTGGTCGCCGGGGCCGGGGATAGCGGCCACGAAGGTCTGCATTTTGTCGCGGATGAAAAAATCGCCGCTGGCGGCGATGCGGCGTTCCTTGTCGCTGGCGTTGTAGTCCGAGGCATTGAAGACCCGCAGGCCCAGGCCGTAGTACGGCGCCAGCTCCCGCTCGATGTAGGCGGCGCGCGCGCCGGGTTCAACCTGGGAAAGCTCGCGCACCAGGCTGTGCATCTGCCCGCGCACCGACTCGCGGGTATAGGCGTCGCTGACCGGCTCGAACAGGTAGTTGGCCGAGCGGTCCACGACTTCGTTGGAAATCACGAACCCCACCGCCAGCACCACGAAGAGCCGCAGGACGAATTTAATCATCACGGCCCTCGTGCGCCTTGGGCGAGAACAGATAGCCCTTGCCCCACACGGTCTTGATGCGCGCCGGGTCGCGCGGATCGTCATCCAGCTTGCGGCGCAGCTTGCTCACGCAGACGTCGACACTGCGGTCCAGGCCGTTGAATTCGATGCCGCGCACGGCGTTGAGCAGGTCGTCGCGGGTCAACACCTGACCGGCCTGGCTGGCCAGCGCCCACAGCATTTCGAACTCCATGGTGGTCAGATCGACCTCGGCGCCGGCGTGCACCACGGCGCGCGTGCGCCGGTCGATGACCAGCGGGCCGAATTCCAGGCGCTCCGGCGGTTCATCCAGCTGACTGTGGCGCCGAAGCAGCGCGCGAATGCGGGCCAGCAGCACGCGCGGCTCGACCGGCTTGATGACGTAATCATCGGCGCCCGACTCCAGGCCCAGGATCTGGTCCAGGTCGTCCTCGCGGGCGGTCAGCATCAGGATGGGCGCCGCCGAGAAGGCGCGCAGGTCGCGGCAGACCTGCAGCCCATCCCGGCCGGGCAGCATCAGGTCGAGAATGGTGATGGCCGGATCGTGGCGGCGGAACGCTTCCACCGCGTGGTCGCCGCGATACGCTTGGGCGACCTGGAATCCATGTTGTTCCAGGAACTGCGCGATCAGGCGCGACAGCTTCGGATCGTCTTCGACTAGCAAGGCCTTGGTCATGGGGGGTCCGGACAGGAAAAGGGAATTCGATTTCGCCGCATTCTACGCAAAACGGCGCGAGCGGCGCTCGACCGCCAGGGCGGCGGCCCGGCTCCCGGTGCTTGCCGCCCAAGCAAAAGCCGGGCCGGAAGACGATGCTTCCGGCCCGGCCGGGGAGTCTGGCGCCAGGCGCGCGGCGCGCCCGCCGCACGCGCCGGACGCTTACTTGTAGACCGACTTGGAGCCGTCCTTGTGCCACACGAACACGTCGAACTGGAAGTTCGTCAGGTCGCCCTGCTTGTTCCAGCTGACTTTGCCGATCGGGGTGTCGAACGTGTTGGCGTGCAGGTACTTGGCGACCTTGGTCGGGTCTTCGCTGCCGGCGCCCTTGATGCCGTCGGCGATGACCTGGGTGGCGGCGTAGGCCGTCATCTGGAACGCGCCCGAAGCATTGCGCTTCTTGGCGGCGAAGGCCTTGACGATCTCGGCGTTGGCGGCGTTCTGGGTGAAGTCGGCCGGCAGCGTCAGCAACATACCTTCGACCGCGTCCCCGGCAATGGCGTTGATGTCCGGGTTGCCCGTGCCTTCCGGACCCATCCACTTGGCCTTCACGCCTTGTTCGGCGGCCTGGCGCAGCAGCAGGCCCATTTCGGGGTGGTAGCCGCCGTAGTAGACGAAGTCCACGCCTTCGCCCTTGAGCTTGGTGATGACGGCCGAGTAGTCGCTGTCACCGGCGTTGATGCCTTCGAAGATCGCGACGGGCACGCCGCCCTTCTCCAGATCGTTCTTGACGGCGGTGGCGATGCCCTGGCCGTACGACTGCTTGTCGTGCAGCACGGCGACCTTCTTGGGCTTGATCTTGTCCAGGATGAACTTGGCGGCGGCCGGGCCTTGCTGGTCGTCGCGGCCGATGGTGCGGAAGATGAACTCGTAGTTCTTGCCGTCGGTCAGGGCCGGCGACGTGGCCGAAGGCGTGATCATGACCACGCCTTCGTTGTTGTAGATGTCGGCGGCGGCGATGGTGGCGCCCGAGCACACGTGGCCCACGACGAAACCGATCTTGCTGTTGACCACCCGGTTGGCGGCGACCGGACCCTGCTTGGGTTCGCAGCCGTCGTCGATGACCACGGTTTCGAGCTTCTTGCCGTTGACGCCGCCAGCGGCGTTGATGCGTTCCACCGCGGTGTCGACACCCTCGCGCACCATGTCGCCGTACTGGGTGACGGGGCCGGTGGTGGGGCCGACCACGGCGATCTTGATGGTCTGCGCCTGCGCGCCAGCGCTGAACGCCAGTCCCGCGGCGACGCCCAGGGCCGCGATGACCGGGGTCAGACGAAATGCTTGCTTCATGAGTGCACTCCTTTAATGGCTTGTAATCGTTGGTTTATGAACCGGGCGGACAGCCGGAAATGTAATCGTCACGCCCCGTTACGTTGCATTAGCAGGGCAAGCATACACTGAAAAATAGCGGCTTTTGCAGGGGTTCCAGGACCCGCGCGGCGCCGTCGCCGATATTGCGGCGCCGCATCGCGGGCCATCGCCCTTATACCCGCCGCGGTATATGCAAAAGCGCATTTATTCGTTTGCGTTGGTAAGGCGGCGCGGCATCATGGCCGCCATGAGACTCCAACCGATCATCGTCCCCGGATGGAAAGACTCCGGACCGGAACACTGGCAATCGCGCTGGGCCGCCCTGCTGCCCCACGCCGTGCGGGTGCGCCAGCGCGATTGGGAGCATCCGGTCTGCGCCGAATGGATCGCCGCCCTCGCCGCGCAGGTCGACCAGGCCCGCAGCCCGGTGCTGTTGGTGGCCCACAGCCTGGGCTGCCTGATCAGCGTGGCGCTGCCGGTACCGCTGCGCGCCAAGGTTGCCGGCGCGCTGCTGGTGGCGCCAGCGGACGTCGAGCGCCCCGACGCGCCCGACTGCCTGCGTCGATTCGCGCCGGTGCCACGCCATTCGCTGCCGTTCCAGAGCGTGGTGGTGGCCAGCGACAACGACCCCTATTGCAGGCTGGAACGGGCGCGCGCCTTTGCCGAGCACTGGGGCAGCCGCCTGGTCGTGATTGCCGGCGGCGGCCACCTCAACGCCGACAGCGGCTTGGCGGATTGGCCGCAAGGCCTCAAGCTGTTCGCCGCGCTGCGCCGGCGCGCCTCGTGGCGCGTCTCGCCGCCGCCCGAGCGCATCGCGCCGATTCCCGAACGGCCCTGGCAACACCCGGCCTGACGGCCTTGCCGGCCCGCCGCCGCCGCTCAGCCGCCGCAGCCCGCCCCGATCCGCGCCGCCGGCAATGGCGTTGCGCCGTCCGTGTTGCCCGCGAACTTGCGAATCCTGTCCGCCAGTTCCGCCGAGGGCTTTTCGTATCCGTAGCAATATGGCGGCGTCGGCGCGGCCTCGGGCCGGTAGTCCTGCAACACCGGTTTCGCATCCCCCAGGTAAAGGTTGTCCCTCAGGCGCAGGAATGCCTTGTAGTCGCGGGTGTAGCCGTGCGTGGCCTTCAATGCCCGATAGGCGCCCGCGTCGGACGCGCCGTTGTCCAGCGCGCTGCGCCGGGCGGCCGTGGGGATGTAACGGCAGTAATTCACGTTCACGCCTTCCACCGTGGGGAAGAAGGCCGGCTCCACGCATTGGCGCCGCGCGTCATTCTTGAAGATATTGCCTTCGACCAGCGCCTTGGCTTCGAGGCTGAAACTCATGCCGTAGAAATCCCAGTTCTCCAGCAGATTGTTGAACAGATGGAACGTGCCGAACTGCCCTCTGGGGTTGCGCTGCACCGTGTTGAAGAAATAATTGTGGTGCAGCGTCACGCGCGCGATCGAATCACGATCGTAGTTCGCGAACAGGTTCTTCGAGGTAATGTTGTTGAGCAGCATGACCTTGTTCGAGTTATGGAACTTGGTCCAGGAAATGGTGACGTCGGTCGAGCCGTTCTTGACGTTCAGCAGCCGGTCGGACATGCGTGACAGGTCCATGTGGTCGACCCACACGTCGCGGCTGTCGTTGGCGATGTTCACGGCCTGCGTCAGCCGGTTCAGGCGGCCATCGATGGTCAGATGCGTCAGGATCACATTGGTGCTGCCATACACGCCCAGGCCGTCGTCGATCAGGACCACGCGCTTGCCCCGGCCGTCGATGGTCGTGTTGGACGGCACGCGCAGCTGCGAATCGAGCACGATGGTCATGTCCGAGGCGAAGCGGATCCAGACCGGCCCCTTCCTGGCCTGCGCCAGCGCGGCGCGCAGCGTGCCCGGTCCGGCGTCCTGATCCGAGGTGACCTCGATGAAGCGCCCGCCCAGGCCGCCCGTGGCCCGGGCGCCGTAGCCTTCGCGCTGTTGCAACAGCGCCGAGACAAAGGCACACTGCGCGTCCGGCACCGCGCAGGTTGCGCTGGCGCCGGCCGCGCCGCCGTACAGCACGCCCAGCGCCGGCAGCCAGGCCAGCGCCCGCAACAGACCGCGCCGGGTCCGGGACGGCGCCACGTCCGGCGCCGCCTGTCTCGAAATCATTCCTGGTTGCATGCGAACTTCACTCCCTGAGGCTGCGCGGACCGGTCGGCGGGCTGTACGTGGCGCCAGATGCCCCCGCTCAGGCGCAGGTTTTCCGGCGGGCCGGCCACATGCGCGCGCAGGTGCTTGAAATATGCCGCCTGCCAGCGCCGCGCGTAGGTATCGGCATCTTCGCCGGGGGCCACGGCGGGCAGCATTTCCAGCGTGTAGGCGACGCGGCCGTTTTCCCAGCGCGGCGTATAGAACACCGAAGGCACGCCCTGGCGATGCGCCAGGTGGGCCGCGAAGCTGGAATAGGTCACTGACTGCCCTTCGAAGGAAGTGCGCGGAGCGGCCGGGTTGGCCGCCCCATCCACGGCCAGGCACAGCACATTGCCCGCCGCCAACGCGCGCATGCAGGCCTTGGCGACCTGCGCCTCGGTCTGGTCGGCGGTGGAAATCAGAGCGGCGGCATAGCTGCTCTGGGCGATGCTGGGCGCGGTCGCCAGCCAGCGCGAGGGAATCCCCAGCAATTCCAGCGCCATCAGGCCGGCATACATGGGCCCCACGTGCGCCGTGGCGACCACCACGCCCCGGCCACTTGCCAGCAGCGGCGCGAAGAAACGCTCACCGGTATCCAGCTCGCCCAGCACCTGCATGGCCTGCTCGACATGGTCTTCACGGCATTCGAGCCAATCGAACAGCAGGTGGTCGACCAAATGGCCCCAACGCGCGCGCCGCTCCCATTGCGTGCGGTCGGCCGTGGCGTCGCCGCGCAGCGACCAGGCCCAGTCCAGGCGGGCCTGCGGTATCGGCGCGGTATCGAGCTCATGCTCCAACTGCTCCAGGGCGTGCTGGAATGTCGCCGGCAATGCCTGGCCGCGTTGCGCCACATAGCGCGCGAACAAGGCCTCCGCCTCCTGTTTGCGCCCTGCCTGCGACAGCGCGCCGATGGCGGCGCGCTGCCACAATGGCTTATCCGGCGATTTATCGAGCAGCCGCAACAGCTGGTCGGCCGCTTCGCCGTACTGCAGCGTGTAGCGCAGTGCCCGCGCGTACAGGGCGCGGGTCTGCTCCAGTTCTGGCGCCAGTTCCATGGCCTGCCGCAGCGGCGCCACGGCATCCTGGTAACGGCCGGCGCGCAGCAGCGTTTCGCCATGCAGCGTCAACAGCCGCACGTCGGCCGGCGCCGCCTTCAGGCCGGCCTCGAAATGCGTCAGGGCGTGCCGCTTGCGGTCGTCGTCGCTGGCGCGCCGCAGGTGCGCCAGCCCCAGCGACGCGCGCAGCGCCGGGGCGTCGTGATCCGCGTCCAGCGCCGCGTTGCCCAGCTGGATCGCCGCCTCGACCCTGTCGTCGTCGAGCAGCGCGCGCACCGCCACGGTGGCCACGCGCGCGTTCGGCAGATCGTCCGCCCGCAGGGCCGTGGCGATGGCGGCGGCCTCGCCGGCATCGCCATGGCGCGAATAGGCCAACATCCACCAGTGCGCTTCGCCGGGGTCGGCCAGCGCCAGGGCGGCGGTCTGGCGCGCAACGTTGGCGGCCTCGGCGATACGGCCGGCCTGCACGCGCAGTTGGATCCGCGCCGCCTGCAACGGCGCGGCATCGGGGGCCAGCGCGGCGGCGGCATCCGCCTGGGCGATGGCGCGGTCCCACTGCTCGGTCCGCCCCAGCAGGCTGGCGAGCAGGCGGCGGTCGTCGGTGCGCGCCGGATAGGCCTCGACCAGCCGCTCCAGCACGGCGATCGCCCGCTCCAGGCGGCCGGCCCGCACGAGCGGCGACACCAGCAGGCGGCGCGCATCGCGCCAGCCCTGCTCCACCCGCGCCAGCGCCGGCCCGAGCGCGGCCAGGGCCGGCGCGGGATCTTCTGCCTCCAGGAGCCGCGCCATCACCTCGCGCAGCTGGCTGACGGCTTCGCTTGCGGCAGCCGGCGCCGCGGCGGCGCCGGGGCGTTCTATTGTCGTATCAACCATGGCGCAACCCCCTCAGCAAGGCCATCGCCGCGCGCAGCACGAACATGAGCACGAAGCCCAATGCCAGCGCCTGCAGCAGCAGCACCGCCGTGCGCGGACTGCTGGGCCGGTCCGTGGAGACCGGTTGGGCGATGATGGACAGATAACGTTGCAGGCGCAGGGCGTCCGTCACGGCCTGCTGGTAGGACTGCTGCGCCAGCGTCAGGTTCGAATCCGCGAAGGCCTGCATATTGCGCAACGCTTCGTACGATTTGAGCTGCTTCGCTTCCGTGTTGCCTTCGCCGCTCAGACGCTGGCGCACATTGGCGAGCCGCTTCTTCAGCGCCGCGACCTGCATTTCGGCGGGCTTGAGCATGAAGTGGTCCTTGTTGCCGATCGCGCGGATCTTGTCCAGGTTGATCTGGGCGCTGCTCAGTTCCGCCTCCAGCTGGCTGGACAGGTTCAGCAGCATCGCCACCGTGGCGGTCGGGTCGATGTTGCCATGCCGGGTCCGCCAGGCGGTCAAGGCTTCGCGCGCGCCGAGCGCCTTCTGTTCGGCCTGCCTGACCGATTCCTCGCTCACTTTCAGCTTGTCCGCCACGCCTTTCTCGTTCATGGAGCTGACGAAATCCTCGGCCAGGCCGATCAAGGCCTTGGACAGGGTCTCGGCGTCTTCAGGCGAATAGGCGCGCACGCGCAGCACGTCGATCTGCTCCAGTGCGTTGAAGGAAACCTGGACCGCGGCGCGATAGGCACGATAAAGATCGTCCTCGCTGGAGTCCTCGGCCAGATGGTTCGCCGGGTCCATGCCCTGGTTCAGCAAATAGCGGCGCAGGCCAACCTTCTTGTCCAGTTGTCGCATGCTGTCGCGCGACCTGAGAAAATCACTGACCGCCCAGCCGTCGACGAAACCGCCCAGCATGCCGCCCGAATTTCCCGTGGTCAGCAGGCTGGCCGCCATGCCGCCGCCGCCCTGCTGGCCCGATCCCGATTGCACGAAGAAGCGCGATTCCGCTTCATAGCGCGGCGTGGCGATGCCGAGCACATACACCAGGGCCAGGACCACCGGGGCGATGACGATGAGGACATTGATCCAGCGCTGGCGGCGGCGTTCGCGCAGCGCGGCCTGCCGCTCATGGCGCCGGCGCTCGATCTCGGAACCACGCTCAGAAGCCGAGCTGGCCGTCGTCGAAGCCGCCGAAAACGTCGTCGCCTGTTCCGGATTCGCTTCGTGATCGTCGCGCAGGGAACTGCTGGATGCACTGGTCGAGGTCGTCTTCGATGCGGAGTGCGCTTCGTTCATAAATCAGGCCCTTCAGGCAATAGTCCGCCAATTGATTCTGGCGGTAACTGGAAAGAATGAGCGTCCGGCCGACCAGCCGTTCTTCGAACAGCGCCAGCCACAGACGGGTGAAGCGGCAGGGTTCGAAGGGAATGGCCCCTTCGATCACGTAGACGTCGAACGCCGGCGCCAGCGCCAGCGCGAACGAAAACTCCTGCCGCGCATAGAGTGGCCAATGCTCCATCGGCCGGCTCAGGATCCTGGGATCGCTGAGCAGGTCGGCCACCAGTTCATAGGTGGCGTCGGCGTCAAGCTCGTACATCTGGCTTACCAGCTCGATCATGCTCAGGCCGCTGGCCTTGCCGCGGATGAAGCCCTGCCGGCCGATTGCCCAGGACACGTTGCCGTCATGCTGCACAAATCCCTGACGCGGCGGCCGCAGGCCGCACAGCAGGTCGATGATCTGCCGGTGCAGCTCCGGCGCGGGCGACAGCAAGGCGTAGCGCCCGACCGGAATGTCGAGGTGGGCCTGGGCTAGCAGCGCCTGCCGGTGGCCGAAGGCCAGGGGATTGTCCGTTACGCCATTGAGATGGATCATGGTCATTGCTCACATGGGCTGGATGTTGGGGCGGGCCAGCCGCTCGGCCGCCAGGGCCACCACCATCAGGAAAACCATGCTGGTCAGGAAGTACCCCAGGCTCGCATCGTGCGAGGTATAGGCGTCGAAGTAGGCCGAGCGCAACAACTGCATGCCGTGCGCGAACGGCAGCCACAGCATCCAGGGCCGCAGATGCTCGGGCAGTTGTTCCGAAACGAAGAACACGCCCGAGAAAATCTGCAGGAAGCGCTCGATCACCGGCGCCAGCCGCAGGAAGAAGTGCCAGAACGTCGCGATCGCGCCGAACAGCAGGCCCATCGCGGCCGCGCAGCACGCCATCAGCACCACATACAGCATGAAGCCCGGCCAGCTACGGGGCAGCGTGATCAGGTCGAGCGCATGGCCGGCAGTGATCAGCACCACGAACACCACCAGGTACACCGACACATACAGCAGCGCCTGCACCAGCGCGCACATCAAGGGCGACACGCCCTGGAAGTTCAGCAGGCCGCGGGCCGATACATAGGCCGTGCTGCTGCGGAAAATGATCTGGCGGAACATGATCCAGGTGGTGGCGCCCAGCAGCGAGAAGGTCTGCACATCCATGCCCAGGATGTAGTGCGTGCCCATCAGGATGTACAGCGACGAGATCAGCGTCAGCAGCACCACCGGCCCGACCAGCGCCCACAGCAGCGCCACCCGGCTCTCGCCATGCATCACATGCAGCTGGTAGACGAACAACGCCAGCAGCGTGCGCCCGCCCGGCCAGCCGCGGCCGGCGATGCGCGGATGATGGCCGGCATGCAGTCCGCGCACCCGGTCCCGCAGGATCTCCAGATCGCCGGCCTCGCCCGCGGGCAGCGCCATTTGCAGCGCGATATCGTTGCGCGAGGCATGGCGCCGCGCATCGCGCGCCTCATCCTGCCGGCGCCGCTCCGCGCGCCGCGCATGCGCCTGGGCCAGGCGCTGGTCTTCCGCCACCAGCCGCGCCGGCATGTAACCGGGCGCGAAGACCTCGATCCCCGCGCGCACGTCCTGCTCCAGCAGCCGCACGATAAGGCGCAGGCGCCGCCGGGAGAAATCCGCCAGCGTCTCATCGACTCCGGCGCGCGCGATCTCCGCGTCCAACTCGGCCTGCACCGCCTCGTAGACCGCCCGCCGGGCGGCCACGGAATCGTGCGGTTCGCCTTGCAGGCGCGCCAGCAAAGGCTTGAACAGGACGGCCGGCTCGGCCTTGGCCTCGAACAGCGCGGCAGGGTCCAGACGCCAGGCGGCAACGCCTGCCCCCACCGCGTAGCGGCTGTCTTTCCTGCGCGCGCGCCACCCCTTGATCCGATCCTCGTTACTCATCGACACGTCACTGGCTGACGCCGCCGGATGAGCCGGAATCCGAGTCGATGGCCCGCGTGGCGCTGAAGCCGGCGCTCATGGTCACGCGGAACGCGGACAGCACCTTCTGCACCTGCGTGAACGGCGCATCCGAGATATAGATCGCCTGGCCTTCATGCACGCTGAATTCGCGCGCCAGCGCCACCTGCTCCGGACGGGTCAGGTCGAACTGGTACACCACCGGCAGCAGATCCGGCTTGCCGTCCACGCCGGCCTGCGCGGGCGTGAACAGGAACACCGAGCGCGGGTCCGCCGTCTTGTCGTCCAGGCCCCTGGCGTCGGCCAGCGCGTCCAGCACACTGTAGTTGCGCTTGCTGATGGCCACGCGCCCCTGGTTGCCGGCAGCGCCCAGCACCGTCAGGAACTCGCGCGCTTCGTACGCGGTAATGACGTCGCCGGCGCGCAGCAGAATGTCGTTATTCTGGTTGCGGTAGATGTCCGACAGGCGCACCGAGGCCACCTGGTTGTCGCGCCGCAGGCTGATGACGAGCTGTTCGGGATTGGTCTGCACCGGCGCCGCCTGCGCCAGCGCGCTGCTCAGCCGCTGCGAGGTCTGAGTGATCGGATACATGCCAGGCTTGGTCAGGTTGCCCTGCACCGTCACCATCTGCCCACGCGCGTCGGCCACGCGCGTCACGCTGACGTCAGCGCCCACCACCAGCCGGCTCAGGCGCGCCACGATGGCGTCATGCAACTGCGTCAGCGTCATACCGCCGGCCTGGAATTTGCCGAGGATGGGAAAGACGACATTGCCGTTGCGGTCGAGTTGCTGGTTGCCCAGATCGCTCACGCCGGACGGATCCGCCGCGAACACGCCCAGCCCGCCTCGCTCCCAGACCTTGACATTGACGCCGTCGCCTGGAACCAGGCTGTCGAAGCCGGCCTGGGTCAGGTCGCGATAGCGCACGGGAAAATCGGCGACTTCGGGCACCCGGCTCGCGCGCGCAAGCTCGCGCGAGGCCGGCATCACGATCACATCCTTCTCGTCGTGGGCCCCTGTCATCTCGCTCAGCATGGGGCCGGAGCGCGGCAGCTGGCAGCCGCCGAGCATGAGCACGGTAATCAGCAGCAGGGCCGGCGCCGCAAGGCGGCGCGGACCCGCGGCCGGGACAGTCATTTGCATAATTTCCTTTATCTTCAGGACCAGGGTCGGACGCGGCCTCAGGCCTGCATCAGCCGCATCGGCGGCAACTCCATGCTCTCGTCGTTCTCCGACTGCGGCATGAGCGGCATAAGCGGCATGCACAGGCTCAGGAACTTGGCCAGCATGGCCTCCAGCGAGAACAGGGTCTGCGCCCGGTCGCGGCTTTGCGCCTTCAGGCTCGCGTCGGCCCGCACCCGGTCGACGATGGAGACCACCTTGTCGCAGGCCTCGTGCAAGTCCGGATGCTCGACATCGCCCAGCAGGTGTCCGGTCTGGCCTTCCTCGAAACACTCGCCCGCGCCGCCCGCGGGGGTCGACACGACGGGCACGCCGAGCAGCTGGGCTTCGATCAACACGTTGGGCAGGCCTTCGTAGCGCGACAACAGGACCTTGGCATCCATTTGCGAATACCAGTAGCCCACGTGGTTGGACAGGCCGACCAGCAGCAAACGGTCCATTACGCACAACTCCTGCGCCAGCGCCACGATGTTCTCGTGCAGGCGGCCGTCGCCGACGATCACGAAGCGCGCCTGCGGGCGTTGCTTCAGGTAGAGCGCGGCGAGCTTTATCCACAATTGCGGCCGCTTGTCCGGCTCCAGGCGGAACACGCCGCCGATGGTTTCCGTGGCGTCGGCCGTGCTTTCCTGGAAGGCGCGCCATTTTTCCTGATCGGTCTGCGCGGCGTCCGTGGCCAGGTCGGGCACGCCGTTGTACAGCACGTGGAACCGCACGATCGGAATGC
Source organism: Achromobacter pulmonis (assembly GCF_021733725.1). Taxonomy (NCBI): domain Bacteria; kingdom Pseudomonadati; phylum Pseudomonadota; class Betaproteobacteria; order Burkholderiales; family Alcaligenaceae; genus Achromobacter; species Achromobacter pulmonis. The sequence continues at coordinate 4,853,891 of NZ_JAIFOT010000001.1, read as the reverse complement.
CGAGCCAGTCGGCGTAGGCCTCGGCGGCCTTGCGGCTGTTGCTGACGAAGTGCACCCCGGGCACCTGCGCCAGCGCCTGATACAGCTCGGGATACTCTTCGCGGAAGCGGTCCTTGCGGATGTTTGGCGGCAGGCCGCGGAACACCAGATGGATGGTCGGCGCCCCGGCCAGCAAAGCCGCCAGCGCACCGAACAGGCAGGTGCCATCCTGCCACAGGCTCACCACATCGAACGTGTTCGCGCGCAGCACAGGCGCCAGCCGCGTCACGCCATAGTGGACCGGCGGCGGCAGCTTTTCCAGCAAGCGCCCCAGGCTGCCGTCCGGCACGGTCTGGTGCGCCACCGAGATCGCCGGCAGCTTGTTGATCTCCGTGACCGGAATGCGCGCCTTGACCAGCACCGACAGGAAGAAGTCCAGGCCCTGCTTTTTGCTGGAACCGGCCGGCTCGCTGTGCTGCTTGACCAGCACTTCGACCTTCTCCGGCTTCATCGGTGCATCGGCCGGGCGCGGGTCGGGCGTGTCCGCCATGCGCGCCAGTTCCCCGGCCAGCCGCGTCAGTTGCCGCTCAGCCCCGCCGGGCCCAAGGCTGCCCGTCACCAGCGCGACCGAGACCGGCTTGTCGGGCGAATACTCCGGGATCTGCCGGTTGCGGAAATGCAGGATGGCATGCTTCATAGACACGATCCGGATGTCCTTGCCGGCCAGCGCGGTTTCAGGCTCCAGGCGCTGGTAGAAGGCATAGTCGCTGGCCAGGCCATCGGCCAGTTCCGCCGCCTTGCTGCCCGGCGCAAGGTGCTTGGCCACCGGCGCGATCACCTCGAAGGCATCGGCCAGCAAGCCGCGCTTGCGCAGGCGCTTGGCAAACTCGACGCGGATGTTGCGGTCCGTGTGCTGCAGGATCAGCCGGCGGAACAGCTCGTCCGACTGCTCGTACGCCCGGATATCGCTCAACAGCTTGGCGCGGGCGAACAGCCGCGACGGGTTGTCGGTGGACTCGGGCAGGTGCCGCTCGACCAGCGCCAGGGCGTCCTCGACACGGCGCTCCTTGACCAGACGGGTCGCGCAGTAACGGACGATCTCCAGGTCATCGGGGCATTCGCGCAACAGCGTGGCCCACTGTTCGGACATCCCCTCGTTCAGGCCGGCCGCCTCTTTCAACCTGAGCAGCAGGAAGCGCACCTTGGAGTCGGCCATATGGCCGCGCGCCAGCGCCTGCGCCTCGGCCAGATTCTCCTGCGCGACCTGGACCCGCCCCGACGCCGCGACGATCTCCTCCAGCCTGGCCTGCACCTGCGCCAGGTCGGACGCGGCGGGCTTGCGTTCGGTAGTCAGCGGCGGGTTCATGCGGCCTTCCTGCGGTTGGCCTTGTCGATCCACACCTGGCAGCGCTGGATGTAGTGGTCGTACTGGGCCGGATTGTCCGAACGTTCCTGCAGCGCCCGCCAGTACGGCAAGGCCTGCTCGAAGCGGTGCAGGCGCATGGCGCCGACGGCGGCCAGGCGCAGGCCGATGGGATCGTCGGGCACCAGTTGCAGGATCCGCTCGCCCAGCGCCAGCCGCTCGCTGGTGCTGGACGCATCCAGCGCGCGCGATTCCGCGTACAGCACGGCGAGGATGCGCCGCTTCTCGTGCTCCACTTCCGTCATCTGCGGCCAGGACTGCGCGACGCGTTCGAGCAGGTTCCAGGCCGCCTTGGGATCGCCGGCCGACAGGATTTCCCGGGCGCCGCGGATGGCGCGTGGGCCGAGCCTGCCAAGCTGGCGCTCGGCCTCGTCTTTGGCGCTCTGGTCGGCCGAGGCATGCGCCAGGACCATCTTGTAGGCATCGATGGCCTCGCCGAACCAGCCGCCGTTGAACGCAACCCGGGCGAAGTGCAACTGGGTGCTGAACGGCGCGGATTCGTTGGCGGCCGCCTGCTCCAGGTGCCGCATGGCGGTCTGCTTGTCGCCCAGCGCATCGGCCGCGCGGCCACGCATGGCGTGCAGCTCGGGAAATTCGACCTGGGTATCGAGCGCGATGTCGGTCAGGTCGATCACTTCCTTGTGATTGCCCGCCACCAGCGCGGCCCGCACCCCCAGGCGCATCGCGCGCTCGAAGGCGCGCTGGGCGCGCACGCCGGCCAGGGCATCGGGGTTGAGCAGGCGATGCGCGCAGATGCGCTCGGCGGCATCGCGCAGGCGGCCCTCCTCCAGCGCCTGCGCGCCCTCCTCGGCCCACGCCGCGGACTGCCCGCGCAACCACGCGGCAATGTCTTCCTGCTCGCTGTCGGCCAATTTGCACGACACGGCCAGCGCGGCGGCGGCCATGATGCAGCCGCGCCAGGTGGCTTCCTTGACCAGCTCCAACGCCTCGACATCCTTGAGCGCGGGCGCTTCCGACGCCAGTGCGCGCAGCCCCGGCCGGTCACCGGCGATCAGGCGGTCGCGCCACAGCACCGCGAAGCAGCGGCCGTGCGACGGGATGGCGGCGCGCACTTCATGGACCCAGCGCAAGATGGCCTCCATGTCGCTGCCGGCCTGCAGCAGCGAGAGCACCGTATCGGCCGCTTCCGTGGCGGTGGCGTCCTGCGGCGGAGAAATGCGGAACAGTTGCTTCCAGTTGCCCAGGGCCTCGTCCACGAAGCCCTGGTGCCCGGCCGAAATCGCCGCGATGCGCACGATCTCCGGCGTCTCGATCTCGTCGCCCAGCAGGCCGGCGGCCAGCGAATGCGCCGCCTCGTATTGGCCAAGCCTGAACTGGTTGCGCATCAGGATCTGCTCGGCCTTGCTGCCCGTGGCCAGCGCGCCGTCGGCGCCGCCGAGCAGCGCCAGCGATCCTTCGTAGTCGCCCAGTTCTTCCTGGATGCGCGCGAACAGCAGCGTGTGGTCGGGCAGGCCCGGATGGCGGCGCAGCACGTCGCGCAGGCGGCGCGAGGCTTCGCGCAGCTCGCCAGCGTCCCAGAGCTTCTCGATGCGCTCGGCGCTTTCGTCGGCGCCCAGTTTGGGCACGGAGGACTGCGGCGCGGCATTGCTCATGCGTGGCCGCACGAAGGCCTTGTACCACTCCGTGTACAGCCGCTCGGCGAACAGCGCGGTGTAGTGGGTCAGGTCCAGGCCGCCGTCTTCCATGGCCTCGGCCTGGCCGATCTTGTTCATCAACGGCGTCGGGTCATAGCAGGGAACGCCCAGGCGTTGTGCGCTCGCGCTCACCGCCGCAATCAGTTGCGCCCGCTGCTCGATCGGCACATTGTCGGGCGTCACGGCATTGACGTGCGTGACGAACACGACCTTGTCCCGCCCCAGCAGATCGACCAGCGCATGCATCTGCTGCTCGATCTCTTCGTCCGTCTGCTCGCGCTTGACGATGCGGGCCAGCAGATCGCGATTGTCCGCCGACAGGCTCTTGAAGACCGGGTCCTGGTCCAGCCAGGCGCGCCTTTCGGCCAGCCGCTCGTCGCTGGCCTGGGACCAGAACGCGCGGGTGCGCGCGCGGTCGGCGAAGAATTCGCTGAAATAGCGCACCAGGTAATTGGACTGGATCGGATAGCCGTCGACGGTCAGCAGCTTGCGCGAAGACAGCTCGACCATGTACAGGTCGGCCGGCTTGTGCACGCCACGGCGGGCCTGCTCGCCATTCGACGGGCGGAAAATCACGCGCTGCACGTCAACGGGAATCTCGGCCTGGCCGAACATGAAGCGGGCCTGCTGCAGCGCCTCGGCGCTGGTATGCACGAAACCGTAATTGCGGCCGAGCTGTTGCTTGATCGGATAGCGTCCCACGGCATCGCGCAGCGGCGTGTGGATGCGGCAGGTGCCAATCGGAGCGATGGTAAAGGCGGTCATTCCGGGCCTCTCCTGGGTTGATGGGTTGCGGGCCTGGACTCAGAGCGTCCAGTACAAGAGGTCGGACGGCAGGCGGCGGCTATCGAGCACGGACTTCAGGTCACACACCATGCCACCGGCCTTGACCAGCGCGGGCAAGTCTTCCCAGATGCTGTCCATGGTTTCGCGGAGCGGCACCGCCAGGATCAGCACGTCCATGTCGCGGAACTGGTCGCGGTCCACCAGACTGATGCCGTACTCGTGCCGCATCTGGTCGGCGTCGACCATCGGGTCGCAGGCCACTGGCGTGATGCCGTAATCGCCGAGCGCGTGATACAGGTCCACCACCTTCGAGTTGCGGATATCCGGCACGTTTTCCTTGAACGTCATGCCCAGGATGCCGACCCGGGTCGAGGCGTTCAGGCGGCCGTTGCGGGCCAGGGTCTGCACCACCCGCGAGGCGACGTGGCTGGCCATGCCGTCGTTGATGCGGCGGCCCGACAGGATCACTTCGGGGTGGTAGCCCAACTCCTGCGCCTTGGAGGTCAGGTAATACGGGTCCACGCCGATGCAGTGGCCGCCGACCAGGCCGGGCGTGAACTTGAGGAAGTTCCACTTGGTGCCCGCGGCCGCCAGCACTTCCGCGGTGCGGATGCCGACCAGATCGCAGATCTTGGACATCTCGTTCATCAGCGCGATATTGATTTCGCGCTGCGTGTTTTCGAGCACCTTGGCCGCTTCTGCCACCTTGATCGACGAGGCGCGATGCACGCCCGCCTCGATGATCTGCTCGTACACGCCCGCGATGACCTCCAGCGATGCCGCGTCCTGGCCGGACACGATCTTGACGATCTTCTCCAGCGGATGCTCGCGATCGCCCGGGTTGATGCGCTCGGGGCTGTAGCCGAGCTTGAAGTCGATACCGCAACGCAGGCCCGATGCCTTTTCCAGCTCGGGGCCGCAGATCTCCTCGGTGGCGCCGGGGTGCACCGTGGATTCGAACACCACAATGCAGCCGGGGCGCAGCACCGGGCCGATCGAACGGCAGGCGCGCACCAGCAGGGAAAAATCGGGATTGTTCTTTTCATCGACCGGCGTCGGCACGGCGACCACAAAGAAATCGCAGCCGACCAGCTCGCTCACCTGGTCGGTGAACAGCATGGGGGACGCCAGCAATGCATCACGCTCGATTTCGCCGGTCCAATCCTCTCCCTGTTTCAGGCTGGCGATCCGCCGCTTGTCCACATCGAATCCGACTACATCAAAACGCCTGGAAAATGCCACGGCCACGGGCAGGCCGACATATCCAAGACCGCACACTGCGATTCTCTTTACCAAGGGGGACCTCACTGTTTTCGTCGTGTCGAAGACACTAGAAACCGACACCCAGGAACCGGGAAGCCATGCCGCGATCAAATGGCTTATTCCCGCCTGAGGCAGACGCGTTACTCAAAATTGATTACAACTTGATACCCCGTCATACGTAGGGGTAGCGAGCCACCGAATCGTAGGCCGCGTACACAGCAAATTTTTTTCTAAAAGTTTTCGTTGCTGTGGAAATAAGTCGCCGCGTTCGTAATAAACGTGGGGAAATCCCTCAAATAATCTCTTTTTCCATACAACTTGAAATAACTGAGATTGTTTGTCTTGTTAGCAGATATATAAAGTCGTTTTCGTATCTTGGTTTAATCAAACTGCAAGGAATGAGTATTCGCCTGGAATATCTATGGACGTCCAGGGGAAATGTCTTTATTGCAATGTCAAGACACGGATGACGCGCTGAATACCCGGAAATATCATGTTAGGCGCGCCCCTGGAAAATCCCTGCGGTGCGCTGCGGCCCGCGGATGACACGAGCGGCCTGGCCTGGATGCGGCGCAGCTCCCGGGCGATCCGCATGCGGTTCATCATCGCACGTGGATCGCCCCGGGGCTTGCGTCATGCCCTGCGTGGAAGCGGTGCTCAGAAGCGGAATTTCACGTTCAGCGAGCCCTGCGTGTCACGGAACCCCAGGCTGCCCTGCTGCCGCGTCACGCTCGCCGATACGCTCAGGCGTTCACTCAGATTGCCTTCCACGCCTGCCTTCAGTTCCACCACGTTCTTGCTCCCCTGAATCAGGGCCTGGGTGTCATCCATGCTCACGCCATACGCTTTGGGCGTGTGCAGCCAATTCACTTCCAGGAAGGTGTCGGCGGCGCCCTGGCCCAGCGACGGCGCGCTACCGTATTGTTGAAGCGGTTATAGAGCGCCCAACCGTCCAGATACAAGCCGCTGCACGTTTTGGCGTCCTGGCGCCAGGAGCCATACAGGCCCGCGCGGTAACCCCGCACATCGCCGCCGGACTGATAGCCGGAGGGGAGGTCATGACTGCCTATACGAGCACCGGCCGCCGCAGTCCACGGCGGCCGACAAGTTCATCCGGAAATGTGAAAGCAGATGCGGTAGCCACAGGCAGGCGCATCAAGAATTCTAGGCAGGGGGATGGGGGAAAAACGGCCGCGGGCTCGCGCCTGCCAGGCCGCGCCGGTGGCGGCGCGGCGCTCGCAATGCTTACTGCAGCAGGCTGCGCAGCATCCAGGCGTTCTTTTCGTGCACGTCCAGGCGCTGCGTCAGCAGGTCGGCGGTCGGCTGGTCGTTGGCGGCGTCGGCCTTCTCGAACGCGGCACGGGCGGTCTTGGCGACCGATTCGTTGGCGCTGACCAGCAGGCGCACCATCTCCAGCGCTTCCGGCACGCTGTCCGGCTCGGCGATGGACGACAGCTTGGCGTACTCGCGGTACGTGCCCGGGGCGTAGTGGCCCAGGGCGCGGATGCGTTCGGCGATGCTGTCCAGCGCGTTCCACGACTCGGTGTACTGGGTCATGAACATCAGGTGCAGCGTGTTGAACATGGGCCCCGTCACGTTCCAATGGAAGTTGTGGGTCATCAGGTACAAGGTGTACGAGTCGGCCAGCAACTTGGACAGCTCATCGGCCACGGCGGCGCGGTCCTTGTCCGAAATGCCGATGTTGATGCGCGGAACGCTGGGGGTCTTCTTGGAGGACTTTGCCATTGCTAGCTCCCTGTGGGTTGGTAGACAAAACTAGGATAACACCGCGGTTGCGGCAATCCGTTGCCGGCGCCGGTCAGCGCGCCACGGTTTGACCGCGCGCAAACCGGCCCGCAATATCGATCTCAGGCCTGCATCGCCGCGGCCTCATCCGACAGCATTCGCACACCCGGCAATTCGCATTCGTAGACAGCCTGCGCCAGCGCCTCGATCGCCGCCAGGCGCGGAAAGCTGCGGCGCCATGCCAGCACCACGCGGCGTTCCGGCACATGGCCTTCGAATGGCAGATAGCGCAGCAAGCTGTTGGCGGGCGGCTGCTCGGGCACGGCCGTGACCGGCAGCACCGTCACGCCGATGCCCGCCGCGACCATGTGGCGGATGGTTTCCAGCGACGAACCCTCGAAGGTGCGCTGGATGCCATCGCTGGCAGCCGAGAAGCGCGACAGCTCCGGACAAACCTCCAGCACCTGGTCGCGGAAACAGTGGCCGCTGCCCAGCAGCAGCATGGTCTGCTGCTTCAGGTCCTGCGCGTCGATCGACGTGCGTTGCGCCAGTTCATGATCCTGCGGCACCGCCACCACGAACGGCTCGTCGTACAGCGGCTGCATCACCAGCCCTGCTTCCGGCAGCGGCAGCGCCATGATGGCGCAATCGATCTCGCCCTGGCGCAGCAGTTCCACCAGCCGCACGGTGAAGTTCTCCTGCAGCAGCAGCGGCATCTGCGGCGTGCGGCCGATCTGCACCGGCACCAGGCGCGGCAGCAGGTACGGGCCGATGGTGTGGATCACGCCGACCCGCAGCGGGCCGGCCAGCGGGTCATGCCCCTGGCGCGCGATCTCCTTGATGCTGGCGCTTTCCTCCAGCACCTTCTGCGCCTGCGCCACGATGCGCTGGCCGATGGGCGTGACGCCCACCTCGGCCCCGCCCCGCTCGAACAGCGTCACGCCGAGTTCGTCCTCGAGCTTGCGGATCGCGACCGACAGCGTGGGCTGGCTGACGAAACAGGCCTCGGCCGCGCGGCCGAAATGGCGTTCGCGGGCCACGGCCACGATGTATTTGAGTTCGGTCAGAGTCATGGTGGACTAGGCCCCCGGGAGTTGCGCGCCGGCACGGCGGACGGCGCAGGAAAAAGGGAATTTCATCATGGCGTGTCCGTCCGCTACGTCCGCAGGAAGTCTTCGCGGCCGCGCATCCAGCGCGCCAGGTGCGCCTGGACGGCGGCGGGATGTTCGGCGCGCAGCCAGACCGCGGCATCGCGCGCCTGCTCGGCGATCTCGGCATCGGTTTCCAGGTCGGCAAAGCGCAGCAGCGCCATGCCCGACTGGCGCGTGCCCAGGAATTCACCGGGGCCTCGCTGTTCCAGGTCGCGGCGCGCGATCTCGAAGCCGTCGGAAGTCTCGAACATGGCGCGCAGGCGCTCGCGCGCCACTTGCGACAGCGGCGTCTGGTAGATCAGCACGCAGACCGATTCGGCGGTGCCGCGCCCTACCCGGCCGCGCAGTTGGTGCAGCTGCGCCAGGCCGAAACGCTCGGCGTGTTCGATCACCATCAGGGAGGCGTTGGGCACGTCCACGCCAACCTCGATCACGGTAGTGGCGACCAGCAGGTCGATCTCGCCTTCGCGAAAGGCCTGCATCACCGCGGCCTTCTCGGCCTGCGGCAGGCGGCCGTGCACCAGGCCGATGCGCAGATCCGGCAGGTCCACCCGCATGCCTTCGTAGGTATCGACCGCGGTCTGCAGCTCCAGGGCCTCGCTTTCCTCGACCAGCGGACAGACCCAATAAGCCTGCTGGCCGCCCCGCGCGGCCTGCGCGATGTGCGCGATGACTTCCTCGCGCCGCGCGTCCGACACCAGCTTGGTCAGCACCGGCGTGCGGCCCGGCGGCAGTTCGTCGATCACCGACACATCCAGGTCGGCGAAGAAGGTCATGGCCAGGGTGCGCGGGATCGGCGTGGCGCTCATATTGAGCTGGTGCGGCACGATGCGGCCGCGCACGGTTTCGCCTTTGCGCGTCAGCGCCAGACGCTGGCCGACGCCGAAGCGGTGCTGCTCGTCGACGATGGACAGCCCGAGGCGATGGAATTCGACGTGATCCTGGATCAGGGCCTGGGTGCCCACCACCAACTGCACGCTGCCGTCGGCCGCCGCCGCGGCCGCCTCGCGGCGCGCCTTGGCCGTCAGGCTGCCGCTCAACCACGCGACATTCACGCCCAGCGGCTGCAGCCACGACACCAGCTTGCGGAAATGCTGCTCGGCCAGGATTTCGGTAGGCGCCATCAGCGCCACCTGCGCGCCGCCGGCGATGGCCTGGGCCGCGGCGATGGCCGCGACCACAGTTTTGCCGCTGCCGACGTCGCCCTGCAACAGGCGGTGCATGGGATACGGCCGTGCCAGATCCGCCGAGATTTCGGCCACCACGCGCTGTTGCGCGCCGGTCAGCTTGAACGGCAGCGCCTGGTACAGCCGCGCCACCAGCCCGCCCGGCTCGTCGCTCGCCGGCAGCGCTTCGGCCTCCTTGACGCGGCGCGCGGCCCGCGCCGCGGCCAGCGACAACTGCTGCGCCAGCAGTTCGTCGAACTTGATTCGGCGCCAGGCCGGATGCACCCGGTCCAGCAGCGCCGCCTCCGATTCCCCCTGCGCGGGGGTATGCAGCGCGCGGATCGCCGGCGCGAAAGGCGGCAGGTCGTAACGCTGCAATGCCTGCGGCGGCAGGGTGTCGGACAGGTCGGCGCGGTCGAGCGCCTGGGCGATGGCGCGCCGCAGCGTCAGCTGCGGCAGGCCTTCGGTAGTGGGATAGACGGGGGTCAGCGCGGTCGGCAGCGGCGCATCGGCATTGGTCAACCGCGGATGCACCATCTCGCGTCCGAACAGGCCGCCGCGCACTTCGCCGCGCGCGCGCAGGCGCTTGCCGACACTGACCTGCTTCTGCTGGCTGGGGTAGAAATTGAGCCAGCGCAATTGCAATTCGCCGCTGTCGTCGGCCAGGGTGGCGGTGAGCTGGCGCCGCGGCCGGTACAGGACTTCGGATTTGGTGATCTCGCCCTCGACCTGGCCGGCAAAGCCGGGCCGCAACTGGCTGATCGGGATGACGCGGGTTTCGTCTTCATAGCGCAGCGGCAGGTGCAGCACGAAGTCCTCGGGCAGCACCAGACCCAGGTTACGCAGCTTGCGCTCCGTATCCGTCATGGCTTTGCCGGCGCCTTTGGCTTGGGCGCCGGATCGCTTGGTAGCCACGGCCGCGGCCGGCATATGGGATGCCCCTGGCTCGAACGCGCGCTGGCGTTACAGGACCAGGATCGCCTCGACTTCGAACTGCGCGCCCTTGGGCAGGCTGGCCACGCCCACGGTCGAACGGGCCGGGAACGGCTGCGGAATCAGCTCGGCCATGATGGCGTTGGCGGCGGTGAACTTGCCCAGATCGGTCAGGAACAGGGTCAGCTTGACCACGTTGTCGAGCGTGCCGCCGGCCGCCTCGACCACCGCCTTCATGTTGGCGAAGGCCTGGCGCACCTGCGCGTCGAAATTCTCGGACACTAGGTCGCCGGTACCGGGTTCGAGGCCGATCTGGCCGGACAGGTAGACGGTCTTGGTGCCATTGACGGCAACCGCTTGCGAGTAAGGGCCGACGGCGGCGGGCGCGGCGTCGGTATGGATGATTTGCTTGCTCATGGGCGGAATCCTTCTGGTGACGGATAGCTACAACTATCGGATTTTAATCGGCAATAGGGTTTTGCGAAAGGTTCAGGCGAGCCCGGCCGAGTCTTCCATGTTACCCACACTTCGGCGCCGCCTTCCCGCAATTGGTCATCGGAAAGCCGCGCCGATCTCGGCGCGGCTGGCCCACAGCAGGTCATACAGCGCCTGCGCCGCCAGCGGCAGGCTGCGACCCTGGCGCCACACCAGGTACAGCGGCCGCAGCAAGGCCTTGCCCGCCAGCGGCACGATGCGCAGGTCCGGGCCGCCAAAATGGAACAGCGTCATCGCGGGCACCACCGCCACGCCCAACCCGGCCCGTACCAATCCGGTAACGGTGGCCAGGTGCTCGACCTCGAACACCGGCGGCGGCGCATCCGCGCCAAACGCCGCGTCCAGGTGCTTGCGCACGCTGCTGTTGCGCGCCAGCTGGATCACCGCGTGCCGCGCCACGTCACGCAGCCTCACCCGCGTCATCGCCGCCAGCGGATGGTCGGCCCGGCACACCAGAAAATAGCGGTCGGCATGCAGGAACTCGCTGTCCAGCTCACTCATGTCCGGGCGCCGCGAGGCCACCGCAAAATCCACCTGGCCGTCGCGCACCATGTCCAGGCACGGATCGAGCAAGGCATCGCGCAAGTCCACCGCGATGCCGGGATGCGCGGCGCGGAACCGCGCCAGCAGCGGCGGCAGCCAGCCGGCCGCCAGCGATGGCAGCGCGGCCAGCGCCACCCGGCCGCGGCGGCGGGCGGCGTGATCGCGCAGGTCTTCCATCACCAGGTCCATGTCGGCCAACAGGCGGCGCGCCGACGCGTCCAGCACGCGCCCCTCCGCCGTCAACTCCACATTGCGGGTCGTGCGGTCGAACAGCCGCAGTCCCGCGCTGTCTTCCAACTGGCGGATCAGCGCGCTGAAGGCTGGCTGGGTCAGGTGGCAGCGCTGGGCGGCGCGGGTGAAGTGCCGCTCGTCGGCCAGGGCCACGAAAGCGCGCAATTGCCGGGCGGATAGATTCATGGGTTTTATGGATTAATTGATCCGATATTTCTATTTTACGGATGATCGGGCGCTGCCTATAGTGGGCCTCCGGCTTTCCCCTGGCGATGTTTATGTCCTCTCGTCCCCTGTTCATCGGCTGCGCTTCCGGTTTTTCCGGCGACCGCAGCGACGGTGCCGCCGCCGTGGTGCGATCCCTGATCGCCCGGGGCGGCGGCACGCTCATCTTCGAAACCCTGGCCGAACGCACCCTGGCGCTGGCGCAACTGGCGCGCAACGCCGATCCGCGCCAGGGCTACGAGCCACTGCTGGACGAACTGGTGGCGCCGGTGCTGGCCGACTGCCTGCGCCACGGCATCGCCATCGTCAGCAATTTCGGCGCCGCCAACCCGGTGGGTGCGGCGCGCCGCATCGCCGAACTGGCCGCGCAGCAGGGCCTGCCGGCCCCGCGCATCGCCGTGGTCCATGGCGATGCGCTCGACACCCCAGCCCAACGCGAACTGTTGCGCCGGCGCCTGGGCGCCGCGCTCGACGGCGTCGACGTGGTCAGCGCCACCGCCTACCTCGGCGCCGCCGAAATCGCCCAGGCCCTGGCCGCGGGCGCGCAGATCGTAGTGGCCGGCCGTGTGGCCGACCCCTCCCTGACGCTGGGGCCGGCTCTGGCCCATTTCGGCTGGCAGTTGGACGATTGGCCGCGCCTGGGCCGCGCCACCATGGCCGGCCACATGCTCGAATGCGGCCTGCAGGTCAGCGGCGGCTATTTCTGCGTGCCGGGACTGAAGGATGTGCCGGACGTGCACGCCGCGGGCTTTCCCATTGCCGAGATCCAGGCCGACGGCGAATTCGTCATCGGCAAAGCCGATGACACCGGCGGCATGGTGGATGCCCGCACGGTCAAGGAACAACTGCTGTACGAAGTCCACGATCCCGCGCGCTACCTGACGCCCGACGTGGTGGCCGACCTGAGCCAGGCGCACGTGGAGGAATTGGGCCGCGATCGTGTGGCGCTGCGCGGCATTACCGGCCACGCGCGGCCGGCCGAACTGAAGGTCAACGTCTGCTACCACGGCGGCTGGCTGGCCGAGGCCGAGATTTCCTACGCTGGCGTGCAGGCCGAAGCGCGCGCGCGCCTGGCCGCCGATATCGTGAATCGGCGCCTGGGCGCCGCGCTGCGCCTGCGCGCCGACTTGATCGGCGCGGTCAGCATTCTCGACAACGACGAAGGCGCCCTGCGCCAGGCTCGCACCGCCGGCCACGCGCGCGACGTGCGCCTGCGGGTGGCCGGCGAGCACGCCAACCGCGCCGTGGCCGAGCGCGTGCTGCGCGAAGTGACCGCGCTCTACACCTGCGGCCCGGCCGGCGGCGGCGGCGTCCGCACCGCGCTGCGCCCGCGCCTGAACATGGTGTCCTGCACCATTCCCCGCGACGCCGTGGCCAGCGGCTGGCGCTTCCTGGACGAGATCTCGCCATGACCGACCCGTTGACCGCCGTTCCCCTGTACCGCCTCGGCCACAGCCGTTCCGGCGACAAGGGCGACACCTCCAACCTCAGCCTCATCGCCTGGGACCCCGAATGCTACGCGGTGCTGGCGGCGCAAGTAACCGAGGCGCGCGTGGCCGACTGGTTCGCCTACCGTCGCCCGGTGCGCGTCACCCGCTATCTCCTGCCCACCCTGCACGCCATGAATTTCGTGCTCGAAGGCGTGCTCGATGGCGGCGTCAATGACGCCCTCAATCTGGACGCCCACGGCAAGAGCCTGTCTTTCCATCTGCTGGACATGACGGTAGCGGTCAGCCCGGCGCTGGCCGCGCGCCTGCCGGACATCGCCGGCGACCCGCCGGCTCCGGCCTGACCCGGTTTCCCCACCACGACAACAACACCCAACAGGAGACACACCATGCGCTTTACCCTCAAGGGCCGGCTGGCCCTGCTGCTGGCGGCCCTGCCGCTGACGGCCCTGGCCCAGGCCAATCCGGCCGCGGACTTCCCCAGCAAACCCATCACCTTCATCGTGCCATTTGCCGCCGGCAGCGCGACTGACCAGATCGGCCGCGCCATCGGCCAGGGCGTCACCGAGCAGACCGGCCAGGCCGTGGTGATCGAGAACAAGCCGGGCGCCAGCGCCATGATCGGCGCCTCGGCCGCCGCCCGCGCGGCCCCGGACGGCTACACCGTCCTCATCACCACCAACACCACCCACGCCGCCAATGAGCACCTGTACAAGACCCTGACCTATCATCCGGTCAAGGACTATGCGCCGATCTCGCTGCTCGGCAAGGGCGGCCAGATCATGGTGGTCAACCCCAGTTCCAGTGCCAAATCGGTGGGCGACTTTCTGGCGCTGGCGCGCCAGTCGCCCGGCAAGCTGAGTTTCGGCAGCGGCAGCTCCAGCAGCCGTATCGCCGGGGAACTGCTGCAGCAGATGGCCGGCGTGCAACTGCTGCATGTGCCCTACAAGAGCAACCCGCTGGCCGTCACCGACCTGCTCGGCGGGCAGATCGACATGATGATCACCGACACCGCTACCGGCCTGCCCCAGGTCAAGTCCGGCAAGCTGCGGGCGCTGGGCGTGACCGGCAAGGCCCGTTCGCCGCTCGCGCCGGATGTGCCCACCATCGCCGAATCGGGCGTGCCGGGCTACGAGATGGGGTACTGGTTCGCGGTCTATGCGCCGGCCGGCACCCCGCCGCAGGTGGTCAAGCGCCTGAATGAGCTGCTGGTCAAGGCCACCCAGACCGCGCCGGCCAAGCAGTTCTATGCCCAGACCGGCACCGATCCGGCCACTTCCACGCCCGACGGACTGGCGCAGTTCCAGCAAGCCGAGTCGAAGAAGTGGGGCGAGATCATCAAGAAGGCCGGCATCCAGCCGGAATGATGCGCCGCCCCGGGCGACCCGCTCGCCCGCGGCACCGGCAAAAAAAATCCCCGTCGCGCACGCGACGGGGATTTTTGCTGGCGCGGACCGGCCGTGCCTTATTTGTCGACGAAGGCGCGCTCGACCACGTAGTCGCCCGGCTGGCCCACACCCGGCGACACCACGAAACCGCGCTTGTCCAGCATGGCGCTGATGTCGGCCAGCATATGCGGGCTGCCGCAGATCATGGCGCGATCGGTTTCAGGGTTGATCTGGGGAATGCCGATGTCCTGGCACAGCTTGCCGTTTTCCATGAGCTCGGTGATACGGCCCTGGTTGCGGAACGGCTCGCGCGTGACGGTCGGGTAATAGACCAGTTTTTCGCGCACCACGTCGCCGAAGAACTCGTTGTTCGGCAATTCGTTTTCGATGAAGTCGGCGTAGGCCAGCTCGCTGACCCAGCGCACGCCGTGCACCAGGATGACCTTGTCGAAGCGCTCGTAGACGTCCGGGTCCTTGATGATGCTCATGAAGGGCGCCAGGCCGGTGCCGGTGCCGAACAGGAACAGATGCTTGCCCGGTTTGAGGTCGTCCACCACCAACGTGCCGACCGGCTTGCGGCTGACCAGGATGGTGTCGCCTTCCTTCAGGTGCTGCAAGCGCGAGGTCAGCGGACCGTTCTGCACCTTGATGCTGAGGAATTCGAGGTTTTCCTCGTAGTTGGCGCTGGCGATGCTGTAGGCGCGCAGCAACGGCTTGCCTTCGACTTCCAGGCCGATCATGACGAAGTGGCCGTTGTGGAACCGCAGGGCCGCGTCACGCGTGGTGGTAAAGGAAAACAGGGTGTCGTTCCAGTGGTGCACGCTCAGCACGCGCTCGGTATTGAAAGCAGCCATGTCGTATCTAGTAAGGACGCGTCCGGTATTAGGGTTGTCCCTATTCTACAGGGACTCGATGATAATTGCTCTCATTATTCCGTAATACCCTTATGCCGTATTGATGGGGATCAACGGTATCGAATCAAGGTCTTAACTCCAGTCTTACATGTAGTTGAATACGATAAGACTTCCTGTTATCGTGCCGCTCTGACTTGATAATCATTTTCGTTAGCAGACCGTTTTGAGCCGCGGCGGCGTCTGCGCCCACCGCGCTTCCCTTGCCGGAGTTCCCTTCATGTCCATGCGTCCCCAAATGACCACCCTGCTGCGCGCCCTGGCCCTGGCCGGCGCCGCCGCCTTCGCCGTCCCGGCCAATGCGGCCGGCGAAGTCAGCCTCTATACCACCCGGGAACCCAAGCTGATCCAGCCGCTGCTGGACGCCTTCACCAAGGAAAGCGGCATCAAGGTCAACACCGTGTTCGTCAAGGACGGCCTGCTCGAGCGCGTCAAGGCCGAGGGCGCCAAGTCGCCGGCCGACGTGCTCATGACCGTCGATATCGGCAACCTGCTCGACCTGGTCGACGGCGGCGTGACGCAGTCGGTCAAGTCGCAGACGCTGGAATCGGTCATCCCCGCCAACCTGCGCGGCGCCGACGGAAAATGGTACGCCCTGTCGCTGCGCGACCGCGTGCTGTACGTCGAAAAGGACCTGAAGCTGGACGCCTTCCGCTACGAAGACCTGGCCGATCCGAAATGGAAGGGCAAGGTTTGCATCCGCTCGGGCCAGCACCCCTACAACACCGCCATGGTCGCCTCCATGATCGCCCATGACGGCGCCGAGGCCACCGAGAAATGGCTGCGCGGCGTCAAGGCCAACCTGGCGCGCAAGGCTGCCGGCGGCGACCGCGATGTGGCCCGCGACATCCTGGGCGGCATCTGCGACATCGGCCTGGCCAACGCCTATTACGTCGGCCACATGAAGAACGCCGAACCCGGCACCGACGCCCGCAAGTGGGGCGACGCCATCAAGGTGGTCCGCCCGACCTTCGCCAACGAGAAGAGCGGCGGCACCCACGTCAATGTCAGCGGCGCGGCGGTCGCGGCCCATGCGCCCAACAAGGCCAATGCCATCAAGCTGCTGGACTTCCTGGTGTCCGAGCCGGCGCAGGCGCTGTACGCGCAGGCCAACTACGAATACCCGGTGCGCAAGGGCGTCAAGCTCGACCCGGTCATCGCCAGCTTCGGCGAACTGAAGGTCGATCCCCTGCCCCTGACCGAGATCGCCAAGTACCGCAAGCAAGCCAGTGAACTGGTGGACAAGGTCGGTTTCGACAACTGACACGCGGCAGGACGGCGCCAGAGGGCGCCGTCTCGCGGCATTCAGGCCTGCCCCTGCCCGCCCGGAAAATCCCGGGCCGGGCGGCGGCAGGCCTTGACGCTACTATAGGCGCCGCCCACGTGGCGTCTTCCTCGCTGCAATTTTCCCGAAGCATGCATACAGATTCCCTGCCCCGGCCGTTACGTTTGCGCTGGGCTGAACGCGGTACCGGCTGGCTGGCCGGCGCCACCCTGATCGGCCTGGCGGTGCTGGCACCGGTATTGACCCTGGTCTGGTGGGCGCTGGGCGGCGACCTGTCGCATTGGCAGCACCTGGCCACCTATGTCCTGCCGCAGGCACTGGCCAACACCGCCGCGCTGCTGGCCGGCGTCGGCGTGCTGGTGACCCTGCTGGGCACCGGCGCGGCCTGGCTGGTGACGGCATACGAATTCCCGACGCGGCGCGCGCTGACGTGGGCGCTGCTGCTGCCGCTGGCGGTGCCCACCTACATCATCGCCTTCGCCTATCTCGACCTGCTGCACCCGATCGGCCCAGTCCAGGGCGCCATCCGCGCGCTGCTCGGCTACGACAGCCCGCGCCAGTTCCGCCTGCCCGACCTGCGCTCGATCTACGGCGCCATCTTCGTGCTGGGCTTCGTGCTGTATCCCTACGTATACCTGAGCACCCGCGTCATGTTCATGACGCAGGCCGCCAGCCTGCTGGAAGCGGCGCGCACGCTGGGCGCCGGCCGCTACGCCGTGTTCTTCCGGGTGGCGCTGCCGCTGGCGCGTCCGGCCATCGTGGTCGGCGTCAGCCTGGCGCTGCTGGAAACCCTGAACGATATCGGCGCCTCGGAATTCCTGGGCGTGCAGACGCTGACCGTCTCGGTCTACACCACCTGGGTCACGCGCTCGGACCTGGCCGGGGCGGCGCAGATCGCGCTGACCATGCTGGCCATCGTCATCGGCCTGATCCTGCTGGAACGCCATGGCCGCAAGCGCCAGCGCTACGCCAACACCCAGCGCATGCGGCCGATGCAGCCGCGCCCGCTGCGCGGCCTGGCCGCGCTGCTGGCGCTGGTGCTGGGCTGGATTCCCGTGCTGGTGGGCTTCGTCGCGCCGGCCCTGTACCTGGTGGTCGAAACCTACAAGCGCCTGCACCTGGTGGGCGGCGTCTCCAACCAACTGCTCAACGGGCTCGGCAATACGTTGATCGTGGCCTTCAGCGCCACGCTCGTCACCCTGCTCTGCGGCCTGGTGGTGGCGTGGGCCGGCCGCACGCTGCGTGAAAGCGCCGGCTTCAATCCCGGACGCGCCTGCGCGCGCGTCGCCAGTCTGGGCTATGCCGTGCCCGGCACCGTGCTGGCCATCGGCCTGCTGACGCCCTTCGTCTGGATCGACACCGCCGTGGCCACCGTGTTCGGCGGCAATGGCCTGTTCCTGATGGGCTCGATGGCGGCGCTGGTCTGCGCCTATGTCATCCGCTTCCTGGCCATCTCCACCGGCGCGTTGGAAGCCGGGCTGGCGCGTATCCCGCCCTCCCTGGAACAGGCCTCGCGACTGCTGGGCGAGAGCTCGGCCGGCACCTTGCGCCGCGTCCACCTGCCGTTGCTGCGCCCGGCGCTGGCGGCCAGCGCCCTGCTGGTGTTCGTCGATGCCATGAAGGAATTGCCGGCCACGCTGCTGCTGCGGCCCATGAATTTCGACACCCTCGCCACCTGGCTCTATGCCGAGGCGGCGCGAGGGATCTATGAAGAAGGCGCCGTGGCCGCGCTGGCCATCGTGCTGGCCGGCCTGCTGCCCGTCATTCTGCTGGCCCGCACCAATCTGAAAATGGGACATTGAACATCGTGCCCGATCTGCTCGAACTCGATCATCTCTCGCTGGCCTACGACACCCCCAAGGGCCTGCGGCCCGTGGTGCAGGACCTGACGCTGGGCCTGCCCGCCGGCCATATCGGCTGCCTGCTGGGCGAATCCGGCTGCGGCAAGACCACGGTGCTGCGCGCCATCGCCGGCTTCGAACCGGTGCGCGCCGGCCGCATCCTGCTCGATGGCATGGTCATCTCCTCGCCCACTGAACAGGTCGCCCCGGAAAAGCGCCGGGTCGGCATGATGTTCCAGGATTACGCGCTGTTTCCGCACCTGTCGGTGGCGCAGAACGTGGCCTTCGGCCTGCGCCGCCTGGAACGCGCCGAACGCGCCCGCCGGGTCGAGGAAATGCTGGCGCTGGTCGGCCTGGCGCATGTCGCCCAGAGCTATCCGCACGAGATCTCCGGTGGCCAGCAGCAACGCGTGGCGCTGGCGCGCGCCCTGGCGCCCTCGCCCGACCTGCTGCTGCTGGACGAGCCATTCTCGAACCTGGACGTGGACACCCGCGAGCGCCTGGCATTCGAGGTGCGCGAGATCCTCAAGGCCACCGGCCACACCGCCATTCTTGTCACGCACAACCAGGCCGAGGCCTTCGCCATCGCCGATCGCATCGGCGTCATGACGGCCGGGCGCGTCGCGCAATGGGACACGCCCTACAACCTGCATCACCACCCGGCCGACGACTTCGTGCGCGACTTCATCCGCCGCGAAGCGCTGGTCGAGCAGCGCGAACAGGTGTTCGCGCGCGGCCGTTGAGCCACCGGCCCCGGATCGGCGCGCCCGCGGCGCGGCCGGGGCCCGCAGTGACCACGCCCCCGGCCGGCGATCGCGGTGGACCACGCCGCTGGCACTGGCGTGCGCCGCTCAATCGGCCGACAGCTTCACCTTCTGCGACAGCGCCTTGAACGACTCATGCTGGCTGCGCGTCAGGCGCTCCACCTCGGCGGGCGTCGAGCCATACGGCATGAAACCGGCCTGCTCCAGCTTGTCCTTGACCTCGGGCATCGCCAGCGCGGCCTGGAACGCCTCGCTCAGCGCGGCCGTGACTTCCGGCGACATCCCGGCCGGGCCATAGACCGCGAACCACGGGTCCACCACCGCCCCGCCATAGCCCAGCTCGGCCAGCGTCGGCACGTCCGGCAAGGCCGGCGCGCGCTTGCTGCCGGTGACCGCCAAAGCGTGGACCTTGCCCGACTTGATGTGCGGCAGCGAAGCCGGCAGGTTGTCGAACATGACCGGCAGATGCCCGCCAAGCAGGTCGTTCAGCGCCTGCGCGCTGCCTTTGTAGGGAATGTGCTGCATGCCGGCGCCCGTCACCTGCTCGAACATCACGCCCGCCAGGTGCATCGAGGTGCCGGTGCCGGGCGTGCCGAAGGCCGTGCCCGGATGCTGCTTGGCGTACGCCACCAGTTCCTTGACACTGCCCACCTTGAGCGCCGGCCCGGTTTCCAGCACCACCGAGGACGCGCCCAGCATGCTGATACCGGTGAAATCCTTGGTTGGATCGAACGGCATCGACGGGTAGACGAAGGGATTGAGCGCGTTGGTGGAAATCGCGCCGAAGCCGATGGTGTAGCCGTCCGGCGCGGCCTTGGCCACGGCGTCCATGCCGATGTTGCCGCCGGCGCCCGGGCGGTTTTCGACGATGACGGGCTGGCCCAGCTTCTCGGCGACCTTGGCGCCGGCGGTGCGCGCCACCAGGTCGGTGGTGCCTCCGGCGGTGTACGGCACGATGAATACGATGGGCTTGGCCGGATAGCCGGCGGCCTGCGCCACGGCGGCGCCTTGGACCAGCGCCAGCGCGGCCAGGCCGCGCAGCGCGTTCAGGGAAAAGCGTTGCATGATGTCTCCATCCCGATTGTTATCACGTTAGGGATGCGCATCATACTGCCGCGCCGGCCAGGACGGCGCGGCGCGTTCCAGCCCATGGACACCGGGGCGCGGGCCTGGCCCCGGCGCCGTGTCAGGCGCGCGGCTCGGGCAGCGGTATGAACTCGGTCTCGTCGCCCGGCACGGTCTGGCCGAAGCGGTTGCGCTGCCATTCTTCCTTGGCCTGCTCGATGCGGTCCTTGCTGCTGGAGACGAAGTTCCACCAGATGAAGCGCGGGCCTTCCAGCGGCTCGCCGCCGAGCACGGCGAAGCGCGCGTCGGTACAGGCGCGGATCTGCACCGGACGGCCCGGCGCGAACACGACCAGGCGGCCGCTCTCGAACACCTGTCCATCGACCTCGACCGAACCGATCGCCACGTAGGCGGCGCGCTCTTCGTGTTCGGCGGGCAGCACGGTGACGGCGCCGGCGCGCAACTGCATGTCGCCGTAGAACAGCGGCGAATGGGTCTTGACGGCCGAGGTCTTGCCGAACAGCGAGCCGGCCACGACCTGCGCGCGCACCCCCTCGCCTTCGACCACCGGCTGGGCGTCCAGGCCGTAGTGGGTGAAGCCAGGATCGGTTTCCTCGTGCGCCTTGGGCAGGCCGACCCAGATCTGCAAGCCAGCCAGGCGCTGCGCGGCCTGGCGGCTTTCGGGCGAAGACCGCTCGGAGTGGACGATGCCGCGGCCGGCGGTCATCCAGTTCACTTCACCGGGCAGAATGGTCTGGGTGTTGCCGGCGCTGTCGCGGTGCACCATCGACCCTTCGTACAGGTAGGTCACGGTGGACAGGCCAATGTGCGGATGCGGGCGCACGTCGATGCCCGACCCGGCCGCGAATTCGGCCGGACCCATGTGGTCCAGGAATACAAACGGGCCGACGGTGCGGCGCTGCGCCGAAGGCAGCGCGCGGCGGACTTCGAAACCGCCCAGGTCGCTGGTGCGCGGCACCACCACGGTTTCGATCTGGCTGTCGCCGGGTTGGGACAAGGTGGACATGGAATTGCTCCTGTAGGTTGGCCGTCTCAGGGCCATGTTAGGGCTTTGTGGAATCGCCTGCCGCGCCGCCGCCCGATGGCGGGCGGGCCGGCCACGCGTATCGAAAACCAGGCCGGACGGACCGTTGGTCCGCCCGGGCGCGGGCCGTCAGGCCAGATCGAATACCAGCACCTCGGCGTTGTCGCCGCCGGACAGCGCCACCCGCGTTTCATCGCTGATGGCGACCGCGTCGCCGGCCGACAGCGCCACGCCATTGACCGTCAGGCTGCCGCGCGCCACATGCACCCAGGCGCGGCGGCCCGGGGCCAGCTCCAGCGCGGCCGCCTCGTCGCCGTCGAACAGGCCGGCGTAGAGCCGCACGTCCTGATGGATCGTCATCGAGCCATCGACGCCGTCACCCGACACCAGGGCCTGCAGGCGGCCGCGCTTTTGCGCGTCGCTGAACGCCTTTTCTTCGTATTCCGGCGCGATGCCGGTGACATTCGGCTCGATCCAGATCTGCAGCATGTGCGTTTCCTGGTCGGCGCGCGGGTTGAACTCGGAGTGCATCACGCCGCGGCCCGCGCTCATCCGTTGCACGTTGCCGGGCTGGATGGTGGAACCGCTGCCCATGCTGTCCTTGTGCGCGATGGCGCCATCCAGCACGTAGGTGATGATCTCCATGTCGCGGTGGCCGTGGGTGCCGAAGCCGCGGCCGGCGGCGATGCGGTCGTCGTTGATCACGCGCAGCGCGCCGAAGCCCATGTGGGCGGGATCGTAGTAGTTGGCGAACGAGAAGGTGTGGAACGAATCGAGCCAGCCGTGGTTGGCGTGACCGCGTTCGGCGCTGCGGCGAAGGGTAAGCATGGTGGACTCCTGTTTCAAATAAATGAATGGTCTGGCGGTCTCTGGCTTTCTTTGCGTTCTTGCTGAAAGCCTCGCTGCTCAACCGGCATGAGTGACATTGTGCGCGGACTCCGAGACCGGTTTGACGCTATGATTTGAAGAAACCATTCAAATTATTTGAACGATATTTTCCGGAGCGCCTCCATGCAGCCGATCACCCCCGAATTGCTCGTCCTGGTGGATGCGATCGCGCGCCACGGCAGCTTCGCCAAAGCGGCGCGCGAGCTGGACAAGGTACCCTCCGCCGTGACCTATGCGATCCGCAAGCTGGAGGACGGGCTGGATGTGCTGCTGTTCGACCGCTCTGGCCATCGGGCGCTGCTGACGCCGGCCGGCGAGGCCCTGCTCAAGGATGGGCGCCATGTGCTGCAGTCGCTGGACGATCTGGCGTGCCGCGTCAAGCGCATCGCAACGGGCTGGGAGGTGGAACTGCGCATCGCGGTCAGCGCGGTGCTGCCCTGGCGGCCGTTGTACGACCTGGTCGAAGAATTCCAGGCGCTGGGCAGCGCCACCACGCTGCGCTTTTCGACCGAGGTGTTGAGCGGCAACTGGGATGCGTTGACCTCGAACCGCGCCGACCTGGTGATCGGCGCGGGCGCGGCGGGCGAGCCGACCGGACCCTACCGTTCGCAGACGATGGGGCAGGCGCAGTTCGGCTTCTGCGTGGCGGCGCATCATCCGCTGGCATCGCTGCCCCAACCCTTGAGCCGCGCCGACATCACGCGCTATTGCGCGGTGGTGGTGGCCGATACATCGCGCAATCTGCCGCCCCAGTCGCGTGGCATCCTGGCGGAACAGCCCACCCTGGTGATGCCGACCATGCAGGCCAAGATCGAAGCGCAGATCCGCGGCCTGGGATGCGGGTATCTGCCGCTGACCCTGGCGGCGCCTTATCTGGCGCAGGGGATGCTGGTGATATGCGAGACAGACGAAGGCATGTCGCTGACCGAGCACGTGGCGTACGCCTGGCGCGCGGAGGCGCCGGGAGAGGCCTTGAAGTGGTGGCTGCAGAAGTTGAAGTCGCCGCGCCTGTGCGAGGGGCTACTCGGCATGGCCTGAGCGCGCGCGGGCGGCGCTGCGCCGCCCGCGTGTTCCAGGCAAGCGCGCCCTACTCGTCTTCGATGCCCAGTTCGCGCAGTTTGCGCGTGATGGTATTGCGGCCGATCCCCAGGCGCGAGGCCGCCTCGACGCGCCGGCCACGGCTGGCATCGAGCGCGCTTTGCAGCAGGATCTTCTCGAACTGGCGCGTCAGCGTGGCCATGACGGCGGGTTCGCCGCGTTCCAGGCGGTACTGGGCATCGCGCAGCAGCGAGTCCTGCCAATTGCGCGGGGCGCCGTCGTCGGCCGCCAGCGCGCCGACGGGTGCCTGCTGCACCACGGTGCCGATGGCGGGCACCGCGCTGCCGGCCTGCGCACGCGCGGCAAAGGCGCTGGCCGCCGGCGCGTGCTCCATGGCGCGGATCTCGGGCGGCAGGTCGGCGGGTTCGACGGTCTGCCCGGGCGCCATGACGGTCAACCAGTGGCAGAAGTTCTCCAGCTGGCGCACGTTGCCGGGAAAGTCGAACTTGGTCAGCACGGCCAGCGCTTCCGGCGTCAGGCGCTTGACCGGGACACCGAGCGCGCGGGCGCTGGCGGTGAGGAAATGGTTGGCGAGCGCCGGAATGTCCTCGACCCGTTCGCGCAGCGGCGGCAGGCGCAGCCGGATGACGTTCAGGCGATGGAACAGGTCTTCGCGGAACAGGCCCTGCTCCACCCGCTGCTCCAGCGGTTGGTGGGTGGCGGCGACGATGCGCACGTCGACCCGCACCGGTTGCGCGCCGCCGACCCGATAAAAGCTGCCTTCGGCCAGCACCCGCAACAGACGCGTCTGCAATTCGATCGGCATGTCGCCGATTTCGTCCAGGAACAGCGTGCCGCCGTGCGCTTCCTCGAAGCGGCCGCGGCGCAGCGTGTTGGCGCCGGTGAAAGCGCCGCGCTCATGGCCGAACAGTTCGGCTTCGAGCAGGTCGCGCGGGATGGCGGCGGCGTTCAGGGCCACGAACGGGCCGCTGGCGCGCACGCCATGGCCGTGCAGCGCCCGCGCCACCAGTTCCTTGCCAGTGCCGGACTCGCCGGTGATCAGCACGGTGACCTTGGACTGCGCCAGCCGGCCGATGGCGCGGAACACTTCCTGCATGGCGGTGGACGACGATTGCGTCATCATCCAGCGCTCGTTGTTCTGGGCCTCGCCCTGCCCTTCGGGGGTTTCGGGCTGGGCCGATTCCTGCATGGCGCGCTGGATCAGCGCCACCGCCTCGTTGACGTCGAAGGGCTTGGCCAGGTAGTCGAAGGCGCCGCCCTGGAAGGCGGACACGGTGCTGTCGAGATCGGCGAAGGCGGTCATGACGATGACCGGCAGGCCGGGATGGCGCTCTTTCAACTGGCGCAACAGCTCCAGGCCATTGCCACCGGGCATGCGGATATCGGAAACCAGGGCGACGGGCGTGTCGTGCGACAGCGCTTCAAGCACGTCGGCCGCCTGGGAGAAACTACGGGTGGGGACTCCGGCTCGGGCCAGGGCCTTTTCGAGGACCCAGCGGATGGCCTGGTCGTCGTCGACGATCCATACGGGTTTCATCAGTTTGCGGGCTCCATCGGTAGGACCAGGCGGAACTCGGTGCGCCCGGGTCGGGATTCAAATTCGATGATGCCTCCGTGCTGCTGCACGAAATCCTGGGCCAGGCTCAGGCCCAGGCCGGTCCCGCCAGCACGCGCGGTGACCAGGGGATGGAAAATGCGGTCGCGGATGTGCTCGGGCACGCCCGGACCGTTGTCGATGATGGACAACTCCAGCGCCAGCCGATGCTGGCGGTGCGCCAGCATGACCTGCCGGGCGACGCGGGTGCGCAGCGTCACCACGCCGGGCGCCAGGCCGGGCACTTGCGGCCGCGCCACCAGTTCCTGGGCGGCGTTGCGGGCCACGTTGAGCACCGCCTGCATCAGGCGCGCGGCATCGCCTTTCAGGTCGGGCATGGAGGCGTCGTAGTCGCGCACCAGCGTGACGTCGTTGCGGAATTCGGCCTGGATCAGGGCGCAGACGCGCTCGCAGATCTCGTGGATGTTCACCGGCCGCGCGTTCAGCGGCACGCGCTGCGGGCCGCTCAGGCGGTCCACCAGCGCCTGCAGGCGATCGGCTTCGGAAATGATGACCTGGGTGTACTCCGCCAGCGCCGCGCTCGGCAGCTCGGCTTCCAGCAGTTGCGCGGCGCCGCGCAGGCCGCCCAGGGGATTCTTGACTTCGTGCGCGAGGTTGCGCAGCAACTCGCGGTGCGCCTCGATCTCATCGACCAGGCGGTGGTTGCGGTCGGCCAGCACGCGCTGTTCGATCTCGCGCGTCTCGATCAGGGCGGGCCAGCGTTGGCCGCTCAACCCCACCGTGGTCACCGCCACTTCCACCGATTCGGTGGCGCGGCGCAAAGACGCCAGTTGCCTGACGTCGGCATACCTGCCGGCCGCGGCGCGGTCGATGGACGATTGGATGTTTTCCGGATTATCGAACAGCGTGGCGGCGGAATGGCCGCACAGCTGCTTGCGGGAGCGGCCGAACAGATCCTCGGCGGCCGCGTTGGCGTATTCGATGTGCCCGCGTTCGTTGACCAGGAAAACGGACGTGGCAAGCAGATCGAGAGCTTCTACATTCATTTTCAACGTACCCGAATGACTACAAGGGGGAAATCGGCACACCGGCCCGGCGGCGCTCATCTGCGGCGCCCTGCCCGCCGGCACGGGGCCGGCGGGGCAAACTGTCGGTCGGCGACCTGGCGGTGCGCGTGGTGTCGGCCCTGGTTTCTGCCTACATCATCGCGCTCCCCCAGCCACGGCCTCTGACGATCAGAGGCTGTAGTACATGTCGAATTCGACCGGGTGCGTGGTCATGCGCAGACGGCTCACGTCGGCCATCTTCAGGTCGATGTAGGCGTTGAGCATGTCGTTGCTGAACACGCCGCCGCGGGTCAGGAACTCGCGGTCGTTGTCCAGCGATTCCAGCGCCTGCTCCAGCGAAGAGCACACGGTCGGGATCTTGGCGTCTTCTTCCGGCGGCAGGTCGTACAGATTCTTGTCGGCCGGATCGCCGGGGTGAATCTTGTTCTGCACGCCGTCCAGGCCGGCCATCATCAGGGCCGAGAACGCCAGGTACGGGTTGGCCAGCGGGTCCGGGAAGCGCGCTTCGACGCGGCGGCCCTTCGGGTTGCCCACGTACGGAATGCGGATCGAGGCCGAACGGTTGCGGGCCGAGTAGGCCAGCTTGACCGGGGCTTCGAAGTGCGGCACCAGACGCTTGTACGAGTTGGTACCCGGGTTGGTGATGGCGTTCAGGGCACGGGCGTGCTTGATGATGCCGCCGATGTAGTACAGCGCGAATTCCGACAGGCCGGCGTAGCCGTTGCCCGCGAACAGGTTCTGGCCGTCCTTCCAGATCGACTGGTGCACGTGCATGCCGGAGCCGTTGTCGCCGACGACGGGCTTGGGCATGAAGGTGGCCGTCTTGCCGTAGGCGTGGGCCACGTTGTGCACGATGTACTTGACGATCTGGGTCCAGTCGGCGCGTTGCACCAGGGTGCTGAACTTGGTGCCGATTTCCAGCTGGCCAGCGCCGGCCACTTCATGGTGGTGCACTTCGACCGGCACGCCCATCTGTTCCATCAGCAGGCACATTTCCGAACGCATGTCCTGGAACGAGTCGACCGGGGGAACCGGGAAGTAGCCGCCCTTGACCGCGGGACGATGGCCGGTGTTGCCGCCTTCGAATTCCAGGCCGGTGGACCAGGAGGCCTCTTCCGACTTGATCTTGACGAAGGTGCCGGACATGTCGGTGTTCCAGGTCACGCCGTCGAACACGAAAAATTCGGGTTCCGGACCGAAGTAGGCGGTGTCGCCCAGGCCGGAGGACTTCAGGTAGGCTTCGGCGCGCTTGGCCAGCGAGCGCGGGTCGCGGTCATAGCCCTTCAGGTCGGACGGTTCGACCACGTCGCACGACAGGATCAGGGTCGGCTCTTCGCGGAACGGGTCCAGGTTGGCGGTCG
This sequence comes from Achromobacter pulmonis, assembly GCF_021733725.1. NCBI lineage: Bacteria > Pseudomonadati > Pseudomonadota > Betaproteobacteria > Burkholderiales > Alcaligenaceae > Achromobacter > Achromobacter pulmonis. The sequence continues at coordinate 4,826,618 of NZ_JAIFOT010000001.1, read as the reverse complement.
ACAGGTCGGGGATGAGCAGCATGTCGGAGGCTTCGATGCCCTTCCAGCCCGGGATCGACGAACCGTCGAAGGCCTGTCCGCTTTCCAGCTTGTCTTCATCGATCGCGCTCGTGGGCACCGACACGTGGTGCTCGCGGCCAACCGTATCGGTAAAGCGGAAATCCACGAATTTGACTTCGTTGTCGGCGATCTGTTTCAGGACGTCTTTCGGGCTTGCCATGTCATCTCCATTAGATAAAAGGGTCGAGGGCTGTGCCGCTCGACTGGCATAAAAGAGGGAAGCAATAAGCGTGCCAGGTTTTACCCCCGGGATTGCCCGGGGGAGGCGACAAGGCGATGGGAAAATGTAGCACCATTCTGGTGCAAATAATGGGGCATGATTGCCCCATTGTGGTGCCTGATTGCTACAGGAACATTTCCTGCAGATCGTTCAGGAAGCGCCAGCCCAGCGGCGTGGCCCGCAGGCGGGTGGGATCGGCGTCCAGCAGGCCCTTGTCGGCGGCTGCCTCCAATTGGTGCGCGATCGCCGCGAGCGACAGGCCGGTGCGTTCATTGAACAGGGTGGCCGCCACGCCGTCCTTCAGGCGCAGCGCGTTCAACATGAACTCGAACGGCAGTTCGTCCGGGCCGACCTGGCGGCTTTCCGCCAGATGGCTGCCGTCGCGCGCGGCCGCCGCCCGCATCCAGGAGTCGGGACTGCGCAGCCGGGCCTCGCGCACGATCCGGTCATGGAACGACAGCTTGCCGTGGGCGCCCGGTCCCAGGCCCAGGTAGTCGCCGAATTCCCAGTAGTTCAGGTTGTGGCGGCAGCGCGCACCCGGCCTGGCGTAGGCCGAGACCTCGTAACGCGCCAGGCCGGCCGCCGCCAATTCGGCCTCGACTGCGTCCTGCATGGCGGCGCTGGTGTCGTCGTCCGGCAAGTCCTCGGGCGGAAACTTGGCGAAGACGGTGTTGGGTTCCATCGTCAGGTGATAGAGCGACAGGTGTTCGGTGCCGAACCCGATGGCCTGGCGCAGGTCGCGCACGCAGGCTTGCAGGGTCTGCCCCGGCAACGCGAACATCATGTCCAGGTTGACGCGCGGCGCGGCGCGCTGCGCCATGTCGATGGCGGCGCGGGCCTGGGCCGCGTCGTGGATGCGGCCCAACTGCCGTAACTGCGCGTCGTCAAAGCTCTGGATGCCCAGCGAGAAGCGGGTCACGCCGCTGGCGGCGTAATCGCGGAACCGCCCGGCCTCGGCGGTGCCGGGGTTGGCTTCCATGGTGATTTCCGCGTCCGGCCACACGTTCAGACAGGCGCGCAGCATCGCCAACAGCTCATCCAGGCCCGCCGCCGACAGCAGGCTGGGGGTGCCGCCGCCGATGAACACCGACACCACCTGGCGGCCCCAAATCGAGGGCAGCGCCTGTTCCAGGTCGCTGCGCAGCGCGTCCAGATAGGCGCGCTCGGGAATCCCGCCGTCGGGCGTAGCGTGCGAATTGAAGTCGCAGTAGGGACATTTGCGCACGCACCACGGCACGTGCACGTAGACCGACAGCGGCGGCAGGCTGGTCAGGCTGGCGCCGGCCGGCGTGACCAGGCGCGGACGCGCCGCGCCCATGTCGTTGCGGATGGGGATGGTGATGGACATTCGAGATATTCCGGCGGGCGGCGCGTATGCGCGCGGTGGTCAAGCCTGGTTCAGCTTGCTCAACAGTTCGCGCAGGGCGCGGGCGCGATGGCTGATGCGGTTCTTTTCCTCGGGTTCCAGCGCGGCCGCCGTCAGGCCCTGGTCAGGCAAGAAGAAGTGCGGGTCGTAGCCGAAGCCATTGGCGCCTTCCGGCTGGTCGATGATCTCGCCCTGCCACAGGCCCTCGCCAATCAGCGGGCGCGGATCGTTTTCGGCGCGCACCAGCGCCAGCACCGCCACGTAACAGGCGCTGCGGTCGGTGGCCGCGGCCAGCTTCTCGACCAGCAGCGCGTTGTTGGCCGGGTCCGACTTCTCGCCGCCATGCATCTTGGCGTAGCGGGCCGAGTACACGCCAGGCGCGCCGTCCAGCGCGGCCACGCACAGGCCGGAATCGTCGGCCAGCGCCGGCAGGCCGGTCAGGCGGCTGGCGTGGCGCGCCTTGGCCAGGGCGTTTTCGACAAAAGTGACGTGGGGTTCCTCGGCTTCGGGCACGCCAAGCTCACCCTGCGGCACCAACTCGATACCGAGCGGCGCGAACAAGGCGGAAAACTCGCGCAGCTTGCCGGGGTTGTTGGAGGCCAGCACGACGCGGCGCAGGGATTCGGGAATCTTGGGAGAGGTCATGGCCGAAATTGTATAGGGCGCGGCGCCGCGGTCAGGGAGCAACCCTGTCCGCGGCGCAACAACACCGACATATTTCATTGTCAATATGGCCGATCTTGTCACTGATCGTATCTGAATGTCCCGGCGATGAACCCACTTCACGCTCTGCCCCGGCCGGCCGCGGCCAGCGCGTCCCCTCTTTCCGTCAGCGCCGCCGCGCCCGTCCCGGTCAGCCTGGCCGGCATTCTGCGCGAACGGCTGCTAAGGCCCCGCTTTCAGCCGGTCATCGACCTGTCGCACAGCCGCATCTACGGCCATGAAAGCCTGATCCGCGGCCCGGTCGACACCCCCCTGCACTTTCCCGACGCCCTGTTCGCCGAGGCCCGCCGCCAGGGCGTGCATCCCCAATTGGAGCTGGCCAGCTTTCGCGCCGGCGCCCAGGGCTTCCACCAGCACGCCGCCGCCGGCAAGCTGTTCCTGAACCTGTCGGGCTCGGCGCTGATCCACTACTGGACCCTGTGGGGCGACGAAATGCCGCTGCGCCTGCTCAAGGATTGCACGCTGGCGCCCTCCAGCATCATTGTCGAGCTGACCGAACAGGACCCGCTGTCCGAACACATGGCGACGCTGGGCAGCGCCTTCGCCTGCCTGCGCGAATTCGGCATGCGCATCGCGCTGGACGACTACGGCGTGGGCAATTCGAACCTGCAGCTGTGGGCCGAGATGCAGCCCGACCTGGTCAAGATCGACCGCTATTTCTTCAACGGCATCGGCCACGACGACCGCAAGCAGAACATGGTGCGCGCCATTCTCAAGGTGGCGCAGTATCTGGGCACCGCCATCGTCGCCGAAGGCATCGAGACCGCCGAGGACCTGGCGGTGGTGCGCGACCTGGAGATCCGCTACGCCCAGGGCTGGCTGCTGGGCCGCCCCGACGAAGCCCTGCTGACCGAGCTGACCCCGCCGCTGCGCGATTCGCTGCGGGTGCGCACGCCCGCCCCGCTGTCGCAGCGCTCGGCGGGCGGCACCGCCGCCAGCCTGCGGGTCGAAGCGCCGGCCGCGCTGCTGAACCAGCACACCAACGACGACGTGCACCGCCTCTTCATCGAGCACAAGAATCTGCACGCGGTGGCGGTGGTCGATGGCGACAATCGGCCGGTGGGCATCATCAACCGCCGCGATTTCTCCGAACACTATGCGCAGCGCTACACCCGCGAGCTGTTCGGCCGCGATACCTGCTCCACGTTCATGAATGCCGAGCCGGTGCTGGTCGACCTGGACGTGTCGATCGACCAGTTGAGCCATGTGCTGATCTCGGAAGACCAGCGCTACCTGATGGACGGCCTGATCATCACCCGCGACGGCCGCTACGACGGTCTGGCCACCGGCGAGACGCTGGTGCGCTCGGTGACCGAAATGCGCATCGAAGCCGCGCGCTACGCCAATCCGCTGACCTCGCTGCCGGGCAACATCCCCATCAGCCGGCACATCGCCACGCTGCTGGAGGACGCCGCGGATTTCACCATCTGCTATGGCGACCTGAATAATTTCAAGCCGTTCAACGACGTCTATGGGTATTGGCGCGGCGACGACATGATCATGCTGACCGCCGAAGTCATCAAGCGCCATTGCGATCCGCTGCGCGATTTCGTCGGCCACGTCGGCGGCGACGACTTCGTGGTGCTGCTGCGCAGCGCCGATTGGCGCGAACGCATCCAGCGCATCATCGCCGAATTCAATGAGCGCGCCGTCGATCTGTACGACGATCAAGGCCGCCGCAACGGCGGCATCGAGGCCGAGGACCGCTACGGCGTGCCGCGCTTCTTCCCGTTCGTGACGCTGGGCGTCGGCGCGCTCACCGTCACGCCTTCGCTATGCGAGCGCATCCGCCCGGAGGACATCGCGTCGGCCGCCGCCCATGTCAAGCACAAGGTCAAGCATGGGAACCTGTCGCTGGTGGCCGAGCGCTACAGCGGCGCCGCCCTGCCGCAACTCGCTCCCTGACGCCAGCCCGGCGGCCGCCGGGACGATCTGGAACACCGATACCGCGCGCCGCAGGCCCTGGGCCTGCTGCTCCAGCGCGGCCGCGGCGGCGGCGGTCTGCTCGACCATGGCGGCGTTTTCCTGAGTGCTGCGCTCGATGTCGGCCACGGCGTCGTTGACCGACGCAATGCCCGCCGCCTGCTCGGCGGTGGCGCTGGAGATCTCCGCCACGATCTGGGTGACGCGATCGACCGAGGCCAGCATGTCGCGCATGGTGTCTCCGGCCAGACTCACCTGGCGCACGCCGGCCTCGACGCGCGCGGCCGAATCCTCGATCAGGCCCTTGATTTCCTTGGCCGCCTGGGCGCTGCGCTGCGCCAGCGAGCGCACTTCGCCCGCCACCACCGCGAAACCCTTGCCTTGCTCGCCCGCGCGCGCCGCCTCCACCGCCGCGTTCAGCGCCAGGATGTTGGTCTGGAACGCGATGCTGTCCACCACGCCGACAATCTCGCCGATGCGGCGCGCGCTGTCGGCGATGCCCTGCATGCTGGTCACCACTTCCTGCACCGCGGCGCCGCCGCGCTGCGCCAGCTGGGTGGCGCTATGGGCCTGACGGCTGGCCAGGTCGGCGTTGCCAGCGGTGGTCTGCACCGTGTGCGCCAGTTGTGTCATGTTGGCCGCGGCCTCCTGCAGCGAGCCGGCCTGGCGCGCGGTGCGGTCCGACATGTCGGCGCCGCCGGCGGCGATCTCGCCCGAGCCGGCATGGATTTCCTCGACCCCGCGGCGCACCGACGCCACCGCCGCCGACAGGCCGGTCTGCATGCGGCGCATGGCCGAATACAGCACGCCGATCTCGTTATCGCCATGCGCCGCGATCTGTCCGGTCAGGTCGCCGTCGGCGATGCGGTCGAAGTGCGCGCCGGCCTCGTTCAATGGCCGCAGGATACGGCGGCGGAACGCCAGCCGGATCAGCACCGCCAGCGCCAGCACGAATGCCAGCACCGCCGCCGCCACCATCGTCACCCGTTGCATGGTCTGGCTGGCGCCAGCTACGGCCGCCTGACCCTGCTGGCGCGCGTAGGCCTGATAAGCGTCGGCCTGCTTGACGTAGGCCGAGCCCGACACCGGCAGCACGTTGTCGACCAGCCGGTTGACCTCGATGCCGTTCCAGCCCTTGATGGCCTTGAACATGGGCGCCAGCGTCTGGTCGGCAAAGGCGGCGTAGGCTGCCAGCGCCTGATCGAACAGCGGCGCGCCCTGGGCGCTGGTATCGGGATTGGCGCGCAGCCGCGCCAGGCTGGCGGCAGCCTGCTTGAGCAGCGCATCGGCGTGTGCCAGCGACTGGTCACGGCCTTGCTCCAGCCCGCTTTCCATGGCGGTCTTGGCATCGGTCAGCGCGGCGCGCGCCTGGAACAGGCGGCTGGTCATGTCCGACAGGTCGCTGGCGCGCTCGATGCTGCCCCGGCCCAGCGCCTCGATGTCGGCGCGGTTCTCCCGCAGCACGAAGACGCCGGCCGCCGCGGCCAGCGCGAACAGCACCACGAACAGCGCCAGAATGGCGGAAACCGCCGTCGTCACTCTGATATTTTTCCGCATATCCATCCATCTGTTGCATCGCCACCGGGGCGTATGCGGCCGATTATGGGGATGCAGTTTGGCAATTTCTTGACACAACCCCGGCCGGTCCATGACGAACGGCCGTCACATGAATGCGCTTTTGCGAACAGGAACCCCGTATTAATGAATTGTGAATTGGCAGGCGCGGCCCCTTGCGGCACATTCGATCCTGTCCCGAATTCCACTTTCCCATCGACACCGCAGCCCATCCCATGTCTCAAGCCTCCCACGCCTACCAGGACATCCGCGAAGCCGTCCGCGACCTGTGCGCCCAGTTCCCCGCCGAATACTTCCGCAAGGTCGATGAAGAACGCGGCTACCCCGACGCCTTCGTGCGCGCCCTGACCGAGGCCGGCTGGCTGGCGGCGCTGATCCCGCAGGAATACGGCGGCTCGGGCCTGGGCCTGACCGAAGCCTCGGTCATCATGGAGGAAATCAACCGCAGCGGCGGCAATTCCGGCGCCTGCCACGGCCAGATGTACAACATGGGCACCCTGCTGCGGCATGGTTCCGAGGCGCAGAAGCGCGATTACCTGCCACGGATCGCCGCCGGCGAGCTGCGCCTGCAGTCCATGGGCGTGACCGAGCCCACCACCGGCACCGACACCACCAAGATCAAGACCACCGCCGTGCGCCGCGGCGACCGCTACGTCATCAACGGCCAGAAAGTCTGGATCTCGCGGGTGCAGCATTCCGACCTGATGATCCTGCTGGCGCGCACCACGCCGCTGGACCAGGTCACGCGCAAGTCCGAGGGCATGTCGATCTTCCTGGTCGACCTGCACGAAGCGGTCAAGCACGGCATGTCGATCCGGCCGATCCCCAACATGGTCAACCACGAGACCAACGAGTTGTTCTTCGACAACCTCGAAATCCCCGCTGACAACCTGATCGGCGAGGAAGGCAAGGGCTTCAAGTACATCCTGGACGGCCTGAACGCCGAACGCACCCTGATCGCCGCCGAGTGCATCGGCGACGGCTACTGGTTCGTCGACAAGGTCACCGCCTACGCCAAGGAACGCATGGTGTTCGGCCGCCCCATCGGCCAGAACCAGGGCGTGCAGTTCCCCATCGCCCGCGCCCACATCAACGTCGAGGCCGCCAGCCTGATGCGCTACGAGGCCTGCCGCCTGTTCGACGCCCACGAACCGTGCGGCGCGCAGGCCAACATGGCCAAGCTGCTGGCCGCCGACGCCTCCTGGGAAGCAGCCAACGCCTGCCTGCAGTTCCACGGCGGCTTCGGCTTCGCCACCGAATACGACGTCGAGCGCAAGTTCCGCGAAACCCGCCTCTACCAGGTCGCGCCGATCTCTACCAACCTGATCCTGTCCTACGTCGCCGAACACATCCTGGGCCTGCCGCGCTCCTTCTGACCATGACCTCCGACATCTCCCCCCCGAGCGCCACCCTTGCCGCCTTCGCCGCCAACCTGCGCTTCGAGGACATCCCCGCGCCGGTGCTGCGCCGCGCCGAAGACCTGCTGCTGGACTGTCTGGCCTCGATCCTGGCGGGCGCCGCGTCGCGCCCGGTGCTGGCCATCGACCGCTATGCCGCCCTCATGGGGCCGGCCGACGGCCCCAGCGAAATCCTGATCAACCGGCGCCGCACCTCGCCCGTGTTCGCCGCCATGGTCAACGCCGCCGCCGCCCACGTGGTCGAGCAGGACGACGTGCACAACGGCTCGGTGTTCCACCCGGCCGCCGTGGTGTTCCCGCCGGTGCTGGCGGTGGCCCAGGCGCTGGGCCGCTGCGGCCGCGACGCGCTGGTGGCGGCCGTGGCCGGTTACGAGGTCGGCATCCGCGTCGGCGAATTTCTCGGCCGCTCGCACTACAAGATCTTCCACACCACCGGCACGGCCGGCACCCTGGCCGCCGCCGCCGCCACCGGCCGCCTGCTGGGCCTGTCGCCGGCCGCCATGCTGGACGCCTTCGGCTCGGCCGGCACCCAGGCCGCCGGCCTGTGGGAATTCCTGCGCGACGCCGCCGACTCCAAGCAACTGCACACCGCCCGCGCCGCCGCCAACGGCATCGCCGCGGCCTACCTGGCGCGGGAAGGCTTCACCGGCGCGCGCCACATCCTTGAAGGCCCGCAGGGCATGGCCGCCGGCATGTCGAGCGATGCCGATCCGGCGCGCCTGACCGATCGCCTGGGCACGCGCTGGGCCTTGGCCGAAACCTCGTTCAAGTTCCATGCCTCCTGCCGCCACACCCATCCGGCGGCCGATGCGCTGCAGCAGGTGCTGCGCGAACACGACCTGGCCGAAGGCGATATCGCGCGCGTGGTGGCGCATGTGCACCAGGGCGCCATCGACGTGCTGGGGCCAGTGGTCGATCCGCGCACGGTGCACCAGTCCAAGTTCTCGATGGGCACGGTGCTGGGCCTGATCGCGCGCCAGGGCCGCGCCGGCCTGCCGGAATTCGATGCCGCGCTGGACGATCCGGCGGTGGCCGATTTCCGCGGCCGGGTCACGATGGAACTGGATCCGGAGGTCGACGCCGCCTATCCGCAGCGCTGGATCGGCAAGGTCACGGTGCACACTCGCGACGGCCGCGTGCTGCACGGTCGCGTCGACGAACCCAAGGGCGATCCGGGCAATACGCTGTCGCGCGACGAGATCGAGGCCAAGGCGCTGAGCCTGGGCCGCTATGCCGACGCCGCCACCGAAGCCGAGCTGCGCGGCCTGATCGGCGCGATCTGGAACCTGGAGCGGGCCGACAAGCTGGGCGCCCTGCTGCCCTGAAACGCTGCCCCCGCGCCATCGGCGCGGGCCGACAAACCAAAACGGGATCACGCCGCCCACGGCCGTGATCCCGTTCTGTTTGGCGCGCAGAGCGCGCCATGTCCGCCTCGTGCCGCGATGTGCTATCGGGCCGAAGCGCGCCTGCCGCTTACGCCAGCGCCGCGCGCTGCGCCCGCACCAGGCCGGCGATGCCGCTTTCGGCCAGGCCCAGCATGGCATCCAGTTCTGCGCGCGTGAAGGTGGCGCCCTCGCCCGTGCCCTGCACTTCCACGAAGGCGCCGCCGCCCGTCATGATGACGTTGACGTCAGCATCGCAGGCCGAGTCTTCCTCGTAGTCCAGATCCAGCACCGGACGGCCCTGCACCAGCCCGACCGACACCGCCGCAACCGCGTCGCGGATCGGGTTGACCGCCAGGTCGCCACGCCGCATCAGCAGCGCGACCGCGTCGGAGGCCGCCACCCAGGCGCCGGTGATGCTGGCGCAGCGCGTGCCGCCATCGGCCTGCAGCACGTCGCAATCCAGGTGCAGCGTACGCTCGCCCAGCGCGCGCATGTCGAATACGGCGCGCAGGCTGCGGCCGATCAGGCGCTGGATTTCCTGGGTGCGGCCGCTCTGCTTGCCGCGCGCGGCCTCGCGGTCGCCGCGTGTATGGGTGGCGCGCGGCAGCATGCCGTATTCGGCCGTCACCCAGCCCTCGCCCTTGCCCTTGAGGAACGGCGGCACTTTTTCCAGCACGCTGGCGGTGCACAGCACATGGGTATTGCCGGCCTTCACCAGCACCGACCCTTCGGCGTAGCGCGTGAAACCGCGCTCCAGGCTGAACGGCCGCAGTTCGTCGACGGCGCGGCCCGAAGGTCGGGCGATGGCGTTGGCAGAGGTCATTGCAAGACTCCAATCAGATTCGGATGGCGGCATTGTACGGGCTGCGGTCGCGGCCCCGCCCGGGTTTGGAGTATCCTGCCGCGATAGACGGGCCGCATATACCCGCCCTCGCCCGCTTCGGCGGACCGGCGGAACCGGCGCGGCCCGATCCAAGACAAGCAACAGGATACCGACACCATGATTCGCAGCATGACCGCCTTCGGCAACGCCCGGGCTGACCTGGAGCAAGGCACGCTGGCGCTGGAACTGCGCAGCGTCAACAGCCGCTTCCTCGACCTCTATTTCCGCCTGCCCGACGAGCTGCGTCATGTGGAAACGCCGCTGCGCGAACTGCTGACGGCGCAATTGGCGCGCGGCAAGGTCGAGATCCGCGTGTCCTACACCCGCAACACCAGCACCGACCTGTCGAAACTGGAGCCGGCCTGGCTCGAAAGCCTGGCCGAACAGTTGCAGGCCGCGCGCCGCATCCTGCCCGACATCGCCGCGCCGCGCCTGGTCGAACTGTTCAACTGGCCCGGCCAGCGCGCCAATGACGCGCTCGACCCGCAAGTGTGGGGCGCGGCTTGCATGCAGGCCGCGCAGGAAGCGCTCAAGCAACTGCAGGATGGCCGCGCGCGCGAGGGCGAACGCCTGGCCGGTATGATGCGCGAATGCGCCGACGGCGTGGCGACCATCGTCGACCAGGTACAGCACCATCTGCCGCAACTGCTCGCCGACCACCGCGACAAGCTCGCCGCCAAGCTGCGCGAAAGCGTCGAAACCGCTTTTCCGGGCGGCTTCACGCATATTTCGGGCGCCGAGCTGTCCGAGCGCCTGTCGCAGGAAGCCAACTTGTTCGCGCTGCGCATCGATGTCGCCGAGGAACTGTCGCGCCTGCGCTCGCATCTGGAAGAACTGCGCCACCTGCTGACCGACGGCGGCGGCAAGCCCGCGGGCAAGAAGAACGCCGGCAGCGCCGGCAAGCGCCTGGACTTCCTGTTCCAGGAAATGAACCGCGAGGCCAATACGCTCGGTTCCAAGGCCGGCAGCATGGACGTCACCCGCGCCGCCATGGACCTGAAGCTGCTGATCGAGCAGATGCGCGAACAGGCGCAGAACATCGAGTGACCCGGAAACAACAAGGCCGCCGCGTTGCCGCGGCGGCCTGGGCCGGATGCAGGGGCCGCGGACATCCGCGGCCTTTTTTCATTGCCCGCCCGTGCCGGGCGCGGGGGCCGTCTGCGGCCCGACCGTGGCCGGTTCGCCGCGCAGGGCCGAATCCAGATAGGCGCTGCGCGCCCGGGCGTCGGGGAACGTCATGTCCTTGTAGCTGACGAAGCGCGAACCCTTGGTCAGGCGGTAACCCAGCCAGATCAGCAGGAACAGCGGGATGCCGATATAGGTGGCGGCCACGCCGCCCCAGTCGATGCGGTGTTCCAGGAAGGCCTGGTAGTTCTGGCCCAGCGTAATGACCAGGCACAGCACGAAGGCGAAGATCGGGCCGAACGGGAAGAACGGCGACACATACGGCAGGTCGGCCAGGTTGCGGCCCTGTTTGACGTAGCCGCGGCGGAAGCGGTAATGGCTGATCGCGATGCCCAGCCAGGCGATGAAGCCGGTCATGCCCGAGGTGTTCAGCAGCCAGATGTAGACCGCCTTGGGGCTGAAGATGAACGAAAAGAAACAGAGCGCCGCCACCACGGTGGTGGCCAGCAGCGCCCACAGCGGCACGCCGTTGCGCGCCACCCGGCCGAAGATGCGCGGCGCCTTGCCGTCGCGCGCCAGGCTGTAGAGCATGCGCGTGGCCGCGTACATGCCGGAATTGCCGGCCGACAGCACCGAGGTCAGCACCACCGCGTTCATGATCGACGCCGCCGCCAGCAGCCCGGCGCGCTCGAAGATCAGCGCGAACGGGCTGACGCTGACGTCGGTGACGTCGTTGCGCAGCAGGTGCGGGTCGGTGTAGGGAATCAACAGGCCGATCACCAGGATCGCCATCACGTAGAACAGCAGGATGCGCCAGAACACCTGGCGCACGGCGCGCGGCAGGTTGCGCGCGGGGTCCTTGGATTCGCCAGCGGCGATGCCGATGAGTTCGGTGCCCTGGAAGGAAAATCCCACCACCATGGCCACGCCGATCAGCGCCGCGAAACCACCGGCAAACGGGGCGTCGCCCACCGTCCAGTTGGCCACGCCGCCGCCCTCGCCGCCGCGGATGATCCCCAGCAGCATCATCACCCCCATGGCGACGAACGCCAGCACCGCGATCACCTTGATCAGGGCGAACCAGAATTCGGCTTCGCCAAAGCCGCGCGCCGACAGGGCGTTCAGGCCGAAGGTGATGGCCAGGAACAAGGCGCTCCAGTAGACCCCCGGCACATCCGGAAACCAGTACGCCATCACCAACTGCGCCGCCACCAGGTCCACCGCCACCGTGACGGCCCAGTTGTACCAGTAGTTCCAGCCCAGCGCGAAACCGAAGCCGTCTTCGACGTAGCGCGCGCCGTAGGTCGAGAACGACCCGGACACCGGCATGGCCGCGGCCAGCTCGCCCAGACTGGTCATCAGGAAATAGACCATCACGCCGATCAGCACGTAGCCCAGCAGCGCGCCGCCGGGGCCGGCCTGGGCGATGGTGGCGCCGGAGGCCACGAACAGGCCGGTCCCGATGGAGCCGCCCACCGCGATCATCGTCAGGTGGCGCGCCGACAGCGCGCGGCGCAATTCGGACGATTCTGACGCCCCTTGCTTGCCGCCGTCGCGGTGCTGGTCGTGTTCCGGTAATGCCAAAGTCGAGTTCCTTCAGAGCGAAAAGGCCCCCGCGGATTGTGTCCCCGGGCGCCGTGGGATTTCCACGCAACGCGCGAGCATAGCGCAACTGCCCCCGGCCGTGGAAACGGCCAGGGGCAGTCGGGGGTCCGTCCCCCTCGGGGGATATCGGCTACGGCGCTATTGAAACGCCGTTTCCATGAACGTGCGCAGCTTGCGCGAATGCAGCCGCTCGGGCGGCATGCCGCGCAGGCGCTCGAGCGCCCGGATGCCGATTTCCAGGTGCTGATTGACCTGGCGCCGGTAAAAGGCGCTGGCCATGCCAGGCAGCTTCAGCTCGCCGTGCAGCGGCTTGTCCGACACGCACAGCAGCGTGCCGTATGGCACGCGGAAGCGAAAGCCATTGGCGGCGATGGTGGCCGACTCCATGTCCAGGGCGATGGCGCGCGACTGCGCGAACCGCTCGACCAGTTCGACGTGATCGCGCAGCTCCCAGTTGCGGTTGTCGATGGTGGCCACGGTGCCGGTGCGCATGATGCGTTTCAGATCCCAGCCGGACAGCCCCGCGACCTCTTCCACCGCCTGCTCAAGGGCCACCTGCACCTCGGCCAGGGCCGGCACCGGCACCCAGGTGGGCAGGTCGTCGTCGAGTACGTGGTCCTCGCGCACGTAGCCGTGGGCGAGCACATAGTCGCCCAGCCGCTGCGAATCGCGCAGTCCGGCACAGTGGCCCAGCATCAGCCAGGCGTGCGGGCGCAGCACCGCGATGTGGTCGGTGATGGTCTTGGCGTTGGACGGCCCCACGCCGATATTGACCAGCGTGATGCCGGAATGGTCCCCGCGCACCAGGTGGTAGGCCGGCATCTGCGGCAGGCGCTGCGCCTGGCCGTCATCGGCCGGCCCGGATTCGCCGCGCCGCGTGATGCGGTTGCCCGGTTCCACCAGCATCTCGTAGTCTTCGTTGCCGCTGGCCATCAGCGCCCGGGCGCGGGCACAGAACTCGTCGACGTAGAACTGGTAATTGGTGAACAGCACGAAATTCTGGAAATGCGCCGGCGCCGTCGCGGTGTAGTGCTGCAGGCGGTGCAGCGAATAATCCACCCGCTGCGCCGTAAAGGGCGCCAGCGGCTTGGGTTCGCCGTCCTTGCCGCGCCAGGAACCATTGACAATGGCGTCGTCCGTCACCGCCAGATCGGGCACGTCGAACAGGTCGCGCAGCGGGCGCTTGAGCGCCTCCAGGTGCTCGCCTTCGACATAGGCGCCCTCGGGGAAGGCGAAGTGCAACGGAATCGGGGAATCGGATTCACCGACCTCCACCGCCACGCGGTGGTTCTGCAGCAATTGGCCGACCTGCTCGATCAGGTAGTCGCGGAACAGGGCCGGCTGGGTGACGGTGGTCTGGTAGATGCCGGGCTCGGCCACGTGGCCGTACGACAGGCGCGTGTCGATGGGGTCGTAGGTCTCGACCAGGATGCGGATGGCGGGGTAGTAGGCGCGGGCCCGTTCGCGGCCGCTGGTGGCCCCCTTCAGGACATCGCGGAATGCCGCGCGCAGGAAAGCGGTATTGCGCGCATAGATTTCGGCCAACCGGTCCACCGCCGCCACCGCGTCGTGGTAGGGCTCGAAAGGCATCGCCTCGGGCCGGTTCATCGAGGACAAAGGGTGTACTGCGTTCATCATTGAGCTTGACTCCGCTTTCTTATGGTCTTCTTTCAGCGGCTGCTCTCGGCGATCTAGCCGGGAGGGCCGATGCCGACGATTATGCCCGACCCCGGGGCGCCATGAAGTGTCATATTCGGCCGCGTTGCGCGGCGTGGCACGGCCGACGTGGATCGCCACAACATTAGAAACAATATATCATTCCGTTTTTTTGCGATTCCGACCTCGTCCATGCCGCCGGCCCCTCGTCCCCGCTCCGATGCGCGCCTTGCCCGATGGGCAATGCTGGGCTGGCTGTGCGCCTGCCTGTTGCTGTCACCGCTGGGCGGCGTGCGGCATGCGCTGTCGCACCTGCCCGGCGCTCCCGCCTCCAGCCAGGACGATGCCCACACGCCGGACAAGCTGGGGCACTGCGACCTGTGCCATATCTGGGACCTGCTGGACGCCACGCTGCCGGTGTCCTTTGTCCCCATCACCGGCAGCGCGCCGCGCATCGCGCCGCCTGCGCCGGCCCCGCGCGGCGCCACCATCGCCGTCCTGCCCTGGTTCCAATCGCGCGCCCCGCCCGTCGCGGCCTGAAATCCGCCACCCGATTTCAACCGCCGCCGCCCGCCGGCCGCAACCAGGATTGCCACCATGTCTTTTGCTTCTTCCCACGCGGGGACGCGTTCGTCCGTTCGCGCCTTTTCCCTGAGCCCGCTCGCCCTCGCCTGCCTGCTCGCCTTGCCGCAAGCCGCCCGCGCCCAGGCCGACGCCCCCACGCTGTCGCCCGTCATCATCACCGCCAATCCCCTGGGCAGCGAAGCGCTGACCTCGCCATCGACCGTGGTGCAGGGCACCGCCCTGGACCTGCGGCGCGCCTCGAACCTGGGCGAAACGCTCAACGGCCTGCCAGGCGTGTCCACCACCACCTACGGCCCGATGGTGGGCCGCCCCATCATCCGCGGCATGGACGGCGACCGCATCCGCTTGCTGAACAACGGCGTCGGCTCGCTCGATGCCTCGTCGCTGTCGTTCGACCACGCGGTGCCGCAGGACCCGCTGTCGACCAACCGGGTCGAGATCCTGCGCGGTCCGGCGGCCCTGCTGTATGGGGGCAGTGCCATCGGCGGCGTGGTCAACACCATCGACAACCGCATCCCCACCGAACCCATCGACGGCATCCACGGCGACGTGGCCGGCAGCTATGGCGGCGCCAACAACGACCGCAACGGCGCGATCCAGCTCGAAGGCGGCGACGGCGCCTTCGCCATCCACGCCGACGCCTTCAGCCGCAAGACCGGCGACCTGCGTATCCCCGGCTACGCCCGCACCGCGCAACAACGCGCGGCCGACGGCCCCGACCAGGACCAGCCGCGCGGCAAACTGCCCAACAGCGATGGCCAGGCCAGCGGCGGCGCGCTCGGCATGTCCTGGACCGGCGACCGCGGCTATGCCGGACTGTCCTACAGCGGCTATGACTCGAACTATGGCTCGGTGGCCGAGCCGGACGTGCGCATCAAGATGCGCCAGGAGCGTTTCGGCTTCGCCAGCGAGCTGCGCGACCTGGACGGCCTGTTCACCAGCGTCAAACTGAACTTCGCCTATACCGATTACCAGCACAAGGAAATCGAGGACGGCGAGACCGGCACGATCTTCAAGAACCGCGGCTACGAGGCCCGTATCGAGGCGCGCCACGCCGACATCGGTCCGCTGCGCGGCGTGGTCGGCCTGCAACTGGGCCAGACGCGCTTCTCGGCCTTGGGCGAGGAAGCCCTGGTGCCCACCACCGACACCGACTCGGCCGCCTTGTTCGCGCTGGAGGAATGGAAGATCGACGACCGCCTGACGCTGAGCGCCGGCGCGCGCGCCGAGCACACCCGCCTGACCCCGGGCGGCGGCGGCAATGAACGCTTCGACGGCGCCACCCGCCGCGCCTTCACCGCCGGCAGCTTCTCGCTGGGCGGCATCTACAAACTGGACAGCGCCTGGTCGGTGGCCGCCAACACCGCCTACACCGAGCGCGCGCCGACCTTCTACGAGCTGTATGCCAACGGCCCGCACGCCGCCACCGGCCAATACCTGGTGGGCGACCAGAACCTGGCCAAGGAACGCGCCTGGTCCGGCGACCTGTCGCTGCGCTACAAGAAGGACACCGACAGCGCCAGCGTCGGCGTGTTCTACAGCCGCTTCTCCAACTACCTGGCCGAGATGAACACCGGCCGCTTCCGCGACGATGACGGCGGCCTGGTGGCGGCGGGCGATGACGACGCCCTGCCCGAGGCCCGCTACCAGGGCGTGTCCGCAAGCCTGTATGGGGTGGAGGCCGAAAGCCGCACCCGCGTGCTGCAACGGGGCGGCCACAAACTCGACCTGGGCCTGTCGGGCGATTACACGGTGGCCCGCAACAATGACACCGGCCGCTCGCTGCCACGCATTCCGCCGCTGCGCCTGCGCGTCGCGCTGGACTACGGTTTCGGCCCGTACAGCGCCGGCCTCAGCGTGTCCAAGGCCTTCGCCCAGCACAGCCACCCGGACAACGATACCGCCACCCCTGGCTACTACAGCCTGGACGCCAACGCCGGCTACCGCTTCAAGGTTGCCGCCGTGCAATGGCAGGCCTATGTGCGCGGCATCAACCTGACCAACCAGGAGATCCGCTACGCCACCTCGGTGCTGCGCGATGTCGCCCCTGAAGGCGGCCGCGCCGTCATGGTGGGGTTGCGCGGCAGCTTCTGAGCCTGAACCCCATCGCCCCTCGCCCGGCCGGGCGAGAGGCGATGGGCGCAGCGTTTGAATGCTGCAATGCACTACAAATGTAATGAAACTTTATTCCATTACAATGCGGTGGCAGTTCGTGAAGCTCAAGCCTCCCCTGCCCCTTTCCGCCGGCTTGTTCCCTGAAACAAAGCCATGCCGCCCACTCCGATGCCTGAAGTGACGTAATGACGCCGCCCACGCGAAAAGCCCGCTTTGCCTTTTTCCGCCTTCCCGCTTTGTTGTCAGCGCCCCTGCTGGCCCTGACGTTCTCCTGGTTACCCGGCGCCGCCCAGGCGTCCCTCCCCACCGAACAGGCCCGCGCCTCCCTGTCCGGCCTGCGCCTGGCGCAGGAACCCACCGTGCCCACCCTGCGCGAACGCGTGGTGCAAGCCGGCCTGGCCGCCATCGGCACCCCTTATAGCTGGGGCGGCGAAGACGCCGCCGAAGGCTTCGACTGCAGCGGCCTGGTGCTGTACGTCTACCGTGAGATCGCCGGCCTCGAACTGCCGCGCACCGCGCGTCAGCAACGCACGCGCGGCGACACGGTGCGCAACAAGAAACAGCTCAAGCCCGGCGATCTGGTGTTCTTCGCCACCCGCGGCCGCGGCATCACCTCGCATGTCGGCATCTATATCGGGCAGGACAAGTTCGTGCATGCGCCGCGCCGTGGCGCCAAGGTGCGCGTGGACGAAATGAAGAATCCGTACTGGTCCAAGCGCTATCTCGGCGCGCGCAGCTACATCGATACGGCCAAGGGCCAGATGCTGGCGCAGCAGTAAGACCCTGAGTAAGGGCCGCCGCCGCGCGCTGCGCGCTTGCAGCCTCCCCCGCCCCCGAGGGAGCTGCCTTGTCGCGAGGCCGCCGGCGCCATCGCCCGCCAGCACGCTTCGATTCAGCACCGCCGGCACCTGATGGGCGGGCTTGCCGGTGCGCCATGCTTCAACGCATTCTTAGACACAGTGATTTCTCTGGCCATGATTGCCGCAACAGCCACGCCGGCCACGATCCGCCGTTTGGCGCAGGCGGCGGCGGGCCGCACTTCTCGTCCAGCGTGAAGCATATGGGAAAATACTGGTAGCCCTTGTTCTGCATGCAAAGGTCAACCTTATCCCAAATTCGCGCCCACTCCCGATCGGATTGCTCCCTGGTACGCGTTTGCCCGTCAGCAAGCGGCTCGATAGCAAGCATTCCGTCAGGGAAGCCGCCGCATTCCACCCAATCTTCCCTACGGGTTTGCTCGGTTTGGTTATTCAGCGGCCAATACCTATGTATCGGGAAAATTCCGCTGGTAAGCCAAACGTCCAACACCGGGTCGCAAACATATCCCTTCTTGGGGAGGCGGTATCCTTGCCATATCGCTTTCGGCGGCCACGCCTCCCGCAACACCCATGCCGGCCACGAACTGCCGTTTGGCGCGGGTGGCGGCGGGCCGCAATCCTCCAAGGAGAAGCACCGGGGAATGTACTGGTAGCCTTTCTTCTGCATGCAGATGGCAACCTTCCCCGACAGTCGCTCCCATTCCCTATTCTTTTGTTCCCTTGTACGCGCTTGCCCGTCAGGAAGCGGCTTGAGATCAACATATCCGTATGGGGATCCGCCGCATTCCACCCAATCTTCTTTACGGGTTTCCTTGGTTTGGTTGCTGAGCGGCCAATACGTGTCTATTGGAAGGAGTCCCCTGCTCAACCAGGCATCCAGCACCGGGTCGCACATATATTCCCCCAGGGTAATGCCGCACAAGTACCCCCTCTTATTGATATAGCAGCCAGTCACCAACAGCAAAAGAACAGAGGCAACAAATAGTCTTATCGTCGTTTTCATCGCTTCATTCTCAACAAAATATCCAGCGCTTTCCATGCCTGGGGCGGCAGCGCTTCCGATAACGCAAAAGGAGTGGCTGGCACGAGCGCAATGTCGGTCCAGACTTCGTACAGACCTTTCTGCACGGGCGTCAGACCGCGCCGGGCATTGCCCTGCTCGTCGTAATAGCCGCTCAGCGTGCCGCTGATAAAGTCATGTGAACCGCCATAAGCCTCGTGCACCAGATCAAGAATCCCCCCAGGCGAATACGGAAAACCGAAGAGTGTTCCGGGTCCGCCTTGGTTGCCGCCAGTAAGCCCGGCCATGTCCTTGCCTCGGTCGGATTCAAGAAACTTGGCCAACGACATTCCAGCCTTGGATGGATCAAACCGAACGAACCCGTTTCCATCCAACTCAAGTTTCGGAATGCCGTTCGCGTCGAGCTGAGTCTTGCACCTTTCATTCACATCGCCGCACAGTTTGTCCAACACCACCCGCGTCCCCGCCGTCTTGAACCCATCGCCACGAATACCCGCGCTTTCCCCGCTCTTGTTATCCAATGTCGTCTCGCCATCGGTAATACCGGCGGACTTCTCCGAATCCGCAATCGTGTAGCGCCGCATACGATCGGCCGCCTCCGACAACCCCGCCTGCACCGCCGCCACGCCGCCCGAGCCGCTCAGCGCGCCCACCGCCACGTTCAGCAGCCGCTCCTGTGTATTGATCTCGTTGATTTGCGCCTGGAGCGCCTTGATCTTTTCTGGGTCTTGCGTGGCCTTGATCTGTTGGCGCAGGTCCGCGCGTTTCTGTTCCGCGTGGCGCTCGATGGCCGCGCCGGCCTGCTGGCCGAACGCCGCGACCATTTGCGCTTCGGCCTGGACTTGCTCGCGCAGCTTGTCGCCGTCCCATTTTTTTGTCAGGCTGCTGCTTGCCGCGCCGCTCAGGATGTTTCGATCCAGCATCGCCAGCACCTGGTCGGCGGTCTTGCCGGTGCGCGCCATTGCTCAAGGCGTTCCTTGCCGCGGCGGTGAAAAATGCCGCGGCGGCGGGCGATCCCCCAGCGATTTAGGCGGCCACACTGCCGACGCCCATGTCGGCCACGATCCGCCGTTTGGCGCAGGGGGGGCGGGGCCGCACTTCTCTAGTTCGTTGCACTGGGGAACGAACTGGTAGCTCTTCTTCAGCATGCAGCCTTTAAGCTCAGCGAACAATGCCTTTGACTCGCTCATATACTGTTTGTCAGTAAGCTTGTTCTGGTTCTTAACCTCGTAGTATCCGTCTTCACTTCCGCCGCATTCCTTCCAATCCGTCCAACGGGTTTCCTCTGTTTGTCCACTCAACGGCCAATACATCTCCATCGGGTGGACCCAATACAAACTCCAGGCTTGTGCTGTGGGCGATCTGCACATATATCGCGGAGATGTGAGGCAGCAGCCCGCCGCTAATAGCAAGAAAGCAGAAGCAAAAAATAGTCTTATCGTCGTTTTCATCGCTTCATCCTCAACAAAATATCCAGCGCTTTCCATGCCTGGGGCGGCAGCGCTTCCGACAGCGCAAATGGAGTGGCTGGCACGAGCGCAATGTCGGTCCAGACTTCGTACAGACCTTTCTGCACGGGCGTCAGACCGCGCCGGGCATTGCCCTGCTCGTCGTAATAGCCGCTCAGCGTGCCGCTGATAAAGTCATGTGAACCGCCATAAGCCTCGTGCACCAGATCAAGAATCCCCCCAGGCGAATACGGAAAACCGAAGAGTGTTCCCGGTCCGCCTTGGTTTCCGCCAGTAAGCCCGGCCATGTCCTTGCCTCGGTCGGATTCAAGAAACTTGGCCAACGACATTCCAGCCTTGGATGGATCAAACCGAACGAACCCGTTTCCATCCAACTCAAGTTTCGGAATGCCGTTCGCGTCGAGCTGAGTCTTGCACCTTTCATTCACATCGCCGCACAGTGTGTCCAACTCCACCCGCGTCCCCGCCGTCTTGAATCCATCGCCACGAATACCCGCGCTTTCCCCGCTCTTGTTATCCAACGTCGTCTCGCCATCGGTAATACCGGCGAACTTCTCCGAATCCGCAATCGTGTAGCGCCGCATACGATCGGCCGCCTCCGGCAACCCCGCCGTCACGCTGCCGCCGATGCTCTGATCCTTGCTCTTGAAGGCGCTGGTGTCTTGCAGGCTCTCGATATCGAGGTTGCCGCCCACATCGGCCACCACCTGCCTGCCGCTGGCTACCGCGCCGCGCAAGCGGGTGTCGTTGCCGGATTCAAGGGTCAGGCGTTCGCCGGCCGTGACGTGGCTGTTGCTCCAGGTCACGTCACGGCCTTCACCCTTGCCTCTGGACCCGCTGGCATTGGCGGTCACGCCGAACGACGCGCCGCCTTGCCCCACGGATATCGCCACGCCTACCCCCGCGCTGACGCTGCTGCTCTTGCGGTCGGTTTCGACGGTGTTCTTTGCCGCCAACAGGTTGATATCGCCATCGGCCTTGAGCACGGCATCGCCGCCGGCGCGGATGTTGCTGCCGCGTACCGTCAGGTTGGAATCCCCCCCGCCGCCGGTCGCGCGGATGCGCACGTCGCCCCCCGCGGCCACGGTGGAGCCGGCCGCGGTCTCATAGGTGGCAGTGGATTTGCTGTCGCTTTTGCTGGCGCCCACGGTGATGGAGATACTGACCCCGCCGCCCGCCTGCGGGTCGGCCTGGACGGCATCGTAGGCATTCTTGGCCGCCAGCCCCGTGGCTGCGGCGCCCAGCGCCTGCATACGCCCGTCAGTCGTCTGGCTGGCGGCGCGTTTGAGCTGCCCGGCGGTCTCGATGGCCGACAGCACCGGCGCGGAGAGCGCCACGGTCAGGCCGGACTGGCGGAACTTGCTCTGTTCCACGCGCTGGCCGGTTTCCTGCGCTTGGACGATGTCCACTTTTTGGGCATGGATGTCGATATCGCCTTGCGGCGCCAGCACCTGGCTGCCGGCCTGCTGGTATTGATTGCCCGCCGCCAGCGTCACGCCGCCGCCGGTGGCGCCCACGGTCGCGGCGGCCGCGCGGGTACTGACGTCCTGGCGGTCGCCGCTTTGCATCTGGCTGCCGATCGTGAAGGCCAGCCCGCCGTTATAGAGAAAACCGTTATTGCGGATTTCCTTGAAGTGGCTTTCCTTGCTGGTTTCCGTGGCGGCCTGGAGCGTCAGATCGTCACGCGCCACGATGAACAGGTCGTTCAGCATGAGGAGATCGTCAAGGGAGACGGTCAACTCACCCTGGAGCTTGCCGGTCGCCTTGCTTCCGGCGTCATCCAGGGACGCGGACACGCGGATCGGGGGCGAGCGCTGCCGCCAGGCGATGACCAGGTCGCTCTCGCCGGGGCGGGCGTCTTCGCCATCGGCGGGGACGATCTGGATGTCCGCCTCCGCCGTCGGTACGCGCTTGAAGTTTTCCAGCGCCTGTTCGATGTCGCGCAGATTGAGCAGGTCGCCGCGCCCGACGGGCACGGCGTTCGAGGCCGTGGCCCGGGGCGACGTGCCGGGCGCGAAACGAATGGCGCGGATGCGGCCGGGCACGACGGTAAGCGTCAGCGTGCCGCCCGTCAGATCCTGGGGCGCGGCGAGGATACGGGTGGTGACGAACCCCCGCGCCACGACGGCGTTCTGGACGCGCGTCATGACCACGCTGATGCCCTCGGCGCCGAGGCAGCGCCCCGTGGCGGCATCGTTGTCGGGATCGGCGGCGTTCAGGGCCCAGACAAACCGCCGGGCATCCTCGCCATCGAGGCGGATGCGGCCAATCGGGAAGCATGGCGTCTCGTCGCGCGGCAACAGATCCGGCGACGGAGCGCGCGCCGGCTGCGCCCGTACACTCGGCGTCGCTTCCTGCTGCTTGCGTAGTATCCGCTCGCGCTCCTGCTGACGCAGCAGCTCCTGCGCGGCGCCAGCCTGCGTCTGTGCGGACGCCGATACCATGAACAGCAGCAGGCTGAACGAGATCCATGCCCGCTGCCACACCTCCCCGACCATCCTCTCCCTCCTACATATCCGTGCGCAGTCATGCTTCGGGATTGGATGGCGGTAGCGCGGACATTAGGATGCGGAGAGCCTGCTTGTCGGACCACCCGTTAGCCGTCACTCGCGATCTCGGATCACATAACCTATTGACGGTGAACGGCGGCAGCGCCTCAGGCTTCATGCCCGGCACGGGAAAGCGGCAATCAACAAAAAAGCGCCCGAATGAACTGCCCCCCGAAAGTTGGACTTAAATCCAACCTTCGGGGGGCAGTTCAGAAGGCGCTTTTTTGGGTGCCGGCGCAGCCCCGTTCAGCCGCGTCCGACGAACGGCATGTTGGTGGCCATGATGGTCATGAACTGGACGTTGGCCTCCAGCGGCAGGCGTGCCATGGCGGCGACCGCCTGGGCGACGTGGGCCACGTCCATGCGCGGCTCCACCTTGGTGCTGCCGTCGGCCTGCAGGATGCCGGCGGCCATGCGTTCGGTCATCTCGGTGGCGGCATTGCCGATGTCGATCTGGCCGCAGGCGATATGGTAGGGACGGCAATCGAGCGAGATCGATTTGGTCAGCCCGGTGACCGCGTGCTTGGTGGCGGTGTAGGCGATCGAGAACGGGCGCGGCGCATGCGCCGAAATCGAACCGTTGTTGATGATGCGGCCGCCCTGCGGCGTCTGCGCCTTCATGACCCGGATCGCGGCCTGCGCGCACAGGAACATGCCGGTCAGGTTGGTATCGACCACCTCGCGCCAGACCGCGACCGGCAGTTCCTCGATCGGCATGGCCGGGGCGCCGCGGCCGGCGTTGTTGAACAGCACGTCGAGCCGGCCGTATTCGCGCTGCGTGGTGTCGAACAGCTCACGCACCGCCTGCTCATCGGACACGTCCGTCGGCACCACCAGGGCCCGCACGCCGTCTTCGCCCGCCGCCGTGCGCGTGGCTTCGAGCGGCTCGCGCCGGCGGCCGGCCAGCACCACGCGATACCCCTGCGCCAGGAATTCCAGCGCGACCGCTCGTCCTATGCCGGTACCGGCGCCCGTGACCAGCGCGACGCGCGGCGGTTCGATCTCGTTCGTGTGCATCGGATGCTCCTTGTTATCGATCGGCGAAATGCTACCCGAATCGATCTGGGCGTGGTGCAAGCGAACGTTCCATTCGCTACTTGCGGTTTACCGCCGTCGGCAACGGCAGGGTTGCAGGTTATGCCGGCGCAAATACGCAACGGGTGCGTTGATATGTCACAAACTTTCTTATAATTTCTGGAAATTAACTTATTACCAAACCCGCCAACCCAGGGAGTCCACACCATGGCACTACGGCCCTTTTCCGCTGTCCGCTGGGCAAGCGCGCTGGCCTTGGGGGCCGGCACGCTGGGCGCGCTGCCAGTCCACGCCGCGCCCGACGCACGCCAGATCACCACGCAGGGCGTCAATGGCGCGCCCGCCTGTATGACCTGCCACGGGGCCAATGGCGAGGGCAACCCCGCCGCCGGCTTTCCGCAGTTGGCAGGCATGGGCGCCGCCTACCTCGCCGAACAGCTCGAGGCCATGGCCAACGGCTCGCGCGTGAGTCCGGTGATGGCCGCCACCGCCAAGGCCCTGGACCCGGCGCAACGGCAGGCGGTCGCGGCATACTACGCCGGCCTGCCGTCGCCCCTGAACATCGACCGGCTGGCCGCCACGGCCCGGCATCCGGTCAAGCCCGACGATACCGGCGCCTGGCTGGCCACGCGCGGCGCTTGGGACAAGAACGTCCCTGCCTGTAATCAGTGCCACGGTCCCGGCGGCATCGGCGTGGGCGCCAATTTCCCCAGTCTGGCCGGCCAGCCCGCTGCCTATATCGCCGGCCAATTGCGCGCCTGGCGCCAGGGCCAGCGTCCGCCCGGACCGCTCGGCCTGATGCCGGCCGTCGCCACCCGCCTGACCGACGCCGAGATCGACGCCGTATCCGCCTACTACGCCGGCCTGCCCAAGGCCGCCGACCTGCTTGCCGCGCAAGCCAACGCCGCGGGAGCCAAGCAATGACCCCGATCCGCCACCGAATCGCCCATGCCCTGCTCGCCACGGCAGGAACCGCTGCGTTGCTATCGAGCGCGCCGGCCTTCGCCGCCGACGCGCGTCCCGACTTCACGCCGCCCAGCGCCGCCTCGCTGCCCGACACGGAATTCGGCAAGGTGGTGCGCCAGGGCGAGCAGATCTTCCTGCACACCCCGCAGAATGCCGCCAAGTTCGTCGGCAATGACCTGAATTGCGCCAGTTGCCACCTGGACGCCGGCCGTCGCCCGGATTCGGCGCCGATGTGGGCCGCCTACGTGCTGTACCCGGCCTACCGGGCCAAGAACGGCCACGTCAACACGCTGGCCGAGCGTCTGCAGGGCTGTTTCCGCTTCAGCATGAACGGCAAGCCGCCGGCGGCCGACGATCCGGTGCTGACCGCCTTGCAGACCTATATGTTCTGGCTGGCCAGCAAGGCGCCCACCGGCGTGCCGCTCAAGGGCCAGGGCTACCCCAAGCTGCCCAAGCCGGCCCAGAAGGCCGACTATGTCCGCGGCAGCGAGGTCTACGCCCAATACTGCGCCGTCTGTCACGGCGCCGAGGGCAAGGGCCAGAAGCACGGCCAGCACTGGGTCTTCCCCGCGCTGTGGGGACCGGACTCGTTCAACTGGGGCGCCGGCATGCACCAGATCGGCAACGCCGCCGGCTTCATCAAGGCCAACATGCCGCTGAGCCAGGCCGGCATGCTGAGCGACCAGGAAGCCTGGGACGTGGCCTATTTCATGAACGCCCACGAGCGCCCGCAGGACCCGCGCTACACCGGGTCGGTGGCCGAGACCCGCGCCAAGTACCACGATTCCGCCGATTCGCTGTATGGCATCGAGGTCAATGGCCACTTGCTCGGCAGCGATGCGCCGCCCTCCGGCGGCAAGCTGACACAGGCGGCGGCGCGCTGACCCCGCGCCCCAGGCAACCGCGGACCGGCGGGCGCATGGCGCCGTTCGCCGGCCCCGGCGCCGCCTGCCGGACTGCCCGCGGCGGCCGGACACGAAGGGGTTTTCCCCTGCCGCGCCGCGCGATTTGCTATTCTTCGGGTCTTGGCATCACACGCTCGTCACATTCATGCACGCCACTTCCGGCAATGTCTTCATGGTTGTCGCCCCCAGCGGGGCCGGCAAATCCAGTCTGGTCAAGGCCTTGCTGCAGCAAGACCCGTCTATCCTCCTGTCCGTCTCCTGCACCACCCGCGCGCCGCGTCCCGGCGAAGAGGATGGCCGCGAATACCGTTTCATCGGCACCGACGAATTCAAGCAGATGCGCGACGAGCAGCGCCTGCTGGAGTGGGCCGAAGTGCACGGCAATTTCTATGGCACGCCGCGCGACCGCATCGACGAAGCCACCCGCGACGGCCACGACGTCCTGCTGGAGATCGACTGGCAAGGCGCGCGCCAGGTGCGCCAGCGCTTCCCCGCCGCGATCGGCATTTTCGTGCTGCCGCCGTCCATCGAAGAACTCGAAAGCCGGCTGAAGGCGCGCGGCCAGGATGCGCCGCAAGTGATCGCGCGCCGGTTGATGGCCGCCGGCGGCGAAATCGCACACGCGCCGGAATGCGAATATGTTATTATTAATCAAGAATTTAGCGTGGCCTTGTCGGAACTGACTCAAATCGTCAGCGCGGCGCGGCTGCGCTTTTCGTCTCAGGCCGTCCGCCATGCCGAATTGTTCGCGCAACTCGGCATCCCGGCGGCCCACTGAAACGAAACCGCGTTCTCCCTATCCTCCGTCAGCACCAGGTGTCCTAATGGCTCGCATTACCGTCGAAGACTGTCTGAACCAGATTCCCAACCGTTTCAAGCTCACGCTGGCCGCGACCTACCGCGCCCGCGAGCTGGCGCAAGGCCATGCCCCGCGCCTGGACAGCAAAGACAAGCCCACGGTCACTGCCCTGCGCGAGATCGCGGGCGGCCTCACCGGCGTGGAAATGCTGCGTAAAGTTCCCACCTGACATTCCCCGGGGGGCGGCAAGCAATGGCTTTTCCCGGGCTGAAATACGCTTCATCTGGTCTGCTTGCCGCGCTACGTGCCGGCTCCCGCCTTGGGCGCCGCACGGGCAAGAAAGACAAGCACTCCTCCACGCCATCCGCCGTCGCCGCCCAAGAGGCGGCGGAAGCGACCGCCTCGCCGGTCGCCTCGCTGGCGCCGCTGACCGAAATCATCGGCAGCTATCTCGAAAAGAAAGATGTAGAACGCGTGCGCGAAGCCTACCGCTTCGCCGACCAGGCGCACCTGGGCCAGTTCCGCGCCAGCGGTTCGCCCTACATCTCGCATCCCATCGCCGTCACGGAAATCTGCGCGGGCTGGAAGCTCGACGCGAACGCGTTGTCCGCCGCCCTGCTGCACGACGTGATGGAAGACCAGGGCATCGCCAAGCACGAGCTGGCCGAGAAATTCGGCCCTGAAGTCGCCGAACTGGTCGATGGCCTGTCCAAGCTGGACCGGCTCGACTTCGCCACCAAGGCCGAACAGCAGGCCGAGAGCTTTCGCAAGATGCTGCTGGCGATGGCGCGCGACGTGCGCGTCATCCTCATCAAGTTGGCCGACCGCCTGCACAACATGCGCACGCTGGATGCGGTCAACCCCGAGAAGCGCCGCCGCATCGCGCGTGAAACGCTCGACATCTACGCGCCCATCGCCCACCGGCTGGGCCTGAACCTGCTGTTCCGCGAATTGCAGGACCTGTGCTTCGCGGCCATGTATCCGAACCGCTACCAGGTGCTGTACAAAGCGGTGCTGGCCGCGCGCGGCAACCGCCGCGAAGTGATCGGCAAGATCGCCGACTCGGTGCGCGCCGCCCTGCCCGCCGCTGGCATCGAGGCCGAGGTCACGGGCCGCGAGAAGACCCTGTATGGCATCTATCGCAAGATGGTCGACCAGAAGAAGTCGTTCTCCGACGTGCTCGACATCTATGGCTTTCGGGTCATCGTGCATACGCTGCCCGAGTGCTACCTGGCGCTGGGCACGCTGCACCAGCTGTACCGGCCGGTCCCCGGCAAGTTCAAGGACTACATCGCGATCCCCAAGGTCAACGGCTACCAGTCGCTGCACACGACGCTGGTGGGACCCTATGGCACGCCGGTGGAATTCCAGTTCCGCACCCGCGACATGCATCACGTGGCCGAGGAAGGCGTGGCCTCGCACTGGCTGTACAAGGGCGCCGACCTGACGCTGAACGACCTGCAAAAGCGCACCCACCAGTGGCTGCAATCGCTGCTGGACATCCAGAGCCAGACCGGCGATTCGGGCGAGTTCCTGGAACACGTCAAGGTCGACCTGTTCCCCGACGCGGTCTACGTCTTCACCCCGCGCGGCAAGATCATTTCCCTGCCGCGCGGCGCGACGCCGGTGGACTTGGCCTATGCCATCCATACCGACATCGGCAACCAGGCCGTGGCGGCCAAGGTCAACGGCGAGTTCGTGCCGCTGCGCACCGAACTGAACAGCGGCGACACGGTGGAAATCGTCACCTCGCCGGCTTCGCGGCCGAACGCGCAGTGGCTCAACTACGTGCGCACCGGCCGCGCCCGCTCCGAGATCCGCCACTACCTGCGCACCGTCAAGTACGAGGAATCGGTCGCCTTCGGCGAGCGCCTGCTGGGCCAGGCCCTGCAGGAACTGCGCATGCCGCTGCCGGCCACCGACGATCCGGCCTGGCAGAAGCTGGCGCGCAGCACCGGCGCCAGCTCGCGCGAGGAAATCCTGGCCGACATCGGCCTGGGCAAGCGCCTGGCCGCCGTCGTGGCGCGCCGCTTCGCGCCCGAGCACCAACTGGTGGCCACCACCGCCGCGGCGGTCGACGAGCTGACCTCGGCACGCAGCGCGCCGATTCTTATCCAGGGCAACGAAGGCCAGGCGGTGCAACTGGCGCCCTGCTGCGGCCCGCTGCCGGGCGACCCGATCATCGCCGGCATGCGCATGGGCCACGGCCTGGTGGTGCACACCGCCGATTGCCCGGTGGCCATGCGCCAGCGCCTGCGCGAACCGGAACGCTGGATCAACGTGGCCTGGGATACCCACACCGCCAAGCACCTGGCCACGCGCCTGGACATCGTCACGCGCAACGAGCGCGGCGTGCTGGGCCGGCTGGCGGCGGAAGTCACCGCGGCCGACGCCAACATCATGCATGTCACCATGCACGATGACGCGGTCGCTACGGTCTCGTTGCACCTGACCATCCAGGTCGACAGCCGCAAGCATCTGGCGCAGGTGATCCGCGCCATCCGCCACGTGCCGCAAGTGCAGAAGATCGTGCGCGTGAAGGGCTGAGCGGGGGGAGGAAGCCCACCCCCGAAGCGCTGCGCGCTTTCCCCTCAAGGGGGCATGTCTACGGACCGGCGGAGCCGGATCCGTGACATCCCGCTTGGGGCGCTTTCATTCCGGCCTTTGAAGCGTGGGGCGATCCGCGCTCAGGCCACGTGCTGCAGGAAGTCCTTCAGGCGCTGGCTGGGGGGATTCTCCAGCAGCTCGGCTGGCGGACCGTCATGGGCGATCTTGCCGCCATCGATGAAAATCAACCGGCTGCCGACCTTGCGCGCGAACTCCATCTCGTGCGTGACCACCACCATGGTCATGCCCTCTTCGGCCAGATCGCGCATCACTTTCAGCACTTCGTGGCGCAGCTCTGGATCGAGCGCCGAGGTGGGCTCGTCGAACAGCATCAGCTTGGGCTTGATCGCCAGGGCGCGGGCAATCGCCACGCGCTGCTGCTGGCCGCCGGACAGTTCGGACGGATAGTGGTTCATGCGCTCGGCCAGCCCGACCTTGCGCAGCAATTGTTCGGCCAGTTCGCGCGCCTCGTCGCGGCTTTGTCCGCGCGTGTGGACCGGCCCGAACATGACGTTCTGCAGCGCGGTCATCTGCGGGAACAGATTGAACTGCTGGAACACCATGCCGGCCTCGCGGCGGATCTCGCGGATCTGCGCGGGCGGGCCATTGACGCTCAGGCCATCGACCAGCAGGTCGCCGCCGTTGATGGTCTCCAGCACGTTGATGCAGCGCAGGAAGGTGGATTTGCCGGAGCCGGACGGCCCGACCACCACAACCACCTCGCCGGCATCGATATTGAGCGAGATGCCATCCAGTACCGTGGACTCGCCGAACGTCTTGGTGACGTCGTGAAATTCAACCATGCTCATAGTATGCGCATCCTCTTTTCCACCAGGTGCAGGATCAGCGCCATCGTGCCCGTCAGGATCAGGTAGACGATGGCGATCGCCGACCAGATCTCGACCGCGCGGAAGTTGCTGGCCATGATTTCCTGGCCCTGGCGGGTCAGTTCCGCGACGCCGATCACGATGAACAGCGATGAATCCTTCAGGCTGATGATGCACTGGTTGCCCAGCGGAGGAATCATGCGGCGAAACGCCACCGGCCCGATGATGTGGAACAGGATCTTGTGAAACGGCAGGCCCATCGCCTGCCCGGCTTCCTTCAGGCCCTTGTGCACCGATAGCAACGATCCGCGCACGATCTCGGAGATATAGGCGCCCGAATTGATGATGAGGGTGACAATGGCCGCCCACTCGGCATCCACCCGGATATTCGCCAGCAGCGGCAAGGCGAAATAGATGAACATTACCTGCACCACGATCGGCGTGCCGCGGATCACCGCGACATATACCTGCGCGATGCCCGACAGTATCGGATGCCCGTAGGCCCGCGCCACCCCGGACAGCGCGCCCAACAGGAAGCCCCCGACGAGGCCCCAAAAGGTGATCTTGATGGTCATCTGCGTGCCCACCCACAGGTTGGGCAGCGCGTCCATCACTACTTTCCAGTCAAAATCCACGATTACCCCTCAATGGCGCGCCTGGGCGCCGCCTCATGGCGGGAACGCCCGGCGCCGCAAGCGGCTCGGGGCCGCCCCGTCCCGGGCCCGGCGCCGCCGTAGCGAAGCGCCAGGGCCCCAGACTGCCGGGCGGCCCCGAAATGCCGTATCGATCCGGCGGTCAAGCTCAGGGCTTCTTGCCGAACCACTTCTCGTAGATGGCGTCGTACTGGCCGTTGGACTTGAGCGTGGCCAGGGCCTTGTTGACCTGCGGCACCAGCTCGCTGCCCTTGGGGAAGGCGATGCCATAGAAGTCGCCGCTCTTGACCGTACCGACCACCTTGACGCGGCCCTTGCCGGCGGTATTGGCGTAGTACTGGACGTTGGGCGTGTCGTGCACGGCGGCATCGACCCGGCCGGTGGCCAGTTCCAGGTAGGCATTGTCGATGTTGGGGAACAGCTTGAGCTTGGCGTCCGGCACCTGGGCCTTGAGGAAGTCCACGGTGGCGGTACCGGTTTTGACCGCCACGGTCTTGCCGGCCAGCGACTTGGCGTCCTTGATGTCGGTGTTCTTGTCGCCGACCAGGATGGCCAGGCCGCTTTCGTAATAGGGATCGGAGAAGTCGATCACCTTCTTGCGGTCGTCACGGATGGTGATGCCGGCCAGCGCCACGTCGATGTTCTTGGTCTGCAGGCCGGGGATGATGCCGTTGAAGTCCATCGGCTGCAGCTTGTACTTGACGTTCAGTTCCTTGGCGATGGCCGCCCACAGGTCGATGTCGAAGCCGGTATAGGTGTTGCCCTGCTTGAACTCGAACGGCACGAATGC
Organism: Achromobacter pulmonis; assembly: GCF_021733725.1. Lineage (NCBI taxonomy): Bacteria > Pseudomonadati > Pseudomonadota > Betaproteobacteria > Burkholderiales > Alcaligenaceae > Achromobacter > Achromobacter pulmonis. The sequence continues at coordinate 4,795,540 of NZ_JAIFOT010000001.1, read as the reverse complement.
CGTGTCGGTGGCCACCACCAATTCCTTGCCTTGAGCGTAGGCGCCGGAGGCGGCGCCAAACATGGCCACGGACAGGCCGACCAGGGCGGCGGCGACTTTACGTTTAATCATGAAACTCTCCTCTTGGGGCCGATAGCACCCGGGGTTGCAGTTGGAACATGATGCGCGGGCCGCGCCGGGATCGCCGGAGCAACTTACTGGGAATCTTAACGCATCCGTCCCCACCCGACAGAGCTTAGAAAAATTACAATCCGCATGACACCCGGAGAATCCCCATGCCCTACAAGTATGTACGCATCGCAGGCAACCGGCGCCAGACCGGCGTGGCGCTCGGCCGGCTGGCCCGCCCGTTGATGCCAACCTACCTGGACCAGAGCGCCACCTGGAAGGCGCTGCGCCCCTGGCGCGGCCATCCTTACCTGGAGGAATTGGGCCAACAGGCCCAAGCTGCCCTGCCCGCGCTCTGGGAGGAACTGGAGGGGCTGGCCGAGGGGCTGGACATGCCGCTGTCGGACGTGTTGCTGTGGAATTGCCGTGGCGACCTGCTGCATAGCAGCGGCAGCGGCGACGGCTGCACCTCGGTGGCGCTGAAGGCGGCCGATGGCACCCGCTGGATCGGCCACAACGAGGACGGCGATCCGTTCCTGTATGGCCGCTGCCATCTGGTCGACGTGGCGCTGGAGGACGCGCCCGGCTACCTGAGCTTCTATTACCCGGGCTCGCTGCCCGGCCACACCTTCGGCGCCAACCGCGCCGGCCTGGTGCAGACCATCAACAACCTGCGCACCCGCCAGCGCCAGCCCGGCGTGCCGCGCATGCTGCTGGCCCGCGCCGTGCTCGACTGCGCCACGCTGGACGAGGCCGTGACGCTGCTGAGTGACGCCTCGCGCGCCGGCGGCTTCCACCATACGCTGGGCTCGGCCGCCGATGCGCGCATCTTCAGCGTCGAGGCCACGCCCGGCGCCGTCTCGGCGCAGGAAATCGGCACCCGCTATGGTCACGCCAATCATATGGTGCACCAGGCCAGCCGCGACCAGGCGCAGGTCATCACCGATTCGTCGCGCGAACGTCAGCGCCGCATCGAGGGCATCGTCGATACCTGGTCGCCCGCCACCACCGGCGACGACCTGCTGAAGGCGCTGCATGATACCGAAGGCGAGCTGCCGATCCTGCGCACCGACCGCAATGATCCGGACGGCGAAAACACGCTCGCCACCGCGGTCTTCGAGATCGGCGATGGCGAGGTGACGCTGCGGGTCTACGACCGCAGGCCGAAGGCGGACATCGTGCTGGATGTAATGAACGATCCGGAGTGAGGGGACGCGGATCGTTCCACGCGGACCGCACAACCTTCGCATTGATTGATGCTCCCGCGCGTCGATTGGGACTCGATCCCTACGCGCCGCCGACAAATCTCGGATCAATCGCCAGCTGAAAATGGGGCAACACTGCATAGAATGAGACTCTTTTTTTGAAAGTCTCATGCGCGACAAGATACTCAACTACTTGCGTTCGATACAGTGGAACGACCCGGGAACGGGCGCGTTTATCGTTGACCTGGTTCAAATCGTGGCGATCGTGATCGCTCTCATCCTCGTCGCGATCGCCGCTATTCGAAATTGGCTTTTCGGCTGAGAAACGAATCCCATGGCTCCTGCGCAAACGGGGCGACCCCTGATGATCATCCGGATCGCCCCGCATTGAAGTCGCCGACTCAACGGGCGCCGTAGCCCCCGCCTCCCGGCGTTTCCACCACGAACACGTCGCCCGGATGCAACTGGGCGCTGTCCTGCGGGCCGAGTTCCTCGACCGAGCCATCCGCGCGCTCGACGTAGTTACGGCCCATGGCGCCCGGTGCGCCGCCGGCCAGGCCGAACGGCGCGTGCAGGCGGTTGTTGGACAGGATCGCGGCGGTCATGTCTTCCAGGAAGCGGATGCGGCGGATGCCGCCATTGCCGCCCGGATAGCGCCCCGCCCCGCCCGAACCGTGGCGGATCTCGTACGACTCCAACCGCACCGGAAAACGGAACTCCAGCACTTCGGGGTCGGTCAGGCGCGAGTTGGTCATATGCGCCTGCACCACCGAGGTGCCCGCAAAGCCCTCGTCGTGCGGACCGGCGGCGTCGATGCGCACGGGACCGGCGCCGGTGCCACCCGAGATGGTCTCGTAGTACTGGTGGCGCGCATTGCCGAAGGTGAAGTTGTTCATCGTGCCCTGGCTGGCGGCCAGCACGCCGAGCGCGCCGTACAGCGCGTTGACGATGCACATGGACGTTTCGACGTTGCCCGCCACCACCGAGGCCGGCGGGTTCGGGCGCAGCATCGAGCCTTCCGGCAGGATGATCGACAGCGGCACCAGGCAGCCATCGTTGAGCGGGATGTCGTCGTTGACCAGGGTGCGGAACACGTACAGCACCGCGGCCACGGCGATGGCGCCCGGCGCGTTGAAGTTGTTGTCCAACTGGTCGGAGGTACCCGTGAAGTCGACCACGGCGCTGCGCGCCTGCTGGTCGACCCGCACCGCAACACGGATCACCGCGCCGTTGTCCAGCGGGTACTCGTAGCTGCCATCCTTGAGCACCGAGATCACGCGGCGCACCGCTTCTTCGGCGTTGTCCTGCACGTGGCCCATGTAGGCGCGCACCACATCCAGGCCGAAGTGATCGCACATGCGCAGCAGTTCCTGCACGCCCTTTTCGTTGGCGGCAATCTGCGCGTGCATGTCGGCGATGTTCTGGTCCGGATTGCGCGCCGGCCAGCGGCCCGAGCCGAGGATGTCGCGCGCGGCCTGCTCGCGGAACTCGCCGCCCTTGACCAGCTGGAAGTTGGTGAACAACACACCTTCGTCTTCAACCGTCTTGGAATCCGGCGGCATCGAACCCGGGGTGGTGCCGCCGATGTCGGCGTGATGGCCGCGCGAGCCGACGTAGAACAGGATTTCGCTGCCCTTGCGGTCGAACACCGGCGTGATCACCGTGACGTCCGGCAGGTGGGTGCCGCCGTGGTACGGGTCGTTGACCACGTAGGCGTCGCCCGGCTGCATGCGGCCGGCGTTGGCATTCATGACCGTGCGCACCGACTCGCCCATGGAACCCAGGTGCACCGGCATGTGCGGCGCGTTGGCGATCAGGCGGGCCTGGGCGTCGAAGATGGCGCAGGAGAAGTCCAGGCGTTCCTTGATGTTGACCGAGTACGCCGTATTCTGCAGGCGGTAGCCCATCTGCTCGGCGATCGACATGAACAGGTTGTTGAACACCTCCAGCATCACCGGGTCGGCCTGCGTGCCGACGGCACGGCGCTGCGGGCGGGCCTCGACGCGGCGGATCACGAAGTGGTCCTGTGGCGTCAACTCGGCCTGCCAGCCGGGTTCGACCACGGTGGTCTGGTTCGGCTCGGAGATGATGGCAGGGCCCGCCACGCGGTCGCCGCCGGCCATGTCCTCGCGCACGAACAAGGGCGTGTCGCGCCAGGCGCCGCCGCTGTACATGCGCACCGTGCGGCGCGGCGCCAGCGCACCGTCGCGGCTGCGCGAAGCGGGCGTCTCGGTGACGCGCTCGCCGCCGCCGGTGGCTTCCACCGAAATGGTTTCCACGACCAGTTCGCGGTTGGGCATGAGGAAGGAATAGCGTTGGCGGTAGGCCGCCTCGAAATCCTGGCGAGCTTGCTCCAGGTCCGAATACGGCACTTCCAGCGCGGTGTCGGTGCCGCGGTACTTCAGGTGCAGGCGGCGCAGCACGCGGATGTCGCTGTCGGCGACGTGCTGGCGGCGCAGTTCGCCCACGGCCTGCTCGGCCAGCGTATCCAGCTCGCCTTGCAATTCGGCCATCAGCGCGGCATCGAGCACCTTCTCGACAGTCTTCTGGCGCATGTCGGTCTGGTCCGCCAGGCCCATGCCGTAGGCCGACAGCACGCCGCCCAGCGGGTGCGCGAACACGGTGGTCATGCCGAGCGCGTCGGCGACCAGGCAGGCGTGCTGCCCGCCGGCCCCGCCGAACACCGTCAGCGCGTACTCGGTGACATCGTGGCCGCGCTGCACGGATATGCGCTTGATCGCTTCGGCCATGTTGCCGACGGCGATTTCCAGGAAGCCCTCGGCCAGTTGTTCCGGCGTCATGTCGCGGCCGGTGGCGGCGCGGACCTCGTCGGCCATGGCCTGAAACCGCTGCACCACGGCATCACGGTCCAGCGGCTCGTTGGCGTCGGGGCCGAACACCTTGGGGAAGAAGTCAGGCTGGATCTTGCCGAGCAGCACGTTGCAGTCGGTCACGGCCAGCGGGCCGCCCCGGCGGTAGCAGGCGGGGCCGGGATTGGCGCCGGCCGAATCCGGGCCGACCCGCAGGCGCGCGCCGTCGAAATGCAGGATCGAGCCGCCGCCGGCCGCGACCGTGTGGATGCTCATCATGGGCGCGCGCATGCGCACGCCGGCCACCTGGGTTTCGAACTCGCGCTCGAATTCGCCGGCATAGTGCGATACATCGGTCGAAGTGCCGCCCATGTCGAAGCCGATGATCTTGTCGAAGCCAGCCTGTTCGCTGGTGCGAACCATGCCGACGATGCCGCCGGCCGGGCCGGACAGGATGGCGTCCTTGCCGCGGAAGCGGTGCGCATCGGTCAGGCCGCCGCTCGACTGCATGAACATCAGGCGGATGCCGGGCAGTTCGCCGGCCACCTGGTCAACGTAGCGTTTGAGGATGGGCGACAGGTAGGCGTCGACCACCGTGGTGTCGCCGCGCGAGACGTATTTGATCAGCGGGCTGACCTCGTGCGAGGCCGACACCTGGGTGAAGCCGATCTCGCGCGCGATACGGGCGGCGCGCTGTTCATGGTCCGTGGCGTGCCAGGCGTGCAGGAACACGATGGCGACGGTGCGGATGCCGCGGTCGTAGGCCGCCTGCATATCGCGGCGCAACGCGGCTTCGTCCAGGGCGCGGATCACTTGGCCGTCGGCGGCCACGCGCTCGTCGGCCTCGACCACGGCCTCGTAGAGCATTTCCGGCAGCAGCACGTTGCGGTCGAACAGACGCGGACGGTTCTGGTAGGCGATGCGCAGGCCGTCGCGGAAACCGCGCGTGGTCACCAGCAGCGTGCGTTCGCCCTTGCGTTCGAGCAGCGCGTTGGTGGCGACCGTGGTGCCCATCTTGACGCATTCGACCTGCTCGGCCGGCACCGGCTGGCCGGGCGCGATGCCCAGCAGCTTGCGGATGCCCGCCACCGCCGCATCGCGGTACTGCTCCGGGTTCTCCGACAGCATCTTCGCGGTGGTGGTGGTGCCATCGGGGCGGCGCGCCACGATGTCGGTGAAGGTGCCCCCACGATCAATCCAGAATTGCCACTTCATAACTATCCTCGGGTACAAGAAGCCGCCACGGCGCTGCCGGCCGCGGCGTGCGGGTTGCGGTACGGGAACGATCCCGCGTATCGGGTTACAGGGACGTCGCGGCGCGCGCGGCCTGGTCGTACAGGCCGGACAGGGCGCGCAGCGTGTGCGCCAGTTGGCGGCTGAATTCCAGGCCACCCCCGCCCGGCGCATCGAGGCCGGCGGTCAGGCATTGCTCGCGGATTTCGCCATAGCGCTTGATGATGGCCGCGCCTTCGGGCGTGACGCTGTAGAACACTTCCTTGCTAGCGCGCTCGCCCTTGACTGCGCCCAGACGGTCGAGTTTTTTCAGCGCGTAGTTGACGATGTGCGTGTCCTCGATATTGAGCGTGAAGCAGATGTCGGCCAGCTTCTTGGGGCGTTGGCGGTGGAACACGTGGTGGAACACCATGACGTCGGTGGGCGTCAGGTCGGGCAGGCCGGCCGCGGCCATGCAGCGCACGGTCCAGCGATCGAAGGCATGGCTGGCGATCATCAGGCCGAATTCGACTTCGGACAGGTCCGGCGCGCTGCCGCCGGCCAAGTGGGCCGACGAGGCGATCAACGTGGAGGTCATAGAGGCCGCGCAACAAGTTTATCTGTGCGAAATACTAATAATTTATCTATATTTCATCAATAAAAAATAATTGAGGGACGGAAAAAAACCCTCATTTCGAGGGAATACCCTAGGGCCGCGCGCCGCGCCCCGGCCGGAACAAGGCGGCCGGCGGTGACTACGGCGCGTCCCAGCCCGCCGGCAGGTGGGCGCGGATCAACGCGCCGGCGATGGAGATGCGCGCCGCGATCTCGGGCATCGGGTCACCCGGGCCAAACCAGCGCGCGTCGGCGATTTCGTCTTCCTGCACGCGGATGTCGCCCGACACGTACTCGGCGGTGTAGGCCACCATCAGCGAATGCGGAAACGGCCATGACTGGCTGCCGAAGTACTTCAGGTTGCCGACCTTCAGGCCGACCTCTTCCAGCACTTCGCGATGCACCGTCTGCTCGATGCTCTCGCCCGGCTCGACGAAGCCGGCCAGCGCGGTGTAGCGTCCGGCGGCATTGGCGGTGTGGCGCGCCAGCAGGATGCTGTCGCCCTTGCGGATCAGCACCATCATGGCCGGCGAGATGCGCGGATAGGCCGAGAAGCCGCAGGCCGGGCAGCGCTGGCAGAACTCGCCGTTGACGCGCGTGGTGGGCGTGCCGCAGGCGCCACAGAAACGGTGGGTGCGGGCCCATTCGGCGATCTGGTAAGCGCGCCCGGCGAGCGCCATGCGTTCCTCGTCCAGCACACCGAACAGCGAGCGCAGCTTCTTGAACGCGTAGCCGTGCGGCGCCTCGATGCCCGGCTCGACATGGGCGGCGCGGGCCGGCGATTCGGGCGCGGCCCAGACCGGCTGCAAGGCCTCGGCTGCGAGTCCGGCGCGCACACAGGCGTCCAGGTCCGGCAACACGCTGGTCGCTTCCTCGACCAGCAACTCGTCACGACGAAAAACGAAATTCACACGACCCTCTGCGATACGACTGCGATGACAAGATCTTAGAAGAAAAAAGCGTCGGCGCAATGCGGCGTCCGGCCTGTGGGCACACTATTTCAATCTTCAAGCAAACGGCCCGCGTCAGCCTAGGAATTACCCGTAAACGCGCCGTTCCGGGCACATTGCGGCGGTCCGGCAACATAGAATGGCACGGCTTTTCCGCAACGCGGCATTCGGCGCAGCCCGCTTTTTCGCACTGTCTATCGGGCCCGTTCCGCACTCCTCATTCGCAAAGAAGGACCATCATGATCAAGAAGCTCTCGCTGTTGACCGGCTCCATCGTCCTGGCGTTCAGCGCCGGCGCCCAGGCCCAGACCACGTGGGACCTGCCCAGCGCCTACCCCGCCAGCAACTTCCACGTCGAAAACCTGGCCACCTTCATCAAGGACGTCGACACCCTCTCGCAGGGCAAGCTCAAGATCACCCTGCACAACAACGCCTCGCTGTACAAGGCGCCGGAAATCAAGCGCGCGGTGCAAGGCAACCAGGCGCAGATCGGCGAAATCCTGCTGACCAACTTCGCCAACGAAGACCCGGTCTACGAACTGGACGGCCTGCCCTTCCTGGCCACCGGCTACGATGCGTCCTTCAAGCTCTACCAGGCGCAGAAGCCGTTCCTGGAAAAGAAACTGAACTCGCAAGGCATGATGCTGCTGTACGCGGTGGCGTGGCCGCCCCAGGGCATCTTCGCCAACAAGGACATCAAGCAGATCAGCGACATGAAGGGCCTGAAGTGGCGCGCCTACAGCCCGGTGACCGCCAAGATCGCCGAACTGGTCGGCGCGCAACCCGTCACGGTGCAGCAGGCCGAGCTGTCGCAGGCCCTGGCCACCGGCGTGATCAACTCGTACATGTCGTCGGCCTCGACCGGCTACGACACCAAGACATATGAGTACATCAAGAAGTTCTACGACACCCAGGCCTGGCTGCCCAAGAACGCCGTGATCGTCAACAAGAAGGCGTTCGACGCGCTTGATCCGGCCACGCAGGAAGCCCTGAAGAAGGCCGGCGCCCAAGCCGAGGAACGCGGCTGGAAGCTGTCGCAGGAGAAGAACAAGTGGTACCAGGAAGAGCTGGCCAAGAACGGCATGGAAACCATCAAGCCGACGGTTGAACTCAAGGAAGGCCTGTCGGTGATCGGCAAGCGCATGCTGGATGACTGGCTCAAAAAGGCCGGCGCCGATGGCCAGGCCATGATCGACGCCTACCGGAAGCAGTGATATCGCCATGCGCCGCTTTCTGGATGGACTTTACGGCGCGGCCGGCCTGCTGGCCGGCCTGTGCACCATCGGCGTGCTGGTGGCAGTGCTGGCCGCGATCATCGCGCGCCAGCTCGGCCTGAACATCCCCGGCACCGATGCCTATGCCGGGTATTTCATGGCCGCCGCCGGTTTCCTGGCGCTGGCCAGCACGTTCAAGCACGGCGAACACATTCGCGTAACGCTGTTGCTGAACGCGCTGCCGCCGGCCGGCAGCCGCCGCCTGGATATCTTCGCGCTGGCGGCGGGCAGCCTGATGGCCGCCGCCTTCGCTTTCTTCAGCGTCAAGCTCGCCTACGACTCCTGGCAATTCAACGACGTCTCCACGTCCAACGACGCCACGCCGTTGTGGATTCCGCAGCTCACCATGGCGGTGGGCACGGTCCTTTTCCTGGTCGCCCTGCTCGATGAGCTGGTCCGCCGTTCGCGCGGCCTGGCCGCCGCCAACTCGCAGCAAACCCATGAATGAACTTCTCGTCATTACCCTGCTGTTGATCTCGATCTTCGCGCTGCTCGGATGCGGCGTCTGGGTCGGTTTGACACTGGCCGGCACCGCCTGGATCGGCATGGAGATCTTCTCCAGCCGGCCGGCCGGCGATGCCATGGCCGTCACCATTTGGGGCGCCTCGTCCAGCTGGACGCTGACCGCCCTGCCGCTGTTCCTGTGGATGGGCGAAATCCTGTTCCGCACCCGCTTGTCCGAAGACCTGTTCAAGGGCCTGGCGCCTTGGCTCAACCGCCTGCCGGGCCGGCTGCTGCACACCAACGTCATCGGTTGCGCCATCTTCGCGGCCGTGTCGGGCTCGTCCGCGGCCACCTGCGCCACGGTGGGCAAGATGACCATCCCCGAGCTGACGCGCCGCGGCTACCCCGAGGAGAAGATCCTGGGCACGCTGTCGGGCGCAGGCACGCTGGGGCTGCTGATCCCGCCGTCGATCATCATGATCGTCTACGGGGTGGCGGCGGACGTGTCCATCGCCAAGCTGTTCATCGCCGGCATTCTGCCCGGCCTGTTGCTGGCTCTGTTGTTCATGGGCTACATCGCCTGGTGGGCGCTGCGTAATCCGGAGCAGGTACCGTCGGCCGACCCCGGCCTGACGCTCAAGGAAAAGCTGTCGCGTTCGCGCCACCTGATCCCGGTGATGCTGCTGATCGGCGCGGTGCTGGGTTCGATCTACAGCGGCGTGGCGACCGCCACCGAAGCGGCGGCCGTGGGCGTGGTTGGCGCCTTGGTTCTGTCGGGACTGCAAGGGTCGCTCAGCCGCGCCACGTTCATGCAATCGCTGCTGGGCGCCACCCGGCTGTATTGCATGATCGCCCTGATCCTGGCGGGCGCGCAGTTCCTGACGCTGGCGATGGGCTACATCGGCCTGCCGCGTGCGCTGGCCGAATGGATCGGCGGACTGGGCCTGTCGCAGTTCTGGTTGATCGTGGCCCTGATGGTGTTCTTCGTGGTGCTGGGTTGCTTCCTGGACGGCATTTCCATCGTGGTGCTGACCATGGGCGTGCTGCTGCCGACCGTGCAGGCCGCCGGCATCGACTTGATCTGGTTCGGCATCTTCGTCGTGTTCGTTGTGGAAATGGCACAGATCACACCGCCGGTGGGCTTCAATCTGTTCGTGCTGTCAGGCATGAGCGGCCGCGAGCTGCCGTATATCGCGCGCGCCTCGATGCCCATGTTCCTGTTGATGATCGTTGCGGTGCTGCTGCTGTATCTGGTGCCGGGCATCGCGACCTGGCTGCCATTGCATATGAAGCTGTGACGCCATGGCCTGCCGAAACCCCGTTCTCGCAACGGGGTTTTTTTTGGCCCGCCACGGCGATCGCTTCAGGGCGGCCCCTTTTTTGCGGTTCTGTAAACCCAGGGAAAACACGAAAACGAGAACCCTCCACTCCCCGTCGTAACTTTTCTAGAATCGGCGAGGCATTTCATTGCGCACCAAGTTGGCGCATGGAATCCACCACTGGGCCTATGCTCCGGACCCGCGCCAACCCTGGCGTCGGTGCTGCGGCCCAGCGCCAGGCGAACCGCCCGGCGCATCCAGCCGGGCCACAAGTCCGGTTCACGCTAAAAACAGAAACATTAGGAGAAGCCTTCGTGAAACGCATTACCCTTACGCTTGCCGCTGCCGGCCTCGGCCTGGCCGCGGGCGCCGCCAGCGCCGAAACCAGCGTCACCCTGTACGGCATCGCCGATGTCAGCATGCGCTATGTCAACACCAGCTCGGGCTCGACCGGCGTGGACGGCAGCCGCATCTCGATGGAAAACGGCGCCATCTCCAACAGCCGCTGGGGCCTGCGCGGCTCGGAAGACCTGGGCGACGGCAACCGCGCCTTCTTCCGCCTGGAGCAAGGCTTCAACGTGCAGAATGGCCAATCGTCCAGCTCCGGCAAGACCTTCAACCGCCTGGCCTACGTCGGCCTGGATGGCGGCAGCATCGGCGCGCTGACCCTGGGCCTGCAGAACACGGTGATCCAGGACCTGATGGCGGACTACTTCGATCCGCTGACCGTCGGTAACTATGCCGAGAACTCCTGGCTGCCCGCCGCCATGGGCCGCGTGCGCAACGACAATACCGTCCGCTACTCGAACACGATCGGCGACCTGGCCGTGATCGCCTCGTGGGCCAATGGCGACAAGTGGTCGGATCGCAAGGCGGGCCAGCAGATGGGCATCAGCCTGCGCTACACCGTCGGCCAGCTCGGCTTGGGCGGCGCGTTCATGAAGACCTACGAGGGCAATAACTCGGATCTGCGCCAGCAAGTGTGGAACCTGAGCGCCTCGTACCAGTTCGACAGCGCCAAGATCTTCGCCGGCTACTTCAACGGCAAGGACCAGACCGGCTGGGTCAACATGATCATGGGCGGCACCACCAAAGCCCAGCTCGACCGCAAGGACAACGGCTACTTCGCCGGCGTGACCTGGCAGGCCACCCCGCGCTGGGCCATCACCGGCGCCGCCTACTACGACCAGAGCAAGAACATCGTGGAAGACGGCGACAAGGGCAAGCGCTACGCCCTGGTGGCCGTGGCCGAGTACGCGCTGTCCAAGCGCACCCAGGTGTACGGCACCGTGGACTACAACAAGGTCCGCGACGCCGCCACGGGCGAAATCGCCGGTCGCACCAGCCAGATCGGCGCCGGCGTGGGCATCCGCCACATTTTCTGAGTATGCCGCCGCGAACGGCCCGCACCGGGCCATCGCGCAAAAAACCCATCGCGCGCGATGGGTTTTTTTATCACTTGCGCGTGCCGGGGCTGTCCGTTTGCAGCGCCAGGGACGCGTCCCTGGCGCCTACATGACCGCCATGCGGCTGTTGACCAGATCCGTGACCAGCATGTGGCCAGGCGCGTGCGTGATGCAGAAATCGGGGCGCACGGCCGCCACCACTGACTGCGGCGTGACGCCGCAGGCCCAGAAGACCGGGATCTCGCCGGGCCGGATCTCCACCGGATCGCCATAGTCCGGCCGATCGATATCGGCGATGCCGATCAGCGCCGGATCGCCCAAGTGGACCGGCGCGCCATGCACCGACGGAAAACGCGATGTCACCTGGATGGCGCGGATGGCATCGGCGGCCTTCAAGGGGCGCATCGACACCACCAACGGACCGCCGAACACGCCAGCGGCCTGCGTTGCAATGTTGGTGCGGTACATCGGCACATTGCAGCCCTGCTCGATATGGCGCACCGGCAGCCCATTGTCCAGCATGGCTTCCTCGAACGAGAACGAGCAACCGATCAGGAACGACACCAGATCATCGCGCCAGAACGCGCGCACGTCGGTCGGCTCGGCCACCAGCTCGCCGTTCTGCCATACGCGATAGCGCGGGATATCGGTACGGATGTCGATGTCCTGGCCCAGTTCGGGCAAGGCCGGATCGCCCGGCTCGGACATCGCCAGCAAGGGGCAAGGCTTGGGATTGCGCTGGCAGAAATGCAGGAAATCCGCCGCCAGCGCGCGCGGCAGGATCGCCAGGTTGGCCTGCACGTGGCCAGGCGCGAGATTGGCCGTGGGGCCGGTCAGCTTGCCGCTGCGCGCATCGAGCCGCGCCTGCCGCGCCAGCGCCACGCTGGCGCGCGCCACCGGATCGAAAACCATGTGAGTGTCCTTCTTCAAAAAAACGGGGCCCGCGCAACGCAGGCCCGCAATCGCGTCAAGCCGCCAGCAATTCCTCGACCGCCAGGCCGATGGCCAGGATGCGGCGGTCGGCGCCATTGCTGCCCGCGATCATCAGGCCGACCGGCCCGGTGCCCGCGGCCTGGCATGGCAGCGACAGCGCGCAGCCATCCAGGAAGTTGATCAGCGTCGGGTTGCGCAGGATCAGGCCGTTGGCGGCGTAGTAAGCCTCGTCAGAAGCCTCGAGGTCGGCCACCGCCGGCGCCACGATCGGCGTGGTCGGCATGATCAGGGCGTCGTAGCCGGCGATGCGGCGGTCCACCGCCGCCACCCAGGCTTCGCGTGCGTCCAGCAGATCCAGGTAGTCGGCGGCGCTCATGTCCTTGCCGCGCAGGATGCGCGAGACCACTCGCGGATCGTAGCGCTTGCCGGCGCGGGCGATCAGGTCGCGATGCCAGGCCCAGGCCTCGGCGGCAGTGAAGCCGCCCTTGGCGTTGATGTTGGCCAGTTCGGCGAATTCCGGGATGGCGATCTCGTCGACCAGCGCGCCGGCTTCCTTCAGGCGCGCCACGGCGCGGGCGAAGGTCTCGGACACGTGCTTGTCCATGCCGTCCAGCGCCAGCGTCTTGGGCACCGCCAGGCGCAGGCCGCGCAGCGGCAGCGCCTCGGGCACCGGACCGCCCTCGCCCGACAGAATGGCATCGAGCTCGGCGCAGCAGCGCACACTGGCGGCAATCGGGCCAATGGAATCCAGATTGGCCGACAACGGCAGCACGCCTTCCATGGACACGCGCCAGGCGCTGGGCTTGAAGCCGGTCAGGCCGCACAGCGCGGCCGGAATGCGCACCGAACCGCCGGTGTCCGAGCCGATGGCGGCCACCGCCATGGCATCGGCCACCGATACCGCCGCGCCCGATGAAGAGCCGCCGGGAATGCGGCCGGTGGCGCGGTCCCAGGGATTCAGCGGCGTGCCGTAGTGGGGATTGATGCCCAGGCCGGAATAGGCGAATTCGGTCATGTTGGTGCGGCCGACGATCACCGCGCCGGCCGCGATCAGGCGCTGCACCACTTCGGCATTGGCGTCGGCCGCGGGCTCGCCTTCGCGCGCCACCGAACCGGCCATGGTGGTTTCGCCTTCGACGTCGAACAAATCCTTGATGCTGATGGGCAGGCCCTCGATGGCCGAGCGCACGATGCCGGCAGCGCGCAGGGTATCGGAGGCGCGCGCCTGCGCCAGCGCCGCATCGGCATACAACCGGGTGAAGGCGCGAGCGCCCTCGCCCGCCGGATCGGCAGCCCGCGCCAGCGCGGCTTCGGTCAGTTCAACGGAAGTGGTGCGGCCGTCGTTCAGAGCCGCGGTCAGGTCGTTCAGGGTCGGGTACATACGGTTCCAGGTGCCGCCGGGCGGCGCAAGAGAGGCATGAATGGGCGCGCCCTGCCCGGGCGCGCCGTGGCGATCAACCGATCCGCCGGCGGTCAGGCCACCACCGGCAGGACCTCGACATGATAACGGTGACGCAGGCTGCGCTGGCGGCGCGGATCGTACAGCTCCATGCTGAATTCCACCGACGGCCGGATGCCGCCAATGGCGCCCACCGTGCCGCAGGTCATGCCCGCGCCTTCGGGCAGCACCGCGGCGCCACCGGTATAGCCGGCGATCAGTTCCTGGGGCGTGCGCAGCGACGACAGCGGGCCTTCCTGATACAGCACTTCGATGCCGTTCTCGACGATATGCGAGCGGATCACCAGCTCGTCCCAGTAATCGGCCACATCGGCCAGGCGCCAGGCCGACGATGCCACCGGCTTGACGCAGACCTGCTTGGACATGGCCACGCTGACCGTCTCCAGCTTGCGGTCGGTGTGGTCCGAGGCGATGCTGACGTACATCTCGCCGCCGGCGGCAAACACGAAGGTCTCGATCTCGCCGGAGGAGTCACCGCCCACGGCCTGCACCCGCGCGGCCTGGGTCAACTGGTTGTCGGCAATGCGGTAGTACAGCGGCACGCTGCTGGGACGCGGCACGCCAATGGCGGCCAGTTCCTCGATATGGTGCTCGATGGCCGCGATATCGCGGCCGGCCCAACCAGCCACGATCAGGGTATTGAAATCCACCTCGATCTGGCGGGGGATATCGGCTTCGATCTGGAATACGGCTTTCATGAAAAAATCCTGCTGAGGAAAACGGGGAAATGGGCGCGGCCCCGGCCGCGCCCGCAACAACTGCGAACGCGGCGCGCTAGCCGAACACCCGCGGCAGCCACAAGGCCAGGTCGGGCCACCATGCCAGCAATGCGAGCATCAGGAACATGGCCAGCACGAACGGCAGGCTGCCGATGATCACGGCGCCCATCGAACCGCTCTTGCGCAGGCTCTGCACCACGAACAGGTTCAACCCGACCGGCGGCGTAATCAACGCGGCCTCGACCAGGATGATGATGACGATGCCCAGCCAGATCGGGTCGAAGCCCAGCGCGATCATGATGGGCGCGACGATGGGGATGGTCGTGATCATCATCGACAGCGTCTCCATGAAGCAGCCCAGCACCAGGTAGAACACCACCACGATCAGCAGCATCCAGCCGGGCGACAGGCCCAGTCCGGTGATGGACTGCGTCAGCGCATCGGTCAGGCCGGTGGCCGACATGATGAAGTTCAGGAAACTCGCGGCCACCACGATCAGCATGATCATCGCGGTCGAGCGCATCGTCCCTTCCATCGCCTCGCGCAGCATGGTCCAGGTCAGGCGGCGGAACCAGGCGGCCAGGATCAGCGCGCCCAGCACGCCCAGCGCGGCGGCCTCGGTCGGCGTGGCCAGGCCGGCGTAGATCGAGCCCACCACCAGCAGGAAGATGCCCATGGGCGGCGCCAGGTGCACCAGGCTGGCCAAGCGCTGGCCCCAGGTCGCCTGGATCTTCTTGCCGCCCCAGGAGGGTTTGACGACACATGCGATCACCACCATCAGCATGAACAGCGCCGCCATGGCGAAGCCGGGGATGATGCCGGCCAGATACAGCTTGGGCACCGACGAGTTGGTCAGCACGCCGTAGATCACCAGGTTGATCGACGGCGGGATCAGGATGCCAAGCGTGCCGCCGGCGGCCAGGCTGCCCAGGAACAGCGGTTCGTTGTAGCCGTACTTGCGGATCTGCGGAATCGCCACCGTGCCGACCGTGGCGGCGGTCGCCACGCTGGAGCCGGACGTGGCCGAGAACAGCGTCGAGGCGCCGATGTTGGCGTGCATCAGGCCGCCCGGCAGCCACGACAGCCACAGGCTCATGGCGCCGTACATGCGTTCGGCGAAACCGGCCCGCAGCAGCACCTCGCCCAGCATGATGAACAAGGGAATGGCGACCAGCAGGAATTCGTTGTTGGTGCTCCAGGATATCTCGCCGATCGCGCGCGACAGCGGCAGCATCGAGAACATCGGGTCCAGGATCAAGCCCAGCACGCCAAGGGCGGCGCCCACCGGAATCGACAGGCCGATCAGGACCAGCAGGAGCGTCAGGGCGGTGGCGATCATGTTGCGGCTCCCTTGACCATGCGTTCACCCGAGGCGGCTTCCTCTTCGGCCTCTTCCTGCGCCGAGCGCACGCCGCAGATTTCCTTGATCAGCGCGATGTCGCCCGTCACCAGGGCGGCCGAGGCGCGCGCCAGCATCAAGGCCACGGTGATGCACATCCAGGCCAGGCCCAGCAGCCACAGGCCCTGCGGGATCCACAGCGGCGTGGCCAGCGGCGTATTCGCCGTGGACTTCTGCGCCCACGACATTTGCACCACTTCAAAGGCGTAGTAGGTCACGAACACCATGAAGACCGCCAGGGCCACCATGGAAAGCCAGTCGAGCACGGCCGAAACGCGCACCGGCAGTTTCTGGTAGAGCACATCCACCCGCACATTGGCGCGCTGCAAGGTGGCGAATGCCAGCGCCCACGAGGTGCTGATGGCGAAGGCATAGCTGGACAGCTCGTCCGCGCCGCCGGTATTGAAGCCCAGGAACTTGCGCGCCAGCACGTCGAAGGAAATGAGCAGCACGCTGGCGATGGTCAGCGCGCCGCCCGCCCACACCGCCACGCGCGAAAACGTCTCAGCGCGCCGCAGCAACCCGCCCAGCAGGCGGAAGTGTTCGGATCGGGTCATTGGGAAAACCTCTGGGGCCGGCATCGCGGCCCGGATGATGATTCGCGGGCGCGCCGCCGCGAACGGCGGCGCGCCGACACGCTTACTTGCTGGCGGTCACGCCCAGCGTCTTGCCGATCGTGGCGTTGAAGTCCTTCACGCACTGCGCCGAGCAACGCGCGGCCCATTTGGGCAGCACGGCTTCCTGCGTCACCTTCTTGAGCAGGTCGCGGTCGGCCTGCGAAGGCTGCACCAGCACCATCTTGCCCTTGACCGGGAACGGGCACGCCGCCGCGCCGGTGTTGCAGTCATAGCCTTCCTGGGTCTGGCGCGCCGCGGCGTCCCAGATGTTGTCGACCAGCGTCTTGATGTTGGCCTGCAGGAAGGTGCGCACGCTGGGGTCGAGCTTATCCCAGGCCTTCTGGTTGACGGCATGGATCTGCTGGTTCCAGTTGATCGGCAGCGCCACCAGGTGGGTCGACACTTCGTACCACTTGGCCGAATAGCCCGACAGCGAACCGGTAATGGCGCAATCGACCACCTTGTTCTGCAGCGCCGGCACCACTTCGCCGAACGCCATGGTGACGCTGGAGCCGCCCAGCGCCTCGACGAACTCGGCTGTGGTACGGCTGCTGGTGCGGACCTTCTTGCCCTTGATATCGGCCAGGCCCTTGATGTCGGCGTTGCAGAACAGCACCTGCGCCGGATACGTGGAGATCCCCAGCAGCTTGACGTTGCTGCCTTCGCCGTAGAGACGGGCGTAGACCGGCTCGAACGCGTTGGTCACTTCGCGCGCCGTCTTCACGTCCGGCGCCAGGCCGGCCAGGTCGATGGCTTCATTGATCGGGTTGTCGCTGGCGAAGTACGACAGCGTGGCGGTACCGAACTCGACCACGCCAGTGGACATCAGACGCAGCAGTTCCGGCCCCTTCAGGCCCATTTCGTTGAAACCCTTGATGTCCGCGGTGACCTGCCCCTTGGACAGTTCCGGGATGGTCTTGGTCCAGAACGGCTTTTCGTAATCGTTGTAGGCAGTCAGGTTGGACAGGCCGCCGACCACCTTCAGGTGGGTCTTGGGCAGGTCCTGGGCCTGCGCGGCACCGGCCAACAGGCTGGCGGCAACGGCGGCGAGAGCGAGCGACTTCTTCATGGTCAAAACTCCAGGCTGGCGGGATGGTCTGGCACGCGCGGGTCCCCGTTACCCCTTTGAGCGCGTGGGTAGAAATCGAAACGTCAGAGGAGCGGAAATTTTCCCCCGGGGCCTGTCGAACCAGGCGATCTTCTTGATGTGCCGCCATTGCAGCCCCAGGGCCGCCCAGCGTCCAATCGTATGTTGCGATATGGGGGTATAAATTTTTCTTTGGTCTGGCCGCGGCGCGCCGGCCCGGGCATCGTAGATCCAGCAACCATGCGGGCTGGCGCGCAGGCGGACGGTCCCGCACCCGGTCCGGGCGGCATCGCCGCCAGACCGCCCGCCGCGGCCTTGCTCGGGAAAACACCTAGACGCCAAGCCTGCTCTGAAACGCCATTCGGCCCGCCGGAGCGCGCAGGCCGGCGATGGCGCGACTACGGCGGCACGCCATCGCTGGCCTGCGCCGCGACCTTCTGCGCCATCTGCGCGATCAGGCGCGCCGCATGGCTGTCGGGCCCCTGGACCCAGGTCGCCGTGAAGCTCAGTTCGGGCAACGGATCGGCGTCGACCCGCAGGATGCGCAACTCGCCGCGCGCCAGTTCCTTGCCCAGGAACACCGGCGCGATCACGCTGGTACCGATGCAATCCTGCGTCATCCGCACCACCATCGACATCGAAGCGCTGCCATACATGCGGGGCGATCCCACCCCGGCCCGCGTCAGCATGTCGCGCACCACGCGGTACGGCGCGCTGTTGGAGGGATAGGTAATGATCGGCAGGCGGCCGATGCGTTCGAGTGTCAGCGGTTCGGGCCCGAGTTCCAACAGGGGGCTGGCGACCCAGGCCAGCGGATAGGCGCATAGCGGCAGGTTCTCGACCCGGGCCTCGAGCACCGGCCCCATCAGGAAGGCCAGGTCGATCTGTCGTGACATCAGGTGCGAACGCAGCACGTGGGTGGTGTCCACCTCGATCTCCAGCACCAGCGCCGGATACGAGGCATGCACCAGTTCGATCAGCGCGGGCAGCCAGGTCTGCACGATGGTCTCGGCCACGCCGATGCGCACCGTGCCGGTCATGACGTTCTGTTCGCGCGCGGCCTCGAACATGTCGCGCCGCACCTGCAGCATGCGTTCGGCGTGCGAAAGCAGCTCATGGCCCTTGGCGGTGAGCTTGACGCCACGGGCATCGCGCTCGAACAGGCGCACGCCCAGATCGGCCTCGAGCGAGGCGATGCGCTGCGACACAGCCGGCTGCGTCGTGTTCAGTTTGTCGGAAGCCGCGCGGAAACTGCCCAGCGTGGCGACCCAGAAAAATGTTTCGATGTTGCGTAGTTCGATCATGAACCGTTCCCTCTGCCTCGATGAGCGTATCATGTCAGCCGCCCCCGGGGCCCTGCCCGGGTTTGATCCCGCACAAGGAGTCTGTCCATGCCCCCGGCCGATACGGGTCGCCCGCGCCCAGGCGCGCCCGCCACCAGCGGCCCCCTCGTGGGGATCCTGCTGCTGGTGCTGTCGATGTGGACGCTGTCATGCCTGGACGCCAGTGGCAAGTGGGTCATGAATGCCGGGGTGCCGCTGCTGGTGCTGTCCTGGTTCCGCTACGCGGTGCATCTGGTGCTGGTGCTGGCCCTGGTGCTGCCCACGCGCGGAATCGGCATCCTGCGCAGCAGGAAGCCGCGCGAACAGCTGCTGCGCGGCGGCTCGATGTTCCTGGCCACGCTGATGTTCTTCACCACGCTCAGCTATATCCCCCAGGCCGAGGCCACCGCCATCAACTTCCTGGCGCCGTTGCTGGTGCTGTCGCTGGCGCCTTGGATCCTCAAGGAACCGGCCCGGATGTCGCGTTTCGTCGCCGCGGGCATCGCCTTCATCGGCGTCATCATCGTCATCCGCCCGGGCGGCGGGCTGCACCCGGTCGGCACCATTTTCGGCCTGCTGACCGCCTGTTGTTTCGCGGCTCAATTCATCGCCACGCGCCGCGTGGCCGGCGATGACCCGTTCACCTCTCTCATCTGGAGCGGCGCGGTGGGCACCGGCTGCCTGACGCTGGCCCTGCCCTTCATCCTGCCGCCCGCGCTGCCGGTGCTGCAGTCGCTGACGCCATTGGACTGGACCCTGCTGATTTCCACCGGCCTCACCGGCGGCCTGGGGCACCTGTTCCAGATCGCCGCCTACCGCCGCGCGCCGGCTTCCACGCTGGCGCCATTCATCTATCTGCAGATCATCAGCGCCAGCACGGTCGGCTGGCTGGTCTGGGGGCATTTCCCCGATCCCCTGACCTGGCTCGGCATCGCCATCATCTGCGCCAGCGGCATCGGCATCGGCCTGGTCGAATGGCGCCGCGGCCGCGCCCTGGCGGCCGCCGCCGCGGTAGCCCAGGCGCGCTGAAGCTTGGCCGCCCGGCGCCGGGCGGCCTGCGCGCCGGCCTCCCGTACAATGCCCGGCGCCGCCCGCCCATGCGGGCGGTCTCCCGCCATTCCCGGAACGAGGGCTCCATGATCATCAAACCCCGCGTGCGCGGCTTCATCTGCGTGACCACCCATCCCGCCGGCTGCGACGCCAACGTCAGGAACCAGATCGACTACGTCCGCGCCCGGGGCCCGCTCGCCGGCGGCCCCAAGCGCGTGCTGGTGATCGGCGCTTCCACCGGCTATGGCCTGGCCGCCCGGATCAGCGCCGCATTCGGCTGCGGCGCCCAGACCCTGGGCATCTTCTTCGAACGCCCCGGCGATGCCGCCAAGGCCGGCACTCCCGGCTGGTACAACAGCGCCGCCTTCGACAAATACGCCAGCGCCGAGGGCCTGTACGCCAAGAGCATCAACGGCGACGCCTTTTCCGACGCGGTCAAGGCGCAAGCCATTGCCGCCATCCGCCAGGACCTGGGCCAGGTCGACCAGGTGATCTACAGCCTGGCCGCGCCGCGCCGCACCCATCCGGTCAGCGGCGCGGTTTTCAACTCGACCCTCAAGCCGGTCGGCCAGGCGGTCACCCTGCGCGGCCTGGACACCGACAAGGAAGTGATCAAGGAATCGGTGCTGGAACCCGCCACCCAGGAAGAAATCGACGCCACGGTGGCGGTCATGGGCGGCGAGGACTGGCAGATGTGGATCGACGCCCTGCTCGAGGCCGGCGTGCTGGCCCCGGGCGCCACCACCACGGCCTTCACCTACCTGGGCGAGAAGATCACTCACGACATCTACTGGAACGGCTCGATCGGCGCCGCCAAGAAGGATCTGGACCAGAAGGTGCTGGACATCCGCGCCAAGCTCGCCGCCCAGGGCGGCGATGCGCGCGTCTCCGTGCTCAAGGCGGTCGTGACCCAGGCCAGCTCGGCGATCCCGATGATGCCGCTGTACCTGTCGCTGCTGTTCAAGGTCATGAAGGAACAAGGCACGCACGAGGGCTGTATCGAGCAGGTCTACGGCCTGTACCGCGACAGCCTGTGCGGATCGGCGCCCATCCTGGATGGCGAGGGCCGCCTGCGCGCCGACTACCCGGAACTGGACCCGTCCGTGCAGGCGCGGGTACAGGCCTTGTGGCACCAGGTGACGGACGCCAACCTCTATGCGCTGACCGACTTCGCCGGCTACAAGCAGGAATTCCTGCGCCTGTTCGGGTTCGAGATCGACGGCGTCGACTACGACGCCGACGTCGATCCGGACGTGAAGATTCCCGGCCTGATCAGCGCCTGAGGCGGGATCGCGGCGGCCCGCGCCGCGTGAACCGCGGGGCCCGTGCAATGCAAAACGCCACCCTAGGGTGGCGTTCCCGTGCCGGCCCAAGCCGCGCGGACGTGGGCACGGCGTCACCGTGCTACGAGGCCATGCGCCCCGCCGCCAGCACCACCTGGCGGCCGCAGCGCGCCGCCAGTTGCGGATCGTGCGTCACCAACACCAACGTGGTGCCGTGCTCGCGGTGCAGGTCGAACATCAGGTCGATCACCGTCACGCCAGTGGCGGCATCCAGGCTGCCGGTGGGCTCATCGGCGAACAACAGGTCCGGCCGCACCACGAAGGCGCGCGCCAGCGACACGCGCTGCTGCTCGCCCCCCGACAGGGTGCGCGGATAGTGGTGCAGCCGCGCACCCAGGCCGACGCGTTCGAGCATCGCCTGGGCCGCCTCGCGCGCCGGCTGGCCGGCCAGTTCCAGCGGCAGCATGACGTTTTCCAGCGCCGTCAGGTTCGGCAGTAGCTGGAACGACTGGAACACGAACCCCACATGGTTGGCCCGCAGGCGCGCACGGCCGTCCTCGTCCAGCGCGAACAGGTCCTGGCCCGCCAGGCGCACACTGCCCGCGCTGGGAACATCCAGCCCCGCCAGCAGTCCCAACAACGTGGACTTGCCCGAGCCGGAGCTGCCGGTGATGGCCACCGCGCTGCCGGCCGCCACCGTAAAATCGATGTCTTCCAGGATAGACAGCGTCCCGCCGGCATCGGCCACCCGCTTGCCCAGCCCTTTCACCTCGATCGAATTCTTGCTATCCATGCGCCTGATTCCCCTGATTCCCCGTTTGCTACTGATACCCGCGCTCGCGGCGGCCGGCCTGATGGCGCCCGCCCACGCTCAGACCACCGCCACGGCCCAGGGTTCCGCGCAGCCGCGTACCGTGCTGGTGGTGGGCGACAGCCTGGCCGCCGAATACGGCATCAAGCGCGGCACCGGCTGGGTGCCGCTGCTGGCCGAGCGGCTTACCGAACAATACCCGAAGTACAAGGTGGTCAACGCCAGCATCAGCGGCGATACCACCAGCGGCGGCGTGGCGCGCCTGCCGGCGCTGCTGCGCCAGCACATGCCCGCGGTAGTGCTGCTGGAACTGGGTTCGAACGATGCCTTGCGCGGCCTGCCGCTGACCATGACGGAACAGAACCTGCGCACCATGGCGCAGGCGGCCCGCAAGGCCGACGCCGAGGTGGTCATCGTCGGCATGCAGATCCCGCCCAACTACGGCCGCGACTACACCCAGCGTTTCGCCCAGGTATTTCCCACCGTCGCCAAAGACGAAAACGCCCGGCTCGTGCCCTTCCTGATGGAAGGTATCGCAACGAACCGGGCGATGTTCCAGGCCGACGGCATCCATCCCAACGAGGATGCCCAGGCCCGCTTGCTGGACAATGTCTGGCCGGTGCTGCGGCCACTGCTGCGCTGACGCGCGGGCCTGGCCGGCCCGCGCGGCACGAACTGGCCGATCAGCCGGCCGCCTGCTGCTCGGCATCGCCGCGGATGACCTCGGCGGCCCCCGGCAGCACTTGAACCTTGTATTGCTCGCGCAGCATGCGCACCATTGCGTCGCTTTCGGCCTGGCCCCAGGCGCCAGCCAGTTGCTGCGCCAGGCGTTCCTTGTCTTCAGCCTCGACCTTGCCGGGCTCGATCTTCTCCAGCCGCACCAAGGTGTAATCGGCGCCCGACTGCACCCCGGCATAAGCCGGCAGCTTGCCGGCCGGCAGGCGCATCACGGCATCCAGCACCGGGCGCGGCAGGTTCTTGGGATCCTGGCGCGACACCAACAGCGGATCGCCGAAACCTTCCGGCGCCGCGGCCGGATTGGCCTGGTCGGCCGCCAGCGCGGCCTCGCCCGCTTTCTTGGCCGCCGCGGCCGAGCGCTCGTCCAGCAGCTTGGCGCGGATCGACTCGCTGACCTTGGCCAGCGCCGGCACATGGGCCGGCTCGACCGCGGCCACGCGCACCGCCAGCATGGTGTCGGGCGACAGCTCGATCACGCCGGAATTCTGTTTTTCGCGCAACACGTCGGGCGAAAACAGCACTTGGCGCACGCGCGGATTGTCCAGCAGCGCGGCGTCGGGGCTGCTCGCGGCGGCGCCCGGACCGGCCTCATTGGCCGGCAGCAGGCCTTCGCGCGTCACGCCCGATGCGGTGCGCAGCTTCAGGCCCACCGCATCGGCGGCCGGCTGCAGGCTGTCACGCTGGTCGTAGACCTGCTTGTTCAACTGGCTGGCCATTTCCGAGAAATGGACAGCGGCCAGCTGCTTGCGGACTTCGGCGGTAAGCTGCTCCTTGACGTCGGCCAGCGGCTTGATCGAGGCCGGCTGGATCTCGGTGACCTCGACCACGTGGAAACCCGCCGGGCTTTCGACCACGCCCGACACCTGGTCCTTGGACAGGCTGAAAATGGCCTTTTCCAGCGGACCGGACAGCATGCCCGGCGCCAGCCAGCCCAGGTCGCCGCCCTTGGCGGCCGAACCGGCGTCCTGCGAGTTCTTGCGAGCCAGCTCGGCGAACTGCCCCGGATTGGCGGCGGCCTGCCTGGCCAGGTCTTCCGCCTTGGCGCGCGCGGCCTTGCGGGCCTCTTCCGAGGCGCTCGCGGGCACTTCGATCAAGATGTGGCTGGCGCGGCGGCGCTCGGGCTGGCCGAAGCGGTTCTTGTTCTGTGCGTAATAAGCGGCCAGGTCTTCGTCCTTGACCTGCACCCCTTCGGTGGCGGCGGCTTCGTTCAGCACCAGGTACTGCACCTGCACCTGTTCGGGGATCTGCAATTGCTGCTTGTTGGCGTCGTACCAGGCCTGGATGTCGGCCGGCGTGACGGTCACCTGCGAACGGAAATCGGCGGCCGCGAAGCGGCGCAACTGCACCGTGCGCTGCTGCGTCAGGGCGGTTTCCAGCCAGGCCACCACCTCGGCCGGCGCGCGGGCCGACTGGCCGACCGGCTCGAGCACGCGGGCCACGGCCAGATCGCGGCGCAGGCCGGCCTCGAACGAGGTCGGCGACATGCCCTGGGCAGCCAGCACCTGGCGATAACGTTCAGGCGAGAAGCGGCCGTTGTCCTGCACTTCCGGAATGGCGGCGATGGTGTTGCGCAGCGTGGCGTCGGACACCGAGAAACGGTTGTCGACCGCCACGTTCGCCAACAGGCGCTGGTTGATCAGCTGGTTCAGCAGCGCTTCGCGCAGCTGCGGCGTGTCGATCACGGCCGGGTCGAACTGCGCGCCCAGACGCTGGCGGTACTGTTCCAGCTGATTGCGGTGCGCCTGGTCGAATTCCGCGCGGGAAATCGGCTGGCCGGCGACCGTCGCCAATTCCGGCTCCTTGCGCATGAAGCTCTCATAGCCCTGGATCCCGACGAGGAAGAAGGACGGCACAATCAGAAGCAGCAGGATCAGCTGCATCCAGCGCCGGTGGCTGCGAATAAATTCGAACATGGAATCCCTGTTGCCGCACTCGGACGGAGACTTCCGCCCGGGCCGCACGAAAACGCATAAAAAAAGGCGAATCTGATTCGCCCTATTCCCATACCGGTCAAACCGGGTCAGCGGGCGGATTTTAGCATTTCTCATTCGTCCCGCAGCGTCTGCTTACATCGGCCCGGCCGGTCCCCGCCGCCGCGCCGAAAGAACCCGCGCGCGCCCGCCAAGCGCCACAGGGAAAGAACCCTCAGAACAGAGTATCCTTCCACCCTATCCCAAAGAACCCCAAAAGCATCAAAAGAAATGTCCGCATCCCTCCCCTCCTGGCCCTATTCCCGCCACATCGCCCACCGCGGCGGCGGCCGCCTGGCCCCGGAGAACACGCTTGCCGCCATGCGCGTCGGCGCCGAACACGGCTTCACGATGTTCGAATACGACGTCAAGCTCAGCCGCGACAACGTCCTGGTCCTGATGCATGACGACGACGTCGACCGCACCTCCAACGGCCACGGCCCCGCCGCCGCCAAGACCTTCAGCGAACTGGCGCAACTGGACTTCGGCAGTTGGCACTCCGCCGCCTACGCCGGCGAGCCGCTGCCCACCTTCGCCGCCGTGGCCCGTTACACCGTCGCCAACGGCATCGCCAGCAACGTCGAGATCAAGCCCTGCCCCGGCCGCGAGGCCGAGACCGGCACCGCCGTCGCCCTGGCCGCCCGCGCGCTCTGGCAAGGCGCCGCCGTCGCGCCGCTGCTGTCCTCCTTCGCCGAGGAAGCCCTGCAGGCCGCCAAGGACGCCGCGCCCGAGCTGCCGCGCGCCCTGCTGGTCGAAAAGGTGCCGGCCGACTGGCTCGACCGCCTGGTCAAGTACGACTGCGTCGCCCTGAATATCAACCAGAAGGACGCCACGCGCGAACTGATCGATGCCGTGCACGCAGCCGGCTATCGCATCGCCGCCTGGACCGTCAACGACCCCGAGCGCGCGCGTCTGCTGCTCGACTGGGGCATCGACGGCATCTTCACCGACGAACTGGCCGCCATCCGGCCGGCCGCCTGAGGCCCCCGCCCCGTGTTCAGCTATCGCCACGCCTTCCACGCCGGCAACCACGCCGACGTGCTCAAGCACGCCATCCTGGTCCACACCCTGGACTACTTCAACCGCAAGGACGCGCCCTACTGGGTCATCGACACCCATGCCGGCGCCGGCCTCTACAGCCTGGACAGCGACTGGGCCGCCAAGACCTCGGAATTCGCCGACGGCATCGGCCGCCTGTGGGAACGCGACGACCTGCCGCCGCTGCTGGCCGACTACGTCGCCCGCATTCGCGCCTTCAACACCAACGGCCGCCTCAAGCGCTATCCCGGCTCGCCCTGGCTGGCGCTGGACGCGCTGCGTCCGTCCGACCGCCTGCGCCTGTTCGAGATGCACCCGACCGAGATCGACACCCTGGTCGGCAATCTCGAACACATGGACCGCGCCGCCCAGCGCCAGACCACCATCTACGGCGACGACGGCTTCGAGGGTGTCAAGGCCCTGCTGCCGCCGCCGACGCGCCGCGGCATGGTGCTGATCGACCCGTCCTATGAAGACAAGAACGACTACCGCCGCACGCTGATCACCGTCAAGGAATGCGTCAAGCGCTTCGCCACCGGCACCATCGCCGTCTGGTATCCGCTGGTGCAGCGGCGCGAGGCCAGCGAAATGGCGCGCCACTTCGAGAACCTGAAGGTCAAGAGCTGGCTGCACGCCACCCTCACGGTCAAGAAGGCCACCATCGACGGCTACGGCCTGCACGGCAGCGGCATGTTCCTGATCAACCCGCCTTGGACGCTGCATGACGCCCTCAAGCAGGCCATGCCCTACCTGGCGCGTGAACTGGGCCAGGACGAGCGCGCCGGCTTCACGCTGCAATTCCGCGAGAATCCCTTCCCCGCGCCCAAGAAGCAGTCGGACGACTGATACCGGCCGCGTTGACATCGCGGCCGGGCTCGCGAGCGCCGCGGCAAGCAAAAGGGCTGCCCCACACCGGGGCAGCCCTTTTTGCATTCAATCACCACCGGCGCTCAGGCCTCGGCGTCCTCCGCCTCCACCTGGCGCAGCGCCTCCTGCGCCCGCGCCAGCTTGGCGGCAGCGTCGCGCAGCGCGGTGCGCAGGCCTTCTTCGATGACTGGATGGTAGAACGGCATTTCCAGCATGCGCGCCACGGTCAGTTCCTGCTGCACGGCCCAGGCCAGCAGGTGGCCGATGTGCTCGGCGCTGGGGCCGACCATTTCCGCACCCAGGAAGCGGCCGCTGGCAATGTCGGCGTACACGTGCAGCAGGCCGCGGTTCTTCAGCATCACCCGCGAGCGGCCCTGGTCGCCGAAATCGACCTCGCCCGTCACGAAGGTGCCCGGCGTCAGGCGGGCGTGGCCCTGCCCCGCCAGCGCGATCTGCGGGTCCGAGAACACCACCGCCAACGGCGTGCGGCGCAGGCCCTGGCGCACTTCCGGATAGCGCGCCGCGTTCTCGCCGGCGATGCGGCCTTCGTCGGCCGCCTCGTGCAGCAGCGGCGCGTCGGCGTTGGCATCGCCAGCGATGAAGATGGCCGACTCGCCCGCCTGCATGGTGTCGCGGTCGAACAGCGGCACACCCTGCGCGTTCCGTTGCAGCGAGGTGTTCTCCAGGCCCAGGCCGTCCACATTGGGACGGCGCCCGGTAGCCACCAGCACGTAATCGAAACGCTCGGTGCGTTCGCTGTTATCCAGCGCCACGTAGCGCACCTCGACCTCGTCGCCGACGCGCTGGGTTTCCAGCACGCGCGCATCCGGGTCCAGGTAGAACTCCCGCTGGAAGATCTTGCGGGCGCTATGGCGCACCTGCGGATCGCTGATGCCGCCCAGGCTGCCGCTGACGCCGAACACGCGCACCTGCACGCCCAGCCGCGCCAGCGCCTGGCCCAATTCCAGCCCGATCACGCCGGGGCCGAACACCGCCACGCGCCGCGGCAGGTCATCCCAGGCGAACACGTCGTCATTGATCACCAGGCGGTCGCCCAGCGCCCGGAACGGCGGCGGCACCGAGGGCCGCGAACCGGTGGCGATGACCACGCGCGACGCGTGGATCTCGGTATGGTCGTCGACCCGCAGCACGGTATCCGACTCGAAGCGGGCATAGCCGCGGATCTTGTCTTCGGCCGGGATGTTCTCCACGCCCTCGAGCACAAAGCCGACGAAACGGTCGCGCTCGCGCTTGACGCGGTCCATCACTTCTTCGCCATTGACGGTGACCTCGCCTTCGACGTGCACGCCGAACGGCGCGGTGTGTGCCGCCTGGTGCGCGGCTTCGGCGGCCGCGATCAGCAGCTTGGACGGCATGCAGCCGACCCGGGCGCAGGTGGTGCCGTAAGGACCGCCCTCGATCAGCAGCGCGCGCTTGCCGGCGGCCTTGGCGGCACGGTAGGCGGCCAGGCCGGCGGTGCCGGCGCCGAGGATGGCGATATCGGTGTGCAGAGTCTTCATCAGTGGGGTCCCCCGGGTGTAGCGTGGCGCAGATATTGTCAAAGGCGGTTCCGCCTTGTTGCGCACCCTCGGGACGAAAGCCGTCCCGCGGCGCCCGGTCGGGGCCGCGCGAAGATGCGGAACAAGGGAAACCGGTGCGCCGGACCGCGTCCTGTCGGCGCGGCCACGGCGAGGGAAAGAGGCGCGGCCCCTTTCCCGGCCGGCATCAGGCGAAGTGCGCCTTCAGGTCGTCCAGGCCGCCGATCAGCGAGCCGTTGATGAACACCTGCGGAGCGGTGCCCTTGCCGGACACGGCGCCGATCACGCGGCCGCGCACCTTGTTCTCCAGCGGAATCTCGATCGGGGCGTAGCCCTTGTCTTCGAGCAGCGCCTTGGCTTCCACGCAGAACGGGCAACCGGGCTTGGAGAACACCACCACCTGGTCGGGCTTCTTGGCCGTCGGAGCGACGTGAGCCAGCATGGTGTCGGCGTCCGACACTTCAAACGGGTCGCCTTCCTTTTCGGGCTCGATGAACATCTTCTGCACCACGCCGTCCTTGACCAGCATGGAGTAGCGCCAGCTGCGCTTGCCGAAGCCCAGGTCGCTCTTGTCGACCAGCATGCCCATGCCTTCGGTGAATTCGCCGTTGCCGTCGGGCAGCAGCGTGATGTTGGACGATTCCTGGTCCTTGGCCCATTCGTTCATGACGAAAGTGTCGTTGACCGACACGCAGACGATGCTGTCGACACCGACGGCGGCGAAGGCCGGGGCCAGTTCGTTGTAGCGCGGCAGATGGGTCGACGAGCAGGTCGGCGTGAAAGCGCCGGGAAGCGAAAAGACCACGACCGTCTTGTTCTTGAACAGGTCGTCGGTCGTGACCTTCTTCCAGGTGTTGCCCTCGCGAACGGGGAACGTTACGTTGGGAACACGTTGGCCTTCACGGTTTTGCAGCATGCAATCTCTCCTTGGGGTAGCGGGGTCTGATCAACCACCATGGAAAGAATGATAAATCCCAGCTATCAATTAATCAAATTTAATTAACTTAATTGATTAATAGTTTTTAGCAATATCACGTGAGCGGCCGCGAGGCGCTATCTATCATACGCTCGCGGCGGCCGCCCCTCACACGCGTTGCGGCTCGTAGCCGGCATCGCGGATCGCGGCCTCGACCTTGTCGGCCTGGTCGGTGCCGCTGACGGTGACGCGATGCGTGGGCAGGTCCACCGCCACGCTGGCGCCCGGCGCCGCCGCCGTCACCGCGCCGGTGATGGTCTTGACGCAATGGCCGCAGGTCATGTCGGGCACGTTGAATTCGATGCTCATGGTGTTTCTCCGAGTGAATCAAGGATGGTCGCGCCGCCTCCGGTGCGATCTGGTACCCAGCTTAAACCTTCCTATCATAGGAAGGTCAAGCGTCGAATAATCCTTGACCTTCCCACGATAGGAAGGTCGACACTGAGGTCTTCCTACCTCAACCGAGACTGCCATGAGCGCTGCCAACCCTTCCGTCGAGCTTGAACTTGCCATCGAAGGCATGACTTGCGCGTCCTGCGTGAAGCGCGTGGAAAAGGCCCTCACCCGCGTGCCGGGAGTGGCCCAGGCCCAGGTAAACCTGGCCACCGAACGCGCCCTGGTGTCCTACGACCCGGCCGCGGCACAGCCCGGCGCGCTGGTCGAGGCGGTCGTCAAAATGGGCTACGAGGCCCGCCCCATCGCAGCCCAGGACGATCACGCCGAGCGCCAGTCCGAAGCGCGCGACGCCGAGGCGCAGCGCCTGCGTCAGGCTTTCATCGCCGCGCTGGTGCTGACGCTGCCGGTGTTCGCGCTGGAGATGGGCTCGCACCTGGTTCTCGCCATGCATCACTGGGTCATGACGTCCCTTGGCCAGCAGAACAGCTGGCTGCTGCAATTCGCGCTGACCACCGCCGTGCTGGCCTGGCCCGGCCGCCACTTTTTCACCAAGGGCCTGACCGCGCTGTGGCGCCGCGCGCCGGAAATGAACTCGCTGGTGGCGCTGGGCGCTGGCGCCGCCTGGAGCTACTCGGTGGTGGCGACCTTCGCGCCCGGCTGGCTGCCGGAGGCGGCCCGCAACGTCTACTATGAAGCCGCCGCCGTCATCGTCACGCTGATCCTGCTGGGCCGCACGCTGGAAGCGCGCGCCAAGGGCAAGACCGGCGCCGCCATCAAGCGCCTGATCGGCCTGCAGCCACGCACCGCGCGCGTGCTGCGCGATGGCCAGCCCCAGGACATCGCCATCGAACTGGTGCGCAAGGGCGACATCGTCATGGTGCGCCCGGGCGAGAAGATCCCGCTGGACGGCGAGATCATCGAAGGCAGCTCGTACGTCGACGAATCGATGCTGACCGGCGAACCCGTGCCAGTCGAAAAGCAGCCGGGCATGCAGGCCACGGGCGGCACGCTCAATACCTCGGGCAGCTTCACGCTGCGCATCACCCACACCGGCGCCGACACCATGCTGGCCCGCATCATCCGCATGGTCGAAGCGGCCCAGGGCGCGCGCCTGCCGATCCAGACCCTGGTGGACCAGGTCACCGCCTGGTTCGTGCCGGCGGTGATGGGCATGGCGCTGCTGACCTTCCTGGCCTGGTTCTTCCTGGGCCCGTCGCCGGCGCTGTCGCACGCATTGGTCAACGCGGTGGCGGTGCTGATCATCGCCTGCCCGTGCGCCATGGGCCTGGCGACGCCCACCTCGATCATGGTCGGCACCGGCCGCGCCGCCGACATGGGCGTGCTGTTCCGCCAGGGGGATGCCTTGCAGACGCTGCGCGACGTGCAGGTGGTGGCATTCGACAAGACCGGCACGTTGACGCTGGGCAAGCCCACCCTGACCGATCTGCAAGCGGCCGCCGGCTTCGATGACCGCGACGTGCTGCAATGGGTCGCCGCGGTGCAGGCGCGTTCGGAACATCCGATCGCGCTGGCGATCGTGGCGGCCGCCGCCGAACGCAAGATCGAACTGCCGCCGGTCGAAGGCTTCGCCGCCATCACCGGCGCCGGGGTCGAGGCCAGCGTGGCCGGCAAGCACGTGCTGGCCGGCGCCGATCGCCTCATGGCCGAACGTGGCGTGGACGTCAGCGCCTTCGGCCAGCGCGCCGAGCAATGGGGCAACGAGGGCAAGACACCCATCTACGTCGCCATTGACGGCCAGGCCGCCGCCATGATGGCCGTGACCGACCCGGTCAAGCCGTCCGCGGCGGACGCCATCGCGGCGCTGCACGCGCAAGGCCTGAAGATCGCCATGATCACCGGCGACAACCGCCACACGGCGCAGGCCGTGGCGCGGCAACTGGGCATCGACGAAGTGCGCGCCGAGGTCCTGCCCGACGGCAAGGTCGAGGCCATCGCCGCGCTGCGCGCCGACGGCCGCAAGCTGGCCTTCGTGGGCGACGGCATCAACGACGCGCCGGCGCTGGCGGCCGCCGATACCGGCATCGCCATCGGCACCGGCACCGATGTCGCCATCGAGGCCGCATCCGTGGTGCTCATGGCCGACGACCTGCACGGCGTGCCCAACGCCATCGCGCTCAGCCGCGCCACGCTGGCCAACATCCGCCAGAACCTGTTCTGGGCCTTCGCCTACAACGCCGCGCTGATCCCGCTGGCGGCGGGCGCGCTGTACCCGGCCTACGGCCTGTCCC
This sequence comes from Achromobacter pulmonis, assembly GCF_021733725.1. NCBI lineage: Bacteria > Pseudomonadati > Pseudomonadota > Betaproteobacteria > Burkholderiales > Alcaligenaceae > Achromobacter > Achromobacter pulmonis. Next base: position 4,763,745 of record NZ_JAIFOT010000001.1, on the reverse strand, counting down.
TGTCGCCGATCTTCGCGGCCGGCGCCATGGCCCTGTCCAGCGTCTTCGTGCTGGGCAATGCGCTGCGCCTGAAGACCTTCCGTCCGCCGCGCGCCGCGCGCCCAGGCGCCGCCTCTCTGGGAGACCACGCATGAACATCGGACAGGCCGCGCAGGAATCCGGCATCTCGGCCAAGATGATCCGCTACTACGAGAGCATCGGCCTGATCGGCCCGGCGCTGCGCAAGGACTCGGGCTATCGCGTCTACAGCGAGAACGACCTGCACACGCTGCGTTTCGTGCGGCGCGCGCGCGACCTGGGATTTTCGGTGGAGCAGATGAACGAGCTGCTGGCGCTGTGGCGCGACCGCAGCCGCGCCAGCGCCGACGTCAAACGCATCGCGCTCGAACACGTGGCCGAACTGGAACGCAAGGCCTGTGCCCTGCGCGACATGGCGGCCACGCTCAAGCACCTGGCGCACCATTGCCACGGCGACGACCGGCCCGATTGCCCCATCCTGGAAAACCTGGGGCGCGCCCCGTAAGCAAAAGGGCAAGCCAGCTGGCTTGCCCTTCGTGCATGGGGCCGGGGGTATGCCGACCGCAAGTCTCACGCCTGGCGTTACGCCGACGCTTCGCCTTCGGCCGCGACACGGGCGTGGTAGGCGTCGGTCGCCGCCTGCTTGGCCGCGGCCTTCTCGGCGGCCGCGGCCGCCTTTTCCGCTTCCGCCGCCAGGGCCTCGGCGGCCTGCTGCAAGGCGCGCTGGCGGGCGCGCTCCTGCACTTCGCGCACGCCCTCGGCGTCCAGCGATTCGAATACCGCGATCGACTCCACGTGCCCGGTGTGCGGGAACATGTTGATGACCCCGGCGCTCTTGAGCAGGTAGCCGCCCTCGTGCACCATGATGGCCGCGTCGCGCGCCAGCGTGGCGGGATTACAGGATACGTAGACGATGCGACGCGGGCGCTCCTGGACCGTCAGTTGCGACAGCGCCTGCGCCACCGCCTGCGCGCCTTCGCGCGGCGGGTCGATCAGCATGCGGTCGAAAAAGCCCAGGCCGCGCAGCCATTCGACGTCGACCTCGAACAGGTTGAGCGTGGCGAAGCTCGTGCGCTCACCCAGCCCGTGGCGCGCGGCGGCCTCGTGGGCGCGGTCGGTCAGGGCCTTGCTGCCCTCCACGCCCACGGCCTCGCGTCCCTGGGTGGCCAGCGGCAGCGTGAAGTTGCCCAGGCCGCAGAACAGGTCGGCAACGCGGTCGGTCGGCTGCACTTCCAGCAGCGTGAGCGCGCGCGACACCATCGCGCGGTTGATGGCGTGGTTGACCTGGGTGAAGTCGGTCGGCCGGTACGGCATGCGCAGGCCGAACTCGGGCATGGTGTAGGTCAGCGCATCGCGGTGCTCGGGCACCAGCGGGTGCACCGTGTCCGGGCCCTTGGGCTGCAGCCACCATTGCACGTCGTGCTTGTCGGCAAAGGCGCGCAGCACGGCGATGTCGTGGTCGGTCAGCGGCAGCAGGTGACGCAGCACCAGTGCCGTGACGCCCTCGCCCAGGGCCACTTCCACCTGCGGCAGGCGATCGGGCGCCGACATCGACGCGATCATGGCGCGCAGCGGCATCAGCAGGTCGCTGACGTGGCGCGGCAGCACATGGCATTCGCGCATGTCGGCCACGTAGCTGCTCTTGCGCTCGTGAAAGCCCACCAGCACCCCGCCCTTTTTCGGCACCACGCGCACCGACAGGCGGGCACGGTAGCGGTAACCCCAGGTCGGGCCGTGCAGCGGCGCCAGGATGCGCGCCGGGCGCAGCTTGCCGACATGCCAGAAGGTGTCTTCCAGCGCGCGCTGCTTGATCGCCACCTGCGTGGTGGGTTCGAGATGCTGCATGGCGCAGCCGCCACAGACGCCGAAATGCGGACAGCGCGGCACCACGCGCTGCGACGACGGACGCAGCACCTGATCCACCCGCGCGATTTCATAGGACGGCTTGCGGCGCACGGTCGTGGTGGTGACCCGCTCGCCCGGCAGGGCGCCTTCCACGAACACGACCTTGCCGTCGCGGCGGGCAATGCCCCGGGCTTCCAGGTCCAGGGATTCGATACTCAAAACGTCAGACATCTCACGCAGTCCAGAAAATTCACGCAACCCGGCATTGTATGAGGATTCGGCGGCGCCCCGCCTGCGCCAAAAAAAGGGGGGACTTGCCGGAGACGGCCCGCCGGGCAGTCTCCATCAAGCCCCCCAAAAGCCGGCGCCGGTCAGGACGCCGCCACGGATGGGTATCAGAACGAACGCGATACGGAGAACACCGCCCCCAGGCGCCCCGAGGGATGGCCGTACTTGGTCGGCAGCCAGTTGTCCTTGGTGGCGCCGACCGCCGCCAGGCCCAGCACCCAGCCCTTCAGGTCCTTGGTCACGCCGAGCTTGTAATCGACGTAGTGGCTGATGGAATCGCCGTTCATGTTGACCTGGTTCTTGAGCTTCTGGTAGCCGACGTGGCCGACCAGGCCCCAGCCATCGCCCAGATCGAAATTGGCGGTGCCGTCCAGGTACCAGGTGCCCTTGCTGTCGGGCGTGCTGAAGAAATCGCTGGGCGTGTACGAATACTTGAGGGTGTAGTTGCCGTAGGTCGCGCCCAGGTACAGGTCGGTGTTGTTGTAGTTGCCGCCCTTGGGCGAGCTGGAGCCCGGATAGTAGTAATGCAGCACGCCGGCGTCGAGCGAGAAACCGCCGCCCACGTCGCCCTTCCAGCCGCCATAGAAGTCCATTTCCAGATTGCCGTCGGTGAAGACGAAGTTGGACACATTCGAGTTCCAGTTGCCCAGGTAGAAGCCGGAACTGTGGGTCAGATCGAAGCCCAGCTGGGCGGCCGGACGGAAGTCGGTCTGCGAGTAGCCGCGGAAACGGTAGTCGCTGACGATCGTGGCATTGCCGCTGAGCGAAAAACCGCCGCCCAGGTCAGTGGGTTCGGCCTGTGCCGTTGCAACGAAACAAGCGGCGAGCACGGCGGGCAAGGCTAGCAACGTCTTCTTCATGGTGCGTGTCCTGATCGGATTTAACGAGGAGGAGGAAGGCCGGGGGCGCATCCGTCAGGCCGGTCTTGCAACGGCAGGTAACCGGCTCACCGTCTTTGAAGCAATGTCCGTGCCAGGTTTCATTCACGTGTCAGCGCGCTGGCGATGCCCTGGCGCCACGCCCTTTGCGCACCATCGCGGTGCGCCACGCCGCGCCGGCAGGCAGGCGGTGCTTCAATATGGGGCCTGGCGCGCCATGGCGGCCCCCGACGCACAAAAGAAAGCCCCGGCCCGCGGGTATGCGGAACGGGGCTGGACGGCCCGCCGCCGGGCGGCGGCAGGACGGCAGGTCAGTTGGCGGCGGGCGGCGCGGGCGGCGGCGGCACCGCGCCGGGTGCATTACCCGGCCCCCTGCCATGACGGCCTTCCATCTTGGCGTGGCGGTCCTGCATCTTGGCCTGGCGCTCCTTCAGCATCTGGGTCAGCTGGGTGCGCTGGGCGTCGTTCATGCTGTCCCACACCGCCAGCCATTGGTCGCGCACCTGCTTGGCCTGGGCGCTGAACTGGTCACGCGATTTGTCGGATTGTTCAAGCAGCGCGCGCGGGTCCAGCTTGCCGCTGTCCAGTTGCGCCTTGAGCAGATCGTGACGCTGGCCGCCGGCGGCACGCATGGCTTCATGCAGGCCGCGCTGGCCGTCCTGCGCGGTCTTGACCAGGGCCTGCTGCTTCTGATCCAGCTTGAGCTGATCGAGTTGCGCCTTGGACACCGGGCCCAGCCCCGGGATCCACAGGCCATCGCGCATGCCCTTGTGGAAACCGCCACCACGTTGGCCTTGGTGCATGGCGGCCGGGCCGCCGTCGGCGGGCGCCGCCGCCATGACGGGACCTGCCAGCAGACCGCCGGTGGCGGCGACCATGGCCAGGGCGGCCAGGTTGGTGCGGAGTGCGAATCGGGACATGTAGGTCTCCTGAAAGTGAAGAAAGCGAGGCCATTGTGCGATTTGCCCGGTTTCATTCAGGTTTCGCCCCCGCAAGCTATGTTTCAGTCGATTGCGCCCTCTGCCGGCATGACAACGGGGCCCGCAGGCCCCGTTGTGGATCAGCGGCGGGACGCGCCCGCTCAGTTGGCGTCCCAGGCCGCCAGGTATTCCTGCCAATGCGCCGCGTCACTGGCCGCGAGCGTCTCGCGCACCAGCGCGATCTCGGCATCGTAGGCGGTGCGGTCCAGCTCGCCCCGCAGGAAACGGAAGCGGCAATACACCAGCCAGGTGTTGACCACGTCGGTTTCGCAATAGGCGCGGACCTCGTCGGCACGGCCCTGGCTCCAGGCCTCCCAGACCTTGCTGCCGTCCATGCCGAGCTTGCCGGGAAAGCCGCACAGCTTGGCCAGTTCGTCCAGCGGCGCATTGGCGCGGCCGTTGTACTTGGCCAGCAGGTCCATCAGGTCGATGTGGCGGTTGTGATAGCGCGAGATGTAGTTGTTGAACTTGAAATCGCGATCTTCCTCGCCCATGTCCCAATAGCGCGGCGCGGGCACGCCCTGGATCAGGCTGCGGTAGTGCAGCACGGGCAGGTCGAAGCCCGACCCGTTCCAGCTCACCAACCGGGGCGTATAGCGCTCGATGGTCTTGAAGAAGCCCGCCAGCAAGGCGGCTTCGGGGTCATCGGCCTGGCCCAGGGTCTTGACGCGAAACCCCTGGTCGTCGCGGAATACGCACCCCACCACCGCGACCTTGTGCAGGTGCAGCGGCAGGAAGTCGTGTCCCACGGCTTCGCGACGCGCGGTCAACGCCCGCTCGACCACCTCGGCATCGGGAACGTCGGCGCTCCAGCCGTTGAGCTTGCGCAGGCCATCCGCGTCGGGGATGGTCTCGAGGTCGAATACCAGGGTGGGCGTCATTTGGCGGGCAGGTATTGCATCGGGTCAACCGGGGTGCCCTGGCGGCGGATCTCGAAATGCAGGCGCGGCGAGGTGGTGTCGCTCTGGCCGATCTCGGCGATCTTGGCGCCACGCTTGACGTCCTGGCCGGTCTTCACGAGCAGCGTGCGGTTGTGCGCGTAGGCCGTGATGAAGCCGTTCTGGTGATTGACGATGATCAGGTTGCCCAGGCCACGCACACCGTTGCCGCTGTACATGACCTTGCCGTCGGCCGCGGCGTTGACCGGGTCGCCCAGCGCGCCGACGATGTCGATGCCCTTGCTGTTGTTGTTGAAGCCCTGCATGATCTGGCCGTTGGCCGGCCAGGTCCAGTTGATCACGCCGGCATCGGCCGCGCGCGTGGTGGGCTTGGTCTCGGCCGGCGCGGGCGGCGGCAGGGAGGCCGTGGCGGTGGCCGAGGTGTCGTCCGGCTGGTCCAGCGGACGCGGCTGCGGCTTGGAGCTGGCGATCGGCGCCGGCTGCGCGGCGCTACCGGACGCGCCCGACATCTTCAGCACCTGGCCGACTGAAATCTGGTTGGGATCGCTGAGGTTGTTCCAGCGCTTGATGTTCTCGACATCGACGTTGTTGGCGCGGGCGATCTTGTAGAGCGTGTCACCCGGCTTGACGACATAGCTGCCACCGGACTGGACGGCGGACGGCTGGCCACCGGTCAGGTCCACGACCGGGGCACGCGTGCCTTTGGATGCGCAGCCAGCCAGGATGGCCAGGCTGAGGACGCCGGCCACGAATACCGGGCGGCGCAGGCGCGTGATGGACACGCCAAGGTTCATATCGGTCAGTTGCAACTGCCCGTTGAGCATACGTTTCTCCTGTTTGCTCAAGATTGTATTCCGGCACGCAGCGGCACAAAGCGCACGGCCTCTAGTTCAGTACGTTTCCAGCTGGCTGCGCCGGTGCGTTCGATCAGCACCAGGCGCTGGTTGGCGCCCCCCTCGGGAGCGATCAGGCGACCACCCGGCGCGAGCTGCGTCAGCAGCGCCTGCGGGATGGCCAGGCCGGCGGCAGCCACAACGATAGCATCGAAAGGCGCCACGCCGGGCAGGCCCAGCATGCCGTCGCCATAGATCAAGCGGACCCGGGTGGTCAGCCGCAAGGCGCGCAGGTGTTCGCGCGCCAGTTCGTACAGCCCGCGAATGCGTTCGATCGAATGGACTTCGCGCACGAATTGCGCCAGCACCGCAGCCTGGTAGCCGCAGCCGGCGCCCACTTCGAGCACCCGAGTGGGGCTGCGATCTTCGCAGATGGCGGCGATCATGCGTGCCACCACCCACGGCTGCGAGATGGTCTGCGAATGGCCGATGGGCAGGGCCGCGTCTTCATAGGCACGGCTGGCGAGCGCCTCGTCGACGAACAGGTGGCGCGGCACCGCCGCCATCGCGTTGAGCACACGCTCGTCCGAGACCCCCTGGGTCCGCAGGCGCTGCACCATGGCCTGGCGCAGGCGGTCGGAATTGAGCCCGAGATTGCCGCCGGCGGCGGGCGCCGGCGTCTTGGCCTGGCTTTGCAGGGTGGCGGCGGAAATGCGGGTATTGCTGTTGGCCGGCGTGACGCCGGGGCTGAGCCGGCCGGAGTCGTAGCGCACCGGGCTGGGGCGCCCGGGCACGGCTTGCGAGACGTCTGGCTGGCTTATGCGTCGGCGCATAGCGGCTCCGCCCAGGTCCGGATTTCGTCGAGCTGGCTGTGCTGGGTCAGGTCCAGGCGCAGCGGCGTCACCGACACCATGCCCTGCGCCACCGCGTGGAAGTCGGTGCCGGGAGTGGCGTCGGCCGCCTGCCCCACCGGGCCGATCCAGTAGACCTCGTCGCCGTAGGGAGTGGTGGTGCGCACCACCGGCTGCGACGGATGGCGCTTGCCCAGGCGCGTGACCTGGAAGCCATGCATGTCCTCGAAGCGGCGGCTGGGGATGTTGACGTTCAGCAATACCGGCGCGGCCAGCGGCTGCGCCAGATGGCGCTCGACCACCAGGCGTGCGGCGCGGGCGGCCGACTCGATGTGTTCCCAGCCCTTCTCGGCCAGCGAGAAGGCGATGGCCGGGATGCCGAACAGGTAGCCTTCGCTGGCGGCGGCCACCGTGCCCGAATAAAGCGTGTCGTCGCCCATGTTGGCGCCGTTGTTGATGCCGGACACGACCAGGTCGGGGCGGGTGTCCATCAGCCCGGTCAGGGCGACGTGGACGCAGTCGGACGGCGTGCCGCTGACGGCGATGAAGCCGTTGGCGGCGGTGCGCACCGACAGCGGGCGGTTCAGCGTCAGGGAGTTGGACGCGCCACTGTGGTTGGTCTCGGGCGCGACGACGGTCAGGTCGCCCAGGCCTTGCAGCGCCTTGACCAGCGCTTCGAGCCCGGGGGCCGAGTAACCATCATCGTTCGAAACCAGAATTCGCATTGTGCATCCGAAAGAAAATAAAACGCGGGTGGACCGGCTGGATTGTACCGTCCGCGGGCGACAGCGGCATGTCCGACCTGGAACCGGTGTCGGATGAGCCGCCGCGCCCCCCCTGTCCGGCCCGCGCGCCGGCCGCCGCCGTGTTCGCCGTCGCGGCAGGCGGGGTAGAATCCGCAGCCATCGAGACAACAACACGACAACAACGGACCTCCTCCATATGGCGATCACCGAACCCTCCCTGGCGTTCTCCGCGGCGCTCATCCTGCTGGCCTACCTGATCGGCTCCGTGCCCTTCGCGGTGGTGGTCAGCAAACTGATGGGGCTGCAGGACCCCCGCAGCTATGGCTCGAAGAACCCCGGCGCCACCAATGTGCTGCGCACCGGCAACAAGACCGCCGCCGCACTGACCCTGCTGGGTGACGCCGCCAAGGGCTGGTTCGCGGTCTGGCTGGCGCAGCGCCTGGCGCCCGGCATCACCCCCGGCCCGCTGGCGGCGGTGGCCGTGGCGGCTTTCCTGGGCCATCTGTACCCGATTTTCCTGGGCTTCAAGGGCGGCAAGGGCGTGGCCACCGCGCTCGGCGTGCTGGTCGCCATCCAGCCGTGGCTGGCGCTCGCCACCGCGGCCACCTGGCTGATCATCGCGGTGTTCTTCCGCTATTCCTCGCTGGCCTCGCTGGTGGCCGCGTTCTTCGCGCCGGTCTATTACGTGTTCGGCTCCGGTCTGGCCTGGCGCGCCCAGCCGGCCATGGGCATCGCCCTGGCCATCATCGGCGTGCTGCTGTTCTACCGCCACCGCGCCAACATCGCGCGCCTGGTGCAGGGCACCGAAAGCCGCATCGGCGGCGGCAAGAAGAAGTGATCCGCGCAGGGCGCGGCCGGCATGGGCGCCGCAATACGGGGTAAAAAAAGGGGCCAAGGCCCCTTTTTTTCATTGCCGTCTCAGGCGATCTCGGCCAGGTCCCAGCGCGGCCGCACGGTAAAGCCATGCGCGTCCGGGTCCAGCGTCACCAGCCCGGCCTTGACCCGCTCGGCCGCCGCGAAGGCGATCATGGCGCCGTTGTCCGTGCACAACGACAGCGGCGGGAAATAGGCCTGTGCCTTGAGCGGCTTGAGCGCAGCCGCCAGCCTGGCCCGCAGCAGCTGGTTGGCGCCCACGCCGCCGGCCACCACCAGGCGGCGCAGGCCGGTCTGCTTCAAGGCGCGGATCGACTTGGCCGCCAGCACCTCGACAATGGCGGCCTGGGTGGCCGCCGCCAGGTCGGCGCGGGTCGGGTCGTCCAGCCCGCCGTTCTGCTCGGCCGCCTTGACCCGGGTCAGCACGGCGGTCTTCAGGCCGCTGAAGCTGAAATCCAGGTCGCCGCTGTGCAGCATGGGGCGCGGCAGGTCGAAGCGCGCGGCATCGCCCTGCTCCGCCAGGCGCGCCAGCGCCGGGCCGCCGGGATAGCCCAGCCCCATCAGCTTGGCGGATTTGTCGAAGGCTTCGCCGGCGGCATCGTCCAGGGTTTCGCCCAGCAATTCGTAGCGCCCCACCCCGTCGACCCGCATCAATTGCGTATGGCCGCCAGACACCAGCAGCGCCACGAACGGAAAGTCAGGCCGCGGATCGGCCAGCATCGGCGACAGCAGATGGCCTTCCAGATGATGGATGGCAATGGCGGGCAGGTGCCGCGACCAGGCGAACGACTGCGCCACGCTGGCGCCCACCAGCAGCGCGCCGGCCAGGCCGGGCCCGGCCGTATAGGCCACCGCGCCGATGTCGGACATGTTCAGGCCCGCCTCTTGCAGCACTTGGCGGGTCAGCGGCACCACGCGCCGGATATGGTCGCGCGAGGCGAGTTCGGGCACCACGCCGCCGTATTCCTGGTGCATGGCGATCTGGGTATGCAAGGCGTGCGCGAGCAGGCCGCGTTCCGTACAGACGGCTGCGACACCCGTTTCATCGCAGGAGCTTTCAAAGCCGAGAATAATCATGGCGGCAGAGTTTACAACTGATGCGAAAATACGCCCGTTTACAAAATGATCGAGGGCGCCCACGCCCTCTCCCGACAACCCGAGCCTGCAAGCACCCTGGGGATAAGAATGCTGGAGAAGCTATTCAACCTGCGTGAACACGGCACGACCGCGAGAACCGAAATCGTGGCCGGCCTGACGACATTCCTGACCATGTCGTACATCATCTTCGTCAACCCGGACATCCTGTCGTCCACCGGCATGGACCGCAACGCCGTGTTCGTCGCCACCTGCCTGGCCGCCGCGCTGGGCTCGCTGGTCATGGCGCTGATCGCCAACTGGCCGATCGGCATGGCGCCGGGCATGGGGCTGAACGCCTTCTTCGCCTTCACCGTGGTCAAGACCATGGGCTACACCTGGGAGCAGGCGCTGGGCGCCGTGTTCATCTCGGGCGTGATCTTCCTGATCCTGACGATCTCGGGCATCCGCGTCTGGCTGGTCAAGGGCATCCCGCATTCGCTGCGCAGCGCCATCGCCGCCGGCATCGGCCTGTTCCTGGCCATTATCGCGCTGTCCAGCGCCGGCATCGTGGTGGCGCATCCGGTCACCAAGGTCACGCTGGGCAACCTGACCGCGCCGGGGCCGCTGTTCGCCATCCTGGGCTTTTTCATCATTGCCGCGCTGGATGCCCTGCGTGTGCGCGGCGCCATCCTGATCGGCATCCTGGTGGTCACGGTGCTGTCGATGGCGCTGGGCTACAACGAATTCAAGGGCGTGTTCGCCGCGCCGCCGAGCCTGGCGCCGACGCTGTTCAAGCTGGACATCCTGGGCGCGCTGCACACCGGCTTCGTGCACGTGATCCTGGTGTTCGTGCTGGTCGAAGTGTTCGACGCCACCGGCACCCTGGTGGGCGTGGCCAAGCGCGCCGGCCTGGTGCCGGAGAACCGCCCCAACCGCCTGGGCCGCGCCCTGTTCGCCGACAGCACCGCCATCGTCGCCGGCTCGATGCTGGGCACCAGCAGCACCACCGCCTACGTCGAAAGCGCCTCGGGCGTGCAGGCCGGCGGCCGCACCGGCCTGACCGCGCTGGTGGTGGCGCTGCTGTTCCTGGCCGCGCTGTTCATCTCGCCGCTGGCCGGCGCCGTGCCTGCCTACGCGACCGCGCCCGCCCTGCTCTACGTGGCCGGCCTGATGATGCGCGAACTGATCGACATCGACTGGAACGACGTCTGCGAAGCCACGCCGGCCGCGCTGACCGCGCTGGTGATGCCGTTCACCTACTCCATCGCCAACGGCATTGCCTTCGGTTTCATCAGCTACGTGGTGCTCAAGACCGCGACCGGCCGCGTGCGCGACGTGCACCCGGCCACCTGGCTGGTGGCGATCCTGTTCGTGATCCGCTACGCGTTCTTCCCGGAATAACGCCCGCCAGGCGCACCTTTCCGCGAACCCGCCATCAGGCCACTGCGGTCCAGACCGCCAGCTCGTAGCCGTCCAGGTCGGTGAAATGGAAGCGCCGGCCGCCGGGGAAATCGAAGGCCTCGCGGCTGATACGGCCGCCCGCCGCGATGACCCGGCGCTGGGCGGCGGCCAGGTCATCGGCATACAGGATCACCAGCGGGCCGCCCGGACGCACCGGCTCGCCAGTGGTGAAGCCACCCTTGAGGCGGCCATCGGTGAATTCGGTGTAGGTCGGCCCGTAGTCGGTGCAGGACCAGCCGAATGCATCGCCATAGAAGCGCTTGCTGCGCGCGATGTCGGCGACGTTGAACTCGATGTTGTCGATCTGGTGGTTGTTGCCGGTGGCGCCCATGCGTGTCTCCCGCGAATATCGAAGAAAACCGCATCATCCCCGATTCGCACGGCCGCGTCTTGAACGAAACGGCCATGCGCCACTAGCCCTGCGCCTGCCCACGCAGCGCCGAGGGCGTCAAGCCGCACAGCGCCCGCACCTCGCGACTCAGGTGGGCCTGGTCGGCGTAGCCGGCGTCCGCGGCCAGCATGGCCAGCGGGATGTCCGCCGGACCGCGCAGCAGCGCGATGAAGCGTTGCAGCCGCAGGATACGTTCGAGCATCTTGGGGCCATAGCCGAAATGGTCGTGGCTCAGGCGGCGCAGGCTGCGTTCGCTCATCTCGAGGCGGTCTTCGAGACCGCGCCCGCCGGGCTGGGGCGCGGCCGCGAGCCAGTGGAACAAGGCAGCGGCCCGTGGCGCGGGTGACGCGTGGCGTGGCGCTTCGCCCGCCAGCGCCTGCTGCAGGGCCAGCATCTGGGCCTCGGGCGTGGCGGCCTCGCGCACGCGCCGCGCGACGCGCCCGGCGCGGCCGTCGCCCCACAGCGCGCCCAGCTCGACCCGGCGCCCCACCAACTCGGAAAGCGGCACGCCCAGCCAGCCGCGGGCGGCGCCCGGCTGGAAGCGCAGGCCCAGCACCCGCGCGCCCGGCGCGAGCTGCGGCCGCGCGGCAACCACGTCGGGGCCGACAACGCTGAGGCGGCCATCGGTCCAGAGGATGTCGGCGCAGCCGTCGGGCAGCACCGCCACATCGGCGGGCTGGCCCGGCGCCAGTTCGCTGCGCCACGCGCACAGGAAATGCGGACGCAACAGCGCCGCCGGCGAGGTCTCGTGATAGCTGCCGGTCATGCCCGCGACGGCGGGCGTGGCGGGATCGGGGGTCGGGCCAACGACCATGGGAACGGTGCCTGCGAAGCCGAAATGACCACTATACCGGTACGGCTGTCAGGGGTTCGCCGGCCGTGCGGCCAATCGCCGCCATTGAGCTCCGCTATCAACCCGCCGGCCCGCATGGTTGCTGGCGGCAGCGGTTGATTTCGCCGATACACTCCCCATGTATATAAGACTATGGAGCCGACCTTGTCTCGCCACACCCCGCATTCCTCCTGCCTCCGCCGCCACATCGAGCGCCGCGTATGAGCCCCCTCGCCCGCATCCCCTTCTCGGTGCTGGACCTGGCCCCGATCGTGCAGGGCCGCGATGCCGCCGACGCCTTCCGCAACAGCGTGGCGGTGGCGCAGCACGTCGAGCGGCTGGGCTACAAGCGCTTCTGGCTGGCCGAGCACCACAACATCAACGGCGTGGCCAGCAGCGCCACGGCGGTGCTGATCGGCCATGTCGCCTCGCACACCACGACCCTGCGCGTGGGCTCGGGCGGCGTGATGCTGCCCAACCATGCGCCGCTGATCATCGCCGAGCAGTTCGGCACGCTTGAAACCCTCTACCCCGGCCGCATCGACCTGGGCCTGGGCCGCGCGCCGGGCAGCGATGGCGCCACCCAGCACGCGCTGCGGCGCGGTCCGCGCAGTGGCCTCGAATTCCCGGCGCTGGTCGACGAGTTGCGCGGCTTTTTCGCGCCGTCGCGCCCTGGTCAGCCGGTGCGCGCGATTCCCGGCGAAGGCCTGGACATCCCGATCTGGCTGCTGGGTTCGAGCGACTTCAGCGCCCGCCTGGCCGCCGAACTCGGCCTGCCGTTCTCGTTCGCCGGGCACTTCTCGCCCGAGGGCATGGCGGCGATGCGGCTGTATCGTCACCTGTTCAAGCCGTCCGAGACGCTGGCGCGTCCCTACGCCATGATCGGCGTGCCGGTGGTGGCCGCGCCGACAGATGACCAGGCCCGTCACCTGGCGACCACACAGCAGCTCAAGTTCCTGTCGCTGGTGCGCGGCAACCGCCTGCAGCTGCAACCGCCGGTCGACAGCATGGACGGCCTGTGGAACGAATGGGAGCGCGAGGCCGTGAACCAGCGCCTGGGCGCCGCCATCGTGGGCGGCCCCGACACCGTCAAGCGCAAGCTGGAAGCCCTGGTGGCCGAGACCGAGGCCGATGAAGTGATGATCGTCTCGGATTTCTACGACATCGCCGACCGCCTGCGTTCCTTCGAGATCGTCGCCTCGCTCAAACAGGGCGAAGGGGTATCCACAACAACCACGGCCTGAGGCCCGGCGCCGCCACAGCCTCGTTGCGCCGCAGACTGCGCTCGCCATAGCGCCAACCATTGCGACCCGGCCGGTCCTCGCTCTACTATGGACCGGCAATACCGCGTCGCCGAATCCGGCCCGGGCCATTCTCCCCGTGCCGCCGATACCGACACTTTGCGCCGCGCCAGCGGCAAGGATCCAAAATGAGTATTGTTGAACTCACCAAAGACAGCTTCCAGGACGCCATCACGCCGGACGGCACCCTGATCGTGGACTTCTGGGCGCCCTGGTGCGGCCCCTGCCGCGGCTTCGCGCCGGTGTTCGAACAGGCCGCCGCCGAGCATCCCGACGTCACCTTTGCCAAGGTCAACACCGATGTCGAACAGGAACTGGCCGGCGCACTGGGCATCCGCTCGATTCCCACGCTGATGGTGTTCCGCGAAAAAGTGCTGCTGTTCTCGCAACCGGGCGCCCTGTCGGGCGGCCAGCTCAACGAGCTGCTCACCAAGATCAAGGAAGTGGACATGGAAAAAGTCCACCAGGAGATCGCGGCGGCCCAGGACGGCCAGGACGCGTAAACCACAAGGGCCCCGCGGGGCCCTTGTGATTCGTCAGGCCAACTGTTCCCAGGCCGAACGGCCGCGCGTGATGTTGGCGGCCGTCATCTCCAGCTCGGCCAAGGCGCCGCGCGGCGCCGTGAAGCGCAGCGCCGCCCCCGCCGGGCCAAAGTCCTCTTGCACGATCACCGCGCCGGCCTGCGCCAAGCGCGACTTGAGCAGGGGCAATTCGGCAAAGCCGCAGACGCATGCCACCGTGGCCAGATCCACGATCTGGGCGCGCGGTCCGTTGCGCAGGCAATTGGCCGCGCAACCGCCATAGGCGCGCACCAGTCCGCCCGCTCCCAGCTTGACCCCGCCAAACCAGCGCACCACCAGCACCGCCACGCGGTCCATGTCCTGCCCTTCGATCGCCTGCAGAATCGGGCGGCCGGCGGTGCCGCCGGGCTCGCCGTCGTCATTGAAGCGGTATTCCTGGCCGATGCGGTAGGCCCAGCAGTTGTGGGTGGCCTCGGGATCGCTGTGCGCCGCGAAGAACGCCATCGCTTCATCGATGGAGGCGACGGGCGCGGCGTGAGCGACAAAACGGCTTTTCTTGATGTCTTCCTCGTGCGAGCAGACAGCAGTCAGGGTGGAGGTCATAGCCCGGCATTGTAAGGGCCAGGCCGGCGGCCAAGGGTCCGACATGGGCCGCGCCGGGGCCTGCTGCGCAGCCGTCAGCCGTCAGCCGTCAGCCGTCAGCCGTGGCAGTCCGGCACTTCCTGGTCCAGGTAGACGTCGAAGGCCACGTCGCGCGCCCATTTGGCCGGCAGGGCTTGCCAGGCGCCGGCTCGCGCCCACTCGCGCATGCGGGCATCGAGCCAGGAGCGCGTGGCCGAGTCGGCCGCCGGCAGCAGCCAGACGCGCTCATGGCGGGCGCCATCGGCGGGCAGCGTGGCCGAGAACTTCTTCCATTCGGGAAAGCGCATCAGCGGCTCCCATACCGCGTCATCGACCAGACCGATATCGCAGTTGCCTTCGCGCACCGCCACGAGCGCGTCGGATGGCACCCGAAAGGTGCGCACCCGCGCGCCCCAGCTGTGCGCCAATGCCTGCGCGCCAGTAGCGGCCTCGGCCATGCAGACGCTGCGGCCGCGGGCATCGGCCCCCTGGCGCATGCCGGTATCGCTGCGGATCACAGCCTTGGGGCGCGCGGCGTAGCCCGTGGCCACCGCAGCCAGATTGTCGGGCAGCGCCTGCGCCGCGGGGGAGCGGTCCGCCAGCACCACATCGACCTCGCCCGCGCCCAGCAGCCGGGCGGCATCGCCGGCCGCCACTTGCCGCAGGCGCAACGGCAGGCCCAGGTCCTGCGCCAGCCGCTCGGCCATGGCGATGTCCAGCCCTTCCGGGGTGCGGATCTTGGCGCCGGCCGCCGGCGCGGGCGCCAGGTACGGCACGCCCACCACCAGCTCGCCGCGTTGGCGCGCGGCAGCCAGGCGGTCGGCCGCTGCCGCACCGCTGGAGGCGGACAGCAAAGCCGCCATCAGGGCCAGGAGATGAAAGCCGCGTCGCATCGCCGGCCTCACACGTACTGGTAACGCAGCAGCCGGTGCTTGAGGTTCTCGAGCACGAACTGGTCGATCAGCGCCGCCAGCACCGCGATGACCAGGATATTGGTCATCACGCCAGTCATGTCGGCGATCTCGCCCGAATAGGCCAGCGAGCGGCCCAGCCCCTTGCCGAAGCCGATCAGCATCTCAGCCGAGATCAGCGCGCGCCAGGCGTTGCCGAACGCCAGCTGGGCGCCGGTGATCAGCTCGGGCATGACGGCCGGCAGGTACACCCGCTTGACCAGACCCCACGGCGTGGCGCCCATCACACGGGCGGCCGACACATGCACGCGTTGCACCGACTCGGTCGCGTTCATCACGCTCAGGGCCGCCGGGAAGAAGGCCGCCAACGCCACCACGACAATGATCGGCGTGCTGCCGAACCCCATCACGATCAGGAACAGCGGCACCCAGGCGATGGATGGAATCGATTGCAGGATGACGATGGCGCTGCGCAGCACTTCACGGAAGAAAAACAGCACCGCCGCCACCAGCCCGAAGCCGATGCCCGCCGCCAGCGCCAGGCCGTAGCCCGCGCCCAGCCGGCCCAGCGTGCCCAGCAGGCTCTGATGGAACGACTGTTTACCCAGGTCCTCGAACAGGCGCTCAAGCACCGCGGGCACGCCGGGCATCAGGAAGTCCGGCAGCGAGAACGCCGCCGCCTGCCACAGCGCCAGGATGAACAGGACGCCCAGCACACCCGCCAGATGCTTGCGGGCGCCGGTCACACGGGTGGTCGACGCGCTCAAAGCTTGCGAGCCTCCTGCCAGGACAGGTCGATGATGCTGGACACGTCATACGGCTTGCCGTCGCGCGTTTTGAGCGAACCCTGGGCCTGCAGGATATCGGCGATTTCCTGCATGCGCGCCGTGTCTTTCGTGGTCAGCTTGGGCGTGAAGACCTGGGTGCGGATGGCTTCGGCGATCACCGTTTCGCGCGGCAGCTCGCCGCGGCTCAGGGTCTTGAGGGTGGGTTCGGCGATGAAGTACGAGGCGATCAGCTTGGAAGCCTGGGCCGGTTCTTGCTGCAGCAGCGCGATGGCCTGGTTCTGCGCGTCCAGCGCCTTCCAGACGTCGTCCTTGCGCTTGGCCAGCGTTTCGCCCGAGGTGATCACCACCATGCACGGAAACGGCCAGGCCTGTCCCACTTCGTAGATCTGCTTGACCGGCGCCACCAACTGCGCGATACGGTCGTACGGCTCGAACAGGAAAGCCGCGTCGACGCGCTTGCCCACCAGCGACTGCACCGCCACGGCGGGGCTCACGCCCATCACGTTGACATCATCGGCCGTCAGCTTGCCCTCTTTGAGCACTACGCCCTTGAGCACCACATCCGCCGTGCTGCCTTCGGCCTGCGAGGCCAGCGTCTTGCCCTTCAGGCCGGCGATGTCCTTGATGCCGGAATCATCGCGCACCACCAGCGAGTGGTAGCCCTGCTGCGCGCCGCCCACCACCTTCAGGTCTGCGCCCTTGGAAGCCCAGGCCACGGCATTGGTGAAGCCCAGCACGCCGATGTCCAGTTGGCCGCCGACGATGGCCTTGATCAAGTCGGTGCCCGACTTGAACTCGATCAATTCGGAATCGAGCCCGGCTTTCTGGTAGTAGCCGCCTTCCTGCGCCACGATGGCCTGCGCGTCGTCCATCACGCGCAGGTAGCCGACGCGGAATTTCTCGGCGGCCATGGCGGGCGCCGCGGCCAGGAGCGCCGCGGCCAGCGGCAGGGACAGCCATTGCTTGAATTTCATGGGAAAAGCTCCAGGGAATCGGGGATGGGGGGCGCCGGCGGCGCCGTCCGGAAAGCGCGGAATCGGGGAAATCAGGCGGCCAGCGCCAGGTCGGCGTGCGCGGACGAACCATCCACGGCGATGCCCAGCAGGCGCAGGATCTCGCGCTTTTCAGCGGCCAGGTCGGACAGGTCGTGGCTCTTGGCGCGGTGCGCCAGGTTGAATTCGCGCAGCACCCGCGCCGGGCGCGGGCTGAACACCACGATGCGGTCGGCCAGGAACAGCGCCTCGTCGACGTCGTGGGTCACCAGCAGCACGGTGGGCTTTTCCTGCGCGATCAGCTGGCGCAGCACATCCTGCAGCGCCAGGCGCGTCAGCGCGTCGAGCGCGCCGAAGGGTTCGTCCATCAGCATGGTCTGCGGCTGCGCGATGAAGGCGCGGGCCAGCGCCGCCCGCTGGCGCATGCCGCCGGAGACCTGGTGCGGGTAATAGTGCTCGAAACCCGCCAGGCTGACGCGCGCCAGCCACTCGCGCGCCGCGTCCCGCGCGCGCTTCTTCGGGGTTTTCTGGAACTCCAGCGCCAGCGCCACGTTGTCTTCCAACGTCAGCCACGGATACAACGCGTGCTCCTGGAACACCAGCGTGCGGCTGGGGTGCGGGCCGGTCACGGCCTTGCCGTCGGCCAGCACCTGCCCTTGCGTGGGCTTTTCCAGGCCGGCGGCCAGGTGCAGCAGGGTCGACTTGCCGCAACCCGACGGCCCCACCAGCGCGACCAGTTCGCCTGTCTTGAATTCACCGCGGAAGCCGTCGACGACCGGCAGGTCGCCGAATTGCTTGTGGACGTGGTCAAAGGTCAGGTTCATGGAAGGAATCGTGGGCGCGCGTGGGAAACGGGCCTAATCTAACAATTCGCTATATGAACCCCAACGATAAATATCGAATGTTCTTACGTCTCTTGGTTATATGAAACGTCTTCAGGTTACGACCGCCTGGCGGCCGGCATGGCGCTGCAGGCCCAGCGCGATCAGGAAGCCGAACAGCACCGCCACCGCCGCCGACAGGAAGATCGCCGGATAGCCGAAGCCGCCCGAGATGTAGCCCGCCACCGGCCCGGTGGCGCCCAGCGCCAGGTCCAGGAACGCCGAATAAGCCCCCAACGCCGCGCCGCGGCTGCCGGCCGGCACGCGCGCCACCGCCTCGACCCCGATGGCCGGGAACACCAGCGCGAAGCCGCAGCCGGTCAGGGCCGCGCCCAACAGCGCGGCGGTGGGATTGGGCGCCAGCCACAACAGCGCCAGGCCGGCCGCTTCCACCAGGAACGACACTTGCGCCACCTTGAAGCCGCCATAGCGCGTGATGGTGCCCGCGAACAGCAGGCGCACGCCAATGAAGGCGCAACCAAAGGCGCTGAGCGCGCGCGCCGCCCCGTCCCACGAGAAACTGGCGTAGTACAACGCCACGAAAGCCGCCAGCGAGCCAAAGCCGACCGAGCCCAGCCCCAACGCCATGCCATGCGGAAACACCCGCAGCACCACGCTCTTGAACGCCATGCGATGGCCGCCGACGATGGCCACCGCCGTGCGCGCCAGCGCCAGCCCCAGCCCGGCCAGCCCCAACAGCAGCACCGCGCCGCCCAGCGCGCCCAGGCTCCATTCGGTTTCCAGGTAGACGCCGAGCGGCGCCCCCAGCGCCAGCCCGCCATAGGTGCAGATGCCGTTCCAGGAGATCACCCGCGCCGTGTGCAACGGGCCGACCCGGGCAATTGCCCAGGTGGCCGAACCGGTGCCAACCCAGCTTTCGCCAAAGCCCAGCGCCAGCCGGCTGACGATGATGGCGCCCAGGCTGAGCCAGGCGCTGCGCTCGAAGGCATAGGCCAGCAGCAGGAACACGCCGCTGGCGGCGCAGGCCGCCATGCCGATCACCACGGTCTGCTTCGGTCCTACGGTATCGGCCATGCGGCCGGCGTGCGAGCGGCTCAGCAGCGTCGCCACGTACTGCACGCTGATGGCCAGCCCCGCCAGTACGGAGCCGTAGCCGAGCTGGCCATGCACATAGCCCGGCAACACGGCCAGCGGCAGGCCGATGGCCAGATAGCAGATGAAGGTGAAGAAGGCGATCGCGACAATGCGCGCGGTCAATGCGAACGTCCCGATGGGCTGGCCGTCGGGCGTGGTATGCGGTGTGGGAGGCATGGCTGACAGGGTGGAACCTGGCGCGACAGGCCAGGGTTTACCCGGATGATAGCCCAGCAGGATTGCGGCTGGCTGAAAGGGAGCCAGCCAGCCGCCCCGAGGCGGGTATCAGGCCTCGATGCCGCGCGAGGACAGGTAGTCTTCGTAGCCGCCGCGGTAGTCGACGATCTCGCCCGAGGGCAGGATTTCGATCACGCGGGTGGCCAGGCCGGAGACGAATTCGCGGTCGTGCGAGACGAAGAACAGCGTGCCTTCGTATTTTTCCAGCGCGAACTGCAGCGATTCGATCGATTCCATGTCCAGGTGGTTGGTCGGCTCGTCGAGCAGCATGACGTTGTGGCGGCCCAGCATCAGGCGGCCGAAGGTCATGCGGTTCTTTTCGCCGCCGGACAGCACCTTGGGCGCCTTGGGCAGGTCATCGGCCGAAAACAGCAGGCGGCCCAGCACCGAACGGATCGACTGGTCGTCGTCGCCCGGCTGGCGGTGCTCGCCCATCCAGTCGAGCAGGTTGATGTCGGTCTGCAGGAACTGATCCGAGACGTCCTGCGCCATGTAGCCCAGATCGGCATTGTCCGACCACTTGACCGAGCCCGCATCCGGCGCCAGGTCGGTGGCCAGCAGGCGCAGCAAGGTGGTCTTGCCGACGCCGTTGGCGCCGATGATGGCGATCTTCTCGCCGGCGTCGATCATGGCCGAGAAATTACGGATCACGGGCGCGTCGTAGGCCTTGGACAGGTTCTCGATGGTCACCGCCAGGCGGTGCATGACCTTGTTCTGCTCGAAGCGGATGTAGGGGTTCTGGCGCGAGGACGGCTTGACCACCACCTGCTCGGCCTTGATGCGGTCGATCTGCTTCAGGCGCGAGGTGGCCTGGCGCGACTTGGACTTGTTGGCGGCGAAGCGGCGCACGAAGTCCTGCAGTTCGGCCACGCGCTCCTTGGCCTTGGCGTTGTTGGCCACCAGGCGCTCGCGCGCCTGGGTCGAGGCCAGCATGTAGTCGTCGTAGTTGCCCGGATAGATGCGGATCTCGCCATAGTCCAGGTCGGCCATGTGGGTGCAGACCTGGTTCAGGAAGTGGCGGTCGTGGCTGATGATGATCATCGTGCTCTGGTAGCTGTTGAGCACGTTTTCCAGCCAGCGGATGGTGTTGATGTCCAGGTTGTTGGTCGGTTCGTCCAGCAGCAGCACGTCCGGGTTCGAGAACAGCGCCTGCGCCAGCAGCACGCGCAGCTTCCAGCCCGGGGCCACTTCGCGCATCGGCAGGTTGTGCTGGTCGACGCCCAACTCCAGGCCCAGCAGCAGCTCGCCGGCGCGGGCTTCGGCGGTGTAGCCGTCATATTCGGCGAACTTGGCCTCCAGGTCGGCCGCGCGCATGTAGTCGTCTTCGGTCGCTTCCGGGTTGGCGTAGATGGCGTCGCGCTCGGACATCGCGGCCCACATCTCGGTGTGGCCCATCATCACCACGTCCAGCACGCGCAGGTCCTCGAAGGCGAACTGGTCCTGGCGCAGCTTGCCCAGGCGCACGCCCGGCTCCAGCGAAACGTTGCCGGCCGACGACTCCAGGTCGCCGCCGATGATCTTCATGAACGTCGACTTGCCGGACCCGTTGGCCCCGATCAGCCCGTAGCGGTTGCCTTCCCCGAACTTGACGCTGACGTTCTCGAAAAGGGGCTTGGGACCGAACTGGATGGTGAGATTGGCGGTGGATATCACAGTGTTTTAGCAGCGGGAGAATGGATGTGGCGCCAGGATGGCGCGACAACGCCGGCATGCGGCGAAACCTGATAGTGTACCAAGCCCGGATGGCATGCCGCCCGGCACGGGCCGGGCGGCTGGAAAAACCAGGCGGGCGGAGCCCTCAATGGTGGTGCTCGTCCAGCACCAGGTGGGCCAGGCCCTTCTCGGTGGCGATGCCGACCTTCTGGCCGATCGGCAGTGTTGCCTTGGTGGCCACGTGGCCGTACGGCAGGCCGGTCACCACCGGCACCTTGACCGTCTTGCGCAGCCACGCCACCACCTCGTGCAGGTCGTAACCCTGGTCGTGCGGCGCCAGCTTGTAGTCGGAGAAGCGGCCCAGCACAATGGCCTTCTGCTTGGCCAGGATGCCCGCCTGCCACAGCTGGATCAGCATGCGTTCGATGCGGTAGGGATGCTCGGCCACGTCTTCCAGGAACAGGATCCCGCCGCGCACCTTGGGCAGGTAAGGCGTGCCCACCAGCGAGGTCAGCATGGCCAGGTTGCCGCCCCACAGGATGCCGCGGCAATCGACCGGGTCGGCGTCCTGGGTCTCGAAGCTGAGGATCTCCAGCTCGCCGCGCATCACTTCGCCGAACAGCGCTTCGGTCAGGTCGTCGACCTTCTTGCCGCCGAAGTCGTAGATGGCAGTGGCGCCGGTGTAGCTGACCGCGCCAGTCTGCGCCAGCAGCGCCAGGTTGAAGGCGGTGAAATCGCTCATGCCGACGAAGCGCTTGCCGCTGTCGGCCATGGCCTTCCAGTCAACCATGTGCAGCAGCCGGCCCATGCCGTAGCCGCCGCGCGTGACCATGACGATCGGCAGCTTCTGCTTGGTGGCGCGCGTCAGGCTGGCCAGGCGCTGCGCATCGGTGCCGGCAAAGCGCTGGTGCTGGGCCAGCGCGCTGCGGTCCAGCGCGGTCTTGAAGCCCTGCGCGGCCAGGCGCTCGCGCGCCAATTCGACGGTCCGCGGATCACGCACCGCCGACGACGGCGAGATCAGGTAGATGCCGCGCGCGTCCGGCAGGCCGTGGACATGGCCCGGCTCGTGGCCGTGATCATGACCGCAGGCCTCGCCGCATTCGTGATCGGGGTCGTGCGCGCCGCTGGCGTGCGGTTGGGCCGGGGCGGCGGCCGCTTTGGCGCCGCGCGCCTTGGCGCCTCGGGTATTGCTCATGCGATGGATTCCTTGGCGCGGCGTTCGCGGAAGAACCGGCGCAGCAGCTCGCCGCAGGGTTCCGCCAGCACGCCGCCGGTGACTGAAGTGTGATGATTGAGCTTGGGCACCGAGCCGACGTCCAGCACGCTGCCGCAAGCCCCGGTCTTGGGGTCGTAGGCGCCGAACACCACCCGCGCCAGCCGCGCGTGCAGCATGGCGCCGATGCACATGACGCAGGGCTCCAGCGTGACGTACACGGTGATGCCCGGTAACCGGTAGTTTTCCAGCGCGCGGGCGGCGCCGCGCAAGGCCACGATCTCGGCGTGCGCGGTGGGGTCGTGGTCGATGATGGTGCGGTTGTAGCCGCGCCCCAGGATGTCGCCCTGGGCCGAGACCACCAGCGCGCCCACGGGCACCTCGCCGAGGTCATAGGCCGCCTGCGCCTGCGCCAGCGCCTGGGTCATGAAATCGGCATCCTGCGCGGTCCAGGGCGGCACCGCCGCCATGGCGAGCGGCTCAACCACGGTACACCCGCGACTTGAGCGCGATGCGGCCGGCCAGGCTGGTCACGGCCTCTTCGAGCCATTGGTAGAGCTCGGCGTTCTCGTCGTAGCGGGCCTGGTTCAGGTTCGACACCCGGCCCTCCTCGATGAAGCCCCAGGCGCGGCTGCGCTTGTCGCGGTGCTTGGGGTCCCAGACGCCGAAGGCGTAACCGCCGGCGCGCCGGATCAGCGAGAAGCACGGGATGTCGGTGTAGCCGTCGCCGACGAACACCATCTGGTCGAACGGCACCCGCAGCCGGTCCTCGGGCACCTTGCGGTTGACCTCGAACGGCTTGTTGCGGAAATCGCGGCCGATGATGCCCTTCTGGATGTGGAACAGGTAGCGCGTCTTGTCGGTGAAGCTGACGATGCGGCGCGGAAACTCGATGCCGCCGTCGGCGCCATAGGTAAATTCGGATGCCCAGATCTCGGTGAATTCGTGGGCGATAGGCGTGGACCGGACCACGTCGCCGATGCCGCTGGAGATCAGGTAGAACTCCAGCTGTACCTGCGGCTGCGCGGCCCGTACCGCCGCGCGCAGCCGCTGGAACAGCGTCGTCACGCCGTCATGCAGTTCGAGCCGCGCGCCCCAGTCGCGCAGCCGTTGCTGCGTGATCAGGCCGTGCCTGCCCTCGCGCGAGAGCTGGATCATCTGGTAGAGATAGGCGGGAACCGGGTCCCAGTCCTGGTTGGACAGCAGCGGGTCGACCTGGTCTTTCCAGAACGACGCCGTGTCCACCCCGATGCTGTCCAGGAAACCGGACGTGCTGTCCGAGGCCAGCGTGTCGTCGAAGTCGAAAATCAGGGCGATGACATCGGACATGGCTATGCGTGATGCGTGAGTGAAGGCGGCAGCCTGAAGGGAACAGCCGCCATTTTGCCTGATTGTGGCGGCGGCCGCGCCCCGGGGCGCGGGGAAAGGACGCGGCCGCCCTCTCCTGGCCCGCGGCTCGCCTTTACTGACGCATCGGCGCGGGCGGCGGTGGCGCCATGCCGGGAGCGGGTGCCATGCCCGGGGCGGGCGCCGTACCAGGAGCCGGCGCCATGCCGGGCGCAGGCGGGGGCGGCGGCATACCGGCGGCCGGCACCTGAATCACGGTTTCACGCAGCACGCCGCCGCCCTGGACGCTGCCGCGCACCTGCGTCGGCGAAGTCATCTGCGTAATGCAATCCTGGCGCGAAGCGGCCGGCAGGCGGTTGCAGCGGTTGAGCATGTTCTGGCGGTGCTGTTCGGCGGTGCCATCGCTCAGGTGCTGACGGTTGGCTTCCTGGCGAGCGGCGCCCGCCTCGCGCATGCAAGCGGTGCGCTCCTGCCCGGTGCTGCCGCTCTTGCAAGCCGCCACATCCTGTTCGTATTGCGCCTGGATGCCGGCGCGGCCGATCGGGTCGGCCGCCTGGGCCGCTCCCGCGGCCAGCAGCAGGCCCGCCGCGCAAAGGGATGCGGCAAGGCGTTTGGGGTGCATGGGACGTACATTCATGGCCAGCTCCTTGGAGAAAGAGGATTGAACCCGGACGGCGCGGCCTGGAGGCCGCGGCCATCTGCTTGATACCACTATCCCACGATGAGGCTTCGGGGACATGTCCAGCAACGTGCAATCGTAAGCCGAAGTTTCCGATGCCGCGGCGCAATATTCATTGCGCCAGCGCAACTCGTCCCCGGATTTGCGCTGCTCCGTCCCCGTCAGCGCGCATCCAGATCGGCATCGGCCTTGGTCAAACGGTTACGGTACACTGCCGCGCGCATCAGCAGCATCGCCGTCACCGGCGACGACACGATCAACAGCAGCGTAATGATCACTTCGTGAAACACCGGACGCGCCGACAACGCCGAGAACACCAGCATCGAGGCGGCCAGCACGCAGCCGCAGCCCAGCGTGTTGCCCAGCGTCGGCGCGTGGATGCGGGCATAGAAGCTGCGAAAGCGCAGCAGCCCGGCCGACCCGGTCAGCGTCAGCAGGCCGCCCAGTACCAGCAGGATGCTGGCGGGAATTCCGGCCCACAGCGGAATGGCGGTATCGATCATGGCTCGATCACCTCGCCGCGCAACAGGAAGCGGGCCATCGCGGTGGACCCGACGAAACCGAACAGCGCGATCAGCAGCGCGATGTCGAAATACACCGGCGTGCCCGAGCGGATGCCAAATACCAGCATCATCAGCATGCCGTTGATATAGATCGTGTCCAGCGCCAGCACGCGGTCCTGCGCGGTGGGGCCGCGCAACAGGCGGACGGTGGCGAACACCATGCCCAGCGCGAAACACACCAGGGCAAAGGAAGCCGACCAATACAGTATGGCGTTCATTCGAATATCTCCATCAGGGGACGCTCGTAGCGGTCTTGCACCAGGCGCACCCAGTAGTCCTCGTTCTGCAGGTCGAGCACATGCAGCTTGAGGCGGTGGTCATCGGTCAGTTCGACCCAGACCGTGCCGGGCGTGTAGGTCACGATGCAAGCCAGCAGGGCCAGTCCGTGCGGATCTCGCATGGTGAGCGGGATGCGGATGAAACCGGGCGAAAAATCATTGCGCCGCGGGTTCAGGATCAGCTTGGCGACCGCGATATTGGACTTGATGATATCCAGCGTGACATGCAGGAACAGCGGAATCGCCTTCCACAGGCGATGCGGCCGCGCCCGCAGCGGACGCAGGCGCGAAGCGGCCCAGGTGAACCACAGCGCCAGCGCCGCGCCCAGCGCGATCTGGCCGGCCGACAGGCTCTGGTTCAGCACCAACCACAGCAGGAACAGGAATACCGGCAGGAAGAGCAGATACAGGCGGCGCATCAATGTCCCCCTTGCGCGGCGCGCGCCGTCTGCGCCGACATGACGGCGTCGATATAACTCCTGGGCTGGTCGAGCGAGCGGGCGGCGTCGTCCAGATAGGCCGACACCGGCCCGGCCCCGGCGGCCAGGCCGACGCACAGCAGCACCAGCACCGCGACCGGTCCGGCCTCGATCACCCGCAGGCGCGGCGTGCTGCGCTCGTCGCTGGCCCAGAACACGCGGATGCCGGTGCGGCCCAGGCCGATCAGCCCGGCCAGGCCCGACACCAGCACCGCCGCCACCAGCACCCAGGCGTCCATCGGCGGCGCCGACTCGGTGGCCGCCGAAACCGCCGCCGACAACAGCGACAGCTTGGCGACAAAGCCGGACAAGGGCGGCAATCCGGTCACCAACAGGGCGCAACTGATGAATGCCAGCCCAAGGAATGCCATCGCCGCCGGAATCGCCACCCCGACCACGTCATCCGAGCGATTGACCGAGGCCGGGTCGTCCAGGTCGAACGCATCCAGCGTGACCGCCAGCACATTGGCGCCGAAGCTGCGCGTGCGCTCGATCAGTTCGGCCAGCAGGAAGAAGGCGCCCGTGGTCAGCACCGAGCTGATCAGGTAGAACAGCGCCGGGCCGGTCAGCGTCACCCCGGGCATGCCGAGCGCCGTCAGTAAGGTGCCGGCCGAGACGATGACGCAATAGCCCACCATCTTCTCCAGCTGCTGCGTGGCCAGCAGCCCGAGCGCGCCGAACAGCAGCGTGGCCAGGCCGACCGCGAACATCCAGTCCAGGCTGAAAGCGGCGGGCGCGCCGCTCGGCAGCAGCAGCGAGCCGATGCGCAGCAAGGCGTAGATGCCGACCTTGGTCATGATCGAAAACATGGCCGCCACCGGCGCGCCGGCCGACCCATAGCCCTTGACCAGCCAGAAATTCAGCGGCCAGGCGCCCGCCTTCACCAGAAAGGCCACGCCGAGGATGGCGGCGCCAGCCTCGAACAGCATGCGGTCCGACCCGGTCAGGTTGCCGGCGCGCAAGGCCAGGTCGGCCATGTTGAGCGTGCCGCTCACGCCATAGATCAGCGCGATGCTGATCAGCAGCAGGAACGAGGCCACCAGGTTGACGGCGATGTACTGCAGGCCCGCGCTGACGCGCGCCACGCCCGAGCCATGCAGCAGCAGGCCATAGGACGCCGCCAGCAGCACCTCGAAGAACACGAACAGATTGAACAGGTCGCCGGTCAGGAAGGCGCCGTTCAGGCCCATCAGCAGGAACTGGAACAGCGAATGGAAATGCACCCCGGCCCGGTCCCAGCGCGCCAGCGCATAGGTCAGCGTGGCCAGGCCCAGCACCGCAGTCAGGGTCAGCATGACCGCGGCCAGGCGGTCCACCACCAGCACGATGCCGAACGGCGCGGGCCAGTCGCCCACGAGATAGACGCCGACGCCCTCCGGCCAGACGCCTGGCACCACGCCTCCGGCGACCGCCAGCAGCGCAATGGCGGCGGCCAATTGGGCCAGCGTGGACACCATGGCGATGGCGCCGCGCGTGTAGCGCCGGGTGTCGCCCAGCAGCAGCATCGCGGCGCCGGCCAGCAGCGGCGTGATGATGGGCAGGATGGGAAGATGTTGCAGCCAGAAACTCAAGATTGGGACTCCCGTCCATCGACGTGGTCGGTGCCCGTCAAACCGCGCGAAGCCAGCAGCACCACCAGGAACAGCGCGGTGGTGGCGAAGCCGATCACGATGGCCGTCAGCACCAGGGCCTGGGGCAGCGGATCGGCATACCAGGAAGGATCATGGGCCGTGGCCGGATCGATCACCGGCGGGCGGCCCGAGTTCAGCCGGCCCATGCCGAAGATGAACAGGTTGACCGCGTAGGAGACCAGCGACAGGCCCATGATGAACTGGAAGGTGCGCGGCCGCAGCAGCAGCCAGACCCCCGAGCCCGCCAGGACGCCGATCGCGACGGCGTAAATCAATTCCATCAGGCTTCCCCTGGTTGTGCGGCGGCCGCCTGGCTGTCGGCGGCTGCCTTGCGTTGCGCGCGTAGCGATTGGTGAGCCAGCGCCACCAGCACCAGCACGGTGGACCCGACCACCAGCATGTAGACCCCCAGGTCGAACAGCAGCACACTGGACAAATGCACGTGGCCCACCAGTGGCAAGGAGATATCCCAGGCCAGCGCCGCCAGGAACGGCTTGTAGGCCAGCCAGGCGGCCAGGGCCGCCGAGCCCGCGAACAGCAGGCCGATGCCGATCCAGTTCTGCGGGTTCAGACGGCTGCGCGATTCGACCCAGTAGACCCCGCCCACCATGTATTGCAGGATCACCGCGGTGGCAAAGACCAGACCGCCGACGAAGCCGCCGCCGGGCTGGTTGTGGCCACGTAGCAGGAAATACACCGAGATCAGGGCCGCCGTCGGCAACAGCAGGCGCACCAGCACCGTGGGCACCATCATCGAACCGCTGGGCACCGCCGACTTGATGTCGGGGGCGGCCGGCACCGGGCCGTCCTGGTCGATCTGCTGGCGCGGCAGGTCGGCGCTCTCGGGCGCCGGCCGGAAGCGGCGCAGCAGCGCATAGACCGTCAGCGCCACGACGCCCAGCACCGTGATCTCGCCAAACGTATCGAATCCGCGGAAGTCCACCAGAATCACGTTGACCACATTGGTGCCGCCGCCGTCGGGCAGCGCCCGATCGACGAAATACGAAGAAATGGTGTCGGTCTGCGGCCTCACCAGCACCGCGTAGGCCAGCGCTGCCATGCCGGTGCCGGCGGCGGTCGCCAGCAGCAGGTCACGCAGCCGGCGGCCGCGGGCCCGCAGCGTCGCCCCCAGGCCTTCGTCCTCGTCCAGCGCGATACGGCGCGGCAACCAGCGCAGGCCCAGCAGCAGCAGCACCACCGTCACCACTTCCACCGACAGCTGCGTCAGGGCCAGGTCGGGCGCGGAGAACCAGACGAACGTCAGACAGGTCACCAGCCCCGCGCCGCCGGCCAGCGCCAGCGATGCCAGGCGGTGGTATTTCGCCTGGTAGGCGGCGGCCACGGCGCAGACGCCGCCCACCAGCCACAGCAGCGCGAACGCCGGATCGACCGCGCTGGCGCGCCCGGTCCCGTCCAGCCAGCCGCCGCCGCGCAGCGGCAGCCAGGCCACGAACAGCGTGCCCAGCACGATCAGCCCCATCTGCACCTGCAGGCGCGACGAGGCCAGCCAGCGCAACAGCCAGGCGGCGGCGACGCTGGAGCCATCCAGCAACGCCTCGAACGAACGGCGGCCGTCCAGGCGGTAGATGAACGGCACCCGGCCCGGGTTGGCGCGCTGGTGCGCGCGCAGCGCCAGGTACAGGATCACGCCCGAGGCCATGGCCACGAAGCTCATCACCAGCGGCAGATTGACGCCATGCCACACCGACAGGCTGTATTGGGGCATGTCGGCGCCCAGGATGCTCTGCGCCGCCGTGGCCAGGAATGGCCCCAGGGTCACGCCCGGCAAAATACCCACCACCAGGCACATCAGCACCAGCAAACCGCTGGGAACCAGCATCCATCCGGGCGGTTCATGCGGCGCGCGCGGCAGGTCGGTGGCCGGCGGGCCGAAGAACACCTGCAGGATGAAGCGCAACGAATAGGCCACACTGAAGGCGCCCGCCACCGTGGCCGCCAGCGGCAGCCCCACCTTCGTCACCACATCGCCACTGACGAAGGTGGTTTCGGCGAAGAACATTTCCTTGGAAATGAAGCCGTTGAGCAGTGGCACCCCGGCCATCGAGGCCGCCGCCACCATGGCCAGCGTGGCGGTGATCGGCATGGCCTTGTACAGGCCCGACAGGCGGCCCAGGTCGCGCGTGCCGGTTTCGTGGTCGACGATGCCGGCCGCCATGAACAGCGAGGCCTTGAAGGTAGCGTGGTTGACCATGTGGAACACCGCCGCCACCAGCGCCAGCGAGCTGTTCAGTCCCAGCAGCAATGTGATCAGGCCCAGGTGGCTGATGGTCGAATACGCCAGCACCCCTTTCATGTCCTGCTGGAAGATGGCGGCATAGCCGCCCAGCACCAGCGTGATCAGCCCCGCGCCGCCGATGACCCAGAACCACTCATCAGTGCCGGCCAGCACCGGCCAGAAGCGCGCCAGCAGGAACACCCCGGCCTTGACCATGGTGGCCGAGTGCAGATAGGCCGACACCGGCGTGGGCGCGGCCATGGCGTTGGGCAGCCAGAAATGAAACGGGAATTGCGCGCTTTTGGTCAGCGCGCCCAGCGCCACCAGCAGCAGCACCGCGGGATACCAGGGATCGGCGCGCACCAGGTCGCCAGCGGCCAGCACCCGGTCCATGTCGTAGCTGCCGACGATGTGGCCCAGGATCAGCACCCCGGCCAGCAGGCACAGGCCGCCGGCGCCGGTCACGGTCAGTGCCATGCGCGCGCCGCGGCGGGCATCCAGGCGGTGATGCCAGTAGGCGATCAGCATGAACGAGGCCAAGCTGGTCATTTCCCAGAACATCACCAGCTGGATCAGGTTGCCCGACAGCACCACGCCGAGCATGGCGGCCATGAAGGCCTGGAAGAACGAGAAAAACCGCGGCACCGGATCTTCCGGCGACATGTAGTAGCGGGCGTACAGGACCACCAGCCCGCCCATGCCCGAGACGATCAGGGCGAACAGCCAGGCATACCCGTCCATACGCAACGTGAATTGCAGTCCGAGCGCCGGCGCCCAGGGCATGTCCACGCGGATCACCCCGCCGTTTGCGACCTCGGGGTAGAGGCTCGCCACCAGCACCACGCAGACCAGCGCGATGATGCCCGCCAACCAGGCCTCGGCATTGCGGGCGTTGGACGGCAACAGCGCGGCGCACAGGCTGCCGGCAAACGGCAGAGCGAGGATCAGTATCAGCGACATGGCGTTCCGAGAGTGTCCGGGCCCCTCCCGCCAGCGCGGCAGCGAGAGACGAAACGGACCGGGGATTGAAAAACGGACGGAACCCTGGCCCGGTGCGTCGCAGCACTACACGTTGCCCCGCGGGGACATCGACCAACGCCCCATTGAACGGCGCAGACAGAAACAAGCGCAATAACTTTCTTGCAGGACCGGCCAGGAATCTCATCCGAAAAATATCAGATTCTTGTAAGTTATGCAGAAATTTATGCATGTACCGAGGCGATGACGGCATGTTCGATGCGCAATCGTTACGCAGGCGAGATGCCCGGACATCGATTCAAGTTATTGTCAGCATGCGTTTTTTTGCAACAACGTCGGCGATCCGGGCGCCTTCTTGCCGCGCGCAAATACCCCCATGCCGGCCAGGGGGAATCCCGATTGACCCGCGATCTGTAACTGTGTGCAATGGCGCCCACGAAGCGTCGGCCTGGCCAGAACCCGAGCCGGGCGCGCTTCGCCGACGCCGGCCAACGAAGCCGGCCGGCTCGGATTCAATAATATGGAGAAGACTCTTGACCGTGCTATCCCAAGCCAAGGCCATCCTGGCCACCGCCCTCGCCGGCCTTTGCCTCAGCGGCACCGCGCATGCCGCCGACGCCTACCCCAACAAGCCCATCCGACTGATCGTGCCATTTGCGGCCGGCGGCACCACCGACATCGTCGCGCGCATCGTGGCCGAAGGCCTGGGCCGTGAACTCGGCCAGCCCGTGGTGGTGGAAAACCGCGGCGGCGGCGGCGGCTCGATCGGCGCGGATGCGCTGGTGCGCGCCACGCCGGACGGCTACACCCTGGGCGTGGCCACGGTCAGCACCATGGCCACCAACCCGGCCACCAATCCCAAGAATCCGTACAACCCGATCAAGGACTTCGCGCCCATCACCAATCTGGTGAACGTGCCCAATGTGCTGACGGTGAATCCGGCGGTGCCGGCCAAGTCGCTGGCCGAGTTCATCGCCCTGCTCAAGGCCAATCCCGGCAAGTACAGCTATGCCTCGTCGGGCGCCGGCGGCATCGGCCACCTGGACGGCGAACTGTTCAAATCGCTGACCAAGACGGATATGGTGCATGTGCCCTACCGCGGCTCGGGTCCCGCGCTCAACGACGTGATCGCCGGCCAGGTCAACGCCCAGTTCGACAATCTGCCCTCGTCCATGCCCCACATCCAGGCCGGCAAGCTGCGCGCCATGGCCGTGGCCGCGCCCAAGCGCTTGCCCGCCCTGCCCGACGTGCCCACCTTCGCCGAAGGCGGCCTGCCGGAAATGGACAACATGGCCTGGTACGGCTTGGTGGCCCCCGCGGGCACGCCGCAGGCCGTGATCGACCGCGTCCACGACGCCGCCGTCAAGGCGCTGAAGGATCCGAAGATCGTCCAGCGCCTGGCCGACGGCGGTTCACTGATCGACGGCAACACGCCGGCCGAGTACGCCGCGCAGATCAAGCGTGAACTGGAACTGCGCCAGCGCATCGCCAAGGAACGCCATATCCAGTCGACCAACTGATCCGCGCGCTGCGGGGCGGTGGCCGTCGTTGCCGGCCGCCGCCGGCCGGCGGCCCGTTCAACGGCCCCGGCGCATGAAACTCGGACCATTCAGGGCCGCCCCGGCGCCGCAAGGGTCGCCGGCGCCGGCCGCGCTCTGATACCATCTCGGCCGTGCGAACCCGTTTTTCTCCTCCCGCCGACGCCGCCTGCGTCCTTTGCGCCCTGCGCTCGACCCTGTTGAGCTCGCAGGAAGTCGCCGCGCGCCGCGCCTACGCGCGTTCCAAGCCCGGCTAAGCGCCCGCTCCCTCTCCCTTCCGTCTCGCCCTCCCCGGCCCGCCGCCGGCCGCCCGCACGTCCGTACGTCCCGATGACGTACCGCACGGTCTGGCGCCCGGCCGGCCGGCACCGCCGCCTCGCTTTATGGCCAGGCGGTCTTTGCTCCCTGTTTCGTCCGCGCGCCGGCCCAGCCCGGCGGGCGGCGCCACGCCTCGATTGCCACCGAACGCCATGCAACTCACCAAGAAATTCGTCAAAGCCAAGAACCCCTGCGCGGGCGGCTACAAATGGTTCCTGCGCGACCACAACGGCCAGGGGGACTACCAGGCAGTCCTCGATGCCCTGGTGGCCGACGGGCGCGTCGGTGACGCTTGCTGGCTGCTGGACCAGTTCGGCCCTACCGATGCGGTGTTGAAGCTGGACACGCTGGATGCCCACGCCATCGTCTTCGCCGGCACGCTCGAAGTGCGCATGGGCATCAACGTCGACAGCGTGGTGCGCGCCGGACGCAGCATCGTCACCGGCGGCGGCATCCGCGCCGGCGAGTCGATCGTCGCCGGAGAGAACATCGCCGCCGGCGCCAATATCGCCAGCGCCGGCGACCTGCGCGCGGGCGGCGACATTGCCGCCGAATGGGGCATCGAGGTCGCCACGATGCTGGATTGCCGCGGCAACGTGCGCGCCAAGTGGGACATCTGCGCCGGCCAGGACCTGGCCGTGACCGGTCACCTGCGGGCCGGCCAGGACGTGCAGGTGCAAGGCGGCCTCAAGTGCGGCCAAGGAATCAAAGCCGGCGGCAACGTCCAGGCCGCCAAGGACATCAACGCCGCCTGCGGCATCCAGGCCGGCGCCACGATCGCCTGCGGCGGCCACCTGGCCGCCGGCTGGGGGTTGATCGCCGGCGAAGACATCCGCGCCGACGGCGCGATCCGCGCCGGCGAAGGCGTGCAGGCCGACGGCCGAATCGAGGCCGGCGACGGCCATGGCGTCTACGCCGGCCTGAACGTGCGCCTGGACGCCTGGGCGGTCTGCGCCCGCGTCCAGGCCCGCGAACGGCCGCTGCAACTGGTCAGCGGACACTGGGCCGGCCAGGAAGAAGCCGCGCACGCGTAGCACGGACGAAACGACAGGCCACGCGTGGACACCCGCGTGGCGCGGCTGGCGCCGCCGCGATGCCCATGCGCAACGCGGCACCCCGCGTGCACGGCGCGGAGAGACTCCCGCCCCACGCGACGCCCCCCCGGTCAGCCGCCCGAGCGCACCGCCGCCGGCGCGCGCAGCGCCAGCATCAACCCCAGCAGAATTCCCGCCATGCCGCCCAGGCTCAGCAGCGACAGCCGGTTGCCCAGCACCAGGTAATCCAGCGCCGCGGTGCCGGCCGGCACCAGGTAGAACAGGCTGGTGACGTTGACCAGGTTGCCGGACTGGATCATGCGGTAGAACAGCAGTGTCGCGCCAACCGAAATCACCAGGCCCATCCACAGCAGCGGCAGAATGAAGCCCGGGCTCCAATCCGCGCGCAGCGGCTGGAACGGCGCGAACAGCAGGCACAGCGCCAGGCTCACCACGTACTGCAGCGGCATGACGTCCATGGGCGCCTGGCGCACGCGCTTTTGCAGGATGGCGCCGGCCGTCATGCTGAGCAGCGCCGCGAAAGCGAAGGCCATGCCGACCAGCGAGAAACGCGCCATGCCGATGCTCTGGAACATCACCATGCCCAATCCGCCCAGGCACAGCAGCAGGCCCGCCAGCCGTCGCGGCGCAAAGCGGCGCTCCAGCAGCGCCAGGGTCAGGATGGGTTGCGCGCCCAGCAGCGTGGCCAGCACGCCCGGCGTGATGCCGTGGTCCAGCGCCAGCAGATAGCAGATGGAATAGCTGCCGATCAACAGCAGCCCGGTCAGCGCGACGATGCCGCGCGTGCCCGGCGCTGGCAGCCAGCGCCGCCGCCCCGCGCAGATCAGCAGCAGGACAGCCAGGGCCAGGACGAAGCGCAGCAGCAGGAAGCCAAAGGCCGAGGCATGCGCCAGGCCCCATTTGGCGAAGATCGCGCCGCCGCTCCACAGCAGCACGAACAACGTGGTGGAGCCGTAGGCGGCCCACGCATTGCGATTTGAAGACATGAGAATTTCTACCTGTCGGGTATGGAACAGGCTCCCGCGGCGCCGCGCGCCTTGCGATGCGCGGACGGATCAGGCCAGGACTCGCGGCGGGCGGACGCGAACGCGTCGGCGCATCAGCGCGGCGGATCCAGGCGGTAAAGCGGGAGCGGGAAGTTTGCGGCGGTCAGCCGGCGACGGTGGCCACGGGCGGATAGGCGCCCGCGACACCGACGACGACATCGCACGGCGGCGCGGCCGGCGGCGACACGACCGTCGAGACGACAGGAGAAACCACGGGAGACTGCACGCCATGCCGCAGGCTCGCGCGCAGGCCGGCGCCGGCTGCGAGGGCAGCCAAGGCAGATTCGGCGGAGGGCGTGAAGTTGGGCATGTGGAAGGCGTCAGGTTCGGAGAGGAACCCGCATAGGCTACCGACGCCGGAAAGCGGCGTCAAGCTGACCGGCGCCTGCACACGCCGCCGCCCACGCGCTTGCCGGCACCGGTCCGCACCGGGCTTGGGCTTGGCGCCGATGCGTCAACCGCCGATGCGGCGCTGTTCGACGCCCAGGTCGCGCCAGGCTTCGCCATGGCAAGTGAACATCAGGATCTGGTGGCGCGTGGCGGCATCGAACAACGCACGCTTC
The DNA here is from genome assembly GCF_021733725.1 of Achromobacter pulmonis. Classification (NCBI taxonomy): domain Bacteria; kingdom Pseudomonadati; phylum Pseudomonadota; class Betaproteobacteria; order Burkholderiales; family Alcaligenaceae; genus Achromobacter; species Achromobacter pulmonis. The sequence continues at coordinate 4,728,849 of NZ_JAIFOT010000001.1, read as the reverse complement.
ATCAGGTCGCGGCGGCCATCGTCGGTGTGCACCAGCGCATCGTCCAGCAACAACAGCGTCGGCCGACCGGCCTCGCGCAGCAGGTCGGCATAGGCAAAGCGCGCCAGGATGCCCAATTGCTCACGCGTGCCGAAGCTGAGCGCGTCCAGCGGGTCCTCGCCGCCCGCGCGTTGCAAGGCCGCAGGCAGCAAGGCCTCGTCCAGGCGCAGCGCGGAATCGGGGAACAGCAGCGCCAGGTAGTGACCCAGGCGGCGCGCCAGCGGCGCCTGCAGGCGTTGGGTGGCGGCATCGCGCTTGCTCGCCAGCAGGGTCGACAGCAGATCCAGCGCCTGCGCGCGGCGCTGGAATTCGTCGCGGCGGCGCTGCAGGCGTTCGCAGGCGGCCTCGGCTTCGGACAGGCGCTCGCCCAGGCCTTGCGCGCCGGCCTGTTCCAGCTTGCCCAGCAGTTGCTGGATCTCGCTATGGCGTTTGTGCTGCGCGTCGCGTTCGATCGCGGCGGATTTCTCGTAGCGCTGGGCGTCCTGTTCCAGCAATTCCGGGCGCAGCGCCTCCAAAGCGGCTTGCGCCTGACGCAGGCGTTGTTCGAGCAGGTCATGGCCATTGCGCGCTTCGGCCAGCCGGCCGGCGCGGGCCTGGCGCTGCGCCGCGCGCTCGGGCGACTGCAGTTCGGCGCCGCGCGCGCCGGCCTGGGTCTCCAGCAGTTGGGCGCGGGCGCTGTCGGCATCCAAGGCGCGCTGGGCCGCCGCCAGCGCCTGCTCGGCTTGCGCCGCGCTGGCTTCCGCATCGCGCAGCGCCTGGCGCGCGGCGGGCGCATCGGCGTCACCTGCAGCCGCCGCCGGCGGCAGCAGCGCCAGCCTGTCGGCCAGCTGCGTGCGCCGTGCCTGAGCCTCATTGCGCTGGGCGCGCAATGCGTCCACGCCCTTGGGCGCGTGGATCGCCAGTGTCTTGCGCATGGCTTCCAGCTCGCGCTGCAAGGCGATGCCGCGCGCATGGCGTTCCTCGGCCTCGGCCGCGTGGGCCACGCCCAGGCGCGACAGCAAGGCGGCGCTGGCCGCCTGCATCTCGGCCAGCTCGCGCTTGAGCGCCGGCAGGTCCTGGCCACCCGGCTCGATGCGCAGGCGGCCCAGTCCGGGCAGTTCCAGTTCGGCCGCGGCGGTCAGCAGCAACTCGCCGCTGCCGGCCAGCGCGGCGCCGTCCAGCCGCGCCTCGCGGCCCGCCTCCAGCGCGTATGACAGGCGCGTGGCGATGGCCTGCTGGCGCAATTGCAAGTCGCCCAATGCGCGTTCGCTCTTGCGCAAGGCCTGGATGTCGGCGTCGGCGATCTCGATGCGCACGGATTCGGCCTTCAAGGTCGAGCCCTGCTCGATCAGGCGGGTGGCTTCCTCGAGCGCGCCATCCAGGCGTTCGATGTCGCGCGCCAACTGCTCGAGCTGGTGTTCGAGGTCGCGGCGGTCGGCCACGGCCTGTACGGCCGCGACCCGCTGGCGCGCCGCTTCGGCGGCGGCGGCGTGCGTGTCGCGCAGCTTGCGGGCACGGGCCAACGGCGCCTGCGCCTCATGGACCGCCGCGCGCGCAGCCCGGGCCTGCGCCGCCAGGGCCTGGAATTCGGCTTCATCCTGCTGGTCGCGGCGCACCTGTTCCTGCAGCACCGCGAGCGTCTGCGCCGCCTGGCGTTGTTCGCGTTGCAGCCCTTCGAACGCCTCGCGTTCCTTGGCCACGGCGGCCAGCCGGGCGCGCGCCTCGGCGGCGCGGGCCTCGAAGTCCTTCCACGGTTGGCCGGCCTCGGCGCGCGCATGCTCGGCGCGCAGCGCCGCCAGCCGGTCGACGTCGGCATCGAGCTGGGCCTTGGCCTGGGCGCAACTGTCACGCTCGGCCTGGGCGGCGGCGAGCGCGTCCTCCGCGTCTTTGTAGATGCCCTTGGGACGGCCATTGCGCGCGTCCAGCAAGGTGGCGCGTTCTGCGGCCACGCGCTCGTACAGCCGGTCGCCGTCGCCGGAGGCCAACTCGCCCGACAATTGCGTCAGGGCTTCGCGCAGATGGCTGCCGGCATGGCCGGCGGCGGTTTGCAGGTTCTGGCCCTCGCCCTGCTGGATCCACAGCAGGCCCGGCACGCCGGCCAGGTCGGGCTTGCTCTGGCCACGCGTGGCCAGTTCGAAACCGAGCAGCGCGGCCAGCGTGTTCTCGGCTTCCTCGCCTTCAAGGCGCTGCGCACCGCCGTCGACCAGCAGCTCGCAGCGGGCCCGCGACAGGAAGTATTTCTTCAGCTGGTAATCATGGCCGTCATGGCTGAACGCCAGCTCGACGCCGGGCCGCGCGCCGCTCTCGCCCCGTGGGGCCAGGTCGGACACGGTGCGGGTGCTGTAGCGCTCCAGGAACGCGGCGCGGATGGCCGCGGCCACGGTGCTCTTGCCGGCTTCGTTGGGGCCGACGAACAGGTTCAGGCCATCCTGCAGGCCATCCAGCACCAGCGGTTGGCGGAACTTGCGGAACTCTTCCAGGGCGATGCGCGTGAGCTTCATTGCGCGCCTCCCGCGGCCGTGCCTTCGCGCTGGAACCGCAGCAGCAGCCGCAACGCTTCGCCAGCCACCGCCGCCTGATCGGGATCGGCCTGCATGGCCCGCAACTGCGCGGCCACTTCGCCGACATAACCGCTGGCGGCCCCCAGTTGCGCCAGATCGGCCTCGTCGGGTTCGAGCAACAGGCCGGAAAAATCGGCCAGCACGGCCCTGGCCTGCGCGGCAGCCTGAGCGACGGCGCGTTGCAGCGCCTCCCAGGTCGGCACGTTGACGTGGCCCTGCAATTCCAGCCGCAGCACGTCATCGGCCCGCAGCGCCGCCAGGCGTTCGGCCAGCGCCTGGGCGTCGGTCGGCAGGCTCAGGGTTTCGGTCCAGGCCGACCAGCGGTACCTGCCGGTGGCCACGCGTTCGACCTGCGGTGCGGCGCCGGGCGCGGCGATGCGCACGTCCAGCGCATAGCCGGGTTCGTTGCCACGGAAGCGGTCCTGCTCGGGCGTGCCGGCGTACCAGGTGCGTTCGTCGATGGACAGGCAACCGTGCCAGTCGCCCAGCGCCAGGTAGTCGAGCCGCGCGCGGGCGGCGCGGTCGGGCGCGATCGGGTTGGTGGCGTCGATCGTGTCGGGCAGGCGTCCGGCCACGCTGCCGTGGGCCAGGCCGACGCGGACACGGCCGGCCTGGGATTCCATGGCGTCGAAGGCCTGGGTGACGTCGTCGTAGGTATGGCGCTGCGTGAGCGGCGCGGCCAGCACCGCGAGGTTCTGCGGCGCCAGGTCGACCACGCCCGCACGCAACGGCACCTGCACATTGGGCGGAATGCAGCCCAGTTGCGCGGCGCGGCTCCAGACGCTGTCGGCCAGCGCCGCGTCGTGGTTGCCGGCGATCATGACCCAGGGGCCGGTGTAGCCGGCCAGCGCGGCGAACAGGCGGCGGATGGTGCGGTCGGACACGGCCTGGGTGTCGAACACGTCGCCAGCCACCAGCACCGCGTCGACCTGGCGCTCGGCGGCCAGCGCGGCGATGCGCGTGACGACATCGATGCGGGCCTCGGCCAGCAAGGCGGCGTCATCGGTGTCGAACTGGCCGTACTGACGGCCGATCTGCCAATCGGCGGTATGCAGGAAATGGGTCATGCCGGGATTGTAGAGGCCCAGGCCGGCCGCCAGGGACATCCGCACGCGTGGCGCTGTCGCAGAAACATCCGCCCGGATTCGCACGGAACAACGGCCCGGCGGGCATTGTGTGCCGGCCGGGCCGTCGGGACGCCGGCTTATGGCCGGCGCCGGGGGAAAAATGGATGGGAGGGATCGACCGCGGATCAGGCGCCCTTGCCGCCCAGCACCAACGGCCGTTCAGCCGACGCGTGGCGGTCGTAGCGCGACAGCGCCAGGCCGTCGGTGCGGATCTGCGGACGCTGGCCCAGCACCTGGTCGGCCACCAGCTTGCCCGAGCCGCAGGCCATGGTCCAACCCAGCGTGCCGTGCCCCGTATTCAGGAACAGGTTGCCATAGCGGGTCGGGCCGACCACGGGCGTGCTGTCCGGCGTCATGGGGCGCAGGCCGGTCCAGAACTCGGCGCGGGCCACGTCGCCGCTGCCCGGGAACAGGTCGTCGACCACCAGTTCCAGGGTTTTGCGGCGGGCGTCCTTCAGGCGCAGGTCGAAGCCCGACAACTCGGCCATGCCGCCGACGCGGATACGGTCGTCGAAGCGGGTGACGGCGATCTTGTAGGTCTCGTCCAGGATGGTCGAGACCGGCGCGGCGGCGTCGTCCTTCATGGGGATGGTCAGCGAGTAGCCCTTGACCGGATACACCGGCAGTTCCAGGCCGAGCGGCGCCAGAAAGTCGCGGGTGTAGCTGCCGAAGGCGGCGACGTAGCGGTCGGCCGTCAGGACGTCGTTGCCGACGCGCACGCCAGTGACCTGGCCGCCGGCGGTGTTCAGGCCGCTCACCGACTGGTTGTAGCGGAACTCCACGCCCAGCGCCGCGGCCATTTCGGCCAGGCGGGTGGTGAACAGGCGGCAGTCGCCGGTCTCGTCGTTGGGCAGGCGCAGGCCGCCGGCCAGCTTGTGCAGCGAACGCGCCAAGGCCGGTTCGGCGGTCACCAGGCGGTTGCGGTCCAGCAGTTCGTAGGGCACGCCCACTTCTTCCAGCACCGCGATATCGCGGCGCGCGGCTTCCATCTGCGCCTCGGTGCGGAACAGTTGCAGCGTGCCGCGGGCGCGCTCTTCATAATGGATACCGGTGTCGGCGCGCAGTTCGCGCAGGCAGTCGCGGCTATATTCAGCCAGGCGCAGCATGCGTTCCTTGTTGACCGCGTAGCGCTCGGCCGAACAGTTGGCCAGCATCGCCGCCATCCATTTCAGCTGATACAGGCTGCCATCCAGGCGGATCGCCAACGGCGCGTGCTTCTTGAACAGCCACTTGATGGCCTTGAGCGGAATGCCAGGCGCGGCCCATGGCGTGGAATAGCCCGGCGAGACCTGGCCGGCATTGGCATAGCTGGTCTCCAGGGCGGAGCCGGGCTGGCGCTCCAGCACCGTCACTTTGGCGCCCTGACGGGCCAGGTAATAGGCGGTGGTGGTGCCGATGACGCCGCTGCCGAGGACGATGACGTGCATGATTCTTTCCGAAGTTTGGATTTGGTCGGGAATTTCGGTAGTCTAAGAGCCTGATCGCAGTGAAAAACACTGATTATTTTCATTCGGCAGTGCTTTTTCCCGGACAGACCTCCTTTTTCGACCGCCAAAAGTGAAATGCGCGACCTCGACCGTATCGACCTCAAAATCCTGGATATCCTGCAGCGCGAAGGCCGTATTTCCGTGACGGAACTGGCCGAGCGGGTGAGCCTGTCGGCCACCCCCTGCTCGGACCGCATCAAGCGCATGGAGCGCGAGGGTGTGATCTCCGGTTACCATGCGCGCGTCAATCCGGCGGCGCTCGGCAAGAACCTGCTGGTGTTCCTGGAGATCAAGCTCTCTGCCAAGTCGGGCGACGTGTTCGACAAGGTCAAGAAAGAGCTGCTGTATGTGCCCGAAGTCATGGAATGCCACCTGGTGTCGGGCGATTTCGATTACCTGGTCAAGGCCCGCCTGACCGAGATGAACGAGTACCGCCGTCTTCTGGGCGAGATCCTCAAGCGCCTGCCCGCGTCGGCCGAATCACGCAGCTATGTGGTGATGGAGGAAATCAAGGAGACCCTGTACCTGCCCGTCGACCGGTAGCAATTCCCGCGTCTTGTTACCGGACCTTGCGCCGCCTGCTGCTATGCTGGCGGCCCTTCCGGTTCGCGCGACGCGCCGAGCCCGACCCCGATTTCCTGGCTTTACGACTATGACCCGTCTCTACAAGTACTTTTTCCGTGGACTGATCACCGTCCTGCCGCTGGCGCTGACGATCTACCTGCTGTACATCTTCCTGGCCTGGACCGAGGCAGTGGCGCTGACCTTCCTGCGCCCCTTCATCGGCGGCTTCTACTTCCCGGGCCTGGGATTGCTGCTGGGCATCCTGGGCATCCTGGCGATCGGCTACCTGGTGTCCAAGGAGCGCGTCAAGCGCGTCATGACGCTGCTGGAAATGCCCTTCACCAACCTGCCGGTGGTCAAGAGCATCTATTCGTCGCTCAAGAGCTTCGCCGACTACTTCTCGCCCAGCTCCAAGGCCACCGCCCAGCAGGTGGTGATCCTGCGCATCCCGGGCCAGCAGTTGGAGCTGGTCGGCCTGGTGACGCGCCGCAGCCTGGAAGGCCTGCCGGAAGGTTTCTCCCAGGGCGACCGGGTCGCCGTCTATCTGCCGATGGGCTATATGATCGGGGGGTACACCGTGTTCGTGCCGCAGGAATGGGTGCAGCCGATCCAGATGTCGGTCGAGGAAGCCATGCGCTCGTCGCTGATTGCCTGGATGGCGCGCGCCGAAGCCCCCAATGGCCGTCCGGTGGCGCCGGCCGACGCGCCGCCCGGCCCGCCCGTGCCCCCCGCCGGCGGCAATGTGCCGGATGGCCAGGGCTGAGCGCCGCCCGCCTTTCTTTCAACAGCCGTTCTTTCCATGCCCATCATCGAATTCACGCTTGCCGAAGGCAGCCCTTTTATTGAAGTCAACCAGCTGCTCAAGGCCACCGGCGTCTGCGACAGCGGCGGCGCCGGCAAGATGCTGGTGGCCGCCGGCCGCGTGAGCGTGGGCGGCGTGGTTGAACACCGCAAGACCGCCAAGATCCGGCCCGGCCAGATCGTCACCTGCGGCGACACGCGTATCGTGGTGCGCGCATCATGAAGTTCAAGATGTCGCAGAATTCCATCTTCGCGGTGCTGCTGCGCTCGCCCTGGTGGATGAGCGCCGGCGTGGCGCTGCTGCTGTCGGCGGGCGGTTTCGCCGTCCTGCCGCTGGAGTACGCGGCCATGGGCGTGTTCGCGGCGGTGCCGTTCGCGGTGATCGCCATCATGGCGGCTTACAAGCAACTGCGCGCGCCCTCGGGCGCCCGCGTCGAGGCCGTGGCGCAAGCCGCCGCGGCCATGTCTTGGCAGCAATTCGCCGCCACGGTCGAAGCCGGCTTTCGCCGCGACGGCTGCGAGGTCGAACGGCTGCAAGGACCCGGCGCCGATTTCGCCCTGACCAAGGACGGCCACGTCGCGATGGTCGGCGCCAAGCGCTGGAAGGCCGCGCGCGTCGGCGTCGAGCCCCTGCGCGAACTGCAGACCGCGCGCGAAAAGCGCGGCGCGCGCGAAGCCATTTATATCGCCCTGGGCGAGGTATCCGACAACGCACTGCAGTACGCCCGCGCCCAGGGCGTGTCGCTGATGACGGCGCCGGAACTGGCCAAGCTGCTGCGCGACCTGAAACCCTGACCGCCGGCGCCGGGCCGGACGCCCGCGCCGATCCCAGCCGCCGCGAATGCCGCGCCCGCGCGCTTGGCGCCTGAACCCTGGAAACCACATCCCATGAGCTTCCTGAAGAAACAGCCTGGCACGCAAGCCGCCCCCGCCGCTGACGGCGCCTCGCCCGCGACTGACGCCGTGCCGGTTGCCGGACCGGACGAACAGGCCGGCATGATCCGCGCCTACGACGCCTACGGCCGCGAGATCTTCGTGCCGCGCGACCAATGGCGCGACAACGTGCTGGCCGGCGCCATCGAGCGCCACTGGGATGACGCCGATTCCCTGGCCGGCCTGATCATCCAGTCGCTTGGCGACGGTTTCATCGATGAAATGCTCAAGCCCGCCGACCGTCTGGTCGAACTGCAGCCCGGCGTCGAGCGCGGCGTGGTGCTGCAGGCCATCGTCCACATGAAAACCGGCCGCCTGGACCAGGCCGAGCGTGCCCTGCGCGACTTCATCGGCCAACATGGCGCAACCGGTGTCGTCCTGACCAACCTGGCCAAGATCCAGGACGAGCGCGGCGATGAGGCCGCCGCCCTGGAAACGCTGTGGCGCGCGCTGGAGCTGGACCCGAACCAGGACAACGGCCTGGGCTGGTACGAGGCCATCCACCGCGAGCACGGCGGCGATGCGGCCGGCGTGGCCGCCATGCGCAAGGTCGCCGCGCTGCCCGGCAGCTGGCGCGCCCAGCTGTGGCTGGCGCACGGCGAACTGGGCGCGCACAACCTGTCCGGCGCGCTCGCCATGTACCAACAAGCGCTGACGCGCGCCGGCACGCCCGCGCCCGCCGACCTGCTGGCGCAGATGAGCGGCGATCTGGGCAACGCCGGCGCGATCGAGCCGATCGTGCAGCTCGCCGGGCCGCGCTTCGATGCCGCCGTGCACGGCATCCAGGTCGGCAACAACCTGATCCGCGCCTACGTCGAACTGGGCCGGCCCGACCAGGCCCGCGCCATCCTCGACCAGCTCTACGCGCAGCAGCGCCCCGACTGGAAGGACAACCTGGCCTATTGGGACACCGAACTGGCGCGCGCCGCGCTGGGCGACGGCGCGGCCGAACCGGCGCAGATGCGGCTGGCGATGCTGCTGGGTCGCGGCCCGGTGTGGCTGACGCCCGAGTCGCCCGCGGCGGCACTGTTCACACCGGTGACGCCCGACCGTCCACTGGTGTCGTTCCTGGGCGGCTCGGCCGAGATCGGCGCGGCGCCCGAGCGCGCCGAGCGGCAACTGGCCGACGCCACCGGCCGCCTGAGCCGCGCGCTGCCGCTGTACTTCAACGAGCAGTTGGCGCTGCGCTGCGGCCTGCGCACGCAGACGCTGGTGCCGTGGCTGACCGAACCCCATCCCGGCTTCCTGCTCAGCGGCGCGGCCTGGGACGACACCGATGCCGTCGGCTACGCGCAGCAATGCGAGGCGCAAAGCGATTTCGTAGTGATCTCGCACCTGGTCACCACCGCCGAGCCGTGGCGCGCCGAGGTGCGCATGGTGCGCACCGAAGACGCCGAGTGCGTCGGCGCCCTGTCGGCCGAATTCCCGATGGCCGACCCGACCGCCGCGATTCAGCGCCTGACCGAGGAGCTGGTGGCGCTGGCAGGCCGCGTCACCGCGCGGCCGCCGTTGACGGCCCCGGCCCACTATACGGTCCCGGACGGCGCGGCCTTCCCGTATTACCTGCTGCGCCTGGAGCAGTTGCTGGCGGTGCGCTGCAACGGCGCCAACCCGGACCAGCCCGGGCAGCTCAATGGCGAACGCGAGATCCTGGACGGCAACCTGCGCCAGTGCCTGGATTTTCCGCACAGCGTCAACGCGCGCCTGCTGCTGGCGCAGACGGTGCGCGCCATGAAGACGGTACGGCCCGACGTAGCCGGCGAGTTCGAGGAAAAGATCGCGCGGCTGCAACGCGAGCAGCCACTGGCGGCGCCGGCGCAGGCCGCGGTGCAGGCCCTGCTGGACTGAGACCCGGCGGGCGCGGCGTTCTGCCCTGCCCGCCACGTCCAGCGCGCCGCCGGCGCGGGCGGCCGCCAAACGGCGCCTCCGCTTACAGCGCGCGCGCGATCACCAACCGCTGGATATCGCTGGTGCCTTCGTAGATCTGGCACACGCGCACATCGCGATAGATGCGTTCGACCGGGAAGTCGGCCAGGTAGCCATAGCCGCCCAGCGTCTGGATGGCGGCCGAGCAGACCTTCTCGGCCATTTCTGAAGCGAACAGCTTGGCCATCGAGGCCTCGGTCAGCGCCGGCCGGCCGGCCTCGCGCAACGCGGCCGCGTGCAGCACCATCTGGCGCGCCGCGTGGATCTGCGTGGCCATGTCCGCCAGCCGGAACGACACCGCCTGGTGCTCCATGATCGGTTTGCCGAAAGCCTGGCGGTCGCGCGCATAGTCGCGCGCGCACTCGAACGCCGCGCGCGCCATGCCGACCGATTGGGCGGCGATGCCGATGCGCCCGCCCTCCAGGTTCGACAGCGCGATCCTGTAACCCTCGCCCTCCTCGCCCAGCCGCCACGCGGCGGGAATACGCATGTCCTCGAAGGCGATCTGGCAGGTATCCGACAGATGCTGGCCGAGCTTGTCTTCGACCCGCACCACCTGATAGCCCGGCGTGTCGGTCGGCACGATGAAGGCCGAGATGCCGCGCTTGCCGGCCTGCGGGTCGGTCACCGCGAACACGATCACCAACTGCCCGGTGCGGCCCGAGGTGATGAACTGCTTGGCGCCGTTGAGCACGTAGTGGTCGCCATCGCGCACCGCGCGGGTGCGCAGGCTGCTGGCGTCGGAACCAGCCTGCGGTTCGGTCAGCGCGAAGCCGCCGATGGACGCACCGCTGGCGAGCGGCCGCAGGAACTGGTCTTTCTGCGCGTCGGTGCCGTACTTCAGGATCGGCATGCAGGCGACCGAGTTGTGCACGCTCATGATGGTCGAGCAGGCGCCGTTGCCGGCCGCGATCTCTTCGAGCGCCACGGCGTACGACAGGTAGCCGCTGGCGTTGCCGTCCCATTCCTCCGGCACCAGCATGCCGAAAAAGCCCAGCTCGGCCATTTCGCGGATGGCATCGGCCGGATAGTGGTGTTCGCGGTCCCAGCGCTCCGAATTCGGCGCCAGGCGTTCCTGCGCAAAACGGTGCGCCATGTCCTGGACGCTGAGTTGTTCTTCGGTCAAAAGCATGTCGATGTCTCCTGGTCGGGCAGTGCCGGACTGGCGCGGGTGAGCGCCGTCCATGTTCTCTTGCGCGGGCCGGCGGCCCGGGATGCGGGCGCGGCACGCTTGCGAGGATACACCGGCGGCGGGCGCCCTAGCGTTCGCCGCAGTGCGGATGCCGCTTGAGCCGTCGATGGAAGTCCTGCGCCAGCTGGTCCATGCGGATCGTCGCGAAGCGTTCCAGCAGCAGGCGGCGAGATTCGGCCATCGCGCCCTCGAGCCCGGCGTTGACGGCCTGCTCCACCAGGCATTTCGGTTCGCTCTGGTCCAGCCCGAGCGCGAAGATCGGCGGCTCGCCCAGCGCCTGGTAGACATCCAGCAAGGTCAGCCCGGACAACGGGCGCGTCAGCACCCAGCCGCCCCCGTGGCCCTTCTCCGATTGCACGTAACCGCGGTCGCGCAGGCCGGACATCATGCGCCGCACCACCACGGGATTGGTGTTGAGCATCTTGCCGATGGTCTCGGAGGTCAGCGGCGCATCCTGCTCCGCCATGTGCAGCAGCACATGCAGCATGCGGGACAGACGGTTATCGCTGCGCATGGAAAGACTCCTGATTCATGGTTTGAAACATTATAAGTTGCATGACTGTCGCCGCCCGCCGTATCATGCAACTTTTAAAGTATCGAGAAAGTCATGTCGCCCGCAAAACCGCCCCTCTGCTACGACGCCATCATCATCGGCGGCAGCTTCGCCGGCCTGTCGGCCGCCATGCAACTGGCCCGTGCCCGACGCCGCATCGCACTGGTTGACGCCGGCCAGCCGCGCAACCGATTCGCGGCCCATTCGCATGGTTTCCTGGGCCAGGACGGCAATACGCCGGCCGGGATCGTGGCCGTGGGCCGCGCCCAGTTGGCCGCCTACCGCACGGTGGATTGCATCGACGGCACCGCCGCCAGCGCCAGCGGCGAATCGGGACGCTTCCGCATCACCCTGGAAGACGGCCGCGAACTGCGCGGCGCCCGCCTGATCCTGGCCATCGGCGTGCGCGACGAACTGCCCGCCCTGCCCGGCCTCGCCGAACGCTGGGGCCGTTCGGTGCTGCATTGCCCCTATTGCCACGGCTATGAAGTGGCCGACCAGCCGCTCGGCGTGCTGGCCGCCCATCCCATGTCTTCGCACCAGGCGGCGTTGCTGCCCGATTGGGGGCCGACCACCTATTTCACGCAGGGGCAGTTCGAGCCGGATGCCGAACAGGCCGCGCTACTGGCCGCCCGCGGCGTGCGCATCGAGCGCACCCCGGTGACACAGTTGCTGGGCCCGGCGCCACGCATCGACGCGGTGCAACTGGCCGATGGCCGCCGCCTGCTGGTCAATGCGCTGTTCGTCGCCAGCCGCGTGCACATGGCCAGCCCGCTGGCCATGCAACTGGGCTGCGCCTTCGACGAGGGACCGCTGGGGCCCTACCTGCGGGTGGATGATTTCAAGCAGACCACGGTGCCCGGCGTCCATGCGGCGGGCGATGCGAGCATGGCGATGGGCAATGCCACGCTGGCCAGCGCCTCGGGGGTGATGGCCGGCTTCGGCGTGCATCAATCGCTGGTGCGCGAAGGCCCGGTCAAGTGCTGGCCTGCACCGCCCAGCCGGCCGGCATGAGAAAACGCGCGTCCGGCTAGCGCGGGTCTGTCATGGCAGCGCCTTGCGGCCCGCGCTGGCGAATTTCTTCCAATCCTCGTTCTCGACCAGGGTCGAACGGAACACACGCAGCTTTTCGCAGCCCTTGATCGACTTGAGCACCTTCTTGACCTGATCGCACACCGTGGCCGGCAGCCACGGGCTGAGCGTGACGCGCTTGATGGTCGCCGGCGCCACCGGGATGCGCAGCACCGGGGTATCGCGGGTCCTGCGGCAGACGAACAGGCGGAACTCCTTTTCGTCGCGGAAGGCATGACGCTTGAGGAACGGCAGGTCGGCCTCAGCCGGCGGCTGCTCGCGCAGCGACTTGATGGTGCGGTACTGCACCGTCTCGGCCCGCAGGTCGGGCACGCCGCGCACCTGCGCCACCAGCTTTTCCTTGTCGAACTCGACGCAGACCCCGCCGCTGCCGTGCGAGAACACGCGCCAGTGGTGATAGGTCTCGGAGGCCTCGGCCATGCACAGCGCATAAATGCCCTGCAGGCGCTTGGCGCGCGCGTATTCCTCGATGTAGAACGAGTCGTTGCGGTCGTCCCACGCCTTCGGGTTGAGCAGCGCCAGTTCGCCCGTATGCAGGTAGTCGATCAGGTAGGGAAGCTCGGTGTATCTGCGCAACGAGGTGGCCAAGGCGGTGCTCCGGTGTCTATCCAGTTGCCAGTCTACCCGCAACGCCGCCGCCACGACGTTACACTGGCCGCTTGCCACAAGGAGACCCCATGCAGCAGCACAATGGTGAAGAAAGACCGGCGCCACGGCGCCACGCGCCCACCAGCCGGCGGTTCTGGTTCATCGTCCTGGCAGGCACGCTGGCCGCCCTCGGTTATGACCTCTTGCCGCTCCTGCAGGGCGACCTGTCGGCCTTGAAGAAACTGCTGATCCCCGGGGCGCTGCTGGCCTGGCTCTATCGCGGCAGCAGCAGCGCCCGCTGGTTGCTGATGGCCTTGTTGCTGGGCTTTGGCGCGTGGAATATGTACATGGCGTCCTCGCTGATCGGCTACTCCGCCAGTCTCTGGGCGCACGTCTATGTGTTCAGCGGCTTCATGGTGGCCACGGGGCTGTATCTGGCCCTGGCGGGAAAAGACTTCGAGCACTACTGCAACTACGTTCACCTGCGCGATGCGCCCAAAGCGGCCGCCAGGCGGCGGGCCGCCGGACAGGTGGGTCGCTAGCGCCGCGCACGCCGGCAGGCGCGGCGGCCTGCCTTGAAGGCCGCGCCCCAGGTGGTCGGTCAGCGCAACGCCGTCTTGAAAAACGCGGCCACCGCCGCGTTGAAATCACGGTGCCATGCCGCCCGGTCGAAACCGGGCGCATCCTGGCAGATCGCCGGCACGGCCTCGGCCTGCGCGGCGGAACACGGCGCCAGGAAGGCGAAATGCCCGGCGCCGGCGACCCGATGGAACTCGGCGGATGCCAGGCCCTGGCGCAGCGCGTCGACACGGGCCGGCGTCACGCCATCGCCGCCTTGCGCCGAGGCCCACAACTGCACCGGCATCGACACCGCCTTGAGCGCGTCCGCGCTGAACACGTTGAGCGGGTCGGCGATGACCAGCGCCTTGATACGCGCATCCTTCACATAGGGTTGCGCCGGCACCTTGCCGTCGCGGATGTCACGGCACATCGGCAGCGTGGGCTGATCGGCGCAGATGTCCAGTCCCAGCCTGAAGTCCGGCGCCGCGCCCGCCAGCACCAGCCCCGTATAACCGCCGCGCGAGAAGCCGAACAAACCCACCGCGCCATCCAGTTGCGCCCGTTGCGGCCACACACCGGTCAGGTAGTCGATCAGCCGCCGGATCTCGCGCGGCCGGGTCGAGAATATCGACAGATAGCCCTGCCGCGAACGGTCCAGCGCGTTGTCGCCGACGTGATTGATTGCCGCCACCACGAAGCCCGCATCCGCCAGCGCCGCAGCGGTGTCATGGTGGCTCAGGTACGACCCGGCCGAGCCATGCGAAATGACGATGAGCGCCTTGGGGCCTGCGGTCATCGGGCAGTCCGGCGTCGCCGCCAGGGTGACGCGGCCGATGGCCACCTCGCGCGCCGGCGCGGCGCACGGATACCAGACGCCGCCCTGCAACGCCGGGCCGTTCATGTCCATGGGCAGGCTCAAGCGCTGGAACCCGGCCGCGTGCGCAGCGCCGGCGATGAGGCATGACAGGGCGAGGCAGGAACGCAAGAAGGGCTTGAACATGGCATCGAAGAAAAGTTGGGCCAGCCCCGGCGGCCGATGCTGGAAAAAGCGCCAGCATACCGTACGGTCTGGAGCGTCCCCACACGATTGTGCGATCATCGAAGCCCGCAGCCCGCCCACGAATCGCCATGACGCCACGCGGCTCTGGGCACGCACCAGGATATCCATGACTAACCACTTCGAAAGCCCCTTCAAGGGCAAGCTGCTGTCCGAGGACGTCACCAACAAGAACATCAAGGTGGGCCGCTACAGCTACTACTCCGGCTATTACCATGGCCATTGCTTCGACGACTGCGCCCGCTACCTGATGCCGGACCGCGACGACGTCGACCAGCTGATCATCGGCAGCTTCTGCTCCATCGGCTCCGGCGCCGCCTTCATCATGGCGGGCAACCAGGGCCATCGGTACGACTGGGCATCGTCGTTCCCGTTCTTCTACATGAGCGAAGCGCCGGCCTTCGCGCAAGCGCGCGATGCCTACCAGAAGGCCGGCGACACCGTCGTCGGCAACGACGTCTGGATCGGCTCCGAAGCCATGATCATGCCGGGCGTCACCATCGGACACGGCGCCGTGATCGGCAGCCGCGCGCTCATCACCAAGGACGTGGAGCCCTATACGATCATGGGCGGCAATCCCGCCAAGCCGATCAGGAAGCGCTTTGCCGATGACGACATCGCGCTGCTGCTGGAGATGCAGTGGTGGGACTGGCCGGACGACAGGCTGGCCGGCGCCATGCCCTTGCTGTGCTCGGGCGATATCAAGCAACTGTACCGATATTGGCGCGACAGCCAGGCCGCGGCGCCGCGCCCCGCCTGAGGCCATCCCGCGAAGGTCCCGTCCAACCTTGCGAGGCGCCCGCATCGCGGCGCCCAGAAAAAAAAGCGCCACGGCAACCGTGGCGCTTCGAGGCCCTCGCGCGATCGCGCGGCTTACCTCACCTTCCCTTCCTTCCAGGCTTCCAGCAGCTTCTCATAAGCCACCGTCTGGCCCTTGGGCTTTTCATTGGCCAGCTTCTTCCACGGCGCGTGCTGATCCGACAGCCACTTGTTCGGATCGCTCTTGGCGTTCAGCTTGGGCGCGCATTGCGCCATGCCGGCGCGTTGCAGCCGCGCCATGACCTGGTCCATTTCATTGGCCAGGTTGTCCATCGCGGCCTGCGGCGTCTTTTCGCCAGTGACGGCGGTGGCGACGTTCTTCCACCACAACTGCGCCAGCTTGGGGTAGTCCGGCACGTTGTTGCCGGTCGGCGTCCAGGCCACGCGCGCCGGGCTGCGGTAGAACTCGATCAGGCCGCCGTAGTTGGCCGCGTTCTTGCTGAAGTAGTCACTGTGGATGTCGCTGTCGCGGATGAAGGTCAGGCCGGAGATCGACTTCTTCAACGACACCGTCTTGGCCGTGACGAACTGGGCGTAGAGCCAGGCGGCCGCCATCTTGTCGGGGTTGGTGGACTTGAAGAAGGTCCACGAGCCCACGTCCTGGTAGCCGTTCTGCATGCCGTCCTTCCAGTACGGGCCGTAGGGCGACGGCGCCATGCGCCACTTCGGCGTGCCGTCCTCGTTGACCACCGGCAGGCCCTTCTTGGTCATGTCGGCGGTGAAGGCCGTGTACCAGAAGATCTGCTGGGCGATCTGACCCTGCGCCGGCACCGGGCCGGATTCCGAGAAGGTCATGCCCATGGCCTGCTGCGGCGCGTACTTCTTCATCCAGTCGATGTACTTGGTCAGGGCGTAGACCGCGGCCGGGCTGTTGGTGGCGCCGCCGCGCGCCACCGAGGCGCCCACCGGCGTGCACTTGTCGTCGGCCACGCGGATGCCCCACTCGTCCACCGGCATGCCGTTGGGCAGGCCCTTGTCGGCGGCGCCGGCCATCGACAGCCACGCGTCGGTGAAGCGCCAGCCCAGCGACGGGTCCTTCTTGCCATAGTCCATGTGGCCATAGACCTTCTTGCCATCGATTTCCTTGACGTCGTTGGTGAAGAAGTCGGCGATGTCCTCGTAGGCCGACCAGTTGGTCGGCACGCCCAGCTCGTAGCCATACTTGGCCTTGAACTTGTCCTTCAGGTCCTGGCGCGCGAACCAGTCGGCGCGGAACCAGTAGACGTTGGCGAATTGCTGGTCGGGCAGCTGGTAGAGCTTGCCGTCCGGCGCGGTGGTGAACTTGGTGCCGATGAAGTCCTTCAGGTCCAGGCCGGGGTTGGTCCATTCCTTGCCGGCGCCGGCCATGTAGTCGGACAACGGCAGGATGGCGCCGTAGCGGTAATGGGTGCCGATCAAGTCGGAATCGGAGATCCAGCCGTCGTAGATCGACTTGCCCGACTGCATCGAGGTCTGCAGCTTCTCGACCACGTCGCCTTCCTGGATCAGATCGTGGTTGACCTTGATGCCGGTGATCTCGGTGAAGGCCTTGGCCAGCACCTTGGATTCGTACTCGTGGGTCGTAATGGTTTCCGACACCACGTTGATTTCATCGACGCCCTTGGCCTTGAGCTTGGCGGCGGTCTCGATGAACCACTTCATCTCGGCCATCTGCTGGTCCTTGGACAGCGTCGACGGCTGGAACTCCGAATCGACCCACTTTTTCGCTTCCGGCTCGCCGGCCCAGGCGCCCGACGTACCGATCAGGGCGATGGCGGCCGCCATGGCGTGCATGCGCAATTTCATGACCTGTCTCCTCGATAAGTCCTCCCCATGGGTGCTGCGGACTTCTGGCCGGGGAAGACACTGGCCGATCGTCCTTCCATACCGCTGATATCGCGCGGGGTCTGCGCCCCTTCAGCCTTTTCTCATGATGAAGGCCAGCAACAGCATGGACAGCACGAAGCTGATCCACACCGATGGCGGCTCGTCCAGCGAAAACCATTCCATCGCCTTCTGCCCCAACCCCAGGAACGCCAGGTTGAGCCAGGCCGCGGCCATCAGGCCGATGAAAAGGCGGTCGCCCCGGGTGGTGCGCAGCGGCAGCAAGCCCTTGCGCTCGACCGTGGGCGATTTCAGTTCCCAGATCGTCATGCCCACCAGCATCAGCACGATGCAGGAGAAGAACACGGCGACGGGCGTGGTCCATACCATCCAGCTGAACATGCGCAGCCCCCCTCAGACCCGGCCCATCGCGAAGCCCTTCGCGATGTAGTGCCGCACGAACCAGATGACGATGCCGCCGGGCACGATGGTCAGCACCCCGGCGGCGGCCAGGACGCCCCAGTCCATGCCCGAGGCCGACACCGTGCGCGTCATGGTGGCGACGATGGGCTTGGCGTTGACCGAAGTCAGCGTGCGCGCCAGCAGCAGCTCGACCCAGCTGAACATGAAGCAGAAGAACGCCGCCACGCCCACGCCCGATTTGATCAGCGGCAGGAAGATCGTCAGGAAGAAACGCGGGAACGAATAGCCGTCCACATACGCGGTCTCATCGATCTCACGCGGCACGCCGGACATGAAGCCTTCCAGGATCCACACCGCCAGCGGCACGTTGAACACCAGGTGGGCCAGCGCCACCGCCAGGTGCGTGTCCATCAGCCCGAACGAGCTGTACAACTGGAAGAACGGCAGCAGGAACACCGCCGGCGGCGTCATGCGGTTGGTCAGCAGCCAGAAGAACACGTGCTTGTCGCCGATGAAGCGGTAGCGCGAGAACGCGTAGGCCGCCGGCAGCGCCACCGCCAGCGAGATGACCGTGTTGATGATCACGTAGATCAGCGAGTTGATGTAGCCTGAATACCAGGCCGGATCGGTGAAGATGGTGCGGTAGTGCTCCAGCGTGAAATCGCGCGGCCACAGCGTCAGGGTGCTGACGATCTCGGTATTGGTCTTGAACGACATGTTCAGCATCCAGTACAGCGGCAGGATGGCGAACACCAGGTACAGCGCCAGAAAGGCGCCGCGCCACCAGGTCGATTGCTCACGCATTGGCGCGCTCCTCGTCGAAACCGCCGGTGGTGCCGGCGCGCTGCATCCAGTTGTACAGAATGAAGCAGAGCAGCAGGATGATCAGGAAATAAATGATCGAGAACGCCGCCGCCGGTCCCAGGTCGAACTGCCCCACCGCCTTCTGCGTCAGGTACTGCGACAGGAAGGTGGTGGCGTTGCCGGGACCGCCGCCGGTCAGCACGAACGGTTCGGTGTAGATCATGAAGCTGTCCATGAAGCGCAGCAGCACCGCGATCATCAGCACGCCGCGCATCTTGGGCAGCTGGATGTAGCGGAACACCGCCAGGCGCGAGGCGCCGTCGATGCGCGCGGCCTGGTAGTAGGCGTCGGGAATGGCGCGCAGGCCGGCATAGCACAGCAGCGCCACCAGCGGCGTCCAGTGCCAGACGTCCATCACCAGCACCGTGACCCAGGCGTCGAGGTCGTTGCCGGTATAGTTGTAGTCCACCCCCAGCCACGACAGCGCCGCGCCCAGCAGGCCGATGTCGGTGCGGCCGAACACCTGCCAGATGGTGCCCACCACGTTCCACGGGATCAGCAGCGACAGCGCGATGACGACCAGCACCGCCGAGGCGCGCCAGCCGCTGGCCGGCATCGACAGCGCCAGCAGGATGCCCAGCGGGATCTCGATGGCCAGCACCGCCAGCGAGAAGCCGATCTGGCGCAGCAGCGCGCCGTGCAGTTCCTCGTCCTGCAGCACGGCGGCGAACCATTCGGTGCCGACGAATACGCGGCGATCGGGCGCGATGATGTCCTGCACCGAATAATTGACGATGGTCATCAGCGGCAGGATGGCCGAGAACGCCACGCACAGCACCACGGGCAGGACCAGGAACCAGGCCCGGTGATCTATCGGTTTCATCGGATCAGTTCCTCGTCGCGGTAAAAGCAGGTGTGCGGATTGAGCACCGACAGCCACACCGTGGCGCCGGGCGCGATGGCCGCGGCATCGGTGCCGAGCCGCGCGCGCAGCGGCGTGCCCTCGAAGTCGGCCAGCAACAGGGTGTAGGTGCCCACGTCCTGCACCCGTTGGACGACGGCCGGGACGGCGCCGGGCGTCCCGGCATCGGCCAGGCGCAGGTACTCCGGCCGCACCCCCAGCTTGACGGGACCGGCGTCGGCCAGCCTGGCGGCCATCGCAGCGGGTGCGCCGTCGACGCGCCGCTGCCCCACCATCAGGCCGCCGTCGCGCCATTGCGCCGGCAGGAAGTTCATGCCGGGCGAGCCGATGAAGTGGCCCACGAAGGTGTGCGCCGGCCGCTCGAACAAGTCGTCGGCGCCGCCCACCTGCACCGCGCGGCCGCGCGCCATCACCATCACCTGATCGGCAAACGTCAGCGCCTCGGTCTGGTCGTGGGTGACGTAGATCAGCGTCAGCTTGAATTCGTGGTGGATTTCCTTGAGCTTGCGGCGCAATTCCCACTTGAGCTGCGGGTCGATCACGGTCAGCGGCTCATCGAACAGCACCGCCGACACATCGCTGCGCACCAGGCCGCGCCCCAGCGAGATCTTCTGCTTGGCGTCGGCAGTCAGGCCGCTGGCGCGCCGGTCCAGCACCTGCGACATCTCCAGCATCTCGGCGATGCGGCCGACCCGGTCGCGGATCTGCCGGGCGGGTACGCCGCGGTTGCGCAGCGGGAACGCCAGGTTCTCGGCCACCGTCATGGTGTCGTACACCACCGGGAACTGGAACACCTGGGCGATGTTGCGCGCCTGCGGCGACTTGCCGGTGACGTCCTGGCCGTCGAACAGGATGCGGCCATGCGACGGCCGAAGCAGGCCCGAGACGCAATTGAGCAAGGTGGTCTTGCCGCAGCCCGACGGCCCCAGCAAGGCATAGGCGCCGCCGTCTTGGAAGGTGAATTTGAGCGGCAGCAACGCGTAGTCCTCGTCGGCCTGGGGATGGGCGACGTAGGAATGGGACAGGTCCAGCTCGATCTGTGCCATCAGGCCATCCCCCCGGCGGTCGTGGAACGCACAGGCGCGGCCAGCAAGGCGCCGTCGGCGGCGAAAGCATAGGTCTGGGCCGGATCGAAGTACAGCGCCAGGCGCTGCTCCAACGTGTAGCGGTGCACGCCCGGCAATTGCGCCACCACGTCGCCGGCGGCCGTTGCCGCGTGCACGAAGGTGTCGGACCCGGAAATCTCGGCCAGCTTGACCACGCCGTCCAGGCCGATGTGGCCGGGGCGCGGCGCCACATCCAGCGCGCCGGCGCGCAGACCGGCGGTGAGCGCGGCGCCGCCGTCCGGAGGCAGTTGCCGCGCCACCTCGATGCCGCCCTGCAGCGTGAAGCCGCGGGCGCCGCGCTGCGCCGCGAACAGATTCATGGGCGGATCGCTGAAAGCGCGCGCCACGCGGATCGAATTGGGGTGGTGGAAGACCTCGGCGGTCGGGCCGTATTGCAGCAGTTCGCCGGCATCCAGCACCGCGGTGTGGCCGCCCAGCAACAGCGCCTCGCCCGGCTCGGTGGTGGCATAGACCACGGTCGAACGCCCCTCGGCGAACAAGGCCGACAGCTCGTCGCGCAGTTCCTCGCGCAGCTTGTAGTCCAGGTTGACCAGCGGCTCGTCCAGCAGGATCAGCGGCGCCTCCTTGACCAGCGCGCGCGCCAGCGCCACCCGCTGCTGCTGGCCGCCCGACAGTTCCGACGGATGGCGGCCCAGCAGGTGGTCGATGTGCAGGCGCGCGGCCATGGCCGCCACCTTGTCGGCGATGCCTGGCACCCCGCGCAGCTTGAGCGGCGAGGCGATATTGTCGAACACCGTCATCGACGGATAGTTGATGAATTGCTGGTACACCATGGCGACGTTGCGCTGGCGCACCGGCACCCCGGTCACATCGGCGCCGTCTACCCGCACCTGGCCTTCGGTGGGCCGGTCAAGGCCGGCCATGATGCGCATCAGCGAAGTCTTGCCCGCCAGGGTCGCCCCCAGCAACACGGTCATGGCGCCCGGCACCGGGGCCAGGCTCATCGGATACAGGTGCGTCTGCGAGCCGGCTCGCAAACCTATCCTGTCCAGGGTCAGCTGCATCTGGTCTCCTCTACCTCTAATACGTCCCCGGTTCTTTGACCGGGCGTCGGTACATCGGTACAGCGGCCCTTGCCACGCGCGGGAACGCGCCGGTTCGGGTTCTTCTTTCAGATAGCTTTCGTTTTTTGTGCGTTTTACCGAAGAAGCGAACAAAAAACAATCTTGCACTGCGTCATTATTTTTCGCTTTTGTTGTTTTATGATGCGAACGTGACACTCACTTTGCCAACATGACACTCAATCCCAGACAAAGCGCCTTGATCGAAATGGTCCGAGCCCAGGGCTCGGCCACGATCGAAGAGCTGGCCAAGCGTTTCGACGTCACGCTGCAGACCGTGCGGCGCGACGTCAATATTCTTTCCGAAGCCGGGCTGCTGTCGCGCTTCCATGGCGGCGTGCGCATCGAAGCCTCCACCATCGAGAACATCGCCTACCGCAAGCGCCAGGGGCTGCACGCGGCCGGCAAGCAACGCATTGCCGAGGCCGTGGCCCGCGCCGTGCCCGACGGCTGCTCGCTGATCCTGAACATCGGCACCACCACCGAGGCCATCGCCCGCGCCCTGCTGCGCCACCGCGGCCTGCGCGTCATCACCAACAACCTGCACGTGGCCGACATCCTCTCCGACAACCCGGATTGCGAGGTCATCGTCGCCGGCGGCGTGGTGCGCTCGCGCGACCGCGGCATCGTCGGCGAAGCCACCATGGACTTCATCCGCCAGTTCAAGGTCGACATCGGCCTGATCGGCATTTCCGGCATCGAGGCCGACGGCACGCTGCGCGACTACGACTTCCGCGAAGTGCGCGTGGCCCGCACCATCATCGAACAATCGCGTGAAGTGTGGCTGGCCGCCGACAGCAGCAAATTCAAGCGCCAGGCCATGGTGGAACTGGCGCACATCTCGCAGATCGACCGCTTCTTCACCGACGCGCATCCGCAGGAACCGCTGGCGCAAGTGCTGCTGGACGCCGGCGTGCGCTGCGAAGTGGCCGCCGCGCCGAACGCGGCCAAGGCTCCCGCTTGACCCGGCCGCGGGCACGGCGCTTGCGTCCCGCCCAGCCGGCACGAAACGAAACGAACCACCGCACCGAACCCTAGCGGCCCCGCCGCCCCATGCATATGAACCAACCGCTCGCCACCGTCACCCCGCCCGACCGCAACCGCCTGCTGGCGCAACTGGACAACACGCCCGCCTGGGACGTGATCGTCATCGGCGGCGGCGCGACCGGCCTGGGCACCGCCGTCGACGCCGCCAGCCGCGGCTACCGCACCTTGTTGATCGAAGCCGCCGACTTCGCCAAGGGCACCTCCAGCAAGGCGACCAAACTGGTGCACGGCGGCGTGCGCTACCTGGCGCAGGGCAACATCAGCCTGGTGCGCGAGGCGCTGCACGAACGCGGCCTGCTCAACCGCAACGCGCCGCACCTGGTGTGGCCGCTGGGCTTCGTGGTGCCGGCCTACAACCTGCTGGACCAGCCCTTCTACGGCATCGGCCTGAAGATGTACGACATGCTGGCCGGCAAGCTCAACCTGTCGCCCAGCCGCTGGCTGTCGCGCCGCGAGACGTTGGCCAACGCGCCCACGCTGGCCGAAAGCGTCAACGGCCGCGGCCTGAAGGGCGGCGTGCTGTACTACGACGGCCAGTTCGACGACGCGCGCCTGGCGCTGAGCCTGATGCGCACCCTGTTCGACCTGGGCGGCACGGCGGTCAACTACGTGCGCGCCACCGGCCTGACCATGACCGGCGGCAAGGTCGACGGCGTCACCGCGCAGGACGCGCTGGGCGGCGCCAATTTCACGCTGCGGGCGCGCTGCGTCGTCAACGCCACCGGCGTCTGGGTCGACAGCGTGCGCCGCATGGAAGACAAGAACGCGCCGACCATGGTCGCGCCCAGCCAGGGCGTGCACCTGACGCTGCCGCACGACTTCCTGCCCGGCAAGCGCGCCATCCTGATTCCCAAGACCGACGACGGCCGCGTGCTGTTCGTGGTGCCATGGAACGGCCACACCATCGTCGGCACCACCGACTCGCCCCGCAACGATCTGCCGCTGGACCCGGAAGCCGGCGCCCAGGACGTCGACTTCATCCTCGGCACGGCCGCGCGCTACCTCAGCCGCAAGCCCACGCGCGACGACGTCACCAGTGTCTGGGCCGGCCTGCGGCCGCTGGTCAAGGCCACCGGCGATGCCTCCACCAAATCGTTGTCGCGCGAGCACACCATCCTGGTGTCGCAGGCTGGCCTGGTGACGGTCACGGGCGGCAAGTGGACCACCTATCGGCGCATGGCGCAGGACGTGGTCGACACCGCCATCCAGCACCAGTTGCTGACGCAGGCCAGTTGCCGCACCGAGTCGCTGGCGCTGCACGGCGCCAACGGCCTGGCGCCGTCGCAGGAACATGCCGGCACGCCGGACAGCTACTACGGCAGCGATCTGCCCACGCTCAAGGCCCTGCCCGGCGCCGACCGCATGCTGGTCAAGAGCAGCGGCCTGTCGGAGGCGCACGTGCGCTTCGCCGCGCGCTTCGAACTGGCGCGCAGCGCCGAGGACGTGCTGGCGCGCCGTAACCGCGCGCTGTTCCTGGATGCCGAGGCGGCCATGCTGGCCGCGCCCGAAGTGGCGCGCATCCTGGCCGAGGAACTGGGCCACGACGCCGCCTGGCAGCAGCGCACCCTGCAGGAACTGGCCACGGTGGCGGCGCATTACCGCCTGAAGTGATTCGCTGAAGCGGCGCGCTACGGCACACGCAGCGCGCTGGCCTGGATCATCGTCTCGAATACGCGCAGCAGGTCGGGATCGCACTTGGACCCCGCCTCCAGGTTGAGGATGCGCATGATCTCGGCGTGCGTGCGCGCCGGATGGTAGGGCCGCGCATCGCCCAGCGCGTCATAGGAATCGGCCAGCGAAATGATGCGCGCCGGCAGCGGGATGTCATGCCCCGCCAGTCCGTCGGGGTAGCCCGAGCCATCGAAATGCTCATGGTGGTGGCGCACCGCCAGCGCGATCCGCTCGCGCTGGGGGATGTCGCTTTGCAGAATGATGTCGGCGCCCACGGTGGCGTGCGACTTCATGATTTCCCAGTCGTCTTTTTCAAGCCGCTTGGGCGAGAACAGCACGCGGTCCGGCGTGCCGACCTTGCCTACATCGTGCAGCCGGGCGGCCACCGCCACGGCCTGTTGTTCGTCTTCGTTCAGGCCGCAGGCCCGCGCCAGCGCCACGCTCAGGGCGACGACGCGGTGGCAATGGCGGCCGGTAGCGGCGTCGCGGGCCTGCATGGCGGCGAACAGCGCCGCTTCGCAGGAGCCGGGTGCGGGCGCGCTGGACGCGCTGGGGGGAACATCTGGAGGCATGGTCTTGGCGCGCGCGGTTGCAACGGAACGGCGCGCTTGTGTCAGAAAGTGTCAATTCTGACACAAGCGCGTAGCGTTTCGACGCGCCGCCGGCCTGTCCAACGGCCCGCGCAGCCTCGCGCTCAGGCCTTCAGGCGCGCGAGCAACGCTTCTGCCACGCCGACCGACGACGCCGGATTCTGGCCCGTGATCAGCAGGCCGTCGGCGACCACGTGCGGTTGCCAGTCGGCGCCCTTGCTGTAAAGGCCGCCCGCCGCCACCAGTTCGTCTTCGACCAGGAACGGCACCACCGCGCTCAATTGCACCGCCGCCTCTTCGGCGTTGGAAAAACCGGTGACCTGGCGGCCCTGCACCAACGGCTTGCCGTCGGCGGTCTTGGCGTGGCGCAGCACGCCCGGCGCGTGGCACACGGCGGCCACCGGCTTGCCGGCGGCCAGCATGGTCTCGATCAGCGCGACGGACTTGGGGTCCTCGGCCAGATCCCACAGCGGGCCATGGCCGCCGGGATAGAACACCGCGTCGTAATCGGTGGCCTGCACCTCGGCCAGCCGGCGCGTGTGCGCCAGGCGCCGCTGCGCCTCGGCGTCCTGGCGGAAACGGCGCGTGGCGTCGGTCTGCGCGTCGGGATCGTCGCTCTTGGGATCGAGCGGCGGTTGCCCGCCCTGCGGCGAGGCCAGCGTCAGCGTGGCGCCCGCGTCCAGGAAAGCGTAGTACGGCGCGGCAAACTCCTCCAGCCAGAAGCCGGTCTTGCGGCCCGTGTCGCCAAGTGTGTCGTGGGAAGTCAGCACGATCAGGATATTCATGTTGCGCTCCTATGCATCCGGGCCGACGCGCACGATGCGCTTGCCCGCGTTCTCGCCCTTGAGCAGGCCCATCAGGCCGCGCGGCGCGTTTTCCAGGCCCTCGACCACATCTTCGCGGTATTTGATGCGGCCGCCGCGCAACAGCTCCTGCATGGCGGCGCGGAACTCACCGAAGCGCGGCGCGTATTCGTTGAAGATGATGAAGCCCTGCATCTTGATGCGCTTGGTCAGGATGGTGCGCATCAATAGCGGCAGGCGGTCCGGGCCGTCCGGCAGGCTGGTGGCGTTGTAGGCCGAGATCAGGCCGCAGACCGGCACCCGCGCGCGTGCGTTGAGCAGCGGCAGCACCGCGTCGAACACCGCGCCGCCGACGTTCTCGAAGTACACGTCGATGCCCTGCGGCACGGCCTTCGCGAGCAGGTCGGCCATGGCCGGATCGCGGTGGTCGATGCAGGCGTCAAAGCCCAGTTCCTCGACCACATAGCGGCACTTGTCGGGGCCGCCGGCGATGCCGACCGCCCTGCAGCCATGGATCTTGGCCAGTTGGCCCACCACCGCGCCCACCGCGCCGCTGGCGGCGGCCACCACCACGGTTTCGCCGGCCTGGGGCTGGCCGATGTCCAGCAAGCCCATGTAGCCGGTGAAACCGGGCATGCCCAGCACGCCCAGCGAATACGAAGGGTGTTCGGGCGCCGGCCCCAGCTTGAGCAGGCCGCTGCCATCGGAAACGGCATAGTCCTGCCAGCCGGACTGCGCCAGCACCCACTCGCCCACCGGGTAGTCGGGGTGGCGCGAGGCCGCCACCCGCGCCACGGTGCCGCCCACCATGGGCTGGCCGACCTGCACCGGCTCGGCATACGAAGGCGCGTCGCTCATGCGGCCGCGCATGTAGGGGTCGAGGGAAAGATAGACCGTGCGCAGCAGAAGCTGGCCGGGGCCGGGTTCGGGCACCGCGCCGGTTTCCAGGCGGAAATCGCTGTCGGCGGGCTCGCCCCGCGGCCGGGCCGCCAGGACGATACGGCGATTGAGGGAGGACGATTGCGGCATGGCGTGCTGACTCCTTCTATTCCGGTTCTGGCATTACACCACTGATGGCTGGGCGGCCGCCGGCAGACCCTTGTGGTGGCGCCACTTTTAATTAATTAAATATTTAATTAGAATCTGCGCCATGCCTGCCAAGACTTCCCCCGCACGCCGCCCGGGCCGCCCGGCGCGGCCCGACAGCGCCGCCGTCCGCGACCAACTGCTGGACATCGCCACTGACCTGTTCGCCACCCAGGGGGTGGCCGCTACCCGCATCGCCCATATCGCCGCGCGCGCCGGGGTGACGCCGGCGATGCTGCACTACTACTTCAAAAGCCGCGATCAGTTGCTCGATGCCGTCGTGCACGAGCGCGTGGTGCCGGTCATTGCCTTCGTCTGGAGCCCGGTGCCGCAGACAGCCCGGCGGCTCGACGGATCGGTCGACCATGCGCGCGCGGTCATTGGCGAGATCGTGGCGCGACTGGTGCGTTGCGCCACCGACCGGCCCTGGCTGCCGGCGCTGTGGATGCACGAGGTCGTCAACGAGGGCGGCCAGTTGCGCGAGCGAGTATTGCGCCATCTGCCAACGCAGCGGCTGCAGGTGTTCGCCGGCCTGATCGCCGACAGCCAGCGGGCCGGCGCCATCACGCCGGGCGTGGAGCCGCGGCTGGTGTTCCTGTCGATCC
This sequence comes from Achromobacter pulmonis, assembly GCF_021733725.1. Classification (NCBI taxonomy): domain Bacteria; kingdom Pseudomonadati; phylum Pseudomonadota; class Betaproteobacteria; order Burkholderiales; family Alcaligenaceae; genus Achromobacter; species Achromobacter pulmonis. The sequence continues at coordinate 4,701,628 of NZ_JAIFOT010000001.1, read as the reverse complement.
TCGGCCTGACACTGCTGCCGCTGGCCACCTCGAGCCTGTGGCGCCGCATCTGGCAGGCCGACCCGCGGGTCGGCGCCATCGACCACGAAGCCATCGCCGCCCATGCCACCGCCATGCTGACCGGCGGCTTGTTTTCACCCCAGGCTGGGGTGCCGCCGGCTCCGCCTCCAGCCCGCCCACGCCGCCGCGCCGGCGCGGGCGTCGCCTCCGCGAAAACCGATCCGCCCGCCACAGGACGCTGACCATGCGCACCGATTCCCTTACGCGTTTCGCGCGCCCCGCCGCCGCCCTCGGCCTGCTGCTACTGGCCGCCTGCGGCCGGCAGGACGACGCTGTCTACCAGGGCTACGTCGAAGGCGAGTATCTCTACATCGCCTCGCCCGAGGCCGGGCGGCTCGATACGCTGACGGTGCGGCGCGGCCAGCAGGTCGCGGCCGCCGCGCCCCTGTTCGCGCTGGAGTCGGCGCGCGAGAACGCCGCGCGCGAGCAGGCCGCGGCGCAACTGGCCGCGGCCACGGCCCAGCTGGAGGACAGCGCCACCGGCAAGCGCGCGCCCGAGGTCGATGTCAGCCGCGCCCAATTGGCCCAGGCCGAAGCCGCCAGCCGGCGCTCGGCGGCGCAACTGGCGCGCGATACCGCGCAGTTCCGCGCCGGCGGCGTGGCCCGCGCGCAGCTGGACGACAGCCGCGAACAGGCCCGGTCGGACGCCGCCCGCGTACGCGAGTTGCGCGCCCAGGTGGAAGTGGCCAACCTGCCCGGCCGCCAGGAACAGCGCCGCGCCCAGGCCGCCCAGGTCGAGGCGGCGCGCGCCGCGCTGGCGCAGGCCGACTGGACCCTGGCGCAGAAACGCCTGGCCGCGCCCACCGCCGCCCTGGTGTTCGACACGCTGTACCGCGTAGGCGAATGGGTGCCGGCCGGCAGTCCGGTGGTCAGCCTGCTGCCGCCCGGCAACATCAAGGTGCGCTTCTTCGTGCCGGAAACCGTGGCCGGCGCGCTCAAGCCCGGACAGCAGGCCACGGTGCGCTGCGACGGCTGTGGCGAGCCGGTGCCGGTGCGCATCGACTACATCTCGCCGCAGGCCGAGTACACGCCGCCGGTGATCTACAGCCGCGAGACCCGTGGCAAGCTGGTCTATATGGTCGAGGCGCGGCCGGCGCCGGATGCGGCCACGCGGCTGCATCCCGGCCAGCCGGTCGAGGCGGCGCTGCAATGAATGGCGCCGTCTCCCGCCCCAACGCCGAGGCCGGTTACGTCATCGACGTGCACGGCCTGAACAAGCATTTCGGCGACAAGCACGTGGTCAACGACGTCTCGCTGCAGGTGCGCGAAGGCGAGATCTTCGGCTTTCTCGGCCCCAACGGCAGCGGCAAGACCACCAGCATCCGCCTGATGTGCGGGCTGCTCACGCCCGACTCGGGCAGCGGCACCTGCCTGGGCTACGACATCCTCAAGGACAGCGCCCAGATCAAGCGCCACGTCGGCTACATGACGCAGAAATTCTCGTACTGGGACGACCTGACCATCCGCGAGAACCTGGACTTCGTGGCCCGCATGTACGGCATGCCGGACCGCCGCGAGACCGTCGACCGCGCGCTCGAGGACCTGGGGCTGCAGACCCGCGCCAAGCAGCTCACCGGCGCCCTGTCGGGCGGCTGGAAGCAACGCCTGGCGCTGGCCGCCTGCCTGCTGCACCAGCCGCGCCTGCTGTTGCTGGACGAACCCACCGCCGGCGTCGACCCGACCGCCCGGCGCGACTTCTGGGAGCAACTGCACGAACTGGCGGCGCGCGGCATCTCGGTGCTGGTCAGCACCCACTACATGGACGAGGCCGAACGCTGCCACAAGCTGGCCTACATCTCTTACGGCAAGCTGCTGGTCCAGGGCACCGCCGACGAAGTCATCGCGCAGCAACGCCTGAGCACCTGGGCCATCCACGGCCATAACCTGGTGCCGCTGGCGCAGCGGCTGCGCGGCGCGCCAGGGGTGGACCAGACCGTGGCCTTCGGCACCGCGCTGCACATCAGCGGCCGCGACGCCGCCGTGCTCGAACACACGCTGCGCCAGGTGGTGGCCGGCCAGGACCTGCGCCTGGAACGCATCGACACCAGCCTGGAAGACGTCTTCATCTACCTGATGAATCGCTCCGACGACAACTACGCGAGTCCGGCATGAGGCGCTACCTGGAGGGTTTCTCGTGGTCGCGCTGGTGGAGCATGGTGCTCAAGGAGTTCCTGCAACTGCGCCGCGACCGCATCACCTTCGGCATGATCGTCGGCATTCCGATCATGCAGCTGGCATTGTTCGGCTACGCCATCAACACCAACCCCAAGCAGTTGCCGACCGCCGTGATCGTGGCCGACCACAGCCCGTTCACGCGCAGTTTCCTGGCGGCGATGACCGCGTCCGACTACTTCGACATCGTCGAGACCCTGCCCGACGAAGAGGCGGGCCGCGCCGCGCTGGCGCAGGGCCGGGTGCTGTTCGTGCTGACGATACCGCCGGATTTCTCGCGCCGGCTGCTGCGCGGCGAACGCCCGGCCCTGCTGATCGAGGCCGACGCCACCGACCCGATGGCGACCGGCCTGGCGATCGGCTCGGCCACGCAGTTGGCGCAGGCGGTGGCGCGCAAGGACCTGACCGGTCCGCTGGCGCACCTGGCCGGCGGCCAGCCGCCCTTCGATGTGCGCGTGCACCAGCTCTACAACGAAGAACAGATCTCGCAATACAACACCGTGCCGGGGCTGATGGGCGTGATCCTGACCATGACGCTGGTGATGATGACCGGCCTGGCGATGACGCGCGAACGCGAACGCGGCACCATGGAGAACCTGCTGGCCATGCCGGTGCGGCCGCTGGAGGTGATGACCGGCAAGATCGTGCCCTACATCGCCATCGGCCTGATCCAGTCCACCATCATCCTGCTGGCGGCGTATTTCGTATTCCATGTGCCGTTCCTGGGCAGCCTGGTGACGGTGTACCTGGGCGCGCTGATCTTCGTGGCCGCCAACCTGACCGTCGGCATCACGCTGTCGTCGCTGGCGCAGAACCAGTTGCAGGCGATGCAGCTGACGATGTTCTATTTCCTGCCCAACATGCTGCTGTCCGGCTTCATGTTCCCATTCCTGGGCATGCCCAAGTGGGCCCAGTACCTGGGCAACCTGTTGCCGCTGACGCATTTCAACCGTCTGATCCGCGGCATCCTGCTCAAAGGCAACGGCTGGTGGGACCTGTGGCCCACCATCTGGCCCATGCTGCTGTTAACCGTGGTTGTGATGGCCGCCGCCGTGAAGTTCTACCGCCGTACCCTGGATTGAAGGCCCGCCCATGCCCCTTCCGCCCGTTCGCCCTCGCCTAGTCCGCCGCAGCGCCTGGCTGGCCGCCTGCGCCCTGTTGCCGGGTTGCGCCGTCGGCCCTGACTTCAGCCGGCCGGCCGCGCCGCCGGTCGCCGCCTACGCCACGCCGCAGGCGGCCAACGCCAGCCCCTCACAGCCGCGCCTGACCGCCGCCGACATTCCGGCGCAATGGTGGCATCTGTTCCGCTCCGATGCGCTGGACGCGTTGGTGCGCCAGGCGCTGGAGGCCAGCCCGACGCTGGAACAGGCCCGCGCGCGCCTGCGCCAGGCCAGCGAAGACCTGAACGCGGAGACCGGCGGCCGCCTGCTGCCGGCAGTCGACGCCCAGTTGTCGGCCGCGCGCCAGAAAGTCGACCCGTCCGCCTTTGGCGTGCCGGTGGCCGAGCAGCCGCCGCCGTTCACGCTCTACAACGCCTCGATCGACGTGTCCTACACACTGGATGTGTCCGGCGGCGAACGCCGCGCGCTGGAAGGGTTGGCGGCCCAGGTGGACTACCAGTCGCACGAGTTGCAGGCCGCGCGCATGACGCTGGCCGCCAACGTGGTCACCACCGCCATCCGCCAGGCCGACCTGGCCGCCCGCCTGGCCGACACCCGCGAGCTGTTGCGCGCGCAACGACGCCAGCGCGACATCATGGCGCAACGCCTGCGGGCCGGCGGCATCGCCGAGGCCGATCTGCGCAACCAGGAACTGCTGCTGGCGCAGACCGAGGCCGGCGTGCCGCCGCTGCAATACCAACTGGCTCAGGCCAGCCACCAGTTGGCCACCTACCTGGGCCTGCCGCCGGCCGCCTGGCAGACGCCGCCGCTGCGCCTGGCAGACCTGACGCTGCCGGCCGAAATTCCCACCGGCGTGCCCTCGGCGCTGACGCGCCAGCGGCCCGACATCCTGGCCGCCGAAGCCCTGCTGCACCAGGCCTCCGCCCAGGTCGGGGTAGCCACCGCCAATCAGTACCCGCGGTTCACCCTGACCGCCAGCTTCGGGTCGCAACGCACCCGGGCCGGCGATATCACCGATGGCGTGAATGTCTGGAACCTCGGGCTGGGGCTGGTGCAACCGCTGTTCCGTGGCGGCGAGCTGCGCGCCCGCACGCGCTCGGCCCAAGCCGCCTACGAGGCCGCCGCCGCAGCCTACCGCCAGACCGTGCTCGACGGTTTCCGTCAGGTGGCCGACGCCCTGCGCGCGCTGCAGACCGATGCCCAGGCCTACGATGCGTATGACACCGCCTGGCGCCGCGCCGACGACGCCGCGCGCATCGCCAGCGCCCGCTACCAGGCCGGCGGCATCAGCCACCTGGAGATGCTGGACAGCCAGCGCCAGTTGCTGCAGACGCGCATTGCCCGCGGCGCGGCCGATGCCGCCCGTTATGCCGACACCGCCGCCCTGCTGCAGGCGCTCGGAGGCGGGTGGTGGAACACCCCGGCGCCAGACCCGACACGCGGCGCGCCATAGCCCGCGAGGCCGCGCCAGGGCAAGCGATCCCGCATCATGTCCGAGAATTCGGGTCAGAAAATGGTGTTGTGCGACGTTTAGGAATCCGTTGTATCCGATGCATCATGCATGCGCTCAAGCTGCACTGATCTCGACAACGATTCATGAATGACCTACTAGACCTGATCGTCTTCTCACCCGACTCCCGCCAACGCGCGCTGCGCAGCGACGCGCTGGCGGGCATGGGGTTCTCGCCGCGCGCTTGCGAGGACTCCAATGGCCTGTTCCGCCTGTTCCAGGCTCGCCGCACACCGCTACTGGTAATGGAAGCCGAACTGACCGACCTGTGCATGGCCGTCGCCGGCCTGCGCGCCATGGACACCACCGCCGGCATCGTCGCGGTGTCCACCTTCGACTCCCCCGAAAACCGCATCCTCGGCCTGCATTGCGGCGCCGACGCCTGCTTTCCGCCCGACGTGGCCAGCGCCGAGATCGCCGCGGCATTGCAGGCGCTGGTGCGGCGCGTGCCGCTGAGCGGCCGGCGGCCGGCCGAGGCCGACTCCCGCGCCAGCGTCGCCCCGCCTGCCGAACCCAACGGCAAATGGCAGTTCCAGGACGCCGCCTGGACCCTGGTCAGCCCGCGCGGCAAGCGCCTGGCCCTGACCCAGGCCGAACGCGATTTCCTGCTCAAGCTGACCGCCAGTCCCGACAAGCGCATGCCGCGCGGCGACGTGCTGGCCGGCGATCCGCAAACCGGCCGCGAATCGCTGCGGCGCACCGATGTGGTGGTCAGCCGCTTGCGGCGCAAGGCCCAGGAAACCAATATGGAATTGCCGATCCGCACCGTCTGGGGATGGGGCTACGCCTTCACCGGCGACATTTGACCAACGCATCGCGCGCACGCAATGGCGGGCGCCCCCCGCCGCGCCACGGCGGCCGCGAGCGGGGCGCGCCGGCCGCGCCATCGCGGATGGCTGCCGGCCGACGTATCATGCGGCATGGCCGGCGTGCCTGCCGGCCCCCCGCCACGACCCTTTGCCCTCATCATGCACGTCTACGACCGCCTGCAAGCCCTGTTGAACGAGCACCGGGCCCGCTACCGCCTCATTTCCCATCCCGCCGCCGGCCGCTCGGTGGAAGTCGCCGCCGTGCGCGGCACCGCCGTCAGCCAGGGCGCCAAGGCGCTGGTCTGCCGCGTCAAGATCTCATCCAACCAGCGCAGAAACGTGCTGGCGGTGTTTCCCGCCGACCAACAGGCCGACCTGGACGCCATCGCCCGCGCCGCCGGTGGCAAGAAAGCATCGCTGGCCTCGCAGGATCTGGCGCGCGAACTCACCGGCTGCGAGATCGGCGCGATTCCGCCCTTCAGCTTCAATCCCGATCTGCATTTGCTGGTGGATCCGAGCCTGCGCCTACGGCACGATGAAATCGTGTTCAACGCCGGCCGGCTGGACGCCTCCATCCTGATGGCCACCGCCGATTACTTCCGCCTGGCCGCGCCACAGGAAGCACCATTGATCAAGCGCCAGGACGGCGCGCGTGCGAGCCAGCCGGCACAGGAAGGCGCCTCGCATGAGCTCCCCAATGAACGCCCCAGTGAGTGACCAAGGCGCCCGGTAGTATCAACAGGCTCCCGCTTTCCGTCAGCGAGGTTCCCTTGCCCGATCTCCCCGCCGCCCGCCGCGCCCGCAGCACCAATATGCGCTGGCTGATGAGCCTGGCGCACATGGAGCCGTCGCCGGTCAGCCGCTGGGTGGCCCTGCGCGCCGCGCTGGCGCTCGGCCTGCCGACCGCCGCCGGCCTGCTGCTGGACCAGAGCGCGGCGGCGGCACTGGTGGCGCTGGGCGCCCTGCCGGCCATCACGGGCGACAACGGCGGCCCTTACCGCAACCGCGCGCTGTCGATCGGCAGCACGGTGTTCGGCGGCGCGTTCGGCTACTTCCTGGGCACGCTCCTGGCCGGCCACGGCCTGCTCGGCAGTGTCGGCATGACCGTGTTGGTGCTGATCGCCAGCCTGCTCGGCACTTTCAACAACATCGCCGCCGTGGCCACCCTGCAATTCGCCACCTACGTGATCGTGGGCGCCAGCCTGAGCTCGCCGCTGCCCGCCTGGGTGCCACCCGCCCTGGTGGGCGCGGGCGGCCTGTTCGGACTGGCGCTGACGCTGCTGGGATGGCTGGTCAATCCCACCGCGCCGGAGCGGGCCGCGGTGGCGCTGGCCTACCGCAAGCTGGCGGCCATGTACGCGGCCATCGGCACCTCGCGCATCATGACGGCGCGGCGCGACATGGAAGCGGCCATGGCCACGGCCTACGGCACGCTGCTGGCGGCCCGCCGCCGCGCCGCCGGCTCCTCGCCCCGGCTGGCGCGATTGGCCTCGCAATTGCAGGCCTGCACCCCGCTGTCGGACGCCGCATTGGCGCTGGCGCGCGCCGGCCGGGTGCTGCCGCGGGACTGCGCGCGGGTCATCAACCGGCTGGCCGATCACGTCGAGAACGACATCCCGCAAACGCCCGCCAGGGACATCGAGGCGCTGCGCCAGGCCGGCGCCACGACCCTGGCCGACGCGCTGGCCCAGGCCCGCCCCCTGCTCGAAGGCAGCGGCCCGGTCCGGCCCGACACGGTTCCCGCCCTGGCGCCGGCGCGCCCCCGCACGCCATGGCGCGTGCTGGCGCGCACCTACCGGCCCGGCCCCGCCGCCGTGCGCTACCTGCTGCGGCTGGGCCTGTGCCTGATCGTCGCCGAGACCGTCGCGCACGCCGTGGCGCTGCCGCGTTCGTACTGGGTGCCGCTGATCGTGGTGGTGGTGTTCAAGCCCAATTTCGGTTCGGTCTTTGCCCGCGCGCTGCAAAGCTGCGCCGGCAGCGTGGTGGGCGTGGCGATCAGCGCCACGGTGCTGGCGCTGGACCGCAACGGCATCGCCAGCGTGCTGACGGTGACCACGCTGGCGGCCCTGCTGCCGTGGTCGATCCGGCGCAACTACGGTTTGTTCTCCGCCATCCTGCTGCCGATCCTGATGTTGCTGATCGGCGCGCTGCAGCCGGGCAGTTGGCCGATCGCGCTGGCGCGGCTGGAAGACGTGGCGGTGGCCGCCGCCATCGTGCTGGCGGTGGGCTACCTGCCCTGGATGCGGATCGAGCGCCACAACCTGGACCAAGCCGTCGCCACCGCCATCGACACCCTGGCCGCCTACCTGAACGCCGTGTTCCAGGCCGACGCCGCCACGCGGCACGACTTGCGCACGCAAGCCTACGCCCGCTTGTCCGACTTGCGCATCGCCTTGCAGCGCGGCCTCTCCGAACCCCGGCTGGTAAGCCGCCGCGCGCTGGCCTGGTGGCCGGTCGAGGTGGCCCTGGAACGCATCGCCAACGCCATCTCCGACAGCGCCTGGGCGCTGCCTGCCGGCCAGCCGCCCCCCGAACCGGTCGCGGTGGCGCGGCTGTCCGACACCCTGCACGCCATGGCCCAGGCAGTGGTCCAGGGCCTGGACGTCGGCGCCGCCCCGGTGACCACAGGCAACGCCGCGCTGCGCGATGCCGCCGATGCCATCGAAGCCCTGCGCGCCACCCTGGCCGGCCCCGGCTTCGCCACCGCGCCCGGGCGCGCCCGGCCCCAATCCCCACCCCTCTCTCCGGACTGAACCATGTGCCTTGCCGTTCTCGCCCTGCATACCGTGCCGGGCATTCCCGTCCTGATCGCCGCCAACCGCGATGAATTCCACGCCCGCCCCACGCTGCCGGCGGCGCAATGGCCCGACGCCGCCCAGGTATACGGCGGACGCGACGCGCTGGCCGGCGGCACCTGGATGGGCGCGACCCGCGGTGGCCGCTATGCGCTGGTCACCAATTTCCGCGAACCCGGTCGCGTGATCGCCGACGCCCCCTCGCGCGGCGCGTTGGTCGAGGACTTCCTGCGCGGCAACGCCCGCCCGGCCGACTACATCGCCGCCGCCCATGCCGCCGGTCAGGCATACAACGGCTTCAATCTGATCGTCGGCGATGCCGCTGGCGCCTGGTACGCCAGCAACCGCGACGGCGCGCCCCGGCCGTTGGCGGCCGGCGTCTATGCCCTGTCCAACCATCTGCTGGACACGCCCTGGCCCAAGCTGGCGCGCACCAAGGCCGCCTTCGAACGGGTGCTGGCACACGCTCCGCAACCCGACCTGCCCGCGCTGTTCGAGGCCCTGGCCGACCGCAGCCCGGCCGACGACGCCGACCTGCCCGCCACCGGCCTGGCGCCGGATCGTGAAAAGCTATTGAGCAGCCCCTTCATCGTCAGTCCGAGCTATGGCACCCGCAGCTCCACTGTGCTGGCGCTGCGCGGCGACGGTACCGGCCTGTTGAGCGAAAAGCGTTTCGCCCCCGATGGCGAAGCCAATGGCGAAAGCGTCCTGGCATTCGACTGGCACGCACGGGAGGCGAGCGATCCACCCGGATCGTCCGCGCCCTGAGAAAACCCTCGACCGGTGGCGAACTCGCCGCCGCCATGCCGGTCGAAGTTCTTGCGTGATCATCGCTTCAAGGAGAATTGCATGAACAAGCGCATCGAACGTTGCACCATGGCCGCCGCCATGGCCCTGGGCACCCTGGCTTTCGCGGGTTGCCTGACCACCGCCCAGGCCGCCATGCCGGCCGTGCAGCACCAGGGCAGCGTGCAATATGTCAGTGGCGGCATCGGCCTGGACGAATCCGAGTCCATGAAGGCCGCCGCCAAGGACTACCCGCTGGCGCTGACCTTCGCCGCCCAGCGCGACGGCAAGGCCGACTACGTCGCCGACGTCGCCGTGACCATCACGGATAGCCACGGCAAGCAGGTGCTGCGGGCCGAGTCGCAAGGCCCCTATCTGCTGGTCAAGCTGCCCCCCGGCAGCTACAAGGTTTCCGCCACCTACAACGGCAAGGCGCAGGAACGCGCGGTCAACGTGCAGAACAGCGGCACGGCGCGCGCCGTGTTCGAGTGGAAGTGAACCAGGAATAACGGCCATGCGGCCTGGTCAGGCGCGCGGGGCGCCCCAGGCCAGGCACGGACCGTGGCCGCGGCCTACACGCCCGCGAACAGGATGGCAATGACAAAGCCCACGCTGATCGCCCAGACCAGCGAGCGCAGCGCGCCCCAGCCCGCCAGATACATCGCCAGATAACCCAGGCGCACGCCCAGCCAGCACGCCATCAGCGTGGCCACGTGCAGGGGCGCCGCCTGGTTGTACAGCGCGAACAGCACCGCCGCGTAGAAGAACGGCAGCGCCTCGAAGGTGTTGGCCTGGGCGGCATTGGCGCGCGCGCGCCAGCCTTCCTGGCGCGCCAGCCAGGCGCGCGGGTCGTTGTTGTCGAACTTCTTGCCGCCGGCCTTGGCGACGATCGTGCACACAAACGGCAGGATCGCCGCCGCCAACATCAACCATGCGATCAGTTTCATTGCTGCTCCTTGCGCGGCCTCTGCCTTTCCCGCCACCAGGCGGGAAGCGCCGCTGCGGCATGGTCGCCCGAAAGCGCGGAAATGAAAAGCGGCCGGTGACCAACGGCGCGCGCAAACGCCGCCATGGGCACAGGCAGCGCGCGCGGCCCCCCGGCGCTTACACTTGCGGGTCCGGACGCCGCGCGCCCCCGTGAACGCCCTGCCGGCGACGCGCCGCCCGCCCTTTCGCAGGAAGAACCATGCCCCTCGCATCCCCGGGATCCCTGATGTTCCTGGCCGCCGCCATGCTGTGGCCGCCAGCCACGCGCCGCTGGGCGCTGCTGCCCCTGGCGCTGGCCTATGGCTGGTCCTGGACGCAGGGCGGCATCGAACCCTTGGCGCTGGCCTGGCCCGCGCTGCTGGCACTGGCCGCGCTGCTGGCGCGCCCATCGCGGGCGCCGGCCGCTGGCCACGCGCTGTTCCTGGTCCTGGCGGCGCTGCTGTTCCTGCATTGGCTGCCCGGATTCCATAACCCGCAGGTCATCGCGCGCGCGGCGCTGACGCCCGATGCCGTGCCCTTCGGCATGTACCTGAACCTGGACAAGCCGCTGGTGGCCTTCTGGGTGGTGCTGGCCGCCACGCCCGCCATGGCCGGCGCGGGCCCGCGCGCCACGCTCATGGCGGCGCTGGCCGCCTGCACGGGCGCCATCGTGCTCTGCCTGGGATTGGCGCTGGCGCTGGGCGTGGTGGGTTGGGCGCCCAAATGGCCGGCATCGGGCTGGCTCTGGCTGCTCAACAACGCTTTGCTGGTGACCCTGGCCGAGGAAGCCCTGTTCCGCGGCTACGTGCAGGAACGGCTGGCGCGCTGCTGGCGCGACCGCGCCTGGGGCGCCACCGCCGCCCTGCTGGTCGCGGCGCTGCTGTTCGGGCTGGCGCATTACGCCGGCGGCTGGCAATGGATGCTGCTGGCCGGCATCGCCGGCGCGGCCTACGGCCTGGCCTACCGCCATGGCGGCCTGGCGGCGGCGGTGCTGGCGCACCTGGGGCTGAATGCGGCGCACTACGGCTTGTTCACCTACCCGATGCGCGCCGCGCTGCACTGATACGCCAACACCGTTGCCGCCCCGTCGCGGCGGGCAACGGCGCCGCGCCTCAGACCGTCGCCAGCGCCGGATAGTCGGTGTAGCCGGCCGCGCCCGAGGCGTAGAAGGTGGACGTATCCGGCGTATTCAACGGCGCGTTCAGGGCGAAACGCCGCACCAGGTCCGGATTGGCGATGTACGGCACGCCGAAAGCCACCGCGTCGGCGCGGCCCGCGGCAATCGCCGCCTCGGCCGATTCGCGCGTGAAACCTTCGTTGGCGATATACACGCCGCCAAACGATTCCTTGAGCTGCGGCCCCAGGCTGTCGGCGCCCTCGTGCTCACGCGCGCAGATGAAAGCCAGCCCACGCCGGCGCGCCGCCCGCGCCACATAGTTGAAGGTCGTGGTCGGATCCGAATCGCCCATCGTGTGCGCGTCGCCGCGCGGCGACAGGTGCAGGCCGACGCGGCCGCCGCCCCAGATCCCGACGCAGGCGTCCACCACCTCCAGCATCAGGCGCGCCCGCGCTTCGAGCGAACCGCCGTAGCCATCGGTGCGATGGTTGGTGCTGTCCTGCAGGAACTGGTCCAGCAGATAACCGTTGGCGCCGTGCACTTCGACGCCGTCGAAGCCGGCCTCCTGCGCCAACTGCGCGCCACGGCGATAGGCCTCGACGATGCCCGGGATCTCATCGGTCTCGAGCGCGCGCGGCACCACGTAGGCGCGCTTGGGCCGCACATGGCTGACATGGCCGCCCGCCGCGATCGCGCTCGGCGCCACCGGCAGCTCGCCATTCAGGAAGATCGGATCGGAAATCCGGCCCACATGCCACAACTGCGCGAAGATACGGCCGCCGGCCTCATGCACCGCCGACGTCACCTTGCGCCAGCCCTTGACCTGTTCCTGCGACCACAGCCCCGGCGTATTCGCATAACCCACGCCCTGCGGCGTCACCGAGGTAGCCTCGGTCAGGATCAGCCCGGCGGTTGCGCGCTGCACGTAATACTCGACCATCAGGTCGCTCGGCACACGGCCTTCGGCGGCGCGTTGGCGCGTCAACGGGGCCATGATGATACGGTTGGGCAGGGTCAACTCCCCTACTTGCAAGGGTTCGAACAGCAGGCTCATAACAATCCTCTTGCCCGGCGGGCGGGCTTGGGTAGCGGCGGCAGGCTACATGTCTTGGTTCAATTGCCGCAGGAACGCGGCAATCACGGTTTCATTGCGACGAAAGAACACCCACTGCCCCACCTTGGTGGCCGAAATCAGCCCCGCGCGCTGCAGCACCGCAAGATGCGAAGACACGGTGGACTGCGACAGCCCGCAACGCCCGTCGATATGGCCCGCGCATACCCCGTGTTCAAAGGTATGGCCCGGACGTTCCTGGAAGTGCGCCTGCGGCTCCTTCAACCACCCCAGGATCTCGCGGCGCACGGGATTGGCCAACGCCTTGAGAATGGCGTCGACATCGATCTGCGTGGAGGCCTCGGCGGCGGTGGAAGCAGTGGTCGTCATATTGAAATATCGCAATTTATCGAATCTTATATCGAGATATCCCGATATAACGTCATACCCCTGCCGGCCGAGGGGCTTTCCCGGCGCCCTGGCGAACCCTCACTCGCCCTGCACCCTTCCCCGCAGCCGCTTGACTTCGCCATGCAGCACCTTGCGCTGCACCCGCCGCCGCTGCGACGCCCGCGTCGGCTTGGTCGCCCGGCGCGGCTTGTCCACCTTCGCCGCCGCCCGCACCATATTCACCAACCGCTCGATCGCCTCGGCCCGGTTTTTGTCCTGGCTGCGGAACGACTGCGACTTGATGACGATCACCCCCTCCTTGGAAATGCGATGGTCGCTCATCGCGCACAACGCCTCCTTGATCTCGGGCGGCAACGACGATGCCCGCACATCGAACCGCAGATGCACCGCGCTCGACACCTTATTGACGTTCTGCCCGCCCGCGCCCTGCGCCCGGATCATCGAGAACTCAATCTCGCGCTCGTCGATATAGAGAGAATCTTGAACATGAAACATAGCGCGAGAGTATATAAGCCCCACGCCCAGGGCGACCTGCGAAGCGCCCTGCCCTCGGCCTGCGGATTCCCCAAAAAGCGAAAAAGCCCACGACATCAAGGACATCCCAGACCCGCGCCCCCAAGAACGACTAAAATAATGCGCTTTTGCCCCCCTCCTGGGCGCTCGCCCCGAGCGCCATCCCCCCATGACCTACACCGCCAAAGAAATCTTCAAAACCCTGCAAGGCGAAGGCGCCCACGCAGGCCGCGCGGCGGTCTTCTGCCGGTTCGCGGGCTGTAATCTCTGGACCGGCCGCGAAAGCGACCGCGCCAGCGCCGCCTGCACCTTCTGCGACACCGACTTCATCGGCACCGACGGCGAAGGCGGCGGTAAATTCGCCACCCCCGACCTGCTCGCCGACGCCATCGAAGCCGCCTGGGGCCCCGACACCGCCAACCGCTACATCGTCTTCACCGGCGGCGAACCCCTGCTGCAACTGGACGCCCCCCTGCTGGCCGCCGTCCACGCCCGCGGCTTCACCGTCGCCATCGAAACCAACGGCACCGTCCAGCCGCCGCCCGGCATCGACTGGATCTGCGTCAGCCCCAAAGGCACCGCCCCCGTCGTCATCGAACGCGGCAACGAACTCAAGCTGGTCTACCCCCAGCCCAACGCCCTGCCCCCGCGTTTCGAACACCTGGACTTCGAGCACTTCTTCCTGCAACCCATGGACGGCCCCGCCCGCCAGGCCAACACCGAACAAGCCGTCCAGTACTGCATGCAGCACCCGCAATGGCGCCTGAGCCTGCAGACCCATAAATACATAGGCATTCCATGATTTCCGTGACCCGCAGGCTTGAATTCGACGCCGGCCACCGCATCCCCGACCATCGCAGCCAGTGCCGCAACCTGCACGGCCACCGCTACGTGCTCGAAATCACCCTGACCGGCGACGTCGTCCAGGCTCCTGGCGAATCCGACAACGGCATGCTGATGGACTTCGCCGACATCAAGCGCATCGCCAAGACGCACATCGTCGACGTCTGGGACCACGCCTTCCTGGTCTTCGAGGGCGACACCGCCGTGCGCGGCTTCCTGGATTCGATGCCCGACCACAAGACCGTGGTGCTGGACCGCATCCCCACCGCCGAAAACCTGGCCGCCATCATCTTCGAGATCCTGGCGCCGCACTATCATGGCCACTACGGCGCCGACCTGCGCCTGACCCGTGTGCGCCTGTACGAAACGCCCAACTGCTGGGCCGACTGCAACGCCTGATGCCCCCGCGCGCGGCGGCAAAACCGCCCGCCCGCGCTGCCGCGACATCTCCGCCCCCGGGCGTCCCGCCCCGCCACACCAGGATCGCCGGGCGCCGCGGCCTGGCTTGGCCCGCCCGGCTTTCCATCCACGGAACACCCGCCCCTGATTTTTCCGATTGAAAGAATCAATGGAGATCTTCACTATTTTCAATTAATAGTAAGCTAATAGATAGGATACAATCGATTTCCATGAAGACCCCCACCGACTCCCAGCTCATGGCCACCACCGCCAACCTGATGGTGCTGTCGCGCGCCTATCGCGGCGCCGCCGACAAGGCCCTGGCCGACTACGGCCTGTCGCAAGCCACCGCCTGGCCCGTGATCCTGGCCGGCCGGCTCGGCGACGGCGTGCGCCAGGGCGCGCTGGCCGAGGCCCTGGGAGTCGAAGGTCCGTCCCTGGTGCGCGTGCTCGACCAACTGGTCGCCGCCGGCCTGATGGAACGGCGCGAAGACCCGCACGACCGCCGCGCCAAGACCCTGCACCTGACCGAGGCCGGCCATGCGCTGCGCAAGCAGGTCGAGGACGTGCTGGTGGAACTGCGCCGGCGCCTGTTCGGCGGCATCAGCGAAGCCGACCTGCAGGCCTGCCTGCGCGTGTTCGAGACGCTCAAGACCGCCCTGGGGCGCAGTGCCGCCGGCGCCCAGGAGGACCCGCGGCCATGAAACTGCCCAACGTCCGCGAGACGATCTTCTCCCTCAAGAGTTACCTGAGCGCCATCATGGCGCTCTATCTTTCGTACAGCATCGGCCTGCCGCGCCCGTTCTGGGCCATGACCACGGCTTACATCGTGGCCCAGCCCTGGTCCGGCGCGGTGCGCTCCAAGGCGCTGTACCGCCTGGTCGGCACCTTCTGCGGCTCGGCCATGACCGTCTACATGGTGCCGCGCCTGTCCAATTCGCCGGTGGTCATGACCGCCGCCATGGTGGCCTGGGTCGGCTTCTGCCTGTACCTGTCGGTGCTGGACCGTACCCCGCGC
Organism: Achromobacter pulmonis; assembly: GCF_021733725.1. Taxonomy (NCBI): domain Bacteria; kingdom Pseudomonadati; phylum Pseudomonadota; class Betaproteobacteria; order Burkholderiales; family Alcaligenaceae; genus Achromobacter; species Achromobacter pulmonis. The sequence goes on along the minus strand of NZ_JAIFOT010000001.1, from coordinate 4,686,057 downwards.
TCGTACCTGTTCATGCTGGCCGGCTACACCGCCGCCATGATCGGCTTTCCCAGCGTCACCGACCCGTCGCTGGTGTTCGACACGGCGCTGGCGCGGGTCGAGGAAATCAGCCTGGGCATCGTCTGCGCCACGCTGATTCACAGCATCGTGCTGCCGCGCGGCCTGGCGCCGGCCCTGACGCTGCAGCTGGACAAGGCGGTGCGCGACGCCAAGCTCTGGATCCACGACACCCTGAGCGGCCAGACCGCCGAACAGAAAGACCGCGACCGCCGCGTACTGGCCAACGACATCACCCAACTGCGCCTGCTGTCGACCCACGTGCCGTTCGACACCGGCAACCTGCGCTGGACCGCCGGCGCGGTGCGCGCCATGCAGGACCAGATCGCCGCGCTCACCCCGGCCGTCTCGGCCGTCGAAGACCGCATGCGCGCCCTGCAGGCCGACGGCCAGGCCCTGCCCGAGCCCGTCTCGCAGGTGCTGGCCGACATCTCCGAATGGATCAACGCCGGCGCTCAGGCAAGCCACGAAACCGCGGTGCAATTGCGCGCCGCCGTCTCGCGCCTGACGCCCGCCATCGACAGCCGCTCGGGCTGGCGCGATGCGCTGCTGGCCAGCCTGATGACGCGGCTGCGCGAACTGATCGACACCTATGACGAATGCCTGGCGCTGCGCCGTGAGATCCGCGCCGGACTGGCCGGCGCCCCGCTGCGCGCGCCGCGCGCCGCCGGCGGCGCCAGCGCCACCAACCGCACGCTGCACCGCGACCGCGGCATGGCCTTGCTGTCGGCCGCCGCCGCCGGCGTGGCCATTTCGGTCGTCTGCCTGTTCTGGATCGGCACGGCCTGGAGCAACGGCGCCACCGCTGCCTTGATGGCCGCCATCTTCAGCAGCTTCTTCGCCTCGCAGGACAATCCGGTGCCGGGCATCATGCAATTCCTGACCTACACGGTGTATTCGATCCCGTTGTCGGCACTGTACCTGCTGGGCATCATGCCCGCCATCCACTCGTTCGAAATGCTGGCGCTGGCGATGCTGCCCACCGCTTTCGTGCTGGGCATCTTCATCGCGCGGCCGGCCTCCACCGGCAAGGCCATGGCGATGCTGTTCGGCTTCCTGGGCACCATGGCGTTGCAGGACACCCACACGGCCGACCTGGTGTCGTTCATCGACGCGCAACTGGCCCAGTGCCTGGGCGTGGCCACCGCCGCGATCATCGCCGCCATCTTCCGCACCGTCAGCGCCGACTGGAGCGCGCGCCGCATCCAGGCCGCCAACTGGAACGAACTGGCCGCGCTGGCCAGCTCGCCACGCGCGCCGGCCCGCCACACCTACGCCGCCCGCATGCTCGACCGCATCGGTCTGCTGCAACCGCGCCTGGCACTGGCCAAGCGCGCCGACGACCTGATCGCGGCCGACGCGCTCAAAGACCTGCGCGTAGGCCGCGACATCGCCGAACTGCAACGCGCCCGCCGCCACCTGCCCATGGCGGACGCCAGCATCGCGCCGGTGCTCGACAGCCTGGCCCGCTTCTTCCGCGAACGCTCGACCCGGCGCGGTGGCGGCAAGACCGCCGAGATGCTGGCGCAGATCGACCGGGCCCTGGCCAGCGTCAGCGCCACGCCCGGCACCATCGCCGCCCGCGACCGCGCGATGGTGGCCCTGGTGGGCCTGCGCCGCGCCTTCTTCCCGGAGGCGGCCGACTATCAACCCGCCCATCCCACGCTGGAAACATCATGATCGGCGAATTCAACCTCTATGGCATCTACTTCCCCTGGCTGCTGGTGCTGGGCGTGATCACCCTGGGCGTGGCCTGGGCGGTGCGCCGCGTGCTGGCGCGCGCCGGGCTGTATCGCCTGGTGTGGCACCCGGCGCTGTTCGATCTGGCGCTGTTCATCGTGCTGCTGTATGGCGTCTCCCTCATTTCCCCTTATTTTGTGCAGAGATAGGTATGAAACTCCCCAACGCCCTGCGCCCCGCCGCCCTCGGCAAGTTCGCGCTGACCGCCGCCGTGGTCGCGGCCGCCGTCTACGCCGGCTGGCAACTGTGGGTGCACTATGAAGTCGAACCCTGGACCCGCGATGGCCGCGTCAAGGCCTACGTGGTGCAGGTGGCCCCGGACGTGTCCGGCCTGGTGACCGCCGTGCCGGTGCACGACAACCAGGACGTCAAGGCCGGCGACGTGCTGTTCGAGATCGACCGCGCGCGCTTCCAGCTGGCCTATGACCAGGCCGAAGCCTCGGTGCGCTCGCAACAGGTGGCGCGCGACCAGGCGCTGCGCGACGCCAGGCGCAACCGTGCGCTGGGCCAGTTGGTGGCCGCCGAAACGCGGGAACAGAGCCAGGCCAAGCTGCAACAGACCGAAGCCGCGCTGGCCCAGGCCAAGGTGCAGCTGGACACCGCGCGCCTGAACCTGGAACGCAGCCGCGTGCTGGCCGCAACCGACGGCCGCGTCACCAACCTGGACCTGCGCGCCGGCTCGTACGCCAGCGCCGGCCATGGCGTGATGGCGCTGGTCGACGCCAGCTCGTTCTACGTCGAAGGCTATTTCGAAGAAACCAAGCTGCCCGGCATCCACACGGGCGACCCCGTCACCGTCACGCTGATGGGCGACAACCGCCAGATACGCGGCCACGTCGAAAGCATCGCGCTGGGCATCGCCGACCGCGACCGCAGCACCGGCGCCAACCTGCTGCCGAACGTGAACCCGACCTTCAACTGGGTGCGCCTGGCGCAACGCATCCCGGTGCGCGTGAAGATCGACGACGTGCCCGCGGGCGTGCGCCTGGTCGCCGGCCAGACCGCCACCGTCGTGGTCAACGCCGCCCCGTCCGCGCAAACCGGCGCGCGCCAGCCCTCGTGAGCGCCGCGCTCGCGCAACCCCGCAACCTTTCAGACAACGCCAAGCCGTAACCGCCATGAACACCCGATTCCTCCTGCCGCTGATGCTGTCCGCCGCGCTGGCCGGATGCGCCGCCGTGGGCCCTGACTACCAGGTGCCCGCCGACGCGGCCGCCACCCGGCCCGACGCGCAGGCACCGTTCGCCGAGGCGCGGGAGGGCGTGTTCCAGCGCGACCCGGTGCCCGGACGCTGGTGGCGCCTGTACAACGACCGGGTGCTCGACGGCCTGGTGGAAAAGGCCCTGGCCGCCAACACCGACCTGCGCGTGGCCAGCGCCAACCTCGAACGCGCCCAGGCCGCCGTGCGCGAAACCCAGGCCCAACAACACCCCAGCCTGGGCGTGAACGCCTCGCCCAGCTTCGGCCATGTGTCCGGCATCCAGGAACTGGCGCCGGGCATCGACCCGCCCAACCGCTGGTCATACTCGGCCGGCGCCAGCATGTCGTACCAGGTGGACCTGGTCGGCCAGATCCGGCGCGCGGTGGAAGCGGCCGGCGCCGATGCGCAGGCGGCGCAGGCCGCCTACGACGCCACCCGCGTCACGGTCGCGGCCGAAACCGCGCGCGCCTACGCCAACCTGTGTTCGGCCGGCATGCAACTGGCCTCGGCCGAACACTCGGTCAAGGTGCAGCAGGAATCGCTGGACGCCGTCAGCCGTCTGCAACGCGCCGGCCGTGGCACCGCGCTGGACGTCACCCGCGCGCGCAGCCAACTGGAGCAATTGCGCGCCAGCCTGCCGCCGTTCCAGGCGCAGCAGCGCACCGCGCTGTACCGGCTGGCGGCGCTCACCGGCCAGACGCCGGCCGAGATTCCGACCGCGTTGCTGCAATGCGCCGCCGCGCCGCAGTTGCGCGAAACCATTCCGGTGGGTGACGGCGCCGCGCTGCTGCGCCGCCGTCCCGACATCCGCCAGGCCGAGCGCGCGCTGGCCGCCGCCACCGCGCGCATCGGCGTGGCCACGGCCGACCTCTACCCCAAGATCACGCTGGGCCTGTCGGGCGCCTCGGGCGGCCCGGCCGCCATGTTCGGCGACCGCGGCACCTTCAGCTGGAGCGTGGGTCCGCTGATCTCCTGGACGCTGCCGAATACCGGCGCGGTGCAGGCGCGCATCGCCGAGGCCGAGGCCAACACCAAGGCCGCCGTGGCGCGCTTTGACGCCTCGGTGCTGAACGCGCTGCGCGAAACCGAGAGCGCGCTGGTGGTGTATGCGCGCCAACTCGACCGCCAGGCCGCGCTGCGCGCCGCGCGCGACCAGGCGGCGCAGGCCGCCGCGCAGGCGCGTCAGTTGTTCCAGTATGGCAAGACCGACTACCTGACGGTGCTGGACGCCGAACGCACCCTGGCCAGCAATGAAAGCGCGCTGGCCGCCGGCCAGGCCGAACTCAGCAACGACCAGATCGCCGTGTTCCTGGCGCTGGGCGGCGGCTGGGAGCAGTAACCGGCAAGCCCCAGCGCACGCTCCGCGCCGATCATGGCGCCCGCCGGGCCCGGCCCTGGCGGCATCCCCTTGGCCCGTCCGCTCGGGCCACGCTCCCTCTCCTTTCTCTCCACCGGCCATTGCGCCCGAGCCGTGGCTGACGCGCGGCGGCGGATTTGGCGAGGCTCACCGGCGCGCCGTCAATGCACCGTGGTGCCGTCGGGCGGCGACTGGTTCAGGCCCAGCGCCGCTTCCCAACTGCGCAGCGGCACGCAGGTCTGCAGGCGCACGATGGCGCGCTGGATCAGAGCCGGATGCAGTTCGTGGCCGACGTGCGTGGCCACGTCGATGGTGGAATCGCCATGCAGCTCGTCCAGCCGCGCCTGCGCCGCCTGGATCAGGGCCACCGGCATGACCGGATCGTTGGCGCCATGCAGCAAGTGCAGCGTGGTGTACTGCGGCGCGGCCTTGGGCAGTTGCGCATAACGGCCCGAAAACGCGATCACGCGGCCGGCCATGCCGTCGTGCGCCTGCACCAGTTCCAGCGCCATGATGGCGCCTTGCGAGAAGCCGGCCAGCGCGGTGTCGGACTGCAACAGGCCAAAGCGGGCCTGGGCCGCTTTCACGTAGGCTTCCAGCGGCGGCAGGGCCTGGGCCACGCGCTCGGGCCGGTTGTCGTCGGACACGCCGCGCACCGAGAACCACTGGCGGCCGGCGGCGCCGCCGTCGAAGGGTTCGAAGCCCTCGGGAATCAGCACCGCCGCGCTGGGAAAGGCGGCGCGCACGGCCTCGGCCAGCGGCACCAGGTTGTCCGGCGTGCCGCCGACCCCGTGCAACAGGATGAACAGTTGGCGCACGTCGGTGCCGGGGTTGGGCAGGAACGCGATTTCGCGGGGGGATGGAGAGGAAGAAGTGGCCATGCTACGGCTCCGGACAGGCACTGGGTGGCCCCATTGTAAAATGCCGGTCACACGCAATCCTAGGCAAGGCGCCCACCGGGCCGGCTACTGCCCCCGGTGCCCACCAGGCGCTGACGGGCGATCGTGGCCGGCGCAGCGTTTTGCATCAACCAGTGCATTCCATGAAAACACCGACGACAGACTCGGGAACCCCGCCGGCCGGCAAGAACCAGTTGCACCGCGTGCTCAAGGCGCGCCACCTGACCATGATCGCCCTGGGCGGCGCCATCGGCACCGGCCTGTTCATCGCCTCGGGCGCGGCCATCGCCCAGGCTGGCCCGGGCGGCGCGCTCACGGTCTACCTGCTGATCGGCCTGATGGTCTATTTCATCATGACCAGCCTGGGCGAACTGGCCACCTTCATGCCCGTGTCGGGCTCCTTCTGCACCTATGCCTCGCGCTATGTGGATGGCGGCTTCGGCTTCGCGCTGGGCTGGAACTTCTGGCTCAGCTGGGCCACGGTGGTGGCGGTGGACGTGGTGGCCGCACAGTTGGTGATGGCGTACTGGTTCCCCGATACCCCGGGGTGGATCTGGAGCGTGACCTTTCTGGCGCTGACCTTCGGCCTGAACGCCTTCTCGGCGCGCAGTTTCGGCGAAGCCGAATACTGGTTCGCCATCATCAAGGTGGTGGCGGTGCTGTGCTTCATCGTACTGGGCCTGGCCATGCTGGTCGGCATCATCCACAGCGACGCGCCGGTCGGCCTGCGCAACTGGAGCGTGGGCGAGGCGCCGTTCGTGGGCAACGCCGCCACCTGGGTCGGGGTGGCCATGGTGGTGGCCTATTCGTTCCAGGGCACCGAGCTGGTTGGCGTGGCCGCGGGCGAATCCGAGAACCCGCGCCGCAACGTGCCGCGCGCCATCAACCACGTGTTCTGGCGCATCCTGCTGTTCTACGTGCTGGCGATCCTGATCATCGGCCTGCTGATTCCCTATACCGACCCGCAGCTGCTGCGCAACGAGGTCGAGGACATCGCTGTCAGCCCGTTCACGCTGGTGTTCCAGCACGCCGGGCTGCTGTCGGCGGCCACCATCATGAACGCGGTGATCCTGACCTCGGTGCTGTCCGCTGGCAACTCGGGCATGTACGCCGCCACCCGGATGCTGTTCAATATGGCGGCCGAGGGCCAGGCGCCGAAGCTGTTCCAGCGCGTGACGGGCAACGGCGTGCCGCTGTACGCGCTGCTGGCCACCACCGCGCTGGCCTGCCTGTGCATGTTCAGCGTGGTCTACAGCCCCAAGGCGGTCTACATCTGGCTGCTGAATTTCGCCGGCATGACCGAGTTCATCGTGTGGCTGAGCATCGCGGTCAGCCACTACCGCTTCCGCCAGGGCTACGTGAAGCACGGCTACGACACCGCCGACCTGCCCTACAAGGCCGGCCTGTTCCCTTTCGGCCCGCTGCTGGCCTTCGTGCTGTGCCTGTTGGTCACGCTGGGCCAGAACTACCAGGCCTTCCTGGACGAGCGCATCGACTGGATCGGGGTGGTCTCGACCTACCTGGCGATCCCGCTGTTCCTGGCGTTCTGGATCGGCCACCGGCTGGTGAAGAAGTCGCGCTGGATCCGCTACGAAGACATGCGGTTCTACGGTTTCGAGGCCGACCGCGCCGCCGGCGTCGGCCAGGACGCGCCGGTGGCCGCCGGCCAGCCGGCGCGGTCCTGAACCCGCGCCAGCGCTATTCGAAAGCGTTGCGCGGGCGCTGCGCGATGACGCCGTACCAGCCCAGGCCGGCATAGGTTTCATAACCCGGCGTCAACGCGAACCCCACCAGGCCGCGGTCGGCGTTTTCGTAGTAGCCGCGGGGCTGCTCGTCGTGGCGCAGCACGTAGCGCTCTTGCAGCGATGCCGCACCATCCGAGGCGGCGATGACGCGCTGGCGGCTGTCGACCAGCAGGCAGCGGGTGCGTCCCCATTCCTCTTCCGACAGGCCCACCGACTTGACGATGCTGTCGGCCTGCTGGGTCCAGTCGAAGAACACCCCCAGCACGCCCAGCGGCTCGCCCTGCTTGTCGGCATCACGTCGGATCGCGGTGGCGTAGGTGGCGACGTGGGCGCCGTCCAGCAGCCGCGCGCGGTCGATGTCCATGGCCACGTATTCGCCGCCGTCAGCCGTGGCCATCCCGCGCCGGAACCATTCGCTCTGGCTGACGTTGGCGCCGCGCGCCTGCGGATAGCGGTCCGGACGACCATTGGCCACCACCCGCCCCTGCGCGTCGGCCACCCACAAGTCCAGGTAGACCGTGTAGCTGTCCAGGATCACGCCCAGCCGGCCGCTGGCGTGGCGCGCGCTGTCGGCGCCGGGTTCCTGCAAGGCCCGCACCACCGCGGAATCCGTGGCCCACCAGCGCACGTCGCAGGACCGCTCGTACAGGTTGCGGTCCATGGTCTCGATCATGTTCAGCGCCAGGTCGCTCAGGCGGCGGCCCTCGTAGCCACGGATCTCGTGCAGGGTGTGCTCGCCGATGCGGATCAGGTCGGCGATGGAGCCAGCCAACTCTTCCTTGAGCGCGTCGGCAATGCCGGTGATCTGCTCGGACACGTACTGTACCTGATTGGCCACCACCGCGAATCCGCGCCCCGCCTCGCCCGAGCGCGCGGCCTCGATACGCGCATTCAGCGACAGGTACTTGGCCTGCTGGTTGATGTCGACGATGCTCTCGATCTTCTCGTTCGAAATCCGCTCGACGCGGCGCGACAGTTCGACGATGCGTTCGGGTTGATGGGCCATGTTCAGCACTCCTTTTGTTGGACGTTGTTGCGAGAGGAGACGGTGACATGAGGACACAAGCAGGAAGCGTGCCAAGCCGTGCACGGGTTAATGAGTCGCCCCATCCAAGGGCACGGCGGGCATGGCTGCGGGTCGGCGCGCCTCGAAGCGGGTCGCGCGGCGCGCACCAATACGGTGCAACCGGCGGATACATCCCTAGCCTTCCGGGTCGGGTAAAATACTGTATATTCATACAGCAAAAGCAGCTTCAGCCCGGGGCTTACCCCCGGCTGCCGCGCCGTCCACCGCGTCTTCACCCAGAGAAACCGGGTCGCCCGCCCGCCATGCCGTCGCCAGAACAGATCCATCCCGCGTTGTGGCGCGCCACTCAGTTGGCGCGCGGCGCCGCCCGCAGCCTGCCCACCGGCCACGCCGCCCTGTCGGCCGAGCTGCCGGACGGCGGCTGGCCGCTGGGATCGCTGATCGAACTGCTGGCGCCGCAACCCGGCATCGGCGAAATCCGCCTGTTGCGCCCGGCCCTGGCGCAACTGGAAACGCGCCGCGCCATCGCCCTGGTGCAGCCGCCGCACGCGCCGCACATCGCCAGTTGGATGAGCTGGCGGCTCGACCCGCGCCAATTGCTCTGGGTCGCCCCCGAAAAACCGCTGGACGCCCTGTGGGCCGCCGAGCAGATCCTAAAAAATGGCAGTTGCGGCGCGCTGCTCTGCTGGCTGCCGCACGTGCGTCCCGAAGCGCTGCGCCGGCTGCACCTGGCGGCGCAGGCCAGCGACCTGCTGTTCGTTGCCCTGCGCCCGGCCAGCGCGGCCCAGCATGCCACCCCCGCCCCCTTGCGCCTGGCGCTCGCGCCCGCGCCGGGCGGGCTGTCCGTCCACATCCTCAAGCGCCGCGGACCGGTCTGCGAGGCCCCGCTGTACGTGGGCCTGGAGCCCGGCGTCGCGGCGCCCACCCGCCCTCATGCGCCTCTGGATCGCCGCCTGCCTGCGCTGCCTGCCGCTGGACGCCCTGCGCCCGCACTGGCCGCATGAGGCCCAGGCCTACGCGGTCCTGGACCAGGAACGCGTCGCCGCCCTCACGCCCGCCGCGCGCCAGGCCGGCGTGCGCCCCGGCATGCGCCGCGGCGGCGCGGCCGCCATCGCCCCCCAGGTCGAACTGCTGACGCGCGACCCGGTGGCCGAGGCCGACACCCTGCAAGGCGCGGCGCTGGCGCTGTTGCAATACACCCCCGAGGTCGCACTGGCGGACGAAAACACCGTGCTGCTGAACGTCGGCGCCAGCCTGCTGTTCTTTCGCGGGCCGCGCGCGCTGCACCAGCGCGTGGCCGCCACCCTGGCCGCGCTGGATCTGCGGGTGTCGCTGGGCATGGCGCCCACCGCCGCCGGCGCCTGGCTGCTGGCGCATCGCGGCGGCCGCCGCGCGCCGCGCCGGGTGCTCACCGCGCGCACGCTGGCGCGCCGGCTCGACGCCCTGCCCGTGGCCCTGCTGCCCCAGGCCCAAGCTCGCCTGGACTGGCTCAACGACATCGGCTGCCATACGCTGGCCGACCTGCGCGCCCTGCCGCGCGGCGGCCTGCAACGACGCAGCGCGCCCGACCTGCTGCAGGCGCTGGACGCCGCCTATGGCCAGGCGCCCGAGCTGTTCCACTGGATCGAGCCGCCGCCGCGCTTCGAACGCCGCATCGAGCTGATGGAATACCTCGAACACACCGACGCGGTGCTGGCCGTGGCGCGGCGCCTGGCCGAGCAATTGGGCGGCTGGCTGACGGTGCGGCAACTGGCGGTACGGCGCGTGCTGCTGCGCCTGGACCACGAACGCGGCCGCCATGCGCGCCCGCCCACCGACCTGGAACTGGCGCTGGCCCAGCCCGTCTGGCAGGCGCCGCAGATCCTCAACCTGCTGCGCGAAAAACTCGGCCGCCTCACCCTGGAAGCGCCGGTGATCGCGGTCACGCTGCTGGCGCCCGACACCACCGAACAGCCCGCCGCCAGCACCACCCTGTTCCCCGAGCCCGGCGGCACCGCCGCCGACCACGCCCGGCTGCTGGACCTGCTGACCGCGCGGCTGGGCCGCGAACAGGTGCGCCACGCCTGTCCCATCCCCGACCATCGGCCCGAGGCCGCCAACACCTGGGGCGACGCCCTTGACCCGCCGCCGCGGCCCGAGCCATTGCCCGAGCCCCTGGACCGTCCTTTCTGGCTGCTCGATCCGCCGCTGCCGCTCAAGCTGGCCGGCCACCGGCCGCAATACGCCGGCCAGGCGCTGCGGCTGATGCGCGGCCCCGAACGCATCGAAAGCGGCTGGTGGGACCCGGCCCTGACCGTGCGCGACTACTTCGTCGCCGAGGACGCCGCCAGCGCGCGCTACTGGATCTACCGCGAACGCGACGACGAGCACGCGCGCTGGTACCTGCACGGGCTATACGCCTGACCCCGCCATGCAAGCGCCCGACGATCCCCATGACGACGCCCCCGGCCCGCCGGCCGGACTGCCCGGCTACGCCGAACTGCAATGCCAATCGAACTTCTCGTTCCTGCAGGGCGCCTCGCACCCCGAGGAACTGGTCGCCCGCGCCGCCGAACTGGGCTACGCCGCGCTGGCCATCACCGACGAATGCAGCCTGGCCGGCGTGGTGCGCGCCCACGTCGAGGCCAAGACCCAGAAGCTGCCGCTGATCATTGGCGCCACCTTCCGGCTGCGCGCCGGCCCCGACGCCGCCCCGCTCGACCTGACCCTGCTGGCGCAGACCCGCGAGGGCTACGGCAACCTGTCCGAGCTCATCACCCTGGCCCGCACCCGCGCCCCCAAGGGCGAATACCGGCTCGCGCCCGAGGACTTCACCGCCCCGCCGCCGGGCCACGAACACCTGCGCCACCTGCCCGAGTGCCTGGCGATCCTGTCGCCCGTCTACGGCGACGACCCCGACCGCATGGCGCAGCAGGCGCGCTGGCTGGCCGCCACCTTCCCGCGCCGCGCCTGGGTCGGCCTGACGTTGCTGTACCGCTCGCGCGACGACCTGCACCGCGCCGCCGTCGACCACGCCGCGCGCGCCGCCGAGTTGCCGGTGGTGGCGCTGGGTCATGTGCAGATGCACGTGCGCTCGCGCAAGCCGCTGCACGACACCCTGACCGGCATCCGCACCCACCAATGCGTGTCGCAATGCGGCTACGCGCTGTCCGGCAACGCCGAACAACATCTGCGCACCCGCATGCGGCTGGCCAATCTGTATCCGCCCGAGGCCCTGGCGCAGACCCTGGTAGTGGCGCGGCGCTGCGCCTTCTCGCTGGACGAGCTGCGCTACGAATACCCCGACGAGATCATCCCGCGCGGCCACACGCCGGCCACCTACCTGCGCCAGGAAACCCTGGCCGGCGCGGCGCGGCGCTTCCCGGCCGGCACGCCGGCCCACGTCAGCGCGCAGATCGAAAAAGAACTGGCGCTGATCGCCGACCTGCAATACGAGGCCTACTTCCTCACGGTCTACGACATTGTCCTGTTCGCCCGCAACAACGGCATCCTGTGCCAGGGGCGCGGGTCCGCCGCCAACTCGGCGGTGTGCTACTGCCTGGGCATCACCGAGGTCGACCCGCGCCGCGGCAACAACCTGTTCGAGCGCTTCATCAGCAAGGAACGCAACGAGCCGCCCGACATCGACGTCGACTTCGAGCACCAGCGGCGCGAGGAAGTGATCCAGTACATCTACCGCAAGTACGGCCGCCAGCGCGCCGCCCTGACCGCCGTGGTGATCTCCTACCGCCCGCGCAGCGTGCTGCGCGACACCGGCCGCGCGCTGGGCGTGGACCCCGGCGTGATCGACGCGGTGGCGCGCGCCCACCAATGGTGGGACGGCAAGAAGGAAATGCTGCGCACCCTGGGCGCCTGCGGCCTGGACCCGGAATCGCAGGTGGCGCGGCAATGGGCCGCGCTGGCCCAGACCCTGATGGGCTTTCCGCGCCACCTGTCGCAGCACCCCGGCGGCTTCGTCATCTCACGCGGCAAGCTGTCGCGGCTGGTGCCGATCGAGAACGCCGCCATGGCCGACCGCAGCGTGGTGCAGTGGGACAAGGACGATCTGGACGCGCTCAAGCTGCTCAAGGTCGACGTGCTGGCCCTGGGCATGCTGTCGGCGCTGCGCCGCACCCTGGAACTGGCCGGCCAGCGCCGCGGCCAGCCGCTGCGGCTGCAGGACATCCCCGAAGGCGACGAACCCACCTACGACATGATCTGCGAGGCCGACACCATCGGCGTGTTCCAGATCGAATCGCGCGCCCAGATGACCATGCTGCCGCGCCTGCGGCCGCGCGAATACTACGACCTGGTGGTGCAGGTGGCGATCGTGCGGCCCGGCCCGATCCAGGGCGGCATGGTGCATCCCTACCTGCGCCGCCGCCAGGGCAAGGAAGACATCGACTACCCCAGCGACAAGGTGCGCGGCGTGCTCAGCCGCACCATGGGCGTGCCCATCTTCCAGGAACAGGTGATGCAGATCGCGGTGGTGGCGGCCGGTTTCACGCCCGGCGACGCCGACCAGCTGCGGCGCTCCATGGCCGCCTGGAAGCGCAAGGGCGGCGTCGACAAATACCGCGCCAAGCTGGTGGGCGGCCTGCTGGCCCATGGCTACACCCTGGAATTCGCCGAGGCGCTGTTCCGCCAGGTCGAGGGCTTCGGCGAATACGGCTTCCCCGAAAGCCACGCCGCCAGCTTCGCGCTGCTGGCCTACGCCAGTTCCTGGCTCAAGCGCCACGAGCCCGAGGCCTTCCTGGCGGCGCTGCTCAATTCCCAGCCCATGGGCTTTTACGCCCCGGCGCAACTGGTGCAGGACGCGCGCCGCCACGGCGTGCGGGTGCTGCCGGTGGACGTGACCGTCAGCGGCTGGGACGCGGCGCTGGAAACCGCGCCCGCCGACGCCCCCCCGCGCCAGCCCCATCCTCACGCCCCCCCGTCGGACGAAATCCGCCCCGCCGTGCGCCTGGGCCTGAGCCTGATCCAGGGCCTGCACGAAGACAGCGCCCGCCGCATCGAGGCGGCCCGCGCCGACGCGCCCTTCACCAGCACCGGCGACCTGGCCCGCCGCGCCGCCCTGACGCGCCACGACCTGAACGCCCTGGCCGCCGGCGACGCCCTGCGCACCCTGGCCGGCCACCGCCGCCAGGCCAGTTGGGAAGCCGCCGCCAGCGTGCACAGCCGCGACCTGCTGCGCGACGCCGCCATCCACGAAACCGAGGCGCCGCGACTGGCCGTGCCGACTGAGAACCAGACCGTGGCGGCCGACTACCGCAGTGTCGGCCTGACCCTGCGGCGCCATCCCGTCGAACTGCTGCGGCCGCAACTGGCGGCGCGCAATTTCCAGCCGGCCAGCGTGCTCAACGGCTACCCCGACAAGCGCGTGGCCCGCGCCTGCGGCGTCGTCACGGTGCGCCAGCGGCCGCAGACCTCCAAGGGCGTAATCTTCGTCACGCTGGAAGACGAAACCGGCCCCGTCAACGTGGTGGTGCGTCCCGAGCTGATCGAACGCCAGCGCCGCGAACTGCTCGGCGCCACCCTGCTGGGCGTCTATGGCAGCTGGCAGAGCGTGGACGGCGTGCGCCACCTGATCGCGCAGCGGCTGGTGGATCTGTCCGAATTACTGGGCGGCCTGAGCATGCCCAGCCGCAATTTCCACTGACGGCGGGAACCCGGCGGCCGAATGCTACGCCCGGGCATAAAGCCCGGCCACGCCGGCCGAGCGCGCGGCCGGCGGCTGGTCTATGATGGATTTTCCGCGACGCCCGCCAGCCCGCGCGATGGCCGTGCCGCGGAAACGTTTCATTTTTCAGGAGTGACCATGATCCGCAAGCTGATTCCCGTTCTGCTGGTAGCCACGCTGAGCGCCTGCGCCAATACCGGGGCCCCGCGTTCCTCTTCATCCGCCTCCTCCAGCAGCGCCAGCTCGCCCGCCGCGTCCGACAGCACCTCCGGCGCGACGTATGGATCGTCCTCCGCCCCGTCCGGCAGCGCCCGCAAGACCTGCGACGCCAGCGCCCTGCAATCCCAGATCGGCCAGAAAGCCACCGAGTCCGTCACGGAAGACCTGCGCAGCCGCAGCGGCGCCACCAAGGTCCGCATCCTGCGCCCGGGCCAATTGGTCACCATGGAATACAACGACACCCGCCTGAACCTGATCGTCGACGACAAGGACGTGATGACGGCGATCCGCTGCGGTTGAGGCCGGCATGGCCGGCATGACAGGCGGCACGGCCCTGTTCCTGAACAAGGCACAAGTTCCCCGCTGTCCCCACGGTCTACGTGAGGCGATCTCCCCGGACCGCCCCCCGCCCCGCCAGCCATTGGCCGCTCACCGGCCCCCGCCCTGCCCCCCGGCCCTGCGGCCGCCGCTCGCACTGACACGGCGGCTGTCGCGCGCTCAACCGCCATGATCGGACGGCGCCCCCCTATCTTTGCGGCCCGCACTGCAAGCCGCGTGCCGCGGGATGTTTCAACGTCGCGCCACATTCGACCCACAAACGCTTGACCCTTACGCAACGTCATGCCCAACAGTTCCGTCTGCGCCATCAACGGAGGAACCCCGTGCGACTGAAAGTAGGAGAACTGGCCAAGCGCAGCGGACTGACCGTCCGCACGCTGCACCACTATCACGCGATCGGCCTGCTGACACCTTCGGCGCGCGCCGACAACGGCTACCGGCTCTACGGCCGCGACGACATCGCCCGCCTGCACCAGATCCAGGCATTGCGTCGCTTCGGATTGCCGCTGGCGGAAATCGGCGCCTACCTGGACCAGCCCGGCACGCCGCTGGACGAGATCATCGCCAGGCAAATCGCGATGCTCGACCGCCAGATCCAACAGGCCGCCCGGCTGCGCGAACGCCTCGCGCAGTTGCATGGCCAGTTGGCGACGGGCGCGGAGCCGGAGCTGGCCGATTGGCTCACCACTCTGGAACTGATGAACATGTACGACAAGTATTTCTCCCAGGAAGAACTGGCGCGCCTGCCCATGTATGGCCGTCGCCGCGACGACGATACCGACTGGCTCGCGCTGATCCAGGACGTGCGCCGGCAGATGGACAGCGGCGCCCCGCCCGAGGACGCACGCTCGCAGGCCCTGGCCCTGCGCTGGATGACGCTGCTGCTGCGCGACACCAACGGCGATCCGCGCCTGCTGGTGAAACTGAACCGGATGCACGAACAGGAACCGGCCATGCAGGAACACATCGGAATTTCCCCCGCCATGCGTGACTACGTGGTGCGCGCCTTCTCCGAAAGCAAGCTGCGTCTCTACGAAAAGCACCTGACGCCGGACGAGGCGCGCTTCATGCGGGCGCACTATCACGACCGCGTCGGCGAATGGCCGGCCCTGATCGCCCGGGTGCGGGATGCGATCGACGCCGGCCGGACGCCCGACTCGGCCGCCGGCCGCGAATTGGCACGGCAATGGCTGGAACTGTTTTGCACCTATGCAGGCAAGGACCCCGCCACCCACGCGAAATTCCGCCACGCGCTGATGACCGAGCCCGAACTGACCGCCGGCACCTGGGCCGACGACGCCACGCTGGCCTTCATGCGCCAGGCGATGGCCGCGTTGACGACGGCGCGCTGATCTGCGGGGCGGGCGCCCTCCGTGCCGGGCGTCCTTCCCGGCGCGGTCCGCGCTACCAGCGCGCCGCGATCCAGGTCGGCATCCGGCGCCGGCCAGCCATGCACCACGCCAAGGTCGCCCGTGCCGCCCAGCACCGCCTGGGCCGTCGCCTGACGCGCATCCCCTGCGCGCAATATCCCTACCCGCTAGCGGATTCAGATTCAGATTCAGATAGCGACGTTACATGCGGAATTTATTGGCAGTGTATATTTACGTTTCATTCTCCACTCGGCCATTCAACCTTTCCGATAAAAAACATCGCGAAACGCTGAACAAGCGGCTCTCTTCCGGAATAACCGAATGGCAGATTCGAGATCGCATTTCAATATCAACTCACAATAAAACTGGATATGAAAAAGACGATAGCGCGCGCATGCATCTCCCTTATCACTCTTGCAACCCTTGGCACGACTTCCGCCTGGGCTCAAGAACTGACTATTCCTCAAAAGAATGCCGTGCGCTCGGCCAAGCAATACCTCAGTTTTGCCGGATTTTCACGCAGTGGATTGATTCAGCAGCTGTCGTCGGACGCGGGTGACGGATACAAGGTTGCGGACGCCACAATCGCGGTGGACAGCCTCAAGGTGGATTGGAACCAGCAGGCCGCCAGATCCGCACAGAATTATGTGGATATGATGGGTTTTTCGTGCAAAGGCCTGATGCAGCAGTTGTCGTCGAGCGCGGGCGACAGGTACACCAAGAGCGAAGCAGCCTACGGCGCCAAGGCCGTAGGCGTGTGCCAATAAATAGCAGGCTCCCGGGAGGCATTACGATCCAGGTGGCGCATCGTCGCGCCTCCCGAGTAAAGAAATTGTCCTTTTGGAATAAACAGCGGTAGCCGTCTACGCCCCCGAATGGCGTTCAAGCGGACCGCACCGCCGGCAGCACATGCGGCAGAAAATCCCCCGCCACCTCAAACGCGCATTCCTCCCGCGCAATATCAATCACCCGCGACACCACCGGATTGACGATGCTCTTCTTGTGCACCGCGTAGTAATTGATCGTCGGCAGATCCGGCTGCACATCCAGCCGGCACAGCGCCCCGCGCTCGACCAGCGGCGCGAAATACGCCCCCGGCAGGTAGCTGATGCCCAGCCCCAGCATGGTCAGCTGCGCCATCATGCCCAGGCTGTTGCAGGTCAGCACCCGTTTGACTGACAGGCCCTGCTCGGCGAACCAGGCATCGTACAAGTGCGACAGCGCTGAATTGGTCGGCTGCGAAATCACCGGATACGGCGCCAGGTCCTGCGGCGCCAGCCGCGCCGCAAAGTCGATATCCAGCGATGGGCTGGCCATCCAGACGTTGGTCACCGCGCCCAGGTGGACACAGTCGTACTGATAGCTCCAGAACGGCCCCGGCATGATCGCCAGGTCCAGTTGGTCCTGCTCCAGCCGTTCATACAGCGTGATACCGCCATCGATCTCCGGCATCAACTGCACCTTGGGATAGCGCAGGCTGATCTGGCTGACCAGCCGCGCCAGCCAGGTCATGCCGACCAGCTCGGTCACGCCCAGCCGCACCACGCCCTCGAAACTGGCCGGGTCGGCCATGTTCTGCACGATGCGGCTGTTCAGGTCCAGCATTTCGCGCGCCAGTTCGAACAGCTTGCGGCCCTGCGCCGTCAGCACCAGCTTCTTGGCGCGGCGCTCAAACAGCGGCGCGCCGGCAAAGGCTTCCAGTTCCCCCACCCGCTTGGCGACCGCCGACTGGGTGGTGTGCAGCTTGCGCGAGGACGCGCTGAAGCTGCCCAGTTGCGAGCTCCAGTAGAACGCCTCCAGCTGTTTGAGGGTGTACATCGCGGCGGTGGATGTGAAATGCATGAAGAACCCTCGCATTATCGTCGAGGCGGGGGCCGGCCGCCCCCTCCCCCTACCCCCGCGGATGCAGAATATCCGCCAGGAACCGCTGCGCCCGCGGATGCTGCGGCGCGCTGAAGAAGCGCGCCGGCGTATCCATCTCCAGGATCTCGCCCGCGTCCATGAACACCACCCGGTCGCACACATCTCGGGCAAAGCCCATCTCGTGCGTCACGCAGACCATGGTCATACCGTCCTTGGCCAGGCCCTTCATCACCTGCAACACCTCGCCCACCATCTCGGGGTCGAGCGCGCTGGTGGGCTCGTCGAACAGTATCACCGGCGGTTGCAGCGCCAGCGCCCGGGCGATCGCCACGCGCTGCTGCTGGCCGCCCGACAAGGAACCGGGATAGGCGTCGATCTTGTGCTCCAGCCCCACTCGCGCCAGCAGCTGGCGCGCCAGCTCGGTGGCCTGCTTGCGCGGCTGCTTGCGGATGTTGACCGGCGCGAACACCACGTTGTCCAGCACGCTCATGTGCGGAAACAGGTTGAACTGCTGGAACACGAAACCGATCTTCTGGCGCAGCGCGTTCAGGTTGACGCCCTTGGCGTAGATGTCGGCGTCATCGATCAGGATGCGGCCCTTCTCGATCGGCTCCAGCCGGTTGATGGTGCGGATCATGGTGGACTTGCCCGAGCCCGACGGCCCGCACACCACCAGCACCTCGCCGCGCGCCACCGACAGGTCCACGTCCTTCAGGACGTGGTGCGCGCCGTACCATTTATTGACTTTCTCAAGCTTGATCATGATGAATTCCGATAAGCGCAGGCCCTAGGCCATGGCGCGCTGGCGGCGGATGCGCAGGTCCAGCCACGACAGGCCGCGACTCAGGCTGAAGCACACCAGGAAGTAGATGATGGCCAGGATGCCGAACACCTGCAGCGGCTTGGTCAGCACCAGGTTGTTGACCTGGTTGGCGGCAAACGTCAGTTCGTTCACGCTGATCACATAGCCCAGCGAGGTCTCCTTGATGGTGGAGACGAACTGGCTGGTCATGCTGGGCAGCACGTTGAACAGCGCCTGCGGCAGCACCACCCGGCGCATCGTGGTCCAGTAGCCCACGCCCAGCGAGCGCGACGCCTCGATCTGGCCGCGCGGCACCGCCTCGATGCCCGAGCGGATCACCTCCGACAGATAGGCGCTTTCGTACACCACCAGCGCCGCGATCAGCGTCCAGAAACCGCTGATCACCTGCCCCGTCAGCTTCGGAATGACGAAGTACGCCCAGAAGATCAGCATCAGCAGCGGCATGCCGCGCACCACGTTGACCAGCGTCTTGCTGGCCACGCGCAGCCAGCCAAACGGACTGACCCGCGCCAGCGCGATGGCCAGCGCCAGCGGCAACGACAGCAGCAGCCCGCACAGCGCCAGAATCAGCGTCAGCGCCAGCCCGCCCAACGGCCCATTGGGGTATTGGCCGACCAGCAGCGTCGGCCAGTATTGCGACAGAAGATCAAGCACTGTGGCCTCCCTGGTTCAGGCGGTAGCGCGCATAGATGCGCGAGCCGATCAGCATGATCAGGAAGGAGCCCAGCAGGTACATGATGGTCGCGGCGCCAAAGGTGGCGAAGGTCCGGTAGGTTTCGTTCTCGATCTCGCGCGCCTGGTAGGTCAGCTCCATCACGCCGATGGCCATGGCCACGCTGGTGTTCTTGAACAGCAGCAAGGCCCGTCCCACCAGCGGCGGAATCGAAATCCGCAGCGCCTGCGGCACGATCACGAAGCGCATGCATTGCAGGTAGCTGGCGCCCAGCGCCCGCGCCGCCTCGAACTGCGTGCCGGGAATGGCGCGCAGCCCGCTGCGGATGTCCTCCGCGATATAGGCGGCCGACCCCAGCGCCAGCGCGATCGCCGCCAGCGACATCTCGGCGTTGTGCTGGTACAGCCACAGCCGGAAACCCTCCGGCAGCAGCTCGGGCATGCCGAAGTACCAGAACAGCACCTGCACCAGCAGCGGCACGTTGCGGTGGTATTCCACATAGGCGTCCACCAGCCAGCGGCACGGCGCCAGGTTGGTGGCGCGCACCACCACCAGCGCCACCGCGATGGTGAACGCCATCACCCAGGACACCAGGAACAGTTGCAGCGTCACCGCCATGCCGCTGGCCAGCAGCTGGTATTGCGAAGCGTCAAGTAAGCTCATTGCGCGGGCACCGGCGCTCAGCCCGCGATGGGGCCGATCTTGAAGCTGCGTTCGAGCTTGTACGGCGTCTGCGGGCCGAACCACTTGTCGAACAGCCGCGCGGCCGCGCCCGAGCTTTCGGCCTCATCCAACGCCTGGTTCACGACCTTCAGCATGCCCGGCTCCGACTTGCGCACGCCCAGGCCCCACGGCTCATTGAACACCGACTTCGGAATCACGCTGACCGGCGCCGTCGGCGGGCTTTGCAGCACCAGCCGCACCAGCACCAATTCCGAGGCGAATTGCGCGTCCACCTTCTTCTGTTGCAGCGCCAGGTACGTGGCCGAACTGTCGCCGTAGCCAATCACCTGCGACTTGTCCAGAATGCGCTTGATCTCGCGCTCCGAACTGGACCCCTTGGTCGCGCCGATGCGGTGGCCGTTCAGCGATTCAATCGTGTCCAGCCCCGAATCCTTGCGCACCAGCAGCTTCTGCGGGCTGACATAGTAGGCGTGGCTGAAGGCGATCTGCTGGGCGCGGTCCGGCGAATAGCCCAGGTTGGCCGCCAGGATATCGACACGGCCCTCGTTCAGCTCCGGCACGCGCGCCGCCACCGACAGCAGCTTGTAGCTGATCTTCACGCCCAGCTTGTCGGCCACCAGCTTGCACACATCAACGTCATAGCCCACCAGCTGGCGCGTCGCCGCGTCCTGGAAACTGAACGGCTGTGACGTGCCCAACGTGCCGCAGATCAATTCGCCGCGGGCCTTGATGTCCGCGACCTGATCGGCGTGCGCGCCCGCGCCCAGCGACAGCGCGGCCACGCCCAGGCAGACGGCCAGGAAAGATTGGCTTTTCATGGTGATTCCCCTTGTGTTGTGGTTTGAACGAAAAACGGAACCGGCCCGCTCACGGGCGGGCCGGGGAACAACTAAGCAAGCTTGGCGCAGGCCGCGCGAATCGCCGCGCAGCCCTGCCGGATATCGTCCAGCGAGGCCGCGAACGACAGGCGGAACGTGCCCGGCGCGCCATAGGCATGGCCGTCGATCACCGCCACCCCCGCCTCGCGCAGCAGGTAATGCGTCAGGTCGGTATCGCTGCGGATCTCGTCGCCGGCCGGCGTGCGCTTGCCCAGCAGCCCCGAGCAGTCCGGAAACACGTAGAACGCGCCCTGCGGCACCACGATCTCCAGCCCCGGCGTGCCCGACAGCTCGGCCACCGCCAGATCACGGCGCTCGCGGAACACCCGCGCGAACTCCGTCACGCAGTCCTGCGGCCCCGACAGCGCCTCCAGCGCCGCCGCCTGGCTCACCGACGATGCGCCCGACGTGCTCTGCGACTGCAGGATGGCCATGGCCCTGATCAGCTCGTCCGGACCCGCGCCATACCCGATGCGCCAGCCCGTCATGGCATAGGCCTTGGACACGCCATTGACCACCAGCGTGCGCGCCGCCAGCGCCGGCGCCACCTGCAACGGATGCACCGTCGGCGCGTCGGTGAAATTCAGGCGCGCATAGATATCGTCCGTCATCAGCCAGACGTGCGGATGGCGTTCCAGCACCGCAGTCAGCCCGCGCAGCTCGTCGGCAGTGTAGACCGAGCCGGTCGGATTGCTGGGCGCGTTCATCATCAGCCACTTGGTGCGCGGCGTGATGGCGCGCTCCAGCGCCTCGGGCGTCAGCTTGTAATCCGTGGCCGGCGTGGTCGGCACCGCCACCGGCACGCCGCCGTTGACCAGCACCATGTCCGGATACGACACCCAGAACGGCGCCGGAATCAGCACCTCGTCGCCGTCGTTCAGCGTCGCGGCCAGCCCGTTGAAAATCACCTGCTTGGCGCCCGTGCTGACGATGATGCGCGCCACCGGGTAATCGATGCCGGTCGCTTCCAGCAGATGCGCCCGCGCCGCCTTGCGCAGCGCCACCGTGCCCTGGGCCGGCGGATACTTGGTCTCGCCCCGGTTCATCGCCGCCGTGGCCGCCTGGCGGATATGCTCCGGCGTCGAGAAATCCGGCTCGCCGATCGTCAGGTCGATGATGCGCCGGCCCTGCTCGCGCAGCTCGGCGATGATGGCGCGCGCCGCCACGCTGGGCGACAGCTTGATGCGCTTGATGCGGTCGGCGACGATGCTGGTGGCTTGCGATGACTGGGTTTGCGCCTGGGTCGGGGTTTGCGTCGGGGTCTGGTTCACTTCACGACTCCCGTCTTCTCGGCCAGCGTCTTCTCCAGCCAGGGCTTGGTGTAAGTACCGGCGCGCAGCTTCTCCTTGGCCACCGCCTCGTCGGCTTCCTTCTTGGTCGCCAGCGCCAGCACGGCCGCGGCATGCTCGGCGGGAATCACCACCACGCCGTCGGCATCGCCGACCACCACGTCGCCCGGGTTGACCACCTGGCCGCCCACCGACACCGGCACATTGATCTCGCCCGGGCCGTCCTTGTACGGCCCCTTGTGCGACACCGCGCGCGCAAAGCAGCCGAACTGCCCCTGCGCGAACACATCCAGGTCACGCACCGCGCCGTCGATCACGAACCCGGCGATGCCGCGCCCCTGCGCGTCCATCATCATCAATTCGCCCACCAGCGCATTGCTGGTATCGCCAGCGCCATCGACCACGATCACATCGCCCGCGCCACCCAGCGAAATCGCCTTGTGGATCATCAGGTTATCGCCCGGCCGAGTCTTCACGGTCAGCGCCAGGCCAACCGTGCGCTGGTTGCCGGCATGCAGCGGACGCAGCCCGCTGACGCCGTACAGGCGGTTCATGCAATCGCTGATCTGGGCCGAGCCGATGGCGGCGAAACCGGCCAGCACGTCAGCGGCGACGGCCGGCGCGGTCCGGGGAAGAATGCGGTATCCGATGGGATTCATAGCGAGGAATTTTCTTGAAAGCGTGAACGGCATTAAGCGAACACGCATTACAAGGCCTCGCGGGGCGATCCTCAAAACGATATAAATTCCCGGTTATGTAGGAATTATTTTCGTGGATGTTATTGGATCGAGGAGGGAGCGTTGTGGGTGGGGGTGGGGGCTTCCCTTTCGTCGCCGGGTTGCAGGGCCTGGTCGAGCATGGCTTCGGTCAGGCTGCCGAGGTGCTCGCAGAGGCTTTCTACGCCGCCCATCAGGGCGGCGATTGCCCAGGGGTCTAGCGGTGGGGAGCCGGTGGCGTCGGGTTCGGACGCGCTGTTGCCGACCATGCGGGCGATGGTCTGGATGGCGTAGCGGGTGCGGTCTAGTTGGTGGAGGTGGGACAGCGAGACGGGGCCGGATTCGTGGTCGGTGTCGATTTGCCAGGGGTTTTGAGTGAGGGGGTGCAGCATGGGGGCTGCCTCCTATAGCGAGTGGAGAACCCGCCTCCCCGCTTCCAAACGGGGCGGGCGGGCACAAGACAGGGTTGGAAGACCGGAGCTATAGGACCCGGCGTGCGCAAGCGCACCCCCGCCCAGGCCCGCCCATAGGGACGTGCGTAGACGCTGGACATGAAAATGCCGCCTGAGCGGCGGCTGTCCCGCCTATAGCTTACCCGGCTTCCATTCCGGGACTACCGTTGGTGCGGTAGTGGGGGGAGTATACGGGAGGTGCAGCGGGTGGCGGGAGTGGAAGGGACAATTTGGCTACGCATGTAGCCTGTCCGTATTTTTGTGGGCGAGGCGTTTTAAAAGTTGTTATCTCCGCGCCGCAGGGAACCGTTCGCCCAACAGCGGCCGGTCGTCTCGGGTGCACTAGATCGTCGACAATCTGGCTAGAGTGCCGTCTCGCTCGAGACAACTGATACCATTGGCTGCACTAAAAGAAGAACGCCTCGTCCCGACGATATTGGAAGCACATGAGAGCAATCATGCTGGTGGTCTTGTTGTGAAGCCGCAGTAGAACAAAAAAAGGAATTATTAATGCCACAGATGCATCTGTTCATCGATACAAATGTGTTTCTTAACTACTACCGGCACACGGCTGACGACACGAGAGCTTTGGATCAACTTTGTAAACACGTCGAGGCTGGCGATATCGCGCTTCATCTCCCTTCGCAAGTCCGGGACGAGTGGATTCGTAATCGAGAGCGCGGATTGCATGAGTCCAACGAGTCGTTTCGCAAAGTTGTACCGCCAGGTTTGCCTAGGCACCTAGATGGGCTAGATTCAACAGCGAAATATCTGGAAGCGGTGACGGCGTTGATGACGGCTCGCGATCAGCTAATGATTGAGGCAAACAGCAAGGCATTGCAATTCGATCTGGCTGTCGATAAAAGCATCAACCAGGTGTTTTCGTCGGCAACCCTCTACGCTGACGATAATGCGGTATTCGAGTTGGCGAAGAGCCGAGCCGACAAGGGGAATCCGCCGGGAAAGCGAGATAGCTACGGTGACCAATACAATTGGGAAATCCTGCTTCAGCAGGTCCCGGACGAAGACCTCTATGTGGTCTCAAAGGATTCGGATTTTGCATCAGCGCTTGCGAAGCCCGACAAGAACGGCGCGATTTCTGCCCACGATTTCCTAAGACGCGAGTGGTCCGACAGGAAGAACAAGAAAAATCTGTATGTCTTTCAAACTATCGCCACACTGTTGAAATTTTATGAAAATGCAATCGCCGTTCCCGCTGCCGTGGGAGGAGTCGGTGCTTCAGTTCAATCATCCAACACCTCAACGGCGACTGGCTCGGTCTCGTCAGCAGTAATAGCCCAACAGACAGCAGAAGCGCAACCCGCAGTAGCAGCACCCGTCGCTCATCCGGTAGAGGACGCAGCGAAGAAGCAGGCACGAATTGGGGCGGTTAGCGCGTTGGTGAGCAGTTCGAACTTCCAACAGACCCATATCGCGATTGCTGATCTGATGAAGATTCGCGGTTCTTTGACCACAGAGGACGCGAACAAGCTCGCGAACGCAGCGCTCAACAACAAACAAATCGAATGGATTCTCACCGACTCAGATGTACGCGACTTTTATCTATGGCTGCTGGAGTCGTTTACGCAGACATTGGATCCTGGACTGTTTGATGCACTGGTTGACGCACTTGGATTGACTCCCGACCCCGAAGACGATGATCCTTGGGCTGATGCCTAATAGGTGCTTAGGATGTACGCTTCGCCGTTCCGCGATGTATTTGTTTACGATAGTGACCTTCATCTCGGCGTTTGGCGGATGGACTATTTAGCAAGGCAGGCCGCTTTCGGGGAAAGCGACAGACCGAAAGGGGTCGGATCCCGACCCTCCGTAGAAGCACACTGAATCTCCTCTACACGAAAGGAGATACCTTGTCCGCAGACAAGCTGGGCGCGCCTGTTGCAAGGATGAGAGCACCAGAAGACAAAAATGGGGAAGTCAATGTAGCCTTCTGCCTGCTCGAACGGAGCCGCCCATTAAATCTGATGGGAAGCTGTGGAAGCCGGAATTTCCACTTTGGAATAATAGGAGGAGAGATGTTTGAGTCAATCGAACCGCTGGACGCATACAACAAAAATATTAACATTCTCATTGGCTCAGGAGCTTCAGCCGACTTGTTCCCGACATTGGGCTTGGCAATCAAGAACGCCAAGGAGGAGTGGGAAACCGTGGAGACGCTTGCCACGAGGTACGAGAACAATCCTGACAAGAAGACCGCGCTCTTCATGCACTACTACAACATGTGCATCCTGCCCGTGCAGACCTTCAACCCCGCAAATGTCACAACGGCAAAAGGGAAAATTAATCTTGAAAACTACGAAGTTTTCTTGAAGACCTTGCTAGGCTTGCTTGACCGAAGAAAAGACCTGAACCGCAAAATCAATATTTTCACGACCAACTATGACGGATGTCTGGCTCATAGTGCCGACAACATCCTCATGAAGGGTTCGCATGATTTCGTGGTGAACGATGGAACATCAGGATTTCATTGCAAGCATCTTCATGCAAAAAACTTCAACACGTTCCAATGCCAGACCGGTATTTTTGAGCGGAGCAATTATGGAGTGCCTCAACTCAACATCATCCATCTGCATGGATCTGTGTATTGGTCAAAGAGTGGCGACAAAATTGAAGTCAAGTACAAAAATGACTTCAAGAACATCATCCACACGAAGACACTCGCAAAAATTGCGAAATTCTCAGACTACATCACAACTGAAGGGGGAGTCTCTTCCAAAGTTCCCTCAGTTAGTTTCACATCCGCTCAGCGAGGGAACTTCTGGCGCGGGTACAACAAGCTTCCAATCGTCAACCCGACCAAGTGGAAGTTTCATGAGACGGTGTTCGAGGAGCACTACTACCAGATGCTCAGATTCTTGAGCTATGAGCTTGAGAAGCCAAACTCCATCCTCATCAGCTTCGGGTTTTCGTTTGCCGATGAACACATCAGAAAGCTGGTCCAACGCTCACTGTCAAACCCACTGCTTCAGACTTTCATTTGCTGCTACAGCCAAAGCAGTGCTGAGAGCATGCGTGAGGAATTCAAGCTTTGGAGAAACGTGACCATCATCGGTCCGCCTGAGGGCGAGAAGCTGGACTTCACCAACTTCAACAAGTACATCTTCTCTCTGAAGGCCGAAAAGTACGAGGCTCCTGAAGATAAGGACGGTCTATGAGCATCGTCGTTGGCGAAGTCATTGCAGTCTCAGGAATCCGCATCTCACTACGCATCTTTGAAGACTCCAGCCAGGAGACGATCTTCTATGACGGTGTGAAGTACAGAGGCGTGTCGCTCAGGGAGCACATCTCCATTCAGCGCGGCTTCATTGACATCGTCTGTCTGGTAGAGGGCGAGTACCTCGATGAGCGCCGCATGGACGCTGATGCGGAGAAGACCCAGTACATCCGAAAAGTGGATGTGCGTCCCATCGGCTACATCGTAGATGACAAGTTCTTTGAGGGTGTGAAGTACATGCCCATGATCAGGGACAAGGCATCCCTACTCAGTGAGCGCATGGTCGGCAATATCTACGGGACTGAGGGGGCAACCAGCTTCTCCATTGGAGCTATGCTCAAGGAGAACGTGCCCATCAATCTGCCATGGACACGCATCTTCAACAGCCACCTTGGAATCTTTGGTAACACGGGCAGTGGCAAGTCAAACACACTGGCGAAGCTCTACACCACACTTTTCAATGAGAAGCTGGCTGGCCTAAAAAGCAAAAGCCAGTTTGTCATTATTGACTTCAACGGCGAATATGTTGAAGACCAAATCCTTCCTGCTAAACAGAAGAAAATAACGATTCTGGATTCCAAAAAGGCAAAGCACAAATTCAAGATTGAAGCCTCTCATTTTTGGGATGCTGAAACTTTAAGTCTTCTATTTCAAGCCACGACCAACACACAGCAACCGTTTCTGCGAAGAGTGCTGACAGGCAAAGAGCGGTTTAAAGATGTGCCACTTGAACGCTATATTGAAAAGACTTTGGAGAGAGCGTTTAGTTCTGGCGAACCAAAACCAGATGCACTTGAACTTGCCAGGGAGATTGCCAGAATTATTGATTGCGAAGAGCTTCAAAACCATTTGAAGGGCATCACATACAACGGCAAGAGCAAATACTTCAGAGCCGCTGAAGGCCACTATTATGATTCCGACAGCGGTGGCTTTGTTGAGTTCATGAAACCACTATTGGATGAGCACGTTGATGTCGATGACTTGGATCAGTTCACAGAGCTGATTCTCAGATGCTATCTGCAACTATGCTCAGATGTCGTCCTAGGTTATGCCCAATATGAGCACATCCAGCCGGTACTTTCCCGCGCCAAGTCATCCATCACAGCTCTACGCAATGTGCTTGAAATCGTAGATGAGCCACCTCCCCCACATTTTTTGCAAGTCATCTCTTTGAAGAAGTGCAAGAACGAAATTAAGAAAATCTTGCCTCTGCTAGTAGCCAAAAATTTCTACACGAGCCACAAGGACAATGAGAACCTAAAGAGCCCACCTACGAGGACATTGCACCTGATCATTGATGAGGCTCACAATATCCTCTCAGAGCAATCCACCCGCGAGCATGAAATCTGGAAGGACTACAGGCTTGAGCTGTTTGAGGAGATCATCAAGGAGGGGCGCAAGTACGGGGTCTACCTCACACTCTCCAGTCAGCGACCTGCCGACATCTCGCCTACCATTGTTTCGCAGATCCACAACTTCTTCATCCACCGGCTGGTGAACGAGCGTGACCTCATGCTGCTGGACAACACCATCAGCACCTTGGACTCCAACTCCAAGGCTCTCATCCCAACCTTGGCCAAGGGCTGCTGTGTCGTCACCGGGACGGCCTTCGAACTACCTATGATCTTGAAGATTGACCCACTGCTGAAGGTGCATCGCCCGAGCAGTGACGATGTGAACCTTGAAGAGCTTTGGGCACTACCTGACGAGGAGCTATGGTGAAACACTGAATCGACCAGAGTTTTGTCGATGGTTTTCAGGTGGTTTTGCAGTCATCTGCTCTTCGCCATTGATAAGTCTTCCAAGAAAAAGCTTGAAGGCCAGTTAGCGAGTTGTGCCTATCGAACTTCCGCTTTGGTTCGAGAGCGGACAGACAGGATTGACGCTTTCCGACCCTAACAGGTCTTGAACCTCGCTGGGCGTCATCGGTCCCTTGACCAGATGATCCAGCAGTTCGGCGGGGACTTCAGGCAGTGGCCCACGGGCCGCCGCCTGAGCGGCTGCTGTGCGTTTCTTCTTCATCGGCATATCCATGATCTTTAGTCCTCATGATATGCCCCGCACACAAAATTGCGGATAGGCTCCAGATGGCCTCACAGGCCAAGTACTCGCCAATAACAATTTTGATGCGGACGACGCCGCCATCATCAATAGCTTGAAACCTATAGCGCCCTTCCTGCACATCTACCCAATCGTTGAGAATCATATGAACAATACGCTCCTCGCCATGGGGATCTGCTAGTTTGATTTCTGCAACGCACAAACGCTGCATGCCCCTAGAGCCAATCTCTCCGTATGTCTGAACCATATGCGGAGCATTAAACTCTTCCAAGAATTGCTCATTAAGCAGCGCCATGGGCTGCCACCAGATTGACGTCGGCTCTTCGCGGCACTCTTGCTTTAATTCATAGGCAGCATGACACCTAGCCAGCTTTAGAAGAACGCGACGTACTCTCTCGTGCTCAACTTCAAATATGATTTTGTTGCCATCGCAAGTCTTAGATGCTTCAATGCACGCCCGTAGAGCGGGGGATCTCTCCAACAAGGTCGCAATGGTCGGCCGTCGGATTTTTACTGGCTCGGTCGAGCCAGCAATGACCGACTCAATAAGACATGCAACGTACTCTTCGTCTTTGGAGAACCCATTGTTGCAAGGATGACATGCGCCGACGACGGGAAGATTCTCCGGGTAGGGTTTGTCTAACAATACACGGGAAGGAACATGCTCGCGAGTGTTGTCTTGGGCCCCGCAGTAAATGCAGCCCAAGAGTAATCGTTCGTCAGCGTAGTCTCTTAACTGTTCCATCGCGAATTAGCTCTCGAAGTTGCCTAACTAAATTTGGACGATAGAGGATCGTTGTTCTTATAAAAATGAATCTATCCGCAATTCTGAGAGTGAGCAATCGCAAGCAAACTCTTTAGGCACACCTAAAAATTTCGGAATTGGAGCTTGTTGCAAGTAATCTAAAGAAAATGATGGAATGACTGCTCTTGGCCGAAGCCGGGCCTAGCTACTTGTGAGTGCAGTGCCGCAAAGCTGACCTTCGGGGCTGCACCCTAAGCGTCCGGTTTATGACACGGGCCGTAAACGAGTGCAGGCCGTCGCCAGTCGGCCAGTTAGTTGCCCTAGGTGGTACGAAGAAGCAGACATTCACAGTTCAAGCCAAGCCGCGAGTCGCGGCTGGCCTACGCGAAGCCCCTAGAGCGACCAGTCAGGCATCTTGCTTCCTAGAGGCGACGATTGAACTCTCCGTCTTGGCAACAACGTCATGAACCAATCGCTCGCTAAAGCCAGCAAGAAAGGAAATTGCTGCAAAGAAAAACTGGGCTTTGTCAGATTGAATCACGACAGGTAGCAGGCCAGAACTGATCACGGAAAAAAGGAAAAGTGCGAAGGCAGTCCCGACTATAGGCTTAAACAAACCAGTAAAAAACAGGATCGATGAGTCAGGCGTCTTGACCTTGGCCAAATCGTGAAGTCGAACCATGATGCTGACGATGCTACCGAGCGCCCCGAAAAATGAAACAAGGCCGAGCGTCTCAATTTTGACGCCAAATAATGTGTCGTACCGCGACAAAAATGGCAAGACGACCATCGAAAGTGGCAGTACGAAATACAACAAAACAGCAAGTCCGAGCACTACTCGTATAGCAGGAGATCCGTTGCGAATCGCGAGAGGTATTGGGCTGGTTCTCGCTCGAAGTCGCTCACTGAGACGCTTCAGAGTGGGCTGGGCCAGCCTGACTTTCGGGTCATCTGTTAGCAAGCAGTCAGCAATGAGCTGTGCTTGAGCATAAAGCACTAGGTCATCCACTTTCTCCAAAAGTGGAAGCAAATTGACAAGCCGTGCAAGATCTTGCTGAATATTCGGATCGATTGGCTTAGCGCAATGCATCCGGATACGCTCAGCCAGAGCAATCGAAGGACGAAGGCTCGGCATAGATTCAGATACTTCATTAACAACTTTTAGCACAATCTCGTCCTCGTCATTAAGCCCGCTGCCTGGCTTATACATACACTCCCTCTATCAGCTTCATTTAGTAACCAGTGTAACAGAATGACTTCGATGCAAGACTTGACCGTTTTGCTTTATGGCGAAAGTCTGAGAGGAGGCTCAGGGTCGATTGCAGTTCGACGCGAACGACTGCTAAAGGGCACCTCAGGTTTGTGGCGCCACCCCATCAAGTCTGCCGCTTGGCGACAGACTGCTCACAACCTATACCTGCCGGGCGTGGGCACGCGCCGGCTGGCAGCTTCTGGCCGACTGCGGGCTTCCATGGCCGTCTGCATAATCAACCTTGACATCAATTCTGTGGAGCCGCCGGGTTTTGCAGCCAAGAGCTTGAATTAGAGGGTGCGGCAACCGCCCCTCCCGGCCTAGTAATACCCCCCCTTGCAGTCGGAGATTGTGAACCGGTCCGAATAGCGCTGGCTCGGGCAAGTTGGGACTGAGCAACCACCAGAACAAAACTATCCGCCCAACCGCTCCCGCACGGTCACCAAAATTTCTTCGGAAAGCCCCGGGTTACCCGCCGCCGTGGCGCGGGCGAGGATCAATGCTCCAACCATGCTGCTCAGTGTCACGATGGCCTGCGCGCGCCTGGCCGGGTCATCCCCCTGAAGCTCGCCCATGAAGCGTTGAAAGTTGCGTTCCACGCCCTGCGCAAAGACCTCTGACATTTCCGGCCCTGCCCTGGCAACGTCTGCCGCCAATGCCGCAACAGGGCACCCCTCTCCGGGGTGATCGCGGTGGAACGTGGAAAGATAGCCGTACACCAGTGCGCGGAGTCCGCCCGCAGATGCGCCCTCCGCCTCCGGGGACTCCAACCCCACTTGCGGCGTAATCGTCCACTCAAACGCGCGCGTGCATGCCTCGCGAGCGAGGGCGTCCCGGGACTCGAAGTGCCGGTACAGCCCGCCATGGGTCAACCCTGCATCGCGGGTGATCTCGGCCAGGCCCACGCCATCCAGGCCCTTTTCTCGATAGAGGCGCGCGGCGGCGTCCACGATTCCTTCGCGGTTCTTGGCGGCCTGTGCTTTGCTGACTTTCATAGGTTAGATGATACCCCTCATCAAAATTGATTTATGATTATGCTCATAATCAATAACATCACACTCAGCCCATCGCAAGGGCTGGGTTCAATTGCGGAAGGTGCGGCATGGAACGTCGGGTAGTCATCACCGGTTTGGGCTTGGTGTCCCCTCTCGGATGCGATGTGGAGCTGGCCTGGCAACGCTTGCTGGCGGGCCAGTCCGGAATACGCGCCTTGGAGGCAGCGGTTGGCGAAGGCACCGGCGTTTCCATCGCGGGCCGGGTGCCAAGCCAGGAGGAGGATCCGCAAGCCGGATGGAGCGCCGAGGCCGTCATCCCGGCGAAAGAGCTACGCCGCATGGACCGCTTCATCGCATTTGCATTGGGCGCGGCGGATCAGGCCCTGGCGCACGCACAGTGGCGCCATCCGACCGCCGAGCAGCAGGAGCGCGCGGCAACCATCATCGGCTCCGGCGTGGGCGGTTTCAGCACCATTGTCGAAGCTGTGCGAACCACGGATGGCAAGGGGCCGCAGCGCTTGTCGCCTTTCACCGTGCCGACTTTCCTGGCCAATCTGGCGGCGGGACAGGTGTCGATCAGGCACCAGCTAAAGGGTCCGTTGGGAGCGCCGGTGACGGCCTGTGCCGCCAGCATCCAGGCCATTGGCGATGCGGCGCGCCTGATTCGGAATGACGAAGCCGACATGGCGCTCTGCGGCGGCAGCGAAGCCACCATCGACAGAGTGGCGTTAGGCAGCTTTGCGGCGGCCAAGGCGGTGAAGACCCATTGCGACAGCGCGCCCGCGAAGGCTTCCCGCCCGTTTGACCTGGCCCGGGACGGCTTTGTCATGGCCGAAGGCGCGGGACTCTTGGTGCTGGAGGCGCTGGATCATGCGTTGGCTCGCGGCGCCAAGCCGCTGGCGGAAGTCGTAGGCTACGGCACGTCCGCCGATGCCTATCATGTCACTTCCGGGCCGGAAGATGGTTCCGGCGCCGCCCGATCGATGCGCGCGGCGTTGCGGCAGGCACGGTTGCAACCCCATGACATTCAACACCTGAATGCGCACGCAACATCCACGCTTGTCGGTGACCGGGGAGAGCTGGCAGCCATTCGCCAAGTGTTTGGAGCAAGCTCCGGCCCCTCCATTACGGCCACGAAATCCGCCATCGGCCACATGCTGGGCGCCGCTGGCGCGGCCGCCGCGATTTTCACGATATTGGCCTTGCGTGACCAGATTGCGCCGCACGTGCTCAACCTGGAACATCCGGATCCGTTGGCCGACGGCCTGGACCTGATCGCTGGACGTGCGCGCGCTCATGCCATGGAGCATGCCATGCTCAACGGATTTGGCTTCGGTGGCGTCAATGCGTCGCTGGTCCTCAAGCGATTTTCAGCCTGAGCCCTGTCTCGCGGGCAGGCTCCCCTGCCCTGGAGCACGCCCGCCTCGCCCCAACCCCAAGACAGTTCAGCGCCGCCCCGGCAGCATCCGCACCAGCGTGTTGTCCCGAAAGACGTAATGGTGCAACAGCGCCGCGGCGGCATGCAGCCCCACCAGGAAATAGCCCACCGTGGCCAAGGTTTCATGCAGCTCCTTGACCTGGTCCGCCAGAGCCTTGTCCGGGCTGACCAGCGCCGGAACCTCCAGGCCGAACAACGGAATCGGCTTGCCCCCCGCGCTGAGCGTCAGCCACCCCAAAATCGGCGTGACGATCATGAACGCATACAACGCGTAATGCATCAGCCGTGAAAGCACATCCTGCCACCCCGGCATCGGCGGACGCACGCCAGGCGCCGGGCCCGAAGCCACCCGGATAACCCCCCGCAAAACCACCAGCCCGATCACGCACAGCCCGAGCGAGAAATGCAGGGCCTTGATGTTGTTGTACAGATCGGTGCCTTTGGTGGCCAGCCCACGCAATTCCATACAGGCGTAGACCAATGCCAGGACCACGAGCATGAGCCAGTGCATGGTGATCACCAGGCCTGCGTACTGAGTATCGGAGTTCTTGATTTTCATGTTTCTTCCTTGTCGTCAAAGCGCGCTACGGACAGCCTGGTTCGGTATTCGCCCTGCCCTCGGCGCCCTGCGTGGGCGCGTCGGGAGGTCTCCAGGGATCAACATGGGTCATCACGTTCAAGACACGATGCCGCTGCATGACGCGCTGGCGCGCTTGCACGGCGATCTTGTGGCCTTCCTCGACAGTCAGCCCGGCGTCGATTTCCAGGTGAGCGTCGACCACGATCATATCGCCCATTTTTCGGGTGCGAAGGTCGTGCACGCCTTGAATACCCGGGGTGTCCTGCAAGGTGCGCTGGATCGCGGCGGCTTCGCCTTCGTCGATGGCGCGGTCCAGCAGGTCGTGCAAGGCGTCCCAGCCAAAGCTCCAGCCCATGCGGGCCACCATGAAGCCCACGATGGCCGCGGCGATGGGGTCCAGTATCGGGTAGCCCAGCAGGTTGCCGATGATGCCCAGGCCCACCACCAGCGACGAGGCCGCGTCGGAGCGCGCGTGCCAGGCGTTGGCCACCAGCATGCTGGACTTCACGCGCTTGGCCACGGCCAGCATGTAGCGGAACAAGGCCTCTTTGATGACCAGGGCGCCACAGGCCACCCAGAGCGCGACCAGATGCACCTGCGGGATCGCGTCGGGCTGCTCCAGCTTGGTCACGGCGGACCACAGCATGCCGCCGCCGACGGCCAGCAACAAGACGCCCAGCGCCAGGGATGCCGCGGTCTCGTAGCGATAATGGCCGTAGGGGTGGTCCGCGTCGGCTGCTTTCTGGCCATGCCGGTTGGCCAGCAGCACGATGAAGTCGGCGATCAGATCGGAAGAGGAATGAATACCGTCCGCGATCAGGCCCTGGGACTTGGAGAAAATGCCGATGATGATCTGGGCGCTGGCGAGCACTACGTTCACGCCCACGCTGACCCAGGTGCTGCAGGCGGCGGCGGCGGCGCGTTCGGCCGGGCTGTGTTCATCGTCCTCCGGATCTTCCAGCGGAGGCGGAAAGGCGGTCATGGTTCGTGCTCCCGTTCTTGCAATCTAGCCTTGCGGCGTTCGGGCTGGAGCATAAGCACCGAAACCTGAACGAATGATGAACGTGGGCGTCAATTTCGCGGCGGCGCCGGACGGGAGGCACCGCAACGGATTTGCCTTGACTTGCGCCCTAGCGCCCATTTCACTGCCTCGAGCCACAGCAAGCCCAGCACGGTCAGCCCTGCCGCCGACAGGAGTATCCACGGCGTAGGCTGCTCGAACGCGAACAGGCGGCTCACCGGAGAGATGCCGAGCACGCAGGCCAGGAGCAGCACGGTGACCGCGCTGATCCAGGCGGCGTAGCGGTTACCGGCATCTCCCGTGCGCCAGGAGGGGCGCGTCAGGTTGCGATTGGCGTAGATGAGTCCCAGGTTGGCAAGCACCAGTACCGTGAACACCATGGCGCGGGCCATGTCTTCAGAATTTGCCGCCACTCGCGCGCCGGCATACAGGGCCAACAGTAGAACCAGCAGGCCGCACCCCTGCCACAAGCCACGGGTCAGTATGGCGCGGTCGAACAGGCGGGCGTCCGCGCGGCGCGGCGGCTCGGACATGGCATTCGCTTCCAGCGGCTCGGCCTCAAAAACAATCGCGCAGGCGGGATCGATGATGAGCTGCAGAAAGAGGATGTGCACCGGCATCAGCAGCATGGGCCAGCCCAGCAATACCGGCACCAGCGACAGGCCCACGATGGGCACGTGCACGGCCACCCCGAACACAATGGCCTTGCGCAGATTGGCGAACACGCGACGGCCATGGCGCACCGCGGTGACGATGGAGGCAAAGTCGTCGTTCATCAGCACCAGATCGGCCGCCTCGCGCGCCACCTCGGTGCCGCGCGCGCCCATGGCGATGCCGATG
Organism: Achromobacter pulmonis; assembly: GCF_021733725.1. Classification (NCBI taxonomy): domain Bacteria; kingdom Pseudomonadati; phylum Pseudomonadota; class Betaproteobacteria; order Burkholderiales; family Alcaligenaceae; genus Achromobacter; species Achromobacter pulmonis. The sequence continues at coordinate 4,650,899 of NZ_JAIFOT010000001.1, read as the reverse complement.
TGAGCCGCCTTGAGGGCGGGCGCGTCGTTCACGCCATCGCCGGTCATGGCGACGATGTCTCCGCGCGCGCGAAAGGCTTGCACCAGGCGCAGCTTCTGCGCGGGCTGCAGGCGGCAGAACACCTGGGTGGCGGACAAGCGCTCCCGCAGGGCGGCGTCGCCAAGGCTCGCCAGTTCTTGGCCGGTCATCGGCGGGGCGTTGGTGTCCAGGCCAGCCTGACGGGCGATGGCGACGGCAGTGGCCGGATGGTCTCCGGTCATCATCACCACCCGGATACCGGCTGCCTGGCAGGAGGCGATGGCGCTTGGCACATCGGGGCGCAGCGGATCTTCCAGCCCCACCAGGCCGAGAAAGACGAAGTCGAAATCGTGTTGGCTGGCCGGTAGCGGCGGGGCGGCGAACACGGCGCGGGCCATCCCCAGCACGCGTATTCCATCGGCGGCCATGGCCGCCACCTGCCGGGCGATGCGCGCGCGATCGGCGGCGGGAAGATGGCATAGGTCGACGACGGCTTCGGGCGCGCCCTTGGCGGCGATCACATAGGCCCGCTGGTCGGGCGACTGCCAGACGCGCGACATGGCGAGCATGGCGGGCGACAAGGGGTAGTCCTCGACCAGGCTCCAGTCGACGTGCAGATGCTCGGTGCGGGCCAGTAGCCGCGCGCCGGCGCCGACAATGGCGACCTCCATCGGGTCGCTGGCGTGGCGGTGGGTGGCCAGGACGGCGTATTCCAACACGCCGTGCAGCGCCTCGGGCAGCGGCGCCGCGCCGTCTCGCAGGCTGTCGTAGAGCGCGCTGCCCGACTGGAGCCGCCGAACCGCCATGCGATTGGTCGTGAGGGTTCCGGTCTTGTCAACGCACAGTACGGTGGCGGCGCCCAGCAACTCCACGGCGGGGATGCTGCGGGCCAACACCTTCTGGCGCGACAAGCGCCATGCGCCCAGGCTGAGAAACAAGGTCAGAATGACCAACAACTCTTCCGGAAGGATGGCCATGGCCAGCGTCAATCCCGCCAGCATTCCGCCCAGCCAATCGCCACGCAATAGACCGTGCGCCAATGCCAGCGCCACCGCCAGCGCGAGTCCCAACGCGGTTACGTTTCTGACGACACGCCGGGTTTCGCGCTGGATGGGGGTGATATCAATGGCGATGCCCTGTAGCGACTGGCTGATACGGCCCAGCGCGCTATGCATGCCCGTGGCCACGACGCGGCCCTGCCCGCCGCCCTGCGTGACAAGGGTGCCGGCGTATGCCAGGACGGCCGCGTCAGCGCCCGCCTGTTTGCGCACCGGCACCGATTCGCCGGTAAGCAGCGATTCGTCCAGAGCCAGATTGGCGGTGCTGATGAGTTCCAGGTCGGCGGGCACGCGGTCACCCTCGGCCAGCAGCACAACGTCGCCGCGCACAAGCTCGCGAGCGGGGATTCTCTGGTTCTGGCCGCCCCGCCTGACGAGCGCCTGCGGGCTGGATAGATCGCGCAGCGTCTCCAGCGAGCGCTCGGTGCGACGTTGTTGCGCGAAGGTAATGCTCATCACGACAAACACAAACCCCAGCAGCATCAACGCCTCTTGCCGGTCGCCCAGCGCCAGATAGAGCGCGCCGCAGGCCACCAACAGCAAAAACATGGGTTCCGCCACCACATCGCGCGCCAGCCGCAATACGCTCCGCCGCCGCGAAGTCGGGAGCGCGTTCGGGCCGTCAAGCGCCAGGCGCTGCCGCGCCTGCGCCGGGCTCAGGCCATCGATGTCGTCCATGTCCAGGGCGGTTCACTTCACCAGGAGGACTGGCTGGCGGGCCGCTGCCAGCACGCGTTGCGCGACCGAGCCGATCAGCAGGTCGGCGATGGCCCCGCGGCCTTTGGAGCCCAGCACCACCAGATCGAATTTTCCCTTGCCCGCACAGTCGAGAATTTCCTTGGCCACATGGCCGGTCCGCTCGACCATGTCATGCCTGATGCCGGCCGCTTCAAGTAACTTGCGGGCGGGCTTGAGTTCCTTTTCACAGACCTCGCGCAGATAATCGGCCACTGCTGCCTTGCCGACAAAGGACTTTGCGTGGTTCAGGCCAGTATCGTCGTGCACGCAGATCAACGTGATGCTGTGCGGGCCCGATTGCAGGCCGGCCACCAGTTTTGCCGCGTACTTGACCGCATGCAAGGAGAATTTCGAGCCATCGACGGCAACGAGGATTTTCATCAGGGCCTCTTTGGGGGAGTGTGGGATTCTTCCAGCTTGGCGCATCCGCGGCGGGGATTATTGATGCGGGTCAAGCACATAGGGCATTGCCGTGCTTCGCGTGGCGTCGACGCGGGGATCGAATTCCAAGGCCACCAGGACATGGCGGCGACGTTCCTCGTCTTTCATGATGGGGTTCCAATCGCTAAAGCATGAAATCCACGTCGCCCCATCGCATGACGGTCGCTGTCCGTTGCGGCAAGGCACGTCGATTGTGTGCCTGCGCTTCGTTCGAGGATTGACTTTGGTCAATCCGGACCTGACCCAAGGTTTTACGCTGAGGGAACTTGGCGGGCCAGATCCAGGCCGGGACCGGCGATGCGCGCCCGTCTCGTACGCAGCGGTCAGCGATGGCGCGCCTGGCGTCTTCAGGAAGCAACGATGGAGGTTCATGGATGGACACTCCTTTCAAGAATCGAAAAGAGGCTGGCGTGCTGCTGGCCAGGCGGCTGATGGGATATGCGGGGCGCACCGACGTCATCGTGCTGGCGCTGCCCCGTGGGGGAGTGCCGGTGGGTTTCCAGATTGCCGCCGCGCTGAATGTTCCGCTGGACGTTGTGCTGGTGCGCAAGCTCGGGATGCCGGGGCATGCCGAATGCGCCATCGGCGCGATCAGCAACGATCAGTCTGAACTGCAGACCGAGGTCGTCGCGGCGTACGGGATTCCCACGAAAGAGATCGAGGCAATCGCCTCGTGCGAGCGAAGGGAACTGATGCGCCGTGACGCGTTGTACCGGGCGGGGCGGCCACCGCTGCGTCTGTGCGGAAAAACGGTGATTCTCGTGGATGACGGCCTGGCGACCGGTTCGACGATGCGTGTGGCGGTGCGGACCGTGCGGATGGCGAAGCCGGCAAAGATTGTGGTCGCCGTTCCGGTTTCCGCCGCGCAGCCGCACGAGGAACTGGCGCTTGAGGCTGACGAAATGATCTGCTTGAGCACGCCCGCGCCTTTTTACGGCGTGGGGCAGAGGTACCTGGACTTTGAGCAGACCACGGACGACGAGGTAATCAGTCTCTTGCAAGAAGCCGCGCGCACCCATCCGCTGTCCGCATGGATAGCGTCGCCCGCGCCGAGTCACGGTTGATGGTTCTTGGCCCAAGGCAGCTTATGGAAATGACCACTGATGCGCATCTGCCCTCGCCTGCCCGGGCGATTGCCGCGTCCGCGCTTGCGCTGACGGGAAGCTCGCGCGACTACGACTCCGTTCTGGAGAAGATCGGCGACGCGCGCTTTGTGCTGATCGGCGAAGCCAGTCACGGAACGCACGAGTTCTATGAAGAACGCGCGCGGCTGACGCAACGGCTGATCGCGGAAAAGCGCTTCTCTGCCGTAGCGGTCGAGGCCGATTGGCCGGATGCGTATCGGGTCAATCGATACGTTCGCGGTCAGGGAGAAGACACCACCGGCGATCAGGCCTTGGCGAGTTTCAAGCGCTTTCCGACCTGGATGTGGCGCAATACCCCGGTGGTTCGTTTCATCGAGTGGCTGCGTGACTACAACGACTCGGTGTCACCCCTGACCGAGCAGGTTGGATTCTATGGCCTGGATCTGTACAGCCTGTTTACGTCGATCGCGGAAGTGCTGCGGTATCTCGATCATGTCGACCCCGAATCGGCCCGCCATGCGCGTGAGCGCTACGCTTGTTTTGATCATTTCGATCGCAACAGCGAACGCTATGGATATTTGACGGGCCATGGTTTGTCGGCCTCATGCCAGGGCGCCGTCATCGCGCAGATGCGTGAACTGAACACGCGTGCCGCGCAATATCTGAAAAACGATGGATACGAGTCAAGCGATGCGCTGTTCTGTGCGCAGCAAAATGCGCGCTTGATCACGAATGCCGAAGCGTACTACCGCACCATGTTCGATCGGCGCGTGTCTTCCTGGAACCTGCGGGACCGCCATATGGCACAGACCCTGGATGCCCTCGCCCGCCATCTGCCACGGACGGGGGACGGCGGGCCGGCCAAGATTGTCGTCTGGGAACACAATTCGCATGTGGGCGATGCGCGCGCGACGGACGTCGGACAGGCGGGAGAGTGGACGGTAGGCCAATTGGCGCGCGAGCGTTACGGCGCCGAGACTTTCCTGGTGGGACTGACCACCTATCAGGGAAGCGTTACCGCCGCGGACGACTGGGATTCGCCGGCAGAGCGCAAGCGGGTGCTGCCGGCCCTGCCTGGCAGCTACGAGGCAGCGTTGCATGAGACGGGCATCGACCGATTCGTCGTGTCGTTCAAGGGCGACCGGAGCCTGACGCACGCGCTGTCCCGGCGTCGGCTGGAACGTGCCATCGGCGTCATCTATCGGCCGCAGACAGAACGGCAAAGCCATTATTTCCATGCTTGCCTACCGCAACAATTCGACTGCGTCATCCATTTCGACCGGACCCGCGCCGTCGAGCCGCTGGAGTGGGGGGACACTTGGACGCTGGGAGAGGCGCCAGAGACTTTCCCGCGCGGGCTGTAGCGCCGTGAACGCAAAGCCAATGGGGTCCGGGCCCTACGTTGCGCTCATCTCCTTCTCTTTCTCTTTCTCCTTCTTCATCTTTTCCTTGTCTTTTTTGGCGCCTTCGTGATGCGACTTGATCGCCAGAAACATGCCCGTGCCCAACACGAGGATCTTGAACGTACCGAAGATTACAGGGACCCAAAAATTCATCATTTCCTCAAAACGCTGCTGCGGCAGCTGCATTTACTGCGCGCGGGCCAGGCAAAGCCAAACGGGCGGTGGCCGTGAGACCACCGCATCAGCCTGGTTCAGGGCGGTGAGCGCCCTGCTCCCTACAGGTGTGGAATTCTAACGCCCAATCCATACAAACTCTTGAATGATTCTATATGTATGGATTTTTTCGCTTATAAAAGTAGATAAACTCCATACATTGAGCTCGCGCGGCGAAGGGCCACGGCTCAAACCAGGCATGGCGCGCCGTCCAGCGGCATCCCGCTGCCTTCAGCCCAGGGCGTTCAACAGCGCCTCCGCGGTAACGACGGTGCAATATTCGCCGTCCAGGTTGGCGAGCGACATGGCGTGGATATCCTCGGCGCTTCGCGGTGTCCCATGCCAGTCGGTCCGAGCGAACGTGAAACAACCGTCAGCCACCAGCCAGGCCTGCAAGCCAAGGTTGCCGGCCATGCGGACCGTTGCCTCGACTGAGTTGTTCGTGATGGCTCCCGCCACGACCAAGGCGTCGTGGCCATGGTCGCGAAGCGTCTTTTCCAGGTCGGTGCCGATAAACGCGCTGTTCGTCTGCTTGGGAATGATCCATTCCCCCTCGATGGGCGCTGTTTCCGGCTTGAATGCATGTCCTGGCTGGCCCGGCCGATAGTGGGACGTGGCATCGGTAGAGTCATGCCGGACGTGCCAGACCGGCCAGCCCTGGGCGCGCCAATGGGTCAGGAGCCGAGCCACTTGGCGCTCGGCGCCGGGATTGTTCCGCTCGCCCCAACTGGGATGGTCGATCGCGCACTGCAGGTCAATCAGCAGAAGGACGGCACCGCGTGGGGGAAGTGGAGAGCGCATGGAGACGGGCCGGAGATTTTCGAATCGATGGGCGGGTCGAGACGGGGCAGAAATGGCGAGCGAAGCCGACTATACCGCATGGCCGCCACGGCCACCGCGCAACGTTTTCGGGCGTGTCCAACGGCTGGCGAGAAGTCCAGGGGGAGTCATTGGACGCGCCCGCGGGGCAGCCCTGCCCCGCCGACTCTTGGGCCTGGTTAGGCCAATGGTTTACGTTCGCGATTGTCCGTCGCGCGGCGCGCGCGCAACGGCCCATGCATCATGGGCCATTGCGCAGGTGCTCAGGTCAATACCAGCGCGCCGCGCTCGCCTGGCTGGGCGCTCACGGCCTCGCGTCGCGCGGCATCCTCGCTCAAGCGGAACACGCCGACCGCATTCACCAAGGCATGCGCCTGGTCCTGCATCGAGCCCGCCGCGGCCGCGGCTTCTTCGACCAGCGCGGCATTCTGCTGGGTCACTTCGTCCATCTGCGACACCGCGCGGTTGACCTGCTCGATGCCGGAGGCCTGTTCTTGCGATGCCGCGGCGATCTCGCCCATGATGTCCGTCACGCGCTTCACCGAGGCGACCACCTCTTGCATGGTGGTGCCTGCGTTTTCCGCGTGGTCAGCACCTTCGGCCACTTTGCTCACGGACGCTTCGATCAGCGTCTTGACCTCGCGCGCAGCCTGCGCGCTGCGTTGCGCCAATGACCGCACCTCGCCCGCGACCACCGCAAAGCCCTTGCCCTGCTCGCCCGCCCGGGCCGCTTCCACCGCGGCGTTCAGCGCCAGGATGTTGGTCTGGAACGCAATGCCATCGATGACCGAAACGATCTCGGAAATCTTGCGCGAGCTGGCGGAAATATCGCCCATCGTACTGACCACCGCCGACACGACGGCGCCGCCGCGCTGGGCGACTTCGGAAGCGCTTGCCGCCAATTGATTGGCCTGGCGCGCGTTGTCGGCATTTTGCTTGACGGTCGAGGCCAGTTCTTCCATCGAGGCGGCGGTTTCTTCCAGTGACGCGGCCTGCTCTTCGGTGCGGCTGGACAGATCCGTGTTGCCGGCCGCAATCTGCCCCGCTGCGCTGGATATGGTTTCGGACCCGGCGCGAATAGTGCGAACCGCGCCGGCCAGCTTGTCCTGCATATCATGCAGCGCGAGCAGCAGTCGGCCGGTCTCGTCCCGGGTGTCAGCGTGGATGGGTTGCCCCAGGTCGCCACGCGCCACGGTCTCCGCCACCGTCACTGCCTGGGCCAGCGGCGCCGTAATCGACTTGGTCACCCGCCACGCGAACAGGCCGCCCAGCACGATAGCCACGCCCGACAGGACCAAATTCATCGTGCCCGCGTTGTCGATAACCCGCTGGCTGGCGGCGCTGGCGTCCACCATCTCGTCAGATTGAATCCGGGAAATTTCGCTGACGCGGTCTTGCAGGATATCCAGAAGCGGAAGGGTCTCCTCCAGCAAGCGTTGGCGAGCGGCATCGCGCTCACCACGCTTGAGGAGCGCGCCCACGCCCTGGAACGACTTCACATAGCGACCGCGCACGTCTTCCAACAACCGCAACTTCTGGCGTTCATCTTCGGTACGGAACAACGGCCGCAGGGTTTCCAGCGCCTGGTCGATCGCCTTTCGGTTGGTGTCGATGCGAGCGAACAGCGCTTCAGCGGTGCGGGGATCAGTATTGACGATCAGTTCGAGGTTCGCGCGCGCATTGGCGCGCGTCGTCACGTCAATGATGTTGATGGCGTTCGCCTTGGCCCACGTCTGTTCTGTGATCGCCTGGTTGATGCCGCCGATGTGGGTCAGTTCATACTGCGCCAGGCCAGCGAGCGCCAATAACAGCGCAAGTACGGTGCCGAAGCCCAGGGTCAGCCGGGTGCCAATGGATGAGTTGCGGAATAAGTTGCTGATCGTTAAACGGGAGCGCATGAATTTGTACTATGACAAAGGGAAAACCCTAGTATAGGTTTCATGACACATATAGCAACGAATTTGTAATGAGAATTTGCGATTTCGCATAGCGGGCCGGAATTTTATCTGGCAGACGCCTCTGTCGAAATTCCAAGGAGGTCAAATGACGGGCAGCTTTCGACCCGTTACTGCCGGTCAAGGCGCTAGATTTGAAAGGGCCGGTATTAGTGCCGAGCGGTCGCCCGGTAAGTCCAAGAACCCGTTCAGAACGGCAAATCGTCATCGATGCTGGCTTTCGGCAAAGCTCCGGGGGGCAGCGGAAGGTTCGTCACCACGAATAGGTTCAGGATGTCTTCACGGTCCATAAACATCACCTGACTGCGTTTAGTCGCGTCCAGCTTATTGCCGAGCCAGTTCCTAGCTTGCTTGGTGATCTCACCGCCAGCGACAATGAAGGCATGGTCGACGAGCACGCGTTTGCCGATCTCCGGGTCGAATACTTCGTGTCCGAGCATCATCACGACTTGGTTGTAAATCTCGGCAATATTGGCGTTCTCGCCTTTGGACACGCCCGAAGCGTCGAGCTTGCCCTTCTTCGCTTGAATCCCGAAATACAGCACGTGATGCGTGGGCAGGATGTATTTCATCCAGACGTCCTTGCCGTACTCAAGCGCTTTGTCCTTGTGACCTGCAGCGGTGATGCGATGGAAGCCGAGCTGGCGAAACAGAGGCAGCAGAACTTCCTCGATCAGCTCATCCTCTGAGGCCTTGTCCAGATACGTGACCAATTGCTCGCGCCGTGCCAGTTCGGCGGCCGAGAACGGCCTGTGGGGATTGGCCCGTGGCGTCGCGATCGTGTTGGTCGCAACATGGCGGAGATAGCATTTCTTGTCATCAGCGTAAAACGGCTCGAAACCCTCTCTGGCCAACGCCGCGGCCAACATGGCCATGGCGCGCGAACGGTCGTACCCCTCATTCTGGGCGTCCGATTGGTCCATGAGCCGTTCAATGACGCGGGCGAATGTATCTGGGGGCGTGTTCGGGCCCGGCTGAGGTTCAGCCAGGATCGAACGCAGCGTCTCCGCAACCCACGCTTGACGCGTCGAGCCGTCGTGGACATAGTCGGTGTCGCAGTCCATGAAGAATTCGGTGAGGCGACTGCTGCTGCGATACACGAACAACGATTCGTCCGAGACGAAGTTGCCGCAGATCATATCGGCGACCTGCATGAGGGTGCGCTGCTTGAACTGCATCTTCTTGTCCTTTTCTGGCTGGCTACGCAGCTATTAACTTTCGTCCGGGATGACAGGATTATCATGCAAATGGCTTCCAGCACAAGGCCGTATCTACCAGCCTGCGGCCAGACCTGTATGTGTCAGACACGACAATATCGTGTTGACCGGCCGATGCACCTTATATTGCGGGGAGAAACCGGTCAATGGTGAGCGGTGAAGATCCAATCGAATGGAGATTTGATGGAGCCTTGTGCGTACAGCAAACTGGAGCTTTCTCTCGACCGGTGGCAGGAATGCCATTGGCACCTACACCAGATGGAAGCCAATTATCACGAGCCCGAGCCGTTCCGCTACTCGCTGAACTCCTTCATTCGTGCCGTCAAAGAAGTGCCGCTAAAGCTGCAAAACGATCTGCAGAGACATCCGGAGACCAGGGCCAGGATTAAAACGCTGCAAGATACCGTTTTTGCAAACGACTTATTCAGCATGCTCGGGAAACAGCGCGATTTCATTGTCCACCATGGCGCGCTAAACCTGAAAAGCCGCGGCCAGATCGGAACGACCGAGGGGAGCAAAATCAAAATAAGTTTCCCTTTTGCCGTTCACCCGTGGGAGACGTCGATCGAAGCCTATGAGCGGTACAAGGAAATGTGCCGGGCGAACAAGGTCCTGCGCGGTCTTGGACCGGATTGTGACTCCGCGCCTGCTCTCTGGCGCACGTGGATAATCCCGCAGTTTCACGATAGGGATTTGCTCGATGTCGCGTTCGAAGCATGGACGTTGCTCGGCGAACTCCTATCCGGCGCCGTTGAGGCCTTCGGCGGGGAAAAACTCGACCTCAGCATGCCGTGCAGGCATGACCCCGAACTTGTCCGCATCAAGCGCTTCAGTCAGCAGGAATTTTTCATGAGCGTCGACGGTATCGATCCCGAAGCGGAAGAACGGAAATGGCGGGCGCGGAAAGCGCAGTAGGGGCGATGCCATGGACCGTGACATACTCATCGCGCACCTGACGACCGCGCTCCGCGCCATAACTGCGCCTCGTTTCTACGAAACCGAACGGGGATTTCAGGGCGAACTTTTGGTCGGGCTGCAGCGGGTGATTCCGGAGGGCTTTCTGCCAGCTCGGGTCATAATTGAACAGGAGTATCAGAAGCGGCTCCGTGTGCACGGGCTCACCACCCGGCCAGATATCATCATTCATGAACCCTTTGACCCGAGCCGACACCGGTCACGCCGGGACGGGAATGTCGCCGTCATGGAGCTTAAACGTGCAGCAACGGCTGAAAAGGCTGCTGCCGACATAGAGAGCTTGATGAAAATGATGGAAGTTCTTGAATACCCGCTGGCGATCTTTGTCAATATCGCGTCCGAAGTCACACACGCAGATGTCGTACCGGCCGAATGGCGGGAGCGGATTATCTGTTTTGCCGTGAACCTGCGGAATGGTGAGGCACACGTAGTCCGATCCGACATGGTTTGAATAGACTCGATACGGTGAAGTTCCTCACCTTGGGGCAGTCACAATGGATGGAGAATCCGTTTACATAGCAATGATGGCTGAGGCCGCAAGCCGCCTGATGGCAGCAGATCGTTTTATCGCGCGTCACGGTAGTGATAAAGAGGTCGCATATCTGGAGTCGGCGGCACTTCAGGTTCGCAAAGCCTTGGAAACCATAGCATTTTCCGCAATTTCTACGAATAAAGCTGCTTATGAAGGGATCCGCTCCAAGGCTGAACAAAACAAGGATTTCACGCGGGATTATCACGCGAACCGGATCTTACGCGATCTGCAGCGGGTGCAGAAGGACTTTTACCCACTTGCACTGGTCCCTGCGGTCAACCTCACCCCGGAGCTTCAGAACGGGCGGACTTGGCACTTTGACCGAAAAGACGAAGGCTACCTGACACAGGACAAGTTTGGAAAAATCTACGACAGGTTAGCTAAATACCTTCATGCCCGTAATCCTTGGGATCAGCCAGTCCCATGGGAGGGATTGATCGAGTTTCTTCCCAGCGTGATCGATGAGACACGGTCCTTGATAGAGTTGCACGCCGCCTTTATTCGAACTGCGGATTTCAACGGCGTCTGGATTGTCGAGGTGCCTAAGGATTCTATCGAGCCCAAGATTATTGTCGGGAAGGCCGACGGTAACTTCGCGGTTCTCAACCACGGAAAGGCCTAGATCCGTAAGCCCAGAGGAGTACTAACGGCGTTGGTTGTTCCTAAAGAAGGCCCGTCGTCGAAAGTCCGCTGGTCGAGGCGAAGCGGTCGCCCAAATGTCCAAGTTTCCGCAGGCGCGAACAACGATTCCTGGCCGCAACCAGTCGTTGACGACAGGCAGCTTTCGACCTGAAACGGACGCTCGAAAAGGCCAGATCTTCCAGCATGAGCCAAAGACCTTCGAAATCGGCGGTGCTCCCCAGTTCCTATTCGATCACCACATAAAACGGATCGTTCTTGCCAACTGATTCCTCGAAGGATTTCTGACTACAAGTCATTATCTCCTGTCGCAATCAACAACACCGGAATTCGGTTTCACGAGGCGCACGACAACAAGCGAGCAACACCGCCGCCCGCAGCCGAGCACCACAATTCAGCACGACGGAGCTACCATCTTGTCGACCATTGTTCCGAACTTTCCCGAGACTTACGTGAATCCAGTATCGCGGGCGTCGTTTCGACGGAACTTGTGGCTGAGCTGACGCCCCGCTAGCATCGGCTCCACTGTATTCCCGTTCTGCCCCCGCATCCATGATGGAAGCCACCGTGACCGAACCGACCGCCATTGACGTTTCAGCCGAAGCCGCGTCGCATAAGGGCGAATTTTTCCTGATCGACGCCAGCTTCTGGGCAGACGGCAGGGTTCCCGGCATAGCAATCGCCAACGAAGAGAAGCTGATCGATCCGGGGATGAATGTCGTCTCGCGTCCTAATGGAATGCCAAATCAGTATCCGGAGCGTCCCCACCTGGTTCATGTACCGGAGAAGGGCGCAATGCCACGCGATCTGGAAGAGCTCGCGGGCATATGGATTGTGTCGGAGCCGTTGAAGCAACTGTTTGAGCAGATCGACGCCGAGGCGTTTGCGTTTGTGGCATGCGACTTCAGCCTTGCTGACGGCAGCCCTGCCCCTCCGTACTACCTGGGCAATGTGCTGCGCAGACTTGATGCCCTGGATGAAGCCTCTTCTCGCGTGAGGACCAGGCTCGACCACAATGGTCAGACCGGCGAGTACGAGAAATTTTATAGCCTCGTAGGCGGAGCCAGCTTGGTGTTCAAACAGGATGTTGTGCGAGGTGCCCATATCTTCCGCCAGGATCGCATGGGAGCACCTCCCATCTGCGACCGCGCGATGTTTGAGGCATTGAGTGCGGCCAACTTCTCTGGCGTACGGCTGCGCGATGTCGCCGATACGTAGAGAACGAGATGTTAAGCGTGGCGATATCCTCATCTTTAGCGTGGACCGTGCCTTGGCGTTGGCGGGGCCGTTAGGAACGCGTGGAACGTCGGGCTCGCTATCAGTTCCTTGCGATAGCGTCACCAAGCCGTCCTCTTACGGCATGACGTTGACGGAAATCCCCCATTGCGCCCAGCTTTTCTGCGCTACATATTAGAACCTCGCACGAACGACAAATGGAGCCTCACATGTCTGATCAAAACGTCTCCGATAAGAGGCCGCAACCTGATCCCGCGGAGAAGGATGCGTTTTTCCCCTCAAGCTACTCGTTGAGTCAGTTCACCTCGCCAAGATCCGATCTGGGCGGTGCTGATTACCCGGCTCCTTACAAGGGCAGGAAGAGAATCCTGATGATCGGTGCCGACGAGCGCTATCTCCTGACCGACAATGGCACGTTTTTCTCGACAGGTAATCACCCAGTGGAGACGCTGCTGCCCATGTATCACCTCGACCAGGCCGGCTTTGCCTTTGACGTGGCGACCCTATCGGGAAATCCCGTCAAATTCGAGTACTGGGCAATGCCTTCCGAAGACCAGGAAGTACAGCGTTTCTTCGCCAAATACCATCCGCAATTCAAGCAGCCGCTGACCTTGTCAACCGTTACAGCGCAAGGTCTGGACAACTACGCCGCGATATTCGTCCCCGGTGGTCACGGAGCGCTGATCAACATTCCGCAGAGCAAGGATGTTGGCCAGGCCCTTGAATGGGCGGCGGCAAATGACAGGTTCGTCATCTCGCTGTGCCATGGCCCTGCGGCTTTCCTCGCCGTCGGTGACAGCGATATATATCGTGGTTACAAGATTTGCGCTTTCCCCGACTCGCTTGACGCTAAAACCCCGGACATCGGCTATATGCCGGGACACCTGACCTGGAAATTCGGTGAAAAACTCAAAGCCCTAGGCTTTGAAATTGTCAACGAAGACAATATCTCAGGCGCGGTGCACAGGGATCGCAAGCTGATCACCGGCGACAGTCCGCTGGCCGGCAATGCCCTCGGCAAGCTTGCAGCACAGACGTTGCTCAAGGAAGTCACCACCTGATGAAGGATGCCGTCACGTCGGAAGCGGTGTTCCGGAGTGCCCTCTCCATCGAGGGAGCCAGAACCCTGTCTGCGATCGAAAGCGAAGTTCGCGCATTCAGTGCTCCACTCGGCTACGATCGTTTCTTGTTGTACTCGACATCTGCCACGCGGGATGAGGCTGTTGAGCGCATTTATTGGGTTGAAGGAAACTGGTTCGGAACTGGCGAGCCCGTCGACGCCGTGACCTACGTGCGGCACTGTCCGGTGACCCGTCACGTTCTGGATGCGCACGAACCGTTTTTCTGGACCAAGACGATCGGCCAGGAAGGCGAACGCTACCGGGTCGTTCGCACCCCGCAAGGCTCAGGCATTCACGGTCTACAAGTGCCTGTGTTCGGCCCGCTGGGGCTGGAAGGAGCAATGAGCTTGGGCGGGGAGCAGATTAATGCTTCTTCACATGCTCGGCTGGCTTTAAAACTGATTGCTGAAACAGCGTTTCTCGCGGCACGCAGACTCCTAGAGCTCCCCCCGCATGATGCCATCGGAGCCCTGTCCGCCCGCGAACGCGAGGTACTGGCCTGGACTGCCGCGGGCCGACGGCAGGTCGATATCGCTGCGACGCTCGGTTTGTCCGAGCGCACAGTGGAGAACCATCTGCGCCGCATTCGCAAGCGCCTGGGTGTCGCGACGACGGCACAGGCTATCCGAGTGGCAATCCGAAATGGCGAGATCGCCGCGTAAGTCCAGTCGCTCGCCGCAAGGCATGGCGCCGGATGGACGGATTGATTGCCTTGCGGTGGTCACAGACCGACGAGGCGGAATTTCTGGCGCGAACTCGCCGGCAATCGTGTTCAGGCTACGATCTGGTGCCCTGATTGAAATGCAGACTTTCGTGGCCGTCTGTCTGGGCACGCTTGATGTCACCCTGTAGAACCGCTGGCCTTTACAACCAGCGATACGAGTTGGAGGAAGGCAGCAACCCCATCAATCATCCCCTGCCCCCGCCGACGCATTCCTGGCCTCGGCCAGCGCCACCGTCAAGTGCATCACCTTCTTCTTCAACTGATCCCTTTCATCCGTCAGCCGCGCCAGCAACTCCCGTAGCCGCGCCACCTCCGCCGGCAAATCCGCGATATTCTCGATCGGAATATCCGGCACCGCCTCTTTCGGCGGCGGCGCCTTGGCCTGGCGCACTTCCCGCGCCGCCTGCTGCAATTCCTTCCTGCCCCCCGCCACCGCCGCGGCCTGCCGCTCGGGCGGCAAGGTCGCCACCGCCGCCGCGGCGTTGATGGAGATCGCCCCATCCTTCACCGCCCGCACCAGTTCCGGCGCGGCGGCTTTCTGGATCTTCTCGATCTGCCCCAGCGTATTGCTGCTGATGCGCGCCTCGCGCGCCAGCGCCTGACGGCTCAACGCAGCCGCGGGCGGGATGGGCGGCGGCTCGGGCGGCGGCGTGCTGCCGTCGTCTTCCCATGGCGGCACGCTGCGCGATTGCAATATCTCTTTCTTGCGCAGCGCCAGCACGCCGCGCTGGAAATCCGACACGCTGCGCCGGCCCAGGTGGTTCTCGATCATCCACAAATGCACGTCGTCCATCGATTTGAACGAGGTGTTCTGGCGCGTTTCGAAGGGAATGCCGTGCTTCATGCACAGCGCGTAGCGGTTGTGGCCGTCGATCAGCAGGTCGCCCCACAGCACCAGCGCGTCGCGGCAGCCCTCGGCCAGCAGGCTGCGTTCGAGCGCTTCGCGTTCGTCGTCGGTCAAGGGGTCAATATAGGCGCGCAGGCCTTCGTCTATCCTGATATCCATGGTGTCCAAAAACAGTTCAAGTCCGCATCGCCCCGCCCCGCGCCGCCAACGCAGCGCCGCCTGTCGCTGGCTAGGCTCGCGGCCCTTCCAGCGCGATGCGCACGGCTTCGAGACGAGCGCGCGGGTCCGTCAGGCCCAGCAGGCGCGCTTTGTCAGCGGCCGGCAGCGGCAACAGCTCGCACCAGCGGTCAGCTACCCAGGCGCATTCATCCAGGCGGTACGGCGGCGCCACCGGCATGCGTTCAGCCGGCACGCCTTCCTGCTGCCATTGCGCCACCAGCCGCCCCAGCGCATCCGCGCAGGGTTGCAGCGGCGCCGGCACGGGTAGCGGCGGGTCATCGGCGATGGGTTCGGTTTCGCCCATCCAAAGACCGTATTTTGCCAGTTGGCTGGAGACCAGCCGGAAACGACCGGTGCCGATGCAGCGCACTTGCAGCAAGGCGGGCATGGGCGCGTCCCAGGCCTCGATGCGGGCCAGGGTGCCGACGCCGGCCAGGGTTTCCTGGCCTTCGGGCGAGCGGACTTCGTTGCCAGCCAGCAGCGCGACCACGCCGAACTCGCTGCCGTCGGCGATGCAGCGGCGGATCATGTCCAGGTAGCGCACTTCGAAGATGCGCAGGTGCAGCACGCCGGCGGGGAACAGCGCGTTGGACAGCGGGAACAGCGGAATCGTCGCCATGGCGCCGCCCTACTTCACCGTGAAGGCGTCGTCGACCGGCACCTGCATGGCGGTGACCAGGGCGTTGGTCTGGGCGGCCATGCCGATGACGGCGAGCAGTTCGGCGTGCTGGCCGTTGGTCATGCCCTTGGCGCGGGCGGCGGCGGTGTGGGAATGGATGCAGTAGGTACAGCCGTTGGCGGTGGAGACGGCGATGTAGATCATCTCGCGCATCAGGGGCGGGATTTCGCCGTCGGCCATCATGACCTGTTTCAGCTGTTCCCAGACGCGCTTGAGCTGGGGCGGGTCGTTGGCCAGGGCGCGCCAGAAGTTGTTGACGAAGTCCGACTTGCGGGTGGCGCGGATGTCTTCGAATACCGCCCACGCCTCGGGGATCTTGCGCGCTTCTTCGTCCGACAGCAGATGCACCGTAGCCATACGCCACTCCAACAGGTAAGGGCCGGGCGGCGAAATGCCGCCCGCGCGACATCCCATTGAACAGGAAAGCTAGTAATAAGTCACTTTGACCAGCACCTGCGTCGAGTACTTGCCAAGCTTCAATTCCTTGCCGGCGTCCGGCGTCAGCGATGCCGTGTAGGTGTGGACGGCGGCGGCGGGATTACTGCCCGCCAATTGGCCGAAACTGCCGACGTCGTCACGCAATGGCGGGACGGGGGCAGGCAGGATCGGCACCGGTTGGTTGGCGTTTTCGGTATCCAGGATCTGCATTCTCAGGCCGTTCTCCACGCCATCCTCATTGCGCAGGATGATGGAAGTGCCATCGCCGTCGATGCGCCCGGGGCCTTGCAGGATGAATTGGGCCGATAGCAGCATCAGGAATTGCGTCTGTTCGTTATCCGGGGTCGCGGGGGCCGTGAGGGAACCTACACTGCAGGACGGGTTGATGCGGGCGGAGACGTTGAAAGGGTATTGCTGCGGCAAGGTACCCATGTAGTCTTTCATGGCCATGATTCTGCCAAATTGCACCAGGCTGTCCACGCTGACGTCACCGATACACCGCGGGACGAATTGCATGCGCGTGGGGCTATGGGTGATGAAGGGCCCCGGCGAAGACCCGGCTCCCAAGGCGGCGACCAGCTTGAATATGGTTCCCGAGGGAACCGGGTAGCGTGCCACCGGGGGGTGATCGTTCACCACCTTCAATCTCGCGATCAGGGTCACGACTCTCGGCCCCGATTCCCCGGTGTACGGAAGGCCGGCCTCATGGGTTTCCGAGATCGGCAGGCCCGGTTGCAGGTTCGGCCGCCACGGGTTGATCTCATCGCCGTTGACGATGATTTCCAGTGCCAATCCCGCGTTATTCAGGGAACGGTTCAGGGCGGTGTAGTCGGCCAGCGCCTGGAGTTGGGGGATGGAGGCAACGGGGTTGCCCATCCTGTCATAGTTGACGCATTCATAGTTGATGACGTAGGTCTGGGTTCGATAGATTTCGGTGCCCGGCGGCGGTATCGCGCCCAGGTCGAAATTCACGGACGGGATCAAGTCAATCTGGAAGCCGCCGGAGGACGTGCAGCCTCTTCTTGCAGTCTGTGCTTTTGCCACACCGGGAAATGCCATCATGGCCGCGCAGAGCAGGATCAGCGCGCCTGCCATCCCCATGCGAACGCCGGCCCAGGGGCTGCCGCCATTGCGACGGGTTGCCGCCGTGATTATCGTGTTGTTCATTGACGCATTCCATGGCCCGGGGTGAGCGGCCGACGGCCTGCTTCACGTGACAGTGACGGCCGTTCTGTCGGCGGCGCCATGGCGGCGCGCCTATGGAACCGGGCGGTGTCTTTATGCGTTTCGATTCTGCATGAAGAGGATTATCCGAACGTTAACGTTACGTCGGCGCCCTCTTGGGCATGGCCCGTGTTTGAGCGGATGCGCCGGCGCCCCGGCGGGCGCCAGCGCGGCCCTCCGCGCCGCCCTCATGGCGATACGTGCGCCGGCTTGAACGGCTCCAGCGGATAGCGCGGCCGGTTGCGGCGTTGGTACGGGAACAATGAGAAATCCGAGCTGGTGACGCCCGGGCTGTCGCATTCGACCAGCGCGCATGAGATCGGCACGAACACCGGGCGGCAGTACATGCGCGATTTGACCAGGATGTAGCGGGCTGCGCGCGGGTCGACGCCCAGGCTTTGGAAGACACCCAGGTCCCAGGGTTCGTGGGTGCGTTCGGTGATGACCAGTTGCGCGGCGCCGATGTCGAGCACGGCGCTGCGGCCCATGCAGGCGGTCTGGCCGGTGTAGGTGGGGCCGGTGATGACGTAGCTGCCGTCGGTGATGGCGCGCACGGTGCCGGTCAACGTGACCGGCGCGGCGGGGCGGCCGATGGCGGGGATGGGGCGTTTGTTGCCCACGGGCAGTTGCACCTGGGCGCCCTGCCCGGCTTCGATCATGGCGGCGACGGCCTCGGGGTCGCAGTACAGGCCGGCGACGATGCCGGTCAGGCCCGCCTCGACGGCAGCCATCAGCACGTCCATGGTGTCGCAGGTGCCGCCGGACATGCAGTTGTCGCCGTGGTCCAGCAGCAGCACGGGGCGGTCGGCCCCGCGCGCCAGGGCAATGGCGCGGTCCAGTGAGGCGGTCAACGGCTCGGCCTCGTAGACGAAGCCGTCGCGGTCGTCCCAGATGGCGGCGGCCAGGCCGGCCGCGACGCGGTCGGCGGCGTCGGCATCGCCGGCGGCGACCACGATGACGCTCAGGCAGGGGTCGGGAATGTCGGCCAGGGCGAAGCCGGCCAACACCGAGACGCCCAGCATGCCGCCGGCCTCGGCGCCGCGGGCGGCCTGCACGGCGCGGCGCATGGCGCCTTCGGCGGTGTTGCTGCGCAGGGTGTGGGTCATGAGCGGCAGGCGGCGCCAGGCCATGCGCGGGCGCGGGCCGCCGTCCAGCCAGTCGAACAGAATGCGGCCGGCGTGCTCGCCGGTTTCGTACATGTCGACGTGCGGGTAGGTCTTGAAGCTGATGATGACGTCGGCGTTGTCGATCATCTTCTGGGTGACGTTGCCGTGCAGGTCCAGGGCCACGGCGATGGGGACGCTGGGGGCTTGCTGGCGCAGGCGTTCGAGCAGGTCGCCTTCGCCGTCGTCGGTGGTCTCGACGGCCATGGCGCCGTGCAGGTCCAGCAGCAGCGCGTCGCAGCCGGCGGCGGCGGCGACGATGCGGTCGCATAGTTCACGATAGGCCTGGCCGTCGACGCGGCCGCTGGGGTAGGCGGTGGCGGACACCGGCGTGACCAGCGTAGCGCCCTGCGCCTGGGCCAGGTCGATGAATGCCGACATGGCGGTGCGCTTGCCGTGGTTCTCTTCGTAGGCGGCGGCGTCATAGGTGGGGCCGTCGTTGCCGAAGGCGGACAGCGGCGTGGGCACCGGCGAAAAAGTGTTGGTCTCGTGGTTCATGCGGGCGATCATGACTTTCATGCCTTGCCTCCGTGATTGCTGTGGTTCTGCGGGTCGGGGCGCGCGCCGCCCAGGCCCAGTTTTTCCATGGCTTCGCTGGCCTCGACGATCATGGCGGCGACCTCGGCCACGCTGACCCGCAGGCCGGTGGCGCGGGTGCGCATGTGTTCGTAGGCGGCGCGTTCGTCCAGGCGCTGGTGGTCCATCAGCACGCGGATCGCCTTTTCGATCACGCGGCGCGCCTTGATGGTGCTTTCGAGTTTGTCGATCTTGTTCTGCTGGCGGTTCTGGAACTGCTTGGCCGAGCGCGCCAGCACCAGGGTGCTGAGGATGCCGGCCGAACGGAATGGCCGCGTCAGCACGCCGTGGGCGTTGGTCTTGAGCAGTTGCTTCAAGGTGGTGGGAGTTTCGTATTCGGACAGCGCGATCAAGGTGGCGTCGACCTCGCTGGCGGACCAGGCGAACGAGTTCTGGCCGCATTGCGACACCTGGAAGAACACCACGTCGGCGCCGGCCGGCGGCTTGTCGGGGAACGGCCAGACCAGGTGGATGCGGCAGCCGATGCGCTGGAGCTGTTCGACCAGCAGGTCGCGGTCTTCGCCGGGCGGATAGGCCACGGCGACGGCCACGCTGCGCAGGTCTTCGTAGAGGCGGCGGAGGCTATGGTCCATGTTAGGGCCTGTTCACACTGAAAGGAGCCTCGCACAGGCCGGTAATCGGCCGCCAGGCTAGGCGCGGTCGCCGCCGCGTGGCTTTGCCACGCAAGGTGAGCGCAACGACGCCTGGCGGCCGATTACCGGCCTGCCCGAAGGGTGAGTACCCAAATGAGCGCCTCTCAGCGTTACGAATGCTCGTCGGGGGACTGCCACGACTGCGCTTCGCGCCTTGACAGTCACTCATTTGGGTACTCATGCGAGGCTCCTTTCAGTGTGAACAGGCCCTACCCCAGCCAGAACTCGTCCAGGCCGAAGGCCGTCAGGTAGGGGTCCGGCTTGACCGGTTCGCCGCTGGACCAGACGATGTCGAAGCGGCCGTCGGCGCGGCACACGCCAATGCGCGGGGTCAGCACGCTGTGGTTGTTTTCGGCCAGGATGGTCAGGCGGCCGCCGGGCGCGTCGAAGCCCACCTGGTGCACCGCCTGCGCCAGCTTGCGGGTGTCCAGGCTGCCGGCGCGTTGCAGCGCCCGCGCAAACAGGTGCATCTGGCTGTAGCAGGCTTCGGCGTAGACGCTGGCCGGCCGGTCGCCGAAGCGGGCGCGCCACAGGGCCAGGAAGTGGGCGTTGGCGGGCGTGTCGACGGTGTTGAAGTAGGTGGCGGCGGTAATGTGGCCGGCACATAGCGCGGGGTCGATCTCGGCCACTTCGGATTCGGCCATGGTGAGGCTGGCGATGGGGATGTGCGGCGCGCTGGGATCGGCTTCGCAGGCGGCGTGGTAGCGGCGGTAGAAGCGCTGCGCGTCGTCGCCGATCATGGTCGAGAACACGACGTCGGGCTTGATGCGGCGGATGTCGCGCACCACCTCGACGATGTCGCTGTCATCGCAGCCCAGCGGCAGGTAGGTTTCGTCGAGAATTTCGCCACCGTGTTCCTCGACGGTGTCGCGCATGATGCGGTTGGTTTCGCGCGGGTAGATGTAGTCGGCGCCGACCAGGAAGATGCGCTTGCCGCAGTGCTGGATCAGGTAGGCGGCCAGTTGCATGCTGCCCTGGTTGGGCGCGGCGCCGGTGTAGATGATGTTGGGCGAGTATTCGAAGCCTTCGTAGACCGAGGCGTACCACAACAGTGCGTTGTTGCGTTCGATCACCGGCAGCATGGCCTTGCGGCAGTGCGAGGTGCAACCGCCGAAGATCACGTTGACCTCGTCGTCCAGCAATAGCCGCGCGGCCAGGCGGCGGTATTCCTCGGCGTCGCTGCGCGGGTCGTACAACACCGGCTCCAGCGGCCGGCCCAGCACCCCGCCGAGGGCGTTGATTTCCTCGACCGCCAGCACGGTGCCGAAGAAATGCTGCGATTCGGTGGTGCCGGTCACGCCGCTACGCGAGTACAACACGCCGATGCGCCATCCCGGCGCGGCGGCGTCCGTGTCAGTGCGGAGGGTCATAGAAGCATCCTTCTGCTCGAACCCGAAACGGGGCTCATACGGGGTTCATACTTTCAGGTGGTCCATGATATGGCCGGCGGCCCCGGGCGCGCCAGCCTCGCCCTGATCGACGATGGCGCCCTGCTTGAGCACCAGGTAGCGGTCGGCCACATCCAGGGCGAAGGCCACGTTCTGCTCGACGATGAACATGGACGTGCCGCGCCGCTCGCGTTCCCAGTTCAGGGCGCGGCCGAGCCGCTCGATGACCGAGGGTTGCAGGCCTTCGGTGATTTCGTCCAGCAGCAGCAAGGCCGGCCGCTGCATCAGGCCGCGCGCCACCAGCAGCATTTTCTGCTCGCCGCCGGACAAGGTGCCGGCGTGCTGCCGCAGACGGCTGGCGAACACGGGGAACAGGTCGGCGATTTCGCCGAAGCGCTCGTCGAACAGGCGGTCGTTGGCCAGGCCCAGACGCAGGTTGTCGCGGATGTTCAGGTCGGGAAACAGCGGCTGTTCCTGCGCGGCGTAGGCCACGCCATGGCGCGCGACCTCGTGCGGGCGCAGCCGGGTGGCGTCGACGCCGCCCAGGCTGACCGTGCCGCGCAGCTTGGGCAAGTAGCCCATGACCGTATTGAGCAGCGTGCTCTTGCCCATGCCGTTCTTGCCCAGCAGCGCCACGCAGGCGCCGCCGGCCACCGACAGCGAGATATCGTTCAGCACCACGGCGCCTTTGTAGCCGCTGGCGACGCGGTCCAGGCGCAAGGCCGGGGCGGCTTGGCTCATGCTGGGGCTCCTTGTGGCGGGGCGGGTTGGGGGTCGGGCGGATTGTCGCCAGGGGGGTCGGCCTGGGCGCCCTGCCCGGCCGGCGCGCTGCCGGCGTAGATGGTGCGCACCAGTTCCGATTCGGTCACCTCGCGGAAACTGCCGTCCATGACGATGCGGCCCTGGTGCAGCACGATGATGCGGGTGGCCACCTCGGCCACGAAGTCCAGATCGTGCTCGACCAGCAGGCAGCACAGGCCATGGGTGTGGGCCAGCGCCGACAGCACCTGGCCGATGCGGGCGCGCTCGTCCTTGCTCAGGCCGGCGGTGGGTTCGTCCAGCAGCACCACGCGCGGCTCCAGCGCCAGCACCATGGCCAGCTCCAGCGCCTGTTGCTGGCCGTGCGACAGGTCGCGCGCGACGCGGTCCAGCTGCTGGTCCAGGCCGGTCATGCGCAGCACCTCCAGCGCGTAGCCCGGCAGCGCCAGGCGCGGCGAGCGGCGGCGCCACGACGGGCGCTCGCGCAGCGTGGTGGCCAGGCGCAGGCTTTCGGCCACGGTCAGGGTGTCGAAGATGTTGGCGTTCTGGAACTTGCGGCCCAGGCCGTGGCGCACGCAGTGCTCGGGCCCTTCGCGCTTGATGGGCTGGCCGCACAGTTCCACCGTGCCGTCGCTGCGCTCGGCGCCGTCGGCGATGCAGCGCATCAGCGTGGTCTTGCCGGCGCCGTTGGGGCCGATCAGGCCCAGCAGCTCGCCGCCGCGCGCGCGCAAGTCGATGCCTTCCAGCACCTTGAGGCTGCCGAAGCGCTTGGCCACGCCGGCCAGCGCCAGGGCGTCCTGGCCAGCGCCCTGCCCGGGCGCGGCGCTGGCGGCGCGCGCCACCAGTGCCGGCGCCGGCTCCGCGCGCCGCCGGCGCCACGGCGCCAGCAGCAGCGGCAGCAGCCCGCGCGGCAGCAGCAGGATCACCAGGATGAAGGTCACGCCCAGCACCAGCTGGTAGACGAACGGCATGTTGCCGCTGAGGTACGAGCCGGCCACGTTGATCAGCACGGCGCCCAGCACCGGGCCCCACACCGTGCCGCGTCCGCCCAGCGCCACCCAGATGATGAGTTCGGTGCCGAAGACGAAGCCGGTGAGCTCCGGCGCCACTACGCCGCTGAAGGCGCCGTAGCCGAAGCCCGCCAGGCTGGCGACCGCGCCGCACACCACCAGCAGCGCGATGCGCCAGTGCGCGGTGTTCAGCCCCAGGTAGCTGCAGCGGCCTTCGTTGTCGCGCAGCGCGGTCAGGATGCGGCCGCCGTCGCTGCGCACCGCGACCCAGGCCAGCAACGCCACGATCGACAGGCCGCCGGCGGCGATCACGTACCAGGCTTCCAGCGACAGGTCGAAGGTGTCGTAGCCGGTCAGCCCGGAAGATGAACCGGTGTAGGTGCCGCCCGATAGCGCCACCTGGGTCAGCACGATGGGCAGCACCAGCGAGATGACGGTGGCGAAGAACGGCGAGGCGCCGCGGTAGAACGACAGCCAGCCGGTCAGCAGCGCCAGCAGCATCGCCGCGCCCACCGCGACCAGCGCGGCCAGCAGCGCGATGCCGGGCGAAAAGCCGTAATGGGTGAAGGCCAGCCCGGCGGCATAAGCGCCGACGCCAAAGAAGGCCGATTGGCCGAAGGTCAGGTAGCCGGTGTAGCCCCACAGGATATCGACCGTGACCGCCGCCACCGCAAAGAACAGCGCCTTTATCAGCACGTTCAGCAGGTAGGTGTCGAACAGCCAGGGGCCGGCCACGGTCAGCGCCAGGCAGGCGATGGCCAGCCACAGCAGGTCGCGGCCCCGGGCGGCGCGGCGGGCGTCGGCGCGCGTCGCCTGCGCCGGTTGTGTAAGGGAGGTATCAGTCATGGGCGAATCCTTTGGGACGCAGGCGCAGGGTCAGGGCCGCCAGCACCGCGATGGTGACGCCGCCCAGGATCGGGCTGATGTACACGCCCACCAGCACCTGGCAGGCGCCATAGACCAGGCAGGTCAGCAGCAGCGCGCTGATCGAGTTGCCCGACACCATCACCAGCATGAAGGCGCTGACCAGCCACGGCAGCCCCATGTTGGGGTCGACGCTGGACAGCGGCGTGATCAGCGCGCCGGCCAGCGCGCCCAGCCCCGCGCCCAGCGCGAAGGTGGTGAAGCGGATACGTTCAGCGTTGATGCCCAGGCCGCGCGCCAGGTCTTCGTTCATGATGACGGCGCGGGTGCGCACGCCGAAGCGGGTGCCGTTGAGCAGCAGCGTCAGCGCCGCGTACAGCAGCAGCGCGCCCGGTACCAGGAACAGCCGGTAGGCCGAATACTCGGTGCCCAGGAACGGCACCGCGCCCTGGATCGGCGCGTCGGCAAACTGCACCTCGCGGCCGAAGGCCATGGTGATGAGCTGGCCGATGACGATGCCCAGCCCCCAGGTGGCCAGGATGGCGTCCAGCGGCCGCTTGTACAGCGGCTGCACGATCAGGCGTTCGACCAGCATGCCGACCAGCACGCCGGCCAGCAGCGCGCATGGCAGCGCCAGCCACGGGTCCAGCCCCAGCCGCGTCACCACCAGGGCGGCGTAGCTACCCAGCGTGATGATGGCGCCGTGGGCGAAATTGACGATCTTCATCACGCCAAAAATGATCATCAGCCCGGCCGTCACGATGAACAGCATGGCCGCCGTCGTCAGAATGTCCAGCATCAAACCCATTGTGTTCTCCAGCGCCGCCGGCGAACCGGCGGCGCGCTTGGTGTCGCTTGCCGCGTTACTTCAGGTTGGGGCACTGCGCGCCCGGGTCCACCTGGTTGAAGGTCTGCAGGATCTTGATGGAGCCGTCCGGCTGCACCTGGCCCAGCCGCATGGTCAGGGCGGCGTGGCGCTGGCGGTCCATCTTGACCGGGCCGCGCGGGCCATCGAACGACACTTCGCTCAGGGCTTGCACCACCTTCTGCGGATCGAGGCTGCCGGCCTTCTCGACCGCGGCCTTGTAGAGGAAGAAGGCTTCGTACTGCGGGCCGGAGAATTCATTGGCGGTCTTGGCGTCGGCGCCGAACTTGGCCTTCAGGCCGTCGAGGAACTTGTGGTTCTGCGGCGTATCGATGCTGGTCAGGTACGAGGCCGACAGGTACATGCCCACCGCCGTGTCGCCCATGGTCTTGGCAGTGGCCTCGTCGATGGCCAGGTTGCCGTACGGCATGGTCAGGCCGGCCGCCTTGACCTGCTTGGCCAGGCTGACGTTGGGGCCGCCGCCGGCGGTGGAGCTGATCAGCGCGTCCGGGTTGGCCGAGCGGATCTTGGACACCACGGGCGTCCAGTCCGAGCCGTCGATGGGCAGGTATTCCTCGCCGACCACGCGGCCGCCCTGCTTCTCGATGTATTCGCGGGTGAACTTGAGCATGCCGCGGCCGAAGGCGTAGTCGCTGCCGACCAGGAAGAAGGTCTTGGCGCCGCGTTCCTTCATGAAGTGGTCCACCACCGGCGCCACCTGCTGCTCGGGCACCCAGCCGTTGACGTGCATCCAGCGGTTGCACGAGCGGCCCTCGTAGAACGAGGTGTAGATGTACGGCACCTTGCCGCGCGAGACGATGGGCAGCGCGGCGTTGCGGGCTGCGCTGGTTTCCATGGCGATGATGGCGTTGACCTTCTTCTGGAACACCAGCGTGTCGTAGGCCTTCTGCGCGCCGACCGCGCCCGAGGCGTCGTCGGCGATCTCCAGCACCACCTGGCGGCCGAGGATGCCGCCAGCGGCGTTGATCTCGTCGGCGGCCAGTTGCGAGGCCTGCACCACGCCGGGCGCGACCACACTATTGGCGCCGGACAGGCCCACCGGCACGCCGATGCGCAAGGGCTCGGCGGCCTGGGCGCCGGCCGCGCCGGTCAGCGCGGCAAGCAGGGAAAGTTGGATAAGGAAGCTGCGATGGGGTTTTTGCATGGGGATTTCTCCTTGGGGGCCGGCTGTCCGCCGTTGTCGTCAACGCTGGCGCGGCGCGTCGGTCGCGCCCAGCAGTTCGTCGTAAAGGTCGCGGCGCCGATCGCGCAGCACGTGGTTGAAGTCGTTCAGTTGGCGGGCGCGGCGCGAGGCCATCACGTCCACCGGCGCCAGCAGCACTTCTTCGCGGTCGTGGCTGGCGGGGCCGGCGACGGTCCAGCCCTGCGAGCCGACGATCAGGCTGCGGCCGACGAAGGGCTGGCCGCGTTCGACGCCGACGCGGTCGGCGCACACCAGCGTCAGGCCGTTGCTGTGGGCGCCGGCAATCGTCAGCGCGTGCGCCATGGCCGGGCCGTCGGGCGTTTGCCCGGGCATCGGCACCCAGTTGGTCGGCACCGCCACGATGTCGGCGCCGCGCAGCGCCAGCAGGCGGTAGACCTCGGGGAACCAGCCGTCGTAGCAGATCGCCACGCCCAGCGTGCCCAGTTCGGTGTGGAACACCGGCAGGCCCAGGTCGCCCGGTTCGAAGAACAGGTTCTCGTCGCCCCACAGGTGCAGCTTGCGGTAGGTGCCCAGGTAGCCGTCGGGGCCGGCGATGATGGCGGCGTTGTACAGCTTGCCGCCGCTGCGCTCGGCGATGCCGGCCACCAGGTAGATGCCCAGGCGTTGCGCCAGCGCGATCCAGGCCCGCGAACTGGGGCCGTCCGGCACGGTTTCGGCCAGCGCGTGGGCTTCGGCGCGGCTGGCGAACATGTAGCCGGTGTTGGCCAGTTCGGGCAGCACCACCAGCCGCGCGCCTTGCGCGGCGGCCTGCTCGACCAGCTCGGTGGATCGGGCCACGTTGGCGGCGACGTCCCCCATGATGGGGGCCATCTGCACGCTGGCCACGAGGGTCGCGGACGCGGCGGCGTCCGGCGGGGGTGAAACTTGCATGCGATCTCCCTGCGACGTTTCAGAAAACAAAAAAGCCCCCGACCACGCATCGCGTGTGAGTCGGGGGCTTCTATAGCCAGACGAAGTTCTAGGCAGCAATTATTGCTGCGGGGCACTGCGGCACCAAGCGCGTCGGTGCGGGGGATCAATCCTGATCCTGGGTTGAATCATAGGGATGCGCGGGTGCGGCCGGCAATAAGAGGTTTCCCGGACGGCGCCGCGGATGCGAGAATCGGTGTCGGCCACTTGGAGGACCCCGCAATGCCTAAACTTTCCGCCTACCTCAGTTTCGACGGCAATTGCGCCGAGGCCATGCGTTTCTACGAACGCGTGCTCGGCGGCCGCGTCGAGGCCATGGTGCGATACGCGGACGCGCCCGCCGACGCCGCCATGCCGGCGCTGTCCGATGCCGAAGCCGAACGCATCATGTACGCCCGGCTGGCATTGGACGAACAGGTGCTGATGGCCAGCGATGCCACCGCCGGCCATCCCTATCCCGGCAAGCAGGGCATGGCGCTGTCGCTGGCCTACCCCACGGTCTCGGATGCGCAACGCGTGTTCGATATGCTGGCCGACGGCGGCAGCGTGACCATGCCGCTGCAAAAGACCTTCTGGGCCGAAGCCTACGGCGCGCTGATCGACCGCTACGACACGCGGTGGATGATCAGCGGCGGGCGGCTCAGCCACTGACCCCCGACGATCCGCCGCGCGCGGAGGGAGCAACGATTCATGACGCATGGCATACAAGGCAGACAACGCTGGTGGGCACTGATGGTGCTGTGCCTGGGCGTATTGATGATCGTGCTGGACACCACCATCGTCAACGTCGCCCTGCCTTCCATCCGCGAAGACCTGCGCTTCACCGAGACCTCGCTGGTGTGGGTGGTGAATGCCTACATGCTGACCTTCGGCGGCTTTTTGCTGCTGGGCGGGCGGCTGGGCGACCTGCTCGGCCACCGCCGCATGTTCCTGGCCGGGTTGAGCCTGTTCACCCTGGCCTCGCTGGCCTGTGGCCTGGCGCGCGGCCAGGAACTGCTGATCGCCGCGCGGGCGGCGCAGGGCCTGGGCGGCGCGGTGGTGTCGGCGGTGGCGCTGTCGCTCATCATGAACCTGTTCACCGAGGCCGGCGAACGCGCCCGCGCCATGGGCGTGTACGGCTTCGTCTGTGCCGGCGGCGGCAGCCTGGGCGTGCTGCTGGGCGGACTGCTGACCAGCACCCTGTCATGGCACTGGATCTTCCTGGTCAACATTCCGATCGGCGCGGTGGTCTACGCGCTGTGCCTGCGGCTGTTGCCGGCGGCGCGCGGCGCGGAGGGCGGCGGCAGGCTCGACGTGGCCGGCGCGCTGACGGTCACTGCGTCGCTGATGCTGGCGGTGTATGCCGTGGTCAACGGCAACGAGGCCGGCTGGACCTCGGCGCAGTCGCTCGGCCTGCTGGGCGCGGCCGCGCTGCTGATGGCACTGTTCCTGCGGATCGAGGCGCGCGTGGCCGAACCGTTGATGCCGCTGGCGCTGTTCCGCCTGCGCAATGTCGCCACCGCCAACGTGGTCGGCGTGCTGTGGGCCGCGGCCATGTTCGCGTGGTTCTTCGTGTCGGCCTTGTACATGCAGTTGGTGCTGGGCTACGACGCCATGAAGGTGGGGCTGGCGTTCCTGCCGGCCAACCTGATCATGGCGGCGTTCTCGCTGGGGCTGTCGGCCAAGCTGGTGATGCGCTTCGGCATCCGTGGACCGCTGGCCATCGGCCTGCTGCTGGCCGCGCTGGGGCTGGCGCTGTTCGCCCGCGCGCCGGTCGATGGCGGGTTCGCGGCGGACGTGCTGCCGGGCATGCTGCTGCTGGGTCTGGGCGCGGGCATCGCCTTCAATCCGATGCTGCTGGCCGCCATGAGCGACGTCGAGCCGAGCCAGTCCGGGCTGGCCTCGGGCGTGGTCAATACGGCCTTCATGATGGGCGGCGCGCTGGGCCTGGCGGTGCTGGCCAGCCTGGCCGCCGCGCGCACCGCGGCCCTGGCCACGGCGGGCGCGGCGCCAGTGGCGGCGCTGGCCGGCGGCTACCGGCTGACCTTCCTGGCCGGCGCCGTGATCGCGGCCGTGGCGGCGGCGCTGAGCGCGGCGCTGGTGCGTTCGCGCAACCGCGAGCTGGGCGGCCACGGTGAGGCGCCGGCGGGCCACTGAAGCCGGGCGCTCAAGCCCGGGCGCGTCGTGGCGGCGCCACGTCTTTTGAATTCTTTACGGTTGCCCTGCCCGGCCAGGAGTAATCTGGCGGCGCCCCTCCACCGGACAGGAAGCGCCCGCCATGACATTCCTTGCCAGCGCCAATATGCTGCGCCGCCGCGACGGCCACGAGGCCCGCGTCACGTTTGTCGAGCTGTTCTTCGACCTGGTCTACGTCTTTGCCGTGACGCAGCTGTCGCACAGCCTGCTGCATGACCTGACGCCGATGGGCGCGCTGCACGCCCTGGTGCTGTGGTTCGCGGTGTGGCTGGGCTGGCAATACACCAGCTGGGTCACCAACTGGTTCGATCCCGACGCGCTGCCGATGCGGCTGATGCTGTTCGGCGTGATGCTGGTGGGGCTGGTGGCGGCCACCGTGCTGCCGGGCGCCTTTGGCGAGAACGGCTGGCTCTTCGCGCTCTGCTATGCGGCGATCCAGGTGGGGCGCACGCTGTTCGTGGTGCTGCACCTGGGGCCGTCGCATCCGCTGGCGCCGAACTTTCGCCGCATGCTGGGCTGGCTGTGCCTATCGGCGGCGCTATGGATCGCCGGCGGCCTGTCCTCGAGCGATACGCGGCTGATGCTGTGGATCCTGGCGGTGGCCTGCGAGTATTTTTCGCCCATGGCGGGGTTCTGGCTGCCGGGCCTGGGGCGCTCCACGACCCGCGACTGGACCATCGAGGGCGGCCATCTGGCCGAACGCTGCCAGCTGTTCGTGATCGTGGCGCTGGGCGAGACGCTGCTGATCACCGGCGCCACGCTCGGCGAACATCCGCACTGGAACGTCCCCACCCTGATCGCGCTGCTGGCCGCGTTCCTGGGCACGGCGGCGATGTGGTGGGTGTACTTCGACACCAGCAGCAAGGACGGCAGCCATGCCATTGCGCACCACGCCGATCCGGGACGGGTCGGCGCCTACTTCCATTACGTGCACGTGATCCTGATCGCCGGCGTGATCGTCTCGGCGGTGGCCAACGAATTGGTCATCCTGCACCCGGACGGCCGCATCGTCACGGCGGCCGCCGCCGCGCTGCTCGGCGGTCCGGCGCTGTACCTGCTGGGCAACGGCATCTACAAGACCGTGGTGTACGGGCGCTTTCCGCTGTCGCATGGGGCCGGGCTGGTGCTGCTGGCGGTGCTGGCGCCGGCCGCGTTCGTCACCGACAACCTGATGGTGGGCGGTCTGACGACGCTGATCATGATGCTGGTGGCCGGATGGGAAAGCGTGTCGCGGCGACGGGCGCAGGCCGCGCGCCAAGGGCGCGCGTCATAGGGCAGGCTTCATGGGGCAAACGTCGTGGGACACGTATCTTGGTGGCACGCGTTGCAGGCGCATGCGACAGCGCATGCACAGAGGGCAACGACCTTGCTGCCCGCCGCGTCAGCGCCGCTTGCCGAATACCGACTTGGGCGCGCGGCCGTGGAAGCGGGTGAAGGCTGCGCTGAAGTTGGCGGGATGGCGGTAACCCACCTGATAGGCCGCCTGCGCCACCTGGCAGCCGCCTTCCAGCAATTCCCAGGCGCGCCGCATGCGCATCGCGGCCAGCAGCCGCATGGGACTGTCGCCATATAGCGCGCGAAAGCCCTGCTTGAGCTTGAATTCGTTCAGCCCGGTCGCCAGGCACAGGTATTGCACCGTGAGCTCGCGGTCCATCTGCGCTTGCATCAGCGCATGGGCGCGCTCCAGCCGCGCAATGTCGGCCTGGCTGAGCCGGCCCGGCGCCGGAGGCGGCGCCAGCGCGCGCAACTGGCGCGACAGCAGCGTCAGCGCCTTGATGTGGGTGTCCAGCGGGTCGCTGGTCCGCGCCAGCTCGGCCGCGACGGCGGCCAGGTCGGCGCTGGTGCGGCCCTGCGCCAGGCGCCGCAGGCCGCCGGCGCCGAACAACGCCTCGGCCTGGGCCTGGCCGGCGTAGCGGCGCAGCGCCGGCTCGCCCACCAACAGGCGCAATTGCGACACAGTGCTGCCGCCCAGGTAGCGGCGCTCGCCCAGGTGGCGGCGAAACGCCGTCACCGTGGTCTGGCCGCCGCGGAAATCCAACTGGGCGCCATCCGCGCCGCGATAGGCCGAAACCCCGCCCAGCGCCAGCGTGATGACCAGCGTGCGTCCACCCTGCCCGGCGGCGTTCTCTTCGATCAGATCGCGGGCGGGCGTGTACTGCGAATGCACCAGCGCCAGGCCATCGCCCAGTTCCAGGCGGTCGGCATGGCAATCGCCCAGGTCGGCGGGCAGGGCCAGCCGCGTCCAACCGGGACGGGAACCGGGGCGGGGCCGGGCAAGCGTGGCGGAAATGCGCAGGGACATGATGTCGACGGTCGGCGGCGCGGGGGGCGCCGAGGTGAAAGAAGGCATGCGCCGGATTGCATACGAATCGATCCGGCTCGCATATGAATGCTAATGATAGGCGTTCGCAAAAGGAAATACCATCTTCGGGACGGCGCCGCACGTTGGGCCGCCGTGACTGTCCGTACAGGAATCCCGATGATCCGCCCTCTTCCTCACCCTCGCGCCGCCTGGGTCCTGCTGTGGCTTTGCGCCAGCGCCGCCGCGCAAGCGCAACCGGCCGCGCCGCCATCTTCCGCGCCGCCCCTCGCTCCCGCCGCGCAACTGCCCGCCATCACGGTCACCGCCGACAAGCAGGCGCGCGCGCTCGAATCCCTGCCCGGCAGCCTGTCGGTGTTCGACGGCGACAGCCTGGAAAGCCAGGGCGTCCTCGATATCGACGGACTACAGCGCGTCACGCCGGGCCTGACGTTCCAGCCGTTCGGCCAGGCCGGCGTCAACGCGGCGGTGATGCGCGGCCTGTCGGCCAACTTCTTTTCGTTCTCGACCTCGACCCTGCTGGTGGTCGATGGCGTGCCCACGCTGATGGCGCAGGGTTTCGACGACCCGTTGCTGGATATCGACCGCGTCGAGGTCCTGCGCGGCCCGCAATCGACCCTGTATGGCCGCAACGCCGAGGCCGGCGTCATCAACGTCCATACCCGCCCGCCCGGCGATATCGTGCGCGGCAGCGTCTCCACCACCGTCGGCAGCCGCGACCTGCGCATGCTGCGCTTCGACCTGAGCGGGCCGATCGTCGATGACACCCTCTACGCCAGCGTGGCCGGCGCCTGGCGCAGCCAAGACGGCTTCATCGACAACACCTACACCGGCCGGCGCGAGGACGACCGCGCGCTGCGCAACGGCAAGCTGGCCCTGCGCTGGACGCCATCGGCGCGCACCGACGCCACGTTGCGCTATGCGCAGATCAACTACCGGGACGGCGCCGCGCTGTGGGGCTCGCCCACCGCCGACCGCGCCACCGTGGCCTCCGGCACGCCCGGTTGGAACCGATCCATCGGCCGCAGCGCCTCGCTGGCGCTGCGCCACGAACTGGACAGCGGCCTGCGCCTGACCTCGGTCACAGCCTGGAACGACCTGCGCGACCGCGTGCAGCAGGACACCGACTTCCAGCCCGCCGACCTGCTGCACATCGCCCGCGACCACCATTTCCGCACCCTGTCGCAGGAGTTGCGCCTGGCGGGCACGCTGGGTCGCGCGCAATGGCTGGCCGGCCTGTATGCCGATGGCGACGACCATGACCTGCGCAACACCCAGAAGATGCCGCGCGGCCTGACTGAAAGCGTGGTGCGGCTGCGCGGCCAATCCCGCGCCGCCTTCACCCATTGGACCGTGCCGCTGGCCGCACGCTGGACGCTGGAGGCCGGCGCCCGGGTCGAGCGCGACACGCTGCGCTTCACTCCGCGCGGCGACAGCGCGCGCCGCGCCGACTGGACCCGCGTCACGCCCAAGCTGGCGCTGCAATACGCCTTCGCGCCGCGCCAGCAGGTCTATGCCTCGGTGGCCGATGGTTTCCGCGCCGGCGGCTTCAATGTGTTTTCGCCAGCGGCCGACTACGCCGCCTACCAGCCGGAGACGCTGCGCGCGTACGAGATCGGCGCCAAGGGCTGGCTGCCGGGCAACCGTCTGCGCTACGGCGCCGCGCTGTACCTGATGACGGTCGACAACATGCAGGTGCAGCAGATGCCGCTGCCCGGGCTGGTGTACGTCACCAACGCCGCGACGGCGCGCTCGATCGGCGCCGAGTTCGAACTCGAATACCTGCTGGGCCAGGGCTGGTCGCTGCAGGCCGGGCTGGGGCTGAACCGCACCCGCTTCAGCCACTTCCGCGATGGCGCCAACGACTACAGCGGCAACCAGAACCCGTTCGCGCCGCGCGTCAACGGCCACTTGACGGCGCGCTATGACGCGCCGGCCGGCTGGTACGCGCAGGCCTCGCTCAGCGGCACCGGCCCGGTGTACCTGGACGCGGCCAACCGCTACCGGCGCAACGGCTTCGCGCGGGTCAACCTGGCCGCCGGCGTCACGGTGCGGCAGGTGGAGATCTCGGCCTACGTCAACAACCTGGTCAACCGCCGCTACGACGCCGTGGGCTACCAGAACGGCATCGTCACCGTCTACAGCCCGCCGCGCGAACTGGGCCTGCGCCTGACCTGGCGCCTGTGAACCGCTTACCAAGGAACCCCCATGCCGACTTCTCCC
Source organism: Achromobacter pulmonis (assembly GCF_021733725.1). Classification (NCBI taxonomy): domain Bacteria; kingdom Pseudomonadati; phylum Pseudomonadota; class Betaproteobacteria; order Burkholderiales; family Alcaligenaceae; genus Achromobacter; species Achromobacter pulmonis. The sequence continues at coordinate 4,617,188 of NZ_JAIFOT010000001.1, read as the reverse complement.
CTGCCCCTGCAACGTTATTGGGACCTGGCCGCCGCGCCGGTCGAAACCGCCGCGCTCGACGCCGCGCTGGAACTGGATCTGTTCGCGCACCTGGTGACGCCAGCCAGCGCGGCGCAGGTCGCCCAGGCGCTGGCGCTGCGCCCGGCCGCCGCCGAGCACTTGCTGGACCTGCTGTGGGGCCTGCGCCTGCTGCATCGCATCGCTGGCGAACCCACGCTGTACCGCTGCGGCGCCACGGCCCGCGCCCATTTCCTGGCGGGCCGGCCCGGCTACTGCGGCGACGCCTGGCGCTACCGGCGCCGCGTGCTGGCGCAATCCGGCGAACAGTTGATGCAGCGGCTGCGCCAGGACCCGGCCACCGCGCTCGCCACGCCGCCGGGCGCCGCGTCCGAGGCCAGCGGCTGGGCTCAGGCGGCGCGGGTGCAGATCGGCCAGGAACAGCGCGTGCTGGCCGTGGCCGCCGCGCGCGAGGCGGTCGCCTGCGTGCCCGGCGCCGACGCGGCGCGGCGCATCCTGGACCTGGGCGGCGGCCCGGGCCTGATCGGTATCGCGCTGGTGCAGGACCGACCGAACGCCAGCGGTGTGGTGTTCGACTGGCCCGAGACCGCCGCGGTGGCGCGCGAGAACATCGCCGCCGCCGGGCTGGCCGAGCGCATGGTGGCCGTCGGCGGCGACCTGGCCACGGCCGACATCGGCGCCGGCTACGACCTGGTGTGGTGCTCGTCGGTGCTGCATTTCGTGCCCGACGCCGCCGCCGCGCTGCGCAAGATGCACGATGCGCTGGCGCCGGGCGGGCTGCTGGTGATGGCGCACGCCGAGATTCCGGAGGACGCCGATGCCGCCGCGCGCGTGCTGCGCTATTACCTGCCGATGCTGCTGCTGGGGCGGCGCGTGACGCGCCAGGGCCAGTTGGCGCAGGCGCTGCGCGACACCGGCTTCACCGAGGTGCGCGGCTTCGATTCCGACCGCTTTCCGCTGGCGCCGCTGCATGTGCTGTCGGCGCGGCGGACCGCGCCATGACGCCGGCGCTGCGTCACTTTCTGGCCCAGGCGCTGTTCGGCTGGCTCAACCTGGCGCTGACCGCGCCCGGCGTCTATCTCTGGCTGGGCCTGCCGCTGGTGCTGCGCCAGCACGGCTGGTCCGGCACCGCCATCGGCCTGTTCCAATTGGCCAGCCTGCCGACCGTATTCAAGTTCCTGCTGGCGATGCCGCTGGACCGCCGCGGCGCGGGCCGGGGCGGCTACCGGCGCTGGACGGTGGCGCTGCTGCTGGCCTACGCCGCCGTGCTGCTCGCGCTGGGCTGGCGCGACCTGTTGAATGATGGCGCCATGCTGTTCGCGCTGGCGGCGGCCGCCGCCCTGGCCGGCACCTGGGTCGACATACCCGTCAACGCGCTGGCGATCCGCGTGCTGCCCGCCGCCAGCCGTGCCTGGGCCGGCGGCATCCGCTCGATGGCGCTGTGCCTGGGCGCGATCGCCGGCGGCGGCCTGATGCTGCTGGCGCAGGCGCGCTGGGGCTGGCAGGCGCCTTTCCTCATCATGGCCGCCGCGCTGGCGTTGGGCGCGGCGCTGACGCTGCTGCTGCGGGAAACCGTCGATGCCGCGCAGAGGGGGGACGCGAGCGACGGCCTTGCTGGCGATCCGCCCATCGACATGGCCGCCGCGTTGGCGCCGGACGGCTCAAGCAGGCCGCAGCCCGCGCCAACCGCCGCCTCGACCGCGCGCCAGGCGATGGCCTATCTGTGCCTGCCTGCCAGCCGCCGCTGGCTGCCGTTGCTGGCCCTGCTGTTTCCTTTCATCGGCGCCGGCTGGTTCTACCTGAAACCGCTGCTGCTGGACCGCGGCCTGGCGCCCGAGCGCGTGGCGTGGCTGGTGGGGGTGGCGGGCGGCGCGGTGGGCGCCGTCGGCAGCGTGGCCGGCGCGCGCCTGCTCAAGCGCCTGGGACCGGGCCGCGCGGTGCCGCTGCACGCGGGCGCGGGGGCCGCCGCGCTGGCGGCGTTGGCCGGGGCGGTCGCCCTGGACGCGGCGCCCGCCGTGCTGGTGGCCTGCGCCATGGCGGTGGCGGCGGCCATGGGCGCCACGGCGGCGCTGGTGTTCGGGTTGATGATGTCGCACGCGCGGCCTGGCCTGCAGGCGCTGGACTACGGCATCCAATCCAGCGTCTTCGCGCTCACGCGCATCGCCGCGCCGCTGGCGGCGGGGGTGCTGCTCGACAGCGCGGGCGCGGGCGTCATGCTGGCGGCGCTGGCGCTCGGCGCCAGCGGCGTGCTGGCGCTGGCCTGGCGCCAGGGCCACGCGCTGCGCGGGTAAGCGCCGGCCAGCCGCGGACGGTCTGCGGGTCTCAACCGCCCGGCCGGTGCTCGGCCAGCACCGCCGTCATGGACTGCGCCGCGCCCTGCAGTACCGGCACCGCGCGCAGCAGGTCATCGAGCATCAGCCGCGCGGTGGGCGCATGGCAAGCCACTGCCGCCACCACGCGGTCCTGCGCGTCGCGCACCGGCACCGCCACCGCGCTCATGCCGCGCACGAACTCCTCGTTGTCGATGCCGATGCCGCGCGTGGACAGCCGCTGCAGCTCGTCTTCCAGTCGCGCCGGATCGGTCAGCGTGCGCGGCGTGTTGCGCGTGAGCGGCAGGCGCGCCAGCACCCGGCCGCGTTCGAGCCGGTTCATCGAGGCCAGGAACAGCTTGCCGCTGGCGGTGCAGTGCATCGGCACGTGGCTGCCGACCGCGAAGAACAGCCGCAGCGGTTCGGCGGTTTCGACCCGCTCCATGTAGAGGACCTGATCGCCGTCGGGCGCGGTCAGGTTGCAGGTTTCGCCCAGCTTGCCAACCAGTTGCGCCAGCACCGCGCGGCAGGCGCGGGTGAAGGCCGAGGCGCGCAACGTGGCCAGCGCCAGCGCGGTGGCCTGCGGCCCCGGCACGAAGCCGTTCTCGGTGGGCGTGGCGGCGACGAAGCCGGCGCGCTGCATCGACGCCAGCAGGCGCATCAGGGTGCTCTTGGGCATATCGAGCCGCTGCGCCAGTTGCGCCAGCGTGGGTGGATGCTGGGCGCGGGCCAGGTGGTCCAGCACCAGCAGCGCGCGCAGGGATCGGGCCGCGTCCTGCGGCTCGCCGTCGGCGTCGGGCGTGCGCGCCGATGCTGCACTGCGATTTTGAAACCGAAGATCCATGTTCTGTTCCATTTCCCCGTTCCCGCGCTTGCCGCGCTTTCTTTCCCGTGAGCGCTTCCTAGAATCGCCACAGATACGGAACCTTTGCGCGTCGCCGCGCCCCCCTCGCTTCGGGCCAGTATATAAGCGCCCGGCGTTGCGGCAAGCAGGGTAAACGCGCCGTCCGAACGCGGGAGTTCCCGCGCGCCGGCACGGCCAGACCAAGGAGGAAAGCAGACATGTCCGAAGCCGTGGACTACATCGTGGTGGGAGCCGGGTCGGCCGGCTGCGTGCTGGCGAACCGCTTGAGCGCCAATGGCCAGCACAGCGTCTGCCTGCTGGAGGCGGGGCCGCCGGACCGCTCGCCGTGGATCCATATTCCCATCGGCTACGGCAAGACCATGTTCCACAAGGTGTTGAACTGGGGCTACTACACCGAGCCCGATCCCAACATGCTGAACCGCCGCATCTACTGGCCGCGCGGCCGCACGCTGGGCGGTTCCAGCGCCATCAACGGCCTGATCTACATCCGCGGCCAGCGGCGCGACTACGACGCCTGGGCCGCCGCCGGCAACCCGGGCTGGGGCTGGGACGACTGCCTGCCCTACTTCCGCAAGCTGGAGAACAACGACCTTGGCGCCGGCCCCACGCGCGGCACCGAAGGGCCGCTGAACGCCACGTCGATCAAGACGCCGCATCCGCTGGTCGAGGGCCTGATCGGGGCGGCCGGCGCTCTCGGCCTGCCGCAAGTGCGCGACTTCAACAGCGGCGACCAGGAAGGCGTGGGCTACTACCAGCTCACCACCCGCAATGGCCGCCGCTGTTCCACCGCCGTGGCCTACCTGCGCCCGGCGCGCGGCCGCGCCAATCTGCGGGTGGAAACCGGCGCGCACGCCATGGCGGTGCTGTTCGAAGGCAGCCGCGCCTGCGGCGTGCGCTACCGCCAGGACGGCCAGGTGCGCACGCTGCGCGCCCGCCGCGAGGTGATCCTGTGCGCCGGCGCGCTGCAATCGCCGCAATTGCTGCAATTGTCCGGCGTCGGCCCGGCCCCGCTGCTGCGCCGCTTCGGCATCGGCGTGGTGCGCGACCTGCCCGGCGTGGGCGAGAACCTGCAGGACCACTTGCAGATCCGCCTGATCTACGAGACGCGCCGCCCCATCACCACCAACGACCAATTGCGCACGCTGCATGGCCGCGCCGCGATGGGTTTGCAATGGCTGCTGTTTCGCGGCGGGCCGCTGGCGGTGGGCATCAACCAGGGCGGCCTGTTCTGCCGCGTCGATCCGGCCAGCGCCACGCCCGACACGCAGTTCCACTTCGCCACGCTGTCGGCCGACATGGCCGGCGGCAAGGTGCATCCGTTCTCGGGCTGCACCTATTCGGTATGCCAGTTGCGGCCGTCCTCGCGCGGCACGGTGCAGTTGCGCAGCACCGATCCGTTCGAGGCGCCGGCGATGCAGCCCAATTACCTGTCCACCGAATTGGACCGCCGCATGACGGTGGCGGCGGTCAAGTACGCGCGCCGGCTGGCCGCCACCGAGCCGTTGGCCGGACTGATGAAGCGCGAGGTGCGGCCCGGGCCCGAAGTCCGGAGCGACGACGAGATCCTGCATTTCTGCCGCGAGTATGGCGCCACCATCTTCCACCCTTCGGGCACGGCCAAGATGGGCCCGCGCCAGGACCCCATGGCGGTGGTCGACGAACGCCTGCGGGTGCATGGCGTGAGCGGGCTGCGGGTGGTGGATTGTTCCATCATGCCGACGCTGGTGTCGGGCAACACCAATGTGCCGGTGGTGATGCTGGCCGAGCGCGCGGCCGATTTCATCCTGCAGGACCTGCACGCGGCGCGGCCGCGCGCCCAGGCGCAGCCGGTATTGCAACAGGCGGCATGACATGCGTTGACCGCAACCCGCGGCGCGGCACCGCAGAGTGCCGCCCGCCTCACCAAAGGAGACAGGCATGGCCAAGCAGAACGAAACCGCGGTGCGCAGAGTCGTCGCCGCCTCGCTGATCGGCGCCACCATCGAGTGGTACGACTTCTTCCTGTACGGCGTGGTCGCCGGCATCGTGTTCAACAAGCTGTACTTTCCCACCGGCGACCCGCTCGTTTCCACCATGCTGGCCTACACCACCTTCGCGGTGGGCTTCATCACGCGGCCGCTGGGCGGGCTGGTGTTCGGCCACTTCGGCGACCGCATCGGCAGAAAGAGCATGCTGGTGATGACGCTGATGATCATGGGCGTGTCCACCTTCCTGATCGGGCTGGTGCCCACTTACGACAGCATCGGCCTGTGGGCGCCCATCCTGCTGTTGCTGCTGCGGGTGTTCCTGGGCATCGGCCTGGGCGGCGAATGGGGCGGCGCGGTGCTGATGGCCTATGAATACGCGCCGCCCGGCAAAAAGGGCTACTACGCTTCGCTGCCGCAGATCGGGCTGGCCATCGGCCTGTGCCTGGCATCCGGCACGGTGGCGCTGCTGTCGACGCTGCTGACCGACGCCCAGTTCATGGCCTGGGGCTGGCGCCTGGCGTTCATGGCGTCGGCCGCCATGGTGGCGGTGGGCATGTACATCCGCCTGAACATCAAGGAAACGCCCGAGTTCGCCGCCGTCAAGCGCGATAACGCCGAAAGCCGCATCCCCTTCATGGACATGATCCGCCGCTACCCCGGCAACGTCGCCAAGGGCATGGGCGCGCGCTACATCGACGGCGTGTTCTTCAACGTGTTCGGCGTGTTCTCGATTTCGTACCTGACCCAGACGCTGCAGATCACCCGCACCGAGGCGCTGACCGGCGTGATGGCGGCAGCGCTGGTGATGTGCTTCACCATTCCCTACTTCGGCCGGCTGTCCGACCGCATCGGGCGCACGCGGGTGTATTTCTGGGGCTCGCTGATCACGGCGGTGGCGGCGTTTCCGGGCTTCTGGCTGATGCTCAACAACCAGGGCAGCGTGATGCTGGTGTGGCTGGCCATCATCATTCCGTTCGGCATCTTCTACGCCGCCGTCTATGGGCCGGAGGCCGCGCTGTTCTGCGAGCTGTTCGACGCCAAGGTGCGCTACACCGGCATCTCGTTCGTCTACCAGTTCTCGGGCATCTTCGCCTCGGGCATCACGCCGATCATCGCCACCGCGCTGCTCAAGACCGGCAACGGCCAGCCCTGGCTGATCTGCCTGTACGTGCTGTTCTCGGGCGTGGTGTCGGCGCTGTGCGTGTGGCTGATCGGACGCGGCGGCCGCAACGAGGCGCAGCGCACGCCGATCGCGCCCGCCAGCGCTACCTTGCGCAAGGCCTAGCCGCGCGCCGCGGCAGGACGCGGGCCGGGGCGCGGCCCTGGCCCGCGCCTCAGGCCACCGTCACCGGACGGCCGAAAAACGGATAATTGGGATCGTTGTAGCCGTGGGTCGAGGCGTGGCCGGGCGTGACCCAGCTATCCACCAGGGCTTCGTCCTCGGGCGTGATCTTCACCTCCAGCGCGGCGTAGTAGTCGTCCATCTGCGCCAGCGTGCGCGGGCCGGCGATGACGCCGGTGACGATCGGATTGGCCAGCACCCAGGCGGTGGCGAAGTGGCCCGGCTGCACGCCGCGGGCGGCGCTGTGTTCGACCAGCCGCTGCGCGATCCGCAGCGATTCCTCGCGGAACTCGGTGGCCAGGATGCGGCGGTCGCCGCGCCCGGCGCGGGTGTCGGCCGCCGGCGCTTGACCGGGCTGGTACTTGCCGGTGAGCACGCCGCGCGCGATCGGGCTGTACGGCACCACGCCCAGGCCGTAGTGCTGGCAGGCCGGCAGGATCTCGACCTCGGGGCCGCGGTTGAGCATGTTGTAGTACGGCTGGCACACCACCGGCTGCGGCACGCCCAGCTTTTCGCACAGGCGCAGGGCTTCGGCGATGCGCCAGCCGCGGAAGTTCGACAGCCCGAAGCTGCGCAGCTTGCCGGCGCGGATCAGGTCGCCCAGCGCCCACAGGGCTTCTTCCAGGTTTTCCTCGTGGTAGTCGCGGTGCAGGTAGAGGATGTCCAGGAAATCCGTGCCCAGGCGCGCCAGGCTCTGCTCGACGCCGCGGATCAGCCACTGGCGCGAATAGTGCGACTGGTTCGGGCCCTGGCCCACCACGTTGCCGATCTTGCTGGCCAGCACCCAGTCGTGGCGCTGCCCTTGCAGCAGCTTGCCCACCACTTCCTCGGAGCGGCCATCGTTGTAGACGTCGGCGGTGTCGATGAAATTCAGGCCGTGGTCGCGGGCCGAGGCGACGATGCGCGCGGCCTCGTCATCGGGCGTCTGCTCGCCGAACATCATGGTGCCCAGGCACAGGGGCGAGACGCGAAGGTTGCTGGATCCGAGACGGCGGTAGTTCATGGCGGGAATCCTTGGTCGGCGGGGAAATGGTCGGCGGAAAAGGCGCGCGCGCAACGCGGGGCGGTCACGGCCCCGCCGGCGGCGCGGCGCGCATAGGGGCATGTTGCCAGAAGAATACCGGCGGGCCGCTGAAAATCCCTGCGGCGGGCAGGGATTCCGGGGCCGGGCGGCGATACGCGGCGCGGGCTCAGGCGGCCTGCGCGTCCACCGCCGCCAGGATACGGCCGAACAACGCGTCGGCGTGCGCCGAATCGAGCCAGCGCACGATCACCACCAGCTTGCGCTCGGGCTCGACCCAGGTGAACGAACTGCCCGCGCCCACGCCGAAGAAGCTGGAGGCCGGCACGCTGGGAAACACGCGGCCTTCGTGGTTGAGCCAGATCAGGTAGCCGTAGTACGGCGCGATGGCGCACGGCTGGCGCATCTGCGCGATCCAGTCGCGCGACAGCACCTGGCGGCCATCGGCGGCGCGGCCCTGGTCCAGCAGCATCTGCCCGATCCGGGCCTGGTCGCGGGCGCTGATCGACATGCCGCCGCCCCAGTGCGAGCCGCCCGGCACCGACGGCATGCGGCGGCCGTCGATCTCGATCCAGGCGTTGTCGTAGCCGACCCACTGCCAGTCCTCGCTGGCGCCCAGCGGCCGCGTGACGGCTTCGCGGAACACCTCGGGCAAGGGCTGGCGGAACAGGTGCAGCAGCGCGTACGACAGCTGGTTGATGCGCACGTCGTTGTATTCCCAGTATGTGCCGGGCGCTTGCAACGGGCGGGCCTCGCCCTTCCTGCCGTCGGGCGGCACGCCGAAGGTGACGGCGCGGTAGCGGTCGGCCTGATCCGACACGCCGAAGCGCTCGCCTTCCCATTCGCTGGTCTGCTGCAGCAGGTGGCGCCAGGTGATGCCGGCGTTGCGGCCCTGGTCGAAACCGATGCCGGGCACGCGCTTGCCGACCGGCTCGTCGACGTCCGGCAACAGGCCGCGGTCGTGCGCCAGTCCGGCCAGGATCGCCAGGTACAGCTTGGCCACGCTGAAGGTCAGGTCGGCGCGGTCGGGCTCGCCCCAGGCGGCGATCTCGCGGCCCTCGCGCAGCACCACGCCCGACACCGGGCCGCGGTCATGCAGCGGGCCCAGCAGGCGGTTCCAGGGCGGTGGATCGTTCTGGTGCACGCCGAACACCCCATCGACGCTGCGGTCCCAGGCGGTTTCGTGGTCGTGGGCGAACTGGATCGCCTGCTGCATGAGCGCGTTCATTGATTTCCCTTGTGTTGTTGTCGGCCAGTGGCGCCTGCGAGTATATCCAGGCGCGCGCGGGGCGCTGTCGCCCAGGGGCCAGTCCGCCAGGCGGGAATCCATCGTCGGCGCGACGGCGTCAGCGCTGGAGCACGCCTTGCAGGAACATGGTGGTGATGAATTCGGCCAGCGCCTCGCGTTCCTGGGCGTTGGGCGCGCGCCGGGTGAAGCGCTCGATCACGCCCATGAAGGCATGCGACAGCCAGTCCGGCGGCATATCCTTGCGGAACACGCCGGCATGCTGGTCGATGCGGATGTTCTCGGAGATCATCTCGACCAGCTCGTCCTTGAGCGCCTCGGCCGCGTCGACCTGGAAAAAGCCGATGCGGGTCAGGTTGGGGTCTTCCTGCAGAATGCCCAGCCAGTTGCTCACGCCCCGCCGCACGCGCTCGTGGACCGGCAGGTTCTGCTGGTCTTCATAAAGACGCGCTCGGCAGACTTCCTGCCGCAGGCGCTGGGCGAACATGCCCACGAGTTCGTCGTAGGCCGCCTGCTTGCCGGCAAAGTACTGATAGAACACGGGTTGCGTCACGCCCGCCCGCGCAACAATGTCGCTGATGCGGGTGTGCTGGAACCCGCGCTCGGCGAACTCCGCCGCCGCCACTTCCAGAAGGTGCAACCGGGTGCGCTCACCTTTCGTCAAACGCTTTTCTTGCGATACAGAGGGGAGTGTTGCCGTCGTCATCGCGTGAAAATACTATCCTTCCGGCCTTTTTGCCATACATTCCCACATACATAGAAATCCTGATGCGGGGTTGGGCGCGTTCCGGCGGCCGCGCGGCGCCCCCTGCCGGCGGCGAGCACGCCCAATCGCCGACGGCAGAGCGGCGCCTGGCCGATGCGGCGCCGGGGCGAAGGCGCCGCCAAGCCTCTGAAATCACTTGAAATCTTCGTAATTCTTGACACAACTATTGCGCGGTCGCGGCGTTACATTACGGTATCGCCAGTGCCCGCAGCAGGCGGGCATCCGGCGGCTCAGGAGCAAGATCATGAAGCGGTTAACAGGTCGTATGGTCGGCGTCGCGCTGGCCCTGGCCTTGGCAAGTTCCCCCGCGCTGGCGGGCGGATACCACGGTGGCGGCTATCACCATCATCACGGCGGTGGTGGCGGCGGCAGCGGCTGGTGGGTGGGCGGCGCGCTGGCCCTGGCGGCCACCGGCCTGATCCTGGCGGCCAACTCCGGCCCCTCGTACGTGCAGACGGGCGTCTACGCGCCAGGCGTGGCCTACTACAGTCCGCCGGTGTACGCGGCGCCCGTATATGAAGCGCCGCCGGTGTACAGCGCGCCCCCGGTCTACCAGGCGCCGACGCAATACGCGCCGGTGCAGTACGAACCGGCGCCGCCGGTCAACGCGGCGCAGGCCCGCGCCTCGACCGATTGCCAGCGCTGGGCCATGAACCAGAGCGGCTACGACCCGGCCACCATCTCGCAATGGACCACCCAGGTCATGGTGGACAGCTATAACCGCGCCATGGATTCCTGCATGAACAGCCGCGGCTACCGGGCCAACTGAGGCCCCGGCCGCCTGGCCCCGTCAGGCGCGCGGGCGGCCCCAGCCGCGCCAGGCGAAGAACACCCCGGCGGCCAACGCAAGCGCCGCCGGCAGGACCCAGACGAAACCGCTGTCGGTATAGACCCCCTGCCCGACCGGATCGTAATAGCGGCCCAGTTCGTTGAAGTCCCATTTCAGGTATCGCTCGTACCAGAGCCAACCGAAGCAGGCTGCAAACAGCAACGACAGCGCCGCGCCGATTCGTGCCCGCAGGCGTGTGCGACCGATGCCGGCCGCCAACCGCCAGGCGGTCACCGCCCCGGCCGCCACGGCCACCAGTACCAGCCCGTCGCCGACGTTAAATCCCATCGCCGGCCTCCAGGCGTGCCAGACAGGCGGCGGCCTCGGCCCATTGGTGTTCGCTGAAAACGCGCACGCCAGCGCCGGCCAGCAGGCGCGCGGTGACGCCGGCGCCGGGCTGCCGCTGGCCGGAAAAGCTGCCGTCGTAGACATAACCGCTACCGCAGGACGGGCTGCCTTCCTTGAGCACCGCGATGCGGATGCCGCGCCGCCGCGCCAGGTCCAGCGCCTGTTGCGCGCCGTCAACGAATGGCTGAGTGGCGTCCTGGCCCGACACCGTCATCACGCGGGCGCGGCCGGCCAGTACCGCGGTGGCATCGGCGCCCGACTCGATCTCGGCCGGCGGGCGCGGAATCGGCAGGCCGCCGGCCACCTCGGGACAGACCGGCACCACCCGGCCGGCATCAAGCCAGCGGGCCAGCACGGCGTGATCGCCCGGCACCGAGCGCCCGTCGTAACGGACGGGATGGCCGAGCAGACAGGCACTGACAAGAACGTATTGCATGGAAATTCCGGGCTGGCGGGGCGCACGCATGGACACATGCGCGCGGGGAAGGCCTCATCATAGAACAGGCCCGGACCCTGCCGGGCGCGCCACGCCGGGCGGGCTGGAGCCTCGCGTCGCGCGACTGCCCGGCCGCTGGACTATGCCGCCTCCAGCCACCGCCGCAGCGCCGGGTCGCGCACTTCCAGCACTTCGAACAGCCCCAACGCGCGCAGGGCCGGCAGCGCCTCGCGCAGATCGGCGCCGGCGCATTCACGCGCCTGTGGCGCGGCGTTGGCGTCGCACCACAGGCGCGCGTTCGCCAGGAATGCGCCGACCGTGCCCTTGCGCACGGTCACGCCTTGGAAATCCGCGCTGTCGCGGTCATCGGGCAAGACATCCTGAGCTTTCATGGTTTTCTCCAATGGGTGAGTACGGGAACCAGCTTAGCCGCCCGTCACCGGCAAATCTGCGGTATTTTGGACATTCCATACCGCGATTTTGCCAACCCACCTATCGCATGCCGCATCCCGCCGATCCCGCTTCGCCTCTGATCGCTCCCGCCCTGGCCGCCGCGCGCGGCGGGCCGCGTCTGCTGGCCGTGCGCCGGCAAGACCAGGCGGTGCGCCATACCGCCACGCACCGCCATGCGCGCGGGCAACTGTTCGGCGCTTACCAAGGCTTGCTGACGGTGCGGGCCGGCGACCGCCAGTGGGTCGTGCCCGCCGTGCACGCCGTGTGGATTCCGCCCGATTGTCCGCATGGGTTGCGCTCGCATGGCCCCTACGCTGGCTACAGCGTCTACCTGAGCCCGGCGGCGTGCGCCGGCCTGCCGGATGCGCCCTGCGCCCTGCAGGCGTCGGCGCTGCTGCTGGCGGCAATCGACCGCGCCGCCAGCTGGCGCGGCGATGCCTGGGACGCCGCGCGCCTGCGCATCGTCGAGCTGGTGCGCGACGAGATCCGCACCCTGCCGCGCGCCGGCGACGGCCTGACGCTGCCGCGCGATGCCCGGCTGCAGCGACTGGCGCTGGCCTGGTCGGATACGCCCGCCGACAGCCGCCCACTGGCGGCATGGGCCGACACGATCGGCATGGCGCCGCGCACGCTGGCGCGGCGCTTCCTGGCCGAAACCGGCCTGACACTGGGGGCCTGGCGCCAGCGCGCCCGGCTGATGCGGGCGCAACAGATGCTGGCGGCCGGCCATGGCGTCACCGCCGCCGCATTGGAAACGGGCTACGACAACATCAGCGCCTTCATCGCCGCCTTCAAGCGCGAATACGGCGTGACACCCGGCCGCTATGACGGCCGGGGCCCGTTGAACGCCTGAGGATTGCGCCGCGCGTTCGCGGCCGCTTTCACTCGGCGTCGGCGGCCTTGCGCGGACGGCGCGTGCGCGGCGCGGTCTTGGCCGCCGTCTTGCGCGCGGTCTTGCGGGCCGGCTTGGCCGGCTCGCTGTCCGCCGGCGCGGCGGCGGGTTCGGATGCGGCGACCACTGCCGGCGGCTGGGTCGGCGGCGCCTCGCTGGCCGTGTCCTGCGCCGGCGCGGGCGAGGCCTTGGCAGCGCGCCCCGTCTTGGCCGCGCCACGGCCGCCGCGCGTTGCGCGCCGGCCCTTGGCGGTGGCCGGTTCGGCGGCGTCGCGCGCCTCCTGGGCTGGCTGCGCGTCAACGGGGCTCGCCCCCGCGTGCGACACGCCGGCGGGCGCCGGGGCGTCAAACGCTTGAGGCGGCAAGCCGGCTCCGGCCTGATCCTGATGCGCCGGACGTTCCTGATGCGCCGGACGTTCCTGATGCGCCTGGCGGTCCTGGTATTCCTGCCGCTGCGGCCGCGCCTGCGGCGCCGGTTGCGCGGCGCGCGGCGCGGGCGAATCCTCGCCCTCCTCGCGATCCGCGTCCGTCAGCGTCCGGCCGTCCGCCTGGCTCGCGCCCTGACGGCCGCCGCGCCCGCTGCCCTGGCTCTTGCGGCCGCCACGCGCGCCGCGCCCGGAACGGGACTCGTGCTCCGCGCTGGGGCTGTCTGCCGCGCCTTCGGCGGCCTCGGCCGCGCGCGGCACCGAGTGGCCCGGCGCGCCGCCGGCGTTGTCACGATAGACGTAGGTGCCGGATTTTTCCTCGCGCCCGACCTCCAGGAAGCCGCGCGACTGCGCCTCGTCCAGCAGGTTGCCGAAGGCGCGGAAGCCGTAGTACGACTCGTTGAAGTCCGGCCGGCGGCGCTTGAGCGCGTCCTTCAGGGCCGAGGCCCAGATCTTGCCGCTGTCGCCGCGCTCGGCCATCAACGCCTCGAACGTCTCGACCACCATGTCGACCGCCTGGGTCTTGCGGGCTTCCAGTTCCTCTTTGCGGCGGCGCTCCTCGTCGGGCGAGCGGCGCTGGCCGGCATTGCCGGCGCCGCGGTTGTCGCGGCGGGCGTCGGCGGCGCGCTGGCCTTCGCGGGCCAGGTCGTCATAAAAGATGAATTCGTCGCAGTTGGCGATCAACAGGTCCGAAGTGGATTGCTTGACGCCCACCCCGATCACCTTCTTGTTGTTCTCGCGCAGCTTGGACACCAGCGGCGAAAAGTCGGAATCGCCGCTGATGATGACGAAGGTATTGACGTGCGACTTGGTGTAGCAGAAGTCCAGCGCGTCCACCACCAGCCGGATATCGGCCGAGTTCTTGCCCGACTGGCGCACATGCGGAATCTCGATCAGCTCGAAATTGGCCTCGTGCATCGGCGCCTTGAATTCCTTGTACCGCTCCCAGTCGCAGTACGCCTTCTTGACCACGATGCTGCCCTTGAGCAGCAGGCGCTCCAGCACCGGGCGGATATCGAACTTCTGGTATTTGGTGTCGCGCACGCCAAGCGCCACGTTCTCGAAGTCGCAAAAAAGCGCCATGCTGACGTTTTCGTTGGCTGCATTCATGTATTTCTCCGTTGGCGCGGCCGCCCAGGTCCGTCGGGCCGGGGCGATTGGCCGCGTTTCGTCGCCCATGATATACATTTCCGCTCGCTCCCCCCCTCGAACCGCCATGCCCGACATGCCCGCCCCGCCCCCGCTCGACACCGAACGCCTGCTACTGCGACCGCTCTGCCGGGACGATGCGCCAGCCATCCAGCGCATCTTTGCGCAATGGGAGGTGGTGCGCTATCTGGCCGAGCAGGTGCCCTGGCCATACCCGGAGGACGGCGCCCGCACCTATATTGAGCAAGTGGCGTTGCCGGCGATGCGGCGCGGCGTGCAATGGCATTGGTCGCTGCGTCCGCGCGCCGAACCCCAGCGCCTGATCGGCGTGATCAGCCTGATGCGCGACGACCCCGGCAACCACCGCGGCTTCTGGCTCGACCCCGACTACCAGGGACGGGGTTACATGACCGAGGCCAGCGAGGCCGTCACGGCCTTCTGGTTCGAGGTGCTGGACCAGCCAGTGCTGCGCGCGCCCAAGGCGGTGGCCAACGAGGGCTCGCGCCGCCTGTCCGAGCGCACCGGCATGCGGCGGGTGGCCACCGAGGAGCGCGGTTTCGTGTCAGGGCGGCAAATGGCCGAGATCTGGGAGATCACGCGCGAGCAATGGCGAGCGCGGCGCACGCCTCCCCGGGGCTGAATCCGGCCCCGTTTATTTGACCGATGGGCGCGCCCCGGACGCCGGTCCAAGCCGGCGCTTACCGCCCCTTTCGCCCCGTTTTCCGACGGATTGCCGCGGCCGCGCCGTGGCTAGAATTTGCCACCATCCCGCACTCCGTGAACCGGATGCGCTAGCTATCGGGCAACATCCATGAATCCGTCTACCGTCATCGGCGCCATCGTCGGCCTGCTCACCCTGGTCATCGTCGTCGCGCTGGCCGCCACCGACCCTGGCCTGTACTTCAACATGCCCGGCCTGGCCATCGTGCTGGGCGGCACCTGCGCCGCGCTGTTCATCGCCTACCCGCTGTCCGAAGTGATGCGGGTGTTCAAGCTGGTCGTCACGGTGTTCCGCAGCGACCAGCACGACCAGCAGCGCGACATCGAGGAACTGGTCAACATGGCGCAGTTGTGGATGAACACCGACGTCCACAAGGTCGAGCAGGAACTCAAGAAGGTCAGCAACCCGTTCCTGCGCACCGGGGTGCAACTGATCATCGACAACACCCCCGAAGACCAGATCATCGAGCTGCTGCAATGGCGCGTGGCGCGGTTGCGCGCCCGCGAGATGGCCGAGGCGCAGATGTTCCGCGTCATGGCCACGTTCGCGCCGGCCTTCGGCATGCTGGGCACGCTGGTCGGCCTGATCAACCTGATGTCGGTGCTGGGCGACGGCAGCATGACCACCATCGGCCAGCAACTGGCCATCGGCCTGATGACCACGTTCTACGGCATCCTGCTGGCCAATCTGGTGTGCAAGCCGATCGCCGTCAAGCTCGAACGCCGCACCGCGCGCCGCGTCGAATCCATGAACATGGTGCTGCAGGGCATCTCCATGATGTGCGAGAAGCGTGGCCCGGCCGTGGTGCGCGAGACCCTGAACTCGTTCGTCATGCACGTCGAGGACGAAATCTACGACGGCGGCGCCGCCACCGCGCCCGCCCGCCCCGCCGCCCCGGCGTCCTCCGCCACCAAGCCCGTCTCCATCACCCGCCCCGCCGCCGCGCGCCAATGAGCCTGATTTCCCCTTCCCTGGCGCAGCGGATCGAGCAGGCCCGCCAGGCCCAGTTGCGCGCGCAGAAGGCCGCGGCCAACAGCGGCTGGCGCCCCAGCAAGAGCGACCGCAAGGACCGCTACGCGCGCTGGCACGTCGACGAAGTCGTTGAAAGCGATGCCGAAAACTGGCTGTTGAGCTACCTGGACCTGATCACCCTGCTGCTGGCCTTGCTGGTGGTGATGCTGGCCGTGTCGCGCCTGAACGGCGGCTTCTATGAGCCCGCCGTGCAGCAGGTCGACATCGTCGGCAGCCTGGCATCCAAGGGACTGCCGGCCTACGACGGCGAATACGCCGAATTCGACACCCCGGACATCCCCGCCAGTTGGGCCGAACTCGCGCCGCCGGTCGCCGCGGCCAGCGCCGGCACGCCCGCGGCCGCGGCCGCGCCGGCCGGCGAAGGCGAGGTGGTGGCACCAGCCGCCCCGCCGCTGAAGGCGCCTTCCAAGGAATCCCTGGGACTGGCCGACCTGGGCAACTCGGTCGACGTCATCATCAACGAGCAGTCGGTGAGCTTTCGCATCAGCAACGAGCTGCTGTTTCCGTCGGGCCAGGCCACGCTCAGCCCCTCGGGCCTGGACGTGATCAAACGCCTGGCCACGATCCTCAACAAGAACGACTACCAGGTTTCGGTCGAGGGCCACAGCGACCCGGTGCCGATCCAGACCCGGCAATTTGCCTCCAACTGGGAGCTGTCCACCAGCCGCGCCACCAGCGTGCTGCGCGAACTGGTGCGCGACGGGGTGGCGGGCGAGCGCCTGCGCGCGGTGGGCTACGCCGAGACGCGCCCGATCGAGTCCAACGACACCGCGGCGGGCCGCGCGGCCAACCGGCGCGTGGAACTGATCATGGACATCACCGCGCCCGCCAAGCCGGCCCAGGCCGAGGCCAAGGGCGAGGCCAAGGGCGAGGCGGCCACGCCGGCCAGCGCCGCCGCCGGCAAGGCCGCGACGGCCAAGGCCGGCGCCGCCGGCAAGTCCTGAAGCGCCCGCCTCCCTAGCGGCGGACTCGAACCTGTCCGGCGCGCCGCAAACAGCGTAATCTGGCGGCTGCCGGCCGCGCGTGACGCGCGCGCCGGCGCTGTCGCCGACCTTGCCACCAGGAACCGCCCATGCCGTACATGCTTCTCATCGTCGAGCCCCCCGGCCAGCGCGCCGAGCGCACGCCCGAGGAAGGCCGCGAGGTCTACGCCCAGATGGTGCGCTACGCCGAAGGACTGCAGGCGCGCGGCCTGCTGGCGCGCGCCGAATCCCTCAAGTCAGATGCCGACGGCGTGCGGCTGCGCGTGCGCGACGGCCAGCGCACGCTGGTCGATGGCCCCTTCGCCGAGGCCAAGGAAATGATCGGCGGATTCTTCCTGCTCAACTGCGAGGATCGCGACCAGGCGCTGGCGCTGGCCGCCGAATGCCCGGCGGCGCGCTGGGCCACGGTCGAGGTGCGCGAGCTGGGGCCCTGTTTCATGTAGCGCCGGATCACCGCCACGGGCGGTGGCGGGGCGGCGCGCGGCCTGGACCGCACTAGGTACTTACCCTGATCCACCCGCTTTCCTGTCGATTCGCGCATGCCACATGCGTCGTGCCAGTGCCGACCCCGCCGCCCCTTGCGGCCGGGCCCATCGATACCAGGAGATTCCCGATGCGATTCATGATCATCGTCCGCGCCAACGCCGACAGCGAAGCCGGCATGCTGCCCGAGGCCAGCCTGCTGGACGCCATGGCGACCTACCACGAAGCCCTGGCCAAGGCCGGCGTGCTGCTGGACGCCAACGGCCTGCAGCCGTCGTCCAAGGGCTGGCGGGTGCATTACGACGACCAGGGCCGGCGCCAGGTGATCGACGGCCCCTTTGCCGACACCAAGGAACTGATCGCCGGCTACACCATGATCCAGGTCCGCTCACGCGAAGAAGCCCTGCAATGGACGCTGCGTTTTCCCGACCCCTTCCCCGGCCGGCCCTGCGCCATCGAGGCGCGCCAGGTGTACGAGCTGGAGGATTTCGGCCCCGGCCAGGAAATCGACCGCTTCCGCGAACTGTCCGGCACCGGCCAGTGAACCGCCCCTTCCCGCCACAATCCCCCCGCGAGGCCCGTCATGCACAAACAGATCTTCGTCAACCTCCCCATCGCCGACATGCAGAAATCGCAGGCCTTCTTCAAGAGCCTGGGTTTCCGCTTCAATCCGCAATTCACCAATGAGCAGGGCGCCTGTATGGTGGTCGGCGACAACATCTACGTCATGCTGCTGGTGAAGGAATTCTTCCAGGGCTTCACGAACAAGCCCATCGCCGATGCCAAGGGCGCCACCGAAGCCCTGATCGCGCTGTCCTGCGAGAGCCGCGCCGAAGTCGACGACCTGGTGGCCCGCGCCCAGGCCGCGGGCGGCACGGCGCCACGCCCGCCGCAGGACCATGGATTCATGTACGGACACGGCTTCGATGACCTGGACGGCCACATCTGGGAAGTGTTCTACATGGAACCCGGCCAGACGCCGCAGGCATGACCGCCCCAGCCGGATCGGCGGCCACCCACCGCGCCATCGAAGCCGTCTGGCGCATCGAGGCCGCCAGCGTCATCGCCGGCGTTGCGCGCCTGGTGCGCGATGTCGGCCTGGCCGAGGAACTGGCCCAGGATGCGCTGGTGGCCGCGCTGGAGCGCTGGCCGGCCAGCGGCGTGCCGGACAACCCGGGAGCCTGGCTCATGACCACCGCGAAAAACCGTGCCCGCGACCGCCTGCGGCTGGACGCCATCCATCGCCGCAAACATGAGCAGATCGGCCATGAGCTGGAAGCGCTGCAGGCCGACATCGAGCCCGATTTCGTCGAGGCCCTGGACGCCGCGCGCCAGGACGACATCGGCGACGACCTGCTGCGGCTGGTGTTCACCGCCTGCCATCCGCTGCTCTCGACCGAGGCGCGCGTGGCGTTGACGCTGCGCCTGCTGGGCGGGCTGTCCACCGCTGAAATCGCGCGCGCCTTTCTGGCTTCCGAGTCCACCATCGCCCAGCGCATCGTGCGGGCCAAGCGCAGCCTGTCGGCGGCGCGCGTGCCGTTCGAAGTGCCCGGGCCGCAGGAACGCGCCCAACGGCTGGACTCGGTGCTGGAAGTGATCTACCTGATCTTCAACGAGGGCTATTCCGCCACCGCGGGCCAGGACTGGATGCGGCCGGCGCTGTGCGATGAAGCGCTGCGGCTGGGCCGCATCCTGGCCGAACTGACGCCCGCCGACAGCGAGGTGCATGGACTGGTGGCGCTGATGGAATTGCAGGCCTCGCGCCTGCACGCCCGCAGCGATGCCCAGGGCCGGCCGGTGCTGCTGCTGGAGCAGGACCGCGGCCGCTGGGACGCCCTGCTGATCCGCCGCGGCCTGGCCGCGCTGGAACGCGCCGAAAGCCTGGGCGGGGCCAGCGGCCCCTATGCGCTGCAGGCGGGGCTGGCGGCCTGCCACGCCCGCGCGCGGCGGCCGCAGGACACGGATTGGGCGCGTATCGTGGCGCTGTACGACGCGCTGGCGCAGGCCATGCCCTCCCCGGTGGTGGCGCTGAACCGCGCCGTCGCCGTGGGCATGGCTTTCGGCCCGCAGGCGGGACTGGATCTGGCCGACGACCTGGCGCGCGATCCGGCGCTGGCCAACTACCACTGGCTGCCGAGCGTGCGCGGCGACCTGCTGGCCAAACTGGGCCGTCACGCCGAGGCGCGGGCGGAGTTCGAACGCGCCGCCGGCATGACGCGCAACGCCCGGGAGCGCGAGATGCTGCTGGCGCGGGCGCAGGGGTTGCCGGCAACGGACTGAGCGCCACTGCCGCGCGTGCGCTGACCCCGGCGGACGCCGAACGTGCTTAAATTCCGCCATGGTCTGCCCCCCGCCCCGTGCCGTCGGCGTCCCTGCCGCCCCCGAGGCGCGCCCCGAGCCGCCGCTCGCGGGCGTGCCGCAGGCCTTCGACCATCCCAACGACCGCGCCGAATTCCGCCGTCCGGCGCACCGGCCCGGCATCGAGCTGTACCGCGCCCACATCGTCCGCCACGCCTTCGAACCGCACACCCACGAGGCCTTCGGCCTGGGCGCCATCGAATCCGGGGTGGAACGCTTCCGCTACCGTGGCGCCGACCACCTGGCGCCGCCCGGCTCGGTGGTGCTGATGAACCCCGACGAACTGCACACCGGCCGCGCCGAGACAGAAGGCGGCTGGCGCTACCGCATGGCCTATATCGACGCGGATGTTGTCGCCCAGGTGGCCGGCGAAGCCGGTTGGTGGTTCGATTGCGCCGTGGGCCACGATGCCGCCGGCGCGCAGCGCGTCACCGCCCTGCTGGACGCCCTGTGGCAGGCGCGCGAGCCGCTGGCGTTCGACAGCGCCCTGCACGCGCTGCTGACCGAGTTCCGCCGCCATGCCCGCGTGCCGCGGCCGCCCCGGCCCGAAGGCGCGCCGCGCTTCGCGCCGGTGATCGACTACCTGCGCGCCAACCTGGCGCGGCGCCTGACGCTGGAGGAACTGGCCGCCGTCGCCGGCCTCAGCCCGTTCCATTTCCTGCGCAGCTTCCAGGCGCACACCCATGCCACGCCGCAGCAGACACTGATGGCGCTGCGCCTGTTCGAAGCCAAGCGGCTGCTGGCCGCTGGCCAGGCGCCAGCCCAGGTCGCGCTGGCCGCCGGCCTGACCGACCAGGCCCACCTGACCCGCGCCTTCAGCCGCCGCTACGGCGTCACGCCCGCGCGCTACCAGAAGCAGGTGCGGGCCTGAGCCGCGCGCCCGCCCCCGGGCCGCAGCAATCTGGTACAAGACCGGCCGCCGTCCCGCTGGCTAGACTGGCCGTCCGTTGAATACGAGTCGGAATCTCTATGTGGGCAGGAACCCTGTACGCCCTGGCGGCCGGACTGATGTGGGGCCTGGTGTTCGTCGGCCCGCTGCTGCTGCCGGAATACCCCGCGGCCCTGCAATCGGTGGGACGCTACCTGGCCTTCGGCCTGATCGCCATCCCCCTGGCCTGGCTCGACCGCAAGGCCCTGCGCCAGCTCAGCCGCGCCGACTGGATCGAGGCCCTGAAGCTGGCCGCCATTGGCAACCTGCTGTACTACCTGTGCCTGGCCAGCGCCATCCAGCGCGCCGGCGGCCCGGTGCCGACCATGATCATCGGCACGCTCCCGGTGGTGATCGCCGTCAGCGCCAATTTGCGCAACGCGCGCCGCGACGGCCGCCTGCCGTGGAAGCGGCTGGCGCCGTCGCTGGCGCTGATCGCGCTGGGCATCGCCTGCGTCAACCAGGTCGAGTTGCAGGCGCTGCGCCAGGAGGCCGACGCCGATCTGTCGCGCTATGCGATCGGCGCCGTGCTGGCGCTGGGCGCGGTGGTCTGCTGGACCTGGTATCCGCTGCGCAACGCCGACTGGCTGCGCAACCATCCGGGCCGCAGTCCGCGCACCTGGGCCACGGCCCAGGGCGTGGCCACGCTGCCGCTGGCGCTGGCCGGCTATGGTCTCTTGTGGGGCGGCATGGCCCTGAGCGGCAGCGATTTCGCCATGCCGCTGGGGCCGCGCCCCGAGGCGTTCCTGGGGCTGATGATCAGCATCGGCCTGTTCGCCTCGTGGCTCGGCACGCTGTGCTGGAACGAAGCCAGCCAGCGCCTGCCGACCGCGCTGGCCGGACAGTTGATCGTGTTCGAAACGCTGGCGGCGCTGGCCTACGCCTTCATGCTGCGCGGCAGCCTGCCGCAGCCGCTGACCCTGGCCGGCATCGCCCTGCTGATGATCGGTGTGCTGCGCGCGGTGCGGGTCAAGCCCGAACCGGTGCCGGCCTAGGGTCCGTGCAAACCGAAAGCCGCCTGGCGCCGGCCGCCAGACGGGCGCCGGCGCGCCGGCCCTGATCGAGACATCGGCGGCCTTGCCGCCCGCCTAGATGATCTCGGGCAGGCGCCGTAGATCGTCGATGACCTCGAACGCGCCTTCGTCCAACAGGCGCTTGCGCTGCTCCGGCCCGGCGTGCGAGGCGCCGACGTAGCCCACCGCCCGCATCCGCGCGGCGCGGGCGGCGCGCACGCCGGGCACGCTGTCCTCGACCACCACGCATTCCAGGATCGCGGTGCGCATCTGGCGCGCGGCGAACAGGAACACGTCCGGCGCCGGCTTGCCGTGCGCCACCTGGGCAGTGCTGAATACATTGGGCGCGAACGCCTCCCACAACCCCACCAGCTTGAGCGCCGCCTCCAGCTTGGGCGGCGTGCTGCTGGACGCCACGCAATAGTCCATGCCGCGCTGGCGCAAGGCCGCCAAGGTCTCGCGCACCCCGGGCAAGGCGCGCAGTTCCTGGCGGAAGGTGTCCTGCAGGCGGTCGGCATAGCGGCGCGGGAAGTCCGCCGGCAAGGCGCGGGCATTCTCGTCCTGCAAGGTCTGCCACATGTCGGCATCCGGAATGCCGGCGAAGCGCCGCGCCGCTTCCTGCGGCGTGATGGCGATGCCGTGTTCGGCCAGCGCGCACGACTGGGCGCGGGCGGCAATGATTTCGCTGTCGATCAGGACACCATCGCAATCGAAGATGACCAGGCGCGGGGCAGGCGTAGACATGAGGACTCCAGCGGGGACGATGCCCCATGATAGGCCGTCCGCATGACAATCGCAGCGCCGCCCCGGGCGGCTACAACCGGGCGCCGTTCAAGCGCCGCAGCCGCCACGCAATCGCCACGCCGCCCAGCGCCGCGGCCGCCACCACCAGCGCGGCCTGCGCCCAGCCGTAGCGGTCGATCACGCCGCCCACGGTCACCGGGCCGATCACCTGCCCCAGGTTGCTGCCCATCATCACCAGCCCCACCGTGGCCGCCGTCAGCGCCGGCCGCGGCGCCACAAGCGGCGCGCTGCCCAGCAGCGTCGCCGGGATCAGACCGCCCACCGCCGAAAACAGCACGCACAGCAGGAAGGTCGGCATCGCCGGAAACACCGAGCGGAAGATCAGCAGCGCCACCACGCCCATGGCCACGCTGGCGCAGGCGATCAGGGTCGACCGGCGCCAGCCGCGCGACAGCAGCACGCCGGCGCCCAGGTTGCCGATGATGTTGGCGGCGCTGGCCGCCGCGCTGTACAGCCCGGCCGTGGCCAGCGGCAGGCCGAGCTTATCCATCAGCAGCACCGGCAGGAAGGTGAATAGCGCGAAGAACATCAGGCTGTAGAGCGTGAACGAGGCCGCCAGCAGCATCGGCCCGGCCGCGCCCAGCGTATCGGAGGTGTCCTGCCGCAGCCCGCGCCAGGACAGGCCGGCGCCGGCGGGCGTGGGCGGCGCCAGCGCGGCGATGCCGCCCAGCGCGACCGCGGCGGCCGCGCCGGCGCACCACCAGTAGGCGTGCCAGTCACCGAAGGCCTGCGAGGCCAACATGGCGATCGCCATGCCCGCCGGCATGTAGCAGCTCCACAGCGCGAACGCCAGGTCGCGGCTGGACGGCAGCACCAGGCGCTGCAAGGCCGCCGGCCCCGCCACCGTGATCAGCAGGAACCCCAGCCCCTCGACCACACGCGAGGCCAGCAACACCCCATAGCCCGGCGCCAGCGCGCCCGCCGCCGTGCCCGCGGCCACCGTCGCCAGCCCCCACAGCAGCATGCGGCGCGCCCCGAAGCGCGCGATCACGCCGCCCGCCGCGATGCCGCCCAGCACGCCCAGGATCGAGAACACCGCCGTCAACGTGCCGATCGAGGCCAGGTCCAGCCCCAGGTCGCGCCGCAGCAAGGGCGCCGCGATGATCACCTTGCCCACCTGCAACGACGCCACCACCCCGGCGCCCACGATCGCCAGCACCGCCGCCCAACGCGTCGCCGCCGGCTGACCGGCACCCGCCGCGCCTTCCACCTTGTCCATCCTTGCCTCTCCTCGCTTGCAATGCCGCCAGCATGCCGGCCGGAACCGATTCTGATAAGTGATAATCTTTTGATGAAACCGATCTTGAAAATAGATCAGGACGCACGATGATAGATGCCCTCACCCTGGATCAACTGCGCGTGTTCGCCGCCGTGGCCGACACCGGCAGTTTCCGCGCCGCCGCCAAGCAGCTGGCGCGGGTGCAGTCGGCTGTCAGCCACGCGATTGCCAACATGGAAACGCAGTTGGGCGTGAAGCTGTTCGACCGCGGCGGCCACCGCCCCGTCATGACGCCGCAGGGCCAGGCGCTGCTGGCCAATGCCCGCGACATCCTGCTGCGGGTCGACGCCATGCGGGCCCGCGCCCAGGGATTGGGCGAAGGCGTGGAGCTGGAACTGTCGCTGGTGGTGGACACGCTGTATCCGATCGCGCAGGTCGGCGCGGCGCTGAACCGCCTGCGGGCGGCCTATCCCTCGGTCACCACGCGCCTGGCAGTGCTGCCGCTGGGCGGGCCGATCGCCGCGCTGCTCGATGGCAGCCACCAACTGGGCATTATTGCCGGCGAGCATTTCCGCCATCCGCGCATCGCCATGCAGGCGCTGGCGGCGGTGCAGATGGTGGCCGTGGTCGGCGCCGCCCATCCCCTGGCCGCGCGCGTGGCCGACGGCGCGCCGCTGACGGCGCCCGATCTGGCCGATCACCTGCAAGTGGTGCAGATCGACCCGTCCACGCTCAGCGCCGGCCGCGACTTCGCGGTGCTGTCGCCGCAGACCTGCCGCGTCAGCGGCCAGGACACCAAGCATGCGCTGATCCTGGCCGGCCTTGGCTGGGGCCGGCTGCCGCTGTGGCTGGTCGAGCGCGACCTGGCCGAGGGCCGGCTGCTGCGCCTGCCCACCGGCAGCCTGGGACGCGGCAGCCAGGTGACCACCGAGGTCTACCTGGCGCACCGCATCGACCAGCCGCTGGGGCCGGCGGCGCGCACGCTGGCGGCGGCGCTGGCCGGCGCCTGAGCGGCCGCGCCTGCCCGGCGCAGCGGCGATGCGCCGGGCCTGACCTCCCGCTGTCCGCCCGGCGGCCCGCCTCAGCCGCGCGGCGGCTGCGCGTAGCTCACGCCCATGCCGGCGCGCACATCGTTCTGGATGCCATATGGCGGGATCGGATAGCGCAGGCCGTTGGCCGCCAGCGCCTTCATGCCTTCGATCGCGATGGGCAGGTCGCGCGGCGGCAGCGCCATCAACATTTCCTCGTCCGGCACGCCGCCGTAGCGGCGTTCGGCATAACAGGGCAAGGACAGGCTGGGCTCCCCGGTGGCCAGCGCGCGCCCCCAGGAGTCGGCACAGGCGGTCTCGCCCACCACGCTCCAGTCGAAGCGCCGGTAGTTCTTCCATTGCAGCCCGTTGATCAGGATGATCATCTGCCCGGGCGTCGCGTACACCAGGCAGATGTCGGGCGGGTCGAGCCGGCCCGAGGCCAGCGGCGACACCACCATGGCGCGGTACTTGCCCGCCGGCACACAGGACAAGGCTTCCTGACGCGCGCGCGCATCGGCCCCGGTGGCGTGCCACACGCCGACATATTCCTTGCCGCTGCGCCAGGCCTCGTCCTGCGGCCCCAGGCCGATCACCGCGCGGCACTGCGCGCCGACCAGGTCGTCGCCGGTAATGCCCACCGTCCAGCCCAGCCGTGCCGCCATGCCGACGATCTGGTCGGTGGTATGGGTGGCCTTGGGGCGCCGCAGCCCCTTCACGCCGGCCAGCGCCGCCTCGTCCTCATAGAGCTTCATGCCGATGACGGTGGTCTTGAGCCGCAGCAGGCGGTTCAGTTCGTCGACCAGCGCCGCCCAGTCGCGCGGCGGGTCTTGCGTGGTCGCTCGGGTTGCCCCTTCAGTTGTCTCTTCCATGCCCGTCCTTTGGACTTGTCGTTGGAACAGGCAAGACTACACGAGAGCGGCGCGGGCGCGCCAACCCGCCGTGGGCGCCGCGGCGGCGCCCGACCTCAGGGCCGGCAGGACTTCATCAGGTATTTCGGCGATTCCTGGAAGCCCTGGCGGTCATAGAAGCGGTGCGCGTCCACGCGCCGCTGGTGGCAGTGCACCTCGATGCGGTCGCAGCCGCGCGCCCGCGCCAGCGCCTCGGCGGCCTCTTCCAGCGCCCGGCCGACGCCGCCGCCACGGGCCGCGTCGCCGACGCAGAAATAGGTGATGCGGCAGAAATCCCCCGGCAGCGCCAACTGCACCATGAAATGCAGGCCGATGAAGCCCAGCAGCCGGCCGCCGTCCTCGGCTACCAGCAGCTCGGCATCGCGGTGCGCCAGCAGGCGTTCGATCTTCGCCGGCACGAAGCCCGCGGTGCCGGGATAGCCCAGTTGGGCCAGCAGTTCAACGATATCGGCGCTGTCGCCGGCCTGCGCATCGCGGATGATCATGGCGCCTCGCGGAAAAGAAACGATGGTAGGCGGGCGTCATGTCGCCGCGATGACCGCGCGCCGCCGGACCCGCCAGCGCCTCAGGCGCGGTTGTCATCCTGCCGCAACATCTCGAACAGGGCCTGCACGGCGGCCGCCCCGGGTGCTGCCGGCGAGGCCGCCAGCGCGAAGCGGCGCCGCACCGGCGACGCCAGCGGCAACACCCGCAGGCCGCGCCGGTTCTCCGGCAAGGTCAGCTCGGGCACCAGCGCCACGCCGACGTTGTCGCGCACCAGCGCATAAGCGCTGGACCATTCCATCACCGTGGCGCGCACGTCCGCCAGCGCCAGGCCGGCATCCGCCGCCAAGCTGCCGGCATGCACACTGCAGCCGCCGGTGGCCAGCACGAAAGGCTGCGCCACCAGTTGCGCCAGTGCCACCGACGCGCCGCGCGCCAGCGGATGCGCCGCGGGCAGCACCGCCACCCAGTCGTCCTCGCCCAGCGGACAGGCGCCGCGCCGCGCGGGCGGATTCAGCACCACACCCACGTCCACGGTGCCGGCCGCCAGCAGGTCTTCGATCTCGCTGTCGCTGGCTTCCAGCGGCACCACCTCGATGGCCGGGTGCAATTGGCGAAAGCGCCGCAACACCGGCGGCAGGATGGTCGAGAACACCATCGGGAAACTGGCCAGCCGCAACATTCCGGACGGCGCGCCGGACGCCTCGCGCCCCAGCGCCTGGATGCGGCCGTGCGCGGCCAGCATGGCGCGCGCCTCGTGCGCCACCCGCAACCCCAGCGCGGTGGGCACGCTCTGGCGCCGTTCACGAGTGAACAACGGCGCGCCCAGATGATGTTCCAACTGCGCGATGGCCTGGCTGGCGCCCGACTGCGTCATGCCCACCTGCTTCGCGGCGTGGGTGATGTTGCCGGCGTCCACCACCGCCAGCAGCAAGCGCCAATGGATCAGGTTCATCATGGCATGGAAAAGATAATGGCTCGTCTCGAAACCGGGAATTCTACCGACACCCGCCCCGCCCCTGGATGGGCCGCTGCGGCAGTGGTCTGTCTTTTGGCCCACGTCCGCATGAAGTCATCAAAACGCTATAACGTTTCCCTAAACTCCGCTCTCGCTCAACCCTCAACGGACACTGGAAATGCCGCTCGACCAGTCTGCCTTGCGCAAGGTGGTGCGTTTCGCCCTGATTGCCATGGCCGGGATCGCAACGGGTTGTGATTCCTCCACGCCCGCCGCCCCGGCGGCGCAAGCCACGAGTGCGCTGGACCCGCTGCGCGCGCCGCTCGAACGACTGGGCATGCAAGGCATCGCGCGCGGCGACCTGGCAAATACCGAGGTCCAGCGGGCCCTGCGGCAATTGGCCACCACCCCCTGCAACAGCCAGGCCATGGGCGCCCTGGCGCCGCGGCTCAAAGCCATGGGGTATCGCAAAGAGGCTGCCCAGGCATTGATCACGTTCGCCAACGAATGCGGCAATGCCGACGGCTTCCTGCTGTCGGCCGTGGACGATCTGCTCATGATCCGGAATTATCCGGAGGCCATCGCCATTTCCAACCGCCTGGTCGCCGAACACCCCACCGACATGCGCATACGGTATACACGAGCGCAGGCCTACAGCCAGACACAGCAATACGAACTGGCGCTCGCCGATTACCTTGAAGTCATCGCTCTTTCATCCAATCCGCGGCGGCTGGCTTCCGGCGTGTACACCGACACCGCCCAGGCGCAGGCGAAGCTCGGGCGTCATTGCGAAGCGGCCAGCACCGTGCGCATGTGGATGTCGCTGGATCCCTCGCGCACGCAGAATCCGCACGGCAAACGGCTTGTCGCCGAGTACGAACGCCAACGGGATTGCCCCCCCTCCTATGCCTCGGGCAAGGATACGTTCCCCCGCAAGCCCGACCAGGTCATCCTGGCCTCGGTCGAGGTCAATGGCAGAAAAGGCACCTTCATCATCGATACCGGCGCCAGCGTGGTCGCCATCACCCGCGCCTTCGCCGAGCGCGCGGGCATCGACTATCTTGGCGGACGCAAGGTCGCGGTCCAGACGGCCAATGGCAGCGCCGATGTGCACACGGGCGTGGCCAAGCGCATCCAGATCCGCCAGGTCGCGGCCACCCAGGTCCCGGTCGTGGTCCAGGCCAACGCGGAATCCGTGTTCGGTCCGGGCATCGACGGCCTGCTGGGGCAATCGTTCCTATCCCGTTTCGATACCCACTTCGGGCCCAGCCAATGGTCCATCGCCGTCCCCGCGACGGGCGGCTAGCGCCGTCGTGGGCCGATCTTAGACATCAGAAATACTTATTTCATGTTCCTGAAGAAGTAATTTTACGAATGCACGGCATCGGGCGATCCTGGGCGTCCCCTCCTCAATCTGGATACTCCCGGACGTTTCACATGAAGCTCTATTACGCCCCCGGCACCTGCTCGCTGTCACCTCATATCGTGCTGCGCGAACTTGACCTGCCGTTCGACCTGGTGCGGGTCGACAACCGCAGCAAGCGCACCGCCGACGGCGGCGACTTCCTGGCCATTAATCCTAAGGGCTACGTGGCCGCGCTGGAAATCGACGGCGGCAAGGTGCTGACCGAAGGCCCCGCCATCAGCCAATACCTGGCCGACCTGCGGCCCAAAGCCGGCCTGGTCCCGCCCGCCGCCAGTTGGGCCCGCAGCCAACTGCACGAATGGCTGAACTTCATCTCGGCGGAAATCCACGGCGGCTTCGGTCCGCTGTTCAACCGCGACCTGCCCGAGGCGGCGCGCGCGTGGTGGCAGGCGCGGCTGCAAAAGCGCCTGGAATATGCTGCCGCCGCGCTGCGCGAGCGCCAGGCCCTGGTGCAGGACCGCTACGGCGTGGCCGACATCTACCTGTACGTGGTGCTGCGCTGGGCGCCGCAACTTGGCGTGGACCTGGCGCGCTGGCCTGCCCTGGTGGCATTCCAGCACCGCATCGAATCCCGCCCTGCCGTGCAGGCCGCGCTGGCGGCCGAAGCGCAGGGTTGAGCGGCATGCCCCGGCACGCGATCGCCATCGCTGGCCGCGCGGCCCACGCAGCCCGCGGCGCTACGCCCCGATGGTCCGCAGCGCCCGCTGGCAGATGCGCTGCGTCGCCGCGACCGGACTGTGCGTCAGCCAACGCGCGCACACCCCCCTGACCCAGTCCGGCTGGTCCTTGCTGGCGTCGTTCAGCCAGTTGGCCACCGAATCCTGCACATAGACCGCCGGATCGGCGCGCAACGGCTCCAGCAGCGGCAAGGCCCGCCCCGGGTCGGCCTTGAGCGCGGCCACGTGCGCGCACCAGACCCCGCGCGGCCGCAGCGCCTCGCTGGCAAAGCGGCGCAAGCGCTCGGACGGCATCGCCGTCCACGGTTGCAACTGCGTGATGGCCGCGTCCAGATCGGCCGCCAGCGCCGGCCGCACCGCCAGCCAGGCCCATTCGCGCACGCCGAAATGCGCGTCGTCGGCCAACGGCCGGATCCTTGCCAGGCGTTGCGCCAGCGACAGGTCCGGCGCCGCGCCGATCATGAAGCAGGCCCAGCCGCGCGCGGTGTCCGACGCCTGCGATGCCATCCGCGCGAACCCGGCCGCGCCCAGGCCGTCATGCAGGATGCGGGCCGCCACCGCCATGCGCTTGGAGATGCCCAACGCCGACGCGGCCTGCATGGCGGCGATGCCGTCGGCGCCGACCTCGGGCGCCAAGGCCTGCATCAGAAGGGCGAAGTCCACCGCCAGGCACTCGGTCAGGTGGGTGGCGGGCGCGCCCGCGTTCAACTGCGCCAGGCGCTCGGCGCCAATGTCCTTGACGCCCCGGCCGGCGGCGCTCATGGCGTGCCCCCAGCCAACGCCGCGCGCCCGCTGTCGGTGCCGCGCCACACCTTTGCCAGCAGATCGCCGAGCTGACGCTGCTCGGCCGGCGACAAGCCGTCGAACAGCGAGCCGATCCACTGCGCGTGTTCCTTGAACAGCCGCGCCGCCGCCGTCCTGCCCTTGGGCGTGAGCGTCACCGTGATGCGGCGCCGGTCGTCCTGGCCCGGCTGTCGCAGCGCGAACCCATCGCGCTCCAGCCCGTCGAGCAGGCCGGTGACGGTGGCGCGGGTCACGCCGGCGCGCGCGGCCAATTCGTGCGGCGACAGGCCGCCGGCCTGCCCGTGCAGCAGGAACAGCAGCACGAACTTGCCTTCCGACAACTGCCGCGGCGCCAGGCGCGCGGCGCAATCGCGGTCGATGGCACCGGCCAGCGCCAGCACCTGGAAGCACAACTGGATGCCGCCGGAGGACGCCAGGCCGCGGCGCGCGGCCTCGTCCAGCAGGGCATGGTGCTTGGTTTCCAGCATGGCGGGAATGGGGGGTGGCATGGCGTGTCCGGTGATCGATATGGCAGCAAATGATAAGGCGCCTAATCATAAGATGCAAACGCGGGCCCGGCCGCGACGACGGCAACGCGGCGGCGAAGTGCTAGCATTTCGCGCATGACCTCGATCCTGCGCGCCCACCCCATCGATCCGGCCGTCCGCGAACGCGTCATGGACACCCTGGAACACATCGAGCAGCGCCACGACGTGCGCGTCCTGCTGGCCTGCGAGTCCGGCAGCCGCGGCTGGGGCTTCGCCTCGCCCGACAGCGACTACGACGTGCGCTTCCTGTATGTGCACAAGCTGGACTGGTACCTGCGCGTGGCGCCTCAACGCGACGTGATCGAGCTGCCCATCGACGACGAACTGGACGTGTCCGGATGGGAATTGCGCAAGGCGCTGCAACTGCTGCGCGGCTCCAATCCCACCCTGTTCGAATGGCTCGATTCGCCCGTGCTGTACCGGCAGGACGACGCCACCAGCGCCTGGCTGCGGCACTTCCGCAGCGAGTATTTCTCGCACATGAAAGGCCGTTGGCATTACGTATCCATGGCCGGCCGCAACTTCCGCGAATCGCTGCAGGGCGACACCGTGCGGCTCAAGAAGTACCTGTACGTGCTGCGTCCGGTGCTGGCCGCGCAATGGATCGACAGCGGCCGCGGCATCCCGCCGATGCGCTTTGCCGACCTGGCCGATACCATGGTCACCGACCCCGCGCTGCGCGATGAGATCAACGCGCTGCTGGCCATCAAGATGCAAGCCGGCGAGGCCGAGCACGGCCCGCGCTTCCCGTTGATCCACGCCTACCTGGAGACGACGCTGGCGGCCCTGGAAAACGCGCCCTTCTTCGACCGCCCCGACGGCCAGACCGAACGGCTCGACCGGTTCCTGTACGAAGTCGTGACCGGCGCGCCGCTGACGTACTGAACGCCGCCGTGATGCCGTCCCCCCCAACCGTCACCCTGCGCCGCCTGCGCGCGGACGACGTGCCCATGATCCTGGCCCTGGAATCCGATCCCGAGGTCATGCGCCACAGCACCGGCGTCAAGCCGGCCACGCAGGCGCGCCGCCAGGAACTGCTGGACTGGTTGCAGACACCCCCCGACGACATCGGCCACTGGGCGGTGGTCGATCCGCGCGGCATCGCGGTTGGCTGGATCAGCCTGACCTGGCTGGAAGACACGGGCGCGTTGCAGCTGGCCTACCGCCTGCAACGGGCGGCCTGGGGCCAAGGCCATGCCACGCAGGCGGCGCGCCAGCTTTGTGAGTACGCCTGGCGCACGCTCGACGCGGCGGCGCTGGTGGCCGTCACCTGGCCCGACAACCTGGGTTCGCAGCGCGTGCTGGAGAAACTGGGCTTCACCTTCCGCGCCATCGAGACGCACTATGGCCGCGACACCCGCGTCTACGTGCTGGCGCGTCCCGGCAACTGACCTCTGCGTTCAACGCCGCCGTTCATGCACTTCGGCATGGCGCCGCGCAATCGCCTGGGCGCGGTCGCGCATGCGCTCGACCACCTGCGCCAGCCGCCCGCCCGCCAGGCGCTCGGCCATCGCCGTGACGGTCACCGCGCCCAACGGCTCGCCGCTGTCGGCGCGGATCGGCAGCGCCACCGCGCTGGTGCCCGGCATGAGCCCCGCGGGCGCATGGGCGATGCCGCTGGCGCGCGCCTGCTCGACCCGCGCCAGGATGTCCCCGGCCCGTTCCCCTGCCACCGCCAGGCGCGCGGTATTGGCCTGCACGATGGCGGCACTCTCGGCATCCGGCAGGCACGACAGCAGCGCCACGCCCGACACCCCCAGCCCCAGCGGCCGGCGCACGCCAACC
Organism: Achromobacter pulmonis; assembly: GCF_021733725.1. Classification (NCBI taxonomy): domain Bacteria; kingdom Pseudomonadati; phylum Pseudomonadota; class Betaproteobacteria; order Burkholderiales; family Alcaligenaceae; genus Achromobacter; species Achromobacter pulmonis. The sequence goes on along the minus strand of NZ_JAIFOT010000001.1, from coordinate 4,584,983 downwards.
TCGATCGACAACACCTGGATCGGATGATGGCCGGTCTTGCGGCCAATGCAGATCGAATCGTGGCCATGGCGCACGCTTAGAAACACCGTGTCGCCCACCTGGTCGGCCAGCTCCGCCAGATAGGGATCGGCCAGCGTCAGCAAGGGAAAGCGGCGCGTGCGCGCCAGGCCCAGCAGGCTGATTTCGGGGCCGATCAAGTAGCGCCGCGTGGCCGCGTCCTGCTCCACCGCGCCTTCCTGGATCAGCGTCTTGAGCAGCCGGTGCACGGTCGGCCGGTTCAGCCCCGACATGCGCACCAGGTCGATCAGGCGCACGCCGCGCTCCTGGCCGCACGCCACCAGCCGCAGAATGGCCATGGCGCGGCGCACCGTCTGCGCGCCGGGCAGCGCCTCGTCGGCCGCGCCCTCGTCCTGCGGGTTCATGCCGCGTCCTTGCCCATGACGGATTTGGGCGTCTGGCGCAGCGCCCGCTTGGTCACCAGCGGCCCCAGCAGCGCATAGTTCGGGCCACCGATGCGGCACACCGGATCGAGCAGGGTGGTATCGATCTTGCCGTCGCGCGCCAGCCCGTCGCGGATGTGGAACAGCTTGACCTCGCCCACGAAGAACTCGGCGCCGGTGTCGCCGAACGGGATCACGCTGTGCAGCGTGCACTCCAGGCTGACCGGCGCCGCCGCCAGCCGCGGCGTGGCGATGTGCTCGCCCGCCAGCACGTCCAGGTTCAGCAGCTCGGCCTCGCTGACCTGCGGCGGATGCTCCTCGGCGCTGTCGTGGATGGCGTCGAGCAGGCCGGCGTTGCCGATATTCACCACGAAATGGCCGTGCTCCAGGATGTTGTTGGCGGTGTCCTTGCGCCGGCCGGCCTTGCGGCCGATGTTGATGCCCAGCATCGGCGGCGTGTTCGACACGAACGTAAAGCAGCTGAACGGCGCCAGGTTGACCTTGCCGCCCGGCCCCAGCGTGGTGATCCAGGCGATCGGGCGCGGCACCACGATGCCGCTCATGAGTTTGTAGGTTTGTTCGGGGCTGAGTTCCGGGGCGGCGATACGCATCACAAGACGTCCATATGTTGAACCTGTCGGGACGGCACGGCATCGCCGCCGCCCCACGCTTTCAGGGCATTTTCCCGGGTTTTTGGCCAAGTGGTGAATCGGGGCAAACCGCGATTGCCGCAATAAGTCCAACATACGGACTTTTCGGAATTTTTGGCGTTGTCGCCGCGCGGCCAAGTTTCTAGAGTTTCCCAAAACAACAACACCCCCACACACTGGAGACAAAACCATGACCCCGCTTGCAAAGGCTGGCGCCGCCCTGGCGCTGATGGCCGCGACCACGCTGGCCCAGGCCGCCTGGCCCGACAAACCCGTGAAAATCGTGGTGCCCTACCCGCCCGGCGGCAACGTCGATGTGGCCGCGCGCCTGATCAGCCCGGGGCTGCAGGCCGCTTTCGGCCAGCCGTTCATTGTCGAGAACAAGCCCGGCGCGGGCGGCATGATCGCCGGCGAACAGGTGGCGCGCTCGGCGCCAGACGGCTACACGCTGTTCATGGCCGCCAACGGCCCGCTGCTGTTCAGTCCGCTGATCTTCAAGCGCCAGGCGTACAAGTGGGACAAGGATTTCGAACCCATCAGCTCGGTGTCCTACACGCCGCTGGTGCTGCAGGTGCGGCCCGGCCTGCCGGCCAAGACCCTGGGCGAACTGCTGGCGCTGGCCAAGAAGGAACCCGGCAAGCTCAACATGGCCTCGCCCGGCGCCGGCACCACCAACCATCTGGTGAGCGAACTGCTGCAATCGTTGACCGGCGCGCGCTGGACCACCGCGCAATACAAGGGCAACGCCCCCGCCACCACCGACCTGCTGGGCGGCCAGGTGGACTTCAACTTCGACCAAATCTCGGTATCGCTGCCCTACATCAAGGAAGGCCGCACCCGCGCCCTGGCGGTGACCACCGCCAAGCGCGTGCCGTCGCTGCCGGACGTCCCGACCTTCGCCGAGGCTGGCGTGGCGGGCATGGAGGCGGCCACCTTCACCGGCCTGTTGGCGCCCAAGGGCACGCCGCCCGAGGTGCTGGCGCGCCTGAGTCAGGCGCTCGACAAGATCCTGAGCCAGCCCGAGATCATCCAGCGTTTCAAGGAGCTGGGCGCCGACGCGCAGGCCAGCACCCCCGCCGACTTCACCCGCTATCTGGCCGCCGAGGACGCGCGCTGGACGCCCATCATCAAGCGCGCGGGCATTACCGCCAATTAAGGCTCACCATGACACGACAGAGCATCTACGCCGACGGCTTCAGCCACAAGAACCCCATCCCCGCCGCCTGCCGCGTCGGCAGGCAGTTGTATTCGGGCAGCATCCAGGGCACCGACCCCGCCACCGGCGCCTATGGCGACACGCTGGAACGGCAATGCGAACTGATGTTCGATCACGTGCGCCGCATCGTCCAGGCCGGCGGCGGCTCGCTGGCCAACATCGCCAAGATGACCGTGTGGATGCGCGACCGCTCGCAGCGCGCGGCGCTCAACGCTGTCTGGCTGCGCGCCTTTCCCGATCCCGCCGACCGGCCCGCGCGCCACACCATGCAGGCCGACCTGGACGGCGACAAGCTGATCGAATGCGACTTCGTCGCCGTGCTGGACTGAGGGAACCACATGCCGCAATACCTACCCTTCAACCCGCATCCCACCGCGCCAGCGCGGCGCCTGCCGCCGGGCGCCTGCGACAGCCAGTTCCACGTCTTCGGCCCGGCCGACCGCTACCCGGTGCGCCCCGGCGCCGCCTACGAAATGCCCAGCGCCACCATCGAGACCGCGCTGGGCCTGCACCGCCTGCTGGGCATCGAGCGCGGCGTCATTGTCCAGGCCACCACCTATGGCGCCGACCACCAGGTGGTGCTGGACGGCCTGGCGGCCGCCGGCCCCGGCTATCGCGGCTGCGCCAACGCGCTGGTGCTGGCCGAGCGCGATGACGCCTACATTGCCCGGCTGCACGACGCTGGCGTGCGCGGCGCTCGCTTCACGCGGCAAGGCCTGGGCATCAGCATGGAACCCGCGGTGTTCGAGCGCGCCATCGCCCGCATCCGCGAGCTGGGCTGGTACGCCAAGTTCCAACCCGAACCCGACGGCATGATGGCCCAGGTGGCGCAGTTCGAGCGCCTGGACATCCCGGTGCTGATCGACCACATGGGCCGCGCCGACCCCGGCGCCGGCGCGGCCGATCCCACCCGCCGCAAGCTGGTGGAACTGCTGGCGCGCGGCAATTTCTGGGTGATGCTGTCGCTGACGGAAAAGCTGTCGCGCAGCGGCCCGCCCTGGGACGACGTGGTGCCGCTGGCGCAGGCGCTGATCGCCGCCAACCCCGACCGCGTGGTCTGGGGCAGCGACTGGCCGCACCCGGTGTCGGTCAAGCAGCCGCCCGACGAAGGCCGGCTGGTGGACCAACTGGCGCGCTACGCCGGCGACGGCGCCACCCTCAAGAAAATCCTGGTCGACAACCCGGCCCGCCTCTTTGGATTCGACGCATGAAATTCCTGTCCTTTGAACATCAAGGCCGCGCCGGCTTCGGCCTGCTGCGCGGCGACGCCGTGGTCGACCTGGGCGGCCAGGGCCACGCCGACCTGCAGGCGGCGGTGGCCGCGGGCGCCCTGCCGCGCCTGGCGGCGGCCGCCGAACGCCTGCAAGCCACGCTGCCGCTATCCACGCTGACTTTGCTGCCGCCCATCGCCAACCCCGGCAAGATCATCTGCGTGGGCGTCAACTACGGCCACCGCAACGAGGAATACCAGGACGGCAGCGCGCCGCCGCAATACCCCAGCGTGTTCCCGCGCTTTCCGCAATCGTTCGTCGGCCACGGCCAGCCGCTGCTGCGCCCGCCCGAATCCGAGCAGCTCGACTACGAAGGCGAGATCGCCATCGTCATCGGCAAGGCCGGCCGCCGCATCGCCGCCGAGGACGCCTGGTCGCACATCGCCGGCCTGACCTGCCTGAACGAAGGCACGGTGCGCGACTGGCTGCGCCATGGCAAGTTCAACGTGACGCAGGGCAAGAACTGGGACGCCAGCGGCGCCATGGGCCCGTGGCTGGTCAGCGCCGACGCCTTCGACCCGCAGGCGCCGCTGACGGTCACCACCCGCGTGAACGGCCAGGTGCGCCAGCACGACAGCACCGCCAACCTGATGTTCCCGTTCGCCGAACTGATCCGCTACATCTCGATCTGGACCACGCTCAAGCCGGGCGACGTCATCTCGACCGGCACGCCCATCGGCGCCGGCGTGCGCTTCGATCCGCCGCGCTTTCTCAAGCCGGGCGACGTGGTCGAGGTGGAAGTGTCCGGCATCGGCACGCTCTCCAACCCCGTGGCCGACGAAGCGGCCGCGCGCTCCTGAGGACACGCCATGTTGAACGACGCACAACGCGAGCAGGCCGCCGCGCAGCTCATCGAGGCCGAACGCACCGGCGTGCCCACCACGCAGCTGGACCAGGCCTTTCCGGGCATCGAGATCGCCGACGCCTATGCCATCCAGCAGCGCATCATCGCCCGCAAGCTGGCCGCCGGCGCGCGCCTGCGCGGCCACAAGATCGGCCTGACCTCCAAGGCCATGCAGAGCACCGTCGGCATCAACGAGCCCGACTACGGCCACCTGCTCGACACCATGTTCTTCCAGGACGGCGACACCATCGCCACTGAAACGCTGATCGTGCCGCGCGTCGAGGTCGAGCTGGCCTTCGTGCTGGGCAAGCCGCTGCGCGGCCCGGACGTGACGCTGTTCGACGTGCTCGACGCCACCGACTACGTGGTGCCGGCGCTGGAATTGATCGACGGGCGCAGCAAGTATCCGCGCCGCATCGTCGACAACATCGCCGACAACGCCGCCTGCGCCGGCATCATCCTGGGTGGCCGCCCGGTCAAGCCGCTGGAGGTCGACCTGCGCTGGGTCGCGGCGCTGCTGCTCAAGAACGGCGTGATCGAGGAGTCGGGCGTGTCGGCCGCGGTGCTGGGCCATCCGGCCCTGGGCATCGCCTGGCTGGCCAACAAGCTGGCGGCGCACGACACCGGTCTGGAGGCTGGCCACATCGTGCTGGCCGGCTCCTTCACCCGCACCGTGGCGGTGGCCAAGGGCGACACCATCCATGCCGACTACGGCCCGCTGGGCAGTATCTCGGCGCATTTTTCCTGACGAGGCCAGCGATGCAACTTCCCGCCAATCCGTTCAAGCGCGCGCTGCGCGCACAATGCCACCAGACCGGCCTGTGGGTCACGCTGGCCACCGCCAACAGCGCCGAGCTGGTGGCCGGCTCGGGCTTCGACTGGCTGCTGCTGGACACCGAGCACACGCCCGCGCTACTGCCCACCGTCATGGCGCAACTGCAGGCGGTCGCGCCCTATCCCACCCACGCGGTGGTGCGCCCCACCTGGAACGACAACCTGCAGATCAAACGCTACCTCGACATCGGCGCGCAGACGCTGCTGCTGCCGTACGTGCAGAACGCCGACGAAGCCCGCCAGGCCGTGTCCGGCATGCGCTACGCGCCGCGCGGCGTGCGTGGCGTCGGCGGCACGGTGCGCGCCACTCGCTATGGCCGCGTCGCCGACTACATGCGGCACTGCGAAAACGAACTGTGCCTGCTGATCCAGGCCGAGACCGGCGAAGCGCTGGAGCAGTTGGAAGCCATGGCGGCGGTCGACGGCGTGGACGGCATCTTCATCGGCCCGGCCGATCTGGCCGCCAGTCTCGGCTATCCCGGCGAGCCGGGCCACCCGCGCGTGGTCGCCGCCGTCGAAACCGCCATCGCCCGCATCCACCAGGCCGGCAAGGCGCCCGGCGTGCTGACCGTGGACGAGACGCTGGCGCGGCGCTACATGGCAGCCGGCAGCCTGTTCACGGCGGTGGGCGTGGATGCCGCCCTACTGGCGCGGCATTGCGACCAACTGGCGCAGCGCTTCGCGCCGTCCAGCGCCCGCTAGCGGCGAACAGCGGCAGGTCTTTGCGGGTACCCTATCGGTTTTCCATCACCCGCAAAGCCCCGCATGTCCGACACCTCGCAGCCCTTCGACGTTTCCGCCTACATCGCCCAGAGCCTGGAGGGCATGCGCGCCGCCACCTCGGCGCACTGCGCCACCTGGCACCTGGACGAGGCCGGGCAATGGTCCGTGGACATGGACAGCGGCCTGATCGTGTTCCTGCTGCCCGATGGCATCACCGCCCAGGCGCCGGTGCAGATCGTCGGCACCTCCAACAGCGAGGACGGCAGCTTCCTGTGGGGCTGGGATCATCCCTCGGTGCCCGCCGAACTGGCCGAACACGCCCAGCTTGCGCTGGCCTTCGGCAAGGCCCATGGCCTGGAGGCATACACCCAACGCAAGGTGCCGTGCGACGACGCCCTGGCCTGGGAATTCACCGCCGTCGCCATGCGGCTGGGCGAAGCCAGCGGCTCGTACCGCGCGCAGGCCTCGGATACCGCGCACGTCTGGATGACCTTCGGCAAGGTGACCTTGTCCAAGGCCTGACGGGCCGGCGGCGGCCCGCGCCACGGCGCCGCCGTTATACCGCGTCCGGATGAATGCCGGTATAGGCCGCGCGCGGCCGGATCACATCGGGGCTGGCGCGCTGCTCCCGCCCATGCGCCAGCCAGCCGATCGAGCGTCCCAACGCGAACAGGCCGAAGGCCGCGCCCGGTGGCAGCCCCAGATGACGCCGCACCGCCACCAGCGCGAAGTCCACCGAGGGCCGCTGCCCCGCCAGTTCGAACGCCTGTTCGATCAATGCCGCCCACTCGGGGCGCCGCGGCAGTATCCGCGCCAGCAAAGCGCTGGCGCGCGGATCGCCGGCGGGATAAAGATGATGGCCAAAACCCGGCAGGTCCTCGCCCCGCGCCAGCCGCTCGCGCAAGCCGCGCGCCAGCCGCTGGCCGGCGTCCGCCCCGCCCTCGCCGCGTTCCAGCTCATCCCACATCGCCTCGACGCGCGCCGTGGTCCCGCCATGGCGGCCGCCCGTCAACGCCGCCAGCCCGCCGACGATGCCGGCGCGCAGGCTGGCGCCGGTGGACGCGATGCAGCGCGCGGTGAAACTGGAGGCGTTCAGTTCGTGGTCGGCGCACAGCACCAGCGCCATCCGGATCAGATCCGCGCCAGCCGCGTCCACGCCCCAGGCGCGGGCGCACTGCGCGTGGATCGGCGCGTCGTCCGGCGCGGCCTGCAACAGGCAGGCCGCCAGGGTGCGCACCAGCGCGCCGCAGCCCTGCGCCTGGCGCTCGGGCGAGCGCTGCCACAACGCGGTCGCATCGTCATCGCTGGCCGCCGTGAACAGCGGCAGCAGCGCCGCCTCGGCGCGCTGGCCGCGATGGCGCGCGAACAGCGCCGCCAGATCCTGCGGCAACACGGGCGCGGGCGCATCGAACGCCAGCGCCTCGCCGCATTGCCACAGGTGCGCCGCCACCGCCTCGACCGGGCGCGACGCGGCCAGCGCCACGGCGCTTTCGCCGCGATAGAACAACTGGCCATCCTCAATCAAGGTGATGGCCGACTCCAGCACCGGCAGCCCCCAGTTCAACGTCGCCTTGGCCACCTCTTTCGGCTTACGTCCCCGGGTGCGCTGCGCCGCCAGGCGTTCGACATCCTCGGCCAGGTAGCGGCTTTCGCGCGGCGTGGCGCCGGCCTCGGCGTGCAGCAGCCCGCGGCTGACGTAGGCGTACAGGGTCTGGCGCGACACGCCCAGGCGGGCGGCGGCGGCGGCGGAAGTCAGGTAATCGGGCATGACGGTCCAGGAGTCGGGAGGCGAGCAGAAGCAGAACGACAATAAGTTGATTACATTAATCAATATTGACAATTAATACGAGAAGAATAATCCTGGCGCCATGCCCGACGACCAGGAAGCCTCATGTCCACCACCGATCGCCCCGTCCCGCCCTCGCCCGCCACCGCCGACTATCTGCGCCAGTTCTGGCTGGCGGCGGGCGGCCATCCGGCGCTGTTGGGCCGCGTGGCCGTTACCGGCCACGGCGCGCTGCCCTCCGTCTTCGCCGTCACGGAATTCGCCACCGCCGCCATCGGCGCCGCCGGACTGGCCATGGCGGAATTCGTGGCAGCCGGCGCAGGCCTTGCCGGTGAAGCCGCCGTGCCGGCCGTCGAGGTCGACCAACGCCTGGCCTCCTTCTGGTTCGGCACCACTTTGCGCCCCGTCGGCTGGACCTCACCGCCGCTGTGGGACCCCGTGGCCGGCGACTACCTCGCCGCGGACGGCTGGATCCGGCTGCACACCAACGCGACCCATCACCGCGATGCCGCCCTGGCCGTCCTGGGCGTGGCCGCCGACCGCGATGCCGTCGCCCGCGTCGTAGCGCGCTGGCGCGCCGACGACCTGGAAGCGGCGGTGGTCGCACGCAACGGCTGCGCCGCCGCCATGCGCGGCCTGGACGCCTGGCGCCAACACCCGCAAGGCCAAAGCGTCGCCGCCGAACCCCTGCTGCACCGCGCCGCCAGCGCCGGCGGCGCCCGCCCCGGCTGGCGCATCGCGCGCCAACGTCCATTGCAAGGCCTGCGCGTGCTGGACCTGACCCGCATCCTGGCCGGCCCCGTGGCCACGCGCTTCCTGGCGGGCTTTGGCGCGGACGTATTGCGCATCGACCCGCCCGGCTGGGACGAACCCGGCACCGTACCCGAGGTGGTGCTGGGCAAGCGCTGCGCGCGCCTGGACCTCAAGTCCGCCGACGGCCGGGCCACGCTGCAAAGCCTGCTGTCCCAGGCCGACGTGCTGATTCACGGCTATCGCGCCGACGCCCTCGCCCGCCTGGGGCTGGACGCCGACCGCCGCCGCCAGCTCAACCCGACGCTGGTCGACGTATCGCTCGATGCCTATGGCTGGAGCGGCCCCTGGCGGGAACGGCGCGGCTTCGACAGCCTGGTGCAGATGAGCACTGGCATCGCCGACGCCGGCATGCGCGCCAAGGGCAGCGACCGCCCGGTGCCGTTGCCGTGCCAGGCGCTGGACCACGCCACCGGCTACCTGATGGCGGCCGCGGCGCTCCGGGGCCTGACCGAACGGTTGACCACCGGCGCGGGCAGCACGACGCGCGCATCGCTGGCCCGCAGCGCGCAGTTGCTGGTCACGCATGGCGGCTTGCTCGAAGGCGGCCCGGCATTGGCGCCGGAAAGCGACGCGGACTGGTCCGCGCAGGTCGAGGCAACCTCGTGGGGTCCGGCGCGGCGCATCAAGCCGCCGCTGCGGATCGCAGACACGCCGCAATCGTGGGATTACCCGGCTAGCGCCTTGGGAACCTCCGACGCCACCTGGCGGGACGGCGCGCGCTAACGCACGCCGGCGGCCGCCTCACAGCACAAACGCGCGCAAATTGGCGACCCGTTCGGCCAGGCCGTCCGCGCCCAGGTAATGCCCCAACTTGCCGGCCCGCACGCGGCGCAGGTCTTCCTCGTAGCGGGCCGCCATCGCATCGCGCGCCTCGGCATATGCGGCCGCGATCCCCTCGCCCGCGGCGGCGGCGATCACGCGCGCGGCCTCGGGCGACCCGCAGGCCACGCAGCGCGCCACGCCCAGGCCGTCGGCCCGCGCGCCGCGCGCCAGCAACTGCGCCACCAGGTCCGCGGGCGGCTTGCGATCGAATCGATGGATCGCCTCCGCGCTGACCGGCGTGCCGGCCTGCAGCAGCGCCCGCGCCGCCGCGTAGGCATGCTGCGTCAGCGCCACCTCCAGGGCCATCGCGCTGCCACGCAACGGCTGGCCAAAGCCCACGCCCTGCGCCGCCAATTGGGCCACCAGCGCGCCATCGTCACGGGACAACGCATGCCGCAAGGCCAATCTGGCCAGCCCGGGCGCCTGTCCCAGCGTGCCGGCCGCCAACGGCGCGCGCCAGTCCAGCAACGCGCGCCGGTAGAACGCCACCAGCTTGTCCGCCAAGGCTTGCGCCATGCCGTGATCGGCCACGCGCTCGTCCAGGTATTCCAGCACCCGTATACCCGTGCTGTCGGGTTCCTCGGGATCTTCCTCCAGGTAGAGCGCGGCAAAGGCCTCGTGCAGGTCGGCCGCGACCGTCGCGATGGCATCCTGCTGCAACGCATGCGTCCAGCCCGGCAGCCCCTGCTTCCAGGCCACGACGCTACCGACATGCGGGCCCGGTTCCACGCGCACATAAATACGGTCGCAGTACTCGAAGCCGCCGATCGGCAGATAACGCAGCTTGCCATCCCAGGCCTCGCCGCGTTCGGCGGCGGCCTCGTCGGCGCATTCCTGCTCGTGCTCGATCCAGCCGGCCAGGTCACGGTAATGGTCGCTGCCGTCATAGAACAGCTCGGACCAACTGAGCGCTTCTTCGTTGCCGTCCATCCGCGCATGCAGGTCATAGGCCAACTCACCGCCAGCGGTCAGGCGCCACAGGTCGCGCAGCGCATCCGGCAAGGGGCCGGCGCAGGCCGCTTCGATCTCGGCGATGCGCGCCTCGCTCATGGGCGGTTGGACCTCGATCAGGACGCGCTCGGCGAACAGGGCAATGCCGTGCTGTCGAAGCGACTGGATTTCGTCGGCGGTAAAAGGCTCGCTCATCGTCAATGCTTCCTGGATTGGGCGGTTCGGATTCTACCCGGAGGGTATGAAGAGCGCTGCCGCAGCGGATCGGCGCTGCGCGCACGAGCGGACGAACTCCCTGAGCCGGCATCGCGGTGGTAGATTGGCGGCATCCAGCAACGGACGCGGACGGGGAGCGGCAACGATGGCGGGATCGTCATGGACGGGCTGATCATGGCCGCGGCGCGCGCGCTGGCCAGTGGCGACCCGCTGGGCGCGCTGGGCCGGGTGGCGTTGCGCGACGATGCGCCGGCCCTGGCGCTGCGCGGCATCGCGCTGGCGCAATTGGGCGACGTCGCGCGCGCCCGGGTGCTGGTGCGGCGCGCCGCCCGCGCCTTTGGCGCCACCGAGCCGGTGGCGCGGGCCCGCTGCGTCGTGGCCGAGGCCGAGATCGCGCTGGCCGCGCGCGACCTGGGCTGGCCCAGCGCCGCGCTGGACGCGGCGCGCGACACGCTGGCAAGGCATGGCGATGCGCGCAACGCGGCGTATGCGGCCTATCTGACGGGCCGCCGCCTGGTGCTGATCGGGCACCTGGGGCCGGCGGAAAAGCTGCTGGCGGAACTGGACCCCGCATCCTTTCCCCCCGCGCTGCGCGCGGTGCATGAGTTGACCCTGGCCGGCATTGCCCTGCGCCGGGTGCAGGCCGGCGCCGCGCGCGCCGCGCTGGCGCGTGCCGGGCAGGCCGCCGCGCAAGCCGGCATTCCCGCCCTGCAAGCCGAAGTGCGGCAGGCCCACGCACAACTGGAGGCGCCGGCCGCGCGCCTGGACATGGCCGGCCAGACCCGGGAATTGCGCCTGGCGCAGGTCGAGGCGCTGCTGGCGTCGGACCTGCTGGTGATCGACGCCTGCCGCTACGCCGTGCACGGCGCGGGCGTGACCGTGTCGCTGGCCAGCCGGCCGGTGCTGTTCACCCTGGCGCAGGCCCTGGGGCAGGCCTGGCCCGGCGATGCGCCGCGCGAGGCGCTGATATCACAGGCGTTCCGCAGCCGCCATCCGGACGAAACCCACCGCGCCCGTCTGCGCGTGGAGATCGGCCGGCTGCGTGCGACGCTGGGGCCGCTGGCGCAGATCCGCGCTACCCGGCAGGGGTTTGTGCTGACGCCGCCGGATGGCGCCGTCGCGGTACTGGCGCCGCCGGTGCGGGAGCGGCATGCCGCGGTGCTGGCGCTACTGGCCGATGGCCAGGCGTGGTCCAGTTCGGCCCTGGCCCTGGCCACGGGCACGAGCCAGCGTCAGATGCAGCGCGCCCTGGAGGCATTGGCCGCTGGCGGCCGGGCGCAGCCGTTCGGCCACGGCCGCGCCCGGCGCTGGATCACTCCGCCGCTGCCGGGTTTCGCGACGACATTGTTACTCCCGCTGCCGCCGCCGGATGCCTAGGATGGAGACGTCTTCTTTCTTGAACAGGACATCGACATGAAAGCCAAGCCCGCAGAAATCCTCCGCGAATACGGTCCCTTCCCCGGCGTCAGCGACGTGCACGGGGTGTCTTACGATGGCGGCCGCGTCTGGATCGCCGTCGGCGAAAAGCTGCACGCCCTGGACCCGGCCAGCGGCGCGGTGATACAGACCATCGACGTGGCCGCGCGCGCCGGCACCGCCTTTGACGGCACGCACCTCTACCAGATCGCCGGCGACGTCATCCAGAAGATCGACCCGGCCTCGGGCCAGGTGCTGTCGACGGTGCCCGCGCCCCCTGGCGAAGGCAATTCCGGCATGGCCTGGGCCGAAGGCATGCTGTGGATCGGCCGCTATCCCGACCGCAAGATCCACCAGGTCGACCCGGCCACCGGCGCCATCGTGCGCACCCTCGAATCCGACCGCTACGTAACCGGGGTCAGCTGGGTCGATGGCGGCCTGTGGCACGCCACCTGGGAAAACGACGCCAGCGAATTACGGCGGGTCGATCCGGCCAACGGCGAGGTGCTGGAGCGCCTGCAGATGCCCGCCGGCGTAGGCATTTCCGGCCTCGAATCGGATGGCGATGGCGTGTTCTATTGCGGCGGCGGCAACAGCGGCCGGCTGCGCGCGGTGCGCCGTCCGAGTACGGCATCCTGATCCGGTCTGCTTTTTTCAGACCCGCGCCGCCGCGCCGCCCTGACAAATTGTTGCAGGTCCAGGCGCGGCGGCCTTTTCCCGCCCCAGCGAGCCGCCGCCAGCGTGTAAACTCCCCCCTTTTTGACTCTGGTGGTATGTTGCAAGCCCCACAGCGCACAGGTTTAAGCGGCCCGACGCTCATTCGCTTGCTGACTCGCCTGACGGATGTCGACGCGCCGCAATCCCGGCAACCGTTGTCCGATCATCTGAGCCAATGGCTCGGCTGGACCGACGCGATTGCCCTGTCCGCGGCCCTGAACAACCGCCCGCCGGCGATCGCGCCCGGCGCGCGCAGGTTCAGCAGCGCCGAAGAGCGCGAGTGCGAACGCGTGCGCGTCACGCTGGCCGATGCCATCGCCAGCGACACCGCGGCCACGGCCGCCAAACGAATGATGCCGGGCCAGGTGGCCGCCAAGGTGGCGGCGCTGCAGTCCGACGATGCCGATTATTCGAATTTCCGTCAGCGCTATCTGTCGTTGCAGCACACGATGGAAACCAGTATCGGCAATCTGCGCAGCCGCCTGCGCGGCATGGTCGCGGCCAAGACGCCGGAAATGACGCGGCTGGCGGTGGTTGACGCCATCATGGACCGCGCCCTGCTGCCGCGCGAGCGGACCCTGCTGGGCGCGATTCCGAAGCTGCTGCAAGGGCATTTCGACCGGCTGCGGCAGGCCGAACAGGCCGCGCTGGAAGCGGCGGCACAGACTGACGCGCAAGCCGCGGCCGAAACGCCTGCCGCAGCCGGGGCAGACGCGCCGACCGACGCCGCGGCGTTGGATGCGCCCGACGGCAGCCCGCAGAATGGCGCGGGCCCGGGCGTGGCGGCGCCAGTCGGCGCGCCGTCGCCCGTACGACCCGCGCCCACGCCGGGCGCGTGGCTGGAGACGTTCCGCAAGGATATGCGCAGCGTGCTGCTGGCCGAACTGGATATTCGTTTACAACCGGTCGAAGGGCTGCTTGCCGCCCTTCGCGCCAGCTAACCGGGACACTATGTCCAAATACCTGATCAATATTGTTGTTTTCCTCGGTGGCCTGGCTGTGGCCGGCTGGATCGGCGCGGGCTACGCGGGCACCAATCCCCTGGCCCTGGCCGTCACGCTGCTGATCTGCGCCTGCTACCTGGCCGGCGCGCTCGAATTGCTGCGCTACCAGCAGGCCACCTCGTCCCTGCGGGGCGCGGTCGGCAAGCTGTCGGAAGCGCCCGCCAGCCTGGTGGGCTGGCTCGACCAGTTGCCCGCCGCGCTGCGCAATCCGGTGCGGCTGCGCATTGAAGGCGAACGCGTGGGCCTGCCCGGCCCGGCGCTCACGCCCTACCTGGTCGGCCTGCTGGTGCTGCTGGGCATGCTGGGCACCTTCCTGGGCATGGTGGTGACGCTGCGCGGCACCGGCACCGCCCTGGAAAGCGCCACCGACCTGGCCGCCATCCGCGCCTCGCTGGCCGCCCCGGTCAAGGGCCTGGGCTTCGCTTTCGGCACATCGATCGCAGGCGTGGCCACCTCGGCCATGCTCGGCCTGCTGGCCGCCCTGTGCCGGCGCGACCGCATCCTGGCCGCGCAACTGCTCGACGCCAAGGCCGCCACCACGCTGCGCCTGTACAGCCAGGCGCACCAGCGCGAAGAGAGCTTCAAGCTGCTGCAACGCCAGGCCGAAGTGCTGCAACAGCAGGCCGAGACCATGCCCGCGCTGGTCGACCGCCTGGACGCCATGATGCGCAACCTGGAACAGCAGAACCACACCCTGAACGAGCGCCAGCTCGCCAGCCAGGACGCGTTCCAGGGCAAGGCCGAGGCCGCCTACGCGCGCTTGGCCGCCGTGCTGGAACAATCGATGAAGGAGAGCGTGGCCGAAAGCGCCCGTTCGGCCGGCGCGGCCTTGCAACCGGCGGTCGAAGCCACCATGGCTGGTCTGTCGCGCGAGACCGCCTCGCTGCATGACAACGTGACCCAGGCGGTGCAGCGCCAACTGGACGGCATGACCGCCGGCCTGCAAGCCGCCACCCGCGACGTGGCGGGCATCTGGAACCAGGCACTGGCCGGCCAGCAGCGCGCCAGCGAAACGCTGGCGCAGGACCTGCGCGATTCGCTGGAACGCTTCGCCCAGACCTTCGAACAACGCTCGGCCGCCCTGCTGGACAGCGTGTCCGAGCGCCTGCAAGCGTCCTCGGGCAGCATGTCCGAGGCCTGGAACGTGGCGCTGAGCCGCCAGGAACGCGCCAGTGAGAAACTGGCCGGCGACAACCTGCAGGCGCTGACGGCCGCCGCCGCCAGCTTCGAGCAGCATTCGGCGTCGTTGCTGCGCACGCTGAACCAATCGCACACCGCCCTGCAATCCGAGCTGGCCTCGCGCGACCAGCAACGCCTGGCCGCGTGGACCGAAACCCTGGGCGCCCTGTCCGCCACCCTGCGCCAGGAATGGCAGCAGGCCGGCGCGCAGGCCGCCGAACGCCAGCGGGAAATCAACCAGGCGCTGGCCCACACCGCGCAGGAACTGACCGAGCGCGCGCAGACCCAGGCCGGCCTGCTGGAGAACGTCTCGGCCCGCCTGGAAAGCGCCGCCGGCAACGTCTCGGCGCAATGGCACGAGGCGCTGGAACGCCAGGCGCAGGTCGGCGAAAAGCTGGCCGGCGACAACCGCGAGGCCCTGGCCGCCGCCGCCGCCACCTTCGAGCAACACGCCTCGACGCTGCTGCGCACCCTGGACCAGTCGCACGCCGACCTGCAGGCCGCCCTGGCGTCCCGCGACGAGCAGCGCCTGGCCGCTTGGGCCGGCACGCTCGGCGCCCTCACCGACAAGCTCGGCCGCGAATGGGAGCAGGCCGGCGCGCAAGCCGCCGCCCGCCAGCAGGAAGTCAGCCAGACGCTGGCGCAGACCGCGCAGGACCTGACGACCCGTGCCGAAGCACAGGCCGCGCTGCTGGACACGGTCGCCACCCGCATCGAATCGGCCGCCAGCGGCGTGACCCAGGCCTGGACCGAGGCGCAGGTGCGCCAGGAACTGACCAGCGAAAAGCTGGCCGGCGACACGCAGCAGGCCCTGGCCGCCGCGGCCGCCGCTTTCGAACAACATTCCGCCTCGCTGCTGCGCACGCTGGACCAATCGCATGCCGACCTGCAGGCCGCCCTGGCCTCGCGGGACGAGGAGCGCCTGGCGGCCTGGCACGCCTCGCTCGGCGCCATCGCCACCGATCTGGGCCGCGAATGGCGCCAGGCCGGCGAACTCACCGCCGCCCGCCACCAGGAACTGGAACAGTTGCTGGCGCGCACCGGGCAAGACCTCACCACCCAGACCCAGGCGCAGGCCGCGCTGCTGGAAAACCTCTCGGCTCGCCTGGAAACGGCGGCCGGCGGCGTCACGCAGGCCTGGAGCGATGCCCAGGTGCGCCAGGAACTGGCCAACGAGAAACTGGCCAGCGACAATCAGCAGGCCCTGACCACCGCCGCGGCCGCCTTCGAGCAGCATTCGGCATCGCTGCTGCAGACCCTGGGCCAGTCGCAGGCCGGCCTGCAGGCCGAACTGGCCGCGCGCGACCAGGAACGCCTGGCCGCCTGGACCGGCGAGCTGGGCCGCATGGCCGAGGCGCTGCGCCACGAATGGGAACAGGCCGGCGCACGCAGCGCCGCCCTGCAGCAGGAGATCTGCGCCACCCTGGCGCAGACCGCCCAGGACATCGCCGTCCAGACCGAAGCCCACGCCAGCGGCACCATCGCCGAAATCGGCCAGCTGGTGCAGGCCGCCTCCGAGGCGCCACGCGCGGCCGCCGAGGTCATCGGCGAACTGCGGCAGAAACTGTCCGACAGCCTGGCCTACGACAACGCCATGCTGGAAGAGCGCAACCGCCTGCTGGACACGCTGGCGACGCTGCTGGACGCGGTCAACCACGCCTCCAGCGAGCAGCGCAGCGCGGTGGACGCGCTGGTGTCGTCGTCCTCGGATTTGCTGGACCGGGTCGGCGCGCAATTCACCCAGCAGGTTGAAGCCGAAACCGAGCGCCTGGACGACGTGGCCGCGCAGGTGACCAGCGGCGCGGCCGAGGTGGCCAGCCTGGGCGAAGCCTTCGGCGCCGCGGTGCGCCTGTTCGGCGAATCCAACGACAAGCTGGTGGCGCATCTGGAGCGCATCGAGGCGGCGCTGGACAAGTCGATCGCGCGTGGCGACGAGCAACTGGCCTACTACGTGGCGCAGGCGCGTGAGGTGGTCGACCTGAGCACCATGTCGCAGAAGCAGATCGTCGAGAACCTGCGCGAGCTGGCCAGCCAGCGCGCTGCCAGCGCCGGAGCGCAAGCGGCATGAGCGCGGGCGAGGACATCGACGGCGGCGTCGAACCGGCGGTGCCGACCTGGGCCGTGTTCGGCGACCTGATGTCAGTACTGCTGGGCGCCTTCGTGCTGATCCTGGTGAGCGTGGTGGCCGTGCAGCTGGAGCTGTCGACCCAGCTCGAACGCGAGGTCAAACAGCGCCAGGAGGAGACCCAGCGCCGCCAGACACTGGAACAGGCCCTGGCCGCGCCGCTGGCGGCCGGCCGCGTGACGCTGATCAACGGCCGCATCGGCATCAGCGGCAGCGTGCTGTTCGCGCTCAATTCCGACCAGTTGCAGCCGCAAGGCCGCGAGGTGCTGCAAAGCCTGATCGCGCCGCTGTCGGCCTATTTGAAGAACAACGACGAGATCCTGATGGTCAGCGGTTTTACCGACGACCAACTGGTGCGCGAAGGCAACCGGCGCTTTGCCGACAACTGGGACCTGTCGGCGCAACGCGCGCTGACCGTCACCCGCGCCCTGATCGACGAAGGCGTGCCGTCGTCGCTGGTGTTCGCCGCCGCTTTCGGCGCCGAGCAGCCGGTGGCCTCGAACGCCGACGAGGACGGCCGCGCGCAGAACCGCCGGGTCGAAATCACGCCGATTCCCAAGCCGTCCAACGGCACGGAGACCCCGCGTGGCCAGTGATGGCGGTCTTGGCCCGGCGCTGATGGACGGCGCGCAACCGGCAGCGCCGGCCGAACCGCCCGGCGACGCCACGCTCGCCGCCTTGCAGGCCTGGCGCGAGCGCGGCGACGACCGCCTCGATCCGGTCGGCTTCCAATTCATCGAAGCGCTGGCCCGGCGCGCCGCCGCCCACGCTGGCGCGGCCCGCGTCAGGCTGGACGCGCGCCTGGCGGCGTTGCTGGACGCGTATGCGGCGCGCATCGCCGAGGCCGCCGCGGCCCGCGCCACGGTCTCCGCCACCGGGGCGGACGAAGCCGACCCGCCCACGCCCGCCATGGCGCCCGCGGCCGCCACGCGCGGCCCGCTGGCAGAACTGGCGGCATACCTCGCCTACCCCGGCGCCCCCGGCGACGACCCCGACGCCATCGCGGCGCAGGCGCGCCGCGATGCCTACCCCGACCTGCCAGTGCTGGACGGACTGCGCGAGATCTGGTCGGGCCTGAGCGCCGACCGTCAAGTGCGCCAGTCGCAGGAACAGGTGCACAAGAACGCCGGCCCGCTCAACTCCAACCAACTGGTGCACCGCGCGCTGTCGTTGATGCGCGAACTGTCGCCGGGCTACCTGCAGCAGTTCGTGGGCTACACCGAGGCGCTGGCCTGGATGGAGCAGTTGACGGCGGCGGCAGCGCCGCCCGCCAAGGAAGCACCGCGCGCGGGCGCGCGGAAAAGCGCGCGCGCCAAGAGCCGCTGAGGGACAAGGCCACCACGGGCGCCGCGCACGGTGGCGATGCCCGGCCCCGCTCAGCCGCCGCCCGCCTCGCGCGGCAGCCAGGCGCCATGGAAACCCGCCGGAATCCGCCGGGGCAGACGCACCGTCGCCAGCGGCCCGGCCGCCAGGTCACGCGCGTCCAGCACCACCACATCGCTGGTATCGCTGGCCTGGCGATACACGCACGCCAGCACCCAGCCGTCGTCCTCGGCGCGCCCCCCAGGACGCGGCACGAACACGGGCTCGCTGTTCTGGTCGCCCGGCGGCACCCTGTAGTGCTGCCGCGCGCCGCTCTCCAGGTCGTAGCGCACCACGCCTCGCATCTCGCGGTTGTTGGGTTGCTCCACCGCATAACCGTAGCGGTAGGCGCGGCCGGTCCTGCCTTCGTTGATGCGCGGCAATTCGATGCCGGCATCGTCCAGCGCGCGTCCGGCGACACGGCCGGCGTCCAGGTCGATCTCGTAGCGCCACAACACGCCCAGCGGATTGTCCTCGAAACCCGTGCCATGGCGCGCCAGCCGCAGGTATTCCGGATAGCGCACCACGTCCAGCACCAGCGTCGACGCGTCGGCCTCGTACGCATTCACCACATGCAGGATGAAACATGGCGCCACCTCGAACCAGCGCACCGGACCGCCATGGCGCGCAATCACGCCCAGCCGCGACGGGCGTTCGTCAAGCCAGCGCAGCGGCATGCGGTAGCCGCGCGACAACATCGAAAAGTCGTAGGCGACGTTCAAGTCCAGCAGGATGCTGTAGCGCGCCGTGATCGCCATGTCATGCATCATCGACGGCCCCGGCACCTCGATCCGCTGATCCACCCGCTGGCGGCCGTCGGCGTCCGTCACGCCGTAGCGCAGCCAGGGCGGCTCCCAATGGGCGCGGAAACTCATCAATTCGCCAGTCTCCGGGTCCACCTTGGGATGCGCTGTCATCCCGCCCGCCAGGCCGGGATGGCGGCGGCTGGCGCCCAGGAATTCCAGCGCCGGCGTCATCGCCAGCGGCGCCCCGCCCTCGGCCAGCGCCAGGATTTCGCCGGCATGGCGCAGCACATTGACGTTGGGATTGGTGTCGGGCAGCGCGGCCACGGCCTGCGGGGCATATTCGCGCGCCCAGATCCGGGTGCGCGCCCAGCGGTTGCGGTAGCCGCTGGCGCGTCCGTCGCGAAAATCAATGGCATGCAGCATCGCCGGCTGCGGCCACCACGACAGCACGTCGTTGCCCTCGAAACGGCCGCGCAAGGGATTGGGCCCGTTGCGAACCAGCACCCCGTCCAGCCCGGGCGGCAGTGTGCCGTCCACGGCCAGGTCGGTCAGGTCGGCTTCGTCTGCCAACGGCGCCGTGGCGCCGGCGTTCAAGTCGAACGTCGTCATACTTGTTTCCTTGGGGAGGGGAGAAGCCGCTATTTTTACCCGGATTAAATAGTCACGTCAATATTACCCGGATTAAATTTATGCGCGGCGTCTGCCGCCCGCCTGAGCCTCCGGAGGCGCCCCTGCCCTGCGCCGGCACGCCGCGCCACGGCCGCGCGGGATTTGCATCCGGCCCCGCGATTGCGATAACATACGTTCCATATATAAATCGTATATGGAACAACCCCTATGGGCATCGTCAAGATTTCCGAGCAGATGCACGAAAACCTGCGCGTGGCCAGCGGCGCGCTCAGCCGCTCGATCAATGCGCAGGCCGAACATTGGATGCGCATCGGCATGCTGTCCGAGCTTTATCCCGAACTGCGCCACGCCGACATCTGCCAGTTGCTGATCCGCATCGAGCAGGCGGAAGGTTTCAGCATCGCCGCCCTGTCCCAGGGACAGGCGGCCACCAGCCAGCGGGAGGCCGCGTAAATGGCGCGCAAGGTTTCCATCAAGTCCGCCGCCGACATTGCCATGGCCCGCAAGGCCGGCGCCCTGGCCGCGGACGTGCTGCACATGATCGCCGAGCACGTGCGCCCCGGCGTCACCACGGACGAACTCGACCGCATCTGCCATGACTACATCGTCAACGTGCAGAAGGCGATTCCCGCCAACGTCGGCTACCACGGCTTTCCCAAGACCATCTGCGCCTCGGCCAACCACGTGATCTGTCACGGCATCCCGTCGGCCAAGGTGCTCAAGAACGGCGACATCCTCAACATCGATGTGGCCGTCATCAAGGACGGCTGGTTCGGCGATACCAGCCGCATGTATTTCGTCGGCCAGCCCAGCCCGTTGGCGCGGCGCCTGGTCAACACCACTTACGAAGCCATGCGCGCCGGCATCATGGCGGTCAGGCCCGGCGCCACGCTGGGCGATATCGGCCACGCCATCCAGACGGTCGCGCACCGCGAGCACTTCAGCATCGTGCGCGAGTACTGTGGCCATGGCATCGGCCAGATCTACCACGACGAGCCGCAGGTGCTGCACTATGGCCGCCCGGGCGAGGGTCTGGTGCTGCAGCCGGGCATGATGTTCACCATCGAGCCCATGATCAACGCCGGCAAGCCGCAAACCAAGCAGTTGCCCGACGGCTGGACCGTGGTCACCAAGGACCGCTCGCTGTCGGCGCAGTGGGAGCACATGGTGGTCGTCACCGACACCGGCTATGACGTCCTGACGTCCTGGCCGGACGGCTTCGGCGACTACCCGCCGATTCCCTGACGCCCCCCGCCGGCGACGGCAATTAACGGAGTGCGGCGCGCACGGGGCCCGGCCATGATCGGGCCCTTGTCGTTTTCGCGGCCCACCGCGCGCTGCCCATGTCCACCCTGCCCCCGGCCTTTGGCCGGCTCGCCCGTTCCAACCTGGCGGCCCAGTTCTCCGAACAGATCGCCCTGGCGGCGGCGCCGCTGGTGGCGGTGCTGGCGCTGGGCGCCACGGCCACCCAGACCGGCTACCTGCAGACCGCCCAGACTCTGCCGTTCCTGCTGCTGTCGCTGCCCGCCGGCGTGCTGGCCGACCGCCTGCCGCGCCGTACCCTGATGACCTGCGCCGAATGCGTGCGCGCCGCCAGTCTGCTGGCGCTGCTGGCCCTGCTGGCGCTGGACGGTTTGAGCCTGGGCTGGCTGGCGGCGCTGGGGTTCCTGGGCGCGGTCGGCACCGTGGCCTACAACGTCGCCGCGCCGGCGCTGCTGCCGACCCTGGTGCCCGCGCCCTTCCTGGGCCAGGCCAATCGCTGGCTGGAACTGGCGCGCAGCGCGGCCTTCTCGGCCGGGCCGGCGTTGGGCGGCGCCTTGGTCGGCGGCGTCGGCGCGGCGGTCGCCTACGGCCTGGCGACGCTGCTGTCGCTGCTGGCCGCCGGCCTGCTCGCGGGCCTGCCGCAGGAGGCGCCGCGCGCTGCCACGCGGCGCCACCTGTGGCACGAGCTGCGCGATGGCGCCGCCTTCGTGGCGGGCCACCCGCTGCTGCGGCCGGTGCTGGTAACGGCAGTGTTCTTCAACCTCGCCTGGTTCGTGCTGCAGGCGGTCTATGTGGTGTATGCGGTGGCGCGGCTGGGGCTGGACGCGGCGGGCGTCGGCATCACGCTCGGCATCTACGGCGCCGGCATGCTGGCCGGCGCACTGGCGGCGCCCTGGCTGGCCAGCCGGCTGCCGTTCGGCGCCTTGATCGCCGCGGGGCCGCTGTGCGCGCTGGCGGCCAGCCTGATGCTGCTGTCGACGCTGGCGCTGCCGTCCGCGATCTGGGCCGGGCTGGGCTTCTTCCTGTTCGGCGCCGGGCCGATCCTGTGGACCATCGCCACCACCACGCTGCGCCAGGCCGTCACGCCGAACGTGCTGCTCGGGCGGGTGTCGGCCGTGATCGTCACGGCCACCTTCGGCGCCCGGCCGGTGGGCGCGCTGATCGGCGCGGCGCTGGCTTCACGGCTGGGGCTGGAAGCCTGCCTGTGGGTCTCCAGCGCCGGGTTCGTGGCGCAGTTCGTGGTGCTGGCGGTATCGCCGGTGCCGCGGCTGCGGCACCAGCCGGAGCCCGTGGCGGGCTGAAGCAACGGGCTGCGCGCGGACGGCCGCGGCGCGCCTGGGACTGAATAGATCTGTTGCGGCCGCGCAAGGGCCGATCTGTATCTGGCGCCAGCCGGCAACGGCCACTAGACTGAATTATCGCCGTCAACGGGCCCGGTTGGCCCCGCGCGGCGTCCCCCGTGTCCCTGCCCCGCTTGCGCCATGCTGAATATCCTGGGAAAAGCCGCTTCCATCAACGTCCGCAAAGTGCTCTGGACCTGCGTCGAACTGGCGCTGCCATTCACGCGCGAAGACTGGGGCGCGGGTTTCCGCGCGACCAGCGAGCCCGCCTTCCTGGCGCTCAATCCGAACGCGATGGTGCCGGTGCTGCGCGATGGCGACTTCGTGCTGTGGGAATCGAACAGCATCATCCGTTACCTGGCCAACCAGTACGGCGGCACGCGCAACCCGGCCTGGTACCCGGCCGAGCCGCGCCGCCGCGCCCGGGTCGACCAATGGCTGGACTGGCAGGCGGCCGACCTGAACCGTGCCTGGAGCTATGCCTTCATGGCGCTGGCGCGGCAATCGCCCGCGCACCAGGACGCGGCCGCCATCGCGGCCTCCAGCCGCGACTGGGGGCATTTCATGGGAATCCTGGAACGGCGCCTGCAAGAGACCGGCGCCTATGTCGCCGGCGAGGCCTTCACGCTGGCCGATATTGCAATCGGCCTGTCGGTGAACCGGTGGTTCCAGACGCCGCTGGATAGCGCCTTGCGGCCCGACCTGCCGGCGGTCGCCGCGTATTACGACCGCTTGGCCGAGCGGCCGGGCTACCGCGAGCATGGCCGCAACGGCACGGCGTAGCGCGATCCGGCCTGCCCGGCCCCGCCGCGCCCGTCATGCGTTTTGCGTGGCGCGCGCCGTTTACTTGATCACGCCGCAGATCATGCGCCCGCCCCCGCCGCCCAACGGCTTGGGAGTATCGCTGTAGTTGTCGGCGCCCACGTGGATCATCAGCGCGCGCTGCTTCACATCGGCCAGCTTCAGGCGCGGCGCCACCACGGCGGTCTTGGCCGAACCGTCGGCCGCCACCGTGATGAAGGGCAGGTCGCCCAGGTGGCCATCGGTGGCCAGGGGCCCCTTGTGCGCCTTG
This sequence comes from Achromobacter pulmonis, assembly GCF_021733725.1. Lineage (NCBI taxonomy): Bacteria > Pseudomonadati > Pseudomonadota > Betaproteobacteria > Burkholderiales > Alcaligenaceae > Achromobacter > Achromobacter pulmonis. Next base: position 4,561,563 of record NZ_JAIFOT010000001.1, on the reverse strand, counting down.
GTGTTGTGGGGGTCCAGGTGGCCGCCCGCGGCGCCGCCCGGCACCACCTTGCCATCGACCGTGGTCGACGCGCAGGATCCCTTTTCATGCACATGGAAACCGTGCTCGCCGGGCGGCAGGCCCATCAGCTTGGGGGTGAACTTCAGGCCTTGCTTGGTCTGTTCCAGCGTGATGGTGCCGGCGCTCTTGCCCACGGAGCCGTCGTCGTTCAGGAATGACATCGTGACGCTCTCGGCCTGGGCGACGGCCGAACCGCCGGCCAGCGCCAATGTTGCAATGAGGATCGAGAATTTCTTCATGGACTTGCCTCCTGGGAGTGATGCGCGTGATACGGGCCGCCCGGCCGGGCGGCGGTCGTCCCGGAACCCGCCGGGCAGGCCCGGGGACTGCCAACGACAATAGCACCGCGCCAAGGCGCTTCGCCAGCAATCTTCGTTCCTGATACATCGGATACGTCCGTAAATGCGCGACGGCGACCGCGCCCTGCCTGGCGCTCGATGACCGGCCCGCGCGAGGTGTATGTCAGGGTGGGGAAACAGCCCCCTAGCCCGCCGCCAGCAACACCGCCGCGTGCAGCAACACGCCGATCAGGCCGCCGACCAGCGTGCCGTTGAAGCGGATGTATTGCAGGTCGCGCCCTACGCTCAGTTCCAGCTCGTCGACCAGGTGGCGTTCGTCCCACAATTTGACGGTGCGCGCGATGTGTTCGGTCACGCCGATGCGCAGCCGTCCGGTCAGCCGGCGCGCCGCGCCCAGCACATGGCCGTTGATGGCCTCGCGCAGCGCCGGGTCTTCGCCCAGTTTGCGCGCCAGCGCCAGCAAGGCGCTTTCCAGGTGCGCCGCCAAGGCCGACTGTTCGTCGCTCAGGTCGCGCCGCAGCGCCGCATGGATGTCGTCCCACAGCCCCTGCACATACTCCTGCACCTGGGGGTGGTCGATGGCGCGCTGCTTCATGGCTTCGACCTGCGCGGCCAGTGCCGGGTCGGTCCGCAGGCGCGCGATGTAGTCCAGCACCCAGGCCTCATAGTCGCGCCGCACCGGGTGGTCCGGCTCCGACAGCACGTCGCGCAGTTCCTGCACCAGCGCCCGCGCCAGGCGGTCGGCCAGGTTGTCGGCGATGCCCTCGACCGAGCCGATCACATCCACCGCCTTGATGATGCGCGGCCACTCCTTGCGCGCGAACTTCACCAGCAGCGCCGAGGCGCGCTCCTTGACGTCCTCGTCGCCCAGGTAGCCGCCCAGGCGCTCCATCGCCGCGTCCAGCAATTGCTGGTGGCGGCCATCGCGCGTCAGCAGGCCCAACACCTCGCCGGCGGTGCCGGCCGCGTCCCAGCGCCGCAGGTTCTTCACCACGAATTCCTGGATGACGCCACGCACCGCCTGGTCATCCAGCAGGTCCAGCGTCTGCAAGGCCACCCGGCGCGCGCCGTCGCTGAGCGCGCGCGCCTGCCTGGGCCGCGCCAGCCAGCGCGACAGGCGCGCGGCCGGGTCGAAGCCGCGCAGCTTTTCCATCAGCGCGTCCGGATCGAGGAAGTGGTCGCGCACGAACACCGCCAGGTTGTCGCCGATGCGATCCTTGTTGCTGGGAATGATGGCGGTGTGCGGAATCGGCAGGCCCATGGGCCGGCGAAACAGCGCCACCACCGCGAACCAGTCGGCCAGCGCGCCCACCGTGGCCGCTTCGCAGAAGGCCCGCACCCAGGCCCAGGCGCCCTGCCCGCCCATCAGGTGGCTGGTGATGAAACCGCTGATCATGGCCGCCAGCAGCGCCAGCGCCAGGATCTTCATGCGCCGCAGCTGCGCGCGGCGCGCCTGCGATGCCAGCGCCGAACGGGGGGCGAACGCGTTGGCGGAGGGACTGGCGGAAGGCGGCGTCTCGGTCATGGAATCTCCAGCGCAAATGCCCGCCCAGCATACCAAGCGGGCCGGCCGCGGCGTCAGTCGCCGTCGCCGGCCAGCGCGCCGCGCAGCCAGGCGATGAAGGCGTCGGCATGGGCGGTGCGCGCGCGGCCGGCGGCCGGCACCGCGCACAGGCCGCCCTCGAAGGGCACGAAGCCATGGGGCGCCACCAGCAGGCCGTCCTGCAATTCGCGCGCGATCAGGCGCCGCTCGACCAGGGCCACTCCCAGGCCCGAGAGCGCCGCTTCGATGCACAAGTGGGTATGCGGGAACGCCAATGTGTCGCCCAGCGCTGCCGGCTGGCCGGTGATGGCCTCCCATTGGTCCCAGGCGCTGGAGGTGTATTCATGCGCAATGCGGGCGCGCGCGGCCGGCTTCCTGCGCGCATAGGCCGGCGTGCAGACCGCGCCGAAGCGCACCGGCGCCAGCGCCAACGCCCGGCGCCGGTCGGCCTCGGCGTAGCCGGACAGGTCCCAGGCCAGGATCAGGTCGGCGCCTTCGTTGCGCATCTCGCGCGCCGAGGTCATCGACAGGCGGATGCGGATCTCGGGATGCTTGCGGTAGAACACGGCCAGTTGCGGCACCAGCCAGCGCATGGCGAAGGTGGCGCTGCAGGCCACGTGCAGCCCGGGCGCCTGCGACTCGCGCGCCAGGCGTTCGTAGGCGTTTTCCAACTGGTCGAAGGCCGCCCGCACCGCGGCGTAGAAGGTGGCGCCAGCCTGCGTCAGGCGCAGGCCGGTGCCGTCCTTTTCGAACAGCGCCACGCCGGCGTGTTCCTGCAGCAGGCGCAGATGGCGGCTGATCGCGCCATGGCTGCGGCACAGTTCCTCGGCGGCGCGCGTGACCGAACCGCTGCGGGCGATGGCCTCGAAGGCGCGGACGGCGGACAGGGGTGGAAGCTGGCGCATGGTTATTGGTCAGGAAAACTGACGAAGTAGCAGAAAAACTGCATTGTCGGCGGGCAGGCCTGTTTTTAGCATGGCGGCATTGAATCCGGGCCTGGAACCCCCATCGACATGGCGGCGCCGGGCCGGCAACGATTTCATTTATTTGATTTACCTGACGATCTTCCACCCCCTCGGAGCCCCCCATGCAGATCACTCACCTGGCCGCCCACGAAGCCCTGGACAGCCGCGGCAACCCCACCGTCGAAGTCGAGGTGCGCCTGGACGACGGCGCCCATGGCCTGGCGCTGGTGCCATCGGGCGCCTCCACCGGCAAGCGCGAGGCGCGGGAACGGCGCGACGGCGACCGCGCCCGCTACCTGGGCAGGGGCGTGCTCGGCGCGGTCGAGGCGGTCAACACGACGCTGCGCCCGGCGCTGCTCGGCCTGCCGGCCGATCAGCAGGCCCATATCGACCAGCGCATGATCGCGCTGGACGGCACGCCCGACAAAAGCCGGCTGGGCGCCAACGCCCTGCTGGGCGTGTCGCTGGCGGTGGCGCGCGCGGCGGCCGCCAGCCAGAGGCTGCCGCTGTGGCGTCACGTGGGCGGCATGCAGGCGCAAACCCTGCCCGTGCCGATGATCAACATCATCAACGGCGGCGCGCACGCCGACAATCCGCTCGATTTCCAGGAATTCATGATTTTGCCGGTGGGCGCGGACAGCTTGCGCGAAGCCCTGCGCATGGGCGCGGAGGTCTTCCACACGCTGCGTCTGGCGCTCAAGGCCGCCGGCCACAGCGTCAACGTGGGCGATGAAGGCGGCTTCGCGCCGATGCTGCGCAACGCGCCCGAAGCGCTGGACTTCATCATGGCGGCGATCGAACGCGCCGGCCTGCGTCCTGGCACCGACGTCGCGCTGGCGCTGGACCCGGCCGCCAGCGAATTGCACGGCGCCGACGGCTACCGCTATCGAGGCGAAAACCTGCTGCGCAGCGCCGAGCAGCAGGTGCAGTACCTGGCCGGCCTGGTGCGCGACTACCCCATCGTGTCGATCGAGGACGGCATGGCCGAGGACGACACGGTCGGCTGGAAGGTGCTGGGCGCGACGCTGGGCAGCGCCTGCCAGTTGGTGGGCGATGACGTGTTCTGCACCCAACCGTGGCTGTTCCAGACCGGCATCGAACAGGGCATCGGCAACGCGATCCTGGTCAAGATCAACCAGGTCGGCACGCTCAGCGAAACCTGGCGCGTGCTGGCGCTGGCGCGCCAGGCCGGCTATGGCGTGGTCATGTCGCACCGTTCCGGCGAAACCGAAGACACCAGCATCGCCGACCTGGCGGTGGCGGCCAATTGCGGCATGATCAAGACCGGCTCGCTGTCGCGCGCCGACCGCACCGCCAAGTACAACCGCCTGCTGCGCATCGAGCGCGAGCTGGGCGCGGCGGCGGTGTATGCCGGCGCCCGCGCCCTGGCGCGGCGCGGGTAGCGATGTGCCGGGGCGCGTTCACAGGCGTTCAAGACAGCGGCGGCGCAGCGGCGGACCATGGCGCTTTTTGCCCAGGAGCCCCGCATGACTGTCCAACCCGCCCCCCTCGCCCCCGCCCAGCCAGACAAAGTCGTGATCGTGCTGGCGGCGGGGCTGGACCAGGGCCAGGCCGCCAACGCCTCGGCCTGCCTGGCCGCCGGCCTGGCGGCGCGGCAGGCCGCCTGGGCAGGTGAGCCCTTGCGCGATGCCGATGGCATGGCGTCGGCGGCGATCTCGCACCTGCCCATCATCGTGCTGACGGCCGACAAACCCCGCATGGCGCAGTTGCGCGAGCGGCTGGCGCAGCCGCTGCCGGATGGCGCCTGCATGACGCTGTTTCCGGCGTATGCGCGCCAGATCCACGAGGCCGCCGAATACTGGACCCGGCATCGGCAGACCTCGCATCGCGACCAGCCGCTGCTTGGCGTGGGCCTGGCCGGGCCCCGGCGCTGGGTCAATGCCCTGAGCGGCAGCCTGCCAATGCTGCGTTGACAGGCGTTGATTGATCGGTCGCGGCGAGCGGCCAGACCCGGCCGCGCAGCGCCCGGGCCGGCCTGCCCTATGCCGCGCCCAACAGCCCGGGCCGCCCTTCGTGCGCGGCCCGGGCGCGCTGCTGGATGAATTCGATCATCATCGCGATGGCGCGCGGATGGTGGCGGTTGGGCATGTACAGCATGTACATGCCGCGGCCGAAGATGCTGAGGCGCCATTGCGGCAAAGCGGCGATCAGGTCGCCGCGCGCGATGTCGTCATGCACCACGTAGTCCGGCACCACGCCGATGCCCAGCCCGGCCAGCATGGCGTCGCGCAGGAAAGCGTAGTTGCGCGAGATGATGGTGGGCTCCAGCACCACGTGCTGGCGCGGCTGGCCGCCGTAATAGGCCGACAGCCGCAGCGGCCGGCCGATGACGGCGGCGCTGATGACCGGCAGGCGCGCCAGCTCGGCCGGCTTGTCCGGCAGACCGCGCTCGCGCACGAAAGCGGGCGAGGCGCAGGCCACGTAGCGCACCTGGCCCAGTTCGCGCGCCACCAGGTTGTGCGGCGGCTCGGACATGATGCGCACGGCGATGTCGACCTCGTCGCGCAGCAGGTCGTCGACGCTGTTCTCGAACAGCACGTCCAGCACGATGTCCGGGTAGGCGCGCTTGAATTCCAGCAGCCACGGGGTCATCACGAACTGGCCGTAACCGCTGGGCACGCTCAGCCGCACCTTGCCCTGCGGCGTCTTGCCCAGGGACTCGACCGCTTCGCGCGCGGCCGCCAGTTCGTCCTGGATGCTGCGGCCGTGCTGGTACAGCTTCAGGCCGATCTCGGTGGGCTCGACGTGGCGCGTCGTGCGCCGCAGCAGTTGCATGCCGACCGCGCGTTCCAACTGGGTCAGGTGATAGCTGACGTTGGCCCGCGTCATCTTCAGGCGGCGCGCGGCTTCGCTCAGGTTGCCGGCGTCCAGGATCTCCACCAGCAGGGTCAGCGCTTTCGTGTCCATATCGAATCTCCCGGGGCGGCCGGCATTTCCCCCTGGAACCCGTCACCCCGACGGCGATTGTCAATTTTTTTTATCGTCAATGTCAATTATTGATGGCATTGTCAAGACTTCTTTGCTGGGAAAGAATACGCAGATACAAGACGGGCCGTTCCTGGCCCGCCAGGCGCCGCGACGGCGCCGCGTCCGCTCCGGGGCGCGCCGATCCGCCGAGTCCGCTCGGCCCGGTCGATCCGCCCCGGCCCGGCCGGCGCGGGCGGCGACCTTAACGGAGACACTGTCCCATGACAGCCAGCGCACCCGCCGGCGCGGTGCATACGCGCCGCGACGGCGACATTCTTGTCGTCACCATCGATCATCCCCCCGTCAATGCCCTCAGCGCCGACGTGCGCGCCGGTCTGGCGCGCGCCATCGAGCAGGCCCAGGGCGAGCCGCAGGTGCGGGCCGTGCTGTTGACCGGCGCCGGCAACAACTTCATCGCCGGCGCCGATATCCGCGAATTCGGCAAGCCGCCGCGTCCGCCCGCCCTGCCCGATGTCTGCAACCAGATCGAAGCCTGCGCCAAGCCGGTGGTGGCCGCGCTGCACGGCGCCGCGCTCGGCGGTGGCCTGGAAGTGGCGCTGGCGGCGCATTACCGCGTGGCGCTGCCCGGCGCCAAGCTGGGCCTGCCGGAAGTGACGCTGGGCCTGCTGCCCGGCGCCGGCGGCACCCAGCGTACGCCGCGCCTGATCGGCGCCGCGGCGGCGCTGGACCTGATGCTGTCGGGCAAGCCGATGACGGCGCAGGCCGCCGTCGCGGCCGGGCTGGCCGACGAACTGGCGGCCGGCACCGATCCGCTGGTCGCCGGTCTGGACTACACCCGCCGGCTGCTGGCCGAAGGCGCCACGCCGCGCCGCAGCCGCGACGGCCAGGCGCTGGCCGACAAGGCCGCCGCCCTGGCCGCGGTGGACGCCGCCGGCCAGCGCATCGCCGCCAGCACGCGCGGCCTGTTTTCGCCCGCCAAGATCCTGGACGCCGTGCGCGCCGCCGTCGAACTGCCGTTCGACGAGGGCCTGCGCGCCGAGCGCACGCTGTTCCTGCAATGCCTGGACAGCCCGCAGCGCGCCGGCCTGGTCCACGCCTTTTTCGCCGAGCGCGAAACCGCCAAGATCCCCGAATTGAAGCAAGCCGCGCCGCGCCGGCTCGACAGTGTCGGCGTGATCGGCGGCGGCACCATGGGCGCGGGCATCGCCGTGGCGGTGCTGGACGCGGGCCTGCCGGTGATCATGGTGGAACAGGACGCCGCCGCGCTGGCACGCGGTCGCCAGCGCGTCGAGCACGTCTACGACCTGCTGGTCGGCAAGGGCCGCATGACGGCCGATGAACGCGCCACCCGCCTGGCGCGCCTGACCGGCGCCACCGACTATGCCGCCCTGGGCGCGGCCGACCTGATCATCGAAGCCGTGTTCGAGGACATGGACGTCAAGCTGGCGGTGTTCGCGCAACTGGACCGCGTGGCCAAGCCGGGCGCGGTGCTGGCCACCAATACCTCATACCTGGACGTGGACCGCATCGCCCAGGCCACGCGCAGCCCGGCGGACGTGCTGGGCCTGCACTTCTTCTCGCCGGCCAACATCATGAAGCTGCTGGAAGTGGTGGTGGGCCGCCAGACCGCCGCCGACACCGTGGCCACCGGCTTCGAACTGGCGCGCCGCCTGCGCAAGATCCCGGTGCGCGCCGGCGTCTGCGACGGCTTCATCGGCAATCGCATCCTGGCGGTGCACCGCCAGGCGGCCGACATGATGATGGAGGACGGCGCCTCGCCCTATGAGATCGACGCGGCGGTGCGCGACTTCGGCTACCCCATGGGTCCGTACCAGATGGCCGACCTGGCCGGCGGCGACATCGGCTGGGCCACCCGCAAGCGCCGCGCCGCCACGCGCGATCCGGCGCTGCGCTACGTGCAGATCCCCGACCGCCTGTGCGAGCGCGGCTGGTTCGGCCAGAAGACCGGCCGCGGCTTCTACCTGTATCCCGATGGCGCGCGCCAAGGCACGCCCGACCCGGAAGTGCTGGCCATCATCGACGCCGAGCGCCAACGTGCCGGCGTCACCGCGCGCGCCTTCGGCATCGAGGACATCCAGCGCCGCTACCTGGCCGCCATGATCAACGAGGCGGCCAACGTGCTGCACCAGGGCATCGCGCTGCGGCCGTCGGACATCGACATGGTGTTCCTGTCCGGCTACGGCTTTCCGCGTCATCGCGGCGGCCCGATGCACTATGCCGACCGCGTCGGACTGGCCCAGGTGCTGGCGGACATCCGCAGCTTTGCCCAGGAAGACCCGGCGTTCTGGAAGCCGTCGCCGCTGCTGGTGGAACTGGCCGAATCCGGCCGCGACTTCTCCAGCCTGAACCAGGCCGCCTGACCCCATTCATCAACGGACACTCACCGGAAACCGACATGCGCGAAGCCGTCATCGTCTCCACCGCCCGCACGCCCATCACCAAGGCGCAGCGTGGCGAATTCAACCTCATCGCCGGACCGACCCTGGCCGCCCACGCGGTGCGCGCCGCGGTCGAACGCAGCGGCATCGACCCCGCTCAAATCGAGGACGCCTTCATCGGCTGCGGCTACCCCGAGGGCGCCACCGGCCGCAACATCGGCCGCCAGGCCGTGATCCGCGCCGGCCTGCCGGTCAGCATCGGCGGCGCCACCGTCAACCGCTACTGCGCTTCGGGCTTGCAGGCCATCGCCTCGGCCGCGGCGCGCATTGTCATGGACGGCGCGCCCGCCATGATCGCCGGCGGCGTCGAGCTGGTCTCGCAGATCCGCACGCGCGACGACGGCGTCAGCGGCATGGACCCGTGGATCGTGGCCAACAAGCCCGAACTCTACCTGCCCATGATCGAGACCGCCGATATCGTCGCCGCGCGCTACGGCATCAGCCGCGAGGCGCAGGACCGCTTCGCCGCGCAAAGCCAGGCGCGCACGGAGGCCGCCCAGGCCGCCGGCCGCTACCGCGAGGAGATCATCGCCGTCACCACCACCATGACCGTCACCGACCGCGCCACCGGCGCCGTGTCGGAACGCGAGGTCACCGTGGACCAGGACACCTGCAACCGGCCCGGCACCACCGTCGAGGCGCTGGCCAAGCTGGCGCCGGTGCGCGGCCCGGACCAGTTCGTGACGGCAGGCAACGCCTCGCAGTTGTCGGACGGCGCGGCCGCCTGCGTGCTGATGGAAGCGGCCGAGGCGCAGCGCGCCGGCATCCGTCCGCTGGGCGCCTTCCGCGGCCTGGCGATCGCCGGCTGCGAACCCGACGAAATGGGCATCGGCCCGGTCTACGCCGTGCCCAAGCTGCTGGCGCGCCACGGCCTGAAGGTCGACGACATCGACTTGTGGGAACTGAACGAGGCCTTCGCCTCGCAGGCCCTGTACTGCCAGGAACGGCTGGGCATCCCGATGGAGCGGCTGAACGTGAACGGCGGCTCGATCGCGCTGGGCCACCCGTTCGGCGTCACCGGCGCCCGCCTGGCCGGCCATGTGCTGCTGGAAGGCCGCCGCCGCGGCGCGCGCTACGCCGTCGTCACCATGTGCGTGGGCGGCGGCATGGGCGCGGCCGGCCTGTTCGAAATCTACTGAGGAATCGCCCGATGGATCTGGAATTCACCCCCGCAGAAAACGCCTTCCGCGACGAGGTGCGCGCCTTCCTGGCCGCCCACCTGCCGGCGCGCCTGTCGGCCAAGGTCACGCACGGCAAGCTGCTCACGCGCGCCGACATGGTCGAATGGCACGCCATCCTCAACCGCCAGGGCTGGCTCGCCAGCCACTGGCCGGTGGAGTACGGCGGCACCGGCTGGAGCGCCACACAGAAATACATCTTCGACAACGAGTGCGCGCTGGCCGGCGCGCCGCGCATCGTGCCGTTCGGCCTGAGCATGCTGGGCCCGGTGCTGATCAAGTACGGCAACGAGGCGCAGAAGCGCCATTGGCTGCCGCGCATCCTGGATGGCACGGACTGGTGGTGCCAGGGCTACTCCGAGCCCGGCGCGGGCTCCGACCTGGCCTCGGTCAAGACCACCGCGGTGCGCGACGGCGACCACTACATCGTCAACGGCCAGAAGACCTGGACCACGCTGGGCCAGTACGCCAACATGATCTTCTGCCTGGTGCGCACCTCCAGCGAGGGCCGGCGCCAGGAAGGCATCAGCTTCCTGCTGATCGACATGGCCAGCCCGGGCGTGCAGGTGCGCCCCATCATCACGCTGGACGGCGAGCACGAGGTCAACGAGGTGTTCTTCTCGGATGTGCGGGTGCCGGTCGAGAACCTGGTGGGCGAGGAAAACCGGGGCTGGACCTGCGCCAAGTACCTGCTGACCTACGAGCGCACCAACATCGCCGGCGTCGGCCAGTCGACCGCGGCGCTGGAGCGTCTGAAGGCGGTGGCCGCCAGCCAGAAGAAGCATGGCCGGCCGCTGGCCGAGGACCCCGACTTCGCCGCGCGCCTGGCGCGGGTGGAGATCGAACTGGCCAACATGCGCACCACCAACCTGCGCGTAGTGGCGGCGGTGGCCGGCGGCGGCGCGCCCGGCGCCGAGAGCTCGATGCTGAAGATCCGCGGTACCCAGATACGCCAGGAGATCACGGCGCTGAACCGCCGCGCCATGGGGCCCTACGCCCGCCCCTTCGTGGCCGCGGCCCTGCACGACGGCTACGACGCCGCGCCGATCGGCCCCGAGGGCGCCGACAGCGCCGCGGCGCAGTACTTCAACAACCGCAAGCTGTCGATCTTCGGCGGCTCCAACGAAATCCAGAAGAACATCATCTCCAAGATGATTCTGGGACTGTAAAGGCCGGCCATGAACTTTGAACACACCGAAGACCGGCGCATGCTCTCGGACATGCTGCGCCGCTTTGTCGCCGAACAATACGACTTCGCCACGCGCGAACGCCACGCCACGATGCCGCAAGGCTACAACCCCGAATTCTGGCGGCGCTATGCCGAACTGGGCGCCATCGGCGCGCTGTTCGCCGAGGAACACGGCGGCCTGGGCGGCGCGGGCTTCGACATCAGCGTGGTGTTCGAGGCGCTGGGCCGCGGCCTCGTGCTGGAACCGTTCCTGGACGCGCTGATGGTCGGCAGCGCCATCGCCCGCGCCGGCAAGCCGGCGCAGCGCGAGGCGCTGGACGGCCTGATCGCGGGCGACATCACCGCCGCGCTGGCCGCGGCCGAACCCGAATCCGGTTACGCGCTGAACGAAGTGCGCGCGCGCGCCGAGCGCAGCGGCGACGGCTGGGTGCTGAACGGCGCCAAGGCCGTGGTGACGGGCGGCGAGCATGCCGACCTGTTCCTGGTGTCGGCGCGCACCGCCGGCGCCGAGGACGACGAGGCCGGCATCAGCCTGTTCCTGGTCAGCGCCGGCACGCCGGGCCTGGCCGCGCGCGGCTACGACTTGATCGACGGCGGCCGCGCGGCGGAACTGACGTTCGCGCACGTGGCGCTGGGCGCCGACAGCCTGCTGGGCGACGCCGGCGCCGGCTTCGCGCTGCTGGAGCATGCCACCGGCCGCGGCATTCTGGCGCTGTGCGCCGAGGCCGTGGGCGCGATGGACTGCGCCCGCGACGCCACCCTGGAATACCTGCGCACCCGGCGCCAGTTCGGCGTGCCGATCGGCAGCTTCCAGGCGCTGCAGCACCGCATGGCCGACGTGCTGCTGGAAATCGAACAGGCGCGCTCGGCGGTCATCAACGCCGCCGCCGCCCTCGACCACCCCGACCGCGTCACGCGCGAACGCGCGCTGTCGGCCGCCAAGTACACCATCGGCCGCATCGGCACGCTGGTGGCCGAAGAGAGCATCCAATTGCACGGCGGCATCGGCATGACCTGGGAACTGCCGCTGGCGCACTACGCCAAGCGGCTGGTGATGATCGACCACCAGTTGGGCGATGAAGACCACCACCTGCGGCGCTATATCGCGCTGGGGCGGGCGTGAACGGCGAGGACGGCATCATGACGCAGGCCTACACCGCCCCGCCCCCGGCCCCGCCCTTTGCCGCGCCGTTTCCGGTGCGTTCCATCGACGACGTGCGGCGCTTGGCGGCGCGGCCGCTGGCCGAGACGCTGACGGTGCAAAGCACCTACGAGATCTTCCGCAACTCGGCCGCCGCCTTCGGCGCGCGCACCGCGCTGACCTTCCTGCGCAGCGCCGATCCGGACGAAGCGGCCATCAGCTGGAGCTACGACGAGCTGCTGGCCGGCATCCACCAGACCGCCAACCTGCTGCACAGCCTGGGGCTGGGCCCGGCGGACGCGGTCGGGGTGCTGCTGCCCGGCTGCCTCGAATACCACCTGGCGCTGTGGGGCGGCGAAGCCGCCGGCATCGTGCAGCCGCTCAATCCGCTGCTGACCGAAGACAAGCTGGCCTCGCTGCTGACCACCGCCAAGGCCAAGGTATTGATCGCCTATGGTTCGGACACCGAATGCGAATCCTGGTCCAAGGCGCTGCGGCTGCGCGAGCGCGTGCCCACCCTGCGCACGCTGCTGCGCGTGGCGCCGCACGATGAGCCCCTGTCGCGGCGCCCCGCCCTGCCGGACCACGCGCTCGACTTCAACAGCGCCCGCGCCGCCCAGCCGGCGGACCGGCTGTTGAGCGAACGCGTGATCCGCGCCGGGGACGTGGCCGCGTATTTCCATACCGGCGGCACCACCGGCGCGCCCAAGCTGGCCATCCACACCCACGCCAACCAGGTCTTCACGGCCTGGGCGGCCGTGCAACTACAGGGCGCGGGGCCGGGCGACGTGGTCATCAATGGCTATCCGCTGTTCCACGTGGCCGGGGTGCTGCCGGCCTCGCTGGCGGCGCTGTCGGCCGGCGTCCAGACCGTGATCCCGACCACGCTGCTGCTGCGCAACCGCGAGGTGCTGCGCAACTACTGGCGCCTGGTCGAACGCCACCGCGCCACCTCGCTGCAGGGCGTGCCGACCATCCTGGCGGCGCTGGCCGAGATCCCGCTGGATGGCGCCGACATCTCCTCGCTGCGCTACTGTCGCACCGGCGCTGCGCCGCTGCCGGCGGAACTGGCGGCGCGCTTCGAACGCCTGTTCGGGCTGCATGTGAACGAAAGCCTGGGCATGACGGAGATGGCCGGCATCACCTCCATCACCCCGCCCGGCTCACGCTTCCCGGTCAACTGCGTGGGCTTTCCGCTGCCCTACGTGCAAGTGCGCGTGGTCGGCCTGGACACCCCCGCCGGCCAGCCGGCGCGCGACCTGCCGCCGGGGCAGGCCGGCATGCTGCTGTTCAAGTCGCCCAACGTGATTCCCGGATTCCTCGACCCCGAGGACACCGCCCGCGCCTTCACCGAGGACGGCTGGCTGATCAGCGGCGACGTCGGTTTCCTCGATGCCGACGGCCGCCTGCACCTGCAGGGCCGCGCCAAGGACCTGATCATCCGCGGCGGCCACAACATCGATCCCAAGACCATCGAGGACGCGCTGGCCTCGCACCCGGCGGTGCGCATCTGCGCCGCCGTGGGCGCGCCCGACCCCTACGCGGGCGAACTGCCGATCGCCTTCGTCACCCTGGCCGAGGATGCCGAGGTGACCGAGGCCGAGCTGATCGCCTACGCCGCCGCCCATGTCGACGAGACCCCCGCCCGGCCCAAGCGCGTGGTGGTGCTCGAGACCATGCCGATGACCAACGTCGGCAAGATCTACAAACCCGACCTGCGCCGCCTGGCCACCGCCGTGGCGGTGCGGACCCTGGCGGCGCCGTTGCTCGAACAGGCCGGCCTGCCGCCGGACAGCCCTTTGCTGCGCGTGCAGGCCGACGCGCAGCCGGACGTCGCCGTAGAACTCGACGCCACCCTGCCCGCGCCACTGAAGGAGCAGTTGCGCGCGGCATTGCACCGCCTGCCGGTCAAGGTCGCCTTGCGCGACTGACCGGCAGCCCATCACCGGTATTTCATAACAACACCATCGGAGACAAGCCCATGACCCACCAACCCCTGCGCCGCGCCTGCCTGGGCGCCCTGCTGCTGACGCTGGCCGGCGGCGCGCTGGCGCCCGCGGCCCTGGCGCAAACCGCCTTTCCCAGCAAGCCCATCACGCTGATCGTGCCGTTCCCGGCCGGCGGCTCCACCGACCGCCACCTGCGCATCGTGGCGCAGGACGCATCCAAGTACCTGGGCCAGCCCGTCATCGTGGAAAACCGTCCCGGCGCCGGCGGCACGCTGGGCACGGCCACCATGTCACGCACCGCCAAGCCCGACGGCTACACCATCGCCCTGTACACGCTGGCGATGCTGCGCATGCCGTACATGCAGAAGACCTCATGGGACCCGATCAACGACTTCACGTTCATCATCGGCTTGTCGGGCTACACCTTCGGTTTCACGGTGCGCGCCGATTCGCCTTACAAGACGTTCAACGAGTACATCGAGGCCGCGCGCAAGAACCCGGGCACCATCGACTATGGCTCGACCGGGGTCGGTTCGTCGCCGCACCTGTTGATCGAGGAAATCGCCATCAACGCCAAGGTCAAGCTCAACCACGTGCCCTACAAGGGCAACGCCGACATGCAGCAGGCGCTGCTGGGCGGTCATGTCATGGCACAGAGCGACGCCACCGGCTGGGACCAGTTCGTGGACTCGGGCAAGATGCGGCTGCTGGTGACGTTCGGCGAAAAACGCACCACGCGCTGGCCTGACGTGCCCACCGCGCAGGAACTGGGCTACAAGGTCGTGTCGACCTCGCCCTATGGCCTGGCCGGCCCCAAGGGCATGGACCCCGCGGTGGTCAAGACCCTGCACGACGCCTTCAAGAAGGCCCTGTTCGACCCGGCCAGCATGGAAGTCATGAAGCAGCTGAACCAGGAGCCGGCCTACCGCAACAGCGCCGACTACAAGGCCTGGGCGCAGACCACCTATGTGAAGGAAAAAGGGCTGATCGAGTATCTGGGCCTGATGGCCAAGAACTGATCGCGGCGGCGGCGGCGGCGGCGCGGCGGGCCGCTGGCGCCCCCCCGTGCCGGCGCCGGCCAATCCCTGCGCGAGGCGGCCGGCGCCCCCGGCCGGATCGCCGACAATTTTCGTATGCAATAAATGTTGCCGGGGCGGGATTTTGATAGACTGGCTTCCCATCCCGTCTCTCCGCTGCCGCGTTTCATGACCCAGGAAGCCCTCCCCGACCCCAGCGCCGACGACATCGCCCGCGAAATCGCCGCCGCCATCGTGGCGCATCGGCTGCCGCCCGGCACGCGGCTGCGCGAAGAGGCCCTGGCGCGCGTCTACAAGGTCAGCCGCACCAAGATCCGCGCCGCCCTGCTGATGCTGTCCAAGGACAAGCTGATCAACATCGTGCCCGACAAGGGCGCCTTCGTCAGCAAGCCCGACGCCAACGAAGCGCGCGAGGTCTACGCGGTGCGGCGCATCCTGGAAGCCGCGCTGGCACGCGAATTCGTCACGCGCGCCACGGCGGCCGACTACCGCCGCATCGACGCCCACCTGGCCGAGGAGCGCGCGGCGGTGGCAAGCGGCGACGTGCAGACCCGTAACCGGCTGCTGGGCGACTTCCACATCCTGCTGGCCGAGGCCGTCGGCAATTCGGTGTTGACCGGCATGCTGCGCGAGCTGTCGGCGCGCAGCGCCGTGATCACCGTGCTGTACCAGAGCTCGCATGACGCCAGCTGCTCCTCGCGCGAGCATCACGCCTTCATCGAGGCGGCCCGTGACGGCGACATCGAGCGCGCCTGCGCGCTGATGGACGAACACCTGGAACACGTGCAGACCGCGCTGGACTTCAGCGAGGCCGACCGCGCCGGCGGCGACCTGGTGGCCGCCCTGTTGCGCTGACACCGCCCCGGCGGCGCCGGCTTGACCGCGCGCAAAGTTTGATTCCGCGCAACTGCGCCCCTGCCGTCCCCCGATACAGTGTGATGTAACCGCCGCGCGTCGTGGCGGCCGCGGCAAAAACACGGGAGACACCATGTACAAGCACATTCTCATTCCCACGGACGGCTCGCCCTTGTCCTCGGAAGCCCTGGTCGCAAGCCTGGACCTGGCCAAGTCGCTGGGCGCCAAGGCCACCATCGTCACGGTCGAGGAACCCTTCCACGTCTTCGCCATGGGCGCGGCGCAGGTGGCCAACAGCCTGAGCGAATACCAGGACCAGATCCGCGCCCAGGCCGAGCGCCTGCTGAGCGCGGCCGCCACCCAGGCGCGCGAGGCTGGGGTACCCTGCGAAACCCTGCGCGCCACCCATGAAGACCCGTACCAGGCCATCATCGACACCGCCCGCGAACGCCACTGCGACTTGATCGCCATGGCCTCGCACGGGCGCCGCGGCATGGCCGCCGTGGTGCTGGGCAGCCAGACGCAGAAGGTGCTGGCGCACTCCACCATTCCGGTGCTGGTGTACCGCAAGAAAGCCTGATGCCGCCCCGTCCGCGCGGCCCGTCCGGCGGGCGCGCGGACCGGCCGCCGGCTCACGCCCCCGGATGCAGCAATTGCTCCATACGCTCCTGGATCCAGCGCTCGGTGGCCGTCGGCGTGCGGCCCTGCAGCCATAGCGTGCGCACCGGCAGCGGCGGCAGCGACAGGCCGGCGCAGGGCACGTTGGCCAGATCCTTGCGGTAGCCCTCGTACTCGGCGATGTTCAGCGGCAGGATCGCCCACCCCAGCCCGTCGGCCACCATCGCCGCGATGCTGTAGAAGCTGTCTGAACGCCAGGCCGACGGACTCATCACCACATCTTCCACCCCCTCCATCCGCATCACCAGCTGGCGATGGCGCGCCAGGTCATTGCGCGTGACCTCGGGCAAGGCGGCCAGCGGGTGGTCGCGCGCCACGAAAATGCCCTGGCCCACGTCGCCAAGGTAGCGATGGGCGAACGCCGCACCCGGATCGCCGCGGTCGAAGTGGAAGGCCACGCTGGCGCGGCCTTGCGAGACATACTCCGCGACTTCGGTGGCCGTGCCGTTCAGCTGGGTCAGTTCCAGCGCCGGAAAGCGCGCCGAGACCTCCTTGACCAGCACGCCCAGCACCCGGTCGGGCAAGGCCTCATCCAGGGCCACGCTCAGGTGCGCATCCTGGCCGGCCGCGAACGACCGGGCGCGCTGTTCCAGCGCCGCCGCCTGCCGCAGCAACTCGCGCGCCTCTTGCAGCAGCACTGCGCCGGCGCGCGTCAGCGTGGCGTTGCGGCGCGAACGGTCGAACAGCTCCACGCCCAGGTCAGCTTCCAGCAGGCCCAGCGAGGTACTGACGGCCGACTGCACCCGGCCCAAGTGGCGCGCCGCCGCCGAAAACGAGCCGGCGTCGGCCGCGGCCACGAAGTGCCTGAGTTGATCCAGGGTCCAGTTCATCGATGCTCCCGATGGGGGTGTTCAATGTATCTATTTTATAGATTCATTCCAACTTTTTGATTTCGATTGGCAGATAGAAAATGGCTCCCCCATCGGAGCAGACCTATGACGCAGCCCAATCCTGCATACGCCCTCGCCCCGGCTGTCCCCGGCCGCTGGCTGGTGCTGGCTATTGTTTCCAGCGCCCTGTTGTTGATCGTGGTGGACATGACAGTGCTTTACACCGCCTTGCCCCGCCTCACGCACGATCTGGGCGTGACCGCCTCGTCCAAGCTCTGGATCGTCAACATCTACGCCCTGGTGGTGTCCGGCCTGCTGCTGGGCATGGGCACGCTGGGCGACCGCCTGGGCCACAAGCGCCTGTTCATGATGGGCCTGGCCGTGTTCGGCGCGGCCTCGCTGGCGGCCGCCTATGCGCCCAATCCGGCGGCGCTGATCGCGGCGCGCGCGGTGCTGGCGGTGGGCGCGGCCATGATGATGCCGGCCACGCTGTCGATCCTGCGCCTGACCTTCGCCGACGAGCGCGAGCGCGCCATCGCCATCGGCGTGTGGGCCTCGGTGGCCTCGGGCGGCGCGGCGCTGGGACCGGTCATCGGCGGCATCCTGCTGGAACACTTCTGGTGGGGCTCGGTGTTCCTGATCAACCTGCCCATCGTGCTCGTCGCGCTGCCGCTGGCACGCCGCTACATCCCCGCCAGCAAGCCCGAGCACCAGCGTCCCTGGGACCTGGTCGGCTCGCTGCAGGTGATGGCCGGCCTGATCCTGACCGCCTATGCGCTCAAGGAACTGGGCCGCGCCCAGCCGTCCTGGCTGGACGCCACGCTGGCCTGCGCCGGCGGCGCCGCGATGCTGGCCATCTTCGCCCGGCGCCAGCGCGCGCGCCCCTATCCCTTGATCGACTTCGCCATTTTCCGCAATCGCGGCTTCAGTTCGGCGGTGGCCTCGGCCCTGTTCGCGGCGGCCGCCCTGCTGGGCCTGGAACTGGTATTGAGCCAGCGTCTGCAACTGGTGCTGGGCATGTCGCCGCTCCAAGCCGCGCTGTATATCCTGCCGCTGCCGCTGGCCGCGTTCATCGCCGGCCCGCTGGCCGGCTGGTTGCTGCCGAAGGCGGGCAGCGCGCGCCTGCTGTTTGTCTCGCTGCTGGTGTCCGGCCTGGGCATGGGCGGCTACCTGTTCAGCTACGGCGGCGCGCTGGCGGCGCAGATGGCCAGCCTGTGCGTGCTGGGGCTGGGCATTGGGGCCACCATGACGGCTGCCTCCAGCACCATCATGCAAAGCGCCACGCCGGAACGCGCCGGCATGGCGGCGTCGATCGAGGAAGTGTCGTACGAACTGGGCGGCGCGCTGGGCGTGACGCTGATGGGGTCGATCCTGTCGGGCGTCTATGCGCATACGCTGGACGCGCCCGCCGGGGTGCCGGCGGCGGCGCGCGACAGCCTGGACCAGGCGCTGTTGCTGGCCGAGCGCCTGTCCGGCGAGCGCGGCGCGTCGCTGGCGCAATTGGCGCGCGATGCCTTCGACGCGGGTTATGCCGTGGTCATCGCGACAGCCGCTCTCCTGCTGCTGGGCACCGCCGCGCTGGTGCTGCTGAACCGCCTGCGCGGCAATGGCCGCGTGGCCGCGGCGCGCTGATGGCGCCGCGCGCCTGCCGCGCCGCGAAAAAGCCGGTCGCGCCCGGCACAAAGGCGGCAAGCCCCGTAAACTTCCGGACATTGCCATTGAGATAGATCATCATGCCCTGGGCACCGCTTCGGATAGGCTTATGCGAAATGTGAAAAACACGTCCGCCCCCGACAAGGACAGCTACTTGTTCTCCGACCAGATTGGGCACCTGCTGCGGCGGGTGTACCAACGGCATACCGCCCTGTTCCAGCAATACATCCCCGACTCGCAGCTGACCGCCGCGCAGTTCGTCGTGCTGTGCTCGGTGCGTGACAACCAGGGCAGTTCGCTGGCGGACATCGTCAAGGCCACCGTCATCGACCAGGCCACGGTGCGTGGCGTGGTCGACCGGCTCAGGCAGCGCGAGCTGGTGCGGGTCGATCACGACCCGCACGATCGCCGCAAGGTCGTGATCAGCCTCACCCCGGTGGGCCAGGAACTGGTGCGCAAGATGGAACCCTTCGCCCAACAGATCACCGAAAGCACCTACGGCCGGCTCAATCCCGCCGAGCGCCTGGCGCTGGACTTCCTGCTGCGCAAGATGATCGAGGGCGACGACGCCGCATGAGGCGCCCGGGCGGCGCGCGTCCGCCCGGCCTCGTGCCGCCCGCTCGGGCGGATCAATCCAGCGCGCGATTGCGCGATTCGACGTCGACCGCGCGGATGGCGAAGGCCGCCGCCACCAGCATGCTCGCCAGCACCGCCAGCGCCAGCGTGAAATGCGTGGCCATGATGGGCGCGATGATGGCCGGCGCGAACAGCCCGCCAAAGCGCGCCACGGCGCCGGCCAGGCCCATGCCGCTGGCGCGCAGGTCGGTCGGATAGACCTCGGGCGTGAAGGCGTACAGCGCGCCCCAGGTGCCCAGCAGCGCGAAGCTCATCAGCAGCGTGGAACCCACCACCAGGAAGCTGGAGGTGCCGAAGCTGTACAGCATGCAACCCACCGCGCTCAGGATCAGGAAACCCACCAGCGTCGGCTTGCGGCCCCAGCGTTCCACGCCATAGGCGGACAGCGCGAAGCCCGGCAACTGCACCAGCGCCAGCAGCACCAGGAATTCCTGGCCGCGCATGAAGGCAAAGCCCTGGCTGCTGAGCTTGATCGGCAGGTAGACAAAGACCCCGTAATAGGCGATCGAGATCAACGCCCAGGCCAGGCACAGCGCCACGCTGCGGCGGCGCAGGCTGGCCGAGAACAGCGCCGACAACGGCTTGCGCTCGTGCAGCTCGGGCTTGAGCTCGGGGATATCGGCGGGCCGGCCATTGACGCGGGCCACGCGTTCGAGCACCTTGCGCGCCTGGCCTGACTTGCCGTTGCGGTTCAGGTACATCGGCGACTCGGGAATGTAGAAGCGCAGCACCACGCCGATCAGCGCCGGCAGGCCCGTGACGAAGAAGATCACGCGCCAGGCGTCATCGCCCCACGACAGCGCCGCCAGGGCCAGCAGCGCCAGGCAGATCGTGCCCAGGGCCCAGAACGATTCCAGCAGCACCAGCCAGCGGCCGCGGCGTTCGCTCGGCAGGAACTCGGCCATCATGGTGTAGTCCACCGGCAGCGTGCCGCCGACACCGATGCCGGTGACAAAGCGCAGCAGCAGCAGCCAGGCGAAGTCGGGCGCGAAGGCCGAGGCCACGCCGGCGCAGGCGTCGATGACCACCGCCATCATCAGCACCGGCCGGCGGCCGATGCGGTCGGCCAGCCGGCCGAAGAAAAAAGCGCCGATCAGCATGCCGACGAAGAACGCGGTGCCGGTCTGCAAGGCCTCGGGCACCGGAATGCCGAAGGTGCGAGCGATGGAGGGCGCGCTGAAGCCGATCGACAGTACCTGCATGGCGTCGGCCAGCCAGACCAGCCCGAAGATCATGAACAGCCGGTACTGGAACTTGCCGACGCCGGCGGTCTTGATGCCCTGTTCCACCGTGATGAATGAAGCTGACATATGCGTGATTCCCTTTGTGTGCCGCGCGCCGAGGGCAAACCGATGCGCGCGATGTTGTATTGCGAGACGCGGTCGGTCCCGTCATGGGCCGGTCCGCTGCCTCGTTTTCCCCTTACTGTGGCGGCGCGTGCTGGCGCAGCCTGCCTATGGTCGTCGTATCAACTGGCCAAGCCTTTTCCTCCGGCGCGAAGCGCGCGCGCAAATAGTCGATCAAATCGCCGATCTGCCTGTCATCCAGGCTGTCGCCGAACCCCGGCATGTGGCCCAGGGCGTCGTCGGCCGGCGCCTGGATGCCATGCAGGATCACCTGGACCAGGTTGTCGGGCGATGCGGCATGCAGATTGGTGTTCTGGGCCAGCAACGGCTTG
This sequence comes from Achromobacter pulmonis, assembly GCF_021733725.1. Taxonomy (NCBI): domain Bacteria; kingdom Pseudomonadati; phylum Pseudomonadota; class Betaproteobacteria; order Burkholderiales; family Alcaligenaceae; genus Achromobacter; species Achromobacter pulmonis. The sequence goes on along the minus strand of NZ_JAIFOT010000001.1, from coordinate 4,540,464 downwards.
GCGCCGAACAGGGTGGGACCGCTGCCCGGTTCATGGCAGACGGCACAGGCGTTCTGGTAGATGCGCTCGCCGCTGGCGCGGCGCAGCGTGCGCGTCGTCTCGGCATCGACGGCGATGGACGCGCTGTCCGCGTCGGCGCTGGCGGCCGCGCGGGACGACGCCGCCGCGATGGCCGCGCCGGTCGCGGGCGCTGGCGGCGTCGCCGGCCGGACCTGCCCCGGCAGTGCCGTCAAGTAGGTGACGATGGCGCGCAGGTCGCTGTCCGGCAGTTCGGCCAGGCCGTGGATCACCGGCGCCATGGGGCCGGCGGCCACGCCGTGGCGCGGCGAATAGCCGGTGCGCAGATAGTGGTAGAGTTCCTCGCCCGACCACGCGCGCTCGCCGCTGGCCAGCCGGTTCAGGGCCGGCGCGTTCCAGCCTTCGGCCTGGCCGCCGGCCAGGTAGGCAAGGCCGCCCTTCTCCGCGCCCAGCGCGTTGCGCGGCGAATGGCAGGCGGCGCAATGCCCCACGCCTTCCACCAGGTACGCGCCGCGGTTCCAGGCGGCATCCCGCGACGGATCCGGGGTGAACGGCTTGGGATCATGGAACAACAGGTTCCAGCCAGCCAGCAGCGGCCGCAGGTTGAACGGGAAACCCAGCTCGGTGCGCGGCGGCGTGGCCGCCACCGCCGGCTGCGACATGAGGTAGCCATACAAGGCCTGCATGTCCGCGTCGCTGAGCTTGGCGTAGGCGGTGTACGGGAACGCCGGATACAGCTGGCGGCCATCCTGGTGCACGCCGTGGCGCATGGCGCGCTCGAATGCCGCGAATGACCAGCGGCCGATGCCGGTCTGCGGATCGGGCGTGATGTTGGTGGTGTAAATGACGCCGAACGGCGTGTCCAAGGCCAGGCCGCCGGCATTGCGGGCGCCGCCCGGCGCCGTGTGGCAGGCAACGCAGTCGCCCGCCGCGGCCACCAGGCGGCCGCGCTCGATCGCCTGCGCCGAGTACAAGGTCGGATCGGGGCCGGCGGTCAGCGGCAGCGCCGGCTTCAGCGGCCACATCGTGGTGGCCAGCGCGGCCAGGCCGGCCGCGCCCGCCGCCAGCCACCCCCAGCCGAAATGACGCCGAACGGCGTGTCCAAGGCCAGGCCGCCGGCATTGCGGGCGCCGCCCGGCGCCGTGTGGCAGGCAACGCAGTCGCCCGCCGCGGCCACCAGGCGGCCGCGCTCGATCGCCTGCGCCGAGTACAAGGTCGGATCGGGGCCGGCGGTCAGCGGCAGCGCCGGCTTCAGCGGCCACATCGTGGTGGCCAGCGCGGCCAGGCCGGCCGCGCCCGCCGCCAGCCACCCCCAGCCGCGCCGCAGCACGCCGCGTTGCGCCGCGCGCCGGTCCGCCAAGGCCAGGCGCAGTTGCCCGGCATCGAACGGCGCCTGGCGCAGCCGCACCCCGGTGGCGTCCTCGATGGCATTGGCGATGGCGGCAGCGGCCGGCAATGTCGCCACGCCGTCCAGGTCCAGGCGGCCGGCGCGCACCGCCTCGGGCGGTGTCGGCGCCGGCGTGGCCAGCGCATCGCTTGTCGCGGCCGGCGCCAGCGGCGCGGCCGCGCGCCAATCGTCGAACGCCGCCGGCCCGGCGATCAGGCGCCGGGCGTCGGCCAAGCGCTCGGGCTGCTGGCGGGTGATGGCCAGGCGCGTGCTGGCGCCCTGCGCCGGCCGCAGGTCCTGGCTGTCATGGCCTGCGACCACCCGCGTCACCTCGATCCTGCCAGTGGCGGGTTGGATCGCCACTTCGGCCACCCAGGCGCTCCACACCATGTGCTCCGCGCCGTCCTCGGCCTGGCAACGGACTTGCGCGGTGGCAAAACCGCTGCCGCGCAGCAGACCGTCGCGCGGCGCCACGGAGGCGTCCATGGCGGCCTGCTCGACCACCTGGCGCGCCAGCTCGCGGCCGCGCGCGTCGTCCAGGTGGCGCAGGCGCCAGCCGACCGGATCCTCGCCAGCCGCCAGCGCGCGTTCGTGCCACAGGCTCTCGCCCGCGAAGACCTGGGCCGCATTGAGTTCGTCGACGCTGGCGTGCAGCAACGCATGCGATGGCGCTTGCGCCGGCGCCGGGGTCTCGCCCAGCACCGTGGCCTGGCCGCTGGCCGGCGCCGGCCCGGAGCGCGCCAACAGGCGCGCCAGGCTGGGCCGCATGGCCCAGGGCTGCGGCGAACACAGCGCCGGCCCCGCCGCGGGATCCGCTTCGCGCAGTACCAGCGTGGCCGGCTCCCCCACGCGGCTGGCCACGCACACCGGCCGCGCCACCGCTTCGGACAGCAGCGCCGCGTCGGCCGCGGCATCCAGCAGATCAAGCGCATGCGCCGCTCGCGCGGCCGCGCCGGACGGCCACGCCACCACGTCCACCGCCTGCTCGGGCCAGTCGAACAAGGCCGCCAGCTCGCGCCGTATCAGGGCGCGCAGCGCGCTGGCGTCCGGCGGCAGCCACAGCGTCAGGCGGCCGTCCAGGCACCAGGCCGCGACCCGCGCGCTGGCGCCGGCTTCGGCTGGCTGCCAGAGATATTCACGTTCCGCCACCGGTGCCGTGGCGGCGGCCGGCGGCCCCGCATACGCCGGCCGTCCAGCGCCGCGCCACGCCGGCGCCAGGCTGGCCAGGGCCTGCCGCGCGTGCAGCGGCGTCACCGCCACCACGCCGGCAAAATGCTCGCGCCGCACGACCGCCACCACGCCGGCCTGCGCGCGCGCGTCGTCCAGGCGCACGCTGTCGAGCCGGCTGCCGCGGTAGCGGCTGCCGTCCCAGGCGGCGTCGGGCGGGCGCAGCGCCAGCCCATGCAACAGCTCGGACGGCGGTTCGACGGCGTGCGTCGCGGTCTCGGGCAAGCACGCGCTCATGCGCCGGCTCCTTGCGGCTGGCGCGGACGCGTCGCCGCATCCTGGCGCAGCTGCGCCGCGCGCAGCGCCGCCTGCATGATTTCCACGTGCGTGCCACAGCGGCACAGGTTGTGATGCAACTCGCTGCGCACGGCCTGCTCTGTGGGCGCGGGATCGCGGCGCAGCAGGGCCTCGACCGTCATGATCATGCCGTTCAGGCAATAGCCGCACTGGGCCGCCTGGCACTCGATGAAGGCGCGCTGGGTCGGCCCGGGCCGCTCACGCGTGCCCAGTCCTTCGAGGGTGGTGACCTCGCGTCCCTGCGCCGCCCGCACCGGAATCACACAGGAACGCGCCGCCACGCCGTCGATCAGCACCGTGCAGGCGCCGCATTCGCCCAGGCCGCAACCGTACTTGGGGCCGTTGAGTTCCAGGTCGTTGCGCAACACCAGCAACAACGACGTGGCCGGCGGCGCCGCCACCCGCGCGGCGCGTCCATTGACCATCAAGTCGATCGCATCGGTGGCGGGCGTGGGCGTGGCGGCGTGTTCCATGGTGTGGGTGGCGAAAGGTCCGGGGATGAAGGCGCGAACGCGTCAGGCCGCCTTGGCTTTCGGTTCGACCAGCGGCTCGCTGAACACGTCGTAGCCGAAACACCAGGCGGGGTCTTCGTTGGTCCGCAACCAGGTGTTGTCGTGCGAAATGCGCTGCACCTTGCTGGCGCGCTCGGCGCGATTGGCCTCGTACAGCGCGAAAGCCAGTGCGTGATTATGCGCCCCGACTTCCTTGAAGCAACGCACCAGCATCGCGCCGTCCTCGATGGCCATGGCCGCGCCTTGCGCCATGTGCGGCTTCATCGGGTGGCAGGCGTCGCCCAACAGCACCAGGCGGCCACGGCTCCACAGCGGCAGCGGATCGCGCTCCAGCAGGGACCACTTGGTGACCTCGACGGTGGCGTCGATCAGTGCCTGCACCGTCGGATGCCAGCCCTGGAAGGCCTCGCGCATCTCGTCCTTGCTGCTGGGCAGCCAGCGGTCGTTCAGGTCCCACTGCTCGACCGGCACACCGGTCACGTAGTAAAGCTCGTCGGCCTTGCTGGTGACGAAGTACGTCATCATGTGGCGGTCATCGGTCCACCACTTCACGCAGGCGTCGAACGGCAGCATGCCGGCCTTGACCTCGGGGGTCGGGAACACCGCGCGGTGGGCCAGGTAGCCGGCGTACTTGGGGGGCTCCGGTCCCAGCAGTTCCTCGCGGATGCAGGAATTCACGCCATCGGCGCCGATCACGATATCGGCATGTTCGACGCTGCCGTCGGCAAAGCGCATCTCGACGTCATGGCCGCGGTCGGTCACGCCGACCAGATGCTTGGAGTAGGCCATCACGCGCTCGGGCAGCGCCTCGATCAGCAGCGCGTGGAAGTCGCCGCGGTGCACCGTCAGGTACGACGCGCCATAGGTCTTGACGGCGTAGTCGCCCAGGGGAATCTGCGCCAGCACGTCGCCGGTCAGGCCATGGCGGCTGTACCAGAAGTCGGGGTGCGACCCCTGGGCGTTGAGCGCGTCCTCGATGCCGATGCGGCGCAGGATCTTCATGACGTTGGGGCCGACGTGGATGCCGGCGCCCAGGCGCGAGAAACTCGGCGCCTGCTCGTAGACGCGCACGTCGAAGCCTTCCTGCAACAGCAGCGAGGCGGTGGCGGCGCCACCGAGGCCGGCGCCGATCACGGCGATGCGGGGGGATTTAGACAAGAGGCTCTCCTACTTTTCTATGCATACACTCTATTTTTTCCCGATGGGCAATCGGCACCACCGTGGATCCAAAACAGCACGAAGATGTCCAAAACAGTGCATTTTTAAACACATATAGGTAAAAACCACTATGAACATCGGCTTTGCGATTCACCTCGCTGTTTGCAAGAATAGAGCGTCTACACTGTTTTTTTAATTTATCGGAAACCCTAAGATGGATCCGCGCTTCGCGTCATCACGCTCGATCCGCCGCTTGCGTGGCGGCGGCGAAGGCCACCGGATCCCGTCCTGGCATCTACCCACCCGGAGCACGGCATGAGCATTCCTTCCAGCACCTTCCTGTACGGCGCCAACGTCCACGCCAACGGCATCCGCCAGCACTATCTGCGCTATGGCGGCGCGGATGGCGCGCGCGCCGAACGCGATGCGCTCATCCTGATTCCCGGCATCACCAGCCCGGCCGTGACCTGGGGCTTCGTGGCCGAACGCCTGGGCCAGCGCTACGACACCTATGTGCTGGACGTGCGCGGCCGCGGCCTGTCCAGCGCCGATCCCGGGCTGGACTACGGCCTGGATGCGCAGGCCGCCGACGTGCTGGCCCTGGCGCAGGCGCTCGGCCTGCAACGCTATGCGCTGATGGGCCATTCCATGGGCGGGCGCATCGCGGTGCGCGCGGCGCGCAGCCAGCCGGCCGGCCTGACGCGGCTGGTCATCGTCGATCCGCCCGTCTCCGGCCCGGGCCGCCGCCCCTACCCCGCCAAGCTGGCCTGGTATGTGGATTCGATCCGCCAGGCCACGCATGGCATGGACGCCGAAGCCATGCGCGCGTTCTGCCCGACCTGGACCGAGGAACAGCGCCGCCTGCGCGCGCAATGGCTGCACACCTGCCACGAGCCGGCCATCGTGCGCAGCTTCGAGGACTTCGGCCGCGACGACATCCACGCCGACCTGCCGCGCGTGCGCGTGCCGCAACTGCTGATGACCGCCGAGAACGGCGGCGTGGTCGGCGACGAGGACGTGGCCGAGTGGCAAGGCCTGGCGCCCGACACGCTGCACCGACGCGTGCCGGCCGCCGGCCACATGATTCCGTGGGACAACGAGGCCGGCTTCCACCAGGCGCTGGGCGACTTCCTCGAACCGCGCGGCTGAATCCCCCCTTTCTTCACCAGGAGTCCGCCATGCCCGTCAGCGACATCGACCTGATCCGCGCCTGGAAACAGGTGCTCACGCTTTCCCGCCTCGAAGCCGGCCAGACCGTGACCGTGCTTACCGGCGCCGACACCCATCCGCAGACCCTGCGCTGCGCCATCGCCGCCGCCGGCGACATGGGCGCGCGCGTCAACCGCCTCGACCTGCCGCCGGTCAATGGCGAAAAATCCCTCAGCCGCGATTCGCTGGCCTACCTGGGCACCACGCCGCTGACGGGCAACCCGGCCGCCATCGCCGCCCTCAAGGCCAGCGACCTGGTGCTGGACCTGATGACGCTGCTGTTCTCGCCCGAGCAGCACGAAATCCTGCAGGGCGGCACCAAGATCCTGCTGGCGGTCGAGCCACCCGAGATCCTGTGCCGGCTGGTGCCGACCGAAGCCGACCGCGAGCGCGTGCGCGCAGCCGCGGCGCGGATCGGCGAGTCGCGCCAGATGCGCATCACGTCGCGGGCCGGCACCGACCTGCAATGCCGGCTAGGCAGCTTCCCCGCGATTTCGGAGTACGGCTTCGTCGACGAGCCCGGCCGCTGGGACCACTGGCCCAGCGGCTTCGTGCTGACCTGGCCCGACGAGGGCCACAGCAACGGCCAGGTGGTGCTGGACCGCGGCGACATCCTGCTGCCGATGAAGGACTACGTGACCGACCCGATCACCCTGACCGTCGAGCGCGGCTACGTCACCCGCATCCAGGGCGGCCTGCAGGCCGACGTGCTGCGCGACTACATGGCCTCGTATGAAGACCCCGAGGCCTACGCCGTCTCGCACATCGGCTGGGGCCTGCAACCGCGCGCCCATTGGTCGATGCTGGGCCACTACGGCAAGGAAACCCACATCGGCATGGACGCGCGCGCCTTCGAAGGCAATTTCCTCTGGTCCATGGGGCCGAACAACGAGGCCGGCGGCCAGCGCACCACCGCCTGCCATATCGACATCCCGATGCGCCATTGCACGGTGATGCTCGATGACCAGGCCGCCGTCATCGACGGCGTGGTGCAGGACGAACCCGGGCTGGCCTATGCCGCCCGCCGCAAGGAGCTGGCATGACCACCACCGTTCCCGCCGGGGATATCTCGGCCTACGCCCGCCAGGGCTTCGGCACGCCGCTGCCGCTGAAGGCGCCGTTCGGCCTGCTGATCATCGACTTCGTCAACGGCTTCGCCGACCCGGCCGTGTTCGGCGGCGGCAACATCCCACAGGCCATCGAACGCACCCGCGCGCTGCTGGCGCATGCGCGCGAACAGGGCTGGCCGGTGGCGCACAGCCGCATCGTGTTTTCGGACGACGACGCCGACAGCAATATCTTCTGCCTGAAGGTGCCCGGCATGCTGACGCTCAAGGAAGACAGCCACAACAGCGCCATCGTGCCGCAGCTGGCGCCCGCGCCCGGGGAATACGTGGTGCGCAAAAGCACGCCCTCTGCGTTCTACGGCACCATGCTGGCGCCATGGCTGGCGCAGCGCGGCGTGCAGACGCTGGTGGTGGCCGGGTGCGTCACCAGCGGCTGCGTGCGCGCCAGCGTGGTCGACGCCATGCAGGCCGGCCTGCGGCCGCTGGTGGTGTCCGACTGCTGCGGCGACCGCGCGCTCGGGCCGCACGAGGCCAACCTGTTCGACATGGCGCAGAAGTACGCCGCCGTCATGCCGCTGGAGCAAGCCCTGGCCGACATCGGCGCGCTGGCGGCATAATCCCTGATCGGCCCGATCGCCTTCGCCCATGAACCTGCCCCATCCCCGCGCGCAGCACGACGCGCTGCTGACCCACCCTGGCGCGTTGCTGGTCGTGCGCGCGCCGACCGCGCCGCCGCGCCCGGCGCCCGGGCAGCCGGGCGTGGTCTCGGATTACGTCCAGGACACGCCGGAGATCTTCGTGGCGGTGTTGGCCGACGACGCCGCCCCGGACGGCTGGCGCGCGCTGGCCTTCAACGGCCACGTCGACCTGGGCACCGGCATCCGCACCGCGCTGGCGCAGATCGTGGCCGAGGAACTGCACGTGCCGATGGCGCGGCTGGAAATGGTGCTGGGCCACACCAACGCCACGCCCAACCAGGGCCCCACCATCGCCAGCGCCAGCATCCAGATCTCGGCCGCGCCGCTGCGCCGCGCCGCGGCCCAGGCGCGCGAACACCTGCTGGCGTGTGCGGCCCGGCGATGGGGCCTGGCGGCGGATGCGCTGCGCTTGCGCGACGGCGTCGTCCACCCCGCCGACGAGTCGGACACGCGCGCCTTGCACTACGGCCAATTGATCGGCGGTCAGCACACCCGGCTGGACCTGGCCGCCGACGACGGCCAGGTCCGGCTCAAGCCTTCGGGCGACTACACCGTGGTGGGCCGCGCCGTGGCGCGCGTGGACATTCCCGCCAAGGCCACCGGCGAACTGAGCTTCGTGCATGACGTGCGCGTGCCCGGCATGCGCCATGGCCGCGTGGTGCGCCCGCCGCACCCCGGCCGCGACGCTGGCGACTTCATCGGCCGCTGCCTGATCGACGTCGACGCCGACTCCGTCGCGCATCTGCCGGGCCGGGTGCAGGTCGTGGTGCAAGGCGATTTCATCGGCGTGGTGGCCGACCGCGAGGAACAGGCCGAAGCCGCCATGCGCGCGCTCAAGGTGCGCTGGAAGCCGGTGCCGCCGGCGCCGGTGCTCGACGATCTGGCCGCCGCCCTGCGCGCCCACCCCGCGCGCCGCCGCCTGCTGCTGGAGGAAGGCGACGTCGAGGCCGCCTGTGCCGCCGCCCCGGTACACCTGCGCCGCACTTATGTCTGGCCCTACCAGATGCACGCGTCGATCGGACCGTCGTGCGCGGTGGCCGACCACCGCGACGGCCGCCTCACGGTCTGGGCCGGCACCCAGAATCCGCACATGCTGCGCGCCGACCTCGACCGCCTGCTCAAGCTGGGCGAAGACCGCATCGACATCATCCGCATGGAAGCCGCCGGCTGCTACGGCCGCAACTGCGCCGACGACGTCTGCGCCGACGCCGCGCTGCTGTCGGCCGCCGTGGGCGCGCCGGTGCGGGTGCAGCTGATGCGCGACCAGGAACACCAATGGGAACCCAAGGGCACAGGCCAATTGATGGACGTGGCCGCGGCATTGGACGCCGACGGCAAGCTGCTGGCCTACGATTTCGAAGTGCGCTATCCGTCCAACGATGCGCCGCTGCTGGCGCTGCTGCTGACCGGCGGCGTGTCCGGCGAGCCGCGCGTGCTGGAGATGGGCGACCGCACCTCGGTGCCGCCCTACCGTTATCCGAGCCGGCGCATCGTCTGCCACGACACCGCGCCGCTGGTGCGCGCCTCGTGGCTGCGCGGCGTCTCGGCGCTGCCCAGTTCCTACGCCCATGACTGCATGATCGACGAGCTGGCCGAGGCGGCTGGCGCCGACCCGGTCGCGTTCCGGCTGGCGCACCTGGACGATGCGCGCGCCGTCGCGCTGCTGGAAGCCACGGCGGCGCGCGCCGGCTGGCACGGGCGGCCGCCCGGCAGCCGCGGCGCGCCCGGCGCCGACGGCCGCCTGCACGGACGCGGGGTGGCCTACGCGCGCTATGTGCACAGCAAGTTCCCCGGCTTCGGCGCCGCCTGGGCGGCCTGGGTCGTCGACCTGAGCGTGGACCCCGCCAGCGGCCGTATCGCCGTCGCCCGTGTGGTGGTGGGCCAGGATACCGGCATGATCGTCAACCCGGACGGCGTGCGCCACCAGATCCATGGCAACGTCAACCAGACCCTCAGCCGCTGCCTGATCGAACGCGTGCGGTTCGACGCGGCCGGCGTGGCCAGCCGCGAATGGGGCGGCTACCCCATCATGGGCTTCAAGGACCTGCCGCCCATCGACGTACTGCTGATGCCCCGCCAGGACCAGGCGCCCATGGGCGCGGGCGAGTCTGCCGCGATCCCGGGGCCGGCGGCCCTCGCCAACGCCCTGTTCGACGCCACCGGCCGGCGTTTTTACCAGGCGCCGTTCACGCCCGACGGGGTGCGCGCGGCGCTGCGCGCCCCCGCGGGATGACCCGGCGCGGATCGACCCGCGCGGGGCTCACGCCAGGCTGCGGAACGCCTGGTCCATGTCGGCGATCAGGTCTTCCTCATGCTCCAGGCCGATGGAAATGCGGATCAGCCCCTCGGACACGCCGGCCGCATCGCGCTCGGCCGCCGGCACGCCGGAATGCGTGGTCGAGGCCGGGTGGCACACCAGCGACTCGGTGCCGCCCAGGCTGACCGCCGACTTGAACAGCCGCAGGGCATTGATGCAACGGAACGCCTTGGCGCGACCGCCATCCAGCACGAAAGCGAAGGTCGAGCCCGGTCCGGTGCACTGACGTTTGTAGACCGCCTGGTACGCCTCGTCGGCGATGATTTCCGGATGATAGATGCGCACTTTCTCGTGCGGGTTGCCCGCCAGCCATTGCGCCACCCGGGTGGCGCTGCGCGCGGCCTGCTTCATGCGCAACACCACGGTTTCCATCGAGCGCGTGATCATCCAGCACGAATGCGGGTCCAACTGCGAGCCGAAGGCGCTGCGGATGGCGCGCACCTTCTTGATCAGGTCCTTGGAGCCGGTGACCGCGCCGGCCACCAGGTCGCTGTGTCCGCCCACGTACTTGGTCAGCGAATACACGCACAGGTCCACGCCGTGCGCGGCCGGCTTCTGAAAGATGGGCCCCAGCAGCGTGTTGTCGCACACCGAGATCGGGCGATAGCCGTGGCGGCTGGCGAATGCGTCCAGCTCGGCCTGCACCGCCTGGAAATCGATCAGCGCGTTGGTCGGATTGGCCGGCGTTTCCACATAGAACAGCCGCACCGGCCCCTGGGCCGCGGCCGCTTCGAGCGCATCGCGCATGCTGCGCGCCGACAGGCCGTCCTGGATCGGATGCGAGCCGATGCCCCATTCCGGGAAGATCTTGGCGATCAGGGTCTCGGTGCCGCCGTACAGGGGCACCGACTGCACCAACTGGTCGCCCGGACGCAGGAACGCCAGGAACACCGCACTGATCGCCGACATGCCGCTGGAGGTCACCGCGGCGTCCTCCGAGCCGTCCAGCAGCGACAGCCGGTCCTCGACGATTTCCAGGTTGGGATGGTTGAAGCGGCTGTACACCAGCCCGGCCGATTCGCCCTGCGGCAGAGGCTTGCGGCCGGCCACCAGATCGAAGAACTCGGCGCCGTCCTCGGCCGAACGGAAGGCGAAGGTGGACGTGAGAAACACCGGCGGCTTGACCGCGCCTTCGGACAGGAACGGGTCGAAGCCGTACGACATCATCTGCGTTTCGGCATGCAGCGGACGGCCGGAGATGTCTTTCTTGTGATAGCTGGAATAACTCATGGCGTGCCTCTCAAGGGGGAATGGCGGCCTGGCTGGCGGCGGCATCACGGGTATGGACACGATAGCGCCGCCGGCCGGGCGATGCAGCGAGTATGGGCCTGCCGGGCCGCAATGTTCTTTCCATTTATGCTCTTGAAAATGGATAATGGGAAATATCGTTTCTCATATCAAGATAATCATGAAAGGGACTGCCTTGTTACATCAACTTGACGCGATTGATTGGAAAATCATGAAAATCCTTCAAGAAGATGGCCGGCTCTCCAACGCCGAACTGGCCGAGCGCGTGTCGCTGTCGGCCTCGCCCTGCTGGAAGCGCCTCAAGCGCCTGGAAACCTCCGGCGTCATCCGCGGCTACCAGGCCATCCTCGACCGCCGCGCGCTCGGCATGGGCGTGGTGGCGTTCGTCAGCATCTCGCTGGACAACCACACCGAGAAAACCTGCCACGCCTTCGAAGCGGCGGTGGCCGCCATGCCCGAAGTGCTGGCCTGCCACAACACGACCGGCCAGCACGACTATCTGCTGCACATCGTGGCGCGCGACTTCGATGCCTATTCCGAGTTCGTGCGCAACCGGCTGCGCACCCTGCCCGGCGTGAAGGAACTGCTCAGCACCCTGTCGATGCACGAAGTGAAGTCATCGACCAAGCTGCATCTCTGAAAGTCCGTCGGCCGCGGGCCGCGCCGCTCGCCGCCAACGCCTTGCCGAGTGGTCGCCGGATATCGGGGCGTGTCACGAAGCTGTAGCGACCCGCCCCTAGAGTGTCGATTCCGATTGAATCCCAAAGAGGACTTCCTTTCATGAAATCGACTCTCCGCATCGCGGCGGCTGGCGCCTGCCTGTCCGTCTCGGCACTCTCTCCCGCCCTCGCGGCGACGGCCCCCTCCAGTACGGTCCGGCTCTATGGCCTGATCGATACCGGCCTGCAATACCTCAGCAACGGTCCCAGCGGCAACAGCAAGACGGGCATGAGCGCCGGCAACCTGAACGGTTCGCGCTGGGGGCTGCGCGGCACCGAAGACCTGGGCGACGGCCTGGCAACGGTATTCGTGCTGGAAAACGGCTTCAACTCCGGCAACGGCAGCGCCCTGCAAGGCGGCCGCCTGTTCGGCCGCCAGGCCTACGTCGGCCTGTCGAGCAAGCGCCTGGGCCGCCTGACGCTGGGCCGCCACAACACGCTCATGATCGACTGGATGAGCAAATACAACCCGTTCGACAACGCCAACTTCTCCATCAAGCGCCCCGACCCGGCCTTCTCCGACCGCACCGACAACGCGGTGATGTACGTCGGCAAGTTCGGACCCGTGTCCGTCGGCGGCTACTACAGCTTCGGTTGGAACAACGAACAGTCGTTCGACGACAAGACGCGGGGCCGCATGTTCGGCGGCGGCGTGCGGTACCAGTCCGGCGGCCTGAGCGCCGGACTGCTGTATCACTCCAAGCATGCCGACAAGCCCGCCAAGGGCGCCAACAGCGACAACCGCGAAGACCGCATCGTGGCCGGCCTGTCGTACGACTTCGAGGACGTCAAGGTCTACGCCGGCTACCGCTGGCTGGAGCAGAAGCTGACGCAGCGCACCTACAAGAACAACCTGACCTGGCTGGGCGTGGCCTACCGGCCGGTGCAGAACAACCGCCTGTCGTTCGCCGTGTATCACCTGAATGACTCGGTTTGCGACGACATGAACAATGCCGTGTGCCCGGCCGCGCAGGCCGCCGGCACCGGCCAGAAGTCCACCATGTTCGTGCTGGGCAACGAATACGATCTGTCCAAGCGCACCACGGTCTACGCCGTGGCCGCCTATGCGGTCAACGACGATAAATCGGCGCAGAGCGTGGTCGGCGGCAAATACGGCGCCAACGTCGAACCGGGCAAGAACCAGTTCGGCCTGAACCTCGGCCTGCGGCACCGGTTTTGAACGCGCCGGCATCGACCGCGCGCGGCACGGCGATCGCCGTGCGCGGCCTGCGCCACGCCTTCAACGGCCACACCGTGCTGGACGGCGTCGACCTGGACGTGCCCGCGGGCACCGTCCTGGCGCTGCTGGGCCCGTCGGGCTGCGGCAAGAGCACCCTGCTCAAGTCGCTGGCCGGGCTGCTACGGCCACAGGCCGGCAGCATCGCCTTCGGCGATGCCATCGTCTGCGATACGCGGCGCCATGCGCCGCCGGAGCGCCGCGACCTCGGTATGGTGTTCCAGGACTACGCGCTATGGCCGCACCTGAGCGTGGCCGGCAACGTCGCCTTCCCGCTGGAAATGCGCGGTGTCCCCCGGCGCGAGCGGCCGGGCCGGGTGCATGAAGCCCTGGCCCTGGTCGGCCTGGGCGAGCACGCCGCGCGCCGGCCGTCGGAGCTGTCCGGCGGCCAGCAGCAGCGCGTCGCGCTGGCCCGCGCCATCGTGGCGCGGCCGCGCGTGCTGCTGTTCGACGAGCCGTTGTCCAACCTGGACCGCGCCTTGCGCGAATCGCTCTGCGTCGAAATCGGCGCGTTGCTGCGCCGCCTTGGCACCACCGCCGTCTATGTCACCCACGACCATGAGGAAGCCCATGCCCTGGCGCACACCATTGCCCGCATGGCGCACGGCCGCATCGCCGACCTCGTGCTGTCCAACCCCCAGGACTCTGCCTAAAATGCTCCACACTCCCCTTTCCAAACTACTTGCCACGTTCTTTATGACGCTTTCGTTCGGATTGGCCGCCGGCCAGGCCAAGGCGCTGACCGTTTACACCGCGGGGCCCGGCGCCCTGATCAAGCAATTGGCCGCTGGCTTTCACGACAAGACCGGCATCAGGGTCGATGTGTTCCAGGCCACCACCGGCAAGGTCATGGCGCGGCTCGAAGCCGAGTCCGCCAACCCGCGTGCCGACGTGCTGATCTCGGCGTCCTGGGACACCGCCCAGGACCTGGACCAGCGCGGCTGGCTGCTGGCCCACGACAGCCCCAATGCCGCCCAGGTGCCGGCCCGCTTCAAGACCCCGACCTATGTGGCGCAGGGCATCTCGGCGCTGGGCATCGTCTGGAACACGCGCAGCGGCACCCCCGAACCGCGCGACTGGGCCGACCTGACCGGCCCGCAGTTCAAGCAGAAGGTCACCACGCCCGATCCCGCCCTGTCCGGCGCCTCGCTCGACCTGCTGCTGGGCCTGCAAAGCGCCCAGGGCGAAGCGGCCTGGAAGCTGTTCGAGACGCTGCGCGACAACGGCATGACCATCTCTGGCCCCAACGCCCAGGCGCTGACGCCCGTGCTGCAAGGCGCCAAGGCCGCGGTGTTCGGCGCGGTCGACTACGTCTCGTACGCCAGCGTCGAGAAAGGCGAATCGATCAAGGTGATCTTCCCGTCCAGCGGCACCGCCATCGCGCCGCGCCCGATGATGATCCTCAAGACCACCAAGGTGCCCGACCAGGCCCGCCAGTTCATCGACTACGTGCTGTCCGAGGACGGCCAGCGCGCCGTCGCCGATGCCTGGCTGATGCCGGCGCGCCAGGACGTGGCCGGCAAGCGGCCGCTGTTCAAGGACCTGACCCTGCTGCCCGAAACCGCGCCCGGCGCCTCGCGCGCCGACGTGCTGGCGCGTTTCGCGCGCCTGTTCGGCCAACACTGACAGGCCGGGATGCCGGCGCGCCCGGCATCCCTTCTCCCACCATGAAAAGCGTTTTCCTCCTGGCGGCCATTACCGTGGCCGCCCTGGGCGTGCTCGTCGCCCTGCCGATGGCCTTCGTCGCGCTGCAGGCCGTCTTTCCCCACCTGGCCGAAGGCTCGTTGCGCGACCCCTTCGGCGCCTGGGCCGCCACCCTGGCCACGCCGGCCGCGCTGACCCTGCTGGGCGGCACGCTCAAGCTGGGCCTGGGCGTGGCCGCCGTCAGCGCCGCGATCGGCATTCCGCTGGGCGCCCTGCGCGGGCTGTTCCAGGTGCCGCTGGCGCGGTTGTGGGACCTGCTGTTCCTGGTGCCGTTCCTGCTGCCGCCCTACATCGCGGCGCTATCGTGGACCATGGCGCTGCAACCGCGCGGCTACCTGGAACAACTGGCCGGCTTCAACCTCGGGCCGCTGCTGTTCTCGCCGGCCGGCGTGACGCTGGCGATGGGCCTGGCGATCTTCCCGGTGGTGTACTTCGCCGTCTCGCGCAGCATGGCCGCCACCGGCGCCCGGCTGGCCGAGGTGGCGCGCGTGTTCGGCGCCGGCCCCTGGCGCGCTTTCCTGCGCGTGACCCTGCCACTGGCCTTGCCGGCCATCGGCGCCAGCCTGCTGCTGGCCTTCACCCTGGCGATCGAGGAATACGGCGTGCCCGCGGCCCTCGGCGCTCAGGCCGGCGTCGCCGTCATGACCACCGCCATCGAACGGCGCCTGGCCGACTGGCCCATTGATCTGCCCGGCGCGGCGCTGTTATCGCTGGTGCTGGTGGCGCTGGCGCTGACGGCCTACGCGATCCAGCGCGCGCTGGTGGCCGGGCGCGGCTTCGAGACCACCACCGGCAAGCCCGCACCGCTGGCGCGCGGTCGGCTGGGAGCCTGGCGCTGGCCGGTACTGGCCCTGTTCGCAGCGGTGGCGCTGGTGGCGGTGGCGACGCCGCTGGCATCGATGCTGGCCGCGGCCCTGACGCGCCATGTTTCCGGCGGCCTGTCGCCGGACAACCTGACACTGGCCAATTTCGCGGCGCTGTTCCAGGCCGGCGGCGAAGCCTGGCAGGCACTGTCGACCAGCCTGCTGCTGGCCTGCGGCACCGCCCTGGCGGCGGGCGCGGTGGGCCTGCTGGCGGCCTGGTGCGTGGCCGGCCGCCATGTGCCGGGCGCGGCCGTCATTGACGCGCTGGCGCTGCTGCCCGCGGCGCTGCCCGGCGTGGTGGTTGGAGTCGGCCTGATCCTGGCCTGGAACCAGCCGTTCTGGCCGGCCTCGCCCTACGGCACCTGGGGCATCCTGCTGCTGTCGTACACCTGCCTGCTGCTGCCGTATCCGGTGCGCTACGTCGGCGCGGCGCTGGCGCAGCTCGGCGCCAACCTCGAAGCGGCCGCGCGCGTGCACGGCGCCAGCGCCGCCGCGGCGCTGCGCCGCGTGGTGCTGCCGCTGGTGCTGCCGGGCCTGGCGGCGTCCATGCTGATGGTGTTCGCGGTGGCCTCGCGCGAACTGGTCACCTCGCTGTTGCTGGCGCCGGCCGGTGTGCAAACGGTATCGGTGTTCGTGTGGCGGCAGTTCGAACAGGGTTCGGTCGGCGAAGGCATGGCCATGGCGGCGGTGGCGGTCGGCATCAGCCTGACGCTGATGCTGGCGGCCACCTCGATGCGGCGCGGCGCGCGCGCCTGATAGGCGGCGGGGCCGCCGCCTCAGGCCGGCCCCGCCGCCTCGCCGGCCGCCGACATCTCGCCCTGCACCACGCGGTTGCGCCCCTGGTGCTTGGCCTGGTAGAGGCCGCGATCGGCGACCTGGATCAGGTCGGTGCAGGGCCGGTCGGCCACCGGCACGGCGGTCGCGGTGCCGATACTGACGGTCAGCCACGGACCGCCGCCCATATCCTTGCGCGGAATCTGCATGGCCTCGACCGCGCGCCGCAGCTTCTCGGCGGCCAGGCGGGCGCTGCCGGCCGGCGTGCCCGGCAGCACCAGCGCGAATTCCTCGCCGCCGAAGCGCGCGGCCAGGTCGGTGGAGCGGTCGCAACTGGCGAAAATGGTGTTGGCGACGCGCTTGAGCGCCTCGTCGCCGGCGATATGGCCGTAGGTATCGTTATAGGCCTTGAAGTGGTCCACGTCGATCATCAGCATGCTGATCTCGCGGCCATCGCGGCGCGCGCGCAGCCACTCGGCATTGAGGTATTCGTCGAAATAGCGGCGGTTGCCTAGCCCGGTCAGGCCATCGGAATTGGTCAGGCGGCGCAGCTCCATATTGCTTTCCAGCAATTGCTGCTGGCTCTGGCGCAGCGCCTGGTAGGCCTCGTCGCGCTGCACCAGCGCCAGGTACGAGCGCGAGTGGTAGCGGATGCGCGCGACCAATTCGATGGAATCCGGCAACTTCACCAGGTAGTCGTTGGCGCCGGCCGCGAACGCGGCGCTCTTGATGGCCGGATCCTCCTTGGTCGACAGCACGATGATGGGAATGTCCCGCGTGACCGGGTGGTTGCGGTATTCCTGCACCAGGCTCAGGCCGTCTACGCCCGGCAGCACCAGGTCCTGCAGGATCACCGTGGGCCGTGTCTGCACCGCGACGGTCAGCGCTTTGTAGGGGTCCGAACAATAGTGGAAGTCGATGTTGCCCTCCGTGGCCAGGGCCCTGCGGATGGCCTCGCCGACCATGACCTGGTCATCGACCAGCAGCACCATGGCCGCGAGCGAATTCAGGTCGGCCGAGGCCTGGCTGTCGATGGGAGGATGCATAGTGTCTTTCCTTGATTTTCTAGCTATGCCCGGCGGGTGTGGCAAACGCCTGGACCAGGCGGGCTGCGATCTTGTCCAATGGGTGGATTTCAGCGGCGGCCTGCATCGCGGCGGCCGCCTTGGGCATGCCGTAGACCGCGCTGGTGGCCTGGTCCTGGGCAATGGTCAGGCAGCCGCGATCACGCAGCGCCTTCAGGCCGCGCGCGCCATCCTGCCCCATGCCGGTCAGCAGCACGCCAACGGCCTGGCCCTGCCAGTGCTGCGCAACGCTATGGAAAAATACATCGATAGAGGGACGGTACAGGCTTTCCTTCGGATTCTCGGTGTAACGCAGCGTACCATCGGCCAGCAGGTGCAGATGGTCGTCGGTGCCGGCCAGCAGCACCTGTCCCGCCACCGGCCGTTCGCCCTCGCGCACCAGGCGCACCGGCAAGTCGACCTGATCGTTGAGCCAGTCGGCCATGCCGGCGGCGAACACGGCGTCGACATGCTGCACCAGCACAATGCCGGCGGGAAACGTCACCGGAATATCGCGTAACAACTGCGCCAGGGTGGCCGGCCCGCCGGCGGACGCGCCAATCACCAGCAGGCCCTGCGACGGGCCGGACTGGGCGGCGCCGCGGGCCACCGGCGCAAGGGTCGTGCGGGTGCTGCCGTAGCGGCCGATCAGCCAGCCGATATTGCGGATCTTGCGCAGCAATGGCGCCGCGGCGCTGCGCAGGTCGGCGCCGCCGACCACCGGCGTATCGACCGCGTCCAGCGCGCCATAGCCCATGGCATCGAATACGCGCGCGGTGTGGCGCGCCACGTCCACCGTGACCACCACGATGGCGCAAGGGGTTTCGGCCATGATGCGGCGGGTGGCCTCGACCCCGTCCATGACCGGCATGATGAGATCCATCAGCACCACGTCGGGCCGGTCGCGCACGCACAACTCGACCGCCTGCTGGCCATTGGCCGCGACCCAGGCGACCTCCAGACCCGGCTCCAGCGCGATGGCGCGCCGGAGGGTTTCCACCGCCATTTGCAGATCGTTGACGATACCGATTCTCACGTCAGCGCCTTTCCGATGAGGTCTTCCACGGCGTCCAGCAAGGCATCGTCGTGGAAACTGCCCTTGGCCAGATAATAGTCGGCGCCGGCATCCAGTCCGCGCCGGCGATCCTCTTCGCGATCCTTGTAAGACACTACCATCACCGGCAGGCTTTGCAACTTGGGATCGGCCTTGATGCGCGACACCAATTCGATTCCATCCATGCGCGGCATGTCGACGTCGGTCACCACCAGGTCGAAGGCCTCGTTGCGCAGCATGTTCCAGCCGTCCATGCCATCCACCGCCACCGCCACCTCGAAACCGCGGTTCAGCAGCAGTTTGCGTTCCAGCTCGCGCACCGTCAGCGAATCATCCACCACCAGCACGCGCTTGCGGCGGCGCGCCTGCGCCACCGGACCGCCGCCATCGACCCGCGCCAGGCGCCCGCCTTCCACCAGTTTCTGCACCGACAGCAGCATGTCCTCGACGTCCAGGATCAGCAGCGGCGTGCCATCGTCCATCAGCGAACCGGCCATCACGTCCTGCACCTTGCCCAGGCGCGGGTCCAGCGGCTGCACCACCAGCGTGCGCTCGCCCACATAGCGGTCCACGGCGATGCCGTAGTGCTTGTCATGGTCGCCCACCACCACCACCGGCAGCGTCTCGGCGGCCGGCGCCGGTTCGCCGGCGCGCAGGATCTGGCGCGCCGACACCAGGCCGATCTGGCGATCCATGAAGCGGAAATGCTGGTGTCCTTCGAGCTGCTCGATGTCCTGCGCGCGTACCTGCAACGCATGGCTGACATAGGCCAGCGGAAAGGCGTAGATCTCGCCCTGCACCTCGACCAGCAGGCTGCGCACTACCGACAGCGACAGCGGCATCTCCAGCACGAACCGCGTGCCCTGGCCGGTCTGCTGGTGGATGCGCACGGCGCCGCGCAGTTGGCGCACCATGGTCTGCACCACGTCCAGGCCGACGCCGCGGCCCGAGATCTCGGTGACTTCGCCACGCGTGCTGAAGCCGGACAGGAACAGGAACTCCAGCAATTCGGCCTCGCTCAGGCGCGCGGCCGTCTCGGCGTTGGTCAGCTTGCGCTGCACCACCTCGAACCGCAGGCGGTCCAGCGAAATGCCGCCGCCATCGTCGCTCAGTTCGATCAGCAGCATACCGGCCGCGTGGCGCGCCGACAGGCGGATCAGGCCCTCGGCCGGCTTGCCCGCCGCCAGCCGGTCCATCGGCATCTCGATGCCGTGGTCGACCGCGTTGCGCAACAGGTGCATCAGCGGCGCATCCAGCTTGTCCAGGATGTCGCGGTCGACCTGGGTCGAATCGCCTTCGATTTCCAGCCGCACCTGTTTGCCCAGTGACCGTCCCAGGTCGCGCACCATCCGCGCCATGCCGCCCAGGCCATCGCCGAACGGCCGCATGCGGCAGGCCAGCGCGGTGTCATACAGGCGCTGCGCCAGGTGGCCCATGCGCCAGCCGAATTCATCGACCTCGCTGGCGCGCTGCGCCAATTCCTGCTGGCAGGCCTGGACGATGCGCTGGGCATCGTCCAGCGCCGCCTGGCTGCGGGCGTCGATAGGCTCGCCGGCCAGCGAGGCGCGCAGGCTGTCCAGCGCCTGGCCGGCGCCCGATTGCAGCCGCCGCAGCCGCAGCATGGAAGCACTGAAGGGCGCGATCCAGTGCGATTCCACCAGGGTTTCGCTGGACAGGCCGAGCAGCTTGTTGAGCGTGTCGGCGGTCACTCGCAGCACCCGCTCACCCTCGCCCAACACTTGGTCCGAACTGCGGCGCGCGGCCGGCGGCGCGGCGGACGCATCGTCCGGCTGCGGGATGGGCGGCAGGAAGTCCGCGGCCTTGGGCGGCCTTTCCGGCGCCGGCGCGGCCGGCGGCGCATCGGGCGCATTCGACAGCCTGGCGACCAGCTCGTCGATCTCTTGGCCCAGCTCCACGCCCGGCGTGGCCACGCGTTGCAGCAGGTCCGTGCCCAGCAGCAGCGCGTCGATATCGGCGGCCTGCAGGCGCAGGCGCCCTTCCTGCGCCGCCACCAGGCAATCCTCCATGGCGTGCGCGATGCGCACCGCGGGGTGCAGGTCGACGATGCGCGCGGCGCCCTTGAGCGAATGCGCCGCGCGCATGCAGGCCTCCAACTGCGGCGCCGAAGTCGGGTCGTGCTCCAGCGCCAGCAGGCCGTTGTTCAGCACCTGCACCTGATTGCGGGTTTCCAGCTGGAACAGCTCCAGCAGCGAGGCATCGCGCATCTGGTCCGGGTTCACGCCAGGCTCCGTTCCAAGGCTTGCATCAACAGGGTCTCGTCCAGCACGCCGACGCTGCGCTGACCGCAGCGCACCATGCCCCGCGAGTATTTCAGGCTGGCGCCCTCGACCGTGGCCGGCAGCGGCAACAGCGCCTGCAGGTCGGCGCCATGGATGCCTTCGACCTCGTCCACCGGCAACACCACCGCCCGCCCGGCGCCGCCGAACAACAACATGCGCGCGGCGGCCGGGCGCTCGCGGCCGCTATCGACGGTGGCGCCATCCAGGCCCAGCAAACGCCCCAGCGACACACAGACG
Source organism: Achromobacter pulmonis (assembly GCF_021733725.1). Classification (NCBI taxonomy): domain Bacteria; kingdom Pseudomonadati; phylum Pseudomonadota; class Betaproteobacteria; order Burkholderiales; family Alcaligenaceae; genus Achromobacter; species Achromobacter pulmonis. The sequence continues at coordinate 4,519,374 of NZ_JAIFOT010000001.1, read as the reverse complement.
GTCAGCGTGCCGCGCATATTGGTCACGCCCAGCACCGCCGGATCGCGCCGGTGCGGCAAGGGCAGGATCGCGCGGGTCGGCGTCACTTCATCCAGCGCCCGGGTCGGCAAGCCGAGCCATTCCCCGCCCAGGCGGAACACCAGCAGCGACGACAGCCGCGCCTGCGCCGCGTCGTCCCGGCCGGCCGCGACCGCCTCGGCGCCGCTCTGCGGCGGCAGGCGGTCCAGGATGCGCTTGGCCGCCCCGGCATAGACTGGGCAATTGCGGCAATGCACATGCTCGGACAGGCGCTCGCAGCTTTTGTCACCGCGAATACCGATGCGGTTCCAGCAGTCGTCCACCTCCGCCAGGCGGGCCAGGGCGTCGAGTGTGTCAACCACGGCGGCCCTCCTGGCGCGCGGCGCGCGCCTGCAGGCGGCGGGCGCCTTCGTGGTCGCCGCCGGCCGCGATCAGCGCGGCCAGGTGCAGCAGCGCCTCGTGATGGGTCGGATCCAGGTACAGGGCCTTGCGATAGGCGGCCTCGGCCTGGCGCGTATCGCCCTCGGCGTCCTGCAACAAGCCCAGCAGGTACAGCGCCTGGGCGCTGGCGCCGTGCGCGCCGAGGTGAGCGCGACAGCGCGCCATCGCCTCGCCCACCGATCCCTGGTCCGCCAGCCTGGCGATGGCGCGCAGGTCCGCTTCGATCCCGGCGGCGGGCGCGACGGCAGGCGCGGCCTTGGCCGGCGTCAGGCTGGCGGCAGGCGCCAAGGTCGCGGCCGACGCGGCAATCGCCGGCGCGGCGGCCGGCGACCGTGGCCGCCAGACGGGCGCCGCAGCCATGACAGGCCGCGGCGGCGTGGCGCGTGACGCCAGCGCATCGACCCGCGCGCGGTCCACTGGCACCCCGGGCGCCCAGGCGGCGGCCTCGACCGGCGCCGTCGGCTCCGCGCGGAAGGCGAAGGCGTGCGCCAGCGGCACTGCCGGCAGGCGCCGCGCCGTCATCAAGCTGGTTTCGGCCGGCCCCATGAAAAGCACGCCGTCGCGGCGCGCGAAACGCCTGAGGATCGTGACCGCGCGTTCCTGCGTGGCGCTGTCGAAATAGATCAGCAAATTGCGGCAGAACACGAAATCGTAGGGCTGGACGTTGGGCAGCAACTGGGCATCGAACAGATTGCCGGCCAGAAACCGCACCCGCGCCTTGACCCCATCGGCCAGTTGATGGCCCTCGGCAGTCTCGGTGAAATAGCGGTCGCGGTACGCCAGGTTCTCGCCCCGGAACGAATTGCGGCCGTAGCGGGCACGCCGCGCGAATTCGACCATGCGCTCGCTGATGTCGACCGCATCGACCTGGAAGCGCGCCGCCGGCACACCGGCATCCAGCAACGCCATGGCGATGGAGTACGGCTCCTCGCCGCTCGAACAGGGCACGCTCAGCACGCGCAGCACGTGGGCATCGGCGCCCGGCGCGAACAGGCGTTCGCGCGCCAGCCTCGCCATCGCGGCCAGAGATTCCGGATAACGGAAGAACCAGGTTTCCGGCACGATCACCGCCTCGATCAACTGCTGCATCTCGGCCGGCGAGGTCTGCACCCGCATCAGGTAATCCTGCTCGTCGTCGACGCCCACCGCCTGCATGCGATGGCGCACCGCCCGCTCGACCGCGGCCGCGCCGATGGAACCGCTGTCCAGGCCCATCTTGCGCTTGAGCACCGCGCTGAAGTCGTCCACCATCATCATGGCCGGGCGCCTCCCGCGGCGGCCGGCTCGGCCGCGAACAGCAGCGCGCGCACCGGCTCGGGCAACAGGTCGGCCACCCTCACCGCCTGCACCATGCCGCGCGCATCGCTCAGCACCGGCCCGAGATAGCGGGCCTGCGGCGTATCCAGTCCCGCCGGTTGGAAAGCCGCCGGATCATAGTGCGCGGTCTCGGTGGCCTGCTCCAGCACCAGGCCCAGCTGGCGCTCGCGGTGCTCCTGCGCCGGTCGGTAACGCACCAGCGCCAGGCGCGTGCTGGTCACCCGGGCCGCCGCGCCGGCGCCAGCCAGCGCGCTCAGGTCTATGACCGGCACGGCCGCGCCCCGGCAATCGAACATGCCCGCCACCCAGGGCGGCGTGCCCGGCACCTGCTTGAACGCGCGCATGCCCAGCACTTCGATCACGTCACCGGCATCCAGCGCATAGCGGTCCGCGCCGATGCGGAACAGCAGATACAACCGGCGCCGGCCGGTGCCGCCGGACGCCGCCAGCGCAAGCGGGGCAAGATCGGTCATGGCGGGTCAGACCTTGAAGCGCGACACACCGCTGCGCAGGTCGTTGGCCACCAGCGTCAGATCCTCTATCGCCGCGCTCGACTGACGCAACGATTCCACCGTCTGCTGGGCCGCGTCGCTGAGCTGCTGCAGCGCCTGGTTGATCTGCTCGGCGCCGGTGGCCTGCGCCTGCATGCCTTCGTTGACCATCTGCACGCGCGGCGCCAACGTCTGCACCTGCTGGATGATCTGCGACAGCTGGTCGCCCACCTGCTGCATGTCGGCCATGCCGCGCCGCACCTCTTCCGAGAACTTGTCCATGCCCATGACGCCGGCCGACACCGACGACTGGATCTCGCGCACCATCTGCTCGATGTCGTAGGTGGCGACGGCGGTCTGGTCGGCCAGGCGGCGGATTTCGGTCGCCACCACCACGAAGCCGCGGCCATACTCGCCGGCCTTCTCGGCTTCGATGGCCGCGTTCAGCGACAGCAGGTTGGTCTGGTCGGCCACCTTGGTAATGGTGGTGACCACTTGCGTGATGTTGCCGGCCTTCTCGTTCAGGATGGCGAGCTTGGCGTTGACCGAGCCGGCCGCGCCCACCACATTGCGCATCGTGTCTTCCATGCGCGCCAGGCCGACCTGGCCGTTGCCGGCCAGCGATGCGGTCTGCTCGGCCGCGCCCGACACTTCCGTCATGGTGCGCACCAGTTCGCGCGAGGTCGCCGAGATCTCGCGCGAGGTCGCGCCGATCTCGGTGGTGGTGGCCGCCACTTCCGACGCGGTGGCCTGCTGCTGCTTGGAAGTGGCCGCGATTTCGGTCACCGAGGTCGCCACCTGCACCGCCGAGCGCTGGGTCTTGGCGACCAGGCCGGTCAGCTCGTCGACCATGCCGTTGAAGCCGGTCTCGATGGCATTGAACTCGTCCTTGCGCGCCAGCGTCAGGCGGCGCGACAGGTCGCCGCCGCCAGTGGCTTCCAGCGTCTTCACAATGCTGCTCATGGGATTGACGATGGCGCGCATCAGCAGCACGCCGCAGATGATCGCCGCCACGATCGCCAGCCCCAGCGACACCAGCATGGCGACTTCGGCCTTGTCGACCGCCTTCTGGATATCGATGGCCGACTCGTCGGCCAACTGTTTGTTGGCTGCCACCATGTCGGCCAGCACGTCGCGCCCGGCATAGAAAGCCGGCCGCAGCTCGGACTTGATCTTGGCCTGGACCCGCAGCGGATCGGACAGCATCGCCGGATCCAGGATCTCGGCACGGATATGCATGTACGCCTGCAGCGTCTTCTCGAATTCCGCGAACATGCGCTGGTCTTCGGGGCGCACGATGGTGCGGCGATATTGCTCGATGTCGTCCATCAGGCGCTGATCGTTCTTGGGCAGCGCCGCCAGGCCGGCCTGGCGCTCCTGCTCGGAGTCACTGTGGAACGCGTCCTGCACCACGACGAAGCCGGCAAACCAGGAACCGCGGATCGCCGTGCTGTAGTAGATACCTGGCACCGCGTCGGTATTGATTGCCTTGGCTTCGGCCTCGACCTGCAGCAGCCGCTGGTAATCGACCACCACCATCAGGGCCATGATGGCCAGGATCACCAGAAAACTGGCGATGATGCGCTCACGTAGTGTCAGATTCTTCATACCGGGGCCCTTGTGCAGTATCGGCTCGCCAACGCCCTTGCCAGCGCCGTTGACGTTTTCGGCGGCCGTCCCGGGCCGCCCGTCGCCCATCGTTGACAGAATGTGGGAATAGTCAGCGATTATTGCAAAGGCGCGCCCGCTCAGCTACGGAAAATCAGGGAAACCCTCCCCTTTCCGGCCGCTTCCGTCGGAAAAACGCAAAGCCTACTTACAAGAAACTTGTCTTTTGGTGTGACAACGCGTACGAAAGCCCGCAAGCCTGCGGGCATTTCCTGGCGGCGGCGGACGGCGCCACGCCGGCGCCGGCAAGCCGGACACGAAAACCGCTGCGCCTGGAGGCCTGTCGACGCAGGCAGGAGCCGGTCACCCCCCTTGCTGGCGCCACAACCCTTGCGGCGGCCGGGCTTGCACCCAGTCGCGTATCCGCTCGTGCGCGTGCGCCAATTGCAGCACCGCCAGATCGCCCCGCGGCGGGCCGATCAACTGCATGCCCATCGGCAGGCCGGCCGCGCCAAACCCCACCGGCACGCTGACCACCGGGCAGCCGGCCAGGGTCCAGGGCGTCACGGTTTCCATCCAGCGGTGGTAAGTGTCCATGGGCCGTCCGGCGATCTCCTTGGGCCAGTCCAGCCGGGCATCGAACGGAAACACCTGCGCCGACGGCACCGCCAGGTAATCGACCTCCTCGAACATGCGCAACACGGTCTGGTACCAGGCGCTGCGCTCCTCGGTGGCCTGATAGACCTGGCGCGCCGTCATGCCGTCCAGCCCCTCGACCTCCCAGATCAGTGCCGGCTTGACCAATTTTCGGGTCTCGGGATCGCGCACCAGATCGTGATATTGGCCGCCCACCATCAAGTGGCGGTGGGCCAGCCAGATGCGCCACAGCCGCTCGCCCGCGAACGGCACGCGGTAATCGTCGACCCGGCAACCCGCCGCCTGCAGGTCCGCCAGCGCCTGCGCACACAGCTCCAGGATGCCCGGCTCCATCGGCAGATAGCCATTCCAGTCGCCCAGCCAGCCAATGCGCTTGCCGCGCAGGTCCGCATCCAACGGCTGCGCGAAAACGGCCGGATCATCGCCCAGCGACAGCGGCGCGCGCGCATCGTGCCCGGCGATGACCGACAGCATGCACGCCATGTCGCGCGGCGAACGGCCCATCGGGCCTTCGTACGACAGTTGCTTGAGGAACACCTCGTTGGACGGCCCACTGGGCACCAGTCCGGCCGACGGCCGCATGCCATAGACGTTGCAGAACGCCGCCGGATTGCGCAGCGAACCGCCGAAGTCGCTGCCGTCGGCCACCGGCAGCATGCGCGCCGCCAGGGCCGCGGCCGCGCCGCCGCTGCTGCCGCCCGCGCTCTTGGACGCATCGTAGGGATTGACGGTGGTGCCGTAGACCGGGTTGTAGGTATGCGATCCGAGACCGAACTCGGGCACGTTGCTGCGCCCGACAAAAATCGCGCCGGCCGCCCGCATCCGCTCGACCAGGATGGAATCCTGCGGACTCACGTAGTCCTTGTACACCAGCGATCCCATCGACGTGACCATGCCGCGCACGGCAGTCAGATCCTTGGGCGCCTGCGGCATGCCGTGCAGCCAGCCCAGCCATTGCCCGGCCGCCAACTGCGCATCGCGCTCATCGGCCTCGCGCAGCAGTTCATCCCGCTCACGCCGCGCCACCAGCGCATTGAGCGCCGGGTTGACCGCGTCGATCTGGTCCAGGTAGGCCGTCATGACCTCGCGGCATGACAGCCGCCGCTGGCGGATCGCGTCCGACAGCGCATGCGCGGGCATGGCGACGATATCGTTCAGGCGGCCGGTGGCCGCCGGCGTGGCTGCATTCATGGTGTTGTCTCCGCTTTTTTCCTGGCAGGCCGACGATACTACGCCAATGCCGCACCCGCCGCGCGGTCCGGCCCGAAGCGGTCGGGCCGGGCAAGCCATCGGGCCGCCCCGCCCCCTGCGCCCCGCCCGCTTTCAGGCCGGCGGACGCGCGAACACCAACAGGGTCGATGTGGCCGACGCCAGCAGGCGGCCCTGGGCATCGGTCAGCTTGGCCTCGGCATACGCCACCCGCTGCCCGAACGACAACACCCGGCCCTCGGCGCGCAACCGGCCGCTGTGGCGCGTGATGGCCTTGTGATAGGCCACCTTCAATTCCAGCGTGGTGTAGGCCTGCTCGGCCGACAGCCGTGAATGCACCGCGCAGCCGCAGGCTGAATCGAGCAACGTCGCGGCGTAGCCACCGTGCACGGTGCCGATGGGGTTGTAGGCATGCGGGCCCGGCGTGCCCGCGAACACCGCCAGGCCCTCCTCGGCCTCGACGAAATCGAAATCCAGCGACACCAGGATGCCCGGCTTGCGCCCCGAGGCCAGCAGCGCGCGCAATTGCGCCAGGCCATCGAGACCGGCGCCGGTCTGGTCGACCAGGCTGGGTTCGCGTTGCGGGGCAGCGGCGGCGCCACCCGCCAGGGTCGAATCGGAAGTCATGCGGGAAGCTCCGGGATGGGGGAATGACGATGCTTGAATATGACGATTATCATATATCAATCCCTCCCCCCACGGTTTCAACGCGCCGGCGCGCCCGCGCCGATCAAGTCGATCAGGCCATCGGACAGCGTGCCGCGCCAGCTCAGGTAGTCGTGCCCCCCTGCCACCTCCCGATGGGTGACGACATAGCCTTTGGCCTGCAAGACATCGCGCAGATGGCGGTTGGTCTCGAAGATGCCCGGCTGGCCGGCGCGCCCCGTCTCGAACTGGCCCGCCACCAGATAAAAGCGGATCGGCAGCCTGCGCACTGCCGCGTATTGGCGCGTCAGCCACTGGTCTTCGCCGCCTGGCTGGCCCCACCAATACGAGCCCGACTGGCTCAGCACATTGCCGAACACTTCCGGGTGGCGCAGCGCCGCATACGACGACGCCAGCCCGCCATAGCTGGAACCACCGATCACGGTGCGCGCGGCGGGCGCCGCGATGCCCTGACGCGCGGCCCAGGGCATCAATTCGCGCGCCAGGAAGTCGGCGAAGTCCGGATTCGGCGGCAGCTCGAGGCCACGCGATTCGGCGGTGGGATTGGAGATCAGCAGCGCCGCCGTGGGGGGAATCACGCCGGCCGCGATCATGTTGTCCAGGATGATGGGCGTCGGCACCCGGTTAAGGTACGGGCCGGCATCGAACAACACCAGCACATGATTGTCGGCCCCACCCGGCCGCCAACCGGCCGGGCGATACAGTTGGATGTCACGGATATTACCGAGAATGGCGCTGGTGATCGGGCGCGTCTCGACCGTGCCCGGCGTCACGCCCGCGCGCGGCGCCACCCACGGCTCGGGCGGCGCATCGGCCAGTTCCAGCACAGAGGCGTACTGGAAGGCGTCCACCCCGCGTGCCGGATAGGGCTTGGGATTGAGCGGATCGGCCTGCGCCGTCGCCAAAATGGCGCGCCGCCGCGCCACGTCCGGGCCGGGCAACTCGGGCACGTCGGGCGCCAGCTTGTACGACAGGCGTGTCGAGCGCGGCAGCACGAAGCTCGCGTACCAGACATCGGACGCGCCCAGCCGCATCAGCATCGTATGGTCATGCCCGGGCCCGCCGAACAGCCGCACGTTGCGCTCGGCCCCGCGCCAGAGGAAGGTGACCCGGTCGTGCGTGGCGTCAACAGGTTCGACCAGCGGCGTGCCCCGTGCCGCCATGTCGCGCCAGAATGCCTCGGTATTGCCACCCTGTGTCAGTTCATGCGCCAGCGCCGCCAGGCGCGGACTGTCGATGGCGGGCGCCGGCGCGTGCTGCGCCTCCAGCGGCACGCGTTGGCTAAGCGTCCAGCGGTAGGCGCCCTGTCCGCTCGCGCGCACGGTATAGCGGCCGTCGGCGGGCGCCACCAGCATCAGCCCGCCGGCGGGCCGTTCGGCATCGCTCAGGCGCCGCAGGTGGCGTCCGTCGGCGTCCAGCAGGTCTATCGCCACGCCCGGCGCGGCTTCCCACTGGCCGGCCACGAACTCGCCCCTGGACAGGGCCAGCGCCGTGTCCACCGGCACACCGGGCGCTACCCGGCCTTGCGCGCTTTGAGCCAGCACGGCGCCCGGCCCCGCGGCCAGCGCCAGGGCGAGCCAGCGGGCGCGCCACAGATTGTTTCTCTTGGAATGCATCTTGTTGTTCCCCACCCGCGGCCGCCCTGCGACGCGCGAGCGCCGGCGCGCGGACACGAATCGGTATGAGGGTTGCCGAAAACGAAATAAGTATCATTATTGCCTAAAAACAGACCAATCCGGCCGAGCCCCCCCGCCAAGGACGCGGGAATGGCCGCGCCGCCCACGCGTCACCCCAACGTGTGCCGCGCCAGGTGGTCCACGAACACCCGCAGCTTGGGCGACGGGTGGCGGCTGGCCGGCCACAGCGCCCACATGGTGGCGTTGCCGCGCGTGCGTTCGTCCATCACCGTCACCAGCCGACCCGCGGCCAGCTCTTCCTTGATGGTGAAGTCCGGCAGGCAGACGATGCCCAGCCCGCCCAGCGCCAGGAAGATGCGGGTCTCGACGCTGTTGCAGACCAGCGTCAGCGGCAGTTCGGGCGCCGGTGCGCCAGCGGCGGTCTTCAAAGGCCACTGCTCCAGCTTGCCGGTGCTGGGATAGCGGTAATGCAGGCAGCAATGGCGCAACAGGTCGCTGGCGCGGCGCGGCGTGCCATGCCGCGCCAAGTAGTCGGGCGTGGCCGCCAGGATGCGGCGGAACTGTCCCAGGCGCCGGCGCTTCAGTCCGGAGTCCTGCATCTCGCCTGAACGCACCACCGCGTCGTACCCCTCGCCGATCACGTCGACCATCCGGTCGGTGAAATCCAGGTCCAGCCGCACCTGCGGATACTGCTGCATGAACGTGGCGATGGCCGGTTCGAACAGGCGGCTGTAGCGCGGCAGGCTGACGCGCAGCCGGCCGCTGGGCGTGCCGGCTGCCTCGGACAGTTCCAGCTCGGCGGCTTCCACTTCGCACAGGATGCGGCGACACCGTTCCAGGAATTTCTCGCCTTCCGGCGTCAAGGTGATGTGGCGCGTGCTGCGGTGAAACAACCGCACTTTCAGGTGCGCTTCCATCCGCGCCACGCTCTTGCCGACCGCCGACGGCGACACACCCAGCATCCGCCCCGCTTCCGCGAAGCTGCGGGTGTCCGCCACCAGCACGAAAACACCGATACCGCTGAGGCTGTCCATCGCCAAGCTTCCTTCAATGCGGACTTTCATGTCCGGAATATTCGGAATCCTAGCCTATTTTTCTTTTATTGATGGCTGCCTATTCTGCCGGCACTGCGTTCCCGGACGCTCGACGCGCGCCGACGCCATTGCCTTGTTTGCCGGGCCGAGCCGGCCACAGCCTCGTTTCACGTTATCGACATCGCTATCGACATGACCTCCCTGCCTGCTTCCCCCGCCCCCAACCGCTGGCTGCAACTGCTGGCCGCCTGTCTCACCGCCGTGCTCATTCCCCTGTGCTTCACGGGCCCCGCCGTGGTGCTGCCTGCGATCAGCCAAGCGCTGGGCGGCACGCCGGTGCAACTGAACTGGATCCTCAATGGCTACATCCTGGCCTACGGCAGCGTCATCATGGTGTCGGGCAGCCTCACCGATCTGTACGGCCCGCGCCGCGTCTGGCTGGGCGGACTGGCCTGGTTCTGCGTCTTCACCTTTCCCATCGCCTGGGCGCCGTCGGCCGGCTGGATCGACTTCCTGCGGCTGATGCAGGGCGTGGGCGGCGCGGCGGCCTTTGCCGCGGCCATGTCGTCGCTGGCGCCGCTGTTCCATGGCGCGGCCCGGGCCCGCGCCTTCAGTCTGCTGGGCACCACCTTCGGCATCGGCCTGTCGTTCGGGCCGCTGATTTCCGGCTGGCTGGTGCAGACGGCCGGCTGGCGCTGGGTCTTCCACGGCACCGGCCTGGTCGGCCTGCTCGGCCTGGCACTGGTGGCCGCCAGCGTTCGCGCCTCGACGGGCGCGGCCGGCGGCCGTTTCGACTGGCGCGGCGCGCTCAGCTTCACCGGCGCGCTGGGGCTGTTCACCTACGGCATGTTGCTGGCGCCCGAGAACGGCTGGCGCGACGCCGCCGTGGCCGGCTCGCTACTGGCGTCCGTGCTGCTGGGCGGTGCCTTCATCATCACCGAGACGCGCGCCTCGCATCCGATGCTGGACCTGTCGCTGTTTCGCAGCCCGCGCTTTGTCGGCGTGCAGGCCCTCGCCGCCTCGCCGGCCTTTCTCTTCATCGCGCTGATCGCCATCCTGCCCGGTCGCTTCATCGGCATCGACGGCCACAGCGCGCTGCGCGCCGGCCAGCTGATGATGGGCCTGGCCACGCCGCTGCTGGGGGTGCCGTTCCTGGCGGCGCTGCTGACGCGCCGCTTCAGCCCCGCCACGCTGTCCAGCACCGGACTGGTACTGGCCGCCGCCGGCCTGGCCTGGCTGGCGCACGACCTGGGCAGCGACGCCGACGGGCTGTGGCTGCCGATGAGCCTCATCGGTATCGGCATCGGCTTGCCCTGGGGTCTGATGGACGCGATGGCGGTCAGCGTGGCGCCGCCCGAGCGCGTCGGCATGGCCACCGGCATCTTCAACACCGTGCGCGTGTCGGCCGATGGCGTCGCCATCGCGACCATCAGCGCCCTGCTGGCCACGCTGATCCACGCCCAGGTCGCGCTCGCCCTGCCGGACGCCGGCGTCCAGGCCCTGTTGCAGGCCGCCAACCGTGCGGCGCTGGGCCAGTTGGACGAGGCCGGCGCGCTGCTGCCCGGCGCCAACGGCCTGCTGCACCAGGCCTACGATGCGGCCTTCGGGCAGGTGCTGTACGCCCTGGCCGGATTCGCGTTGTTGCTGGCCGTGCTGGTCCATGCCTTGCTGGCCAGGCCCGAGATGGCCCCGATGGCGCGAGCGCGGCCCCAGCCGCATTGAATGGCCGCCAAGCGGGAGCCGGCGCCCGCGCGCATGGAGCGGCGGCAGTTTGCGCCAGATCAATCCGTCCTGCCGCCGTCGCGCCCTACTATTCGCGCTGCCGTGACATGCCGCCAGGAGATTTTTTTGTCCGAACCCGACATCTGCACCGAAACCGAGATCCGCGACCTGGTGCATGCGTTCTACGCCAAGGCGCGCGCCGACAATGCGCTGGGGCCGGTGTTCGCGTCCCAGGTACACGATTGGGACCAACACCTGGCGACCCTGTCGGACTTCTGGTCCGCGGTGCTGCTAGGCACCCGCCGTTTCACCGGCATGCCGATGCCCAAGCACGTGGCCATGCCGCACTTGAGCGCCGCGCTGTTCGAACGCTGGCTGGCGCTTTGGGGCGAGACCCTGGCGGCGCTACCCAATCGCGCCTTGGCCGATGCCGCCGGCGAAATGGCCAAGCGCATGGCGCGCAGCCTGTGGTATGGCTACCAGCTCAGCCGCGACCCGGCGCAACAGCCGACCGAATTGCGCCCCACGACCTTCTAGGGCCAGGGCCTGCCCCGCGGGCGCCCGGCGGCGGCCCTAATCCACCCGCCACCAACTGGGCAGCAGGTTGCGCACCTTGGCGCGGCGGTAGCGGTCATCGATGAGATGCACCGTGCCCACGTCCTGCTCGGTGCGGATCACGCGGCCGGCGGCCTGCACCACCTTCTGCATGCCGGGATAGAGATAGGTGTAGTCGTAGCCCTGCGCCTCGCCATAGCGCCGCGCCATGGCGCGCTTGATGTTCTCGTTGATGGCATTGACCTGCGGCAATCCCAGGGTGGCGATGAAGGCGCCGATCAGGCGCTTGCCAGGCAGGTCCACCCCCTCAGAAAACGCACCGCCCAGCACCGCGAAGCCGACCCCCTGGCCGCTTTCGGTGAACCGCGCCAGGAACGCGGCGCGGCCGGGCTCGTCCATGCCCGGCGTCTGCTGCCAGATCGGCACTTGCGGATGGCGCAGCCGCATCAGCTCGGCGACCTGCCGCAGGTAGTCGAAGCTGCTCAGGAAGCCCAGGTAATTGCCCGGCCGGCGCGCGTACTCGGCCGCGATCAGGTCGGTGATGGGCGCCAGCGAACGCTCACGGTCGCGATAGCGGGTGGACACGTGGCCCACCACCCTCACTGCCAGTTGCTCGGCCTGGAACGGCGCGGCCACGTCGATCCAGGCCGTGTCCTGCGGCAGGCCCAGGGTGTCGCGGTAGAACTGCTGCGGGCTCAGCGTGCCGGAAAACAGCACCGTGGCATGGGCCGCCGCATGGCGCGCCGCCAGGTACGGGGCCGGCACCACATTGCGCACGCAGAGCGTGGAAGGCGGCGTCTTGGCCCCATGCCCCGCGCCCGCGGCCCGGGTCACGTCGAACAGCGCATGCGGGCCGAACTGCTCGGCCAGCCGCAGGAAATGCAGCGCTTCGAAGTAGAACGCCAGCACCGGATCGTCCTGGGCCAGCGGCGACTCGCCCAGGTAGTCGGTGATGGCGGCCACCGCCTTCTGCACCGCCGCCAGCACGCCGGCCGGCGCCTCGTCGTAGGCCTGGTAGGCCTCGGCCTGCTTCTTGTTGAGCGCCGTCCAGGAACGCTGCAGGCCGTCCAGCGGCTTTTTCAGCGGCTTGGGCGCGGCCTGCCGCGCCGCCGCCAGGCCCAGCGGGTTCAATTCGCCCGTATACATGCGACGGGCGCGATCGACCAGGTTGTGCGCCTCGTCCACCAGCACCGCCACCTTCCACTGGTGGGCCTGCGCCAGCGCGTGCAACATGGCGGTGGCGTCGTAGTAGTAGTTGTAGTCGCCTACCACCACATCGCTCCAGCGGATCAGCTCCTGCGAGAGGTAATACGGGCATACCTGGTGGGCCCGGGCCGTGGCGCGCACCGCCGGCGCGTCCAGCCGCGCCTGCGCCAGCGCCGCTTCGCGCGCTGCCGGCAAGCGGTCGTAGAAGCCCTGCGCCAACGGGCAGGAGTCGCCGTGGCAGGCTTTGTCCGGATGCTCGCAGGTCTTGTCGCGCGCCAGCAGGTCGAGCACCCGCAGGCGAGGCTGCGCGGGCTGGGCGTTCAGGCTGTCCAGCGCCGCCAGCGCCAGGCCCCGGCCCGAGCCCTTGGCGGCCAGGAAGAAGACCTTGTCCAGCCCGGTGCCCGGCGCCGCCTTGAGCAGCGGGAACAACGTGCCCAGCGTCTTGCCGATGCCGGTGGGCGCCTGCGCCATCAGGCAGCGGCCATCGCGCGCCGCGCGGTACACCGACACCGCCAACTCGCGCTGCCCGCTGCGGAATTCCCCATGCGGGAACGCCAGCCGTTCCAGTGCCGCGTCGCGCGCCTGGCGATGCGCCAGCTCCGTGCGGGACCAGTCCAGAAAACGCGCGCATTGTTCCCGGAAAAAGGCCGCCAGCCAGGCGGCGTCGCGCGTTTCGGCCAGCACGGTTTCTTCTTCGGTGGCCACGTTGAAGTACACCAGCGCCACACGAATCTGCGACAGCCCGCGCGCCAGGCACAGCAGGTGCGCATAGACCCGCGCCTGGGCCCAGTGCGCGGCGCGGTGATTGTCACGCACGCTGTCGAAGCGGCCGCGATAGGTCTTGATTTCCTCGAGCTGGTTGGCCACCGGGTCATAGCCGTCGGCGCGTCCCCGCACCAGCAGGTTGTCGTGCTGGCCGGTCAGCGCCACCTCGGTTTCATAGGCCGGGCCACGCCGGCCCGTCACGGCGGCGTGGCCGGCCATGCCCTCCAGGCCGCTGGGGGCGGGCGTGAAGCGCAGGTCCAGGTCGCCTTCGCGGGCCGTGAACTCGCACAGCGCCCGTACCGCCACCGTGTACGTCATGCTCCTGGCTCCCGCCACCTGACATGGCAGACCCGCACCGGCATGCCATGCTCGGCGCAATAGTCCAGCCAGCGGATCTGGTTGTCCTGCAGCTTGTCGCCCGGCCCCTTGATCTCGATGAGTTCATAGCCGGGCGCCTGCGCCTGGAAGCGGATCAGATCGGGCAGACCCGAGCGGTTGGCCTTGACGTCGCGCAGCAGCCGCAAGAAGAACCGCTTCAGGTGCTGCGGCGGCAGATGAGCGAGCGCCTGTTCCAGCAGCGCTTCGTCCAGCGCCCCCCAGAAAACGAAAGGCGATTGCACGCCCTGCTTGTCGGCATAGCGGCGGCGGATGGTGTCGCGGTACTCGCCCGTGTCGAGTTGCGCCAGGCAGGCGGCGAACAGCGCCTCGCGGCGGGCATGGAAGTCGGGCGCGTCCAGGTCGGCCGGGCCGCGCTGGAACGGGTGAAAAAACGCGCCTGGCAAGGGCGCGAACACCGCCGGCCAGCACAACAGGCCGAACAGGGAATTGATCAGCGCGTTCTCGACGTAATGCACGGGCGCATCGTCGCAATGGAGATGGTCGCGGGCGGCCAATTCCACCGGCCTGGGCGGCTCGGGGCGATCCAGTTCCAGGTCGAACCGCAGCACCCGCGGCGGCGCCGGACGCGGCGCCGCCTGACCCGCCTTGCGGCGCAGGCGCGGCAGCATGCGCGCCAGCCGTTGGGATTCTTCCTCGCTTTCCGGCTCGGCTTCGGCCTGCAAGGCCAGCGCCAGCGCCTGATCGAAGCGCGCCATGCGCTCATACACCCGGATACGCCGATGACGCGCCCCGGGATACGCGCACAGGCCGTACACCTGTTCGGCCGCCTGCCAATCCTGCGCGCGTTCGCAGGCCTGACCCAGGCGCAGCAATACCTTGGCGCGACGTTTCTCCAGCCAGGCGTTGTCGCTGGCGCATTCGGCCACCGCGCGCAGCTGGGCCTCCACATCCAGGCCCTGGTCCAGCGCCTGCCGGCAGGCGTGCAGGGCCAGATAACGGTCGACATCGCCGCGCGCCTGGAAAGCCCGCGACGATGGCTCGAACGGCACGGCTTCATACTGGAAGACTCCCAGATCGGCCAGCACGAACGCTGACCAGTCCTGGTGCAGGTTTCCGAAGAACATCAGCCGGAACCGTTCGCATAGATCGGCGATCGCCACCCGCCATGCCGGGTCGGCGGGTACGCCGGCCGCCGCGCCCGATACCCAGCAGGCATGAGGCCGGGCCTCGGGATGGCGGGCGCGCAGCGCTTCGAGCAGATCCGCCTTGCGTCCCGCCCTCTTGGCCGCGGGGATGGCGAACAGCCGGTCCAGTTCGGGCCGCGTATGCAAGGCGAACAGCTCGTCCAGCGTCATTGGGGCATCGGCGTCCAGCCAACCCAGCGCCAGCAATGGCGCGGCGGCCTCGGCCGTGCCGGGGATTTCCTCGTACACCAGACGGCTGGCGCGGAACCAGGGCCCGCGCCGCATCAGCATGCGCACCAGCAACGCCCGCGATGCCTGCGGCAGGCCGGTGAAATCCGCCATGAAGCGGCGTTCACGATCGTCCAGCAGATCGGCATAGCGGTCGCCGACCCACGCCAGGGCGCGCTGGAAATTGTGCAGGTAGTAGTAGCGGTGCGCGGGCAACATCGACCGGAAAATGACTGGATGTTTATCCAGCAATCATAGCAGGCCGCCGCACCATCCCGAACCCTCGGCTTACCCCTGCCCGTGGCGCACGATCTCGAACCCCTCGTCGTCCTGCGGCGTCACGAAATACGCCGTGATGGCGTCGTACTGCGCCTCGCTGGTGGTGAACGGATGCGTGCCGGATTGATTGCGGGCCCGCAACCGCGCCTTGCAGACCGCGTCGGGCAGATCCAGGAAATGCAGTTGGTGGCGGCACCCCGCCGCGTCGACCACCTGGCGCAGCCACGCCCGGCTGGCACGCGTGTTGGCGGGAAAATCCAGCACCACCGACAACCCCGCCCGGACCAGCGCGGCGACATGGCCGCCCATCGCCTGGCGCAGGCGGCCGGCACAGCGCGCATAATCCGCCACCTCGCGGATCTCGCCGGGGTACAGAGCCGCCAGCCAGGCGTCCTCGCTGATCAGCACCGTGCGCGGTAGCGATGCCAGCCGCACCGCCAGGGTCGATTTGCCAGCGCCGATCTTGCCGCACAGCAAGTGCAGCACGGCGGCTGGGGACGATTCGGAATGTGATTGCATGGCATGCCTCGGAAAAAAACCAATCGGCGAGCCAACAAAAAACCCGCCGCTGGCGGGTTGATGTCGCGATGATCCGACGCGCGCTAACCCACCCTGTTGCCAATGGGGGGAATAATCGCGGCGGACGGACGCGGCAGGAGCTTCATGCGATGATAATGCCCGCCGCCCGCGCCGCCGTCAAACCGGCCGCCTTCCGCGTTGCCGATTTCCCGTGCCACCCCACCCAGGAACCCATGCCCGCCGCTCCCGTCACCCTGCGCCAGGCGACCGCCCGCGACGCCGACACCATCGCCGCCATGCACGCCGCCAGTTGGGCCGCCACTTATCGCGGCCTGCTGCCCGATGGCTTCCTTGACGCCGGCCTGGCCGACAATCGCCGGGTGCACTGGCAGGAGCAACTGCGCGGGAGCGATGCCGACGCGCAGGCGGTATTCATCGCCGAACAGGCCGGACAGCCGATCGGTTTCGTCTGCGTCAAGCAGGAACGCGACCATCCTGACGACGTCCTGCTGGACAACCTGCACGTACTGGCGCCGCACCAGGGCACTGGCGCCGGCAAGCTGATGGTGGCGCGCGCCACCGACTGGGCCCGCGCCCGCGGCGCATCGCGGCTGTACCTGTACGCCCTGGAAGGCAACAACCGCGCCATCGCGTTCTACGAACGCCAGGGCTGGCGGCACACCGGCACCGAAAGTGACCAGATCGGCGGCATCGCCGTGCAGGCGCGTCGCTACGAGCGGCCGGTGTAGCGACACGCGCCCCGGATTGCGAGTAAGGTATGCCTGAGAGGCCTTCATCGTCCGGCACGCCGGCCCGTGCCACCTGCAGGAACCGCGCATCATGACTACCCTTCACCCGGCACTGCGCCCCCTCCTGGCCGCGATTGCCTGTGCATCGCTCGCCAGCTGCGCCAACCCGCCGGCCCGCGGCACGGATCTGGACTATCGCAGCCGCCCGCCCTCGGCCACGCAGGGCGCGACCAGCGCCCCGGGCCAACGCCTGAACATCCAGACCGGCGAGGGTGAACGCCTGAATCTGCCCTGGTTCATCCAGGACACGCAGAACCTGATCAATCGCCAGTGAGCCTGGCGGGGCGCATCAGCGCGCCGCGGGCCGGGCGGCCCGCGGCGGGCGATTACCGCGCCGGCGCCTTGGCCGCGCCCACTTCCTTGCGCACCTTGGCCACGTCCGAGGCGCTGACCGCCGCGCCCTGGTTACCCCAGCTGGCGCGCACGAAACTCACCACGTCGGCGACCTCTTTGTCCGTCAAGCGCCAGTCGAAGCCCGGCATCGCATACGCCGTGGGCGCCGCCGAGGTCCCCGGCATCTGCGCGCCCTTGAGCACGATGTGGATCAACGACGCGGGATCGGCCGAGTTGACAGTCGAACTCAGCGCCAACTGCGGGAAGGTCTCCGCATAGCCCTTGCCGGTGCTGCGGTGGCAGGCCGCGCAGTTGTTCAGGAACGTCATCGCGCCATCGCTCGTATCCTTGCCGGTGCGCAGGGCCTGCGCCACGGTGTCGTTGTAGGCGAGCGCCTTGGTGGCGTCCTTGTTCACCGGCGGCAGGCTCTTCAGGTATACCGCGATGGCGTTGACGTCGGCGTCGGTCAAATGCTGGGTGCTGTCCTGCACCACCTGCGCCATGCCGCCGAACGCGGCCGAGTGGCCGTTGCGCCCGGACTTCAGGAAGGCTGCAATGTCCTCCTTGCTCCAGGCGCCCAGGCCGTCCACCATGTCGCCGCGCAGGTTCTTGGCGACCCAGCCATCGACCACGCCACCGGACAGGAAGGCCGAACCGTCGGCGGCGGTCAACGCCTTTTCCTGCAGGGCGAAGCCGCGCGGGGTGTGGCAGGTGCTGCAATGGCCCAGGCCCTCGACCAGGTACTGGCCGCGCAGCAGCGCCTGCTTGTCGGCGTCGTTGGCGGCAGTGGCGGTGACCGGCGCGGTAGCGACGTCGGGCGCGAAAATCCAGCGCCACACGCCCAGCGGCCAGCGCATCGACAGCGGCCAGGTGATGTCGGTGTCCTTGTTGGCCTGCTTGACCGGCGCGACGCCGTGCATGAAGTAGGCATACAGGGCCTTGATGTCCTCCGGCGAGACCTTGGCGTAGGACGTGTACGGCATCGCCGGATAGAGCGAATGACCGTCCTTGGCCACGCCATGGCGCACAGCGCGGTCGAAATCCTCCAACGTGTAGTTGCCGATGCCCGTGTCCTTGTCGGGCGTGATGTTGGTGGAATAGATGGTGCCCAGCGGCGAATCGATGCCCAGGCCGCCGGCAAAGGGCTTGCCGTCCTTGGCCGTATGGCAGGCGATGCAGTCGCCGGCGCGCGACAGATATTCGCCCTGCTTGATCAGCTGCGCATCGGCGCTGGCGGGCGTGCCGTCGGCGGCCCAGGCGGCGCCAGCGGCCAGGACGGAAAGCGCGGCAACAATGCTCTTCATCATCATTGTCGGCTCCTTATGCCTGCACCAGCGGGCCGGGGTTCTTCAGGTATTGCTCGCGGATCGCTTGCGCGGCCCAGTACGCCAGGGCTCCCACCAGGCCGGTCGGGTTGTAGCCCATGTTCTGGGGGAACACGCAGGCGCCCATCACGAACACGTTGGGCACGTCCCAGCTCTGCAGATACTTGTTGACCACGCTTTCCCTGGGGTTGGCGCCCATGATGGCGCCGCCGGTGTTGTGCGTGCTCTGGTAGACCCGCGTGTCGTAGTGCGAGCCCTTCTTGCGCACGGCCACGAAGTGCTTCTCGGGCTTCATGGCCTTGGCCACATCCTCCATGCGCTTGCCCATGTAGCCGAGCATATCGAATTCGTTGTCGTGCCAATCGAAGGTCATGCGCAACAGCGGCTGGCCGAAGCTGTCCTTGTAGGTCGGATCGAGCGACAGGTAGGCATCGCGGTACGACATGACCGAACCGGACATGCCGATCGTCATGTAGCGCTGATAGGCGTCCTGCACGCCGGCCTTCCAGGCCGTCCCCCAGCTGGGCGTGCCCGGCGTGGTGGGCGTCTGCTTGATGGGACGGCCGCCGTAGCGCACGTGGCGGATGCTGGCGCCGCCGATGAACCCCAGCGGGCCATGATCGAACTGGTCGCCGTTCAGGTCGTCCATGCTCACGCCGCCGGCTCCCGTTCCCACGAACGGATTGAGCTGCGTGCCCTTGGGCAGCAGCACATTGATGGCGCCGTTCATCTGATAGGCGTAGTTCTTGCCGACCACGCCTTCATTGGTCTTGGGATCGTACGGCTTGCCGATGCCCGACAGCAGCAGCAGGCGCACATTGTGCATCTGATAGGCCGACAGGATCACCAGGTCGGCGGGCTGCTCGATCTCGCGGCCCTGGGCGTCGATATACGTCACGCCGACGGCCTTCTTGCCGGTCGAATCGAGGTTGACCTTGATCACGTGCGAATGGGTGCGCAGCTCGAAGTTGGGCTTTTTCAGCAGCACCGGCAGGATGGTGGTCTGCGGCGAAGCCTTCGAATACATGTAGCAGCCGTAGTTCTCGCAGAAGCCACAGAAATTACAGGGGCCCAGGCGCACGCCGTACGGGTTGGTGTACGGGCCGGAGGCATTGGCCGCGGGCGCCGGATACGGATGGAAGCCCACTTCGCGCGCAGCCTTCTCGAACAATTGCGCGCCGTAGGTGGTGGTCAGCGGCGCCAGCGGATATTCCTTGCTGCGCTTGCCTTCCAGCGGGTTGCCGCCCTCGACGATCTGGCCGTTGAGGTTGCCGGCCTTGCCCGAAGTGCCGCATACGTATTCGAACTTGGTGAAAAAGGGCTCCAGTTCATCGTAGGTGACGCCGAAGTCCTGGATCGTCATGCCTTCGGGGATGAAACTCTTGCCGTAGCGCGTTTCGTAGCGGGTGCGCAGTTCCAGTTCCTCGGGCAGCACGCGGTAGTGCATGCCGTTCCAGTGAAAGCCCGCGCCCCCGACGCCCGTCCCCAGCAGGAACGAGCCATTCTGGCGATACGGCACGGCCACGTCGTCCACGCCGTGCCGTATTGTCACGGTCTCCTTGGACAGATCCTGGAACAGCTTGCCGCGCACCGAGTACGCCAGCTCATCCAGCACCTTGGGGTATTCCGCTTCCTTGGGGGTGTCCTGCATGGCGCCGCGCTCCAGCGCCAGCACCTGCAGCCCGGCCTCGGTCAACTCCTGGCCCAGGATCGCCCCGGTCCAGCCGAAGCCCACCAGCACCGCGTCGACTTTGTCTTTCTTGATCGCCATGGCTTATCCCCTTTCCCCGGAAATCGACACAGGTCCATAGGGATACTTGACGTTGGGCTGGTCGGCCCAGTCCATGAAGTCGCCGCGCGCGCCCGGGAATCCCACCATCTTCCAGCCCACCATGTTCTTGTTGCCGCCGTACATGGGATCGGCGAAGAAGCCTTCCTTGGTATTGCTGAGCAGGAAACTGAAGAAGGTCTTGGCGGGCACGGTGTCGAATTCGATCTTGCCGGCCTGCAGATCCTTCAGGATCTGTTCCTGCAAGGGCTTATCCAACTCAGCGTAGAGCTTGCCATGGGTTTTCTTGCACCAGGCATCACAGGCCTGGATGCCGTGGCGGTAAACCTCACGCGGGTTCTGGTTGATCTGGTAGCCCAGCTCGGGCGCCACGTCGGGATGGAACGGCCCCTGCATGTACCAGAGCTTGCCGTGGCCATACGGCGTTTCCATCTGGCGGTCGATGAACTCGGGCACGCCGGCCTCGATGGCGCCGGGGCCGTACTGGTCAGCGGGGATCAGGTGATCGACCGCGGCCACGATGAAGTTCCATTCGGGCGGGGTGAAGTAAGTGGGTTCGTAGGGCTTGGCGCCGCGCGCCGAACCGGTGTCGGCGGCGTTGGTACAGCCGGTGGCCGCTACGCCCACCGCCAGCGTCGACGCGGGCACGATGGCCAACGCCTGCAGAAACCGCCTGCGCGGCTTTGCATCTTCTGTCATAGACATCTCCGTGAAAGTTCCAAGTCGTCCTAGCGCACAGCCGAACATGCACCCCTGGAAACACGAACTGCCGGGCCGCGCCCTGGTGACAACGCGCTCTTCTTCGTTACAGAAAAACGGACCGATCCTTGAAAAGGGACACAAGGAAAGGTGGCCCCCATTATGCGCTTTTCAGACCAACTGATCTGCTCTACCGACCGGATCAGATCGATTTTCTTGACTTGGGATTTACTTTTGCATTAAGGACATTGTCAGAAGGAGCCATGCCCGGGTCGGGCCGGTATAGTGCGCAGGCGCGCTTGCGCCCGCCGCCGGCCCTCGCCGCCCTCGATAACAAACGTTACTCATGGAAACCATTCAATGACGGAACAAAGCAAGACCTGGCGCGCCACCACCCGCACTTGGTCGGTATCGAGTGACACGCCCGAAGCGCGCGACGCCGGCACCGGTCAGTTGATCGGCGTCAGCGAGCAGTGGCGCTACGAAAGCAGCGACGATGACGGCGATGGCCCTTTCTCGGTCGAGATCAATAACGGCGCGGTCACGGTGAACGGCCGCCACTACGGCAGCCTGGACGCAGTGCCGCGCGCCGAGCGCGAGCGCATCGAGGCGTTGCGCGACAGCCTGTCCGGCGACGGCCTGCTGAGCCTGTTGCGGCAGGCCGGCGTGGACACCCGCGTCCTGGGCGCAGCGGCCGTCCGCGACAACCCGGCCAAGCCCGACTTCGTCATCGAGACAGATATCCCCGACGTACGCGCAGCGGCCACGCCCGGCCAGTTGGCGCCGCCGCCCACGCCGATGGATGCCGGCAGCGCCGCGCCGGGCGCCGTGCCGCAAAGCGGCGGCCTGCGCCGCATCGTGCTGATCGCCGTGGCGCTGGGCCTGGCCTGGGCGGCCTTGCGGCTGACCGGCATGGTCTGAGCCGTCACCGCCGTGCGCGGGCACCCCGCGCCTGTTGCGTCATGCCGCGCGGCCGGCGCCGCGGTTTCGCCGCGCGATGACGAATCCGCCCGCGCCCAACACCGCGGCCACGGCGAACGTCAGCGTCATGCCTCGCGCCACCGCAGCGGGCGCGGCCATCGCCAGATCCGTCGCCCCCGCCCCGTGGGCGAACAGCGCGCTCAGGACCGAGGCCCCGGTCACCAGCCCGAGATTGCGCGACAGGTTGAGCATGCCCGCCACCAGGCCACGCTGCTCGGCGCCGATACTGGCCATGACGCCGGTGTTGTTGGCGGCCTGGAACGAGGCATAGCCGACCGTCAGCAGCGCGATCGGCCCCACATAACCGGCTACGCCCAGCGTGGCGGGCGCGGCCGCCAACAGCCCCGCGCCCGCCGCTACGGCGGCCAATCCGGCGCGGCTGACGCGGCCCGCGCCGAGGCGGTCCACCAACCGCCCCGCCGGCACGCCGCACAGCGCGCTGACCACCGGTCCCACCGACATCACCAGCCCGACCGCCGCCGCCCCCAGCCCCAACGCCTGTGTCAGATAGAACGGGCCGACCACGAAAGTGGCCATGATGACCGTCGACACCAGCGCATTGGTGGCCAATCCGGTGCGCAGGTCCGGGCGCCGCAGCAAGGCCGGACGCAGCAGCGGCGCCGTAGCCCGCGCCTCGACCCGCAGGAACAGCCAGCCCCCGGCGACCGCGGCCAGCAGCAGGCCGGCATTGAGCGCGCCGAAGCTTCCACGACCCAGCGTCATGGCCAGCGCATACGCCACCAGCGCCGCCGCCAGCATCACCGTGCCAACGACATCGAATGGGGCCGGCCGCGCCGCCCGCGGCCGATCGGCCGGCAGGTATCGGTACGCCAAGCCCATCGCCACCAGACCCAGCGGCAGGTTCAACAGAAAAATGGCGCGCCAGCCCGGCCCGGCGATCAAGGCTCCGCCCAGCGTCGGCCCGAGCGCCGTCCCCACCGCCGACATCGTGCCCAGCAATCCCATGGCGCTGCCGGCCCTGTCCTTGGGCAGCAGATCGCCAACGAAAGCCATCGTCAAGGCCATCATCACCGCCGCGCCCATCCCCTGCGCGACCCGCGCCGCCACCAGTTGCGTCAGCGTGGCGGCCATGCCGCAGGCGACCGACGCCAGCGTGAACACGGCGATCCCGGCCAGCAGCAGGCGCCGCCGACCCGCCATATCGCCCAGGCGCCCCGCCCCGACCACGCAGGAAGTGATCGCCAGCAGATACGCCAGCACGATCCATTGCACCTGCGAAAACGGCGCATGCAGCGCTTGCGCCAGGGTCGGCAGGCCGACATTGGCGCTGCTGGTGCCCAGCGAAGACAGCAGCATGGACAAGGCCAGGCCGGCCAGCGCCCAGGCAGTATGGCGGCCGGCCAAGGCGGCAGGCGCGGGATTGCGTGGCGCTTGAGAAGCCGGCGCGGCATTCGGCGAGGATTGAGACATGATGATCCGTGATGAAGGGAAACAGGAGACAGCCGGCCGGCGATACGCGCCGGACCCGGACACCGGGCCGTTCAAGCCCGCAGCAATGCCAGCGTACGTCCGTCCCGGCCATGGCGGAAGACGCACGGTTTGCACTTTATTCGTGCATATGACGCCATCTCAGGCGGCCGCCGTGATAAGGTCGGCCGATGTCCCGCCCCGATCTGAACCTGCTGCTCACGCTCGACGTCCTGCTGACCGAAGGCAACGTCGCCCGCGCCGCGCGCCGGCTGCACTTGAGCCCGTCGGCCATGAGCCGGGCGCTGGCGCGCCTGCGTGAAACCACTGGCGACCCCCTGCTGGTGCGAGCCGGCCGTGGCCTGGTGCCCACGCCGCGCGCCCTGGAACTGCGCGAACAGGTCAGCCGCCTGGTGCAGGAAGCCCAGGACGTGCTGCGCCCGGCCGAACTGCTCGACCCCTCGCGCCTGACGCGCGGCTTCACGCTGCGCGCCAGCGATGGCTTCGTTGAATACTTCGGCCCCGCGCTGATCGCCCTCGTCCGCGATGAGGCGCCGGGCGTGCGGCTGCGCTTTATGCAAAAGCCCGATAAAGACAGCAAGCCGCTGCGCGAGGGCAGCGTTGACCTGGAAATCGGCGTGGTCGGCGCCGCCAGCAGCCCGGAGATCCGCACCCGCGCCCTGTTTCGCGACCGCTTCATCGGCGTCGTGCGCGCCGGCCATCCCCTGGCCAAGGGCCGGATGAGCGCGGCCCGCTACGCCGCCGGCCAGCACGCGCTGGTCTCGCGCCGTGGCCTGGACAAGGGCCCCATTGACGATGCGCTGCAAGCGCTGGGCCTGACACGCCAGATCGCCGTCATCGTCGCCGGCTTTTCCGACGCGATCGCCCTGGCGCGCGGTTCCGACCTGATCGCCAGCGTGCCCGAGCGCCATACCGCCAACCTGCGTGCCGGCATGCACAGCTTCACACTGCCGGTGCCGGTGCCCCTCGTCACTGTCTCGATGCTGTGGCATCCGCGCATGGATGCCGACCCGGCGCACCGCTGGCTGCGCGATTGCGTATGGCGGATATGCGCGCCAGGAACCGCTACCATAGGGGTTTAACTGTCATCACCGCACGCTGCCGTTTCACCATGCCTGCCTTGAAATTCCGTTCCCCCACCCCCGCCGACACCGACCGCTGCTTCGACATCGAAAGCACCGCCTACGAGGGCGACGAAGCCGCCACCCACGCCAAGATCGCCACCCGCATCGCCGACTATCCGCAAGGTTTCCTGTTGCTGGAAGAAGACGGCGCCATCGTCGGCTTCATCAACAGCGGCTGCGCCCACGAAGTGGTCATGGCGGACGAAGCCTTCAAGGAACTGGTGGGCCATGACCCGGCCGCGCCCAACGTGGTGATCATGTCGGTGGTGGTCGATCCGGCCCACCAGGGCAAGGGCCATGCCGCGCGGCTGATGCGCCGCTTTGTCGACGACTGCCGCCGCCAGGGCAAGCAGACCATCCACCTGATGTGCAAGGAACGCCACGTCGCGCTGTACGGCAAGCTCGGCTATCGCTACGTGCGGCCGTCGCCGTCCGACCATGGCGGCATGGCCTGGCATGAGATGGTGATGGATCTGTAGAGCAGGAAGAGCGGCCGGGCCAGGCCGCATCCGGCTTCGCGCCGCGCCTAGTCGATCTTGCCGAACACGCGCGCCAGCACGCGCTGCGCATCGGGAACGCCATCCGGGCCATCGGGCTGCGTCTGCACGTCGCGCATCAACGCCAGCAGTTGCTTCTTGCCGTGCAACAGCCGGCTCTCCAGCGATTCGATCTCGCTCACCTTGCGCCGCAGCGCCCGCAGCAGCGCATCGCGGTCCCATATCTTGCCATCGTCGGGCAGCAGCACCCGGATTTCATCCAGACTGAAGCCGACCTGCTGCGCGGTCGTGATCAGTTCCAGTGCCGAGATGGTCTCGGGCGGATAGGTGCGGTAGCCGTTGGGCCGCCGTGCCACGGCCCTCAACAATCCGGCGCTCTCGTAGAAGCGGATACGCGACGCGGTCAGCCCGGTGCGTTTGGCCAATTCGCCGATATTCACATTCTTGTCCTCTTCATCACATCACCGGCAGGAGCCGCGGCCCCAGGCCCGAGCGGACCGGACACCCGCGCCCGCGAGCGGCCGGGCCGCCGGACAGGGCCTTGCAGGTCTCGCCGGCCCGGTCCGCTGCCGTTACCGCCGCGGGCTTACTTGGCGGGCGTGGCGGCCGGCGGCAGCTTGTTGGGCGGCAGCGCCGGGCCGGCAGGCAGCGGCGCCGCGCCGTCCGGCTTCACGAATGTCAGCGTCGACACGTAGCCGATGCCGTCGTACGACTCGGGGCCGTTGGCGCCCTGGCGCTCGCCCGGCGTGCGGTCGATGTGCATGGCGCGCAGCACGTATTGACCCTTCCAGGGCAGGTCGAACGAGGCCTTGCCCTGCGCATCCGTGTAGGCCACTTTTTCCCAACCCGACTGCACCATGGCGACCAGCTTGGCCTTGGCCAGCGGCTGCCCCTTGAGCACCACCTGGAATTCGGCGGACTTGCCGGTGGGCACGATGTCCATGGTGAGCTTGGGTTGCGCCGCGACGCTTGCGTCGGCGACATAGCGCGCGCTCATCTGGAACCAGGCGTTGATGGGCTCGCCGCCGCCATGCTTGAACTTGCGCAGCGGCAGCGCCTTTTCTTCCGCCAGCAGGCTTTCGTTGTGCGCCGCCTTGGCCGACAACGTGAAGCCATCGGCCACCTTGGCCACCGTCAGCGGCGATTCCCCCTTGGGGGAAACCAGTCGGGCCGACAGCTTGGTGAACGTGTCGAGATAGCCCGGCGACGCTTCGCGCAGATTCTCGGCGAATTCGCCGAACCGGATGATGGCGGACTTGCCGGCCGGCTGCTCGATCCAGACCTGGTGCGCCTGCGCGGTGGCGGAAAGGCACAGCGCGGCGATCGCGATGGACAGGGTCTTCTTCATTGAATGCTCCAGAGGGTGAAAGACGGGGAAGAACAGGCCCCGCCGGAAGGCGCGAGCCCTCCCTGGCTGGAAAACCGGCGGCGCGCCCTGATGATCAAAGACGCTTGCGCATGTACGGCCAAAAATCCTGGCATTCGAAGACAACCCAAAATAACAACGAGAATCGCTCTGGATTATGTGGATGGCCCCGCCGATGTCAAGAATGCGGCCGGTCACGTCCGGCGCGTCTGGCCCGCTTGCGGGGCGCCGCGCGGCATGCCGTTTTCACTGTGCCGACAGCGTCTGACGGGGCACTCCAAACGCGCGCGCGCCGGCCTGGAATGCCGCCGCAAAATCGGACTGCGCCTCAGCGGCCGGTTCTCAATGCCGCCGTTCGCGCTTGCAACCCATGCGGGGACGAAAATGCAAGGTTTCGGGAAAACCATTTGCGCAACGCCGGCTTCCTCACGCTAGCGGGCCCGGCGATCAGGGCGGCGCGCCGGCTGTCGGCGTTGCCGCGCCACGGGCGGCCTCCTCCTCTTCCAGTTGCCGCAACACGTGTTGCGCCGTCGCCTGTGCCGTTCCGCCCGCGTCCACCGACTGCCAGGACGACGCCACCGGCGAGCGCGCCAACTGCCGCTGCACAACGTCTTCATCGGCATCGGAGGGGTCATTCACGCGGGCCTTGACGCGCGCCATCAAGGTCGCGGCTGGCGCTTGCAGCCAGAAGCCGGCAAAGCCCGCCCGCGCCTGCGTGGCGGCCTGCGCGATGCGCTCGCGGTCGGCCGGGCGGTCAAACACCGCGTCGGCAATCACACAACAACCCGCGGCCAGCAATTCGCGGGCGCGTCCGGCCTGCGCCGCATAGACCTGTTCGGACACCTCCAGGCCGTAGGCCCGGGCCGGCAGCCGCGCCTGCGCCTCGACACCATGCAGCGCCTTGCGGATGCGGTCGCTGGACAATACCCGGGCGCCCGGCGGCGCGCCGACCGCCGACGCGATCGCCGCGGCCAGCACCGACTTGCCCGAACCGCTCAGGCCGCCCACCGCGACCAGCCGCGCCGCGCGCGGCGCCAGGCACGCCAGCCCGGTGTCCAGGTAGCGCAGGGCCTGCGCTTGCAGCCGCGCGCGCGCCGGCGCCGTCGTGGCGGCGGTGGCCTGAGTGGCGATGACGTGGGCGCGGATTGCCGCGCGCAGCGCCATGAAGGCCGGCATCAGCGGCAGGCCGTCTTCGTCGTCGCGCCGGTCCAGGTAATGGTGGAGCACCCGGTTGGCCTGCGGCGCCAGCCCGCGGCACCACAGGTCCATCAGCAGGAAAGCCAGGTCGTACAGCACATCGATAGTGGCCAGCGCCGTGTCGAACTCCAGGCAGTCGAACAAGGTGGGTTCGCCGTCAATCAGGCAGATATTGGCCAGGTGCAGGTCACCGTGGCAATGGCGCACTTTGCCGGCCTGTGCCCGTGCCTGCAACAACGGCGCGTGACGCGCCAGTTCGCGCCGCAGCGCCGCCTCCAGCGCGGCGGTCTTGGCGGGGGGCAGCGCTGGCAGCCCGGCGAACACCTGCGCATTGGTGGCGATCACGCCCGCCAGCCGCGCCCCGCTATCCACCGCCCGCGCCACCTGCGCGCGGTCATGGAAATCGGCGATCACGCACGCCAGGCGCTCGGCCAGTTGCGGTGACAGGCCGTCGCGGGTCACCACTGTGTCCAATAGCGCATCGTCGGCGAAGCGCCGCATTTCCACCACCGCGTCAACCAGCTCGCCCGGTCCATCGAACGACAATTCACCATCTTCCTGGCGGGTGATGCGCCGCACCGCCAGGTACAGCGCGGGCGCGGTGCGGCGGTTCAAGGCCAGCTCGCGTTCGCAGGCCTGCAGGCGGAGCGCCGGGGTGGACAGATCGATATAGGGCAACCGGATCGCGCGCTTGAGCTTGCAGGCGCGCGATCCGGCCAGCACGATGGTCGACAGATGCGTGCGCACCGTGGCGATGTCGGCCGCCGGCACGCCCTGGACTCGCGGGCAGGTCAGGAAAGCCAGTGTGGCGGACTGGTTGTCGGCGGTCATGCGTTCTCCCGGCAGTGAGAAAAACCTTGGCCCCGTGATTATCCCGCGGATGGCCGGCGGGCCCACCATTTCTCCAGCTCCGCCGCCCACACCACGACCGACGCCAGCGCCAGCAGCGTCGTCCACTCGGCCAATGACACGGGGCCCAATTGCAGGAGGCCGCCGAGTCCGGGCATGTACATCGCCGCGATATGCAGGCCCTGGGCCGCGGCGATGCCGACCAGCAGCAGCGGATTGGACCAGAATCCCGCACGAAACAGCGAGCGGCGCTCGGAGCGGCAGTTCAGCACCTGAAAGTTCTCGAACAGCACAAACAGCAACAGCAGGAGATTACGGGCGTGTTGCTCGGTGTAGCCCTGGGCGAGCAGCCAATAGAACGTCAAGAAGCCGCCGCCGCCCATGACCACGACGGCGAACCAGACCTTGCGCATCACGGCCCGGTCGAAGATCGGCTCGGCCGGCTTTCTCGGCGGTCGCGCCAATTCGTCGCCATCACCGCGCTCGGCCGCCAGCGCCACGTCCTGGATGCCATTTGTCACCAGGTTCAGCCACAACAACTGGGTCGGCAGCAGCGGCATGGGCAGGCCGAGCGGAATGGCCAGCAGGAACAGCGCAACCTCGGCCGCGCCGGTCGAGACCAGCATGATGACCACCTTGCGGATGTTGCCGTAGGCGATCCTGCCTTCCTTGATGCCACGGACGATCGACGCGAAATTATCATCGGTAATGACGATGTCGGCGCTTTCCTTGGCCAGTTCAGTGCCTTTGCCACCCATGGCCACACCCACGTGAGCGTGCTTGAGCGCCGGCGCATCGTTGACGCCGTCTCCGGTGACGGCCACAAAGTGGCCCAGCCGCGCCAACGCCAGAACGATCGCCAGCTTCTGCACGGGCTTCACCCGGGCATAGATACGGGCAAGACGGACCAGGCGGTCCAATTCACCCACGCCGGCGGCCTCGGCGCGGCGCACCTGATCGCCGGTCACCACCTGTTCCGGGGCGAATAGCATCCCCGCCTGCCGGCCGATCGCCGTCGCGGTGACCGGATCGTCGCCGGTCACCACGCAGACCTCGATGCCGGCCTGGTAACACTGTTGGATGGCCGCGGGCACCTCGGCCCGCAGGGGGTCCTTCATGCCCGCGAAGCCCAGGAACGTCAACGCCGACAGCGATGCGTGGTCGTACTTCCCATCGCTTCGCCGGGCGACGGTGCCGCTCGCGAACGCCAGGACGCGCAGGCCCTGCGCGGCCAGCGCGTCCTTCATGCGCAACAGGGCAGCGCGGTCCAGCGCCCCCGCCGCCAGCGCGTCCTGGCTGCGCGAACACATTGCGAGCAGCGCATCCGCGGCGCCCTTCACGAATACATGGATGGCACCCTCGTGCTCATGAAAGGACGCCGCATACGCGCGGTCCGGCTCGTACGGAACCCGCGCCATCAGGGGATAGGCCTGCGACAGACCGTCGCCCGTCACGCCCAGTTCGCGCGCCATGCGCAACAGCGCGAGATCCACGCTATCGCCACTACCCTCCCATTGGCCCCGCACCACTGTCAAGCGCGCCTCATTGGGCAGGACGGCGGCCGCGAGCAGGGCCTGGAGCCATCCGTCGCCAGGCTGCGCGGCGGCGTCCCACCGACCGCAATCGCTGGTCAGAGTCGAACCCTCGGCAAGCGCGAGCGTCGTGACCACCAGTTCGTTGCGTGTCAAGGTACCGGTCTTGTCCGTCGCGATCACGGTGCACGACCCCAACGCTTCTACCGCCGGCATGCGCCGCACGATGACGTGGGATCGGGCCATACGGCGCATGCCAATCGCCAGCGTCACGGAGATCGCCACCGGCAGTCCCTCCGGAATCGCGCTGACGGCCAGGCCGACGGCCATCATGAACAGCGCCTCGGCGGGCATGCCGCGCACGGCGCCCACCACCGCCAGCAGCGCCACCGCGCCGACGATCGCAATGGCGATACGGCCCGAGAATTGCTCCATGCGGATGACCAAGGGCGGCTGCGTCACCGACTTGCCGCGCAATTGGTCGGCGATCGCGCCCAATTCGGTGGCAACGCCGGTCGCGGTGACCACCCCGCGCCCGCGTCCGCGCACCACCAGCGTGCCGGCGAACAAGCGCGAAGCGGCCTCGCTCGCGCCTGCCTGCGCTCCCGCGACGACATGCTTGCCGACAGGCAGCGACTCGCCCGTCAACAGGGACTCATCGCATTGCAGATCGGCCGAGCCGGCCAGCGCCAGGTCGGCCGGCACCCGCGCGCCGGCTTCCAGCAGCACGACATCCCCCGGCACCAGCTCCACCGCCGGGATTTCCTGCTGCCGGTCATCGCGGATCACGACGGCCTTGGGCTCCTCCAGCCTGCGCAGCGCCGCCGAAGCCTGGTTGGCGGAATGTTCCTGCAACGTGCCGATGATGCCATTGGCCAACAGCACGAGGCCGATGAAACCGGCGTCGCTGAGATCGCCCAGCGCGACCGCCGTCAACGCCGCGGCCAGCAGCATGTAGATGAGCGGGCTGCGGAATTGCCGCAGGAACACCATCATCACGCCCGGCACCGGCATGCCGGGCAGCGCATTGGGTCCGTAGTGGTCCAGGCGCCTGCGGGCCTCGGCGGTCGTCAGGCCCGCCACGCCGGGACCATCAGGCCGGACACCGTCCTGGGGCGATGCGTCGTCCCGGGCGGTCGAAACCCGCATCGTCCGCAAGCCGCTTCAATTGCCGGCGGCCGGGGCGCCCGCGCGGCCGCCCTGCATCATCTGATGCCACATGAACTGCTGCATCAGCGACTGCTGCATGCCCATGTACTGGTCCATCATGTATTGGTGTTCCTTCAACTGGCGGTCGGTCATGCCAGAATAAAAACGCCGCATGTTTCCCCGGTTCTCCGGTCCGCCATTGCGCATGCCACTACCGGGACCATTGCCCGGGCCACTACCCGGGCCATTGCCCATCATCGGGCCGCCACGGCGCGGTCCGTACAGGCAACAGCCGCCCTCTTCCGCGCCGCGGATCGACTGCATCAGCTGCATCGTGCCTTGCATGGTTTCCCAGTGCTCCTGCAGCAAGCGCTGGCGCGCTTCGGGGTCCTGGGTCTTGCGCAGCGCGTCCATCTGATCCTGCATTTTCCGCATATTGGCTTCGGCCGCGCTCATCTGCTTGTCGAACTCAGCGACGTTATCCTTATTCTGACTTGCGCGCGCCGGCGGCGAATCCGGACCTGGCTTGGCCGGCTGGGCCCACAGCGGACCGGCGTTCAACGCCAGGGCGGCCAGCGCCGCTGCGATCGTGATTTTTTTCATGGTGATTCTTCCAGGGAGCATGACGGGGAACAACCCGCAACGCCACGCGGCCGAAGGTGAATCGTCGGTTCAGCATCGGCCACGCGAGCGGCGCGGCACCGTATTCACTCTACCCCCCGGGTCAATGCGCTTATTGACTAAACGCAATGTCGAGGCGACACGCCCAGTAGCCCCCCCAACGCCGCTGCCGCATCCGCGGGCGGCCCCGACGACAACGCACAGCCTTGACTCAGATCAACTGCGGGCGACCCTGCCCATGTTCGAATCAATTGCATTAAGCGCCGAGCCGCACGTTACATCCCAATCGTAACGGATACAGGAAAGCAGGCATGTTGAAACCGATCGAACCTCTTCCGCCAAGCATGGGGCAGGTCTCTCGCGATACCCCGCTCGCGGGACAGTTGACAGCGGTCCACGGCTCGATCATCGACATCCGGTTCGCCCCGCAGGCGCTGCCGGCCATCAACGAAGGCATCGTCATTGAACACGATGACGGGCAGCCGCTACTTGCGGAAGTGCATCAGCACCTGGACGGCGCGACCGTGCGCGCGGTCGTGTTGGGTAACAGCACCGGCCTGCGCCGCGGCGCCACCGCGCGGGCGCTGGGCTCCCCGATCCGGGTACCGGTCGGCGATGCCGTGCTCGGGCGTTTGCTGAACGCCGTCGGCGAGCCCGCCGATCGCGCCCAGCCGCTACCCGACGATACCCCCTACCGCCCCATACATGCGTCGGCGCCGGCACTGGATCGGGTCGGTCCGGCCCAGGAGATCTTCCATACCGGCATCAAGGTCATCGACCTGCTCGCCCCGCTCACCAAGGGCGGGAAAGCCGCCATGTTCGGCGGCGCCGGGGTCGGCAAGACGGTGCTCATCATGGAATTGATCCGCACCACGGTCCAGCGTCACGCCGGCATCTCGGTGTTCGCCGGTATCGGCGAACGCTCCCGCGAAGGGCATGAACTGCTGCTGGAACTGAAAGCCTCGGGCGTCCTGGCGCGCACCGCCCTCGTGTTCGGGCAGATGAACGAACCGCCGGGGCCGCGTTGGCGCGCCGGGCTGACGGCGCTGACCATTGCCGAGCATTTTCGAGACGAAAAGCACGAAAACGTGTTGCTGCTGATCGACAACGTCTACCGCCTGGTACAGGCCGGCGGCGAGGTTTCCGGACTGCTCGGGCGCCTGCCGTCGCGCGTCGGCTACCAACCCACGCTCGCCAGCGAAATCGCCGAACTGGAAGAACGCATCACATCGGTCGCCGGCGCGGCGATTACGTCGATCCAGGCCGTCTATGTACCGGCCGACGACTTCACCGACCCCGCGGTCGCCGAGATCTTCAGCCACCTGGACGCGTCGATTGTCCTGTCGCGCGACATGGCCAGCGAGGCCATGTATCCAGCGGTCGATCCCCTGGCGTCGACATCGACCCTGCTCGATCCGCGCCTGGTCGGCGAGCGGCATTACCACGTGGCCCAAGCGGTGCGGAAAACCATCGCGCACTACCGCGAGCTGCAGGAGATCATTGCGCTGCTCGGCGTCGAAGAACTCAGCGCCGTGGATCGCCAGGCCGTCCAGCGCGCCCGGCGGCTCATGCGGTTCTTGACGCAGCCCTTCATGGTGACCGTCGCCTTTACCGGCAAGGAAGGCCGAACTGTCGAGGTTGCCGATACCCTGGAAGGATGCTGCGCCATCCTGGACGGCGAAGCGGACGCCTGGGCCGAAAGCTCGCTCTATATGATCGGCGGCATCGAGGAAGCCCGGGCACGCGAACGTGCCGCCGCCAAGGTGGGCGCATGAAGTCCGCCGACGGCATGCACCTGACCGTCGCCACGCCGCTGGCGATTGTCGCCAACGTCGACACTGTCGCGCACCTGCGGGCGGAGGACGACACAGGCGCGTTCGGCATTCTGCGCGGCCACGCCGACTTCATCACGGCGCTGGCGGTCTCCGTGCTGAGCTGGCGCGAGCTGGACGGAACCGAGCATCACATTGCGGTTCGCGGCGGCATGTTGTCGGTGAGCGGCGGAAATACGATCACCGTCGCCACCCGCGAAGCTGTCGCGCGCGACGATCTGCGGCAACTCGAAACCGAAGTGCTGGCGAGCTTCCACCGCCGCAACGAAGCGGAGATCACCGCGCGCACCGACGCGCAGCGCCTCTATCTCGCGGCCATCCGGCAGATCTACCGTCTTTCGGGCGATCCCCCCCCCGACCGCTTGCCGCGCCTGGGCCGCGCGGCGGCGCCCGCCGGACTCGAATCATGACGACGCCCGACAACCAGGAGCGGCTCAGGCAGGCGGTGCGCACGCGCCGCGAACGCCGCGACCGCTGGCAGCGCGAGGGCGAACGCTCGCTGGGGCAGAACATCGCCATGATCGGCGCGCTCGGCTGGACTATTGTCGCGCCAACGCTGCTCGGCATTCTTGCCGGCCGTTGGCTCGACCGGATCTGCAACAGTGGCGTGTTCTGGACATTGGGCCTGCTCGTGGCGGGCCTGGCCGCGGGCTGCGCCCTTGCCTGGAAAAGGATGCACAGCGAATGACCCTGGCGAACCTGATTTCCCATCCGGCAGTTGCCGTCGCGATGGCCTTGGCGGGCCTGGCAGTCGGGCTGGCGTACTTCACGGCGCTCAGGCGCGGCGTGGCGCTCATGGTGGGCGGCAAAGGCTGGCTGGCTCCGCTCGCGCTGACGTTGGCGCGCCTCGGCGCGGCCGCCGGCTTCCTGTTCTTCGCGGCACAACAGGGCGCCGTGCCGTTATTGGCCGCCCTGGCCGGGTTTCTGGCGGCGCGCGCGCTGATACTGCGTCCGCACAGGAGGGCCGACTGATGCAGGCCTCACCGCTGACAAGCACACCGCTTTTTCATATCGGCCCCGTGGCCATCACCCGCCCGGTGGTAACGACATGGGTCATCATGGCGGTACTGGCGCTCGCCTGCCGCTTCACCACCCGCCGCCTGGCCCTGCAACCCAACGGCCGGCAGGCGGTTCTGGAGAGCATTGTCATGGGCATCGCCGGGCAGATCGAGGACGTCACGCGCAAGGACGCCCGGCCATTCCTGCCCCTGGTGGGCACGCTGTTCATCTTCCTGGTGGCCGCCAACCTCTCGGGCGTGCTGCCTGGCGTGCAAGCCCCCACCAGCAAAATCGAGACGCCCGCGGCGCTTGCGCTCATCGTGTTCTTCTCGGTTCACTATTTCGGGATACGGGCGCGCGGCCTGCGCGGCTACCTCGCCAGCTTTGCCCAGCCCAGGCTGATCATGCTGCCGCTGAATGTGCTTTCCGAGATAACGCGCACCTTTTCACTGATGGTGCGGCTGTTCGGCAACGTCATGAGCGGCGAGTTCGTGATTGGTCTGGTCGTGGCGCTGGCGGGCCTGTTCGTGCCGATTCCGCTGATGGCGCTGGAGATCCTGGTCAGCCTGGTCCAGGCATACATCTTCACCGTGCTCGCAACCGTTTTCATCGGCGCCGCCGTCGGCGACGCCACGAAAGCATAAGGAGATTCAATGGACCCCAAGCTTATATCCATCATCGGCGCGGTCATCGCGGTCTCGATCGGATCGATCGGGCCGGCGTTGGCCGAGGGCCGCTCGGTGGCGGCCGCCATGGACGCCATCGCGCGCCAGCCCGAGGCGGCCGGAACGATCTCGCGCACGCTGTTCGTCGGCCTGGCCATGATCGAAACCATGGCCATCTATTGCCTGGTGGTGGCGCTGTTGCTGCTCTTTGCCAATCCATACACCCATTGAATGATGCAACTCGACTGGTGGACCATCGTTCTGCAGACCATCAACTTCGGCATCCTGGTCTGGTTGCTGCACCGGTTTCTCTACAAGCCGGTGCTCTCGCTGATCGACGCGCGCAAGGCACAGGCGAGCCAGCAACTCGATGCCGCGCGCGAGATCGAAGCGAAAGCGCAAGCGCAACTGGGCGCCATCGAAGCCGAGCGCGCCGGCATCAACGCCGAACGCGAAGCGGCGCTCAAGGCCGCCGCGACACAGGCCCAGGAATTGGCCGAGACACGCCGGGCGCAGGCCGAGCGCGAGGCGCAGGCGCTGATCGACGCCACGCGCCAGACCTTGACGGCCGAGCGCGCCGAGGCGCTGAACGAGGCGCGCCGGCTCGCGCTCGATCTGGGCGCCGATTTTGCCCAGAAATTGCTCGCCGAAATGCCGGCGCAGTATCGCGCGCAAGCCTGGATCGAACACATCGAGACGCACCTGAACACCCTGCCCAGCGCCGAACGCGATGCCCTGGCCTGCCA
Source organism: Achromobacter pulmonis (assembly GCF_021733725.1). Lineage (NCBI taxonomy): Bacteria > Pseudomonadati > Pseudomonadota > Betaproteobacteria > Burkholderiales > Alcaligenaceae > Achromobacter > Achromobacter pulmonis. The sequence goes on along the minus strand of NZ_JAIFOT010000001.1, from coordinate 4,483,537 downwards.
GATCGCCGGTGACACCGTGCTCAAGGTCGTCACCGCCTGCGCATTGCCCGCCGCGGCCGCCGAGCAATGGAAGGCGCGCCTGCGCCTGGCGCTGAACCTGTCGGGCGACATGACATTCGAGGTCGACCCGGCCTTGATCGCGGGGGCCGAATTGCACTTTCCAACCGCGATCCTGCGCTTTTCCTGGCAAAGCGTGCTCCTGGCCGCACGAACCGAGGCTGGCGCCGATGACCCGCCTCGTGGATGAACTCAGAGACTGGGCCCAACAGCGCCGACAAACCCTGGCGGCGCTGCGGCTCACGCCGCAGCTCGAGCATGTCGGCCGCGTCCTGCAGGTTGGCGACGGCGTGGCGATGGTCGCCGGGTTGCCGCAGGCCCGACTCGATGAGTTGCTGATTTTCCAGGGCGGCGTGCGCGGGCTCGCCGTCGATCTCGGCGAAGAGGCCATCGGCTGCGTCCTGCTCGGCAGCACCGACGGCATTCACGCCGGCAGCATTGTCTTCGGCACCGGCGAAGTGGCGCGCGTTCCAGTCGGCGAACGTTTGCTGGGACGCGTGGTCGACGCGCTCGGCGTGCCGCTCGACGGCAAGGACGCACCGGAGGCCACCCAGCTCGCGCCGGTGGAGCAAGCCGCTCCGATCATTATCGACCGGGCGCTGGTGACCAAGCCGCTGGCGACCGGCCTGCTGGTCATCGATGCGATGATCCCGCTTGGCCGAGGCCAGCGCGAACTCATTATCGGCGACCGCGAAACCGGCAAGACCGCAATCGCGATCGACGCCATCATCAACCAGAAATCCAGCGACACCATCTGCGTCTACGCCGCGATCGGCCAGAAAGCCTCGTCGGTGGCGCGCGCCATCGACGCGGTCCGCGTGCATGGCGCGCCGCAACGCTGCATCTTTGTGATCGGCCAAGCCGATGCCGCGCCGGGCTTGCAGTGGCTGACGCCCTACTCGGCCTGCGCCATGGCGGAGTATTTCATGATGCGCGGGCGCGACGTGCTGCTCGTGCTCGACGACCTGACCAAACACGCCGCCTGTTACCGCCAAGTCTCGCTGCTGCTGCGGCGTCCGCCCGGACGGGAAGCCTATCCCGGAGACATCTTCTACATTCACTCGCGATTGCTGGAGCGGGCGGCGAAGCTGGCGCCCGAGCGTGGCGGCGGCTCGCTGACGGCCTTGCCCATCGCCGAGACGCAGGCCGGCAACCTCAGCGCCTACATTCCCACCAACCTGATCTCGATCACGGACGGCCAAGTCTATCTCGACCCGCGCCTCTTCTACGAAAACCAGAAACCGGCGGTCGATGTCGGCAAGAGCGTATCGCGCGTCGGCGGCAAGGCCCAGGCGCCGGTCCTCAAAGCCCTCTCGGAAAGCCTGCGGCTGGAGTATGCGCAGTTCCTGGAATTGGAGGTGTTCACGCGCTTCGGGTCCATGGTGGACGCGCGCACCCGCAAGCTGATCGAACATGGGCGGCGCATCCGCGCCGTGCTGGCGCAGCAGCAGTTCGCGCCGCTGTCGCTGGGTGAGCAGGTCGCGCTGCTATGCGCCGTGGCCGACGGGGTTCTCGATCCCGTGCCCCTGGATCGCATCGGCGCTTTTCGCGCTGGTCTTGCGGGATGGCTCAAGAATCAGTGCCCCGAGGTGCTGGCACTCGGCGACGACGCCAAGCCGTTGCCCGACGCCCTGCGCGCGCGCCTGACCGCGAGCCTGGCCGGACTGGCGCAAACCCTGGGCGCGGCCAGCGCGGCAGAGGAGTCGGCGTGACACGCCTCGCGCAAATCCAGAGCCACTTGGCCGGCATGGGAGAACTGCGCGACATCATGGGCGCGATGCGTTCACTTGCCGGCGTGCGCGTGCAGGAATCCCAGCATGCGCTTCCCGGCATTCGCCGCTACGCCCAGTCCATGGCCGACGCCATCGATGGCGTGCTGCTGCTCATGCCGGTCGACGTCGCAGCGCCGCGCCACGGGCCCGGTTGCCGCGTGCTGGTTCTGTGCACGTCCGAACATGGTTTCGTCGGCGGCTTTAACGAACACCTCCTGGAGGCCGGCATAGCCGCGCTCGAACCCACCGACCTGCTGTTCATGCTGGGCAGCCGTGGCGCCGCGCTTGCCTTCGAGCGTGGCCGCGCCATCGCCTGGAGCATGCCGATGGCGACCCGCCTGAGCGGCGCCCCCGATGCCATCAACCGCCTGACCAACGAGCTCTACGCCCGCATCGCCCGCGGCGAGGTCGCGCGCGTCGAAGTCATGTTCGGCCGCTATCGCCAGGGCGCCGCAACCGCCATCGAGCGCCATCCGCTGCTACCGCTGGACGCCCCCCGGCGCGCGGCCGCCCCGGCGCCCCAGGCGCCTCTGCATAATCTGGCGCCGCGCCCGCTGCTGGAAAAGCTGATCGCCGAGTACGTCTTCGCGCGGCTCATGGAGGCCGCGGTGGAGTCCATCGTCAGCGAAAACGCCGCCCGCTTCGCCGCCATGGAATCCGCGCACGACAATGTCGAGAAAAAGCTCGCCGGATTGCAGAAAGACGCGCGGCAAGCGCGCCAAACCGAAATCACGTCCGAATTGCTGGATCTGATCACGGGCGCCGAAGCGCTGACAAAAAAACACGGCGCAGCCGAATCCGGCCTCTCTTGTCAAGGCGAATCGCATGCGCGCCAGACGCAGCCGCCTGGCGCAACGCCGATCAGCGCCCCGCGCCAATCTGCAGCACCGTGAATTCGCGCCGCATATACCGATTCATCACCTGCGCCAGGATCGGATTCCCGGCGTTTCCAGCCGTCGGCGATACCAGGCTGACCACCGCCGCGCACAGCTTGCCGGCTTCGACCGTGCGCCCGGAGAACTTGGCCTGCACCGCGCCGGCCATGCTCTCTTTCCAGGCCGCGTCGATGCCATCCACGGCCTGCCGGGCGGTGGCGCAATCCGCATACGACAGGGACATCACCACCGCCGGCGTCTTGTCGATCTGCACATCCGCAAGCAGGCCGCCGAAATAAGGCGGGATACCGCGCGCATTCGCAGCGGCCGCCGCCTGGAAGTTCTCCTTCGCCGTGTCGGCATCCGCGCGCGGCGACAACAAGACCTTCGCCGGATCGACTGCCGACAACCCCAATACCGGCGAGATCACCACCGCCTGCATGATCCGGCCGCGGTCGGCGGGCACCGCCTGCTTCAAGCCCGCCAGTGACGCGGCGACCACCTCGCTATCGGCGACCGACGGCGTCGGCTGCGACAAGAACTTCATGCCGTCGGGGGCCGGCGCCTGAACCAATGCCGCGCCCAGCGGCATGACAAAGCTGGCTTTCCCCATCATGCCGCGCCACGGATCGCGCGGATTGGCCTTTTTCAGGTCCATCTTGTGGGCCTCACCGTTGGCCAGCACCCCGGCGACACCCCCGGCATCGACCGCGGCGAAATCGCCCTGTTTGAGACGGTCGACGAACTGGCCCACGGCTTGCGGGTCCTTCAGCCCCCAATACGTGATGCTGGCGGGCGGCCGGCCGAACGCGGCGAAATACGACAGCGTGTCGAACGGCACCTTGGCATTCGTCGACCACTGCTCCAGGCCATGACCGATGGCTTCGAGCGGGCTGATCCACTGCGCCATGCTCAGCCGGCGCATCCCGTCGGCCGACGGGCCGGATGGCTCCAGCCCACGCCAGGCCTGCACGTCGATGAAAAAGACCTGCATCGCGTCCGGGACGGTGAGCGCCTGCTGAGGAATCTGCTTGAAGGCTTGTTGCAGGGTTTCGGTGCTGTCCTGGGCGGCGGCCGTGGCGGCAAATCCAGCCATCAAACACAGGGCAAGAGCCTTTACGCGCATTCGGTTTCTCCGTCTTCTTGGTTTATTTCAGCGTGGGGGATGCCTGCCTTGCGCTTTTAGCCAGCATTCGCGCCGCTTCGGCATGAATGGGGGGACGCGGCAGGCCCGGAGATGGTATCGCAATGTCTGGCGTGTGCCGGCGGGCAACCCTTGCGTTCTGTACCGAGTCATGAGCCGATGTAAGTGCCATCGGCCTGCCTGCGACGCGGGAAGGGTTTATTGCGCGATCGCGGCCGCGGCGGCGGGCTGGCGGGCCAGTTCGATGAAGGCCCGCACGTAGTCGATGGCGGTGTCGGCCTCGCGCGCGCCCAGGAAGATCTGCTTGGCGATGCCGCGCGCGCCCAGCCGCACCGGCACCACGTCCATCCTGGCCGCGTACTCCTGGACCAGCCAGCGCGGCAAGGCGGCCACGCCCCGGCCGCTGGCCACCATCTGGACCATGATGTCAGTGGTCTCGATGGCCTTGTGCCGCCTGGGCGTGACCCCGGCCGGCAACAGGAACTGGTTGTAGATGTCCAGGCGCTCGATGTCCACGGGGTAGCTGATCAGCACTTCCTGAGTCAGTTGCTGCGGTTTCACATAGCCGGCCGACGCCAGGGGATGGCCCTTGGCCACCACCAGCACCTGCTCGTAATCGAACACCGGCTCGAACTTCAGCCCCGGCTTGAACAGCGGGTCGGGCGTGACCAGCAGGTCGATCTCGTAGCCGAAGAGCGCGCCGATCCCGCCAAACTGGAACTTCTGCTTGACGTCCACATCGACGTCGGGCCAGGCCGCGAGATAAGGCGACACCACCTTGAGCAGCCACTGATAACAGGGGTGGCATTCCATGCCGATGCGCAACGCGCCGCGCTCGCCCTGCGCGAACTGGCCCAGCCGTTCTTCGGCCAGATCCAGTTGCGGCAGCACGCGATTCGCCACCGCCAGCAGGTATTGACCGGCCTGCGTCAGGCGCAGGCTGCGGCCTTCGCGCAGCCAGACAGCGGTGCCCAGTTGCTGTTCCAGCTTCTTCATGCTGTGGCTCAGGGCCGACTGGGTCAGGTTCAGCACGACCGCGGCGGCCGTCAACGACCCCTGCTTTTCGACCTGCTGGACGATGCTGAGGTGGATGCGCTCAAGCATTCAGATGATTTCCGCTCATGGATTTGTGAAATAAAACCATTTTACTTCATCAGTACCCGCCACTAGTATGCGCTGCCGTCGTCTGCGCACGCGGCGCCGCGCAAATCCCTCTCCATGAAGCAAAAATGACACGCCCACTCCGTCTAGTAGCCGTTTCCGGCGGACTGCAACGCCCCTCCAAATCCGCGGCCCTGGCACAGCACCTGCTGGACCTGATCGCCGACGAAGTCCCGTGCGAACAACGCCTGGTCGAACTGGGTCAACTCGCCCCGCAATTGGCGGGCGCGACCTGGCGCTCGCATCTGCCGGACGCGGTGGAGCGGGAACTGGGCGCGGTCGAACAGGCCGACGTGCTGGTGGTGGCCACCCCGGTCTTTCGCGGCACCTACACGGGCCTGTTCAAGCACTTCTTCGACTTCATCCACCAGGACGCCCTGATCGACAAGCCCGTACTGCTGGCGGCCACCGGCGGCAGCGAGCGCCACGCCCTGATGATCGACCATCAATTGCGGCCGCTGTTCAGCTTCTTCCAGGCGCGCACCTTGCCGCTGGGCGTCTACGCCACCGACAAGGATTTCGCCGACTACCGGCTGCAGGACAAGGCCCTGATCGAACGGGCTTGCCTCGCGGTGCAACGGGCGCTGCCGCTGGTCGAACTGACCCGCCGTCCGCGCCCCGCCGCCGTGGAGGAAGCGGTCGCGGCCTGCGCCTGACGCCAGTCCGGAACGCGGACCCGGCGGCCCTTCACGTCCGGCATGCGCCCTGTGGGCGCCTCAACGGCTTCACTTTTCGCGCCATGCGCCCGAACCGGGCCGGCTTTCATTTTCCGCGGACTTTTTCGCACTATCAGCGTATCCAATCACCATGAGCAAAGCGTTCACCTTCACCGTCAAAAGCATCCCTTTTGATGAGAACTATCGTCCTTCGGACAACACGCGCATCACCACCAATTTCGCCAACCTGGCCCGGGGCGAGAGCCGCCAGGAGAATCTGCGCAACACCCTGCGGATGATCGACAAGCGCTTCAACAATCTGGCGCACTGGGACAACCCCAAGGGCGACCGCTACGCCGTCGAACTCGAGATCATCACCGTTGAAATGCATATCGGCGCGGCCGGCGATGTCTTTCCGCTGATCGAGATCCTGAAGACCAACATCGTCGACAAGGCCAACAACGAACGCATCGAGGGCATTGTCGGCAACAATTTCTCGTCCTACGTGCGCGACTACGACTTCAGCGTGCTCCTGCCGGAACACAACAACAACCGCCCCACGTTCAGCACGCCCGACAATTTCGGCGAACTGCACGGCAAGCTGTTCAAGCACTTCGTGAAATCAAGCGCCTACCAGGAACGCTTCAGCAAGCCGCCGGTCATCTGCATCAGCGCCTCCAGCAGCAAAACCTACGAGCGCACCGAAAACCACCACCCCATCCTGGGCGTCGAATATCGGCAGAGCGAATTTTCTTCGACCGACCAGTACTTCGAAAAAATGGGGCTGCGGGTGCGCTACTTCATGCCCGCCGGCAGCGCCGCGCCGCTGGCCTTCTATTTCCAGGGCGACCTGCTGGGTCACTACACCAATCTGGAGCTGATCAGCATCATCAGCACGATGGAAACCTTCCAGAAGATCTACCGCCCCGAGATCTACAACGCCAACTCCGCGGCGGGCCCGTTCTATCAGCCGAGCCTGAAGAACCAGGACTATTCCTTGACGCAGATTGTCTATGACCGCGAAGAGCGCAGCCAACTGGCCGTCAAGCAAGGCAAGTTCACCGAAGAACACTTCATCAAGCCATACAAGCACGTGCTCGACAGCTGGGCCGCCAGCTACGCGCACTAACCCAACACACACGAGACGACAGACCATGAAAAAACTCCTGCCCACCTCCACCGCCGGCAGCCTGCCCAAACCGTCCTGGCTGGCCCAGCCCGAAAAGCTCTGGTCGCCCTGGAAACTGCAAGACCAGGAACTGATCGAAGGCAAACAGGACGCGCTGCGCCTGGCGCTGCAGGAACAGCAGCACGCCGGCATCGACATCGTCAGCGATGGCGAACAGACCCGCCAGCACTTCGTCACTACCTTCATCGAGCACTTGGATGGCGTCGACTTCGAGAAACGCGAAACCGTCCGCATCCGCGACCGCTATGACGCGAGCGTGCCGACCGTGGTGGGCGCCGTGAGCCGCCAGAAACCGGTCTTCGTCGAAGACGCCAAGTTCCTGCGCCAGCAGACCCAGCAGCCGATCAAGTGGGCCCTGCCCGGCCCCATGACGATGATCGACACGCTCTACGACGCCCACTACAAGAGCCGCGAAAAGCTGGCCTGGGAATTCGCCAAGATCCTCAACCAGGAAGCCCGTGAACTGGAAGCCGCCGGCGTCGACATCATCCAGTTCGACGAGCCGGCCTTCAACGTCTTCTTCGACGAAGTGAACGACTGGGGCATCGCCACCCTGGAACGGGCCATCGAAGGGCTGAAGTGCGAAACCGCCGTGCATATTTGCTATGGCTACGGCATCAAGGCCAACACCGACTGGAAAAAGACGCTGGGATCCGAGTGGCGCCAGTACGAAGAGTCCTTCCCCAAGCTGCAGCAGTCCAACATCGACATCATCTCACTGGAATGCCACAACTCGCATGTGCCGATCGACCTGATCGAACTGATTCGCGGCAAGAAGGTGATGGTCGGCGCCATTGACGTGGCCAGCAATACCGTTGAAACGCCGGAAGAAGTGGCCAATACGCTGCGCAAGGCGCTCAAGTTCGTCGATGCCGACAAGCTCTATCCCTGCACCAACTGCGGCATGGCGCCGCTGTCGCGCGCCATTGCGCACGGCAAGCTGCTGGCGCTGAGCGAAGGCGCGGAAATCGTCCGGAAGGAATTGGCGGGGTGATGGCGAGGCTGTAGGTATGCGGAGACACGATTGAATCGGTAGCTAGATTGCCCCTCCAACTCCATAGAAAAGGCGCTTCGGCGCCTTTTTTCATTTACCGCGGAACCTCCGCGGCGTTATTCCCTCGCGATGTTCAACAGAAAACGCTGACCGCCTGGAAGCGTACCGAGGCAAGCCTGCCTCTAGCGAGTAGGAATACCTGCTCGTCGCTCCATCTTCCGCGCGAAATTAAAGCAACAAAAAGGCGTGTCCCTCCGCTGCCGCCATACCTGCCCGCCGCAGGTTGATTTCGTCCGATTTGTTTGAACCGGACACCAGAGTCAGACGACTCCCATCAAACTTGAATCCCATTCTCAATAAATATAAGGCTCCACCCGGGTGTCGCGCCGACGCGGCGCGCGACGGGACCCCTGACGTTGTCGAGCCGATCACATAGCTCTCCCTTCTGCGGCAACGTGACACTTCAACGAAACCGTGTATGGAGCTTTCCAGCATTGTCGCCACGCCCTTCTGGAGCGCGCTGGGCGCGCGTCGCGGACACCGCCCTATGCTGATCCGCGCACTGCCGGCGCTTGGCGTGTGCCAGTGGCTTGCGGCCCTCACCACGAACGTCTGGCTGTTGATCGGCATCCGGGTGCTGCAGGGCGCCTTGGCCGGCTTCATCGCCGCGGCGCAGGCCTATGCCACCGCCGGGTCGTCTGGCGCGAACCGCGGGCAGGTACTCGCCCGCCTGCAATCGGCCACCGCCATTGGCTCCATGCTGGGTCCGGTCTCTGGTGGCTTGTTGATGGATCTCTATGGATTCGCGTGGATCTGCCTCATCGCTGGCCTGATCTGCCTGGCCTGCGTCGTTCCCGTCCTGAGTCTGCCCAAGGACACGCCAGAACCCGCCGCGCCAGTGGGCACCGGGACCACCAGACGCATCACCTCGTACCACTGGTTGCTGGCCCCGCTGGTGGTTATCACTCTCGTCCAGGCAGCAAAGATGATGCCGCAACCGTTCTTCGCGTTGTATCTGAACGAAGTGCTGCACGCGCCCTCCTGGCTCAGCGGCGCAAGCTACGCCGCAAGCGCCTTGACCCTGGCCCTGTCCGCACCCTGGTGGGCACGCCTGTGCGCCCCCCAGCCCGTCCAACGCGGCTGGCAATTCCTGGAAGTCGCCTCCTGGGCCAGCGCGCTCACGCTCTGCCTGATGGCGCTGGCTCACGACACCATCACATTCATCGCCACACGCCTGCTGTGGGGCCTATGGCAAGGCGCGCTCCTGCCGCTGGCCTACGTCCTGATTGGACATACCGCCCCCAACGCCTACCGCGCGATCGGCCAGGGCCTGGGCAACAGCGCCGCCAAAGTGGGCGCGCTGGCCGGACTCGCATTGGGCGCCGGCGCCATGCCATGGGCCAGCCTGCATTGGGGCTTCTGGCTGGTCGCACCGGTCTATGTCGTCGCCGCGCTGAGCGTGCGCTTCCTGCGCCAACTGCCCGGCTGCCGGCAGCCACTCCCTACTCCCCCTGACCCTCTCGCCACGCCATCCCCTTCGCAAATCAAGGACTCACCATGAAATCCCTTATCGCCAGCATTGCGCCTGTCCGTGTCAATCGGCTCCTGCTCGTCTCCGCCTCGCTGTGGACCCTGGGCATCAGCCCGTCCCATGCCGAGGAAGCCACCACCCTCCCCACCGTCACGGTCACCGCCACACGCGGCGAAGCCAGCATCGCCAGCATCCCCGGCTCGGTACAGGTCATCGAGGCCGAAGAAATAAAACGCCAATCGGGCGCCGGCCGCAAGGTCGCCGACGTCCTGGCGACCCTGGTGCCCGGCATGGCCCCCAGCAGCGGCACCATGACCAACTACGGCCAAAGCCTGCGCGGACGCAACGTCCTGGTCCTGATCGACGGCGTGCCGCAAAACGCCAGCCGCGACAACTATCGCCAGCTCAACAGCATCGCGCCCGAGAGCATCGAGCGCGTCGAAGTGGTCTCCGGCGCCAGCAGCCTCTATGGCGCCGGCGCCACCGGCGGCATGATCAACATCATCACCAAGCGCAACAAGGGGCAAGACCTGGCCTTCAGCAGCCGGGTCGGCATCACTGCCGACAAGGACTTCCACGGCGACGGCATGGCCTACGAACTGTTCCAGAGCGCCACCGGACGCCAGGGCGCATTCGACTGGTACCTGTCCGGCGACTTCGTCAAACGCGGCGGGCAATTCGATGCCCTGGGCCAGCGCATCCCGCAGGACACCTCGCAGGGCAGTGAAATGGACACCCGCAACCATGACCTGACGGCGCGCTTCGGCTTCGACTTCACCCCGGAACGCCGCCTGACGCTGGGCCTGCAGGAGTTCCAGGACAAGCAGCGTTCCGATTACGGCTTCCAGGCTGTCGACGGTGAAGCCCGCGCCGTATCCGGCCTGGATCTGGACGATCAACCCAAGACGCTCAATCGCGCCATCAACCTCAACTACACCGACCGCGCCTTCTTCGGCCAACGGCTGCAAGCCGAAAGCTACTGGCGCCACAACGAGGCGTTGTTCTATCCCGACCGCCCCAGAAGGCGAGCCGGCATCACCGCCACCGACAGCCGTGCGACCGTCTACGGGCTGCGTCTCGCCATGGAGAAGCCGTTGCCCGCCTTCAGCGGCATCCAGGGAACGCTGACCTATGGCGGCGACTACGAACGCGAGCAGTTGACCCAGGATGGCAGGCAATACACCGTGCAGGGGCTGGCTTACACCCCCACCGGCCGCACGCTCGAACTGGGCCCCGACATGACCACCCAGACCCGCGCGCTCTTCCTGCAATCCGCCTGGGAAATGGAACACTGGACCCTGCGCGCGGGCGTTCGTCGCCAGTGGATCGACAGCAACGTCAAAGACAGCGTCGCCTACGGCGACATCCAGGCCACCGGCGTAGGTAACATCCTGCCGGGCGGCAAGCTCAAGTACAACGCCACCCTCTACAACCTGGGAGTGGTCCGCCATCTGAGCGATGCCCAGGACGTGTTCGTCAACTTCAGCCAGGGCTTCACCCTGCCCGATATCCAGCGATTCCTGCGCGACGTACGCAGCGACTACGACATCCAGCAGTTGAACTCGCAGGCGTTGAAGGTTGACAGCTACGAAATCGGTTGGCGCGGCGCGTGGGATGCGGTGCAGGCCAGCCTCACGGCCTATCAGAACAATTCGGACGTGACGCAGTTCTACGACGCGAAGGATCGGGTGCTGCGGCTGATCAACCAGAAGGAGCGTGTAAGCGGGGTCGAGGCGAGTCTGGACGTCAATGTCGCTCGCGCTTGGACGGTCGGTGGCAGCTATGCGTATACGAAGGGTGCGACCAAGCAGAATGGAAGCTGGATCGCGCTGCCGGCAACCCGGATCTCGCCGCCGAAGTTCACGGCTTATGTCAGTTATGCGCCTGGGACGTATAGCGTGCGATTGCAGGGAGTGCGCGTGGGGGGGTATGACGCGGCAGCTCGGGATAAGAATGGGCGCGAGACCGTGGGGTATACGTTGCTGGATCTGTTGGCTTCGGTGGAGTTGCCCAAGGGGCGGGTGGATGTGGGGGTTTATAACCTGACCAATCGGGATTATTACTCAGTGTTCATGCAGGCGAACGCGCGGGCGCCTTGGCCGCGGGCGCAGGGGAGGACGGTGGCGGTGAGTTACAGCTTGGACTACTGACGGCCGGGTAGTCATCCGTCGGCAGACGCGGTAAATGAAAAAGGCGCCGGAGCGCCTTTTTCATTTACCGTTCGCGAAGCGAGGGCCTGTCAGTGATTTCGTGTTCAAGGCATAACATGCGTCCAAGGAGCACTTATGCCACGCAACCCCAAGTCCAAGCTGGCGGATCTGCCGGCTATTCCCCCTGAGCTGTTGGCGTCGTTCGGTGACGGCCCGATGACGGCCGAAGCGATCAACGCCGCCTCCCTGGCCTTCAAGAAGGCCCTGATCGAGCGTGCGCTCGGCGGTGTATTGACCCAGCGGAACCTGCTCAGGTTAAGCGGCTAAAGCAAATGCCTCAGCCGGCGTCTTCATGCCGAGCGCCTGGTGCGGACGTCGGTTGTTATAAAAGCGTATCCAGTCGCCGATCACGCGGCTGGCGTGTTGGATGGTTTCGAAGCGATGCCAGTGCACGCACTGTTCCTTGAGCGTGCGGATTGCGCGTTCAACCATGCCGTTCTGCTGCGGGCAATGCGGCGTGATGAACTCCTGGCGCAAGCCGTAGCTGCGCACGAGCGCGGTGTAACTGCGCGGGGTAAAAACCAAGCCATTGTCCGAGTGCAGCTGAAATGGCGCTGGCACCCGGCCCAGCGTCCCGAAACGGGCGATCAAAGCATGCTCCAGCGCGCTGCCGGCGGTGCAGGCTTTACCGCTTCGCGACAGGTGCCAGCCCAAGAGTTCGCGCGTATGGCAGTCGATCACCAGCGCCAGCGTTGCCCAGCCGTCGCGTCCGGCCCACACCCGGCAAAAATCCGTGACCAACGTTCGTTGGGCGTCATCGCCACCGATGGCAGGGCCTGGATACGAGGCCTGAAGCCGATCGGCCGTTTGCGAACCTGCCAGCCCATCAACTGGAACACGCGCTGCACGGTATTCTTGTTGAACCCGAGCAGGTGGGCGATCGTCGGGTACCCAAACGACGGCGACTCCTCGATCATCGCCTTGATTGGCTCGGCAAACCGCGGGTCGACCTTCGGCGCTGACTTCATCGGCTTGTCATTCACCGTGCGTCGCGGCACACCAAACCAGCGACACAGCTTTGCGATCGAGGCGGTAATGCCGTCAGCTTGCAGTCCCTGGCGGATCGTCTCGATCACTTCTCGTCCTCGCCCAGCAGGGGCTGCAATTTTTTTCTGGCACGTAGCTCCAGCATCGCTTCGCCGTAGGCCTCTCCCAGCTCCTTGAGCTGGCGTTCGTACTGTTCCCGTACGTCCTGCGGATTGGCTCTCAGGGCGTTCTCCATGCCCCGCTTGCCGTCATCAACCCACTGCTCAACTTCCGAGGGCGACAGGTCGTACTGGCGGCTCGCTTCGGCCACCGTAGTCTTGCCCTGAATAATGTCCAGCACCTGCGCGCTCTTGCGCTTGGCCGTCCACCGCTTGATGTCTTCTTCCATCTTCGTGCTCAACGTCGTTTCCTCAAATATGACGTGAGCAGGTTTTCACTGGGTCAATGCACACGTGGCTTGCGTGTCGTCGCGCAACGCCAGGCGGTAGGCGGCCCCGGACGCGCGCGCCCACCAGATCTTGCGTAATGTATGTCCGCTTCGTGCGGGAAAAGTCACTGCTCCGTGCCGTCCTGCTGTCCCATGGCGCCGTAGGCATTGCAATACCTCACGAATTGAACGAAGCTTGAAATCGCTGTGGTATTTTCTGGCTAATCCCACTTCGTGCGGATCAACATGGAGAAATTGAATGCGCTGCTTGTCACTGGGTCTTGGTTTGCTGCTTTTTTCATGTGTTGCCCAAGCTGAAATGATACGGAACGATGCCATTGGCAATGACCCACAAAAAGAGAAACTCTGCGCATCCCGCACCAAAGGCCAGGCGGTGCCATTTGAAATTGACTCCCGCTACCTCAAGAGCGCGCGCTCATTCAATCCAGATGCAACTTTCATCGCAATAGATGGAATCAGTCCGCAACTGGTGCAGTGTCATCTTCGCGAAGGCACCGGGAAGTACGAGCCCGCCTCATATAGTCCTGAGGCCAACTATTGGCGTTTAATTCGTCCCAAACAGTTCAAGCCGGGAATAAATACTGATAAAGGCAAGGCAATGGCGGCCAAGGTTTGCGTTGATGCTGCACCCGCGAAGATCAACCGTCCAAATTTCGACCATAGCGTTTACTCCAATGTTGTGGAGATTAGTATTGGCGGCCCCCGCTATCGTCCAGGCGCCTCAATCGCAGGAACGAAAGCTGAGCGATACGACATTGCGGTAGAGGGAACTTCTTTCTACAAGTCTTCAGGCCCAGACCTTGCCGCAGTCACGTTCACTTGCTTGCTTTCGCCCATGCTGGCTATCAAAGGAATCCAGTTTAAATAGTGGGAAGTGTCGTTGATGCCCCCTGCCTGAAGGCAGGGGAATCCTCCTGCTAGCGATGCGCGTCCGCAGCAACGAATGCTCCACGCTGCGTTGATACGGCGAATACGGCTATTGTCGGCAATCTGCTCTCCTGATCCAGGCTAATTCGCAGTCAGGTTCAAGGTCAGGCCGGGTCGTCCTCCGTCGCCAGGCGCGGTAAATGAAAAAAGGCGCCGAAGCGCCTTTTTTCATTTACCGTTCGCCAAGCGAAGCGGCGTTATTCCCACTCGATTGTCAATGGCACCGCGAAGAGCGTTGTGCTGCAAGGGTTTCGGGTTGACGCTGAGAGCTTGGTACCGTCAGAAATACCAACGGGTGAGTCTTGCTTAGATGAGGCTACCTGAGTGGTTTCATGTAGGCCCATATCGACCCATCAAACCAATCGAGTCCCCCGGCCGCCCCTTAACCGTCCCACGGAGGACGTGACAGGGGTCTTCCAACAGGAAAATCCACTCCGAAGATCAGAGTCCAGCGGTATCAGCGGCGACTTTCACCGATGTTCTGACGGTATCAGAAATGGCTTCTTCAGAGGGGCTTACGGTATCGGCACGAAGAAAGTGTCCATGCTTTGGCGGATTAGCTTCTGCAGCAACCTGAGTCCCCCACCCCGATACCGGTGAGTCAGTGCCAAGTCCGTCCCATAGCGTGCCACCAAAGCCCACCGACACGCTCCTCTGATCCGCGAAGAACTCGCTCGTTGACCAAGGCTCGCCATCGAATTGTTCCTTGGAATGGCGAACCCATTGCGGCAGACGCGAAACTTCAATTGCCTTCCTCACCGCGCTTGGGGATAACCAGCACTAGCAGCTCGGCAAACCTAGCCTCTCAGGCTTTCCACCAAACCAGGAATGCTAACCGCGACCTCCCCGCTCTCGCCAAACAACAAACCAGCGCCACCCGGTGTCACGTAAGCTCGCGAAAGCAAGTTGTGAGGCAGTTCCCTCAGCGTCGCGACATCTTGCGGGTCAATGCGCAGCACCCGCCCGTTGCTGTACACGAGCTCCAGCACATGAGCCGTTGCCAAATACCGCGCCGACACAGCATGAGGCGCCTCTGACGCCTGATAGCCACGCGCCAGCGCCTGTTCGTAACTCCGACGAGTGATTCTGGTTGCCATGTGCTCGACACCTCATCAGCAATTTTTGCCTACCGACTCGAAACGACATTGCCAGATCATCTGTGTTGCTGACATTCACGCAGATAGTTGACTAGCAGCGACATCATCTCGTTGGTAGAAAGCTTGCCCGCCCGCCTCAGCGCAATCAGCAAATCCTGCACATGGCCTGACTGCACCTCGTCTCCCGAAAGGCAGGTCACTGTATTTGCCCAACTATCCATCGCGGTGGAGGCATAAGTCACATTGCAGCGTCGCGCAAGATCTTCAATGAAATACGCTACGTCCGTGGTCGGGATAGCCGAAACGAGATGAGCTGGCGAGACTTCACTGAATTTAGTCATACACGGCGCGTCTCACATTACGTCGATGTATTGATGAATCCGAGCCACCAGCGCATCAAAATCTGGCTGACCCTGGTAATACAGCGCTTGCGTCTTGCGGTACTCCAACGCAAAGCGCTCGCGTTGTGCAGCGTCAGCAAGGACAAAGGCCTGGTTTCGTGCAATCACCTGCTCATCACCGCTCCGAAAGCGCTGCGCCTTGCGCTCTTGGTAGGCCGGTTCCCGCATGAATGCCTGCACCTCCTCCAAACCCAGAAGGCAGTACACGTCATAGTAGTGCCGAAGGAAATTGCCCGGAAACGCCTCCGACTCACCCAAGCGACGGTACTTGGTGGAAATTGTCTGAAGCTTCTCGACGAAAGTGTGCGTCGGCGCATAGCAAGGTACCGCGACTGCACGGTTGTCGAACACGTCTACGCCGCGATCTCTGGCAACATCGAAAGCCCATGACGAGATCGTGACAGCTCGATTGGGTGCCGTATCGTCAAACCCAAGCTCCAACAAAATTCCATCTTTGACGCCTGCCAATGCCGATACGCGCGGCGTGTATATCAAGCGGATGCCGGCGCTGCGCATCTTGTCGTCGTCAAATTGCGTGTCGCGCTCAACGTTGCCGATGCCTGGGATACGGATACGCGCCGCCAGTTCGTCGTAATACGTACGGCGCGAAAGTACGTGCGCTGGCTTGTCTTGATTGCGCCCCGTCTTCACATCCATGTCGGCGGGCGGCTCTATGCGAATGTCGATGTCTTCGGAAAAACGGTGGATGACACCAAAGCCCTTCGAGAGCGACGTCCCTCCCTTTAGTTCGAACTGGAAGCCCTGTGCCTGCAAACCCCACAGGCAATGCATGATCCAGTAGTCCTTCTCGACCAACATAGGATCAAGCCCTCGTTCGTCAGCGACAAGCGCAAGCAACTGATCAAAGTCCTTCCGCGCGTGCAGGAAATCAGGCACTCATCCACTCCCGCAGGCGCTTGCGCGTCGCCACATTGCCAAAACTGTCGGCAGCCCGCTGCAGCCGGACTGAGTCGAACGAGAACAGCTTGCCACGCGCTTGGCGCAAAACGGCATCACGATCCTCGGCCAACTCTTCAAGGTTGTTTAGCAGATCGACATACAGAAACTCGGGGGTCAACTTCTTCGGGAAGCGCGGCTTCATTCGGAAATCGAACTGCCGGTTGCCAAGTTGGAAAACACCATGGCGCTTGTGGTTGTAGACCAGCGTGCGGTTATAAAGCTGAGTGGTACCAAGACCCACGGCGTTGTAGGCCGAGGGTGAAAACACCAAAAAGTCCTTGTCACGAAGAAAGCCCCCCACCACTTGGTCATCCGTTGGTGGCAGCGGGCCAAAGCTGGACTGCTTCGGCGCGTGGTAGAGGCCCTGAGCAAGTTTTTTCAGCTTTCCTGTGGCGACCAGCTCACGGAGATGCCTATCCACTGCGGTGGACAGACGTGCCAGGTCCTCGCGCCGATAGACACGACCGGCTTGCAACTCATCCGCAAGATGAGCTGCGGCCCCTCGAAGGGAGTCAACGGCAGATAGAGTAGCTGCAGACACGTCTAATTTCTCATTGAAATTTCATGCATTTTATCGCATTCTGCCGACTACGTCAGTCCCAAAAAAGTGTCCAAAGGGTCACCGCCAATCTCTCGATGCGTCCTGTGGACGTACCCGCTGGAAGAGGTCTCTAGCGCATGACAATAATCATCGCTGGCTACGCCAAATCATATGGATTTACATATCATATGTTTTTTCATACCATATAGACATTCATCACAAGGCGACACCCATGCCTAACGCGGGCCGGCAGGAAAGAGATACCAAAGTTGGCCGAATCCTTCTCTGGGAGGGGCGGGTTAGCCGCGCTCGACTTATCTCCGAGTATGGGTTGAGCCCTATACGGGCCAGCGAGTGGCTGCGCGATTTCCGGGAGTCATACCCGGAGTGGGTAGCATGGGACAGCAAGCTCAAAGCAGATGTGGCCACCTCCATCGCGTATGCGGACGCCGAACAGGCGGCGAATACCTCGTGGCCGGGCGCTATCAGCGCCATGCTGGTCCCGTATGCGCTGAACGTCCCAGG
This sequence comes from Achromobacter pulmonis, assembly GCF_021733725.1. NCBI lineage: Bacteria > Pseudomonadati > Pseudomonadota > Betaproteobacteria > Burkholderiales > Alcaligenaceae > Achromobacter > Achromobacter pulmonis. The sequence goes on along the minus strand of NZ_JAIFOT010000001.1, from coordinate 4,466,062 downwards.
CAAGCCGCTCTCCATCTCATGGGACTTCGCCCACATCTCGCCTCGCACCTTCTCCCGACTGAACTTGGCCATCGCAGATCGTCTCAGGGTGAGGTTCGTCTACTGCTCCATGAACAACCCGGAACCGCACGAGCGAACCGTCGAGCCGCACAGCCTGTTACGGGCAGGACGACGGTGGCACGTCCGCGGCTACTGTCTGCAGAGGCGAGCCTTCCGTGACTTCGTATTAGGGCGAATGAGCAAGGTCACACTGCTCACGGAGCCCAGCTTGGCAGACATCGCCGCCGATGCTGCCTGGTCCACAGTCCTCCAAGTCAGGATTACCGCTCACCCTGGCCTCAGCCCTGCGCAGCAACTGATCGTCAGAAACGAGTACTTCAACGGGGCATCAGCGCGCGTAGAAAGCTGTAGGGCTGCCCTCCTGAACTACATGGTGCAGGAGATCATGGCAGCCACGGACGTGAGTCGACAGGCTCCTCCCGACTATCAACTGGCGATTGAAAACACAGAGGAGTGCCGGCAATGGCTGTTCATGACTTAACAGACCAAATTCGCCAAGAGAAGGTGGCTGAACGCTATCCGCCGCTCTTCAAACGCCTGCCCGACCGCCTGTTCGCGCCGCTGGCTTCGGCCAATCGCTTCCAATATTGGTCACTGCTGTGTGTTCTGCACGCCAAACGCTTCGGCCCAGAGGCCCCGTTGCCGCCGAGTACCGGCTTCTTGATGCGCGAAATCACGGCCGACATAGCCGAAGAACTCCAGTACCAGGACTGGACTCCGGAAGGCGATGACGTGACGCCAGCCACACCGCTGGCAATCCGAGCCATCATGGTCTTCAATCGCTTGCGCGACGCGGGATGGATCCGCGTGGACCGAGTGGGCGTGCGCGAGATGGTGACGATGGCTCCCGCCGTCGCCCATTTCATGAACCGCCTCGTGGAGTTCGCTCACACCGGCCCGGAGTTCGTCTCCGGCAAGATCCGCAGCATCGAAGCCAACCTGAAGCTGCTTCTGGACGAGAGCACAGATGGTGCCTCCCTGCAGGAAGCAGCCCGCCAGTCGCGCGCCCTACTTGAACACGTCCGCATCGCCGGCACGAATGTGCGCGATCTAATGCTGGAGATCGGTCGCGTCGACGCCACCGGCGAGTTCGTGAGACGCTTCTTCGATGACTACGTCGAGCGCATGTTCATCGGTGACTACAAGGAATTGCGCACGCGCGAGCATCCCCTGGCCCGGCGTCAGGAGATCCTGCGCCTGGTGACCCATATCCAGCAGACGCAAGACCTGCGCGCTCGGTTAATCCAGTGGTACCTCGAGAAGCAAGCTGGCCGCGACCCTACCCGCGCTGAAGCCATGTTCGAGCGTGACGTCCAGAAGGTAGAGGATCTGCGCCGTATCGACGAATACCTGGACCGGCTGGACGACGAAATCCGGCGCGCCAACAAGCTGGCGTTGGCCTATCTAGACTACCGGCTGCGGGCCGCCCGCCCTCTCGACGAATTGATCAATCAAGCCATCGACGCCGTTGTCAAGCACGGCAGCAAGGCGGCCGCGCTGGCACCGTTTGCTCCCGGAGACTGCGTCGGCGGCGAACGGTTGGCTTCGCCTCGCATCGAGACCAAGCGTCCGCCGCCCAGCGGACTACGCAAGCAAGTGATGTCCCCCGAGCAGGAGGCCAGGGCCCGCCTGGCCCTGATGGCTCGGGACCGGCGCACCATGTCGCTACCAAAGCTCGCGGCCTTCGTGCGCCAACAACTAGGCGAGGCGGATGCGTTGCCTAGCACCGCCCTCCAAGTAAATAGCATTGAGTCGACCCGAGCGCTGCAGGTCTTGTGCACCATTGCCACAGCGAACGCGACATCCAGCAAGCTACTCCGCGCCAACGCACGAGCAATGAGCAGCGGATTCACCACGATCCGAATGGAAGGCGAAGAGGTTCGGAGCCAGGGCATCTCTCACCAACCCTTCACTATCGCAAGAACAACCAAGCCAGCCAAGGGAGGAAGCCAATGAGTTTCTGGACGGATGCGGCTACGGTCACCAAGAACGTGGCCACGGAGGATGATTTCGAGGCAGCGGCGAATCGGCTAATAACCGAGCAGGTTTTGTACGCCGCGGATCGCGGCAGCAAGGTGGCCTACGGGCTGATCCGAGACTTTGAGCGTGAGTTCAAGCGGGCCTTGGAACCCCTGGGTTACGTCGTGAGGGTTAACAGCCAACTGCGCTATGCCTGCGCCATCCCCAAGCACGCCAGGACGTCACCAGTCACCGTTGACCAGACGCTGCTCGCACTGGTGCTACGCAAGATCTTCGACGAGGAAACTCGATCCGGGCACCATGACGAAAACGGCGAGGTGGCCTGCGATCTGGTCACGCTGGAGGTCAAGTACAAGCAAATGACGGGGGGCCGCGAATTGGCCACCGGAGGTAAGCTCGCGGCGCTGATCCAGTGGATGCGGCGCTGGGGCCTCGCCCGAGTGTCGGACGAGGACGGCAATCAGTTCGGGCACGATGCGGATCAGCCCTACGTGGTCATCATCCGCCCCGGCATCGCCGAGGTCCTAGGAGAGGCGGCGCTGGCACGCATCGCCCTCTTCACCAGCCCGGACGACGAGATTGACGGCGTGGACCCTGCGGTCGCCTCCACCGTGGAAGAAGGCGGTGCCGCATGAAAAAGCTGATACGCATCCGGGTAGTCCAGTTCTTCTTGTACGAAATGCGTGATGTCGAAGTCGGCATGAACTGCGGCATCTTCGGCGCCAACGGCAGCGGCAAATCCTCGCTCCTGGACGCCGTGCAAATCGTAATGCTAGGGGCCAACGAGAGCCGCGGTAGCGCAGGCGTCGCCTTCAACGCGCAGGCCGACGAGTCCAACCACAACAGCCGCAATATTCGCAGCTACTGCTTGGGCCAGTATGGTGACTCGCCGGAAGCACGCGTTCGCGACAGTGCCAACACCTACATCACCCTGGTCTGGGAGGACACCACGACCCAGGAAATTGTCTCCACCGGTGTGAGCATCTACGTGAGCGCCGACCGCGAAAAATCTGACGTGCAGGGTCGCTATATTCTCCCCGCGGATATCGCGCTCAGCGACCATCTCGAGCTGGTTGACGGTGAATATCGACCGCGGCCCTGGGCTAGCTTCAGGCAGATGCTCTCGCAGCGAGCTTACGGTGAAGAAGTGCTCTTCCACGACTCTGAGCGCTTCGTCAACGCTATGCTGTTCCGACTAAGAGGCACGCGGGGTGCGCCGCGCTTGGATGCCTACCGCCAAGCGTTCCGTTTCGGGCTACGCATGAAGTTCGACAAGAGCGTCGATGACATTGTCCGCCAGCAAGTGCTGGAGACCCGGCCGACCAACATCAAGCGATTCAAGGAAGTGCTGCACACGTTCCAGGAGATGGCGACCCTGGTGCGCAACGTGCAGGCCAAGCTTGACGAGGCCGAATTGATCGAGACGGATTTTGCTGATGCACACCGACGCAACACCCATTCGGTCTCTCTCGCTGCTTTGGCCCAAGCTGCCGAACTCGAGGTCGCCAACGAGGCAGTGACCGCCGCAGAGGAAGCCGAGAGCCAAGCGGCAGCAGCACTGGAAGCCGCCAATACCCGGCGTGACGAAGTCAACCGTCAAGTCGAAGCGGCGGAGCAACACGCACGCGATAGCGCCTCTGCCCGGGACAAGCACGCGTCCCACGCGGACGCTGCGTTGCTGCGCGAAAGCCTCGCCAAAATACAAAACCGGCTCACTGAACAAAGAACGAGACTGCATCGCAGCATCCAAGCCATCGGAAGGGCTATCGACGCACAGATCCCTGGCAAGCTCGTCGCCGACAGCGACGAGGCAACAGCACAGGCGTTCAAGGACGTTCACGCCCTGCTAGAGGGGGATAAAGCCACCAGACGCGATGCAGTAGAGTCGACAGTCCGCAAGGCGCTACGCGCAGCCAAGCTATTAAGCAACGAGCTGTTCGAGGAGATGCAGGCCGTTGGTCGCGCGCAGACGGCAGCCGAGGCCGAGCTCGCTGGCGTGCAAGAGAATCAGGAGCGCATCGCCAAGGGCAAGCCACCTCTGGAGGGGCCGGCTGCGGCGCTCAAGCGCGCGCTAGCCAACGCTGGCGTGGATGCTACTCCGGTGTGCGACCTGGTGCGTGTCGACGACCCAGACTGGCAACCTGCCATCGAGTCCTATCTGGGTACGTCGAACATGCAAGCTCTGCTGGTCGACGAGGCAGACGAACGCAAGGCATTCCGGGTGTCTCGTCAGGCTGCGATCTACGATGCGAAAGTCGTGATGCCCAGCAAGTTCTCCAATCGCAGCAGCCCCAGGCGCGGTGCCGTGGCAGAGCTAATCAGTGGCAACAGCGCTGCAGCGGTCAACTACCTGCGATCCAAGTTCGGCGACACGCAACGGGCAGAGACTGAGGACGAATGCTTCGCTCATCGCTTCGCAATGACCAAGGACGGCATGTTGCTGGCTGATGGCGAGATGGTACGCAAGAAGCCGGCGAATCCCGCCCTCTTCAAGATCGGCCCGACCTCTACGGCGACTCGCACTTCCATCGCCGAACAAGCCCTTCAGCTCCAAGAGAAGATTGATGAATTCAAGGAGAGGTACGCCAAGCTCAAGGAGCTCTTGAACAACCTTGGACCATTCGTGGGTGGAGAGCAGGACAAGGTTCACGAAGTCCTCGAAATCTTCGATCGGATAACCAAAGAGGCGGCCGATGAGGAGGATCTGACGCGGCGCCTACAAGCCCTCAATACTGAAGAGTATCGACAGTTGGTGCAGGTAGCCAAAGCAGCAGAAGCGAACTTGGGCGACGTGCGCAAACAACTGCTTGCTGCGGCCCAGGCGGTCGGTGCAGCAGAGACGGCATGTCAGCAAAAGAGCGAAGACACCAAGAAGAAGCAGGCTCGGGCCGTTACCCAAAAGGGAATCGCTGAAGCAGCACGTGCGGTTGACGGTTACGACGCCGATTACGCATCGGACCAATGGGAAAGGCTATTGACACGCCAGGGTCTGTCTTTCAGTGAGATCGTCGCCGACTGCAAACACCGCAGCAACCGTGCTGAGACAGACTCCCGTCAGAAATGGTCCAGCGCCATGCAGAAGCTGTCGGCGTTCCTTGTCAGGCACAACGAGTTCATGCCAGCTGGAACCCAGGACGACTGGCGCAGCGCCCGCGCTTGGCTGGACGCACGGGTCGTAGTGCTCACTGAGACCGGTCTGCGCGAGAACAAGGCCCGGATGGAAGATGCCCTGAGCGCCGCCAAGAGCACCTTCCGCAACGACGTTGCGGTGGCGCTGCACGAGCACCTTGAGTGGTTGAGTGACACCATCAATCGGATGAACGAGGCCTTGCGCTTGGCGCCGATGTTCACCAACAACGAACGCTACCAGTTCCGCACGCATGTGCGACCTGCCTTCGCCGTGCTGCTGAAGTTCATCAAGGACGTCGCCCAATACGGCCCGACCGAGGATTTGCTTGGCGGTGCTGGAGAGCTGCCCAAGGAGTTCGAGGAGCTCATGCGCGAAAAGACGGTCACCGGCGCGGCAGCGGTGAAGTCCCCGCTGGACGACTATCGCGAGTTCTTCGACTTCGATGTCGAGGTTCTCCGCGAAGAGGCCTCCACCGGTACGACCAAGCACATAGGCTGGCTTAGCAAACGTGTCGGGTCCGGCTCTGGTGGCGAGCATCGCGCTCCGCTGTATGTGATCGCAGGTGCCGCACTCTCGTCAGCCTATCGGCTGGAGCGCGGCGACGATACCGGTATCCGGCTGCTTGTAATCGACGAGGCCTTCATCAAGATGGACCCGAGGAATATCGTGGCCACCATGCGCTACTTCGAGGAGCTTGGCCTGCAGGTCTTCATGGCCAGCACGGGTGACGCCTTGGGTAGCCTGACCGCTTTCCTTGATCGCTACTACGACATCATGCGCGATGCCGAGAGCAATGTAGTAGTACTCGAGGGCCACGACGTTCCTCCCGAGACGCGCGAGATGTTCCGCGCCGATCTGCCTGAATTCAACCCGGAACTGGTCGAAGCGGAGATCAGAAGGCAATACCTACCGCAGGCCTCCTCGACAGAAGGTGCCGCAGCATGAGCCTCCAAGACCAGTCCGAGATGGATCCGCTGGCCAGAAAGTCGTTGGAGCGACTACTGAAGTCTGCCGACAAGCACGAGGCTGGCGCCGCCGTGCGGCGGCCTGCCCTGACGGACTCCGCGCTGTCCGAGTACCGCGAGTTGCGCGGTCTGAAGGCCAAAGAGGACTTCGAGGCGGTGATGGCCTACGCTCAGGCCGAGGGCGCAATCATGGCTCTGCGTCCTCGGCGTGATCCCCAAGGCCTCATCGAGCGCATCGAACTGATCGACGTCGTCAAACTAGCCTCGATCTTGGGCAAGGTGCCCCATGCGGTACGAGTCCAATCGGCGAGACAAACCCTCGCCTCGCGCCTTGGTGAACATCCGATCTTGAACGACGTCCTATCCAGTTGGGAGAGGCTCAAAAAGATCCGCGGCACCGGGCCTGACGCCGCCGCCAACTGGGACATGGCCTGTGACGTCATCACCTACTGCCAGAGCCAGGTAGCACTCGGCGCCACGGAGACGCCAGTGCGAGACGCCAGCGCACGGCTGTTCAAGGACAGCAAGCGCATCGAGGCCCTGGTGCCTTGCCTCGATGTGCTACTGGTAGGAAACATCGACGATGATGCACGCCCAGAAGCAGAAGTGTTGCAGGAACTTGGCCTCTACCGAGAGCCGCAGCCAGCGCGGCTCGCCGGCAACATCGTAGTTCGCCGGGAACGTGGCACGTTCCCCCTGGACCGCCCCTACGGCGCCCTACCCCCGTCCACAGTGCTGGGCCTCGGGTCCATGCCCAGCCGGGTGCTAACTATCGAGAACCAGACTACGTTCCATGTATGGGCGCGCCAACACTGTGACTCCGACGCGTTGTGCATCTACACCGCCGGGATGCCTTCCCCTGCTTGGCGGGCGATGTATCTCCGGCTGCTTTCCGAGCTCCCCGTTTCAACTCCAGTGCTGCACTGGGGTGATGTCGACGAAGGCGGGTTCCGGATCGCTAGCGTCCTAAGCCGGTGTGTAGCCGAGAGCGGCCACGCTCTGCGGCCTTGGAGGATGCGGCCCTCGGACGTCCCTGAATCGCTACGCCGAGCGGCGCCAACGCGCACTGTGGAGCGGATGGTCAAGTACGCCCACGAAGCCGGGTGGACCGACCTTGCGCAAGAGTTAGCGGAAACCAAGTTTGTCGCCGAGCAAGAGGGATAAGCAGGCGTGACAAAACCAGTATATGGCGTGCAGTGATTAACGTGGTTCTCACCCAAGTCTACAAATCGGCGCTAACATCACCCAAATGCGTAACATAACGCAACTATTGTTGCGATAAGAAAAGCCAGGAGGAACGGAAGTCCATGGACGAAACGAGATCATCCAGTTCGGCCGCCGCAATCAATGAGCGAGTCACCAAAATCGTTAGTGATCGTCTCGCTGCTCGGAACCTTCGATTGATGGCGGCACGTAGCAAGCATCTTGGGATTCAAGTCATTTCATTCGAACAGGCGGCAGCCCGACTGGCAGGCGGTTTTACACGGCCCATCGATAACGAGAGTTTACGTGCTGCCATTCAAGCGGTCCTCCCCGCAACGCAAATGGGCGAATTGGAGAAGATCAAAACACTACCAGGCATGGTTGAAGCGACGACCGACACGCTCTACAAGGTTTGGCGCGCGGGCATCGACCTTACAGCACAAACAGTCCGCCATCCTCGTCTCGAAGCCATTGCGCGCCTGGAAGCAGCTGTTCTTGCTGAATTGCCGCCTGGCATGATGCGCCCCGTCGACATTGTCGCTGCCGCGACTGATCGCCTCGCCCATGCGCCGGCCATCTTCGGTCAGATTGAGATCGTCGGCCTTACCGAACTCGCGCCTTGCTGGAGACCATTGCTTCTCGCCCTCACTGCCCATACCCCCGTGCAGTGGACGGCCGGACCGAGAAGTGTTCCTGCATGGCTGGAAGATTCGGACGTCACCATCTCGCGCGCCTCAGCGAAAACGCCTCAAATCAGAAGTTTGAGCGCGGCTACGGCGTATCACGAGGCCATTGAAGCCATGCGCTGGGCACGCGGCCTACTCGCCTCGGGCGTATCGCCTCCGGAGATCGCCATCGCGACCCCATCGCCCGCGGAATATGACGACCATTTCTTAGCTCTGCGTTCCGACGCCAATTTCGATCTTCACTTCGTCCATGGCATCCGGACCGTTACGACCCGCGAAGGCCAGACGGCCGCGGCACTAGCTGACATCGTCGTGCGTGGGCTGTCACAGTCGCGGCTACGCCGCCTAGTGGCACTCTGCCAAGACAGCGGACCGTTCGATACCCTCCCTGAAGGCTGGCTGCGCGTCCTTCCGACCGATGCTCCGCTCTCGAACCTTGGTGCATGGAACCGCCTGCTTGCCCGTCTAACGTCTGAAGACTGGCCCGATGGCACCAATCATGCCCCGACGCTGCGCGCGTGTGTCGAGTTACTAGCGAAAGGACCCGAGGCTGCAGCTGAGATCGGTGAGACCCTCCTCAAGGGCCGAGCGCTCCTAATCTGGCGCAAGGCCCTGCTCGCTGGCCCCGCCGCCTCTATCGACGCAACGCTGGAGACTCTGAAGCAGGATGACGGCCTGGAAGCGTGCGTCTGCGTCACCTGGATGCCAGCCAGCGCGCTCGCAGCATCGCCTCGCCGCTTCGTGCGGCTCCTGGGGCTCAATTCCTCGCGCTGGCCGCGCGGGATCGCCGAAGATCGGCTGATCCCAGACCATATCATCCCGACCCCGGTGCTCGATCCACTGCCGATCAATCTTGTCGACCGCCGCGACTTCGAGACGATCCTCACCACAACAACCGATAGCGTCATTCTGTCACGCGCCCGGCGCGACAGCGATGGACGGCTGCTGGGTCGCAGCGCCCTGCTCGCAGCACATGGAGACGAGACCTTCCTCCGCCGCAACGCGACGCCGGTGCATGCCTTCAGTGAGACCGACCGCCTCATGGCCCGCCCCCAGGAGTTCGGCGCCGATCCTCAAGCGGTGAGTGCACACGGCTGCTGGCGCAACTGGCGACGGACGGAAATCACCCCCCACGATGGGCTCGTTCGGGCGGATCATCCGCTCGTACTCGCCATCCTCGACCGTACCCAGTCGGCCAGCTCGTTACGCCGCCTACTGCGCAACCCGCTTAGCTTCGTATGGGTCTATGCGTTCGGATGGCGTGAACCGCAGAGCAGCGCCGAACCGCTCGTACTCGACGCGCTCGGGATCGGCGATCTCGTTCACATGGTTCTCGACCGCGCCTTGCGCGATCTCGAAACCAGCGGCGGCCTTGCATCCGCCGATACGGAAACCATCGAAGCAGCGGTGGCGCAAGCTGCGCAAGCCGTTGCCGCAACTTGGGAAAGCGAGCGTCCAGTTCCACCGGCCGTCATCTGGGAGCGCACGCTCGATGACGCCCGCATGATGGCAGGCCGCGCCCTGTCCTATGGCGATACCCTTCTGCCGGGCGCACACTCTTACGGAGAGGTGCCCTTCGGCGGCTCGGAGCCGAAATCCGACGCGGAGACGCCTTGGGATACGAGCACACCAGTCACGATTCCCGACACGGGCTTCAACATCGCCGGCTATATCGACCGGCTCGACATCGCGGGCGACGGCAAACGCGCCCTCGTGCGCGACTATAAGACCGGCCAGCCGCCGCGCAACAACATCCGACTGAACGGAGGACGCGAGCTTCAGCGCTGCCTCTATGCCTTCGCGGTGAAAGCGCTTCTTGGCGACGACGTCTCCATCAGCGCCTCACTCCTCTATCCGCGCGAGCCAATCGATCTTCAGCTCGACGATCCCGAGGCAGTGCTCGCAGAGATCACAGGCTATCTACGCGCGGCACGAACGAGTCTCTCCGGAGGCGCGGCCCTGCCTGGCCCGGATACCGGCGGCGACTATGACGATCTCGCCTTCGCCCTGCCTGCCAACGCCGGCGCCACCTATTGCAAACACAAAATGCCGGCCGCGACAGAGCGGCTTGGCGAAGTCGCTCAGGTCTGGGAGGCGGAATGATGAGCAGCGCATCCAAGATGCTGAAGGACGACGGCGCACGCCGCGATGCAATCAGTCTCCATGATCGCTCGATTTTAGTCGAAGCTGGCGCGGGTTCGGGAAAGACCGCCACCATGGCCGGCCGCATCGCCGCCATGCTGGCCGGAGGCGTCGCGCCGCGCTCCATCGCCGCCGTCACCTTCACCGAACTCGCCGCGAGCGAGCTGTTGTCGCGTGTCCGCGAGTTCGTCGCCGATCTCTCGATCGGCACAATCGCAACCGAGCTGCGCGTAGCGCTGCCCAATGGGCTATCCCAGGCCCATCGCGATAATCTTGCCGCCGCCAGCGCCACGATCGATGAAATTACCTGCTCGACCATCCACGGCTTCTGCCAGCGCCTGATCAAACCCTATCCGGCGGAGGCCGACATCGATCCCGGCGCCGGCGTGATGGATCGCAACCAGGCCGACCTCACATTCCTCGAAATTATCGATGGCTGGCTACGCGAACGTCTTTCCGGCGGTCAGGGCGGTATCCTGGCCGAGATGGTGCTGCACAGCCCTGGCGAAACCGTGGCGCTGATCCATAAGATCGCCGAGAATCTGCGCGGCCGCCCCACGCTCACAGCTCCGCCCGTCTCTCCGCTTAACGGCCACTTGATAGCGTTCCGGCAGGCCACAGCGGATTTCGCGAGCTTCATGGATGACACGGCGGCAGCCGAGCCCGAAACGGTGACGATCGTCGAGCGGCTGACCGAAATGGCGACCGCCGTGGCGAACGGTCCCGATCCCGCAACGCCCACGGGCCTCGTCCAGCTCTTGACCTCGCGGCCCCACCCAGACCTTTGCACCAAGGCCGGCACCTTCGCCTCCTACCGCAAGAAGGGAAAATGGACCGCCGCGGCCAAACAAGCCGGTCTCTCCAAGGCCGACGGCGACCGGATGAACGACACCGCCGAGACCCACTACGCCGCCTGCTGCAACGCCTGGGTCGCGCTGATGCAGGTCACGGCCGGACATGCCCTCGCGGCACTGATCGCCGAAGCCCGGCCGATCCTCCAACGCTATCGCGACCACAAGCGCGCCAGCGCCCAGCTCGATTTCGACGATCTGATTTTTGCCGCGCGCGACTTGCTGCGCGACCACGATGCCGTGCGCCGAGCGCTGGGGCAGCGTTTCGCCCATATTCTCGTTGATGAGTTCCAGGACACCGATCCGCTGCAAACCGAAATCTTCTGGCGGCTTTGCGGCGAGCCAGTCGAGGGGGATGACGACTGGACCCGATTCCAAATCCGGCCAGGCGCGCTCTTCTTGGTCGGTGACCCCAAGCAAGCGATCTATCGCTTCCGGGGTGCCGATGTCGGCGCCTATGTGCAGGCCCGCGACGCCTTCCGTGCCCAGGACCCCGGCAGCCTCCTGTCGATCTCCACTAACTTCCGCTCGTGCGCCTCGATCCTCACCTTCGTCAACGAGCGCTTCGAGGCCGTGCTCTCGGCCGATGGCCAGCCGGGCTTCACCGCTCTCGACCCCTTCCATGACGACCGGGGCGGACTGTGCGTGGCTGCCCTCGACATCGCCGTGGCAGACGAAAACGGCAAGGCCAGTGCCGAACAGCAGCGCGACGCTGAAGCCGACGCCATCGCCGAGTTGTGCGCCAGGCTAATTGAAAGTCACCCCATCATCGACCGTCGCAGCGCCACGGAGCGTCCCTGTCTGCCGGGCGACATCGCCTTGCTGGCACCAACTGGCGCAGAGTTGTGGCGCTATGAAGAAGCCCTGGAACGCCGCGGCATCCCCGTGGCGACCCAAGCCGGCAAGGGGCTGTTCCGCCGCCAGGAAATCCAGGATCTGATCGCGCTGACCCGCGTTTTGGCCGATCGCCGCGACACGTTGGCGCTCGGCGCGCTGCTGCGCGGGCCTCTGGTCGGCCTTACCGAAGAAGACCTGCTGGACATCATCTGGGGACTTCCGCGCTCGGTGGAACAGCCGGATCGGATTCCGCGCCTGGATCTCAGCATCGATTCTGCCGTCATCGTGCACCCGCTCGCTCGCGAAGTCATCGAGCGGCTGCAATCGCTCTCCCGGCGCGGCAACAGCACGACCCCGCACGAGCTGCTCTCGCAGGCCGTGGACGTGTTGCGCGTCCGTCCGCTCCTCCTCGAGCGCCATCGCGGCCAGGCCGAGCGCGCGCTCGCCAATGTCGATCTCTATCTCAGCCTGTCGACCGGCTACGCCGTGCGCGGTTTGCGCGCCTTCGCCGAGGCGATGACAGCGGCATGGTCCGACGAGGACCGCGCGGTCGAGGGACGGCCCGACGCCCAGCAGGAAGCGGTCGCGCTCTTCACCATGCACGCGGCCAAGGGGCTGGAATGGCCGATCGTCATTCCGGTCAACACCATGACCGGCGTCATGGCGCCCGACAGCGCCGTGATCGACCGCCAGACCGAGACCTTCTATTGCCCGGTCCTGGGCGTCGTGCCCGAGGGCTACGAAACCGCGCGGCAGGCGGAAAAGGAGGAGCTGGACCGCGAACGCATCCGGCTCTGGTATGTCGCGGCCACCCGTGCCCGCGAACTCCTCGTCTTGCCCCGGCTCGACGCCACGCCGTCGAAATCGGCCTGGATCGGTCTCGTCGATCTGTCGCTCGCCGACCTTCCCGGCCTGGACGTCTCTCACTTACCTGCCGATCTCACGGCCGCAGGTGCGGGAGCGGGCAACACCCAGACGCGCGCGAGCTTCGCCGCCGAAGCCGAAGCCATCGCGGCCGCGCAGACGCGGTTGACCTGGCTCGCGCCCAGCCGTGACGAAAACGCCGCCGGGATCGTGCTGCGGGAAGAAGAATCCGCGCTCTGGACGGGATCGACTGACGACCAGCCCCTCGAGCGGGAAGCCTCCGCACTCGTGCAGGGCGGCCGGGAGCGCGGGCTAATCCTCCACAAGCTCATGGAAGAGGTGCTGACCGGCGAAACTCCAGAGGCGGAAGCCGCCCTGATCGAACGCGCTGAGGTCCTCATCCGCGCCCTCGGCAAATCTCCGGTCGTGGACCCGGCGACGGGGCTGTCGGCTCAGGAACTAGCCGCATGTGTGGCCCGGACCCTGGCTCTACCTGACATCGCGGCCCTGCGACCGAGTCTTCTGGCCGAATTTCCCGTCTATGCAGTCCAGGCAACCGACCGTGTGGAAACCGCAACTGCCGGGATCGCAGACGCCCTGACTCTGACAGTCGAGGGCCTCCCTGAGGTCGTCGTGGACTGGAAAAGCGATGTGACGCCGGCGCCGGGAACGCTCGATCATTATCGCGCGCAGGTGCGGGCCTATCTCGACATGACCGGCGCCGAGCGCGGCCTGATCGTACTGATGACCTCCGGCACCGTCATTCCCGTCCTGCCGACGAAGCCGACCGAGAGCGAGGCAGCCTGAGCCCATGTCGTCTCTTGCCTGGATCGATTTCGATGAAGCCGAGCGGCAGCGCGCGCAGCGCATCATGGCGCTCTTTCAGGAGCGCGAGACCCGCGACGAGCTGGGGCTGGGGGCGATCCGGGATTCCATCGCCGATCACCTCTTTCCGGGCACGAGCACGATCCAGACGCGCCTGCGATACATGCTGTTCATTCCCTGGCTCTATCGGGCGCTGGAAAAACGCGAAGTCCCTGAGGCGCAGCTCCGCACCGAGGCGCGCGACACCGAAATCCGGCTTGCCGACGCCCTGAAAGCCGGCGGTGAGTCCAACGGCATCATCGGCCGGGATGCAGGACCACGGCTCCAGCGGTTGCCGAGTTCCGTCTATTGGGCTGGCCTGGGCGCATGGGGCATCCGGGTCTTTCCGGGCTCGCTCGACAGTCTGTTCGTCGCCTTGCGGGGGCGTGGCCAGTCGCGCGGCGCATCCAGCGGCGAAGACGCTCTGGCCGGCGCCCAGACGCCCGCCGTCTGGAATCCAGCCTTGCCCCAGATGCCTGGCGACCTACTTCAGCACGCCGTCTTCCGCCTGACCACCGACGAGGCGCAGTTCCTCATCGACCGCCTGATCGCCAGCCAGCCCACCGCACTGCTCACGATGCTGGCGCGCGAAGGCATCGACGCGGACTGCGACTACATCTGGACGCACCCCCATCTGTCGGCGTTTCCATCCGCAGCGCGCCGCCTCGTCCAGCATGGGGAAATCTTCTCCCATGTGATGCACGGCGCCGCGCTGCTCTATAACCTTGCGCTCAGTGAGCTGCGCCAGCGTGACGACTGGATCAAGGGCTATCGCGCTCGGCTTGAAGCCTGGAGCGACGAACTCGATACCGGCGCCGTCCGCGCGTGGTCGCTCGATGATTTCTGGAATGTCGTGGAGCACCCGGCGCACGCCGTCCGACCGGCCGCCAAGCGGTTCGTAAATGAGTGGCGTGATCTGGTTCTGGCCGGGACGGAGCAGGTAATCTCGGCGCCCGCGGCGCGGCAGCTCGTCGAGGAGCGCGAACGCCGGCTCAAGACCAGCCAGTCCCGCTACGCCAATCACGCAGTCCGTGACCGCTGGACCGGCGCATCGGGCGCAGACCGCCTCACCTTCCGCTGGGCGCAGGCCAAATCCCACCTGCGGGATCTCGCCCATGCTGAATAGGCGCAGCCTCGATCCCGAACAGCGAACGCTCTACGGCGCCAATCTTCAGCCGCCGGCGGGCTATGTCTTCGACGCGGCGGTCGCCACGACCTTCTCGCTCGACTTCGAGACCGCGCTCGCGGTGCCAGTCAGTCTGGCGCTCTTCGCCGCCGAGAACCGCGACGACATTCTCTCTCATCCTCTGGCGCTGCTGGAAGGCGCCGAGCGCATCGCCGGCCGCCTCGTCGTCTTCACCGACACCGGTCATATCCAGGCGAGCGCCCGGCCACATTCCCGCCTTTGCTCGCTGCTCGAACGCATCATCGTTGAGGTCGCCGCCCCTCAAGGCGGGGCCTTCCACCCCAAGATGTGGGCGCTGCGCTTCACGCCGTTGCAGCCCGAAGACCCCGCCCGCATGCGTCTGCTCATTCTCTCCAGAAACCTGACGCGCGATCGCTCATGGGACATCGCCGCCACCCTCGATGGCGTGATCACCAGGCAGCCCAAAGCCGTCAACCGCCCGGTCGCCGACTTCCTTCGCCAGCTCCCCGACCTCGCGACCGTCGGCGTTCCCGACGGCACGAAGACGCTTGTCGATGACCTGGCCGAAGACATGCGCCGCGCCGAATGGAGCCTGCCCGAACCGTTCCAGAGCGTCTCCTTCGCCGTCAATGGCCTCGGCGGAAAGCCATGGCGCCCGGAACCCTGCGTTCGGCTGGGCGTAGTCTCGCCCTTCTGCGACGATCAAACATTGTCGATACTGGCCGGTCTGGCCAGCGCCGAAAAGCCCATCTTCATCGGGCGATCCGACGAACTCGCCCAGGTGCCTGGCGCCACGCTCGATGGCTTTGCCCGCGTGGCCGTGCTCGACGAAATGGCGGCCACGGAAGATGGCGAGGAGGAGGACGCAGCGGCCCTGCAAGGGCTCCATGCCAAGGCGTTCATCGCCGAACGCGGCTGGGACACCGCGATCACGGTCGGCTCGGGAAACGCCACGCGGCCGGCGCTGCTGACCGGCAGCAATGTCGAGATCTTCACCACCCTGACCGGGAAGCGATCGCGGGTCGGCAGCGTCGAGGAGATCCTCGGCGACAAGGGGTTTGGCCGGCTGACGCGGCCGTTCGTCCGCGGCGAGACGGGAGCCGCCGATGCCACGCAACGAGCCGCCGAGGCTCGTTTGGATCAAGCCCGGCGCGAGATTTGCCGCAGCGGCCTCACGCTCCATTGCGAGCGCGGCGAGCACGCCGCCGATGGCGCGCCGGTCTGGCGGGTCTGGCTGATCCCGTCCGAACCGCTGCCCCTTACCGGGCTCGGTGCGCTGCGAGTTTGGCCGATCACGCGGGGCGAAGCACATGCGCGCGATGTGCTGGAGCCGCTCCGACAGGGACAGCCCGCCGACCTTGGCGCAATGCCCTTGGTCGACCTTACCCGGTTCCTCGCCTGTCACCTGACGGAGACGGAAGACGTCTCGATCCTGTTCAGCACCGGGCTCAAGATGGAGGGGCTGCCCGCAGAGCGCCACGCCGCCATCCTGCGCTGGGTGATCGACAGCAAGGATGCCTTCTTCCGCTATCTCCGGCTGCTCCTCTCCGAATTGGGCGATCCATTCGCCGCCGCCCTCGCGGCGCAGGACGGGTCAGGTCAGGGCGCCTGGCGCGCGGCAAGCGACGACGCGCCCATCCTCGAGGAGATGGTTCGGGCCTTCTGCCGGGGCGGGGATCAGCTTCGCGCCATCGAACGGCTGATCGCACGCATGGAAACCAGCGACGGTGACGATACCGATCCGATTCCGGCCGAGTTCCGCGCACTCTGGAACACATTCCGAATTGCGCTCGCCACGCAGGATGCCGCGCATGCCGAATGAACGGTTTCGCGCCGACGTGGCGCTCGCTCCCCTCAAAGTCTTTCAGCGGCGCACCGTCGACTACGTCTTCGATCGGCTCTACGGCCAGGACGATCCTGTCCGCCAGTTCCTGGTCGCCGACGAAGTCGGCCTCGGCAAGACGATGGTGGCGCGGGGGGTCATCGCCCGCATGATCGAACACCTGTGGGACAACACCAAGCGGATCGACATCCTCTACATCTGCTCGAACCAGGCGATCGCCGCCCAGAACCTCAACCGGCTGAACGTCCTCGGGCGGCGCGAGCTGGCCCTGCCGACCCGCATGACGCTCGTTCCCCTGCAACTGCGCGACCAGGCGGGCCTCGACGCCAACAGAGTGAACTTCATCAGCCTGACGCCGGGCACAACCTTCGATCTGCGCTCCGCGACGGGCGTGACGCAGGAACGCGCCTTGCTGTTCCATCTCCTGCGCGACCTCGTTACGCGCCCGCGCGGCCTGCACAATCTGTTGCAGGTCACGGCCGGCGTCGAGGGTTGGAACCGCGCTGTGGACCACCTCACCCTCGAAGGCGTCGACAAGCGCATCATCGAGCGTTTCCGCCGCGACGTGCAGGCGGATCGCGACCTCTTCGAGGAACTCGAACGGATTTGCGAACTCTTCCCGCGCCGCCGGGACACCTATCCCGCAGAAATGACACAGCCCCGCAACAGCCTGGTCGCCCGGCTCCGCGCCAAGCTATCCCACGCCTGCGTGGATGCGCTGCAACCCGACCTCATCATCATGGACGAGTTCCAGCGGTTTCGGGATCTGCTGCATGGCGACAGCGACGCGGCGATCCTCGCGCGCGAACTGTTCGACTATTCGGGAGGCGACGGGCACGCCGCCCGCACCTTGCTGCTCTCCGCCACACCCTACCGGATGCTCACGCTCGCCGGCGACGAGCCCGACGAAGGCGACCACTATCAGGACTTCCTTGAGAGCCTGAGTTTCCTCTACGGCCGGGAAAAGGGGCCGGAGGTGGCAGCCACGCTGGCGCGTGAAATGCGCGCCTTCCGCGGCCTCTTGCATGCCCTGCCACAGTCACATGCCTCAGCGGTCGAGACCCGCCAGACCATCGAACGGCGCCTGCGCCGTGTGATCGCCCGAACCGAGCGGGTCGCATCCACGGTCGAGCGCGACTCTATGATGAGCGAGCCTCCGATTGCGGTCTCAATCGCGCCCGCCGACCTCGCGCAGGCATCCGCCGTTTCTCAGGTGGCGCGCACGCTCGATGCGCCGGAGATCATCGAATACTGGAAGTCCTCGCCCTATCTGCTCAACTTCATGCGCCACTACAGCCTGAAGCGGTTACTGGAAAACCAGATCGCCGCGCCTTCGGCCGTGCTCCGCACCGCAATCCAGGCGGCTCGACCGGCCATGCTCGATCACGACGCCATCGACGCCTATGCGCCGCTGGACCCGGCCAACGGTCGCATGCGCGCGATCATGGACGACATCTTCGGCCAGCATCTGGAACAGAACCTCTGGATACCCGCCGCCATGCCCTATTACGGCGAGGCGCGAGCCGGGGCGCCGCTGACCAAGGCGCTGATATTTTCATCCTGGTCCATAGTGCCCGATGCGATCGCAGCCCTGCTATCCCACGAAGCCGAACGGCGCATGGGCGTCGGCGAATCCGGCCGGCGCTATTTCGAGCAGCATCGCCTGCGTCCCTTGCAGTTTCGACAGGATCACGGCCGGCTCGCGGGTCTGCGCGCGCTGCTGCTGATCTATCCCTCGCCGGCGCTCGCCGAGCTGGCCGATCCGCTGGTGGTGTTCAGCGAAACGGAGGCCACCTTGTCGCTTGAGGGAATGCGCTCCGCTGTGTGCGACCGCCTCAAGCCCGCCCTTGGTGCTTTGAAGGAAGGCGCGGTGTCGCATCAGGACGCGCACAGCGCCGAGTGGGCCGCCCCAGCCGTGATCGATGACCTACTGGGCGCGCGATCCCGCGCCTGGCTGGAAGCGCCCCACGGCATGCGCGCCCTGGCGAGCGAAGACGCCTTCCACGACCATGTCGCCGAACTGGCGGCAGCGGTGAAGACGCACGACATCGGCGCTTTGCCCGACGATCTTTCGGACCTGCTGGTTGACGTCGCGCTCGGCAGTCCGGCCGTCTGCGCGCTTCGCGCCCTCAAGCGGATCGCGCCCGAGCTGGCGTGGGATGACCCGCGCTTGCTAAGCGCAGCGGCTGAAGTCGCCTGGTCGTTCAGGGCGCTGTTCAATCAGCATGACGCGGTCGCCTTGCTGCGACGGGATACCGACGCTCACTACTGGCGCCGCGTGCTGGCCTATTGCGCCCAGCACAACCTACAGGCCGTCCTGGACGAATACGCACATTACCTCGTCGATGCCGAAGGTCTCGGGGCCCGCCCAGCCGAGGATCGCGCAATCGGTGTTGCCCACACCATGGCTCAGGCCCTGGCCATCCGCCCGTCGCAGATCGACGTCGATGACGTACAGGTCGATGGAGAGTCCCTCGCCATCAGCAAGTTCCAAATGCGCGGACGCTTCGCCATGCGGCTCGCCGACTACAAGGACGAAGACGGCACTGTCGCGCGGCTCGGAGGCGTGCGCGACGCCTTCAACTCACCGTTCCGGCCGTTCGTTCTCGCCACCACGTCAGTCGGTCAGGAAGGGCTGGACTTTCATCCCTATTGCTATCGCGTCTATCACTGGAACTTGCCGAACAACCCGGTGGACCTCGAGCAGCGCGAAGGCCGCGTCCACCGCTTCAAGGGCCATGCCGTGCGCCACAACCTAGCCGAGCGTCAGGCCGCGGTCGTCAGGGGCCGTGGGCAGGCTCCTAACGATCCGTGGAAGCTGATGTTCGAGCACGCGCGGTCTGAGGCGGCAGTGGACACCGATCTCATCCCCTATTGGATTTACGAAGGCTCCGTTCGGGTCGAACGGCGCGTGCCAATGTTGCCGTTCAGTCGGGAAGTCACGCGGCTCGCTTGGCTTAAACGCAGCCTCACCATATATCGCCTTGCATTCGGGCAACCAAGACAAGACGAGCTATTGGACTACTTCCATACGCTTATGGAAGCGGGCTTGGAGGTAGCAGCACTTGAGAGCCTGCAGATCCGGCTGGATCCTCCGCCCACTTCCTGCCCGAGTTCGGCTGCAATTTGAAGCGCCACTGACGTCACCCCCGTTTCGCAGCAGTTGAAAACTAGAATTCGGTCGGCTCAGGCTGGCTGACCTGCTGTGTTTTGGCGTATTCACTCGGGGTCAGCATGCCGAGGGAGCCATGGGGTCGGTGGTCATTGTAATCAGCACGCCATGCTTCAATGACCGTCTTCGCATGCTCAAGCGATAGGAATTCATTCGCGTTCAGGCACTCATCCCGTAGCCGGCCGTTAAACGACTCGCAAAGGCCGTTATCTGTGGGTTTGACCGGCCGAGTGAAGTCCTGTAATGACCCAGCAGAACCTGCTCAGGTTAAGCGGCTAATGCAAATGCCTCAGCCGGGGTCTTCATGCCGAGCGCCTGGTGTGGGCGCCGGTGGTTATAAAAGCGTATCCAGTCCCCTACAACGCGGCTGGCGTGCTGGATGGTCTCGAAGCGATGCCGATGCGCGCATTGCTCTTTCAACGTGCGGATCACGCGTTCGACCATCCCGTTCTGTTGCGGGCAGTGCGGCGTGATGAACTCTTGGCGCAGCCCGTAGCCTCGCACCAACGCTGTATAGCTACGAGAGGTGAAGACCAACCCGTTGTCGGATCGCAGCAGGAACGGCACAGGCACGCGGCCCAGCGTTCCGAAGCGGGCGATCAGGGCATGTTCCAGTGCGCTTCCTGCGGTGCAGGCCTTGCCGCTGCGCGACAGATGCCAGCCCAGCAACTCCCGGGTATGGCAGTCAATCACCAGCGCCAGCGTCGCCCAGCCATCCCGACCCGCCCAGACGCGGCACAGATCCGTCGACCAGCGCTCGTTAGGCCTCGTGGCCACCGACGGCAATGCCTGGATCCGGGGCCTGAAGCCGATGGGCCGCTTACGGACCTGCCAGCCCATCAACTGGAACACGCGCTGCACGGTGTTCTTGTTGAACCCCAACAGATGCGCCACCGTTCGATAGCCAAACGACGGCGATTCTTCGATCAGCGCCTTGATGGGCGCGACAAACTGCGGATCGAGCTTTGGCGATGCCTTCACCGCCTTGTAGTAGACGGTGCGGCGAGGCACGTTGAACCAGCGGCACAGCTTGGCGATCGAGACGGTGATGCCGTCGGCTTGCAGTCCCTGGTGGATCGTCGGGGACGCCGAGTCTCGATCACTTCTCGTCCTCGCCCAGCAGGGACTGCAATTTTTTTCTCGCGCGAAGCTCCAGCATCGCCTCGCCGTAGGCCTCTTGAAGGTCCTTGAGCTGGCGGTCGTACTGCTCGCGCACGTCCTGTGGATTGGCCCGCAAGGCATTCTCCATGCCCCGCTTGCCATCGTCGACCCACTGTTCGACCTCTGAGGGCGACAGGTCGTATTGGCGGCTGGCTTCTGCGACGGTGGTCTTGCCTTGAATGATGTCCAGCACTAGCGCGCTCTTGCGCTTGGCCGTCCAGCGTTTGATGTCGTCTTCCATCTTCATGCTCATCGTCAATTCCCTCGATTATGACGTGAGCAGGTTTTTACTGGGTCATTACAAAGAGACCATGATGGTCATGGTGACCAGCAGCCCTGGTGGCACGCAACCTATAGATCGTCAGCGCTACGTGCCGGAGTCCTCCCCCGCCGCTTGAGCGGATATGAGCACCGCAGTCATGCCGCTCCGCGGACCCAAACATGCGCCGCCAAACTGCCAAAACAAAAGGCGCCGAAGCGCCTTTTGTTTGCTCTGCTATACCAAGCAGGATCACTCCCACTCGATCATCAACAGGTCACGCAAGCCCGCGTGGTTAAAAGGATTTGCGATGATCAACATGGGCCATTACCGTCGCTTTTACCGTCATCCGACAAGAGCTTTGTTTAGCGCGGAAGATGAAGGGGTTTGAGGGGCGACGACTCTGGCAACTCCATCGTCAATCGCCCTCTAGGATAGCGCAGACATGCACAGCGGTCTTCCTCCAAGCCTCACTTAGGGCCTGTTAACACTACTTGCTAACATACTGCGCATGGAACTTACGCCTGCGCAATTCGCGCGTATCGAGGATTGCCTGCCGCGGCAGCGGGGCAATGTGTCGCTGGACAACCTTCAAGTGCTCAACGCGATCCTGTTCGTGGCCGAAAATGGCTGCAAGTGGCGGGCCCTGCCCAAGCGGTTCGGCAACTGGCACACGATCTACACGCGGATGAACCGGTGGGCCAAGGCCGGGGTCCTGGATCGGGTCTTCGAGCGCATGCAGGCCGAACAGCTGGTCCGGGTGCGGCTGGAGGCGGTCAGCCTGGACAGTACGATCGTCAAGGTCCACCCGGACGGCACCGGCGCACGAAAAAAAACGGCCCGCAGGCCATCGGCCGCTCCCGCGGAGGCTGGACCACCAAAATTCATATGGCTGCCGCGGATTCCCGCTGCGCGTTAGCCTTCTCGCTTTCGCCGGGCCAGGCGGGCGATGCCCCAGCCGGTCGCGCCCTGCTGCATGCCCTGCCACCCCTGCCCGCGCGCTGCCATCTGGTCATGGATCGCGCCTACGAGGGCAATGAAACCCGGCAGCTCGCGCTGGATCTGGGCCTGGATCCGGTCGTGCCCCCGCATCCGCTGCGGGCCCAGCCATGGGCGTACAACACCGAGATCTACAAGCGCCGCAACGAAATCGAGCGCCTGTTCCGCCGTCTGAAAGGGTTCCGCCGCATCTTCAGCCGCTTCGACAAGCTCGACGTCATGTTCGCGGCCTTCATCCACTTCGCACTGATCGTCGAATCGTTGCGATAGTGTTAACAGGCCCTAGTCCGGTGGCAGCGGCGCCAGCGGCGCGTACCTCGGCAGCAACAGCAGCAATTTCGCCCATTTCCTGGGCGGCTGGTTCGCGCACAACACCCGGGTGAGCCGCAATCTGGCGCCCGAAATCGCCGGCCTGACGGCGCGCTACGCCAGTCCCGCCAGCGCCGCCGGTGTTGCCGTCGTCCCGCAATTTTCGAGCGGCTGCGCCAGCTCCTCCCACTTCGATGCCGCCGGCCGCGCCGCGATCAACCTTGCCGGGACCAGCGGCTGCGGTTCGCCGCCCACCCGGCGTCCGGCAGCTACCTGTTCCTCAGCGCCAGCACCCCGCCAGTGCTGCGCTCTCCGACCACCACGATGTGCTGCTGATCTCCGATGGCGGCACGCTGGTACGCACGCCGGCGGCGCACATCGCCCAGGTCGGCCGCAACACGCAGGGCGTGACCCTGATGCGCGTGCAGGCCGGCGAGAAGCTGCAGGCGATCGAGCGGCTGGATGTCTCGCTGGACGACGCCGATGCCGAATCAATTACGAGCGTCGACGCGGACAGCAGGGGCGAACAGTCGTAGCCTGCGCGGGCGGGGTCGGCAGTAACAATACCGGCATCGTCCCCGCCATCAAACGCGCTTACCTCTGGGCACCTTCGGGTGCCCAGATCATTTGCGGGCCGCGAAAAGCCGTCCGGACAGCCATATAGATCTCAAATCGAATTCAAATATCAGGTGATATACATTACCGTGGGAGTGACCTTTCGCTAGATCGATGACCTTGAACTTCCCCGACTGGAGTCCGTACATGTATTACAGCAGTGGCAATTACGAAGCCTTCGCCCGCCCGCGCAAGCCAGACGGGGTCGACGGCAAATCCGCATGGTTCGTCGGCTCCGGCCTGGCCTCGCTGGCCGGCGCCGCCTTCCTGATCCGCGATGGCCAGATGCCGGGCGAGCGCATCACCATCCTGGAGCGCATCGACGTGCCGGGCGGCGCACTGGATGGACTTGAGAAGCCGGACAAGGGCTTCGTGATCCGCGGCGGCCGCGAGATGGAGAACCATTTCGAATGCCTGTGGGATCTGTTCCGCAGCATTCCGTCGCTGGAAGTCGAGGGGGCCAGCGTGCTCGACGAGTTCTACTGGCTGAACAAGGACGACCCCAATTTCTCCCTGCAGCGCGCCACCATCGAACAGGGCAAGCCTGCGCCCGACATGGGCAAGTTCACGCTCAGCAAGGCCGCGCAGAAGGACATGCTCAAGGTCTTCATGGCCACGCGCGAGGAGATGGAGAACAAGCGCATCAACGAGGTGTTCGGTGAGGACTTCCTCGCCAGCAACTTCTGGATGTACTGGCGCACCATGTTCGCGTTCGAAGAGTGGCATTCGGCGCTGGAAATGAAGCTCTATCTGCACCGCTTCATCCACCACATCGGCGGTCTGGCGGATCTTTCCGCGTTGAAGTTCACCCGCTTCAACCAGTACGAATCGCTGGTGCTGCCATTGGTGAAGTGGTTGAAGGACCAGGGCGTGGTGTTCCAGTACTGCACCGAGGTGACAGATGTCGATTTCGACATCGATGCCACCAACGGACGCAAGCAGGCCACGCGCATCCACTGGAACCGCGACGGCCAGCCCGGTGGCATGGCACTCGGCCCCGATGACCTGTTGTTCATGACCATCGGCTCGCTGGTGGAAAACAGCAACGAGGGCGACCATAAGACCGCGGCGCTGCTGGACGAAGGCCCGGCACCGGCTTGGGATCTGTGGCGGCGCATCGCGGCCAAGGATCCGTCGTTCGGGCGGCCCGACGTGTTCGGCACGCACATTCCGGAGACCAAATGGGAATCCGCCACCATCACCACGCTGGACGCGCGCATCCCGAAGTACATCGAGAAGATCGCCAAGCGCGACCCGTTCAGCGGCAAGGTGGTGACCGGCGGGATTGTCACCGCCAAGGATTCCAGCTGGCTGCTGAGCTGGACGGTGAACCGCCAGCCGCACTTCAAGAAGCAGCCCAAGGACCAGGTCGTGATCTGGTTCTATGGCCTGTTCGCGGACGTGCCGGGGGATTACGTCAAGAAGCCGATGCAGGACTGCACCGGCGAGGAAATCACCCAGGAATGGCTGTATCACATGGGTGTGCCGGTTGAGGACATCGCGGAGCTTGCAGCCACGGGAGCCAACACCGTGCCGGTGATGATGCCGTACATCACCGCCTTCTTCATGCCGCGTCAAGCCGGTGATCGCCCTGACGTGGTGCCAGCGGGCGCTGTGAACTTCGCATTCATCGGCCAGTTCGCGGAGTCGAAGCAACGCGACTGTATCTTCACCACCGAGTACTCGGTGCGCACGCCGATGGAAGCGGTCTACACGCTGTTGGGCATTGAACGCGGCGTGCCGGAAGTGTTCAATTCCACCTACGACATCCGCACCCTGCTGGATGCACTGCACCAGCTGCGCGATGGCGAAGAATTGGCGTTGCCGGGCCCGTCGTTCCTGCGCGACCGCGTGTTGGCCAGGCTCGACCGCACCGAGATCGGTGCATTGCTCCACGACGCCGGCCTGCTGGCCGGGGAGGACGCATGAACATGACACAGGACACCACAAAGACCGTCGCCTCGCCCTCCGGCCTGCAGCGAGTGACCGTGCTGGGCACTGGCGTGCTCGGCGCGCAGATCGCCTTCCAGTGCGCCTTTCACGGCAAGAGCGTCACGGCGTACGACATTGACGCAGCAGCGCTGGAGCGTGCCCGCGACGCCCTGACGCGATTGGCTCAGACATATGCCGCCGACCTGCCGGGGACGACGCCCGAGGCGACCACCAGGGTCGCGGCGGCCATCGCACTGAGCAGCGACCTTGCGCAGGCCGTGCGCGACGCGGACCTGGTAATTGAAGCGGTGCCGGAGAAGCTGGAACTCAAGCGCTCAGTCTATGCCGAACTCGCCAGGCTGGCGCGCGAAGGCACCATCTTCGCCACCAACTCCTCCACGCTGCTGCCCAGTGCATTCGCGGATGCGACGGGCCGGCCGGAGAAGTTCCTGGCGTTGCATTTCGCCAATCACATCTGGCGCCAGAACACAGCGGAAGTGATGGGTACGCCGCAGACCGATCCTGAGGTGTTCGAGCAGGTGGCGCGCTTCGCTGCGGAAATCGGCATGGAACCGATCCGACTGCACAAGGAGCAGCCGGGTTACGTGCTGAATTCGCTGCTGGTGCCGTTGCTCAACGCGGCCGCCGCCTTGTTGTTGAAAGGTGTGGCGAGTCCGGAGGACATCGACAAGACCTGGCGAATCGGGACCGGCGCCAAGCTGGGGCCGTTCCAGATCTACGACATTGTCGGCCTGCGCACGGCGTACAACATCGCAAGCGCAAATCCCGCAACGCAGGGCTGGGCCGAATATCTCAAGGTGAACTACATCGACAAGGGTCGCCTGGGCGCCGGTGCGGGGGGTGGCTTCTACGATGATTGACGCCATGTCCGCCGCCCGTGCGTGCTCCGTCGGGAACGGTCACCGCACGCTGACGGCGTCCTGTGCAAGGCGGTGGCATACTGCCGCCCCGTCGCGCCGGAGCCGGCCGTGAGCCAAGCCCAACGCCACGCACGTCCGCTCAACCGCAGTGAATCGCAGGTCCGCACGCGCGCGGCGCTGCTGGATGCCGCCGAGGCGCTGATCGTGGAGCACTCGATCCCGGCGCTGTCGCTGCGCGCCGTCTGCACGCGTGCCGGCTATACGCAGGGGGCCTTCTACTCCAACTTCGCCGATCGCGAGGAGCTGCTGCTGGAGGTGATGGAGCGCAACCTCGAACAGAAGGCCGCCAGCCTGGAGCAGATGCTGGCGACCTGCGGCGACGCAGGTCTCGACGGCACCCTGGCGTGCATCCTGGATTGGCTGGACACCATCCACCATCGGGGCGAATGGGCGCGCATCGCCATGGAGCTGGGGTATAGGAAGTTCAACCGCCCTTTTTGGCGAGTCTGGCGGGTAGGAAGCGGCCGCGCAAGCGCCGCTTTGGGCACAGATCGGGCACAGATCGGGGGTTCATGCGTGGGTTTTCGACATCGCGGGGCCACGCAGCGGCTCAGTGCGTAGCCATTTCTCACCGAATCCCGGCACAGGGCCGAGCGCAGCCCTGCGGGGTCGTGGCCGCATCGGATCGGACTCTGGCTTGGCTGCCGGCTGTGTGGCCGGCACCTCGTCACGCGGCCGGCGGCGGCGCGCGCGCTGCGGGCCGGTAGTGCGCTTGCTCCAGCGCGCCGTGCTTCTCGAAGTGGGCGAGGATGGCGCGGATGGCGGTGGGTTCCTCGATGCTGGCGACGATCCGTACCGCGCCGCCGCAGTGGGCGCAGGTGGTGATGTCGATGGAAAAGACCCGCTTGAGCCGTTGCGCCCAGCTCATCGCACGGCGCTTCTGCTCGGGGCTGCGCGGCTCGTCGTGGGCGCTGACGTCCACTGGCGCCGCATCGCCCGCAGGCCGCTTGCCGCGCCCCGAGGGCGTCAGCTGCGCACGCAGGTTTGCATTCGGGGCGAATACGCCGTGGAAGCGGGTGAGATGCGCGCGAGGTGGCGGGACCAGTGCCGCCAGCTTGGCGATGAAGTCCACCGCATCCCATTCGACATGCGTGGTCCCATTTCGCCACGGCGTCTTGAGCTGATACCGCACCCTACCCTGCGGTGAGATCGACAGCCGCTGCTCGCTGATCGCCGGGCGCGTGATGTAGCGGCAGCAACGGGGCGCCAAAGCGCCCCGTTTCACATTTGCCCCTCCACACAATGGGAGAAGCTCACTAACTATCCGCCGATGCTCAGCATGCGGTATACCCGCCGTCGACAACCAGTTTCTGACCGGTCATAAAGGAAGACTCGTCGGACATCAGGAACACCGCCGGCTTGGCGATTTCGGCCGGAACACCCATACGGCCACCAAATTTCCCACGCGGGACAATATCTGCATCCTTCACCGGATCGTTGCACAATGGGTGCAGCGCCGCCAGCTGGGTGAAGTCAAAGGCATCCGTTTCCAAGGATTTCTCATGCGACAACTTCTCTTTGTCAGTCGTGACAGCGGCCTGGAATAGCGGCGTCATAATATATCCCGGATTCACGGTGTTCACTCGGATTCCGTATTCCGCGAACTGCAGCGCGAGGGCCTTCGACAGGCCGACAACGCCGTGTTTCCCCATCGTATACTGGACCAGATTGAAGCGTTCAATCAGCACCTCGCCCGTCTCCGTGTTCACCACCTTCGGGCGACCGGCGACGCCGTGGATGCTCGATACCAGCACGATCGAGCCCTTGGTCCCGTGCTTCATCATCAGCCGCGAGCCGTAGAGCGCGGTATTGAACACTCCGTCCTCGTTGACGCTCTGGATGAATTTTTTCGACTTCAGAACCTCCTCGGGATCCTTATCGAAATCCTCAGCCGTCGCCACGCCGGCATTGGCCATGATGGCATCCACCCGACCATAGGTCTTCTCAGTGATCTCGAAAAGTTTCTCAACATCCTTCGGATCAGTCACGTCGGTATGCACATAGAGCGCATGCCCCTCACCATATTCCTCGTTCAGGCTCTTGGCGAATGCCTCGCCCTGCTCATCGTTGATGTCGGAAATGACAACCCCATCGGCCCCTTCGGCCAAGGCTTCGCGAACCGTTGCCGAGCCAATGGAATCGAACCCGGGGATGACCGAAACCGACCCCGTCACTACGACAATCTTGCCAGCTAGCTTACCCATCTCGAATACTCCTTTGGTTGAGATATTAGTGAATACATGCTGCGGTAGGGCCACCTTGGGGTATAGGAAGTTCAACCGCCCTTTTTGGCGAGTCTGGCGGGTAGGCGGCGGTCGCGCAAGCGCCGCTTTGGGCACAGATCGGGGGTTCATGCGTGGGTTTTCGACATCGCGGGGCCACGCAGCGGCTCAGTGCGTAGCCATTTCTCACCGAATCCCGGCACAGGGCCGAGCGCAGCCCTGCGGGGTCGTGGCCGCATCGGATCGGACTCTGGCTTGGCTGCCGGCTGTGTGGCCGGCACCTCGTCACGCGGCCGGCGGCGGCGCGCGCGCTGCGGGCCGGTAGTGCGCTTGCTCCAGCGCGCCGTGCTTCTCGAAGTGGGCGAGGATGGCGCGGATGGCGGTGGGTTCCTCGATGCTGGCGACGATCCGTACCGCGCCGGCGCAGTGGGCGCAGGTGGTGATGTCGATGGAAAAGACCCGCTTGAGCCGTTGCGCCCAGCTCATCGCACGGCGCTTCTGCTCGGGGCTGCGCGGCTCGTCGTGGGCGCTGACGTCCACTGGCGCCGCATCGCCCGCAGGCCGCTTGCCGCGCCCCGAGGGCGTCAGCTGCGCACGCAGGTTTGCATTCGGGGCGAATACGCCGTGGAAGCGGGTGAGATGCGCGCGAGGTGGCGGGACCAGTGCCGCCAGCTTGGCGATGAAGTCCACCGCATCCCATTCGACATGCGTGGTCCCATTTCGCCACGGCGTCTTGAGCTGATACCGCAGGCGCCCGGCGTCATCGCTGCGGAGCAAAGGCCACGGCCAAGTGGGCCCGCGCTCGGGTCCAATCGCGCCGCACGGTCCGGACACTCACCTGGAGGGCCTCGGCGGTCTCCTCCTCGCTCAGGCCGCCGAAGTAACGACATTCGACGACCCGGAGCAGGCGTGGGCTCTCTTTCCCGAGGACCTCGAGCGCCTCGTTCAGCTCGAGCACGAAGGCGCTCTGGTCGTCGATCGAGATCTGCCGCTGGTCGAGGGGCTCCGGCACGACTCCGGCTCCTCGTTTGTGGCGGCCCCGCTTGCGGGCGGCGTCGACGAGGAGCTGGCGCATCGCCGTCGAGGCCACGGCGAAGAAGTGGACGCGGTCGGCGAATCGCTGATCGTTGCGGGCGAGCTTGAGATACGCCTCGTGCACCACCGCCGTGGTGTTCAAGGTGGGGCTGCCGAGCTCGTCTCGGCGGCGCAGGCGGCGGGCGATCGCCCGCAGCTGCGAGTAGACCAGGGGAAGTAGGTCGGACAGGGCCTCGGCCTCACCAGCCTGGAGGCGTTCGAGCAGGTGCGCGATCTGCCCCGCCTCGGGGTCGTGGACATCCGCGGCACCTGAGCAATCTGCTTTCTGATTCATAGAAGTTCGGCTCGAGATCGTTCGTCGCAGCACCGACCGCTACGATACCGTGATCAGGTGGACTCACCGCCGGTAGCCAATGGTCTGGGAGAGCGGCAGCTGGGAGTACCGGCCCAGGCGCCGGCCCCCGCAGACTGCGGCAAATCTCGGTGGCTCGGGGTATAGGAAGTTCAACCGCCCTTTTTGGCGAGTCTGGCGGGTAGGAAGCGGCCGCGCAAGCGCCGCTTTGGGCACAGATCGGGCACAGATCGGGGGTTCATGCGTGGGTTTTCGACATCGCGGGGCCACGCAGCGGCTCAGTGCGTAGCCATTTCTCACCGAATCCCGGCACAGGGCCGAGCGCAGCCCTGCGGGGTCGTGGCCGCATCGGATCGGACTCTGGCTTGGCTGCCGGCTGTGTGGCCGGCACCTCGTCACGCGGCCGGCGGCGGCGCGCGCGCTGCGGGCCGGTAGTGCGCTTGCTCCAGCGCGCCGTGCTTCTCGAAGTGGGCGAGGATGGCGCGGATGGCGGTGGGTTCCTCGATGCTGGCGACGATCCGTACCGCGCCGCCGCAGTGGGCGCAGGTGGTGATGTCGATGGAAAAGACCCGCTTGAGCCGTTGCGCCCAGCTCATCGCACGGCGCTTCTGCTCGGGGCTGCGCGGCTCGTCGTGGGCGCTGACGTCCACTGGCACCGCATCGCCCGCAGGCCGCTTGCCGCGCCCCGAGGGCGTCAGCTGCGCACGGCAGGTTTGCATTCGGGGCGAATACGCCGTGGAAGCGGGTGAGATGCGCGCGAGGTGGCGGGACCAGTGCCGCCAGCTTGGCGATGAAGTCCACCGCATCCCATTCGACATGCGTGGTCCCATTTCGCCACGGCGTCTTGAGCTGATACCGCACCCTACCCTGCGGTGAGATCGACAGCCGCTGCTCGCTGATCGCCGGGCGCGTGATGTAGCGGCACAGCTTTTCGAGCTTGTGGCTTTCGTGTGCTTCCGCGGCCACGCCGGCATGCAGCGAGAAGCCGCCGACCTTGCCGGCGTCGCCGTCCAGAGAACCCGCATCACCGGGTAGCGTTTTCAGGGTGACGACCTTGCGGCCAGCGTCGCGACCGGTGGCGATGCGGTAGGTGATCGAACTCATCCGCAGCGCGTCCATGCCGTCGTCGCCCGCCGCGCTGTCGGACAGAAACACGGATTCGTCCTCGCCTTCCAGCCAGCCTTTGCGCGTCAGGTGCCGGCACACGCGATGCGCGATGGTGTTGGCCAGTTCCGTCAGTTGCGCCGATGTGGGCGCACGGGTGCGGTGCAGGCGCGGCTTGCGCTGCGGACGCTCGGTGGTGTCCTCGTACACGCCGTCGAGCCACAGCATGTGGAAGTGGATGTTGAGATTCAGCGCGCTGCCGAAGCGCTGGATCAGGGTCACCACGCCGCATTGCGCCGTATCCCGCGGCACGCCGGCCTGATCGGCAAGCCAACCGGCGATCACACGATGCACGATGCCCAGCACCGGGCCGATCGCCTCAGGCTTGCTGGCGAACAGGAAGCGCAACGGGTACGGGAAACTCAGCACCCATTGCCGCACCGGCCGCGGGCCGAACACCTCGTCCACCAGATGCCGCGCCGACTCGGCCATGCGCCGTGCGCCGCAGCTCGGGCACAGCCCGCGCTTCTTGCAGGAATACGCCACCAGCCTCTCGGCACGACAGTGCTCGCAGACCACGCGCAGGAAGCCGTGCTCGAGCACGCCGCAGCGCAGGTAGGTCTCGAACTCCTCGCGCACATACTCGGGCAGCGGGCGGTCTTCGGCCTCAAGACGCGCGATGAAGTCCGGGTAGTGCGCCTGCACTAGGGCCTGTTAACACTATCGCAACGATTCGACGATCAGTGCGAAGTGGATGAAGGCCGCGAACATGACGTCGAGCTTGTCGAAGCGGCTGAAGATGCGGCGGAACCCTTTCAGACGGCGGAACAGGCGCTCGATTTCGTTGCGGCGCTTGTAGATCTCGGTGTTGTACGCCCATGGCTGGGCCCGCAGCGGATGCGGGGGCACGACCGGATCCAGGCCCAGATCCAGCGCGAGCTGCCGGGTTTCATTGCCCTCGTAGGCGCGATCCATGACCAGATGGCAGCGCGCGGGCAGGGGTGGCAGGGCATGCAGCAGGGCGCGACCGGCTGGGGCATCGCCCGCCTGGCCCGGCGAAAGCGAGAAGGCTAACGCGCAGCGGGAATCCGCGGCAGCCATATGAATTTTGGTGGTCCAGCCTCCGCGGGAGCGGCCGATGGCCTGCGGGCCGTTTTTTTTCGTGCGCCGGTGCCGTCCGGGTGGACCTTGACGATCGTACTGTCCAGGCTGACCGCCTCCAGCCGCACCCGGACCAGCTGTTCGGCCTGCATGCGCTCGAAGACCCGATCCAGGACCCCGGCCTTGGCCCACCGGTTCATCCGCGTGTAGATCGTGTGCTAGTTGCCGAACCGCTTGGGCAGGGCCCGCCACTTGCAGCCATTTTCGGCCACGAACAGGATCGCGTTGAGCACTTGAAGGTTGTCCAGCGACACATTGCCCCGCTGCCGCGGCAGGCAATCCTCGATACGCGCGAATTGCGCAGGCGTAAGTTCCATGCGCAGTATGTTAGCACGTAGTGTTAACAGGCCCTAGTCGATGGCTGCGGCGTTGGCTGCCCTCCCCTCTTGAACCCGCGATCCCTCGCCATGAACGCCTCCAGCATGTGCGGGATCAACTTCTCTGCATCGACTGCCTCGCCATACGCTTGCGCGTGCAGCGCGGCGTAGCGGTCGAGGTCGGCTTTCAGGCTGGCTGGGCAGGCGAAAGTCATCTTGACGTTCTCGGTCTTGGGCAGCGGCCCGAGCCGCAGCTTCTTGGTCGCGCTCATTGCGAAGCTCCCCGATTGAAGAACAGCGGCTGGTAGGGCCGCAGCACCAGATCCCGGTTGACGATGATCCGCACCGGCAGGCCCGGCCGCTCGGTCAGCGTCGGCTGGATGTTCATGTTGCGCCGGGTGATCTCCTGGCCGACCTGATTGATGCTGTCCTGGGCGCTGTCGCGCCCGGCGATGACGATGCGGTTGCCGTCCTGGCGGTTTTCCGGCGCGGCCAGCTCGGCACCCACGCCCAGCAGCGTCGTCAGCACCGCGCCCGCAACGATGCGCTTCCAGTGCCAGTCCACGTCGTCTTCCAGGCCGGCGTAGCCGGCCGGGTCGGTGCCCACGAGGTTGTCGAGCGTCAGCGAGGACGTGTCGGGCAGGATGATCCGGTTCCACACCACCTGCACGCGGCTCTGTCCGTAGCTGACCTGGCTGTTGTAGCGCCCCAGGATGCGCGATCCCTGCGGGATCAGCAGGAACTTGCCCGTGGCCGTGTCAAAGACCGGCTCCGTCACCGTGGCGATCACGTCGCCCGGCAAGTCCGACTTGATGCCCGTCACCAGCGCGCCCGCGATCACGGTTCCGGCCATCACCTGATACGGCGACGCCGGCAGCGCCAGATTGCCGGAATTGCGTGTTTCCGTAGAGCCGGCTTTCAGGAACGCTTCCTTTTGGTCTTGTCGGTTCTGCACGGCGGTCGGGTCGGCAGGCTGCGCCGCCACCGATGCCGGCCCAGCCGTGAGCGGGTCGAAGGCCGCGAGCGCGCTTGCACCACCAGGCACACCCGGCGTCGCCTGTGCCACCGTGGCGGCGGCTTGGCCTTGGCCCCCTGAACGGAAGAACACCGACGAAGCCGCAGCGGCTTCCGCCTCCTTGCGCACGGCATCGTTGGGATCGTGGCCGGGGGCCGCGTAGGCGGCCACGGCCGGCTGCTGCGAATTCACGATGGCAGGGCCGAGGTCGCCCGGCAGCGGCGGCCCCAGCTCGGGCACTTGCGGCGGCAGCTTCGAGTAGTCGGTCGGCAGGCCATCCAGCCCCTCTGATTTCGAGACGCGATCGACGTTGTAAAGCTCGGTTTGCTCGTCGGCGCTGCGCCGCTGCGGTTGCAACGACCAGATCGTAGCGCCGAGCACGGCAACCGACAGACTGCCGACGAGGATGGCCAGCGTGCGTCGGTTCAGGCGCGTGACCGGGCGCGGCTGGGCGCGCAGCACCACCGCTTCCGGCGCGACCTTGCCTGCCTGCGGCGTGGCGAGGTCGGGGGTGTCGTCCTGGCTCATGGTCAGTTCCTCCGCGCAACGCCGTCCGTGCGCTCAATTCGCACCACGTCGCCCTTGTCGCCGCCCAGGCGCAGTTCGGCGGCACCGAACAGCCGATCCACGATGTAGTACGGCGAGCGGAAGCGGTAGTTGACCAGTTGCCCGTCGCCTTCCGGCCCGATTACGAACAGCGGCGGCAGCTCGCCTTGCGCGATGCCGGCGGGGAACTGGATATAGACCTTCTGCCCGTCGTCGAAGGCGCGCAGCGGCTTCCACGGCGGGTTGCTACCGCTGACCGCGTAGCGGAAGCGCAGGTTTTCCAACGACAAGCCGGAGTCCACCGGCGCGGCGGCGCTGGCCGCCTGCGCCTGGCGCTGCAAGGCCAGCATCCGGTCACGCGGATACTCCCAAGAAGCCGACGCCATCCACGTCTTTTCCGTCGAAGCCAACTCCAGCAGGTACGTCCTGCGGTTGGTGGTGATGACGAGATTGGTCTTGAGGCCCGAGCGGATCGGCTTGACCAGCACATTGACGCGCAGGTCAGCACCGCTGCCGCTCGACGTATCGCCAACGATCCAGCGCACGGTATCACCAGCGGCCACCGTCACCAGCTCCTCGCCCGGCTGGAGCGAAATCACAGTCACGCGGCCCACGGCTGCATAGACTTGGTAGAGCGCGCCATCGGTGAACGGCCACACCTGAATCGCGTTGACGTATCCCTCGCGCGTGGGTGCGACGCGCGCCTCGGCATTGGCCCGTGAGACGCGCACCTTCTCGTCGGCTGGCTCCGGCGTGGGCTTGGCGTCCTCGGCTTCGGGCAATGGCTTCAACTGCGCCGGCATCGGCAGTACCTCGGGCACCGCCACCACCTCCACCGGCGCGGGTGGCTCGGGTAGCGGCTGGGCCTGTACCGGCTCATCGAGCGAGATGGTCGGCGGTGGCTTGCCCTGCGTGGCGCAGCCCGCCAGGGCAAGCAAGATCACCGGCAAGGCGGATTTACGGAAAAGATCATTCATGGCTTGGCTCCTTCGGAAGAATCCAGTTCGCGGCTCCATGACAGGCCGTTGACGTAGATGCCCAGGGGGTTCTGGCGCAGGCGTTCTTCGGTGCGCGGCGGCTGGAGCACGATGGACACCACGGCCGTCCACCGCTCCAAGCCCGCCGCGGCGCCGTTGACGTAGCGGCGTTCCGTCCAGCGCACGTTGAAAGACGTGTCGCTGGCGCGCACGACGCTGGTGATCTGCACAGTCACCGACTCTTTACCGATGCGTGCGAACGGGTCGTTGACCCGCGCGTAGTCGTTGAGCACGGCCGCGCCCTTGTCGGTCGTGTAGTCGTAGGCGTCCAGCCAGTTCTGGCGGACGACGATGGGGTCGATGGACAGCGAGCGCACCAGCGTCACGAAGCGCGCGATGTGGTGCGCCGTCTGTGCATCGTTGGGCCGGTAGGGCGTGGCGGCTTCGCCCACGGCGCGCACCTGGCCCGCGTTGTCCACTTCCACGACGTAGGGCGTCACGAATGACTGCGCCGAGCGCCACACTAGGCCGCCGGACATCAACAGCGCGAGCGTGAGGCAGCCGAAGGCCATCAGGCGCCAGTTCTTCGCCTGCACGCGCGGCGAGCCGATACGGTCGTCCCACACCTGGCCGGCAGCTTGGTACGGCGTGGCAGGCTGCGGCGTGTCGGCATAGCGCACCTGCGGTTTTCTGAATCGCATGGTCAGTTCTCCTTGTGAATCGCATTAGTCGTCGGAGCCGCGCAGGCTCGGGCCTTGCCCCGAGCCGCCACCGTCGCCACCGCGCAGCGTGTGCGCGGCGGTGGTCGCGGCGTGGGTGAGTTGCTGGCGGCGATGCAGCCGCTTGGCCCAGGCGGGTTGTTCCGGCTTCTGTGCAGCGGCGCCGCCTGCGGAGGCCTCTCCTGCGGAGGCTTGGCCGGTTGACGCGCCAGCGTCGGCCGTCGAGCCATTCCAGCCAGCACGGAACGGAGCGGCCATCCGCTGCCCGGCAGCGGAAGCACGGGATGCTGCGGCGCGTCCGGCGGACTGCGCGCCGGTCTTGGCGACGTTGCCCAGGCCCGCCATCGCGCCCTTTGCGCCGCCGCCAGCGGCGGCGGAACCGGCCTGAAACGCCGACTTCGCATTGCTGGCCGCCGACGTGGCGGCGCGCGCACCGCTACCGGCCAGCTTTGCGGCGGCCGGAGCCATACGCGCGCCAGCAGCCACGGCGCCACCCACGCCCGTCGCGGCGGCGCCGATAGCGACGGCCGTGCCGGCAGCGCCGACAGCAGCACCGGCCATCGCGCCCGCGCCGAGCTGCGGCGCACCGGACACAAGGCCTGTCGCAATGCCGGGGCCGAAGATCCCGAGCGCCAGCAAGGTGAGCGAGGCCAGCATGATGACCAGCGCGTGGTCGATGGACGGCTCGGCGGGATGGACTTGGAACTGAGCGAACAAGCCCGAGCCGATCCCGACGATCACGGCCAGCACCAGAACCTTGACGCCGGAGGCCACCACGTTGCCCAAGACCTTTTCGGCGAGGAACGCGGTCTTGTTCCAGAGTGCGAACGGCACAAGCACAAAGCCCGCAAGCGTGGTCAGCTTGAACTCGATCAGCGTGATGAACAGTTGGATCGCCAGCACGAAGAAGCACAAGATCACAACCAGCCACGCGAGGAACATCACCACGATGGGATCAAGGTTCACGAACACTTCGGGGAAGCCCGCCATCTCGCCGATCTGCTCCAAAATCGGCGCCCCGGCGTCGATCCCGGTTTTCGCCAGCCGGCCCGGCTGCAGGAAGTTCTCCATCGTGATGGCCGAGCCGGTGGCGGTAATGCCCAATCCCGCAAACGAGCGGAACACGATGCTGGCCAGCCAGTTGAAGTTATTGATGATGTAGGCGAAGGCACCGACGTAGAGCACCTTGCGCAGCAGCTTGGCGATCACGTCCTCGCCCTGGCCGGTGGCATGGCTCATGGCCCAATACAGTCCGGCGATCGTCATGTCGATGACGATCAGCGTGGCCGTGAGGAACGCCACCTCGCCACGCAGCAGCCCGAAACCCGAGTCGATATAAGCGGCAAAGGTGTTGAGGAATTGGTCGATGATGGTCACATCATTCATGGCGTGTCCTCCGGTTCGGCGGGAAAGGCCGGCGCCATGCCATCGGCCGGTTCCTCGAAGCTCGGCGGAATCGGCGGCAGGTCGGCCAGCGTCTGGTATTCGTCCGGCCCGGCCTCGCCGGAGAAGAAGCGCCGCCGGAAGGCTTCGGCGGCGGCGCGGCAAGCGTCCTCGCCCTTGGCCTGCCGGTCGGCCGCGCATTGCGCGCGCAATGCCTTGAGCCGCGCAGGATCGGCGGCCAGAGCATCGGCAAGGTTGTCGGCCGGCTGCTTGTTGCAAGCGGCCAGCAGCACGACAAGCACCACAACAGACGGGGCGAGGACGCATCGCATGGCGGCCTCCCGTCAGTTGCCGTAGAAGTTCACGGACTGCGGCGTGTACGGCGTGCCTTCGCCCAGGAAGCGCCGCCGCACTTCGCGGGCGCGCTCCGTGGCCGCCGCCTGCCGCGCCAGATCCAGCGACGCCGCCCGGTCTTGCGTGATCTGGAGCCGCTGCGACTGGATCGACTGTTTGGCCTGCAAAGCCAGCAACTGGTTCATGGCCTGCATCGCCTGCAAGGCACCTTCGGCCGACTGGCTCTTGCCCACGAGATCGGCCAGCACGCTTTCGTCTTCGCCCAGGTTCTGCGACACCTGCGCCTGCATCTGCATCGTGGTCTGCAAGCCGTTGAGCGTGTTCTTCCAACGCTCCTGCGCATCGCGGTACATCTGGTCGCCGCTGACGGTGGCGGCGTACTGCTCGGGATACAGGCGCGCGAACTCCCGATCGAGGTTCGTCACGTCGAAGGCCAAGCCGCGGGCCTGGGCGATCAGTCGCTCGGTCGTCGCCAGGTTGGCGCGCAACTGGTTCACCACGCTAGACGGCAGGCTGGCGAGGTTGCGCGCCTGGTTCATCAGCATCTTCGCTTCGTTCTGGAGCTGCTGGATCTGGTTGTTGATCTGCTCCAGCGTGCGGATGGCGGTCAGCGTGTTCTGCACGAGGTTGGTGGGATCGACCACGACCCATTGCGCATGGGCAGTGGCGGTGCAAAGCATGGCCGCGATGGCAGCGGCGATAAGACGCTTCTTCATGGCAGGTTCTCCAGGGGTTGGTCAGCGAGGGAACCCGGCGCAAGGCCGGGGAACGAGGGCAGCAGGTCGGCCGCCCAATCGAGGCCGCGATGGCGCAGCCAGGCGCCCGCGAAGCCGGGCACGCCGGCGTCCAGCAGCACGCGGTCTATGTCGCGCTGGTCTTGCGGCGTGGATGCGCCCGCAAACGCCAGCGCCGCCGGCCCCAGATCGAGGTCGAACAGGCGGTTGCCGAGGCGGGATTGGTAGTAGTAGTCGCGCTTGGGCTGCGCGGTGGCGACGATTTCGATCTGCCGCCTGTTGAGGCCGAAGCCCTCATAGATCGTGCGAATCTGCGGCTCGGTCGCCTGCGGGTTGGCGAGGAAAATG
Source organism: Achromobacter pulmonis (assembly GCF_021733725.1). Lineage (NCBI taxonomy): Bacteria > Pseudomonadati > Pseudomonadota > Betaproteobacteria > Burkholderiales > Alcaligenaceae > Achromobacter > Achromobacter pulmonis. The sequence continues at coordinate 4,427,835 of NZ_JAIFOT010000001.1, read as the reverse complement.
CGGCTCGCGCAGCTCTCGATGATCGCGGGCGCGATGCTCGATTCCTTGATGTCGGCGAGGCTCTGCGTGGAGAAGATGACGCTGACGTTCTTTTTCCTGAGCGTCTTGAGCCATTGCCGGATACGCGCGGCAAACACCGGGTCATCTAGGAACAGCCACGCTTCATCGAGGATCAGCAGCGTGGGCGCACCGTCGAAGCGTTCGTCGAAGCGCGCAAAGAGGTAGTGCAGCACGGCCATGACGGCGGCCTTGCTGTGCATCAGCTCCTCCATCTCGAAGCACTGCACGCCGGCCATGCCGAGCCGGTCATGGTCGGCGTCCAGCAGCTTGCCGTGGGCACCGCCGAGCACATAGGGCGACAGCGCCTGCCGCAGCGCGTTCGATTGCAGCAGCACGGAAAGCCCCGTCATCGTGCGCTGCTCCAACGGCGCACCGGCAAGGCTTCCCAACGCCGACCAGATAGCCGCCTTCTCGTCGGGGCCGACCGCCACGCCCTCATGCAGCAAGCGGCCTTCCACCCATTCGGCCGCCCAGGTGCGGTAGCCCTCGCGGTCGATGCGTGCCAACGGCTGGAAGGCGGTTTCGCCATCTGTCCCGAGGTCGTAGTGCTCGCCGCCCAGGCCGAGAACCGTGGCGCGCATTGAGCGGCCCATGTCGAACGCGAAGATGCGCGAACCGCGATAGCGGCGGAACTGCATTGCCAGCGTGGCGAGCAAAACCGACTTGCCCATGCCGGTCGGCCCCGCGACTAGCATGTGGCCCACGTCGCCGATGTGCGTCACCAGCCGGAACGGCGTGGCGCCATCGGTGCGTGTGACGATCAAGGGTGGGCCATCCAGGTGCTCGTTCCTTTCCGGCCCGGCCCATACCGCCGAAACCGGCATCATGTGAGCCAGGTTCAACGTCGAGACGATGGGCTGGCGCACGTTGGCGTAAGCGTTGCCCGGAATGGACGACAGCCAGGCATCCACGGCGTTGAGCGTTTCCGGGATGGTGATGAAGCCCCGGCCCTGGATGACACGCTCCACCATGCGCAGCTTCTCGTCGGCCACAGCCGCGTCGGCATCGAGCACCATCACCGTGGCGGTGAGGTAGCCGAAGGCGACTTGATCGCTGCCCAGCTCCTGCAAGGCGGCATCGGCATCGGCGGCCTTGTTGCTGGCGTCGGTATCGACCAGCGGACTTTCCTGCTGGAAGATCGTTTCGCGAAGCAGCGCGATGACGTTCTTGCGTTTGGCGAACCACTGGCGGCGCAGGCGTCCCAACTCCCGTTCCGCCTCGGCTTTGTCGAGGCACAGGAAGCGCGTGCTCCAGCGGTAGGCAAAGCCAAGGCGGTTGAGGTCGTCCAGAATCCCCGGCCAAGTCGAGGTCGGGAAGCCCCGCACCGACACCATGCGCAGGTGCTGGTCGCCCAGCATGGGCGCCAGGCCACCGACCAGTGCGGAATCGGTCAGCAGCGCGTCGATATGGAACGCCACTTCGGGCACGCCGACGCGATAGCGCCGCGTCGAGATGGTGGCGTGCAGGTAGGTCAGTGTCTGGCCGTCATCGAGCCAAGCGATTTCCGGCATCACGCCATCGAGCAGGTCAAAGACGCGATCCGTCTCCGCGACGAAGGCTTGCAGCCGCTCGCGCCAGTCCACGCCATCGGTGGGCCGGTTCTCGTACAGCATCCCCGCCGCGCGGGCGCGCGATTCCTCGGGCGGCAGGTACACCAGCGTCAGGTGATAGCCGCTCTCGAAGTCGTTGCCCGATTCCTCGAAGGTGGCCCGGCGCTCCTCGTCCACCAGCCACGACAGCGGCTCGGGAAACTCCGATTGCGGATAGTCGGCAGCGGGTCGGCGCTCGGCCTCGATGAACAGCGCCCAGCCCGAACCCATGCGGCGTAGCGCGTTGTTCAAGCGCGCCGACGTGGCAATCAGTTCGCCTTGCGTCGCGCTGTCGAGGTCAGGCCCACGAAACCGGGCCGTGCGCTGGAAACTGCCGTCCTTGTTCAAGATGACACCCGGCGCGACCAGCCCGGCCCAGGGCAGCCAGTCGGCGAGCAAGGCCGGGCGCTGGCGGTATTCGGCTAGGTTCAGCATCGCGGCGTCCTCCCCTTACACGTCCAGCAGCGGGCGATGCTTGATGTGCCGAGCAAAGACCTGCATGAACTGCGGATCGACGCGCGCTCCCCACACCGCCAGCGAATGGCCGACGATCCAGAGCACGACACCGGGAATCCACAGTTGAAGGCCCAGCCCGACGGCGGCGGCCAGCGTGCCGTTGGCAATTGCCACGGTGCGCGGCGCACCGCCCAGCAGAATCGGCTCGGTCAGCGAGCGATGCAGCGGCACCTCGAATCCGGCGGCGAAGGTGTCCGGGGCACTCATACGACGGCCCCGCCGGAGAAGCTGAAAAACGACAGGAAGAAGCTCGAAGCCGCAAACGCGATGGACAGACCGAACACGATCTGGATCAGCTTGCGGAATCCGCCCGAAGTGTCGCCGAAGGCGAGCGCGAGGCCCGTGGCGATGATGATGATGACCGCGACGATGCGCGCCACCGGCCCCTGGATGGATTCGAGGATGGATTGCAGCGGGCCTTCCCACGGCATCGAGGAACCGGCGGCCTGCGCGGTTCCGGTCAGGAACAACAGCAGCGCGGCCAGCAGCAGCCCTTGCCCCGCAGGGCGGGCCAGGCAGCGCAGCCGCGCAAGACGCAATGCCGGATTTGCAGAAAAACGGAAAGCAGGAAAAGTCATCTGCGTCATGGCAGTTCTCCAAGTAAGTCAGGGGATGGGGAAGTCGCCGCAGCGGATGCGGCATCGGGGTTTGGCGACAACTCGGGAAACGGCGTGTCCAGCGCGTCCGCCTCCCAATTCGCCAATCGGTAGCCCACGCCGTCGAAGCCGACGACGCGGGCAATGCTCTCGATGCGGCGTTTGCGCCCACGCCCGGCGATGTGGATCACCACGTTGACCGCCTCGGCGATCAGCGCACGCGGCGGGTTCACGGCCACTTCGAGAATCAGTTGCTCCAGGCGCAGCAGCGCGCCCAGCGCGGAACCTGCGTGGATCGTGGCGATGCCGCCGGGGTGTCCCGTGCCCCACACCTTGATGAGATCCAGCGCCTCGGCGCCGCGCACCTCGCCGACGACTACGCGATCAGGCCGCAGGCGCATGGACGAGCGCACCAGCTCGGTCATGGATACCACGCCTGCGCGCGTGCGCAGCGGAACGTGGTCGCGGGCCGCGCATTGCAGTTCCACCGTGTCTTCGAGCACCAGCACGCGGTCGCCGGTGGCGGCGATTTCGGCGAGCAAAGCATTGGCGAGCGTGGTCTTGCCGCTGCTGGTGGCGCCGGCGATCAGCACGTTCTGCCGCTCGCGCACGGCGCGAACGAGAAAGCCCGCCTGCACGCTGGTCATCATCCCGTCAATGACGTACCGCTCCAACGGGATCACGCCGATAGCACGCTTGCGCAGCGCAAAGGCCGGCCCCGGCGCTGCCGGCGGCAAGATGCCCTCGAAGCGTTCGCCGGTTTCGGGCAGTTCGGCGGATAGCAGCGGCTGGCCGCGATGGATTTCCGCACCGACATGGGCCGCGACCAGGCGGATGATTCGCTCGCCGTCCGCCTCGGGCAGTTCCACGCCCATCGGCGCGCGCCCACTGGAAAGCCGATCCACCCAAAGGGTGCGATCAGGATTCAGCATCACCTCCACCACGTCCGGGTCTTCGAGCGCGGCGGCGATCAGCGGCCCCATCGCTGTGCGCAGCATCTGGATTCGGCGGTCGAGCGACGTGGCGCTCATGGACTGCGGAACGGCGCTCATGACGCACGCTCCCGCGCTTGCGCAGCCGCCGCCGCGTCCTCCATTCGCATAGGATCGGGATGCAGTTCCTCCACCACGTCGCGCACCAGGCTGCGCCCGCGCAGCAGGTGGCGGCCCAACTGTTCAACGAACTGCTCGAAGCGCGCTTTGCCCTGAGCGCGGGCGGCCTCTTGGTGCGCCTCGGGAACGGGCGTGCTGACCGTGAGGTAGTAGCGAATGAACAGCGCCAGCGTCTCGATCTGGATGTTCTGGTCGCGCTCCAGCCGTTCGGATTGGCGCGACAGCCGATCCAGGCGCTTGGCGATGGCCGCCTCGCGCTGGTCGGCGGCATCGGGCGACAGCCACGATGCGAGCGCCGCCGCGACGATGGACGACTTGGAAACGCCCTTCTTGGCGGCCAGCTCGTCCAGGCGCTTGGCGTGTTCGGGCTGGATAAAGAGATTCAGGCGGTAATGGCTCATAGCTCGATTCCGTCGTTGGGGTCGAGGGAAGCCAGCCGGGCCGTGCGCTGCATGGCCGGCTCAAGCTGGCGAGGGAGAGGAAGCGGCAGGTCGTCGTCGTCATCGAGCAGCGCCAGGTCGGCCGCAGGCGCGGCCAGCTCGGGGTCGTAGGCGACGGTTTCGGAGAGTTCGGGCTGACGGCGCGGGCCGCCGTCGTCGGCCGAAGCCAAGTTCTCCAGGCCATCGGCGGATGCCGTGGCAGGCGCAGCGGGCACGGACGGAATCGCCAGCCCGCTCCAGTCGTCGGGCCGCGACGGCGGCGCGTCTGCGTACTGCCCGTCCGCTAGCGTGGGCGGTGGCAGCACGCGACGCTTGAAATTGGCGTCCGCGTAGTAGCGCAGCTTCTTCGCCTTGATCGGCGCTACGCTGGACACCATCACCACGGCCTCGTCAGGCGGAAGCTGCATGACTTCGCCCGGCGTCAGCAGCGGGCGCGCGGTTTCCTGGCGCGACACCATCAGGTGGCCCAGCCACGGCGCGAGCCGGTGGCCCGCGTAGTTGCGCTGGGCGCGCAGCTCGGTGGCCGTGCCCAGCGTCTCGGAAATCCGTTTGGCGGTGCGCTCGTCGTTCGTGGCGAACGTCACGCGCACATGGCAGTTGTCGAGGATGGAGTGGTTTTGCCCATACGCCTTGTCGATCTGGTTGAGCGACTGCGCAATGAGGAAGCTGCGGATGCCGTAGCCCGCCATGAAGGCCAGCGCCGTCTCGAAGAAGTCCAGGCGCCCCAGCGCCGGAAATTCATCGAGCATCAGCAGCAGCTTGTGGCGGCGCTCGATGCCGTCGGAGCCGTCGAGCGATTCGGTGAGGCGCCGGCCGATCTGGTTGAGGATCAGGCGAATGAGCGGCTTCGTCCGCGAAATGTCCGAGGGCGGAACCACCAGATACAGCGACACCGGATGCTCGGCGGCGATCAGGTCGGCGATGCGCCAGTCGCAGCGCGACGTGACTTCGGCCACCGTGGGATCGCGGTACAGACCGAGGAACGACATGGCGGTGCTCAACACGCCGGAACGCTCGTTGTCCGACTTGTTGAGCACTTCGCGCGCCGCCGAAGCGACGACAGGATGCGGCCCATCGCCCAGGTGGGGCGTGGTCATCATCCGGTGCAAGGTCAGCGCGAAGGGGCTGGCCGGGTCAGATAGGAAGTTGGCGACGCCGCGCAGCGTCTTGTCTGCACCCGCGTAGAGCACATGCAGAATGGCCCCGACCAGCAGCGCGTGACTGGTCTTCTCCCAATGGTTGCGCTTCTCCAGTGCGCCTTCGGGATCGACCAGAATGTCCGCGATGTTCTGCACGTCGCGCACTTCGTGCGCGCCGCGCCGCACTTCCAGCAGTGGGTTATAGGCCGCCGATTTCGCATCGGTCGGGTTGAACAGCAGGCAATGCGAGAAACGCGAGCGCCAGCCTGCGGTGATCTGCCAGTTCTCGCCCTTGATGTCGTGGATGACGGCCGACGCGGGCCAGGACAGCAGCGTCGGCACCACCAGGCCGACGCCTTTGCCCGAGCGCGTGGGCGCGAAGGTCAGGACGTGTTCCGGCCCTTCATGCCGTAGGTATTGACGATCATGCTGGCCGAGGAACACGCCGGCCGGCTGTGTGAGGCCGGCTTTGCGAATGTCCTGCGCGTTCGCCCAGCGCGCAGAGCCGTAGGTCGTGACCAGACGCGCTTGGCGCGAGCGCCAGACCGACATGGCGATGGCAACGCCCACGGCGACCATGCCGCTGGCGCCGGCAATGGCGCCGCCGGTGTCGAAGACCTCCGGCTCATAAGCGCCGAAGAAGAACCACCACTCAAACAGCTTCCAGGGGTGGTAGATCGACGTGCCAAGTAGGCCGAACCAGGGCGAGCCAAGGCGTACTTGGTAGCCAAGGGCTGCTGCTGTCCATTGTGTGGCGCCCCACACTCCGGCGATCACGATGCCGAATACCACGGCAATCTGACCGAACAGCACGTTCGTCCCTTGCATGACCTGGCCTCCGATTTCTCCTGCGCTTTTTCCTCATGGAAAGAGCGGCACAAGGACGTGCCGCAGGCGTCAGGTTCGGTGCCGGGTCAGTGCCGGTCAAAGACCATTTTCAGCAGAAAGGTCGAGCAAAAAGACGGAGTTCGCGCGGTGTCGAACCAAAGAAAAACGCCGCAAGCGAAGGCGCATTGCGGCGTGTCGAACAAAAAAATGAAGGCGAAACGGCTATCCGCCAACAATCAGAACTTGGGCGATTCCTTCGGCGGCGTGTAAGGGGTTTCGCCATCGCCGTAGAACCGCTTGCGCGTGGCCTCGGCCACCCGGTTGCACAGCACGTCGCCGAGCTTCGGGCGGTCGGTTTTGCATTGCTGGCGCAGTTCTTTGAGCCGTTCGGGGTTGGCCGCCAGTTCTTCCACTGTCGGGATGTCCGGTTCTGAACTGATGGCCTTCTGAGGCGTCTCGGCCTGACCGCAGGCGGTCAGGATGGCCGCCAACAAGAATGGGATGGCCTTCTTCATGGCATCAATTCCTCCGGGGGATCAGGGTTTCGGCCTCGTATGGCCCTAGGAGTTTCCGGCAACTCGATGGTCTGCACGCGCTCAACGAAACGTGCCAGTTCATCAGACGGATTGCCGTCGAGACGGAGCAAGTAGGTCGTAAGTGGTGGCACTCGCGACGCCAGCGGTCGAGCTACGACACCCGGCTCACGGCTGGCGGCGATGTGTGCAGCGCCCGCTAGTCCAAGCGCGAAGCCGGCCGATACCAGTGCCATCATCAGATCGCAGGTGGCAACCCGTTCTGCGATCAGTGGTTCCATGTCAGCACGACGCAGCACTCGTTCAACGTGCTTGGCGTGGCCCTCACACACTTGCGGATCGCACAAGACCAGCGGGTAGCGCAGCAACTCGTCCAAGGGAATACGCTTGTAGGCCAGCAGCGGATGCCGGGCCGGCACTGCCACCATGAGTGCATCGCTCCAAGCGGGCAAAGTGACGATGCCGTCGCCCACTTCGTCGGATTGGGCAAACCCCACGTCGTACAGATCATCATGCAGCCCTTTGATCTGCTGCGATAGTGACACTTCGAAAAAGCGGATCTCGACCTCGGGTTCTTCCTGGCGACACAACGCCAGTAAGGCGGGCAGGCGCGACGGCGTGATGCCATCCGACAAGGCCACGCGCAACTGCCCGTGAAAACCGTTTGCCGCTGCTTTCACGCTCTCTCGCGCTTGCTCCAAGGCAGCAAACACACGACGCACATGCTCCAAGAACAATGTTCCGGCATGGGTCAGCCGCGTACTGCGCGTGGTGCGGGCAAACAGCATCACGCCGAGTTCTTCTTCCAGTTCCTTGATGGCCCGCGACAGCGGCGACTGCTCGATGTGCAGCCGCTCGGCGGCGCGAGCGAAGTGGAGTTCTTCAGCGACGGCGACGAAGCACCGAAGATGGCGCAGTTCCACTTACATCCCGCCGGGCTTGTGATGTGCCTGTTCCCCTCCGCCAACAAGGCGCGGAGGGCGACATTTGCGCCTGCCCGAAATCGACCGTTGCCGGTCGTCTGAGATCACGGTTCTGCTGTCCATTGCGGTCTCCTTTTCGCGCTTCCCCTCTTGCGGCAAGCTTGCATGGTGATAAGATAGTAATAGATTACTTACTTTCGGATGCGCAAGCAATGAGTGGACACCCCAAGCATCTACCGGCCGATGAGCGGCGCGCGGCCACAGTCGAGGCGGTGGTCGACTTGGCCGCCGAGCAGAACCCCAGCGACATCACGACCACAGCCATCGCACAGCGCATGGGGCTGACCCAGGGGGCGCTGTTTCGTCACTTCCCGACCAAGGACGCCATCCTGCAGGCGGTGATGTCCTGGGTCACGGAACGCCTGCTAGCTCGGGTGGACAAGGCAGCAGAAGGCACTACGTCCCCGGTCGCAGCCCTTGAGGCGGTCTTCATGACGCATATCGACTTCGTGTCCGAGCACCCGGGTGTGCCGAGGATGCTCTTCGGCGAATTGCAGCGACCTGGAGAGACCCTGCCTAAGCGAATGGTGCAGACCTTGATTCATCACTACGGCGAGCGGTTGCATCGCCTGCTCGAAGCCGGCAAGGCGCAGGGCGAACTGGATGCGGGACTGGATGTGGATGCCGCCGCCGTGTTGTTCATCGGCACGATCCAGGGACTGGTCATGCAGTCGCTGTTGGCGGGCAAGGTCAGTCGCATCCGCCGTGACGCACCAGCCGTGTTTGCCATCTATCGCCGTGGCATCGAAAGCAACACATGAAACACCTGTCTTCTCCGCAAGCGCGACTGCGACCTCCAAACCCTTCCACAAATCGGGAGCAACGAACATGACGGCACACAGCGGATGCGCGATCTGGATGCGCGTGGTCTCCTTGATTGCGATCGGTTTTGGCCTGATGACTATCTGGGAAGGCGGCGCAGTCCTGTTTGTCGACGGCGCGGCGCGCCAGGCTGCCGGCCACTATGTGCCTTTCGTGCTCTGGTTCAACTTTCTGGCCGGGTTCGCCTACATCGTCGCCGGCGTCGGCTTGTGGATGCGCCGGCGCTGGGCCGCGTGGTTAGCGATTGTCATCACGGTGGCGACCGCACTCGTGTTCCTGGCTTTCGGAGTGCATGTGGCTCTGGGTGGCGCCTGGGAGCGACGCACGGTGGTCGCCATGACGCTGCGCACGTTGGTGTGGGCTGGCATAGCGGCCATCGCCTGGCGCCGGTCAGCGGCGAATGCGCCGGTCGCACGCGAGCACTGAGCACCTTTATCCAGCGGAAACCCATCGATGAAAACTCCAAACCTCCTCTTCAAGAAAACCCGTTGGGTCGTGATCGCCGTCGTCGTGCTCGCTCTTGGCGGCGCACTGGCGTTCTGGTTGTCGCGCGACCATGGACAACAAGATGCATTGCGCCTCTACGGCAACGTCGACATCCGCGAGGTGCAACTGGCCTTCCGTCAGCCCGGGCGCGTGATGCAAATGGCTTTCGATGAGGGCGATGCCGTCAGCGCGGGCGCGCGCCTGGCGGCGCTTGACGCGCAACCCTATCGGGAAGCACTTGCGGCAGCACAGGCCCAGGTGCAGGTGGCGCAGGCGGAACTGGCCAAGCTGCGCCGCGGCCTGCGACCGCAGGAAATCACCCAGGCGCGCGAAGCCCTCAGGCAGGCCCAGGCGCTCGCCACCGAGACCGAGCGCAATTTCCAGCGCCAGAGTGGCCTGCTGGCATCGGGCGCCAGCAGCCAGCGCACGGTCGATGCAGCCCGCACGGCGCGCGACCAGGCAGCCGCTGGCGTCGAAGCGGCCAAGGCGGCCCTGTCGCAAGCATCCGAAGGTTTTCGCAAGGAAGACATCGCCGCGGCAGAAGCTCGCCTTGCGGCCGCACAGGCTGCCGCAGCGCAAGCCACGACAGCCTTGGCGGACACCGAGTTGATGGCGCCCAGTAGCGGCACCGTCATCGCACGAGTGCGGGAGCCCGGCAGCATGGTCGCAAGCCAGAGCGCGGTCTACAGCCTGAGCCTGGACAAGCCGGTTTACGTGCGCGCCTACGTGGGCGAGTCGGACTTGGGGCGCATCGCGCCCGGTACTGTGGTGCGCGTCAAAAGCGATTCATCAGAGAAGGTCTATCGCGGCCAGATCGGCTTCATCTCGCCGCGCGCCGAGTTCACCCCCAAGACGGTGGAGACGACGGATTTGCGCACGGATCTGGTCTACCGCCTGCGCATCGTCATCGACGAAGCCGACAGCGACAGTGCCTTGCGCCAGGGCATGCCGGTGACGATCGAGGTCGATGCGAAAGCCGGCACCCGTATCCCGGCGGGGGAGCGTTGAAATGCAGGCAAGCCCTGCTATCGCCGCCGTGCCTGCGGGTGCGGGCGAAGACGCTGCCATCGTCATCGAAGACGTGGACAAGCATTTCGGCGACGTAAAGGCGCTGCGGGGCTTGAGCGCGCGCATCCACTATGGACGGCTGACGGGTCTGGTCGGCCCCGACGGCGCCGGCAAGACGACGCTGATGCGGATTCTGACCGGCCTCCTGGTGCCGAACGCCGGCCACGTCACCTTGGCAGGCTATGACGTGGTCAAGGACAACGACGCCATTCATGTCGCCAGTGGCTACATGCCGCAACGCTTTGGCCTGTACGAAGACCTGTCGGTGATGGAGAACATGCGCCTGTATGCGCAGTTGCGCGGCATGGATGCGGACCGCAACGCCGATCTGTTTGCCGAGCTGCTGGACTTCACGCGGCTCGGACCCTTCACCAAACGCCTGGCCGGCAAGCTCTCCGGCGGCATGAAGCAGAAGCTGGGCCTTGCCTGTGCGCTCATGGCGCGGCCGAAGGTGCTGCTGCTGGACGAGCCGGGCGTGGGTGTCGACCCGGTCAGCCGCCAGGACTTGTGGCGCATGGTGCAGGCGCTGACCGATGAAGGCATGGCCGTGGTCTGGTCCACCGCCTATCTCGACGAAGCCGAGCGCTGCGAGAGCGTGCTGCTGCTGAACCAAGGGAAGCTCCTGTTCGATGGCCCGCCGCAGGAGCTGACCGCGCAGCTCGAAGGCCGCAGTTTCCGTCTGGAAGACGTCGGTGCCGAGCGCCGAGCGGTCCTGACCCAGGCACTCGACCTGCCCAGCGTGAGCGATGGCGTGATCCAGGGCGCCGGCGTGCGCGTGGTGTTGCGCGAGGGCGCTCAAGCGGAGCAGCTCCAGGCCCTGTCCGATCAGGCGCGAGTGGAGCTGGCGCAGGTGCCCGCGCGCTTCGAAGACGCCTTCATCGATCTGCTCGGTGGCGGCCCCGGCGGCACTTCGACGCTGGCCGAGCGTCTGCCGCCGGTTGAGCTGGGTTCCGACATTGCCGTGTCGTGCCGAAACCTCACCAAGCGCTTCGGCGAGTTCACCGCCACCGACAAGGTCAGCTTCGAGGTGCAAAAGGGCGAAATCTTCGGCCTGCTCGGCCCTAACGGCGCCGGCAAGTCCACCACCTTCAAGATGTTGTGCGGCCTGATGAAACCAACTGCTGGCGAAGCGCATGTGGTGGGCCATGATCTGCGCCGCGCCACCGGCGCAGCCAAGAGCCGGCTCGGCTACATGGCGCAGAAGTTTTCGCTCTACGGCCTGCTCTCGGTGCAGCAGAACCTGGAATTCTCGGCCGGCGTCTACGGACTGGAAGGCAACACCCGGCGCGAGCGCATTGCCGAGATGATCGAAACCTTCGATCTGGGCGACTGGCTGTCCGCCACGCCCGATTCCCTGCCGCTGGGCCACAAGCAGCGCCTGGCATTGGCTTGTTCGCTGATGCACCGGCCGCCCGTGCTGTTCCTAGATGAACCCACTTCGGGCGTGGACCCGATCACCCGGCGCGAATTCTGGACCCACATCAACGGACTGGCCCGCAAGGGCGTGACCATCATGGTCACCACCCACTTCATGGACGAGGCCGAATACTGCGACCGCGTGGCCATGCTCTCGCGTGCGCAACTGATTGCGCTGGATACGCCCGACGCGCTCAAACGTTCGGCGGTCAGCCCCGAACGACCCGACCCGACGATGGAGGACGCCTTCATTCACCTGGTGGAGTCGGCGGACCGCGAGCTGGAGGCCGCCACATGAACGGCACCACAAAGCACAAGGACGGGAATGGACCACAGCAGACCGACCTGCGCCATTTTGATCTGCGGCGCTTGATCGCCCTGGTCACCAAGGAAAGCTACCAGGCGCTGCGCGACCCCTCGACGCTGCTGATCGCGTTCGTGCTGCCGGTGGTGTTGCTGCTGCTGTTCGCCTATGCGGTGTCGCTGGATGCGAAGGATGTCCGCGTCGGCGTGGTGCTGGAGTCGCCCGGCGCTGCAGCGCAGGAGCTTGCGGCGGCCTTTGCCGGCACAAAGTTCCTGGATGCCCACTTCGCCCATGACCGGCGCGAAGTGGCCGACCAGCTGGTCTCAGGCGACCTGCGCGGCTACGTGGTGATCCCGCAGGATTTCGAGCAGCGGCTGGCCCAGCGTGGCAGCGAGCCGCTGGTGCAGATCGTCACCGACGGCTCCTACCCCAATACCGCCAACTACGTCGAGAACTACGCCCGCGGCGTGGTCCAGTCCTGGCGTGCCGGACTGGACGTCGGAGCACCAGCGCAGGCCGTCATGCTGGAACCGCGCTACTGGTTCAACCCCGAGCTGGAAAGCCGCCGCGCACTGATTCCCGGTGCCATCGCCATCGTCATGACCATCATCGGCACCATGCTGACTGCACTGGTGGTGGCGCGTGAATGGGAGCGCGGCACCATGGAGGCGGTGCTGTCCACGCCGGCCTCGGTGGCCGAAATCCTGATCGGCAAGCTGCTGCCGTACTTCGTGCTCGGCATGCTGTCCACGCTGGGTGCGGCGGCGCTGGCGGTGTTCGTGTTCGGGGTCCCGATGCGGGGCTCGCTGGCGGCGCTGCTGCTGCTGTCGGCGGTGTTCATGGTGCCGGCGCTGGGTCAGGGTCTGCTGATTTCCTCCTTGGCACGCAACCAGTTCCTGGCAGCGCAGATCGCGCTGTTCACGGGCTTCCTGCCGGCCTTCATGTTGTCGGGCTTTCTGTACGAGATCGACGCCATGCCGGCACCGATCCGCGCCATCACCTTGGTGGTGCCGGCGCGCTACTTCGTCGATTCGCTGAAGACGGTGTTCCTGGCCGGCGACATCTGGGCCGTGTTCCTGCCCAACCTGGCGGCCATGGCGGCGATCGGGGGGCTGTTCTTCGTGATCGCCAAGCGCGCCACGCGCAAGAACCTGGAGTGACGCGATGTTGACTTCCGCATTCTCGTTCACCCGCCTGCGCGCCCAGTTCATCAAGGAAGTGCTCAGCGTCCTGCGCGACCCGCGCAGCCGCATGGTGGTGTTCGTGCCGCCGATCCTGCAGTTGCTGGTGTTCGCCTTTGCCGCGACGCTGGAAGTGCGCAACGTCGATATCGCCGTCTACGATCAGGATGCGGGGCGCTGGTCGCACGAGTTGGTACAGCGCCTGGACAGCGCCCGCTTCATCACCCACGTCCGGCATGTCGACAGCCAACAGCAACTCCACGAGCTGATCGACCGTGGCGAGGTGATCGCCGCGCTCGCCATCCCGGTGGATTTCTCGCGCTCCATCGCCGCCGGCGAAAGTGGCCGCGCGCAGGTACTGGTCGATGGCCGGCGCAGCAACTCCGGGCAGATCACCGTGGCCTATCTGTCCACAATCGCCGCCGATGTCGGCGCCGAGGTCGTGCCCGACGCCCAGGCACCAACGCCCGTGGTCGTGCGCCACTGGTTCAACCCGAATCTGGTCTACCGCTGGTTCATCGTGCCCGGCCTGACGGGCATCCTGGCGCTGTTCAGCGCGCTGCTCATCACCTCGCTGTCGATTGCACGCGAACGCGAGCTTGGCACCTTCGACCAGTTGCTGGTGTCGCCCACCTCGACGCCCGAGATCATCATCTCCAAGTCGCTGCCGGCGCTGGCGATCGGCACGCTGCTGGGTTTGTTCATGATCAGCGCAGGCGTGTTCCTGTTCGGCATTCCATTTACCGGCTCGTTCGCACTTCTGCTTGCCAGCCTGGTGCTGTTCATCGCCTCGGTGGTCGGCATCGGTCTGATGATTTCCGCGGTCAGCATGACGCAGCAGCAGGCCATCCTGGGAGCGTTCGCCATCGGCGTGCCGGCGGTGCTGATGTCCGGCTTTGCGACGCCTGTGGAAAACATGCCTGTCGTCCTGCAATGGCTGGCTCAGGCCATCCCACTGACCCATTTCCTCATCATCGTCGAAGGCAGCTTTCTCAAGGCCATGCCGCCCGGTGACATTCTCGCCAGCCTGTGGCCGCTGGCGGTCATCGCCCTCGCCACGCTGACCATGGCCACCGTATTCGTCCGAGGACGCCTGCAATGAAATCCAAGCCCCGCACTCCCTTTCTTCGCGCAACCGTCACCGGCCTGACCCCTGGGCGCGCGCGTCCGCTCGTGCTGGCCCTGTCCTGCGTGCTGCTGACTGCCTGCGCAAGCGTGGGCCCCGACTACCGCGAGCCGCCGCCGGTCGACGTCGGCAGCGGCTGGAGCTTGCCGTTGGCAAGCGAATCCCAGTCCGCAGACTTGAGCCAATGGTGGTCTGCACTGGACGATCCCATCCTCGATCGCCTGATGGCCACGGCGCTGGCACAGAACCTGGATCTGCGCCACGCTGCGGCACGCATCGATGAGGCACGCGCCCTGCGCGATCGTGTGGCCGGCGAGGCATTGCCCACCGCCGCCGCTGGCGCGAGCGTCAACCGGCGCCGTCAAAGCGAGAACGGACCCCTGCCCGTAGGTTCGATCCCCGGCCTTGACGCCACGCAGACCATCTACGACGCGGGCTTCGACGCGGCCTGGGAGGCCGACTTGTTCGGGGCCAAGCGGCGGGCGCTGGAAGGCGCCAGCGCCCGCCTGCAGGCGACCGAAGCCGAGGCGCAGGGCATACGCATGCGCATCGTGGCCGAGGTCGCACGCACTTGGTTCACCGCCGTCGGCGCCCGCTACGAGTTGCACGCACAACAGGCCACACTGGATACGCTGCAGCAGACCTTGGAATTGGTGCGCCTGCGGCATGCGCTGGGCGACGCGTCGGCCGCCGACGTGGAGGCGGCGTACGCCCAATGGACAGCAGTCAACGCGCTCATCCCGGATATCCAGGCGCGTCAGCGCGCCGCGATACTCAGCCTGGGCGTGCTGCTGGGCGCGCCGCCGGAGCGGGAGCTGGCACTGCTGGATGGCCCCTTGACGCCGAGCACGCTGCGGGCGCTGCCGGTGGGCGAGCGCGCAGAGATGCTGCGCCGGCGCCCGGACGTGCTGGCTGCGGAACGTCGCCTGGCAGCGAGTTCCGCCGACATCGGCGTGGCCACGGCCGAGTTGTTCCCCAAACTCTCCATCGGTGTCGGCGGCGGGTTCCAAGCGCTCAGTACGGGCGATTGGTTCGATGCATCCAGCTCGCGTTTTTCCATCCTGCCGCTGATTTCCTGGCGCCTGTTCGACGGTGGCCGTGTGCGAGCCGAAATTCGGGCACGCGAGGCGGCCGAGCGACAGGCCGCGCTGGCCTATGAGCAGGCCGTGCTGACGGCGCTGGGCGACGCCGAGCGCGCCCTGGGCGACTACCACGGCGGACTGGACACGCTTGAGCGCCGTGGCATGTCACTGGATGCCGCACGCACCAGCTACGGCCACGCCAAAGCTCGCTACGCCGCGGGCGACATCGCCCTGGTCGAGCTGCTGGCCGCCCAGCGCAGCCTGCACGAGGCCGAAACCGCAGCCGCGCGGGCCCATGCCAACGCGGCCGTGCAATTGGTGGCGCTCTACAAGGCCCTTGGCGGTGGCTGGGACACATCCACCGCGCCATCAACCGCAATCCATCCGCCGCGGGGCGCTGCCGCCCCCGTCGCGTTTTCAAGCCGCTGACGAAACACAAGGAGACCATCATGCAAATCAACGTTGGAAGTGTCGACCGCATTGTCCGCATCGTCCTCGGGCTGATTCTGCTCAGCCTGCCGTTGTGGCTGGACTCACCCTGGCGCTGGCTGGGGCTCATCGGAATCATGCCCCTCGTCACCGGCCTGGCCGGTCGCTGTCCGGGCTACCGTCTGCTTGGCCTGGGCACTTGCCCGATACAAAAGAAAAATCCGGAGTGAAGGTCCCATGAAACTGCATTTTCTGGGCGCTGCGCGCGAAGTTACCGGGTCGTGTTTCTTGGTGGAAGCGCTCAACGTACGCTTCCTGGTGGATTGCGGCATGGTTCAGGGCGGACGCACGGCGGCGGCACGTAACCATGAGCCATTCCCGTTCGACCCGGCATCGATTGATTTCGTGCTCCTGACCCATGCCCACATCGACCACAGCGGGCTATTGCCAAAACTCACGCGCGCAGGATTCACGGGGCCTATTTACGCCACGCCAGCCACGGTTGATCTGCTCGGGGTGATGCTGCCCGATAGCGCTCACATCCAGGAAAGCGATGCGAAGCGGGATGCCAAGCGGTTCAAAGAGAAGACCGCGCTGTCACCCCTGTATACCCTGCAGGATGCCAGCGACTGCTTGCAGCAGGTGCGAGGCATCGAATACGACCGGGAGTTCGCGCCCCGCGTGGGGGTGCGCACCCGTTTCCGCGATGCCGGGCACATTCTTGGGTCGGCCATCATCGAAGTCTGGGTGACCGAGTATGGCTATCCGACAAAGCTCGTTTTCAGTGGTGACCTCGGCCAGCCGGGGCGCCCGATCCTTCGCGACCCGACACCCATCGAGGACGCCGACATCCTCATCATCGAGTCCACCTACGGCAACCGCCAACACAAGGATTTCTCGGCAACCGAAGAGGAGATGATCAGCATCGTCGAGAAAACCCTCTTCGAGAGCGGCGGCAACGTCATCGTGCCGGCCTTCGCGGTTGGCCGAACCCAGGAAGTCCTTTACCACCTGCATCGACTCACCTGCGAGGGGCGGTTGCGACAACCGATGGTATTCGTCGATTCGCCGATGGCCACCGAGGCCACACGCATCACGCGTGAACATCTCGAATTGTTCGACGAACAGGCGAAGCGGTTGGCAGGATGGCACGCGCGCGGCGAGAACCTCCCATACCTGAGTTTCACAGCGAGCGCTGAAGAGTCCATGGCGCTGAACCGGATCCGCTCCGGGGCCATCATCATCTCTGCCAGTGGCATGTGCGATGCGGGACGTATCCGGCACCACCTGCGCCACAACTTGCCACGCCGGGAATGCAGTATCTTGTTTCCCGGCTTCCAGGCGCAGGGGACGCTTGGCCGGCGCCTGATCGAGGGGGCCGAACGTGTACGCATCTTCGGTGAGGACATCCCGGTACGTGCGGCGATCCACAGCATGGGCGGCCTCTCGGCGCATGCCGACCAGAAGGCGTTGCTGAATTGGGCTCGGGGTTTTGTTCACCCACCGGCGCAAACCTTCGTGGTGCATGGGGAACTGTCTGCCGCGCAGGCCTTCGCCGAACTCCTGCAACAGCAACTCGGCTGGCAGGTCACGGTGCCCGAGCATGGTCATGCGCTGCGCTGGCCGGACTTTCTGGCGCACGAGTGATGAAGCCCGCCGAAGATCTCGCTGAACGCCTGCGCGCCATCCGCGAGTCGCCAACGTACCGTCTTGCGTACGAAGACATCGAACTGCTTGGCCAGGACGAACTGCGGCCGCTGCGACTGCAGCTCGAACTACTCAAACCTGAGCGCATCCTGCACGAGAAAGGCATCCGCTCGACGGTAGTGGTCTTCGGCAGCGCACGCGTGAGCGATACCGAGACGGCAGAAGCCCGCCTTGGCGCGCTGGAGCGTCAGGCGCTCGTCACTGCGGAGAATGCCGGGCTGCGGCAAGAGCTCGCGCGAGCCCACCGCCGGGTCGAACAGGCACGTCATTACGAGCAAGCGAGGCGTTTCTCGGGTCTGATTTCGGCGCGTTTTCAGCAGCAGAACCGACGTGATTTCGTCGTCGTCACCGGGGGTGGTCCCGGCATCATGGAGGCCGCCAACCGCGGTGCTTTCGAGGTTGGCGCACGCTCGATTGGCCTCAACATCACGCTGCCGCACGAACAGGCACCCAACCCCTACATGTGCCCGGACCTGGCGTTCAGGTTCCACTATTTCGCGCTGCGCAAGATGCACTTCTTGTTGCACGCCAAGGGCTTGGTGGCATTCCCCGGTGGCTATGGAACGCTCGATGAGCTGTTCGAGGTGCTCACCTTGATCCAGACCGGAAAGATGCAGCGTATTCCGGTGGTGCTGGTCGGCCGTGCATTCTGGCGTCGCGTAGTTGATTTCGATCTTCTGCTCGACGAAGGCTATGTCTCTCCATCCGATCTCGACTTGTTCACCTGCGTAGACGAAGCGGAGGAAATCGTCAGTGCCCTCGAACGCTTTTACGTCAACAGGGCGGCAGGCGATGGGGCAACATGATTGGCATCGACGGGTATCTCTGGAGCCTGCGCGGCACCAAGGTGCGGCAGCCGATGCAGTGCGCCGCCTTGTTGATTACGGGTGCATTGTTCAGCCCGATTGCTGCTTTCGGTTCCGAAGTCTCGCTCTCTGCAAATCCTCCCTCCTGCTCACCAGAGCAATCCCTGCGCTGGCGGGGCGGCACTCTGCGTCTGGAGAACGATTTGTTCACCGGCTCCGATCGCAACTACACCAACGGTGTCGCGCTAACAGCAGTCTCACGCGATCTGCAAGGCGGGCTCCGTCCGGAATGCCTGCCCCAGCCGATTGGCTTGTACGCCCGCTTCATCGGCTGGGCTGATCCAGGCTTCTGGCACGACGCCGGCGCCCACTCGTCGTCGCAAAACCTCGTTGTGCGCTTTGGCCAAGTCATGTACACGCCCGAGAACAAGACGCGCACCGATGTGATTCCAGATGATCGACCGTACGCTGGTTTGCTCTACCTGGGTTTGGCGTGGAATCGCCGCATCCATCCACAAGCCGCAAGCTACGAAATCCTTGACGTGCGTGAGCTGACCCTGGGCGTGATCGGCCCCTGGTCGCTGGCCGAGCAATCCCAGGATCTGGTGCATCGGGCACGCGGCATTGAGCGCTTTCGCGGCTGGGACAACCAGTTGCGCAACGAGCCGGAATTTCAGATGGCCATGGAACGCAAGTTCAAGCCGTACACGGAGGGCGCGGTCCGCCCTGGATGGGGCAGCGACGTGATCGGCGGCTATGCCCTGCGGGTTGGAAACATCGAAACCGCCGCCAGTACCGGCGTGGAGTTTCGCGCGGGCTGGAACATACCGAACGACTTCGGCAGCTATCCGATCCGCCCTGGCGCGGAGAACCGCCCGCCCTCTGGTGTTGCCGATCTGCGCACGACAACGCCGCAATCGGTCCTGGCGCCCAAACCTGGGGCACATGTCTTCCTGAACCTGGAGGGTAAAGCCGTCGCCTGGGACTTCTCACTCGACGGAAACATGTTCCGGAATAGCCACCATGTCAGCCGGCGGCCTTGGGTCGCGCAAGCAGCTCTCGGCATCAGCAGCCAATGGATCGTTGCTGGACGTGGCGTGCGGCTTGCCGTGATGCGCGTTTGGAGAACCCGCGAGTTCGACCAGCAGGCGGGCTATCACGCATTCGGATCGATCGCGCTGAGTTTGGAATTTTGAGGGCACCTGCAACCATTCGTTAGACCCAAAGCATTCGTCAAAACATCAATGGAGAAATTCGTGAACCAGCCCTTGAAACCCAGATCGTTCTTCACATTTTCGCTGTCCGTGCTCTTGGCAACCTTCGCCGCGGCACTCGGTGCGCAGTCCGTAGAGGCGGCAAAGCCAATGGCGCTTCGTACCATAATGGAAAGACTCGGGCGCGACATGCAAGCCGTCACGGGCGCGATCTCCAAAGAAGACTGGCCACTGGTCACCGAGCTAGCACCACGAATCGCCAAGCATGCCGAGCCGTCCATGTCGGAAAAGATGCGCATCCTTGCCTGGCTTGGGGCAGACGCTGGAAAGTTTCGGGGTCTTGATGGACAGGTCCATGACGCCGCGACCGCCATGGGCGAGGCTGCCCAGCGGAATGACGGCCAAGCAGTCATCGCGGCTTTCTCCAAAACCCAGCAAAGCTGCCTAGCCTGCCACCAGAGTTACCGTCGCTCGTTCGTGGAAAAGTTCTATGGAAGCCGCTAGCAAGAGATGGCTACACCTGTTGACGGAAGACTAGCTTCTATCCAATAGATATACCTCGACGAATTCCGAGTTCCCAGGAAGCCGATCCTTTATGAATGGTCGCAGCGAGTTGTTGTCCCAACCGCTGCTCGATCACCGGCTTCCACGGCACCAGGCTGAATCCCATGCCGTCATCAAGCATCGCGTAGCGCCCGCTAGCGAGCATGACGGAACGCCTGTAGATGCCAGCCACGCGTTGGCCGTCGGACACGGGCCGGTGCTCCAAGCCGGTTTCGGCCGCAATGTCCTTGGCGGCCTGCGCCAATTCCCGATTGCGCAGCGTGCCCAACAGATTCCGGGCTAGGATTACGCGCTGCCCGCGCCGCTCGGCCAGCCCCTGTTCGGCCAGGAAGTCGGCGCGCTGCTGCATCGCCTGTTTGGCCTCGCCGCCAAAGCCCAGGTCGCCCAAGCCCGAGCCGCCGCCGATCAACTGCTGGTCAAGCCAGGTGGCCCCGATCACGCGGGCCTGCCGCTCTATGGGCAGGTGCGATTTCAGTTCAACGGCCACGCCGCCCAGGCGCTGCGCGTCGTAGCGGCGGCCCTGCTCGGCCAGGTCGTCCGGCACCTTCCATAGCCCTTCGGCCACGCGCTCCACGATGCCGGCCCGGCGCAGGGCTTCGAGCCGGCGGACGTGGACCGCGACGACTTCCTGCGGATCGCGGCCCGGTACGGCCTGACCCTGCGCGATGGCGAGGTGATGATCGGTGCGGTACAGGCCACCGCTCGCCAGTGCGGCGATGTTCTTGTCGGCGGCGCGCAGGTCGGCCGATCCCTTCACCTCCACCACGGCACCGGCTGGGTAGTTCGCCAGCTCGTCGCGGGCGTTGAGCGCGACGTAGTGGGCCTTGCCATCCACCCCGTCGATGACCAGATAGCCCCGGTCTCGCAGCTCGTCGGCCAGCCCCTTCGCGGCCACGCGGCCGAGGATGGTTCGGCCGTCGTCTCCCGGCTCGAACACCGCCAGCTCGCGCGGCTCGCCGCGCATGGCCCGCTGCATGGTGCGGATGATGTCGCCACGCTCGCCCAGGACGCGCAGGGTCTTTTCGGCGTCGGCATGGACGGCCCAGGTGCCGGGCTGCATTTCGTCGGCCAGGCCCAGGCGCTGCAAGCGTTGCAGCCGGCCGATCAGCAGCAGGCGCTGGCATTGCAGCCGCGGTTCGTTGAAGCGTTCGATCTGCACTCGGCCGCCCTCGCCTGCCTCGCGTTGCAGGGTGCGATCCAGGCTCGTCCACCGCTCTTGCTCCACCTCGCGCTGCAAGGTCTGCTGGATCTCCAGCTCGGTGCGCGGCCCCAGCCATTCGGTGGCCAGCTCGGCGGCGCGATGGCGGAAGCCATCGGCGATGTAATCGCCCGCGATGATGAGGTCTTTGCCGGTGTCGTCGCGCCCGCGCACGACGATGTGCGTGTGCGGGTTGTCGGTGTTCCAGTGGTTGACCGCCACCCAATCGAGGCCCGTGCCCAGGTCGGCCTCCATGCGGCCCATGAGGTGCCGCGTGTAGGTGCGCAGGTCTTCCAGCTCCGCGCCATCCTCGGGCGAGAGGATGAAGCGGAAATGGTGCCGGTCGTCGGCGCAGCGTTCCTTGAAGGCGTCGAGGTCGGCGGCATCGGTTTGCGGCCCGTAGGCTTGGCCCGGCTCGCCATCGCGGCCCACACCGTCGCGTTCGATGTAGCGCAGGTGCTTGGCGAGCGACTGCGGGCTGGCCTGGCGCTGGTTGACCAGCAGCGTTTTGATGGTCACGCGCCGCGACATGGGCATCAGCTTCGCCCCCGCGAAGCGCGCCGCCGTGTGGCCGCGCCCCAGGCGCGAGCCGGGCCGCTGGCCGGTGCCATGCGCCGACGCCGAACGGCGCACCGAGGACTTGCCGGCGCTGGCCTTGTCTGCCTGCTTGAGCACCTTGGAGACGAAGCCCTGGCCCCGATTCTTCGGGGCGCTGGGGCGGATGCGGAAATCGTCGTCGCGGCGGTCGGTCATGGCTGTGCTCCCTGCAAGTTACGGCGTGTCCTGTCGTGCGAAGCACGCAGACATGCCTGCATTGGCGCGAGCTTCGCGCCACAAGCAGCACGGCAGCGAAGCCGCGCCGTGCTGCGCCAACCCCACGTGCAGACTGGCTTTCGACGCGGCCCGGTGCCGCGTCCTTTTGTCTTGCCTTCCGCCTTTGCCCCTCGCTGGCGCTCCGGGCAGCGGCGGCCCGGCGGTGCTGCTGCGTGGGCAGCCAGCGCGCCTGCGAACGCGGCGACGGCCACAGGCCAGGCGCGTTCGAGGCAAGACGCCTGCACATGGGAAGGCAGCGCGAAGTGCAGCGCGGATGCGCCCGCACTGCACGCGCGACGACATGCGGAAAGCCAACGGATCGGCACGCCCGATGGCACGATGAGATGCACGGCAACGTGCAGCGAATCGGCCGCCATCATGGACGGGCCTCCAGCCAGATTGGATGCGCGATGCCGATCACGGCGGACGCGCTGACCGGCCCGAAGTACCTGCTGTCGAACGACGCCGGGTTGGTCACACTGAACAGGAACAGTTCGCCGGGTTGAAGGCGACGGCATTGCTGCCAGGATGGCAGCGGCCGGCCCCAACGGTCAGCGGGCAGCACGGCGGCCGAAGGCACGCCGTCGATGCGGACGATGCGGCCGGTGATGCACACCTCCTGCGGCGCGATGGCGCCCACGCGCTTGAGCAGCGGTACGTGAGCCGGCAGGTAGCCGCGCTGCGCAGCCAGCGCGGCGGCATCTGCCGGCATCGTGGTCAGGACGATGCTGCCTACGGACAACGGACGTGGCAGCGAGCCGGCACCGTGGCCCAGCGGATCGACGCGATACCAGCCGATCGCCACACTGTCGGACGGGTTGTAGATCAGGCGCGGCAGCGGATGCACGAAGGATGCCCAGGCCAGCGCAGCGAGGCCGCAGGCGGACAGGCCCGCCAGCACGATACGAGTGCGCAGGCGCGAGCGAGGATGCGGCGCGGTGTCGGCAGCACAAGCGGCGGTCATGGCAGCGCCCTCCCTGCGAGCCAGGCGGCGTGCCGCTCGGCGGTGTACTCCGGCAGCGGCAGGCGCGCAGCAAGCCGGTTGGCGAGCGTGCGCCAGTACGCGGGCGAGGCACCGACAGGTGCGATGCCCAGCGCCTCGATGGCGTCGATGCGTTCCAGCATGGCGCGCACCTGATTTTCTCCCTCGGCGTGCAGCAGCAGGCGCGCGCCCGGCTGCACGCCGGGGATGCGCTGCGCCGCGTCCAGCGGCGTGCAAGCCTGCATGACCATGAGCTGCCAGCGCACGGTGCCGTAGTCGTTGGCCTGCCAGCGGATGCGGCAAAACACGGCGCCCGGCAGGAACACCGCGCAACGCCGCCAGCGGTCGAGCTGGAGCGTGCGCGCGGGTTCACCGAAGCGCAGATAGAGCTTGAAGCGTGGTTCGATGTAGGCCAGCGCCACGCGCGTCAGCGGCGCGTTGGCAGGCTGGCCGGAAGGTGCTGCGAGCGCAGCCGTGGCCGCGCCAGCGGCAGGCGAAGCGGATGCGTTCATGGTGTGCTCTCCCTGCGGTGTTCTGGAAACTCTCGCTCCAGCAGCCCGCGCAACAGATCGGCAACGGTCACGCCCTGCGTGAAGGCCGACACCTTGATGCGCGCCCGCATGGCGGGCGTGATGTCGAGGGTCAGACGTGCGGTGTACAGGTCGCCCTTGTTGAGCGCATCGGCGTCGCCCTGACGAATCCACGCCTCGGCGTGTGGATTCGCGGGCGGACGCGCGCCGATGCCGACGCGCTTGGCATTGCGCTTGCTGTTCGGTGGCGGCTTCTCTGTCATGACGGCCACCGCAGCAATTCGTCCACCAGCGCCGTGATCTCGCGGGCGGCGGCGCTGTTCGGCGCCGTCTCGCGTGCAAGCCGGCCAGCGGCCACGCTGTCGGCGAACACGATGCGTTGATGCACTTCCGCGCGCAGCGCAGGAAGCGGCTGGTCTGCGAGCGCCTGGCGCGCTTCGCGCCCGATCACGGTGGTACTGACGCGCCGGTTGATGACGAAGGCCGCGCGCAGCGCCGGCCGGAACACCTGCGCCTCGCGGATCAGCGCCACCATTTCAGCTGAAGCCCAGAGGTCGTAGGGACTGGGCTGCACCGGGATCAGCACGCGCTCAGCCGCCAGCAGCGCGGAGCGCGCCAAGGCGGCGATGCGCGGCGGCCCATCGATGACGACGTGATCTGCCCGCCTGGCGAGTTCTGGCGCTTCCTGATGCAGCGTTTCGCGTGCGAGGCCGACGGCGCTGAACAGCCGTGGCAAGCCTTGCTGGCTTCTGCGCTGCGTCCAGTCCAGCGATGAACCCTGCGGGTCGGCGTCCAGCAGCACGACATGCTGGCCGCGCATCGCCAGCTCGCCGGCGATGTGCGTAGCAAGCGTGGTCTTGCCCACGCCGCCTTTCTGGTTGAGCAGCGCGACGATCATGACCTGGCCCTCCCTGCTGGAAAGCCCGGCTGTTGTCGCGGCGTTTGCGGCCGCGTGGTGGTTGTCCACCGCAGCGGCGTTTCTCTACTAAAAGTTAGAGAAATTAAGTTAGGGAAGTTAGAGGGCGGGGAAACCCAGTGCTGGTGCGGGTTTGCGGCCGATCGGCACGCCTGATAGCACGATAGTCCCACGCCCGATAGCACGATACCCCGCACGCCTGATAGCACGACACCATTCACAGGCTCTCCCGGAGTTATCCCCGTGCCGTATGCGGCACGGGCCGGAACGTCAGCAGTTCCATGCCGTTGTCCGGCATCCTCTCGATGCCCAGGACGTAGCCGGGCAGCGACTGCCGCGCGACCAGCGCGCGCAGGTCGCAGGCGAAGTCGTAGGGCTTCGCAGTGCTGCCGGACTTCTGGTGCAGGTAGCGGAAGTCGAATTGCCAGCCGTATTCCTGCTTGCCGCCGTGCTTGCGCACCAGGCGGTACAGCCACCGCTCGATGCCGCCGGTCAGCCGGAAATACGCCGGGTCGATGGTCAGCACCAGGGCGGCGTCGAGCACGCCGGCGTAGAACCAGTCCGGCAGGATCAGCTCGATGCCCAGCGGCGTGCCGTTGGCATCGGCCAGTTCCTTCCATTCGTTGATCCACGAGAAGCGATGCAGGCGCCGCCCGGTCGTCTCGCGGATGGACGTGGCCACCGTGGTCGATTGCAGCCGATCCAAGGCCGCTTTGAGGCGCTGGTAGTCGCGCAGCGACTTGCCGCGCCCGATGAAGCGCAGGATCTCGTAGGGCGTGGCGCGCATCAGCCGCGAGGGCCGCAGGCCCGCGTCCTTCGCCTCCACGATCTGCGAGGCAGCCCAGATCAGCACGTCCGCATCCCAGATCGTGGCGATGCCGTGTTCGGCCGTGCCCTCCACGCGGATCGTCACGTTGCCCGCACGGAAGTCGATGGGCTTGACCCGCTTGGACTTGCCGAGCGAGAAGAACGGATAGGCCATCAAGTCCTGGCTGTCGCGCGGCGCCATGTCGCCGGGCAAGGCGCGGAACAGGTCGAGCTGTTCGCGCTCCTGCAACGGCCGCTGCCGAGACGGCAGCGCGGTGCTGGACATGGCGATGGCCTGCCGCGCGCCGCCGATCAGCGCGCACGGCTGTCGGCCAAGTGGTGCTCGGCGTATTCGGGATCGGAGGTCGTCTCGAAGCTGCGGTCGGCAGCCCAGGCATCGAGGTCGGCCACGGCGTACATGACACGGCGGCCGAACTTGCGAAAGCGCGGGCCACCGCCAATCACGCGCTGCTTTTCCAGCGTGCGCGGCGATAGGCGTAGGTACTCGGCGGCTTCGTCGTTGGTGAGATAGCGTTGAGGTTGCGCGGCAGCGGTCGAGACAGTGGCGGCAGGCCGCAAAGGAGCGGGACGCATGGTGTGAACCTCCATCGTTTGAAAACGCCCGGCCACACAGCGCGACCGGATGGAGGCAGTCTCAAGAAGCGAGAGGTTTCCGATCAGGGCCGTTTTGCGTCCGCATCAAAACGACCCTTCTCAAGCGGCGGAAGCTGTGCTAATCGGCGATAGCCGCCGCGCATCAGCGCATCGCCGCGCCGCACCAGGCGGCGCACCTTGGAGCGCAGGCCGCCATCGCTGTACCAATCGGCCACGGCCTCGGCACCGAACAGCCCTTCGCCGACATCGCGCAAGGATGCGCCCGCCAGGGTCGCGTCGAGCGCCTGCAAGGTGTGCAGCTCCAGCAGCGCGGCAGGTGTTGGCCTGGGCTTGGCGTCGGCCAAGGCTGGGCCGTGCGTATGGCGACGCGCATTCGCGGCAGCGCCGCCGCGATGGGCATAGGCCACGGCCATGCCGTCTTCCAGGGCGGACGCCAACGCGAAGCGCAGGCAATGGCCTGGGCTGCGCGCGATCAGCGCCAGCCCCTTGCCGTCGTGGAGAAGTTGCTTGTGGCCGGGGATGCACCAGAACGCGAAGGTGGCGGCATCCTGCGGCGGGTCGGCATCGGGATAGAGCTGCACCACGGCCGCATGACCAGGCAGCCAAGCGGGATGCGCGTCACGCGCATCCAAGGCAGGGTCTTCCAGCAGGCGCAAGCCCCAGCGATGCGCTGCTTCAGGCCGGCGATGACGGCGCAGCCAGTCAAGCCGGTAGTCGGGATGCCTGCGCAGGTACTCCCAGGCGAGCGCGAGCGTATCCAGCCAAAGGACGTACAGGTAAGCGGCAGTCGGATACCAATGCGCGACGTGATGGGGATCGACCATGGCGCAACCTCCCTGCGAACAGGACAGGCCGCCACGGCAGGGCTACGCGCTACATCGCCATCATCAGAACGTCATGGGGAAAAAAGATAGTTGGGACTGTCAAGACCGATTGGCTCCGATGCGTTGCGGTAGTTGTCTCAATGCTGCGGCGGCAACGCCCCGAGGTGGGGCGCCGTACAGACCAGCCTGCCGTAGCCCGCGTCGGGCATCATGTCTATTTGGATCAGACTGGTGCGGCTGCGCCGCAAGAATGCTGATTGAGACCTGCCCGGTATGACACCAGACTGAAAAAGTCACAGTGGGCTGTGCTCAGTCCGGGATAGCCCCGTCTTGCTCGGCCAAGCAGGTGTATTCCGACAGTGTGCGCGTGGGCTGGAAATAGAGATCGCGCATCACGGGCTGCTTGCGTGGCCCGACGATGCCGGCCAGCTCGGACAGCTTGAAGGTGCCTTGCGCCGGCATCCCGATCCCCAGGTCGATGAGGCCCCAGGCGGTATCGCCATCGACGGGGTCGAGCGCGGCCAGCAGCCAGGTCACGTGCGCGTCCGGCGTGAACAGGCGCACCACGGGCACCGGGTCGATGGCCCGGCCAGCGGCACGGGCCGCGCCGTTGGCGAGCAGTTGCGCGCGCTCCGGGGCGGTGGTGAGTGACTGGGGCATGGTCGGCAATCCCACAAATCCAATGATGCACAAATGCTGTTCCACGTCGAAGCGCAGAACCGCGAAAACGGATGTACGCCTTCGTGCGCAAGCACGGATGCGGTTCTGTGGCTTTGCTGGAACCCGTCGATACGGATTTCCGTAAAGGCACGAAAGCGGAGAACAACAATGAACACTATAGATTGTAGCCCTATAGAGCGCAATGAGTTGTCATCTTGGTTTTTCAGGGGAACCATAGGTGGCGGCTCGGTACTCATTGGCGAAGGCTTTGAAGACAGTCAGGAAAGCGCGTGGCTTGAGCCAAGAAGCGTTTTCGGACGTGTCGAGCCGCACCTATATGAGTACCCTGGAGCGCGACCTTAAAAGCCCGACCTTGAACAAACTGGCCGAGCTGTGCGAGGTGATGGAGATCCACCCGCTCACGCTGCTGACGCTGGCTTACGCAGGCGACAGCACGCGCAAGGCCGACGAGTTGCTGGCGCAGGTTCGCCAGGAACTTGAGGCGGTATTGAATTCAGACGGAGATTGAGAAGCGCCATGGCATATCGAAATGGAAACTACACCGCCTTCTACGTTGCGGAGCCATTCCATCCCAGCTCGCTGGGTGCCAATGCGACAAAAGATTTTCAATACTACAACACCCTGCGGATGTGGAAAGGCGCTGATGCGACGTTCCCCTTTGTCGATTCGCACGACAAAACTTACAGCGTCCGCGACGGCAGCGATTGGGAATACACCCTGAAGCCGAGACTCAGGGAGCGCCTTCGGAACTCGAAGAACATCATCCTCATCTTGAGTTCGATCACGACGAATTCCCGTGCCCTTCGAGAAGAAATCGACTACGGGATCAACGACCAGGGGCTACCCGTCATCGTCGTCTACCCTGAATATGCCACCAAGGAAAGCCTGCTGGTCGGTGGATCATTGAAGCAGGCGGTCAAGAACCTGTGGGGAAATCTTCCCGTATTCCGGGATTCGATGAGCAAAATCCCTACGCTTCATGTCCCAATGAACAAGGAACTCATAAAAAAATCCTTGCAGGACGGCGAGTTCATGGTTGGGAGCATGAAGGCCCCAGGCATCTACAGGTACAACCCATAATCAATCGACATATCGGAGCGAATGATCCACGTCATGGCGAAGGTCAACTTTTTTGACAGGCGGGTCATCAAGAAATTCCTTGAGATCACCGCTGTCATCAGCGGTACGCTGTCATTCGTAGTTATTTTTGTTGACGTCCCTACCGAGTGGAAGCTGAAGGCTGGCTTGGCCTTCTTAGTAATACTGGCGCTCACCTACTTGGTGATATGGCTCTGGTCGAACAACCTGAATAGTATCGACATCAATGTCGAGGGCAGCGATGTCGCGATCAAGACTGGAGACATTTTCCAGCAGCCTGGATTGAAGGCAATCGCCTTCAATGAGTATTTCGACACGCAGGTTGATAACAAGATAATTGGCGAGACTTCCCTCAACGGCGTTTTCATCCAGAAGCATCTCGGCGTCCCACTCTCCGAACTGGACCGCCACATCGAGGAATACGCTTTTGATATCAGCGAAGTGCTGGATGAGAACGAGGCCAGGAAACAGGGGAAGAAGAAAAGATATCAGATAGGCACGATCTGCCTGTACAAGGACTACCTCCTGACCGCGTTCTCCAAGTTCGACGAGAACAACAAGGCGCTGCTAACGATGCCGGAGTACCTTGAGTTTCTCATCAATTTCTGGGACAAGGTAAACAACGTCTACGCCCAGCAAAGCGTATCGACCACAATCTTCGGTTCGGGAATCACGCGAATCAAAGGACACAAGAACATTTCCGACGAGGATCTCCTGAAGATAATGCTGTGGACGTTCAGGATCAGCGAAATGCGATTCAAGTATCCCGCGAAGCTGACCATCGTGATCCACAAAGATAAGATTGACCAGATCAATCTTCTTGACATTAAATCCGCTAGGAACGGCGTGTAATTTCCAATAGCGGTTCGGAACGAGCCTGCTTCTCATAGGTGCTGACTGGATAGGTGCTGTACCAACAGCACAGCGCCCCGCCGCGATGGGCGGGGCGCTGCGGCGGTCACGCCGCCTGGGGCTTGCTGCGCGACCAGATCAGGTCGTGCGTGCCGTCCTCGCCTTCGATCAGGCGGGCATAGACCGGAGCCGGGAACGAAGGATCGTCGAGGGTCACGGACTTGTATTCCCGCCCGGCCTCGCTGGTCTTGTTCCATGCCGCGCCGATGTCGTGGCCTGCGGCCTGGAGGCGGAAGTCGGGGGCGTTCTCGCTGCTGCCCTTGTCGTTGGGAACCAGCTTGACCTTGACGTTGAGCGTCAGGGTGCGCAGCGTGCCGGTGAAGCCGTCTTTGTCGGTGGTGAAGGTGCCGATGTTGGCCATGATGATTTCTCCTTTCGGTTGAACAAGGTTCGCGCCCATCGCGTCCTTGTTGTGATCCGGCCGGCGGGGGACGGGCTGGCTGCACCGCTTGCGGTCGAAACGCAGTGGAGAACCGGAAGGTGAAAAGAATTTGCTGCGCGAGGAAGCCGCGCAGCGGCGGGGAAATTGTTTTCGCCGGACGGTTGCAGCCATGAAGCCCGAGGCGCAGCCGCGCCCCCGCCAGGATTCACAACGAGACAAGGACGCCTTGGGCCGAACCGCTCCGAAAGGAGATAGGGCCGGCTCGCCCCCCCCGCCCGAAGGCATCTCCGGCACGCCCCCTGACGCGGGCCAGGTCAACCACCCAACGACAAGCGAGAACGCCCTTGCCGCACCTTGCGGCGCAGGTCTTGAGGCGTGGCGTGGAAGCTCCATAGCGATGCCGGGCGGGTTGTCCGTGAACCGTCCTTCGTGACGTGATGGGCAGGAACCGCCAGCGTTGAGGACGGCACGCATCCGCACAACCTGCCGCAGCAAGCGCCAGCGTGTTTGCCAGCGTTGCGACCATCGCGGCGGGGCGCTGGCCAGGCCGATCCAGCGCAGCCGGTTCGGCCGCATCGAAGATGCACCAAGCATCGCGCGGCGGGGATAGCCTGCAAGGCTTTCCCCTGGAGGCAAGCGCAGCGCCGCAGGCGCGCAGGCGTGAGGGATTGAAGCCGAATGGCCGTGACGGCAAAGACGGCACGGGACGCAGCCCGAAAGCCCGGCGGCGCATAAGTGCCGCCACGCCCTGTTCTCGCCTCACGAACTGGCTCGAACGCTCTACAGGATGAAGCTGCCTTGGTCGGCGTAACCGTGCGGCTCAATCACCACCGCGGCCACTCGCGCCTGCACAGCACGCTTGCACGAGAATTCCTCTCCGCCATCCTGTATCCAAGCGCCGAGCCGACGTTCCAGCCAGCCGTGCGCGCACGCCGCGCCGTCATCCAGGCCGTCGTTGAAGTCGGCTTCGACCTGCTCATTGCGCGGGTCAAGCAGTACGTGGATCGCCAACTCGTCGCCGCTAATCGCGGCGACAGCCGCAGTTGCCGGCAGGCCGTCGAAGGTGAAGCGGTACAACCCGCGCACGCCGCCTCCGTTCGTCGGGTCGGCGCCGGCCCACCAGTCCTCGCCCGGGGACAACCCGAACAGGCGCTGTTCCAAGCCGGCGTTGATCGCCGCGACCATCAGGTTGCGCCATGCGTTCCAGCGCACGCCGCGCTGCTTGCGCAGCGGATAGGTCTTGAACGGCGAGTAGGAACGGTCCAGCTCTGGTAGCAAATGCAGGTCATCTGGTGCGTTGTAGCCCAACTGCCGCAACCGCTGGATCGCGCGTGCATTGCTCGGTTTGCTAGCCTCGGCAGTGGCGCGACCGCCGAGTGCGGCGCGCAGCGCCGCATGGGTTCTGAACCCGAGCGCGGCGGCTACGACCTCGCTCATATGCGCGGAACGGACGCCGCTCACGCGGCGCTCCGCCCGCTGTTTGAGATTGCGGACGGCGGCCTCGGAAACAAAATAGGTAGATGCAGACATGCCAAATTCCTCTGTACATGGCCGATGTCTGCCGATTACGCATCGACCGAAGGAATGGGCACGGTCAACGTAACGAATGAAGCGGTATAGAACGTCGTTTAACCCGGCAGCAGGTTCAGCTAGACGCGGCTGTACGCTCATCATAGCGACCGACTGCCGTGAAGCAAGTGCGCGGGAGGAATCCCGCGCCGCCCTGTCCCCGCCTGGCTGAAGGCGGCGACGGGGCGATTTTGTTTTGGACGTTGGAACCGGGCGCGGCCACCGCCGCGCCCGGATTTTGGAACAGCCCCCGGCTCAATGTGCCGGGGGCTGCCGCTGCTATTCCTTCGTCTCGATGAGCCACCACACGGCACGCGGCAAGGCGCGGCCCGTGATGGGATGAATGTCGGTGAGGTCGGCGCAGGCCATCCAGCCCGAGGGCGGGCGATAGCCGCGCACGTCGCCTTCACCATGCCAGCGGCGAGCGCGTACCGTGCCGGGGGCATAGGTCGCCGCCATGCGCGGGCGGCTGTTTGTGGTGCGGGTCATGTGGCTTCTCCTTCCAGCGAAGCGCCCCGGTCGAGGCCGGGGCGCTTGCCTTCGGTGCGGGTCAAGCGGCCAGCGCCTCGGCGGGTTCATCCGCCATTGCTTCGGCATCCTCCGGCGCGTCCTGCTCCGGGCCTTCTTCCTGCGCGGCCTCCTGCGGGTCTGCGGCCTTGAAGATGGCGGGCATCCAGCCCGTGCCATCGGCCAGCCGTTCCGCTTCGCTGGCAATGTCGGCCTTCTTGAGCTTCGCCAGCCGGTTGACCTGCTCGGGCGCGTACTCGCCCACGGCATCCAGAATCGCGGCCTTGGAAACGTGCTTGAAGTAGCCTTCTGCGGTCGGCTTCCACCATGCGGCCATGTCGAGGCCCACGGCCTGCGCTAGTTCCTCGCCGCGCTGGTGCGTCGTGGCGCGAGGCGTCACCACGTCTACCGTCGCGGCCACGCAAACCGCCAGCAGGCGCACCAGTTCGTCTTGCGAATTCACCAGCAGCGCGGCGAACAGTTCGGCGCTGTCCTCCGGCAAGGCTTCACCGGCCACCTGTTGCAGTTCGCGCAGCGCCACGGCGGCGGGCGATTCCGGCCAGTCCGGGGTCATGCCTTCCAGCCGGTCTTGCGCCGTAAGGCGCACGCCCAGCGGCAGGCCATCGCCGTAGGCGTCGGGCTGCAAGACGGTCTGCACCATGCCATGCACCAGCGCGGCCAGCGCGACGTGCGGATGCCGTGCGACTTCGATTTGCAGCGCGGCGGTGCGGTGGGCGCTCAACCGCTGCGCCAGCCGGTCGGACAGGCTCGCGGCCTTGGGCGCGTCGTCGTCCTCGCGCTCGTCGTTGGCGGCTTCGCCTTCGGTGCCGCCGAAACCGCGCCGCAGCTTGTCGAGCGTGCGCAGCGCCTTGGCCTCGGCCTCGCGCAGCAGGCCGCGATGAATGGCGGCCTCGCCGTTGCGGTCGATGGTGACGATGGCACCGGCCACGTCGCGCACCTCGGGCGCATAGCCTTGCAAGGCGTCCTCCGCGTCTTGCAGTTCCCCGATCACCTGATCGCGCCGCTGTTCCAGCTTCTCGGCCTTGGCCTCGTCCTCGGCGTCGCAGGCATCTTCCAGTTCGGCGTCGATCTTTTCGAGGCGGGTTTCCAGCGACGCGATGCGGCGGGCCTCGCGGGTCGTCGGCTCGCGGCGATGGCGCGGGGCGTTCTGGAACGCCTGCCGTTCCTCGTAGGCAAGATGCGGCACGGCCTCCACCCATGCCCAGCCCTCGGCGCGCACGTCTTCTGCCAGCGTTTCCAGCTTGTCGCGCACCAGCGCTTCCAGCACTCCGGTATCGGTGAGGTAGGTTCCGGCATCGCCTTCGGCGAACAGGTCGCGGCGGATGCCGCCGCCTGCCTGCCGGTAGGTGTCCAGCCCGACGAAGCGCACCAGCGCATGCGCGGCGTCGATTTCGCGCTCGGTCAGGCGCTCGCGCAGCTTGGACGGGCTGCGCTGCCATTCCGGCGCACCATAGAACGCGGCTTCCTGCGCGGCGTGGTCGTCGGTGATGGTCAAGGCCATCAACTGTTCCAGCGTCACGCCACCGGCCCGGTAGTCGGCCATCAGGCGCGGCGAGACGTTCGCCAGCTTCAAGCGGCGCTGCACCACCAGCGGGGACACGCCGAAGTCGGCGGCAATGTCCTCGATGGGTCGGCCTTCCTTGACCAGCGCGGCGAAGGCCGCGAACTGGTCGGCGGGGTGCATGTTCTCGCGCTGCACGTTCTCCGCGAGGCTGACGGTACGGGCCGAAGCATCGGGCACCAGCAGGCACGGCACTTCGTAGTCGGCGGGGATGCGCTTCTTCTTTGCCAGCAGCTTCAAGGCGGTCAGGCGGCGGTCGCCTGCGACGACTTCGTATTGCTCGCCATCGGCGGCGAGGATGACGATCAGGTTTTGCAGCAAGCCGATGCGGGCAATGCTCGCGGCCAGTTCGGGGATGGACTGGCGCGGGGTCGTGCGGACGTTGCGCTTGGAGCGGCGCGGCAGCAACTGCGAGAGGGGAACCAAGATCAGGTTCTTGGTCGGGTCGGCCACTTCCAGCGGTGCGGCGGCTTCGATGGCGACGGCTTCGGTTTTGAGTATGGCGTTCATGGTGATTTCTCCTAGCGGTTGGGATGCAGCAGCGAGAAAAGCGGCAAGGGCTGCTGCCTGCCCCTGCCGCGTGGGGATTCAGGCTTTCAACTGGCGCAGGCCATCGGCCAGCAGCCACAGGGCGCGGTTCAGGCGCACGCTTTGGTCAATGCCCTGCACGGGCCGGGTGGTCTGGCGGCGGCCATTCGCGGCGCGGGCGGACAGGCCGCCTTTGGTCAAGTTCTCCTGCGTGCGGTTGAACACGCTCCACAGGTCGCGGCGGTCGTCGTCATGGCGGCGCGGCATCAGGATTTGCGATTCCGTGATGGGCGCGGGCCTGTCCTCGTCGTACTTCAACGCCAGCGCAGCGCGGGCGAACACTTCCGATTCCCCGGCGTCGAGCGTGATGGCGCGCATGGCATCGCGGGATTCCTGCGCCCGGTCGAAACCGTGCAGGACTTCGTAAGCGCCTTCGATGACGTGCCCGGCTACGTCGCCCTTGTGGGGCACGCGCACGTCCGCCACGGTGTCGCCGCAGACAAGGCCATTGCTGCAGACGAAACGAAACATTCCGGCCAGCATCTGATAGCTGCTGGTGCCGTCATGGGAGTTCAGCAGGATGATTTCGTTGGCCTCGCGGCCGTTGATCTGGCTGGCGTGGCGCAGCCGGATCATGTGCTTGGTGTAGTCGCGACGGTCGTCGTGGCGCACGCGGGTTTGCGTCACCATGAAAGGCTCGAAGCCTTCCCCGCGCAGTTCTTGCAGTACGGTCGCGGTGGGGATGTAGCTGTACCGCTCGGAGCGGCTTTCGTGCGGTGCCTCCGCAAAGATGGACGGGGCCACGGCCCGGATTTGGTCGTCGGACAAGGGACGTTCCGAACGCAGCACCGGTGAACGGGAAGCGAAGCGGGATGCGAGTTGCATGGCATTTCTCCTGACAAAGAAAAAAGGGGTTGCTGTTCACCGCACACCGGATTCCTAGATTCGGAAGCCCAGCCTTTCGGCTGTTCGGTGCGGTCGGCACGAGGAACCCGGTTGGCCCTGTTGCCACCGTCTTTCCTGAGTTCATCGCCCGCGACGGTCAGGAGCGCGCGAACGGGTGCCGTCAAGGAGGCAAGCGCAGGGTTGGTGCGGCCCGCAGCGCAGCGAGGACACGGCCCTGCGCGCCTTGACGGCACACGGGCGCGGGCTACAGTCGCGGTGAAGGTGATGAGGTCAGGGGAGACGGCTGGACAAGGCAACGGCCATCCCACACGCCGACCGCACGGCAAGCGAAGCGCGCAGGCCCGAAGCTGGAAGCCGGGCCGGAGGCGTCAGCCGAGCGGAGCGAGGGGACGATGGAAGCCCGTCAGGGGCGAGACGCCGCAGGCGGCTCGATGCGCCACGCGCACGACAGCGCGACCGGCCATGTTTCTTGGCCGGGGACGCCCGGACTTCTAGGCCATCGGCCTCAGATCGCGTCAGAAGGTCACTTGCGCCACCAGCAGGGTGAACATATGATTCATATATGTTTCATATAAACCAAAGCTCATGGGCATAGTGAACATCGACGACGATCTGCACGATCAACTGCGCAAAGCAAGCGCCGTGTCGTGTCGGTCGATCAACGCGCAGGCGGCCTTCTGGATCAAGATCGGCATACTGTGCGAAATGAATCCGACGCAGAGCTTCAACGAGATCGTTGCTCGTGAACTGCGGGCCGCAGGCGTTGTGGCACAACCTGTCAAGATGGGATCGGCATGACCAAGCGACCGGAAGAAATCGCGCTTCTGGCAGATACGGGCCAGTTGTTGGCGCAGGTGTTCGGCCATCTCGATCGGTTGGATCTGATCGGCATGTCCACCATGCAGATCAACGATCTGGTAGATGGCCTCATCGTCCATGAACTCAATGCACGTCCAGCCAGCAAAGGCCAGTACGGCTACGCCTATGCGCTCAACGCCTCCCGCAACAACGTGGTCTGCCACGGTGTGCCTTCCGCTGCGGACATCCTGCAAGATGGGGACATCGTGAACTTCGACATCACGCTGGAGAAGAATGGCTACATCGCCGATTCCAGCAAGACCTATCTGGTGGGCGAGGTGGCGCTACCGGCCAGGCGGCTCGTGCAGACGGCCTATGAGGCGATGTGGAAAGGCATTCAAGCCGTCCGCCCAGGTGCCACGCTCGGTGACGTGGGGCATGCCATCGAGCGGCACGCCCGCAGGAATGGATATTCGGTGGTCAGAGAGTATTGCGGCCACGGCATCGGCCGTGAAATGCACGAGGAGCCCCAGGTGCTGCACTGGGGCAAGCCACGAACCGGCTTGGTATTGCGCGAAGGCATGGTGTTCACCATAGAGCCTATGGTGAATCAAGGCCGGCGGGCCGTTCGGACGGAAGACGATGGCTGGACGGTCGTCACGTGCGACGGGCAACTGTCCGCTCAGTTTGAGCACACTGTGGCCGTCACCGCGAGCGGTATGCGAGTCTTGACCTTGCGCTCTGGCGAGAAGAAGCCGCATTGAGCTAAGCTAGTGGATAGGAGCGCCTTGCGGCGCTCCAAGGGCCAGGTCAGACAGCGATCCGCCCGGCCAGCCGCGCATCGCGCGCATAGGCGCTCAACCGCTTCTCGGCGCGGAACGACAGGTCACGCTCGATCGCAGGCCCAGCCAGCCGCGCACCGTCGCCAGCTCGCCCAGGCTGACCCAGCCGATTTCCGGCTCTCCCAGGCCCGGGTCGCAAAGACCGAAGGCGCGGTCGTGGTCGTCGGGATCAATCTCGGTCAGCAGCCAGGTCGCGCCGGCGTCCGGCGTGAACAGCTTGACCACGGGCGCCGGATCGAAGTCCGCGTTCTCCAAGGATGCGCGGCCGTTGGCCAGCAGCACGATGCGCTGCTCGTCAGTGATGAGTGCGTTGTTCATGGTGAACTCCTGAAAGGATGCCGGGCGGAATTGCCCGACCCTTCCGGGGCACGGCGCAGCGCAAGCAGTCAGGGGTCAACGACGGCCGCCAGGCCGCAAGCGCCATCGGCGCGCAGCCCTTGACGGCGAGCACGCCGTGGCACGATGAAGGGAACAGCAAGACCGCCTCCCTCACACCTCCGCGCACCCCAGTTTTTGACAAGTGCGCAGCACGCGCAGGCCCGCGAGGGCCGGAGTCGCGCCACCAGGCGCAGCAAAAAGGGGGCCGAAGCCCCCTCGGTCAGATCAGGCCGCGTTCGGCGAAGGACATGGTGCTGCCGCCCGCCACGACGATGTGATCCAGCGTGCGGACATCCACCAACGCCAGCGCCTCCTTGAGTCGCTGGGTCAACACCTTGTCGGCGCCGCTCGGCTCGGGATTTCCGCTCGGGTGGTTGTGCGAAACGATGACCGCCGCCGCATTGAGCCGCAGCGCCTCCTTGACCAACTCGCGCGGATACACCGATGCGCTGTCGATGGTGCCGCGGAACATCTCCGCGTACTCGATCAGGCGATGCTGCGTATCGAGGAACAGCACCGCGAACACTTCGTGCTCGAAGCCAGCCAGCTTGGCGCGCAGGTACTCCTTGACTGCCGCCGGCGAACTGAACGAGGTACCGCGCTGCATCTTGTGCTCGATGGCCTGGCGCGCGGCCTCCAGAATCTGGTCTGCCGTCGCCAGCAGGTAGCGGCCTTGTGCATCGCGCACCATCAGCGAGGCATCGAACGAGGAAAAGGACAGTTGCGACATGATCGCGCTCCGGTTGCTCGGGCGGAATTGCCCGGAACCGTGGCCAGCACGGCGCAGCGCAAGCAGTCAGGGGTCGCAGACGGCCGCCAGGACGCAAGCGCGCACAAGCGCGCGCCGCCCTTGACGGCGAGAACGCCGTGATACGGTGAAGGGAACAGCAAGACCGCCCCACTCCCTCGCACCCCGGCCCTTGGCAAGCGGAGCGCGCAGGCCCGCCAGGGCGGAGGCGCCAAGGATCAAAGCCGGATGGCCGCGACTCGGCACGAGGCGTGGGGACAGCCCGCGAACCCGACGGCGAAACGCCAGAACGCGCGACAGGGGCTTAGTCGAGCCCCGGCAGGAGGCCATTCTTCACTGCGCAGTAAAAATTGCCATTTGGCCGAATATTCGGTAAGGTACCCATATTTACTGAACAGCAAACGAGCCACCACTGCCCGCATGTTTGAGTCCAGCCTGACCGAACAACAGTTGATTGCGCGCTTCCTTGACGCCCTGCGGGAGCTTCCGGAGGTGGAGGCCGACTTCGACCATTGGGAACCCGTCGGCACGCACGATGACCGTGGGTACGATGCTCAGGTCGATCTGCACGTCGCCGGCAAGTCCTTCGTCCTACTGCTTGAAGCCAAGAAGGCCGTCTTTCCCCGAGATGTGCGCCAGGTGATCTGGCAGCTTCGGGCGGCGAGCCACGAGAGGCCTGCTGGGCACGGGGAAAAGCCTTTGTCGTTCCTCGTCGCCGAATCCATCTCCCCAGGCGCGAAGGAACTACTCCGAAGTGAGCGCGTCGGCTACTACGACAGCGGCGGTAGCCTGTACTTGCCTGCGCCAGGTGCATACCTCTATATCGACAAACCGCCACCCAAGGCCCTGGCGAAGTCGGTGCGCACGCTGTTTACCGGACGGCGCGCCCAAGTGCTTCACGCCCTGTTGGTCCAGCATCAAAGCTGGTTCGGCGTCACCGAGTTGGCACAGCAAGCCATGGTGTCGCCCGCCACCGCCTCGCAAGTGCTGACCGAGTTGGAACGCTTTGACTGGCTGGAAGCGCGTGGGCAGGGTCCGAGCAAGGAGCGCTACCTACGGGAGCCGGCAGCCTTGCTGGACGCATGGGCCAAGGAACTTGCAACTATCCGTCAGCCGACCCTGCGCCGGTACTACGTGCCAGGCGCGAAGGCCGATACGCTGATGGCGCAAATCGGCCAAGTCTTCGACGCGCACGACGTCCAGTACGCAGTCAGCCACGAGGCCGCCGCGCAGCGCTATGCACCATTCCTTTCCAGCGTCTCCCAGGTTCGTATGCGGGTGCTAATCGGTGCGAGCGCCGATGCCTCGATCGGCGACCTCGATGCGCGCGTCGTCAACGAAGGCGCCAACTTGGCCGTCATCGAGGCCAAGTCGCCGGGAGAACTGCTGTTTCGCGAGAAGGTCGATGGCCTGTGGCTGGCGAGCCCCATTCAAATCTATCTCGACCTGTTGCGCGGCGAAGGCCGCTCCAAGGAAATGGCCGGACACTTCCGCAAGGAAAGGATCGGCTTCTGATGGCCAAGCCTGCAACGTTCGACGGCTACAGCGACCAATACACGGCGGACTGCGAGCGTGTCCTTGTAACGCTGCTGCGCGGTCTCGGGCCGTGGAAGGATTCGGTCTACCTGGTCGGCGGGCTCACGCCGCGGTATCTCGTCGCCGCGCGACCGCCTGTGGTGCCGGCGCACGCAGGCACGCTGGACGTTGACATCGTAATCGACCTGCAGATCCTGGCCGACACCGAGGCGTATCACACGCTGGAGGACAACCTCAAAAAGATGGGCTTCGAACGCGCCGAAAACGACGTGGGGAAGAAGCTCTCGTGGCGTTGGCAGACCCGCACCGAACATGGCGCGCTGATGGTGCTGGAACTGCTCGCGGACGCGCCGGACATCGCCGGCGGCAAGGTGCAACCGCTGCCGACCGAAGGCACGATCTCAGCCTTGAACATACCGCATTCGTCCATCGTCTTCGACCTGCACCAGATCACCGAAATCCAGGCCGAGTTGCTGGGTGGCAACGGCGTCGCTACCGAGAAGATCAAGCATGCCAGCCTTGTCAGCTTCACCTGCTTGAAGTCCTTCGCGTTCGACCAGCGTTTCGAGCGCAAGGATGCGCACGATCTGATTTATTGCATCGAGCACGCACCCGAAGGCATGGACGCTGTAGCCGAAGCCTTCCATAACGAGCGAAGTGGCAAACATGGCGCCGTCATCGAGGCTGCGCTGACGATCCTGCGCAGCCGTTTCACGAGCGACGATAAGACCGAGGGCTATCGCAAGGATGGCCCGGTGTCGGTTGCCAAATTCGAGCTGGGCGAAGGCGATGAATCTGAGCAGCGCGAAGCGCGGGCGTTGCGGCAGCGGCAGGCCAGCGACGTAATCGAACAACTCCTTGCGCGGATCGAATAAGGGGTGCACATGGCGATCAAAGCAATCTTCGTAGGCATCAACAAGCACCTCGATAGCTCCATACCCGAATTGAGCGGAGCGCGCCGTGACGCCACTGCGTTGTGGGCATTGTTCACCGACACGGTCGAAGGTCTGAGTGCCCGTCTACTGGTGGACGAAGCCGCGACACACGCGGAAGTTTCGGATTCCATGCTCGGCACCTTGGCCGCCGCGAGCGCGGATGACGTGGTGGTCATCGCGTTCGCTGGGCATGGTTCTCCAGACGGCAATCTGGTGTTGTTCGACACGGACGCCAGCGACCTCGCAGGAACAGCCTTGTCGATGGCTGGCTTGGCGGATACCTTCAAGACGACGAAGGCCCGCGCGGTCCTGTGCATTCTCGATTGCTGTTTCAGCGGCCAGGCGCCCGCGCGCGTGCTGGAGACAGCAGCGCGTCCACGCAATGCATTCGCGCTCACCGGCATCTACGGAGAGGGGCGCATCCTCCTAGCCGCCTGCGCAACCAACGAATCAGCATGGGAACAACCGGGCACCGGGCACGGGCTGCTCACCCACGCCGTGATCGAGGCCTTGACTGGCGCAGCAGGCGAATCAGTCAGCTTTCCTGAGATCGCAGGAGAGATCATCCGGCTCGCGCGCGTCGAAGCGGAGCGCATCAGCGTCACGCAAACGCCCGTGTTCCTGGGCAGCGTGCGGGGTGGACTGACGTTCCCGACGCTCAAGCGCGGCGACAACTACGCCGCGGCCTTCCCCGCAAGAGCCGTGCAGCAGATGTCGGGACCGTTCGCGGAGTTTTCTGCCCACGGCTTCCCTCCAGAGATTGTCGAGAAGTGGGCAGCGGATTTCCCGCAAGGCCTCAACGCGTTGCAACTCAGGGCGGTCAACGAGTTCGGCGTGCTCGGTGGCAACTCTCTCTTGGTCGTCGCGCCCACAAGCTCCGGCAAGACATTGATCGGCGAAGTGGCGGCGATTCAAGCCGTCACCTCCGGCAAGAAGGCGGCGTTCCTATTACCCTACCGCGCACTGGTCAACGAAAAGTTCGAGGAGTTCACCGAGCGTTATGCGGCCGCCGGTTTGCGTGTGGCCCGTTGCAGCGGAGACGCTACCGATGGCATCGGACCCGTCCTGGCCGGACGCTACGACTTGGGATTCTTCACCTACGAAACCTTCCTCAACCTCGCACTCGGCTCCCCTCGCCTTCTGAATCAACTCGGTCTCGTCGTGCTGGACGAAGGGCAGTTCATCACCGACCCGCAGCGCGGCATCACGGTTGAACTGATCTTCTCGCTGCTCTTGCGGGCGCGCCAACGAGGCATCGAGCCACAGCTCGTAATCCTCTCGGCGGTCATCGGCAATCTGAACAGCTTTGACCGCTGGCTCGGCGTTCCTCTCCTACTGTCGCGCGAGCGGCCTGTGCCGCTGGTCGAAGGCGTGCTCGACCGGCGCGGTACATTCCAGCACATCGATACCGATGGGAGCACGAAGACCGAGGCCTTGCTGCCTTCACACCGCATCGTGCAACGCCGGGACAAGCCCAGTTCCCAGGACGTGATCGTGCCTCTGGCACAACAACTGGTGGGACAGGGCGAGAAGCTGTTGATCTTCCGTAACATGCGCGGTCCGGCCCAAGGTTGCGCGAAGTACCTTGCCAAGGAACTGGGTCTGCCACCGGCTACCGCCATCCTCGACGTTCTGCCGACCCAGGACCTGACCGGCGCCTCACAGGACTTGCGGGAATGCCTAGCCGGCGGCACCGCTTTTCACAACACCAACTTGCTGCGCGCAGAGCGCGAGGCGGTCGAGAAGGGGTATCGCAGCGCCACGGGTGGTATTCACGCACTTGTCGCCACGACGACCTTGGCGGCCGGCATCAACACCCCGGCATCGACGGTCGTGCTCGCCGAGAACGAATTCGTCGGTGAAGATGGCCGACAGTTCACCGTGGCCGAGTACAAGAACATGGCGGGTCGTGCCGGCCGGCTGGGCTTCAACGAGACTGGCAAGGCAATCATCTTGGCGAATACGCCGATGGAACGTGCGCAGCTTTTTCAGCGCTACGTGCTCGGCGTACCCGAGGACGTGAAGTCCTCCTTCCAGCAGCGCGACCTGCCGACATGGGCATTGCGCCTGCTTAGTCAAGTGCGCGGCGTTCGCGCCGATGAGATCCCGGGGTTGCTGGTCAATACGTTCGGAGGATATTCGGCGTCGCGTGCGAATCCGCAATGGGTCGCGATGGTGGAGCGAGACGTGACCACGCTGGTCGATCGCCTCCTGCAGGCGGGACTAGCCGAGCGCGAAGGCAATCTCATTCACTTGACGCTGCTTGGCCGTGCCTGCGGTTCTTCGTCCTTGTCATTCGAGTCGAGCTTGCGCCTAGTCGAGTTGATGGGACGCCTGAATGTGGCGCAGACGCCGCCCAGTCACATCTTGGCAATGGTGCAGGTGTTGGATGAACTGGACGCCATCTACACGCCGGTCATGAAGAAAGGCCAGTCAGAGAGTGTGCGCGCTGGCGAGGTAGCGCAGCGCTTCGGGCATCAAATGCCTCAAATGCTGCAACGGTATTGCCGCGACCAGATCGAGTTCTGGGCTCGCTGCAAGCGAGCTGCGCTGCTGTATGACTGGATTGAGGGAACGCCCGTTGACGTACTGGAGAAGCACTACTCCACGACCCCATTTGGCGGTGCCATCGGATACGGCAACATCATCGGCATCGCCGATGCGACGCGCTTTCACTTGCGCTCCGCGCATCAGATTCTCGCGGCACTCTTCCCCGATCAGCCCGATTTCCTCAAGAGCTTGGACGAGATTCTTCAGCGGCTCGAATTCGGGTTGCCCTCCACCGCCCTGCTCCTCACGAGAGTCTCGGTGCGGCTGACGCGGGGCCAATGCCTGGCACTGTTGTCCATCGGTGTCCACAACGCGGACGGCCTGGAGAACCTGGACGATGATCGGCTGCGCCGCTGCGTCGGAGCAGGCACGGCCGCACTATTGCGCTCTCAGAGTAACGTGCTGGCGATGCTGGATGAACAGGGAGGAGACGAGTGATTCTGACCGATAACGAAACCAAAGTCGATCTGCTGAACAACGAGGCGATTGCCAGCACGATCATCGAGCTGCTTCGTGCTAAGCCCGACCATCCAGTGACGATCGGCGTGCACGGCGACTGGGGTGCGGGTAAGTCCAGCGTGCTCGAGATGATCGAGGCCGGCTTCGCTGACCAGGACGATGTCCTGTGCCTCAAGTTCAATGGATGGCGCTTCCAGGGCTTCGAGGATGCGAAGATCGCCTTGATCGAGGGGATCGTTACGGGCTTGGTCGAGAAACGTCCAGCCCTAAAGAAGGCGGCAGTAGCCGTCAAGGATGTCTTCCGTCGCATCGATTGGCTGAAGGTCGCCAAGCGGGCCGGTGGCTTGGCGCTAACCGCATTTACAGGCATTCCGACGCCCGAACAAATCGGAGCCATCGTCGGCTCGCTCGAAGCGTTGATGGCAGACCCTTCCAAGCTCGTCACTAAAGAAAACCTCTCGACAGCCATCGACGAGGTGAAGGCCGTGTTGAAGCCGGGTGAGTCCAAGAATGTGCCGGAGGAAGTGGAGGCTTTCCGAAAGGCGTTCGACCAGCTTTTGAAAGATGCAGGTATCAAACAGCTCGTTGTCCTGATTGACGACCTCGATCGCTGCCTGCCCGACACAGCCATTGAAACCCTCGAAGCGATCCGGCTGTTCGTGTTCACTGCACAGACGGCATTCGTCGTCGCAGCCGACGAGGCGATGATCGAATACGCGGTGCGCAAGCACTTTCCCGATCTACCCGACAGCACCGGACCGAGAGACTACGCCCGCAACTACCTCGAAAAGCTCATCCAGGTTCCGTTCCGCATTCCGGCCTTGGGAGAGACCGAGACGCGAATCTACGTGACGTTGTTGCTGGCTGGCGCCGAGGTCGGCGAGAACAACGCGGACTATGAAAAGCTGATCGCCGTGGCACGGGAGAATCTGAAACGGCCTTGGACCAGCGGTGGTCTGGATGCCGCGACGGTCAAGACAGCGCTCGGCAAGCAGGCCGAGAAGGCGAACAATGCACTTGCACTCAGCGACCAGATCGGCCCCATCCTGGCGAGCGGAACCAAGGGCAACCCGCGCCAGATCAAGCGCTTCCTCAACACGCTGTTGTTGCGCGAGCGCACCGCGAACGCGCGCGGTTTTGGCGACGACATCAAACTACCCGTGCTCGCGAAGTTGATGCTCGCGGAACGCTTCATCCCAAGGTTGTTCGAGCAAATTGCGTTCGTTGCGGCAATCCATCCGCAAGGCCTGTGCGAAGACCTTGAAGCACTGGAGAAAAGCCTTGCGATAGCTAACGATAAAGATGGTGAGCCCAAGGGGCAGAAAGCCGCCGAGCCCGCCCCTGCATCCGACAACGCCGTGTTGACTGAGTGGAAGGCGTCGGAGACGGTACGCGACTGGTCGCGCCTCTCGCCGAAGCTGT
Source organism: Achromobacter pulmonis (assembly GCF_021733725.1). Lineage (NCBI taxonomy): Bacteria > Pseudomonadati > Pseudomonadota > Betaproteobacteria > Burkholderiales > Alcaligenaceae > Achromobacter > Achromobacter pulmonis. Next base: position 4,383,316 of record NZ_JAIFOT010000001.1, on the reverse strand, counting down.
CTGGACTCGATCTGCGCCCCTACCTGTTCGTGACAAAAGACAAGAAGGATTACTTCGGCCCGGTGTCGGTGTTGGGTCACTTGGCTGGCGTGGTCGAGAAGCTGTTCGGCGGCAAGATGACCGTCCAAGGCTACGAAGCCGAATTGAAGCAACTCGTGCAACCCGAAGCCGAGAAGGTGTTCGAGGCTGTGCGCAGCAAGATCATGGGCACGGGCGCTTTCGACACCAGACCGGCAGGTGTCGATGGTCTCGCCGTCCTTGTGAGGGCGCAGCCCGGCCTCCAGAGCCGGTTGATGGACTTCCTGGAGGCACTGCCAAGTGGCAAGTGCGGGCCTTGGGTCGTCAGCGGCTGGCAAGGCGTCATCAAAGACACCGAATGCGCGACTCGCCTGACGAAGCTGCTCGGAGACTGGAGCAAAGTCACCGGCAATCCCGGCCTCAAAGCCAGCGCCGAAGCGGCACTCAAGGATATGAAGGGAGGGCGCTGATGGGAACCTCGACAGCTTACGGTGGCCCAGGCGGCGGGACACCACTCGTCCCGTCATGGCTGGGCGACGCAGGTGGCGGTGGTGCCCCTGCCGCCCCTCCGGGCGATAGTGCAGGCCCTGACGGCCAGCCGCCTGCGGACGGCACCGCGCCACCGGCGCCGCCGAATCGCCCGCCTATTCCCAAGACAGCGGACCCGCAACGCTTCTCTGGCGCGCGCAACAGCTTCACTCGATTTGCCGGCTCCGGCGGCAGCGATCGAGCCAGTCTGGGCCGAGCCGTCTCCAGATACGTCTCAACGTCCGCCGGGGGCTCGCGCCAAGCTGCCCAACGCATGGGTGCATCTCGGGGAGCGGGCGCGCGGCTCCTTGGCTTCTTGGCCGATGCGCAAGCGCGGGGGGTGCGTGAGGCCTTGCGCGCCCTGGATCTGGAATCATTGGCAGGCCGCCCGATCACTGAGATTTTCGTGGGCCTGGCCGACTACGTCTGCCCAGGTGCGGGCACGGTTGATGAAGGCATTGCCCGCGAGGCTTACATCGAAACCATCGTTGAACTGGCGAGCGAAGGACTCACCGATCTGACCACGTTTACCCCCGATCAAATGCAGACGGTATTCGAGCTGTATGCCACCCATGCGATCGAGGCGCGCATCTGCAACGACATCGGAACCAAAGCCGTAACCATGCCAACCGATGCGCAGGCTGCGCATCGCGTCGAGCAACAGTTGCGCGACTTCATCCGAGGCGGAGTGAGCGATGCACTGACGCGAGCACGGGCGGAGACACCCAATCTCACTCCAGAACGGATTCAAGGCTTCGTGGACGCTGTGTACGAGTCCGCATTTGCAATCTTGCAGACCCTCGGCGACGCAGAGGCCAATCAATGAAGCGACAACTCCTGGCGGGCCGCTTTGGCCCAGACGACCGCTTTGATGTGACGGCGGGCGTCGATGAACAGACGACTTACCTGCAACTCGTCGCTGGCGAGAAATCCTTAGACCACGGTATCGGAGGCGCGCTCACGAGTCTGAAGAAGATCGGCGTGTTTCCTTCGGAAATCGGCATCGACCTGATGGTACTGGCCGCCCATGTCCATGCGGCCGATACTCGCATCTCTCGCACTGAACAGTCCCAAGATTCGTGGACGCGCGAGATACGGTTGGTCGTGCCGGTCAGCGACCCGGCTCGCTGGAGCGCAGCAGCGCCTATCCTCAAGAAGTCTCTGGACTTCTTGACGGGCGATCGCTGGACGATCGGCTTCAGGGCACGTCCAGATCGATTCGCGGCAATCGCCCAAGCGGCGCCCCCGAGTTTGATCGCTCCTCCCTTCGATTCCGTCAGTCTGTTCTCGGGTGGACTGGATAGCTTGATCGGAGCCATCGACCTGTTGGAAGACGACGCCACTCCCCTCCTGGTCAGTCACTTCGGTGAAGGTGCAATCAGCGACGCGCAGGGCAAGCTGTTCACTGATTTGAGAAAGCACTACGCAAAGTCCTCTTTTGAGCGGCTGCGTGTAGGCATGACCTTCAAGAAGGGCCTGGTGGCGGATGTTGGTTCCGAGGACAGCACGCGTGGCAGGTCGTTCCTGTTCTTCGCACTCGGCGTGTTTGCGGGCACTGGACTTGGGCACCGTTTCGTCCTGCGCGTCCCCGAGAATGGGCTGATCGCGCTGAATGTGCCTTTGGACCCCCTGCGGTTGGGGTCAAACAGTACCCGCACCACGCACCCGTACTACATGGCAAGGTGGAACGACCTGCTTGTCGCACTCAACATAGATGGAGAGGTTCGAAACCCGTACTGGGACAAGACGAAGGGCGAGATGGCCGCAGCTTGCCGCAACTCAACCCTCTTGAAAGAGTTGGTGACGGATTCGTTGTCGTGCTCATCCCCCGCCAAAGCACGATGGCTCGGACATGGCATTGAGCACTGTGGCTATTGCTTGCCATGTCTGATCCGCCGCGCGGCGTTGATGGCGGCATGGGGTACTGGATACGACCCGACAACGTACACCGTTCCCGATCTTCATGCGCAGCCCTTGGACACGCGCCAAGCGACCGGAGTACAGGTCAGGTCGTTTCAGTACGCGATCGAGCGCTTGAGAGGCAAGCCGCAGCTCGCGAACCTCTTAATCCACAAGCCTGGCTCGCTTGCGGATGAAGCCGCGCACCTAGATCAGCTTGCCGATGTTTACCGGCGTGGCCTCGGCGAAGTCGCACGGCTCATCGACGGTGCCGAGGCGAGACCGAGTTGACGAGGATGCGCGCGTGATCGCCACTGCGGGGCTCGTGGACTTCCACTGCCATCTTGACCTCTATCCGAACCATGCCGCGGCGGTCCAAGACGCGGAGGCATCCGGCGTGTTCACTCTGACGGTGACGACGACACCTCGCGCCTGGCCTCGCAATCACGAACTAGCGCAGCGCACGAAGCATGTTCGCGCGGCACTAGGGCTGCATCCGCAATTGGTCGCGGAACGTGAAAGCGAGATCGAGCTATGGGATCAATACCTTGGGGAGACACGCTATATCGGCGAAGTCGGGTTGGACGCCGGCCCCCGGTACTTCAAGTCGCTCGATGCGCAGAAGCGAGTGTTCCAGCACGTGTTGCAGCGCTGCGCGCAGGCCGGTGACAAAATTATCACAGTCCACAGCATTAGATCGGCCAAGGCGGTACTCGATCTTGTCGAGGCACATCTACCGCCCGAGCGCGGAAAAATCGTTCTCCACTGGTTCACGGGAACAAAGAGCGAGGCGAATCGCGCGTTGGAGTTGGGCTGCTACTTCTCGATCAATGCGGGAATGCTGGGCAACGAGAGGCACGCACCGATGGTGCAGGCTATCCCTCTAGATCGGATGCTGACGGAAACCGATGGCCCCTTCACTCGCACTGGCGATAGACCTTCGCAGCCAAGCGATGTAGCGAGCGTCGTCGAGGAACTGGGGCGGTTGCATAGGCTACCTGCGAGCGACGTGGCCAGTCTCATTCGTGACAACCTACGAGCGATTCTCGTATAGCTGGAGGTGGAACACTCCGAGGAGAAAAACCCAAAGCTATCGGCATATATTTCCAACCCGAAGAGTGGTCCATGCCCGACATTCCCATTGCCGACGCTCTGTTCTCCGCTCTCCTCAGTCGTGACGCGGATGCACTCGATGCGATCGAGGCAAATCACGCCGCCGAATGCGCATTCATTCGCACTGTCATCTGCACCGATGCTTCGGGTGCCGTTGACTTAGACCTCGGGCTCAGCGTGTCCTCCAGCGACTACGTGACCTCGTTTTTTGAAGGGCCGCGTGCGTTCTTCATGTCGGCCGGAACCAGCGTCCATGCCCGTCTCACAGGTGGTAGGTCGAACGTGCTGATCGACTTCTCTCTCAGCTTCGACTCGAATTTCGCAGAGAAGCTGCGTGCAGTCATCGCCGGCGAGAACATTCAGCGGGCTGATCGCGATAGGGTCATCGAAATTCTCATGCTGAAGGCTCGAAACCGCCATGTGCAGTTCGATGTGATGCCGTTTCTCATCGAGAACACGCGCATGGCCCGTAACGAGCCCTCAAACGAGCGCCCCCTGAATACGCTGATCGCTTTCCGCATGCTCGACCACCTGAATTGGCATGCCTTTCAGGATGATCCCAGCCGCTTCGCTTTCGATGCTTCATACGAGGACCTGAAAGCCCTGCTCCGGCCCGATGCCGAAGCCTTCCTGGCGGAGTTTCAAGCCAGTGAGCATATCGATCATCACGAAGCAAAGAGCGCTGGAGCGCAGGCGCTGCTACTGCGGTTCGCTCGACTTTGGCATGAGGAACGCAAACGGGACAAGAATCGCATCCTGCGTGAATTGCTCCGTTTCAGCATCCATAAACTAGGGTCGATCCCGCTTACCGAATTGCGGCTGATCTGGAGTAGCATGACCTCTAGCCAGGGATCGCCATTCTTCGGCCCCATCATGGGCAGTTCCCCTGAGATGTTGCAGAAGATTCGCGGCATGGCCTGGGACATGACATTGCTCCGCGTTATGGAGCAAATCGCCACAGCTAGCCAGGCCGGCTCCTTCTTCATCCCCTATTTCGTGTCAATGGATCGCCGCTGGCGCCATCTCCTTAGCTTAAATCCTGTGAGGTTGATGCTGATCGACGACGCGCATCGACGCGTGCTTTTCGCACGGACCGATGAACTAGAGTTCCAGCGCGTGCTGGGAGAGTGCATGCAGACCGCATTTCAGTTGGAGATGGCACCTGAAAGGGTCGAGGCTCGCCGCAGGGCGGCGCAGACCGTTGAATTGAACGCAATGAAGCAGCTCGTCGCCGAAGAAGAGCCATTGGCTCGAACAAGAGCTGCAGTAGCCGTCGAGTGAAATCGAAAGACACCGCAAGAGCGCTTGAGTTCGCTGTTCTACGCCGCAGCAAGTTGTCCCGATAGGCACTGAACTTCACCATGTCTCCATGCAGCGCACTCATGGAGTCCGAGGTGGAACAGCTATCGCAAACATCCAACGCGCTCCCCTTGCCGGGAACGGAAGCCTACGAGGCGCTGCCGCAGTTCCCGAAGCAAAGCCCCCTTCCCTTCCGGCGCACCATTCGCCGCCAAGAACTGCGGCAGATCGTCCCTCTGGCCGAAACGACGATCTACGAAATGGAGCGCCGCGGTGAGTTCCCGCGCCGCTTCAACCTGACACCGCGCTGCGTCGTGTGGGACTTGGCCGAAGTGGAAGCGTGGGTCGAGCAGCGCAAGCAAGCTCCTCGCAGCGGCGTCTCGAAGCCCGATGTCCATCTACGGAAAATCCGCCCTGTTCGGGCGGGTTCGAGAGAGGAATGAAGCGGAGCTACGGCGGTTATCCCACCAAGGCTTCCAGCTCCTTGGACGCCGAGTGTGACACCCGGCGGCCTTCTTTCGCCACATTGACCTGCAAGGCCACCCGCGCCACCTCCTGAACGTCCCTGGTCAGCGAATAGCTGCCCTTGGCCTGCAACCAGGCCAGCACGTCCGCCAGGTGCCAGATCGACGCACTGCCTTCATGCACCGGCGCCGGGAAGCTGCCCGGATGGGCCAGCATCAGCTTGCGCATGTTCTGCCGCGACACGCCGACGATCTCGGCCACATCGGTCAACCCGACGAGATCCGGCGCCACCTCGATCAACCTGGCCGACGGTACGGCGCTGCGCACGTCGGCCAACGCGCTGCGCACGGCCGCGTCCGCGCTGTCCGCCTCTCGGGTGAACTCCAACGCCAGCCGCCCCGGCTGGCCGATACCGACCAGGGCATCGTCGCAGCCGGCCTCGCCCAGACGCTCGACCAGGCCATCCGGGTCGCTGTCGTCTTCGGTGAGCTGGTACTTCAGGGTGAAGGTGTATTCCATCGTGCTACTCCTCGGCACCGCCTTCAGCCTCGCGCTGCTTGCGATGCGTGGTGCAGTTGTCCACGACACGCCGCAGAGCGCGTGCGTGGTTGCCAGGGTTCTTCGGCGTGCTCCATACGCTGGTGATGCAGAACTCGCCGCAGCGACACTCCTCATCGTTGTATGGGCAATAAATCCGCCCCCAGGCGTGGCTGCCACCGACTTCGACGCGCCAACCCTGCCCTTCGGCGTGCCTGAGAGCTTCCTCGACCTCCTTCTTCGGATGAGAGGGACGGGCCATCAGTGATCTCCAGTATCGGGGTGACCGGCCTAGGTTGTCAAGTGACAACCTAGGCCGCCATTTCAGACCGTCGCGCTCAACACCGGCACGACCACATGCTCCGGCATCAGCCTCGGCACGTAGGTCTGCCCGTCGATCCAGGCATCAACCATGTTGGCCCACTCCTGCAGCATGTGACGCCGCTGCTCGGCGTACTCGGCCTTGTTGTAGACCGAGCGCGAGGAGCGCCCGCTTTCCTCATGCGCTAGGCACTTCTCGATCCAGTCGCGGTTGAAGCCCACCTCGTTCAGCAGCGTCGAGCCGGTGCGACGCAGATCGTGCACGGTGAACGGTTCCAGCGGCAGGCCGGCGGCCTTGGCCCGCTCTGCCACGATCTGCGTGACCCGGTTCAAGGTCGCATGGGACATGCAGCGGTCGGAGTCGTAGCGCGACGGCAGCACGAATTTCGAGCCGGCTGCGCAGGTATGCAGCGCCACGAAGATGTCGAGCGCCTGGCGCGACAGATAGACCACGTGCGGATTGCGCCCTTTCATGCGCTGTTTCGGGATCGTCCAGGTGGCGCTCTCAAAATCGACCTCGTCCCACGTGGCCTCGATCAGCTCGCTTTTGCGCACCAGCGTCAGGACGATCATCCGCAACGCCAGCCGGATGGTCGGATAGGTGGCCACCGACTCCATCTGCCGCGACATCAACCGGATTTCCAGCGGTGACAAGGCACGATCCTTCGGCACGAAGGTCGCGATCGACGCCGCGCCCACGTCGTCGGCCGGGTTGTCCACCTTCTCGCCGTGCAGGATGGCGAAGGCGTAGACCTGCTTCACGATGTCGCGGATGTGGACCGCGGTGGCAGGCGCGCCGCGCGCCTTCACCTTGTTGCAGAGGGCGCGCAGGTCATCGGCCGCGATTTCGTTGAGCTGCCGGTTCTGGAACGCCGGCAGGATGTCCCGATCGATGATGCTCTTGCGCATCGCCTTCGTGCTGTCGGCCATCCGGGCGCCCGCCAGCCACTTTTCGGTCATGTCGCCAAAGGTCTTGGCGGCGGTCAGTCGGCGCTTCTCGCGCTGCTTCTCCAGCGCGGGGGATTTACCCTGGGCGACGGCCTTCTTGGCGTCGATCAGCTTTTCGCGGGCCAGGGCCAGCGAGATGCCTGCCGGCCCGTAGCGGCCGATGGTCAGCGTCTCACGGCGACCGTTGAGACGGTAATCGTAGCGGAAGGTGACGGTACCGACGGGCGATACCGTCACGTACATGCCATCGCGGTCAAAAGCCTTATAAGTCTTGGGCTTAGGCTTGAGGTTGCGCAGTGCGGTGTCGGTAAGCATCGAGGTTTTTCCTCCTGTTCGTGACGGCTTTTACCGTCAGGGGCCAGGAGACCTGCTGATGCTCGGAAAGCCGCATGAAACAAGCTTTCCCGAGGAGACTTTTACCGTCAAAGACCGGTTTAGTCTGGATAGTAAACGGGAGGGTCTTAATCCAGCCCCCGGTTCGTACCGTCAGTTCTACCGCCAACCTGTTTTGCTGGCCGGCGATAGTCACCGATAGCTGTCGTGACGCATTTCCTTCTAAATCAACACGTTATGACAGAATTTCGATAGCTGGCGATAGTCTCCGAAGGACCTGATTTCACTCCCACTCAATCGTCGCAGGCGGCTTGCTCGACACGTCATACACCACCCGGTTAATCCCCCGCACCTCATTAATAATCCGCGAGGAAATCCGAGCCAGCAACGGATGCGGCAGCGGCGCCCAATCGGCCGTCATGAAGTCAAACGTCTGCACCGCCCGCAGCGCGACCACGTACTCATACGTCCGCCCATCGCCCATCACCCCCACCGACTTCACCGGCAGGAACACGGCGAACGCCTGCGAGGTCAGCTCGTACCAGGTCAGGCCGCTGGCCTCGTCCTTGGTGTTGCGCAGTTCCTCGATGAAGATCGCATCGGCGCGGCGCAGCAGCTCGGCGTACTCGTGCTTGACCTCGCCCAGGATGCGCACGCCCAGGCCCGGGCCCGGGAACGGATGGCGGTAGACCATCTGCGGCGGCAGGCCCAGGGCCACGCCCAGTTCGCGGACTTCGTCCTTGAACAGTTCGCGCAGGGGTTCCAGCAGCTTCAGGTTCAGCGTGTCGGGCAGGCCGCCGACGTTGTGGTGCGACTTGATCGAGGTGGCCTTACCGGTCTTGGCGCCGGCCGATTCGATGACGTCGGGGTAGATGGTGCCCTGGGCCAGCCACTTGGCGCTTTTCTGCTTGCCGGCTTGTTCCTGGAACACTTCCACGAATTCGCGGCCGATGATCTTGCGCTTGGCTTCGGGGTCGGCCACGCCGGACAGCTTGCCCATGAATTGGGCGGTGGCGTCGACGTGGATGATCTTGACGCCCATGTTCTCGGCGAAGGTCTGCATGACCTGCTTGCCTTCGTCCAGGCGCAACAGGCCGTGGTCGACGAACACGCACGTCAATTGATCGCCGATGGCCTTGTGGATCAGGGCCGCGGCCACCGACGAGTCGACGCCGCCGGACAGGCCGAGGATGACTTCGTCTTCACCGACCTGCTCGCGGATGCGGGCGACGGCTTCGGCGACGTAGTCGGGCATGTTCCAGTCGCCCTGGCATTCGCAGATCTCGTTGACGAAGCGGGCCAGCATGGCCTTGCCCTGCACGGTGTGGGTGACTTCGGGGTGGAACTGCACGGCGTAGAAGCGGCGATCTTCGTCGGCCATGCCGGCGATGGGGCAGGACGGCGTGGAGGCCATCAGCTTGAAGCCCGGCGGCAGCTCGGTGACCTTGTCACCGTGGCTCATCCAGACCTTGAGCATGCCGTGGCCGTCGTCCGTGGTGAAGTCTGCCAGGCCTTCCAGCAGCTTGGTGTGGCCGTGGGCGCGGACTTCGGCGTAGCCGAATTCGCGGTGGTCGGAGAAGCTGACCACGCCGCCCAGCTGTTGCGCCATGGACTGCATGCCATAACAGATGCCCAGCACGGGCACGCCCAGCTCGAACACGGCGTGCGGCACGCGCATGGAGCCTTCTTCGTAGGCCGATGCGTGGCTGCCCGACAGGATGATGCCCTTCAGGCCCTGCGCCATCTGGTCGCGGATGAAGGCGTCGTCGACGTCGCCGGGATGCACTTCGGAGTAGACGCCGGCTTCGCGCACGCGGCGGGCGATCAGTTGGGTGACTTGCGAACCGTAGTCGAGAATGAGGATGCGCTGGTGCATGGAGACTCTACCGGTAATGAATGAAACCGCAGTAAATAAAACCGCACCGGCAGACCCGCTGACTGATTCTGCGGTTCTGCCGGTGCGTGATGCCTGACATTGTAGTTGACTGTACGGGGATCAGTCGGCGCGGTAGTTGGGCGCTTCCTTGGTGATCTGTACGTCGTGCACGTGGGATTCGCGGACACCGGCGGAGGTGATTTCCACGAATTCGGCCTTGGTGCGCATGTCGTCGATGGTGGCGGCGCCGCAGTAGCCCATGGAGGCGCGGATGCCGCCGACCAGTTGGTAGATGATGGCGAGCACGCTGCCCTTGTAGGGAACGCGGCCTTCGATGCCTTCGGGGACCAGCTTGTCGGCGTTGTTGGCCGGGTCCTGGAAGTAGCGGTCGGCCGAACCTTCGGTCATGGCGCCCAGGCTGCCCATGCCGCGGTACGACTTGTACGAGCGGCCCTGGAACAGCACCACTTCGCCCGGCGCTTCTTCGGTGCCGGCGAACATGCCGCCCATCATGCAGGAGAACGCGCCGGCGGCCAGGGCCTTGGCGACGTCGCCCGAGTAGCGGATGCCGCCGTCGGCGATCAGCGGCACGCCCGTGCCTTCCAGCGCCTTGGCGACTTCGGAGATCGCGTGGATCTGCGGCACGCCGACACCGGCCACGATGCGGGTGGTGCAGATCGAGCCGGGGCCGATACCGACCTTGACGCCGTCGGCGCCATGCTCGACCAGCGCGCGCGCGGCGGCGGCGGTGGCGATGTTGCCGCCGATGACTTCGACCTTGGGGTAGTTCTGCTTGACCCAGCGCACACCTTCCAGCACGCCCTTGGAGTGGCCGTGGGCGGTGTCGACGATCAGCACGTCGACGCCGGCGGCGACCAGCTTTTCGACGCGCTCTTCGGTGTTGCCACCGACGCCGACCGCGGCGCCGACACGCAACTGGCCCTGGGCATCCTTGCTGGCCAGCGGGTGCTCGGTGTTCTTGACGATGTCCTTGACGGTGGCCAGGCCGCGCAGCTCGAAACCGTCGTTGACGATGAGCACACGTTCCAGGCGATGCTTGTGCATCAGGGCCTGCGCTTCATCCAGCGTGGCGCCTTCCTTCATGGTGACCAGGCGTTCCTGCGGCGTCATGATGTTGCGCAGGGGCTGGTCCAGGTTCTCTTCGAAGCGCAGGTCGCGGTTGGTGACGATGCCGACCAGCTTGCGCCCTTCCACCACCGGCAGGCCCGAGATGCCATGCTGGCGCTGCAACGCGATGGCGTCGCGCACTTTCATCTGGGGGGTGACGGTGACCGGATCGATCACGATGCCGAATTCGTGGCGCTTGACGCGGGCGACTTCACGGGCCTGGGCGTCGGCGGACAGATTCTTGTGGATGATCCCGATGCCACCTTCCTGGGCCATGGCGATCGCCAGGCGGGATTCGGTGACCGTGTCCATGGCGGCGGACACGAGCGGGATGTTCAGGGAGATGTTGCGGGTCAGGCGCGTGGCCAGGGAGGTGTCGCGCGGCAACACCTCGGAATACGCAGGCACCAACAACACATCGTCGAAGGTGAGCGCTTTGTGAACGAGACGCATGGGTAACTCCGGGCGCAAAGCAAGATTATACGCCGCTGACGTGTTTTGACTAGGTGTTGACCCTAGGTCGCGGCGGAATTTTTGCGACTTTTTTCAATCGGCGTCGCATGCTTGCACTATTTTTACCCGGATTATATTGACAAGTCCTTTGGCGCCCCGCACAATGCCAGATATCAAATTTATCCGGGTAAATAACCCCATATCCCTCATGACACTGCCCGCCCTTCCCCATACCGCTTTTGAAGGCCACCGCCTGCTGGCGCGCGGCGCGCTCGCCGAGGTCGCCCTGGCCGTCAAGCAGGCGCAGGCCGCGCCGGACCGCGGCGCGATTCTGGTGTTCGATGACCTGACCGGCAGACAGGTGGACCTGGATCTGCGCGGTGGCGACGCCGACATCCGCAAGCGCTATCAGGCGCCCCCCGACGCCACCCCGGCGCCCGCGGACGCGGCCGACACCGCGGACACCGCCGGCGCCGCGCCGCGCGGCCGCGGCCGGCCCAAGCTGGGCGTGGTGCCGCGCGAGGTGACGCTGCTGCCGCGCCACTGGGACTGGCTGGCGGCACAGCCGGGCGGCGCCTCGGTGGCGCTGCGCAAGCTGGTCGAACAGGCGCGACGCGACAACGAGGCGCGCGACCGGCAGCGCCAGCGGCAGGAAGCGGCATACCACTTCATGTCGAGCATGGCAGGCGATCTGGCGGGTTTCGAGGAAGCGACGCGGGCGTTGTACGCCGGCGATCGCGCGGCTTTCACGCGCCAGGTCGCTGCGTGGCCGGCCGATGTCCGTGAATACGCCCTGGCGCTGGCCTGGGCGGATGACGCCGCCTGAGCATTGCAGCGCCAGTCGCTGGTAAGCTGTACGTCATGGATACGGATAGCGCCCCCCGCAACTTCCTGCTGTACGACGGCGATTGCCCCTTCTGCACGAACTACGTGCGGATGGTGCAGTTGCGCAAGGCCGTCGGCCCCGTCGCATTGCTCGACATGCGCGAGCATCCCGAGCTGGTGGCGCACTACCGCGACCGCGGCTACGACCTGAACGAAGGCATGCTGCTACGGCTGGACGGGCACGTCTACTGGGGTGCCGATTGCATCAACCGGCTGGCGCTGATCAGCTCGGACAGCGACCTTTTCAACCAGGTCAATGCCGCGATCTTCCGCCGCCCCTGCCTATCGGCGGCGCTGTATCCCTTCATGCGGCGCGGCCGCGCGCTGACGCTGGCGCTGCTGGGCAAGAAGAAGATGCCGGCCTGACGTCGCCCCCGGATCATTTCCCCGCGCTGACGCGGCGGCCGCGATCGCAGGCCTGCCGTTCGCCGAACAGGCGGCGGCATGATCGCAAGCCTGCCCTTCGTGCGCGGGCGGCGCTCCTCATGTCCATCGTTCGACTCTGGCGCAGGTTCCTCGCCACCGCGCTGCTGGCCATGGCCGAAGGCGGCGCCGCCGCGCGAGGCGATGCGGGCGCCGAGCTGCTGCGCGCCTCGAGCCAGGACGACCCCGCGCGGGTCCAGGCGCTGCTGGCGGCCGGCGCCCGCTGATCCGCAAGGTGCCGGGGTCAGGAAAACCCCAAAAGTGGCCAATTCATGTCCACAGCATGGACACCACGCCTGGCAGAATATCGCATATCTGATAAATTTCTCATCGCACTGGCTCGTGCCGGCGAGCTGTTGTGCTTGTTGTTGTATGTTTTATCCGGCCTTCGGGCCGGATTTTTTTTGCTTGCGCGACAACGCTGCTGGCGCGGGAAGGCCGCCGCGGCCACATCCGCCTTTATCGGCCGGCATAGCCCACCAAACCGCGCCTTATTCGTCGATCCGGATCGACAGGCCGTCGCCATCGACCACGATTGATCGCACCTGCACGTTCCAGCCGGCATTGATCGCTACTTCCTGGTCGTCGAACACGCCGTATTCGGTCACGGTGACCGCGCCGCGCAACGCGCGGCCATCGGCCCCTGGCCCATGCGCTTCGATCACCGGCAAATAGCCGTCCTGTATCCGCACCGCGCCGCGCGTGATCTGAAAGCCGTTGATGTTTTCCATGTGACGTCCAAGGCTGTGAAGGCACTCATCGTAGCGCGATGGCGGCCGCCCGGCCGGCGCCACTCGCGCCGCACGGCCGCCCGGCCCCTCAACACGGCCCCGCGTCCCCGGCCTGCAATTGCGTGCGCAGGCTGGCGATGAAGGCCTCGGCGGCTTGGGGCAGTACGCGGCCGGCCAGGGTCTGGACCTCGAAGTGGCGTTCGTTCATTTCCCGATCGCGCAGCGGCACCGCCACCACCTGCTTGCCCTGCAGCCGATAGCGGATCGCCAGTTCACCACAGAACGCCACGCCGCCGCCGGCCCCGGCAAACGCCACCAGCGCATCGACGCTGCGGCTGGAAAACACCGGTTCGCATTGCAGTTGCTGGCGGCTGCAACTGATGTCGATCAATTGCCGCAAGGTGGAATCGGCATCCGGCAGCGCCAGGGGATAGGCCATCAATTGCGCCAGCGTTACCTCGGTCTGGCGCGCCAGCGGATGGCCGGCGGCCACCACCGCGCGCACCGGCGCCGGCATGCGCAATTCCACGCGCACGTCGCGATGCGAGGTCAGGCTGAGGGTGATGCCGACATCGGCCGCGCCATCGCGCACCCGGGCCGGCACCTCGCGCTGCGAACATATGTCCAGCGTGAAGCGAATGCCCGCGTATTGCTCGCGGAATCGCGCGATCGCGGCGGGCACCACGTCATGCACGAAGCCTTCGGTGCAGACGACCCGCACCAAGCCTTGGCGCAGGCCGCGCAGCCCCAGGATGTCGCCGGCGACGCGGTCCACGTCCTGTTGCGCGCGCCGGGCGTAAGCGGCCAGCAGCTCGCCGGCCGCGTTCAGCGCCATGCCGCGTGAACGGCGCTCGAACAGCAAGGTGCCCAGTTCGCGTTCGAGGCGGGCGATCTGGCGGCTGACCGCCGACGGCGCCACCTCCAGCTTGTCCGCCGCCACGCTGACCGAGCCGCAGCGCGCCACTTCCAGGAAGTAGCGCACCGCCACTTCCTGCAGGATTTGCGGGTTCATCGGGTTTCCCCTTGGTTTGCGTAAAACGCAACGAATGATTCTAACAATTCATATTGCAGCAATACTAAGGCCCCGCCTAGGATGTGACCATCCGACGACGCTTTCCTTTGCAGCACGGCATGATCCCGTCCCACGCCTCCGTTTCGTCCTTGTCCTTGGCGGCGCTGCGCGCGGCGCGTCCCGTGTTGTGGACCCGCCCCGATCAGGCCGCGCCTGCCGCCGCCGCGCCCTATGGCATGGCCGACGTGCGCGCCGCCCATGATCGCTTTGTGCGGTTCGCGCCCTTGTTGGCGCAGTTGTTCCCGGAACTGGAGGCCGCGGGCGGCGTGATCGAATCGCCCCTGCTCGCGGCGCCCGCGATGCAGGCGGCATTGGGCCTGCCGGACACGGCCGGACGCCTGTGGCTCAAGGCCGATCACGCGCTGCCGGTGGCCGGCTCGATCAAGGCGCGCGGCGGCATCCATGAAGTCCTGGAGTTCACCGAAAACCTGGCGCTGGCGCAGGGCCTGATCGCCCCGGGCGACGACTATCGCCAGCTCGGCACGCCCGCCGCGCGCGCCTGCTTCGCGCAATACCAGGTGGCGGTGGGTTCGACCGGCAACCTGGGCCTGTCGATCGGCGTGATCGCCTCGGCGCTGGGGTTCCGCGCCGCCGTGCACATGTCGGCCGACGCCAAGGAATGGAAGAAGGCGCGCCTGCGCGCCCGAGGCGTCGAGGTGGTGGAGCATCCGGGGGATTACGAAAAAGCCGTGGCTGCCGGGCGCCGCCAGGTGCAGGCCGATCCACGCGGCTATTTCGTCGACGACGAACGCTCGGCCTCGCTGTTCCTGGGCTACGCGGCGGCGGCCCTGACCCTGCGCGACCAGATCGCGCAGGCCGGTCTTGTGGTGGACGCCGAGCATCCCTTGTTCGTGTATCTGCCTTGCGGCGTGGGCGGCGCGCCGGGCGGCATCGCCTTCGGCCTGTCGCTGCTGTTTGGCGCGCATGTGCACTGCTTCTTCGCCGAACCGGTGCAGTCGCCCTGCTTCCTGCTGCGCATGCTGGCCGGCCATGGCCAACTGCCGGGCGTGCCGGTGCCGCCATCGGTCTACGACATCGGCCTGACCAACCAGACCGAAGCCGACGGCCTGGCCGTGCCGCGCGCATCCGACCTGGCCTATGGCGCCGTCGGTCACCTGCTGGCCGGGGTCTACACGGTGGCCGACGACACGCTTTATGGCGATCTGGCCCGCCTGCACGACAGCGAAGGCCTGCGCATCGAGCCATCGGCGGCGGCCGGATTCTCTGGGCCGCGCCATCTGCTAGGCAGCGTCGCCGGCCAGCAGTGGCTGCGCGCGCGCGGCCTGCTGCCGCATCTGCCACGGGCCACGCACCTGGCCTGGACCACCGGCGGACTGTATGTGCCGGCCGAAGCGTACGACCGATTCCTGAGCCGCGGGCAACGACTCGCGGCCGCCCATCAGGCGCAGACCAATGCGCCTTTCCTCCACCATCCCTCTTATCGAGCATGACCATGAAGACTGCCTTGATCGCCCTTGGTGTCACCCTGGCGGGCGCCCTCGCCGCCGCCGCGCCGGCCAGCGCCCAGTCCGGCTACCCGACCCGTCCCGTTACCCTGGTGGTACCGTACCCGCCCGGCGGCGCCACCGATGTGCTCGGCCGCGTCATCGCGCAAAAGCTCGGCCAGGAGTTGGGCCAGACCGTCGTGGTGGAAAACCGCGCTGGCGCCGGCACCGCGATCGGCGCCGGCTATGTCGCCAAGGCCGCGCCCGACGGCTACACCCTGCTGGTCAGCTCCGGCACCACCTTCACCGTCAATCCGGCGATCCAGAACAAGCTGCCCTACGATCCGGTCAAGAGCTTCGAGCCGATCGGCATCGCCGGCCGTACCGGCCTGGCGCTGCTGGCCAACCCGCAGGTGCCGGTCAAGAACCTGAAAGAGCTGGTGGCCTACGCCAAGGCGCGCGACAAGGAGCCGCCGGCCTATGGTTCGTTCGGCGCCGGCACCACCGCGCATTTCGTGGGCGAGGCCTTCCTGGCCGCCGCCGGGATCAAGATGATCCACGTGCCCTACAAGGGCAGCGCCCCGGCCATGACCGACCTGATCGGTGGCCAGATTCCGTTCTCGGTCGACACGGTGGCCGCCGCGCTGCCGCAGAGCAAGCAGGGCAAGGTGCGGGTGTTGGCCGTGTCGGCCCCGGCCCGCTCGGCCTTCCTGCCCGACGTGCCGACGTTCGCGGAACAGGGCTACCCATCGGTGGCCATGGACACCTGGCTCATGTTCGCCGCGCCGCGCGGCCTGCCGGCGGACGTGAAGACCAAGCTCGAAGCCGCCTTGCGCGCCACGGTTGAATCGCCCGACGTGCGCAAGAGCCTGGAGGCGCAAGGCTTCGAGGCGGCCTACTCCAGCGCGGCCGAGGGCGAAGCGCTGATCCAGAAGGAATTGCCGCAGATGCGCGAAGTCGCGCAGCGCGCCAACATCAAGATCGATTGAAGGAAACCCTCATGACCCTGGACGATTCCCTCGTCTGCCTATCGGCGGTGGAACTGCGCCGCATGATCGGCGCGCGCCAGTTGTCGCCGGTGGAACTGCTGGAGGCGTGCATCGCGCGCATCGAGGCGGTCAACCCCTACATCAACGCCGTCACCGCCACCGCCTTCGAGCGCGCCCGCATCGAGGCGCGCGCCGCCGAACAGGCGGTGATGGCCGGCGATGCGCTCGGCCTGCTGCACGGCCTGCCGCTGGGCGTCAAGGACCTGGAGCCCACCGCCGGACTGCTCACCACCTTTGGCTCGCCGATCTACCGCGACCACGTGCCGGCCGAGGACGTGACGCTGGTGGCGCGCCTGCGCCGCGCCGGCGCCATCGTCGCCGCCAAGACCAACGTGCCGGAAATGGGCGCGGGCGCCAACTCGCGCAACACCGTGTGGGGCGCGACCGGCAATCCCTTCAACCCGAATTTGAATGCCGGCGGTTCCTCGGGCGGCTCGGCCGCCGCGCTGGCCAGCGACCTGTTCCCGCTGTGCACCGGCTCGGACACCGGCGGCTCGCTGCGCATCCCGGCCGCCAAGTGCGGCGTGGTCGGCTTCCGGCCCTCGCCGGGCGTGGTGCCGAGCGTGCGCAAGCCGTTGGGCTGGACGCCCATCTCGGTGGTCGGCCCGATGGGCCGCACCGTGGCCGACGCCTGCCTGCAGATGGCCGCCAGCGCCGGCCCCGACGCTGGCGACCCGCTCAGCTATCCGCTCGATCCGTTGCAATTCCTGGCCCCCGGCGTGGCCGACCTGGGCCGCCTGCGCGTGGCCTATACCGAAGACTTCGGGCTGTGCGACGTGGACGACGGCATCCGCGCCACCTTCCGCGCCAAGATCGCCGCCATGCGCCATCTGTTCGCCGCCTGCGACCCCATCGAGATCGACTTCGGTGAGGCCCACCGCTGCTTCGACGTGCTGCGCGCCGAGGCTTTCGTGGCCGGCATGCGCGACGCCTACGAGAAAGACCCAGCCAGCCTCGGCCCCAACCCCCGCGCCAATTTCGAGATGGGCGCGGCCATGAGCCTGAAGGACTGCGCCTGGGCGCAGGCCGAACAGACCCGGCTGATCAAGCGCTTCCAGCGCGCCTTCGACGACTACGACCTGATCCTGTCGCCGACCACGCCAGTGTCGCCATTCCCGTGGACGCAGTTGTATGCCGAGGCCATCAATGGCAAGCGCCAGGAGAACTATTACCGCTGGCTGGCGCTGACGTATGTGATCACGCTGACCACGCATCCGGCGCTGACGCTGCCTTGTGGGCGCGATCACAAGGGGATGCCGTTCGGCTTGCAAATCGTGGGACGGTTTCGCGGGGATCGCGAGGTGCTGGCGGCGGCGCAGGGAATGGAGTCGGCGTTTGCGGGGAATGAGGAACTGCGGCGGCCAAGGCCGGATCTGGCGGGGTTGAAGGCAGCGGAGCCGGCGCTGACGTCGATCGTGACGGCGCCGCCGGGGCGGGCCCAAGGCGATGCAGCGGCGGCCGTGTCAGCGGTGTAAGCATGGCGCGGCTGCGGACGCCGCAGGCCTGACCGGCGAGCGGGCTCGCCGGGACGCAGGCATAATCCCGACCGAACCACTTCCCTGGCCCCGCCGGCGATGCCGGTCTTCAAGGACACCCATGCGCGCATTGCCTCGCATTCTCCTCGCCGGCGCCCTCCTGGGCCCGGCCTTCGCCGCCCAGGCCGGCGAGGTCGATAAAGAAAACTGCACCTACAACGGCATCCCGCTGCACGGCGCGGTCGAGATCGTCACCGCCTTTCCCGACATCAGGGTAGAGGTCGTCAACGCCTTCGCCGACATCCGCGTGCAGCGCGTGGACGCTTTCGCCGAGCGTTGCGGCGAGTGGAAGATCGTCGACACCTTCCCGGACTTCACGATCCAGCTGGTGGACTCTTTCCCCGACGTGACCGTGACGTGGGTCGACGCGTTTCCGGGCACGGACTGACGCGTGCCCGATACCGGTCGTCCCCTTGCCATGCTTTCCTCATTGAAGTGGCCTAAGGGAAATCCCGTAAGCCATTGAAATAACGCGAAGTAATGAAAGGGCATAAGGAAATCCCGATTAGGGAATTTGCTTATGCCCTTTAATTATTTGTACGGCGCATACTTGATACGCAAGAATTCGTCCTTGGCATAAAGCAAGAAAGATGGAACTTCGTCAACTCGAGGCCTTCGCGGCCGTCATGTCCACGGGCAGCGTCACCGCTGCAGGGCGCTTGCTTGGCCGCTCGCAACCGGCCATCAGCCGCCTGCTGCAAGAGCTGGAGGCCGAGATCGGCTATGCGCTGTTCGCCCGCAGCGGCCCGCGCGTGACGCCGACCGATCAGGGTTTCCTGCTGTACGACGATGTCGAACGCGCCTTGTCCAGCCTGCGCCAGATTCGCGAACGCGCCGAGGAAATCGCCCGGGGCCAGGCGCAGCCGCTGCTGCTGGCGGCAACCTCGGCCCTGGCTGCCGGCTTGGTGCCGGCCGCCCTCAAGCAGGTGGAAACGCAAACCTCCTGCCCGCGCGTCGAGCTGCGCAGTGCCTCGCCCGAGCGGGTGGTGCACGCCGTGCTGAGCGGCGCGGCGCAATTGGGCGCGACCAGCCTGCCGCTGGAGCACCGCGGCCTGACGGTGCACTGGATCGGCCAGGCGCCCTGCGTGGTGGCGTTGCCGGAGGACGATCCGGCCGCGCGCCATGCGGTGGTGCCGGTGGCCGAACTGGCCGGGCGCCGCGTCGTCACCATGGCCAACCCTTACCGCCTGCGCCGCCGCCTGGATGCGGCCCTGCCGCCCAACGGCCACACGCTCGGCCCAATCGAAACCAATTCGTCCGTCAATGCCCTGGCCGCCGTGCGCGCCGGGCTGGGCGTGTCGGTGCTGGAACCCATCACCGCCTACGGCGCGCCGATGGCGGGCGTAGCGATCCGCCCGATCGACCTGGACATTCCTTTTTTCTTCGGGGTCATTACCTCGCAGTCGCAAGCCCTGACACCCGCCTGCCAGGCCATGGCCGACGCGCTGGCGCAGGCCGCCGCGCGCCTGCTGCCCGGCTTCGTGCTGCACGACGCCGGCCAGCACGGCGCGCTGCTGCAGTCGATCTACGGCGATGACACCCCACTTACGGACCCCTCCGCATGAATCAATCCCTTGCCCCGGCCCCGCAGGGCCTGGCCGCGCTGGAAGCGCGCCTGCGCCAGGACCTGTCCTGGCTGGAACTCCCCGCCAAGCCCTGGGTGCCGCCGCGCCTGGCGGACGGCCAGCCGGTGCTGGACGTGGCCATCATCGGCGGCGGCATGGCCGGCCTGGCCGCGGCGGCCTCGCTGACGCATCTGGGCATCGCCGCGCCGATCTTCGACCAGTCGCCCGAGGGCTATGAAGGCCCGTGGGCCACCACCGCGCGCATGGAAACCCTGCGCTCGCCCAAGCAGTTGACCGGCCCGGCGCTGGGCCTGCCGGCGCTGACCTTCCGCGCCTGGTTCGAGGCGCAGTTCGGCGGCCCAGCCTGGGATGCGCTGGACAAGATCCCGCGCCTGCAATGGATGGACTACCTGCGCTGGTACCGCCGCGTGCTGAACCTGGACGTGCGCAACCAGCACCGCGTGCTGGCGGTGCTGCCGCGCGCCGATCAACTGGTGCAACTGGACATCGAAGCGCCCGCCGGCCGCCACACCGTGCTGGCGCGCCGCGTGGTGCTGGCCACCGGCCGCGACGGCCTGGGCGGCGCCTACGTGCCGGACTTCGCGCGCAAGCTGCCGCGCGACCGCTGGGCCCATTCGTCGGACGTGCTGGACTACGCGACCCTGGCCGGCAAGCGCGTCGGCGTGGTGGGCGCGGGCGCGTCCGCCATGGACAGCGCCGCCACCGCCCTGGAAGCGGGCGCGGCCAGCGTCGACCTGCTGATCCGCCGCAACGACATCCCGCGCATCAACAAGGGCAAGGGCGCCGGCAACCCCGGCCTGACCCATGGCCATCTGAACCTGCCCGATGAATGGAAGTGGAAGATCCGCCATTACATCAACGCCGCCCAGGTGCCGCCGCCGCGCGGCAGCACGCTGCGCGTGTCGCGCCACCCGAATGCCCGCTTCAACCTGGGCTGCGGCGTGCAGGACCTGGCGCTGGTCGATGACGCGATCCGCGTCACCACGCCCAAGGGCGTCTTCACGCTGGATTTCCTGATTTTCTCGACGGGATTCCGCATCGACTGGACCGTGCGTCCGGAATTCGCCGCGCTGGCGCCGCACGTGCGCGCCTGGGGCGACCGCTACGTCCCCGCCCCCGGCGAGGAGGACCAGGAACTGCATGACTCGCCCGACCTGGGCGCGGCCTTCGAACTACAGGAAAAAACCCCGGGCGCCTGTCCCGGCCTGGACCGCGTGCATTGCTTCTCGTACCCGGCCGCGCTGACCCACGGCACCGTGTCCGGCGACATCCCCGCCATCAGCGAAGGCGCCAGGCGCCTCGCGCAAGGCATCGCCGGCCTGCTCTACCGCGAGGATGTGACGACGCACTACGCCAATATGGAAGCCTTCTCGGAACCCGAGGTGTTCGGCGACGAATGGACGCCGGCCCCGGCGCCTGGCGTGACCCGGCAGGCGGAGACCGCGCAATGACCGCTTGGCTGCTCCGCCGCGTGGCGCAGGCCGCGGTGGTCGTGTTCCTGATGACGCTGATCGTGTTCGTCGGGCTGCACGCCATCGGCAACCCGGTAGACATCCTGATCGGTCAGGACGTCGATCAGGTCGACCGCGCCCGCATCATCGCCGAACTGGGGCTGGACAAGCCCTTGTGGCAACAGTACCTGGGCTTTCTGAACGGGGCGCTGCATGGCAACCTGGGCAACAGCTTCGTCTACAACATCCCCGCCGTCGAGCTGGTGATCCAGCGCCTGCCGGCCACGCTCGAACTGGCCATCGCCGCGCTGCTGCTGGCGGTGATCGTCGGTTTGCCGCTGGGCCTGCTGGCCGGACTGTATCCGGACAGCCGCTTCTCCAAGCTGGTGATGGCGGGCAGCATCGTCGGTTTCTCGCTGCCGACCTTCTGGGTCGCGCTGATGCTGATCATGACCTTCAGCGTGTCGCTGGGCTGGCTGCCGGCCAGCGGCCGCGGCCAGACAGTGGAGTTCCTGGGCTTCCAGTGGTCCTGGCTGACGACCGACGGCTGGCGCCACCTGATCCTGCCGGCGCTGAACCTGTCGCTGTTCAAGATCTCGCTGGTGATCCGCCTGACCCGTGCCGGCGTGCGTGACGTCGTACCGCTGGACTTCGTCAAGTTCGCCCGCGCCAAAGGCCTGTCGCCCTTGCGCGTGGTCTGTGTGCACGTGCTGCGCAACACCATGATCCCGCTGGTGACGGTGCTGGGCCTGGAGTTGGGCTCGACCATCGCCTTTGCCGTCATCACGGAGAGCATCTTCGCCTGGCCCGGCGCCGGCAAGCTGATCCTGGACAGCCTGAACGCGCTGGACCGCCCGGTGATCGTGGCCTACCTGATCGTGGTGGTGTGCCTGTTCGTGACGCTCAACCTGATCGTCGACATCCTGTACAAAGTGCTGGACCCTCGGGTACGGCTGGAGGCCGCGGCATGAGCGCGCCGAACATTCCCCAGGCAGAGGCCATGCAACCCGCAACGCCCACCGCGCCCGTCCTGAAGCGCGAATCGCCCTGGCGCCGCAACCTGCTGGAATTCCTGTCGTCCAAGACGGCGGTGTTTGGGCTGGTGATCGCCACCCTGCTGATCCTGGCCGCCATCCTGGCGCCGTGGATCTCCCCGCAAGACCCCTACGACCTGCTGCAGATCGACGTGCTGGACGCGCGCCTGGCGCCAGGCACGATGAACGGTCTGGACACCTTCCACTACTGGCTCGGCACCGACGGCCAGGGCCGCGACCTGCTGTCGGGCATCCTGTACGGCCTGCGCATCAGCCTGATGGTGGGCGTGGGCTCGGCGCTGATCGCCGGCGTCATCGGCACGCTGCTGGGACTCTTGGCGGCCTACGCCGGCGGCAAGGTCGACGCGCTGATCATGCGGCTGGTGGACCTGATCCTGTCGTTTCCGTCGATCCTGGTGGCCATGATGATCCTGGCCTACCTGGGCAAGGGCGTGGGCAACGTGGTGCTGACGCTGGTGATCCTGGAGTGGGCCTACTACGCCCGCACCGCGCGCGGCCAGGCCCTGGTCGAGCGCCGCCGCGAATATGTCGAGGCGGCGCGCTGCCTGGACATTCCCAACTGGCGCATCATGCTCAAGCACATCCTGCCCAACTGCCTGCCGCCGCTGATCGTCATCGGCACTTTGCAGATCGCGCGCGCCATCACGCTGGAAGCCACGCTGAGCTTCCTGGGCCTGGGCGTACCGGTGACCGAGCCCTCGTTGGGGCTGCTGATCTCCAACGGCTTCCAATACATGCTGTCCGGCGAATACTGGATCAGTTTCTACCCCGGCATCGCGCTGCTGATCACCATCGTCGCCATCAACCTGGTGGGCGACCGCCTGCGCGACGTGCTGAACCCGAGGACCCACAAATGAGCGCCGTCCGCCCCGTCGCGGCCCCGGCCGCCCCCACGTTGGAGGTGCGCAACCTGCGCACCCACTTCTTCACCCGCGCCGGCACCCTGCCCGCCGTGGACGACGTGTCCTTCACGCTCGAACGCGGCAAGATCCTGGGCCTGGTCGGCGAGTCCGGCTCGGGCAAGTCGGTCACCGGCTTTTCCATCATGGGCCTGGTGGACGCCCCCGGCCGCGTAGTCAGCGGCCAGGTGCTGTTCCAGGGCCGCGACCTGACCAGGCTGCCCGCGCGTGAACTGCGCCAGTTGCAGGGCAACCGCATCGCCATGATCTTCCAGGATCCGATGATGACGTTGAACCCGGTGCTGCGGATCGACGTGCAAATGATCGAAACGGTGCGCGCCCACAACCGCATGAGCAAGGCGCAGGCGCGCGAACTGGCGCGCGACACGCTCGGCATGATGGGCATTCCCAGCCCCGAAGAGCGGCTGCTGGCCTATCCGCACCAGTTGTCCGGCGGCATGCGCCAGCGCGTCGCCATCGCCATCGCCATGCTGCACCGGCCCGACCTGATCATCGCCGACGAGCCGACCACGGCGCTGGATGTCACCATCCAGGCGCAGATCCTGTCCGAAGTGCAGAAGCTGGCGCAGCAGCACGGCACCAGCCTCATCTGGATCACGCATGACCTGTCGGTGGTGGCGGGCCTGGCCGACGACGTGGCGGTGATGTACGCCGGCCGCATCGTCGAGCACGGCAAGGTCGACGACGTGCTCGACCGCCCGCAGCATCCTTATACGGTGGGCCTGATCGACAGCCTGCCCAGCAACAACCAGCGCGGCCAGCGCCTGCGCCAGATTCCCGGCATGACACCCAACCTGCTCACCCTGCCCGCCGGCTGTGCCTTCGCGGCGCGCTGTTCGCGCGCCACGGCGCAATGCGGCCAGCAACCCGCCATCACCGACGTGCTGCCCGGCCATCAGGTGCGCTGCTTTCATCCGTCGCGGCAACTGCGCGAGGTGGCGGCATGAGCCAGACGACGATTCCGGATATCCGCGACCAGGTGGGCGCCGGCGCCCATGCCGCGCCGGCCAGCGCCGCCACGCCGCTCATCGACCTGCGCCAGGTCAGCAAGCGCTTCGGCGAGCGCCCCGTCGGCGCCGCCGGCCGCGCCATGCAGCGCCTGGGCCTGTCCAAGCCGCCGGCCATCACCCGCGCGGTCGATCATGTCGACCTGCTGGTGCGGCCCGGCGAAGTGGTCGGCCTGGTCGGCGAGTCCGGCTGCGGCAAGTCGACCCTGGGCCGCATCGCGGCCGGCCTGTTGACGCCGTCCGGCGGCGAGGTGCTGATCAACGGCCAGCGCCCCGCCGACATGACGCCGGCCCAGGCCCATGCCGCGCGCCTGAAGGTGCAGATGATCTTCCAGGATCCGTACGCCAGTCTCAACCCGCGCCTGCGCGTGGATGAGATCGTGGGCGAAGCCGCGCGCATCCACGGCCTGATCGGCAATGGCGACTTCGATGACTACGTCAGCGCCCAGCTACAGCGTGCCGGCCTCGATCCGGCGCTGCGCCAGCGCTATCCGCATCAGTTCAGCGGGGGCCAGCGCCAGCGCATCGGCATTGCCCGCGCCCTGGCGGTGCAGCCGTCGATGCTGGTGTGCGACGAGGCCGTGGCAGCGCTGGATGTGTCGATCCAGGCGCAGATCCTGAATCTGTTCATGGACCTGCGCGAACAGCTCAACCTGACGTACCTGTTCATCAGCCACGACCTGGGCGTGGTCGAACACCTGTCGGACCGCGTCGTCATCATGTACCTGGGCCGCGTGGTCGAGACCGCGCCGGTCGAGGACGTGTTCCGCCGCCCCAACCACCCCTACACCCAGGCGCTGCTGGCCGAGATCCCCAATCTGAAATCGCGCCACAAGACCTTCACCGCCATCAAGGGCGAGATCCCCAGCCCGCTCAACCCACCCGGCGGCTGCCACTTCCACCCGCGCTGTCCGCATGCGATGGCGCGCTGCAAAACCGAGGTTCCCACCTTGAAGGGAATCGCCATCAACCACCTGAGCGCCTGTCACCTGAACGACATGGCCTGACGCAGTTCCCCCTCACCAAGGACCCCGAACATGAAACGCCTGATTCTCTCGACCCTGACCGCCGCCATCCTCGGCGCATCCGCCGCGGCCGCGGCCGACAACCTGGCGATCGGCTTTGCCGACCCGCTGTCGTCGCTCGATCCGCAACTGAACAACCACGCCGGCGACCGCTCGGTCGATCTGCACTTCTGGGACCTGCTGGTCGAAAACAAGTGGAACAAGCTGCAGCCCGGCCTGGCCGTCAGCTGGAAGCCGCTGGACAGCACCACCTGGGAATTCAAGCTGCGCGAGGGCGTCAAGTGGCAGGACGGCGTGCCTTTCACGGCCGATGACCTGATCTATTCGTACACCCGCGCCCGCGCCGTGCCCGGCAGCGTCGCCACCTTCGCCGGCTACCTGCGCACCATCGAGTCGATGAGCGCCAAGGACCCGCTGACGCTGATCGTCAAGACCCGCGCCCCGAACCCCGACCTGCCGTTGAATCTGGCGTCGGTGCACATCGTCAGCAAGCACGTCGGCGAAAAGTCCACCACCGAAGACTACAACTCGGGCAAGGCCATGGTCGGCACCGGCCCCTACAAGTTCGTGTCGTACACCCCCGGCGATCGCGTCATCATGGAACGCAATGACGGCTACTGGGGCGAGAAGGCCACCTGGGACAAGGTCAACTACCGCTACATCAACAACGCCGCCGCCCGCACCGCCGCGCTGCTGGCCGGCGACGTCGACGTGATCGACAAGGTCTCGGTGTCGGACCTGGCCAAGCTGCAGAAGTCGCCCGGCATCTCCGTGTTCCCCTATGACGGCCTGCGCGTCATGCTGCTGCAGCCCAGCTTCAACCCCGCGCCCAACCCGTACATCACCGACAACAACGGCAAGCCGCTGGACAAGAACCCGCTGCTGGACGTGCGCGTGCGCCAGGCGCTGAACCTGGCCATCAACCGCAAGGCCATCGCCGACCGCATCCTGCAAGGCGCCGCCACCGAGGCCAACCAATGGATGCCCAAGGGCACCTTCGGCTACAACCCCGAGGTCAAGGACATCCCCAACGATGTCGCCCAGGCCAAGAAGCTGCTGGCCGAAGCCGGCTATCCCGAGGGCTTCAAGCTGACCATGCACGTGCCCAACGACCGCTACCCGCAAGGCCCGGAAACGGCCCAGGCGGTGGCGCAGTTCTGGACCCGCATCGGCGTCAAGACGCAAGTGGAAGTGGTGCCGTGGGCCGTCTACTCGGGCCGCGCCAACAAGAATGAATTCGCGGTCAGCATGCTGGCCTGGGGCAACGGCACGGGCGAAGCCAGCTACGCGCTGGTCAACATCCTGGCGACCGTGGACGCCAAGAAGGGCCTGGGCGCCTCCAACTGGGGCCACTACAGCAACGCCAAGGTCGATGCCGCGCTGGACCAGTCCACCTCGGAATTCGACGTGGCCAAGCGTGAAGCCATCCTGCGCGACGCCGTCAAGATGGTGTCCGACGACGTCGGCATCATCCCGCTGTTCCACTACAAGAACATCTGAGCCGCCAAGAAAGGCCTGAAGGTCACCCCCATGACTAGCGACCGCACCGCCGCCATGATGGTCACCAAGGACTCGGCCAAGTAAGGCGCGCACATGGTACCCAGCCTGAGCATCCAACCTGCCGACGCGCTCATCGACGTGCCCCGCCAGATCCGGGTGGAGCACGCCGCGCCCGGCCAGACGGTGGAGATCACCGCCCTCACCCGCCGCAACGGCGTGCTCTGGCAAAGCCAGGCCGCCTTCATCGCGGGCGAGGACGGCGTGGTCGACCTGACGCGCGATGCGCCCGTCTCCGGCGACTATAGCGGCCTCGCGCCCATGGGCCTGGTGTGGTCGCAGTCGCCCGTGGACTCGCCCAGCCGCGAGCCCTTCAACCACCCGGTGACCGAGCCGCTGGTCACCGAGGTGGTGGCGCGCGTGGCCGGCGCCCAGAGCGTGGCGCGCTTCACCCAGCGCCTGGCGGCTGATGGCGTGACGCGCCAGGACGTGCGCGAGGACGGCCTGGTCGGCACGCTGTACCTGCCGCCCGGCGCCACACCCGGCTCGCATCCGGCCGTGCTGATCCTGAACGGCTCGGGCGGCGGCATCAACGAACCGCGCGCCGCGCTGTACGCATCGCGCGGCTACGCCGCCTTCGCGCTCGCTTACTTCAAGGCGCCCGGCCTGTCGGATTACATCTCCAACACGCCGCTGGAATACTTCCAGACTGGCCTGCGCTGGCTGCGCAAGAAGGTCCAGCCCAAGCACGACTTCGTCGCCATCAGCGGCCAGTCGCGCGGCGGCGAACTGGTGCTGCTGCTGGGCGCCACCTTCCCCACGGAAGTCTCGGCCGTCGTCGCCTACGTGCCCGGCGCCGTGGTCCACAGCGGCCAGAACGCCTGCGACCCCAAAATCGGCCGCGAAGGCCCGACCTGGCTGCTGGGCGGCAAGCCGCTGCCGCACGTCTGGGAGAACAACCGTACCGCCACCTGGGCGCCGTTCGACGAAGGCCCGTCGCCGCACCGCCACGAAAAGGCCATCCTCACCGCGCTGCAGGACCCCGACGCCGTGGCCCGCGCTCGCATCAAGGTCGAGGACATCCAGGGCCCGGTGATGCTGCTGTCGGCCACCGACGACGGCTCGTGGCCGTCCAGCCTGTACTCGAAGATGGTGCGGGACAAACTGGCGGAAGTGCAGCACCCGTACCCGGTTCAATGGCTGGACTACGAGAACGGCGGCCACTCGATCCTGTTCCCCTACGTGCCCACCACCCAACTGGTCTACGCCCACCCCGTGTCCGGCAAGATCAGCACCAGCGGCGGCAACCCCAAGGACAACGCGCGCGCCGACGAGCAATCGTGGGAAGGCGTGCTGAAGTTCCTGGACGCCGCGGTCAAGGCGCGCGGACAAGCCGCCCGCTGAACGACATCCAAGGAGATTGATTCAATGGCACACCCCCCCATCGTCTACGACGCCGCCCGCGACCTGGTGGACCAGCTCGTCGGCCTGCAGGCCGACAGCGCCACCTACGCCGTGCGCCACCAGCGCGACAAGGTGGCCGCCGCCACCCAGGGCAGCTACGACGCCCTGTTCGACCCGGCGCTGCCCGGCCTGACGCTGGCCGAGCGCCTGCTGGTCGCGCTGTACGCCGCGCGCCTGACGCCGTCGCCGGCGCTGGCCGCGCACTACCGCCAGCGCCTGGCCGAAGCCGGCGCCAGCGCCGCCGACATCCAGGTGGCCGAGTCCGGCACGCCGGCGGACGCCGCCGATCCGCGCCTGGCCGCCATCCTGGAATTCACGCGCAAACTGATCGAAAAACCGGTCGAAGGCGACGAGGCCGCGCTCAAGACCCTGCCGGCCGCCGGCGTCTCCACGCCGGCCGTGGTCACGCTGTCGCAACTGGTGGCGTTCCTGTCGTACCAGGTGCGCCTGATCGCCGGCCTGCACGCCATGCAGGCGCTGGCGGCCACGCCCCTGGCGGCCGGCGTCCCGCCCGCCCCCTTCCCGCCCAACACCGCCGCCACCGAGCCCGGCGCCGTCATCAAGGCCCACGGCTTCACCAACGAAGTGCTGGAATGGAAGGCGTGGCTGGACGTGGTCCAGGTCGACAGCGCCACGCCCGAGCAGATCGCGGTGCTGGAAGAAAGCCACCCCAAGGCCAAGGTCTCGGATTACTATCTGTTCCTGGTGCACCAGCCGGAAATCCTGCGCCAGCGCTCCACGGCCTTCAACGCCATCATGTACGCGCCCGGCGGCCTGTCGCGCGCCGAGCGTGAGCTGGGCGCGACCGTGGTGTCGCGCGTGAACGGCTGCGTCTACTGCGCGTCGGTGCACGCGCAGCGCTTCGAACAGCTGGCCAAGCGCAATGACGTGATCGCGCAAGTGTTCGAGGACCCGGCCACCGCCGGCACCACCGCGCGGGAACGCGCGATCAGCCAGTTCTCGATCCAGATCACGGACGCGCCGGCGTCGGTGGATGCGGCCAGCATCCAGGCGTTGAAGGATGTGGGCCTGAGCGACGGCGAGGTGCTGGACCTGCTGCACTCGGACGCGATCTTCGCCTGGGCCAACCGCTTGATGCTGAACCTGGGCGAGCCGGTGCTCGTGCAGGTCTGACGCCGGCGTTTTCGTTAAACTGGCGCTTTCCGCCTATTCATGCGCCCCGCCCCACGCGGGGCGCATTGCCTTACCCCCATGTCCGAGAAAACCCACGACATCCGCCCCGGCCAGTCGATCGAACTGCTCAAGGCCCTGCACATCCTGACCCGCGACGGCAAGATGAACCAGGACAGCCGCCGCAAGCTCAAGCAGGTCTACCACCTGTTCCAGTTCATCGAACCGCTGCTCAAGGACGTCCAGCAACAACGCGGCGCCGTCACCCTGGCCGACCACGGCGCGGGCAAGTCGTACCTGGGCTTCATCCTGTATGACCTGTTCTTCAAGGAACAGCCCGAGGCGCAAAAGGCCGGCTCGCACATCTACGGCATCGAGACCCGCGAGGAACTGGTCAAGTCATCGGAAGAACTGGCCAAGCGCCTGGGCTTTGGCGGCATGTCGTTCCTGAACCTGTCGGTGGCCGAATCCATCACCTCCGACAAACTGCCCGCGACCATCGACGTGGTCACCGCCCTGCACGCCTGCAACACCGCCACCGACGACGCGATCCATTTCGCGCTGGAGAAAAAGGCCAAGTACATCGTGGTGGTGCCCTGCTGCCAGGCGGAAGTGGCGTCGGTGCTAAGGAAGAACAAGGCCAAGGCGCTGGCCGATCCGCTGGCCGAGATCTGGCGGCATCCGCTGCACACGCGGGAATTTGGGAGTCAGATCACCAACGTGCTGCGGTGCTTACAGCTGGAAGCGCATGGGTACCAGGTCAGCGTGACGGAGCTGGTGGGGTGGGAGCATTCGATGAAGAATGAGCTGATCATCGCGCAGTACAAGGATCTGCCGCGTAGGAAGCCGGCACAGCGGCTGACGGAGATGCTGGATCGGATTGGGTTGCAGGAGTTGAAGGATCGGTTTTTCCTGCCGGAGCCCGTGGCGACGTCCTGAATGCGGCGACAAGGCCACGCCCGGGATCAATCCCCCGAGCTGCGGCGCAAGCGATCCGTCGACTGCTTGTTCAGCCGCTTCGCTTCGGCCTCTGCGTAGTCTTCCTCGCCCTGTTCGTATTTTCCTTCATACATGCAGCTGCTGCGAACCAAGCCGCACTCGCCGATGATTGAAGAACAGCCCGAGCTCAACGCGGCGAGAAATAGCACGACACCGTAACGGCCCAACGTGTGAATCGACATATGGCTCCTTGAGGAATCGCCGTAGTGTACCGGCGAGGATGACAGCCCCAGCCCAGGGCTGGGGTAAAAAATGGTGTCAAACGACGGCGTGCGCGCTCCGGTGGCCCCGGGTTGCGTGAACTGCCGGCAAGGCTGCGCGCCAGGCTACCGCGTCCGACCACCGCCGCCACGACCTAAGCCCCCCGACGCCCTGCGCCCCCCCGCCGCCTGCCGCAGACTCTGCATCAGTTGCGCCGCCACCGCCGTCGGCGTGCTCTCGCGCAGCGTGATGATCCCCACGCTGGGCAACTCCACTACCACCGCCAGCCGCAACACGGCCAACGTGCCGGCGCGTTCGAGTTCGCGCGCGGCGCTTTGCGCCATGAAGCCCACCGCGCCGCGCCGGCGCACGAATATCCCGACCGTCTGGTACGACCAGGACTCGATGATGTCCTCGGGCGGCTGGACGCCGTGGCGGTAGAACTGCTGTTCCAGCTTGACCCGCAGCGAGGCCCACGGTGGCGGCATCACGCAGGGCATGGCGGCGATCTGCGCCCAGGTCGGCTTGCGACGGCGCGCCAGCGGATGGCCGGGCGGCGCCACGGCGACCATGGGCTCGGCGTAGAGGGCCTCGGTGGTCAGGTCGGGCGAGGCGTAGCCTGGTTCCAGGCGGCCGACGAAGCAGTCGATCTCGCCCAGCCGCAGCTTGGGCAACAGCCCGGTCAGGTCACCGGTTTCGATTAATACGGTGGCGCGTCCGCTGCGCTGCTTGAGCAGGTCCACGGCGTCGGCCAACAACGGCGACAAGGCGACATCCATGGCGCCCACGCGCACCCGGCCGGCGGCGCCGCTTTCGAGCGCGCCGATCTCGTCGCGGGTGCGCTCGTACTGAGCCAGCACCGAGCGGGCAAAGCGCACCATGGCGGCGCCGGCGGTGGTGGGCTCGGTGCCGCGCGTGGACCGCAGGAACAGGGTCTGTCCCAACATCGATTCGATTTCGGTCAGCATGCGCGACACGGCCGGCTGGCTGACGGACAGGAATTCGGCGGTGCGGCCCAGGTGGCGGAACTGGTCCAGCGCCACCAGCAATTGCAGGTGGCGCAGCTTGATGTTGCTGCGCAGGACGCGGTCGATCTGGGCCATGGGGATCTCTACTTAATATCCATGTTATGTAGCAATGCCATTTTTTGATTGGAAGGTTATATAAACCGCCGCCACAATGCAAAGCAAGTCCGAACGCCAGAGTCGGGCCGAACCGAAAGCGAGGAGACAATGAAAGAACGTTTTGCGATGCAGCCGCTGCGGCGGACATTGCTGCTGGGCGGCGCGGCCATGGCCGGCGCCGCGATGCTGCCCCGGGCCGCGCGCGCGGCCGGCTTCCCCAGCCGCCCCATCACCTTCATCTGTCCGTGGGCAGTGGGCGGCACGGCCGACCAGTCGATGCGGGTGTTATGCCAGGCGGCCAGCAAAGTGCTGGGACAGACCATCGTGGTGGAAAACCGTGCCGGCGCATCCGGCATGATCGGCGCCAAGGCGCTGGCCAACGCCAAGCCGGACGGCTACACCATCGGCCAGATTCCGATTTCGGTGACGCGCTTTGCGCAGTTGGGCATGCTGTCGGCCGACCCGCGCCAGGACTTCACCTATATCGCGCGCACCTCGGGCCAGACCTTCGGCATCGTGGTCAGGGCCGATTCGCGCTTCAAGTCGCTGGCCGACATGGTGCAGTACGCCAAGGCGCATCCCGGCATCGTGACCTATGGCCACGCGGGCGTGGGCGGCGCGACGCATGTCGGCATGGAGCAGTTCGCCCTGGCGGCCGGCATCCAGTTCAACGCCATCGCCTACAAGGGCGGCGCGCCGGCGCTGCAGGACCTGATGGGCGGGCAGATTGACCTGCTGGCCGATTCCAGTTCGTGGGCCACACAAGTTCAGGCCGGCAATCTGCGGCTGTTGGCCACCTGGGGTGCGCAGCGCACGCCGCGCTTCAGCAACAGCCCGACGCTCAGGGACCTGGGCTATGACGTGGTGGTGGACGCGCCCAACGGCGTCGGCGCGCCCAAAGGCCTGGACCCGGCCGCCGAGAAAGTCCTGCGCGACGCCTTCCGCCAGGCCGTGGCCAGCCCTGAATTCAAGCAGGTCGCCGACAGCCTGGACGCGCCGGTCATGTACCTGGACGGCCCCGACTACCAGCGCTATGTCGCCCAGGTCTATGGCCAGGAAACCGAACTGATCGAGCGCCTGCACCTGAAGGCCATGCTGCAACAGAGCTGAACCATGCCATCGCCGCTTATCCGCCTGCATCCCGACGACAATGTGCTGATCGCCCGCGACGGCCTGGGCCTGGGGCAGTCCCTGCCGGACCTGGACCTGCGCGTGCGGGCCCAGGTGCCCGCCGGCCACAAGATCGCCGCGCGCCGCATCGCGCAGGGCGAGACCATTCGCAAGTACAACGTCGTCATCGGCGTGGCGGGCCGCGATATCGAAGCTGGCGACCACGTGCATACGCACAACGTCGAGCTGGCGGATTTTCAGCGCGATCCGGGTTTCTGTCTGGACGCGGTGCCGGTGGCGCCGGTGGCGCCCGACGAGCAGGCGCGCTTTCTCGGCTACGTGCGGCCCGATGGACGGGTCGGCACACGCAACTTCATCGGCATCCTGGCATCGGTGAACTGTTCGGCCACCGTCATCAAGGCCATCGCGGCGCACTTCGACGCGCAGCGGCTGGCGGCCTATCCGAACGTGGATGGCGTGGCGGCGTTCGCGCATACCAGCGGTTGCGGCATGTCCTCGCCCAGCGAGCATTTCGACGTGCTGCGCCGCACGCTGGCCGGCTATGCGCGGCATCCCAACCTGGCCGGCGTGCTGATCGTCGGGCTGGGCTGCGAACGCAACCAGGTCGATGCGCTGGTCGATACCCAGGGGCTGGCGCGCGATCCGCGGGTGCGCACGCTGGTGATGCAGGACAGCGGCGGCACCCGAGCCACCATCGCCGCCGGGATCGCCGCGATCGAAGCCATGCTGCCGGCGGCGAACGACTGCGCGCGCAGCGAAGTATCGGCGCGGCACTTGAAGATCGGCCTGGAGTGCGGCGGTTCGGACGGGTTTTCCGGCATCACGGCCAATCCGGCGCTGGGCGCGGCCATGGACATCCTGGTGCGGCATGGCGGCACCGCGATCCTGTCGGAGACGCCGGAGATCCATGGCGTCGAATACCTGCTGACCCGGCGCGCCGCCAGCCGCGAAGTGGGCGAGAAGCTGCTGGCGCGGCTGGCCTGGTGGGAACGCTATGCCGCCGGCCAGAACGCTCAGTTCAATGGCAAAGTCGGCCACGGCAACCAGCAAGGCGGGCTGGCGAACATCTTCGAGAAGTCGCTGGGATCGGCCATGAAAGGCGGCAGCACGCCGTTGCAGGCGGTCTACGAATACGCTGAGCCGATCGACCAGCCCGGCCTGGTGTTCATGGACTCGCCCGGCTACGACCCGGTGGCGGTAACCGGTCAGATCGCCAGCGGCGCGAACCTGATCTGCTTTACCACCGGGCGCGGCTCGATGTTCGGCTCCAAACCTGCGCCGACCCTGAAGCTGGCCAGCAACACGCCCATGTTCCGCCGCCTGGAGGAAGACATGGACATCGATTGCGGCCCGGTGCTCGACGGCGAACTGAGCGTGGCGCAGATGGGCCAGCGCATTTTCGAGCAGATCCTGCTGGCCGCCTCGGGCCAGCGCACCAAGAGCGAATTGCTGGGCCTGGGCGATCACGAATTCGTGCCGTGGCACCTGGGCATCGTCAGTTGATCCATGGCGCCGCGTCCGCGGCGCGCTTCCTTCACGTCATTTGTCATAGGCGCTACTCATGCCCGCCCTGAATCCCTTCAAATCCGCGCTGGCGTCCGGCACGCCGCGCATCGGCCTGTGGCTGTCGATGGCCGACCCTTACCTGGCCGAAGTGGCCGCAACCGCCGGCTTTCACTGGCTGTTGATCGACGGCGAGCACGCGCCCAACGACCTGCGCAGCACCTTGCAGGCGCTGCAGGCGGTGGCCGCGTACCCGTCGCAGCCGGTGGTGCGCGTGGTCGATGGCGATCCGTCGCGCATCAAGCGGCTGCTGGACATCGGCGCGCGCACCCTGCTGGTTCCCATGGTGGACACCGCCGAACAGGCCCGCGCCCTGGTCGCGGCCACGCGCTACCCGCCCCACGGCGTGCGCGGCGTGGGCAGCGCGGTGGGCCGCGCCTCGCAATGGAACCAGCGCGGCGACTACCTGGACGTGGCCGACGACGAGATCTGCCTGCTGGTGCAGGCCGAGACCACCGCCGCCCTGCGCAACCTGCCCGCGCTGTGCGACACCGATGGCGTGGACGGCATCTTCATCGGCCCGGCGGACCTGGCGGCCTCGATGGGCCACCGCGGCAACCCCGGCCATCCCGAGGTGCAGGCCGCGATCGAGGCGGCCATGCGCACCATCGTGGCCTCGGGCAAGGCGGCCGGCACGCTGACGTCCGACCCGGCCCTGGCGCGGCGCTACCTGGAACTGGGCTGCACCTTCGTGGCGACCGGCGTGGACATCCTGCTGTTCGCCGGCGCCGCGCGCAAGCTGGCGCGCGATTTCGATTGCTGATCCGACCGGCCGCGGCGGCGCGGCCTACCTTCTGCCAATTCCCCCGGCCCGCCAACGGCCACGGAGCCTGAACGACATGACCACCCATGCCGACGCATCGGCGCTGTTCCAACCCGACAATTTCATCGACGGCGCCTGGGCGCCGAGCCAAACCGGGCATCGTTTCGAGGTGACCGACCCGGCCACCGGCGCGGTCATCGCCCACGTCCCCGACAGCGGCCCGCAGGATGCCCGCGCCGCCGCCGACGCGGCCGCGGCCGCCCTGCCCACCTGGCGTGCGCGCCTGCCACGCGAACGCGCGGAACTGCTGCGGCGCTGGCATGCGCTGATCCTGGCGCGCCAGGAGGAACTGGCCGCCCTGATCTGCCGTGAACAGGGCAAGCCGCTGGCCGAGGCCCACGGCGAGGTGGCCTATGGCGCGTCGTACGTCGCCTGGTTCGCCGAGGAAGCCACCCGCATCTATGGCGACATCATCCCCGACCAACAGCGCGGCAAGCGCATGACCGCCATCAAGGAGCCGATCGGCGTGGTGGCCGCGATCACGCCCTGGAATTTTCCGCTGGCCATGATCGCGCGCAAGATCGCACCGGCGCTGGCCGCCGGCTGCACGGTGGTCGGCAAGCCGGCCGAGGACACGCCGCTGACCGCGCTGGCGCTGGCGCGGCTGGGCCAGGAGGCGGGCTTTCCGCCTGGCGTGCTGAACCTGATCACCGCATCGCGCGCGCAGGCCGCGACGGCGGTGGATACATGGCTGGCGGACAGCCGCATCCGCAAGATCACCTTCACCGGCTCGACGCCGGTGGGCAAGCACCTGGCCCGCGAATCCGCCGCCACCCTGAAGAAGCTGTCGCTGGAACTGGGCGGCAACGCGCCCTTCATCGTGTTCGACGACGCCGACCTGGAGGCGGCGGTCGATGGCGTCATGGCGGCCAAGTTCCGCAACGGCGGCCAGACCTGCGTCTGCCCCAACCGCGTCTATGTGCAGGCGGGTGTGTATGATCGTTTCGCCACCCTGCTGCGCGACCAGGTCGCGGCGCTGCGCGTGGGGCCGGGCACCGACCCGGCCAGCCAGATCGGCCCCATGATCAACGCCCGCGCGGTCGACAAGATCGCCCGCCACGTCGACGACGCCCGCGCCCAGGGCGCCCGCGTGCTGACCGGCGGCGAGCGCCTCACGCACCTGGGGCCGCATTACTTTGCGCCGACCGTGTTGGGCGGGGCCCACGCCGGCATGGCGCTGTGCGGCGAGGAAACCTTCGGGCCGGTGGTGCCGCTGTTCCGCTTCGACGACGAAGCCCAGGCCATCGCCGCCGCCAACGACACGCCATTCGGCCTGGCCTCGTACTTCTACACGCAGGACGTGCGCCGTATCGAGCGCGTGTCGCGCGCCCTGGAATCGGGCATCGTCGGCGTCAACGAAGGCGCCTTGGCCTCGGAGGCCGCGCCGTTTGGCGGCGTCAAGGAATCCGGCTACGGCCGCGAGGGCTCGAAATATGGCTTGGACGATTACTTGTCGATCAAGTATGTGTGCCAGGGCGGGCTGGGGTAAGCCGCTGAGGCGGGAAGGCGGCGCCCCGTGTGGCGCCCGCGAGGCATCGCCACAAAGATCGGCAATCACACGTTCCGTGCGATCGGCATCACCCGGTATCTGAAAAACGGCGACACGCTCGAGATGCTCTGCTCGCTCACGCCGCCTGGCCACTTCGGCCACAGGATCTCGGTCGGCTTCGCGTAGTATCCGAACGATCTACTCTTCGCTGTCACCTTGCCTTCTTCATCTCGACATCAATCTACCCGCCTCACCACTGATACCCTACCTTCAAACTAACCACCCTCCCCGCTCCCGCAAAGCACCCGTTGTCCAGGTCATAGCATCCCCCGCTATACCGCTTGTCCGTCAGGTTGGACACATTCAACTGCACCTTCGTCCCCTTCAAGCTCGGCACCTGCCGCCCCAGGTCGTAATGCAGTTGCGCATCCACCAAGGTGTATCCCGGCACGCGGAAATCCTGCAGCGTCTTGTATCCGCCCCAGCTCCCCCCGTTATGCCGCACCCCGAGCGCCGCGCCCCACCCGGACGGCGCATCCCACGCCAGCCAGACGCCGCCAAAGCGCGTCGGCACGCGCGATGGCGTCCGGCCCACTTCATTGGCATTGCCCTTGGTGTATGCGACGTTCTGCCACGTATACGCCGCGATCACGCTCCACTGCGGCGACAACCGCGCATGCGCTTCCAGTTCCAGGCCGCGTGATCGGACTTCGCCCGACTGGACGGACAGGCGCGGGTTGGCCGGGTCGGCGCTCAGCACGTTGGTCTGGGTCAGGTGGTAGATGGCCGCCGAGAACAGCGCATCCCAGTTCTCCGGCTGGTACTTGAGGCCGGTCTCGAACAGCTCGCCCCGGGTCGGCTTGAACGGCTCGCCGCTGGCGGACAGGCTGTTCACGGGCTCGAAGGACTGCGCGTAGGTCGCATACGGCGCCAGGCCATTGTCGAAGCGATACAGCGTGCCGGCGCGCACGGTGGTGGCCTGGTCCTTCTGGATAAAGCCGCTGTGCCAAAGCTTGTCGGTGGAATCTATGGTCGACCAATCCTGGCGCACGCCAACGGTGGTGTGCCAGTTGCCCAGCGCGATCTGGTCCTGCACGTACAGGCCGGTCAGCGTCGAGCGCGTGCCCTTGTCCATGACCGTGGGCGGGACGGGCTGCGATGCGCCGTAGACGGGGTTGTAGATGTCCAGCTTGGTGCCGTTGTAGGTTGTGCGGTAGTCGCCATCGCCGCGCATCTGCTCCCACACCAGGCCGGCCAGCAGTTCGTGGCGCGCGACGCCGGTGGCGAAGCGCCCCTTCAACTGGTTGTCCAGGGTGAAGCTGTCGTAGCGCTCAGTGGAACCGAGCACCTGGCGGTCGATGGTGCGCAGGTCCGGTTGCAAGGCGGCCAGGACCACGGCGTCATAGTCGCTGTCGACGCGGGTGTAGCGGCCGTTCAGGCTCACGGACCAGTCGCCCGCCAGCTTCTGGTCGAACTGGTAGCCGACGGCGCGAATGGTGCGCGCGAACGTGTCGTAGCCCGGCTCGCCCACGTTGAAGCGCGGCGGCAATTGGCCGTAGGGATTGGGCAATACGCTGCCGATGCCGGGCACCGACGAGATCATGCCCAGGCCGGGATCGTCCTGGTAGCGCGCGTACAGCGTGAAGCGGGTGGCGGCGCTGGGTTGCCAGGTGAGCGAGGGCGCGATCGCGCGGCGGCGCAACCAGGTGCCGTCCAACTGGCCGTCGCTGTTCATGGCGGTGCCGACGACGCGGAACAGCAGCGTGCCGCGCTCGTCGGCCTTACCGCCCAGGTCGAACGAGCTGCGGCGGTAGCGGCTGGTGCCGCCTTCCAGTTCGATCAGGCGCACGGCATCCTCGCGCGGCAGCTTGCTGGTCAGCGCAATGACGCCGCCGGGCGTGGACGTGCCGTACAGCACCGAGGCGGGGCCGCGCAGCACTTCCATGCGCTCCAGCAGGAAGGGATCGACCTGTTGGCCGCCGAATAAGACGCCGCGGCTCAGGCGCATGCCGTCCAGGAAAGTGTCGACGGGGCCGTTGCCTGTGGTGAAGCCGCGGATGCTCATGTCGTCATAGGCCGTGACGGCGCCCCAGGATTCGGTGGCGATGCCGGGCGCGTAGCGGAAGGCCTCATTGACCGAGCGCACGTCGCGCGCATCCATCTGCTCGCGGGTGACCACCGAGAGGGACTGCGGCGTCTCGATC
This sequence comes from Achromobacter pulmonis, assembly GCF_021733725.1. Taxonomy (NCBI): domain Bacteria; kingdom Pseudomonadati; phylum Pseudomonadota; class Betaproteobacteria; order Burkholderiales; family Alcaligenaceae; genus Achromobacter; species Achromobacter pulmonis. The sequence continues at coordinate 4,344,588 of NZ_JAIFOT010000001.1, read as the reverse complement.
AGAGGCGTGTCGGTGCGCGTGGCCGAGCTGGAGCGGCGCGGCACGACGCCGTCGTCCAGGGGGATGCCGACGACCTCGACCGACGGCAAGGTGGGCGCGTCGCCCGCCATGGCCGCCTCGGCCGCCAGCGCCCCGCCGGGGTGGGTCCAAGTCAGCAGCAGCAAATGAAATCCGACGGTAAGAACCCGGGGCGATGCGCATCTGGCGCGGGATTGGAAGATCATGAGCGTGGTCCGGTTGTTTGATGGCATACATCGCGAGGCCCGGTGCGTGTCGCCGGCGCGATGTATAGACATTGCGTTGAAGCCGCTCCATTTAATATTGCGTCTTATTCTCACAACTACCCGGATCGGGTCACGACCCCCGGATCGGTTTACCGGCTCCCTGTATGAAGACCCACGACGTGAAGACCCACGACGACATGCCGCGCCACGACGCCCCCCTGCCCCCGCCCGAAACGTCCACGTCTTCGCTGTTCGACACGGACTTCCTGGCGCATTTCCTGCCGGGACGGCGGCATCGGTTGGTGTACCTGCGCGTGGCGGATGGCATCGAGTTGTGCCATTGGCAAAGCGCGTTCGAGCAACCGTTTACCGTGCGCACGCGTGACGACGGCGGCCGTGTGTTGCTGTCGTATCAACTGCGCGGCAATACCGATTGCTGGCTGGAAGGCGGCGTCGCCGGGCGGGCCGAGGCGGTGCGGGAAACGTCCGGCTGCGTGTACTACACGCCGGATCGGCGCGGGCGCTTCGTCCAGCAGGGCGTGTGCGAGAGCCTGACCGTCGCGCTGCGGCCGGACGTGTTGCGCGCGTGGATGGAAGACATGGACGCGCCGTTGCGCCGGTCGCTGGATTCAGGGGGGTGCTTTCGGACCGGGTATCGCGGCGAAAAGCTGCATCAGTTGGTGCTCGCCGTCAGCCGTGAGTTGAAGCACCTGCGAGCGCCCGCATGCGACACGCCCGCTGCCCGGCTGATCCGCGAGGCGCAGGCCATGATGCTGACGGGGCTGTTTCTTGAAACCGGCCATGCGGATATTGGCAGGGCCTACGCCGCCGCCCCGCACCGCCAGCGCCTGCTGGCGGCGCGGGACTATCTATTGGCCGATCTGGCCCATCCCCCCACGCTGGCGCGCATCGCGGCCGAAACCGGCTTGAGCGCCATGCGCATCAAGCGCGGCTTTCGCGAGCTGTTCGGCCACAGCGTCTATGGCTTGTTCCAGCAGGAGCGGATGCGCGACGCGCAGCGGCGGCTGCGCGCGGGCGGGGTGACGGTGATGGAGGTGGCGTTCGACCTGGGGTATTCGAACCCCAGTCATTTCGCGGCGGCGTTCCGCAAGGAATTCGGGCTGGGGCCGGGCGAATTCAAGCGCCGTGCGGCCGGCGCATGACGCGCCGGCATCGCCACGCAGTGCCGGCCCCATCCCGATTACCACTACGCCCAGGCCCGGCGGCGCCCCCCACGCCAGCCAGACGCCGCCGAATTGCGCCGGCACGCGCACGGGCCGCTTGGCGACGACTCATGCGCGGCGCCGCAGCCAGGCGAGCCAGCCGGCGATGCTATAGAAAAAAATGGCCGATCCAATGAAGCCGACGCCAAACGCCGCCAAGATCAGGAACCAGTCGATGGGACCGCCAACCCTCGGCAATCCGGAAGCAGACACATATGTCACGAGCGCCAGCGCGCCCGCGCCGCCAAGCAGCCCAAAGGCTTGCGATTGCTTCCACCTGCGGGCCATGATGCCATTTTCCCGGAACAGCAGCGCCGCGAACAGCACGGCGCATAGCATGACAAGAGCCAGCAGCACCCACAGCACGAATCCAAGCATTTCGTGCAGCACGTAGAACATTGTCCAGGCATCGAAGTTCTTCATGGCGGTGGGCGGCTATGCGCGGCCGCGCAACATGCTGAGGTAAGTCGGCTTCAACGCGACCGTCTCCATTACCCAGCTAATCCACAGTTCCTCCAACGGCGCGATCACGCCCGGAAAAGATGGCGTCAGGTTATTGCGATAGTCGAACTCTACCAACATCGCCCGGCCCAGGCCGGTGATGAGCGGGCACGAGGTATAGCCCGTATAGAACGCATCGGGAAGCGCTCCGGCGATCTGCGAAACGAGATGATTGACGGCGACGGGAACCTGCCATTTCACGCTGGCCGCGGTCTTGCCCTTAGGCACCCCGGCCACGTCACCCACCGCGAATACATTCGGGTAGCGCGCATGACGCAGCGTGCGGGGGTCCACCTCGACCCATCCCTCGGCTTGCCAAGGGCCGCTTTGCCAGGGCAAGGGGCTGTTGCGGATTGCCTGCGGCGCGCGCATCGGCGGCACCACATGGATGAAGTCATAACCCTGATCCTGCAAGCCCTCGGGCGTGTCGAAGGTGGCGATGCGCCTGGCGGGGTCGATGGCCCTGAGCGTGCGCCGGTAATTGACGCGGATGGCCCGCGACTCAAACAGCATCCGCACCTTTTCCGACACGATCGGAACGCCGAAAAGCGCATCGTTATGCGCGTTGTAGGTGATTTCGGCCTTGTCCCGCGTGCCACGGCGTCTCAGGTAGTCTTCCGTAATGAAAGCCATCTTGAGCGGCGCGCCGGCGCACTTTATCTCGGTCGCCGGGCGCGTAAAAATGCCGCGCCCGCCCTGCCCGACAAAAGCGGACATCATCCGCCAGGTGGCTTGCGCCGCCTGTGGGCCGTGATACACGCTGCCCACACCATGGCTGCCGATCAGGCCCGCATCCATCCCCTCTATCAGCCCATACTCGAGCGCCAGGCCAGTGGCGATGACCAGATAGTCATAGGCAATGGCCTGCGACCCGGTATGGACGCGCTGGCTATCCGGGTCGAACTGTGTCACGTGCTCCGGTATCAATTCGACGCCGGGCGGCAGGTATTCGGCAGTGCGGGAAATAACGTAGTCCGCCGGTTTCAGACCCGCCGCGATGAGCGTGAAACCCGGTTGATAGAAATGCTCGCGTCGCGGATCGATCAGGATGATGCGCGCGCCGTCGAGACTGGCCGCGAGCCGGGACGCGGTGGCCAGGCCGGCGGCGCCGGCCCCCACGATAACGATGCGGGCACGGGTTTTCACCGTCGAGGGCTGCTCGGCCACAGCCAGGCGCGGCAAGGCTGCTGCGCCGAGCGCGGCCAAGGCCAGCAGCGCCTGGCGGCGATCGATTGACCTGGCCTCGGCGCCGGTACGCGGCAACGTGCCGGCCTGGCGGATGCTCATGGTGTGCCCCTTCTTATATCGACGCGCAGGATAAGTTGATCTTGCGTCAAAAGACCTCACCCGCCCATGCGTTTGGTCAATATCGGCCCCGCTTGTCTTCTACCGGGCGGGCGCCTTGGCCACGAGCGCTATCCCACAGCGGCTCGGCCCCCCCCCCCGACCGACGGCCCCCAACGCCATCTCACTGGCCCAGCGCCCGACTGATCCGATGCCGTCCCACCGTCGTCTTCGGCACCTTGAACGAAAACCAACTGCGCACGTCCTCGTCCAGCCCGATCCCGTGCATGTAGTTGTAGATCGCTTTCTTCAACGCCCGCCCCAGCGCGTCGTGATCCACCCCGGTCGGGTCGTCGAAGCCGATGTCGTTCTTGGCGAACGTCACCTCCGGCAGCGGCCGCAGCGTCACGCCGTATTCCTCCGGGTTCAGCCCCACCGGCGAATGCACCGTACAGGCGAAGCGGTGGAAGAACCCGCTCTGGATGCAGCCGTTCTCGAACAACTGGCGCACGTATTCCAGCGCGTCGACCGTGTCCTGCACGGTCTGCGTGGGAAAACCGTACATCAGGTAGGCGTGCACCAGGATGCCGGCGTCGCTGAAGGCGCGGGTGACGCGCGCCACCTGGTCGACGGACACGCCCTTTTTCATCAGGTTCAGCAGGCGGTCCGAAGCGACCTCCAGGCCGCCTGAGACGGCGATGCAGCCGCTGTCGGCCAGCAGTTCGCACAGCTCGGGGGTGAAGGTCTTTTCGAAGCGGATATTGCCCCACCACGAGATGCCGGCGTTGCGGTCGATCAGTTCGGTGGCCAGGGCCTTGAGGGACTTGGGCGGGGCGGCCTCGTCGACGAAGTGAAAACCGGTCTGCCCGGTTTCCTGCACGATGGCCTCGATGCGGTCGGCCAGCACGGTGGCCGACGCGCCTTCGTAGCGGCCGATGTAATCCAGGCTGACGTCGCAGAAGCTGCACTTCTTCCAGTAACAGCCGTGCGCCACGGTCAGCTTGTTCCAGCGGCCGTCGCTCCACAGGCGGTGCATGGGGTTGAGCATGTCCAGCAGCGACAGGTAGCGGTCCAGCGGCAGGCCGTCCCAGGTGGGCGTGCCGACTTCGGCGAAGGCGACGTCGGGCTCGACCAGGTTGACGTAGCGCACCGCGCCGCTGTCGGCGTCGCGCAGGAAGGTGCGCACCAGGCGCTGGCGCGAGCGCTTGCCTTGGACGTGTTCCAGCAGCGCCAGCAAGGGGCGTTCGCCGGCGTCGAGGCAGACGAAATCGAAATAGTCGAAGACGCGCGGGTCTTTCAGTTCGCGCAGCTCGGTGTTGACGAAGCCGCCGCCCAGCACGGTGATGATCTTGGGATCCTGCGCCTTGATGGCCTGGGCGATGCGGAAGGCGGCGTAGACGGCGCCGGGAAACGGCACCGACAGCAGCACCATGGTGGGCTGGTGGCGCGCCAGGGCTTCCAGGGTCAGGGCGCGCAGGGTGTCATCCACCAGGTTCAGCGGCGCGGCCAGCGCTTCGGCCAGCGGGTCGAAGGTCGGCTGGCTGCCGGCCAGCGATTCGGCATAGCGCACGAATTCGAAACGCGGATCGATGGCGTCGCGCAGCACGTCGGCCAGGTCGTTCAGATACAGGGTGGCCAAATGCTTGGCGCGATCCTGCAGGCCCAGGGCGCCGAAGGCCCAGCCCAGCGGGTCGCCGCCTTCGTCGTCGACATACACGTCCAGCGAGGCGAAGCGCGGGCCTTCGGGCAGGAAGTGGCGGCCGACGATGCGGTGCGCCAGCGTCGAGTCACGGCCTTGCAGAAAGGCGATGACCGGGGCGATGGTGGCCAGGTAGCGCGGCTGCATGGCGATGAAGGCCTGGATCGCCGGGGTGTGCTGGTCCAGCGGCAACGCCTCCACCTTGGCCGCCACGGCGCGCAGGCCGTCGGGCGACAGCAGGCGCAGGACCAGCGCCAACGCCAGGTCTTCCTGGGAGGCCGTGACGCCGCGTGAGCGCAGGAAGCCGGTCAGGTAGGCGGTGGACGGGTATGGCGTATTGAGCTGCGTCATCGGCGGGATGACGGACAGCACGCGTAGGGGGGTGGCGGACATGGGACACGGCGGGAAATGCCGTCAAAGCGGGGATCGAGGGGGGATTATAGGCAGCGCGATGACAAGCGCCGATACCCGGAGGCAAATCCGGGTATCGGCGACACGTGCCATACGACTAATCCGCGGGGTTGGGGATATCGCACTTCCCCGTAGGATATCCAGCGCCGCTGAGCTGATAACTGACCGTGCCTACCGGCTCTACCGGCTCGCGCACCACCGTGCTGGACGGAGAAAGAACGAGCTGTTGAAGGCGGATATCGCAATTGCCGGGCGCGATATCGATGCGCAACTCGTATTGCTCCCCCTGCCTGGGCACGAAAACAGGAAACCGGCATTCGCTCGGTCGCTTTGCATTGATCTCTTCGTTGACCCTGCCTGCCCCCACCGGATTCAGCACAAACAGCGTAGAGCCGAGGGAGAGCATCGTGACGAACCATTTGGGCACGATCGCGAACGGCTCACCCACCGGAATGCGCCGCTCCAGTATGCCGTCCTTGACGGGCGGGGCGCCATCAAGCATACCCACCCTGACAGCATCCTTCTGGGCGCCTTGGCTGAGAAAGCCGACCTGTGAACGCAGCTGGCAGGTGCGAGGGTCCAATTCCCCCAGCAGCAAGCCATAGTCATCCGGGTTGCCTTGCACCACCCGTAACTTGGCGGAGGATGACTCATCGGGCTGGATATAGGTGTTGTTGGCCGCACAGCCGGCCAAGCTCGCGACGATCGCGGTCACGACCAACCGCCGGGACAGGCTGGACAACGACGGGAACGTCGCTGACGTTCTCGCGGCCGCTGCCTGGAAGACCTCCGGCAGATCAGACGCACTCATTGGAAGGGCTCCGCTTGGTTGACGAATGCAGGTTCGGAGATCGCGCGGAAATTGCCGAGCGGTGGATGTCGCGCTGCCCGACCTGTCTCCCTTGATGAGGCGCCGGCATCAGAGCTTCAACACGTCTCGCGCCAGCACTTCCGCGCATGCCACGGAGGCTTTGTCGAGATAGCTCTTGAGCAGCTCCGCATTGTTCTCCAGCAACTGATCCTTGGTCGGTGGATTCTTGTCGTCACCTTGCACCGAGGCGCAAGCGGACTGGGCCACGACCGTCTTGGTCACTGTGTCGATCAGTCGCAACCGCGCGTTGTAAGTCACGCGGTAATGTGCCCAGTCGGTCGGGTAGTAGTTGAACATCCAGCTCAGCGTCTTCACGTCCAAAAGAAAATCACTACCTGGATTGGCGGCCACGACTGTGGCAATGTCGTCTTTCTTGAGCACCGTAGTGGAAGCCATCGGCGTTGTGCGCTTGGCGGCGGCAAGCTTGCCCTGCAAGGCCGTTGAAATGGCGATTGCCGGGTCCTCGATGGCGTTCTCTTTCACAATGGTGTTGCCCTCCGAGATCATCGCGGCGGCACCGATCATCGCGAAAGCGGCCTTTCCAGCGGTGAATGCTGCAAAATCGGGGCGTTCATAACTCACAGTGGCCACTGATCGACCTTCCAACTTGTCCAGCGAATCCTGGGAAATGGGTGAGTGCTTGACGGTGGTGCAGGCCCCCAGGGTCAACGCAAGCGCAATTGCAGTACCGAACCGGAACATCGAGACTCTCTTTGAACGTGATAAAGGAAAATTTGCTGCCGCGAGCAAGCTTGCATGCACATGTCTCCCCCTCGGCATCAATACGGAACACAGGGGTTCTGGCCTCGCTTGCTCCCGAAATGTCCAGGAGAACCCCGCAAGCTACGCCAAAGCCCGCGGATATTACTATCAGTTAAGAAACAAGACAAAATAATTTCAATGCACCACCTGCGCACTTTTCCAACCTGACGTTGCAGGAGCATTCCGTGCTGAATCGAGACCGACATAAGGGCCGCCTGATTGACCACATCGGACTCGTCGTGCGAGATCTGCCGGCGAGCAAGAAGTTCTATACCGCGGTATTTGAAGCGCTGGGAATTCCGATCGGCGGGTCGGACGACAGGAATTTCTGGGCGGATGAGTTGTTCATTTCCACGCCGGATAGCGATGAGGTGCAGGGGCAGTTGACCGGGCGCCTGCATCTGGCGTTCCAGGCGCGGGACCGGGACATGGTGGATGCGTTCTACCAGGCGGCGATAACCAATGGCGGGCAGGATAATGGCGCGCTGGGGGAACGGGCGTACCACAAGGGGTATTACGCGGCGTTCGTGCTGGATCCGGATGGGAACAATATCGAGGCGGTTTGCCGGGATTCGGCGGTACGGAGTGCGGATTCTGTTGTAGTTAGGTATTGAGCTAGGCTAAAGCCGTGCCTAGGCATGCCTTGACACGTCCAATAAATTCCTCAAACATCGGCCATCCGCCTGCAATTTCAAAAGACTCTAAAAAATACCTTAGATGCCACACAAGAAGATCGTCTCAGATGCAATCAGCAGCTATCAGGAAACACTGAGCGAAGCGATCACCATCGCCCGCACTCTCACGCTGGAACCATTTTTCGAACTGAGTTTCAACACCTCTGCCGTTTCGAGCGAATGGACAGAGTCCAAACTTCAAGATCTGAGAACGGGCTACGCGCGGCCCGACAAGCGAAAGTGTGTCCTGTATATATTCAAACTGGACAATCCTCAACAAAGCAAGATCGTTCTCAGCGAAATCGAACGAGCCAAAGGCGGACAAGGCACAGACGACGGAAAGAAAAATCTCTGCACATTTAATCGTCAGTTCGATGGCTCTGAAACTCTCTACGTGGGTCGCAGCTTTACTCCTCGATCGAGAATAAGCCAACACCTGGTTTCGTCAAAAAGTGGCACCTACGCGATGCATTTGGAGGAATGGGCGAAACCGCTCGCATTGAACATCAACTTAACCATTTATGACGTCCCCCAATACAACGACGAGGTTGAAGTCGAACGAGCGATGAGCGTTCTGGAAACAGGTGTATGGGACCATCTTAGGCCACTCCTTGGGCGCAGGGGCGACAGGTGATCCAAGAAAATCAGCGACAAGGATTCCGATTGAAATAGCTTGTGAAGATTGCACCCCACGGACCTAGCCCCCTCCAAACAAATCCGCCCCCCGCGCATCCGCCGGCTTGACCACATACCCGATCTCCCCCGCCACCTCGCGCAGAATCCCCTGCGCCAGATTGAATGCGGTATTGGCCGCCGGCACGCCCGCGTAGATCGCGTTCTGCAGCAGCACTTCCTTCAATTCATCCGGGCTCAGCCGCGAATCGTCCTTGGCGGTCAGGGCGGCGCGCACGTGCAGTTCGAATTCTTCCCAGCGACCCAGCGACAGGGTCACCGCCAGCACCATCATGCGCCGCGCCTTGTGCGGCAGACCAGGGCGGCTCCAGATGTCGTGCCAGGCGTAGCGGGTGATCAGGTTCTGGTAGTCGGCGGTGAAGGTGGTGGCGCGGTCCAGCGATCGCTGCACCCACTCTTCTCCCAGTACGGCGCGGCGGTTGGCCAGGCCGCGCTCGAAATCGTCTTCCCGGCTCATTGCGGCATCTCCCAGAGTGCTTGCGTCGACCCGGCGGGCGGCGATGCCGCCCGCCTTGGGGCGATCAGTTCACCGTGATGTTATTGGTTTTCACCACCTCGGCCCAGCGAACCTGCTCGGCGTCGACGAACTTGGCGAAGTCGGCCGCGCTGCTGCCGACCGGCGTCAGGCCGAGCTTGGAGAGCTTTTCGCGGGTCTCCGGGCGGGCCAGGGCCTTTTGCACCAGGTCCTGCAATTTAGCGACGACTTGCGGGTCGGTGCCCGCGGGCAGGAAGAAACCATTCCATTCGACCACGTTGAAGTCCTTGATGCCGCTTTCGCTGACCGTGGCCACGTTGGGCAGTTCCGGCATGCGCTTGGCCGACGACACCGCCAGGGCCTTGAGCTTGCCGCCGCTGACGTAGTTCAGGCTGGAGGCGGCGTTGGCGAAATAGACGTCGACCTGCCCGCCCATGACGTCGACGATGGCGGGCGCGCCGCCCTTGTACGGCACGTGCACCACATCGATCTTGGCGTCTTTCTTGAGCAGTTCGGCGGCCATCTGCGCCAGGCTGCCCGGGCCATAGGAGGCAAAGGTGTAGCGGCCGGGGTGCGCGCGCGCCGCCTTGATGAAGTCGGGCAGATTGTTGAAGGCCGAACCGGGCGCGGCCACCAAGATGTTGGGCACGCTGACCGCTTGCGAAACCGGAATGAAGTCCTTCTTGGCGTCATAGGGCAGCTTGCGCAGCACGGGATTGATCGCGAAGGCGGACGCGTCATAGAGCACGGTGTAGCCGTCCGGCTTGGCGCGCGCCACATAGGCGGCGCCGATGGAGCCGCTGGCGCCGCCCTTGTTCTCGATGACGACGCTCTGGCCGGCGACTTCGCCCATGCCCTGGGCGATGATGCGGGCCGCATTGTCGGCGCCGCCGCCGGCGGAATACGGCACCACCACGGTGATGGGCTGGTCCGGATAACCGGCGGCCTGGGCCGCGCCCAGGGTGCAGGCCAGGCCCAGGGCGGCAGCGACGGGACGCAGTGCGGCCAGGGCCGCGTGACGGGTTTTCTTCATGTGTGCTCCTCACTTCTCCCCTGCGGGGATGTTGAATCGATCAAGGATCGCGGCGCGATCCGCCCGAGGTCAGACGGTCGCGATGGGGTTGACCGGCGCGCCCACCAGACCGGGCACGTACATTGGCGCGGCGGTCAGGAAGAAAGCGTGGCGGCCATGCTGGCGCAACCATTGCGCCAGCGGGGTCAGGTGCCAGAGTTCGCCCAGCGGCAGCCCCAGCTTAAAAAGGCATTGTTCGTGCAGCGGCAGCAACGGCCCGCTGCCCGCATCCAGGTGATGGTTGCGCAATTCGACCGCGTGGTTGTCGGCGGCGATGGCGGCGATGCGGCTGTCCTTGATCCAGGCCAGCAATTGCGCATCGGCGCCGTCCAACACGCAGCAGCTGGTCTTGAGGCGTTCCTGTTCATCGTCGCCCAGGGACAGCGCCAGGTCGGCCAGACCCGTATGCAGGCACAGGATGTCACCGGGCCGCGCCTGCACGCCGTCGGCGCGCATCACGTCCATCAGGTCCTGGTACGAGACCTTGCGGTGCGCGTCGCCGAAGTGCGCGCGCAGGTCGACCATCACGCCGCGCCCCTGGATGCCGTGCCGCGCCATTGGCGCGATGGACAGGTCCTGCGTGCCGGTAAAGCCTTCGGCGCGCGCTTCGCTGACGGCAAAGCCGTTGTAGCCGGTGGGCTGGGCCTGGCCGGTGCCGTGGGCGTCGTACATCGACCCCACGTGGCCCAGGGCGTCCCACTGGGTGGAGTATTGCGGCGACAAGGTGACACGGTCATCGCTGACCACGTCGGTGGCGCCGGGCACGTCCCGCGCCAGCGGATAGCGGTAGACCGGCACGCCGTTCTTTTCGGCGGGCTGGATCAGCGGCCCCTTGCGCCGCGGGTTGAGCACCGGCGCGCGCGGCACCGTCAGCGGCAGGCTCAGCGAAAACGACAAGCCCTCGCGAATTTCCGCGATAGCCGCCAGGCGCGCCTGGCGGTCCAGGTGATTCAGGGTGCCGAGCTGGTCGTCTTCCCCGAAATCGCCCCAGTTGGAGCCCTCGGGGCGGTGCAGATAGCGTGCGGGCATTCGGTTGTCTCCCCGTTCGTTGGCGGATGAGTCTTATTTTGTCGTGGCGGCTATTGCACCACCGACGACTGCAACAATTGGCGGATTTCCGGTTCGCTGTATCCCAGGGTGGACAGAATTCCTTCGCTGTGTTCGCCCAGGCCCGGCGCACCCCGCCCCGCCGCCTGGCTGGCCGCCGGTTTTTCGGCGGCGGCCCCGAAGTGCGCCCACTGCCCCAGGCCCAGGTAGCCGCCGGCCTGCGGGTTGCGGTAAGGGCGCATCAGTCCCATGGCCTCGACCTGCGGGTGGTCGAACATGTCTTCGACCGGGCGCACCTCGGCGCAAGGCACGCTCTGGCCGAAGCGCTCGGCCCACTCGCGGGCCGAAGCGCGCGACAGCGCCTGGCGCACCAGGGGCACCAGCACGGCGGCCTGCGCCGCGCGCTTTCTCACCGAGTCGTAATCGGGGTGGTCGGCCAGTTCGGGCAGGTTCAGGTGGCCGCACAGCGCGCGCCAGAAATGCGGCGTGTTGGCCGACAGATACAGATAGCCTTCGCGGGTGGGATGGATGCCGGTGATGCCGCCCGAGCGCATGTCGCGTTCGACGTGGCGCGGCTCGCCATCGGCCCAGACCAGGCGGGCCGATTGCATCGCCAGGGCGCTGCCCAGCAGTGAGACGTCGATCGCCTGGCCGCGCCCGGTTTTCTCGCGGCGGTAGAGGGCCGCCGCCACGCTGTTGGAGATCAGCGCGGCGCCGTAGTAATCGACCACCGAGCCATACAGCACTTCGGGCGGGCCGTCGGCCTTGGCCTGGGCCGCGCACATGCCGGTCATGGACTGCAGCACCTGGTCGTAGCCGGCGTGGCGCGCCATCGGGCCGACCGCGCCATAGCCGGTCATGGCGCAATAGACCAGGCGCGGGTTGACCGCCGACAGCGTGGCGAAGTCGATGCGCAGCCGTTCCGGCACGCCGGGGCGGAAGTTGTGGACCAGCACGTCGGCCTCGCGCACCAGCCGCAGCAGGACCTCGTGGCCGGCGGCTTCCTTCAGGTTCAGGCACAGGCCGCGCTTGTTGCGGTTGATGCCGAGAAAGGCGCGGCTCTCGGTCTCCAGCGTGGAGGGGTATTTGCGCAGGTTGTCGCCTTCGGGCGGCTCCACCTTGATCACGTCGGCGCCCAGGTCGCCCAGCAGGGCGCAGCCGTAGGGACCGGCGATATACGCGCTCAGGTCCAGGACTTTGATGCCGGCCAGCGGCAGGTCGGCGGGGGATTCTTGCTGCATGTCTTGATTCACTCGTTATCGGTCTCGTGGCCGGTTTCAGGCGGGGCGGCCGGCGGCCAGCAAAACGTCCTGGGCGCGGCGCACGAACGGGGCATCGATCATCTTGCCGTCGAGCAGGAACGCGCCGACGCCTTCGTGCTCGCGGCTGGCCGAGACGATGCGCTCGGCCTGGGCCACCTCTTCGGCGCTGAAGCCGAACACCTCGTTGGCGATGGCGATCTGGCTGGGATGCACGCAGGACTTGCCCAGGAAACCGAGCGAGCGCGCCAGTTGCGCCTCGGCCCGGAAGCCGTCGCCATCGCGCACGCGGGCATAGGCCGCGTCCATGGCGTACTTGCCGGCGCAGCCGGCGGCCAGGCGCAGGGCCAGCATCACCGCGCGCAGCGTGTCGGGCTGGTAGCGCTCGATGCCAAGCGGCTCGAACAGATCGGCCAGCCCCAACTGCAGGCCGGCGACACGGGGATGGGCGGACGCCAGTTCCGCCGCGCCGGCCAGCGCGCGCGGGGTCTCCACCGTCACCAGGAATTCGCCGGCAAAGCCGGCATCGCTGGCGTCGTCGATGGCGGCGCGCAGCGCGGCGGCGCTTTCGACCTTGGGCAGGTTCAGCAGGTCGATCGGCAGGCCCGGCAGCGCGGCCAGGTCGGCGGCGTAGTCGGGGGTGTCGGCGCCATTGATGCGGACGATAATTTTCTTGGCATATTGTGCACGGGCGCTGGCGAACGCCGCGCCCCCCAGCCAGGCGGCCAGGCTGGCGCGCGCCTGCGGCTTGCGGGCCGGCGCGACCGCATCTTCCAGGTCAAAGGACAGCGCATCGGCCTGACTGGCCATGGCCTTGTCGAACAGTTCCGGGCGCGAGGCCGGGACGAAAAGCTTGCTTCGCATTGATGTCTCCTGGCCGCATTGTGGCGTTGGAGACGGCCGACTGGGGACAGCCAAATTACGATAAAACGATAGAATATCTATCATCATGAACACTGACTTCCTGCACACGCTGGCCGCCGTGGCACGCCACGGCTCCATGGCCGAGGCCGCGCGCCGCCTGGGGCTGACCCACGGCGCGGTGGCGCAACAGATCCGCAAGCTGGAGCAGGACCTGGGCGTGGCGCTGGTGGCGCGGGCCGGCCGCACCGTGCACCTGACGGCCAAGGCCACCGAACTGATCGGGCCGATGCGCGAGGTGCTGGAGCGCATCGAGAAGATCCGCTATCTGGCGCGTTCCGACGAGATGATGGGCGAGTTGCGGCTGGGCGCTGGCAATACGGCGCTCAATTCCATGGTGCCGGCCATCCTGGAACACTTGGTGCGGCGCCATCCGCTGATCAACGTCGAGATCCAGCCGGGCCATTCGGCGCGCTTCTATCCCGCCATCGAGAGCGGCGAACTCGACGCCGCCATCGCGCTGGAGGCGCCCTACCCGCTGTCCAAGAGCCTGGGCTGGCAATTGCTGCGCGAGGAACCGTATGTGCTGGCGGCAGCGCCGCGCCATGCCGGGCGGCATCCGCACAGCCTGCTGGCGACGGAACCCTTCATCCGCTACCAGCGCAGCGACTGGGGCGGACGCTATGTTGACGACTACCTGCGGCGCGTCGGCATCGCGCCGCGCGAGCGTTTCGAGTTGAATGCCATCGAGTCCATCGCCGTGATGGTCAGCCGCGACCTGGGGGTGGCGATCCTGCCGCGCTCCACCAACGGCGCGATCGAACGGCTCGGTCTGCTGGCCCTGCCGCTGCCCGAACCCTGCGAGCCGCGCCGCTTCGGCCTGATCTGGTCGCGCGGCTCGCCGCGGCTGGCGCTGATCCATGCGTTCCGCGAGATCGCCGTGGTCGCGTACGGCAACGCCGGCGCCTGACCCGCGCCCCAAGGAGCAATCATGCACAAGACCCTGCTATCGATGTTGTCCGGCCACCCCTTGACGGCGCTGCCAGCGGCGGCCGGCCGCGTCGTGCGCACCGGCTATCTCGGCCCGGCGGGCTCGTGGACGCACCAGGCCTGCCTGGACCTGTTCGGGCCCGATGGCCTGGTGGCGCTGTCGCGCGACGAGCTGTTCAAGGATTACCAGCGCGGCCGGATCGAGCGTGCATGCGTGCCCGTGACCACGTCGGTGGTGGGCGTCACGCCGTACCTGGACGCGGTGCTGGACTTGCCCGAGGTGACGGTGGTGGCCGAGTATCCCAAGATGCTGAGCTACAGCCTGCTGGCCAAACCGGGCGCGCGGCTGGCCGACATCACGGAAGTGCTGGCCCACCCGGTGGCGTTCGAGGAGGTCAAGCCATGGATCGAGCGCGAAATGCCGCGGGTCAGGCGTACCGAAACCACGGGCGGCGGCGCCGCCGCCAAGGCGGTGGCCGACAGCCCAGGCCACCACAGGGCATCGTTCGGGCCGCGCATCGGCGCGGCGATCCACGCGCTGGAGCCGCTGGTGGACGGCATTGAGTTCGGGCCGCACAACGTGACCCGCTGGTGGGTGCTGGGCCGTGACCTGCCCGCGCCAACGGGGCGCGACAAGACCTCGCTGCGGGTCGATGCATCCGACGACACGTTCAACGGCACACTGGCGGCCTTGGTGAACGCCAAGGTGCCGGTGCTGACCATTTACGAGCGGCCCAGCGGGAAGACGCTGGACACGCACCGCTACCTGATCGAGGTGGCCGGCCACGCCCTGCAGGAGCCGCTGGCATCCGTCCTGGCAGCCCATCCGCAGATGCGGCTGCTGGGCTCGTATCCCCGCCAGTGATCCCGCGATACGCATGGCGGGCGCCGCTCCCCGGCTGATCGGTCAGCCCGGCCGAACCGGCCGGGCTTGCCCTCAATACTGATACCGCATCGTCAACGTGGCGCTGCGCCCCGCCGCCCACGCGCCCTGGCTGTAGAAGCCGATCTGCGAGTAGTACTTGCGGTCCATCAGGTTGTTGATGTTCAACTGCGCCGACAGGCCCTTGTCGAACTTGTAGCGCGCCATCAGGTTGACCAGGGCGTAGCTGCCCTGCCCCACGCGCTCGCTGCCATTGGGACCGTTGGCAATCGTATAGACATGGCTCTGCCAATTGACGCCGCCGCCCACCGTCAGCCGGTTCCAATCGCCCGGCAGCCGATAGGTGGTGAACAACCGCACCAGGCTGCGCGGCTGGTCGGTCTGGATCGGGCTGCCGTCGCCATCGCGCGCGGTCCAATGCGACCACCCCGCCGCCACGTTCCAGCCCGGCGTGACTTCTCCCGACACTTCCAGGTCGAACCCGCGGCTGCGCGTGCCATTGGCGGCGCGCGAGGCCTGGTTGAGCGTGCCCGGCACCAGGTAACCGACGTCGTCCTGCGCCAGATTGTCCTGGTTGATCTGGAACACCGCGGCCGACGCGTTCAAGCGGCCGTCGAGGAATTCACCCTTGATGCCGGCCTCGTACGCCTTGCCCTCCAGCGGATCGAGCCAGTTGCCGTTGCGGTCCTGCTTGTCCTGCGGGTTGAAGATCTCGGTGTAGCTGACATACGCCGTGTAGTTCTCGTTGATGTCGTACAGCAAGCCGGCGTACGGCACGAACGCGTCCTTGTCGAAGGCCTGCCTGCTGCTGCCGCCCCACCCCACCGCGTCCGTCTTCCAGGTACTGTAGCGGCCGCCGACGATCAGCTTGAGCGGATCGGCCAGGCTGAAGCGCAGCGCGCCGTACCAGCCGGCCTGCTTGGTGGTGTAGCGGCTGGCCAGGGTGGAGGTGTCGCTCCACTGCGGCTCGGGGTACGAGCCGTCCCAGTCCAGGAAGTTGCCAACGGCGGCCGGCGACACAGCGCCACGGTTGCGGAAATCGGCGTACTGGCGCGTGAAGCTGGCGCCGACCACGGCTTCGTGCTGGCGGCCGAACAGGGTGAAGGGGCCGGAGGCCTTGAGATCGAGGCTGTTCTGCTTGCGGTCGCCGTAATAGCGCTGGGCCGATGCCCCCATGCCCAAGCCCGTGGTGCGATCGGGCCAGCCGGTCAGGTAGAGCAGCTTGCCGTCCATTTCGTGCTTGGAATGCGAGCCCACGGCCTGCACGCGCCAGCCATTGTCGAAGCGATGCTCCAGACTGGCGAAGGCGCCTTCGGTGGTGCTGGCCCATTGGGTCCAGTCGGCGCCGGTGTTGAGCGAGCGCTTCCAATCGGTGCGGCCGCCGTCGGCGTACCACAGCGGGAAGCCGCCCCAGCTACTGCGCTGCGGCGCATTGTCCTGGTAGTTGAAGCCGACGCTCAAGGTAGTGCGCGCGGTCAGGTCGGCGTCGACCACGCCGTAGAAGACCTTCTTGCGGTTCTGGTAGCCGTCCAGGTATGAATGATTGTCCTGGTAGGCCGAGACGATGCGGCCGCGCACACTGCCGCTGGCGTTCAGCGGCGAGGACAGGTCGGCGGTGGCGCGGTAGGTGTCCCACGTGCCGGCGCTGACGCTCAGGTCGGCGGTGAATTCGCGGCTGGTGGCGTGCTTGCGCACCAGATTGACCGAGGCCGAGGGGTTGCCGGTGCCGGTCAACAGGCCGGTGGCGCCGCGCACCACTTCGACGCGGTCGTAGATGATGGGGTCGATGGAGGACTCGCCCGCGGCATAGCCAGTGTCGAAGCTGGTGGGAACACCGTCGTACAGGTAGTTGCTGATGGCGAAGCCGCGCGAGCTGAAGCTGTAGCGCTCGCTGTCGTAGTTCTGCACCGAGATGCCGGGGGTGTTGCCCAGGACGTCGGTCAGCGAACGCATGTCCTGATCTTCGATGCGCTGGCGCGTGACGACCGTGACCGATTGCGGGGTTTCGCGCAGCGACAGCGGCAGACCGGTGCTGGCGGACGTGGCGCGCGGGGTGTAGGCGCCGGTGCCTTCGGTGGTGGTCGGGTCGCCGTCGGCCTGGACCTGCACGGCGGGCAAGGTGGCGACGCCCGCCTCCTGCGCCACGGCCGTACCGCTGGCAAGCGCCATCAGCACCAGGCCGGTGGTGCGCCGCAGGGCGAGGCGTGGACGAATGGCGGGGCGGATACCGGTGGGCCGCGGGTCTTGCATAACGGACTTCCTTGCTAAAAGGGTTAGAAATAATTAGCGAAGAAGTGTAATGCGAACTTTTCTCATGCGCGTTTGTGTTGCGAATACGCACATAGGTATTTCCCTTATAGCGGCGAACCTTGCAGCGCGTGTCGGACCGTGTCACGCGCCCGCGACGGGTGCTGCCGCCCGCCCTGGCCTGGCGTCCGCGTGCACCGCGGAAGTTTTCCGATACAATAAAAACGATTCTCAATATCGAAATTCAGTCTTCCTTTCCCCCTTTTCTCCATGACTGCCCGCCTGGCACCGGATCACGATCACGTGTGCGCACTCTATGCGGACCATCACCACTGGCTGGTGACCTGGTTGCGACGAAAGCTGGGCTGCGGCTTCGATGCCGCCGACATCGCGCACGACACCTTCCACCGCCTGCTGGTCCAGCCAGAGCGCGCCCGCGCCCTGCATGAGCCACGCGCCTACCTGACAACACTGGCGCACGGGCTGGCGGTGGACCACATCCGCCGCCGCCGGCTGGAACGCGCCTACCTCGACGAAATCGCCCTGCTGCCAGAGGAACATGCGCCGTCTCCCGAGACGCGCGCGCTGCTGTTCGAAGCGCTCGTGCGCATCGACCGCATGCTGGATGGGCTGAGCGCGAAGGCGAAAAAGGCTTTCCTGATGTCGCGGCTGGACGGCATGACCTATCCCGACATTGCCGCGGCGCTGCGCGTGTCGCTCAGTTCAGTGGAAAAATACATGGCCACCGCCATCCGCCATTGCTACGAGCTGCGCTATGGCTGATCGGGCCGTCGTGCTGGAACGCGCCATTTCCTTCGCCGTACGGCTCAATTCAGGCAACGCCGGCGCGGCCGACCACGACGCCTGCCGGCGCTGGCGCGAGGCCGACGCCGAGCACGAGCGCGTCTGGCGGCAATTGCAAGCCATCGAGACGGATCTGCGGACAGTATCGGAATCGCCCGCGGGACCGGCCGCCGCATCGGCCCTGCGCGCCGCGCCCAGTCAGCGGCGACGCCAGCTGCTGGCCATGCTGGGCCTGGGCGCGGCGGGCGCGGGGCTGACGCTGGCATGGCGCGACGGCGCATGGGAACGCTATGCCGCCGATTACCGCAGCGGGGTGGGCGAGCGCCGCCGCTACGCGCTGGCCGATGGCGCCGAGCTGTGGCTAAACACCGATTCCGCGGTGCGGGCCGACCCGGGCGGCTTGCGGCTGACCCTGCTGGCGGGCGAAATGCGCATGGACACCGGCGCGAATGCGACCTGGGAAGTGCGCACGCGGCAAGCCTGCTTCAGCGGCACGCGCGCTCGGTTCCTGCTGCGCCAGTTGGACAACGCCACTTTGCTGGAATTGCTGGGCGGCGAACTACGCATCGCGCCCGTGCGCGGCATCGAAACACTGGCCGAACCCGGCGGCCGCTATCGTGTGAGCGACCACGCTGTGGGGCGGCAGCCGGCCGCGCCATTCGACGCCGACGGCTGGGCCAAGGGCGTGCTGACGGTGCGCGGCATGCGGCTGGCGGACTTCCTGCAAGAACTATCCCGGTACCAACACGGCTGGATCAGTTGTGATCCGGCGGTGGCCGACCTGCGCGTTTCCGGTGCCTTTCTCTTGGATGACCTGCCCGGCGCCCTGGACACCCTGGCGCGCGTGCTGCCCATGCGGGTCCAGCGCTACACCGGACTGTGGACCCGCGTGCTGCCCGCCTGACCGGCGTTACAAATTTCCCGCACTGCGCGTTACGGGTTTCGGCGACCTCGCTCGACATAGGGAATGACAACCCCAGTTTGAACCAGGATCGCACCCGCCATGTCCCGCCCTGCCCGCGTCATACCTTATCGCCTGTTCCGCCTTCTGCCGCTGTGCGCCGCACTGGCGTTCGCCCCCACCCTGCACGCCCAGTCCGCCTCCATGGCGTTCGAGCAGGCGGCCGCGCCGCTCGATGCCGCCCTGAACCAATACGCCGCCACCGCCCGGGTAACGCTCTCGTTCGACGCGTCGCTCACGGCCGGGCGCCAGGCCCCGGCGCTGCGTGGCACGTATGCGGTCGCCGACGGGTTCGCGGCCTTGCTGGCCGGCAGCGGCCTGATCGCGCAACAGACCGGAGAACGCCACTTCATCATCCGCCCGGCCGCCCCGTCGGTCAGCACCCTGTCGGCCGTCACCGTGACGGCCGATGCGACCGCGGACCGCTACAACCCGCCCACCACCGTGGGCTCGAAATCGGCCCTGACGCAACGGCAGATTCCCCAATCCGTCAGCGTGGTGACACAGGAACGCATACGCCAACAGGCGATGCAGACGCTGGACGACGCCATGCGCAATACCGCCGGCGTCACGGTCGAACGCCGCGACAACAGCCGTTCGATCTTCCATTCGCGCGGCTTCGACATGACCTCCTACCAGGTCGACGGCATCCCCACGCAATACGACTGGCGCATGCTGTCCTCGAGCGACCTGGCGGTATACGACCGCGTCGAAGTGCTCAAGGGCCCGGCCGGCCTGTACAACGGCGCGGGCGGACTGGGCGGGGCCATCAACCTGGTGCACAAGCGGCCGGAGAAAGCCTTTGGATTCGAGGGCAGCGTGTCGGCGGGCTCGTGGGACAACTACCGCTCGCAGGTGGACCTGACCGGCGGGCTGAACGCCGATGGCTCGCTGCGCGGCCGGCTGGTCGGGGTCTACCAGGACCGCCGCTTTTTCTATGACAAGACCAACGAGAAACACTCGGTGCTGTACGGCGCGCTGGCCTACGACTTCACGCCCGCCACCACCCTAACGGTGGGCGCCAGCAACCAGAAGCGCGACATCCATGCATCGATGTGGTCGCTGCCGGCCACCATGACGGTGGGCGCCAACGGCCAGCCCAGTTTCGCGCTGGCCGACATCAAGCGCTCGACCTTCATCGGCGCCGACTGGAACCGCGACCAGTTCACCACCACCGAGGCCTTCGCCGACCTGGAACACCACATGGCCAGCGGCTGGACCGCCAAGCTGTCGGGGCGCTATGCCGAGAACAAACTCGACCGTGAACAGGCCTATGGCTGGGGGCCGGCCAATACCGCGAATGACCTGATCCAGCTGATGTCGGCCAAGGGCCCGACGCGGCAGACGCAATCCTCCTACGACGCCTATGCCGACGGCCCGTTCCAGCTTTTTGGCCGCACGCACAACCTGACGCTAGGCGCCAACTACACCGATTCCCGCTTCGACAGCGAGTGGAGCTACCCCACGCCCGCCTGGGCGCCGCGCATCGACATCACCCAGCCGCGCTCCGACTTCGACCGCCTCGACTATGCCTTCAACAACAGCACGCACGCGCGCACCCAGCAATGGGGCCTGTATTCCAGCCTGCGCCTGCGGCTGGCCGATACGCTGACACTGGTGGCTGGCGGCCGCTACAGTTGGTGGGATCTGACCTCCACCCAGCGCACCGTGTCCACCGAGAAAACGCAGGATGCGAGGTTCAATGGCAAGTTCACGCCGAACCTGGGCCTGATCTACGACCTGAACGACACCTATTCGGTCTACACCAGCTATTCCGAGATCTTCTCGCCGCAGAACGGCTACTCGACGGCGGACGGCAACATGCTCAAGCCGCTGGAAGGCAAGCAGGTCGAGGCCGGCATCAAGGGCGAATACCTGGATGGCGCGCTGAACGCCTCGTTCGCGGTATTCGAGATCCGCGACCAGAATCGCGCCACGCTGGCCGCCGACTCCACGACCCAGTACACGGCCAACGGCAAGACGCGCAACCGCGGCTTCGAACTCCAGGTCAATGGCCAACTGCGTCCGGGCTGGAATGTCTATGCCGGCTATACCTGGCTGCAGGCGCGGGTGGACCAGGGCGCTTCGTACGATTCGAACGTGACCGCCATCGCGCCGCGCCACCTGCTGCGCCTCTGGACCGACTATCGCCTGCCGGGCGACTGGCATCGCTACACCGTCGGCGGCGGCGTCAACGTGCAAAGCGGCACGTATGTAGCGCTGCCCCAGTACAACGGCGCGCGGCTCGAACAAGGCGGCTTCGCCACCGTGGACCTGAAGTTCGGCTACGAGATCAGCCGCAACCTGAACGTGGCGCTCAACATTACCAACCTGTTCGACCGCAAGTACTACGCCACCATCAGCTCGCCCCGCTCGCAAAACGTCTTCGGTGAACCGCAGGCCTTCCTGCTGACCTTGAACGCGAAGTACTGAGGACGCGATGGCAGGCGCGGCACGCCCGTTCTGGGTCCGCGTGCACCGCTGGGCGGGGCTGGCAACCGCCCTGTTCCTGTGCGTGGCCGGCCTGACCGGCAGCATCCTGGCCTTCAAGGAAGAGCTGGATGCGTGGCTCAATCCGCAGTGGTTCCTGGCGCCCGGCGACGGACGAACCATGCTGGACCCGTTCGCGCTGCGCGAATCGGTGCGCCAGCAACTGCCCTGGGCCGTCGTCGACCAGGTGCCGTTGCGGCGCGAGGCCGACCGCGCGGTGGTTTTCCGGCTGTCGCCACAACGGGATGCGGCCAGCGGCCGCGCGCTGCCGCTGGCCGCCACCCATGCCTTCGCCGACCCCTACAGCGGCAAAGTACTGGGCTGGCGCAACGAGGGGGTGGCATCGCTGGCACGCGAGAACCTGCTGCCCTTCATCTACCGCCTGCATCTGGACCTGACGCTGCCAGGCATCTGGGGCCGGCTGCTGTATGGCGTGGTGGCGCTGGTCTGGACCCTGGATTGCGTCGTGGGCTTCTACCTGACGCTGCCCGCGCCGGGCGCGAGGCGCCAGGGCTTCTGGCGCGGCTGGCGGCCCGCCTGGCTGATCAAGCGCGGCGCCTCGACGACGCGCCGCACCCTGGACCTGCACCGCGCCTTCGGCCTGTGGCTATGGGCGCTGCTGCTGGTGTATGCCTGGTCCAGCGTCATGTTCAACCTGCGCGACCAGGTCTACCAGCCGGTGATGTCGACCATCATGCCCTTCGACACGTCCTGGCGCGGCGCACCCGCGCGGCCGGCGCCGCTGGTGACGCCGGCGTTGCAGGGGCCGGCGGCGCTGGCCGCGGCGCGCCGCGCCATGGCCGACCTGGCGCGCGAACGCGGCTTCACCGTGGACGGCGAGGAAATGCTGATGCTGGACCGCCGCCGCGGCCTCTACGGCTATCTGGTGCACAGCGATGCCGACCTGCGCCGCCACGTTGGCAACACGGCCACCCTGATCGACGCCGACAGCGGCGAACCCCGTGGCGTCTACCTGCCGACGCGGGGCGCGTGGGGCGACACTTTCAGCAACTGGCTGGGGGCGCTGCACATGGCCCATGTGTTCGGGCTGCCTTACCGGATCTTCGCGTGCCTGCTGGGGTGGGTGGTGGTGATGCTATCGGTGACGGGTGTTCTGGTGTGGCGCCGCAAGCAACTGGGGCGGACACTGGCGAAATCGCGGCGGCCCCCCTGAGCGACTTCGCCGGTGCCGGGACGTGGCGCCTGGCTGAGTGACCTGCTCGGATTTTTCACACCACCGGGATTTGGAATTTAGCTTCGGTTAGTAATCCTGATGCAGCGACCTGGGCGGCCTGCTGCGGTGTCAAATAGCCCAGACTGGAATGCGGCCTGACAGTGTTGTAATGCTCGCGCCAGTCTTCGATCATGATGCGTGCCTCGGTCCGGCTCCGGAACCATTCCATATTCAAGCACTCGTCGCGCAGCTTACCGTTAAAACTCTCGGTCGTGCCGTTCTGCCAGGGCTTGCCCGGGTCGATCAGCGCCGTCTCAATGCCTTGATCCGCAATCCATTGCAGCAAGGCGCGCGAGACGAACTCCGGGCCATTGTCCGAACGCAGATATCGGGGAGCTCCGCGGTCACTGATGACGCGGGTCAATATCTCGATCACTCTGCGTGAGCGAATTGACCCGGCCACATCAATAGCCAGGCATTCCCGCGTGTACTCATCGACCAGCGTCAGGCATTCGATCTGCTGACCGTTGGCGCTCGCGTCAAAGACAAAATCATAGGACCAGACCTGGTTGGCTCGCGCCGGCGTCAGCGGTCGCGGGCGAGAAGCTGCCACGCGGCGCCGAGGCCGTTTATGGGGCACTTGCAGCCCCGCCACGTTCCACAATCGCCACGCGCGGGACATACTCATCGTGTGCCCCTCCCGGGCCAGAAATATGCTGATCCGCCGATAACCATACCAGGGATACTGGGCCGAGAGCGCCTTCATCCTCGCCACGACCGGCGCGTCCGCGATCGCCTTGCTCGGCTCATAACGCAAACCCGAACGAGACACTTCATACAGCGTACAGGCCCGGCGCTGGGAAACCCCAAGCGAGCAAACCAGACGGGCTTGCTCCTGCCGAACCTGTACCCTCACCACTTTCGGCGGTTGACCTCCTTCATCGCCTCGATCTCCAGATCCCGCTCGACCAGCAGCTTGCGCAGCCGAGCGTTCTCGGTCTCTATTTCCTTGAGCCGGCGCACCTCGTCCACCCCAAACTCCCCGAAACGCTTGCGCCAGCCATAGATGCTCTGCTCGCTCACTCCGTGCCGCTTGGCCACGTCTGCCATCGGGTCTCGGTCAGCCTCCCGCAGTATCCGAACTATCTGCTCTTCGCTGTACCTTGCCTTCTTCATCTCGCTTCCTTCTCGCGTCAGAAGCTATTTTCTCAAATACCCAGTGGTACGAATTTCTCAGAGCAGGTCAGTCACGCCAACTCATGTAAATGAGCAACTCTCGAGCCCCGGCAAACATGGCAGGAGCTGTAAGAATAGCGTCACAATTGACCACGCGGCTTTACATTTGCGGAATAAACTCAACAAAGCCATCATGAATACCAACCCACAATCTAACATCCGGAGGATCCACAACAGCTATGCTGGGATCAACCGTTTCAGGAACAGAAAATACTGCTTCCCATCGATCCCGCTCCCTTCGTTCAACCCAGCCCGGTTTCAAATGGCCAATTTTATTTAACATTAAATATTTCTCAGCCAGCTCTAGACATTGAGATTCCGTCATTTACCCTCACCCATCTTAAGCCTATCAACATAACCAATAGAAAACTCTTTTTCCGCACTATTTAATTGCTGCCAAATTCTATTTCCTTGCAGCCGATTAAGCACAGATTCCTCCCGCCCCAATCTACCCATGTTTACATAAGCCTGAACCCCACTCCTCACATCTTCCGCAGCGCCTATTTTTGCCTTGAAATCCAAATAATGAGAAAGTTCGTGTTTAACTTGCAGAGCGGTGGGATTGGCAGGAAGATACATAGTCCCTGTTCCGTTCCAATTTCCATCAAATCTGGGATTACCCGATGTACCATATACGCTGACGCCACGACGTTCTAAATAATTCACAAGCTGATTCAGCTTATCTTTCGGGTAGAGTATCCCTTCAAAAGCAGCCGCTGTTGTATCAGCACGGACGGCAAATGTGTTTTGCGTGCTAGCAGCAGAAAACTTATTGAAAATGATCTGCTCGCCTACCATTGAGGCTCTCGTCAACCCAAGCCCAAACACGGTAGAACCCGCTTCACCCAAGGATTTTAGTCCATAGAGCACCGCCTGGCCGTAGTTTCCGTTCTGCCAATTGCTGGACATGCGATCAACGCTGCCCGCTCCGCTCATGGACGACCAAAGCGCCTTGGTGCCTCCCCAGAACTCCCGTGCGGCATCCCCCGCTGTCACCCCAAAGCTCGGATTGGGACCCTCCATTACGCCCAAATGCCCGCCATTGAATCCTCGGTTGAAGTCATCCAAGAAACTGGTCGAACCCGCGGCGCCAGAGAACTTCTGCTGCTCCCATGGAGCACCCTTTACGCCGAACTGCGTGCCTGGACTAAGTAGCAAGCCTCGCGGGATTCCTTCAAATTCCCACGTGTCATCCGAGTATGCCGTCGTTCCCGGCATGGTCACAATATTTTCATCTCCCTCCTTAGGGGCTTGCCTTGCCATCATTGCTGGCCCCGCAACTAGCGTCCCATCGCCAGACGGTCTTCCCTCCCCATCTCGGGCTCTTGCGAACTCTGCAACCAGCGCGTCATACATCGCATCATTTAACTGCTGCGGTGCAACCTTGGGAATTTCCTGTACACCTGTCTCACGTGCCCAAGCAGGCAGATCTTTTTCGTCCACACGAATACCGCGTAGCTGCACGCTGTCCCGTCCGGCCCCCAAAGTCTGCGCGGCGAGCTCCTCCACCACCGAATTCCCCAACGCATTCCCAAACGCGTCAGTGGCAATCTGCAAGTAATTCGCCTTGCCGCCCGACAACACCGATGCAGCAACGCCGCCAACTGCTCCCGCCACAAAACCACGCGCCAGTCTTTCACTGAAATCCGACGCGTTCGGGAACACCTGCGCTCCAACAGCCGAACCGACACCAGCGCCGATGCCGGCGGCCGCTACGTTGGTCCAGTTGAACTGCGACTGCAACCCCGTCGCCACCCCAATACCTTGGCTGATGACAGAACTCATCACTGCACGGCCTGCCATTCCCCACGCGCCAACGGCCGCTGTACTCGCCGCGTTATTTACAGTGAAGAAGCTGCCACCGCCCATGCCAGTTCCCACACCCGACGTCACGCCAGCCGCCGCCGCACTGACGGCCACGCCCTTCCAATTGAACTTGGACTGTGCACCAATGGCCATGCCAACGCTTTGGCTGACAACACTACCTATGGCGCCAGCGGCCACGCTAAGGCCAATCGCTGCCATGCCCGATATGCCGGTCGCGGTTCCTGTGAGAATCGCCGCCCCCGTCATCATCGTCCCGGCCAATCCGCCCGCGGTGCCCGCAGCGCCGGCTGCTGCCGCGGCCGCAGGCGCCAACGCCCCCGCCGTCAACACCGTCGCCACCACCGCCACCACGGCAACGATGATCATCCCGATCCCGCCGCACCCACCACCGCCCCCGCTATCCGGCTTCGGCACAGGCATCGTCGGCTGCGTATCCCCGATCAACTTGCCCGGGTCATACGGCTTGAACGTCTTGTAGTCGTTGTGGTTGCCCGACACCCGGTTCGGGATCGTGACCGTCGCCCCAACCCGCAGATCCCGGTCGCTGGCCAGGCCATTGGCCTCGGCCACCAGGTACCACAATCGGCTATCGCCATACGCCTGCTGCGCGATGCTCTGCAGCGTGTCGCCCGCCTGGATCCGATACGAACCCGGGCTGGCCGACGGGTTGCCCCCGTCGATCGGCCGGAACGCTGGCGTGAAATCGTCCGCGCCCGCCGCTGGCCCGGTCGTCCCCAGCAGCTCGCGTTGACCACCCGCGCCGAATACAGCCGCCCGGCGCCGTCGTAGACGTTGCGGCGCTGTTCGCCCGCCAGGCCGGACCGGTCGAAGAACGCCTTGCCCAGCGACCCGTCGATGCCGCTGAGCACCACGCGGTCGGCGCCGTCGTAGTAGCGCGCGTCCAGCAGCAGTCCGTCGCGCCGCAGCGTGGTCAGGCGGTTGATGGCGTCGTAGGTGTACCGTTCCGTGGTGAAGCCGGCGGCCGTGCCTCCATCGGCGTAGATGACCTTGTCCCAATACGTGTCGGACAGGCGGTTGCCGTTGGCGTCGTAGTCGATGCTATGGCGCAGGTAGCTGTCGGACACTTCACGCAGGCGGAATCGTGCAGTGACCTTGCAAGGAAAAAATCATAACCAGAGTAAATAACTGGCTTGACCCAACCGGACCTCAGCACATAACAAAAACCCCGACTACAATTTTTCGGCCAGGCATTCCTAAATACTGTCGAATTAAACGTAGCCTAGCACGTTAAATTACCTTATTTTTTACAATTAAACGCAGCCAGACATGCCAACTTGTTAAGAAAATTCCTTAATGTAGTTTTCTTTTGCCTCATCATTACTAATCATATAAACAACAAAGGCGCAAAAGTCTCGCTCTTTATCCTCGGGATATCCATAAGCAGGGGAAGCAAGAGGAAATTTTTTCCACCAAGATTCGTAAATAATTTTTTCAGAGCCACCGACACCAGAGATATAGAATTGAGTACCCCCCCCATCGATATGCTCATACTTAACAACCAAAGAAGAATCCAATGCATCCACTATTGTATTCTTTGCCATAATAAAAATCTTCGCATTCTTCACATACAGCGCAACCAGATCCTCACCAAAAAAATCTCCCTCTCCAGATAAAATCTGGCCATCACCCAAAGAAAAAATCTCCTTGGCCGCACCTCCCATCCCGTTAACTTCGATAAATGATTCTTTATTGAACCTTTTAAATATCATCACCAGCCCCTATGAACATCGTCAATCCCAAGAAGTTTATTCAATGCCGGATCTTTCCGCATCGAGCTGGAAATAACATCTTCCCAACTTCTCGATTTCCGGAAGCCATTAACACCAGACATCAACGAGGTTACGTCACCTGTCATCATACCAACGCCTTCCGCACCGCTTCTCGGCCGGGCGGTAATAAGTTCGGACAAGTAGTCGCCGCCACCGCTTATCCTATTCTGTACATCCGAAACATCCATACGAAGCAAAGCTCCGCTCATTTCCAATTCGGCCTGAGCTTGCCCCACTGCGCTTTGAATTAAAAGCGCACCCGCAAAACCGGCTTTATTATTCCGCAAGCTTTTTAGATTGCCTGCGGCAAAGCCAAGAGGATTTCTCACTACCTCCCCGGCGGGACCATCAAAGCCTGAAGCGGTAATTGCCGGCAAACTACTATCCAAAACAGCAAACCCGCCGCCTAATGCTACGGCTGCTTGCTGGGCATACGGATTAATTTCGGTACCATCTGCCAGGAAGGTTGTACCAAAGCGAGGCGAATATCGATCGATGCCGAAGGCAAAGACGCCGCTGGCATTTGTCTCCTTGGCTTTGTTGAAGGCCTCCAGCGTGATTGATCTGGTATCCGACTCATCGCCACCAGCATCGTCGTTTGCCGCGAGTAGCACTTTCTGTCGACCGAAGCCCTCTCTCTCTTCCCTTTGCCATTCGGCATGTGCTTGCTTCAGCTTTCGATCCTGCTCTTCCGTCAAATGACGCGCAGCTCGATCCGTCGCCTCCGAAACAATCGAATTCCCCAACGCATTCCCAAACGCGTCAGTGGCAATCTGCAAGTAGTTCGCCTTGCCGCCTGACAGCACCGATGCAGCAACGCTGACCTGCTCGGATTTTTCACACCACCGGGATTTGGAATTTAGCTTCGGTTAGTAATCCTGATGCAGCGACCTGGGCGGCCTGCTGCGGTGTCAAATAGCCCAGACTGGAATGCGGCCTGACAGTTAATGCTCGCGCCAGTCTTCGATCACGATGCGTGCCTCGGTTCGGTTCCGGAACCATTCCATATTCAAGCACTCGTCGCGCAGCTTACCGTTAAAACTCTCGGTCGTGCCGTTCTGCCAGGGCTTGCCCGGGTCGATCAGCGCCGTCTCAATGCCTTGATCCGCAATCCATTGCAGCAAGGCGCGCGAGACGAACTCCGGGCCATTGTCCGAACGCAGATATCGGGGAGCTCCGCGGTCACTGATGACGCGGGTCAATATCTCGATCACTCTGCGTGAGCGGATTGACCCGGCCACATCAATAGCCAGGCATTCCCTCGTGTACTCATCGACCAGCGTCAGGCATTTGATCTGCTGACCGTTGGCGCACGCGTCAAAGACGAAATCATAGGACCAGACCTGGTTGGCTCGCGCCGGCGTCAGCGGTCGCGGGCGAGAAGCTGCCACGCGGCGCCGAGGCCGTTTATGGGGCACTTGCAGCCCCGCCACGTTCCACAATCGCCACGCGCGGGACATACTCATCGTGTGCCCCTCCCGGGCCAGAAATATGCTGATCCGCCGATAACCATACCGGGGATACTGGGCCGAGAGCGCCTTCATCCTCGCCACGACCGGCGCGTCCGCGCTCGCCTTGCTCGGCTCATAACGCAAACCCGAACGAGACACTTCATACAGCGTACAGGCCCGGCGCTGGGAAACCCCAAGCGAGCAAACCAGACGGGCTTGCTCCTGCCGAACCTAGTACGCTCACCACTTTCGGCGATTGACCTCCTTCATCGCCTCGATCTCCAGATCCCGCTCGACCAGCAGCTTGCGCAGCCGAGCGTTCTCGGTCTCTATTTCCTTGAGCCGGCGCACCTCGTCCACCCCAAACTCCCCGAAATGCTTGCGCCAGCCATAGATGCTCTGCTCGCTCACTCCGTGCCGCTTGGCCACGTCGGCCACCGGGTCTCGGTCGGCCTCCCGCAGTATCCGAACTATCTGCTCTTCGCTGTACCTTGCCTTCTTCATCTCGCTTCCTTCTCGCGTCAGAAGCTATTTTCTCAAATACCCAGTGGTACGAAATTCTCAGAGCAGGTCACTGCGGGTAAAGATCCGCGACGACGGCGGGGTCAGCAATCGGGCGGTGTACTTGCCGCTGGGCGTGCAGGCCGATGGTAAGCGCGACGTACTGGGCCTGTGGGTCGAGCAGACCGAGGGGGCCAAGTTCTGGCTCAAGATCTTCAACGAACTCAAGACCCAAGGGTGCTAGGACATCCTGATCGCCGTGGTCGACGGCCTGAAGGGCGTGGCCGCCGCCCTGCACCCGGTTTACGCTGCCGCCAGCGCACAAGCGGCCGAGCACGCGCCGCAGGCGTTCGCCGATGGGCCCTGGGGAATCAAATACCCAACGATCCTCGCGGCCTGACAGCGAGCCTGGGAGAGCGTCACGCCGTTCTTCGTCTTACCTCCGAACACAAGGCGCGTGATCTACACGACCAACGCCATCGACAACTTGAACATGCAACTAAGCAAGATCAGGCATAACTCCGGCGAAGATGTTCGATGCCGGCAAGACGCAGCATCCCGCTCCGCAGGACGTGTTCGCCGAGGCTGCTTGAGAAAACGCCGGCTTGGGGGCCGATGTCAGTTCAATACTGTCTCACTACAGCTCAGGCACTCCCACCGAGCACCGCCCCCCTTCTACATGAGGATCTCTCATTTGCCAGCACTGGCACCGATAATAAAAATTTAGGCAGAAATTCTTTATTAAAATTTCCCAACAAAAAACCAATCAAAGACATTTTCAAACCAAAATCTGCGTGAAATCAGGAATACGAGCAGCCACGTCTTGAATTGGGGCATCGAAAGAAAGAAAAGGGGCACCGGGCGGTATCGCCACCCGAGATAAGTTTGCGCCTTTATTGCAATTCACACACCACATCGCCACATATCCTATACGACTCCCCCCATCACCCACATACTGAAAATCCACAGAAGTGGACCCACACTCCGGGCAGATTAAAGGTCCGGCATCACTCGCATTTTCATATATCTTCTTATACAAATCCAACCAGTCTTTAAGCATTATCTCCCTCCATTCAAACGCCAGTATTTAACGAAAGAGTCTTCAATCCCATAAGCCGCTCTCTCATTTAAATTCAACTCGACCGAGCCATTAGGACGGCCAAAAATTCTAGCCTGATATAAATGAGTTCTTTCGTGACCAAGGGTGCGGACCAATTCTTCTGGGCTACTAAACGCATCGGGATACAACTCTAGCGTCTTGCCATTGGGATGAGCAAAACCAGTAACTCCTCTGCCCACCAAGCCTTCATCGCGTAGGATCTTAACCTTGATTCCGGTCAGACCAACACCAGCATCTTCTGCATATCGATGTACCGTCCTCAAATCCATGGTGACCGGCAAATCTGCGAACGCACCTTGATTGGCAGTTCTTCTGAACATATCAAGAGCATTCGGCGAAACAGCGTCAGCACCAATCCAAAACTTCGAATCACTAGGCAACAAATTCGGTGCCAACCCCTGCCGACTAAGAGTGCCCTCGACGCGATTCGCCAACGCGTCGCCCACCCAGTGCCCGCCTCCCACAATCGCATCCCCGGCTATACTAGCGCCGCCCTTCACAAGCTTTCCTGCTACGCCGCCCAAAGCCAATTCCGCAGCGATTTCGCCCATCTGCTCTGGGTTTCTATTCACAACGGCCCGCAGCGGACGTGCAACCATACCGTCCACCATCTCGAGACCGTACTTTGCAGTGGTCAGGCCTGACGTCACCCCCGTTTCGCAGCAGTTGAAAACTAGAATTCGGTCGGCTCAGGCAGGCTGACCTGCTGTGTTTTGGCGTATTCACTCGGGGTCAGCATGCCGAGCGAGCCATGGGGTCGGTGGTCATTGTAATCAGCACGCCATGCTTCAATGACCGTCTTCGCATGCTCAAGCGATAGGAATTCATGCGCGTTCAGGCACTCATCCCGTAGCCGGCCGTTAAACGACTCGTAAAGGCCGTTATCTGTGGGTTTGCCCGGCCGAGTGAAGTCCAGCAACACTTTGTTCTCCCAAGCCCATAAATCCAGTGCTTTGGACGTGAATTCTGTTCCATGGTCGACGGTGATACTGGCCGGCAAAGCAACCCTCTTGGCGACTCGATCGAGCGCCTGAACCACGCTGTCACCGGTTAGCCGAAAACCCACCTCCAACACGGGACTCTCACGGCTCCAGTTATCCACGACGGTCAGCACCCGAAACGCTCGCCCGTCAGCTAATTGATCATGCACGAAATCCATGCTCCAGCGCTGCCCAGCACCTGTTGCTTGCGGTGCGGGCCCCCGATGCAGACTCAACCGCTTATTGCGGCGGACGCGCATCCGAACCTGCAGCCCTTCCAGGCGGTACAGGCGATGGACTCGCTTGAGATTGACCTACCAACCTTCTCGGCGCAAAAGGATATGAATCCGCTCATAACCAAATCTCGGTCTGCTCATCGCGATGTCTCGAATGCGCATCCGCAATGCCGACCGATCTCGCGCGCTGCTTTTGCGATACCAACTGCCGCTGGAAAATTGACCCAGCCGACACGCCCTCTGGACACTTACCTGATGCACGTCCAGGATCCATTGAACCACCTCCCGGCGGCGTATCGGCGTCAGACCTTTTTTCGGATCACGTCCTGCAGAATATGCTTGTCCAAAGTCAGGTCGGCCACAACCCGCTTGAGCCTCGCGTTTTCCTCTTCAAGCTGGCGCAGCCGACGAATCTCGCTAGCCGCAAGATCGCCGTACTTCTTCCTCCAGTTGTAGAACGTCGCCTCTGATATCCCCAATCCGCGGCAAACATCCGATACAGGCGTACCGGCTTCTGCTTGGCGCAGTGCGTATGTCACTTGCGCCTCGGTGTAGCGTGACTTCTTCATCGCGTCCTGCTCCTTCTTCAAAAAGAGCCTGAAGCGACCTTACTCTAGTTTTGAGATACCCACGTTTTTTGGGAGAACGTCAATCCGCGCAAATATAGTCCCTAAGATTTTTTGGCGCGCGCAGCCATCCGCCTGCGCATTTCTCTCATAGCATTTTCATCTTCGATAACAAGCATATAGTGCTCGAAATTAGCCGGACACTGAAGACCATGCAAGGGCATCCCTGGCTTCCACTCTTCGGGAACGGTTTTTAAAATCTCCCCACATACAGGACACTGCAATTGCTGCCCCTGCCTTATGAGCTGTATCGCTTCATCACCAGACATGTTCTTTGCACTTATGAGATTCATGGTTTAACTCCGAATGGATATTTTCCTTGCGGCAAATGTGGATAGAGAGATTGAACGTCATTCCATATCTCCAATCGTTCCGCAAGCGAAGGCCTCACCCCATTTTGAAATAACATTTCATTTCTGAAAGCTTGATATTCCGAGAATTGCGTATTCTGTGGCCTACCTTTGTAGAAACCATTCTGATGAGTAGCCTCGTGCACGATTGTAGACGCAGCTTCTCTAGCGGAGAAATGGCGTGTAATGACCCAGTGAAAACCTGCTCACGTCATAATCGAGGGAATTGACGATGAGCATGAAGATGGAAGACGACATCAAACGCTGGACAGCCAAGCGCAAGAGCGCGCTAGTGCTGGACATCATTCAAGGCAAGACCACCGTCGCAGAAGCCAGCCGCCAATACGACCTGTCGCCCTCAGAGGTCGAACAGTGGGTCGACGATGGCAAGCGGGGCATGGAGAATGCCTTGCGGGCCAATCCACAGGACGTGCGCGAGCAGTACGAGCGCCAGCTCAAGGACCTTCAAGAGGCCTACGGCGAGGCGATGCTGGAGCTTCGCGCGAGAAAAAAATTGCAGTCCCTGCTGGGCGAGGACGAGAAGTGATCGAGACTCGGCGTCCCCGACGATCCGCCAGGGACTGCAAGCCGAGGGCATCACCGTCTCGATCGCCAAGCTGTGTCGCTGGTTCGGTGTGCCGCGCCGCACGGTGTACTACAAGCCAGTGAAGTCCGCGCCGAAGGTTGATCCGAAGTTCGCCTCGCCGATCAAGGCGATGATCAAGGAGTCGCCGTCGTTTGGATACCGGACCGTCGCGCACCTGCTGGGGTTCAACAAGAACACCGTGCAGCGCGTGTTCCAGCTGATGGGCTGGCAGGTTCGTAAGCGGCCGATCGGCTTCAGGCCGCGGATACAGGCGCTGCCATCGGTGGCAACGATGCCTAACGAGCGCTGGTCCACGGATATGTGCCGGATGTGGGCTGGCCGGGACGGTTGGCAACGCTGGCGCTGGTGATCGACTGCCACACGCGCGAACTCTTAGGCTGGCACCTGTCTCGCAGCGGCAAGGCCGGCACCGCGGGTAGCGCCCTGGAACATGCCTTGATTGCGCGCTTCGGGACGTTGGGCCGCGTGCCGATGCCGTTTCTGTTGCGCTCGGATAATGGGCTGGTGTTCACGTCGCGCAGCTACACCGCACTGGTACGCGGCTATGGGTTGCGCCAGGAGTTCATCACGCCGCATTGCCCTCAGCAGAACGGTATGGTCGAGCGTGTGATCCGCACGCTCAAAGAGCAGTGCGTGCATCGGCATCGCTTCGAGACGATCCAACATGCCAGCCGCGTGATCGGCGACTGGATACGCCTCTACAACGACCGACGACCACACCAAGCGCTCGGCATGAAGACACCGGCTGAGGCATTTGCTTTAGCCGCTTAACCTGAGCAGGTTCCGCTGGGTCAATACACCAACGCACAAGCGGCCGGGCAGGCGCTGCAAACGTTCGCCGATGGGCCCTGGGGAACCAAGTAGCCTATGATCGTCGCTGCCTGGCAGCGGGCTTGGGAGCACATCACGCTCTCCTATGGCTGGCGCTACGCAATGTGCTGGCCAAGTCCGTGAGGGCGACCTTCGACTGGAAAGTCGCAATGAACAAGTTTGCTATCCTGTTCGACGAACGGTTTGCGGCGGGGCTGGGATAACAACTTTTAAAACGCCTCGCCCACAAAAATACGGACAGGCTCACTTTTCTTCCGTGGTCATACGTACTCTCCGGATCATGCAACAAGTAGGGGTACCCGTTTCATAACCCGGCTTGGGGTCGTATGACCACGCCCCAACGTGGTCAACTGTCAGGTGAATACTGTCTCAGTACAGCATACCCATGATCTTCAGTCCTCATGATATGCCTCGCAAAAAAAATCACGGACAGGCCCGAAAGCCTCGACGCAACACCCAGTCGGGGTTTTATTTATTGCACCAAAAGAATGCAAATATCACAACACACAAACTAAGCCGCACCGAATCCTATCCTGTTAAACGTAGTCTGCCACGCCAACCCCCCATATACAGCACTACCGAACCCTTGGTATGCCCGGACGATAATCATCATGGGACTCTCCAAGAAGAATTATATCGAAGGTCTTATAAAGCGTGTATGCCATCTGACGCACGAGTTCGTTATCTTTCGAATAAGGCGCTTCGTTCTCAAGAATTTTTGCAGTGATATAGAGATCATTTACTATCTGGCGTGGCAATTGCTCAGCCCCCCCTTAACAATATTGCTAACTCCCTGGAAGCCCTATCCAGACGCTCGAATGCCTGCTGCTTAATCTCTTTGGTGGACTGCAACGCCATCACCAGTTCTGCCCCACTACTCCGCAACTCTGCGGCCACACCTTCAATACCACTCATCAATTTTCTCCAGATCTAAATGTACCAATCCCGCCGGTGAGCAAGCTTCTACGCATGATTGGGGCTAACTGCTCTTGGTTCAATGGGGCCATCGGAGTGTAGACGGCCTGCGAGGAAATTGACCGAAATACGGTTACCTCCTCGGCCCAGATGGAACGATGATAGGCCATCGATTCACCCTATATATTCGACCGAACCGCGCCCCTCCAGACCTCGACCTGGTTTGCTGCGGGTATACGGCTGAGATTCACTGCAACAATGCCGTTTCCACTGCCGTACCCCACTGTAACGTCGAAATCTCGAGTAGTCGAGGTCCAAGGGCTGTTCAAAATAGAGCACCACCCCGGCCCGGACCAAAGTTCAACACATGTTGTTCAGCAGTCCAATCGCTGTTAAGCGCCTTTCCCTGGATACCCACTCCGCTTTCCTGTGATTTCGCGTCGGCGCTATTCAATGCGCGATAGGATGTGTTATTTAAGACACGGTTTTCCGCCAAGCGGAGCCCTTGGCCCAAGGATGCCACACCGCCGACAAAGGGAATGGCTTGATCTACGCCCCGAGCAATCAAAGGAGAACCCGTAAGTTCCTATGCTGTTTGATAGGTCAATGTGGTGCCATCTCCATTGCTGAAGATGCGGTTCAATCCCGCACCGATGTTATCGCCACCGTGAAGCGCCAAAGGCGCGGCCACTACCGCGCCGAGCCCCGTTGAACTTAAACCAACTGCGCCAGCGGTAATCCCCCCATTTTTAGCGATTGTGGATTCAGACGGTCAGTGCAACTGACCCTAACCCAGTTTTTAGTACCGATCTAAATTAGAGAAATCCGGCATGATTTCACCATATGGAATAGGAGCCGTGCCGTGAAGAGATCGAAATACACCGAAGCGTTTCCAGCGTGGCCGAGCGCCTCTCGTCGTTCAATAGGCGGCTCTGGTTGCGCTCCGAGAACGCCTGTAGCGCGTCATGCAGGCCGGCTTCCACCTGGCCGCTTTCGCGCAGGTTGTAATGCATGATCGGAGTGGGCCACAACCATTGGATTTCGCGGGACATGGATAAACCAGGCAAGCACACGCGGCGCGCCTTTCGCGCCGCTACATTCCTAAGTTATCCCCCCGGCTCGAAATCAGTTTAGGGGTGGAAATCAAATATTTCTCCGACCACGGGAAAAGGCGTCGCGAGCGCTTGCGGACTCCCAGAGCGGGAGAAAACCTACCGATCCACCGACTTCATATCGCAGGTCGTCTCCTGCACATCGCAAAGCCCCCGGAACCACGCGCGCCCGGCCAGTTGTTCGCCCTGGGCGCGCGCGACGATCTCGTCCTGCGGCGAGCGCTTGCGGTCCACCAGGTAATCGAGCAGCACCCAGTTTTCATGGCAGGCGCGGATGCCTTGGACCTTGCCTACTTCGGTCAGCCAGTCGCTGCCCAGGTCCAGCACGCGCTGGCTGGCGGCGTCCGGCCGCAGATAGCCGCGCGCCGACTGGATGCCGACGCGCGCGTCATCGGCGCGGATCCAGCCTTCACCCTTGTAGACCTTGCGCGGCGGCAGGTCGGGATATTCTTCCTCGTTATAGGCGTCGCTGGCGTTGGCGATCCTGAGCCAGCCGTCCTGCGCCTGACGCACGTCGAAGATGACGCTGTAGGCGTATTCGGGCTCGCCGGCCGCCGGTCGGGTGGGAATCCGGCCCAGCACCTTGGCGGTGGCGGCGGGCGCCGCATGCACGGTGATCGACGGTTTGTCATAGTTGGCCCAGGCGCCGAAGGCGCAGGCGGTTGCGCCGGCCGCAAGTTCGGCCTGCGGCGCGGCGGCGCGGGCCGATGGCGCGGCAAGCAGCGCAAGGGTGGCGAGCGAAGCGGCCAGGCGGGCACGAACAGGCATGAAGACTCCGGAGCGCTGACTATCTGAACCCTGCCGGTCTTGCCGGCAGGCGTTTTCATTGATCGGGCAATGCCGCGACTGTAGCAAATACGCCCGGCCCGCCGCCCTACCGGAACCGCAGGTGCCGCCGCTGCAGTTCGCCCACCGTCCGGCAGCCCATCAGCTTCATCGCGCGCTCGATCTCCACGCGCATCTGCTCCAGCGCCCGTTCCACGCCGGGCCGGCCGGCGGCGGCCAGCGGGAACAGGTAGTAGCGGCCCAGCCCCACCGCCTTGGCCCCCAGCGCCAGGGCCTTGAGCACGTGCGTGCCGCGCTGCACGCCGCCGTCCATCATCACGTCGATGCGATCGCCGACGGCGTCGACGATTTCGGCCAACTGGTCGAAGGCGCTGCGCGAGCCGTCGAGCTGGCGGCCGCCGTGGTTGGACAGCACGATGCCGGTGCAGCCGATGTCGACGGCGCGCCTGGCGTCCTCGACCGACATGATGCCCTTCAGGCAGAACTGGCCGTCCCACTCGCGCACCATGGCCGCGACGTCGTCCCAGGTCATGGCAGGATCGAGCATTTCGGTGAAGTAGCGGCTGATGGACATGGCGCCGCCGCCCATGTCGACGTGGCCGTCCAGCTGCGGCAGGCGGAAGCGCTCATGGGTGAGGTAGTTGATGGCCCAGGCGGGCTTGAGGGCGAACTGGGCGATGCCGGCCAGGTTCAGGCGGAACGGGATGGCGAAGCCGGTGCGTTTGTCGCGTTCGCGGTTGCCGCCGGTGATGCTGTCCACGGTCAGCATCATGACCTGCACGCCCGCGCTCTTGGCGCGCGCCATCATGTCGCGGTTCAGGCCGCGGTCCTTGTGGAAATAGAACTGGTAGACCTGGGGGCCGCCGCTGATGCGGCGCGCCTCTTCCAGGCTGACGGTGCCCAGCGACGAGACGCCGAACAGGGTGCCGAACTTGCCGGCGGCGGCGGCCACGGCGCGTTCGCCGTCGTGGTGGAACAGGCGCTGCAGCGCGGTGGGCGAGCAGTAGACCGGCATGGCGAGCTTCTGGCCCATGACGCTGACGGACATGTCGACGTCGGCCACGCCGCGCAGCACGTCGGGCACCAGGTCGCAAGCCTCGAAGGCCCCGGTGTTGCGGCGGTAGGTGGTTTCATCGTCGGCGGCGCCGTCGATGTAGTTGAAGATCGGGCCGGGCAGCCGCTGGCGCGCCATGCGGCGGAAGTCGTGGAAATTCAGGCACTGGTTCAGACGCATCGGGGGACCTTTGTCTACGCTGCACGTACAGACGACATACCAGGCGCCGCCTGGCCGGCGGCGCAAACCACTGCTGGCCCGATGGCGGATGCCGGATCGTCCGGGCGCCAGGGCTTGGAGCGGGATTGTAGTCCGGGGGGGCCGAAGTCCGGCCAGGTTGTGCGTATCCTGGACAGGCCGATTGTGCTCCCAACCGGCACGCCGCGGAGTCTGATACCGTTGGACCTGTTGCCGATCACGCCCTGCCTTCATGTCTCCCCGTTCCGACCTGTTCGCGCCGCCCGCCAAGCGACCCGCCGCCCGCGCCAATTCGCTGCTGTGGATCCTGGACCCGCTGGAACGCGACCCCGGCTATCTGCGCCGCAAGATGTTCGGTTGCGATGCCGCATATCTGGACGACGTGCTGTATTTGGTGGTGGCCGACCGCGAGGAACCCTGGAATGGCGTGATGGTGTGTACCTCGCACGAGCGCCAAGCGGCGCTGCGGGCCGAACTGCCGGGCCTGCAGCCGCATCCGGAACTGGGCAAGTGGCTCTACCTGCCGCAGACCGACGCCGCCTTCGAGACCCTGGCCGCGCAGTTGGTGACGCTGGCCCTGGCGCGCGATCCCCGGCTGGGGGTGGCGCCCAAGCCACGCAGCCGCCGGCGCAAGTCCTGGCGGCCCGGGCAATAGCGCAGTGGCCCGCAAGGCGCCGTCCCGTGGCGAACGGCGCGGCCCCTGTGCGCCATGATGGCGAACGGCAAGGCCGCCTCGCCAGCTTGCATTCGATTCAATCCGCGGCGGCGCGTTCGACTTCCAGGGCCGCCTCCAGCCGGTTGCCGCCCAGCGACTTGGCGCGGTACAGCGCCAGATCGGCGCGCGCCAGCGCATCGGCCAGCGGCGGCACGTCCTCGTCGAAATAGGCCAGGCCGATGCTGACCGTGGCGGCGATGCCCAGGCCGTCGGCCGGATTGGCGACGCCGGTGGCGAAGCGCCGCGCCGCCGCCGCCCCCAACGGGTGGGCGCGGCGGGCGTCATCGCCCGCCAGCAGCGCGGCGAATTCCTCGCCGCCCAGGCGCGCCAGGATGACCTGCGGTCCAAGCACGTCGCGCGCCGCGGTGGCGAACGCCGCCAGCACCAGGTCACCGGTGTGGTGGCCGAAGCGGTCATTGATGGCCTTGAAATGGTCCAGGTCGAAGGCCAGCACGGCGATAGGCGCGCGCCCGGCGTTGCTCGCGATGAGGCGCGCGCCCTGCTCGAAGAACCAGCGGCGGTTGCCGAGCCGCGTCAGGTAGTCGGTCTGCGACTCGTGCACCAGCTGCACATGGGTTTCCTCGCGGATCAGCTTGATCAGCGTCATCGGCAGCAGCACCGAATACAACACCCCTTCGTACATGGTGATGTTGCTGGCCAGCAGGTGCACCGAGGGGCCGTCGACGGCGACCCACCAGGGCAGCAGGAAGGCCCGGCCAAAATAGATCAGCGCGTGCACGCCGGCCACCGCCACGGCGAAGTTGCGGGTTTTCAGCATGCGCATGGAATCGCAGCGCAGCAGTTCCCACGCGGTCAATGCGCTGACGATGGCAATGGGCAAGGCGCTGACGTATTTCCAGACCCGCTCCTGCCCTGGCACGCCGGCCGCCAGCCAGATCAGCGCCATGACAACCAGCAAGCCCGCCGAACGCTTGCGGTAATGGCGCCCGTTCAGCGAGGCGACACCGTTCAGCACCAGCAGATAGCCGCCGAGAATGACCAGGTTGCTCAGCGGCGCGCCGATCGCGGCCGGCATGTCGGCGCGGAACAAGGCGCAGATACAGCCCACCGCCAGCGTGGCGAAGCCGGCCGCCAGGATGCCCAGCGAACGGCTGCGGTTGGGGTGGGTCCGATGCTCCCAGAACGTCAGGCCGGCACTGGCCAGCAGCGTTCCGATGGTGATGAAGTAAAGGGTGAGGAGATCGACGTGCATCTCGGCCGGAAAGAGGGGGCACGCCAGGCGATCGCGGCGGCGTTCGCAATTTTAGGGGCAAATCCGCCGCGAAAATGTGACGGAGGCGCGGCCGCCGGGAAGCAATAAGTCCCCAATTAGGCCGCGCGTCCGCCCATCAGGATCAGAATCGATATGTCACGCTGCCGACCACCGTGCGGCGGGTGCCGAAGAAGCAATCGCCGCGGGCCAGGCAAGTGCCCACATACTGCTTGTCGAAGAGGTTGGTGACGTTCAGCGCAAAGCGCATGGGGCCCGCGTCGTAGGCCAGCACGGCGTCGTACAGCGTGACCGCGGGCACGCCGTTGTGGCCAGTGCCGTCATCGCTGCTGCCGTTGTAGCGCACGCCCGCCCCCGCCAGGAAACCCGGGGTTCCCATCACGCTGAAGCGGTAGTTGGCCCAGAACGACGCCATGTGCCGGGGAATGCTGGCCAGCTGGCGCCCCTGTTCGGCCGGCGTGCCCTTGGCGACCTTGGCGTCCAGGAAGGTGTAGGTCGCGACCAGGTCGACATTGCCCAGCGATGCCAGGGCTTCCAGTTCGGCCCCCTTGGTGCGCACCTCGCCCACCTGCACCGTGTCGGCCAGGCCGTTGACCACGCCCGCGACCTTGCGGTTTTTCTCGGTCATGTCGAACACGCTGGCGGTGACCGTCAGGTTTTCGCCCGGCGGCTGGTACTTCAGGCCAACCTCCCACTGCTTGCCCCGCAGCGGCTTGTACGCCTGGTTGGAGCGGTTGAAGCCGGCCTGGCCCTGGAACGATTCCGAGTAGCTCAGATACGGATTGAGGCCGGCCTCGGAGCGGTA
Source organism: Achromobacter pulmonis (assembly GCF_021733725.1). Taxonomy (NCBI): domain Bacteria; kingdom Pseudomonadati; phylum Pseudomonadota; class Betaproteobacteria; order Burkholderiales; family Alcaligenaceae; genus Achromobacter; species Achromobacter pulmonis. The sequence continues at coordinate 4,303,612 of NZ_JAIFOT010000001.1, read as the reverse complement.
CATCAGGCCGAAACGCTTGCTCACTTCGCTGTCATCGCGCGACCCCGAAGGCGTGTCGTCGACCGACGCGCGCGAACGGTCATGGCGCAGCCCCAGCATCAGCAGCCATTTTTCCCATTCAAGCTGGTCCTGCATGTACAGGCCCAGTTGGTTGCCGCGCGAGGTCGGCGCGTTGACTGTCCCGGTGGGCGGCGTGAAGTTGCCGTACACGGGGTTGTGCACGTCGATCGGCGCGACCGTGCCGCCCACGCCCTGGCGCGCATCCAGCACGGAGCGCTGGTAATCGATGCCGGTCAGCAGGGTATGGCGGATCGGGCCGGTCTGGAACTTGAACTGGCCCTGGGTATCGACCGCGAACTGCTTGAGGGTCGGCTGGTTCTGGTACATCACGCGGCGCAGCAGCGTATCGCTGCCCGGCACCCAGCCGTGGCCGGCGCCGTTGAAGCCGGCGGTGTAGATGCTGCGGTAGTCCACTTCGCTGTGGGTGTAGCGCAGGTTCTGGCGCACCGTGACCGCGTCGTTGAAGGCATGCTCGAACTGATAGCCGATGGCGCTCTGGCGCGCGGTGTATTTGTCGAAATCCGGTTCGCTGACGAAGAAGTCCTGCGGGATGCGGCCGGCGGGCGTGCTGGTGAGCGTGCCGCGCCAGGGAAAGAACCCGACCATCGAACCCGTGTTGTCCTTCTGGAAATTGGCCAGCAGCGTCAACGAGGTGGCGGCGCTGGGCCGGTAGGTCAGCGACGGCGCGATGAAATAGCGGTCGTCGTCGACGTGCTTGACCGAGCTGTCGCTGTCGCGCCCCAGCGCCACCACGCGGTACAGCCATTTGCCGTCGGCATCGATCGGGCCGGTCAGGTCGGCCTGGATCTGCTTGCGGTTGTGGTTGCCGTAGCTGACGCCGATCTCGCGCATGGCCTCGGGCTGCGGCCGCTTGCTGACCTGGTTGACGATGCCGCCGATGGCGCCCTGCCCGTACAGCATGGCCGATGGCCCGCGCAGGATCTCGATGCGTTCCAGCGCGTACGGGTCGGGCCGGGTGTTGTTGTAGGAGCCGACCGCGTTGAGCAGGCCGTCCAGGTATTGGGTGGAGTCGGTGCCGCGGATCTTGATCGAATCGCCGCGGTTGTCCGGGCCGAACGCGCCGGCGGTGACGCCCGCGGTATAGGCCGCCGCCTGCTGCACCGACTGGGCGCCCTGCAAGGTCATGCGATCCTGCGTGATGATGCTGATCGACTGCGGCGTTTCCATCACCGGCGTGTCGGTCTTGGTGGCGGTGACGGCGCGGTTGGCGACGAAACCCTGCACCGGGCCGGTGGCGGTCTGCTCGACATCCGCGCCGGTGACGGTCACCGCGGGCAACTGGATGTCGGCGGCGGCGGACTGGGCGGCGCCGTTCGTGGCGACGCACAGTCCGAAGACGATCAAGGGAACATGCCGGGCACGGGGAAACACCAGGCGCAAGCGAGACAACGGGCGGGCAACCATCAACACTCCATTCCAATCATATTCGAAGTAAGAATTAGTCTTATTCTTTGAAAGAAAGGAATTATAGCCACGACTGTTCAGGGGAATGCCAGGAAATGCGGCCATCGGGAAGACGGTATTGCCCGCGTATTCCCCAACCAGGGGGGCTGGCCGCGCATCGCGCGATGGATAAGCCAAGCCTTGGCTCGCCAGGAACCCGCATGGCGTGACAAATCCGTCACTCATCTACAATCCGGGATCCCCTTGACCGGCCCGCATGGCGGCCGGCTCGCAGCCCCCAGGTAGCATGACGCGCGCGAAGAAACCCGTTCCCAGAAAGAGAAGCTCTCCCTCCCGCTCCCCTTCCCGCTCCCGTTCCGCCGGCCGCGTGCCGCGTTTTCTGCGGGCGCTGGTGATCAGTTCGCTGGCCAGTTTCGGCGCCGCCACCTATGTGTTGCATCCCCAATGGCAGATGCCGGCCGCAGTCGGCGACATGCTGTCGCGGCTGCAATGGCCATCGCTGCAGCGCAGCGCGCCGATGGCGCTGCCGGCGCCCAACGCGGCGCTGGTGCAGACCACGTTCGACGCTTGTCCGCAGTTCTTCCCGAACGCGCGGGCGCCGGCGGTACCTGCCGCGCAACGTTTGCGCGAGGTCTGTTTTTCCTCATTCGCCATTCTGCACAACGGCCAGACCAAGACGCCGGTGTTCGTGGCCGAGCGCCTGAACCGCCAGAATCTGATGCAGGCCAAGGGGCAGCACCGGACCGACAGGTTCTATGCCGAGGCGCGGGTGCCGCGCGCCGAGCGCGCGGAGTTGGACGACTACCGCGGCTCGGGCTATTCGCGCGGTCATATGGCGCCGGCCGGCGACATGGCCACGCCCGAGGCCATGGCACAGAGTTTTTCGCTGGCCAACATGGTGCCGCAGGACCAGCGCCACAATGCCGGCCCCTGGAGCCGCATCGAGCAGGACACGCGTCAGTACGTGATGCGCGCGGCCGGCGACGTGTATGTCTTTACCGGGCCGGTCTACGCCGAGCGTCCCAAGACCATCGGCGCCGGCGTGGCCGTGCCCACCTATCTGTACAAGGTCGTCTACGACGCCACCACGCACCGCGCGTGGGTGCACTGGCAGGCCAACCGCGCCGACACCAAGGCCGGGCCGCCGATCGGCTATGACGAATTCGTGAAGCGGACCGGCTTGCGGCTGCTGCCGCCCTGACGCCAGGCCGGAACCGCGCCGCGCCATGCACCGCGATACATCGTGACATGCGCTTGCGGCGCGCCCGACGGTATGATGCGCGCCGCATCCATGCATACTGGGAGAACCATGAAGCACGTCATCCGGATGGGCCGCCTGAGCGCGGTGATATTGTTGGCCAGCCTCGCCGGCAACGCGATGGCGGCATCCTCGCCCGCTGCCACGCCAGCCGCCGCCCGCCCCGGGGCGTCCTCCAATCTCACCGGCGCCGGCAACCTCGGCCCGATGGGCGAGCCGGAATACATGACCCGCATGGAAGCCGCGTTCAACAAGCAGGACATCAACGCCGACGGCTACCTCAGCCGCGGGCCACTGCTGCAGGAAGCCACGGCCGAACAGATCACCGCGATGGACACCGATGGCGACGGCCGTATCAGCAAGGCCGAATTCCTGGCTTTCGCGCTGAAGAATTTCAAGAGCCGGCCCAAGTTCGAGCAGAACATCAAGCGATAAACCGCCGCCACGGTCCCCGCACCCGGCCCCGCCGGCGGTTAACTATTGATACACAAGACGGAATCGGCAATCAAGCGGCCGCGCGCGCGTGCTAAGTTACGAGCCCGTCAGCGCCCTCGTCCCGCGGGCGCCGATCCCCTGCGCTTCCCCTTCCTTTCTTCACGACCATCATGCACAAGAAACAAGATCGCGTTCCGGCCCAGGCTGGAAAGAAACGGATAGCCGGCCTGATTGCAGTGGCCCTGGCTTTGGCCACCGGCGCCTCGCTGGCGGGCGACCTGCCGCCTCGTGGCGGCGCGGCGGCGCAGACGCAGGCGCAGCCGCGGGACGAAGGCCGCCTGCCGCCACGCGGCGGCGCGGCCCAGCAGGCGCCGGCCAGCGCGCAGGCCCCCACCCAGGCAGCGGCCGCCGGCACCGAACAAAAGACCGAGATCAAGAGCCAGGCCGCCTACGAACGCCTGCTGCACAACAGCGGCATCAGCGTGCAATGGCTGTGGACCGATGAGCGCGGCAAGTTGAACGCGGTCGACGACAACGACGTGGTGCGCCTGGAAGGCGGCCACAGCAACGCCAACGGCTCGGTGACGATCAAGGGCCGGGTGCTGTCGATCTCGGCCGACCGCTTCACCTTCCGCGGCACCATCCTGATCGTGGACGCGCCGGACAAGGGCCGCCGCTGCGAACGCACCGGCGACTATGAATTCCGCGCCACCGGCAAGCGCAAGTACTGGCGCCTGCAGCAGATGGAAGCGTGCGGCGGCCTGACCGATTACGTCGACATCTACTATTGATCAATGCGCAGGCCTCGATGCGGCGCCCCCCGAGGCCGCCGCATCGGTATCAACGCCCACGTTTCACAGATGCCGGTGGCTGCACGCCATCGGCTGGTCGACCATCTGGCCGATCGCCCGCGCCAGCGCCTCGGCGCTGCCCTGCTCCAGACAATTGGCGCGGATCATGCGGAACCCCAGCGCCAGGCTGTAGTGCCAGTCCAGGTCGAACAGATGGTAATCGCGCCCGTTCGCCGGATGGCGCCAGCGCACGGCCGGGTCTTCATACGCCGCGCCGATGAAGTCGACGTGCGAACCGAAAGGCGGCATGGCCTCCAGGGGCTCGTCCGAACCCGGCAGGCTGGGGGCTTGCAGGTTCTCGCCCACGCCGACATAGGGCTCGGGGCCGTCGAAGGCCGGCATGATCACGCTGAACCCGGCCGGGTCGGCGTCGTAATACGCGCGCTGGCCGGGGTTCAGCAATGCGCGGGCCGCCGGGCCAAGGCAATAGTGCGGGCTGCACCAGCTGCTGTGCTCATCGTCCAGCGTAAAGTCGGGCACGATGCCGTGCGCCGCCAGCAACGTCAGTGTCTCCTGCATGGTGTCGTGATGACGCACCGGCACGGCAGCCGGCACGTCGCCGGCGGACTGGTACAGCGCGACCACATCGCCGGTGGTGCGCAGGCCGTCGCGGTACTGGAACGAGCCTTCGCGCAACCGGGCCAGCCCGAGGCTCAGCGTGTCCAGGGCCTCGCGCGGCACGCGGTCGCCGCGCGGCTCCAGCAGGTAGCCTTCGGCCAACAGGCGCGCCTGCAGTGCCGGCCAGTCGGGCGGCGGCAAATGGGGATAGCGGGGAAAGATGAACTGATGGTGTTGGGACATCGGATAGGCGCCGTGTATTGGCGTATTCTCTGGTGCTGAGGCAATCGACAGGATATCCCGAATGAGTTCGACAGTGATCAAGTGGGTGGCCAGCATCGGTTTCGGGCTGGTCATCGGACGCGCCGCCTTCAGCATCGTGAACCCGTTGATGCAAGCGGTGTTCGGCCTGGATGCGCCGGCCACGCAGCCTTACGTGCCAGTCGATCAGGCCGTGGTGGACCGCATGCTGATGGCAACCGGCGGCCTCTGCCTGATGATCGCCATCGCGGTGGCCGCAGCGCTGCTGCGCGTCGGCGACAACCGCCGCCTGGCGGCCTGGGGCTGCGCGATATTGGGCGTGGTGCTGCTGCTGACGCTGCCCATGGCGCTGGTGAGCATGGAACCCACGCCACAGGACCCGGCCGGCGCCCGCGACGTCAAGACGGCCATGTTCTTCTGGTGGATGATCTTCGGCCTGCCCTATCTGGCGGCCGGCCTGGCGCTGACGATCGGCGGCGCGGTCATGCTGCGCAAGTTCCGCAAAGCGGCGTGATCGCCGGCCCGCGCGTACCAGCGCAAGGGCCTCACGCCCGCGGCGCCGGGGCCGCGTTCAACGCCACCGCGGCGCGGATCAGCGCGCTGAATGCCGATTCGTCAAGGACATCGCCTTCATGGATATCGATGGCACGGCGGACCTTGCCTTCGAGGCTGGCGTTGAACAGCCCGGCCGGATCGGCCAGCGCGGCGCCCTTGGGAAAGGTCAGCTTTACCGCGCGCCGGTAGGCTTCGCCGGTACAGAGGATGCCGTCGCGCGACCATACCGGCACGCGCCATTTCCATTCCTCGACCACCTCGGGGTCGGCCGCCAGGATCAACTGGCGCACCCGCGCCAGCACCGCGCCGCGCCAGTCGTCCAGTTCGCCGATGCGGGCATCGATCAATTGCGACGGCGACGGGCTGGCGGATTTGAGGGTCGTCATGAAGGCTCCTGATGCGGAACACCGGAAAAGGCGGCTGGCGGTCTTTATACCCAAGCCGAGTCGGGACGTCCATGCGCCGCCCGGCCACGCCGGCTCGAGTTCCTTGCAGTCTGACACCATTTCCAAGGCGCCGATGCGCGACGCCCACCGGGCCATGCCGGTACAATTTCCCCGCGTTTTCCCCTGCCGTTCCACCTGTCGTCCAAGCGTCTCGTCCATGTCCAATCTCATCGTCCACGGCGGCACGCCGCTACGCGGCCGCGTCACCCCGTCGGCCAACAAGAACGCGGTGCTGCCCATCCTGTGCGCCACGCTGCTGACCGACCAGCCGCTGCGGCTGCATGGCGTGCCCGACATCACCGACGTGCGCAAGATCCTCGACATCTTCCGCACCCTGGGCAGCGAGGTACGGCTGGACGAAACCACCCGCACGCTGGACCTGCACCATCGCGACACCACATTCGACGCCACCCGCCACCGCCTGCCGGAAGAGATGCGCTCGTCCATCATGCTGGTCTCGCCGCTGCTGGCGCGCTTCGGCGTGGCGCGGCTGGAAGACAACGTCAAGGGCTGCACGCTGGGCGTGCGCGAGATCGATCCGCACGTCGACATCTTCCGCTCGTTCGGCGGCGAGGTCGAACGGACCAGCGGCTCGCTGCTGGTGCGCAGCGCCGGCCCGCTCAAGCCAACCCATCACTGGCTCGACTACGCCTCGGTCACCACCACCGAGAACTTCGTGCTGTGCGCGGCGGCCGCCGCCGGCGAATCGACGCTGACCAACGCCGCCTCCGAGCCGCACGTGCAGGAATTCTGCCGCTTCATGACGATGATGGGCGCCCACATCGACGGCATCGGCACCTCGCGCCTGGCGGTGCGCGGCGGCGCCACGCTGCGCGGCGGCGAGTTCACCTTCGAGGAAGACTTCCACGAGATCACCACCTTCCTGGCGCTGGGCGCGATCACCGGCGGCGACGTGGTGGTGCGCAACAGCACGCCGTCCAACTTCCCGCTGATCGACCGCACCTTCGCCAAGTTCGGCGTCCGGATCGTGCACGAGAACGGCTGGTCGCGCGCGCTGCGCGATGGCCCGCTGAAGGTGCAAACGCCCTTCACCAGCAACGTGCTGACCAAGGTCGAAGCCGCGCCCTGGCCGTATTTCCCGGTGGACCTGCTGCCCATCTTCATCGCCCTGGGCGTGTGCGCCGAAGGCAACGCGATGTTCTGGAACAAGGTCTACGACGGCGCGCTGGGCTGGACCGGCGAGCTGTCCAAGTTCGGCGCGCACGTGTTCTCGTCGGACCCGCACCGCGTCATCACCTTCGGCGGCAACCCGCTGACGCCGGCGGTGGTGGAAAGCCCCTACATCATCCGCGTGGCGATCGCGCTGTTCATGGTCGCCAGCAGCATCAAAGGCCGTTCCGAGATCCGCAACGCCACGCCGATTCGCCGCGCCCACCCGCGTTTCGTCGAGAACCTGCGCAGCCTGGGCGTGCAGGTCGAATGGACCGCCGAGGAATAGCGCCGGCGGTTTCCTATAATTCCGGGATTGCCTCGAACGGCGCCGCCGCGCCCGTTTCCTTTTGCCTGCCAGGATCGTTGAATGCCGTCGATTGCCAGCCACGATGTCCATGTGCCCACCCAGCAAGGCCGCCTGTTCGCTCGGCGCTGGGATCCCGCCGGGCGGGATGCGGACGCGGCGCCGATCGTGCTGCTGCACGATTCGCTGGGCTGCGTCGAGCTGTGGCGCGACTTCCCCGAACGCCTGGCCGAGGCCACCGGCCGCGCCGTCATTGCCTATGACCGGCTTGGCTTTGGCCGCTCCGATCCCAACCCCGCCACGTTGGCCACCGGCTTCGTCGAGGCGGAGGCCAGCGACGGCTTCCAGGACTTGCGGCGGGCGCTCGACATCGGCCCTTTCATCGCCTTCGGCCACAGCGTCGGCGGCGGCATGGGCATCTGCTGTGCCGCGGTCCACCGCGAGGATTGCCAGGCGCTGATCACCGAGTCCGCCCAGACCTTCGCCGAGGACCGCACGTTGGACGGCATCCGCGCGGCGCGGCGCAACTTCGCCGAGCCCGGCCAGTTGGACCGCCTGAAGAAATACCACGGCGACAAGGCCGCCTGGGTACTGAGCGCCTGGGTCGACACCTGGCTGTCGCCCGCCTTCGCCGACTGGAACCTGGACGACGCGCTGCGCCGGGTGCAATGCCCGGTGCTGGCGTTGCACGGCGAAGAGGACGAATACGGTTCGACCGCCCATCCGGGCATCATCGCGCGCCTGGCGGGCGGCCGGCAGGCGCTGCTGGAAAACTGCGGCCACGTGCCGCACCGCGAACAGCCGCACATCGTGCTGGACCTGGCCAGCCAGTGGCTGCGAGGCGCGTTGCCGGCCTGATCCCCCCGGCCCGCACTGGCCCCATCGGGCACGGCGCCCTGCCGCCGCGCCCGTTTGCCGGCGCGCGCGTCATGCCTTCTTCAGCCCGGAAGGGAAAACCCCAGGGGCGTATTGGCGCAAAGGTTGTATACACTCTTTGCACACCAGAATACGCGCCAGGCTACGTCCAAGTGTTGCTGCTGTATTGGTCCGCCCGGCTTCCTTCAAGACCATGCCCACCCCTGGGTCAGGGAGCTAGCCATCGATATCCGAAATCCTTCGCCTGGTCTCTACAACGAGGACCTGGCCCCCACCAAGGAGCGCCGCTGGGGCGCCTTCAGCATCTTCAACGTCTGGACTTCGGACGTGCACAGCCTGTGGGGCTACTACCTGGCCGCCAGCCTGTTCCTCTTGTGCGGTAGCTTCGTCAACTTCCTGATCGCCATCGGCCTGAGTTCGCTGGTGATCTTCTTCCTCATGAACCTGATGGGTTATGCCGGCGAAAAGACCGGCGTGCCCTACCCGGTGCTGGCGCGCGCCTCGTTCGGCATCTGGGGCGCCAACCTGGCGGCGCTGGTACGCGCGGTGGTGGCCTGTTTCTGGTACGGCGCGCAGACGGCGGCGGCCTCGGGCGCCATCGTGGCGCTGCTGGTGCGCAACGACAGCCTGCTAGCCTTTCACCAGAACACGCAATGGCTGGGCCATTCGGGGCTGGAGGTGATCTGCTATGTCGGGATCTGGGCGCTGCAATTGCTCATCATCCAGAAAGGCATGGAGACCGTGCGCCGGTTCCAGGACTGGGCCGGCCCGGCCGTGTGGATCGCCATGCTGGTGCTGGCGGTGGGGTTGTGCGTGAAGGCCGGCGGTTTCAGCATCGATCACGGCATCCCGATGGACGTGCTGCTGGACAAGACCCGCGACGCAGGCGTGACCGGCGCGCCGGGCAGCTTCTGGGCCTTGATGGCGGTCGGCGCCACCTGGATCACCTACTTCGCGGCGCTGTACCTGAACTTCTGCGATTTCTCGCGCTATGCCCGCGACAAGCAGGCCGTCAAGCGCGGCAACCTGTGGGGACTGCCAGTGAACCTGGTGGCGTTCTCGCTGGTGGCCGGCATCACCACCATCGCCGCCTACAAGGTCTATGGCGAGGTGCTGCTGCACCCCGAGCAGATCTCCACCAAGTTCGACAGCTGGGTGCTGGCGCTGCTGGCCGCGCTGACCTTCGCGGTGGCCACGCTGGGCATCAACGTGGTGGCGAACTTCGTGTCGGCCGCGTTCGATATCTCGAACGTGTTCCCCAGGCGCATCAGCTTCAAGCGCGGCGGCTACATCGCCGCGTTGATTGCGCTGGTGCTGTATCCCTTTGCGCCCTGGGAAGGCGGCGCGGCGCATTTCGTCAACGCCATCGGCGCCACCATGGGGCCGCTGCTCGGCATCATCCTGGTCGACTACTACCTGGTGGCCAAGGGCCGCATCAATGTTGCGGCGCTGTATGACGAGCATGGCGAATACCGCTACCAGGGCGGTTGGAACATCAACGCGCTGATCGCCACGGGCATCGGCAGCGTGTTCTCGACCATCCTGCCGAACTTCACCGACCTGCTGCCGGCCTGGTGGGGCACCTATGGCTGGTTCTTCGGCGTCGGCATCGGCGGCGCCGTCTACTGGGTGCTGGCCACGCTGCGCCCGCGCGCCGTCGCGGCCATGGCCTGACACGGCCGCGCCCGTGCCGGCCGCCAGATGCCGGCACGGGCGTGCGCAACTCGACGCCCGGACCGGGCTCGCGCTACCCTGCATGCGATGCTTGCCCTCCGCGACATCGCGCCCATGCATGGAGACCCGCCCCCATGAGCCACCTGGTCCTGCTTCTGCTCGGTATCGACTATCTGCACAAACGCGCCCGCGCGCTCATTATCGGGGGTTGGCTGATGCTGGCGGCCGGCGCCTTCGTCTTCATCGACGCGCTGGACAACGCACTCTATTTCCCCCTGAATTTTTTTGCCGCGCTGCTGGTGGCCGAAGGCATCGCCACGCTGGCCATCGCCAAGTCCGGCGTCGGCGGCCAGCGGGTGCTGCGCTACACCAAGGGCGTATTCGTGCTGCTGGCGGGCACCCTGGTGCTGGCCGGTCATCATCACGGGCATTTCGCGCTGTCGATGATCTTCGGACTGCTGTTCCTGGTGGACGGACTGATCCAGTGCATCGCCGCCTACGTGGTGCGCTACCAGCGCTGGCGCGTGGTGTTCGCCTCGGGCGTGGCCGAGGTGCTGCTGGCGATCTTCTTCTTTCAGCCCTATCCCACCCACTACGTCGGCACGGTGCCGTACTGTATCGGGCTGTTCCTGGCGATCTCCGGCGTGAAGCTGCTGTGGCTGGCGCGCCGCGTGCGCAATCTGCACGCCAACCCGGCACTGGCCGCCAACCCCGATCCCGCCTTCATGCCGACGCGCGCCGACGGGCCGGCGCAGAAGGTGTTCGATGGCCCGCCGCAAGCCAGCGAGCGCGCGTTGACCGTGCATGTCTGGACGCCGTCGGGCTCGGCCAGGACCGAGACGCGCAACTACCCATTGATCGATCGCTACATCGCGGCGGTGGACATCAACGGCGTGGTGTCCACCGGCCATGCCGCGCTGGAATCACCCGAGGGCATCTACATCAGTCTCTATCCGGCCGTGGAAATCGACCACTCGCCCGAGCAATTCGGCACGCTGCTGCGCGCCACCGCCGAGAACAACGTGCCGGGCGTGTACCAGCCCGACTACGCCACCGAGTCCAAGGCCTGGTGCCCCTCGACCATGCAGGTGCGCATCCGCAATTACGACGCGGCCAAGTTGCGGGCCTTCTGGGATGAGTACCGCAAGACCGAGATCTACAATCTGACCCACCGCAACTGTTCCAGCTCGGTATCGGCGGCGCTGGAAGCGGCGCTGGACGGCGTGGTCGGCCGCCTGCACGGCCCGCAGGCCGGCTGGGCGGTGCTGTGGCGTCTGTTGCTCACGCCCGAATTGTGGGTGGCGGCGCAGATCCGCAAGCGCGCCCTGACCATGGCCTGGACCCCGGGCCTGACGCTGGACTATGCGCGCGCGCTCAGCATGCTGGCCGATCCGCGCCCGTTCGGCTGGTGGAAGATGTCGCAGGCGGCGCTGCGCCAGATCGCAACGCTGCGCGCCGCTTGGCGCCGGCAGGACCGCGAGGCGGTCGCCCGCAACGCCCAGACCCAACCATGACGGCGCTGCTGGCGGCCGTGGTCGTGGCCGGCGCCCTGTGGGGCGCGCTGGCGCTGTGGTTCCAGGCGCCCGGCCGGGGCCGCGCACGCCTGCTGGCGCCGCTGGCCTGGCTGGTATTGGCCGCCGCCGCGCTGGCCGGGCTGGCCTGGGGTTACCGGCTGCCGGCCGCGGTGTACGCGGCGATGTTGCTGGTCATGCTGGCCTGGTGGGTGTGGTGCATGCGGCCGTCCAACGAGCGCGACTGGATGCCCGAGGTCGCCCGCAGCACCTACGGCGAGGTGGACGGCGACCGCCTGACGCTGCACAACGTACGCAACTTCGACTGGCGCTCGCGCACCGACTTCGACGCGCGCTGGGAAACCCGCCGCTACGACCTGTCGAAGCTGGCATCGGTGGACCTGGCGCTGTCGTACTGGGGCCGGCCGGCGATCGCGCATGCGCTGGTGTCGTTCGGCTTCGGCGACGGCCAGTATGTGGTGTTCTCGGTGGAAATCCGCCGCAAGCGCGATGACACGTTCTCGGAGATCGGCGGCTTCTTCCGCCAGTACGAACTGTCGGTCTTGGCCTCGGCCGAGGAAGACAGCCTGCGCGTGCGCACCAATGTGCGCGGCGAGGACGGCTACCTGTATCGCGTTCGCATGCCGCCGGGCGCGCCGCGCCAGCTGCTGCTGTCGTACGTCGACACGGCCACGCGCCTGCGGCGCCAGCCGCGCTTCTACAACACGCTGACCGCCAACTGCATCACCATCGTGTACCGGCTGGCCGGCAGGATCGTGCCCGGCCTGCCGCTGGACTACCGTTTGTTGCTGTCGGGCTATCTGCCGGAATACCTGTACCGGCTCGGCGCTCTGCAAGGCGCGGACAGCGTGCAGGCCTATCGCGACGCGGGCCGCTATACCGAGCGGGCGCGCGCCACGCAGGATGCGGCGCAGTATTCGCGCAATATCCGGCAAGGCGTGCCGGGCGTGCCGCGGTCCGAAGCGGACGCATGACCGGGGCGCCGGCCGCGCCTCAGGTCAGGTTCAAACCGCCGTCCGACAACAGGATCTCGCCCGTCAGATAGTCGGACTGCACCAGCCACGCCACCGCCTGGGCGATGTCGTGCGGCTGCGCAGCGCGACGCATCGGCGCCCGTTCGCGCCACAGTTGCTGCGCCTGGGTCCAATCCCGCGTCAACGGCGTATCCACCAAGCCGGGCGCCACCGCGTTGACGCGGATGTCCGGCGCCAGCGAGACCGCCAGCAGACGCGTCACATGGTTCAGCGCCGCCTTGGCCGCCGCATAGGGAATCGACGCGCCCTTGGGCCGCACGCCGGCATGCGAGCTGACATTCACCACGCACCCCGGCCGGCCACGCGCCGCCGCGGCCGACAACGCCGACTGCGCCTGGGCCACCAGGCGGAACGGCGCGACCACGTTGACCTCGTGCATCTCGTGCCAGACCTCGGGCGTGGCCGCGGCCAGGTCGCCATGGGGAATCACGCGGCTGATGCCGGCGTTGTTGACCAGCACGTCCAGCCGGCCCCACGCCGCCACCGCCTCGCTGACCAGGCGCACGCGGTCGCCATCCTCGGCGAGATCGGCCTGCACGTATACGGCCGAGCCCAGCTCGGCGGCCAGCGCCTTGCCCGCCGCGGCCGACTGGCGCGAATGCAGCACCACAGCATAGCCATCGCGCGACAGGCGCCGGGCAATGGCGGCGCCAATGCCGGAAGTGGAGCCGGTCACCAGGGCGACAGGAAGGGAAGCGGTCATGTTGTCAGCCGTCAGGATAGGAGCGGGCAGCCGCCCAAAGACCGGTCATCTTACTCCCGCGCTGGAGCCCGCGCGCGCTGCGGCGCGGAGCACCGGAGGCTACGCGCGGGCCTGCCGGCGCGCCGGTTCGGCGCTTCGCCCCAGGCGGTCGAGATACGCGCACAGCATGTCGGCCAGCGCGTCCGCGTAGGTCGCTATCTCGGCCTCGGTACGCGGGCTTTCCGAGAACTGCTTGCCGACCGCGCTGAGCGTATGGGTGATGAGTTCGCCAGCCAGGGCGCGCGTGGCGTCGGAAGCCGCCGGCAGGGCTTCGCCGAGAAAGGCGAGCACGATGCGGCCGCCCTCTTCCTTGGTGGCGCGCGCCTCGGGCGCATCGCGGTAGAGCGGCGCGGCGTCGTTGAGGGCGATGCGCATCACCGCCTCTTCGCATTCCGAGCGCACGAAGGCATGCACCAGGTTGCGCAAGCGCTGCGGCGGCGGGTGGCGGGCGTCTTCGAGCAGGCGGCGCAGCAGGTCCGAGGTCTGCTGCCATTCCTGCGTCTGCAGGCGGTACAGGATGGCCGCCTTGTTGGGAAAGTACTGATAGAGCGAGCCGATGCTGACGCCGGCTTTCTCGGCAACCCGCGCGGTGGTGAAGCGCGTCGCGCCTTCGCGCGCCAGAACCTGAGCCCCCGCTTGCAGAATGGCCGCGACCAGCTCGGCCGAGCGGGCCTGCTGGGGCTGTTTTCTCTCGGACAGGCGGGTGCTGCGGCGTGTGGTCATGGCGGCGCGCGAAATGCGAATAGAGAAATGCGATGGATTCGTCGTATTCTAAACCCGTGCCCTCGCCGCGCCCACGCAACGTTTTCGCGCCCCTGGATGGCGGGCAATCCGGCCTGTCGCGGCCTCGTCAGCGGCCGCCTTGCGCCCCCTATCCCGACTGGAAACCCATCTCCATGACCGACACCCTGACCTCCTCGCCCCTGGCCCCGCTGCTGGACCGGCTGTTCAAGCAGGCCGACGCCTCGTGGTCGAACGCCGACCCCGCCCTGGCCAACATGTCCGCCGCCGAACAGGCGCGGCTGATGCGCAGCAAGACCGATTACCGCGAGTTCTACGGCCGCATGAAAGATCTGCCGCTGGCCGTGTCGCCCGCGACCGGCAAGCTGCTCTACATGCTGGCGCGCAGCACGCGGGCACGCGCCATCATCGAGTTCGGCGCCTCGTTCGGCATTTCAACGCTGCACCTGGCGGCGGCGCTGCGCGACAACGGCGGCGGCCGGCTGATCACCACCGAATTCGAACCGGCCAAAGTGGCGAGAGCCAACGAGAACCTGGCCGAGGCCGGCCTGGCCGACCTGGTGGAGCTGCGCCAGGGCGACGCGCTGCAAACGCTCGCTACCGAACTGCCGGAGCGCATCGACCTGGTCCTGCTCGATGGCGCCAAGGCGCTCTATCCGGACATCCTGACCTTGCTGGAAAGCCGCCTGCGGCCCGGCGCGCTGATCGTGGCGGACAATGCCGATCACAGCCCCGAGTACCTGGCGCGCGTACGCTCGCCGGCATCGGGCTATCTGTCGACGCCGTTCGGCGACGACGTGGAACTGTCGATGCGGCTGGGGTAGGCCGCCGCGCGCGGGCGTCAGGCCCGCGCCGCCGCCGCAACCGTTCGCGCCTCGGACTTGCCGAGGAACAGGAACACCACCAGCGCGGTCAGCACCGTGATCGCCGCGAGGATCCAGAGCAATGTGGCGAATGCCTCGGCGCACGCCTGCGCCAGCACCGCGCGGCCGACGCCGGGCAGTATCGCGGCCAGCGCGTCGAAGTCCCCGGCGACCAGTCGCTGGGCCGCCGGCGTTGCCCGCGATGCGGCGCCCGGTAACGCCGTGGCGAGATGGCGCGCGGTCAACGCCGTCAACAGCGCGCCGACCACGGCCAGCGCCACGCCCTCGCCCGCCACCCGCGTCGTGCTGAAGATGCCGGCGGCCATGCCGGCGCGCTCGGTCGGCACCACACTGACGGCCAGCCCATCCATCAAGCCCCACGGCAGGCTGATGCCGATGCCGATCAGCAGCATCGGGCCGACCCGGGCCGTCACCGGCCCCGTCGTCATGGCCAGGCTGAGCCAGGCCAGGCCGGCGGCGGCCAGCAGCAGCCCCACCCCGCAGATCGGCGCCGGCGCCAGCCAGCGCGTCAGCTGACCCGCCACCACGGGCAGCAGCAACAACGGCGCGGACAGCGCGATCATCATGCGGCCGGCCGCGATCTCGCCGAGACCGTCGACAGCGATAAAGTGCAGTGGCAACAGGATCAGCAACACCACGAAGGCATAGGCCGGCGCGGCCGCCAGCAACTGCACGCCCAGAAAGCGCGGATAGCGGAACAGCGTCAGGTCGAGCATCGGCCGGGCCGCGCGCAACTCGATCATGCCGAATAAGGCGAACAGCGCCAACGACGCCGTCAGCAGCGCCAACGTGGCAGGCTCGCCCCAGCCGCTCTGCGGCGCGCGCATGATGCCCCAGGTCAGCAGCGCCAGCGCCGCGCTGAAGGTGGCCGCGCCGGGTAAGTCCAGGCGCCCCGCCGCCGGATCGCGCGATTCCCGCAGGCAACGCGTGCCCAGCGCCAGCGCGATGGCGGCCAGGGCGATCACCAGCAGGAAGATGCTGCGCCAGCCGTAATGCTCGATCAGCAGCGCCGAGGCGATCGGCCCGAACGCCAGCCCCGCGCCAAAACTGGCGCCCAGCAGGCTGAAGGCGCGCATGCGTCCCGGCCCGTCGAACGCCTGCGCCAGCGCCGCGGCGCCGCCCGAGAAGATAGCCGCGCCGCCCAGGCCCTGCGCGGCGCGCAGCAAATCGAAGGCGACGATGCCCGGCGCCTGGACCAGACCGACGGAAGCCGCGATGAAGATCGCCGCGCCCGCCAGGAACACGCGGCGGCGCCCGTAACGGTCGGCCAGTGCGCCGGCCACCAGCAGCGTGCTGCCAAACACCAGCATGAAGGCATTGGTGATCCAGTTCAGCGCGACCGGGCTGCCGCCCAGTTCGCGCGCGATCGAAGGCAGCGCGATGGCCGGACCGGTGAACGTGAACGGCATGGCCGCGCATGCCAGGCACACGGCCACCAGAATCAGGACCCTGCGGGCGGTTGGCAGCGGCGGGGAAGCGGAAGACGACATGGCGGGCATCAATGCGAAATGGAAACAGCATTGAAGATACTTACGCGCGATATTTTGATAAATAGGCTAAAAATCCACATACCAAGGAATTAAATTCTTCAATGGAATCGCCATGGACCGCTTGAGCGGCTTGTTACCGTTTGTCCGCAGTGCCGAGCTGGGTAGCTTTGCCGCGGCCGGCCGCGACCTGGACCTGTCGCCCTCGGCGGTCGGCAAGGCCGTGGCGCGGCTGGAACAGGACCTGCATGTGCGCCTGTTCCAGCGCAGCACGCGCCGCATGCAGCTGACCGAGGAAGGCCGGCTGTTCTACGAGCGCTGCAAACGCATCCTGGAAGACCTGGACGACGCGCACGCCACACTGTCGCAGACGCTGCGCGAACCGCGCGGGCGCCTGCGCGTCAGCGCGCCGCTGGTGAGCTACCACTTCCTGCTGCCGGTGCTGCCGGCTTTCGCGGCGCGCTATCCGGGCGTCGAACTGGACATGGATTTCAACGACCGTATCGTCGACCTGATCGGCGAGCGCGTCGACGTGGCGATCCGCAGCGGCGACCTGCCCGATTCGCGCCTGACGGCGCGGCCGCTGGGCAGATTCCGGCTGCGCCTGTACGCCGCCCCCGACTACTTGGCGCGCCACGGTACGCCGCAGCGGCCGCGCGACCTGGAACGGCACCAGGCGGTGCGGTTCCGCTACCCGAACGCCGGCACGCTGCAGGAATGGCCGCTGGCGCTGGCCGCGGGCGAGGCCGCGCCACGACTGGCGGCCGCGTTCACCTGCAACAACATGGAGGCGCTGCTAGGCGCGACCATCCAGGGGTTCGGCATCGCTTGCATGCCGGATTTCCTGGCGCGCCAGGCGCTGGCGGCCGGCAGGCTGAACACGGTGCTGGACACACAGGTGAACGGCGCTGGCCGCTTCCAGGCGCTGTGGCCGTCCAATCGCAACCTGTCGCCCAAGGTCAGGGTGTTCGTCGACTTTCTGGGCGAACGGCTGTTTCGCGACAGCCCGCCCTAGAACCGGCTCACGCCACGGGCATGCGCTCGCACAGCGTGCCGATCGCCGCCAGGTCGCCCAGCCGCGCCAGGCGCTGCACTTGCAGGCTGAAGTCCTTGAAGGCCGGGTCGCGCGCCTGGATCGCGCGCGCCCAATCCATCAGGTCCGAGATACCGCCGATGTCCAGCAGGCGCCGCACTTGTTCCAGTTCGGCGCGCGACAGGCGCGGCAGCGGCGCCGAGCCGGTCGCCGCCTCGCTGGCGGCCTGCTGCGTCGACAGATGCAGCAACCGGGCCAGCACGTGCCGCAATTCAACCAGGTCGATCGGCTTGAGCAAGCTGGCGTCATAGCCGGCGCCATCCAGCGTGGGCGCCTCCTGCGGGGTCGCCGATACCGCGACCACGGGCAGGTCCGGCCAGCGCGCGTGCGCGGCCGCGAGCACGGCCGCGCCGTCGGCGCCTTCCATGCGATGGTCGGTCAGGATCAGATCGGGCCGGCGCGCGTCATCGGCCCGGATGCGCGCCACCATGCCACGGCCATCCGCCTCGCTTTCGACGGCAAAGCCCAGGCTGGCCAATTCCTCGACCAGGAATTCGCGGATTTCCGGCGTATCCTCGGCCAGCCAGATGCGCTTGCCGGCGCCGTCCAGCGCGGGCAGCACGTGCGCGGCGGCGGCGATGTAGTGGTGCGACACGCGCGACTCGTCGACCTGCCTGAGCGGCAGCGCCACGCTGATGGTGGTGCCCTGGTCCACTTCGCTGTCGACGTGGATACGGCCATTCATGCGCTGCACCCACTGCTGGACGATCGCCAGGCCCAGCCCGACGCCAGGCTGGCTATCGGCCGACGACAAGCGCTGGAACGGCTCGAAGATGTGCTGCCGGTCTTGCGGCGCAATGCCGCAGCCGGTGTCGCGCACCGCCAGCGCCAGCCAGCCGGCGGTCTGGCCGGCGCCGGCCGCGGTGTAGTCGGCCGTCAGCGTGAGCACCCCGCCGCGCGTGAACTTGGCGGCATTGTCGATCAGGTTGAACAGCACCTGCCGCACGCGCTTGCCGTCCATGTCCAGAACGGCCGGCACCGTTTCCGACACCCGCAGCTCGAAGCGGTTGTCCTGCCGGGCGGCGATCGGCGCGGCTTCCTTGGCCGTCGCGTCGAGCAGGGCATGCACATATTCAGGCGCCAGCCTCAGCGCCTGGCCGCCAGCGCCGGCGGCGTAGTCGATCAGGTCGTTGACCATGCTCAGCATGTGATCGGCGCTGCGGCGGATGATGGCGCCACGCGGCGCATCGTCGCGCCCGCCCGCCTGGATCAGGTCGGCAAAGCCGATGATCGAGGTCAGCGGGGTGCGCAAGTCATGACTGATACGCGCCAGGAAATCCTGGCGCACGCGGCCGGCCTCGTCGGCCCGGATCAGCGCGGCCTGCAGCGCGCGCGTGCGCTCGGTGACGGCCTGGTCCAGGCGCTGGTGCTCGCGCTCGCGCGCCAGCGCCAGCTCGCGCTGGGCCGCCAGCCGTTCCTGGCGATGTTGGCGCGAGCGCCCGTACAGCAGCACGGCCAGCATCAGCGAGATCGACAGCAGATCCCAGGCGACTTCCGGACCGCCCTGCCAGCGGCCGGGCAGCAAGCCCTGAATGTAGGCCACCCGCAGCAGCAGACAGCCGCAGTAGACAGCAAAGGACAGCAGGAAAATGCGCGCATTGGCATGGCCGCGGCGCCAGCCATCGGCCATGGAGACGAGCCAGACCACGGCCCACAGGAAGATCAGGCCGATCAGCGCCTGCGCGGCCTCGCGGTAATCGCCCAGCGCCGCCCACACCGCGCCGGCGAATCCGGCGGCGATCAGCCCCAGGTAGACGCCGCGCCACATGCGGATCCGGTGCAGGCCGGCGAACAGCATCGCCATGCCGCCGAACAGCGACGCCGCCACCGTCGCCAGCACGCTGGGCGCGCGCAGCACCATGTCGCCGCCGCCCGTCAGGACGTAGCGATACAGCAATCCCTGGAATGAGAGGCTGTACAGGATCTCGACGAAAATGGCCGCGGACAGCAGCAGATACACCGGATCGCGGTGGACCACGCCAAGCAGGCCGGCATAAATGCCCACCATCACCAGCGCGCCGACCAGCAGCGCCACCAGCATGGTGTTGCGCTGGGTCACGCCGACGAAGGCCGCCGGCGTGCGCAAGGCGGGTTCCATGTTGATCGCCGAGCGGCTCTGGACCCGCACCAGCACCGTCATCCGCTCGCCAGGCTCCAGCCGCAGCGGCGCCACCGACACGGTGGACGGCACCTCGCGGGTGGCCAGCGGCTCGCGGTTGCCCGCCAGCAGGACCTTGGCCGGCTCGCGGCTGCCCTGGGGGAACAAATAGAAGCGCACGTCCTCCAGCCGCGGCACGCCGAATGACAGCCAGCGCTCCTGCGGGCTGTCGCTGGCGTTGCCGATCTCCAGCCGCAGCCAGAACGCCGACGTGGAGTATCCCCGGTTCAGCCAGCGGGGCGACACGGGCTGCCATTCGTCATCCAGGATCTGGCCGGCCAGGCGCGCGCCGGTCGGGTCCTCGATGCCGCGCAACTGGCTGGCCAACGGCAGGTTGACGCGCACCGCGCCCAGGTCGACAACGGGTTGGACGTCCTGCCCGCGCGCCGGCAGCGCCACGCAGCACATGGCGAGCCACAACAGCCACGCCAGCCAGCCCGCGCGGCCGCTAGCCATGCGGATCCTGCTCCTGGCGCAAGGCCGTGGGCGCCATGCCGAAGCGTTCGCGGAACGCGGTGGAGAAATTGCCGCGGTTGCCGAAACCCACCGCCTGCGAAATCGCCTGGATGTCCAGGCCGGTCTCGCACAACAGGCGGCGCGCCTCGCGCATGCGTTCTTCGCGCAGGAATTCGAACACGGTCGTGCCGGCGCAACGCCGGAATGCCTGGTTCAGCCGCCGCGCGTTGGTGCCCAGCGCCTGGGCCAGGGCCACCAGTTCGGGCGTGTGGTCGAGGCGTTCGCGCAGCAGCTTGCGGGCGGCGCGGAACAGCACCCCGTCGAGCGAGCTGCCGGCAGCGACGGCCGAGGTGCCGTCGTTGACGGCGGCGGCCGGCGCAGGCGCGGGCGTGGGCGTCACCCGCAGGTGGATCAACAGGCGCAGGCGCACTTCCTCGAAGTCGAACGGCTTGGCGACGTAGTCGACCGCGCCCGCCGACAAGCCGGCGACCCGCTCGCCGGGCAAGGACGCCGCAGTCAGAAAGAGGATGGGAATGGCGCGCGTGGCCTGGTCGGCCTTGAGCAGGCGACAGGCCGCGAGGCCATCGCAGCCCGGCATGTTCACGTCCATCAGGATGATGTCCGGCTGCACCAGCTGCGCCTTGCGATAGCCGTCGTTGCCGTCCTCGGCCACATATACGCGGCAGTCCTGGCTGGTCAGGAAATCCACCAGCAGCATGCGGTCCTCGGGACGGTCCTCGACGACCAGCACGCGCAAGCCGGCAAGCTGGCCGGGAACGGGCGGATAAGAGGCGTCATTCATGCCGCGCATTCTTTCATGCCGGCCGGTCCGCGCGTTGGTAACAGGCGACAAAACCGTGCCGGTTTTGTGAATATTTTTCCTTGCGGCAAACGTGCCGTGCATTCCGGCAAACCTCATAGGCGCAATCATTATTCACACATGATAGTGTTTGTTACATGAAGCTACGGGCCCGTCAGGGTCCTGGCATCCCCCGGCTGGGCGCGGCCCAAGCCGCCTCGCCACCCGCAGGAAACCGGCATTTCCACCAGCCAAAGCGCGGGCAAGCATCCCGCAGCCCGCCGAATCTGTAAAGAACTTTAGAAAGATTGTTTATAGAAGTCTAAAAAATATATCAAAAAATCTCATTTAAATCTGATTGTAACGACTCGCTACCCGAGCACCCATGCGCCGCCTACCCCATTCCCGCCGTCCCGCCGTTTCCTGCCAGCTTCCCTCCTCCCTGCGCGCCGGCTTCGTCGCCGTGCTGCTGGCGTTAGCCGCCGGACCGGTGGCGGCGCAGAACGCGCCCGTCCAATTGCCCTCGGGCGCCGAACCCGGCCGCCAGTTGCCGCAACCGGCCATGCCGCAAAGCACGCCCGGCGCCGCGCCAGTGACCGTGGAACAGGGCAGCGCGACCGAAGCGCCGGCCGGGGCCGACAAGCTGCGTTTCACGCTGACCGACCTGCGCGTGGAAGGCGTGACCCGCTATCCCGCCGACACGCTGCGTCCGCTCTACCAGGACCTGCTCGGCAAGACCATTACGGTGGCGGACGCCTTCAAGGTCGCCAACGACATCGAGCTGCGTTACCGCAATGACGGCTACGTCACCACGCGCGTGATCGTGCCGGCGCAGACCATCGAAGGCGGCCAGTTCCGCATCAGGGTGGTCGAGGGCTATATCGCCGACGTGAAGTACGACGGCGACATCGGTCCGGCGCAGGCGGCAATCGAGAAACTGGTGCAGCGCCTGCGCGGCGTGCGCCCCATCAACGTGGCCGAAGTGGAACGCCAGCTGCTGCTGGCCAACGACCTGAATGGCCTGACCGTGCGCGCCTCGCTGGAAGCCTCTCCCACCGAAGTGGGCGGCTCGGTGCTGGTGGTGCGCAGCGAGCGCAAGCCGGTCGACGCGCGCCTGGGCATGGACAACCGCGCCTCGCCCTACCTGGGCTGGAGCGAAATGACCGGCCAGGTCACGCTGAACGCGTTTGGCGCGCGCGCCGACAGCCTCACCCTGACCGGCCGCGTGGGCTTCCCGGCCTATCGCAGCAAGGCGGTGGGCGCCAACTACGACATGCTGGTCACCGACAGCGGCATGACGGTGGACATCGCCGCCAGCTACGCCAAGAGCGAACCGGGCCGCGAGTTGGCGCCCTTGAACGTGGCCAGCGACGTGCAGGCCTATTCCGCCACCGCCACCTATCCGCTGATCCGTTCCCGCCTGCAGAACCTGCGGGCTTTCGGCATGCTGGACGTGCGCAACGTCACCACCGACATCACCGGCATCCCGTTCACGCGCGACCGCCTGCGCGTGCTGCGCGCCGGCCTGAGCTACGACCGCACCGACAGCTGGAACGGCATCACGGCTGTGCGCGGCACGGTGCACCAGGGCCTGGACGCCATGGGCGCCTCCAAGGAAGGCAACGAACTGGCTTCGCGCGCCAAGGGCCGCCCCGACTTCCTCAAGCTGACGGCCGAACTGACGCGCCTGCAGCAGTTGTCCGAGCGCTTCAGCCTGGTGGCCACCTTTGCCGGCCAGTACAGCGCCAGCCCGCTGCTGGCCAGCGAGGAATTCGCGCTGGGCGGCCCCAACTTCGGCCGCGGCTATGACGACGGCGAAATGTCCGCCGACTCCGGCGTGGCCGCCTCGCTGGAACTGCGCTACGCGGTGTCGTCCGACCGCTTCCTGCCGCAGGGCGCGCACGTCTACACGTTCGTGGACGGCGGCCGCATCTGGTCGCGCAGCGAAAGCGCGCCGCTCACGCGCGCCAAGCTGTCCTCGTATGGCGCCGGCATGCGCGCCAACCTGACCAAGAACCTGTACGCCACGCTCGAAGTGGCCAAGCCCATGAGTTCCGATGTCCTGACCCAGGGCAACAAAGATCCCCGCGTGTTCTTCAGCCTTTCGGCCCAGTACTAATCCGCGACAGAAAAGCGACCGACCATGACCCGTCATTCCCGCAGCCTCGCCCCCTCCGCCCGCCGCCAGCCCCTGAAGAATGCCCCGCCGCTGCCCGCGCTCACCACGCTGGCCGTGGTGATCGGCTCGCTGGCCTCGGGCAGTGTCCATGCCAATCCCACCGGCGGCAACGTGGTGGCCGGCTCGGCCACCATCAACAACCGCGGCAACGGCACGCTGGACATCAACCAGTCCACCGGCAAGGCCATCATCAATTGGAAAGACTTCAGCATCGGCGCCAACGAGACGGTCAATTTCCGTCAGCCGGGCAGCAACAGCATCACGCTGAACCGGGTGGTCGGCAATGACCCTTCGGCCATCTTCGGCCGCCTCAACGCCAACGGCACGGTGATGCTGGTCAACCCGAACGGCGTGCTGTTCGGCAAGGGCGCGCGCATCGACGTGGGCGGGCTGATCGCCACCACCGCCAACATCAGCGACAAGGACTTCCTGGCGGGCAAGTACAAGTTCAACCAGGCGTCGTCCAAGGCCGGCGCCATGATCGTCAACGAAGGCACCATCAGCATCAAGGACAGCGGCCTGGCTGTGCTGGTGGCCCCGGCGGTGCGCAACTCGGGCGTGATCGAGGCCAAGCTGGGCCGCGTGGCGCTGGCCGGCGCCAAGACCGTCACGGTCGACTTCCAGGGCGATGGCCTGTTGAGTTTCGACGCCACCTCGGCCGTCAGCGGCCTGCCCAAGGACACCGACGGCAAGCCGGTATCGGCCCTGGTGGCCAACAACGGCGTGATCCGCGCCGACGGCGGCACGGTGTACATGACGGCGCGCGCGGTCAAGGGCGTAATCGATAATGTGGTCAACACCGATGGCATCATCAGCGCCAAGGCGGTGGGCACGCAGAACGGCAAGATCGTCCTGTCCGGCGGCGACGCCGGCACGGTCAATGTGGCCGGCACGGTCGACGCCACCGGCGCCAACGCCGGCGAGCGCGGCGGCAAGGTGGTGGTGACGGGCGAGCACGTCAATGTGGCGCGCGGGGCCGCCATCGACGTGTCCGGCGCGGCCGGCGGCGGCGAGATCGCGCTGGGCAGCCAGGGCGTCTCGCCCGACGACGGCTCGGCGGCGTTCAGCGGCAAGTCGTCCAGCGTCAAGGTGGCGGCGGGCGCCACGCTCAAGGCCGACGCGCTGGTCAACGGCAACGGCGGCAGCATCACCATGTGGTCCAACGACGCCACCGCCTTCGCCGGCAGCCTGTCGGCGCGCGGCGGCGCGCAGGGTGGCGACGGCGGCTTCGCCGAAGTCTCCAGCAACAAGAACATTGGCCTGACCGGCTCGGCCGACCTGCGCGCACCCAAGGGCAAGACCGGCCTGCTGCTGATCGACCCGACCGACCTGCGCATCGTCGATTCCGGTAGCGGCGGCGGCTCGCAGGACGGCGCGGCCGGCGATGGCGTCATCAACGGCGGCGATGCCAACACCGCCGACAACACCGTCTCGCGCGGCCTGCTGGAAAGTCTGGCCGGCACCACCAATATCAAGCTGGAAGCCACCGGCCAGATCACGGTGGCCGACATGGCGGCGATCAATCTGCAGACCACCGCCGGCCACAGCTTCACGATGCGCTCGACCCAGACGGGCGGCATCCGCTTCGAGAATTCGAACACCGAGATCAGCACCCAGGGCGGCGCCATCACGCTCGAAGCGCTGGGCGTGGGCAGCACGCTGGACAACATCGGCAAGCTCACCAGCCGCGGCGGCGCGATCACGCTGAACGCCACCGGCGACATCAACCTGGCCAACCTCATCGACGCCGGCAGCGGCACGGCGCTGATCCGCACCAGCGCGGGGTCGATCCGCAACACCGGCGGCGCCAGCCAGGGGGTGGCCGGCAACACCGTCAAGCTGGATGCCAGCGGCGGCAGCATCGGCGACCTGGCCGCGCCGGTCAACACCCAGACGGCGCTGCTGTCGCTGGCGACCGGCGGCAACCTGGCAGTCGCCAACCGCCAGACCCTGGCATCGCTGGACATTACCAGCCGCCATGCGCAGCCGGGCGTCAACAACAGCTTCCAACTGACCTCGCCGGGCCTGGCCTTCGCGCTGCAGGACAACAACGGCTACCAGTTGAACACGGTCAACCAGTCGGGCCTGAACTTCTCGTTCACCGGCGACCGCACCATGACCGTCGGCGACGTGAACCTGGGCACCGGCACGCTGGCCCTGGCCTCGACGGCCGGCAACATCCTGGGCACCGCTGGCGGGCTGCTCAATGCCGGCCAGATCACGCTGAGCGCCGCCGGCAGCGACGGCCGCAGCGGCGCGATCGGGTCGTCGGCGCAGGCCCTGCGCATGCAGACGGCGGCCCTGACCGCCACCAGTGGCACCGGCGGCATCTACGTGAACGGCGAGGGTTCGCTGAACCTGCAGGCGATCGACACCACCGGCAATCTGGCCACCCAGACCACCGGCCACCTGACCCTGGGCAACATCAAGACGGGCGGCAGCGCCGTGCTGACCTCGGTGTCCGGCAACATCGTGGACGACGGCAACGACGCCACCAGCATTGCCTCCTCGTCGCTGACGCTGTCGGCCGAACAGGGCATCATCGGCGGCGCCACGCGTGCCCTCAAGACCAATGCCAGCACGCTCTCGGCCAGCGCGGGCGCGGGCGGCGTGTACCTGGACAGCACCAGCGCCAACCTGAACATCACGCAGGCGCAGGCCAATGGCGGCCCGATCGCGATCACCGGCGCGGGCAGCGTTTCGGCCAACAACGTCAGTTCCGGCGGCGGCGCGATCTCCCTGACCGGCAACAGCATCGCGGCCGGCCAGGTCAATGCGGGCACGGGCAATGTCACGCTCACCGCGCGCGCCGGCAGCATCACCGGCACCTCGGCCTCGCTCATCACCGGCAACGTCGTCACGCTGCTGGCCCCGGCCTCCAACACCAGCTACACGGTGGGCACCTCGGGCACCTACCTGCGTACCGCCGCCGGCGTGCTCAACGCCACCGGTGGCAGCATCTACCTCAACCAGGCACAGGGCTCGGTGCTGCTGGACGACTTGAAGGCCAGCAACGGCATCTACGTCACCGGCGTGGCGAACCTGAGCGGCAACATGCTGGATGCCGGCAACGGCACGCTCTGGCTCAATGCGCAAGGCGGCAGCATCGTGCGCGCCAACGCCGACAGCGCGCTGGCCGGCAGCAGCATCATCCTGCAGGCCCAGCAACACATCGGCACGGCCAGCGACCACATTAAGACGGCCACCACCAGCCTGACGCTGGGCAGCGGCGGCGACATCTATGTCGACAATCCCGCCAAGACGCTGACCTATCTGGCCATCACCAATTCGCACGCCGACCCGGCCCGCCGCAATACGCTGCAGGTGGCCGCGCCGTTCCTGAACTTCGACATCAACGACGACCTGGGCAATGCCTACGAACTCAAGCAGGTCTACAGCTCGCTGCTGAGCCAGTTCTCGTTCACCGGCGACCAGAGCCTGAAGCTGGGCAACATCCGCGCCGGCAGCAACGTCACGCTGGTCTCCAGCCAGGGCAGCATCCTGGACGACGGCATCGCCGAGACACGCGTCACCGCCAATAACGTCAGCCTCAGGGCCGCCCAGGACATCGGCACCAGCGCCAATGCCGTCGCCGTCAATGCGCCCGGCTTGACGCTGGACACGCGCGGCAACCTATACGCCACCGACATCGCCGACCTCAATTCGTTGACGGTGTACGCGCGCCACAAGGACACGGACGACCGCTATACGCTGGACGTGCGCGCGCCGTCGCTGCTGTTCAACATCACCGACGACGTCGGCGGCCACACGATCCATGAAGTCCGCGACAGCAACTGGGTCAACTTCAGCTTCACCGGCGACCGCGACATCACCGTCGGCAGCATCGATGCCGGCTACAGCGGCAGCATCACGCTGAACGCCGCCGGCGACCTGCGCGACGACGGCAACAAGCAGACCCGCCTGCTGGCCAATTCGGTCAACCTGAACGCCGGCAAGGCTGTCGGCGCGACCGGGCCGGATTACATGGACGTGCTGACCGGCTACCTGAGCGGCGCGGCGAACAATGGCGGCTTCTATGTGCAACTGCCCAATCCGACCGGCTCTGGCAATTACACCGGCATCGTTACGCTGAACAACATCACCGCCACGGGCGATGTGCAGATCGACACGCGCCAGGGTGACGCGCTGCTGGCGGGCACGGTGCGCAGCTGGAATGGCACGGTGGCGCTGAACGTGGCGAACGGCTCGCTGTTCGGCAATGGCAGCGGCAACGTCTACGCCGGCGGCAACGACATCTCGCTCAATGCCGCGGGCGCGATCGGCGGCGTATATGGCGGCGCCCTGCGCTATGTCGGCGTGGGCGGCGCCGGCCAGGTCAATGTGCAGGCAACCGCCGGCACCGACCTCTACCTGAACGGCACCAGCGGCAACATCAATCTGACGCGCCTGGAGGCCGGCACCGGACAGATCGGCTACACCCAGTCGTACGGCCTCACCACCATCGGCAGCCTGAGCGCCGGCGGCGCGGCCACGCTGACCAATAGCGGCGGCACGCTGCAGGACGACGGCGACGCCGCCACCCTGATCCGTGCCAGCCGCATCGCCCTGACGGCGGGCGGCGCGATCGGCGCGGCCGGCGCGGCGCTGACGCTGCAGGCGCCCGACGTCAGCCTGACCAGCGGCGGCGACATCGCCGTCGACAGTCTCACCGGCCTGACGCGGCTGGACGTCACGCGCAACGGCACCGCCAATGG
Source organism: Achromobacter pulmonis (assembly GCF_021733725.1). Lineage (NCBI taxonomy): Bacteria > Pseudomonadati > Pseudomonadota > Betaproteobacteria > Burkholderiales > Alcaligenaceae > Achromobacter > Achromobacter pulmonis. The sequence goes on along the minus strand of NZ_JAIFOT010000001.1, from coordinate 4,275,916 downwards.
CGCATACCGCATCACCGCGCCCAACCTCACGGCCTTCACCGTAACGGATGACGGCCTGGGCATCCACCTGGCGAACATCGCCAGCTCGGGCAACCTGGACTTCGGCTTCACCGCCAGCGACAAGAACCTGCTGGTCGGCAACATCGACGCCGGCGCCAATGGCAAAGTCAGCCTCGAGTCCGGACTGAACATCGCCAACGACGATCCGGCCAACCCCGGCGCCATCCGCGCCGCGAGCGTGGCGCTGACGGCGGGTTCGGGCGGGTCCATCGGCTCGGCCGTCAGCGGCGGCGCGCTGGTCCTGAACGGCACCTCGGCGCTCAGCCTGACCGCCGGCAACAACATGTACGTCGGCAGCGACACCGTGCTGCGCAGCCTGGCCATCAACAGCCTGAAATCCGCGGGCAGCGCCGCCAGCTTCGGCATCGGCGGCGGCGCCGGCCAGGTCATCACCCTCAGCGACGATGGGGCCACCCAGTATCTGGAGCAGGTCACGGGCGGCCTGACCGACTTCAGCTTCAGCGGCCGCAAGAATATCCAGGTCGGCACCCTTACCGCCAGCAACTCGATCAGCCTGACCACCGCGGGCGGCGGCGTCAATTCCAGCATCACCAGCGACGGCGGCAACGGCCGCATTACGGCCAGCAGCGTCACGCTTTCCGCCACCGGCTCGGACAGCTATACCGCGCGCGACGCCAACACCGGCGCCATTGGCGCCAGCAGCCGCGCCCTGCGCCTGAGCGCCAGCAATCTCGCCATCGCCAACAACGGCGACATCAACCTGAACAACGGCGGGTTGGCGCTGAACAGCCTGAACCTGTACCTGTCGCGCCGCGACGCCGGCAGCAGCACTAACTTCGACACCAACAGCTACGCTTTCGGCGGCCTGGGCAGCCAGACGCTGACCATCTCCGGCGGCACGAACCTGTCGATCGGCGCCAGCATGAGCGGCGCCGCGCTGACGGTCAATACCGACACCGCCATCACGTCGAACACCATCAACACCGGCAACGGCTCGGTATCGCTGACGTCGCGCTACGCCAACACCGGCCTGGCCCCCACCATCGGCGGCTCGGGCCTGATCACCGGCAACACCGTCAGCCTGAGCGCGCTGGGCACCAACGGCAGCGTGTCGGCCCAGACCAGCACCGCCAACCTGGCGGTCGCCTCGGCCGGCAATGTGTCCGTCGCCAACAACAAGCAGCTCGATTCGCTGGCGCTGACGGCCAACCACAGCAGCAGCAGCGGCTCGGTCAACAATACGTACAGCATCAGCGCCAGCGGCATGACGGCGTTCTCGCTGAGCGATTCGACCGGCGTTGCCGGCCTGACGCTCAGCAACATCACCAACACCGGCAACCTGGCGCTGTCGATCTCGTCGGACCGCTCGCTGACCGTCAACAACGTCAGCACCGCCGCCGGCGGCTCTGTGAAGCTGGCCAGCAACGGCACCATCTACGGCAATAGCGCCAGCGCCAGCGCGCCCAACATCGCCACCGGCGCGCTGACGCTCAACGCCGGTTCGGTCACCGGCACCTACACCACCTACCAGCCGCTGTTCGTCAGCGTCGATTCGCTGTCCTCCGATGTGCGCGGCAGCATGTGGGTGTCGAACAACAAGAGCCTGACGCTGCTGGACAACAGCGCCGCCGGCTCGGCCCAGGTCAACGTGACCAACGGCTCGATCACGCAGGGCGCCGGCCGCTTCGTCACGCCGGTGCTGACGCTCACGGCCACGCAGTCGATCGGCGCCGCCGGCAACGCGATGCAGACCGACACCCGCCAGCTCACCACGCAGTCGGGCGGCGACCTGTACATCAACAACGCCAGCGACCTGTTCTCGCTGAACATCACCGCCAACCACGCCAACAGCGCCGTGGACAACGTGCTGCAGGTGGCGGCCAAGGGCCTGACGTTCGACGTCACCGACGCCGGCGTCTATACGATGACGGCGGTCAGCGACCTGACCGGCCTGAACTTCTCCTTCAATGGCGACCGCACGCTGTACATCGGCAACGTCGACGTCGGCCCGGCCAACACCGTGAGCCTGAATGCCTATGGTTCGGGCGCCAACATCCTGAACCTGACGCCGACCTCGCACGTCACGGGCGATGTGGTCACGCTGGGCACCAGCGGCCAGATCGGCGTGGCGTCGGGCGACAACTCGGGCTCGATCCACACCACCACCGGCGAGCTGTACCTGACGGCCGGCAGCCACGTCTACCTGGACAACGACCGCGACCTGGCCAGCCTGTCGCTGTACGCCACCGGCTCGTCGGCGGCCACCTACCAGATCCTGTCGAACGAACTGCTGTTCGATGTGGCCCATAACGGCAGCCGCCTGCAGGTCAACGAGGTGCGCGACAACACCGGGCTGAACCTGATGCTGTCGAGCAACGTCGGCCAGGACATCGGCGTCATCGACACCACCCAGAGCGGCACGGTGCGCCTGTCGAGCAACAACAGCATCCTGGGTAGCGCCGACGACAGCCAGCGCGTCACTGCCGCGCAGGTGTGGCTCACCACCCAGGGTTCGGGCGCCATCGGCGCCGTGGGCCGCGAGATCAACCTGTCGGCGCCGCTGGTGAACATCCAGAATGCCGGCGACGTGTACATCGACTCCGACCGTCACATCGACGCGCTGACGCTGTATTCCACCGGCAACAGCGCCCGCAGCTATGGCATCACCTCGCCCACCCGCGACGGCGGCAACATCGTGTTCCAGGCCGCGGACGGCGGCAGCGGCAGCAGCGCCGGCCTGGTCCTGACCAAGGTCGAGGACAGCGGCGGCCTGAACCTGAGCGTCACCAGCGACCGCAGCATCACCGTGGGCGCCGTCAACGTCGGCTACGACAACGTGGTGCTGAATTCGCGCGGCGGCTCGCTGCTGGGCGACGGCGATGCCAACACCAAGATCGACGCGGCCAGCCTGACCCTGACGGCGGCCAACGCGATCGGCGCCGCAGGCGCCGGCAATGCCATCGACACCCGCGTCAGCACGCTGAGCGGCCGCGCCGACAACGGCGGCGCGTTCATCACGGTGGAAGGCAACACCAACCTGCCGAGCCTGACCTCGACCGGGGCCAGCGCGGTCAGCAACACCGCCGGCGACATCGAACTGGGCACGGTCAACACCAATGGCAACGCCTTCACCGTCAACAATACCGGCGGCTCGATCCTGAGCGGCACGATCAACAACGCCACCAACGTCAGCCTGACGGCCAACGGCTCGATCGGCAACCAGAGCGCCATCCGCACCTATGCGCTGAACGGCGGCACCACCACCGTCACGCTCAACGCCACCAAGACCGACCGCGCCGACGGCAGCATCGCGCTGACCGAGACCTACGGCCTGCAGGCGACCTCGGTCACCGCGCCGGGCGACATCACCCTGATGGCCGACACCGGCAACAGCGGCCGCAACCTGACCGTGGGCACCGTCGCGTCCACCGACGGCGCGGTCACGCTGTCGACCGCGCGCGGCAGCATCACCGGCATTGACGATAGCAACCTGGTCAGCGGCAAGAGCGTCAGCCTGACGGCCAACTACGGCACGGCCTCGAAGATCGGCGCCTCCACCTCGGCGCGCCTGCATCTGAACACCGAGAAGCTGACGATGGCCACGCCCGGCAGCATCTACGTCGACAACCTGGCCGACCTGTCCGACCTGACCATCATCCGCAACAACGCGCAGGGCTCGAACCTGGGCAGCGCCGGCTCCCTGGCCATCGACGCCCAGAACCTGACGTTCAGCGGCGCCGACAGCAACAACGCCACCGCGCTGACCATCGTGCGCGACACGACCGGCCTGAACTTCACCTACCAGGCCATCGGCGCGATCAACGTGCACGACATCGACGTCACCCAGAACGGCTCGGTCAACCTGTCGACCAACCCGTACTACTACACGGGCGGCTCGATCCAGGGCATGAACGCGTCCTCGAAGATCGTCGCTGGCGACCTGACGCTGTCCACCGGGTCGGGCGACACGCCCAACACGATCGGGTCGGCCAGCCTGGCCCTGAGCACCCAGGTCAAGAACATCGCCGCCACCGCCTCGGGCGGCATCTGGCTCAAGCAGACCGGCTCGATCAACCTGGGCAACCTGCGCGCGGGCGGCGACCTGTCGGTCACCACCACCACCGGCGACATCCTGGTCGGCACGGTCAGCTACGGCACCGGCAACGCCCTGACCCTGAACGCCCAGACCGGCAGCATCCTGTACGGCGGGGGCACGCTCTCGGGCGCCGGCGCCGGCGCCATCACGCTGACGGCGCAGAATGGCATCGGCACGCGCGACGCGGCAATCAGGATCGCCGCGCCGAACAGCCCGGTGTCGGCCACCGTCACCGGCGACGGCTCGCTCTACCTGGACAGCAGCGGCAACCTGCTGGGCGGCCTGACGACCTCGGTCGCCAATGGCGAAACGCGGATCAACGGCAACGGCAGCCTGGTGCTCACCAGCGTCACCTCCGGCACCGACGCCACCGGCAACGACATCTCGGTCAAGACCACTGCGGGCAACATCACGGTCAAGAACGTGCAGGCCGGCGCCAATCATGGCCAGGTCACGCTCAACGCCGAAAACGGCTCGATCCTGGCCGACGCCGCCGGCGCCACCGTCAAGGCCTACGGCGTTGCGCTGAACGGCGCCAACGCCGTCGGCGCCGCCAGCGGCCGCATCAACGCCACCGGCCAGCGCGTCGAAGTCACCACCAATGGCGGCATGTACCTGGCGGCAGACAACAATTCCGTCTACTCGTACCTGTCGGGCAACACGATCGACATCGCGGCCGCCGGCAATCTGCAGATCGCCAACGCCGTCGCCAGCAATGGCCTCATCAAGATTGTCGGCAACGGCACCAACAGCCAGTTGGTCGCGGGCAACATCGACGCCGGCGCCGGCAGCGTCAACATCGACTTCAGCAAGACCGGCAGCACCATCGTCGACGACCGCGAGGAATCGACCCGCATCATCGGCAACAGCGTCACGCTCAAGGCCGGCTCGGGCATCGGCGGCGCGGCCGGCTCGCCCGACAACCTGCAGACGACCGCCGCCAACATCATCGCGGAAGTCACCGGCAGCGGCTCGCTCTACCTGAACGACAACCGCGCGGCCGGCACCACGCTGGCCTCGATCATCACCCAGGACGGCGCCATCGGCATCACCAGCGCCGGCCCGACCCTGGTCACCAGCGCGGTCAGCAAGACCAGCTCGGCCAACAACGGCATCTCGATCGCCACCACCAGCGGTGACTTGTCGATCAACACGATCGACGCCAAGCTCGCCGGCAACGTCACGCTGCAGGCCGCCGGCTCGATCAAGGGCGCGCTGGCGGGCAACCTGATCACCGGCAACAGCCTGACCGCCATCGCCGGCGGCAGCATCGGCTCGGCCGCCTACCCGGGCAACGGCACCGGCGGCATCGCGCTGCGCACCAACCTCGGCGCGCTGGGCAACCTGTCGACCGCCGCCGACGGCGCCGTCATCGTGATCAACAACGTCGGCACGCGCGCGCTCTCCTCCAACAGCGGCAACATCCAGCAGGCCGGCGCCCACAGCTCGGTCTACCTGACCACCGCCGGCGATCTGGACGCCAGCGGCGGCATGTCCAACAGCGCCGACAATCTGCTGCTGTCCTCCGGCGGCACGCTGACGCTGGCCAGCACCGGCGTGCAGGCCAACGGCACCCTCACGCTGCGGGGCACGCAGGACGTGGTGGCGGGCGGCGCCACGCCGCGCACAATCGCCGCCAAGGGCACCACGGTCAGCTTCAGCAGCGGCGCCGCGGGCGGCGACACCAGCCTGGTGACCGAAGCCAGCACGGTCGCGGCCAGCCTGACCGGCACCACCACGGCGGCCGACCTGACGCTGACCAACACCGGCGCGCTCGACGCTTCGCTGAGCACCGCCAATGGCGATATCAATGCCACGGCCAGCGGTTCGCTGACGGCCTCGGCCACCGCCGCCGGCAGCAACCGCAGCATCACGCTGACCTCGCAGCACGGCGACGTCGAGATCGACACTGTCAACGCCGGCGCCGCCAGCGGCACCGTGGTCCTGAGCGCCGCCGAAGGCTCGCTGCTGGGCCTGGGCAACAGCCTCACGGCCAACAGCCTGGACCTGACCAGCAAAACCGGCATCGGCACCTCGACCAGCCACGTCACCACGGCAGCCCGCAATCTCAAGGCCAACGTCCTGGGCAGCGGCGACATCTACGTGGACGGCAGCGGTGCGTTGACGTTGGGCCGCGTCGCCACGGCCGACGGCAACATCGGCATCACGTCCAGCGGCAACCTGACCAGCGCAGTCGGCCTGGCGGCCGGCAACAGCGGCGATGTCACGCTGGCCTCCGGCGCCGGCAACGTCACCGTCAGCCACGACATCGCCAGCACCGATGTGCATGACCTGTCCGTGAGCGGCACGGCCATCGCCATGGCAGCCGCCAACACCAGCGGCAGCCAGACCTATACCGGCAACATCACCCTCAACGGCGACCTGACCGGCAGCGCCATCGGCATCACTGGCGACACCACGCTGGCCGGCGGCAAGCGCACCCTGACGGCCAACGGCGCCAATGGCGGCGTCACCCTCTCGGGCACGCTCAACGGCGGCGCCCAGCAGGCGGTAATCGTGGCCGAACACGGCGACGTCACGCTGGGCGGCAATGCCTCCAACCTGGCCAGCCTGACCATCAGCGGCGACAGCATCGACCTGCGCCAGGTCGCCAGCACCGGCGCCCAGCAGTACAACGGCGCCACCACGCTGCGCGGCGCCTACACCACCACCGACGGCGCCTTCGGCGTCGATGGCGCGACGACGCTGGCCAGCGCCGTCAGTGTGGCCACCGGCAGCGGCGCGGTCGCCTTCACCGGCGGCGTGTCGGGCGCCAACGCGCTGACCGTCACCAGCAGCGGCGCCACCACCTACGGCGGCGCGGTCGACATCGCCTCGCTCAACCAGGCGGGCAGCGGCGGCACGGCCATCAACGGCGGCAGCGTCACCACCAGCGGCACGCAGATCTACAGCGGCCATGTGGACCTGGGCGACGATGCAGTGCTGACCGGCACCACCATCACCCTGGCCAACGGCGCAGACGGCGCCCATGCGCTGGAGATCGACGGCACGGCCTTGCTGACCGGCGCCATCGGCGCCACCACTAAGCTGGCCAGCCTGACCCTGGACGGCAGCGCCACGCTCAACGCGGGCAGCATCGCCACCACCGGCAACCAGCAGTACAAAGGGGCCACGACCCTGGGCCGCGATCACACGCTGTCCACCACCACCGGCGACGTCGCGTTCGACGGCGCGCTGGACGGCACGCACGACCTGCACGTGGCCTCGACCGCCAGCGGCGACGTCAGTTTTGCCGGCGTGGGCGACAGCGGCCAGCGCGTCGGCAACCTGACGGTCGACACCGCCGGCACGACCACCTTCAACGGCACCGTCTACGCCGCCTCGCTGCAGACCGACGACCCGGGCGCCGTGACCATCAACGGCGACCGCATCGACACCACCGGCACCCTGCGGTTCGGCGAACGGGTCACGCTGGGCGCCAACGTCGCGCTCAAGGGCGCCACGGTGACGCTGGCCGGCGGCGCGAACTCGGCCGACGAACAGCAGGGCCTGACCATCGAGAGCCCGGCCGTAATCGGCGGTCCGATCGGCAACGGCGCCAATGGCCGCCTCGCTTACCTGACCCTCGAGGGTGACGCGCAACTGTCCGGCGGTCCGATCCAGACCGTGGGCGATCAGTCCTACCAGGGCACGGTGCTGCTGACCGGCGCCACACAGATCGGCACCGGCGGCGGCAAGGTGACGTTCAACGACACGGTCACCAGCAGCAACGGCAGCGACCTGACGGTCAGCAGCGGCAGCGGCGACGTGCGCTTTGCCGAACAGGTCGGCGATGCCACCACCGGCCGCCTGGGCAACCTGGCCGTCGACAGCCAGGGCGCCACCACCTTCGAGAAGGCCGTGTACGCCGCGTCGGTCAACACCGACGTCGGCGGCACCGTGGCCATCAACGGCGGCCTGGTCGACACCACCGGCACCCAGTCGTACGGGGAGCGGGCCGTGTTCAGCACCGACACCGTGCTCAAGGGCAGCACCGTCAGCCTGCTGGGCGGCGGCGACGGCGAGCACGACCTGACCATCGACGGCAACGCCGTGCTCAAGGGACCGCTGGGCGCCAACGACCCGCTGGCCAGCCTGACCGTCAAGGGCAACGCCACGCTGGGCGCCGGCAGCATCGTCACCAACGGCGAGCAGTCGTACCAGGGCAATGTGACCGTCGGCGGCGACGTCTCGGTAACCAGCCGCCAGGGCGACATCGGCTTCGACCAGGCGGTCGATGGCGGCCACGGCCTGACGGTCGTCGCCAATCAAGGCGAAGTGACCTTCTCCGGCCCGGTCGGCCAGGGCTCGCGCCTGGGCGACCTGAAGGTCAGCGCGGCCGGCGACATCGTGCTGGACGGCCCGGTGCGCGCCGCCTCGGTGCAGACCGGCGGCAACGGCGACGTGCTGATCAATGGCGGCTCGGTCGACACCACCGGCACGCAGCAATATGGCCAGCACGTCATCCTGAGCGGCGTGGACACCACGCTGACCGGCAGCACCGTGCAGCTCAAGGCCGGCGTCGACGGCACCGAATCGGGCGAGCAAGGCCTGATCATCGCCGGCAACGCCGACATCCAGGGCGACGTCGGCGCCACCACGCCGCTGCGCACCGTGGCCGTCACGGGCGCCACCACCCTGAGCGGCGGCAAGACCCGCACCACCGGCGACCAGGTCTACAACGGCGCCGTGACCCTCAAGGGCGACCGCGACCTGGCCAGCGACACCGGCTCGGTGATCCTGGGCAGCAAGCTGGACGGCGGCAATGGCAACAATCTGAACGTCAACGCGGCCAGGAACATCCAGGTGGCGGGCGACGCCACCGGCCTGGGTTCGCTGACCCTGCGCGCCGTCGATACCATCGTGTTCAACGGCGACGTCAGCGCCTACCGCGTGCAGCAACTGGAAGCCAGGACCGCCAGCTACAACGGCGCGCTGCGCGCCTCCGGCCCGGACGGCATCGATCTGTCCGGCGGCACGCTGTCGTTCGGCAAGGACGTCACCGCCGACACCGGCGCCATCCGCATCGCTAACACCAGCGCGACCGGCACCACGACGTTTGGCGGCGGCAGCACGGTCAAGGCGGCCACGGGCTTCACCCAGACCGGCGGCGCCGGTCTGACGCTGCCGGCGCAATTGCTGGTGACGCAGGGCCCCATCAACCTGGGCGCGCCGGCCAGGCTGCAGGGCTCGAATGCGACCATCCGCACCAACGGCGACATCACCGCTGTCGGCCTGAACGGCCCGCAGACCTCGCTGACGCTGGCTTCCGGCGTGGGCGCCCTGCGCATCGGCCAGAATGACGCCAATCCGGACCACAAGCTGAATGTGGCCGCGCTGATCGTCCCCAACGCCGGCTCGGCCGACCTGTGGGGCGCGATCGGCGGCAAGACCGGCTCCATGGCCGCCACCACGATCCGCAGCTCGCTGGCTGGCGCGCCGTACTATATGAACGGCGCCGCCTGGGGCCAGACGGACGTGATCGACCGCCTGGCCTCGGTGACCGCGCCGCGCACCGTGATTCCGACCACGCCCAGCGCCAACCCGCTGTTCCAGGGCACGGTGCCGCCCCAGGGCTTCGGCCCCAACGCGCTCGGCGCATACGCCGATCCGCAGGTGCTGACGGTGGCCTCCGCCTTTTCCTGGCAACTGCCGGCGGGCGACAATGCGGTGTTGACGGTGCCCAATGGCAACAACCCGGTGCTGCAAACGACCGGCGCCCATCCGCAGCGCCCGGCCGTCGAAGGCCGTCCGTCATCCGATGACGCGCGCCGCGACACCGATAACCAATCCCTTACTCTCTGATCCAGACACCATGACGACGCAGACCTCGCTTCCCCTGTTCTACGAACAACCCCGTCCGCTCGCCGCCGGCGTACACGCCAACCTGTCGCTGGCCGGCAATACCGGCTTCGGCTACGCGGCCAAGACCAACGCGGTGCCGCTGGTGGCCACCGAACTGCCGACGGCGTGCCGCCACTTCCCCATCGTGTTCACCGATGGCGAGCAGCCCACGCCGGTCGCGGTGCTGGGCGTGCGCGGCCAGGAAAACCTGTTCGTCGACGCGCAGGGCCAATGGCGCCCCGGCACCTACATCCCGGCCTACGTGCGCCGCTATCCCTTCATCTTCATGGAGAACGAAGACCGCAGCCAGTACACGCTGTGCGTCGACGAGAAGGCCGCCGCGGTGGTCGAGGGCCGTGACAACCCGTTCTTCGACGAGGCCGGCGAGCCGACCGCGCTGGCCCGCAGCGCCCTGGAATTCTGCCGCGACTACCAGAACCAGCACGCCTACACGCTGGAATTCGCCCGCGCCCTGGCCGAGGCCGACCTGCTGATCGAGAACCGCGCCGACATCACCCTGGCCGACGGCCAGCGCCTGGCCATGTCCGGCTTCAAGGTGATCGACGAAGCCAAGTTCAACAAGCTGCCGGAAGCGGAATTCCTGCGCTGGCGTGCCAACGGCTGGCTGCCGCTGGTCTATTGCCACCTGCTGTCGATCAACACCTGGCCCGCCCTGATCGATCACGTGCAACCGGCGATTGCAGCCGAGGAAACCGCCGAGGCTTGATTTGCCGGCTGGCCCGCCGGCCTGCCGGCGCCATCACGGCCCCGCCGGTCGAGGCCGTGTGCCTTATTGCCCAGGCCCGGCCGCGCGCGCCAGGAATTCCAGCACCGCGCGATAGGCGCCCTCGTTGCCGGCGGCGTTGGCCGACGGCGTGCCGCCCGCGTCCAGCAACAGGCCGGACATGGGATGCGGTTTGCTGATCAGCGTGGCTGGCAGGCAGGGATATTGCACGTGGTGGCCGGCGCCCGAGCACACGTAGTGCGAGGTTGGCAGGCCATGCGCCTGGCGCTGGCGCATGACGATCTCGCAATACGCGGTGCTGGGCCAGAAGCCATCGTCCGACGCGCTCACCAGCAGGACCGGCCCGCGATAGCGTTCCACCGGAATGCGCGCGCGCTCGAAAGCGGCGGCGTCGCGGCTGGCGCTGAGAAAGGCATGGGTCTGCCGGTACGGCGGGTCCGAGGCATAGGCCGCCTCCCAATCGGCGCTGGCGTTGTCCTGCCACAGGTGCGGCAAGGGCTCGCCAGCCTTGCGCCAGACCTGGGCGTTGCGCCCGGTGCCTGGCTCGCCCGCGCTGACCACCCCATGCATCACCGGCGACGGCACATAGGCCACCACCGCGCTGACCAGATCCGGATAGTGCGACGCCACCAGCAACGACGTCTCGCCGCCCCGGCTGATGCCGGACAGCGCCACGAAGCCGTCGCGCGGCTTCAGTTCGGCGCGGGCCCAGCGCAGCGCCTGCTCGAAATACTCCAGCGGCATGTCATTCAGGTACTTGGGACGGCCGTCGTAGTTGAAGATGGCCAGCGCCAGGCACTGGTAGCCGTGGGCCGCGAACAGGGCGGCGCGCGGCGCATTGACGCCGCCGGACGAGCCGTTCATGTAGATCACCAGCGGATGTGGGCCGGGCCCGGCGGGCGTATAGCATTCGCCCGACAGCGTCATGCCGCCGACCTGCTCGCGCACGGCGCGGTGCGTGACGCCCTCGGCCACGAAGGTCTGCACCAGCCGCGCCGTCGCCTCGTGGCGGCCGTCGCTGGCGTGCAGGTCGATCGCCAGCGGCTCGACGCGGTCGGGCGGAAACACCACGCGGTCCATCGCTTCGCATGTCATCGACCACACCAGCCCCATGGCGGACGGCTCGGCATAGCTGCCGGACACGGGGCAATCGCGCGCCAGATCCAGGCTGCCGTCGTGGCCGGCCAGGAACACCGCCTGCGAACGCCACGGCACGCCGCACATGCGCATGCGCGCCGTGACGGTGACGAAGGCATAGGCGGGAAAACCGTCGATGCGGATCGCGCGCGGCACGTCGATCAGCGCCGTTTCGGGATGAACGGTGATGCGGGCTTGCTCGGTCATGGCGCGTCCTCAGCCTTTCAGGTCGGTCTTGGGCACGTTGTTGGCACGGATCACCCCGGCCCACAGTGCCGATTCCTCGGCGATGACGCGGTCCAGATCCGTCGACGAGGTGAACGCCACGGTCACGCCCTGCTCGGCGAACTGGCGCACCAGGGCAGGATCGCGGGCGCCTTCGCGCACCGCGTTCTCCAGCGTGGCGGCGACCGCCGCCGGCATCGCCGCCGGGCCCGAGATCATCATGCGGGTGTACAGCTCGAAACCCTCGACGCCGGCCTCCTTCATGGTCGGCACGTCGGGCAGACTGGACAGGCGCTGGTCCGCCGTCACCGCCAGCACCTGCAACTTGCCCGAACGGATGTTGGGCAAGGCCGAAGTCGGGAAATCGAAGGTGCTCTGCACCGTGCCGGCCATCAGGTCCAGCAGCGCCGGGCCGCTGCCCTTGTACGGCACATCCTGGAACTGCGTGCCGGTCTTGGACTGGAAGTGCAGCAAGGCCAGATGGTTGATGACGCCGCGCCCGGCATGCGCGCAGGTGATGTCACCGGGCTTCTTCTTGGCCAAGGCGATGAATTCCTGCACGTTCTTCACCCCCAGCGCGGGATGCACGATCAGCAGCATCGGCGACTTGCCCATCGAGCCCAACTGCTTGAAGTCGGACCGCCGGTACGGCAGGTCGTTGTACAGCAGGGGATTGAGGATCATGCCGTTGGTGCCGACGAAAGCCAGCACGTAGCCGTCGGGCTCGGCCCGCGCCACCGCCGCGGTGGCGATGATGGTCTGGCCGCCCGGCCGGTTCTCGACCACCACGCTGCCCTTGAGGATCTTGCCCATGCGCTCGGCCAGCGCGCGCGCGGCGATGTCGGTCAGGCCACCGGGCGCGAAGCCGACCAGCAGGCGCACGGGACGGGTCGGAAAATCGGCCTGCGCCCGTGCAAGACGGGGCATCAGCGGCAACGCGGCAAGCGTGCCCAGGGCGTGGCGGCGAGTGAACGGCATAAGGCTCTCTCCAGACAGGCGCGCGGCATCCGCATGGCTGAGAGCCACGCGGGCCATGCAATGGATGATGGGGAAGCAGGCACAGGCCGCCCGCCCGACGGCGGGGGTCTCATTGACAGTATTCTGTATTCAATATGCGATGTGGGCTATCTAGGGATATCCCGCGCCCGCGGCCACGCGATGCCGGCCAGGCCCCTGCCGCTCAGGGCTGGGTCATCAACCGCCGCCAGCCTGCCAGTCCCAGCCGCTGCATCGTCCCGATATTCTTCTCGTAGATCTCGGCGGCGTCCGGAAACGACTCGACCGCGCGGTCGATGCTGGCCTCGCGCAGCAGGTGCAGGATGGGGTACGGCGACCGGTTGGTGTAGTTCTCGATGTCGTCCGGCTGGGTATCGGCGAACTGGAACTGCGGATGGAACGTGGCCACCTGCAGTTCGCCCACCAGGCGCATGCGCTTGAGCAAGCGGTCCGACAGGTCCTCGAAGTCGTTGAACTCCAGGAAGTCGTCGAGCGCGTCGGGAACGATCAGCAGGGTGGTGTCGATCTTGTCCGGATCGGCCTCGGCCAGCAACGCCAGCTCGTCCTGCAGGTCGGTCAACACGCCTTCGGCGTCGGTCGCATCGCTGACGGCAAAGCGGATCTGGTCCTTGACCTGGACCGCTTTGGCGAACGGACAGAGGTTCAGGCCGATCACGGCCCGATCGAGCCAGTGGCGGGTTTCGGCAACCACGTTGGCATAGGCATCGGAAGTGGAAATCATGGTGGGGCAATCCTGGAAAAAAGCGAGTATAGGCGACCGTTTCGCGCGCCCTGCCGGCGCCGGGTGGCGCGGCAGCCGCCGCCGCCTCGATAACATCGGATCATTCCGAATTCACCGCCGCCCCCGCGGCATGCCCGCGGGCCACGGTAGAGTGGCATCGCGACTGCCACGGGAGGAACGGATGGACATCGCGCTCACCTACTTCTTGAACCGTCTGTCCGACGACGACCTGGCGGCCCTGCTGCGCCGGCGCAAGGATTTCTACCTGGAGAACATTACCGCCATGGACATCCTCACGACCCGCCTGCAGGCCCTGCTGGCGGCGGACGGCTTGAGCAGCGTGGTGCAGGAACCGCCCCGGGGAGGCACTCTCGGCGATGACCTGCTTCCCAACGTGACCACGGGCATCATCGCCCTGCTCCACCTGCTGTGGATGCTGCTGCGCCTGCTTGCCCGGCGCCCCGCCCGCCGCCGCCGCGACGTGATCCTGCGCATCACGTCGGATGCGGCAATGCACGTCATATTCCGCCCCCAAGCCCCCGAACACCGAGGCATGAAGGCATCATGATCGGCGCGGCGAAAGCCGAACGCCCTCCCGGTTCGCCAGGAGGGCGTTGCAACATGCAATCGTCCGGTCATGCGCCCGAAGGCGCATCAATCGGGGAGTTCGCCGATCAGGCCGCCGGCATCGCCGCCATGGTCTGCGCCACCGCGGCCGTCAGCTTCTTGCCGTAAGGCACGTGCAGGAATTCGTTGGGGCCGTGGGCGTTGGACTTGGGACCCAACACGCCGCAGACCATGAACTGCGCCTGGGGGAAGCCCTTCTGCAGGATGCTCATCAGCGGAATGGTGCCGCCCTGGCCAATGTAGCCGCAGGGCGCGCCATAGTATTGCTGCGAGGCGGCATCCAGCGCCTGGGTCAGCCACGGCACGGAGGCCGGCGCGTTCCAGCCGGTGGCGGCGCCTTCATTGGCCTTGAAGATGACCTTGGCGTTGTAGGGCGCGTCGGCTTCCAGCAGGGCCTTGATTTCCTCGGAGGCGGCAACGGCGTCCACCAGCGGCGGCAGTCGCAGCGACAGCTTGAACGCCGTGCGCGGCCGCAGCACGTTGCCGGCGCTGGACAGCGGCGGCAGGCCTTCGGCGCCGGTCACCGACAGGGTCGGGCGCCAGGTGCGGTTCAGCAGGGCCTGTTCCGGCTCGGTGGTCATGGGCAGCACGAAGCCGCCCTCGGCGCCGCAGCTCCAGGGGAACCGGCGCCAGACTTCGTCGCCCAGGATGCGGGCGGTGGCGTGCACCTGTTCGATGCGGTCGGCAGGGATTTCGCAGTGCAGGCTCTGCGGCAGCAGGCGGCCGGTGGCGCTGTCTTCCAGGCGGTCCAGCAGGTGGCGCAGGATGCGGAACGACGACGGCACCACGCCGCTGGAGTCGCCCGAGTGCACGCCTTCGTCCAGCACCTGCACTTCCAGCGTGCCCGAGACCATGCCGCGCAACGAGGTGGTCATCCACAGTTGGTCGTAGTTGCCGGCGCCCGAATCCAGGCACACCACCAGGGCCACGTTGCCGAGGCGGTCGCGCAGCGCGTCGACATAGGGCAGCAGGTCGTAGCTGCCGGACTCTTCACAGGTCTCGACGATGCCGACGCAGCGCGGGCGCGGCACACCCTGCTTGTCCAGCGCCATGATGGCGGTCAGCGACGCATACACGGCATAGCCATCGTCGGCGCCGCCGCGGCCGTAGAGCTTGCCGTCTTCGTACTTGGGGGTCCAGGGGCCCAGGCCGGCGCGCCAGCCCGAGAATTCCGGCTGCTTGTCCAGGTGGCCGTACAGCAGCACGGTGTCGCCGTTGTCGCTGCGGGTGGCGGGCGCGTCGAAGAAGATCACCGGGGTGCGGCCCGGCAGGCGCACCACTTCCAGCTTCAGGCCCGAGACCTTCTGCGCTTCGACCCACTGCGCCGCGTCACGCACCACGCGCTCGATGAACGCGTTCTTTTCCCAGTCGGCGTCGAACGCCGGGCTCTTGGCCGGGATGGCGATGTAGTCGGTCAACGCGGGGATGATCTCGTTGTCCCACTTGTCGTCCACAAAAGCCTGCAGGGCCTTCGGATCGAGGGTGGGAGGAAGGGCGTCGTCGGGGATGCGTGCGTTCATGGCGCGGGATCCTGTGGTCGGGAAGCGAAATAATCCACCATTCTATGCCTGCCGGACGCGCTCGGCATCTTTCGTCCCTGTTTGTCCCGCGGCCGCGGGAAAACGGTGCCGGCAGGTGGCTCCCGCTGCCCGCGCCGCCCCGCCCTAGCGCGCCGCGTAGGCCTCGATCCGGCTCCAGACCTGGCGCGCCAGCGGCTTGGCGTGGTCCACCGACTGGTACAGCCGGATCTCCATGTGGATGTCATTGCGCGCGCTGTCGGCCCGTACCAGGGTACCGGCGCGCAAGTCCGACTCGACCAGGGTATGCGGCAACCAGGCCAGCCCGAACCCCTGGCGGGCCATGGCGTGCAGGGCGTCGGCCAGATCCGATTCGTACAGGGTCTGCAACTGCGCCGTCACGCACAGGCCGCGCAGCCGGTCGCGCAGGATGCGGCCCAGCGACATGCTGTCGGCGTACGCCAGGAACGGCACGGCCGGGTCCGAGGCCAGTTTCGGCACCGCATGGCGCGGATGCCGGCCGCCCGGCGCGAGCGGCGCGCTGACCGCCACCAGCTTGTCGGCGCCGACCCGGCGGCAGCGGTAATTGGGATTGTCGATCTGCGCGTACAGCGGCTCGTGCGCGTGGCACAGCAGGAAATCGACCTCGCCGTCGGCCAGCATGTCGATGCCGTAATTGAGCGTAGTGGTGATGACCTTCAGTTGGAACGGCGGCACGCCCCGCTGCACGCTGGCCATCAGCCCCGGCAGCATCGAATGCGCCAGCGTCTTGCCCGACGCGATGACGATGCGGCGGCTGCGTTCGAGTTCCGGCTTCTGCAAGCCCTGGCGCGTCTCGCGCAGAATGTCGAGCACATCGATGGCCGCGGCCAGCATGCTGCGCCCGGCCGCATTCAGGCTGGTCACCTGATGACCGCGCTCGACCAGCGGCACACCGGCCCAGTCCTCCAGCGCCTTGATGCGGCGTCCGAAAGCCGGATGCGTGACATTGCGCGCCTCGGCCGCCTGGAACAGATTGCGCGCCTTCGACAACGCGACGAAGTCCTCCAGCCATTTGATGTCCATCCCGTCCGCCCCTTCCGGTCTTGCTGTGCCGTATCGGCACAGCCCCCGCACATTTTGCACAAACTAAACGATTGTTACAACTAGTATGGCGATGTTCCCCTGGAGATGCCGATGCCCGAGTCCCCGATCCTGCTGAAGTCCCTGCGCAGCCACTTTCTGGGCGGACACGAGGTCGCCGCCAACGGCTTGCCGGTGCTGCGCAAACAGGTCGTGGGCAACGGCGCGGCGCGCGCCATCGACATGAACGGCAGCTACTGCGCCGGCCAACTCTATGTGCAGGAGTACCGGCTGGCCGAGCCGCGCCATCCGCATCCGGTGCTGCTTTGGCATGGCGGCGGCATGACCGGCGCGCAATGGGAAAGCACGCCCGACGGCCGCCAGGGCTGGCTGTGGCGGCTGCTGCAATCCGGTTATGACGTGTTCGTGGCCGACGCGCCCGAGCGCGGCCGCGCCTCCTGGGCGATGTACCCGCAGGTCTACGATTCGGCGCCGATCTTCCGCTCCAAGGAAGAGGCCTGGCACCTGTTCCGCATCGGCCCCGCGGACGGCTATGCCGCGCGCCGCCCCCACCCGGCGCAGCAATTCCCGGCCGAAGCCTTCGATACCTTCGCCAAGCAGTTCGTGCCGCGCTGGCTGGCGCATGAGGCCATGGCGCTGGCCGCCTACCGCGCGCTGCTCGACCTGGCCGGTCCCTGCATCGTCATCGGCCACAGCCAGGGCGGCGGCTACGCCACCCAACTGGCGCGCGAGTGTCCCGGCCCGATCCGCGCGCTGGTGGCGGTCGAGCCCACCGGCACGCCCGGGCGCGTCGACGGCCCCCTGCCGCCGCAATTGCTGGTGTGGGGCGACCACGTCGACCAGCACGACACCTGGCGGCGCTATCGCGCCCAGACCGACGCGTACTGGCAGGCGCTGCAACGGGCCGGCCGGCGCGCCGACGTGCTGGACCTGCCCGCCACCGGCATCGCCGGCAATTCCCATTTCTGCATGCTGGATCGCAACAGCGACCGCATCGCCGAACTGATCGTCGACTGGCTCAACAGCCTCGACTAACCTTCGCCTGGAGACATCATGAAACTGACCAAAACCGCAATTGCCGTGGCGTTGCTGAGCGGCGCCTCGCTGATCGCGGGCGCCGCCTCGGCGCAGCAGGCCGACTACCCCAACAAGCCCGTGCGCCTGATCGTGCCGTTCGCGCCCGGCGGCACCGCCGACATCATCGGCCGCGTGTTCGCCGCGCAACTGGGCACCGAACTGGGCGCCACCGTGGTGGTCGAGAACAAGGCCGGCGCGGGCGGCTCGATCGGCACGCGCTTCGTGGCCGATTCGGCGCCGGACGGCTACGTGCTGCTGCTGGCCTCGTCCAGCACCCACGGCACCAACCCGGCGGTCTACAAGACCCTGACCTACGACGCGGTGCGCGACTTCACCGCCATCACGCAGTTGGTGACGGTGCCGGGCGTGCTCAGCGTCACCAAGGACTTCCCCGCCACCGATCTGAACGGCCTGATCGCCGCCGCCAAGGCCGATCCGGACAAATACACCTACGCCTCGTCGGGCGCGGGCGGCCTGGGCAACCTGGCAATGGAACTGATGAAGTCGATGACCGGCGCCAAACTCATGCACATCGCCTATCGCGGCGCGGGGCCGGCCTTCACCGACGTCATCAGCGGCCAGGTGTCGATGATCTGGGAACCGGTGCCGGCCTCGCTGCCGTATATCAAAAGCGGCCAGATCCGCCCCCTCGCCATTGCCGCCGACAGCCGTTCACCGGAACTGCCGGACACGCCGACCTTCAAGGAAGCCGGCCTGCCGCGCTACGAAGCCAACGCCTGGAACGGCCTGTTGGCGCCCAAGGGCCTGCCGGCCGACGTCACGCAGAAGCTGCATGATGCCTCGGTCAAGGCGCTCAACAACCCCGAGGTCAAGGCCAAGCTTGCCAGCCTCGGCGGCACGGTGGTGGCGGGCACCTCGGAGGCGTTCCAGAACGTGATCGCCAGCGACGTCAAGAAGTGGAAGAACGTGGCGGCCGACGCCAAGATCCAGCTGGACCAGTAAACGCTGTCCGTCCTTTGGCTCGCGCCCTCCCCGCCGCATCACGCGCGGCCGGAAGGGCGTGGTCGCTGCGCTTAATTGAACCGTGTCAGGTGAATCAGCATCGTGCGATCCGGATTGGCGCGCAGCAAGTCGGTCAGGCCCTGGCCATAGTCAGGCATGATCAGGTTCTGGAATACCGTTCTGCCGCCGCCGACGCGCATTTCGAAATTGGCTGTCGTGTCGCCCACCTGCAAGGTCGGAATGCCCACATGGCCGCCCATGCGTTGCGGCACGATCGCGGCAATGATAGCGCCCTGGCCGACCGAGGCCACCGAGCATTCCGTGTTCACCGTCGGCTCGAACAGCAGACCGCCGAAGCCCTCCTGATCCTGTTGGCTGAGCTTCTTCGGATCGATGACGAGGATCGCGGTGTTGAACATGCGACCCGACAATACCTGGGCTGAGGGCGCGGTCAACTCCCCCTGCCGTTCCGCGGCGACGGAAAAACAGCCCCGGGCGGGATTGTGGGTGAGCAAGAGAACAATCCGCTCAAGGCGGACGGGATCCTCAAGATCCTGCGCCGAAACACGCACCAGGTTATTGCAGACGACGTGGCTGCTCGACTCGTCGGCACTGACGATGGCGCGCGGGCCCAACGCGCTGCCTGGCAGCAATCCCTCCGCGATGCGGCTGCTCAACGCCGATGCCGTGGGCACGGTGAACGTCGACGTCGACGCCGCCACGCCATCACTCCGGGGAACCTGGATATCCCCTTCCGCCCGCATGTTATCCAGGGCCTGCCGGGGATCCCGCACTGGCGGCGGCACGTTCGGCGCCTCGGCCTTCAACTGGCCGATCATGTCCATCAACGCGGCGTTGGCCTGGAGCACTATCTGGTGGCGGTCGGCCATGGCGGAAACGTCGTCGCTCACTTCCTGCAGATGGCTGCGCAGCCGGGTCGCATCCTCGACGGATGGCGTATGACCATGCCGGACCAGCGCCAAGGCGTCGCGCAGGCGATCGTTGACGCGATCGAGCCGTTCGCCGTGGGCTTGTTCGTCTTCGCTCAACGCGCCCACCAGGGACAGGCATTCATAGACCAAGCGCTGCTGCCGCAGGATCTCGTCGGCTCCCTTGGCGACTGCCTCGCCATTCCTGGCACCGGACTGGAACGCCGTAGGGTACTGCGCCTCCAGGTTGGTCCGGTGTGCCTGCTTGGAGGCCGCGATGCCATCCAGCAGCTGCGCCAGCCGAACGTAATTGGTGGCGGTCTTGGCATGGTCTTCCTGCAAATCAGTCACTTCGTGCTGCAAGTAATTCGCGCCTGACCGCAAGGCTGCAATGTCGTTCATGGAACCCCTCCGCGCATCGTTGACCACGGGCAGGAAGCTGCCCGCACCCCAGTAAGTAACGACGCAGCCGGCGCGGTTCCCTCGCCTGGCGCATTGCGCGCGGCGCCCGGCGCATGGACGCGGATGCCGGCGCCCACGCGTGTCAGGCGTCCCTATTTCAGCCGCCCAGCAGCGCCGGCTCGCCCGCATGCCCCAGCGCCGGGGCTTGCGCCTCGATCACGCGGCCGCTCTGCAGCTTGAAGATCGCCACCGCTTCGCGCAGGCGCTGCGCCTGGGCTTCCAGCGAAGCCGCCGATGCCGCCGCCTGTTCGACCAGCGCGGCATTCTGCTGCGTCACGCTGTCCATCTGCGATACCGCCTGGTTGACCTGCTGGATGCCCTGCGACTGTTCTTCGGAGGCGCTGGAGATTTCGTTGATGATGTCGGTGACGCGGCGCACCGACGCCACGATTTCCTGCATGGTGGCGCCAGCCGCTTCGACCTGGTCGGAACCGATCGAAACCTTCTGCACCGAGTCGTCGATCAGGCCCTTGATCTCCTTGGCGGCCTGGCCGCTGCGCTGCGCCAGCGCGCGCACTTCGCTGGCCACCACCGCGAAGCCTTTGCCCTGCTCGCCGGCGCGGGCCGCTTCCACGGCGGCATTGAGCGCCAGGATATTGGTCTGGAAGGCAATGCCGTCGATCACGCCGACGATGTCGGCGATGCGGTTGGAGCTGTCGGCGATGGCGCGCATGGTGCCGACCACATCGCCCACCGCCTGGCCGCCACGGGTGGCCACATCGGAGGCCGCCGTCGCCAATTGCGAGGCGCTGCGCGAACTGTCGGCATTGTTTTTCACGGTGGACGACAGCTCGTCCATGCTGGCGGCGGTTTCCTCCAGCGAAGCGGCCTGCTGCTCCGTGCGCGAAGACAGATCGATGTTGCCGGCCGCGATCTCGCGCGAGCCGGTGTGGATCTCTTCGACACCCTGGCGCACGGCGGCCACGGTGCGCGCCAGGCTGTCCTGCATGCGCTTGACCGCCGCGTACAGTACGCCGATCTCATTGTTGCCGCGCTGCTCGATGCGGTTGGTCAGGTCGCCGCCGGCGATGCGGTCGAACAGGCGGCCGGCCTCGTGCAACGGCCGGAACACCGAGCGGGCAAACACCACGTACAGGCCCACCACCAGCGCCGCGACCACGCCCATCAGGCCGACCAGGAAGGCAATGGCGCCGTTGATTCGGGTATTGGCGTCGTGCGCGACGCGCTGGCCGACCTGATCGGCGTAATCGACGTACTTCTGGATCGCCTGGGTGAAGGCAATCCCCAGCGGCGTGACCTTCTCCAGGTTCAGGCGGCTGGCATCCTGGGCCTTGCCGGCCCGGATCGCGGCGATCATCGGCACGATGGCATCGCGCTGGTAGACCTCATAGGCCGCCAACGCCTCATCGAACAAAGGCTTGCCGACCGCCGACTGCTCGGGATTCTGGCGCGCGGTCTGGATCAGGTCGGCGGCCTTCTTGGTGTAACCGTCCAGCCGCTGCATGCTGGCCAGGTTGGCGATGCTCTTGCCTTCCAGCAAGGTGGTCTGGGCGGCCAGCAGCACCAGACGCGCGCGCAGCAATTCGGCGCCGGCCGCGTCCACGGCGTTGGCGCGCACCAGGTTGGTGTCCAGCATCACCTCGATGGAACTGCGGTTGGAAGTCAATTGTTGGTACACGGCAATACCAGTGACCAGGAAAAGGACGAAGAAAATACAGAGCGCGGTCGTCAGGACGGCGCGGATACTCAGATTCTTGAACATGGGGAGGGGGAGCGACTCGGGGTTTGCGGAGGGCAGCCATGGGCGGCTGTCGAGGTGTTTACGGCTTCTTGCAATGAAAAGTTAAATATGTCATTGGGTTACACCCCGCTTCCCGCGCGCGATACGCACACGCTTGCGAACCCAGGGGACGAAAAAAAACCCCGTTGGTGCCCAACGGGGTTTTTCGCATCTTGCAGCAGGCGCCAGGCGCGCCGCCGCATGGCCTGCGCATCGTCTTTATTTCAGCCAGACACGCGCATTGCGGAAGATGCGCATCCACGGGCTGAACTGGCCGCCGCTGTCGGCGTTGCCCCACTTCCCGGGCGCCCACGACATCATGACGTTGCGGGTCACCCGTTCCGGGTGCGGCATCATCACGGTGAAGCGGCCGTCGGCCGTGGTGACGGAGGTCAGGCCGCCCGGGCTGCCGTTCGGGTTGAACGGATAGGCCTCGGTGGCGTTGCCACGGTTGTCGATATAGCGCGCCGCCGCCAGCACGCGGCCGGCATCGCCCTGCTGCGAGAAGTCGGCATAGCCTTCGCCGTGCGCCACCGCGACCGGAATGCGCGCGCCTTCCATGCCGGCAAAGAAGATCGACGGCGACTTGGCCAGCTCGACCATCGACAGGCGCGCCTCGTACTTCTCCGACAGGTTGCGGGTGAAGCGCGGCCAGTGCTCGGCGCCCGGGATCATCGGGGCCAGCGCGGCCATCATCTGGCAGCCGTTGCACACGCCCAGCGCGAAGGTGTCGGGACGGGCGAAGTACGCCGCGAACTGATCCGACAGCTTGCTGTTGAAGCGGATGGTGCGGGCCCAGCCCTCGCCGGCGCCCAGCACGTCGCCGTAGCTGAAGCCGCCCACGGCCACCAGGCCCTGCACCTGCGCCAGGTCCACACGGCCCGACAGCAGGTCGGTCATGTGCACGTCGACCGCGTCGAAGCCGGCGGTGTCGAAGGCCCAGCCCATTTCCACCTGGCTGTTGCAGCCCTGCTCGCGCAGGATCGCCACGCGCGGGCGCTTGCCGCTATTGATGAACGGCGCGGCCACGTCTTCCTGCGGATCGAAGGCCACGTTCGGGCTCATGCCCGGGTCCTGCGTGTCGTTCCAGACGTCCAGCTCGGCCTGGGCGCAGGCGGGGTTGTCGCGGCGCGCCATGATGCGGTAGGACACCTCGCTCCAGGCGCGGCCAAGCTCGGCGCGCGGCTGGCCCCAGACCTTCTTGCCGTCGCGGTAGAACTCGACCTCGTCGGCGCCGTTCAGGCCGCCGATGACGTGCGAGTGGGCCGACAGCCCGGCGCCGCGCAGCACCTGCATGACGGCGTCGCGCTGGGCGGCCGGCACCTGGATGACGGCGCCGGCTTCCTCGGCGAACAGCGCCTTGAGCGTCAGTTCGTCGCGCTGCACCGCCACCTGTTCGGGGCGGATCTTGTAGTCGCCCCAATCGGCCGATTGCGGGTCGAAGGTCAGCATGTCGAGGTTGACCGAAATGCCAGTGCGGCCGGCGAAGGCCATTTCGACCAGGGTGGCGAACAGGCCGCCGTCGGAGCGGTCATGGTAGGCCAGAATGGTGCCGGCCTCGGCCAGGGTGCGGATGGTGACGAAGAACGCGCGCAGCGCTTCCGGCGAATCGATGTCCGGCACGGTCTCGCCGACCTGGTTGTAGGTCTGCGCCAGGATCGAGCCGCCCATGCGGTGCAGACCACGGCCCAGGTCGATCAGGATCAGCACGCTGTCGCCGGCGTCGGTGCGCAACTGCGGCGTGAGGCTGGCGCGCACGTCGCCGACCGGCGCGAAGGCCGTGACGATCAGCGACACCGGCGCCACCACCTGGCGCTGCTCGCCGTCCTGTTCCCAGGAGGTCTTCATGGACAGCGAATCCTTGCCCACCGGGATCGACAGGCCGGCGGCCTGGCACAGCTCGCTGACGGCCGACACGGTGTCGTACAGCGCCGCGTCCTGGCCGTCCACGCCGCAGGCGGCCATCCAGTTGGCCGACAGCTTGATGTCTTCCAGGCGCGCCACGTCGGCGGCGGCCAGGTTGGTCAGGGCCTCGGCCACGGCCATGCGGCCGGAGGCCGGCGCGTTCAGCATGGCGATGGGGGTGCGCTCGCCCATGGCCATGGCTTCGCCGCGGAAGCCCTGGTAGTCGGCCAGGGTGACGGCGCAGTCGGCCACCGGCACCTGCCACGGGCCGACCATCTGGTCGCGGCTGGAGAGGCCGCCGACGGTGCGGTCGCCGATGGTGATGAGGAACGACTTGTTGGCCACGGTGGGGTGGCGCAGCACGCGGTAGGCGGCTTCCGTCAGGTCGATGCCGGCCAGGTCGAGCGGCTCGGACACGCCGGGCAGGCGGCGGACGTCGCGCGTCATGCGCGGCGGCTTGCCCAGGATGACGTCGATCGGCACGTCGACCGGACGCACTTCGGCCTCGCCTTGCGGACGGATCGTGTCCAGGCCGGGCAGCCCCTCGCCGTCGACCACGCGCAGTTGGCGTTCTTCGGTGGCCACGCCCACCACCGCGTAGGGGCAGCGTTCGCGGCGGGCGATGGCGTCGAAGCGTTCCAGGTCCTTGGGCAGGATCGACAGGACGTAACGTTCCTGCGATTCATTGCTCCAGATCTCGGCGGGCGACAGGCCGGATTCTTCCAGCGGCACGCGCTTCAGATCGAAGATAGCGCCGCGGCCGGCGTCGTTGACCAGTTCCGGGAAAGCATTGGACAGGCCGCCCGCGCCGACGTCGTGGATGGCGATGATGGGGTTGTTCTCGGCCTGCTGCCAGCAGCGGTCGATCACTTCCTGGGCGCGGCGCTCCAGTTCGGGGTTGCCACGCTGGACCGAATCGAAATCCAATTCAGCCGAGTTGCTGCCCATGCTGATGCTGGAGGCCGCGCCACCGCCCATGCCGATGCGGAAGCCCGGGCCGCCCAGCTGGATCAGCAGCGCGCCGGGGGGAATCACGTCCTTGTGGGTCAGGCCGGCGTCAATGCTGCCCAGGCCGCCCGCGATCATGATGGGCTTGTGGTAGCCCCAGCGCGTGCCGCCGGCGGTCTGCTCGAACGAGCGGAAATAGCCCAGCAGGTTGGGACGGCCGAATTCGTTGTTGAAGGCGGCGCCGCCGATGGGACCGTCGATCATGATGGACAGCGGTGAGGCGATGCGGTCGGGCAGGCCGTGGTGGTCGGCTTCCCAGGGCTGCGTGGCGTCGTCAAAGCGCAGGTGCGAGACGGTGAAGCCGGTCAGGCCGGCCTTGGGCTTGGAGCCGCGGCCGGTGGCGCCTTCGTCGCGGATTTCGCCGCCGGCGCCGGTCGAGGCGCCGGGGAACGGCGCGATCGCGGTCGGGTGGTTGTGCGTCTCGACCTTCATCAGGGTGTGCACGGTGGTGTCGCGGCGAATGTACTTGGCGCCCTCGACCCCTTCGCCCGTGACGCCCGGCACGCCGGCCTGGAAGCGCTGCGCCGGGCCGCCGGCCATGATGGCGGCGTTGTCCGAGTAGGCGACCACGGTGCCTTCGGGCTGGGCCTTGTGGGTGGCGCGGATCATGCCGAACAGCGTGTTGGGCTGCTCCTGGCCGTCGATCACCCACTGGGCGTTGAAGATCTTGTGGCGGCAGTGTTCGCTGTTGGCCTGCGCGAACATCATCAGTTCGACGTCGGTGGGATCGCGGCCCAGGTCGCTGAACGACTGGGCCAGGTATTCGATCTCGTCATCGGACAGGGCCAGGCCCAGGCTGGCGTTGGCCTCGACCAGCGCGGCGGCGCCGCGCGCCTGCACGTCGACGGTGCGCATCGGCTTGCCGGCCAGCGGCTGGAACAGCGCCTGGCCGTCGAAACTGGCGTCGACCACGGTTTCGGTCATGCGGTCGTGCAGGCAGTCGGCCGCGCGCGCCAGCATGTCGGCGTCGAACGACTTGGCGCCGAGCAGGCCGCGTTCGGGGGTGATGACGTAGCGCACGCCGCGTTCGATGCGGTGCACGGCCGACAGGCCACAGTTGTGGGCGATGTCGGTGGCCTTGCTGGCCCACGGCGAGATCGTGCCCAGGCGCGGGATCACCAGCAGCGCCAGGCTCTTGGCCGGCGCCTCGCCGCTGGCGGGGGTGCCGTAGTCCAGCAGTTGGCTCAGTTGCTGCTGCTGTTCGGCCGTCAGGGCGGCGTCGGTGCTGACGAAGTGCTCGTAGCGGGCGGAAATGTCGGCCACCGGCAGGCCGGCTTCCTTCAGTTGCGCCAACAGGCGGTCACGACGAAAGGAGGACAGGACGGAGGAACCAGGCAGATGCTGAACAAGGGACACGATGCGGGCGCCGTATAAGGAGGGGAGCAAAAGCGGGATTTTACCTGTTTAAGGGGTTTTCCCGGAGCGTGGCGTGCCGTGGCCCCGCTGCGGCACGATTTCGTCCGGCTTCGGCTGTTGTTACAAAAGAATTCCGCGACGCAAGGCCCCGCCTGCTGCGAAGCAATATGACGTCCAACCCCAGCCAGCCTCTCGGTTTATCACGCGTCGGCCGGCTGTTCGCGCACGCCCGCTATTGCGATGCACCATGTTGCGGCCATACCGCAGCGCGGGAAAACACGAACACCCCTGCCCTCGCCCCGACGGTAGGATGCAGCGACCCCATACCTGAAAAGCGCCCCCGCCGCGCTGGCCGTTGCCTCACATGTCACGCCCCGAAGCCCCCGCCGAGCCCGTCGAACCGATCATCCCCGCCGAAACAGACCCCGCCGTGAAAGTGCCGCTGGCCATCGAAGACTGGCTGGCCGTAATCCTGTTGGCGACGCTGGCCATCATCACCTTCCTGAACGTGCTGGTGCGCTACTTCACCGATCAGTCGTTCGCCTGGACCGAGGAAATTTCGGTGTTCCTGCTGATCGTGCTGACCATGGCCGGCGGCAGCGTGGCGTTTGTGCGCAACCATCACATCCGCATCGAGATCCTGGCCGACAATGGCTCGCCGCGGCGCCAGCGCATCCTGGCGCTGATCGCCAACGTCTTCGTGCTGGCGTTCTTCGTGCTGCTGACGGTGCTGTCGGTCAAGCTGGTTTGCGACGAATTCATCTACGAAGAGACCTCTCCCGCCATCGGCGTGCCGACCTGGTGGTATTCGATCTGGCTGCCGGTCATGGCCGCCGCCATCTCGCTGCGCACGCTGGGAACGCTGCGGCGCCTGTGGCGGGCGCCACAGGCCCGGACCGACCGGGGCCGGGCATGATCGCCGGTATCCTGTTCGCCGTGTTCGTCGCGCTGATGCTGATCGGCGTGCCGGTCGGCGTGGCGCTGGGCATCGGCGGCACCGTGGCCATCGTGCTGTCCAACCTGGACACGCCCTGGTATGGGCTGCTGGCCGTGCCGCAGAACTTCTACGCCGGCCTGGCCAAATACCCGCTGCTGGCGATTCCCATGTTCGTGCTGGTGGGTTCCATTTTCGACCGCTCCGGCGTGGCCAAGCGGCTGGTGGACTTCGCCATCGCCATCGTCGGCCGCGGCCCGGGCATGCTGCCGCTGGTGTCGATCGCGGTGGCCATGTTCCTGGGCGGTATCTCGGGCTCGGGACCGGCCTGCGCGGCGGCGGTCGGCGCGGTAATGATCACGGCGATGTCGCGCGCCGGCTACCCCGGCGCCTTCTCGGCCTCGGTGGTGGCCGCCGGCGCGGCCACCGACATCCTGATCCCGCCCTCGGTGGCCTTCATCATCTATTCGGTGCTGGTGCCCGAGGCCTCGGTGCCGGCCCTGTTCGCCGCCGGCATGGTGCCCGGCATCCTGGCCGGCCTGGCGCTGATCGTGCCGGCGGTGTGGCTGGCGCGCCGGCACAAGATGGGCATGCTGGAATCGCACCTGCCGCGCCCGCCCTTCTGGCAAAGCCTGCGCGAGGCCGCCTGGGGCCTGGCCGCGCCGGTGCTGATCCTGGGCGGCATGCGGCTGGGCTGGTTCACGCCCACCGAAGCGGCCGTGGTGGCCGTGTTCTACGGCCTGTTCGTGGGCATGTGCATCCACCGCACCATCAAGCTGCGCGACCTGTACGTGATCCTGCGCGAAGCCGCCGAACTGTCGGCCGTCATCATGCTGGTGGTGACGCTGGCCGGCATCTTCGCCTGGGCCTTGTCCACCCTCAGCGTGATCGACCCGATCACCCACGCCATCGTCAATTCCGGGCTGGGCGAATGGGGCGTGCTGGCGTTGCTGGTGCTGTTGCTGATGACGGTGGGCATGTTCCTGGACGGCATCTCGATCTTCCTGATCTTCGTGCCGCTGCTGACCCCCATCGCCAAAGCCTACGGCTGGGACCCGGTGTGGTTCGGCGTGATCCTGACGCTCAAGGTGGCGCTGGGCCAATTCACCCCGCCGCTGGCGGTCAACCTGATGGTGTCGTGCCGCATCGCGCGCGTGCCGATGGAGTCGACCGTGCGCTGGGTCGTGTGGCTGCTGGGCGCGATGTTCCTGGTGCTGGTGGCGGTGCTGGCGTTCCCGCAACTGGCGCTGTGGCTGCCGCACAAGCTCGGTTATTGAGGGAGCCGGACGACCCCGCCCGGCGTGACATTCACGACAACAACAGACAGACCCGCAAAGAGAGGAGACGCAACATGAATTTCCGCAAACTGATCGGCGCCACCCTGTGCGCCGCCGCCGTCGCCGCCACTCCCCTGGCCGCGCAGGCGCAGAACTACAAGTCCGAATACAAGCTCTCCATCGTCGTCGGCACCACCTTCCCATGGGGCCAGGGCGCCGAGATCTGGTCCAACCTGGTGCGCGAGCGCACCCAGGGCCGCATCAACATCAAGGTCTATCCGGGCACGTCGCTGGTGCAGGGCGACCAGACCCGCGAATTCACCGCCATCCGCCAGGGCGTGATCGACATGGCGGTGGGCTCGACCATCAACTGGTCGCCGCAGGTCAAGCAGCTCAACCTGTTCTCGCTGCCCTTCCTGATGCCCGACTACGCCGCCATCGACGCCCTGGTGCAGGGCGACGTGGGCAAGGAAATGTTCAAGCTGATCGAGAAGGCCGGCGTGGTGCCGCTGGCCTGGGGCGAGAACGGCTACCGCCAGCTCAGCAACTCCAAGCACGAGATCAAGCGGCCCGAGGACATGAAGGGCATGAAGCTGCGGGTGGTCGGCTCGCCGCTGTACATCGACACGTTCACCGCGCTGGGCGCCAACCCGACCCAGATGAGCTGGGCCGATGCCCAGCCGGCGCTGGCCAGCGGCGCGGTCGACGGCCAGGAGAACCCGCTGTCGATCTATACCGGCTCCAAGCTCTACACCGTGGGCCAGAAATACCTGACGCTGTGGAACTACGTGGCCGACCCGCTGATCTTCGTGGTCAACCGCGAGGTCTGGAATTCGTGGTCGGAAAAGGACCGCGAGATCGTGCGCCAGGCCGCGCTGGACGCCGGCAAGCAGCAGATCGTGATCGCGCGCAAGGGCGTCACGCCCGAAGACCCGTCGCTGCTCAAGGAAATCGAGGGCCACGGCGTCACCGTGACCACGCTGAGCCCGGCCGAACATGACGCCTTCGCCAAGATCACGCAGCCGGTCTACGACAAGTGGAAAAAGCAGATCGGCGTGGACCTGGTCAACCTGGCCGAGAAGTCCATCGCTGCGCGCAAGAAGTAACCCCACCGCGACCACGCACCGAACAAGCAGCAAGCCCCAGGGGAACGGCGGCGCAAGCCGCCAACCGAGGCAGGGACGTCAGATCCCGCCCACCAAAAGACGGGCGCCGGCCACAAGCCGGCGCCCGTCGCCTTTTGGTCCGCCTGTCGGGGTCCGGGAATCGCGCGCTGGCACGCAAGCCAGGCCATCGCCCGGCAGCAGGCCCGCAAGCCGCCGCCTGGCGGCCCCTAGTCTGGATACCGCACTTCCAGGATGTCCAGTTCCTCGATCCCGCCCGGGGTGCGCAGCACCACCGTGTCCCCTTCCCGCGCCTTGATCAGCGCCCGCGCCACCGGCGAGATCCAGCTGATCTTGCCGGCCAGCGGCTCGGCCTCGTCGACCCCGACGATGGTGACGGTGTGCTCCTGGCCGGCCTTGTCGGAATACAGCACCGTGGCGCCGAAGAAAACCTGGTCGCGGTTGGGCTGGGCGGCGGGGTCGACCACCTCGGCGATATCCAGCCGTTTGGTCAGGAAACGCATGCGGCGATCGATCTCGCGCAGGCGCTTCTTGCCGTAGAGATAATCGCCGTTCTCGGAACGGTCGCCGTTGGACGCCGCCCACGACACCACCTGCACCACCGATGGCCGCTCCACGTTCATCAAGTGCGTCAGCTCGCCGCGCAGGCGTTCGTAGCCTTCCGGCGTCATGTAGTTCTTGGTGCCGGCCGGCAGGGCCTGGGCCAGCGGCAGATCGTCGTCGTCCTCGTTATCGGATTCTTTGACAAAGGCTTTGTTCATGGCGGCAGCGCCCTTGGCGCGCGATCAGTCAGTTCAAAGGATGGCACGGACACGCCATGCCGGGAGCCGGGCGGCCTCGCGCCGCCGCGCTAGAACCAGTCGTGCCAGACCGGCTTCAGGTCGGCCGGCAGCGGCGGCAGCCGGCCAAGGTCCATGCGGCTTTCCTTGGGGCTGTGGAAGTCGGAGCCGCGCGAGGCCAGGAAACCATAGCGGCGCGCCACTTCGGCATACTGGCGCGCCTCTTCGACGGTGTGGCTGCCCGTGGTGACCTCGATGCCCTCGCCGCCCAGTTGCAGGAATTCGTCGAACAGCGCGGCGAACTGCAGCGGCGTGTATTTGTAGCGCCCCGGATGCGCGATGACGGCGATGCCGCCGGCGCCGCGGATCCAGCCCACCGCCTCGGCCAGCGTGGCCCATTGCATGGGCACGTGGCCCGGGCGGTCGTCGCCCAGGTGCTTGGTGAAGACAGTCTGCACGTCGGGACAGTAGCCGGCCTCGACCAGATAGCGCGCGAAGTGCGTGCGGCTGATCAGCTCGGGATTGCCGGCGAACGGCAGCGCCCCTTCATAGGCGCCCGGCATGCCCATCTCGGCCAGGCGCTCGCCGATGCGGCGGGCGCGCTCGGCGCGGCCCGAGCGCGTCTTGCGCAGGCCTTCGACCAGCGCGGTGTTGGACGGATCGAACCGCAGGCCGACGATGTGCACCGTCAGGCCGGCCCAGGTCACCGAGATCTCGACGCCCGTGGCAAAGCGCATGCCGAGTTCCCCCGCCATGGCCGCGGCCTCGGCCAGGCCGCTGACCTCGTCATGGTCCGTCAACGCCCAGACATCGACGCCGTTGGCGTGCGCGCGCTGCGCCACGTCGCGCGGCGCCAGGGCGCCATCGGACACGGTGGAATGGCAATGCAGATCGATATTGAGCGCGGGCGTAGTCATGCAACCTATTGTAGAGAAGCACCGCGCCCCTGGGTAGCGGCGCCGGCCGGCGGCGTCCCCAATATGGCGGAGGCGGTGGCCCGCCAGCCACCGCGAGCCGGCATCGAAGGGGGACGCGAGCGGCGCCGCGAACGCCGCGGGCGGCCGTCAGGCCAGCAGAAAGTCGGCCACCGCCGTGACCTGATCATCCGCCATCAACGTCGGCGCATGGCCGACGCCACGCACCTCGTAGACCTGGGCGCGCGGATTGCGCTGGCACATTTCCTCGACGGTGGCGCGGGTCAGCAGATCGGACTGCTCGCCCCGCACGATCAGGATCGGGCAATCGACCGCGTCATAGGAGCGCCACAGGATCTGCTCGCCGGCCGCCAGTTCGTCGCCGGTCTGCTGGGTCATCGGTTGGGCCAGCGCCAGGTCGTAGTGCTTGACCCATTGCCCGCCCTGCTCGGGATAGACGAAGCGCGCCAGCGCTTGCCATTGCGCGTCGCTATGCGGGCCGAAGGTCTCGGAATTGGCGCGCATGGCGGCCACCGCCTCGGGGAACGAGGCGAAGACGCCCGGCTCGCCCACATACTGCCCGATGCGCGCCAGGGCGCCGGTCTCCAGCCTCGGGCCGACATCATTGAGCACCAATCGCGACAGGCGGATGCCGTCTTGCGGCGGCAGCATCCCGGCATGCGGGCGCAATGGCAGCATGGCGCGCGCGAACGCGGCGGCGCCGGCCAGCCCCAGGCCGATCAGCCCCCCCATCGAGGTGCCGATCCAGGCCAGCGAGGCCGGCCGCAGCCGCGCGATCAGCGTCACCATGTCGGACACATACTGGGGCACGGTATAAAAAGCCGGATTGGCCAACCAGTCGGAGCGGCCGCGGCCGACCACATCCGGACAGACCACGCGGTACTGGCCGGCCAGGCGCCGCGCCAGGGTGTCGAAGTCGCGCCCGCTGCGGGTCAGGCCGTGGACACAGACCAGCACCCGATCGTTGGCCGGATCGCCCCATTCCCAATAAGCCATGCGGTGCAGGCCCGCCGGGCTGGCACAGGTGACGAATTCCAAACGGGGTTCCAGGCTCGCATCCAGCATCGTTATGCTCCAAAAGACCGGGGAGCGCCGCGATCGCGACGCCGCGCATGGGCGCTATCTTATCGGATGCGCCGCCCGCCCCATGTCCGGCTGTCCGATATCAACGACACCATTCCCGCCAGGGTCTTTGGCCACGCCGTGGCCCGGTTGGTGGCAGGATGCGCCTGGGCCTTGCGCAGCCGCATACGTTGGTTAAGATTGGCGGGTCCCGGTTCGGCGGCCGCGGTGTCACGGCGCTGACACCCCGCTGAAATTACGATTGCCTATCGAGTCGATTCAATCATTAAATTGGATTCCATCCGCCGGTCCGGGCGAGAGTTATGCGCTTCGAGCATTGCCAGATCAGTCAGTCCAGAATTGATATGGAGCCACTATGCACCAAAGCAGTCCGACTACTCAGCTGAGTCCCTCGCGTCCGGAGGCCGCCCCGCCTCCCGAACCGCCCAAGGTCCTGCAGGACGTATTGAGCCGCGCCGACGTCCGGATCAACGGTTCGCGCCCCTGGGACATCCAGGTCCATGACAAGCACATGTACGAGCGCGTCTTCGCCAGCTGGTCGCTGGGGCTGGGCGAATCCTACATGGACGGCGAATGGGATTGCGAACAGCTCGACGAACTGTTCACCCGCCTGCTGCGCGCCGACATGGGCTCGGCCGCGCTGGGCCTGGCGCGCGTCAAGCTGATCGCCGAACACCTGCGCCACAAGCTGTTCAACCTGCAGTCCAAGAGCCGCGCGTTCGAGGTCGGCGAACAGCACTACGATGCCGGCAACGACGTGTTCGAAGCCATGCTCGACAGCCGCATGATCTATTCCTGCGCCTTCTGGGAACAGGCCGACACGCTCGAAGCTGCGCAGCAAGCCAAGCTCGACATGATCTGCCGCAAGCTGCAGCTCAAGCCCGGCGAGACGCTGCTGGACATCGGCTGCGGCTGGGGCGGGCTGGCCAAGTTCGCGGCCGAGCGCTACGGCGTCAAGGTCACCGGCGTCACCGTCTCCAAGGAGCAGCTGGCGCTGGCGCAGGAACGCGTGCGCGGCCTGCCGGTGGAGCTGCTGCTGCAGGACTACCGCGACCTGCAAGGCAGCTTCGACAAGGTGGTGTCGGTCGGCATGTTCGAGCACGTCGGCCCCAAGAACTACGACACCTACTTCACCAACGTGCAACGGCTGATGGCGCCCGGCGGCATCTTCCTGCTGCACACCATCGGCATCGCCTCGACCAGCCAGAGCACCGACCCCTGGATCGACCGCTACGTCTTCCCCAACGGCAAGCTGCCCTCGGCCCGCGAGATCAGCGCCGCGGTCGAAGGCCGCTTCATCATCGAGGACTGGCACAACTTCGGCGCCGACTACGACCGCACCCTGATGGCCTGGTGGGACAACTTCCAGCGCGCCTGGCCGCAGTTGCAGGAACGCTACGGCACGCGCTTTTACCGCATGTGGCAGTACTACCTGATGTGTTGCGCGGGCTTCTTCCGCTCGCGCGAAGGGCAACTGTGGCAGGTGATCCTGACGCATCCGCAGCGCCAGGAGATGTACCGCTCGCTGCGCTGAGACGGATTCCGGGAGCTGCGCCGTCCGGAGGGCCGCCTGCCGGACGGCGCCGGCTGGATATCGTCGCGCGGGCGCCGCGCCTGAAATGCCGAGCCTGCGTCCCTCCTCATCCAACGCGCCCCACCCGGATCACCATGGACGCGTCCCCTCCCGGTCACGTCACCCATTCGGCGGCCCGCAGCTCGACGCCGACGCCCACCGCGTCCTCCAGGATCATCTGCGCCGCCCGCTCCGCGATCATGATGGTCGGCGAATTCGTGTTGCCCGACGTGATCGTCGGCATGATCGACGCATCGGCCACGCGCAGGCCTTGCAGGCCGTGCACGCGCAGCCGCGCATCCACCACCGCGCCGTCATCGGCACGCCGGCCCATGGCGCAGGTGCCGACCGGATGGAAGATGGTGGTGCCGATCTTGCCGGCCGCCTCGCGCAGCTCGGCCTCGCTCTGGTAGGCCGGGCCCGGCAGCCACTCCTCGGGCTGGTAACGCTGCAAGGCCGGCGCCGCGCTGATGCGCCGCACCAGGCGGATGGCGTCAGCCGCCACCTTCAGGTCCTGCGCTTCCTTCAGGTAGTTCGGCGTGATCACCGGCGGCAGCGCGCCGTCCGCGCCTTGCGCGTGCACGCTGCCGCGCGACACCGGCCGCAGGTTGCAGACGCTGGCGGTGAAGGCATCGAAACCGTGCAGCGGCTCGCCGAACGCGCCCAGCGACAAAGGTTGCACATGGAACTCCAGGTTGGCGCGCGCCTGGCCCGGATCGGACTTGGCGAACGCCCCCAATTGCGACGGCGCCATGCTCATCGGCCCGCTGCGGTTCAGCAGGTACTCCAGCCCGATGCCGGCCTTGCCCCACCAGGTCGAGGCAACACGGTTCAGCGTCTTGACGCCGCGCACCTTCAGGATGACGCGCAGTTGCAGGTGATCCTGCAGGTTCTCGCCCACGCCCGGCAAGGCATGATGCAGCGCAATGCCGCTTTCGCGCAGGCGCGCCGGCTCGCCGACCCCCGACAGCTCCAGTAACTGCGGCGTGTTGACGGCGCCCGCTGCCAGCACGACCTCACGCGCCGCGCGGACGCTGACGGACTGCCCC
This sequence comes from Achromobacter pulmonis, assembly GCF_021733725.1. NCBI lineage: Bacteria > Pseudomonadati > Pseudomonadota > Betaproteobacteria > Burkholderiales > Alcaligenaceae > Achromobacter > Achromobacter pulmonis. The sequence goes on along the minus strand of NZ_JAIFOT010000001.1, from coordinate 4,240,688 downwards.
GCCCGCAACACCTGCACGCCAACGCAGCGGGTGCCCTCAAACAGCAGGCGCTGTGCGTGCGCGCCCGTCATCACCTGCAGATTGGCCCGTTGGCGCACCGGCCGCAGGAACGCCTTGGCGGTGTTCCAGCGCCAGCCGCGGCGCTGGTTCACGTCGAAATAGCCGACGCCGAAATTGTCACCCCGGTTGAAGTCCTGTACCCGCGGAATGCCCTCCTGCCCCGCTGCCTCGGCGAAAGCATCCAGGATGTCCCAGCGCAGCCGCTGCGCCTCGACCCGCCATTCGCCGCCCGCGCCGTGAAATTCGTCGCCCCCGCGATAGTGGTCTTCGCTGCGCTTGAACACCGGCAGCACCTGGTCCCAGCGCCACGACGGATCGCCGGCGATCTCGGCCCATTCGTCATAATCCTGGCGCTGGCCCCGCATGTAGATCATGCCGTTGATCGACGAGCAGCCGCCCAGCACCCGGCCGCGCGGATAGATCAGCGAGCGCCCGCCCAACCCCGGCTCCGGACCCGTGCAGTACATCCAGTCGGTGCGCGGATTGCCAATGCAGTACAGGTAGCCCACCGGGATGTGGATCCAGTGGTAGTTGTCGCGGCCGCCCGCCTCCAGCAGCAGCACGCGCGTGGCCGGATCGCGGCTCAGGCGGTTGGCCAGCACGCAGCCAGCCGACCCCGCGCCCACGATGATGTAGTCGTATGTCTCCATTCGCGCTTCTTCTTTTCGAGTCTCAAGGGGCTGCGCCACTGTCGCGCAGCCGGCCGTCCCTGTCCAATGAATTGTTGAAAAGCGCTTTATAAGACTCTTTAATAATGGGTATCGCCCTGACAGGACCGGAGCCATGGACCTCAAGCACATCCGCACCTTCGCCGCCGTGGCGCGCGTCGGCAACCTGACGCGCGCGGCCGAACACCTGCACCTGACCCAGCCCGCGCTCAGCCTGCAACTCAAGAGCTTCCAGGAAGCCCTGGATCTGCCCCTGTTCACCCGCACCGCCCAGGGCCTGGCGCCCAATGCCGATGGCCGCGCCCTGCTGCCCTCGGCCCAGCGCGTGCTGGACGCGCTGGAGGATTTCGAGCGCGCCATCGGCGCGCTGCGCACCACGGTGCAGGGCGAACTGCGCCTGGGCACCATCCTCGACCCTGAATTCCTGCGGCTGGGCGCCACGCTGCAATACCTGGTGCAGCACTATCCCAAGATCCGCCCCACCCTGCGCCATGGCATGTCCGGCTCGGTCGGCCGCCAGGTGCGCGCAGGCGAGCTGGACGTCGGCTTCTTCCTCGGCCCGCGCGACATGGCCCGCGGCCAGCCGGCGCTGCACGCACTGCCGCTGGCGGGCTTTTCCTATTACGTGGTGGCGCCCAAGGGCTGGGGGCCACAGTTGGCGGGGCGCGACTGGCGCGACATCGCCGCGCTGCCCTGGATCTGGACGCCGCCCGACTCGGTCCACCATCGCCTGCTCGCCGCGAAATTCGCCGAACTGGGCGTCACGCCCAACACCGTGGCCGAAGTCGACCAGGAGGCCTCGATGCTGGACCTGGTGCGCTCCGGCGTCGGCCTGACCCTGGCGCGCGACTCGATCGCGCTGCGCGAATCGCAGGCCCACGGCCTGGCGCTGGCGCCGGACCTGTCGATCCAGGCCGAGCTGGCCTTCATCACGCTGGCGGCGCGGCGCGAGGAGCCGTTGGTGATGGCGGCATTCGATGCGGTGCGGGCCGCGTTTGGCTAGGCTGGGCGGATGCGCGCCGGCCTCGCCCCCGCCGAGCGCGCCACGCGGGTATGCTCGCTTTCACATCCAGCCGGCCACGCCGGCGCCGCCCCTGACCGGAGACCTGCGTATGCGTTGGCGCATGCTTGCCTGTAGCCTGACCCTCACCTTGGCTTGCGCCGCGCCTCCCGTGTTCGCGGCCGCGCCCGCCAACCAGGCCGAGTGGAGCCGGGCCGTGCAGCGGCACATGATCAGCAGCTTCATGTTCCCGCCCGAAGCCCGGCGGCTGGATGGCCCGATCAGCCTGTCGCTGAAGATCATCGTGCTGCGCGACGGCAGCATTGCCCATATCAGCGTCGATCGCTCGTCCGGCGACGACGCGGTCGACCTTGCCGCCACCCGGATGGTCAAGCGCGCCGGGCCGCTGCCCGCCTTTCCCGCCGACATGACCGGCGAAAAGACCACGCTGAGCCTGCCGCTGCGATTCCAGCAGGAGCAAGCCGAACCAGCGGGCGGCCGCGCGGAGGATCGGGGCCCGCCCGTCGACATCGTGCGGCGCCGCTACGCCGACGCCGCCAGCGGCCTGGCCGTCACCGTGCCGTCGCCCTTGCGGGCCGGCCCCGCGCCGGAACGCGGGCGCTTCGACGCCTTGATCGAAATCTCCGGCCCCAACGGCTTCCCACCGCGGGCGCAAGACGCCAAATACCTGTGCCGCGTCGGCTTCCTGGCCGCGCCCCCCTTGGCACGGAGCGCCAAGGCGCCCGCCGCGCCAACCTGGCAGGCACAGGTCAAGGCCGCCGAGCGCCGGCAGCGCCAGCGCCGCGCGAGCATCGAGCTGTACGACCACTACATGCTGGCCGGCCGCCAGGGCATCGACTACGTGGTCGCGCCCGGCGCCGGCCCCGGCCACGCCGACACACTGGAGTACTACGCCGAGCTGCCGTTGCCGCAGGGCCGCATCCGCATGGCCTGCGCCACCCAGCGCGACGCCATGCCGGCCGCCCTGGCGATGTTCAGGCAGGTACGCGACGGCATTGCGCTGGCGCCGCGCTGACACGCCGCCCGTCGGCCGCGCGCTTCAACGTGGCGGCACGTTGTCGGACGCCAGCCGCTCGGCCATGGTGAACCCATCGATGTAGTCGCGAAAGTGCGTCAGGAAGGCGGTTTCGGCGGGACTACGTGGCGCATCGCGATGCCACAGCAGGTGCAGGTCGACCGAGCAAACGCCTTCGCCGGGCGGCAGGCGCCACAGCCGGCCCTCGGCCAGATCGCGCCGCACGCTGTGCTCGGGCAGGCAACCGATGCCGAAGCCCGCGATGAGCAGGCGCTTGACTTCGTCATGCTGCGTCGACGTCGCCACCACCCGCCCTGAAAAGCCGCGCTGGTCACGAAAGATCGTCAACGGCGACAGGCTGTCGCCCAGCGCATCGCTGGCAAAGGACACGAAGTTCTCGCCCATCAGGTCTTCGATGCGCAGGTCCTGCCGTCCGAACAGCGCATGGTTGCGGCCGCAGAACAGCGCATAGCGCTGCTGCAGAAATACCTTGTTTTCCAGGCGCTTGGGCATCTGCCGGCACAGCGCGATGCCCGCCGTGGCCGCCCGCTGCTGCATCAGCGTGACGATCTCGCTGCTGGGCAGCACGTCCATCTGCACCTCGATGCGCGGATAGGCCTGGTGGAACCGCGCCCAGAAGTTGTCATAGACCTGCGAATGAATGCGGCTGGCCACCAGCAGGTGGATACGGCCGGTCGCCTCGACCTCCGTCTGCGACACATCGGTCAGCAACTGCGCCACGTTGCCGTAGATGGCCTCGGCCGCGCGGCACACTTCCTCGCCAGCGTTGGTGACGGTGAAGGCCTGGTTGTGCCGTTCCACCAGGCGCCGGCCCAGTTGTTCCTCCAGCCGCTTGAGCGCCTGGCTGACGGCCGACTGCGTCAGGTGCAGCTTGGCGGCCGCGCCGCTGATGCTGCGCTCCTGCACGATCACCAGGAAGGTGCGCAACAGATTCCAGTCCAGGCGGTCGCCGCCGCGGACGTCGGGGTGGGTGTTCTTCATCGGAGACTTGCGCTGAAATTGCCAAAACATCAATTCTACTTAAGTGAAAAATTAAAAATCATAAATTGACGTTATATCTAGGCGGGAGCGATAAACACGCCTTCGAACAACGAAAACACCCCAAGAGGAAAACCATGACCGCTTCCGCCCCTGCATCGGCGGCGCGCCAGCCCGTGCGCGCCGCGACAGCCGCCTTCGTCGGCACCACCATCGAGTGGTATGACTTCTACATTTACGCCACCGCCGCCGCGCTGGTGTTCGGCAAGGTGTTCTTCCCCACCGCCGACCCGTTCGTCAGCACCATGGCTTCTTTCGGCACCTTCGCGGCCGGCTTCCTGGCGCGTCCGCTTGGCGGTGTCGTCTTCGGCCACCTGGGCGACCGGGTCGGCCGCAAGAAGGCGCTGATGGCCACCCTGGTCATCATGGGCCTGGCCACGGTCGGCATCGGCCTGCTGCCCAGTTACGCCAGTGCCGGCTTGTGGGCGCCCGCCCTGTTGCTGTTGCTACGCCTGGCGCAAGGCCTGGCGGTCGGCGGCGAATGGGGCGGCGCGGTGCTGATGGCGGGCGAACACGCCTCGCAACGCCGCCGCACCTTCGCGGCCTCGTTCGCGCAACTGGGCAGCCCGGCCGGCCTGATCCTGTCGCTGCTGGCCTTCCGCCTGCTGACCGCGCTGGACGAGGCCGACTTCGTCAGCTGGGGCTGGCGCGTGCCGTTCCTGATCAGCGCGCTCCTGCTGCTGGTCGGCTACTTCATCCGCATCGGCGTCAACGAATCGCCCGACTTCGCCCAAGTGCTGGAACGCCAGGAACGCGCGGAGATCCCGGCCAAAGAAGTGCTGCGCACGGCCTGGCGCACCGTGTTGCTGTGTATGGGCGTGTGCACCGTGGCGATCGGCGGCATCTACTTCACCAACACCTTCATGCTGTCGTACACCACCCAGACGATGGGCCTGGACCGCAAGCTGATCCTGGACTGCCTGTTCGTGGTCGCCATCATCCAGTTCTTCGTGCAACCGCTGGCGGCCTGGCTGGCCGACATCCTGGGCCCAACCCGCGTGCTCATCACCGCGGCGGTCTGCTCGGTGCTGGCGCCCTACCCCATGTTCATGCTGGTCACGCAAGGCACGTCCTACAGCATCGTTGCCGGCATCGCCATCGTGCTGGTCTTCATGGCCGCGATCTACTCGGCCATGGCCGGCTACATCAGCGCGGCGTTCCCAGTGCACGTGCGCTATTCCGGCATTTCGCTGTCGTACCAGCTGTGCGGCGCGGTCGCCGGCGGCATGACGCCGCTGATCGGCACCTGGCTCACCTATCACTATCCCGGCCAGTGGCTGCCGCTGGCGATCTTCTATTCGACGCTGTCGGCCATCACGCTGGTCTCCATCTGGGCACTGGCGGGCCACAAGCGCCGCCTGGCACTGGACACGCCGCGCGCCGCGCACGCGCCGGCCGCTTGATTCCGCATTCGACCACTCAAGGAAACACGATGACGCAAGCCACCTCCACCACCCCGCCGGCGCTTTCCGAGGAGCAGACCTGCCGCATCCTGCAGGCGGTCGACGCGCAATTCGATGCGCAACTGGCCTTCACCCAGGAACTGGTGCGGTTTCCATCGCTGCGCGAACAGGAGCATACCGCGCAGGACTTTCTGTTCGAGGCGATGCGCGGGCGCGGCTTTGCCATGGACCGCTGGAAAATCGACGTCCGCGACATCGAATCGCATCCCGGCTTCGGTCCGGTGACCGTGTCGTACGAAAACGCCTTCAACGTCGTGGGCACATATCGTCCCGAGCAGCAGACCGGTCGCTCGCTCATCCTGAACGGACACATCGACGTGGTGCCGACCGGACCGGCCGACATGTGGAGCCGCTCGCCCTGGGACCCGGCCATCATCGACGGCTGGATGTACGGCCGCGGCGCGGCCGACATGAAGGCCGGGCTGGTCGCCAACCTGTATGCCTACGATGCCGTGCGCGCGGCCGGCTATGCGCCCGGCGCCCCGATCTATTTCCAGTCGGTGGTCGAAGAGGAATGCACCGGCAACGGCGCCCTGGCGGCGCTGCTGCGCGGCTACCGCGCCGATGCCGTGATCATTCCGGAACCCGAGGAGAACATGCTGGTGCGCGCCAACGTGGGCGTGCTGTGGTTCAAGGTCCGCGTGCAGGGCCATCCTACCCACACCCGCGAAATGGCCAACGGCTTCAATGCCATCGATGCCGCCTACGCGGCCATCGAAGCGCTGCGCCGCATCGAGGCCAAGTGGAACGCCGAACATCACTGCCACCGCCATTTCGAGCACCTGGATCATCCGATCAACTTCAACATCGGCAAGATCGAGGGCGGCGACTGGCCGTCGACGGTGCCGCCCTGGTGCGAGTTCGATGTGCGCGCCGCGATCTATCCCGGCACCACCGCAGACGAGGCCCGCGCGCAGATCGACGCCTGCCTGCGCGACGCGGTCGCCGATCCGCGCCTGGGCGGCACGCCGCCGCAAGTCACGTACACCGGCTTCTACGCCGAAGGCTACGTGCTGGAAGAAGGCAGCGCCGCCGAGAACACCCTGCGCGCCTGCCACCAACAGGCTTTCAAAAGCGACCTGCAGAGCTTCACCACGCCTGGCTATCTGGATGCCCGCGTGTTCGTGATCTACGGCGACATGCCGACGCTGGTGTACGGCCCGAAGTCACTCGATATCCATGGATTCGACGAACGCGTGCACCTGGAGTCGCTGCGCCTGATCACCAAGACCATCGCGCTATTCATTGCGCAGTGGTGCGGCGTGAGCGAAGCGGCTGTCTGAGGCGCTTGCGGGGCGTCGAACGCGTGGGGGCGTCGAGCGCGGTGACACCGACGATGCGCCGCGCCCTGCCCGGGCGCCAGCCCGCCTCCCCCCGGCCCATTCAGCGCCCGTGCCAATAACGCCGCTCGCGCTCGCGCTGGGCCCACACCCGCAGCCCGTCCGCGCGCGACTCGGCCATCACCGCGCCGTCGCGGTCACTGCGCCAGAACGCGGCGCCGGCACGCAGCCAGCGCCGCTGCACCGCCGGCGCCGGATGGCCGAAGCGGTTGAGGTAGCCGCATTGCGCGATCGCGTGACCGGCCCGCGATGCCATCACCAGCTCGCGGCCTGAGGACCCGCCCGATCCGTGGTGCGGCGCCAGCACGATGTCGGTCGGGGGCAGTCCCAGCGCCGCCAGCTCGCGCTCCTGCGCCACGCCGATGTCGCCGGTCAGCAACAGCGAATGGCCGGCTCCTTCCACCCGCAGCACGCAACTGCTGGCGTTACGATCGCCGCCCGGATCGGCGGCACCCGCCGCTGGATGCAGGAACGTGAAGGTCACGCCATCGATGCGCCAGCCATCGCCACGTTCGCAGCGCAGCATCTGCGCAGGCGGCACATCGCGCACGGCGGAGGGCCACAGCCGGGCATCGCGGCGCAGCCATGCCGCCAGGTCGAACGACGCATAGCTGCGCGCCACCGGCAGCGCCGCCAGCACCGAGCGGGTACCGCCCACATGATCCAAGTCCGCGTGCGACAGCACCAGCACGTCGAGCCGTCCGATGCCGCGCGCCAGCAACTGCGGCCCGATCACGCGTTCGCCCGCGTCGCCCCCGCCGAAATGACGCGGCCCCGCATCGAACAACAGCGACTGGCTGGCGGTTTCCACCAGGATCGCGCTGCCCTGGCCGATATCCATCGCGCTCATGCGCCAGTAGCCCGGCTCGGGCCGCTCCGGCCGCCAGCACAGCAGTGGCAACATGCACAGCCACCCCAACCGGCGCAGCGGCCAACCCGGCGCTTGCAAGGCCCAAGTCATGCCCGCGACCGCCCACGCCAACCACGGCCACGGCGCCGCCGCCACCGTGAAACTCGCCCAATCGGCGTGGGCCACGCGCGCCACCACCACCATGGCCGCGCCGAACACGCCCGCCCCCGCCTGGCCAGCCAGCGCGGCCACCGCCGCCATGCCCGGCGTCGCTGACAACAGCGCGCACAACAGCGCCAAGGGCGTGACCAGGAAGGTCACCGCGGGAATCGCCACGGCGTTGGCCAATGGCGACCCCAGCGACACCTGGTGCACCAGGAACGCCAGCAGCGGCGTCAGCCCCAGCGTGACGGTCAGCTGCAGGCGCGCGGCCTGCGCCAACGCCGCGGCCCAGCGCTGGCGCCAGCCGGCCTGCGCGTCGCGCGGCGCCTGCGCCACGCGCAACAGGATCGCCACGGCGCCGAACGACAGCCAGAAACCCGCCGCCAGCGGCGCCCAGGGATCCAGCAGCACCACTGCCGCGGCCGCGAACGCCAGCACCCGTCCCGCCGAGACTCGCAAGCGCGACCCCAGGGCCGCCAGCACCAGCAGCAACATGAAGAAGGTGCGCCGCGACGGCACGCCCCAACCTGCCAGCAGGCAATACGCCAACCCGACCACGGCCGCCGCGGCGCCGCCCGCGACGCGGGCCGGCACGAACTCGGCCAAGCCCATGCCGCGCCAGCGCGCGCGCCGCCACCAGGCCGCCAGCAGCCAGGCCGCCAGGCCGGCGATCGAGGTCACGTGCATGCCGCTGATCGACACCAGATGGGTGATGCCGGCGCGATTGAAAACGACCCAGTCTTCGCGCGCCACGCCCGCCTGGTCGCCGATCGCCAGGGCGATCAGCACCGGCGCGTAACGGTGGCCATCCAGCGCGCGCCGCATGCCCTCGCGCACCCGGTGGCGAGCCCGTTCGATGGCAATGCCGGCCGACGCCCATGGCCGGTCGTCCAGCAGACGGGGTTGCCCGCGCACCGTGCCGGTGGCCCGCAGGCCGCGCGCGAACAGGCGCGCCTCGCCATCCGGGGCGTCCGGGTTGAGCGGCGCGTGCGGCCGGCGCAGCACCAGCGCCATGCGCCATATCTGCCCGGGAATCACGCGCGGCGCGCCCGGCGTTACCCGCGCGGGCAGGCTTTGCGGTCCGCCCGGCCGCCCGCCCACCGGCGCGCCTTGCGGCGCCAGCCACGAGACCAGAATGCGTCGGGGAATTCCCGGCTGCGCCGGCCCCACCTGCTCGGCGGTGAAGCGCACGCCGCGCTCGTCGTCGTCGGGCAGTTCTACGACGCGCAGCGCCAGCCGCGCCACGGCATTCTGGTGCACGTCGGCCAGCGCGTCATCCAGCCGCCGCTGCGCCTGCCACGCGGCATCGAACGCGCCGAGCAGCAGGCCCAGCCCCAGCGCCGCCGCCACCCCTGACACCCGCCCTGGCCAGCGGCGCGCGGCCAGCGGCAACAGCGTGCCGGCCACGCCCGCCGCAATGTAGAACCCCACGCCCGGCAGGGCCGCCAAGCCCTGCACCGCCCCCGCGCCCGCCACCACGGCCAGGCAGAATATGCGCCCTTTGATGTCCGCCTCCTGCAATACGGACCAGCATAGGGTCGCGGCGCACGCGACGGATCAGTCAGTGAACGGCTTTATCCACCCCGGCCGGCCGCAAGCGCGCGCCGCGCCGCCGCCGCGCGGGACGTCATCGCCACGCTTCAACGCGCTGTCCGCGCCGCGCCAGCCAAGGTCCGCACTTCCGCCAGCGCTGCGCCCACCCCGCCGGCCGCCAGGGTTTCGACCAGCCGCGTGCCCACGGCGACCAGGTCCGCATGGCGGCCCACCGCCCGCGCCTGCTCCGCGGTACGCACGCCGAAACCGGCCGCGATGGGCAATGGCGTGCGGGCCCTGACGCGCGCCAACGCGTCCGCAATGGTGGCATCGGCCGGCAGCGCGGCGCCCGTCGTCCCCGCCAGCATGACGTGGTAAATGAACCCGCTGGCGCCGGCCAGCACGCGCTCCAGGCGTTCGTCCGGCGTGGTCGGCGCGGTCATCCTGATGACGGCGATGCCGTGCCGCCGCGCCAGCCGTTCGATGCCGGCGGCGTGCTCGGGCGACAGGTCCACCAGGATCAGGCCATCGACGCCGGCCCAGGCGGCGTCGGCCATGAAGCTGGCCGCTTCGTAGCGCATCAATGGATTCATGTAGCCCATCAGCACGACCGGCGTGTGCGCGTCGTCCTCGCGGAAGGCGGCGACCAGTTCGAGCGTGCGCCGCAACGTCTGCCCCGCCTTCAGCGCACGCGCGTTGGCCCGCTGCAGCACCGGCCCGTCGGCGATCGGATCGCTGAACGGCATGCCCAGCTCGATCACGTCCGCGCCCGCCGCGGGCAGTCCTTTCAACAAGGCCAGGCAGTCGTCATAGCAAGGATCGCCCGCCGTGAAATAGGCGGCCAGGCCCGCCCGGCCGGCGCTGCGCAGGCTGGCCAAGGTTCGTTCAAGACGGTTCATCGCGCTTCCCCTGTGAATTGCAGCACCGAGTCCATGTCCTTGTCGCCGCGTCCGCTCAGGCAGACCACCAGCGACTGGTCGCGCGCCATATGTGGCGCGAGTTTGCGGGCGTAGGCCAGGGCATGCGCGCTTTCCAGCGCGGGAATGATGCCCTGGCGCCGCGTCAACCAAAGAAATGCATCGACCGCCTCGGCGTCGGTGACCGACTCGTAAACCACCCTGCCCGTGTCGTGCAGCAAGGCGTGCTCGGGCCCGACGCCCGGGTAATCCAGGCCCGCCGAGATCGAATGCGCGTTCTGGATCTGGCCATCCGCATCCTGCAGGAAATAGCTGCGGCAGCCATGCAGGACGCCCGGAGATCCCTCGCCAATGCTGGCTGCGTGCTCGGCGGTATGGGTGCCGCGTCCGCCCGCCTCGACGCCGAACAACCGCACGCCGGCGTCGTTCAGAAAGGGATGGAAGAAGCCGATGGCGTTCGAGCCGCCGCCCACGCAGGCCACCATCGCGTCCGGCAGCCGCCCTGTCTTCTGGACGATCTGCGCCCGGGTCTCCTCGCCGATCACTTTCTGCAATTCACGCACCAGCCAGGGATAGGGGTGCGGACCGGCGCCGGTGCCCAGCAGGTAATAGGTATCGTCCGGATGCGCGATCCAGTCGCGGATGGCGGCATTCATCGCGTCCTTCAAGGTGGCGCTGCCATCGCGCACCGGCCGCACTTCGGCGCCCAGCGTCTTGATGCGCGCCACATTGGAAGCCTGGCGCGCCACGTCGACGGCGCCCATGTAGACCACGCATTCCAGGCCATACAGCGCGCACACCGTGGCCGTGGCGACCCCGTGCTGGCCCGCGCCGGTCTCGGCGATGATGCGGCGCTTGCCCATGCGCCGGGCCAGCAGTGCCTGGCCCAGGCAATTGTTGATCTTGTGGGCGCCGGTGTGGTTCAGGTCTTCGCGCTTGAGAAACAGGCGCGCGCCGCCCAACTCATCGCTGATCGCCCCGGCATACAGCAGCGGGCTGGGGCGCCCCACGTAGTCGGCCAGCATGGCGCGGTACTCGGCCCAGAATCCGGGGTCTTCCCGGGCGGCGCGATAAGTGCGTTCCAGCGCGTCCAGCGCCGGGGCCAGGGTCTCGGGCATGTAACGGCCGCCGTAGCCGCCGAACTGCCCCGACGCATCGGGAAATTCTGGATGTGAAGTAAAAGACATGGTTTCAGCCCTTCGAGAACGTGGCAACCATGTTATCCAGGGAAAACTGCGAAATAAATCATAGATTTCTTGCGCATTAATGTTAGATTTTCTAATATCAATCGCATGCGAAACCTGCCCTCGATGAACGCCCTGCGCTTTTTCGACAGCGCCTCCCGCCACCTCAATCTTTCGCTCGCCGCGCAAGCGCTTGGCGTGTCGCACAGCGCGGTCAGCCAACAGATCCGCCAGCTCGAGCGCTGGCTGGGCAGCAAACTGTTCGAGCGTCATTCGGAAGGCGTGCGGCTCACCACCGCCGGGCAGGACCTGCAACGCGCGTGCCTGCCGGCGTTCGACATGCTCGAACAGCGGCTGGCCGAACTGCGTGGCCGCCCGGCATTGCCCCATGTGGTGGTGGGCGCGCCGGCCAGCCTGCTGTCGAACTGGATCATCCCCAGGCTGGAGCATTTCGAGCGCGACCATCCTGGCATCCAGGTGCGGCTGCAGACCGCCACCGATATTGCCCTGCTGGAGCGGCGCGTCGTCGATGTGCTGATCGTGGCCGACACCCACCAGTCGCCCGCCATCGAGGCGCTGCCGCTGTTCCTGGAAGCCATCGGGCCGGTCTGCACGCCGGACCTTGCGCGGCGCATCCGCGAACCGGCCAATGTGCTGGAGGCGCCGCTGCTGCATACCGCCTCGCGTCCCGCTGCCTGGGACCACTGGGCGCAGGCCTGCGGCGTAACGCTGGACCCGCTCCAGCCGGGGCGCCGGTTCGATCAGCTGGGCCACATGCTCGAAGCCGCGGCGGCGGGCCTGGGCATCGGCATCGCGCCCCGCGAGCTCGTACAGGCGGACATCCGCGCGGGCCGGCTGGCCGCGCCGCTGGGATTCCGGGAAACGGGCGGCCGGTTCAGCCTCTATGCCCGGGCCGACGCCCCCGATCGCGTGAACGACCTGCGGCGCTGGTTCAAAGCGCAAGCGGTGTCCGGCGCGGCCTGACGCGCGGCGCGGACCCGTCTGACCGAAACGGCGCGGGACGCGGCGCCGCAACGCCGGCCCGCTTCCCAGGGCCATGCGAGGCGCCCTCGGATCAATCCGGGATTCAGGCGTTAACCGAGACGGCCGGCCAGTCCATGACTAGCATTTCCGTCTTGCATTGGAGTCGCGCATGCCCTCGATCAGAACCCAGACCCTGTCATTGCGGGCACGAAGCCAACTGGCCAAATCGGAATCGGCGCAGGGCGTGGCGCTGGAACGCCTGTCCTCCGGGCTGCGCATCAATCACGCAGCCGACGATGCCGCCGGCAACGCCGTCGCCAGCCACTTCACCGCCCACATTCGCGGACAGCACCAGGCGGCGCGCAACGCCAATGACGGCATCTCGCTGGCGCAAACCATCGAAGGCGCGCTGGGCGAAATGGGCCATAGCCCGCAACGCATCCGCGAACTCGCCGTACAGGCGCAGAATGGCAGCAATTCCCCCGGCGATCTGCAGGCCATCCAGGCCGAGATCGACCAGCAACTGGGCGAGATCGAACGCATTTCCCACCAGACCCGGTTCAACCAGCTGGAGGCCCTGTCCCAGGACGCCGACCTGACGATCCAGACGGGTGCGCATGACGGCGACACCATCGACATCAAGACCCGGCGCATCGACACCCAGACCCTGAACCTGGACCGGCTCGACGTGGTGCACGATCCCCGCCTGGGCGCCAGCACCGACAAGACGGTCATCAGCGCCCACGCCGAGCCCGCGCCGCCGGTCGCCGCGCCACCGCCCGTGGGCGCCTTGCCGCCCGTGGCGGCGCCCCCGGCGACCACCACCGCCACGCTGCACATCCGGATCGGCGCCACCGTCTTGACCGGGCTCAACGCGCACGTGTTCCGCTACGATTTCAATGGCGCGCCGCGTTATATCGTGCAAGAGCATGGCGCCATCGCGCCCCTCAGCGTCACCAACTACCGTCTGGACCCGCTGCCCTTGCCCACCGGCGGCGTGCTCGATATCGACCTCGCCGCGCTGCCCGCCATCGATCTCGCGAAACTGAGTCCGGCCGAACAGGCGGCGCTGGCCACCGCAACGGCCCATTTTGCCGGCACGGCCATCACGGTTCCGGCCGCGCCGGCGGCACCGCCCGCGCCGCCGCCGGCGGCGCCGCCTCCCGCCCTTGCGCCCACGGCCGATGTCGTCCAGAAAGACACGCCCATCCGGCTGTTGGATTTCCGGCGCAGCCTCGCGCCCGTCCCCACCGCCGAAGACGGCCGCCCCCTGTTCGACGCCGACACCAAGGTCCACTACCTGATGAACGCCAGCGGCCAGGCGAATGGCGAATATGTCATCAGCGGCAGCGACGGCAACTTCTACGACATCAGCATTGCGCCCAGCGGCGAGGTGTCCTTCAAGCCCAAGGACGCGCCCCCGACCGTCAACGTCAAGGTCGCCCCCATGAAGCGCGTGGCCCACGCGCTGGCACAGGTGGACAGCCTGCGTGGCGAGCTGGGCGCGGTGCAGAACCGCCTGGGCTCGGTCATCACCAACCTGACCCACACCGCCGATATCCTCATCCAGGCGCGTGGCCGCATCGAAGACGCGGACTTCGCCGTCGAAACGTCCAACCTGACGCGGCAGCAAATCCTGCAACAGGCCAGCAAGGTGGCGCTGACGCAGGCCAACCAGCTGGCGCAGAACGTGTTGGCGCTGCTGCAGGAGGATTGAGGCGTCATTGGCGCGGACCCGAACGCGCAGCGAAGAAAAGCCGGCGCCTCACCCCATTGCCGCACCGGCACATCGGCGCCGCTTTGCAAATGGCTGATGCAGGCAATGCAGGCCGAGGATTCCCCTTTCACCGCATGCCGCTTATAGCAGGGCATGCTCATATCCTGCGGTCTGCTCGCCATATCCAGAACGGCAAGGACTCATCCTGTGCGCCGGGCATCGCACCGTCAACGATGACACGCCGTTAATCCGTTTGAGCCCCCGTGCGTGCAAGCCGCGCCACCGCAGCGACGCCGCGCCCGCTCAGTCAATCGCCAGATACGCCTGGCCACCCGGCTTGAGGTACGGCCGCAACGCCTGGAACGGCACGCGGCCGTGCGTGCCCAGGCAGGCGCCCGAGGCGTGGCCCACGCCGGACACCGCCAGGCTCAACGCGCCCGGCGAGGTGGCGCCCAGGGCCAGGTATTGCGGCCAGAGGTCGGCGCAATCTTCGAGGCTGGGATGCTGCTCGGCCTGGCTCCCTGATGGACCGGCCTTGACCACCTGCTCCACCAACCTCGACAGCGCGGCGCTGGGTTCACGGCCGAAGGTGTGTTTGCCCGGTGCGTAGGCGTCGAACACGCGGTTCCAGTCCAGGTATTCGCCACGCAGCAGGTCGAAGGTATACGGTTCGAAATGATTGAACGGATGTGCCCCGCCGCAATCCAGGCTGCCTGCTTCGGTCACGGTCATCAGCGCGCGCGACAGCCACGTGACGTTGACGTCTTCCTCGTCGAAGCCCCCCAGGGTGCCCGCGCCGGGATTCGTGCTGGTATAGGCGGACGCCATGCATTCCAGCGCGCCCAGGCTCTTGCGCCAGTGGCGCTGTTCCAGCAGGTCATTGACGCGCCGCATGACCTGTGCATCGGGATGACGGCTGAGCCGCGGGTAGCCGAACCGGGTGCGCGGATCCACCCACATGCGGTAGGCCACCGCGCCCGCGCCGACATCCTTGCCCACGGGCTTGGCGTGACCGGCCAGCTTCAGCGTTTCATAGGGCGCGCGGGTGGCGTCGATGCCGGCCTTGAGGTCGATGTCGCCCAGATCGGTCTGCGCGGCGCGCGCCTGGGCGCGGTCGCGTTCGAGTTGATCGGTGTCGTAAGCGGCCACTCGTTGCAGGTCGAAGCGGCGTTGCTTGCCGGTGCGCGTGTCGGTCCACTGACCGCGATAGCCCTTGGCATCGCGCGCGCCCTGCCAGCTTGCCGCGCGGTCGGCCGCGTCGATCGTGGCCTGGTCCGAGGCGGGCGGCCGCGCCGGACGGGGCTTGGGCTCGTACAGAAGATCGCCCGTGCCGCGCAAGGGAATGTCGACGCCGCTCCGGGGATAGAAGTAGCGACCGCTCACGACCCCGTCGGCGCCAGCCGCGTCGTCCAGTTCCAGCACCACTTCGCCGGCGCCTTGCAACGTGCCCTTGTAGACGGTGCGCTGGGCGGCATGGACGTCCAGCATGGCAATTGAAAGGACGGCCAGGGCCAGTACGGCAGGGCGGAAACGACGAAGACAAGGGGCAGGCAAGCGCATCGGGATTATCAGCCGCAAGAGTCGAATCTGCGCACTATACCGGAGCGCCGGCGAGCCTCTGAGCGCTCCCGTCCGCGCCACCGCCCTGGCGCCACACCGTGGCACTGATGGCCTGGCGCAGCGCGGCCAGGTCCAGCGATGCCGCGCCCGCGGGGCCTGCGCGATGTGGTCGCTGATGCTGCCGCCCACATGCAGCGTGATGTCCAGCGCGGCCAGGCCAGCCAATTGCAGCGGCGCCAGCGCGGCCTTCAGGCGCCGGCGATCCATGACGACAGCGGCCATGAAAGGCACGCCGGTCTCGGGACCGCCCATCCTGCCGCTCAAAGTTACGTCCATGGGACCTTTCTTTCGGTTTGTCGAATCCGCATGGCGCGCCTCATTTCATCGACACGACATCCAGCGCCCTTAGGTGCCTGGACAGAGCCATGCGGGCCGCCGCGCCCTTGTCGCTGACCGTGCCGGTACTGTCGCCGCCGCCGTATCGACGCGGCGCGGCCGCGATCTTGAGCATCGCCACGCGAAGCGATAAATTTGCTTCAGCGAAATCGTTACCGTGGCCTGCCGGGCAGGCCCGTCGTTGGAGTCGCACGCATGGATATCATCGAAACGATCGCTTCGCACACCGCGGCCCTGCGAATGCCGCTATACGCCGTGACGGCCAGCGCCATCCGCAAGGCCGACACGCCGCTGATTCTCACGCTTCACTGGCATGGCTTTCACCGTGATGGCATGGCCGAAGGCGGACTGCGCGCCGTCGCCGGTTCGGCGGTGCAGCTCAACCTGCGCTGGCACGAGTTTGCCGTGCTCGACCGCGCGATCATCGACGCCGGATGGGCGCTCGGGGCCTGGGACGTCGAGCGCGTGGCGCGCCCCCCCTGGTGGCGCCTGAACGCGCCGGTCGCGGAAGCCGTGGCCGGCCACCGCGCCTTCGCCGATTATTCCGACCTGCCGCCTGCGGACGACCCGGTCGTGGTGGAAGCCCCGGACCAACGGGACCTGATCGCACTGGCCGCGCGCAAGGGCTACGTGCGTTGGCTGTTCAGGCCGCGCAAGGGGGGACTGTGGCGCCAGCTGGACGGCGACGACAGCACGCTGGACGCCGACGGCGGACGCACCCTGCCCTGCCCGGTACCGCTGCAACCGGACGGCCGCGAACTGCGCCGCAAGGTGCTTTACCGGCTCGGGCGTGGGGATGGATTTTTGATTCTTTAAGTTGCATTTTGAATCATTTTTGACTCTTGAAGCGCTTTTGGCGCGCCCATAGATTTTTTGCGCATCCCGATCGCGGATGCCCGGCGCATGACGGCGCGATGCCGTGGCGATGCGCCGGCGTTCACTTTTTGATGATCAAGACTTCAGGAGATAGAGTCATGAAGATCCGTCCCCTCTACGACCGGATTGTCGTCAAGCGAATCGAACAACAACGCCAGACGGCGTCCGGGATCGTCATTCCCGATTCGGCCGCCGAAAAGCCCGAGCAAGGCGAAGTCCTAGCCGTCGGGCAAGGCAAGCGCAACGCCGACGGCTCCCTGCGCGAGCCCGAACTCAAGGTGGGCGACCGCATCCTTTTCGGCAAGTACGCCGGCCAGACCGTGAAGGTCGACGGCGAAGAACTGCTGGTCATGCGCGAAGACGATGTCTTCGCCGTGCTCGCGCCGCAGGACAAGCAACTGAAGAAGGCCGCCTGAGGCCCGGCCATCGCGAACTGAGGAGCAAGACATGAGTGCCAAAGACGTCAAATTCCACGATAACGCCCGCACCCGCGTGGTCAAGGGCGTCAACATCCTGGCCGACGCCGTCAAGGTGACGCTCGGCCCCAAGGGCCGCAACGTGCTGCTCGAACGCAGCTTCGGCGCACCCGTCATCACCAAGGACGGCGTCTCGGTCGCCAAGGAAATCGAACTGAAGGACAAGTTCGAGAACATGGGCGCGCAGATCGTCAAGCAGGTGGCCTCGAAGACGGCCGACGTGGCCGGCGACGGCACCACCACCGCCACCGTGCTGGCGCAGGCCATCGTGCAGGAAGGCATGAAGTACGTGGCTTCCGGCATGAATCCGATGGACCTGAAGCGCGGCATCGACCAGGCCGTGTCCGGCGTGGTCGAGGCGCTGCGCAAGCTGTCCAAGCCGATCTCCACCAGCAAGGAAACGGCGCAGGTGGCGGCGCTGTCGGCCAACGCGGACGAGGCGATCGGCAAGATCATCGCCGACGCGATGGACAAGGTCGGGCGCGAAGGCGTGATCACCGTCGAGGACGGCAAGTCGCTGGACAACGAGCTGGATATCGTCGAGGGCATGCAGTTCGATCGCGGCTACCTGAGCCCCTACTTCATCACCGATCCCGAGAAGCAGGTGGCGCAGCTCGACGACCCGCTGGTGCTGCTGTACGACAAGAAGATATCCAACGTGCGTGAGCTGCTGCCGGTGCTGGAAAGCGCCGCCAAGGCCGGCAAGCCGCTGCTGATCGTGGCCGAGGATGTCGAAGGCGAGGCGCTCGCCACGCTGGTGGTCAACGCCATGCGCGGCGTGCTCAAGGTCACCGCGGTCAAGGCGCCGGGCTTCGGCGACCGC
This sequence comes from Achromobacter pulmonis, assembly GCF_021733725.1. Taxonomy (NCBI): domain Bacteria; kingdom Pseudomonadati; phylum Pseudomonadota; class Betaproteobacteria; order Burkholderiales; family Alcaligenaceae; genus Achromobacter; species Achromobacter pulmonis. The sequence goes on along the minus strand of NZ_JAIFOT010000001.1, from coordinate 4,222,584 downwards.
CGCAAGGCCATGCTGGAGGACATCGCCATCCTCACGGGCGCCACCGTCATCTCCGAAGAGACCGGCAAGCAGCTCGACAAGGCCACGCTGCAAGACCTGGGCAGCGCCAAGCGCATCGAGGTGCGCAAGGAAGACACCATCATCATCGACGGCGCCGGCAAGCAGGAAGCCATCGACGCGCGCGTCAAGACGCTGCGCAAGCAGATCGAGGACGCCACCAGCGACTACGACCGCGAGAAGCTGCAGGAACGCGTGGCCAAGCTGGCGGGCGGCGTGGCCGTCATCAAGGTGGGCGCCGCCACCGAAGTCGAGATGAAGGAAAAGAAGGACCGCGTCGACGATGCGCTGCACGCGACCCGCGCGGCGGTCGAAGAAGGCATCGTGCCCGGCGGCGGCGTGGCGCTGCTGCGCGCCCGCGCGTCCATACAGGACCTCAAGGGCGCCAACGCCGACCAGGATGCCGGCATCCGCATCGTGCGGCGCGCGCTGGAGGCGCCGCTGCGCGCCATCGTGGCCAATGCCGGCGAAGAACCGTCGGTGGTGGTGGCCAAGGTGGCGGACGCCAAGGGCAATTTTGGCTATAACGCGGCCACCGGCGAGTACGGCGATCTGGTGGAGATCGGCGTGGTCGACCCGACCAAGGTCACCCGCACCGCGCTGCAAAATGCGGCGTCGATCGCCGGCTTGATCCTGACGACGGACGCCACCGTCGCCCAGGCTGCCGAAGAGACCAAACCGCAAGCGGCGCCGGCCGAAGCCATGGACTTCTGATCCGGCTCGGACCGGGCAGCGTGAAGGCATCGCGCCACGGGCGCGGTGCCTTTTTTTTGCGTCGCGGCGCGAACGACCGCCGCCGCCGCGTCCTAGCGGGCCGATCTTCGACGCCATCTATGCATTCGCGCCAACCGATTTCACGAATCAAAAACGCGGGGTCTTGAATCCGCGCGGACCGCACTTATATCTCCGTTGAAGCGGTCGAGCGGCTGGCGATTGCGACGCATGAAGCGGCCCCGATCCTGTCCAACCATCTTGGGAGGTAATCATGGCGAACTACCCATTCACCGATACCGGTGTCGAGTCCTTCTTCGACGCGGTCCAGGAACAGATGGACCGCATCCTGCGCGGCGCGGGCCTGCCCGCCAACCTGCGCGCCCTGCCGCGCGGACATTTTCCGCCGGTCAATATCGGCGTGTCGGATGACGCCGCGGTCGTGGTGGCATTCATTCCCGGCATCGACCCGGACACCCTGAAAGTGTCCATCGAGAAGGGCCTGCTGACGATCAGCGGCACGCGCGAAGCGCAAGCACTGCCCGAGAATGCGCGCTATTACGCGCGTGAACGCGCCGACGGTTCATTCACGCGCGCCATCGAACTGCCGGCCGACGTCGACGCCGACAACGTGCAGGCGCGCTATGTCGATGGCTGTCTGCTGGTCTCCATCAAGAAGAAGGAGTCCTCCAAGCCGCGCCTCATCCCGGTGCAGTAACGCCCGCCCGTCGCATTGTTCAGGAGATACCATCATGAATACGCGTAACGAACTCGTTGTCGAACAAGAAGGCCGCGCCGCGCAGCGGCGCCCCGCCACCCTGCCCGCCGTGGACATTTTCGAGGACACCGCCGGCGTCACGGTGCTGGCCGACCTGCCCGGCGTCACCAAGGAGCGCCTGAACATCAAGGTCGAATCCGACGTGCTGGTCATCGAAGGCGAAGCCGCCGTGCCGGTGCCGCGCGAACTGCGCCTGATCCACAGCGAACTGCGCGAGCCGCTGTTTCGCCGTTCGTTCCGGTTGGGACCGGAATTCGACAAGGAGGCGATCAGCGCCAACCTCAAGCAAGGTGTCCTGACGCTGCGCGTGCCGCGCGTCCGCGAGGCCCAGCCGCGCCAGATTCCGGTGACGGTGGCATAAGCGCCATGCCGCGCCGCGGGGCCGCAAGGCCATCGCGGCGCGGCATGGCCGCCGCGGACCGCCGCCAGCGGCCGTCCGCGACCGCGCGCCTGGTCTCGGGCGCGGCCGAAATGCGCAATGACTGGCCAATTGCCGCCCGATGGCTGGCCAATCCTCCGGCGACGCGGGGATAATGACCGTTTCCGCCAACGCCATTGCCCTTTGCAGGGAGCGCACTTCTTGGGCCCCACCCCCGATCCCGCCGCCCGCCCGCTCACCGTCGGCGAAGCCATCAATCTGGCCCATGCGCACTGGAACGCCGGCCAGGCGGCGCAGGCCGAGCACGTCTGCCTGCGGGTGCTGGACGCGGCGCCGGACCAACCCGACGCGCGACATCTGCTGGGCCTGATCGCCCACGCATACGGCCACCCCGATCTGGCGCTGGCGCATCTGCGCGCGGCCTGCCTGCCCGCCACCGCGCCGGCCGCCTATTGCAGCAATCTGGCCGAAATCTGCCGCCAGCAGGGCCGGCTCGAAGAAGCCGAAGCCGCGGCGCGACGCGCGGTCGCGGCGGACCCGGCGCTGGCCGACGGCTGGAACAACCTGGGCATCATCCTGCAGGAAGCGGGCCAGCTCAGCGCCAGTCTCGAATGCCTGCGGCGCGTCGCCGCGCTGCGTCCCGACAACCCGCAGACCCACAACAACCTTGGCAATACCTGCACGCGCCTCGGCGACAACCCGCAGGCGCTGGCCCATTACCGTCGCGCGCTGGAACTCGACCCGGACTATGCGCCGGCGCTGAGCAACCTGGCCGTGGCGCTGGGCGAAGACGGCCAGCATGAGGCTGCCCTGGCCGCGATCCGGCGCGCCATCGAGATCGACCCGCTGGTGCCGCAGGCCGTTCGGATCCTCGCCGCGCTGGAGCGCGCCAGGGCGCGCCACGCCCCAGCCCACGACGGCGCCGCACACCCGGGGCCAGCCCCGGCCGCCGACGACGAGCGCACGCAGACCGAGACCGAGGCATTGCTGCGCGCCGGCCAATACGTCGCCGCCGAAACGCTGTTGCGCCAGGCGCTGGCGCGCGGCGCGCGGCACGTGGCGCTGTCGCGGCTGCTCGCATTCGCCTTGCAGCGACAGGGGAAACTGGGCGAAGCGCGCGCCCTGCTGGAACAGGCGCTGCGCGCCCATCCCGGCGACGCCGCCTCGCGCTTCGACCTGGCCGAGATCCTGCTGGCGCAAGGCGATTTCGCGGCTGGCTGGCGCGAATACCGCTACCGCTATCGCCTGGCGCACACGGCGCTGCGGGCGCGTCACGTGCAGCGGCCGCGCTGGGACGGCCGTCCCATTCCCGGCCAGACGCTGCTGATCCACGATGAACAGGGCTACGGCGACACCTTCCAGTTCCTGCACCTGCTGGCGCTGGCCCGCGTGCGCAGCGGCGCGCGCGTCATTCTGGAAGTCAAGCAAGCCTGCCACGCCCTGGCGCACCGCGCCGGCGGCTTCGACGAGATCGTCGTGGCCGGCTCGGCGCCGCCCGCATTCGACTGCCATTGCGAACTGCTGAGCCTGCCGCAGGCGCTGGGACTGCGGCTGGCGGACCTGCCCGTGCGCACGGCCTATCTGCAGGCCGATCCGGGCCGCGTGGCGCACTGGCGCAGCCGGTTGGCGGCGTTGCCGCGCCCGCTGGTGGGGCTGGTGTGGGCGGGCAGCCCAAGCCATCCGCGCGATGCGCAGCGCTCGCTGGCGCTGGCCGACCTGGCGCCGCTGGCCCAACCCGGCGTCACGTTCGTCGGCCTGCAGCAGGGAGACGCGGCGGCCCAGGCCGATACGCCCGTGCCGGGCCTGGCCATGGTGTCCCTGAGCCGCGAGATCCGCGACTTCGACGACACCGCGGCGATCCTGACGCTGCTTGACGTGCTGATCTCGGTGGATTCGGCGCCGGCACACCTGGCCGGCGCGCTGGGCCGCCCCGCCTGGGTCCTGCTGCCTTTCGTGCCGGATTGGCGCTGGCTGCTGGAACGCGCGGACACACCGTGGTATCCGTCGCTGCGCCTGTTCCGCCAACCCGCGGCGCAGACATGGCGCCCGGTGTTGGACGAGGTGGCCGGCGCGTTGCGGGCCTTGCGCGCCGACATGCGCTGACCACACACCGCCGCCAGGCCTGCCCCGGGCCAGCGGCGACGCTGCCGCCTCAGCGCAGCGCCACCCCTGTGGCGCCGTGCAAGGCGTCCAGCAGCCGCGCCTGGAAGGCCTCGTCATGCGCCGCCGGATGCGGTTCGCGCCGTTGTTGATGATGCCAATAACCGCCGCTGCGCAGGGCCGCGGGATCATCGGTCGCCGCCAGCCAGGCCTGGGTGACATGCCCCAGGCTCAGGTCGTCCGGCGCGTCCGGCCCGCCCATCCGGGTGGGCACCCAGCCTGGATCGACCGCGTGGCTGATCACGTCCGGCCACCGGTGCGCCACCGCAGCCGACAGCGCCGTCACGAACAGCTTGCTATCGGAATACGAGCCGCTCTCGCGGCTGCCGTCCCAGGCCATGCCGCCCAGGTCCGGCCGGCCGTCGTAGTGCATTTCGCTGCTCAGATAGACCAGCCGGCGCGGCCGCTCCATCAATGCCGTCAACACATACGGCGCGATGACATTGACCGGCAGAATGGCCGCGCCGGTGAACACGCCGGCATTATGGATGACCGCGTCCATCCGGCCCAGCGCATTCACTTGGTCCGCCAGATCCCGCGCCTGGGCCAGGTCGGCAAGGTCGCCCACCACGGCCAGCGCCCCCTGCGACAGCAGCTCGCGCGCGGCGCCAAGACGCGCGCGGTTGCGGCCGTGGACCACCACCATGTGTCCGTCCGCCAGCAGCGCGCGCGCGGCGGCCAGGCCAAGGCCGTCAACCGAGCCGGTAATGAAAATGCGTGCCATGAATCCACTCCTAGAAAACCGGGCGCGGGCCAGCCCTATCTTGCCTGAGCGCCAGCGGCGCGGCGCTGTGCAGAGGCGTGCGCAAGTGTATCGGCATCCCGCGCCGCGCGCCGCCTAGACCCGCCTGCGCGCCGGGGAATTGCGGCAGCGCGCCAGTGGGTGTCCGGGCAGGCAAGGCCCGGCGGGAAGTATAGTGACGGCCACGGCTCATGCCCCTCGCCGCATCATCCCAAACCTCACAGCAGGAGACTTCCGCAATGGCCACCGATTCCCCCGCCCCCGTTATCCTGATCACCGGCGGCAGCCGCGGCGTCGGCGCCGCGACCGCGCGGCTGGCCGCCGCGCACGGCTATGACGTGGCCATCAGCTATGTCTCGAACGAGGCAGCGGCCCAGGCGGTGGTGGCCGACGTGCAGGCGCAGGGGCGGCGCGCCCTGGCGGTGCTTGCCGACAGCGCCGACCCGGAACACGTCGCCGGCCTGTTCGCCGCCATCGACCGCGAATTCGGCCGCCTGGACGTGCTGGTCAACAACGCCGCGATCATTGCGCGCCAGTCACGCCTGGAAGACCTGAGCCACGAACGCATGCAGCGCATTTTCGCGGTCAATTCCATCGGGCCGATGCTATGCGCGCAGCAGGCGGCCCGGCGCATGTCGCAGCGCCACGGCGGCCGCGGCGGCGCCATCGTCAACATATCATCGGGCGCGGCGCGGCTGGGCAGCCCCAACGAATACGTGGACTATGCCGCCTCGAAGGGTGCGCTGGAGAGTTTCACCATCGGTTTTTCCAAGGAAGTGGCGCGCGAGGGCATCCGCGTGAACTGCGTGCGTCCCGGCCATATCTACACCGAGATGCACGCCAGCGGCGGCGAGCCGGGCCGGGTGGACCGCATCAAGGACACCGTGCCCATGGGCCGGGGCGGCCAACCCGATGAGGTGGCACGGGCCATCCTGTGGCTGGCGGGCGCCGAGGCCTCGTATGTCACCGGGACGTTCATCGACGTCACGGGCGGCAAGTAGCCCCGCGACGGCGCGCTAGCGCAGCGCGGCGATCTCCATGGCCGTCGCCCCGCAAGCCTGCACCAGTTCGGGATCGTGGCTGGCGAACAGCACCACCCGGTCGCGGCCCCAGGCCATGAACAACTCGGCCAGCGCGCGCCGTGCCGGCGTATCGAGCCCGTTGCTGGGGCCGTCGGCCACGATCACGGCCGGATCGCCCAGGGCGGCCGCGGTCAGGTAGACCTTGCGGCGCGTGCCGGTGGACATCTGCTCGAAACGCTTGTCCAGGTGCGGTTCCAGCCCCAGCCGGGCGGCCAGCTCTAGCACCGCGTCATCGACCGCCACCCGCTTTTCCGCCGCGACCCGTTCGAGCAGCGCGCGCCCGGTCTGTTCCGGCGACGCCAGGCAGTTGTCGGGCACATAGGCCAGGCGGGCCTTGGCCTGAACCGGCGCCCGGGCCACGGAGTGGCCGTCGATCGAAACCTCGCCGCCATCCGGCGCGATCACGCCCGCAATGATGCCGAGCAGGCTGGACTTGCCGGTGCTTTCTTCTTCGCACAGCGCCACGCAGCCGGGCCCGAAGGTGTGCGTCAGCCCCTGGAATACGAGATGGTCGCCGTAGCGTTTGGTGAGATGGTCGATGCGTAGCATGGCGCCAGTTTACGCAGGAAAACCCTGCCCGGCCAGGGTCCGGCGGGCCGCAGCGACGATCATCCGCGCCGCCGCTTGACAAGCGTTCGCGCCCCTCCGAACATAGCTCCATCCACCCGGGGAGCTTTGGCAAGAAGCTGAGATTCCGATGGCGGCCGCGCCCCTGCGCGGTCCGCGGCGCGCGAGACCCGTCGAACCTGATCCAGGCAATGCTGGCGTAGGGAAGGTGCGGGGCCGCCGGCGGATGCGCGATTGCGCGCCGGCAAGGCGCCCTGCCCCGCCCGGCCCGTTGCCTTCGCCCAAGGACCCGCTGGCATGGCCTCCATCTCCGATTCCTCCCTTTCCGCCCTGGCGCTCGCCTCGCGCGACCTGTATGCGGCGGTGCGCCGCGACGCGCCGCTGGTGCAGTGCCTGACCAACTTCGTGTCGATGAATACCGCGGCCAACACACTGCTCGCGATCGGCGCCTCGCCGGCGATGGTGCACGCGGCCGAGGAAGCGCCGGAATTCGCCGCCATCAGCGGCGCCGTGGTGATCAATATCGGCACCCTCTCGACGCCATGGCTGGACAGCATGCTGCTGACCGCGGCGGCCGCGGCCCGCGCCGGCAGACCCTGGGTGTTGGACCCCGTGGCCCATCATGCCACCGCCTTCCGGCGCGACGCGGTGCGGCGCCTGCTGGACTTGCGGCCCGCCGTGATCCGCGGCAACGCCTCCGAGATCATTGCCCTGGCCGGCGGCCGCAGCGCCAGCCGGGGCGTGGATGCGCGCGATCCGGTGCAACAGGCCGAACAGGCGGCGCGCGAATTGGCGCGGACCCGCGGCACGGTGGTGGCGGTCACGGGAGAAGTGGATTTCGTGACGGACGGCCAGCGCGAGGTGCGCGTGACCGGCGGTTCGCCATTGATGCCGCGGGTCACCGCCACGGGATGCGCGCTGACGGCGACGGTAGGCGCTTTCGCCGCGGTGGCCGGCGATGACGCCTACGCGGCCGCGGTGGCGGCACTGTCGTGCTTCGGCATCGCCGGCCAGCGCGCCGGCGCGCTGGCCGACGGGCCCGGCTCTTTCGCCTGGCGATTCCTGGACGCGCTGGCGGCGCTCGAAAGCGACAGCCTGATCCACGCCTCGCCGCTGCGCTGAAAGCCGCGGCGGCCGCTGGCGCCCGCCGTGGACGCCAGCGCCCCTGCTACATGCGGTACTGCAGGCTCAGCATCGCATTGCGCGGCGCCCCCGGCATGTTCAGGTTGGCGTTGCTGCCATGGGCCGACACGATGTAGCCGGCGTCGAACAGGTTGTAGACGTTCAACTGCACCGAGTACGGTCCCTGCCGCCACCAGGCGGCGGCGTCGGCCGTGACGTAGCCTGGCAGCTTGACGGTATTGCCCGGGTTGGCGAAGCGCGCGCCCACCAGGTTCAGGCCGGCGCCAACGCCGAAACCCTCGCCCAGGTCCTTGGTGATCCAGACATTGCCGGCATGGCGCGGCGTCAGCGTGGCGCGCTTGCCCTGCACATCCTGGCCGGCATCGCGGGCCACCGACTGGGTCACGCGCGCGTCCAGGTACGCATATCCCAGCATCGCGCGCCAGCCGTTGGACAGGTCGCCCGACAAGGTCCACTCGGCGCCATCGGTGCGCTGAGTGCCCACCGGCACCAGGGTGTTGGTGACCGGGTTGTTGACCTTGATATCGGTGCGCTCCAGGCGGAACACCGACACCGTGGTCGAGAGTTTGCCATCGAGGAAATCGTACTTGGCGCCGACTTCGTAGTTGGTGGTCTTTTCCGGCGCCAGATCGACGTTGTTGGCGGCCACCGAGAACGCTTCCCCCGAAGGCTGGTAAGAACGGCTCCACGACACGTAGTACGACTGCACGCTGTCGGGCTGGAACACCAGGCCCAGGCGCGGGCTGAAGTTGGAATCGGTGCGCGACAGGTTCCGCCCGGTGCGCCGGTCCTCGGTCCGCTGTTCGAAACGATCGTGGCGCACCCCGCCCAGCACCTTCCAGTGCTCGCCCAGCGACACCAGGTCCTGCACATACAGGCCGAGCGTATTGAAACGGCCCAGGTTGTCGGAACCCGGCGCCGCCGTGATCTGGCGCTGCAGCGTCGGCAATTGCGGATCGAACAGATTGACCACCGCGACGTTCGCGGCCGACCGGTTCACCAGGTCCTTGTTCTGCTGCCCCACTTCGACGCCATACAGGATGTCATGGCGCACCGCGCCCCACTGCGCGCGCTGCATCAGCTCGGTCTGGTTGGTCCAGCCGTGTTCGTCGCGCAGCACGTTGCCATGCGTCAGCGACACGGTCTGCGCGGCTTCGTTGACCGAGCCCGGCAGAGTGTTGTTGCGGTTGAGGGTGTAGTGATAGTAGCGGGTGGCATTGCGCAGCGACCAGTTGTCGTTGAAGCGATGCGTCAACGTGCCGGCGTAGGACTGGACCCGGGTCTGGGTGTAGTCGGTGTCACGCGCGTTCTCGGCGCCGTAGTAGGTGGACGGGTCCACATCGACCGGACGGCCGTGGTAGGCCGGAATGCCGAAATCGGTCAGGCGGCGGTCTTCCAGGAATTCGGTCTGCAGCAGGAAGGTGGTGTTGTCGCCCAGCTTGAACTGGGCCGACGGCGCGAACGCCTTGCGGTCGATGAACTGCTTGTCGCGATAGCTGTCGCCCTTTTCGACGGCGCCGGTCAGGCGCCAGGCCATGCTGCCGCTTTCATTGGCGCGGCCGACATCCAGGTCGAGCCGCCGATCGTTCCACGAACCGTAGCTCAGGCCGATCTGCGAAATGTCCTCGCCCGGCTTCTTGGTGACGCGGTTGATCAGGCCGCCCGACGAGCCGCGGCCATACAGCACCGCCGCCGGGCCCTTGATGACATCGATGCGCTCGACGTTGGACAGGTCGCGGAAGTACAGCGCATCGTCGCGGAAGCCATCGACGAACTGGTCGGCGATAGCCGTGAAGCCGCGAATCGACACCTGGTCGCGCTGGCCATCGCCGGTGGAAAAGCTGACGCCGGGCACGTTCTTGAGGGCGTCCTGCACCGACAGGGCATGCTGGTCGCGCAGCACCTGCGCCGGCACCACATTCACGGTTTGCGGGATGTCACGCAGCGGCGCGTCGATCTTGGTGGCGCTGGTGGACGCGGGCGGGTTGTAGCTTTGCGCCGGGTCATCGCCGCCGACCACGCTGATGGCGGGCAAGGTGGCGGTGGGCGCGGCGCTCTGACCGTGGACGGCCACGGGCGTGAGCGGACCGAGGATGAGCAAGGCGGCGGAAAGGGGGCGGAGGACGTGCATGGCCGACAGATCTTTCGAAGTCGTTTGAAATGGAAGGAGTCGCCATTCTCTTGACAACGAGAATCAGTCGCAATGCTTTTCTCGTTACGTTGCCTGACGGCCACGATAAATGAGACACCCGTCCAATTCAGATGTTTTTAAGCCTGTCTGTGCAAGCCGCGCGAGGCGGAACCGCCCTGGCCCACCCGGCGGGTGGACGTCCAACGCCGCCCTGGCGGCGGCTCGCGCACATCAACGGTAGTACACGCAGATGCGTCTGCCGTTGATTTCATGCACATCAATCGGCAATTCGTACAAGGGTCCCAACACCTCAGGGCGGATCAGCGTCGCTGGCGTGCCGCAATGCGCCACCCTGCCCGCCTTCATCGCCACGATGTGATCGGCATAGCAGGAAGCGAAGTTGATGTCGTGCAACACCAGCACCACCGTCTTGCCCAATTCGTCGGCGGCGCGCCGCAGCGTGCCCATCATGGCCACGGCATGCTTCATGTCGAGGCTGTTGAGCGGTTCGTCCAGCAATACATAGCGCGTGTCCTGGCACAGCACCATGGCGACGAACGCGCGCTGGCGCTGGCCACCGGACATTTCATCCAGATAGCGGTCGGCCAGGGAAGTCAGGTCCAGGTAGGCAATGGCGCGGTCGATATGCGCCTTGTCCGCCAGCGTCAAGCGCCCGTCGCTGTGTGGAAACCGCCCGAACGCCACCAGGTCGCGCACGGTCAGCCGCAGCGGCAGGTGGTTGTCTTGCCGCAGGATAGCCAGGCGCCGCGCCAGTTCACGGCTGTCACAGCGGGCCACATCCAGGCCATCGACCTGGATGTGGCCCGCCGAAGGAGGCAGCAGGCGGCTGACCATCGACAACAGGGTCGACTTGCCGGCGCCGTTGGGGCCGATGATGGCGGTCACGCCGCCCGCCGGCAACGCCAGCGTCACTTGCTCGACGACCAGACTGTCGCCGTATTGCTTGCTCACTTGCTGGATATCGATCATTGGCGTCCCCTGCGCATGATCAGGGCCAGGAACATCGCTCCGCCCACGAATTCGATGACCACGCTGACCGTGGTGCCCAGTTGCAGCACCCGCTCCAGCAGGGTCTGCCCGCCTACCAGGAAGATCACCGCGAGCAGTACCGCGGCCGGCACGGTATGGCGATGCCGGTCGGCGCCCATCAACTGGTAGGCAAGATTGCTGACCAGCAGGCCGAAAAAGGTCACCGGTCCGACCAGCGCGGTGGATACCGACACCAGCACGGCAATGGCGGCCAGCGTCAGCAACAAAGTGCGGCGGTAGTTCACCCCCAGGTTCAGCGCGATCTCGCGGCCCAGCGCCAGCACGTCGTAGCAGCGTCGCATGCGACACACCAGCAGCGTGGCCGCGGCCACCGCCGCCACGGCGATCGGCAGCAGGTCGGTGCGCACCGAATTGAAATTGGCGAACAGACGGTCCTGCAGGACCAGGAACTCATTCGGGTCGATCAGGCGCACCACGAAACTGGACAGGCTACGAAACAGCAAGCCGAAAACAATCCCCACCAGCATCATCAGGTGCAGGCTGCGCACGGCATCGGTGAACAGCCAGCGGAACAGCAGGCAGGCGAACGCCGTCATGGCGAGCACCTCCAGCGCGAACGCAACCACCGGGTGGTTCACCACACCCGCCGATTGGCCAAAGCCGAACACCACCACCGACTGGATCAGCAGGTATAGCGCATCGAACCCCATCACGGAGGGCGTCAGGATACGATTGTGCGTAACGGTTTGGAACAGCACCGACGACAGCGCCACCGCGTATGCCACCAGCAGCATCGCGGCCAGCTTGCCGCCACGAAACGGCAACACGAAAGCCCATTGGCCATTGGCGCCCAGCGCCATGAAGCCGACCACGCACAACAGCGCCGCCACGGCCAGCAGCGCCAGGCGACGCGCCTGGGGCGTGTGCAGGCGACCGGCACGCACGAGGGACTCAGCCACGGCGCGCTCCCCGGCTGCGCAGCAGGCACAGGAACAGGAGGCTGCCGACCACGCCCACCACCGTGCCCAGCGGCACTTCGTAGGGGTGAATCACCAGCCGGCCGATGATGTCGCAAACCAGTACGAACACGCCGCCCAGCACGGCCACCCAGGGGATCGCGCGGCGCATGTTGTCCCCCAGCATCAGGCTGACGGCATTGGGCACGATCAGGCCCAGGAACGGGATGCCACCGGCCGTGACCACCACCACAGCCGAAATCGCCGAGACGATCAGCAGGCCCGCAAGTGTCAGGCGCGCGTGGTTCAAACCGAGATTGGCCGCGAACTCGCGGCCCATGCCGGCCACGGTGTAGCGGTCGGCCGCGAAATAAGCGGCCGCCGCCAGGCCGAAGCCGATCCACAACAGCTCATAGCGGCCGCGCAGCACGCCGGAAAAGTCGCCGGTGGTCCACGCGTGCAGCGATTGCAGCAGGTCGTAGCGGTAGGCGACGAAGGTGGTGACGGCATGGATCACGCCGCCCAGGATCAGGCCGATCAGCGGCACGATGAATGGCGTGCGTAGCGGCACGCGCCGCAACAGCGCCAGGAACAGCAGCGTGCCGGCCAGCGCGAAGCCGGTGGCGGTCAGCATCTTGCCGATCACCGGTGTATCGGGCGCCAGCAGCGTCACCACCAGAATGCCGAGCGTGGCCGACTCGATGGTGCCGGCCGTGGTCGGCTCGACATAGCGGTTGCGCACCAGCATCTGCATGATCAGCCCGGCCACCGCCAGCGCCATGCCGGCCAACAGCAGCGCCAGCGTGCGCGGCACGCGGCTGACCAGCAGCAGGCGCCAGGCGCGTTCGGCGTCCGGCCCGCCGGCCAGCGCGGCGAACGAAAACGACCCCGCGCCCAGGCCGATGCTGGCCGCGCACAACAGCAGCAGCAACAACAGCAGCACCGCCAGCCCTGCCCAACCCGTGATTGCCGCGCGTGCCCTCACCAGCCCGACTCCAACGCCTTCATGTCAACCTTGCGCTCACTTGGCCGCGGCCAGCGCGCGCGCGATATCGTCCACGTTCTGCTGCATGGCGGTCAGGCCGGCACTGCCCAGCAGGTACCAGTTGTAGCCGTTCAGGTAGACCACGCGCTGCTGCTTCCAGGCCTTGGTCGGGCGGATCAGGTCGTTGTCCAGCATGCGCTGGGCCGAGGAGCCCTCGCGGCCGATGGCGGCATCGCGGTCGATCACGAACAGCCAGTCCGGATCGGTCTGGGCGATGAACTCGAACGAGATCGCCTGGCCATGGTTCGACACGTTCAGATCCTTGGCCGCCGGCGCGAAGCCGAAGGCGTCGTGGATCACGCCGAAGCGCGAGCCGGGGCCGTAGGCGCTCATCTTGCCGCCGGTGGTCAGCACGATCAGCGCGGTGCCGGCCTTGCCGGCCTGACCGTGCAACGCCGCGATCGAGGCGCGCAGCGCGTCCAGCTTTTGCTTGGCCTGGGCCTGCTTGCCGTAGAGGGCGGCCAGCGTTTCCGTGTTGCGGGTGACGCTGCCGACCAGATCCTTGGCATCGACCGTCAGGTCGACCGTAGGTGCCAGCTTGGCCAGCTCTTCGTACTTGGGCGCCGAGCGGCCGGCCACGAAGATGACCTGCGGCTGGGCCGCATGGATCACCTCGTAGTTGGGCTCGAACATGCTGCCGACCTTGAGGTAGCGCTTGTCGGCGTACTGGGCAAGCTGCGGCGGCAGCTTGGCGGCGCTGGGCACGCCGGTCACATCGACACCCAGCGCGTGCAGCGTGTCGAGCACGGCCAGGTCCAGCACCACGGTCTTGGCCGGATTCTGCGGCACGGCGGTCTCGCCGCGCGCGTGCTTGACGGGCACGGTCTGGGCCACGCTCAGCGAGCAGGCGGCGCTCAGAACCAGGGCGGTGGCGGTATAAGCCAGCCAACGGCCGGCACGGCCCGTCAAGGTTTGCTTCATCGTCATGCTTGTCTCTCCAGGTTGCGGGAACGCCGCCTGACGGCGGCGCATCCCCGGTGTTGCACGCGGGTTCAGAACTTCACGCCCACGCCCAGCCAATAGCGGCGTCCGTCTTCGACGTAGCCGTAGTCGTCGTAGCCGACCCGCTTGTCGAACAGGTTGTAGATGCCGGCGTACACCGACACCTTCTTGTTGACGGCGTAGGAGCCGCCCAGGTCGACGAAGGTGTACGACGGCGCTACCAGCGACGTCGAGGATGGGCCGGTGATCGGCTGGCTTTCCTTGCCGCGGTAGTTGACGCGGGCCCAGGCTTCGAGTGCATCGGAGGCCTGCCAGTTGACCGTGGTGGTGAACAGGTGCTTGGGCAGCTGGTTCAACGGCTGGCCCTGGTACTGGCCGGACTTCTGTTCCGACTTGGTGAAGGTGTAGCTGCTGGTCAGCGACCAGTCACGGCCCAGTGGCAGCTTCAGGTTGGCCTCGACGCCGCGCGACACCGCCTTGTCCACGTTCATGTAGGTGGTGGGGTTGGCGCCGAACTGGTTGGGGCCGTCGGTGCACTGCGACAGCGGGCACGCAACGCGGGTGATCTTGTCCTTGAAGTTGTTATTGAATAGGGTCAAGCCGGCATTGAAGCCTTCGCCGTCGTCATACAGCAGGCCGAGTTCCTGGGTTACCGACTTCTCGGGCGTCAGGTCGGGGTTGCCATACATGTTGCCCCCCCGGCTGACCTGGCCCCAGCCCGCGACGGTCTGGCGCAGGTCGGGGGCGCGGAACCCGGTGGACACGCCACCCTTCAGGGTCCAGCGCTCGGCCACGTGCCACACACCATACAGGCGGGGGCTGAAATGGCTGCCGAAGTTCTCGTCCTGGTCCATGCGCAGGCCGCCGGTCAGGGCGAAGCTCTCGGCCAAGCGCCATTCGTCCTCGGCGAACAGCGCCCACTGGTAGCGATCCACCTTGCTGGGCCCGCCGGCCAGTTGGTTGCCGGTCTGGTCAGTCAGGCGCTGCGTCAGGTAGGTGCCGCCCAGCGTCAGCATGTGTGCCCCCAGCGGCAGCGTCCAACTGGTCTGCAGGTCCAGGTTCTTGATCTTCATCTGGCGCGAGCGATTGTCGAACTCTTCCTGCTGCACGTAGCTATCGGACACCGCCCAGCCCCAGCGGCCCGTATGGGACAAGGCCCACTTGTTGCTGCGGTAGTCGGTTTCCGACGAGGCCGGGCAGCCGGTGCGCGGGCACGCCACGCCAGGAGCCAGCGGCGCCACGGTCTTGCCCAGCGTGTTCTCATACTTCTGGCGGCTGGAGGTGGCTTCCAGCACGATGTCGTGATCGCGGTTGGGCGTGAGCGCCAGCTTGGCAGTGATGTTGGTGGCGTTGCGCTTGCGGTAGCCGTCGATGATGTCGTCTTCGTCGCGCTGGGTCGCCTGGCCGTATATCTGCAGACCCAGCAGGTCGTTCTTGATCGGACCCGCCAGGTAGAAGTTGCCCTGGTAGATGTCACCGGACTTGCTGCTTTCCTGGATGGTAGTGTCCATGCGGATTTCGCCGCCCCACTCGTTGGGCACCTTGCGGGTGATGATGTTGATCACCCCGCCCATGGCGTCGGAACCATACAACGACGACATCGGCCCGCGCACCACCTCGATGCGCTCGATCGCCGAGATCGGCGGCGTCCAGCCGCCTTCGACGCCGCCGGAATCGGAGTTGGTGCGGGTTTCGCGCGAATTCTGGCGCTTGCCATCGATCAGGATCAGCGTGTACTTCGGCCCCATGCCGCGCAGGCTGATGTCCTGGCGGTCGCCACCGCCGGTGACGACCACGCCCGGCACTTCGACCAGGGCGTCGGTGACATCGCGGTAGAACTTCTTTTCGAGATCCTGGCGCGTAATCACGCTGATCGAGGCCGGCGCGTCCTGGATCTGCTGCTCGTAGCCGCTGGCCGTCACCACCACGGTATCGAGCGTCCTGGCATCGGCCGGCGCGGCCGCCTGCGCCCAGGCCGCCGGGCTCATGCCTAAGCCGGCGGCGCACAGGGCGACAGCCAGGCGGGTCTGCGGTCCGAAGGCGCGGCGCGCGGCCAGATCGTTGTTGCTCATGTTCAGACTCTCCCGTCCCGGAAGCGACCGCGCCCCACGCACAACCGCTTCCGCTTCAATTTTTAATGAAAACTATTCTCATATTAGAATTGAGGCCTTCCGAGGACTGCAACACGCTTTCCGCAACTTTTACTTTCTTCGCACTTCTTGACACTCCAGCCGCCGGCGAGCCGCTATGCTGCCGGGGCAACAGCACCCAAGCGCATGTCGATTCCCCCCTCCTTGCCCACGCGCCGTATCCTGCTGATCGATGATGACGTCGATCTGGCACAGATGCTGCGCGAGTATCTCGAACCCGGCCGCATTGTGTTGACGCTGGCGCACGACAGCGCGCAGGGTCTGCCGTTGGCAATGCAGGGTTGCTTCGACCTGATCCTGCTCGACCTGATGCTGCCCGACGGCAACGGCCTCGACCTGCTGCGCCACCTGCGCCGCCATTCGCGCCGTCCCGTCATCATGTTCACCGCCCATGGCGGCGAAACCGACCGGGTGCTGGGGCTCGAACTGGGCGCGGATGACTACCTGGCCAAACCCTTCAGCCCGCGAGAACTCAAGGCCCGCATCGGCGCAGTACTGCGCCGCTTCGAGGAAAAGCCCGAACCGGCGCAGCAGGAGCTGAGCGTGGGCGCGCTATCTCTGGACGCCGCCAGCGGCCGCGCCCGGCTGGGCGCACAAGAGGTGCTGCTGACTGGCGCCGAGCAACGCGTCCTCGAAATCCTGATGCGCGCCCCGGGCCAAGTGGTGGCGCGCGAACAGATAAGCCTGTACGCGCTGGGCCGCGCCGCCGACCGCTACGACCGCAGTATCGACACCCACATCAGCAGCCTGCGCAAGAAGCTGCGGCTCGACCACGCCGCCGACGCCCCCGCCATCCGCAACCTGCGCGGTCTGGGCTATGTCCTGGCCGGCACGGCCTGATGCACTGGCTGCCGATCCGCTCTCTCTTCTGGCGCGCCTTCCTGACTTTCTGGGGCGCGATGGCCGTCATCCTGGTCTGCGGCATGATGCTGACCGCGACCGTGGCCTGGTACCGCGTCGATTCACTCGACGGCCTGAACCCCGGCAACCTGACACGCGATGCCGCCCAGATCGCGCGCAGCGAAGGCACCAACGGGCTGCGCCGCTGGTTGCAAGCCATGGACGCCCGCTATTCCGCGCTCAAGATCTACATCGTCGACGCGCGCGACCACGACATCCTCGGCCGCCAGTTGCCAACCCGGCTTAACGACTGGCTGGCCGCATTCCGCGCCGCGCCGGACCCCGGCCAGGTCGCCGCCATCGACTTACCCGCCGATCCGGCCGCGCTGCGCGTGTCCTGGTGGGATCCGCAGTGGCTGGTACTGCCGGATCACAGCGAATTGCTGATGCTGTTCCTGCCGTTCGACTCATCGCACTGGGAGGTCCTGGGCCTGACGCCGGTCGCGCTGGGCTTGCTGCTGTTCGCCCTGGCGATCACGGCGCCATTTTGCTGGGCCCTGACGCGCCAGGTGGCTGCGCCGCTGGACCAGCTACGCCGCGCCGCGCGCGCCCTGGCCGCCGGCCGGCTCGATACCCGCACGCCCGACGCGCTATCACTGCGCAAGGATGAGCTCGGCCTGCTGGCGCGCGATTTCGACGCCATGGCCAGCCGCCTGCAGGCATTGGTCGACACCCGCGAACAACTGCTGCGCAACATTGCCCACGAACTGCGTTCGCCGCTCGCGCGGTTGCGCCTGGGCGTCGAACTGGCGCGCCGCAAGGACGAACGCCAGGATGTGCAGTTGGACCGCATGGAACGCGAATGCGAGCGGCTGGACACGCTGGTCGGCAGCACCCTGCGGCTGGCGCGCATGGGCGCGCTGCCCCATCCCACCGAAGCGCTGGATCTGACGGACGTGGTTGAGGACGTGGTGCAGGATGCGCGCTTCGAGGCAGGCGAACGCCATATCGCGATCCACTGGAACCGCCCGGCGCCGCTACGCGTCGCCGCCGACCGCGATGGCCTGGCCAGTGCCATTGAAAACGTGCTGCGCAATGCCCTGCGCTTCGCGCCCGCGGGCGGCACCATCCAGGTACGTCTGCTGGCGGATGCCGACGAGGCCTGCCTGGAGATCGAAGACAACGGGCCCGGCGTGGCGGAAAAAGAGCTGGCGTACCTGTTCGAACCGTTCTACCAGGGCTCCTCGGCCAGCGGTGCCCGCGCGGGCGGCGCCGGCCTGGGCCTGAGTATCGCCCGCGCCGCGGTGGCGGCGCACCGCGGCCGAATCTCGGCGCGTAACGGCACCCCCCACGGCCTGAGCGTACGCATCGAACTGCCGCGCGCGGCCGATTGAGGCCCCGCCGTCCACCACAGCCGGCACGCGCCTCACTCGTCAGCCAGGATGGCGGCCGCCAGCCGCGGCAATACGCGCAAGGCATTGGCCGTGGTGGCCTGCGCCACCTGCGCCGGGGAAATACCGCGCAACGCCGCCAGCGCCTGGGCGATACGCGCCAGTTCACCCGGCCGGTTGCGCCGCTGCGGCGGATGCAGCCAGGCCGGCGGAATGTCCGGCGCGTCGGTCTCCAGCACCAGATGGCGCAGGTCGATGTCGGTGGCATGGCGGCGGATCTGCAAGGCCCGCTCGTAGGTCATGGCCCCGCCCAGACCCAGCGCGAAACCCTGCTCGACAAAGGCCTGCGCCTGCTGCGCGCTGCCATTGAATGCATGCGCGATGCCGCCGATGCGGCCATGGCGCCGCAGGTACTTCAACAGGATGTCCTGCGATTTGCGCACATGCAGCAACACCGGCAGGCCGAACTCGGCGGCCAGCGCCAATTGCGCGGCATAGAAACGTTCTTGCCGCGCGCGCGGCTCGCCCGCGGCGATCTCGGGCACGAAGAAATCCAGGCCGATCTCGCCGATGGCCACGAAACGCGGGTCGCCCAGCGACTCGCGCACGGCCACGCGCAGCGCGTCCAGATCGGCATCGTCGGCGCGCGACACATAGAGCGGGTGGATGCCCAGGGCATAGGCGCCGCCGGCCACCCGCGCGGCCAGGTCGCGCACCGCGGCGAAGTTGGCGCGTTCCACCGCGGGAATGACAATGGCCTGCACGCCGGCCTCGAGCGCATGTTCCGCCACCTGGACGCGGTCGGCGTCGAACTCGGCGGCATCGAGGTGGCAATGGGTGTCGATCAGCATGGGCGCGGCCTCCTTGCCCGATTATCGCGCCCGCCAGCGGGGCAGGCCTCAGCCCGAGACCAGCCGGCCGCTTTCCATCAGCAACTGGCGGTCGGCGCGTGCCGCCAGCTCCGGGTCGTGGGTGACGATGGCGAATGCCGTGCCCGACTCGCGGTTGACCCGGGTCAGCAGCTCGAACATGTTGTGGGCGGTGTGGCGGTCGAGGTTGCCGGTGGGTTCATCGGCCAGCACGCACACCGGCCGCGTCACGAGCGCACGCGCCAGCGCCACGCGCTGGCGTTCGCCGCCCGACAACTGGCCCGGGAAATGATCCTCGCGCGCCGCCAGGCCCACCAGGCCCAGCACCTCGCGCGCCGCCGCGCGAGCCTGGTCGCGGTTTTCGCGGCGCACGATCAGCGGCATGGCCACGTTGTCCAGCGCCGAGAATTCCGGCAACAGGTGGTGGAACTGGTAGACGAAGCCCAGGCTGCGGTTGCGCACCTGGCTTTTCTTCGCCTCGGACAGTCCCACGGCCAATTGGCCGTCGACCGAGACCGAACCGCTGGTGGGCACGTCCAGCAGGCCCAGGATGTGCAGCAGCGTGCTCTTGCCGGAGCCGGACGCGCCGACGATGGCGACCATCTCGCCGCGCGCCACCGTCAGGCTGACATTGTTCAGCACCTCGATGCGGGTCGGTCCCTCGTCGTAGATCTTGACCAGGTTGTCGGCCTGCAGTGCGGGCGTCAGGGTATCAGTCATGGCGCAGCACCTGTGCGGGTTGCAGGCGCGAAGCACGCCAGCTGGGATACAAGGTCGCCAGCAGCGACAGCACCAGGGAAGTCACGCCGATGGTCACGATGTCGCCCACCTGCGGGTCGGACGGCAACGCGCTGATGAAGTAGATCTCGCGCGGCAGGAAATGCACGCCCAGCAGGCGCTCGATGAACGGCACGATGACATCGACGTTGTAGGCGATGAGGATGCCGCCGGCCACGCCCAGCAGCGTGCCGATGACGCCGATCAGCGCGCCCTGCACCAGGAAGATGCGCGCCACTTCGCCCGGCCCGGCGCCCAGCGTGCGCAGGATGGCGATGTCCGATTGCTTGTCCTTGACCGCCATCACCAGCGAGGACAGCAGGTTGAAGGCGGCCACGGCGACGATCAGCGCCAGGATCAGGAACATCATGCGCTTTTCGGTCTGCACGGCGGCGAACCAGGTGCGGTTGTTGCGCGACCAGTCGCTGGCCATGACATACGGCGGCAGCACCTTGCGCAGCTCGGCCGCCACCTCGGGCGCCTTCTGCATGTCGGCGATGCGCAGACGCACGCCGGCGGTGCCACTGTCGCGGAACACCTTGGCGGCATCTTCGTTATCGACGAAGGCCAGCGAGGAATCGTATTCGTAATGGCCCGACGAGAACACGCCGACCACGGTGAACTGGCGCATGCGCGGCGCGAAACCGGCCGGGCTGATGGAGCCCTGCGGCGCCAGCATCAGCAGCGTGTCGCCCACCTTGACGCCCATGCCGTCGGCCAGCTCGTTGCCCAGCACCACGCCAAAGCCGCCCGGCTTCAGGTCGGTCAGCTTGCCCGACACCATCTGCCGCGGCAGGTCCGAGACATTGCCCTCGGTGACCGGGTCGATGCCGCGCACCTGCACCCCGCGCAAGGCCTGGCCGCGCACCAGCATGCCCTGCGCCGCCACGAACGGCGCGCCGGCCTTGACCTCGGGGTTGCGCTTGGCGGCGTCGGCGAACTGCTGCCACTGCGCCAGCACGCGCTCGGGCGCGGCGCCGGGAATGTAGAGCTCGATGTGCGGCAGCACCGACAGCATCCGGTCGCGGACCTCTTTCTGGAAGCCGTTCATGACCGACAGCACCACGATCAGGGCGGCAACGCCCAGCGCGATGCCGGCCATGGAACTGGCGGCGATGAAAGAGATGAAGCGATCGCGGCGGCCGCGTCGCTGGCGGATCCGGGCCAACCCGGCATAGCGGGCGCCGATCCAGAGTTCGTAGGGTATTTTCAGCACGAGCGCATTATGGCATTAACCGGCCGCATCACCGTCCCCGGAATGCAGGAAGGAAAGACAAGCCGTGACAAGCTATGGCAATCCGGGCCGGGCTTAGTTCCCGCATTGGTTGGCTCCCCCCGCCAGCGACTACAATCCCGGCCATGCTGATCGTCATCCCGGGCGCCTTGCCCGCCCTTCCCGTCGCCGCGGAACTGGCCAAACTGCTGCCCCGGCACGCCCCTACCCTGCACCGCTGGCTGCAAGCCGGCGCCGCCCGGGTCCAGGCCCACGATATCCGCGCCCAGGGCTGTACCGCGTTCGAAGCCTGGCAATTGCGCCGCGCCGGCTACACCCCGGAGCCCGGCCTGCTCCCCGGCGCCGGATTGGGCCCCTTGCTGGCCGGCGGCCAGCACAACGGCGCGCCCGTCTGGCTGGCCGAACTGGTGCATCTGGCTCTGGGCACCGATCAGGCCACCCTGATCGATCCCGCCCAAATGGACCTGCGCGAGGCCGAAACGGCCGCGCTGCTGGACACTGCCCGTCCGCTGTTCGACGACAGCGGCTTCGCCGTCGAGCCGCTGTCGGCCACCCGCTGGCGCCTGCGCCTGCCGGACGACATGCGGCCCCAGACCGCCAGCCCCCTGGCGGTGGCCGGCAAACGCCTGAACGAGTGGTGGCGCCAGGACACCGCAACCCGCCCGTGGCGCCGGCTGCTCAACGAAATCCAGATGGCGTGGCATGAGCATCCGGTCAACGAGGCCCGCGCCGCGCGCGGCCTGCCGCCCGTCAATGCCCTGTGGCTGTATGGCGGCGGCACCCCTTGGACCGTGGCGCCGGCCAGCCCGGCGCAGATCATCACCGATCTGGATGCCCCGCACCGCGCCGGCGACTGGGCCGCCTGGCTCGACGCCCTGCCCGGGCTCGAGGCGCGGCTGCAGCCGCTGGCCGGCCCCAAGGGCCTGCCGCAAGCGCCTGCCGACCTGCTGCTGCTGGGCGACGATCGCAGCGCCACCCTCACCCTGAAACCGCGCGGGGGCCTGCTCGGCTTGCTGCCCGCGCCCAAGAAAAACTGGAGCGCCTGGTGGTCTCACCCCGCTTAACCATCCGCCGCGCCGACCTCGCCGCCTGCCATGCCCTGGAAGCCTCGGGCATCCACCCGCTGCTGGCGCGCCTGTGGGCCGCGCGCGGCGTCACCCATCCCGACCAGACCAAGCTGGCCTGGCCCGCGATGCTGCCGCCAGCCGGCCTGACGCATTCCGCCCACGCCGCCGGCGTGCTGGCCGATGCCATCCAGGCCGGCAAGAAGCTGCTGATCGTGGCCGACTACGACTGCGACGGCGCCACCGCCTGCGCGGTCGGCCTGCGCGCCCTGTCGGCCATGGGCGCCAACGTCGACTTCCTGGTGCCGAACCGCTTCGAAACCGGCTACGGCCTGTCGCCGGCGGTGGTCGAACTGGCCTGCCGCCATCGCGCCGGCAAGCCCGACATCATCATCACCGTGGACAACGGCATCGCCAGCGTCGACGGCGTGGCCGCGGCCAACGCCGCCGGCATCGGCGTGGTCATCACCGACCACCACCTGCCGGGCGACACGCTGCCCGATGCCCTGGCCATCGTCAACCCGAACCAGCCGGGCTGCGGTTTCCCGTCCAAGAACCTGGCGGGCGTCGGCGTCATCTTCTACATGATGCTGGCGCTGCGCGCCGAACTGCGCCGCCGCGGCGTCTATGCGCCGGACGGCGGGCCGCGCCTGGACGCGCTGTCCGATCTGGTGGCGCTGGGCACCGTGGCCGACGTGGTCAAGCTGGACGCCAACAATCGCCTGCTGGTCACGCAAGGCCTGCAACGCATGCGTAGCGGCCGCCTGCAACCCGGCCTGCGCGCCCTGTTCGCCGTGGCCGGCCGCGAGCCGCGCGCCGCCAACGGCTTCGACCTGGGCTTCGCGCTGGGCCCGCGCATCAATGCTGCCGGCCGCCTGGCCGACATGAGCCTGGGCATCGCCTGCCTGACTACCGACGATGAGGCCCAGGCGCTGGAAATGGCGCGCGAACTGGACAACATCAACCGCGAGCGCCGCACCATCGAGGCCGAGATGCGGGAACAGGCCATGGCCGCCATGGAAGCGCCGGATGCCGCGCCCGGCGCCACGGTCTGCGTGTTCGACCCGGGCTGGCACCAGGGCGTGGTCGGCCTGGTGGCCTCGCGCCTGAAGGAAAAGTTCTGGCGTCCCACCCTGGCCTTCGCGCCTGCCGGCGATGACGAAATCCGCGGCTCGGGCCGCTCGATTCCCGACGTGCACCTGCGCGACGTGCTGGACCTGGTGTCCAAACGCCATCCCAACCTGATCCGCAAATTCGGCGGCCACGCCATGGCGGCCGGGCTGACGCTGGGCCGCGACGATTTCCCGGCCTTCGCCCCCGCCTTCGATGCCGCCGTGCGCGAACTGACGGGCCGCGACAGCTTCGAACCCGTCATCGAAACCGACGGTTCGCTCGAATCCGGCTACGCCAACGCCGAGGTCGCCGGCCTGCTGCAGCAACAGGTATGGGGCGCGGGCTTTGCCGCGCCGCTGTTCCTGGACGAATTCGTGGTGCGCAACCAGCGCCTGGTCGGCGAAAAGCACCTGAAGCTGTCCCTGGAACGCGGCCACCAGCGGTTCGACGCCATCTGGTTCGGCCATGACCAGTCGCTACCCGAACACATCCAGGCAGCCTACCGGCTGGAGCAGAATGTGTGGAACGGCATGGTGTCGGTCCAGTTGGTCATCGAACACGCCGGGTGATGCGGCCCACGCCGGCTTAAAACCGATACTTCAAGCTCAAGCCGCCTTGGGTGTCGTGGTAGCCGTGGTCGCCCTGTTGATGGGTGACATTGGCTGACAGCGCGAGGTTGTCGCTCAGGTTGCCCGAGACGGCGACCTTGGCTTCACCGACGTTATCCGCGCCGAGAATCCAGTTGCGGTTAGCGCCCATCGTGACCCCGTACTTGTTGGTGTTGTGCAGCCAGTTCAGCTCGAGCGCGGTCTCGATCTGTCCGGCAAGGCTGGCGCCGGCGGCGGCCGGTTTACTGACCATGGCCAGGCGCGCCCCAAGGCGGGTTTGGATGTTGCCATCGCCTTCGCCTTTGACCCTGGTCGGGCCCGCATCCTGTTGCACGAAGGTCTTGGCTTTGACGCCGCCATACACGATTTGCGCTTGCGGCCGCACGCTCAAGCGGTGTTCGCGGCCGCCGCCATTGGTGAAGGACGCCACGTCAATGGCATAACCGGCTTCGATCGAGGCGGTCACGCCGGTGGCCTTGTACTTCTCCTTGAGGCCGGTGCCCTGAGCGCTGTTGTCGAAGTCGTTGTAAAGCAGCCAACCATCGACGTAGGCGCCTCGATGGCTTTGGCCGTCTTGGTACCAGGTGCCATACACGCCGGCGCTATAGCCGTCGACTTGACCACGGGCGTCGCCGGTTGCGGCGTTGCGGGTTTTGCTGCGCTGTTGACCATGGCCCGCCATGACACCGAAGCGCCACGCATCGTGGCCGTTCACACTGCCTGCGATGATCGAGCTGCCCAATTGCAGCAGGCTGCGGTCGGCACTGAAGCGGTTTTCGCCGTCGAACATCATGCCGCGCGTGGTTCCCCCCGCGACCCGGGCCCAGACCCGGCCGCGCGCGCCGGTGACCGGGTCCACGGACTCGCCGCTTTCGCGGTCGCTCAAGCTGGTGTTGAACAGCGTGTTCGCCGCAAGCAGGTTGCTGGCATAGGCGCCGAACAAGGGACTGACGTTGTGATTCCGGATGTCGTCGGAGCCCGGTGAGGCTTGCTTGGCGCTGGTCAGATACCAAATACCGTTGGCCTTTTTCTCGCTGTTTTCCTTGCTGTTGAGCGAATAGACATACCCCCCTGCGGTGACGTCGTTGGCAAGCACGAAGGTATCGGTGCCGCTGGCGCCACCGGCGACGGTGATAAGGGTGATGCCGTCCACGGTTTGACCGCCCGCGCCGCCTTCGTTTTCGACGGTCACCAAGGTCTTGCCGCTGGCCATGCCTTGGATGATGAGCTGGTCGGCAGGACTGCTGTCGTCGCCCAGCACCGCGCCCAGAGTCAACGCGCTGCCATCCTTGCCTTCCCAATCGCCGTCGATGGTAAAGGTCTGGATGGCGCAAGTGTCGCAGTTCTTGAGGCTGAGCGTGCCGCTGTTGAGGAACTTGCCCCTGGTGCCGTCGGCGCCGAGTTTGAGGGTGACCGGGGCGGACACCGGCGTCCCGTTGGCTTGAACATCGTTGAATATCAGGGTGCCCTGGTTCTCGATCCCGGCGAAGTTCTGGTTCGTCGCCCCCAGATTGAGCCTGGCGCCCGGCCGGATGGTCACATTGCTGGTATTGGCGATTGCGTTGCCGATCGCGGTTTTGAGCGTGCCCGCCTCGACGGTGGTGGCGCCGGTATAGGTGCTGGCGGCCGCCAACTCCAGCGTGCCCGCGCCTTTCTTGGTCAGAGTTTTGCCGTCCCACTTGAATGCATTGGTAGCGGCATCAACCCCCGTCACATCGGCCAGCGCTGTCGCCAGTTTGAAGGTGCCGTTTTCAGCGATGGTGAAGTTGCCACCCGACTGGGTTTTATCGTCCTCATTCCAACGGAGCTGGTAGCTGAGCTCCAGTTTCTTGGCGTCGCTCGCCGCAACCCTGAGGCGGGGCGTCAGGTAATCGATCTCGCTCGCGCCCGCATCGAAGACCGTGACTCTGGGCCTGCCGTTGATATGGATGCTGTTGGTGTCGTTACCGGCTGGCCCGGTGGCTGGCAAGGTCAGGATGACCTTGGGCGTGCCCAGCGCTTCGCTGGTGGCTGGCGGATGGGCGTCGGTCAGCGTGATGGGGTCGTCGGCGGCGATATTCAGGTTGCCATCTTGATTGATGTAGTCCTTCAAGGTATCGGCGCCAAACGGCTCGCCTGTCGTGATGGAAAGCGGTTTTTGGGGCGGAATCGTCGAGACGAGGGTGTCCGCCAGGCTGCTCAGAACCCAAATCCCCTCGTTGATCTTGCCGGTTGCGTCTTTTCTGCCTTGCCTGAGCTTGTAGACGTAACCGCCCGCGGTGACGGGGCTGTCCAGCACGAAGGCATTGGCCAGGCTGCTACCCGTGGTGATGAGGGTAATGCCGCCATCGGCGGTGGTTTCTCCCCCCGCGCCGCCGACATTGCGGACCTTGACTCGGGTGGTGCCGGTGGCCGCGCCCGTGATCTCGACCTTGTCGGTGTTGCTGTCGTCGCCCGCCAGTGCGGCGGTCAGCGAAATCAAACTGCCGACATCGCCGAACCAGTCGCCTTGGACTTGGAAGGTTTTGCCAACGGTGGCGTCGCCGGTGTCGAGTTCGAGCGTGCCGGCGTTGCTGACGTTGCCGGTCAAGCTCATCGGGCTGGCGCCTTTCTTGCCTTCGCCCACGTCGTTGAACACGATGGTGCCGCGGTTGGTGATGGCGCCGTGAGTGTTGCCGCCCACGGCTTGGGCATAACCGCCCATGTTGAGCATGGCGCCCTGGGCAATCGACAGATTGGCGCTGGCGGCGAACGTATTTTCGGCCCCCGCTTTCAGCACCCCCTGCTTGATGATCGTGTCGCCGGTGTAGGTGTTGCTGGCTGTCAGTACCAGCGTGCCCGCGCCGTCCTTGGTCAGGGTCTTGCCATCCCACGGCATGGTGGCGCTGGTGTTCGCGCCCATGTCGGCCAGCGCCGCGCCAAGCGCGAAGCCGCCGCTGGCAATGGTGAAGGTGCCATGCGATTTATCGGCCGTTTCATTCCAGCTGAGTTTGTACCCGGCTTGCAGTGTCTTGCCATCCTGCGATCTGGAAACGTTGGCCGTCAGATAATCGGGCGGCGCCGCGCCGTTGACGGTGACGTTGGGCAGATCGCCCTCGATGGCGCCGGTGACGCTTGTGATCTCGACGCCGCTTTTCTCCGCCTCGGTGATGCCGGCCATCGTCATGTCAAGCGTGACGTCCGGCGCAAAGATCAGGTCGCCCTCGGCGTTGACGACGTATTTCGCCTTCTCGTCGGCGGTCAGCGCCCTTGAAAAATCGAAAGGCAGCGTGGTGCCTGCCGCGATTGTGGGAGGGGTGACCTTGTCACTGTCCTGCTGCCCACCGGCAGGAGGAATGATCGCCGTCGCGCCCTCATCATTATTCTTCGCGCTGCTCAAGTACCAGATTTTATGGTGGGCCGAATCGGCCTTGTTCAGGAGCGAATAGACCAGGCCATTGGCGGTGAGGGTGTCGGCGCTCAGGGCGAAGGCGCCATTTACGCTAGCGTCGCCAGCGGTGATCAGGGTGATACCGCTTGTGGTGCCGGTCGCCCCCCCGCCGTTGATATTGCGCACCTGGATTTTGGTGGCACCGGTGGCAGCGCCCGTGATTTCGACTTTGTCGGCGACACTGTCGTCGCCATTGCCTAGGACGGCGGCCAATTTAATCAGGCTGCCGGTGCTGCCGGCCCAATCGCCAATGATCTTCAGTGTTTTGCCCACGGCATTGTCGCCGTTGTCGAGATCGAGCGTGCCGGCGTTGGTCAGGTTGCCGGTCAAGCTCGCCGAGTTCGTGCCCGTCTTGCCGGCGTTCATGCTGTTGAACAAGATGGCGCCGTTGTTGGTGATGGCCCCGCCTTCGCGCACGGCCTGGGAGAATCCGCCAAGGTTCAATGCGGCATCCGCGGCAATCGTCAGCGCGCTGCTTTGTGCAAACGCGTCCGCCACCCCGGCCTTCAGCACCCCCGCGTTGATCGTGGTGGGGCCGGTATACAGGTTTGCCGCCGTCAATTGCAACACGCCGGAACCCGCCTTGGTCAGGCTCTTGCCATCCCAAGGCCTGGTGGTGTTGGTGTTCGCGCTCACGTCGGCCAGCACCGCGCCCAAGGTAAAGTCGCCGCCATCCGCAATGGTGAAGGTGCCGTGCGCCTTGGCGGGGTCTTCGAGCCAACTGAGTTTGTAGGTCGCCTGGTAACCGATGGGGTGGGCCGGTATCACAGACAAGTTGAGGCCGAATTTATCAGCATCGACCTCCGCTTGGGTCCGTTCCCCGCCCATTGCAATGCCGGATGCGAACGTCAAGTAGTCCACCGGCGCCTGCTCGGTGACGACAATGCCGCCGACGGCAGTCTTGGCGAAATCGCCATCGATGAAGACTTCCGGGTTGAGTTGATTCTGGGTAACAAAGAGGAACTGATCGGTCGCGCTGCCATCGGTGATCCCGGCCAAGTTGAACGTGGTGCCGGTTTTACTGATAGTGGCTTTGCTGTTATTGAGGGTAAGCCGGAAGCTTTCCGGAGTGCTGGATATCGTGCCGTCGCCTCTAAGCGCACTGCGGGCAATGACGGAGAGGGTGCTGCCATCCTTCAGGACCAAGTCGCCGATCCGGGTTGAGCCCTTTCCCGAAACCATCAGCGTAGCGCCTTCGCCAACGATGAGTTGTGACATGCGCATGCGATTGATCACTTCAGCCGAATCATCGGCGGGAAGCGAGCTGGCCGGTAGCTTCCTGATCAGCGGCCCTTGGTTGATGCTGGCGTAACCTGTTTGGTACGTTCCATTCAAATCAACCCAATCTGCTGCATTATTCAAGATATGCAGCATGCTGCCGGCCGAGCCGGCAGGCGCATCCAGCAGCACGCTGCCGTTGATGACCGATCCCCGCTCAAGCGTGATCAGGTTGTTGCCACCGGTGAAGTGAAGAGCCTCCCCATAACGGCCATGGACCCCGCTTTCTTGGGCCTCGCCTCCTGCCGCGCCAAGGCCTTGCCGTCCAAAACCGGGGGTTCCAGCGCTAATCGATCCTGCGGGCTTATCGGTAAACACAATGTCCAGGTCGCTGCCCACAATAGCGGCACCGCCATTGCCGCCATTGCCGCCCTTCATCGGCGAATCTCCTCCTTCGACAGCGCCGCGCCCATTCATGCCATGGCTGCCGGCGCCGCCCCTGATCGAACCGCCGTCGATAACAATTCGGAGATTGCCGCCATGAATGGCATCCGCGCCGCGGGCGCCATTTTCGCCAATCTTGACGGCCGTGGTCCCCGCCGCGCCACCGATCAGGGGAGTATTCACCTGCACCACGTTGCTGTCGCGCAATGAGCCTGCTTGCGTGGTGAAGACATACGCCGTCTCGCCATCGGTCGCGGACGCATAGGGCAGCCCGGCGCCGCTGCCGTTTTTGCCATTCAGCCCAGGGGGCTGCGTCGCCACAAACGGCGTGTTGTCCTTGGTCAGTGTGATATTTTGGGTGCCGGCGGGGTTCACGGGCGTTTCCCCTCCCCCCTCTGCGGCATACACACCCGCCGCCTGGCCGGAGAGCGCCAGGGCGACGTAGAAGGCCGTGGTGGTTTTGCTGGGAATGAAACGCTTGGAGTGCGTGTGGCGGGCCGACATCCGGGTTGGCCGGTTCGGTCGGCGGAAAGCAGCGCGCGAGGAAGCAAGGGTCATGATGGTTTTGAACTCCGCGGCCGCTGCGGTCAGAATGACCAAGCCCGAGCCGCAAAACTGCCAGGGAAATATGCGATAACGAGAATGATTCGCTATCGCAATACGCCCCAGCATTTTCGGCACAAAACAGGCGGAAAGTTTCGTTGTCGCCGCGAAGCAAGACCAAATGACGCTCGGCGCAAAAAAATGGGCGCATCCGCGAGGATGCGCCCGTGTCGCGTGAGGCCCCCGCCGGGCGGGGCCGTCGCGCCTACTTGTTGACCAGCCTGGCCGGTTGCGCCAGCGCCACCAGCGCGCCGACCACCAGGCACGCCGACAGCAGGTACAGGCCGGCGTTGGTGGTGCCGGTCATGTCCTTGAGCCAGCCCACCAGATAAGGACTGACGAAGCCCGCCAGGTTGCCCACCGAGTTGATCAGCGCGATGCCGGCGGCGGCGGCCGTGCCGCCCAGCAGCGCGGTCGGCAGGCTCCAGAACAGCGGCAGCACCGTGCAGATGCCGATGTTGGCCACCGTCAGCGCCAGGATCGCCAGGACCGTGTTGCCGCTCCAGATGGCCGAGAACATTAGCCCCACCGCCCCGCACAGCGCCGGAATCGCGACGTGCCAGCGGCGCTCGCGGTTGCGGTCGGAGTTGCGCGCGATCAGGATCATGCCGATCACCGCAAACAGGTTGGGCACCGCCGTCAGCAGGCCGATCGCCAGCGGACTCTGCACGCCGGTGCTCTTGATCAGCGTCGGCATCCAGAACCCCACGCCGTACAGTCCCATCACGAACGAGAAATAGATCAGCGCCATCGCCCACACCCGCGGACGCGTCAGGGCGGCACGGATCGGCGGGTCTTCCTTGTGCTGTTCCTCGGCGGCGATGTTGCGGATCAGCAGCGCCTTCTCGCTGGGGCTCAGCCACTTGGCCTTGTTGATGCGGTCATCCAGATACAGCAGCACCAGCACGCCGATGATCACCGACGGAATGCCCTCCAGCAGGAACAGCCATTGCCAGCCCGACAGGCCGTGGTCGCCATGGAACGTGCCCATGATCCAGCCGGAGATCGGACCCCCGATCAGGCCCGACATCGGCACCGCGGTCATGAAGAACGTGGTGATGCGGCCACGGCGGGCGGCCGGGTACCAGTAGGTCAGGTACAGGATGATGCCGGGGAAGAATCCGGCCTCGGCCGCGCCCAGCAGGAAGCGCAGGAAATAGAACATGTGCACGCTGGACACGAACAGCATGCATGACGAGATGATGCCCCAGGTGATCATGATGCGCGCGATCCAGATGCGCGCGCCGACTTTGTGCAGGATGATGTTGCTGGGGATCTCGAACAGGAAATAGCCGATGAAGAAGATGCCCGCGCCCAGCCCGTACACCGTCTCGCTGAACTGGAGTTCCTGCAGCATCTGCAGCTTGGCGAAGCCGACGTTGACGCGGTCCAGATAGGCCACGACATAGCAGACCACCAATAGCGGCAGCAACCGCCATCCGACTTTGCGGTAGATCCGGTCCTCCTCAGCCGCCGGGATCGCCGGCGAGACCCCGGGGGCCATAGTATGTTCCATCAACGTCTCCTCCTCTAACGGGACAGGCCGGCTGTTTGCCGGCAACTGGTCCGGTCCCGCGCCCCCTGGGGGCATATGGGCCGGCTGACCAAGGCTAGAACCCCCGAGATGACAAAAAACTGAACAACTATGCGCTGTGCGCGCAAACCCTTAGCGCCGCGCGGCGGAATCGGGCAAAGGCACGCCCGGACGGCTTTTCTTCCTCATCCGTCCCCCTGTATACGGGCGCGGCCCACGGGCTGGCGTCTTACACGGTAAAATGCCCGGTTTCGCACAAAAGTCACCAGGAATCATCATGGAAGCCGAACGTCAGAACCAGCTCGCAGCCCGCCTCGCCGACTACGCGGAGCGCGAACAGGCTCTACGGAGGTATCTTTGACTACGATGCCAAAGCCGAACGCCTGCAAGTCGTAAACGCCGAGCTCGAAGACCCGGCGGTCTGGAACGACCCCAAGCACGCCCAGGACCTGGGCCGTGAAAAGAAATCCCTCGAAGACGTGGTCGAGACGCTCACCGCCCTCGGCACGGGCCTGGCCGACTCGAACGAATTGTTCGAACTGGCCGCCGCCGACGACGATGACGCCACGCTCGAATCCATCGAACAGGATGCCGACGGCTTCCAGGAAAAACTCGAAGGCCTGGAATTCCGCCGCATGTTCTCCAACCCGGCCGATCCGCTGAACTGCTTCCTGGACATCCAGGCGGGCGCGGGCGGCACGGAAGCGCAGGACTGGGCCTCGATGCTGCTGCGCCAGTACCTCAAGTACGCCGAGCGCAAGGGCTTCAAGGCCGAAGTGCTGGAAGAATCCGAGGGCGAAGTGGCCGGCATCAAGTCCGCCACCATCAAACTCGAGGGCGAATACGCCTTCGGCTACCTGCGCACCGAAACCGGCGTGCACCGCCTGGTGCGCAAGAGCCCGTTCGACTCGTCCGGCGGCCGCCACACCTCGTTCGCCAGCGTGTTCGTCTACCCCGAGGTCGACGACTCCTTCGAAGTCGAAGTGAACCCGGCCGATCTGCGCGTGGACACCTACCGCGCTTCCGGCGCGGGCGGCCAGCACATCAACAAGACCGATTCGGCCGTGCGCCTGACGCACATCCCGACCGGCATCGTGGTGCAGTGCCAGAACGACCGCTCACAGCACCGCAACCGCGCCGAAGCGATGCAGATGCTCAAGTCCAAGCTGTACGAACTGGAAATGCGCAACCGCATGGCCCAGCAGCAGAAGCTGGAAGACTCCAAGACCGACGTGGGCTGGGGCCACCAGATCCGCTCGTACGTGCTGGACCAGAGCCGCATCAAGGACCTGCGCACCAACGTCGAAATCTCCAACACGCAGAAGGTGCTGGACGGCGACCTGGATCCCTTCATCCAGGCCAGCCTCAAGCAAGGCGTCTAAGTTCCGCGATACTTCCGTCCACCGTCCCCAGAGGATTCACGCATGTCCGACACCATCGCAATTCTCACCGGCGCTTCGCGCGGCATCGGCGCCGCCATGGCGCGCGGCCTGGCCAAGCCGGGCACCCGCCTGATCACCCTGGCGCGCCGCGAAGACCCCGAACTGGCGGCCTACGCCCGCTCGCGGGACGTGCAGTTGGAACAGCTGTCCGTGGACCTCTCTGACCTGGCCGCGGCCGAAGCGGCCGCGCGCCGCATCTGCGACACCTTGCCGCGCGATGCCGGCCGCTACCTGCTGATCAACAACGCCGGCACCGTGCACCCCGTGGCCGGCACCGACGCGCTGATCGACGGCCCGGCCATCGCCGCCGCCTTCAACCTGAACGTCTCGGCCGTGATGTTGCTGACCGCGCGCTTCCTGGCCGCCGTCGAAGACCTCAAGGCCGATCGCCGCGTGCTCAACATCTCGTCCGGCGCCGGCCGCAATCCCAACGCGGGCTGGGGCGTGTACTGCGCCACCAAGGCCGCGCTCGACATGTATACGCGCGTGGTCAAGCAGGAACAGGGCGAAGGCGGCGCGCGCGTCGTCTCGCTGGCCCCCGGCATCGTCGACACCGACATGCAGGTGGCCATCCGCGCCAGCGACCCCAAGAGCTTCCCCGCGCTGGCCAAGTTCCAGGACTTCCACGCCAGTGGCAAGCTGTCCGCCCCCGCCGATGTGGCCGCCCGCATCCTCGCCTACCTGGATCGCGACGATTTCGGCACCACCGAAATCGACGACATCCGCAATTACGACTGATCCTCCCGACCATGACCGACCACACGACCGCTCCGGCACCCGCCCAGGATGAAAACCGCTTGATCGCCGAACGGCGCGCCAAGCTGGCCAAACTGCGCGAAACCGGGGTCGCGTATCCCAACGATTTCGTCCCCGACGCCCGCGCCGCGGCCCTGCACGACAAGTACGACGACCAGACGCAGGAAGCCCTGGCCGCCGCGCCCGTCACCGTCAAGGTCGCCGGCCGCATGATGCTCAAGCGCGTCATGGGCAAGGCCAGCTTCGCCACCCTGCAGGACAGCACCGGCCGCATCCAGATCTACCTGGACCGCGGCACGCTGGGCGAAGACAGCTACGCCGCGTTCAAGCAATGGGACATCGGCGACATCATCGCGGTCGAGGGGTCGGTCTTCAAGACCAACAAGGGCGAGCTGTCGGTGCACGCCGCCACCGCGCGCCTGCTGTCCAAGTCGCTGCGTCCGCTGCCCGACAAGTTCCACGGCGTAGCCGACCAGGAACTGCGCTACCGCCAGCGCTACGTCGATCTCATCATGACCGACGCCACGCGCCGCACTTTCGAGGCGCGCAGCAAGGCCGTCGGCAGCATCCGCCAATTCATGCTGAACGCCGGCTTCCTTGAAGTCGAGACCCCCATGCTGCACCCGATCCCGGGCGGCGCGGCGGCCAAGCCCTTCGTCACGCACCACAACGCGCTGGACATGGAGATGTTCCTGCGCATCGCGCCCGAGCTCTACCTCAAGCGCCTCATCGTCGGCGGCTTCGAACGCGTATTCGAAGTCAACCGCAACTTCCGCAATGAAGGCGTGAGCCCGCGCCACAATCCGGAATTCACCATGATGGAGTTCTACGCGGCCTATGCGGACTACCGCTGGCTGATGGACTTCACCGAGGAACTGATCCGCCAGGCCGCCATCTCGGCCACCGGCAGCGCCGTGCTGACCTACCAGGAACGCGAGCTGGACCTGGGGAAGCCGTTCGACCGCCTGACCATCTGCGAAGCCATCCTCAAGTACGCCCCCGGCTACACCCAGGCGCAACTGGACGATGCCGCCTTCGTGCGCGCCGAGCTCAAGAAGCTGGGCGCCGACGCCGACGGCCCGGTGCTGGCGCGCGCCGGCCTGGGCGCGCTGCAACTGGCGCTGTTCGAGGAAACGGCCGAAGCCAAGCTGTGGAACCCCACCTACATCATCGACTACCCGGTCGAAGTGTCGCCGCTGGCGCGCGCCTCCGATACCCGCGCGGGCATCACCGAGCGCTTCGAGCTGTTCATGACCGGCCGCGAGATCGCCAACGGCTTCTCCGAGCTGAACGACCCTGAAGACCAGGCCGAGCGTTTCCGCTCGCAGGTCGAGGCCAAGGACGCCGGCGACGAGGAAGCCATGTATTACGACGCCGACTACATCCGCGCGCTGGAATACGGCATGCCCCCGACGGGCGGCTGCGGCATCGGCATCGACCGCCTGGTCATGCTGCTGACCGACAGCCCCAGCATCCGCGACGTCATCCTCTTCCCGCATCTGCGCCGTGAAGACTAAGCCGCAGGCGGCATCATGATCGTCAAGATCCTGATGCTGGCCGCGGTGGTGGCCGCGCTGTTCTACATGGTGATGCAACCGCGCCGCGGCCGCGGCGGCTACGGCGCGCCCCCCGCGCGCCGCGCGCCGCTGTTCATCGCCCTGTGCCTGGCCACCGCCCTGTCCGTGACCGGCGCGCTGGTCACGGCGGTGCTGTGGATGGGCAGCGTCGCCGGCGGCGTGACCGGCGGCGGCTATCACGGCGAAGCCGATTTCCTGCTGACCATCGCCGGCGCCCTGCTGGCGTTCGCCGTCGCCTGCGGCGTCGGCGCCTTCCTCAAGCGCAAGGGCTAGGGAGCTTCGCCCTCTCCATGGCTGCGCGCGGCCACGCGCGCCCTGCCGCCTACTTTCTGCGCAAGACCGCCGCCAGGCGCCGCACGGCCAGGTCGATTTCGTGTGCGCTGAGCGAAGCGTAGCCCAGCAGCCAGCCCTGCAATGCGGGTGTGCCGGCATACAGGCGCTGCAGCCCCGGCAGCACCAGTCCGGCCGCCGCCGCCCGCCGGATGGTGTCCGCTTCTGTCCAGCCCGGCTCCAGCAGGCAAGGCACCTGCAACCCGCCTTGCGGCCGCAGCGCGCGCGCCACGCCGGCCAGGTGCCGGCCCACCGCCTCCAGCATCGCCTCGCGCCGCGCGCCATACAATTTGCGCATGGCGCGCACATGAGCGTTGTAGTGGCCATCATCCATGAACCGCGCCAGGGTCAATTGCAGGATCTGCGGCGTATGCCCGTCGATGATGCTGCGCGCGCGGCTGAAGGCGGCCACCAGCGCGTCCGGCAACGCCATGTAGCCCACGCGCAGACCGGGATAGAGCGTCTTGCTGAAAGTGCCCAGATAGAGGGTCCGGCCGTGCTTGTCCAGCCCCTGCACGCAGGCGGTCGGCAGGCCGTCATAATGGAACTCGCTGTCGTAGTCGTCCTCGATGATCCACTTGCCCGCCTCGCCCGCCCAGCGCGTCAGTTCGAGCCGGCGCTCCAGCGACAACGTGGCGCCGGTCGGATACTGATGCGACGGCGTCACATAGACGCACGCGGCGCCGCTGCGATCGGCCCGCAGCAGATCGGTGCGAATGCCCTGCGCATCGACATCGATCGGCACCACGCGGGCTTCGGCGAACTCGAATGCCTTGCGCGCGCCGAAATAGCCCGGGTTCTCCAGCAGGATCGGCCTGCCGGCATCCCCCAGCAGTTGCGCGCACAGGAACAGGGCCTGCCGCGTGCTGCTCAGCACCACGATCTGGTCGGCCCGCACCTTGGCGCCGCGCTCCAGGTTCAGGTAGGTGGCGATGGCCTTGCGCAAGGGCTCGGCGCCTTGCGGATCGCCGTGCAGCAAGACATGGCCGCGATGATCCTTGAGCACCTGGCGCTGCAGCCGCTCCCACACCGCGACCGGAAAGGTACGGGTCTCGGGCAGGCCGGTGGCAAAGGCCTGGATCGACTGCTGGTCGGCCACGCCGCCGCTATCATGGATCGCCTGTCCGCGCCGGCTCAGGCCGGGGCCGCCTGCCACCGCCGCGGGCCGCACGCCGGCCGCGTGCCGCGCCGGCGTGCGGCCCCGGCGCCGAGCCGCGCCACGCAGCTCGGCGCCAATGCTCTCGGACACATAGCTACCCGAGCCTTTGCGCCGCGCGATGAAACCGTCGCGCTGCAATTGCACGTAGGCGTTCTCGACCGTGTCGCGCGCCACACCCAGCGATTGCGCCAGCGCGCGGGTCGCCGGCAGCTTCACCCCCGCCGCCAGGCCGCCATCCAGGATCAGCGCGCCCAGCGCGCGCTGGATGCGCAGATGCAGGTCGAGCGCGCGCAAGTCGGCGTCGGCCATGCGGATCTTCAAGGTCTCCAGCGCGAATGTCTTGCTCATGCGGTCGGCCCCGATGGCGCAGGCTATATAGGTTAGAACTCCGCCATTCTAGCCGCGCCCTGGCGGACAGCTCGAAAAAAGTGGTCTGGTCCATGAAGGAAAAGTATACGGTCTAGCCAGTCCAATATGGCGCTACAAAGACCGCTTCCCCCAACCTTCGCCGACTCCATCCGTTCCGCCCATGGCTTCTCCGCACTCCCCCAACACACTGCAAGCGCGCGATCTCCTGCACCCCGTCGTCGCCGGCCTGATCTCGGTCATCGTCAACTATGGCGGCACCTTCGTCCTGGTATTCCAGGCCGCCAAGATCGCCGGCCTGAGCCCGGCGCTGACCGCCTCATGGGTCTGGTCCGTGTCCATCGGCGTGGGCGTGACCGGCATCCTGCTCAGTTGGGCCGCCCGCGAGCCCATCATCACCGCCTGGTCCACCCCCGCCGCGGCCTTTCTGGTCACGGCGCTCGCCACCACGCCCTACCCTGAAGCTGTTGGCGCCTACCTGCTGTCGGCGGCGGCCTTCGTCCTGCTCGGCCTGTCCGGCTGCTTCGACAAGGCGATCCGCCTGATTCCACCTGGCGTGGCCGCCGGCCTGCTGGCCGGCATCCTGCTGCCGTTCGGCATCGGCGCCTTCGGCGGCATGACGCTGGACCCGCTGCTGACGGGCTGGCTGATCCTGGCCTACGTAACGCTCAAGCGTTTTACCGCGCGCTACGCCGTGGTCGGCATCCTGGTGTCGGGGCTGGCCTTGCTGCTGTTGCAGGACCGGATCGATCTGTCGGGCCTGACGCTGGCCTTTGCCGCCCCCGTCTATACCGCCCCGGCCTTCTCGCTCAACAGCTTGCTCAGCGTGGCCCTGCCCCTGTTCCTGATCACACTCACCGGCCAGTACATGCCCGGCATGCTGGTGCTGCGCAACGACGGCTTCAGGACCAGCGCCAATCCGATCGTGACGGTCACCGGCCTGGGTTCGCTGCTGATGGCGCCGTTCGGCTCGCACGCGTTCAACGTGGCGGCGATCACGGCCGCTATCTGCACCGGCAAGGAGGCGCACGACGATCCGGCCAAGCGCTGGGTCGCGGGCATCGCCGCCGGCATTTTCTACATCCTGGTGGGCGTGTTCGGCGTAACCCTGGCCGCCGTGTTCATGGCCCTGCCCGCCAGCTTCATCACCACCCTGGCGGGCCTGGCCCTGCTGGGCACCATCGGCGGCAGTCTGGCCAGCGCCCTGGCCGAGCCCAAAACGCGCGAAGCCGCGCTCATCACCTTCCTGGCGGCGGCCGCCAACATCAAGCTGTTCGGCATCGGCGGCGCCTTCTGGGGCCTGGTGATCGGCCTGGCCGCGCACGCCCTGCTCAATGGCCGCCTGCCGCAACGCCCGCGCCCGTCGCGCTACGCCGACCTGCCGCGCCCCGCCGCCGGCAAGGAAATGGTGAAATGATGGCATCCCAGCCCGATCCCGGCCCCTTGGTGGCCTGCGCGCCCGATACACCGACCCGTCACGACCGGCACGGCCGCTACCCCCAGGCCCTGAGCGTCGCGGACTTTCGCCGCAACCTGGCCGCCATCCACGCGCGCATGGATGCCGCCTGCCGGCGCGTCGGCCGCGATCCGGCCGGCGTGCGGCTGCTGCCGGTCAGCAAGACCATGGACGAATCGCGTATCCGGCTGGCCCATGCCGCCGGTTGCCGCCTGCTGGGCGAGAACAAGATCCAGGAGGCGCACCGCAAGTGGGCGAGCACCCCCGACCTGGCCGATCTGCGCTGGTCGGTCATCGGCCACCTGCAGACCAACAAGGCCAAGCTGATGGTGCAATTCGCCAGCGAGTTCCAGGCGCTCGACAGCCTGCGCCTGGCCGAAGCGCTGGACCGCCGCCTGCAGGCCGAAGGCCGGGCGCTGGACGTGTATGTGCAAGTCAACACCTCCGGCGAACCCAGCAAATATGGCCTGGCCCCGGACGACGTAGCCGCTTTCCTCCAGGCGCTGCCGGCGTTTTCCTCATTGCGGGTGCGCGGCTTGATGACGCTGGCGCTGTTCTCCAGCGAGGCCGAGCGGGTGCGCCAGTGCTTCGTGCTGCTGCGCGGCCTGCGCGACTGCCTGCGCCAGCGGGCGCCGGCGGGCATCGTCCTGGACGAACTGTCGATGGGTATGTCCGGCGACTTCGAGATCGCCATCGAGGAAGGCGCCACCGTCGTGCGCGTGGGCCAGGCCATCTTCGGCGCGCGGGCGCTGCCGGCCAGTCATTACTGGCCCGGCGCCGCGTAGCCCGCCCGGCGTTCAGTAGGTCACGACAGGCTCGTTGCGCGAGACCGGCGGCGCGGCGGATTCACCCGCCGCGCCCGAACCCTGCAAATGCCGGCCGGGCAGCCCGAACTGGCTCATCAGCTCGCCATAGGCCGCTTCCGCCAGGCTCTTGGACGCCTCGGCGATCACCTTGGGCCGGCTGAACGTGGCCCGGTCACCGGGCCGCGACACCACCTTCACGTCCTGCCCCGATCCCAGCGCCGTAAAGGCCGCCTTGATTTCGTGAGTCCGGGTGTTGATAAGACTGAAATCGACGGTGATATCCAGCCCCAGCGTGGCCGACGTGGCCGAGCCGCCGAACGACATTGCGTTCTGGTTGAACTGGATGTCGCTGACGGTTCCGAACAGCACATAGTCGGCGCCGGCGAACTGCCCCTGCCTGATCCGCGCCAGGATGTCGAACACCTTTTCGGTCGGCTTGCCCTGATAGGCCTTGCCCTGCACCAGCCGCACGCCTCCCCCCTTGAGCATGGCACCCTTGAGATCGGCGGTGTACTTGCGCAACTCGCCGTACTCGATATACGAATAGGTGCCCTCCTCCTCGTAGTAGTGGCTCTCCGAGCGGGCGCTCAGGCGCCCGCGCTCGGAGTACGAACGCGGGCCGTCATGCACGCTGCCGCTGGCGTTGACGCTGCGTTTGCTCGACGCGGACACGACGCGAAAGTACTCGCTGACGCGCTCTTCATAGGCAAGGTCGGTGACCGCGATCTTGGGCTCGGCAGCGCGCGCCACGGGAAGCGCCGCGGCGCACAGGGACAGCGCGGCAATCAAACGGTAGGTTTTCAACATTGAAATGCCTCGGCTGGACGATGGGGTCAACGGCGCGTGGTCTTGCGGATTTCCTTTTCTTCCTGCCATTCGATGGTGCCTTCCTGCACGTCGTACAGCTTGAGCGTCATCTTGTAATAAACGTCCTTGACGCCGCCGGCGCGCTTGACGATGGAACCGATCTCACCTTCCAGCGCGTACTTGGCGCCGACCATGTTGCCCATCTTGGCCCTGCCCTGGTTCTTGTACAGGCCGCTCTGATTCTGGCGCTGCAATTCCTCCACGCCGGGCTGCATTTCATCCATGCTGCGAGTGAACCGCACCTTGCCGCTCTTGACCAACCGGGTCTGGATGGTATTCATGATCGACTTGGTATCGATGTATTCGCTGGTCTTGTTGCGCACCGGCGCCAGGGTCAGCGTCGGCCGGCCAGTCAGCACCGGACTTTCCAGCAACGAGCCGGTCATTTTCTCGGCGATCATTTGCAGGTCGGTCGAACCGAACTCATTGCTCACCGTCTCGACCGCCTTGGCATCGCCATAGCTCACGCCGGAAGACGAATCGACCGTCGGTTGCATCGTCTGGCAACCCGCCAGCAACAGCGCCGAGGACACGGACGCGCCGGTCAGCAGCCGGCGGAACAGAATGGAATGCATACAAACTCCGTGAGTACTTTTCTGGAATGTCGAAAACAGGAACCGGGGCCCGCGGCCCATGCCATCAAGGCGCGCCGGCGCTCATCTCGAGGCGGAAATCGGTCGCCTGCGGACCATAGGCCACGCCCTTGATGACGTGGTTCTGCCGATTCAGGAACGTCAACGGCTGCCAGGCCGCGTCGTCGCCGACCTGCATGCCGTCCGCGTCGAGCCAACGGAAGCGGTAATACAGGCGAGTGCTCAGGCCGCTGGTGTTGACGATCTCGGCCTGCACCACCATCACGTCATTGCGGCGCTGCGAACGCAGGCTTTCGACGCGCAGGTCGCGCACCGAATCGCGCACCATCAGCTTGGCGGCAATGCCGGTCGAGGCCGCATACGAAGGCGCGGGATTGGCCTGGGCCGCGGCCTGGCCCGCCAGGGCCAGCCCCAGCACCAACGCCATCGAGCATTGGATGAATTGCTTCATGGGAGTCTTCCGATACGCGCAGGGCGCGCTCAGTTCAGGGAAACGGACTTGGGAGCGGGACGGCGTTTGCCCGGCGCCTTCGGCACGGCCAGTTCGCCAAAACGCCCCGGCACGCCGAAATAGGTCACCGATGCATACGTGCGAAGCGGCACCACCATGTGGCGCCCGCTCACCGAAATGGCGTGCGGCGTGCCCGTCAGGCCCGGCAGCGAGACGTTGTAGTCACCCGGCCGCAGGAACGCACGCGCCACGTAGACGCGCCCCGGCAACGTGCGCCACATGCGATCGTCGGCCGGCGGCTCGATCACCGCGGCCGCGATGTTGCCGAGCAGGCCGGCCAACACGCCGCCCTCCTTGTTCAGCACCACCTGCGCGCCCGCCTTGGCCAGCATGCGCACCGCCGCGCGGGCCTGCATGCCAGGCAGATCATCTTTCAACGCACGGCGCGCCATGACATTGAAATCGGCGACCAATCCGGTCTCCAGCATCGTGTCCCCCACCGCGATCCGTGCCACATCAGGGGCGTCCGACAGCGCATTGATCACGGGATAGGACATGCCCACGGTCACCAGGCCCTGCGGCGTCGGCACCGGCAACATGAACTTCTTCGATTCGCGCGCCGGCGCATTGCCCGACTCGATCACGAACAGCACATCGGTCAACCCGTTCTTGCGCTGCTGACCACGGCGCGCGTCCAGTCCCTTGAGACCGGCTTCGAGCACCGCGCTGCCCGGCCGCAACTGGATCGCCTGGCGGTAGCCCGGCGCCGCTAGGCTGGGTTCGTTCAACGCTTCATAGACGAAACCCGACAGGTAGTGGCTCAGGGCATTCTGATAGCCGTTCTTCAACCCCAGCACTTCGGGGTCATTCAAGGTCTCGATGGGATAGCCCTGGAGCTCCGCGCTCTGGACCTCGGCGCCGTTTTCCTTGGCCTTGGCTTCAGCCGCTTCGGTTTGCTTGGCGCGCACCTGCGCGATAAGGGCTTCGCGCTCGTGGGTACGCTTGATATCGACGCGGGCCGTGTCCAGATCGCCCTGAGACAGGCGATTCATCGCCATGAGCGTGGTCAGCATGACCTTTTCGTAGTCCTGCACTTCGTAATCGCGGATGCCGTCGCCGAGCAACGTCGCCCCCACCTGGGTGGCGACTTCGGTGGTCAGACCGCGCGCCTGCGCTTCCCATTCCTTGACCGCGCCATCGGCGATCTCGAAGGCCGACATGCTTTCGCCGTAGTTCGAGGCGATGCGCAGCAATTCGCCTTTCTCCAGGTTGAGCAGCACATCGTTGGCCTTGTCACCCTGCAACTGTCCATCCACATTGACAATTGCTTCCTGCAACCGTCCCTGGCTGGCGTCAGCCGTGCTCTGTCCCACTTTGCTCTGGTGTGTCGCAGCGCAGCCGGCCAATAGCAACGCCAGGCCCGAAGCCGTAAAGACTCGCAGCATGTTCCTCTATCCCTCCCGGAGTGATCCCGGATTATGTTTCTAAGAGAAACAAGCTTTTAACATTATTTCTACATACTTAACAAATGAACAACAATATTTGCATTTGTTTCAGCAATTTCCCGTACCCAGACCGGCCGCCAGCGGCCAAGGGCCCGCCCCCTGCGGCAAGGCCGGCAGGCTGGCGCGCAGCATTTCATCAATGAAGGCGGCCGGCCGCAGCCGCCCATCCGGCTTGTACCATTGCACCGTCAGATTCATGGCCCCCAGCACGCAGCGCTTGATGACCCGCGCATCGCCGCTCAAGACCCCGGCCTCGACCGCGGCCGCCACGGCGTCCTGCCACATCGCCTCGTAGCGGTCGCTCAATACCTTGACCCTGGCCTGGCTCGGCGCCGACAGGCTGCGCCACTCGTAGACCAGCGCGTTCATCGCGTCGCCGCCGGCGCCGTGCAACATGCTCCACATATGCACACGGAACAGCGCCGCCAGCCGGTCGGCCGGCGTGCGATACTGCGCCAGCGCCTGGCGGCCGGCGTCCAGGACTTCCTGGATGCCATTGTTCATCACCGCCACCAGGATTTCCTCCTTGCTGCGGAAATGATGAAACAGGCTGCCCGATTGCAGGCCCACGGCGCGCGCCAGCTCGCGCACCGTGGTGCGCTCATAGCCATGCTGGCGAAACAGCCGGGCCGCGGTCAGGACAACCTCGGCCCGGCGCAACGATTCGGCGCCGTCCTCGTGGCCATCCGGCGCAGCCGGGCCGCTCATAGCCGTTCGACGATCGTCGCGGTCGCCATGCCGTGCCCGATGCACATGACCAGCAAGCCGAACTGACCGCCGCCGGCGCGCAGGCCCGCCAGCATTTTCGCCATCAACGCCGCGCCGGTGGCCCCCAGTGGATGTCCGTGCGCGATCGCGCCGCCCCACGGATTGACGCGCGCCGGGTCCGCGTCCAGCGTCTTCAGCCAGGCCAGCACCACGCTGGCAAATGCCTCGTTGATCTCGATCCAGTCCAGATCCTGCAACCGCAGCCCGGCACGCTCTAGCGCGCGCTCGGTGGCCGCGATCACGCCGGTCAATTGCAATACCGGGTCCGAGCCGATCGCCACCCGGGCGCGAAAGCGCGCTTGCGGCCGGAGCCCGTCCGCAAGCGCGGCCGCGCGGTCCGCCAGCAGCACCGCCGCCGCGCCATCGGCCAGCTGGCTCGACTGCGCCGCCGTCACGTTGCCCTGCCCCGGCGGCCGCAGCGCCGGCGGCAACGCCGCCATCTTGGCCGGATCGGCCCGTTCACGGATCCCCTCGTCGCGCGCGGGCGTGCCAACCGGCCCCGGCAGCAATTCGCTGTGACGGCCGGCGCTGGCCGCGGCCCAGGCGCGCGCATGGCTCTGCATCGACCACGCATCCAGCTCGGCGCGTCCCAGTTGCCACTGCTCGGCAATGCGTTCAGCGCTCTCGATCTGATGGATCAGCGGATAGCGCTGCAACAGGCCTGGGTTGAGCGATTCGAAGCCGCGGAATTCGCGCTGGCCCAAGGTCACGTCCAGGAACATCGGCACGCGGCTCATGCTCTCGACCCCGCCGGCGACCACGTAGCGCATGTCGCCGGCCGCGATGGCCTGCGCCCCCGCATGCACCGCCTGCTGGCTCGAACCGCACATGCGGTTCAGGGCCACGCCCGGCACCGTCTCCGGCAGGCCGGCCAGCAGCGCCGCCAGGCGGCCGATGTTGGCGCCCTGCTCTCCGGCCTGGCTGACGCAGCCGGCGATCACATCGTCTACCTGGCCGCCCGGCAGGCCGGCACGCGCCAGCAGGCCCTGGATTACCTCGGCCAACAGGTCATCGGGGCGCTTGTCAGCCCACCAGCCGCCGCGCCTTCCGAACGGCGTGCGCACCGCTTCCACGATCACCGCTTCATTCATGCTGGCGTCTCCTCGGCGTAGAGCCGTTCGATCTGGTCCGCGTAGCTGCGGTAAATGCTGGCGCGGCGCACCTTCATAGTCGCGGTGACCTCGCCGTCGTCATGGTCCAGCTCTTTGGTCAACAGGTGGAAGCGCTTGATCTGCGCCACCGGCGCCAGCCCCGCGTTGGCGCGCGCCACTTCGGCCGCCACCAGCTCGCGCACCTCGGCGCATTCGGCCAGCGAACGGAAATGGGTAAAGGCGATGCGGCGCGATTCGGCCCACTTGGCCACCGTCTCGAACTCCAGCTGGATCAAGGCCGCGACATAGCGCCGGCCGTCGGCCACGATCACGCACTCCTTCACGTACGGGCTGCTCTTGACCGCGTTCTCGATTTCCGACGGCGTCAGGTTCTTGCCTCCAGCAGTGATCATGATGTCCTTCAGGCGGTCGACGATGCGCAGTTGGCCGTCGCGCACCTCGGCCACGTCGCCCGTATGCAACCAGCCATCG
This sequence comes from Achromobacter pulmonis, assembly GCF_021733725.1. NCBI lineage: Bacteria > Pseudomonadati > Pseudomonadota > Betaproteobacteria > Burkholderiales > Alcaligenaceae > Achromobacter > Achromobacter pulmonis. The sequence continues at coordinate 4,177,967 of NZ_JAIFOT010000001.1, read as the reverse complement.
CGCACCGTGTCGGCGGTGGCGGCCGGGTTCTTGTAGTAACCGGCAAACACCATCTCGCCGCGCACCTGCAATTCGCCCGACGCCCCCAGGCGCCAATCCACGCCCAGGATCGGTTCGCCCACCGTGCCCGCCATCACCCGGTCCGGATGCTGGCCGAAGATCATGCCGGTCGATTCGGTCAGGCCATAGACCTCCACCAGCGGCACGCCCAGGTTGCGGAAGTAGCGCACCACCTCCGGCGCGATCGGCGCCGCCCCCGTCATCGCCACCCGCGCGCGCCGCAGGCCGATGAAGTTCTGCAAGGCGCGCAGCACCAGCCAGTACCACAGCGCATAGGTCAGGCGTTCGCGCGGCCCGCGTTGCCGCGGCGACTTGTGCGCGAACGGCGCGCACGCCGCCAGGGCGCGCCGGTACAACCATTGCTGTAGGCGGCCGGCTTCCTGCATCTTGATCGAGATCGACGCATGCAGCTTTTCCCAGATGCGCGGCACGCCCAGGAATATCGTCGGCGCCACCTCGCGCAGATCCTCCTGCACCGTGCGGATCGACTCGCCGAAATTGACCTGCGCCCCGAGGTAGATCGGCACGAAGGTCGACAGCATCTGTTCGGCCACGTGGCACAGCGGCAGATACGACAGGTGCACGCTGGCCGCATTCATCCCCAGGCGCTCGGCGATGCCTGGCGCCACACCCCGCATGTTGCGGTAGCTGAGCATCGCGCCCTTGGGCTTGCCGGTAGAGCCTGACGTGTAGATCATCAGTCCCAGGTCGTCCAACTGTTGCGCGTCGAGCCATGTGTTCAGCGCCGCCAGGCCATCAGGCTCGAGCCGCTGGCCATCGGCCTCCAGCTCGGCAAACGCCATGATGCGCGCGCGCTCGGCCGGTGCGTGGGAGCGCAACCCCTTGGTCTCCATCACCACGATCCGCCGCAGCAGCGGCAGCCGGTGTGCCACCTGCAGCACCTTGTCGGTCTGCTCCTGGTCCTCGCACACCACCAGTTCGACATCGGCATGCTCCAGCACATAGCCCATTTCCTCGGCCGGACTGGTCGCGTACACGCCGACCGCCACGCCGCCGACAGCGCCCGCGCCCAACTGGGTCAGCAGCCACTCCAGCCGGTTCTCGGCAACCACCGCCACGCGCCCGCCGCGCGACAGGCCGGCCGCCTGCAGGCCCAGCCCGACGTGGCAGGCGCGGCGCCAATACTCCGCCCATGACACGGGCCGCCAGATGCCGAAGTCCTTCTGCCGGAGCGCAATGGCGGCCGGCTGCCGCCGCGCCTGTTCGCGCAGCATCTGCGGCAACGTCAGTGCCGGCCACTTGTCCGGCGCGGCGCCGGAGGGTGCGCGGGCCGGGCTCATGACAGCCAGCGCTTGCGGCGCTTGTAGTGCTTGATATCGCGAAAGCCGCGCGCCTCGCCCGCGCCCCCCACCCCCAGGTAGAACTCGCGCACGTCGGGATCGGCCGCCAACTTCTCTGCCGTGCCGTCGATCACCACCTTGCCCGTTTCCATGATGTAGCCGTAGTGGGCCACCGCCAGCGCCACCGACGCGTTCTGCTCGACCAGCAGCATCGACACCCCCTGCTCGCGATTGATGCGCGCGATGATGGTGAAGATCGCCTCCACCAGCAGCGGCGACAGTCCCAGCGATGGCTCATCCAGCAGCATCAGCTTGGGCTGCGCGATCAGCGCCCGCCCGATCGCCAGCATCTGCTGTTCGCCGCCCGACAGATAGCCCGCCAGACCGCGGCGCCGCTCGTACAACCGCGGGAAATAGCCATACACCAGATCGAAGTCGGCCTTGGCGCCGGCGCGGCCGCTCAACGCATAGGTCGCGGCCACCAGGTTTTCCTCCACCGACAGGTCCTCGAATACGCGGCGCCCTTCCATCACATGCGCCAGGCCGGCCCGCACCAGGTTCTGTGGCCGCGCCCCGGCGGTATCAGCGCCGTCGAACAGAATGCGCCCGCGCGCCAGCTCGCCGTCCTCCAGGTCGAGCAGGCGCGACACCGCCTTCAGCGTGGTCGATTTGCCGGCGCCATTGCTGCCCAGCAGCGCCACGATGGCGCCGGCCGGCACCGACAGGGACAGTCCGCGCAGTACCTGCACCGCCTTGTTGTAGACCACCTCGATGTTGTTGATGTCCAGCACCGTCGGCGGCGACGCATCGTGTTCCGGGCTCACGGGCGCCTCACTGCAGCACGATCCAATCGGATGCCGGCACCATCTGCTTCTGCTTGGTGTCGGCCCGGTAGATACGGCCCACCGGGATAGAGTTGCCCTTGATGCTGATGGGCACGCCGATCAGTCCACCGGTGTCGAAGTCCTTGATTCCTTCCAGCGCCGCCTTCATGTTGGCGCTGGTCAATTCCTTGCCTGCCTCCAGCGTGCGCTTGGCCACTTCCGAGAACAGCATCGCCGCCAGGAAGCCCTGCATGTAGCCGGTGCTCTGGTATTGCGGACGCATCTCGCGGATCTTCCTGAGCATCGGCGCATCGGCCGCCTGGTCATAGTAGTAACGATAGGGCATCACGCCCATGAAGCCCTCGGCATCCTCGCCCATCTGCATCACGGTGGAATTGTCCATGGTCCAGAACGTACCCATGTAGCGCGTCTTCAGGCCCATGCGCTTGCCCTGCCCGACGAACTCGGGAATTGGCGCCAGCACGTAGCCGTGGAAGATCGTGAAGTCCGGATCGGCGCGGCGCAGTTTGATGACCTCCGTCGATACGTCCACGCTGCCTGGCGGCGTCATGATCTCGGTGGCCACCGTCAACCCCAGCTTCTGCGCCACCGCGCGCGAACTGGCGATCGGATCGCGGCCGAACTCCGTGTCCGAGTACACGAACGCCACCTTGGCGCCCGGCTTTTCCTTGGCGATGTAGCGCAGCAGGATGCCGAACATTTCCGTGTAGTCCGGCCCCAGCATGAACTGCGCCGGATACTTGGCCGGATCGTTCAATTCGGTGGCGAACGAGGCGCCCGTCATCAGGATCTTGCCCGAGCGATCCAGCTCGGCATTGATGGTCTTGGAAAATCCGGTCGAATCGCCATAGTAGAAGTTCACTTTGTTCTGGCTGGTGATCTTCTTGAAAGCCGCCACCGACGCGTCCACCTTGTAGCCCGTATCCTCCGGCACATAACGCAGCTTGCGGCCCTTGATGCCGCCCTGCTCGTTGATGATCTTGACGTAGTCGGTAATGCCGGCGTGAATGCCCTGCCCGGCAAACGCGAACACGCCGCTCAACGGGATCGAGCCGCCCAGCACCAGGTCCTCCTCGGCCTGGGCCGGCGGCGCCACCGCCAGCGTCATTGCCACGCCCAAGGGCGCCAGCAACTTCGATAAACCGCTGCCTATCCGGATGCGCTTCATGGTTTCGTCTCCTGGTTATCTTGGGACTGGCCTACGTGCGGAAAGGCCAGAGGTGAAAATAGCGGCGCACGCGGCGCCAGATTTCCGCGAGCCCGTGCGGCTCGAAGATCAGAAAGCCCACGATCAGCAGGCCGAACACGATGGTTCGCACCGGCGAAATCAAACGCAGCGCGTCGCCGCCCACCGGCAGCCAGCCCACCACCAGCTTGAGCAGCTCGGGCACCATGGTCATGAACACGGCGCCCAGGATGGCGCCCAGGATCGACCCCATGCCGCCGACGATAATGGCGGCCAGAAAGAAGATCGACATGATCAGCGGAAAACTCTCCGGCGTGACCACGCGGAAAAAATAGGCCCACAGCCCGCCGGCCACGCCCGCGTAGAACGACGACAGGCCGAACGACAGCAACTTGTAGCGCAGCAGGTGGATGCCCAACACCTCGGCCGAGATGTCGCGGTCGCGGATCGCGATGAAGGCGCGGCCGATGCGGGTACGAAACAGGTTGGCCGCGCCCAGCACCATCAACACCGTCAAGGGCACGATCAGCCAATAGAGCTTGAACGAGGTGTCCAGGTCGATCCCCAGCAGCCGTGCCGGCGGCACCTGCAACCCGCCCGTGCCCCCCGTGAAGGCCCAGTTGGCGAACACGAAGTGCGCAATGAACGACGCCGCGATCGTCGAGATCGCCAGGTACAGGCCCTTGACCCGCAGCGACGGAATCCCCACCAGCAGCCCCCCCAGCATCGCCACCACGCCGCCACCGGCCAGATTCAGCAGCACCGGCGTGCCCAGCCGCAACTCCATCACCGCCACCGTATACGCGCCCAGCCCCATGAAAGCCGCTTGCCCCAGGCTCACCAATCCGGTATAGCCCGTCAGGATGTTGAGTCCGGTCGCGCTGGCCACGTTGATCGCCACCAGGCACGCCAGGTACAGCCAGTAGGCGTCGGCCACGAATGGGAACAGCGCCAGCGACGCCGCCAGCAGCACCAGCCACAGCCGTTGGGTGTGGGTATCGAACAGCGCCTCGTCGGCGCGGTAGGTCTCTTTCGCGGTCGCGATGCGCATGGCTACAGCCTCTCGATCTCACGCGTGCCGAACAAGCCGTAGGGCCGCATCATCAGCACCGCCACCAGCACCACAAAGGTCGCCAGCAATTTGTATTCGCCGCCCAGGTAGGCGCCGGCCCAGGCCTCCAGCAGGCCGATGAAAATGCCCCCGACAAGCGCCCCCGCCACGCTGTCCAGTCCGCCCACGATCACCACCACCAGCACCGACAGGCCAAACACGCCCATCGACGACGAGATGCCGCCGATCGCGCCCACGATCACGCCCGAGACCGCCGCGATCGCCCCTGCCGCCGCCCATGACAGCGAGAACACCCGCGGCACATTGATGCCCATCGCGTAGGCTGCCCCCTGGTCCGACGCGGTGGCCCGCAAGGCCACGCCGCCGCGCCAATAGCGGAACACCGCCAATACGAACAAGGCCATTGCCAGCGCCACCCAGAACCCGTAGAACACCTTGGGCGCGACGAATGCCTCGCCCAGCATCACCGGCGCGCGCGGCATGAACTCCGGCAGCCGGCGCTGGTCCGCCGTCCAGATCAGTTCCACCACGCCCACCAGGATCGAGGCCAGCCCCACTGTGATCATGAACACCGAAATCGGCGACTCGCCCAGCATCGGCCGGATCGTCACGCGCTCGACCAGCGCGCCCAGCGCGGCCGACAGCGCCACCGCGGCGGCAATCGCCGCCCATATCGGCCAGGCCATGCCGGCGGCAAAGGCATAGAACACATAAGCGCCCATCATCAGGAATTCGCCGATGGCGATGTTCACCACCCGTGTCGCCTTGTAGACAATCACGAACGCCAGCGCCGCCAGCGCATACAGGCCGCCGCTGCCCAGCCCGGCCAGCGTCACCTCCACGAAGAACAGGCCGTCCATCAAGCCGCCTCGCGCAGCCGCCGACGCAGATCGCCGACGTCGCCCGCGCCCAGATAGGCCTTGATGACCTCCGGATCGGCCTGCACCGCCGCGGGCGTGCCGTCGGCGATGACCTGGCCGAAGTTCAGCACCACCACGTGGTCCGACAGATCCATCACCATGCCCATGTCGTGCTCCACCATCAGCACCGTCACGCCCCACTCGGCGCGCGCGTCGAGGATGAAGCGCGCCATGTCGTCGGTCTCCTCGCGGTTCATGCCCGCCACCGGCTCGTCCAGCATCAGCACCTTGGGCTGCATCGCCAGCGCCCGCGCCAGCTCCACCCGCTTGCGCAACCCGTACGACAGCGCCGCCACCGGCGCGTGGCGGATGTGGTCGATCTCCAGGAAGTCGATGATGCGTTCCTCGATATCGGCGCGCAGCGCCATTTCCTCGCGCCGCGCCCGTCCCAGGTACAGCAGCGCGTCCAGCACATTGGTGCGCAGGTGGGCATGGCGCCCCAGCTTGATGTTGTCCAGCACCGTCATGCCGCGAAACAGCGCGATGTTCTGGAAACTGCGCGCCAACCCCAGCCGCGCGCGCTCGGGCGCCGCCACGCGCGTGATGTCGCGGCCCGCGAAGCGGATGGCCCCCGCGGTCGGACGGTAGAAACCCGATATGGTGTTGAACAGCGAGGTCTTGCCCGCGCCATTGGGGCCGATGACCGTGGTGATGGACCCGGGCGCGACACGAAAGCCCACGCCGGTAAGCGCCTTGATCCCGCCGAACGCCAACGTGACCCCATCCACCTCCAGCAAGGGAGGGCTATCGGATTGATCCACCATTTGTCTCCTCGCTGTGATCGCGAAGCTGTTTTTTTAATGGCGGTGAATCAGCGTAGCCCCGAGGCAGGCGATGCGGCGAACCTGTCTTTTACCTACGCTGTACAGCGCCGGAAAATCGTTCTATGCGTTACGCTTGCGGCTCGGACGGCAACCGAGCAAGCGCTTGGTTGCGACCTTAGCATCGTGGTTTTTGGATCGAAAGTTGGTATTTACCCGATAACGGAGACAAGCCATGACCCCTGCTCTGCCGGTATTTCCCACCCTGCTGCTGGAGGCCGGCGACGGCATCGCCACGCTGACGCTGAACCAGCCCGCCACCTTCAACGCCATCGACATCGCCATGGCCCAGGACCTGCAGCGGGCGGCCCAATGGCTCGATACGCGCGCCGACATCCGGCTGGTGCTGTTGCGCGGCGCGGGCAAGGCCTTCTGCGCGGGTGGCGACATCGCGCTGTTCGAAGGCGACGTCAATGCGGTGCGCGCCAGGCTGCTCGAGCTGTTCACGCCGCTCAACGACTTCGTGGCGCACATCGCGCGCATGGACAAGCTCTGGCTGGCGCAGGTCCACGGCGTCGCGGCCGGCGCCGGCCTGTCTCTCGTCCTGGCCTGCGACCTGGCCATCGCCGATGCCGACACGCGCTTCATGACCGCCTACCTGAAACTCGGCGCCACGCCCGACGCCGGCATGACCCACGGCCTGAACCGCCTGCTCGGCCCGCGCCGCGCGCTCGACCTGCTGCTGCGCCCCGATGCCTTCACCGCCGCGCAGGCACATGCCTGGGGGCTCATCAACCGCGTCGCCGACACCGGCCAACTGGCGCCGCAAGCACAAGCCTATGCGCAACAGCTGGCCAACCACGCACCGCACGGCATCGCCGGCGCCAAGCAGCTGCTGCGCAGCGCCGCGCAGGCATCGCTGGAGACACAACTGGCCGAAGAAACCGCCTGCTTCCTGCAGACTGCCCGGCGCGAGGATTTCGCCGAAGGCGTGCGCGCCTTCCGCGAAAAGCGCGCGCCGCGCTTCCAGGGCCGCTGACACGCGCGCAGCCCCGCGTCAGAACTTGTAGGTGACGCTGGCGATTGCGCTGCGGCGCGCGCCATACCAGCAATCGCCGCGCGACAGACACGTGGCCAGATAGGTCTTGTCCGTCAGGTTGTTGACGTTCAAGGCATAACGCCAGTGGCTGGTTTCGTACGCCATCATGGCGTCCACCAGCCACACCGGCGACAGCTTGGGCGCGTCGCCATCGCGGAACGATGACATCCAACGCGTGCCCGCGCCCACCGTGAAACGCCCGTCCAGGTTGTCCAGCGCGAAACGGTACCGGCCCCATGCCGCCGCCTGGTGGCGTGGAATGCCTTCGAGCTGTGGATCCAGGTCGATGTAGTTGTAGTGCGCGATCACGTCGAACGACGACGTCACCTGGCCGCGCCATTCCAGTTCCAGGCCGCGCGTGCGCGTCTTGCCGGTCTGCACGTTGTTCAGCGCCGACGTCGGATCCGGCACCAGGCGGTTCTTCTCCCGCAAGTCGTACACCGAGGCCGTCGCCAGCTGACCGCCATCGGCGGACTGGTACTTCACGCCCGCCTCCCACTGCTTGCCGCGCAGTGGCTGGTACAGTTCGGGCACGTCACCATCCGGTGTGCGGCGCGTGGTGCTGGCCACCGGCGTGAATGATTCGCTGTAACTGATGTAGGGCGACCAGCCATTGCTGGCCGCGTACATCAGGCCGAAGCGCTTGGTGGTGGCCTGGGCCTTGTCCGTATTCCCGCCCTCGAGCTGGCTGCGCGCGCGGTCGTGCCGCAGGCCAGCCGTCACGATCCAGTGCTGGCCGATTTTCATCTGGTCCTGCAGGTAGATGCCCGTCTGGCGCTGCGTGAAACGCGGCTCGCCGGTCAGCTCGGGGATGTAGCCATTGCCGTACACCGGGTCGTACGCATCGATCGTATCCTTGCCGCTGCCGCTCTCGCGGTCGCGTCGATAGCGCACCCAATCCAGCCCCAGCAGCAACTTGTGCGTCACCCCGCCGGTGCGCACCTCGCCGCTCAGGTGCTGGTCCAGCGTATCCATGCGCACCTTGGTGATGGTGTCATCGGCATAGCGGCCGATGATGCGCTGGTTGACCGGGTCAGCGGCCCAGCCGCCGGGCAGGCTGAACGAATCCGCATAATGCGTGAAGTACGTCACCTTGTTGTTGGCGTGCCGGAACCCCTGGCTGAACGCCCACTTGTCGTTGAACTTGTGCTCGAACAACCAGCCGAACGTACGGCGTTCGGAATCGTAGCGATCATGATCCGGTTCACCGATGAAACGATAGGTCGGAATAGTGCCGTTGGGATTGGGCGTGCGCATGCCGGACCACGGCATGAACTGCGCGGTCGAACCCGACTTGTCCTTCTGATACAGCGCCTGCAAGGTCAACGTCGTCGCCGCACTCGGCCGCCACGTCAGCGATGGCGCCACCAGCGTGCGGTCATCCGGCACATGATGCACCTGGGTATCGGCATCGCGCTGCAACGCCACCAGGCGATACAGCCATTGGCCATCCTCGGTGATGGGCCCCGTCAGGTCGATCTGCGCCTGCTTGCGCCCGTGATTGCCCAGTTGCACCCCAACTTCGCGCTGTGTCTCGGCGAGCGGGCGCTTGCTGACCAGGTTGATGAGGCCGCCCGTGCTGCCCTGGCCGTACATCATGGCCGCCGGCCCGCGCAGCACCTCGATGCGCTCCAGCATGTACGGATCCGGGCGGGTCGTGCTGGTGTAGTAATCGAACGCCTGGCGCATCCCGTCCAGGTAGACATCGACATCGGTCCCCCGCACCCGCACGCTGTCGCTACGCGCATCCAGGCCGTAGGCATCGGAGCGCACCCCGGCCGCATAACCGAGCGCATCCTGCAGGCTGGTGGCGCCCTGGTCCACGATCTGGTCGCGCGGCACTACGGTAATTGACTGCGCGGTCTCGTTCAGCGGCGTGTCGGTCTTCGTGGCGGTGGCCGAGCGGGTGGCGGCGTAGCCCAGGACCGGGCTGGTGGCCGTCTCCGCGCCCCCCTCCACCCTGACCGACGGCAGTGTGGTCGGTTCCACAGGCGCCGGCTGTGCTGTCAGCGCTGCCGGCAAGACACTCAGCGCCGCCACCAGGCCGGCACGGCGGGACATGGCAGGATGAAACATCGACGTAGCTCCCCTTGACGAATTTTAGAGATCCAAATGTTAATGTTTCTCGTTATTGAAATGGTTCCTTTTCCCTACAAAGGAAAAGGCTTCTCCTGCCCGAAACGGGGCTCCGCCTTCCGGCGCATCAGGGAAAACGACAAGAAAAAGGCGCCCCGAAGGGCGCCCTGCCGGCAGGCTGGCGGCTCAACCGCGTCCTGCCCGCAACTCCACCGCCTGGGCCCAGCGCCGCGCCACCGACGGCGAGGTCGCGCAGGTCGCCGACTCGGTCACTACGCGCACCGCGCGCTCCAGCAGTTGGATGTCGGCCTCGTGCTGGCGCGCCACATGCGGATCCTCGAAGAAGATGACGCGCTGGCACTGGTGCTCCAGCACCAGTTCCGCAATTTGCGCATCGCCGCCCAGCGGCCCGCTCAGGTAACGATGCACCCACGGCGTGTCCTTGGGCCAGCCGCGCGACCATGCCAGTTCGTTCAGGCGGCCGCCGGTGGTGCCGGTGGCCACGCGCCGCGCGAACTGCGACAACACGTCGAAATGCTCGGCCGCGAACGCCACCATCTCGTCCTTGAGCGCATCGTGCGCGATCAGCGCCAGTGTCTGGCCGGTGTAGTTGAACAGGCGCGACGCCGACACGTCCGGCGCCAGGCCCGCATGCACGCGCTCGACCTCCATCCATTCGATGGCGCCGGCCAGCGTCGAGATGAACGGCCGGCCGTGCGTGATGCACTGGCGCTTGAGCGCCAGCGCCTCGGGGAAGATCGACGACGGATCGACCGGATCGATCAGGTAGATCGCGCCATCGAACGGCGCCTGGCCATCGCGGCCCTCGGTCACGCGCGCCACCAGCTTCATCAGCCCACCCTCACGGCCATACGGGTAGCGGATCAGGCCGGAATAGCCCTGCAGCATGCCCTCGCGCACAATGGCATCGTGCGTGCGGCCCACGGTATGCAGCTGCACCCCCAACTCGCGGATGGTGGACGAACAGGCCCGCAACCACGTGAACAGGGCAGCGTCGGGCGTTTCATGGTGCAGTCGATTGGCGGCCAGGCCAAAGCGCAATGGGGCAGCGGGCATCGGTAGACTCGAATGACAAGGACAACGAAAAGAGCCTTGATGATACCCCGCGCGCCCCGCCCCAATGAAAAAAACGCCCTTCGGGAGCGTTTCGCAGGCGGATCAGTCGGCCTCGTCGATCCAGGCCATCTGAATGGCCTCCAGGATCTTCTCGCCGCTGCGTTCCGGATCATCATTGAAGCCGGGCAAGGCCAGCACCCATTCGCGCAACTGCGTGAAACGCAGCGTCTTGGGGTCGACGTCCGGATGGGCGTCCACCAGCGCCTCGGCGATCTGGTAAGTATCAGTCCACTTCATCAATGCCCCTCTTTCGCGTGGTTGATGGTGTACTTGGGAATCTCCACCGTCAGGTCGGTATCCGCCACCAACGCTTGGCACGACAGGCGCGAGGTCGGCGTCAGGCCCCAGGCCTTATCCAGCAGATCCTCTTCGTCGTCGGTCGCGTCTTCCAGCGACGAATAGCCCTGCTTGACCACCACGTGACAGGTCGTACACGCGCACGACAGTTCGCAAGCGTGCTCGATGTCGATGTGGTTGTCCAGCAGCACGCGACAGATCGACACGCCCTTGGGCGCGTCCTCTATCACGGCGCCTTCAGGGCAATAGTCGGGATGAGGCAGTACGGTCAGTTTCGGCATAGTTTCCTATCAGGCAATCTCGTCAAGTTTGCGGCCGGCCAGCGCGGCGCGGATGCTGCGGTCCATGCGGCGGGCGGCGAATTCATCGGTCGCGGCCGACAGGGCCTCGACCGCGGCCTTCACCGCGTCCACGTCCTGCGCCTCCTGGGCGCGGGTGGCCGCCTGCAGGCAGTCATCGACCCGTTGGCGTTCCTCGGCATTGAGCAGGTCACCATCGACCGCCAGCGCGGCCTGCACCGATTCGACCAACTGGCGCGCTTGCACCTGCTGCTCGCGCAGCATGCGGGCGCGGGCATCGCTGTCAGCCTGCGCCACGCTGTCGGCCAGCATGCGCGCGACTTCGTCGTCGCTCAGGCCGTACGACGGCTTGACCGACACCGCCGCCTCCACGCCCGTGCTCTGTTCACGTGCGGTCACACTCAACAGGCCATCGGCGTCCACCTGGAACGTCACGCGGATGCGCGCGGCGCCCGCCACCATCGGCGGAATGCCGCGCAGTTCGAAGCGCGCCAGCGAACGGCAATCCGTCACCAGGTCGCGCTCGCCTTGCAGCACATGGATGCTCATGGCCGTCTGGCCATCCTTGAACGTCGTGAATTCCTGCGCGCGCGCCACCGGAATGGTGCTATTGCGCGGAATTACGCGCTCGACCAATCCGCCCATGGTTTCCAGGCCGAGCGACAGCGGCGTCACGTCCAGCAGCAGCCAGTCCTCGCCCGGCGCGCGATTGCCAGCCAGCAGATTGGCCTGCAGCGCGGCGCCCAGCGCCACCACCTGGTCCGGATCCAGATCGGTCAGGGGCTCGGTGCCGAACATCTCGCCGACCGCGGCGCGCACCACCGGCATGCGCGTGGCGCCGCCCACCATCACCACGCCGCGCACATCGACCGGCTTCAGCGCGGCATCGCGCAGCGCCCGGCGCGCGCTGTCCAGCGTGCGCTGCACCAGCGGCTGCGCCAGCGCCTCGAACTGGTCGCGGGTCAACGTGTGGTCGATCACCTGGCCACTGGCCAGCGCCAGTTTCAGATTGGCGTCCTGCGCGTCGGACAGCGCCTCGCGCGCCGCGCGCGCCGCCATCAGCAAGCCGCGCCGGTCGGCGTGCGTCAGGCCGGCCGCGCCCGCGGCCGCCACCACGTGATCGACGATGAGCGAATCGAAGTCGTCGCCGCCCAGCGCCGTATCGCCGCCAGTCGAGATCACCTCGAACACGCCCTGCGTCAATCGCAGGATGGAAATATCGAAGGTGCCGCCGCCCAGGTCATAGACCGCGTACACGCCCTCGGCGGCATTATCCAGACCGTAAGCGATCGCCGCGGCGGTCGGCTCGTTCAGCAGGCGCAGCACGTTCAGGCCGGCCAGGCGCGCCGCGTCACGGGTCGCCTGGCGCTGGGCGTCGTCGAAATACGCCGGCACCGTGATGACGGCGCCCACCAGATCGTCGCCCAGCACGTCCTCGGCGCGCTGGCGCAACACCGCCAGGATCTGCGCCGACACCTCCACCGGGCTCAGGTCGCCCTGCGCGGTGCGGATGCGCACCATGCCGGGCGCCTCCACGAATTCATACGGCGCGCGGGTCGCGCGCGCCTCTTCCAGCGAGCGCCCCATGAAACGCTTGACCGACACCACCGTGTTCAGCGGATCCTCGGCCTGCTGCGCCAGGGGTTCGCGGCCCGTGGTGACCTTACCGTCGGGGTAATAGCGCACCGCCGACGGCAGCAGCACATGACCCTGCGCATCGGGCAGGACTTCGGCGACGCTGCTGCGCACCGCGGCCACCAGGGAATTGGTCGTGCCCAGGTCGATCCCCACCGCCAGCTTGCGCTGGTGCGGCGCGGGCGATTCACCGGGCTCGGATATCTGCAATAAGGCCATGATTGTTTTTTCTGTTCAGTAGGCGGCGCGGTCCAGGCGCCCGGTGGCCGGGCCCTCCCCTGCCGCCCGGGGCTAGGGATGAGCGTGGGCCAGCTCTTGCGCCAGCTTTTCCACGAACATCCATTCCCGCACCTTGAGGCCCGCGGCGGCGTAGTCGCGCCGTTCATCGAGCAGGCGCGTCAACTCGCCGCGCATCTGCAGGCGGGCTTGCTCCAGCTCGGTCCGCAGCTCGGCCAGGACATTGGCATCGTCACGCGCGTCGTCCATCATTTCGCGCCAGGTCATCTGCTGCATCAGGAAAGCCGTGTCCATCGACGTATTGCTCTCGGTCTGCAGATCCACGCCGGCCTGCTCGCACAGGTAGCGCGCCCGCAACAGCGGATCGCGCAACTGGCGATAGGCCTCGTTGGCGCGCGCCGCCCACTGCATCGCCACGCGGCGTTCCGCGGGGCTGGCGGTGGCAAAGCGGTCGGGATGCACCTGCGCGGCGACGGTGCGCCACGCTGATTCCAGTGCCTGGGCGTCCAGGTCGAAGCGTGCCGGCAAGCCGAACAGGCTGAAGTGATCGTCTCCAGCCAAGACTTACACCGTGAACGACTCGCCGCAGCCGCAGGTCGCCTTCTCGTTGGGGTTGCGGAACTTGAAACCTTCGTTCAGGCCTTCGCGGGCGTAGTCCAGCTCGGTGCCGTCCAGGTAGGCCAGGCTCTTGGGATCGACGAATACCTTCACGCCGAAGCTCTCGAACACCTGGTCCTCGGGCGCCGCGTCGTCCACGTACTCCAACTTGTAGGCCATGCCGGAACAACCCGTCGTCCTAACGCCGAGGCGCAAGCCGATCCCCTTGCCGCGCTTTTGCAAGTAGCGGCCGATGTGGGTGGCAGCCTGTTGGGTCAGGGTAACGGACATGTTCAGCTCGCAACAGCTTCGGCCGGAACCGAATGCTTTTCCTTGTAGTTCTGCACGGCGGCCTTGATCGCGTCTTCGGCCAGGATCGAGCAGTGCACCTTCACGGGCGGCAGGGCCAGTTCCTCGGCGATCTGCGTGTTACGGATGTTCATCGCCTCGTCCAGCGTCTTGCCCTTGACCCATTCGGTCACGAGCGAGCTCGATGCAATGGCCGAGCCACAGCCGTAGGTCTTGAAACGCGCGTCCTCGATGACGCCCGCTTCGTTCACCTTGATCTGCAGCTTCATGACGTCGCCACAGGCCGGCGCGCCGACCATGCCGGTGCCCACCGAGTCGTCCGACTTGTCGAACGAGCCGACGTTGCGGGGGTTTTCGTAGTGATCCAGGACTTTGGTGCTGTAAGACATGTTAGTTCTCCACGTATTCTTTGGCGCGGGCGCTCAGTGCGCGGCCCACTGCACGGTATTCAGATCGATGCCTTCCTTGGCCATTTCCCACAACGGCGACATGTCGCGCAGCTTGCCGACACGGCTCTTGAGCAGTTCGATGGTGTAGTCCACTTCCTGCTCGGTGGTGAACCGGCCCAGCGTGAAGCGGATCGAGCTGTGCGCCAGCTCGTCGTTGCGGCCCAGGGCGCGCAGCACATAGGAAGGCTCCAGGCTGGCCGAGGTGCAGGCCGAGCCGCTGGACACGGCCAGTTCCTTGATCGCCATGATCAGCGACTCGCCTTCGACGTAGTTGAAGCTGACGTTCAGGTTGTGCGGCACGCGGTGGTCCATGTCGCCGTTGAGGTAGACCTCTTCGATCTGCGACAGACCGGCCCAGAGGCGATCGCGCAGCATGCGGACGCGCTCGTTCTCGGTTCCCATTTCCTCGCGGGCCAGGCGGAAGGCCTCGCCCATGCCGACGATCTGGTGCGTGGCCAGCGTGCCCGAGCGGAAACCGCGCTCGTGGCCGCCGCCATGCATCTGCGCCTCGATGCGCACACGCGGCTTGCGGCGCACGTACAGCGCGCCGATACCCTTGGGGCCGTAGGTCTTGTGGGCCGAGAACGACATCAGGTCGACCTTCAGCTTCTGCAGGTCGATCTCCACCTTGCCGGTGGCCTGCGCGGCGTCGACGTGGAAGATGATGCCCTTCTCGCGGCAGATCTCGCCCAGGGTTTCGATGTCCTGGATGACGCCGATTTCGTTGTTCACCATCATCACCGAGACCAGCACGGTGTCGGGGCGCAGCGCCGCCTTGAACACGTCCAGGTCGATCAGGCCGTTGTCCTTGACGTCCAGGTAGGTCACTTCGAAGCCCTGGCGCTCCAGTTCACGACAGGTGTCGAGCACGGCCTTGTGCTCGGTCTTGATGGTGATGATGTGCTTGCCGCGTTCAGCGTAGAAGTTGGCGGCGCCCTTGATGGCCAGGTTGTCCGACTCGGTGGCGCCGGAGGTCCACACGATTTCACGCGGATCGGCGTTCACCAGCTTGGCGACTTCCTCGCGGGCGCGCTCAACGGCATCCTCGGCTTCCCAGCCGAACGAGTGGCTGCGCGAGGCGGGGTTGCCAAAGCTCTCGTACAGCCAGGGAATCATTTTTTCGACGACGCGCGGGTCGACGGGGGTCGTGGCCGAGTAGTCCAGATAGATCGGGCGGTTGGTCATTTCTACAACTCCTACTGCTTATACGGTGGCATTGGCCGCGACGGCGGTGGTCGGGGCGTTGGCGGCGGTATTGTTGGCGCCTCCCACCCGGTTCACGCGCACCGCGCAGGCCTGCGCTTGATTGTTGGCTTCCTGCAATTGGCGCACACGCTGTTGATCGACCAGATCCTGCAGCGACACCGAATCCAGGTAATCGACCATCTTGCGATTCAGCGTGGCCCAGAGTTCATGCGTCATGCACTTGCCGGGCTTGCCGTCGTTGCCGCTCGTACAGTCCCGCTTGCCGCCGCAGCTGGTGGCGTCCAGCGGTTCGTCGACGGCAAAGATGATGTCGGCCACGGTCACGTTGCGCGCCAGGCGCGCGAGCGAGTAACCGCCGCCGGGGCCGCGCACGCTGTCCACGAGTTCGTGGCGGCGCAGCTTCCCGAACAGCTGTTCCAGATAGGAAAGCGAAATATTCTGACGCTGGCTGATGGCCGCAAGAGTGACCGGGCCGCTATGTTGCCGCATAGCCAGATCGATCATGGCAGTCACGGCGAAACGCCCTTTGGTAGTTAGCCGCATGGTGAATTCCCTGTGATTCGGCAATGGCCGCCGGCGAATCCGACGGCCAATACCCGAGTAATTGGCTCAAGTATAGCAAATTCCCGAGTAATTTGGTATGACTCCCGACTAGAAAAAACCGCGCAATTGCGCGGTTTTTTCACTGCCTGTTCGCCAGGCGCCCCACAGGGCGTCCCGGCACACCAGGGGCCTCAGGCCGCCTGATATTGGGTAGCGCGCTTGCGGACCAGTTCGAGCACACCTTGACAGGCATCTTCGAGGTAGTCCAGCACCTTGCCAAAGCCGTCGGCGCCGCCGTAGTAGGGATCGGGCACGGTGGCCTCTTCGAACTCATTGGCAAAGCGCATCAGCAGCATCAGTTTGTGCTGGTAGGCCTTGGGGCACTGTTGCTGCATGGCGGACAGGTTGTCCCAGTCCATGGCAAGGATCAGATCGAAATCGCGGAAGTCCTCCGCGGTGACCTGACGGGCCTCACAGTGCGTGATCTCGTAGCCGCGCTTGCGCGCCGCAGCCTGCGCCCGGGCATCAGGCGCCTCGCCGATGTGAAACGCGTGCGTGCCCGCGGAGTCGATGCGAACCACATCGCCCAAACCCGCGTCGTTCACCAAATGGCGAAACACGCCCTCTGCGCTCGGCGAGCGACAGATATTGCCCATGCAAACGAAAAGTACCTTGGTCATCATGGAAGTAAGTGTGCGGGAAAACCCGAGATAAGGCAAGCTTT
The DNA here is from genome assembly GCF_021733725.1 of Achromobacter pulmonis. Lineage (NCBI taxonomy): Bacteria > Pseudomonadati > Pseudomonadota > Betaproteobacteria > Burkholderiales > Alcaligenaceae > Achromobacter > Achromobacter pulmonis. Next base: position 4,161,214 of record NZ_JAIFOT010000001.1, on the reverse strand, counting down.
TTTTGTGTCCCGGGCGCCCGTTTCGGCTCAATACGTCCCCTTGAATATTTCCTAAAAATCAACTAGTTGAAGGCTCTATTTAAGGTTAATCCGAAGATAAGGACGGGATCAGTTACGCAAATTCCGAGCCCACTTCCGCAACACTCCGATTCCGTTCGCTATTCAGCAGTCTGTCAGCGAATGGATACATCCAGATACCGGGCTCCCGTCACACGGCGCCATCCAGCAGCACCCGCTGCTTCAGTGCCGTCAGGGCATCGCGGGCAGCGGCGGCCTGCTCGAATTCGAGGTTGCGGGCATGGTCCATCATCAGCTTTTCGAGACGCTTGAGCTCGCGCGCCAGGGCCTTCTCGTCCTTCAGCAATTCGGCCGGCACCGCGGCTTCCAGCGCATCATGCTGCACCGGCGCGACAATGCCGTCGATCAGCTCGCGCACCGCCTTCTGCACACCACGCGCCGTAATGCCATGGTCGATATTGAATTGCAGCTGCCTGGCGCGGCGGCGGCTGGTCTCCTCCATGGCGCGCTGCATCGAATCGGTAATGCGGTCGGCGTACAGGATGGCGTGGCCATTGAGATTGCGCGCCGCCCGGCCGATGGTCTGAATCAGGCTGCGCTCGGAACGCAGGAAGCCTTCCTTGTCGGCATCCAGGATGGCCACCAGAGACACCTCCGGAATATCCAGGCCTTCGCGCAGCAGGTTGATGCCCACCAGCACGTCGAACGTGCCCAGGCGCAGGTCGCGGATGATTTCCACCCGCTCGACCGTATCGATGTCCGAGTGCAGGTAGCGCACCCGCACGCCGTGCTCGGACAGGAAGTCGGTGAGGTCTTCGGCCATGCGTTTGGTCAGGGTCGTGACCAGCACCCGCTCGCCCTGCCCCGTGCGCAGCTTGATCTGGCCCAGCAGGTCGTCAACCTGCGTGCGCGCCGGCAACACCTCGACAATCGGATCGACCAGGCCGGTCGGACGCACCACCTGTTCGACCACATTGTCGGCGTGCTCCTTCTCGTAGGCCGCGGGCGTGGCCGACACGAAAACGCACTGGCGCATGCGGGCCTCGAATTCCTCGAGCTTGAGCGGCCGGTTGTCCAGCGCCGACGGCAGGCGGAAGCCATACTGCACCAGGGTCTCCTTGCGCGAGCGGTCGCCCCGGTACATGGCGCTGAGCTGGCCAATGGTGACGTGACTTTCGTCGATGAACATCAGCGCATCGGCCGGCAGGTAGTCGATCAGGGTTGGCGGCGGTTCGCCCGGCGCGGCGCCCGACAGGTGGCGCGAGTAGTTCTCGATGCCTTTGCAGAAGCCCAGTTCCTGCAGCATTTCCAGGTCGAAACGGGTGCGCTGCTCGAGCCGCTGGGCCTCGACCAGATGGCCGTCGTCGACGAAGCGCTTGGTGCGTTCGCGCAGCTCTTCCTTGATCGTCTCGATGGCACGCAGTACGGTATCGCGCGGCGTCACATAGTGCGAGCCAGGGTAGACCGTGAAGCGCGGCAGCTTCTGGCGAATGCGGCCGGTCAGCGGATCGAACAGCTCGAGGCTTTCGATTTCATCGTCGAACAGCGTCAGGCGCAGCGCCAGCTCGGCGCTTTCGGCCGGAAAGATGTCGATGGTTTCGCCACGCACGCGGAACACGCCTCGCGTGAATTCCGCGTCGTTGCGGGTGTATTGCATGGCCACCAGCCGCGCCAGGATCTCGCGCCGCGAGATCTGGTCGCCGGCGCGCAGGATCAGCACCATGGCGTGGTAGTCACCCGGGTTGCCGATACCGTAGATGCACGACACGGTGCCGACGATGATGGTGTCGCGCCGCTCCAGCAGGCTTTTTGTGGCCGACAGGCGCATCTGCTCGATGTGCTCGTTGATCGACGAGTCCTTCTCGATGAACAGGTCGCGCGTGGGCACGTAGGCTTCCGGCTGGTAGTAATCGTAGTACGAGACGAAGTACTCCACCGCGTTCTTGGGAAAGAACTCGCGCATCTCCGCGTACAACTGCGCCGCCAGGGTCTTGTTGGGCGCCAACACCAGCGCCGGCCGCCCGAGCTGGGCGATGACGTTGGCCATGGTGTAGGTCTTGCCCGAACCGGTCACACCCAGCAGGGTCTGGTACATGAGGCCGTCCTGCACACCCTGGACCAGCCCCGTTATCGCGTTGGGCTGGTCGCCAGCGGGCGGATAGGGCTGGTACAAGTGAAACGGGCTGCCGGGAAAATCGACATAGCCGCCTGTCGCCCCGGCGTTCGCTCCTGCGGTTGCCCCGGCGACGGCAACGGCCGTCGCTTCAGCGGCCGCGGCACCCGCCGCGCTCGGGTCTATCGGGCTCTTAGGCATGCTAGACTGTTCCCAGGGTAAACCCCCCATTATCCACAGCACTTCCGACTGCGTCCACTCACCCTCAGCAGAGTCCCATGAGCACCCTTTTCGATTCCGTCGAACTCGCGCCGCGCGACCCCATCCTTGGCCTGAACGAACAATACAACGCGGACACCCGCCCCGGTAAAGTCAATCTGGGCGTGGGCGTGTATTACGACGACCAGGGCCGCATTCCGCTGCTGGGTGCGGTGCGCAAGGCCGAAATCGCCCGCGTCGAGGCCGCCGCCGCCCGCGGCTACCTGCCGATCGAAGGCATCGCCGGTTACAACCAGGGCGCGCAAGCCTTGCTGCTCGGCAAGGACTCGCCGCTGGCGGCCGCCGGCCGTGTCCTGACCACCCAGGCCCTGGGCGGCACCGGCGCCCTCAAGATCGGCGCCGACTTCCTGCGCCAGCTGCTGCCGGCCTCCAAGGTCCTGATCAGCGATCCCAGCTGGGAGAACCACCGCGCGCTGTTCGAACGCGCCGGCTTCGAAGTGGGCACCTACGCCTACTATGATGCTGCCACCCGCGGCCTGAACTTCGACGGCATGCTGGCCGCCCTGAAGGCCGCCCCGGCCCAGACCATCGTCGTGCTGCACGCCTGCTGCCACAACCCCACCGGCGTTGACCCCACCTTCGACCAATGGAAGCAGATCGCCGCGGTCGTCAAGGAAAACAAGCTGGTGCCGTTCCTGGACATCGCCTACCAGGGCTTCGGCGACGGCCTCTATGAAGACGCGGCAGTCGTGCGCCTGTTCGCCGATCTCGACCTGACCATGTTCATCAGTTCGTCGTTCTCGAAGTCGTTCTCGCTGTACGGCGAGCGGGTCGGCGCCCTGACCGTCGTGGCCGGCAGCAAGGACGAAGCCACCCGCGTGCTGAGCCAGCTCAAGCGCGTCATCCGCACCAACTACTCCAACCCGCCCACCCACGGCGGCACCATCGTCTCCACGGTGCTGAACTCGCCCGAGCTGTTCGCCATGTGGGAAGAAGAACTCGGCGCGATGCGCGATCGCATCCGCCTGATGCGCAAGCAGCTGGTCGAGAAGATCAAGGAACACGGCGGCAAGCAGGACTTCAGCTTCGTGCTGCAGCAGCGCGGCATGTTCTCCTATTCGGGCCTGACCTCGGCCCAGGTCGACCGCCTGCGTGAAGAGCACGGCGTCTACGCCGTCTCCAGCGGCCGCATCTGCGTGGCCGCGCTCAACAGCGGCAACATCGATCAGGTGGCCAAGGGCATCGCTGCGGTGCTGTAGGGCATCCAGAAGGCAGGCAGTATCCAAAAACGGGACCCACGGGTCCCGTTTTTCATTGGCGGCCGCCGCCGCGATCTGATCAGCGCTTGCATTTTTGCGTTATGTCCCCCAGAATGCCGCTGTATATATGTACAGTCCGCTTCGAATCGGATCACCGCCATGGCCAGCAAACTCACTGATCGTCAACAGCAAATCCTGGACCTCATCCGGCAAACCGTCGCGCGCACCGGCTTTCCGCCCACCCGCGCCGAGATCGCCCAGGCCCTGGGGTTCCGCTCGCCCAACGCGGCCGAAGACCATCTCAAGGCCCTCGCGCGCAAGGGCGCCATCGAGCTCACCGCCGGCGCCTCGCGCGGCATCCGCCTGAAAGACGCCTCCTCCGCGCCGGCCCAGGCGCCGCTGCCTTTGCCCGGCCTGGCACAACTGCTGCTGCCGCTGGTGGGCCGTGTGGCGGCCGGCAGCCCGATCCTGGCCGCCGAACATGTCGAGCGCGAGATCGGCGTCGATCCCAGCCTGTTCGCCCAGGCTCCCGATTACCTGCTCAAGGTGCGCGGCATGAGCATGCGCGATGCGGGCATCCTCGAAGGCGACCTGCTGGCCGTCAAGAAGGCCTCTGAAGCACGCAACGGCCAGATCGTGGTGGCCCGGTTGGGCGACGACGTCACCGTCAAGCGGCTGCAGCGCCAGAACGGCCGCGTGGAATTGCTGCCCGAGAACCCCGACTTCAACGTCATCGTGGTCGAAGCCGACCAGGAATTCGCCCTGGAAGGCATTGCCGTCGGCCTGATCCGCCCGCACGCCCTGCACTGAGTCCCGCCCCTTCCGGGAACGGACGCCGGCCCAACGGCCGCGCTAAAAAAAGAAACCCCGCTCGTGCGGGGTTTCTTTTTGGGCAGACCCTAGCGGGCCGCCTCGGGACGGGATCAGTGCTTGAGCACCGGGTCCGTCGAGCCAGGTTCGGCCGGCTTGGCGACCAGCGGTTCCTTGACCGCTTCGTCTTCCGCCAGCGGCTCGGGCAGGCGTTCCAGGGCCAGCTCCAGCACCTTGTCGATCCAGCGCACCGGCACGATCTCAAGATGGTTCTTGACGTTGTCCGGAATCTCCGCCAAATCCTTGACGTTTTCTTCCGGAATCAAGACCGTCTTGATGCCGCCACGATGCGCGGCCAGCAGCTTTTCCTTCAAGCCGCCGATCGGCAGGACTTCGCCACGCAGCGTGATCTCGCCGGTCATGGCGACGTCGGCGCGCACCGGGATGCGCGACAACGCCGACACCATGGCGGTGGTGATCGCGATACCAGCGGACGGGCCGTCCTTGGGCGTCGCGCCTTCCGGCACGTGCACGTGCATGTCGTGCTTCTCGAACACACTGTCGGCAAAGCCCAGGCGCCGTGCCCGCGAGCGCACCACCGTACGGGCCGCCTCGACCGATTCCTTCATCACGTCGCCCAGCGAACCGGTGCGTTGGATCACGCCCTTGCCAGGCATGTCCGCCACTTCGATCGTGAGCAGGTCGCCACCGACTTCGGTCCAGGCCAGGCCGGTCACCTGACCGATCTGGTTTTCCTTTTCGGCCATGCCGAAGGTGTAGCGGCGCACGCCGAGGTAATCGCTGAGGTTGTCGCCCGTCACGTTGACCGGCTTGACCTCGAAGGGCTTGCCTTCGGCCTTGGCGCGGTCGCTCTGGGTCAGCAGTTGCTTGATCACCTTGCGGCAGATCTTGCCCACTTCGCGTTCGAGCGCACGCACACCGGCTTCGCGGGTGTAGTAGCGCACGATATCGCGCAGCGCGCTGTCGTCGACCGTCAGCTCGGACTCCTTGACGCCGTTGTTCTTCATCAGCTTGGGCAGCAGATGGTCGCGGGCGATGTGGATTTTTTCTTCCTCGGTGTAGCCGGACAGGCGGATCACTTCCATCCGGTCCAACAGGGCCGGCGGAATGTTCAGCGTGTTGCTGGTGGCCACGAACATGACGTCCGACAGATCGAAGTCGACTTCGATGTAGTGGTCCTGGAACGTATGGTTCTGTTCCGGGTCCAGCACTTCGAGCAGCGCCGACGAAGGATCGCCGCGGAAATCCATGCCCAGCTTGTCGATTTCATCGAGCAGGAACAGGGGATTGCGCACGCCGACCTTCGACATGTTCTGGACGATCTTGCCGGGCATCGAGCCGATGTACGTACGACGATGGCCGCGGATCTCGGCTTCGTCGCGCACGCCGCCCAGCGCCATGCGCACGAACTTGCGGTTCGTGGCCTTGGCGATGGACTGGCCCAGCGAGGTCTTGCCGACCCCCGGAGGACCGACCAGGCACAGGATCGGCGCCTTGACCTTGTCCACGCGCTGTTGCACGGCGAGGTATTCGAGGATGCGTTCCTTCACCTTCTCCAGGCCGTAGTGATCGTTGTCGAGCACGGTCTCGGCGTTGGAGATGGAATTGTTGATCTTGCTCTTCTTCCTCCAGGGGAGATTGATGAGCGTATCGATGTAGTTGCGCACCACGGTGGCTTCGGCCGACATGGGCGACATGAGCTTGAGCTTCTTGAGCTCGGCATCGGCCTTCTTGCGCGCCTCCTTGGGCATGTGCGCGGCGATGATCTTCTTTTCGAGCTCCTCGATATCGGCGCCCTCTTCGCCTTCGCCCAACTCCTTCTGAATGGCCTTGACCTGCTCATTCAGATAGTAGTCGCGCTGGCTCTTTTCCATCTGCTTCTTCACGCGGCCGCGGATTCGCTTCTCGACCTGGAGGATGTCGATTTCGGTTTCCAGCTGCGTGAGCAAGCCTTCGAGGCGCTCGGAGGTGCCGACGATCTCGAGCATCTTCTGCTTCTGCTCGAGCTTCAGCGGCAGATGCGCGGCGATCGTGTCGGCCAGGCGACCGGCGTCATCGATCCCGGCGAGCGAGGTCAGGATCTCCGGTGGGATCTTCTTGTTGAGTTTTACGTACTGTTCGAACTGGGCCACGATCGCACGGCGCAGGGCCTCGGTCTCGGAGCCCTGGACGGCGTCCGGCTCGATCGGGGTGACCTGGCAGGTGAAGTGCGAATCGGCGTCTTCGATGCTGTTGATGCGGGCACGCTGGGTACCTTCGACCAGCACCTTGACGGTGCCATCGGGCAGCTTGAGCATCTGCAGGATGCCGGCGACGCAGCCGATCTCGTAGACGTCTTCGGGAGTGGGATCATCCTTGCCGGCGGATTTCTGGGCCACCAGCATGATGCTCTTGCCCGCTTCCATCGCAACCTCGAGCGCGCGGATAGAGCGCGGACGGCCGACGAACAGCGGGATGACCATGTGCGGGAACACTACGACATCGCGCAGTGGCAGCAGGGGGAGGTCGATCGGGTCGGAAGGCAGGGTCTGGCTGGCAGACATAGGAGGTTCCTCGGTATGACTCGGCGTATCGGGGACAGGATGACCGGGAATACCCGGACAGCCCCATCAGTTACGTCTGTTATGGGAACAATAGCCGAAAATTCAAGATCCCGGCGGCCGGATAAACAAAACGGCAAAAAAAACGGCGCCGGTATCTTTTTATTGGACACGCCCCGCCAGTGTGCGTTCAATCGGGGGCCGGAGACAAAAAAACCCGTTTCGGAAACGGGTTTTTCTGAAATATCCGTCAGGCCGCGGCGTCGCGGACTTCCCCGCGCTCGGGCTTTTCGGCGGTGCCTTCTTCGTCGGCGTAGATCAGCAGCGGCTTGCCTTCGCCCTCGATCGCGTTTTCATCGAGCACCACGCGCTTGACGTTGCCTTGCGACGGCAGGTCATACATGGTGTCGAGCAGGGCCTGCTCGATGATGGAACGCAGCCCGCGGGCGCCGGTCTTGCGGCGCAGCGCCTTGCGGGCGATGGCCTTGAGCGCGGCGGGGCGCACGTCCAGCTCGGCGCCTTCCATCGCGAACAGCTTCTGGAATTGCTTGAGCAGGGCGTTCTTGGGCTCGGTGAGGATCTGCACCAAGGCGGCCTCGTCAAGCTCGTCGAGCGTGGCGACCACCGGCAGGCGGCCGACCAGTTCGGGAATCAGGCCGAACTTGATCAAGTCTTCGGGCTCGACCTCGGAGAACAGCTCGCCCACGCCACGTTCGGACTTGGCGCGCACGGAGGCGGAGAAACCGATGCCGGACTTTTCGGTGCGGTCGCGGATGACCTTCTCCAGCCCGTCGAAGGCGCCGCCCACGATGAACAGGATATTGGTCGTGTCGACCTGGACGAAGTCCTGGTTGGGGTGCTTGCGCCCGCCCTGCGGCGGCACCGAGGCCACCGTGCCTTCGATCAGCTTGAGCAAGGCCTGCTGCACCCCCTCGCCCGACACGTCGCGAGTGATCGACGGGTTGTCGGACTTGCGGGAAATCTTGTCGATCTCGTCGATGTAGATGATGGCGCGCTGCGCCTTCTCGACTTCATAGTTGCAGTTCTGCAGCAACTTCTGAATGATGTTCTCGACGTCTTCACCGACGTAACCGGCTTCGGTCAGCGTGGTCGCGTCGGCCATGACGAACGGCACGTTCAGCATGCGCGCCAGGGTCTGCGCCAGCAGCGTCTTGCCCGACCCGGTGGGGCCGATCAGCATGATGTTGCTCTTGGACAGCTCGACTTCGTCGCCCTTGATCTCGCCGTGGCGGATGCGCTTGTAGTGGTTGTAGACCGCCACCGCCAGCATGCGCTTGGGCGAGGTCTGCCCAATCACGTACTGGTCCAGGAACGTCTTGATTTCAGCCGGAGTGGGCAGTTCGGAACGAATCGCCGCGCGCGCGGTGGCCTGCGCTTCCTCGCGGATGATGTCGTTGCACAGGTCGATGCACTCATCGCAGATGAATACCGACGGACCCGCGATCAGCTTGCGGACTTCGTGCTGGCTTTTATTGCAAAACGAGCAATGCAGCACTTTTGCGTCTGCCGATCCCTTTTTATCAGGCATATGTAGTCGTATCTCAGGTAAAGAAGCGCCGGACCGGGTAAAGGACCCGGCGCCTGCGCTTACTCAAACAAGGTGGCAGCCGGTGGGACGCAAGCCGGAAGTCAGCCTTCCGAGCGGGACGTCATCACCTTGTCCACCAGTCCATACGATACCGCATCTTCGGCCGACATGAAGTTGTCACGTTCCGTGTCCACGGCGATGCGCTCGATCGACTGGCCGGTGTTTTCGGCCAGGATGCGATTGAGGCGCTCGCGCAGGTCCAGGATCTCGCGAGCCTGGATCTGGATGTCGGAGGCCTGGCCCTGGGCGCCGCCCGAGGGCTGGTGGATCATGATGCGCGAGTTGGGCAAGGTAAAGCGCTTGCCCTTCTTGCCTGCCGCCAGCAGGAAGGCGCCCATGCTGGCCGCCAGGCCGGTGCACAGGGTCGACACATCCGGCTTGATGAACTGCATGGTGTCGTAGATGGCCATGCCCGCGTACACCGACCCGCCGGGCGAGTTGATGTACAGGGAAATGTCCTTGTCAGGATTCTCCGATTCCAGGAACAGCAACTGCGCCACGACCAGATTGGCCGTCGCGTCGTTGACCGGGCCCACCAGGAAGATGAGCCGCTCGCGGAGCAGACGCGAATAGATGTCGTAGGCGCGTTCGCCACGCCCCGACTGCTCGATCACCATGGGAATGTAGCCCAGGCCGGTGGGCGTCACCGACGACCCGCCATTCATTGCCGCATAGAAATCGGTGAATCTCTGCATAGTGTTACGCCATCCCCATCAACTGATCGAAAGGCACCTTTTCGTCGGTGACCTTGGCTTTTTCCAGAACGTGCGCGACGACGTTGTCTTCGAGCACGATCGCCTCGATTTCAGCACGACGCTGGCGGTCGGCCAGGTAATAGCTGACAACCTGGGCGGGTTGTTCGTAGTTTTCCGCGAATTCCTCGATGCGGGCGCGGACCTGTTCCGGCTTGGCCTGCAGTTGGGCTTGCTTGACCAGTTCGGACACCAGCAGACCCAGGCGCACGCGGCGCTCGGATTCGGTCGCGAAGGCCTCGGCCGGGATCGGCACCGACTCGGCGTTCGGCACGCCACGCTGCTTGAGCTCTTCGCGGGCGGCGGCGATGCGGCTTTGCACGTCGTTGTCGACCAGCGCCTTCGGCACGTCGAACTTGCCGGCTTCGACCAGGGCGTCCATCACGCTGGACTTGGTGCGGCCTTGCGCGCGCACCTTGACTTCGCGTTCGATGTTGCTGCGGATGTCGGCCTTGAGCTTTTCGACGTCGCCTTCGGCCTGGCCGAGCGACTTGGCGAATTCGGCATTCAGTTCGGGCAGGACGCCTTCAGCCACTTCCTTGACGGTGATGGTGAATTCGGCGGTCTTGCCGGCGACTTCCTTGCCCTGGTAGTCATCGGGGAACTTGAGCGGGAAGACCTTGCTTTCGCCAGCCTTCAGGCCACGGGCGGCTTCTTCGAATTCCGGCAGCATGCGGCCTTGGCCGAGCACGAACGGGAAGTCTTCAGCCTTGCCGCCGTCGAACGGCACGCCGTCGATGGTGCCGGCGAAGTCCAGCGTGACGCGGTCGCCGTCTTGCGAGGCGCGGCCTTCACGGGCTTCGAACGTGGCGCGCTGCTTGCGCAGGACGTCCAGGGTCTGCTGCACTTCGGCGTCGGTGACGGCGGTTTCATAGCGGGTGACGGCCAGGGCCGACAGATCCGGCACGGTGACTTCGGGATAGACCTCGAAGGTGGCCGTGAAGGCCAGCGTGTCATCGCTGATGCCTTCGGTCTTGGGTTCCAGGTTCGGGGCGCCAGCGACGCGCAGCTTGGCGCCGTCGACGGCTTGCTCGAATGCACGGCCGACCTGGCTGTTGATCACGTCGTAGCGGATGCCGGGGCCATGGCTGCGCTCGAGCATGGCCAGCGGCGCCTTGCCAGGACGGAAGCCGGGAACCTTGGCGGTGCGGGCCACGCGCTTCAGCTGCGCCTGGACTTCCTTTTCGACGTCGGCCACCGAGACGGCCAGATCAACACGGCGCTCGAGGCCGGAGAGGGTTTCAACCACAGGCTGCATTAAAAGACCTATTTTCCGAGAGATATGAGATGACGGGCGGATAAACGAAGCATTTTACCGGAAACTTCCGGACCCCTGACGCAAAGGGGCGCGAGCACCCGGATAAGCCCGGATGCCCGCACCCCGTTTTCCACCCGGAAAGGGCGGCGAAGCCTCGCCAGGACGCTTTATTTGGCCTTGGCGATGCGATCTTCGATGTGCTGCGCGCGCTTGGCCGAGGACGGGTGCGAGCTCATCATATCGCTCTTGCCGCCGTCCAGCTTGGCGAGCTTCTGGAACGCCGTCACCAGGCCGCGGGTGTTCAGCTTCTTGGCTTGCAACTGGTCGAAGGAGTAGTCGTCGGCGGCGCTTTCCTGCGATTGCGAGAATTGCGCGTTGATGAACTTCTCGGTCAGGTCGCCCAGTTGCGACGCGTTCAGGGCGGCAACCGTGGAGCCACCGGCGGCGCCAGCGGCGTCGCGCGCGGCCGAAACCGTATAGGCGGTCTGCATGGCCTTCTTGCTGTGGCCCAGCGCGACGTGGCCGATTTCGTGGCCCACCACGCCCAGCACTTCGTCGTCGGTCATCATGTCCATCAGGCCGCTATAGACGCGGATGCAGCCGTTGGCCATGGCCCAGGCGTTGACGTCCTTGGTGAGGTAGACCTTGTAGTTGGCCTTCTGGCCATTGACGGTGCCGCCCAGTTGCTTGGCGATCTTCTGCAGGCGAACGTCGTACTTGCTACCCGGAGCGGCGATCTTTTCCTGGGAATCGCTTTGCGCGCAAGCCTTGTCGGACAAGGCCTTGATTTCCGCATCGCTCAGGGTAGCGGCCTGCACCACCTTGCTGCCGGCGCCCACAAGCCCCCCGATGTCGAGAGCATGCGACGCGGAATAAGGGGCGAGCGCGACGGCCAGCGCGGCAACGGTGTAGCGAATCTTCATGAAAAAACTCCTCTTGACTGACTCTGTACGAGTGAGGCGGCAATTCTATATACGCCAAAAGCATTCAAACCGTTTCGCCACAGAGTTTCGCAAATGCGAATTTCGCTTACACAAAAGGCATGCGAATGACTTCTTACCGTGGTAAGTACCTGCGCCACGCCTGGTCCCGACATCAAAGACACAACGCGGCGCAGCCCTGGATTGATAGAATTGCCGCCGCAGTTTTTTCGGCATATTTCCTATAACGGCTCGCACCCATCATGACCTCCCATACCTCTACCCGCCTCGGCCTGCTGCCCAGCCTGATCTTCAGTTCGCGCTGGCTGCAATTGCCGCTCTATCTGGGGCTGATCGTCGCCCAGGGCGTCTACGTGATGCTGTTCCTGAAGGAACTCTGGCATCTGCTGACCCACGCCACCAGTTTCGGAGAAATGGAAATCATGCTGCTGGTGTTGGGCCTGATCGATGTGGTGATGATCTCGAACCTGCTGGTCATGGTGATCGTGGGGGGCTATGAAACCTTCGTGTCGCGCCTGCGACTGCAGGGCCATCCCGATCAGCCCGAATGGCTCAGCCACGTCAACGCCAGCGTCCTGAAGGTCAAGCTGGCCATGGCCATCATCGGCATTTCGTCGATTCACCTGCTGCGCACCTTCATCGAGGCAGGCACGCTGGGCACGCCCGCCGCGCGCTTCTCGGAGGCCGGCGTCATGTGGCAGACCATCATCCATGGCCTGTTCATCCTCTCGGCGCTGGGGATCGCCCTGGTCGACAAGCTGGCGACTCCGCCGCATCCGCGGCACTGACAGCGCGCCGCGCACAAAAGAAAAGCCCCGCACCAGCAGCGGGGCTTTGTCCTTGTGGCGCGCCGTCAGGCGGCACGCCACGGATCCGCGATCAGGAAGCGACCTTGATGTTCTTGGCGCTGGGCCCCTTGGGACCGGTGCCGACCTCGAACGTGACGCGCTGGTTTTCCTGCAGCGACTTATAGCCTTCGCTGCGGATTTCCGAATAATGGGCGAACAGATCCTTGCTGCCGTCGTCGGGCATGATGAATCCATACCCTTTTTCGGCGTTGAACCACTTGACGATGCCGGTTGCCATGGAATTTCCTCGAACCTAAAAAAAGCGATTGCTCGCGGGGCGCCAGATCATCAAGGGATGGGAGAGGAAGCCACTGCAGTACCACTGACCGCGACAAGTTAAACGCAGACCGCGTCGCTTGAGAATCTCGCTGTACCCAGTGTATTGGCGAACCGCGAAAAACGTCAAATACATGGCCGCCCCGGGTGCCGCGATGCGCCGGCGCCGGCGCGGTTTGCAACTGGCCACATGCCGATACAGGCGGATACGGTCGCGCGGCGGCCTGCCTCAGCCGGCGAAGCCGCCTGCGTCGAGGAACTCCTGCTCGGGCTGCGAGGTCTGCCGGCCGAGCGCGGCGTTGCGGTGCGGGAAGCGGCCGAAACGCTTGATGATGTCACGATGCAGGACCGCCCAGCGCACCGCCTCGGCGCCCAGGGGCTCCATCAAGGCCACCGCGCGGTTCTGCGCGGCCAGGGTCTCGGCATGCTCGAAGGGCAGGTAGAAAAACTGGCGCAGGGCCGGATCGACCGCCAGGTCGTGGCCGGCGGCAATGGCGCGCTCGGCGAATACCAGCGCCAGCGGATCCGTGGCGAACATGTGGGCGGTACCGCGGAACGCGTTGCGGGGATACTGGTCCAGCAGGATCAGCAGGGCCAGGGCGCCCTCCGGCACGTCCAGCCAGGCATCGAGCTGGCGCGCGGCGGCGGCCATGTGGGCCTGCCCGCAATACTGGCGAAAGCGCTCGTCGAAGTCGGCGTTCTTGGTGAACCATTGTTGCGGCCCGGCATCGCGCCAGAACGCCACGATATCCCGCGGCTGCGGAGAAACAGGGATGGAACCGGATTGGGTCATGGGAAACGTCCTTGGTCTGTGGCGAGTGCCGCGGCGGTCGGATGGGGCGGCGGGGAACCCGCGGCAAGGATACCGCGTGGGTCCGGGACGTGGCATCCGGCGCGCGCCGGGCCGCCAATCGGACGGCCGGAAACGACAAGGCTCCCCGTAGGGAGCCTTGCATGCAAAAAGCCCCCGAAGGGGCTTTTCAGAAAACGCAGGACCTTACAGGACCTGAATCTTCGTGGCTTGCGGGCCCTTGGGGCCATTGGCCGTCACAAAGCTGACGCGCTGGTTCTCTTCCAGAGACTTGAAGCCCGAGCCCTGAATTTCGGAGAAGTGAGCGAACAGGTCCTTACCACCCGCTTCCGGGGTGATGAAGCCATAGCCTTTTTCCGAGTTGAACCACTTAACGACGCCGGTTTCCATACTGTATTTCCTAGAGATAATGGGCAAATGCCCGGAGGTCACGAATCAATCAAGGAGGGGACAGTAGAACAATAACGCTGAGCCGGAAAAGGCACGGCACTGAACGAAAATCGCAACGCTTGTGATCGTGTGCCGACACTATGGTTATGTTCCCCTCACAAGTCAACATAATCCTAAAAAATGCGTGCCAATAATGCAACAAAGAGAAACTGCGGACAAAATTTACACGTTTTCATAGGCAAAAAGAGGCCCTGCATAGGTGTAAACACCCACGCACAATAAAAAAACAATCAAGGCTTATTTAAATGCCCCGCCGCCAAACGCGTATTGAACCCATACGCCGTTTGGGCGAGCACTTTGGTTTGCCGCCAGGCTTACTCTTCGATAGGTAAACCCAACAGGTCGAGCGCCGCGCCAAAAGCATCGGGGCCCGAGCAAAGAAAAACCGCCACGTCGCCGGGATTGATATTTTCCAGGACCTGGTCGATTTGGTCTTGCGCATTATCAACATTGTCGACACTGGCGGCGTGTATGTCCGCTCCGCCTGCGACTTTTTCGGGGGGCACGATATCGGCGATCGCGTTGAGATCGGTTACGCCCGTCACGACATAGGCGCTGATGCTCTCGCCATCCAGCGTTGTGTGCAGCTCAACGCCGCCCGCCACGTCGGCAACATGCCGACTCAGTATTTCCATGATCACTCTTCCTAGACTTGCGGGCCAGGCCCGCCGGGCAGGCACCACTCGGGTGCGCGTACGCCCAGGCGCGACTATAACAGCCTTATGCTAAGACTTCTTGGCAGTCGGCCCGCGCGACGGCCGGGCCGCGCCGGAAGTGGCGCTGACGCTACGGCTGCGCACGCCGGCCGCGGCCAGGGCCGCCAGCAGCGGCTTCTGGGCGTCCAGGAACGCGGCTTTCTCTTCGCCAGTCAACTTGCACACGAATATCTGCGCCAGCAACTGGGTACGGCGGGCCTTGCGATTGTCGGCTTCCTGGGCGAGCCAGGCGGCGACCCAGTCCGCGGCCGCCTGCGCGTCGCCTTGCTGCTTGACGTGACCCTGCAGGTCGAACACGGTGACGCCGGCGATGGCGCCGTCCTCCGCGCGGGTCAGAAAGAGCTTGGCGGCCTGCCCGGTATAGCCGGGGACCAGGGCGAGGCAATCGCGCTCGGCGGGTTTCTTCATGGGTACTGCCTGTATCGGTTGTCGGTAATCCCGCACTGTAACCCGGGGCAGCGGGCTGTCGCTTGGCCGCCATCGAACTCTGCTATCGTCGGCCTGTTTCTTTCCAACTTCATATGGCGGACATCATGCAACGCGATTTCGATCTGGTCGTCACCATCCTGGGAGCCCTGCGCGACGCGCCCGGCCCCAATCTGAGCACCCACGACATCAAGGAAGCGGCCCTGGCCCACGAACAAGGCCTGCAACTGGTTGCGCACCACCTCGACCTGCTGGCCGACGCCGGCCTGGTCAAGCAGGTCAGCGAAACGACGGCAACCGCCGGCGACACGCGCTGGCGCATCACCTGGAAGGGCTACGACGCCCTGGAGCAGGATGAAGAAGACGACGAGGACTTCGACGCCGAAGAGTAAGGCGCCCTGCCCTCTCCGGCGCAGGTGGCGCGCGTCGCCTACCTGCCAGCCCCGCCTTCCGGCCGGACCGGCGGCGCTCAGCGGCGCCGCAGGATGCGGCGCGTCAGCAAGGCGGCGGCCGCGCCGATCACCAGGCTGAACATGAACGCGGCGATGGCCAGCATCGCCGACTGGTCGCCAAATCCGGCCGAGCGCGAGAGCACCACCGCCGCGGCGCAGATTGCCGCCGCCAGCAAGGCCACACCCGCCAGCACGCGGCCAGGCGAACGCAACCGACCGCAGAGCGAGCCGCCCACCAATGCCGCCGCCACCATCGCGGCCATGGACCAGAACAAGTATTCGTAATGCATGCGGACCGACTCCCCGGGGATGATGAGGCGACCGCATTATAGGCCGGCGCGTGCGCTATCCGTCCCCGAGAGCCGCAGCCGAAGCGGCTGTCGGACGCCAATCCGGGTGGGCGACACCCTCCCCGCCCCGGGGCGCATGATCCCTTCAGGCCGGCGGCGCGACCGCAATGGCGCTGATTTCCACCAGCGCGCCGTAATGCAGATCGCGGGTGGGCACCATGGCGCGGGCCGGACGGTGCTCGCCAAAACTGCGCTCGTAGACGCTGTTGACCTCATTCCACAGGCCGACATCGGGGATGTAGACGGTGACATTGACCACCGAGGCCAGGGAGGCGCCCGCCGCCTCCAGGATGGCCGCCAGGCTGCGCAAGGCGGCTTCGGTCTGCGCGGCCGCGCCTTGCGCCAACGGCGGGCGCTCGCCAGGTCGGACGGGCGGCAGGAAACCGAGCTGGCCGGACACGAAAATGAAGCCGTTGGCGCGCACCGCCTGGGAATAATGGCCGGCGGGCGGCGTGGCATGGGGAGTGTATAGGATGTCCATCTCGACTCCTGTTGCGCAAGGCGCCGGGTTACCAGCCACGGAAGCGTTCCCACCGCGCCACGACCGCGCGTTCCCCGCCGCGCACGACCGCGTAGGCATCGTGCTGGGCGCAGGTGGCGCAGGCATGATTGGGCATGATCCGCAGCCGGGTGCCCAGCGGCAGGTCCGGCAAGGCGGCGGTGCTGCCGGCGCGCAGCTTGATGATGCCCTGCTCCTGGTTGGTCTCGGCCAGCAGCAGGTCGGGGTAGACCTTGCCGTCGGCATCGCACACCAGCCCATACAACTGGTCCACCGGCTGCTTGGCGGTACCACGGTCGCGCGACATGGCCATCCAGCCCGCATCCACCAGGATCCAGCCTTTTTCGCGCTGGTGGCCGATCACCGTGGTCAACACAGTGGCGGCGACATCATCCACGGCGCACACGCCGAGGCCGGCCATGACCAGGTCAAAGAATACGTACACCCCGGCGCGCACTTCGGTCACGCCCGCCAGGCTGCGGGCGAAGTGGGCGGTCGGCGTCGAGCCGACGCTCACGACCGGACACGGCAGGCCGGCGGCACGGATCGACTCGGCACAACCGACCGCGGCGGCGCGCTCTTGCTCGGCCATGTCGGCAATCGCCGCCACACTGCGGCAGCCATAGGACTCCCCGGCATGGGTCATGACACCGCGCAGGCTTGCCGCCGCCGCCAGCACGCGGGCGATCGCCAGCAGTTGATCGGTGTGGCCGGGCTGCACGCCCGCGCGATGGCCGTCGCAATCGATTTCGATCAGCGCGGGAATGGCAACGCCCTCCTGCGTGGCACGCGCGGCCAGGGCGCGGGCGGCGTCGACACTATCGACCACCACCGTCAGGTCGACGCCCTGGCGCCGCAGGGCCAGCACACGGTCGAGCTTGGCCGGGGCCACGCCCACCGCATATAGCAAATCGGTGACACCGGCGGCCGCAAACTGCTCGGCCTCCTGCAGCGTCGAGACCGCCGCGGGCCCCTCCGGACGCGTCATCACGCGGCGCGCGACCTCGATCGACTTGGGCGTCTTCAGATGCGGGCGCAACTGCACTCCGTGGCCGGCCATGAGGCCGTTCAGGCGTTCGATGTTGCGCAGCATGCGGGTTTCGTCCAGCACCAGGCAGGGCGTGTCGAGCAGATCCAGGGTGGCGGGAGCAGAGGTCATGGCGATAACGGCGGGACGATGACGGACGGTGCGGACAGGAATCGATGCGGGCGCCGCCCGGGACGCATCCGCATGCCCGGAGTATGGCGCCGAGCGAGCCTTGCGTGTTTAATAGATTCTTAATCAATCATTAAGGTGATTCTGAATGATCACGACCGACGACCTGCGTTTCTTCCTGAGCCTGGCCGCCACCAGTTCGCTGGCCCAGGCAGCGCGCGCCCTGGACGTGACGCCGCCGGCCGTGACGCAGCGCCTGCATGCGCTGGAAAAGCGCCTGGGCGTGCGGCTGGTCAACCGCTCGGGGCGCGGCACTGCCTTGACCGACGAAGGCCGGCTGCTGGCGCTGCGCGCCGGCCAGATCTGCGGCGAACTGAACGACTTGGCCGATGAGCTGGCCGGCCGCCGCGGCGTGGTGGCCGGCCATCTGCGCGTGGTGGCGCCCCTGGGGTTCGGCCAGCGCCATATCGCGGCACTGGTGGCCGGGTTCCGACAGGGTCAGGCTGACGTGACTGCCAGCCTGACCCTGTCGGACGGGCCGCCGCGCCTGGCCAGCGATGACTGGGACGTGATGATCCATATCGGCGAGCTGCGCGATTCCACCCTGGTGGCCTACCCGCTGGCGCCGAACCGGCGCATCCTGTGCGCCTCGCCCGCCTATCTGGCGCGCCGTGGCGCTCCGGCCAAGCCCGAGGACCTGCGCGAGCATGACTGTATCGCCCTGCGCGAAAATGAAGAGGACGTCACCCTGTGGCGCTTCAAGCGCGGCCGCGGGCCGGCGGTGGGCGTGCGCATCGCGCCGGTGCTATCGAGCAACGCGGGCGCGGCGGCGGTGACCTGGGCCCTGGCCGGCCACGGCATCGTGGCGCGCTCGGAATGGGATGTGGCCGAACACGTGCAAGCACGCACGCTGGTGCCCCTGCTGGCGGGCTGGAACCTGCCCGAGGCCAATGTGGTGGCGCTGGTGAAATCGCGCCAGGAACTGCCAGCGCGCACGGCGGGCTTCCTGGCGCATCTGCGCGAGGCCTTCGCGGTCACGCCGTGGCGTGAAAAGGCCTCCGGCTAGCCTTTGCGCAGCCCAAGCGGGTCAGTCCAGCATCGCCTCGGCCTCGATCTCGACCAGCCATTCGGGCAATGACAGGCCGCTGACGATGATCCATGACGACGGCGGCGGATCCTGCGGGAAACGGTCGCGCAGCGCCTGGGCGATTACTTCCTGGTCCTCGCGCGCCGTTTCGCAGATGTAGATGCGCAGCATGATGACCTGCGCCAGTGTCGCGCCGGCAGCCGCCAGGACGCGCTCGATGTTGTCCAGCGCGGCCTCGGTCTGCACTTGCAGGCCGGGTCCGACGGTGCGCTCGTGGACATCGACGCCGACCTGGCCAGACAGCAGCATGCGGCGCTGCCCGGTCACGATGACAGCCTGGCTGAAGCCGTATTGCACCGTGTTGAAGACAGTGTCGGGATTGACGACGGTTCGGGTCATGACGATTCTCCTGGTGGGCGCCGAGGCCAGCGCCGGGGCATCATTCTAGAATCTCGCGGCGGGCTCAGGCCGCCGCGGACGCGGGCCGGCGGCCCCGCGCGGCATACAGGGCGGCCAGCCATACCCCCGCGCCGGCCCCGACGGCGGTCCAGAAGCCCGTGCCGACGCCATACCGGTCGACGATCCAGCCGGCCAGCGCCGCGCCCCCCGCCACCCCCGCGCCCAGCCCCGTCACCAGCCAGGTCAGGCCTTCGGTCAGGCGCCTTCCGGGCACGGTGTTCTCCACCAGCGCCATGGCAATGATCATGGTCGGCGCGAACGACAGGCCGGCCAGCAACACCCCCAGCGACAGGCTCAGCAGATCGCTCACCAGCAGCAGCGGCAAGGTCGTCAAGGCGGTGATGCTGGCGGCGATGGCCAGCATGCGCGCCAGCGGCATCCGGAACGTCAGCACGCCGAATGCCAGCCCGGCAACGCAGGAACCGAAGGCATAGGCCGACAGCACCACGCCGGCCCCCGCCGGCAGCCCCTGCTGGCGCGCGAACGCCAAGCTCATCACGTCGATGGTGCCCACGATGACGCCCATCGCCGCCATCATCGCGGTCAGTTGGCGCATCAGCGGCATCCCCAGCACCGAGGTCTCGCGTCCGGCCGCCGGCGGCTGCACCCTCGGCGCCGTGGCCCGCTGCAGCACGAAGGCAGTGACGCCCAGGCCCAGCAAAATCGCCGCGCCCAGCGGGCCGGCCTCCGGGAACAGGACGACGCACAGCCCCACCGCCAATGGCGGCCCGATGATGAAGCTGACCTCATCCAGTACCGACTCCAGCGCGTAGGCGGTGCGCAATTGCGGGCGGTCGCGATAGATCTCGGTCCAGCGCGCGCGCGCCATGGCGGGCATGCTCGGCAGGCTGCCCGCGAGCGCCGCAAACACGAACAAGGTCCAGTCCGGCGCCTGCCATCGCACGCACAAGGCCAAGCCTGCCAGCCCGGCAACGCTGGCACCAGCGGCCAGCGGCAGGATGCGGCCCTGGCCATGGCGATCCACCAGGCGGGAAATGTGCGGCGCCAGCAGCGCCGTCGCCAGCGCGAAGGTGGCCGCCACCGCGCCCGCCAGGGAGTAGGAGCCGCGCACCTGGGACAGCATGGTGATGATGCCGATGCCGATCATCGGCAGCGCCAGCCGCGCCACCGCGCAGGCGGCAACGAAGGCGGTGGCGCCGGGCGCCTGGAACAGTTCACGATAGGGGTTGGACACCGGGACCTCAGGCGATGTTGCGGCCCGGCGGGAGCGCCGGACAAATTTACATACGTAACGTATGTGAAATCGTATTCGCTCATGCGGCGACTGTCAATTAACATACGCTCCGTATGCCACTGGAGTCCGCCATGCCGCGCACCCGCGCCGAAATGATCGAAGAAACCCGCGCCAAGCTGCTGGCAACGGCGCGCGAGTCGTTCCGCCGCGCTGGCTATGCCGGTACATCAATGGATGACCTCACCGCCGCCGCCGGGCTGACCCGGGGAGCTTTGTATCACCATTTCGGTGACAAACAAGGCCTGCTGGCGGCGGTCGCGTCGCAGATCGACGACGAAATGGAACAGCGCCTGCAAGCGATTTCGCGCGCCGCGCCCAATGCCTGGACCGCTTTGCGCGAACGCTGCCGCGCCTACCTGGCGATGGCGGCCGAGCCCGAAATCCGGCGGATCGTGCTGCAGGACGCGCGCGCGGTGCTGGGCCCCGCCGATACCCTCGCGCAGGCACAATGCACCGCGTCGCTCGCCGCCCTGTTGCGGACCCTGATGGATCAGGGCGACCTCAAACCGGTCGAGCCCCGCGCGCTGGCGCGGCTGCTGCACGGCGGCCTGGCTGAAAGCGCCTTCTGGATCGCCGGCGACGAGGGTGAGGACCGGCTGGCGCACGCCCTGCAGGCGCTCGACCTGCTGCTGCAAGGCATGCGCCACCCCTGAAACGGCGCCAGGCATGGAATCGCCCAAACGCGGTATGGAATGCCGCGGCCTTCTTTGCTACGCTGGGTCACCCCTTGTGGAGGTCGTCCGACCATGAAGCCCAAGATCCGCGTGCTTTGCGTCCAGCCGTCGTCAGTGTCCGCGCGCTTCGCCTTCCTGGCGATCGCGCTGCGCTGGTCCCTGGGCGCGACGCCCCGGCCAGCGCGGTTGCGGATCGGCCCGCACGATCTGGCGCCGATCGGCTCGGAAACCGCCTTCTGGCTATTCGCGCTGCGCCATGCGTTTGCATCGCAATCCATGCTGGTCACGCGCGGCGATCACTGGGACGTCGCCGCCTCGGTCGACGGCGATGAAATCCGCGCCTTCGGCCGCAAGTTCGCGCTGCGGCAGTGCCTCTGAGGCGGCCGCGCAGAGCCCTCTTTTCACAGCTTTGCGGGCGGTTTGCGGTGATAGGCCGCCAGTTGCTCGGCGGTCCAGCGCTGCCGCGCCTCTTCCTGGCAGCAGGTCCTGAATATCCGCGCGCCCACATCCAGGAAGCGATGCAGATCGTCCCCGGTCAGCTTGCCCTGCACCGCCAGCAGACAATCCGCATACGCGGACAGGATGCCGTCCCATTGCTCGGGCCTGCCGGGCGCGACGGTCTTGCTGATCATGCGGGCCATCATCTCGCTGTGGTCCATCATGCTGTTTCCCCCGAAGCCTCGCCGCGACCACGAGGAACGCGGCGACATCACGGGCTTGAAGGCAGCAAGCGCCATGCCCGCCGTGGCGGGCGGGAGACGCACTGGCGGCACGGTGGAGAAATTACCACCGAAGCCGGTCAGAACTCCGGCAGGTCGAACACCGTATGCAGGGTGGAACTGGGCGCCGGCGCCGAGGCCAGGTGTTCGCGTCCGTCGTCGTCGGTCAGCACCCGCACCGGACGCGAGGCCACGGATACGCCATCGACGCTGACCACGGTTTCAACATCGGCGCCGGCCTTGATGGCCTCGATCACTTCGGACGCGGCCGCCGTCACGGGTTCGTTGACCCAGCCGGGCACGCCACGCTCGGCCAAGCCCCACCGCACATAGGCGACGTGGCCGCTGACGGCTTCCTTACGAACGGCGACGATCGCGTAAAACGACATCCGGGCCTCCCTCAAATCTGGTGGCCGGGATCGTATAACAACTTCACGGATCCGCGATGACAGCCGTCAGGGGTCGATATCGATGGGTTCAAAGGATTTCACCAGATCATCCAGTTGCTTCAACTGGGTCAGGAACGGTTCGAGCTTGTCCAGCGGCAAGGCGCTGGGACCGTCGCACTTGGCATGACGGGGGTCGGGATGGGCTTCCAGGAACAGGCCGGCAAGGCCCACGCCCATGCCCGCCCGCGCCAGTTCGGCGACCTGTTCGCGGCGTCCGCCAGAGGCCGCGTCCAGGGCCGAGCGCTGCTGCAGCGCGTGCGTGACGTCGAAGATCACCGGCCGGTTGCCGCTTACCTTCTTCATGACGCCAAAGCCGAGCATGTCCACCACCAGGTTGTCGTAGCCGAAGCTGGTGCCGCGGTCGCACAGGATGATCTGCTGATTGCCGGCCTCGGTGAACTTCTCGACGATGTTGAGCACCTGGGTGGGGCTGAGGAATTGCGGCTTCTTGATGTTGACGATACGGCCGGTCTTGGCCAGCGCCACCACCAGATCGGTCTGGCGGGCCAGGAACGCCGGCAATTGCAGGATGTCGGCCACTTCGGCCACGGGCGCGGCCTGCCATGGCTCATGCACGTCGGTGATCACCGGCACGCCGAAGTTCTGCTTGACCGCCTCGAAGATCTTCATGCCCTCTTCCAGGCCCGGACCGCGATAGGAGTGGATCGATGACCGGTTGGCCTTGTCGAACGAGGCCTTGAACACATAGGGAATGCCGAGCCGGGTGGTCACGCGCTGGTATTCCTCGCAGGCGCGCAGGGCCAGATCCTTGGATTCCAGCACGTTGATCCCGCCGAACAGCACGAAAGGCTGGTCGTTGGCGCAGGTGATCGAGGGCGAGATGGCGACTTCCGGGGCGGTCATGATGGGGCGATCCTGTAATGGTGAAGCAGGTGACAAGTGCGTAATGTACAACCTGACGGCGTTGTGGGCCGACTACGAAACCGCCCCGTTGCCCGCAACCCGGGCAGTCAAACCGATGGATCGGCAGGAAACCCTGCTACAACATAACCAGGGCGCCAATGCCCCGGATTTCGACGATGAGCTCAACCAGGACTACGGCCGCGAGCAAGCCGGCGGGTGCCCCTGCTCCGGGACATCCGCCAGCCGGCCAAACTTGCACGCCGGGCTGGCGTAGCAGCGCCGGGCCCTGCAGCGGCGGACCATCCGGCGCCGGCTCCACCACGTGAGACAAGCATGGGATTCCTCGACGCGCTGTTCCGGCGCAAACCCACGCAAGACCAGTTCGCCGCGCTGTTCATCGCCGCCGTGCGGCAGCGGGGCTTCACCGGCAACCTGGACTACAAGGCGGATGAATTCCGGTTGCTGCACGGCGAAAGCGCGTACTTCAATCTGCACAATGCATACCGCGCCTATTGCGATGCGCCTGGCGGGCAACGCCAGGGGGCGCTGCAGGGCTATGTCTCGACCCTGCTGACCAGCAGCCAGACGCACCCGGCATCGCTGGCCGAGGCCCGCCCGCTGCTGCGGCCCGTGATCCGCGGCCGCGCCATGCTCGAAGCGGTACGCATGCACCACCTGCGCAACGACGGCAACGACGACGCCCCCCCTCCGGCACTACGCCCTTTCGGCGATGATTGTGTGGTGTTGCTCGCGCTGGACCATCCCGAGTCCATCGCCATGCTCACCACCGGGCCCGATGAAGCATGGGGCCTGTCGTTCGACGAAGCCCTGGAAATCGCCATCGACAATCTGCGCGAATCCGTCGACCACTTCGTGGAGGTGGCGCCGGGCGTGTACGGCGGCGGCTGGGAAGACGGCTACGACATCAGCCGCGCGCTGCTACCCGACATGCTGGAACGCATCCCGGCGCGCGGCCGCCCGATATTCATGATGCCGACCCGCGACCTGCTGCTGGTCAGCGGCGACAACGACGATGCCGGGCTATTGAAGATGACCGAACTCTGCCTGCAGGTGGTGGAGCATGGGCGCCCCGTCTCCGCCTGCATGTACCGCTACGGCGATGCCGGGGTCGAACGCTACCTGCCGCGACAGCAACCTCTCATCGGCCTGCAGGCGCACCTGGCGCGGGTGCTGGCCCAGGGCGACTACGACGCGCAGAAAGAAGCCCTGGACCGCCTGCACGAAGCACGCGGGATCGACGTGTTCGTGGCGTCCTACAACCTGTTCACGCAGAACGATGCCGCAGCCGCCTCGTTCTCACTGGCCACCTGGACGCGTGGCGTGGACACCTTGCTGCCCAAGGTCGATCGCCTGGCATTAGTGCGCCCCGAGGCCAGCGATGAGCTTGGCGAGGTCCGGGTGGTGAGTTGGGAGCAGGCGGCCGCCGAATTGGCGCTGCTGCTCGAACCCGAAGACTGCTATCCGGTGCGCTATCGCACCCGGGGCTTTCCGGACGATGCGCAATTGGCGCGGCTGCGTGCCGTGGATTGATCGATCCCGGCCCGCGACCGCCGCGCCCGGCGCTGCTACGCCTGCGACGCCCGTTCGCTCACCAGGCGGTACGCCAGCGCGCCGATGATCGCGCCGGCGATCGGCGCCACCCAGAACAGCCACAGTTGCTCCAGCGCCCAGCCGCCGACAAACAGCGCGGGGCCGGTGGAACGCGCCGGATTCACCGAGGTATTGGTGACCGGGATGCTGACCAGGTGGATCAGCGTCAGCGCCAGGCCGATCGGGATGGCCGCGAAACCCGCCGGCGCGCGCTTGGACGTCGCGCCCAGGATCACGAACAGGAAACCCGCCGTCATCACGATTTCGGTGACCAGGGCGGCGGCCATCGAATATTTGCCCGGCGAATGGGCGCCAAAGCCGTTGGCGGCAAAGCCGCTGGCCTGCAGGTCGAAGCCCTGCTGGCCATTGGCGATCACCGCCAGCACCGCCGCCGCCGCAACCGCACCCAACACCTGCGCCACCACGTACGGCAGGATCTCACGGGCCGGGAAACGGCCGCCGGCAACCAGCCCGACCGTGACCGCGGGATTGAAATGCCCGCCCGAGATGTGGCCCACGGCGAATGCCATGGTCAGCACCGTCAGGCCGAACGCCAGCGCGACACCGGCAAAGCCGATGCCCAGTTGCGGGAATCCCGCCGCCAGCACCGCCGCGCCGCAACCGCCCAGCACCAGCCAGAACGTGCCGAAGAATTCCGCGCCGCAGCGCTTCGAAAGTGGGTACATATTTCGCCCTCCGCGATTGAAAACGCGACGGTAGCGCGAGGCGGGCGTTACGACTTCAAAGCAATGTAAATTCCAGGCGATTCTTGACGATGCTTGACGATGTCGATGACCGCATCGACGATCATGCGCTGTCGCTTGCCGTAACGCGACGACGTTGCTACCTTTGGCACGTCTCGATTACCGACAGGAGCGCGACCGCCATGACCATTGTCGTTTACGCCACCAATGCCCGCGCGCTCTGGGAGACCATCCAGGCCGACATCGCCCCCATCGGCGCCAAGGCCACCTCCGGCGGCGGCAATACCTGGCGCAAGGACGACAGCGGCCGCGCCGCCAAGATCTATCGCGCCACGCCCACCGGCCAGCATGACGAGCGCGCCTATTTCGTGGGCACTGTGCGCACCGGCCAGTTGATGCTGTTGGACCTGCTGCCCGGCAGCGAGCCGCTGACCTGGCCGCTGTTCGGCGCCTTGCACGGCCATCTGTCGGGTATGCTGCTGGCCACCTACCCCGATGCCATCCTGTCGCTGAACCTGTTCCCCAACCGCCCTACCGACGCCTGAGCACGCCGCACCGAGATGTTGCTATCGACAAGTACCCTGGCACTGCTGTCACTGGCCGTGCTGGCGTGGCGCATACGCCGCCGCCCGCCCGGCCTGGCCCCCCGCGACATCGGACGCGCGGCCGCTGGCGGCGCCGCGCTCTATCTGTTCATGGGCCCGCCGATCGGCGTCCTGGTGTTATCGCTGATGCTGGCCGTGGCGGCGCGCAGCGCCGAGCACCTGCTGACGTCGATCCTGCTGATCCCCTGGGCATACCTGTTTGGCGGCGTGCCCGCGCTGCTGAGCGGCCTGGTGGCCGGCGCCTGCAAACCCGCGCTCGCGTCGGGGCGCGCGTATTGCCTGGCCGGCCTGGTGGGCGGGTTGTACGGCACGGTGTTCCTGCTGGGTTTATCGAGCCGCGACGGCGCCTGGCACGAACTGCCGGTGCCACTGATCGCCGGCGGCGTGCCCGGACTGGTGGCCGGGGCGCTGTGCGCGCGGGCGCTGTATGGCAGGCGCGGGACTACGGCCAGCGCGAACGGCTGATGCGCGGGATCAACCGCCGGTGGCTCGGCGCAAGCGTTCCATTTCGGCCCGGTTCAGCCGTTTCGCCTCGTCTTCGGCGTAGTCGCGCTCGCCAGCCTCGTATTTGCCTTCATAGATGCAACTGCTGCGGCTCAAGCGGCACTCCAGGCTGACGCGCGACGAATCGGGGCCAGATGAGGCGGGCGAAGACCAGGGATTGGGCGTGGAAGACGAAGAACAGCCGGCGAGCGCGGCAAGCAGCAGCACCAAGCCACCGCGGCCAAGTAATTGAATCGACACTATTCACCCTCGCTCGACTAGGAATACGACAGGCTTCTTTATAGCAAGCGCGGCAAATGCCGGACAAGCGGCGGCCGGCACGCCCGGCCCGCCAAAGAAAAACCCCGCGACGCGCATGCGCCGCGGGGTGGCTGGACATCGTTGGCGCTGCGCCAGATCGGTGTCCGAATAGGGTGGTGCGAAGGAGGGGACTCGAACCCCTACACCTGTTACGGCGTCAGGACCTAAACCTGGTGCGTCTACCAATTTCGCCACCTTCGCAAAGGCCAAGCCCGCTATTGTAGCTTGCTTGTTAAAATCTTGCGTTATGAATCCGCGCCTCGATGCCCTGCACCCCTACCCGTTCGAAAAACTGCGCGCCCTGCTGGCCTCGGCCGGCGCGCTGCCGGACGGCCTGACGCCCATCAATCTGTCGATCGGCGAGCCCAAACACGCGGCGCCGGAACGCATCGGGCAGGCCATCCGCGACCATCTTGGCGGCTTGTCGGTGTATCCGTCAACCAAGGGCGATCCCGCACTGCGCCAGGCCATCGCCCAGTGGTTGGCGCGGCGCTACAGCATTCCGGCGCCCGATGCCGATACCCAGGTGCTGCCGGCGCTGGGCTCGCGCGAGGCGCTGTTCGCCTTCACCCAGACGGTGATCGACCCGTCGGCCGGGTCGGTGGTGATCTGTCCCAACCCGTTCTACCAGATCTACGAGGGCGCCGCCGTTCTGGCCGGCGCCACCCCCTACTACGTCAACGCCGACGCGCTGCGCAATTTCGCCTGCGACTGGAACCAGGTGCCGGACGAGGTCTGGAAAAAGACCCGCATGGTGTTCGTGTGCTCGCCCGGCAACCCGGCCGGCAATGTCATGTCGCTGGACGAATGGGAAGACCTGTTCGCCCTGTCCGATCGCCACGGCTTCGTCATCGCCTCCGACGAATGCTATTCCGAGATCTATCTGGACGAAGGCAACCCGCCGTTGGGCGGCCTGCAGGCGGCGCGCCGGCTGGGCCGTGACGGCTACCACAACCTGATGGTGTTCTCCAGCCTGTCCAAGCGCTCCAACGTGCCGGGCCTGCGCTCGGGCTTCGTGGCGGGCGACGCCGCGCTGATCGGCCGTTTCCTGCTGTACCGCACGTATCATGGCAGCGCCATGAGCCCGCTGGTGTCGGCCGCCAGCATCGCCGCCTGGACCGACGAGACCCACGTCAAGGAAAACCGCCGCCTGTACCGCGAGAAGTTCGAGGCCGTGCTGCCGATCCTGCAGAACGTGCTGGACGTGCAACGTCCGCAGGCTTCGTTCTACCTGTGGGCGGCCACCCCGGGCTCGGATACCGCGTTCGTGCGCGACCTTTATGGCCGTACCGGTGTTACCGTGCTGCCGGGCAGTTTCCTGGCGCGCGAAGCCCACGGCGTGAATCCGGGCGAGGGGCGCATCCGCCTGGCCCTGGTGGCGCCCCTGGCCGACTGCGTGCAGGCGGCCGAACGCATCGCCCATTTCGTCCATACTTCTGTTTGATCAACCTTTTTGAAAAAAGCTGAGCCGCTATGACTCTCGACCTGCAGACCACCATCGAAAAAGCCTGGGACGACCGGGCCAACCTGTCGCCCGTCGACGCCAGCGCCGAAGTGCGCGAAGCCGTCGAACACACCATCGACGGGCTGGACCTGGGCCGCCTGCGCGTGGCCGAGAAAATCAACGATGACTGGGTCGTGCACCAGTGGATCAAGAAGGCCGTGCTGCTGTCGTTCCGCCTGTACGACAACGCCATCATGGGCCAGGCCCCGCTGCAGTTCTACGACAAGGTGCCGCTCAAGTTCTCGGAATACGGCGACAACGCCTTCAAGCAAGGCGGCTATCGCGTGGTGCCGCCCGCCGTCGCCCGCCGCGGCGCCTTCATCGGCCGCAACGTGGTGCTGATGCCCTCGTACGTCAATATCGGCGCCTACGTCGATGAGGGCACCATGGTCGACACCTGGGCCACCGTCGGCTCGTGCGCGCAGATCGGCAAGAACGTCCACCTGTCCGGCGGCGTCGGCATCGGCGGCGTGCTCGAGCCGCTGCAGGCCAATCCCACCATCATCGAAGACAACTGCTTCATCGGCGCCCGCTCGGAAGTGGTCGAAGGCGTGATCGTCGAAGAGAACTCGGTGCTGGCCATGGGCGTGTTCCTGTCGCAAAGCACCAAGATCTATGACCGCGCCACGGGCAAGATCACCTACGGCCGCGTGCCGTCCGGTTCGGTGGTGGTGCCGGGCTCGCTGCCCTCGGCCGACGGCTCGCACAGCCTGGCCTGCGCCGTCATCGTCAAGCGTGTCGACGCGCAGACCCGCGCCAAGACCAGCATCAACGATCTGCTGAGGGCGTAAATGTCGGCCCACGTTGTTCTGGATCTGGTCAAGGACCTGATCGCCCGTCCGTCGGTCACCCCGGCGGACGCCGATTGCCAGGCGACGCTGGCCGCGCGCCTGGCGCCGCTTGGCTTCACCTGCGAAACCATCGCCCAGGGCGGTGTCACCAACCTGTGGGCGCGCCGTGGCGACACGGCGCCGCTGGTGGTCTTCGCCGGCCACACTGACGTGGTGCCGCCGGGCCCGCGCGAAAAGTGGGAAAGCGATCCGTTCGTGCCCACCGAGCGCGACGGCTACCTGTATGGCCGCGGCGCCGCCGACATGAAAAGCTCGATCGCCGCCTTCGTGGTGGCGGCCGAGGAATTCGTGGCGGCCAACCCGCGGCACGGCGGCTCGATCGCCCTCTTGATCACGTCCGACGAGGAAGGCCCGTCGATCGACGGCACCGCCATCGTCTGTGACGCGCTCAAGGCGCGTGGCGAGCAGATGGACTATTGCATCGTCGGCGAACCCACTTCCGGTGACGTGCTCGGCGACACCTGCAAGAACGGCCGCCGCGGCTCGCTGTCGGGCAAGCTCACAGTCAAGGGCATCCAGGGCCACGTGGCCTACCCGCACCTGGCGCGCAACCCGGTGCACCAGTTGGCGCCGGCGCTGGCCGAGATCGTCGCGATCGAATGGGACCAGGGCAACGAGTACTTCCCGCCCACCACGTTCCAGGTCTCGAACCTGAACTCGGGCACGGGCGCCACCAACGTGGTGCCGGGCGAGGCGGTGGCGCTGTTCAACTTCCGTTTCTCCACCGCCAGCACGCCGGAAAGCTTGAAGGCACGGGTGCACGACGTGCTGGACCGCCATGGCCTGGAATACACGCTGGACTGGGAACTGGGCGGCGAGCCCTTCCTGACCCCGCGCGGTTCGCTGACCGATGCGCTGGTCAAGGCCATCCACGAGGAAACCGGCGTGATGGCCGAGCTGTCGACCACCGGCGGCACCTCCGATGGCCGCTTCATCGCCAAGATCTGCCCGCAGGTCATCGAGTTCGGCCCGTGCAACGCCACGATCCACAAGGTCAACGAGCGTATCGAGCTGGCCTCGCTGGACCCGCTGAAAAACATCTATCGGCGCACGCTGGAAAACCTCCTGCCCGCCAAGTAACAAAGCCCACATGTATCAATCCGCCCGCCAAGAACTGCTGACCCTGCGTGACCTGATCCGCTACGGTGTATCGCGCCTGAACGCCGCCCAGGTGGCGCTGGGACACGGCAGCGACAACGCCTGGGACGAGACGGTCTACCTGGTCCTGCACGCGCTGCACCTGCCGCTGGACACGCTGGAGCCCTTCCTGGACGCCCGCGTGCTCAGCGAAGAGCGCAACCGCGTGCTGGAGCTGATAGACCGCCGCGTCACCGAGCGCGTGCCGGCCGCCTATCTCACCAATGAGGCCTGGCTGCGCGGGCATCGCTTCTACGTGGACGCGCGCGTCATCGTGCCGCGCTCGCCCATCGCGGAGCTGCTGGACGAAGGCCTGTCGCCCTGGGTGCAGGACCCGCAGGCCGTCGACAGCGTGCTCGACATGTGCACTGGCTCGGGCTGCCTGGCGATCCTGGCGGCCCTGGCGTTCCCCCATGCCCAGGTGGATGCCGTCGACGTGTCGTCCGACGCGCTCGAGGTCGCCCGCCGCAACGTCGACGACTACGGCCTGGACGACCGGCTGGCGCTGCACCAGAGCAATCTGTTCGACGCCCTGCCCGAGCGCCAGTACGACGTGATCGTCTGCAACCCGCCCTACGTCAACAGCGGTTCGATGGACGTGCTGCCGCAGGAATACCGCCACGAGCCGCACCTGGCCCTGGCCGGCGGCGCCGACGGCATGGACCTGGTGCGCCGTATCCTTCAGGCGGCGCCGCGCTACCTGTCGGAGAACGGCGTGCTGGTGCTGGAGATCGGCCACGAGCGCGAGTTCTTCGAAGCCGCCTTCCCTGAACTGTCGCCGGTATGGCTCGACACGGCGGAAGCGTCGGATCAGTTGCTGTTGCTGACCCGCGAGCAGTTGACGACGTGATCCGCGCCTCTGGATTGACCTTGCGTCGCGGCACCAAGGTGCTGCTGGACGACGCCGAATTCGTGGTGCACCCGGGCGAGCGCGTCGGCATCGTCGGCAAGAACGGCGCCGGCAAATCGTCGCTGTTCGCCCTGCTGACGGGCGCGCTGGACCTGGACGCCGGCAATCTGGCGCTGCCGGCCGGCTGGCGCATCGCCAGCGTCGAACAGGAGCTGCGCGCCGACGACCGCCCTGCGCGCGAATTCGTCATCGACGGCGACACGCCGCTGCGCGCGCTGCAGGCGCGCCGCGCCGAACTCACCGACGACCAGGGCACGCAGATCGCCGAAGTCGAGGCGGCGCTGGTCGAGGCCGGCGCCTGGAGCGCGGCCTCGCGCGCCGAGCAGTTGCTGGCCGGCCTGGGCTTCAAGCCGGCCGAATGGACGCAGCCGGTGGCGAGCTTCTCCGGCGGCTGGCGCATGCGCCTGGCGCTGGCGCGCGCGCTGATGGCGCCGTCCGACCTGCTGCTGCTGGACGAGCCCACCAACCACTTGGACCTGGATGCCATGCTGTGGCTGGAGAAATGGCTGGCCGCCTATCCCGGCACCGTCATGCTGATCTCCCACGACACCGAGTTCCTGGACGCGGTGGCCAAGTCCATTCTGCATTTCGACCACGCCAAGCTGGTGCGCTACCGCGGCGGCTACGGCGACTTCCTGACGCAGCGCGCCGAGCGCCTGCGCCAGACCAACATCGCCTACGAGCGCCAGACGCGCGAAGCCGCGCGCCTGCAAGGCTTCATCGATCGCTTCAAGGCCAAAGCCTCCAAGGCCAAGCAGGCCCAGAGCCGGGTCAAGGCCCTGGCGCGCATGCAGGTGCTGGCGCCGCTGCACGCCGAGGCCGGCATCGACATCCGCATCCCCTCGCCCGATCAGGTGCCGGACCCGCTGCTGACGCTGGAGCACCTGTCGGCCGGCTACACCGACGCCGCCGGCCAAGCCGTGCCGATCCTGCGCGACGTGACGCTGATGGTGCGCGCCGGCAGCCGCGTCGGCGTGCTGGGCGCCAACGGCGCCGGCAAGAGCACGCTGATCAAGACCCTGGCGGAAGAACTGCCGGTGCAGGCCGGCGAGCGCCGCGCCTCGCGCGGCCTGGCGATCGGTTACTTCCACCAGCACCAGCTCGACATGCTGGATGTGGACAGCACGCCGCTGGCCCATCTGGCGCGGCTGTCGCCGGACACGCGCGAGCAGGAACTACGCAACTACCTGGGCGGTTTCGGCTTCTCGGGCGACACGGTCAACAGCAAGGTCGGCCCGATGTCGGGCGGCGAGAAAGCCCGCCTGGCGCTGTCGCTGATCGTGTGGCAGAAGCCCAACCTGCTGCTTCTGGACGAACCCAGCAACCACCTGGACGTCGAAACGCGCGAGGCCTTGGCCGCCGCGCTGGCCGAATTCGGCGGCAGCATGCTGCTGGTGTCGCACGATCGCCACTTGTTGCGCACGACCGTGGACAGCTTCTGGATCGTTGCCGACGGCGCCGTGCGCGAGTTCGATGGCGACCTGGAGGACTACCGCGACTGGTTGGCCGCCCGCAACGCCGGCGAGCGCGCCGAAGCGGCCCGTGAAAACGCCGAGAACGGCGAGGCCGTGGTCGACCGCAAGGCGCAACGGCGCGCCGAGGCCGAACAACGCCAACGTCTGTCGGCGCTGCGCAAGCCGCTGGAAGCCAAGCTGGCCAAGGTCGAGGCCGACATGGAAAAGCTGCGGACCAAGCTGCAGGCGCTGGATGCGGTCATCGCCGACCCGGATCTGTATTCCGACGCGCGCCGCGCGGAGCGCCAGAAGGTCATGGCCGAACACGGCGAGTACGGCAAGCGCATGGAGACGCTGGAAGAACAGTGGCTCGAATTGCAGGGTTCGCTGGAAGAAATCGGGCAGACGGAAGTCTGACCCCCTGGGGCGGGCGGCGCCCTGCAGCCCGCCCCAGACATGCCATGCGCTGAAACCGCAGCTAACAATAATAATTATCATTTATAATTCGTCGCAAATCTGACTCTCACCTGGCGCCAGGCGATCGCGACATGTCTTCGCTTACCAACGTATTCCTCCGGCACTACCGCGAAGTGCTGGGCTTTCTTTCCCTGCGCACCGGCTCGCGTGACGTGGCCCAGGATTGCGCCCAGGACACGTGGATCAAGCTGGCCGAATTCCGGGACAAGACGCTGCCGGACAACGAACGCGCCTATGTCTTTCGGGTGGCGGCCAACATCGCCACCGACTGGCATCGGCGCCGGGGCCGCGAAATCACCGCCCTGGCCGATTACGCCGCCGCCCAGCCGCCGGCGTTCGAGGCCGACACGCTGGACGTCGCCTCGGCCAACCAACTGCTGCACCGGCTCGAAGCCGCCCTGCTGCGCCAGCCGCGCCGCAGTCTCGACGTCTTCGTCCTGCATCGCCACGAAGGGCTGACCTACCGCGCCATCGCCGAGCGCCTCGCGATCTCGGTCAGCGCGGTCGAGAAACACATGATGCGCATCCTGCTGGCCTGCGACCAGGCCTTGACCGCGTGAACAAGGCCGCCGCCCAAGGCAACGCCACGGCCGCCGACGAACAGGCCTCGCGCTGGGTCATCCGGCGCAGCGGCCAGCCCCTGGACGCGCAGGCGCAGGCGGAATTCGACGCCTGGTACCACGCCGATCCCCGCCATGCCGCCGCCTTTGACCGGCTGGCGCGGGTATGGCGCCGCATGGGCGAGATCGACCGCGGCAAGCTGACCATCCGCCCTCCTCGCAAACGCCGCGCGGTACTGGCCCTGGCGCTCGCCACGACCGCGGGCATGGCCGCCTATTCCCTGCGCGACTTCCGGCCGGACGCCGACTACGCCAGCGGCACACAGCCGCTGCGCGTGGCCCTGCCCGACGGCTCCCGCGCCATCCTGGACGCGCATTCGGCCATCGCCGTGGACTTCGGGCCGGGCAAGCGCGAGGTGCGCCTGCTGTCCGGTCGGGCGCTGTTCGAGGCCACGCCCCGCGGCGCCGACGGCCCCGCCTTCACGGTCGTCACCGCGGACGCCAGCGCCACGGCCCTGGGCACGCGCTACACCGTCGCACGCGACGCCGACGCGACCCGCATCACCGTCTACCAGCACCAGGTGGCGGTGCAATGCCTGGCCTGCGCCGCCGGGCAGCCGCAGACCCTCGAACCTGGGCAACGCATCACGGTCTCGGCCCGCGGCATGATCCGCGACCCGGCCCCGCGCGAAACCGCGCCCGCCTGGAGTCAGGGCCTGCTGGCCTTCAACGACACCGCGCTGCCCGACGCCGCCGCGCAATTGGCGCGCTACACCGGCAAGCACATCCTGGTGGTGGGCGAACTGGCGCGCGGCACCCGCGTGTCCGGCACGGCGAGCATCGCCGATCCCAAGCGCGCGCTCGACCTGCTGCTGGCGCAGACCAAGGTGGGCATCACCGACCTGCCCGGCCTGCTGATCCTGCGCTGAGGGCTTGCCCTCGCAGGACTGGCGGGTCCGGCGCGCTCCGCATGGCAGGGGATCTCTGCATCGCGGGCGCATCGACGCTCCGCGACGCCGCCCTTTCACGCCCCCGCCACTCGCGATATCCCGGACTGCGCTCGCCGTCTTTCGCTGGCCTTCTCAATCGGTAAATAAGAATCAATATAAATTATTCATCAATTCCGCAATGAGGGATTGCGCCCTACGCGGCGTCCTACGGCTGACATCAACACAGCGTAGGACGTTTTCATGCCTCTCCCTCTTGACCGCAAACGCCGGCCCAGCGCCTCGGCCGCCCTCCTTTGCGTCATGCTGGCCATTACCGCGCCCGTCGCCGCCCAGCCGCCCGCGCGCACCATCGCGTATGACATTCCGTCGCAGGCATTGGGCGACGCCCTGCTCGCGCTCGGGCGCCAATCGGGCCTGGAGATCTCCTTCCCGCCGGCCGCCGTGGCGGGCAAGGTCTCGCCCGCGCTGCAAGGCGAGTACTCCGCCCTGCTGGCGCTGGACCGCCTGCTGGCCGGTTCCGGCCTGGCGCTGCGCGCCGACGGCCCGGGCCGCTACATTGTCTTCGTCGACAAGACCCATCCGTTCTCGACGTCGCGGCTGGAGCCCGTGCGGGTCTATGGCGAACAGGCCGGCGAGCGCATCTTTGGCCAGCAGGAAATCGCCGAAACGCCGTCGTCCAACCGCGACCTGAGCACACTGGTCGCCAGCCACCCGGCGGTGCGCACCAACCCGGGCGCCAGCGGCTCGCAAAACCGCGGCTCGCTCAACGTCGAGGACATCTCCTTCCACGGCTCGAGCCCCTACCAGAACCTGTTCCAGATCGACGGCATCGACGCCACCAACCGCGTCGATCCGGCCAGCAAGAATCTCAATCTGCAGGTCGGCAACGTCCCCAGCAACCCGCAGTCGTACTTCGTCGATACCAGTCTGCTGGAGGCGGTACGGGTCTACGACAGCTTCGTGCCGGTCGAATACGGCCGCTTCACCGGCGGCGTGGTGGACGCGCGGCTGCGCCGCTTCTCGGGCGAGAACCACCTGAAGTTCGACTACCGCTGGAACACTTCGAAGATGACGCGGCAGCAGGTGTCGGAAGGCGAGGAGAACAGCTGGGCGCAGGGCCAGCCGGGCTATTCCCCCGAATGGAAAAAGCGCTTCTACTCCGTGGTGGGTGACTTCGCCTTCAACGACAAATCCGGCGTGGTGCTGGCCATGTCGCGCCGTGAATCCGACATCACGCGCTGGAACATGGGGGTGGACGACAAGGGCCAGCCGCAGCAGGGTCAGGACACCTACCGCGACCGCGTCGACAACTTCCTGGGCAAGTTCAGCGTGCGCGCCAGCGCCGACACCACCGCCGACCTCACGCTGAAATACAGCGACCGCAGCGAGACGCTATCCAGCTACCTGTTCCGCGACACTCGTTGGGACAACAACCACGGCGCCTACGGCCTGAGCAGCAACCTCGACCACCTGTTCCAGGGCGGGCGCTTCACGCTGCAGGCCGGCTGGGACCACGCCACCAGCGACCGCCAATCCGTCGGCGACGAACTGGTGACCTACCAACCCTACAAGCTGCCGCAATACACCGCGGGCGGCTTCGGCAAGGAACAGACGCGGCAGGACACCTGGACCCTCAAGGGCCGCGTCGACCTCGACCCGGTGCGCACCGGCATCTTCACCCACAGCCTGTACGCGGGCGCCGACCTGCAGCAGGTCGACGCGGGCTTCAAGCGCTTCCAGGATTCGTATTCGTTCCGCCGCGCCTACAACAACAAGGGCACCTACCAGGACTTCAGCAAGGTCCACTACCTGCCTGGCACGGTCAACGTGAAATACAACATGGCCAGCGTGTACCTGTCCGACCGCATCGAATGGCAACGGCTGGCACTGGACGCCGGGCTGCGCTACGACCGCGAGACCTTCCTGGGCAACACCAACGTGTCGCCGCGCACCCGCCTGGAATGGGACGTGCTGGGCTCGGGCGATACGCTGCTGAGCGCGGGCTGGTCGCGCTACTACGGCAGCGAAGTGCTGCAGACGGCGCTGGAAGCCGAACGCAGCCGCCTGCGCCGCCAGGTGCTCGACAGCAAGGGCAGGCCCGTGGCCGATGGCGGCAAGGAATACTTTGTCGATTACCGCGGCCTGCGCATGCCCTATGACGATGAATGGGCGGTGTCGCTGCGCCAACGCATGGCGGGCATCGAAGGCCTGCTGAGCTACGTGCATCGTAATGGCCGCGACCAATGGACCAAGCGCGGCACGCAGGCCGCGGGCTACACCTATGGCAACGACGGCTTTTCCACCACCGACGGCGTCAGCCTGACGCTGCGCACGCTGGAGCCCTGGCGCCTGGGGCCGACGCGCTGGAACATGCAGGCATCGTGGAGCTGGCAGAAGCGCAAGACCAACGGCGATCTGGTCACGGGCTACACCGCCGATGCGCGCGATCCGGATGACCGGGTGATCTACAACGGCTCGGAAATCCGCGCCATCGACCTGCCGCCCAGCACCTTCTACCAACCGCAGGTCGCCTCGCTCACGCTGATCGGCGCCTACCCGCGCGCGGGCCTGACCTGGAGCAACAAGCTGAACTGGCGCAGCAAGCGCGACGCCACCATCTACGTCGGCGTCGGCCCGCGGCCGCAATACCTCGACCGCTACGAATCGGGCGAATTGCCGTCGTACTGGACCTGGGACACCAAGCTGGCCTGGCAGCCAACGTTCGCGCGCAACCTGGAATTCACGGTGGAAGTGCTCAACCTGCTGAACCGCATGCCGGCGGTCACGGCCAGCAATCCGAACCTGAAGACCAACCGCAGCACGTTCCAGTCGGGGCGTGAGCTGTGGCTGCAGGTGGGGTATCGGTTCTGAAGCGGCGATGAAGCGGTGCGCAGGCATTCATCCGGTCTGACTTCGAAGCCTCCCATCGCCCATTCGCCAGTTTGGCGCTGAGGTTCGCCGCCGTCCGCCGCGTCCTATGGCTGGTTTTCAATCAGCCAAGGACGCTCGCATGCCTCTCTCTTTCAACGGCCGTTTCCGCCCCAACGCGTCGATCGCTATCTTCTGCGCCGCACTGGCCATGGCCGCGCCCGCCCATGCCCAGTCGCCCGGCCGCACTTTCGCCTACGACATGCCAGCGCAACCGCTGGGCGACGCCTTGCTGGCGCTGGGCCGCCAATCGGGCCTGCAGATCTCGTTTCCGCCGGCCGCAGTGGCCGGCAAGGTCGCGCCCGCCCTGCGGGGCGAAAACTCGGCGCTGGCGGCGCTAAACCAGTTGCTGGCCGGTTCCGGCCTGGCGCTGCGCGCCGATGGCCCGGGCCGCTACATCGTCTTCGTGGACAGGGCCACGCCATTCTCGCCATCGCGCCTGGAACCGGTCCGGGTCTACGGCGAACAGATCGGCGGGCGTGTCTACAGCCGCGAGGAGATCGAGGAGACGCCATCGTCCAACCGGGATATGAGCACCTTGGTGGCCACGCATCCGGCGGTGCGCACCAACCCGGGCGCGGCGGGGTCGCAGAATCGTGGCTCGCTGGATGTCGAGGAAATCTCATTCTACGGCGCCAGCCCCTATCAGAACCTGTACCGCATCGACGGCATGGACGCGACCAACCGGGTGAATCCGGCCAGCAAGAACCTCAACCTGCAGATTGGCAACGTACCGAGCAATTCGCAGTCCTATTTCATCGATACCCGCCTGCTCGAAGAAGTCCACGTCCACGACAGCTTCGTGCCGGCGGCATACGGCCGTTTCACCGGCGGCGTGGTCGACGCGCGGCTACGCAGGTTCTCCGGCAAAAACGGGCTGAAGCTGGATTACCGCTGGAACACGTCCAATATGACCCAGCAGCGGATCGCCCCTGGCGAAGAGAACGCTTGGGCGCAGGGCAAACCCGGCTTTGCGCCCAAATGGAAAAAGCAGTTTTACTCCGCCATCGGTGACATCGCGGTCAACGACAAGGCCGGTATGGTCCTTGCCATGTCGCAGCGGCAATCCCAGATAACCCGCGCGCTCCTGGGCGTGGATGAGACCGGCAAACAAATCGTCTATAACCACAACCACTATCGCGACCACATCGATAACTTCCTGGGCAAGTTCAGCGTGCAGGCCAACGCCGATACGACCGCCGACCTCGTCCTGAAATACAGCGACCGGCGCGAAACGCTGGCCAGCGATATTTTTCGCTACACCCATTGGGACCACAATCATCGCGCCTATGGGCTGAGCGGCAACCTGGAGCGCTTCTTCCCGGGCGGACTGATCACCCTCAAGGCCGGCTGGGATCATGCCCTGAGCAATCGCAAATCGCCCGACGACGAATTGGTGACCCACGTCGTTTTGCCGCTGCCCAAGTACACCAGCGGCGGCTTCGGGCGGGAACAAACCGAACAGGACACCTGGTCGGTCAAGGGCCGCGTCGACTTCGATCCACTGCGCACCGGCGCGCTCACCCACATCGCCTATGCGGGCATCGATCTCCACCAGATCAATGCCGGATTCAAGCGCTTCCAGGATTCGTATTCTCTGAACCGCGTCCACCACGCCGACGGCACCTATACGGATCGCAGCAAGACCCACAATCTCCCCGGCAGCGTCGATGTGAAATACCACACGGAAAGCCTGTATCTGTCCGATCGCATTGCATGGCGCAGACTGGCCCTGGACGCGGGACTGCGCTACGACCACGAGAGCTTCCTGCACACCGGCAACCTTGCGCCGCGCACCCGCCTGGATTGGGATATGTTCGGTTCGGGCGATACGCTCTTGAGCGCGGGCTGGTCCCGCTATTACGGCGCCGAAGTACTGCAGACAGCACTATGGGCCGAACGCCAACGACTGTCGCGCCTGGAGATCGACGGCAAAGGTAACCCTGTCGACCGTGGCCCCAAGCCCTACGTGACGGAGTATGCAGGGCTGCGCATGCCCCATGACGACGAGTGGGCCGTCTCGTTGCGCCAGCGCATCGCCAACGTGGAAGGCAGGATCAATTACGTGCGCCGAAACGGACGGGATCAATGGACCCGGCAGCGCATCGCCAACGACGATCCATACCGCTATCGCTACACCAACGACGGCGGGTCCACCACCGACAGCATCCACATCATGCTCAAGACCCTGGAGCCGTGGCGCGTCGGCAAGACCCGCTGGAACCTGGTGGCCACCTGGGGCTGGCAGAAACGCAAGACCAACAACGATCTGATTGAGGGCTACGACGGCGACGCGCGCGACCCTGACGAACGCGTTCTCTACAACAACGCCGAAATTCGCGCCATCGACCTGCCCCCCACCTCCTTCTACCAGCCCCAGGTCGCCACCTTGACCCTGATCGGCGCCTATCCCAGCGTCGGCGTCACATGGAGCAACATGCTGAACTGGCGCGGCCGGCGCGCGGCAACCGTTTATGACGGACGCGGCCCGGCGCCGGCGCTCCTGGACCGCTACAAATCGGCGGATATGGCGTCGTACTGGACGTGGGACACCAAGCTGACCTGGCAGCCGCCTGTCATCCAGAGGCTGACGTTGACGATTGAGGTCCTGAATCTGTTGAACCGGATGCCGGCGGTCGCACCGAGCAATCCCAGAAGAAGAACCAGCCCCGACACCTATCAATCCGGACGCGAACTCTGGCTGCAGGTCGGCTACCGCTTCTGACCGAATCGGACGATATGACCGATCACACGTCGCTTCGGCACTGAGGTATCCCTCGGCTCGCGGCGTCCCACTGCCGACATCCACGGAGCCAGGACGCCCTCATGCCACGCCATGCCCACCCCGCGCGCGCATCGACGCTTCTTTTCTGCGCCTTGCTCGCCCTCGCCGTTCCCGCGGTCGCCCAACCATTGACCGACGCCCTGCGCCTGTGCATCCCCTCCCTGCCGCTGGGCGATGCGCTGGTCGAACTGGGCCGCCAATCCGGCCTGGAGATATCCTTCCCGCCGGAGGCGGTGGCGGGCAAGATGTCCCCGGTGGTGCGCGGCAAGTTTGCCGCCCGATTGGCCCTTGACCGGATGCTGGAAGGCTCGGGGCTGGCGCCGCGTGCGGCCGGCGCGAACCGCTACATCATCCAGGTCGACAAGCCCAACGCGGCCAGCACTTCGCAGCTCGATCCCGTGCGAGTCTATGGCGCGCAGGTCGGCGAACGTCTCTACGGCGAGCGGGAAATCGCCTCAACCCCGTCCGCCAACCACGACCTGAGCACGCTGGTGGCGAACCATCCCGCGGTGCGCACCAACCCCGGCGCCGCCAGCTCCCAGAACCGCGGCTCGCTCGCTGTCGAAGACGTTTCCTTCTACGGCGCCAGCCCCTACCAGAACCTGTTCCAGATCGATGGCGTCGATGCCACCAACCGTGTCGACCCGGCCAACAAGAACCTGGCCCAGATCGGCGGCAACGTGCCCAGCAACCCGCAGTCGTACTTCATCGACACCAGCCTTCTGGAAGCCGTGCACGTGCGAGACAGTTTTGTGCCGGTGGAGTATGGACGCTTCAACGGCGGCGTCGTCGATGCGCAGTTGCGCCGTTTTTCCGGCAAGAACCACCTGAAATTCGACTACCGCTGGAACACGTCGAACATGACCCGGCAACGCGTCTCGCCGGGGCAGCAGAAAAAATGGGCGCAGGGGGAACCCGGCTTCACGCCGCGCTGGGAAAAACGCTTCTATTCGGCCGTGGCGGACCTCGCCGTCAATGACAAGGCCGGCATGGTGCTGTCCATGTCGCACCGGCAATCCCGGATCGAGCGCTGGGGCCTGACGGCCGATGACGCCGGCAAGCCGCTGCGCACGCCGAATTCCTATCGCGACCGCATCGACAACTTCCTAGGCAAATTCAGCGTGCGCGCCAGCGCCGACACCCTGGTCGACCTGACGCTGAAATACAGCGATCGCAACGAAAGGCTGGTCAGCAATACCGCCCGCGACACGCAATACGACAACAACCATGGCGCATACGGCCTGACCGGGCGCCTGGAGCACCGGTTGCCGGCAGGACGCCTGATGTTGCAGACGGGCTGGGACCACGCCATGAGCAACCG
This sequence comes from Achromobacter pulmonis, assembly GCF_021733725.1. NCBI lineage: Bacteria > Pseudomonadati > Pseudomonadota > Betaproteobacteria > Burkholderiales > Alcaligenaceae > Achromobacter > Achromobacter pulmonis. The sequence continues at coordinate 4,119,582 of NZ_JAIFOT010000001.1, read as the reverse complement.
CCGCTCCGCCAGCCGCGAGTGGGTTACGACACGGCCCTACAACCGGCCCTTGTATTTCAAAGGCGGGTTCGGCCGGGAACAGAAGCAACAGGACACCGCACACCTCAAAGCGCGTATCGACCTGGACCCGCAGCGCGGCCGGGCATTCACACACAATGTGTACGCGGGGATCGACGTGCAACAGATCGACGCGGCGTTCAAGCGGCCGAGGCTGTCGACCGCCTACACGCGCATCTACGACAGTCTGGGCGATTACATTGATACCAATATGTACCTGTGGCGGCCGGGCACCGTGCGGGCGCGCAGCCGCACGGCCGCGCTGTATCTGTCCGATCGCGTCGAGTGGCGGCGGCTGGCGCTGGATGCCGGGCTGCGCTATGACCACGAAAGCCTGTTCGGCAGCAACAACCTCGCGCCGCGCACGCGCCTGGACTGGGACGTGTTCGGATCGGGCGACACCTTGCTGAGCGGCGGCTGGTCGCGTTACTTCGGTGGGACGGTGCTGGAAACCGCGCTGGAAGCCCGGCGCTTGCGGCTGTTGAAACAGTTGACCGACTTCCAGGGCAAGCCCGTGCCCGCCGGCAAACAGGATTTTTCCGTGGACTACAGCGGGCTGCGCATGCCGTATGACGACGAATGGGCGCTGTCGCTGCGCCAGCGCATGGCGGGACTGGAAGGCCTGCTGGGCTACGTGCGTCGCAACGGCCGGCAACAATGGACCAAGAGCGGTAGGATCGACAAGGGGTTCAAGTACCGCAATGGCGGCAGCTCCATCACCGACGCCGTCAGCCTGACGCTGCGCACGCTGGAACCGTGGCACGCCGGCCCTACCCGCTGGACCATGCTGGCGTCGTGGAGTTGGCAGAAGCGCAAGGCCAACGCCGACCTGGCCAAAGGGTATGGCGATGACGCCCACGGTCCCGACGAGCGGGTGATCTACAACGGCACGGAGATCCGCTCCATGGATCTGCCGCCCAGGAGCTACCACCAGCCCCAGACCGCCACGCTTGCCTTCACCGGCGCCTACCCTGCCACGGGGCTGACGTGGAGCAACATGATCAACTGGCGCGGCAGGCACGACGGCATCATGTTCGTGGGCAGGGGTCCCGAGCCGTACCGGCTGGACAGCTACCAATCGGCTCGCCTGCCCTCATACTGGACCTGGGACACTCGGCTCACCTGGCAACCCACCTTCATGCCTCGGCTGGAGCTGACCGTGGATATCCTCAATCTGCTCAACCGCATGCCCGCGATCGTTGCCAGCAATCCCAACCTGACGACCGACTACGGCACCTATCAATCAGGGCGTGAACTCTGGGTGCAGGTCGGCTACCGCTTCTGAACAACATATCAGACCACGCGCCATGGAGCGCCAAGGCCGCAGTCCCTAACATGCGCCGCGGCCATCCCGGCCACGGCGCGCGGACGATCGGATCTCACGCATCAATCAACAAATCGAAATCCATATAGATTATTCATCGATTGCGCGCTGAGGTATTGCAACTGTCGCTGCGTCCTACGCCTGACACCAACGCGACATGGAACGTATCGATGCCCCTGCGTGGCAAAACCCGGCTGCGGCCGAACGCCCTGGCCGCCGTCCTGCATGCCATTCCGCTGGCCCTCCTGCTGGCGGCCCCGTCCACCGTGTCTGGCCGGCAGCCCGCCTCCATGCCATCCGGCATCGCGTCCAACGCCGCCGCTTGCCACGCCCCGGCGGGTTGGAACATCGCCTGCCTGCGCGCGCGCTATTCCGGACCCGTAGCCGGTTGGCCCGCGCCCACCATCGACGCCGGCGTGCAATGGAATGAATGGGCGCCGGTCCCCGCCGTCGCCAGCCCCCCGCTGCAATGGACCGCCGCCAATCTGGGTCAGGCCGAACTGGCCGCCGACGTGGCGCGGCCGGCAGTCGTGGCGCTGGGCCAGATGCTGTTCTTCGATACCCGCCTGTCGCGCAAGGGCGAGGTGTCCTGTGCCTCCTGCCACCAACCGCAGCGCGCGTTCACCGACGGCCTGCCGCTGGCGGTGGGCGAGGACAAGCTGATGGGGCGGCGCCGCTCGACGCCGCTGTATGCCGCGCCGTTCGCGCCGAGCCTGTTCTGGGACGGCCGCGCGGCCAGCCTCAAGAAACAGGTGATGGGGCCGCTGCACGACCCGCGGGAGATGAACCACGACGCCGCCGGGGCAGTGGCGCGGCTGCGGCAGAACGACGTGTATTCGGCGCACTTCCTCGAGGCGTTCGGCGGCGCGACGGTAGCGGCATCTACGACATCTACGCCATCTACGACATCTACTGCATCTGCTGCATCTGCTGCATCTGCTGCATCTACGGCATCGACCGCGACATCCGCGATCGACGCCGACCGCCTGGCACGCGCACTGGCCGCCTACGTGGCCTCGCTGCGCCCCGAGAAGACGCGCTTCGACGACGTCCTGGCCGGTCGCGCCGATGCGCTGGACGACACCGAACTGCTGGGCCTGCACCTGTTTCGCACCCAGGCGCGCTGCATGAACTGCCACAACGGCCCGCTGCTCACCGACCATCAGTTCCACAACATCGGCCTGTCCTTCTACGGCCGACGCAACCAGGATCTGGGGCGCTACGAGGTGACGCGCGATCCCGCCGACCTGGGCAAGTTCCGCACGCCGAGCCTGCGCAACGTGGCGCAGGCCGGCCCATGGATGCACAACGGCCTGTTCCCGGACCTGCGGGGGCTGCTGCGGATGTACAACGCCGGCATGGGCCGTGAAGCGCCGCCGGCGGATCCCCCGGACCCGTATGCGCCGCGCAAGTCGGAACACATCAAGCCGCTCGACCTGAGCCCGGCCGAGATCGACGCCCTGCTGGCGTTCCTGAAGACCTTGTAATCCGATCCGCCGACAACGCGGCGCGAGAAAAAAGAATGGCCGCGGCAGAGCCGCGGCCATGGACCTTTCTGTGTGCGGACGGCCGCGCCCTGGCGGGCAGCGGCCATCAGGCGCGCATCACGAGTAGGGACGCTCGCGCAGACGCGTGTGATGATCGACCACCGTGTCGATCACTTCGCGCAGGATGGTTTCGGCCAGGGCCGGCGGCACGCCGGCCTCTTCGGCCAGGCGGCGGATGCGCTGGACCTGCTGGTCTTCGCGCACCGGGTCCACCAGGTCCATATCGTTGGCCTGCTTGAGTTCACCGATCATGTCCGTGCAGCGGAAGCGCACGCCGAGCAGCAGGATGATCTGCTGGTCGATTTCATCGATCTCGGCGCGCAGCGATGCCAGTTCGGCTTTCGGGGAATCTTGATTGGCCATGTCTTTCAACCTTGAACGATATCCAGCTTGGCGATGCCCAGCGCCAGCGTCTTGGCGCCGACATCGCGGAAATGGATTTCCGCCTGGGCGTCCTGTCCCGCGCCGCTCAGGCTGACGATGGTGCCGTCGCCGAAGCGCGCGTGGTGCACGCCCTGTCCCACACGATACTGCTTGTCGCCCACCGTGACGCCGGCGGCCGTGCCGCGCGGTTGACGCGGCGCAATGGTGTTGGTCGGCTTGCGACCGAAGGCGTCGCCACGATTGCCGTTCCAGCCGCCGCCCGCGTTCAGGGCAGGCGCCAGGCCGGCCTTGGGCGACAACCATTTCAGGTGCTGCTCGGGGATTTCGTCGAGGAAGCGCGAGCGCATGGCGTAGCGCGTCTGGCCATGCAGCATGCGGCTTTGCGCCAGGCTGATGTACAGGCGCTGGCGCGCGCGGGTGATCGCCACGTACATGAGGCGGCGCTCTTCTTCCAGGCCGGATTGTTCCAGGATGCTGTTCTCGTGCGGGAACAGGCCTTCCTCCAGACCGGTGATGAAAACGGCGTCGAACTCCAGGCCCTTGGCCGCATGCACGGTCATGAGCTGCACCGCGTCCTGGCCCTGCTGCGCCTGGTTGTCGCCCGCTTCCAGCGCGGCGTGCGACAGGAAGGCGGCCAGCGGCGTCAGGCCGTCGGCCACCACCGGCGCCGCATCGACCACGCCGGGCATCAGCGTGCTGGACGTGTCCTGCGCCGGCACCACGCCCGCCGGCAGGCCGTCGTAGTTTTCCTCGGAGGCGAACACCGCCGCGGCGGTGATCAGTTCGTTCAGGTTTTCAAGGCGTTCGGCGCCTTCGCGCTCGGCCTTGTAGTGCGCGTTCAGGCCGCTGGCTTCGAGCATGTGCTCGACCATTTCGGGCAGCGGCAGGTCGCGCGTTTCCTCGGTCATGCGATGGATCAGCTGGGCGAACTGGGCCAGGTTGGAGCCACCCTTGCCCCCCACCAGCGCCACCGCCGCGTACAGGCTGGAGTCATGGGCGCGGGCCGCGTCGGCCAGTTGTTCCAGCGTGCGCGCGCCGATGCCGCGCGTCGGGAAGTTGACCACCCGCATCCACGAGGTATCGTCGTGCGGATTGGCCATCAGGCGCAGGTAGGCCAGCGCGTGCTTGATTTCCTGGCGCTCGAAGAAGCGCAGGCCGCCATACACCTTGTAGGGAATGCCGGCCGAGAAGATGGCGTGTTCGATCACGCGCGATTGCGCATTGCTGCGGTAGAGCACCGCGATCTCGCGGCGCAGGCTGCCCTCGTGGATCAGCGAGCGGATCTCGTCCACGATCCATTGCGCTTCCATGCCGTCCGAGGGCTGCTCGATGACGCGCACCGGCTCGCCTTCGCCCTGGTCGGTCCAGAGGTTCTTGCCCAGGCGGCCGCTGTTGTGGCCGATGAGCGCGTTGGCGGAGTCCAGGATGTGGCCGTAAGAGCGGTAGTTCTGCTCCAGGCGGATGACCGTGCCGTGCGCGTAGTCGCGCTCGAAGTCGGACATGTTGCCGACGTTGGCGCCGCGGAACGCGTAGATGGACTGGTCGTCGTCGCCCACGGCGAAGATCGCCGCGCCGCCGCCGGCCAGCAGCCGCAGCCACTTGTACTGCAGCGTGTTGGTGTCCTGGAACTCGTCGACCAGAATATGGCGGAAGCGGCGCTGGTAGTGCTCGCGCACCGGCGCGTTGCGCGACAGCAGTTCATAGGCGCGCAACAGCAGCTCGGCGAAGTCGACCACGCCTTCGCGCTGGCACTGGGCTTCGTAGAGCTGGTAGATCTCGATCAGGCGGCGGCGGTGCGCGTCATAGGCTTCGACGTCGGCCGGGCGCAGGCCCTCTTCCTTGGCGCCGTTGATGAAGCGCTGCACGTCGCGCGGCGGATACTTCTCGTCGTCGACGCCGTTGGCCTTCATCAGCCGCTTGATGGCGGCGAGCTGGTCGGTGACGTCGAGGATCTGGAAGGTTTGCGGCAGGCCCGCGTCGCGGTGATGCGCGCGCAGCATGCGGTTGCACAGGCCGTGGAAGGTGCCGATCCAGAGCCCGCGCGTATCGATCGGCAGGATGGCCGACATGCGCGCCAGCATTTCACGGGCGGCCTTGTTGGTGAACGTGACCGCCAGCAGCCCAAAAGGCGAGGCCTGGCCGGTTTGAATCAGCCAGGCCATGCGGGTGGTGAGCACCCGGGTCTTGCCGCTGCCCGCCCCGGCGAGGACCAGGGCGTGCTGCGGTTCTAAGGTTACTGCTGCGCGTTGTTCAGGATTGAGCTTCTCGAGCATCATGCCGCGTAGCGGCGCAGACGTTGAGCGAATTGCTCGAGCCCGGCGATGCCGCTTTGCTGGGCGCGCAGGCACCAGGCCTGCAGGTCATGGAGGAGCTGTTCGCTGCTGGCGCTGGAGCTTTCCCAGATACGGCCGAGCTCGCGGCGCATCTGCACCAGCGTGGACAGCGATTTGCTCTGGGCGATGGCGCTATCCACGGCGGCCAGCGTTTCCGGCTGCAGGATGTCCTCATTGCGGTGGATGGCGCGGCGCACCTGGTGCAGCTTGGTCCAGTCGCATTCCGCGCTGCCCTTGTTGCGCGAACCCTTCAGCTTGGCGAGTTCCTCGCGGGCGGCGCTCTTGATCACGTCCGCATAGCGGGCCATGACTTCGTAGCGGTGCGTGATCACGCCTTGCAGCGTGCGCAGGTCGATGCCGGTCTTGGAATCATCCAGCTTGAGCTTGGGCGCGACCTTCTTGATCTTGGCCAGGCCCAGGAACTTCAGGATGTTGATGTAGCACCAGCCGATGTCGAACTCATACCACTTGGCCGAGAACTTGGCCGACGTGCCGTGGGCGTGGTGGTTGTTGTGCAGCTCTTCGCCGCCGATCACGATGCCCCACGGGAACACGTTGGTGCTGGTGTCCGGGCTGTTGTAGTTGCGGTAGCCCCAGTAGTGGCCGATGCCGTTGACGACGCCGGCCGCCCAGAAGGGGATCCAGGCCATCTGCACCGCCCACACCGTGACGCCGATCGCGCCGAACAGGGCGATGTCGATGGCGAGCATGGTCAGCACGCCCCACAGGCTGTGCTTGCTGTAGACGTTGCGTTCGAGCCAGTCGTCAGGCGTGCCGTGGCCGAACTTGGCCATGGTTTCCTTGTTGTTGGATTCTTCGCGGTAGAGTTCGGCGCCGCGGAACAGCACCTTCCAGATGCCGAACAGGATGGGCGAATGGGGATCGCCTTCCTTTTCGCACTTGGCGTGGTGCTTGCGGTGGATGGCCACCCATTCCTTGGTGACCATGCCGGTCGTCATCCAGAGCCAGAAGCGGAAGAAATGCATGACGGCCGGATGCAGATCCAGGCCCCGGTGCGCCTGGCTGCGGTGCAGGAAGACGGTGACGGACACAATGGTGATGTGCGTCATGACCAGGGTGAAAACGACGACCTGCCACCAAGTGGCTTGGGTCAGACCGCCGGCAATGAAGGAGAGGATGTAATCCATAAAGCTGTAGTGAGCCTCGCTTGAAGAGTGCCTGAAGTTTAGCTTACCTTTGCCGCGTTATGACAATGGAGTTTCAAAATAGTTTTTGAGGGAAATCAAGGACTAAGCCCCACTTTTGACCTGCTTTTGAACTTTTGACGGCAAGCTTGCGGCCGGGTCGGCGCCCTGGCTGCGACGCCGCCGGCGCCTTCCAGGCAGGGAAACGTCGCCGCATGGCCACTGTGATTTGGACAGTCTGGCTGATTAAAGTTCCTGTAAGGCGGACGCGCTGTCTTGCGACCGCCACGCACCTGGCGCACACTTTGGCCCGCAGTCAACCCGCCCACACCGCTACACGATGCTTCCCATAACCATCCGACCCCTTTTTACCGCCGCTTTGGCCGCCGCGATGCTCGCTCTGGCCTCGCCCGCCGGCGCCCAGTCACTCAAAACGGGGGACGTGGCTGTGCTGGCGTCCTATTATGAAATCCGCGGCGCGGATTGCCTGGCGTTGCGCGCGCCACGCGTGACCATCACGCTCCAGCCTCGGCTGGGCAGCGCCAGCGTGGTGCATACGCGAGGCCAGTCCAGCAATTCGGGACGTTGCGCATATAAGACAGTGCCGATCGCGCAAGTGGTGTATCAGGCAAATCAGCCCGGGTCCGATTCGTTGGCCTGGGAAGTGAAATATCAGAACAAGACCGTCGGCATCCGCCGCTACAGCGCCACGCTCGGCATCGCGCCGGCGCCTTGAGCCGGCCCCGGCGAACTCACGTACCGCAGCCTGACCAGGCCCATACCACCGATGGCGGGCCAGCGCATCGACTGACCCGCCATCGGCGCACTCGGCCCGGGCTCAGGCCACGGGCTTGTCCTGGTCCGCGCCGGCCGTGACGGGCGCGATGGCGTCTTCGGCGTCGGCAACCGCCACGTCGGCGGACTGCGCGCCCTCTTCCGGCCGCGCCTCGGCGGCGGCGTCGAGACCGGCCTCAGCCTGCGCCGCGGTTGCGGCGCCCTTCTTGCGGCGCTCGAACACGGCGGCGAAGAAGCCGTCGGTGCCGTGGACGTCCGGACGCAGTTGGACGTAGGGTCCTTGCAGCGTCAGGTTCTCGCAACGGCCGGCCAGGATCTCGGCGGCATCCAGGCGTTCGAAGTCCGGATGGCTGGCCAGGAAGCGCTCGGCCTGCGTCTCGTTTTCCTCGGCCAGCAGGCTGCAGGTGGCATACACCAGCCGTCCGCCGGGCGCGACGCAGCGCGCAGCGCTGTTGAGGATGCGCTCCTGCAACTGCCCCAGTTCGGCCAGCGCCTCGGGATGCTGGCGCCATTTCAGGTCGGGATTGCGGCGCAGCGTGCCGATGCCGCTGCACGGCGCGTCGACCAGCACGCGCTGGGCCTTGCCGGCCAGGCGCTTGACGCGGGCGTCGTTCTCGCTGTCGATGACAACCGGCACTACGTTCGACAGGCCGCTGCGGGCAAAGCGCGGCTTGGCGCGCGCCAGGCGGGCAGCCGAGACGTCGAAGGCGTAGAGGCGGCCGGTCGAGCGCATCAACGCGCCCAGCAACAGCGTCTTGCCCCCCGCGCCGGCGCAGAAGTCGATGATCATTTCACCGCGGCGCGGCGCCACCAGCAAAGCCAGCAGTTGGCTGCCCTCGTCCTGCACTTCAATGCTGCCGTTCTCGAACTGCGGCCAGCGGTTGATGGCGGGGCGGCCTTCCATGCGGATGCCCCAGGGCGAATAAGGCATGGCCACGGGTTCGTAGCGGCCGGCCGTTTGCTGCAGCTCGGCCAGCATGGCATCGCGCTCGACCTTGAGCGGATTGACGCGCAGGTCCAGGCTGGCCTGGCGGTTGAGCGCCTCGATCAACGATTCCGGGCTGTCCATCGCGCCCAGGCGCTCGTCGAGCCAGTCGGGGATGCTGCCGCGCACGGCGCGCGGCAGGGTCGCCAGGTCGATCTGCAGCACGCGTTGCAGCCATTCGGCCTCGGCCGCGTCCAGGCCTTCCTGCAGCGCTTCCTTGCCCAGCGTGGCGGCCAGGCCCAGGATGGCCAGGCGGCGCGAGGCCGGCCCGACGCCGCTTTCGCCGAACTGGCGGTAGCGGCGCAGGTGGCGCAATACGTCATAGACGGCCTCGGCCACCTCGGAACGGTCGCGCGCGCCCAGGCCGGGGTGGCCGCGCAGCCAGTGCGACAGCGCGGCGTCGGCCGGATACGTCCATTGCAGGACCTCGCCCAGCACCCGCTGCACCTGGTCGATGCGGCTGGCGGCGTAGGACAGGCGCGGACGGTTGAACTGCGGCTTGTGCGTGGCGGCATCGCGCTGGCCTTGGCCTTCGCGACGATCCGAGCCGGCGGAACCGCGCTCGCCGCCTCGGCCTTCGCCACGCGGGGCGCCATAGGACGGGCGTGAATCCGGGCGGCCAGCGCCTTCGCGGCGGTCCGCGGCGAAGGAACCCCGGTCACCGCCACGGCCTTCGCCACGCGGCGAACCGTAGGACGGGCGCGAATCCGGACGGCCGGCGCCGTCGCGGCGGTCCGAGGCAAAAGCGCCGCGCTCATTGCCACGGCTCTCGCCACGCGAGGCACCATAGGACGGGCGCGAATCCGGGCGGCCCTGGCCTTCGCGGCGATCCGGACTGTACGAGCCGCGTTCGCCGCGCGGCGCGTCATAGGAAGGGCGTGGCGTCGGGCGGCCGGCGCCTTCGCGCCGGTCGCCACCGACGGAACCGCGTTCGCCACGGCCTTCGCCACGCGCCGCATCGTAGGATGGACGCGGCGCCGGACGGCTGTCGCGGCGCTCGTCCGGACGGCCTTCGCCGTCACGGCCGCCGGCGGCGCGCTCGGCGCGCGGCGCGCGTTCCTGGGCGGTGCGGGCCTCGCCCTTGGGGCGCGAGAAAAAGGACCGGCCGTCACGCCCTTCGGCGGAGCGTCCGCCGGTGGCTGCCGGGCGGGAACGCGGAGTTTGAGGTTTGCTCATGGTGTATTCCAGTGGGACGGGCACATGCCGCCCGATAAATGCGATTTCCGGGCCATTGACGGCCCGGCTGCGCGGCTGGCGTCGGCTCAGGCCGCGGCGGTCCAGGTGAACAGGCGGTCGGGATCGCCCTGCACGTCCACCCGATGGTCATTCGTCAGCGTAACCCGGCCTTCGGCCAGCCAGCGCACGGCGGCCGGAAATGCCTGGTGTTCGACTTCCAGCACCCGCTCGGCCAGCAGTTCGGGAGTATCGCCGGCCAGGACCGGCACGCAGCCCTGGGCGATGATGGGCCCATGGTCCAGCACCGGCGTCACGAAATGCACGGTGCAGCCGTGCACGCGCACGCCGGTGGCCAGCGCCTGGGCGTGGGTGTGCAACCCCGGGAACGCCGGCAGCAACGACGGATGGATGTTGACCAGGCGGCCGCTGTAGCGGTTGACGAAGCCGGGGGTCAGCACCCGCATGAAGCCTGCCAGGATGACGTAATCCGGCGCGTGCAGGTCGATTTCGGAGGCCAGCGCGGTGTCGAAGGCTTCGCGGCTGGCGTAGTCCTTGTGGTACAGCGCGGCGGTGGCAATGCCCTGGGCGGCGGCCCATTCGAGGCCGGCGGCGTCGGGCCGGCTGGCGATCACGGCGGCGATGGTGGCCGGCCAGCCTTGTTGGCGACAGGCCTGAACCAGAGCCTGCATGTTGCTGCCTCGTCCCGAGATCAGGATGACGATGCGGCGTGGCGATGAAGAGGTTTCCGGCAAGATGAGCAATCCAAATTGGGGATGACGAACAATCCCGTAACCCAAAATTGTAAACTCTCGCTCGTGAAACCACCGCTGCGTATCTACCGATCCCTTCCGCCGCCCGCCCAGCGCGCTCCCAGCGCACTGACCATCGGCAATTTCGATGGCGTCCACCGCGGACACCAGGCCATGCTGGCGCGGGTCTGCCAGGTCGCGCGTGACCGGGACCTGACCCCGGCCGTGATGACCTTCGAGCCCCACCCGCGCGAGTACTTCGCCACGCTCAACCAGCGCCCCGAGCTGGCGCCCACGCGCATCTCCGGGCTGCGCGACAAGCTGGCGGCGCTGGCGCGGTACGGCATTTCCCAGGTCGTGGTCGAGCGCTTCAACGCGCGCCTGGCCGAAATGTCGGCCAACGCCTTCATCGAGAACCTGCTGGTGCGCGGCCTGGACACCAAATGGCTGCTGGTGGGCGAGGACTTCCGCTTCGGCCACAAGCGCAGCGGGGACATCGATCTGCTGCGCGAAGCCGGCCTGCGCCATGGTTTCGAGGTGCAGACCCTGGCCGACGTCACCGACCGCCACGGCCACCGCATCTCCAGTTCGGAAGTGCGCACCGCGTTGGCGGTGGGCGACCTGGACCGCGCCCGCCACCTGCTGGGCCACCCGTTCCACATCAGCGGCCACGTGATCCACGGCCAGAAGCTGGGCCGCACCCTGGGCTATCCGACCATGAACCTGCGGGTGGCCGAGCGCTGCGCGGCCCGTTCCGGTATCTATGTGGTGCAGGTCTACGGCCTGGCCGAACGCGCCCTGCCGGCGGTGGCCAGCCTGGGCGTGCGCCCGACCGTCGAGGACCGCGGCCGTGTCCTGCTCGAGGCGCATCTGCTCGGCGAGACCGTCAACGCATACGGTAAACTCGTGCGTGTCGAATTCCTGCAAAAGCTGCGGGACGAAGAAAAATTCCCTGATCTCCCTTCCCTGACTGCCGCCATCGCCGAAGACGCGCGAAACGCGCGCGCCTATTTTGCCGTTCATGGACTATAAAAAAACCCTCAACCTGCCCGATACCCCCTTCCCCATGCGGGGCGACCTCGCCAAGCGCGAGCCCGCCTGGATTGCGCAGTGGGAGGAAAACCACGTCTACCAGGCCATCCGCGCCGCCAGCCGCGGCCGTCCGCGCTTCGTGCTGCATGATGGCCCGCCCTATGCCAACGGTGACATCCACATCGGCCACGCGGTCAACAAGATCCTGAAGGACATCATCGTCAAGAGCCGCAACATGGCCGGCTATGACGCGCATTACGTGCCGGGCTGGGATTGCCACGGCATGCCGATCGAGATCCAGATCGAAAAGAAGTACGGCAAGCACCTGCCGGTGGCCGAAGTGCAGTCCAAGGCGCGCGCCTACGCGCTCGAACAGATCGATCGCCAGCGCAAGGACTTCAAGCGCCTGGGCGTGCTGGGCGAGTGGGATCGTCCCTACATGACGATGAACTTCAGCAATGAAGCCGACGAGATCCGCGCCCTGGGCCGCATCCTGGACAAGGGTTATGTGTTCCGTGGCCTCAAGCCCGTGAACTGGTGTTTCGACTGCGGCTCGGCGCTGGCCGAGGCCGAGGTCGAATACGCCGACCGCGTCGACCCGGCGGTGGACGTGGCCTTCCCGTTCGCCGAGCATGCCAAGCTGGCCCAGGCCTTCGGCCTGGACCAGGTCGATGACGGCGCCATCGTCATCTGGACCACCACGCCCTGGACCATCCCGTCCAACCAGGCGCTGAACCTGCATCCCGAAATCGAATACGCGCTGGTGCGCGTGTCGCCCGCGCCCAAGTTCGGCCCGCTGCTGCTGCTCGCGCGCGAGCGCGTCGAGGCCTGCCTGAAGGCCTGGGACCTGGAAGGCGAAGTCATCGCCACCGCCCCGGGCGCGGCGCTGGCGGGCATCGCGTTCCGCCATCCGCTGGCGCGGTTCGAAGCCGCCTACGACCGCAAGGCGCCGGTGTTCCTGGGCGACTACGTCACGGCCGATTCCGGCACCGGCGTGGTGCACTCGGCTCCGGCCTACGGTATCGAGGACTTCATCTCGTGCAAGGAGCACGGCATGAAGGACACCGACTTCATCAGCCCGGTCATGGGCGACGGCAAGTACGTCGACAGCCTGGCGCTGTTCGGCGGCCTGTCGATCTGGGACGCCAACCCCAAGATCGTCGAGGCCCTGAAAGAAGCCGGCGCGCTGATGCACGTGGAAAAGCACAAGCACAGCTACATGCATTGCTGGCGCCACAAGACGCCGATCATCTACCGCGCCACCAGCCAATGGTTCGCGGGCATGGACGTCAAACCCAAGGACGGCGGCCCGACCCTGCGCGAATCGGCGCTGGCCGGCATCGACGCCACCGCCTTCTATCCGGCCTGGGGCCGCGCCCGCCTGCACGCCATGATCGCCAACCGTCCGGACTGGACCCTGTCGCGCCAGCGCCAGTGGGGCACGCCGATGGCCTTCTTCGTGCACAAGGAAACCGGCGCGCTGCATCCGCGCACCGCCGAACTGCTGGAACAGGTCGCGCAGCGCGTCGAACAAGGCGGCATCGAGGCCTGGCAGACGCTGGACCCGCGCGAGCTGCTGGGCGACGAGGCCGATCAATACGAAAAGAACCGCGACACGCTGGACGTGTGGTTCGACTCGGGCAGCACCCACGCTACCGTGCTGGGCGGCAAGGACCGTGATTTCGCCGGCTCGCACGGCGCCGAACTGGGCTGGCCCGCCGACCTGTACCTGGAAGGTTCCGACCAGCACCGCGGCTGGTTCCACTCGTCGCTGCTGACCGGCTGCATGCTGTACGGCCAGCCGCCCTACAAGGCCCTGCTGACGCACGGCTTCGTGGTGGACGGCCAGGGCCGCAAGATGAGCAAATCGGTCGGCAACGTGATCGCGCCGCAGAAGGTGTCCGATTCGCTGGGCGCGGAAATCCTGCGCCTGTGGGTCGCCTCCACCGACTACTCGGGCGAGCTGTCGATCTCCGATGAAATCCTCAAGCGCGTGGTCGAGGGCTACCGCCGCATCCGCAACACGCTGCGCTTCCTGCTGGCCAACCTGGCCGACTTCGACGCCGTGTCGCAATCGGTGCCCTACGGTGAACTGTTCGAAATCGACCGCTACGCGCTGGCCATGACGGCGCAGATGCAGGCCGAGGTGCAGGGCCACTACGAGCGCTACGACTTCCACCCGGCGGTGTCGCGCCTGCAGACGTTCTGCTCGGAAGACCTGGGCGCGTTCTACCTGGATATCCTGAAGGACCGCCTCTACACCTCCAAGGTGGACAGCGTGGCCCGCCGCTCGGCCCAGACCGCACTGCTGGACATCACCCAGACGCTGCTCAAGCTGATGGCGCCGATCCTGTCGTTCACGGCCGAAGAGGCCTGGAAGGAACTGGTCGGCTCGGCCCTGAAGCACCAGGCCGACGCCGCCCGCGTCACCATCTTCACCGAGGTCTACCACGCGCTGCCGCCGTTCGCGGACGCCGAGGCCCTGTCGGCCAAATGGACGCGCCTGCGCGCCATCCGCGCCGAGGTCCAGCGCAAGCTGGAAGAAGTGCGCACGGCGGGCGACATCGGTTCGTCGCTGCAGGCCGAGGTTGACCTGTACGCCAGCGGCGAAGACCAGCAACTGCTGGCGAGCCTGGGTGACGACCTGCGCTTCGTGCTGATCGTGTCGCGCGCCAGCGTGCACGCAGGCGAAGGCGAGACCCGCATCGAGGTCACGCCGTCCAGGCACAAGAAGTGCGAGCGCTGCTGGCACTGGCGCCTGGACGTGGGCCAGGATCCGGATCACCCCGAGATCTGCGGCCGCTGCGTGTCCAACCTGTTCGGCTCGGGCGAAGCCCGCGACAAGGCCTGAGCATGGCCGGCCCACAAGGCTCCGCCGCCGCTGCGTCCGCCAGCGCGCCCCGCGCGCGGGTGGGGCGCTGGCTGGCCATCGCCCTGGCGATCGTCGTGGTGGACCAACTGACCAAGGTGTACTTCAACACCTCGTACCAGTATGGCGAACGCCTGAACCTGCTGCCGTTCTTCGACTTCACGCTGCTGTACAACCGCGGCGCGGCGTTCAGCTTCCTGGCGTCCGAAGAAGGCTGGCAGCGCTGGTTGTTCACCGGCTTGGGCGTGGTCGCCGCGGGGGTCATCCTGGTGATCCTGCGCCGCACCCGCGGCCAGCCGCGCTTCTGCCTGGCCCTGGCCATGATCCTGGGCGGGGCCATCGGCAACGTGATCGACCGGGTAGTGTATGGCCACGTGGTGGACTTCCTGCTGTTTTATTGGCGCGACTGGTACTACCCGGCCTTCAACGTGGCCGACGTCGGCATCACCTGCGGCGCCGTGCTGCTGGTGCTGGACGAACTGCTGCGGGCCCGCAAGCCACGCGTCTGACCCTGTCACCCGCCCTTTCGAAACCCGGCCCCTGGCCGGGTTTTTGCCTTGTTTGAGCCCCCCTGCACGCATGGCGAACGGCGCGATGCGGCAATGCAGAATAAAATCACTGTCCGTTCCCTGATTTGACGGCGTCCCAACGCCGTCCGAGACCCATGCTCGACCTCGCCCGCAAACGCATCGTCCTCGGCCTGACCGGTGGCATCGCCTGCTACAAAATCGCCGAGCTGGTGCGGCGTATGACCGAACAAGGCGCCATCGTCGACGTGGTGATGACCGAGGCGGCCACGCACTTCATCACGCCCGTGACCATGCAGGCGCTGTCCGGCCGCCCCGTGTTCGTCGATGCCTGGGATCCGCGGGTGCCCAACAACATGGCGCACATCGACCTGACGCGCGGCGCCGACGCGGTGCTGATCGCGCCGGCCAGCACCGATTTCATGGCCAAGCTGGCGCACGGCATGGCCGACGACCTGCTGTCGACGCTGTGCGTGGCGCGCGCCTGCCCGCTGCTGGTGGCGCCTGCGATGAACCGCGAAATGTGGGCCAACCCGGCCACCCAGCGCAACGTGGCGCAACTGCGCGCCGACGGCATCAGCATCCTGGGCCCGTCGGCCGGCGAACAGGCCTGTGGCGAAACCGGCGACGGCCGCATGCTGGAAGCCCATGAAATCCTCGCCGATCTGATTGCCTTCTTCCAGCCCAAGCTGCTGGCTGGCCGCCACGTACTGCTGACCGCCGGTCCGACCTCCGAACCGGTCGATCCGGTGCGCGTGCTGAGCAACCGCTCGTCGGGCAAGACCGGCTACGCCCTGGCCCGCGCCGCGCGCGAGGCCGGCGCCCGCGTCACGCTGATCACCGGCGCCACCGCCCTGCCCGTGCCGCGCGGCGTGACCGCCCTGTCGGTCATGACGGCGCGCCAGATGCACGACGCCGTGATGGCCAGCGCCACCGACGCCGACGTGTTCATCGCCGTGGCGGCCGTGGCCGACTGGCGCGTCAAGAATGTCAGCGACCAGAAGCTGAAGAAGACCAGCGAGGGCGGCGGCGCGCCGCAGATGGAATTCGAACCCAACCCCGACATCCTGGCCGAAGTCGCCAAGCTGCCGGACGGCCCGTGGTGCGTGGGCTTTGCCGCCGAGACCGAGAAGCTGGCCGAGCACGCCGAAGCCAAGCGCCAGCGCAAGGGCATCCCGCTGCTGGTGGGCAACCTGGCGCACAAGGTCATGGACGCCGACACCACCGAACTGGTGCTGTTCGACGCGCAAGGCGCGCACCCGCTGCCGGCCGCCGACAAGCTGGATGCCGCGCGCCGCCTGATCGCCGAGATCGCGGCGCGGCTGCCGGCCTGACGCAAGCGCCTATCGGGCCAGGAAAAACGCCAGACACCAGTCTGGCGTTTTTGTTTGTGGCGCCCGCCGCATGCGAGGGCGGGCGCGCATTCATGGCGCCGGCTCCGGTTCGCGGCCGGTGGTCTGCAGATGCGCCATCGAGCCATAGCGGCCTTGCAGCGCATCCCATTCGGCCGCATCGAAGAAGGTCATGGCGCCTTGCCCGAAGCGCTTGGCGATCTCGATGCAGAAGCGCATCGCCACGTCGGCATCGACCGCGTTGGTCACGCCGGTGGCGCAACCGGGCACCATGGTCTGCGCGGTCAGCGCCACGCCGATCACCGGCGCGCCGGTGGCGATGGCCGGCTGCATCAGAGAATTGAAGTGCCACAGACCGTTTTCGTAGGGCGTGATGTCCTGCGTGGTCAGCGGCAGCGTCACGGGCAGTTCGCCGCTGACCCAACCCATCATGTCCAGCATGGCGTCGGGGATGGGGAGCAGATAGCCCTGCCTGGCCACCGGCGTCAGCGCCACGCCACGGCGGTTCACCAGACGGTTGCCGCGGGTGGTGTCGACCGACAGGATCGCATCCATGCGCGGATCGACCTCGTGCGACATCATTTCGCGCATCGGGAACGGCGAGCGCATCATCGGCACCGGATGGTGCGGGCGGGTGCCAGCGCGCGGGCAGATGTGGGTGTGGATGCGCACGGTGCCGGGCAATACATCGCCCTGGCGCGCCATGGCCATGATCTTGAGGGCGGCGGCGATGGCGACCACGGCGCCGTCGCTGTCGGACACCAGGCCGGTCACGGCCGGGCGTGCGCCAATGCCACCCAGACGGCCGACGATGCCCAACTGCGGCGCGTTGTCATCGGCGCCCCGGATGACGATGGACAGAAAGTCGGTGGCGGCGCCGTCACGCGCCAGCCGCGTGACCTCGACCTCGCAATCACCCGCCTCGCGCAGATGCTGCGCCACCGCCTCGCCCGTGATGTGGGCACAGGACAGCAGTTCGATGGTATCGATGACCTGCTTCATGCCGGGATCTCAACCGGACCGGGCCTGAACAGGCGCGGTTCGGCGGCGCCGATGAACAGCGGCGCATCGTGCGGGCCGACCAGCGTGATGGCCGCATCGCGCACGCGCAGCGCGGCGCCTTCGGGCAGGCCCAGCACGGGCATGGCCGGGTTCAAGACGCAGAACTCGGCCAGCCGCTGCGCGCGCGTTTCGCCGCGATGGCCGGGCGGATGGGCGTTGGTGTAGTGCGGATTGATCTGGAAGGACAGCAGGCCCAGCGCGTCCAGGCCCTCGGGATCGGTGATCGGCATGTCGTTGGTGGTGCGGATGCTGGGGCACGCCAGGTTGGAGCCGGCGCTCCAGCCCAGGTAGGCGGCGCCTTCGCGCACGCGGCGCGCCACCACGCTCAGCAGCCCCTGGCGGCGCAGTTGGCCGAGCAGGTTGAAGGTGTTGCCGCCGCCGACGATGATGACGGCGGCCTGTTCCAGCGCAGCCACCGGATCGGCGGCGCGGTGCAGCGGCTGGATGTCCAGGCCGGTGTCGGTCAGCGCCGTGGTGACCTGCGTGGCGTAGTCGTCCCAGTTGCGGGTGACCCCCGCGTACGGCACGAACACCGCCGGCGCGCCGGCCGGCAAGCCCGCGATCAGTTCGCGGATGTCGGGCAGCGCGTGCGCCAGGTAACCGGCATCGCTGCTGGAATTGCTGAGAAGCAGAAGATTCATGAAAGGCGTTCCGTGAAATCGGTGGAGTCGGGGTGCCGCGAGCATGCGGCCGGATAGGGCAATACGGTCAATCGGGTGCGCGCCGGCGCGTCAGGCCAGCCAATAGGGATCGTTCAATTCGCGGCCCAGCGCCGCCACCTGGCGCGTCAGCGACTCGCGCAACGCGGCCACGCGGGCGGCGTCGGCCTGGAACGACACGAATGACAGGCACAGGCCGCGCAGTTCGGCGCTGTCGGGGTCGCGCACCGCCGCCGCCACCGCGCCGATACCGGGCATGGCCTGGTCGATGGCGACACCGCAATGGTCGGCGCGGATCTGCGCCACGCGCTGCGCCAGTTCGCCGACGGTGGCCGGGCAATCCTTGCCCTCCACCGGCAGGGGCCGGGCCGGATCGCTGCCGTACAGCGCGTCGAACTCTTCCTGGGTCAGGCGCGACAGCAGCGCGCGTCCCATTGCCGTGCCCGAGGCGGCACGGCGCGAGCCTGGCGGCGACAGTACCTGCACCGGCTGCGAGCCGTTCAGGCGTTGCAGCACCACGGTTTCGCGCTGGTTCAGGGTGGACAAGTACGCGGTCAGGCCGCTGTCGTCGGACAGGCGCGCCAGCACCTTGCGGCAGGCCTCGTCCAGCGGCGTCGCGGCCTGCCCGGCCCGCACCGCCTGCGACAACAGGGCGCCGGCGCGATAGCGGCGCGTGGCCGCGTCCTGATCCAGCAGGCCGTAGTGCTGCATCTGGTTCAGCAGGCGCGAGGCGGTACTCTTGGGCATTGCCAGCCGCTGCGCCACATCGGTGAAGCTCAGTTCGACCGCGCCTTCCGCGTAAAGCGCCAGCACGCGCTGGACGCCGTCGAGAATACTCATTGATGTTCCAAAAAACGGAACCCTGGTTCCTTAATATCGAACAAGAATAATGCAACGGCGGTTTTCCGGTCAATCCGGGTGGCCCGGATCGCGGGCACGCCAACACAAGCCGCGTTTCATGCCCCCCGTCGGACGAAAAAAAGCCCACCGCAAGGCAGGCCTGCCTGACAGCGCCGGGCAGCCGCGGTTAGCGCGTCGCTGTCTGCGCCCATTGCGCCAGTGGCAGTGGCGGTTGCGCGTGCAGGATACGCGCCAGCATCAGTTTGAATTCGGCCCAGCCGCCGCGTTCGCCCGGCCAGCGCGCTGGCGTTACCGGCCGCCAGCCGCCCTCGGCATCGCGTTCGGCCATCTTGAAGCGAAAGCTGTAGTGCCCCGCCACGCCCATGCGCAGGTCGGTCACCACCAGCGCGTCGCCCAGCGCGTCATAACGCAGCCAATCGTCGGTGAACCAGCGCAGGCGTTGCAGCAGCGGCATGTCCGCCAGCGCCTGTCCGAGCCCAGGGTTGAGCGGCAGGCGCAGCCATTCCGGCGGCTCGCGGTCGAACCAGCCACTGACGGCCTCGTAGTAATGGCCGTCGGGGGTTTTGGCCACGACGCGCCACAACAGCGTATTGAGTGGCATGGGGATACCCCGCAGCTCGGTGATGGCGATGCCCTGCGTCTGCATCGCCTCGCGTACCCGATGTTCGGCGGCGAGGCGGCCGGCCAGCCCGAACCCCAGGTAGGCAGTGCTGAAGATCAGCGCCCCGGCCAGGAAGCGGCGGGCGTTGCGCGTCATGCCCGCGATCACCGCGTACACCGCCGCCAGCAGCAACGGCACGGTGTAGAGCGGATCGATGATGAATATGGCGGACCAGCTTTCCGGGATCGACGGTAGCGGCCAGAACAGCTGCGTGCCGTAAACCGTGAAGGCGTCCAGCAATGGATGCGTCACCAATACCAGCCACAGGGTCAGAAACAGCCGCCCGGCGCTGTACTGCGCTTGCGGCCAGTACTTGCGGATCAGCCAGGTCAGCAGCGCGGCCAGGCCGGTCAGCACGAAAATCGAATGCGAGAAACCCCGGTGGTAGGTCATCAGCGATACCGGGTCCGGGTAGCGCATCAGCACGTCCAGGTCCGGCACCGTCGCCAGCGCCGCGCCGTAGATCAGCGCCCGCCGGCCCTGCATGCGCCCCAACAGCGCCCCCTGTATGCCCGCGCCCAGCACGGCTTGTGTAACCGAATCCATAACACTCCGACGATCGCCTTCCGTGGAACGCCTGTTTCACACAGGCGCCTCCATGCAGGCGTTAAGATACCCGATTACGTTCAGCTGATTTTCAAGTTCCGCCTCATGGACCAATATATCGACAAGATCGGCATGCTGATCGAGACCAACCAGGCCTGGGCCGGCCCCATCACCTTCCTGCTCACGCTGGGGGAATCGATGGTGCTGCTGGGGCTGTTCATCCCCGCGACGGCGCTGATGCTGCTGACCGGCGGTCTGATCGGCGCCGGCACGCTGGACCCCTGGGGCATCCTGGCCTGGGGCATAGCCGGCGCGATCGTCGGCGACGCGCTGTCCTACGGCCTGGGCCGCTGGGCCGGCCCCGGCGTGCTGCGGCGCTGGCCGCTCAAGCAGCAGCGTACCGCCGTGGCGCGCGCCCGGCTGTTCTTCTACCGCTATGGCTTCGCCTCGGTGCTGATCGGCCGCTTCCTGGGCCCGATCCGCTCCACCATCCCCACTGTCGCGGGCGTGATGGGCATGGCCCATGGCCGTTTCCAGATGGCCAACGTGCTGTCGGCGATCCTGTGGTTGCCGCTGATGCTGGCGCCCGGCTACGTCACCGCGCGCAGCCTGGGCGCGGCCGAAAACGCGCAGCAGATCGCCATGATGATCGGCGCCGGACTCTCGGTACTGCTAGGATGCGGACTCCTGATCGCGATGATGCGCAAACGCCGGCAACCGGCGCGCGTCCGTCGTGGCAACTAGCGGAGAATGGCATGGCCATCGACATGGAGCCCAAGGACGGCGACTTCGCGCGCTACATCGAGAATCTGTCGCGCGCGGGCGGCGTCACGCCCGGAAGGGTACCGAGCAAGGCCGAGGCCAAGCGCCAGGCGACGGCGCCAGCCCCGGTCCCGGTCCCGGTAGCCGTGCCGAGCCAGGATTCCCTGAACGACCTGACCTGGGGCAAGACCGCGCCGCCGCCGCTGCAATCGCGGTCCGCCGACACCATCCCCGACCAGAGCGAGGCCGAGGCGGTTTCGCTGGCCAAGCGCGCGCGCCAGCGCAAGCAGGGCATCTTCCTGACCATCGCCGGCGCCGTGGCCGGGTGGGCGGCGGTCAACATCGCCTTCACGGCGCTGCGCGCGCCGCGCTTCGACCTGGACGACTTCATGCCGGCGGTGTTTCTGGGCTTTTTCGCCCTGATGCTGTTCAAGGCGGCCGGCGGCGCGCGCAACCCGCGCAAGCGCCCGCTGGAAAAGCTGCCGCCGCTCAAGACCTCGTCATACCGCAAGGACGGCTGAAGCGGCCCCGGCCGCGGCGGCAATGGTGCTAACATTTCCGCCGCCGTCGCATAGACCCCATGAATACCCGGAGTAAAAGTGAATAACGTTGTCGGATTGAACCAGGCCCAGGCGGCCACGATGCTGAAGCTGCAAGGCGACCTGAACAGCATGATCAATCCGGACTGGATCAACGGCGGCGCCCGCTTCCTGCGCGCCGCCTTCGTCGAATCGGCCGAGGCCCTGGAGCACTACGGCTGGAAATGGTGGAAGAAGCAGACCATCGACCTGCCACAGGTGCAGATGGAACTGGTCGACATCCTGCACTTCTACCTGTCGCACACCATCGTGCAGGCCAAGGGCGACGTCAACGCGGCCGCCGCCGCGCTGGTGGCCGACCTGGCCGGCCCCGCCTCGATCACGCTGGACGGCAAGAGCTACGCGCTGGCCAGCCTGAACGTGCCCGAGCTGCTGGAACTGATCGGCGGCCTGGCGGTGTGCGGCCGCGCCAGTTTCAAGCTGCTGGAACAGAGCATGACCGCCTGCGAAATGCGCTGGAACGATGCCTACACCCAGTACGTTTCCAAGAACGTGCTGAACATCTTCCGCCAGCGGCATGGCTACAAGGAAGGCACCTACATCAAGATCTGGAACGGCGAGGAAGACAATGTGGTGCTGGCGCGCCTGCTGTCGCAGCATGACGCCGGCCGCGCCGATTTCGCGGACATCCTGCACCGCGAACTGGAAGCGGCATATTCGCGCCTGTAGGCGCGCGCCGCCCAGCCATGAAAAACGCCGCGTCATGCGGCGTTTTTCATTGGACGACGGCTGCGGCCGCTAGCGCTGGCCGAAGCGGGTCTCCCCGAACAGTTCTTTCAGGTCGCGCGGCTGCGAGCGCCAGTACTGGCGCGGCGCATTGACCTGGCCGCCCAACTGCGCGGCGGCATGCCAGGGCCAACGCGGGTCATACAGCATGCCGCGCGCCAGCGCCACCATATCGGCCTGGCCCTGCGCCAGAATGTCCTCGGCCTGCTGCGCCTCGGTGATCAGGCCGACGGTGATGGTGGGCAGACCCACCGAGCGCTTGATCGCCTCGGCGAACGGCACCTGATAGTTCGGCCCCACCGGGATTTTCTGCAACGGCGACACCCCGCCGCTGGAGACATCGATGAACTCACAGCCGGCTTCCTTCAAGCACGCCGCGAACGCCTCGGTCTGCGCCAGATCCCAGCCGCCCTCGACCCAATCGGTGGCCGACACCCGCACGCCCAGCGCCACCGACGCCGGCGTCACCTCGCGCACCGCGCGGAATACTTCCAGCGGGAAGCGCATGCGGTTCTCCAGCGAGCCGCCATACGCATCGTCGCGCTGGTTGGCCAGCGGCGACAGGAACTGGTGCAGCAGGTAGCCATGGGCCGCATGCAGTTCGATGGCATCGAAACCCAGGCCGATGGCGCGGCGGGCGCTGCCGACGAAAGCATCGCGCACCCGCGCCAGACCGACCGCGTCGAGCGCGCGCGGCGCCGGTTCGGCGGCATTGTGCGGCAGCGCCGAAGGCGCCCAGCCCTGCCAGCCGCCCTGCTCCGGCGGCACCAGTTGGCCCCCTTCCCAGGGCGCATGGCTCGACGCCTTGCGGCCGGCGTGGCCCAACTGGATACCGAGCTTGATCGGCGAATAACGCCGTATCGCCTGGACCACGCGGCCCAGCGCGGCCTCGGTCTGATCGGACCACAGGCCCAGGTCGCCCGGCGAAATGCGGCCATCGGCCTCGACCGCGGTCGCTTCGGTGAACAGCAGGGCCGCCCCCGACAGGGCCAGATGCCCCAGGTGGATCATGTGCCAGTCGGTGGCGCAGCCTTCCTCCGCCGAATACTCGCACATGGGCGCGATGACGATACGGTTGGCCAGCGCGACGTTGCCGACTGACGTGGGACTGAAAAGATGACTCATGCGTAAGGCTCCAGGCGATGGACGCGGATGCACAGCATAGCGCCGACCTTCGCGCACGCGCCGCCAATCCCGACGCCCGCGTGGGGGCTTAGGGCGCGGCGGCGCCGGCCTTGTCACGCCTGGCTCATTGCCCTTCGATCACGCAGTCCAGGAACTGCTGGGTGCGCGCCTCCCGCGGATTGCTGAACAGTGTCTGCGACGCCGCGTCCTCAACGATGTTGCCCTGGTCGAAGAACAGCGTGCGGTCCGAACTGCGCTCGGCAAACTTCATCTGGTGAGTGACGATGATCATGGTCATGCTCTTGCGCGACGACAGGTCGCGCAGAATCTGCAGGATGCCGCCCACCAGCTCCGGATCGAGCGCCGAAGTGACCTCGTCGAACAGCATGATCTCCGGGCGCATCGCCAACGCGCGGGCGATGCCGACGCGCTGCTTCTGGCCGCCCGAGAGCTGCGCCGGATAGACGTCGAGCTTGTCGCCCAGCCCCACCATCTCCAGGTATTCCGCTGCGCGCTCGCGGGCCTGATTGCGCGAAAGCCCCAGCACGTGCACCGGCGCTTCCATCGTATTGCCGAGCGCCGTCATGTGCGGGAACAGGTTGAAGTGCTGGAACACCATGCCGATCTTGCCTCGCACCTTGCGCAGGTGCTCGGAGTTGGGGCCGGCCGGACGGCCCTGGGCGTCGGTCCACATCGACTCGCCGTCGATCTCGATGTCCCCGCTGGTCGGCTGGTCCAGCGTCATCAAGACGCGCAGCAAGGTCGACTTGCCCGAGCCCGACGGCCCGATCACGGCCACAGTCTGGCCGGCGGGGATTTCCAGATTGATGCCCTTGAGCACCTCCAGCTCGCCATAGCGCTTGTGCAGGTCCTTGATGGTGATGCTGGAACTCATCGTTTTCCTCCATATCGTTGCAGGCGGGCCTCCAGGCCGCGCACGCCCCAGGCCGCGACCAGGCTGAGCGCCAGGAACAGCGCGCCGACCAGGGTCAGGGGTTCGGTGTAGCGGAAGGTGGTAGAGCCGATTATCTTGCTCTGCTGCAACAACTCGACCACCGTGATCGCCGACAGCAGCGGCGTGTCCTTGAACATGGCCACCAGGTAATTGCCGAGAGCCGGCACCACCGGCGGAATTGCCTGCGGCAGCACCACGCCGACGGCGGTGCGCCAGGGCGACATGTTCAGGGCCCGCGCCGCTTCCAGCTGGCCGCGCGGCACCGCCTCGATGCCGGCGCGGTAGACCTCGGCGCAATAGGTGGCGTAGTGCAGGCCGAGCGCCACGATGCCGGTCGCCAACGGCGACATCCGCAGCCCGGTCAAGGGCAGCACGTAGAACAGGAAGTACATCTGCACCAGCAGCGGCGTGCTGCGCACGAACTCGATGACGAAGGCCGTAGGCAGCGACAGCAGCGCCAGGCGCGAACGCCGCAGCAGCGCCAGCGCCAGGCCCAGCGTCACGGCCACCAGCATGCCCAGCACCGTGGCCTGGATGGTGATGACCAGCGCCGAGCCCAGCGTGGGCAGGATTTCCAGCGCGAAGGACCAGTCGAATATCGGTTTCATCGGATCCGGACCCTCCGTTCAAGCAGGCGCACGCCAGCGGTGATCAGCAGCGCCACCGCGAAGTACAGCAGCAGCATGAGCGTGAAGATCTCGGTGGTGCGCAGCGTTTCGCTGCGCAGCAGCTGGCCGCGGAAGGTCAGGTCGGTGATGGTGATGAGCGACACCAGCGCGGTGTTCTTGAGCAGTTCGATCAGCAGGTTGCCGGCTGGCGGCAACATCGCCGGGATGGCCTGCGGCAGCACGACGCGGCGCATGATCTGGCCGCGCGTCAGGTTCAGGGCGATGCCGGCCTCGCGCTGGCCGGGCGGCACCGCGCGGATCGCGCCGCGCACCACCTCCGCGCCGTAGGCGCCGGCGTTGAGCGCCAGCACCACGATGCCCACCAGCATGGCAGGCAGTTGCACGCCGAACAGCGGCAGCACGAAATAGAACCAGAACAACTGCACCAGCGCCGACGTGCCGCGGAACACTTCGATGTAGATCGACGCCAGCCAGCGCGCCGGCCGCAGCGTCGACAAGCGCCCGATGCCGGCCACCAGCGCCAGCGGCACCGCCAGGACCACGGCGCCCGCCATGATCTCCAGCGTCACCACCAAGCCTTCCAGCAGCGGCGGCGCCAGCTCGGCGATATGTTCGGAAAGGAGCTGCATCCGCGCCCCCTACTGACCGGCGCAGAGCTGGGCCGCCGTGACCCCCTTGGGCAATTCATCCGGCGTGAAGCCGAACGGCGCGACCAATTTCTTGTGCTCGTCGGTGCCGATGAACTTGGCCAGTTCGGCGTTGAAGGCGTCAGCGAAGGCCTTGTCCTCGGTGCGGAAGGCATAGGCGCCATACCCGCGTACGCCCTTGCCGTCGATCACCGGGTCGGTGAACGGTTCGGCCTTCTCCAGGCCGCTGCCGGCATCGGTCTTGCCCATCAGGTCGTTGACCGTCAAGGCGGTGGCGGCATAGGCATCGGCGCGGCCGGCCTGGACCCCGGAGAGCGCGCTGACCGCGTCCGGAAACACCACGATCTGGCCCTGCGGCACCTTGACCTTGGCGGCGTATTCGGCCTCGATGGCCCCCACCACCACGCCCAGCTTGGCGTCGGGGTTCTTGACCACGTCTTCGTAGCTGTGCAGGTTCTTGGGATTGCCCTGCTTGACCAGGAATGCCTGACCCACGCCATAGGTCGGATTCGAGAACGCCACCTGGCCGCAGCGTTCAGGCGTGACATACATGCCGGCCGCGATGATGTCGAAGCGCTTGGCCTGCAGGCCCGGAATCAGCGAACCGAACTCGGTCAACACGCCTTCGACCTCGTTGATCCCCATGCGCTTGAGCACCACCCGGGCGATCTCCACCGACTCGCCCGTGACCTTGGCCTCTTTGCTGTCCATGTAAGCGAACGGCGCCTCGTTGGCGTAGCCGATGCGGATCTTGCCGGCGGCCTTGGCGGCCTCCAACGTGCTGGCGCCGGCGGCGGGCGCGCTATCGCCGCTGGCGGCGGTCTTGTCCGAACCGGAGTCGGAGCAGGCGGCCAACAGGCCCAGGCTCAGGGCCAGCACGACGCGGCGGGTGCGTTGGACGATCATGGTCTTTTCTCCCAAATTTATTTCTAGGTACATGGCTTCGCTAAAAATGATACGACATTAAATCATTTCACCTCTAACGATATGAACAAAAAAAGCAGGCCGAAGCCTGCTTTTCCTCGACCCGGCCCTATGGCGGGTGAGTACTCGTTACGAACCGTAGGGGACTATTTCGTCCCTATTTTTGTGCCGCCCCCGCATAGGAGAACTTGCCGTTGCGGACCACGCCCATCACACGGGCGCGCTCGTCGAAGCCTTGGTGATCGTCCTTGGAAATATTTAGCACCCCATTGGGCACGACCAGGTCGCGCGTGTTCTCCAGGGCGTCGCGCAGCGCCGCGCGGAATTCCGGGGTGCCGGGCTTGGCGCCGCCCTTGAGCGCGCGCGCCACCGCCGAATCCAGCAGCATCCAGGCGCCATAGGCATCGCCGGCGAACTGCGTCAGGGTGTGGGCGCCGTACTGGCGCTCGTACTTGTCGGCAAACGCCACCGCCACCTGCTTCACCGGATTCGAATCGGGCAATTCGCGCGCCACCACGCCCGGGCCGGTCGGGAACAGCGTGCCTTCGACATCCTTGCCGCCAACCTGCAGGAATTCCAGCGTCCCGATACCGTGGGTCTGGTAGATCGTGCCGGTGTAGCCGCGCTCGAGCAGCGTCTTCTGCGGCAGCGCCGACGGCGTGCCGGCACCGGCAATCAGCACCGCATCAGGCTTGGCCGCGATCACCTTCAGCACCTGCCCCACCACCGACGCATCGGTGCGCTGGAAGCGTTCCTGGGCAAGGACCTTCAGGTCCTTGCCGGCGGCCGCGGAGAATTCCTTCCACCAGCTGTCGCCGTAGGAATCGGCAAAACCGATGAAGGCCACGTTCTTGAAGCCCTTCTTCTTCATGTCCTCGACCAGCACGGTCGCCATCAGCGAATCGTTCTGCGGCATCTTGAAGGCCCAGGCACGCTTGGGATCGGACAGCGGCTCGACGATCACGCTGGAGGCCGCCAGCGCGATCATCGGCGTGCGCGTCTCGGCCAGCACGTCGAGCGCGGCCAGCGCGGCGGCGGTGGTGTTGGGGCCGACGATGGCATCGACCTTGTCTTCCGAGGTCAGCTTGCGCAGGTTCTTGACCGCGCGGCTGACATCCGTACCGTCATCCAGCACGACATAGCGCGCCGGTTCGCCGCCCAGGGTGCTGGGCCACAGGCGGATGGCATTGTTGGTCTGGATGCCAATCGCCGCGGCCGGACCGGTGGTGGAGACATCCACGCCGATCACGATCTCGGCGTGGGCGGCGGACAGGGCGGGAAGTGCCAGCGCGACGGCGCAGGCATAACGAAGAAAGAAGCGGGACATGACGACGGCTCGAAGAAGGAAAAAACAGCGGATGGCGCTATTTTGCCTGACCGCCGCAGGTCTCGTAGACCAGCGCCGCCAGCGTCAGGTCTTCCAGGGCGCTGCCGACCGCCTTGAACACCGTGATTTCCGCCGCGCCAACGCGGCCCGGCGCGCGTCCCAGCACCAGGTCCGTCAAATTGCCGCGAATATCCTCGCGCGCCAGCACGCCGGCCGCGAACGCGGCCAGCAGGTCGCCCGCCTTGGTCGGCGCCTCGTCGGTGTCCACATAGACCGTGGCGCCGTCGAAGCAGGCCGTGTCGGTCTCGATCATGTCGGGCTTGAAGCTGCCGATCAGGTCCAGGTGGGTGCCTGGCCGCAACCAATCGCCACGCACCAGCGGCACGGTCGACAGCGTCGCGCAACTGACGATGTCGGCCTGGCGCACGGCCTGCTCCAGGTCGACGGTAGCGCTGGCGTCGAAGCCCTGTTCGCGCAGCGTGGCCGCCAGCGCCTCGGCGCCGGCCGGACGCACGTTCCAGACCCATATCTTGTCGATCGGCCGCACCGTGCGCATGGCCTGCGCCACCAGCCCGGCAATGCGACCCGAGCCCACGATGGCCAGCACCCGCGCGTCCTCGCGCGCCAGGTAGGACGCGCCCAGGGCCGCCGCGCCGGCGGTGCGGAACACCGTCACAAGGTCGCCGTCCACCTGAGCCAGCGGCACGCCGGTGCGGGCGCTGTACAGGTTGTAGGTGGCATGCAGGCCGGGCAGCGACTGGCGCGTGTTCTCGGGAAAGATGTTGATGACCTTGACGCCGAAATAGCCCTGCTCGTTCCAGGCCGGCATGATCAGCGAGGTGCCGTGCGCGCCGCCCGACTCGATGGCATGGACGTGGCGCGCGGGCACGTGGGCGCCCTGGCGGAAGGCCTCGCGCAGCGCCGGGATCGCCGTGTCGAACGACAATGCGCGGCGGGTTTGTTCAGTGTCGATCACTACCATCTGTATCCAGTGCCTGTTCGGGTTGAGCCAGGGAGGAAGTGTGACGGCGCCGCGTGACGCTGGCAAGGCGCCCCCGCCGCGGTTACATCGGCTTGCCGGATGCCGGCCGCCGCCACCGTATCATGGTCCATGCCCCTTCCGGCAACGCGCACCGCCCTCGGGCGGGCCGCGCGCTCCCCCAACCGGACGCGCCCGTCGCGGGCGCGTTCCCTCAACAGGAGTCACGCATGAAGAAAACCGCAACCGCCGCCTGGTCGGGCGATCTGAAGACGGGCAAGGGTACGATTTCGACGCAGAGCGGCGCGCTCAAGGACCAGCCATATGGCTTCAATACGCGCTTTGGCGACACCCCCGGCACCAATCCCGAGGAACTGCTGGGCGCCGCGCACGCCGGCTGCTTCACCATGGCGCTGTCCAACATCCTGGGCGAAGCCGGCCTGACGGCGCAAAGCCTGGACACCAAGGCCGAGGTCACGCTCGACAAGGCCGACGACGGTTTCGCCATCACCGCGGTGCATTTGACGGTGGAGGCGGTGATCCCCGGCGCCAGCGCCCAGGCCTTCGAGGAAGCCGCGCGCAAGGCTGAAAAGGGCTGCCCGGTCTCCAAGGTGCTCAACGCCAAAATCACCATGGACGCCAAGCTCAAGTCCTGAGCGGTCGCGGCGGGCCCGGCCGCGGGCGGCGCCATTGGCCCGCCCTATCCGGGCCTTGCCGAAAATCAATTTGACGGTCATGCCAGAGACATGGAAAATGAGAACCATTCTCAGGAAATGACATGACCCGATTCATCTACGCGATTTCAGGCGGCAAGGCGGCGTACCCCCAGGACGCCCAGGTCACGGCCAATCTGCGCCGGGTGGTCGGTTCCGGCATCCTGGTGGCGGTAGGCTACATCGACCCGGGCAACTGGGCCACCGACATCGCTGGCGGCAGCGGCTTCGGCTACGGCCTGCTACTGGTCGTGATCGCCTCGGCGCTGCTGGCGCTGGGCTTCCAGGTGCTGGTATCGCGCCTGGCGCTGGCCACCGGCGAAGACCTCGCCACCCTCACCGCCCGCCATCTGTCGCCGCGCACCGCCAAGGCCGCCTGGCTGGCCGGTGAGGCCGCCATCCTGGCCACCGCGCTGGCCGAGCTCATCGGCGGCGCCATCGCGCTGCGCCTGCTGTTCAACCTGCCGCTGCTGGGCGGCGTGGCCGTCACCGGCGTCGGCACCTTCGCGGTGCTGGCCCTGACGCGCGGCAATGCCGATCGCCACGAGCGCGTCATCGCCGTGCTGCTGTCGGTGGTGGCGGCATCTTTCGTGTTCCTGCTGTTCAAGGCCAATCCAGCCTGGACCGACGTGGCTCATGGCATGACGCAGACCGGCCACGCGCTGCGCAACCCGCAGGGCTTCCTGATCGCGCTGGGCATCCTGGGCGCGACCCTGATGCCGCACAACCTCTACCTGCACTCTGGTTCGCTGGCGCAGCGTGCCCGGGCTCTGCCGGCCGACGCCCGCGATCTGGCCATGCGCGTGGCGCGCAACGACACCGTGGTGTCGTTGGGCCTGGCCATGCTGATCAACTCGGCCATCATGATCGTCGCCGCGGCCTCGCTGTCCGGCTCCGGCCTCATCGTCTCCAGCCTGGACGACGCCCACGCCGTGATCGGCCATACCCTCGGCATCGGCGCCGCCATCGTGTTCGCAGTGGCCCTGTATGCGGCCGGGCAAAGCTCCACCATCACCGGCGTGCTGGCCGGCCGCATCCTGTCGCAAGGCTTCCAGATCAACAGCGGCTGGTCCGACCGCCGCCGCGCGCTGGCCACGCGGCTGATCGCCGGCACCGTGGCCGCCGCCCTGCTGGCCTTCACCGGCGGCCAGGACCCCGACCAGTTGCTGGTGCTGAGCCAGGTCATCCTGAGTCTGGCCCTGCCCTTCGCGCTGGGTCCGCTGGTGGTGCTGGCCCGCCGCAAGCAGGTGATGGGCCGCCACGCATTGCGCGGCGCCTGGGCCTGGGCCGCGGCGGTCGCCACCATCGGCATCATCCTGCTGGATGGCTATCTGCTGGTGGACATGGTGGCGTGATCCCCGCAGCGCCCGTGGCGGCTTGCAAAGGCGGCGCCGAGCATCGGGCTATCGGAAATCGATCGTCCTGAGAATGGGAATACCCGTGGGCATGTGATGCGCGACGATGACAAACGTCGTTCCCGGCAACTTCCGATGAAGCAATCGCAGCATCTGCCGGGCGGTGGATTCGTCCAGCGCGCTGCAGGGTTCATCGAGGAAAGCCCAGGCAGGGTTATTGGCGATGACACTGAGGAGGCCAAGCCGCTGCATCTCGCCACCGGACAACCCGGCCGCCGCCGCATGTCCGTATGACTCGGCGGGGTGCCCGGGTTTCCGTGCCATTGCCGTGCGGCGCGCCAGCGCTGCCCATTCTTGTGCGGAGATTGCCGTCAACGGTATCGGATAAGCGCCGGCCGCAGGCAAGTCCGCCAGCGGAAAATGCGGTTGCTGCGGTAAGAAAAACAGCTTCCCGCCGGGCAGGCGTATGCTGCCCTCGCCATAAGGCCAAAGCTCGGCCAGTGCTTTGAAAAATGTACTTTTGCCGACGCCCGATGCGCCTTTTATCCATACATTCTCGCCACAGCGCAAGGTCAAGTCGGGAATCGTAAGGATGTGTTCGCCTTCCGGAGCGTTGAGCACGACGCCGCGCAGCGACAAGGCTCGATTGCCCGCCCCCCGCCTGACGGTGATGCCGGACGCCATCTTGCAGGCCTGATCGCACCCAGCGAGAAACTTCGCCAGCCGCCCGGTCGTGGCGGCCAGTTCGGCCAGATCTTTGTAGGAGAAGATGAACCAGGACAACGTGGTAACAACGTTGGAAAATGCCGATGCGGTCTGCATCAAGCCACCCAGCGTGACTTTCCCCGCAATAAAGGCGGGCAACGCGAGAAACATCGGAATGCGCAATACCGTTTGCATGTACGGGCGTGTGAAGCATCCCAATATCAACTCGCGCTTGATCAGCAACCTCCAGTTCTGCACGACTTGGGCGTAGAAGCGGTCAAGAATGTGCCGTTCGGTGCGCTCGCCCCGCTGCAAGGCAATGGATTCAGACGATCTGCGGACGTGTCCGAGACAAAAGCGGAAGTCGGCCTCGCGTTTCTGCTGCGCAAAGTTCAGCTGTTGCAATGGCCTTCCCAGCACGTGGGTCAATAAGCTCGCCAACAGGACGTAAAGCGGCGCGGTCCAGACCATGTACTTGGGGATCTGGATGCTTGCTCCGAATAGCGGGATGGAGAGCACGAAGGTCGACAGGTTCCACAACACGGAAAAATACGAAACCGCCGCGACCAGCTCGTTGATGAAGCCCAATCCTTGCGCGATGAAACGCTCGGAAAATATGCGGCAGTCGTCGGCAATGCGCTGGTCGGGATTGTCGACCTCATTGCCCGCCATCCTCAACTTCCAGTGGGTCTGGTGCCGCAGCCAGCGGGACATCAATTCATTGGTCAACGCGGTGCGCCACCTGATCTGCAGCACTTGCTGCAAGTACCTGCCGAGCAGATGGAGCGCGGCACTGCTCGCCGTGAGCACGGCGAACACACCGGCCTGCTTCAGGATTTGTCTGCCGTCGAACTGCTGCAGGGCATCGTAAAACCTCGCGCTCCAGCTGATCATGCGTAGCGAGACCGCGATGCCGCAAAAGCCAAGAATGAGAATGGCGATGAGATACAGGATGCCAATGCGTCCTGCACGGCCGCGGATGCATATTCGTATCAGGCCAGCCATCTGGCTGGACAGGGATTTCATCTGGGAAAGCACGTTATGCGGCGAAAAGGTACGCCGCGGATCCGGTCAGGGATATTTCCAAAAGATTGAATCTACCCAGACCGCATTCAGCAGGCGACGGAAATCCGTCTGAAAACCCAAAGGCGTCCGACACGCTCACCCAGATGCACGATCGAATAACGCCGGTTTCTTATGGACAGCCCCACGTGCTCACACCGCCGGCCGGCAGGCCTGCGGCATACCGTGCCGGAATGAAAAACGCCAGCGATTGCTGGCGTTTTCTCTGGTGCGGACCCGCGGCTCAATGGCGGGCGGAGATCACCGGGTGCTGGCGACGGCCAGCGTCCATGTCGTGCAGCACTTCGCCGACGGCCCCGCCCAAGCGGCGCAGGCGCAGCTTGAGCCGGCGCCAGCCCATGCGCGAGAACGGGCCGGACAGGGTTTCCGCTTTGATGGCCTCGCGGATCAGGGACCGCTCCAGCGCATCCGACATGCGGGCATTTTTCAACGCGGTATCGCTCATGATTCTCTCCTTGAGAAAGCGCGATGGGGAACAACACGAATTCATGTTAGATCCGTGTTTGCTGCGTTGCAATAAAAATGCCTAGCATTATTTTTGCCGTTGCGAAATGGGTACAAACACCACCATAACGGTGCATGAGGCACCAAGTCTGGCACCATTATTGTGCAGTGCAAAATGGCACGCCGGCGCCCACGCTCAGCGTGCCAGATGAACCGCGATCAACTTGTCGGCCATCTCGGCCACCCGGCCCGCCGGCCCGCCCTCGCGGAACAGCTGGCTCGACACGAACGCGCCCTCGATCAGCAGCAGCAGGCCATCGCCCAGCGCCTCGGCATCGGGCGCCCCCATTTCGGCCGCCATGGCCGCCAGGCGCCGCCGCAGCTCGACCTTGTGCTCGACCGCGACCACGCGCGCCGGATGGCTATCCTCGGGATATTCCACCGCCGCGTTGGTCAAGCCGCAACCGCGATAGCCGTTCTGCACCGCCCGCACACCCAGGCCCGACAGATAGGCATGCAACTGCGCCCGCGGATCGCCCGGATGCGCATCGCAGGCGGCGTTGAAGCGCCCCCAGAACTCGGCGTCGTAGTCGCGCAGATAGGTCGCGGCCAGTTCGTCCTTGGACGAAAAACTGCGATACAGGCTGGGCTTGGTGACGCCAGCCTGGTTGACGATGGCGTCCACCCCCACCGCCCGGATGCCGTCGCGGTAGAACATCTCGCGCGCGGTCTTGCGGATGCGATCGGCCGCCAGGAGCGGTTTCGCGGAGGTTTGGTCGGTGGCGGCCTTGCCACCGGCCGCGGATTTGCTGGCCATAACGGAGACTCCTCACTGAGACCGGCCGGCGAGGCCGGCCGCCCTGAAAACAGGGTCGCCAAAATGTCACTTGACGATGTTACTGACCGGTACGTACTATTCGCAAACCAAATTACGTACCGGTCAGTAACATGAGTATAGCCCACCCCCCTGTCCCCTTCCGCCGCGCCGGCCAGAAGTATGCGTTCGTCGTGGTCGCGGTCGTGTTCCTGGCCCTGCTGGTCTCGGCCGGCCTGCGCTCCTCGCCCAGTGTGCTGCTGGTGCCGCTGGAGCAGAACTTCGGCTGGAACCGCGGCACCACCTCGTTCGCCGCCGCCGTCGGCATCTTCCTGTACGGTCTGGTCGGACCGTTCGCCGCGGCCGCCATGGAACGCTTCGGCCTGCGCCGCGTGCTGATCGCTGCCCTGTCGCTGATGGCCGCCTCCAGCGCCCTCAGCGCCTACATGACCCAGCCATGGCACCTGTTGATGACCTGGGGGGTGTTCTCGGGCATCGGTTCGGGCGCGGTCGCCGTGGTCATGGGCGCTACCGTGGTCAACCGCTGGTTCGCCAGGCATCGCGGCCTGATGATGGGCCTGCTGACCGCCAGCACGGCCACCGGCACGCTGATCTTCCTGCCGCTGCTGGCCGCGCTGGCCTCGTCGGGCGATTGGACCCGGGTGGTGTGGACCGTAGCCGGCGCGGCCGCCGCGCTGGTGCCGCTGGCCTGGTGGCTGGTGCCGGACCGCCCGGCCAGCGTCGGCCTGGTGCCGTTCGGCAGCGATCCGCACGCGCCGTCCGCGCCCGCGGCTCCACGCACCGGCATGATCGCCGCCACCTTCGGCGCCCTGGGCCGCGCCGCCAGGACCCGCACCTTCTGGTTCCTGTTCGCCACCTTCTTCATCTGCGGTTTCACCACCAACGGCCTGGTCGGCACGCACCTGATCGCGCTCTGCGGCGATCACGGCATGCCCGAAGTGCAGGCGGCCGGCCTGCTGGCGATCATGGGCATCTTCGACCTGTTCGGCACCACCGCCTCGGGCTGGCTGACCGACCGCTACGATCCGCGCAAGCTGCTGTTCGTCTATTACGGGCTGCGCGGCCTGGCGCTGATCTACCTGCCCTATTCCGACTTTTCGTTCTACAGCCTGGCCATCTTCGCCGTGTTCTTCGGCCTGGACTGGATCGCCACCGTGCCGCCCACGCTGCGTCTGGCCACCGAGGCCTTCGGCGACCGCGAGGCGCCCATCGTGTTCGGCTGGATCGTGGCCGGCCACCAGCTGGGCGCGGCCAGCGCCGCCTGGATGGCAGGCGTGGTGCGCCAGTCGCAAGGCAGCTACCTGATGGCCTTTGTCGCGGCCGGCGCAACCGGCCTGATCGCCGCGATCATCGCATTGCTGATCGGGCGTGAACGGGCCGTGGCGCAAGCTGCGTAATGTTCGACGCCATGCAAAAGAAAAGCCCGGCATGCCGGGCTTTTCCGTGTCGCCCGCGGAGCGGGCCTAGGCTTCTTCCACTTCCCCCAGGTACGCCGCGCGCACCTTGGGATCGTGCAGCATGTCGCGGGCCGGGCCCGACAAGGTGATCTCGCCGGACTCCATCACGTAGCCGCGGTGGCTGTTTTCCAGCGCCAGGCGCGCGTTCTGCTCGATCAGCAGGATCGTGACGCCCTCGCTGGCGATGGTGCGCACCACCTCGAAGACCTTCTCGACCATCAGCGGCGCCAGACCCATCGAGGGCTCATCCAGCAGCAGCAGCTTCGGACGCGCGATCATCGCGCGGCCCATGGCCACCATCTGCTGCTCGCCGCCCGACAGCGTGCCTGCCGCCTGCTTGCGGCGTTCGGCCAGGCGCGGGAACAGCGTGAACACGCGGTCGGTGTCCTGCCGCACCTGCGCGGCGTCACGCCGGATATACGCGCCCATCGCCAGGTTTTCCTCGATGGTTAGCTGACCGAAGATGCCGCGCCCCTCGGGCACCATCACCAGCCCCTGGCGCACCAGCTCGTGCGATTTCTGGCCGCCGATGGACTGGCCACCGTAGACCACTTCGCCGCCGGCCATCGGCACCAGGCCGCAGATGGCGCGCAGGGTGGTGCTCTTGCCAGCGCCGTTGGCGCCGATCAGGCACACCAGTTCGCCTTCATCCACGCGCAGGTCGATGCCGCGCACCGCGCGGATGCCGCCGTACGCGACCTGCAGGCCGCGCAGTTCCAGTAGGGGTTTGCTTGCCGTCGTCATGCCGGGCGCTCCTGATGAATCAGCGGATCCTGGGCGGCGCCCGCGCCCAGATACGCTTCGATGACCTTGGGGTCGCGCTGCACCTGGGCCGGTTTACCCATGGCCAGCACCTTGCCGTATTCCAGCACCAGCACGCGATCGCACAGGCCCATGACCAGCTTCATGTCATGCTCGATCAGCAGCACGGTGACGCCATCGCCGCGGATCTTCTCGATCAGCTTGCGCAGCACCACGGTTTCCGACGCGTTCATGCCGGCGGCCGGCTCGTCCAGCGCCAGCAGCTTGGGATCGGTGGCCAGCGCGCGCGCGATCTCCAGGCGGCGCTGGTCGCCATAAGGCAGCGAGCGCGCCACATCGTTGGCGCGGTGACCTATGCCGACGTAGTCCAGCAGCTCCTGGGCGCGGGCCTCGATGGCGGCTTCCTCGGCGCGCGTGGCGCGGGTACGGAACACGGCGCCCAGCACGCCGGCGCGGGTGCGCAGGTGGCGGCCGATCATGACATTCTCGATCGCGCTGAGGTTGGCGAACAGGCGGATGTTCTGGAACGTGCGCGCCAGTCCGGCATGCGCCACCTCGTGCGGCTTCTTGCCCGACATGGACGCGCCATTGAAGGTGCAGCTGCCGTCTTCCGGGATGTACAGGCCGGTGAGCACATTGAACAGCGTGGTCTTGCCGGCGCCGTTGGGACCGATCAGGCCGTAGATCTCGCCCTGCTCGATGTCGAAACTGACGTCCGACAGGGCCTGCAGGCCGCCGAAGCGTTTGCCCAGTCCCTGGGCTTGCAGCAGTTTGTTCATGCCGCACCTCCCTGGGCCTTGGTCGCCAGCTCACGCCGGCGCACGGCCGATGGCCACAGGCCGGCAGGGCGGAACAGCATCACGCACACCATCGCCAGGCCGAACAGCAACATGCGGATGCCCTCGGGGTCCAGCACCACGGCGCCGAAGAGCATCTGCTGCACCGGCTCGACCACCGCGCGCAGGAACTCCGGCAGCGCGGCCAGGATCAATGCCCCCAGGATCACGCCCGGGATGTGGCCCATGCCGCCCAGCACCACCATGCACAGAATGGAGATGGACTCCATCAGCGAGAAGCTCTCCGGACTGACAAAGCCCTGCATCGACGCGAACAGCGCGCCCGCCACGCCGCCGAACGAAGCGCCCATGGCGAAGGCCAGCAGCTTGATGTTGCGGGTGTTGATGCCCATCGCCTTGGCGGCGATCTCGTCTTCGCGGATGGCTTCCCAGGCACGGCCGATACGCGAGTTCTGCAGGCGCACACACACCAGGATGATGATCAGCGTCAAGGCCAGCAGCAGGTAGTAGTACTTCTCCGGCCCGGTCACGCGGATGCCTAGCAGGCTCTCGGTGCGGCCGAAGGCGAACTCGCCCACCTTGAAGGTGTCGATGCGGTTGATGCCCTGCGGGCCGTTGGTGATGTTGACCGGCGCGTTCAGGTTGTTCAGGAAGATGCGGATGATCTCGCCGAAACCGAGCGTCACGATGGCCAGGTAGTCGCCGCGCAACTTGAGCGTCGGCGCCCCCAGCAGCACGCCGAACAGGCACGCCACCGCCAGCGCGATCGGCAGGATCGCCCAGAACGGCAGATGCAGGCCGAAGTGCGGCGAGGCCAGCAGCGCCCAGGTGTAGGCGCCCACCGCGTAGAACGCGATATAGCCCAGGTCGAGCAGCCCGGCAAAGCCCACCACGATGTTCAGGCCCAGCGACAGCATCACATACAGCAACGCGAAGTTGAGGATGCGGACCCAGCTCTGGCCGGCCATGCCCAGCACGAACGGCAGTACCGCCAGCACGATGCCGATCAGCGCGATGCCGATCAGGTTGCGGGCCGAGAACCCGCTGTTTTTCAATGTGGTACTCATGCGCGGTCTCCCACACGTTCGCCCAGCAGGCCGGAGGGACGGAAAATCAGCACCAGCACCAGCACGAAGAACGCGAACACGTCCTGGTAGTGGCTGCCCAGAAAGCCGCCGGTCAGGTCGCCGATGTAACCCGCGCCCAGCGATTCGATGATGCCCAGCAGCAGGCCGCCCGCCATGGCGCCGACCAGGTTGCCG
This sequence comes from Achromobacter pulmonis, assembly GCF_021733725.1. Classification (NCBI taxonomy): domain Bacteria; kingdom Pseudomonadati; phylum Pseudomonadota; class Betaproteobacteria; order Burkholderiales; family Alcaligenaceae; genus Achromobacter; species Achromobacter pulmonis. Next base: position 4,081,432 of record NZ_JAIFOT010000001.1, on the reverse strand, counting down.
ATGCCGCCCAGCACCGCGGCCGTGAAGGCTTTCAGGCCCAGCATGAAGCCCATGGTGTATTGCGACACGCCGTAATAGGTGGCGACCATCATGCCGGCCACGGCGGCCAGCGCCGAACCGATCAGGAACGCCGCCGAGATCACGGTGTTGATGTTCACGCCCATCAGGCCCGCCACTTCGCGGTTCTGCGCGGTGGCGCGCATGGCGGTACCCAGGCGCGTCTTGTGCACCACCGCCAGCAACCCGCCCATGATGAGCGCGGCGATCGCGACAATGGCGATCTGCAGCGTGCTCATGCGGGCGCCGAAGATCTCGAACACGCGCGGCGACAGCACCTGCGGGAAGTTCAGGTAGTTGCGGCCCCAGCCCATCATCGCCAGGTTCTGCAGGATGATCGATACGCCGATGGCGGTGATCAGGGCAGCCAGGCGCGGGGCGCGGCGCAGCGGCCGGTAGGCCACGCGCTCGGCGGTCCAGCCGACCGCCATGCACAGCGGCACCGACACCAGCAGGCCCAGGCCCAGCACCATGAAGGCGGAGGCGGACGGGTCGCCGCCGACCAGCGAAATGGCGATCGTGGTCGCCGCCATCGCGCCGATCATGACGACGTCGCCATGCGCGAAGTTGATCAGCCCGATGATGCCGTACACCATGGTGTAGCCGAGGGCGACCAGGGCATAGACGCTGCCGAGCGTGATGCCGTTAATCAGTTGTTGAATGAAGATATCCATAGGGGCCGCAAAAAAGCCTGGAAAAAATCGCGCGAAGTTCGGATGCGGCGCGGCCCGGGGGCCGCCTTCGCGCCAATCGCCGCCACGCCGGGCGGCGCGCGCGGGGTCAAGGTGGCCAGGCAGCCTTAATTGGCCTGGCTGACCATCGTTTCGACCATCTCCCACTTGCCGTTCTTGACTTCGTAGATGGTGACCGAGATTTCCTTCAGATCGCCGTTCTTGTCGTAGGCAATGTGCTCGCTGGTCGCGCCCTTGCGGTTCAGCTTGGCCAGTTCCGGCAGGTACTTCTCGGGCTTGGCCGAGCCGGCCGCTTCGATGGCGCTGATCATGTTCCAGGCGCCGTCATAGGCATACGGCGCATACACGCCCGGGGCCTTCTTGAAGCGGGCCTGGTAGCGTTGCTCGAAGTCCTTGCCTGCGGCCATCTTGTCCAGCGGCACGCCGGCCAGCGAAGCGTAGGTGCCGTCGGCGGCATCGCCGGCCAGCTTGATGAAGGTGTCGCTGCGGGTCATTTCACCCGAGACCAGCGGCGCCTTCAGGCCGAGCGTGGCCAGCTGGCGCTTCATCGGGCCGGATTGGGCATCCAGGCCGCCGTAGAAGATGGCATCGGGCGCCGCACCCTTGATGTTGGTCAGGATGGCCGTGAAGTCGTTGGCCTTGTCGGTCGTGTACTCGCGGCGCACCACCTGGCCGCCGGCGGCCTTGACCGCCTTCTCGACCTCGTCGGCCAGGCCCTGGCCGTAGGCGGTGCGGTCGTCGATGATGGCGACCTTCTTGGCCTTCAGGCTCTGCACCATGAACTTGCCGACCGCGGCGCCCTGCTGGGTGTCGCTGGTCATCATGCGGAAGGTGGTGTCGTAGCCCTGCTTGGTGTACTCGGGCGAAGTGGCCATGGCGATCTGCGGCAGGCCGGCTTCGTGATAGACGCGCGAAGCGGGGATCGTGGTGCCCGAGTTGAAGTGGCCCAGGATGCCGACGACGTTCTCGTCGACCAACTGCTGCGCGACCTGCACACCCACGCGCGGATCGGCCTGGTCGTCGCGCGACACCAGCACGAACTTGGCGGGCTGGCCGTCGACCTTGATGCCCTTCTTGTTGGCTTCTTCCAGGGCCAGGTTCAAGCCGTTCTGCATGTCCTCGCCGTAGTGCGACTGCGGACCGGTCAGCGGCGCGGCAAAGCCGAATTTGACGTCGGCCGCGTGCGCGGCGGTGGCCATGCCGACGGCGGCGATGCTGGCGGCGACAAGCTTCAAAGTGGTGCGAAACTTCATGGGAATCCTCCGGTATGTCGGATGTGGCTTTGTTTTATATATACCTGGGCTTTTGGGCCAGATGGTCTATTTGAGTGCGATTGCCGGGTTGCCACAATCGAACTTCAGGTGCGACCGGATTTTGCTTTGAGTGCAACCCGGCTCGATATTGGAGATAACCCTTGGTTGCCCTAGGGTTACCCCTCGGTCACGCTCAGCCGATGGTCATGAGACTGGCGTTGCCGCCGGCCGCGGCCGTATTCACGCTGATGGAACGCTCGGTCAGCAGGCGTTCCGGCACATAAGCGGCGCCGGCCGCCAGGGCATCCGAAGTCAGCCCGTGCACCGCCAGGATAGCGCCAGGACGCTGCGCAATGCGCTGGTTCAGCGCGCGCAGCGCATCGCCATCGCCCTCGAACAGCACCGCCTGGTAATCGGCCTGGTCAACCTCGGCATCGGCCAGGATGCCGGCCTGCCCCTGCTGCTCGGCGTCCAGCCCGGCCAGCAGCGCCTGCGCCGCGGGCGTATCCGCGAACCAGGCATGGTTGCCGGTCAGCCGCGCCGCCGCCCATTGCGCCCGCGCGCCGGCGTCGGTAGCCGCCACGCAATAGACCGCGCCGCGCGGCTCGACCATGTAGGTATTGGTCTCGCCCGTGGGCCCCGGCAGCGCAATGCGCTGCGGCAATGGCGCCGCCGCGTCCAGCGCCGGCGGCAGGCCCTCGGGACGCGTGCCCAGCAAGCGGTACATGTACAACGGCCCGCCCGCCTTGGGTCCGGTCCCCGACAGGCATTCGCCGCCGAACGGTTGCACGCCGACCACGGCGCCGACGATGTTGCGGTTGACGTAGACGTTGCCGGCATGGACCTGGCCGGTCACATGCGCGATGGTTTCGTCGATGCGGGTGTGGACGCCGAAGGTCAGGCCGTAGCCGGTGCCATTGATGGCGTCCAGCAGGGCGTCCAGCTCGTCGCGGGCATAGCGCACCACGTGCAGCACCGGACCGAAGACTTCGCGCGTCAGCTCGCTGATGTGATCGATCTCGATGATGGTCGGCGCCACGAAAGTGCCATGGCGGCATTCACCATTCAGTTCCACCTGGTCCACGCGGTGCCCCGCCGTGCGCATCGCGTCGATATGGCGCTGGATGTTGTTGCGCGCCTCGGTGTCGATGACCGGGCCGACGTCGACCGACAGGCGGTCGGGGTTGCCCACGCTCAACTCGCGCATGGCGCCACGCAGCATGGTCAGCACATGATCGGCATTGTCCTGCTGCACGCACAGCACGCGCAACGCGGAACAGCGCTGCCCGGCCGAATCGAAAGCCGAGCTGAGCACGTCGAACACCACTTGCTCGGCCAGCGCCGAGGAATCCACCACCATGGCGTTCTGGCCGCCGGTTTCGGCGATCAGCGGAATGGTGTGGCCGTCGTCGTCCAGGCGATCGGCCAGCGTGCGCGCGATGATGCGAGCCACGTCGGTCGAGCCGGTGAACATGACGCCGCGCACGCCGGCGCTGGCCACCAGTTGGGCGCCCACGGTCTCGCCGCGGCCCGGCAGCAACTGGACGGCGCCGGCCGGCACGCCGGCGGCGCGCAGGATGGTCACCGCCTGCGCCGCGATCAGCGGCGTCTGCTCGGCCGGCTTGGCCAGCACGGTATTGCCCGCGGCCAACGCCGCCGCGACCTGGCCGGTGAAGATGGCCAGCGGGAAGTTCCACGGGCTGATGCACAGCACCGTGCCCAGCGGGCGGTGCGTGTCGTTGCCGAATTCGCGGTCGGCCTGGTCGGCGTAATAGCGCAGGAAGTCCACCGCTTCGCGCACTTCGGCAATCGCGTTGGGCAGCGATTTGCCGGCTTCGCGCACGATCAGGCCCAGCAGGGTCTGCATCTGCTCTTCCAGGAGCTGCGCCGCGCGCCGCAGGCACTGCGCGCGCTCGGCCACCGGCGTCGATTGCCAGATGGGCGCGGCATTGGCGGCGGCGCGCAGGGCGGCCTCGGCTTCCTCGGCATTGGCCTCGATCACCTGGCCAACCACGTCACGCAGGTTGGCGGGATTGCGCACGTCGACGGCACGGGCCGGATCCCAGGCGCCCTCGCCGTCACCCAGCATGGGCCCGGCGCGCCAGGGCGTAGCGGCACTGGCCAGCAGCGCGGCCGCCAGCGAACCCAGGCGGTGTTCATTGCTCAGGTCCAGGCCGGCCGAATTGGCCCGCGCGCCCTGCCGGACGCTGCCATAGAGTTCGCGCGGCAGCGGGATCTTCTCGTGCGGCGCGCCCAACGGCACGATGCGCGTCGCGGCTTCGACCGGATCGGCCACCAGCGTCTCGACCGGGATGGTCTCATCACCGATCAGATTGACGAACGACGTATTGGCGCCGTTCTCCAACAGCCGCCGCACCAGATACGCCAGCAGCGTTTCGTGCGTGCCGACCGGCGCGTAGATGCGGCAGGGACGGTTCAGCTTGCCCTGCGCCAGCGGCCCGACCACTTCGTCGTAGAGCGGCTCGCCCATGCCGTGCAGGCACTGGAATTCATACTGGCCCGGATAATAGTTCTGCCCGGCCAGATGGTAGATCGCCGACAGGGTGTAAGCGTTGTGGGTGGCAAATTGCGGATACACGGCTTCCGGCGCGCCCAGCAGCTTGCGGGCGCAGGCCAGGTAAGCCACGTCGGTGTAGATCTTGCGCGTGTACACCGGGTACCCCTCCAGGCCGTCGACCTGGGCGCGCTTGATCTCGCTGTCCCAATATGCGCCCTTGACCAGCCGCACCATCACGCGATGGCGGCTGCGGCGGGCCAGGTCGATGACGTAGTCGATCACGAACGGCGCGCGCTTCTGATAGGCCTGGATGACGAAGCCGATGCCGTTCCAGCCCTCCAGCTCGGGGGTGAAACACAGCGCCTCCAGCAGGTCCAGCGAGATCTCCAGGCGGTCGGCTTCTTCGGCGTCGATGTTCAGGCCGATGTCGTAGCTGCGCGCCAGGATCGTCAAGGCTTTCATGCGCGGCAGCAGTTCGGCCATGACCCGTTCGCGCTGGGCGCGCGAATAGCGCGGGTGCAGCGCCGACAGCTTGATGGAGATGCCGGGACCTTCATAGATGCCGCGGCCGGCGGCGGCCTTGCCGATGGCGTGGATGGCCTGTTCGTACGATGCGTAATAGCGCTCGGCGTCCTCGGCCGTGGTGGCCGCCTCGCCCAGCATGTCGTAGGAATAGCGGAAGCCGCGGCTTTCCATCTTGCGGTTGTTGGCCAGCGCTTCGGAGATGGTCTGGCCCGACACGAACTGCTCGCCCATCATGCGCATGGCCATGTTCACGCCCTTGCGCACCAGCGGCTCGCCGCCCTTGCCGATCAGGCGCGTCAGCGCCTTGGACAAGGACTGCTCGCTGCTCACGGCCACCAGTTTGCCCGTGATCATCAGGCCCCAGGTCGCGGCGTTGACGAACAGCGATTGCGAACCGCCCATGTGCGATTTCCAGTCGCCGCGCGCGACCTTGTCGCGGATCAGCGCATCGCGCGTGGCGCGGTCGGGAATGCGCAGCAGCGCCTCGGCCAGGCACATGAGCGCCACGCCTTCCTGGCTCGACAGCGAGAATTCCTGGATCAGGCCTTCCACCCCGCCGCCACTGCGCTTGCCGCGCAGCTTCTTGACCAGGTCGGCGGCCATTGCGTGCACTTTTTCCAGATTGGGCATGCGGGCCTGCCCCAGCAGCAAAGGCACGCATTCCGGCTCGGGACGGCGGTAGGCGGCGGTGATGGCCGCGCGCAGCACCGATTGCGGTTGCACGTCCTGGCCGAACTCGTAGAACGGCGGCGTGGCGGCAACCTGTTGCTCGCCGCCCTCGTCATCGCCCCCCTCGTCGCCGCCCAGATGCGACATCTCGGCCGGCAGGTGGCCGCGTTCGATCCTGTCCAGGTAGGCGACGATCGCCTGCTTGTGCAGCCAGTGCGGCGTGCAATTGAGTTTTTGCGCGGCGGCCTTCAGGCGGTCGCGTAGCGCGTCATCGACCTTGACGCCTAGGGTGGTGCTGGCCATAAGAGATTGCTTCCTGTCGCATGGCAAAGGTCACACCGGACCCGCGAAGGGGCCCGGCATCGGTAGGACCGTATGCTAGTCAGGTTGCAACCGGCTTTGTATTAAGGTTAACCCTATGGTTAACCGCCTGAGATCACGGCAGCTTTCCCCGCGTCTGCCGCTCCCTGGAATCAGGCGCCAGCGGCCTCGGCCAAGGGCGAGCAGCCCAGCATCCGCACCGCGCCGCCGCTATCCGGCGTCTGGCCGCGGATGGCCGACGCCATCACCCCCGCCAGGGCCGCCACCGCGCGCTGCTGCGCCGCGACCAGCGGTGGCACACCGGTCTCGCTCACGGCTTCGGTGACGACACTGCGGCACAGCAACCCGCTGCCCTGGAGGTTGACCGGCCGCACCCGCCAGGTGACATCCAGTTGCGCCATGCGGCCCGACACCAGGTCGAACCGTTGCACATCCGTCTGCACCCGCCACACAGGCGCGTCCGCGCCGGGCTTGACGACCTGCACGTCCAGCGCCCCAAGATCATGCTTGAGCGCGTCGGACAGGGCGCCACGGATCTCGTCGCCCAGCGGCGAACTCCAGCGTTCGGAATACAGCGCCGCCACACTGCCATCGCCGGTTCGCACCATCAATTGCGGCTGGTCGGCCTGCGCGGCGACATTGACGCCCTGCACTTCCAGCAGGAATGGCGCGGACGCGCGCGGCACGGCCGGCGCCTGGGCCGCGGGCCCCTGCAGCGTGTAGTACCGCACCGGCGGCGACGATGCGCAGGCGGCCAGCAGCAAGGGCAAGGCCAGCGCCGCCAAGCCACGGCGGCAGGCGGCAAAAGGAGAGGAAGGGAGTCGATTCATGGGTTCAGTTCCTGACCGGGCCGGCGCCGGGGATCGGGTCATCGCCGCGCCCGCGCAGCAGCGACTCGGGGTTCGCCTGCAGGAAGTCGGCCAGCGCGCGCAACGAACGGGCGGCACGGCTCAATTCCTGCATGGCCTTCTCGGTGTTGACGGGCAATGACGCATCCGACGCCAGCAGCGCATTCAAGTTGGCCAGGGAGTCGCGCGCCTGCTTGAGCACGCCTTGGGCCTGTGGCGCCACCTGCTTGTCCAGGCGAGTCATCAACTTGGAGGTGCTCGAGAGCGTCGCGCGCAAATCCTCGCCGATCTTGTCGAACGGAATCTTGTCGATCTTGGCCACGATATTGCTGACCTGCTGCTGCAACTGGTCAAGTTGCCCGGGCACGGTCGGAATGATGGCCGGATTGGACATCTTGAATTCCGCCGGCTTGGCATTGGGGAAATCGTCCAGCACCACATACAACTGGCCGGTCAGCAGGTTGGCGGTGCGCAACTGGGCGCGCAGGCCATGCTTGATCATGATGCCCAGCAGGCGCCCGCCAGCCTCGTCGCCATCCTTGATGGCATGCTCGCGCATTTCGTCGTAGACCCGGCCCAGGCGTTCGGGATACAGCGTGGCGTCCACCAACGCGAAGAAACGCTTGCTGACGGGATCGAAATCCATGGTGATCTGCGTGACGTTGCCAAGCGTGATGCCGGAGAAATCGATGGCGGCGCCCACCGCCAGCCCCCGGATCGACTGGTCGAAACGCATGCGGATCGGGAACGCTTCGCCGTCGGGGTTGGCCTTGGCCGCCGTCTCGGTCGGATACAGCTCGAAGTGCGTGTCGGCCGGCGCCGGCGTGTTGGCATCGCGCGCGCTGTAAACCGGTTCGAACGCCACGCCCCCCACCGCCATCGAGACCAGCGACTGGGTGCGCACTTTCAGGCCTTCGGCGTTGACGCTGAAATCCACGCCGCTGGCGTTCCAGAAACGGGTGCCGTGGGTGACGAACTTGTCGTTGGGCGCATCCACGAAAACCTCGACGTTGACCGCGTTGCCGGTCTTGTCGAGCGCATAACCGATCACCCGGCCCACATTGATGCGGCGAAAATACACCGGCGACCCGATATCCAGCGACCCCAGATCCGAGGCCTTGAGCATGAAACGCTTGCCGGCGCGGTCATGCGTGACGGCCGGCGGCGTCTCCAGGCCGACGAAATGCAGCTTGGTGGCCTTCTTGGCGTGATCCTTGCCCTCGACCGCGTCCACGCCGATATAGGCCCCCGACAACAGGGTGCCCAGCCCCGAGACGCCGCTGACGTCCAGGCGCGGACGCACCACCCAGAAATTGGTGCCCTCGCGCGCCAGGTCGGCCACGTCCTTGGAGAGTTCGGCCTGCACCACCACCTTGCTGCGGTCGGCGTTGAAACCGATCGACTTGACCGTGCCGACGTTCACGTCTTTGTAGCGCAGCTGGGTCTTGCCGACCTCCAGCCCTTCGGCGGTATTGAATTCGATCGACAGGTCGGGGCCGGCCTGCATCCAGGTCCGCACCACCAGCGACAGGCCCATCAGCGCCGCGACGACGGGCACCAGCCAGATCCAGGAAATCCGGCTCTTGCGCTTGCGCGAGATCGTCGGTGACGCGAACTTCTCTTCACCAGATCCAGGGGCTTGGTCGGACATCGGTTTTTCCTCTTCTTCTTGAAACGGCACGCGACAGGTCGCCCGCACCCCGCAATCGTGCCGGCGTCAACCCGCCCGCGCGCCAGCGGCGGACGCGCTTGGCCGGCCATCGGCCGCGGCCAAGGTGGCATCGTCCAGCTCGCTGGTATTTTCCAGATCCCAGCTGCGACGCAGGTCGAAGCTCATGGCCGCCAGCATGGTCAGGATGACGACCACGCCGAACGCCGCGGCGCCGGCTCCGGCGCTGATTTCCATCAGCCCCTGGAAATCGGCCAGTGCCGCCAGCAGGATCACCACGAACACGTCCAGCATCGACCATTGGCCGATGAACTCGACCATCTGGTACAGCCGGGTGCGCGGGCGCAGGTTGGTGGTACTGCGCCACTGCTCGGTCAACAATAACAGGATCAGCGCCAGCAACTTGGTCAGCGGCACCGCCACGCTGGCAATGAAAACGATCAGCGCGATGTCCCAGGACCCCATGTCCCACAATTCCACCACGCCGCCCAGGATGGTGTGGGCGCTGTCGCCCAGCACCGAACTGACCTTCATCACCGGCAGCACATTGGCGGGAATATAGAACACCACGGCCGCCAGCAACAGCGCCCAGGTACGGCTGAGGTGATCCGGCTTGCGGTAATGCACCACCGCGTGGCAGCGCACGCAGTGGTGTTCTTCCTCGGGGTCGCCGCCACGCGGCACCGCCTGCACCTGGCCGCAGACATGGCAACCGGTCAGCACCTGATCGGGACCGGCCTCGGGCACATGCACCGGCACCACGCCCTCGCTTTCGGCATAGCGCCACAGCACGTGCGGCGTCAGGCGGCCCAGCATGGTCAGGAAGATAGTCAGCACGCCGAAGGCGAACAAGCCGACGCCCGGCGATACCGCCGCCATGCCGGCCAGCTTGACCACCGCCACCAGCACGCCCAGCAGGAACACCGGCACCATGCACCAGGGACGCAGCAAGCCCAGCAGGCGCATCGCGCCGCGAAAGCCCGCCGGCTCGGCCCCGCGCGACAAGGGCCCCAACACCCACAGCAGCACCCCCAGCTGGAACAACGGCAGCACGAAGCCCGCCAGGCCGGTCATGATCGCCACGGTGTAATGCCCCTGGCGCCAGGTGATGCCGACCGCGTCCAGCAGCGAGGCCTGCTGCACCATGCCCTGCACCGACATCGAGGCGACCGGATAGGCGTTGGCCACGCCGAAGACGATCAGCGCGGCGATGGCGAGCGCCAGCCAATTGGACAAAGTAAGCCCGCTGTAGCGCCACAGGATGGCGCCGCAGCGGGCGCAATTGGCGGTCTCGCCAGGTTCGAGCCGATGTCGGCGATAGATGCTCGCGCAGTGTTCGCACTCGATCAGCGGCTGGCTCTCCGCGCTACTCACAGGCAGGGCCTTATTCGACGAGTTCGACTTCCTGCTTGTCCGGCTTCGCCGACGGCGGCTTGCCGTGTTCGTCGAAATCCAGCGTGACCTTGCCGGCCTCGTCCAGGTCCACCGTGACGGTGCCGCCATCGACCAGCTTGCCGAACAGCAGCTCGTCGGCCAGCGCGCGCCGGATGGTGTCCTGGATCAGGCGCTGCATCGGCCGCGCCCCCATGAGCGGATCGAAGCCTTCCTTGGCCAGGTGCTCGCGCAGGGCCGTGGTGAAGACGGCCTCGACGCGGCGCTCGTGCAGTTGGTCTTCGAGCTGCATCAGGAACTTGTCGACCACGCGCAGGATGATCTCGCGGTCCAGCGGCGCGAACGGGATGATGGCATCCAGCCGGTTGCGGAACTCGGGCGTGAACATGCGGCGGATTTCGGCCATTTCATCGCCCACCACGCGCGAATTGGCGAAGCCGATGGACGGCCGGTTCAGGGTCTCGGCGCCGGCGTTGGTCGTCATGATGAGGATGACGTTGCGGAAGTCCGCCTTGCGGCCGTTGTTGTCCGTCAGCGTGCCGTGGTCCATGACCTGCAGCAGGATGTTGAAGACGTCCGGATGGGCCTTTTCGATTTCATCGAGCAGCAACACGCAGTGCGGCTGCTTGGTGATGGCCTCGGTCAACAGGCCGCCCTGGTCGAACCCGACGTATCCGGGCGGCGCACCGATCAGGCGCGAGACCGCGTGGCGTTCCATGTACTCGGACATGTCGAAGCGCAGCAGTTCGACGCCCAGCGTGAACGCCAGCTGGCGCGCGACTTCGGTCTTGCCGACGCCGGTGGGGCCGGAGAACAGGAAAGCGCCGATCGGCTTTTCCGGCTTGCCCAGGCCCGAACGCGCCATCTTGATGGCGGCGGACAGCGCCTCGATGGCGTTGTCCTGGCCGAACACCACGGTCTTGAGATCGCGGTCGAGCGTGGCGAGCTTGCTGCGGTCGTCGTTGGAGACCGACTGCGGCGGAATGCGCGCGATCTTGGAAACGATGTTCTCGATGTCGATCTTGCCGATCACCTTCTTCTGGCGCGAACGCGGCAGCAGGCGCTGCGCGGCGCCGGCCTCGTCGATCACGTCGATGGCCTTGTCCGGCAGGTGGCGGTCGTTGATGAAACGCGCCGACAGTTCGGCGGCGGCCGACAGCGCGGCGGCCGAGTAGCGCACGTTGTGATGCTCTTCGAAGCGGCTCTTCAGGCCGCGCAGGATCTGCACGGTCTGCTCGACGCTCGGTTCGGGCACGTCGATTTTCTGGAAACGGCGCGACAGCGCGTGGTCTTTTTCGAAGACGCCGCGATATTCGGTGTACGTGGTCGCGCCGATGCACTTGAGCTGGCCCGAGGACAGGGCCGGCTTGAGCAGGTTGGAGGCATCCAGCGTGCCGCCGGAGGCCGAGCCGGCGCCGATCAGCGTGTGGATTTCGTCGATGAACAGGATCGCGTCGGGATTGCCGCGGATCTGCTTGAGCACGCCCTTCAGGCGCTGCTCGAAATCACCGCGGTACTTGGTGCCGGCCAGCAGCGCGCCCATGTCCAGCGCGAACACTTGCGCGGCCTGCAGGATCTCGGGCACTTCGCCGCGCGTGATGCGCCAGGCCAGGCCCTCGGCGATGGCGGTCTTGCCCACGCCTGCCTCGCCCACCAACAGCGGGTTGTTCTTGCGCCGACGGCACAGCACCTGGATCACGCGCTCGACTTCGTGCTCGCGCCCGATCAGCGGATCGATGCGGCCGGCCAACGCCGCGGCGTTCAGGTCGGTTGCATACTGGTCCAGCGGCGACTGGCGCGATTCGCCCTGCTCTTCACCATTGGTCTGCTGCTCTTTCTGCACGGCGGCGGACTCCACCTGTGGCTGTTTGGTAATGCCATGCGACAGGAAATTCACCACGTCCAGCCGCGTCACGCCCTGCTGTTGCAGGTAGTACACGGCGTGCGAATCCTTTTCGCCGAAAATGGCCACGAGCACGTTCGCGCCGGTGACCGGCTTCTTGCCGGTGCCGCCCGCGGACACGTGCATGATCGCGCGCTGAATGACGCGCTGGAAACCCAGCGTGGGCTGGGTATCGACTTCCGCGCCGCTGGGGATCACCGGCGTGTTTTCCGAAACGAACTGACGCAGGTTGCGGCGCAGGTCATCCAGGTTGGCGGCGCAGGCGCGCAACACTTCAACCGCGGAAGCGTTATCGAGCAGCGCGAGCAACAGGTGCTCGACGGTAATAAATTCGTGCCGGGCCGAACGGGCCTCGACGAAAGCCATATGCAGGCTGACTTCAAGCTCTTGGGAAATCACGCTTCCTCCGTAACGCATCGAAGCGGGCAAATACACGATTCATATTCTATGCCGATCAGGGCGTAACGCCAGCGATTTCAAAAACCACGCTGTCATGACGGCCTTGCGCGTCCATGACGGTAAGCGTATACCGTCCGTCCCGCGTCAGCACCAGATTAAACGGACGACCCGACGCGGCATGACCCACCACGCGGCTGTCGAGCATCCACCAAACTTCTCCTTCGGCGCCCTGCACATCCACATCCACCGCCACCTGGTCGCTGCCAGGCACGGGCCGCAATACCGAACCGCTGGCCACCCCGCCCAGGCGCAGCGGCCCCTGGGTGGCATCGGCATAGCCGGCGAACGACGGCGGCACCGTGTCATTCAAGGCCCAGGCCGCGCGCTGTTCGGGACACTCTCCCGACGGCACGCTGCCCAGCCGGTAGCCCAGCGGCCAGCAGGTCACGACCGGCTGCACCGTGGCGGGCCGCACGCGCACGTGCTGGACGCCTTCGGGCAGGGCCGCGACGATATCCTGCAGTAGCGGCGCCGCCACATTCGCCCCGAAAAACCCGGGATTGGGGGTGCCGTCCGGCCGGCCCACCCACACGCCGATGGTCCAGCTGTCGGTCACGCCGACCGCCCAGGCGTCCCGGAATCCGAAACTCGTCCCGGTTTTCCAGGCCAGCCGCCGCGCCGGGCTGCCCGACTGGTAAAAGGGCCGGTCCGGGTGGCCGCCCCCCTCCAGGATGTCGCGGACAATCCAGGCCGCGCCTGCGCTCATCATACGGGACTCGACCCGGGGCTGCTCCGGCCGCAGGCGCGGACGCCCGGAGATGCCGCCACGGGCCAGGGCCCGATAAGCCCCCACCAGTTCTTCCAATGTGGTGCCGCCCCCGCCCAAAATCAAGCTCAGGTTCGGCTCGGCGCCCGCAGGCAGACGCAGCCAGACCCCGCCCGTCAGCATAACCGAGGCGAAGCGGTTCGGTCCGACCCGGTCCAGCAGGTCCACCGCCGGCACATTGAGCGAGCGCTGCAGCGCCTGCGCCACACTGACCGGCCCCGAGAAGGACGCCTGGAAGTTGCCCGGGGCGTAGCCACCGAACGACAGCGGCGCGTCGATCAGCAGGCTTTCCGAATGGATCAGGCCATCATCGAGGGCCTGCGCATACAGGAATGGCTTGAGGGTCGAGCCGGGCGAACGCACGCCGCGCACCATATCCACATGGGCGTAACGGGTATCGTCGGAAAAATCCGCGGAACCGGCGTAGGCCTTGACCGCCAGCGTGTCGTTGTCCATCACCAGCACCGCCATCGAGACCTTGGGCGGCAGATTGTCGACACGATCCAGCAGCATGCGCTCGACCGCCGCCTGCATGTCGGCATCCAGGGTCGAGGTCAGGACCGGCGGCCGGTTGCCCGGACGGTGCGAGCCGGCCCGGGGCCGTCCGGCCTCCTGCAGCAGGCGTTGCGCGGCCAGCGGCGCCAGCCAGCGGGCGCGCAGTGGCGGCGCCACCACCTGTTCGATCTTGGCATCGGCGACTTCGGCCGGCGTCCAGCGGCCCAGTTCGACCATGCGGTCCAACACCTTGTCGCGCGCCGCCTGCGCGGCCTGCGGATGGCGGTCCGGCCGCAGCCGCGACGGCGCCTGCGGCAAGGCGGTCAACATCGCCGCCTCGGCCGGGCTGAGGTCGCGCGCGGGCTTGCCCAGCCACAGGCGCGCGCCCATCTCCACCCCTTCGACAATGCCGCCCATCGGGGCATGCGTCAGGTACAGCGACAGGATCTCATCCTTGCTGTAGTGCATTTCCAGCTGCACGGCGCGCCAGGCCTGGCGCAGCTTGGCCGCTATCGTGCGCGACGGCTTGCCGGCCAGTTGCGGATCGATCAGGCGCGCCACCTGCATGGTCAGGGTCGAGCCTCCCGAGACGATGCGGCGATTGGTGGCCCATTGCCAGCCCGCGCGCGCCAGCGACACCGGATTGACCCCGGGATGCCAGTAGAACCAGCGGTCCTCATAGGTCAGCAAGGTGTCCAGATAGTGCGGCGACACCTGTTCCGGTTTGACCGGATAGCGCCAGATGCCATCGCGGCTGGGGTAGTTGCGCAATGGCGTGCCGTCGGCGGCGACCACCACCGCCGCGCCGCCGGAATCGATGGGGGGCAAGGGATAGAGGCGGTCGAACACGAATAACAACGCGGCCAGCGCTACACACACGCTGGCCGCGTAGAGTCCGCGCCGCCGCCAGCGGCGGGCGCGCGAGGCGCCCGCCGGCGGGGTGGCGGCGGGGTTCAAGGACGCTGCTTGGCGCTGCGATCGCGGATTTCGACCGTGCTCCATTGCTCGCCTACGCCACGGATCTCGGGCCGGTACATATCTTCGGCCACGGTCGACGGCACCGCGTAGCGGCCCGGCGTCACGACCCGCACCAGGTAGAACACATCGACCTTGCCACGGCCCAGCGCGACCGCCGCGACATAGCGGTCATCGCGGAACTCGCGGTGCTTGATGTTGGGATCGGACATCGCGTCGGCCACGCGGCGGCCGCCAATGCTCCAGTCCTGCATCTCGGGACTCTGCGACAGGTTCAGGTTCTCGACCTCGAAGCCGGCGGGCACGCGGTCCACCAGCAGGCCGTCGGGAATGTTCTGGTTGGCGCTGGCCTGGACCCACACCACCAGCATGTCGCCCGTCTGCAGCGTGCCGCCATCCCAGGGCTTGCCGTCCGGACGATACCAGCCGCGCTTGAGCTTGATCACATCGCTGCGCGGCGCCGGCGCGGTGGTCGGGCTGCCCTGGATGTCGTACTCGACGAAGAGCGACTGGCTGCCGGTATTGACGAGCTGGGTGCCGGCCAGATCGGCCGCGCTCAGCGAAACGCTGCGGTCGGCCCTGCCGCCTTCGAGCGCCTTGCGCGCGCCGTTGATGGTCAGCGTGGCCTGCCAGGGAGTCGACTTGTCGCCCCCGGCGGCACGCGCCGCCAGCAACAGCGCCATCTGTTCCTGGGTCGACAGGTACGAACGGTTGCCCATGCGCGCGGCCAATTGCGTCATCAGGTTCTCGACGCGGTCGTGATGCAGCCCGTACTGATTGGCCAGCGCATATGACAGGGCGTAATCGCGCACGGCGCTGCCGTAGTCGCCGAGCCAGTCATCGTAATAGCTGTTGGCGCGGCGGGTGATGCCGTACTCGCGCGTCATGGCCTGGTCGAGCGCGCTCTTCATGCGCCCTTCGTCGCCCATCAGCTTGAACGCCGCGGCCAGCTGGATCAGGGGCAGCGGCGAACGCGCGCGGTCCTGGTAGTTGTCGAACAGCTGGCGCACCGTCGACAGCGGCGCCTTCTTGTCGCGCGCCAGCGCCAGGGCGGCCGTGGCCAGGCCGGCGAAGCGGCGATGGTCTTCACGCAGCACGCTCATGCCGCTGCTGTCCAGGCGGCCCGACTCGAAGTCGCGCTTCAGATTGGCCGACCAGGTGCCGAACGAACCGCTGCTCTGCTGCACCTGCTCCAGCAGCCACTGGCGCGAACGATCCAGCGAGGCTTCGGGAATCGCGAAGCCCTTGTCGCGCGCATCCTGCATGAAGCCCACGGCGTAGGCCGTCAGCCACACATCGCGCGCCGACGAACTGCTCCACAGGTTGTAGGAGCCGGCCGCGTTGCGCATGCCCGACAGGCGGCCGAGGGCGCCCGCGACCTTGGCCTCGCGCTCGGCCTGGGTGCGCGGCTTCAGACCAAACTGCTTGGCCGCTTCCTCGTCGATCAGCACCCACGGCAGCGTCGCGCTGATGGTCTGCTCGGTGCAGCCGTAGGGGTAGTTGAGCAGGCCTTCGACCACGCGGTTGACGTTGATCGGCGGACGGTTCGAAACCGTCATGCTGACCGTGGTCGAGTCCGGGTAGTACGACGCCACCCACGACGCCTGCGGCGTGTTGGACTCGCCCGGGTTCAAGCGCAGGCGGCGCACCTGGCGCTCGGCCGCGTAGGCCGGCTGCACCTGCAGCACCGATTCACGCACGATATGGATCGGCTTGGCGCCGCCCTGCCCGTCCACGGTCAGGCGCATCAGGCCCAGGCCATACGAGCCGGTGGTGCTGGCGGTAAAGCGCAGCGTAGTGCGCTGCTTGTCCTTGAGCGTTACGGTGCGGGTGCCGTCGACGATGCCGACCGGATCCAGCGCTTCCAGCTTGACCGTCACCTTCTGGTCGGCGCCGCTCAGGTTGGTCACGTCCAGCGCGATCGCGGCCTGGTCGCCCGGAGTGATGAAGCGCGGCGTGTTCAGCTCGGCCACGATCGGCGCCGCCACCACCATTTCGGCGTCGGTGCTGCCGAAGTTGTCGGCGGTGAACGCGACTGCCATCAGGCGCAGCGTGCCGTTGAAGTCCGGCAGGTCCAGCGGGATGTCGGCCTCGCCCTTGTCATTGAGCTTGACCGGCCCCGAGAACAGGTCGACCAGCTTGACCTTCTTGGGCAGGCTCTTGCTGTCGCCGCGCATAGCGGCATCGCCGCCCCACTTCAGCTTGCCCTTGGTGCCGTCCATCTTCTCGATCAGCTTGCCGTACATGTCCAGCAATTCGGGCGCGTAGCGGTGCTTGCCGAAGAAGAAGTCGAGCGGATCGGGCGTGCGGTACTGGTTGATGTTGAGAATGCCGACGTCGACCGCCGACAGCGTCACCATGGCCTGCTTGCCCTGGGCGCCGTCGACCTTCACGCGAACGGTGGTCTTGGTCTCGGGTTCGGTCTTGGCGGCGGCCGTCAGCTTGACGTCGAGCTTGCGGTCGACGCTGGCGATCGGCAGGAACGTCAGGCCCAGCGCGCGCGCCGGGGTCACGCGATCACCTTCGCTGCCAGGGCGGAATACCGCCGCGGCCACGTACAGGTCATGGCGCTTCCAGCTCTTGTCGATCGGAATTTCGACTTGCGTGCCGGTCGCCTTCACGGCCACCCAGGTCGACCACAGCATGCGGTCGCCCTCGACGGTGATCAGGGCCTGGCCGTCGTGCGGCGGCGTCAGGGTCAGCTTGACGCTGTCGCCCGGCTTGGCCGGCACGCCTTCGAGCTTCATCTGCACGCGGTCGGGGCGGTTGCCCATGGCGTCGGCATCCTGGGCATCCCAGCCCGCGTAGAAACGGTAGCGCAGGGTCTCGCCCGTCTCAGGATCGGCGATTTCCAGGCGGTAGCGGCCCCACTTGACCGGCACCGTGAACTGGCCGCGGTCCTTCAGCGCGATCTCGCGCGAGTCGAGCAGTTCCTCGGTTTCGGTGTAGCCGCTGTTCCAGCCGCGCTGGTCGTCGAAGCGCCAGTAATATTGGCGTTCCTCGCGATACAGGCGCATCTGCGCCTGCGCCAGCGGCGCGATCTTGCCCTGCGCATCCACGCGCAGCACTTCGAATGCGGCCGGGGAGCCTTCGCGCGCCACATCGCCGTCGAACTGCGGACGCACGGCGATCAGTTTGTCAGCGGGCCAGACGCTGCGCTCGATCGAACGCACCACCGGGCGGCCGCCCGATTCCAGCAGACTGGCCGATACCCGCACTTTCATGGGCGAGTGGGTGCCCTCGGTGCGCGGTTCGACCTCCAACTGCGCGGCGCCGGTCGAATCCAGCGCGGCTTCCGGCAGCTCTTCGAAATGGCGGCGCGAATCGTCGGCCACGTCGCCGAAGATGAAACCGGGCCATTGCTGCGGCAATGCATAGCGGTCGCGCTTGACCTGGAAACTGGACAGCAGGCGGTTGCCGGCGGCCGGCGCGCCATACAGGTAGTCGCCCTGCACATCGATCGTCAGGGTCTCGTTCGGCGACAGCACTTCCTGGTCGGACGTCAGCGCCATCTTCATGCGCTCGGGCAGGAATTCCTCGACCTGGAACTTCCACGAGGCGTCCGGCGCGCGCGATGCCGGGTCAACGCGCAGTTCCAGCATCCAGGCGCCGGTCTGGGCGTCGGGCGGCAGGTCGATGGCGCGCTCGACATAGCCTTGCATGTCCTTGGCCGGCTGCCACAGGTTGGTCGAAACCACGCGGCCGTCGGGACGCTTGATGGTGGCAGTCAACGGCGAAGCCGGCATCACGCGGCCGTCGAGGTCGCGCGGCAATACCGACACATGGAAGGTTTCGCCGGGGCGGTAGAGGTTGCGGCCGGCGTAGACGAACAGATTGTTGGGGCGGGAGATATGGCCGCCGATATCGAATTCGGACAGGTCCAGCGCCGGTTCGGCCAGCGCCAGCACGGTCATTTCCTTGTCGCGCGAGGCGCGGATGACACGGGCGTTGGTGAAACTGCCGTCGAAGCGCACGTGGCCCTGGGCATCCGCCTGGGCCTTGGCCAGCGTCTTACCGGCGCCGTCCACCAGCTCGAACAGCGCGCCGGAAATCGCCTGGCCGCTCTTGAGCGACACCGAGTAGGCCTCGATGCGGTCGCTGTAGCGGCGGGCGTGCAGACCGATATCGCTGACATAGAAATAAGTAACCTGGTACTCATAGCGGAAACGGCCGGGCTGGCTCATCACCGCGACGTAGATGCCGGGTTCCTGCAGTTCCTTGATGCCTTCGACCGGCAGGAAAGTGACGTGGCGGCGGTTGGGCTTGTCGTCCGTCAGGAAACGGCCCTGGTAGACGCTGGTGGTCAGCGTGTTCAGGCGATCCAGGTCCCAGTTGCTGACCGAGCCCTTCAGGCTGCGATTGCCGGAATAGCGCCAGCTGTCTTCGTCGTAGCCGCCGGACTCGTCATCCTCCGATGCGGCGCTGTTGCGGCCGATCCCCAGCACCGTTTCGAACAGTTCCGGCACGCGCTCGGGAGCCACGCGCAGGAACTGCACGTCGACTTCGGGCATGTTGACGGTCGCCACCGGCAGGCCGCCATTCTGCCCTGCCGGCAGCACCACGCCGCGGCTGGCGAAATAGAACGAGGGCGGCATGGCGTCGGTGGTCACGGCACAATGCGAAGCGGTGGCCAGCACCCCCTTGTCGCCGGCGCCGGGCAAGCCCGCGCGTACCGCAATGGCGTACGAGCGCTGCGGCTGGACATAAGGGAAATACACCATGCGCGGATTCGATCCGACCACCCAGCTTCCCTGGATGACCTTGCCTTTGGGCGCGGCATCGCCCGGCTTGACCGATGCCGGCTGGTCGCCATTCTGGGCGGCCTGCTCGTTGTCACGGTCGGGTTTTCCCGAGGCCGCGCCGGTGTCGATCACCTGCAGGAATTTGTTCAGGTCGGCCTTGGCATCGACTGGCTGGGTGAAAGTGACCGCGAGCGACAGCGCGTCGTTGTACTGGCGCGGCTGGCAATTGAGCGCGGCGAACGGATCGGCCGACCCGACCGTGGCCGTGGCGGGCAAGGCCTGCGGCTTGGCATCACCCGCCGCGGCGGCGGGCGCCGCTGCCGGCGCGCTGGCCACCGGTGGCGCACCAGGCGCGGCCGACTCGCCGCCCTTGCCCATCCACCACCCCACGCCCAGGGCGCCGGCCACCACGATTGCGCCGGCGACCGCCAGCCAGGTCTTGCTGTTCTTTCCACTCACGGCAAACCTCCCCGCCTACTCGAATGCGATGCTCCTTTGCGGCGGAGCTGCCGACCTGATTTTTCCGCGCGCTTCCCGGTGCGCGGTTCCTGCTTTGTGACCCGGTGCGGCAGCGCCCCGCCTGTCGCGGCGGCGCGGGGCCTGCGGGTTCAGACTGGTTCCATCACGCATTGCAGCGGATGCTGGCGCGCCCGCGCATACTGCGCCACCTGGGCAATCCGGGTGGCGGCCAGGTCGCGCGGATAAACGCCGCAGACACCACGGCCTTCGTGATGCACCTGCAACATGATGCGCGTGGCTTCTTCGTGATTCTTGTTGAAGAACTTCTGCAGCACCTTCACGACAAACTCCATCGGGGTGTAGTCGTCATTGAGCAGCAAAACCTGGTACATCGGCGGCGGCGCAACGCGGGCCGGCGCCTTTTCGACGACCAAATCATGCTGGGTATCCAAGGTAGAACTCATAGGGCGGCTATTCTATTTAATCAGGGGACGACCTGCATGTAACTTACGCAAAATTACACGTAGAAATGCGTAGTTTCCATACTTGACTCCGCAAAGAAAAGCGGCGCATTATCCACGCATTCTGGGGTTTTCAATTCACCGAAAACCTGCCAGGAAGCCGGAGGGGGGACAGGGGTCTAGGCCGCGATGCCCTTCTGTCAACATACGATTCAATGAGGCAGTCCGCATGTCTGATACGACCGCAACCGCCGTCCAAGGGGACAATCCCAAATCGACGGGCACCGTCAAATGGTTCAACGATGCAAAGGGGTTCGGCTTCATTACGCCCGACGATGGCGGTGAAGATCTGTTCGCCCACTTCTCGTCCATCCAGATGAATGGTTTTAAAACCCTGAAGGAAGGCCAGAAAGTGGCTTTCGAGATTATTCAGGGGCCCAAAGGCAAACAGGCGCTCAATATCACTGCTGCCTGAGTTACCCTTTACAGCGCAACGGTAAGGTTGCGCCATTATCAGGCGGGGCTTTCGAGCCCCGCCTTGTTATTTTCTTATTACTGCGATTATCGCGTGTGGTTATGCTGAAGAATGCTGTGTTGTTTCGGGTAGGTCGTGCGTTGTCCAAGACGGCGTTCATTCAGGCGGCAACGCGCAAGGCGGCCGTGGCACTGCTGGGCGCGGCCACATTGGCCCTGCCGCTGGCCGCCCACGCGCAGAGCGGTCCGCAGCCTCCCCTGCCCACCACGCAACTGGCTGCCGGCATCCATATTATCCGCGCAGAGGTGGCCAATACGGAAGCCACCCGCCGCGTCGGCCTCATGTTCCGCAAGGAACTGAGCGGCAACGACGGCATGCTGTTCGTGTTCGAACAGCCCGACCTGCAGTGCTTCTGGATGCATAACACCCTGCTGCCGCTGTCGATCGCCTTTATCGCCGACGACGGCACCATCGTCAACATCGAGGACATGGCGCCGCAGAGCGACGACACTCATTGCTCCAAGAAACCGGTGCGCTACGCGCTGGAAATGGCGCAAGGTTGGTACGAAGACCACGGCATGAAGGCCGGGCGCAAGATCGACGGCTTGCCCTGAAACCGCCGGCCGCGCTGGCGGCGCCATGAGAAAGGGAGCCTGCGGGCTCCCTTTTGCTTGGCCATCCGGCAGGCCGGCCTGGCGCCGCGCGTCGCGGCCCCGGCCGGAGCCGCGTGAAAATCAGACGCGCTCGATGATCAGGGCAATGCCCTGGCCCACGCCGATGCACATGGTGCACAGGGCGTAGCGGCCGCCGGTGCGATGCAGCTGGTTGATCGCGGTGGTCGCCAGGCGCGCGCCGCTGGCGCCCAGCGGATGGCCCAGAGCGATGGCGCCGCCATTGGGGTTGACGCGCGGATCGTTGTCGGCAATGCCCAGCTGACGCAGCACGGCCAGGCCCTGGGCGGCGAACGCCTCGTTCAGCTCGATCACGTCCATCTGCTCCAGCGTCAGGCCGGTCTGGGCCAGCACCTTGCGGGTGGCGGGCGCCGGCCCGATGCCCATGATGCGCGGCGCAACGCCGGCAGTGGCCATGCCGACCACGCGGGCGCGCGGCGTCAGGCCATGGCGGGCGGCGCCCTTTTCGTCGGCCAGCAGCAACGCGGCGGCGCCGTCGTTGACGCCCGAGGCGTTGCCGGCCGTGACCGTACCGCCTTCACGCACCACGCCCTTGAGCTTGGCCAGCGCTTCGATGCTGGTTTCGCGCGGATGTTCGTCCTTGGACACGATGACCGGATCGCCCTTTTTCTGGGCGATGGAGACCGGCACGATCTCGGCATCGAAGAAGCCTTCCTTCTGGGCGCGCGCGGTCTTTTGCTGGCTGGCCAGGGCGAACCGGTCCTGGTCTTCGCGGTTGATCTTGAAATCGTCGGCGACGTTCTCGGCGGTTTCCGGCATGGAATCGACGCCGTACTGGGCCTTCATGAGCTTGTTGATGAAGCGCCAGCCGATGGTGGTGTCGTAGATGGCGGCGCTGCGCGAGAAGGCGCTGTCGGCCTTGCCCATGACGAACGGCGCGCGGCTCATGCTTTCAACGCCGCCGGCCAGCATCAGGCCGGCTTCACCCGCGCGGATGGCGCGGGCGGCGCTGCCGATGGCGTCCAGGCCGGAACCGCACAGGCGGTTGACGGTGGCGCCGGGCACTTCGACCGGCAGGCCGGCCAGCAGCGTGGCCATGCGCGCAACGTTGCGGTTGTCTTCGCCGGCCTGGTTGGCGCAGCCCATGATGGCATCGTCCAGCTCTTCCCAGCGCACGCCGGGATTGCGCGCGACCAGCGCCTTGATGGCAACGGCCGCGAGGTCGTCGGGACGCACGGGAGCCAGCGCGCCGCCGTAGCGGCCGAAGGGGGTGCGGATCGCGTCACAGATAAAGGCATGCACGGTCATGGGATGCTCGGATCGAAGTGGGAAAAATGGGATGCGGTCGATCTTAACGCACCGGATTTCGCGCCAAGTTGGTGCATCCCCAGGATGTCCGCAGCACGGACGCTGTCCAGCAGCTGTTCACTCACCGTACGCCATCCGCCCTTATGGCGCCGGCGTGCCGGCGCGGGCGGCCCGCCCGGCGCCGACGATGGCCTGGCGCCGGAAACGGCCGGCCGCCAGGTGATAGAAAGGCTGCGGGCAGAACTGGCGCGACACGCCGGAGGACAGCAGCGAACCGACCAGCAGCCAGAACAGCATCGGCTGGCTGCCCGTCATTTCCATGACCACCACGCTGGCCGTCAGCGGCGCCTGGGTGGCGGCGGCCAGAAACGCCGCCATCGACACCAGCACCAGCACGCGCTGGTCCACGCCTTCGCCGGCCAGCTCCCAGATGTGGTGGCCGATGCCGGCACCAGTGGTCAGCGCTGGCGTGAAGATCCCGCCAGGAATGCCGGCCCAGTAGGAGGCGACGGTCGCGGCCAGCTTGGCCAGGCCGAAGCCGGCGGGCAGCACGTGCTGGGTTTCGCCCGACAGCAGGTCGGCGGCCGCGCCGTAGCCCGTGCCATACACACTGCCGGCGGTGGCCAGGCCGATCACGGCCAGCACCAGGCCCATCGCGAACGCTGTCCAGATGGGATGCGCGCGCACCCAGGCGCGCCAGGACGCCGGCGCCATCGCTGCCGGCCCCTTGCCCAGCAGGCGCGCGAAGATGCCGCCCAGCGCGCCGTTGAGCGCGGCGCAGATCAGCACCCACCACAACATGCCGTGGGCCAGCGGCGCGCCGGCAAAGGCGCCGAAATAGGGGTTGTTGCCCTGCACCGCAACCACCAGGAAGCCGGCCGCCAGCACGCCGATCAGCACCAGCCGCTGCCAGCGCAGCGCCGTGCCGCGCCCCAGTTCCTCGATGGCGAAGATGACGCCCGCCAGCGGCGCGTTGAAGGCCGCGGCCAGGCCGCCGGCGGCGCCAGCGGCGATCAGTTCATTGGCATGGAAGCCACGCAGTTGCAACCCGCGGCGTTTCCAGAAATCGCCCCAGGCCAGCATAACGGCGGCGCCGACCTGGACCGATGGCCCTTCGCGCCCGATCGAGGCGCCAGCCAGCATGCCGAAGAATGCCAGGGGGATCTTCCACAGCACCTGGACCAGTGACACCAGGCTGCGCTGGCTTGGCCCAGGCGGCAGCGACAAGGCGCCGATGACCTGCGGGATGCCGCTGCCCGCGGCATTGGGCGCGAATCGCAAGGTGGCCCAGCGCAAGGCCGCCAGCGCGCAAGGCAACACCAGCAACGCCAGCCAACCGGCGCGGCCGACCCACTCCCGATTCCATTCCAGCGCCAGGTCCGCCAGATAGGCGAATCCGAGCGAGACCAGCGCCACCAGCGCTGCGCCGCCCAGCAGCAGGGCCACGGGCAGGCTCTTGCGAGACAGGCGATTGGTTTGACGCGCCTTGCGGCGCAACAGATGACGGGAGCCGGTGGCGACACGGCGCAACGGAGTGGGCAGGGGCATGGGCGAGGTCGGGCGACAAGGGACGGAACCAGACGAGGCTACACCTTACCATCGCCGCCTGACGCGCAGCCCACAAACTGCCGTCGCCCTCAGAATGACGACCAGTCATCTTCCCCGGCATGGCTGAGCGCCGGGCGCGTCACGACCGGGTCCTGGCGCGGCGCCGCGACCGCGGGATGCGGCGTGGCGCGGCCGGCCTCGATCAGGCGGGCCTGCGGCGCCCCACCGGCGTCGACCTTGAAGCGGCGCACCTGCTGCGACAGGCGGCTGGCTTGATCCTGCATGCTGCCGGCCGCGGCGGCGGCCTGCTCCACCAGCGCGGCGTTCTGCTGGGTCACCGTGTCCATTTGCGCCACGGCCTGGTTGACCTGGCCGATGCCGGTGGATTGTTCGGCCGAGGCGCTGGCGATTTCATGCACCAGGATCGCGGCCTGACGCACGCTGTCGACGACCTCGCGCATGGTGTTGCCGGCTTCGTCGGCCTGGCGCGTGCCGCCTTCGACGCGATGGACCGATTCGTCGATCAGGGCCTTGATTTCCTTGGCCGCCACCGCGGAACGCTGCGCCAGGGTGCGGACCTCGCCCGCCACCACCGCGAAACCACGGCCCTGCTCGCCGGCGCGCGCGGCCTCGACCGCCGCGTTCAGCGCCAGGATGTTGGTCTGGAAGGCAATGCCGTCGATCACGCTGGTGATGTCGGCGATGCGGCGCGAGCTTTCGGAAATCGCGCCCATGGTCTGGACCACCACATTGACCACCTCGCCGCCGCGCGCCGCCACCGCCGACGCCTGGGTCACCAGCTTTTCGGCCTCGCCGGCATTGCTGGCGTTCTGCTGCACGGTGCTGGTGAGCTGCTCCATCGAGGCTGCGGTCTGCTCCAGCGATGCCGCCTGCTCCTCGGTGCGCTGCGACAGGTCGGCATTACCTTGCGCGATCTGCGAGGAAGCCGAGGCGATGCTCTCGCAGCCGTCGCGCACATCGCGCACGATGCGCGCCAGGTTTTCGTTCATGGCCTTGAGCGCGGCCATCAGGTCGCCGGTCTCATCGCGCGAGGTGACCTGGATGTCGCCGCTCAGGTCGCCGTTGGCGACCCGGCGCGCCGCTTCCACCGCCCGCCCCAGCGGCCGGGTGATACCGCGCGTCACCAGCCAGCCGAGCAACAGGCCCAGGGCCACGCCGGCCAGCGACAGCCCGATCATGATGAGCCGGGTGCTGCGGTAGAGATCGGTGACTTCCTGCACCGCGCGGTCGGCCGCATTTTCCTTGGCCTGGACCAGTTCGGTGATCAGCGCCTCGGCCTTGCCCGAAGACGCAGCGGCGCGCTTCGTGATGTTGACGATGGCGTCATCGGTCCGCGCCAGCGGCAGCGCCTGGGCCGCGTCGAAGAACTCGATGGCCTCGCGCTTCCAGACCTCTTCGGCTTCGATGAATTGCGCCAGCAGGCGCTTGCCGCCCTCGCGGATGAAGCTTTGCGCTGCCTTGGCGCGCAGACGCTCCAGGCTGGCGACATCGCGGTCGAACTCGGCACGCAGCGCCTGCCTTTCTTCCTGGGTAGTGGCGCCCAGGAAACTCTTGCGCGCGCGGCCGGCGGCGATCAGGCTGATGTTGGCTTCCTTGATGTCGGACAGCCCCCGGAATTCGACCCCGGCGATCTGGTCGTTCATGTCGTTGATGCGGCCCAGCCCCCACACCCCGAACGCGCCGATGCAGCCGCCCAGCAGCGCCACCATCAGGAACGCGCCCGACAGACGCACGCCGATGCGCGCGCCGATATTCAACCCCGAAAACAAACGCAACATGCTTCCCTTCCCGTCAAGCACCACGGTGTTGTGGCGGGCATGCCGCGATCCTTGGCCCCATGGCTCGGCCGCAGACTGCCTTTAACAATAGCGGGAGCTCTCCCGCGCGGTAGGCGAGAAGAAAGGGAGATTTATTCTCATTTTCGACAGAATAGATTCGACAATATACAAAATAGAATCATGCAATGCCGTATTTCAGTGGCACTTTCCGCGGGACGCCAAACGAAAAAGCCCCTCGCGATGCGAGGGGCTTCGGCCTTGCGGTGCGCGCCGGGCGCGCAGCGGAATCAGGCGAAATTCTTGGCCGCGAACTCCCAGTTCACCAGCGCCCAGAAGTTCTCCAGGTACTTGGGACGGGCGTTGCGGTAGTCGATGTAGTACGCGTGTTCCCAGACATCACAGGTGAGCAGCGGCTTGTCGGCCGTGGTCAGCGGGGTGGCGGCGTTGCTGGTGTTGACGATGTCGACCGAGCCGTCGGCCTTCTTGACCAGCCAGGTCCAGCCCGAACCGAAGTTGCCGGCGGCCGACTTGTTGAAGGCTTCCTTGAAGGCGTCGAAGCTGCCCCACTTGGCGTTGATGGCGTCGGCCAGCTTGCCGGTCGGCGCGCCGCCGGCCTTGGGAGCCAGGCTGTTCCAGTAGAAGGTGTGGTTCCAGATCTGCGCGGCGTTGTTGAAGATGCCACCCGAGGACTTCTTGACGATGTCTTCCAGCGACAGGTTCTCGAACTCGGTGCCCGGGATCAGGTTGTTCAGGTTCGTGACGTAGGTCTGGTGGTGCTTGCCGTAGTGGTACTCCAGCGTCTCTTTCGAGATGTGCGGAGCCAGCGCGTCCATATCGTAAGGCAGGGGGGGAAGAGTATGTGCCATGTGTCGGTTCCTTCTGTTGAGTGCACGATCAAGCCGTTCAATTGTATCGGCAACTCAACGAGGATACCGCGTTAACCCCGCGGCAGCGCGGGGTTAACGGGGATGGGCACATGCCTCGCGCCGCCGCGCGGCCCCGTTCGTGACGAAGCTCCTTCCGGTGACGCGGCACCCCGGCCCCTGGCCGCGATATCGGACTCCCTCACCCTCGCAGGGCGCGGGCATCGAGGCCCTGCGCGTCAGAGATCGCGCGTCTCGCGCACCTGCGTGATCTCGACGCGGGCGCCCCCCTGGGCGAAGCTCAGGTCCAGGCCCTGCCCTGCCGCCAGGGTAGCGGCATCGCGCACGATGCGGCCCTCGGCGTCGCGGGCGATCGCATAGCCGCGCGCCAGCGTATTGCCGGGATCGAGGGCGCGCAGCTGCGCGCTGACGGCCGCCAGCCGGTCGCGGCGCCGCGCCAGCAGGCGCGCATGCGCCTGGCCCAGTTGCCGCGTGGCCGCCGCCAGGCGCTCGGCGCCCCTGCGCACCTCGGGCGCGCGGTGCGCCAGGCGTTGCGCCAGCAGATTGACGCGGGCGCCGCGCCGGGCCTGCGGGCCGGCCCAGGCCGCCGCCAGGCGGTAGCCCAGGCTGCTCAGGCGCTCACGCTGGTGCTCCAGGCGCTGCGCCGGCGACACCAGTTGCGCGGTGGCGCGGTCCAGCCGCTGCGCGGCGCGCTCCAGTCGGCGTTGCTGGCCGCGCGCCAGCGTTTCGGCCGCATACATCACGCGGCCGAGCAGGTCCGAACGCGGCACGCACGCCAGCTCGGCGGCCGCGGTCGGGGTGGGCGCGCGCACGTCGGCAACGAAATCGGCGATGGTGAAGTCGGTTTCATGGCCGACCCCGCTGATGGTGGTGATGGCGCTGGCATCGATGGCGCGCGCCAGGTCCTCGTCGTTGAAACTCCAGAGATCCTCGATGCTGCCGCCGCCGCGCACCAGCAGCAGCGTGTCGACCTCGCCCCGCGCATTGGCCAGGCGGATCTGCGCGGCCAGCCGGCCAGCCGCGTCCGCGCCCTGCACCGGCGCCGGATAGATGATGACGGGCACTTGCGGCGCGCGCCGCGCCAACGCCGACAGCACATCACGCAACGCGGCCGCGTGCAGCGACGTAATCACGCCGATGGCGCGCGGCAGCGGCACCGGCTCGCGCTTGCGCGCCGGATCGAACAGGCCCTCGGCGGCCAGTTGTTCCTTCAAGCGCAGGAAAGCCTCGTAGAGGTTGCCGATACCCGCGCGGCGCATGGCGTCGGCCTGCAGTTGATAATCGCCGCGCGGCTCGTACAGTGACACCCTGGCCCTGATTTCGACCTGGTCGCCGGCGCGCGGCACGAACCCTACTGCGCTGGCGCGGCCCCGGAACATGACGGCCCGCACCGCGGCGCGGCTGTCCTTGAGCGTGAAGTACCAATGCCCGGAAGCCGCCTGCGTGAAGTTGGAAATCTCGCCGCGCACCCACAGCGCCGGAATGCTGCGCTCCAACAATTGCCCCACGGCTTGGTTCAGCTGGGCAACTGTGAGGATATCCCGCGCAAATACGTTGTTTGTGACCGCAAGTTCAATTGTCATAAGGCTTTCCGACGCTTAGCTGTCCACAGGACATACGCAGCGGGCCGCAATGATACCGCGTCCGGACATTTTTGCCGCCACCGGCCCGAAAGCCAGCAAATTCGACTCAAATCCATGATTTATATGGAATTTTTAGCCAAGCGCAGCTGCTCGAAATGAGAGCAACCAAGCGCAAGCCCTGTGCCCGCAAGCGTTCCGGCGAAGTTTTACACAGAATTATCCACAAATTCTGTGGATAGTTTGGGAGGGTGGCCACCCTTGCCACATCCGCGCCGCGCCGTTACAGTTTCGGCTTGATCAGTTGCCGGCGCGCCGCCCGGCCCCTCCCCTGGAGTCGACTGTTTTGCTTTCCATCTTGCGCGAGGCCGGCTGGCCGATCTGGCCCCTGCTGGCGACTTCCGTGCTGGGCCTGGCGCTGATCTTCGAGCGCTTCCTGTCGCTGCGCCGCAGCCAGATCCTGCCGCGCGGCCTGAACGAACAGGTGGCCGACATGCTGCGCAACCGCCAGGACAGCCCCGAGGCCCTGAACCGCCTCGAACGCAATTCCCCGCTGGGCCGCGTGCTGGCCGAGGTCATGCGCCACCGCCACCTGCCGCGCGAGGAACTGCGCAGCGTGGTCGAGGACACCGGCCGCGCCATCGCCCACGATCTCAGCCGCTACATCCCCGCCATCGGCACCATCGCGGTGGTGGCGCCGCTGATGGGCCTGTTCGGCACCGTGGTCGGCATGATCGAGATCTTCGGTTCGTACACGCCCGGCGGTGGCGATCCGGCCCAGTTGGCCCGCGGCATCTCGATCGCGCTGTACAACACCGGCTTCGGCATCCTCATCGCCATTCCCGCCATGATCGCCCACCGCTACCTGCGCAGCCGGGTCGATGGCTATCTGAACGCCATGGAAATCTCGGCCGCGCGCCTGGCGCGCGCCGTCGCGCCCGGCTCGCGCGAGGACCGTTCATGAATTTCCGGGGTTCGCGGGGCGACCGTGACGAGCTGGACATCAACCTGATCCCGCTCATCGACGTCCTGTTGGTCATCCTCATCTTCCTCGCGGCCACCACCTCCTTCGCCCGCTTCACGCAGTTGAAGGTCACGCTGCCACAGGCCTCGGCCGAACAGGAAACCCCGCCGGCGCTGGAAGTGGCGATCAGCCAGGACGGGCGCTATGCGCTCAACGGCACCTTGATCGACGTGTCCACGCCGCCCGAGATCGCCGAGGTGCTGCGCCAGGCGGCGGCCGGCAAGACCGAACCGCTGGTGGTCATCAACGCCGACGCCCAGGCCACCCACCAGTCCGTGATCAACGTGATGGAAGCGGCCCGCCTGGCCGGCATCGGCCGCGTCAACTTCGCCGCCCAGACCGCCCGGTGAACACGCCTTCCCCCAAGGCCTCGCTGCTGGCGCGCCAATGGCAGCATGGCGGCTGGCTTTCCACCCTGCTGCGGCCGCTGGCGGCACTGACCGCGCGCGTGGTGGCGCGCAAGCGCGCCGGCTATCGCGATGGCCGCAGGCCGGCGTACCGCGCCCCCGTGCCGGTGGTGGTGATCGGCAATATCTACGTCGGCGGCACCGGCAAGACCCCCATGGTGATCGCCACCGTCGAGGGCCTGCGCGCGCGCGGCTACACGCCCGGCGTGGTCAGCCGCGGCTATGGTGTGAAGCTGGGACCGCAGGCGCGCGTCGGCCAGGGAGAACTGGAAGCGGCGCGGTTCGGCGACGAGCCGGCGCTGATCGCGCGCACCACCGGCGCGCCCGTGGCGGTGCATCCGCGCCGCGCGCTGGCCGCCCAGGCACTGCTGCGCGAGCATCCGCAGGTGGACGTGATCGTGTCCGATGATGGCCTGCAACACCTGGCGCTGGCGCGCGACGTCGAGATCGTGGTGCAGGACCCGCGCGGCATCGGCAATGGCCGTCTGCTGCCCGCCGGCCCGCTGCGCGAACCCGCCAGCCGGCTGCGCGAAGTGGATGCGGTGGTGACCAATATCGGCGTGCCCGACGGCCGCGCCGCGCCGCCGCAGGCGACGGGTCCGCGCCAGGTGGCGATGTGGCTGGAGCCGGCCGACGCGCGCCGCATCGAGGATGGCGCCCGGCGACCGCTGGCGGACTTCGCCGGCCAGCCAGGCGTGGCCGCGGCCGCCGGCATCGGCAATCCCGAACGCTTTTTCACCACCTTGCGGTCGCAGGGCATCACGCTGGCCGCGACGCTGGCGCTGCCGGATCATCACGATTACGCCCGTTCGCCCTTCGCGGGCCTGGCGGCCACGACCATCCTGGTGACGTCCAAGGACGCCATCAAGTGCGCGGCGCTGCACGACGCGCGCCTGTGGGAAGTGCCTGTGCGGGCCGGCTTTTCCGACCCCCTGTTGTTCGACTGGCTGGCGCAGCGCCTGCGCCAGCCACGCCCAGCCTAGAAGAACGCCGCCCGCGCCGGGGCCGGACGCTTGGCGTATTCCGCCAGGGCACGCTTGCGGGCAGATGCCGCGCGCAGGCGCAACAGCGCCAGCGGCAAGTGAACCAACAGCAGCAATGCCGCCAGCGCGAGCCACAGCACGCGCGCCAGCGACGGCCAGGGGTCGCGCAGCGCGCGCTGCGCATCGATGTCGACCACGGTGGCGCCCGAGGCCTCTTTGCCGACCGCAGTAACGAAGCCGGCGACCTGGAATGGCAGGGCGCCATCCGCCGCCATCATCGCGGCCCGCTGGTTCCAGGCCTGCAGCGGGTCGAAATCGCCGGCACGGTTGTGGCGCGGCTGCGGCAATTGCGGCAGCTCAGCATAAGGGCCGGGCGCCACGTTCAACACCACGCCGCCGCGCTGGCGCTCGGCCAGATCCTGGCTGGCCCGCGCCACCGCGTGGCGCACCACCAGCGCCATGCTGGCCCTGGCCTGGTTGCGCACCTCGTCGGCATTGCGCGAAATGATCACTGCATCGTCGGAATTGTCCTTCTGCTTGAAGGCGCCGGCCTGCGCCAGCCGCAGCAGTTCCAGCCAGTTGACGGGCTCGTCGCGCGCCAGCAGCAGCTTGTCGACCAGGCCGGACTTCAAGCGATCGCACTCGGCGATGGCCTCGCCAGTGGCCGCATCGCACGCCAACTCCGTGGTCAGGATCAGATCGGTCACCCGGCTCACCGTCAGCGCCGAGATATTGCGGGCGTTGTAGCCGGCCAGCGGGTTGGCGGCCGCGCCGCGATAGACCTGGGTGCGCACCAGCAGATCCATCATCGGGTTGGGACGGGTCTTGAGAAAGCCGCCCGAATACAGTTGCAGCACCGCCGGCGCCAGGCCCAGATCGCTGGCCGCAAGCGCATCGCCCTGCCAGCGTACGCGCGCGCAGTCGATATGCACTTCGCCGGGCCGATCGGCATCCGGCTGGAACTGGCAGCGCCCGGCGCCCTTGAGCGCGATCATATCGCCCGGCGCGGGCGGATCCTGCGCCAACGCCGCGGCCGATTCGTAGGTGCGCAACGGCGCGCCGCGCGCCCAGGCGGTGGTCAGCGCGAGATCGCCGGGCAATTGATCGCCAGACCCCAGGCCCAGCGCGGCGCCGGCGATCAGACCGGCCAGCGCCAGCGTGACATGGCGGCCCCAGAACACTTGCGGGAACCGGCGCTGTTCCTCGTCCACCGAATAACGCTGCCCGAGCCGCAACACGGCGTAATCCTCGACCCGCAGATCGACGTCGACGCGCCTGTCCTCCGGCAATTCCAGCCCTTGGCGCCAATGGTCCGGCAGCGATACCGGGATCTTGTCTCCCAGGAACAGCTGGGTCGACACCGCCTGCGCGTTGGCCGGGTTGGTCAGCACAATGGCGTTGAGCTCGCCGCGCGCGCGATTGACCTTCTGCGGCGCGCCCAGCGGGCGGCGGCGCCAGGTCAACCACAGCGCCAGCAACGCCCACGGCGCCGCGCCGGCCAGCCAGGGCCAGCCGCCGCCAGCCGCGGCCACGCCCAGGCAGCCGAAAGCCGCCAACCACAGCATCGCGGGCCAGAAAGCGATGCCGACGGAGCGCCGCGCCGCGATCTCGGCAGGCGTTTCGTCGCGCTGGCTCAGGATCTCGACACGCATGGCCTGCTCGAACTCGCGCTCGGCCTGGCCCGCCGGGGCGCCGCGATCCGTGTCGACGGCCTCGCCGGCGTCGACCACATTCTGCATGTCGCCCAGCTTGCCGCTGTTCCATTGCTGGTTCTGCTTCTGCCGCCGCGCTTCGCGCTCGCGCCCGCCCGCCAGGTCGAATTCGCCATTCAGCCCGACCACGATGGCGAATTTCTCCGTCACCACCACTTCGGCCTGGTTGTCCTCGCGCAGGTAATCGAGCGCGTCGTAGGGCAGCACCACATCGACGTCACCCAGCGTGTTGTGCATGGTGGTGCCGCCGTGGCTCGATTCCAGCCCGTGGCGCACAAAGGCGCCACGCAGCGGGAACACCCCATCGCTCACCAGCGCCACGCTTTGGGTGGGCTTGGCCGGTTGCACCAGGAACGGCTGCAGCAGGGCCTGTTCCTCGGCGCTCAAACGGCGCAGGGGCTGGCCATTCTGCTTGAGCTGGCGCAACGCCCCCTTGTTGTCACTGCGGCGCATCATGTAGGTGATGGCGCTGATGACAGACCAGACCAGGATGATGAGCATCAACCCGATGCGTATGGTGTTGGAATCCATTGTCCTGTTTTTTCCTCTTTCCTCGTGTTGCGGCGCATCATAGCCACCATCCGTCCCGAAATTTCTAACGGCCGCGTCAAAATATAACAATACTTAACAGAGCGAATACTTCAGCGTCCCCCCCGTGCGGACCGGATGCCGCCCGCTTTGCGGCGCATACCGAGACCGGACGCGGGCTGTGACGGTCCAAACTGTTTTAGAATCGCGATCATGGAATCCCGCCTTCTCGACATCCTCGTCTGCCCCCTGTGCAAGGGCCGCCTCGAACACGACCGGACCCGGGCCGAACTGGTCTGCCGCGCCGACCGCCTGGCCTTCCCGCTGCGCGACGGCATCCCCGTCATGCTCGAATCGGAGGCGCGCTCGCTGGACGACGCCCCCGCCCCCGCCCCCGCCGCCGCCTGACCCGCGCCATCGTGAGCTTCATCGCCCTGATTCCGGCGCGTACCGCCTCCACCCGCCTGCCCGACAAGCCGCTGGCCGACATCGCCGGCAAGCCGATGGTGGTGCGCACCGCCGAACGCGCGCTGCAATCCGGCGCAGCCCGGGTCTACATCGCCACCGATGACGCCCGGGTCCAGGAGGCGGCGCGGGCCCATGGCCTGCATGCCCTGATGACCCGTGGCGACCACCCCACCGGCACCGACCGGCTGGCCGAGGCCGTCGAACAGCTGGGCCTGCCGGACGACGCCATCGTGGTCAACGTGCAGGGCGACGAACCCCTGATCGAACCGGAACTCATCGACGCGGTGGCCGCGCGCCTGGCCGACAGCCCGCAGGCGGACATCGCCACCTGTGCCTGTCCGCTGGCGGACGCCGAGGCGCTGTTCAATCCCAACGTGGTCAAGCTGGTCTGCGCCAACGACGGCCGCGCGCTGTATTTCTCGCGCGCGCCGATCCCATGGGCGCGCGATGCGCTGGCCGGCGGCGCGCGCGTGCTGGCCGAGGGCCTGCCCGCCTGGCACCACATCGGCCTGTATGCCTACCGCGTGTCGTTCCTGCGCCGCTTCCCGACCCTGCCGCAGGGCGTGCTGGAACGGTTCGAGTCGCTGGAACAGTTGCGCGCCATGGAGCATGGCCACGTCATCGTCGTCCATCAGGCTCCGCATCCTCCGGCCGCCGGCGTAGATACCCCGGACGATCTGGAACGCGTTCGCTTGATCTACCGCAATCGTATATAAGGGTTATTTCGCATGGCGCGGCCCCGCAGAGGCTGTTGCATTGCGGCATAATCGCTCGGATCACAAAAATTAAACCCCATTCAGGAGCACTCATGCGTCTCATCTTGCTCGGACCGCCCGGCGCCGGCAAAGGCACTCAGGCCGCGTTTCTCACCCAGCACTTCGGCATTCCCCAGATTTCCACCGGCGACATGCTGCGCGCGGCGGTCAAGGCCGGCACGCCCCTGGGCATCGAAGCCAAGAAGGTCATGGATGCTGGCGGCCTGGTCTCGGATGAGATCATCATCGGCCTGGTGCAGGACCGCCTGAAGCAGCCCGACTGTGCCAACGGCTACCTGTTCGACGGCTTCCCGCGCACCATCCCGCAGGCCGACGCCCTCAAGAGCGCCGGCGTCAAGCTGGACTACGTGGTCGAGATCGAAGTCCCCGAGGAAGACATCATCGAACGCATGAGCGGCCGCCGCGTGCACCAGCCCAGCGGCCGCAGCTACCACGTGCGCTTCAACCCGCCCAAGGTCGAAGGCAAGGACGACGTCACCGGCGAAGACCTGATCCAGCGCGACGACGATCGCGAGGAAACGGTGCGCAACCGCCTGAACGTATACCGCCAGCAGACCCGCCCGCTGGTCGACTATTACTCGTCGTGGGCCCAGCAGAGCCCGGCCGACGCGCCGAAGTATCGCAAGATCTCCGGCGTCGGCGCGGTCGAGGAAATCAAGTCGCGCCTGTTCGACGCCGTCAATAGCTGATTGGCGCTGCGCAGGCCCCGGGGCCTTCGGCGCCGGCCGGACGCACAGCGTTCCGGCCCCGGCCCGAAGGCCTTGTCGCATCCGGCGCCCGCCGCGCCGTTTTCATCCTTTGAATTGATCTGGTGGTAGAGACATGGAAATCGCGAACAAGGTATTCATCGTTACCGGTGGCGCATCCGGCCTGGGCGCCGGCACCGCGCGCATGCTGGTGGCCAACGGCGCCAAGGTGGTCATCGCCGACCTGCAGGACGGCCCGGGCGAGGAACTGGCCAAGGAATTGGGCCAGCGCTACGTGCACTGCGACGTGACGCAAGAGGCCGATGGCCAGCGTGTCGTGGCCGCGGCCAAGGAACTCGGCCCGCTGTTCGGCCTGGTCAACTGCGCCGGCGTGGCGCCCGCCGCCAAGATCGTCGGCAAGAACGGCGCGCATCCGCTGGACCTGTTCCAGAAGGTCGTGTCGATCAACCTGATCGGCAGCTTCAACATGATGCGCCTGGCCGCCGAGGCCATGAGCGGCAACACGCCCGAGCCCACCGGCGAGCGCGGCGTGATGATCAACACCGCGTCGGTCGCCGCGTTCGACGGCCAGATCGGCCAGGCCGCCTACGCCGCCTCCAAGGCCGGCGTTGCCGGCATGACCCTGCCGATCGCCCGCGACCTGGCCAAGACCGGCATCCGCTGCATGACCATCGCCCCCGGCATCTTCGGCACCCCGATGATCTTCGGCATGCCGCAGGAAGTGCAGGACTCGCTGGCCGCCAGCATCCCCTTCCCCGCCCGCCTGGGCCGCCCGGAGGACTACGCCAAGCTGGTGCACAGCATCATCACCAATGACATGCTGAACGGCGAAACCATCCGCCTGGACGGCGCCATCCGCATGCCGCCTAAGTAATCGCCCGACGCCCCCTCCCCGGAGGGGGCGATGCTTTGGGCGCCGGCCTGCCGGCGCCCCTTCCTTGCAATACCCCGGGCAGGCCCGCCCGTTTTCTTCCGCTGTCACCCCATGAGCCTGTTCCGTTCGGCCGCCACCGTCAGCAGCTTCACCCTGCTGTCCCGTATTTCCGGGCTGATCCGCGACATCCTGGTGGCGCGCGCTTTCGGCGCCGGCCCCATCACCGACGCCTTCTGGGTCGCCTTCCGCATTCCCAACCTGTTGCGGCGGCTGTTCGCCGAGGGCGCCTTCGCGCAGGCCTTCGTGCCGATCCTGGGCCATGCCCGCAACAGCCGTTCCGAAGCCGAGGTCCGCACTCTGCTTGACCGGGTGGCGCTGCTGCTGACCGCGGCCCTGATGGCGGTCACGCTGGTCGGCATCATCGCCGCGCCCTGGGTGGTGTCGGCCATGGCCAGCGGCCTGCGCGGCGCGGCGCGCGATACTGAATTCGGCGCCGCCGTCTGGATGACGCGGGTGATGTTCCCCTACATCTTCTGCATGTCCCTGATCGCGTTCGCCTCGGGCGTGCTCAACACCTGGCGGCGCTTCGCGGTGCCGGCGTTCACGCCGGTGCTGCTGAACCTGTCCATGATCGCCGCCTGCCTCTGGCTGGCGCCGCGCATGGAGGTGCCGGTATACGCGCTGGCGATCGGGGTGATGGCCGGCGGCGTGGCGCAATTGGCGGTGCAATGGGTGGCGCTGGCGCGGCTGGGCCTGACGCCGCGCTTCTCGTTCGGCCTGCGCGCGGCCTGGGCCGACCCGACCGTGCAGCGCATCCTCAGACAGATGGCGCCGGCCACGCTGGGCGTGTCGGTGGCGCAAATCTCGCTGCTGATCAACACCAACATCGCCACCTGGCTCACGCCCGGCAGCGTCACCTGGCTGTCGTTCGCCGACCGCCTGATGGAATTCCCGACCGCACTGCTGGGCGTGGCCCTGGGCACGGTGCTGCTGCCCAGCCTCTCGGCGGCCCACGCCCGCGACGATCGCGGCGGCTACAGCGCGCTGCTGGATTGGGGCCTGCGGCTGGTACTGCTGCTGGGTCTGCCGGCGGCGGTGGGCATGGCGCTGCTGTCGGACGGCCTGGTGGCCACGCTATTCCATTACGGCGCGTTCTCGGCGCAGGATGTGCTGCAAACGCGGCTGGCCGTGATTTCCTATTCGGCTGGGCTGATCGGCCTGCTGGCAGTGAAGATCCTGGCGCCCGGCTTTTACGCCCGGCAGGACATCCGCACCCCCGTGAAAATCGCCATCGGCGTGCTGATCCTGACCCAATTGATGAACCTGATGCTGGTGCCGTTACTGGCGCATGCCGGCCTCGCACTGGCGATCGGACTGGGCGCCTGCCTGAACGCACTGGCCCTGCTGATCGGCTTGCGCCGCCGTGGCATCTATCTGCCCGGCAGCGGCTGGGGCCGCTTCGCGCTGCGGCTGATTCCGGCCCTGGCGGCGCTGGCGGCCCTGTTGGTCTACGCCGATGGCCGCATCGACTGGATCGGGCTGCAGGCCCACTCGGGCCTGCGCGCGCTGTGGCTCGGCGGTGTGCTGGCGGCCAGCGGCGTGGTCTACTTCGGCATGTTGTTACTATTTGGGTTCCGTCCCCGGGACTTCGGACGTCGCTCGGCCGCCTGATGTGGGGCGTTCACGCCCCAATCTCCGAAGAAAAGCCGGCTACCCGCCGGCTTTTTTTGCATTTGATTCGTCAAGAATTGACAAGCAGCCGGTAATCTTTGGTAAAAAACCTTTATTATTTACAAATTGCCATCGAAAGGACTCCCGCCTGGCTAGCCAGGCGGCGTGATGAAGTGAAGTACGCCCAAGGACAACCCATGGCGGACCAAGTGATCAATTGGTTGCTGCTGCTGCGCTCCGGTAAAGCGACAGCACAGGACTACAACGATTTCCTGGCGTGGCGCGCAGCCGATCCTCTCCATGAAAACGCCTGGCAGCAATTGACGGGCACACTGGCGGGATCGAATTTCGGCCGGTTGGGCGATGCCTATCCGGCCGGCTATGCCACGACCGCGCCGCCTCCGCAGATTCCCCCGCCGCCAGCCGCCTCGGCCGTCGGCGCGCCGCCGCGCCGGCGTTTCCTGGCCGGCTCGCTGGCGCTCGCCAGCGCCGGCGCCTGCGCCGCGTACGTGGGCAATGCCTTTTACCCCCTGAGCAACGTCGCGGCCGATGCCGCCACCGCCACCGGCGAACGCCGCCGCTACATCCTGTCGGACGGCAGCCAATTGCTGCTGGACGCGCGCAGCCGCGTCAATCTGGACTTCACGCCGGCCTACCGCCAGGTGCGGCTGCTGGACGGCGCCGTCACGGTGTCGGTGGCGCCCGATGCCCGCCGGCCGTTCCTGGTGCAGACCGCCGAAGGCACCGTGCGCGCCCTGGGCACCCGCTACATGGTGCGCCAGCAGGCCCAGCGCACGGTCGTGGTGGTGCATGAACACGAGGTCGTGGTGGAAACCATGGCCGGTGCCCATGGGATCGTGCGCGCCGGCACCGGCGCGCGCTTCGATGCCTCGCGTATCGACACCCCGCGCGCCGAGCTGATGGCCGAGGCCGCCTGGGAGTCCGGCTGGGTCGACGCCCGTGGCCGCCCCCTGGCGGAAATCGTCGCCGCCCTGCGCCCTTACCGCAGTGGCACCCTGCGCGTCTCCATGGCCGCCGGCGGCCTGCCGGTATCCGGCCATTTTCCGCTGGACGACACCGACGCCGCCCTCGAAGCGCTGCAGGACACCATGCCGATCCAGGTGCGGCGCTACACCCCGTGGTTCGTCTCGATCAACGTCGCGACCTGACCACGCCAGCTTCCTATTTACGGCACGGCGCTGTAACGAATAGCGGCTTCGTTGTATACTGAGCACCGTATTTTTATCCAGTAGGCGCAGCAGGAACGCCACTGGGTCGCAACCTGGCGTTGTTTCCTCGATGCCACAAGGTTCCGGCCTGGTTACCCCGCTCCCTGCGGAACCGCTTGCGCAGCTCCCGCAGCCCCAACGGTTTCCCCGCAGCGCCCCCCGCCCGGTTGACGGGCGCTCCATCGGCAGACACGGCATTTAAAGCTTGCAATCCCCAGGGGACTTGCTAAAATGTTCGACTTTGCCGAATTCAACTTATATAGCAACATGGCCAATACCGCCCAAGCCCGCAAGCGCGCTCGCCAATCCGTTGAGCGCAACAAGCATAATTCCAGCCTGCGCTCGATGCTGCGCACCGCCATCAAGCGCGTTCGCCAATCCATCGCCGCTGGCGACAAGGCTGCGGCTGGCGAAGTGTTCCAAAAGGCCAGCAGCGTGATCGATCGCGTGGCCGACAAGAACATCATCCACAAGAACAAGGCCGCTCGCCACAAGAGCCGCCTGGCCGCCGCCATCAAGGCGCTGGCCTAAGCCATTCTGCCGCCCCGCCACACGGGGCGTCATGAATACGGCAAATGAAGAAGGATGCCCAAGGGCATCCTTTTTTTTGCTCGCGTTTTTTTACCCGTGTTTTGCCTGTGCGCGGCCGCCTTCAATCCTGCCGCGCCGCGAGCCGGGCCAGCAGTTGCGCCGCCTCGTCGCGCAGGGTGGCGGTAAAGGGATCGACCAGCGGGTTTCTGGGGCGATGCTCGGGGAACACCAGATTGACGCGGAACGGAAATGAACGCCGCAACGGCCGCAGATGCAGGCCCCGGCCGCTGAAGTCGAGCGCGGTCAGCGGATTGACGATGGCCAGGCCCAGCCCCTGGCGCACGAACGCGCACACCGACACCGCCGTCGGCGTTTCGATGATGGAACGCCGCAACACCCCCTGCGCCGCGAACGCCTCGTCGATCTGGATACGGTAGGGATCGCTGGGCGACAGGCTGACGAACGGCTCGCCGGAGAAATCCGCCAGGTCGAGCGCCTGCCGCGCCAGCAGCGGGTGGCCATCGGGCAGCACGGCAACTTCGTCCACTTCGATCAGCAATGCCAGCCGGGTGCCGGCCGGCGCCAGCTCGTGTTCGGTCAGCCCCAGGTCATAGCGCTGGGCCGTGAGCCACTCCTCCAGGAACGGCGATTCCTGCGCCTCCAATGCCAGACTCACGCCCGGGTGCGCCTGGCTGAACCGGCGGAACGCGCCCGGCAGCAGCGAATGCGAGAACGCAGGCAACGCAATCACGGCCAACTGGCCGCCCTGAAAGGCGCGCAAGCGGGCCGCCGTGGACGCGACCCGCTCCAGCCCGGCATACGACTGCCGCACTTCGTCATACAGCGCCAGGGCAGGCATGGTGGGCCGCAAGCGGCCGCGCACGCGTTCGAACAGGTCAAAGCCGATAGCCTGTTCCATGCGCGCCAGTTCACGGCTGACCGTGGGCTGCGAGGTGAACAGCAGTTCGGCGGCCTTGGTGACGCTGCCGGTGATCATCAGCGCGCGGAAGACCTCGATATGCCGGTGGGTCAACATGCCAAATCCATATCAGCAATGAATAGATATCGAAAATCCAGGCATTTTACTGGATGACATGATTGGGGCATGATCGCGGCCTGATTTCCATTTTTTCCACCCGCTTGCCCCATAAGGTTTCGTTCAGATGGCTTTCGATCCGCGCCAGCTCACCCAACTCGCCGCCGAGCACGGCACCCCGCTGTGGGTCTACGATGCCGCCGTGATCCGCGAGCGCATCGCGCAGCTGCGCCGTTTCGACGTGATCCGCTACGCGCAGAAAGCCTGCTCCAACCTGCACATCCTGCGCCTGATGCGCGCCGAGGGCGTGATGGTGGACGCGGTGTCGCAGGGCGAGATCGAGCGCAGCCTGGCAGCCGGCTTCGAGCCCGCGGGCGAGCCGGCCGGCGTGGTGTTCACCGCCGACCTGATCGACCACGCCACGATGGCCCTGGTGATCAAGCACGGCATCACCGTCAATGCCGGTTCGCTCGATATGCTCGAACGGGTCGGCCAGCAGGCGCCGGGCCACCGCGTATGGCTGCGCATCAACCCGGGCTTCGGTCACGGCCACAGCAACAAGACCAATACCGGCGGCCCGCAAAGCAAGCACGGCATCTGGATCGACGACGTCGCCGAGGCCATCGCCATCGTGCGCCGCCATGGCCTGAAGCTGGTCGGCATCCACATGCACATCGGTTCGGGCGTGGACTATGGCCACCTGTCCAGCGTGTGCGATGCGATGGTCGATGTGGTCGCCTCGCTGGACCATGACATCGAGGCGATCTCGGCGGGCGGCGGCCTGTCGATTCCGTACCGCGAGGGCGAGCCGCGCATCGACTGCGACCACTACTTCGAGCAATGGGACGCGGCCCGCAAGCGCATCGAACAGCGCCTGGGCCATGCCGTGCGGCTCGAAATCGAACCCGGCCGCTTCCTGGTGGCCGAGGCCGGCGCGCTGGTGGCCGAAGTGCATGCGATCAACCGCCGCCCCGAGCGCGACTTCGCGCTGGTCGACGCCGGCTTCAACGACCTGATGCGACCGGCCATGTACGGCAGCTATCACCGCATCTCGGTGCATGCGCCGGACGGCGCCACGCCGCCGACGGCCACGGCCCGCATCGCGGTGGCCGGTCCGTTGTGCGAATCGGGGGATGTGTTCACGCAGGATGCCGGCGGCGTGGTCTCCGACCAGCCGCTGCCGCGGCCGCGCATCGGCGACTTCCTGGTCTTGCATAACGCCGGCGCTTATGGCGCGTCGATGTCCTCGAACTACAACACCCGGCCGCTGGCGGCCGAGGTGCTGCTGGACGGCAACGCGGCCCGCCTGATCCGCCGCCGCCAGACGGTGGCCGACCTGCTGGCGCTGGAGCAATAAGGCGCGGCGCTCGGCCGCGGCGCGGGTCGTGGCCGAGCCATCACCACGGACTCAGGTGGGAAAGGCCTCGCGCAAAGCGAAGGTGGCCTGCTTGAACACGCCCAGGTCGGTGCCGACCGCGACGAAGTGCATGCCCATGTCCAGGTAGCGCCGCGCGTCCGTCGGCACCGGCGCCAGGATGCCCACCGCCTTGCCCTGCGCGCTGACGCGCTGGTAGAGGTGCCGGATCGCTTCCTGCACTTCCGGATGCCCGGGATTGCCCAGATGACCCAGGGCCGCGGCCAGGTCCGACGGACCGATGAAAACCCCGTCCACGCCCTCGACCGCCGCGATCTCATCGACCGCCTCGATACCCGCGCGGCTCTCGATCTGCAGCAGCACGCAAATATTGTCGTTGATGGTCTTGAGGTAGTCCGGCACCGTGCCGTAGCGGTTGCTGCGCTGCATGCCGGCCACGCCGCGCATGCCCTGCGGCGGATAGCGCGTCGCGGCCACGGCGCGGCGCGCGTCGTCCTCGGATTCGATGAAAGGGATCAGCAGGTTGTAGAAACCGATATCGAGCAGGCGCTTGATCTCGACCGGATCATTCCAGGTCGGCCGGCCGATGGCGGCGCTGGCGCTGCCCTGCAGGGCCTGCAGTTGCTGCAGGAACATCGGCACGGTGTTGGGCGAATGCTCGCCATCCAGCAGCAGCCAGTCAAAGTCGGCCAGGCCCGCCAGTTCGGCGGTGATGTGGCTGGACATGCACATCCAGAAACCGATCAGGCGTTCGCGCGCCAGGATGCGTTGGCGAAAGCGGTTGGGCAAGGGTGAAGTCATTGCTGCGTGTTTCCCATCTGATGAAGCCCCGGCGCCGCCCGGCGCGCGGGGTGTGTTGCCACTCCGTGGTCAGTCCATGCGGGCGCCGGAGGCCTTGACCGCCCCGCCCCACTTGCTGATTTCGGATTGGACGAAGGCCGCGAACGCCTTGGGATCGTTGCCGACCACCACGAAGCCCACGCTCTCCAGCTTCTGCCGGATATCCGGTGAGGCCAGGGCCTTGACGGTGGCCTGGTTCAGCCGCTGGATGATGGCCGGCGGCGTCTTGGCGGGCGCGGACAGGCCGAACCAGGATTCGGCGGCGAAGCCCGGATAGCCGGACTCCGCCACCGTGGGCGTGTCCGGATAGGCCGGATTGCGCTTGGCGCTGGCCACCGCCAGGGCCCGCAGCTTGCCGGACTTGACCTGCGGCAGCAGCGTATCCTGGTTCAGGAACATCACCGACACGCGCCCGCCGATCATGTCGGTAATGGCCGCCGCGCCGCCCTTGTAGGGCACGTGCACCAGATCGATCTTGGCGGCCTGCTCGAGCATCTCCATGGCCAGGTGACCGGACGAGCCGTTGCCCGAACTGGCATGGGTGTACTTGCCGGGATTGGCGCGCACCAGCTTGATGAAGTCGGCGAAGTTGGTGGCCGGGAAGTCCATGTTGGCCACCAACACGTTGGGGCCGGTGGCCAGCAGCGAGATGTGGGCGAAGTCGCTGTCGCGGTACGGCATGCTCTGGTAGAGCGAATAGCTGATGGCGTTCGACCCCACGCCCGAGAGCAACAGCGTATAGCCATCGGGCTCGGCCTTGGCCACCACGTCGGAACCGATGTTGCCATTGGCGCCGCCCTTGTTCTCCACCACCACGCTCTGGCCCAGCTCCTTGGACAGTTCGGCAGCCAAAAGGCGCCCGACCGCGTCGGTGCTGCCGCCGGCCGGGAACGGCACGATCAGCTTGACCGGCCGCGTCGGCCAGTCCTGGGCCAGCAGCAACCCCGGGGCCACTGCGGCGGCCGCGCCCAGTGCGATCGCGGCCAGTCCCAGCCGGCGGCGCGCCGGCGATGTCTTGTGTTGCATGGTTGTCTCCTTGTCGTGTTTTTCTAATGCTTGCCGCCCGGTGACCGGGTCGGTGGATGACCGCGCGGCTTGCGCCGCCCGGCGGGGAAACCCTCATTGCCGCCTGGCGGCGCGCTCAATCCAGCAGATACGGCACCTCGGCGCGCTGGCAGATTTCGCGCAGGCGGGAAGCCAGGGCGGCAGGAATCGGGATGCCGTCGATGCGGCGCCGCGCCCGCTCGGCGGCCTCGGGCTCGCCGGCCACCAGCACCGGCTCGTCGGGCCGCGCGGGCGGCGTGTCGTGCAAAGTGTCGATCAGGTCGTCCATGTCCGACTCGAACGAACCGCTGGCGCGGAACGCATCGGGGTTCAGCGCCAGGAAGAAATGGCCGACATCGTCCGGTTCGCCCGGCCGCCGCGTGACGTTGCGCCGCGCCGCCAGCGCGCTGCCGCTGA
Source organism: Achromobacter pulmonis (assembly GCF_021733725.1). Classification (NCBI taxonomy): domain Bacteria; kingdom Pseudomonadati; phylum Pseudomonadota; class Betaproteobacteria; order Burkholderiales; family Alcaligenaceae; genus Achromobacter; species Achromobacter pulmonis. Next base: position 4,037,380 of record NZ_JAIFOT010000001.1, on the reverse strand, counting down.
GCGTGCCGCCCAGGATCTGCGCCATCATCGCCAAGCCATAACCCTTGTGGCTGCTCATCGCCGCCGTGCCGCCCAGCGGCGTCAGGCCACCCTCGGGATGCTTGAAGATGTACTGCATGGCGGCATCGGCCGCGGTGACCGGTTCGCCCTGCCCGTCCACCGCCCAGCCCGGCGGCAGCGGCTTGCCAAGGAAGTCGTAGACCTTGACCTTGTTGGCCGCCACGGTGGTGGTGGCCATGTCGAGCACGAACGGCTCGTTGTGCGCGGCCGGCGCGCCGAAGGCAATCGGATTGGTGCCGAGCATGGGCATGGCCCCGCGCGTGGGCACCATGATGACGCCGTTGGCGCTGCTGGTCACCAGCCCGACCACGCCGCGCTCGACCGCGATGCGCGCATAAACGCCGGCCGCGCCGAAGTGATGCGAATTGCAGACCGACACCGCGCCCACGCCATGCTCCAGCGCCTTGTCGACGGCCAGGTTCATGGCCTGCGCCGCTACCGGATAGCCCAGTCCGCCCATGCCATCCAGCAACGCGCTGGCGCCGCCGTCGCGCACCAGGCGCGGCCGCGCGTCGAGCCTGAGCGTGCCGGCGCGCAGTTTTTCCTCGTACGACGGCAGCATCGAGATGCCGTGCGAATCGATGCCCAGCAGATCCGTCTCGGCCATCAGGCCGGCGGTGATGGCCGCCAGGTCGGGCGCCATGCCCCAGGCCTGCAACACGATCAGAATCTGCTCACGCACCTGCCCCGCCGATGCCGCTGTCCCTGCCAAACCCTTGCCTTGCACGCGCTGTCTCCTGCTGTTGTCGGTGTGCCATCCGTGGGCGCTGCGCGGGCCGGTCAATCGCGTTCGCGGTCGACCAGCCGGTGGCGCGCCTGCCCCAGGTGGAATTGCATGGCGACCCGGGCGCGCTCGCCATCCTGCGCGCGGATCGCGTCGAGAATGGTGGCATGCTCGTCCAGGACGCGCTGGGCGCGCTGGCGCGACCCGGTGCGGGTCAGGTTGAGCGTCAGGCGCATGAAGCCGTGGATGGACTCGTGGATGCTTTCCAACACCCCGAGATAGAAGTCGTTGCCGGTGGCCTCGGTGATGCTGGCGTGGAACGCCAGGTCGGCCTCGGCCGACATCTGGCCGCGCGCCAGGCTGTCGGCGAACGCGGCGTGCGCGGCCTCGATCTTGTGCAGTTGCTCATCGGTGCGGCGCAGCGCCGCCAGCCGCGCGGCGTCGCCTTCCAGCGCCACGCGCAGTTCCTGCGCGCGCAGGTAGGCGCCGACGTTGCCGACGTCGCTGAAGGCGGTCAGGCGCGGCGCCGGCTGGTGGCTGACGAAGGTGCCCAGGCCCTGGTGCGCGGTGATGAGGCCATCGGCGCGCAGCCGCAGCAGCGCTTCGCGCACCACCGGCCGCGACACGCCGAAGCGTTCGCAAATCTCGTTCTCGGAAGGCAGCTTGTCGCCGACGTTGAGCTTGCCGGCGACGATCTGCTCGAAGATCTGACCGTACAACTGGTCGGCCAGCCGCACACGGTGGCCGCGCTCCAGCACCAGCGCGCCCATGGCGTCCGGCTCGGCGGACGCGGCTGGCGCGGACGGAGGCGATGCTTTGGGTCGGACCACGAATTCTCCTGGGACGTATCGGCAGCGCTCATCGTACCGTCAATGCCGCGCGCGCGGCCATCAGGCCGCGACGGCTTCGCGATCCCAGGCCGCCAGGGCGCGCGCGACCGGCGCCACGCGCTCGCGCTCGGCGCTGGAGAGGCCTGTCAACAGCGGCAGCATCGGTCCCATGTCGGCCACGCCGGACAGGGTGACGGCGTCGTGCAGCACGCGAATCGGGCTGATCGCGTCACGGCAATCCTCCAGGCCCAGGTAATGCACGCGCACCGCCTCGGCCTCGTCGTAGCGGCCTTCCTTGAGCCATTGCAGCAGTTGCATCGAGCCGCGCGGGGCCACGCAGACCGAGCCGGAGGTGAAGCTCTTCAGGCCGAAATCGCGGTAGTGGACGATGGCCGGGCGTTCGCCGATGCCGCTGACCACGCGATTGGCATCCACGCTTTGCAGCAACGCCGCCAGGTAGGCATCGCGCGCCGGGTCCTCGCGCACCACGGCATACTTGAACGCGACGATGCGGCCTTCCTCGACCAGCCGCGCCGCGGTGGCCGGCGCCAGGTAATCGGCCGACTTGATGTAGACCACCGCGGGCTTGCCCAGCGCGTCGGTAAAGCGGCGCACGCCCTCGGCCAGGCCGGCGTCGGTGCAGGGAAACGACATCGGCAACAGCATGGCCGTCGGAAACGCGCGGCTGCACAGCAGCGCTGCCTGGTCCATCATCTTGCCGAAATCCGGGCCGACCGAAGGCAGGACCCAGGTGTCCGGCCCGGCCAGCGATGCCAGCAAGTCGACGATGCGCGCGTACTCGCCCACGCCGACGTTGTAGAAGTTGGCATTGCCGCCGTACATCACGTTGCGCACCCCGCCCGCTTCCAGGTGCCGCAGCAGGGCCTGGTTGGCGGCTTCGTTCAGCGACAGGTCGGCATGGCGCGCCAGCGGGGGCACCGCGATGACGGAACGCTGCAGGTCCTGGACGGTGACCGGGGAGGTTTTCATGGCGGGGCTCCTGGCGGATTCCCGGGCGGAAATCCAGTTGTTAGATGAGTAGCTTGTAAAAAGTATACTTGGTTGACAAGTAGTCCCTCAATACCTATATTCGTTTCACAAGTCATCGGCATCACGACGGCAAGGCGCGACAGACGCCGGCAGCATTCAGTCCCGGGCCTCGGGCCCGGCGGGAACACCCCACAAACGATGCGCGGCCACGCGCACACGAGGAGACGACTTCCATGCTTGCAGCCCCTTTTCGCGGCCGTCTGGCCCTTGCCGCCTGTCTGGCCGCCGCGGCCCTGCTGCCGGCCGCGGCCCAGGCCGGCGCCGGCTACCCGGCGCGCGACGTCAAGATCATCGTGCCGTTCCCCGCCGGCGGCACCGCCGATATCGCCGCGCGCGTGGTGGCGGCCGAGCTGGGCAAGGCCTGGGGCAAGGCGGTCGTGGTGGACAACAAGGCGGGCGCAGGCGGCAACGTCGGCACCGCCGAAGCGGCGCGCGCCAAGCCCGACGGCTACACCCTGCTCATGGGCACCGTCAGCACCCACGCCATCAACCCATCCGTCTACGCCAAGCTGCCCTACGATCCGGTCAAGGACTTCACGCCGGTGACGCTGGTGATCCCGGTGCCGAACGTGCTGGAACTGAATCCCGCCTTCGCCGACAAACACGGCATCCGCAACGTGGCGGACCTGATCAAGTACCTGAAGGCCAACCCCGGCAGCGTCAATATGGCCTCGACCGGCAACGGCACTTCGACGCATCTGTCGGGCGAGCTGTTCCAGACCATGACCGGCACCCGCATGACGCACGTGCCCTACAAGGGCAGCAGCCCGGCGCTGACCGACGTGATGGCGGGCTCGGCCGACCTGATCTTCGACAACCTGCCGTCGTCGATGGGCTTCATCAAGGGCGGCAAGCTGCGGCCGCTGGCGGTCACCACCACCGCGCGCTCGCCGGCGCTGCCGGACGTGCCGACGATGGCCGAGGCCGGCGTGCAAGGCTACGAGGCTTCCAGCTGGTTCGGCCTGCTGGCGCCTGCCGGCACGTCGCAGGAGATCGTCGACAAGATCCAGCGTGATGTCGCCGCGGCGCTGCGGCAGGCGCCCGTGCGCGCGCAATTGCAGGCCCAGGGCGCGACGCCGTCAGGCAATACGCCGGCACAGTTCACCCAGTTCATGGCGCGGGAAACCGTCAAATGGGCCGCGGTCGTGAAGCAATCGGGCGCCAAGGTCGACTGACCGGCGCCGGCCAGGACCCGGCCGTCACGCGTGGACACCGGGTTCTTCATCATCACGCGAACCAGGAGACACCATGAACCCATCGCTACGCGCGCTCGCGCTGGCCGCCGTCGCGCTGCTTGCCGGACCGGCGGCACACGCCGCCGGCTATCCCGCCAAACCCGTTACCCTGATCGTGCCGTTCGTGCCGGGTGGCTCGTCCGACATCACCGCGCGCAGCGTCACGCCCGGGCTGACCGCGGCCCTGGGCCAGACCTTCGTGGTCGAGAACAAACCGGGCGCCAACAGCGCCATCGGCGCGCAGGCACTGGCCCGCGCCACCGCCGACGGCTACACCATGATGGTCGGCTCGATCGGCACCTTCGCCATCAACGAAGCGCTGTACAAGAACCTTTCGTACAACCCCAGCAAGGACTTCGAATACCTGACCCAGGCGGTGCGCAACCCCAACGTGCTGGTGGCCTCGCCTGGGTTCCCTGCCACCACCGTGGCCGAACTGGTCGAGTATGCCAGGAAGAACCCCGGCAAGGTGTCGTACGCCTCATCCGGCACGGGCTCGTCCGACCACCTGTCGGCCGTGCTGTTCCGCCAGCGCACCCAGACCACGGGCGTGGACGTGCCCTATCGGGGTGGCGGCGCCGCCATCGCCGATCTGATCGGCGGCCAGGTCAATGTGTCGTTCCAGAACCTGGGCGCGGTGCAGACCCACATCAAGGCCGGCAAGCTCAAGGCCCTGGCCATCACCGGCGACAAGCGCGCGCCGGACCTGCCGGACGTGCCCACGCTGGCCGAGGCTGGCATCAAGGACATGGTGGTGTATTCATGGCAGGGCTTCGCGGTGCCCAAGGGCACGCCGCCGGAGGTGGCGCAGAAGCTGGCCAAGGCATTGCAGGCCGCCTTGCGCGAGCCGCGCACCGAGAAGACGCTGCAGGGGCTGGGCTTCGAGGTGGTGGCCAATACGCCGCAGCAATTCACCGCGTTCCAGCAGGCCGAGGTCAAACGCTGGAAGGATGTGATCCAGAAAGCCAACATCCAGCTGGAATGAGCCCACGCGGCGGCGCGGCCCGCGGTTGGCCGCGCCCCGCTCAGCCGGATTCAAGGCCGGATCAAGTAGCATGAAGGTTTCGCCACCCACCTGTACGACAACATGACCACCAAGCATCGCATCATCCAGGTCGGCTCGCTGGCCGGCTCGCCCTCCGCCAACCAGCGCCTCGCGGAGCGCTACGACGTCATCGAGCTGTGGAAGCAGCCGGACCGCAAGGCCGCCCTGGCCGAACTCGGCAAGGGCGTCACCGCCATCGTCACCTCGGCCAACTTCGGCGCCAACGCCGAACTGATCAACGCCCTGCCCGACCTGAAGGCCATCTGCAGCTGGGGCGTGGGCTACGAGACCATCGACGTGCAGGCGGCGCAGGCGCGCGGCGTGCAGGTCAGCAACACGCCGGATGTACTGACCGATTGCGTGGCGGACCTGGCCTGGGGCCTGATGATCGCCGGCGCCCGCCGCATGGGCCAGGGCGAACGCTTCGTGCGCGCCGGCCAGTGGGGCCAGGTGCATGGCAGCATTCCGCTGGGCCAGCGCGTCAGCGGCAAGAAGCTCGGCATCGTCGGCCTGGGCCGTATCGGCGAAGCCATCGCCCGCCGCGGCATCGGCTTCGACATGCAGGTGCGCTATCACAACCGCCGCCGGCGCGACGATGTCGACTACGGCTACGAGGCCGCGCTGACCGACCTGGCGGCCTGGGCCGATTTCCTGGTCGTGGCCACCGTGGGCGGGCCGGCCACGCGCCACCTGGTCAACCGCGAGGTGCTGGAAGCGCTCGGTCCGCGCGGCATCATCGTCAACATCGCGCGCGGCCCGGTCATCGACGAGGCCGCGCTGGTGGCCGCGCTCGAGGCCGGCAAGCTCGGCTGCGCCGCGCTCGACGTGTTCGAACACGAACCCAAGGTGCCCGAGGCCCTGATCAAGAGCGACCAGGCGGTGCTGCTGCCGCACATCGGCAGCGCCACGCTGGAAACACGCCAGGCCATGGAAGACCTGATGCTGGAGAACCTGGCGGCGTATTTCGACACCGGCCGCGTGATCACGCCGGTGGCGTGACACGGACGGCACCAACGAAAAAGCCTCTCGGCGCCCATACCGAGAGGCTTTCGACTTCCAGGCCCGAAGACCCGTCCGCCGTGCAAAGGAACTGCGGGATCTTGCGATCCGGTACCGCGTGAACTGCCTTACTTCGCGGGCGCCGTGGCGGTACCCGATTTGCCCATCTTGGCGGTGCCCGATTTCTCGGTGCCGTGCTTGGCGGACATCTTGTCGGACTTGTGATGCTTGTGCTGGGCCTGGGCCTTGCTCTCGCCCGACTTGGTCGTGGCATCGGCGCCCGCCGCGAACGCCGACGGCGCGGCAGCCAGACCGAGGCACAAGGCCGAAGTGGACAGGAACGCAGCGATACGGGAGTGAGTCGTCATTGCATGTACTCCTAATGGTGAAGACCGGGGGTCGCCCCCTGGCCTTGCCGACACGGGGCGGCAACATCGCCGCAAAACCCGTACTCCGTTGGAACCCCGTGACCGCTGAAGGTTCAGCGCCGGACGCGGAATTTTCGCGCCCTTTCCAGCGTTAACGCTTCGTCATGAAATCGTGACAATCGCCGCGCGGGCGGCAACGTTCAGCTTTCGAATATCAGCAGCGCCACGGTGGCGAACAGCATCGCCGCGAAGCACGCTCTCAGCTTGCGTTCAGGCAGGCGGTAGGCCAGGCGCACCCCCACCGGCACGAACAGCAGGCTGCCCGCGGCCAGCGGCAGCCCCACCAACCAGGCGGCCTGCCCGGCCCAGCTGTACGTCACCAGCGCCACCGCCGAGCCCGGAATCACCATGCACAGCGCCAGCGCCTGCGCGCTGGTCTGCGGCAGCCTGAATACCGAGGTGATGATGGGCACCGCCAGCACCGCGCCGCCCACGCCGAAAAAGCCGCCCAGCGTGCCGCACAGCACCCCGAGCAGGGTCGCGCGACGCGGCGTGAACACCGGCGCGGCGCGGTCTGCCGGCCTGGCCGCATGCCGCGCCCGCCCGGCACGCCAGGTCTGCCAGGCATAGAACAGCGCGATGAAAAACAGGAAGACGGCGAAGCTCAGGCGCAGCACGCCGGAATCGATGCCCAGCGCCAGGCGCGCGCCGACCCAGGTGAACACCACGGCGCCGGCCGCCCCGGCCAGCGCGACACGGCGGTCGATACGGGTCTGCTGGTTGTACTTGCGCACCGCCATCATGATGGTGGGCAGCACCATGATCAGGGCGGTCCCCTGCGCCAGCTGCTGCGACATGCCCATCAACAGCACCAGCGCCGGAATCGCGATCAGGCCGCCACCGATGCCCAGCACGCCCCCCATGAAGCCAATGAGGCACCCCGCGCCCAGGCACAGGGCAATCAGCAACAGACTCATGTGGCGCGTCCTTCAGCGCAGCTTGTCGAGGGCGGCATCGAGCCGGTCCACCGCCCAGATCTCCAGCCCTTCGATGGGCTGGCGCGGCGCGTTGGCCTTGGGAATCAGCGCGATCGAGAACCCCAGCTTGGCGGCTTCGCGCAGGCGCTCCTGGCCGCGCGGCGCGGGCCGGATCTCGCCCGCCAGGCCGACTTCGCCGAAGGCGATCAGGCCGCGCGGCAGGGGCCGGTCGCGCAACGAGGACATGATGGCCAGCAGCACCGGCAGGTCGGCCGCCGGTTCGGTGATGCGCACCCCGCCCACGGCGTTGACGAATACGTCCTGGTCGAAGGTCGAGACACCGGCGTGGCGGTGCAGCACCGCCAGCAGCATCGCCAGGCGGTTGCCCTCCAGGCCGACCGTCAGGCGGCGCGGGTTGGGCGCGTGCGAGCTGTCCACCAGCGCCTGGATCTCGACCAGCAGCGGGCGCGTGCCCTCCTGGGTGGCCATCACGCAGGAGCCGGCCACCTGCTGCTCATGCTGCGACAGGAACAGCGCCGAGGGGTTGGCCACGCCGCGCAGGCCGCGGTCGGTCATGGCGAACACGCCCAGCTCGTTGACCGCGCCAAAACGGTTCTTGAACGCGCGCACCAGGCGGAACGACGAGTGCGTGTCACCTTCGAAATACAGCACCGTGTCGACGATGTGTTCGAGCACGCGCGGGCCGGCCAGCGCGCCGTCCTTGGTGACGTGGCCGATCATGACGATGGCGATGCCGGTCTGCTTGGCCAGCCGCGTCAGCTGCGCGGCGCATTCGCGCACCTGCGACACCGAGCCGGGCGCGGCGGTCAGCTCGCCGCTATAGAGGGTCTGGATCGAGTCGATCACGGCCACGCTGGGCTTCTGCTCGGACACCGCCGCCTGGATCGCCTCCAGGCGGATTTCCGCCAGCAGGTTGACGTTGCCGGTCTGCAGGCCCAGCCGGCGCGCGCGCAGCGCGACCTGCTCGGCCGACTCTTCGCCGGTGACATACAGGACGTTGGTGCTTTCCGACAAGGACGCCAGCGCCTGCAACAGCAGGGTCGACTTGCCGATTCCCGGATCGCCGCCGATCAGCACCACGGCGCCGGCCACCAGGCCACCGCCCAGCACGCGATCGAATTCATCCAGTCCGGTGGGCGTGCGAGGGGTTTCGCGCGCCTCGATCTCCGACAGGCTGCGCACCGGGCTGCTGGAGGCCAGCGGCGCGTAGCGGTGCGAGGCCGCCGCGGCCGGCGTGGCCGATTCAATGGTTTCTTCGAGGGTGTTCCAGGCATTGCAGTGCGGACACTTGCCTTGCCACTTCGGGGTGGTGCCGCCGCAGTCAGCGCACACGTATACGGTTCGGGTCTTGGCCATGGGCGCAAGTTTACCGGCACAAGCCAGGCCGCGGGGCCGCCGGACGTCTGCACGGCGCGTCGGCGCGGACACACGTTGCCCCGTCCTGGTGCGCTTTGCTTTCAATCCCCTTGCGTAAACAGGGACGTCTCGCAATCCCCCCCTGCAGACATAAGAAATTCGCTGGCGGATTTCTGCAATACGCGCATAATCATCGCGTGATGCGTCATGCCGGGCCGACGGTCCCGGGTGTCCTGTCTGGCGCGGCGCGCCAGGGCGGGCGGCCGGGAATAGCGGCACATTGCAAGACGCTTGGGCCACCTGTGGCCACCTGAACCGGAACACGATCCGATCCTGCACGAGACCGCCGGACCACCGGCGCGGCACAGGCCCGGGTCAAACGCGGATACGCCTTGCCACCAGGCGTATGCGTGAGGAGTACGCGCATGAGCATTGCCTATCGCCCCCCCTTCGACGAAGACGACGAACTGGATTTGCGCGCCTTGTATCGCAAGCCCAGGGCCGGCGGCAGCCCCGAACTGGACGCGGCCGTGCGCCGCACCTGGCACCCCGGCCACAGTTGGCACCCGGGCTGGGCCGCCGCCGCCTGCGCGGCGTTGGTGGCCGGGCTGTTCGCCTGGACCAACATGCGCGAAAACGCCGAGATGGCCGACATCACGCCGCAACTGACGGTGTCCCAGGAAGCGCCCGTCATCCACATCGAACGCGGCCCGGCGCCGCGCCCCGCGCCGACCGAAGCGCCCGCGCCGCGGTCGACGCCGGCGACAGTGCAAAGGGCCGCCGACGTCACCGGCGCCATTCCGGCCGGCCTTCCCGCCGCGCAGCAGGCCTCCGACGCGGCGGCGCAAGGCGCCCCGGCCGAACAAGCCAGCACCGAACCCGTCGCCTTCAGCGAGCAGGACATCGAGGCCCGCATCGCGCACATCCGCGCCTTGATGCAGGACGACCAGCAGGAAGACGCCGTGGCCGCGCTGCGCGAACTGCAGCAGGGCGCGCCCGACCTGGCGCTGCCCGACGACCTGCAGGAACTGGCGCAGCAGAACCCGGCTTCCTGACCCCTTTTTCTCTTCCGTTCCGTTCGCCGCCAGGCCCGCGCCCGTCGCGGGCCTGGACCTTCGTATCCCTGGGCATTCAACAGAAATAGAACGGCTTCTTGCTAACATAGCCGCCATGAGTCCGAGCTTCCACCACCGCAATCTTCCCCATCTGCTGCTTTACGCGCGCGAAACCCTGATGGCGCATTTCCGGCCGATCCTGCACGCCGCCGGCGTCACCGAGCAGCAATGGCGCGTATTGCGCACATTGAGCGAAGTGGGCGCCATGGAGCCCAACCAGATCGCCCGCAGCTGCCAGATCCTCAGCCCCAGCCTGACGCGCATGCTGGCCGGCATGGAAGAACAGGGCCTGATCAAGCGGGCGCGGTCGAACGCCGACCAGCGCCGCCAGGAGATTTCCCTGACGCCCAAGAGCAATAGGCTGATCGACCGCATGCGCCCCCAGGTGGACGCCAAGTACCAGGAAATCCAAGACCGCATCGGCAAGGAATTGCTCGATCGCCTGTACACCGATGTCGACACCATGGTCGACCTGATCAAGCGCGAAGCCGCGACCGAATGAATCAGTCCGGCACGGGCAGGATCGCGTTGATCTGCCCCGTGCCCGAACTGGTGAAGTAGTCCGTGACGATCTCGGCCGGCCGGTCGTAGGCGTCCCAACCCAGCAGCCCCAACAGCATCGCGGTGTCGTGCATGCCGCCCTCGCCCACGCACAGGTCGGCGTATTCCGGCAGCATGGCGCAGAAGGTCTTCCAGTCACCCTGGCGCCACAGGTCCACCACCCGCAGGTCGACCTGGCGGTAGAACTCGCGGCTGATCCGGTGCATGGCAGCCTCCGGACTGCCGTTGTCGTTGAAGCGGTGCGACAGCGAACCACTGGCCAGCACCGCGACGCGGCGGTCGCTCTGCTCAATGGCCTGGCGCAGCGCCGCGCCAAAGCGGCGGCTGTCATCCAGCGCGTGCCAGGCGCACCAGGCCGCCACCGACACCACCTTGAAGCGGTCGTCGCCATTCATGTAGCGCATCGGCACCAGGGTGCCGTACTCCAGTTCCAGGCTGGCAATTTCGTGCGCGCGCGTGGCCACGCCAGCGGCGCTGGCGCATTCGGCGATCCGCCGGCCCAGCGCCGGATCGCCGCGATAGGCATAGTCCATATCCTTGATGAAGTGCGGCAGCTCGTTGCTGGTGTAGCGGCCGGCGAAGCGTTCATGGCAGTTGACGTGATAGCCGGCGTTCACCAGCCAGTGCACGTCCAGCACCACCAGCGTGTCCACGTCCAGGTCGCGGCAGCGCTGGCCGATGACGCGATGGCCCTGGATCGCGGCCTCGCGGCAGCCATGATGGCGGCCCGGCATTTCGGATAGGTACATGGACGGCACATGCGTTACCTTGGCCGCCAGCGCGAGCTTGCCCATGATGCGTATCTCCTTGTTGTCGTGCCGGACCGCGTTCAGGCGCCCCACTTCGGAATGGGGTGGCTGCCCATCGAGACGCAGACGTTCTTGATCTCGGCGAACACCTCGTAGCTGTACTCGCCGCCCTCGCGGCCGGTACCGGATTCCTTGGTGCCGCCGAACGGCTGGCGCAGGTCGCGCACGTTCTGGCTATTGATGAATACCATACCGGCCTCGATGCCGCGCGCCAGCCGGTGGGCGCGGCCGATATCGCGGGTCCAAATGTAGGAAGCCAGGCCGTACTTGACGTCGTTGGCCAGCGCCAGCCCGTGGGCCTCGTCCTTGAACGGAATCAGGCAGGCGACCGGGCCGAAGATCTCTTCCTGGGCGCAGCGCATGCGGTTATCGACGTCGGCCAGCACCGTGGGCCGCACGAAGTTGCCGCCGGCCAGGTGCGCCGGCAGGCCTTGCGGCGCGTCGGCGCCGCCCGCCAGGATGCGCGCGCCCTCTTCCCCGGCCAGGCGGATGTAGCCGGTGACCTTCTCCCAGTGCTGGCGCGTGATCATCGCGCCCACATGGGTCGCCGCGTCGGCCGGGTCGCCCACCGCCAGGCGATTGGCGCGCTCGGCGAAGCGGCGCACGAAATCATCGTAGATCGATTCCTGCACGAAGATGCGCGAACCCGCGGTGCAGCGCTCGCCGTTGAGCGAGAAGATGGTGAACAACGCCGCGTCCAGCGCACGCTCGACGTCGGCGTCGTCGAACACCAGCACCGGCGACTTGCCGCCCAGTTCCATCGAGAACTTCTTGATGCCACCCGCGTTCGCCATGATCTTCTTGCCGGTGACGGTGCCGCCCGTGAACGAGATCGCGCGCACGCCGGGATGGCGCACCAGCGCGTCGCCGGCGGTGCCGCCGTAGCCTTGCACCACGTTGAGCACGCCGGGCGGAATACCCGCCTCCAGCGCCAGCAGGCCGAGCTGGTCGGCCGTCAGCGGCGACAGTTCCGACATCTTCAGCACGGCGGTGTTGCCCAGCGCCAGGCAGGGCGCGGTCTTCCAGGTCGCGGTCATGAAGGGCACGTTCCACGGCGACACCAGGGCGCACACGCCGACCGGCTGGTACAGCGTGTAGTTCAGCATCTGGTCGTCCACCGGGTAGGTGTGGCCATTCATGTGGGTGCAGACTTCGGCGAAGAAGGTGAAGTTCTCGGCGGCGCGCGGGATCAGCTGCTTGCGCGTCTGCGAGATCGGCAGGCCGGTGTCGCGGGTTTCCAGTTCGGCCAGCTGCGGCACGTTGCGGTCGATCAGTTCGCCCAGGCGGCGCATCAGCCGCGCGCGTTCCTTGGCGGGCGTGCCGGCCCAGCCGGGGAAGGCCGCGGCCGCGGCGGCCACGGCGGCGTCGATCTCGGCCTGGCCGCCGGCGGCCACTTCGTCGATGGCCTCGCCGGTGGCCGGGTTGAAGGTGGTGAAGCGGTCGGCGCTGTCGACCTGTTTGCCGTTGATCCAGTGCTTGATGCTCACGTGCGTCTCCTCGCCGTTGGCGGACGGCCGACGCCGATGCGGCGGGCGGCCTGACAATTTAGTTAACCTGTTAACTTTATGCGTCGACGGCAACGCTGTCAACGGCGGACAACCCCTGTCACGCGGGACACGCCAGCGATTGCCGCGGGCTGGCTTTTTCACTATGATAATTAACATGCTAACAATATGCGGAGAAGCGCGGGTCGCGCGTCTGTCATGCCACATATCTGGATTGAGTACTCCGCCAACCTGGACCTGGACACCCGCGCCCTGATGCGCGCGGTGCAGGACGCCGCTGTCGGCGATGGCAGCCTGTATCCGCTGGCCGGCGCGCGCACCCGCGCCGTGCGGGTGGACGACTACCTGATCGCCGACGGCCATCCCGACAACGCCTTCGTGCACGTGCTGCTGCGCATCGGCCACGGCCGCAGCGCCGCGCAGCAGGCGGCATTGGGAGAGCGCACCTTCCAGGCCCTGCGCGACGCGCTGGCGCAGGAAATGGCGCGCCGGCCGCTGGGCCTGTCGCTGCAGGTCGAGCAAGCCGACCCGGTGCTCAACTACAAGCACAGCAACTACCGCGACTACCTGGCGGCGCGCGCCGCCGCGTTGCCGCGCACGGTGGCGGGCGCCGCGCTCAATACACGCCAGGCGCTGGCCGCGCTGGGCGAAGCCGTCAACGCACCGCCCTACCAGGCCGCGCCGCGCGCGCCCGTGCTCTACATCAAGCCGGCCAATACCTATGCCGCCGACGGCGATGCCATCACGCTACCGGCCGACGTGCCCGAGGTGCGCATCGGCGCCACCCTGGGCATCGTGTTCGGCCGGCGCGCCAGCCGCGTCAGCGAAGCCGAGGCGCTGAGCCATGTGGCCGGCTATCGCGTGGTGGCCGACCTGTCGGCGCCGCACGACAGCTATTTCCGCCCCGCGCTCAAGCAGCAGTGCCGCGACGGCTTCTGCCCGATCGGCCGCGAACTGGCGCCCGTCGCGGCGGTGCCCGAGCCGGACGCGCTCGCCATCGAGACCTGGATCGACGGCGCACTGGCGCAGCGCGCCAGCACCGCCGACCTGGTACGGCCGGTGGCCCGGCTGATCGCCGACGTCACCGCGTTCATGCGCTTCGAGCCGGGCGACATCCTGCTGGCCGGGGCGCGCGCCGACGCGCCGCTGGCACGCGCCGGCCAACGCTACGAGATCCGCATCGCCGGGGTCGGCACGCTCGGCAACATGCTTATCGCCAGCGCCTGAAGCGCCCCACGGAACCCGCCATGAGACACGCACGCATCGCCTACCAAGGCGCCCTCCACGCCGCCACCGATGCCGGCAATGGCATGATCCGCCTGGCCGACGGCCGCCTGCTGGCCGAAGACGCGGTGACCTGGCTGCCGCCGATCGAACCGCGCACCACCTTCACCCTGGCCATCAACTACGCCGACCACGCCAGGGAACTGGCGTTCAAGGCGCCGGCCGAACCGCTGGGCTTCCTGAAGGCGGCCAACACCTTCGTCGGCCATCGCGCGCAGACGCTGCGGCCGGCGGACGTGGGCTTCATGCACTATGAATGCGAGCTGGCAGTGGTGATCGGCAAGACCGCCCGCAACATCGCGCGCGAGCAGGCCTACGACTACGTGGCCGGCTATACCGTGGCCAACGACTACGCGCTGCGCGACTATCTGGAGAACTGGTATCGCCCCAACCTGCGCGTCAAGAGCCGCGACACCTGCACCCCGCTGGGGCCGTGGCTGGTGGACCGCGACGACGTGCCCGATCCGATGAACCTGGACCTGCGCACCACCGTCAACGGCGTCCAGACCCAGCGCGGCAACACCCGCGACATGGTGTTCGACATCCCCGCCCTGATCGCGTACTTCAGCGGCTTCATGACGCTGTCGCCCGGCGACCTGATCCTGACCGGCACCCCCGACGGCATCGTCAACGTGCAGCCGGGCGACGAAGTCGTGACCGAGATCGACGGCATCGGCCGGCTGGTCAACACGCTGGCGCCCTGCCCCACCTGATTTCCCTTGCCTGGATACCCTTCGCATGCTTGACACCACCACCGTGCGCGCGCTGGCCGCGCGCCTGCACGACGCTGAACGCAGCCGCCGGCAGATCCGCCAGATATCGCTGGAGCATCCCGACATCACCTTCGCCGATGCCTACGCCATCCAGCGCGCCTGGATGGACATCAAGCTGGGCGAGGGCCGCGTCAAGCGCGGCCACAAGATCGGCCTGACTTCGCGCGCCATGCAGTTGTCGTCGCAGATCGACGAACCCGATTTCGGCATGCTGCTGGACGACATGTTCTTCGAGGACGGCGGCGACATTCCCGCCGGCCGCTTCATCCTGCCGCGGCTGGAAGTGGAACTGGCCTTCGTGCTGGGCAAGCGCCTGCAAGGCCCGGACGTGACCCTGTTCCAGGTGTACGACGCGGTCGACTACGTGATCCCGGCGCTGGAGATCATCGACGCCCGCTCGCACGGCATCGACCCCGACAGCAAGCGCCCGCGCAAGGTGTTCGACACCATCGCCGACAACGCCGCCAATGCCGGCGTGGTGATGGGCGGGCGGCCGGTGAAGATCGGCGAGCTGGACCTGCGCTGGATCGGCGCGATCCTGTCGCGCAATGCGGTGGTCGAGGAGACCGGCGTGGCCGCCGGCGTCTTGAACCATCCCGCCAATGGCGTAGTATGGCTGGCGAACAAGCTGGCCGCGCATGAGGTGGCGCTGGAGGCGGGCGAGATCATCCTGTCGGGCTCCTTCACCCGTCCGGTGGCCGCGCGCCCCGGCGACACCTTCAACGTCGACTACGGCGTGCTCGGCTCCGTCAACTGCCACTTCATCTGACCTCAACGCGGCCCATGGATATCCTGACCAATCAGTTCAAACGCGCGCTGCGCGCCGGCACGCCCCAGATCGGCCTGTGGGCCGGCCTGGCCAGCGCCTATACCTCCGAGATCATCGCCGGCGCCGGCTTCGACTGGCTGCTGATCGACGGCGAGCACGCCCCCAACACGCTGCAAACCACGCTGGCGCAGCTGCAATCGGTGGCCGCCTATCCGGTGGCGCCGGTAGTGCGCCCGGCCTGGAACGATCCGGTACAGATCAAGCAGATCCTCGACACCGGCGCGCAGACGCTGCTGGTGCCGATGGTGCAGTCGGCCGAAGAGGCCGCGGCGGCGGTGGCCGCGGTGCGTTATCCGCCCGCCGGCATCCGTGGCGTGGGCAGCGCGCTGGCGCGCTCATCGCGCTGGAACCGCATCCCCAACTACCTGGAGCGCGCCAACGACGAGATGTGCGTGCTGGTGCAGATCGAAACCCCGCGCGGCGTGGATGCGCTGGAAGAAATCCTGGCCGTGGAGGGCGTCGACGGCGCCTTCATCGGCCCGGCCGACCTGTCGGCCAGCATGGGCTACCTGGGCCAGCCCGAGCACCCCGAGGTCGCCCGCACGATCGACGCGGCCATCGGCCGCATCGTCAAGTCGGGCAAGGCCGCCGGCATCCTGCATGGCGGCGTGGCCCAGGCCCGGCATTACCTGTCGCTGGGCGCGACGTTCGTGGCGGTGGGGGTGGACGCGGTGCTGCTGGCGCGCGCGGCCGAAAAGCTGGCGGGCGAATTCAAGGACATCAAGCCGGCTGGCCAGACCGGCGGACCGTACTGAAACCGGCCGGCGGAAACGACAACGGCGCCCGCGGGCGCCGTTCGGCTTCATCCGGGCAGCCGACGGCCGCGTCAGCCGGGGCCAGCCCACGGGGCAAGATCAGGAACGCCCGCCCAGGCTGCCGCCGCCATCCACGCCCAGCACCTGGCCGGTGATGAAGCCGGCGTCATCGGACAGCAGGAAGGCAATGGCCGCCGCCACTTCGGCCGGCGTGCCCAGGCGCTTCATGGGCACCGAGGCCAGGGCGCGCTTTTCGCCCTCGCTGCCTGCCGGGCGGGTGGCGCGGAACAATTCGGTTTCGATGGGTCCGGGCGCCACCGCGTTGGCGGTCACGCCATATTCGGCCAGTTCCAGCGCCCAGGTGCGGGTGCAGCCCACCAGCGCGCTCTTGGCGGCCGAATAGGCGGTGCGTTCCAGCCCGCCGTGGATGGCGCGGCTGCAGACGTTGACGATGCGGCCGGCGCGGCGCACCTTCATCGATTCGATGAAGGCCTGCGTCACCTGCACGGCGACGCGCACGTTCAGGTCCAGCACGTTGTACAGGGTGGCCAGGTCGATCTCGCCCAGCGGTTGCGGCGAGGCGATGCCGACGTTGTTGACGACCGCATCGACCGGGAATTTCTCGCGGATCTCGCGCAGCACTTCCTCGGTGCGGCCGGCGTCGGCCAGGTCACAGGCGTACAGGTAGCCGGGGAAATCGACATCGCTGGTATTGCGCGCGATACCGACCACATGACATCCCATGTCGGACAGCCGCTGAGTCAGGGCCCAGCCGATGCCTTTGGTGGCACCCGTGATGAGCACGCATTTGTCCTTCATGGATCGAGACCTCGTCGTTCGTTACTGGGCAAAAGCGGGCGCCTGCGCGCCCGCTCGTTCAAGTAGACACCATCCGGCGCCACCTGTCTTGTAAATTGCGTAGCAATTCTTGCATGCCGGACACCCGCCGCCCCGGGGAGACCGCGGCACGTCCCGGCAGAAAATCGGACGCCGCCAGGCCCACGGCCTGCCGCGGCCGGGAACGTGCCCGGCCAGGCCCGGCGGGATCAGGCGTCCCGCGTGACGGGCACGCGCGGCGCCAGGGCGCAGAGCAGCTCGTAGCCGATGGTGCCCGCCGCCAGCGCCACCTCGTCCACGGAAGGCCCCTCTTCGCCCCACAGCGAAACCGGTGCGCCGACGCCGGCCGCGGGAACCGGGTCCAGGTCGACGATCAGCATGTCCATGGAGACGCGTCCCACCAACCGGGTACGGATGCCGGCCACCACCGCGGGCGTGCCGGTGGCGGCATGGCGCGGATAGCCGTCGGCATAGCCGCAGGCGACGATGCCCACGCGCATGGCGCGGTCGGCCCGGAACAAGGCGCCGTAGCCGACCGAGTCGCCCGCCTTGAGTTCCTGCACCGCGATGATCTCGGAACGCAGCGACATGGCCGGTTTGAGGCCGAACGTGCTGGCCTCGGCGTCAGCGAAAGGCGAGGCGCCGTACAGGCAGATGCCCGGACGCACCCAGTGAGCCTGGGTCTCGGAGCCGACCGCCACGCCGGCAAAACGCAGGGTCGCCGCCGAGTTGCAAACGCTGATGGGGCCACTGCCGAGCCGATGCGTCACCGAATTGAACACGGCCATCTGCTCGGTGATGCCCTGGGGGCCATCGGCGCAGGCGAAATGGGTCATCCTGCCGACCGAGCCGACCACGCCCTGCTGTTGCAGCAACAGCGCGCGCTCGTAGGCGGCGGGATAGGCGGCCGGTGAAAAACCGAGCCGGTTCATGCCGCTATTGAGCTTGAGCATGATGTCGACCCGGCGCGACAGGCGGGCCCGGGCCAGCATGTCGAGCTGTTCGCGCTGGTGCACCGTGACGCTCAGGTGGTAGCGGTCGACGATTTCCAGATCGGACGGATTGAAGAAACCTTCGAGCAACAGGATCGGCCCGCCCCAACCGGCCTCGCGGCAACGCACGGCCTCGTCCAGGTCGAGCATGGCCAGGCCCTGGGCCTTGGAAAAGCCGGCCACGGCCTGTTCGATGCCGTGGCCATAGGCGTTGGCCTTGATCACTGCCCAGATCGACGGCGCCACGCCGGACGCGGCGGCGGCGGTCTGGTCGAGATGGCGGCGCACGGCGGCCAGGTTGTGGGCCAGGGCGGAAACGGAAACAGTGGCTGAAATCGGGCGGGGCATGATATGGGATCCTGTGGCGCTCAAGTCTAACTGATCGGCGTGCCTGCGGCGCGCGGCCGGGGATACGCGTGTACTCTAAAATGGGCCGGCTCCCCCCTGCGGCCCGACCGCAGGCAGAACGCAGGACCCGACCATGCCCATCGATCACTACGAGAATTTTCCTGTCGCCTCGCTGCTGCTGCCGCGCCGGCTGCGTGGCGCGGTGACCGATCTCTACCGGTTCGCCCGCGCCGCGGACGACATCGCCGACGAAGGCGCCGCCAGCGACCCGGAGCGGCTGGCCCAGTTGGCGGCGTTTCGCGCCGAACTGCACCGCATCGGCGCCGAACCGGGCGCCGTGCCCGCGCCCGGCGCGCCCGAACTGGCCGGCATTTTCGTGCCGCTGGCGGCCACCATCGCCCGCCATCAGCTGCCGATCACACCTTTCTACGACCTGCTGTCGGCCTTCGAACAGGACATCAGCGTCAAGCGCTACGACGACTACGCCACGCTGGCCGATTACTGCGCCCGCTCGGCCAACCCGGTCGGGCGGCTGATGCTGTGCCTGTTCCAGGCGGCCGATCCGCGCAACATGGAACAGTCGGATACCATCTGCACCGGGCTGCAATTGGTGAATTTCTGGCAGGATGTGCGGGTAGACTGGCACAAGCACCGCGTCTACCTGCCGCAGGAGGACCTGCGCCGCTTCGGCGTCTCGGAAGAAGACCTGGCGGCCGCGCGCCTGACCCCGGGCTGGCGCGCCCTGATGGCGTTCCAGGTGGAACGCACCCGCGCGCTGCTACACTTCGGCGCTCCACTGGCGCGCCGCCTGCCGGGCCGCATCGGCCTGGAGCTGCGCCTGGTGGTGCAAGGCGGGCTGCGCGTGCTGGAGCGGATCGAGGCGAGCGGCTACGATGTATTCATGAACCGACCCGAATTGGGCGCCAAGGACTGGGCCATCATGCTCTGGCGCTCCATCAAGTAAGCAAACGGCCCTGCCAACTATGACGCCTGACGAGTACTGCCAGGAGAAAGCCGCCAAAAGCGGTTCCAGCTTCTACTATTCCTTCCTGTTCCTGCCGCCCGAGCGGCGCCGCGCCATCACGGCGCTGTACGCCTATTGCCGCGAGGTCGACGACGTGGTCGACGAATGCTCCGACCCGTCGCTGGCGCGCATCAAGCTGGCCTGGTGGCGCACCCAGGTCGACCAGATGTTCGACGGCAAGCCCGACCATCCCGTGACGCGCGCGCTGCAGCCGCACCTGCAGAGCTGTGCGATCACCCGCGAGCGCCTGCTGGCGGTGGTCGACGGCATGGAAATGGACTTGGACCAGACCCGCTACCTGGACTGGCCCGGCCTGCGCAAGTACTGCTGGCACGCCGCCGGCGTGGTCGGCGAACTCTCGGCCGGCATCTTCGGCTACAACGATCCGGCCACCCTGGTGTACGCCGAGAAGCTCGGCCTGGCGTTCCAGATGACCAACATCATCCGCGACGTGGGCGACGACGCCCGCCGCGGCCGCATCTACATTCCGGTCAACGACATGCAGCAGTTCGAGGTCAAGGCCTCGGACATCCTGAATGGCGAGTATTCCGAGCGCTTCTCGGCCCTGATGAAGTTCCAGGCCGACCGCGCCCGCGAGCTGTACCGCGAGGCGATGCGCAGCCTGCCCGAGGCCGACCGGCGCGCGCAGCGTCCCGGCCTGATGATGGCGGCGATCTATCACGCGCTGCTCGACGAGATCGAGCGCGACAACTGGCAGGTGCTGCACCAGCGCATCTCGCTGACGCCGCTGCGCAAACTGTGGCTGGCATGGAAGACCTGGGTGGGCGGCGGGCGCGGGCTGGTCCGCCGGTTGGCACGGTGAAGGCGGCGGTCATCGGCGCTGGCTGGGCGGGTCTGGCGGCCAGCGTGGCCCTGCGCGAAGCCGGCGCCAAGGTCACCGTGTTCGAAGCCGGCCACACACCCGGCGGCCGCGCCCGCCGGGTGTTCCACGACGGCTTCGAGTCGCCGCTGGATAACGGCCAGCACCTGCTGAGCGGCGCCTACAGGCACACGCTGGCGCTGATGCGCCGGGTCGGCCGCAATCCTGATGCGCTGCTGATGCGCCGCCCGCTGCGGCTGGCCAGCCTGGACGGCCGCTTCCGGCTGGCGGCGCCGCGCCTGCCCGCGCCCCTGCACATGGCGGTGGCGATCCTGGGCGCGCGCGGCTTGTCATGGGCCGACCGCTTCGCTACGCTGCGCCTGATGCGCGGCCTGCGCGCCATGTCCTGGACGCCGCCGCGCGACTGGACCGTGCAGCAGCTGCTGCACTATCACGCGCAATCCGACGCCCTGATCCGCCAGCTCTGGGAACCGCTGTGCCTGGCCGCCCTGAACACGCCCGTGGCGCGCGCCAGCGCGGGGCTGTTTGCCCGTGTGTTGCGCGACAGCCTGGCCGGCCGCCGCGAAGACAGCGACCTGCTGCTGCCCTGCACCGACCTGTCGGCGCTATGGCCCGATGCCGCCGCGCGCCAGGTCACCATGCGCTATGGCAGCACGGTGCGCCAGTTGCAGCCGGCAGCGGACGGCATCGACATCAACCAGGAACGCTTCGACGCCGCCGTGCTGGCCGTGCCGCCGACCTTCGCCGCGCGGCTGCTGGAAGCGCCGCTGCGGGCCGCCGGCGCCACCGGCCTGCTGGACGCGCTGCGCGCCTTCGATTACCTGCCGATCGCCACGCTCAATCTGCGGCTGGCAGGCCCCTGGCGCCTGCCCGAACCGATGATGATGCTGCGCGAGGAACCCGCCCGTGGCCACGTCGGCCAATGGCTGTTCGACCGCGCGCAACTGGCCGGCGACGCCCTGGCCGGCGAACTGGCCGTCGTGGCCAGCGCGGCCACCACGCTGGCCGAGCGCAACCGGCGGCAGGCCATCGAGGCACTGATCGACCAGGTGGTCGAGCAGGCCGCCAGCCACCCGCAGCGGCTGCCGCCGATGCCGGACGTCGTCGCGGCGGAGTTGTTCATCGAGAAACGCGCCACCTTCGCGGCGGTGCCAGGCCTGACGCGGCCGCTCAACACCACGCCCTGGCCGACGCTGGCGTTGGCCGGCGACTGGACCGACACCGGTTATCCCGGGGTGCTGGAAGGCGCCGTGCGCAGCGGCCTGGAGGCGGCGCGGGTGCTGAACCCGCGCGCCGGCGACTGACAGCCCGCGCGCGGCGTTCCCGCCGGCCGCGATCGCCGCCGCGATTCAGCGCAGCAGGTTGGCGGTGGCCAGGCCCAGACCGGTCAGCAGCAGCGAACCGGTCAGGCTCAAGCCGGCGTAGCCCAGCGCGCCGGCGTAGGCGCCACGTTCGAGCATGGCAACGGTTTCGGCCGAGAAGGTCGAAAACGTGGTCAAGCCGCCCATGAAGCCGGTGATGACCCCGAGCCGCACCCAGGCCGGCCATTCCGGATGGCCTGCCACCAGCGCCAGCGCCAGCCCCACCAAATACCCGCCCGCCAGATTGACCGTCAGCGTGCCCCAGGGCCACGACTCGGTATTGAACCAGAGGCTGACGAGCCAGCGGGCCCACGCGCCAACCATGGCGCCCAGGCCCACGGCCAGGAAATGCAGGGGAATCAGGGTCTGGTAGACGGACATGGGTTCAGGGCGCGCGGTGCTGCTTGAGGCGGAAGGAAAAAACCAGCAGCAGTATGCCAAAGAACACGGCGTAGATGCCGATCACCCAGACCAGCGCCAGCGCGCCCGCGCCCGGCTGCATGACCAGCATGGCGCCGAACAGCACCGACACCAGCCCCGACAGCCCCAGGAACCATTCGTTGCGGATTTCCTTGCGGAAGCGGATCGCGGCGACGATCTGGAACACGCCGGCCACCAGCGCCCAGATGGCGATGATGTAGAGCAGGATCAGCGCCGTCAGGCCCGGCCACAGGAAGGTGACGATCCCGGCCGCCACGCCCAGCAGCCCGACGATGATCAGGGCCCACAAGGGCTTGCCCTGGTCGCGGATGCGAATGCCGGCGATCAGCGCCAGCACGCCGTCGGCCAGCGCGAACGCGCCCCACACCAGCACCAGCGCCGACAGGGTGATGGCCGGCATGAACATGGCCATCAGGCCGAACAGGATGGCGACGACGCCGCGCAACGCCACCCAACCCCAGTGACGACCGATCTGATCCACAACTTGCGAGTCAAGCATGACGACCTCCGGTAACACGTAACGGGTGGCCTATCTTATTTGATATTTCCCGTTCGCGGGCCACCGCCGCGAGGTCTCGTCAGACAGCGGCGGCGCCGGCCCGCGGCAGGGCCGGCGGCCACCCTCATTACTGCAGCTTGATCTGCGCCTGCTCGATGACCGACTTCCAGCGTTCGCGCTCGGCGCGGATCTGCGCGCCGAACTCGGCCGGCGAGTTGCCCAGCGGGAACGCGCCCGTCTCTTCCATCTTGGCCGCGGTGGCCGGATCGCGCACCGCCTTGGCAAAGGCCTGCGCCAGCTTGTCGCGCACATCCGCCGGCATGCCGGCCGGGCCCACCACGCCATACCAGGCAGTGACGTCGTAATCCTTGTAGCCCTGCTCGGCGAAGGTCGGCACGTCCGGCAGGCGCGGATTGCGCGTCTTGCCCGTGATGGCCAGCGCGCGCAGGTGGTTGCTCTTGATGTAGGGCAACGATGATGGGAAGTTGTCGAAAATCACCGGCACCACGCCGCCGACCGTATCGGTCAGGGCCGGGGCCGAGCCGCGGTACGAGATGCTGTTCATCTTGCCGCCAATGATCTGCAGGAACCAGATCATGCCCAGGTCGTTGACGCCGCCCGCGCCGGCATTGGCATAGCCATCCTTGCCCGGATTGGCGCGCACGTAGGTCACGAACTGCGCCAGGTCCCTGGCCGGGTATTGCGGGTTGACGCTGAGGATGTTGGGGCTGGTCACCAGGTTGCTGATGGGCGTGAAATCCTTGACCGGATCGTAGGCCAGCTTGGGAAACAGGTGCGGCGCCGTGCCGTGGGTGCTGACGGTGGCCAGGCCCACGGTATAGCCGTCCGGCTTGGCGCGCGCGGTCGCGGTCATGCCGATGGTGCCGGAGGCGCCGGTGCGGTTCTCCACCACGATCTGCTGCCCCAGGATCTCGCCGGCCTTGGCCGCGGCCAGGCGGCCGACGATGTCCGTGGGGCCGCCGGCCGGGAACGGCACGATCAGGGTGATGGGGTGGTCGGGAAACTCGGCGTGGGCCGCCGGCAGCATGGCGGCCAGCGCCAGCGCGGCGCAAGTCTTGCGGATCATGGGTGGATCTCCTGTGAGGATGGGCTCTGCTTGTTATCGGGAAAAACCGGGCGCGCCTGCGCTCTTGGCATCACGGCGCAGGATCCTGCCCGGGCGTCGCTGCCCGGGTACCGCCGGAAATACCGGGCAGCCATTGACCAGCACGTGCTCGATGCCGGCCGAGGCCAGCGTCGGCGCGTCCCAGGTGGCGCGGTCGCACACCGTGTCGGCATCGAACACCACCACGTCGGCCCAGGCGCCCACGGCCAACCGGCCACGATCGGCCAGGCCGAACACGCGCGCCGGCAACGCCGTCATCTTGGCCACCGCGGCCTCCAGCGTCAGCAGCTCGGCCTCGCGCACATACCGGCCCAGCACCCGCGTGAAGCTGCCCCACAGGCGCGGGTGCGGATGGACGTCATTGGGCAGGCCGTCGGAGCCGACCATGCAGCACGGGTGCTGGAAAATGCGGCGCACTTCGTTTTCGTCCATGGCGAAATAGATCGCGCCCGCCGGGCACAGTCGGCGCGCCGCCGTGACCGTGTCGCAACCCCAGCGCGCGGCGATCTCGGCCAGCGATTGGCCGCCGCATTCGGGATGCGGGGTCGACCAGGTGATGCGGATATCGTCGATCTGGTCGGCGCGCTCCGGGATCAGGATGGTGGAACTGCCCGGGTAGGGATAGATGTCCAGCGCCACCTCGACGCCTGCGGCGCGGGCGCGGTCGATGCTGCCCAGGGTGGCGGCGCTCTTGCCCCAGTTGGCTGGCATCATGCACTTGTGGTGCGACAGCACCGTGGCGCAACCGGTGCGGTGGCCGACCGCCAGCACTTCGTCGACGGCGGCCTCGACCGCATCGCCTTCATTGCGGATGTGGCTGGTATGCAGCGCATCATGCGCCGCCGCGACGCGCGCCAGGCCGTCCAGTTCGGCCGCTTCGGCGGCGCCGCCGGGCTGATAGGCCAGGCCCGTGCTGAAGCCGACCGCGCCGGCCTCCAGCGCCGCCGCCAACATGCGTTCCATCGCCTGCTGCTCCTGCGCGCTGGGCTGGGCCGCCGGCTCGCGCATCGCGGCCAGGCGCAGGTTGGCATGGCCCACCAGGGCGGCCACGTTGATCATCGGCCGCTGCGCTTGCAGCGTGTCGAAATACGTGGCCATGTCCGCGAACAAGGGGGAGTCGCCCAGCAAGGCCAGCGCGGCGGCGGTGTTGCCCGGTAGCGGCGCCGGCGCGCCGCTGATGCCGCAGTTGCCGACCACCACCGAAGTGATGCCCTGGCTGGTCTTCCATTCCAGGCCGGGCTTTTCCACGAACATCAGGTCATCGTGGCCGTGGGTGTCGATGAAACCGGGCGCGACGATCTTGCCGCCGACATCCAGGCGCCGGCCGGCCGCCCTGGCCGACAGATCGCCGATGGCGGCGATGCGCTCGCCACGGATGCCGATGTCGGCGCGGCAGCGCGCGGCGCCCGTCCCGTCGATCACCCAGCCGCCTTCGATAACCAGATCCAGATTTTCCTGCATGCAACTTCCGCCTCGATGAGGCCGGGCTTTGGCCCCGGCCGCTTGCGGGCCATCCATGGACGGCCCCGCTGCCTGATGAAGCCCCTAGTATCGTCCGCGGGATCAATCTGGAAAAATTGTTTTTATTGATCTATCTATCGGTATTTGAAATGTATCGCCTGCCCAAGCACGTCACGCTCAAGCACCTGACCGCCTTCGTCGCGGTGGCGCAGGAGTCCAGCTTCACGCATGCGGCCAAGCGCCTGTTCCAGACCCAGTCGTCGGTGACCAGCCTGGTGCGTCAGCTGGAAGACGCGCTGGCCACGCAACTGTTCGCGCGCACCAGCCGGCGCGTGCTGCTGACCGCGGCGGGCGAGGAATTCCTGCCGCGCGTGATGCGCCTGCTGGCCGATTTCGATGGCGCGATCGAAGACGTGGTGCGCTTCGGCGCGCTGGAACGCGGCCGTGTCGGCGTGGCCGCGGCGCCCTCGGCCATCACCCAGCTGATCGCGCCGGCGGCGGCCGTATTCGCCGCGCAGTATCCCGCCATCCGCCTGTACCTGAGCGATGACAACTCCGGCCGCATCCAGCGCAAGGTGGCTACGCGCGAGGTCGATTTCGGGCTGACCAGCCGCTGGGCCGACGCTCCCGGCCTGCAATTCGACGCGCTGCTGGAGGACCGCTTCGGCGTGCTGTACCGACGCGATGACACCCGTCTGCGGCCGGGCCGCGACGGCGCCATGCGTTGGTCCGACCTGGCGGGCCGCAAGCTGGTGGGGGTAGTGGACGAGACCGGCATCATGGCGCTGCTGCGGGCCCGGGCCGATCTGCCGATCGAGGCCGCCGCGCCTTTCTATGAAGCCTCCAGCACCACCTCGCAGGCGGCGCTGGTGAAGGCCGGCATGGGTGTGGCGCTGCTGCCCGCGCTGGCGGCGCAGCGGGTGCTGGAACCCGGGCTGGACTACGCGCTGCTGGCGCGGCCGACCGTGGTGCGCACCCTGTGCATCATCCGCCACAAGGAATACGCGCCGAGCCCGGCCGCCGCCGCATTGATGCTCGCGATTCGCGACTATCTGCGTGAGGCGGCGCTGCCGGCCGGCTGCAAGCTGGCGGCGGGCGCGATGCGCCGGCGCGCCTGAGGCGGATCGGCATCCGCGCGGCGATGCGGGCGGGCATCGCGCCCCGGACGACGGGCGCCGCTCAGGCGCGCAGCTTCTCGTCCAGCGCCGTCAGGCCGGCGGCGAACACGCCCTGCCCGACCGCCGTCGCCACCGCCTGCAGATCGGTGCCGTCCTCGACGCGGAAATCGGCCCACCATTCGACCAGCGTGGCGCCGCTCTCGGTGACGGCGCGCAGCGTCACGCCAGCAACGTAGTCGCGCATCGGCAGGTCGGTTTCGATGATGGAATAGCGCAGCGCGGTGCCGGGGTCGTCCAGCATCAGCAACTGCTCGCGCACGAAGCCCGAAGGCTTGAGCGTCAGGTACCGTACCGAGCCGACCGCGTCGTGGCGGCCGCCTTCCTCCAGGCGGCTTTGCGCGATGCCGGGATGCCAGCCCGCCAGGCCGTTGAAATCACGAAACAGCGGCCAGACCTTGGCCAGCGGCGCCTGGACGATGGCGCTGGTGTAGACGGTATGCGGCATGCGGACTCCCTCTCAGAAGGTCAGTTGCTTGAACTCGCGGGTGGCTGCGGTCAGCGCCTGTTCGGTGGGCAGGCGTTCCATCGAGCTGGCGCCGTAGAAGCCATGGCAATGCTGGCAATGGCGCAGGATGTGGGCGGCGTCCGCGGGCGTGGCGATGGGGCCGCCGTGGCACAGCACGATCACGTCCGGACGCACGGCCAGCGCGGCCGCCGCGATGCGGTCGATGGCGGCGACACAGTCATCCAGCGTCAGGGCGGTCTCGGCGCCGATCGAGCCGCCCGTGGTCAGGCCCATGTGGGCCACGATGATGTCGGCGCCGGCCCGCGTCATGGCCACGGCATCGTCCTCGTTGAACACGTAGGGCGTGGTCAGCATGCCTTTTTCATGGGCCAGGCGGATCATGTCCACTTCCAGCGCATACCCCATGCCGGTCTCTTCCAGGTTGGCGCGGAAGGTGCCGTCGATCAGGCCCACGGTGGGAAAGTTCTGCACGCCGGCGAAACCCTGGCGCTTGAGGTCGTCCAGGAACACGTCGAAGTCGCAGAACGGATCAGTGCCGTTGACCCCGGCCAGCACCGGCGTGCGCTTGACCACGGGCAGCACCTCGCGGCCCATGTCGACCACGATCTCGTTGGCGTTGCCGTAGGCCAGCAGGCCAGCCAGCGAGCCGCGCCCGGCCATGCGGTAACGCCCCGAGTTGTAGATCACGATCAGGTCGATGCCGCCCGCTTCCTCGCACTTGGCCGACAGTCCGGTGCCGGCGCCGCCGCCCACGATGGGGGTGCGGTCGCGCACCATGGCGCGGAACTTGTCCAGGAGTTGGTTGCGGTCAAAGCGCGGCATGGCGGCAATCCTCAGTGTGTGGCGATGTCGAGAAACTGTTCGACCGCGGCGCGGGCGAACAACGGGTCGTTGATGTGGCACGGCACGCGCACCAGGCGGCGATCGGCGGTCTGCTCCAGATGGGTTTCAAGCGCCTCGAACAGCGCGGCATCGGCCGCGGGATCCCAGAACGCCTGGCCGGGCGCGTCCAGCGCCGACACGCCGCCTTCGGGAATCAGGAAGCGCACCGGCCCGTCGCAGCGGTTGAGCCGTTCGGCGATCCATTCGCCCTGGCGGCGGTTTTCTTCCGCGGTGGTGCGCATCAGCGTGACCTGCGGGTTGTGGGGGTAGAACGTGCGGCCGCGATAGCGTTCGGGCACGCTGTCCATGGCGCCGAAATTGACCATGTCGAGCGCGCCGCAGGAGCCGACATACGGGGCGCGGGTACGGGCCACGGCGCCGAAGCGGTCCTCGGTGCAGGCCAGCACGCCGCCGAACAGGAAATCGCAGACCTCGGTGGTGGTCAGGTCCAGCACGCCGGACAGCAGATGGCTGTCGAGCAGCTTTTCCATCGACTGGCCGCCGGTCCCGGTAGCGTGGAACACCAGGCAGTCATAGCGCGATTCGAGCAGCGGCGTGACCTGCTGCACGCAGGCGGTGGTGACGCCGAACATGGTGATGCCCACGGCCGGCTGGCTGTCATCGCCCCCCTTGTCGCCAGCCTGGCGGAAGGCGCCGCCGATGGCGCCGGCGGCGTTGGCCAGTACCCGGCGCGAAATGCGGTTCAGGCCGGCCACGTCGGTCACGGAATACATCATGGCGATGTCCGACGGCCCGACATAGGGCGCGACGTTGCCGGATGCCATGGTCGAGACCATCAGCTTGGGCACGCCGATGGGCAGCGCGCGCATGGCCGGGGTGATCAGCGCGGTGCCGCCCGAACCGCCCAGGCCGAGCAAGGCGCCGATGTCGGGGTTGGCGGCGGCATAGCGTTCGAACGCCAGCGCCATGGCGGCGATGGCGCTGCCGCGGTCGCCGGTGAACACGGCCTGCTCGCCCTGCGGGTGGCTGCGGGCCACGTCACGGGCCTGCACCCGCGCCGCGCTGGCGGCCCCGGTGGTGGACACGTCGACCGAGACCACGTCCAGGCCATCGCGCTTGAGCAGATCGACCACGTATTCGGCCTCGTGGCCCTTGGTGTCGTAAGTGGCGGCCACGTAAACCCGCCGGTTCGAATGCGTCATGACTCCTCCGCGGGCGGCTACACTCGGTGCGCGCCTCGATATGTGTTCCGGGGCGCGAGCCCCTGTAGAATCAAGAAATGAGACGAAAGAATCATACTGAGACACCTGTCTCACGTCAAACCCGCGACGCCCCGCGCAACCGGCCGCCCACGCGCCTGATCGCGCCCGCCAGCCGCCAGGCCGCCGCCAGCGGCGAGCCTCCGCATGGGCCGCGCGCGCGCATGCGCAAGATCCTGCTGGATACCGCGCAGCGCCTGATGGCGCAGGGCATCACGCCCTCGGTGGCAGAACTGGCCGGCCATGCCCAGGTGTCACGCGCCACCGCCTACCGTTACTTCCCCAGCCAGAGCGCGCTGATCGCGGCCGTGGTCGACGAGAGCCTGGGTCCGATCCTGGCCTGGGACTCGGCCGCGCCAGACGCCGCCACCCGGGTCGACGAACTGCTGCGCTTTGCCTATCCGCGCCTGGAGGCGCATGAGGCGCCGCTGCGCGCGGCCATCCAGGTGTCGCTGCAGCAGCATGCCGAAGCCAGCGCAGGCCGCGCCGGCAACGAGCCGCGGCTGGTGCGCGGCCATCGCGTCGACATCCTCAAGCGCGCCATCGCGCCGCTGGCGGACACGCTGCCGCCGGCACAGCGGGAACGCGTGGCGCAGGCGCTGTCGCTGGTCTACGGCACCGAGGTATTCCTGGTGCTCAAGGACATCTGGGGCCTGGAGCTGCCGGCGGTCACCGAAGTGGCGCGCTGGACGGCCCAGGCCATCATCCGCCAGGCCCTGGCCGAGGCCGCCGAAACGCCGGCTCCCGCGCGCGGCAAGCGCTAGGCCCCGCGCGGCCGCCGGCCGCCGACTGTAATTCCCACGTCACTCACGCCAAGCATAGTGCGGGCCTTCGCGGCGCCGCGCTTTGCGGGCCGCCATGACACTGGAGTTTGGAATGCAGTTCGAAGCAACCCGCCTGCGGCGGGCCATGATGCCCTTGTCGCTGGCTTGCGTCACCCTGTTGAGCGCCTGCGGCGGCAGCGATGACGAGGACGACACGGCCGCGCCACCAGCCGTGACCGAGCCGTCGCCCCCCGTGAAGACCGGCGCCTGGAGCGCCGGCGACCTGCACGTGCACACGATCCAGTCCGATGACGCCCAGACCACGCTGGAAAGCGTGCTGGATCAGGCCTTCGATCGCTACAAGCTGGATTGGGCCGCGCTTTCGAACCACCTGCGCATGTCCGCGCGTGACAACACCGGCGCCAACATCCCCGGCGGCTCGATCCCGTTCTCGGCCGGCATGGCGCGCTATGAAGTGCCGTTCATCAAGCAGGCCCAGGCCGTCGGCCGCTATGCCGGCAAGATCATCTTCTCGTCGTTCGAATGGGACATGCCCACGCACGACCACGTCAATATCGGCATCGGCACCCACGACCCGCTGTCGGAGAAGTCGCTACGCGCCGTGGCGGAGTTCGAATACCTGTACACCAACAAGGCCGACAACCTGTTCGACGCGCAGCTGGTGGCCGACCTGGCCGGCCAGCCGCGCGCCTACACCACCCATGCCGATTCGCTGACGGCGCTGCGCTGGCTGCGCGACCAGCATCCCGACAGCTACATGCTGCTGAACCACCCGTCGCGCTACGCCGGCAAGTACACCATCGGCCAGTTGCGCGAAATGCATGACCTGGCGCCGTCGATCTTCTTCGCCATCGAAGGCATGGTCGGCAACCAGATGGAGCCCGACCGCGGCGGCTATGCCGAGGCCTACACGGCCGACAAGCTGCCCAACCGCACCTACGGCGGCGTCGATTACCTGGTGGCCAAGCTCGGCGGCACCTGGGATGCGCTGCTGGGCGAAGGCCGCCATATCTGGACCGTGGCCGATTCGGATTTCCACTTCCGCATCAATGGCACCGGCCAGTACAGCAGCGGCTACGCGCCCGGCGAATACGCCAAGACCTATGTCTGGAAGGATGGCAAGGACATGGCGGCGGTGGTCGCGGGCCTCAAGAGCGGCCGCATGTTCGGCGTTTTCGGCGACCTGATCGACGCGCTCGAATTCCAGGCGCAGGGCGCCTCGGGCACCGCGCATATGGGCGGCGAACTGGTAGCGGCCAAGGGCGAACAAGTGGAAGTGACTATCCGCTTCCACAGCCCCGACAGCAACCACTACGAGTACCCGATCGAGAGCGGCAACCCCACCTACGTCAAGCCGACCGTGCACCATGTCGACCTGATCGTCGGCGACGTCGGCCCGCGCGCGGCCGTCGGCACGCCGGACTACGACAACGCCACCCATCCCAGCACCCGGGTGCTGGGCCGCTATACGAGCAAGGACTGGACCGTGGACGCGGACGGCTACAACGTCATCAAGGTCAAGCTGAGCGCCGACAAGAGCCAATACCTGCGCCTGCGCGGCACCAACCTGGCGCCGGACGTGGCCGGCGAGACCGCCGACGGCGAACCCCTGCCCGACGCCAAGGTCGACCTGGCCGACAACACGGCGCGCTTTAACGCCATCAACGCGCGCAACTACAACGACCTGTGGTTCTACTCGAACCCGGTGTTCGTGACGGTCAAGCAGTAACACGAAGCGCCCCCGCGCGGACTAGGTAAAAAGCCCCGCAGGCCATTGCCTGCGGGGCTCTCTTTGCACGCTGCGGGAGGGACGGCGCGTCCGCGCTTACTGCAAGGTGCGCGTGAAGACGAACTTGCCGTCGCGCCAATCCACCGGCACCACGTCGCGCGGACCGAACTGGCCTTCCAGGATCAGCCGGGCGACCGGGTTCTCGATCTGCTGCTGGATGGTGCGCTTGAGCGGGCGCGCGCCGAACACCGGATCGAAACCATCGCGGGCCAGTTCCGCCAGCGCGGGTTCGGTCACTTCCAGGCGCATCTCCTGCTTTTCCAGGCGCTCGGCCAGGCGGCGCAGCTGGATGCGGGCGATGGACTCGATGTGCTGCGCTTCCAGGCCGTGGAACACCACCACTTCGTCGATGCGGTTCAGGAACTCGGGCCGCAGCGTCTGCTTGAGTTCGCCCCAGACCACTTCCTTGACCACGTCGTACGGCTGGCCGGCCAGCGTCTGGATGTGCTGCGACCCCAGGTTGGACGTCATCACGATGACGGTGTTGCGGAAGTCCACGGTGCGGCCCTGGCCGTCGGTCAGGCGGCCGTCGTCCAGCACCTGCAGCAGCACGTTGAAGACGTCCGGGTGGGCCTTTTCGACTTCATCGAGCAGCACCACGCTGTACGGCTTGCGGCGCACGGCTTCGGTCAGGTAGCCGCCCTCTTCGTAGCCCACGTATCCGGGCGGCGCGCCGATCAGCCGCGCCACCGAATGCTTCTCCATGAATTCGCTCATGTCGATGCGGATCATGTGCTCTTCGGAATCGAACAGGAACTCGGCCAGCGCGCGCGTCAGCTCGGTCTTGCCCACCCCGGTGGGGCCCAGGAACAGGAACGAACCATACGGGCGCGACGGGTCCGCCAGGCCCGCGCGCGAACGGCGGATGGCGTCGGACACCAGGCGCACGGCCTCGTCCTGGCCGACCACGCGCTTGTGCAGGTATTCCTCCATGTGCAGCAGCTTCTCGCGTTCGCCCTGCATCATCTTGGATACCGGAATACCGGTGGCGCGCGACACGACCTCGGCAATTTCCTCGGCGCCGACACGGGTTCGCAACAGGCGCGGACGGCCCTCGCCGCCCTCGGCATCCTCGGCCGCCTCGGCCGCGCCCACCTCGGCCGCCTTCAGGCGCGCTTCCAGGTCGGGCAGCTTGCCGTATTGCAACTCGGCCAGCTTGTCGAACTGGCCCTTGCGCTGCAGCTCGGCCATTTCGGCGCGGACGTTGTCGATCTCTTCCTTGATGGCCTGGGTGCCCTGCACCGCGGCCTTCTCGGCCTTCCAGATTTCCTCGAAGTCGTTGTATTCGCGTTGCAGCTTTTCGAGTTCGTCCTCGATCACGCCCAGGCGGCGCTTGGAGGCGTCGTCGGTTTCCTTCTTGACGGCCTCGCGCTCGATCTTGAGCTGGATGATGCGGCGGTCGAGCTTGTCCATCACTTCCGGCTTGGAATCGATTTCCATGCGGATGCGGGCGCCGGCCTCGTCGATCAGGTCGATGGCCTTGTCGGGCAGGAAGCGGTCGGTGATATAGCGGTGCGACAGCTCGGCCGCGGCCACGATGGCCGGGTCGGTGATCTCGACGCCGTGGTGGATTTCGTAGCGTTCCTGCAGGCCGCGCAGAATGGCGATGGTGGACTCGACATCGGGCTCGTCGACCAGCACCTTCTGGAAGCGGCGTTCGAGCGCGGCGTCCTTTTCGATGTACTTGCGGTATTCGTCGAGCGTGGTGGCGCCGATGCAATGCAGTTCGCCGCGCGCCAGCGCCGGCTTGAGCATGTTGCCCGCGTCCATCGCGCCCTCGGCCTTGCCAGCGCCGACCATGGTGTGCAGCTCGTCGATGAAGACGATGTTGCTGCCGTCATCCTGCGACAGTTCCTTGAGCACGGCCTTCAGGCGCTCTTCGAATTCGCCGCGGAACTTGGCGCCGGCCAGCAGCGCGGCCAGGTCGAGCGACAGCACGCGCTTGCCGCGCAGGGTTTCGGGCACTTCGTCGTTGACGATGCGTTGCGCCAGGCCTTCGACGATGGCGGTCTTGCCCACGCCGGGTTCGCCGATCAGGACCGGGTTGTTCTTGGTGCGGCGCTGCAGGATCTGGATGGTGCGGCGGATCTCGTCGTCGCGGCCGATCACCGGATCGAGCTTGCCCTGGCGGGCGCGCTCGGTCAGGTCGAGGGTGTACTTGGACAGCGCCTCGCGGTTGGATTCGCCTTCGGCGCCGGATACGTTTTCACCGCCGCGCACGGCGTCGATAGCGGCTTCGAGGGCCTTTTTCTGCAGGCCCGCCTCGCGCAGGATGCGGCCGGCCTCGCCCTTGTCGTCGGCCAGCGCCAGCAGGAACAGTTCGCTGGCGATGTAGGTGTCGCCGCGGCGCGCGGCTTCCTTGTCGGTGCGGGTCAGCACGCCCTGCAGGTCGCGCCCGACCTGGACGTTGTCGTCGCCCTGCACCTGGGGCAGCGCCTTGAGCGCGGCATCCAGGGCCGGCTGCAGCCGGTTGACGGCCACGCCGGCGCGCGCCAGCAGGCTGCCGGCGCCGCTGTCGGGGTCGGACAGCAGCGCCGCCAGCACGTGGACGGGCTCGATGTAAGGATGATCGTTGCGGGCGGCCAGACTCTGGGCGTCGGCCAGGGCTTGCTGGAATTTGGTGGTCAGTTTGTCGAATCGCATAATGGTCGTTGAAGGCTTCGTTGGTGAGCCTGACCGATACGCGCCGGCGGGCTCGATGACCTGAATATGCGGCCAGATACGGGAATTTCAATACCCCGCCGGCCTCATGGTTTAGGGTGTATCGTCAAGGCGCGTCGTCCTTGTCCGTGATCCGCGTGCAGCAACAATCCGAACCATGAGCATATACGTTTTTGTCTACGGCACGCTACGCGCGGGCGAAATCAATGATCTGGCGCAAGCCGCGCGCCGCCGCGGCCTGCCGCCGCCACGCCACGTCGGCGCCGCCACCGTGCCCGGCGCCCTGGTCGATTTCGGCGACTGGCCCGGCCTGCTCCCGGTGCGGGACGGCCGCCGGGTGTTGGGCGACATCTACGCGGTGACGCCGGCCCTGCTCGGCCTGATGGACGAAATCGAGGAATACGTGCCGGGCCGGTCCGGTTGTTTCGTGCGCCGGCCGGTACTGGCCAGGCCGCTGCCGCCAGCCGGCGCGGCCCCGCTGGCCTGCCAGTATTACCCCATCGATCCGGCCTGGCGCGGCGCCGCGCCCGACGTCAACGGCGACGACTGGATCGCGTACCGCCGGGCCCGCCGCGCCCCTTCGGCGGCGCAAGATATCCCTGCAAACCCCCTCGTAAGACACCCGTAGTAACAACGGACTACAATGGGTACCTGTCTTCACGCTTTAAGCCCACCCCGGCCACCCGGCCAGGCCCGGGCACTGAAAAGGTCATCGTATGCAAAAACGGGTTCCCGTTGCCCCTGATGCCGCCCACTGTTCCACATGCATGCTGGGCCACGTGTGCGTCCCCGTCGGGATGGCAGCCGCCGAAGTCGAGAAGCTGGACGAGTTGGTGAAAGAGCGTGTACGCCTCGAAAAAGGCAAGACGCTGTATTCGCTCGACCACCCCCTGGATGCCGTCTACGGCGTGCGCTTCGGCAGCCTCAAGACGCAGCTTGAGGATGCCACCGGCCAGATCCAGATCACCGGTTTCCACCTGCCCGGCGAAATCGTCGGCATGGACGGCATGCTCGATGGCAAGCACGTCTCGGCCGCCGTGGCGCTGGAAGACTCCGAGGTGTGCGTGATCCGCCTGAACGAAGTCGACCGCGTGGCCGCCCACCTGCCCTCGCTGCAGCAGCAGTTCCGCCGCCTGATGAGCCGCGAGATCACGCGTTCGCACCAGATGCTGGCCTCGCTCGGCTCGATGCGGTCCGAACAGCGCCTGGCCGCGTTCCTGCTGAACCTGTCGCAACGCTATGCCTCGCTGGGCTATTCGTCCTCCGAGTTCGTGCTGCGCATGAGCCGCGAGGAAATCGGCAACTTCCTGGGCCTGACGCTGGAGACGGTCAGCCGGCTGTTCTCGCGCTTCGCGCGCGACGGCCTGATCCGCATCAACCAGCGCGAGGTGCGCATCCTCGACCTGCCCGCGCTCAAGCAATTGCTGGGCCACGAGGGCTGCTGACGCCCGCCCGCGCCATGCGCCTTGCGCCTGCCGTACCGCCGCATCCGGCACCGCGCCCGTCGCGCGCGCGCCGGATCCTGGGCGCGGCGGCGCTGGCGGCCCTGTTGCCCCTGACGGGGCATGCGCAGACGCCGCTCCCCGACCCCTACGATTACGACGAACCCCTGCCCGCGCCCAAGCGGGCGGTGGTGCCGCCCTGGCAGACGCTCGAACTGGGCAGGCCCGGCCACCGCTACAAGATACCGGTCTATGCTAACCGGAACCTGGCGCGCGGCGACCTGCGCGATATCAAGCAAATCGTGATCGTGTTCCATGGCGTTCGGCGCAATGCCGACGCCTATTACGAAACCGTTGCCACGGTGCTGGCCGCCAATCCGGCGCGCGCCGATGACACGCTGATCCTGGCGCCGCGCTTTGTCGGCGTGATCGACTCGGGTTTTGCCGGCATGGCCGCCTGGCGCAAAGCCAGCTGGGAGGACGGCGAGGACAGCGTGCAGGCCAGCGGCCGTCCCGCCCCGGTCAGTTCGTTCCAGGTGATCGACGACCTGTTGCGCACCCTGGATGACCGCAAGCGCCTGCCGTTCCTGGCCGGCATCGTGCTGGCCGGCCATTCCGGCGGCGGCCAGTTGGTGCAGCGCTATGCCGTGCTGAACGCGCTCGACGGGCCGCTGCGGCGCGATGGCATCGCCGTGCGCTATGTGGTGGCCAATCCCTCGTCGTATCTGTACCTGACCCGGGAGCGGCCGCGTCCCGACGGCAAGGGCTATGCGCCCTATGAACGCGGTATCTGCCCGACCTACAACCAGTACAAATACGGCACCGACAAGCTGCCCGCGTACGCCCAGGAAACCGACGATACGCGCCTGTTCATCCGCTACGCGGCGCGCGACGTGACCTACCTGCTTGGCGGGGCCGACAACAACCCCGAGCACCGCCTGCTCGACAAGACCTGCGGCGCCGAGGCCCAGGGAGCGACGCGGCTGGCGCGCGGCACCGCATACCTGCAATACGAGCGCATCGTCGCCGCGCGCGGCAACCGGCCGGTGCCGCTGCACCGCGCCGGCTTCGAAGTGACTGGCGTCGGCCACGACAGCAAACGCATGTTCGGCTCGGTCTGCGGCGCGCGCGCGCTGCTGGGCGACCAGGCCCAGGCGCCAGCCGGCGCCGCCCCCTGCGACGTCATCGCGCCCCCACGGAAATAGCCCGCGCGCCGGTCAGCGCCGCGCCCCGGTCAGCGGCCGCGCTGGCGCCGGCGGCGCGGGTTCGATCGGCGCGGCCTGCAACGACTGGAGCGCCAGCGCCGACCGGGCCTGAGCCACACAGGGCAGGATCCAGCCCTCGTCCTTCTCGTCGCGCGACAGGCCGGGCCATTCGATGCGGTAAGCGACCTGGCCTGCCAGCAGCAGGCACATGCAGGCGCGGCAGGTGCCATTGCGGCAGGAACTGGGCAGCTTGATGCCGGCGGCTTGCGCGGCCGCCAGAAGCGTCGTGTCGGCGTCGGCCTCGAAGCGCAGGCCGGCGGGTTGCACCAGGACAGGAAAAGCGGGCATGGCTGGCGGAATCAATCGGGTTTGGCACGGCGCCAGGGCATATCGGTTGCCAGGCGCCGGCGCGATGCGGCGGGGGCCATCAAGCGCAATGATCCTGCCAGTCGAGCGGCCAGGCGCCGGACAGCACGTTCTGCAGCCACAGCGTGCAGGTCAGGGTCTTGGCGTCAGTGACCTCGCCCTTGGCGCAGGCCGCGTACAGGTCTTCCGGCCGCGCGCTGAAAACGTCGAGGAACTCATCCTGGTCCAGTTGCCGGGGGCCGGCACGCAGGCCGCGCGCGAAATAGATGTGGATGATCTCGGTGGAATAGGCGATGGCCAGGTGCAAGGCGCCGGCGCGGGCCCACTGCGTGGCGGTATAGCCGGTTTCTTCCAGCAGTTCGCGCTTGCCGCAGGCCAGCGGATCTTCGCCCGGATCGAGCTTGCCGGCCGGGAATTCCGTCATGACGCGGCCGATCGGATAGCGGTACTGGCGTTCGAGCAGCACGCGGTCATCGTCGAGCAGCGGGATCACCACCACCGCGCCCGGATGCACCACGTATTCGCGCGTGGAAGTGTTGCCGTTGGGCAGTCGCACGGTGTCGTTGCGGACCTTGAGGAAACGGCCGTCGTAGGCGGCCTCGCTGGAGACGCGTTCTTCGAACAGGTGGGAATCGGGCTTGTCGGTCATGGCGGGCGTGAGGGGGGTCAAGCGCGGCCCCGCGGGGCGCGGCGCGAAGAGCTTGCAGCTTACCATCGCGCCCGCGGCCGTTGCGCCGCGCGGCAGGGCGCAGGCGCCCTCGCCGCGACAGCCGGTGGCGGCCGCCCGGCCAGCATGTGCGTCAGTCGAACTTGCGGCGAGCGTCCAGCGCCAGGCCGGCGCCGATGCTGCCGAACAGGTCGCCTTCCACGCTGCGCGCCTGCGGCACCAGCGCCGAAACGCAGTCGCGCAGCCGCGGCACGCGGCTCGAACCGCCGGTGAAGAACACGGTGTCCACATCGGCGGGCGCCACGCCCGCGTCGCGCAGCAGGGCGCCGACGGTCTGCTCGATCTTCTCGATCAGCCGCGCCACGCTGGCGTCGAACGACGGCCGCGTGACGTCCACGCCCAGCTCGGGCGCGATACGCGCCAGGTCGATGCGCGCCGCCGGCGCCTCCGACAGCGCGATCTTGGCTTCTTCCACCTGCACCGCTACCCAGTGGCCGGCGCGCTGTTTGACCAGATTCAGCAGCAGGTCGATCTTGTCGCGCTCGCCGGCCTCGGCGCGGATGTAGGCGAAATGCTCGGCGGCCTTGCGGGAGTAGGCCTGGTTGATGGTGTGCCAGCAGGCCAGGTTGCCGTACTGCGTGGACGGCACGTCCTTGCCGCTGCGCAGCTGGCTGCCCAGGCCCAGCAAAGGCATGACGTGCGCCAGGCTGAGCTGCTTGTCGAAGTCCACGCCGCCGATGTGCACGCCGCCGTACGCCAGGATATCGTCGCGCCGGTCCGGCTTGGCGGCGCGGCCCGGCCCCAGGCGGATCAGCGAGAAGTCCGAAGTGCCGCCGCCGATGTCGATGACCAGCACCAGTTCCTCGCGCTCGATCTGCGACTCGTAGTCGAAGGCCGCGGCCAGCGGCTCGAACTGGAATTCGATGTCGGTGAAGCCGACGCTGCGCGCGATCTCGCCCAGCGTGTCCTGAGCGGTCTGGTCGGCAGCGGGGTTGTCGTCCACGAAGAACACCGGCCGGCCCAGCACGGCGCGGGTGAAGTCGCGGCCGGCGGCGGTCTCGGCGCGGCGCTTGAGCTCGGCGATGAAGCGCGTGAGCAGCACGCGGAACGGGATCGAGCGGCCCTGGACTTCTGTGGAGCCGTCGATCAGCGAGCTGCCCAGCAGGCTTTTCATCGAGCGCATCAGGCGCCCGTCGTAGCCCGCCAGGTAGTCGGAGATGGCCGCCCGGCCATAGCTGACCTCGGCATCCTCGTCGTGAAAGAAGATGGCCGAGGGCAAGGTGGTCTTGCCGTCTTCAAGGGCCAGGAGCGCGCGCTGGTCGGGGCGGCTCCAGCCGACGGTGGAGTTCGACGTGCCGAAGTCGACGCCGCATGCGGTGGAAATCATGGAATTTCGGGGGCTTGAAAGCAAAACGGCGCACAAGTGTAGCCGCAACAGCCCGAAACGCCATGTCACCCCGGACGGCGTAGCGCCAGCGCCACGAAAGCCAGCGTGACCACGGCCGCCAGCAGTCCCCCGCCGAAGCCGGCGGCATAGCCCCGTGCCTGCGCCAGCCAGCCCGGCCGCTGGATGGCCGGGCTGGCAGCGGTCAGTACTCGGCGCGCACCGTCAGCATGAAGTTGCGCGGCTCGCCGTAGTAGTTGGTCCAGTTGGCGTCGTTCAGGCGCTGGTAGTAGACGCGGTCGAACAGGTTGTTGGCGTTGAGCGCCACGGTTACGTGCTTGTCGATGCGGTAGGCCACACGCAGGTCGGCCAGCGCATAGCCCCCCTGACGCAGCGTGATGGGCCCCGCCACGTTGTGGAAGCCCGACTGCACCTGCACGCCCCCGCCCACGCTCAGGCGCCGCTCGAGCGCCGGCAGGGCGTACTCGGTCCACAGGCGGAAGATGTGCTTGGGCGTGAAGCTGGCGTAGGGCTGGCCCTCGGCGCGTGTGTCCACCTGGTATTTCGTAGTGTTGAAGGTGTAGCCCGCCGCCACCGTCCAGTACGGCGTGATGGCGCCGGCGGCCTCGGCCTCGAAACCGCGGCTGCGGACCTCGCCACCCGCAACGGAGGGGCAGCGCCTGCCCGCGCACACCACTGAGGGATCGGCCTGGGCCCGGTTTTTCTGCTGGATCTGGAACAGCGCCAGCGACACGTTCAGCGCGCCGTCCATCAGTTCGCCCTTGACGCCGGCCTCGTAATTGGTGCCCGTGACCGGATCGAGCGCCTGGCCGTTGCGATCCAACTGGTCAATTTGCGGCATGAACACCTGCGCGTAACTGCCATACAGCGACCATTGCCGGTCCAGGTCGACGATCAGCCCGCCATAGGGTGTGAACTTGGCATTGATGCGCTGGCTCGCTTTGGGCGATTCCAGCCGGCTCCAGTCCGCGCGCCCGCCCAGCACCAGCGTGAGCGGATCGGCCAACGAGAAGCGGCCCATGCCGTACACGCCCTGCTCACGCGCCCGATTGATGCCCGCGGACGCGTAGGGGCCGATGTCATAGCCGGGCACGTCGCGCGGATGCCAGTTGAACACGTCCATCGGCATGTTCAACTGAGGACTGGTCACGTCGGCATTCAGGTTCTCGTATGAAGTTCGCAGCGAATTGGCGCCGAACAGCAGTTCGTGGCGCCGGCCGAACAGTTCGACCGGACCGCTGACGTAGGCATCGACGCTGGTCTGGCTGTTGTCGTACTTGATGCCGCCGCCGGACAGTTTGGCGCCCAGGCCGGTCTGGCGATCGATCCCGCCATTGACGGTGAGGTATTTCATTTCGGAATCGGAACGGAGGTGGTCCACGCTGATCCGTGCGCGCCACCCCTGGCCGAAACGGTGGTCCAGGTCCGCGAACACGCGCGTCGTGTTCCAGTCGGAGCGGCTGCCGGCCGACTCCAGGTTGACCGAGCGCCGCAGGCCGATCGGCGCGCCGTCCGTGTAACGCGGCAACCCGCCCATGCTGGATGGCGGATGCGAGCGCACGCGGCTGTGCTGCAGGCCGGCCGACAGCACGGTGGCCGGGCCCAGGTCGACCTCGCCAATGCCATAGAACAGGCCGGTCTTCTCGTTCGCGCTTTCCTGGAAGAAGCCGCGGTCGGCCAGGACGCCAACGACGCGGCCGCGCACACTGCCACTGCCGTTCAGCGGCCCGCCCAGGTCGACTTCGGTGCGATAGTTGTCCCAACTGCCGGCGCTGAGTTCACCGCCGAAGGCGAATTGCCGTTGCGGCCGCTTGCGCACCAGATTGACGGTGGCCGAGGGATTGCCCGCGCCATGCAACAGGCCGTTGGCGCCGCGCAGGATCTCGACGCGCTCGTAAATGGCCATGTCTTCCGGCGCGGCGGCCCGGTTGCCCATCATCGCCGGAACGCCGTCCTGCTCAAAGGATTCGATCTGGAAACCCCGCGCGAAGTAGGCGGTGGTCAGGTGATGGTGCGGCTGCACCGTGATGCCGGTGGCGTGCCGCATGAGGTCGTCCAGGGTATGCAGGTTCTGCTGGCGGATCTGTTGCAGGCCGATCACCGAAACGGACTGCGGTGTCTCGCGCACGCTCAAGGGCAGCTTGGCCAGCGTCGGTTGCGACGCGGAGCCGGCCTGGCGTTCGCCGCTGACCGTGACCGCCGGCAACGTGGCCGCGTCCTTGGCGCCATCGGCCAGCGCCGGCCCCGCCGCCAGCGCCAGCCACAGCGGCCAATGGCGTGCCGCCCGCGCGCGGCGCGCCTTGTTCCTGAACCGTAAACGCATGGGTACTTCTCCTTCTGTGAAACTGAGAATTATTCTCATACAATTTCACGGAGAAACCGCAACGTCTCGGCGTTTGTAAGACTCTTGCCGTGGTGATCATGCGCGGCGCCATGAACACCGGGACATGCGCCGGCTCGCGCACGGAGGGGGGACGCAGAAGACCGGCCCGGAGCAGACCGCGCGCGTGGCGCAGGCGTTCGGTATCGGCGCTGTCATGCCAACGCGGCGTTGCGCGCGGCGCGGCGCAGGGCCTGCGGCGGCTGGCCGTAGACCCGCAGGAAGGCGCGCCGCATGCGTTCGCTGTCCATGAAGCCGACGCGACGCGCCACGCTGTCGATGCTGCCGTCGCCCGCCTCGATGCGCGCCCGGGCCGCCTCGGCGCGGATGCGCTCGACCGCCTTGGCGGGGGTCTCGCCGGTTTCGGCCTTGAAGCTGCGCAGCAATTGGCGTGGGCTGACGCACGCCACTTCGGCCAGATGCTCGACCGTCAGGGCCGCGCC
This sequence comes from Achromobacter pulmonis, assembly GCF_021733725.1. NCBI lineage: Bacteria > Pseudomonadati > Pseudomonadota > Betaproteobacteria > Burkholderiales > Alcaligenaceae > Achromobacter > Achromobacter pulmonis. The sequence goes on along the minus strand of NZ_JAIFOT010000001.1, from coordinate 3,995,265 downwards.
CAGGTTGGCGCGGATGTGTTCCAGCACCGCGCGCATGCGTTCGCTGTCGGGCGCCAGGTCCTGCAGGGCCGAGAACTGCGACTGGCCGCCGGAGCGACGGTGGTACACCACCATCTCGCGCGCGGTGACGTCCGCCAGTTCGGCGCCCAGGTCGGCCTCGACCATCGCCAACGCCAGGTCGATGCCGGCGGTAATGCCTGCCGAGGTCCAGGTGTCGCCGTCGCGGATGTAGATGCGGTCGGGTTCGACACGCACCGCCGGGTGATCGCGCGCCAGCATCGCGGCATGGCGCCAATGGGTGGTCGCGCGGCGGCCGTCGAGCAGGCCCACGCCCGCCAGTATCAGGGCGCCGGTACAGACACTGGCCAGGCGCCGGCCCGCCCGGCGCTGCGCCAGCAGCCGGGCGCGCAACGCGGGCGTGATGGCAGTGGCGCGTGCGCCCTCGCCGCCGGGCACCACCAGCGTATCGGCGGGCATGCCGCGCCAGGGCGATGTCTGCACGCCGATGCCGCAGGAACTGCGCACCAGGCCCCCGTGCTCGGATACGACGTGCACCGCATACGCCGGGCCGGCGGCGGTCTGCGCGAAGCGGCCCGCGGTCTGGAACACGGCGGCGGGGCCGGACAGGTCCAGCAGCTGGAAATCGGGCACCAGCAGGAAGGCGACGTGGTGGGTCATGGCAGCTTGGCGTTTTTTAAGGGATTTATGTCATTTACGCCATAGTGTGCTTCGGTACATTGAGGCCTGTCAAACCCGCCCTCCTCCTGCTACCTCATGTCCCTCACGCCCCCGCCCGCCACCGGCCGCCGCAACGCCCGCATCCTGGCCGTGTGCCAGGGCCTGTTCATCGCGGCCATTTCCATCGACCTGACCTTGACCGCGCTGACGGGCCACATGCTGGCGCCCGACAAGGCGCTGTCGACGCTGCCGTTCGCGCTGATCACGGTGGCCGGCGCCGTGGTCACCTGGTTCGCCTCGCTGCTGATGCAGCGCATCGGCCGGCGCAACGGCTTCGCGCTGGGCGCCCTGGCTGGCGCGGCCGGGGGCGGCATTTCGGTGTGGGCGGTGTTCCACGCCGATTTCTGGGCCTTCTGCGCCGGCACCGCGCTGGTGGGCGTGTTCCAGGCCTTTGCGCAGTACTACCGGCTGGCGGCGGCGGACGCGGTGCCGCCGGCGGCCAAGAGCCGCGCGATCTCGGTGGTGATGACCGGCGGCGTCATCGCCGCGATCGCCGGGCCGGCGCTGGCGGCCTGGAGCCGCGACCTGTTCGCGCCGGTGACGTTCGCCGGCGCCTACCTGATGGTGGCGCTGCTGGCGCTGTTGTCGGCCGCCCTGCTGTTCGGCTTCTATCGCGATGCCGACGCGCCGGTGGCGGCCGGCGAGATCCAGGCCGGCCTGCCGCCGCGGCCGCTGCGCACCGTGGCGCGCCAGCCGGTGTTCATCGCCGCGCTGGCCAACAACGTGGTGGGGTCGGTGTCGATGATGTTCATCATGACCGCCGCGCCACTGGCGGCGGTGGCCTGCAGCCACAGCATCGGCGACGGCGCCAACATCATGCAGTGGCACCTGGTCGGCATGTATGCGCCGGCCTTCTTCGCCGGCGCGCTGATCCAGCGCTTCGGCCTGCCCAAGGTGCTGGGCGCGGGCATGCTGTTGAACGTGGCCTGCGCGCTGATCGCGATGTCATCGCCGTCGCTGCCGGCGTTCTACGCCGCGCTGTTCTGCCTGGGGGTGGGGTGGAATTTCATGTTCGTCGGCGGCACCACGCTGCTGGCGCAGTCGTACCGCCCGTCCGAACGGGCGCGCGCCCAGGGCGCGGCCGAGATGTTGCGTTATGCGGCGACCGCCGTAGCGACGCTGGCGGCCGGACCGGCCCTGGACGCGTTCGGCTGGGAAGCGCTGAATGCCGCCATGCTGCCGGTGGTGCTGGCGGCCGGCCTGATGACCTGGCACTGGGCGCGCGGGTCGGTCCGCAACGCCACTGCGGCCGGCGCGGCCTGACGTCGGCGCGGCCACGGGCGGACGCGGCGCGCGTCTGCGCTCATTGCTGCCGGCGGCGCTGTTCCAGTTCGCGCAGGCACTGGGCGACGCCGGCCTGCATCTGGGCATTGGACACCGCGGCGCGGTCCGAGACCTCGCGGCAACGCGCGTATTCGGCCTGACTCGCGGGCGTGTCGCGGATCACGGCCGGGGCGGCCACATTCGGGTCGGGCGTGACGGTCATGCGCAAGGTGGACGGGGGCGACAGGCTGCCATCCTTGGAGCGCTGGCTGGGATATTGGAATTCCTGTGTGACCGGCGCCGCAGTCTGCGCCTGGGCCACGCCGCCGAGGCAGGCCAGAGCCAGCAGGACAGCGGTGAACGGGAGTTTCTTCATGAGCGACCTCTCTTCGTTGAACGCGCCCGCGCCAGATGCCCGGCCCGGTGACGCGCCGGTCTATCGTAGCCCCGCGCGCGGCCATGGGGCGTGCCAAGACGCTACGCCGGCAGCAAGATTTGTTTCTTGCGGTTTCCCGTGCGGACTCAGCGCGCCGCCGGCGGCTGGCGCAACGGCGCCAGCAGGGACGACAGGCCGTTGTGGTCGAGTTCGTGCATCAAGGCCAGCAGACGCCCCAGTTCTCCCGGCGGAAAGCCCTTGCGCGCGAACCAGGCCAGGTACGGCCCCGGCAGGTCGGCGATCAGGCGTCCCTGGTACTTGCCGAAAGGCATGCTGCGCGTCACCAGCAATTGCAACAGTTCCGGATCCATGGCCGCTTATCCTTCCTCGCCGAAGCGAATGTCGGCGGCCGGCACGGCGGCGATTTTTACGCCGAAGCTGACAATCGACGACAGCGTGGCGTTGTGGTGCGCGCGGATCTGGGCGCCCGACGCGTGCGGCTTGTCCTGGGTGGTGTGGGCATCGGCCGCCAGCGTCACCGGATAGCCTAGCGCCGAGGCGCGGCGCACGGTGGTGTCGACGCAGAACTCGCTCGCATAGCCGCACACCACCAGGTGCGTGGCACCCACCCGCGACAGCGCGTCGTCCAGGTCGGTGCGCAGGAAGGAATCGGGCGTGGTCTTGCGAACGCGAATATCGCCGTCGGCAGGATGCAGCCGCGTGTCGATCTGCCAGCCCGGCGCGCCATGAGCCAGCTTGCTGCCGGGCGATTCATGCTGCACATAGATCACCGGCACGCCGGCGGCGCGGGCACGTTCGGTAAGCTCGTCGATGCGCGCCAGCACGGCGCCGGCCTCGGCGGGCTCGGGTGTGGTTTCGAACAGGGCGCGTTGCACATCGATCACAATCAAAGCGGACTTCATGGTTCTCTCGGAAGGAAATGGCGGCTTGGCAAGGCCGGGCGCGCGGGAAGGGAAGGCAGGCCTAGCCACATTCGGCGCCAACCAGCGCGGGCGGCCAGATGCGCGCATACATCCAGAAATGGCGCGGCTCGCCGCGTACCTGACGGTAATGATGCAGCAGCCCTTCGCGGTCGAAATGGCAGCGTTCCAGCACGCCGGCCGACGCGGTATTGGTATCCAGCACCGTGGCCTGGACCCGGGCCAAGCCCAGCGTCTGAAAGGCCCACGCAGTGACGGTCTCGCAGGCCCGCGAGGCAATGCCGCGACGCCAGTGCGAAGGCGAAAGGTCATAAGCGATTTCGGCGCGGCGCGCGCCGGGCGCGATCTCGTTGAACCCGATGGTTCCGACCAAGCGGTCGTCAGTCTCGACGATCGCCAGGCGCATGCAATGACTGGCCACCGGGTCGGCATAGTCCTGGATCAGATCGGCCAGCACCTGCGCGCCGTCGATCTGCCAACTGGTGTGGCGGGTCACGTTGTCGTCACGCAGGTAGGCATACCAGTCGGCCGCATCGGTCTGGCGTAGCGGACGCAGGCGCAAGCCGGCAATATCCAGTTCGGGCGCGCATTGCGGCCAGTCGGCAAGAGGCAGGAGCATGGGGTATGTCGCAAGAAAGAAGCCTGCCGGCATGCGTTCGCACCGGCCAGGGAAAGCTTAACAGCCCCGCGACCGTCAGAAATCCAGCCGCCCCTTCAATTCGCCGAACGGCACCATGACGTGTTCGCGGTAGGCCGGACGTTCGCGCAGGCGCTCGTACCAGGCCCGCACGTGCGCCAGGGGCTCGTGGGCGATGTCCAGTTCGTAGTAGCGGTACAGCGTGGTGGCGGCGGGAATGTCGGCCAGCGTCAACGCCTGGCCGCCCAGATAGGGTTGCGCGGCCAGCACCGCATCGAGCTGGCGCAGGCAGGCATGGGTGGCGTCCAGGCTGCGCGCGATGGCGGACGGATCGCGCTGGGCCTCGGGGGTGCGGTAGTAGCCCCAGAACACGCCGGACAGGAAGGCCGGCTGCAGCGCCGTCTGGGCCCAGTCCATCCAGCCGTCGGCGCGCACGCGGCGCGCCGGGTCGGCCGGCCAGAAGGCCCCGGCGCCATGGCGCGCGGCGAGGTAGCGCAGGATGGCGTGCGATTCCCACACCACGGTGTCGCCGTCGCGCAGCAGCGGCACCCGCCCATGCGGGTTCATCCGCAGGAATTCGGGCGTGTCCAGCAGGCCGAATCGGCCGCCGGCGGGAATGTGTTCGTAGGCCAGGCCGAGTTCACCGGCCAGCCACAGCACTTTCTGCACGTTGAATGAACTGCGCCGGCCCCAGATTGTCGGCATGGCGATCACCTTTGTCCGGTCCGGTCCGGTCACGCGGCCACGACGATGCGCGGTTCGCAGTGCACGGGGAAGTTCATCGAGTTGGCGATATAGCAGAAGTGATGGGCGCGGGCGTGCAGGGCCTCGGCCAGACCGGCATCGCCACCGGCGGCGATGGTGACCTCGGGGCGCAGCGTGACCGAGGCGAAGGCGCCGCCACGCTGGGAATCTTCGCGCATGACGCCGTGCGCATCGTCGCGGTAGGCCGTCACGGTGATGTTCTCGACCGCGCACAGGTGCAGATACCAGAGCTTGTGGCAGGCCGACAGCGAGGCCACCAGCAGGTCTTCGGGATTCCAGCGTGCCGCATCGCCGCGGAACGCCGGGTCGGCCGAGCCGGCGATGTCGGGCTTGCCCGGCGCCTGGATCAGGTGGTCGCGCGCATACGCGGTGTAGCTGGCGGTGCCCTTGCCGGTGTTGCCGGTCCAGGTCACGCTGACGTCATAGTGGTGTTCGCCATTCATCGCGGCATCCTCGGTGTTCGCGCCAATGGCGCGCAAAGACGGGTAGCGTAGCGCAAGCGCGAGCGCCACGCCGGACGCTGCCGCGGCGCTAGGGCTTGTTCCCTTGTCGCGCGCCCATCAGCGAGCGCGACAGGCGGCTGGCCGCGGCGAGGATGGGTTCCTTCAATTCAAGCAGCACGCTCTCGCTCAGGCGCGAGATCGGTCCCGAAATGCACACCGCCCCCAGCAGCGTCCAATTGATGCCATAGACCGGCGCGGAGATGCTGGACACCTCGGCCTCGCGTTCGCCCAACGACACCATGTAGCCGGCGCGGCGCACCGATTCATAGGGTTCGCCCGCTTCACCGGAAAAAGCGAGCAGCACGCGGCCCGGGCTTCCCAGCTCCAGAGGCAAGGCCGCGCCGACGCGCACGTGGTGCCGGATCGACTTCGGGCCTTCGACGCGCGCCATGCAGATGCGCTGCTTGCCCTCGCGCACGTAGAACGTCGCGCTTTCGCCGGTCGCCGCCGACAGCTCGCGCAGGATCGGCTGGACCACCTCCGCGATGTTGAAGGTGGCCTGGTAACACGCGCCCAGCCAACCCGCGGCGCGCGCCAGGCGCCAGGTGCCGTCGGGCCGCTGCGCCAGGTAGTCGTCCAGCGCCAGGGTGCGGGCCAGCCGCAATACGGTGGAACGGTGGCAGCCGGTGCGCCGGCTCAGTTCCGCCAGCGACAAATGCGCGTCCTCCACGCCAAACGCTTCGAGGATGCGCATCGCGCGGCGCACGGCCACCACGCCCTCTTCGGCCGAGTCCACGCCAGATTCCGGATTCATATCATGGTTCGCCATACGCAACACGTTTCACTGTACGAACTCGTATTGTATTGGACGGAACACTCTTCGACAATTCGTCCACCAAAAACAAACATCGGAGACAAAACATGAAGCCGTTCGCGCGCTTGCTGTCGGGCCTGGCCCTGGTGTGCATGAGCAGCCTGAGTGCCGCCCAGGGATATCCCGACAAACCCATCCGCCTGATCGTGCCGTTCCCGCCCGGCGGCGGCACCGACGTGCTGGCCCGGGAAGCGGCAATGAAGGTGGCCGGCAACACCGGCTGGAACATCGTCACGGAAAACCGGCCTGGCTCGGGCGGCAACATCGGCGTGGACGCGGTCGCCAAATCGGCGCCGGATGGGTACACCCTGGTACTGGGACAGACCAGCAATCTGGCGATCAACCCCACCCTGTACGCCAAGCTGCCCTACGACCCCGAGAAAGACCTCACCGCCATCGGCCTGGTGGCCGACGCGCCGCTGGTCATCGTGGTGCCGGCCAACTCGCCGTTCAAGACCTTCGAGGACATGCTCGCGGCGGCCAAGGCCAAGCCGGGGTCGCTGAACTTCGCCAGCTCCGGCAATGGCACGGTGGCTCACCTGGCGGCGGTGCAGTTGCAGAATGCCGCGGGCATCAAGCTCACGCATATCCCCTACAAGGGCGCGGCGCAGGCATCCAACGACCTGATCGGCGGGCAGATCGACATGTATCTGTCGTCGGTTCCCACCCTTATCGGCCACGTGCGCAGCGGCAAGATGCGGGCGCTGGCGGTGACTTCAGCGCAGCGCGTACCGGACATGCCCGACGTGCCCACCATCGCCGAACGCGGCTTTCCCGGCTTCGAGGCCGTCACCTGGTTCGGCCTGGCCGCCCCCGCCGGCACGCCGAAGGACATCGTGCAGCGCCTGAACGCCGAGTTCAACAAAGCGCTCCAGACCCAGGATCTGCGCGTCAAGTACCAGGAACAGGGGGCGCGCGTGCTCACCGGCACGCCGGAGGCATTCGCCAAGCTGATCCACGACGACCGCATCCGGTGGCGCAAGATCGTCATGGATTCGGGCGCGAAGGTGGAGTGATCCTGCCGTGGCTGCCGACGATGCCTACTCCAGCGGTGACGCCCGGCCGGCCACCGCGGCTCCGCCCGGGGCGTGCGACTGCCACATCCACGCCTATGACCGCCGCTATCCGGCGGCGAGCGGCGCCAGGCTGCTGCCGCCGGACGCGTCGATGACGCAGTACCGCGCCGTCCAGGCCCGCCTCGGCACCCAGCGCGCGGTGCTGGTCACGCCGTCCACCTACGGCGCCGACAACCGCGCCATGCTCGATGCGCTGGCCCAAATGGGCGAACAGGCGCGCGGGGTGGCCGTGATCGACGGCAACGAAAGTGACGCGCAATTGGAAGCCTTGCACAGCGCCGGCGTGCGCGGCATCCGGCTCAACCTTTCGCTGGGGGTGACCGGCTCGGTCGACCAGATCCTGCCGCTGGCGGCGCGGGTGGCCCCGCTGGGATGGCATGTCCAGTTGCTGATGCCGCCCGATCGGCTGGCGGAACTGGATGGCCTGCTGTCGGCATTGCCGGCGCCGGTCGTGTTCGACCACATGGCCCGTATCGGTCCGCAGCAGGCCGGCGCGCATCCCGCCCATGCCCTGGTGCTGCGCCTGCTGGGCCAAGGCCGCGCCTGGCTCAAGCTGTCGGGCGGCTACATCGTCAGCCCGCGCCACTGCGTCGAGGACCCGGCGCTCGACGCCCTGGCCCGCAGTTATCTCGATGCCAACCCCGAACGCATCGTCTGGGGCAGCGATTGGCCCCACGCATCGGCGTCGGCCGGCATGCAGCCCATGCCCGACGACGCGCGCCAGTTCGACAGATTGGCCGAATGGACCGGCAGCACCCGGTTGCGCCAAGTCCTGGTGCACAACCCGGCGGCCTTGTACGGCTTTCCGGCATAAATACCAAAACACCGAGGAGACACCCCATGCATGCACCCTTCACCCTCTCTCGCCGGCGCTTCATCGCCGTTGGCGCGGCCCTGGCCGCGAGCGCCGCCTTCAGCGCGCGCGCCGCGCAGGATTGGCCGGCCGGCAAGACCATCACCTGGGTGGTGCCCTACCCGGCCGGCGGCAGCACCGACGTATTGGGCCGCGCCATCGCGCAACAACTGGACGCGCAGATGGCCACGCGCGTGATCGTCGACAACCGCCCCGGCGCCACCGGCACCATCGGCGCCGCCCGCGTGGCCCGCGCCGAGCCGGACGGCCTGACGCTGCTGGGCACCTCGATCGGGCCGCAGGCGATTGCGCCGCACATACTGGGCAAGCTGACCTACGACCCGGTGGCGGATTTCGCGCCCATCATCGAGGTCGGCACCATTCCGCATCTGCTGGTGGTGGGCAAGGAACAGCCCTTCCGCACGGTGGCCGAACTGATCGCGGCCGCGAAAAAGGCGCCCGAAAGCCTGGCATACGCCTCCGGCGGCACCGGCACGATCCTGCATATGCAGGGGGAACTGCTGCAGCAAAAGAGCGGCGCGCGGTTCCTGCACGTGCCGTACAAGGGCGACACGCCCGCGCTGCAGGACACGCTCGCCGGGCAGGTGCAGTTCGCGTTCATTCCCGCGGCGGCCGCGCTGCCGCATGTGCAGACCGGCGCGCTGCGCGCGCTCGCCGCCACGTCGGCGCGGCGGCTGCCTGCCTTGCCGCAGGTGCCGACCATGGCCGAGGCCGGATTCAACGATTTCGTGGTGGAGCAATGGCAGGCCGTGTTCGCCCCGGCCGCCACGCCCGCTCCCATCATCGCCCGGCTCAACGCCGAAATCGGGCGCGCCCTGCAAAGCCCGGCGCTGACGACGCTGGCCGATCAGCTCGGCATCACGCTGGCCGGCGGCACACCGCAGGATCTCGATGCCGTCCGCAAAGCGGACTTCGACAAATGGGGCAAGGTCATCCGCGAGGCGGGCATCAAGCCGGCCTGACCCTGCCTTCAAGACACTTACCTTCCACAGGAACATTCATGGCCAACCAGGACATTATCAAGGACTTCCCGCGCGTCGGCGCAGACATCGTGAGCCGCGCCGCCGCGCTGCAACCGGCCATCCTGGCCGATGTGGCCGGCCGCCGCGGCGCGCTGAGCGGCCGCATCCGCCCGCTGCATCCTGGCATGAAGCTGGCCGGCACGGCGCTGACGGTGGAAGTGCGGCCCGGCGACAACCTCATGATCCATGCCGCCATTTCGCTGGCCAGGCCCGGCGACGTGCTGGTGATCGACGGCAAGGGCGACCTCAGCTCGGCGCTTATGGGCACCATCATGATGAACGCCTGCCGCAAGCTGGGCATCGCCGGCGTAGTGATGGATGGCGCGGCGCGCGACGCGGTTGAGATCATCGAAATGGACTACCCGGTATTCGCCGCGGGCACCAATCCGAACGGCCCGACCAAGAACGTGCCCGGCCGCATCGGCCATCCGGTGTCGGTCGGCGGCGTGACCGTCCACCCCGGCGACTTCATCATCGGGGATGCCGACGGCGTGGTGGTGGTCGAGCGCGAGAAAATCGAAGGCCTGCTGCCCGCCGCCGAAAAGAAAGTCCGCGACGAGGCCGCGCGCATCGCCGCGATCCAGGCCGGCGACACCGAGGCCAAATGGCTGACCGCCGCCTTGCGCGCCGCGGGCGTGCTGAAGGAAGGAGAGTCGCTGTGAATCCGATCGCCGCAGGCAAGGCCGCCATTGTCGTGACCGCGGCCGACCTGGCCCCGGAAGCGGTCGCGCTGCTCCAGGATTTCAACCTGGTGTTCGCCGGCAAGACGCCCACCGAAGACGACATCGTGGCGTTGTGCCGTCAACACAACCCGGTCGCCATCATCGTGCGCTACAGCAAGGTCGGCGCCGCCGCCATGGATGCGGCGCCCGCGCTGCGCGTGATTTCCAAGCACGGCAGCGGCACCGACACCATCGACAAGGCCGCCGCCGCCCAGCGCGGCGTCCAGGTCGTGGCCGCGGTGGGCGTGAATGCCGCCGCCGTGGCCGAGCATGCGCTGGCGTTGCTGCTGGCGTGCGCCAAATCGGTCGTGGCCCTGGATGCGCGCATGCGCGCGGGCCATTGGGACAAATCGACGCACAAGAGCCTGGAACTGGACGGCAAGACCATCGGCCTGGTGGGCCTGGGCGCCATCGGCCGGCGCATGGCCGCCATGGCGCACGGCCTGAACATGCGCGTGATCGGCTTCGACCCGTACGCCGGCGACCTGCCCGGCTACATCACCCAGGCGCCGCTCGAAGCGATCTGGCGCGAGGCCGACGTGGTGTCGCTGCACTGTCCGCTGACCGACGGGAACCGCGGCATGATCAATGCCGCGACGCTGGCGCAGTGCAAGCCCGGCGTGGTGTTGGTCAACACCGCGCGCGGCGGCCTGGTCGACGAAGACGCGCTGTTGCAGGCGGTCCGCTCGGGCCAGGTGCGCGCCGCCGGCCTGGACAGTTTCGCCGTCGAGCCCATGACGGCCGGCCACCCCTTCCTGCAGGAGCCGCGCATCATTCTCAGCCCGCACATCGGCGGCGTGACCAGCGCGGCCTACGTCAACATGGGCGTGGCCGCGGCGCGCAATGTGCTGGATGTGCTGGCCCGCGCAGCCTCGCCAGCCTGAGGAGCCACGCCATGCCGCAACGCTGGAAGCACGCGCCGCCGGGCAGCAACTGGGGCGAATTCGGCCCCGACGACCAACGCGGCCGCATGAACCTGGTGGATCGCGCCAAGGTACTGCAGGGCATCGCGGAAGTCCGCGAGGGCCTGACATTCTGCCTGTCGCTGCCGCTGGACGTGCCGGGCGGCATGGCGCTGAACCCGCGCCGCCTGCCGCCGCAACGCTTTGCCACGCTGCGCGACGGCAAGAGCGCCGGGGCCCAGGGCTTTTGCTGGTCCTACGCGACGGAAGACCCGTTGCTCACCGACGTGGTGTGCGACGACGTACTGCTGATGAATACACAGTACTCGACGCAATGGGACAGCCTGGCGCACATGGGCAGCCGGTTCGACGCCGACGGCGACGGCCAGGCCGAGGCGGTGTTCTACAACGGCTTCCGGGCCGGCGCCGAGGTCCTGGCGGCCTCGGAGGACCCGGGGGCCGTGGCGGACTGGGCCCGCTTTCCCGGGCCCCGCGCCGACGCGCTCGGCATCGAGCAACTGGCCGAGCACGGCGTGCAGGGCCGCGCGGTGCTGATCGACCTGGAAGCCCATGTCGGCCGCACCCGCGCCGCCGTGGGCTATGACGCGCTGATGCGCATTCTGGAGGCCGACGGCGTGACCATCGAAGCGGGCGACATGGTGTGCCTGCACACCGGCTTCGGCGACACGCTGATGTCGATGAACCGCCAGCCCGACGTCGCGCACCTGCATGCCACCGGCAGCGGTCTGGACGGCGACGATGCGCGGCTGCTGCAATGGATCGTCGACTCGCGCCTGGCATGCCTGATTGCCGACAACCCCGCCGTCGAACTGGTGTGGCCGGTCAGCCTGGGCGGCCCGGCGACGCCGCTGCGCCGCCCGCGCCTGCCGCTGCATGAGCACTGCCTGTTCAAGAATGGCATCCACCTGGGCGAGTTGTGGTGGCTGACGCCATTGGCGCGCTGGCTGCGCGCCAATGGGCGCCACCGCTTCCTCTTGACCGCGCCCCCGCTACGCCTGCCGGGCGCGGCCGGCTCACCGGCCACGCCCATCGCCACGGTCTGAATCCCCCCAAATTCCCCATGGGCGCAGCCGCCGGCACAGGCAGCGCGCCCAGCCCCCCCCCGAGGAGACATCTCGTGAAACCGATCCGTCTTTTGCCGCTGGCGCCAGCGTTCTGCGCCAGCATCGTGGCCACGCAATCGCCCGACCGTCCGCTCAAGCGGGCGGCGCACCCACGCTGTCCGCGGCGCCGCCGAATTCCGCGCGGTCATTGACTGACCCGCAGACGGAACGCGCGGCCCGCACCCTGGCCGACGCCGGCATCCACAACGAATAACGCGGCGCCCTGCCGCGACCCCAAGGCAAACGGAGACCTGCCATGAAATTCAAGCTGTCCGCCCTGGCGGCCTCGCTGCTGCTTGCAGCCGGCGCCGCCCAAGCCGCCTATCCCGACCGTCCCGTGCGCGTCGTCGTCGGCTTCTCGCCCGGCGGCCCCACCGACGTGGTGGCCCGCGCCTTCGCCTCGTATGCCTCGCAGGCGCTGGGCCAGACCTTCGTGGTCGAGAACCGCCCGGGCGCCAACACCATCCTGGCCGCGGAGGCCGTCGCCAAGTCCGCGCCCGATGGCTACACGCTGTTGTTCGGCGCCACCAACCACACCATGATTCCGGCGCTCTACGCCGACCGGGTCCGTTTCGATGCGCTGAAATCCTTCACGCCGCTATGCGCGGTGGCGGTCAGCCCGACCGTGCTGGTCACCGGTCCCGCCCTGAAGGTGAAGACGCTGGACGCGTTCCTGGCGCGCGCCCGCGCCGAGCCGGGCCGCTTGACCTATGCGACGCCCGGCACCGGCAGTTCCGGCCACTTCGCCACGGCGCAGTTCCTGCGCCAGACCGGCATCCAGATGAATCACATCCCGTACAAGGGCGCGGCGCAGGCGGTCTCCGATCTGATGGGCGGCCAGGTCGACAGCTCTCTGGCGACGCTCGGCTCGGTACTGCCGCAGATCCAGTCCGGCAAGCTCTCGGCCCTGGCCGTGGCCGCGCCCCGGCGCCTGGCGCAACTGCCGCAAGTGCCGACGTTCGACGAGGCCGGCGTGCCGGGCTACCGCGCCGACGCCTGGTATGGCCTGCTGGCCCCCGCTGGCCTGGCGCAGGACGTGCGCGCCAAGCTGGAGCAGGTGGCGAGCGAGTTCTCGCGGGCCGACGCCACGATCAAGAGCCTGGACGCCCTGGGCATGCAGCCGCGCCAGACCTGCGGCGAGGCCTTCAGCACGCAGTTGGCCCATGAAGTCGATACGTACCGTAACCTGGCCGGCGAGCTGGGACTCAAAGCCGAATAACGCTCCCGCACCACCATAAGCAGAGGAAGACAGATGACTCACCATCCCCGAACCCGCTCCTGCCGTCGACGCGCCGCGCTGCTTGTCGCGGCCACCCTGCCGCTGCTGGCTTGCGGCATCGCCCGCGCCGCCGACCCCTGGCCCAGCCGCCCGGTGCGGATCGTGGTGCCCTACGGCCCGGGCGGCGCGGTCGACGTGGCCACGCGCAAGGTCGCGCAGTTGCTGTCGACGCAGACCGGCCAGAGTTTCGTCGTGGAGAACAAGCCGGGCGCGACCGGCACCATCGGCGTCAGCCAGGTGGCCCGCGCGCCGGCCGATGGCTACACGCTGGTGGCCAACGACACCACCTATTCGCTGTTGCCGCACATCTTCAAGCAACTGCCCTTTGATCCGGCAAAGGACTTGCAGCCCGTGTCGGCCTTCATCTTCGCGCCCATGGCGCTGGCGGTGGCGGCCGATGGCCCGTATCGCACCCTCGATGATCTGATAGCGCGGGCGCGCGCCAAGCCCGACACCGTCACGTATGGCTCGGGCGGCCCCGGCACTACGCCCCACTTCGCCGCCGAAGGGCTGGCGCTGGCGACCGGCGTGAAGTTCATGCACGTGCCCTTCAAGGGCGCCGCCGAAGCCACCCAGGCGGTGCTGGGCAAGGTGATCGACTTCCAATTCGCTTCGACCACCGGCCTGATGGGGCCGGCTCAGGGCGGGCAATTGCGCCTGCTGGCGGTGAGCGGCACCAAGCGGCTGCCGGTGCTTCCCGATGTGCCGACTTTCGCGCAGGCCGGCGTGAAGGATTTTGGCGTGATCAACTGGACCGGTTTGTGGGCGCCCAAGGGCACCCCGCCGGCGGTCACCGAACGCCTGCAGCGCGAGGTGGCCAAGGCCATGGCATCGCAGGAAATGCAGACCTTCGCCACCAAGATGGGCGCCGAGCCGCGCGCCGTCGACGCGGCGCAATTCGCCCGCATCCTGGCCGACAGCAGCACAATGTGGGGCAACGTGGCCCGCAGCATTGGCTACGACGCCAAGTAGACGCCGAGGAGACCGCATGTTTTTCCTGCAACCGCCCCAAGTGGCGCAACTGGACGCATGGACCGCCATGCCCGACCGCTTCCGCCGCCACCAGCGCAGCGACTGGGCCGACGCGAACCGCGGCGGGGCGCCGGTCGATTCGTTCCTGGAAGGCCCGGTGTTCGATCGCCATGGCAACCTGTACGTCACCGACATCCCCTGGGGGCGGGTGTTCCGCATCGGGCCCGATCGCCAGTGGTCGCTGGTGGTCGAATACGACGGCGAGCCCAACGGCATGAAGTTCCTGGACGAGCAACGCCTGCTGATCACCGACTACAAGAACGGCCTGATGGTCCTGGACGTGGCTAGCGGGCAGGTCGCACCCTACCTGGCCCGCCGCAACAGCGAGCGCTTCAAGGGCGTGAACGATCTGATCCTCGACGCGCAGGGCAATATCTATTTCACCGACCAGGGCCAGAGCGGCCTGCACGATCCCAGCGGCCGGCTGTACCGTCTGCGCCCGGGTGGCCAGCTCGATTGCCTGCTCGACAACGTGCCCAGCCCCAATGGCGTGGCGCTGTCGCCTGACGGCAAGGTCCTGTACCTCGCGGTGACGCGCGGCAATTGCGTCTGGCGCGTGCCGCTGATGGCGGACGGCGGCGTCAGCAAGGTGAGCCAGTTCTTCACCTCGTACGGTCCCAGCGGCCCGGACGGCCTGGCGGTGGACCGCGCCGGCAATCTGCTGGTGTGCAATCCCGGCCTGGGCTACGTGTGGCTGCTCAACCACCGCGCCGAGCCGGAGATCGTCTGGCGCAGTCCCGAGGGCATGTCGACCACCAACCTCGCTTTTGGCGGCGAGGACGGCCGCACGCTGTTCTGCACCGAATCGGTGTCGGGCACGATCCTGACCGCGCGCGCGCCACACCCCGGCCTGCTGGCCCGCGCTCCGCGCTGAAACGGTCGCGGCGCCGGGCCAGTTCGAACGGGGGACAAGCGCGGCGGGCCTGGGGCGCCCGCCGCGCGTGCCCTTACATCCCGTTTCAGCAAGGATGGGCTTGCGTCCGTATCGTGGACGCACAGCAACACAGGAGCTCGCCATGATGAAAACCACCCTGACCTGCACCCTGACCGTCGCCCTGCTTGCCGGCTGCGCCCCCTCCCGCCACACGTCCGCCGTGCCCGTGGACAGCCACACCGCGCGCGATTCGCTCGACTGGCCCGGCAGCTACGAAGGCACCCTGCCCTGCGCCGACTGCCCCGGCATCCGCACCCGCCTGACGCTGATGAAGGATGGCCGCTACGAGCGCACCACGCAGTACCTGGACCGTCAGCCGCAACCCGAAGCGGTGGCCGGCACCTTCAGCTGGGAGTCCGACGGCAGCACCATCCGCCTGGACGCCTCGGGTGACAGCCAGCGTTACTTCATCGCCGAAAACCAGGTGATCATGCTGTACCGCGACGGCACCCGCCCCACCGGGCCGCTGGCGCCGCACTACATCCTGCGGCGCGCGCACTAGCGCGCCGCCGCGCCGGCCGCCCGCAAGCCTCCCGCTTCCGGCTATTCTCTGCCGCAGCACCCGCCGCGCCGCCCGCCCCGCCATGGGCGCCGCGCCTCCAACAAAGGAAGCCATGAAGACCGATCACGAACTGCTCGACGCCTTTGCCCCGACCGGCGTGCTGCGCGCCTCCATCAACCTGGGCAACCCCATCCTCGCCAATACCCACCCGGAAACCGGCGCGCCCGGCGGCGTGTCGGTCGACCTGGCCACCGAACTGGCCCGCCGGCTGGACGTGAAGCTGGAGCTGGTGGTGTTCAAGTCCGCCGGCGAATCGGTCAACGCGGTCGCCGCCGAGCAGGCCGACGTGGGCTTTTTCGCGATCGATCCGCTGCGCGGCGAACAGATCGCCTTCACCGCGCCGTACGTGGTGATCGAAGGCGCCTACCTGGTGCGCGATGATTCCCCCATCACCCGCATGGAAGAGGTGGACCGCGCCGGCCAGCGCGTGGTGGTCGGCAAGGGCAGCGCCTATGACCTGTACCTGACGCGCGAGATCAAGCACGCCGAGTTGTTCCGCGCGCCCACCTCGCCCGCCGTGGTCGACACCTTCGTCAAGGAAAACATGGAAGTGGCGGCCGGGGTCAGGCAGCAGTTGCAGGCCGATGCGCAACGCCTGGGCGGCCTGCGCCTGCTGGACGGCCATTTCATGCTGATCCGCCAGGCCATGGGCGTGCCCAAGCGCCGCGGCGCCAAGGCCAGCGCCTACCTGGCCGCCTTTGTCGAAGCCATGAAGAAAAGCGGCTTCGTCGCCGAGGCCCTGGCGCGCCACAAGATCCAGGGCGCCGCGGTGGCGCCGCTGGACGCGGCGCCGCAATAAAGGGATGCCGGGCCACGCCAGCGGCCCTCTGGCCTGGATGCCACCCGGGGCGTGTCGCGCGCGGCCCTGTCGGCCGGCCGCGCGCCGGCCGGCGCAATCCGCCGATGACGGCCCGGCAAACCGGGCGCCATCGGCGGCAACCCGCGCGCGCCTCAGTGGCTGATCATCCAGGGCCGGGCGCCGGCAAAGGACTTGGCGCCGTCGGCCGCGGTGCGCGTCTTGCCGGACTTGCGTGCGCCCGCACAACAGCCGCAGTTCAAGCCGTGGCCCGAACGCGAGCTGCGCGGTTCGTTGGCGCTGCGCTCGTTGGCGGCATGGGCGCGGTTGACGGCCGAGGACAGCGCCGAGATCGCGGGCGCGCCGCCGACGATGCGGCTCGAAGCGGCGCCGCAGCGCGGGCAGTCGGCCGGATCGCGCCATTGCGCCAGCGGCCGCAAGGCCGCGAACTCGCCGCAGTCGGCACAGGCGTAGTCATACATGGGCATGTCGGTCTCCTTGGCGCGGGGCTCAGCGGTCGCGCGACAGGGGCATGTCGACGCCGCCCTTGATGTGCTGGACCGGTCCCGACGCCGACGGTTGGATGTCGAAGTCGAAGATCTCGGTCGGCAGCCATAGCGTGGCGCAGGAGTTGGGAATGTCCACCACCCCGCTGATGTGCCCCTGCACCGGCGCGCAGCCCAGGAGCGAATAGGCCTGCGCCCCCGAGTAGCCGAATTTCTTCAGGTATTCGATGGCGTTCAGGCAGGCCTGGCGATAGGCCACGTTCACGTCCAGGTAGTGCTGCTTGCCGCCCTCGTCCACCGAGATGCCTTCGAAGATCAGGAAGTCCTTGTAGGCCGGCGTGATCGGGCTGGGCTTGAAGATCGGATTGCGGATGGCGTACTTGTCCATGCCGCCCTTGATCAGCGTAACGCGCATGTGCACCCGGCCGGCCATCTCGATGGCGCCACAGAACGTGATCTCGCCATCCCCCTGCGAGAAATGCAGGTCGCCCACCGACAGCCCGCCGCCTTTGACGTAGACCGGGAAGAACACCCGCGCGCCGCGCGACAGGTCCTTGATGTCGCAGTTGCCGCCGTGCTCGCGCGGCGGCACGGTGCGCGCGCCCTCGGCCGCCGCGCGGTCGCGCTCGGCCCCTTGCAGCGCGCCCATGTGCGCCGTCTTGGGCGCCGGCGGGTTGGCCAGCGGCGGCACGCGGTTGGGGTCGGTGTCGATCAGCGCCTGCTCGCGCTGGTTCCAGGTATCCAGCAGCTTCTTGTCGGGCAGGCATCCGATCAGACCGGGATGGATCAGGCCGGCGAAGCTGACGCCCGGGATGTGGCGCGACGACGTGAACATGCCGTGGAAATCCCAGATGGACTTCTGCGCATGCGGGAAGTGGTCGGTAAGAAAGCCGCCGCCGTTGTTGCGGCTGAAGAAGCCGTTGAAGCCCCACAGGCTGTCGGGCTTGGCGCCGATGTCCAGCAGGTCCACCACCAGCAGGTCGCCAGGCTCGGCGCCTTCGACGCCGACCGGGCCGGACAGGAAGTGCACGGTGGACAGGTCGACATCGCGCACATCGTCGGCGCTGTCGTCGTTCTTGATGGCGCCGCCGGTCCAGTCGTAGGTCTCCAGGATGAAGTCGTCGCCGGGTTTGACCCAGACGGCCATCGGGATATCCGGATGCCAGCGGTTGTGAATCTTCTCGTTCTCGTAGGGGGACTGGGTCAGGTCAACCTGGATGAGGGTGTCGGTCATTCTCTTTCATCTCCAACGCAACGTGTTGATAAAACAGAACTTGCCATCCTTGGCCTGCCGACCGGCCTGACGCGTTCGCGTGGGCGTCGGCGACCATTGATGCGTCATGCACGGTAGGCCAGATTCAGGCAACGGTAAACTGGGTTTTTTCACAGTGACGCCATCGCCGCGGGCCGGCGCCCCCTTGCCCGGACCGCGCCGTCAGCCGCGCTTGCGGCAGAAGCAATAGACGTGCCGGTAGCAGTCGTCCACCATGTGGCGCGAGGCGGTCATGCCGTCGATGGCGGGCACGAACTCCTCCAACCCGTCGTCCACCACGACCGGAAACGGCGTGCGCTCGGGCAGATCGTTGTAGCCCAGCACCAGCACGCCGCCGGGCTTGAGCACCTGGTGGCATTGCGCCAGCAGGCGACGCAGGGCGGCCTCACCGTCAATGCCGAAGCCGAGCAGGCCGTTGGCGACCACCACATCGAAGGCGTCCGGGCCGTAATGCGCCGCCATCTCGAGCGCATCGCCGGTCCAATGCCGCCCCGGGCGTCCGTAGACCGCGTTGCGCGGCGAGATGTCGAGCGAATGGAAGTCTGCCCGCAGCAAGCGGGGATAGTGCCAATTGTGCTTGTCCACGCCGAGGAACAGCAGTTGCTGTGGTTCGGGCCCGGCGGCTGCCAGCCGGTTCAGATATCCGAAAATAGACGCTTCGAGAAATGCGCGGCTCGGGGTGTCCAGCCTGAAGTGGGCCCCACAGCGTTCGGCCAGAACAGGCGACAGCCTGAACAACGCCCGCTTGGCGATATATTTCAATTTGCGCATCACAGTCCCTCTTGCTTCGAGGGAGAGCAATATGCGTTACACAAGCTGGCGTGACTATGGGAATGATCCGATATTTTCACACCGGTACCTAGAACACGCGCGCTCCGGCCGCAACGAAATACTTTGACCATGTCCCTTTCCCGCCCCCTGCCCGCGTTGCTCCTGCTCACCTGTGCCCTGCCCCTGGGCGCCGCCCAGGCGGCCGCGGAATGCGTGGCGCGGTTCGACGCCAGCGCCGCCCGCTACCAGGACGCCGTGGCGGTGCAGAAAGGCCGCGAGACGGCCAACTGGCAAGAGCTGAACGCGCCGCTGTGCCAGGGCCGGCTGGACCTGTTGGACATGGCGTTCGAACAGGTCGACGACTATGAGCAATGCGTGCGCGATGGCGGGGAATTTCCCGCAGACACCGTGCGCGCGATGACGGGCCAGTCTGACAACCTGGCCGCGCTCAAGACCGCGTGGATCAATACCTGCGGTCCCTACATGAAACCATAGCGGGGCGGTCTGGCAGCGGGGGCCAGGCCCCCGCGATGCATCGTGGCCGCGTCAAGCGACCGCCGCCGGTTCGGCCCGCGGAAAGAAGATCGCGCGGGCCGGATCGAAGTCGTAGCGGCTTTCGAAGTCGGTGGCGTCGGCGGCCAGCGCCAGCACCGAGTCGAGAATGAAATCAGCCTTGGCGTCGGACAGCAGCACACTGAAGTTCAGGCGGACGAAGCCCGGCTTTTCGATCTCGCGGCCATCCAGGATGGCCTGGCGCATGCGCGCCGATTCGGCCTCGTCGATCGCCAGCAGCTGATGCACATACGGGCCGGCGCAAGCGCAGCCGCCGCGCGCCTGGATGCCGAAGCGGTCGCTCAGCATGCGCGTGACCAGTTGCTGGTGCACGTAGCCGCCCTGGCCGTTGCGCACGCGGAACGAGAAGATCGGCAGGCGCGGCGCGCGCAATGACCCCAGCAGTTCGAGGCGGGGATCGTCCTGCCAGCGGGCCAGCGCGCGCTGCACGAAGGCGGCATTGCGCCGCGCCATCAGGTCGGCGCCAAGCGCCTCCTTGACCAGCAGCACCAGCGCGGCGCGGATGTCGCCCACCACATTGGGCGTGCCGGCCTCTTCGCGCGCCTCGAGGCTGGCGCTGTAGTCGTGGGCCGTAGGCGAGACGAACTTGACGGTGCCGCCGCCCGGGAAGGTGGGCGTGGCGGCGACCACGGCATCGCGGCGCACGATCAGGATGCCGGAGGCGCCGGGACCGCCGATGAACTTGTGCGGCGAGAACACGATGGCGTCGATCGGCGCATCGGCCGCGGGCGTCATGCGGATGTCCAGGTACGGCGCGCCGCCGGCGTAGTCCCAGATCATCCGGGCGCCGGCGCGCTTGACGCGGCGGGTGATGGCCGGGACGTCGGCGACGATGCCGGTGACGTTGGAGGCGGCCGACAGCGCGCAGATGACCAGCGTGCCGTCCGGCGCCTGCAGCGCGGCGTCCAGCTCGCCCAGGTCCGGGCCGCCCTGCGGGCTTTCCGCCAGCACGACGATGTCGGCGCCGCATTCGCGCCACGGCAGGATGTTGGAATGGTGTTCGTATGGCCCCATGACCACGCGCACCTTGCGGCCGGCGGCCAGCGCGGCCGGCACACCGAACAGGTGCACCAGGCGGTTGATGCCCTGGGTGGCGCCCGAGCCGGAGAAGATCACGGCGTGTTCGTCGCCGGCGCCGCAGCAGCGGCCGACCGCGGCGCGCGCCTCGCGCCGCAGGCGCGTGATGAAGCCGCCGCAGAAGGAGGCTTCGGTGTGCGAATTGGCGTAGTACGGCAGCACGTGCTCGAGCACGAAGCGTTCGACCTGCATGAGCGCGCGGCCGGAGGCCACGTAATCGGCGTAGACCAGAGGCTTGAGGCCGAACGGGCCTTCAATGACGGCGTCCTTGCCGATCAGCCCGTCGGCGAGGCTGGCGACGATGTCGGAGGATTGCAGGGAGAGCTGGAACTGGCGCAACGGCCCTGTGGCGGCCGGGGTCGCGGGGGTAGACATGATGAGGATTCGAAGAAACGGCTGGCGGGAAAGTTATCGGAATATCATACGATGGAAGGAATTTTGAAACCTCACCTAAATTTTCCTTAAAATCCTCAAAAACAGATCATTTGAACTGGATTATGGAAAAAATTGACAAGTTTGATCTGAATATCATTTCCTGCCTGCAACGCGAAGGCTCGCTGTCGCAGCGCGAGCTGGCCGACCGGGTCGGGTTGTCACAGAACGCCTGCTGGCGCCGGCTGCAACGGTTGAACGCCTGCGGCATCATTCGCGGCACCCGCGCCGAGGTGAACCTGGCGGAACTCGGGCTGGACCTGACGGTGTTCGTGATGATCCGCACCAGCCACCACGCCAAGGCATGGGCCGACGGCTTTCGCAAGCACGTCGAGCGCTTGCCCGAAGTGACCGGCTTCTACCGCATCGGCGGCGACTGGGATTACCTGATCCAGGTGGTCTGCCGCGGCATCGCCGGGTACGACCGCTTCTATCAGAAGCTGATCACCGATTTCGAACTGTCCACGGTGACGGGGTTCTTCAGCATGGAAGCCATCATCGAAAACCGGCCACCCGACCTGGGGTTGCTGCATGATGCCGCCGCCTAGCCCGACGGACGCCGGCCCGGCGGCGCGCGCCACGGACCGGGACTGGCGCCAGGCGACCCCTGCCCATGAGTCGCCCGCCGCCTTATATCCACGGGTTATCCCGGGTGCCTGCATATAGACAAATCGTCAATAATTCGCCAACGTTTTATTGTCGATCCGTCCCCATCTGCTCATGCCTGTCTCCGTCAGGGACGCCATTGTTTCCTCCTCTCATCTCGCCTCGTCCGCCCCGGAGTTGTCCGAGGTGGAGTTCGGCCTGATCATCGCCTCGCACGCCTTCAACCGCTGGATGGTCCGCTGCATGGCCTGCGCCGGCCTGCCCGAGCTGACCTCGCTGGACATTCTGGTGCTGAACCACGTGTTCCATCGCGGCCGCGGCAAGAAACTGGCGGACATCTGCTTCACGCTCAATGTCGAAGACACCCATCTGGTGAACTATTCGCTCAAGAAGCTGGAGCGGCTGGGCGTGGTGCAAAGCGCCAAGACCGGCAAGGAAGTGATCTACACCACCACCGATGCCGGCGCGGCCGCTATCCAGCGCTACGCCGAAGTGCGCGAGCAATGCCTGGTGCAACCCTTCATCGACTCCCCCGCCGCGGACGATGCCAGCCACCAGTTGGCCAATACCCTGCGCGCCCTGTCGGGCCTGTACGACCAGGCCGCCCGCGCCGCCACCTCGCTGTGAGAATCCACGTTGTCTAGCATTCCCGCCCCCTCCGCCCAGCCGCTGCTGTCCGTGCGCGGCGTCTCGGTGGACTTCAATACCGACAACGGTGTGTTCCGCGCCGTCGAGAACCTGGACTTCGACGTGCGGCCCGGCAAGACGCTGGCCATCGTCGGCGAGTCCGGCTCGGGCAAGTCGGTGACGTCCATGGCCATCATGCGGCTGACGGACTACAACAACGGCCGCATCGCCACCGGCCAGATCCTGCTGCGCGATGGCGACGACCGCGAGATCGACCTGACCGCCGCGTCCGACGAACAGATGCGCGCGATCCGCGGCAACGACATCGCCATGATCTTCCAGGAGCCGATGACCTCGCTGAACCCGGTGTTCACCATCGGCGACCAGATCATCGAGGCCATCATGCTGCACCAGCAGTTGTCGCGCTCGGCCG
The DNA here is from genome assembly GCF_021733725.1 of Achromobacter pulmonis. Classification (NCBI taxonomy): domain Bacteria; kingdom Pseudomonadati; phylum Pseudomonadota; class Betaproteobacteria; order Burkholderiales; family Alcaligenaceae; genus Achromobacter; species Achromobacter pulmonis. The sequence goes on along the minus strand of NZ_JAIFOT010000001.1, from coordinate 3,972,607 downwards.
CCCGCAAGGCGGCGCGCGCGCTGCTGGAAAAGGTGCGCCTGCCGGATGCCGAGCAATTGCTGGACCGCTATCCGCACCAGTTGTCGGGCGGCATGCGCCAGCGCGTGATGATCGCCATGGCGCTGTCGTGCCAGCCGCGCCTGCTGATCGCCGACGAGCCGACCACCGCGCTGGACGTGACCATCCAGGCGCAGATCCTGAACACCATCCGCCAATTGCAGCGCGACCTGGGCACGGCCGTCATCTTCATCACGCACGACATGGGCGTGGTGGCCGAGATGGCCGACGACGTGGTGGTGATGCTGCGCGGCAGAAAGGTCGAGCAGGGGCCGGTGGAAGAGATCTTCCGCGCCCCCAAGCACCCCTACACCCGCGCCCTGCTGGCCGCCGTGCCCCGCCTGGGCAGCCTGACCGGCCGCGACCTGCCGCTGCGCACGCCGCAGACGGTGCTGGAAGGCGACACGCTGCGCGAAGTGGGCCAGACCCGCGAGCAGGACACGGCGCGCTACGACGAACCGGTGCTGCGCGTGGAGAAATTGACCACGCGCTTTGACGTCGGCCACAACCTGTTCGGCCGCGTCACCCACCGCGTGCACGCGGTCGAGGAAGTGAGCTTCGACGTCTACCCCGGCGAGACGCTGGCGCTGGTGGGCGAATCGGGCAGCGGCAAGTCGACCATCGGCAAGACCCTGCAGCAACTGGTGGCGCCGACCTCGGGCGCGGTGCGCTACAACGGCCAGGACATCTTCGCGATGGACGCCGCCGGCCGCCAGCGCCTGCGGCAGGAGATCCAGTACATCTTCCAGGATCCGTATGCCTCGCTGGACCCGCGCAAGACCGTGGCCTTCAGCATCGCCGAGCCGATCCGCACCCACCGCCTGCTGAGCGACGAGGCCGCCATCGCGCGCCGCGTCGGCGAACTGCTGGAACAGGTGGGCCTCAAGCCCGAGCACGCGCGCCGCTATCCGCATGAATTCTCGGGCGGCCAGCGCCAGCGCGTCTGCATCGCCCGCGCCCTGGCCAGCGACCCCAAGCTGATCATCGCCGACGAATCGGTGTCGGCGCTGGACGTCTCGATCCAGGCGCAGATCCTGAACCTGCTGATGGACCTGCAGCAGGACCGCGGCCTGTCGTACCTGTTCATCACCCACGACATGGCGGTGGTGGAGAAGGTCAGCCACCGCGTGGCGGTGCTGTACCTGGGCCAGATCGTCGAGCTGGGCACGCGCCGCCAGATCTTCGAGTCGCCGCAGCACGCCTACACCCGCAAGTTGCTGGCCGCCGTGCCGGTGGCCGAGCCCGGCCGCCACATCGACACCTCGCTGATCGAGGGCGAGATTCCCAGCCCGGTGCGGCGCGTGGGCGACGAGCCGGCGATCATTCCCCTGGTTGAATGCGCGCCCGGCCACCGCGTGGCCCGCGCCGCCTGAACCTTCCGTTTTCTACACGTCGGCCCGGCCGATTTCCCGTCCCTGGAGTTGAACATGCTCTTCCTACGCAAAACCTTCACCGCCACCGCCCTGGCCCTGGCGCTGGGCGGCGCCCTGCCCGCGGTCCTGTCGACCGCCCAGGCCGCCGGCACGCTCAATGTAGCCATCAACCAGGACCCGGGCAGCTGGGATCCGATCGACACCTTCGTGACCTTCTGGGGTTCGGTCGGCAGCAACCTGTACGACGGCCTGACCATGCGCGGCGCCGACCTGAAGCTGCAACCGGGCCTGGCCACCAAGTGGGAATACCTGGACGACAACAAGCGCCTGCGCTTCACGCTGCGCCAGGGCGTCAAGTTCCACAATGGCGAGCCGTTCAACGCCGAAGCCGTCAAATTCACCTTCGATCGCCTGCTGGGCGCGGAAGGCGCCAAGGGCCCGCAGAAGTCGAACTACGACTCGATCGGCGAGGTCAAGGTGGTGGATGAATACACCGTCGACTTCATCCTCAAGCACCCCGATCCCGTGCTGCTGACCAAGCTGGCCGGCTACGGCGCCATGATCGTGCCGCCCAAGTACATCCAGGAAAAGGGCGAAGAGAACTTCAACACCCATCCGGTCGGCACCGGCCCGTTCAAGTTCGAAAGCTACCAGCCCAAGGTCAACGTGACCCTGGCGCGCAATGACGACTACTGGGGCGGCAAGCCCAAGCTGGACAAGGTGGTGTACCGCTTCATCAGCGAGCCCGGCACCCAGGTTGCCGAGCTGCAGGCCGGCCGCGTCGACATTGCCACGCTGATCCCGCTGGGCCTGATCGAGACGGTCAAGAAGTCGGGCAAGGCCGATGTCATCTCGACCGGCGGTCCGGTCGCCTTCGCGCTGCGCTACAACACCAAGAACGGCATCACCCAGCACCGCGACGTGCGCCGTGCGCTGATCATGGCGGTGGACCGCGACACCATCGTCAAGCAGCTGCTGCTGGGCCAGGCCAAGACCATCGCCAGCTTCCAGGGCCCGCAGTCTTTCGGCTACAACCCCGAGCAGAAGCCCCTGCCCTTCAACCCCGCCGAAGCCAAGAAGCTGCTGGCCGGCGCCGGCATCAAGCCGGGCGCGACGGTGCAGATCGACGTGCGCGGCAGCGATTCGAACTTCCGCGAAGTGGCCCAGGCAGTGTCCGGCTACCTGCAGGCGGTGGGCGTGCGCGCCACCATCAAGCCGTATGAAACCGGCGTGCTGCTCAACGACATCATCCCCGGCGGCAAGACCGGCGAGATGTGGCAGAACCAATGGGGCGGCTGGACCTACGACTACGACAACACCGCCTACCTGATGTACCACTCGGGCCAGAAGTGGAACCCGTACGACAACGATCCCAAGCTCAACGCCATGCTGGAGGCGCAGCGCACCGTCTATGACGTGAAGAAGCGCGAAGCCATGCTGCATGAGATCGCCGCCTACGTAGCCGACCAGGCGCTGGAAATGCCGCTGTACAGCCTGAACACCATTGTCGGCGTGAACAAGCGCGTGAAGAACCTGGAAGTGCCGGGCGACATCCGCTTCCGGTTCCTCGATACGGCGGTGGAGTAGAGTCCCCCCCGAGGCGCTGCGCGCCTTCCCCCAGGGGCATGCCTGCGGACCGGCGGAGCCGGATCCGCGGCATCCCGCTAGGGGGGCGATGCCTGATTGGGCGTCGCGATGTCTGTGAAGCACTTGACGCATTAACCCTACTGATTCGCCGGGGCGAAAGGCCTGGCGGAGCCTCATGACCGGATTTCTGATTAAACGCGTATTGCAGGCGGTCTTCGTGATCGTGGCCGTGACGCTGCTCGTCTCGTATGCCGTGCGCCTGACCGGCGACCCCGCCCTGATGCTCAGCCAGGGCTCGGGCAGCGTCACCGAGCAGGACCTGGCCAACATCCGCCAGGCGCTGGGCCTGAACCGGCCGTTCCACGAGCAGTACCTGGGCTACATGCAGGGCCTGCTGCACGGCGATTTCGGCCGCAGCTTCATGGGCGGCACCTCGGTCGCCAAGCTGATCGGCGACGCGTTGCCGGCCACGCTGATGCTGGCGTTCACCTCGCTGATCGCCTCGATCCTGATTTCACTGCCGCTGGGCATCCAGGCCGCCATCAAGCGCGGCAAGCCCACCGACCAGGCCATCCGCATCCTGTCGCTGGTGGGGCTGTCGTTTCCCAATTTCTGGCTGGCGCTGATGCTGGTGCTGCTGCTGTCGATCACCTTCCCGCTGCTGCCGCCATCGGGCTGGAGCGGTCCGGCCAGCCTGGTGCTGCCGTCGCTGACCATGGCCATCATCCTGTCGGCCACCAACATCCGCCTGGTGCGCACCACCATGCTGGAGACGCTGTCGGCGCAGTACATCATGGTGGCGCGCAGCAAGGGCCTGAAAGAACGCATCGTGCTGTACAAGCACGCGCTGCGCAATTGCGCCATTCCGCTCATCACCTACCTGGGGCTGCAATTCGGCGGCCTGATCGGCGGCATCGTGGTCATCGAGATGGTGTTCAACTGGCCCGGCCTGGGCACGCTGGCATTCGACGCCATCTCCGGCCGCGACTACCCGGTGCTGCAAGGCACGGTCACCGTGCTGGCGGCCGTCATTGTCCTGGTCAACCTGATCGTCGACATCGCCTATGGCATCGTCGATCCCCGTATCCGCACGCGGTGAACGCCATGCAGACCACTACTTCCTCCGCCGCCCCCAAGGCCACCAAGCCGCGCAGCCGCTACCGCTCGCTGGAATTCGTGCTGGGCGCCGCGCTGACCGGCATCATGGTCGCCCTGGTGCTGGCCTCGGGCTGGCTGTTTCCCGACGGCGGCGAAACCATGGACCTGGCCGCCCGCCTGACCGCTCCCTTCACCACCGCCGCCCACGTCTTCGGCACCGATCCGCTGGGCCGCGACGTGCTGGCCCGCGTCATCGTCGGCGGCAAGATCTCGCTGATGGTGGGTTTCGCCTCGGTGCTGGGCGGCGCCCTGCTGGGGGTCATCATGGGCCTGATCGCCGGCTATTACCGCGGCTTCTGGGACATGGTAGTGATGCGCTTCGCCGACGTGCAGCTGGCGCTGCCGTTCATCCTGGTGGCCATCACCTTCATCGCGATCCTGGGCGGCGGCCTGTTCAACGTGATCTTCTTCATGATCGTCTCGCAGTGGGTGCAGTACGCGCGCCTGGTGCGGGCCCAGGTGCTGGCGCTGCGCGAACGCGAATTCGTGCTGGCGGCGCGCGCCTTCGGCGTGCGCGACCTGGCCATGATCCGCCACCACATCGTGCCCAACCTGCTGGGCCCGCTAGTGATCCTGATGACGCTGAACGTCGCCAACAATATCCTGCTGGAAAGCAGCCTGACCTTCCTGGGCCTGGGCGTGGACCCCATGATCCCGAGCTGGGGCGGCATGCTGGCCGATGGCCGCACCTACATGCAGACGGCGTGGTGGGTGAGCGTGTTTCCCGGCCTGGCGATCATGCTGACGGTGTTGGGGCTGAATCTGCTGGGCGATTGGCTGCGCGACCGTCTGGACCCGACCGGCAAGGTATAAATGTCCGCCCCGGGCGGCGCGGCAGACGCGCGGCCGGGGCACTTGAGGATGACTGACGATGGCATTGCTGGAAAAGACATTCGACCGCACCCTGGACGCCTGGATCCACGCCTACAAGGCTCCCGCCTGGCGCGGCGCGGCGGTGGAAGGCTGGCTGTTCGAGGGCGTCGAGGCGCGCCGCGAGGCCGAGGCGCGGCTGGCGCAGGCCGGCGTGACGGCGCGCTTTCGCAGCGCCTACAAGCCGCTGCTGCACTACTTCCTGGAAGAGGTCGAGCGCGACGGCTTGACGGCGGTCGAGCTGGGCTACCCGCTGCACGAGCATGCCCAGGCCAAGCGTTTCACGCTGGAAGCCTACCCGTTGGTGGCGCTGCTGCAGGGCGTACGCGTGACGATGAAGCCCGGCGCCTCGGACCTGCACTACGACGTCGCCCTGGCCTACGCCGACGGCACGCGCCGCGAGGCGCGCGTGTTCGCGCCCAACCAGCTCGGCCAGGCGCAGGACGGCACCCCCGAGCTATCGCCCACCGGCTGGCTGCGTGTGCGCGATGCCGGGGGCACACTGCAGACCGACGCCGCCCAGACCACCGAATACCAGCAGGTCTTCCGCAGCATCGTCGACACCGTGCGCAATCACCCCTGGGGCGCGCACGAACCGTATTTCGACCGCCTGGAAATCCGCGTCGACCTGCCGGGCATGGACTTCGCCCTGCCGGTGGACGAGGAAATCGTCAGCACCTTCGAAGCGCTGCACGAAGATCTGTACTTCACGTTGCTGGAGCACTTCCAGCACCATTCCGGCCGCCCTTCGGGCGACCGCGGCCTGCAACCGGGCCAGATCATTCCCGATATCCGCCGCCATGATGGCGCGGCGCGCGTGCTAGTCACGCTGGAGCCGTTCGCGCCGCCCGTGGCGGTAACGCCCGTGGCGCCGGCCGAACCGCTGGCCGGACTGCGCGAGCCGCTGGCGGCGGCGCAGATCGCCGGCTGCATGGCGGCGCTGGGCGGCGACAGCTTCCAGGCTATCTCGCGCCAGGGCCGCCCGGTGCTCGGCACCTACCTGCGCGGCCCCGGCCCGGCGGTCTTCATCTCGGGCGCGCAGCATGCCAATGAAACCTCGGGCGTGGTGGGCGCGCTGCGCGCGGCGCAGGCGCTCAAGGCCCGCGGCGATGCCCACTTCGCCCTGATCGCGGCCGAGAACCCGGACGGCTATGCGCTCTTCAACCGCCTGCGCGAACAGCATCCGCGCCACATGCTGCACGCCTCGCGCTACAGCGCGCTGGGCGACGACATCGCCTACCGCGAGCACGCGCCGTTCTTCGAGCGCGAGGGCCGCCACCAGGCGCACGCCATCAGCGGCGCGCAACTGCACATCAACCTGCACGGCTATCCGGCGCACGAATGGACGCGGCCCCTGTCGGGCTACCTGCCGCGCAATTTCGAGCTGTGGACCATTCCCAAGGGCTTTTTCCTGGTGTTGCGCCACCACCCGGGCTGGAGCGAACGCGCCCGCCGCCTGATCGAGGGCGTCACGGCGCGGCTGGCCCGCAAAGTGCCCGGCCTGGTCGAATTCAATGCGCGCCAGCTTGAACTATTCCACGCGCACGCGCTCGAAACCGGATTCGATGTGCTGAACGGCATCCCCGTGCAGGTCACCGAAACCGACCGCGAAGCGCTGCCCATGGCGCTGATCTCGGAGTTTCCGGATGAAACCGTGTACGGGGACCGCTTCGTTTTCGCGCATACTGTGCAAATGGAAACCGTCCTGGCAGCGACCGACATCCACCGCTCCGGACATTAGTCATCGCTCGACATGAACATCCGAGAACGCAACCACGGCGACGACCTCGCCCTGGTGGACATCTGGCTCCGGTCGGTGCGCGCCACGCATACGTTCCTGTCCGAAAAGGAAATCCAGGCCATGTACCCGCAGGTGCTCAACACCCACCTGCCGTCGGTGCGCGTCTGGGTCTGCGAGGACGATGCCGGCGAGGTCGCCGGCTTCATGGGCCTGAACGGCAACAAGGTCGAGATGCTGTTCGTGGACGCCAACAAGCGCGGCAAGGGCGCCGGGCGGCGCCTGCTGAATTTCGCGCTGTCGCTGCACGGCAGCCTGCGGGTTGACGTCAACGAGCAGAACCCGCAGGCGCATGGGTTCTACAAGCACTATGGCTTCGAGGACGTGGGCCGTTCGGAAACCGACGACGCGGGACGGCCACGGCCGATCATTCATATGAAGCTGGCGGGCTGAGGCCGTCAGCGGTTCTCCCGGGTGTGCCACAGTCGCAATACGTAGATGATCGAATCCCGGATCTCGTAACGTATTTCGTACTCCCCGACCAATATCCTGCGTACCTCGCGCGGTTCGAACTGAAATAGCTGCTCTCCAATGCGGGAGTTGGTCGGCAAAACACTTGAAGCCTTGACCAGCGCTTGCACAGCCCGTACGGCTGCGGGCCTATTCACCGCCGCCAGGAATTCATGCAAGCGCGCCAGATCGGAAAGCGCCTTGCTGGTCCACTTCATTTCCATCATCGCGGCAGCGGCAATGGCTGGGCAGAGCCCAGGCTCTCCGCCCAGGCTTGCACGGCTTGGTCATCCACAACCCGACCAGCATCCACGTCAGCAAGCGCTTGCTGGGTGAGCTTGTCACGTTCCTCCTCTTGGGCAATCCAAGCGGACAGTGCCTGCTTCACGATCCAGCCGCGAGATCGGTCCAGACGCGCAGCCATCTGATCGACCTTCTCGGCCAACGGAAGCGGCACATGTGCGGTCAGCACCTTGGTTGCGGGATTCATCTTGTATCTCCAGAGGGGTACTGTCAGCATGGGCAGCCTATTTTAATCGAAGTGATTAATTTTCAATCAAAGAAGATCATCAGATGCGGTTGGCAGGTCAGAAGCCAGACGTCCCCGCACAAGACAAGACGGTTTCAGACAATCGCCCGGTTCGGACGCTTGATAGCCATACGATAATAAAAATCATTCCCTTGCAATAGACAAACCATGATCCTTCGGTCACCCCGGCATGGTGACTTGTGCATGAGCGCCCCCGCCTATCCCTCCCCTCCCTCGCTGGAAACCCTCTACCACGATCATCACGGCTGGTTACGGAGCTGGTTGCAACACCGCCTGGGCAACGATTCCGATGCCGCGGATCTGGCGCACGACGCCTTCCTGCGCTTGTTGGCCAAACCGGTGGGCCGCGAGTTCCACGGCTTTCTCCAGGCTCGCGCCTGGCTGCGCACCGCCGCCAACGGGCTGTGCGTGGACCTGTGGCGTCGCCGCGAAATCGAACGCGTCTGGCTGCAAACCCTGGCCGCCCAGCCCGAGCCGCTGGCGCCGTCGCCCGAGGATCAGGCGCTCGTCGTCGAGGCCCTGCTGCAAATCGGCGCGATGCTCGGCCGCCTGTCGCAAAAGGCGGCGAGCGCTTTCATCATGGCGCAGGTGGACGGGATGCCCTATCACGCCATCGCGGCGCAGTTGTCCGTCTCCGAACGCATGGTCAAGAAGTACATCGCCCAGGCCATGCTGCAATGCGCCTTGATCGAGGCCGGCCGGGGTGACTGATCCCGCGCCCGCCGAAGCGAAGCGCCCCCCGCGGAGCCAACGGGCCGCGGCAACCGCGCCTGCCGCGGCGCGAACCAAGCCCGGTATCCAGAGCCTGGAGCAGGCGGCGCAGTGGTACGCCAGACTGCGCGACGAGCGCGCCACCGACGCGGATCGGGTCGCCTGGCAGGCCTGGCTGCAGGCGCCGGAGCATCAGGCCGCCTGGGCCTGTATCGACAAGGTCAGCCGCAAGTTCGACCCGTTGCGCGGCTATGGCCCACCCGGCACGACGGCCGCGGTCGCCAGCGGCGAGGCGGCGCGACGCACGGTGAACGCCCGACGACAGGCCCTGAAAGTCATTCCCGGCGTCATGGGCCTGGGCCTGTTCGCCCTGGGTTGGCGCTACACGCCGCTGCCCGAGATGATGGCGGCGCTGCGCGCCGACCACCACACCGGCACCGGCAAGCGGCAGCGCCTGGTGTTGACGGACGGTTCACGCGTATGGCTCAACACCCGCAGCGCGCTGGACGTGGACTACCGGCGCCAGGAACGGCGCCTCATCGTTCTGGACGGTGAAATCCTGGTCCAGACCGCGCAAGACAAGCTGCGGCGCCCGTTCTACGTGGATACGGTGCATGGCCGGCTGCAAGCCCTGGGCACCCGCTACTCGGTGCTCCTGGACTGCGCATCGACGCGCGTCGACGTATTCGAGGGCTCGGTGGAAATCCGCACGACCGCGGGACGGACACTGCGGGTTCACAACGGACAGGCCGCCGCGTTCGACACCCAGCAAATCCGCGCGCTGGCGGGCGCCGATCCGATGCGTGAAGCCTGGGTTCACGGCGTGGTGCCGGCGGACAACATCCGCCTGGCGGATTTGCTGGCCGAACTGGGCCGCTATCGCCACGGCCATCTCGGCGTCGCCCCGGAAGTGGCGGACATTCGCGTCATGGGCGTCTTCCCGACCGACGATACGGACCGGGCGCTGGCCATGCTGGAGCAGACCCTGCCCATCCGGGTACGCCGTCGCCTGCCGTGGTGGACGACGGTCGAAGGTCGCCCAAACGCCCCGAGTTGAAAGGCATCACGCCCGCGTCGATCGTCTTCCTTGATCCGCACGCATCGTACCGGCCTCGCCTCCTCAATAGGACCAAAGGCAGTTCCCCTTTTTCCGTCCAGTTCGGTTTAGTGCATAAGAGACGACGATCGGAGGAACGCGGGCCTTTCGTCCCGATCCGGCCCGCCCACGGAATGCGACGGAAAACCGTGCCTGCCATCGATGGTCGTCTCTCCATCCAAGTGACTTCCGGAGTGATCAATTGATGCCGCTTCCCATTATCCGCCCGCGCGGCCCCGCGCTGCGTCCGTTGGCGTTGGCACTGAACCTGGCCATGGCGGGCTCGCTGCTCGCCGCCATGGGCGCGACGCCCGCCGCACAGGCGCAGACCGCCGCCGCACCGGCACGCCGTTATGACATTCCCGCCGGCCCGCTCAACACGACCTTGAACCGCTACGCAGAAGAGGCAGGGATATTGTTATCCGCGCCAGGCACCCTGACACAAGGCAGGTACGGGCCTGGACTGTCCGGCTCGGCGACGGTCGAACAGGGCTTCGCCCGGCTGCTTCAGGGCCAAGGATTGCAGGCAATACGCCTGGCTGATGGTAGCTATGTCTTGCATCAGTCCACGCCAGATAGCAGTGCCGTGACCTTGCCGGCCGTGCGCGTAACGGCCGCGCCGTCCGCGCCATCGGCACTGCCCGAGCCCTATGCCGGCGGCCACGTGGCCCGGGGTGGCCGCCTGGGCTTGCTGGGCAACAAGGATGTCATGGAAACGCCGTTCAGCACGAGCAGCTATACCTCGCGCATGATCGAGGATTGGCAGGCCGATACGGTGGCGGAGGTGTTGCGCGCGGACTCATCGGTAAGAGAGACGTTCCCCGAATCGGGTCCGACAGAATTCTTCAATGTGCGGGGCTTCCACATGCCAAGCACGGATTTCGCCTGGAATGGCCTTTTCGGTCTGACGCCGGGCTTTCGCGTCGCCACGGAGTTCCTTGAACGGGTGGAAGTGCTGAAAGGCCCGGGCGCTCTGTTGTATGGCATGACTCCGGCCGGTTCCGTGGGCGGGGTCATCAACTTGGTGCCCAAACGCGCTGGCGACAAGCCGTTGACCCGCCTGACTACCAGGTATGCCTCGGATTCGGAGCTGGGCGCCCACTTGGACATGGGGCGACGATTCGGACAGGAGAATGGATTCGGCATCCGGGTCAATACCGCCACATCCAATGGCAACACCGCATTGGACGGCCAGAGAGAGAAGCGGGAAATGGCCGCGGTGGCACTCGACTTTCGCGCAGAGCGGCTGCGCATCGCGCTGGATGCCTACAGCATCGATGGCAAGAAGCGCGGCGCCATGCCGCTCTTCACCACTTTCGCCAACGAACACGTTCCTGCGGCTCCCGATCCCACGACCAACACCATGCCGGGGGCGTATTCCTCCGAGCGCAGCAAGGCGCTCATCGGCTCGCTCGAATTCGATTTCAATGAGCATTGGACCGGATTCGCGGCCATCGGCACCAAGCATCAAAGCAGTTCCGGCTATATGAACAACGCGCTGGGCATGAATGCGCAAGCCTCAGGCGACTACATGGGCATGGCCAAGAATACGAGAAGCTTCTCCAACGTCAACTCCGCCAATACCGGCATTCGCGGACGTCTGAGCACGGGCCCCGTCGGACACGAGATCACCTTCAGCGGCAATGCCATCCAACAAGCCGGCGGCGCCGTCCAAGGCCCGGTGACGATGTGGGCGTCGAACATCTACAGGCCAAGCCAACCTACGCTGACGGTCGGCCCGGCCATGGTGCCAAAATCGTCCGACTCCACCTTCAGCAGTATTGCCCTCAGCGACACGCTTTCGTTCTCGCAGGACAAGTACCTGCTGACGCTGGGCGCGCGGCAGCAGCGCGTCCGAACGAAGAACTATGCGCCATCGGGCGCCGTGACTACCCGATATGATGAACAAGCGCTGACGCCCGCCGTTGGCTTCGTCGTCAAGCCATGGACCACACCCGTCTCCATTTACGCCAACTATATCGAAGGACTCTCGCAGGGCGACAGAGTCACGGATACCACTGCCGCCAACTTTGGCGAGGTCTTCCCGCCGTACAAAAGCAAGCAGATGGAACTGGGGGCAAAGTGGGATGCAGGCAATCTACTGAATACCCTTGCCGTATTCCAGATCACTCGTCCGAGTCTCATCAAGGACAACGGCAGCAACAGATATGCGCCCGACGGAGAACAGCGCAATCGTGGCCTTGAATGGAACATCGCCGGCGCGGTGACACCGGGATTGCGCTTGCTGGGCGGAGCGACTTATCTCAAGGCGATCAACACACGGACCCGCGCCGGGCTGCTGGACGGAAGGACGGCCATGGGCGTTCCCACCTGGTTGGTCAACCTGGGCGCCGAATGGGATCCCCCGTGGTTACCCGGCCTGACGCTGCGGGCCGCAGCCATCCACACAGGCCGGCAATATGCCGACAACGCCAATACGCAGAAATTGCCGGCCTGGACTCGGGTCGATCTGGGCGCCCGTTACGTCACCCGGCTGGCGGCGCACCCTGTCGCTTTCCGTGCGAGCGTGGAGAATGCCTTCAATCAGCGCTATTGGTCAGGCGCGTGGAACGGCTTCTCCTCCGTCGGCGCGCCACGCACGGTCAAGCTGGCGGTCAGCGTGGATTTCTGACTTGCGGCCCATCGCATGACTTGCGACTGCGCACTCAGGCAGCCCTTGCCCCCTACCCCGCCTCGCCGTGCCGCACCCGCCACGCCTTGAGCGCGGCGCGGTATTCGTCCATGGCTTCGTTGTAGGTATCGTAGACGCAGGGGATACAGCCGCTGTTGCAGCATTCCTCGGGCGCGGGGGCCTCGGGCGGCACGGGCGGCGGATCGTCGTCGACGGGCGGAGCGGTGTTCGGGGTATCGGGGGTATTCGCGGGACTCATGGCCGCATGTTAGCGCCGATCGGCGCCGCTTCGTCCGCCAGCGCCCGCCATTGCTGGCGCCGGATCTCGTAGCGCAGCTTGCGCGCCTCCCCTTCGCCAGTGGTCTCGATCCAGCGCATCCCGCATTTTTCCATGACGCGCAGGGACGCGGCGTTGGCCTGTATGGCCACGGCGCTCAGCGCGTCCACCGGCAGGCGTTCGAATCCCAGCGCCAGCAGGGCGCGGGTGATTTCCGAGGCGTAGCCCCGGCCCCAACAGGTGGGCATGAACGCGTAGGCGATCTCGACCCGCTCGATCTTGCCCGACAGCGCCAGCTTGAGGCCGGCGCGGCCGGCCAGCGCGCCGCTATCGCGCTCGCTCAGCACATACATGCCGTAGCCATGTTCGGCCCAATGCAGCATGTTGTGCTCGACGTAGCGCCGGCTCGCGGTGGCGTCGCGCGTGCCGCCCATGGTGGCCATCAGGGCAGCGTCGGCGTGCATCGCGGTGATGAAGGGCAGATGGGTCGACGACATGCGCTCGGCGCGCAGGCGCCGGGTGACGAAGGATTCGGGCAGCGGGGCGGACGGCATGATCTCGAAGCATGGACACACACGGTGCCTTGCATCATATCCATGCCCGCCCCTGCATGCCATCGCACTTTCGCACCGTGGACACACCCTGCTAGCCGCGCCGCAAGCCCAGAAAGCTCCAGTGCACGTCGGCGCGATCCAGCATGTCCTCGCGCGTGACGCGGTGATGCGCCGACAGGCCATGCCTTGCCGCCAGCGCGATGGTTTCTTCGGCCGAGACGTCGAACATGCGGCGGCCAGGCGGCACGGGGCCGTGGCGCAGCGACATCAGGAGTTGTCCGCCGGGCGCCAGCAGGGCCGCCAGCGCCGCCATGCCGCGGGCGCGCTCGTCCGCGTCCAGGTGCATCCAGACGGCGGTCAGCATGATCACATCGAACTCGCGCCCTTGCAGGCCCGCAAGTTCAGGCAAGGCGTCATCGACCCATTCCAGGTTGGGCAGCGCGTGGCGGCGCTGGCCCTCGCGCCGCAATTCGGGCGTGGGCTCGGCCGCCACCACCTGGTGACCCATGCGCGCCAGCGCGGCGGCATCGCGGCCCGAGCCGGCGCCGATGTCGGCGATGCGCGCGGGCGCGGCCGGGATCAGGTGCGCCACGTCGCGATGCACGTCGGCAAAGGCGATGCTTTCGTACTGCTCGGCCAGGGCCGCGGCGTTTTCGCCGTAGCCCTGGGTGCCCGACACCACCGCCGCGCCCGTCCCGGGCGCAAGCGCGTCCGCGCTCATTTGGCCTTGAGCGCGTCGTAGATGCGCTTGCCGACACGGCCATCCTGCGGCAGGTTGCGCTTTTCCTGTTCGGCGCGCACCGCGTCGCGGGTCTTGGCGCCGGGAATGCCGTCGGCGGTGCCGACGTCGTAGCCGCGGGCGTTGAGCATCTCCTGCACTTGCTTGATCTGCGCACGCGACAGGCCGGGGTCGTCCGTCGGCCAGGGCGTGGCCAGCGCCGGGCCGCCCTGCAGGCGGTTCAGCAACAGCGACACCGCCAGCCCGTAGCGGCGCGACTGGTTGTAGTGCAGGATCGCGTCGAAATTGACGGTGGCCAGGAACACCGGCCCCTTGGCGCCAGTGGGCGCGAACAGGTAGGCCTGCTGGTCATTGCCGTAGGCCAGCTTGAGCGCCGAACCATCCGCCTGCTTGAGGCCGGCCTGGGCCCATTGCGCGATGCTGCGGCGGTCCTGCGAGCCGACATACTCGGCGTCGGGCGCGGGCGGGATGGCGGCGGCCACGTCGGCCGGCACGCGCACTTCCACCACCGCCGGCAGGCCGTGAGTCCATTTGGCGCGGCGCTTGCGCAGGTGGTTGGCGGTCGAGGCCAGCGCGTCCGGCAGCGAGTTGTACAGGTCGATCTTGCCATCGCCGTCGCCGTCCGCCGCCAACTCGTAGAACGAGGTGGGAATGAACTGCGTCATGCCAAAGGCGCCGCTCCAGGAACCGACGAAATTGTCGGCCGGCACCACGCCGTCGCGCAGCAGGCGCACCGAGGCGTAGGCGTTCTTTTCCCACAGCGTCTTGTTCTCGGTGCAGGCGCGGGTCAGCCAGGCATTGAGCACGTCGGTCTTGCCGACCTGACGGCCATAGTTGGTCTCGATACCGAAGATGGCGACCAGTGTGGCCGGGTCCACCTGGTACTGCTGGCCGATGGCATCGAGTTGCGGGCCGTACTTGGCCATCACCGCGCGGCCGTCGGCGACGCGCTCGTCGTCGACGGTCTTGGCGATGTAGTCCCACCAGGTTTCGCGGCCCTCGGGCTGGCCCTGGGCGGACGCGACGGTGGTGGGCAGCAGCTTGGCCTTGGCGGTGTACTTGTCCCAGTCGGCCACGGTCAGGCCATTGGCGGCGGCGCCCTTGCGCAGCTTGGCGATACACGCCTTGGTGTCGAGTTCAGTCGGGACGATGACCGTGGGCGCAGCGGGGGCCGCGGTCGCCGCGGGAGCCTGGGCCGGCGCCGCCGCTGGGGCAGCGGCAGGCGCAGGGGCGGCGGCGGGCGTGGCAAGTTCGTCGAAGCTGCGCTTGGGCGTCAACACCGGCCCGGACGAGGCAGGCTCGGCCCCGGAATTGCGCGTGCCGGTGGCGGAAGCCGGCGACTGGGCCTGGGCGGCGCCCAAGGCGGCGAGGCTCAGCGCAGCGGCCAGGACCGCGCGCGCCAGGGGATCGATTCGGGTGCGAAGCGCGTTCTGTCGCATGGTAATCCTGAAAAATCGAGGTCAGCCCGGATCGTACCGCGAGCGGGCGCCGAAATCGAACCGACGGCGCGCTGCCCGCGGCCGGCTGTCCGGCCGCGGCCAAGCCTCACGCTGCGGCGCCTGCCGCCGCAAGCCGTGGCGGCGGGCGCCGCAACACGCGCAGGCAAAGCGCGAGCGCCATCAGGCTCGACAAGGCAAAGCCCAGGGTCTGCCCCAGCAACACGCCTTCGGCTCCGCCATACCGGGCGCCCAGCCAGACGAACGGCAGCGTGCCCACGGTCGCGCGCAACCAGCCGACCGCGGTCGCATAGGTGGCATGGCCCAGGTTGTTGAATACCGCCACCGAGACGAAGAAAAGGCTGTTCAGCGCCCACATGAAGCTGGCGTAACGGCAGAAGGCCATGACCAGCTCGCGCCCGGGGCCGGTAACCCGGAAAAGATCGGCAATCCAGGGCGCCAGCAAGGCCAGCAACACCGCCACGCCGACCCCATACGCCAGGGCCAGGCCGGCGGTGATGCGCACGGTCCGCCGGACCCGCTCCCACTGGCCCGCGCCGAGGTTCTGACCCAGGATCGGGCCGATGGCGCCTGGCAACACGAAGAACAAGGAATACGACAGCTGAAGCACCCGGTCCACCACGGTCGCGCCCGCCATGATGCTGGGGCCGAACCCGGCATAAACGGAGGCAGTGAAAACCACCGCCGCAGGCGTTGCCAGGGCGCTCAACGCGGCCGGCAGGGCAATGGCGCCGACCGCGGCCAGATCCGCGCACAGCTCCGATCGCACCGGCCGCGCCACCAACCGGTAGCGCCCGAATACCAGCCAGGCCCCGAGCATGACCGTTGCCAACCGCCCCGCCCCGCCGGCCCACGCCACACCCTGCATGCCCCCGTCGAACACGAAGATGACCAGCGGATCCAGAATCGCCACCGTGGCGGTGCCGGCCAACAGCACCCACATCGACTGGCGGCCCTGACCGGCGGCGCGCAGCAGGTTCGACAGCATCATGCCCACGCCCATCACCACCGAGAACGGCGCGGTAATGGCGACATAGGACAGCACCAGCGCCCGCACGTCCGGCGCCAACCCAATCATCCGGGTGAACGGCCCGATCGCCAGCAGGAACCCCGCGGCGGACAACAACGCGGCCGCCATCATCAGGAGCAGCGAGGCCGCCGCCAGCCGCCGTGCGCGCGGCGCATCCCCCTGCCCCAGCGCACGTGACACCTGCGCCGCGCCGCCGACGGTCACGCCGATGCAGATCGACGTGACCGTGAAGAGCGCCATTGAACCGAATCCCACCGCCGCCAGCACGGCCTCGTCGCGCAGCGTGCCCAGGTAAAGCAGCGTCAGGAATTCGATGGCGAACACGGCCAGCATGCTGGCCCAGCCCGTCAACACCATTTCAAGCACATGGTTTCGCAACGGCCCGGAGACGAAACGGGCGGGCACCGCGGCAACGGCCGTCATGGCCCGGCCGGCCCGAACCAGAACTGCGACCGCGTTTCATCCGACGAATACCATGGCAGCAGGCCGATGCTGTGCGACTCGCGCTGCACGCTCACCAGCAGCCCGCCCGCCTGGGGCCGCAGCAGCGCCACGGTGCGGAACACGCCCATGGATTCGTACTGGCGCCAGTCACGCCGGGCGCTGATCCAATAGCGGCCCTGGGTGCAGCCGCCGAAGTGCTGGATGTCGGCCAGCGGTCCATGCGCTGGACGGACCGAGCCGGCCGTGACGTCGCGCAGCGGCAACAGGCCGGTAAAGCGGCCGCCCTGTCCGTCATCGGCCAGGACCTGCCAACCCTGCGGCGCGGCCTTGAAGGTGACGCGGGCGGCCGGCGTGGGGCGCCAGGCAAGTTGCGCCGTATCCCGCAGGTCCGGCAGGTCCAGGGTGTAGGCCAGGAAGCGGCGCAGATCAGCCACGCCGGCGGCGGCCTCGCCCGCGCGCGCCTGGCCGGCGACGCGATAGGTGCCGGCCAGGTCCGGGCATTGCGCCGGATCGGATGGCAGCACCAGCGCCGTGCCGTCCTTGAACGGCGGCCAGGTCACGCGCACCTCGTCCACGGTGGACACGCCGCAGCCGGCCAGCGCCGCCAGCAGCAGCCCCGCCAATGCCCACCGTCGCGCGGCCACCGCCCCCCCGCCCTGCTGTGTTGTCCTCATGCGCATCGCACGCCCGCCTCCCTGGCGACGAACTATACCGAAACCCCGATGCGCGTTGCCAAGGGCCCGGCGCGGGACAATAATCGGCGCATCGCCGCTGCCGCGCCCGCCATGGCGCCCTTCAGAGGAAAATGCCGCATCCGGCACCGGCAAAGGCAGCCGCTTCCGTGGTGAACGGGAAATGCCACGGCGACGCGAGGGTCCGCCGATTCCGGATATGATCGGCGCCCTGCCGCAGGCATTCGGCCGCGGAATGCTGACGGCCGGACCCAGCCTGTGGAGGCCGCCGGGCATTCGCCGCCAGGCTGGCGCAGGCCATCAATACCCCTACTTAGGAGCGCCCATGTACGACTGGCTCAACACCTTGCCCAAGGCGGAACTGCACCTGCACCTGGAAGGCACGCTCGAACCCGAGCTGCTGTTCCGGCTGGCCCACCGCAACGGCGTGGCGCTGCCGTGGCCCGACATGGATGCCCTGCGCGCCGCCTACGACTACAGCAACCTGCAGGAATTCCTCGACCTGTACTACCGCGGCGCCGACGTGCTGCGCACCGAGCAGGACTTCTACGACCTGACCTGGGACTACCTGGTCAAATGCCACGAGCAGAACGTGGTGCACACCGAGCCGTTTTTCGATCCCCAGACCCACACCGACCGCGGCGTGCCGTTCAAGGTGGTGCTGGACGGCATCAGCCAGGCGCTGGCGGACGGCCGCGAGAAGCTCGGCATCAGCAGCGGCCTGATCCTCAGCTTCCTGCGCCATCTGCCCGAGGAACAGGCCATGCGCACGCTGGACGAGGCGCTGCCCTACCGCGACGCCTTCATCGCCGTCGGCCTGGACAGCAGCGAAAAAGGCTTTCCGCCGCGCCTGTTCCAGCGCGTCTTCGACCGCGCCCGCGCCGAGGGCCTGCCGGCCGTGGCCCATGCCGGCGAGGAAGGCCCGCCCGAGTACATCTGGGAAGCGCTGGACCTGCTCAAGGTGCGGCGCATCGACCACGGCGTGCGCGCCGCCGAGGACCCGCGCCTGATGGCGCGCCTGATCGATGAGCAGATCCCGTTGACCGTCTGTCCGCTGTCGAACACGCGCCTGCGGGTATTCGAGCACATGTCGCAGCACAACATCCTGTCGCTGCTGGACGCCGGCGTGAAGGTCACGGTCAATTCCGACGACCCGGCCTATTTCGGCGGCTACGTCACCGAGAACTTCCACGCGCTGTACGAGCACCTGGGCATGACCCAGGCCCAGGCGCAGGCGCTGGCCGACAACAGCATGGATGCGCGCATCCTGAAGTAGGCCGGCCGGGCGCGCCGGGCCCGCTCATCGAGAAACTGGGAATCAGGCCGCGCCGGGCGCGCCCACCAAGCGCAGGAACGGCGGGATCAGGCTGGCGGCCAGCGCGTCGGCGTCGGCCGCGCCGCGCGCGATGGCGTCATCGACCGCGCCGTGCATGCCGTGGTACAGCAGGATCGCGGTCAACGCCGGCTGCGCCAGTTGCCAGCAGCCGGCCTGCTGGCCGGCGCGCAACATCGCCTCGGCCTGTGCCAGCACCGCCGCGCGCTCGGCGGCGCCGCGATGGGGGTGGTTGACGTCGTGGAACACCACATCGTGCAGCGCATAACCGTCGAAATAAGCCTGCACGCCGGCATGCGTCCAGGCCCGCAGCCGCGCC
The DNA here is from genome assembly GCF_021733725.1 of Achromobacter pulmonis. Lineage (NCBI taxonomy): Bacteria > Pseudomonadati > Pseudomonadota > Betaproteobacteria > Burkholderiales > Alcaligenaceae > Achromobacter > Achromobacter pulmonis. The sequence goes on along the minus strand of NZ_JAIFOT010000001.1, from coordinate 3,953,480 downwards.
ACGCCGTCGTCCGGCGCGCAGGCCGCCATGGCCGCGTCGATGCGGTCCAGGAAGCCCTGCGAGAACTTGGCGCGCAGCGCTGCCAGCACCTCCGCCTTGGACGAGAAGTAGTGATAGAAGGTGCCCTTGGCCACGCCGGCCTGCGCCACGATCTGGTCGATGGTGGTGGCTTCGACGCCCTGGCGCACGAACAGGTCTTCGGCGGCGGCCATGAGTTCGTCCAGGCGCACCGGCGCCGGCTTGGTACGCGGTGGCGGGGCGGCGCAGGCCTGCGGGTCGGGCCGGGCTGAGGATCGGGCGGCGGACTTGGCGGAAACGGGGGCCATCGCGAGCGGGGGTTCCATCATTCTCAATGATTCCCAGTGTAGAGGAGGCGCCCGGCGCGGCGTCCGGGAGCCATTGGGAATGCGTCTTTTTATATATTGACCGACGGTCAGTCGATTACTAGAATACGGTTTCACATTTGCTTCCCGGCCCTTTCGCATGCATGCCTCCCGCCGCCGCGCCCTGGTGTTCGCCGTCAACCTGGGCAGCTTCATCACCATCCTGGATATCAGCATCGTCAACGTCGCCCTGCCCACCATGCAGGCCGCGCTGCGCATCGACATGGCCGGCCTGCAATGGGTGGTGGACGCCTACGCGCTGTTCCTGTCGGCCTTCATGCTCTCGGCCGGGCCGCTGGGGGACCGCTATGGCCGCAAGCGCTCGTGGCTCGCGGGCGTGGCGCTGTTCACGCTGGGGTCGGCCTTCTGCGGGCTGGCCGACAACCTGCCGCTGCTGCTGGCCGGCCGCGCGGTGCAAGGCGTGGCTGGCGCGCTGCTGATCCCCGGCGCCATGTCGTTGCTGACGCAGGCCTTTCCCGATCCGGCCGAGCGCGCCCGCGCCATCGGCCTGTGGGCCTCGTGCAATGCCATCTCGCTGATCGTGGGGCCGATGCTGGGGGGCTTGCTGGTGGCGCACTTCAGCTGGCAGAGCATTTTCCTGATCAACCTGCCGGTGGGCGCGCTGGCGCTCGCGCTGGGCGCCTGGGGCATCCAGGAAAGCGCGCATCCCGAACATGCGGCGTTCGATCCGGCCGGCCAGGCCCTGAGCGTGATCTGGCTGGGCGCGCTGACTTATGGCCTGATCACCGCCGGCGAGCATGGCTGGCACGCGCCGGCCGCCCTCGCCGCGCTGGCCGTGGCCGCCATCGGGCTGCTCGCCTTCCTGTGGGTCGAGCGCACCGTGGCGCGCCCTATCCTGCCGCTGGGCCTGTTCCGCGACCCGGGCTTCGCCAGCACCAACTTCGCTTCGTTCGTGATGGGCTTCGGCGCCTACAGCAGCCTGTTCTTCTTCTCGCTCTACCTGCAGCACGTGCGCGGTCTGTCGCCGCTGGAAGCCGGCTGGCAACTGGCGCCGCAATTCGTGGCCACCGGCGTCGTGTCGACGGTGTTCGGCCGCCTGAACCCGCGCTTCGGCCTGCCGCGGCTGATGATCGCCGGCTACGGCATGGTCGGCGTGGCCATGCTGGGCATGCTGAGCTTCGATGCGCACACGCCCTATGCCCTGTCCGGATCGCTGATGGTGCTGCTGGGCCTGGGCATGGGGCTGGCGGTGCCGGCCACCAGCATGGCGGTGATGGCGACCGTGCCGCGCGAGCGCTCGGGCATGGCTTCGGCCACCATGAACGCGCTGCGCCAGACCGGCATGACCATCGGCATCGCGCTGTTGGGCGCGCTGATGAGCAGCCGCGCCGTCGACCACCTGGCCGCGGCGCTGACGCGGTTGGGCCAGGCGGATGCGCAGGCGGTGGCGCGCGTCGCGGTGACCCGGCACGTGCTGCCGGCGCAACCCGACGGCGTGGCGGCGTTGTTCGCCGCCGCGCTGGCCGACGGCTTCCACGCCGCCATGGCCGGCGCCGGCGTGGCCTCGCTGCTGGCGGCGCTGCTGCTGGTGTGGGCCACGCGCCGGGCGCGGCCGGTGCTGCGCGCGGCGGCCCGCGCCAATTGACGCCCGCCCGCCCCCTCGCTACAGTGACCGCCGACCCTGGCCGGCCCTGCCGCCGCCGGCCGGCCTGCCAACCTCGCGGCGCGCCGCGATCCCTTTTCTTCCGGATTCCTCATGAATAGCTACCGTGTCGGCATCGCCGGCTTCGGCGCCATCGGCCAGGCCGTGGCGCAATCCCTGGATGCCGGCCTGCCCGGGCTGACGTTGGCCGCCGTGGCGGTGCGCGACCCCCGCGCCGCGCCCGCCGTGGCGTGGCGCACCGCCAGCCCGCAGTTCACCACCCTCGGCGACCTTGCCGGGCATTGCGACGTCGTCGTCGAATGCGCCCCCGCCGCCGTGTTCCGCGAACTGGCCGAGCCGGTGCTCAAGACCGGCAAGAAGCTGGTGGTGCTGAGCGCCGGCGCGCTGCTGCGCCACGACGACCTGATCGAGCTGGCGCGCCGCCACCAGGCCCAGATCCTGGTGCCTTCCGGCGCCATCCTGGGCCTGGACGCGATCACCGCCGCCGCCGAGGGCGAGATCCACTCGGTGACGATGATCACGCGCAAGCCGGTGCGCGGCCTGCTGGGCGCGCCCTACCTGACCGACAACAACATCGACATCGACGGCATCACCGAACCGCGCCTGATCTTTCGCGGCTCGCCGCGCGAAGCGGCGGCGGGCTTTCCGGCCAACCTGAACGTGGCCGTGAGCGTGTCGCTGGCCGGCATCGGCCCGGACCGCACCACCCTGGAGATCTGGGCCGACCCGTCGCTCGAGCGCAACGTGCACCGCGTCGAGGTGGTGTCCGATTCGGCCTCGTTCTCGATGGAGATCCAGAACATCCCGTCGGCCAATCCCAAGACCGGCCGCATCACCGCGCAAAGCGTGATCGCAGCGCTGCGCAAGCTGACCAGCCCGCTGCGGGTCGGCACCTGAGCCCGCGCCTCGCACCCGGCCAGCAGCGACACGGACGCCGCTAGGCCGCCGCCAGGCCGCGCGGCGGCGCCGGGTCGATCACGTCCGTCGCGTCCATGGCGGCCACCGCCCAGCCGCCCGCGCCATCCAGGTCCAGCCGGTGCGTATGGAAGGCGTCAAGCGTGCTGCGATGGCCGACGCTGACCAGCATGGCCTGCGGCAAGTACTCGCGCAGCAGGCCGTAGAGCATGTGCTCCAGCCCTTCATCGGTGGCCGAGGTCGCCTCGTCCAGGAATACGATGGCGGGCCGGTTGAACAGCACGCGCGCGAACGCCACGCGCTGCTGTTCGCCGATGGACAGGATGCGCGACCAGTCGGCCTCGTGCTCAAGCCGTCCGGCCAGGTGGCCCAGGTTCACTGCGCGCAACGCCGCCGCCAGGCGCGCATCGTCGTCGGCCCTGGCATGTCCCGGGTAGGCCACGGCATCGCGCAGCGTGCCCAGCGGCAGATAGGGACGCTGCGACAGGAACAGCGCCGCCGTGCCCTGCGGCCGCCGCACCACGCCCCGCGCATAGGGCCACAGGCCCGCCAGGGCGCGCAGCAACGTGGTCTTGCCGCTGCCGGAAGGCCCCTTGATCAGCAGTGCCTGCCCCGGCCGCAACGCCAAGTCCAGATGCCGCAGCAGCACGTGGCCATCGGGACGCGACACCTCCAGGCTGGCGATCTCCAAGGCGTCGGGCAAGGGTTGCGCCTCGATCGCCGGCAGCGCCCGCGCCGCCGCGTTGGCGTCGAGAAAGCCCGCCAGGCGGTTGAGCGTGGCGCGGTACTGCGCGAAGGCATCGTAAGAGGTGCGGAAAAATGACAGCGAATCCTGCACCTGCCCGAACGCCTGCGACGTCTGCATTACGTCGCCCAGCTTGATCGCGCCGCTGAAAAAGCGCTGCGCCTGCAGCAGAAACGGAAACACCACCGCCACCTGGCTCACCACCAGGTTGAAGCCATCGAACTTCAGCCCCCGGTAGACCCGCGCCCACAGGTTGGCGATGTAGGCCGAAAAGCGCGTCCACAGCGTGCGCCGCTCGACCGCCTCGCCCTGATAGAACGCGACGTTCTCGGCGTTCTCGCGCAGGCGCAGCAGCGCATAGCGGAAGTTGGCGGTGAGGCGTTCGGACAGGAAGTTCAGCAGAATCAACGGCCGGCCGATGCGAAAGGCGAACAGCGTGGCGACAATGACATACAGGTACACCATGAAGACCATGGCGCGCGGAATCTCCACGCCGGCCACGTCCAGTGCGCCGGACAGGTTCCACAGGATGGCGGTGAACGCCACCAGCGACACCACGGCGCTGAGCGCGCCGATCGCCAGCGTGCGCGAGCCGGTCACGAACGCGGCGATGTCCTGTTCGATGCGCTGGTCGGGGTTGTCCACCGGCTCATCGACGAAATGGCCGCGATAGTAGGCGCGCGCGTCGAGCCAGTCGCCGGTCAGGCGGTCGTTGAGCCAGACGCGCCAATGGATGTCGAAGGCCTGGCCGGCGTAGCTGTCGATCAGCGTGCGCACCACGTGCACCGTCGCCAGCACCGCGAAAATGCCGAGGAAATGCCAGAACGCGTTCGCGTCGAGCGCCTGCAGGGCGCTGTAGAAGCCGTTGTACCAGAACGAGAACAGCACCGTCATGCGGACCGCGAACATCGCCAGGAACAGCAGCGCGGCCAGCGTCAGCAGCGGGCGCCAACTGCGGCGCGGCGTCAGGTAGGGCCAGGCCAGGCGCCAGAACTTGCGCCCCCAATCGGTCCCGCGCGACAGCGCGAACGCGACCAGCGCCAACGCCACGGCGCTGATGCCGAATGCGCGCGCCATCCACAGCGCGCTTTGCCACAACTGCTGCTGCCAGTCCAGATCCATGAACCGCCCCTCTGACGTTGTTTCTGTTTAGAACGTCAGGGGCGCCGCGGTTCCGGCGAAAACGCCGTCTTAAGCGTGGCTTAAGTGTGCGTCGGACGGATTGAACGCTCAGTCGCCGCCCAGGTCCAGATTGGCGAACAGGTCCGCCAGCGTCGGCACCGAGCGGGCCGGCCAGATGGCGCTCAGGTCGAAGCTGGGCAGGCGCTCGCCATCGCGCACTTCGCAAAAGCGCACGCCCCGGAAATCCATCGACCGGATCCAGCTGGGCAGCAGCGCCACCCCACAGCCGCCGGCCACGCAGGCCAGCACGGTGAGCGTGCGGTTGGCCTCCTGCGCCACATGGGCGTCATGGCCGCCCTTGCGCATGGCATCGAGGATGTCGGCGTAGAACGCCGGCAGCTGCGACTGCGGATACATCACCAGACCCGCCTGCGCGATCTGCGCCATCGACACCTGGCCGTCGGCGGCCACGTCGAACTCGTCCGGCACCGCCGCCACCAGCCGCTCGCGCAACAGCTGGCGCTCGCGCATGCGGCCGCCCAGCGCCACCGGCGTGTGCATCAGGCCGATGTCGATCTCGCCGGTCTGCAGGGCCTCGGCCTGCTCGGCGTTGCTCATCTCGCGCAGGATCACGCGCACGCCGGGCGCCTGCCGCCGCAGTTCGCGCAGTGCCCGTGGCAAGGTGTTGAACAGCGCCGAGGACACCAGCCCCACCGTCAGTTGGCCGGCGCTGCCGCGGCCGATCTCGCGGGCGCGGCGCGTGGCGGCGTCGATGCGGGCGATGCTGGCGCGCACGTCCTCCAGGATGGCCAGCGCCGCCGGCGTGGGCGAGGAACCCTGACGCGAGCGTTCGAACAGGCGCACCCCCAAGTCCTTTTCCATGCGGCCCAGCGCCTGGCTCAGGGCCGGCTGGGCAATGCCCAGCCATTCCGAGGCGCGGCTGACGCTGCCGTGGTCGACCACGGCGAGGAAGTAGCGCAGGTGCCGGGTTTCCATATCAATCCAATATGAATAAAGCAGTTTCACAGAATAGAAAACTATACCCCTTCTGCCTAGAATCCCGCTCATAGAACCCGACAGCTGCGCACCCCGTTGGGGCATGCACAGCACCTCGCAGGAGACAGCCTTGCCCCCACCGGTCACCGGCCCCGCCGTCGACGCCCACGCCCATGTCTTTCACCAGGGCCTGGCGCTGGCGGACACGCGCCGCCACACGCCCGACTACGATGCCACGCTGGCCCAATACCTGGGCCTGCTGGATGCGCACGGGCTGTCGCACGGCGTGCTGGTGCAGCCCAGCTTCCTGGGCACCGACAACAGCCACCTGGTCGAGGCGCTGCGCGCCGCGCCGGCGCGGCTGCGGGGCGTGGCGGTGGTGGACCCCGCCATCGACGATGCGGCGCTGCGCGCGCTGGCCACGGCCGGCGTGGTCGGCATCCGCCTGAACCTGATCGGCCTGGCCCTGCCCGACCTGGCCGCGCCCGACTGGCGTCACCTGCTCGAACGCATCAACGCGCTCGACTGGCATGTCGAGCTCCATCTGCAGGCCGCGCGCCTGGCCGATATCCTGCCGGCCCTACTGCGGGCCGGCTGCCGCGTGGTGGTCGATCACTTCGGCCGCCCCGATCCGGCGCTGGGCGTGGCCGACCCGGGTTTCCAGTACCTGCTGCGGCAGGCCGCCAGCGGCCAGGTCTGGGTCAAGCTGTCGGCCCCCTACCGCAACTGGAGCGGCCCGGCCTGTGCCACGTCCGGCCGCGAGGCCGCGCGGCAATTGCTGAATGCCTGCGGCCCCGCCCGCCTCATGTGGGGCAGCGACTGGCCCCATACCGAGCATCGCCACCTGGCGTCCTACCCCGCGGCCACGCAGTGGCTGGACGACTGGATCGACGACCCCGCGCAACGGCGCGCCGTACTGGCCGACACGCCATTGCGACTATTCCAATTCCAAGGAGACTCCCAATGACCCCTCTGTTCAAACGCTTCGCGCGCCGCGTCAGCCTGCTGGCCGCCGCCGGCATGCTGGCCGGCGCCGCAGGCGCGGCCAGCGCCGCCTATCCCGAGCGCCCCGTCACGCTGGTCGTGACCTATCCGCCCGGCGGCACGGTGGACGTAGTGGCCCGCCTGATCGGCCCCAAGCTGGCGGCCGAGCTGGGCCAGCCGGTGGTCATTGAAAACCGTGGCGGCGCCGGCGGCATGATCGGCGGCGCGGCGGTCGCCAAGGCCCAGCCCGACGGCTATACGCTGATGCTGGACGCCTCCAACCACGCGCAGAACGCGGCGCTGCACACCAAGATGCAGTTCGACACGTTGACCGCATTCGCGCCGGTGTCGTTGCTGCTGCGCGTGCCGAACGTGCTGGTGGTGACGCCGTCGTACGAAGTCAAGACCGTGGCCGACCTGATCCGCCTGGGCCAACCGGGCGCCAAGGAACCGGTCTACTTCGCCTCGGCCGGCCCCGGCTCGGCCCAGCACCTGGCCGGCGAATTGTTCAACCTGCTGGCCAAGACCCAGCTGCAGCACGTCGCCTACAAGGGCGGCGGCCCGGCCATGATCGACGTCATGTCGGGCCAGGTGCCGGTGATGTTCGCCAGCATGGGCTCGGCCTGGCAACACGTGAAGAACGGCAAGCTGCGCGCGGTGGCCGTGGGCGGCTCGGAACGCTCCAAGGCCGCGCCGGATCTGCCCACCATCGCCGAGTCGGGCGTGCCCGGCTACGAAACCTACGAATGGAACGCGGTGTTCGCGCCCGCCGGCACGCCGCCGGAAATCATCAACCAGGTCTCGCAGGCACTGGCCAAGGTGCTGAAGGATCCGCAGATCGCCGAGCAGCTCGCGGGCATCGGCGCCGAGCCGATCGGCTCGACGCCGGCCGAACTGGACACCTTCCGCCGCGCCGAGATCGAGAAATGGCAGCGCGTGGTCAAGGAAGCCGGATTGAAAATGGATTGAGAACGGACGGGCGCATGCCCGTCCGCCGGATTGCCGGTCTTGGGCGCCTCACGGGGCGCTTTTTTTGGTTTTACGGCGGCCTAGCGATGCGATAAAACAGCACATTGATCGTGCCCAGGGATATGCGCAACGAGATGAACCACGATAGCCACGACGCTTCCCCCTCCGCCGCCGCCATCGCGGCCGGCGCCGACGGCGCCACGCTCGACGCGCTCGCCGACGGCCTGCTGTCGCTGGACCGCGACTGGCGTGTCCGTTATCTCAACCCTGGCGCCGAACGACTGCTGCGACGCAGCAGGCCCGACCTGATCGGGCACGGCCTGTGGGACGCCTGTCCGGAGCTGGTCGGGACTGGCTACTACGACGCCTGCCGCGGCGCCCTGCAGACCGGCCGCCCCGCGAGCCACACCGGCTACCATGCGCCGCTGGCGAGCTGGTTCGAGGCGCGCGCCTTTCCGCATAACGGCGGCCTGCTGGTGCTGTTGCGCGATGTTTCGCGCGAACGCGAGGAAAGCGCGCAGCTCAGGTACCAGGCCAACCACGACTACCTGACCGGCCTGCCCAACCGGCGCCAGTGCATGGACACGCTCTCGACCGCCATCGCCGAGGCCGAGCCCGCGCTGGCCGCGCAGGGCGCCACGCTGGCGGTGCTGTTCCTGGACCTGGACCGTTTCAAGGAAGTCAACGACGCCTTCGGCCATGCCGAGGGCGACCTGCTGCTGTGCGACGTGGCCGAGCGCCTGCGCAGGTTCCTGACGCCCTCGATCTTCTGCGCGCGGGTCGGCGGCGACGAATTCCTGCTGGTCTTGCGCGGGACCAACGAGCGCGCGGCCGAGGCGCTGGCCAATTCGATCCTGAATTCGCTGGCGCGGCCCAGCGATATCCACGGCCGCTCGGTCTCGCTCGGCGCCAGCATCGGCATCGCCCTGATGAATGCCCCTGGCGAATCGGCCGAAATGCTGCTGAACTACGCCGACGCGGCCATGTACGCGGCCAAGTCGGCCGGGCGCTTCCAGGTACGGGTCTACCATCGCGAGCTGATGCAGGGCCTGGGCGCGCGCCTGTCGCTGCGCGGCGACATCCAGGACGCGCTGAACAACAACCAGTTCGAACTGCACTTCCAGCCGCAGATCAGCATGCACGACGCGTCGCTGTGCGGCGCCGAGGCGCTGCTGCGCTGGCGTCATCCGACCCGCGGGCTGCTGGCGCCGGCCGCGTTCCTGGACGTGCTCCTGGACTCGCCACTGGAGCCGGCCCTGACCGAGTGGGTGGCCAACGCCACCTGCCTGCACATCAGCGAATGGCTGGCCGAAGGCCTGCCGGTGCCGCGCATTTCCTTCAATCTGTCGGCGCGCCAGCTGGTGGCGCCGGATCTGGCGGACACCATCGTGCGCCTGGCCCGCAGGCACGGCGTGCCGCCGACGCTGCTGGACGTGGAAGTCACCGAGAATTCGTTGATGAGCGACGTGGAAAAGGCCTCCGCCATCCTGGCCGCGCTGCGCGAGGCCGGCATTTCGGCGTCCCTGGACGATTTCGGCTCGGGTTATTCGAGCCTGGCCTACCTGGCGCGCCTGCCGATCGATACGCTCAAGATCGACCAGTCGTTCGTCTGGGCGCTGGGCAAGGTCCCCACCGCCACTGCCGTGATCCGCGGCGTGGTGCGCCTGGCGCATTCGCTGGGCATGCGCACGCTGGCCGAAGGCGTGGAGACCGAGGCGCAACGCGAAATGCTGATCGAGGAAGGCTGCGATGCGATGCAGGGCTTCCTGTTCAGCCGCGCCCTGCCCGCCAGCGCCTTCGCCGCGCTGCTGCGCGACACGCCGGCATGACGCCTGCCGCTATCATGTGCGCTTGATGGCGCAATATCGCGATGGCGGCAATGGACAAGATACGGCTCGACAAATGGCTCTGGGCGGCGCGCTTCTACAAGACGCGCAGCCTGGCGGTGGATGAAATCGGCAAGGGCCGGGTGCAGGTCAATGGCCAGCCGGCCAAGCCGGCGCGCGAGGTCGGCCCGGGTGACCTGGTCAGCATCCGCAAGGAAGATCCGGCGCTGCACGTGCGCGTGGTGGCGGTCAGCGGCGTGCGCGGTCCGGCGCCGGTGGCGCGCCAGTTGTACGAGGAAACCCCGGAAAGCGTGGCTGCGCGCGCGCGCGCGGCCGAGATGCGGCGCCTGGCGCCCGAACCGGCGCTGGACATCGCGGCCGGCCGGCCGACCAAGCGCGACCGGCGCCTGATCGATCAGATGCGAGGCAAGTGAGGCGGCCGGCGTGGCGGGCCCGCTATAGCGCCCTTCCCACAATCAGCGGGTCCAGCGCCAGCTCCGGCAGGCCGCTCTTGCCTTCGTACGGCAGACGGCTCAATACGTAGCGCATGGCGTTCAGGCGCGCGCGCTTCTTGCAGTCGGACTTGACCACGATCCAGGGCGCGTCGGCGGTGTCGGTGTGCGCGAACATCGCCTCCTTGGCGCGGGTGTAGTCGTCCCACTTGTCGAGCGAGGCCAGGTCCACCGGACTGAGCTTCCATTGCTTGAGCGGATGCACCTTGCGCTGCAGGAAGCGGCGGCGCTGCTCCTGCTGGCTGACCGAGAACCAGAACTTGACCAGGTGGATGCCGCTGGTGACCAGGTGGCGCTCGAAATCGGGCACCTGGCGCAGGAACTGCAGGTATTCGTCCTGCGAGCAAAAGCCCATCACGCGTTCGACGCCGGCGCGGTTGTACCAGGAACGGTCGAACATCACGATCTCGCCAGCGGTGGGCAGGTGCTGCACGTAGCGCTGGAAATACCATTGGCCGCGCTCGGTGTCGGACGGCTTTTCCAGCGCCACCACGCGCGCGCCACGCGGGTTCAGGTGTTCCATCATGCGCTTGATGGTGCCGCCCTTGCCGGCCGCGTCGCGGCCCTCGAACAGGATCACCACGCGCTGGCCGGTGGCCTTGACCCAGGCCTGCAGCTTCAGCAACTCGACCTGCAGGGCGTACTTCTGCTTTTCATAATTGCGCCGCAGCATGCGATGGCGGTAGGGATAAATGCCTTCGCGCCAGTCGGTCGCCAGTTCCTCGTCGGGATTACGGCGGGCGCCGCCGGCCTGCGCGTTGGCTTCGAGCAGCGCGCGCTGCACCGCGATCGCGTCATCGGGCGACAGTTCCTCGATCACCGAGCGCAACGCCGCGTGCGCCTCGCCGGAGTCGCCGACCCGATAGCGGCGGGCGATGTCGGCCAGCACCGCGGTGGTTTCCTGGCGCGCCGCGGTCGCGCGCGCATTGACGCGCTTGTGCGCCTGGATGGCTGGCTCGATGGCGGGCATGGCGGCGGGCGAGGCGGTGCCAGCCGCGGGCCGGCGCGCGGCGGTGGCGCCATTGGCGGCCACTGCCGCCTGGCCGGCCTTGGCGGCGCCGGACGCGCTGGACCGCGCCGCGCGGGCGGTGCGCTTGGCGGGACGTTGCGGACGCGTCGCGGCCTGGCCGTCGGCGGCCGGGTTCTGCTCGGAAACTTGCGGGGTCTTGTCTGTCATCAGTACTGTCCTTGCTGCGCGTGGGGGCGATGCCGGATGGCCAGGCAGTCGCCGGCGACCCGTCAGGAAAAACCTCAACCCTAACGCGCACCGCGACGCACAGGATTGATGTGTATCAATGCTTGTAACAATCTTGCGGCAATCTCTCTTGCGCAGCGCCTGCCGGGACGCCATGGCCGCCGCTACACTGCAGCCATCGACGTTGCCCCTTCTGCCCTATGTGGTCGCTGCTCAGACGCCTGTTCGCCGGTCCGCCCGTCCCGCCCGATCCCTATGCCGAAACCATCCGCTTCGACGAAGCCGGCTTCACCCGCGCGCTCGGCCCGGATGGCGCGGGCGGCCGGCGCCAGTCCTGGCCCTGGAACGACATCTGCGAATTCGGCTTGCGCTTCACGCCGGCGCTGTTTCCGGACCCATGGTACGGCGACTACATGGAGAGCCTCTGGTACATCCGGGTACGCGACGCGGGCACGCTGATGGCGGTGGAGTTCAGCCTGGAGCACCTCGACCCCGATGCCTTGCCGGCGGCCCTGCTGCGGCACATGCCGGACCGGGACCCGCGCGCGCTGCGCGCGGGGCTGGCGGCCATCGCGCAAGGCCCGCGCCACTTCGCCGGCGAAGGCGAATGGATAATCTGGAAGCGTGAGCCGCATTGCGCCTGATACGCCCGCACTGTAACATCCAATACCAAATATTTCATTATCGCCGCCCATCGTGGACACGCGTAGAGAACCCACCCTGAGTCCGCCGGGCGCCGACACGCCGATCTTCGCGCCCCCCGCTCGCCCCGCTCGCCCCGCAGCGCCACGGCCCAGCCCCGCGCTGCGCGCCGCCACCGGGTTCCTGTACATCGGCTTGTGGCTGGCCCTGCTGGTCCTCAGCGGCCGCAACACGCCGGCGCCGGGCGACGCCGCCGAAACGCTCAGCTACCGGATCGGCGCCGCGATCGGCTGCGCGCTGATGCTGCTGTTGCCGGCCATCGTCGCGATCCTGGCGCTGTCGCCGTTCAAGCGCCTGCGCACGCCGCTGCACCGCATGCGCATCGCGTTCGCCACCGGCCTGGTGCTGCTGGTGGCGGGCGCCGTCCTGGCCGGCCTGGGCGCCTATCGCGACGCGCAAAGGGCGACCGCCATGGCCGAGCTCCGCCGCACCGGCGAATGGATGCGCGCGGTGCTCGACGCGCCCGACAATCCGCCCGGCGATATACCGGACATCGACACCACGCCCAAGGCCCATGGCATGTACGGCGAAATCGAGCGCGGCATGAAGATCATCCTGCGCCAGCACGTGGCGCAGTACCGCGCCTACGTGACCGAACTGGACGAGGCGCGGCTGTCCGAGCTGTTCATCCCCAACCGGCTCGCGCGCGACCGCGGCCTGATCGAGAGCCGGCTGATCCTGGAGCAAGCGCAACACGTGGTGCAGAAATACAGCCAGCAAAACCAGCGGCTGCTGGCGGACGTGCCCGCCATCCTCCGTTCGCTCGATCTGAGCGAGCAGCAGAAGAACCAGATGGTCGAGGGCGCGATCAAGGCGCGGCCGCGGCAGAAGGCCTCGCTGGCGCGCAACTGGGAACTGGAGCGCCAGATGCTGGACCAGTACGCGCAGATGATCAACCTGCTCGACGACAACCGCCGCTCGTGGCGCGTGGCGGGCAACGAGATCGTGTTCGATCGCGACAGCCTGCTCGACCGCTTCCGCGCCCATCAACTGGCCGTGCGCCAGTTGACCGCGGAACGCGCGCGGCTGGAAGCGCAGCAATTCGACAGCCTGATGTCGGCGCTGCGCTGACGCGGACGGCGCGGCGGCGCGGCCCGGAACATTCGTTCAGAATGGCTTGACCACCACCAGCGTCACGATCACCGCCGCCGCGATCACGGTGAACGGCGCGTACAGGTCCACCAACGGCGCGCGCCGGGCGCTGCCTTGCGCCTGGCGCCGCAGCGCCGCGCTCTGCACCCCGAGCAAGGCCGACAGCGTCAGCGCCAGCGCGATCTTGATCCAGATCCAGGTCATGGCGAACCAGCCGAACGTCACCGCCAGATGCAACCCGACCAGCCAGGCCAGCACCATCGCCGGCGTGGTCACGCACAGGGTCCAGCGGCGCAGCGCGCCCAGCATCTTGCGTTCCTTGGGCGCCTCGTCGCTGTCGGGCGGTTGCGACGACAGCAGGAACAGCGACACGAACAGGGAGCCGCACAGCCAGGCAACCACGGCGGCGACATGCAGCATTTTGAGAAGTTGGTAGGTCATGCGCGCGATTATCGCCCGAGCGGCGCGCATCAGCGCTGAACCGCCCGCCTGAGTTTGCGCGATGGCAAAGGCCGCGCCCGGCATCGGGACATCACGGCGTCTGCCCGACAGGCGCGCGGGCCGGCGCGGCCGGCGCCGGGACAACCCGCGTGGCGCGCTCGCCCTCTTCCCGCGCCAGGCTGCGGCGGTACTTGCCGCAACCGGCCGCCAGCAGGCCGATGCATGCCAGCGTGGCCACGCCGATCAGCAGTGACATGGAATGCCCGACCGCCGCCGGATTGTGGAACACCCGATCGGTCAACAGCGCCACCGCCGTGGTGCCCAGGCCCAGCCCGACCAGGTTGGAGATCAGCAGGAACAGCGCCGATACCTGGGCCCGCAGTTGGTTGGGCGGCAGGATCTGCATGGCGGCGGTGGAAGTCGGCATGGGAAACGAAGCGAAGAACATCGCAGGCAACAGCAGGCCCACCGACAGCCACAACCCGTCCACCTGGGTAAAGGCCACGGCCGGCAGCGCCATGCCGATCGCGCCGATGACGCCGGCGCGCAGCGGCGCATCGTCATGGCCGCGCCGCGCCAGCCAGTCCATCAGCCAGCCGCCGCAGAAAACGCCGGCGGTGTTGGCCACCAGCACCACCGTGCCCAGCATGTAGCCCGCCTGCACCGGCGACAGGCCGAACTTGCGCATGTAGAAGGCCGGCGTCCAGCCCAGCAGGCAGAACAGGATCATGGCGTAGAACGAGAACCCCAGGTAATGACAGCAGAAGGTGCCGCGATGGTGGCCCAGGAAGCGGAACACGTCGCCAGCCGCCGGTTTCCGCACACCGCCGCCGGCATCGTGGCGCAGGCCCTTGCGCTGCGGGTCGCGCACGGTCAGCAGGATCAGCAACGCCACCAGCACGCCCGGCAGGCCGACGATGAAAAACGTCACTTGCCATGGCCGCAGCGCGCCCACCCCGGGCACATGCACACTGTCGACGCTCTTGAGCAGGTCGATGACGTAGCCGCCGATCAGGAACGCCAGGCCGCCGCCAATGAACGAGCCGATCGAATAAATGCCGACCGCGCGGCCAAGCTTATGGCGCGGGAACATGTCGCTGAGCATGGAATAGGTGGCCGGCGACAGCGCGGCCTCGCCCACGCCCACGCCGATGCGCGCCAGGAACATCTGGCCGAAGCTCTTCGACAGGCCGCAGGCGGCGGTCGCCAGGCTCCAGAAGGCCACGCCGATGGCGATGATGCGGGGCCGCGACCAGCGGTCGGCCAAGAGCGCGATGGGAATGCCCATGAAGGCATAGAACAGCGAAAAAGCCAGCCCGTGCAGCAGGCTGAACTGGGTGTCCGAGAGCTGCAGGTCGCGCTTGATGGGCTCGATCATCAGGGCCAGGATCTGCCGGTCGACGAACGAAAATATGTACGCTAGCATGCAGATCAGGACGACATACCACTCATAGGCATAGCGCTTTTGCACCGCGTCGGTTCCGGTATCGCCCGTCATGTTTTTCCCTTGTATCGCAATGGGATCGCGCCGGCCGCGTCGAGGCGGCGGCGGCGTCCCGCTGTCTGGTTCGCCATTCCGATGGCTGCATCTGTTGTAGGCCTTTGCGCCGGCCGGCTCTATACCGGGCGCGCAACGGCTATTCCCGGGGCGCAGGAAAGCATGTTCCACGATACCTATCCGCTGCAACGCCATTGCCTGTTGAATTCGGGCAATCTCTCCGAGATCACCGACCAGGTCAGCCAGCACCTGTGGTCGCACCGCATGTGCGTGGCGCGCGGCGACCCGCTGCAATCGCGGCTGTACGGCGTGTTCTTCGGCAGCGCCGCGCTGTTCGACCTGCACTATGGCGCCGAGGTCGAGATCGACGCCGGCGACATCGCCCGCTATTACCTGGTGCGCGTCACGCTGCAAGGCGCCGGCCAGGTCACGCTGGGCAAGCGCAGCGCCGCCCTGCGCGAAGGCGGCCTGACCATCTCGTCGCCGTCCGAGCGCAGCATCCTGCGCATCGGCCAGGATTGCCGCAGCCTGATCCTGCGGGTCGAACGGCAAGCGCTGGAACGCCAGTTGCAACAGCTGCTGGAGCGCCCGCTCAAGCAGGCGCTGGTGTTCGACCTGGAGGCCGCGCCCGGCTCGGCCGGCCTGGCGGCGGTGCAGGAAACGCTGGCCTACCTGTGCCGGCTGTATCAGCATCCCGCCATCGAAGGGGTGACGCAGACGCTGGCGGCGGGCTTTTCCGATTACCTCATCTCGCTGCTGCTGATGCAGCTGCCACACAACTACTCCGAGGCGCTGCGCGCCGACCGGCGCCAGCCGCTGCCGCTGCACGTGCGGCGCGCACGCGACTACATCGAAGACCACATCGACGCGCCCATCGCGCTGCCCGAGCTGGCCGCGCATTGCGGCGTGTCGATCCGCACACTACAGAATGGCTTCACGCAATTCCTGCAGCAAAGTCCCAGCGACTACCTGCGCAACCGCCGCCTGGCGCTGGCGCACGCCGCGCTGGCCGAGGCGGGCGACGGCGACAGTGTCACCGACATCCTGCTGCGCTGCGGCGTGACCAGCTTCGGCCATTTCGCCACGCACTACCGCAAACGCTACGGCTGCCTGCCGTCCGACACGCTCAGGCGGCGCCGCGCCCGCGCCTGTTGAGGCGCGCGCCGCGCATTCCCTTGCCGATTCCGTATTCCGCTTGCGCCTGCCGCGCAGTCCGGCGCGCGCGCCGCCGCTAGCATCAAGGCTCTCTCGAAGGAGCTTGATCATGCGTATCGGGGTAATTGGAGGCGGCCACGGCTGCTACGCGGCGGCCGCCGACCTGGCGGAAAAAGGGCATCAGGTGCGGCTGTGGCGCCGCGATGCGGCGGCATTCGACAGCCTGCGCCGCGCCGGCGCCCTGGCCGTCACCGACTATCGCGGCACCCGCCATATCGCCTTGGGCGAAGCGCCCGGCCAGATCGAACTGGCGGCCGGCCTGGCCCGCGCCGCCGAAGACGCGCAACTGCTGGTGATTCCATTGCCATCCACCGCGCACGCGGCGCTGGCGCCCGAGCTGGCGCCGCACCTGCGCGACGGCCAGGTGGTATTCCTGCCTCCCGGCACCTTCGGCAGCTACCTGTTCGCCCGCGCCCTGCGCGACGCCGGCAATCCGGCCGAGGTCGCCTTCGCCGAGACCGGCACCCTGCCCTACCTGGCGCGCAAGCATGGCGACCGGGTCGTCATCAGCGCCTACGCCACGCGCCTGCCCACCGGGGTATTTCCGAGCCGGCTGGCCGGCCCGGCGTTGGAGACGCTGGCGCAGGCCTATCCCAGCATCGAGCCGGTCGAGGACGCGCTGTCCGGCGCCCTGATGAACGCCGGCCCGGTGATCCATCCGCCGCTGATCCTGATGAACGCCGGTCCGCTCGAACACTTCGAGCGCTGGGACATCCACAACGAAGGCACGCAGCCGTCGATCCGGCGCGTGACCGACGCCCTGGACGCCGAGCGCATCGCCATCCGCGCGGCGCTGGGCTACGCCGCGCCGCACTTCCCGCTGGCCGACCACTACGCCAGCGCGGGCGATGAGTGGATGTACGGCCGCGGCGCCCACGGCAAACTGACCGACAGCGGCGACTGGCGCGAGGCCATCGATCTGGCCACGCACCGCTACATGCTGGAGGACACGCGCCTGGGCCTGTCGTTGCTGGTGTCACTGGGACGCTGGGCCGGCGTACCCACGCCGGTGGCGCTAGGCCTGTTGAACGTGGCCGCTGCCGTGACCGGCCGCGACCTGTACGCCGAGGGCCGCACATTGGAGTCGCTGGGGCTGGCGCAGTTCTCGCGCGACACGATGGCCGCGCTGCTGGCCCGGGGGGTATGAGCATGGACGGGACCTTGTGCGTGGCCGGCGCCGGCCGCATGGGCATCGGCATCACGCTGTCGTACATCCATGCGGGGCTGGACGTGACGCTGATCGACATCAAGCCGCGCGCCGCCCGCGCCGAGTATTTCGCCGCGGTGCAGGGCGGACTGCGGCGCGAAATGGCTACGCTGACGCGGCTGGGGCTGCTGGACGCGGCCCAGGCGGAAACCGCGCTGGGCCGGGTGCGGCTGGTCGCGCGCGACGAGGCGGCCGGCGATCTGGCCCGCGCCCGCGTGGTGTTCGAGGCCGTGCCCGAACAGCTGGACGTCAAGCGCGAGACCTTCGACTGGCTCGGCCGCGTCTGCGCGGCCGACAGCGTGATCGCCTCCACCACCTCGACTTTTCTCGTCACCGAGCTGGCCGGCATGGTGCCCGAGCCGGGGCGCTTCCTGAACGCGCACTGGCTCAATCCCGCCTGCCTGATCCCGCTGGTGGAAGTGAGCCCCGGCCCGCGCACCACCGCGGCTGCCTTGCAGGACCTGCTGGCGGTGTTGCGCCTGGCCGGCAAGACGCCGGTGCAGTGCGCGCCCGCCGCCGGCTACATCGTGCCGCGCATCCAGGCGCTGGCCATGAACGAGGCGGCGCGCATGGTCGAGGAAGGCGTGGCCAGCGCCGAGGACATCGACACCGCCGTGCGGCTGGGCTTCGGCCTGCGCTTCTCGGTGTTGGGCCTGCTGGAGTTCATCGACTGGGGCGGCGGCGACATTCTCTACTATGCCTCGCGCTACCTGTCGGGCGCGCTCGACGCGCGTTTCGCGGCGCCGCCCATCATCGAGCGCAACATGGAACAGGGCCGCAACGGCCTGCGCGAAGGGCAAGGCTTCTACGACTATGCCGGCGTGGATGTGGAGGCGTACAAGCTGCGGCGGCTGGGCGAGCTGTGCGCGCGGCTGGAGATCATGGGGTTGCTGCCGACCTTCGATGGCGCCAAGGCGGCCGCCGCATCCTGAAGGGCGGCCGGCGCCTCGGGTCCGTGGCGTTCAGGGCGCCAGCGTCTTCAACACCTGAAGCGCCAGCCGCACCCGCGCCTCGTTGGGATAGTTGCGGTTGGCCAGGATCACGATGCCGAGCTTGCGCGCCGGCACGAACGCCACGTAGGCGCCGAAGCCATTGGTGGCGCCGGTCTTGTTGATCCACGCTGCCTGCTGCGGCGCCAGCGGCGGCCGCAGCGCCTTGACCGGCAGGGTCTCGAACGCGACCTGGGCGGAATTGCCGTGCACCAGGTCGTCGACCGACACCGGATAGCGGTACTGCTCCCAGATCAGATCCTGCGTCATCGCGCCCAACTGGTAGTAGCCGGTGTGGGTGGCGGCGATCGCGCGCCCCAGCGTGGCGTCGACCGGCGCGGTGCCCAGGTTGATCTCGACGAAATGCAGCATGTCGCGGGCGCTGGACTTCACGCCATAAGCCTCGTTGGCCAGCACGCCGGGATTCACGCGCACCGGCGCGTCCTGCTTGTCGTAGCCCTGGGCGTAGTCAGCCATTTTTCGTGGCGGCACCTCCAGGTAGGTGTCGCGCAGACCCAGCTTGGGAAGCAGATCCTGCTCCAGCGCCGCGACGTAGGGCTGGCCCAATGCCCTCGCGGCCACCACGCCCAGCATGCCGATGCTGGGGTTGGCGTAGGTGCGCTTGGTGCCAGGCGCATACCGCGGCGTCCAGGCCTTGAGGTAGTCCATCAGTTGCGCCGTGTTCTGCACCGCGCCCGGCACTTGCAGGGGAAAGCCGCCGGCGGTGTGCGTGGCCAGGTTTACCAGCGTCAGCCTGGCGAATTCGCTGCCTTGCAGTTCGGGCAGCCATTTGGCGGGGCTGTCGTCCAGCGACAGACGGCCGCTGGCCTGCGCGTAGGCGGCCAGCGTGACGGTGAAGGTCTTGCTGATCGATCCCAGCTCGAACAGGGTGTCGCTGGAGACCGCGCGGCGCGGCTGGCGCGAGGCGTCGCCATAGTTGAAGAAGCGCTGCTCGCCGTTGTGGCTGACGCCGATGGCCATGCCGGCGATGCCGTACTGGCGCATGACCTCGGCGACGGCGGCGTCGACGGCAGCCGTGGCACGATCGGCCTTGGCGGGCATACCGGCTACGGGCGTACCGGCTACGGGCGTACCGGCCCTGGACGGCGCGGTGGCCGGGGAAGCCGTGGCTGGCGCCGCCAGCATGGCGGCCGGCGCCAGGGCCATCACCAGGGCGGAAATCAACAGGGAAATGCGGGGCGTTGCCGGAGCGCGCATGCGGGATCGTCCTATCGCTGGGGCCGGCCCGTGCCGGCGGAGTCGGCGCCCAGTGTAGAGCCAATCCCGCACCACCCTGGTATTAACCCTGGGTCCCGCGCGCGACGGATTTTGGCTATCCTCACCTCGTCGATTCAAAACCCCGCAGAAGAGTCCCGCCCCGTGGCGGGCGCCGACGGAGCAACCGCCCCGGAAACTCTCAGGCAACAGGACTGCGCGGTCTAGACAATCTGGAGAGAGGCGCCTGGCGCCCACCGAAGGGGAACCCGCGCCGCCGCGCCCGGGTGAAGCTCTCAGGTACAGAGACAGATGGGGTGCCACGATCATCGGGTCGTGGCCACGCCATCTGGAGCCATCATGCCCCGCATCGCCATCATCGGCGCCGGTATCACCGGCGTCACGTCCGCCTATGCCTTGAGCAAACTGGGCTACGACGTCACCGTCTACGACCGCCAGCGCTATCCCGCCATGGAGACTTCCTACGCCAACGGCGGCCAGTTGTCCGCCAGCAATGCCGAGGTCTGGAACAGCGCCGCCACCATCATGAAGGGCCTGCGCTGGCTCGGCCGCCATGACGCGCCGCTGCTGCTGAACCCGCGCCCGAGCTGGCACAAGTATTCGTGGCTGGTGCAGTTCATGGGGCAGATCCGCAACTACCGCCAGAACACCATCGCCACCACGCGCATGGCGATCGAGGCGCGCCGGCACCTGTATGCCATGGCCGAGGAAGAAGGCATCGATTTCGACCTGGAGCGCCGCGGCATCCTGCACATCTACCACGACGCCGCCAGCTTCGAGACCGCGCGCCGCGCCAATGCGTTGCTGCGCGAAGGCGGGCTGGATCGGCACGCGGTCACGCCGCAGGAAATCCGCGCCATCGAGCCCACGCTGCGCACGCCCTGCCACGGCGGCTTCTACACGCCGTCCGACGCCACCGGCGACATCCACAAGTTCACCAGTGGGCTGGCGCGAGCCTGCGTGCGCCGCGGCGTGCAGTTCGAGCAGGACGCCGACATCCGCGCCATCAGCCGCGACGGCCGGCCCTACGTGCTGGACGTCGCGCGCGAGGACGGCACGCGGCGCGAGCCGCACGAGACCGACGCCATCGTGATCTGCGCCGGCGCCGCCAGCCGCCGGTTCGCCAGGCAGTTGGGCGACCGGCTGAACATCTATCCGGTCAAGGGCTATTCGATCAGCGTGCACCTGGATGACGCCGATAGCCAGGCCGCCGCGCCCAGCGTGAGCCTGCTGGACGAGGCCGCCAAGATCGTCACCAGCCGCCTGGGCGACCGCTTCCGCGTGGCCGGCACCGCCGAGTTCAACGGTTTCAACCTCGACATCCGCGCCGAACGCATCCAGCCGCTGGTGGACTGGACCCGCCGCCACTTTCCCGGCGTACGCACCGCGCGCGTGGTGCCGTGGTGCGGTCTGCGGCCGATGATGCCCGACATGATGCCGCGCGTGGGACCAGGCAAGCGGCCGGGCGTGTTCTACAACACCGGCCACGGGCACCTGGGTTGGACGCTGTCGGCGGCAACGGCGCAGATGCTGGCGGTGAGCGTGCGGGACGGCGTGGGACGGTCTTGAACCTGTTCCATGAGGCGATCGGCGCAACGGCGTACGCACACCTCGTTTGCGTCCATCGCCAGGACGTCACGTCCTAGCCGGCGCGCAGGCCAATGCGCCCCATCATCAGGCGCCATTTGTCGCTGGCGTGCCCCGCGGGTCAGGCGCTGGCAAGATGCTGCGCCGCTTGCCGCAGCCAGGTCCGCAAAGCCACCAGGCGCCGATCATCGGCGCTGCCCTCCGGGTACACCAGGTAATACGCGAAATCCGGCGCCATGCCGACCTCGCGGTCGAACAGCCTGACCAGCCGTCCGCTGGCCAGGTCGGCTTCGATCAGGGCCGGTTCCAGCAGGGCCACGGCGCTGCCGTCCAGCGCCGCCTGCGCCACGTGGCTGGAATCCGGAAAGGCCAAGCTGCGGCCATCGTCGAAGCCGGCAACGCCGGCTGCGGCCATCCAGGCTTTCCAATCGGGCCAGGCCATGCCGTCGACCACGCAGTCGATATGGCACAAGGGATAGTGCGCCAGGTCTTGCGGCGCGGCGATGGCCGGGCCGCTGGCGAGCAAGGCGGGGCTGGCGACCGGCGCCAGCGTCGTGGCGAACAGGCGGTCGGCCCGCGCCCCCGGGTAGCGGCCGGCGCCGAAGCGGATGGCGGCGTCGATGTCGTCGGCCTCGAAATCGCGTACCTGTTCGCTGATGTCGAAGCTCAGCTCCAGCTCCGGATGCGCGGCGCGCCAGCGCGCCAGGCGCGGCAGCAGCCAGTGGGTGGCGAAACGCGCCTCCAGCGACAGGCGCAGGTGGCCGGGGCCGCGCGCCATGCGGCGGGCGCGGCCGACGGCGCGCCGCAGGCCGTCGAGCGCGTCGGTGGCGGCCCGCAGCAGTTCCGCGCCGGCGGGCGTCAGCTGGATGCTGCGGCTGGTGCGGGTGAACAGCACCAGGCCGAGCTGGTCCTCGATTTCCTTGATCTGGTAACTGACCGCGGCGGGGGTCAGGCCGACCTCGTCCGCCGCGCGGGTGAAGTTCAGCAGGCGGCCGGCGGCCTCGAAAGTGCGCAGCGCGCGCGTGCCGGGCAGCATGCGGGTGGAGGTCATGATCTTCAAGCCGGATTTGATGATCAGGCGACCATAGCGTGGCGCGACGTTGGGGTCAACGCGGCGTCAATGCGCCAGCAGGCGCGGCAGCGACGACGCCAGCAGCGTCAGCCCCGAACACGTCAGCAGCCCCAGCACCAGCCGCCGGAACGTGACTTCCGAGATCCCGATGTACAGGCGCGTGCCCAGCAGCGTGGGAATCAGCATGGCCGGCGCCACCACCGCGAACATGGGCGCCATGTCGCGCGTGACGATGCCGGTGGCCAGGTAGGTGGCCATGGTCACGGCCAGCATCGACAGGTTGAAGTTCTGGATCACGGCACGCTGCGTGTCCTTGTTGAAGCCGCGCAAGGTGCACCAAAGCGTGGGCACGCTGCCAGCGAAGCCGCCGATGCCGCCCAGCACGCCGCCCACCAGGCCGACCGCGCCGTCGCCCCAGCGGTTGCCGCCGATGCGCGGCAGCCGCTGCGCCATCAGCATCACCGGACACCACAGCGCCAGCAGCGCGCCCAGCACCACCTTGAACCAGTCCATGTCCAGGTGCGGCAGGATCCGCACCCCCAGCGGAATGCCGGCCAGCCCGCCCAGCAGAAAGGGCCACAGCAGCGCCCAGTTGAAGCCGCGCCGCACCGAGAACACCGCCAGCAGCTGGCCGGTGAGCGCGCCGAACACGGCCAGCGCCGCCGCCAGCCGCGGGTCCAGCACCCAGGCCCAGAACGACATGGACACCATGCCGAAAGCAAAGCCCGACAGGCCTTGCACGAACCCCGCCACGGCCGCGCCGATGGCGACTATCCATACCGCATCCATTGCCCTGCGTCTCCTTGTGGTCGCGTCCGCTGGCGGGCCGTTCGGCCCGCCGGGATCTCGTGACGGCAGATTCTAGGCGCGCGCCGCGATGGCCCTATTTGAAGTGCTGATGCCGCGATAGGTTTTCGGTGATGGCGGCAAGGTTCACAGGAAGATCGTGCCGCGCAGGTACAGCGCGGCCTGGCCGCTGATGATGACGCGGCCGTTGTCGCGTAACTCACAGCGCAGTTGGCCCTTGCGCGCCCCGCCCTGCTCGGCGGAGAGCCGCGTCTTGCCCAGCCGCTCGCCCCAGTACGGCGCCAGCGAGGTATGCGCCGACCCCGTGACCGGGTCTTCGTTGACGCCGACGCGCGGGCCGAACCAGCGCGACACGAAGTCGTAGCGGGAGGACGGCGCCGTCACCGCCACCCCGCGCACGTCGAACTTCGCCAGCGCGGCGAAGTCCGGCGCGAGGCCGTCGATCAGGCTTTCGTCGTCGATCACCACCAGGTAGTCGTCGCTGCGGTACAGGGCGCGCGCCGCCGGCAGGCCCAGCGCCGGCAACAGGCCGTCGGGAATGGCTTCGGCCACCGGCTGTTTGGCGGGAAAGTCCATCGCCAGCCCGTCACCGGCGCGGCTGACCCGCAGTTCGCCGCTGCGGGTGGCAAAGCGCAGCACCTCTTCTTTGGCGCCCAGTTGCTCGAACAGCACCCAGGCGGCCGCCAGGGTCGCGTGGCCGCACAGGTCGACCTCGACCGCTGGCGTGAACCAGCGCAGCTCGTGGATGTCGCCGCGGCGCACGACGTAGGCGGTCTCGGACAGGTTGTTCTCTTCGGCGATGCGTTGCAGCGTGGCGTCCGGCAGCCACGCCGCCAGCGGCACCACGGCGGCGGGGTTGCCGCCGAAGGGCGCGGCGGAAAAGGCGTCTACCTGGTAGAGATCGAGTTGCGGCATGCGGAATCCTGGAAACGAGCGGGTATGAGCGGCGGCTCGGCGCCGCCATGCCGCATTTTGCTACGAAACGCCGGCGACTTCCCGCAGCAGCGCCTCCAGGCGGTCCAGGTCCGCCTCCTGGCGCGCGCTGTATCCGATCACCACGCCCGTCGGCCAGGATACGCACCGGCAGAATTCCGCGACCGGCTGCAGGCCCAGGCCCAGCGTGCGCGCCCGCGCCAGCAAGGCCGCCACGTCGATGCCGGGCGGCGGCCACCACACCAGGTGAAAGCCCGCCTGTTCGCCGCTGACGCGCAGCGGCGCCGCGCCCACCGCCTGGCGCAACATGCGCAGCACCCGGTCGCGCCGCTGCGCGTAGACCGGCCGCGCCCGCCGCACGTGGCGCGCAAAGCCGCCGTCCTCCAGGAACGCCGCCAGCGTCATCTGCTCGACGATGCTGCTGGAGCGCCCCGTCAGGTAACGGGCGCGGGCGAAGTCCGCCACCAGCGGCCGGGGCAGCACCGCATAGCCGATGCGCAGGGCGTTGAACAGGGTCTTGTTGAAGCTGCCGCAGTGGATCACGCGGTCGGCGCGGTCCAGGCTTTTCAGGGCCGCCAGCGGGGCGCCGTCGTAGTTGAATTCGCTGTCGTAGTCGTCGTCCAGGATCCAGCAGCCAGCCTGCGCGGCCCAGTCCAGCAGCTCCAGGCGGCGCGATACCGGCATGGTGATGCCGGTGGGCGACTGGTGCGCCGGCGTCACGTGCACCAGCCTGACGCCGTGATGGCGGCGAGCGCGCGCCACCGAAAACCCGTGCGGATCGATGGCCACCGGCACCACGCGCCGCGTGTACTGGCTGAACAGCGGCATGGCGTTGAGATAGCCGGGATCTTCCACCAGCACCTTGTCGCGCGGCGTGAGCAAAAGGCGCGCGCTGAGGTCGAGACCGTCGCGGATGCCGGTCAGCACCACCACCTGATCGGCATCGCAGGCAATGCCGCGCGCCGCCCCGAGATACCGCGCGATCTGTTCGCGCAGGGGATACCAGCCCTGTGGATCCTCGCGCGCCAGTTGCGCCGCCGTGACCCGCCGGGCGCTGGCCTGCAGGCCCTGGCGCCAGGCCGCCATGGGAAACAGCGAAGCGTCGGCGCCGCGCGCGGTGAAAGGCGGTTCGTGCCGCAAGGGGGGAACCGAATGGTCGCCATCCGGGGCCAAGCGCGGCGCGCGGCCCGATGCGGGCGGCGCGCCGGCCGCGGCGGGCGCCATGGCCATATCGCCCGGCAGTCCGTGGCGGAAGAAATTGTCCGGGATGACCGCTGCCACATAGGTGCCCGAGCCGACCGCGCCGGCGGTGTAGCCTTCGCCGCGCAACTGGTCGTAGGCGGCCTCGACGGTGGAACGGGCGACATGCCAGCGCGCCGCCAGACTGCGGGTGGAAGGCAGCCGCCCGCCCGAGGGCAGGACGCCGCGCAGGATGCGTTCGCGGATCTGCCGATACACCCAGGACTGCTTGGATTCGTCCGGACGCGGCGGATCGACTGGCAGGTCCAGGCTGGCCTCCTGGCGGGCATCGCGCGAAAGTGGCTTGGTCTGGTTCATAGAAATGGCCCTATTTCGTCAGGCCATTCTATCGCTACATTGGCCCCATCGCCCCCTCGGGCACGCCAACGGAATCGCGCCATGTCCACGCCCGCCCACACCATCACCCTCGAGCACGGCTGCTTCACCAGCGATGGCAGCGCCTCGATCCTGGAGGCCGCGCTGGCCCAGGGCGTGGCCGTGCCGTTTTCCTGCCAGCGCGGCGAGTGCGGTTCGTGCCGCGCCCAGGTCGCCGGCGGCGCCTACGCCCGCCTCGCGCCGCCCACCGAGCGCACCTATGTCACCGCCGCCGACGAATTGTTGATGTGCCAGTGCCGCGCGGCCGGCGACCTGACGCTGCGCTTTCCGCACTGGCAGGCGCCGGCGCGAACGGCGCGCCACTATCCGGCGACGGTGCTGTCGCGGGCGCCGCTGACCGCTGACGTGACCCAATTGAT
The DNA here is from genome assembly GCF_021733725.1 of Achromobacter pulmonis. Taxonomy (NCBI): domain Bacteria; kingdom Pseudomonadati; phylum Pseudomonadota; class Betaproteobacteria; order Burkholderiales; family Alcaligenaceae; genus Achromobacter; species Achromobacter pulmonis. The sequence goes on along the minus strand of NZ_JAIFOT010000001.1, from coordinate 3,927,436 downwards.
CGTGGCGCCCCACGACACTGCCGGGGCCTTCACCTGGCAGGCCGGACAGCATGTGCGCTTCCTGATGGAAGATGGCGGCGAGCGTCCGTTCTCCATCGCCAGCGTGCCGGCCGCGGCCGGCCCCACCCGGCTCGAATTCCATATCCGGCGCATGCCCGGCGGCGGATTCACCGAACGGGTGCTGCCGCGCCTGATGCCCGGCGACACGCTGACCCTGGCGGGTCCGCATGGCGCCTGTGTCTGGCCGGCGCAAGGCTGGCCCGGGGCGGTCGAATCCCTGGTGCTGCTGGCCACGGGCACCGGCTATGCCGGCGTCCACCCGATCATGATGGCGGCATTGCAGGACCCGCGCATCAAGCGCGTCACGCTCTACTGGGGCGGCCGCGACGCGGACGACTGCTACGCGGGCCCGCTGCTCAACGCCTTGCAGGGCAAGCACAGCGGTTTCCAATGGCAGGCGGTGCTGTCGCGGGCCGCCGCCGCGCCCGCCTGGCACGTGCAGGACGCCGCCCTGGCAGCGGACCATGACTGGCCGCGCACGGTCGCCTACGCCTGTGGCAACCCGGCCATGGTACGCGCGGCGCGCGACCGGTTGTGCGCGGCCGGCCTGCCGCCGGACTGCTTCGTGTCCGAGGCCTTCGTGCCGGCGCGGGACCTGCCTGGCAAGCGCGTCGCGCCGGCCCCGGCCCATCCTTGGGAACAGGTCGGCCAGCGCTTCAGCCTGGACGGCATCCTCGACGCGCGCCGCCGTTCACGCGATGCGGTGCGCGAGATCGCCGCGCTGCTGCGGCCCGGCATGACCACGCGCGAGGCGGTCATGGCCGCCGACGCCCACCTGCGCCGCATGGGCGCCTCGCACAACTGGCATCCGACCTACGTGCGCTTCGGCCCCGACTCGCAGTCGCCAGCGGTGCAGCCCACCGACTTCCAGCGCCGGCTGCGCGACGATGACGTATTCGTGGTGGATATCGGCCCGGTATGGGACGGCTATGAGGGCGACTATGGCGACACCTTCGTGCTGGGCGCGGATGCCGACCGCCAGCGCTGCGCCGAAGCCGCGCGCCAGGTGTTCCGGCGCACGCGCGAGGACTGGCTGCGGGGGCTGACCGGCGCGGCCCTGTACGACCGCGCCGAGGCCTACGCGCGCGATTATGGGTGCGAGCTGGTGCGCGAGGTGCCGGGCCACCGGGTGGCGGATTTTCCGCACGCGCTGTACGGCAGGCACCGGCTGGCGCAGGCTGAATTCGTGCCGGCCGATGGCATCTGGGTGCTGGAGATCCAGGTGCGCGACCGCACGCTGCCGATCGGCGCGTTCTATGAGGACGTGCTGCTACGGGAGATCGCTTGAGGCGCGGCGAACGCCCCTTAGGGTTTGTCCCCATGCCGCCCTTGTCGATCCGGGGGAAGCTCGAACGTCGTCCCTGTACGCCCAACTTCCCTTCAAAGGTGGATTCATCATGACGACTGGCACTGTGACCCTGCATCGCGTGCTGCGCGCTGCGCCCGACACCGTGTACCGCGCTTTCCTGGAACCGGACGCCGTGGCGCGTTGGTTGCCGCCCTACGGCTTCACCTGCGAAGTCTTCGAACTGGACGCCAAAGTCGGCGGCCGGCACCGCATGGCGTTCCGCAATTTCGGCACCGGCCACGCCCACGGCTTCGGCGGCGAATACCTGGAATTGGTGCCGGGCGCGAAGATCCGCTACAGCGACGAATTCGACGATCCGAACCTGCCTGGCCGGATGCAGACCACCATCACGCTGCGCAAGGTGTCCTGCGGCACCGAGATGACGGTGGTGCAGGAGAACATTCCGGCGGTGATTCCGCCGGAGATGTGCTATCTGGGTTGGCAGGAATCGCTGGCCCAGCTGATGCGGCTGGTCGAGCCGCAGATTCCCGACTGAGGCCGGCGGCGCGCCCGCCCATGCCGATCCCGCGCAACCGGCGCGGCATTGTCCGCCCCATGGCGTCAGGCGGCGGGATTGCCGGCGCCCGCCGGCCCGGCCTCCTGCGCCAGTTCGGCGGCCAGTTCCTCCAGCTCCAGGCAGTGGGTGCGGTCGTGGTCGAGCAGTTCACGCACGATCTGATCCAGGGTCATGCGGTGCAGGCCATCGCGCAGGCCGCAGCGGGCCAGCGCGGCCGCATCGAGCTGGCGCAGCGTGGCGCACAGGCGCTGGCGGCCGCGGCGGAACGCGGCCAGGGCGAGTTCGGGGTTCTGCTCCTGGTAGGCGCGCTCGGCCGCCAGGGCGGTGCCGTCAACCGAAGCGATGACGGGCAGCGGCGCGGTGCGGATGACGTCGATGCGCTGCGCGAAGACGCTGTCCAGGTCGCGCAGGTGACAAACATGCTCGGTCATCGAAAAACCGCTGCCGGCGGGCCGCCGGCCGCGCCAGGCCGGGTCGATGGCCGCCATGCGCGCGGCCAGCGCTTCCGGCATGCGCGCCAGGCTGGCGATGACCTCGGCGAACGGCAGCACCACGGGCCGCGCGCTGAACACCGCGCCATAGCTGAAGACCGCGCCGCCGATGCGGCCGCGCGCCTGCACCACCTCGTGGCCGTGGCGCCGCATGCGGTCGGCCACCAGCGCGCCGCAGAACTGGCGCGCGGTCGTGTCTTGCGCCACCTCGGGGAATCTTTCCTGGATGTCGTCAGCGATGGCGGCAACGGCGGCCACGCCGACCCGCGACAGCGCCGCGTATTCGGGATAGCGCGCGGGGTCGTCGATGAGCGCCTCGAGCTGCTGGCCCAGGGGGGTGGCGCGGAACTGGTCGAAACGGGAGTGCATGACAATCTTGGCCTAATAACAGCGCAAAACGATACGTTATAGACCGCCCGCCCGTCAAGCGTGGCCCCACGCCCGCCCTGTCGCAGAACGGTCACATTGGCGCGTCACCATCGCGCATCATGACCACCCCAGCGGCAGCGGCCGACTACCAAACCGATATCTCCGGCCTGATCTGCGCGTTCCGCTTCGCCGGCGGCGGCCCCGCCGCCGAGATCGCCGCGCCCGCGGTCGCCGGCCTGCTGGCGCGCGCCGCCGAAGCCTGCGCCAGTGACGGCGACGACGAGGACGCCTTCCTGTGGCTGCACCTGAACCTGTCGCAAGCCGGCTGCGTGCGCTGGCTGCAGGCGCACCTGGACCTGCCCGACACCTTCATCGGCATGCTGGGCGGGCACGCCCATTCGACCCGCATCGAGCAGCACGAGGGCACGCTGGTGGCGGTGTTCAACGACGTGATCTTCGATTTCGACCGCACCCCGGCGCAGGTCTCGACGCTGTGGGCCTGCGCCCATCGCAAGCTGCTGGTCACGCTGCGGCGCAAGCCGCTGCGTTCGCTGGACCGCCTGCGCGAGCATGTGCGGCGGGGCGAGCCATTCGGTTCGCCAGCCGAGTTGTTGACCCACCTGATGCGCGACCAGGCCGACCTGATGATGGAGATCGTGCGCAAGGCCAGCGTCGATGTCGATGACATCGAGGACCACTTCCTGGCCGCGCGCGGCGGCCCGGGCCGGCTCGATCTGGCGGCCACCCGGCGCGTACTGGTGCGCCTGCAGCGCATGCTGGCGCCGGAACCTGGCTCGGTGTTCCGCCTGCTGGCGCGTCCGCCGGCGTGGCTGCGTCCGCGCGACGTGCAGGAACTGCGCGAATCGACCGAGGAATTCTCGGTGGTGCTGGGCGACATGGCCGGCCTGGTCGAACGCATCAAGCTGCTGCAGGAGGAAATGACGGCGCGGCTCGATGAACAGAACAACCGCACGCTCTTCACGCTGACATTGGTGACGGTGCTGGCGCTGCCCATCAATATCATGGCCGGCCTGTTCGGCATGAATGTGGGCGGCATTCCGCTATCGGCCGACCACCATGGTTTCTGGATCATCTGCGTGCTGGTGGCGGCGTTCACCGCGGTCGTCGCCTGGCTGGCATTCCGCCGCCGCCGTGGCTGAAAGGCCGCGCGCCCTGCCGCGCCAGCCATGGCGGGCGTCCGGGCGGGCGCTACTGGTAGCGTTCGCGATAGCCCACCGGCGACATGCCGCAATACTTGTTGAAAAGGTCGCGAAAGGCCTTGGTGTCGTTGTAGCCGACCTCGTACATCACCTCGGCCACGCTCTTGCGCGAACTTTCGAGGCGCTTCTTGGCGGCCTCGACGCGCACCCGCTGCACGTATTCGACGATGCTGTTGCCGGTGGCCTGGCGAAAGCGCCGTTCCAGCGTGCGGCGGCCCAGGGCGTGGCGGTCGGCCAGGTCCTCGACCGTGATCTTCTCGGTGTAGCGGCTTTCGATGTACTCCTGCACCGCGCGCACCACCTGGTCGGCGTGTGACTTGTGGCCCATGAACACCGAGAACGGCAGCTGGCTCTGGCGGCTCCAATCGAGCTGGAAGTACTTGGCGCACCAGATGGCGGTGTCGCGGTCGGTGTATTTCTCGATCAGGTGCAGCACCAGGTGCGCGGCCGAGAAAGCGCCGCCGCTGGTGTAGATGCCGTTGCCGGACTGGACCACGCGGTCGCAGCTCCAGTCCACCGACGGGAACATGCTGGCGTACAGGTTGCGCGCCGCCCAATGCACCACCGCCTGCTGGCCATCGAGCAGGCCGCCGGCGGCCAGCAGCGCCGCGCCCAGGCACAGGCTGGCGACTTCGCCGCCGCCACGGTAATGGCGGGCCAGCCAGGCGATCAATTCGCGATTGGACAGCACCGCGTCGGACACCGCGCCCAGCAACGGCGGCGCAATGCAGATGTCGATATCGCGCGCTTCGTCCAGCACCAGGTCGGCCTGCACCGTGATGCGGCCTTCATCCAGGCTGACCTGACGCGTGGCGGCCAGCGTGCGCACATTGAAGCGCGGCGGCCGGCCCTGCGCGGCCAGGTATTCATTGGCCACCAGGAAGCCGTGCCGGGCGGTTTCCAGCGAAGCAATGTTGGCGCCGCTGGGCAGCAGAAAGGCGATGTTTTTCATGCCGCCAAGCATACGCTTGCGGCCTGTCGCAATCCACCCTCAAGAATGTCGCAAACGCCTATCTGAAAGCGCCGCCGATCCCGATACAGTGACATCTGCCGACGCGCGAATGCGGGTTCCGCGCCGGTCCACACAACAACACGAAGTCAAGGAGCATCAGATGGAACAGTACATAGACGGTTACCTGTTGAGCGTGCCCCAGGCCAACATCGAGGCCTATCGCAAAATGGCCGAGCTGGCCGGCTCGATCTGGCTGGAACACGGCGCGCTGGAGTTCCGCGAATGCGTGGCGGACGACATCGACGGCGAGGGCTTCGCTTCGTTCAGCGCCGCGGCCGGCGCGCGCGCGGGCGAGACCGTGGTGTTCTCGTGGATCGCGTTCGCCAGCAAGGCGGAACGCGACCGCATCAATGCCAAGGTCATGGCCGATCCGCGCCTGAACAGCATGTCGTGCGAAGGCGTGTTCGACTTCAAGCGCATGTGCTGGGGCGGCTTTGCCACGCTGGTCGGCAAAACCGCCCGCCCCCAGTAAAAAAAACGAGGCGGCCTGTCGATTGCGGCGGCCGCCATTCGTCGTGGGAAAGGACGGGCAGGCTGGTTGGCGCGCCGCCCTCCCCCAAGACCCAACCTTCATCCAGGATTTTCGGAGACACATCATGGCTACCCCCGCAAAGCAGGCGATTCCCGACGGCATGCACACCTTGACCCCGCACATCGTGTGCGAAGGCGCCTCGGACGCCATTGCGTTCTATCGCAAGGCCTTCGACGCGCAGGAACTGGCGCGCCTGCCCGGCCCCGGCGGCAAGATCATGCACGCGGCCATCCGCATCGGCGATTCGGTGATGATGCTGATGGACGATTTTCCCGAGTGGGGCAGCCTGGGGCCCAAGGCGCTCAAGGGCACGCCGGTGACGCTGCACCTGTACGTGCAGGATGTCGATGCCGCGATGCAGCAGGCGGTGGCGGCCGGCGCCCAGGTCACCCTGCCGGCGGCCGACATGTTCTGGGGCGACCGCTATGGCCAGGTAGTGGACCCGTTCGGCCACCGCTGGTCCATCGCCACCCACAAGGAAGACCTGACGCCCGAGGAAATCCAGGCGAACATGGCCAAGATGGGTCCGATGGAAGGCTGCGGCGATCCGGCCAACAAACCGGGCTGAACGCCAGCGCCCGCCGGCCAGGGCGGGCGCGCGCCCCGCCGCGCCGGTCAGCCCGGATACGGGCCCAGGAAATCCAGCTTGCCGATCGGCACGCCGACGTGGCGCAGGATGTCGTAGGCGGTGGTGACGTGGAAGTAGAAGTTGGGCAGCGCGAACGTCAGCAGATAGGCGTCGCCCTGGAATTGCGGCTTGAATTCACCGAAGCTGAGCGTGATGCTGCGCGCTTCGGCGCCATCGAGCGCGCTGGCCGGCACTGCGCGCAGATAGGCGATGGTGTCGGCCACGCGCTTTTGCAGTTGCTCGAAGGTGGTTTCCTCGTCGGGGAATTTGGGCGACTCGACCAGCGACAGGCGCTGCACGGCGAACTTGGACGCATCGCTGGCGCGTTGCACCTGGCCCGACAGCGGATACATATCGGGCGCCAGCCGGGCGTTGACCAGCGTGGCCGGATCGATGCCGTTGGCGGCCGCGTGGGCCGCGCCTTTTTCCAGCAGCGCGGCCAGCACGCTCAGGCCGCGGATGAAGACAGGCACCGAGGCCTGGTACAAGGACAGGGACATGATGATCAGTTCCGAAAAAGCATTGCCGGCCGGCCCCTGAGGTGGCGCCGGATCACCGCACATGACGCGATGTTAGCGCCGCCACGGCAGGCGCGGCGGGCGGCCATGGCGACATGTGCATATATTTTTTCCGACCAATCGCGCCCTGGCCGGCCCTTACGCCGGCAGGCGCCGATGCCCCTGGAAGAAACGCCAGATCAGCGCCGACGCATCGGGGCCGCCGCGCGCGTGGTAGCGCACCGCGGCGTCGCCGCCGCTCCAGGCATGTTCGATGCGGCTGATCTCGCACAGGCGCAATACCGCCTTGCGGTTGCGCAGCATGTCGACGCGCCGGTAGGCTCTTTCGGTGCCCAGGCCCAGCACCCGCTCGACCGTCGGTTCGTCCTCGGCCAGGCCATTGACGGCGCGGAACTGCTCGAACAACTGCCGGGCGTTGCGCGGCGCCACCGCCGGATCCATCTGCCCCTGCAGGATCATGGCGGGCATGCCCAGCCGGAACACCGCCGCATCGGCCACGTCCCGTAGCAACGGCAGCACCGGCTTGAGCGAGCCGCGCCGCATGGCGTGCAGCCCGGCCGCGGCGGTGTGCGCATCGCCCACCACCGGTCCCGAATGCATGGCCAGCGCCGCGATCAGCGCCGGATGGCGCAGCGCCACCAGCGCCGCCATGCCGGCGCCCGCCGACAGGCCGGCGATGTAGACGCGCTGCGGATCGAGCCCGTGCCGCGCGACCTCGGCGCGAATCAGCGCGGCGATCAGATCGGCCTCGCCGCCGCCGTGCTGCGCGTCGGGCTGAAACCAGCGCCAGCAGCGCTGCACCTGGCGCGTCATGGACTGCTGCGGATACAGCACCATGAAGCCGCCGGCGTCGGCCCATTGATTCATGCGCGAGCCGCGCGCGAAGGCCAGCGCGGTCTGGCGGCAGCCGTGCAGCATCACCACCAGCGGCATGCCCTGGCGCGGCGCCGCTGGCGGGGTATAGCGGGCGAAGCTCAGGCGCCGGCCATGGGCGTCGGAAAATTGCCGCGTGGCCTCCCAGCGGCCGCCGCCCAGGTTGGGCGCGCCCGCGCCGGCGGGATGGACCGCGCCACGCCGCGCGGCGGCCTGGCGCGCCGACGCGGCGCGCTGGCGGGCCTGCTGGGGCGCTGCCATGCGCAATGCCGCGCGCTGGATCCTGCCCAGCTTCTTCGCGGCATTGAAAAACAGATGAGCGAAACTGCGCGCCATGGTTTGGGCCTGTAAACGCTGTGTGACTCCACGGCGGCATTTGGCAGGTGCCTGGCCGCAGCGCGGCCCGCTGGCACCCGCCTGCGGGCGGACACCTGGAGCAGTCCGGCTCAGAAACGGCCGGAGGAAATCGCCGCGCTGCTGGTCAGCAGCTCCAGGCAGGACACCAGCGCCACCACGATCGTGATGATGGCAAGGACTTTGACGACCTTGCTGGTGCCGGGTTGCGTCAGTGTCGCGGTCATGCGCGTGACGATGTATGCCCCAACCATCAGGCCGATTGCCGGAATCATAGAAGCGCCTCCCCTTGAGAGTCTGTGCGGGCCCGCCGGATGCGTTGCCCTTCGATAACGCGTCGCGCCGCCTCTGCGGGCGGCTGATTGAGCGTGTGAAATGTATCACACAGTAACTTGTCCCCGCAGCTTTTCGCGCAAACCAACCTGGCCCGGGTTTGCCACAGATCAAGCGTTTCCGCCCCGCGCCCTGGCGGCGGCTTGAGGCGGCCGCGCAAAAACCTTAAGGTTGCAATCCCAGGTTCCATGTTCATTGCAGGCCGCGACAAGCCATGTTCCCGAACGACCGCCGCCAGACCCCGGGCGAGGAAATCGCCAATACCATCAGTCATGGACTGGGCGCGGCCGGCGCGCTGGCCGCGGCCCCGATCCTGATCGTCGCCGCCACGCGCCGCGGCGATGCCGCCTTCATTGCCGGCACCGCCGTGTTCGCCGCCAGCATGTGCCTGCTGTACCTGGCCTCGACGCTCTACCACGCGCTGCCCGACAACCGCGCCAAGCGCCTGTTCAACCTGCTCGACCATTCGGCCATCTATCTGCTGATCGCCGGCACCTACACGCCGTTCGCGCTCGGCGCCTTGCGCGGGCCCTGGGGCTGGACGCTGTTCGCGCTGGTCTGGGGGCTGGCGCTGCTGGGCGTGGGCCTGAAAGTCAGCAAGCGCCTGGACCGGCCGGCCATCTCCACCGGGCTCTACCTGGCCATGGGCTGGCTGGTGGTGATCGCAGTCAAGCCCTTGCTGCAGGCGGTGCCCGAAGGCGGCCTGTGGTGGCTGGTGGCGGGCGGTCTGGCCTATACCGGCGGGGTGGTGTTTTTCGTGTGCGACAACCGCTGGCGATACAGCCACTTCGTCTGGCATCTGTTCGTGCTCGGCGGCACGGCCTGTCATTTCTTCGCCGTGCTGTGGTACGGCGCCGGCGCCGCCTGAGGGCGAGCCGCGCCGCGGCCGGCGCTCAGTGGGTCGCTTGCAGGTACCCCGTGGGCGGCCGTCCCAACACGCGCCGGAACATGGTCGAGAAGGCCGCCGGACTCTGATAGCCGAAATCCAGCGCGATCGCCGTGACCGGCGTGCCTGCGGCCAGCCGCGCCAATGCCAGCACCACGCAGGCGCGCTGGCGCCAGGCCGCGAACGCCATGCCGGTCTGCTGGCGGAAATGGCGGCTGAACGTGCGCGGGCTCATGTGCAGGCGCGCGGCCCAGGCCAGCGGCGACTGGCGCACGTCGGGCGCGGCCAGGAAGGCGCGGCACAGCGGCGCCAGGCGCTTGTCGCGCGGCAGCGGGATGTGCAGCGGCAGCACCGGCGCGCGCGTCACCTCGTGCAGCAGCAGCGCGGCCAGCGCGCCGTCGCGGCCGGCGCGGTCGTAGCGCGCCGGCATGTCCACCGCCGCCAGCAGCAACTGGCGCAGCAATGGCGAGACCTCGACCACTTCGCAGACGCGCGCGCCGGCGCGCGCCGCGCCCGGCTCGATATAGGCGCTGCGGGTGCTGACGTCCTGCATGCGCACCTGATGCGCCACGCCGGCGGGAATCCACACCGCGCGCTGCGGCGGCACCACCCAGTTGCCGTCGCGCGTGGCCACGTGCATGACACCGGTGGCGCCGTATAACAGCTGCGCGCGGCGGTGCGTATGCGCCGGCAGCAAGGCGCCGGGCGCATAGTCGTTGCCGATGGCGACCACGGCGCGGTCGAGGCGGTCGTGCGGGTCGATGTGGGTATTGCGCATGGCGGCGGGTTTGGCCGAAACACGAACATTATTGTCCAATCCTCGAAAGCCAGCCAGCGCGCGCCATCCTATCGTGGCGTTTTCCCCTCCAAGGATGTTTGCGATGCTGTATGTGACTCTGGCGCTGTTCGGGGCCTTGAGCGGCGTGACCACCGTGCTGTTCGGCTTCGGTGGCGGCTTCGTGGTGGTGCCGGTGCTGTATGGCGTGCTGCGCGCCACGCACGGCGCCGATGACCCCATCGGCCAGGCGGCGATGCATATCGCGGTGGCGACCTCGACCTGCGTGATGATCGTCAACTCGCTGGCCGCGACCCGCCGGCACCTGCGCGCCGGCAACCTGGTGCGCGCCTATGTCTGGCCGCTGGCGGCCTTCATTGCCGCCGGCGCGCTGCTGGGCGCCTGGGCCGCCACCCGCGCCAGCGGCGAGCTGGTGCGCGACGCCTTCATCGCCTACCTGGCCGTCACCCTGCTCGATTGCCTGTTGCGCCAGGGCTTCATGGCGCGCCCACAGGCTCAGGCGGCGCGCCCGCTGGGCCGGGGCGTGGTAGTCGGTGGCGGCGTGGTGATCGGCGTGGTCGCCACGTTCCTGGGCGTGGGAGGCAGCGTGATGACGGTGCCGCTGCTGCGCCGCCGCGGCCTGCCCATGGCCAAGGCCGCGGCCATGGCCAATCCGCTGACGCTGCCGGTAGCCCTGGTCGGCACGCTCGCCTACATGGCGGCGGCGCGCACGTTGCCAGCGCCGCTGGCGCCCTGGATCATCGGTTATGTCGACCTGCTGGCCTTCGCCACGCTGGCGCTCGGCGCGCTGGCGGGCATCCGGCTGGCGGCGCCGTGGATCCCGCGCATTCCCGACCGGCTGCACGCGCGGGTCTACGTGGCCCTGCTGGCGCTGGTGTTGCTGAGCCTGGTGCTGGCGTAGCGCGGCGCCGCCCTATTGCGCGATAAAGTCCACCACCTGCGCCACCCGCGCCGGATCGCGCAACGCGCGGGTGTGGCCCAGCTTCTCGGTGGTCACCAGTTCGGCGCCCGGCCAAGCCTGGGCCAGCACCGCGGCGTCTTCGTAGGGACTCTCGCGGTCGCCGCGGTCGTGCATGATCAACAGCGGCGTCGCCATGGCCGGCGCCAGCCGCGCCGGTTCCATTTCGGGAAAGGTGATGCCGAGCCAGTCCTGCGCGCGCTGGAGCACCAGCGGCATGACCTTGGGCGGCAGGTTCATCATGCGCCGCGAATAGTCCCAGACGCTGTCATAGCGGCTGACCGGGCCCAGGAACACCGCGCGTTCGGCGCCAAAGCCGCGCGACAGGGCGAAGGTGACGGCGGCCGCGCCCAGCGAATGCGCGATCACGCCGTGGAACGGCCCAAAGGCCTGGGCCGCATGGGCCACGCAGGGCTCGAAGTGGCGCACCGAGGCCTGCTTGCCGCTCGAACGCCCATGCGCCGGCATATCGATGGCGACGACCTGGTAGCCGCGCTGGCGCAGCGGCTCGACATAGGCCGTCATCTGCGCGGCATCGCCGCCCCAGCCGTGCACCAGCAGCACGCGCGGGCCGCTGTCGCCCCAGGCGTAGTAATAAACGGTCTGGCCGTCGATCTGATGCGGTTCGGCGCGCGCCTGGGCCAGTACGCTGCGTCCAGGCTCGGACGGCTTGAGCCGCGCCGGCGTGAACAGCAGCTTCTGCACCACCTTGGCGGTGGCGCCCGGCGCCACGGTGCCGGCAATGCCGAACACGGCGCCGATGGCCCGGGCGGCGATGGGCTTCTTGCGCGGCTTGCGCGCGGCGCCCGTATCGGCGGCGGCAACGGCGGAGAGCTTGTTTTCAGTCGTCATACGTTGTTTTATCCTGGTAGCAGAGACAAGCGAACGGCGGACCCAACAATCGATACAGAGAATACCCCGATTACCAGCGCGGCGGCGCGTTGCAGTCTTGCGGGGTTGATCACGCCGGCGCGACGCCCCGCCAATGCCGCGCCGAACCGGACCCAGATGAAGGCGATCGGCACCAGCACGCAACTGAACTGCGCCAGCGCCGTCAGATAGGCCGGCATGTGCTCAAAGGCACGCGCCGGAAACCATGCGGAGGCGAACACCAGTCCCTTGGGATTGAGCAGGGTGGCGACGAACAAGGCCCCCGCGCCGATCGGTTGGCGGCCTCCCGCCAGGTCCAGGCCCGCGGAGCACCAGACCTTCACGGCCACATAGGCCAGGTACGCGCTGCTGGCCACGCGCACCAGGATGCCGATCCACGGATAGGCCGGCTGGACCGAGGCCAGGAACAGGCCCCAGGCGCTGATGCCGGCCAGATAGCCCGCCAGTTCGGCCCCCACCAGCGGCGCGCAGCAGCGCCAGCCGCGCGCCAGCCCGGCCGCGGCCAGCAAGGTGTTGGTGGGGCCGGGGGTCAGCAGAATGGCGGCGATGCCGGACACGAAGACCCAGTCGATGCCGGTCATGGCAACCGCTCCGTCAGCCGGTCACGCGGTCAATGTTGTGCTGGAACATGCCCAGCAACCCTTCCTCCAGCCCCAGCGTGTGCTGCGGATTGGCGCCGCAGCGCAGCCCGGCCTGCACCCCTTCGACAATGCCGAAGTCCTCGCGGTGGAACACCGCGTCGATGTTGCCGAAGCGCTGTGCCAGCGTCGCCTGCCCTTCCTCGCCGGCATAGTCGGCCTCGCGGTAGAGCATGTCGTGGGTCCAGATGGTCTTGTCGGGCGCGATCGGATAGAAGGAATTGAGCGACACGATATTGGCGTGGTTGATGAGAAAGGTATTGGGGAACAGCGTGTAGAACACCGAGGCGTAGTCCAGGATGCGCCAGGACTGCGGATCGTTGGCGGCCGCCTCCATCAGGTTGGTCTTGGCCGCGGCGATGCGGATGTGCAGGCCGTGCTCGAAATGCGCGATCACCCCTTTCTCGAACACCGGGCCGATGGTGTGCTTGTGCAGGATCGGCACGTGGTAGCGCTCCAGGTAGGTCTTGAGCAGCAGCTTCCAGTTGGCGTTCAGGGTGCTGACCTTGCGGCTGTGCAGGACCAGCTCGTCGAGCTTGAAGCCGGCGATCTCCTCGCTCATGTCGGCGCCCAGGCTGGCATCCAGATCGATGCTGGCGCCCGGCGTGGGATGCAGCCAGACCAGCCCCATGTGCTCGGTCACGGTCAGCTCCACCAGCTTGTGCTGCTGGCAGTCCAGATCGGGAAAGTTATAGGGCTTGGTCACGCCCTTCAGCTCGCCGTCCAGGCCATAGACCCAGCCGTGAAACGGACAGGTGAAGAACTTCAGTTCCGTCTCGTTGCCGGACACCAGGCGCGCGCCGCGATGACGGCACACGTTCAGGAAGGCGCGCAGCGCGCCGCCCTTGTCGCGCACCACCACGAACGGCAGCCGGTCCCAGGGACTGAGCAGATATGACCCGGGTTCGCGCACCTGGGTCGACGCGCCCACCACCAGCGGATAGTCGCGGAAAGCCGTGTCGAGTTCGCGCTGCAGCACGCCCTCGTCCATATAGACGCTGGCCGGCACCTGCACCACCCGGCCCAGCATGTCTTCGTCGCGGTCCACTTCGCGCAGTTTGAACATCTTCCGCAGGGTTTCGACTTGCGTTGCGTGTTTCATCTGTGATCCCAAGTCCTGTCAAAAGCGTTTTATGGAAAAAAAGCCCCGGCCCGCCGGCGCCGGGGCGAGCCGCTCATGCCGCGGCGGCCACCGGCACCTCGCGCAGATAGGCCCCGACCCGCTTGCCGACGGCGCCCAGGCCCAGGATCTCGAAATGGCCCGCGCCATCGACGATCTCCAGCGTGGCTTGGGGCCACGCATCGGCCAGTTCCTGCGCGTGCGCCGGCGGCACGAAGTCGTCCCGCGCGCCGTGGATCACCAGGCCGGGCAGGTCCAGCGTGCCGACGATATGGCGCGGCGCATAGTCGGTCCACAACGCGGCGCCATGGCGCCGCTCCAGCTCGGCGCACAACCGGGCCTCGATATCGCTGTCGAGCTGGTTGAGCTGCACGAACTTCTCTACCAGGAAGCGCGTGCTCGACGGCGTCGCGATCGAGACAAAGGCGTCGGCGCGGAACCCCTGATGCATGGCCGACAGCGCCCACAAGCCCCCCAGCGAATGGCTGACCACCGCGTGGATCTCGCCCAGCCGGGCGCAGACCTTGCGGATGAAGTCGCGCACCTGCACCGGGTCGGTGCCGCTGCCGGCGGCCTCGCCATGCGCCGGCATGTCGAACAGCACCACTTCGTAGCCCAGGTCCAGCAATTGTTCGGCCAGCGGCACCATGCTGCCCAGGTGGCTGTGGATGCCGTGCGCCAGCACCACGGTCGGCCCGGCGCCGCGTCGGTAGTACTTGTAGACGGCGCCATTGGCCTTGACCGAGAACGATTGGCAGCGCCCCAGGAACGCGCGGGTGAAAGCGTCATACGGCACCCGCGTGATGGCGCAGTACTTTTCCAGGATGGCCGCGAAGGCCGGGTCTTGCGCGGTATCCGCCATCATCAGCTCCCCGCCATCGCCGCCAGGCACTGGCGCGCCCGCTCCGGCAACACATATTCGCCGTCCCGCTCGATCTGCTCGTACAGGCGTTCGACCCGCTCGTAGTGCGCGTCCAGGTTCTGGTCGAGCAGATGATGGCGGGTCTTGTTGTAGACGCCGAACTGCAGGTCGGTCAGCAGCTCGAACGGATTGATGTGGCCGTAGGGCGAGCCGAAGATCATCTTCAGGAACTCGTCGATATCGTGGTAACCCAGCGCGGTCAGCAGGAACTCGATGCCGGCGCGCTTGCGCTTGGTCTGGTAGGCGCGTTCCTTGGGATCGACGATGAAGTCCAGCCCGCTGGTCATACCGGCCGGATACTCCACCTTGGAGAAGCAGCGGAAGTCGATGGTGACGCGGTCCTCGGTGGCCTGCGGCAAGGTGCTGTCGGCGTGCGCCCGATAGTTGTCGAAGAACAGCGCCTGACCCACCTTGGAATCGCAGAACCACCCGGACGAGGGCTTGTCGGCGTATTTCTTCTCCCAATACTTGGCCATCAGGAAGTCGCGCACCGTGGGCAGGTCGATTTCCGACAGCAGTCCTTCGGTGTACAGGTACAGGGCCTTGTCGATGGCCGCCTTTTCCTCGGGCTCCAGGTCCATGTCCAGCATCTTCATGTAGACGAAATTCAGGTTGGGCGCTTCGACCTCGGCGTCCTCGAAGATGACGAACGGCTGGCGCGTGATCGGCGTGGGCGTCAGGGCGGTGTGGAAGCTCTTGTAATGCTTGGGAAAGCCCAGCCCCTTCTTGACCAGCGACGGGATCTGCAGGGCGATGCCGCTGGCCGAATGGGTGCCATAGGGCTTCTTGCCCGCCGGCACCACGAAGGCGTTGACCACGGTGGTGGCCGCCTGCGGGAAGTGCTCCATGACCTTGTCCTGGTTGTCGTCATAGAAGCGCTTGGCCGAGGGAATGAACAGGGCGCTGTTCTCGAACATGGTCGACAGCGGGAAATACGTACCCACCGACGTGTCCGAGAAGCTGCCCGCCACCTTGGCCTGCAGGCGCAGCTCGCGCCGCAGCTTGCTGGCCAGATCGGCATCCACATTCATCTGGATGACCTGGGTGGGCTGGTGCTCGGGATAGAAGCAGCAGGTGTTCAGGACGCGGTTGGGCGGCAGGCGCGAGGCCACGGCGGCCGCATCGACCGTGTAGCGGTCCAGCACGCGCACCAGATGGCGGGCGTGCACGCCGGCCGCCTCGTTCAGGAAGGTGCCGGTCTTCTGCCAGATGCCGGTGCCCTGGGCTGCTTGCGGCGCGGCGGTTTGCGGTTGCTCTTGCAATTCGAGGGTAGTCATTCAAATCCTCCACGGGTCGTGGAAATCGGTTTGAGAACGCCGCCCGGCGGGCGGCGCCTGGCTGGCGCCGCCCCGGCGACGGGTCGAACTGGCTCAAGCCGGCTGCGATACCGGCGCCAACTCCTGCGCCTGCCGGACGGCGGGCATCGCGGCCAGGATCCGGTCCACGTAGGGCTGGACATGCCTGGCATCGACCGGCGGGCAGGGATAGACCTCGCCGCCGAACACCTGCCGGCCCACCGGGAAACCGTCGAACATCTGCTCCAGGTCGCTCTGCACGCCCAGGCCGTCCAGCACCGCCGCGATGCGCGCGATGGCGCTCTTGGGGTTGGCCTGCGCATACGCCAGCGCATCGTCCTTCCACTGCTCGAACGGCACGCTGCCGACCTGCGCGCCCGCGCCGCGGATGTGCTGCACCAGGCTGTTGAAGCCAGGCGCCTGCGGGTTGGCGAAGTCGTAGTCCTGGCCGATGCGGGCCTGGTCGCGGGTCATGACCTGGGCGATGACCCCGGCCAGGTAGTCCACCGGCAGCACGCCGCCGATGTCCGACCCCAGCAGCGGGAAGCTGCCCATGGCGATGCAGCCCGAGATCAGGTTGTGCAGGAAGTCGCCGCGATCGAGCCGGAAATGGCCCGTGGTGGAACTGGCGCCGACGAACGGGAGGCGGTAGATCGAGGCCTTGGCCCCGCGCCAGCGCGCCGCCGCCACCATCTGTTCGGCCATGTACTTGGAGCTGAGGTAGCCGTATTCGCGTTCGTCCTTGGACACCTCGTAGCCCAGGTAGCGCGGCAGCGTGGCGGCGGTCGAGACGAAGTGCACCGTCTTGCCGCGCCCGCGCGAGGCCAGCCGCAGCACCTCGTGCGTGCCGACCACGTTGGGCGCCAGATAGTTGTCCAGCGGCAGCATCCAATCGACCAGCGCGCCCGAGTGGCAGATGGCGTCCACCTGATTCGCCAACTGATCGAACTCGTGCTCGGACAGGCCGAACAGCGGCTGGGTCAGGTCGCCCACCACCGGATTGAGCAGGGCCGCGTATTCCGGCTGCCAGAGATCGTACTTCTGCAGAATCTCCACCTGCCGCGCCATGGCCTTCTCGGCATCGTCGGCCCGCACCAGGCAGTAGGCGATGACGTTGGCGCGCAGCAGTTCGTGCAGCAGGAAGGCGCCGACAAAGCCGGTGGAGCCGGTGACGAAGACGGCTTCCGGCTCCGCTTCCAGCGTCACCACGTTATCGAACTGCAATTCCGGCTCCAGGTAGCCGCGCCGCGCCACGCGGTCGTCCAGGCGGCGGCCGCCGGCCGCCTCCCGGGGCGCCGCGGCGGTCTCGGCCGGGGCTTCCTGGCTTTCCAGTCCCGCCTCGGTCAGCTTCTCCAGCAGGAACTGGCTCAGCGCCCGCAGGTTGGGATGGTCAAAGGCGATCTTGGCGGGCAGCGCCAGACCGGTCATGTCCGAGAGCTGATTGCGCAGCAGCACGGCGGTGAGCGAGTCGATGCCGATGTCCTGCAGCGGCAGGCTGACGTCCACATCCTCCGGCGAGGCGAACTCCAGCGCCTTGGCCACCTCGGCGCGCACCGCATCCAGCACCGCGGCCTCGCGCTGCTCGACCGCGGTCTCCACCAGCAGCTTGCGCAGGCCGGCGCCGCCGCCCCCGCCGCCGCCCGCGCCACGCGCCCCCGCCGCGCGGCTGAACAGCTCGCGGTACAGCGCCGGCGCGCTGCCGCCGTTGTTGTCCTCCAGCGTGCGCTGCAGGCGGCCCAGGTCGAGCGCGGCGGCCACGGCCATGGGCGCATCGCCCATGACGGCGGCCTCGAACAGGTCGAGCGCCTCGGTCGGACCCAGCGCCTCCATGCCCTGGCGGCTGAAGCGCGTCTTGTCGGCATCGCTCAGGCGCGCGGCCATGCCCTGCCCGTCCCACGCGCCCCAGGCCACCGAGGTCGCCGCCAGGCCCTTGGCGCGGCGGTGGTGCGCCAGCGCGTCCAGGAAGGTGTTGGCGGCGGCGTAGTTACCCTGGCCCGGCGCGCCGGTCACGCCGGAGATCGACGAGAACAGCACGAAGAAGTCCAGCGGCAGGTCCTGCGTCAGGCGGTGCAAGTGCCAGGCGCCGTCGACCTTGGGCGCGAACACGGTGTCCAAGCGCTCCGGCGTCAGGCCGGCCAGCATGCCGTCGTCCAGCACCCCGGCGGCGTGCACCACGCCGCGCAGCGGCCGGTCCTCACCGAACTCGGCCATGACCCGTTGCAGGCCATCGGCGTCGGCCGCGTCGCACGCCATCACCGTGGCGCGGGCGCCCAGTTCGGCCAGCTCGGCCACAAAGGCCTCGGCATCCGGCGAGCGCATGCCGCTGCGCGAGGTCAGCACCAGGTCGCGCACCTGATGGTTCTGCACCAGCCACTTCGATACGTAGCGGCCCAGGCCGCCCAGGCCGCCGGTGACCAGCACCGCGCCGTCCGGATCGACCATGCCGCGGCGCTGCGTCGGCACCAGCACCACCTTGCCGACGTGGCGCGCCTGCGCGATGAAGCGCAGCGCGTCCGAAGCATTGTCGAGCGGGAAGGTGCGCAGCGGCAGCGGCTTGAGCTTGCCCTCGGCGAACAGCGCGGCGATCGCGGTCAGCATCTCCTGGATGCGCTCGACGCCGGCCTCGGGCAGGTTGTAGACGCGGTAGGTCACCCCCGGATGGTTGGCCTCGACCCAGGCCGGGTCGCGCAGGTCGATCTTGCCCATCTCCAGAAAGCGTCCGCCCGGCTTGAGCATGGCGAAGCTGGCGTCGATGAACTCGCGCGCCAGGGAGTTGAGCACAATGTCGAAGCTGCGGCCCGGCGCCGTCTCGGCGAAGGTCTGGACGAAGTCCAGGCTGCGCGAGGTGCCGATGTGGTCATCGGCCAGCCCCAGCTTGCGCAGCGCCGGCCACTTCGGTTCGCTGGCGGTGCCGTAGACCTCGGCGCCGTGCAGCCGCGCCAGTTGCACCGCCGCCATGCCGACGCCGCCGGCCGCCGCATGCACCAGCACGCGCTCGCCGGGCTGCATGTTGCCCAGCACGTGCAGGCCGTACCACGCCGTCAGGAAGGTCATGGGAATGGTGGCGGCCTCCTCGAAGCTGAGGTTGTCCGGCTTGGCCACCACCTGGCGCGCATCCACCACGATGGACGAGCCGAAGGCGCCGCGCGCCAGCCCCAGCACCGGATCGCCCGGCTTGAGGTGCTTGACGGCGCTGCCGACTTCGGTGACCACGCCGGCGAACTCCAGGCCCAGCGCGGGAATTTCCACCATGCCCAGGGCGTTCAGCACGTCCAGGAAGTTCACGCCGGTGGCCTTGACCGCGGCGCGGATCTCGCCCGCCGCCAAAGGCTCATCCACCAGCGTCTTGACCGACAGCGGCTGGTCCAGGCGGCCCTTGGTGGCGATTTCCAGGCGCCAGTTGCCTTCGGCCGGCAGCGCCAGTCCGGCGTTCGCCGGCGCCTTCTTCAGGCGTGGCGCCAGGACCTTGCCGCCGCGCAGCGCGCATTCGGGCTCGTCAGCCAGCGCCAGCGCCGATGCCAGCGTGTCCAGGTCGGCCGCGGTCTCGCCCAGATCGACGATGCGCAGGGCCAGTTCCGGATGCTCGTTGCGCGCGGTGCGCAGCAGGCCCCACAACGGACTGGCGCCCAGGTCGGACACCGGATCGTCGCTGCTGGTGCCGACGGCGCCGCGCGTCACCCAGATGACCGGCTTGGCGAAGCCGGCCAGCGCCAGTTCCTGCACCTGCAACAACGCGCTGGCGGCCTGGCGGTGCGACGGCTCGATCACCTGGGCGTCGCCGGCCCACAGCTGGATCACGCCATCGCAGGCCTCGGCCTCGTTCAACTGGGCGATGTCGACCACCTGCGCGCCAGCCTGCATCAGACGCGAGCGCACCTCGTCGGCCCACGGCGTGCCGCTGCCGCCCAGCAGGCCCCAGGTGCCGCCGAACACGGCTTCGGGCGCTTCGACCGGCTGCCATTGCGTGCGGAACAGGAAGCGGTCGATGCCGGCCTGCGCCAGGCGCCGCAGCGCGGCGCGGTCGATGCGGCGCGCGTGCAGGCGCTGCAATCGGCCCACATGCTCGCCGTCGGCGTCATACAGGTCGAGCGAAGCCCAGAACTCGCCCTCGCCCATCTCGAACTGCGCCACCTTGACCCAGACTTCGGCCAGGCCGTCCTTCCAGACCGACAGGCGTTCGGCCTCGAACGGCACGAACACGTCGTCGCCCACCTGCGCCTTCAGGCGTTGCGTCAGCAGCAACGAATGCATCGACGAATCCAGCAGCGCCGGATGCAGGCCGTAGCGGATCGCCGAGGAGGCGGCCGCCTCCGGCAGCGCCACCCGCGCCCAGACATCGCCGTCCACGTGCCAGGCGGCGTTGATGCCCTGGAACGTCGGCCCATAGCCGTAGCCGAGTTCATGCAGGTCCTGGTAGAGCGCGGCCACGTCGATCGGATCGCCGTCCGGCGGCGGCAGCTCGACGGCCTCCTGGCGCGCGACTTGCGCCGCCACCAGCTTGCCTTCGGCATGCAGTTGCCATTCGCCGTCCTCGTCCGCTTCCGGCGAACTGTAGACGTGCACGGTGCGGGCCCCGCCCGATTCCGCGCCCACGGTGATCTGCATGCGCACCGGCACCCCCGGTGTCAGCACCATCGGCGCCAGGATGATCACGTCGGCCAGGTCCCACGGGCCCTTGACCTGGCGGCCTGCGGCGCGCATGGCTTCGAAGAAGGCGGTGCCCGGCATCAGCACCGCGTCCATCACCTGGTGCTCCTGCACCCAGGCCGGCTCGTCGGCCGCCACCACCGTGGTGAACATCGTCATGTCGGTGCCGGCGATCTGCACGCCGCCGCCCAGCAACTGGTGGTTGGCGTCGTTCAGGCCGGCGCCGACGGTGCGCGTGGGCATCGGTTCGAGCCAGTAGCGCTCGCGCTGGAAGGCATAGGTGGGCAGCTTGACCCGCTCGCCGCCATACGGCGCGAAGAAGCCGCGCCAGTCCACCGCCGCGCCCAGCACATGCAGCTCGGCCAGGCCCTTCTGCAGGGTCTGGGTCTCGTCCTTGGCCGGGTTGAGCGACGCCACCCAGGTGACCGGACCGTCATCGGCCAGGCAGGCCGCGCCCATGCCCGACAGCACCGGCTGCGGCCCCAGTTCCAGGAAGGCGTTGATGCCCTGCTGGTACAGAGTGCGCATGCCGGCGTTGAAACGCACCGCCTGGCGCGCCTGCTGCACCCAGTACTCGGGCTGGGCCATTTCGCCGCGCCTGGCCAGCTCGCCGGTCAGGCTGCTGACCAGCGCCAGCCTGGGCGTGGCGTAATTGAGCGATTGCGCCACCTGGCGGAAGGCGCCCAACATCGGTTCCAGCAGATGCGAGTGGAAGGCGTGCGACACCTCCAGCCGCTTGGCCTTGCGCTGTTGCTGCTTGAAGTGCGCCACCACCTTGTCGATGCTGTCGAGGTCGCCCGACACCACCGTCTGTTGCGGCGCATTCAGGCCGGCCAGCGAGACCTGCGCGGCCAGGCCGAGCGTGGCCAGGGCAGCCTCGACCTCGGCGGCGCTGGCCTCCAGCGATGCCATGCCACCGCCGGCCGGCAGCGCCTGCATCAGGCGGCCGCGCGCGGCCACCAGGCGGCAGGCGTCGTCCAGGTCGAACACGCCCGCCGCGTGGGCAGCGGCGATTTCGCCGATGCTGTGGCCCAGCAGCAGTTCCGGCTGCACGCCCCAGTTCTCCCACACGCGCCACAATGCCACCTCCAGCGCGAACAAGGCCGGCTGGGTGAAGTCGGTGCGGTTGAGCAAGGCCGCCTCGGCCGTGCCGGCCTCGGCGAACATCACATCCAGCAGCGGCTTCTCCAACTCGGTAAAGCGCTGCGCAATGTCGTCCAGCGCCTGGCGGAACACCGGGTTGGACTGGTACAGCCCCTTGCCCATGCCGGGCAACTGGCTGCCCTGGCCGGTAAACAGCAGCGCCAGGCGGCACTCGCGCTCGCGCTCATCGACCATGCTGACCGCGCCCGCCGGCACTTCGCCGGTGCGGGCATACGAGGCCAGCGCATCCAGCAGGTCCGACTTGCCCTTGGCGAACACCACCAGGCGTTTGCGGAAATGCGTGCGGGTGGTGGCCAGCGAATAGGCCACGTCCAGGAAGCGGTCCTGGATGTTCATGCCCATGTGCAGGTGCAGCTTGTCGGCCTGCGCGCGCAGCGCCGGCAGGGTGAAGGCCGACAGCACGAAGGGCAGCGATTCCGGCGGCGCCACCGGCTTGGCGGCGCGGGCCGGCGCGACCGGCTTGGGCGGTTCTTCGACAACAACGTGGGCATTGGTGCCGCCAATCCCGAAGGAGCTGACGCCGGCGCGGCGCGGCCGCTCGCCCGCCGGCCATGGCTGCTCCTGCTGCACCAGCGCCATCTGCGCGGCATCCCAGTCCACCGCCGGGGTCGGCTCGACCACGTGCAGGGTGATGGGCAATTTCTCGTGGTGCATCGCCAGCACCGCTTTCATCACGCCGGCCAGGCCGGCCGCCGCCTGGGTGTGGCCCAGGTTGGACTTGACCGAGCCGACCCACAGCGGCCGCTCGGCCGTGTGGCTGCCGCCGAACACCGCCGCCAGGCCATTGCCCTCGATCGGATCGCCCAGCTTGGTGCCGGTGCCGTGCGCCTCCAGGTAGTCGATGTCCGACGGCTGCAGGCCCGACATGGCCAGCGCCTGGCGGATCACGCGCTGCTGCGCCGGGCCGCTGGGCGTGGTCAGGCTGGCGCTGTGGCCGGCGTGGTTGACGGCGGTGCCGCGCAGGATCGCCAGAATCGGATCGCCGTCGCGTTGCGCGTCCGACAGGCGCTTGAGCACCACCACCGCCGCGCCCTCGCTCCAACCGGTGCCGTCGGTGCTGGACGAGAACGACTTGCAGCGCCCGTCCGGTGACATGCCGCGCAGGCGGCTGAATTCCACGTGCAGGTCGGGCGACAGCATCAGCGTCACGCCCGCGGCCACCGCCAGGTCGCATTCGCCCTGGCGCAGCGCATTGCAGGCCAGGTGCGTGGTCACCAGCGACGACGAGCAGGCGGTGTCGACCGTCATGCTCGGCCCTTCCAGGCCCAGCACATACGAAACCCGGCCCGACATGGTGCTGCCGGCCGAGCCGGTGCCGACGTAGCCGTCCAGGTCGGCCAGGCCGCCAGCCAGCGCCAGGCCATACTCGTGGTAGCCCTTGCCGATGCCGATGAAGACGCCGGTCTGGCTGCCGCGCAGCTGGTCCATCGAATAGCCGGCGTGCTCGATCGCCTCCGACGTGACTTCCAGCATCATGCGCTGGGCCGGATCGAGCGCCCGCGCCTCGCGCGGCGAAATGCCGAAGAACGGCGCGTCGAACAGGTCGATGGGCGTGACGAAGCCGCCGCGCATGCAGTACGACTTGCCGCGCGCGTCCGGGTCGGCGTCATAGATGGCGGCCGCGTCCCAGCGTTCCTTGGGCACTTCGACGATACCGTCGCCGCCGCGTTCGAGCAGGCTCCACAGGTCTTCGGGCGTGTTGACATTGCCCGGCAGGCGGCAGGCCATCGACACAATGGCGATGGGCTCATCGGCCAGCGCATTGCGGCGCTTGGGCGTATTGAGCGCCGCCTTCTTGTTGCCGGCCAGGTGCGCGGCCAGATCCTTGATGGTGAAGTGCTCGTACAGGGTCGAGGTCGATACATTGCGGCCCAGCAGCTTCTGCAATTCGGCCTGCACCCGCACCACCCGCAGCGAATTGCCGCCGATCTTGAAAAAGCTGTCGTGGATGCCGATGCGGTCGTGTCCCAGCACCTCGGCCCAGACCGCCTGCAACTGCTGTTCCAGTTCGTTGGTGGGCTGCACCGCCGGCTCCAGCATCACCTCGGTGGGCTCGGGCAGCGCCTTGCGGTCGATCTTGCCGTTCGGCGTCAGCGGGAACTCGTCCAGCTCGACGAAGAAGTCCGGGATCATGTAGCCCGGCAGGCGCGCCTCCAGCCAGGGCCGCAGCACGCGTTGCAGCGCCGGCCGCGGCGGCGCCCCGGCTGCCGGCTGATTGGCCCACTGCGCCAGGGTCTCGCGCGTGGCGGCCTGCGGCGCCTGCCAGGCCAGGTCGGGCTGTTCGCCGGCCGGCCAGAACACCGCGTCGAAGGCCCAGATATCGCGCGCCCTGCTGGGCAGCATGGCCATGCGATAGCCGGCCGCCTCGGCGGCCTGCGCCAGGTCGCGTGGATCGATCCACTGGCCCGGCCCGGCCGTGGCCTTGGCGTCGAGTACGTGGCCGACCCGCTGCTGCACGTCGGCCAGCCGTCCGTTGGGAATGTTGGCGATGGCCAGCGGCTTGCCGCCCTTGGCCAGGCGCTGCGCCAGCGCCGCCAGGTCGAGCCCGTCGCGGTGCCAGTCGAGCGCACTCGCGGCCTGCGCCTCGGCGCGGCCGGCGGCGGGCGCGCCAAGATGCAGGATGACGTCGAAGCGGAAACGCGACATCTCGTTGACGTAGGCGCCATCGCGCAGCAGGATCTCGACGCGCGAAATCCGCGGATATACCGACGGCAGGCTGGCGAAGAACTCCGGCGCCAGCACCAGTTCGCGCTCCGAGCGCAGGCCGCGCTGCGCGCGCCGGCGCAGTTCGTCCGCCGACAGGCTGCACAGGCCTTGGAAATTGGCGACGTCGGCGTGGAACGCCTCCAGCAGCGCCAAGTCGCGCACGTCGCCAATGAAAATGCGGCCGTCGGTCACGGCCTGGGTGGCCCAGTCCAGCACGGACAGCAGATAGTCCGCGCTGGGGAAATACTGCGCCACCGAGTTGATGACCACCGTATCGTAGCTGCCCGGCGCCACTTCCGGCAGGTCATGGGCCAGGCGGTGTTCGCATGCGGCCTGCGGCAGGCCGCCAAGGTGGCGGTTGATCTGGTCGACCGCCTGGCTGGAGGCGTCGATGGCCCGGTACTGACTGACCTTGGGCGCCACGCCGAACAGCACCAGGCCGGTGCCCGAGCCGATCTCGAAGACACGCTCCGGGCCGGTGGCCAGGATGCGCTCGACCGTGCGTTGCTGCCAGTCGCGCATCTCGTCCGCCGCGAACGGCAGGCCATCGTAGCTGTTGTGCCAGCCGGCGGTGTTGAAGGTGGGATCGGCCCCGCCCGGCTCGTAGGCGCGGTCCCAGACGTCACGCCACTCGGTCACGGCGGTGGCTTCGGCGCGCCGGTCCTGGGTTGCGCCGGCAGGCGCGGTATTGCGCAGGCAATAGGCCACCAGTTGATCGTTGCGGCCCACCACCACGGCGCGGCCGATATCCTCGTGGCTGGCCACGGCGGCCTCGACCTCGCCCAATTCGATGCGGAAGCCGCGCAGCTTGATCTGGCCGTCATTGCGGCCCAGCACAACCAGCTTGCCCGGCTCCTTGAAGCACGCCAGGTCGCCGGTGCGGTACAGCGCGCCCGACCCGAACGGGTTGGGACCGAACTGCGCCGCGGTCTGCGCCGCGTCCTTGTGGTAGCCGCGCGCCACGCCGGCGCCACCGATGCACAGCTCGCCAGCGAAGCCGGCCGGCACCGGCGCCAGGTTGGCATCCAGCACGTACAGCTGCGTATTGGCGATGGGCCGGCCGATGACGATGTCCTCGCCCGGCTGCACTTGCCAGACGCTCGACCAGACCGTGGTCTCGGTCGGGCCGTACATGTTCCACACCGACTCGGCGCGCGCCAGCAGCTCGTCGGCCAGGGCACGCGGCAAGGGCTCGCCGCCGCACAGCAGGCGCTTGAGCGCGACGGCGCGCGGCCAGCCCGATTGCAGCAGCAACTGCCAGGTGGTGGGCGTGGCCTGCATCATGGTCACGGCATGGCGGCGCATCAGGTCCAGCAGCGTCTGGCCGTCCAGGCTTTCCTGCTGCCGCGCAATCACCACGCTGGCGCCGCTGATCAGCGGCAGGAACAGTTCCAGCGCCGCGATATCGAAGGAGATGGTGGTGACCGCGAGCAGGCTGTCGCCGGCCTCGCAGCCCGGCTGGGTCCGCATCGACAGCAGGAAGTTGCCGAGCGCGCCGTGCGTGACCTCCACCCCCTTGGGCTTGCCGGTGGAACCGGACGTGAAAATCACATAGGCCAGGTCATCGGCCCGCGCCGCGCGCGGCGGGTTGGCGCTGTCGTCGTCGGCCTGGGCCAGGGCCGCGCCCAGGTCCAGGCAACGCTCGGCCCAGGGGCTCAGGCTGCCATCGCGCGCCGCCGGCGGCGCGATCAGCAGCGCCGGCTGGGCCGCCTCCAGCATCTGGCGGATACGATCCGCAGGAAATGCCATGTCGATCGGCACATAGGCCGCGCCCGACTTCAGCACCGCCAGCAGCGCCACCACCATATCGATGGATCGGTCCAGGCACACGCCCACCAACTGCCCGCGCCCGATGCCTTTGCGACGCAGCACGCCGGCCAACCGGTTGGCGCTGGCGTTCAGTTCGCCATATGACATGGCCTGATCGGCGCAGCGCAGCGCCACCCTGCCCTCGTTGCTGGCGGCGGCTTGCTCGAACAGTTCGTGCACCACCGCGCCCAGCGTGGCGTCGTCGTCGGTGGCGTTGAACTGTTCCACCAGCACCTGCCGCTCGCTGGCCGACAGCGCCTCGACCGTGCCCAGCGCGCGGTCGGCGCAGGTGGGCAGGCGGCGACACCAGTCGGCCACTTGCGCCGCCAGTTGGGCGGCGGTGCGGCGCGCGATCTTGCGCGGGTTGAAATGCAATTCGAACGCCTCACCGCCGGCCAGCAGCACGAACTCCAGCGCCGGGCGGTCCTCGTCGGCGGCCAACGCGGCCGGGACCTGGCTCGACACCAGCACATCCGGAGTCAGTTCGCCGCGCGCATGGCGCGCGGCGAGCGTGGCGTCGCGGCCGATCTGATCGCGGCGAATCAGGCCATGCCCGCGGGCCGCGTCCAGGGCGGCGGCCACCGCCGCCAGGTTATCCGCCAGCGGCGCCGCCGCATCCAGCCGCGCCAGGACCGGCGCCCAGGCGCAGAACACATCGCGGCAGTCCGCTGCGACTTCGCCGCGCGGCACCGCTACCGCCACGTGCAGATCGGCCGCGCCCGAGGCGCGCGCCAGAAATGTGCACAGGCCACCCACGGCCTGCGCCAGGAAAGCCTGTTCACGGTCCGCGCCGCCCGCAGCGGGCAGCTTGCCGACAATTGGCGCGGTATTGGTCTCGGCCACGGCCGGCCGTGCGTACGGCAGCCGGTACGGCTGCCATGCGTTCCATTGGCCGCGCCAGTACGCCGTCGCGCCCGATGCGGCGGTCCCGGCCGCCGTCACCCGGGCCCGGGCCTGCTCGCCCACCGAAACCAGCCGCGCGCCCGCCCGCAGGCTGCCAGCGCTGACCAGATCGGCGATGGCGACCTCCTCGCCTTCCAGCGTGCA
Source organism: Achromobacter pulmonis (assembly GCF_021733725.1). NCBI lineage: Bacteria > Pseudomonadati > Pseudomonadota > Betaproteobacteria > Burkholderiales > Alcaligenaceae > Achromobacter > Achromobacter pulmonis. Next base: position 3,900,302 of record NZ_JAIFOT010000001.1, on the reverse strand, counting down.
CAGCGACTCCAGCCGCAGCACGCGGTTGCCGGTGGCGATGCCGGCGCCGAACGCATCGGCCGCCACCACGTCGCCCGGCGTCGCGCCGTCGGCGCGCGCCTCGATGCTGACCTTGCGCACGGCCAGCACGCGGCCGTCGATCAAGGCCTTGGGCCACACCAGCGGACTGCTGAAGGGACCATGGTCGGTGGCGCGCACCATGGCGGCGATCTGCTCGGCGTCCTGGTGCCAGTCGATCAGGCCTTCGGCCGAGAATTGCGAATGGCGCGAGAAATAGCGGCGCCGCGACAGGTCCTGTGGCGTCTCCTGCTCGCGGCCGGCGGCCAGTTCGTCGACCAGCGCGCCAAAGCTCTGGATCGCGGTCTCGTCGCACTTCAGGCCCAGCGACAGCGCCGTGTCGGTCGATTCGATCGGCACCGCGACGCGCTTGAGGATGCCGCCGCCGTCGATGATCTCGCCGATGCGGTGCCAGGTAATGGCGTAGTCGGTGGCGCGGTCATACACCGCCCAGGCCGGCACGTGCAGGCCCGAGTATTCCGGCAACGGGCCATAGTGGTAGTTGATGCTCATGCGCCCGACGCGCTGCAGCAGCGCGTCCGGGATCACCGAGTAGTTGCCGATACTAAAGAGAATGTCGGCCGACAGCCGCGATTCCGGCTTGACCGCGTCGTCCCGCGCATATTGCGGAATGCCAGCCTTGGCGGCCCACGCGCGCACGGTCAAATCGGTGGAAATCACTGCATTGATGCGGTGCCCCTTCGCCATCAGCAGTTCGCCGCAACGAACCAGAACACTGCCGTCTCCAACCAAAAGCGATACGAAACTCGTCATGATCTGCTCTTCCTTTGAAAGACAATTCCGACCATGGCGACAGCATTTTTTTCTCGTGCGTTGCTTGTCGCCCGCATGCTCGCGTCGACGAATTCTTATACAGATGATTTGAAAATTCCAGACGCGTCACTGCCGCTTCACACGTACGTACACCCCCATTTATTCGAGCAAAAACACGCATTGCCGTATCTCGCCCGCCGCGCCGCAAGAGCGTGCCGCGAATACACGCCAACGTGCTCGAAAGCGCCTGAATCCGGACCTCTGCGTCGTATTTCTCGCGTCACATCGCGGCCGCCACGCGGCCCGATATCGCGCCACCAAGCGCGAGCAACGCGGTACGTACGAGTCCACGCCCGCCCTCCGACGCTACGTATTCGAATACGTGGATGCACGTATAGAGATACGTATTGGCGCAGCCCTACACTTGATTCGCATAAGCACACCACCGCCGCACATCAATGTGCATGGGGAGAGGGACATGTTCGACCACTCGGGCGTTTCGATCGTGGGCAGCGGCCATACGCCGTTCGGCAAACTGGACGCGTTGAATCTTGAGCAACTCATCGTGATGGCGGCCAACGAGGCGATCGAGGACGCCGGTGTCGACCCCGCCGAGATCGATGCGATCTACCTGGGGCATTTCAACGCGGGCCTGGTGCCCGATGCCTTTCCCGCCTCGCTGGTGCACCAGGCGCATCCCGCGCTGCGCTTCAAGCCCGCGACCCGCTGCGAGAACGCCTGTGCCTCGGGCTCGGCCGCCATCCATTCGGGCCTGCGCGCGATCCAATCGGGCGCGGCCGGCACCGTGCTGGTGATCGGCGTCGAAAAGATGACTTCGCGCAGCACCCCCGAAGTGACCGAAGCCCTGGCCTGCGCCGGCTACAAGAACGACCCGCGCGAAAGCGGCATGAGCTTTCCGCAGCAGTTCGCGCGCCTGGCCGAGAAATACGCCGAACGCTACGACGATCCGCTGCCGGTCATGGCCGCCATCGCCGCCAAGAACCACGCCAACGCCCTGCGCAACCCGCTGGCGCAGCTGCGCCGCGAACTGGACGCCGATTTCTGCAACACGATCTCGGAACGCAATCCCATGATCGCGGCGCCGCTGCGCATGACCGACTGCTCGCCGATCAGCGACGGCGCCGCTGCCGTCATCCTGACCTGCGAGCGGCGCGCGCCGCGCTATGCGCGCCAGGTGCGCTTTCGCGCCGCCACCCAGGTCAACGACATGCTGCCGCTGGAGGGACGCGACCTGCTGGCCTTCGAGGGCCCGCACCGCGCCATGCAGCGCGCCTACGCGGATGCCGGCATCCAGCTGCAGGACCTGGATTTCGCCGAGGTGCACGATTGCTTCACCATCGCCGAGCTGCTGATCTACGAAGCCATGGGCCTGGCCGCGCCGGGCGAAGGCCACCGCGTGCTGGCCGAAGGCACGGTGCGGCGCGACGGCGACCTGCCCATCAACCTGTCGGGCGGGCTCAAGGCCAAGGGCCACCCGGTGGGCGCCACCGGGGTCTCGATGCACGCGCTGGCCTACCGCCAGCTGACCGGCCGCGCCGGTGACATGCAACGCCCGGGCGCCGAACTCGGGCTGGTCTTCAACATGGGTGGCATGGCCGTGGCGAACTACGCCTCGGTGCTCGAAGCGGTGCGGGCGTGACGGCATGAACATCGCCAACTGGTTGCAGGCGGCGGCGCTGGAACACGGCGCGCGCCCGGCCCTGTATCGCGGCGCGCAGCTGCACGCCAGCTACCGTGATTTCGCCCGCCATGCGGCGGCCCTGGCCGACTGGCTGCAACGTGACTACGGCGTGGCCGCGGGCGACCGTATCGCCCTGTTCGCGCGCAACCGGGTCGAATACCTGGAGTTGCTGTACGCGGCCTGGTGGCTGGGCGCGGTGGCGGTGCCCATCAATCCCAAGCTGCACCCGAAGGAAGTCGGCTGGATCGCCGCCAACGCCGATGCCAGCGTCCTATTCACCGACCGGCTCGACGACCTGCCGGCGGACTGCCTGCCAGCCGGCTGCCGCCAGTTGGAAATCGATGGCGCCGGCTACGCCGCGGCCTGCGCCACGGCGGGTCCGTGGGCGCCGCCCGCGGCACTGGATGCGGATGCGCTGGCCTGGCTGTTCTATACGTCCGGCACCACCGGCCGGCCCAAGGGCGTGATGCTGAGCCATCGCAACCTGGTGGCCATGGGCCTGTGCTATGCCGTCGACGTGGAAACCGTGGAGCCCGGCGACGGCATGCTGTACGCCGCCCCCATGTCGCATGGCGCCGGCTTGTACCACGTGTTGTACGTGCGCAAGGCGGCCCGCCATATCGTGCCCGACTCGCGCGGCTTCGAACCGGCCGAGATCCTGACGCTGGCCGAACGGAGCGGCCCGCTGTCGTTCTTCGCCGCGCCCACCATGATCAAGCGCCTGGTCGAGCAGGCCCGCGCCGGCGGACGCGATGGCCGCGGCATCAAGACCATCATCTACGGCGGCGCGCCGATGTACCTGGCCGACCTGGAAGACGCGCTGGCGGTGCTCGGCCAGCGCTTCGTGCAGATCTATGGCCAGGGCGAAAGCCCCATGACCATCACCGCCCTGTCGCGCGAGGTGATCGCCGACGCCGCCCATCCCGAGCGCGCGGCGCGGCTGGCCTCGGTCGGCACCGCCCAGAGCTGTATGGAACTGCGCGTGGTCGACGCCGCGCTGCGCACCGTGCCCCTTTGCACCGAGGGCGAGGTGCTGGTGCGCGGCAACGCCGTCATGCAGGGCTACTGGCGCAACGATCCGGCGACCGCCGAAACCCTGGTGGACGGCTGGCTGCGCACCGGCGACATCGGCCGGCTCGACCCCTCCGGCTTCCTGACGCTGACCGACCGCAGCAAGGACGTGATCATCTCCGGCGGCTCCAACATCTACCCGCGCGAAGTCGAGGAAACGTTGGCGCGCCATCCGGGCGTGCGCGAGGTGGCGGTGGTGGGCGCGCCCAGCGCGCAATGGGGCGAGGAAGTGGTGGCCTTCGTGGTGTCGCGCCCAGGCGCCACGCTGGCGCCCGAAGAACTGGACGCCTGGTGCCGCGGCGAAATCGCCTCGTTCAAGAAGCCCAAGCGCTACGTATTCCATGAAGAGCTGCCCAAGAACAGCTACGGCAAGATTCTCAAAACCGCATTGCGCGCCACGCTGCGCAGTGCCGAATCCACCGGCTAGGCTGGCACCAGGCCCGGCCCATCAACCGGCGCATCAGAAGCCGGAATCCCCCAAGGAGGAGAGCATGAGAAGACGCGATTTCATCAAGGCGGCCAGCCTGTTGGCGGGCGCCTCGGCCCCGGCCGTCTGGACCGGCCGCGCCGCCGCGGCGGCCAAGCCGGTCAGCATCAAGTTCGATACGTACATCAGCGAGAGCGCCGGCCCCTCGCGGCTGGACGAGTGGTATCTCAAGCAGCTCGAAACCCGCACCAACGGCGCGGTCAAGGTGCGGCGCTACTGGGCCCAGTCGCTCAACAAGGTCGGCGAGCACCTGTCCGCAGTGCGCGACGGCACCTCGGAAATGTCATTGATCTCGCCGGGCTACTACCAGGCCCAGCTGCCCGTGACGCGCGGGCTGGAATGGTACTACCGCATGCACCGGTCAGACGCGCTGCAATGGCTGTGCCGCGATGTGTACGCCGAATACCAGCCGCTGCGCGATGAGTGGGAGCGGCGCTACAACAGCAAGGTGCTGTATTGGACCAACTGGTACTACGCGCCCCTGGTGACGCGCCAGCCGATCCGCTCGATCGATGACCTGCGCGGCAAGCGCATCCGGGGTTATGGCGCCGCCAACGAAGTCATCGAGCGCCTGGGCGGCACCGCCGTGCCGATGGCCGCGCCCGAGGTCTACACCGCGCTGGAGCGCGGCGTGCTGGACGGCGTCTATGGTTTCGACTTCATCACCGCCGTGGCCTACAAGCTGCACGAGATCGCGCCCTACTTCACCGACATCGGCGACGGCCCCCACGGTCCGGCCGCCACCATCATCAACGCGCGGGTCTGGAACGCCTTCCCCGATCCGGTCAAGCAGGCCAGCGACCAGATCGTCAGCGAGATCTACGGCGGCGAATACGCGCGCATCTACGAGGCGGCCGCGCGCCAGTACGTCAAGACCGCCAAGGCCGAGGGCACCAAGTTCTCGTCGCTGCCGCAGGCCGAGAAGGATCGCGCGCGGGCCCTGGTGCAGCCGGCGCAGACCGACGGCTGGGTCGACCGGGTGGCCAAGCCGGCCGGGCTGGACGGCCCCGCGATGCAGGCCCTGGTCGACAAGGCCATCGCCAAGTACGACACGCAGGGCAGCCTGAAGCGCTTCGACGAACTGGCCGCCGAGGCCTGACGCCCCTCCAACGGCCCGGCCTGCGCGCCGGGCCGCCCACTGGCAGAGCATCCATGGACTATTCCACCCGCCTGGGCGCGGTGTTGCGCGCCTTCTCCAACCTGTTCGGCGCCATCGCCACCCTGTTCCTGCTGTTCCTGATGTTCGGCATTACGCTCGACGCCATCGTGCGGGCCCTCTACGGCCATTCCATTCCCGGCCTGTTCGAGATGTCGGAACTGAGCCTGGTGGTGATCGTGTTCCTCGGCCTGGGCTGGACCCAGATGGAAGACGCCCACATCCGTGTCACGCTGCTGCATCGCAAGGTGCCGCCGCGCGTGGCGCAGTGGATGGACGCGCTGGCCTGGCTGGCGGCGGCCGTGGTGCTGGCCCTGCTGGCCTACCCCGCCACTGGCGAGGCGCTCGAATCGATCCAGATCCGCGAGTTTCGCTGGGGCTATGTCGAAGTGCCGATCTGGTGGACCAAGGCCATCGTCGCCGCCGGCCTGTGGTTCGGCGCCCTGCAGATGCTGGCCCAGGCCGGCTGCGCCCTGTGCCGCGCCGCGCCGGTGGCTGCCGCCGCGCCCGCGCTGGCCCCGCATTGAACGCTACCGGACCTTTGCCCCATGGATGACATCACCGTAACCCTGGTCGCCACCGGCCTGATCTTTGTATTGCTGCTGCTGGGCGCGCCGGTATTCGCCGCGCTGGCGCTGGCGGGCATCACCGGCCTGATCCTGGTCGAGGATACCGCCTTCGTGTTGAACCGCCTCAAGTCGTATTCCTACGCCCAGTCGGCCTCGTACCTACTGACCGTCATCCCGCTGTTCATCCTGATGGGCGCCTTCGCCCATCATGCCGGCGTGGGGCGCAGGCTGTTCGACATGGCGCGCAAATGGGTCGGGCACATGCCCGGAGGGCTGGCCATCGCCAGCGTGCTGACCTGCGCCGGCTTTGCCGCGACCTCGGGCTCCAGCGTCGCCACCGCCGCCACCGTGGGCGCGGTGGCCATTCCCGAGATGAAGCGCACCGGCTACGATCCGCGCCTGTCGGCCGGCGCGGTGGCGGCCGGCGGCGTGCTGGGCGTGCTGATCCCGCCCAGCGTGCTGCTGATCTTCTACGCCGCGCTGACCGAAGTCTCGGCCGGCAAGATGCTGGTGGCCGGCGTGCTGCCCGGCCTGCTGTCGACCCTGGTGTTCATCCTCGGCATCCGCGTCATCAGCGCCTCGCCGCGGATGGCCGCCTCGGTGCTGCCCAAGAGCCCGTGGCGCGAGCGCATCGGCTCGATCCGCAACGGCTGGCAGGTGCTGGTGTTGTTCGCGATCGTGCTGGGCGGCATCTACCTGGGTTTCGTCACGGCGACCGAAGCCGCCGCGGTCGGCGCCTTCGCCGCGTTCGTCATGCTGCTATGCGCCCGCCAGGCGCGCGGCCAACTGCGCGGCAAGCTGGTCGAAAGCCTGCGCAGCGCCGTCACCACCACCGTGATGATCCTGTTCACCATGCTGGGCGCGGGCCTCTTCAGCCTGTTCCTCAGCCTGGTGCAGATCCCGCAGCAGATCGCCCAGGGAATCGTGTCCTCGGACATTCCGCCGCTGCTGGTGGTCGGCCTGATGCTGCTGGCCTACTTCCCGCTGGGCATGTTCCTGGACGCGTTCTCGATGCTGGTGATCACGCTGCCGATCATGTTTCCCACCGTGGTGTCGCTGGGCTTTGACCCGATCTGGTTCGGCATCCTGGCCGTGAAGATGTGCGAGATCGGCCTGATCACGCCACCGGTCGGGCTGAATGTGTTCGTCATCGCGGGCATCGACCGCCAGACGCCGCTGACGCACATCTTCCAGGGCGCCTGGTGGTTCGTCATCATGGAGGTGGTCACCACGCTGATCCTGTTCTTTTTCCCGGTGATCGTCACGATCCTGCCCGAGATGATGCTGGGAAAATGAAACAGGATGCGCGGCGCCGGTCAGGCCATGTTGTCGACCAGGATGATCTTCGAGACCAGTTCGGCGGTGTTTTTCGCGTCCAGCTTGCGCATGATGCGGGCGCGGTGCACCTCCACCGTGCGGTAGGAGATATCCAGCCGCATGGCGATCTCCTTACAGCTCAGCCCGTTGGCGACGTAAGCGGATATTTCCCGCTCGCGCCGCGTCAGGTTGGCCGTGCGCAGGCAGCTCTCGGCGATACGCTCGAAGCTCCAGATCATCAGGTCGAAGGGGTCCTCCGGGGTCAGGGTGATGCCGCGCGCCCGCGCCCAGAACACCTCGCGGCTGCGATGCTGCATGAAGCGCTCGTCTTCGTAGTAGCAATTGCTTTCCAGGTGCTTGAGGCAACGTTGACCGATCTGGTGAAAATCGGACAGCGAGGGATAAAGCTGCAGAATGGATTTGCCCACCAGTTCCCTGCGCGTGTAGCCGAACAGATTTGCGAAGGAGTGATTGCATTCCGAGATCTTGCGCGCGCTGCAGATGACTTGCGGCGCGGGAGATTCCTTGAAGGCGAGCAATGTCAGGTGAAAGTCACTCATATTGTCTCCCCGGATAGCGTGCCGGTTTTGCCGTTGCGCAGCGGAATCCGTTGCGCTTTTGTGGCGGCCCGCATCTTGTCCGTGCGGGCTTCGAGGCGCCAGTGTATAAGAAGCTATCGGCACCTGGAATGGGCTTTTTCCTGCGGTTTCAGACGGGTTTTCGCGCTGCCCGCGGCGCCGTCTGGCGCGCCATCGCGCGGACGATTTCCAGGCCCCTGCCGGGCGATCCGCCGCGCCGTGCCGGCCAGGATGGCCCGGCGCATTCCAACACTGTTTCATTCCTTGCATGCCACAGCCCCCGACTCCCCCTTCCATACCCGCCCGCCAGGGCGGCCGGCCATGATTGACACGCAGGCCGGCCACCTGCCCGACTTGCCGCTGGGGCCGCGCGTGGCGCAGCGGCTGGCCTGGATCACGCCCGGCGCCACGGCGCCAGGCGGCTTGCCGCCGGGGCAGCGCCGGCAGGCGGAGTTCGAGGCCGGCCGGCGCCTGGCGGCGGCGCTGCTGCAGGCGCTGGACGCCCCCGGCACGCAGGTCGGCGTGGCCGGCGACAGGTCGCCCATCTGGCCCAAAGGTTACGTCGGCTCCATCAGCCACAGCCGCCGGCTGGTGGCCGTGGCGGTGGCGCGGCGGCGCGAGGTGCGCGCGCTCGGCATCGACATCGAGGCGATTGCCGATGCGCGCGCGGTGGATGCCATTGAATCAGTCTGCATGCGGCCCGAGGAACGCGGCTTCGATGCCGGCGCGCTGACACGCGCCGAGTTCGCCACGCTGCTGTTCTCGGCCAAGGAAGCGTTCTACAAATGCATGCAGCCGCTCACGCGCGTCGAATTCGACTTCCCCGACGTCACCATTACCCGCATCGATCCGGCCGCGCAGCGCCTGGAACTGCGCTTGCTGCGCGCGGCCACGCCGGAATTCGGGCCGGGTCACCTGTTCCAATGCGGCTATCGCAGCGCACAAGGCCACGTCTATACTGCCTTGGAGATTGATCCTTGAAGCCTCCCCTTTACGTTGTCCCCCATCGACAAGGAGCGTTCACATGTCTGATCCCATCGTTATCGTGAGTGCCGTGCGCACCCCGCTGGCCGCCTTCCAGGGCGAATTTTCCACGCTGTCCGCCAATGAGCTGGGCGCCGTCGCCATCGGCGCCGCGCTCGAGCGCGCCGGCCTCAAGCCCGATCAGGTCGACGCGGTGCTGATGGGCAACGTGCTGCAAGCCGGCCAGGGCCAGGCCCCGGCGCGCCAGGCGTCCATCAAGGCGGGCATCCCGTCGTCGGTGGGCGCCATCACCGTGTCCAAGGTATGCGGCTCGGGCATGCAGGCTGCCATGCTGGCCCATGACGGCATCATCGCCGACACCTACGGCGTGGTGGTGGCCGGCGGCATGGAATCCATGACCAACGCGCCTTACCTGCTGACCAAGGCGCGCGGCGGCTATCGCGCCGGCCACGCCACCATGTACGACCACATGATGCTCGACGGCCTGGAAGACGCCTACCAGGTGGGCCGCGCCATGGGCACGTTCGGCGAGGACTGCGCCGCCAAGTACGGCTTCACCCGCGAGGAACAGGACACCTTCGCCATGGAATCGGTCTCGCGCGCGCAGAAGGCCGCCCGCGACGGCGTGCTGAAATGGGAAACCGTGCCCGTCACCATCAAGTCCAAGAAGGGCGACACGGTGGTCGAGCAGGACGAGCGTCCGCAAAAGCTCAACGTCGAGAAGATTCCGACGCTCAAGCCGGCCTTCGCCGCCAACGGCACCATCACCGCCGCGTCCTCGTCGGGCAACGCCGACGGCGCCGCCGCGCTGGTGCTGATGCGCGAGTCCACCGCCAAGAAGCTCGGCTGCAAGCCCATCGCCCGCATCGTCGGCCATGCCAGCTTCGCGCAGGAACCCGAGTGGTTCACCACCGCCCCGGTCGGCGCGATCAAAAAGCTCTACGACAAGACCGGCTGGAAGACCGCCGACGTCGATCTGTTCGAGATCAACGAAGCCTTTGCCGCGGTCACCATGGCCGCCATGAAGGAACACGGCATCCCGCGCGACAAGGTCAACATCCACGGCGGCGCCTGCGCGGTCGGCCACCCGATCGGCGCTTCGGGCGCGCGCATCATGGTGTCGCTGCTGGGCGCGCTCAAGGCGACGCAAGGCAAGCGCGGCGTGGCGACGCTGTGCATTGGCGGCGGCGAGGCCACCGCGATCGCGCTGGAAATGGCCTGAAGCGGCGCGCCCCGGGCGGGGCGGGCCTGAAAAATGGTCACGCCCCCGTTTGCAGACGTCACTGAATTGCGCGCAAACGTATCCGCGGCGCCCCCGGCGCCGCCCTGCCGCGCCGGGCCACCCCACAGTGGCCCGCCGACACAGGAAAACACATTGCGAAACTTGAAGCCTCCCCGCCAGCGTTGCGATCATGGCCGGACACACATCCGGAACAAGGAGGTTTCATGCAGCGTTCCAAAACCGCAATCCTATCGGCCCTCATGGTGACGGCCGCGCTGTCCGCCGCGCCCGTCCTGGCGGCGCAGAACGCCCCCGCCGGCCAGGCACAATCACAGGCGCCGATGGCGCCGGCCGCCGCGCAGCCCACCGACCAGCAGTTGCAGCGCTTCGCCTCGGCATCGCAGAAGGTCTCGGGCGTGGTGAACGAGTACCGTCCCAAGGTCGACGCCGCCAAGACCGATGCCGACAAACAAAAGGTGATCCAGGAGGCCGACGCCAAGATGGTCAAGCTGGTGCGGGCCGATGGCCTGTCGGTCGAGGAGTTCAACGGCATCGGCCGCGCCGTGCAGCAGAACCCGCAGGTCAAGCAGCGCCTGATGAACATGGGCCAGGCCGGCGCCGCCACGCAGTAAGCGCCGCGCGCGCCGGCATGGCCGCGCCCGGCCGGCCGGCCGGCCGGCGCTCGCGGCCGCGCCGCCATCGGAGGTATCCTAGAGCGCTGTCCCCAGGCCCGGGGCCTCTTCCTCCAAGGAGCGCGGCATCTTGACATCCGATCTCATCCTCTACGACCTGGCCGGCGCCGACCCGACGCTGCGCTTCAGTCCGCATTGCTGGAAAACGCACATGGCGCTGGCCCACAAGGGCCTGGACGCCAAGACCGTGCCCTGGCGCTTCACCGACAAGGAAGCGATCGAATTCTCGGGCCAGAAACTGGTGCCGGTGCTGGTGCACGGCGAGCACGTGGTCAGCGATTCCTGGCAGATCGCCTGTTACCTGGAAGACACCTTCCCCGACCGTCCGTCGCTGTTCGGCGGCGACACCGGCCGCGCCCTGAGCCTGTTCGCCAACAGCTGGGCCGACACCACCCTGGTGCCGACGCTGGCGCGGCTGCTGCTGCCGGAAATCCACGCGCTGATCGACGCCAAGGACAAGGACTACTTCCGCCACACGCGCGAAAAGCGCTTCGGCCCGCTCGAAGACCTGCCCGCCTCGCGCGACGAACAGCTCGCGGCCTTGCGCGCATCGCTGCTGCCGCTGCGCCAGATGCTGGCGCGGCAGCCATACCTGGCCGGCACGCAGCCGGCCTACGCGGACTATGCGGTATTCGGTTTCTTCATGTGGGCGCGCTGCACCAGCGCGCTGGAACTGCTGGCGGACGACGATCCGGTGGCCGCGTGGCGCGAGCGGCTGCTCGACGCCCATGGCGGGCTGGCGCGTCAGGCGCCGGTGGCGGCGGCGTAACCGGATACCCGCCGGCGGGCACCCGCCGGCGCCAGGCGCTGGCCGCCCCGGCGGGCGGCCACGCCAGGGCGCGGTTCAGGTCTTCAGGCGATAGCCGGTCTTGAAGATCCAGCGCACCACCACCAGGCAGATGGCCAGAAACACCAGCGTCATGGCGACGCTGACGGTGACGTTCACGTCGGCCACGCCATAGAACGCCCAGCGAAAACCGCTGACCAGGTAAACCACCGGATTGAACAGCGTCACCGCCTGCCAGAACGGCGGCAGCATCTTGATGGAATAGAACGTGCCGCCCAGGAAGGTCAGCGGCGTGATGATCATCAGCGGAATGATCTGCAGCTTCTCGAAGCCGTCGGCCCAGACGCCGATGATGAAGCCGAACAGGCTGAAGGTGACGGCCGTGAGCAGCAGGAAGCCCAGCATCCAGAACGGATGCGCGATCTCGAACGGCACGAACAGACGCGCCGTGGCCAGCATGATCAGCCCCAGGATGATGGACTTGCTGGCCGCCGCCCCGACATAGCCGGCCACGATCTCCAGGTACGAAATGGGCGCCGAGTGGATCTCATAGATGGTGCCCGAGAAGCGCGGCATGTAAATGCCGAACGAGGCGTTGGCCACGCTCTGGGTCAGCAGCGACAGCATGATCAGGCCGGGCACGATGAAGGCGCCGTAGCTGACGCCGTCGATCTGCACCATGTGCGAACCGATGGCCGAGCCGAACACCACGAAGTACAGGGAAGTGGAAATGACCGGCGACAGCACGCTCTGCATCAGGGTGCGCCAGGCGCGGGCCATTTCGAAGCGATAGATGGCGCGGATTGCGTAGAAATTCATGATTGTCCGTGCACCAGGCTGACGAAGATCTCCTCGAGCGAGCTTTCCGAGGAATTGAGGTCGGTGAATTCGATGTCCAGTTCGGTCAGGCGCCGCAGCAGGCCGGAGATCTCGCCGCCGCCCTGGTTGTCGTAGGTGTAGACCAGTTGGCGGCCATCGGCCGACATTTCCAGGTGGAACGGCTCCAGCGCCGTCGGGATGCCCGGCAGCGGCGCTTTCAGCGTCAGCGTCAGGCGGCGCTTGCCCAGCTTGGTCATGAGCGCGTCTTTTTCCTCGACCAGAATGATCTCGCCCTTGCGGATCACGCCGACGCGGTCGGCCATCTCCTGGGCTTCCTCGATGTAGTGGGTGGTCAGGATGATGGTGACGCCGTTCTCGCGCAGCTGCCGCACCATGTCCCACATGCCGCGCCGCAATTCGACGTCGACGCCGGCGGTGGGTTCGTCCAGGAACAGGATCTTGGGTTCGTGCGACAGCGCCTTGGCGATCATCACGCGCCGCTTCATGCCGCCGGACAGGGCCATGATGCGGCTGTCCTTCTTGTCCCACAGCGACAGGTCGCGCAGCACCTTCTCGATGTATGCGGGGTTCGCGGGCTTACCGAACAGGCCGCGGCTGAACGTCACCGTGTTCCACACGCTTTCGAAAGCGTCGGTGGAGATTTCCTGCGGCACCAGGCCGATCGCGCTGCGCGCGGCCCGGAAGTCGGTGAGAATGTCATGGCCGTCGGCCAGCACGCGGCCCTCGGTCGGGTTGACGATGCCGCAGATGATGCTGATGAGCGTGGTCTTGCCGGCGCCGTTGGGGCCGAGCAAGGCGAAGATCTCACCGCGTTGGATTTCCAGGTCGACGCGCTTGAGCGCCTGGAATCCGGAGGCATATCGCTTGGATAGGCCTTGAACTGAAATGACAGGCTGCACTCTTGCTCCCGGCGTGGTGGTCAGCCGCTGATTTTACCCCTCGGGCGCGGGCGGCTTGTTCGGGCTGGCGGAACGGTGTGTTTGGAAAATGCAATAAATGGGACCGCCTGCCTTACACTTCGCTGGCAGGACAATAACAGGGCGGAATACGCCCACATACCGGGGAGCCGGGCCCTCCAGGCCCGCCATAAGGCATGTTCGCGGATCTGAAACACCTGTCACACCACGCCGCCTGGCGCCGCCAGCTGGAAATGCTGCTGGAATCAGCCGGCGAAGGCATCTATGGCATCGACCTGCGCGGCCGCTGCATTTTCATCAATGGCGCCGGGGCCGCCATGCTGGGCTACACCCCGGACGAGGTGGTGGGCCGCAATATGCACTACCTGATCCACCATTCGCACGCCGACCGCACCTTGATGCCGGTACACGACTGCCGCATTTTCAACGCTTTCCGCGACGGCCGCGGCGAACGGGTGGACGACGAGGTGCTGTGGCGGCGCGACGGCTCGTGCTTCGACGCCCAGTACGCGTCGTACCCCATCCGCAACGAGCAGGAAGTGGTGGGGGCCGTAGTGATTTTCTCCGACATCACCGCGCGCAAACGCATCGAGCGCGAACTGCATGCCACCCGGGCGCTGCTGGAAGCGCGGGTGGACGCGCGCACGGCCGAACTGAGCGCCGCCCATGAATCGCTGCGGCGCCTGTCCTCGCACCTGAGCACGCTGCGCGAACAGGAGCGGGCCCATATCGCCCGCAACATCCACGACGACCTGGGCGCCTCGTTCACCGCGCTGCAACTGGACCTGAACTGGCTGCGCCGGCAACTTGCGGCGCAACCCCCGCTGCAGGCGCACCTGGACCGGATGCTGGAAGTCACGCAGGTGGCGATGGACGCCACCCGCCGCATCCTGAACGACCTGCGGCCGGTAGTGCTGGACCACCTGGGCCTGTGGGCGGCGCTGGAAACCCTGCTGCAGGACCTGCAGGCCCGCAGCGGCCTGCAGTGCCGCTACCTGTGCCCCCCCGATACCGAATGCCGACGGCTGGCGCCGGCAGCCGAAATCGCCGTCTACCGCATCGTGCAGGAACTGCTGACCAATGTGCAGCGCCACGCAAGGGCCCGCAGCGTCAGCGTCAGCGCGGTCTGGGGCGACGATGGACTGCTGCTGGCGGTGGAGGACGACGGCGTCGGCATGGCGCTGCCGCAGACGCGGCAGACCTTCGGCATCCTGGGCATGCGCGAGCGGGCCCGCGCCATCGGCGGCGAGCTGGAACTGGACAGCGCGCCCGGCGCCGGCATGCGCGCCCGCCTGCGGCTGAACCCGCCCTTGACCGGAGCGTCCTCGTCATGCCCTTGAACCTGCTGATCGTCGACGACCACCTGATCATCCGCCGTGGCCTGGCCCGCATCCTGCAGGAAGACCCGCGGATCGGCGCGGTGACCGAAGCCGCGGACGCCCCGGCCGCCCTGCGCGCGCTGCGCCAGGACCGTTATGACGCGATGGTGCTGGACGTGGCGCTGGGCGAGCGCGACGGTCTGGACATGCTCAAGACAGTGCGCGCCGACCATCCGGCGCTGGGCGTGGTCATGCTGTCGGTCTATCCCGAATCGCAATTCGCGGTGCGGGCCCTGCGCGCGGGCGCCCATGCCTACCTGAACAAGGGCTGCGACCCGGACGAACTGCTCGCCGCGCTGGTCAACGCCGCCGCCGGCAGGATGTATGTCACCGGCCCGGTCGCCGAGCTGCTGGCGCACACCGTGCGCCAGGACAGCACCCGCCCGCCGCATGAACTGCTGTCCAACCGCGAATTCCAGGTGCTGCAACTGCTGGTGGCCGGCAAATCGGTATCGGCCATCGGCGAGCAACTGGCGCTGTCGGTGAACACCATTTCCACCTACCGCGCACGGGTCTTCGAGAAACTCGGCGTGCGCACGCTGGTCGAACTGGTGGCCTACGCCAACACGCACCAGCTGGGTGCCCGCTGAGCCATCACGCACCACCCTGGCGCAGGCCACGCACTGTGTAGTTGGCGCACTACACGCATATCGTCGAACCGGCGATAGCGCGCAGGCACGGCCGGCGCCAAGATGGGGGCATTCCCAAACCGGAGGCTCCCATGTCCCTGTTCAGCAATCCGTTCGACCCCGGCAGCCGCCTGGCCTGCGGCTGCGGTCGCCACGCGTCCCGCGCCGAGCACGAGCGCGCCGCGCGGACGGCGGCCCCTGACGCCACCCTGGCGCACGCGGCCGACAACGCAGTGGAAAACGCCGTCATGCGCGCCCTGTTCCCCCAGGATGCGCTGCGGCGCCGCTTTCTGCGCGCGGTGGGCAGCGGCACCGCCATGGCGGCGGTCGCCGCGCTGTTCCCGCTGGCTGCCGCCAAGGAGGCCTTCGCGCAGTCCACCGGCCCGCTCGAAAAACGCAAGCTGAAGGTGGGTTTCATTCCCATCACCTGCGCCACGCCCATCATCATGGCGCATCCCATGGGCTTCTACGGCAAGCAGGGCCTGGATGTGGAGGTGGTGAAGACGGCAGGCTGGGCGCTGATCCGCGACAAAGCCATGTCCGGCGAATACGACGCCGCCCACATGCTGTCGCCGATGCCGCTGGCCATCTCGCTGGGGGCAGGCGCCAGCCGCCCGCAGCCCTGGACCATGCCGGCCGTCGAGAACATCAACGGCCAGGCCATCACGCTGGCCATGAAGCACAAGAACCGGCGCGACCCGAAGGACTGGAAAGGCTTCAAGTTCGCCGTGCCGTTCGACTATTCCATGCACAACTACCTGCTGCGCTATTACCTGGCCGAACACGGCATCGATCCCGACACCGATGTGCAGATCCGGTCGGTGCCCCCGCCGGAGATGGTGGCCAACCTGCGCGCGGACAATATCGACGGATTTCTCGCGCCCGACCCGGTCAACCAGCGCGCGGTATATGACGGCGTGGGCTTCATCCACACGCTGTCCAAGGCGATCTGGGATGGCCATCCGTGTTGCGCCTTTTCCGCCAGCCGTGAGTTCGTCACCTCCCAGCCCAATACCTACCAGGCGCTGCTCAAGGCCATTATCGAAGCCACCGCCTACGCCCGCGCCCCGGCCCATCGCAAGGAAATCGCCAGCGCCATCGCCACGCCCAACTACCTGAACCAGCCGGTCACAGTGGTCGAACAGGTGCTCACCGGCACCTATGCCGACGGCCTGGGCAACGTGCTGTCGGACCCCGAGCGCATCGACTTCGATCCGATGCCCTGGGGCTCGTTCGCGGTGTGGATCCTGACGCAGATGAAGCGCTGGGGCCAGATAAAAGGCGAGGTGGACTACCAGAAGGTCGCCAACGAAGTTTTCCTGGCAACCGACGCGCTGCACCTGATGCGCGAGGCCGGCTTGACGCCGCCCGCCGAAAGCGCCAAGACCTTCAGCGTGATGGGCAAGCCGTTCGACGCCAGCCAGCCCGAGGCCTACCTGGCCAGCTTCAAGATCCGGAGGACTTGATGCAGGCGCAGCAACCCTGGCGCGCCACCGGCCTTTCCGTCGCGCTGTTCCTGACGTTCCTGCTGATCTGGCACGTCGCCACCCGCCCCGCCGAAGGCACCGTGACGGTCGATCCGGCCTACGCGGCGCTGGTCGGCAGCGCCGCCGCCAGCGGTTCGGCGACGCCTTTCCCCGGTCCCGCCGAGGTCGGCGCCAAGCTGTGGCAGCACCTGCGCGATCCGTTCTACGATCGCGGCCCGAACGACAAGGGCATCGGCGTGCAATTGGCGTATTCGGTGGCGCGGGTGCTGACCGGCTTCCTGCTGGCGGCGCTGGTGGCGATTCCGCTGGGCTTCCTGGTCGGCATGTCCCGCATGGTCCACCGCGCCGTCGATCCGTTCATCCAGGTGCTCAAGCCGATCTCGCCGCTGGCCTGGATGCCGCTGGCGCTCTATACCATCAAGGATGCCAATACCTCGGCCATCTTCGTGATTTTCATCTGCTCGCTCTGGCCGATGCTGGCGAACACGGCCTTCGGCGTGGCCAGCGTACGGCAGGATTGGCTGAATGTGGCGCGCACGCTGGAGGTCTCGCGCCTGCGAACCGCGCTGCGGGTCATCCTGCCGGCGGCCGCGCCCACCATCATGACCGGCATGCGCATCTCGGTCGGTATCGCCTGGCTGGTGATCGTGGCCGCGGAAATGCTGATCGGCGGCACCGGCATCGGCTATTTCGTCTGGAACGAGTGGAACAACCTTTCCATCGCCAACATCATCTGCGCCATCCTGTTCATCGGCCTGATCGGCATGCTGCTGGACACCCTGCTGGCGCGCGCCACGCGGCTGGTCAGCTATCGGGAGTGAACACCATGAGCCCCCCCTTTCTGCAAGTGCAGGCGCTGGCCAAGCGCTATCCCGGACGCAACGGCCAGGCAAGCGCGCCGGTGTTCGAGCACATCGGCTTCGATATCGCGCAAGGGCAATTCGTCTGCGTCATCGGCCACTCGGGCTGCGGCAAAACCACCATCCTCAATATCCTGGCGGGCATCGACGAGGCCAGCGAGGGCGTGGTCATCATGGACGGCCGCGAAATCGCCGGGCCGTCCCTGTCGCGCGGCGTGGTGTTCCAGGCGCACGCCCTGCTGCCCTGGTTGAGCGCATTGCAGAACGTCGAATTCGGCGTGCGTTCGCGCTGGCCGCAATACTCCCGGACCCAGGCGCGCGAACACAGCCTGCGCTACCTGGACATGGTCGGCCTGGCCCATGCCGCCGACAAGAAGCCCTGCGAACTGTCGGGCGGCATGAAACAGCGCGTGGGTATCGCCCGGGCCTTCGCCATTCAGCCGCGCATGCTATTGCTGGATGAGCCCTTCGGCGCGCTCGACGCGCTGACCCGCGGCACCATCCAGGACGAACTGCGCGCTATTGTGCAGGAAACGCGCCAGACGGTATTCATGATCACGCACGACGTGGACGAAGCCATCCTGCTGTCCGACCGCATCCTGCTGATGAGCGCGGGCCCCCACGCCCGCATCGCCGAGTCCGTCGACGTGGACCTGCCGCGCGGCCGGACCCGCGCCAGCCTGCACCACGAGCCGCGCTACTACGAAATCCGCAACCATCTCGTCGACTTCCTGGTCGACAAGGCTTCCCACAAGGAGTGAATCCCCATGATGTCCCGCGCCGAAGTCACCGAACTGATTGTCACCCGCCGCCTCGAAAAGAAACTCTCCTGGGCCGCCATCGCCGAGGCCGTGGGCCAGAGCAAGGAGTGGACCACGGCCGCGCTGTTGGGCCAGATGACCATGACCGAAACCCAGGCCCAGGCTGCCGCCCGCCTGCTGGACCTGCCCGCCGACGCCGTGACCCAGTTGCAGGTGGTGCCGTACAAGGGCTCGCTGCCCACCACGGTGCCGACCGATCCGCTGATCTACCGCTTCTATGAACTGGTCAATGTCTACGGCAGCACCTTCAAGGCGCTGATCCACGAGGAATTCGGCGATGGCATCATGAGCGCCATCGACTTCAAGATGGATCTGGCGCGCGAGTCCGACCCCAAGGGCGACCGGGTGCAGATCGTGATGAGCGGCAAATTCCTGCCGTACAAGATGTACTGACGCGGCCCGGATTGGCGCACCGGCCCGCCGGCGTCAGCCTTCCACCGCCAGTTCTTCCCAGCCCAGGTCGCGGGTGCGCGCCAAGGCGCCGGTCACCGCGGCAGCGGCATCGCGCGCCGCTTCCTCCAGGGGGTCGCCGGCCAGCAGCCGCGCCGTGATCGCCGCCATGAACACGTCGCCCGTGCCATGCACCGACGCCGGGATGGCGACCTCGGGGTGGCGCAGCACCCTGCAGTCGGCGGCCGTCACCACCGCCAACTGCAGGGTGCCAGGCGCCGCCGCCTGCGGCGCGGCGCTGGTGACCACGATCCATTCCGGCCCTTCGGCCATCAGCTCGCGCGCGGCCGCCGCCACCTCGTCGATCGAGGCCAGCGGCCGGCCCACCATCTGCTCCAGCTCGAAATGGTTGGGCGTCATACCGTGGGCCTGTGGCACCAGCCTGCGGCGGTACTGCGCCACCAGCCCGGCGTCCACGTACAGACCGTCGTTGCGGTCGCCCATGACCGGATCGATATGCACGCGCACCTCGGGCCGCGTGGCGCGCAGCCCGCTCAGCCAGTCCGCCAGCAGGTCGGCCTGGGCGGGCTGACCCAGGTACCCGCAGACCACGGCGCGCGCCACCGCGGTCACGCCGCGCTCGTCCAGGCCGCGCAGCAGCCCCTGGAACCAGTCCGGCGGCATCGCGCCGCCATGCAGCGTCGGATAGTGCGGGGTATTGCTCAGAATCACCGTGGGCAGCGCGATGGCGCGCAGCCCGGCCTGGCGGAACACCGGCATCGCGGCGTTGTTGCCAACGCAGCCGTAGACAACCTGGGATTGGATGGAAACGACGTCGACCCGCGCGGTCACGGCGGGCAACGCTGCGCCGGGGGGCGGGGCAGCGGGATGGGCGGTCATGCGGCAGGCTCCTGCGGACAAAGACGGATTCGGCCTTATTCTATGCCCACTCTTCCGCCGCTGCCCGCTCCGGGCGCCGCCTCAATCGCGCGTCGACGCCAGCCAGCCGGCGCCTTCCAGTACGGCGCCATCGATACCCGCCAGATGCGGCGCGAACGGATAGGCCAGCGATGACACGATCTGGCACTGCGCGCGCTGCGGATGGTCGGCATTCAGCAGGTACTGGAAGCCCCCGGCCAATGATGGCACCCGCAGCAGCAGCGTCTCGCCACGCGCCAGCCAGGCATTGCCAAAAGCGCGCGCCGCCTGCGGATCGCTCTGCCAGCCCGCCGGAGGCCGGGGCGCGGCCACGGCCGCGGCCGGCGCCGTCACCTCCAGCAGGAAGTAGTGGCGCGGCAAGGCGCGCGGATGCGCCACCTCGGCCTGCGCCAGGCGTGCGAACACCGCTGCGGCGGGCGTGGCGTCCAGCATTACCACCGCCGCGCCGGCGCCATGCCAGCGGCCCGCGGGACGGGCGCGCGGCATCAGGTCCTGACTGTTGCTCAAGCGCCAGAGCGCGATCATGGGCCGTTTCCTTCGTCGATATCGATCAACCACTGTTCGATCAGCACGGCGTAGCGGCCATACTGGCACAGCAGCAGCGGCACACGGCCATGCAGCCGACGCTTGGGGCTGCACAGCCAGCGCCGCGCGCCTTCCACGCCGCCGAACACCAGCTCGGCCAGCCACGCCACCCGCAACGCCCGGTACAGCACGCGCAGGTCAGCAAGATCGAGGCTGTGGTCGCGCAACGGGTCACGCGGCCGGCCGGGTTCGACCTGCGGCACCAGCGCCAGCCAGTGCAGCAACTCGCCGGCAAACGCGACGCGCAGCGATTGCAACAGCGCGGCCGCGCACTGCAGGCTGGCGGGCGGCCCGGACTGGCCCAGAGCCTGGCTGAGCCGCGCCTCCAGCGCCGCCGCGATACCGCCGGGTTCACGGAGCCCGGGCGGCGACGGCGGGCTGGGCCACCGTGGCCGCCGCGGTCTGGTCAAAGGCGGCATTGAGGGCCGCGCCATCAATGCTGACGGTTCCCGCATTCAACAACCCCTCCAGGTAAGCCCGCGCCGCCAGTTCCTGGCGCTGGGTCCGCAACGCGGCTCGCAACTCGTCCTTGACCCGCTCGTACGGCGTCACGCTGGCGGCGCGCAGGTCCACCAGCTTGAGAATGTGGAAGCCGGCGGCCGACTGTAGCGGCGCCGACACCTCGCCCGCCTTCAGTTGCTCGACCGCCGGCCGCATTTCCGGCATCAACTGCGCCAGCGGCAAATAACCAATGTCGCCACCCTGGGCACGGCTGGAGCCGTCCTGCGAATAGCGCTGGGCCAACGCGGCGAAATCCGCCTTGGGCGCCTGGGCGCGCTTGACCAGATCCTGGGCCTGCTTGCGCGCGGCGGCCACGGCGTCGCTGTCATCCAACGCTGCCGGCAGGAAAATCTGACTGACGCGGTACAGCGCGGGCTGCGCCAGTTGCGGCTTGGCGCGCTCGTAGGCGGACCGCAGGTCGGCTTCGGCCGGATAGTCGTCGGGCGCGCGGGTGACCGAATCCAGGTAGGTCTGCAGCACGATACGCTCCTGCGCCGCCTGGAAGGCGCGCTTGAGTTCGGGACGTTCCTGCCAGCCCTGGGCGCGGGCTTGTTCGACCAGCGCTTTTTCCGCCAGGCGGGCGCGCAGCCACTGGTCCAGCGCGCCCCGGTTGCCCTTGAGCTGGGCGCGGGCCTCGGGCGGCAACGATTCGAGTTGGCGCACCAGTTCGTCGCGGTCCACCTGCACCGCGCCCAGCGTGGCCACGGCGGGCCCCTTGGCCGCGGCAGGCAGGGTGTCGGCCTGGAGCGGAGCCGGTGCGGCCTCCTTGGCCGGCGCCGCCTTGGCGGCCGTGGGAGGCGGTTCGCCGCTCTGAGCGGGGCTGTCGCGCATCAGCGCCACGGCGCCGGCCAGTACCGCGACCAGCAGCACCGCCATCGTCACGCGCAGCCGCGCCGGTTGATTGGAAAGCATGTTCATGATCGGAACCTCGCTTGCTTGAAAGCGCCATGCGCCGCCGCGGCAGACTGGGGCTGGCAACGCCCGAGCGGCATCGCGCCAGACGCATGGCTCAGTTGGCCACCTCGGCGGCGGCTGCGGCGCCGGTTTCGGCGCCGGCTTCGATGCTGGCGTTGGCACGCAGGAACAGCAGGAATTCCTGTAGCAGGCGATCCCATAGTTCCACTGTGGCGCGCAGGTAGTTCCCGGACACGCCGCCGGCCAGGATCACGTCCAGTTCCAGCACCAGGAACACGCCCTGCAGCGTCAAGCGGGCAAAGCGCTTTTCCACGTTCCAGCGTTCGGCCAACCCAGGAGGCAGGTCACCCTGCACGCGCAACGCGCAGCTCAGCGTGTAGTCCAGGTAGCTGCCCGGCTCGATGGCCGGGTTGCCCATGCGCGCCGCGAAGCCCACGCCCTGGCTGGCGCTCAGCAGTTGCACCATGCCGTTCTGCTCGGACACGGTGACGCGGTAGCCGGCCGCCTGCAGCAACTCCTGCAGGCGTTCCACGTTGATTTCCAGAATCAGGCTGGAGTCGGTCATCACAGTCATTCCCAGGTAAAAGAAGCAAAGTTGTTCATTACAATCGTCCCGCATGAAAGGGATAAGACAGCGCCCGGCCCCGCTCAGGGCCGGGCCGGCACCGCGGCGCCGACCTGCGCGTCGTACAGTTGGTCGCCATAGGCCTGCGCCTGTTCCTCGAACTTGACGCGCGCGCTGCCGGCGAATGGCTGCTTCATGGCGAAAATACCGCCCGCGCCAATGCGCTCGTATGCGTTCAGGATCTGCTTGCCGGCCTCATACATCTCGCGGTTCTTGGCGACGCAGGCCTTGGCCTCGGTGTCGCGCTGCGCCAGAGTGCGGGCCAAAACCTGGCGTTCCGCTTCCTTGCTGCGCGACAAGGCCAGCAGTTCGTCGTAGGCGCCCTGGAACTTGCCCAATTGCGTCTGGCTGGCGGCCACCTGCGCCTGCGCGCTGGCCATGACCGCGTCCTGCTGCCCGGCCAGCTTCTCGATCTGCCCCGTGGCACGCGCCAACTGGCCTCGCACGGCTTCCAGCTCTTTCTGGGCGGCATCGCGCTGAGCCTCGGCCGCCACCTTGGCGGCGTTGACCTGTGCCTGCTCGCTTTGTAACTGCTGCAATTGCTGGGTGGTGCTGCGCAACTGGGCACGCAGCCGCTCTTCCATGGTGTCGGCTCGCGCCGGCACCGCCATGCCCAGCCCCGCGGCGCTCAGGGCGACGGCGGCGGCCAGCCGCCGGCATTGCCCGGTCGCGCGGGATGGCCGTACGTCGTTCCGTAAGGTATGCATGTCCATGGCCTCAGAACCTGGCGTTGATCTCGAACTGCATGGTGTCGATGGAAAGCGGCGCGCCGTAGATCTCGCGCGTGCTCATCCAGCGCAACACGCCGTACACGTTCTTGTCGAAGGCGTAGCCGCCACCGATGTAGTAGCCGCGCGCATTAGTGCCACCCTGGTGGAACGACGAATCGTTGAAAGCGTCGGGCAGCGCATCGGGCTGGATGTACTTGTAGCCGACGAAAGCCAGCCAATCGCCCTTTTCCTTCAAGTCGTACGATCGGCCCAGCGTGGCCTGCAGCATCCAGGCATTGGGACCGCTTTCGACCTCGCCGTTGTCGCCGAAGTTGTTGACGATATTGCCTTGCGACCGGCTCCACATCTTGCCCTTGCCGTAGGCCAGGTTGCGGATGTAGTTGGCGTTCACGCGCAGGCCCAAGCCATTGAATACGCGCGTATCCCAGCGCAGGTTAAGGTCGAGCAGGTCGAACTTGGAGGCCAGGCCGACGTACTGCGGCTGCGGCGTGTTGGCGGGGTCGAGCGGATTGGAAGTGATGTCGCGCAGCAGGAACAGGGTGTTGCCCTTCTGCATGAAGGCCGGACGTGACCAGTCGGTGTCGCAGTTCTCCTGGCCGGCCCACGGCGAACACGGGCTGGAGCGCTTGCCGGCGATGTTGTCGAAGTGGTAGTAGGCCAGCGCGCCACGCAGGCTGTTGCGGTTGTCGATCTTCCAGTCGGCGCCGGCCTGCGCGGCCAGCAGCCATTTGTCCTCGCTCTTGCCTTCAGAGAACGACGACGAGTTCCAGCCGTTCGAGCCGTACTCGGTCGAGAACGCGCCCAAGGTGCCGAACAGGGTTACGTCGCGGCCTTGCAGCGGGTGCTTGAAGATCGCGGCGACACCGTCGAAGTTCAGGTCGTTCGAAAACAGCATGTCGGTCGACTCGAACGGATTGGCGATGCGGCCGCCCGTCACCGTGGCCCATGCGGTGGGACGGTAAGTCAGATAGGCCTGGTCGAGCCAGATGTCCTTCTTGGCCATGCCGCCCCCCAGCGTCTGGGTGGTTGAGACCGGACTGTCGTCGCTGCCAGTGGCCAGGCGGATGCCGGCGGTCCACGATTCCGAAATGTCGGCGCGCACCCCCAGGCGGGCGCGGATGCGCAGTTGGTTGCGACGGTCTTCCCGCGTGTTCAGCATCGGCGGGTAATTGCCGTTGGTGTTGCGGTTCAGGTCGTAGGGGCCCTTGGCATTGAGCTTGGCGAAGTCGACGATCTCGTTGCTGTTGCTGCCCGAGTACAACCGCGACTCATCACGCACGCGCACATCGCCGTCGATGGTGATACGAGAGACCCAGTCGGGAAAGGTATTCGGCTGGGCCCAGTTCTCTTCCTTGGCCTGCACCATCACTTCCGCCTTGACCTCGTCGCGGATCTGGTCGCGCACGGTCTGCGGAATGTACGGCACGCGCACGTCGCCCGGCTGGGCCACGGCGGCGCCGCGATCCTGCGGCGCGGCGCGGGCGGCCTTGGCTTCGGCTTCGGCCTGGGCCACCAGCGCGTCGGCCTGCTCCGCCTTGAGCACGCCCTGCTGCACCAGCAGACGAATCAGGTTGATGGTGGCGTTTTCGGATGGGGCGGGCGCGGCGCTGGCCGTGGCCGGCAACGCCGCCGCGCCAGCCGCGGCCAGGGCCAGCGAGGCCGCCAACCGGTTCAATTGGAACTTCATTCTCTTGGCACTCCAGGATCGGTTCAATTCAGTACTTTCAAGAAGGACGGCGGCCGGTCAGCGATGCCCGGATCGGCATGCTGGCCGAGGCCGGCGGACGTTCATCCAGCCCCGGCACCGCGCGCAGCGCCGCCACCACGCGGGCGTCGACATCGGCATCGCCGCTGGAACGGGTCAGTTCGACACGCGTGATCTGACCGCTGGCCGTAAGCCAGATGTTGGCTTGCAGGCGGAAGGTCAGGTTGCGCGTGCGCTCGTCTTCGCGCAGGATCTTCTGCAGCGCGTAGGCGAGGTACTGGCTATAGGTGGCGTTGCCGGCGCGGCCACCGCCGCCGCCAGCCATGCCCTTGCCCTGGCCGGCGCCGATGTCGAAGGCGTCGGTGCCCGCCTGGGCATCGCCGTCGATCTGCATCGGGTTGGCCAGATCGTCGGCCGGACGCGGCGGCGCCTCGTCCTGCGGCTTGGGCGGTTCGGGCGTGGGCTGCGGCTCGGGTTCGGGCGGCGCCACCGGCTCTTCCTTGGGAGGCTCGGGCTCGGGCGGCTTTTCCGGCTCGGGCGGCGGCGGCGGCGGCGGCGGCAGCGGGATGATCGCGGTGACCTTGGGCGCGTCGCGGCGCACGCCAGCCATGTCGTTGGCCCAGCGCCACAGCGCATAGGCGGCCGCGATCAACGCCACCGCCACCGCCGCCAGCTTGAGCCAGCGGCGCGCGGGATGGGGGGTACGCGGGGAATCGGAGTCGTGGTGCGGCATGACGGTCGCCTCGGCCCCTATTTCGGCTTGCCGGTGACCAGCCCGACCTGAGCCAGCTCCAGCCGGCGCAGCAGGTCCAGCACGTCCACCACTTTCTGGTACTGCACGGTGGAATCGCCGCGCACGATCACCGGAAAGTCGGGATTCAGCGCCTTCTCCGTGCGCAGCCGGTCTTCCAGCTCGGGTAGGGTCACCGGGTAGGCGTCCAGGAACACCTGGCCGGCGTCGTTGACCGAAATGGCCTTGGTCTTGGGCTGCGACAGGGCGATGGACGAGCTGGCCTTGGGCAGGTTGACCTTGATGCCGGCAATCTGCGCCGTGGCGGTCAGGATGAACATGACCAGTACGACCATCAGCACGTCGACCAGCGGGGTGATGTTGATGCCGTCCACGGGCGCGTCGTCGTCATCGTCCTGGGAGGCGGATACGGAAGCCATGGGGTCGTCTCCTTATGCTTCGGCGGCGGCCGGCTGCGGGTCGCGCACGGCCGCGCGGGTGGCGGCGGACGCGAGTACGGCGCTGTGATGGGCGGCTTCCTGGTCCCGGCTTTCGCCATGCACTTCAGCCAGCCGCGTCACGAACTCGTCGACGAACACGCGCATGTCGGCACTGACTTCCTTGTTGCGCGAGACCAGCCGGTTGTAGCCAAACAGCGCCGGGATGGCAACGAACAGACCCATGGCGGTGGCCAGCAGCGCGGCGGCCATACCCGGGGCGATGGCATTGATGTTGACGTCGCCGGCCATGGCGGTGCCCAGGAACACCACCATGATCCCCAGCACCGTGCCCAGCAGGCCGATGTACGGGCCGCCGGCGATGGCGTTCGAGAGCGAGCCGAGCCTGGCACCCAGCAACTGGTTTTCCTTGGTGCGCACTGCGTCCATGGAGGCGCGGATGGCTTCGATGGTGGCGGCCGAGATCGAGCGCGTGTCGGCGCCCTGCGCGCGGCGGGTGCGGATTTCATTAACCGCCACGCGGTACAGACGCCACAGCGAAGCGTGCTCCAGGCGCCGCGCCAGGGCGGCATCGTCGGCCAGCAGCTCCAGGCGCTGGCCGACGGTGGCGAAGGATTCGCGGAAGGCTTCGTTGGCGCGCGCCACACGGGCCACGTTGCGGCTTTTCTTGATCATGATGACCCACGACTGCACCATCATCAGCACCAGGATGGCGATGATGATCCAGGCGTCGACCGGCACCGCCTTGAGCAGGAAGCCCAGGCCGCCGAAGCCGAAGCCCGACTGTTCCTCGTCGTTGCCATAGACCACCAAACGCGATTCGGCGCCCTGCGAGATCGCGTCGGCCAGGATCAGCGCGGCGGGACGGGCGATGCGCGACAGGCGCACTTCGTCGATGGCGCCGACAAACGGCGCATAGACGCGCGGCGCGGCGGCGGCGGCCGCTTCCAGCGGCTCGGCACCGGCTTCGACGGCGGCGGATGCGGCGGGCGCAACCGCCACGGCCGGCGCCGGCACGTCCCCCCCCAGGGCGGCGGGGGTATTCAGCGGCGGCAGGCTGGCGGTCAACGAAGACGTCGCGCGGCCATTCACATACAGCGTGACTAGGCTGCCATCGGCCGTCACGGCCAGGTGCTGCCAGGCGGCCGGCGTGAGCGACTGGCCGGGCTGGCTGCGCTGGCCGTTCACTTCGACGAAGGGCACGCCCTGGTTGATTCCGATCAGCAGCGCATTGCCGGCGTCACGGCGGGCATACACCAGTTGCTCGCCGGCTGGCTGGTCGGCGCGCACCCAGGCGCTGAAGGTGAAGGCGCCCGCGGCCGGCACGGCCAGCGAAGGGCTGGCGGGCAGCATCAGCGGCGCGCCACCGGCGAATTGCGCGGCGCGGCCAATGACACCATCGATAGCGCCAGCCATCGGCGTCTGGGCGTTGTTGCTGTTGCCGGTGGTATCGCGCGGCGGGACGCCGGCGGCGCCGTCGAAGTGGTAGACCAGCGTGTAGTTGGGATCGAATGTCAGTTGACCATTGGCGGATGCCGGCGCCTTTTGGTTGCCGTAGTACATCCAGATGTCCTGGCGCTGGCCATCGGCCAGTGCCGGCAGATCGACCCAGACTAGCGCCATGCCCAGCAGCGGGTCGAAAGCTTCCAACTGGTGGTTCAACACGGTCTGGTCGTCGCCCGTCACGAAGCGGATGTCGGCGCCCTTCTCGTTGATACCGTCGAAGGTGAAATTGCCGGTGTGCAGACGCACCAGCAGCGGCGCGCGGCCGGCCGCGGCGCCCAACGGCGCTCCCTGCGGCGTACTGTCGACGGTGATCTGCTTGCGGTACTGCCAGTCGGGCTGCCACCAGGCGTTGGCGGCGGACGGCAGCACGCCGGCCAGCACGGTCAGTAGGAGCATCAATAAGCGTTGCATGGTCAGGACTCCGGGATAAATACGGTTGCGCGCGTGCTCAGAAATTGGCACGGACGCTGAAGTTCAATCGGGGATCGTGTTTCTTGGTGCTGGGGCCGTCCTTGAGCGGATAGCCCCAGTCCAGCGAGCCGGACAACCAGTCCAGCACCTGCAGGCGCGTGCCCAGGCCGACGCTGGCCAGCGAATAGCTTGCGTCCTGTTCGGGCAGCGGATCGCGCAGGCGCAGCGTGGCGGCATCGGCAAAGGCGTAGAAGCGCCATTCGTTGACGTTGCTGCCGAGCCAGCGCGCCAGCGACGGCGTGCGCCACTCGACCGAGCCGAGCAAACCATCGTCGCCGGTGCGCTCGGCGGCCAGATAGCCGCGCACGCTGGTGCTGCCGCCGGCGGAGAATTGCTCGTTCGAGACCAGCGCGCCCGAGGCCAACTGGAAGCCGGCGCGCAGGCCTAGCTGCCAATCGCCGAACAGGTTCTGGGTATGGGTGCCGTCGCCGCGCAGCAGCGCGAAGCTGGGGCTGGCGCGGTAGCGCTTGTCGTCGAACTCTTTCCAGTCGCTGCCCAGGCCGAAAAAAGAACGGCTGGCGCCGACGAGCGACAGGCCGATGCTGCTCTGCGACGACTCGGAATAGCGGTAGCCGTTGTACGAGAACGTGAACGGCACGTACTTGAGCGGGATAAGGTCCTCGCTGCCGCCAAAGCGCGTGGTCTCGTCGAACTTCTTGTAGTCCAGGCCGAACGACAGCGAGTTGTACCAATCGCCCTGCGGCGCCAGGGTGTAGATGGCGCTCATGCCGAACGAATAACCCTTGCCCAACACGTTGGTGCCGCCGATGGTGGCGACGTTGCTGTCGCTCTTGTAGCCGGTGAACTGCAGGCTCCATTGGTGGTCCAGCGGCATCGAGTACGAGCCGGACCAGACCTTGGCGTTGTCGGTTTCCTGCGGCGCGGTGAAGAAGGTCAGGCTGACCGAATGGCCCAGTTGCCAGAGGTTGTCATAGCCCAGCGACGCCGTGCCGCGCAGGCGCGTGGTGTCGGCGCTGTAGTCGTTGTTCAGGCCCAGGCTGGCGTGCCACGGGTTCTTGTCCTCGACCTTGAGGTCGACGTCCATGGTGCCGGGAATGCGGCCTTCCTTGACCAGCGGAACCACCTGGCGGCTGGCGCCCTTGTTCAGGTTGGTCAGTTCGGCCTGCGCCTGGTTGAAGTTGGGCACCTCGCCTTCCTGCAACGCCGGCACTTCATCGCGGATGGCCAGCGGCGAATAGTGCTTGGCGCCCACCACCCGCACGCGGCCCACCTTGGTTTCCGCGACCTGCAGGAACACGATGCCGTCGGCTACCTGCTGCTCGGGCAGGTCGACGTACACGGACTGATAGCCACGCTCCTGGTAGATGGTCTGCAAGGCTTCGCGCGCGGCCTCGATGTCGGCCAGCGTGCGGTCCGGCCCCAGGTAGGGATAGACGGCCTTCTCAATGTCGCGGGCGTCCAGCACGGTGTTGCCGCGCACGATGTATTCGTTGACGTTGACGCGGCGCGCCTCCTGCGCGGCCGCCGCCGGCTGCGCCCAGGCCACGTTCGCGGCCAACGCCAGCACCACCGCTGCCGGCGCGCTGCGCATCATGGCGCGCAGCGCGCCGCCCCTGCTCTCGAAATCATGCATAGCGATGCACTCAGTTCCTTGTGTGATGGCCGGTCTGGCACCGGCCGCTACCGTGCAGCGCGCTTGCGACAATCCGGTTACCGCTTTCTGCCCGCATACCCGCGTCTACAGCTTCTGCTTGTTACTAGACGTTCCCGGACGGCGCGGACTGCGCGTTGTAAGAAAAATTTCATGAAACAGCGCGGGCCCCGAGAGAAGGTGCGCGTCAAAGAATCAGGGCCCGGCAAATGCCGGGCCCCGCGGGCTTTTTCACACTCCGTTTTCATGACGGCGGCATGACAGCCGGCCAGTCTTTTCCGCGCCGGTTGCAACCCATCGCGCATCAACCGCCACTGTCCGCACCCTGCACCTGCACCACACCGTCAGGACGGTAGGACGGCACGGCCTCGCGCGGTTGCGGCGCCACGCCGGCCCCGGCCAGCGGTTCCGCGCCATAGCCCAGGATCTGCACGCTGATGACGGACGGCTGGTTCTGGCGCGCCTGCTGGCGGGCACGCTGCGCCGAGTCCTGCGCCGCGCCGGACGCGGCCGAGGAAGCCGCGCTGGCCGACGATAGCGCGCCGGTGTTGACCACCGCCGTCACCGGGATGCCCTTGCTGTCGCCCTGCACCTGGATGTTGGCGGCATTGACCACGTGCAGCGCCGCCACGTTGACGTTGCCCGACACGCGGATGCCGGCCTCGCCCGCGTCGATAGTGCCCAGCGGCGCGACCAGGTCGACGTCGCCCGCCGGCACTTCGGCGATCGGCGCCAGCGTGGCGATGCCGGCGCCGGTGGACGGCGCCGTCGGCGCCAGGGTGACGTTGCCCAGGGCGTCGTAGACGCGCTTGGGCGGCGTGTACAACACGGTGGTCTTGGCGCCGCGGCCGGCGTTGATGTCGCCCTCGGCCGACCACGCCTGAATGTGGCCGCCAAAGGTGGTCATGATGCGGCTCTGCCCCAGCAGCACGCTGCCCAGCGCGTACAGCTGGATGTCGCCCTGCCCCTGCGTCACCACGCCCGCCGTCGCCGGCGGCGCCGCGCCTTCGATGCCCAGCACCTGCTGCCCGCCCGGCGTCAGCACCTGGATGTCGCCGCCGAACTGCGTGCGCAGGCCGGCGCCGCCATACATGGTGAAGTCGCCCTGGTACAAGCGCTGCGCGCCTTCGGCATCGGTCCGCGGGAACAGCGCCGCGATGGCGCGGCGGCCGCGCAGATAGCTGCCGCTGCGCGGACCGTCCTGATCGGTGTACTCGCGGCCGCCCTTGCGCAGTTCGGCGAAGTACAACTGGCGCGCGTAGATGCCCTGCTGTTCGGACGCCAGGGCGTCCAGGGCGGCGCGCGCGCCGTCCTCGCCGCCGTCGTAGCCTTGATGCGCGCGCAGCCAGTTGACCAGGTGCAACTCGCTTTCCTGGCGATAGTCCTGCATCAGGTCGCGGCGCTTGCGCGACGGATCGGCCGCCACCTCGGCATCCAGTTGCGCCTGGCGCTGCGCCAGTTCGGCCGGCGCGCCGGCCTCGTCGCCCTGGTAGCCATACACCTGGCGCAGCCAGCCGGCCAGCGACAGTTCGCCGGCATAGGACTGCACCACGCGGTCCGGATTGGCGCCCAGCGTCTGGCCGGCGGCCAGCGCCCGCGCCGGGTCCAGGTAGCGCGCCAGCAGGCCGGCGTAGTCCGGCCCCTGCGGGCCGACGCCCGCCAGCACCGCGATATCGGCGCCGGGACGCGCGTCGCCGCGCACGATGGCGCCGATGCTGACGATGCTGGCCACGTCGTCCTGGCGAATGTTGCGGCCCGCCTGCACCAGCAGCGTGCCGGGGCCCGCCACCTTCAGGTCTGCCCGCACGATGTCACGGCCAGCACTCACCTGCGACAGATCGTTGGCATTGCTGTGCAGCCCCAGCGCGCTCATCCCCAAGATGTCGCGTCCCGCCCGCACCGAGACCGGCAATGCGGCCTCGTACCAGGTCAGCACGGTGCGCCTCCGCCCCTGCAAGGCATCCTCCATGATCCGCGTTTCGGCGCCGGCGCGCAGGCCGACGATATCGCCATCCACGGCATGGAAACGCGCCAGTCCCGTTCCGCCTTGGCGCGGCGAGGCATCCAATGGCGTATTGGGACCGAACGTGAACAGCGGTTTGGGCGAGTTCTGCCAGACCTTGTTGCCCTCGACCGTGGCATTGAAGATGGTCTGGTCGTTGTTCTCGCCCGCATTGACGGCCATGAAGCCGGGGCGCCACGGCGTCGGCAGCGGCGCGTCCGCACCGGAGATCGACACCGCGTGAGCGCCTGCGGCGAAGATCGAGCCGCTGGCCAGCATCGACAATTCACCGCTGGATGACGGCGCCAGCAACAGCACGTGGTTGACGTCGTCCGCCTCGCGCGTAGTGGTGGCCAGGATGATGTCCCCGCCGGCCGCCGTCACGCCCAGCCTGGCGGGGTAGACGTAGCTGATCTGCCGCCGCGCGCCGGTCCGGGTCGAGTCTTCGGTCAGCAGGTCCGTGCCCGGCTTGTAGGTATTGTTAGTGGTCAACGGCGTCACGTTGCCGCCGGCCGAGAACAGATCGATGGCCGTGGCCGGCGTCCACAGCGTGAACCAGCTTTCGGCGCCGCCGCCCTTGGACAGGCTGCCCTGGGTGTAGGGGCTGGTGTTGATCTGGCGCACGCGGCCCGGGTCCGGCGCATCGGCCAGCACCAGGTCGCCGCGCGTATCCAGCGAGGCCACCGCATCGCCCAGCAGCAGGCGCGGCCCGCCCATGGGCCGGCCGCCGGCGACCGCATACAGGTCGGTGGCCCGCAACTGCGCGCCATCGCCATGGAGCAGCGAGATGCCGCCGACGCGGCCCGCCGTCAAGGCCAGTTGCCCGCGCAGGTTGACCAGCAGCCCATTGAGGTCGACGTCTTCGAAGTTGCCGGCATAGTTGTTGCCCACGCCGGAGCGGCCATCGGATTGCTGCATCGCGCGCAGATTGGGGTTGAATGCGCCGCCGACCCGCAGGTCCATGTCGCCGCCGCCGGTCAGCACCAGGTCGCCATCCACCACCCGGCCGGTGCCGGCCACCACGGCCACCACGGCCTGGGAACGGCCCGATGCCATATTGTTGTTGAGCAACGCGTCGCCGCGCGCATCGCGCACGCCGGCATCGCGTCCGGCGCTGATGCTCAGATTGCCGCCGCCCAGGGTGCCGAAGCCGGTGAAACCCACGACCCGCGGCTGCTGGCTGTTGGTCGTGGCATTGGCCGCGTACGTGCCGAAGTTGATCCACCAGCTCGACGCGATATCGGTCACGCCCGGCATGCCCACGCTGCCCTGGCGCCACAGCCAGTTGCTGAGCGCGGCGCTGGGGTATTTGGTGTATTCGACATCCTGGGTGCCATAGCGCTGGGCGTTCATGGAATTCGCGCTCCATGCATCGCCGTAGATGTCGCGGCCCGCCGCCACGGTCAGGTTGCCGCCCTGGTCCGGGTACCAGGCGCGATAGGCGGCCAGTGCCGCGTCGTACTTGCCGTCGTGCTGGATGGAGCCCAGCACGGCGTCGTCATCGGTGGCGCCGCGCGGCAGGTTGAAGCGCGCGTCCAGCGCCGCCCCCAGCGACGATGGCGCGCCGGCCGTGTACACGCCGTAGACCGATGCCATGCCGACGTCGCGCCCGGCCAGCAGCGACAGGTCGCCGTTGCCCGTGCGCAGCACGCTGAACAGCGGCGCGCGGTCAGCGTAGCGGTAGTCGCGCGTAACGGTGGTCTCGGTGCGGCCGCCGCCTGCGCAGTAGCTGGCGTCAAAGCACACCTCGTTCTCATCCATGAACCACTCTTGCGCCAGTTTCCTGACGGAGTAGCCGACGTAGGCGGCATCGCCGAAGTACAACATCGCCCCCTCGAGCGTCAGCGTGCGCGAGGCCGCTTCGCAGTAGCCCGTGCCGTTGCAGAAGTCGTCTTCGGTCATGAAGAAACTTTCGGCAATGGCCTTGGGCGAGGTTCCCAGCAGGGACGGGTCCAATCCCAACTCGTCGATGGCGAGCTGCGTCAGCCCGCGGTCGCCGATGAAGACATTGGTGACGGTCTTGGTGCCGAAGCCCAGCCGGCCGTAGTGCGTGTCGGCCAGGATGATGTCGCCCTGCCCGTCGGCCCGGCGCGCGGCCATGTCGGCCGCCGTCAGGTCGGCGCCCGCCACCGCCATCAGGCTCCAGGCGCTGGCGCCCTCGCCCAGCATCGGCGCCAGGGCCCAGTTGCGGCCCTGCCGGCCGTCCGGGCCGACGGGACGCAGGTTGATGGGTTGATGGCCCGGCAGTTCGATGAAAGTCTGCGACGGGATCAAAGAACCGCGCGCCAGGTCCAGGCGCGCGCTGGCCTTGAGCGCCGCCGGCAGCGGCACGCCCTTGGGCCAGGTGAAGGCCTGCAGCGCCGCCTCGTTGCGCAGCGTGAAGCCCACGCCCAGGCGGGCGCCCGCGCCCAACGCCAGCGCCTCTTGCAGCACCGAGCCGGCGCGCAGCACGCGGCCGTCGGCCAGCGTCAGGTCGCCGGTCAGCACCAGGCCGGCGGGCAGCGCCAGCGGGCCGTTCAGCGTCGCCGCCATCGGCAGCACGGTGCCGGCCGGCAGCGTGGCGGCCTGCGCCGGCAGGTCGTAATTGAGCGCGCGGCCGGCCGGGAACACCGTGCCCGTTTCCAGCTGAACGCCATCGATGGGCACCACCAGGTCTTCGCCAAACGGCGTCTGGCCATTGCCCAGGAAACGCCCTTCGACCAGCTTCCAGCCGCTGTCGTCGAGGGTCTCGGGCGGCGGCGCGAAGCCGTCGTTGATGCTGCCGTGGATGGCCAGGTCGCCGCCGGCGCGCAACACCAGCTTGCCGGGCTCGCCGTAGCCGCGCAGCGCGGCCACCGCGCGGTTGGCGTTGGGGCCGTAGCGATAATTCGACAAGTCGATATCGCCCGACACCGTCAGGTTGCCATCGGGCGTGGCGCTGACGATCTCGACGCCGGGGCGCAGGTGGTACGGGCCCAGGGCCGCCAGGCGGGCAGTCAGCGCGCCATTGCCGAGCGCGGCGTTCATGTAGGCCACGCTCTCGCCGTCGATGCCGTCCAGGTAAGCCTGCGTGATCAGCTGCGGCGTCTTGCCGCTGACGTCCGGCTTGGGCGCCAGCGGCGCATCGTCGTAGCGGCGGAAGGCATTCACGGCCACGGTCTTGGCGCCCAGGATCTGCGGCGTGCCAGTGATGCTGATGGCCACGTCGTTAGCGCCGTCGCCGGAACCGGGAAGCGCGCCGCGCCCGGCGCCGCCGCCCTGGCGGCGGGCGTTCAGGTCGAGCGTGCCGAGCTGGCGGCCGCCCAGGCGGCTGGCATCGTCGGTGCCGGCGCGCAGATCGAAGCGCGCGCCAGCGTCCAGCGCCAGCGTGCCGTCGCGCGAGGTCAGTTCGATGATGGCGCGGTTGGCGGCGTCGATGACCTTGCCGTAGCTATCCAGGCGCAGGCGCGCGCCATGCGTGTCCAGCAGGCCGTTGATGCGCAGGTCGTCGCGCGCCGCCAGGCGGATGCTGCCAACCTGGCGGCCGCTGGCGTCGATGCGGCCATTGACCGTCAGGCTGCCGCCGTCGACGCTGATCTCGACCACGCGCGCGCGCACCTCGTCGCCCACCACCAGGTCGCCTTGCTTGAGCTGGAAGCGACGCGCGCCGGTGACGCCGCCCTGGTTCAGCCGTTGATTCAGGCCCGCGAAATCCGCCAGCGTCTGCGCGCGCAGGGTGATCTCGGCGCCGTCATAGGGCACTCGCGTGCCGCCGGCGTCATACTCGCCGCTGGCCCCGCCCAGCAGCGTGCCATCGAGCGCCACGCGGCCGCCCGCCGCGCCCAGCGCCACGGCCTGCATGCGGCCGCCGCGCTGGTTGCGCGCCGACAGGTCGATGACCGACCCGGCAGCCTGGACGATGTTGCCGGCCACACTGTTCAGTTCGAGATCGCCGCCCCAGCTGTAGCGCACCGCGTCGTAGGCCGTGAAGGCGCGGCCCGACAGGTCGATGCGCGCACCGGCCCCCAGGGTGATGTCGTCGTCGGCCTTGACGCTCAGCTTGCCCGACGGCAGCGCCACGGTCGAGTCCAGCGTCACGCGCCGCGCCTTCAGGTCGAGCGTGGCGCCCAGCACGTCGCGCGCCGGCGCCGCGGCGCCGGTACCCGTCAACGCCAGCGCGCCGCCCGCCCGCAACGCCAGCGTCGCGCCGGCCTCGGCGGTCAGCAGCGGCGTGCGCAGCGACAGGTCGCCGCCTTGGTAGCGCCAGCCTTCGCCGGCCACGTAGCCGTCCTGCTTGTGATAGACGTGCAGGCTGCCGCTCGCCGTGCCCGTTATCATGCGGGCGGCTTCCAGGTTGACCGACGCGAAGCCCAGCGCCAGCCGGTTGGCCGGCACCAGCGTGGCCGGCACCGTGTAGGGCGCGTGTTCGAAGCGGATGACGTCGGCCGCGATGGTCAGGCTGCCGTCACCCAGGCGGTCCAGCACCGCGCCGCCCGGCGCGGCGGGGGTATCGTAGCCCAGCGGCACATTGCCGCCCTGATTGGCCATGACCGCGCCCGCCCAGATCACTTCCGGCGCACTGATGCGCGCCGTGTCGCCGGCCGCGCCGTAGCCATACACGGCCGGCGCGCCCAGCACCAGGCGCTGCAAGGCCGAGGGACCGGCCGCGGCGCGGGTGTCCAGCGTCACCGCGCCATAGACGTTGATGGACTCGGCGGCATTGAGGATCAGGCTCTCCAGCGCGGGCGCGCCCAGCGCCGTATTGCCGCGTAGCAATTGCGCCAAGGCATCCTGGTCCAGCGCCAGTCCCGGCGGCAATTGTCCCGCCGCCGCGGCCTGGGCCAGCGCCTGCGGCGAGCCCAGGTTCAGGCCGGACACGCTCAGCATCAGGTTGCGCGTGCCGTATTCCACGTTGTCGCGCAGCGTGAAGGCGCCGTTGGTGGCGGCGCCGATGGTGCCTTCGGACACCAGGCGCGTGACGCCTGCGCAAACGCCCGCGCAGGCGCCCACGTCGATGGCCACGCGTCCGCCTTCCGACGATCGCATGTTGACCAGGCCGTTCGACAGGATCAGCGCGCCGCCGGTCGAGGCACTGTAGTAATAGCCGCCACGCGCATCGCGCGGCGCCGCGCCCAAGCCGATGGTGGACAGGACGGCCCCCTGCTCCACGGTGATGCCGCCGTTGTCGGGCGCGACCAGCACGATCTCCGGGGCGTGCAGACGCGCGCCGCCGCGCACCAGCACCCGCTGGCTCTCGCCGCCCAGGCTGATCAGGCCGAGCGAATCGGCGCTGGTCGAGGCGCCAAAGGCACCGCCCAGCACCATGGCGGCGGGGCGCAACGCATTGAGCGCGTCGGCGGAGACGGCCGCGGCGGCGCCGGCCAGGGCGGGCGTCTGGCCCGGCCCCAGGATTTCCAGGCCGCCTCCCCGCACGTCCACGGCCAGGGTGCCGCCCGCGCCGGCGCTGCCCGGCGCCGCGCCGAAACGCGCCACGCCGTCGAACGACAGGGCCGGCGCGCCCTCGCGCCCCGCGCCCGGCGTCAGCTTCAGACGCAGCATGCCGGCATCGGCCAGCAGCATCGGCAAGGGCGTGCCGGTGCGCACCGCGTTCGCCACCAGGAAGGCGTTGTACGAGGTCTCGTTGTATTGCGCATGGCGGCGCACCACGTCGCCCGGGGTCAGCAGCAACTGGCTGGCCGGGACCGAACCGGCGTTGGCGCCCGGCGTCGTCATCTGGCCCGTCGTCACCCACGACCCGCCGCGGGTGCGCGCGGCCTGCGCGGCATCGAACACGCCCGGCGCGCCAGCCTCGACGCGGAACGCGCCCGGCAACAGGGCGAAATTGGCCGGCAGCAGCGTGTAGGTGCCGGCCGGCAGCCCCGGCACGCCCGCGCTGATGGTGACGCGCTGCCCGTAGGCGGGCGTGGCGGCATCCTTGGTCGCCGGCGCATAGTCGCCGTTGAACCCGGGCACGATAGCGTAGACGGCATTGCCGGACTTGCTGAAGCCGAAGCCGGGGTTGGCATCGGCCATGGCGTACTTGAGCACGTCCACCGAGCCGCCGCGCCCGCGCACGAACGCGGCGCCGGTCAGCTCGCCGCCGCCGGACAGGTCCAGCAACGAGCCGGCCTCGGCCACGATGGTTTTCGCGTTGATCTGGATCATGCGGGTGGGGCCGCCGGCGATGTCATTGCCGCCCACGCCGCCGGCCCGGATCTCCTGCCCGCCATACAGATACTTGATGCCGTCGGTGGTGCCGCCATAGGGCATCAGCAAGCCCTGGCCGCTGATCGAGGTGACGCTGCCGGCCAGGAAGCGCACGCTCGACGGCTTGCCCTGGGGACCGTCGAAGATGATCGAGCCCAGCGGCGCCCGCAGCACCCCGCCCTGGATGATGTTGGGTCCGGACAGCGTCATCGAGCCAAAGGCGGAATACGGCATGGCGGGCAGATCGCCCGCGGCGCGCTGGATGGTGAGCACCGCGTCCGGATTGCTCACCAGGCCAGTCGAGAGGTAGTACTCGCCCGCGGCAAGGATGCCGCCGCCGCCGAGGATCGGATAGATCTGGGCGGCCGTGATGGTCAGGCGGTTGGGCGCGGCCATCCGCGTGGCGCTGTTGGCGTCCTGGCCCATGGAAAACCTCGCCAGGCGCAGGTCGCCGCGCAGGTTCACCTGGACATCGTCGAAACTGCTCAGGTCGCGCCGGCCGCGCAGGTCCATCATGTCGGCGTCCAGCACCAGGCGATGCCCGCGCTTGAGCCAGGTCGGCTCAACCAGCGGCACCTGCGCCACGCTGTCGGCCCCCAACGGCGGTTCGTACGTCGCGGTGTTCAGGAAAATGCGCGGCGCCGACAGACGCACCAGGCTGCCGGCCGGCGCATCCGGGCTCAGCATCAGCGCGCCCGACAGGCGCAGGCTCTGCGGCATGGCCAGCGTCAGGCCGCTGTCGGCCCGCATCGAGGCGAACAGCGCCAGGTTGCCGAAGCCGCCGGCCTCGACGCGGTCCACGCCCAGGCGGCCGACGCCATAGCGCAGGTTCCCGCCGAGTTCGCCTGGACGCAGATCGTCCGACAGCAACGAGTCGCCCTGGCGCTGCGCCAGCGTCAACACCCGTGGCGTCAGCACCTCGGCCTCGGCCAGGCTTCGCAGATAGAAGGCGGGCGCCAGCGCCACGCCCAGGGTGCCTCCCACCGCGCCCGCTCCGCCCGCCGCGGCGCGCAGGTCGCCGTCCAGGTGCAGGCTGTTGGCCGACGCCAGCACGATGCTGCCGCCGTTGTAGGCCAGCAGCGTTGCGCCGCGCCCGGGCAGGTCCACCAGCGCCTGCGATCCGGATGCGTCCAGCAGCGAGCCGGGACGCAGGATCAGGTGCCGGT
Source organism: Achromobacter pulmonis (assembly GCF_021733725.1). Taxonomy (NCBI): domain Bacteria; kingdom Pseudomonadati; phylum Pseudomonadota; class Betaproteobacteria; order Burkholderiales; family Alcaligenaceae; genus Achromobacter; species Achromobacter pulmonis. Next base: position 3,861,472 of record NZ_JAIFOT010000001.1, on the reverse strand, counting down.
CCATCGGCCGGCGCAGCGCATGCGCGTCGGCCTCCCAGTCCAGCGCGCCGCCGATCTCGATATTGCCGCCGGCCCGCGCCACGCCGTAGCGTCGGCCGTCGGTGGCCAGCGCGACGTGGCTGTCGCCGGCCACGTCCAGCACCGCGCGCTCGCCGATCCACACCGAACGGCCGTTGGCCTTGGGGGTGTAGTTCTGCTGCGAATTCACCCGCGTATCCAGGATCGAGATCAGGCCGCCCGGCGCCACCAGGCGCCCCAGCACGGTGATCTGGTCGCCGCCGACAAGGCGGATCGACTGGCCCGGATCCACCGCGACCCGCGCGCCCTCGCCGATCTCGAGCACGCCGCCCAGGGCGGCGCGGTCCGAGCGCAGCGTCAGGCTGGCGCCGCCGCGCTGGCTCAGCTTGGCGCGCTTGGGGTCTTCCGTGTAGAGCGGCGGCGCCCACAGCGCCAGGGCCTCGGCCGGGTCGGCGCCCGACACCGGCAGGGCGCCGGCTTCGCGCCGCATGCGCCATACCGGCATGGCGACGGAGATGTCGGCGCCCTCGGCGACCCGCAGGCCGCCATGGCCGTTGATGTCATAGCTGGCGAAGCCGGCCTGGAACAAGGACGGATCCAGCCGCACGGCATCGGCCGCCAGGCCGTCGGCCGGGCCGCCCAGCACAACGGTGCCGCCGCTGGCGAGGCTGAAGGCCCCGCCGCCGCTCATGCCGTAGCCGCGCACCGCGCCGGCCAGCGACACCTTGCCGCCCGACTCGGCCTGCGTGCTGACCGCGTTGGCTTCCAGCGTCACACTGCCGCCGCGTCCGCCCTGCACCGCGCCGCTGGTCAGCAGCGCCGCCCCCGACGACACATCGATGAGGCTGCCCGCCGCCAGCGCCACATCGCCGCTGCCGCGCAGCGACACGCGGCCGCCATCGATGACGGCCAAGCCGCGTTGCGCGGCCGGATCCTGTTTGAGGTTGCTCCACACGCCGCGCGTATCGAGCACGACCCCGCCCGCCACGCGCAGCGCGGCCTTGGCGCCGGCCGCCGGCGCCAGTGCGACGTCTTCGACGCGGCCGGCCTCGCCAGGCTGGCGCAGCACATTGCCGGCCTGGATCAGGCCGCCGCGGCTGACCAGGTCGGCGTTGATGTCGACGGTAGGCGCGTACAGGGTGATCTCGCCGCCCTCGGCGCTGCGCAGGGTGGCGTCCACGCTGATGCCACGGCCGGCGGCGATGCGGATGGCGCCCAGACCGAAGCCGTTCAGCCGGTCGGCATCCAGGAACAGCTTGCCTTTCAGGTCGGCGGGCAGCGCATCGGCCAGGTCCAGGCCGGCGGAACGGCCCGCCAGGTCTTTGCCCACCGCCACCTCGGCGGCCGTGCCGGTGGCGCCCAGTTGGTAGCGCAGGAAATTGCCGGCGGTGTCGTAGTACGGCTTGTAGCTGCCCACCACGAACTGCGCCGCGCGCGCCGCGTTGCGGTGCGACTGGCTGTAGCCGTCCTGGCCGGCCACCGGCGCGCGCGTCTGGCGGTCGCCCTGGTAGGTGTCGCTGATCAGGTCGCCATCCAGCACCGCGTTGCGGGTCGAGACCACCAGCGTGCCGGCGTCGCGGCCCACGGTGTAGCCCGACTCGTAACGCGTCGGCGGCGCGAGCAGCGGGTTGTAGAAGCGCCGCGTGGCGTTCTCGCCCCAGCGTCGCGACACGGACTCGTAGCCCCGGTACAGGCCACTGTAGAGCAGGTCGCCCGGCGCGCGGTCGGCCAGGTACAGGCGGCCGTCCTCGCCGCGCAACCAGCTCTGGCGAATCTGGCCGCTCTGCACGTCGAGCGTGCCGCCCGACAGATTGATGGCCGAGCCGGCCTGCGTGACCACCTCGGCGCCATCGAAGCGCACCACCCCGCCCTGCGCCAGCCAGTGGCTCACCGGCACGCCCAGCGTGCCCAGGTAGCCGCCCACTTCCAGTAGCCCGCCGGCCGTGTACCAGCGGTCGGTGTCGTTGCCGCCGCTGCCGGCGGCCAGGCGCACCAGGTCGCGGCGGTCGAGCCACACCTCGCTGTTGTTCAGCAGCTTGCTGTCGCGGTTGACGGGGGCGTCGCGCTGTTCGTTGCCCTGCAGGTTGATCTTGAGGTTGTTGGACTCCATCGACACGATCACGCCGACCGCGCCGCCCACGTCGATGCGCGCGCCGTCGCGCACCAGCGCGCGCCCATCGGCCTTGACCGCCACCTGGCCGCCGGTGGCCAGCGACAGCGAGCCACCCTGAAAATCCACCGTGCCCTGGCTGCTGATGCGCAGCAGCGACAGGTCGCGGCGGAATTCGTCGCCGGGGACCAGCGCGGTATTGCCGCTCACGGCCGGTTGCAGCAGGCTGCCGCGCTGGCCGTCCAGCGCGGTCGCCAGGCCGGCGTCCACCAGGATGGCGCTGACGGCGCGCTCGGCCAGCGTCACGGCGGCCCCGTTGCCGCGCGCGTCCAAATGGATGGTGCCGCGCGCGTCGACCGAAGTGGTCGACACCACCACGCCGGCCTGCTCCACGCGCTGGGCGGTAAGGGTGACGTCGCCTTGCGGCGCCTGGATGAGGCCGGTGTTGCGCGCCAGCCCGGCGCCGGCCACCTGCACCTCGTTGCCGCGGGTGGTAGACGCGATGTTGCTGTCCGATCCCTGGCCGCGGCGGATGATGAAATTGTCGCCGGCAGCCAGCAGCGCCTGGCCCTGCGGCGTGCTGATCTCGCCGGCATTGAGCACGTCCTTGCCCGCCAGCAGCACGTAGCCGCCGCCGCGCGTGGCGCTGCCGGGCGCGGCGGTGGCCAGGCGCGCGCCGGGCTGCACCTCGATCTTGCCGAGCGCGTCCTGGAAAGTGGCGATCTTCCCGTCGGCGTCGGCGTAGATGCCGCGCTCGCGGAACTGCGCATCGCTCATGGTGGCGGCCGCGACCACCAGGTTGCGCGCGTTCACCTGGCTGGTGCCGCTGAAGATCACCCCGTTCTGGTTCACCACCAGCACCGTGCCGTCGGCCTGGATCGCGCCCTGGATCTGGCTGGGCCGGGCCGATGCGCCCACCACCCGGTTCAGCACCGCGTCGTCGGCCTTCTGCTGGAACCGCAGCGTGGTGTTGCGGCCCACGTTGAACGTGTCCCAGTTCAGAATCGCCCGCGACTGCGTCTGCTCGATCGTCACCAGCTGACGCCCGCCCTCGGTGCCGGTGCGCGGCTTGTTGGCGCCCTCCCACTTGGCCTGCGCGCCCTCGGCGATCCACAGCCCGCCCTGCGCCAATCCGTCCGGCAGGGCGGTGCCGTTGGCCGCCGCGGCCGCTCGCGCCGCCGCCTGCGCCGCCTGCTGCGCGGCCACCGCCGCCGCAGTGCGGTTCAGGTTGTCCAGCGAGCGTTGCAGTTGCTGGCGCGATTGCGCCTGCTTGCGGGCGCTATTGCCGATTCCCGCCAGGCTGCCGTCGGGCATGCGGCCGGTTCGTTGCGCGGTGGACTGCACCGCGTTCTTGTCGGCGAACCAGCCCGGGCTGAAGGCGCGCGCCTGGGCCTGCGCTGCGCCGCTCCAGCCGCCCGAGATCAGCAGCAGCGCCAACGCCTGGGCGACCGGCGCCAGACGCCAGGCGGGACGGCGCGAGCGACACGGGAAACTGCGGGAGACAAGAGCGTGATTACGGCTGGGCATGACGGCTTTTCCTTGGTGGAATCGGATCTGGCATCTGCAGCGCCGGGGCCGGTTCGCCGGGAAAAAGCGGCGACGCGGACCGGGCAGTTCTGCGCATGGGTGCCTAGACCGCTTCAAGCGTCATCGACTGCGCCTTTTCACAAAAAATTCATATTCCAGGTTTTGGGACGCGGCGTTATCCGGCCGGACGGCGGGCGCTTCAGCTCAGCAGCACGATGCCGCCAGGCAGCGACGTGACCTGGGCGCCGTACACGTCGCGGATCAGCAGCGCAGCATCGGCCAACTGGTCCAACGAGAAACGCGCCTGCACCAGGCTGCCCGCCAGACGGTCGCCCACCAGCACGATGCGGCCAGGCCGATAGCGGTTGATCTCGTCGACCACCTGCGCCAGCGGCACGTTATTGAATTCCAGCACGCCACGGCGCCAGGCCGTGACCTGGTCAGGGTCCACCCGCCGCGGCCCGCTGGCGCCGCCAGCGCCCAGCACCACCTGCTGCGCCGCCGTCAATTCCACCGATTCCTGCCGCAAGGTGACGCGGGCGCTGCCTTCCAGGCAGGTTACGCGTACCTGGCTGTCGGTATAGCGCACGTTGACACACCCCGACGCGGTGTTGACCTGGCCGGCGCCCGCCGTCAGGCTGACGGGCTGTCCGGCCGTCACCAGTTCAACCTCGCCGGCCAGCAGATCAATCTGCTGCGCCTGGCCGCTGCGCGACAGGTTGATGCGGGTCTGAGTATTCAGTTGCACACTGGCATCGCCGGCCAGCGCCACGCGGCGCTGCTCGCCGGTGCCGCTGCGCACATCGGCGGTCAGTTCATCGACCGCCGGCCACAGGCCCAGCGGCGGCTTGAACGCCAGCCACGCGCCGCAGGCCGCCACCGCGCCGCCCAGGAAGGCGCGCCGCGCCGGCCGAGCGGTCCGGGCGCGGCGCGCCTGCGCGGCCTGAGCCTGCCGCGCGGCCGGCGCCAATTGCTGCCAGGCATGGCGCGTTTCCTTGAAGATGCGCGCATGCTCGACGCTTTGCCCGCACCAGCGGCGGAAGGCCTCGCCATCGGCCACGCTGGCCTGGCCCGAGGCCAAGCGCAAGACCCACGCCTGGGCCTCGCGCTTGAGCGCGGCCGCGGGGTCGCCACCGGGGCGGAAGCGTCTGAACAGGGTCGTCATATAGCTAAGACGTTTCCCGGGCCCGGGGACCGTAGCGCTGGACATATTTTTTTTCCAATTTCCCGCAGCAGTGCTCCAGCCCCGCGCGCAATTCCTTTTCCACGGTCCGCAGCGAAATGCCGAAGCGCTCGGCGATTTCGCGGTGCGGCACCTCATCGACCCGCGCCGCGATCACGATCGCCTGGCGCCGCCGCGGCAGTTCGGCCAGCGCCGCCTCCAGTGCCTCGATCTGCTGGCGCCCTTCGGCCACCTGAGCCGGGCCGGCGGCCTCGTCGGCCATGTCATACAGTTCATCGATCTCGGCCATCGACAGGATGCGGGCATTGGCGCGGCGTTGGTCCTCGGCGATGTTCGCGGCGATCTTGAACAGATAGGCGGCCGGATACTCCACAGGCGCGGTCTCGGCCAGGCTGTCGACCCGCAGCCAGGCTTCCTGCATGGCGTCGTTGGCCAGGTCTTCCGACCCCAGCCGGATGCGCAGACGCTTGCGGAATTCCTGGTACTTGGCCAGGAACAAGTTGCGCAGGGCGTCGCCGGTCATGGACATGCGCGTCAACCCGCCGCGCCGGCCAGACGGCAATCGGCGCCTGGATTCGGGCGCGGCGCCAGCACGATGGTCACGGGCTGCGGCAGGTCGGCCGGCGGCGGCGTGTCCATGATCAATCCCGACAACACGCCGGCCAACGCCTCGTCGCGGCGCACATCGCCGGTGCCCGACAGCACGCGCGCCTGGCGCACCACGCCGTTGCGGCCGATCCACAAGTGCAGCGAGGCGCGGTAGCGGCCGAACTGCGCGCCGGTCCACTGACACAGCGCGCGCGTCAGGGTGTTCTGCAATACGCCGGCATAGCGCGTCACCGCCGTAGGCGCCGGCGCCACGGCCGCCGCGCGCAACGCGGCCGCCTCCACCAGGGTGAACGCTGACGTGCTGGTGTAGCGGGCCTGCAGGCCGGTGCCCGTCAGCAATTGGCGCAACGCCTCGCGCGGCGCCAGCCGGCCACGCACCGCGCTGGCCTGGCGGCCGGCAGTCAGGCGGCTGGTTACCAGCACCGCCATGCCCGTGACCTGGGTGTAGGCGGCCAGGGCCGCATCCAGCGGCTGCGCGGCGATGTAGAACGGCATCAACGCCGTGTCCGCCGCCCGCTGCTGAGCCAGCGCGGCTGGCGGCAGCACCGACAGGCCGAACGCGAACCAGCAGGCGAACGCCCAAGCGGCCCCAGGCGCCTGCGTGACTGTCATAACACCCCGATGTCTCTAAAATGGCGTGGCCACAGCATGCCGGCGAGGGGCCGGACGCAGGGCGGAAGCGGCATGGTAGCGGCCGCATGTGACGGTCGGGTGACGCGCTCGTGACGGTAGCGGCCCCTTTGCCGGCAAACCTCACGAACGCGTCACTGGCCGCCGTAGAGCGTGACATCGCCCTCGTAGGCCCAGGGTGTCGTGCCGGGGAACAGCGCGGCGATGGCCTGGCGGCCACGCAGGTAGCTGCCGTGACGCGGACTGGACTTTTCGTTGTATTCCCGGCCGCCGGCGCGCAGTTCGGCGGAAATAAACCTGGCGCGCGAACAGGCCGCGCTGCTCGGACGGAAAGGCACCATGCCAGGGCGCGTGCATGACGCAATCGCGACACGCCACATCCGCGCCACGCCAGACCGCCATGCAATCGTCACCTGTGCGGCGCGATTCGTCCCTATACTGGTGACATGGCGGCCCCGGGCCACTGGACCCGTTCAAAGGAACCCGCATGCGCACACACAGCCCCTCCGCGCGCCGCGCCTGCCTGCTGATACTGGTGGCGCCGGCGGTAACGCCCCTGACGGCGGGCGCCCAGACGACGCCCACGCCAGTCCCCCAGGCCGCCTCGCCGGCGGCCAGGGCCGCGCCCGGCGGCGCCTGCATCGACACCGAGGTCAACGGCTACCGCGCCCTGTCGTACGACTGCCTCAATCAGAAAATGGCGCCCGACACCACGCCCAAGCCGCCGCCCACGCTGGGCTCCGAGGCCATCGCGCAGCGGCCGCCCAACCAGATGGGCCTGCCCACGCCCGCCACCATCGGCAACCGCATGGGCAACACCTTCGGCACCTCGGCCTATCCGCAGCGGCCAACGCCGTGACGGCCATCCACCCTTTCCGCGGCCGGCGGCGACCGGCAGGCCTCAGGCCGTGCGGCTGATGAAGTAGATCTTCTTGACGAACTGGTCCACTTCCCAGCGACCGGTATAGCCCTCGGGCATGACGAAGGCCTCGCCCACGGTCAGTTCGTGCACGGTGCCGTCCGGATCGACCAGGCGCGCCGCGCCCTCGACGATGTAGCCGAACTCGATGTAGCCGGTGGTATTGGACTGGAAACTGCCGGCCGTGCTTTCCCATACGCCGGCCTCGGCGCGGCCGCCATTGCCTTCGAACGCGGTCACGGTGCGGAACGCCGCGTCGCCCGACAGGGGACGCCTGGGCTTGCCGGGCACGGGGTTCTTCATGGGACCGGCGTCGATGCGGACCAGCCGCGATTGATCATGCTTCACTGCGCTTTCCTTGGAATCAATGCGCCGCCACCACCAGCACCTCGGCCGCGCCGCGGCTGACCGTGCGCATGCGATGCGGCAGTTCGGAATCGAAATAGAGGGAATCGCCCGTTTCCAGGCGGAACACGCGTTCGCCGACCTGGACCTCGATGGCCCCTTTGAGCACCAGCAGGAATTCCTCGCCGGGATGCGGGAACACCGCCGCCGCGTCGGGAAACTCGCGCGGCGGGTGCACGACGAAGGGTTCCATGGCCTTGACCTTGCGGCGCCCGGCCAGCGATTCGTAATGGTATTCGCTGCCCAGGCCGCGGCGCTGCAGCACCTCGCGGTCGGCCACCCGCACCAGGCTCACCACCTCGTCCTGCGCCGCGCCGTCGCCGCCCACCAGCTGCGACACGCCCACGCCATAGGCTTCGGCCAACCGCAGCACGGTGGAAATCGACGGCTCGCTCAGGCCGCGCTCCAGCTTGGACAGATAGCTCTTGGTCAGGCCCGTGCGCTCGCCCAGCTGTTCCAGGGACAGGGATTGCTGGCGGCGCAGCGTGCGCAGGCGGTGAGGCAGGTCGATCATGGGCGGGCAAATGGCGAAAACGACCGCTAAGCATGCCCGAAACCCGTCCAACCGTCGAGTCGCTCAGCGCCCCGCCCCACCTGGGCAGCCGCTGACCGGCGCCAGCCTGCCGCCGGGGCGGCTACGCGCCCAGCACGTCGGGATGCTGGCGCAGCGCCCGCCGCGCGTAGTACGAAAATCCCACCTGCGAACGCTTAGGCGTCAGGATCCAGTCGTGCGCCTCGCGCCCCAGTGCCGGCGGAATCGGCTGGATGGCGCCGGCCGCCATCGCCAGCAACTGCATGCGCGCGGCGCGCTCGAACTGCAGCGCCAGCACGCACGCCTCTTCCACCGTGCCCGCCGCTACCAGCATGCCGTGGTGCGACAGCAGGATGGCGCGCTTGTCGCCCAGCGCCGCCGAGATGATCTCGCCTTCCTCGTTGCCCACCGGCACGCCGGGCCAATCCTTCAGGAAGGCCACGTCGCCGTAGAGCGGACAGTTGTCCATGTGCGAGACCTCCAGCGGCACCTCCAGCATCGACAGCGAGGCCGCGTGCAGCGGGTGCGTGTGGATGATGCAGTTGACGTCCGGCCGCGCCCGGTAGATCCAGGAATGGAAGCGGTTGGCCGGATTGGGCATGCCGCCGCCCTCCTGCACCCGCAGGTCCTCGTCCACCAGCAGCAGGTTGCCGGCCGTGATCTCGTCAAAACCCAGGCCCAGCCTCTGGGTGTAGTAGCGGTCCGGCTCCGGCGCGCGCGCCGTGATCTGGCCGGCCAGGCCCGAATCATGTCCGCCGTCGAACAAAATGCGGCAGGTCAGCGCCAGGCGCTCGCGCAGGGTCCAGTCGGGCGTATCGAACTGGCGCTGCATCTCGGCCTGCGCCCGCGCGATCAGTTCATCCTTGCCCAGGTGCATCGTATCGGCCATGCTTGACTCCTTGCTATGCCGTTTCCAACAACGGCGTGAAACCCGGCAGGGCGCGCATGCGCGCCAGCCAGGCGTTGAGGTGGCGCAGGGCGGACAGGTCGTAGCCGCCCTGCTCCGCCATGCTGGTGTAGGGATACAGCGCGATGTCGGCAATGGTGGCGGACTCGCCCACCAGGAAGGCGCGGCCCGCCAGATGCGCATCCATCCACGCCGCCGCGCGCATGCCGGCGCGGCGCCATTCGACCATCGCCGGCTCATCCACCTGCGCCGTGCCGCGCAGGTGGATCAGCAACCGCGGCTGCGCGAAGGCATGCATGTGCTGGGTCTGTTCGAAGCTCAGCCAACTGGCCACCTGCGCCTGCGCCAGGCGCCCCTCCGGCAGCCACGGCGTGCCGCGCCCCAGGTACCACAGGATGGCCTGCGACTCCGCCAGCCACACGCCTTCGGGCGTGCGCAGCGCCGGCACCTGGCGCCACGGGTTGATGCGGCCGAATTCCTCGGTCTCCAGATCGCCCTGCACGATGTCGAAGGTGCGGCGCGTCAGCGCCAGCCCCATGTAGCCGCAGGCCAGCCGGATCTTCCAGGCATTGCCTGAGCGCAACGTGTCCGCCAGTTCCAGCGGCTGCCCCGCCAGCGGGTGAGTCATCATGATCAATCCATCCTGATGTCGGCGCGCTTGACGATCCCGGCCCACTTCTTCTTTTCGGCCGCGATGAAGCGCTGGTATTCATCGGGCGCGCCGCTATAGAGCTGCGTGCCCTGCGCCGCCAGGCGCGCCTTCAAATCGGGCGAGGCCAAGGTCCGGCGCAGCGCCGCATTGAGCTTTTCCAGCACCGCCGGCGGTGTGCCGGCCGGCGCGAAGAAAGCATTCCAGGAACTGATCTGCAGCCCCGCGTCGCCAGCCTCCGCCGCGGTCGGCACCTGCGGCGCCGACGGCAAACGCTGGTCCGCCGCCACCGCCAGCGCGCGCAGCTTGCCCGAGGCCACGTGCGGCATGATCACCGGACTGGCATCCATCACCACGTCCACCTGCCCGCCGATAGCCGCGTTGACCGCCTCGCTGCCGCTCTTGAACGGCACGTGCACGATGTCCACGCCCGCCGTCATCTTAAGCAGCTCCAGCCCCAGATGCGGCGAACTGGCCGTGCCCGCCGAACCGAAATTCAGCTTGGCCGGATGCGCCTTGGCGTACGCCACGAAGTCGGCGAAATTGGCCGCCGGCAGGTCGCCGCGCACCGCCAGCAGATAGGGCGAGCCGGACACCAGGCCGACCGGCGCGAACGTGTCGGGGTCATAGCTGAGCTTGGCGTAGATCAGCGGATTCACCACCTGGGTGCCGACCGTGCCCATGAAGATCGTATACCCGTCGGCCGGCGCCGTCGCCGCCACCTGCGCCGCGATCACGCCGCCCGCGCCAGGCCGGTTCTCCACCACCACGCTCTGGCCGAGCGCATCGCCCATGCCTTTGCCGACTTGGCGCGCCACGATGTCGGTGATGCCGCCGGCGCCGAACGGCACCACCAGCCGGATCGGATGATCCGGAAAAGCGGCCTGCGCGCCGCTGCTTGCGGCCAGCGCCAAGGCGGCGGCCATGATCATGCGTTTCATAGGATTCCCCTTGTGTCCGCCGCTGAATCGCGGCTATGACACAAAGTGTCCTATAGAGCATTGATTTTCCGCAAGGGAAATGTGATTGGGGGAATCCCTGAGCAGCAGGAATAAAGTTCGCCTTTTTCGTTGAAGTTCGCCTTTTGGCTTTGGTGGTCAACGCCAGCCATTGGGCGGACATCTTCTTCTTTTCCTCGCCGATAAACAGTCTGCAGGTCAAAGAAAGGCGAACTTCGCAATAAACGCAATCGAATTGGTTCGACGGTCTAAGCCCCAGATATGGGAGATGCCAATACGGGCTTTGCGGAGGAGACACGGACGTCTCGAGACACTCGGCTGTGAGTTGGGAATTGTCAGAGTTGGAAGCGTCGTGCTTTGTATTGACGACACCGGGGCGCTTGTTGCCAGTGGCGGCTTTCGGCTGTGGATTCAAGCGGACAGTCACCAACGCCGCTTTTTTGACATACTCGCCGCACCACCTGTATGTCGGCGGCTCATTCACACAGCCGGAATACTTAGCAACTGCGCCGCGAGATCCAAGGCCTCACGGAGGTGTTCCAACTTGGTGTCGATAAGATCGTCACTGTTTGGCCAGCCTCAAATCATGTCAGCCAACAGGGCGAATGCTCGGGTGCACGTTGGTCGCAGTGGATCAGAGAGCTATCGACGCTTGCTTCGGCCTGGCCACGAAAGCTCTCCAGTAAGTTCCGCTAGGCCGCCATCGTCTTCGACTCGCGCGCCGAAACGATTCACTTCAACTTCAGGCAAGTCTTCACCGTCAAACCATAGTAGTGAAATGGTTGTGTCAGTGCGGGCGTAGTGCCTCGATAGCTCCCAGAGATCAAGGCCCTTTTCCCAATTGTCGAACCACACGTCTTGGGAGACTTCCCCGGTATCAGTGGCGCTGACTCCAGAAGACCTGATTTGATGTGCGACTGAGCCTGCTGGGATCGTCGATCTAGGAGGTATCCATGCCCCGGCTTGTCGCAAAGAGGTAGAGCGTGCTGCATACCGTACTGCGCCGCGTTCCATGGTGACAAAAGCGCAGGGGGCATCGCTGAGAGTGGCAAATCTGGACGCAGCAGCAGGAAACGATGCACCAAACAAATCGGCCATGTGCTGAATCAGCTCGAAAGAAGGCTCTTCCTTCGGGGTGGCAGCAAGCCATGACTGATAGGGCATCAGCAGTTCGGCCGCAAACGCGTCGCAGGCTACCTCATTAGGATGTCGCTTGGCGTAAGACCACGACGGGACTTCTTCATGACTCGACTCTAGGCCGAGCACGATATGAGCTATTTCGTGGCAAATGGTGAATCGCTGGCGCTCCTCTGTTTCCAGGGAGTTCACAGTGATGATGTGCTTCCCACTTGGCTTGGTAAGGGTGTAGCCGGATTCACCCTGGCCAAGCTCATCCTTCTTGACCTTGGCATTGGCTGCCACTACGTAGGCAGAAAGATCCTCTCGAATGTTTGCAATATCGACTTGCGCAACAAACGAGCGCGCCTTCTGCCTGACAGCCGCCTCATCCATATTCAATCGTCCTCGTCGTCATCCTCAAGAGCCTTCTTGATTCGGGCAATCAATGTGGCGGGATCGGGCCTTGCATTGCCGCGATGCCTGACGCCCGCCGCCATCGTAAATACGTCGATACCGATAGATGGATCTTGTAGCACAAATTCGACAAGGCTCGTATCCGCATCGGCATGGTCAGCGAGCCAAGTCACCAGAGCCGCGTCCCTCTCCGAGGGTTTCAGAACTTTCAATAGCTTCTCGACTAGGTCTTGGGAAGGGTTGGTTTTTTCGCCTGTTTCGAGGCGATAGACATATGCATGGTCCACGGACGATAGCTGGCCAATCTCACGCAGCGAGAGAGTTCTACGTTCGCGTAGCGTCTTGATAGCGACGCCCAAGCCTGTTTGCGGCATGAATTCTTGTCCTTGCGGTTGCGGGAGACGGCATGGCCATCTGTTGCTCTAGTCCCACATCCATTTGTGTCCAAAGGTGCATGTTGCATGACAGTTGCGCCGTCGCACATGCTCTGATACATTGTTGTCCAGCCAGACAACGGATGTGGGTTCTAAGCCTGCTCCAGGTTGAATTGGCTTGGCCTTCCTGTTGTCTGTCTGAGCAACGAATTGTGCTACAGCAGGCGGCCATTGACAACCTGGCCTACTGCCAGGACTTCGTTGCTTTCACTGTAGGAGAGCCGCCATGGCCGGTAAGAATCAGCATGTTGTTCCTCACCAAGACGGTTGGGCTGTCAAGGGCGCAGGCAATCAGAGGGCGACCTCTGTGCATAACACGCAGCAACAAGCGATAGATGCGGGGCGTGACATTGCCCGCAACCAGAAGTCCGAACTCGTCATCCATCGCCCGGATGGCCGTATCCGCGACAAGGACAGTCACGGCAACGACTCCTTCCCCCCGAAGGGCTGAGGCGCCATGACCGACGTCCCCACCTACCATGTGCTTGCCCTTTCGGGCGGCGGGTATCGCGGTTTGTATACGGCCACGGTGCTCGCCGAACTCGAAATCGTGTTGGGCCGTCCTATTGCTTCGCATTTCGACCTGATCTGCGGCACTTCGGCGGGTGGGATGCTGGCTTTGGGACTGGCTGCAGAGATACCGGCCCAGGATCTCAAAACGCTGTTTGAAGATCAAGGCAACCGCATTTTTGGTTGCCGCAGTCTTGCAAGGCGGCTCCTGGGATTCTGGCTGCGCGCGAAGCATGACGCCGTGGGATTGAGAGATGTGCTGACTGAGCGCTTCCAAGACACCACTATCGGTAATCTCAAGCATCGAGTCCTTGTGCCCGCAGTCAACTACTCGACGGGACGTGGGCAGTTTTTCAAGACGCCTCACCATCCTTCCTTCGAGGTGGATCACCACATGAAGATCGTCGACGTTGCGTTGGCCACTGCTGCGGCACCTGTCTACTTTCCACTGGCTCGCAATGACCGAGGCGTTTTCGCAGACGGGGGATTGGTCGGCAATGCCCCTGGCCTCTTCGGGTTGCACGAGGTCAGAACATTCCTAGCGCCAAAGCCGGACGCGCTGATTCGGGTTCTCGCCATCGGTACGATGACGATCGGCGCGACGGTCCGTGGCGGTGCCAGTCTTGACCGTGGGTTTGGCAAATGGCGCGGAGGGCTGTTCGACTTGGTGATCTCTGCTCAAGAATCGTCCGTGGACTATATGTTGCGGCAGTCGTTAGGGAATAACTACTTTCAGATCGACGACAAGGCAACACCTGATCAAAGCAGAGACGTCAAGGCGCTGGATCGGGTTTCAGTTGGCGCCACGAATACGCTCAAGGACCGTGGAAAGCATGCGGCGCAACGGGCGCTTGGTGATCCACTTTTTAAACCATTTCGTGCGCACTCGGCCGGCGCGCCCATCTTCTATCACGGCCCCAACAAAAATGTTCCGGAGGCCACGTGCTGAACCTTAGTCCGCTCTTTTTTACTACAGTAGAAGACGAGTCGTGCATGCACGACAAGTTGGATTTGACGCCTGAGCAGCGTGAATGGATCGCTAACGCACGTACGGACGTCAGGGACTGCTTGCGTACAGGCATCCCTCGCGTCTTGAAGGCGCGTGGCTACACCGAAGGAGCGCCACAGCCTCGGTTCTTCACGCAAGGTTCGTGGGCCTATAAGACGCTGAACTCGCCGGCACAGCGTCCACAGCAAGCGGATGTAGATGACGGCTGCTATCTACCACTGAGTTTCGTGTCGCAGACGAAGCGTCCTAGCACAGCCACAACCGTATTCTTCGCCGCTGCGGAAGAGGCTCTGAAGCCGCTGGTCGAGGAGAAGGGCTGGAAGCTTGTCACAGACAAACCGACGTGCATTCGCATCATCATCGCCTCATACGCCCACATTGATATTCCGTTGTATGCCATACCCGATGAGGAATTTGTCACTCTCGCAAAGGCCTCGATGGAACGGTATGGCTTCGACTCACTGACGGAGGCGATGAGCAGGGCGGAGCGGGACGCGTGGACGGCGCTGCCCGCTGACAAGGTGCTCCTTGCCCATAGGGAATGCAACTGGATGGCATCCGATCCCAGGCCCGTGAAGGAATGGTTCTTGGGCGAAGTGGAGGTTAAGGGCGAGCAGTTCCGACGCGTGGTTCGTTACTTGAAAGCGTTCCGTGACTGGAGGTGGCCAACCGGTGGGCCTGCTTCAATCTTGCTAATGGCCGCAGCGGCACCTCTCTTCGAAAGGCGCGATCGACGCGATGACTTGGCCTTGCTCGATGTCGTCGCTGCATTGCCGACCCGGTTGCGTGCGGGGGTGAACAATCCGGTGGAGGAGTCGGAGTCCCTGACCAAGCGGCTCGGCCCGGACGGCGTCGAAGATACCGCAATGGCGTTCGAGGCCTTTGAGAAGGTGCTTCGCGGCGCGACCGACGCCGGCAGCCCCTCACAGGCATGCATTTGGATGCAGCGTGAATTCGGGCCACGTTTTCCGAATCAGCCTGACCGGGTCAAGGCGGTGTCCATCGCTGCCACCATTGCGGCAGCTCCGGCCGCCGCTGGCCCGAGCGAACTCGTTGGGCGAACGAAAGCAGGATGAGCAACACCGTAACGGTCGCAGATGTAGTCGAGGCGTTCAAGCAGCGAGGCTTCGACTTTGTTGGCAAGAGGAAGGACGGCTGGGTCAAGTTGCACGGGCGCTTGATTTCTCCCGGCTCGGGCGAGTGTTGCCCGTGCGAGGTCCAGCTGGATCCCACATTCTTCGAGCTTCCTCGCATTAGACTGCTCGAGATTCCCCCACAGCTGCCCAAAGCCGTTCCCCATCTTGGGGGAGATGGTTCCCTTTGCTATCTCTCCAAGGGGACGGTTGTTCTGGATATCTACGACCCAGTCGGCCAATACCTAGCCTGCCTAGAACGTGCGGCTTCGGTGTTTGGCCAGATATTGAAGGGCGAGATGGTCGACGACCTTGCAGAGGAGTTTTTCGCCTACTGGGATGGCTGGCTCTGTTTCGTGGATATGCAGGGGAAGGATTTGGGGCGGCAAAGTTGTATTGTCGCGCAGGCTAGCGGAAATCCCTTATGGTTCATTACCGACAACGAGGAGCGAACAAAAAACAAGCTGCACTCTCTCGGCTACAAAGTTACCGATAGAACAGTACTGACCTACAGAGTCAAGACCACGGCTCAACCGCGGCCCCTAACCAAGCACTGGCCACCAGAAACAGTTGGGGATATCTTGACGTGGCAAGGCACTCTCGATTCGCGGTGTCGTCGGAAGATTCACGAGCGTATCAAGGAAGGTGAACGAACGCAGGCCAATGGTGTTTTGATTGTCATTGAGTCGCCCTTGATGACGTATGGCTTTGTGGTTCTCTATGATCGCCAGGAGGCATCCCGGAAGAGCAAACTTGCCGATGGTAGGGATACAAGTTACGGACTAAAGGTGATGCCTGTCTCCGTGATCCGAATCGATGATCGCTATCTTGCGCAGCGAAATGTTCCAAAATTAAACATCCTAGCAGGCAAGAGCATCGCCGTCGTCGGGTGTGGAACGATTGGTGGCTATCTGGCCGATATGCTTGTCAAAGCTGGGGCGGGTACATCCGGCGGAAAAATCACACTGGTTGATTTTGACTGCCTTCTCCCACAGAACATTGGGCGCCACCGCTTAGGATTTCCGGACCTTCTATCGAACAAGGCCGAGGCTATGGCGAAGGAACTCAAGCGCTTAGCGCCGGGCGCCGATATCCGAGCCCTACCAGTCGATGTAAGAAAGGCACATCTGGGGAAAATTGATTTTCTCATCGATGCTACTGGCGAAGAGTCATTAGGGCATTGGTTGTGTGGCCGCTATCCCTCCCCGCTGCCTATGCTTTCAGTATGGATAGAGGGGCCAGGAACGACTGTCCGTGGGCTTCTGAGAACGAACGTAGCTGGTGCGTGCTATCGATGCCTTTGGCACAGCAGTAGAAGGGGCGAGCTCCACTCCACCCGGGATCCTCTTCCTGTCATCCTGGCAGGGCATGGGTGCGAAGGTTTGTATGTGCCATTCCCTGCTTCAGTATCGGTGCAAGCAGCAAGTTTGGGCGCCGAGATGGCTCTTGATTGGGTAAACGATATCTATTCTCCTGCGCTGCGAACGAGATTGATCGATCGCTCCCATCAACTTGCAACGCCCGATTGCGATCCGCTTCCGGATCGGGACTGCCCCTTATGCCATTCATGAGCTCCTGGGCCACCCACGACAAAAGAATGCTGCTGCATTTTTCAGAGCCCACGCTGGAGACTTTCTCTCAGCATGTCCAGGCCAGTGATGCCGACTGCGAAGCCGGCGGACTTCTGCTTGGTTCGGTGCACGGTGCCCATTTGCTTCTCCACCAAGCGACGGTTCCCACGGCGTGGGACAAACGATTTCGCTACCTATTCGAGAGAATGCCGTATGGTCATGACGCCATCGCGCTCTCTCGATGGACTGCGAGTCAGGGAACCGTCCGTTATCTGGGGGAATGGCACACGCACCCGGAAGACTATCCACGTCCTTCTGCTCTTGATAGATCGGAATGGACCCGCCTTGCCGCGAAGCGGCGGGACAAGCGCCCTATGCTGGCCGTCATCGTCGGGCGAAAATCTCTTTATGTCGAGCTAGTCCCAGCTTGGGGGCGTGGCTCGGAGTTCCTGCCAGAGGAATGAAGTTGGGGACTCAAATCTGTGCACAGGGCCTCCCCCTTGATCTCTTAATTTTTTCTGCTGAGCGTCCTTTCACATATGCAAGGTCAATGACTGCAATGAAGCGCAAGCGGAACCCCTTTACAGAGGAAAGACTGGAAACTCTGCGTGCAAAAAACAGATCATCGTCCATGCAAAATCAGATCTATGCAGCTAACCTACCATCATCAGCCCTCGCGTCGAGCGACTGACCCTCGACCTTAGGCCGCTGACTTGCAAGCATCGAGTCACACGCTTCTAGCAGGAGCAGCGCAGTACCGGGAAGGTCGCTAATGCGCAACTTCCCCTTTTGAAATGATGAAGCATCGCTCAGCGCGGGAAAATGTCTTCGCAACCACTGATCTGGTACCGACCGCCGCAATTTGTCTATGACTTCCACCGGCAACAGGTCCTCGTTGAGATCAGACTGCTTCCTCTCTGTTTTTCTCTGAGGAAGCGAGAGAGCCGGCGCGTCGGCGCCGGCTATCGCGCAAAGAACGTCAACTGCCCGAGCAAGGTACCTCTGAACGGCAGGGCAATCACGGACCTCTTCCAAGTCGGGCGTCTCATCTTCGACTGAATCATGACCTCCGCCAGGGGCATCCGCGAACGCCGTGGCGCGATATTCTTGCTTGACCACGAGAAGAGCAAGCTCATGCTCGAAGCACAGGTCAGCCCCCGGGATAAAGTGTTCTCGACGCCAGTAGGCAAAACCCAACGTCTTCTTTTGCTCGTCCACGCACGCCGGACAGTAGCGAACCACCTCTGCGCGTGTGAATCCAAAGCCCTCCCCCAACTTTTTCTTAGACACGGCCCAATCAGCTACCGCTCCCTCGCTCGACAGACGCGTGAAGAAATACAAGGGCTGTAGCGTATGCGACCTCCAGTAAGCCTCGGCCTGCATGCCAAGCGAACTTGCGAAGTCCTCAATCGGATAGGGAAGAAAGGTATTGATGAAATGGGACAGCCTCCCATGCGGAACGCGGGCCATGGCAGGCGTCATACGAGAACCTTGATTGTTGATGCACCACGCTCGCGCATAGTGCCCGAGATAGAACTCTCCAGGCGCCGGCTTGACTACTATCACTACGTCCAACCCTTCTAAACAACGACAACTTATGGCGAAGCTATTCGAGGCTCGGCCTTCGTATACCAGTCGACGAGTGCCTTAGCCGTCAGCGCACTCGTCCCGGCCAGCGCGCAACCAATGTGCAACGCTCAACAAAATCAAAGGATGCAAGCGTTGCCAAGCACCGAATCTCAGGATCCACAGCCAGGTGGTCGCTAGGCATGACTCCGAAGGCAATGCACGCATATCAGGTGCGAGACGAAACGGCGCCACGTGTGCGACATACGCCCTTCCCGCGTCCTCGAGGCGCTTTCGAGGACGCCATTCCGGGCTCAATCGCAACGTGTCGAATGCCAGCCGAATTTCTTGCACGCGAAGCTCCGCCGACAGCTGAGGGCGGCTCATTGCCGCGACGCAGAACGCTGAGAAATCGGCCAGCGCCGCCAAATCCGCCTCGTTGATGTTTTGCCCTACCGGCACCGCCGTCTCCAACGTGGGCAAGGCCCAAGACAAGCCACCTGCACGCTCCCTAACGCGTCGTTGAATCCATAGCAGCCTGCCATGCACGCTACACATCCAAACGCCCGGATACTGATGAGGCAACTTCCAATAGGAAACGCCAAAACGCCGACGCTCCTCTGCTACGCAATCGGGGCAGAGCTTCAGAGCATGGTCTGACGCGAAGCCGCAGATCGCAGTGCGTATGCGAAACCGCCACGCGTCGCCTCCAACATCGTCGCAGATGCGCGTCATCAGATCCTCGGCGATCTCTCGCGGCTTCCAAGCCAAGAAATAGGGATAAAGCGTGCGCAACAAGAGCTGGAGAGCGTCGCCAAAACGGCCCTCCGTCACATCCGCAAAATGCTCAAGCCTAGCGGGGAAATCGTGCTGACGGCCGAGCAGAGGGTGGCCGAACAGCATGCTACAGGTGACGTCACTGCGCCTAAGGCCTGAAGCTCGATGAATACGACTGCAAAGGCTGAAGAAGGATTCGTCGCCTGCTAGCCAACCTTGCACCGGAGACTCGTAACCCATATACCAGCGCTCTCATTAGCAAACAATTTCGGAACAATCAAATCTCAGAAATTTGACTTCCTTCAGCCCATTGCAATGCGAACATACCAGAAAAAAAGGGTCAGTACAATACCTAAGTCCTTGATATAAAGACTCTATTATAAAGCAGGACTTTTATGGGGACAGATTATATCAAGAAAAGAGGGTTCACTTTTCGCCGAAAGCAAATTTTTCATTATTCGACAAACAGGAGCTAATGGCTCAAAATCACCCCAGCCGGCCGCCCCCCAATTTTGGCCGGCCGACCGTCCCATGGGCTTGTCCAGACGAGACGCTCTGATACCGATCCACCAAGGAGACCCCCTCGAAAGCCTAGCCCCACTTTGCTTGAGACCAAATAGCACAAGGCCGAAAAGCTCTTGCAGGAGCTTTTCGGCCTTCGAGATGTGCGTCGGGTGGAATCCCTATGCCCATCTTGCCTCGGTGGGCTGCGCAAGTCAAGCGCAGTTCCGGACGCGTTCGCCCCGAGGAAATGCCTCGTTCTTAAGCCTTGAAACCCAAACATTTTCAAGGAATTAATTCCATGGCCAAGAAGGCGCTTATCAGCGAAGCGAGACTTCGCACAATTTCTGCTCGTCAGAACACCCCTCTCTGGGGACCTGACTATATCCCCGCACAGCTCGCGACTCGTGAGGAAGCCCCCAGCATAAGCAGGGCCTCCATCGTCTACTCGAGCCGCCTGGGTCGAGACCTACACTTCCTGTCATTACCGGAACGAGCTGCCGGCTCTCTTGCCCTGCTCCATCCTCGACTTGTCGACATGCACGAGCAGAAAGTCCTGTCGCCCATACCCGCCGATCACCCCTTGACGACACACCCCCGTGCTCAGGGACAAGTTTTTCCTCCGCTGCCTGGCACGGTCGCGATCGCGGAACGCCTTGGCATGGCGAATCGGCACCCTCACGTATGGATTGACGACCCTCAATCTATTCACGGCGAAAAAGCCGCTGTTCCGTTCCCTTATCTGGGCGACCTTTTGCTCGTTATGGAAGATCGCGATGGTCTTTACTGCATCAACTGGTCCGTGAAAAAGACCGTTGCAGCATTCTCATCGCCCATTGGGAACCGTGTGCGCGCCAGAGCCTCTCGAGAACGCGCAGCTGAGCGCGTCGCCCAGCGTCAGACTCTCGAAGCTGAGTACTATGCAGCCGCTGGCATTCGGACAGTTCAGGTGAGCGAAGCTGACATGGATCTCATGCTCGTCACAAACTTGAAGTGGCTCATCACATGGAGCGCGCGCCCAGTACCAACGGATCCGGAAAAACGGCATGCCGTTTGGGCCGCTTTTCACGCTCTCCGCCGAAACGCGGTCTCTCCACGTTCTGTGTTCCCGGAATTGCAGACAAGGCTGGAACTGTCTCAACATGAATGCAAGCGGCTCTTCTATGAAGGAATTTACCGTCGCGACATCCGGGTGGATCTGTACTCGCCGATCCTGATCGATAGAGCCTTGCGCCCCGAACGTCAGGATCCCCTCGTCGAATTCTCTCGATGGTTCGCGAGGTAGCCATGCAAGTCGGAACCAAACTTATCGCCCCGAATGGATACCTGGATCTGCCGACAGATCGCGAGTTCTACTTTCTACTGAACAGCACAGCCGCGCGCCGAGCACTTTTGGCCATATTTGAGCGCGGCAAAAAGGAATGGGATGCGCACCTCGTCGTCCTCGAGCAACAAGACTTCGAACGTGGAATCCTCAGCGGAGAGCTCCGCGCCACAGCGTCCCAACCTTCGATGCCTCCGCACCTCGAAGGACTGGAGGGAATCGATCTATGGGAGGTCGACACGCGCCGCGTTGGAAGCAAGAAGAGCAACATCTTTCGAGCCCAAGAGCGTTTGCTTGCCATCGTCGACTATGTAGATGCTTGGCCTGCCATCGTCCAAGCGGACGCTCCCGAATTCGCCATCAATCAGATGGCAAGAGAACGAGGGCAAACACCGCGGCGAGTTCGGCATTGGCTCTTGACGTACTTGTGCTTCGGAAGGTCAGAGCTGTCCCTCTACCCAGCATTCGGCAGGATTGGTCATTACGATCGTGCGTCCACACCTGGCTCCAAGCCATACGGCCGGCTTACCCGCAATCCTGACTTGGCTCCGCCTCGGCGCCTGACCCAACGGGACATCGACCTGATTGGGAAGTCATACGCAAATTTAGCCAGAAACGGGCAATCACTATCCAAAATCTATGCCGAGGCAATGGTCAAACACTTCCACGCCACCACAGAGGTGCTGGCCGATCGCAATCGCAGGCTAATTGCCGCCGATGGAACCCCGGTCCCCACCCTCGGGGCCTATCGATACCACGTAAATAAGCTGTTTGGCGCGTCGCAGATCCGCACGGCGAAGTACGGAAAAAATCGGGCAAGACGCCAGAGACGGAACCACGGCAGCTTCCGGGAGACCACGACTGACCACATGCAGATAGTGGAATGCGACGGCTTCTACAGCCTGGAGAAACCGTGCAGCTACGTTACCGGCAAGGAGCTTGACCGGCTCTGCGTTGTTCGAGGCGTGTGCGTAGCGACATCTCAACTCGTGGGCATCGGCTTTTCCCTAGGGGGAGAACACTCCGATGCGTATCGAATGATGTTGTTTTCGATGGCCATTGATAAAAAAGCTTTTTGCTCTCTGTTCGGCATAGAGATCCAGGAAGGAGAATGGGTGGGTCACGGACTTCCCCTTCAAATTGTGAATGACCGAGGACCAGGCTCTACGCTTCACCACCGGCGAGAAATGCTCGGTCCGAACCGAAAAACAAGCTACCTCCCGCTGTGTGAAATCACCCCTACAGGTTCGGGACAGTCAAAAGCGCTGATCGAGAGCAAGCACCCGAAGGACCTTCGGATGGAAGAGCCGAACGTCTACGTCAAAAGCGAGAAAACGGTCACAGAGCTGGTGTTCAGTGAAATCCAGCGCTGTCTCACGCAAAACGAGAGTCAGCTACAAGACACCGGCTACAACGCGACGTTCGCCCGGAGGAATGTCCGTCCCACGCCAGCCGCTCTCGCAGCAGACCTGGTAAAGGTAGGCAGGACGGCTGCTCAACCCATCCCCTTCGCAGAGGCAGTTCGTCAATTCCTGCCTTCCTCCCATATCTCGCTCACGCGATTAGGAGCCAGGTTTCGGAGCATTACGTATCGGTCCAATCAGTTGGCAGAGGCTGTGTCCACATATCCTGACAAGCGCGTCAGAAAGCTAAAGGCCTACTACCTGCCACTTTGCCTTCGTCATATCTGGATAGAGCTAGACGGACGGCTATTGCAACTCGACAACGAAAGTATTTTCAACGGCGGCCCCGAGGACTCCAACCTTAGCGAGAAGGAAGCTCTCGAACTGGAAGATCGAAGACGCGGGAACCGTCAAAGGCAGGACCTGAACCGTAACGCAGTCATCGCACAGGGCATGAAAAATGAGCAGGATCGATTCGGACGCCCCTATCAAGCACCTCGCCTGACCACTCGACGAAGTGAGAAAACGCCGAAGGCGTCGGCTGCCGAACGCTCGCAGCACCGAAATTTGTACCACGGAGAACGCTGATGCCCAGCTCATCCCTTCCCTGGATCGCACGATTCGAAGCGCTGCGCACCGAATCGGCGATACGACAACATTGCTATCGGATGCCGCGTCCTCTAGAACTGGCATCAACCGCCAGCCCTACCGACGTTGAAGTCAGGGTCGGTAGCACGCTAGCTGAGATCTACTACCCCACGAAGCAGGACGTGGCGATCCTAAGTCGCTTGCGGGACCTTGCCAAAGCGTATTGCGAGTGCGCTTATGAGAGCGAGCAGCGTTATGCATCCAAGCTGCATGCGCCAATAAAGACTACGACCGGGACGTTTAGCAATCCCATCTGCCTCACCGGCCTTGCCGGTGTCGGCAAAAGTCAGGTCATTGATGCGTTCTGCCGCTTGTTCACTGACACGCGCATCCAGGTGCTAGATGGCCTCTTAGCGTCCCCCATGAAAGGCCCTATCAAGGTGACTCTCCAACGAGATTTGGGCCTCAAGACCTATCTCAACGACTACATCAATCTAGGCGTCAAGAATCCGAAGATCCATTCTCTCAAGGACGCCATCGATTGCTTTCCACATCGCGCTTATGCCCGCGGAGCCCCCTTCGTCCTAATCGATGAAACGCAGTTCAAAGTAGGTGGAAGCAGCACCAGCAGCATTCGAAACATCTTGCTCCAGTTCACGCAATTCGGCATACCGCTGCTGTTCGTTGCAAACCTAAGCCTAGTCAGAGCGCTCAGTCGTTCTCCTGAACAGCTGCGCCAACGTTTGCTCACTAGGCCAATAGAAGTCGGACGTGATGGAGCGGGCTCGGACGATTGGATTGCCTTCTTGCGTTGCTGCCACACGAGTCTTGGCGAGACCATTAATCTCGACGTCCATTCTGAGCAAGAGGTCATTCACCAATTAACAGGTGGCATCAAGCGCTTAGTCGTGGATCTGTTGAAGATCTCCTACCGGCACTCCCGAGGCTCCAAGAAAATCCGCCAAGTCACAATGGACCACGTGCAAGACGCCTACCGATCCTCTGACTATGCAGTATCCCGCCACCAACTCAAGGCACTCAGTGACTACGTCATTAGCGGAAACCCAAAGAGCGAGTACCACAACCCTCTCGGTCCGTCCCGATTGGCAAGAGGCTTTGATACCAGTAACACAGAGGATCCCACACTGAAGGAAATTGCCCGCAGAGCATCCCTGACGCAGGTGCCCGTGAATTCGAAAGACAACAATCCAGACGGCGAACGGCGGCTAGCCACCGCCCCGCCAGCGCCAAGAAGCCGAAAAAATCGCCCTACCGCCGTTGATCTGTTGAGCAATGCCATTCGCCTTGGGAAGCTATATGGATCGCAAAACTAAGCCATGCCCCGGTCATAATGCCGAATACCCCCTTCACGGGTCGCGCACAGGGCAACGCAGAACCTAAACGCCACCACGATCGGGGGCGCGGAGTTCACATACGCCGCAAAAAAACGAAAGCCCCAACGAGTTGGGGCTCCGTAGTCTGGATCTCATTACCCGCTCCTGGCGGGACCACTTGCGTGGGGGGTAACGCTATTGTCCGTACCTGGACGCACCAGCTATTGCGCTATTGACATGTTTGCACACTCTGGCGTCCTTGCGCAACACATCGAGCATCCAGCTACTCATGATGATGCGGGTGCCATGCGCACGATTCTCCGGAGCTATGCGTGCAACGCTCCTGGTCTTAATCTTGCAGGCTAGCCCTCCACATCGCCGATGTATGACGGAGCGCCCGATCGGTCCCTAATACAATCTGCGGAGCCACATTGACGAGCGCAACTGCTTTGACCTAAGCTACTCTCGCCGCCCTAGAGAAATCTCTCCCGGATAGAATGCCGGTGACATGACTAGGTCTGAATAGCCCCGAACCATTCGGGGCTATTTCTTTTCCCGCTCAAGAAAGTGGCCGGAGGGATCCCCCAGGATGACTGTCTTCGGCCATGACCAGTCCTTCGACGAAGGCATCGCGAGCGCCCATGAAAGGCTACGCGACGCTTCAAGACAGACCTTCAACCTTGCACTTCATACGAATATTGGGCAGGATGTGAAAGAACACGTTTCGTAACTGACAGAATCTATGCACGTACAAATCGAACGATTCAAGAACCTCGCTTCGGTAAATCTGGAGCTTGGCGGATTGACCTTGCTGGTTGGCGGCAACAACGCTGGTAAAAGCTCGGTGTTACAGGCTATTCAGTTTGGCGTCTCAGTTGCGCAGACTTCGGCGATGCAAGGGGGAATATGGGCAGACGATCGGCTGGCTACATCTATCGGGCAAAGCGACCTCGTCTACTCACCAATCAAGGATGTGCTTTCTCTCGGGCCAAATGGCAGACTTAGGGAGCCGGAAAATGAAGCTATTAGTATCACGTATTCGCAAGGAGGAAGTGAGGCTAAGGTTTCGGTACGGAAAGGTCGGAACAAAAATGTCCGTTTCGAATTGATCGGACAAGGGGTGGGGCAGCAACTTCAATCCATCACCAGTCCATTCAGCGCGCTCGTGACCGGCTTGGCTGGGATCCCATCGGAGGAAGAGTTCGAAACGAACATTGTTGTTCGAAAAGCGGCTGCAAAAGGAGACTCCAACTCCGTCTTCAGAAATATACTTTTACAGCTTAAATCCGACCCACAAAAGTGGTTTCGCTTCCAAAGTCAGATTCGGAGGATTTTTCCCGAATATGATCTCGAAGTTACTTTCAATCCAGACGCCGATGAAACCATCCGGTGCACTGTGCAGAGGGACGGCATAATCTATCCCATTGACTCCTGCGGAACAGGAGTGCTCCAAGCAATACAGATTTTTTCATATATCAATCTATTCGAGCCCAAAATTTTGCTCTTGGATGAGCCGGATAGTCATCTTCATCCAAATAATCAAAAGCAATTGGCGCAGGAACTAATAACGGCGGCGGATTCTGGATTGAACGTTGTGGTTTCAACCCACAGCCGACATTTGGTTGAGGCACTTTGGGAAAATGCGCGGCTAGTGTGGCTAAAGGAAGGTGCTGTGCAGCCCAATGTGGAAGATTACGAAATAAAGGCGCTTCTAGAGATAGGCGCGCTGAACGTCGGCGAACGGCTCGGCAACCCGAGATACATCTTTCTGACCGAAGACAAGGATCAGAATTTGTTTGGCGTATTGCTTGAGTCGAACGGTTATGACATCGATGAATGTGACATCGTTTCTTACTCGGGTTGCACCCAGATAGGGACGGCGATCGCCCTGATTTCGCACCTGCGTAAAACACATGGCGATGCCCAATACGTAGTTCATCGAGATCGAGATTTTTTGTCCGAAGACATATTGAACCAATACAGAGAGAAGTTCGCTCGCCTAAATGTTGCG
Organism: Achromobacter pulmonis; assembly: GCF_021733725.1. NCBI lineage: Bacteria > Pseudomonadati > Pseudomonadota > Betaproteobacteria > Burkholderiales > Alcaligenaceae > Achromobacter > Achromobacter pulmonis. Next base: position 3,835,330 of record NZ_JAIFOT010000001.1, on the reverse strand, counting down.
GTTTTTATTCCGGAAGGAAACGACATAGAAGCATTCTTTGTTAAGCCAGAACATATTGCCGTGGCATGCGGGATCGAAGAAGCGCAAGCGCGGCAGGTGGTTCAGGCCGCATACGAAGCTCGCAAGAACGAGCTGACAGCAAAATACGTCAATACGCGCGTCGAAAATATGCGGAAGTCTGGTCAACAGCCCAACGCGGGAGATCTCGCAGTGGAATGCAACGGTCTCATGGTGGGGCCAGAGGCAGTGGTGGTACACGGGAAGATATTGATGAAGGGCGTTCGTGATGTGCTGCACGCACAGCGAATTCCTGACCGTATCGTATCCACTTCAGCAGCGCTCCGATCCGGAAGTCTTCGTGCATTTCAACAGGTTTGAGTAATTGACCCTTTCGATTGTCAAAGAATAAAGACTGACTGCTCTTGCGTCTTCAGCAAACCAATGAATAACGTACGCAAGTGTGCCTTTCGGTCGAGAGCATACAACAATAAGACGCCACTTCCAGCCTCGAACGGTCAGCCGCTCCAGCTAACTATCCAATGCGTACGCCGAGCTTGGGATTACCTTTCTGAGAGCGGCAAAGCAGCGCTTCGAGCCACGCTCGCGAGGCACTGTGCGCAGCATGGTCTAACCTCAAGCGGGCGATGCGCATCCTAGACTTCCAGGAAACGATGAAAGCGACGCTGTCGATGGGAGACTGAGCCCTTCATTTGGCCAATGACGCACCTCATATCGTATCAATGCAACGAGAATTATGAATAGGATCAGCTTGTGAACCAGGACGAAAAATCGATCATCCCTGAAAGGACACATCGGCAGGTCGAAGAATTCGATCGTTACCAGAAGGACAGAATTCTTAATCTGATTTTGTTAAAGAATTACTGCATCGAGCGAGATAATGCCCTGAGGCATGCATACCAATCTCAGGGGACGGCTGCTTCATTTTTTACTGCGATCGCTGGGGCGGCTGATTGTCTGTTGTTCGCTCAAATCAACGAGGAGGCAACGGCTTGCCTCGCAGGGGGGGCGATTGGGGATCTTTTAAGGTCTGTAATGGACGACGCCAACAGTGCGGGTATCCCAGAGTCACAGCTCGAACATGCTTTTAAAGATATGGAGCACTTATTCCACGCTAGGGGGGAGTATGTGCGAGGAAGCCTCTACTTAGATTTCATTGTGGGTACATATTCTGCGCTCGAATTTTATATGGCGAAAATTTACGATCGCATTCGTCTTGAATACTCGTCTTCGAACCGCAAGCTTGAAAAATTAAAGAAGCTTATTGAAAAATACAATACGAGCGAAGGAGAAGATAAGCATCGACTTTTGCTCGATATCGCCGAATTGAACACCTACGTATCTGGGCGCGAGAAAATTGAATTCGTGTTGTCTAAGCTTCCAAAGGATGAGTCTCGGGACAGATCAAATTATCTGCCCACTGTATCGTTCTACTCTACCGCGCGAAATAGCGTACACAATCTGGGTTTTAGTAGCTCGTTATCCGAATCCACATATTCTATAAATGAAAGGGCGCTAATTCATAATCCTGGCGAAGCACTATTCACTGAAGATAGAAGTGACATAGTTCGCCTGTGTAAAAAATTGGTGGAGATTTATGATGATGTCGTCGCTGAGAATCTAGATTTGGAATCTGAGATCTTTTTAGACACGCGATCCCACTTCAGCACAGGTCACTCAGTGAGAATGGATTTTTGAACGTGCCTGAGTAGTGACGTGGTTGAGGCTGCCGTATTCTGCTTGGGTTCGAGCGCTAGCATCTGTGTGGGTCTGCTATCTGCCAAAAGTAGACCTAGCCGGCACACACCTATTACATGAAGCTCGAGTTGTGTATGAGATTTTCCTTATCCGTGCTGGATTGGATTTCTTTATCGCTCGGTCGCTAATATTGTGCAATGCTTTTAATCTTAAAAATCGACTTTAGTAAAAATTAGATCTTGAATTATGACAGAGCAAACAAACGACCGACTACATATGGCCGCCGCCGTCGAAGAAATGAGGAAAAGCGATACGTCCGTAAAGGTCGGTGTTGTAATCGTAGTTGATGACCGAATAGTTTCCAGTGCTTTTCGAACAAAGGGCGAGCATGCCGAACGAGCCGCGATCCGATTGGCCGGAAAGCGCCGCGCCAATCTGAAAAAAGCGGTCTTATACACTACTCTTGAACCTTGCGTGGACATACGGCCGGGGCAGCAGGTGGAATGCTGTGCGGATCTGATTGTTTCTTCAGGCATCAAAGAGGTAGTAATCGGCCGGTATGATCCTAATCCGAACATCTACCGCCAAGGCTGGAAACGCCTGAGAGACGGAGGCGTCTATTTGCGTGATTTCCCTCAAAATCTACGTGATGAGATCGACGAGATTAACAGCCACTTCATGGGCTTTTTCGAAAGGGGTGTGGGCCCTACCGGGGGAGCAAAGGTGGGGCATAAAGATACGGGTAAATTCCTAGTTAAATTTGCGGAGGACGACGACCGAACAATGGAAATCGCCTGGACGGTCGCCGGCATCAACGCGGCTTATGGCTATGCATCTCGCCCCGTCGAGGTTGCGATGGCCAGATTTGCAAAGGCGTTTGACGAAGTCGACGATCCCGCTGCCTACGAATTCCGTCATTCGGTTCGAATTGCAGTTGGGGAAATTGGTATATTCAAAGGGCCAGAAGGCTGTGTTCTCGTCAAGCCGAAACAGATCGAAAGTGGTCCTAACTACGGCAGCACTGACTATTTCGTTAGCTTCGACTATCAGGTGCGCATCACCAAACCTCGTTAAGTAGCGACAGTTCCATTAACGCAACTGTCGAAAACATTAAGCCGTCCCGAACGTCCGTTCCGGGTCGTCATCGGCCGGTCAGCAAGGACGACTCTCGGCTGTGCATTCAACCGGTCGTTGCAACACACTAGAGGCTGCGCAAGCAGAAGAGGTGTTGCAAATGAAGCAGAGACCTCGAATCTACTACACCGAAAGTCAGAAGCTCGTGATGTGGGAGCACTGGCGAAAGGGTGACTCGCTTCAGCAGATTGCTCAACTATTTGACCGAAATCATTCGTCAATTCAGAGGATTCTTGCTGAGACGGGCGGTATTCAACCCGCGCCGCGCTGTCGATCTTGCCTAGCGTTGTCCTTGGCAGAGCGGGAAGAAATTTCTCGGGGCTTGGTCCGCGGTCAATCGATTCGCTCCATCGCCATAGGGCTCAGGCGTGCGCCCTCAACCATCAGCAGAGAGATCAAGCGCAATGGAGGGCAGTCGGAGTACCCCGCCAGCCAGGCTGATCAAGCGACGTGGGACAGAGCGCGTCGCCCAAAGCCCTGCAAACTAGCAGACAATTGGCGTTTGGCGCAGTTAGTGGCGGAGAAGTTGGCTTTGCAATGGTCGCCAGAGCAAATCGCCGGTTGGCTGAAACGCGCCTACTGCGGGGACGAGGCCTGCCAAGTGTCGCACGAGACCATTTATCGGACACTCTTTATCCAAGCGCGCGGAGCCTTGAAAAAGGAGCTCGTAGCGCATCTTCGGCGTACCCGAGCCATGCGCCGATCTCGCCACCATACGCAAAAGACGGATGACCATGGGCGGATCGTGAATGCGATCTCGATAAGCGAGCGCCCGGCCTCAGCGGAGGATCGAGCCGTACCAGGCCATTGGGAAGGCGATCTGCTCTTCGGAAGTTGTAATAGTCAGATCGCCACGCTGGTCGAAAGGCAGACGCGCTACCTCATGCTGATCAAGGTGGCAGCGAAGGACACCGAAACGGTCGTCAATGCGCTGATCAGGCATGCTCGGAGATTGCCTCATGAGCTATACAAATCTCTGACGTGGGACCGAGGAAAGGAAATGGCTGCGCATAGCCGGTTCACTCTAGCCACAGATATACAAGTGTTCTTTTGCGATCCACAGAGTCCCTGGCAGCGTGGAACCAACGAAAACACCAATGGCCTCCTCAGGCAATATCTTCCCAAGGGCCTCGACCTCAGCGACTACTCGCAGAACAGACTAGATGCTATTGCTAGATGCTTGAACGAGCGTCCGCGAAAGACTCTGGGCTACGAAACGCCGGCCGAGCGATTTAACCAAGCTGTTGCAACGACCGGTTGAATGCACAGCCAAAAGCGGACGCTGGGAGCGTGCGGTCCATTAGGGTTACTTGAACGAACTGGACCGCAGGGAGACTTAACGGGTTGCGTCATTTTCGGGTCGGTCCGGTGCCTTACTGCGGAGTGGTGAGGCTTTATTCCTTCGGCTTGGCCGCCCCCTGGCCGCTATGCCCCACGCGCCAACGGATAGGTTACGCCGTAGAGAAGGGCTGAGACGGTCAGCTATTTCCGAAGACCAAGTCCTCCAGATCATCAATCAACAACGACTGCGCTTCGCGGCGGCAGAAGGACGCAGGCCGCGCTGGCAAAATTTGAGGGATCAACGTCTTTTACGCAGAGCACCAGTAGGGTGAAACTTCGACATTGCCTATGCGAAGGCTGGCGTCTATGTCAAAAAGAGAGCGATGTATGAATGATCTTTCAGGAAAGCGGGCGATCGTCACCGGCGGGGCCAGGGGGATCGGTGCGGCGATTGCGCGGGAGCTATCTGCTCGCGGCGCGGACGTCGTGATCACCTACAAGAGTGCCGCCGGGCAGGCCAACAGCCTAGCCGATGAGTTGACTGACGAGAGCCGACGTACCGTGGCCATTCAGGCCGATAGTGCCGATGCGCAAGCGGTCCGCTACTCTGTCGAAGAAGGCACCCGCCTGATGGGGGGACTAGACATACTCGTCAACAATGCGGGCATCCTGATTTCGAGCACTCTACAAACAATGGAGTTGGCTGATATCGACCGAATCCTAGCAGTCAACTTCCGTGCAGCCATCATCGCCTCGCAAACAGCGATACCACTGCTCTCGAACGGTGGGCGCATCGTGTCGATCGGGTCGTGTCTCGCGGAGCGAGTAGCCATCCCGAATGTGACCGTCTATTCGATGTCGAAATCGGCTCTGCTGTCTTTCACTCGCGGACTCTCGCGCGAGCTTGCGCCGAGGGACATTACCGTAAATCTTGTTCATCCAGGCCCCACTGACACCGATATGAACCCAGCCCAGGGCCCTGATGCCGACTACCTCCGATCACAAATAGCGCTTGGGCGATTCGGAAGCCCGACTGACGTCGCGAAAGCTGTGGCCTATCTTGCGGGCCCAGACGGACGCCACATCACAGGCACCGGCCTGGTCGTTGACGGCGGAATCAACGCCTGACGAGTTCAATCTTCATCGCTCATTCCAGGATAGTGCAGATGGCACCCTGCCAGTCTCAGCAAATACCGCGCCCCACATTGCTGCTAACCGGCGCGAGCCGTGGTATTGGGCATGCGACAGTGAAATTGTTTCACCACAGAGGGTGGCGTGTCTTGACGGTATCGCGGGAGAGCTTTTCGAGTGAATGCGCGTGGGTGGGCGGCGTGGACGACCACATTACCGCCGATCTGGCGAACCCGAGCTCGTATGAACTGATCGCGGCTGAAGTCCGTCGACGCCTGGGTGGCGCGAAACTGGCTGCGATTATCAACAATGCCGCGATTTCACCGAAACTGACGAACGGCGGCCGCAAGGGCGTCAGCATGACGGCATATGAAGAGTGGCTTTCGCTTTTCAACGTCAATTTTTTCTCCGCAGCGATGATCGTCCGTCTACTCCTGCCGGAACTCCGCATAGCGCAAGGCGCGATCGTCAACGTGACGTCGATAGCGGGTTCTCGCGTTCATCCCTTCGCAGGAGCGGCTTATGCGTGCTCTAAGGCGGCCCTCGCAGCGCTCACGCGCGAACAGGCTTTCGAGTTCGGTCCGATGGGAATCCGGGCCAATGCGATCGCGCCCGGCGAGATCGACACCTCCATCTTGTCTCCCGGCACCGAGGCCATGGTTAAGGCGAACGTGCCGATGGGCCGGCTTGGCGACGCAACAGAAATCGCAGGAGTGATGTTCTTCCTGTGTTCGAACCGAGCCTCGTATGTGAATGGCGCGGAAATCGACGTGAACGGAGGGCAGCACGTTTAATCGCCTGGCTGACCCGGGCCTTCCGCGGCAACAATCGCTGGGCGCCTACTGGGCATGCCAGTCCGGACGGTCGCCGAATTAAAGGATTGGCTCCACTCCCTGGTGGGCACCATAGTCAGGCAAGCGGAGACGCTTCCCGGGACGCCATGCGCCGGATGCTCTGCGGCGGATGGCCAAGCACGCGAATGAATGCCCGGCGCATTCTTTCGGGATCGGTGAAACCGATTTTGTGGGCGATGATTTCGATAGGCTCCGCGCCACGCTCGACGCGCTGCCTGGCCACCTCGACTCTCAGGCGCTCGACGGCCTTGGCCGGCGTCTCCCCCGTTTCGGCAAGAAAGGCGCGGCCGAACTGCCGGGGACTCAGGCAGGCCACGGAAGCTAGGAGCTCGGTCGACAATGATTCGTGCAAGTGTTCACGTATATAAGTAAGCACATTACGAATTCTGTCCGACTCGGGCTCCATATCGGCGATGGCCGAAAACTGGGATTGCCCGCCGGGCCGGCGATGGTAGACGACCAGCATCTGGGCGACCGCGTGAGACAAGTCGGCGCCATGATCCTCTTCGATCATTGCCAACGCCATGTCGATGCCAGTCGTGACGCCGGCCGACGTCCAGATGCCACCTTCTCGGGTGAAGATCCGATCGCCATCCACTTTCACCCGGGGGTACTCCCGTTGCAGACGGGCGGCGTATTTCCAGTGCGTCGTCGCGCACCGGCCGTCCAAGAGGCCGCTCGCAGCCAGAATGAAGGCCCCAGTGCATACGCTTGCGATGCGGCGAGCACCCTTGGCGACGACGTGGTTCAAGTAGTCGCAGGTTTCCGGCAATGCGTCATCGGGGTAGGCGCCAAGGCCGGCTCCCGCCACGATCACTGTGTCGTAGGCGGAAAATCCGGCCTTCCCCGTGGTGACTTCAAGGCCCGCCGAACTTTGAACGGGTCCTCCGGCCAGCGATATGACCTGGCATCCGTAAGCGTCGTCGCCCAGGAGCCTGCTGGCCACCTCGAACGCCGCCAGGGGCCCGGTCACGTCCTGGATCTGGAAGTCGCGGAATACGAGGAAAGCGACGTCCCGCGGAGCGGGACTCGCGCTTAATGATGTTGGGTTCATAACACTCTTGCACAACGCTCGGACACAGGCTCCACCGCATCCTGGCTGCCGGCCGGTGCGTGGACGAGATCTGATGGTACACACCCAGCATGGTGGCGGGTAAGACATATATACCTCAAAAACTGCCATGTCAGCACGACGAGGCACAGTCTGCCAGACGCAACGGCGAATCACGTGTTCCCGCCACTGAACGAAGAGGATTTCACCGTTATGGCGGGCGTTAACTGACGCTTCGCATCGTCCGAGCATCGAAAGGGTCAGAACCTCCAATCGGCACGCCATGACTCTAAAGGAGGGAACTTAGTCCTTTTGCCATTGGCTCCCCGGCCGGAGAATCTGCACACGTTGAAAGCCTGGGATAACCCGGATTCACATCGCCCGACGCGACACCCTCACGCGCCGGGCGGATTGTCTCGGGCCAACGAAAGCGTCTGTGCCAACGGATAGGCCGTAGAAGCATGGCCGACGTACACATGGCGCATTCGAGTCCTCTTACATAGCGATATCCAACATGAAGCATAGAGAGTCCAATCATGCGTGGAGTGCAGCCGCATGACCCGCCCACGCCTTCCCTCCCACACGGGAGCAAAACCGACCTTCCTGCGCGCGGCTCTGCTGGTCGCGGGGCTCACCACGGCAACCGCATGCGCATTGTTTCTCCTGCCCGGCAAGAAGTCACTGGCGGTCAGCACCGTCGAGCTTCCCACGGTTTCCGTCGCATTGCCGATGCAGCGCACGATTATTGAATGGGACGACTATGTCGGACGTTTCGAGGCGAGTCGCCGCGTGGAAGTTCGGCCCAGGGTGTCGGGCCAAATCGTAGGGGTGCATTTCAAGGACGGAGAAATCGTCCAGCAGGGCCAATTGCTTTTCTCCATCGACTCGCGCCCCTACCAGGCCGCCTACGCCGAGGCGCAAGCCGGCCTCGCGAGCGCCACCAGCGAGCTGGCGCTGGCACGCGTCGACCTAGCGCGAGCGCAGCGACTGGTGGGCGACAGCGCGATTTCAAAGAGCGACATCGATCAGTTGCAAGCGCGTGTGCGGGCAGGAACGGCAAACGTCGCCGGCGCGCAAGCCCGCGTCGCGCTGAAGTCGCTTGAGCTGGAATTCACGGAGGTACGCTCGCCCATGACGGGTAGGATCTCTGACCGACGCGTCGACCCCGGCAACCTGGTCATGAGCGGAGATGCCGGCAACGGCACCCGCCTAACCACCATCAACGCGCTGGATCCGATCTATTTCACATTCGACGCATCGGAAGCCTTGTACCTCAAAGCCATGCGCGCGCAGGAGCCAAGCGCGGCCCAAACCCAGGTCGAGGTACGCCTTCAGGATGAGCCTGACTACTCCTGGCGCGGAAAGCTCGACTTCACGGATAACGGGATTGATCCCCGCTCGGGGACCATACGGATGCGCGCCGTAATCGAGAACCCGAAATTGTTCCTGACACCGGGATTGTTCGGAAACATGAGGCTGGCAAGCGGATCCGGCGCGCCTGCCTTGTTAATCCCCGATTCCGCGGTCCAGATGGACCAGACGCGCAAGACGGTTCTCACCGTTTCCGCCGAAGGCACTGTGCTCGTCAGGGCCATCGAACTCGGCCCGCTCGTCGATGGGCTCCGGATCGTGCGTGCCGGCCTGGCCGCCGACGACCGAGTGATAGTCGGCGGGCAACAACACGTCATTCCAGGCGCGAAAGTACAAACGAAGCCAGAACCGGCGGCCTCCCCAAGCGGGATGGGGAACTCGAACCCTCTCATTTCCGGCAGCAAGCCCGCGTCCGCGTCGTAACGATGCGCCGGCGGCTGTCCTAAAGGAAAAAAACTCATGCGCCTGTCGCGCTTCTTCATTACGCGCCCGATATTCGCTGCGGTGCTGGCGATCGTAATCACGATTGTTGGTGCGATCTCGTATTTCGCACTTCCCGTTGCGCAGTACCCGGACATCATCCCTCCCACTGTCGTCGTTTCCGCGAGCTACCCCGGGGCGTCGGCGGAAACAGTCGCGGAAACCGTTGCCGCTCCTATCGAACAGGAAATCAATGGAGTAGAGAACATGCTTTACCAGTCCAGCCAATCCACGGCGGACGGAAAGGTGTCCATATCGATTACGTTCAAGGTCGGAACCGATCTAGACGCGGCCCAGATGCTTGTTCAGAACCGGGTGGCAGTGGCCGTGCCTCGCCTGCCGCAAGAGGTGCAGCGGCTGGGCGTCACCACCCGCAAGACTTCACCCAGTGCCCTGATGGCGATCAACCTGGTTTCTCCGGATGGCTCGCGGGACCAGGCCTATCTTTCAAACTATGCCCTCACGCAGCTGCGCGACAAGCTGAGCCGTATCGACGGAGTCGGCGAGGCTCGGATTTTCGGCAGCCGTGAAGTGGCCATGCGCGTGTGGATCGACCCCCGGCGCGCGGCCGAGCTTCAGTTGACGGCCGGCGAGATCGTCGCCGCCGTGCGGGCCCAAAATGTGCAGGTTGCCTCGGGAGCGCTAGGCCAGCCGCCCAACCCGAGTGCCGACGCCTTCCAGCTAAACGTTCGGACACAGGGCCGGTTGAGCGAGCCGGAGCAGTTCGCCGACATCGTCATCCGCACGGATCCCGCTGGCCGGCAGACTCGCGTTCGCGACGTCGCCCGCGTGGAGTTGGGCGCCGACGACTACGGAACCAATGCCTATTTGTCGGGCAAGCCGTCCATTATGATCGGCATTTTCCAACGGCCTGGTACCAACGCGCTTGAAACCGGCATCACCCTCGAACGCGAGATGCAGGTGGCGGCCAAGGCTTTTCCGCCCGGTCTTGAGTACCGGATCATGTGGAACTCAACGCGCTTCATCGCGCAGTCCACCGAAGCGGTCCGAGATACGCTTTTCGAAGCCGCGGCGCTCGTTGTGCTCGTCATCTTCATCTTCCTGCAGAACTGGCGTGCCGCCATCATCCCCGTCGTGGCGATTCCTATCTCGCTGGTGGGCACCTTCGCATTGCTAGCCATGTTTGGCTATAGCCTGAACAGCCTGTCGCTGTTCGGACTGGTCCTCGCCATCGGCATCGTGGTGGACGACGCCATCGTCGTAGTTGAAAACGTGGAAAGAAACCTCACGCTGGGCTTGAGTCCGCTGGAAGCGGCTCGCGTCTCGATGGACGAGGTTTCGGCGGCCCTGGTGGCCATCGTGCTAGTGCTTTGCGCGGTGTTCGTTCCCACGTTCTTTCTGACCGGCCTTTCCGGGGCGTTCTACAAGCAGTTTGCGCTCACCATCTCCGGCGCCACCGTCATTTCGCTCGTCTTGTCGTTGACGCTCTCGCCGGCCTTGGCCGCGTTGCTCCTGCGGGCGCACACGAAGGAAAAGAGCCGGCATCGCATCATCCGGCGCATCCAGCTTGCCGGCGATTGGTTCAATGAACGATTCGACCGGTTCAGCGCAAGCTACGGCCGATTGACTCAGTGGCTCGTGGCGCGCCCGAAGCGAGTCTTGATCAGCTACGGCGGGCTTGTGCTGGCGACCATAGGCATTTTCTGGGTAACGCCCACCGGCTTCATTCCCTCGCAAGACCAGAGCTATCTGATATCGATCACTCAACTACCGCCGGGGGCCTCGCTGGCGCGTACCGATGCCGTGGTGCAAGAGGTGTCCAAGCGCTTGCTGAAGGTCGAGGGGGTCCGTGGCACGATCATGCTGCCCGGCTATGACGCCGCGTCGAACACGAATTCGCCGAACACCGCCACCACCTTCATCCCGCTAAAGCCATTTGAAGAGCGGTCCCGCCCCGCCAGCGACATCCTCGATGAAGCACGCAAGGCCGTCGCGGACATCGATCAAGCGCGGGTTCTCATTATTCCCCCTCCGCTGATCGACGGCATCGGCTCGGCGGGCGGCTACCGGATGATGGTGCAGGATCGCGGCGGCCACGGCTACAAGCCGCTGGGGACGATTTCCGATCAGCTCATGGCCAAGGCGAACGGCACCGATGGGTTGTCGCAGGTCTACTCCTTCTTCAACACCTCCACCCCTCGCATCTTCGCCGACATCGACCGGCGAAAAGCCGAAATGCTGGGCGTTCCGCCAGATCGCGTCTTTGAAGCGCTACAGGTCTATCTGGGCTCGGCCTATGTGAACGACTTCAATCTTCTGGGACGCACGTTCCGGGTGATCGCGCAGGCCGAACAAGGCCAGCGCAACAGCGAATCCGACATCGCCAATCTGAAGACGCGATCCGACAGCGGCGCGATGGTGCCCATCGGCTCGGTCGCCACGTTCAAGAGTGAAACTGGCCCATTCCGGGTCGTGCGTTACAACCTGTTTCCTGCGGTCGAGGTGGACGGAGACACGGCGCCGGGTTCTTCCACGGGCAGGTCCCTGGCCACAATGGAACGCCTCGCCGATCAGACATTGCCCTCGGGATACGGCTATGAATGGACGGGCATCGCGTTCCAGCAAAAGGTCGCGGGCAACACTGCCGGCCTCGTCTTCGCGCTTGCGGTGGTGTTCGTGTTCCTGGTGTTGGCGGCACAATATGAAAGCCTCACCTTACCCATGGCAATCATCCTCATCGTCCCCATGTGCCTGCTCGCGGCAATGGTCGGCGTCAATCTTCGCGGGATGGACAACAACGTCCTGACGCAGATTGGACTCGTGGTGCTGATCGCCCTTGCCGCCAAGAACGCGATCCTGGTGGTCGAGTTCGCGAAACAGGCGGAAGAGGAAGACGGCCTGAGCCCCGCTGCCGCTGCAGTGCGCGCGGCGCAGACCCGCCTGCGTCCGATCTTAATGACGAGTTTCGCCTTCATTCTTGGAGCCGTGCCGATGCTCCTGGCCTCGGGCGCGGGTGCCGAATTGAGGCAGGCGTTGGGCACATCCGTTTTCTTCGGCATGGTGGGCGTCACCGTCTTCGGCCTGCTCTACACCCCCACGTTCTACGTCGTTTGCCGCAAGCTCGGAGATCGGCTGTCTCGGCATGCCGGCGCCCGCTCGCTGGAGCCGGTGCACGAACAATCAGGAAGCATCAAGTGATCCGATTGCACACCCTATCAATGTTAATTGCGCCGCTGCTCTTGAGCGCATGCGCGGTCGGCCCGGACTATGAAACGCCGTCGGTTCCGGTTTCATCGGCGGGGCCGTTCCTGTCCCGAAGCGAGGCGACAGCGCCCGCCCCCGTGTCCGCCGACTGGTGGAAGCTTTACCAGGACCCGGTGCTAGACAGGCTGGTACAGGAGGCGCTCGCCTCGAATACCGACGTGCGCGTGGCGGTCGCCCGGCTGGCCCGCGCGCGCGCCCAACTTCGCCAAACGTCCGCCGAACGGCTACCCAGTACCGAGATCGGCGCAAGCGTGAACCGCCAACGGCAATCCGCCATCCAGGCTTCGCCCGGCGTCGATCGCAAGAATACCGTCGTCGATGCGGGCTTGTCCGTGGCGTATGAGGTAGACCTCTTCGGCCGCGTGCGGCGGAACATTGAAGCCTCGCGGGGCGACTACCAAGCGGCGCAGGCCGAACTGGACGCCGTGCGGGTATCAATCGTCGCGGCGACAACCCGCGCGTATCTTGGCGCCGCGAGCGCCGCGCACCGTCTGGCCGTGGCGCGGCAGATCGTCGAATTGCTGGACCGCTCTGTCGGTGTGACGAGCAGCAGGGAGGACGCCGGCTTGACGAGTTCGCTCGACACCGCGCGTATCGCGGCGCTTCGGGACCAGCGACGTTCGGACATTCCCATGATTGTTGCCGAGCGCCAGGCCGAGCTGTACCGGCTTTCCCTGCTCACCGGCCGAGCGCCCAAGGACCTTCCGCCCGAGGCGGGTGCCCTCACGGCGCCGCCCACGATCTTGCAGCCCATCCCTATCGGCAACGGGATGGCCTTACTCGCGCGGCGTCCAGACGTGCGCGCTGCGGAGCGCCGACTAGCGGCGGAAACGGCCCGAATCGGTGTGGCGACAGCAGATCTGTATCCGAGCGTCTCCATCGGTGCATCGCTCGGCTCTACCGGGTTCCGCCTAGACGACTTTTTCGGCGGTGGGCCGCTACGCTGGGTGGCCGGGTCGCTCCTCTCCTGGTCATTTCCAAATCAGGAATCGATCCGCGCGCGTATAGATGGGGCTACAGCCGACGCCCAGGCCGCGTTGGCTGCGTTTGACGGGACGGTGCTACAGGCTTTGAGCGAAACGGAAAGCGCACTCTCGAACTACGCCCAAAGCCTGGACCGGCGCGTGGCACTGGCAGGAGCTAGGGACCGGGCGGAAAGCGTGGCGCGGATCGTCCGGGCGCAAGCGCGGGAGGGACGCGCCGACAGCCTGGCCCTGCTCGACGCGGAGCGCACCTACGCCGACGCGCAGGCGCAGCTTGCCGAGAGCGAATCGCGGGTCGTGAATGCTCAGGTGGACCTGTTCAAGGCGCTTGGAGGTGGCTGGGAATCGGCCCAAGCCGACCGCGTAGTTGCCAGGTAATTCCCCGTCTTCCGGATGAGTTCGAGGCGGATCGTTTCTGGATGGAGGGCGTAACGCATGAAGACAGATATCCCGACGACGATTCCCGGCTCGACCCGCTCGTCATCGCGCGTGCCCCGCGCGAACATACAGCTGAACGATATTGCCATGTTTGTCGAGGTCGCGAGGCGAGGGAACTTCAGCCTGTCCGCTGCCGCGCTGGGCGTTCCTCCTTCGACGCTCTCGCGGCGAGTGAGCGGACTGGAACGCGATCTGGGAGTGCAGTTGCTCAAGCGCAGCACTCGGAAAATCGGCTTGACCGAGGCTGGCACGCTCTACTTCGAGCGTTGCCGAGACCTCATCGATGACGCGCGCGTCGCGCACGAGCAGTTGCAGACAAGCATCGCCAGCGCCGCAGGGCAGTTGAGTGTATCGCTGCCCGCCTCACTGGCCCAAGTCTTCATGCCTACGGTGATCGACGCCTTCCACCGCCAGTATCCGGACATTCATTGTCATTTCGAATTGGGAAATCAGCGGGTCGACCCGATCAGCAGCACCTGCGACGTCGCCCTGCGTTTCGGCCAGCAACCCAGCTCTAGCCTAATTGCCCACGTCATCAGCGCGATGACGCCGCGCCTGTACGCATCCGAGGACTATCTCAATAAACACGGGATGCCCTGCTCACCGGCGGATTTGGCCAGACATCAATGCCTGGCGGGTGCGCCCGGAGGAGAATTCGAGTGGATGTTGCGGTCCGGGGCGCGGGTGGAGCGGGTCCGGGTATCGGGCAAAGTTGGGGCCAGTGATTCCGGCATGATTCGATCTTTAGTCCGCGCGGGGATCGGAATCGGTCCACTTATGGAGTTCGAGGCGGCGAAAACCGGCTGCAGCAGCAACAAGTTCGCCCGGGTCCTGCGGCAGTGGTCATTGCCGCCAGTTCCCCTGGTCGCCCTGCTGCCCACGCGCAAGATGCCCGCGAGAGTCAGGGCGTTCCTGGATTTCATTCATCCCAATTTGCAGAACTGCTGAAATCCTCACGCCGCATCTATTGCCATCGCAACGCTTATCAGCACAACAGCGACGATGGAAACCGCGAACACCCGCCGCGCCCACCGCGCATCATCGCGGGCCGAAAACCCGTCCATGGCAGTTTTCAGCCAGTAGAATCCGCTTAATAACACCAATGAAATATAGAGATTTCCCACGTACCCAAGCGCCGCGAGGGAAAGCGCGGCCACAATAAATGCGGCAATGTACAAAACGATGCGCTTCTTCGCGTGATGCTGTCCTTTCACCAGGGGCAGGAGGGGGATGCACGCCACTTCATAGTCCTTCCATCTGAACATGGCAATCGCGTACGAGTGAGGCATTTGCCATATGCCGAAAATCACGAAGAGTGCGACAGCGGCCGTATCGATGGTTCCGCGCACCGAGGAATACCCTACGACGGGCGGGATCGCGCCCGATATGCTGCCCACCCACGTGGAGTGGACCGATCTGCGTTTCAGGAAAAGCGAGTAAAGACCAACATAGACGATATATCCGAGAAGCATCAAGACCAGCGGCTCAATTTGACGCGTGCCAGCATACAAAAGCAGGAATCCGACGATAGCCAGCATAGCGGCAAAGTTCAGAGCCGACGTTATCGAGATCCTCCCGGTCGCCATCGGACGCTTATGGGTGCGAGCCATGAGCCGGTCAATGTCACGATCAATCACATTGTTAACGGCGCATCCAGACCCGATCACGAGGGCAGCACCAGATATCACCAGTGCACTATGGCTTGCATCCACGACGCCTCGCGATGCGAGCAGGTAGCCGCCGGCGAGAGAGACTAGATTTCCGGCCACAATGCCTGGTTTGACCAACTCGAGATAGGTTCGATACATAAAATTTCGCCGCGTCGGACTGACTGCGGACAAGAGACAGCGGAACAGGCTTGATGACTGGAATAGCCGAGATCGCGCCGCTGGTGGGCTAGCACCTGTGGCTGTCGGATCTACCGATGGCCGGCGCGATACGGTTCGAATATGGCGCAGGGAGCCACCTGACTACGCAACGTTCGCTAGCAACTCAAGGTTTATACCTTCTGGGCAGTGGGACACAAAAGAGGAGCGTCGGACATAGATCCCGCAGATACTGACGCCACGAAGCGATCAATGATGGAAGGCATGGTCGAGTTTTATCTGGCGGATTTTTTCAGTGGAATCGGTCCGAAGCAGCCGGCCAGAAGCACCGTCTCAGCCAACTCTCCCTGTTGCAAGATATTGGACCGACTGCACGCAGCCCATGCCCGCCCGGGCGCAGTCCGAGCGGTGCCCCGAGGTATCGGATCAAGCCGCCGTGTCCCTACGAGCAGGAATTCCGCCGGGGGTAGTGACTAATAGAGCTAGAGAAATGGCGCCAGCAGCAATAGCGCGGCAAATTTTCACGCCCGCTCCGATAATTCGGCACAGGTCGCGCGTGCCGTCGACCCAGGCGCATCGCCTGATGCAGATGCCAGCAGGGTCAACCCGGTCTGGCCGCAACTGCCCCCCTGGCCGGCCCACGCGCCCATCGCCATGTCATCAGAGCGGCCGCCAGCACCACTGGCAACATGGCTGCGTTCAGTGCTTCCCATCCAAATGCATCCAACGCCGGTCCGGCCGCCAGCGTCGCCAGCGCAGTCGCGGCATAACGCAGCACCTCGGCAACACCTTGTGCGCGGGCGCGCTCCGACGGACGGTAGGACTGCGCCAGCAATGTGGTGCCGCCGACGAACATGAAATTCCATCCCACTCCCAGGCACAACAGCGCCGCATAGAACGCGGGAAGTGACGGCGAGGCCATCGCAATCAGCGAGCAGGCGACGTTCAGCAGCATGCCGACGGCCAGCACTCTCGGCAGGCCGAAGCGCCGGATCATCGTTCCAGCAAAGAAGGCTGGCGCATACATTCCGACTAGGTGCCATTGCATGATGTTGGCGCCGTCACCGATGCTGTGGCTGCACGCCACTGCGGCCAGCGGAGCGGCGGTCATGATGAACATCATCGAAACCGACCCGACCACGTTGTTGGCAAGCGCGGCCACGAACACCGGCTGGCGCGCTACCTCGCGCAGCGGCCGCGCCGTCAGGCCGGGCTGGGCCTCGCTGGCCGCGGCTGGCGCTTCGGCGTCGCGATAGCCGCTCCACAGCAACGCGGCCGAAAGCAGCGCCAGCAAGGTCACCATTAAGTAGGCACCAGCGAAGGTGACCGGTGCGAACAGGTCACGACTCCAGGTGGCAAGTGCAGGGCCGAGAATCGCTGCGATGACGCCGCCCGCCATCACTACCGATATCGCGCGGCTCTTGGCGGCGGGTTCGACCGCGTCCGCCGCCGCCAGCCGGTAATACTGGGCAAATGCCTGGAACACTCCCACCAGTGCGGTGCCGGCGCAGAACGTCCAGAAATCGGCATGAAATACTGCCCATACCGATAGACCACCGCCCGCCGCGCCGGCAAGTGCCCCCAGCGAAAATCCGCTGCGCCGGCCGATGCGCTGCATTAGCAACGATGCGAACCAAGTGACCAGAGCGCCCGCGACCGTTATCAATGCGAAAGGCAGGGTCGACAACGCCTTGTTGGGCGCGAGCATGTGGCCGGTCAGCGCCGTCAGCGTCAGGTCGATGGAAATGGCAGCGACGAATAGGCCCTGGCAAACGGCCAGGATCCGGGCGTTGCGTCGGCCGTTAGCTAGGGGGACTGATAGGGGCATGGCGGGATCAATAGGAAAGAACGGAGTGGGAAGGACGATGCAGCAAGCACGGCGGGAGGGCAGTCCGGGTTTGGCAGTCATCACTTTATCGACGAACACTTTGGCGTACAGGACATAATTCCCTTAAGAATCGTCATGCCAAACGACGTAATATTGCTGTCGCTGTCGAAGTCCCAATTGCCAGACACGCCACCGCTGCGGCGATTTTTCCGATCGCTGACAAGCGGGCTCAGACCGCCGCCGGTTCTGCCTATAGGTGCTTGCTCGCCTCTTTCATGGCCGTCTTTCGCCCAACCTATCCAAGCCACCCGCAAATCCCTCCGCGCTACTCTCGCAATGTTGTCTGAAATGAGATGAGCGGACGAGAAAAAAAGGGCCGCTTAGCGGCCCTTCTGTACAAGGAAAACAATTACCGTCGACTGAGCTACAAAATCAGCGATCTTAGGAAGTTTTCAGGTCGCGACCGACTTTATTCCGCGCAACCGACTATATTTCTCGTTTTCACTTTCGAGGGTATGGTCGCCATTGACGGCTTTGTAGCGGGTAGCATCAGTCCCCTCGTCATCGAACAGCGGCAGCAGCCGCTGCAAAAAAGTCAATGAATTTGACTTGCCGCGTGACCGCAATGGGTCGGATAGCGCCCCTCCGAAGGAGCACACTGAATCTCCCTTTACTCAAAAGGAGATTGTCATGGAAGCCGCGAATGCCGCCGTTGACCGTCGTGTGCCATGGAACAAGGGAAAGCTCACCGGGCAGAAGCCGCCCCTAAAGCTCCGAGAAATCTGGGCAATTCGAATGAGACTTCAGATGGCTTCGAACACTCGGGAACTCGCGATGTTCAATCTCGCAATTGATAGCAAGCTTCGAGCGTGCGATCTCACGCGAGTGCAGGTACAGGACATCCGTCACGGAAGCCACGTAGCCGCGAGAGCTACCGTCGTGCAACAGAAGACCCAGCGTCCGGTCCAATTCGAGATTACGGAGCAAACCCGTGAGAACCTTGAAGCATGGATCGAAGCGCGAGGGCTAAAGGCGGAGGATTTTCTGTTTCCGAGCCGGTTGCATACGTCGCCGCATCTGTCGACGCGGCAGTACTCCCGGATTGTGCATCGCTGGGTCGCATCAATTGGCCTCGACGATACCGCATATGGAACCCACACTATGCGCCGCACAAAAGCCTCGCTGATCTACCGCCGGACGAAGAATCTTCGCGCTGTACAGCTGCTGCTCGGGCATACGAAGCTGGAAAGCACAGTTCGCTACCTTGGCATCGAGGTCGACGATGCTCTTGAGATGGCTGAACAAACAGAGGTTTGATGCATTCTGGCCGGCAAGCGGTCGCTTGCCGGCCAGGAGCTGGCATTCGGCAACAACCAAGGCGACCTACGGGAAAAGGCAAAAACTGGGCCGGAACCACACTGGCAGCTTCTGAACCGCAAATCGTGCTGAACGGACATTCGTTCAGGCTGGCCCTTCGAGGCCGCCAATCATTCTCGAGGAAATAGCATAGGCAGCACCACCGGCGGCGCCGATGCCGACGCCACCGTCAATCGGTTCAAGAAGTTCTTCGGCGCCGTGAAAGGCAAACGATTTTTCTTCACGAACGGCCTAGATAGCGCGGCGCTCAAGCATCTCGAGACGATTCAGGTGCTCCGCACCTAGCAGAAATCGCGCGGATGGCGACCCAACAGCCTCTCCGCCGGATCGCGCGAGTTCGCGCTCGTGCCGTGGCCACCGGCGCTGGAGCGCCAGCTCAGCAAGACAGTCGCAGGCATCATGCGTGGCGACGGATCAACTGGCAGTTCGGTCGCGGCCGTGGCGGACCAACTATCGCTTGACCGCTCTTTGTTCTCCCGCATGCTCTCCTATACTTGATGAAAGGGGGGGTTGAAGAACGATGTTCGAAATTACTGGCGCACAAGTCGCCGACCTCAATGACGCCGATCTGCGAACACTCGTCGCCCGTCTAGCCTTGGCAGAATTGCGGGCGCAGGGTTGCCCCAGTTCGTCGGTAACCTCTGGCGGCAATCAGGATGCGGCCGATGGCGGGCTTGATGTCCGGGTCGAGTGCCCGTCCGCACTGCCGAGGCCGGATTTCGTGCCGCGCCAGCACACAGGGTTTCAGGTAAAAAAGCCCGACATGCCGGCGAGCGCAATCCGCGATGAGATGCGTCCTCGCGGCGTACTACGGCCGGTCATCGCCGAACTCGCCGCTCGCTCCGGCGCTTACATCATCGTCAGTGCGCAAGGATCGGTCGCAGACAAGCCGCTGAGTGCTCGTCGCGATGCGATCCGGGCACAGCTCGACGATCTGCCTGAGGCCGGGCAGTTGCATAGCGATTTCTACGATCGCGACCGGCTGGCGACATGGGTCAATCACTATCCCGGAATCGCCGCTTGGGTCCGCACGCGGCTCGGCATCGGTATGTCGGGCTGGAGCAGCATCGGCGATTGGTGCGGCGTCGGCGTGAGCGAGGAGACGCCCTATCTCTTCAACGACAAGGCCTGCCTAACCGATGAAAGAACGAGCGACCGCGAGCAACTCACCATCGGCGAGGGTATTACCCGGCTTCGCGTCTCTCTGACCACAGCTCGCCAATGTATCCGGTTGATCGGCTTGTCCGGCCTCGGAAAGACGCGTCTCGTGCAGGCACTGTTCGTGGATGGTGTGGGCGAGGTGCCGCTCGATCCCGGGCTCGCCGTCTATACCGACTATTCGGCGGAGACTTACCCGACCGCACGGGACATGGCGCGCCAGTTGGTGATCGCACGGCGACGCGCGATCCTGATCGTCGACAACTGTAACCCTGCGACGCACAGCGAACTGGCCCGCATCTGTTCGGAAGCTGGGAGCCAAGTCAGTCTCTTAACTGTCGAATATGATGTTCGCGACGACGAGCCCGAGCGCACCGAGGTCTTTCGCCTGCAATCAGCATCGCCCGAAATGGTGGAGCTGTGGCTGGAAAAGACCTTCCCCAATGTGACGCAGGTCGACCGGCGAACCATCTCTGAGTTCAGCGACGGCAACTTCCGCGTGGCGCGCGCTCTCGCCGACACGCTCGGAAAAGGCGAAACCCTGGGAAAGCTCAAGAGCCGCGACCTCTTCGAGCGGATTTTTCATCAGCGCAACGAGCCTGACCGGGATCTGCTTTCCGCTGCCGAAGACCTTGCCCTGCTCTATTCGATCGATGGCGAGGACACTTCGGAAGGCGGTGAACTTGCGCGGGTCGCCGCTATTCGTGGTGTTCCAGTGGCGGCGATATATGCGGCGCTGAACGCGCTTCGACAGCGGGGGATCGCGCAGCTGCGGGGACGGTGGCGCGCTATCCTGCCGCATGCGATCGCCAACCCGCTCGCCGGGTTCGCCCTTGAACGCATACCGCCAGCCGATTTCGATCGCTTCTGTGCGTCGCTTACAACGCGGATGCAGAAGTCCCTTTCGCGCCGCCTCGGCTATCTGCACGACAGCGCCGAGGCGCGGGCCGCGGTCGAGCGCTGGCTCCGTGCCGACGGGCCACTCGGCGATCTTGCGGCATTGGGAGAAGACGGCCGTCAGATCATCGCCAACATCGCCCCGGTCGAGCCCGAAGCCGTACTCGTGAGGATCGAGCGAGATATTGCTGGCCCAAATGACGGCGAGATACTTGATCCGCAGTCGAACAACCGGTGGCAATGGATGCGGTTGATCAAGCTCCTCGCTTACGATCCGCCGCTGTTTGACCGCGCGGCAACCTTGCTTGCGCGGTTCCTTTCCGCTGAATCGCCCCACCACCGCCACAACTCAGCATCGGACATGTTCGCCGAGCTCTTTCACCTACACCTGTCCGGCACCAAAGCTTTGCCAGATCAGCGGCGAGCGCTCGTTCGCCGGTTCGCAAAATCGGGGGATCCGGCTTTGGTGCGCTGCGCCGGCGTCGCCCTCGATGCGCTGCTGAAGGCGCACCATTTCAGTTCATCCAGCGACTTCGACTTCGGCGCCCGGTCACGGGACTATGGCTGGCACCCGCCGACCCATGGTGACGTCTGGGCCTGGTACAACGGCGCGGTCGACCTGGCGGTGGAGCTCTCGCCAATGATCGAGAACGCAAGAGACCACCTTGCCCACAGCGTAAGAGGGCTGTGGCGCTTCGGCGCCTGCCATGATGCGCTCGAACGGGCAGCGACCCACTTTTCTTCCGAGCGACCTTGGATCGAGGGGTGGATCGGCTTCCGCACAGCGCTGCGCTTCGAGGGCGACGCGATGCCGGATGAGGTGCGCGCCCGTCTCGTAGCGCTCATCGAACGCCTGAAACCCACCGATCTTCTCCATCGGGCCCGTGCGGTCGTACTTGGGCGCAGCAGTTTCGGTTGGGATGTGGCTGATGGCGATGCGGATGACGGCGACGTCATAAAACCCTATGAACGCGCCTCCCAGCTGGCGAAAGAGATCGGCACCGCACTCGCGCACGACCCGGAGACGCGCGCTGTCTTCATCGCCGAATTGCTAGTCGAACAAAATCCGCAGCGCGCCTATGAATGCGGCATTGGCCTGTCGGATGGTGCCGCCGATCTTGGTGCGATGTGGCGGGAACTGCTGGACCTCATCTCCGCCGCCGAGGCGGACAGCCGGAATGCGACGGTGCTGGGCGGGTTTATCCATGACGCGCACGCCAAGGATTCGGCCTTTGCCAACGCTACGCTAGAGGATGTGATCCAGAATCCCGATCTCGCCGCGAGTCTGCCGTATCTTCAGGCGCGTGTTGCTATCGATGCCCAAGGCATAGCGCGGCTTCGGCGTGCGATCGAACGTGGCGTCCTTTCGGCGCGGAATTTTCAAAGCATCGCCAATGGCAGTGTCGGGGAGTCTCCACCCGACGCGCTTGGCCCGCTGCTCACCGACATCGGCAATCTAGCCGACGGCGTCGAGATCGCGCTCGATATATTGCACATGCACTTCTACCGCGATCAGGAAGAAGGCCGTCAACGTGCGCCATCCTTGATCGCTGTTGGCCGTGAACTGCTACTGCACGCTGACTTCGGAAAGACGCAGTCGCTACGCGATTTTGGGCTGCATACCGTTATTCGGGTCTGCTGCGCCGGACCTGATGGAGAGGCGACATTGCGGGAAATCTGCGCTCGCGTTCGGGCCGAACTGGAGACCGCCTATCTCTCGTCCTACGATCTTGGTTATGTCCTCAAGGCGATCTTCGAGACCCATCCCCTGATCGCACTCGACGAACTCCTGCTCCCCGAACTCAGGCCGAGCAATCGGAGGCTGTTTGAGGGGGACTTCGGGTCTGGCACGCCGGAGGAAGATGTCGGCGCCGAGACCCTTGTTCAGTGGGCGAATATCGATCCGGATCGGCGCTATCCGCTGCTCGGGGAGAGCATCCCCATGTTCAAGCGGCAGCAGGGCGAAGAGGAGAATGGTGTCTCCACGCTCTTCCTGGAAATATTGTGCCGCGCGCCAGACAAGCGGGCGTTCCTCGGTGATATCTGGTCGCGGCTGCATCCGCGCAGCTATAGCGGCTCGCTCGCCGATATCCTGGTTCGGCGTCACGCGGCTATCACAACGCTGGGTGACATTGTTGGAGGCGAGGTTCGGCAATGGGTCACCGACATGCTGCCCGAACTCGAACGCTGGATCGAACATGAGAGCAAGCGCGATCGGGAAGGCGAGCAGAGTTTCGAATAGCTGCTGATCCGTGCGTCCCCAGCGAGGCTCTGACGCCGATCGCGGCTTTCGCGGAGTCTTAGGC
Organism: Achromobacter pulmonis; assembly: GCF_021733725.1. NCBI lineage: Bacteria > Pseudomonadati > Pseudomonadota > Betaproteobacteria > Burkholderiales > Alcaligenaceae > Achromobacter > Achromobacter pulmonis. Next base: position 3,812,274 of record NZ_JAIFOT010000001.1, on the reverse strand, counting down.
CAGGCCCGCCGCCCTTTGCATTTCTTCCTGACGGCTTCGCGCTGGGCGAATGGCCGGTTTTGGCACACCGCTGCCGAACGTCTGCTTCGGGTCGAGGCTGTGTGGAAACTCATCTCGCCCTAACGACCACAGCGAATTCACCTGGACCGCATCAACTTGAGCGGTCTTCACTTCGATTTTTCGACGCGAGACTCCCTGAAGGCCGTTTGAGCGGCGCGGATACGATATGAAGTGCGTCATTGGTCACATGAAGGGCTCAGCCCCCCATCGACAGCATCGCTTTCATCGTTTGCTGGAAGCCTAGGATGCGCATCACCCGCTTGAGGTTATAGGCCAGTACATTCAAGCTCATTTCCGTGCTCACATTGCGCAAGCGACGCGTTAGGAAGTGCGTATAGCCCATCCAATGCTTGAATGTGCCGAACACATGTTCCACACCGTGCGCCGCCGCACCTTCATCGCTTCTGGCATTAGGTCTAGACGGCGCTGCGCCGCCTCAAGCACGGCCTCATGTTCCCATCGACTGATGCGCCGATACGCGCTAGGTGTGCATCGCTCCTTCATAGCGCATTGCGGGCAGGCACTACTCCAGTAGCGCCGCAATTGAAGACCATTCTCCTCCCGCGTAAACCGGTGGATGGCGCGCTGGCCCGCAGGGCACAGATACTCATCGTCTTTTGCGATGTATATGAAGTCGGAACGGTCGAAGCGGCCTTCGGCCTTGGCATTGGAAGTGGTCGGCTTGGGCAAGATCGCATCAATACCTGTCTCTGCACATGCCTTGATCTGAGGCGCGCTGTAGTAGCCGCGATCGGCAATCGCACGCAGTCGCTTCTTGCCCATCGCCTCCCGCGCGGTTTGTGTCATCGATGCCAAGGAGTCCCTGTCGTGTCCTCGGTTCGTCACTTCGTGCGCGACGATCAGATGGTGCTTGGCTTCGACAACCATCTGCACGTTGTAGCCAACCATCCCCGAGCCCCGGCCACTGGTAGCCATCGAGCGGGAATCCGGGTCAGTCACCGACAGCTGACCGTCTGGACTATCTTTGAGCCTTTCCTTGACGTCATCCAGCGCGCGCATTTGCTTGCGCAGGCGCTCGATCTTGTCGTTGAGCCGATTGGTGCGGGCCTCGATCTCGACAGGTTGCGTTCGGTCCGCAGTGTCGAGCGCCGCCAGATAGCGATGGATGCTCTCCTCAATCTGCTGCTGACGTTTATCAATCTTGGCAGCCGTGAAGTTCTTGTCGCGCGTGTTGACTGCCTTGAACTTGCTTCCATCAACGGCAACCAGGGCTTGGCTGAATAGCTTGAGATCTCGGCATACGGCAACAAACCGCCGGCAAACGTTGCGAATGCCTGAGCCATTGTCACGGCGAAAATCCGCGATGGTCTTGAAGTCTGGCGCCAGACGGCCGACCAACCACATCAGTTCGACATTGCGTTGGCACTCTCGCTCGAGTCGACGACTGGACTGGACCCGATTTAAGTAGCCGTAGATGTAGATCTTCAGCAGCACGGCCGGGTGGTACGACGGGCGGCCGGTAGCTGCTGGCGCCGCCTTCTCAAATCCGAGCACTGCCAGGTTGAGCTCTTCGACGAATGCGTCGATTATGCGCACCGGGTTGTCGTCGGCGATGAAGTCATCCAGGCATTCCGGGATCAACGCTACCTGATGCCGGTCCTGACCTTCGATGAATCGGGGCATGTCGACTCCCGGGATCGAGATACCAAACTTTATCTACACCACCGAAGCGGCGTCAAAGAGTTTTCACACAGCCTCGGTCGAGAACGGCCATAGCCTCGGCAAGCAAGTCACCGGCGGAGATACTTCCTGGATCGGACGGCACCGTCAAAAAGGCGAACTTTGACATAAAAATCGGCAGTCCAAGAATGCCGCTTATCAAAAAGGCGAACTCCTAGCTCTCAATAAATCGCCTTGCCTCCTTCGATCGGAAAGGCGAACTTTATTCCTGCTACTCAATCCCTGAGCAGCGGGAATAACGTTCGCCTTTCGCGCTGAAAGTTGGAAATCGTCAGCGTCGGAGGCGGCGTGCTTTGCTTTTTATGGAAGGCCCGAACTGATGCAGCACATCAGGCGCGCGTCATTCAGTACGGTACAGGCTGCCGGCGCCTCCCCCTTGCGTTGGCGTGCTGTCGCTGCAGCTTGGCATTGGCAGGCCCTGTCCCCATCCGGCGGCCAAGACCTGCACGTCACGCACCGGGTCGGAGGCCTTGGCCCGCGCGTTGCGCATGCGACAGGTTTCAGGATCGGTGGCGAATAGCCCGCGAGCAAAGCCCCGACCTTGCTCCGCCAGCTTTGCCGTCTTGGGGCTGCGGATCTGCGTGAAGGTCCGAAAGGCCTCATCCAGGCTGCCGCCTGCGCCCTCCAGGCACCGCGCCAAATGCCACGCATCCTCCAACGCCTGGCAGGCCCCTTGCCCCGACGTCGGCAACGGCGCGTGTGCGGCATCCCCAACCAGCAGTACATTCGCCCGACTCCACGTATGCAGCGGCTCCAGGTCATGCACCGCAATCAGCCGGATGGCATTTGCGGGCGTGGCACGGATGATGCGCGCGACGGGCTCGGGCCATCCCGCGAACAGATCTTCGACCTCCTTGCGTATATCTGCAGCCGGTCTGGCTTCAGATAGCGGCCGAGCCTGGGCTGCAGCCCAATACACCAGTTGGGGTCGAATCGCGACGCAACCGAAGCGCTCGCCCGCCCCCCAGAAATCCTGAATCGAAATATCGTCCACCAGCGCATGCTGCCCCTGCGCTACGCCAATCCAATTCACGAAGCCCTGATAGGCAGGTGTGTTGTCACCCGCGACAAACTTGCGAGCCACGGAATCCATGCGGCCGTCGGCGCCAATGAGCAGATCCGGGCAGATGCGCGCACCGTTCTCGAAACGGGCCACAGCCCTGCCATTGGCAGCCAGCTCAATACCCACCGCCCGGTGTCCGAACGCCACCGGTATCCTGGCCCGGACGACATGATCCAGTAACACCTCCTGCAAGTGCCGGCGTAGCACCGTGTAGGTCGGGTATCCCATCGTCTTGTCCAGCAAGGCAATATCGAGGCCTCCCAGTGCATTGCCCGCAGCATCCTGGCGGCGCATTGTCAGCGGTCGGCCGCCCATGGCGTCGATGTCCTGCAACAGCCCCAGTTCTTCCAGCACAAAGCTGGCGTTCGGCCAAAGCGTCACGCCGGCCCCCATGGTTGCCGGCTCCGCCCGGCGCTCATAGACCCTGGGCCGGTAGCCCTGTTTGCGCAAAGCCAACGCCACGCTCAGGCCCGCGATGCCGCCGCCAAGTATTCCAATTTCCACGCTGAATCTCTCCTGTCCATACGGTGCTCGATGTTGGGCTCGCCGCCTCGCATCGAACAAAATGGCATCTTAGATTTCGCCACCGCTGAGAACTAGCATGCAAAAATGGGAGGTTTTCATACCTCAGATGGGACAATCAATGCGCGATGCGCTCGATCTGAATACCGTCCGCGTCTATACCGCTGTTGTGGATGAGCAGAGCTTTGCTGGCGCATCGCGTCTTTTGGCGATCCCCTCATCCAACGTCAGCCGCTACGTGGCCGCACTGGAACGCAAACTCGGCACACGCCTGCTGGAACGCAGCACCCGCCACCTGCGTATGACGGAAGCCGGTCGACTGCTCTACGAACGCGCCAAGCCCTTGCTCGACGCTCTGCTCTCCACGCAGGAAGAGCTTGGTGCGGTACAGCGCGAACTGCGTGGTCCTCTGAAAATGTGCATGCCCGGCGAAGCGCCAAGGTTGTTGGCTCCCATCCTCGCCGAATTCTGTAGCCTCCATCCAGGCATCGAACTGGAATGCGATACCCGGATGACCGGACTGGAAGCGCTTCGAGAGGACGTTGACCTTTCCATCGTCTTCCACCGGGGCCATCAGGAGGACAGTGCCTTCATCACCCGCGAACTCGCCACACTGCCCAGCATCGTGGTTGCAGCCCCCTCCTTGCTGGCCCGGACCGGCATGCCGCGCCACGTTCGCGAGCTGAAGTCCCTGCCCTGTATCACTACCCTCAGTGCGCTCAAGGGCCAGCCCTGGCAGTTTCAGGACGCCGCGGGCGAAATCGTCAAGGTGCCGGTGCGCAGCCGCTATCGCGTCAACAGCGGAGAGCTGGCCGTGGCGGGCGCACGCCAAGGCATCGGTTTCGCCATTGTGGCGGCCTATCCCTGCCAGGAAGACCTTGCTGCGGGCCGATTGCAAGAGGTACCCCTGGACCTGTGTCCCGCCCCCCTGCAATTGCTGGGGGCATACAGCCATCGCCATTCCGTGACTGCGCGGGTTCGGGCGCTGCTGGAACTGATACAGGCACGGTTGGCAGGATCGGCGTGCCCTCCCATGGCCGCCGCACCGCGCGGGACGGTCTAGGATCGAAGCGGCGCGCCGCGGGCGCAGGGCATGTCGGTTCAAGCGCCCGGATGGAAAGCCACGCACGGCCGAGCCGCGCGATGCCATACAATTTTCGTATGATCGAGTCGAGACAACAGCAACTTCCGGTATGACATCCCATGAATCACGATAACCAGGACCCGCGCATGCCCGCTGAACAGGACACGCCGTCCACGCCATTGCGGCGGCAAGCGGAAAACGCGCTGCGCAAGACCATTCTTTCGGGCCGATTTCAGCCAGGCGAACGTCTCAAGGAACGTGAGCTGATGGAATTGCTCGATGTCAGTCGCACACTGGTGCGCGAAGCGCTACGCCAGGTCGAGGCCGAGGGCCTGATCGAGATCATCCCCAATCGCGGGCCGGTGGTCGCGGTGTTGAGCTACGAAGAAGCGGAAGAAATCTACGAAGTACGAGGCATCCTGGAAGCGCAGATCTGCACCGGCTTCGCACTGCGCGCGCGCAGCGAGCATATGCAGACCTTGACAACCACCTTCGACGCCCTCGCCGCCGCCGCGCGTCGCGGCGACGTCGAGCAGACGGTTGCCCTCAGCGATACGTTCTACGACACGATAGCCGCCGGGTGCGGCAATCGCCTGCTGGGCAACATGCTGCGCCAACTGCACAATCGCATCGTGCTGTTGCGCAGGACATCCTTGTCCGCGCCCAGCCGGTTGCCTGAGACCCTCTACGAATTGACCCAGATCTTCGAAGCGCTCAAGGCCCGTGACGAAGCGGCCGCCGGCAAAGCCGCCCTGCACCACGTCCGTCAGGCCGCGCGCACGGCACTCCAGGTGCTGCGAATCCGACAACACTAGGTGTTATCCATTAAATTGTAGTACTAAATTATAATTTTCCTTTTTTTAGTAGTACGATTTGAACCGTCATTCACGTTCTTGGACGGCTGACGGGTTTTACCGTGGCCGATCCCTACCCCTAGGAGCAGGCGGTCATGAAACGCAGATCTTTCACCACAGGGTTGTTGGGCCTCATGGCGGCGGGCGCCTTGGGGCGAGCCCCACTGGCCAAGGCCCAGGGCCAACCACTACCGGCACTGATTACCCTGGTGGTGCCGTTTTCCCCCGGCGGAGGCGCCGACCAACTCGCGCGCGAATTCGCCCACTTCGCCCAGACACACGCGCCCGGCACCACCTTCGTGGTCGAAAACAAGCCAGGCGCCAACGGCGCCATCGCCGCGCGCCATGTCGCGCGCCTGAAGCCTGACGGGACGACGTTGCTGCTGGGCACCTCCAGCACGCATGTGCTGGGCCCGCTCATCGCCAAGACGGCCGCCGCCGACATCACCAAGGAGTTCAGCCCCGTCACCTTACTGGCGACCACCGCCAATGTGCTGGCGGTCGCCAGCAAGTCGCGTTGGAAAACGCTGGATGAATTCCTCGCCGACGCCCGCCAGAAAGCCTTGACGTACGGCACCTTCGGTACCGGCTCGTCGGCACACCTCTACGGCCTGCTGTTGGCCCAATCAACGGGCGCCAAGTTGTCCCATGTGCCCTACAAGGGTTCCGGACAGGCGGTCACCGATCTGCTCGGCGACCACATCGATGCGGTATTCCTGACCAGCAGCGCGCTTGAAAGCCTGGCCCGCGAAGGCAAGGTCCGCGTCCTCGGCGTGACGGGCGAAGCCCGCACGCCGGTTTTTCCCGACAGCAAGACCTTCGAGGAACAGCAGGTGCGGCAATTGGACTTCAGCGGATGGTTCGGCCTGTTCGGGCCCGCGGGCACCCCGGCGTCCATTTGCGATAGCGTCGCGATGCTGGCTGGGAAACTGGGCAAAGACGACGCCGCTCGCCAGCGCATGGTTGGGCAGGGCTACGATTGGGTCGGCTCTTCGCCGGCGGCGCTGCAGGCCGCCGTGGAAAACACCATCGCGATCTATCAAAAGGTCCTGGCGACGGAGCCGGCGGATCTGGGCGGATAAGGAGCCGGGCCGCCCAGGAATCCCCGCACCGCTTCGGCAAACAGCGCCGGCTGGTCATCGTGGACATAATGGCCGGCGTCCGGGATCTCGACCGATCGAATACGCGGATTGAGATCACACATACGCCGCACCATATCGGGCTGCAAGTAGTCCGTCCTGCCGCCGCGCGCCACCAAGGTGGCGCACGCAATCGCCTGCACGCATGGCTCCAAGTCAACGACGCGCGCGGGGTCCGGGTTCAATCGGGTTGCGGCGATGCCCGCGTGATCGTAGCGCCAGGTAAAACCGCCATCCGCGGCCGGCTTGAGCATGCTGGTCAAACGCTGCTGGCGCGCGGCTTCACTGACTGAAGGTCGCAATGCGCGCATGAATGCCGCGGCCTCGTCCCATGAAGCGAACCGCTCGGGCGTGGCCTGAAGCTCCTGGCAGATGCGCGAGGCCCCCGCGCTGACTTCAAAGGCCCCCGGACCCGCGTCTTCGATGACCAATCGACGGACCCGCTGCGGATGTCTCGCCGCGAACACAATGGCGTTGATGCCCCCCAGCGAATGCCCGAGCAAATCGAATTGCCCCAGCCCCAGTTGCCCGGTGACGCCCTCCAGATCGGCCACGTAGGCGTCCACGTAGTAATTCCAGTCGGGATCCCAATCGGACTCGCCGCGGCCACGTTGGTCAAAGGCGATGACGCGCGCCCCGGGCTGCAATGCGGCCGCCAAACGCGAAAAGGTCTCGGCGTAGCCCCGGATGCCATGAAGCATGACGATGGGATAGCCGTCGACGTCGCCCCACTCCACGACATGAAGGCGCAACCCGGATACCGTCAACGAATAGTCTCGGCGATTCATATACCTCTCCCTGAAACCGGCCGGCTCAGCACAAGCCGTCCAGCCCTTTCACCTCGCTGGCGCGCAATCCCCCCAGGCGCGCGTTCAGCCGCCCGCGCGTTGCGAACGCCCAGACCAGCACGACTTCGTCACGGTTCGGGCCGTCGTTGAATTGCGCGGTCACGGTGTCGTAGTGCGACCGCACATAGAGCGCGTCCTTGTGCGCCAGGGGAATATCGATGGCCGTGCCGGGCGCACCACGCTTCCCGGTGGACGGCACCCAGGATTTCGCGCCGCCCAGGCCTTCCCGCACAGGGTTCGCGGCGGGATTGGTGAGCAGGGCATTGCCATGCTCGTATTCTCCGTCCATCCCCACCAGGCACGCTTTGCCATAACTCTCGATCGCCCTTCCCGCGGCCGCCTCGCCGATGCGGCGGCCGAACTCGCGTCCCAACTCGGGCGACGCGTCGATCCATGCGGACAGATCCTGGACATAGCGGCCAGCATAGGGATTGTGGAGGCAGGCGGCAATGACGATCTTTCGCAAGGGTTCGCCATCCGCGGGCGCGCCGGTTTCTCCCGCCAGGGAATCCTCGATCTGGAGATACCACTTGCGGATGTGGAAAGCGCTGAAATTCGGGGTCTTCATAAGGTACGTCTCTTGTTCAGGAAATGGAATGGGATGGGATGAGAAGGCCGCCTCGCGGACACGGCCGGCGCGGCGGCGCTGAAGCGGTCATGTGGCCTGGCTCGGCAATCTGGATTGGGGGTGGGCCTTGACTGACGCGACGAACGGTGTCCAGGCCACCGCGGTGATCTCACTGAAATCACGCCATTCCTTGAACCAGCTGCGTCCGCCATCCATCGACCGGAACAGGTGCCCATACTTCGTGCCGGCAAACACGAGCGACGGATCGGCCGCATGCGCGCCGAAGGCCCAGAAGGTAGCGTTCGGCGGCGAGTGCAGAATCGCGCGGGCCCAAGTGCGGCCACGGTCTTCAGAGCGATATATCCGCGTCCGCGTGCCCGGCGTGCCATCGCCGACCGCCAGCAACAGGACATCCTCGCCGCCCGGCAGTGGCTGGATCGTGCGGGTGTAGTACAGGCCATCGAAGCGATCCGCCGAACTGGCGCCTTGCCAGGCGCCTTGGGCGTTGTCGACGTTGGTGTAGACCGAATTGACGGTGCAGATCAGATGCGTGCGCGGAATCTGGCCGCGCGGCGGCAAAACGCTGATGGCGTGGATGTCGCCGCTGACGATGCCGTTGGCGACCGAGTCAATCCGCTGCCAGGAATCGCCCCGGTCACGGCTGCGCCAGGCGCCGCCCTCCTCGACCCCGAACCAGACTTCGCCATTGACGGGATCCACGGCAATCGCCAGGATACGCGGCCGATTCACGCCGGCGCAGAACTCCGGCAATTCGACCGGCAACGCCTCCCACGTCTGCCCGCCGTCGGCCGAGCGGAACATGCGCGCACGCGATGGGGCCCCTGTACCTGCGTAGACCCGCGCGGGGTTGCTCGGGTCCAGTGCCAGGGCCCAGACAGTCTGCCCGTTGGCCGGGGAATCCAGCCGCCGAAAATGCGCCCCGCCGTCGGTGCTCAGGCAGATCCCGGCATCCGCGCCAGCAAACACGCGGGCGGGATCGGACGGGTCGACCGCCAGACAGCGCACGACGCCGTCAAATTCGATCGCCTCTTTCAAGCCCAGCCGATGCCAGCTCGCGCCGTTGTCGGCGCTTCGCAATATGCCCTGCCCCGCGGTCCCCACCAAGATCGTGCCTTGCATGATGTCCTCCTCCCCCCTTCTGGGAAACAAGTGCTCGGACAGGGCGCCACCGTCCCCGGCACGGGTTCTGTCCGAAATCCGGCTGGCCTTCGATGGCTCACAAGAAGCCGCCGACGGCGGGCCGCCGGCCGAGCAAGCGTTTCCCCTAGTTGGAAACAAAGGCTAGCCACGCAAGAATTGTAGTACTGAATTAATTATTTTTCTATTTTTGTACTACTGATTTGCGATAAATCGCCATTTCAATCCGATGCCAGGCAGCCGCGCGCCGCGGCGCTGGCAACGTCATCAGGGAAAGACAGACATGAAGTTCTATCACGAGGTACGGGGTTGCTCGCTGGCGGTCGACATCGTCGCGCGCGAACTCGGCATTGCATTGGATCTGCAATGGGTGGACATGCGCACCAAGCGGTTGGCCGACGGGACGGACTACCTGCTCGTCAACTCGAAGGGCACGGTGCCCACTTTGCAGTTGCCCGACGGGCAGTACCTCAGCGAAGGCGCCGTCATCATGCAATACCTGGCCGACCAACAGCCCGGCACGGCCTTGTTCGCGCCGCCCGGGTCGCTGATTCGCTACCGCATCATGGAGTGGATGAGCTTCATCGCGGCGGATTTGCACAAAGGCGGCTTCATGCCGTTGTTCAAGGCCATCACGCCGCCCGAGTACAAATCGATCGCCCGCCAGTATCTGCACGGCCGGCTGCAATGGCTCAACGATCAGTTGAAGGGACGCGACTTCCTGATGGGCCATCAATTCACGATTGCGGACGCCCATTGCTACACGATCGCCATGTGGACCCGCGCGCACCGCATCGACACCGCCGCCTGGCCCCATCTGGAGGCCTATCTGCAACGGGTCGGCGCCCGTGCCAGCGTACGCGCCGCCGAACAGGCGGCCCATGAAGAAGGCGTGCGCCAAAGCGCGGGCCAGCCGTAACGTCGTTGCCCATCCCCCCCCTTTGGAACATACCGTTCCGGTTGGAGAATCCCCATGAACATGCTGCTCCGTTTGGTCTTTTTGTGCGCGGGCGCGCTGTGCGCCATCCAAGCCGGCGCCGCCGGCAATCCAGCGGGCCCCATCCGCCTGGTCGTCGGCTTTCCTCCTGGCGGAGGCACGGACGGCGCCGCCCGCATCATTGCGGAAAAGCTGCCCGCGCTTCTGGACCAGCCCACAATCGTCGAAAACCGTGGCGGCGCCGGAGGCACCCTGGGCGCATTGAACGTGACACGCTCCGCGCCCGATGGCAACACGCTGTTCTTTGGCACCAGCGCCGAGCTGATCATCAACCCGGTGACCCGCAAGACGGCGCCGTACGACGTGCTCAAGCAATTCACCCCGATTGGCGAAGTGGGTAGCGTCAGCTTTGTGCTGGTCGTGCCCGCCTCCTCGCCCATCACCAGCGTGCCGTCATTGATCGCCCGGGCCAAGGCGCATCCCGACCGCCTGAATTTCTCGTCATTCGGCATCGGATCAACCAATCACATGATCGGCGCGTTGTTCCTGTCTCGCACCGGGATCAGCGCGACGCATATTCCTTACCAGGGCAGCGCGCCGGCAATGAGCGCGTTGTTGGCGAACGAAGTGGACTTCACGTTCGAAACCGCCGCGGTGGCCTTGCCTCATATCAAATCGGGAAAGCTGCGCGCGCTGGCCACGCCCTCCCCCGCACGACTGCGTGACCTGCCGGACACTCCGACCCTGCGAGAGTTGGGCTTTCAAGACATGGCAGCGGAAGGCTGGATGGGCGTCTTGGCCCCCGCCAACGTGGCCCCTGACGTCGTGCAACGGCTCAATGCCGCCTTGAACACCGTGCTGCGTATGCCCGACGTGCGCGAAAAACTGACCGCAAGGGGGGTGGAGGTGTCGCCGGGATCCGCCAGTCAGTTCCGCGACATGCTCGCGGCCGAACAAGGAAAATGGCGGCGCGTGGCCCAAGAGTCGGGCATCTCGCTCGACTGAGCAACCGCGGTTCGCCGTCGAGCCACTGGTCGAACCACGACGCGGCCCCGCCCCGGTGCCTTACGAAGGAAGGGCGGGCCTTTCCATGGCAGGGATATGGACGTGCGGCATTACAACAAAAACACCATCAATAATGCGAATCCGTATCATCAATAGTATTATCTGGCGCCCATCGCGCCACATCCTATCCTGCCCAGCAACATGCGCCGCCCTGTCCTCTCTGTATGTCTCCTGAATGCCATCGTCCCCACCGCGGTCGCCGCGCCGAATAGTCCCGCTGATGCCGTCGAACTGGAGGCCGTGAGCGTTTACGGCATCGCCGAGCGGGCCGACGGTCCGGTGATCGGATATCGGGCGACCCGCAGCATGAGCGCCACGCGCACCGATGCCGCCCTGCGCGAGGTGCCGCAATCCATCACCGTCGTACCCCGCGACGTCGTGGAGGACACCAATGCCACGCGCTTGCGCGAAGTGCTCGATTACGCCGGCGGCGTTGGCAGCGCAAACAATTTCGGCGGACAAGGCCTGACCACGGTGACGGTCCGGGGCTTTACCACCGGCGAGTACTACCGCAACGGATTCCCCATCAATCGCGGTTATCCCAACGCGCCCGACGCCTACACCCTCGAAAGGCTCGAGGTCATACGTGGCCCCGCCACGACCTTGTATGGCCGCGGCGATCCCGGCGGCACGTTCAACGTGGTGACAAAGCAACCCGAAGCGCAAGCAAGCCTGAGCACCGGCCTGCAATTCGACAGCCACGGAATGCGCCGCGTCACCATCGACACCACCGGCCCCGTGGACGAGCAAGGCCAATTCACGTATCGCATCAATGCGCTGGCCGAAGGGGGCAATACCTTCCGTGACAACGTCAGCACGGAGCGCTACGCCGTCGCTCCCGTACTCACTTGGCAGCCCAGCGCCGCCACGCGGATTACGCTCGAAGCGGATCTGATGCGTAACAACCATCCGCTGGACCGGGGCCTGACGAACTATCCCAACCAGAGCAAGCGCGCGTCGTCCAGCGTCAATGCCTGGGAAGCCGGCACCACCAACAAACTGCACAACGACAACACGGTCGTCCAGTTGCGCTTCGAACATGCGCTGAACGACGACTGGAAAGTCGCCGGCGGGTTCCAATGGCTCGACGGCACGCTCAAGGGCAACGCGGTGGAAGCCAATGCGCTCCAGTCCGACGGTCGGACGTTGGGCCGCAACTTCAACTACCGCCGGCTGGACTGGACCGATCGGGATTTCCAACTCAACCTGACAGGCAGCTTCAGCACCGGCGGCGTACGCCACACGCTCTTGACTGGCGTGGAGGTTGAAGACTACGACTACCAATCGATCATTCGCCGGTCCGCGGCCGGCGCCAACGCCTACCCCGTCGACCTGTACGACCCGGTGCTTGGCCAACCGCGCCCGCCGCTGAGTCGCACGACGACGCACGATAAGGAAAACCTGAAAACCTGGGCGGCCTTCGTACAGGATCAGATTTCACTCACGGACCGGTTCAAAGTGGTGGCGGGAGTGCGATTCGAACACTTCGAACACCGCTACCGGGATCGCTTGCCCGGCGCGTCGAGCTGGCGCACCCGCGACTCGGCGGTCTCGCCCCGCCTGGGCGTGGTCTATGACCTTACGGAGACGCTCTCCGTCTATGCCAACACCGCGCGCGCCTACAAGCCGAACACGGGGGCCGACCGCCAGGGCAACGGCTTCAATCCCGAAAAGGGCAAGTCGATTGAAGTCGGCGCCAAGTGGGAACTGCTCAATGAAAAACTGAGCGTCGACGTGTCGGCCTACCAGATCGACAAACAGAACGTTCTCACGGTCGACCCCGCGGACATCACCTACCGGGTGGCAGCCGGGAAAGTGCGCAGCCGCGGTTTCGACGTGAATGTGGCCGGCAACCTCACGCGCCAGTGGCGGGTGATAGGCGGCTATGCTTTCGTCGACGCGGCGGTGACCCAGGACAACACCTTGCCCGAAGGCACGCGCCTGGCCAACATCCCGCGAAGCACCCTCAGCCTATTGAATATGTATGAATTCCATGAAGGTCCCGCGCGCGGGCTCGGATTGGGCGTCGGCGTGCGCTACGTCGGCAAACGGGCGGGGCAAACCGCGGCGAACACCTACCGCATGCCAGCCTATGTGGCGGTCGACGTATTCAGCTTCTATCAGATAAACCGTAATCTGCGAGTGAACCTCGACGTGACGAACCTCTTCAATCGCACGTATGACGAGGGCTCGTTCAACAGCTATGTCTACCCCGGGGCGCCACGAACCGCGCAACTGGGCATCAGGTACACCTATTGATGACTGCGCCGGCCGGGTCGCGGCCGCCAGACTCTGGCGCGAAGCTCCCCGGCGGGCGCGCCCCGGCGAAATGGCGCCGGATCTAGGATTCCCGCCGCGGCGGTCGATGCAGCATCGCCACGTGCGATGAACCCTGCCACTTGGGATAGCGGTCCAGCACCGCGGGGTCATGCCCCGGCACTACGTGCTGCTCGGACTGCGCCGCGCCATACAGCTTGGCGTAGCCGGACAGCATCCGGGCCGTTTCATAGACGATCGGAAACGGCCTGCCCTGCCCCATGTTTTCGTAATAATGGCTGGCGTCCGAGGCCAGCACCACCCAGCCGCGTTCGGTATGCACCCGAACCGCCTGCAGGCCTTTGGTGTGGCCGCCGATATGCAGCAGTTCCATGCCCGGCAGCAACGTCCCGTCGCCATCATGGAAGTCCACCCGGCCGTCGTAGACGCGCCGTACCAGCGTGACCACATCCTCCACCGCGTAGGCATGCCGCAGCGGTTCGAAGCACATGCAACGGCCGGTGGCGTAGTCGAGTTCGTCGTCCTGCACATGAAAACGCGCGTTGGGTAGCAGGTCCAGATTGCCCGCGTGGTCGTAATGCAGGTGGGTCAGCACCACGTGCTGCACGGCTTCGGGCTGCACGCCCAGCGGCGCCAGGGCCGCGATGGGGCACTGGATCAGTTCGCGCCGCCGCAAGCGCGCCATGTCGGCATTGAAACCCGTGTCCACCAGGACCACATGGCCCGCGCCGCGTATCAGCCACACGAAGAAGTCCATGGGCATGTCGCCGTCGTGCGGATCGCCGCCCAGGAAGTTATCGCGGCGCTGGCGCGGCATCCGCGCGTAGCGGATGGCATACACCTCGTATTGCGGAACCGCGGTTTGCATTGCCACGCTCATTTCAGATTCCCAGATAGGCTTTCTGCACGAAGGGGTCGGCCAGCAGCTCGGCGCCTGTGCCGCTGCGCACCACCTCGCCATGCTCGAACGCATGGGCCTGATGCGCCAGGCGCAGCGCCAGCCGCGCGTTCTGCTCGACCAGCACAATGGCGATGCCGCTGTCGCGGTTGATGCGCTGGATGGCGCCCGCGATCTCGGCCACGATCTTGGGCGCGATGCCCAACGAGGGCTCGTCCAGCATCAGCAGACGGGGTTGCGCCATCAACGCGCGGCCGATCGCCACCATCTGCTGTTCGCCGCCGGACAATGAGCCCGCCAACTGTGCGCGGCGCTCCTGCACACGGGGAAACAAGGTGTAGATTTCGTCCAGCCGCGCGCGCACGCGACTGCCCGGCCGGACCCCATGCGCGCCTGCCATCAGGTTATCCAGCACCGTCATGCGGCCGAACAGGCGCCGCCCTTCGGGCGACAACGCCAGCCCGGCCGACACCCGCGCCGCCGAACCCAGCCGCGCGATGTCCCGCCCTTCAAACGCAATGCGCCCGCTCGCGGCCGGCGCCAGGCCGATCAGCGCTTTCAGCGTGGAGCTTTTCCCCGCGCCATTCGAGCCGACCAGCGCGACGATCTGGCCTTGTTCAACAGTGAAGCTGATGCCGCGCACGGCCTCCAGCGGCCCGTATCGAACCGTCAGGTCCTGGACTTCAAGCATGGGCATAGTCGGGCGCTCCCAGATAGGCTTCGATCACGGCGGGGTTGTCGCGGATGGCTTGCGGCGTGCCCTCGGCGACTTTCTCGCCTTGCACCAGCACGACGATACGATGGCAGAGTTCCATGACCAGCGCCATGTGATGCTCCACCAACAGCATCGTCAACCCTTCCTCGGATTGCAGGCGGCGCAGCAGGCGCCCCAGCTCGTTGCATTCTTCGTGGTTCAGCCCCGCCGCCGGCTCGTCCAACAGCAACATGCGCGGACGGCAGGCCAGCGCGACGGCGATGCCCAGTTTTTTCTGCAAGCCATAGGCCAGCGACCCGGCCGCCGCGTCGCGCCAGCCCTGCAGATCAAGCAGGTGCAGCAGCCGGTCCACTTCGCGCTCGGCCTGCGAGGCCGACAACAAGTCCTGGTCACGCCCGGCCAGATGGCGCAGCCACGAATTTCGAATGCGCGACAGCATGCCGCGCCGAATGTTCTGGGCCACCGTGGCCTCGGGATAGGTGGAAGTGGATTGAAATGTGCGCGCCAGCCCCTGCACCACCACACGGCTGGGTGGGCCGCCGGAAATGTCGCGGCCATCGAAATGCACCGACCCGGCCGACGGCGGCATCGTACCGCTGATGACGTTGAACGCCGTTGTCTTGCCCGCGCCGTTGGGCCCGATCAGGCCGACAATTTCGCCCGGGGCGACGGCGAAGCTGACATCGCGCAAGGCCGCCAACCCGCCAAAGCTGCGCGACATGCCCTGCACCTTCAATAGAGGCTGGTTCATTGGGACTCCTTGTGCCGGCGCGCCTGCCACGGACCCGGCAGGCCGGCCAGGCCCGCCGGTAGAAAACGCAGGATCAGGATCAGCGCCGCGCCATAGAAAATGTGCTGCGTCTGCACCGCGCCGCGAAACAGTTCGGGCAGCGGCGTCAGCACCATCGCGCCGATCAGCCCGCCCCATACCGATCGGCGGCCGCCGATGACCAGCATGATGATGAAGCCGATGGAAATGCTGGCGTTGAACGACTCCGGCGAGACATATCCCACATAGCGCGCCTGCAAGGCGCCGCCGACCGCCGCCAACGCGCAGCCGGCCACGAAGGCGCACAGCTGGATGCGATGCACGCCAAGGCCAGTGGATTCGGCCAGCGCGGGGTTTTCCGCCACGGCGTCGATGGCTTGGCCAAACGGCTGCCTTGCCATCACGCGCAAGAGCGCCACCGACGCCAGGGCCACGCACAACGCCAGGCCGTAGAAACTGGCGCGCGTATCGAACACCATACCCGCCAGCGTGGCCGGCGGGATGCTGGCGATGCCGTTGGCGCCACCCGACCACGACGAGCCGTCCAGCAGGATCAACCGCACCAGTTCCCCGAACGCGAACGTCACCAGCACGAAATAGACGCCCTTCAAGCGCAGGATGATTGCGCCCAACGTCAGCGCCACCAACGCCGTCAACGCCACGCCGGCCAACGCGGCGGGCAGAAAGCTCCATCCCAGATAGCGTGCGGCCAGCACCGAGCCATAGGCGCCCAGCGCGACGAAGGCCGCGTGCCCGAGCGACAACTGCCCGCAGCGCGCGATCAGCGCCAAGCCGTTGACGATCAGCACGTTCAGGCACGTCAGTACCGCCAGATGCTGAACGAACGGCCCGGCGAACCAGGGCGCGAACGCCGCCACGGCCAACGCGGCCCACAACAGCCAGCGTAATGGCGCGGGCCGCGCCACACCGGCTTCAAGCGAAATGTCCGTCATGACTTATGCCTCCCCCCGGCCCAGCAGCCCCTTGGGCCGCACGACCAACATCACGATCACGATAGCGAAGATCAGCATGTCCGCCGTGCTGCTGTCGAACAGCAGACTGCCATAGCTTTCCGCCAGGCCCAGCGCCAGGCCCGCGAAGGCGGCGCCCGGGATGCTGCCCAGCCCGCCCAGGATCACCACGATGAACGCCTTGAGCAGCGGCGTGCCGCCCACGAACGGCGACACCGAAAACAGCGGCGCCATCAGCGCGCCGGCCACCGCCGCCAGCCCCACCCCCAGGCCGAAGCCCAGCGGGTAATAGATGCGCGAGCGGATGCCCTGGATGCCGGCGATTTCGAAGTCCTCGACCACGGCCCGCAGCGCGCGGCCCGGCCTGGAATGGCGCAGGAAGCCGTACAGCAAGGCCAGCGCCAGCAAGGCGAACACCACCACATACACACGCGACAAGGGCACGACCAGCTTGCCCATGCGGGCGGTGCCCTGCGCCACCGCGGGCATGGACAAGGGGTCGGGGCCAAAGAACATCAGGGCCAGGTTTTGCAGGATCATCGCCAGGCCGATCGTGGCGATCATGCCGTTCAGCTCATCCCGGCGAAACGGCTTGAGCACGCCCCATTCCAGCACCGCGCCGCCGGCCACCGCCAAGACGAAGGTCAGCGCCATGGCGGGCAGGAACGAAAAGCCCGCCTGGGTCGTCAGGTAATAGGCGCCAAAGGCGCCCAGCATGTAGAACTCGCCATGCGCGAAGTTCACCATGCGCATCACGCCGAACACCAGCGTGAAGCCCACGGCCATCAACAGATACAGCAGTCCCACGATAAGACCGTTTATCGTGGCCTGCGTCAGCAGAATGCTCCAATCCACGTGGCATCCCCCGCCGCGCTAGCGGCATCCCTCGACGGTGCAGCGCGCGCGGATCACCTCGCGGCCATCCTTGACTTCGGCCACGTAGAACGGCGCGTTCAACTGGTGGTTGATGCCGTACCTGGCCTTGCCCGTCCAGCTCAGCTTGCCCAGCGCACCTTGAAAGCCTTCCAGTTTCTCCAGCTCGACGCGCACGCGGTCCGTGTCCTCGACGGTGCCGGCGCGGCGCATGGCTTCGAACAGCATGTTGGTGCCGTCATAGAAGGCCGGGCTGAACCCGTTCATCGCGTGCTTGTACTTGGCGGCATAGCGCTCGGCATAGGCCTTGGTTTCCGGCAGTTCCGGATCAATCGGCGTATGCACCAGCATGCCCTCGGTGGCCGCCTTGCCGGCCACGTTCACGATTTCCTGCGTGGCGGGGCCGCCGGTGCGCACGATGCGCCCTTCGAACCCCAGTTCCCGCGCCTGCTTGACGATCAGGCCGGCGGTGGTGGGTGAATTGCCGTCCAGTTCGATGGCGTCAATGCCGCGCGCCATCATGCGCGTCAACACCGGCACGAAATCGACCCGGTCGCGTTCGAAGAACTCCTTGACGGACAAGGCCGCGCCCGCCTTCTTGTAGGCCCCTTCCAGGTCGAGCGCAATCTGCTGCCCGGTTTCGTCGTTCGGGAACAGCGCGCCCACCTTGCGCAGGCCTAGCGACTTGACCAGCCAGTCGATCTGCGGCTGCGACACCTCGGCGGTCGTCACGTTCGGGCGGAAGGTAAAGGGCTTGTCCGCGGCCAGCGCCTTGGTGGTAAAGCCCAAAGTCATGACGATCACCTTGTTCTTTTCCGTCATGGGCTGGATCGCCAGCACCGGCGCCGATCCGACCGGGCCGATCACGTAGCGCACCTTGTCCTCGAACACCAGGCGGTTGGCCACGGTGACGGCTTCATTGGCCTGGTACTTGTCGTCATAGGCCACCACCTGCACCCGGTACTTCTTGCCGCCGACGTCCAGTCCGCCCGCTTCATTCACCTGGTCGGCCGCAATCTCGGCGGCGTTCTTCATTCCCTGCCCCCACGCGGCGCCCGCGCCGGACAGCGTGACCAACGCGCCAAGCTTCAGCGTCTCTTGCGCCTGCGCGGCGGGAACTGCGGCCAGGGCGAAGATGCCGGCCAGAATGATCGGATAACGCATAATGCCTCCTGTGGATCGCGGGCAGTGCCTGCCCGTCGGTAATGCCGCTCTATAGGCCGGCGATGGCGTCCAGCACCGGCATGATGTAGCCGCGAAACTGCTGTGGACTTTCGCTCATGGGGAAATGCCCCAATTCGCGCATGACAGTGACCTGCGCGCCGGGAATGCCGGCGGCAGTGCGCAAGGTGTCTTCGGGTGTGCATGAAAAGTCATACTCGCCCGTCAACAGGAACAGGGGACAACGATCGGTGCGGATGCCGCCCAGCCGCCCCCGCAAATCGCCGTCCACGCGGTAGAAATAAAGGTCGCCGCGAAACACGCCGGGGCCGCTCTGCATGTACTGCCACAAGGTTTCGTGGCGATAGACCGCCGGGGACTGCGGCGCGACCAGCCCGGACACCAGGGCGGCGCAGACCTCGCCGCCATGGACGTCGCCGCGATGCAGCCACGACGTGTCGTACCAAGGCTGCTGGAAATCGGCCGCCTCGACCCCGATCAGCGCACGAAAACGATCCGCGTGCTGATGCGCCAGTTGCAACACGATGCGCCCGCCGATCGAGCAGCCGATCAGCGCCGGGCGATCCAGCGCCAGGGCCTGGCAGAACGCCATCACGGTCTCCACATAACGTTCAGTGGACAGGCGGTATTCCTCATCCTGCCAGCCGGGCGGCGGATAGGACTTGCCGTGCCAGGGCATGTCGAAAGCGATGACGCGATAGCGCGACGTGATGTCCGCATCGCACATCATGTGGCGATACTGGCGGCTGTCGGCGCCGGCGGTATGCAGGCAGACCAGCGGAATGCCCGCGCCGGCCTCCTCGAAGTAGACGCGGCAAGGCTTGCCGCCGATGTCGACGGACAGATAGCGGCCGACGATGGGTTCCAGCGCGGCGTTCATGCTTGCGCCTCGCGGCCGGTGGCCAGCAGGTCCTTGACGAACTGCAAGTGCGCCATCAGCGGCTGCAGGTTGCCTTCGATGGCCAGTTCGCCGCGCTTGCTCAACGCGAAGATGTCATGCCAGCCCGCTTCCGGCACGGCTTGCCAGAAGCGCGACCAGGCGTCTGCGCCGGCGCGCAGCGATACATCGCAGGAAGGCAGCGGCGCGGCGGGCGTGTCGGCGGCGATGACGCGGCCGTCGCGGATGCGGACCAGCAGCGGTACGGCGCCGACGCCCAGCAGCAGGTCCATATCGACCTGACGCGGCCGCGAGAACGACAGCGCGCGGCTTCGGAAGCGGTGCGCAAGCTGCGCGTCGGACGCATGCCGCGCTGCCATGGCGTGGTTATTCATTGTCTCTTCCCACCTATGTTCGCTCTTATTTTTAGAACGTATATTCTTTCTGCCAGAACATTCTAAGTATCGAAAACTCCCCGTGTCAACACGGGGAAAATCCGAGCCGAACCTTATCCCGGTGGCAGCGCCCGCCCATCGTCCGCCCGCATCAACGGGCAATCCGTCACGTCCCGCACGGCGTCAACGCGCGGCCCCGCCACCATGGCACGGATACCGGGCATGCGCCCGGCAATCACGCGCCTCGTTGGGATTACTGCGCGGCGACGGCGCCCGACGCCTTGACGGCCTGGCCCCACTTCTCCTGCTCGCGCGACATGAAGGCGGCGAATTCCTGCGGCGTGCTGTTGACGACTTCGCCGCCCAAGCTTTCGAGGCGGGCCTGCATCGCGGGCGTGGCCACGATCTTGGACACGTCTTCATAGATGCGCTGCGCCTGCGCCGGCGGCAGCGACGCCGGCGCGAGCAGGCCGAACCACGTCGCCGCCTCGAAGCCGGGCATGCCTGCTTCCGCGAAGGTCGGCACGTCGCGCAGCGCCTGCACGCGCTTGCCGTTGGCCACGGCCAGCGCGCGCAGCTTGCCGGACTCGATCAACGGCAGCGCCGACGTGATCGTGGCCAGCATCATCTGCACCTGGCCGCCGGCCAGGTCCGTAAAGGCCGGCGCGTCGCCGCGGTAAGGCACGTGCGTGATGCCCGACTTCGTGGCGATCTTGAAGAGCTCGCCGCTCAGGTGTTGCGCGGTGCCGTTGCCCGGCGACGCGAAGTTCACCGAGCCGCCGTTCTGTTTCAGGTAGGCCAGGAATTCCTGAAGCGTCTTGGCCGGCACCGCCGGGTTGACGACCAGCACCAGCGGCACCCGGGTGATCAGCGTGATGGGCGCGAAGTCCTTGACGGGATCGTAGTTGAGCTTTTTGTACAGATGGCCGCTGATCGTGTGGGCCGACGTGGTCATGAACAGGGTGTAGCCATCGCCTGGCGCGCGCGCCACCGAACTGGCGCCGATCGTGGTGCCGGCCCCCGCGCGGTTTTCAACAATGACCGACTGGCCCCACGACTGCGTCAGCTTTTCGGCGACGGCGCGCGCCACCACATCGGTGGCGCCGCCGGCCGGATACGGCACGATCATCGACACGGGTTTGGATGGATAGGAATCGGCGTGGGCCGTTCCCGCCAACAACGCCGTGGCACATGCCAGCGCGCGCAAGAAATTCCGATGCATTGAGTGGTCTCCTCTTGTCTTCGAATGACGGTCTGTTTATTCTTTCGTTCCTGTAGACAGAACGATTATTCTATTTTATATTTTTTCAGCCGCAGACTGTCAACGAATAAATGCACGCCGGCTGCCAGCGTCCGCGCTGGAACATCCCAACAAGAGAGGAACATCACGTCATGTCCGAATCATCGGAAACCCTTAAACCCATGCTGATCGGCGGCGAATGGATCGCCCAGCAAGACGCCGCGTTCGCGTCCATCAATCCCGCCACCGGCGCGCGGAATTACCTGATAAGCGCGGCCTCCGACGCGCAGGTGGACCAGGCCGTCGACGCCGCCTGGCAGGCGCAACGCCAGCCCGCCTGGCGCGACATGCTGCCGCACCAGCGCGCCGCGATCCTGCGCCGCATCGCCGACGGCATCGAGCAGCATGCGGAGCTGTTGGCGCGTCTGCAGATGATCGAAAACGGCAAGGTCTGGGCCGAATGCAAGACGCAAGTCGCCAGCGCGGCGGCAACCTTCCGCTACTACGCGGGCGTGTGCGAAACGCTGGGCGCGGAGGTCACGCCGGCTCGCGGCAACTACCTGTCCATGACGCACTACGAGCCGTATGGCGTGGTGGTGGCGATCACGCCGTGGAACTCGCCGCTGACGATGGAAGCCCAGAAGGTCGCGCCTGCGCTGGCCGCCGGCAACGCCGTGATCCTCAAGCCTTCCGAGGTGACCTCGTCACCCGCCCTGGCGCTGGGCCGCATCGCGCTGGAGGCCGGCTTGCCCCCCGGCATACTCAACGTGGTCACCGGCTTGGGCGCCACCGTGGGCCGCCGCCTGGTCGAACATTCCGGTGTGCGCATGGTCTCGTTCACGGGCGGCACCGCCAGCGGCCGCGCCATCGCCCACGCCGCCGCCGAAAAGCTGATGCCCGTCGCGCTGGAACTCGGCGGCAAGTCGCCGCACATCGTGTTCGATGACGCGGACCAGGACGCGGCGATCGACGGCGTGATCGGCGGCATTTTCGAAGGCAGCGGGCAGTCCTGCGTGGCCGGGTCGCGGCTCTACGTGCAGCGCGGTATCGCGGCCTCGTTCATGGAAAAGCTGGTGGCGCGCGCTGGGCGGCTCAACGTGAACCTGCCCGACGCCGCCGGCGCCCAGATGGGCCCCATCGCATCGTTCGGCCATCGCGACAAGATCGAAAGCATGGTCGAGTCCGCCAAGCGCGACGGCGCGCAGGTGCTCCTGGGCGCGCAGCGGCCCGACGGCGACGCGCTGCAAGCGGGTGCGTTCTACCGGCCCACCATCCTGGGCGGATTGGCGCGCGATGCGCAGGTGGTGCGCGAAGAGATCTTCGGCCCGGTCCTGTGCGCGCTGACCTTCGACGACGAAGACGACTTGATCGACCAGGCCAACGACAGCGTCTACGGCCTGGCGTCGGGCATCTGGACGGCGGACTACCGGCGGGCCTGGCGCGTGGCCAAGCGCCTGGAAGCCGGCAGCGTATGGATCAACACCTATAAGCAACTGTCGATCTCCACCCCGTTCGGCGGCTTCAAGCAAAGCGGCATCGGCCGCGAAAAAGGCGTCAGCGGCCTGCGCCTGTACCAACAATCCAAGGGCATCTACTTCGGCATGTAAGCCGCAGGCGTCCTTTCGCATTCTTTTCAGGGCCGCAGCGACGGCCCCCTTTTTCTTCGGAGACTCTCCACATGTCTGAATTTCAACGAGCCGGCTTCATCGGCCTGGGCGTCATGGGCGAACCCATCTGCCGCAACCTGGCCACCAAAGGCGGTCTGCCCGTGCTGGGCTGCGACACCGACACCGCCCCCTTGCAGCGGCTGGCTCCGCATGGCGTGGTGGCCGCGACGGCGCAGCAGATCATGCGCGACTGCGACGTGGTGTTCCTGTCCCTGCCGTCCGGCGAAGTGGTCGCGCAATTGGCGCGCGCCGCCGACGGCCTGCTGGCCAATGCGCGCGGCGGCCAGTTGATCGTGGACCTGAGCACGTCGCCGGTCGATGTGACGCGCGAGCTGGCCGCCGAATTCGCCGCCAAGGGCGCCCTCTTCATCGACGCGCCCGTTGCCCGCACCCGCGCCGCCGCCGAGGCCGGCACGCTGTCCGTCATGATCGGCGGCGAGGCATCGACGTTTGAGCGGGTCAAGCCACTGGTGTCCACCTTCGCCAGCGAGATTACGTACTGCGGGCCGGTCGGCAGCGGCCAGGTCGTGAAAATCCTGAACAACATGGTGCTGTTCGAAACCGTGGTGGCATTGTCGGAAGCGCGCGCAATTGCAAGGCGTTCGGGGGTGGATCCCCAGGTCTTGCTGGATACGTTCACGCGCGGATCGGCCGATAGCTTCGCGTTGCGCAACCACGGCTTAAAGGCTATTCTGCCCGGTGAATTTCCCGAAAAAGCCTTCCCCGTGGACTACGCCCGCAAAGACCTGCGCTACGCACTGGCGCTGGCCGAGCAAACCGGCGTACAAGCGCTGGGCGCCCGCAACGTTGAGCACTGGTTCAGCGCCGCGTTGGCCCAGGGCCATGGCAACCGCTATTTCCCGGTCATCAGCCGGGTGATCGATCCGGATTCGGGGACCATCGCCTAATCACCCCTACCATTCCAATGAGTCGCACCACTACTCAGGACAATTCCACTGACGGCGTTGCCGCCGTCGAACGCGCCCTGACCATCGTCGGGGCCGTTGCGCAGCGCACCGAGCCCATCACGCTCGCGGATCTTTCCCGGGCCACCGGGTTCTACAAGAGCACGCTCCTGCGGCTTATTGCTTCGCTTGAAAAGGCCGCGCTGGTGGTGCGGCGCGCCGACGGCCGCTATTCCCTGGGGCCCTACGCGCATCAACTGGGACGCGCGTACGAGGCCACCTACCGCCTGACCGAGACCATCCTGCCCCTGCTGCAGGCCCTGGTCGACAAGGGCACGGAAAGCGCCTCGTTCCACGTCTACCATGACGCGAGCTCGCGCGCCTGCGTGCTGCGCGTGGACTCACACCATTCCACGCTGGACCGTATCCGCGTCGGCGACCTGCTGCCGCTGGACAAGGGCGCCGCCGGCAAGCTGCTGACCGCCTACCTGGTCGATGGCAAGTCGCCGGCCGAGGTCGGCCTGATGCTGACATCCATGGGCGAACGCGACCCCAACTGCGCGGCCGTGGCCAGCCCGGTATTCGGCCCGGATGGCGACATCTGCGGCGCCATCTCGTTGTCGGGCCCCAAGGAACGCTACTCGCCGGCCGCCGTCAAAAAGATGGCCAAGCTGGTGCAGGAAGCCGCGGCCGATGCCACGCACGCACTGGGCGGACGCTGGCCTTCCGTGAAGTGAAGCCATGGCGTGCTGACTCAACCGGGTCACCGGAGATGAAAACCACGTGGCGGGACCTCCTTGCCACTGGCGTCGCCCGGGCCTTTCGATCCTGAAGCAGGCTTCCTTCGCGCCGGGCCGATCGCGCAGCACACCGCAACGTGTGGCCCCCATCGACCCGATGGGAGGCCACCGCGCGTGGCGTTGCCTTGCCGCGCGAACCCTCACCCCCGCGGGCGGCTGGCCTCGAAGCTGATGATCCGCGCCCCGCTGCGGGGTGGGCATCCATGCTGGTAATCGCCTGACACCACCACATCCACGAAACCGGCTTGCCGCAATGCGAAGGCCAGCTCATCGACACCCCACCAGCGCAAATGGAATAGATCGAGTTCCGCCGACAGCAGCGCACCCTCTCTCCAGTGTTCGTAGTGCAGATGGAACAGGGTCGTCTGCGTGATGTAGTCAATCCCGGCGCGATGGCTGGTCATCGTGAGCAGATCGCCGCCGCCTGCCGCCCAACTGCGCGCGGCGCTCGCCGCTCCGATGAGGCTCTCGATGGGATCAATGTCCACGATCAGCCTGCCACCGGGCAGCAGATGATCCCAGAACCGCCTGAGCACCGCCATTGCCGACGCGGTCTCGGTGATCAATTGGATCGATCCCGCCGGCATGACAATGCAGGCAAAGCGCCGGTCGTAGCCAAATTGCTCGAATGTCTGGCATGTCAGCGCGGGCCGCAGTCCCCGGCGCTGACATTCCTGCCGGCAGAGTTCAAGCATGTCTTGCGATGCGTCGAACCCTTCGATGGCCAGGCCCTTCTCGAGCAGCGGTATGAAGATGCGGCCATTGCCGACCGCGGGTTCCAGGATGGGGCCATCACACCCTGCCAGGCGCTCCAGATAGTATTCCAGGTCGCCGAAGGAATGGCCGATGGGTTTATCCAGGTGATAGACCCAGGAAGCGAGCTTTCCGTACCTGTTTGGCACTGTTGTTCTCCATGTCAAGGGGCGTAGACTACCTCATCACATGGCCCCCGGCCGAAGGCGCGGACGAAGGCGCTCACCCCCGTCCCGCAAAATGCGGCGACTGCCCGAAATGCTCGATCGGCAGGTCCGTCAGTACCCGTATCTTTCATGCCGGACGCCGGCCGGGCGGGCGATCGCGGCCGGGTCCCGCCCTACCGGGAAAATACCGATTCGATCCGATTGCGGCCGCGCTGCTTGGCGTAATAAAGCGCCCGGTCGCTGCGGCTGAGCGCCAGCTCCGCGTGGTCGTCCTTGGCATGCAGCGCGGAAATGCCGATGCTGACCGTCAAAGGTACCTGCAACCCGTCCGACAGATACGGCGTATCGGCGATCCGATGCTGCACGTCGCGCGCGAACAGATGCGCGCTTTCGATGCTGGTATCGGGCAGCACGACGGCGAACTCCTCGCCGCCGATACGGCCGACCAGGTCGATCTCGCGCAGTTGGGCGCGCAGCATACTGGCGAAATGCTGCAGCACCCCGTCGCCGATGGCATGGCCCCAGGTGTCGTTGATGCGCTTGAAGTGATCCAGGTCGCACATCAGCACCGCCGAACCCTGGCCGCCGTGGCGCTGCAGGCGCGTGAGCTCGGCGGCGATGCGCGACATGAAATGGCGGCGGTTCGGCAGACTCGTCAGCGCGTCGGTGGCGGCGAGTTCGCGCAATTCGAGTTCAGCGCGCTTGCGGTCGGTGATATCCGTGACGAACCCGTGCCAGACCACGCCGTTGTCGGGGTCGCGGCTCGGGCTGGCATCCCCCTGCCGCCATCGCACCCCCTGCAACGGCAGGCACACGCGGAACTCCAGGTGCCAGCGCGTCAGGGCGGCGGCGGCCTGCTGCTGCGAGGCGCGATAGGCGGGCAGGTCCTCGGGATGGATGCGCCGTTCGATCGCGGTGGTGCTGGCGCGCACGTCGTCGGCGGTCAGCTCGAACATGTCCCAGATGCCGGCGCTGACATACGAGAACCGGGAGCCCCCCTCTGCCGCGGACTGGCACTGGAAGACCAGCCCGGGCACCGCATCGGTGAGGTTGACGACCAGATCCGCCGTGAGCCGGAGCCGCTCGGCCATGGCGCGCACCGTGCTGATGTCGGTGGTGGTGCCCATCATCCGCAACGCCTTGCCCGATTCGTCCCGGCTGATCACCTTGCCGCGGCTGCAGATCCACTTGTAGCTGCCGTCCTTGCAACGGACGCGGTGCTCGACCTCGTAGCTCTCGGTCTTGCCGTCGAAATGATCCTGCATGGCGGCCTGCACGAAGTCCAGGTCGTCCGGATGCAGCCGGGTGTAGGCATCCTCGATGCGGGTCGTGAGTTCCGAATCCGAATAGCCCAGCAAGGCTTTCCAGCCGGGCGAATAGATGATCTCGCCCGTCACCACGTTGCGGTCCCAGACCCCGGTGCCGCTGCCTTCGATGGCCAGCGCCAGCTTCCTGGCCTCTTCGCGCCAGGAGTCTTCGTCGGCGCGCCGGCTTGACTGCGCATGGTGCTGCGCGATGGCCGCGGCGGCGAGATCCGCCAGGTCCGCCAGGTCCTGGCGGTCGCCGTCGGTGAACTCGCGCGGCTGGCCGTGCAGCAGGCGCAGGCCGCCGAGCAGACGGCCGTCGGCGGCGCGCACGGGGCACTCGATGGACCAGGACGGGGAATGCGCGGGCGGGGTGCCGTCCACCCCCTGCAATGCGCCAGCGGCCACGGCACAGTCAAGAACCGCCATGTCCACCTGGAACAGGCGCCGGGCCAGGCGCGCCAGCCGGTCCAGGCGGCCGTCGGATTCGGAATGCGCGCCACCCAAGCCATCGCCGGAAGGTCGGGTTGGGTACGGGTCGCCGATTACGGGCATGTCAGGACCTGCTCAATACGGGGTTCAGCGATACAGCGGGCTCGCGCTTGCCCGACATTCTGTCACGTTACGCACAGATTTGGCATCATTTTGGAAGCCCGACCGCGGTCCGGGCCACGCGCTGTCAGTGCGCGCGGTGTTCACACAGCGTTCACTCGAATTTTTTTTCGCCCCCCCTTGCGCACAGGAAAAATTGAGGGATATCCCGGAGAAATTCAGTAGTTTCACCCGGTTCTCATGAAAAAGCATGTCGCGTAGGATGCACGCACGCTTTCAGATCACTGTCGAAAAACCAACATCTACGACAGCTTCTGATGCGCATATCAAGCGCGTTCTCATCCGCATTACACCCGAGTGGGAACGCCACACTAGGGAGACAGCAACTTGATAAGGAACAAACAGGATTTCTGGTCTGGGGGGATGTTCATCGCCCTGGGCACGGGTTTCGCGCTGCACGCAACGCAGTACAGCATGGGGACCGCGGCACGCATGGGTCCCGGATACTTCCCCTTTTGGCTAGGCGTCGTCCTCGCGCTCGTAGGCGCGATCGTGCTGCTGGGCTCGCTATCGCGGCGCGCCATGCAAACCACCGTCAGCCGCTTTGATTTCCGCATCGTCGCCCTGGTGGTGGGGTCGGTCGTCCTGTACGGCTTCGCGCTGCAATGGCTGGGGCTGTATCTCTCCGTCTTTCTGCTGGTGGTGGTCAGCAGCGTCGCCAGCCATGAATTCAACTGGAAAGTGGCGGTCGCCAACGGATTGTTCCTGGTGCTCTTCTCCTACCTCGCTTTCATTCGCGGACTGGGCCTGATCTTTCCGCTCTGGCCGAGCTTCATGAGCAACTGAGCGGGGAAAAAAATCATGGAATTGCTTCAAAACCTGATGCTGGGTTTCTCGGTGGCGTTCACGCCCGAAAACCTGTTCTACGCGTTCCTGGGCTGCCTGCTGGGCACCCTGGTGGGCGTGCTGCCGGGCCTGGGTCCGGTGCCCACCATCGCCATGCTGCTGCCCATTACCTATGTGCTGCCGCCGACCGCCGGCCTCATCATGCTGGCGGGTATTTACTACGGCACGCAGTACGGCGGCTCAACCACCGCCATTCTGGTGAACCTGCCAGGCGAGACATCGGCGGTGGTGACGGTGCTCGATGGCCATCAGATGGCCCGCAACGGACGCGCCGGATCAGCCTTGGCGCTGGCGGCCATCGGCTCGTTCTTCGCGGGCAGCGTCGCCACGGTGCTGATCGCGGCGTTCGCCCCGCCGCTGGCCGAAGTGGCATTCGCGTTCGGGCCGGCCGAGTACTTTTCGCTGATGGCGCTGGGCTTGATCGGCGCGGTCGTGCTGGCGTCGGGATCGTTGTCCAAGGCCATCTGCATGATTCTGCTGGGTCTGCTGCTGGGCATGGTAGGCACCGACGTAAACTCAGGCGTTGCCCGCTATGACTTCGGCGTGCCCGAGCTGCAGGACGGCATTGATTTCGCGGTGGTGGCGATGGGCGTGTTCGGCCTGTCGGAAATCATGGCGAATCTCGAACT
This sequence comes from Achromobacter pulmonis, assembly GCF_021733725.1. Lineage (NCBI taxonomy): Bacteria > Pseudomonadati > Pseudomonadota > Betaproteobacteria > Burkholderiales > Alcaligenaceae > Achromobacter > Achromobacter pulmonis. The sequence continues at coordinate 3,783,395 of NZ_JAIFOT010000001.1, read as the reverse complement.
CAAGGAGCAACGCGTCGAGATCACCGACAAGGTAGGCTCGCTCTATCCCAGCCGGGAGGAATTCCGCGAGGCCGCGCCCGCCATCGTGCGCGGCACGGCGCTGGGCTCGGCGCTGGGGATCCTGCCAGGCGGCGGATCGGTACTGTCGGCGTTCGCGTCCTATGCGCTCGAGAAAAAACTGTCCCGACAGCCCGAGCGCTTTGGCACGGGCCATCCGGCCGGGCTGGCCGGCCCCGAGTCCGCCAACAACGCAGGCGCCCAAACCTCGTTCATCCCGCTGCTGACGCTGGGGATTCCCGGCAATGCGGTGATGGCGCTGATGGTCGGTGCGATGACCATCCACAACATCCAGCCCGGCCCGCAAGTGATGTCGAGCCATCCCGAGCTGTTCTGGGGCTTGATCGCCTCGATGTGGATCGGCAACCTCATGCTGGTCATCCTGAACCTGCCGCTCATCGGCATCTGGGTGAAGCTGCTGCGGGTGCCCTATCGCATGCTGTTCCCGGCGATCCTGGTGTTCTGCACGATCGGGGTGTATTCACTGAACTACAACACCTTCGACATCTTCATGTTCGCCATCTTCGGCATCATCGGCTACATCTGGAGCAAGCTCGGCTGCGAAGGCGCGCCGCTGCTGCTCGGCCTGGTGCTGGGCCCCATGATGGAAGAGAACTTCCGGCGCGCGCTATTGCTGTCGCGCGGCGACTTCAGCACCTTCGTGACGCGGCCATTGTCGGCTTCGTTGCTGGCGGCCGCCGGCGTGCTGCTGGTGCTGGTGGCGCTGCCCGCCCTGCGCAAGAAACGTGAAGAGGCGTTTGTCGAGGCCGACTGAAAGAAGCAGTATCAACAGTTGGCTCTTGGCCTGGGATCGGAACCGATGCCCAGGCCTTTTTTTGCCCGCGCCCCCTGCCCTACCTTGCCGCCGGCCGCGTCAGGATCAGCGGATTGCCGCGATCTCCCCCAGGGCCGGTCCCCGCGCAAAGCCCGAGAAGCGCGACAAAATCTGGCACTTGCAACAGGGAATGGCAGGTCCGGCAATACCGGCAGCGGCGCGCGTATGCTCTGTATCTCGAGACGCCCGGGGCCGGCCCACTCCAACACTCATTCCGCCCAGGCCCCGGCGCAATCACCGGCAGGGGACATGCCGCCTTTCCATTACGACGGCGGATATGCCATGCCCCCGCGTATCTGAAGAGGAGCAGACAGTTGGCGAACACCCCGAATACCGAACTCAAGGGCGGTCTCAAATCCCGCCACCTCACGATGATGTCCATCGCCGGCGTGATCGGCGCGGCGCTCTTCGTGGGTTCCGGCAAACAGATTGCGCTGGCCGGGCCCGCCGTGATCCTGGCGTATATCGGCGGCGGCATCCTGGTCATCCTGGCCATGCGCATGCTGGGCGAAATGGCGGTGGCGCAGCCGGACACCGGCTCGTTCTCGACCTATGCGGACCGCGCTATCGGGCGCTGGGCCGGCTTCACCATCGGCTGGCTCTATTGGTATTTCTGGGCCCTGCTGATGGGTTGGGAAGCCTACGTCGCCGGGCAGATCCTGCACGGCTGGTTTCCGATGCTGCCGGCCTGGGGCTACGCATTGCTGGTAACGGTCTCCCTGCTGATCGTCAACTTCCTGAACGTGCGCAATTATGGCGAATTCGAATTCTGGTTCGCCCTCATCAAGGTCGTGGCCATCGTCCTCTTCCTGGTGATGGGCAGCCTGGCGCTGGCGCACCTGTGGCCGTGGGGCGACGCCAACGGCTGGAGCCACCTGACCAGCCAAGGCTTCATGCCCAACGGCCCCAAGGCCGTGGTGGTGGCGCTGCTGGGCGTGATGTTCGCCTTCATCGGCGCCGAGATCGTCACCGTCGCCGCCGCCGAATCGGCCGATCCGGGCCGCGAAATCATCAAGACCACGCGCTCGGTGGTGTGGCGCATCTGCCTGTTCTATGTGGGCTCGATCTTCATCGTGGTGTGCCTGGTGCCGTACAACGCGCCTGGATTGACGCAACCGACCCAGGGCACCTACAACGTCGCGCTCGACGCCCTTGGTATTCCGCATGCGCAGTTCATCGTCAATTTCATCGTGCTGACCTCGGTGTGCAGCTGCTTCAACTCGGCGCTGTACACCGCCTCGCGCATGCTCTACTCGCTTGCCAGGCGCGGCGATGCGCACCGTATCATGCAGATCACCGGGCGCAAGACCGGCACGCCCTACGTCGGCGTCCTTATTTCCAGCCTGTTCGCCTTTGCCGCGGTCTGGATGATGGCCACCTCGAAAATGGATGTCTACGACGTGCTGATGCAGGCCACCGGCACCATCGCGCTGTTCGTCTATCTGGCGATCGCGTGCTCGCAGCTGCGCATGCGCCAGCGTCTGCAGGCGCGCGGCGTTGCGCTGCAATTCAAGATGTGGTTGTTTCCCTGGCTCACGTATGCGGTGATCGTCTGCATCATCGCCGCGCTGATCACCATGGTGGTCGAAGGCACCTATCGCAACGAGGTGCTCTACACCTCGGTGCTCGCGGCGGTCATCGTCGCCATGGGCATCGGCGCGCAGGTGTTCGGCATCGGCACGCGCGGCCGGACCCGCGCCGGGCCGGCAGCCGCCGGCGCGGACTGAAGCGCGCCACGGCAACGCCGGTCACTCGCCCGCGCGGCCCGTGGCCCGGGACAGGATGGCGCGCAAGCCCCCCGGCCGTCCCGGCGCCGGCGCGCGCGTTTCATAGCGCAGGGCAAGGCCATGATTGCGGGCGATCCGCTGCGCGATCGACACCCCCAGGCCGCTGCCCGATTCCTCGTTGCCGGCCGCCCGCAGGAAGCGGTCGCCCAGGCGCGCCGCGACCTCGGGCGCCAGGCCCGTGCCTTCGTCATCGACCAGGATGCGGGTCGGCTCGAAACGGATGCGGACCCGGGCATGGCGGGGCCCGTAGCGGATGGCGTTGTCGAGCAGGTTCTTCAACAGGATGGCCAGCGCCTCGGCATCGCCGGCCACCGGCAGCGCCACCTGGCCGGCGGCAGGCCAATCCACCTCGATATCGATGTCGCGCCGGTTGGCGATGAAGAGGCAGTCGCCGATCGCCTGTTCCGCCACGGCGCGCCAATCCACTTCGGAAGCGAAGGCGATTTCGCCAACACTGTCCAGGCGCGCCATGGTCAACAGCTGCGTCACCAGCCGGTCCATGCGGTCCAGCCCGCGCGTCACGCGCGCCTGCGCCTCGGCGCGCAGGGCCGGATCCTGGGCGCGCTGCACCACTTCCCATTGCACCCGCAACGCCGCCAAGGGCGTGCGCAACTCGTGCGCCGCGTCCGCGGTCAGGCGCCGCTCCTGTTCGATCAGACGACCGGCCCGCGCCAGCAGGCCGTTCATCGCGGTCACCAGCGGCTTGAGTTCGCCTGGCGCGTCTTCGGACAATGGCGTGGCATCGTCGGGGCGCCGGTGTTCCAGGGCGCCGGACAAAGCCCGCACGGGTTGGATCGCGCGGCGCACCGCGATCATCAAGGCGATGATCAGCGCCGGCAGGCCGACCAGCAGGGGCGCAAGCTGGCTCATCAGGTAGGCGACCACCAGATCCTCGCGTTCGCCGAAGCGCTGCCCCACCGCGACGCGTGTCTGGCCCGTGGCGTCGCTCAGGTAATAGAGCCGCCAGGGCCGGCCATTGACCATGCTGTCGGCAAACCCCTGCACGCCGTCGCCTCGGGGAAACTGCGCGGCCTCGGCGTCCATCACCAGCGGCTCGCCCGCGCCCCGCCAGATCGCCACCGACAGGTCGCCGTGGCTGGCATCGCCGGAATCGGGGGCCCGCAGCGGCAATGGCGCGTTCAGCGAGCCCACAGGCGGCAGCAGCGACGCCACGGCCAGCGTCTGTTCGGCCAGCCGCAGCATGTCGGTGTCGTACAGTTCGTTGATCTCGTGCTGCGCCCGCCAGTAGGTGGCGGCGATGGTCAGCAGCCAGCCCAGCGGCACCGCCAGCAGCACCGCGATGATCAACCGGCGCTGCAAGGTCATGATTCGGCGTCCGGCTGACCCAGCGCATAGCCGGAGCCCCGCAGGGTCCGCACGATCTTGGGATGGATCTTGCGCCGCAGGTGGTGCACATGCACCTCCAGCGTGTTGCTGCCTTCGTTGTCGGTGTCCCAGTCATACAGCTTGTCGCGCAGAAAATCACGCGTCAGCACCCGGCTCGGGTGCGACAGGAACAGCTCCAGCAATTGCGCCTCGCGAAAAGTCAGGTCGACCGGCTGGCCCTTCCAACGCGCCTCGTGGGCCGAGGGCTGGTATTCCAGGTCGCCATGGCGCCACACCGGTTCCGGCTTGCCGGCCACCCGCCGGGTGACCGCGCGCAGGCGGGCGGCCAGTTCGTCCAGGGTGATGGGCTTGATCAGGTAATCGTCGGCGCCCGCATCCAGGCCCGCGATGCGGCTGTCGACGGCGTCGCGGGCGGTCAGGATGAGCACCGGCAGGTCGTGTCCGGCCCGGCGCCAGCGCAGCAACAAGGCGGCGCCGTCCTCGCCGGGCAAGCCCAGGTCCAGCACCACCGCGTCGTACTGCACCACCCGCAGCGCCTGATCGGCTTCGGCGGCGCTGCCGAACCAATCGACGGCGTAGCCCAAAAGGCGTAGGCCCTTCTTGATGCCATCGCCGATCAGCGGATCGTCCTCGACGATAAGGATACGCATTTTATCCCCCAGCAGTCCGATGACTCCGAGATTACCACCGCCGCACGCTTAATTTGCGATTAAGGTCCGGCCTCTACGCTGCGGGCCATCGTTAAAGGAACTCGACGATGCGCCGACCGGAATCTTTCATGCCGCAGTTCAAATCCTCCTCGCTCCTTGCCGCCATGGCCCCGCACACCACGGCCCGCCCCGAACGGCCGGTGCTGCACGTCCATCCCGAGGGAGATCCCGCCCGCGCCCGGGTCGAAGCCTATATCCACGAACGCTACCGGCAACGCTTCGGCGCCCAGCTCAAGCACTGGATGCCCAGCCTGGTAAGCCTGCGCATCGGCGAGGAGATCCTGGCCGCGGCCGGCTACCGCGATGCGCGCGAGCCGCTGTTCCTGGAGCGTTATCTGGCCGCGCCGATCGAGCGTTACCTGAGCGAGCGCGGTTTGCCGGTGGCGCGCGCGCACATCGTCGAAACCGGCCAGTTCGCCGCCGCGCGGCCGGGCGCCGGCCGTCTGCTGGTGCCATTGCTGGCGGATCACCTGCACCGCGGCGGCTTCGAATGGGCGGTGGGCACACTGACCAAGGAACTGCACCATCTGTTCTCGCGCATGGGCCTGGCGCACCAGCCGCTGGCCATCGCCACCGCCCGCGGCCTGGACGCCGCCGACCGCAAGGACTGGGGCACCTACTACGAGCATGAACCGAAAGTGTTCGCCGGCCGCCTGGACGCCATCCTGGCCCACATCCCGGAGCGCGAAGCATGAGTGTCAATGCCTTCTTCGCCGCGCTGCGCGACCCCGCCCGCGCCCAGCACCTGGCGCTGCGCTCGCCCGCGGACACGCTGACCTATGCGGCCCTGGTCGATCGCGTGCGTGATTGCAGCGAACAGCTGTCGCGCAGCGGCGCCAGCATCGTGGCCTCGCTGCTGGACAATGGCGTCGATTGGATCGTGCTCGATCTGGCGTGCCTGGCGAGCGGCGCGGTGCATCTGCCCCTGCCCTTGTTCTTCACGCCCGAGCAGATCGCCGCGACCCTGCGGGCCAGCGGCGCGCAAGCCCTGGCCTGCGCGGCCAGCGATGCCGGCCGCCTGGCCGGCTTCGGCTTCAGCCCCAGCTCGGTCGCGGGCGAACTGGCCCTGTTGCGGCGCCAGGCACAGCCGGCGCAATTGCCGGCGGGCACCGACAAGATCACCTTCACCTCCGGCTCCACCGGCCTGCCCAAGGGCGTCTGCCTGGGCGGTGCCGCCATGCTGGCGGTGGCCGCCGGCCTGGCGCAAGCCACCGCGCCGCTTGGCATCGCCCGCCACCTCGTGGCCCTGCCCTTGCCAGTGCTGCTGGAGAACATCGCCGGCGTCTATGCGCCGCTGCTGCACGGCGCGATGGTCGACGTACGCCCGCTCGCGCAGGTCGGGCTGTCCGGCTCCTCGCAGTTCGAGCCCGCAAAGCTGCACGCCGCGCTCACCGAGGCGCGCGCCGACAGCGTCATCGTCCTGCCGCAGATGTTGCGCGCCTACGCCGGCTGGCTGCACGCCACCCGTCACCCCGCGCCCGCGGGATTGCGCCTGGTGGCGGTCGGCGGCGCCGCGGTCGGCACGACACTGCTGGGACAGGCGCGCGCCGCCGGCCTGCCCGCCTATGAAGGCTACGGCCTGTCCGAAGCGGCGTCGGTGCAGACGCTCAACCTGCCCGGCGCCGACCTCCCCGGCTCGGCGGGCCGGCCGCTGCCCCATGCGCGCGTGCGCATCAACGATGCGGGCGAGATCGAGGTCGCCGGCAGCCTGGCGCTTGGCTATCTGGGCGAACCGGCTGCGCGGCGTACATGGTGGCCCACCGGCGACCTGGGCCGGATCGACGCGGCCGGCTTCCTGCATATCCAGGGACGCGCGAAGAATGTGCTGATCACCGGCTTCGGCCGCAACGTCTCGCCCGAATGGGTGGAAGTGGCGCTCACCAGCCAGCCCGAGATCCGCCACGCCGTGGTGCTGGGCGAGGGCCAAGCGGCGCTGGGCGCCGTGATCTGGCCGCAGGGCGCGCAGGATGACGCCGCCTTGGCGCGCGCCATCGCCCGCGCCAACCAGCACCTGCCCGACTACGCGCGCATCGGTCCATGGACCCGCGGCCGCGCCGATTTTTCCGCCGCCGCCGGCCTGGCGACGGCCAATGGCCGGCCCCGCCGCGATGCTATCCACCAGTGCCACGCCGACCTGTTCCCCCCCTCCGAGCAACCCTTACAGCCCTGACCCACCATGCCCTTCTATGACACCCTGCTGAGCGAGACGCGGCAACACCGCGACCGCCTGATACAGACCCCTATCATCCAGGAATGCCTGCGCGGCGAGGTCACTCTGCCCGGCTATGTCGCCTTCCTGCGCGAGGCCTATCACCACGTCCGCCACACCGTGCCGCTGATGCACAGCTGCCGCGCGCGCATTCCCGCGCGCCTGGACTGGCTAGACGAAGCGCTGGACGAGTACATCGAGGAAGAGACCGGCCACGACGAATGGATCCTGAATGACCTGCGGGCGCTGGGCGAGGACGCGGACGCGGTGAAGCGGGCCGGACCCGGTCCGGCCACCGAGATCATGGTGGCCTATGCCTACGACACCATCAACCGCAACAATCCGGTCGGCTTCTTCGGCATGGTGCATGTGCTCGAAGGCACCAGCGTCGCGCTCGCGCTCAACGCCGCCGACCGCATCCAGCAGGGCCTGGGGCTTCCGCCCGCGGCCTTCAGCTACCTGCGCTCGCACGGCACGCTGGACCAGGAACACACGGCGCATTTCGCCGAACTGGTGAACGACCTGGACGACCCCGCCGACCAGGCCGCGGTAGTGCATGCCGCGCGCATGTTCTATGGCCTGTACGGCGGCATCTTCCAGGGCCTGCCGCGCGCCGCCGCAGATGAGGTCAGCCGATGAATATCCGCGAAGCCTCCGTCGTCCTGACCGGCGCGGCCGGCGGTCTCGGCAGCGCCATCGCTCGCCGGCTGCGCGCCCAGGGCGCCCGCGTGCTGCTGATCGGCCGCAGCGCCGACCCCCTGCTGGCGCTGGCGCAATCACTGAACGCGGGCGGCACCGACCGCAACGCGGTCGACGCGCTGGTGGTGGACGTCACCACCAGCGGCGGCCGCGCCGCCATTGTCGATGCCGCCGCGGCGCGCGGCGCCAACGTCCTCATCAACAATGCCGCGCTCGCGGCCTTCGCCCCGGCGCAGGACCTGCGGGCCGACCAGGCGCAGCAACTGTTCGCCACCAACGTGCTGGCGCCGATGCTGTTGACCGGCGAAATGCTGCCGCACCTGCGCGCCCTGCCGCGCGCGCAGGTGCTGAACATCGGCTCGGTGCTCGGCAGCCTGGGCGTGCCGGGGTTTGCGGCGTACGGCGCCTCCAAGGCGGCCCTGCGCGTCTACACCGAGGCGCTGCGGCGGGAACTGGCCGGCAGCGGTGTCAAGCTCCAGTACTACGCGCCGCGCGCCATTGACACGCCATTCAATTCGCCCGAGGTCATCGCCTTCAACCAGGCCACCGGCTCGCCCAGCGACTCGCCCGACAAAGTGGCCCTGGCGGTGCAGCGCATGCTCGAAAACGAGTCGCCGCAGCGCTTTGCCGGCCTGGTCGAAGCCCTGGCCGTGCGTCTCAACACCCTTTGCCCGCGCCTGCTGGACGGCGTCTTTGCCAAGCACCGGCGCGCGCTTGGCGCGGTATTTCCCAAATCAGGAGTCTCCTCATGAATCGACGTCATCTGTTGCGCGCCGCCGCCGTCGCGGCCATCACCTGCCTGTCCCTGGCCGGGCCGGGCCTGGCCAGGGCCGAGCCGGCCGAACTCGATCAAGGCATACATGCCCTGCAATCGGAATGGGCCGTGATCCAATACCAGACGCCGGAACGCGAGCGCGAAGCGCGTTTCGAAAGCCTGTCGCACCAGGCGCATGCGCTTACCGCGCGCTACCCGGACCGCGCCGAGCCGCATATCTGGGAAGGCATCGTGCTCAGTTCCTGGGCCGGCGCCAAAGGCGGGCTGGGCGCGCTCAGCCTCGCCAAGCAGGCCAAGGCGGAATACGAATCGGCCATCAAGATCGATCGCAAGGCCCTGGATGGCTCGGCGCTCAACAGCCTGGGCGTGCTGTACTACAAGGTGCCCGGCTGGCCGGTGGGTTTCGGCGACAACAAGAAGGCCGAGGCGCTACTGCAGCAGGCGCTGGCGCTCAATCCCAACGGCATCGATCCGAACTACTTCTATGCCGACTACCTGATCTACCGCAACCGGAAAGTGGAAGCCCTGCCCTACCTGCAAAAGGCCCTCAAGGCGCCGCCGCGTCCTGGCCGGGAAGTGGCTGACCAGGGTCGCCGGGCCGAAGTCCAGGCGCTGCTGCGTCAGGAAAACTAGGCGCGGCCGCCGCCGTCCGGCTTGAAATCCAGCGCCTTCATGGCCGCCGCCAGCGCCTGCGGCGCATAGCCGTCCCACGGCGCATCGCCAACATCCAGGCGTTCATGGATGTTGGCGATGGTCCACTGGGCGCTGGACCGGACCTGGTCCAGTTCGTCCCACGCCAGCGGCACCGACACCGCCATCCCCGGCCGCGCGCGCGCCGACCACGCCGCCACCGTGGTGGCGCCGAAGCCGTTGCGCAGGTAGTCGGCGAAGATCCTGCCGACGCGGTTCTTCGGGCCGCTCTTGGCCACGAACCGCTGCGGCAGGGTGCGGGCCAGATGCGCCACGATGGCCTGCGAAAACGCCTTGACCGTGTCCCAGCCATACTGGCGGCGCAGCGGCACCACCACGTGCAGGCCCTTGCCACCACTGGTCTTGAGCCAGCCCTGCAATCCGATCTCGGTCAGCAACGTGCGCAGCAACTGTGCGCCCTGCCGCACCGCGTCCCAGGTCACGCCCTCGCCGGGGTCCAGGTCGAACACCATGCGGTCGGGCTTGCCAATGGCGCGCTTGACCGCATTCCAGGTATGGAACTCCACCACGTTCATTTGCGCGGCCGACAGGATCGCTTGCGGCGTCGGCACTTCCATCAGCGGCGGATGGTCCGGGTCCAGGGCCTGCGGCAATGACCTCACGCCCGGCATTGGCGCTTCCAGGTGCTTCTGGAAGAAGAGCTCGCCCTTGATGCCGGCCGGGGCGCGCAGGAACGATACCGGGCGGTCCTTCAGGTGGCGCAGCAGCATCGGCGCCACCAGGCCGTAGTAGCGGGCCAGGTCCAGTTTGGTCAGGCCGGTCGACGGATCGATGATGCGGTCCGGATGCGTAAGCTTGCCGACGGTGGTGGCGGCCTTCTCCGTGTGCTTGCCCGCCGCCATGGTGGTCGTCCTCGTGCTTGTCCTGGCGCTCGCCTCGCGGCCTTGCCGCGCCGTGCCTCCGGCCTTGGCGTCCCGTATCGTATCCGCACCCATCGCCACCTCCCGCGTGATCGCGCGCACCGGTTTATCGGTGCGCAGTCCACGGAACACGGGATGGCGCACATGCCCCGATTCCGTCCATTCGCCAAACGACACTTCGGCCACCAGTTCGGGCCGCACCCAGTGCGTGTCACGGCCGGCGCCCCCCGCCTTGACGCTGGCCTGGCGCGTCCGCAATGCCTGCAGCCGCTGGCGCAGCGCGGCCAGCCCGGCGTCGTCGAACCCGGAGCCGACCTTGCCGGCGTACACCAGCCGGCCGGCCGCGTCGTGATACGCCAGCAGCAAGGCGCCCAGCCCTACGCGCGTGCCCTTGGGATCGGTATAGCCGACGACGACGAATTCCTGCCGCCGCGCGCACTTGAGCTTGAGCCAGCTGTCGCTGCGGCGCGCGACATAGGGCGAGGACAGGCGCTTGGCGATGATGCCCTCCAGCCCCATCTTGCAGGCCGACGCCAGCAGGTCGGCCGGCGCCGCGTCGAAGGCATCGCTAAAGCGCAGCGGGTCGCCGCCGGCGGCCGCCATCACCCGCGCCAGCACCGCGCGGCGTACCCGCAACGGCTCGCCGCGCAGGTCGCGGCCGGTGACGTAAGGCAGGTCGAACACATAGAACAGGATGGCGTCGGTGCGTTCGCCATCGAAGGCGTTCTGCAGCGCCTGGAAGCTGGGCGCGCCGTTATCGGCCAGCATCACGATCTCGCCGTCCAGCCACGCCGTCTCCAGCGGCATGCGCCGCAGCGCCGCCACCAGGTGCGGCAGCCTGGGAGCCCAGTCGTGGCCATTGCGCGTGTACAGGCGCACCTCGCCATGATCCAGCCGCGCCAGCAGCCGGTAACCGTCGAATTTCATCTCGTAGAGCCAGTCGTCGCCCGCCTGGGCCGGCACGCCCGCCACCAGCGTGGCCAGTTGCGGCTTGAGTCGCCCAGGCAGGTCGGCCGCCTTGCCCGGCAACGGGCCCGCCACGGGCGGATCGTCGGGCGGGTCGCCGGGCGCCGCCATGGCGGACGGCGCGGCGGCGGGCGCCGGCCGGCCACCGGCCGGCGGCGCGACCACGCTGTCGGGCTGTTCGTCGACCACGCTGAACTCGCTTTCGGCGCGGGCGAAGTCGTCGCGGTCCTTGACCAGCAGCCAGGGCGGCTGCTTTTCGGACTCACGGCCTTTCATGCGGATCAACGCCCAGCGCCCGCGCATCTTCTCGCCATGCAGGTCGAACTTCAGGTGCCCGCGCCGATAGCCCTCGGCCGCATCGCCCACGGGCGTCCAGGTGCCGCGGTCCCAGATGATGACCTTGCCGGCGCCATACTGGCCCTGCGGGATCTCGCCCTCGAAGCGGTTGTAGGCGATGGGATGGTCCTCCACCTGCACCGCCATGCGCTTGACCGATGGGTCGTAGCTGGGCCCCTTGGGCACGGCCCAGCTCTTCATGGCGCCGTCCAGTTCCAGCCGAAAGTCGTAGTGCAGCCGGCTGGCCCAGTGCTTCTGGATCACGAAAGCGCGCGCGGCCTGGTTGGGCTGACCGCCGCCGGCCGGCTCCGGAGTCAGCGTGAAGTCGCGCTTGGCGCGGTATTTCGCCAGGGTATCGGCCATGGTCACGCCGCCTTCGTGGCTTTCCGAGCCGCCGTCTTGCTCGCCGCTTTGCCGACCGCTTTCCTGGGGGCTTTCTTCGCGGTCTTCTTCGCGGTCTTTTTTGCCGCCGTCCGCGGCCCGGTCCCGTCCGCGGCCCGGCCCTTCAGGCTGCGTTGCAGCAGTTCGGTCAGGTCGATGACGTTATCGGCGTAGGCCGGCGATTCCTCCCGCGGTTCGATCACCGTCTCGGTCTTGCCCGCCTTGACCTTGCGCGCCACCAGATCCATGACGGCGGCCTTGAACTCGTCCTTGTATTGTTCCGGGTCCCAGTGGCCGGACATGTCGTCGACCAGCTTCCGCGCCATCTTCAATTCGCTGGCGCTGGGCGCGGAATCCTTGGCGCCGGCCTTGGGCAGGTCCAGCTCGTCGGTGCCCTTGACCTCGTCGCCCCAGCGCATCAGGTTCAGCACCAGCGCGTCGCCCGCCGGGATCAGCGCCGCCAGGTGCTGCCTGGTCTGGATCACCACCCGCGCGATGCCGATCTTGCCGGTCTTGGCCAGCGTATCGCGCAGCAAGGCATAGACCTTCTGGCCCTTGCCGATCGGCGCCAGGTAGTAGGGCCGCTCCAGGTACACGAACGGCACCTCGCCGGCCTCGACGAATTGCTGGATCTCGATGGTCTGGGTGGTGCGCGGATAGGCGTCGGCGATCTCTTCGGGGGAAATGATGACGTACTGGCCGTCCTCGTATTCCACCCCCTTGACGATGTTGTCCTTGTCGATCTCCTTGCCGGTGCGCTTGTTGATACGCTTGTAGCCGACCGGGTCCATCGAGCGTTTGTCGAGCCAGTCGAAGTCCACGCCCGATTCGCTGGTGGCCGTATGCAGGCCCACCGGGATGTGCACCAGCCCGAACGAAATCGCGCCTTTCCAGATGGTTCGCGTCGCCATGATGCCGCTCTCCTCAGGGGCGCCGTTGCCGCCCCGTCCACTGTTTGGGTTGACCGCCTGCCTGCATTGTCGCAGCGCCGGGCGCGCGCGCCAACGCCGGCATGAGGGTGTCGCGCCAGCAAGCGGCGTGCCCGCCGCGCCCCCAGCCCCCTGGCACGGCCCAGGCCCCTATGGCGTCCCGCCGTCGTCCTCGCGCGTGGCGCGCAGTTTCTTCCACAGGGTCGTGCGGGAAATACCCAGCCGCTTCGCGGCGCTGCCCAGGTGCCCCCCGGATTCGGCGATGGCCTGCTGGATGGCGCGCTGTTCAGCATGGGTGCGGCGGGTCGCCAGATCCGACGCGCCTTCCAGCTTGAGTTCGGGAAAGACGTCGCTGGCGTCCAACTCGGGGCCGTCGGCCAATACCACCGCCCGCGCGATCCGGTTTCGCATCTCGCGAATGTTGCCCGGCCAGTCATGGTCGCCCAATGCCCGCAGCGCCGCGGCCGAAAATCGCTTGCCCATGGCCTGCGGCGACTCCGCCAGCAGGGCTGACGCCAACGGCTCCAGCGCCGCCGGCCGCTCGCGCAGCGGCGGCAACCCCAGTCGCGCCACTGCCAGCCGGTAATACAGGTCGGCCCGCATGCGCCCCTCGGCCACCGCCGCGTCCAGCGGACCGCAGGTGCTGGCAATGATGCGGCAGCGGGTCTGGCGGCTCTGGATTTCGCCCAACGGCCGGTACTCGCCGTTCTCCAGCACCCGCAACAGCGCGGACTGGGTCTTGGGGGCCAGTTCTGCCACCTCGTCGAGATAGAGCGTCCCGGCCTGGGCCTCGGAGAAAAAGCCCTCTCGCGCGGCGTTGGCGCCGCTGAATGCCCCCTTGGCATGACCGAACAACAGGCTCTCGGCCAGCTCGGGCGCGATCGAGGCGCAATTGACAGCCACGAACGGCCCCGCCGCGAACGGCGAGCGGGCATGCGCATAGCGGGCCGCCCGATCCTTGCCCGTCCCGGTTTCGCCTTCCAGCAGCAGCGGCAGGGAACTGGCCGCCAGGCGTTCGAGCTCGCGCGCCAGCGGGCTCGCGGGATCGTCGAAACGGAATGGGTTGTCGCGCACCTCGCCAGCCACGCCGGCGGGCTGGGCCGCGATCACCGCGCGCATGCGCGCCACCAGCGCGTCGGTGTCATAAGGCTTGGTCAGATAATCGCTGGCGCCGGCCGCCACCAGCCTGACCGCCTGCGCGATCTCGCCATAGGCGGTGGCGAACACCACGGTGGCCTGCGCCAGATAGGGAATCAGGCGCCGGTACAGGTCCTCGCCGGAACCATCCGGCAGGCGGATATCGGCCAGCACGAAGGCGGGACGCTGGCGCGAGCGGCGGAACCACTCCACCGCCTGCGCGCAGCTCTGCACCCACTGCGCCGACAAGCCTTCCAGCCGCAGGCGCTGCAACAAGGCCCCGCCCAGCACCGGATCGTCCTCGATCAGCAGGATCTGGGTATCGTTCATCGCGGTTGCCCCCCTTGCGGCAATGGAATGCGCACTGAAATCCGCGTGCCCGGCCCCGCCGCGCGCACACGCAAGCGCCCCTGCATGGCGCGCACCAGGTCGGCGACGATGCCCAGGCCCATGCCGTCGCCGCCGGGCGAGCCGCCCGCCAGCGCCGAGCGCGCATCCGGCGGCAGTCCGGCGCCGCTGTCCGTCACGTGCAGGCTGAGCCAATGCCGCCCGGCCCGCGCCGCGACGCAGACCGCGCCGCCCGGCGGCGATGCCTGCACCGCATTCAATACCAGATTGAGCAGCACCTGGCGCACCGGCCCGGCGGGCAAAGGCAAGGCCTGCTCGCCCATCCCCCGGCACGCCAGCGCCACCCGCACCGCGTCCTTGGCCGCCTGCGACCTGACCATCAGGCGGATATCCTCGATGTCCGCACGCCGCAGCAACGCCGTGCCCGGCCGGAACGTACGCAGGCTGGCGTCGACCACGGCTTGCAGCGCCTCGACCCCGCGGTCGATGAAGCCGAGCGACTCCTGCCGCACTTCGGCGCGATCGCCGAACTGCCGCAATGTCTGTACGGCGGTGCGCAGCCCGCCCAGCGGATTGCGCACTTCATGCGCCAGCGCCGCCGACATGCGGCCGAGCATCGCTTCGCGCTCGATGTGCGCGTGGCGTTGGGCGAAGGCCTCGCGCTCGCGCACGCTGGCCACCATCCAGTTGTAGGCGGCCAGCAGTTCCTGCAATTCCGGATCGCCGGTGCGCACCGCCATCTCGCGCGGCTGATCCTCGCGTCCGGCGCGCAACGCCTGGGTCAGCGAGATGATGGGGCGCTGCAGCCGCCGCGCCATGCCGTAGCACAGCCCCGCGCCCAGCAGGCTGACGGCCAGCCCCACCAGTCCCAGTTCGAGCGCCAGTTCGCGCCGCTGCTGCAGGAATTCGCTGACGTCCAGGTTGGCGATCAGGGTCCCCAGCCGCGGCTGCGCGCTGTCGAGCAGCCGCCAGGTCCAGACCCCTTCGGAACGCAGGCTGATCAGGCTGCCGGACCCGCCGTGCAAGGCCGCCAGGGGCACCGGCTCCACTTCCGGATAGCGCGCCACATGCGCCAGCAGACGGTGATCGGCCGTGACCACCGCCAGGGTACGGTCCACCACGCCCAGATGGGTATCGAGCGCGCGATTGAGCACTTCGGTCATTTGGGCGCCATCGTTGGCGCGCACCGCCGGCAGGATCGCCGCCGACAGTCCGTCCAGGTAGACCTGCCCCAGATTGGCGACCTGGCTGTCGAACTGGCGCGACAGCCCGTGCAGCGCCAGCGATATCAGCGCGGCGGAAATCACCAGGAACAACAGGGAAACCGCGAGCGGAATCCGCGCGGTAAGCGGCAAGCGAAACATGATCGGCGCGCATGACAGCAAAAACGTGATTATGCCGTGGCCACTGCCTCCCCCCAATTTGCAAGATTTCGCAAGCGCGCACGCAGCGGGCAAGAAGCGTGCCGCCCCCGGTTTCGGGCGCTTTTCATCGTGAAATGTTCACTTTTGTGAACATGGCGATTACAGCTTGTTCACCCTGCGTTACTCCCGCGCGCGCCCCTACCCTCGGCCTCATGGTTATCCCGCAAGCCGGGCGCAAACGAACGAAAGCAGAATGCAAGCCGCCCTCCTTAAAGTCCCGGCTCCCTGGGTCGTGCGCCGCACGGCCCGCGGTCTTGTCATCAACAAAAAACGGGGAGCACGCCATGGGCAGCACCATATTCTCTAGAAAGCGCGATCTGTGGGGAGGCGCATTCATCGCCCTCTGCGGCGCGCTGACCCTCTTCGAGGCCACCTCATACAACATCGGCGAACTGGCGCGCATGGGGCCGGGATATTTCCCGATGCTGGTGGGGTGCTTTTTGGTCGCCCTGGGCGTGCTGATCCCCCTCTGCCCCGACCCCGATGAAGTGCAGGAAGAGCAGCTCGAAGAACAGCTGCCGCGGCCGACGCGGCGCGAGCGTCTGCGTGGCATGGCCTGCATCGCCGCCGGTATCGGGCTGTTCATCGTGCTCGGCCAGACCCTCGGATTCCTGCCGGCCACCTTCGCCCTGGTGTTCGTTTCCGCGTTGGGGGATACGTCCAACACATACAAATCCGCCGCCATCCTGGCCGCCGCCATGACGCTGTTCGGCGCGATCGTCTTCTCGTGGGCGCTGCAATTGCAGTTCCCGATGCTGCGCTGGGGTTAAGCCATGGAATTGCTCGATAACGTTCTGCACGGCTTCTCCGTCGCCTTCCAGTGGGAAAACCTGCTCTGGTCGCTCTTTGGCGTCTTCATGGGCAACATGATCGGCGTGCTGCCCGGCATGGGCGTGCTGGCCGCGATATCCATCCTGCTGCCGCTCACCTACGCCATGACGCCGGTGGCCGCCCTGATGATGCTGGCCGGCATCTATTACGGCGCGCAATACGGCGGCGGCATCACCTGCATCCTGCTGAACCTGCCCGGCACGCCGTCGCACGCCGTCACCTGCCTGGACGGCAACCCCCTGGCACGGCGCGGCAAATCCGGCTCGGCCCTGTTCATGCTGGTGCTGGCCTCGTTCATCGGCGCCAGCGTCGGCATCATCATCATGATCCTGTTCTCGCCGCTGCTGGTGGAAGTCGCCTTCCAGTTCGGTCCGGCCGAGTATTTCTCGATGATGATGCTGGGGCTGTTCGCCGGCGCAACCCTGGCCAAAGGGTCGGCCATCAAGGGCGTGGCCATGGTGTTCCTGGGCTTGCTGCTTGGCGTGGTCGGCACCGACGTCAATACCGGCACCATCCGCTACGCCTTCGGCGTGATCGAACTGAGCGACGGCGTGCAACTGGTGGCGCTGGCCATGGGCCTGTTCGGCCTGGCGGACTTCTTCGCCAACGTCAACCGCATCGGCCGGGCCGCCACCGTCGGCAACGCCACCAAGATGTCGGTGCGCCCCGAGCCGGGCGACGTCAAGCAATCGGTCATGCCGATCGCGCGCGGCAGCGTCATCGGCGCGGTCCTGGGCATCCTGCCGGGCACCGGCGCGACCATCGCGTCGTTCATGTCCTACGCCGTGGAAAAGCGCGTATCGAAGACGCCGAACCGCTTCGGCAATGGCGCCATCGAAGGCATCGCCGGCCCCGAGGCGGCCAACAACTCGGCGGCGCAGACCAGCTTCATCCCCACCATGAGCCTGGGCATCCCCGGGGATTCGGTGATGGCGCTGATGCTGGGCGCGCTGATCATCCATGGCATCCAGCCCGGCCCGCAGATGGTGACCGAGCATGCCGACCTGTTCTGGGGGCTGATCGCCAGCTTCTGGATCGGCAACGTCATGCTGGTGGTCATGAACCTGCCCCTGATCGGCGTGTGGGCCAAGCTGCTCAAGGTGCCCTACAAGTACCTGTTCCCGTCGGCGCTGTTCTTCGTCTGCGTCGGGGTCTACAGCACCAACAACAACCTGTTCGACGTTGGCATGGTGCTGGTGCTGGGCATGGTCGGCTACCTGTTCCTGAAATTGCATTTCTCGCCCGCGCCGCTGCTGCTCGGCTTCGTGCTGGGACCGATGGTCGAAGAGAACTTCCGCCGCGCCCTGCTGCTGTCGCGTGGCCAACTGAGCATTTTCATTGACCGCCCGATCAGCGCCGGCTTCGTCTACGCGATTTTCGCGCTGGCCCTGTGGCTGGCCTTCTCCACCGTTCGCAACCGCTACAAGGTGCGCGCGATGGCGCAGGCGCAATCCTGATCGTCAACACCAAGCAAGACCCCGGGGCCGCCGCCAGGCGGCCCCGGGCGCAACACCGGGAGTACGCCATGAGATCGCACGATGGTGACGGTCATGCCGCAACGGCCATGCCGATCGCACGCGGACTGTCGTTCGTGGAGCTGATGGAATTGCTGGAATTCAGCCGGCTGCGCTTCGAGGCGCCCGGAACGGATGCCTGCGCCACGCTCATCGGCACGCAGGAGTGGCGCCGCGGCGTCGATGGCAATGCCCTGGCGCCATCCGCCATCTACATCTGCTCGACGCTGGACGCCCTGCGCGATGCCGTGCTGCCTCCCGCCGACGCCCGCCTCGACATCGACATGCCGTCGCTCGGCCGGGTCCGGCTGATGGCCACGATGCGCCGGCAGGTCACGCCGCTTCCCCAGCCATGCCTGCGCGTCGACCTGCAAGCCCTGGTGCGCCGCGTTCTGGTGCCGGCCGATGCCCCGCCGCACCTGTATGATCTGGTGCGACATGTCGTGATGGCGCGACTCTGGATCGAAGTCGCGCGCATATGAAATAGCTACCGAGGAACCCCGCGCGTGACAGACAAGCCGATTGAGATCATTGCCGCGATCGTCTTCGCGATCGCCCTGCTGCACACTTTTTCCACGCCCCTTTTCCTGCGCCTGGCGCACCGCAGCAAGCGCCATGAAGGGCTGTTGCACCTGCTCGGCGAAGTCGAGGTGGTGTTCGGCTTCTGGGCCGCCATCCTGCTGCTGCTCATGGCCCTGGCCGCATCCGGCGACAGCGCGCTCGCCTACGCGGAGTCGCGCAACTACACCGAGCCGGCATTCGTCTTCGTCGTGATGGTGATCGCGGCGTCGCTGCCGGTGCTCACCGCGGTCATGCGGCTGGTCAATCGGCTGGCCCGCCTGATCCCGGTCGCCGACCGGACCGCGAAGGCCTGGCTGTGCCTGGCCCTGGTGCCGCTGGCCGGCTCGTTGATCACCGAACCGGCCGCCATGACCATCGCCGCGATGATGCTGGCGCCGCAGGTGTTTCACCGCGACATGCCGGAACGGCTCAAATACCTGGCGCTGGGGGTGCTGTTCGTAAACATCTCGATCGGCGGCACCCTGACCTCGTACGCCGCGCCGCCGGTGCTGATGGTGGCCGCCACCTGGGGCTGGGACAGCGCTTTCATGCTCAAGGCGTTCGGCTGGAAGGCCGCGCTGGCGGTGCTGATCAACGCCACCACCATCACCTGGCTGCTGCGGCCGCACCTGCAATCGGGCGACGTCATGGCGCGCGGCGACCAATCCGCGCCGATATCGTCCACGGTCATCGTGGTGCACCTGCTGTTCCTCGCGGCCGTGGTGCTGAGCGCCCACCACCCCGTGATTTTCCTCGGGCTGTTCCTGTTCTTCCTGGGCTACACCCAGGCCTACAAGGCGCACCAGAGCCGCCTCATCATCAAGGAAGCGCTGCTGGTCGGCTTCTTCCTGGCCGGACTGGTGGTGCTGGGCGGCCTGCAGCAATGGTGGCTGCAGCCGATCGTCAGCGCGCTCGAACCGCGCGTCCTGTTCTTTGGCGCGCTGGCCCTGACCGCGGTCACCGACAATGCCGCCCTGACCTATCTGGGGTCGCTGATCGACGGCATCTCCGCGCAGGCGCAATACATGCTGGTCGCCGGCGCGGTCGCCGGCGGCGGCCTGACCGTGATCGCCAACGCGCCCAACCCCGCCGGGGTGGCCCTGCTGCGCGGCGGGTTCAGCGATGGCTCGGTCAGCATGGCGGGATTGCTGGGCGGCGCGCTGGCGCCCACCGCGGTGGCGGCGGCGCTCCTGTTCCTGCTGTGACCGGCCGCGCCTGCTGCCAAGCCCGCCCCCCGGGGCGAGGCCGGCATCGGCGCGGGCCCGTTTCCCCTCGGCGCGGCGGCCCGAAAGTGGCTATATGAAATAACCTGGATTGGCTATTTTTTGCCAAGCCAATTTTGCCTAGGATGGCCGGATTGACAGTCAACCCCGAGCACATCCATGCCAGAACTGACTCCGGCGCTGCGCCAGCGCATCCTCCAAGCCGTGGACGCAGGCTTCGCGGCCCAGACCGAATTGACGGCGCAACTGGTGCGCCTGCCATCGCAGCGCGGCGAGGAAGCCACCGCGCAGGACTTCATGGCGGCGCGCTACGCCGAACGCGGCTATGCGGTGGACCGCTGGCGCATCGACGTCGACGCCATCCGCCACCTGCCGGGCTTCTCGCCGGTGGCGGTGTCCTATGACAATGCCTACAACGTGGTCGGCGCGCACCGCGCGCGCAGCCTGACGGGCCGCTCGCTGATCCTGAACGGCCACATCGACGTGGTGCCGGTCGGCCCGCGGGCGCAATGGAGCCGCGATCCCTATGACCCGGCCATCGTCGACGGCTGGATGCACGGCCGCGGCGCGGGCGACATGAAATCCGGCCTGGTCGCCTGCCTGTCGGCCATGGACGCGCTGGCCGCCATCGGCCTGGCGCCGGCCGGCGACGTATTCCTGCAATCGGTGGTGGAAGAGGAATGCACCGGCAACGGCGCCCTGGCCTGCCTGGCGCGCGGCTACCGCGCCGACGCCGCCTTCATCCCGGAGCCGCTGCTGCCCATGCTGATGCGCGCCCAGGTCGGACCGATGTGGTTCCAGGTGCAGGTCGAAGGCGACCCCCAGCACGCCTCGGCCGCCTTCACCGGCGCCGGCGCCAACGCCATCCAGAAGGCGATCTTCCTGATCCAGGCGCTGGACGAGCTGGAAACGCGCTGGAACGCCAACAAGTGCGACCACCGCCACTTCTGCGACCACCCCCACCCGATCCGCTTCAACCTCGGCAAGATCGCCGGCGGCGACTGGCCGTCCAGCGTGCCGGCCTGGTGCACCTTCGACATGCGCGTGGCGGTCTACCCCGGCCAGAGCCTGGAGGCCGCGCGCGCCGAGATCGAGGCGTTCGTGGCCCAGGCCGCGGCGCGCGATCCGTTCCTGGCCACGCATCCGCCCAAAGTGGTCTACCACGGCTTCATGGCCGAGGGCTACGAATTGCAGAATGCCGACCAGGCCGAGGCTGCGCTGCGCGCCGCGCACGAACAGGTGTTCGGCGAGCCGCTGCGCGAATACGCCACCTCGGCCGCCACCGACGCCCGCTTCTACGGCCTGTACGCCGATACTCCCGCCATTGTCTACGGCCCGGAATGCCGCATGCCGCACGGCTATGACGAGGCGGTCAACCTGGAATCGGTGCGCAAGGTCACCCAGACCATCGCCCTGTTCATCGCCGAATGGTGCGGACTGGAAGAGCGCCACGCATGAGCCGCAGCCATCTTCCCAGCGCCGGCCAGGCGCTGTTCGCGGCCGAGCCGCCCAAGTTGTCCCTGCCCCAGGCCGAGGCCCTGGCGCAACGCCACTACGGTCTGGCGACACGGGCCACCCTGCTGTCGAGCGAACGCGACCAGAACTTCCTGCTGCGCGCAGCCGATGGCAGCGCCTACGTGCTCAAGGCCACCCACCCCGCCGAGGACCCGGCGGTCACCGACTTCCACACCCAGGCGCAGTTGCGGCTGATGCTGGCTGGCGGCCAACCGCCGGTGCCGCGCCTGATCCCCGACCTGCAAGGCGACTACGTGCACTGGCACGACGCGGGCGACGGCGCGCGCCGCGCCCTGCGGCTGATGACCTTCGTGCACGGCGTGCCGCTGCACCAGGTGGCGCGCAGCCCGGCGCAATACCGCGCCCTGGGCCGCGCGCTGGCGCAGTTCGACCTGGCGCTGGCCGGCTTCGACCACGCCATGGCCGACCACGAACTGCTGTGGGACCTGCAACACGCCGAGCGCGTGGCCGACCTGCTGCCGAAGATCCCTGAAGTGGCGCGGCGGGGACTGGCCGAGCGCCAGCTGGAGCGCTTCGTCAACGGGCTGCGGCCGCGCCTGGGCGGGCTGCGGCGCCAGGTCATCCACAACGACCTCAATCCGTACAACGTGATGGTCGCGCGCGACGATCATGCCCAGGTCGCGGCGCTGCTCGACTTCGGCGACATGGTGCGCGCGCCGCTGGCGCAGGACCTGGCCGTGGCCGCCGCCTACCTGCTGGACGACGCCCCCGACCCGCTGTCGGCGGGCCTGCGCCTATGCCTGGCCAGCTACCATCAGACGCTGCCCCTGACCGAAACCGAAATCGCGCTGCTGCCCGACCTGATCGCCACGCGCCTCTTGATCACCGTGGCCATCACCGGCTGGCGCGCGCAGCAGCATCCCGAGAACCGCCAATACATCCTGCGCAACAACGCCCTGGCCTGGGCCGGCCTGGCGCGCCTGGACGCCCTGCCGCGCCAGCAGGCCAGCGAAACCCTGCTGGCCGCCAGCCAGACCCCGATGGAGACCCTTGTATGAGCCGAGACCAAGCCATGCTCAACGCCTTCGACCCCGCCGCCGCCGACGCGCTGCCGCGGGCCGAACGCGACCTGATCGCCCGTCGCCAGCGCGTGCTGGGGCCGGCCTACCGCCTGTTCTACGACCAGCCGCTGCACATCGTGCGCGGCGAAGGCGTGTGGCTGTATGGCGCCGACGGCGAACGCTACCTGGATGCCTACAACAACGTGGCCTCGGTGGGCCACAGTCATCCGCGCGTGGTGCGCGCCATCGCCGAACAGGCCGCGCTGCTGAACACCCATACCCGCTACCTGCACGACGGCGTGCTGGACTACGCCGAGCGCCTGTTGGCGACCTTCCCGCAGCCGCTGTCGCAGGTCATCTTCACCTGCACCGGCAGCGAGGCCAATGACCTGGCGCTGCGTGTGGCGCGCAGCCATACCGGCGGCACCGGCGTCATCGTCACGCAGCTGGCCTACCACGGCGTCACCGCCGCGGTGGCGGCCGTATCGCCGTCGCTCGGCCAGGCGGTGCCGCTGGGCGTGGACACGCGCGCCGTGGCAGCGCCCGACAGCTACCGCCACGATCCGGCCACGCTGGGCGCGTGGTTCGGCCAGCAGGTGCAGGCCGCCATCGACGACCTGCGGCGCCACGGCATCAAGCCGGCCGCGCTGCTGGTCGACACGATTCTGTCCAGCGATGGCGTCTACAGCGACCCGGCCGGCTTCCTGGCGCCGGCGGCGCAGGCCATCCGCGACGCCGGCGGCCTGTTCATCGCCGACGAGGTGCAGGCCGGCTTCGCCCGCACCGGCTCGCGCATGTGGGGCTTCCAGCGCCACGATCTCGTGCCGGACATCGTCACCATGGGCAAGCCGATGGGCAACGGCCATCCCATCGCCGCCATGGTCTCGCGCCCCGACATCCTGGAACGCTTCGGCCGCGAAGCGCGCTACTTCAACACCTTCGGCGGCAATCCGGTGGCCTGCGCCGCGGCCCAGGCCACGCTGTCGGTGATCGAGGACGAAGGGCTGCAGGCCAACGCCGCGCGCATCGGCCAGTACCTGCGCGACGGCTGGCGCGCCCTGGCCGAGCGCCATGCACTGATCGGCGACGTGCGCGGCGACGGCCTGTTCATCGGCGTCGAACTGGTGCGCGACCGTGCCACCCAGGCACCGGCCAAGGAAGAAACGCATCGCTTCGTCAACCTGATGCGCCGGCGCCGCGTGCTGCTCAGCGCCACCGGCCTGCACGGCAACGTGCTCAAGCTGCGCCCGCAACTGCCGTTCGCGCGGGAACACGCCGACCTGCTGCTGGCGGCGGCGGATGAGACGCTGGCGGCGCTGTAGGCGGCAACGCGGCGCGGCCCGGGTCCTGGCCGACGCCATGCGCCGCGGTAGCGGAACCACGGCGTCATGGCCGGCCACCCTGACCGACCAACGCTCACCGCCACAAAGCTCAGCGCCGCGCCCGGCGCGCGGGCCCGCTCTCGCCGGCCCGCGCCAGCGCCCGCGCAAAGCGCGCCACGCCATCGCCGATGCGCTCGCAGGGCACGCCGCCATACCCCAGCACCACCGCTGGCGCCGCCGCCCGCGCCGCATCAGGCAGGTAATGCGGCAATCCCACCACGATGCCCTCTTCGCGGGCGGCCTCGGCCAGGCGCGGCACCGATACCTTGCGGTCGAGCCGCGCATATACATGCAGCCCGGCCCGTGCCTGCGACAGCCGCACCTGTTCACCGACCCGCGCCGCCAGCGCCTCGCGCAGCACGATCTGGCGGCCGGCATACTCGGTGCGCATGCGCTTGATGTTGTGCGAGAAATGGCCGTCCGCCATGAAATCGGCCAGCGCCGCCTGCAGGTGCAACTGGCCTGGCCGGTAGATGCTGGCGCAGGCCCGCGAAAATGACTCGGCCACCTGCGGCGGCACCACCATGTAGCTCATGCGCAGACCGGCGAACATGGTCTTGCTGAAGGTGCCCAGGTAGACGACGCGGCCGTCGGCATCCAGCCCCTGCAACGACGGAATCGGCGCGCCGTCGTAGCGGAATTCGCTGTCGTAGTCGTCCTCCAGCACCCACAGCCCGCGCGCCCGCGCCGCCTGCAGCAGCTCCAACCGCCGCGCCAGCGGCATCACCACGCCAGTGGGGTACTGGTGCGACGGGCTGGTGATCAGCAGCCGCGCCCGGCGCGGCAACTTGCTGGCCGCCAGGTCCAGGCCCTGCTCGTCGACCGCCGCCGCATGGGCGCGCACGCCCGCCGCCCCCAGCACCGGCGGAAAGGCCCAATGGCACGGGCTCTCGACCAGGGCGGCATCGCCCGCGCCCGCCAGCATGCGCGCGCACAGGTCGACCGATTGGTGCGTGCCCGCCGTGACGATGACCTGCTCGGGCTCGCACACCACCGCGCGTGCCAGGCGCAGGTAGCTGGCGATGGCCTCGCGCAGCGGCAGAAAGCCGGCGCCATCCTTGGCATAGCCCGCCAGCGCCAGGTTCGACTTGCCCAGGTGGCGCGACACCAGCCGGCGCCACAAGTGGAACGGAAACAGGCTGGCGTCGGCCACGCCCGGCACGAAGGCGCCGGTGTGCTGGCCCAGCCCGGCCGCGCCGCCGGCGATGCCCTCGCCGCGCGTCGACAGGCCCGGCACGTGACGCTGCACGTGCTCGGGAGAAGCCGGCGGCAACAGGGGCCGGTCCACCGTCTTCTCGACGAAGGTGCCGCTGCCGCCGCGCGCGCTCAGGTAGTTCTCGGCGATCAGGCGCTCATAGGCCAGCGTCACCGTGATGCGTGAAATGCCCAGCTCCTGCGCCAGCACGCGCGAGGACGGCAGGCGCTGCCCCGCCACCAGGGTGTGGTCCAGCACCCCGCGCCGCACGATGTCGTAGATCTGCTTCTGCAAGGGGTCGGCCGATTCGCGCGACAGCGCGCCCGACAGCAGATCGGCAAGCAGGACTTCCTTCATGAAGTGGCCATATATGAGCGTCAATTGTGGCTATACAAGATATAGCCAGTAGTTGCTATCGTCAACGCCGGTATTCGACATCGCGGCGCCACCTGGGCGACCGCATCAAACAAGGGGAATTCCATGCACGACAGCAATGGCCGCAGACAGCCGGTCAGGGCCGCGGCCGCGGCATTTTTCGGCACCATGATCGAGTGGTACGACTTCTATTGCTACGCCACGGCGGCCGCCCTGGTGTTCGGTGATGTGTTCTTCGCCACCAACGATCCCTACATGGGCACGCTGGCCTCGCTCGGCACTTTCGCCATCGGCTTTTTCGCGCGGCCGGTGGGCGCGGTGCTGTTCGGTCACCTCGGCGACCGCGTCGGCCGCAAGCAGAGCCTGGTCATCACGCTGCTGCTGATGGGCGTGGCCACCACGCTGATCGGCCTGCTGCCTTCGTATCATTCGATCGGCCTGACCGCCGTGGTGCTGCTGGTGGCGCTGCGGCTGGTGCAGGGCATCGCGGTGGGCGGCGAATGGGGCGGCGCGGTGCTGATCGCGGCCGAACACGCGCCGCCCAAGTGGCGCACCTTCCTGGCCTCGGCGCCGCAGTACGGCAGTCCCATCGGCCTGATCCTGGCGACCGGCGTGTTCCGCCTGGTGTCGGACCTGCCCAAGGAAGACTTCCTGGCATGGGGCTGGCGCCTGCCCTTCATCATCAGCGGCGTGCTGGTGCTGGTGGCCTTCGTCATCCGTCGCGGCGTCAACGAAAGCCCCGAGCTGCAGGCGCGCCTGAAGGAAAAGCGAAAGGAAGCCACCGCCCCCATCGGCATGGTGCTGCGCGAACGCAAACGCGCGCTGCTGCTGGGTATCGGCCTGTGCCTGCTGGGCATCTCGGGGTTCTACTTCGTGACCACGCTGATGATCACCTACACCACCACCTACCTGAAGATCACCCGCAGCCAGATCCTGGACGTGGTGACCTGGGCCGGCGTGGTCGAGCTGATCAGCTTTCCGATCGCCTCCTACATCGCCACCCGCATCGGCGAGCGCCGTTTCCTGATCTGGGTCACCGCGCTGTCGACGCTGTGGGCCGTGCCGATGATGATGCTGATCCTGACCGGCGACATCCAGAACATCGCCATCGGCATCCTCACGGCCATCTTCCTGATCGGCGCCTACTATGCGGTGCTGGCGCCCTATCTGCCGCTGGCCTTCCCGGTGGAGATGCGCTACACCGGCATTTCGCTCAGCTTCCAGCTGTGCGGCGCGATCTTCGGCGGCACCACGCCCCTGGTGGGCCTGTGGGTGGCGCACACCTTCGGCCTGACCTGGCAACCGTTGGCGCTGATGTTCGCCATCATCGCCGGCGCCAACCTGCTGTGCGCGGTATACCTGCCGACGCCGGAGCGCGAGGCGGCGCGCCGGCGTGGCGCCGCGCCAGGCGCGGCCCAGCCCAGCCGGGCGTCGTAACGGCCGAGCCATCGGCCTGGAACCCGCGGCGGCCGGGTCCGGTCCCCGCCGCCGCGCCGCGTCAGAACCGGGTGCGCAGCGTCAGATTGAAACTGCGCCCCGGCTGCAGCAGCGGATTCTGGCCGGTCATGGCGTAGTTCACGTTCGACGCCGTAGCGGCGGTGCGATAAGCGCGGTCGAACAGGTTGCTGATGCCCAGCACCGCCTGGGTATTGCCCAACTGCGGCATTCCGAGCTTGTCCAGCTGCAATTGCGCGTACAGGTTGACCACGCCGAAGCCGCCGGCCGGATATTCCCGGCGATCGTCGTAGCGATTCTGCCCCTTGGCCCACTGCAATTCACCGCTCAGGGCATAGGCCTCGTTCGGGCCGACGTACTGCAATCCAATCAGGCCGCTGAGCGTGGCGATCGACGGCAACGGCCGATGGGTGACCTGATTGGTGGCGTGCAGGTAACTGGCGCTGCCATACAGGTTGAGCGCATGGGTCACCTGCCAGCGCCAATCGCTTTCGAGTCCCTGCACGCGCGCCCTGCCGACGTTGCGGCGCTGCGTGGCGGGCAGGCCCAGATACATCGTGTCGACGCTCTCGATGAAATCGCGGAAATTGCTGCGGAACGCCGTCAGGCCGACCGTGGCATTGTCGAAATGCAGGCGGGCGCCAACGTCCACGTTGGTGCCGCGCTCGGGCTTGAGCTGGGGATTGGGAAAGGTGTAGCTGGTGCCCGTGAAGCCGGCGTCGAACATGTCGAAAATCCAGGGCATGCGGAACGAATTGCCCACGCTGCCCAGCAGTTCAACTCGCTCGGTGGCGCGGTACGACAGGCCCAGGCTGCCAGTGAGAGCGGTCTGCTGATTGTTCTGTGCCGCGCGGAATGCCGGCAGCAGATCGGGCGACGGCAACGGACTCAGCCCCACGTCGGAGCGGTACCAATCGAAGCGGCCGCCGGCGCTCACCGTCCATTTCGGCGCGGGGTTCCATTCGTTGCTCAGGAACAGGCCGATGTTGGTCTGGTAGCGGGTCGGACCGGTCCGGACCCAATCGCCGCGATTGACGGCGCGGCTGCCGTCGGGCTGGCGCACTGTGGTCTGGGTAAGCAGCTTCATGCCCGGCCAGGTTTCGTGCATGAAGTCCATGCCCACCGTGGTGGCGACACTGGCCCACGGGATGGTCGCCGCGACATTGGCGCCATAGACGAGCGGTCCGATGACGTGACGCCGCACGTCGACCACGCGCGCCGCGTTGACCTCATTGTGGGCGGCCAGGGTGGTATCGAATTCGTTGACGTAAAGGCTGGCCCGCAACTGGCTGATCAGGCCGTCGAATTCGCCCGCGTAGGCAAGCTTGCCCTGCTTGACGGCCAGCGGATCGCGATGGCTGCTGGCCAGGGGATACGGCGGCACCGCGCCGGCCGCATCGTCATTGACGTGCGCCATGCGGCCGCTGATCTCGACGCGTTGGCGCGCGTCCGGCATGTAGCCCAGCACGATGCCGCCGCCCGCGCCGCGAAAACCGCTGTTGGGCACCTCCTCGGCGGCGCTGCTGAAGTTGCTGGCGCGCCGTCCGGTGGCGTAGACGCGCAGGTCGAAGCCGTCGCCGGCGGCCTCCAGCGCCGCGCTGGCCTGCATCGCATTGGCATTGCTGCGCCATGCGGCCGACACCTCGCCCCCATTGAGCTGGAACGCATGCTCCAGATTGCCGTGGGCGCGCCGGGTGACGAAGTTGATCAGGCCGCCCAGCCCGTCACTGCCGAAGCGCGCCGAATCCGGTCCCCGCACCACCTCGACCTGCTCCAGCTCGGTCGGGCTGATCAGCATGAATTGCAGGGTATTGCGGCCGCGGAAGCGATTGCCGTCGATGAAGACAGGCACCCGCATGTCGTTGGTGTTCATGCCGCGCAGGAACACCGTGCCGGCGATGCCGCCCGTGTGGTTGATGGTGGCGTTGGGAATCCGGCCGATCAGCTCCAGCGTGCTGATGGGACTGAGCCGGTCGATGTCCTGGCGGTCGACCACCGACACCGATTGCGTCACCGCATGATCGAGCGTTGCCGTCGGCGGCACCGCGCCGATGGCATGCAGGCGGCCATCGTCGACGGCATCGTCATCGGCCGTGACCCGGATGGCGGGCAGTTGCGCGGCGGTGTCGGCGGCCGTGGCGGGCGCGCCAAGGGTGATGGCCGCGAGCAGGAAGGCGCGAACCAGAGGCGAAGGCGGAAAGGATTGAGTCATACAGGAGCGCAAAAGCAAAGCCCGAAGGCGGGAGGCGCGCCGCCTCGGGCGGCGGCGATGGGATCTTGCAGCCGGGACGACATCGCCCCGCGCGGCAGGCTCAGAAGCGCGTGCGCAGCGTCACGCTGAAACTGCGTCCGGGCTGCAGCAACGGATTCAGGTTCGTCATCGGGTAGTTCACATTCGACGCCGTGGCGGCGGTGCGATAGGCGCGGTCGAACAGGTTGTTGATGCTGAACACCGCCTGGGTGTTACCCACCCGCGGCAGGCCCAGCTTGTCCAATTGCAGTTGCGCGAACAGGTTGACCACGCCAAAGCCGGCCGCCGGATACTCCCTGTGGTCGTCGTAGCGGCCCTGCCCCTTGGCCCACTGCAACTCGCCGCTCAAGGCGTAGGCCTCGTTCGGGCCGACGTACTGCAATCCCATCAGGCCGCTGAGCGTGGCGATCGACGGCAACGGCCGGTTCGTGATCCGGTTGGTGGCATGCAGGTAGCCGGCGCTGCCATACAGGTTGAACGCGCGCGTCACCTGCCAGCGCCAGTCACTTTCGACCCCCTGTACGCGCACCTTGCCGACATTGCTTTTCTGCGTCGCGGGCAGGCCGTTGTACAGGGTGTTGACGTTCTCGATGAAATCGCGGAAGTCGCTGCGGAACGCCGTCAGGCCGACGGTGGCATCATCGAAATGCAGCCGGGTGCCCACATCGACGTTGACACCACGCTCGGGCTTGAGTTCGGGATTGGGGAAGGCATAGCTGGCGCCGGTAAAGCCGGCGTCGAACATGTCGAAGATCCACGGCATGCGGAACGAGTTGCCGACGCTGCCCAACAGTTCGACCACCTTGGTGGCGCGGTACGACAGCCCCAGGCTGCCGGTGGTGGCGGTCTGCTGGTTGTTCTGCGCCGCGCGGAAGGCCGGCAACAGATCGGGCGATGGCAAAGGCGAAAGATCGACGTCGGACCGGTACCAATCCACACGGCCGCCGGCGGTCAAGGTCCATTTCGGGGACGGCGTCCACTCGTTGCTCAGGAAGACCCCGATATTGGTCTGGTAGCGGGACGGGCCGCTGGGAACCCAATCGCCGCGATTGACCGTCGTGCCGCCATCCGGTTGGCGCAGCGTCACCTGCGTGCGCCGCGCCTGGCCAGGCCAGTTCTCGTGCATGAAATCCATGCCGACCGTGGTGGCGACGCTGGCCCACGGAATAGTCGCCGCCAGATTGCCGCCATAAGCCAGCGGCCCCGGCACGTGGCGCTGCACATCCAGCACCCGGTTTGGGTTGGCCTGGTTGTGCACCACCAGCGTGGTGTCGAACTCGTTGACGTAGAGGCTGGCGCGCAACTCGCTGAGCACGCCGTCGAACGCTCCCTGATAGGCCAACTTTCCCTGCTTGACGTTCAAGGGATCGCTGCGGGTGGTGGCCAGCGGATACGGCGGCACGGTGCCGGCCCACCCTTCGTTCACGTGTGCCATGCGGCCGCTGATCTCGACGCGCTGGCGCGCGTCCGGCATGTAGCCCAGCACGATGCCGCCGCCCGCGCTGCGAAAATCACTATTGGGCACTTCATCGCTGGCGCTGCGGAAGTTTCCGGCGCGCCGCCCGGTGGCATAGACACGCAGGTCCAGGCCGTCGCCGGCCGCCTCCAGCGCCGCGCTGGCCTGCATCCCGTTGCCATTGCTGTTCCAGGTGGCCGACAGCTCACCGCCATCGAGCGCGAAGCCATGCGCCAGGTTGCCGTGGGCGCGCTTGGTGACGAAGTTGATCAGGCCGCCCAGCCCATCGCTGCCGAAGCGCGCCGAATCCGGCCCGCGCACCACTTCGACGGCCTCCAGTTCGGTCGGACTGATGAGCATGAACTGCAGCTTGTTGCGGCCACGGAAGCGATTGCCGTCGATGAACACGGGCACCCGCATATCGAGCGTGTCCATGCCGCGCAGGAACAACGTGCCGCCAATGCCGCCGCCCAGATTGATGGTGGCGTTGGGAATCCGGCCCAGCAGCTCCAGCGTGCTGATGGCGCTGAGCCGGTCGAGATCCTGGCGGTCGACCACCGACACCGATTGCGTGACCGTATGGTCGAGCGTCGCCGCCGGCGGCACGGCGCCGCTGGCATGCAGGCGGCCGTCGTCGGCGGCGGCATCATCGGCCGTGACCCGGATGGCGGGCAGTTGCGCGGCGGAGTCGGCGGCCATGGCGGGCGCGCCGAGACTGGCGGCGGCCAGCAGGATGGCGTGGGCGAAAGGCGATAGCGGGAAGGAATGAGTCATACGAGAATGCAATGGCAAAGCCCGG
Organism: Achromobacter pulmonis; assembly: GCF_021733725.1. Lineage (NCBI taxonomy): Bacteria > Pseudomonadati > Pseudomonadota > Betaproteobacteria > Burkholderiales > Alcaligenaceae > Achromobacter > Achromobacter pulmonis. The sequence goes on along the minus strand of NZ_JAIFOT010000001.1, from coordinate 3,752,305 downwards.
AGGCCGAAGGGACGCCGCCTCAGGCGGCGGGGGTGGAATCTTTCAGCCACGGCAGAAAGCCGCGCAGGAAACGGCTGGTGGCCGGCATGAAATAGCTGCCGTGGTGATACATCGGATCCAGCGAGGTCACGATCAGCCGGCCCGCCGTGCTGCGGCAGTCCTCGTACAGCACCGAACCGGCGCCGACCTTGTCGACCAGCGATACCGCGCCCGGCGGCGGCGCGTAGGTGCCGTGCTGATGCCAGGTGACATCGGCCAGCGTCAGATAGCGGAACAACGAATGGCCGGGCGCCGCCAGCCGCAGGCCGGGATCGGCGCCGGGGGTCTTCCACCACCAGAAGTTCACTTCGCAGTCGGTCCAGCGCACCCCGTCCAGCCAGCGGTGCGAACCGGTTTCGCCCATCGCCACCAGCGTCTTGCCGGCGGCCAGGAAGCGGGCGAAGCGGTCGCGCTGCGCCACCAGCAGCTCCGGGTTGATGCGGCACGACACGATCAGGGCGTCGCAGCCGTCCAGGACGGCGTCATCCAGCTCCGGCAGGTAGATCACCCGGTCGATGTACGGCGCCAGTTCGGGCGTGCGAAAGGTGCGGTGGTGGTAGTAAGTGCCGGCGTCCAGCGCGGCAATCACCGGCTCGCGCCGGGCCGGGTCGGGGTGACGGGCGCCGGTCATGCCGCCTCCCCGTGCAGCCAATCGAACAGCTGCGGCACGATGCGGCAGGTGCTGTCGGCGCTGCCGGCATACATCCACATATCGTTGCCGGAATGCGTCAGCAGGCGGCCGCCCCCGGGCAGCGCCAGCACCCAATCCACCGGCACCGCGTCCGGCCCCAGCGTGTGCAGCACCCTTGCGCCGGCCGGCGGCGGGTTGCCTCCGCGCGCATAGAAGCCGGCCACGCCGCGGCGGAAGGTCAGGTGTTCCGGATCGACGCCCTCGAACACCGGGTGGGCATCGGCACGGTGCAGCCGCAGGCCGTCGATGCCGCGCGCCGGACCGGGCACGAACGGCGCCAGCCAGCGCAGGAAGGGGTAAGCCACATGGCCGTTGAACACCATGGTGCCGCCGGCCAGCAGCCAGGCCTCGAGCCGGGCCTGCTGAGACAGCAGGTAGCGCTGGTCGGTATTGGCCGGCACCAGCAAAGCGCGCACCGTCGCCAGTTCCAGGCGATGCAGGGCGTACAGCGGTTCGGCAATGGCCGGCGGCGCCTCGCCGCCGGTCAGCGCGGCCGGACCGCTGCCGGTCCAGTGGTTCAGATAGACGATCGTGTTCATCGCGTTCAATGGAAAAGCGGAATCACGCCCGGCACCTCGCGGCCGTCGGCGGCGATGGCGGTCACCCGTAGCGGCAGGCCGTAAAGGCGGGTCAGGCGCTCGTCGGTGCACATCTGGCCAGTGGGGCCGGCCTCGCAGGCGTCGGGATGCATCAGCAGGGTCTGGTCGGCGATGTGCTGGGCATGCTGCGGCTGATGGGTGGAGAACACCACCGCCATGCCCTCGCCCGCCAGCCGCCGCAGCAACGACAGGATCACGTCCTGGTTGCGCAGGTCCAGCGCCGCGCTGGGCTCGTCCAGCACGATGATGGGGCTGGCGCTGGCCATGGCCCGCGCGATGCAGGCCAGTTGCTGTTCGCCACCGCTGAGCGCATGGAACGGCCGCCCCGCCAGATGCTCCAGCCGCACGGCGCGCAGGCATTCGCGGGCGATTTCGCGGTCGCGCGGGCCCGGCGAGGCCCACCAGCGCAGGTGGCGCACGCGGCCCATGGTCACCATGGCCAGCACGTCATAGGCGAACAGCGAATCGGTGCGCTGCGGCACGTAGGCGGCATGGCCGTTCAGGGAAACCGTGCCGGCGGCCGGCGGCTGCAAGCCCAGCAGCGTCTTGAGCAAGGTGGTCTTGCCCCGGCCATTCGGCCCCAGCACAGCCAGAACGCCGCCCGCCGGCACGCGCAGCGACAGGTCCGACAGCAGCAGGCGGCCGCCGGCCTGCACGGCAAGGCGATCCAGTTCAAGCATGGCCCGCCTCCCGGCCTTGCGTGCGGCGCAGCAGCCATGCGAACAAGGGCGCGCCGATCAACGCGGTGATCACCCCCAGCGGAATCTCGGCGCTGGTGGCGCTGCGGGCCACGGTATCGACCCACACCATGTAGGTGCCGCCAAGCAAGGCGCTGGCGGGCAGCAGCACGCGGTGGTCGGGGCCGACCAGCATGCGCGCGATGTGCGGCACTACCAGTCCGACCCACCCCACCGTGCCCGATACCGCCACGCTGGCGGACACCACCAGCGTGGCGCAACCCAGCAGCATCCAGCGCAGCGGTTCGACCGCCAGCCCCATAGCGCTGGCCTGCTCGTCACCCAGCGACAGCACGTTGATGCGGAACCGCAGCGCGAACAACAGGCCCATGCCGGCCATGATCGGCGCCAGCGCCGCCGCCAGCTTGACATACGACGCCGTGGCGAAACTGCCCATCAGCCAGAACACGATCGCCGGCAGGCTGTCGTAGGGATCGGCGAAGTAGGTGGCCAGCGAGATCAGCGCGGAAAAGAAGGCGCTGGTGACCACGCCCGCCAGCACCAGCATCAGGATGGTGGTGCGGCCCTGCGAACGGCCCAGCAGGTAGACGATAGCCACCGCCAGCAACCCGCCGGCGAAAGCCAGCCCCAGGGTGGCCCACAACGACGAGAACAGCAGGATCGCGGCGCAGCCGCCGAATGCCGCGCCGGAGGAGATGCCGAGTATCTGCGGCCCGACCAGGGGATTGCGGAAAGCGCCCTGCAAGGCCGCGCCGCACAGCGCCAAGCTGGAGCCGGCCAGCAGCGCCAGCAGCACCCGCGGCAGGCGCACCAGCAGCACTACGCGGCGCTCGGCATCGGCAATGGACGGCAGCCACGCGGCCAGGCCATCGGGCAACAGCGCCTTTCCCAGCACGGCGGCCACGTGCGACACCGGCAAGGCATAGCGTCCCACGCACAACGCGGCCAATGCCGACAGCGGCACCGCGGCGATCATCAACCACCAGGGCCACGCGGACCGCCGGCCTTCGCCGCGCCCGGGGGCCCGTTCAATGCAGGCGGTCATAGCCGGCGGCCCCTTGGTTCAATCGCATGCGCAGCACCCTGTCGATATCGGCGGCGCCGATGTCATAGCCGTACAACCAGGCGTAGGCCTGCGTGATGTGCTCGCGCAGCGGCCAATCGAACCGCTCCGGATGCAGCAACTGGCTCAGCCACTGCCAGTACAACGGCGATTCCTGGCTGGGGGGATCCCAGATGTAGCCTCCCGCCGGAATCAGGTAGACGCGGTGGCTGCGCACGGCCGGGATGTCCGCGAACAGCGGATCGGCGTAGATCATGGCCGGCGTCAGGCCCGACTCGAAATTGTTCAGCAGGATCACGTCCGGCGCCCAGGCCATGATCTGCTCGATGCCGACCGACTGGCCGGTGCCGACCACCGCGGCCGCCACGTTGCGCCCGCCGGTCAATTGGATGTCGTCATCGAAACTGCTGCCCGCGCCCGAGGTGCGCAACTGCGGCCGGTATCGCGACAGATACAGCACGCCGGGGCGTTCGTCGGCGCGCAGGCCGGCAGTGACATCGAGAATCCGCGCGCGCACCTCATCGCGCCACGCCAGTTGCCGGGCGGCGTGCGCGTCCTGCCCGAGCGAATGCCCCATCAACCGGATCCACTCGCGGGTGCGCACATCGGTGCCGTACAGCAACGCGGCCACCGGCAGGCCGGCATTGCGCAACGGCGCGAGCAGATCGTCGCCCATGTGGCCCCACTGCCACACCATGTCGGGCTGGATCTGCAGCAGGGTTTCCACGTTCGGCACGAAGCCCGAGCGGGTGATGTCCGAGCGCACGCTTTCCATGTGGGGAAACAGGCGCGACGGCAGCGGATCCGCCATGCGTGCATAGGAATCGGGATGCATGCCGGCCAGGTGCCGCGACGAACCGCCGTCCAGCGACATCAGCAGCGTGCCGCCCGGCATCGGCAGCGAGACCGCGCGCGTCGAGGGCGCGGCCTGCGTGACCGGATTGCCGAGCATGTCGTTGAAGGACAGCGGCGCCGCCAGCGCGCCGGACGCAGCTGCCAGCGCCAGCAAGGCCGCCGGAACCATAGGGAGATTTATAAGGCGGCGCGATTTCGGCGGCGTCCTGGCCTCGCATTTTTTCACGGTGATAGCATCTGAACAAGAATCATTTTCGATTCAAATTCTAGGTATCCCCCCCTGCCATTCAAATGACTATTGTCAATTCGTCCCGGTCGCTTGTGCTCGCCGCGTTGCGGCGCCATCCCTGGTTCGAAGGCATCCCCGAGGCGGCGCTTGGGGCGCTGGCCGCGCACGGCCGCTGGCTGCGGTTCGCGGCGGGCGACACCCTGTTCTCCGAGGGCCAGTCGGCGACTTCATGCCTGCTGGTGTGCGAGGGGTGGGTGCAAGGCCTGCGCTATACCGCCGACGGCGGCGAAAAGGTATTCGGCGAAGTCGGCCCGGGCGGCTGGCTGTCGGTGCTGACCCTGTTCGAATCCGCCCCGCGCCATCTTCATCACATCCGCGCGCACCGCGACGGCAGCGGTTGCCTGGTGCCGCACGGCGCCTTCCTGCAACTGTGCCGCGACGATGGCCGCCTGGCCTGCCGCGTGGCCTCGCATGGCGCCTGGCTGGTGCGGCACCACACCGACCGCATCGACTGGCTGACGTCCAGTTCGGCGCAGCAGCGGCTGGCCGAATACGTGCTGCGCGCCGGCAAGCCGCGGGCTGGGCAGCCGCTCGTCCTGCCCTTGAGCCATTCGCAGATCGCGGTCAAGCTCGGCATGCGCGCCGAGACCCTGAGCCGCATCTTCGCCAGGTGGCGGCGCGAAGGCATCGTCGCCAACCGCCAGGGCAAACTCTACGTGCTGTGCCTCGCTCCGCTCGAACAGCTCGCGGCCGGCGGCGCGGCGCCGGCATCGGCCGGCCGCTGAACTACGCCTGCTCGGGCAGGTAGCCGCTGTACCCCATCAGGGTCGACAGCCGCTGCGCGATATTGCCGACGATCTCCTGCACCTGCGCGATGCTGGGTGATTCCTTGCGGTCGATGCGCTCGATGTGCGGCACATTGATGGCGGCGATGGCCTGGTCGCCCACGCCCATCACCGGGAAGGCGACATTGGTGATGCCGCGGATCTGGCGGCTCGGCATGCAGGCGCAGCCGTTCCTGCGCACGTCGGCCAGGAGCGGAAACAACTCGCCCGGGTCCGATTCCAGCTCGCCTTCCACCTTGATATGGGCGGCCAGCATGCGGGTGCGCTCGACCTCGTCGCGGAAGGCCAGCAGCACGTGGCCCGAGGAGGTGTCGGTCAGGCCCATCATCACGCCCACCTTCAGGCCGAACGACCAGCGCTCGGGGCTGTCGACCTGCGCGATCACCACCACCCGGCCCGCCTGGTAGACCGCCAGGTGGCATGACTGGCGCGAACGGTTGGCCAGTTCGCGCAGCAGCGGCAGCGCCACGCTCACCAGCGATTTGAGCGGCTGCTGGCGGTGCGCCAGTTCGAACATCTTCAGCGTCAGCGTGTAGCGGTCGTTGTCGTCGACCTGCACGTAGCCGCGCCGCTGCAGCGTCACCGCCATGCGGAAGATCTCGCTGACGCTGCGGCCGATCTGCTGCGCCAGCTCGGCCAGCGTGTAGCCGGCCGGGCTGGCGGCCAGCGCCTCCAGGATGTCCAGCCCCTTTTCCAGGGCGGGCGCGGCATAGCGCTGCGCGCCCGGCGCGTCCGGGACGTCGGCCTCGGTCGGCATGGAATCGGCGGCGGAAATCTTGGAAGCGGTCATGGCGTCGGCGTGGGGTTGAAGCCCGATTCTATTCGGCCCGGCGCCAGGCCCGCAGGGCCTGGCGCTGTTCGCCCAGCCCGGCGATACCCAGGCGCATCTCGTCGCCCGCCTTCAGGTACACCGGCGGCTTCTGGCCCAGGCCCACTCCCGGCGGCGTGCCGGTGCTGATGATGTCGCCCGGCATCAGCGACATGAAGCGGCTGATGTAGCTGACCAGCGTCTTGACCCCGAACACCATGGTGCGCGTGCTGCCGTTCTGGAACCGGTGGCCGTTTACCTCCAGCCACATGTCCAGGTCCTGGGGATCGGCGATCTCGTCTCGCGTCACCAGCCACGGGCCGACCGGCGCGAAGGTGTCGCAGCCCTTGCCCTTGTCCCACTGGCCGCCGCGCTCGATCTGGTATTCGCGCTCGGACACATCGTTGACCACGGTGTAGCCGGCCACGTAGTCCATGGCCTCGCTTTCCTCCACGTACGACGCCTGCTTGCCGATGACCACGCCCAGCTCCACTTCCCAGTCGGTCTTGACCGAGCCGCGCGGGATGATCACCGGATCGTTGGGGCCGCTGAGCGACGAGCTGGGCTTGAGGAACAGCACCGGCTCGGCCGGCACCGGCAGGCCCGATTCGGCGGCGTGGTCGGCGTAGTTCAGGCCGACGCAGACGATCTTGCCGACCCCGCTGACGGGGCAGCCGTAGCGCACCGCGCCATCCACGCGCGGCAGGCTGGCCGGGTCGAGTTTCGCCAGCCTGGCCAAGGCGGCCGGGGCGATGGCGGCGCTATCGATGTCGGCCACCGCGCCCGACAGGTCGCGCAGCGCGCCCTGGGCGTCGATGAGGCCGGGTTTTTCCTGGCCGGGTTGGCCGTAGCGTACGAGTTTCATGCAGAGTCCTTGAAAGAAAAAAGCGCGCGCGAGCGGGTCAGTTGGACCAGCCGCCGTCGATGACGTGGGTAGTGCCGGTGGTGAAGGCGGATTCGTCGCTGGCCAGATAGACCACCAGCGCCGCGACTTCTTCGACCCGGCCGACCCGGCCGATCGGCTGGCGCGCCACGAAGGCGGCGCGTACGGCCGCCTCGTCGCTGCCCTGCTGGCGCGCCTGGGCGGCAATGCGCTCGCGCAGCGAAGGCGATTCGACGGTGCCGGGGCAGATGGCGTTGCAGCGGATGCCGCGCGTCACGAAGTCGGCCGCCACCGCCTTGGTCAGGCCGATCACGGCGGCCTTGGAGGCGCCATAGACGAAGCGGTTGGGCACGCCCTTCACGCTGGAGGCGGCCGAGGCCATGTTGATGATCGAGCCGCCGCGCGCCAGCATCGCCGGCAGGTAGGCGCGGATGGTGCGGTACATGGTCTTGACGTTCAGGTCCATGCTGAAGTCCCAGTCGGCTTCCTCGCAGTCCAGCACGGTGCCGGCGTGGACGAAGCCGGCGCAATTGAACAGCACGTCCACCGCGCCGGTCTCGCGGGCGCAGGCCGCCACGGCCGCGCCGTCGCGCACGTTCAGCACCCGGGTGCGAAGCCCGTCCAGACCCGCTTCGCGGGCCTCATTCGCCAAGTCGGCGAGCGCGGCCTCGTTGATGTCGGTGGCCCAGACCTGGGCGCCCTCGCGCGCCATGGCCAGGGCGCTGGCGCGGCCGATGCCGTTGCCGGCTGCCGTGACCAGCGCCCGCTTGTCTTGCAAACGTAGGGTCATGTCTCTTCTCGTCGGTGGGAAGGTCGGACGGCGCGAACGCCGCGTCTCATGAAATTCTTTTTTATTGATAAAACAAATTAAGAGAATTCCAGCCTTCCCACAAGACACGGGACTTAAGTATTTACCCTTATATTTATAGCAATCACTCCTTATTCTTGCTTCGATTGGCCCGACTTCAATACAAAATCAGTTTTTATTGATAAAAACTTAGAACTCGCGGTCACAAGCCGTCCCCGGGTCACGCGGCAGCGGCATCCTCCAGGATCATCTCGGCGCCGCGCTCGGCCACCATCATCACCGCCGCCTGGGTATTGCCGGACACCATCCTCGGCATCACCGACGCGTCCACCACCCGCAGGCCGGCGATGCCGTTGACGCGCAGGCGCGGGTCGGTGACGGCGTCGGCGTCCACGCCCATGCGGCAGGTACCGATCGGGTGATAGATGGTCTGGCCGTTGCGGCGCGCGAAATCCAGCCACGCGTCATCACTGTCCACCGCCGCCCCCGGGCTCAACTCGCTTTCCACATAGTGCCGCAGGGCCGGCCGCTGCACGATGCGCCGCGCCACCCGCATGCCACCCACCAGACTGTCGCGGTCGACCTGCGCCGACAGGAAGTTCGGCCGGATCGACGGCGCCGCCAGCGGGTCGGCCGACTTCAGGTGGATCGAGCCCACTGACTCCGGCCGCAGTTGCGCCACGCCGATGGTCATACCCGGCGCGCGATCGAGGATGCGCTCGGCCGCGTTGGCGTAGCTGGCGTGCACGAAGAAATACTGCACGTCGGCCGCCGGCAGGTCCGGCGCGCTCTTGACGAAACCGTGCACCAGCCCCGTTCCCAGCGTCAGGATGCCCTTGCGGCGGGTGTAGTAGCGCGCCACCTGCTGCGCCAGACGCCAGCCGCGCGACATCTCGTTAAGCGTCACGGTGTTCCTGACCCGCCAGTTCATGCGCGTGGCGAAATGGTCGATGTAGTTCTCGCCCACCTGCGGTTGGGCGTGCACCACCGCGATGCCGAAGGATCGCAGCAGCGCGGGGTTGCCCACGCCCGACAGCTCCAGCAATTGCGGCGACTGCACCGCGCCCAGGCACAGCAGCGTCTCGCGCCGCGCCCGCACGGTGAATTCCTGGCCGTTCTTGCGGTACGCCACGCCGACGCAACGCTTGCCCTCGAACAAAAGCCGCGTCACGTGGGCGCCGCATTCCACCGTCAGGTTCTTGCGGCCGGCGGCGGGTTTCAGGTAACCGTCCACCACGCTCCAGCGGCGCCCGTGGCGCTGCACCACCTGGTAATAGCCGACCCCGTCCTGGCAGCCGGCGTTGTAGTCGGGATTGAGCGGCAGGCCGTCTTCCTGCGCCGCGCGCAGGAAGGCGTCGGACAGCGGAAAGCGCTCGGCCACTTCCTCCACGTGCATTGGGCCGGACTTGCCGCGAGTCGGGCCGCCCGGCTCATAGCACTCGATCTTGCGGAACACGCGCTCGGCGGTGCGCGCGCCCCAGCCGGTGGCGCCAGCGGCCTCCCAACCGTCGTAGTCCTGCGGCCGGCCGCGCACGTAGATCATGCCGTTTATAAGCGTCGAGCCGCCCAGGCCCTTGCCGCGCGGCACGGCAATGGCGCGGCCGTAGACGTTGTCCTCCGGCTCGGTGGCAAAGCGCCAGTTGTAGTCGGGGTTCACCAGCAGCTTGGAAAAGCCCGCCGGGATCGAGATCCACATGCTGCGCGCCTCGTGCCCGGCCTCCAGCATCAGCACCCGGTGGCGCCCGTCGGCCGTCAAGCGGTTGGCCAGGATGCAGCCGGCCGTGCCGCCGCCCGCGATAATGAAGTCGTAATCGCCCATCGTCTGGTCCGTCGCCGCCTCATGCCCGCGCGGCCGGCGCCACGCCCATCATTTCCGCCATCAGCTCGATCTGCCCGGCCAGCATCGGCGCGCCGTAGTGCACCTTGCAGCCGCGCGCCCGCGCCGCCACCAGCAACGGCGTATCGGCCGGCTGCATGATGACCTCGCACACCAATTGGTCGGGCGTCAGGCGCGCCGTGTCCAGCGGCAGCGCGTCGTCCGGCTTCATGCCCAGCGAAGTGCCGTTGACCACCAGGTCATGGCCCGCCGGATCGGCCGTGCCGACCGTGATGTCGGCCCCGGGATGCAGCGACAGGATGCGCGCCTTCAGGTCCTCGGCCTTGGCCGGCGTGCGGTTGGCGATGGTCAGCCGCGACACGCCCGCCTGCACCAGGGCGAAGCCGATGGCATTGGCCGCGCCGCCGGCCCCGGCCAGATAGGCGGTCTTGCCCTCGGGCGCCACGCCGTGCGTGCGCAGGCCGCGCACGAAGCCCTCGCCGTCCAGCATGTGCGCCACCAGGCGGCCGTCGGCCTCGCGCCGCACCACATTGGCCGCGCCGATCTTGCGCGCCACCGGCGTGGCGTCGTCGGCCAGCGCCAGGATCGCCGCCTTGTGCGGCATGGTGATGATCAGGCCGCCCAGGTTCTCCAGCCGGCTCAACCCGGCCACCACCTCGGCCAGGTTATCCGGCCGCGCATGGAACGGCACGCAAACCCCATCGAAGCCGATGCGGGCGAAATGCTCGTTCAGGCGCTGCGGGGTTTTGACGTGATAGATCGGGTCGGCCAGGATGCCGAACAGGCGGGTATTGCCGCTGATTTCCTTCATTGCTTGTCTCCGTGTCGTGGCGCCGCGCCGGGCGCCTTTCAATGCCGCCATGCCCTATCGCTGCAGCAGTTCGCGCGCCACCGCCTCGATGCCGGCGCCGTCGAGCCGGTAATGGGCGTACAGCGTGGTAGGCGGCGCGATCAGGCTGTATTCGTCGTAGATGCCATGGCGCCGCAGGCGCGTGCCGCTGCCGGCGTCCGCCAGCACCTCGGCCACCGCCGAGCCCAGGCCGCCCATGACATTGTGTTCCTCCACCGTCAGCAGCGCGCGCGCCTGCCCGGCCGCATCCAGCACCGCTTCGCGGTCCAGCGGCTTGAGGGTCGGCATGTCGATCACGCCTACCGACAGGCCATCTTCGCGCAGCCGCGCTGCGGCCTCCAGCGCCGCGTGCAGCGTGATGCCGCAGGCGATGATGTTCAGGTCGCTGCCGCGAGAATGGACGATGGCGCGGCCGAAGGTGAACGGCGTGCCGTCGTCATAGACCTGCGGATCGCGGCCGCGGCCGATGCGGAAGTAGATCGGCTCGGGCCAGTCCGCCGAGGCCTTGATGGCCGCCGCCAGTTGCGGCCCGTCGGCCGGCGACACCACGGTCAGCCCGGCGATGGCGCGCATGGTGGAAATGTCTTCGGTGGCGTGGTGCGACGTGCCGTAGAAGCCCAGGCTGATGCCGGTGTGATGGCCGATCAGCCGCACCGGCAGCTTGGTATAGGCCACGTCCATGCGGATCTGTTCGCAGCACAGCAAGCCCAGGAACGAGGCAAAGGTGGCCACGAACGGCATCGCGCCGGTGGTGGCCAGGCCGGCCGCGGCCGACACCATGTTCTGCTCGGAAATGCCGAACTGTACGTAGCGGTCGGGGTAGGCCGAGGCGAAGCGGTTCAGGCCATTGGAATATTGCAGGTCGGCCGAGCCGGCCACCACCGGATGCCCGGCCCGCGCCAGCTCGATCAGCGCGTCGGAAAGATACGACAGCCCGGGGTTCACCGCGTTCAGGGCGCGGTACTGCCAGGAATCGGGGGAAAGCGTCTGTGCCTGTGCCATTCAGATCTCGCGGGTCATGATTTCGTCGATGGCGGCCTGCGCGTCCTGCGGCGCCAGGTAGCCCAGATGCCAGCCAGGTTCGGTTTCCATATGGGAAACGCCCTTGCCCTTGATGGTTTTGGCGATGACGCAGGCGGGCCGCGCGCGCGCCTGGTCGGCGCGCAGGCGGCGCAGCAGCGCGGTCAGCGCCACCAGGTCGTGGCCGTCGACCTCGTGCACCTCCCAACCGAAGGCCTGCCACTTGTCGCGCAGCGATTCCACGCCGATCACGTCGTCAACCTTGCCGTCGAGCTGGTAGCCGTTGCGGTCGATGATGGCGACCAGGCGCGACAGTTTGTGATGCGCGGCGAACAGCGCCGCTTCCCACACCTGCCCTTCCTGCATCTCGCCGTCGCCCAGCATCACGAACACGTTGAAGTCGCGCTGGCTCATGCGGCCGCCCAGCGCCATGCCGGCGCCGTTGGACAGCGCGTGGCCAATGGAGCCGGAACTGAAATCCACCCCCGGCACCTTGGTCATGTCGGGATGGTCGCCCAGCGGACTGCCCAGGCGGGTGTAGCCGTCCAGCAGCGCATGCGGGATAAAGCCGTGGTCGGCCAGCACCGGGAACAGCCCTACCGCCGCGTGGCCCTTGCCCATCAGGAAGCGGTCGCGGTCCGGCCAGGCCGGCTCGCCCGGCCGCAGCCGCATCACGTCGTAGTACAGCGCGGCAAAGATCTCGGCGCATGAAAACACCGAGCTGTAGTGCCCGACCTTGGCGATCTCGATCAGCCGGATGGTTTCCAAACGGATATGACGGGCCTTTTCCCGCAGCCTCCGCAACTCGTCTTCTGTGGGGTCACCCCGGTCCTGGCGCATGGCGTCTCCTCCGCGCATTATAATATATGATATATAATATACCCATCGCGCTTGAATTGGCCAGGGCGGGATAGAATTCAGCCGGGCGCCGTTTCACGGCTTGCCCCCATTCCATCGAACCCGCAAGCCTCGACCGTCATGCCCAGCCTGAAACCGGTAAAAAAAGAGAACCTCTCCGTCAAGGTCTACAACGAGATCCGCAGTGCCCTGATCAACGGGCAGTACGAACCCGGAGAGCGCCTCATCATTGGCGAGCTGGCCCAGGAAATGGGCGTCTCGATCACGCCCGTGCGCGAGGCCATCTTCCGCCTCATCAGCGAACAGGGCCTGGAAATGCAGGCCGCCACCGCGGTCTACGTGCCCTACGTCAATTCGGAAAAGCTGCGCGAGATCCAGCAGATCCGCTTCCATCTCGAAGGCATGGGCGCGGCCGAGGCCGCCAGGAACATCACGCGCAAGCAACTGGACAACCTGATCGCGCTGCAGAAGGACTTCATCTCCTGCACCTCGACCGACCCCAAGCGCGCCAGCTACCTGAACCGCAAGTTCCACTTCGGCATTCTGGAAGCCAGCAACAAGCCCATCCTGCGCAACACCGTGGAATCGTTCTGGGTCATCACCGGCCCGATCCTCAAGGTGTTCCACGTCAAGACCGCCGGGCTCGACTATTCCCAGGACGAGCACCGCCACGAAGCGGTGCTGGCCGCGCTGGAGGCGCGCGACCCCGAAGCCGCCACCAAGGCGATCCAGGCCGACCTGGTGTGGGGCGGCAAGATCATGATCGACTGGTTGGTCGAACGCGAAAAAGAACTCGACTACCGCCCGCCCGGGCCTCGCAAATAGGAAGATTCGATGCTGAAGATTTTCGGTGCTCCCGGCCGCTACATCCAGGGAGCCGGCGCTCTCGACGCACTGGGCGGTTACGCCGCCCTGTTCGGCCGCCGCGCCGCCCTGGTCATCGACCGTTACGTGCAGGGCGTGCTGGGCCCGAGAATCGAAGCATTGTGCGGCGCCCACGGCGTGGCGCTGACGGCCCTGCCGGTTGAAGGCGACATCACGCCCGCGTCGATCGCGGCGCTGCGCGCGCAGGCCGCGGCCGCCGGCATCGACATGGTGATCGCGGTGGGCGGCGGCAAGGCGCTGGACGCCGGCAAGGCGGTGGCCAAGGCCGGACACTGCCACCTCGTCACCGTGCCCACGGTGGCCTCGAACGACGCGCCCACCAGCAAGAACTACGTGCTGTACGACGCCCATCACAACCTCCTGGCGGTCGAGCACATGCTGTTCAACCCGACCATCGTGCTGGTCGACACCGCCGTCATCGCCACCGCGCCCGCCGCGTTCTTTCGCGCCGGCCTGGGCGATGCCATCTCCAAGAAATTCGAGGCCGAACAATGCGCCCGCAACGGCGGGCGCAACATGTACGACGGCGCCCCGCCGCTGACGGCCCAACTGATCGCCGACGGCAGCCTGCGCACGCTGCTGGCCGACGGCGCCGACGCGCTGGCGGCCGCCGGCAGCGGCCAGCCCACGCCCGCCTTTGAACGCGCGGTGGAAGCCATGATCCTGATGAGCGGCCTGGGTTTCGAGAGCGGCGGCCTGTCGATCGCCCACGCCCTGACACGCGGCCTGCCGCAGATCAACGGCCTGGCCAGCGCGCCGCACGGGCTGCAGGTGGCCGTCGGCCTGCTGGTGCAGCTCGACCTGGAGGCGCGCCAGGACGGCATGCTGGCTACCCTGACGCAATGGTACGAACAGGTCGGGCTGCCGACCACGCTGGCGGCACTGGGCGCGCCCGCGCCGTCCGCGGCCGAACTGGCGCAGGCCGCCGAACTGACGCTGGCCGCGCGCCATGCCGCCAATTTCGATCGTCCGCTGGACATCAAGACCCTCGTCGACGCTTTGCGCCGCCACGCCTGACCCGCGCCGGGCCATCCGCCCGGCGCCATGGCCCGCGAACCCGGCGCCGCGCCGAGGCGTCACCCCGACACGCGGCGCCGGCGCGGCCGGCGCGTGCTAGAACGCCACGTTGTCGCCGCCTTTCAAACCCAGCTTGGCGCGGGTCTCGGCCGGCGTGGCCACCTCCAGGTTGAGCGCTTCCAGTATGGTGCGGATGCGCTCGACCTGCGAGCGATTCGACTCGGCCAACTGGCCCGGTCCGATCCACAGCGAATCCTCCAGCCCCACCCGCACGTTCGAGCCCATCGCCGCGCCGATGGTGGCCAGCGGCATCTGGTTGCGGCCGGCGCCCAGAATCGACCATTCGTATTCATTGCCGAACAGGCGATCGGCGGTGCGCTTCATGTGCATCAGGTCTTCCGGATGCGGGCCGATGCCGCCCAGGATGCCGAACACCGACTGGATGAACGGCGGCGACTTCACCAGGCCGCGATCGACGAAGTGCGCCAGGTTGTACAGGTGGCTGATGTCGTAGCACTCGAACTCGAAGCGGGTGCCGTTGGCGTTGCCCAGCTCCAGGATCGATTCGATGTCCTGGTAGGTGTTGCGGAAGATCAGCGAGCGGCTGTTCTCCAGGTGCTCGCGCTCCCACTCGTGCTTGAAGTCCTGGAAGCGGCCCAGCATCGGAAACAGGCCGAAGTTCATCGAACCCATGTTCAGCGACGCCAGTTCCGGCTTGAAGGTGGTGGCCGGACGCATGCGCTCCTGCACCGTCATGTGCGGACTGCCGCCGGTGGTGATGTTGATGATGGCGTCGGTCTCGGCCTTGATGCGCTTGAGGAACGGCTCGAACAGCGCCGGGTCCTGCGACGGCTTGCCGGTCTCGGGGTCGCGCGCGTGCAGGTGCAGCACGGCGGCGCCGGCGCGGGCCGCGCCGATGGCGGCCTCGGCGATCTCGTCGGCCGTCACCGGCAGGTGCGGCGACATGCTGGGCGTGTGGATGGCGCCCGTCACGGCGCAGGTGATCACGACTTTCTGCTTGGCTTTAGCCATTTTCGTCTCCGTTGTCTTGCTGTTGCTTGTGGCGCATCAGGCGCATCAGTTGTTCGTCGCGCCAATAGCGGCGCGCCGTCAGCTCATCGGCCGGCAGCAGGCCGCGCCGTTCGGCCGCCAGGGCCTCGACCCGCGCGCCGTCCCAGGGCACGGCTTCGCGCTGGGTGGCGCCGATGGATTGGTACAGCCCGCCGTAGCGCGCGCAATAGTCGGCGATGCCGCCGGGCGCGTTCAGGTCGATGGTCTCGAACGGTCCCATGAACGACCAGCGCAGGCCCAGGCCGTCCTTGACGGTGGTGTCGATATCCTCGGCGCTGGCGATGCCGGCCGCTGCCAGGCGGAAGGCCTCGTGCAGCAGCGCGCCCTGCAGGCGGTTGAGGATGAAGCCCTCGATCTCGCGCCGCATCGTCACCGGCTTCTGACCAATGTCCAGCATGATGTCGCGCGCCGCCTGCATGGCGGCCGCGCTGGTCCAGGGCGCCGGGCACAGCTCCACCACCGGGATCAGGTAGGGCGGATTGACCGGATGCGCCACCAGGCAGCGGTGGCGGCCGGGCAGGTCTTCGGTGAATTCGCTAGCGGGGATGCTGGACGTGGAACTGCCGATGATCGCGTCCGGTTCGGCTGCCGCGTCCAACTGCGCGAACAGCTCGCGCTTGAGGTCGCGCCGCTCGGGTGAGTTCTCCTGGATGTAGCGGGCGCCGGCCAGCGCCTCGGGCAGGCTGGCCGCCACCTCGATGCGGGCGGCGGCGGCCGCCGCGTCGCGCAGCAGGCCGTGCGCCTGCAGTTGGTCGAGCTGGCGCCGGATCAGCGTACCAGCCTCGGCCAGCATGGCGCCGTTGACGTCATGCAGGCGCACCTGCCAGCCCTGGCGCGCGAACACGATGGCCCAGGCCTGGCCGATCAGGCCGGTGCCGATGATGGCGGCGCGGCGCCGCTGCGGATCGGCCGCCATCAATAGAGCTTCTGCGTGAAGCCGTCCACCACGATGGCCTGCCCGGTCACGCTGCGGGCGGCCTCGCTGGCGTTGAACAGCACCATGTTGGCGATGTCGCGCGCCGTCACCATGCGCCCCAGCGCCGCCTGGTTCTCGTAGAGCGCGGCGATTTCCTCGACCGGCTTGCCCAGCGTTTGCGCCTTGGCGTCGATCACGGCGCGGATGCGCGGCCCCTCGACCGCGCCCGGCAGGATGGCGTTGACGCGGATGCCGTGGCCGCCCAGCTCGATCGCCAGCGACTTGGTGAAGCCGATCACCGCCCATTTGGAGGCCGAGTAGACCGAGCGTCCGGCAAAACCCAGATGGCCGGCGGCCGACGACAGGTTGATCATGACGCCGGCGCGCGACTGCTTGAGCAGCGGGATGGCCTGACGCGCGCACAGGAACTGGCCGGTGATGTTGACCGCCAGGGTGCGGTCCCAATCGGTCTTGGAGAGGGTCTCGACGAAACCGGTGGGGCCGGCCACGCCAGCGTTGTTGACCAGGATGTCCAGCCCGCCCAACTGCTGGCGCACGGCGTCGAACAGCGCAGCCACGCTGTCTTCATCCGACACGTCCGCGTATACCGCCCGCACGCCGGGCAACTCGGCCGGCAAGGCCGCCAGGCGCTCGCGATTGACGTCGCACACCAGCACGGCGGCCCCGGCCCGGTGGAACACCTGCGCCATTTCCAGGCCCAACCCATCGGCGCCGGCGGTGATGAGTACCTTTTTGCCGGCGAAATCCACTTCCTCGAACATGCTCCTGTCTCCTGGATTTTTCTGCTGAAACGCCTTTTGATCATATAGGATATATGATTTTAAGGGGAGTTTTCTTGCTTTCGGCGGAACCCGGAAAGTATCCGAAAATAAACATCCGCACAGCGGAATTCAGCCTGGAAAGAACCACAAAATCGCCTGGAAACGCTTTATCCATGCGGCTTGAGGGAAATCCCCGATTCAGCCGGACGAGTCCGGCACTAGAATCCAGGACGAGGTCTTTGACCCCCTCCGGCCCATATATCATATATTTAAAAACAGACGGACGAGACAGCAGAAAGTCCGCACCCCATACCCACAAAGGAGCGTAGACAGTGTTCAAGATCAATAAATTCGCCATCGCGCTGGGACTGTGCGGCGTCCTGGCCAGCGGCACCGCGGCGGCCGACATGAAAGTGGGCGCCCTCTTCCCGTTCAGCGGCGCCCTGGCGCTGCTGGGACAAGAGAGCTACCGCGGCCTCGAACTGGCCGTCAACGAGATCAACGCCGCGGGCGGCATCAACGGCGAGAAGATCCAGATCATCAAGGCCGACGCGGTGGACCCGACGCAGGCCGTGTCCGAAACCAAGCGCCTGATCTCGTCCAACGTGGTGGGCGTGTTCGGCAGCTACGCCTCGGGCATCTCGTACGCAGCCTCGCCCGTGACCGAACTGGCCGGCGTGCCCTACTTCGAACTGGGCGCCACCGCCCACAAGATCACCACGCGCGGCTACAAGTACCTGTTCCGCAGCAACCCCAACACCGGTCTGTACGGCGTGGCGGTGGTCAATGCGCTGCATGACATCATCGCGCCCGGCATGGGCCTGAACCCCAAGGACATCCGCATCGGCATCATCCACGAGGACGGCCCCTACGGCACCGACGTGGCCGCCACCGAGAAAAAGCGCGCCCAGGAATTGGGCTACACCGTGGCCGAAGTGCTGCCCTACTCGGCCAAGACGGTCGACCTGTCCTCGCTGATCCTGCGCCTGAAGGGCGCCAAGGTCAATGTGGTGCTGCAGACCGCGTACCAGAACGACGCCATCCTGTACTTCAGCCAGGCGCGCGCCGCCGGCTTCAAGCCCGAGGTGGTGATCGGCGCTGGCGGCGGCTACTCGCTGGCCGACACCGCCAAGGCCGTGGGCGCCGACATGAACGGCGTGTTCGACCTGGACTTCCCGCAGGCGTCCATCAACCCGGCCGGCGCGCCTGGCCTGGAAAAGTTCCTGCAAGCCTACAAGGCCACCTACAAGAGCGACCCGCAATCGGGCCACAGCCTGACCAACTATGTCGGCGCCAAGGCCTTCTTCGCAGCCATCGCCAATGCCAAATCGACCGACAAGGACAAGATCCGCGCGGCCGTGCTGGCCTATAAGAAGCCGGCGGGCCAGACCGCCAACGGCTGGGGCTTCGATTTCGGCGAGGATGGCCAGAACAAGGCCTCCACGTTCTACGTGATGCAGTGGCAGGACGGCAAGCTGGTCACCATCGCCCCTGACAACCTCGCGCTCGGCAAGCCCGTCTTCAAGAAATAAAACGCCAGGGCCGGCGCGATGACGCCATCGCGCCGGCCGCGACGACTTGCCGGCAACCGGACGCTCGGGGGCGTCCGGCGTTTCACTGGGGCCCGCGCCCCGGCCCCGCCGAAGACGGCGCGGCGCCGGGGCCAGCCCCGCTCTAAGAGGTTGCACCATGGATATCTTCATTCAACTGGTCATCAATGGCCTGTTGCTGGGCGGCGCCTACACCATCATCAGCCTGGGGCTGACGCTGATCTTCGGCGTGGTCCGCGTCGTCAACTTCGCGCACGGCGAATTCCTGATGATCGGCATGTACGCGGTCTACCTGATCGCGGCGCAGTTCGGCGTGCATCCGTACATCGGCCTGGTGCCGGTGGCGGTCATCCTGTTCGCGCTGGGCGCGCTGACGCAGAAGGGCATCATCCAGCCGCTGCTCAATGCCGACCAGCACATCCAGATCTTCGCCACGGTGGGCGTCTCCACCATTCTGCTGAACCTGGCGCTGGTGATATTCGGCGCCAACGTGTACCGCGCCCCGGTGCAACTGGGCACCAGCACGCTCGACATTGGCAACTACACCATGGTCACCGGCCAGCTGGTGACCTTCGTGGTCGGCCTGGGCCTGGCCGTGCTGCTGCACCTGTTCATGCACCGCACCTATCTGGGCCGCGCGCTGCGGGCGGTGGCGCAGCACCGGTACGCCGCCACGCTGATGGGCGTGAACGTCAACAACGTCTATGCCATCGCCTTCGGCCTGGGCACCGCCTTCGTCGGCATCGCCGCCGGCCTGCTGGCGCCGCAGTATCCGGTGTTCCCGACGGTGGGCACGTACTTCGTGCTGACCGCCTTCGTGATCGTGGTGCTGGGCGGCCTGGGCAGCCTGTATGGCGCGGTGGCCGGGTCGATGATCATCGGCATCGTCGACACCCTGGCCGGCTACTACATCGCCCCCGACCTGAAAGAGGTCGTCTATTTCGGGATCTTCCTCTTGATCCTTGTCCTGCGTCCGACCGGCCTGTTCGGCGTCGGCACAGAGTGATCAGAGCCACAAGGAGCGAGACGTGTTTCCCGACTTTCGAAGCCCCAAAGCCTACGTCAGCCTGATTCTGCTGACCGCCATGTTCATCGTGCCGGTGGTCGCCGGCACGCCATTCTGGACCAACCTGTTCGTCCTGCTGTTCGTCTTTTCCGCGCTGTCGGTGGCCTGGAACATCGTCGGCGGCTACGCCGGCCAGCTGTCGCTGGGCCACGCGGTGTTCTACGGCATCGGCGGCTACACCGCCACCCTGCTGACGCAGAACTTCGGCATCTCGCCGTGGTTCGGCATGCTGGCGGGCGCGGTCATTTCCGGCGCCGTGGCGATCCTGATCAGCTATCCCACGCTGCGCCTGCGCGGCCCGTTCTTCGCGCTGGCCACCATCGCCATCCTGGAGGTGGTGCGGCTGCTGGTGATCCACGAAGAAAGCTGGACCGGCGGCTCCAGCGGCATCAGCCTGCCGTTGAACATCGGCTGGACCTGGATCGTGTTCCGCGAAAAGATCAACTACGTGATCATCGCCTTCGGCCTGTTCCTGCTGGTGACCTGGGTATCCTGGTACATCCGCAAGTCGCGCATCGGCCACTACCTGATCGCCATCCGCGAGCGCGAGGACGCGGCGCTGGCGGTCGGCATCCACACGGTGCGCGTCAAAATCATCGCGGCGGTGGTGTCGGCCATGCTGACCAGCGTGATCGGCACCTTCCATATCACCTACCTGACCTTCGTCGACCCCAGCTCGGCTTTTTCGCTGGAGCTGTCGATCCAGGTGGCGATGTTCGCGCTGATCGGCGGCCTGGGCACGGTGGCCGGCCCCATCGCCGGCACCTTCCTGGTGCTGCCGATCGCCGAGCTGGCGCGCGGCTGGCTGTCGAGCGTGGGCAACGGCATGCACGGGCTGATCTACGGCCTGATCCTGGTGGCGGTGGTGCTGACCATTCCGCGCGGCCTGGCCGGCGCCTTCGGTCCGGCGATCGAGCGCGCGCTGGCGCGCCTGCCCTACCTGGGCACGCCGCGCGCCCGGCGCCAGCGGACCGAGCAGGCCCGTCCGACCGATGCCACGCGGCGCGAACAACCGGTGCTCAAGGCCGAAAACCTGTTCAAGAGCTTCGGCGGCCTGCGCGCCACCAATGACGTGTCGCTGACGCTGAACCAGTACGAAATCCTCGGCATGATCGGCCCCAATGGCGCCGGCAAGACCACCGTGTTCAACCTGCTGTCCGGCTTCCTGTCGCCGGACAAGGGCGCGGTGTCGATGGTGGATGCCAAGGGCAACTGGGTCTCGTGCAGCACGCCCGACGAATTCGCCCACCACGGGCTGGGCCGCACGTTCCAGATCGCCAAGCCCTTCACCGGGTTGACGGTTCTGGAGAACATCATGCTGGGCGCGTTCATCCATACCGCCGACCGCGAGGAGGCCGAGCAGATCGCCTTGAAGGTGGCCGAGGAAACCGACCTGCTCAAGTACCTGAACACCGAGGCGCGCAGTCTCACCGTGGGCGGCATGAAGCGGCTGGAGATCGCCCGCGCCCTGGCGATCCGGCCGCGCATCCTGCTGCTGGACGAGGTCATGGCGGGGCTGAACCCGACCGACATCGAAAAGTCGATCCAGATGATCCGCCGCATCCGCGATTCGGGCGTGTCGGTGCTGCTGATCGAGCACATGATGCAGGCCACCATGGCGCTGTCGGACCGCATCATCGTGCTGAACGAAGGCGCGGTGCTGGTGAGCGGCGCGCCCCGCGACGTGGTCGAGAACCCCGCCGTCATCGAAGCCTATTTGGGCAAGGAGTACCAGGATGCTTAAGGTTTCGGATCTTTCGTCGGGCTATGGCAAGAGCCAGGTGCTCAACGGCCTGAACTTCGAAGTGCGGGCCGGCGAAATCGTGACGCTGATCGGCGCCAACGGCGCCGGCAAGACCACCACCCTGAAGACGCTGTGTGGCGTGGTCGCCGCCACCGCCGGCCGGGTCGAGTTCGAGGGCCAGGACCTGACCAACCGCACACCCTACGACATCGTCGACGCCGGGATCACCATGATTCCCGAAGGGCGCCAGCTGTTCCCCCATTTCACGGTGCGCGACAACCTGCTGATGGGCTCGTACAAGCGCGCCGCCCGCCCCATCGTGCAGCGCAAGCTGGAGGAAGTGCTGCAGATCTTCCCGCGGGTGCGCGAACGCCTGGGGCAATACGCCGGCTCGCTGTCCGGCGGCGAACAGCAGATGGTGGCGATCGCGCGCGGCATGATGGCCGACCCCAAGCTGCTGGTGTTCGACGAACCCTCGCTGGGCCTGTCGCCGCTGCTGGTGCAGCAGATGTTCGACATCATCCGCGACGTCACGTCCCACGGCGTCACGGTGCTGCTGGTCGAGCAGAATGTGTTCCGCACCCTGCGCCTGGCCGATCGCGGCTACGTGCTGGAGAACGGCGCCATCGTGCGCACCGGCACCGGCGCCGAGCTGCTGGCCGATCCCCATGTCAAGAAGGCCTATCTGGGCCATTGAAATCCGAAGGACCGCATTCATGTCTTTACGCTGCACATTCATCGACCACGGCGCCGGCGGCGCGCCCGATTGCCTGCGCCTGGCCGAACGCGAGATGGCCGCGCCCAGCGGCCGCCAGGTGCTGATCGAGGTCGCCTACGCCGGCGTCAACCGCCCCGACGTGCTGCAACGCTCGGGCTCGTATCCGCCGCCGCCCGGCGCCTCGCCCTACCTGGGGCTGGAGGTGGCGGGCACCATCGCCGCCGTCGGCCCCGACGTCACGCAGTGGCGCGTGGGGGACCCGGTCTGCGCGCTGACGCCCGGCGGCGGCTATGCGCAGTACTGCCTGGCCGACGAACGCCATTGCCTGCCGGTGCCGCGCGGGCTGGACCTGCTGTCGGCCGCCGCCATACCGGAGAACTACTTCACCGTCTGGACCAACGTGTTCGAGCGCGCCCGCCTCGCGGCCGGCGAGAAGTTCCTGGTGCACGGCGGCTCCAGCGGCATCGGCCTGACCGCCATCCAACTGGCGCGCGCCTTTGGGGCCGAGGTCTGGACCACCGTGGGCAACCCGGAAAAAGCCGAGGCCTGCCTGAAGGCCGGTGCCCACCATGCCGTGGTCTACCGCGACACCGACTACGAGGCCGAGATCCGCCAGGCCACTGGCGGCCAGGGTGTGGACGTGATCCTCGACATGGTCGGGGGCGCCTATATCAACAAGAACATCCGCTTGCTGGCGGTCAACGGCCGGCTGGTGCAGATCGCCTTCCTGGAGGGCAGCAAGGCCGAGATCGACGCGCTGCCCATCATGACCCGCCGGCTGTCGTTCACCGGCTCCACCCTGCGGCCGCGCTCGGACGAGGACAAGGGCGCTATCGCCCGGGCGCTGGCAGACAAGGTGCTGCCGCTGATGGAACAGGGCCGCTGCCTGCCGCTGATCCACCAGGTGTTCCCGCTGGCGCAGGCGGCCCAGGCCCACGCGCTGATGGAAAGCAGCAGGCACATCGGCAAGATCATGCTGCAGGTCAAGCCATGAGCGCGCGCTTCCAGGATCAGGTCATCGTTGTCACCGGCGCGGTCGGCGGCATCGGCTCGGCCATCGTCGAGGGCTTCCTGGCCGAAGGCGGCAAGGTCGGGCTGATCGACTTCAATTCGCAGGGCGGCCAGGACTATGAAAAGGCGCTGAAGCAGCGCGGCCACGCGGTGAGCTTCGCGCAGGCCGACGTGGCGCACTTCGACCAATGCCAGGCCGCGTATGACCGCATCACCCGCGACCTCGGCCCGGCCACCATCCTGGTCAACAATGTCGGCATCTCGCCCAAGACCGACGGCCGCGCGCTGAAAGTGTGGGAAATGACGCCGGGCGAATGGGACAAGGTGGTGGCGGTCAACCTGAACAGCGTGTTCTACATGACCCGCCTGGCCACGCCGCACATGGTGCGCCAGCGCCAGGGGCGCGTGATCAACATGTCGTCCGTGGCCGGCAAGGCCTATTGCGATATCGTCGCCGCGCACTACGCCGCCACCAAGGCGGCGCTGCTGGGCCTGACGCGCCACTGGGCCGCCGAACTGGGCGAGCACGGCATCACCGTCAATGGCCTGGCGCCCGGCCGCATCAGCACCCCGCTGCTGAAAAGCGTGCCCAAGGAAATCAACGACGCCGTGGCCGGCGTCACCGCGCTGCGCCGGCTCGGCACGCCCGAGGAAGTGGCCGACGCCTGCCTGTTCTTCGCCTCCGACCAGGCGCGCTTCGTGACCGGGCAGGTGCTGGATGTGGCGGGCGGCTGGCTGATGACCTAGCGCCGCGCCGCCAACCCCGCCGCGCCAAGACAACGCCCCGCCGGCGAAACCGGCGGGGCGTTGTGCGTTTGCCTGCGCGGCGCCCGCCTCGCGGCGGGCGCTTCGGGCGCTCAGAAGTCCATGCTGGCGCTCAGCAGGAAGGTGCGCGGGCCGCCCAGGACCAGGTAGCCGTTGCCCGGGTAGCCCCCCACCGACGACCAGTAGTTGCGGTTGGCGATGTTCTCGACGCGGGCGCGCAACGTCACCACGTGGCCGTCAACGTCCATCATGTAGCGCACGCCGGCATCGAAGCGGGTCCAGCCCGGCACTTTGAGGGTGTTGGCGTCATCCGCGTAGGACGCGCCGGTGTAGACCACGCGGCCGTCCACCGCCAGGCCCCGCACGCCGGGAATGTCCCATTCCGCGCCCAGGTTGGCCTGAAAGCGCGGCACGCCGATGACGCGGTTGCCGTCGATGCTGGCATTGCCGGTGGACCGCTGCTTGGCATCCAGGAAGGTCAGGCCGCCCAGCACGCGCACGCTCCTGACCGGTTCGCCGAACACGGTCAGTTCGACGCCCTGGTGGCGGTCCTTGCCGGAGGCGGTGAACGCGTTGCTGGCGTTGTAGGCCGCGCGCGGCTTGTCGGTGGAGAACAGCGCCAGGCCCGCGCCCAGGCCCCCGCCGTCGTACTTGACGCCGATTTCCTTCTGCTTGGAGACGTACGGCTGCAGGCTCTGGCCGGCGTTGGCCACGGGCTTGCCGTTGGCGGTCTGCGGCGCGGTCTCGCCGGCCACCAGGGCCTCGATATAGTTGGCGTACAGCGACACGCTCGGCGTCACCTTGAAGACGATGCCAGCGGCGGGCGAGTTGCGGCTGGCGTCGTAGGCGCCTTGTTCCTTGCCGGTGTTATAGAAGTAGTCCCTCTGCGACAGGCGCTGGTGGCGGATGCCCAGCGTCAGCAGCACCTTGTCGTCCAGGAATGACAGCGTGTCGCCGAGGGCATAACTACTAATTCGCACGCGCCCGGTCAACAGAGGAGAATCCAAATCCCCGCCATTACTCAAAGTGGAGCCAAAGCTCGGCAGATCGTAGGAGATCGGGTGGTAAATGTTGGTTGCCAAGCTCTGAGCATAGTCGTAAGCGTTCTTTTTCTTGAGCTGGAAAAACGAAGCAGACGCAACGATTTCGTGGCCAATAGCGCCCGTGCGCAGTTTCGCGCGAAGACCGAATTCCCCGGTATCTACTGAATCCTTGCGCGTATTGTCGAAACGCATAAAGCTGCCATCGCCGCTACGCCCATTCGTTACGGTCACGTTACCCAGTGAATTCGCCTCGTCACTCCGGCGTAAGCCATAAGCCGCCCAGCCGGTCAGCTTGTCGCTGAAGTCGTGCTCGGCGCGCACGGTGCCGAACACGTCGCGTTCGTTCGAGTATGACCAGGGCTGCGCATAGTTGGAACTGGCGTGCGGCGCGTCCGGCACGCTGGTCACGCCGCGCAGCGTGACGTTGGGGCGGGCGCGCTTGAGCTTGTTTTCCTGCCAGCCGATATCGGCCGACAGGCGCGTGTCGGCCGAGCGCCAATCCAGCCCCAATGACACCAGGCTGGTGCGCGAGTGCTCATCGTCGATGGCCGTGTCGCCACTGCGATTGGCCACGTTCAGGCGGATGCCGGTGCTGTCGCCCGGGCCGAAGCGGCGCGCGATGTCGGTCGAGACCGAGAACTGGCCGCCGCTGGAAATGCCGGTGGTGAAGCGGGTGAGCGGCTCGTTGGGCGCGCGCTTGGGCACCAGGTTGATGGCGCCGCCAATGCCGTCGCCGCCTGGCGAGGCGCCCGTCAGGAAAGCCGAGGCCCCGCGCAGCACCTCGACCCGCTCGAACAGCTCGGTGGCGATGTACTGGCGCGGCAGCAGGCTGTACAGCCCGTTGTAGGCCACGTCGTCGGAACTCAGGATGAAGCCGCGGATGAAGTACGACTCCTGGAAGTTGCCGAAGCCGCGCGCCACGCGCACGCCCGCATCGTTCTGCAGCACGTCGCCGACGCTGCGCGCCTGTTTGTCCTGGATCAGTTCGTTGGTATAGCTGGTGATGCTGAACGGCGTGCTCATGATGTCCTGCGTGCCCAGCACCCCCACCCGGCCGCCGCGGGCCACCTGGCCACCGGCGTAGGGCTGGGCCAGGCCGCCCGCCGAGGCGTCGGCGCTGGCCTCGACCTTGATCGCGTCCAGCGACACGACCCCGGCGTCGGAGGCGGGCTTGGCGGATTGGGCATGGACGGCGTACGGCAGGGCCGCAACCACATAGGCGAGCATTCGAATGTTCATGTCGGGATGTCTGTAGGCAGGCGCTTCGCGAGAAGCAGGGAATCGCAAAAATCCCGATGGGTCACGCTCGGTAACGGCCTGCCACTCGAACTGCCGCGGAACCGGTCTGCCCGGCCTTGTCGAGCCCGTTCACCAAGGGGTATTGAGATCGTGCGGGCTTGATTCTATATAAAAGGAAATCATTCTCATTGCGTCCCTTATATAGAAAATCACTTTGTTGCCATCACACAACGACACTGTCCCCATTCCTGACGGGAGCCTGTCCGGGCCGGGCGGCCGCGCCGGCCCGGACCCCGGCGGCCCGCCTGCGGCCATTCAGACGGACAGCCCGGCCTCCTCGCGCACCTGGCCGAACGCACCGGCCTCATAGGCCGCCATGGCCTGGGCCAGGGCCCGCGCGTCCGCCATCACGAAGGGGCCGCGCTGAATCACCGGCTCGTCGATGGCCGGCCCCGCCACCAGGATGAAATGGGCCGGCGCGCCGGCCGCCAGCAGCTGCAGCAGCCCCTCGGCATCCGCCGCGGCCGTCAGCGCGGCGCCGGGCGGCAGGACGGCGAAATCGGGATCGACGGCTCGCCTGGCGGGCGCCGGCATCCGCCTGGCCGGACGGTACGGCGCCAACGGCGCGGCCGCCGCGGGCGGCGGTGCCGTTGGCGTGGCGGTATGCCAGGCGCGCACCCCCAGTTCTCCCTGCGCCGTGTACAGCCAGGCATTCCAGCCCTGCGGCAACGGCACCAGACGCGATGCGCCGGGGCGCAGCCACCCATCCAGGATCAACAAGGGCGCGGGCGTCGCCAGCGGCGACTGCCATCCTTCGTAGCGCCCCGAGACCAGCCGCACCCGGCCGGCATCGCTCTGTATCACCGGCATTTCCCAGGCCCGCAGCAGCGCGACCGACGGCGCCACGTCCTTGAGCCGCAACGGCAGATTGACGTACAGGCGCAGGCCGTTCAACCGCGATGCGTCCACCGGTTGCTGGTCGTGGACAATGCCGCGCCCGGCAACGGTCCAGTACAGGTCGCCGGGCCGTACCTCGTGGTCATTGTCCAGGCTGTCGCGGCTGCGCAGCGCGCCGCGGCTGTCTTCCAGCAACAGTGTCACCGACGACATGCCGGCGTGGGGATGGGGCGCGAAACTCGGTCCCGTCAAGACAAAGTGCTCCGCCAGCACCAGGGGCGACATGCCTCCGGGGAAATCCGGGGAGCGGAATTGCCGGAAGGAACGGGCATTGCCCGCAGGCTCGAAGGGCTTGGCCACGGGGGGGCTGAGGCGGATCGTCAAGGATGTGCTGCCAGGAAGTTGCGGAGGCGCAAAGCTTATGGGTTCCGCGTTCGACACAGTAGAGGGTAATTTCAGGAATAATTGTCCTGCCTCACAGGACAATTCCACCCGCGGACCCATGCATTCCTATATCCACCACCTCGACGACCTGTTGCTTTTCACCGAGGTGGTCGAAAAAGGCGGCTTTTCCGCCGCCGCCCGAGTCCTCAATATGCAGCGCTCCAAGCTCAGCCGCCGGGTGGCCGAACTGGAGGCGCGCCTGGGCCTGCGGCTGCTCCAGCGCAACACCCGCCGGGTCTCGCTGACGCCGATGGGCGAGCAGATCTATGTGCATGCGCTGGCGATGGCGCGCGAGGCCCGCAGCGCGTTCGACCTGGCGGCGACGATGGGGGACACCCCCAGCGGCCTGCTGCGCATGACGGCGCCCTCGGCGCTGGCGGTGACGCTGCTGGGCGAACTGGTGGCCCGCTTCTGCCTGCAGCATCCGGGCGTGCGGGTGCTGCTGGATACCCGCGACCAGATCATCGACCTGGTGGGCGAAGGCTACGACCTGGCCTTCCGCGCCCAGGGCGCCTCGCTGACCGATTCGCGGCTGGTGGCGCGCGAACTCGCCCCGGTACCGCAGATCCTGGTGGCGGCGCCCGCCCTGGCGCGACCGGCCCCGCGCCGGCCACGCGACCTGAACGCCCTGCCGCTACTGGCCCATGCCACTCATGACAGCCCGCAAAGCTGGCACTTCACCGGCCCGGCGGGCAATGCCGAGTCGGTCGAATACCGCCCGCGCTGCCTCAGCAGCAACCTGGCGGTGCTGCGCGAAATGGCGCGCGCCGGCCTGGGCGTGGCGTTGCTGCCGCACTATCTATGCGCCGGCACATTGGCCAAGGGCGACCTGGTCCAGTTGTTGCCCGCCTGGCAGGCCACGCCGGCCCGCATCTATGCCGTCATCCCCGCCCGCCGCGGCGCGCCGCTGGCGCTGCGGCGTTTTCTGGATTTCGCCGCGGCGGAACTGCCGGCGTTGCTGGCCTGATCCGGCGCCCTGCCCCGCCATGCGGCGGTAGGACTTCTTTGGTAAAAACCGGGGGACTTGCAGGGAGACCGCGCGTGCGCCACAGTAAGGTGTTGCGCGCTCGCCGTGCAATCGCCACCGGGCGCGGGGCGGAACTTTGACGCGCCCCTTGAGTCTTATATAAGATATAAGACATGTATCGCGCCCGCGCGGCTGTCCCCCAGAATGACAAACGCGCCGAAACGCCTGAAAATGCCGGCTTTACGCGGGCAAAACCACGGAGTCCATCATGCCGCACAACACCCTCGACACACTGAAGAATTTCAAGATCGGCAACAAGTCCTGTCAGTACTACTCGCTGCCGGCGCTGGGCAAGGCGCTGGGCGTGGACGTACAGCGGCTGCCGGTCTCCATCCGCATCGTGCTGGAATCCGTGCTGCGCAACTGCGACGGCAAGAAGGTCACCGAGGAACACGTGCGCCAGCTCGCCAGCTGGCAGGCCAACGCCAGGCGCGAGGATGAAATCCCGTTCGTCGTGGCCCGCGTGGTGCTGCAGGACTTCACCGGCGTGCCCCTGCTGGCCGACATCGCCGCGATGCGCTCGGTGGCCGACAAGATGGGCAAGAGCCCCAAGAGCATCGAGCCGCTGGTGCCGGTGGACCTGGTGGTGGACCACTCGGTCATGATCGACTACTTCGGCACCAAGAACGCCCTCGACCTGAACATGAAGCTGGAATTCAAGCGCAACCAGGAGCGCTACCAGTTCATGAAGTGGGGCATGCAGGCCTTCGACACCTTCGGCGTGGTGCCCCCGGGCTTCGGCATCGTCCACCAGGTGAACCTGGAATACCTGGCGCGCGGCGTGCACCAGGACAAGAAGAACAACGTCTACTACCCTGACTCGCTGGTGGGCACCGACAGCCACACCACCATGATCAACGGGATCGGCGTGGTTGGCTGGGGCGTGGGCGGCATCGAGGCCGAGGCCGGCATGCTGGGCCAGCCGGTGTACTTCCTGACCCCCGACGTGGTCGGCGTGGAACTCAAGGGCAAGCTGCGCGGCGGCGTCACCGCCACCGACCTGGTGCTGACCATCACCGAAATGCTGCGCCGCGAGAAGGTGGTCGGCAAGTTCGTCGAGTTCTGTGGCGAGGGCACGGCCAGCCTGTCGGTGGCCGAGCGCGCCACCATCGGCAACATGGCGCCCGAATACGGCGCCACCATGGGCTTCTTCCCGGTCGATGATCGCACCATCGACTACTTCCGCGGCACCGGCCGCACCGAAGCCGAAATCGCCGCGTTCGAGGCCTACTTCAAGGCCCAGGACATGTTCGGCGTGCCCGCCGCCAAGGACATCAACTACACCAAGCTGCTGACGCTGGACCTGTCCACCGTGGCGCCGTCGCTGGCCGGCCCCAAGCGTCCGCAGGACCGCATCGAGATCGGCAACGTCAAGAGCACCTTCATCGACCTGTTCTCCAAGCCGGTCTCCGAAAACGGCTTCAACCAGCCGGCCGAGAAGCTGCAGCAGACCTTCACCACCAGCACCGGCACCAAGGTCAAGAACGGCGACATCCTGATCGCCGCCATCACCTCGTGCACCAACACCTCCAACCCCAGCGTGCTGCTGGCCGCGGGCCTGCTGGCCAAGAAGGCGGTGGAAGCCGGCCTGAAGGTGCCCAAGCACATCAAGACCTCGCTGGCCCCCGGCTCGCGCGTGGTCACCGAATACCTGACCAAGACCGGCCTGCTGCCCTACCTGGAAAAGCTGGGCTTCGACGTGGCCGCCTACGGCTGCACCACCTGCATCGGCAACGCCGGCGACCTGACGCCCGACCTGAACGACGTCATCACCAGCAACGACCTGGTGTGCTCGGCGGTGTTGTCCGGCAACCGCAACTTCGAGGCGCGCATCCACCCGAACATCAAGGCCAACTTCCTGGCCTCGCCGCCGCTGGTGGTGGCCTACGCCCTGGCCGGCACCGTGACGCGCGACCTGATGACCGAACCGGTCGGCCGCGGCAAGAACGGCGACATCTGGCTCGGCGACATCTGGCCGACCACCGAGGAAGTCGAGTCGCTGCTCAAGTACGCGCTGGACCCCAAGGCCTTCGAGGCCAACTACGGCCAGGTCAAGAGCAACCCGGGCAAGCTGTGGGAGAACATCAAGGGCGTCAAGGGCGATACCTATAACTGGCCCGACTCCACCTACATCGCCGAGCCGCCGTTCTTCGAGGGCTTCGGCATGACGCCGGGCGCGATGCCGACCGTCAAGAACGCGCGCGCGCTGGGCGTGTTCGGCGACTCCGTCACCACCGACCACATCTCCCCGGCCGGCTCCATCAAGGAAACCTCGCCGGCGGGCAAGTGGCTCAAGGAACACGGCGTCATGAAGGCCGATTTCAACAGCTACGGCTCGCGCCGCGGCAACCATGAAATCATGATGCGCGGCACCTTCGCCAACGTGCGCATCAAGAACCTGATGATTCCGGCGCTTGCGGACGGCAGCCGCTTCGAAGGCGGCGAAACCCTGTTCCAGCCGACCGGCGAACAGATGTCGATCTACGACGCGGCCATGAAGTACGTGGCGGCCGGCACGCCCACCATCGTGTTCGGCGGCGAAGAGTACGGCACCGGCTCGTCGCGCGACTGGGCCGCCAAGGGCACCCAGTTGCTGGGCGTGAAGGCCGTCATCGCGCGCAGCTTCGAGCGCATCCACCGCAGCAACCTGGTGGGCATGGGCGTGCTGCCGCTGCAGTTCAAGGGCACCGACAGCGTGCAGTCGCTGGGCATCACCGGCGAAGAGACCTACGACATCTCGGGCCTGGAAAACGGCATCAAGCCGATGCAGGACGTAACGCTGACGATCACCCGCAAGGATGGTTCGAAGCAGGACGTGACGGTGCTGCTGCGCATCGACACCCCGATCGAGGTCGACTACTACCAGCATGGCGGCATCCTGCCCTTCGTGCTGCGCCAGCTGCTGGCCGCGTAACCCGCCGCCCGCCAAGACAAAGCCCCTGGAACCGTCGGGTTCCAGGGGCTTTTCTCATGGCGCCGCACGTGCGCCGCGTCAGGCGCGCCGCGTCATTGGGCGACCAGTTCGACCCGGCGGTTCCTGGCGCGGCCGGCCTCGGCGTCGTTGGCGGCCACCGGCGCCAGCGATGCCACGCCGCGCGGCGACAGGCGCGCGGCGGGGATCTTGTAGCCCGTCTCCAGCGCCTTGACCACGGCGTCGGCACGTTTTTGCGACAACTCCAGGTTGCCGGCCAGCGTGCCCTGGTTGTCGGTGTGGCCCACCACATAGACTTTCAGGCCGGGATTGGCATCGAGCAGCTTGCCCATCTCGTCCAGCGCGGCCTTGGACTCTGGCTTGATGTCGGCCTTGTCGGTGTCGAAATACACGCCATAGACGGCGACACGGCCCGACTCGGCCAGTGACTTCTGCATGGCGGCCATGTCCAGCACCTTGACCTGGCCGGTCTGCATCGGCTTGGTCTCGACCACTTGCTGGAACACCGGCGTGATGTGGTTGGCGCTGTCTTCCATCACATCCAGGAACACGTAGAGATCGCCCGTGGGCGCCTCCTTCTTGGCCAGCACGGCGTAGTACTTGCCGCCGAACGCCGCGTCGCCCTGCCCGGGCTGACTGACCTTGCCGCTGTTGATCACGAACGACTGGAAATCCTCGCCGCATTGCCCGTCGCCCTTGCATTCGAACAGGGTCTTGAAGCCGCCGGCCTGGAGCGCCGCCTGGTAGTTGCGATAGACCTCCAGCGCCGATTTGCTGCCGTCGATGCGATAGGCGATGCGCGTCAGCTTGCCTTCCAGTTCCAGGCCCTTGGGCTCGGCTTGCCGCGCGACCGGCCGGTCGGGCATGACGGCCTCGTCGTAGTCCTTGTACTCGTAGGCGCGGATCTCGGCGCCCTCGAAACGGGTCAGGGCCGGATGGTCGCGGGAACCCTTGACGTCCTCGGCCCAGGCGGACGCCGCCGTCCCCAGCATGGCGGCGGCGAGAGCCAGACAGGCGGATTTCACGATGTGCGCTTTCACGATCTCTACACTCCCGGCCGGCGGGCGCCGGCATGCGTCCAGAACAAGGAAACGCCCGCGGCGCGGGCGGCAGCCATTATGCATAGACGGTGCGCGGATTGAAACCGCGCCGGGTAACCAAACGTAGACTGCCGCCCACCCCGGCGCGCGGCGGGCGGCGTCAACGGGCGCTAGTCGAACGCATAGGCATCCATCGCCAACGCGCCGTACGACACTTCGTCGTTCAGGCGCCTGGCCTGGCCGCCGCCCGCGCCCAGCGCCACGTATAGCGGCATCAGGTGGTCGTCGTGCGGATGGGCCTGCGCCGCGCCCGGCGCCCGCGCTTGCCAGTCGAGCAGGGCCGGCACGTCGTTGGCCGCGAGATGCCGCGCATACCAGTCCTGGAACGCCGGCACGTAGGGCGCCGGCGGCGCGTCCTGCGGCATGCGCACGTCGCGCAGATTGTGCGTCAGCGAGCCCGAACCGATGATCAGCACGTCCTCGTCGCGCAGCGGCGCCAGGGCGCGGCCCAGTTCGAGCTGCCCGGCGGCGTCGCGGCCCATGTCCAGCGACAGCTGCACCACCGGCACGTCGACCTCGGGATACAGGTAGCGCAACGGCACCCAGGCGCCATGGTCCAGCGGCCGGCGCGGATCGCGCTCGGCGGCGATGCCGGCGCCGGCCAACAGCGCCTGGGTGCGTTCGGCCAGTTCGGGTGAGCCGGGCGCGGCGTACTGCAACGCGTAGAGCTCGGGCGGAAAGCCGCCGAAGTCGTGCCAGGCCACCTGCTGCTCGCGGGTGGACAGGGCCAGGCCGTGGCCCATCCAGTGCGGCGACACCACCAGGATGGCGCGCGGCTTGCGGCCGAACGACCGGCTCCAGGCGGCCAGGGCGGGACCGGTCGAACCGGGCTCGACGGCCAGCATGGGAGAACCGTGGGAAACGAAAAGCGTAGGCCAGCGCATGGCGATGACTCCGGAAAGCATGACGATGGAATCATTTTCGTCCGATTCCGATCGGCAATAAACCCATCCCAAAGGGATGATCTGTTGCCAGATCAGCACCAATCGCGGACCGACACGGCGCCGCTGGCCCCCCTGCGACCAGCGCGAACCGCGGGCGCCAGGGCACGCCGGCGCCCGCGATCGTGGCGGGCGTTAAACTACGCCGTTGCACACTTACTGGACGTCCTCCGAAGTTATGGCCCGATCCCGCAGCCAATCCGCTCCCCGCTTGACCCGCGATGCCACTCGCCTGATCACGCTCGCCCAGTCGCTCAACCGCTCGGGCAGCCGCGTCGAAGACGTGTACTGGGAGAATCAGCTTGGCGAAGCGATTCCGAAGCTGCTCAAGGCAGGCCAGGATGCCCCGCTGGAAGCCGCACTGGACCATCTGGCCCAGAACGATGTGGGCGCCTATGAAGTCCTGATCGAGCAAGCCGAAACCCTGTCCGAGTCGATGAAGATCGACAAGAATGGCGTGCGCCATGACGTCCTGCTGATCGTCGCGCCCATCGTTGCCTGGACCCGCTACGCGATTCCCACCGGGCCGGTTTCGGCCAGCGTCCAGCAGGCCCTGCTGGCGCAACTGCATGGCCACGTGCTGTCGAGCCAGGCGCGCAGCGCCCTGATGCCGTACCTGGTCAGCGTCGACCAGATGCCGCGCACGTTCTCGGAAACCTGGCAATGGCTGCAACGGCTGGGCACGCAGGCGCTGGGCGCCGAGACCACCAAGCCGGCGCTGAACACCGAGGCCGAAACCGCCAACATGCTGGCCGATACGCGCTATATCGTGGCGGCCGTGGCGGTGCCCGAGTTCGCGCCGGTATTCCGCTGGCAGGAGCAGATCGGCGACGCCGAGGCCAGCCGCGACGCCTGCCTGGCGCAATGGGCCGCCCAGGCCCAGCCGACGCTGGCCGGCCTGCTGCCGGGCTGCGGTTTCGAGGCGCTGCTGCCCGACGCCTATTACGTCAGCAACCGCGAGGCCGACCGCCGCGTGCGGCCGCTGTCGCTGCGCGCCGCCGTGAGCTGGCTCGAAGGCGCGGTCAACCTCGAGGCTTCGCAACTGCGGGCCGTGGTGGCCGGCTGCGGAGAAAGCCGCATCGACGAATACCGCATCGGTTTCACCGCGCGCAACAGCAACGACGTCTACTACGGCTGCGTCTGGCCGCTGTACGGCCGCGAGGATGACGTGCCGGCCGACGAGGGCCTGCCCGACGTGGTCGACGAGATCGCGGCCCTGCTCAAGGAATACGGCGTGACCGACGTGCGCCGCATTCCCGGCGTGCTGCCGCCGGAATACTGCGAGGATTGCGGCGCGCCCTACTTCCCCAATCCGCTGGGCGAACTGGTGCACGCCGAGTTGCCCGAG
Source organism: Achromobacter pulmonis (assembly GCF_021733725.1). Taxonomy (NCBI): domain Bacteria; kingdom Pseudomonadati; phylum Pseudomonadota; class Betaproteobacteria; order Burkholderiales; family Alcaligenaceae; genus Achromobacter; species Achromobacter pulmonis. The sequence goes on along the minus strand of NZ_JAIFOT010000001.1, from coordinate 3,717,726 downwards.
GACGCCGAGGCCGCGCCCGCCAAGTTCCACTGAGCCGCGTCGATGCAAGCGGACATCTTCTGCCGCGTGGTCGACAACTACGGCGACATCGGCGTCTGCTGGCGCCTGGCGCGGCGGCTGGCGCACGGCCATGGCTGGGACGTGCGCCTGTGGGTCGACGACCTGGCCAGCTTCGCCCGCATCCAGCCCGGCATCGACCCCGGCGCGGCGCGCCAGGCCTGCCAGGGCGTGGATGTGGTGCGCTGGTCGGCCACGCCCGGCCCGGGACTGGCCGCGCGCGACGTGGTGATCGAGGCTTTCGCCTGCGATCCGCCCGACACTTTCCTGGACAGCATGCGCCAGCGCCATCCGGCCTGGGTCAATCTGGAATATCTGAGCGCCGAGGCCTGGGTGGAAAGCTGCCACGGCCTGCCGTCGCAGCGGCCCGACGGTCTGGTGAAGCATTTCTTCTTCCCCGGCTTCACGCCGGCCACCGGCGGCCTGCTGCGCGAGCCGGGGCTGTCGGCCGAGCGCGACGCGTTCCAGGCCGATCCCGCCGCCCAGGAGGCGTTCCTGCGCGGCCTGGGCGTGGCCGACGGCCTGCTGTCGCTTCGCCGCAACGGCGCACGCACGATGTCCCTGTTTTGCTACCCGGGCGCCCCGGTCGATGCCCTGGCGCGGGCGCTGGCGGCTGACACGCGTCCGACCCTGCTGCTGGCGCCCGTCGGCGTCGCCCCCGGCCTGGAGGCGGCTTGCGCCCTGCCCGGCGGCCCGGCCGTGGCGCGCCTGCCGTTCGTGGCCCAGCCCGACTTCGACCGCGTGTTGTGGTGCGCCGACCTGAATTTCGTGCGCGGCGAGGACTCTTTCGTGCGCGCGGCATGGGCGGCGCGACCGCTGGTCTGGCAGATCTACCCCCAGGCGGGGAACATCCACCTGGAAAAGCTCGACGCCTGGCTGGCGCGCTATCCGGCCCCGGCCCCCGCCGCCGACCTCATCCGCGCCTGGAACCAGGCGGACGCGGCCACCGCCGCCGAAGCCGCGCTGGCAGCGGCCCTGGAACCCGGCCCCTGGCAAGCCTGGAACCAGGCAGCCCGCGACTGGGACGCGGCGCAGGCGGCCCGGCCCGATCTGGCTGAGAGTCTGGCTGTTTTTTGCGCAGAGTTGGCCAAGAAACGCTAGAATAGAGAGTTTTCTGAGTCGCCCTGGATTGTCGGCGCCTCAACTATGACGCCTCCCGGGGTGTGCATGAAGCCAGATGGGCGGGCTCGTTTTCATGGGTTCCGCAGAATCTCCAGGCTGATGGCGATGGGCCTTGCGGCCCGCTGCCAGGCGCCTGCGGCGGCTTTCTGCAAGCACGGCGAGTGCACCCTTTCCCCCCGGAGTTTTATCGATGAAAACCGCTCAGGAATTGCGAGTCGGCAACGTGGTCATGGTCGGCAAGGATCCCCTCGTGGTCCAGAAGGCCGAATACAACAAGTCCGGCCGTAACGCCGCCGTCGTCAAGCTGAAGTTCAAGAACCTCTTGACCGCCTCGGCCAGCGAATCGGTCTACAAGGCCGACGAAAAGTTCGAAGTCGTCCAGCTCGATCGCAAGGAATGCACCTACTCGTACTTCGGCGACCCGATGTACGTCTTCATGGACGAAGACTACAACCAGTACGAAATCGAAGCCGAAAGCATGGGCGACGCGCTGAACTACCTGGAAGAAGCGATGCCCGTGGAAGTGGTCTTCTACGACGGCCGCGCCATCTCGGTGGAACTGCCTACGACCATCGTGCGCGAAATCACCTACACCGAACCGGCCGTCCGTGGCGACACGTCGGGCAAGGTGACCAAGCCCGCCAAGATCAACACCGGCTACGAACTGAACGTGCCGCTGTTCTGCGCCATCGGCGACAAGATCGAAATCGACACGCGCACCAACGAATACCGCAGCCGCGTCAACAACTGATCCGGCCGCAGGTACCAAAAAGCGCCAGCCCTTCGGGGTCTGGCGCTTTTTTTTCGCCTGGCGGGGCCGGCGGGCGGCGCCTTCCGGCGCGCTTATTGCAGGCGCTCGTCGTCCAGGAAGTCGGGCACCGCCATCACTTCGATGCCGTCATCGGCCAGGGCCTCGCGCTCTTCGCGCGTGGCGGTGCCGCGGATGGGACGGTCGTCGGCGTCGCCGTCATGGATGCGGCGTGCTTCCTCGGCAAAGCGCGCGCCGACGTTTTCGGTGTTGCGCAACAGCGCCCGCACCTGGCGCATGACCACCGCCTGCAGCGCCGACATCTTCTCGGCGTCGGTGGCGCCGGCCGGCGCCGCCGGCCGGGCCTCGGGCGCGTGCAGATGCGCCACGTTCAGCCGCGGGGCGGACAGCCGCTTGGTGATGCTGGCCGAGCCACAGACCGGGCACGACACCAGGCCACGCGCCTGCTGCGCGTCATAGTCGTCGTGCGAACCGAACCAGCCTTCGAAGATGTGGCCGTGTTCGCACTGGAGGTCGAAAACTTTGAGAGCCATGGTGGAAATATGGGGACTGGCGGCCAGAATACAAGAAAGTGGCCGGATGGGCCCGGGCAGCCGGCCATCGGGGCGGATTTCGGCCGGTCCAGGCGGTTCCAGCGGCATTTTCGCCACAGTGGCGGTGGCCGGCAGGCAATGAAAAGCGGGCCCGAGGGCCCGCTTGCTGGCGTGCGCGGCGCTTACTTGCCGCGCTTGGGCGCGGCCGGCATGCGGCCGATCTGCGCCTGCTGCGCCTGCAGCGCGTCGATCTGGCGTTGCAGGTCGCGCAGTTGCTGGCGCACGTCCTTCTGCTGATCAGCCAGCGCCGTGGCTTCCTGGCGCGATTGCTCCTGGCGCGCGGCGACCTGCTGTTCCTGCTGCATGCGCAGGGTGCGGTCGGCCTGCAGCGTGCTCAGCTCGGCATTGCGGGCGGCCAGCAGTTTCTCGGCATGGGTGTATTCGGCCTGCAGCTTGATGCGCTTGATGTCCACTTCGGCCAGATCGGCCGACTGGGCCGCGAACGCGCGGTAGGTGGCTTCCGCCTGCTTTTCCGATTCGGTCTTGAGCACCCGCCAGAAATCCTTCTGCTGGAACAGGGCCACGTAGTAGGTCAGCTCGTCCGGCTTGAACAGCAGGCTGGCGCCGTAGGTGCCGTTGTAGCTCGTGCGCAGCTCGGACACCTGGCGGTTCTGGATCAACCCCTGCAGTTCGGCCACGGTGGAGGCCGGGCGCGCCGCGGGCGCCGGCGCCGGCGGCGTCACCGGAGTGGACGCGGGCTGCTTGTCCTCGACCTGCTGCACCGTGGGACGCGGGGGCTCGGATTGCGCGCTGGCGCAGGCAGCCAGGCCGGACAGGGCCGCACCCAGCAGCGCCATGCGCGCGGTGGCACGGATAAAGTGGACGTTCATGCCTTCCCCAATAAAATCGTTGCGGAACTATAGCAATTTATTTCGCTCGCGGCTGACACGCTGACATAGCACACGGCCATAGTGTCGCGCGCTAAGGGCCATTCCCTATTGCGCCACGCCGGACCCGCGCGGCGGCGCCTCACGAGGCCTCCACGATGCCGTCGGCGGTCTCGCCCTGGCCGCCGCCCAGATGCAGCTTGCGCATTTTTTCCCACAGCACCTTGCGGCTGATCCCCAGGGTGTTGGCGGTGTCCTGGCGGCGCCAGCCATTGACGTCGAGCGCCGCCAGGATGCGGGCCCGCTCGGCGCGCTCGGCGTCGCTGAACACCGGCGGCTCGCACTGGGTGCTGGCGGCCGCCGCGGCGAGCGCGCCGGGCACCCGCAGCGGCTCGGCCAACTGGTCGAAGATGCGTTCGATGCGCGGCTGGTCCCAGGCCTGGAACTGGCGCCGCACGATGGCCACGCGCTCGGCCACGTTGGAAAGCTCGCGCACATTGCCGGCATAGCGCGTGCGGGCCACCCGTTCAAGCAACCAGTCCGGCGGCTCGCCCTCGGCCCCGAGCCGTTCCAGCAGGGCGCGGAAAATCGCCGCCTTTTCCTCGGCGCCGCGCTGCTCCAGATTGGGGATGCGCAGCTCGATCACCGCCAGGCGGTAATAGAGATCGGCGCGGAATTCGTCCTGGCCCACCAGCACCCGCAAGTCCTTGTTGGTGGCCGCCACCAGGCGGAAATCCACCGGCACTTCCACGGTCGAGCCCAGCCGCGTCACCGCGCTCTGCTCCAGCACCCGCAGCAGCTTGACCTGCTGGTACAGCGGCAGGTCGCCGATTTCGTCCAGGAACAGCGTGCCGCCATTGGCCTGCTCGAAATAGCCTTTGTGCGCGCCCACGGCGCCGGTGAAGGCGCCCTTGGCATGGCCGAAGAAATGCGCCTCGAACAGGCCTTCCGGGATGGCGCCGCAATTGACCGCGACGAAGGGTCCGTCCGACCAGGCCGCGCGGTCGTGCAGCAGGCGCGCGATACGCTCCTTGCCCACGCCGGTCTCGCCGTGGATCAGCACGTTGCTGCGGCAGTCGGCGAACATGTCGGCCTCGGCCAGCAACGCCCGCATCGGCTCGGACACCGCGATCAAAGGCTGCTCGCGGCGCGGCGCGCTGCGGCTGAACTGGTCCAGCGTGCCGAGCAGCTCGAACAGCAACTTGCGCAGATCCGAGGTGGTGAAGGCCAGCGGCAAGGTGTACGAGTACTCCGGCGGGTAGTAGCGCGGATCGCGGCCGCGCGCCTCGGACGCCACCCAGATCACCGGCATGGCCTGCCCCGACAACCAGTCGTAGCCGCTGAAGCGGTTGTCGCCCATGACCGAGACCGACACCAGCGCCACGGCCGGCCGCGACGGGTCGCGCGGCGGCGGGAACGCGGTGCCGGCGTCGGCGCGAACCAGCGACACGTCCATGCCCGCCAGGCAGCGCTCGGCGCGGCTGGCGATGTCGGATGTGCCTTCCCAGACGTAGACGTCGAACTCTTCGCGCGAGAATTTCTGGGTCATGGCGACCACCGCGCCGGCCAGGAAGGAAGGGGAATCACGGGCTTCATCATCAATACACCAGACGGGGCTTGCCGCAGTCCACGGACAGCAGCGATACATCGGTTTGGCCAACGCTCAGGCCGAGCATGTCCAGCAATTGCTGCAGCAGGTTCGACAGCATGCCCAGCAGCGGCTGCAACAGCGTGACCACGATGGACAGCACGCCGCCCACCTGGTTGCCGCCGCTCAGGGCCAGCGAGGACACCGCATTGACACGGCATTGGCGGATGGCATCGGGGGTGATCGCCAGCGCGCAAGTCAGGTCGCTCAATGGCGCCAGCAACAGTGAATTGAGCAGATTGCCCACCAGTTGCAGCGTGCCGCCCAGCACCCCGGTCAGGCCGCCCGTGGCCATGCGCTGGCCCAATTGGTTGAGCGCGGTCGAGGACCACTGCATGTCGTTGACCACCTGCGAAATCGATTTTCCCGGATTGCTGCCGCCGCCGCCCACCAGCGTAGTGGCGAGCGAGGTGCGCTGCGCGGCGGTCAACGGCGTGCCGGTGCCGATCAGATCGCCCAGGATGCCGCCGACCACGGCGTCGGCCAGATTGCCCGCTAGCGCGCCCAGATCGACCGAGGTGGCGTTGACGGTGGCGGTGGAATCGGGCGATGGCGGCTCGGTCAGCGTCACCGACACCGGCGCGGTCGAATTGAAGATCGGCAGCGTCACCTTGCTGGTGAGCGGCAGGATGCCGAGCACGTTCAGCACCTGGTAGCGCTGGATCGCCGCGAACGAGCCCGGCTGGCAGCTGTTGGTGAGGGACAGGAAATTGGCCTGCACGGGGTCGACGGCGGACGCCATGCCCGGGAAGCGCCCCAGGCAGATATTGGCCACCGACGATGTCACGTCAATGGTGGCCTGCGATTCGGTCAAGGGCGCCTGACACAGCTTGGATACGGTGCCGGTGGACTGCGCCACGTCGATGATGACCGGCAGGTCGATGCGCGTGCCCAGGGTGTTGGCCAGCAGCGGCCCGACCAACGGGATATTGCTGGTGTTGGCCCGCAGGTAGACGCGGATGCCGGCGCTGGTGGCCTGGGCGCCGACGCCGCCGACGCCGATGGTGGGCGGCTCGACGATGCGCACCTGCGACTGCAAGCCCAGCAGCGGCACGCTCAACCCCAGGTCCACCAGGTTCTGGCCGTTGGCGACGACCAGCGCGGTCTCCAGCACATTGAGCGCATTGATGTTGGCCTGCAGCGCCGAACTGACGTCGCCGCCGATGACATTGAGGTCGAGCACGCCGCCGTCGCCGAACAGCTTCACCGGCAGATTCAGCGGCATCACGTTGAGCACCACGTTGATGGCATCGGTCAGCAGCCCGACGCTGGCCCCGGCGGTGCCGCCGGCCTTGTTCATCACCGTGAGCGTGGCCTGCAGCAGTTGCCCCAGCGTCAGGTTGCTGAGCGCGGCCAGTTGCTCCGGGGTGCCCACGCCAGTGGCCACCGACACCGGCAGCCCGAGCGCCTCCAGCAGGCCGGAAGGCGTGATGTTGACACTCGCCAGGCCGGCGGCGTCAAGCACGTCCAACTGCGCCGGGGTGGCGCCGACCGTGGTCAGCAACTGCGACAGCAGGCCGCCCCGCTGCAGGCGCAACAGGCGCGAGCCAACCGTGAAGACCGCGACCGGCTGGGTGTTGGTGGCCACGGAAACTACCCGGACCGGCGCGCCGTCGGCAATCCCCGGCAACAGGCTCCGCAGGGACTTGCTCAGCGTGATGCGCAGCGCATTCGGCGCCTGGCCGCCGGCGGGGTCGAACACGTACATGCCGTTGGCATCGGCGCGGCTGGTGTCCCACACCTTGCACTCGACGGTCACGTCGGTGGCGGAGAAGGTTTCGAGGATGTTGGGCACATTGGCCAGCACCGCCGCCTGCCCCGCGGCCTGGGCCCGGGCGCAATCGGCGGGCGCGCCCAGGCCCAGTACCTGTACCGCCGACAAGGCGGCCAGGTCCGACGCCTTCTGCATTTCCCGCTTCATGTAGTAGGCGTAGCCCAGTTGCGCCACGCCCAATAGCACCACGCCGACGATGACCACGAAAATGATGGCCACGGTCATGCTGCCACGCTGCCGCGGGCAGATCGCAGAATGAAGCGGGATGGCTGGCATGATCGTGGCTCCGTGGCTCGATGAGGCGGGCGAGGCTCCTTGGTGCGCCTAGTTGGTGTTATTGGTCTGGACCCGCTTGGTGAACCATTCGGGGATCGGGTGGCTGAAGCTTTCGAGGTAGCGATTCCAGGCCGCCGTGGACGTCGCCCCCAGCACCGGCAGCGCGGCGCCGGCACGGCGGCCGTCGGCCTGCGCCGCCAGCAGGCCGCGGGTGATGTCGCCGAATGCCTCGGAGGCCGGCGCGGCCGGCTGGGCCGCCGGCGCCGCGGCCTGCGGCAGCGGCGTCTGCACCTGTTGCACCACGGGCCGGGCCGGCATCGGCGCGGCGGCCGCAGGCGCTGCCGGCACCGGCGTGGCCTGGGCCGCGCCGCCGCTCATGGCGCCGGTCAGAGGCGCGTTCGATTGCGCCTGGCAGGCCCAGGGCACGGCCCCGCCCAGCGCCAGGGTGAGAGAAAAGAAGGTAGCGGTTCGAGACATGGTGGCGGTTCCTGGTTAGCGCACGATCGGGCCATTGCCCAGTCTGTCCATCAAGGGGCTCATGACCGGCAGCACGATGCCCTCCCCGCGCGATACCCGGGTGGCAGCCGCTTCGGTGGCCGACGGGATCTGCGTCACCGTGGCCGTGGCGCCTGCCGGCGTCCCCGGCGCCACGGCCAGCGGCGCGGCGGCCTGGCTGCGGATTTCGGTCGCCAGGCGCAACACCTGGCCGCGCGCTTCCTCGCTGAGCCTGGCACGGTCCATCACGTTCTGGGCCCGCACCGGCTCGCCCTCGACCAGCAGCAGCAGGGCCAGATTGGCCAGCACCTTGGCGTTCTCCGGCGCCAGCTCGGCGGCCTGGCCCAGCGGCACGCGCGCGCCGGCCGGATCGCCAGCCCGCAAGCGCGCAAACCCCAGGTCGCCCAGGATGCCCGGGTCCATCGGCGCAAGCTTGGCGGCGCGGGCGAAATCGTCGGCGGCCTGCTCGAACTGGCCGCGCGAGCCGGCGATCAGGCCCAGTCCGTGCCAGCCCTCGGCCGCCTGCGCGGTGCCGATCAGGGCGCGGTAGGCCTGCTCGCTGGACGCGGTCTGGCCGGTCTGGCGCAGCGCCTCGGCGCGCAGCACCGCGATGCGCGGATCATTGCCGAACTTCTGCTGGAACGCGTCGATGTAGGCCAGGGAGGCGAAATACCGCTGCTGGCGCTGCGCCTCGGCGATCATCGACAGCATCATGTCCGGCTCGGCCGGCTTGCGCCGGTTCTCGGCCTCGTCCTCGCGCTGCCGCATCAGCGCCTGTTCCTGCTGTTGTTGCTGGATCAATTGCCAGGCGGTCTCGGCGTTGTTGCTCTGGCAGCCGGCCAACGCCCCGGCGCCCGCGACTACCGCCGCCAGCAAGGTCCAACGCCACGCACACCGCGCCCTTCCCATCGCGCCCGCCATCACATGCCCCCCATGCGCGACAAACCGCGCAATACCGCCACGAAACCCGCGCCGCCGGTCACGATCAACAGCGCCGGCAGCAAGGTCACAATCATGACCGCCGTCATCTTGACGGTGGTCTTGCCCACTTTTTCCTTCAATTCCAGGCGGCGCTTCTCGCGCAAGCGCTCGCCGAAGCGGTTGAGCGGCTCCTGCACCGCGCCGCCGTGCTGGTCGACCTGCGCGATCAGGCGGCAGATGGCCGACAGATCGTCGTTGTCGAAGCCCGTCGCCAGCCGCGCCAGCGACTGCTCGCGGGTGCGGCCGCGCACATACAGTTCGGACGCCAGCCGCAGTTCATGCGTCAGCACCGGCAGCACCTGATTGAATTCCTTGGTCAACACTTGCAGGCTCTGATCGATCGACAGCCCCACCCCCTGCAACAGCCGCAGCAGGTCGATCAGCAGCGGCAGTTCGTTGGCCGCCTGCCGGCGCCGGCGCGACACGCGGCGGCGCACCAGCCATTTGGGCAGCATGTAGCCGATGGCGAAGCCGAAGAACGCGGCCACGAACAAGCCCAGCGCTGAACCGCTGACCGTGCGCCCCAGGTCGAACGCCACCGCCGCGGCCGGCAACAGCAGCGCCAGGGTGAAGCGCGCCACGATGAAGCGCTGCCGCGCCGTGACCGGGTTGTCATAACCCGCCAGGTCGACCAGCTTGCGGTCCTCGCCGGCCAGCAGGGCCTCGGCGAAGCGGCCTTCGCTCAGGCGCTTGCCGAACGAATCGGCCGCGCGCGTGGCCGCCGCCAGCCGCCCCTGCCCGCCTTCGGCCGGCGCCGGCGCTTCGGCCGGCGCCCTGGCGCGGCCCTCCCGCTTGGCCAGGGCCTGGTCCACCACCTGGCGGCTGCGGTCCTGCCCGCGCAGGCGCCGTGTCATGCTCAGGCCCACGATCAGCATCGCGGCGGCGACCAGCATCAACGCCACCGCCAGCACGGTCGAGACATTCCAGGATTCGATCGCTGGCATCCGCGGCGTCCTCAAATGGCCTTGGCCATGCGGTACAGGATGTACGAGCCACCCAGTTGCAGACAGACCGCCGTCATCAGCATCTTGAAGCCGAGCGGGTCGACCCACAGTCCCATGAACAAGTCGTTGTTGGCCACCATGATGAAGCCGGCGATGCCCAGCGGCAGCAGCGCCAGGATCCAGGCCGACAGCCGGATCTCGGCCGAACTGGCCGACAGCTCGGCGCGCGCCTGGCCGATGTCGCGCATGAATGCCGCCATGCGTTCCAGCACCTGGTCGCTGCGGCCGCCAAAGCGCAGCGCCACCGACACCACCGCCGCCACCATGTAGAGCTCCTTCATGTCGTACTGGCGCGAGACCTGCACCAGCGCCGCATCCAGTTCCTTGGCCGAACGGCTCAGCGCGGCCGCAGTCTCGACCACTTCGCGCAGCGGTTCGTCGGTGGCGGCCGCGGCTGTCTGGAAGGCCGCCGCCATACTGTTGCCGATGGTGACCAGGCGCACGATGTTGTCCAGGAACGCCGGCAGCTGCGACACCCGCCGCCGCTGGCGCCGGTCGGCGCGCAGCCACAGCAGGAAATAGGCGAACACCGACAGCAGCACCAGCGCCACCAGGGCCGACAGCCAGCCCAGGAAAGCCCAGGCCAGCAGCGCGCCCACCACGATGGGCAGGATCAACTTGGCGTAGAAGCCCGGGCTCTGGCGCACCCCGCCCTGCAGCAACAGCATGTCCCAGCGCGAAAAGCCGCTGCGCAGCGCGCGCGCGCCCTGCGCGAACGGCATCTTGCCGCTGACCGGCGCGCCGCGGCTGCGGCGCAACTGATCTTCGAGAAAGGCCGAACTGGCGGCGCGCCGCTGGCCGCTGTTGGCGTGCCGCCACAGCAGCACCGCCGCCAGGGCCAGCACCAGCGCCAGTCCACCGATCACGCCGGCTTGCAGCATCAGCGCCTCCTGCTCCAGAAGCCGCCGCCGTCGGATTCGGGCGGCGCGTTGTCGGGCGGCCGCTGTTCATTGCGCAGCTTGGCCAGCTTGGGGGTATGCGGGTGGATGCCGAGCCAGTTCCAGCGGTCCTTTTCCTCGCCCTCGGGCGTGGTGAAGGATTCGTGGCGGTACAGTTCCTGCGTCGAGATCACGCTATCGCCCATGCCGGTGACTTCCGTGACCGACAGCACCCGGCGCTTGCCGTTGGACAGGCGGCCGATCTGCACAATGAAGTCGAGCGCGCTGGCGATCTGGCGCCGCAGGCTGTCTTCGCTGCCCTGGAAACCGGCAAAGCCGGCCAGCATCTCGATCCGGTACAGGCACTCGCGCGGCGAATTGGCGTGGATGGTGGCCATGGAGCCCTCGTGGCCGGTGTTCATGGCCTGCAGCATGTCCATGACCTCGGCGCCGCGGACTTCGCCCACCACCACGCGATCGGGGCGCATCCGCAGGCTGTTGCGGATCAGCTCGCGGATGCTGACCGCGCCGCTGCCGTCAAAGCCCCCCTGGCGCGATTCCAGCCGCACCACGTGCGGGTGGTTGAGCGACAGTTCCGCCGTGTCCTCCACCGTCACCACGCGTTCGGTCTCTGGAATGAAAAAGGCCATCGCGTTCAGCAGCGAGGTCTTGCCCGAACTGGTGCCGCCGGACACCAGGATGTTGCAGCGGTTCTTTACCGCCTCGTTCAGAAGGCGGTAAATGTCCTCGTCGAAGGTGCCCAGCGTCAGCAGGTCGGCCGGCTTGAGCGGGTCCTGGCGGAATTTCCGGATCGAGACCATCGGGCCATCCACGGCCAGCGGTTCGATCACCACGTTCAGGCGTCCGCCATCGGGCAAGCGCGCGTCCACCATGGGGCTGGATTCGTCCAGCCGGCGTCCGATCGGCGCCAGGATGCGGCGCACGATGCGCAGCACATGCTGGTTGTCGGTGAAACGCAGCGTCTCGCGCGCCAGCACGCCGCGGCGCGAGACGAATACGTTGTCGTAGCCGTTGATGAGAATGTCCTCGACCGCCGGGTCGGCCAGCAGGTCCTCCAGCGGCCCCAGCCCGGCCAGTTCCTTGGTCAGGGCCTCGGCGATCTGACGCATCTCGCCTTCGTTGATCGGCACCCGCCGCAGGCGCACGAAGCTGGCCACTTCGATGTCGACGAACTCCTGGATCGCCGAACGCGCCCAGCGGCCGAACTCCGCACCCAGTTCCTCGATGCGCGAGAGCAGGTGTTCGTAGGCCGCCGTCTTGACTTCCTGGAAGCGGTTGGATGCCGCGAAGCCCTTGTCGCCATCGCCGCCGAATTCTATGGTCGCTGTCATGATCATGTGGGATCCCGCCGCCTGCGTTACTCGACCACCATGCGGCGGTGCACGCCGGGCAGCCAGGTGGCCAGCCAGCTTGCCCGGCCGCCGGGCGTGTTTTCTTCCGCGCTCAGCTTCTCGGCCAGCGCCTGCACCGCGCGCACGTAGATGTCGCGCTCGGCCTCCTCGTGCAACAGGTGGCCCTGGTTGGTACAGACCATCAGCGCCAGCGTGCGGTCCGGCAGCGTGCCGATCAGATCGAGCTGGAAACGCTCGGCGATCTGCTGCGCCGTCATGCCATAGCGCTCGTCGTAGCGGTTGACGATCAGGCCCAGGCTGCGGCGGTCCACATGCAACTGCTCCAGCTCCTGCAAGAGCCCGGCCAACGACACCAGCGCGCCCACGCTCTGGTCGGTGACGATCCAGTTATGCTGCGAGGCGCGCGCCAGGCCGGCGACGAATTCGGGATTGCTGAACCCGCCCGAATCGGCCACCACTACGCCGAAATGCTGGCGCATGCGTTCGAACACCAGCAGCGAATCGGATTGCGACACCTCGCGCATCTGGCTCAGGTCGCGCGGCAGCGCCAGCACGCTCAGGCCATTGGCGGTATGCGACATGGCCGAACTGAGCAAGGTCGAATCGAGGCGGCGCAGGTTGCGCGCGGCCTCGGCGAAATCGAAATCGCCGCCGATGTTCAGGTACAGCTGGCAATCGCCCACCGGCCAGCCCAGGTCCATCAGCGCCACCCGGCTGTCCAGGGGCAAGTGGCTGCCGTTGTCGCTGGCCGGCTTGGCGCCCTTGACGCCGGAAGCCGCGCCGCGCGCGGCGGATTGCTGCTTGAGACGATCCTGCACCATACCCGCCAGGTGCACGGCCAGGGTGCTGGTGCCGACGCCGGGGCGGGCGCCCAGCAGCAGCACGCTGCGGCGCGAGCCATCCATGCGGCCATCGCCGGCCGGCCCGTCCAGCAGGCGCTGCACCACGTCCTTGACTTCCTGCGGCGCCACGGTCGGATCGACGAAGTCGCTGACCCCGGCGCGCAGCGCGGCGATGGCGCCTTCCGGCTGGCTCAGCAGGCCTACCGCGACACGCGGGATCGCCGGCGCGATGCGCGCCAGCAGACGCGCCAGCTCGGCCGACTTGAACAGCTTTCCGGGTTCGTCCTCGCTCAGGGTGAAGTCCAGGAACACCACCTGCGGCTCGATCTCGGCCAGGCGCCTGCCGAATTCTTCGACGCCCGGGACTTCCTGGGTCAACATGCCCATGTCGCCCAGCGCCTGGCCGAGCTGGGCGGCGACGCTGTCGCCCCTGGAACAAAACAGAAACCGATTGCCGTTCTGCAAGCCAACCCACTCCCTGGCATGTGTCTTCATATCGCTCACCGTGAAAAGCCCGGCATTTGCTGCCCGCCCGCAGGCCCCATGAGGTAGTACCCCCAAGCGTTGAACGCGGTATCGGCCGCCTCCTGCCTGGCCCCGGGCAGCGGCAGCGTGACACCGCGCGCAATGGGCCGCACCAGGCGCGGCGTCACCACGATCACCAGCTCGGTGTCCTCCTGGGTGTAATCGACGCTGCGGAAAAACGAACCGATGATGGGCAGGTCACCCAGCATCGGCACTTTATTGACCAGCGCCCGGGTCTGGCGCGACACCAGGCCGCTGATGACGAAGCTCTCGCCATCGCCCAGTTCCACCGTGGTGTCGGCGCGGCGCGTGCGCAACGCCGGGATCAGCGTGGTCGAATTGGTGCCGTTGGAAACCGCGATGGCATTGCTGTAGTCCAGTTCGCTGGCCTCCGGCGCCACCTTCAGGGCAATGCGCTCGCGCGACAGCACCGTGGGCGTGACGGTCAGGCCGATGCCGAACGGCTTGAACGTCACCGTGGTGGTGCCCAGGCCGCCAGCCTCGGGAATCGGCAGTTCGCCGCCCGCCAGGAAGCTGGCGCTCTGGCCCGTCAGCGCCACCAGCGTAGGCTCGGCCAGCACGCGCGCCATGCCATTGTTCTGCAGCAGCCGCAGGCGCGCGCTGAAATCATTGGAGTCGTAGAACAGCGAGAAGCCCGAGGCCAGCGCCGCGCCCTTGTTGAAACCCAGCGGCGCGGAAAAGCCGTCCGGGGTGATCGAGTTGGTGCCGCCCCACGGACCGCTGCGGCCGGCGAAACTGATGCCGGCCTGCTTCATGACCGAGCGCGAGACCTCGACCACCTTGACCTCGACCTGCACCACGCCGCCCGTGCCGGCGGTCGACACGTCGACCACGTTCTTGCCGCCCACCGTCGCGCTGGCGGCGGCCACCGAGGCCTGGTGCGTCAGTGGCGAGTCGGCCTGGCCCGAGATCACCGCCCGGTCGCCCGCCACGTCGACGTTGGCGCCGCCGGACACGCCCCGCCCGGCCATGACCTGCTGCACCTCGCCGGCGACCCGCAGGTTCCAGCGCTGCGGCGCGGCGTTGGCGCCGGTCCAGACCTGTAACTGCGTGGTTCCGGGCTTCCTGCCATACAGCAGCAACGCCGCCTGGCGCTTGCCGGAGGCCGGCAACACCTTGATGTCGGCCACATCGGGATCGCCGATGGCGATACGCGCCGGCGCGCCGTCCAGCAGGAGCGTCTGCTGGCCTTTGACGCCAACCACGATGTCGCGCGCGGGCGCGCTGGCGCCCGGCGCGGTTTGCAGCGCGGTCTGCGCCAGCGCGGCGCTGCCGCCGGCCATCGCCGCCGCGGCCGACAGGACACAAGTCAGGGTGGTGCGCTGAAATCTCTTCATTTGCTGGATCTGAGTAACAGGGAAGGTCCAGCCGCGGGCGGCACCAGGCCACGCGCAGCCACGTTTCAATAGCGCACGCGCTCGGATTTTTCTCCTCGCAGTATTTCCACGGTCCGGCCGCTGCCGGCGCGGGCCGGCGCGGGCCTGGCAGCCGGGGCCGGCACGGGCTTGGCGGCCGGCGTAGGCGCGTCCAGTTGAGCCAGGCTGTCGCCGGCGTAGGCGCGGTTCGGGCCGCTCTGCAATTGTTCGAGTTGTTCGGCGGTCAGGTCGGCGCGCGCGGGCAGCACGGCGCTGCGCTGCGCGAACAGCCGGGTGTCGGGCTTGCCGTCGTCACCGATCGGCCGCAGCGCCAATTGCAAGCGGCCGGCGCGGCTGGCCAGCATCAGTTCGTTGACATGCTCGACCGGCACGGCCAGCACCGCCGTCCTGGCGGGTTGCCCCGGCGGCCCGGGCAACAGGGATTTTTCCTCGGGGCCGTCCACCGAGGCCGCGCCGTATGCCAGCACGCGCACCTGCGATTGCAGCAAGCGCGCCTGGCCGCCAGGGATCTCCAGGCCCTTTTCCACCACGAAGAACACATCTACCAGATCCCCCGGCGCAATGCGGTTGGCGCCGCCCACCACCTCGTCGACGGCGATCGCCAGCGCGCGCTCGCCCGGCTTGAGCTGGCGCGCCAGCCCCTGCGCCAGCATGCTCGGCAGCAATGGATCGCCGGCGGCCAGGTCGACCCGCGTATAGGCTCCCTGCAGCGGCTTGATCGAACTGTAGCTGCCCGACAGCGCCACCTGCCATTGATCGATCCTGAGCTGCTTGTCGCCTTCGAGGCGCGTGCCCGCGGGAATCGCCGCGGCCGCCACCACCACGGGATAGCGCTTGACCGGCGCCTCGGCCGGCGCCGGCGGCGTGGTCGCCACCGGGCTGGCCGGCGCCGGCGCGGGTGGCGGCGGCGCCGAGGCCAGCCGCCATGCCACGAACGCCAGCACCAGCCCCGCGGCCAGCAGCACACCCGCGATGATTTTGCTCAGACTGCTCATGGCGCCCCTTGGGAAATTTGCACGATGGCCCTGGACGACAGCCGGGTCGGAATCCAGTTTTTGTCGGTGCCGGGCAACATGGCGATGAACGCCTGGAAGGTCGACAACACCGGCCAGGCCTGCACGTTGAACGTCATGGCAACGGTGCTGCATTGCGCCGTCTGCCCGCCCGACCCGCTCCAGGCGCAGGGCGCGCTGGTGGTGCGGCAGGCAACCGCCGAGCCGCTGCCGAACACGCTCATCGCCGCCGAACAGGCCGCGCCGGGCACGTCCGCCTCGCCGGCAAAGCGCGCGTGGACCGCGGCGCGCGCGCCCTCGGAGGCGGCCGCGGCCAGCTGCTGCTGCATCCAGAACAGCACGCCATAGCCGACCACGGCGCAGACGAACATCAGCAGCATGGTCACCATCAACGAGAATTCGAGCGTGGCGATGCCGCGCTGGCGGCGCCCGTGGCCGCGCATGGCGGGAGCGGCGGCGCGCGCGGCCATCAGTTGCTCCCGTCCAGGGCATTGCCCAGATGGACCGTGGCGCGCGCGCTGAGCACGCTGGAAGGCGGCATCAGGGCCTGGGCCAGAAAGGGGAAATTGGGAATCAGCGGATTGGCGCCGTAGGGGTAGCTGACCGTCACTTCGATCTGGTCGGCGCTGAGCGGCTGGCCGCTGCAGGCGCCGCCGGCGGCGCTGCTGAGTGTGCCCGCGGCCCCGCACACCGCCACGGCGACGGCGGCCGAGGACATGGTGGTGATCCAGCCGGCGCGGTCCAGCGCGATATCGCGGCCGGCGTTGGCGCGCATGGCCAGCGAGGTGGCGCCCGGCTGCCATTGCAGCACTTTGCGCGCGCCGTCCTGCGCGGCCAGGGTGACCGAGTGCTGCGCGGTGAACACCAGTGCGTACGTCAGGATGGCGTAGAACACCAGGAAGAACACCACGAATACCAGTCCGAATTCAAGGGAATAAACGCCACGCTGAGGGCGGCCAGGCCGAGGTAGGCGCCGTAGGGGATCTGACGGGCCCGAAGCGGCAACGTCCGGCTGCGGGCGATGAACCGGTAGAGCAAGGCATGCAGGCCGGCCAGCAGGCTGGCGGCCACTAGCGTCATCGACAAGGGAGCAAAGCCCATCAAGAGGCCGAGGATGGCGATCGCCTTGACGTCGCCCGCGCCCATCAGGCGCCGGGTCCAAAGGGGAAAGAAGGGCAATGCCAGCGCAAAGCCGGCGAGCGCCATGGACCAGCCGGTCCAGCGCGGCGGATAGCTCCAGGCCGGCACCAGCCATGCGGCCAGCAACCACAGCGCCTGTCCCGCGAATCCCGCGACGATGAGCGTGTTGGGTACGCGGCGATAGCGCAGATCGGTGTATACCAACACCAGATTCCAGCATGCGAACAACAGCCACCACAGCACTTCCCCTGGATACAAGGCAGGACCTTCCGACGGTTTCGGATTCAACAACGGGAGTGTCCGTCCAGACGAACACCGTCTCCTTTCTCTGACCGACTGGCAAAGCCGGGCCGCGCCCGGCGCTCACGCCGCCGGGCGCAACGCCGTCAACCCGCAACCGCCTCGATCCGCCGCGCGGCAAACGCAGTCAACATCGATTCCGCGCCAGGCGCGGCGGCCGGCCCGGCCGCCCGGCGTTGCCTGGCCACGGCCAGGCCCGCCGGCAACCGGCCGGGCCCCGCGGCCTCACGTGGAGGCAGCGGCGAGCTTGGCCTGCAGCGACGTGAACAGGCCGCTGAGCGCGCCCGTGAATGTCGCCAAAGCCGCCACCAGCGCCACCGCGATGGTGCCCGCGATCAGCCCGTATTCCAGGGCGGTAATGCCATCTTCGTCGTTCCAGAACTGCGCAAGTTTCGCTTTCATGTCGAGCTCCTGAGGTCTCGCTTGATGATCGAGCCAAGCCGCCGGGACGGCACTGGCCCCCTAAGCCCGGAACTGCCGGTGCGCTGGCGTGTTCCACACCCTCGCCCCTTCCGGGTACCGCAAAGCCTGTGGACAGGCCCTCAACCCGGCCCCAGGGTGGAGCCGGGCGTCCTGCCCGGCTCCACCGCGGGGACCGATTCAATGATCGAATCGATGCGTTGCGCCAGGCGCGCGCGGAACCGGCGCGAGGCACGCTGCAGATGCCAGCGCATCACCAGCAACATGACCACCGACAACCCGAACGCGATGTACGGCAGCATCACGCCGCCGATCTGCATGCTGGAAAAATCGCGCGGGGCGGTACAGACCACGGTGCCGGCCGCGGCGCCGGTGTAATGCATGCCGCACACCGCGATCGCCATCAAAACAGCCGCCGCGGCGCGCTGAAACTCGTTCTGCGTATTGAAAGCCAGCCACAGCGCGGCTGATGCGGCAATTACCGCTATCAATACCGATAAAACAACCATCGGCAGGTTCCACATGAATATCGCCGGCATGCGCATGGCGCTGATGCCCACATAATGCATCGCCGCCACGCCAAGGCCGGCGGCCACGCCACCGACCAGGCAACGCATAAATGTGAAGCGGTCACGGCCTACATACCAGAAGGCCCAGCCGGAAAACCCCGCCGCCACCACGAAACTGAGCACCGTCATACCGACCTGGTAACTCACGCTGAACGGCAGCTCCTGGGCCTGCATGCCGATGAAATGCATGCTCCAGATACCGACGCCGCCCATCGCCAGGGCGCCGATGATGATGTAACCGATGCGGATCTCGCCGTCCTGCGTTTCGGCACGGATGCCGACCGCGGCCAGCAGCGCCACATAGGAGCCGAGCACCGCGATCAGGAACGAAAGCCCCACCAGACCGGCATTGAACGAAAGCGGAACGATGTCGCCCGGATTCATGCGCGCCCCCCGTGAACAGGCCGCCGGCAAGTCATTGCGGGCGCGCTGCTTTCGACGATTCTGTTGCGGTCATCCTGGTCCATCTGCGGACTCCCGAGAGCCTGTAAACCTGATGTGTTTTGAAACGTTTATATAGTCTTATCTATTAACAATTAATACACATCAGGGTTTGTACCAGTATTCGCAACACTGCGACGGCTTACTTGTAACGAATATTCTGAAATTCACCGACACCATTTTCCCGTATGCAGGAAAACGCGAGATCGGCGTTGCCACAATTGCATTTCATTGCGCTCTGTTGTTATATCCAGTTCCCAGGCAGTCACAATGAAATAATTTGTCATTGCCTCCCCGCGCTGGCAACATACCGCCTGTGCGGCGCGCGACCGGGTTTAGTTATACGGCGGCCGCATATATCCAAGTCTTATTCGGACGATTTATCCGGAGCCTGTTTAAACGGCGCTTGCGGCAAACAAGAGACACCACGGCATGAGACGCACGCTTCCTGCAAGTCCGCTTTCCCTCGCCTTGATCTGCATGTTGGCCCCCCTGGGCGCGGCGCACGCCGACGGCCCATTGCGCGGCAACCCGGTGGATGCCCTGCCCCAGATCGAGCGCCCGCCCAGCGCCACCCAGCCGCCGCCGGTGGTGCAGACGCAGACACCGGAACAACGGGCGCTGCAGGCGCGCCTGGCGCAGCGCATCGTGCCGCGGCATTTCGATGTCACCGGCGTGCATGCGATACCGTTCGAGGACGTGGCCGCGTTGCTTTCGCCGCTGTCGGGCAAGGAGATCAGCCTGGGCGAGCTGGTGCAGCAGGTCGACAAGATCACGCAGCTGTACCGCGAGCGCGGCTATCCCCTGTCGTTCGCGCTGGTACAGAACCAGAACTTCGCCAACGGCCTGGTGGTGGTGACCGTGGTCGAGGGCTACATCGGCACGGTGCGCATCGAGGGCGACATCGGCAACGCGCAGGACCGCCTGGAATCGCTGGCCGAGCCGCTCAAGCAGGAAAAGCCGCTGCAGCAGGCCACGCTGGAGCGCGTGCTGAATCTGATGCGCACGGTGCCCGGCGTGAAATTCACGCCCTCGCTGGACCTGCCGCGCCGCGCCGACGGCGCTACCGAACTGGTGCTGGCGGCATCGCGCCAACCGGTCAGCCTGACCGGCGGCGTGGCGGACCTGGGCACCGGCATGCAGCCCCTGGTCAACGTCGCCACCAACAGCCTCACCCCGCTGGGCGAACAGGTCAAGCTGACGGCGTCGGTGCCGTTCAATACCGACGACGTCAAATACGTGTCCGGCGAAATCCGCGTGCCGCTGGGCAACGACGGCCTGGCGGTCAAGGTGGATGGCTACCACTATGACGCGCGGCCCAAGGACGAGGCGATCGAATACCTGGGCTTCAATCGCCGGGTCAAGAACGACCGCATCGGCATCGGCATCAGCTACCCGTTCCTGCTGAACAACACCCGCTCGCTGACCGGCACGCTGGGGGTGTACGCCGCCAACTCGAAGGACCGCTATGAGGCCAAGGCATCCGACCGCTGGTTGCAGCAGGATGCCCAAGTGCGCGCGGCCAACCTCGAAATGCGCTATATCCAGGTGTCGGAATCCATGACTTCCGACGTGACGCTGGCGGTCGCCAAGGGCTTCGACGCCGCCGGCGCCAAGAAGGAGATCAACACCAACTACGGCTATTCGGCGGTGCCGGTGCTCGACCTGGATTTCACCCGCTACAACCTGAATGCCAAGCAGACTTTCGCGCTGCCGGCGCAGTTCGGCCTGACCCTGTCCGGCGCCGCGCAGTACTCCAGCAACATCCTGCCGTCGTCCGAACAGGTGTCTTTCGGCAGTTGGCGCTACGCGATGGGTTATCCGCAAGGCGAGCAGAGCGGCGACAAGGGCGTCGGGGTTTCGGCCGAGGTGAATCGCCGCTTCGGTATCGGCTGGCAATATCTGACCAATGTGCAGCCGTATGCGCTGATCGACTATGCGCGCACCTGGTACAACAATTCGAGCCTGCAGCAATTGAATCAGCGCCATCTGTCTTCGGTGGCCCTGGGGCTGCGCTTTACCGACGACAAGTACTATCTGTTTGATTTCAACGTGGCCAAACCGATTGGCTCGGCCACCGTCAACAACAATCGCGACGTGCGTTTCAACGCCAATTACTCGCTGTATTACGACGCCTTCTGAGGCGCCGCGCCGATGATCCCGCGCCTGTTGCGACAGGCGCTTTTTTTTGCCTGTTGCACACACCGCGTTACGTAACGTCGCCCGTAACGTAACGGCTGATACGGGCTCGAACGTAACATTCGCAGGCTGCGCGTGATCGTAAAAATGGGGGATTCTCAATATTGGTGCAAACCCTCTGTTTTATATTTAACTAATTGATTTTAAACGATTTTTTATAAACAAAAATCAACCCAAAAAAGGACTCGAACGGCATTCGGAAAATATTGGCATGGTTTATGCGTGTAGGGATGTATCGGGCAGTTTCGCCGCCTGACACATCCCCCACAGGAGCTCGCCATGAATGCCAAGATTGAAACGCAACGCGTACAACGTATTCTGACTTCCACCGTTATGGCAGCCGCGCTGATGAGCGCCCTGGCCGCGTGCGGCGGTGGTGGTGGTGGTAGCGACAAGAGTTCGGCCTCCCTGCCCGGCACGAATGTGCCGACCAACCCGGGCGGCCCGAGCGATCCGAACAACCCGAATAACCCGACCGATCCCGTCACCACGGGTTTGCTGCAAACCACGCTGGGTAATACCGGCGGCGCTGTCGACAATGCCCTGCCCCTGAATCTGGACACCACGCTGGGTGGGGTCGGCAAGGCGCTCGATCCGACCGTCAAGCCGGTGGTCGACACGGTGGTGGGTCTGACCCAGCAAGTGGGCGCGACCACCGGTCTGGGCCAGCCGGTCGACGGCACCGTCCAGCAAGTGGGCGGCCTGGTCCAGGACCTGGGCACCACGGTCAAGGGCACCGGCCTGCCCGGCGGCCTGAGCAGCGGCGTCGGTGGCCTGGTCGAAGGCCTGGGCAAGACGGTCGCCAGCACCGGCGGCCTGCTCAATGCCGACCCGCAGAATCCGCAACCGCTGACCACTATCCTGGGCAACGCCACCAACGCGGTGGGCGCGCTGACCGCCGGCCTGTCGGGCCAGGGCGGCCTGCTGAACCCGGTCAACCAGTTGGTCGGCGGCGTCACCGGCGGCGTGCTCGACGGCCCGTCCAAGCCCTTGCTGGAACCGGCCCTGGCCAATGTCGGCAAGACCGTCGACAACGTGCTGCCGCTGGGCCTGCAGCCGACGCTGGGCGGCCTGGGCGCGGCCCTCGACCCCACCGCCAGCCCGCTGGCCGGGACCGTGGTCGGCCTGACGCAGCAAGTCGGCGCCACGACCAAGTTGGGCACGCCGGTGGCCGGTCTGCTCAACACCCTGGGCGGCACGGTCAGCAATCTCGGCACGCAGTTGCCCGGCGGTGATGTCGCCGGCCTGAACGGCGTGCTGCAGGGCCTGGGCGGCGCGGTCAGCAGTGCCGGCGGCCTGCTGAACGCCACGCCGGGCAACACCAACCCGCTCGGCAACACACTGGCCAATGCCACGGGCGCGGTCGCGTCCCTGACCAGCGGCCTGGGCCTGGGTGGCGCGGTCGGCGGCAACAATGGCGGCCTGCTCAGCCCCATCACCGGCATCCTGGGCGGCGTGACCGGCGGCGCCGGTGGCGCCAATGGCGGCCTGCTGGCCCCGGTGACCGGCCTGCTGGGCGGCGTCACTGGCAACCTCGGCGGCGCCACGGGCGGCGCGGCCAACGGCGGCCTGCTCGGCGGCCTGCTGGGTGGCGTGACGGGCGCCACGGGCGGCACCGCGGGTGGCGGCACCACGGGCGCCAACGGCGGCCTGCTGGGCGGTCTGCTGGGCGGACTGACGGGTGGCGGCACGGCCAGCGCCGGCGGCAGCGGTTCCTCCGCGGGTTCGGCCAGCAATGGCGGCCTGCTCGGTGGCCTGCTGGGCGGCGTGACGGCCGGCGTCAACGGCGGCACCAGCAGCGGCAGCGGCTCGACCAACGGCGGCCTGCTGGGCGGCTTGCTGGGCGGCCTGACGGCCAACAAGTGATCAACCGGTCCGTGAGGGAGCGACGCCATGCTGCAACAAGAAACCATCGTCCACCATGAGCATGTCACAGTGATGCCTGAATCCCGCCATAACGATCTGCGACCGGGAACGCTCGACGACATCGCCCTGATGCTGGGCCGGCAGTTCGCCGTGTACAACGCGGCGTGCCAGTCGGCCCTGGCGGAGAAACTGGGTATCCCCCTGGCGGATCTGAAGGCGCTGGAATTGGTCATGGAGTTCGATGCCCTGCCCACCGGGCAACTGGCCCAGTTGATGGGCATCAGCTCCGGCGGCGCCACCGCCTTGATCAACCGTCTGGAAGCGGCCGGCTATGTGCAGCGGGGCCGCCATCCGCTGGATCGTCGCATGATCGTGATCCGGCCGGTCGAGGAGCAATGTCAGCAATTGGCCCAGGAGCGCCAATGGGTGGCCGAAGCAGTGGTGTTGATGGCCCGGCGCTACGACGCCAGCGAGCTGGAGGTGGTGCATGCCTTCCTGGCGCAGTGCGTGCGCGCCCTGCGGCACGACACGCTGGTCTGGCTGGAAACCCGCAACGCCCACGACTGAACGCCGCCGCGCAGGCAGGCCGCGCCCCGGTTCGCAAGGACCGGGGCGTATTTCATGGGGCCGGCCCCGCGGGCGCGGCGTGGCCAGGGATCGGGCCGGGAACCCGCCGACGCGCCTCAGGCCGAGCCGAATTGCAGGCGCGGCACCGCCTGAAGCAATCGGCGCGTCATGTCCTGGCGCGGCGCGTGCAGCACCGCGTCGGCCTCGCCCAGCTCGACGATGCGGCCGCCGTCCATCACCGCGATGCGGTCGGCCAGGTATTCGACCACGCCGAAGTTGTGGGTGATGAACAGGTAGGCGATGCCCAGCTCGTCCTGCAGCTCGCGCAGCAGGTCCAGGATCTGCGCCTGCACCGACACGTCCAGCGCCGAGGTCGGCTCGTCGCAGATCAGCACCTTCGGTTCCACCGCCAGCGCGCGCGCGATAGCGATGCGCTGGCGCTGCCCCCCGGAGAACTCGTGCGGATAACGGGCCAGCGTGTCGGCCGGCAGGCCGACACGCTCGATCAGCCGGGCGGCGCGCTCGCGGCGTTCGCGCGCGGCCATGCCGCGGCGCAGGGACGCCAGGCCTTCGTCGAGGATGTCGCCGACCCGCATACGCGGATCGAGCGACGCATAGGGGTCCTGGAACACGATCTGGATGTCCTGGCGCAGGCGCTGCAAGCGGGCGCGGTCGGCGGTCAGCAGGTCCTGTCCCTGCAGCATGGCGCGGCCGGCGATATGGGCGCCATCGATCAGGCGCAGCAGCGCCTTGCCGGTGGTGGTCTTGCCGCATCCCGATTCGCCCAGCAGCGCCAGGGTTTCGCCGGCGCGCAGCGTGAAGGTCACGCCATCGACCGCCTTGACCCACGACGCCACGCGCCGCAGCGGCCCCTTGCGCACCGGGTAATGGACTTTCAGGTCCTGCACGTCCAGCACCACCCCCGGTTCGCGCGCGCGGCCTCGGCGCGTGTCCGTCTCTGCCGCCGCGGCCGCGCGGCCGGCCTCGCTGAGCGGCCGGCCACGCTTGCCGAAGGTGGGAATGGCGTCGAACAGCTGGCGCGCATAGGGGTGCTTGGGCGCGCGAAAGAATTCCTCGGCGTCGGCGCTCTCGACAATCTCGCCGCCGCGCATCAGGGCCACGTGGTGGGCGACATTGCGCACCACCGCCAGGTCATGGGTGATGAGCAGCACGGCCATACCGATCTCGCGCTGGATGTCGGCCAGCAGCGCCAGCACCTGCGCCTGCACGGTAACGTCGAGCGCGGTGGTGGGTTCATCGGCGATCAGCAGCAACGGCTCGGCCGCCAACGCGATGGCGATCATGACGCGCTGCTTCTGGCCGCCGGAGAACTGGAACGGATAATCGTCGATGCGCCGCTCCGGCTCCGCGATGCCGACCCGCCGCAGCCAGTCGATGGCGCGGGCGCGGGCCGCGGCGCCGCGCAGCGGCGTGTGCGCCACCAGCGTCTCGATGATCTGGTCGCCGACCCGCATGACCGGGTTGAGGCTGGTGGCGGGTTCCTGGAAGATGATGCCGATGCGACCGCCGCGCACGCCGCGCATCGCGCTTTCGGGCAGGCGGTTGAGGTCTTCGCCATCCAGGTCGATCTGGCCGCCGACGATGCGGCCGGCGTCCGGCAGCAGGCGCAACAGCGCCAGCGCGGTCATGCTCTTGCCGCAACCGGACTCGCCCACCAGCGCGAACGTCTCGCGCCGCGAAATCGCCAGCTCCAGCCGCTTGACCGCGTGCGTCATGCCGCTCTCGCCGGCGATGTCGACGTCCAGGCCGCGCACCGCCAGCAAGGGCGCGTCCTGGCGGATATCCTGGCTCATGGCGTGTCTCCCGGCTTGACGGCGCGGGCATCGGCCGCGAGGACCGCGCCCCGACGGCGGCCGAACCCGCCGACGCTGGGCGGGCGGGCCGGCTTGTAGCGGCGGGTGCGCGGATCGAAGGCATCGCGCACCGCGTCGGCGAACAGGTTGGCGGCCAGCACCAGCGCCAGCATGAAGAGAAACGCGGTCATCAGGTTCCACCAGATCATCGGGTCGCGCGACATTTCCAGCCGCGCGCCGTCGATCATCGAGCCAAAGGAATTCATGCTGGGATCGACGCCGATGCCCAGGTACGACAGCACCGCCTCGTACAGCACCAGGCCAGAGAATTCCAGCACCACGGTGATCAGCACCAGATGCGCGACGTTGGGCAGCAGGTGGCGCGTCATGATGCGCCAGTGCGACACGCCGAACGCGCGCGCAGCCTGCACGTACTCCAGTTCGCGCAGCTTGAGGGTCTCGGCGCGCAGCAGGCGGCACAGGCCGGCCCAGCCGGTGAAGCCGAGGATCATGCACAGCAGGAACAGGCGCAGGTCTGCGCGCGCGGCCGACGTGTCGAACAGGTCGGCGTGGTTGTCGATGTAGACCTGCATCATCAAGGCGCAGGCGGCCACCAGCAGCACGCCCGGGATCGAGGTGATGGTGGTGTAGAGATATTGGATGGCGTCGTCGACCTTGCCCTTGAAGTAGCCGGCCGCGATGCCGAACACGATGGCCGGCGGCAGCATCGCCAGCGTGGTCAGGCTGCCGATGACCAGCGCCGTGCGCACGCTCTTGAGCGCTTGCCACAGCACGTCGTTGCCGATGCGGTCGGTGCCCAGCGCGTGATAGCCGCTGGACAGACCGGCCAGCGCCCCCGCCACCAGGCATAGCAAAGTGAAGGTGACGGCCATGGCGCGCCACGGCACCTCGGCGCGCCCGCCCAGCAGGGCCTCGGCCGCCGCCGCCGCGCCGCCGCGCCGCGCCAGGCAGGCGAACACCAGGCCGGCGCCGGCCAGCGCCACCGCCAGCCCGGCCGCCAGGCCCAGGCCGAAGCGGTAGGAAACATCGCCGAGATGATCGCGGTCGGGATCGGCCAGGTGGGTGCCGGCCGCCCGCAATCGCGGGAAATCGCGCACCGGCTTGTCATCGACCAGCAAGGTCTCCTTGGTGAACTGGCGCACCGCCAGCGGGCTGGAATAGGTTTTCTCGGGGCGCGTCAGAACACTGCCGCGCAGCAGGCCGTCGAGCGCCGAGTTGACGGCCGGCGCATACACCGGCGCGGCATCGGCGGCCGCGCCGGGCGCGGGCGGCAGCAGCGGCCGGTAGTGAATGGAATCGAGCAGGCCGATCAGCGCGAACGCCGCCAGCACCACGGCCGAGCACATCGCCGGCGTGTCGCGCGCCACCCGCGCCCAGGTCGCGCGCAGATTCGGGCTGCGCCGCGCGTGCCAGACATAGGCCAGCGCGCCCAGCACCATCAGCCACAGCGCGATGTCGGTCCAGAGGAATACGAACTTGGGCATGGCGGCTACTCGAATCGGACGCGGGGATCGGCCAGCGTGTAGGAAAGGTCGGCCAGGATCAGCCCCACGATGTAAAGCGACGCGCCCAGGAAGACCATGGCGCGCACGATGGAGAAATCCTGTGCGTTGATGGCGTCGATGGTGTAGCTGCCCAGGCCCGGAATGCCGAAGAACGACTCGGCGATCAGGCTGCCCATGAACAGCAGCGGCAAGGCGGCCACGGTGCTGGTCAGGATCGGCAGCATGGCGTTGCGCAGCACGTGGCGCAGCAGCACCACGCGCTCGGCCAGTCCCTTGGCGCGCGCGGTGCGCACGTAGTCCTTGCCGATCTCCTCCAGGAACAGGGTGCGGTAGAAGCGCGCCTCGGGCCCCAGGCGCGAGACGATCGCCACCAGCACCGGCAGCGCCAGGAACTTGACCATGTCCAGCCCGCCCGAGAAACCCGAGAACGGCACCAGCCGCAGCAGCTTGGCGAACAGCCATTGACCCGCGATGATGTAGAACAGGCTGGAAATGGACAGCAGCATCACGCACAGCACCACGCCCCAGAAGTCGAGCCGGGTGGCGCGAAAATACACCAGCGTCAACGAGAACACGATGCTGGCGAACAGCCCCAGCAGGAAGGTCGGCACCGCCAGCGCCAGGCTTGGCCCCATGCGGGTCTGGATCTCGCGGCCGATGTCGCGCCCGCCGTCGGAGGCGCCGAAGTCCATCACCAGCAGCGGCACCGAGCGTTGGTAGAACACGGTGTCGGTCAGTTGCGCCGTGCCGCTGGCCCGGGCGTTGAAGAACAGCGGCTTGTCGTAGCCGCGTTCGGCCTTCCATTTCTCGACCGCGTCCTGGCTGACACGCTGGCCGCCGATGGCCAGACGCGCCATGTCGTCGGGCGTGTTGACCGCGAAGAACAGGATGAAGGTGAACAGGTTCACGCCGATCAGAATCAGCACGCCGTACAGCAACCGGCGAATGACGTAGCCGATCATGATTGATGCTCCTTGCGGGAAGCCGGGGCGAAGGCGGTCTGCCGTTCGCGCCGCTTGAGCGCCACGTAGGACGGCCAGATCGCCAGCGCGATCAGCAGCACGAACAGGCCCACCGGCCACCAGATGGGGGAATTCCATTCATCGATCTTGCGTTCGCGCAGGGCGGGATCGATCTTCATGTACTGCAGCGTGTTGCGCACCATCTGGGTCGGCTTGGCGTTGCCGACCCACTGCTGATAGGCGCCGCCCGACATCGGGAAGTAGCCGAACATCCAGGGCGCGTCGCGCTGCACGATGGCGACCATGCGCTGGATCAGGGCTTCCTTTTCGGGGCCGTCATCCAGGAACTTCATCTGCTCGAACAGCTTGTCGTATTCGGGGCTGTCGTAGTTGGCGGCGTTCTCGCCGCCGCTCTTGGCCTTGGCGTTGGGGCCGTACAGCAGGAACAGGAAGTTTTCGGCATCGGGATAGTCGGCGTTCCAGCCCCACAGGAAGATCTGCGCCGACCCGCGCCGCATCTTGTCCTGGAAGCGGTTGTAGTCGGTCGCGCGCACGTCCAGCTGCACCCCCAGCTTGGCCATCTGCCGCCGCATCCAGTCGAACTGCGGATTGGACCCGCCGCCGGTCATGGAGTCGTAGTACAGCACCAGCGGCGCGCCGGTCACGGCGTTGCGGCCATCGGGGTAGCCGGCCTCGGCCAGCAGCTTGCGCGCGGTGTCGATGGACTTGCGCACCGGCTTGCCGTCAACCAGGTCGTAGACCACCGGGTTCACGCCCTCGGGCGGCTCGCGGTAGCCCAGCACGCCGGGCGGCACCGGGCCGTAGGCCACCGAGGCCTGGCTGTTCTCGAATACCGCCACGTACTCTTCCCAGTCGAAGGCGATGCTGATGGCCTGGCGCAGCTTGCGGTTCTTCTCGGCCTGTTCGGGCGTGTCGCCCTTGCCCACCACCGGGTCGAGCCAGTTGAAGCCCATGTACCAGTTGGCGGTCTCGACCGTGGTCGGCAGGCGGATGCCGTGCTCGGCGTACTTGCGCGCCTTGTCCTGGCTGTCGCCAGCGGCCACCAGCATGGCCACGCCGTATTCGCCGCGCTCGATCTGCGGCACGTCGTAGTAGCCCTGCATGAATTTACCGGTCAGCGGAATGGCTTCCTTCTCGACGCTGAACACGGCGCGATCGATGAACGGCGTGGGCTTGCCGCAATCGGCCAGCAGGCCGGCGGCGCGGTCGCCCGGCTCGCCCTCGCAGGGATACGGCTCGCCATGGAAGTTGGGGTTGCGCGCCAGCACGTGGCGGCGATTCTGCAGCGACTCGGCCAGCATGTAGGGGCCGGTGCCCACCGGCCAGGTGTTGAGCGACAGGTCATGCTCGGCCATGCCGGGCTGGTTGTAGAAGCGATCGGCCTCCCAGGGCACCGGGGCCGTGAAGGTCATGGCCAGCCAGTACTTGAACTGCGGGTATTTGCCATTGACGCGGATGCGCAGCGTGTGCGGATCGAGCGCTTGCACGCCGGTGAAGCCGTCAGGTTCGCGCAGGTCCAGCCACGAGGCCCCGGCGCCGCCCGGCAGGTCGCGCCGCAGCGCCTGGTCGCGCTGGCGGAGGCGGTCGCCGTATTCCTTGAGGCCGCTGACGTACTCGGCCATCAGCGAGTAGATCGGCGACGCCACGCGCGGGCTGGCCAGGCGGCGGAAGGCGTAGACGTAATCGTCGGCGGTCAGTTCGCGGGTGCCGGTGCGCGGAAAGTCGGGAATGGCGTATTTGCCGGCCAGGTCTTCAGGCGCGATCGGGAAGTAGTCATAGCTGCCGTCGGTCTTGCGGGCAAAGGCCGGATGCGGCGCGAACCGGATGCCGGGCTTGATCTTGATGTCGTAGACGCTTTCGGCGATCTGCTCGCCCGGCGCCTCGGCCGGCAACACCTTGCCCTGCGCGTCCAGGTAGACCGGCGGATCGATCGAGGCCGCCGCGCGCGGGATCAGTTGGTAGGGCCGCTTGAGGTAATGGTAGCCGTACAGCGTTTCATAGATGCTGTAGGTATAAGGGGTTTCATCGCCGGAATAGGAGCTGGCCGGGTCCAGGTACTTGGGCGAACGCTTGACGAAGGCCGAATACAGTGTGTTCTGGCCTTCGGCGCCGGAGGGATAGGGGCTGTTGATGGGACTGCCGTCCCGGGAGCAGCCCGCCAACGCCAGCAACAGCATCATGGCCGCCGCCCAGAGCCGCATCAAAGCACGCATGGAAACCTTTCCTTCTATACAGTGCGACAGAGAATAGCAAAGGTGTAACCGCGCCAGTACCCTGGCATCCCCCTAGGGACCTCGCGGGCGGCATGCGGCGCGCGCAGCAGGACGGATTTCCCCCGCCGGCGCGCGGCGCTCAGCCGCACTGGCGCTGGCGCCAGCAGTCGTAGCGCCACTTCCAGGGCTGCATGGGGCTCTTGCCGGCCCACAGGCCGCGCCCGGCGGCCTTGGCCTGGCGTTGCAGGCCGGGCATGGCCTTGTCGTTCAGGTAGTCGCCCTGCCGCGCGGTATAGGCCCAGGCATAGCCGGCCTCGACCTGCTGACGGTTGGCGGAACGGCCATCCTCCAGGATCAGGGCGCAGACGTCGCGGCCGTACGGATCCTTCAGGTAGCACTGGGCGGTCACGGTCTTGCCGGCCACCAGCCCGGCCAGGTGCTGGCGCGAGGCTTCGGCATAGGGCTGGCCGGGCTGGTCCGCGCCATGGCCCTCCTCGGGCGCGTCGATGCTGTCCAGGCGGATGCGGCGCTGGCCGTCGGGCGCGCGCAGCGTCACGGTGTCGCCGTCGGCGACGTTGACGATCATGCCGGTCAGGGTATAGCTGCCCGCGGGCACGGCGTCCGCGCGGCCCGGCGCGGCGGGCGCGCTGGCGCCAGGCCGCCCGGCCGGGCGCGCATCGCCCTGGCCGGAAGGTTGCAGCCAGTTGACGAGGGCGCCGGCCGCCGCCAGGATCAGGGCGACGACGAGGGCGGTCAGCTTGCTGCCGCCGCGAAAGGGGGAATTGCCGCGCACGGGCCGCGCTCCGGAGAGGAAAACGCAGGCAGTTTGCCACAGCCCGGCGGCCGCCGGGCGGCGCGGCGCGCCCGCGATGGCACGGTTGCGCCCCGGGGCCGCGCTACAGCCAGCCCGACTTGCGGAAACGCCAATATAGGAACGAACAGACCGAGGCGATCACGCCCAGCGTGACCGGATAGCCGAACGGCGACGCCAGTTCGGGCATGAACTTGAAATTCATGCCGTAAATGCCGGCGATGGCCGTGGGCACCGCCAGGATGGCGGCCCAGGACGCCAGCTTGCGGGTGGTGTCGTTCTGCGCCGCCTGGCCGATCATCAGGCTGGCTTCAAAGGCGAAGGCCAGCGACTCGCGCAGGGCATTGAACAGTTCGTCGACCCGCAGCACGCGGTCGGCCACCTCGCCGAAGTAAGGCCGGGCGTGTTCGTCCACCGCCGACATCTCGACCCGCGCCAGGCGCCGGCAGATCTCGGCCAGCGGCGACACCACGGTGTGGATGCGCAGCAGGTCGCGGCGCTGGCGATACAGCTTGCGGATATCCGAATCCTTGGCGCCGCGGATCAGCAGTTTCTGTTCCGCCCCCTCGACCACCGATTCGATCTTGCCCGCCGCCGCCACATAGCGGTCCACCAGCCAGTCCAGCAATTCGGAGGCGACATAGTCGCTGCCGCGCTTGAGCAGGTCGGGCGAGGCCTCCAGCCGTTCGCGCAAGGGGCTGTGGCCGGCCGTGGCCCCGCGCCGCACCGTGACCAGGAAGCCCTCGCCGATCAGGAACTGGGTTTCGCCGAAGATGGGGCGCTCGGCCTCGACTTCGACGGTGATGGCGACGATCAGCACCATGTTGCCGTAGTCGATGATCTTGGGCCGGCGGTGCGCCTCCAGCATTTCTTCCTGGTTCTTGTCGCAGGCGCCAAGCTGGCCGACCACGTCCGCCAGCCGCTCGGGGCTGGGGTTGCGCAACCCGATCCAGAGCATGCTGCGGCCGGGATCGACGTGCTTGCCCACCTCCTCGATGGGCACCTCGTGATCGCGCCGGCCGTTCACATAGGCGATGGACGCCACCACTTCGCTATTGGTCGCGGCGGCGGCATTCTCTTCGGTAGACATAGACATCCTTTGGCGATGCGAGCCCTGCGGGTGCAACCTATCGGCCGATGATAGCCCACCGGCGCGCCCCGCCCGCGGCCTGCGCGGACGCCCCGCTAGGCGAACAGGTTGCGCACGCGCCTGGCCACGTCCACGCTGGGCGCCTGCGGCGCCTTGGCCTCGCGCGCCGGCAAGTCCGGCGGCTTGGGCAAGTGATCGAACAGCGGCAGCATGGCGTTGGTGATGTAGCGGGTGCGCGAACCGTAGACGTGGCGGTCGCCCATGCCGGTCTGCTGGTGCACGTAGAAACGCTGCGGCACGATCAGCTGCAGGCGTTCCCTGGCGCGCGTCATGGCCACGTACAGCAGGCGCCGCTCTTCCTCGATCTCTTCGGCGCTGCCGGTGCTCATGTCGGACGGGATACAGCCATCGACCACATTCAGCACGTACACCGCCTTCCATTCCTGGCCCTTGGCCGAGTGGATGGTGGACAGGATCATGTAGTCCTCATCGCGCGACGGCGCGCCCGATTCGTCGCTGGTGGCGTCGGGCGGGTCCAGCGTCAGTTCGGTCAGGAAGCGCTCGCGCGAGGGGTAACCGGCGGCAATGCGCACCAGCTGGTCCAGGTCGGTCTTGCGCACCCGCGCATCGTCGTACAGCCGTTCGAGTTGGCCGGCGTACCAGCGCAGCGCCAGGTCGACGTCGGCCGGCCAGCGCAGGTTTGGATCGGCCAGCGCCGCGTAGGTGTCGGCGAACGCGCCCCACTCCGCCTGCGCCGCCGCCCCCGGCTTGAACTCGCGCAGCGCGCGCAGCGGCTCGGCTGATTGCGCCATCGCATCCATCAGCTTGCCGGCGGTGGCCGGGCCGATGCCGGGCAGCAGCTGCGCCACGCGGAATCCCGCCATGCGCCCGCGCGGGTTCTCGGCCCAGCGCAGCAGCGACAGCAGGTCCTTGACGTGCGCCGCCTCCAGGAAGCGCAGCCCGCCGAACTTGACGAAGGGAATGTTGCGCCGGGTCAATTCCAGTTCGAGCGCGGCGCTGTGGCTGGAGGTGCGGAACAGCGCCGCCTGCGACTTGAGCGTGGCGCCGCCTTCGCGCTGCGCCAGCACCTGGTCGGCGACCCAGCGGGCCTGGCCGGCCTCGTCGCTGACGGTGACCAGCTCGGGCAATTGCGACGACTGCCGGTCGCTCCAGAGATCCTTGGCGTAACGCTCGGCCGCCAGGCCGATGACGGCGTTGGAGGCGTTCAGGATGGGCTGGGTCGAACGGTAGTTGCGGTCCAGCGTAATGACACGCGCCGGCTGCGGGAACAGGGCCGGGAAGTCGAGGATGTTGCGCACCGTGGCGGCGCGGAACGAATAGATGGACTGGGCGTCGTCGCCCACCACGGTCAGGCCGCGGCCATCGGGCTTCATGGCCAGCAGGATGGCCGCCTGCAGGCGGTTGGTGTCCTGGTATTCGTCCACCAGCACGTGGTCGAAGCGCGCGCCGACATCGGCGGCGATGGCCGCGTCGCCCATCATCTCGGCCCAGTACAGCAGCAGGTCGTCGTAATCCAGCACCTGCTGGTCCTGCTTGGCGGCGACGTAGGCGCGGAACAGGTTCTTGAGTTCGTCTTCCCATTGCGCGCACCACGGGAAGGTGGCGTGCAGCACATCGGCCACCGGCGTCTGGCTGTTGACCACGCGCGAGTAGATCGCCAGGCAGGTGCCCTTGAGCGGAAAGCGCGACTTGGTGGACGACAGGCCCAGCTCGTGCCGCACCATGCCCATCAGGTCTTCGGCGTCGCCGCGGTCGTGGATGGTGAAGGCCTCGGACAGGCCGATGCGCTGGGCGCAATCGCGCAGCAGGCGCGCGCCGATGGCGTGGAACGTGCCCGCCCACGGCAGCGACGGCGGCTGCTGGCTGCCGCGCAGGTTCATGACCCGCTGCAGCACGCTGCCGACGCGGCGTTCCATTTCCTGGGCGGCGCGGCGCGAGAAGGTCAGCAGCAGCATGCGCTGCGGATCGGCGCCATTCAGGATCAGGTGGGCGACCCGATGCGCCAGGGTGTTGGTCTTGCCCGAGCCGGCGCCGGCGATCACCAGCAACGGCCCGTCGTCGCCCGTGCCGCCGACGCCGAACTCGGCGGCCTCGCGCTGGGCGGGGTTGAGATCGGCCAGCGGATCGGGACGGCCGGACGGATGGGCGGGATTCTGGTCGGACATGGGCGTGCGGTGGGCGGCGGCGGGCGCGGTCGGCGCGGCCCGATACCTGGGGATATATCCAGGTATCATAACAGTCGAACCCGGCCACCGTCGGACCGTTTCCCGATAGCCACGGGGTCGTCCGCCGGCGCCCCAGCCGCCCGGCCCCGCCACCAGAACGCCACGCGCCCTTTCGCCCCCATGCGCCTGCTTACCGGCACCGCCTCCTGGACCGACCCCACGCTGCTGGCGTGCGGCCGCTTCTATCCGCGCCAGGCGCATGACGCCCAGGCCCGGCTGCGCTTCTACGCCAGCCGCTTTGGGCTGGCCGAGGTCGATTCCAGCTACTACGCCCTGCCCAGCGCCGAAAACGCCTACCTGTGGGCGCAGCGCACGCCGGACGATTTCGTCTTCAACATCAAGGCCTACCGCCTCTTCACCGGCCACCAGACGCCGCTGGCGTCGCTGCCCGCCGACATCCGCCGCGAGCTGGCCGACTGGCCCGAACCGGTCATCTACCACCATGCCATGCCCGGCGACCTGCGCGATGAACTCTGGCGCCGCTACACGTTGGCGCTGGAACCCTTGCGCATGGCCGGCAAGCTGGGCGCGGTGCATTTCCAGTTTCCGCCCTGGCTGCGGCGCGGCCCGCGCGGCCAGGCGCTGGTGGCCGAGTGCGCGCGGCGCCTGCCCGAACACCTGCTGGCGGTCGAATTCCGGCACCTCAGTTGGTTCGAATCCGCCCAGGCCACGGCGGCCACGCTGGCGTTCGAGCGCGAGCTGGGCGTGGTCCACACGGTGGTGGACGCGCCGCAGGGTTTCGACAACAGCGTGCCGGCCGTGTGGGAATGCACTCACCCCGACCTGACGCTGCTGCGGCTGCACGGCCGCAATGCCGCCACCTGGAACGCCAGCGGCGCCGCCTCGTCGGGGCGCTTTCAATATACGTATTCGGAGGCCGAGCTGGCCGAGCTGGCGCGCCGTTTCCAGGACCTGGCGCGGCAAAGCGCGCAGGCGCATGCGGTGTTCAACACCAATTTCGAGGACCAGGGCATGCGCAATGCCGCCGCCTTCGCGGCGGCGCTGGGCGGCGGGCAGCCCGGCCCAACCTGAGCGGCATGGCAAACCGGGCGCCGGCTTGCCAAACCCGCGTCAGGCCGGCTGCGCCACCAGCGCCGGCGCGGCCGGCGTCATGCGCGCCACTTCGGCCAGGCTTTCCAGCAATACTTCGAACTTGCGCGCGATGTCGTGCTCGGGCACGCAGGCATAGCCCAGCAGCAGGCCGGGCCGGCGGCCTTCGGCGCCAACGTAGTAGCGCGACAGGGCGCGCGTCAGCACGCCCTTGCGGCGCGCCACCTCCACCACCCGCAGGTCGTCCATATGGGGCGGCATGGTCAGCACCAGGTGCAGGCCGGCCAGGCTGGCGTCGCGATGCAGCCACTCGGGTCCCAGGCGCCGCTCGATCAGGTTGACCAGCATGGCGCGGCGGCGCCCGTACAGCATGCGCATGCGGCGGATGTGGGCGGCATAGTGGCCCTCGGCA
Organism: Achromobacter pulmonis; assembly: GCF_021733725.1. Taxonomy (NCBI): domain Bacteria; kingdom Pseudomonadati; phylum Pseudomonadota; class Betaproteobacteria; order Burkholderiales; family Alcaligenaceae; genus Achromobacter; species Achromobacter pulmonis. The sequence goes on along the minus strand of NZ_JAIFOT010000001.1, from coordinate 3,682,505 downwards.
ATGAAGGCGGCCAGCGCCGCGTGCGTCATCAGGTGGCCTTCGCGGTAGAGCTCGGCGTGGGCCGCCTGGAACGCCGCCGTCAGCGTCTTGGGCAGCACCAGGTAGCCGACCCGCAGGCCCGGATACAGCGTCTTGCTGAAGGTGCCCATGTAGATCACCGGCGCGTCCGGCTCCAGGCCCAGCAGCGAGGCGATCGGCCGGCCCGAGAAGCGGAATTCGCTGTCGTAGTCGTCTTCGATGATCCAGCTGCCATGCTGGCGCGCCACCGCCAGCAGTTGCCGGCGCCGCGCCAGCGACATCACCGGTCCCAGCGGATACTGGTGCGACGGCGTCACGAAAATGAAGCGCGGCGGCGCCATGCCGGGCACCGCGCCCGCGTCCGGCAGGCGCATGCCTTCCTCGTCCACCGGCAGGTGCACGGTATGCAGGCCGTTGGCCTGCAGCACCGTACGCGCGCCCCAATAGCCCGGGTCTTCGACCCAGGCGGTCTCGCCCGCCTCGCCGAGGATGCGGGTGGCCAGGTCGATGGCCTGGTGCGAGCCTTCGGTGATGAGGATCTGGTCCGGCTCGCAGTCGATCGAGCGCGTCAGCGCCAGATGCTGCGCCAGCGCCTCGCGCAGCGCGGGCAGGCCGCCGCCGTAGGCGTAGGTCAGCAGATCGGGGCTGGGGTTGCGCCACAGCGCGGAAAAAATGCGGCCGAACTTCTTGTGCGGAAATTCGGTCAGGTCGGGCACGCCCGGCATGAAGGCGCCCCATTGGTAGGGCGAGGCCGACACGCCGTCGACGATGGCGGCGCCACGCGCCGACAGCGCCGCACGCGGCTGCGGCACCGGAGCGCGGCGCGACTGGCGGCCGCTGGCCAGATAGGAGTCGGGCTGCGACGCGTTGACGAAGGTGCCATTGCCCTGCAGGCTGCGGGTGTAGCCTTCGGCCAGCAACTGGCCATAGACGTGCACCACGGTATTGCGGGCGATGCCCAGTTCGGCGGCCAGGTCGCGCGAGGCGGGCAGGCGCGAGTCGGCGGCAATCGATCCGTCCAGGATGGCTTCGCGGATGCCATGGTACAGCCGCTTGTTCATCGGCCCGCCAGCGGCATCGGCCAGGCGCAGTTGCAGCAAGTCTCCGACAATGGACCGCAATTGGTTCTACCTGATTTATAAAAGTGGTTCCCACCAATGGGGCCATAGTAGCATTAAAGTAAGGCTTTACCGCCCACTTGCCATCCGAGGCTGAGATGAAAAATCAGGACCTGAATACCCGTCGTTCCCTGGCCACGCCGCGCGGCGTCGGCGTCATGTGTGACTTCTATGCCGTGCGCGCCGAAAACGCCACGCTGTGGGATGCCGACGGCAAGGAGTACATCGACTTCGCGGGCGGCATCGCCGTGCTGAACACCGGCCACCTGCATCCCAAGATCAAGGCCGCTGTCAGCGCCCAGCTCGACAACTTCACCCATACCGCCTACCAGATCGTGCCGTACGAAGGCTACGTCTCGCTGGCCGAGCGCATCAACCGCCTGGCCCCGATCGACGGCCTGAAGAAGTCCGCTTTCTTCACCACCGGCGTCGAAGCCGTCGAAAACGCCATCAAGATCGCGCGTTCGGCCACCGGCCGCTCGGGCGTCATCGCCTTCTCGGGCTCGTTCCACGGCCGCACCATGCTGGGCATGGCGCTGACCGGCAAGGTCGCCCCCTACAAGCTGTCGTTCGGCCCGATGCCGGGCGACATCTATCACGTGCCGTTCCCCAACGGCACCCAGTCCATCAGCGTGGCCGATTCGCTCAAGGCGCTGGACCTGCTGTTCAAGGTCGACATCGATCCCAAGCGCGTCGCCGCGATCATCATCGAACCGGTGCAGGGCGAAGGCGGCTTCAACATCACCCCGCCCGAACTGATGGTGGCGCTGCGCAAGCTCTGCGACGAGCACGGCATCCTCCTGATCGCCGACGAAGTGCAGACCGGCTTCGGCCGCACCGGCAAGCTGTTCGCCATGGAACACCACTCGGTGCAGGCCGACCTCATCACCATGGCCAAGAGCCTGGGCGGCGGCTTCCCGATCTCGGGCGTGGTCGGCCGCGCCGACGTCATGGACGGCCCGGCCGCGGGCGGCCTGGGCGGCACCTACGCCGGCAACCCGCTGGCGGTGGCCGCGGCCCATGCCGTGCTGGACGTGATCGCCGAGGAAAAACTGTGCGAACGCGCCGTGCAACTGGGCGACAAGCTGCGCGCCCACCTCGAGGGCCTGCGCGCCAAGGTGCCGGGCATCGCCGACGTGCGCGGCCTGGGGTCGATGGTGGCGCTGGAACTGAACGATGCCAACGGCAAGCCCGACGCCGAGGCGGTCAAGAAGGTGCAGGCCCGCGCCATCGCGCAAGGCCTGATTTTGCTAAGCTGCGGTGTGTACGGCAACGTCCTGCGCTTCCTGTACCCCTTGACCATTCCCGACGCCCAGTTCGACCGCGCGCTGGCCATCCTGGCCGAGGCCCTGGCCGCATAATCAAGCAAGGGCTCATCCCGTGCATCCGGTCGGCGCAGGCAGCCTGGACAGGCTTGGCCTACCCCGGCCGGATATCCGCTTTTTATTGATGGCGCTACCGCGCCTGCCCATCGGGATGCCGCGGAACCGGCTCCGCCGCTCAGCAGGCATGCCCCTGGAGGGGGCCCGCCTAGGGAGGAGCGCGCAGCGGCTTCGGGGGTGGGCCCAATTCATCAAGGAGACTTAACTCATGACGTCATTGACCCATCCCCTGTCGCGCCCCGAACTGCTGCGCGACGCCTGCTACATCGACGGCAAGTGGGTGGCGGCCGGCAACGGCCCGTCCATTCCCGTGGACAATCCCTCCACTGGCAAGACCATCGTGTCGGTGCCCAAGCTGGGCCGCAAGGAAGCCGAGCAGGCCATCGCCAGCGCCGAGGCCGCCCTGCCCGCCTGGCGCGCCAAGACCGGCAAGGAGCGTGCCGCGATCCTGCTGAAGTGGGCCCAGCTGATGATGCAGAACCAGCAGGACCTGGCCGCCATCATGACCTCGGAACAGGGCAAGCCCGTGACCGAGGCCGCCGGTGAAATCGCCTACGCCGCGTCGTTCCTGGAGTGGTTCGCCGAGGAAGCCAAGCGCATCGACGGCGACGTGCTGCAAAGCCCCAAGGCCGGCCAGCGCCTGCTGGCGCTCAAGCAGCCGATCGGCGTCACCGCCGCCATCACGCCGTGGAATTTCCCGGCCGCGATGATCACCCGCAAGGTCGGCCCGGCCCTGGCCGCCGGCTGCACCATGGTGGTCAAGCCCGCCCAGCAGACGCCGCTGACCGCGCTGGCGCTGGCGGTGCTGGCCGAGGAAGCCGGCGTGCCGGCCGGCGTGTTCCACGTCATCACCGGCAGCTCGCGCGAGATCGGCGCGGCCCTGTGCGAAAGCGACGTGGTGCGCAAGCTGAGCTTCACCGGCTCGACCGAAGTCGGCCGCACGCTGATGGAGCAATGCGCCCCCACCATCAAGAAGCTGTCGCTGGAACTGGGCGGCAACGCGCCCTTCATCGTCTTCGACGACGCCGACCTGGACCGCGCGGTCGACGGCATCCTGGCCTCGAAGTACCGCAATGCCGGCCAGACCTGCGTCTGCGCCAACCGCATCTACGTGCAGGCCGGCGTGTATGAGGAAGTCGCCAAGCGCCTGGTGGCCAAGGTCGACGCCATGAAGGTCGGCGACGGCTTCGAGGACGGCGTCACCCAGGGTCCGCTGATCGACGCCAACGCCATCGAGAAGGTGCAGGAACACATCGCCGACGCCACCGCGCACGGCGCCAAGGTCATCGCCGGCGGCAAGCCGCATGCGCTGGGCGGCACGTTCTTCGAGCCGACCGTGGTGCGCGACGTGACCCAGTCGATGCGCTTTGCCACCGAGGAAACCTTCGGCCCGGTGGCGCCGCTGTTCCGCTTCGAATCCGAGGAAGAAGTCATCGGCATGGCCAACGACACCATCTTCGGCCTGGCCGCCTACTTCTTCACCCGCGACTACGCCCGCATCTGGCGCGTGTCCGAGGCGCTGGAATACGGCATCGTCGGCATCAACACCGGCCTGATCTCCAACGAAGTCGGCCCGTTCGGCGGCGTCAAGCAGTCCGGCCTGGGCCGCGAAGGCTCGAAGTACGGCATCGAGGAATACCTGGAAATCAAGTACCTCTGCGTCGACCTGGGCGCCTGAACGCGCCCCTCCTCGCCCCGGGCTCCCGCCCGGGGCGGATAAACGGGGCTGCGGTCCCGTTTATCCCCAGGAATTGTGGACAACCTGGCAGATAACCCCTGCACAGGTGCAAAATTCCCTTTAGGCTCATACGGTTATGAATCGCGATCAAATGCCGCCCAGGCATGATAGATTTGCGCGTTCCCTGGACGAGCAACGATGAGCAGAACATTCACCCGTGACGACACCCGCAAGCTGGCCGGCATCCTGGCCGAAGCCGCGCAGGCGGAGGTCATGCCGCGCTTTCGCAACCTGCCCGAGGGCAGCGTGCGCGACAAGAGCTCGCCGCGCGACCTGGTCACCGACGCCGACGAGGCCGCCGAGCGCCTGATCGCCGCGCGCCTGTCCCGGCTGCACCCGGGCGCGGTGCTGATCGGCGAGGAAGCCTCGACCCGCAACCCGGCCCTGCTGAACATGCTGGTGGACGCCGAGCTGGCGTTCCTGATCGACCCCATCGACGGCACCCGCAACTATGTGGCGGGCCTGCCGCTGTTCGGCATGATGATCGCGGCCTGCCACCGCGGCGACGTGATCGCCGGCGTGATCTACGACCCGGTCAACCGCGACAGCGCGCTGGCGGTGCGCGGCGAAGGCGCCTGGATGGAATACGAGAACGGCAAGCAGGCGCCGCTGGCCGTGGCCAGCCCGGCGCCGCCCGAGGACATGGACGGCCTGATCGCCACCGGCGCCCTGCCCGAGCCGCTGCGCAGCACCGTCAACGGCAACCTGTCGCGCCTGGGCAGCACCGCCAGCCTGCGCTGCGCCGCCCACGAATACCGCATGCTGGCGGCCGGCCACAGCCACGTCGCCCTGTACAACCAGCTGACCGCCTGGGACCATGCCGCCGGCTGGCTGCTGCACCGCGAGGCCGGCGGCTACGCGGCGCGCTTCGACGGTTCGCCCTACAAGCCCACCCACCGCAGCGGCGGCCTGCTGTACGCCCCGGATGCCGGCAGTTGGCACGCGGCGCGCAAGGCGCTGCTGGGCGATGCCATCCCCGACGCCGAGACTTGACATTCGCGGCCGACACGCCGGGAAATGCTCGCAAAATCGGGGTAATCCCTAGGAATTATCCACAGTATCTGTGGACAACCCTATGGAAAGGTCTGTAACAGCACAAAAAAGTCCTTACAGGCCAGGCACTTGGTTAAACCGGTCAAAAACCGGCCGCTGTCGGTCCTACTTTCATGCTGCCGCCAGCGCCTGCAACGCCACCGCGCTGGGCAGTTCGATCTTCAGCGTCAGCAGAGGGTCGGCCCGGGTGCGGCCCAGATTGATGGTGGCGATCGGCAGGCCGTTGCGCGCCGCCGCGGTCACGAAGCGATAGCCCGAATAGACCATCAGCGACGAGCCCACCACCAGCACCGCGTCGGCCGCCATCAGACCGGCATTGGCGCGGTCGACCCGCTCGCGCGGCACGGTTTCGCCGAAGAACACCACGTCCGGCTTGACGATGCCGCCGCAGACCGGACAGGGCGGCACCTGGAACGCCGCGAAATCCACGCCCTCCAGGTCGGCATCGCCGTCGGGCGCGTCGTCGGCTTCGAACGCGATCCAGCCGGGGTTGTGCCGGTGCAGCGTGTCCTGCCAGGCCTCGCGGCCGCCGCGCCAATCGCAATGCATGCAGCGCACCTGGTCGAGGCGGCCGTGCAGGTCCACCACATCAGGGCTGCCAGCGGCCTCGTGCAGGCCGTCGACGTTCTGCGTCACCAGGATCGACACCCGCCCCTGCCGCTGCAATTGCGCCAGGGCGCGGTGCGAGGCATTGGGTTGCACCTGGCCGAAGCGGCGCCAGCCCACCATGCTGCGGGCCCAGTAGCGGGCGCGCGCATAGCCGCCGCCCATGAAGGTCTGCAGCGTCATGGGCGGCGAACGCTTCCATTCGCCGTCGCTGTCGCGGTAGTCGGGGATGCCGGAATCGGTGCTGACACCCGCTCCCGTCAGCACGAACAGCCGCGGGTGGCGGTCAACGAAGCCGCGCAGCGCGGCCAGATCCGAAACATGTGTGTCCATCCAGTTTCCCGTAGCGAAACGCGGGCGTCCAAGGCGCCCCGGGCCGGACGCGGGCGGCAGCAGGGCTGCCCGGGCGTCTGGCGCCACGCGGGCGGTGTCAGCCGCCCAGGCCGCAATCGGGCATGTCGCTGACCAGGCTGGCCTGGGTGACGTTGCTGCCCGGCGGCACGCTGCGCGTGAGCCAGACGTTGCCGCCGATGGTCGAGCCCTTGCCGATGGTGACACGCCCCAGAATGGTGGCGCCCGCGTAGATCACCACATCATCTTCGATCAGCGGGTGGCGCGCCAGGCCTTTCTTGAGTTCGCCGTTCTCGCCCGGCGGGAAGCGCTTGGCGCCCAGCGTGACCATCTGGTAGAGCCGCACGCGGTCGCCGATGATGGCGGTTTCGCCGATCACCACGCCAGTGCCGTGGTCGATGAAGAAGCTGCTGCCGATGGTGGCGCCCGGGTGGATGTCGATGCCGGTGTCGGCGTGGGCGATCTCGGCCACGATGCGCGCCAGCATCGGCACGCCCAGGCGGTACAGCACGTTGGCCAGGCGGTGGTGGATCATGGCGGCCACGCCCGGGTAGCACAGCAGCACCTCGTCGACGCTGTGCGCGGCCGGATCGCCCTGGTAGGCGGCGGTCACGTCCAGGTCGAGCGCGGCACGCACGCGCGGCAGCTCGGCGCCGAACCGGCGCACGATCTCGATGGCGCGCGGCTGCGAATCGGCCAGTTGCGCCGGGTCGTCGCGGCCAAGGTATTGCAGTTCCAGGTTGACCTGGTGCAGCAAGGCGTCCAGCGCCGCGCCGATGGTGTGGCCGACGTAGAAGTCCTCGACTTCCTCGCGCAGGTCGATCGGCCCCAGGCGCATCGGGAACAAGGCGCCACAGAGGTCCTTGATGATCTGGCGCAGGGCTTCCTGCGACGGGAACTCGCGCAGCCCGGCGTCTTCGCGCAGGCGGCCGCGCGGACCGCGCCAGGCCACGCGCGCCTGGCGCAGGCCCGAGACGATGCTGTCCAGGTTCCAGTGGGCGGTGGGAAGGTAGGCCGGACCGCTCATCGGGGCAGTCCCAGGCGGGTGCCGGCCGGGCCGGCGATCGGGTGAGAATCGAGCATGACAGTGCCTCGGTGACGGTGCATCGCGCGCGCCGGCGGCGCCGCGCGGCGATGCTGCTTCGCAATATTTCCGTCAACTGTAACCGCTCGGCCCGCTTGGCGGAAATCCAACCGACACGGCGTTGGGGTTATGGCGCCGGCGGCTCGGGCTCGTAACCGCCCGGGTTGCCCTGCTGCCAGCGCCAGCCGTCGGCGCACATGGCCTCGACCCCGCGGGTGCTGCGCCAGCCCAGCAGCGTGGCCGCCAGCGCCGGATCGGCCCACATCCGCTCGATGTCGCCGGGACGGCGCGGCGCCTTGCGCAGCGGAATGCGGCGCTGGCTGACGCGCTCGAACGCGCGCACCAGCTCCAGCACGCTGGTGCCGCGCCCCGTGCCCAGGTTGACGGCCACGAAGCCGGCATGGCCGGCGGCATAGTCCAGCGCCTGCACATGGCCCTGCGCCAGATCCATGACGTGCAGGTAATCGCGCACGCCGGTGCCATCCTCGGTGGCGTAGTCGTCGCCGAACACGTTCAGGAACGGCTGGCGCCCCACCGCCACCTGGGTGATGTAGGGAAACAGGTTGTTGGGCACGTCGCGCGGGCTTTCGCCGATCTGGCCGCTGGGATGCGCGCCGATCGGGTTGAAGTAGCGCAACGTCACCGCGCCGAAGGCCGGCTCGGCGGCGCACAGGTCGCGCAGCATCTGCTCGACCATCAGCTTGCTGCGGCCATACGGATTGGCGGGCGCCAGCGGATGCGCCTCGGTGAACGGCAACGCGCGCGGCTCGCCATAGACGGTGGCCGACGAACTGAACACCACGCGCGCCACGCCCTCGTCGCGCATGGCGCGCAACAGCGCCACCGAGCCGGCCACATTGTTGTCGTAGTACTTGAGCGGATCGGCCACCGATTCGCCGACGGCCTTGCAGCCGGCCAGGTGCAGCACCGCGCGCACCGGATCGCCCCGCCGCGCCTCGCGCGCCAGCAGCGCCTGCACCAATCCGGTCTGGCGGATGTCGCCCTCGACCAGCGGGATCGACGCGCCGCACAGGCGCTCGACCCGCCGCACCGCCTCCGGGCTGCTATTGCTGAAGTTGTCCAGCACCAGCGGCCGCTGGCCCGCCGCCAGCATCGCCACCAGGGTGTGGGCGCCGATGTAGCCAGCGCCGCCGGTGACCAGCACGCGCATCTCCGTCATGCCCGCTCTCCGTTCAAAGATGCGCCGCCACGCCCGGCACCCAGGCATGGCGCGGGCGCGGCGCCTGGGCATGGCCGCGATAGCGGTCGATCCAGTACGAAGTGGAAGCGTCGTGGCCCCAGTCGACCACGCCAGCCGAAACCGGCACCGCCAGTTCGCGCTCGATGCCGCTGGCCAGCCGCTTGCCCAGTTCCACGCCCCATTGGTCGAACGGATTGACGCCCCACACCACGCTCTGTACGAACACCTTGTGCTCGTACAGCGCCAGCAAGGCGCCCAGCGCGCGCGGGTCGAGTTGGCGCAGCACGATCAGCGTGGATGGCCGCCCGCCCGGATGCACCATGTGGCGCGCCAGGCTCAGCGCCTTGTCGGGATCGTCGATATGCGCCACGTCCAGCAACGCCTGTTCCAGGCTCTTGCCGCGCAGCAGCGCCTGGCGCTGCGCCAGGCAATTGGCCAGCAGCATGCGGTGGGCGTCGGGGCTGTCGGCGTGGCCCTGCAGGCTGGCGATGAAATCGACCGGCGCGCCCTGCGCGCTCTGGTGCAGCCACTGGAAGAAGGTGTGCTGGCCGTCGGTGCCCGGCATGCCCCAGATGATGGGCGCCGTCGGCACATCGACCTCGGCGCCGTCGCCGCCGACACGCTTGCCCAGCGACTCCATCTCGAGCTGCTGCAGATAGGTCACCAGGTGCAGCAGCCGCGCGCTGTAGGCGGCGATGTTGAGCGAACCGTGCCCCAGCACGCTGCAATTGACCAGCCCGGCCAGCGCCAGCTGCACCGGCGCGTTGGCCGCCAGCGGCGCCTGCTGGAAGTGCTGGTCCATGGCCTCGGCGCCGGCGCGCATGCCGATCAGCACGTCCATGCCCACCGTCAACGCGATCGACAGGCCGGCCACCGACCAGACCGAATAGCGGCCGCCGACCCAGTCGCACATGTGGAACACCTGGCTCGACGGCACCCCCAGCGCGCGCGCCGCCGGCACGTTGGCGGTGACCGCCGCCAGGTGCTGCGAGGGGTCCGTCACCCCGCCGCGCTGGAGCCAGGCGATGGCCGCGCGCGCATTGTGCAGGGTCTCGGCGGTGGTGAACGACTTGGACGACACCACCACCAGGCAGCGGCGCGGGTCCAGCCCGGCCACGGCGTCATGGAAGGCATGGCCGTCGATATTCGAGACGAAGCGGATCTGGCGGCGCTGGCCGGCGCCGCCGAACGCCTGGATCGCCAGGCGCGGCCCCCAGTCGCTGCCGCCGATGCCAATGTGCAGCACCGAGGAAAAATCGGCGCCCTGGTCGATGCGGCGCACGAAGTCGGCCATGCGCGAATACTCGCAGACCGAGTCCTGGTCCTGCCCGTCCGGTTGCTCGCGGGTGCGGCCGGCGCGCAGCGCCGTGTGCCAGGCCGGCTTGCCCTCGGTCCAATTGACCGGCGCGCCGGCGAACAGCGCCTGGCGCGCCGCATCCAGCCCGCGGGCGCGCAGCAGCGCCTGCGCCGCGGCGTCCAGCGGCGCCGACTGCCGCTGCATCGTCAGGTCCACGCACAAGCCGGCCGCCTCGATCACCTTCAGCGCGCCCGCGTCCAGCGCGGCGCCACGCGCCGCCTGGGAGAACGCCTGCCACTCGGGGCTGGCGGCCAGGCTGTCCGCCTCGGCCCCGGCTTGGGCCTCTCTCGCAATATTCGCCTTTCCCATCGCGTGATGCTCCTTAGAACGGTAAACGGATATGAGGGGCAACACGCCGGAACGCATTGCGGAAGTCCTCCTCGATGCGGGCCAATGCGGCCACGGTGTCTCCCTCGAAACGCAGCACCACCGTCGGCGTGGTGTTGGACGGCCGCGCCAGGCCGAAGCCGTCGGCGTAGTCGACCCGCACCCCGTCCAGGTCATTGATGGATTGCGCGCCGGGGAACTCTCCGTGTTCACGCAGCGCTTCCACCAACGCGAACTGCTCGCCCTGGGTGGTTTCCAGCTTGATTTCGGGCGTGGCGCAGGACTGCGGCAGGCTTTCCAGCAGCGCCGACGGATCGGGCGCCGCCGACAGGATCTCCAGCAGCCGCGCGGCGGCGTAGATGCCATCGTCAAAGCCGTACCAGCGCTCCTTGAAGAAGATATGCCCGCTCATCTCGCCGGCCAGCAACGCGCCGGTCTCGCGCATCTTGGCCTTGATCAGCGAATGTCCCGTCTTCCACATGGTCGGCTTGCCGCCGGCCTCGGCGATGGCGCGCGCGACGTGGCGGCTGCACTTGACGTCGTAGAGGATCTCGGCGCCCGGGTTGCGCGCCAGCACGTCGCGCGCGAACAGGATCAGTTGCCGGTCGGGCCAGATGATCTGGCCGGACTTGGTAACCACGCCGAGCCGGTCGCCGTCGCCATCGAACGCCAGCCCGACCTCGCAATCGGAATAGCGCAGGCAATAGATCAGGTCCTGCAGGTTCTGCGGATCGGCCGGATCGGGATGGTGCCCGGGGAACGAGCCGTCCACCTCGCAGAACAGTTCCGTGACCTCGCAGCCCAGGGCGCGGAACAACGCGGGCGCCACCGCCCCGGCCACGCCGCTGCCGCAGTCAATGGCGATCTTCATCGGCCGCGCCATGCGGATGTCGCCCGCCAGCCGCGCCGCGTAGCACGGCTGGATCTGCATCTGGGTGCGCCCGCCGGCCACGCTGGCCGACTCGATCGGCAGGCGCATCGCATCGCGCAGCGCGGTGATGCCTTCGCCATACAGCGATGCGCCGTCCATGACGATCTTGAAGCCGTTGTGCGCCGGCGGATTGTGGCTGCCGGTCACGGCGATGCCGGCGCCGGTGTCCATCAGCCAGGTGGCGAAATAGACCATCGGCGTAGTCGCCATGCCGATGTCGATCACATGCACCCCGGCCGAGCGCAGCCCGGCCTGCAGCGCCGCCGTCAGCTCCACGCTGCTCAGGCGTCCGTCGCGTCCCACCACCATGGCGCGCGCGCCCAGCTCCAGGGCCCGCGCGCCGGCCGCCATGCCCAGGCTATGGGCGAAGCGCGCGTCGATTTCATCGGGCACGGTGCCGCGTATGTCGTACGCCTTGAAGACCGCATCCAGGATCTGCGGGGGTTCCCAGCCAAACGTTCCATGCATGCCAGTTCTCCGCGCGGGTTACTTGGGGCCGTTCTGTTTGAAATCACCGTAATAGGCGGCGCGCGAATAGCGGTAGCCACCGTACTTGGAACGAAAACCAAAGCGCTCGGGCATCAGCTTCAGGCCGTTGAACAACACGCCGTCCACCGGGGCGCCGGCCTGGATCAGGCGCTTGGCGGTCTCGCGGATCTCCCCCACCGTATTCATGCCCGACCGCACCACCACCATGACCGCGGCGGCATGCGTGCCGACCACCGCCGCGTCGGGCGAGGACAGCACCGGCGCGGTATCCAGGATGACCATGTCGTACTGGCTGGCCAGCTCGCGCAGGGTCTGGCCGAAGATCGGCGAGGCCAGCAGCTCCGACGGATCGAAGCTGACCGCGCCGGTGGCGATGAAGTCCACCCCCTCGGACACGCTGTGCTTGCGTACCCGCTCCAGCGGCAGCGTGCCGGACAGCACTTCGAACAAACCGTCCTCCTTGGGCACGCCAAAATAGCGGTTGAGCTGGCCCTTGCGAAAATCGGCGTCGATCAGCAGCACGCGCTTGCCGACCCCGCCCTGGATGAAGGCGAAGTTGGCCGACAGGAACGACTTGCCGACCCCGGCCACCGGCCCGGTGAACATGACCATGTTGTTGGCCGACTGGCGCAGCGATGCTTGCAGCACATTGCGGAACGAGCGCAGGCTTTCGATCGGCGGCGCGTTGCTCTGGCTTTGCGCCAGCAACGCCGGGATGGTGGCGTTCTTGCGCCGGCTGCGGCGCCACAGCTTGTCCTGCAGGTCGCTGTACGGAATCGCGGCCAGCACCGGCAGGCCGGTGTAGCGCTCGACATCGTCCGGCTCGGACAGGCCGCCGAACAGGGCGTTGCGCACGAAGGCGCACAGCACGCCGAAGATCAGGCCGATGGCCGTGGCCACGGCGATGATGATGGCGGCCTTGGGGCGCACCGGCTTGTCGGGCTGCACCGCCGCATCCAGGATGCGCACGTTGCCGACCTTGCCGGCGCGGATCAGGCGCAGTTGCTGGGCGTTGTTGAGCAGGCCGGTGTACAGCTCGGTGTTGACGCGCACGTCGCGCACCAGCCGCACCACGTCCTGTTCCAGGTCGGGCAACTGCTTGATATTGCTGCCGATGCGATTGACGTCGCCGGTCAGGGACGCGATCTGACGGTCGATGGCGATGATGCTGGGGTGGGTCGGCGCGAACCGGGTGATCATCTCCTGGCGCTTGGCGCGCAGTTCCATCACCTTGGTCTGGGCATCCACCGATTGCGCCAGGATCAGCTTGGCTTCTTCGCTCAGGTCAATGGTGCCGCGCTTGTTGCGCAGCGCGTTGTACTTGGTCTCGGCCGCGTCCAGCTCGCGCTTGAGCTGCGGCAGCTGCTGGTCCAGGAACGCCAGCGATTTCTCGGCCTGGGCGGCCTTGCGATTGACGTTCTGCTGCACGTACTCCTGGCCGATCTGGTTCAGGACTGCAGTGGTCAGCGCCGGATCGTTGCCTTCCAGCGTCACGCCGATCACGCCCGAGGTGCGGCCGCGCTCGAAGATCCCCAAGCGCGCCTGCACGTCTTCAATGGCCGCCAGGCGCGAACTGCGCGACACCGTGTATTCCGTTCCGGGCCGGCCGTTCAGGGCGTCGACGTGCAGGTCCAGCGCGCCGCCGCCGGGCAGCATGAAATGCTCGGGCTTGCCGACCATGCCTTTGAACGTGGCGCCGGTGACCTTGTCGCTCAGGGTGTAGGCGCCGTCGCCCAGATAGGTGATGCGAAAGGGCTTGCCGAGCCATTCGTTGGGCACGTCCAGTTGCGACACCGAGATCGACTCGCCGCCCCACGCATAGCCGCCGCGCGGCAGCCCGGACGGATACGGCAGGCTCTCATGGCGCCGCGCCAGCCATTCGCCCACCACCGGGAAATAGCGCGGCTTGGCGTGGATGTACAGCATGAACTTGTCGACGGCTGGCCCCACCACCATGCGCGAGCGCAGCACTTCCATTTCGCCGGAAGTCTCGGCCTTGGTGTCGAAGATGGCCGACACGTCGCCCAGCAGGCTGCGGTTCTGCCCCTGCGGCGCCTCCTCCTCCACCTGGACGATGATGTCCGCCGAATACACCGAAGGGGTGACCATGACGTATAGGACCGCGCCCAGCAGCGCGACCAGGGTGATGGCGATGATCATCCATCGATTGGAAAAAATGGCGTCCACGTGCGAGGACAGCGGGGTTTCCTGCTGGCGAGCCGGGACGGAGGGCTCGAACGATTCGATAGGCAACGACATGCAGCTCTCCAAGATCAGGCGCCGCCGCGGTCGCGGCGCCCCCAAAGGCGTGGGCCGGATCCCGGCCCCGCGCCCATTGGCGCGGGACGGGCCCGAGGGTCGACTACTTGATTGAATGCACGGTCTGCACCGTTTGCGCGCTCGGGAACAGGTTGCTGATGAAGCGGTTCCACCGCACCAGCGCCGCCGTATCCACGAAGACGACGTCCTTGGGTTGCAACTCGAACTTCTCCGCCACCGCGTAAGCCTGCGGCGACGCCGCGTTCAGGTGGAACACCAGCGGCATCGCCTGCTCGGTACTGCGCACCACAAACACCTGCGACGAGTCGGCAGTCAGCTGGTTGGGCCCTCCCGCCACGCCCAGCGCTTCGTTCAACGTCAACCTGCCATCGCGCATCACGATCGTGGCCGGCGCCGTCACTTCGCCCGTCACGAACACCTTGCTTTCGTCGCGCGGCGTCACCCTGACAATGTCGCCCGACTTCAGCATGACCTGGTTCAGGTCCTGCCCGCGGTCGATCAGGGAGGGCAGGTTCACTCGCGTCTTGCGGCCCGCGCGGATGACATAGACGCTGCTGCGATCTCCCGTGGGCAGGATGCCGCCCGCGCGATTGATCGCTTCCAGCAGGGTCATGGGAATGTCATTGATCGCGACGGTACCCGGCGTTTTCACCTCGCCTTCGACGTAGACCCGCTTGCTGCGATAGCCCAGCACTCGCACCGTGATCTGCGGGTCCTGGATGTATTTACCCGAACTGTTGACTATGAGATTGCGCGCCTGAAGTTCCGTCAACCCCGCCACTTTCAGCAGTCCCGTGTAGGGAAATTGGATATATCCGGCGGATGAGACCGTATACCCCGGAATGCCCGAAGCGGTGTCCCCGATGGCTAGTTCGGTCACCCCAGTGCCAATGGCGTAGGTTTGCGTCGGAAGCACCAGCTCGGGGTGATCCCAGACCACGATCGACAGGATGTCGCCGGGGCCGATGCGATACGGCTCGGCCTTGTCGACCAGATGCGAAACGCCGTCGTTGTTCAGCAGCGCCAGGCGCGCGCGGTTGTCTTCCAGCACCAGGCTGGGCGTGATTTCCTTGACCTCGGCCACCGAGTTGGGATCCAGCGGATCGACCCGATGCTTGGCATCGAAAGTCATGCCTGGAGAAAGAGCGCAGGCGCCCAGCGAGGACACGAGCGCGATGGCGGCGATGGCCCGGCTCAACGTTCCGATAAGTGTCGTCATGGCGAATCCACTGTGAATGACTTCGTTGCTTGGAAAGGAGCCCGATGCGTAACGGGTTGCGACATTCCACTCTCTTTTCCAGGCCCCGCACATTCGACGGATGCCCTAAGCCTTCTCCTACATCGTTTGGAGGTTTCGGGTGCGCCGGGCACTCAATAAGATTTCCACGGTAGCCCCATGCTTTGCGGCAGTGCACCGTTGTTGTCCCCGCGGCCGCAGGGCGACTCCCCGAGCAAAGGAGTACGCGATGGACCCGTCCCTCACGGACACGTCGAGCAGGTCGAACCGATCCGGCTATCTGTATCGCCTGCTGGATGCGGCGATCGTCATCATCTGCGGCCTGGCCGTCACCGAGTTCAAGTTTTCGCAGGAGGCGCTGGCGGATCCGCCGCAGATCCACCTGTTCCTGATCTACCTGTGCGGCCTGGGGGTGATCGCCCTGTTCCCCGCCTTCAGCCTGTATGTCTCGTGGCGCGGGCGGCGCCTGACCGACCTGATCGTGCGCAGCCTGATGGCCTGGTCGCTGGTGTTCGCGCTGGGCATCCTGGTCAGTTTCCTGATGCACCAGAGCGCGTCGGTATCGCGCCTGTGGGCGGCGACCTGGTATGGATCGGCCGCCGTGGCGCTGGCCGGGGTACGCCTGGCGGTCTACACCGTGCTGGGCGCGGCGCGCGACCGCGGCCTGAACCGCAAGCGCGTGCTGCTGGTGGGGTTCGGCGCGCTCGGCCATGACCTGTGGCGCCGCGTCGAACGCTACCGCGAGGCCGGCTACGAGGTCGCCGGCATCTACGCCGAGACCCACGAAATCCTGCCGCCACAGGTGCGGCGCCTGCACGAACTGGACGCGCTGCACACCTTCGTGCGCGAGCACAACGTGCGCGAAGTCTGGATCGTGCTGCCGATGGAAGCCGGCCAGGAGCTGCGCGAAGTGCTCTACCACCTGCGCAATGACCTGGTCGACATCCGCTGGATTCCCGACGTGATGTCGATCCAGCTGCTGGGCCACCGCATCGGCGAATTCCTCGGGCTGCCGGCGATCCAGCTCAACAGCCTGCCGGCCGCCGGCGTGCGCGGCCTGGCCAAGGAGGCCTTCGACCGCAGTTTCGCGCTGTGCGCGCTGATCGGCCTGTCGCCGCTGATGCTGACGGTAGCCTGCCTGGTCAAGCTGACCTCGCGCGGACCGGTGTTTTTCACCCAGCCGCGCCTGGGCGTGGACGGCAAGGTCTTCCACGTCTACAAGTTCCGCACCATGACCGTGCACCAGGAACACGGCGTGGTCACCCAGGCCACCCGCAACGACACGCGCATCACCCGCATCGGCGGTTTCCTGCGCCGCACCAGCCTGGACGAACTGCCGCAATTCCTGAATGTGCTGCGCGGCGACATGTCGGTGGTCGGGCCGCGGCCGCACGCGCTGGAGCACAACGAGCTGTACAAAGACCTGGTGCAGCGCTACATGATGCGCCACCGCGTCAAGCCCGGCATCACCGGCTGGGCCCAGGTCAACGGCCTGCGCGGCCAGACCGACACGCTGCGCAAGATGAGCGACCGCGTCGAGCACGACATCTACTACATCCAGCACTGGACGTTCCGGATGGACCTGATGATCATCGCCCGCACGGCGGTCTCCGGATGGACGGGCCGCAATGTCTACTGAACCATTGGGCTGGCCCCCGTTCGCCCCATCGCGCGCGCGTCCCGCGCCCGCCGCACCGCCGCCGCCCGCCGGCCTGCTGGCCGAGGACGACTTCCGCCGCGCGGTGCAGATGCTGCCGCTGGTGTCGATCGACCTGCTGCTGCGCGATGCGCAGGGCCGCTACCTGACCGGCCTGCGCAGCAACCCGCCCGCCCAGGGCTCCTGGTTCGTGCCCGGCGGCCGCATCCGCAAGAACGAGTCCCTGCCGCGCGCGCTGCAGCGCATCGCCCGCGAGGAACTGGGCGTGACGCTGCCGCCGCAGGCCTGGCGGCCTCGCGGCGTGTACGAACACTTCTATGGCACCAATTTCGCCGGCGAGGCCGGCCGTTCCACCCATTACATCGTCCTCGCCTATGAGGCCGATCTCACGCTGGACGCGGCCAGCCTGCCGCTCGGCCAGCACCGCCGCTACCGCTGGCAAGCCGCGGCGGCCATCGCCGCCGACCCCGGCGCCCACCCCTATACCCAGGCCTACTTCAAGGAGTCAGCGCCATGAGCAACCCCCACCCTCCGTACCGGGCTGTCATCCTCTGCGGCGGCTCCGGCTCGCGCCTGTGGCCGCTGTCGCGCGAGCTGCTGCCCAAGCAGTTCATCCGTTTGACCGATGACCGCAGCCTGCTGCAGAACACCCTGCGCCGCCTGGAATCGGCCGGGGCCCAGGCGCGCCCGATGCTGGTGTGCAACGACGCCCACCGTTACATCGCCGCGGAACAGGCGCTGGAATTGGGTATCCAGGATGCCGAGATCGTGCTGGAGCCATTCGCCCGCAACACCGCGCCCGCCATTGCCGCCGCTACCCTGCGCGCCATGCGCGACGGCGAGGACCCGGTGATGCTGATCATGCCTTCCGACCACGTGCTGGAAGACGGCCCGGTGCTGGCGGCCGCCTTCGCCGAGGCCTACCAGGCCGCGCGCCAGGGCGCGCTGGTGACTTTCGGCATCACCCCCAGCGCGCCGCTCAGCGGCTATGGCTACATCCAGGCGGCCGAACCAGGCGCCATGGCCCCGGCGCGCAAGGTGCGGCGCTTCGTCGAAAAGCCCTCGCCCGAGGTGGCGCAGCGCTTCATCGAGGATGGCGGCTACTACTGGAACAGCGGCATGTTCGCGTTCCAGGCTTCGGTCTTCCTGGCCGAGCTGGAACGGCTGGCGCCGCGCATCCTGGAACAGGTGCGCGCGGCGGTGGCCGGCGGCCATGGCGAGCAGGCGCTGTTCCAGCTGGACGGCCCGGCCTTCGAGGCCTGCCCCAGCGACTCGATGGACTACGCCATCATGGAACGCACCGACAGCGCCGTGGTGATCCCGCTGGCCGCGCCCTGGAGCGACGTCGGCGCCTGGGACGCGGTCTGGGGCATCGCCCACAAGACCGCCGAGGGCAACTCCACCACCGGCGACGTGATGGTCGAGGACTCGCGCAACTGCCTGATCCATTCGACCAGCCGGCTGGTCGCGTCGGTGGGGCTGGATGACATCGTCGTGATCGAGACCGCCGACGCCGTGCTGGTGGCCCACAAGACCCGCTCGCAGGACGTCAAGCGGCTGGTGGAGGCATTCAAGGTGCAGCACCGCAGCGAGCTGAACCACCATCGCGAAGTGCAGCGCCCGTGGGGCTCGTACGACTCGGTCGGACAGGGGCCGCGCTACCAGGTCAAGCGCATCACCGTGAAACCCGGCGCGCGCCTGTCGTCGCAGATGCACCACCATCGCGCCGAACATTGGGTGGTGGTGTCGGGCACCGCGCGCATCTACAACGGCGACAAGCAGTATTTGCTGACCGAGAACCAGTCGACCTACATCCCGCTGGGCGAGGTCCACAGTCTGGAGAACCCCGGCAAGATCCCGCTGGAGATCATCGAGGTGCAGTCCGGCGCCTATCTGGGCGAGGATGACATCGTCCGCCTCCAGGACATGTACGGCCGTGTCTGACCTGCGGTGCGCGGCCTCCTCCTTCTGGCGCCCTGGCCTGGCGCGGGTCTGCCTGCCGCTGGCGGCGCTGTTCTTCATCACGCTGGTGACGGTGGGCAACCTGCCGGGCCTGGCCGCCGAGATGTCCGATGCGTTCGGCGACAAGCGCCTGCACCTGATGGCCTACGCCTTCCTGACCGTGCTGCTCTACCTCTCGGTCCAGCGCCGGCCAGGCCTGACCGCGCTGCTGGCGGTGTCGGCCCTGGGTGCGCTGGACGAAGGCATCCAGTCCTTTTTTGCCTATCGACAGGCCGACCTCTTAGACCTTTTGGCCGATATCTCTGCGGCGGGTGCGACAGTAATCTCATTGAACATCGGTTTCGCAGCCTTCGGCTCCTTTCGTGCAATGACTAAGTCTTAAGGATAAAACCATGCCAAAACGGGCACTGATTACCGGCGTTACCGGACAGGACGGCGCTTATCTGGCCGAATTCCTGCTGGCCAAGGGCTATGAAGTCCATGGCATCAAGCGGCGCGCGTCGCTGTTCAACACCGCCCGCATCGACCACCTGTACCAGGATCCGCACGACCAGCCGCGCAATTTCGTGCTGCACCACGGCGACATGACCGACTCCTGCAGCCTGATCCGCATCGTGCAATCCGTGCAGCCCGACGAGATCTACAACCTGGCGGCGCAGAGCCACGTCGGGGTGTCGTTCGAGGAGCCGGAATACACCGCCAACGCCGACGGCCTGGGCACCCTGCGCCTGCTGGAAGCCATCCGCATCCTCAAGCTGGAGGACAAGGCGCGCTTCTACCAGGCCTCGACCTCCGAACTGTACGGCCTGGTGCAGGAGACCCCGCAGAAGGAAACCACGCCGTTCTATCCGCGCAGCCCCTACGCCGCCGCCAAGCTGTATGCCTACTGGATCAGTGTCAACTACCGTGAAGCCTACGGCATGTATGCCTGCAACGGCATCCTGTTCAACCACGAATCGCCCAAGCGCGGCGAGACCTTCGTGACGCGCAAGATCACGCGCGGCCTGGCGCGCATCGTGCTGGGGCTGCAGGAGTGCCTGTACCTGGGCAACCTGTCGGCGCTGCGCGATTGGGGCCATGCGCGCGACTACGTCGAAATGCAGTGGCTGATGCTGCAGCAGGACACGCCAGAGGACTACGTCATCGCCACCGGCATGCAGTACAGCGTGCGCGAGTTCATCAATACCGCCGCGCGCGAGCTGGGCATCCTGCTGGCCTGGGAAGGCGAAGGGCTGGAAGAGACCGCCACCGTGCTGTTCAGCCCGGTGCACGACATCAAACCCGGCCAGGTCATCGTGCGGGTCGATCCGCGCTATTTCCGCCCGACCGAGGTCGAGACCCTGTTGGGCGACCCGACCAAGGCGCGCGAAAAGCTGGGCTGGTCGCCGCGCACCAGCTTCGCCCAGCTGGTCAAGGAAATGGTGGAAAGCGACCTGAAGGACGCCCGCCGCGACGCGCTGGTGGAACAGAACGGCTACGAAATCTACGCCTACAAGGAATAGTCCGCCATGAGCAATCCGGACCAACGCGTGTTCGTGGCGGGCCATCGCGGCATGGTGGGCGCCGCGCTGGTGCGCGAACTGCAGGCGCGCGGCTACCGCGACATCATCACGCGCAGCCACACCGAACTGGACCTGGAGAACCAGAACCAGGTGCACCGCTTCTTCTCGACCACGCCGGTCGACGTGGTGTACCTGGCCGCCGCCAAGGTCGGCGGCATCCTGGCCAACCAGAATCATCCGGTGGACTTCCTGTACCGCAACCTGATGATCCAGTGCAACGTGATTCGCGCCGCCTACGCGGCCGGGGTGCGCAAGCTGCTGTTCCTGGGCTCGTCCTGCATCTATCCGCGCGAAGCGCCGCAGCCGATCCGCGAGGACGCGCTGCTGACCGGACCGCTGGAAGCCACCAACGAACCTTACGCCATCGCCAAGATCGCCGGCCTGAAACTGTGCGAAGCCTACCAGCGCGAGTACGGCGCGCGTTTCATCTGCGCCATGCCGACCAACCTGTACGGCCCGCGCGACAACTACGACCTGCACAGCAGCCATGTGCTGCCGGCGCTGATCCGCAAGTTCCACGAAGGCCGCGAAGCCGGCCAGGACAGCGTCACCCTGTGGGGGAGCGGCACGCCGCTGCGCGAATTCCTGTACGTGGACGACCTGGCGCGCGCCTGCGTCATGCTGATGGAGACGCCTGCCGCCGAAGGCATCTACAACATCGGCGCCGGCGAGGACCTGTCGATCGCCGAGCTGGCGCGGGTGGTGGCGCAGGTGGTCGGCTACCGGGGCCGGATCGTCTATGACGCCAGCAAGCCCGACGGCACGCCGCGCAAGCTGATGGACTCGTCCCGGGTGCGCGCGCTCGGCTGGAAGCCGGAGATTGCCCTGGCCCATGGCGTGACGCTGGCCTATGGTCACTTCCTGCGCGAACAGGCGCGCCAACCCCTGCCCGTGGCCTGACCGCCGCGCCTATCGAGAACAGGCCATTCCGATGTACCGACTCATCAGGAAGCACGTCGCCGGCAATGCCTCGTTCTGGGGGCTGGTGGAATACGGCATCGGCCCGGTGGCGGCGCTGATGGCGCTGCCCATCCTGTTCCGCCAGCTGGGCACGGTGGGATTCGGCCAGTATTCGATGATCATCGCGCTGGCCGGCTTCGGCAATGCCGCCAACCTGGGCGCCGCCGTCACCGCCACCAAGCTGGTGTCCGAGCGCATGCACGAGCCCGGCGGCGCCTACCGCGCGGCCGGCGTGGCCATGTCGCTGATCGGCTGCGCGCTGGGCGTGGTGACGCTGGTGGCCGCGCTGTTGTGGCTGGCGGCCTGGTGGGGCTGGCCCGCCGCCACCTTCGGCGGCGTGGCCGTCACCCTGCTGGCCATGCCGGCGCTGGCGGTCTACCTGACGCAGCAGTACGACCAACTGATGTCCGGCTGCCTCAAGGGCCGCGAGGACTTCCGCGCCACCGCGCTGTGCGAGCTGGTCAGCCGCAGCGGCACCCTGGCGCTGGCCTGCGCCACCGCCTGGCTGACGGCCTCGCCCACCTGGACCGGCCTGGCCCAGGCGCTTGGCCTGCTGCTGGCCGGCTCGGTCAAGATGCGCGTGTTCGCGCGCCGCTACGGCCATGTGCTGGTGCGCCCGGTGCGCGACCGCGGCGCCATGCTGGACGCATTCCGCTTCTCGCGCTGGTCCTGGCTCAACAGCCTGAGCGCGCTGGCCTTCGGCTCGGTCGACCGGGTGCTGGTGGGCAGCCTGATGGGGCCGGCGGCCCTGGCCATCTATACCGTCGGCGTGCAAGTCGGACAGATGATCCATACCGCCTCGGTGGCGATCTTCCAGAAGGCCATGCCGCGCGTCAGCCGCCTGTCGGCCGCGCCGCCGCGCCCGGGCGCGGCCGAGGAAGAGATCCGCCGCCTGATGCTGTGGAATCTGCTGCTGTCGGTCAGCGCCACGGTCGCGGTGCTGGCGGTCAGCCAGCCGCTGTTGGACCTGCTGCTGGGGCATGCCGTGGCCGAGGGCCACCTGGGCACGTTCCGCCTGCTGATCATCGCCTCGGGCCTGCTGTCATTGAACGCGGCGGCGCATTTCTCGCTGCTCGGCCTGGGCAATTCGCGGGCGGTGGCGATTCTCAACGGCCTGGGCGGCCTGGCCATGCTGGGCGTCATGGCCGTCCTGGTGCACGCGGCGGGTGAACACGCCGCGGCCTGGGGCCGCATGGCCTATGCGGCGATCACGCTGGCCGGCGTGGCGCTCGCCATCCGTCAATCCCGGCCCGACTACCCGGGCGCCCTGCCTGCGGCCACCCGGTAGCCATCATGCTGAGGTCCTATATGCGCAAGCGCCACAATGAGTACTCGCGTCAGCTCATCGACTTCGTCCGCGAGCTGCGTCCACCCGCGCCGATCGCCGGCGGCCTGCTGCCCAAGCTGACCATCGTGACGCCCTCGTACAACCAGGCCCGCTTCCTGGAGCGCACCATCATTTCGGTGCTGAACCAGGGTTATCCGCGGCTGGAGTACATCATCATCGACGGCGGCTCCACCGACGGCAGCGTCGACATCATCCGCAAGTACGAACGCTACCTGACCTACTGGGAAAGCGCCCCGGACCGCGGCCAGTCGCACGCCATCAACAAGGGCTTCGAACGCGCCACCGGCGACTACGTCGGCTGGCAGAATTCCGACGACCTGTACTACCCGGGCGCCTTGCGCAAACTGGGCGCGGCCGCGGCGCGGGGCCGGGCGCCCATCGTCAGCGGCAACCTGTTCGTGGCCGACGCCGGCAACCGCATCTTCCGCAAGATCCACTACACCCCGGTCAACCGCGGCACGCTCACCGTGGTCAAGGCCTCGATCCCCAACCAGTCCGCCATCTTCCGCCGCGACCTGCTGCGCAAGCACGGCCTGCTGCAGGAAAGCATGCGCTATTGCATGGACCTGGAACTGTGGAGCCGGCTGCTGCGCGAGGGCAGGAACCTGATCGTGCCGGACGCGATGGGCGTCTACACCGCCCACGACGAAACCAAGACCGCGCTGATGCAGGACGTGCTGCTGGAAGAGCGCGAACAGATCGTCAACCGCATCCGCCGCACCGAGCCCGGCATGGGCAAGCTATTCGGCCTGTCCTGCCGGGCCTCGCAGGTCGCCGCGCACGCGCGCCAGGGCGACCTGTCATACCTGGTCGAAAAGCTTGCCATCAAGCTGCTCGGGCGCGACGACTGGGCCGCGCACTGAGCCCGCCTTCCCTGCCCCGGAGCCGCCATGTATCCGCACCGCCGCCTTTCCACGCTGCACCTGCTGGGACTGTTCGCATTCACCGCGCTGGCGCTGAACGACGACCACTTCATCCTGGGGGTGGGCAGTTTCAAACTGTCGCCCTTCGATGTGCTGTTCGTGGCCATCCTGGCGGTCAAGGCCCTGCGGCTGGCCGAGCCAGCCGCCTATGCCCTGCCGCGCGGCGCGCTCGGTATGCTGCTGGGCATGCAGGTGCTGTCGGTGGTGTACCTGCTGCTGGTGTCGCTGCACCATCCCGGCATCGAAAGCGGCGACGTGGCGCGTGACCTGCGCATCGTCTTCTACTTCCTGAGCGTGCCTTTCCTTTGCTACAAGGATATCGATAGCCCGGCCGCCTACGCGGTGCTGCAGAAGTACATCGTGGCGGCCTGCCTGGCCGTGGCCACACTGATGCTGCTGGAGCAACTGCAGGGCTTCAGCGTGGCCAATCCACTGCGCAACGTGCGCCTGGGCGTCTGGGCGATTCCCTTCGGGGTGGTGTCGCTGCTGTACTTCCGCAAGACACTCAACGTCTCCGGCCCCAAGGCCTACGCGCTCACGGTCTATATGCTGCTGGCGCTGGTGTTCTCGCTGAACCGCAGCCAGTACCTGCAGCTGATGGTGTCGGTGCTGCTGGCCGTGATGCTGGCCTCGGGTCCGGAGATCCGCCGCCGGGTGGTGCTGATCTTCGCCCCGGCGGCTGTGGCCGGAGTGCTGGTGTTCGCCAGCATCGGCTATCTGGATGTGCTGAGCAACCGCATCTTCAGCGTCGAGCGGCTCGACGAGGACTCCAGCTACGGCGCCCGCATCCAGGAGATGCAGGGGCAGATGGACTCGTTCGCGGAAAGTCCGGTGTTCGGCAAGGGCGCAGGCTTTCGCAGCTGGGTGATGGGCGAGAACGGTTTCGAACTGAGTACCTTCGCGCACAACTCCTGGGCGTTCTACCTGATGAAGTTCGGCATCGTCGGCACGGTGATGATCATGCTGCCGCCCCTGCTGATCCTGCTGCTGTCGCTGGCGCGGCGCTACACCCATCCTGGCCTGGAACTGCACCGACGCTACCTGCTGGCCACGGCGCCGATCTATATCTTCATCGATTCGCTGTCCGGCGGCCTGGCTTATGCCCCCAAGACCGCCTTTACCGGCTTTCTGTTGTGTTATTGCCTGTCGCTCATCCGCAATGCCCGGGCCATGCCCGTGCCCACGCCCGCGCCCGCGTCCGCGGCGCCCAGCCCCCGTCCGGACACCGCGCGCCGGCGGTCATCGCGAGTACTGCCACATGCCTGATGTCCTGTTCGTCGCGCCCGACCTGCACGGCGGCGTGGGAAGATGTGTCGCCTTCATCGCCGACGCCTTGCCCGAGCGGGGCGTCGAAGCCTCGCTGTTCCTGCTGCGCTCGCGCAACCGCGAATACCCCGTCGCCAATCCGCGCGTGACCCGGGCGCTGCCGGTGATCGAATCGCCGACCGCCCTGCGGCTGCGGCTGCCGCTGGCGTTCGCGCGCCTGCTGGCGCAGATCCGCCGCGAACGGCCGGCCATTGTCTGCTCGCACGGGCTGCTGTGCAACATGCTGGTGGTGCTGGCCAAGAAGGTATTGCGCGGCGACTTCGCCACCGTCGCCTTCGAGCACAGCAGCCCGGCCATTCACTACGGCGCCTCGCGCATGCGGCACCTGAAATGCTGGCTGGTGAGCCAGACCTACCGCCGCCACGACGCTGTCGTCGGCGTCTCGCGCGGCGTCAAGGAAGACCTGGTCAGCATGTTCCCGCCTTTGCGCGGCAAGGTGCGCACCATCTACAACGGGGTGCCGCTGGATGACGTGCGCGAGCAGAGCGTGGGCGGCGCGGCCCCAGCCCCGGCCCCGGCCGGCGCGCCCTACCACGTGGTCGCGGTGGGCCGCCTGGAGGCCGTCAAGGACTATGCCACCCTGATCGACGCCGCCGCGCTGCTGGACGATCCCGGCATCCGCTTCACCATCCTGGGCGAAGGCTCGGAGCACGGCGCCCTGCAAAGGCGCATCGATGCGCGCCCCTCGCGCAGTCCGGTCACCCTGGCCGGCCACATCGACAACCCGTTTCCCGTGATTGCCGGCGCCGGCGCCTTCGCCCTGACCTCGGTGCGCGAAAGCTTCGGCAATGTGCTGGTCGAGGCGCTGTGCCTGGGCGTGCCGGTCATTTCCACCGATTGTCCGCACGGCCCCGCCGAAATCCTCGACGCCGGCCGCTATGGCGTGCTGGTGCCGGTGGGCGACGCCGCCGCCCTGGCGGCGGCGGTGCGCCGGCTGGCCTACGACGGCAAGATGCGCGAACGCCTCGCGGCCGAAGGCCCGGCGCGCGCCGACGCCTTTTCACTGGAGCGGCATTGCCGCGACGTCATCGACTTGTTCCAGCCGCTGATGCGGCGCGGCGCGTCCTGAACAGGAAAGCATCATGTCCAAGATACCGGTATCCGTTGTCGTCATGACCAAGAATGAGGAACGCAATATCGCCAAGTGCCTGAAGGCGCTGGCCGACTTCGACGAGGTCTTCGTGGTCGACTCCAACAGCACCGACGCGACCTGCGCCATGGCCACCGCGCTCGGCGCCAAGGTCAGCACCTTCAGCTGGAACGGCAAGTATCCGAAGAAGAAGCAGTGGTGCCTGGAACAACTGCCGTTCAGCCACCCGGTGGTGCTGTACGTCGACGCCGACGAGGAAATGACGCCGGAACTGGCCGCCGAGATCCGCGCCGCCCTGCCGCGCTTTGCCGCCGGCGCCGGCGGCGCCTTCGTGCCGTTCGACTACGTGTTCTGCGGCCGCAAGCTGCGTCACGGCCATCGCGTCTACAAGCTGGCGCTGCTGGCGCGCGAACGCTCGCGCTTCCTGGACTACGACGACCTGGACGTGGCCCACATGTGGGAAGTCGAAGGCCACTACCAACCGCAGGTGCAGGGCGAGACCTTCGCGCTGCGCGAGCGCATGGTACACAACGACCACGACTCGCTCTATCACTACTTCGACAAGCACAATCGCTATTCCGACTGGGAAGCCAATCTGCGCACCAAGGGCCTGATGAACGACCCGCGCGAGGCCAACGTGGGCGCGCGCGCCCTGCTCAAGCGCCTGTTCCAGGCCATGCCGTTCAAGGCGCCGGTCGCATTCCTGCATTCCTACCTGCTGCGCCTGGGCTTTCTCGATGGCCGCGCCGGCTTCGACTACGCGGTGGCGCGCGCCATGTATTACTGGCAGATCCGCATCAAGACCGAAGAACTCCGCCAGGCGCGCCTGGCCGCGGATCCGGCGCGCGACGACGCCCTGAGCGGAGCGGCCAAATGAGCGCCCTGCAGCGGCTCGACCAATTCTCCGTCGCGCCCGGCCAGCGCGGCCGTTCGGCGTTGATGGTGCAATTGTGGTGGCTGGTGCAGGGTTCGCTGTTCCGCTGGTCGCCACAAGTGGCGTACGGCTTCCGGCGCTGGCTGCTGCGCCGCTTCGGCGCCCAGGTCGGCCGCAAGGTGCTGATCCGGCCCAGCGCCACGGTTACCTATCCCTGGAAGGTGACGATCGGCGACTATGCCTGGATCGGCGACGACGCGGTGGTCTACAGCCTCGGGCCGATCCACATTGGCGCGCATGCCGTGGTGTCGCAGCGCAGCTACCTGTGCGCCGCCGACCATGACCCCGCGCAGCCCGATTTCCCGCTGCGCGAACGCGCCGTGCGCATCGAGGACGGCGCCTGGGTCGCCACCGATGTCTTCATCGGCCCCGGCGTCACGGTCGGACGCGAAGCCGTGGTCGGCGCGCGCAGCTCGGTGTTCCGCAGCCTGCCGCCCGCCATGGTGTGCCACGGCAATCCCTGCCGCCCCGTCCGCCCCCGCGTGGCGCCGCCGGCATGAAGATCCTCCTGTATGGCATCAATTACGCGCCAGAGCTGACCGGCATCGGCAAATACAGCGCCGAGCTGGCCGAATGGCTGGCCGCGCGCGGCCATCAGGTCAGCGTCGTCACCGCGCCGCCCTATTACCCGCAATGGCGCGTGCACGACGGCTATCGCGCCGGCCGCTACCAGCGCGAGACACGCGCCGGCGTCGACGTGCGGCGCGCGCCGCTGTGGGTGCCGGCCCGGCCCGGCGGCGCCAAGCGCCTGCTGCATCTGGCGAGTTTCGCGCTATCGAGCCTGCCGTCGCTGCTGCGCGCCGCGGCCGGCCGCCCCGATCTGATCGTGGTGGTCGAGCCGGCCCTGTTCTGCGCGCCGGCGGCCTGGCTGGCCGCGCGCCTGTGCGGCGCGCGCGCCTGGCTGCACATCCAGGACTACGAAGTGGACGCGGCGTTCGACCTGGGCCTGCTCAAGGGCAACGGGCTGCGCGCCGCCGTGCGCCGTGCGGAACGCTGGCTGATGCGGCGTTTCGACCGCGTCTCGACCATCTCCGGCCGCATGCTCGATCTGGCCTTGTACAAGGGCGTGGACCCGGCGCGCGCGGTGCTGCTGCCCAACTGGATCGACGTCGAGGCCATCGCGCCCGGCCGCGATGGCGATCTGCGCGCCGAACTCGGCATTCCCGCTGACGCGGTGGTGGCGCTGTATTCGGGCAATATGGGCGGCAAGCAGGGCTTGCAGACGCTGGCCGAGGTGGCCCGCCTGCTCGAACGCGAGCAGGCGCTCTGGTTCGTGTTCTGCGGCCAGGGGCCGGAACGCGCGCCCTTGCAGGCGCGCTGCCAAGGCCTGGCGCGGGTGCGCTTCCTGGACTTGCAGCCGGCCGAACGGCTGGGCGCGCTGCTGAACACCGCTGACATCCACCTGCTGCCGCAGCGCGCCGGCGCGGCGGACCTGGTCATGCCGTCCAAGCTGACCGGCATGCTGGCCAGCGGCCGCCCGGTGGTGTGCGGGGCCGCGCGCGGCACCGAACTGGCCGGCGTGGTGGCGCGCTGCGGACTGGCGACCCCGCCCGAAGACGCCGCCGCCATGGCCGAGGCGGTGCGCAAGCTGGCCAGCCATCCGCAGATCCGTGAGACGCTGGGCGCCGCGGCGCGGCGCTATGCGCTCGATCACCTGCATATCGACACGGTGCTGGCCGCCGCCGAACGCGAATTCGCCGCGGTGGCGCAACCAGACGCCGCCGCCACCGGCGCGACCCCAGCCCGGCGCGGCGCCCGCCGCTGACGCCGCCGCGATGCCCGGCGGCCGCCGGCGCCGGCGGCCACGTCGCCTCATTTCTCGTCGCCCTTGACCGTGTGCGCAGCCGCGCCCCCACGCACCAACCCCATCTGCACCGCGATATAGGCCGCCTCGGCCTGGTTGCGCGCGTTCAGCTTCCAGTACAGGGTCCGGGCGTGGCTCTTCACCGTGGCCACTGAAATCCCCACCTGCTGGCCGATCTCGCGCATGGTCTTGCCCTGCACCAACAGCTGCAGGATTTCCTCCTGCCGTTGCGTCAGCTCGCGCAATTCCTGCAGCGGCGCCTGAGAGGCGGCCAGTACCCTGGGCGACGGTTGCGGATAGCATTCCCCGCCCGCCAGCACCAGGCTGACAGCGGCGGCCAGCGCGTCAGGGCTGGACGCCTTGGGCAGATAGCCGGCCACGCCGGCACGGGCGCAAGCGGCCATCACGTTCTGGTCCAGCACCGAGTACAGCGCCAGCACCAGCCGCGGCATGAACAGCGCCATCGCCTGCGACAGCAGACCGATGTCGGGTTCGGCCACGCCGCTGCAGCCAACCACCAGCAATTCCACTGGCCGGTTGATCGAACCTTGCATGTTGACGAGATGGGCTGGCGAGATCGCCAGAATGTCCTCGGCGTTCCGCACACGCTCCAGCACATGCTGGATGGCGACACGAAGCAGAGCGTAGTCTTCGATTAGAACGGTTGTCATCCCGGGGGGAACCTTGTGACGCTGGGTCCAGACACGGTTCCCATGGCACGGCTGCGCTCGGCGGCAACGGCGGTTCCTGCGCCTGGCCAGGCTCACGGGAATCTCGTCCGCCGCTTGGCATCATGCTGGCGCGCATTGTGATGCGCCATCTCAACCATGCTTGCGGACACAACCCATGCTATCAGCGGCTACGTTCGCTGAATCTCGTGCAGGAGGATGATTGGTGGAGGAATGCTGCGGCACGGCGACCGTCGATGACGCAGTGAGTATGCCCTAGGCGGGATGGCCGGGCCGGCCCCCCCGCCCCTAGCCCAGCTTGCGGCCGTAGAGCTGTCCGGCCTCGGCTTCGCGGCCGTTCGGCTCATGCCATTCCAGCGTGGCGCCCCGCTGCAGCGCCGCATACACGGCTTCGCCCTTGTTCTTGACATGCAGGCGCTGATAAAGGGTGCAGGCATGCGTCTTGGCGGTCGCGACCGAAATATTCAGCATCCGGCTGACCGTCTTGATGGGATAGCCGCGCGCCAGCAACACCAGCACTTCGTATTGGCGCGGGGTGATCTGCAACAGCTGGGCGCCGGCGCTGACCGGCATGGAGGCCTTGCTCGCGCCATCGTCCAGGTCACGCGCGGGCAAGGCGCAACTGGCCTGCGCCGGAGCCTGCAATGCCTGCTCGCTCGGGAAACACTGTCCGCCGGCCATGACCAGGCGTATCGCCGCTTCCAGGATCTCGACCGATGCCGTCTTCATCAGGCAGCCAAAGACACTGGCGCCCGGCAAACCCTGCACCGGCATCGGCAGCGGCATGACATCGGTCAGCAGCAGGATCCGCTTGGGACTCAATTCACGCTGGATCTCGTGCAGCGTGCTCCAGGCTTCCTCGCTGTCCACCGGCAGGCCGTAGATCAGGAGATCGGCGCCCGCATGCGCGCCACTGGCCTTGGAGACGTCGGCCAACCCCATTCCCTCGATTTCCCACACATCGTCCAACTTGCTCAGAATCTGCCATAACCCCAGCCGCAAGAGCGGATGAGCTTCAATCAGGACCATCTTGGCCATGGTGTCCTCCCGGTAGTTCGACAGGCCTAGAAGGGATCTTCGCTGTGCTGAAGACTATTTTTTTTCCAACCCTGCGCGGGTGTTCCGCAATATCCCGGAATATCTAATGAAGCCGTACCGGGCCATTTGGGCTGGGGACTTTCGTAGCCAACATAACGGATGGCATGAACTCATCTTATGGTTCGAATTTCGCAAAATCAAGACACTTGCAATTGATATAATCCGACAAAAACAGAAATCATTCGTTAGCCTTAAACCCGTCTCCTAAATCCGGATGAGAGGGTGCCATCATCCTTTCATCCGCTAGGGTTTTTACCGAGCCCCCCTCTGGAGCATCGCGCCGTCCTACCGCGGCGGCAGCGGCCGCGCGCACGGCATGGGCCGGAACCCGTCCGCGGCCAGGCATGACCACGCCCAGCCCGAGGGCTGCAGGGGACTGCAAGGATAGGCCGGATTGACGTACAGGCTTGTCTATATGTTTCCAGCGACACATTAAGCCCGGACAAGAAAGCCGTAATCGCAATATAGGTAACATTTTTATTTTCTATCACTACGGCGTCATTTACTCCATATAGGCGAAGTCAAATACCGTATGCCCCCCCTGATGATGCCAATGGTGCATTGAAGCATGGCGTTTTCTCAGGAAACTGGCGTAGTGAATTTCGCCATCGGTCTCGACGTAGGTCGAAGGCGACAGCTCTTCGATGCGGTTGAGCGAAACGCCCTTGCCGTAGTGGCAGAAGCCTTGGTACTGCGCGCAGCGGATCACCTCTCCCGCAGGAGAGACAATGATGCCGGCGTTGCGGGCCCGCATCGGGTTGCGCACGATGGGGTTGCAGGCGTGCGGCGTCCACTGCTTCGAGCGCGGCGAATCGGCGAAAAAGGCGAATAATTCGTCGCAGTGGCTCTGGCCATCCGTGCGATCGATATTGGTTAACAGCCACCAGTATTCACCGCGCTTGAATATAATCGTATCGACCGCCGAAACATCGGTCATCAACGTCATTTCCAATTCCCATTTCAACGGGAATTCGGTGCATTTCCATAATTCTATGCTGCGATTCCCACAGGTTTCCGGCACCATGTAGGTAACGCCTTCGTACTCGAATATATAAGGAAACGATAAATGATAGGGTAGGCTCAGAGCGGTCCCCAACAGCCGGAAAGCCCCATCCTCAAAGGTTGCGACCGAAATCGTGCCTTTGCGGGAATTAAAATCGTAATCCTCGAAAAATATATATGGATTATTGCCGTGCGTATATACAAAGGGATCCGCGAAGAATCGACCCTTGGGCGGCTGCAATACCATGGCCTCGGACACCACCGCCTGCTGCCGGGCCGATGGAAACATCCCTATCCGCCAACGCACATTGCGCCCCATGACGCGGCGCACAATCAAATCACCCATTAACCAGGCCTGGCGCGCGATATAGGCGGCGCTGTCCCATTCGGCCGGATCGTCGCGGCGCTGGCCGCTCATGATCTGCATGCCGGGCGGCGCCGCGCCCGGGCGCGCCCGCGCCAGCGCCAGCAAGGCGTCGTAAACCATGAAATTGCCGAGGCTGAAGGCGCGCGTCTGGTTCTTCAGCCAGAACACCTCCGTGTTGAAACTGCGCTGGTCCAGCAGCGCATCCTGCTCCACGCTCGCCCCCACCCGCCACAGCTTGACGGTGGTATGGTCCTCGCGCTGGTAGACCTCCCAGAACCCGGCGTAGCGGCTGGTCGACACCGCGATATCGGAATAGCTCAGCTGCCATATGCCGAGCCTGGCCCAATCCGCCATGCGCGCGCGCAGCGGCGGCACCAGCGGCCGCGCCCCCAGCATGATCACCAGGTCCAGCCCCAGCGCCGCGACGCCGTCGTCACGGCCGGCATCGCCCGGATCGGCCGGCAGGCGCAGCAGCGGCACCGCTGCCGGCAAGCCATCGCGCAGGTCGCGGCAGGCCAGCATCTGCCGCTGCCGCGGCGGCAACAGGCGCGACTCCAGCCGCGACAGGGTGCCGAACAGCGCCTTGGCGCCCAGCCGTGGTTCAGTGCCGGTCTTCTCCATCACCAGCAAGGCGGCCATGTCGTAGTCCTGGCTGCGCGCGAGCCACTCGACCATGTCGTGGATCCACCCGGGCTGGTCGGTCCCGTCCAGCAACAGCCCCACTCGGTAGGTTTTCATATCTCCTGCTCCTGTGTCAGGGCGCAATGGCCTGCGGCACCGGAACGGCGATGGGGCTCGCCAGGCGCATCCACGGTGCCACGGTTTCAAGTCCTCGCGCTGATACTGCGGCGTTTCGGCGCGGCTTTCCAGACGGCTTTCAATCTAGGGCGCTCGTCCGAGGACAAACGGCGTAGCGCCGTTTGGACGAGGCGTCCGCCTTTTTCTCGGCCAACGGCGCGAGCCTTCGTGCAAAGGAACGAAGGGCTCGTCCGGAACGTCTCGGGATTCACGCGTACCGGCTAGGGATAACCACTATCGAATCCTGGCACCGGGACGTGCATACTGCTTTCAAACGAACGTTTGATTTCACCCAAATGCAAGAACTCAGATCCTCCAACACCCGCGAATCGATCCTGGACACCGCCGAAGCCCTGTTCGCACAGCAGGGCCACGACGGCACGTCCATGCGCCAGATCACCGGCGCGGCGGGTGTCAACCTGGCGTCGGTCAACTATCACTTCGGTTCCAAGGAATCGCTGGTCCAGGCCGTGCTCAAGCGGCGGCTGGAAGTCCTGAACCGCGAACGCCTGCGCCTGCTGGACGAACTCGAAGCACAGGCCCAGGGCAAGCCGCTCAAGCCGTCGCAGATCGTCGATGCGTTCTTCGGCACGCTGCTGCGGCTGGCGGCCGATCCGGCGCAGGCCGGCAGCACGTTCCTGCCGCTGCTCGAACGCACCATGACCAACCCCACCGGCTTTATCCGCGCGCTGTTCGCCGAGGAATACGCCGACGTGCTCGATCGGTATCGCAACGCCCTCTTCGCCGCGCTGCCCGATGTGCCGCGCGCCGAGATCGTGTGGCGTTTCCAGTTCATGCTCGGCGCCACCTCTTACGCCATCATCGGCACCGACCTGCTGCGCTCGGTGACCGGCTGGACGGTCGACGAGGCCGAGCAACCCGACAACCCCGAGCTGCTGCTGCCCCGCCTGATGAGCTTCCTGCTCGGCGGCCTGCGCGCTCCCCTGCCGCAGCATCCCGCCACCTAGGGCGCGCGCCCCGGGGTCAGTGCGGTGCGGCAGTTCCTGAGAATTCGAAAAAGGAGACAAGGAAAATGAATGCAGTCATCGTCGCGCTGGTCGTCATCGCGCTGCTGGCCGCCGTGCTGCTCGGCGTGCGGCCCGTCAGGCGGGCCTTGCTGTCGGCGCCGATCTTCAATCTCTACCGCAAGGTGCTGCCGCAGATGTCGGACACCGAGCGCGATGCGCTCGAGGCTGGCACGGTCTGGTGGGAAGGCGAGCTGTTCCGCGGCCGCCCCGACTGGAAGCGCCTGCTGGCCTATCCGCGTCCGCGCCTGACCGACGCAGAACGGCATTTCCTCGACCACCAGGCCGAAGAGGCCTGCCGCATGGTCGACGACTGGAACATCTCGCAGGAGCGCTTGGACCTGCCCGCCGAGGTCTGGGACTATCTCAAGCGCAACGGCTTTCTCGGCATGATCATCCCCAAGGAATACGGCGGCCTGGCGTTCTCGGCCTACGCGCATTCCGAGATCGTGACCAAGCTGTCGACGCGCTCATCGGCGCTGGCGGTCTCGGTGATGGTGCCCAACTCGCTCGGCCCCGCCGAGCTGCTGTTGCACTACGGCACCGATGAACAGAAGAACCACTACCTGCCGCGCCTGGCGCGCGGCGAGGAAGTGCCGGCGTTCGCGCTGACCAGCCCGTGGGCCGGTTCCGACGCCGCCGCCATCCCCGACAGCGGCATCGTCTGCAAGGGCGAATGGCAGGGCCGCGAAGTGATCGGCATGCGTGTCAGCTGGGACAAGCGCTACATCACGCTGGCGCCGGTCTGCACGCTGCTGGGCCTGGCCTTCCGCCTGTACGACCCGGACGGCCTGCTGGGCAGCGTGAAAGACCTGGGCATCACCTGCGCGCTGGTGCCGCACGACCACCCGGGCGTGGACACCGGCCGCCGCCACTTTCCGCTGAACGCCATGTTCATGAACGGCCCGACCCGCGGCCAGGACGTCTTCATGCCGCTGGACTTCATCATCGGCGGCCCGGCCATGGCCGGCCAGGGCTGGCGCATGCTGATGGAATGCCTGGCGGCCGGCCGCTCGATTTCCCTGCCGTCGTCCAACACCGGCATGGCCAAGCTGACCGCGCGCGCCGTCGGCGGCTACGCCCGCGTGCGCAGCCAGTTCCGCACCCCGGTCGGCAAGTTCGAGGGCGTCGAGGAAGCCCTGGCCCGCATCGGCGGCCACACCTACATGATGGACGCCGCGCGCGGCATGACCGCCGGCGCCGTCGACCTGGGCGAGAAGCCTTCGGTGGTCTCGGCCATCGTCAAATACCACGTCACCGAACGCGCCCGCCAAGTGGTCAACGACGGCATGGACGTCATCGGCGGCAAGGGCATCTGCCTGGGCCCGTCCAACTTCCTGGGCCGCGCCTACCAGCAGATTCCCATCGGCATCACCGTGGAAGGCGCCAACATCCTGACGCGCAGCCTGATCATCTTCGGCCAGGGCGCGATCCGCTGCCATCCCTATGTGCTGGCCGAGATGCGCGCCGCCCAGTCGCCCGACCGCAAGCAAGGCCTGGACGATTTCGACCGCGCCTTCTGGGGCCACGTCGGCTTCGTCGCGCGCAACAAGCTGCGCGCGCTGGGCACCGCCCTGACCGGCGGCCGTTTCATCGGCGTCGACGCCGACGTCGCGCCCGAAATGAAGCGCTACTACCAGCTGCTGAGCCGCTATTCGGCCGCCTTCGCCCTGCTGGCCGACACCTCGATGCTGGTGCTGGGCGGCAGCCTCAAGCGCCGCGAACGCCTGTCGGCGCGCCTGGGCGACATTCTGTCGCAGATGTACCTGGCCAGCGCCGCGCTCAAGCGCTTCGAGGACGAGGGCCGCCAGCGCGCCGACGCGCCGCTGGCGCACTGGTCGGTGCAGGATGCGCTGTACCGCCTGCAGGACGCCATCGACGGCGTGCTGGAAAATTACCCCAACCGGCTGGTGGCGTGGGGCCTGCGCCGCATCGTCTTCCCCTGGGGCCGGCCGCAGTCGCTGCCGTCCGACCAACTGGGCCAGGAGGTGGCGCGCCTGCTCATCAACCCCGGCGCGGCGCGCGATCGCCTGACCGCCGGTTGCCATGTGCCCGCCAGCGCCGACGAACCGGTCGGCGCGATCGAGCAGGCGCTGGCCGCCACGCTCGAAGCCGAACCGATCGAATCGAAGATCCGCGAGTTCGAGAAGCGCGGCACGCTCGATGGCAACCCGCAGGCCAACGTGCGCGACCTGGCCGATGCCGTCCATGCCGCTGGCGGCATCACCGCCGAAGAATATGCGGTGGTCAAGCGCCGCAACGACTTGCGCGACATCGTGGTGAAAGTGGATGACTTCCCCTTTGACCTGGGCATCACCGGCGCGGTCAAGCCGGCCGGCGAACGCAAGGCGGCCTGAGCCCCGTCCACACACCAAGGAGATCGGATGGCATTCAAACCGGTATATGTGGTCGACGGCGCCCGCACCCCCTTCCTGAAGGCGCGCTCGGGCCCCGGCCCGTTCGCCGCCGGCGACCTGGCCGTGCAGGCCGGCCGCGGCCTGTTGCTGCGCCAGCCCTACGCCCCCACCGAGCTGGACGAAGTCATCGTCGGCTGCGCCGCGCCCTCGGCCGACGAGGTCAACATCGGCCGCGTGATCGCGCTGCGGCTGGGCTGCGGCAACAAGGTGCCCGGCTGGACCGTAATGCGCAATTGCGCCTCGGGCATGCAAGCCCTGGATTCCGCCATCGCCAACATCCAGACCGGACGCTCGCAGCTGGTGCTGGCCGGCGGCACCGACGCCCTGTCGCATGCGCCGGTGCTGTTCTCGGACGACATGGTGCGCTGGCTGGCCAGTTGGTATGCGGCCCGCGGCCTGGGCGCCAAACTGGCCACCCTGCGCCGCCTGCGGCCGCGCCATCTGGCGCCCGTCATCGGCCTGCTCAAGGGCCTGACCGACCCGGTGGTCGGCCTGTCGATGGGCCAGACCGCCGAAAACGTCGCCACCCGCTTCGGCATCAGCCGCCAGGCCATGGACGCCTATGCCGCGCAAAGCCATGCGCGCGCCCTGGCCGGACGCGCCAACGGCGCCTTCACGGAAATCACGCCGCTGATCGACACGCAGGGCAAGCTGTACCCGGACGACGACGGCGTGCGCGAGGATTCCACGCCCGAAAAGCTGGCCAGGCTCAAGCCGGTGTTCGACAAGCCCTGGGGCAACATCACCGCCGGCAACAGCTCGCAGGTCACCGACGGCGCCGCCATGCTGGTGCTGGCCTCCGAGGAAGCGGTGCAACGCTGGAACCTGCGTCCGCTGGGCCGCATCGTCGACAGCCAGTGGGCCGGCCTCGACCCGGCCATGATGGGCCTGGGTCCGGTCCACGCCGCCACCCCGATCCTGCAACGCCACGGCCTGGGCCTGAATGACCTGGACTTGTGGGAGATCAACGAAGCCTTCGCCGCCCAAGTGCTGGGCTGCCTGGCGGCCTGGCAGGACGAGGCCTATTGCCAGGAACACTTCGGCACGCCCGCCTGGGGCGCGCTCGACCCGGCCCGCCTGAACGTGGACGGCGGCGCCATCGCCATCGGCCATCCGGTGGGCGCCTCGGGCGCCCGCATCGTGCTGCACCTGCTGGAGGCGCTCAAGCGCCGCGGCGCGCGGCGCGGCATGGCCGCCATCTGCATCGGCGGCGGCCTGGGCGGCGCGATGCTGGTCGAAACGCTGGACGAGGACCGCCAATGAACACGCTCGACACGCTCTCTCACTGGCGCCTGGAGCGCGACGCCGACGGCCTGGCCTGGCTGACGTTCGACCGCGCCGGCAGCGCGGTCAACGCGCTGTCGGCCGACACCATGGCGGAACTGGCCACGGTGCTGGACGCGCTCGACGCGCAGCCGCCCAAGGGCCTGGTGATCCGCTCGGGCAAGACCACCGGCTTCATCGTCGGCGCCGACGTCAACGAATTCGCCGAACTGAACACGCCGGAGCAGGGCCGCGCCCTGGTGGCGCGCGGCTGGAATCTGTTCAACCGCCTGGCGGCGGTGCGCTACCCGACACTGGCGCTGATCCAGGGCCATTGCCTGGGCGGCGGCCTGGAGCTGGCGCTGGCTTGCCGCTACCGGCTGGTGGAAGACGCGCCCGACGCCTCGCTGGCGCTGCCGGAAGTCATGCTGGGCATTTTTCCCGGCTGGGGCGGCATGCTGCGCCTGCCCGCCGTGGTCGGCGCGCCGGCCGCGCTCGACATGATGCTGACCGGGCGCGGCGCCGATGCGCGCCGCGCGGCCGCGCTGGGCCTGGTGGACGCGCGCGTGCCGACCCGCCTGCTGCAGGCGGCGGCGCGCGGCCTGGTGCTGTCGGGCAAGCCGCCACGCCGCGCGCGTGGCCTGGGCGCCTGGCTGAACCGCTGGCCGCTCAAGGCGGTCGCCGCCAAGCGCGCCCGCAAGCAGGTCGCGGCCAAGGACCCGCTCGGCCATTACCCGGCCGCCCCGGCCATCATCGATATCTGGGAAAAGCATGGCGGCAATGCCTTGCAGGCACCGGCGCTGATCGACGCCATCATCGCCTCGGACACCGCCCGCAACCTGCTGCGCGTGTTCCGGCTGCAGGAACGCCTCAAGGCCAACGGCCGCCAGGCCGGCATCGCCCCGGTGCGCCACGTGCATGTGGTCGGCGCCGGCGTGATGGGCGGCGACATCGCCGCCTGGTGCGCGCTCCAGGGCCTGACCGTGACCTTGCAGGACCAGGACATGACCCGCATCGCCCCCGCCATCAAGCGCGCTGCGGCCTTGTTCTCGCGTCGCCTGAAAGACCGGCGCGCGGCCCGCGCCGCCTTCGACCGGCTGGTGCCCGACCCGGCCGGCGACGGCGTGCCGCTGGCCGACGTGGTGATCGAAGCCATCAGCGAGCAGCCCGAAGCCAAGCGCGGCCTGTACCAGTCGCTGGAGCCGCGCATGAAGGCCGACGCGCTGCTGGCCACCAACACCTCCAGCCTGTCGCTGGAAACACTGAGCGCCGGGCTGGCCCGGCCCGAACGGCTGGTCGGCATCCACTTCTTCAACCCCGTGGCCAAGATGCCGCTGGTGGAAGCGGTGCATACCGACGGCACCGCCGCGGACACGCTGGCGCGCGCCTGCGCCTTCATAGGACAAGTCCGAAAATTGCCCCTACCGGTGCATAACGCACCCGGTTTCCTCGTCAATGCGGTGCTCGCTCCGTATATGCTGCTGGCCATGCGAAATATCGATGAGGGACTCACTCCCGCCACCGTGGATGCAGCAATGGTGGATTTCGGCATGCCGATGGGGCCGCTGGAGCTGGCCGACACCGTCGGCCTGGACATCGCCCTTGCGGCGGGCCAGCAACTGGCCGGCGCCGCCGAGCCGCCGCGCTGCCTGACCGAAAGACTGGCGCGCGGCGACCTGGGCAAGAAGAGCGGCCGCGGCTTCTACACCTGGCG
This sequence comes from Achromobacter pulmonis, assembly GCF_021733725.1. Classification (NCBI taxonomy): domain Bacteria; kingdom Pseudomonadati; phylum Pseudomonadota; class Betaproteobacteria; order Burkholderiales; family Alcaligenaceae; genus Achromobacter; species Achromobacter pulmonis. The sequence goes on along the minus strand of NZ_JAIFOT010000001.1, from coordinate 3,643,394 downwards.
CGACGGCAAGCCGGTCAAGGACGGCCAGGCCGGCGCGCGCGCCCCGGCCGGCCTGGCCGAGCGCCTGATCCAGCCGCTGGTGGACGCCACCCGCGAGCGGGTCGAAGCCGGCGTGGTGGCCGACGCCGATCTGGCGGATGCCGGCGTGATTTTTGGGACCGGGTTCGCGCCGTTCACGGGCGGGCCCCTGCATTACCAACGCAGTCGCAGTGCGCAGGGCGGATCACGCTGACGCAGCCGCAAAATAAACCGGCCTGGGGCCCTCCCCTTGAGCCGGATAGACCGGGACGACGAGACCGGCAGTGCCATAGAGACATACCTATCCAACATGAGGAGGCAGTACCATGAGCAGACGTTTATTGTCCCTGAGCACCCTGTCCGCCATTGTGGTCGGCCTGGGCGCCACCAGCGCCGCCCATGGCGCCGGCTTTCAGCTCCTGGAGCAGAATGCCAGCGGCCTGGGCAATGCCTACGCGGGCTCGGCGGCAAATCCGGAAAACGCCAGCATCATCTATTACAACCCGGCTGGCATGACCTACCTGCCCGGCATCAATGTCTCGGGCGGCGTCAACCTGATCAAGCCCTCGTTCAAGTTCTCGGATAACGGCAACAGCCGCAATCCGACCGCGCTGGGCGGCACCCGCCCCACCGGCGGTGACGGCGGCGACGCCGGCAACCTCGGCGTCGTGCCCAACCTGTACGGTTCGTGGCAGTTGAGCGATAAATGGTTCGTCGGCCTGGGCATCGGCGCGCCGTTCGGCCTGATGACCGAATACGACGACGACTGGGCCGGCCAGTACCACTCGAACAAGTTCGAGATCAAGACGATCAACATCAATCCGTCGATCGCCTACAAGGTCAACGACAAGTTCTCGATGGGCTTCGGCGTGAACTGGCAGCACATCGACGCCAACTACAAGAAGAAGACCGTGGTGCCGGTAACGCTGCCCGGCGGCGGCACCGTCTTTACCAACGGCGACGCCGACCTCAACCTGAAGGGCGACGCCTGGGGCTGGAACGTGGGCTTCATGCTGCAACCCACCGACGCCACCCGCATCGGCCTGTCGTACCGCTCCAAGATCAAGCACACCGCCAAGGGCGACACCGACATCGACAACATCGGCGGCCCCTCCGGCCGGTCGGTCTCGTTCGACGCCAAGGCCTCGGTCGACCTGCCCGACACGCTGATCCTGAGCGCCACCCACCAGCTCAACGAGAAGTGGGAACTGCTGGGCGACGTCTCATGGACCGGCTGGAGCAGCATTCCCGACCTGAAGATCCGCAACTCCGGCACCGGCGCGCGCGATGACGACCTGCCGCTGAACTTCCGCGACACCTGGCGCATCGCCGTCGGCACGACCTACAAGTTCGCGCCCGCCTGGAAATGGAAGTTCGGCCTGGCCTACGACCAGTCGCCGGTCCACAAGGCCGAAGACCGTCCCACCTCGCTGCCCGACAACGACCGCTACTGGTTCTCGACGGGCGTGCAATGGCAGGCCACCAAGACCACCACGCTCGATCTGGGGTATACCTACCTGTACCTGCGCAAGACGGACATCGACACCACGTCCGGCAATGCGTTGACGAAGGGCCGCGTCGCGGGCACCTATGACAGCAGCGGCCACATCTTCGGGCTGCAACTGTCGTCCCGTTTCTAGCCCTGCCTGGGCGGAGGGCGGGCCGGTCCCACCCTCCGTCGGCCCGTATTTTCAGGAGACTTCCTTGAGCAAGTTCGTCGTCAAACACGTCGCCGTGCTGGGAGCCGGCGTCATGGGCGCGCAGATCGCCGCCCACCTGGCCAATGCCGGCGTGCCCGTCACGCTGTTCGACCTGGCCGCGCCCGAGGGCGACCGCAACGGCATCGTCAAGAAGGCGCTGGCCGGCCTGAAAAAGCTCGAACCGGCGCCGCTGGCCAGCCCCGCCCGCCTGGCCCTGATCGCCCCGGCCAACTACGACGACCATATCGAACAGCTGCGCGGCTGCGACCTGATCATCGAAGCGATCGCCGAGCGCATGGACTGGAAGACCGCGCTGTACGAGCGCATCGCGCCGCACGTGGCGCCCGGCGCCATCATCGCCTCCAATACCTCCGGCCTGTCGATCGACGCGCTGGCCAACGCCCTGCCGGCCGCGCTGCGCGACCGCTTCTGCGGCATCCACTTCTTCAATCCGCCGCGCTACATGCGGCTGGTGGAGATCATCGCCACCTCGCACACCCAGGCGCCGGTGCTGGACCAGCTCGAAACCTGGCTGACCTCCACCCTGGGCAAGGGTGTGATCCGCGCGCTGGACACCCCCAACTTCGTCGCCAACCGCATCGGCGTGTTCTCGATCCTGGCGGCCATGCACCACACCCAGCGCCTGGGCCTGGGCTTTGACGAGGTCGACGCCCTCACCGGCCCGAAGATCGGCCGTCCCAAGAGCGCCACCTACCGCACCGCCGACGTGGTCGGCCTGGACACGCTGGCGCACGTGGTCGGCACCATGGACAAGAACCTGCCGGACGATCCCTGGCACCGCTACTTCACGCTGCCCGCCTGGCTGTCGGCCCTGATTTCCAAGGGCGCGCTCGGCCAGAAGAGCGGCGCCGGCGTCTACCGCAAGGCCGGCCGCGAGATCCAGGTGCTGGACCTGCAGGCGCAGGATTACCGTCCCAGCGCCGGCAAGCTGGCCGACGACGTCGCCGCCCTGCTCAAGGAACGCGACCCGGCCAAGCGCTTCGCCGCGCTGCGCGCCAGCGCGCATCCGCAAGCCCAGTTCCTGTGGAGCCTGTTCCGCGACATCTTCCACTACAGCGCCGTGCAGCTCGGCCAGGTGGCCGACAACGCCCGCGACCTGGACCTGGCCATGCGCTGGGGCTTCGGCTGGGCCCAGGGCCCATTCGAAACCTGGCAGGCCGCCGGCTGGCAGGCCATCGCCCGCGCCGTGGCCGAGGACATCGCCGCCGGCCGCGCCATGAGCGATGCGCCGCTGCCGGACTGGGCCCTGGAGCCCGACCGCCAGGGCGTGCACACGCCGCAGGGCTCGTATTCCGCCCGCAGCGGCACGCTGCAGCCGCGTTCGGCGCTGCCGGTCTACCAGCGCCAGCTGTTCCCCGAGCGCGTGTTCGGCGAAGGCGCCGACGACCGTGGCGCCACCGTGTGGGAAAACGAAGGCGTGCGCCTGTGGAACCTGCCCGAGGTGGACGCCGGCATCGCCATTCTTTCCGTCACCTCCAAGAATCACACGCTGGGCGCCGAGGTGCTCGAAGGCATCCTGCAGGCCGTGGCCCGCGCCGAACGCGACTTCGACGGCCTGGTGATCTGGCACGATGCCCCGTTCGCCGTGGGCGCCAACCTGCAACAGGTATCGGAAGCCTGCGCCGCCGGCCAGTGGGACATGCTGGAAGCCACCGTCGAGAAATTCCAGCGCACCTCGCAGGCCTTCAAATATGCGCAGATCCCCACCGTGGCGGCCGTGCAGGGCATGGCGCTGGGCGGCGGCTGTGAATTCCTGATGCATGCCTCGCACCGCGTGCTGGCGCTGGAAAGCTACATCGGCCTGGTCGAGGCCGGCGTCGGCCTGATCCCGGCCGGCGGCGGCAGCAAGGAATTCGCCGGCCGCGCCGCGGCGCTGGCGGCCACCACCGCCACGCCCGGCGAGGTGTTCCCGTTCCTGCAACCGGTGTTCCAGACCATCGCCATGGCGCGGGTCGCCAAGAGCGCCATCGAGGCCGTCGACCTCGGCTTCGCGCGGCAGCAAGATATCGTGCTGTTCCATCCCGGCGAACTGCTGTTCGTGGCGATCAGCCAGGCCCGCGCCGCGGCCACCGCCGGCTACGCGCCGCCGCCTCGGCTGCAGGGCGTGCCGGTGGCCGGCCGCAACGGCATCGCCAATTTCGAGATGGTGCTGGTCAACATGCGCGAAGGCGGCATGATCAGCGCCCATGACTACCGCGTGGCGCGCAGCGCCGCGGTGGCGTTGTGCGGCGGCGAGGTCGAGACCGGCGCCAGGGTCGACGAGGAATGGCTGCTGGCGGTCGAACGCAAGGAGTTCGTGGCGCTGCTGCGCACCCCCGAAACCCAGGCCCGCATCCGCCACACGCTCGACACCGGCAAGCCATTGCGGAATTAGGCTCCCCCCTAGCGCCTTCGGCGCCGCCCCCAGGGGCGCCGGTGGCGGACCGGCGGAGCCGGATCCGCGCGGCCCCGCTGGTGGGGGACCGCGGTGTGCGTAGAGGGTGATCGTTATGGATACGAGGAATTGATATGAGCAAGCAGATTCAAGAGGCCTACATCGTTGCGGCGACGCGGCTGCCGGTGGGCAAGCGCAAGGGGGTGTACGCCACTACCCGGCCCGACGACATGCTGGCGGCCGCGCTGCAGGGCGTGCTCAAGCAGACGCCGTGGCTGGAGCCGGCGCGCATTGACGACGTCATCACCGGCTGCGCCATGCCGGAAGCCGAACAGGGCATGAACGTGGCGCGCATCGGCCTGTTGCTGGCCGGCCTGCCGCAGAGCGTGGCCGGCGTCACCGTCAACCGCTTCTGCGCCTCGGGCCTGCAGGCCGTGGCCGACGCCGCCGCCCGCATCCGCAGCGGCGAGGTCGACATCATGATCGGCTCGGGCACCGAGTCCATGAGCGCCATGCCGCAGATCATGGGCAACAAGGTGTCGCTCAATCCGGCCATCTTCTCGCATCCCGAGAACGTCGGCATGGCCTTCGGCATGGGCCTGACCGGCGAGAAAGTGGCCGAGCAATGGAAGGTGTCGCGCGAAGACCAGGACGCCTTCGCACTGGAATCGCAGCAGAAGGCCAACGCCGCCATCGCCGCCGGCCACTTCCGCGCCGAGACCACGCCGTTCGAGGTGGTGACGCGCCTGCCCGGCGGGCCCAAGGGCGACGTGCGCGAAACCCGCCGCCTGGTCGAGGTCGACGAAGGCCCGCGCCCCGACACCACCGCCGAGGGCCTGGCGCGGCTCAAGCCCGTGTTCGCCGCGCGCGGCAGCGTCACCGCCGGCAACAGCTCGCAGATGTCCGACGGCGCCGCCGCCGTGGTGCTGGTGTCCGAGCGCGTGCTGCGCGAATTCAACCTCAGCCCGTTGGCGCGCTTTGTCAGCTACTCGGTGGCCGGGGTGCCGCCGGAAATCATGGGCATCGGCCCCATGGCCGCCATCCCCAAGGTGTTGGCCCGCGCCGGCATCGCCCAGGACGACCTGGACTGGATCGAACTGAACGAGGCCTTCGCCGCGCAATCGCTGGCGGTGATCCGCGAACTCAAGCTCGATCCGTCCAAGATCAACCCGCTGGGCGGCGCCATCGCGCTGGGCCATCCGCTGGGCGCGACCGGCGCGATCCGCACCGCCACGCTGCTGCATGGCCTGCGCCGCACTGGCGGCAAGTACGGCATGGTGACCATGTGCATCGGCACCGGCATGGGCGCGGCCGGCCTGTTCGAAGCGATGTAACCCGGACAAGGCGGTGAAGCCCTATTGGTTCAAACGCCTGTCGCCGGCCTGGCGCGCGCGCCTGATGCGGGTGGGATTCAACCTGCATCCGGCGTTTCGCGCCACCGGCGGACGGGTGCTGTATGTATCGCAGGATTTTCAGCACATCCGCATCAAGCTGCCCTTGCTGCGGCGCACGCGCAATATTGTGGGGTCCATGTACGGCGGCTCGCTGTTCGCGGTGACCGACGGCGCCCATCCCACCATGCTGATGGCCGCGCTCGGCGCGGACCACATCGTGTGGGACAAGGCCGCGTCCATCCGCTACCGCAAGCCCGCCTACACCACGCTGTATGTGGACTTCCGGCTGCCGCCGGGAGAAATCGCGGAGATACGCGCCATCCTGGCGCGCGACCACGAGACCACCCGGACATACGCCGTGGAATTGAAAGACAAGGACGGTGTCGTCTATGCCGTCGTGGAACGCACGATCTACATCGCCGACAAGAAGTACTACAAGCAGAAAACGACAGGAGGAGACCCATGCGTGACATCACCCCCGGAGGGCGCGCCGCCGCCCTGAGCCTGATCCTGGCCGCCTGCCTGGTGGCAGGCCCCGCGCTGGCCGCCGATGTGGAGGTCGCCGGCGTGCGCGTGCCCGGGCAGTTGGCCGAAGACGGCCATGCGCTGGTGCTGAACGGCGCCGGCCTGCGCACCAAGTTCATCGTCAAGGTCTACGTGGCGGCGCTGTATGCCAGCGCCAGGAGCCAGGACGCAGCGGCCTTGATCAACAGCGACGAACCGCGCCGCATGCGGCTGCAGCTCTTGCGCGATGTCGACAGCAAGAGCCTGGACGCGGCGCTGCAGGACGGATTGCGCGACAACACCCCCAAAGCGGAACTGGCCGCCCTGCAACCCTCCACGGCCCGCCTGTCGGCGCTGATGGCCGAAATCGGCTCGGCCCGCGAAGGCGACGTCATCGACCTGGACTTCGACGCCCGTGGCGTCGCGATCACCGACAACGGCAAGCCGCGCGGCCGCATCGACGACCCGGCCTTCGGCCGCGCGCTGCTGCGCGTCTGGCTGGGCGACGACCCGGCCCAATCCTCCCTCAAAAAAGCCCTGCTGGGAGCCCCTTGAAAATGGAACGAATCTGGCAAAAGAGCTACCCCCCGGGCATCCCCAAGGACATCGAACTCGACCGCGCCACCACGTTGGTCTCGATTGCCCGCGACAGCTACCGGCGGTTCGCCGACAAGCCGGCGTACCTGAGCATGGGCAAGACCCTGACCTACGCCGAACTCGACCGCCTGACGCGCGACTTCGCCGCCTGGCTGCACGCCAACGGCTTGCGCAAGGGCGACCGCGTGGCGCTGATGATGCCCAACCTGCTGCAATACCCGGTGTGCCTGTTCGGCACGCTGCGCGCCGGCTGCACCGTGGTCAATTGCAACCCGCTCTACACCGCGCACGAACTGGAACACCAGCTGGCCGACTCCGGCGCGCGCGCCATCGTGGTGGCGGACAACTTCGCCGCCACGCTGCAAAAGGCGCTGCCCAAGGCCCCCGTCGAAAAGGTGCTGGTAACCTCGATCGGCGAACTGCTCGGCCCGCTCAAGGGCCGCCTGGTCGACTTCGTGGTGCGGCGGGTCAAGCGCATGGTGCCGGCCTGGTCGATTCCCTCCGCCATCCGCCTGGGCACGGCGCTGCGGGCCGGACGCGACCTGCCGTTCGAGGAGGTCACCCTGACCCAGGACGACCTGGCCTGCCTGCAATACACCGGCGGCACCACCGGCGTGGCCAAGGCCGCCATGCTGACCCACGGCAACCTCGCCGCCAACGTGACCCAGGCCCACGCCTGGATCAAGCCGTGGGTCAAGGACGGCGAGGAATGCATCATCACGGCCCTGCCGCTCTACCATATCTTCGCGCTCACGGCGAACTGCCTGGCCTACATGAAGATCGGCGCCAGCAACCTGCTGATCATCAATCCGCGCGACATCGGCGGGCTGATCAAGGAAATGGCCAAGGTGCCCTTCAGCGCCTTCACCGGCGTCAATACCCTGTTCAACGCCCTGCTCAACCATCCGGACTTCGCCAAACTGGATTTCTCGCACCTGCGCCTGACCATGGGCGGCGGCATGGCGGTGCAGCGCGCCGTGGCCGAGCGCTGGCTGGCGGTCACCGGCCGCTCGCTGGCCCAGGCCTATGGGCTGACCGAGACCTCGCCGGCGGTGACCATCAATCCGCTGGACGTGAAGGTGTTCACCGGCTCGATCGGCCTGCCGGTGCCGTCGACCGACCTGTCGATCCGCGACGACGAAGGACGCGAGCTGGGCGTGGGCGAACGCGGCGAGATCTGCGTGCGCGGGCCCCAGGTAACGCAAGGCTACTGGAACCGGCCCGACGAGACCGGGCAGGTGATGACGCCCGACGGCTACCTGCGCACCGGCGACATCGGCTACGTGGACGAGGCCGGCTATGTGTTCCTGGTCGACCGCAAGAAGGACATGATCCTGGTGTCCGGCTTCAACGTCTATCCCAACGAGGTCGAGGACGCGGCGGCGCTGCACCCGGGCGTGCGCGAAGTGGCGGCCATCGGCGTGCCCGACGAGCGCTCCGGCGAGGCAGTCAAGCTATTCGTGATCCGCAAGGATCCCGACCTGGACGCCGAGACGCTGATCGCGCACTGCCGCTCCCAGCTCACCGGCTACAAGGTGCCGCGCTACATCGAGTTCCGCGATGAGCTGCCACGCACCAACGTCGGCAAGATCCTGCGGCGCGAACTCAAGCAGGCCACGGCCGAGGCGCCGCGCAAGGACACCGCGGGCGCCTAGCGCCCGCCGGCACGCGAAGGCGCCTTGCGCCGGCCGCCCCCGGCGGCGCGGATGCGCCCCGCGGCCGCTGCCTCACCACTGTCCGAAAAACACCCCGGCGCGCTTGTGCGCGTTGGTTCCCTGCTCGATCGCCGCGTCGCTCATGGTGGTGCGGCGCTTGCCGCGCAACATCCAGTCCAGCAAACGCTCGCGCAGTTGCGCCCGCACCGGCGCATGCGCGATGCTGGTGCCCAGGTCCTGGAATTCGTCGGGATCGGCGTGCAGGTCAAACAGTTGCTCGGGCTCGTCCAGCCAGTAGACGTAGCGCCAGCGGTCGGTGCGCACCGACCAGGCGCGCGCGTTCTGCGGTGTCTTGCCGCGCAGCAGCCGCGCCTGGCGGAAGCTGTAGTCCAGTTCCGAGAATACGCAATCGCGCCACGGCTCGCTGGCGCCACGGCCATGCAGCACGGTCTGCAATTCGCGTCCTTCCAGCCGGTGCCACGGCCGCGGCGCGTCCAGCGCGCGCAGCACCGTCGGCACCAGGTCCACGCTTTCCACCATGTCCGCCAACGCCTGGCCGCGCGTCGCATCGGCCGCCGCCGACGGGTCCATGACGATGAACGGCACCCGCTGCACGGTGTCGTAGAACAGTTCCTTCTCGCCCAGCCAGTGGTCGCCCAGGAAGTCGCCGTGGTCGGCCGTGAACACGATCAGCGTGTTGCGCATCAGGCCGGCGCCTTCCATGTAGTCGAACAACCGGCCCAGGTGGTCGTCGAGCTGGCGGATCAGGCCCTGGTAGGCGGGGCGCACCACGCGCACGCATTCGTCGGTCGAGAAGCTGACGCTTTCCTCGTGCTGGCGATAGGCCGCCACCACCGGATGCGCGCCGGCCAGTTCCTCGCGGTTGCGGCGCACCGGCAGGCACTGGTCGGCCGTATAGCGCTGGTGGTAGGGCGCCGGCGCCATGTAGGGCCAGTGCGGCTTGACGTAGCTCAGGTGCAGCACCCAGGGCTGGCCGCCCCGCTGCTGCATGAAACGCAGCGCCTGGTCGGTCATGTAGGCGGTTTCGGAATGCGGCTCGGCCACGCGCGACGGCAGGTGCGCGTTGCGCATGTTCCAGCCGCTGACCACCTGGCCCTGCGCATCGACGCCGGCGATGACGTAGTCGGTCCAGGGGTCGGCGCTGTCATAGCCCTGGCTGCGCAGGAAGGCGGGATAACCGCTTTCCGCGCCGGGTTCGTGATGGCCGTCATAGCGGTCGACCTCGGTGAAACCGCCGCGCGACAGCAGCGCGCCCAGCTCGGAGGCGCCGTCGATCGACAGGCGCTCCATGCCGGCCTTGTCGGGAATGACGTGGGTCTTGCCCGCCAGCGCCAGGTCGCGCCCCTGCCCCGCCAGGTATTCGCCCAGCGTGATCTCGTTGACCGACAGCGGCACCCGGTTCCAGGTAGCGCCGTGGCGCGACGGATAGCGCCCCGTGTAATAGCTCATGCGCGACGGGCCGCACACGCCGGAATTGACGAAGGCCCGCTCGAAACGCGCGCCGCGCGCGGCCAGCGCGTCAAGGCTGGGCGTCTGCAGATAGGGGTGGCCATAGCAGCTCAGATGGTCCGCCCGCAACTGGTCGGCCATGATGAACAACACATTCTGCACCGTGCTCATTGCTGTCCGCTCCTATTGCGTCGCCGTGAAACCGGAAGCGCGCACCACCGGCTCCCATTGATTGCGATACGCATCCAGCTCGCGGGTGGTGACGGCGACATCGGCCGACACCGGCTCCAGATAGGCGGCGCGCACCGCGCGCTGCATCGCCGGCTCATTCATCACCGCGGCGATATCCTTGCCCAGCCGCTCGACCTTGGCCGGAGCCATCGAGGCCGGAGCGAAGAACGCATTCCAGCCATCCGCCGCCAGGTCGATGCCGGCCTGGCGGAACGTGGGCACGTCAGGCAGCTGCGGATCGCGCGCCTCGCCCGAGGTCGCCAGGATGCGGATCTTGCCGCCCTGATGCTGCGGCAGCAGCGTGTCGAGCGTGTCCACGGCCTGCGGCAGGATGCCGCCGATCAGTTCGGAGATCAGCGGCGCGGAACCGCGGTACCCCACCACCTCGGGCTTCTGCTCGATGGCACGGCCCAGCATCAGGGCGAAGAAATGCGGCAGGCTGCCGGTGGCCGGCACGCCCACCGTGAAGTCGCGCGGATGCTCGCGCAGCCAACTGCGCAGCGCAGCGATGTCGTGGATGTGCGAACTGGCCGACACGGCCAGCGCGAACTTGTAGCGGCTGACCAGCGACACCGGCTTGAAATCCTTGCGGGCGTCGTAGCCCGGCTCGGCATACACCAGCGGCGCCACCACCATCACCGCGGGATTGGCCAGCATCAGCACATTCTGGCGCTCGGCCTGGACATGCAGGCTCTGCGCCGCGATCCGGCCGCCGGCACCGGTCTTGTTCTCGACCACCACCGTCACGCCCAGGCGCTCCTTGAGACGGTCGGCCACCAGGCGGGCGATGCGGTCGGAGCTGCCGCCCGGCGGATAACCCACCACGATGGTCAAGGCGCCGTCCAGCGGCGCCTGCTGGGCACAGGCCGGCGCGGCTGAAACCGCCGCGAGCGCCGCGAACGCGGCACAGGATATCCAATTTCGCACAGTTGTCTCCCTGGTGACAGCGGCCCGCTGTCGGTTATGTTTCTGCATGTCGGGCCATAGCCTGGATCGGCGCAACGACTGTAGCGCCGGGGAGATTGCTTGATCTAATCCAGTACTTGCCATAACGATATGGACTGCCAATACTCACCATAACGATATGCGCCGCGCCATGAACGCAGCGCGACAGACACGGCGCACGCCGTTGGCAGGAGACGACAATGCCCCCCCAAGACCCCGTCGAACACCCCCTGGCCGGGATGCTGATGTACCAGCTGTACCAGGCCTGGGCCCAGTCCAACCCCGTCTTCGTGCGTCTGTGCGAAGGCCGTTTCGGCATTACCCGGCGCGAATGGCGCCTGCTGGCATGCGCGGTCGAGGGCGGCATCATGACCTCGGCCGAACTGGCCGCCGCCGCCAGGCTCGATCTGGCGCGCACCTCGCGCACGCTGGGCGCGCTGTGCCAGAAGGGCTGGCTGCAACGCCTGCCCGACCCGGCCGACCGCCGCGTGGCGCGGATCCAGGCCACGGCGGAAGGCCTGGACCGCTACCGGGCCCTGCTGCCCGAAGTCATGCGCCTGAACGACCTGCTGGTGCAGGACCTGGACGCGGCCGAGGTCGCCTTGCTGCGCGACCTGCTGGGCCGCATCGGGGAACGCGGCCGGCGCATGGCGCAGGACAACATCGTGGCGGAAAAGGCCAGCCGCCGCGAAGGGGGAACGCGGCGCGCGCAATACGGATGACGGCGTCCAGCCCCTTTATTTTCAAGGGGTTACCCTGATACGCTTGGGCGGCCTCCTTTCCTGGATCCCTCATGCCCGGCGCCAAACCAGACCCCGTCGCGAATCCCGTCTTTCGTTACTTCGAAAACCTGATCGACCCGTTCCGGGAGGCCCCCGACATCACCCCGCCGGGGCGGGTGCTGCGCTTTTACGCCTACTATCTGTGGCAAGTCTGGCCAATCTTCGCCATCCTGCTGCTGGTGGGCCTGGCGGGCGCGCTGGTGGAAGTGGCGTTGTTCAGCTTCCTGGCGGACCTGGTCGACATGGCGCAGCACACCCCGCCGGCCGACTTCTTCCGCGAACACGCCTACACGCTGGCATGGATGGCCTTCGTGGTGATGGTGCTGCGGCCGCTGTCGATCGCGGCGCATGACCTGCTGTCGCATCAGACCGTCTCGCCCAGCCTGACCACCCTGGTGCGCTGGCAGAACCACCGCTACGTGCTCAACCAGGGCCTGGCGTTCTTCCATAATGACTTCGCCGGCCGCGTCGCCAACCGAGTGCTGCAGACCGGCAATTCACTGCGCGATTCGGCCGTGCAATCGGTGGATGCGCTATGGCACGTGATCCTGTACGCGGCCAGCGCGCTCTACCTGTTCGCCGAGGCCGACTGGCGCCTGGTGATTCCGCTGGTGCTGTGGATCGCCATCTACTGCGGCATGCTGGCGTACTTCGTGCCGCGCATGCAGGCGCGCGCCGTCATCGCCTCCGAGGCGCGCTCCAAATTGATGGGCCGCATCGTCGACGGCTACACCAACATCGCCACGCTCAAGCTGTTCGCCCACGCCCGCCGCGAGGAAGACTACGCGCGCCAGGCCATGACCGAGCAAACCGAAAAGCAGCGCCTGTCGACCCGCGTCATCACCGCCATGGACGTCTCCATCAACACGCTCAACGGCATCCTGATCGCCAGCACCGCCGGCCTGGCGCTGTGGCTGTGGAGCATCGGCAGCATCAGCCTGGGCGCGATCACGCTGGCGCTGGGCCTGGTGATCCGCATCAACAACATGTCGGCCTGGATCATGTGGGAAGTGAACGGCATCTCGGAAAACGTCGGCATCGTGCAGGATGGCCTGGCCACCATCTCGCAGCCGCGCCAGGTGCTCGACCGGCCCGGCGCCGTGCCCTTGCGCATCACGCGGGGCGAGGTGCGTTTCGAGGACGTGTCGTTCCATTACGGCAGCCGCCGCCCGATCATCCCGCACCTGGATCTGACCGTGCACGCCGGCGAGAAGATCGGCCTGATCGGCCCGTCCGGCGCCGGCAAGTCGACCCTGGTCAACGTGCTGCTGCGCCTGTACGACCTGGAAGGCGGCCGCATCCTGATCGACGGCCAGGACATCGCTGGCGTCACCCAGGAAAGCCTGCGCTCGCAGATCGGCGTGGTCACCCAGGACACCTCGCTGCTGCACCGCTCGATCCGCGACAACCTGCTGTATGGCCGGCCCGACGCCACCGACGCCCAGCTGCGCGATGCCATCGACCGTGCCCGCGCCGCCGAATTCATCGACACGCTGGTCGACGGCGACGGCCGCCGCGGCCTGGACGCCCACGTCGGCGAACGCGGCGTCAAGCTGTCGGGCGGCCAACGTCAGCGCATCGCCATCGCCCGCGTGCTGCTCAAGGACGCGCCCATCCTGATCCTGGACGAAGCCACCTCGGCGCTGGATTCCGAAGTCGAGGCCGCGATCCAGGAAAGCCTGGAGGCGCTGATGCGCGGCAAGACCGTCATCGCCATCGCCCACCGCCTGTCCACCATTGCCCGCATGGACCGGCTGGTGGTGCTGGACGGCGGCCGTATCGTCGAGTCCGGCAGCCACGCTGGCCTGATCGCCCAGGGCGGGCTGTACGCCCGGCTGTGGAGCCACCAGACCGGAGGCTTTGTCGGCCTGGATTGATCCACGCGCCGTCCGTCGCGGATTCGCCACAGGGGATACCCTGTACGTACATGCTGTACGTACAGGTGTACACTGGCGGCTTTCAACCCCCTGACAGACGCACATGAACGTCTGCGCCGCGAGAAAATCCCCCTGGAGACTCCGATTGTGACGACCGAAACCACCCGTTCGCCCTTCTTTGGCACGATGCAGAAAATCCCCGGCGGCCTGATGCTGGTACCGCTGATCCTGGGCTCGCTGCTCGGCACCTTCGCGCCCGACGCGCTGGCCATCGGCGGCTTCACCACCGCCCTGTTCAAGAACAGCGCCCTGCCGCTGATCGCATTGCTGATCTTCGCCACCGGTACCCACGTCAACGCCCGCACCGGCGGCCCGATCCTGGCCACCGCCGGCACCATCCTGCTGATGAAGACCCTGGTGCCCGCCACCCTCATCATCATCCTGGGCAGCTATGTCGGCCTGAACGGCGTGCTGGGCGTGTCGATCCTGGCCCTGCTGGCGGCCTTCGACAACAGCAACGGCGGCCTGTGGCTCGCCTACACCGGCCAGTACGGCGACGCCCGCGACCGCGGCGCCTACGTCGCCAGCGCGGTCAACGACGGCCCCTTCTTCAGCCTGCTGTTCCTGGGCGCCTCGGGCCTGGCCGACATCCCCATGATCGCCCTGGTCGCCGCGCTGGTGCCGTTCCTGCTGGGCGTGGTGGTCGGCAACCTCGACCCCAAGTGGCGCGACGTGCTCAAGCCCGTGCCCAACATCGTGATTCCGTTCTTCGCCTTCGCGCTGGGCACCGGCATCAACCTGGGCGCCGTGGTCAACGGCGGCATCAGCGGCCTGATCCTGGGCCTGATCATCAGCCCCATCACCGGCGGCCTGGTCTACCTGGGCTATCGCCTGATCCTGCGCCGCGGCGGCAAGAGCGGCCTGGGTTTCGCCGCCGGCACCACCGCCGGCAACGCCATCGCCACCCCCGCCGTGGTCGCGGCCGCCGACCCCAACTTCCAGCAATACGTCTCGACCGCCACCGCACAGGTCGCCGCGTGTGTGCTGATCAGTTCCATCCTGGCGCCGTTGCTGGCCTCGTTCTTCCTCAAGCGCGCCGGCGAACTCAAGTCCGAAGACGCCAGCGACGCCGGCTCGGGCGGCAACTACCGCGAGGCGCGCGGGGAGGCCCTTTGAATCCCGCCATCGCCATCGTCGCCGACGACCTGACCGGCTCCGGCGACACCGCCGTGCAATTCGTGCGCGCCGGCTGGACCACGCGCCTGTCGATCGACGGCGCCCACGAGGCGCTGGCGGCGCCGGCCGCCGACGACGTCGACGTGCTGGCGGTCACCACCCACAGCCGCGCCCTGCCGGCCGCGCAAGCGGGCGCGGTGATCCGGCGCAACGTCGAACTGCTGCGCGCCGCCGGCGTCACGCGCCTGTACAAAAAAGTGGACTCGACGCTGCGCGGCGCCTTCAAGGCCGAGATCGACGCGGCGCGCGAGGCCTGGGGCGAGGACGCCATCGCGGTGGTCTGCCCGGCGTTTCCCGCCACTGGCCGTACCGTGGAAAACGGCGTGCTCAGGGTGGCCGGCCAGCCCGTCACCGCCACCTCGGCCGCCACCGACCCGGTCACGTCCGTGACCGAAAGCCACATCCCGACCCTGCTGGGCTGCGCCCAGGTCGCGGCCGAGGCCGATGAATCCGCCGAATCGCTGGCCGCGCGCATCGCGCGGGCCGGCGCCACGGTGGTGGTCGACGCCCGCGACGACGCCGACCTGGAACGGCTGGCGCGCGCCATCGGCCTGCTGGGGCCGCGCGCCCTGCCGGTGGGCGCGGGGGGCCTGGCGGCGCCGCTGGCCCGCGTCTGGGCCGGCGCCGACCAGACCGCCCCGGTGGTCGTGGTCGTGACCTCGCAGCACAGCGCCGCGCGCGCGCAAGCCGCCGCGCTGCAAGCCACCGGCGCGCGCACCTGGGCGCCGCGGCTGGCGGATCTGGCCGATGACGCCGCCTGGCAGGCCTGGTGCGCGCCGCTGCTGCGCGCCCACGCGCAGGGCGGCGCCGACGCCGCCGGCACGCTGCTGTTGCTGGCGCCGGCCGGCCAGCGCGAAGGACTCGATTCCGACACCGTAGCGTGGCGCCTCGGCGCCCTGGCGGCGCAGGCCATCGGCGCCTCGCGCGCCGCGGGCGTGGTCGCCACCGGCGGCGACGGCGCGCGCCAGGTGCTGCTGGCGCTGGGCGCCAGCGGCATCGCCCTGGTGGACGAAGTAATGGGCGGCGTGCCTCTGGGCACGCTGACCGGGGGTACGGCCGACGGCCTGCCCGTGGTGACCAAGGCCGGCGGCTTTGGCGCCGAAGACGTACTGGTTCGCGCCGTGCGCGCGATCCGCGACAGGAGATTCAAGCGATGACACAAACCCCCGCCCCCAAGCTGCCGCTCTTGGCCGTGACCCTCGGCGACGTGGCCGGCATCGGGCCGGAGATCACGGCCAAGATGCTGATGGGCCATGACGAACTGCGCCAGAAGGCGCGCCTGGTCGTGATTGGCGACGTCGACGTGATGGCCAATGCGGTGCGCGGCCTCGGCGGCGACCCCGCCATCGTGCGCCGCGTCGAACGCCCCGCCGACGCCAGCAATGCGCCCGGCACCATCGAAGTGCTGCAGGCCGGCCCCTCGCTGGGCCACGTCAAGCTCGGCGAGATCAGCGCCGACGCCGGCGACGGCTCGGTGCGCTTTGTCACCACCGCCTGCGCCCTGGCGCGCGCCGGCGAAGTCGACGGCATCGTCACCGCCCCGCTGAACAAGGCCGCCATGCACGCCGCCGGCCACAAATGGCCCGGCCACACCGAACTGCTGGCGCACGAATTCGGCGTCAAGACCTTCTCGCTGGTGCTCTCGGCGGGCGACCTCTACATCTTCCACGCCACCACCCACGTGTCGCTGCGCCAGGCCATCGAAGACCTGACCCCGGCGCGCGTGCGCGCGGTGCTGCGCCTGGCCGGCTCGTTCGCCAAGGCCCTGGGCCGCGGCGACCGCCCGGTGGCCGTCTCGGGCCTGAATCCGCACGCCGGCGAGAACGGCATCTTCGGTACCGAAGACGCCGACATCCTGGCCCCCGCCGTGGCCGAGGCCAATGCCGCCGGCATCCTGGCGGCCGGCCCGATCCCGGCCGACGCCCTGTTCCCGCAGGCGGTGCGTGGCAAGTGGCAGTTCGTGATCGCCTGTTACCACGACCAGGGCCACGCCCCCTTCAAGGCCGTCTATGGCGACGACGGCGTTAACATCACCGTCGGCCTGCCGGTGGTGCGCGTGTCGGTCGATCACGGCACCGCGTTCGACATCGCGGGCCAGGGCATCGCCCGCGAAGACAGTCTGATCCTGGCCGCCGAGCGCGCCGCGCATCTGGCACCCGGCTGGACGCATGTATGGGAAACTGCGCGGGCTCAAACAGGAGGTTGATTCCATGGCGCCCGCCAACGCTGAAGATCTGCCCGCGCTGGACCGTTCCGGCGAGGTGCCATTGCATGCCCAGGTGGCGGCGCTGTTGCGCGGCTACATCCGCAGCCGCAAGCTCGGCGCAGGCGCCTTGCTGCCCAGCGAGGCGACGCTGTGCGATCACTTCGGCGTGGCCCGCAGCGTGGTGCGGCAGGCGCTCTCGGCGCTGGCGGCCGAAGGACTGATCCAGCGCGAGGCCGGGCGCCCGGCGATGGTCGCCGCGCCCCGCGAACACCGCCGCCTGGTGCAGCGCTCCACCGGCCTGTACGAGCAGTTCGCGCAATCCGGCGTGACCCTCAAGACGCGCGTGCTGGACCTGGCGCCGGCCGAGCCGCCCAAGGCGGTGGCCGAGTTCTTCGGCAGCAGCGACCTGCTGCTGCTGGAACGGGTGCGCCATGTTGCCGACGCGCCGCTGGCCTACGTCCGCACCTGGCTGCCGGCCACCGCCGTGCCCGGACTGCGCGCCGACGAACTCACCAACGCTTCGCTGCACGGCGTGCTGACGCGGCGATTCGGCCTGCATCCCGGCGCCGGCCGCAACCAGATCCGGGCCGTGGCGGCCGATGCCGCCCTGGCCGGCCTGCTGCAGGTGGCGGCGGGCACGCCCTTGCTGATGCTCGAGGGACAGGGCATGGACCAGCATGGCCGGCCCCTGGAATGGTTCAGCACCTGGCATCGCGCCGAACAGCTGGTGTTCGATGTCGATGTCAGCGTGGGCCACGAAAACGTGCAGCCGCGCCTGCGCGATACGCCCGCCGCCGGCGCCCCCGCTGCGGCCCCGGCCACCGGCCCCGACCCGCTGGCGCGGGCCCAGGCACTGGTGGCCGAACTTTCCGCCGAACTGGCGCGGCTGCGCGCCGGCGACCGCGGCTAGACTGGCGCCCGCCCACGGGCCGGCGCGGCGCTCATTCGCCCAGAAAGCCGCGCCGGTACCCCAGGCCCCGCGAAATGGCCTGGGCGCAGGCGGCCACTTCCGGCGCCAGCTGCTTCATGCGCGCCGCGCTCAAGCGGTCCAGCGGCCCCGAGATGCCGACCGCCGCCACCGGCTGGTCCAGGCTGTTGAACAGCGTCACCGCCAGCCCGCCCACCCCTTCGCGCCATTCGCCGCGATTGATCGCATAGCCCGCGCGCACCACCTTGCGCAGTTCCTCCTTGAGCAAAGGCATCGAAACCAGCGTTGCCGGCGTATGCCGCGTCAGCTTGTCGGCATAGCGCTCGATATAGCCCTCGGCCTGATAAGCCAGCAGCGCCTTGCCGGTGGCCACCGTGTAGGCCGGGGCGCGCCCGCCCACCATGGAATAGGCACGGATCGGCTGCGGGCTGTCGATCTTGTCGACGTACACCACATCGAAGCCGTCCAGCACCGACAGATGCACGGTCTCGCCGGTCTGGTCGGCCAGCGCGCGCATGAAAGGCGCGGCCAGCTTGCGCAGGTCCAACTGGCCCAGCTGGCGCGCCGCCAGCTCGAACAGCCGCACCGCGCCACGATAGCCGCCGCCGTCGTCGTCGCGCACGACATAGCCGGCGTGGATCAGGGTTTGCAGCGTGCGGTGGGTATTGCTGCGCGTCAGCCCGACGCGCGCGGCCAGCGCATCGATGGTGCGCGGCGGATTATCGACGTCGGTGACCGCCTCCAGCACCATCAGCCCCTTGAGCAATGTCTTGTCCATGTCCTGGTTTCCCAATATTTAGGACACGAACATAGCATGGCGCGCGCGCCGCGAACAGGCCCGCGGGCGCCTCACGCGGCCTGGGCCGGCAGGCACGCGCGCACCGCCGCCGAGCGGTCCCACAGATTGGGCACGGCGGCGCCCGAATACCCCGACACGAAAGGCTTGGCCAGTCCCGTCGCCGGATCATAGACATGGCGCGAGACCGCGCCGATATTGCCGCCATACATGTGCACGCTGATCGACACCCGGTCGTCGAAGGCGTTGGAAACGCGATGGATGTCGCCCTCTTGCGGCGACAGCCGCTCGACATCGCCGGGCCGCAGCGTCTCGGGTCCGCCACGCGGCGCCAGCCTGCCATCGGCATCGCGCGCATAGCGCTGGTTCACCTCCGCGCCGCGCAGCATGCCGACATAGCCCCACACCTCGTGGTCATGCACCGGCGTCTGCTGCCCCGGGCCCCACACGAAGCTGACGATCGAAAATCGCTCCAGCGGATCGCAATGCAGCAGGTATTGCTGGTAGTACTGCGGATGCGGCACGGTACAGGCCTCGGGCAGCCAGTCGTCGTGCGCGATCAGGGCCGCGAACGCCGCCTGCAGGTCGGGCGATTGCGCCAGCCCGGCGGGCGTGGCCAGGCGGGTCGCGGTCGCGATGAAATGACGCAGGCGGTCCAGGCCGGCAAGGGCTTCGGGCATTGCATGTCTCCGGATCGGGGGCGGCCCACGGCGGGCCTGACCCTTGGTAGTCCCAATTTGGCATTCCAGTATCCACGATTTGGGACGGTCATCGCAATCGACATCGGCGCGCCCCGGCCCGCGCCCGACCCGTGTCCCGCCAGCGGCGCCACGCCGCGCTTGACAGCACCGGGTCCGCGCGGGCAGCGTAACGGACTCGCTCATCATCGCCGGCCAGGCATGCACACCGATCTTGCTCCCATCCCGCCCGCGCTCGCCGACACCTTGGCGCGGGCGCGGCACGTGCTCGTCTTCACCGGAGCCGGCGTGTCCGCCGAAAGCGGCATCGCCACGTTCCGCGATCCCCTGACCGGCTTGTGGGCGCGCTTCGACGCGCGCGCGCTCGCCACCCCGCAGGCCTTTGCGGCGCAGCCCGATCTGGTGTGGGGTTGGTATGAATGGCGCCGCGCCCAGGTGGCGCGTGCCCAGCCGAACGCAGCCCATCACGCCATCGCCGCGCTGGCGCGGCAGGTGCCCGCGATGACGCTGGTCACGCAGAACGTCGACGACCTGCATGAGCGCGCCGGCAGCGGCAGCGTGGTCCATCTGCATGGCAGTCTGCACGCGCCGCGCTGCAGCGCCTGCGGGCGGCGCGCCGCCGCCGCGCCAGAAAATGCACCTGAGGACGAACCGGCTGCCGGCCGCGCGCTCGCGCCCCCCGCGTGCCTGCACTGCGGCGCGCCGATCCGGCCCGGCGTCGTCTGGTTCGGCGAAAGCCTGCCCGCCGACGCCTGGCAGACCGCGCTGGCGGCCGCTGGCGACTGCGATCTGTTTCTCAGCATCGGCACCTCGGCCCTGGTCCATCCCGCCGCCGAATTGCCGCTGCGCGCCTTGCGCGCCGGGGCCACGGTGGCCCAGGTCAATCCCGCCGCCACGCCGCTGGACCCGCATGCCCATTTCAACCTGCGCGGCGCGGCCGCCGGGCTCCTGCCACGCTTGCTGGCGGCGGCCGGTTTCTGACCGCCGCGCGCTCGCGCCAGCGCCCCGCCTCACCACTTGCAGCCGTCATCGCGCAACGCATCGACCAGCAGCAATGGCGCGGCCAGCAATCCCAGGTGCGCATGCGCGTCACGGCATGACGCCCGCGCGCTGCGCGCGATACCTTGAGCCAATGCCGACGGTTGTGGCGCCGCCCTGGGCGCCAGGCGCACGCGCGGCTCGCCTTGCGCATGCGGCATTCCCAGCGCGGCCGCGTCCTCGGGACGCCAGCGGAAATCGCGCGCTGGCGTCGCCGCTGACTTGGCCGATGGCGCGGAGGCGGACTGGCGCGGAGATGCGCCGGGCCGCCGCGACGACGCAGTGCCGGCCGGCATCAACGAGGATGCCGGCGCCGGTGGTCCGGATTGCGCCCCGGCCGGCCGCGTCAGCGGCAATACCGGCACCGGCGCCTCGGCCCGCGCCAATGGCGCCGGCAGCAGGTCCACGAACAAATCGTCATGCCGCGCCGGCTTCACCGCGTGCTCGGGTGCGCCGCGCCACAACAACCACGCAACCGCCCCGTGCAAGGCACACGACAATCCCAGCGCCGTCCACGCCATGGCGCGCGCCCGCGGCGCGGCTGTCGTCACGGAGGAAAACATCGCGGCGACTCCTGCAGGGAATCCGCCATCTTGCCGCCGCGCGCTCGCGCCGCAACAGTGATCGCGTGAAGATTTGTGAAGATGTTTGCGGCGATCGGATCTACCATCGACAAACGCGCGCGATGCAGGGGAAACCCCACATCCCATCGCGTAAGCAGCGGGATACAGTGGCATCAAACCATTGCAGGCGTGGAGATCATCATTCCGTTTTCCTGGAGACTTCCCGACGTGTTCGTGCGTTCGCCCGACGGTGTGCTGCACCGCGTGGTGCGCCACGCCACAACCACGGAAACCATCGCCAAGCTCGAGAGCATTCCCAGTAACTACCACCTGGATTGCGAATGCATGCTCGACAACGGCGAGGCGCTCGCCTGGATTGGCGAGAACCGGTATCGCCAGGTCAATGGCGGCACGATCTTCACCGCCGAGCAAAGCGCCGCGCCGCCACCGGCCGACGCCGGCGGCGATGCCCAGGCCTGCAATACCCTGCGCGACGCCTGCCGCCCCGAAAGCGCGCCCCAACCGCCCACGGGACCAAAAAACGTCGTACCATCAGCTGTAGCAAGTCTAAAAACCGGCAACGATTGGAGCCTGATACGCGCCTGGCGCGAGCACCTGAACATCAGCACCGCTGACATGGCTGCCCGGCTGGGAGTGGACCACTCCATCTACATCGAATTGGAAAGGCCCCGCCCGCGGCCCCGCCAGATCATCCTGGATCGGATTTCGGCAGCCCTGGGAGTGACGCCCGACCAACTCGATGATGCATCGTTAGGAGGACACTTTCATTGACGCCGGGCCATCGCCGCCCAGCCTGATGATGTGTTCGAACAACTATGGCGCCGCGCAAAAAACGGCCCGCGCATGGGAGGTATCCAAAATGCTCGGAACCGCAAGACGATTGACCGATGTCCTGGCCACCGCCCCCGACGGCACGCTTTATCGCATCGAACGATTCGTGTCGGACCCCGACGCCTATTCCGCGTTGGGCACATCCCGCTTCGATCCCAAGACGCATTGCGTCTGCCGCACCAGCTCCGGCGAGAAAGTCGCCTGGCTGGGCGGACAGGCCTACCAATTGCTCAAGAGCGGCTTGAACCTGACGGCGGTGGACCGACGACGCGCCTGACGCCCTCCTTATCTTCGCGCCGTTTTCGCCGAGAACCGCGCCACGACGAATTCCACGAACGTCGTGAGCTTGGGTAATGCCTGCCTGTCCTTCGGGTACAGCAGCGTGACCGGCCGCGCCGCTGGCCAGTAGGGCCGCAGGATCGGCGTCAGCCGGCCGGCGCGCACATCCTCGGCCAGCAGCAGTTCGGGTTGCAGCACAATGCCGAATCCGGCCAATGCCGCCTGCCTGAGCGCCTGGCCGTTATTGGCAAGGAAGCGGCTGGTTGGCGGATAGCCGGCCTGCTGCCCGCCCTCATCCTCGCCATCGCCCAGGCGCCAGCCGGTGCGCCGGCTCCAATGGGAAAAATCCAGGCACTGGTGGCCAGCGAGGTCGGCCGGCGTCGCGGGCGTGCCATGACGCGCCAGATAGGTCGGAGACGCGCAGATGATCATCTGGTAACTGCCGATGCGGCGCGCCACCAGGCCCGAATCGCGCGGCTCGCCGATGCGCACCGCCAGGTCATAGCGCGAGGCCACCAGGTCCTCGACGACGTCGCTCAACGCCAGCTCCACGCTCACGTCCGGATAGCGGTCGAGGTATTCGGCAATCGCCGGCGCCAGCGCGAACGAGCCGAACGAGACCGTCGACGTGATGCGCAGGGTACCGCGTGGCGCCACGCGCAGGGCCTCCGCGCCCTGCTCGGCCTCGCGGATATCCGCCAGGATCGTCTTGCAGCGCGCGTAGTAGGCCTGGCCCGCTTCGGTCAGGCTCTGGCGCCGCGTGGTGCGGTTCATCAGCCGCAGCCCCAGCCGCGCCTCCAGGCCCTTGATGTGCTTGGCCGCCATGGCCGCCGACATCTCGTGGCGCGCGGCCGCCGCCGTCAAGCTGCCCAGCTCGACCACCGCCACGAAGACCTCCATGCTGAGAAGACGATCCATGAATTACGCACCCTGGGTATGAAGTGTTCCAACCATTCCCGGATTTTTCCACAGGAATGGAATCCGCAGAATGCTTTCATGCGCGAACGCCCCGTCCGCGCCCCTCCCATGAATACCAGGAGTCCCCATGAAGATCCTTCTTATCGGCGCCAGCGGCACCATCGGCCGCGCCGTGGCCCACGAACTCGGCCAACGCCATGACCTCATCGCCGTCGGCAAGACCCAGGGCCAGTACCAGGTCGACATCACCCGCAGCGACAGCATCCGCGCCCTGTTCGAGCGCATCGGCAAGGTCGACGCCATCATCTCCACCGCCGGCGCCCTGCACTTCGGCCCGCTGGCGGAGATGACCGCCGAGCAATTCAGGATCGGCCTGCACGACAAGCTGCTGGGCCAGGTCGATCTGGCGCTGATCGGCCAGCACTATCTCAATCAGGGCGGCTCGATCACGCTGACCAGCGGCATCGTCAGCGACGAGCCGATACGCTTCGGCGCCAACGCCAGCGCCGTCAACTCGGCCATCGACGGCTTCGTGCGCGGCGCCGCCGTGGAATTGCGCGACGCGCGCATCAATTCGGTCAGCCCGACCGTGCTGCGCGAATCCTGGGAGGGCTACGGCCCCTACTTCCCGGGCTTCGAGGCCGCGCCGGCCGCGCGCGTGGCGCTGGCCTACAGCCGCAGCGTCGAAGGCGCGCAGACCGGCCGCGTGTACCGCGTCTGGTGACCCCCGCGTAGCCAGGCCGTCAGCGCATAGAA
This sequence comes from Achromobacter pulmonis, assembly GCF_021733725.1. Taxonomy (NCBI): domain Bacteria; kingdom Pseudomonadati; phylum Pseudomonadota; class Betaproteobacteria; order Burkholderiales; family Alcaligenaceae; genus Achromobacter; species Achromobacter pulmonis. The sequence continues at coordinate 3,619,556 of NZ_JAIFOT010000001.1, read as the reverse complement.
CTGGCGGTAGGCGTCGAACGGCGGCGCGACGCGGGGGGCGCGTCGGCAATAGCGGCGAGTCGGATATCGATGGCGTTCATGGTCGCGGCGCAAATCGCAGGCTGTACACTCGGCCTCATTCCAGGAAAACCCCTCATGCGCCATCTCGCCCTCCTCGCCAGCCTGGCCGCCGCCGTCTCCGCCACCGCCTGCTCGTCGCAACAGGCCTATGGTTTCGGGCAGGCCTGGCAACGCAACGAATGCGGCAGGATCTCCGACATGCAGGAACGCCAGCGCTGCATGAGCGCGGCCTCGACCTCCTACGACGACTATCAGCGCCAGCGCCAGGACATCCGGAAGTAGTCGGCGGCCCTGCCCTGAACTACCCGAACCGGATGCGCAAACGAAAACGGCCTGGCGAAAATCGCCAGGCCGTTGCCAGGATGCGTGATGCGTTGCTGTCAGCCGCCGTGGCCAACCCGCAGTCAGCCACTCCGCTATTGTCGGCATCTTTGCCGACAGCCGGCGCCGACGAATCGACGCGCATCGAATGAGGTGGCGCGCCCGGCAGGATTCGAACCTACGACCCCCTGGTTCGTAGCCAGGTACTCTATCCAGCTGAGCTACGGGCGCGCTAAAGAGGCGTGTTTATAGCATGAAGCTGCGCAGGTCCGCAAATCGGCGCGGCTCGACGCATGCACTGGCCGCGCACAGCGGCGGACAGATACGCGGCGCGGCCGTACGCGCCGGCACGGCTTGCGTCATATCAAGCCCCGCGCTCGCGCCGCGCGCTACGCTGAACCACACTCCCCGCATGCTGGCGGCAAGTCCATCGCACCGCCAGCGGCACACCATGAAACGGCGCCCGCCCGGCTTGTCCGGCACACGCCCACGCGATGCCCGCGGGCGCCCAGGAGGCGCCGCCATGACCAAGAAGTTTCCGCTGCACCCCAAGCATCCCGAGCGCATCTGCTGGGGCTGCGACCGCTACTGCCCCACCGATGCGCTGGCCTGCGGCAACGGCTCGGATCGCACCATGCACCCGGCCGAACTGCTGGGCGACGATTGGTACACCGTGGGCGATTGGGGAAGGGACAGTTGGGGGGTGGAGAATTCGGGCCTGGACGACGACGCCGGGAAAGATACCGTCACCGACACAGGCAAGGCGGCCACGCCTGCCGCCATGGCGGGCTGAGGCGCAGCGCAAAAGGCGGGCAACGCCGCCCCGGCAGGCGGCACGAAACACAGAACCGCGAAGCATCGAACCGCAGCAAAACAAAAAGGCCTTCGATCCGAGATCAAAGGCCTTTCCATTGGCACTGCTTTCACTGCATTGGCACTGCTTTTACCGACCCGACCCTCTTGATGATCACCATCCAGTGAGTTGGCGCGCCCGGCAGGATTCGAACCTACGACCCCCTGGTTCGTAGCCAGGTACTCTATCCAGCTGAGCTACGGGCGCTCCGGTAAAGAGGCAAGATTATATCAGAATAATTTTGCCGCTGCACTGCACTTATTTCTGCAGTTACTTTCCGCAGTTACTTTCTACACTTACTTTACTTTCTTTCCGCTTTCTCTTTTCCCTTGGGTTTTTCTTGGAATCTACTTCACACCGATCATGATCAGTGCGCGGCGAATTCCCGAAAAACCTTGGCGCGCCCGGCAGGATTCGAACCTACGACCCCCTGGTTCGTAGCCAGGTACTCTATCCAGCTGAGCTACGGGCGCGTGAAAAAGCAAGCCTTGAATCATAGCGTTGTTTCGAAAATCGCGCAAGTAAGCCTCGGCCAACCGCAACGACAAACGCAGCGGCCTCGCCCCCGCCATTCATTATTCTTGACTACCGGCCAGCCGCCTTCTATAGCCTGTTTCGGCCCGCATACCGTTGCAGAACCCGGCCTGCTCGTCGCCGCCAGCGGCGCGCCGCGCGTCGGCCACCGCTCGCGCATTCCTAGGCCGCAACGCCCAGCATGCGCAGATAGGCGTCGGCAACGCCGCGAGCGAACTCGGTGGCGTCCGGCAGCTTGGACAGGATCGCGTCGTCGGTCGCGCAATGCACGCCGGCGTAGATCAGCAGCGCCATCATGCGCGGATTGTCGACGCGCCAGGCCCCGGCCGCCGCGCCGGCCTCCAGGATGCCCTGCAACTGCCGCACCACCAGATTCTCGGTATGGCCCTCGCGCGCATGATGATGCGGATGGGTGAAGACGATGTCATGGAGGCGGTACGTCCGCAAATACGTCGCCACATTGGCCAGGATCCAGGCGCGCAGGCGCCCGACCCAATCGTCCTCGGCGCAGGCCTCGACCGCACGCTCGAGCTGTTCGACGAACTCCCGCGCATAGCGTTGGCCCAGCGCCGCCAGCATCTCCTGCTTGGAAGGGAAATACACATAGAACGTGCCCTTGGCCACGCCGGCCGCTTCAGTGATCTCGCTGATCGTCGTGGCCTCGACGCCTTTCTCCAGGAACAGCGCCTGCGCGGCGCCCATCAACTCGTCCAGGCGCACTTCGGGCGGCTTGGTGCGGGACGGCGCCGCCTTGCGCGCGGATCCGGCCGCGGCGTTTTCGGTCATTGCTTTCACTCTGATTTCACCCATGCCACAAGTCTAAGGGAATTTCGCGCGCGCGCGCGGACTAGGGCGGACGGCCGCGACATGCGAGAATCGGCCATTGATTCCGCGATGGCCATCCCTTGAAACACCTGCTTGTCGGCCTGGATAGGCTGGACGATTTCGACGACATCATCGACGTGCGCTCGCCGCTCGAGTTCGCCGACGACCATATCCCCGGCGCCCTGAACGCGCCGGTGTTCAACAACGAGGAACGCGCCCTGGTCGGCACGCGCTATCGCGAGTCGCCGTTCGAGGCCACCCGCCTGGGCGCCGCCATCGCCGCCCGCAACATCGCCCGCCACCTCGACACCACCTTCGCCGCGCGGCCGCAGGGCTGGCGTCCGTTGATCTATTGCTGGCGCGGCGGCAAGCGCTCCGGCTCGATGACGGTGATGTTCAACATGATCGGCTGGCGCGCGCGCCAGCTCGATGGCGGCTACAAGACCTATCGCCGCGCCACGCTCGAAACCCTGGACACGCTGCCGGCGGCGCTGCGCTTCGTGGTGCTGACTGGCCCCACCGGCAGCGGCAAGACCCGCCTGTTGAACGCCCTGGCGCAAGCGGGCGCGCAAACGCTCGACCTGGAAGCCCTGGCGGCGCATCGCGGCTCGCTGCTGGGTGCGCGGCCGGGCCAGGCGCAGCCGACGCAGAAGGGCTTCGATACGCGGCTGGCGGCGCGGCTGCGAGAGCTCGATGCGCACCGCCCGGTCTTCGTCGAGGCCGAGAGCCGCAGGATCGGCGCGGTGGCCCTGCCCGCCCCGCTGCTCGAGGCGATGCATCGCGGCGCCTGCATCGCGGTGACGGCCAGCCGAGAAGACCGCGCCCTCTTCCTGCAGCAGGACTATGCGCAGTTGTTGGACGATCCCGAACGCTTCAAGTCCCAGTTGTTGCGCCTGGTCGGCCTGCACAGCCGCGACACGGTGGGCGGCTGGCTGCGCCTGGTCGACGAAGACCGCCGCGCCGACCTGGCGCGGGCCTTGATCGACACGCACTACGACCCCGCCTACGCGCGCAGCAGCCAGGCGCACTTCACGCGGCTGGCGCAGGCGCTGCCGGTGGTGTTCCGGCCCAACGATACCGACGTGGTGGCCCAGGCGCAGGCATTGCTGGCCGCACTGGGCTAGCGCGCACCAGCACGACCCCTGCCCGCTCGCAACGCGCGGCGGCGCCGCACACCCAGCCTGGCGCCCCGCTGACCAGGCACCAGACCCACACCGTGGTATCGGGAATCTTCCGCGAAGTCCGCGCCAAAGCACGCCTGTCCGGCGCGGCACGTATGCGGCCGGGCGCCTGTTACGTTTCCTTCAAATCAATGCGGGCCATCTAAGAATCGTCTTATTTTTTTCCGCTGCGCCGAAACGCACCATGACAGCTACTGACACGTCATCGCCTTTGTCCGATACGCACTAGTACGCTTCAGCGCCCCCAGCTTCTTTCTGTCTGGTTATGTTCGATGTGTATGGGTACGCCAAGGCCAAGGGCCAAGGAACCCACCATGCACTGTTCGCTCAACCCCATCATGCTCGGGCTGCTGGCCATCGCCTTGCCGGCATTTGTCCATCCCGCGCAGGCCGCCGAACTCGGCCAGCAGGTCGTCAACGATCCGTCCGGCGCCACCCAGCTCACGCTCGGCAACGGCGACACCCTGACCCATTCCGGCAACGGCGCCGCGCTTGACGTATCGGTCGCGGGCAACAGCGCGCGCGGCGATGGCGTGACGATCACTGCGGGCTCGGCCAGCAGCGCCAACACCATTGGCGTGCGCGCCAGCGCCGGCGGTAGCGTGACGCTGACCGGCAGCGTCATCAAGACGGTCGGCGCCGGCCAGGGCGCCCACGCACTGACGGCCACCGGCAAGGGCAGCCTGATCACCGTCGGCGGCAGCGCCATCTCCACCCTGGGCACCTACTCGCATGGCGCCTATGCGCAGTCCGGCGGCCGCATCGACCTCGATGGCGGCAGCATCACCACTGCCGGCGGCGGCAGCCGCGGCCTGCAGGCGACGGGCGCAGGCTCGACCATCGTGGCCCACGACGTGACCATCAGCACCAATGCCTACAACGCCGCCGGCGCCGCCGCCGAAACGGGCGGCAGCGTCACCGTGCAGGACAGCAGGATCACCACCACCGGCAATTACAGCGATGGCGTCAGCGTCAGCGGCGCCAACGCCGTGGTGACCCTGCGCAACACCGAGGTCAACGCCGCCAATGGCATGGGCGCGCGCGTCGAAGGCGGCCGCTTCGAGATGGACGGCGGCAGCCTGACCGCGGGCGGTTCGGCGGTGATGCTCAGTTCCGGCAGCGGCGCGCCGTCGGCCGCCACGATCCGCAATGCCACCCTCACCGCCACCGGCAGCTACAACTACGGCATCAACATCAACGCCAAGGACACCTCGGCCGAGATCGAGAACGTCTCGATCTCGGCGCTGGGGCCCTCCGGCACTGGCGTCTGGCTGCCGTCCACCGGCACGCGTTTCTCGGCCACCGGCTTCGACATCACCTCGGCCCTGCTGGGCGTGGACAACCGGGCTGGCCAGGTCACACTGCTCGACGGCCGCATCAAGACCCGCGATGCCAGCGGTCACGGCCTGTACCTGTCGCGCGAATATGGCAGCTCGGCCACCATCAAGGCCACCCGGGTCACCATCGACACCGCCGGCAATGGCGCCGTCGGCGCCCTGGCGCGCATGGGCGGCGCCGCCATCGAGCTGGAAGACGTCACCATCAACACCCTTGGCGACAGCGCCCATGGTCTGTTCGCCAGCGGCTCGGGCGCCAGCCTGTCGGCGCGCAACTCCCGGGTCAATACCCGTGGCGCCAATGCCAACGGACTGGCCGTCAGCAACCGCGCGGCGGTCACGCTGGACAACACCAGCTTTGCCGTCACCGGCGCCAGCGCCAACGGCATCTGGAGCTACCTCACCAGCGCCGGCCTGAGCAACACCGTCACCTTGCGCAATGGCAGCCGCATCGACACCCAGGACGGCGCCGGCCTGCTCGCCTCGGGCGGCGGCCACACCTTCCTGATCTCGGACTCGGACATCACTGCGCGCGCCGGCGGCGACATCGACAGCGGCGTGCTACTGCATTCCCGCGCCGTCACGGTCACCAACGGCGGCGTGACCACCGTCATCGAAAGCGAACAAGTCACGCTGGACGCGTCCAACGCCCGCCTCACCGGCGACGTGCTGGCCGACAGCGGCAGCGTCGACGTCTCGCTCAAGAACGGCTCGGTGCTGACCGGCGCCGTGGTGCAGCGGGGCACAGGCCGCGTCAACGGCCTGACAGTGGACAACGCCAGCACCTGGAACGTGCGTGGCGATTCCCGCCTGGGCACGCTGGCCAACGCCGGCACCGTGGCCTTCACGGCGCCGGCCGGCGCCAGCGGCTTCAAGACGCTGACCGTCAACAACTACGTCGGCGGCGGCACGCTGGTGATCAACACCCGCCTGGGCGACGACGCCTCGCCCACCGACAAGCTGGTCATCGATGGCGGCACCGCCTCGGGCAATACCGCGCTGCGCGTCGTCAACGCCGGCGGCAGCGGCGGCCAGACCACCTACGGGATACGCGTGGTCCAGACGATCAACGGCGGCACCACCACGGCCGACGCGTTCCACCTGGACAGCGGCTCCACCGGCTACCGCGCCAGCGCCGGCACCGTCTCGCTCAATGGCTACGACTACAGCCTGGTGCGCGGCGGCAACGGCGGCGTGGCGCCCGACTGGTACCTGACCTCGGACTACACCCCGCCCGTCAACCCGCCCGGCCCGGTGGACCCGACCGACCCGCCCGACCCCCGCGATCCGGCGCCGCCCGTGACCCCGCCCGATCCCATGCTGCCCGGCGGCGGCTTCAAGAACGTGTCGCCCGAAAGCGGCGCCTACGCCGGCAACCGCCTGGCCGCGACCCGCCTGTTCAACCACGGCCTGCATGACCGTGTACCGGCCGGCGACGAGGACGACGCCGACGCGCGCCGCGGCCGCGGCCTGTGGGCCCGGGTGCAGGGCCGCCACGACAGCGGCCTGCGCATGTCGGAGGGCCGCGTCGAGGTCGACACCGACCGTTCAGTGCTGCAATTGGGCGGCGATCTGCTCAAGGCGCCGCTCGGCGGCGCGGGCGCCCTCTATGCCGGCCTGATGGGCGGTTACGGCGACGCGCGCAGCCGCGCGGTGTCCACCCTGATCCTGCCCGGCAGCGGCCAACGTACCCATGCCCGCGCCCGCGGCAAGGTCTCGGGTTATTCGGCCGGGCTCTACGGCACCTTCTACGCGAACGACGCCACCCGCCTGGGCGCCTACGCCGACACCTGGATCCAGTACGGCCGCTACACCAACCAGATCAGCAGCGAACTGGGCTCGGTACGCTATCGCTCCCACGTCTGGAGCGCCTCGCTGGAAGCAGGCTATGCCCTCAAGCCCTTCGCCGCCGGCTCGGCCCTGGACACCCTGGTGGTCGAACCGAACGCGCAGTTGCTCTACAGCCGCTATGACGCGCGCGATGCCACGCTGCAGGGCACCCGCATGGGTAGCGGCAACAACGGTGCCTGGCAGTCGCGCGTCGGCGTGCGGCTTTATCCGCAGGCCGCGCCCGCGGCCGCCGGCAAGCCCGCCGTGCGTCCCTTCCTGGCCGCCAACTGGCTGCATGACAGCGCCGACCCAGCGGTGCGCATGGGCAGCAATACGCTGCAGGCGCAACCAGCGCGCAACGCGTTCGAATTGAAGGTGGGCGCCGAGGGCCGCGTCGGCAAGGCGACGCAGGTATCGGGCCATGTCTTTGGCCTGACCGGCAGCGGCAGCCAGCACGGCTACGGCGGCATGATCAACGTCAGCTACCGCTGGTAAGGCAAGGCGCCGCGCCCCATGCCAGCCCCTGCCGTCCCGCCCGGCGCCACGCCGGCGCGGCCCACCTCAGATCTCGGCCAACGTCCTGCGCAGCTCGGCCTGCAAGGCCGTGAGCAGGGTCTGGGCCGCATCGCTCAGGCCATCGGCGACCAGGCGCTCCTCGGCCTGTTCGGCCTGCTGGTACAGGTCCATCGCCTGCACCGCGGCGAAACCGCCGCGCATGCGGTGCAGCACCGCGCGCAGGTCGCGCAGGTCGGCGTCGGCATGGGCCTGCTCCAGGCGCGCCAGGTCCTGCGTCATGGTCTGCAGGAAGACGTCGCGATACTTGCCGACGATCGGCGGCGCGCCTCGCGCGGGCGCGTCATTGGCGGGGGCGGCGCTTTCCGGGCTGGCCGCCGGTGCGCCCGCGCCTCGATGTGCGCGCAGTTGGTTCCACAACAGGCTCAGCTTGATCGGCTTGACGAGCCAGTTGCTCATGCCCGCCGCCTTGCAGCGCGCCTCTTCGTCCTTGAGCGCATTGGCCGTGACGCCGATGATGGGCACCGTCACGCCCTGCGCGCGCAATGCGCCAGCCAGCTCGTAGCCGTTCATGCGCGGCATGTTGACGTCGGTCAGCACCACGTCGAAGGCGCCAATGTTCCATTGCGCCAGCGCCTCGGCGCCATCGGGGGCGAGCGTCACCTGGCAGCCCAGCTGCTCCAGCTGGTCGCACATCGTCACCTGGTTGATCGGGTTGTCCTCGGCCACCAGGATGCGCAGGTTCAACGGCGCGTAATGCCGCGAAACGGCTTCGCGCGCGGTATCGGTATCGCCGCAGGCCCAGCGCTCCAGCGCGAACCCGATGCTGGTGAGATAGTGCCGGTCGGCCCGGTACAGCGCGGTGCCGTGCACGTCACGGCCGCCCGCCGACACCACCGGCCCCTGCCATTCGGTCGGCGCCGCCGCATCGCCGGCGATGTGTACATCGACCAGTACGCCGTCGCCGGCCTCGTCCCGCGTCAGGGTCGCCGGCGCGATGCTGGCCTGGGCTCCCCAATAGATCAGCCACTGGCAGATGTTCTCGCTGAGCTCCTTGCGCGCGCTGCGCACATAGACGCGCAGCCCCTCCAGCCGCGGCGACGGCCCGGGTGGCGGCTCGGCCGTGTCCAACTCGATGGCGATCGAGAAACTGCTGCCCAGGCCCAATTCACTGGTCACTTGGATGGTACTCCCCATCAATTTCGCAAGACGGGCGCAGATCGACAGGCCGATGCCCGCCCCCCGCACCAGATGCGATCCGCTATCGATCTGATAGAACGGTTCGAACAGGCACGCCTGGTTTTCGGCGCTGATGCCGACGCCGCTGTCGACCACCTGGAAGTGCAGACGGGTGCGCGCGTCCGGCAGGGTCTCGGCGCGCACGCGCGCCACCACATGGCCGGAATCGGTGAACTTGATGGCGTTGTTGACCAGGTTGTTGAGGATCTGGCGGATGCGCCCGCCGTCGCCCACCACCCAGGCCGGCGTCGAGGTGTCGATGCAGCTGTAGATGACCAGTCCTTTCTGCTCGGCCATGCCCGCATACGAGGCAATGCAGTTCTCGAGCAACTCGCGCGGATCGAAGCCGTCCATTTCAAGCGCCAGCTGGCCGGACTCGATCTTGGTGATGTCGAGGATGTCGCTGATCAGCTGTTGCAGGATCACCGAGGAATCCTGGATGCGATCGACATGGCGGCGCTGCTCGTCGTCCAGGTCGGTCAGGGACAACACTTCGAGCGTGCCCAGCACGCCATAGAGCGGCGTGCGGATCTCGTGGCTCATGGTCGCCAGGAACGTGGACTTGGCCTCGTTGGCGCGATCCGCCTGCTGCTTGGCCTGGGCCAACGTGTGCTCCATCTCGGCCCGCGCGCTGATGTCGGCGAAGGCACACAGCACCACGTCCTGCTTCTTGTAGCGGGTCGGCGCGAAGGCGACGAACAGCGGCCGCCCTTCATGGGTACGGAAGGTCTCGATGGTGCCTGGCCGGGTGGCGCCCAGCACCTGGCGCAACAGCTTGTTGGCCTCGGGCGAATCCTGGGGCTGCTCGCCCACGCCGAAGCCCAGCCACTGGCTCGCCAGCGCGTTGCTGAACACCACCCGGCCTTCGAGGCGCGACAGCACGCACAGCGCCACCGGCGCCGTATCGAGCACGGTACGGTTGAATTCCTCGCTCTCCACCATGTCGAGGTGGGCGATCTCGGCCGGCTGGATCACCCGCCGGTTGTACCAGAGCAGGTAACCGGCGCCGGCCGCCAGCCCCACCGCGAGCATCAGCAGCACCGTCAACGGCAGCCACATGTTGGCGCGGAAGAAGCTGCCATAGTCGAGCTTGTAGTAACCGGTCCAGGCGCCGGTCTTGTCGACGATGCGCAACACCAGTCCGTCGCCGCCGAAATGAAAACCGGCCGTCTCCACGCGCGGCGGCGCGCCGCTGCCGAACAGAATGGCGCCATCCCGATGCTGCAGCCAGAACTGGTCATACAGCGGCTGGTTCAGGATACGCTCGGAGATGCTGACACGGCCACGATTCAACAGCGACACCGCGTAGACATTGCGGCGATTGGCCTGTTCACCCTCGCGCGCGTTCAATGGCAGCATCACCGGCAGCATGCCGATGACGGAGTCCGGCAGGTCGGCGTCGCGCAGCCACGCCACCCGCGGCCCCTCGCTGCCAGAGCGATCCTCGGGATCGGCGCCGCCGGCGGCCTGCTGCACCGTCGCCACCACCGACAGGAACGTCTGCCGGGTCAGCGGCTCGTAGCCGGACGCGGTGGAAATCGCCGGCACGCTCAGGCTGACCTGCTGACTCGGGGAGATGACGAACAGCGGGGCTGCCGGATACACCGACGCCGCCCAGCGGGTGGAATAGAAATCCGACAGGTAGCCGCCGATGCCGGTGAAGATGCCTTTGCTCACGGGGCAGGTGTCGGGGCTCTGGCACAGCAGCGAGAACGGCATGGCGGCAATGGCGTGCTGGCCGTTGAAGAATGCCCACGAAGCGCGGTCGAATCCGCTCGTCTCGCTGACGGGCACGGGCGCCACCAGGCGCCGGCCGTCGGGACTCAGGCCCTGCGCGTAAAGGCCCTGCAGCACACTCTCGTGAGCGTGGATATAGCCGACCAGAACGGAAAAGTCGACCCGCAGCTTTTCCTCTTCCTGTTGCAGGATGCGCTGGCCTCCCCAGTACAGCAGGCCGCCCAGCGCCAGCAGCAACGGCAAGGCCCCAAACAACGCGATGTTCAGGCGGCGGGATGCGCGGATGACCTTGATGAGCGGCGTATCCAGTTTCATAGATGCTTCTAGGGCCTGTTCACACGAAAGGGATCCCCGCACAGGCCCTGTTGCCCGTTGACCCCGCGCCGCCGTCCCGCCGCCGGCTCGCGCGGGACGGAGGGACGCGGCTCGCCATGGCGGGGTTCATTGGCCAGCAGCTCGTTGAACGCCGCCAGATCCACCGCCGCCGAAATCAGGAATCCCTGCACGCAGTCACAGCCGATGCGGCGCAGGAATTGCAGGTCTTCCATGGTCTCGACGCCCTCGGCCGTGACCTGCAGCCCCAACTGCCGCCCCAACTGCACCGATGCCACCAGCGCGGCCGCGCGAACCTCGTCGCGGGTGACGCCATGCACGAAGGCGCGGTCGATCTTCAGTTCGGTAAACGGCGTGGAGATGAGGCTGTACATCGAACTGTAGCCCTTGCCAAAATCGTCCTGTGACAGACCGAATCCCTTCAGCCGCAGCCGGCTCGCGCCCATATAGTAATTGCCGGGCGTCACGGTCATGTCGTCTTCCAGGAGTTCGAATGTTACGTCCTCGGCGGGAATGCCGCCAAGAGTGACCTGCTCGTACAACTCGTCCGGCAACTGCGGCCGGTCCAGCAGGCTGACCGGCAGGTTGATCGAGACCGGCACGCGAAAGCCGCGTTGGCGCCAGGCGCGATAGGCCGTCAGGCTGTCCGCGAGCATGCGCGTCAACAACTCGTGGTCGAGACCGTACTGGCGCAACGTGCGCAGGAACGAGCCCGGCAGCATCAGGCCCAGGCCGCGGTGCTTCCAGCGCACCAGCGCCTCGGCGCCGACGATGGCGCCGGAGGCCAGCGACTTCTTGGGCTGGAACCAGGCCTGGATGCTGCCGTCGCGCAGCGCGGATTCGATGCTGTCGCGGTCCAGCAGGTGGCGGTTGTCGGCCGGGTCGGCCGATGCGCCGGCCGCCTGCGGCGGGACGCGCTGCTGCAGGCGTTCGGCCAGGCCGGCGATCTGCTCGCCGGTGACGGGCTTGACGAAGGCGCCCAGCATCGAAAAGCCGTTCTCCTTGGCCATCAGGCCGACGCTGTTGGCCATGCGGCGCGAACACGCGGTGACCACGGCCAGGATCGGCCGCAGGTTCAGGCGGGCCAGTTCGTGGATGAACTGGACCCCGTCCATGCCCGGCATGCTGATGTCCATTACCACCAGGTGGTGGCCCTCGGCGCGGATGCGGTCGAGCGCCTCGCTGGCGCTGTCGACCGTGTCCACCCGGCCAAAGCCCGCATGCTGCAGCAGGTCCCGCAGGTGCAGGCATTGCAGGGCGTGGTCGTCCAGGACCAGCACTTTGTAGTCGGAAAGCTGTTTCACGTCATGTCCTTTGCGACGCCGCGCAGGGTCTGGGCCAAGACCATGAAAGGCAGGGGCTTGCACAGCACCTGGCTCATGCCCGCGGCCAGCCCGCGCTGGGCGATCTCGGCGGCCGAACTGGAGGTCAGGCCGATGATGGGGCCGGCGTGGCCGCCGTCCCGCAAGGCCCGCGTCAGTTCATAACCATTGACGATGGGCATGTTCAGGTCGGTCAGGACCAGGTCGAACGGCTGCTCGCGCCACCGCTGCAATGCCTCGTCGCCGTTGTTGGCCAGGGTCGCGACGCAGCCCAGGTGTTCGAGCTGCTCGCGCAGGATCAGCTGGTTGATGACGTTGTCCTCGACCACCAGCACCCGCAGCCCGAGCGGCCGCTGCGGTGCGCCGTCCGCGCCCAGCGCGCCGCGCTCGACGCCGTCCTGCGCCATCTGCACCGCGCGGCAGATGCTGACGGGATTGAAGGCGCTGGCGGCACCGCAGACGGCATTGGCCATGAAGGCGCCCTGCTGCGCGCCGGGGGCCAGCACCCGCACGCGCTGGCGCGTCCAGCGCGGCTCTGGCGTCGATGGCGGCCAGGTCTGCACCAGCACCGCCCCGTCCGGCTCGGCGCCGTCGGCCGCCTGGCGGTAGGGCAACGCGATCGCGCCGCAGGCGTCGAGCCAGCCACGCACGTTGTCGACGACCTCCGGCACCGCCCCGTCCACATATACCGGCAGCCGCCGCAGCGTCACCGGCGGGCCGGCGTCCGCTTCGCCGGTTTCCAGCGTCAGGCAGAACGAGATGCTGGTGCCCAAGCCTTCTTCGCTCACCACCGACAGCGAGCCCCCCATCAGGTCGGACAGGCGCCGGCAGATCGTCAGCCCCAGGCCAGTGCCGGCGATGTCGCTGACATGGCCCGCAGGGGCGCGGAAGTATGGCTCGAACAGCCGCGCGCGGTGGCTTTCGCAGATGCCCGGGCCGGTATCGGCCACCTGGAACCGCAAGTGCGCGCGGCCCGGCCCATCGGCCGTGGCGCTGGCCCGCAGCACCACCCGGCCGGCCTCGGTGAACTTGACGGCATTGCTGACCAGGTTGTTGAGGATCTGCAGGATGCGGATCGAATCGCCCAGCATCGTCTTCGGCATGCCGACCTCGGTGACCGCGTACACGTCGAGCCCCTTGGCGCGGGCACGCGCGGCGTAGTTCGCCATCACCTGTTCGGCCAGATCGGCCGGCGAGAACGCGCCGATGTCGAGCTCTTCGCGGCCGGCCTCGATGCGCGACAGATCGAGCGTGCCGTTGATGGTGCGCAGCAGGGTCGAGGACGATTGCTGGATGGTGCCGAGATATTGCTGCTGCTGGTCGCTCAGGCCGGTCAACGCCAGCAGTTCGAGCGTGCCGAGGATGCCATAGAGCGGCGTGCGGATTTCATGGCTGATGGTGGCGAAGAACATCGCCTTGGATTCGCTGGCCCGGTCGGTCGCCTGTTTGGCCTGGCGCAGCGCGCGTTCGACGTTCTTCTGGGCAGTGATGTCGCTGATGCCGCACAGCACCACGTCCTCGGACTGGTAGGTGGTGGCGGCGAAGGCCACGTAGGCGCTGCGGCCATCGGCGAGCGTGTACTCCTGGCCCATGGTCCCGGCGTCCGCCCGCAACAGGGCCTGGCGCCAGTGGTCCTGCTCGCCCAGCCACTGGCGCGCGGCCGTGTTCGACAGCAGCAAGGCGCCATCGGCGCGCCGCAGCAGACACAGCCCGACCGGCGCCACGTCGACGATCTTGCGGTTCAGCGCCACGCTGTCGACCAGCGCCTCGTATTGGCGCCGCGCCGGCCGCACCAGCCGGTCGCGGATATGGCGCACCGCCAGCAGCACCAGCAGGATCAGCGCCATGGCCACGCCGCCCGCGGCCCAGAACGCGCCGGCGCCGTCTTCGAGCAGATCGCCGATGGGCACGTAATAGGCCAGCCGCCAGCCGGCCTCGCCAACCGACTTGACCAGCACCAGCGTCTGCGGCCACCAACCGTCGCCACGCAGGCGGAAGGAATCGCGCGACAGCAGGGCCGGCGTCTGGTCCACCCGCGATGGCAGGTGGCCGCCATGCAGGGCCATGACGCCATGGCCGTCGTACAACGCATAGCCGGCGCCGTCGCTGGCGCATTCCGCCTCGACCATGCTGCCCAGGCCGCCGACCTCCAGGCCGATCCAGGTGCGTTCCTCGCCGGCGACGTCGGCCGGGGTATAGAGGAACAACCGATTGGCCTCGTCCATGGGCGGGCGCAGCCAGACGATGGGCGTGCGGCCATCCGGCTCCGGCCGCGCGTTGCGCAGGCGCAAGGACTGGGCCAGCCAGCGGGCGGTTTCGATGGACATGGGCGCGGCGCCGCCATCGGCGCGGATCGGCAGGCGCGTGACGACATCGTCGGAAGACGGCGCATAGACGATGTGGGCGCGCAATTGCGCCACATTGGCGCGATCGCGCGGCGTGAGGACGAGGGCCCATTCGTAGGCGCCGGCGGCGTCGACCAGCGGCGTCACGCTGATCTGGCCGGTGGCGCCGAAGGTCTTGGGCGTGCGCGCGACCGGCATGTGGTCGGTGTTGCGCACCGCCGAGGCCGCCACCGAGCGCAGCAGCGCCTCGCGCTGGTCGAAATACAGCTGGGCGTTATAGGCGCCGGCATTCATGCGGCGGCGGTATTTCGAGACCTCGCCGTTGAACGACCAATACGCGTAGAGCGCCGTTCCCACCAGGATGCATGCCGTGAGCGCCACGGCAAACATGTGCAGGAGAAGCATGGGCAGGCCTGGAGCCGCCGTCAACGCTTCCCGGGAACGGAGGTCTACGATCATCTGGCGATCATAGATTTCAGCTTGCGCGGCCGAACCAAGAATATTCTCAAAGCGCGGCAGACCGATTCAGCCGCCTTACCGCGGCCCCGGCGCCGCGAAAACGCCTCGGGCATGCGCGGGCGCAAATATGGCGTCTGCGCCCGCATGATCTTTGTGTCCTACCTTTGAGGCGTAGCGGTTCTACGTCGTCGTCTTTGGAAATATAGTCACGACAAAATCTTCGGCGGAGCTTTTCCCCATGCGTCCTCGCCTTCTATCCGTCGCCCGCCGGGCGGGCGTTGCGATTCTCGTTTCCTGCCTGCTTTCGACACGGCCCGGCGCAGCGCAGGACGCGCCTGACGGATCATTGATAAGCACCCACGGCGCCAACGGCGGCCCCGCCTGTATGCTCTGTCACGGTGCTCACGGCGAAGGCAATCCAGTGGCCAACTTTCCGCGGTTGGCTGGCACTGGCGCCGCCTATCTGAAAGACCAGCTCGAGGCCATCGCCAACGGCTCTCGCCTGAGCCCGGTCATGACGGCCATCGCCAAGACCCTGGACCCGGCGCAACGCGAGGCCGTGGCGCAGTTCTACGCCGCGCTGCCCCTGCCCCTGGACACCGACCGGTTGGCCGCCACCGCGCTGCAGTCGCCCAAGCCCGACGAGGTCGGCGCCTGGCTCGCCATTCGCGGCGCCTGGGACAAAAACGTACCCGCCTGCAACCAGTGCCACGGCCCTGGCGGTATCGGTGTGGGCGCCCATTTCCCAAGCCTGGCGGGCCAGCCCGCCGCCTACATCGCGGAACAATTGCGCCTGTGGCGCGAAAACCGGCGTCCGCCGGGTCCGCTGGGTCTGATGGCGTCCGTCGCCACGCGCTTGACGGACGCGGAAATCAACGCGGTGTCCGCCTACTACGCCGGCCTGCCCAAGGCCGCCGACCAGTTTGCCGCAAACGCCGCGAAAGCCGAACCATGATCTCGCCATCCTCCCGCCTCCGTCCGCTACAGGCTGCCGTCCTTGCGCTATTTTTTCTGGGCGCCATCGTGCTGATCACCGCGATCCGGCGCGCGGGCCCGGCGTATCCGACAACGTCCCCTCCTCGACCGGCGGCCGATACGCCTGTTGTTCAAACGCCGGCCCTTCCCGCGGCGCCCACCGCGCGCACGGATACCCGCGCGGCTTTCGCGCCGCCAACAGCCGCTTCGCTGCCGGACACGGCATTCGGCAAGACCGTCCGCCAGGGCGAGCAGATTTTCCTGCATACCCCGCAGAAGGCCCCCCAGTTCGCCGGCAACAATCTGAATTGCGCCAGTTGCCATCTGGACGCTGGCCGTCGTCCTGACTCCGCGCCGATGTGGGCCGCCTACGTGCTGTACCCCGCGTATCGCGCCAAGAACGGCCACGTCAACACGCTCGCCGAACGATTGCAGGGCTGTTTCCGCTTCAGCATGAACGGCAAGCCACCCGCGGCTGATGATCCGGTCCTGATCGCCCTGCAGACATACATGTTCTGGCTCGCCGGCAACGCCCCCACCGGTGTGCCACTCAAGGGCCAGGGCTATCCCAAGCTGCCGCCGCCGCCACGGAAGGCCGACTACCTGCGCGGTAGCCAGGTCTACGCCCAGAACTGCGCCGTCTGCCACGGCGAACACGGCCAGGGCCAGAAGAACGGCGCGCATTGGGTGTTCCCGGCCCTGTGGGGGCCCGACTCCTTCAACTGGGGAGCCGGCATGCATCAGATAAAGAACGCCGCCGGGTTCATCAAGGTCAACATGCCATTGGGCCGTGGGGGTCTGTTAAGCGACCAGGAGGCCTGGGACGTGGCCTACTTCATGAATGCGCATGAACGCCCCCAAGATCCCCGCTACACCGAATCCGTGGCCAGGACTCGCGCCAAGTACCACGATTCCGAGGATTCGCTGTACGGCATCGAGATCAACGGCCACCTGCTCGGAAGCGCCGCGCCGCCGTCCGGCGGCAAGTTGGCGCAAGGCGCCGGGCGCTAAAACCGGAGGCGACGTCAAGCCGTACTGCCGCATGCGATACCAATCGATCTTCGCCCAGCCTCGGCGTCTGCCCGAGGCCGACCGCCAGCAGCGCCGGCACGCGCTGGTGCGTCTGTCGCTGGCGGTGGCGTACAACTCGTGGCGGCTGTCGCGCCACGATTGGCCGGGCAGCCAGGCGCCCGGCGATGCGCAGGGGGCCGCGCCATGACCATCCTCTACCTGCTGCTGCCCTTGTCGCTGCTGTTCGTGCTGGCCATCGGCGTGTCGCTGTGGTGGGCGGTATTCAACGGCCAGTACGACGACACCGACAACGCCGGCACCGCCATCCTGCGCGACGATGACAGCGGTCCGGCCTCGCGTGGTGGATGATGCCCGCGCCATGGGGCGCCTCGCTTCTCCCGACAAGAATCCCGGCCACCCGCGCATGCAGATAACGATGAAGCGGCTATCGGCTCGCCAGGCTGATGGCAGGGACTGATTCGGATCGAATCCCATTTCCAGATCGCTCCTCATCATTGAAACTTGAAGCTGTTGTTTTTACAAAAGGGGGGGTAATGAACGATTACGCCGCCATCGCAAGCACGGCCAACGCATTCCACAAGGCCGATACCTTCAACTACAGGATCGTGAGGCAGTTCGCGCTCATGACGGTGGTCTGGGGTATTGTCGGCATGACCGTCGGCGTTCTCATCGCCGCGCAGCTGATTTGGCCTCAGTTGAATTTCGACACCGCCTGGCTCAGCTACGGCCGCCTGCGCCCGCTGCACACCAACGCGGTGATCTTCGCCTTCGGCGGCAGCGCCCTGTTCGCGACCTCGTACTACGTGGTCCAGCGCACCTGTCAAGCCCGCCTCTTCTGTGACCGGCTGGCCGCGTTCACCTTCTGGGGCTGGCAGGCGGTCATCGTGGCCGCCGCCATCACCCTGCCGATGGGCTACACCAGCAGCAAGGAATACGCCGAACTCGAATGGCCCATCGACATCCTGATCACGCTGGTCTGGGTGGCCTACGCCATCGTGTTCTTCGGCACCATCATCAAGCGCCGCGCCAAGCACATCTACGTGGCCAACTGGTTCTTCGGCTCGTACATCCTGACCATCGCCATCCTGCACATCTTCAACAACATCGAGATGCCGGTGACGCTGTGGAAGTCGTATTCGGCCTACGGCGGCGTGCAGGACGCCATGGTGCAGTGGTGGTACGGCCACAACGCGGTGGGCTTTTTCCTGACCACCAGCTTCCTGGGCATGATGTATTACTTCGTGCCCAAGCAGGCCGGCCGTCCGATCTACTCGTACCGCCTGTCCATCGTCCACTTCTGGGCGCTGGCCTTCACCTACATGTGGGCCGGGCCCCACCACCTGCTGTACACCTCGCTGCCCGACTGGACCCAGTCGCTGGGCATGGCGTTCTCGCTGATCCTGCTGGCGCCGTCCTGGGGCGGCATGATCAACGGCATCATGACGCTGCAGGGCGCCTGGTACAAGCTGCGCACCGATCCGATCCTGAAGTTCATGGTGACGGCGCTGTCGTTCTACGGCATGGCTACGTTCGAAGGCTCGATGATGGCGATCCGCACCGTGAACGCGCTGTCGCACTACACCGACTGGACCATCGGCCACGTGCACTCGGGCGCGCTGGGCTGGGTCGCGATGATCTCGTTCGGCTCGCTCTACTACCTGATCCCGCGCCTGTATGGCCGCGAGAAGATGTACAGCGTCAAGGCCATCGAGCTGCACTTCTGGATCGCCACCATCGGCGTGGTGCTGTACATCACCGCGATGTGGATCGCCGGGGTGCAGCAGGGCCTGATGTGGCGCGACACCGGACCCGATGGCACGCTGGTGTACAGCTTCGTCGAGGAACTCAAGACACGGACGCCGTACTACCTGATCCGCCTGCTCGGCGGCATGCTGTACTTGTCAGGCATCTGGATCATGGCCTGGAACGTATGGAAGACCGTCAGCGGCGCTAAGGCGGTTGACCCCGCCATCCCACCCCAGGACCACCCGCAGGCCGTCGCCGCGCCAGCCACTGCCTGACGAGGACATCATGGCCAACAAGCAACAAGGCTTCTTTTCCCACCAGACGCTCGAAAAGAACATCGGCTGGATGATCATCGCCAGCATCCTGGTGGTGTCATTCGCCGGGCTGGTGCAGATCGTGCCGCTGTTCTTCCAGCACAGCACCACGCAGCCGGTGGCGGGGGTCGAACCCTACAGCCCGCTGCGGCTGATGGGACGCGACGTCTACATCCGCGAAGGCTGTGTCGGCTGCCACTCGCAACAGATCCGGGTGCTGGCCGCCGAAGTACAGCGCTATGGCCCATACTCGCTGGCCTCGGAGTCGGTGTTCGACCACCCCTTCCTGTGGGGATCCAAGCGCACCGGTCCAGATCTGGCGCGCGTGGGCGAGCGTTACTCCGACGACTGGCATCGCATCCACCTGCGCAACCCGCGCCAGGTGGTGCCCGAGTCCAACATGCCGGCCTACCCGTGGCTGGAAAAGACGGTGATCACCGGCCAGAACGTCGCACAGCGCATGCGCGCGCTGCGCGCCCTGGGCGTGCCTTACACCGACGAGGAAATCGAGGCGGCGCCCAAGGCCATCGAGGGCAAGACCGAAGAGGACGCGCTGGTGGCTTACCTGCAAGGGCTGGGCGTGGGCGTGCGCAAGGCGCAGCAGGCCAAGAAGGCCGAAGAGGCCCGGAAGGCCAGCCAGGCTTCGCAAGCCGCCGCCGCGGGAGGCTGATCATGGTCTTGCTGAGCGCCATCGTCACCGCCATCTCGATGGCAACCTTTTTCGGCATCGTCTGGTGGGCCTGCTCGCGCGGCCGCCAGCGCGCCAACGGCGAATCGGCCATGTTGCCGTTCGCGCTGCCCGATGAGTTCGGGCCGGCACAACAAGATGGAGCGAACCGGCCATGAGCGATTTCGTCAGCGGCTTCTGGGGGTATTTCATCTCGATCGTCGCGGTCGGCGGCGTGGCCTTTTGCGTGTGGCTGCTGTACTCGCAACGCCGCTGGCTCGGCGTCCAGCCGGCCGGAAGCGGCCAGGTGGAGGACACCGGCCACGTCTGGGACGGCGACCTCACGGAACTGAACAACCCGGTGCCGGGCTGGTGGACCTGGATGTTCCTGCTGGCTTGCGCGGTCGCGCTGGCTTACCTGTTCCTCATGCCGGGCCTGGGCTCGTACCAAGGTCAGCTGGGTTACAGCAGCGCCAACGAAGTGGCGCAGCAGCAGGCCAGGATGGCCGAAGCCGTGCGTCCGATCTACGCGCGCTTCGAAACGATGACCATACCGCAGATCGCCGCCGATCCCGGCGCCCGCGAAATCGGCCAGCGCCTGTTCCTGAACACCTGCGCGCAGTGCCATGGCTCCGACGCCAAGGGCGGCCCCAGCTTTCCCAACCTGGCCGACAACGACTGGCTGTATGGCGGCTCGCCCGATACCATCATGCAGACCATCACCAATGGCCGCGTCGGCGTGATGCCCCCGTGGAAATCAGTCATCGATCCCAAGGCCGCCGGCGACATCGCGCAGTACGTGCGTTCGCTGTCGGGCCTGGCAGCCGATCCCGAGCGGGTATTACGCGGCCAGCATGGCTACCAGACATACTGCATCGCCTGTCACGGCGCGGATGGCAAAGGCAACCCGGTCCTGGGCGCGCCCAACCTGACCGACGAAGTCTGGCTTTACGGCAGTTCGGAAACCTCCATCACCCGGACCATCCTGGAAGGCCGCGAAAACCACATGCCGGCGCACGGCGACATCCTGAGCCCGGTGCAGATCAAGATCCTGACGGCCTGGGTCTGGGGCCTGTCGAACAAGCCGGAGGCGCCGTCCCAGCCAGCCCCGGCCGCCCCCTCGGCCGACCAGGCATTGCCCCATGGATGATGGGTCAACCGCAAGCGTCAGCACGCCGCCTGGCGGCGACCCGCCGCCCTGGCGCCCGCATGTGCGGCCGCCGCGCCCCGGCCAGGAGACGCTGGAGCAGACCCTGGCCGGCGTGCGCAGCAAGATCTACCCGCGCTCGGTCAGCGGCATTTTCGCCCGCTGGCGCATCGTCTTCGTCTTTCTGACCCAACTGATCTTCTACGGCCTGCCCTGGCTGCAATGGAACGGCCGCCAGGCGGTGCTGTTCGACCTGGGCGCGCGCAAGTTCTACCTGTTCGGCCTGGTGCTGTGGCCGCAAGACGTGGTCTACCTGGCGGTGCTGCTGGTGATCTCGGCGCTGGCGCTGTTCCTGTTCACCGCGGTGGCCGGCCGGCTGTTTTGCGGCTACGCCTGTCCGCAGACGGTCTACACCGAGATCTTCATGTGGATCGAGCGCAAGGTCGAAGGCGACCGCGTGGCCCGCATCCGCCTGGACGAATCGCCCTGGACCTGGCGCAAGGCGCGCCTGAAGATCACCAAGCACTTTCTGTGGATCGCGCTGGCCTGGTGGACCGGCTCGACCTTCATCGGCTACTTCGCCCCGATCCGCGAGCTGGGCCACGAGCTGTTCACGCTGCAATTGGGGCCGTGGCAGTGGTTCTGGATGGTGTTCTACGGTTTCGCCACCTGGGGCAACGCCGGCTTCATGCGCGAGTCGGTGTGCAAGTACATGTGCCCGTACGCGCGCTTCCAGAGCGTGATGGTGGACCCCGATACTTTCGTGGTCACCTACGACAAGCGCCGTGGCGATCCGCGCGGCGGTCGCTCGCGCAAGGTCGACCACAAGGCCGCGGGGCTGGGCGACTGTGTCGACTGCAGCCTGTGCGTGCAGGTGTGCCCGACCGGCATCGACATCCGCGAAGGCCTGCAATACATGTGCATCGGCTGTGGCGCCTGTATCGATGCCTGCGAACAGGTGATGGACAAGATGCAGTACCCGCCCGGGCTGATCCGCTATACGTCCGAGCGGGCAATGCTGGACGGCCTGTCGACGAAAAGCGCGCGCGCGCACCTGCTGCGCCCGCGCGTGCTGATCTACGGCACGCTGATCCTCACGCTGGCGGTGGCCTTCGTGACATCGCTGGCGCTGCGCAACCCGCTGCGGGTGGACGTGATCCGCGACCGCGGCGTGCTGGGCCGGGAAGTGGCCGGCGGCATGATCGAGAACGTCTACCGACTGCAGATCATCAACACCTCGGACGCGCCGCTGCGGCTGCGGCTGTCGGCCGAGGGCTTGCCCGGGCTGGCGGTGCGCGCCGGACAAAGCGAGTCGGATGTGGTGGAGGTGGCGGCGGCGGCCAACAAGCTGGTGCCGATGGTGATCCGCATGCCGGCCGGCGCCGTGCCTGGCGCCCATCCGATCACCTTGCGCGCCCGCGCCCAGGACCATGGCAGCCGGTCGATCGAGACCGAGGAAGCCGCAAGTTTCTATGTGCCCGAGTGATATCGAATAAAGGATGCCGACGATGAATACTGCCCATGTTGCCGCGCCGCTGGCGGTCAAACCCTGGTACCGCGAATTCTGGCCCTGGTTCCTGATGGCCGGGCCCTTCTTGGCGGTGGTCGGCTGCGCCGTCACCATCTACCTGGCCTATACGCAGTTCGGCGACCAGCCGATCCAGGAAGGCGTGGTCAAGCGCGGGCTGGTGATCGAGCAGGAGGCAAGGATACCCAAAGAAAAACCCGCAGAGCGTTAGCTTCTGCGGGTTTTGAGACATCGCGGTTCAACGCGCTGCCTGTATCTGGCGGAGATGGTGGGATTCGAACCCACGATGCAGTTTTTAGCCACATACTCCCTTAGCAGGGGAGCCCCTTCAGCCTCTCGGGCACATCTCCGAAGAGAACGAGATTCTAGCACGACTTTTTATCCTGTCACCCGCGGCCAGGCTGCGGACGGGAAAAAAACGTGCCGAAGCGGTTTCTCTCAGGCCTTGGCGGCGGGCGCCTGATCCAGGCCGAAGGCCTTGTGCAGCGCGCGCACGCCCAGTTCCATGTACTTGTCGTCGATGATGACCGAGGTCTTGATCTCGCTGGTGCTGATCATCTGGATGTTGATGCCTTCCTGCGACAGCGTCTGGAACATCAGGCTGGCCACGCCCACGTGCGAGCGCATGCCGATGCCGACGATCGAGACCTTGGCGACCTTCTCGTCGGTCGACAACTCGCGCGCCCCCACGGCGGGGATGACTTCGCGCTTGAGCAGGTCGACGGCGCGCGCGAACTCGTTGCGGTTCACGGTGAACGAGAAATCGGTCGTGCCGGCCACGGACTGGTTCTGCACGATCATGTCGACGTCGATGTTGGCGGCGGCGACCGGACCCAGGATCGAGAAGGCGATGCCGGGTTTGTCGGGCACGGCCAGCAGGGTGATTTTGGCTTCGTCGCGGCTGAAGGCGATGCCTGAAACAACGGCGGCTTCCATTTTTTCGTCTTCCTCAAAAGTAATCAGCGTGCCCGAACACATTTCTTCGTCGAGCGGAATGAGCGGGTCGGTCAGCGAGGACAGCACCCGCGTCGGCACACGGTATTTGCCGGCGAATTCAACCGAGCGGATCTGCAGCACCTTGGAGCCCAGCGAGGCCATTTCCAGCATCTCCTCGAAAGAGATGACGGCCATGCGGCGCGCTTCCGGCACCACCCGCGGATCGGTGGTGTAGACGCCGTCCACATCGGTGTAGATCAGGCATTCATCGGCCTTGAGCGCCGCCGCCACGGCCACGGCCGAGGTATCGGAGCCGCCGCGGCCCAGGGTGGTGATGTGGCCGTCCGGGTCCACGCCCTGGAAGCCGGTGACGATGACCACGCGGCCGGCATCGAGGTCGGCGCGGATGCGGGCGTCGTCAATCGAGGTGATACGCGCTTTTGTGAACGACGAATCGGTGCGCACCGGCACTTGCCAGCCGGCGTAGCTGCGGGCGGGAACGCCTTCGGCTTGCAGCGCGATGGCCAACAGGCCGCTGCTGGCCTGCTCCCCGGTGGCGGCGATCATATCGAGCTCGCGCGCGTCGGGTTGGGGCGCGATCTCGCGCGCCAGGCCCAGCAGGCGATTGGTTTCGCCCGCCATGGCCGAGGGGACCACGACAACCTGGTGGCCGGCGGCGTGCCACTTCGCGACGCGTCGCGCCACGTTCCGGATGCGCTCGACCGAGCCCATCGAGGTACCGCCATATTTATGAACGATCAGGGACATCTCGTACTCTGGCTGGAAACCCGCCGCAAGAGTCGTGACGGGCAAAACCTCATATTCTATCTCGACGGTAAAATTTTGCGCAGGCCATGGAATTTTCTTTCCACGGAACGGTCATTTTTTCCGGAATTTGTCGTTCGGGCCGGAATTTGACCGGCCCCGGCGGATTTCCGCCCACCCGGCGCCCTCCTGCGCCGGCCGGGCCAGCCTTGCGCTAGCGTGGCGCCAGCGTGCCCACGCCCGGGCGCGGCTCGACCCAGACCCGCCCGCGATGGCAGCGGATCAGGTGCCCGGCCTGCTCCACCCGCAACTGCCGGTCATGCCCCAGGCTGTGCAGCCCGCGCAATTGCCGCAGCAGGTCGTTCATGCGCGCCTCGGTCGGCATGCGGGCGCCATTGCGCTCCAGCCAGTGGCGCAGCACATGCACCTGGCGCGCCGGCGACAGCCGGCGCCAGGCCGCCAGCGAGAAGCTGGCGCCGTCCGGCCCCGGTTCGAGCGCGGCGAAGTCCTCGCGCGCCACCTCGTCCAGGATCTCGTTGGCCTGGGCCACGTGGCGCGCATGGCGGGCGACGATGGCGCGCCAGCCGGGCCAGCGCGCGTCCAGCACCGGCGCCAGCAGCTCGCGCAGCGCGGCGCGGGTGTAGCGCGGATCGGCGTTGGTCGGGTCCTGCACCGCGTGCCAACCAGTGGCGTCGGCGAATTGCCGCGCGGCTCGCAGGATCGTTTCCCGGTCCTGCTCCAACCACGGCCGCAGATAGGCCAGGCCATCACGCGAGGTCAGCAGCGCCATGGCCGCCATGCCGCCCAGCCCGGTGCCGCGCAGCAGGCGCAGCAACACGGTCTCGGCCTGGTCGTTGCGATGATGCGCCAGCAGGATCAGGCCGACGCCTTCCTCGGCCGCCAGCCGCGCCAGCGCGGCATAGCGGGCGTCGCGGGCGGCGGCCTCGATACCCTGGCCTCCGGCCGTGGCGACCGCGACCCGGGCCTGCCGCAAGGGCAGCCCGAGCAGGTCCGCCAAGGCCTCGACCTGGTCACGCCAGCCATCGGCGGCGTCCTGCAGACCGTGGTGCACATGCAGCAGCACCACGCCGGCGCCCGTTTCCCGTGCCACGGCGGCCGCGTGCAGCGCCAGCATGGCCGAGTCGGCGCCGCCGCTGACGGCCACGGCGAACCGCGCCGGCGGCTGCGGCAGCGCTTGCAGGGCGCGGCGCAGGGCCGAGGCCAGCTCGGGCGATACGGGATGGGGGAAGACGGTCCCGGCGATGGCAGCGGCGGGCGCGCAAGGCCGGGAATTCATGGTGGCGGGCGCGGGCCGGAGGCGGCCGCGGCGCCGGCATGCGCCGGCGCGCGCGTCGCTCAGGCGCGCACTTCCTGGAAGGCGCCGTAGGACAGCAGGCGTTGCACCCGCTGTTCCACCAATTGCTCGGGCGTCATGCCCTGCAGCTGGCGCAGGGCATCGCCCAGCGCGCGGCGCAGCAGGCGCGCCATGACGCGCGGATCGCGGTGCGCGCCGCCCACGGGTTCGTTGATGACGCGGTCGACCAGGCCCAGGTCCTTCAGGCGCGGGGCGATGATGGCCAGCGCCTCGGCGGCATCGGGCGCCTTGTCGGCGCTGCGCCACAGGATCGAGGCGCAGCCTTCGGGCGAGATCACCGCGTAGGTGGCGTACTGCAGCATCAGCACGGCGTTGCCCACGGCGATGGCCAGCGCGCCGCCCGAGCCGCCTTCGCCGATGATGGTGACGATCACCGGCACCTTCAGCTCGGCCATGGCGTACAGGTTGTGGCCGATGGCTTCGGATTGGCCGCGTTCCTCGGCGCCGATGCCGGGATAGGCGCCCGGGGTGTCGACGAAGGTGAACACGGGAATGCCGAACTTCTCGGCCAGGCGCATCAGGCGCAGGGCCTTGCGGTAGCCTTCCGGACGCGGCATGCCGAAGTTGCGCGCGGCGCGTTCCTTGGTGTCGCGGCCCTTCTGGTGGCCGATCACCATGCAGGGCGTGCCGTTGAAGCGCGCCAGGCCGCCCACGATGGACTGGTCGTCGGCGTACATGCGGTCGCCGTGCAGTTCATGGAAGTCGGTGAAGATCTCGCGCACATAGTCCAGCGTGTAGGGACGCTGGGGGTGGCGGGCGACCAGCGCCGTCTGCCAAGGCGTGAGCTTGGCGTAGATTTCCTTGGCCAGCGACTGGCTCTTCTGCTGCAGACGTCCGATTTCGTCGGAGATGTCCACCGCCGAATCGGCCTGCACATAGCGCAGCTGCTCGATCTTGTTCTCAAGCTCGGCGAGCGGCTGTTCAAATTCCAGAAATGTATTGCGCATGTAGTGTGGTTCCGTAGATGGGCGACCTGGCTTGCGTCAGTATTGGACCGGCGTCGGTTCCAGACTGCGCCACAGATACCAGGTTGCCACGGTACGCCAGGGTTGCCACGCCAACGAGACTTCGCGAGCCTCGAAGCGCGAGACAGGCTCGCCGCTGAAATAGTGTAGCGAGATTGCCTTGAGCAACCCAGGATCATCCAGCGGCAGAACGTCGGGCCGCTGCAGATTGAAAATCAAAAACATCTCCGCCGTCCAGCGTCCGATGCCGCGGATGGCGGTCAATTCCGAAATGACGGCCTCGTCGTCCATGGCCGCCCACTTCTCGGGATGCACCCGGCGTTCGCCGAAATGCACCGCCAGATCCAGCACGTATTCGGCCTTGCGCTGCGACAGGCCGGCCGCGCGCAGGCCTTCCAGGCCGACGCGCAACACCGCCACCGGGGTGGGACGCTTGCCGGCCGCTTCCAGGAACTTGTCCCAGACGGCGTCGGCGGCCTTGGCCGAGACCTGCTGGCCGATGATAGCGCGCGCCAGCGTCACGAACGGCGTGCCGCGCGAGGTCAGCCAGACCTCGGGGTGCTGGGGAATAATTTTTTTCAGAATGCGGTCGCGCCGCATCAGGTGGGCGACGGCGGCTTCCCAATAGTCGGGCTTGGGAATCTCGGTGGCGGCGATGGACATGTCCGGGGTATCCAGGGGGGTCACGCCCGACGCCACTGCGTCAGGCCGCCGGGTTTGTCATCGAGCTCGATACCCGCTTCGCGCAGCTCGGCGCGGATGCGGTCGGCCTCGGCGAAGTCGCGGGCCGCCTTGGCGGCGGCGCGGGCATCGATCAGGGCCTGGATGGCGGCGGCGTCGAGTTCAGCGCGCGCGCCCTGCTCCATGCCGGCCGCCGAATAGCGCGTGGGCGACTGGAAGTAGGCGGCCGGGTCCTGTTGCAGCAGGCCCAGCAGGCCGCCCAGGGCCTTGAGCTGGCCGGCGCTGCGGGCGCGCTTGCCGCGGTTGGTCTCGGAGGCCAGTTCGAACAAAGCCGCCACCGCGCCCGAGCTGTTGAAATCGTCGTCCATGGCGGCCTTGAAGGCCTGCGCCTGGGGTTCGTTCCAGTCGATGCCCTGATCGTCGGCCGGCACGTTCTGCAGCGCCTGATACAGGCGGTCGAGCGCGTTCTGGGCGTCGATCAGGTTGTCCGGGGTGTAGTTCTGCGGGCTGCGGTAGTGGTTGCGCACGATGAAAAAGCGCACCATCTCGGCCTCGCGCGGGTTGACGCGGTAGTCGGCCACGTCGGCCGCCGGCTCGCCCTGGGCGATGGTCTGGCGGATGGTGCGGAAGTTGCCGAGCGACTTGGACATCTTGTCCGAATCGACCATCAGCGGGCCGCAGTGCATCCAGATGTTGGCCAGCACGCCGCCGAAAGCGCCCTCGGTCTGGGCGATCTCGTTCTCGTGGTGGGGGAATTTCAGGTCGGGGCCGCCGCCATGGATGTCCAGGGGCAGGCCGAGCAGCGACTTGCTCATGGCCGAGCACTCGATGTGCCAGCCCGGGCGGCCCAGGCCGTAGGGCGACTCCCATTTGGTGTCGGCCGGTTCCTCTTCCTTGGCCGACTTCCACAGCACGAAGTCGAGCGGGTCGCGCTTGGCCGAGCCCACCGCCACGCGCTCGCCGGCGCGCAGGTCGTCCAGTGTCTTGCCGGACAGCTTGCCATAGCCCTCGAAGCCGCGCACCGCGTAGTTCACGTCGCCATCGTCGGCCTGGTAGGCCAGGCCTTTCCGTTCGAGCTTGCCGATGATGTCCAGCATCTCGCCCACGTACTGGGTGGCGCGCGGCTCGCGGTCGGGCGAGGCCACGCCCAGCGCGCGCTCGTCGGCGTGCATCGCGGCGATGTAGAACTCGGTGACCTCGCCGATGCGGCGGCCGGTCTCGACCGCGCGGCGGATGATCTTGTCGTCGATGTCGGTGATGTTGCGCACGTAGTCGACCGCCAGGCCGCTGGCGCGCAGCCAGCGCTGCACCACGTCGAACGACACCAGCATGCGGGCATGGCCGAGGTGGCAGAAGTCATACACGGTCATGCCGCACACGTACATGCGCACCTGGCCGGCCTGGGCCGGTTTGAACGGTTCTTTGGTACGCGATAACGTGTTGTAGATTTGCAGCATGGCGCGAGTGATGTGATCCAGTTCTTTCCGGGACGGCCGCGGAAAAAGTTGCGCCCCAAGGACGATACCTGCAGGGCTTGCCGCCTGGCCAGGAAACGGGGAGGCTCCTGGCCTGCGCTTCGGCAGGCGCCCAGGGGAAATCCCTTCCACCCGGCGTCTGGGCCCCTTGTCCGGGCCCCTTCAAGCACTCCGTGCCTCCGTGCCGAGCCAAAAACTCAACCAAGGCTAAAATGGCGGTCGTCAAGTATAGCAAGCGGTCCGCCCGCGCGCGTCAGCGCCGGCCGGCCCCGACTTTTAACGGATGCCCACGTGACTATCAAGCCGCGTTTTTGCGTCGCCCTGCTCGCCCTGGCAATGGCCGGTTCGCCGCTCGCTGGCGCCCACGCCCAATCCATGGCCGGCGGTTCCGGCGAGAACCCCAACGCCCGCCGCACCACCCTGGATCCGATTCCGCCCGAGGGCGGCTGGGAAGGCCTGGCCAATCTGCTCAAGGCGGCCCAGCCCAGCGTGGACACCCGCCTGCAGCCCTCCGCCTCGCAGATCACCACCCACATCGAGCGCCTGCTGAACCGCGGCGAAAACGCCGAAGCCCTGGCGATGATCGAAAAGCGCGAAGCCGAGATCAAGGACCAGCGCGGCACCGACGTGCAACTGATGTTCCAGCACGCGCGCGCCCTGGCCCAGCTCGACCGCAAGGCCGAAGCCATCGACATCTACACCGAGATGACGACCCGCTTCCCCGAGCTGCCGGAACCTTGGAACAACCTGGCGGCTCTATATGCAAGCCGGGGCGAGCTTGAAAAAGCGCAGGACGCCCTGCAAATGGCCTTGCGCGCCGACCCGGGCTACGCCGCCGCGCGCGCCAACCTGGGCGATCTGCAATTGCTGCAGGCCCTGCGCACCTACAGGCAAGCCGCCAAGGAAGGCGTGCCGGGCATGCAGGACAAGGCCCGTGAAGTCGAAACCATGCTGAAGGATAGGCAACACAAATGATGTCCCGCTATTCCCCCCTACACCTGCTGCGCCTGACGGCGTGCTCGTTCGCGCTGGCGTTTGCTCCGGCGCTCGTCAGCGCCGCGCCCGCGGCCGCCCCCTCCCACTCCACCTCTGAAGGCACCAAAGCCATGAGCACCAACCCCCGCGTCAAGCTTCACACCAACCAAGGCGACATGGTCATCACCCTGGACGCCGCCAAGGCGCCCAAGACCGTCGAGAATTTCCTGACCTACGTCAAGGAAGGCTTCTACAACGGCACGGTGTTCCATCGCGTGATCGATGGCTTCATGATCCAGGGCGGCGGCTTCGAACCCGGCATGAAGCAGAAGCAGACGCACGCCCCGATCGAAAACGAAGCCAACAACGGCCTGAAGAACGACAAGTACACCGTGGCGATGGCCCGCACCAGCGACCCGCACTCGGCCACCGCCCAGTTCTTCATCAACGTCGCCAACAACGACTTCCTGAACTTCACCGCGCCCACCCCCAACGGCTGGGGCTACGCCGTGTTCGGCACCGTCACCGAAGGCACCGACGTGGTCGACAAGATCAAGGCCGTCAAGACCGGCAACAAGGGCTTCCACCAGAACGTGCCGAACGACGACGTGATCATCGAGAAGGCCGAAGTTCTTGAATAAGATCGCCCTGCCCGGCCCGATCTGGCTGGCGTCCGACCTGCACCTGGGGCCGGCCACGCCGGCCACGGCGGAGGCCTTCCTGGCTTTCCTGCGGGCGGCCGAGGAAGAAGCGGCCGCCCTGCTGCTGCCGGGCGACATCTTCGACGCCTGGATCGGCGACGACGTGATCCGCGCCGCGCCGCCCTGGCTGGCCACGGCGCTGACCGCGCTGCGCGCCACCGCCAGCCGCATCCCGCTGTGGCTGGGCCGCGGCAACCGGGACTTCCTCATCGGCGCGGAACTGGCCGACGCCGTCGGCGCCAGGCTGCTGCCCGAACCGGCGCTGCTGCAGACCGATTGCGGCGATGTGCTGCTGACCCACGGCGACGAGTTCTGTACCGACGACGCGGCCTACCAGCAGTTCCGCCAGATGGTGCGCGACCCGCAATGGCAGGCTGCGTTCCTGGCCAAGACCATCCCCGAGCGCCTGGCGATGGCGCAACAGGCGCGTGGCGAAAGCCAGATGGCGAACCAGGCCAAGTCCATGGAGATCATGGACGTCAACGCCGCCGCCATCGAGCAGGCCTTCCGCGACAGCGGCGTGGCCCTCATGGTGCACGGACACACGCACCGCCCCGCCCGCCACGTGCTGCAGGTCGATGGCCTCAAACGCGAGCGCTGGGTCCTGCCCGACTGGGACTGTGACCACGTTTCGCCGCCGCGCGGCGGCTGGCTGGTCATCGACCGCGACGGATTGCAGTTCTACGACCTGGAAACGGCCGGCTAACCAGGCGGCTTGCCGGACCGGACAAAGCAAAGGGCCGCGTTGAACGCGGCCCTTGCTCATTGTGCGCCAGCGGCGACTGCGTCAGCGGGTCAGGATCCAGGCCGCCACGACGCCGCCGAACACGATGCGGTACCAGGCGAACACCCGGTAGGTGTGATTGGCGACGAAGCGCAGCACCGCACGCACCACCACGATGGCGCTGAGGAAGGCCGCGACGAAGCCCACGGCGATGCCGGACAGGTCATGCTGGGTCAGCACGTCCATGTTCTTGTACATGTCGAACACCGCGGCCCCCAGCATGGTCGGCATGGCCAGGAAGAACGAGAACTCGGTGGCCGTCTTGCGCTGGATGCCGGCGATCATGCCGCCGATGATGGTGGCGCCCGAGCGCGAGGTGCCCGGGATCATGGCCAGGCACTGCGCCACGCCCACGCCCAGCGCCTGCTTCCAGGAAATCTGCTCCAGCGTCATGGCGGTGGCGCGCTCGTCGGACGCGGTGTCATCGGCCGCGCCCGGCTGGTCGCCGGGCGTGTGACGAGTGCGGCGCTCCACGTACAGCATGATCAGGCCGCCCAGCACCAGCGTCACCACCACCACGCCCGGGTGGTAGAACACCTGCTTGATGGACTTGATGAAGATGGCGCCGATGACGGCGGCCGGCAGGAAGGCGATCAGCAGGTTGCGGGTGAAGGCGACTTCGCTCGGCACCCCGGTGAGGGTGCCGCGGATCAGTTGCAGCAGCCGCGCCCGGAAGACCCACATCACGGCCAGGATCGAGCCCAGCTGGATCACCACCTCGAACACCTTGCCCTGGCTGGACTCGAAGTGGAGCCAATCGCCGATGACGATCAGGTGGCCGGTGCTGGACACCGGGATGAACTCGGTCAGGCCCTCGACGATGCCGAGGATGAAGGCCTTGATCAGATAGAGCGCGTTGTCGGTCACGATGGCAAGGGTTCCTTGGGAATGAGTCAGGCGCTAGTCGTTGGTCAGCGAGGCGTCTTCGTCCAGCGTCTCCGGCACGCGCTTTTCGACGCGCACCAGGGCAATCCGGCGACCGTCCATTTCCAGCACTTCGAAGCGGAAATGGTCGTGGTGGAATTCGTACTCGCAGACGTCGCCCGGCTTGGGCAGGTGGCCGAAGCGCGACAGCAGATAGCCCGCCAGGGTGGAAAAATCCTGCGCCTCGTCGACCAGGCCTTCGGTTTCCAGCACCTGCTCGACGTGGTGCAGGTCGGCGGCGCCATCGATCTTCCAGATGTTGGGGCCGTCGGCGACGATGTCGGGCAATTCGTCTTCGTCCGGGAATTCGCCGGCGATGGCCTCGAACACGTCGATCGGCGTCACCAGGCCCTCGATCGCGCCGAACTCGTCGGCCACCAGCACCAGTTGGCCGCGCGAGCGCTTGAGGGTGTCCATCAGGCGCAGGATGCCGATCGATTCATGCACGATGATCGGATCGCGCAGGCGGTTGCGGCGCACCCGGCCCTCAGTGATCAGGTCGGCCACCAGTTCCTTGGCGCGGGCGATGCCCAGCACCTCGTCGAGCGAGCCGCGGCAGACCGGGAAGAAGCTGTGCGGCGCCTCGGTGATCTGGCGCCGGATGGTCTCGGGGTCGTCGTCGATATTGATCCACGATACGTCGGTGCGCGGCGTCATGATCGAGCGGATGGAGCGTTCGGCCAGGGTCAGCACGCCGCTGACCATGTTGCGTTCCTCGACCCCGAAGGCCGGGATGGCGGGGCCGTCGGCGCTGGGCAGGTCGGGCTCGTCGGCCGGCGGGCGCTTGCCCAGCATGCGCAGCACCGCCGAGGCGGTGCGCTCGCGCATGGGCCGGCGCGCGTCCAGCTTGAGCAGGTTGCGGCGCGCCACCTGGTTCAGGGCCTCGATCGCCACCGAGAAGCCGATGGCGGCATACAGGTAGCCCTTGGGCACCTTGAAGCCAAAGGCCTCGGCCAGCAGCGAGAAGCCGATCATCAGCAGGAAGCCCAGGCACAGCACCACCACCGTCGGGTGGGCGTTGACGAAGCGCGTCAGCGGCTTGGAGGCCAGCAGCATGATGCCGATGGCGATGACCACGGCGATCATCATGATGGCCAGGTGGTCCACCATGCCGACCGCGGTGATGACCGAATCCAGCGAGAACACCGCGTCGAGCACCACGATCTGCGTCACGATGACCCAGAAGCTGGCGTACACGCGCGGCCCGGACGAGCCGCCGTGCTGGCCGCCCTCCAGGCGCTCGTGCAGCTCCATGGTGCCCTTGAACAGCAGGAAGAAACCGCCCGCCATGAGGATCAGGTCGCGCCCCGAGGGCGACAGCGGTCCGACCGAGAACAGGGGGGTGGTCAGGGTGACCAGCCACGACATGACCGACAACAGGCCCAGCCGCATGACCAGCGCCAGGCTCAGGCCAAGAATGCGCGCGCGGTCGCGTTGCGACGGCGGCAACTTGTCTGCCAGGATGGCGATGAAAATCAGGTTATCGATTCCCAGGACGATCTCAAGGACGACCAGGGTAAGCAAGCCGACCCACGCAGCAGGGTCCAGCAGCCACTCCATCAGGAGCTCCAGAAGTTACACGACCGGTAATCGTACCCGGAAAATGCGTGACACGCCGGTGACACGGCTCGTGCGCATGGCTTACGGCGGACGATCCGGCAGCGCCTCGCGCGCTCGCGCCCCCCGTCCCACGCCCGGCCGCAGGCGCTGGCGCCGCCATGAAAAAAACCGGCCATCGGCCGGCTTTTTTCATGGGCAGGGCTGCCAGGCGTCAGGCGGCCGGCGCCGGATTCAGCGCGGTCAGCATCTGCGTGAAGATCTTCGGGCTGGCGGCCAGCACATTGCCCGAATCCATCCAGCCCTGCTCGCCGTCGAAATCGGCCACCAGGCCGCCGGCTTCCAGCACCATCAGGCTGCCTGCCGCCAGGTCCCAGGGCTTGAGGCCCACGCCGCAGAAGCCATCCAGGCGGCCGCAGGCCACGTAGGCCAGGTCCAGCACGGTGGCGCCCAGGCGGCGCACGCCGGTGCTGCCTTCGGCCATGGCACGGAAACGCGCCGAGCCTTGTTCCAGGTCGCCCGAATTGGGCCAATGCGCGCCCAGCAGCGCCTCGTGGTAACGGGTGCGGCCCGAGACGCGCACGCGGCGGTCGTTCAGGAACGTGCCGCTGCCCCGGCTGGCGGTGAACAGTTCGTTGCGCGACGGGTCATAGATGACCGCCTGCGTGACCTGGCCGCGCTGGGTCAGGGCGATCGACACGGCGTAGTTGGGCAGGCCGTGGATGAAGTTGGTGGTGCCGTCCAGGGGATCGATGATCCACTGGAATTCCGCCTGGTCGGGGCCCTGCAGGCCGAACTCCTCGCCCAGGACGGCGTGGTCCGGGTAGGCGGCGCGCAGCGTCTCGACGATGGACTCCTCGGCGGCGCGATCGACTTCCGTGACATAATCGCGCGGCCCCTTGCGAGCCACGCTGAGTCGTTCCAAATCCATGCTGGCACGGTTGATGATGGTGCCGGCACGCCGGGCCGCCTTGATGGCGATGTTGAGCATCGGGTGCATAAAATTCCGTACGTATGCGGTGGGTAGGCCGCTAGCCGCCCTCCCGGATCCGCCGCCCCGACAGGGGAAAACCGGCCTAAAAAACCAGGAAGGCACTAAGCCAAACGTGCCATTTTAAATGACTCAAGCATTTTCACGCGTTCGCTTCATCATGGTGAACCCCAGCCACCCCGGAAACGTCGGTTCGGCGGCCCGCGCCATCAAGACCATGGGCTTCTCCGAACTGGTGCTGGTGGGCCCCAAATTCGCCGATGTCATCCACCAGCCGGAAGCCGTGGCCCTGGCCAGCGGCGCCCTGGACGTGCTGGAAAACGCGCGCATCTACGATACCCTGGAACAGGCGCTGGCGCCCGTGACCCTGGCCTTCGCCCTGACCGCCCGGGTGCGCGACCTCGGCCCCCCGCCCTGCGACATCCGCCAGGCGGCCGAGCTGGCCTGCGCCCACCTGGCGGAAACCGCCGAGGGTTGCGCCGCGGTCGTGCTGGGCACCGAGCGGGCCGGCCTGACCAACGCCCAGATCGGCCTGTGCCACCGCATCTGCCACATTCCCGCCAATCCCGAGTACAGCTCGCTGAACGTGGCCCAGGCGCTGCAACTGGCGGCCTGGGAGCTGCGCTACGCGCTGCTGGTGGATCAGGGCGCCGCCCTGCTGCCCGCTTCGACGGCGCAAACGCCCTCGCGCGGCGCCGAGCCGGCCTCCGGAGAAGCGGTGCAGGCCTTCCTGGCGCACTGGGAAGAGGCGCTGGTGGGCGTGCGATTCCTGGACCCGGCCCATCCCAAGAAGCTGCTGCCGCGCATGCGGCATCTTTTTTCCCGGGCCGCCCTGACGCGGGATGAGGTCGACATGATGCGCGGCGTCTGCACCGCCATGCTGGCCGCGGTCCGCGACAGCGGCGCAAAAAAATAGGGACAGGCATAAGCCTGTCCCCGGTCATCGGCCGCCAGCCGGCCTGCGCCGGCGGCACGAAGCCTGCTCAGTCGACCTTGGCGCCCGACGCCTTGACCACCGGCGCCCAGCCTTCCACTTCCGACTTGATGAATTTGCCGAATTCGGCCGGAGTGGTCTTGACGCCCACGGCGCCCAGCTTTTCGAAGCTGGTCTTCACTTCAGGCTTGTCCAGCGCCTTGACCATGGCGGCGTTGAGCTTGTTGATCACTTCCGGCGGCGTGCCGGCCGGCGCGATCAGGCCGAACCA
Organism: Achromobacter pulmonis; assembly: GCF_021733725.1. Classification (NCBI taxonomy): domain Bacteria; kingdom Pseudomonadati; phylum Pseudomonadota; class Betaproteobacteria; order Burkholderiales; family Alcaligenaceae; genus Achromobacter; species Achromobacter pulmonis. The sequence goes on along the minus strand of NZ_JAIFOT010000001.1, from coordinate 3,583,924 downwards.
GGACGACACATCGAAGCCGGCGAAGCCCGCTTCCTGCATGGTGGGCAGGTCCGGCGCGCTCTTGGAGCGTTCGGCGGTAGTCACCGCCAGCGCGCGCAGCTTGCCCGATTGCGCGTGCGGCCAGGCCGACGGCATGTTGTCGAACATGAACTGCACCTGGCCGCCGATCAGGTCGGTAATGGCCGGCGCGCTGCCCTTGTAGGGCACGTGCAGCACATCGATGCCGGCCTTCATCTTGAACAGCTCGCCCGCCATGTGGATCGAGGTGCCGCTGCCCGAAGAGGCGAAGGCCAGCTTGCCGGGGTTCTTCTTGGCGTAGTCGACCAGTTCCTGCACCGACTTCACCGGCACTTGCGGATTGACCACCAGGATGTTCGGCACCTTGGCGCCCAGCGCCACCGGCGCGAAATCGCGGGTCAGGTCGAACGACACGTTCTTGTACAGCGTCTGGTTGATGGCGCTGGTGACCGCCACGAACAGCAGCGTGTAACCATCGGGCGCGGCGCGCTGCACCATGTCGGTGGCGATGTTGCTGCCAGCGCCCGGCTTGTTCTCGACCACAAACGACTGGCCCAGGCTCTCGGTGAGTTCCTTGGCCATGATGCGGGCGATCACGTCGGTGGTGCCACCGGCGGAAAAGCCGACCACGATGCGGACGGGTTTGTCGGGATAGGCGGCGTGGGCGGAACCCATGGCGAAAGCGCTTGCGGCGGTAGCCAATAGCGTGGCGGCAAAACGCCGCAGTCCAGGCTTGTGACCGGTCTTCATATAGTCTCCGTGCTGATACTGTCCATCAAATGGACGATTTGAATTATTGGATGGTGCATTCTGATCTATACATGAGCGATGCATCAAGGTAGAGTCCACTCTACGGACGATGGTTTTCCCTCAACCATTCCGCAATAACCCTAAGATTTCAGAGAGTTGCATGCAAGACAGCGATGCCGCGGCCGCAGGCCCACGCACATTGCGGCGCGGATTGGCCGTTCTGGCCGCCCTGCGCGACCAAGGGCCCGACGGGCTCAGCGTGACCGATATCGCCCGCTTGACGGGCATTCAGCGTCCCACCATCTACCGCCTGCTGGCGGCCCTGCTCGACGCGGGCCTGGTGCTGCCGGTGGCGGGCACCAAGAAATACCGCGCCCAGTTGGCGGTGGACCCCGACACCCGCTCGCGCGACCCGCGCGTGCGCCAGTTGCTGCCGGTGCTGCGGCGGCTGGCGGACCGCACCGGCGATGCCGTGTTCCTGGTGGTGCGCGACGAAGACGATTCCATCAGCCTGCACCGCGAGATCGGCAGCTATCCGGTGCAGATCCTGGCGACCTACGCCGGCAAGCGCCAGCCGCTGGGCGTGGGTTCGGGCGGCATGGCGCTGCTGGCGGCGCTGCCCGATGACGTCGCCCGCGGCATCGTCGAGCGCAACTCCAGCCGCCTGGACGAGTACGGCGGCATGACGCCGCAGGAAATGTTCCGCCTGATCGAGAACACCCGCGCGCGCGGCTATTCGGTGGTGGGCAACCATGCCGTGCGCGGCGCGCTCGGCGTGGGCTGCGCCCTGCTGGACGCGCATGGCGCGCCGCTGCTGGCCGTCAGCGTCACGGCCATCATCGATCGCATGCCGGCGCAGCGCCAGCGCGAAATCGCCGGCTGGATCAAGGCCGAGCTGGCGCGGCTGGCGATGCAGGCCTGAGCGGGTGCCGGGCCGACGCGGCGGGCGCCGCTTGCGGGCCCGGGACCGTCCCGCGCAGTCAAAAAAACGGGCGTCCGCCTTGGCTGGCGCGACGCCCGTGCGCTTGCCGGCGCCAGGCCGGCATTCAGGCCGCGGCGTTGGCCTTCGGGTTCTGGATCTCGCGCAGCGGGATCGGCGCCTGGAAGCCGGCGGCCTCCAGCGAGCTGCGGATCTGGTGGTACAGGTCCCAGCGCAAGTCCCAGTATTTGGCCGCCTCGGCCCATACCCGCACATTCACGACCACGCCGTTTTCCTTGTAGTCGACCACCTTGACCATGGGTTGCGGATCTTGCATGGCATTGGGATTGGCCGCGACGATCTGCTGCAGCTTGGACACCACCGCGTTCAGATCATCGCCATAGCGCACCGGCACCGGGATATCCAGGCGGCGCGTCTTGTTGCGGCTGTAGTTGGTGATGGTGGCGTTCCAGACGGTGCTGTTGGGCAGCGTCAGGTGAATGCCATCGACCTGCACCAGCCGCGTCAGGAACAGGCCGACTTCTTCCACCGTGCCCTCGGCGCCCGTGCTCAGGCCCACGTATTCCCCGGCGCGCACCGGCCGCAGGATCAGCAGCATGATGCCGGCGGCGATATTCTGCAGCGTGCCCTGCAAGGCCAGGCCCACGGCCAGGCCGGCGGCGCCGAGCACCGCGATCAGGCTGGCGGTTTGCACGCCAAAGCGCGCCAGCACCGCGATCAGCGTGAAAATGCGCACCGTCCAGACCACGGTGCTATAGAACATCGGCACGATGGTCGGATCGATCTTGCTGGAGCGTGTGGCGATACGCCGCACCCAGCGCCCCAGCAATGCCGAGACCCACCAGCCGATGATCAGGATCAGCAAGGCCACTAGCAGATTGATGCCCAGATCCACCAGCCTGGGGGCCCAGGTACTGAATTCCTTCAAGGCGTCTTCCATCGTTGTTGCTCCCTCTTGCAAAACAGACAACCGAAAACTTTATCAGATGCGTCCCCAGGATTGGGCCGCGCCGAGGGCGTCGGAATGTCAGGCTTTGTAAGACGCGGCGCGGGCGACCCGGCGGAAATGGTTGTCCCAGGAACGCTCGCGCGAGGGCGACAGCAGCGGCCGCTCGCCGCCCGCCGCATCGGTGCGCAACATCGCGCCCAGGCCGCTGCTGACGAGAAAGCCGGCGCCGGTGGCGGGCGCCACGCCGCAGCCATCGGCCAGCCGGGTTTCGCCCAGCCAACGGCCGCTGGCGGCATCCCAGTACAGCACCCGCCCGCCCACCGGACTGGACGTGGCGATCACCGCGCCGGCCGCGTCCGCCGCCACCGAGCCGACGTAGTTGCGCATCTCGCGCAAGGTGGCGGCCGGTCCGCTGAACAGTTCCGGCTGCGCGCCGCGTCGGTGGCGACCGACCAGCGCCGGCCGGTCGCCGGCCGGTCCCATGTACTGGCAGCCGAACCAGACGCTGCCGTCGCCCGCCAGCGCCAGATGGCGGATCGACAGGCGATGCAGCGCGGGCGCCAGCTCGACGCGCTCCAGCAACGCGCCGCTGGCCGCGTCCAGATACGCCAGCGATGGCCGCATGGTGTCCAGATTGAGTTCCAGCTTGCCGTAGTCCGGATGCGTCAGGATGCCGCCATTGGCCACGCACAGCGTCTTGCCGTCCGGCATCAGCACCACTTCGTGCGGGCCGATGCCGCCGCTGTCGAATTCGCCGATGCGGCGATAGCCGCCGCCCGGTGTCGCGTCGTAGATGCCGAGCACGCCGCGCCCGCCGTCGAAATCGTTCTCGGTGGCGGCCAGCAGGCGGGCGCCGTCGAAATAGGCGCCATGGCCGAAGAAATGGCGGTCTTCGGGCAAAGGCAGCGCAAGCGGCGCGCGCGTGCCGCGCAGGTCGAACGCCAGGGCGAAAAAGCCCGGCTGGCGGCCGAACACCACGGCGCGCTCGGAGGCCGCGTCGATCGCGAAACTGTGGCCGCGCGCCGGCATCGGCACCACCCGCCGGTCCTGGCCGGCGCCGTCCAGCACCACCGCTTCGTCGCGGCCGGCGCGCTGGCGCGCCGCCAGATAGCGGGCGCGCGTGTCGTCATCGGCGGCGGCTCGCGCCAGGCTCGGCCAGGCCAGCGCCGCGCCCAGCGCGCCGCCCCTGGCCAGCAACGCGCGCCGCGCGGGGCGCGGCGGCGAGCGGCTGCCGTCAGTCGCCATCGAGCGCATTGAAGCCGATGGTCACGCCCAGCGCCGGCGCCAGGTCCTGGTCGACGATCGCCTTGGCGTTCTTGAGCGTCAAGGCCGCCAGTCCCAGCAGGCGGCGCCCTTCGGTGTCGGTCAGCGCCTGCTCCAGCGGCGCCGGCACCTCGCGCAGCGTGCGGGCCGCGCTGCGCAGTTCGCCCAGCACCGCCTGCGCCATCCAGTCCTCGCCCTTGGGCAGCGCATAGCCGCCGGCCGTGTAGAACGCCGCCAGGCCATCCAGGCCGGCGGCCAGCGTGCGCATCGACAGGCCGCTGCGCCAGAACGCGGCGCGCCTGGGCCGGGCGTCGTCTGCTGCCGCGCCCAGCACGGGCAGCAGCTTCACGTCGCGCGCCAATTGCAGGCCGGTGGACAGCGCCTTCATGGCTTCAGCCGCCACTTCCTGCGGATCGCGGTAGAGATCATTGTCCGCCTGCGGCCGCGCGAACTGGCGGCCGAAGCCGGCCTTGCCGTCCCAGGCCTGGGCCACCTCGCGCGAGATCGCGGCGACGTTGGCCGAGACCGCGCGGGCATAGCCGCAGGCATAAGCGAACGTCGGCGCGCCGGTCTGCCCCAGCAGCGCCGGTTCGCCATACAACACATATTCCAGCGCCGGCAGGCCCTGCACCGCCACGCTGCGGCCGGACAGCGCGCCCGGCTTGAGCAGCCCGGCATCCTGCGCCGCGATCACGGCCTGCACCTGCCGTGGCATCACGCCGCGCGTGTCCGGCCAGAACGCCAGGCGTTCGTAGCGGTTGGCCTGCACCAGCGGTCCGAAGCGCAACGGTTCCAGGCGGGCCCAGGCCAGCGCCAGGCCGGCAAACCCGTCCTCGACCGTCCGGGCGCCGGCGGCGTCGGGCTTGGCGCACCACGTGGCCAGCGCGCCTTCCAGCTTGCCGGCGGCCTCGGCCATGCCGGCGGCGGCCGGCCGGGCGTAGCCCTGCGCCAGCCGCTCGCCCAGGTCGGCGGGCAAGCCGGCCGCGCCGGCGGACAAGGACCAGGCCAGCGTCAGCGCGGCGGCCAGGCCTCTGGCGGGCGCGCTGCGGCGGATAGCGGTGAGCGTCATTACAGCGACTCCAGGAAACGGATCAGGTCGGCGCGTTCTTCGGGTGTCATCGCCACCACGCGGTCGCGCGCCGGCTGGCCGGCGCCGCCGTGCCACAGCACCGCTTCCAGCAGCGTGCGGGCGCGACCATCGTGCAGCCAGGTGGCGTTGGGGTTGACGGTCCTGGTCAGGCCGATGCCCCACAGCGGCGGCGTGCGCCATTCACGCCCATTGGCCGAACCGTCGGACACGCCATCGGCCAGATCCTCGCCCATGTCATGCACCAGCATGTCGGTGTACGGCCAGATCAGCTGGAAGCGATGCTCGGCCTGCCTGGCGTTGCGGCTGGTGACGTACTTGGGCACGTGACAGGCCACGCAATTGGCTTCGTAGAACAGCTTCTTGCCGGCCAGCACGCGGGCGTCGTCGGTATCGCGCCGCTGCGGCACCGCCAGGTTGGTGGAATAGGTGGTGACGAAGTCCATCAGCTTGGCCGGCACTTCTTCCGCGCCGAAGCGCGGCTGCGCGCCGTGCGGCATCTGCAGGCATTGCGGCTGCGCCGCGGTGCAGTCGCCGTAGTGCTTGGGAAAGAGAGGCGTGGACAGGCCCATGTCGTTGGAGAACGCGGCGGCGCTCTGCTGCGCCACCGTGGGCTGACCGGCTTTCAGGTTGAAGCGGCCCAGCACGCGCTGGCCGGTGCGCGCGTCGGTGACCCAATTGGCCTTGCCGACGATGCCGTCGCGCTTGTCGGCGCCGATATTGGCCAGGATGTCGGCCTCGTGGATAGATTCCAGCAGGCCCAGGCCGATCATCGGCGGCGCCAGGCGCGGCGAGATCTGCGTGTCCTTGCGCATCGGCCCATAGCCCAGGTTGTCGATGCGGTAGGCCGGCTTCATCAGCGTGGCGCTTTCGCCGCCATTGAGCCGGACCGTGACCGGCGTGTAGTCGATTTCCATGCGGCCTTCGGCCGGCAGGCCGGCCACCGCGAAGTTCTGCAACTGCACGCCGTAGACGGGTTCGGGCAGCAATGCGATCTCGCCCGGCGCCAGGCGCGGATGGCCACGGTCGGGCCCTTCCGGCACTGCCAGGCGCAGCAGCAGCGCCACTGCGTCGGGGCGCTCCAGCGGATCGAAGCCCGGCACCGAGCCGCGCCCATCCTTGGTATGACAGGCCTGACAGGAACGCGCGTTGAACAGCGGCCCGAGGCCGTCGGAAGCCTGCGTGGACGCGGGCGCCGACACCCAGTCCTTGCGGAACAGGCCGTTGCCGACCTGGAATTCCTGGCGCCGCTCGAAGCTCATGTTGGCCGACGGCTGCGAGAAGATGTCGGCGTTGATGAGCTTGTTGGTGGTGGCGGCGCCGGCCTGCATGGTCTCGAAAGCCTCGGCCTTGGAGAAATCGCGGGTGGGCGCGGTGATGGCGCGAACGCGCTCGAGGTCGGCCGCGCTCAGGTCGTCGCGCCCGGCCGGCGCGGAAGCGGCCGCGCAAGAAGCGGCGGCGTGGGCCGACGCCGCCAATACGGCAACGATTACGCGCTTCACTTGAATACGGCGTCGGGTTGGTCCAGGCTGTCGGAACCTTCGATGGCGACCTTGCCCAGTTCCAGCAGCGCGATCACGCGCTCCAGGCTGCGGGTCTGGTCGACCAGGCGGTCGATGGCGGCCTGCACCACCGCGTTGCCTTCCTTGTTGCCGTCCGCGATCATCTGGTCGTAGGTCTCGACCGTTTCGGCGCGCGTCTTCATCGCCTGCATGGCGGCGACGGTGGCGTCCAGCTTGGCGCGCACCTCGGCGTCCAGCTTGGGATCGCGCGCCTTGACCAGCGCCGACAGGCTGGCGCCCTCCAGTTTCTTGCCATCGGGCCGGGTATACGCGCCCAGGTAGACGTTGCGGATGCCGATCTGGTTGTAGAAGTGCGAGTTATGGGTATTGTCCGAGAAGCAGTCGTGCTCTTCCTCGGGATCATGCAGCATCAGGCCGAGCTTCATGCGCTCGCCGGCCAGCTCGCCGTACGACAGGCTGCCCACGCCGGTCAGCATCGCCACCAGGCCGGCCTTGGGATCTTCCTGCACCGCCTTGCGCGCGGCGCCGTCCTGCCGCCAGTTGCCAACCATCTCTTCCAGGTCGCTCACCAGCAGGTCGGTGACGGCCTTCAGGTAGGCGATGCGGCGTTCGCAGTGGCCGCCGGTGCATTGCTTGACGTCGAAGTCGGTATACGGGCGGTTGCCCGCGTGACGCTCCTGCGGCGAGCCCTTGCGCGCGGCCGGCGCCGGACCGGAACCATTCAGGTCCTGGCCCCACAGCAGGAATTCGATGGCGTGGTAGCCGGTGGCGACGTTGGCCTCGTTGCCGTCGGCCTCGTGCAGCACTTCGGATAGCAGCTTGGGCGTGATCTGGCTGACATCGATGGTCTTGCCGCCCACCGAGATCGTGGAATTGGCGATGACGTTGACCGCATAGTAGGCGTTTTCGTCGTTCTCGGTGCCATAGGAAGCATCGACATAGTCGATCAGGCCTTCGTCCAGCGGCCAGGCGTTCACGCGCCCTTCCCAATCGTCGACGATGGGGTTGCCGAAGCGGAACGCCTCGGTCTGCTGATACGGCACGCGCGCGTCCAGCCAGGCCTGGCGCGCGGCCTTGAGCGTCTGTTCGCTGGGCTTGGCCACCAGGGCGTCGATGGCCTCGCGCAAGGTCTTGGCCGAGCGCAGCGCGTCTTCGTAGCCGGCCAGCGCCAGATCCGAATAGTTGGCGACCACGGCCTTGGGCTCCACCGCCGCATGAGCCGTTCCGCCGAACACCGCGGCGGCCAGCGCCACCCCCAACAACAACTTGCGCATCACTTTCTCCCGTAATTCGGACAAAATCCGCCCCGCGGCAGTCCCGTCCACACTGAAATTTTGTAGATGCGAGTGTAAACAATTTTCGTTTGTTATTCAGAATAAAGTCAGCTACCTGACGTTTTTCCGAATAAAAAAGGAAGCCCCCCTGCCGCGGCCGCCATCCGCCCGCGGTCTGCGCTGCCGCAAGCCCGGGCGCGGAAAAAGGCCCGGGCGAACCCGGGCCGATGAGGGCAAGGCCGGCAGCGCGTTCAGCGTTGCAGCGGCGCCTTGGCGGTCTCGCGCGCGGCCAGCACCGAGATGGCGGTCACCGCCAATGCGGCCACCACGTACAGCGACACCGCCACGGTCGAGTTCCATGACTTGAACAGGCTGGCGATGATCAGCGGGGCGAAACCGCCGCCGACGATGCCGGCCAGCGTGTAGGCCAGCGACGCGCCGGCGTAGCGCACCCGCCCCGGGAATTGCTCCGTGACGAAGGCGGCCTGCGGTCCGTACATCATCGCGTGGATCAACAGGCCCACCACCACCGCGGCGCAGATGGCCACGGGCTGCGCGCTGTCCATCAGTGTGAAGAACACGAAGGCCCAGACCATGCCCAGCAGCGCGCCCGCCAGGTAGACCGGGCGCCGCCCGATCAGGTCCGACAGGTGGCCGAACACCGGCACCGCAATGGCGTTGAGCGCCGCGCCCAGCATGGTGGCGCCCAGCGCCAGCGGCCGCGGCAGGCGCAGCACCGTGGTCACGTATGTCAGCGTGAACACCACCACCAGCGCATACAGCACGTCCGAACCGATGCGCGCACCGCCGGCCACCAGCAGCTGGCGCCAGTGTTGCACCAGCACGTCCCTGACCGGGGCATTGGCGGTCTCGCGCTTCTGTTCCATGTCGCGGAACACCGGCGTTTCCTCGACGCCGCGGCGCAGCCACAGGCCGAACAGCACCAACGCCACGCTCGACACGAACGGCAGGCGCCAGCCCCAGGCCTGGAACTGCTCCGGCGTGAGCCACAGCGAGACCAGGGCGATGAAGCCGGTGCCGATCAGCGTGCCGCACGACGGCCCGACCTGCGTGAAGGACGCATTGCGGCCGCGCTGGTCGGGCTTGCCGTGTTCCATCGACAGCAGGACCGCGCCGGCCCATTCGCCGCCCAGCGCCACGCCTTGGACAAAGCGCAGCGCCACCAACGCGGCCGGCGCCCACACGCCCCACTGCGCGTAAGTCGGCAGCATGCCCATCAGGCCGGTCGACAGCCCCATGATGACGAGCGTGGCCACCAGCACGAACTTGCGGCCCAGGCGGTCGCCCAGGTGGCCGAATACGAAACCGCCCAGCGGCCGCGAGACATAGCCGACCGCATAGGTCGAGAACGCCAGGATGGTGCCCGTCAGCGGGTCGAACGACGGAAAGAAGATGGCGTTGAAGACCAGCGCCGCCATCAGGTTGTAGACCGTGAAGTCGTACCATTCCAGCGTGGTGCCGACCGAACTGGCCAGCGCCAGCTTCTTCATCTTGCCGGACGACGCGCCGCCGTGCGCGGCGGCCGGCGCGTGCAACGTGTTCTCAGTCATTTGATTACCCCTGTCCCGTGTACATGGCGTTGCTTGTCTTGGCGCGGTTCAGCGCAGGTCGGCAGCGGCCAGCTTCCAGCCCAGCGCCAGCAGCCAGTTGTCGGCGGCCCGCGTGCCGAACGCGGCGGCGGCCTGTTCGCCCAGGGCGCGCGCGGCGGCGGCGGAACCGGCCTCGATCACGAACAGCGGATCGAGGCGGCGGTTTGCCATCGATTCTCGCGGCAAGGGGCCGCTGAGCGCCGTATCCGGCGCCAGCAAATAGGACTGGACGAAACCCTCTGACCGCGCCAGGGCGCCACCGCTCTCGGCAGCGCGCGCCGCCAGGCCCGCCGCGTCGCCGCCGTACACCAGCGGCAGCACCGCGATGTGGCTGCCGCTGCCGAAACCCGTCACGGCCTGCACCGCGCACACGCGGCGCATCGGGTCGCGCATGCGATCCAGGTTGGTCACCGACCACGGCGTCTGGCGCTCGAAGGCGGTGCGGTAATCCGCGCTGGTGAAGGCGCCCAGCGATTGCGTGCGGTACAGCCCCAGGTACTTGCGGCCGCCGGACAGCGACACATAGCGCGCGCCAGACAGGAAGCCGGGGATGCGCACGCGCTCCTCGACGTGCTCGCGGTCGTACCAGCGGTTGAAATCGGTCTCGAAGGCGGGATCGACGTCGCAGGCAACGAACAGCATGCCGTTGGGCGTGGCGGAAGCGGTGGTTTGGCTCATGGAAAGAAAACGTCCCTTCGATAACGGAAGGGACTCATCTTCGGCCGGCCGGGCCAGGTCCGCCAAACGAGTAATTTTTCGCGGCGGCAACAGAATTACTGAAAGCCGACCTAGGGATAACGCTATTGCGCCGACGCGAATGTTGGCGGCGTGACCGACGCGGTGTACTGGTCCGACGCGCGGCAGGCCAGCTCGGCCACCAGCCGGATCGCCTCCGAGCCGGCGCCTTCCAGGTAACTCACCACCAGCAACTGCGGCGGCACCGGCACGTCGCAGCGGATCATCTGCACCTCGCCGCGCGCCACGTATTCGTAGATCGGCGGCAGCGGCACCAGGGCACGGCCGAAGCCGCTGCGCACGAGCCGCGCCAGCGCCGACATCGAACTGACGCAATGCACCTTGCCCAGCGGCAGGCCGGCCTCGCGGAACAGCCCTTTCAACGCCTCATGCGGCTGCGAACCGGGACTCATGGTCAACACCGGCTCGCTCAGCAACTGCTGCACCGTCAGCGCCTCGTCATCGCCGGCGGGGCCGACCCAGCCCATCTCCATCGGCAGGCACGGCGTGCTGATGATGCCAGTGTCGGTCAACAGATCGGTCTGCAAGGCGATATCCAGCGTGCCCTCGCGCAGGCCGCGATGCAACGCGCGCGTGGTCTCCGAGGTCAGCCGCACCTCGATGCCCGGATAGGTCGAGCGCAGATTGGTCAGGAAACCGATCAGCCAGGTATGCACCACCGTCTCGATGGCGCCGATGCGCACCAGGCCGAACACCTCGTCGCCGGTGCGGCCCAGCGACAGGATCTGCTGGCGCAACTGCAACAGGCGTTCGCCATAGTCGAGCAGGCGCGTGCCCACCGCCGTCAGCCGCAACTCCTTGGCATCGCGCTCGAACAGGCGCGCGCCGATGTCTTCCTCGAGCGAGGCGATGCGGTTGGCCACCGCCGCCTGGGTGATGTGCAGGCGGTCGCTGGCCGCACGGAAACTGCCCAGCCGGGCCGACCACAGAAATGCTTCGACAAAACGGGTATTCATATCGACGCCGCAGCGCGCCCTTCTTCCTTGAATGGCGGAGCGGCAGGCCCCGGCCTGCGCACATCCTAACGCCTGGCGGGGCCGGCGCGCCATGACGGGCCGCGCGCCCTGCCGCGGTGCCGCATGCACCAGCATGGTTCACGCGCTGCGCCATGATCGCCCCGCCATGGCGAAAAACCGGGCTTTTCAAGGTTGGCACGAGTCTTGCTTGATGACTGGTATGCAAGCTTGTCTACAAGCGCCCGTCCCTTTTCCGACCAGGAGTCCCACATGACCCAACGCCCCGCGCCCTTCGCTTTCAACGCCACCCGCCGCCGGCTGATGCAGGGCGCCGCGCTGGGCGCCGCCACGCTGGCCGCGCCGGCCCTGGTGCGGGCGCAGTCGGGTCCGGTCATCCGCATCGGTTACTGGCCGGTCGCCGCCGGCCTGCCGTTCTACGCGGCCATCGAGAAAGGCTACTTCAAGGAAGCCGGTCTGAACGTCGAGGCCCTCAAGTTCGCCGGCGCCCAGCAGGTCATGGAAGCCATGCTGGCGGGCCGCGCCGACGGCAGCGCCAACGGCACCGGCTCGGCCAACCTCGCCATCGGCGAAATCGCCTCGCCCGGCCTGTTCAAGATATTCGCCTCGAACCCCAGCAATGCCAAGAACGTGCTGGACGAGTTCATCGTCGCCAAAGACAGTCCCATCAAATCCATCGCAGACCTCAAGGGGAAAAAGGTCGGTTCTGGTCCCGGCATCCAGAATTCCACGCTGGCCAAAGCAGTACTGGAGCGCGCCGGCGCAACCGGGGCGACCGTGGTCGAGCTGGCGATCAGCCAGCACGTAGCCGCGGTCGCCGCCGGCCAGTTGGACGCCTGCTACACACTCGAGCCCACCGGCACGGTCGGCCGCCTGAACGGCACCACCCGCGTGCTCGAAGCCGGGGTCATCGCCAAGTACGTGCTGGGCGACCCGATGGCGCCGTGGTTCGGCGGCTCGGCCTCGCTGACCACCGCGTTCCTGAAGAAGCACCCCGAGGAAAGCAAGAAATTCATCGCCGCCTACGCCCGCGGCATCGAACTGATCCGCACCAAGCCTGACGAAGCGCGTCCCTTCATGAAGGGCTACACCGCCATCGAAGGCCCCATGACCGAAGCCGTGCCGCTGGCCGCCTACACGCTCTACAACGAGTTCCAGCCCAGCGACATCCAGTATTTCCAGAAATTCTTCGACCTGTTCACCGACAAGGGCATCTTCGCGCAGAAGGTGGATGTGGCCTCGATGCTGTACAAGGGCTGAGCCATGGACGCGACCAACGCAAGCCGCGCTGGCGCGGCGGCCGCCACGGCAACCGCCGGCGCGCCGCCCGCCTCGCGCCCGCCCCGCAAATGGACCGCGGCGCGCCTGCTGCCGCTGATCGGCCCGCTGGCGCTGTACGTGGTGTGGGACCTGGTGGTGCGACTGCAGCTGGTCAGCCCGGTGCTGCTGCCCACGCCCGGCGCCACGCTGGTGGCCCTGGCCAAGGGCATGGCCGGCGGCCCGCTGCTGGGCGACTTCCTGTCCTCCGTCAACCGCACGCTGCAGGCCTTCGTCATCGCCGGCGTGATCGGCGTGCCGCTGGGCGTGCTGCTGGGCAGCAACGAAAAGGCCTACCGCAGCGTCGAGTTCCTGGTGGACTTCTTCCGCTCGACGCCGTCGTCGGCGCTGATCCCGCTGTTCCTGATGATCTTCGGCGTGACCGACATGAACAAGATCGCCATCGCCGCCTTCGCCGCGGTGCTGGTGATCCTGTTCAACAGCGCCTACGGCGTCATCAACGCGCGCAAGCAGCGCGTGATGGCGGCGCGGGTGATGGGCGCCTCGCGCTGGCAGATCTTCAAGGACGTGCTGATCTGGGAAAGCCTGCAGCCCACCTTCGTCGGCCTGCGCAGCGGCGTGTCGATGGCGCTGGTCATCGTGATCGTGGCCGAGATGTTCATCGGCTCGGACAGCGGGCTGGGCAACCGCATCATCAATGCCCAGCAGGTGCTGAACGTGCGCGATATGTACGCCTCGATCCTGGCCGCCGGCGCGCTCGGCTATGTCCTCAACATTCTGTTCCTGGTGCTGGAAAAGCGCGTGGTCCATTGGAGCGGCCGCTAATCATGTCCACCGTCATCAACCCCGTCATCGCCCCCGCCCCCACGCCCGCGCCGTTCCGGCCGGGTCCGGCGGGCACCCACATCACCATCCGCGGCCTGACCAAGTATTTCGCCGGCTGGCCGCTGTATGAGGACTTCAACCTCGACATCCCCAAGGGCAAGATCGTCTCGGTGTTCGGCCCCAACGGCTGCGGCAAGTCGACGCTGATCAACATGATCGCGGGCCTGATTCCCATCGATGCCGGCGAGATTCTGTTCGACGGCAAATCGCTGGCGCAGACCAAAATCGGCTACGTCTTCCAGAACTACCGCGAGGCCATGTTCCCGTGGCTGCGCACCATCGACAACATCGCCTACCCGCTGCGCCTGGAAGGCCGCAGCAAGGCCGAGGTCGATGCGCGCGTGGAGGAGCTGGTGGCCTCGTTCGATGTCAAGTTCGACCTCAAGCGCTATCCCTACGAACTGTCGGGCGGCCAGCAGCAGACCGCGTCCATCATGCGCGCCCTGGCCCCGGGACCCGAGGTGCTGTTCCTGGACGAACCGTTCTCGGCGCTGGATTTCGAGATGACGTTGTTCATCCGCGAAAAACTGCAGGAGGTCTTCATGCAGACCGGCACCACCATGCTGCTGGTGTCGCATGACCTGGAAGAAGCCGTGTACCTGGCCGACCAGGTGCTGCTGCTGACCAAGCGCCCCACGCGCGTGGCCGAGATACTGGACTACGGCGACGCCCGTCCGCGCACGGTCGAGACGCTGTCCGAGCCCAGCTTCATCGGCATGAAGAAACTGAGCCTGGAGATCTTCCAGCGCGAGGTGCGCAGGTAAGCGCCACGCGCCGCCGCCGTCCGTCTTAAACATCCTCGCCGGGAGCCCCGCCATGACCCAGGAAACCATCGACCAATACGTACGCAGCGCGCTGGCGCTGGCCGGCTACGCCCTGCGTGAACCGGCCGCGGCCGAAGTGGCGCAGCAATTCAGCCGCATCCACGACATTGCCTCGACCTTCATCGACGAGGCGCTGCCGCTGGAGCTGGAATCGGCCTCGGTGTTCCGCCCGTGAACAGCGCCCTGCTCGACCTCGCGCGGCAAATCCGCAACGGCGAACGCAGCGCATCGGCGGTGCTCGAAGCCACGCTGGCGCGCATCCGCACGGCCGATGCGCGCTACAACTGCTTCACCAGCCTCACCGAAGCCCGTGCGCGGCAGGAAGCCGCCGCCATCGACGCGCGCCGCGCCCGCGGCGAGGCGCTGCCGCCGCTGGCCGGCGTGCCCTACGCCGTCAAGAACCTGTTCGACACCGCTGATGAAGTGACGCTGGCCGGCGGCCGCGTCAACGCCGCCAATCCCCCCGCGCGGCGCGACGCCACGCTGGTGGCGCGTCTGCGCGAAGCCGGCGCGGTGCTGGTGGGCGCGCTCAACATGGACGAGCATGCCTACGGCTTCACCACCGAGAACTCGCACTACGGCGCTTGCCACAACCCGCACGACCTCGCCCGCATCGCCGGCGGCTCCTCGGGCGGCAGCGCCGCCGCGGTGGCCGGCGGCCTGGTGCCGCTGACACTGGGCTCGGACACCAACGGCTCGATCCGGGTGCCGGCCTCGCTATGCGGCGTCTTCGGCCTGAAGCCGACCTTCGGCCGCCTGCCCCGCACCGGTTCGTTCCCCTTTGTCGGCAGCCTCGATCACCTCGGCCCGTTCGCGGCCGACGCGGCCGGCCTGGCCGCGGCCTACGACCTCCTGCAAGGCCCCGATCCCGAGGATGTGGCCTGCGGCCAGCGGCCGCTCGAGCCCGTGCTGGCGGAGCTGGCCTCGGCGCGGCCGCTGCGCGTGGCGGTGCTGGGCGGCTACTTCGCCCACTGGGCCGGTCCCGAGGCGCGCCAGGCGGTGCAGATGGCGGCGCGCGCGCTCGACGCCAGCGCCACCGTCGAACTGGCCAGCGCCGCGCAGGCACGCGCCGCCGCGTTCGTGATCACCGCGGCCGAAAGCGGCGCGCTGCATCGCCGCCGCCTGGTCACCCATTACGACTACTACGAGCCGCATTCGCGCGACCGCCTGGTCGCCGGCAGCCTGGTGCCCGCCGCCTGGGTGCAGCAGGCGCAGCGGGTACGCCAGCGCGCTTACCATGAAGCGCAGGCGCTGTTCGCCGACTACGACGTATTGATCGCCCCGGCCACGCCGGTGCCCGCCACCGCCATCGGCACCCAGAGCCTGACGCTGGCCGGCCAGACGCTGCCCGCGCGCGCCAGCATGGGTTTGCTGACGCAACCGGTCTCCTGCCTCGGCTTGCCGGTCTGCGTCGCGCCCCTCTGGCCCGGCATCGGCGCCGACGCGCATCTGCCGCTGGGCGTCCAATTGATCGCCGCGCCGTGGCGCGAGGCCGATTGCCTGCTGGCCGCCCGGCGGCTGGAACAGGCCGGCATCGCCGCCACCCGCCCCATATAGCCCCGCCGCATCGAGGTCCGGACATGGATTCCGCATTCGCCGTCATCGACACGCCCCGCAGCCTGGCCGACTCGGCCTACGGCACGCTCAAGCACGACATCCTCGACTTCCGCCTGGCGCCAGGCGACCGCTTCACCGAAACCGAGATCGCCGAACGCCTGCGGGTCAGCCGCACGCCGGTGCGCGAAGCCCTGTTCCGGCTCGAACGCGAAGGCTATCTGGAGGTGCGCCAGCGCAACGGCTGGCTGGTCAAGCCGCTGGACTTCGACACGCTCGACCACTTCTACGAGTTGCGCAGCGTGCTCGAAATCGCCGCCGTACGCGCCCTGTGCGCGCCGGGCCAGATACCCGATCCGCTGCGCGCGCTGCAACCGCTGCTGGATGTCTGGCGGGTCGACCCCGCGCAGCGCTCCGGCAATGGCGAATGGCTGGCCGAACTCGATGAGCGCTTCCACATGGACCTGGTGGCCGCCGCCGGCAATCCGGAGATCGCGCGCGTGCACCGCGCGGCCACCGAGCGCATCCGCATCGTGCGGCGGCTCGACTTCACCCAGTCCGAACGCATCGACCGCACCTATGCCGAACACGGCGCCATCCTCGACGCCATCCTGGCGCGTGACGCCGAGCGCGCCGCGGCGCTGCTGCAAGCGCACATCGGCGACAGCCAGGCCGCGGTGCGCAAGATCACGCTGCACCGGCTCTATGCCACGCGCCGCGCGCAGGCGGCCTAGCGGGGTGTCAGCGCGGCTGCAACCAGCGCGCCAGCCGGCGCGTGACGAAGGGGATGCAGATGTACACCATCACCGGCGTCATGGTCAGGCTGGTGAGCAGGGCGCGCCAGAACACCGGCAGGGACGCCAGGTGCTCGCTTACCAACAGCGTGAACGCCAGCAGCACCGGGAAGTACGCCAGCCAGATGCTCACCGCCTGCTTCCAGCGCGGCGGCGCGCCGGCGGCGCGCGGCGGTCCGAACCAACCGTCCATGCCGCTGACCCGGCGTGCATGGCTGGCCCGCACCAGCGCGGCGCCGCGCTCCAGCCACATACGGCGCGGCAGCGATTGTTCCCAGCGGTTGAGGCTGGCCTCGTCGTTAAAGCGCAGCACGATCTGGTACTGGTCGCCCCCTTCGGGCGGCTGCAGCACGCCGGAGCCGAGAAAGCCGGGAAAACCGGCGGCGAGGATTTCGCCCTGGCGCATCCACGCAAGAAAGTCGCTGTAGCGTTCGGGCGTAATGTGCCGCGTCACCAGCATGGTGACCGGAGCGGGAACGGCGGAACGGGTCATGATGAAACTCCTGGTGCGAGGTGCAGCCTGTTATGTGGTGTAAACCCTAGCAAGCGGCGTGCCAGCCTCGCGCCGCAGCATTCGCCCCGGCGCGCGGCGGGTAACGCCCGGTGGCGCCCAGCCGGGCGTGAATTTGCGCACCGCAACACACCCCATATTGGTGATTACCCTAAATTACGCACCATGACGGTGCATTCCACTCGCAGCCAGAGAAAACCCATGGACATCAATCTGCCGGAAGTCGTCGCCGACATCAGCGCGGCCTTCGCCCGCTACGAAACCGCCCTGGTCAACAATCAGGTCGACGTGCTGGACGAACTGTTCTGGAACAGCCCGCACACGCTGCGCTACGGCGCCAGTGAAAACCTCTATGGCTATGACGCCATCCGCGCCTTCCGCGCCGCCCGCGCGCCGCAAGGCCTGGCGCGCCGCGTGCTGCGCACCGCCATCACCACCTATGGCCATGATTTCGCCACCACCCATATCGAGTTCCAGCGCGACGGCAGTGACCGCATTGGCCGCCAGAGCCAGACCTGGATGCGCACGCCGCAAGGCTGGCGCGTTGTCGCGGCGCATGTCAGCCTGATGAGCGGTTGAAACGGCCGCGCCGTGCCGGCGCCGGCACGCGGCGGATGCAACTCGACACACGTCCATACCGCCCATAACGTTATGGGCGCGGCGCCATTGAGCCGTCATGAGGACAGGTCTACACTGGGTCTTCCCGACCCAGGAGCCCCACCTCATGAGCACCTACAAGATCGCTGTCTTCGTTGGCAGCCTGCGCGCCGCGTCGATCAACCTGCGCCTGGCGCGCGCGCTGGAAAAGTTGGTCCCGGCCGACTTCAAGTTCGAATACGTCAGCCTGGGCGACGTGCCGCTGTACAACCAGGACAACGAGAACAACCTGCCGGCGCCCGCGGCCAAACTCAAGCAGCAGATCCTCGATGCCCAGGGCATCCTGTTCGTCTCGCCCGAGCACAATCGTTCGCTGCCCGCCGCCATCAAGAACGCGATCGACTGGGGCACGCGTCCCTGGGGCCAGAATTCCTGGGCCGGCAAGGCCGTCGGCATTCTCGGCACCTCGCCCAGCGCCGCCGGCACCGCGCTCATGCAGCAGCACCTGCGCAACATCCTGGCCGCCGAGGGCGCCATCGCCCTGACGACGCCGGAAGTCTTCCTGCAATACACCGACGGCCTGATCGACGACCAGTACAACATCACCAACGAAGGCACGCGCAAATTCCTGCAAGGCTGGATCGACCGCTACGTCGACTGGATCAAGAAGTTCAACAGCTGATTTGATTGCCGCCGTTGCCGGGCCTGGGGCGCCGCCCCGCCCGGCACCGATCGCCCACCCGGTTGCGGGCGATCCCCCCCCCGACACGTCGGGGGTTTTTTTTGACTGCCCGCCACCGGCGCGCGATATCCGCCCATCCGCAAAATACATGCACGCGCAAATAGTTTGACGCACCACGGAACTCCCATTAATATGCATGCGCATACATTGATTTACCGAAAAACCGCCCCCGTGGCATATCGACGCGCCCCCCGCGGCGCACCCTCTACATAAGGAGCTTCACCATGAGTTGGCTATATCTGGCAATCGCCGTGGTCTTTGAAATCGCAGTCGCCATTGCCGCGGGCAACGCGAAAGGGTTCACCCGCTTGGGCTGGACCGCCGCAACGCTGGTCAGCGGGGCGATCGCCACCTACTTCCTCAGCCTGGCCCTGCTCACCTTCGATGTCGGCGTCGGCTACGCAATCTGGACCTCGGTGGCGGGCGTCGGCATCGTGGTGCTGGGCGCCCTGTTCTTCGGCCAGCGGCTGAACGCAGGCAAGGCCGTCGGCATCGCCCTGGTCATCGGCGGCGTGGTGGGCCTGCGGCTGAGCGGCGCCGCCTGACACCCCGGAACAACCGATTCATCTCCACTGACCTGAACGCAACAAGGAATCCAACATGAACACAACCCACCACACCACCCCGGGCAACGGACGCGCCTGGATCATGCTGCTGCTGGCCAGCGCCTTCGAGATCGGCTATGCCCTCAGCGTCGGTGGCAGCCAGGCCTTCACGGTACCGGGCTGGTCAATTTCCGCCGGGGTCTTCTTCCTGCTGACGCTGTATGCGCTCAGCGTCGCCTTGAAATCCATCGACGTCGGAATCGGCTACGCGGTATGGGCCGGTATCGGCTCGGTCGGCGCCGCCGCCTTCGGCAGCATCCTGCTCGATCAACCGTTGACACTGGCCCAGGCGTTCTGGCTGGCCGTCATCATCGGCGGCGTGGTCTGGTTGAAACTGGCCGACAGCGCCAGGCTGCGCGACCGCAGGCACACCCGGCCCGCATGAGCGCCATGGCCGCCGCGGCCTGCCCAACGCGTTGCCCGCGGCAGGCCGCGGCCGCCCAGCACTTGCATGGACATACATATGGGAAAATGACGCAATCGAATGTCCAGCAAAGGGAGCACAAGGCTCATGTCCAGAAAAAGTGATGCATGGCTCAAACTGATTCAAGTCGTCGCCAACGTCGAGAGCGATGTGGGCGGCGTGCTGCAAGCCCGCCACCGCCTGGGCCTGTCGGAATACCGCGCGCTGGAAGTCCTGGCGCGCTCACCCGACACGGAGCTGCGCATGCAGGAACTGGCCTCGCACCTGGGCCTGCACCAGAGTTCGGTGGCGCGCATGGTCGAGCGCCTGGAGCGCGCCGGCCTCACCATCCGCGACCTGTGCCCGGACGACAAGCGAGGGGTCTATACCGTGTTGACGCAGGACGGGCTGGCGCGCCTGGAAAGCGCCCAGCCCGACTACCAGAAGGCGCTGGATGCCGCGCTCAAGCAACATGGCGGCGACAAGCTGCTGGCGGCGGCGGGCGCCAAGTCGGGCACGGCATAGCGGCGGCGCGTACCTATCCCCGTCTGCTGTGGAGAAGCTTGAGGACAGTTCGGGGGCAGGTGCAAAAAAACCTGTCAGGCCGGGCACTTGCAAACGCCGCTCAAAGAATGCGCAATCGCCCCCGCAGCGAAAGTCCGCCGGACTTATCCACTGTCGCCGGCCTGCCGGCCGCGCATCTCGCGCAAAGGCCCGCCCCGGCCGGCATTTGTCCCAGCATTCTGTGGACAAGCATGAGGACAGCATGAGGGCAGGTGGATTTTTCCCTTGCACATCAAGTGCCTGCAAGTGCTGGTCAAGAATCGCCCAACCACGTGCCGGCGCCGCCCCGGTTGTCCCCGGGAAATGTGGATAAGGCTGAGGACAGTCTGCGGGCAGCGGCAAAATTCCCTTTGCCGCCAACAGCTTGCGCCTGGCGGGCAATAAAGGCGCAGCCCCGCCGTTGCGAGGCCCCGCCCGGCGGCGGCCGACGCGGCCACGGCTTCGGCGCCGGACTTGTCCCCACCGGATGTGGACAAACCTCTGAACAGTCTCATGACAAGCTGAAAAAAAGCTTATCCGACAAGCACTTGCAAAGACCGCTCAAAAAAGGAGCAGGCCGCCATGGCCGCGGCGCGGTGTCAGCCTGAACGCGGTGCGCTCTCGGGCTGCCAGCCGGCGCCCCTAGACGTCGCCGTCCTCCAGGCGCATGCCGATCTTCAACCCGACCTGCCAATGCGCCACCTTGCCGTCCTTGATGTGGCCGCGCACCTCGGTGACCTCGAACCAATCCAGGTTGCGCAGCGTTTCGGATGCGCGTTCGATGGCCTTGCTGATCGCATCGTCGGTGGACGTGGTGGAAGAGCCCACCAGTTCGATCTGCTTGTAGACATGATTCGACATAGCTCGTCTCCTTTGAAGGGGAAGCGTTGCGAATCGTCGGCCGCGCGCGGGGTTCCGGCGCTTACGACCGGCAATCCATTCGAACACACAGAATACCGCGTGAGGCATAGCGTGGTGTTACGAGTTCCGTCGACGCGGCCGCGGCCACGTCCCGGTCTCGCTTCTGAAACGCAAGCCAGGAGGTTGTCATGCCTGAACGGAAAACGCTGCAACGCGCCGCGCGCGACAAGAAGCAAGGCAAGTCCCCATCCACCCAAGCGGGCGAATTCGTGCGCGAGGAAATCGACCACGTGCGCGACGGCAAGCACGGGGTGCGCTCGACCAAGCAGGCCATCGCCATCGGGCTGTCGAAAGCGCGCCGCGCCGGCGTCGATCTGCCCACGCCGAAGAAGGCCACCGCATCCACTCGCCGCAAGGCCAGGCAGGACAGCGAGATGGCGCACGACGGCCACGCCAAATCCGCCACCCGCGCCCGCGCCTCCACCCGCGCCCTCAAGCGTGAGAGCACCAAGCCGGCGTCCAAGTCCGCGCTGTCGCGCCATGCGTCCAAGTCGGCGTCACGGCGCACCGCGGCGGACCGCTCCGCCGCCGCCAGGAAGGCCGCCGCCACCAAGGGCCCGGCGGGACGCTCGGCCGCCGCCAAGAAGGCGGCGCGCACCCGCGCCGCCAACCGCGCCGCCGCCCATCACTGAGCGGCGCGGCGGTCACGACGCGGCCCCCGCCTCGAAGTCGCGCAGACGCGCCTGCAGGAACTCGCGCAGCCGCTTGACCGCGGGCGACAGCAGCATGCGGTGCACGCACAGCAGATACAGCGGCGATGGCTCGCCGCGGCAATCGGCCAGGGCCTGCACCAGCCGCCCGGCGCGCAGATCGGCCAGCACGTCGTAGCGCGACTTGTAGGCCACGCCATGGCCGGCCAGCGCCCAGCGCCGCACCAGGTCGCCATCGTCGCCGACCCGGTCACCCTTGACCGGCACGGTCACGGCGCCCTCCTCGTGCTCGAACGCCCAGCGGTCGTGCAGCGATTCGCCCAGCACGAAGCACAGGCAGTTGTGGCGGCGCAGGTCCGCCGGTGTCCGTGGCATGCCGTGGCGCGCGAAATAAGCCGGCGCGGCGCACACCACGCGGCGATTGTGTTCGCCCAGCGGCAGCGCCACCAGGCCGGAATCGCCGGGCGTGCCGTAGCGCAGCGCGATGTCGACCGGCTGCCGGTACAGGTCGGCCAGGCGGTCGCTGATGCGCACCTGGAAGTTCACGCGCGGATGACGTTGTTGGAACTCATCGAGCCAGGGCAGCAGCACATGGCGGCCCAGGTCCGACGGAATCGACACCGACAGCGTGCCGGAGATCGCCGTCTTGTCGCGCGCCAGCGCGCTCTGGCCGGCCTGCAGGCTGGCCAGCGCGGCGCGCGCATATTCCAGGTAGCGCTCGCCGTCACCGGTCAGCCGCAGGCTGCGCGTCGAGCGCACGAACAGGCGGGTTTCAAGCGACAGTTCCAGCCGCTTGAGCGCCGCGCTGGCCACCGCCGGCGTCAGGTCCAGCTCGCGCGCGGCGGCCGAGAAGCTGCCGTGATCCGCCGCCGCGACAAAGATGCGCAAATCCTCAAACCGGACCATAGGGGTCTCATTTTCAAAAAACCATTGAAACTGAGTCCGATGCTAGCCGGTTTTTCCTCGCCCGCCACTGGGCAATGATGGCGCCATCCCCGCAACGCTTTGGAGTCCCCCATGAAAATCGAACTCGACGGCAAGAAAGCCCTGGTCACCGGCTCATCCGGCGGCATCGGCCTGGCCATCGCCCAGGGCCTGGCCGAGGCCGGCGCCCAGGTAGTGCTGCATGGCCGCAACGCCGATAAGCTCCAGCAGGCCGCCGCCGCCATCGCGCGCCAGCACCCAGCCGCCCAGGTGCATACGGTGCAGGCCGACCTGTCCACCGCCGACGGCGCCGCCTCGATCTGCGCCGCCCATCCCGACGTCGATATCCTGGTCAACAACGCCGGCTACTTCGCGCCCAAGTCCTTCACTGAAATCACCGACGACGACTGGCGCTACATGCTCGACACCAACGTCATGAGCGGCGTGCGCCTGTCGCGCTATTACCTACCGCGCATGCTGGCCGCCGACTGGGGCCGCATCGTCTTCATCTCCAGCGAATCGGCGCTGCACATTCCCGCCGAGATGATCCACTACGGCGTCAGCAAGACCGCGCTGCTGGGCGTCTCGCGCGGCCTGGCCGAACTGACCGCCGGCAGCGGCGTCACCGTCAACGCGGTGCTGCCCGGCCCGACCCGTTCCGAAGGCGTGGTCGACTTCTTCGCCGAGATGGCCAAAGCGCAGGGCCTGCCGCAAGACCGGATGGAACGCGACTTCATCGCCCAGCACCGGCCGACCTCGCTGCTGCGCCGCCTGGCGACGGTGGAGGAAGTGGCCAATATGGTCGTCTACACCTGCTCGCGCCAGTCCTCGGCCACCAACGGCGCCGCCTTGCGCGTCGATGGCGGCGTGGTCCGCACCATCGCCTGATCCCCTTCCCGTTTCGAGATCGTCACATGAAAGCCATCGCCTACTTCCAGAACCTGCCCGCCACCGATCCGCAATCGCTGCAGGACATCACCGCGCCCGACCCCGTGCCCGGCGACCACGACCTACTGGTCGAGGTCAAGGCCATCTCCGTCAACCCGGTGGACGTCAAAATCCGCGCCAACCGCAAGCCCAAGGACGGCCAGCCCGAGATCATCGGCTGGGACGCCGCCGGCATCGTGCGCGCCGTGGGCGCCAAGACCCGCCTGTTCGCGCCCGGCGACCGCGTCTGGTACGCCGGCGCCCTGACGCGTCCCGGCGCCAACAGCGAACTGCACGTGGTTGACGAGCGCATCGTCGGCCGCATGCCGCAAAGCCTGGACTTCGCCCAGGCCGCCGCGCTGCCGCTGACCACCATCACCGCCTGGGAACTGCTGTTCGACCGCCTGCGAGTGCTGGACAACGCCGCGCCCAGCCAGGGCACGCTGCTGGTGGTGGGCGCGGCCGGCGGCGTCGGTTCGATCCTGGTGCAACTGGCGCGCCAGTTGACCGGCCTGACCATCATCGGCACCGCCTCGCGGCCCGAGACCCAGGCCTGGGTCAAAGGTCTGGGCGCCCATCACGTCATCGACCACACCAAACCGCTGGCCGGGGAACTCAAGCGCATCGGCCTGCCGCAGGTCAGCTTCATCGCCGGCCTGACCCAGACCGACCAGCACTTCGCGCAGCTGGCCGAAGCCATCGCGCCGCAAGGCAAGATCGCCCTGATCGACGATCCCGCCGCCATCGACGTGCGCCTGCTCAAGGGCAAGTCGGCCTCGCTGCACTGGGAGTTCATGTTCGCCCGGCCGCTGCACAACACGCCCGACCTGATCGCCCAGCACGAACTGCTGAACCAGGCCGCGCGGCTGATCGACAACGGCACCCTGCGCACCACGCTGGGCGAGCACTATGGCCGCATCAACGCCGAAAACCTGCGGCGCGCGCACGCCTTCATCGAAAGCGGCAAGGCGCGCGGCAAAGTCGTGCTGGAGGGTTTCTGAAACGCCGCCCCGCCCCAACGACATAATTGGGACGGGCGTCTCGCATTCGTGCGCGGAAAGAGGTAAAAACTCGACTGCGCGCGGCAGACCTTTAACCCGCTGCCGCGCTTTCGGGAGTTTGCCCTGATTTCTCAGCTGTCCGACCAAATGCTGGAACCCATGCTCTGGGGCATGGTGGCGATCGCCTTGCTGATGCTGCGGCTGGTGCCGCTGCAGGGCCTGAGAGCCGTCATCGTCGCGGGTGTCACGACCGGACTGGTGTTCGACACCATCCAGTTCCGGGTCGGGCCGCCGCGCATGTGGGACGAGCTGGTGCTCAGCGCCATCCTGGCCGCGCTGCTGGTGGCCGCGGCGCAGGAAACCGTTTTCCTGTTGCTGCGGCGCCTGCGCGCGTTCCGCATCCGCGCCTGAGCGCTCAGGCCTGGCCGTCGCGCCGGGCGCGTGCGCGCGGATCGCCGATCTCGGCCTCGAGCTGGGCAATCAACCAGTCGAACCAGCCGTTCTCGGTGCGCGCGTACACCACCGCCGCCGGAATCTTGCCCTCGCGCCAACCGGGTCGATGCGCGTCCATCCAGGCCGACAGGCTCTTGTGCGGCGCCAGCAGGCCCGACAGCCACGCCCAGACATAGTCGGGCACGTTGCGGCGGAAGCCCTTGGCGCTGGCGTAGATCGTCGGCTCCAGCGGCAGGCTGCCCGAACGGGCCAGCCTGGCCTGCACCCGGCGCAGCGTCTCGGCCGCCGCCTGCAATTGTTCGGTGCTGAGCTTTTTCACGTAACGACTCCTGGATTGGGTTTTGCCGGATTATCGCCGGAGCTTACGGCCGTTGCCAGCCGCATCGCCGCCGGCCTCAACGCGCGTCACGCGGTGGCCGCAGCGCCAGCAACAGCGTCGCGCTGAAGCGCTCGCCCGGCGCCAGCACCCGCAGGCCGGTGCGGGTCTCGCCCGCCGCCGCCAGGTTGAAGGCATCGGCCACGTTGGTCACCGGCTCCACGCACAGGAAATCCGAGCCCGGCGCGGTGTAGACCACCAGGTGTGCGAACGCCGCGTCGGCGTGCAACGCCAGTTCGTGCCCGTCCGGCCAGCGCAGCGTGGCGCGCCCGCCCCACTGCGACAGATAGGTATCGCAGCCCTCGGCAGACTGGCCCAGCTCGCGCACGTGCGTCGTCTGGCTGGCGCCGGGCAGGCCGTCCGCATCCGTCGGCCACGCGCGGCGCGCATGCAGCGCCACCCGCTCGGCGGTGAAATACGGATGGATGCCGCAGCCGAACGGCATCGGCGCATCGCCCTGGTTGATCATCAACAGCGTCAGCGACAGGCCGCGCGAATCCAGCCGGTAGCGCTGCACGCACTCATACGGCCACGGCCAGCCCAGCACGCCGGCCGGCTGTTGCAGCACCAGGTCGACCGCGTCATCGGCCAGGTGACGCACCTGCCAGGGCTGGTACAGGCCGCCGCCATGGATCGCCTGCGGCCGCCCCGGCAGCGATTGCAACGCGTGGCGCTCGCCGGCGAAGGTGAACACGCCGTCGCGCACCCGGTTCGAATAGGGCGTCAACGGATACGACCCGGCGCGCGGCCATTGCGCCGGCGGCCAATCCGTCTCGACCAGCGGCACGATCCAGTCATGCGCGCCCGTCGACAGCCGCGTCAGGCGTCCGCCGCCGCCAGGCGCGAACTCGGCGCGGTGGGAACCGTGGGCAATGGTCACGCGTTCGCGGGCATCCAGCGTGGCGGAAAACGGCAAATCGGGCATCGGGCGCTCCCGCGGCGCTGCGAACGGCCGCGTGGCGCCATTGTGCATGGCCCGGTCCGGCGCCAGCAAGCCGGATGCGCCGGGCCGCGCCTCATGCCACGGCCGCGGCCGCCGGCAGCGCGGGCGGCAGGCAGCCCAGGCCGCGCAGCGTCGCCGCCACCGCCACGTCCAGCGGCGTATGCGGTTCGGCGCCCAGCACACCGACCAGGCGCGCGTTGTCCATGCGCAGCGGCTGGCGCCACAGGTAGCGCATCTCCAGCAACTCGCGCAGGGTCTCCGAGAACGGCGCCGCCAGTCGCAGCAATCCCCACGGAAACGCGGCCACGCGCGGCTCGAGGCCATGGCGGCGCGCCACCCGCACGATCGCCGCCGCCATCCGCGTGCCGTCCGGATCCCAATGCCCCGCCATGTGGAAGGCCGCAAACGGCGCCAGCGCATCGCGCCGCGCCAGCAGCTCGACCAGCGCCCGCCCCACGTCCGGCAGATAGCTCCACTGATGCCCCACGCCCGGCGCCCCCGGCATGCTGACCCGCTTCAACGGCCGCCCCGGCTTGACCAGCCCTTGCGAAAACCAGTTGTTGCCGGCGCGCGGGCCGAAGAAATCACCCGCCCGCAGCACCAGCGCGCGCGCCCCGCGTTCGCTGGCCACTTGCAGCCGGCGTTCGAGTTCCACCCGGATCGCGCCCTTGCGCGTCAGCGGGTGCTGCGGCGAAGTCTCGCGCAACAACACAAACGCGTCCGGCCCGTAGTTGTAGATCGTGCCCGGCAGCGCGATCGTTGCGCCCTGCGCGGTCGCCACCGCAATGGTGTTGTCGATCATCGGCAGCACCAACTCGCCCCAGCGGCGGTAGCCGGGCGGATTGACCGCATGCACGATCACCTCGCACCCCAGCGCCGCCCGCGCCACGTCCTGGCGGTTCATGGCATCGCCGCGCAGCCAGGTCATGCCATCGCGCTGCGCCGTTTCCGTCGCCAGCCCGCGCGCCAGCGCGCGCACGCCCCAGCCGGCGTCACGCAACTGGCGCGCCGCCTCGCCCCCGACGCCGCCGGTGGCGCCCAGCACCAGCGCGGTGCCCGGCCGGCTCGATTCGATCATCGTCATGGTCATCTCCCGTGAATCCATGGCGACCATTCTGGCGCGGCGGCCATACAAAATAAATTGCCGAACTTCGCCCAGCGGCTATACATTTATGCATGACCAAACCGATCGGCTGGGAACTCTACCGCAGCTTTCTGGCCGTGCTCGCCGAGGGCTCGCTGTCCGGCGCCGCGCGCACGCTCGACATCACCCAACCCACGGTCGGCCGCCACATCGCGGCGCTCGAACGGGCCCTGGGCCAGGTCCTGTTCACCCGCTCGCAGACCGGCCTGCTGGCCACTGACGCCGCCCTGTCGCTGCGCGGCTACGCCGAAGCCATGCACAGCCATGCCGCGGCCCTGGAACGCGCGGCCGCCGCGCAAGGCCCAGGCGTGGCCGGCACCGTGCGGATCTCGGCCAGCGAGGTCATCGGCATCGAGGTGCTGCCGCCGGTGCTGGCGCGCCTGCGCCGCGACCACCCGCGCCTGACCCTCGAACTGGCCCCCACCAACCGCGTGCAGAACCTGCTGCTGCGCGAAGCCGACATCGCCGTGCGCATGGCGCCGCCAAAGCAGGAACAACTGATCGCGCGCCCCGTCGGCCATGTCGAGATCGGTCTGTACGCGCGCAAGGACTACCTGCGCCGCTGCGGCACGCCGGCCACGCTGGCCGGCCTGTCCGGCCACACGCTGATCGGCTACGACACCGAAACGCCCTTCCTGCGCGGCGCCGGCAAGCGCCTGGCGGTGTCCTGGAGCCGCGACAGCTTCACCCTGCGGGCCGACAGCGACCTGGCGCAACTGGCCCTGATCCGCGCCGGCGCCGGCATCGGCGTCTGCCAGGTGGCGCTGGCCCGCCGCGACCGGCAACTGGTGCGCGTGCTGCCCGACCAGGTCTCATTCCAGCTCGAAACCTGGATCACCATGCACGAAGACCTGCGCGCCAGCCCGCGTTGCAAGACAGTGTTCGACGCGCTGGTGCAATGCCTGCTGGCCCATACCGGAGCGGCGCGCTAGCGTCCGCGGCCCGGCGCCGTTCCGGTGCGACATCCCCATCGGGATTCGGTCCGACGTTCGGATATACTGTTCATTCATACAGCAATCCGACCGCAAGGGACCCTCGCCCATGACCAGTCTGATCAATTCCCCGCCCAGCCGCAGCATCTGGCTCAACGCCTTCCCGCGCCTGTCCGGAGTCAAGAACGGCGACTATCTGCCCCTGCGGCGGCTGCAGGAAGCCACCGGCCTGGACGGCGGCCAGAAGCTGCGCGAAGTCCTGGCCGCCGCAGAACGCGAAGGCCTGCTGCTGATCGACCGGGGAGCCACGCCCGCCCGCTACCGCGCCACCTACGCGCTCGAGCGCCAGGTCACGCTGTTCGCGGTCGACTAGCGTGCGGCCCGCAACGATAGAGTGCTAACGATCCCTTGCAATGCTGTTACATCTCGGGAAATAGAATCCCCCCGAATGCACCCTACGGAGAAAAACATGCAAGAAGACACCGCCAAGCCCGAACCCACCCGCCGCCGCTGGCCCTTCGGCTACGGCCAGGAAGCCTGAACCGGCTTTTGCCCTATTCTCGGGGCGTGCAAGCGCCACCCACCGCCCTGGATGCCATCGCCGGCAAAGTTGGCGCGGCCGGCAGCAGGAAGAGCCGGCGACCAGCCGAAAACGACTCCGATGCGGTCTGCGCCAACAAAGGCGGTGGCGACGGCCGCGAGCAGGTCTCGCACGCCAAGCAATGCGGCGCGATCGTCTGGGGCAACGGCATCGCCCTCTCCCGGATCGCCCCCACGCTCGGGGCCGCGACGGATAGGGTGCTCGCCGAGTGCAAGCAAGAACGCGGCGGCGACGGCGAGGTATGCTTCTACGATTGCAGCATGCCGGTGCGCGTGCAATAACGCACCGCCTCCCCCTTTTCCCGAGCCTTCGCCATGCCCTTGAACCCCGCTCACTTCGTTACCGACGCCGCCGCCCTGCAAGCCCTGTATGGCGAACCGGGTGAAGCCTCGCTCAAGAAGGAAGTCGACCACGTCCATCCGCACTACCGCGCCTTCATCGAGGCCGCGCCGTTCGCGGCGCTGGCCACCTCGGGCCCCGATGGCCTGGATGTCTCGCCGCGCGGCGATCCCGCCGGCTTCGTAGTGATCGAGGATGAAAAGACGCTGTTACTGCCGGACCGGCGCGGCAACAACCGCATCGACAGCCTGCGCAACATCCTGGCCGACCCACGCGTGGCGCTGCTGTTCCTGATCCCCGGCGTCAACGAGACGCTGCGCGTGAACGGCATCGCGCGCATCAGCGTCGACCCGGCATTGCTGCAACGATTCGAGATGGACGGCAAGCAACCGCGCTCCGTCCTGATCGTCGATGTGCAAGCCGTCTATTTCCAATGCTCGCGCGCCCTGCTGCGCTCGCGGCTGTGGGACCCGGCCACGCAGATCCCGCGCGCGGCGCTGCCCAGCGTCGGCCGCGTGCTGTCCGACCTGACCGCCGGCACCTTCGACGGCGTGGCCTACGACCGCGATCTGCCCGCGCGGGTCGCCAGCACGCTGTATTGAGCGCCGTCACCGTCCCCCCGCGCCCCGGCCCGATACAATCACGGGCATGAATTCCGCAACACAGACCACCGCCGCCGACGCCCACGCGGGCCACACCCCCATGATGCAGCAGTACCTCCGCCTCAAGGCGGAGGCTGGCCCCCTGCTGCTGTTCTACCGCATGGGCGACTTCTATGAAATGTTCTATGAAGACGCCGAGCGCGGCGCGCGCCTGCTCAACCTGACGCTGACCAAGCGCGGCTCGTCCAATGGCACGCCCATTCCCATGGCCGGCCTGCCGGTGCACGCGATGGAGCAGTACCTGGCGCGGCTGGTGGCGATGGGCGAGTCCGTCGCCATCTGCGAACAGATCGGCGATCCAGCCGCCTCCAAGGGCCCGGTCGAGCGCCGCATCGTGCGCATCGTCACGCCCGGCACGCTGACCGACGACGCGCTGCTGCCGGCCAAGGCCGACCGCGCGCTGGCCGCGGTGTTCGTCACCGGCAATGCCCGCGCGCCGCGCGCCGGCCTGGCCTGGCTGAACCTGGCCAGCGGCGACTTCCGCGTCACCGAATGCGCGCCGGCACAACTCGAATCCGAACTGCACCGCATCGCGCCGGCCGAGATCGTCTGCGCCGACAGCGCCGAATTCGACTTCGCGTTCGAGGGCGCCCGCTCGCGCGTGCCGGACTGGCACTTCGAAAGCGACGGCGCCCGCGCCCACCTGCTGGCGCATTTCAAGACCGATACGCTGGCCGGCTTCGACATCGAGGACATGCCGGCCGGCATCTGCGCCGCCGGCGCGCTGCTGCGCTATGCCGCCCGCACCCAGTCGCAGGCGCTGGCGCACGTGCAGAGCCTGTCGGCCGAGCGGCCCGGCCAGTATGTACTGCTCGACCCGGTCACGCGCCGCAACCTGGAGTTGACGCAGACGCTGTCGGGCGAAGACTCGCCCACGCTGTTCTCGCTGCTGGATGGCTGCCGCACGCCCATGGGCAGCCGCCTGCTGCGCCGCTGGCTGCACCATCCCCTGCGCGACAACGCGCCGGCCCAGGCCCGCCAACAGGCCATCTCGACGCTGCTGGCCGGCCGCATGGATGTCGAGCAGACCTTCGGCTCGGCCGGCCTGCTGGAGACGCTGCGCGGCGCGCTCAACGCCTTCCCCGACATCGAACGCATCGCCGCGCGGCTGGCGCTGCGCTCGGTGCGTCCGCGCGAACTGGCCAGCCTGCGCGATGCGCTGGCCGCGCTGCCCGCGCTGCGCGACCTGGTGGCGCCGATGGCCGCCGCGCCGCGCCTGAATGACCTGATTTCGCACCTGTCGGTGGACCCGGCGCTGGCCGCCCTGCTGGCGCGCGCCATCGCCGCCGAACCGGCCGTGGCGATCCGCGACGGCGGCGTGCTGGCCGCCGGCTTTGACGCCGAACTGGACGAACTGCGCGCCCTGGCCGCCGACGGCGGCGACTTCCTGGTGCAGTTGGAAGCGCGCGAGCGCGAGCGCACCGGCATCAGCAACCTGCGCGTCGAATTCAACCGCGTGCACGGCTTCTACATCGAAGTCACCAAGGGCCAGACCGCCAAGGTGCCGGAAGACTACCGCCGCCGCCAGACCCTCAAGAACGCCGAGCGCTACATCACCCCGGAACTCAAGACCTGGGAAGACAAGGTGCTGTCGGCGCAGGACCGCTCGCTGGCGCGCGAGAAATGGCTGTTCGAGCAATTGCTGGACGTACTGGCCGAACACGTGCGCCCGCTGTCCGACTGCGCCGGCGCGCTGGCCGAGCTGGACACTCTGGCCGCATTGGCCGAACACGCGCGACGCCACGACTGGATCGCCCCCGAACTGTCCGAGCAGGCCGACATCGACATCGACGCTGGCCGCCACCCGGTGGTCGAACAGGCCATCGAACGTTTCACGCCCAACGGCTGCCGGCTCGATCCGGCGCGGCGCATGCTGCTGATCACCGGTCCCAACATGGGCGGTAAATCGACCTACATGCGGCAGGTGGCGCTGATCGTGCTGCTGGCGCGCATCGGCAGCTTCGTGCCGGCGGCGCGCGCCCGCATCGGCCGCATCGACCGCATCTTCACCCGCATCGGCGCCGCCGACGACCTGGCGGGCGGGCGCTCGACCTTCATGATGGAGATGACCGAGGCCGCCGCCATCCTCGCGGCCAGCACGCCCAACAGCCTGGTGCTGATGGACGAGATCGGCCGCGGCACCTCCACCTACGACGGCCTGGCGCTGGCGTGGGCCATCGCCTGCCGCCTGCTGGCGCACAACCGCGCCCTGACGCTGTTCGCCACCCACTACTTCGAGCTGACGCGCCTGCCGGCCGAACAGCCCGCCTCGGCCAACGTCCACCTGGCGGCGGCCGAATCGGCTGGCGGCATCGTATTCCTGCACGAAGTGCGCGAAGGCCCGGCCAGCCGCAGCTATGGGATCCAGGTGGCGCAACGCGCCGGCGTGCCCGCCGCCGTGATCCGCCAGGCCACCCGCGAACTCGAACGGCTCGAAGCGCAAGGCGCGCCCACGCCGCAACTGGGCCTGTTCTCCGCCGCGGCCGACGCCGATGCGCAGGCCTATGCCGCCGCCGACCGCGCCGACACCATCGAGGCGCTGGACACGCTGCGCGAGGAACTCGCCGCCATCGACCCCGACAGCCTGACCCCGCGCGAAGCGCTGGACGCCCTCTACCGCCTGAAGAAGCACCTGCAATGAACCTAGACCATCCCCTGCCGCTGCTGGGCAACCAGAGCCCCAACGACTTCATGCGCCGCTACTGGCAAAAGAAGCCGCTGCTGATCCGCCAGGCCATTCCCGATTTCAAGCCGCCGGTCACCCTCGCCGCGATCAAGAAGCTGGCGCGCCGCGACGACGTCGAATCGCGCCTGATCTGGCGCGAGAACGGCGAATGGCAGATGGAAAGCGGCCCTTTCGCCCGCCTGCCCAAGGACAACGAGGGCGACTGGACCCTGTTGGTGCAAAGCGTCGACCTGCACAGCGATGCCGCCGCCGAACTGATGCAGCAGTTCCGCTTCATCCCCGATGCGCGCCTGGACGACGTGATGATCAGCATCGCCAGCCATGGCGGCGGCGTCGGCCCGCACTTCGACAGCTACGATGTATTCCTGCTGCAGGCCGCCGGCCAGCGCGAATGGCGCTACGGGCGCCAGAAGGACCTGTCGCTCGAACCCGGGCTGCCGCTCAAGATCCTCAGCCATTTCCAGCCCGAGCAACAGGCCGTGCTGGCGCCGGGCGACATGCTTTACCTGCCGCCGCAGGCCGCGCATGACGGCATCGCCATGGGCGACGGCTGCATGACCATCTCCATCGGTTTCCGTGCCCCCACGCAGGCCACGCTGGCGCGCGGCCTGCTCGAAGCCGCCGCCGACCAGGTGATGGCGCGCGTCGGGCTGCTGGGCGGCCCCTACGGCGAACCGGCGCTGCCCGGCCCCAAGCTGTCGGCCGTCTACCGCGACCCGGCCCAGGCCGCGGTGGCCACGCCGGCCCAGGTGCCGGACGCGCTGGTCCAAGCCACGCTCGACACCGTCGGCAAGCTGCGCTTTGACGACGCGCTGGCCTCGCGCTTCCTGGGCTGCTGGCTGACCGAACCCAGCAACCTCAGCGTCTTCGATGGCCCGCAAGGCCTGGAGGTGGATCTGGAAGAAGACTGGCCCGCCGCCGGAAGGCTGGTGCTGGACCGCCGCAGCCGCATGCTCTATCGCGGCAAGCAGCTCTTCATCAACGGCGAAACCGCGATGACGCCGGCCGCGCCCGCGCTGTGCAAACTGGCCGATGCGCGCAGCCTGGACTGCGCCGATCCGGCCTGCGCGCGCCTGTCGGATGACGCCCGCGCCTGCCTGGCGGATTGGCTGGACTCGGGCTGGATTCATTACGTCGCCCCGTAGTATCCGGACACCTGTGCGTATCCGTCTTGCACAGAACGCAATGAGGTCTGTACGCCAGGTCACATACAGCAAGACATCACACCGCGTGGAAAGGTTTGTTGCCATTGGGATGCGACCTTTTTAATTTCCACACTCGCATCGCTTACGGCTTCCTGTAGCCTGAGTCCTGGTTTCCCCTGACGGGGTTTCAAGAGTCGTCATCTACAGGAGTCTAAAAATGATGAGCAAAACCTTGATTATTGCGTCGGTGCTGGCGGTCTCGCTCAGTGCCTGCAACAAGAAGGAAGATGCCCCGGCGCCCGCGAACAACCCCACGCCGGGCGCCAGCGCCCCGGCGCCCTCCAGCCCCTCGCCGGCCACCTCGCCGGCGCCGGCTCCCGCCCCAGCCACCACGCCTGGCGGCGGCTCGAATGCCCCCGGCGGCTCGACCACGCCCGCTTCCTGATCAGAGACCCCCCCCGCCCTGATCCAGGAAAGAAAACCCCGGCCTCGCGCCGGGGTTTTCGTTTGTGCGCGGGCGATTGCAGGCCGGCCGCACCTCGCCGGCCGCACCCAAAGAAAAAGGCCCCGAGGGGCCTTTTCCGGATCGACGCGGGCGCCAAGGCGCCACGCGAAGAAGGGACATCACATCTTGTCTTTCAGCACGCTCAGCAAGCGTTGCGCCGTGGCGCTGTTGTCGCGCGTGCCCTTGGCGTCCAGCACCGTCACGTTGGTCTGATCGCCGCTGGCGACCAGGTGGATGCGGTATTGCGGCGCCTCGGCTTTCTTGTCGCCCGAGAACATGCGGCTGAAGAAACCCGGCTGGTCGATCTGCTCGCCGGTGTCGGTATCGACGTAGCGCACGTAGTAATCGCCGGCCGAACGGTCGCGGTCTTCGACCGAGAAGCCGCCGCTGTCCAAGGCCACGCCGACACGGCGCCAGGCGCGGTCGAACGATTCGTTGACGATCAGGGCAGCGCCCTGGGCGCGCACGTCCTGTTGCACCGCCGGCTGTTGCGGCGCGGCCTCGGCCTGCTGCACCAGCTTGCGGGCGTTGTCGACGTCGGTACCCAGATAGACCATCATGCGCGCCAGCATGGCGGCGTTCAGGCCCGGGTCTTCCTTGCCGTTCTGCCATTGCACCTGCATGCCGTCGCCGCCGACGCGCTTTTCGAGCATCTGGCGATGGCTGACGAAGATCTCGGTGTGGCCGTTGACGCGCTCGACGCGGGTGCGGAATTTTTCGCGCTCGCCGCTATCCCAGGCCGATTCCAGCACCGCGCCCAGGGCCTGGCGCAGCCAGCTTTCCGGGATCTTGGCGCGGTTCTCCGCCCAGTCGGTTTCGATCAGGCCGGCGGCCGGATTGTTGCTGGCGACGGTGAAGCCGTTTTCGGTCCAGAAGTCGACCAGGCGCGGGAACACGTCCTCGGGCGGGCGATCGACCACCAGCCAGCGCAGGTCACCATCGCGCTCGACGCGCATGTCCTGGCGGTTCGGCAGCACGTTGCTGCTCTTGGGCGCCGTGGCTTGCGCCTGGCCCTGCTGCTGGAATTGCGAATAGGTCGTGGAACCCGACGCCGGCGCGCGGTAGCGCGGATCGCTGGCGGCCTGGGTCAGGTCGGGCGGAATGCTCAGCGGCTCGCCACGTTGGGTGACGGCGCTCTTGTAGTTGACGGACTCTTCATTGCCCAGGAATTGGTTGACCTCGCTGCAGCCGGCCAACAACACCAGAGACATCAATGCCGACATACCGGCATGACGCTTGTTCATACGTATCCTCACGATATTTAGAGCAGGCCCGTTTCCTGGAGCGCGCGACGCACCGTTTCGTGGTGCTGCGCGCCCAGTTCCACCAGCGGCAACCGGTAGCCCAGTGCGGTGCGGCCCATTTCGGCCAGCGCCCACTTGACGGGAATAGGATTGGCTTCAACGAACAAAGCCTTGTTCAGACGGGCCAGGTACGCATTAAGTTCACGCACCTTCGGCACATTGCCCGCCAGGGCGGCGGCACACAAGTCGCGCATCAACTTGGGCGCGACGTTGGCGGTGACGGAAATATTGCCACGCGCGCCCAGCAGGATCAGGGCGGCGGCGGTGGGATCGTCGCCGCTGAACACCTGGAAGCTGGCCGGCGCCTCGCGCAGCAGCAGGCCGCCGCGGGCGATGTCGCCGGTGGCGTCCTTGATGCCGATGATGCCCGGCAACTGGGCCAGGCGCAGCACGGTTTCGGTGCTCATGTCGGCCACGGTGCGGCCGGGCACGTTGTACAGGATGGTCGGCAGGTCCACGGCTTCCGCGATGGCGCGGAAGTGGCGGTACAGGCCTTCCTGCGACGGCTTGTTGTAGTACGGCACCACCGACAGGCCGGCCTGCGCGCCCACCGCCTTGGCGTGGCGCGTGAGGTGGATGGCTTCATCGGTGGAATTGGCGCCCACGCCGGCGATGACCGGGATGCGGTTCGCCGCATGCTCGACCGCCACGCGGATCAATTCCGCGTGTTCTTCCATGGAGACCGTCGGCGACTCCCCGGTGGTGCCCACCACCACCAGAGCATCGGTTCCTTCCTGGATATGCCAGTCGATCAACGACCGGTAGGCAGCGTAGTCCAGGCTGCCGTCGGGCTGCATCGGGGTGACAAGGGCCACCATGCTGCCCTGGAAATTAACGCCTGCGGCGGGTGCAGGGGATGCCATAAGTGAAGGGCTCCAAAGCCCCACGGCGGGATGCCCCAGGGCCAGAATCAGTGAAACCGCTGAGTTTAACGGATATTGGCCAAATTCCTACAGAAACCACTGGACGATAGCCGTCCCCAAAGCCAATACCGGACGCATCAATATCCACAGCACATCGGTGACCAACAGCACCACCACGATGACCAGGCCATACGGCTCGATTTTCGAATACTGCCAGGCCAGGCGGTTCGGCAGCAGGCTGAAAAGGATACGTCCCCCATCCAGCGGCGGGACCGGCAGCAGGTTCAGCGCCATCAGCACCAGGTTGACCTGCACGCCGGCCATGGCCATTTCGAACCAGAAGCTCTCCTGCATGCCGGTTTCGAGAAACAGGCGCAGCGAAAACACCCACAGGATGGCCATCAGCAGATTGGCGGCGGGCCCGGCCAGCGCCACCCACAGCATGTCTTTCTTGGGGCGGCGCAGGCGGCCGAAATCCACCGGCACCGGCTTGGCCCAGCCGAACAGCATGCCGGGGCTGCCGAGCAGCTTGGAAGTCAGCAGGATCACCACCGGCACCAGCAGCGTGCCGATCGGGTCGATGTGGCGAGCCGGGTTCAGGCTGACGCGGCCCGCCTGGTACGCGGTCGGATCGCCGAGCATGCGCGCGACGTAGCCGTGCGCGGCCTCGTGCAGGGTGATGGCGAAAATGACCGGTATCGCGTAGACCGCGATGGTTTGGATGATCTCGTTCATGGCGAACCGGATTGTAGAGGAGCCGCGCGAAGAAAGGCGCGGCAAAAAACCGAACGGAGCAAGACGCCGCAGCGGCCGGCAGCGCCGCGGACGCGGGCCAGGCCTTCCGCGCGGCGGGCAAGCGGCCCGCGGATGGCGGCGGCGCCTTGCCGGCGCGGGCGACCGGGGTTCAGGCCAGGCCCAACGTGGCCGGATCGCCGCGGCCCACCCGCACCACGGCCGGCTCGGCGCCGGTCAGGTCGATCACGGTGGTCGGCGACTGCGGGCAGGCGCCGGCGTCGATCACGGCGGCCAGGTCGTGGGCGTAGCGCTCGCGGATGGCCTCGGCGTCGTTCAGGGCCTCGTCCTCCCCCTTCGGGATCAGGGTGGTGGACAGCAGCGGCGCGCCCATCTGTTCGAGCAGGCCCAGCATGACGGCATGATCGGGCACGCGGATGCCGATGGTCTTGCGCGACGGGTGCGAGACACGCCGCGGCACCTCCTTGGTGGCTTCCAGGATGAAGGTCCAGGGCCCCGGGGTGGCGGCCTTGAGCAGGCGGTACTGGCGGTTGTCGACGCGCGCGAAGTGGCCGATCTCGGCCAGGTCGCGGCATAGCAGCGTCAGGTGATGGCGTTCGTCCAGGCCGCGCAGGCGGCGCAGGCCGTCGGCCGCGTTCTTGTCGTCCAGGCGCGCGACCACCGCATAGCTGGAATCAGTGGGCACCGCCACCAGGCCCCCGTCGTTCAGCCATTGGGCGGCCTGCTTGAGCAGACGCGGTTGCGGATTCGCGGGGTGGATATCTAAATGGAGAGCCATGGGTTTATCCTAACACTCTTGAAGGCCGCTTCACCATCGCGGCACTGGCAACACATGGCGGCCCTGCGGGCCCGCCCGGAGACACAGTATGCGCCTGGACGATTCCCGCGAGAGCGACAACGTGGAAGACCGCCGCGCCAGCGGCCCGCGCATCGGCGGCCGCGGCACCATCGGCATCGGCACCATCGTGCTGGCCCTGGTGGCCATGTATTTCGGCATCGACCCCAGCGTGGTGCTGCAGATGGCCGAAGGTCCGCCGACGCAGCAGCAGACCGGCCCGGCCACCCGGCCGCCCGCCAACGACCCGCAGGCGCGCTTCGTGTCCAAGGTGCTGGGCGAAACCGAGGACACCTGGAGCGCCATCTTCCAGAAAGACCTGAACCGCCAATATGTGCCGCCCAAGCTGGTGCTGTTCCGCGGCGCCACGCCCACCGCCTGTGGCACCGGCCAGGCCGCCATGGGGCCGTTCTACTGCCCCGGCGACAGCAAGGTCTATATCGACCTGGCCTTTTTCGACGAATTGCAGAGCCGCTTCAAGGCCCCCGGCGATTTCGCCCAGGCCTATGTCATCGCGCACGAGGTCGGCCACCACGTCCAGCATCTGCTGGGCATCTCCGACCAGGTCGACAACCTGCGCCGGCGCAACCCCTCGCAGGCCAACGCGCTGTCGGTGCGCATGGAACTGCAGGCCGACTGCTTCGCCGGCCTGTGGGCGCAGCGCGCCAACGCCGCCCGCAATATCCTCGAAAGCGGCGACGTCGAGGAAGCGCTGGCCGCCGCCACCGCCATCGGCGATGACCGGCTGCAAAAGCAGAGCCAGGGTTATGTGGTGCCCGACGCCTTCACCCACGGCTCGTCGGCGCAGCGCGTGCGCTGGTTCAAGCGCGGCCTGGAAAGCGGCAGCCTCAAGCAATGCGATACTTTCGCCGCCAGTTCGCTGTAGCCCGGCATGCCGGCGCGCCGGCCGCCATGGCTGTATATCCGTACAGCGAACAGACCGGCACCGTCTTCATCTTGTAAGATTACGCCCCCGCGCCCATCCGGCGGCGCGGGTCAGAGCCCCCGCGAGGGGGCTTTTCCGCTGGGCGGCCCGGCGGTGCATTTCCCGACTCTAGATCCGTTCCATGGCCAACAAGTTCGAACCGTTAATCACCCCTGATGAGGTGCAAGAGATCCTTGCGGAGCCCAAGGAAACCGTCAAACCGGTCACCTGGACCCCCAAGCCGGCCGCGATCAGCCCCCAATGGATGGAATTCGCCAGCCCGTGCCGCGTCAAGGGCGAGGTGCGCGACGACGTGATCTTTCGCGCCACCTATCGCGGCGCCCGCACCGACGTGCACGGCCAGGCCACGATCTTCCTGGCCGAAGCCTTCTGCGCCAGCCTGTTCGTCGGCCCGCACCGCGTCTTCGGCGTCGACACCGATGACGCCTTCCACACCAGTCTGGTGGGCCAGGACCGGCCGCACTACCGCAAGCCGCTGGCCGACCGCAGCCACGAACATATCTGGGTCGACGAAGGCGAAGGCTACGCCGCGCCCGTCGTGCCCGCCCTGCATACCATCGCCGAGCTGATGCAGTATTTCCTGCCGAGGGCCAACCTGACCCTGACCGGCGGTTTCGCGCATCCCCTCAAGGGCCGACAAATCGAACTGATCCTATGAGCAATTTCCTGGAAGCCGCCGGCTGGACCGTCCTGCCGGCGGGCGAACACGCGATCCGCGCAATCGCACCGATGACGCTGGGCCTGGACGGCCAGCACGCGGCGTTTTTCATCGCCTATCCGGACGACGACACCTTCTATCTCACCGACGCCTGTGAGACCGCGATGCACGCCTCCAGCTACGGGATCGAAGTGGCGGCCAAGCGCATCGATTTCCTCAACGAAACCCCGGGCGTCAGCCTGGCGCACTTTGACAAGTCCGGCGCCATCGTCGCCACCGGCCCCAACGAGCAATTGCAGGAAGCCTTGTGGGACGCCGTCAAGCTGGCCATGGCGCTGTCGTTCCAGTGCGCCAAATGGATGCCGCGCTTCAGCCAGCTGCGCTTTCGCGCCCAGGTGGGCCGGGCGCTGGCGGCCGGCGTCGGCCCCAACCGCATGGTCAAGGGCGCGCGCGCCAAGGGCAGCAGCGGCCACACCGCCGACTTCGCCTTCGCCGTGCGCGCGGCCGGCAGCACTGCGCTCACCTATATCGAGCCGATCGCCCTGAAGGCCGGCAAGAAAATGGATTGGACCCAGGTCTACCAGACCCACGGCAAGATGTCGGACGTGAAAATGGCCAACGCCCGCAACGCGCGCATGGTCATCCTGGAAGATGGCGCCTCGGCCGAGGAATTGAAGAAGGCCGTGGCCATCCTGGAACAATCGGCCAGCGTGCTGACGCTGGCCAAGACGCGCGACTGGAAAGCGGTTTTCGCCGCCGAGTAAGGCGGGCGCGGCCGCCGCACCCCAGGCGCGGTGGCGCATGGCCGCCATGGCGCGCCTTGCCGGCGCCGCCCCGGCGTCAGGTAGACATGTGGGTCAGGCCGTCGACGATCTCGCGGCCATGCAGGATGGCGGCATGCACGGCCTCGCGCGGGCTGTACACGAAACCGCCCTCGGCAAAGCATGGCACGGGATATTCGTCGCCGCCTTCCTGCACGGCGCCCGCCTGGACCACCATGATCGATGCGATGAAAACGGGGCCGCTGGGCAACGCCTGAACTTCAGCGCCGGCGCCCCGGGAAACCTTGGCCGTCAGCCGGTATCCCTTGTAGATCAAGTTGTTCTGATGCACTTCGGATGCCCTCTTTCTGCGATTCAGCATACCGCGCCTGCCCATGACAGTTCAGATATGTTTTGTAACGTGAGCTGCCGATAGAAACACTGTTGCAATGCGGAAATTGCGTCCCCGTTTCCACGGCAGGTTCGGCAAGGGCGGCGACAGGCAGGCGGGACGCGGCTTACAGCCGGATGACAGGGTCGTCCGGCGCGGGCCGCGCGGATCCGTCCCGGGGATTTCCCCTAGGGCTGTTGCGAAAGCGCACTTTCGGCCACCTGCATGGCGGTGGCACGCAGGTAGTCCGGCAGGCTCCAGCCCCGTCCCAGCAGGAACATGCGGGTATGCAGGTCGCCCAGCACCGGCGCCGTCACGGCCGCGCCCAGATAGGTCAGGCGCTTGCGCCGCAGAT
This sequence comes from Achromobacter pulmonis, assembly GCF_021733725.1. Taxonomy (NCBI): domain Bacteria; kingdom Pseudomonadati; phylum Pseudomonadota; class Betaproteobacteria; order Burkholderiales; family Alcaligenaceae; genus Achromobacter; species Achromobacter pulmonis. Next base: position 3,542,969 of record NZ_JAIFOT010000001.1, on the reverse strand, counting down.
CGACGTAGCCCAGCGTGTAGTCACGCGCCAGGCCCAGCCACAGGCGATGGGCGCCGACCGACTGGCGCGCTCCGCTCATGATGCACAGCCCCGCCTCCAGCCCCCAGCGATACACCGCCGTGGCCAGCCCCATGCCCTGGTACGGCGCGGCGTACTTCGAGTGCGGCGCGCGCACATAGGGGTCGGCGCGCCGGCCCACTTCGATCAGGCGGTTGAACACCGTATAGCCCGCCAGCCGCCCACGCCGCACATCCACCACGTACACGTAATACTCGCCATCGGCTTCGCGGTAGCGAAGCACCAGGCCAGGGATATCGGTTTGAACCTCCGGCAATCCATGCAGGCGATCCGAGGGCCGGTTCATGCGGTCGTGGATGGCATCGAGTTCGGTTTCCACTTCGCGCGGACCGTGGTTGACGTCGATGCGCAGCTCCGTCGCGCAAGGCAAGGCGCGGCGGAGAAGGTGCAGGGCCAGCGTAGGCAAGGCCACCTCCTGTACAGGGCAAATGCCCGATGAAAAAAAGATGTGCGCCCCCCGCGGCCAGCCGGTCCGCGGGGGGCGAAAGTGAAATCGAGGGAAAGCGCATCAAGCCGGGGGAGTCCCCGGCCGGGGAACGCTAGGCGGCGTGGCCGCCTTGCTGGTTCCAGTCCACCGCGTCGGCGGCCGCCTCCCCGGACATGCCGAAAAATGCGGGAAACTGCCGCGCGCCCTTGCGCGTGACGGAGAGCGCGCGCGAATCCAGGTCCTTGTCGACCCAGCCGCGTTGCAGCAGCGCCTCCAGCAAGGCGGCGCCCAGCGCGCCGCCCAGGTGCGAGCGGCGCTCGCTCCAGTCCAGGCACGGGCAGGCGAAGCGGCGGCGGCGCTGGCGCGCCCCCGCCACGTCCACCCCCACCTGCGCCAGCGAGGCCTCGCCCAGCGGCGTCAACACGTAATCGCGGCCATCGGCGGTGAGCCACCGGCGCGCCAGCATCGCATCATGAACGCGCACCGCCAGGGTGCCGGCCATGTGGTCGTAGCAGGTGCGCGCCTCGCGCAGGGCCGACGGCGTATTCGGCTTGAAGGGCGCGCGTTCGGCGCCCGCCACCACCAGCAAGGCTTCCAGCGCCCGCGCCACTTCGGCGTTGGCCAGCCGGTAATAGCGATGCTTGCCCTGCGCCGCCTGCTCCACCAGCCCCTGCTCGCGCAACCGCTGGAAATGGCTGCTGGCGGTGGACGCGCCGATGTCGGCGGCCGCCGCCAGCTCGGTGGCGGTGCGGGCGCGGCCATCGAGCAGCAGGCACAGCATGCGGGCCCGCGCCGGATCGGCGATGGCGCCGGCGACAGCCGAGAGATTGATGTCGGCGAACTCGGATTCCATGATTCGGCCCAGGCCAAAGTGTTGTGTGCAGGCACAAGCATACTGCGAGTCATCGCAACAAGACAGCGCGCACCGTCATGCACACCCCGACTCGTTTCTTTGGCTGGACCGTCCTCCAGGCCACCTTCGTGCTGGCCATCTTCGGCTGGGGCGTGGGTTTTTACGGCCCGCCCGTGTTCCTGCACGCAGTCGTGCAGCGCACCGGCTGGAGCGTGGCCCTGGTATCGGCCGCCGTCACGCTGCATTTTCTGTGCGGCACCCTGATCGTCGCCAACCTGCCGCGCCTGTACCGGCGCTGGGGCGTGCCGGCGGTGACGGTGGCCGGCGCGCTGGCGTTGGCGCTGGGCGTATCCGGCTGGGCGCGCGCGGCCGAACCATGGCAGTTGTATGCAGCCGCGCTGTTCTCCGGCATGGGCTGGGTGACGCTGGGCGCAGCAGCGGTCAACGCGCTGATCGCGCCGTGGTTCGTCCAGCGCCGGCCCGCCGCGCTGGGCATGGCCTACAACGGCGCCAGCGTCGGCGGCATCGTGTTCTCGCCGCTGTGGGTATTCCTGATCGGCGCTTGCGGCTTCGCGCAGGCCGCCGCGTGGGTAGGCGCGGCGATGGTGATCGTGATCGCGGTGCTGGCGCGCCGGGTCTTCGCCGTCACGCCCCGGCAACTGGGCCAGCATCCCGACGGCCTGCCGCCGCAGGCGCCGGCACAGGCGGCGACCGCGCCGGCCGTGCCGCGGCTGTGGCGCGACCGCGCCTTCCTGTCGCTGGGCGCGGGCATGGCGCTGGGCCTGTTCGCGCAGATCGGCCTGATCGCCCACCTGCTGTCGCTGCTGGCGCCGCTGCTGGGCGCGCAGACCGCCGGCATCGCCATGGGACTGGCCACGGCCAGCGCCATCGCCGGCCGCAGCCTGGTGGGCTGGCTGATGCCGCCGGCGGCCGACCGCCGCCTGGTGGCCTGCCTGTCGTACGCCACGCAGATCGCCGGCTCGCTGGTGCTGATGCTGGCCATGGAGCACACCTGGGCGGTGTGGCTGGGCGTGCTGCTGTTCGGCGCCGGCATTGGCAACGCCACCTCGCTGCCGCCGCTGATCGCCCAGGCCGAATTCACGCGTGCGGACGCGGCGCGGGTGGTGCCGCTGATCGTGGCCCTGTCGCAGGCCGCCTACGCCTTCGCGCCGGCCGTGTTCGGCGTGCTGCGGACACTGTCCGGCCAGGGGCCGCACCCCTTGTTCGGGTTCCTGGCGCTGGCGGCGGCCCTGCAGGCGGCGGCGATCGTCTGCCTGGCTTGGGGCCGAGGCGCCTCACGCCACGTCAATCCAGGCCGCCGCGACGCGCCACCAGCCCGGCCATGACGGCGTCGCCATGCTCGCCCGCCAGCCCGGCCGCCACGCCCTGGCGGTCGGCGGCGTTGCGGTTCTGGCTGACCTTCCATTTGCCTTCGATGCGCGTGATGGCGATCTCCACGCCGACGATCGCGCGCATCTGCGCGGCGATGAAATCCTCGGGCGCGTCCTCCACCCGCCAGGGCTCGACCCGCGCCTTCTCCTGCGCGTCGGTCAAGGCGCCGATCTGGGTCCGTACCCAGGCCGCGTCATCGTGCACCGTCGGCCTGCCCCAGACATGCACGGCGACGAAATTCCAGGTCGGAACGACCTTGTGTGTCTCGGCCTTGGTGGCGTACCAGGACGGCGTGATGTAGGCCTGCGCGCCATGGAACACCACCAGGCATTCGGCGCCCGCGGCCAGTTCCCGCCATTGGGGATTGGCGCGCGCCATGTGCAGGCGCAGCACGCCTTGCGGCCCTTCAGGGTAGAGCAGACAGGGAATGTGGTTGGCCATCAGCCCGCCTTCCCCGCCGGTCATCAGCACCCCGAGAGGATGCGCGCGGATGAAATCGTGCTGGACCTCGGGCGAGTCTTCACGGAAAGCGGACGGCAGGTACATGGCGAATGACGTGGTCGGTAAGAAAAGCCCACCTTAACGCCGCCCTGGCCCCATTGCCAGAGCCATAGGCATCGCAATTCATGGAGCCATGCCATGGCGCCATGCCCGCGCCGTGTCAGGCCAGCGCCTTGACCAGCAGCACCGTGGTGAAGCCGCTGTCCCATTCCTCGTCAGGGTAAGTGTCGGCTTCGACATAGCCGTGCTTGCCATAGAACGCGCGGCTCTGTGTGTTGAAGGTGTCGGTCTCAAGGCGCGCCTGGCGGTGGCCGTCGGCGCGCATGCCATCCTCGGCCAGCGCCAGCAGCGCGGCGCCGACGCCACGCCGTTGCCAATCCGGATGCACATGCAGCGCCCAGATGAAGTTCTGCTCCCAATCGACCATGCCGGCCACGCGGCCATCGGCCTCGCACACATGAAAGCGCGCGCCGCGCTCGGCGACGTAGCGCGGGATCTTGCCGCTATCGAGGAAATACCGGTATTTCTCCGGCGTCATCTGCGGCCGCCAGGTGCCTTCGTAGGTGCGCGTCAGCACGGCTTCCAGCGCCGCCACGTCGTCGGGCCGCGCCGGCCGGACGATCAGAGTGTTCGAAAATTGCGTCATGCGCGGCAGTGTAGCAACCGCGCCGCCGCCTCACCGCATCACCGCCGCACACGCTCATAGGCCTGCTTCATGCGCTCGCGCGCGGCAGTCTCCTGCGCATAGGCACGATCGTAAGTGGCCAGGCAATCCGGTGTCGGATCGGGCCATTTGATGGCGGCGATGGCGCTGGTCAATGCGTCGCGCGCGCGCTGCCATTCCTTGACGGCGGCATACCATTCCTTGCTCGTGTCCATAGCGCATCCCCCCTATGTGCACGACGTCCATCGTAGACGTTCCAGCGCGGCCGACAATACAGGGTTTCGCCGATGCAAAGGGATGAGGCCGGATGCCATCCGGATGAATACCCTGAACGCGGGGCTGGCCCCGGGCGCGGTAGAATTGCGCCGAACCGCGCCTGGCATGCGTATTGCCGCGCGGATCGCGGCAAGCGTTGCGCCATGCGCGACGCGCCAACCGGGTATATTGCGCGTCCGCGCTGGCGCCGGATCCGCCGCCAGGCCCGGTCCGCGATCGACATCGCGGCCTTCCGACAACCCATCACCACACACGCCCCCCATCAAATAGTGAACGCACCGCCGCCGCGGCGGTCGTACAGCAGCCGGCGCGATACCGCGCCCGCCGCTTTTCCCCATCACGATGCGATGAATATTGACGTCAACCCTCACTTACTCACGGCCACGGCAAATGCTACTGTTCCGCCTGTGCAAGGAGTACAAGCAATGGATCAGAAAACGAAACCCTGGGCCTTTCCCAAACCCCATCCGGAAAACACCCCGCGGGGCGAACGAAACAAACAGGAGATCGACACGCCGCCAGTAACCCAGACGCCCGCGGCCAAGCCGCGCGGCAAGAAAAGCGCCGCCCCGGCGGCCGCCGCCACCAAACCCTGACGCGCCTGACGGTCCTGCCGTGCCGCGCGCGCCCATGCGCCGCCGGCACGACGGGACCGCGGCCGGCTCGACGCGATGCGCCACCATCGCGCCCATGCGCCGCTTCGCCTCACCCGAGACCATGCACTACACCCAGGACCCGAACACCCCGCCCGCCGCCACCGTCAGCTTCGACGACTTCATGAAGGTCGACATCCGCGTCGGCACCGTGATGGCCGCCGACCCGTTCCCCGAAGCGCGCAAACCGGCCTACAAGCTCACCATCGACTTCGGCGCCGGCGTCGGCATCAAGAAAAGCTCGGCGCAAATCACCGGCCGCTACAGCCTCGAGCAATTGCCGGGCAAGCGCGTGCTGGCCGTGGTCAACTTCCCGCCGCGCCAGGTCGGCCCGGTGCGCTCCGAAGTGCTGGTGCTGGGCCTGGCCGACGATGCCGACCACACCATTCTGGTGACGCCCGAGCACCATGTGCCCAACGGTGCCAGGCTGACCTGAGGCGCGCGCCCCGTCCGATCAAAGTCGGACGCAATGACCGCGTGACCCCTGCGCGTTCGGGCTATTCTCACTAGCCTGTCGCGGTGGATACGTATAAACCCTTCCTGGCCGACAGAGACATGGCGCCATGGCCCCGGCCACCCGGCGCGACCGTAATGCCGTGCAAAGGTGGGAAGAATGGCGGTCAAGCATTACCGCGACTGCAATGTCCTTGAAGCCGCCCGGGCGCGCATCCGCCTGGCGTTCAAGTACTTCGAACGCGTCTGCGTCGCCTTTTCGGGCGGCAAGGACAGCTCCGTCACCCTGCATCTGGCGCTCGACGTGGCGCGCGAAATGGGACGCGGCCCGGTGCACGCGGTCTTCATCGATCTCGAAGGCCAATACCAGGCCACCATCGCCCACGTCACCGAGATGTTCCAGCGGCCCGACGTCCATCCGTGGTGGATCTGCCTGCCCATCAACCTGCGCAATGCCTCCAGCCTGCGCGAACCCTACTGGTGCGCCTGGGAACCGGGCCGCGAGGCCGACTGGATCCGCCCGCTGCCACGGCATCCCGCCGTGATCAGCGATCCCGGCTATTTCCCGTTCTACCGCCATCGCATGGAATTCGAGGAGTTCGTGCCCGAATTCAACCACTGGCTGTCGCGCGACGCGTCCACCGCGTTCCTGGTGGGCATCCGCTCCGACGAATCGCTCAACCGCTACCTGGCGGTCAAGCGCCGCAGCAAGAAATGCGCCTGGACCCCGCCTGGCGCGCGCAAGGCGCTGGCCTGGAGCACGCGCGACAAGCTGAGCGACAGGGCCGTCACCTTCTTTCCGATCTACGACTGGAAGTTCGAAGACATCTGGCGCTACACCGGCGAGCACCGCCACCCCTACAACCGGCTCTACGACCAGATGCTGCGCGCCGGCGTGGCGTACTCGCAGATGCGCATCTGCCAACCCTATGGCGACGACCAGCGCAAGGGGCTGGACCTGTTCCACAAGCTCGAGCCGGCCACCTGGTTCCGCGCCGTCAAGCGCGTCGAAGGCGCCAACTATGCCGCCCGCTACTGCCGCCAGCGCTTTCTTGGCTATCGCGGCGGCCTCGGCCTGCCGCCCACCTTCAGTTCCTGGCGCCAGTACAGCCAGTTCCTGCTCGAAAGCATGCCCGCCACGCTGCGCCAGGTATACGCGCGCCGCATCGACGTCTTCATCGCCTGGTGGGAACAGCACGGCCAACCGCTGGCCCAGTGGCCCGATGCCGGCATTCCCGATCTCGAAAACCGCAAGGCGCAGCCATCCTGGCGGCGCATCGGCCTGTCGCTGCTCAAGCAGGACATGGCCCGTTCACTGTCGTTCGGGCCCGCCCGCCGCGACATCGACACCGTGCTTGCCCCGGCACAGCGGACGTCCCCATGACCGCCCTGAACCAATACGACTTCCTGCGCCTGACCTCCTACGACGACGAGGCCGCCTTCTTCGCCCAAATGGGGCGCTTTTTCGCCAGCGCCACGGTGCGCCGCGACTGCGGCGGCTACCCCCTGAACGACAGCGCGCGCCACCGCTGGTTCGTGGTGCGCCGGCGCGGCCAGCAGCGCCTGCTCGGTTTCGTCAGCATCGAATTGCAGACCGGCGCCGTCCGCATCCGCGACGGCTACATCCGCCCCGAAGCGCGCCAGCGCGGCCTGTTCCGGGAGCTGCGCCGCCAGGTGCTCGAATTCATCGACGAACGCGACCAACCCTGCACGCTACGCGTGCCGCGCGACTGCGCGACGCTGCTGCTGCCGCACGGCTTCCAGGTCCAAACCACCCGGGGCAACTGGGTCACCTTGAAAAGGAACACGCATGCCACACGTAACGGATCTGGAGAACCGCGCCAGGACCTTGTTCGAGGAACTGCGCAACCTGCCCCTGGCTTCGCGCATCGACGCCATCAACCGGATCCGGCGCTGCCTGCATGAGCACAGCCCGTTCGCGGCTGAACCGGTCGACTGCGTGCAGTGGATTCCCGGCTACCAGGTCGAGGCCAACGACTACAACCCCAACAGCGTCGCGCCGCCCGAAATGCGGCTGCTGGAGCTGTCGATCGCGGCCGACGGCTATACCCAGCCCATCGTCGCCCATCATGCGGCGACGGATCGCTACGTGGTGGTCGACGGCTTTCACCGCCAGCGCGTCGGCAAGAAGAAAGGCCCGATCCAGGCGCGCGTGCACGGCTACCTGCCGCTGGTGACGATCCGGCCGGGCCGCGACGCGGCCGCCGACCGCATCGCCGCCACCATCCGCCACAACCGCGCCCGCGGCGTGCACGGCGTGATGCCCATGACCGAGATCGTGGTGCGCCTGCTGCGAGCCGGCTGGAGCGACGCCGACGTGGCGCGCCAGCTCGGCATGGACGAAGACGAAGTGCTGCGCTTCAAACAGGTGTCGGGCCTGCCCGAGCTGTTCCGGGATCACAGCTATTCTCGATCCTGGGAATAACCGGCGTCTCGGCCAGCGGCAGGGTCAGGCGCGCGCAAAGGCCGCCGCCCGCGGCCGGCGCCAGCGCCAGCATGCCGCCATGGCGCGCCGCGATGGTCGCCACGATCGACAGCCCCAGGCCCGCCCCCTCGACCTGACGCTGGCCGCGCCAGAACGGCTCGGCCGCCTGTTCGCACTGCGTCGCGGTCAGGCCGGGACCATGGTCGCGCACCGCCACCACCAGCCAGTGCGGCAAGACCGTGGCGTCGACCTCCACCGGCCGGTCCGGCGGCGAATACTTGAGGGCGTTGTCCACCAGGTTGCGCACCGCGCAGTCCAGCAAGGCGTCCGGCAGCGCCGCCCATGGCAGTTCGCCGGGCAGGCGCCAGCGCACCCGGGCGGGCTTGCGGCACGCCACCCGATCCAACACCGTCATGGCGTCGCAGGCCGGCCCCTCGGCCGCCTCGGCGCCATCGACACGGGCCAGCGTCAACAATTGTTCGATCAGGCGCTCCAGGCGCTCGGTGCCCAGCAATGCCTGCGCGATCGCCTGGCTGCTGGCCGCATCGCGCGCCGCCGGCAGCCGTTGCAGCACCTGCAGATGCGCCTTGATCGCGGTGACCGGCGAACGCATCTCGTGCGCGGCGTAATCCGAAAAATGCCGTTCGCGCCGCAGCGTTTCTTCCATGTGCCGCGCCAACGCATGCGGCGCCGGCAGGCGTTCGGCGCCCCTTCTTGGCAGCCCCCTTGCCGCCAGCCACCCGGCCACCACCCCGGCGACCCAGGTGGCGCCCAGCAGCAGCATCGCGCGCCCGCCGGCGATCATGGCGTCGGCGCCCCCAGCCGGTAGCCCCAGCCGCGCACGGTTTCGATCAGGTCCGCGCCGAACTTGCGGCGCAGCTTATGGATGTGCACGTTGACGGCGTTGCTCTCGACCCGGTCATCGAAGCCATAGAGGCTGTCGTGCAGCTGGTCCATGGTGAGGATCTGCCCGGGATGCTGCAACAGGGTCTGGAGCAAGGCCAGCTCGCGCCGCTGCAGCGTGATGCGGGCGCCATCCAGCAGCACCTCGCCGCGCGACGGAAACAAGGTCAGGCGGCCGTGGTCGATGCGATCGCTGGCATGCCCGGCCACGCGCCGGATCACGGCCTGCAGGCGCGCGCCCAGTTCGTCCAGGTCGAACGGCTTGGAAAGGTAATCGTCGGCGCCGGCCCGCAGCGCGTCGACGCGCTGCGTGACCGCCGAGCGCGCGCTCAGCACCAGTACCGGCACGCTTTCGCGGCGCGCGCGCCATTTCCGCAGCAGCGTCATGCCATCGCCATCGGGCAGGCACAGATCCAGCAGACAGGCGCAGACATGGGATGTCTGCATCGCCAGGTCGGCCTGCCGCAAGCTGCCGACGGCATCCACCACGAACCCCTGCAACCCGAGCCCGGCCTGTATCGCCATGGCGATGGAAGCGTCATCCTCGACCAACAAAATGCGCATCGCAGACTCCCTGTCCCGGCACGTTATACTTATTAAAGTAATAAGTTAATTTCTAAAAGTTATTAGCCATGTTGACCGCGACCCTGCTCGGCCTGTGTATCGGCGTCTCCCTGGGCCTGACCGGGGCGGGCGGCGGCATCCTGGCGGTGCCCGCGCTGATGTTCGGCCTGGGCCTGACGCTGCCGCAGGCCGCGCCGGTGGCGCTGATCGCGGTGGGCATCGCATCGGCGGTCGGCGCCTTGCAGGGCCTTTTGCGCGGCCTGGTGCGCTACAAGGCCGCCATGCTGATGGCGGCGGTGGGCGCGCTGACCGCTCCCCTCGGATTGTCGCTGGCCCGCCACCTGCCGGCGCATTGGCTTAGTCTGACATTTGCCGGCGTGATGCTGCTGGTGGCGGCGCGCATGGTGCAGCAATCGCGCCGCGGCGCGCCGGGCGACGGCGCGCCCGAGGCGCCGCCCAAGGCCTGCCGCCTGTCGCCCGAAACCGGCCGTTTCGTCTGGAACCGCCTCACCGCCGCCACGCTGGGCGGCATCGGCGCGGTGTCCGGTCTGTGCACCGGCATGCTGGGCGTGGGCGGCGGCTTCATCATCGTGCCGGCGCTGGCGCACTTCAGCGACGCGCGCATGATCAGCATTGTCTCCACCTCGCTCATGGTCATCGCGCTGGTATCGGCTGCCACGGTCAGTTCGGCGCTGCTGCACGGCCTGACGCTGACGGCGGCGCAATGGGCCTTCGTGGCCGCCGCCATCGCCGGCATGGCGGCGGGCCGCATGGTGGCGCCGCGCGTGCCGCAAGCCGTGCTGCAACGGGTCTTCGCGGCGGTCTGCGTGGTGGTCGCCGGCGTACTTGCCTGGCGCGCCTGATACGCCGGCCGCGCGGCGCCCACGCCAGCGCGGCGTATGGTGCGATCGGGTGAATCGCCGCGCGGCCCCCGCCCGCGAACCAAGCTGTTCCTACGCCCGGCCGAGCTGGCCGCGCGCGGCGAGGCCGTACCGGAACAGACCTTGCAGGCGCGCACCGACGGCCGCACGCTGACGCTCAAGAATGCATCGCCCTACTACGTCACGGTGCTCTGGCTGGGCACGGACCGCAAGCAGCGGCTGCCCGGCTTCGACACGCCCGTCATGCTGGCGCCGCGGTCGGAGCAGACGCTGAAGGCAGTGCTGCCCGCCAGCGCCGGCCAGTTGATGCTGGGCAACGTCGATGATTATGGCGGCCTGCGCATGAACCGCTACCGCTGCGAAGCGGGCCTGTGCGTGTTCCAGGAGCGCACCGGCGACTGACGGCAGCGCGGGCGCCGGATCGTCAGCGGCGGCAAACCCAGACGCCCAGACCGAGCATGCCGATGAGCGCCGTTCCGAGGACAATTGCCGCATGCTCGCCCCGGTCCGTACCCAGCAGGTACAGGACACACACGAGCGCCACGGTAAACACGATCAGCACCCCCAGGACAAAGGGGCGCCAGTTCCTGCGCGCGGCGCGCAACCATCCGCTCAAGGCAACTCTGGGTCTGCTCATGGGCTCAGTGGAAATTCGAATGCCGGGGTTACATTCTGCCAAACTTCTCTTTGGTGGAATAGTGTTTTCCATAAATCGAACTAATCTCACGCTGCCTGCTGGCCCTGGTCGGCAACGGCGAGCCGGCGTTCCATACGCGCCAACACCGACAGCGCCGCCACCATCTCCCGCGGCAAGGCCGAGCCGGGCAGGCAGACGTCCGCGCCCGCCAGCAGGAGCTTGGCGCGATCGGCCGAGCCCGCCCGATCGCTGACGATCGCGATCACGCCGGCCAGCCGCGGGCAATGCGGCACCGCCAGGAAGCGCAGCAGCCACGACGAGCGCCCCTCGACCAGCAGGTAGTGCCTGCCCGGCGCGCCAGCCCGCGCATACAGGCTGGCCTGGGTCTCCGCATAGAGGCTGACGGTCGCCACCGACTCCTTCAGACAGGTCGCGAGGCGCTCGGCGCGGTCGAGGTATTGGGCGTGCACATGCAGGTTGTGCAGAAAGGCGAAATGGGCCACGGCGAAAGCACGGAATTGGAAGCATGGGATTCTAGAAACGCCGCTTCGCCGCGACCATCAGACAGTTCCTAAAGCGCCACCGCCAGGCCGTCGAAACGCCGTGCCCTTCCGGCCGTCGATTAGGAATCGTCTGATACCGGGCTTGGTCATGGATCGCTCTAATGGCGGACTGCCGACCGCCGACGCGTGCACGCCATTACCGCTCGGCCCGTTCCGTCCTGGACGAGCCGGGCCGCCCCCTTGGAGATTACAAGCCATGTTGTCCTATCGCGTCCTGATCGTCGACGACCAACTATTGCAGCGCGAGTACCTGAAAAACCTGTTTCTCCAGGCCGGCATCGCGCATGTGGAAACCGCTGAGAACGGCTCGCATGCCTTGCGCCTGCTGGAGCAACAACCCTACGACCTGGTGCTGAGCGATCTGCTCATGCCCGAGCTGGACGGCGTGCAGCTGATCCAGCGCCTGTCCACCTACGAAACCCCGCCGCTGCTGGCGGTGATCAGTTCCTCGCCCAAGCGCCTGATCTCCGGCGCCAGCCTGGTGGCCAAGACGCTGGGCATGCGCGTCATCGACCAATTGTCCAAGCCGGCCCAGCCCCAGGCCATCATCGCCCTGGTGGCCAAGCTGAAGGCCGCCTCGCGGCTCAAGGCGGAATCGCTGGTATCGGGCCAGATGTTCGACCGTGCCGCATTGCAGCAAGCCTTGACCTCGGGCGAAATCCGCGCCTGGTTCCAACCCAAGATGCGGATCGGCGATGGCACCATCGTGGCCGCCGAAGCCCTGGTGCGCTGGGTTCGCCCCGATGGCAGCGTGCTGCTGCCCGGCCAATTCCTGCCGGCCCTGATACTGGACGAGCTCGAAGACGACCTGCTATTGTCGATGCTCGCACAGACCATTACCGCGCAACACGCCTGGCAGCAGCATGACTTCCGGGTGGAAGTCTCCGTCAATCTGCCGACGCACCTGCTGCAGGACGCCGAATTGCCGGACCGCCTGTACGACCACGTCATGCGCCTGGGGGGCAACCCGCGGGACATCTGCTTTGAACTGACCGAGGGCACGACCACGGATGCGATAAGCGATTACTACGCGGGCGCCTGCCGCCTGAGGATGAAGGGCTTCGGCCTGGCCCAGGACGATTCGGGCCAGGGCTACAGCTCGGTGTTCAACCTGGTGTCCACCCCCTTCACCGAACTGAAGATAGACCGCTCCCTGATCAGCCGCTGCGTTACCGACGACGGCGCGCAGGCCGCGGTCGAGAGCATCGTTTCACTGGGCCGGCGTTTGGCGCTGAACGTGGTGGCCGAAGGCGTCGAAACCTGGGAACAACTGGCCCAGCTCAAGAAGATGCAATGCGACATGGCGCAGGGCTTCCTGATATCCCGCGCCCTGACCCCCGAATTGCTGCTGGGATTCCTCAAACGGAATCCCGCCGTCTGACGATGCCGCGCTCAACGCCCAGCCCCTCCCCCCGCATCGCCACCATCGGCGATCTGGCCCGCATCTCCTTGCGGGTACAGGCGCTTTTCGTCGTGACGCTGATCATTACTGTGATCATGCTGGTGCTGTGCTACTGGATTGTGAATGGTCTGATCCACCTGGCCAGCAATGAGGCCCGCACGCATTTCCAGCAGCTCGCCGCCAACCTGCATGGCCAGGAGTCCATCCTGGCGCGCGCCACCCGCAACGATGCCGTCCGGCTCGCCCTGGCCCCGCCGCAGGCGCGCCCGGCCTCGTTCGAGCTGATCGACAGCAACGCCGTCACCAATACCTACGAGGGCCAGCGGGAAAGCCTGGCCATGCCTTACATCATCAAAGTCAAGCGCGATGACAACGCCGCCGGCGGCGACCTCGCCAGCCACCTGCAGAGCGTGGCGGCCGGGCTGTCCAACGTCTATGGCACCTATCGCAGTGCCTGGCAGCAGCCCGGCATGCAGGCTTTCCTGCTCGATCTGAACAGCCCAGTCAGCATCTCGGTGCCATGCTCCGATGATTCCATGACCGACGACGTGCACCGCTGGTGGCGCTGCCCCCTGTCGGCGGACCGGGTGCGCGAACTGATCTATACCCAGTCGAGTCGCCCCAGTCCGGCCGGCGACCGCTGGATCAGCGTCACCCTGCCCAGCGGCGGCGCGGACCGTCTCGGCTATGTGGTGTACAGCGCCATCGAGCTGCCGGACGCGCTGTGGCTGCCCGATACGCCCAAGCGCGACCTGGTGCTGGCGACCTTCATCGAAATGCGCGACGTATACACCGGCGACCCGGCCTATGGTCGCGTGTACTTCGAGCGCCTGGACATTTTGCCGGGCGCCAAACTGTTAGGCGGCGCCAGCGAACATGGCGCGCTCGAGGAAGTCCACAGCCGCGTGCATTTCGGGCTGGAAGGCACCCGCATCACCACCTGGTGCGACGACGGCTGGACCGCCAGCTACCTCGTGCCCTACGCCCAGTTCTTCCTGGCCGCGCCCGGGCAGTTGACCGCTTTCGCGGCGCTGATCCTGTTGTGCGCGGGCGGCTGTGTGGTGCTGTACCGGCGCCATCGCAACCTGGTGGTGCGGCCGGCCCAGGCCAGCCATGAACGGGTGGTCGAAAGCGAGTCCTTCAACCGCGCGGTGATCGAGGCCGCGCGCGTGGCGGTCTGCGCGCTGCGCGTGAGCGACCACCGCATCGTCGCCAAGAACCGCCTGGCCGACGACTGGCTGGGGGACGAAGAAATCGTCAGGCGCCTCACCTTCGCGCCCGACAGCCCGGCCAAGACCGGCGAAGTCGAGATCAATGGCCGGCACCTGAGTTTCAGCGCCTCGCGCCTGACCTACCAGGGCCAGGATGTGGTCCTGGCCACGTTCAGCGATATCAGCGACCACAAACGCGTGCAGACCGCGCTGGCGCAAGCCAAGCGCGCCGCCGACGACGCCAACGCGGGCAAGACGGTGTTCCTGGCGACCATGAGCCACGAAATCCGCACGCCGCTCTATGGCACCCTGGGTACGGTCGAGCTGCTCGGCCTGACACCGCTGACCAACCTGCAACGCGGCTACCTGCGCACCATCCAGACCTCGTCGGCCGGTCTGCTCAATGTGATCAACGACATCCTGGACGTGTCCAAGATCGAGTCGCGCCAGATGACCCTCAAGGATCACCGGCTCGACCCGGCCACGCTCACCGAGGAAATCTTGCAGGCCTATGCGGCCACCGCGGACGCCAAGGGCCTGCAGTTCTTCTCGACCATCGCCACCGATGTGCCGGTCTATGCCTACGGCGATGCGCTGCGCATCAAGCAGGTCTTGAACAACCTCGTCAGCAATGCCATCAAGTTCACCGAAGCCGGCTGGGTCCGGGTCGACCTGACCCTGGGGGCCACGAGCGAGCATCAGGCCATGCTCGAATGGCACATCGCCGATACCGGGCTGGGCATTGCGCCCGATCAGCAACCGCATCTTTTCCAGCCGTTCTATCAGGCGCACGCCACGCCCGGACACGCCCTGCCCAGCACCGGGCTGGGCCTCTACATCTGCCACAGCCTGTGCGAACTGATGCAAGGCACCATCACCCTGGACAGCAGCCCGGGCCGCGGCAGCGCATTCACGTTCAGGCTGCCGTTGCGGATCACGGCCGACGCCACGCACCGGGTGGGCAACGGCGAGATCGCCGCGTCCTCGTCGGTCTGGGTGCGAGCGCCGGTGGCGGACCTGGCGCAGGATACCTGCGCCTGGCTGACGCTGGCCGGCGCCAACGCGCGTCCCCTGCACAACACCGCGCCCCTCAAGGACGACGGCATCCTGGTGGAACTGCTGCCCGAGCGTCTGCCGCCGATCGAGTGGAGCGGACCGCGCGTGTCGTGCATTCCCGACGGCCCCGACAAACCGCAATGGAGCCTGTCCGAAATCCACGTGACCAGTCACCTGCGGCACAGCATCGTCGAGGCGGTGGCCCTGGCGCAACGCGGCAGGCCAACCCCGGCCGAGGCCAAGCAGGCCGAAGCGGACACGACCGATGATCCCGGCCCCGGTACATACCGCCCGGATGCGGGGCTGCGCAGGCTGGGATTGCGCGTGCTGGCCGCCGAGGACAACCCCGTCAACCGGACCCTCTTGGTGCGGCAACTGGAAGAACTGGGTTGCGAAGTAACGCTGTGCGCCGATGGCGTGGAAACCCTGGCCCGCTGGAACAGCGACGAGTTCGACGTGCTGATCACGGACATGAACATGCCGCTGATGAATGGCTACGAACTGGTGCGCACGCTGCGCGCGCGCAGCACCAACGCCCCCATCATCGGCTTGACGGCCGACGCGCTGCAGACGCAACGGGAAGCCGGTTTCGCCGCCGGGTTGAACGCCTGGGTGGTCAAGCCCGTGGACCTGCGCACGCTGCACGACGCGCTCAGCACGGCCTGCGCGCGCATCATCAGCGCCAAGTTCGCCGGCCCCCCGCCGCAGAACAAGCCCAAGGAGTTCTATGACGATCACCTGCGGGCGGCCTTCCACACCACCATGCGCGAAGACATGGCCGCCATGCGGGCGGCCCTGGCGGCGCGCGATCCCGCCGCGGCCGTGGCGATGCTGCACCGCATGCGCGGCTCGCTGGTCGTGGTCAACGCGGAGGACATTGCCCGCTTCTGTGGCGTGCTCGAACAGAAAATCGCCACGGATGGGCTGACGCCCGTGCTCGAAAACGCCATCAAGAGCACCCTGGCGCAAATCGCGGAGCAATTCAAGGAACTGTAATCACGCCCCCAAAACAGCCCGAACAGACCGCAGGCCAACTCGCCAAGCGCATCACACAAGGAGCGATACCATGACCCGAATCCTGCTGGCCGACGATCACCAAGTCGTGATCCTGGGCGTTCGCAACGTGCTCGAAGGCGCCGCCCGCTACCAGGTCGTGGGCGAGGCCACCAACGCCACCGACCTCATCTGCAAGGCGCGCGAGCTGGCGCCCGACATCATCATCACCGACTACAACATGCCGTCGGAGGACGGTTATGGCGACGGGCTGGCATTGGTGCAATACCTGCGCCGCCATTTTCCGAAGGTGCGCATCCTGATCCATACCATGATCACCTCGCCGGTGATCGTCGCCAGCTTGTACGAGGAAGGCGTCAGCGGCGTGTTGTTCAAGAGCCGCGACCTGGCCGAGATCCTGACGGCGCTGGGCACGCTCGAAAAGAACCAGGTCTACCGCAGCGGGCAGCAGACGGCGCTCAGCGCCTATCCGCGCGAGGCGCAGGATGCGGCGGCGCGGATCGCGCGGCTCTCGCCCAAAGAACTGGAAGTGCTGCGGCATTTTCTGTCGGGCACCTCGGTGGGCGACATCGCCCGCATCATGAACCGCAGCGTCAAGACGGTCAGCACCCACAAGATCGCCGCGATGCGCAAACTGGATGTGGAAACCGATCATGAACTGGTCATGTTCGGCGTCAACCACGATGTCTTCAAATGAAAACCATGCCTGACACGCCTCTAGCATCGCGCCGCCCCCGGGCGCGTCACCTCCCTCACGTGCGGCCGGCGCGCAAGCGCCTGCTCATCGCCCTGGCGCTGCTGGCCGGCGCGGGTAGCGGGTTGCCGCCCGTGGCGGCACAGGCAACGGCACAGGCAACGGCACAGGCACGGCTCACCGTCATGGCCTACGGCGTGAATGGCTTCGACCAGAAATACATGCGCACGGTCATCCGCCCCTTCGAAGCCGCGCATCCGGGCATCACGGTGAGCTACTACGCCGTGCGCGACTCGCGCAACGCCCTGGCGGTATTGCGCGCGCAACGCATGGCGCCGCGGGTCGACGTCGTCATCATCGACCCGCCCAATGCGCGTCTGGCCCAGGCCGAGCAGCTGATCGCGCCGCTGGATCCCACGCTTGTCCCGAACGCGGCCGACCTGGGGTCCATGGGCCGAGAGCTGGGCTTCTGGGCGCTGCCGGCCATGTACGATTCCATGACGCTGGTGTACGCCAAGTCGGCGTTCGCGCAGCCGCCCAAGAGCTGGCGCGACATGTGGGATCCCAAGTACCGCGGCAAAGTGACTGTGTCCACCAACCAGGCCGTCAATGGCAGCATGATCGCGCTGACGACGCTCGCCAACCGGCTGGCCGGCGCGCCCGATGGCATCACCAGCTTCGACGCGGCCTTCGCCTATCTGGAAAAACTGGCGCCGAACATCCTGACATGGACCCCGCGCCCCAATCAGTACTGGATGGTGGCGCGCAACCAGGCGCTGTTGGCGTTGGGCTGGAATTCCCGCAGCCAGAGCCAGATGGACAGCCTCAGCGGCTACGCCACGACCGTGCCCCAGGAAGGCACGATCGCCGTCCCCATCCTGATCGCGCGGGTGGCCGACCGCCCGAACGGCGAGGCGGCCCAGGCTTTCATCAATTATTCCTTGAGCCCGCCCGCGCAACAGGCCTTCGCCGAAGCGATGTACTACGCGCCCGCGAACCAGAAGGCCAAGGTCAGCGAAGCGGCTCGGCGCAGGATTCCGCTGCTGGCGCCCGAGGTCGCCGCGCGCCTGATCCCCCTGGAGTGGGCGAATATCACCGTGGCGCATATCGCCACGCTGCGCGCGGCGTGGCTGGCGCGCATCATGAAACCCGCCTCGTAGGGGCAAAACACCGCGCTGCTCGCTGCCCGCCGCGAGTACCGGAATCGTCTGATGGTGCGGTGCACGGTCCGGTTGTTACCTTAGTTTCCGTGATGAACGCAAGGGCTCCCGCCCGCCGCGTTGGAACACAACAACCGACCTGCATCCACTTCCGCTTCTCAGACACCATGAAACTCCATATCAGCACGCTCTCCGCCGCCGTTCTGGCGTGCGCCACCAGCATCGGCGCCATCGCCCAGAACGCCCCGGCCGCCGCCCCCAGCTTCAAGATCAACGTCACCGGCACCATCGCCCCGGGCAGTTGCACGCCCGCCGCCAGCGCCCTGACCTTCGACATGAAGAACATCAATCCGAAGTCGCTGAACGCCGACAAGGTGACGATGCTGCCGGCGCTGACCAACAAGGTCAAGATCACCTGCACCGCCGACACCGCGATCGCGCTGAACGTCACCAGCAGCACCTCCGCCCCGGCAAAATGGGATTCGGAATTGAAGAACCATCCCCAAGGCGTGTCGACCCGCGAGCCGTCGTTGTACGACCTGGTCGACCCCGCCGATGGCAACAAGCGCATCGGCGTGTACGGCATGCAGTTCCGCAACTTCATGTACACCGGCGGCGGCACGGGCTCCACGCCCACCAAGGCCAGCGTGATCAAAAGCGACGACAAGGTCAGCTGGAGCTACACCAGCGACCAGAACGGCTGGGATACCGCCCAGCTCAAGCGTGACGGCAGCAATTACGTCTCCTTTTCCGACGAGAAGACGCAAACCGTCCCGGCGCTGGCGAGCGTCTTCGAAGGCGAACTGCTCATCGCCCCCCTCATTCTCGCCAAGAAGGACCTGAAGCTGACCGGCGACCTGAAATTCGAAGGCGGCGCCACCATCACGCTGAACTACCTCTGATCCGCGCATTCATGCGTGGCACAGGCTTCGACATTCCGAGAGCAACAATGAACCATCTCCAATCCAGCAAGATCCTGTTGGCCGCACTGGCTTGCGCGGCCGGCGCCGTGACCTCGGTCGATGCATCGGCCGCGCCGTCCGCGCCCGCCGGAACCGCCGGGCTGAACGTCGCGGTGGGCGGCGTCATCACCCCGGGCAGTTGCACCCCGGCCGCGAAATCGGTGGCCTTCGACCTGAAGAAGATCAACCCGGCCTCGCTGAAGGAAAAAGCGGAAACCCCGCTGGCCCCCATCGTCCAGCCCTTGTCCATCAAATGCGATGGCGGCGATGCCGCCGTGGCCCTGTCGGTCACCGGCGCCCTCAAAGCCGCCAAGGCTTACGATGAGTCGCTCGATCACAAGGCCACCAGCATCCGCGCCGCGTCGAAAAAGGGCTACATCTACGACCTGGTGGATGCCGCGACCGCGACAAACCGTATCGGCCGCTACGTGTTCCAGTTTCGCAACTTCCGCTACACGACCGCCGCCGCCACCGATGGCAAGGCAGTCAAGGCCCTGGTCGCGTCCAGCGAGGACCGGGCCGCATGGAGCACCGCGGCCGACACCGATGAGAACGCCGCGCAACTGAAGTCCGACGGCTCGAACTACGTGACCTTCGTGGACGCGGCCACGCCCACCGTGCCGGTGAGGGCCTCGCTGTTCGATGGCGACATCGTCATCGGCGCGGTGGTCTCGCCGAAGTCGGAACTCACGCTCAACGACAACCTGACGTTCCGTGGCGAAGCCACCATCACGCTCAGCTACCTCTGATCCGGACGCCTGCCGCCGTGCGACAGACGGCGGCAGGCTGAAGGCCACACGAACATGAAACTCCGAACTTTGTTTTGCTGGGCCGTGGCGGCCATGCCGCTGGCGAGCCTGGCACAGGACGCTCCCCTGAACATCGCGGTGCAGGGCCAGATCAAACCGGCCGCCTGCACCTTGCAGATCGCCGAACAGGGCACCTTCAACTATGGCCGGATCAAGCTGAAGGACCTGAACAAGGACAGCTTCACATTGCTGCCCGCGCTCGACCGCGAGCTGCGCATCGCCTGCGAGTCGAAAACCAAGGTGGCGCTGACCATCAGCGACAGCAACGCCGGCCAGGTGGCGTTCAAGCAGGACATCGTGTTCTTCGGCGGACGCGGCAAGAGCTGGTCGCCCGCCCGCCAGTATGGCCTGCGTGATGACAAAGGGCGCAGCCTGGGCGGCTGGGCCCTGCAACTGGTGCCCGGCTTCAAGGTAGACCAGCAGGCCACGGACTCCATCTACAGCGCCGACCAAGGGGCCAACTGGGAGCCGTCGGTCGGCAATTTCTTCCATGACGATGGCAGCCTGGAAACCTGGAGCCTGCCTGGACAGAAGCTGCCGGCGTTCGGCAATGAATTCGTGGGCACGGTGCGGATCCAGGTGGCCCTGGATCGCAGCGCCCAACTGGGCGTATCGGCCGAGGTCCCCTTCATCGGCGGCGCGGTCCTGACACTTGTCTATCTTTAGCGGCCGCGGCCGCCTCGTGCCGGGAGCGCCGGCGGATCATGAAGCCATACCTGATACTCCTTTGCGCCCTGCTGGGCGCCGCGCCTGGCGCCCCGAGCCGGGCGGCGCCGCCCGCGGCCGGCTGCCGGATCCAGCTTGGCGGCGGCGCCGCCATCGACTACGGCCGGATCAAGCGCAACCTGTTGCGCGCCGCCGAGGCCGCCCCGTTGCCGCCGCAGCAACGTCAGTTCACGCTGACCTGTGAACAGCCCGCGAAGCTCGCCTTGCGGCAGTCGGCCAGCGACGGCGCGGCCCAGCCGGCGGCCGGCGGCAGGCTGGGCCTGACGCCGCAGACCAGCCATGGACTCGGGCGGGCATCCGGCCGGCCACTGGGCGCTTTCGCGCTGCGCTGGCGGCGCGACGGCGCCACGCTCGATGGCGTGCCAGCGCAACTGATCATCTCGTCCGACGGCGGCGCCACCTGGCGCGACATGCAGGACGACACGGTAGTCGGCGATGCCGACCTGATCGCCTGGTCGCGCGGCGGCGAACGCCGCCCGGCCAGCGGCCGCAGCCTGACGGCCGGCGTGCGGATCGAATCGGCGATCGCACCGACCGCCACCTTGTACCTGGGCCGCGAGGCCCTGCTCGACGGCTCGATCAGCCTGTCGGCGATTTTCCTGTAGCCCTTCCGAGGGCCATTACCGCGGGCCGCTTGCGGCCGGCATCAACACGTCTTTTACCTGCTGCCATGAAAACCTTCCTGACCCTTGTTTCCCTGGCCGGCGCCCTGCTGGCCAACACCGCCGGCGCCGCCGGCGTGGTGCCCGAAAGCTCGGTGCTCATCGTCGATGAGGCCACCGGCGAGGGCACCATGACCGTACAGAACACCGACACCGCGCCGGTGTTGCTCTATTCGGCGATCGAGAACGTCGCCGAGGACACCGAAGAACTGCTGGTCGTGACCCCGCCGATGGCTCGTCTGGAAGCCGGCCAATCGCAGTTGGTGCGCTTCATGCTGACCCGCAAGGGCCCGCTGGCCACGCAGCGCCTCAAGCGCGCCACCTTCGAGGGCATTCCCTTCGCGCGCGATGCCGACAATCAGGTGCAGACGACCTTTCGCCAGAACATCCCGGTGATCATCCAACCGCGCGGGCTGGAAAAGCTGAAAGACCCCTGGACCCGCCTGAGCGCCAGCGTCGACGGCGGCAAACTGCGTCTGTGCAATGACAGCAGCTACGTGGTGCGAATGGCCCAACAGGCGCGCCTGGACAGCGGCAACGTCAACCTGCCGCTGCCCAAGACCTATCTGCTGCCCGGTGAGCGTTTCGAACTGCCCCTGGCCGGCAAGCACGCCGCCGCCACCGGCACGGTAACGATCTGGCCGGCGACCGTCTACGGTTACGCCGCGGGCCAGCACGCGATCACCTTAGGCAACGGCTGCAAGCCGACGCCCGGGAAATGAACCCGCTCGCGTACCCGGCCGTGGGGCTGGCCGTCCTGCTCGGCATGATGGTCTCCCCCGCCGCGTTCGCGCAGCAATTCGACCCGCAGACCTTGCGCCGGCTGGGCATCTCGCCGGAAACGGCCGCCTATTTCAGCAAGACCGCGCGCTTTCTGCCGGGCGTCACCCGGGTACGCCTGCGGGTCAACGGCGCCGACTTGGGAACGGCCGACGTGCGCTTCGACGAGGAAGGCACGCTCTGCTTCACCCCCGACCTGCTGCGGCGCGCCGGCCTGAAGGTGCCGGACGGCACCGCCGACCAGGACTGCCCGGACTATCGCAAGGCCTACCCCGAAACCGCCATCACGCAGTTGCCGAATCAGGCGCAGGTCGACATCGTCACACCGTTGGCCGCGCGCGCGCCGGTCGAGGAATCCATGGTGGGGCAATACGCGTCGGGCGGTGTCGCCGCCCTGCTCAACTACAACATCAGCGGCGCGCGCAGCGGCAATGGCGACACCGGCTATCAGTACCTGCGCGCCTACAGCGAAACCGGCCTGAACATCGCCGACTGGATCGTGCGCAGCCGCCAGGACTATTACTCGCAAGGCGGACGTTCGACCTTCACCCAGGGCGACACCTATGCGCAGCGCGCCGTGCCGGCGTTGCGCGCCACGTTCCAGGCGGGCCAGATATCCCCCACCGGCTCATTGTTCGCCGTGGGCACCCTGCGCGGCGCGCAGCTGTTCCCGGAATACGCGCTGCGCCAGACCCAGGCCTCCGGCGTCGGCTTCAGCGGCATCGCCAACGGCCAGAGCCGGATCGAAGTGCGGCAACTGGGCACGTTGATCCTGATGACGCAGGTGCCGGCCGGCGCCTACACCATCAGCGACGTTCCCATCATCAGCGGCAACGCCGACCTGGACGTGCAGGTGATCGCGAGCAATGGCGAACGGCAGCAGTTCGTGGTGCCGGCGGCTTCCTTCGGCGCCGTGCGCAACACCACGGCGCCGGGGCTTTCGGTCGCGGTGGGACGCTACCAGGCTTACCGGGGCAGCGACAGTCAGACCCCGTTGGTGACCACCGCGAGCAATGGCTGGAACCTGGGCGAGCACAGCACCCTCAATGCCGGCCTGCTGGTGTCGGCGCCCTATCGCGCCCTGGCGGCCACCTTCGCCGCCTCGCCCAGCGCCGCCCTCAACGGCTCGGTCGGCATCCGCATGTCGAGCGCCTCGGCCGACGGCGCCAGGCGCCAGGGCCGGCAGATTGCCGCGACCCTGTCGCTTTCGCCCCTGGAGCGCCTGTCCACCAATGTCTCGGCGACCTGGCAGACCGAGGACTACCGCGACCTGGCGCAGGTGCTGCAACGCACCCGCGACCCACGCGCCGGCGCCAGGGCGAGCCAGACCTATACGGCCGGTGTATCCTGGTTCCAGCCCACGCTGGGCTCGCTGTCAGCGACCTATTCCGCCAGCCGCCTGGGCGGCGTGGACGCCACGCGTCAACGCGCCACCTTGTCGTGGAACCGCAGTTTCGGACGCGCGTCGGTCACGCTGTCGGCGGCCCGGGACCTGAGCGCGGACACGCGCGCGTACACGGACAATCAGTATTTCCTGACGCTCAGTTTTCCGTTGGGTAGCGCCAGCGCCGGCGTGTACGTCAGCAAGGCCGGCGACAGCAGCGCGGTCGGGGCGAGCTATTCCGACACGCTCAGCCCGCAGTTCAGCTACAACCTGAGCTCCAGCGTGGCCAATCCCGGCCACGCCGTCAATTCGTCGGTGGCGATCGATACGCTGCCGCGCTATGCCCGCGTCAATCTGTCGGCCAACCGTGATGCCCAGGGCGGCGTGTCGACCAACTGGGGCGTGCAGGGCGCGGTGGTGGCGGCCGGCGGCGCCGTGGCGTTTTCGCCGCACCAAGTGGGCGATACGTTCGGCATCGCCAAGGTCGGCAACCTGGGCGGGGTGGAGATCCAGACGCCGGCCGGGCCGACCTGGACTGACGCCTGGGGCCACGCGGTCATCCCCGAGCTGCCCGCCTACAGCGAAAGCGCGGTCGAGATCAACACCACCAGCCTGCCGCGCAACGCCAACCTGCCCAACGGCATCCAGTCGCTCAAGCCGGCGCGCGGCGCGGTGCAGGTGGTGGACTTCAATCTGCGCCAGGTGCAGCGCTATCTGCTGTCGGCGGTGTCGGCCGATGACCGGCAGCCGCTGGCCGAGCGGCTGCCGGTGATGGATGGGCGCGGCCATGTCATCACCCTGGTGGGCCGGCGCGGCCAGATCTTCCTGGATGACGCGTATGCGCTGCCGCTGCAGGTGGGCCTGAAGGACGGCGGCAAATGCATCCTGGAATTCCAGCCGGTGGCCGAACCGGACCCGGACCGGCCCTACGAAGACGCCGCCGCGCTGTGCCGCCGCACGGCGGCCAGCGCGACGCCCGGCTAGAACCGGTATTGAACCGAGGCCTGCACCGCTCGCGACTGCTCCCCGCCGCCATAGCGGCCCTGGTAGCCCACCCGCCCGCTCCAGGCGCCGCCATTGGCGACGCTCAGGCCGGCCGAGACCAGCATGCGGTCGGCCGGCGCCATTGCGATGGTCTGCCCGAAGCTGCCCGCCATGCCGCGCAAGTGGCCGCGCACTTCGCGGGTCTTGCGCTGGAACTCATGCTCCCAGGCCAGGCCGGCGTAGGGTCGCCACAGGTAGTCGCCATGGCGCAGATCGGCCTGCAGGCGCAGCCCCAGCGTGGACGCCAGCGAGCGCCGGGTCTGTTCGCGGTAATTCATGCTGGTCGCGGTGCGCCCGCCATCGCGCGACTCGTTGTAGCCCCTGACATTGATGTTTTGCCAGGTCAGGCCGAGCGAAGGGATCAACGTGAAGGCGCCCGCATGCCAGTCGTATTGCGTCGAGGCGGACAAGGCGGAGGTCGTCCCAGTAGTCGAACCCCGCTCGCGCAAGCGGGCAGGCCCGATGGCGAACTCGCGGGCCACGTCGCCATAGCTCAGGTAGCCGACGCTACCGATCAGCGCCGCCGACCAATCGCCCGTGCGATAACGGCCGTACGCCGACAACTGGGTCTGGCCAAGGCGGAACCAGCCGGCGTCCCGTCCCAGCGTGGCGTGGTGCTGGACCTGGGACGCGCCGACCCCCACGAGCCAGTTCTGGCCAACGCCGCCGTCGATGCCAATGAGCAACATGTCCATGCGGTTGCCGAAGCCGGGCTTCCAGGCGTCGCCGCCACGCTGGCTATCGTTGGCGCGCTGATACGAGGCATAGGTCTGCACGCCGGAGGTGTTGTCACGCACGCGCAGACGGTCTCCGATCGCGGACAGGCTGGCGCGCGTGCCCGCCACCGGCGCTTCGGCCAGCAGGCCGATGCGGGTGGGCGCCTGCAGCACCGACAGCACGTAATCGGACAGCAGCGCGTGCCCGATGCCGCTGGGGTGGATGCCGTCCGCGAACAGATAGGTACGGTCCGCATCGGGCGCCACCAGGTTGGCGCGGCCGCACCAGATCGCCGCCTCGGCCCCACACGCGGGCGTGGTCACGTTGCGCAGGCCGTAGCGCTGCGGATGGTCGATCACCTCATTGAGCAGACCATGGACATCAAGGGCGACCAGGTTGCCCTGGTAATCCGCGAGCTGGCTGTTCAGCGAATCATTGAAGGTCGAGGCCATGTAGCTCAACAGGCTGCGCGCCTGGGCCGGCAAGCCCAGCGCCCGGGGGGTGCGGCCAATGTCGGGCAGGTTGACGACGAGCACGGTGCCCGCGCCGGCGTCGCGCAAGCGCATGACCTGGCCGGCGACGTCGACGGCGGTCTGGCCGGAGATCGCCAGCACCTGCCGTGCCGCGTCGGCCCGCGTCACGGGTACCGCCAACGAACCTTGATAGGTCTCCATCGTCGCCATCAGATCGTTGGCGCCCACCCAGACCGAATACAGGCCGTTGCGGCTCAGGCCCCCAGGGCGGCTCTGCAACAGCGCCGAGATCTGGTCTTTGACCGAGGGAATCATGTAGTGCAGGGACAATTTCCCCATCCCGGTATCCAGCTCGGGCAATAGGTATTGGGTGGCCTGTGTCGTGCGCGCGCCGCCCCAGGCGTAGTTGTTGCCGCCATCCCCCGCCGGTTTCCAGGCATCCGCATTGCCACCACCCAAGGCCCTAGCCAGATGGAACGCCCAGGTGGAATCCGGATTGGTCGTGTGGGCGGGCAGCAGGGGCCTGCCCCAGAGAATGTAGGCCGTGTCGGCTACCGTCATCGTGGATGCGGCGCGGGATAATGGCTGCGCCAGGTGGAGGGCATAATTTGGCAGGACCTGGGTCTTCAATACCTCTAGAATCCGGGGTTTTCCCGTCACCATCGCTTGATCGACGAGATCGGGTATCAGCGGTGAGACGGCGCTATTTAGAGGGCCGCCCACCCACGACATAGCGCCGCCTAGCCACGAACTGGCAGCTTTTAATATTGCGTCCTGGACAGCTTGTTGTGCAAAATCAACTACGTCTGCCCTATTCGCTTTAATTTGGCCCATGATCAGATCCGTAGCCTTTTGCGCCTCGGCCTGCCCCGGACCTTGCATGAAATACTCCGGCAGGGACCTTCCATCCGGCCCGAGTACATACTTCCCGGTAAACGACTTTGCGGCGATTGCCCCGGTATCAGTGAGCGAATCGCCCAGGAAAATGACCTCGTCATAGGGCGAGGCCCGGGCGTTCAGTTGGGGGCCCAGCACGGCGGCCAGCGCGATCGCCATCATCCGCGCCTTGCGCCGGCGCTTCGGGTACCTTGAATCAATCATGCGACTGTCTCCTCCAGTTTATTGAGTCGAAGCCATCGTCATGGCCGCCCGCTCAGGCACTTGGCTTGGCAGCACGCCATGCGACAGTTTTTTTGAACAGCGTTTACCAAAACGAACGTTTGATTTCACTGTGAAACTCAATCTACCAGCCGGAGAAGTGCTGATTTCGTCCTCGAAAAAAACCGGAATTGTCTTAGCCGGGAATACCCCGAGCCTGCTGTCAGGGCGACGTGGCGCCGGCCCCGGCCGGCCCCACCGGCACCGCCTCCGCATGCACCTTGAAGCGCCGCACTTGCTGCGCCAACCGGCCGGACTGCTCGCGCATGCTGACGGCCGCGGCGGCGGCCTGCTCCACCAGCGCGGCGTTCTGCTGGGTGACGTCGTCCATCTGCGCCACGGCCTGATTGACCTGGCCGATGCCGGTGGACTGTTCGACCGAGGCGCCCGCGATCTCGCGAACCAGCGTCACGGTGCGGTGCACGCTCTCCACCACTTCCCGCATGGTGCGGCCGGCCTCGTCGGCCTGGCGGGTGCCGTCCTCGACGCGGCTGACCGATTCGTTGATCAGCGCGTTGATTTCCTTGGCCGCCACCGCCGAACGCTGCGCCAGCGTGCGGACCTCGCCGGCCACCACCGCGAAGCCGCGGCCCTGCGCGCCAGCGCGCGCGGCTTCGACGGCGGCATTGAGCGCCAGGATATTGGTCTGAAACGCGATGCCATCTATCACGTTCGTGATGTCGGCGATCCGGCGCGAGCTTTCCGCGATCGCTTCCATGGTTCGCACCACGCCGTCGACTTCCTCGCCGCCGCGCGTGGCCACGCTGGAGGCGCGGGTGACGAGCTGCTCGGCCTGACTCGCATGGTTGGCGTTCAACTGCACGGTGCTGGTCAGTTGCTCCATCGACGCCGCGGTTTCTTCCAGCGACGCCGCCTGCGCCTCGGTGCGTTGCGACAGATCGGCATTGCCCTGCGCGATCTCGGAAGAGGCCGCGGCAATGCCTTCGCAGCCATCGCGCACGTCGCGCACAATGCACGCCAGGCCGTCGTTCATGTCCTTGAGCGCGGTCATCAGGTCACCGGTCTCATCGCGGCTCAGAACGCGGATGTCGCCGGTCAGGTCGCCGGCGGCCACCTGGCGCGCCGCGTTCACCGCCTGGCCGAGCGGCCCGACGATGCCGCGCGTCATCAGCCAGCCCAGTAGAATCCCGAGCGCCACGCCGCCGAACGACAGCGCGACCATGATGTCGCGGGTGCGCTCATACAGATCGGAACCGGCCTGCACCGACTGCGCGGTGGCGTTTTCCTTGTTGCGGGCGAGTTTTGCCATGAGGGCGTCCAGCATTTCCGAAGACGCGATCAACTGCTTTTCGATCTCGACGGCGCGTGGATCCTTCTGCATCAGCGGCAGTCTGGCGGCTTCGTTGAAGAACGCATCGGCGTCGCGCCGCCAGGCGTCTTCCATCTGTTTGAACGACACCAGCATGCGGCGCCCTTCCTCGGTGTGGAAGTAGCCATGGGCGCGCTCGCGCAACGCGTCCAGCTTGCTCACGGCGGTGTCGAACTGCTGACGGATGGCCTCGCGCTCGCGCTCGCTGGTCGCCGCCAGGTAGCTGTTGCGGGCGCGGCCGGCGTACACCAGTTGGAGGTTGGCGTCCTTGATTGCGGTCAGGCCACGCAGCTCGACATCGTAAAGCTCGGTGTTCATGTCGTTGATGCGGGCCATGGCCCAGACGCCGAAAGCGCCGATCGCGCCTCCCAATAGCGCCACCATCAGAAATGCGCCCGACAGGCGGGCACGGATACGCAAACCAGAAAAAAGCCGAAACATGCTTGCTCCCTAGGGTGCCGCGGCCCGATGGCGTGATACCGCCTGTTGTTGTGCCGGGGCTGTGTTGAGCCGGACTTGCATCGTAGGACCAAGGCAACGGCCGGGATAACACTAGGAAAAGCGGGTTTTTGCGACTTTTCCCGCTGCTGGTTCAAGCATTTGCTTAAGGCCTCTATAAATTTTTGCAATGCGCGCGCAGCGCGCGGGACGGTGGACAAATCCGTTGTTCAGTCCGAGAACGCGCGCGCGCTTTTGCAGTCTCGCCGCCCGCTAACGTCGGGTTAATGCGCGGCGGTGAGCATGGTGCGGCGTCGAGCCCGGGGCATTGCAAAGAACCGGGACTGGCTCAAGGGCAATGCCCCCCTTCACGCCTCGCTCGCGAGGCCCAGACGTTCACGGAGACCCGTCCCACCATGCGCACACCCGGATCCCTGCGGATCGCATCCCGACGCGCCCTGTCCATTCTTGCCCTGTCCATCCTGGCCGCCTGCGGTGGCGGTGGCGGTGGCGGTGGCGGTGGCGGTGGCGGCGGCGGTTCGCGTCAAGGCGCCTCGGGAGCGAACGCGCCCCTGCCCGGCCCCGCAGGCGGCGGCAGCGGTAGCGAGAACACGGCGGCGCCAGCCGCGCCGGGGGCTCCAGTGGTTCCGGTTGCGCCTGTCGAGCCGGTGGACCCAGGTACGCGCGACGAGCCTGTCGTGACTGTCGATCCGGTCGCACCCGACAATCCTGATGAACCGGCCGCCCCGGTTGCGCCGGCGCTTCCTGACGATCCTGACGCGCCCACAGATCCTGACGCCCACGCCGATACGGACACGCCCGCCGACCCTGACCCAGCCACCGTTCCCGCCGAGCCTGTTCCTGTCGAGCCGGTGCCCGTTGAACCCATACCCGTCGCGCCTCTCCCACCCGCTGATACCGGCACGCCTGACGACTCCGGTACGTCCGCCGACCCGGGCCCCACCGCCGTTCCCGTCGAGCCTGCGCCCGACACGCCAGTCCCGCCCGACGACACGGTCCCACCTGCCGAGACCGACACACCCGTCAAGACCGACACGCCCGCCGATACCGACACACCCGTCAATACCGACACGCCCATCGATACCGACGCACCCGTCAATACCGACACGCCGGTCGATACCGACGCACCCGTCAATACCGACACACCTGTCAATACCGACACGCCCGTCGATACCGACACACCCGTCGATACCGACACACCCGTCGATACCGACACACCCGTCAGTACCGACACACCCGTCAATACCGACACACCCGTCAGTACCGACACACCCGTCAATACCGATACGCCCGCCGATACCGACACACCCGTCAATACCGACACCTCAGCCGATACCGATACCTCAGCCGGCCCAACCGCCGTTCCCGTCGAGCCCGCCGAGCCGCTGCCCGCCCCCATTCCGATCGGCCCGCCCGTGCCCATCAGCGACGGCGGCATTCCCGGCTGGCGGCCCACGTCGCCTATGCCGGCGGTGCCGCTGGTGACCGCGTTCGACGGCACCGGCGTCAACGTCGGCGTGATCGACAATGGCTTCGAAGCCGACCCCGCCAAGGATCACCACAAGACCGCGGTGGCCGGCGCGCTGCGCGAGGTCATCGCCCCGGAATCCGCCGAGCCTACTGACGCCAGGGGCGCGGTCACCACCCACGGCGCCATGGTCAGCCGCGTCCTCGCCGGCCAGAGCGTGGCGGGCGACAGCTTTCCCAGGGGTGTGGCCACCGGTGTCAACCTGTACCAGGCCAACCGGCCTACCAGCTTCTCGAACGTACACCTGCAAAACCTGATGACCGCCATGAACGCGCGCGGGGTCAGGATCATCAACAACTCCTGGTCCTTCACCATCGTCGCCTCGCAGGCGCTGCCAGACGGTAGTGAAGCCCGGCCCGACTCAGCCACCGTCAGGGGTTATTTCCCGATCTACTTGACCGCCGTGACCCGCAACAACCAGTTGTTGGTCTGGGCCAACGGCAACGAATCGCGGGACAATCCCTACCTGATCGCGGGCGCGCCGTATGTCATGCCCGCGCTTGAACGCGGCTGGCTCACGGTCACGCAATTGGAGTCCGGGGCTGATAATCTCGCGTTGTGGTCCGACGCCTGCGGTGTCGCGGCGAACTGGTGCCTGAGCGTGCGCACGCGCGCCAAATCCCTCACCGGCACTTCGTTCGCCGCGCCCATGGTCGCGGCCACCGCGGCGCTGGTGGCGCAGGCCTATCCCTGGATGGACAACAGCGCCCTGCGCCAGACCGTGCTGTCGACCACCGACGACCTGGGCGACCGGGCGCGCTTTGGCTGGGGCAAGTTGAACATTGAGCGCGCCGTGCGCGGCCCCGCCCTGTTCGACACGCGCCTGACGCTTGGCGGCGACTTCGTGGCCAGTTTCGATGACATGCGCTCGGAGTTCTTCAACGACATCGGCGGCGACGCCGGCCTGACCAAGGGCGGCACCGGCACGCTGGTGCTGTGGGGCCAGAACAGCTACGCCGGCACCACCACCATCAACAACGGCACCGTCGAGCTGTACGGCAGCCTTGCCGGCGACATCGCCATCCAGCCTGACGGCGCCCTGAGCGCCGACGGCGGCGTGGCGCGACGCTCGGTGGACAACCGCGGCACACTGCGGACCGACGGCAATGGCCTGCACATCCTCGGCGACTACACCGCCGAGCGCGAAGCCAACCTGACCACCCAGCTCGGCACGGCCCTGACGGTCGATGGCGCCGCCAGCCTGAACGATTCCACCCTGGTGGTCACCAAACCGGACGACGCCTACGTCGTCATGTCGCGCGAGACCGCGGTCAAGGCCGGCGCGGTGATCGGCCGTTTCGGCACGGTGACCGCGGGCGCGGGCCTGTTGTATGCGGTCAGCCCCGACTACTCGGCCACCCAGGTCGACCTGAACGTGGCGCGCAAGGACGTCGCGGAGGTGGCGCAAGGCCTGTACGCCGGCCAGCCCGGCCGGCTGGCCGCCGCGCAAGCCATCGAAACCGCCTTCCAGGCCGCCGACGAGAAAGCGCTGGGCGCGGAGGCCCGCGTCAGCGACGCCTTCGTCGCGGGCGCGGCCCAGTTGCAAGCCGTGGCCGACGCCACGTCGCTGGCCGCCGCCCTGGACAGCGTCAGCGGACAGATCCACGCCTCGTCGCAGGCGCTGGCATTCCAGCAGGCGCAGACGGTGGACCGCGCCCTGACCGACCGCCTCGACGACCTCGCGCCGTCCGGCGCGCGCACCGGCGGCTGGGTCAACATGATCGGCGCCACGGGCCGGCTGCGCCAGTCCGGCTACGCCAGCGCCAACACCCGCCTGTATGGCGGCCAGGCCGGCTTCGACCACGCCATCAACGCCGACACCGTGGTGGGCATCGCCCTGGCCTGGTCTGACGCCAAGGCCAGCTTCGACAGCTACGGCGGCCGCGCCAGGAGCCAGGGCGCCGGGCTATCGCTGTATGCGCGCCTGGGCGCCGACCAGGGGCCCTATGTGGCGGCCCGCGCCGGCCATGAATGGATCCACGCCGACGTCCGCCGCGATGTCCTGGTGGGCGCCACCACGCGCCTGGACAGCGGGCGCGCCGACGGCCTGACCTCGCTGTACCTCGAAGCCGGCCACGCCTTCGCCGGCCATGGCAGCCGCCTCACCCCGTTCGTGGGCCTGTCGCACGACCACCTGCGGCGCGGCGCCATCGACGAGGGCAGCCATCCCTTCGCCCTGAAGTCCGGCGCGCGCGCCTACGACCAGAGCGCCGGACTGCTGGGCCTGCGGCTGCGCGCCGCGCCGGTGGACTGGGCCGGCGGCCTCACCACCTTCAGCGCCTATGGCGCCTACCGCTACGGCAATCCGGCGCGGCTGGACTTCACGGCCGCCTTTGGCGGCGCCCCCGACGCCAGCTTCCAGGTCGAAGGCATCGGGCTGCCGCGCCATAGCGGCTGGGTCGGCATGGGCGTCCGCGCCCAGCTCGGCAACGCGCTGTCCTGGTTCGTCAACGGCACCCTGCAATTCGGCCGTGGCGGCGTGGCCAGCAATGGCCTGTCGGCGGGGCTGCGCTGGCGCTTCCCGTAAGGCGCGCGGCGCGCACGCTCCGCCCGCCTATCAATCTTTGCGCATGACCCATGCGCCGGGGTTATGCCCGGCGCCGCGCGCGCGCCCGCCGGGCTGAAAAATCATCATTCAAAACAGCCACTTACCCGGACAACGCCAGTTCCGGGACGGGCGCCCGCGCCCGTCCGCCCCGGGTTCCCCTATCGCTCGCCAGCGGGCAATCTACGCGGTTTGAATCCAAGGGGCCGCATGCCAGGCCTCGATCCCCCTACGAGGAGCTTTCCTGTGAGCAAAACGTCCACCCGCCGCAAGCTTGGCCTGGCGGTCGCGCAAATGGGCCCGGTGCATCTGGCCGACGATCGGGCCGCCGTGGTCAAGCGACTGGTCGAAATGATGCGCGAGGCGTCCGCGCGCGGCAGCGAATTCGTGGTCTTTCCGGAACTGGCGCTGACCACGTTCTTCCCGCGCTACTGGATGAGCGAAGCCGAGGCGGTCGAGCGCTTCTTCGAGCGCAGCATGCCCAACGCCGACGTGCAGCCGCTGTTCGACACTGCCCGCGACCTGGGCATCGGCTTCTACCTTGGCTATGCCGAAATCACGCCGGACGGCCGCCGCTACAACACGGCCGTGCTGGTCGACCGGACCGCGCGCATCATCGGCAAGTACCGCAAGATCCACCTGCCCGGCCACGACGACCACAAGACCGATGCGCCCTTCCAGCACCTGGAAAAGAAATTCTTCGAAGTCGGCGATCTGGGCTTCGGCGTATGGGACCTGGAAGGCACCCAGGTCGGCATGTGCCTGTGCAACGACCGCCGCTGGCCCGAGACCTACCGCGTGATGTCACTGCAAAGCGCCGAGCTGATCGTGCTGGGCTACAACACGCCCTCGCTCAACATCCACTGGAACGAACCGGCGCACTGGCGCACCAGCACGCACGAGATCGTGCTGCAGGCCAGCGCCTACCAGAATGCCGTGTGGATCGGCGCGGCCGGCAAATGCGGCTCGGAAGACGGCCACCACATGATCGGCAGTTCGATGATCGTGGCGCCGTCCGGAGAAATCGTGGCGCGCTCGACCTATGAAGAGGACGAAGTCATCACGGCCCGGATCGATCTGGCCATGGGCCAGACCTTCCGCGAGCACGTGTTCAATTTCGCCAAGCACCGCAGCCCGCGCCACTACCAGTTGATCGTCGAGCGCACCGGCGCCGGCGCGCCGCTGCCCACGCCGGCGGACCCGGCGTGAACGCGGACGGCGCGTCAGTTGCCCAGCTTGATCGCGCCGCTGTCGAGCAGCTTGCGCCACTTGGCCGAGTCATCGGCGATGAAGCGCTGCAAATCGGCGCGCGAGCCGCCGCCAGCGGTCATGCCGGCGGTGGCGACCGCGTCCTGGAAGGCGCGCGACTGCACCGTCTGGCGCAGCAGCGCGTTCAATTGGTCGAGCACCGCCGCGTCGATCGCGGGCGAGGCCGCCACTGAAAACCACTGGCTCGCGTCGTAGTCCGGAAAGCCCGATTCAGCCACGGTGGGCACATCCGGCAGCGAAGCCAGGCGCGCGCGCGTGGTGACCGCATAGGCCTTGAGCACGCCGGCGCGGATCTGTGGCAGCACCGGCGCCGAGCCCAGGATGGCCAGCGGAATCTGGCCGCCCGCGACATCCGAAACGGCCTGGCCGCCGCCCTTGTAGGGCACGTGCATAATGCGCGTGCCGGCGTACTGGTTCAGCAGCTCGCCAGCCAGGTGTTGCGACGTGCCGTTGCCCGAGCTGCCGAAGCTCCACGCCTCGGGATGCTTGCGCGCATCGGCCAGCACCTCGGCCAGACCCGGCAGGCTGCGCGAGGCCGGCCCCACGATCACCATGGGCCCTTGCGCCAGCAGCATCACCGGCGCAAGTTCCTTGCCGATCGCCGGCTGCGGGTTGGGATAGATGAGGGGCCCGGGCACGGTGATCAGGTAGCCATCGCTGGCCTGGCTGCGCGCCACCAGTTGCAGCGCGATCGCGCCGGACGCGCCCGCCTTGTTTTCCACCACCACCGTCAGGCCGCTGCGGCGCGAGAGTTCCTGCGCGGCAACGCGGGTCAGTACGTCGGCGGTGCCGCCGGGCACGAAGCCCACGACCCAGGTGATCTGCCGGGCGGGCCAGGCCAGGGCCGGTTCGGCCTGCGCGGACCAGGCTGGCGCCAGGGCCGTGGCGCACCCCAGCCAGAGTGCGAAGCGTCGGATGACGGATTTCATGATTTCCCCTTGTATGAACGCCCCCCGTCTGCGCGGGCGGCTCAATCCCGGTCGGGCCGGCCGGGTGTGGTGTTGGGATGCTCGGCGCAGGATTGGTTGAATGCCTGCACCATTTTCAGCATCGGCCCGAGCACCCAGGTGTTGAAGATCAGGATGTCGCTTTCTTCCTTGGGGTCCTGTTTCAGATTGAACAGGTAAGGCGATTCGAGCTTGCCCTTGCCTTCGTTGACCTCGGGTTCCCAATAGAAGTGCAGCTTCCAGTCGCGCCACTTGACCGCGCGCAACTCGTTCTTGATGTAGAACAGGAAGCCCTCGCGCGTGGAATCGGCGCGCGCGCCAGTGAAGAAGTCGGTCTGGTCGATGCCGTCGATCGGCCGGTCGGCCGGGATGTCGGCGCCGCCGATGCGCGACAGCGTCGTGAACAGGTCGGTCACGTGCACCATTTCGTTGGACACGCGGCCGGGCGCCACCTTGCCAGGCCAGCGGATGATGAACGGCACGCGCAGGCTGCCTTCCATGGCGGTGTGATAGGTGCCGCTCCAGGGGCCGGCGGTGCCCCGGTAGGGCTTGCGGAACTCCGGACCGTTGTCGCTGCAGAAGATGAACACCGTGTCGTCGCGCAGCCCCAGTTGGTCCACCTCGGCCACGATCTGGCCCACGCGATGGTCCATTTCCACCATGGAGTCGGCGAAGTCGCCTGCGCCGGTACGGCCGGCGAAGTCCGGATGCGGCAGCGTCGGAAAGTGCAGGTGCACCAGCGGCAGATACAGGAAGAACGGGCGCGCGGCGTGCGCCTGCTCGCGCATGAAGGCCTGGGCGTGGCGCACCAGGTCGGCGTCGATGCCGCGGCGGCTGTCCAGGTCGTACAGCTTGACCTGGGTCGACGCCTGGCCGGCGCGGCCCTCCATGATGTAGGGCAGATCCGCCACGCTGGGATCGAAACCGATGGACGAGGTGAACTGGCTTTCGTCGGTGGTGCGCGGAATGCCGTACCAATGGTCGAAGCCGCGATCCGACGGAAACCGGCCGGGAATGTCGCCCAGGTGCCACTTGCCGTAATGCGCCGTGGCGTAACCCTGGCCCGACAACTGCTGCGCCAGCGTGATCTCGTCGCGCGTCAGGCCCTGCGGCAGGCCCGGCGGCACCGATTGCAGGCAGCCGGTGCGGATCGGGTGGCGGCCGCTCATCAGCGCCGAACGGGTCGGCACGCAGTCGCTTTCGACGTTGAAGTTCTGCAACAGCAGCCCTTCGCTGGCGAGCCGGTCGATGTGCGGCGTAGGCGCCCCGCGCAGCGCCCCGCCGCCATAACAGCCCAGCTCGCCCCAGCCGAGATTGTCGGCGACGATCAGCACGATATTGGGGCGATGGGACATAACGGCGTTTCCTGGAGGGTCTCGGGGTATGTCCGGGATTCTAAAAGCGTCATCCGGTCTTAACATTCCTGAAAGTGTGATCTGGAATAACCAAGATTCATGAATCTGTCATTGCGCGATATCGAGTACTTCCTGGCCGCGGTCGAGCATGGCCACCTGGAGCGCGCCGCCACCGCCTGCGGCGTGAGCCAGCCGGCGCTGTCCAAGTCGTTGCGGCGGCTGGAGGCCGATACCGGGCTGGCGCTGATGCAGCGCCACGGGCGCGGCCTGCGGCTCTCTTCCGAGGGCCTGGTGTTCCTGCAGCACGCCAACAAGCTCTGGGCCGAGTACCGCGATGCGGTGCGCCACGCGATGGAGCTGCGCATGGGCGAGGCCGGCCTGTTGCGCGTAGGCGCCACCGGCGTCACGGTGGATAGCGTGGTCATGCCCGCCCTGCGGCGCCTGTTGCCGCGCCGGCCAGCGCTGCGGCTGCAGCTCACGCAAGGCCTGTCCGACGACCTGAACCAGCAGGTCGAGCGCGGCGGCCTCGACCTGGCGGTAACCCCGGTCTACGCCGACGGCCCCGCCACCCTGCTCCACGAGATCATGTTCGAGGATGGTTTGTGCGTGGCCGCCAGCCGGCGCCATCCCCTGGCCGCACGGGCGCGCCTGCACTGGCGCGACCTGGCCGGGCAGCGCTGGATCCTGCCCCGCCCGACCTCGGTGGTGCGCCGCATGCTGGATGCGCGGTTCGCCGAGGCCGGCCTGGCGCCGCCGGCCGCGGCGCTCGAAGTGGAGCATTTTTCTCCGGGATCGTTGCAGTTGCTGGCCGAGGGCGACATGCTGGCCGTGCTGCCGCTGAGCGCGCTGGCCGGTACGGTGGCCGTCACGCCGCTGCCGGTGGCGTTGGGGCAACCCTTGCGGCGCAGTATTGCCTTGATCTCACGCCGTGGCACCACCTGGTCGCCGCTGATGAACGAGTTCCGCGAAGCCGTGTTGGCGTGTGGCGGCGATGCCAAGGCGGCCGCGGCCACGCGCGGCAAGCGGGCCTAGCGCCGCGCGCGGACTCATCTTAGTGCCGCGCGCGGAATCACGTGCGCGCGCGCGCCTCGGCGCCAAGCGCCCAGACGCTGTCGCGTGCGCCGTCTCGAACGCGCCGCGCGCCGGCCCGCGCCATCCCGGCAAAGCCCAGGGCAGCCACCAGCGCCGTGCCATCCACGGCCAACGCCGCGGCCGAGGTATGCGCCCACAGGCCGCTGGCGGGCCACAACGCGCCCACCAGTGACGTCAACGGAATCGCCAGCGTCACTGCCGCCGCCGTCCACAGCAGCTGCACGCCTGCTATCGCGCCGCCCCGCAGAAACGCCCACGCGATGCTGGCGAAAAAGCTCATGTAGTACAGCCCGCGCAGCCAGCCATCCAGGCCCGCGACGTGGCCATTGAGCCATTTGGCCGCGACGATCATCAGCGAAATCCCGCACACGCTGCCCAGGCAGACCCCTACCGTGGCCGCCGCCATCAGCCGCGTGTCGCGCCGCTGCGCCGGAATCGCGCCCGTCTTGCGGTCGGCGCTCTTGCGGCGCGTTTCGATCCACAACAGGTTGCCGCTGTAGAACAGCCAGGCGCCCGCCAGCGCCAGCAGGAAATACAGCCACTGCACGGTCACGCCGCCAAAGGCCGCCATGTGCAGGGCGAAGAAGCTGCTGATCCACAGATTGGCGGCGCTTTGCGCGCCGGGAAGGTAATCGCGGTTGACGATACGGCCCGAGTACGGATCGATCGCCACGAAGCCGCCGCGCGCGCGCGGCGACACCGCGCGCGGGTCCTTGCCCCACACCCGCACCACCGCGCGTGGCCCGTCGACCTGCTGGTACTGCAGCACCTCGGGCACGAAACCCGGGGCCGCCGCGTGCGCCCGCGCCAACAGTTCACGCGGCGCCAGCATGGCCGCCGGATCGCGCCGCGGCGCATCCCCGGCCGCGCCGCCCGGGCGCTGGAACACCGCCTCCAGCCTGCCTTGGTACATCAGCTTGTCCTGCAGGTCATAGATACCGTCATGGAACGCGAACACCACCGAACTGAGCGCCATGACCAGATGGAACGGCAACGACACGATGCCCACCACATTGTGCGCGTCCAGCCACATGCGCTTGCGGTTCTTGCCGATGCGCAGGGCGAAGAAATCCTTGACCAGCGAGGGCAACAGCACCACCACACCCGATACCAGTGCCAGCGCGTACAGCGCGGCGATCACCCCCATGATCCAGCGATTGGGGTCGGTGTCGACCGGCAGGCCCACCACCCGGTGCAGCACGTCGATGAACGCAGCCAGCCCGCTGGGCGCGGCCTGCTCCAGCCGCAGCCCGCCGTCGGCCCCGGGCACCGCGACATAGTGGCGCACCGCCGACTCATCGTGCTCGTCGGCCCGCGCGTCGCGCACTTCCCAACCGAGCCGAGCCGGCACGTTTTCGGTCTGCCGCAGGTATATGTCGAAGCCCTTGGCCACCTCCGGCCGCGCCGCCAGGGTCCGGGCGATCAGGTCGGGGGTTTCGTCCAGCGGCACCTGCGCCTGTGCCGATGGCGGCGTTGCCCAGCGCGACAGGGGTTCCTTGAACAGCGTCAGCGCGCCGGCATAGAAGGCGATGAACAACGCCATGCCCGCCAGGATGCCGGTCCAGGTGTGGACCGACTTGTAGATGCGTATGTAGTCGGCTTTCATGATCGCCACAACACCTCACAGCGCGCCGGCCAGGAACAGCCCGCCGTACAGCAGCGCGCAGGCCCCGCCCAGCCAGCACCAGGCCCGCAGCCCACTGGAAAAGAAATAGACGCCGGCGAGCACGCCCAGCCACACCGGCGGCACAAGCCACATGGCAAGCTGCGAGCGAGTCGCCAGGGGAACGGCCTGGGTCAATGCGGCCAGCACGGCGCTGGCTCCGAGCGCCAGCGCGAAACCCAGCAAGGCGCCGGCCAGGGTCTTGGCGACCCAGTCGCGGCGGATCGAAGCGGGCCTGTCCGGCCTGGCGGATTCAGCGCGCCGCATCGGCATCGCTGCGCCGCAACGCGGCCAGTGCGCCCAGATAGGGGATCAGGCTGAAGAACAGCATCAGGGCGGTGCAGAACACAAAAACAGCCGCCACCGTGGAGAAGGCGCGCAGGCAGCCCGCACCGCCCAGCGCCAGCAGCACGACACCCGCGCCGCGCGCGGCCAGCGGCGGACTCGGCGCGCGGCGCCAGCGCTGGTTGGGCGAGGCGAGATACAGGCACAGACAGCCCAGAAACAGCACGAACAGGCTGGGAAGAACCAGGGAAGGCATAGTCATCCTTGCAAGCGGCGCCCCGTTGCCGGACAGATCCGTCCGGCAACGGGGCGCGGATCACGCGCGGCAACGGGCTCAGAAGCTGATGCTGGCCGAGGCGGTCACGGTGCGCGCCGGACCCAGCGTGGCGATCGGGGTGGTGTCGCTGAAGCTGCCGGCGTAATAGTGTTTGTCGAACACGTTATTGACATTCAGGCGCAGCACGACATCCTTGCCGTTGATCAGCATCGCGTAGCGCGCGCCCAAGTCCAGTTGGCCCCAGCCCGGGATCCTGAGCTTGTTGGCGGCGTCGGCATACTGGCTGGAGGTCGCCTGCACGCGGGCGCTCAGGGTCAGGCCGGGCACCCAAGGGGTATCCCATTCCAGCCCGGTATTGGCCTGCCAGCGCGGCGCGCCGACCGCCGTGTTGCCGTCGTAGCGACCATACGAGGTCTTGGTCTGCGTGCCTTGCGTATACGTCACGCCGCCCAGCACGCGCACGCCGCGCCCCAGCTCGCCGAAAGTGTTCCACTCCACCCCGCGCACGCGCTTTTCACCGCCATCGGCGTAGGTCGGCCGCAAGGTCGAGCCCTCGGTCACCAGCATCGGCTTGTCGATCTGGAACAGCGCCAGCGTGTTGGTGAAAGTGCCGGCGTTCCATTTGACGCCGACTTCCTTCTGCTCGGTCTTGTACGGTGCGAACACCTGCCCGAAATTGGTGGCCGAGGTATCCGTGACGCTGTCGCCCTTGCTCAGGCCCTGCACATAGTTGGCGTAGAACGAAAGATCCGGTCCCCATGGCTTGACCACCACCGCCACCGCGGGCGTAACGGCCTCCTTGTCGTAGCGCGTGGTGACACTGCCGCTCTTGTCGAAGTTGGTGGTCTTGACGCGCTGGTTGCGCACCCCACCGGTCAGCAACAGTTTGTCGTCGAAGAACGACAGCGTGTCGACCAGCGCCAGGCTCGACAGTTTGTTCTCGGCGGTCTTGGAGGCGCTGTCGGGCACGCCGGGCATGACCGGCGTGATCGGGTGGTAGATATTGGACTTGAACATCGACGCCTTGCCAGTGGCCGAACCGTCTTCCAGATCCAGCAAGGAGGCCTGCAGCACCAGTTCGTGGCCCACGCTGCCGGTCCTGAAGCGCGTTCGCACACCGCCCTCGGCCGACGTGGCGTCGGTATAGGCGCGCTGACCGATGATCGAGCCGGTGAAGTTGCCGTTGGCGTCGATCTGGCGCGCATGGGTGCCATTGATCAGACCCGATTGGTGGCTGTCGCGCCGGCCAACGGCGCCGAATACCGACACGTTGTCATTGAAGCGGTACTCGGCGCGTCCGATCACCGCATTGCTCTGGATGCTGCCGTAGCCCGTGCTGAACTGGTTGATGCGCGGATCGGGC
This sequence comes from Achromobacter pulmonis, assembly GCF_021733725.1. Classification (NCBI taxonomy): domain Bacteria; kingdom Pseudomonadati; phylum Pseudomonadota; class Betaproteobacteria; order Burkholderiales; family Alcaligenaceae; genus Achromobacter; species Achromobacter pulmonis. Next base: position 3,502,313 of record NZ_JAIFOT010000001.1, on the reverse strand, counting down.
GCTTTCGGCACCACCGAGCCGCCGAACCAGAACATGGCCGGCGTGCCGCCGCTGAACGATTCCTGGCTGTGATAGGCGTCGATCGAGGCGGTCAGCGCGGTTCCCCGGTAGTCCAACCCGGCGGACAGGAATTGACGCTTGCGCGATTGGCCATCGAGCGGGGTGGCGCCTTCGCTGAATGCGCCGTTGACCCGGGCGCCCCAGGCGTTGTCGGCGCCAAAGCGCCGGCCAGCGTCAATGGTCGTGCCCAACTGTCCGTCGCCCTGCCAGTTAAGGCCGAAGGTGGCATTGGGGATGTCGTCGGCGCGCTTGGGCACCAGATTGATGGTGCCGCCCACCGCGCCGCTGGGCGCCATACCGCTAAACAGGGCGTTCGGTCCCTTGAGCACCTCGACCCGCTCGACAAATTCGACCGGCGTGCGGCCCATCGGCGCCAGGCCATACAGCCCGTTGATGGCCACGTCGTTCTGGTTGACGTCAAAGCCGCGAATGCGAAAGTTCTCGTACGCGTGGCCGCTGGAAGTGGTGAAGCGCACCGACGCGTCGTTGGCCAGCACGTCGGCCAGCGTGCGGGCCTGCTGGTTGCGGATCAGTTCGGAGGTATAGCTGGTGACGTTAAAGGGTGCGTCCATCACGTCCCGGTTCCCCATCAGGCCCAGGCGCGCGCCCTGCGCCACCTGCCCCCCCGCGTATGGCGCGGGCAGGTCCGTGTTCTGCACCGAATCCGCCGTCACCGTCACCGGTTGCAGCGTGGGCGCCGCGCTTTGCGCCAGCGCGCCGGCGCAAGGAAATGCCAGCGCCAGCGCGAAACGCGGCGCGTGCCGCCTGGCGTGTTGCGCCAGGATCGATTGCTTATTGTTGGTCAAGATTCATCGCCCCTATATACGAATGAAAACGCTTCTCGGGATGATTATAGGTCGGACTAAAAGAAGATGCCTTGGATAAATATCGATAATTTTTCAGCTAAAAGTCAGAAATCCCCATGAACTCTGGCCGGCATGAATATCAGACAAAAGCAGGACTCCGACCGGCAGTTGCAGGCCCGCGCGACCCTAGAATTCCGCTTGTATCGAATTCAAGGTGGAACGCCGCGCGTTCCACCCGTTCCGCCGCGCCCCCCTGTACGCGGCCGGACTGGGCAAGAGCTGGCATGCGCATTCTCGTCGTCGAAGATCCCCCCGAGTGGGCCGAAACCGTGTCCCGGCATGTCGCCGGGCTTGGCCATGACGTGCACACCTGCGGCACCCTGCACGACGCGCTCGACCGCATCCGGCGCGAACCGCCGCAAATCCTCGTCAGCGGCGCGCCGCTGCCGGACGGCGACATGCTCGCGCACATCGCCGCGCTGCATCGCGCCTTTCCCACCATGGGCATCATCGTGCTGACTGCCAACGTGCGCATCACGACGCAATTGCAGGGCATGAGCGATGGCGCCGACCACTACCTGATCAAGCCGGTGCAACTGCCATTGCTGGCGGTGACGCTGAGCGCGCTGGAACGGCGCCTGGTCACGGCCTCGCCCGCCCCGCTGCAGCCTGGCGACTGGACCCTGGACGTCGAATCCCGCCAGTTGCGCTCGGCGCAGGGCGAGCAGGTCAGCCTGACCGCCAAGGAATCCATCGTCATGGCCTCGCTGATCCAGAGCCCGAAGTTTCCCATCAGCCACAAACGCCTGTCGCAGATCCTGGGCTACCCCGAGGTCATCTACGACAAGCACCGCATCGACGCCCTGCTCTACCGGGTGCGCAAGAAACTCGCCACGATCCACGGCACGCCCATGCAGATCCGCAACATCTATTCCGAGGGATCCTTGCTGGTGCTGCGCGACATCTCCGTGCGCCTCGCGGCGCGGGCCTGCCCCCCGCGCGCGTTTGAGCATTGATGAGTTTTCAACGCCCCAAAAAGCCCTACACTGCCCTTGTCTTAGAACTTTCCCCAAGAGAGCCTAGACCTGAAAGCCCTACCCGCTTACCCGCGGGTGGGGCTTTCTTTTTCGTGTTCCGCGGTACGGCCCGGCGCCACATGGCGAGCAAAAGCTCATAAATAATCATAAAACCCGCCTGCCCCAGGCAAACCGCTAAAGAACAAATCGGCGAGGGTCGTAGTCCTGGCAACGGACGAGCCGCGCCCCCGCACAGCGGCTCGCCGCGTTTCCATCGGGCCGCCTCCGCCGCCCGATCCTGTAAAGCCACCCTCTCCAGGAGCAAACACATGGCTGCAGTCATCAACACCAACTACTTGTCGCTGGTTGCGCAGAACAACCTCAACAAGTCCCAGGCCTCGCTGGGCACCGCCATCGAACGCCTGTCGTCGGGCCTGCGCATCAACAGCGCCAAGGACGATGCCGCCGGCATGGCCATCGCCAACCGCTTCACCGCCAACGTCAAGGGCCTGACCCAGGCCGCCCGCAACGCCAACGACGGCATCTCGCTGGCGCAGACCACCGAAGGCGCGTCGGCCGAAATCAACACCCACCTGCAGCGCGTGCGCGAACTGGCGGTGCAGGCCGCCAACGGCAGCTACTCGCCAGAGCAGCTCGACTCGATCCAGGACGAAATCAACCAGCGCCTGTCGGACATCGACCGCATCTCGCAGCAAACCGATTTCAACGGCGTCAAGGTTCTGTCGGACAAGGCCACGCCCCTGACCTTGCAGGTCGGCGCCAACGACGGCGAAACCATCACCTTGAACCTGGCGGAAGTCAGCGCCAAGACGCTGGGCCTTGATGGGTTCAATATCAACGGCTCCGGCAAGACCAAAAACGACGATGCGAAAATCTCCGACCTGCTCGCCGCTGGTGGGGTGACGATCGCCGGAGGCAATTACGAAGTGACCACAAGTCACGCCAGCGCGACCGCAGACCAAGTGTTCGAAAAGCTCCAGAATGGCAATACGGTCTCCATCAACGGTGGTGCCAACTACACCTACGACGCCTCCCATAAGAACTTCTCGTTTAATCACCTCGCGTCTGGCGCCGCCGCAGTAACCGCCCTCGGAACGGCGCTGCGCCCGTCCACCGGTACTGTTTCCGCAGTCTATACGCACGGTACCTCAGGTGGGTCCTCCATCGAGATCGATGCCGTGGGCAATATCACGATGAATGGCAGAACCGCCTACCTCGACGCCGCTGACAACTTGACCACCAACAATGCCAGCGCCACCGCGGCCACGCTTGATACGCTCGTTGCCGCGACGGCGAAGGCAGGCACGGCCCATAGTACGTCGATCACACTCAATGGAATGACGTACTATAACCAAGGCACCGCAAACACCATTGAATACAAAGACACCATCGCATCCGATGCGCTGCTGGCCAATGTCAAGAACACCACCACAGCCGGCGCCGTAACCGCGACCATCGGTGACGGCGTCACAACAGCCGCTATCGCCTTTACCAGCGGCAATTCGGTGGACACCTACGTGGATGACAAGGGCAAGTTCACGCGGGTCGCGACTTACACTACTCAGTACGCGGTCGACCAGAACAATGGCAAGGTCACCGTCGTGGGCGGCAACGGCACAGGCGACTATGCTCCCCAGATCGGTAGCCGCGCCAAGATCAACAGCGACGGCAAGCTGACCACCGAAGACTTCAGCCAAGGCACCAAAACCGCCGACCCGATGAAAACGCTAGACGCCGCCTTCAGCGTCCTCGATAAGATGGTCGGTGAAATGGGCGCCGTCCAGAACCGCCTGGAATCGACCATCGCCAACCTGAACAACGTCATCAACAACCTGGCCAATGCGCGTTCGCGCATCGAGGACGCCGACTACGCCACGGAAGTGTCGAACATGTCGAAGGCCCAGATCCTGCAACAGGCCGGCACCTCGGTGCTGGCGCAGGCCAACCAGGTCCCGCAGACGGTGCTGTCGCTGCTGCGTTGATCGCGCCGTAGCTCAGCCACTTGGGCCCCCCGGCCATCGTTCCATTCGATGGCCGGGGGGCTTTTCGCATCCCTGGGCAATACGACAGACTCGCGAGTCGCCGCCGACGCATACCGCTACACGCGTTCAGGCCAGCTTATTTCGGGCATGCCATTGAGCGCAGGCTTTGCAAATAGATAACCTTGGAAACGCTGGATGCCGGCGGCTTGCAGCCAGCACCATTCCTCTACCCGCTCAACGCCTTCCGCCACGGGCGTAATGCCCATCGCGGCGCAGGCCTCGACAATCGCAACCACGATGGCCTGGCGAGGGCCATCCAAATGGATGTCCTGAATGAGCTTGCGATCGATCTTGAGTTTGTCGGGCTGGAATTCCGCGAGCAACGACAAACCGGCAAAACCCGCGCCGAAATCATCGATTGCCACACCGATGCCTGCCCTGCGCAGGCGCTCGATCACGCCGCTGAAGGTGCTTGGGCTGGACACGGCCTCCTGCTCGGTCACCTCGACGATGACTTGCTGGGACGACAACCCCGCCGCTGCGATCTGATCGGCCAGGAATTCCACCGCCTGCGGCTCCGCCATCAATGATCTTGGCAAGAGATTGACCGCAATTTTGGTGTCTTTCAAGGGCAATCGACCGGCCAGGCGAAAGGCAAGCGCCTTGGACTCCAGGTCGATGCGATGCAATTCGCCGGGCGCAATGGAGGAAAACAGTTCCTCAGGTGGACCTCCGTGGGGGCCTCGAATCAGAAACTCGAACGAACTGACTTCCCTGTGCATCGGCTTCACGATCGGCTGCAGCGCAAACTGGTAGCGCTGTCCTTGGACCCCGGACGCGGCCTGATCCGCCGGCGGCCCGCCGCGCACGAACCGCCAGTTGCTGGCATCCTCGCCGTCGACGACATGGCGGGTTCCGCGGGCCAGGGCATACCAGGTCAGGATGTTGATCACCCGGTCATCGCTGCCGGACAGAGGGCCCTTTGTCTTCATTTGGGCGAGTAGCCGCGACGACACTTGCCCAGGATCGAGCTCGCGCAAGTCGATCAGGGCCATCGAATCGCCTTCGAATCGACGCGCCGCCGCGTGGTCGCGCATGAGACGAACGACATTGCCATGGCGCGAATCCCGCCCGATCGACTCGAACAACGCATCCACCGCCGCATCGGGCCCTTCGAGAAGCTGCACGAAATGGACGCCATCGAAAAGCAATATGCCCGTCACGTGCATGGCGGTGTTGCGCTGCCGGGCCAGCTCCAACAGGCCGCTCATTGCGTCGAGGTTCTGCAAGTGACTGGCGCGGCTGCGATATATCAGTGTCGATAGCATGGCGTGCGCTCCCAAAACAGTGCAGGCGGACTATTTGCCGGGATTCTAGTGCAACCAAGCGTGTCGTCGTTCGAAAGCGCGGTCCAGGCATGACTTCGCCGCACGCTCAGGCGGCCGCGATCTGCTTGAGCACGGCCGCGACAATGGCTTCGGGCCGGTCTTCCTGCACCAGGTGGCCAGCGCCCGCCACCGGCAGGCAGGGGCGATCGGAAATCAGCGCCGCCAGGGCCACGCCCTGGCCCGGGGGAATCCATTGGTCCTGTTCTCCCCACAGCACCTGTACCGGACAATCTAGCGCGCGGTAGCTGCCCTGGACCTCGTCGGTATAGCGCGGGTCCATCTGCGCGATCTGCCGGTAGAACGCCGGTTGGCCGGTTGCGCCCAGCCACGGCGCGCAATAGACCGACAGCGCCTCCTCGGACAGCGGCTGATGGGCCGCCGTTTGCAGGTAGGCCCGCAATAGCGCGCGATGCATGTAGTCGGGCATCGCCGCGAACGCCTGTTCGTGCTGGCGCACGTGTTGGACAAAGGGCGAGCCCCAGGGCGCCAGGGCCACCGCGTCGAAAATCGTCAGCGAGGCGTAGCGCAACCCATCCAGGAAATACGCACGCAGCGCCGTGGCGCCGCCGAAATCGTGCGCCAGGACATCCGGACGCTGCAGGCCCCATTCCTTGAACAGCGCCGCCAGCACCCGGTTCTGCACCCCCAGCGACACGTCCTGCCCATCGCGCATCTCGGACTGCCCGTAACCCACCAGATCGAAACAATAGACGGTGCGGCGATCGGTCAGCGCCGGCACGATGCGGCGCCAGACCTGCGAGGAAAACGGCGTGCCGTGAATCGCCACCAAAGGCGGGCCACTGCCGAATCGGCCCCAGCGGACGGCGTTTCCCTGAATCAACGTGGTGTGCGGCAAGTCGAGCACGCGCGGCCCTCATATAGTCATTTAGCTAAGTGATAATATAATAGGCAAATGACACGATCCCTGCAAATCAAGGCCATGGCCAGCGAAGTGCGCCTGTCCATCCTGCGTTACCTGGCACAGGCGAAGCAGCACTTCGGCCACCAATGGTCCGCCGACCCCGAAACCTTCGGGGTATGCATGACACTGATCGCCGAAATGCTGGAGGTCTCCCAGCCCACCGCCAGCCGCCATCTGGACATCCTGCGCCAGGCGGGATTCATCACCGTGCGCCGACATCAGAAATGGTCGTACTGCCAGCGCAATGAGGCCGGCATCCAAGACTATCTGGCGTGGCTGCAGCAGCAATTGGCGCTGCCCGGCGCGGCAGCCGCAGCGAATGCGGCAAGCGGCCGCAGCCCCGGCCAGACCGCATTTCGCGCCTGAGTCCGCGCTCAACAGAGCTTGTTTCAATTGAGACCTAGGAGATGCCATCGGACCGGCGTACGTTGGGGGGGTGGCATCTTCGTCACAACCACTATAGAGGTACGCACAATGTCTTCGACCATTCGTCAAAGTGCATCATCCAACTCACCGACCCAGCCCGGTCAGGGCGATCCCGCCCAAAAGCAGGCCGAGCAGCAAACCCAGCAGCAGAAGGAGGACGCGGCGCGCAAGGCTGCTCCGGCAGACCAAAGCGGCAAAAAGGCCCCTCCGGCGGGCCAGCACTAAGCAGCGCTGCAGGCATCGTCATTGATTCGAGAATGCGGTCACATTAACGACGCTTGACCACTCAGTGAGTTTCTAGGGATCTTTTGAGTGTCTGATCCGTATGCGAAGCCTTTGGCATAGAGCCGAGGGCTTTTTTATTGGCGCCTTATGGCGTTGTTGGGGGTGGCATCTTTGGCGCAACAACCCTATATGGGCACGCATCCCGCCAACCGGTCGACGCTAAATCACGCCTTATTACAAATGCGATACGTCCGTGGTAATGTTGATAAATACCCCGTCAATACGACGAACCTTTCCCATGCAGCAAGTCTCGCGGGCCAAATGCGGTTTTCTTGGCTCACAACAATAGCCCACGGCACAGCGAGTCCCATGCTCCCATATCCGTTGTTTATCCCGTCAATCATGTACCCCGCGCCATGACGCTCAAACAGGAGTTCCCTATCGTGGGGGTGGGCGCCTCCGCCGGCGGCATCGAAGCGCTCGAAGGGTTCTTGCGCGGGCTGCCCCCTTCGCCCGGCGTGGCCATCGTGGTCATTACGCACCTGAGCCCGTCGCGCGAAAGCCATCTGTCAGAAGTTCTGTCGCGCTACACCACGCTGCAGGTGCTGCCCGCGGTCGACAATCAGCAGGTCGATGTCAATTGCATTTATGTGCTGCCGCAAGACGCGCTCATGTCGATCAGCCATCGCCGCCTGCGGGTGCTCAAGCGGCCTGCGGACTTGCCTGGCCGCCGCCCTATCGATCTGTTTTTTACCGCCTTGGCGCGCGATTGCGGTGATGTCGCCGCGGGGGTCATCCTATCGGGCGGTAATTCCGACGGCACTCTAGGCATCAAGGCCATCAAGGAGCACGGGGGCCTGACCCTGGCGCAAGCGACGAACGAGTTTGGCCCCCTGAATCCCGAGATGCCTGACAGTGCGATTGCCAGCGGCCTGATCGATTTCGTGCTCCCGGTCGGGCAGATGGGCCCGCGGTTAGCCGAATTCGCGCGGCACGTTCCGCCCCCCGAACCGCAGGGCAGCGGCCCGGTGTGCCTGGACGCGGCAGGACTCGCAATTAGCAACTTGCTGCGTAGCCGCATCGGCCATGACTTCAGCGGCTACAAGAACAAGACTTTCATGCGCCGGGTGCAGCGACGCATGCATGTCAACCAAATCGAGGGCATAGACGCCTACATCGAGCGCCTGAAACAGTCCCCGCAAGAGGCTGGCGCGCTATTTCGCGACCTGCTTATTAGCGTCACCAATTTCTTCCGTGACAAGGATGCGTTCGATTCATTGCAGCGTCTGGTCATCCCGAAGTTGCTGGACGGCCGCGGCCCGGCCGAATCCGTACGTCTCTGGATACCGGGCTGCGCCACTGGCGAAGAGGTCTATTCCCTGGCGATTTTGCTGCGCGAGCACATGGACAGCATGCCGTCACCGCCGCAAATCCAGTTGTTCGCCACCGATATCGACGACCGGGCGCTGGCCGTGGCCCGGGCCGCACGCTATCCCGGTCAACTGCTGGAAAACTTGTCGCAGGAGCGGCGCGATCGCCATTTTTATGCAGACGGGGACAGCTACGTAGTCAACAAACAAGTGCGCGAGATCTGCATTTTTTCGCCGCACAGTGTCCTACGGGATCCGCCGTTTTCGCGTATCGACCTGATCTCCTGCCGTAATCTGCTGATCTACTTTGGCAGCGATATCCAGAAGCAAGTCATTCCGACCTTCCACTATTCGTTGCGCCCCGGCGGTTACCTATTCCTGGGAATGTCTGAAAACGTCAGCCAATTCAGCGAGCTTTTCATCCCCATCGAGAAGAAACACCGTATTTTCCAACGCCGCGCAGACATTGCCGCGCCACCTCGCCCCGCGCTGCCAGTGGCCGCGCTGCAGACGCGGGGGCAACCCAGCATCGGCACGCCGCGCCAACAAACAGGCGCTACCGCGCTACGCCAAGCCGTCGACGCACAAGTGTTGTCGCAACATGCCCCCGCGCATGTGCTGGTCAACCGCGATGGCGACATCGTTTATTACTCCAGCCGCACCGGAAAATACCTGGAAGCGGCGGCCGGGGCCCCCACCCGGCAGGTACTGACGTTGGCCCGTAAAGACCTGCGACTTGATCTGCGCACGCTACTGCATGAAGCCGTCGAGACGGGCCAGGCAGCCGTTCGAAAAAATGTCGCGCTGGAAGATGACGAAGGCCGCGTGCAGCAAATATCGTTAACTGTCGAACCCCTGGCGGCGCGACACGAAACCGAGCCCCTCTATCTGATCCTGTTCGACGACCAGGGCCCCGTCCTGCCGCGGGACGAGGCACAAGACCTCGCGTATCCACAGCGTCACGACGCAACACGGCACCTGGAAAGCGAATTGCGCGACATGCGCGAACGGTTGCAGTCGATGATCGAGGAATACGAAACTGCTCTTGAAGAATTGAAGTCTTCCAATGAAGAGCTGCTGTCTGTCAATGAAGAGCTGCAATCGACCAACGAGGAGCTGGAAGCCTCCAAGGAAGAACTGGTCTCGCTGAACGAAGAACTGCACACTGTCAATGCCGAGTTGCATGGCAAGGTCGACGAGCTGGACCGCAGCAACAGCGACCTGCACAACCTGTTCGAAAGCACAGCCATCGCTACGCTTTTCCTGGATCAGAACTTGATCATCCGTAGCTTCACGCCAGCGGTCAGTGACGTGTTCAATATTTTGCCCAGCGACTGCGGACGCCCCATCACCGACTTGGCCAGCCGTTTCGACCTGCCCTCGTTCGCCAGCGATATCCAGCACGTCTACGATCGTTACCTGCCGATCGAACGGCGCATCGCTGGAACGCTGGATGGCAAACATTACCTACTGCGCCTGGTCCCCTACCGTGGCAGCGATAGCCAGGTGGACGGCGTGGTCGTGACATTCATCGACATCACGCAGGTCACCCACGCGGAGCGGCGCCACCGCATCCTGATATCCGAGCTACAACACCGCACCCGTAACCTGCTGGCGCTAGTCAAAAACGTAGCCCGGCGCACGCTGGGCGACGGCGAACCCTTCAAGCGCCTGGACACCCGCCTTGCCGCGTTAGACCGGGTGCAGGATCTACTGGGCGAAAGCGACACCGCGCGCATCGAATTCGGCGGCATGTTGCGCCGCGAGCTGGAAGCCGTCGGCAATGAACACCAGATCACGTTCTCGGGACCGCCGGTACTGGTGCAGGCGGTCCACATCCAGACTTTGGCGCTGGCCATCCACGAACTGGCCACCAATGCCGTCAAGTACGGCGCGCTGAGCCATAGCGCCGGTCGCCTGGATATCGTGTGGCGGGTGCAGCCGCAAGACAGCAAGGATCACTTGGTGATCGACTGGACCGAAACCGGCGCGCCGGTGGCGCCAAACGCGACCCGCCGCGGCTACGGCAGCGAGCTGATCGAACATGCACTGGCTTTCACGCTACGCGCCAAAGCAACATTGGAATTCAGGCAGGAGGGGATCTCGTGCCAGATCAACGTACCTCTGGATAACAACGAAGTTGCCACGGCGACGGGCGATACCGCCTGACCTGCCCGGTCACTGTTACGCGGAGCGGCCCCTGGAAGTTCGCCCAAGCCGCCGCCGCTATCGCGCCCTCGGCCATTTCCATGAAGCCACCACCGGATCGGCCGCCCAGACCTACCGCGCGGATAACGTGGCGAACGTGACGATTGCCACCGTCATCACGCCCATGGCGATCAGCAGCCCGAGCGGCAGCCGCGAAGACCGGGCCTGCTGCTTACCCTGCGCGAACGCCAGCCATGCGCCGGCGGCCATGGTCGCAAGGCCCAAGACGGTTCCAATCCACTCCATGGCCGCGAGCGTCGTCGACATCGGCGCCGCCGCAATGGGAAAGACGGTCGCCAGATCCAGCAGATAGACCGCCATGAATGCGGCACCGGCAAGTACCGAAAAAGCCCCGCCCCGCCCAGACCGTAAAACGCGATAGGCCAAGATCAGGCTGCCGAGACCGAGCAGCGTCAGAAAGAGGTTGAACGCGGCCAGCACGGCAACGCTGTATCCCGGAAAGTTGCGGGTTTCCACAAGGCCGCCCGGCACCATCAGGGCCAGGTTCACGGCGCTGAGAACGAGCAGAGCGGCAAGACCGCGCGTCGGGATCATGGGTTCGTCTTTCCGGGATTGCCCGGGGGCAAAAGCGGCGCCATCAGCAGCGAAAAAGCGCCCTCGGAAAGGCGCGCCGCTTCGCGCTTATCCAGCGCAGAGGCATGCATCGCAAACCAACGGTCCACCGTGACGATAAGGCTCAAGGCAACATCCGCCAGAAGCGCGAGAGGAAGGTCGTTTCGGACTGCGGCGGCCGCTTGCCCGGACGCCAGCATGGATTCGATCTGGCGCCGCAGTTGCGCGAGCGGCTCGGCGCAGGCGCGTTGCGCGGCGGCTTCCAGATGCAGGGTCCGCACCAGGCAGGCCAGGCGCTCATCCTGCTGAAGCGCCTCGGCCAATCGACGGCACAGGGCCGCGATCCGCGCCCAGTAGGCATCTCGCGCGGCGCCGGCAAGCGCTTCGGCCTGCGCGTCGAACCTTCCTAGGCGGGCGAGACTGCGTTCAAGCGTGGCGCGGAACAGTTCGCCCTTGTCGGCAAAGTAATGATAGGTCCGCCCCTTGCTTTCTCCCGCTGCCGCAATGATGCGGTTGAGCGAAGCATTTTCGAACCCATGTTCACTGAACTCGATTTCGGCCGGGTCAAGCCAGCGCGCGCGCGCGTCATCGCTTAGCGCGGTGAATCTGGCACGAGTGGCTGGCGTGGAGGCGGACAAGATGGAATCACGCGGATTGCGCGGCTGAATGAGGGGTAAAGCCAATTTAGACCGATGGTCTAAATTTGTCAAACGGTCGCCCCGGTCCCGAGTGAATCTGGATCAGACGCAGGAGCTTCCGGCGGGTCGGCCCGCACCGCCGGGCGACCCGGCGAACGGCCGCTCGCCGAGAGTTGACGGGAAGCGAAGCAAGTACCCGTCCGGGTCTTGCACCAGGAACTGGCGGACGCTGATTCACGCCTCTACCCAGAGGCGCTTCGAGCGACCCGGTGATCCACTTCCTGCCATCTCCGAGTTCCTCGAGCATACCCGCGCAATCAACCGGGCGATGAAATAACCCATCAGCCCCCCCCGGGCCTGAGGAGGACGGGGGCCGTCATCGGCTTGGGGGACCGGGATGGATCTAACCCAGGTCAACGTTGAGCTTGCCCTTCTGCAACAGGTCATCAATGATGGCTTGGTTGTTCAACTGGCCATCGTGCGTCAGGTCGACATTCTCCAGCACAATCTTCTGGTCCGCGCCCTGGGAACCCAGCTCGCCCTTGGTGTTGACGTCGATGACTGTGTTGTTGCCTTCCTTGTGAAAGTTCAGGTAATGGGCCAGGCTGTCCGCCTTGTCGACGGTTAACAGGTCCCGTAGATCCAGCACATCGCCGCCTGCCGACGCGGCGGCCAGCGAGAAGTCCTTGATGGTATCGACAGATGGCTTGGCGGTCGTGCCCTGGTCGCCCAACTCCCACTTGAAGACATCGCTGCCGTCCCCGCCGGTCAGGATGTCGTCACCCTTGCCGCCGATCAGCAAGTCGCTGCCATTGCCACCATCGAGCCTGTCGTTGCCCGAACCGCCATGCAGCATATCGTTGCCGTCACCGCCATGAAGTTTGTCGTCGCCGGTGCCGCCATAGAGGATGTCGTTGCCATCGTCGCCGTACAGCGTGTCGTTGCCGCCCTGCCCGTAGATGATGTCGTCGCCGCTGCCACCCTGGAGCGTGTCATCACCGCCGCGCGCGTCGTCGGCCAGGTTGAAGTCGGCGTGGTGCTCCTTGATGTACTGGTACAGGTCGCCGTTGCTCGGCGTATGGCCGTCGCGCATCTCCAGGAACACCTGCAGCGCCTTCACGCCCGCCCCTTGCGCCAGGTCGGCCGGGCGGCCGCCCACGGCGGACCAGTCCAGCACGTCGCCATCAGTGTTCAGGACGTCGCCGAAAATGAGATCGTGACCGGCGTCACCCTTGACCACGTCGTCGCCAACGGCGGTTGGATCCGTCTTGGACGATCCGCTCTGCAGGGCAGCCTTCAACTCCTCGGCGGTGTTGACGATCTCGGGCTGGCCAACCGGGGCGACGACATCGCCACCAGGCAACGTCAACTTGCCCATCTCCATCTCGCCCGAGTTATCGAAGAACTTCAGGTATTCCTCCTTGACGCCCTGGCCGATGCCGATAGCGTGGACCGTGGCGCCCTTGTCGGTCAGGAGCTTGAACTGCGCGACAGCGTAATCCATGGAAATCGAGTCGCCGTCCGTAAGAAAATACACGACCTTTTCGAACGGCGCGCCCTTGGAGGCCTCCGGCTGCATGTTGAACCATCTGTTCGCTTGCCAGAACGCGTCCGCATAGTTGGTACCCCCTTTGGCCGAGAGTCCCTCGATGGCCTTAATCAAGCTGCCGACGTTGTCTCCATTCAGGCCCTTGACCGTGTGCCTGATAGCAGAAGATCCTTGGAAGCTGATCAGCGCCAGGTTGATGATGCCGTCGTGGCCCTTCAGCGTATTCGCCAGGTTCTTGAGCGCGTCGATCGTCAACTGCATCCGGTTCATGTCCTTCGTGCCCGAAGGGTCCAACATACTTTCCGATGTGTCGACCACCAGCGCGATGCTGTAGTTCTTGCCCGGTTCGACCGTGGTGACGGTGCCGCCCTTGTCGCCCAGGATGACGTCGTCACCGGCGCCGCCGCTGAGGGGCGGCTTGGCGCCCGTGCCGCTGCTGTCGTTGTCGCCGGCGATGAATGCGTTGGTCTTGATGACGAAGTTGTACTCGCCGGAAGTGTCGCGGCCGCCATCGGCGGTGCCGCCGTTGTCGCGCACCTTGAAGCCGAAAGAGGCGTTCTGACCCGTTGCCGACGGCGTGTAGACCAGCTTGCCCGCGGCGAGGTCCGCGGCCTGGACCACGGTGTTCGCGGTGATCGGCCGGCCGTTCAGCGCCAGCGCGCCGTCGACGGGCAGGCGCGTGATGATGACGCTGTCGAGCGAATTGCCTTCGGCGCCATCGTTGAAGTTGAACTCGGCGGCGGTGAAGGTGTGGCGGCCTCCCTCGGTCACGCTGGCGGCACTGTCGGCTGCCACCGGCGCGTCGTTGGCGCCGTTGATGGTGATGGTGACCTTGCCGCTGGTGCCGTCGGCGGTGGTGACCGTGAACACTTCCGTCAGGTGATCCTTGGCGCCCAATTGCTGGACGGCCTGGGCGTCGTTGTCGAGCTTGAAGCTCCAGTTGCCGTGGGCGTCGATCGAGAACTTGCCGTACTGGCCCTGGTGGTCGGTCTGCGGCGTGAAACTGGCCTGACCAGCGTCTTTGTCCGTGACGTCGAGCTTGCCATTGGCCGTGTAGACCTTGTCTTCCTGCACGGTGCCGGCGTCATCGCCCGGCTTGCTCGGGGTGATGATGGCGGTGTCGCGGGTGCCGGTGATTTCGATGGTGATGGTTTCGGTGGCGGTGCCGCCATGGCCATCATCCACCGTGACGGTGAGGGTGTCGGTGACCTTCTGGCCATCGGTCAGCGCCTGGACCTTGTCGCTGACGTTGTCCAGCGTGTAGGTCCACTTGCCGCCGCCGTCCACGGTGAACGAGCCGTACTGGCCCTTGCCGTCATTGCTGACGGTCCAGGTATGCGTGTCGCTGGCGTCGATGTCTGCCTTGTCCAGTTGACCGGACGCGGTCTGGGCGCCGTCTTCCCTGACGGCGCCGGTAACCGCACCGCTGAGGGTGGGTGCGTCGTTGGTGCCGTTGATGGTGATGGTGACCTGGCCGCTAGTGCCGTCGGCGGTGGTGACCGTGAAGACTTCCGTCAGGTGATCCTTGGCGCCCAGTTGCTGGATGGCCTGGGCGTTGTTGTCGAGCTTGAAGCGCCAGTTGCCGTTGGCGTCGATCGAGAACGTGCCGTACTGGCCCGCGAAGTCGGTCTGCGGACGGAACACGGCCTCGCCGGCATCCGGATCGATGACATCGAGCTTGCCGCTGGCGGTCAGCGTGGCGTCTTCCTTGACGGTGCCGGCGTCATCGCCCGGCTTGCTCGGGGTGATGACGGCGCCGTCGCTGGTGCCATCGACCGTGATGGCGATGACCTGCGTGGCTTTGCCGCCCTGCCCGTCGTCGACCGTCACGGTGATGCTGTCGGTCAGGTGTTCGCCGTCCTTGAGCGCCTTGACGTCCGTATTGGCGTTGTCGAGCTTGTAGGTCCAATTGCCATGCTGGTCGAGCGTGAAGCTGCCGTACTGGCCCTTGCCGTCGTTGTTCAGCGACCAGGTATGGGTGTCGTTGGTGTCGACGTCATGCTGGGTGAGCTGGCCGGTCAGCGCCTGGTTGCTGCCTTCCTGGATCTTGCCGGTGGCCGTGCCGGTGATGGTCGGGGCGTCGTTGGTGCCAGTGATTTCGACGGTGATGGTTTCGGTGGCGGTGCCGCCATGGCCGTCGTCCACCGTGACGGTGAGGGTGTCGGTGACCTGCTGGCCTTCTGCCAGCGCCTGGACCTTGGCACTCTCGTTGTCCAGCTCGAACTTCCAGTTGCCGTTCTGCTCGACGGTGAAGGTGCCGTACTGGCCCTTGCCATCGTTGCCGACGGTCCAGGTGTGCGTGTCGCGGGTGTCGATGTCGCCGACGTCGAGCTTGCCGGTGGCGGTGACGGTGCCGGTGTCGTCCTCGGTCACGGCGCCGTCGGTCTTGCCGCTGAGTTCGGGCTTGTCGTTGGTGCCGTCGATGGTGACGGTGACGGTGCTCTGGGTGCCGTCGGCGGTGGTGACGGTGAAGGTCTCGGTGAGCTTCTCGCCCACGGCCAGGGCCTGGACCTTGGGATCGGTGTTGTCGAGCGTGTAGGTCCAGTTGCCGTTGGCGTCGATCGAGAACGAGCCGTGCTCGCCCTTGGCGTCGGTCTGGGCATTGAAGGTGGCCTCGCCGGCATCCTTGTCGGTGACCTCCAGCTTGCCATTGGCCGTGTAGACCTTGTCTTCCTGCACGGTGCCGGCGTCATCGCCCGGCTTGCTCGGGGTGATGATGGCGGTATCGCGGGTGCCGGTGATTTCGACGGTGATGGTTTCGGTGGCGGTGCCGCCATGGCCATCGTCCACCGTGACGGTGAGGGTGTCGGTGACGGTCTCGCCATCCTTGAGGGCCTGGACCTTGTCGCTGCCATTGTCCAGCGTGTAGGTCCACTTGCCGCTGCCGTCCACGGTGAACGAGCCGTACTGGCCCTTGCCGTCATTGCTGACGGTCCAGGTATGCGTGTCGCTGGCGTCGATGTCTGCCTTGTCCAGTTGACCGGACGCGGTCTGGGCGCCGTCTTCCCTGACGGCGCCGGTAACCGCACCGCTGAGGGTGGGTGCGTCGTTGGTGCCGTTGATGGTGATGGTGACCTGGCCGCTAGTGCCGTCGGCGGTGGTGACCGTGAAGACTTCCGTCAGGTGATCCTTGGCGCCCAGTTGCTGGACGGCCTGGGCGTTGTTGTCGAGCTTGAAGCGCCAGTTGCCATTGGCGTCGATCGAGAACGTGCCGTACTGGCCCGCGAAGTCGGTCTGCGGACGGAACACGGCCTCGCCGGCATCCGGATCGATGACATCGAGCTTGCCGCTGGCGGTCAGCGTGGCGTCTTCCTCGACGGTGCCGGCGTCATCGCCCGGCTTGCTCGGGGTGATGACGGCGCCGTCGCTGGTGCCATCGACCGTGATGGCGATGACCTGCGTGGCCTTGCCGCCCTGCCCGTCGTCGACCGTCACGGTGATGCTGTCGGTCAGGTGTTCGCCGTCCTTGAGCGCCTTGACGTCCGTATTGGCGTTGTCGAGCTTGTAGGTCCAATTGCCATGCTGGTCGAGCGTGAAGCTGCCGTACTGGCCCTTGCCGTCGTTGTTCAGCGACCAGGTATGGGTGTCGTTGGTGTCGACGTCATGCTGGGTGAGCTGGCCGGTCAGCGCCTGGGTGCTGCCTTCCTGGATCTTGCCGGTGGCCGTGCCGGTGATGGTCGGGGCGTCGTTGGTGCCGGTGATTTCGACGGTGATGGTTTCGGTGGCGGTGCCGCCATGGCCGTCGTCCACCGTGACGGTGAAGGTGTCGGTGACCTGCTGGCCTTCTGCCAGCGCCTGGACCTTGGCACTCTCGTTGTCCAGCTCAAACTTCCAGTTGCCGTTCTGCTCGACGGTGAAGGTGCCGTACTGGCCCTTGCCATCGTTGCCGACGGTCCAGGTGTGCGTGTCGCGGGTGTCGATGTCGCTGACGTCGAGCTTGCCGGTGGCGGTGGCGGTGTCGGTGTCGTCCTCGGTCACGGCGCCATCGGTCTTGCCGCTGAGTTCAGGCTTGTCGTTGGTGCCGTCGATGGTGACGGTGATGGTGCTCTGGGTGCCGTCGGCGGTGGTGACGGTGATGGTCTCGGTCAGCGTCTCGCCCACGGCCAGCGACTGCACGCGCGCGTCGGCCTGGTTCAGGTTGTAGACCCAGTTGCCGTTGGCGTCGATCGAGAACGTGCCGTAGACACCGGGGCGGTCGGCCACGGCCACGAAGGAGGACTGGCCGTCGTCGGCGTCGACCACGTTGAGCTTGCCGTTGGCGGTGGACTTCTCGTCCTCGACCACGGTGCCGGCATCGTCGCCCGGTTGGGCCGGGGTGATCTGGGCCGGGTCGTTGACGCCGACCACGGTCACTTCGACGGTGGCGGTGGACGTCGCGCCGCTCGGGTCGGTGACGACGTAGGGAATCGTGGTGGTGGTGGTCTGGCCTGCGGGCAGGTTCTGGAAGTTGTTGCCGGGCACGAAGGTGTAGCTGCCGTCCGGCAGCACGGTGAAGGTGCCGCCATTGGAGCCGGTGACGCTGACGCCGCCCGAGGTCATGGGACGGTCGCCGACCGACACCAGGGTCAGGGGATCGCCGTCAGGATCGCTGTCGTTGGTCAGCAGGTTGCCGCGCACGACGCTCTTCTCGTCGGTGCGGGCGTCGTCGTTGACGGCCAGCGGCGCGTTGTTGGTGTCGCCCGCGGCGGCGTCGCCGGCGCCCGTGCCGCTGGCGGCGCGATCGATCGTGTCGGCGCCACGGCCCGGGTTGGGGTAGGCCAGATCCAGCGGGCGGGTGGTTTCCAGGATGCGGGCCAGGCGCACGAAACTGCCGCCGCCATCATCGCCGCTGCCGCCCGTCAGGGTCGCGGCGGTCGGGTCCAGCACTTCGAACGGGTCCTGGCCGGCTTGCAGGGCCGCCAGCAGGCGGTCGGAGTCGGTGCCCTTGGGCGGGGTCACCGCCGCTTCAGTCGGGTCGGCCAGCGGGCCGGCCATGTCACCGGTGACGGCGACTTCTCGCCCTTCGCCGATCACGATCGGCATGCCGTTCTCCACCTGCAGCGCCACGCTGGCGCCCGAGGCCGTGACGATGTCGCTGCCGGCGGGCACATTGCTGCCCTGATGCAACTCGGTCAGGGACCCGTCGCTGTTGCGTATCCACGCGCGACCGGTGATTTCAGTGACGACTGCGGGGGAGGAGTTGGCCATGTTTATTTCCGATTCAGGGAGAAGCCCCAAGGGCTCGCGGCGAAAACGCTGCCGCACAGTGATGCGGTTGAAAAGACTGTGTCAAAAGGCGTATGGGGTTCGTCCATGCCTGGAACAGGCGTCCTGACTCCCACCAGACGAACGCTAGGTGAATAAGTTGTGCGCGGCCAGGAACATGATGAGCTCGTGATCATTGGAAGTCCCCAGCTTGCGCATGGCCGACACTTTCTGCGCGCTGATGGTCTTGACGCTGCGCTGCTGCTTTTTGGCGATCTGGCTGACGCTCAACCCGGAGAACAGTTCCCGCAGCACCTCCAACTCTTTCCGCGTCAAGTTGCTGAGGACGTCGACACTGGCGTCCTGGTCTTGCACCTGAACACCGGGTTGGGGGGCCGAGCGCTGGACGGCTTGCAGGGTTCTGTCGATCGATCCGCTCAGGTCGTCAAGACTGCCCGTCTTCACAAGCACGGCCGATACGCCCAATTTGTATAGGCTCGCCGCGATTGATGCCGATGAAATCACGGTAAGCACGACGATCCCGATCTCGGGAAAAGTCCTTCTCAGATAGGCGATCATCCGCAGACCGTCGGCCAATCGCCCAGAGCCCGGCATGTTGTAGTCGGTAATGACGACATCCGGTCGAACCTCGGATATCAGGTCGACCAATTCATCCGACGAGCGCGCCTCCCCCAGGATCTGGTAGTTCGGAAATCGCGAGAGGGCGTAACGAACGCCGGCGGTCGCGATCGGATGATCGTCGGCGAGTACGATGGTTGCGCTTTTCATTGATGTCCCCCGGATATCACGATCTTTCGATCACGACGTCTTCTCCTGCAACCGACCGAGCATCGTCTCCAGCATGCCGACGGCGGCATATACGCGCTCGATGTCTTTCTCGTCTAGAGGTATTCCTGTCTCCAGCCGCTCTTCCAGTTCCTGCCAGCTCAACGCCATCTTTTCCTGGTCCGCCATCACCAGACCGCCACGTATCCGATGCACAGCAGCCTGCAGGCCGGTCTCGCCCGCCGCATCCAAACAGTGGTGAATAACCTTCAGGTCAGCCTCCATGGCGGATTGGAAGATTCCATGCAGGAAACGCGGCATTTCCTCGTCGATATAGCGGGGCCCGGGGGCGTCCAAGGGCGCAACCCGCGCCGCCTTGGCGCCACGAGGCAGCCGGGCCACGACGGTATGCAATAGACATTCCTGCAAAGTTCGAAGCGATATGGGTTTGACCAGCCAAGCGTCGACCCCCGAATACTCGGCCGCGCGTCCCAGATGCACCTGGGCGTTGGCGGTGACGCATATGATCGGTTTGTCCATTCCCTCCTGACGAAGGCGGCCGATCAGCTCCGGGCCGCCCAGGCCTGGCATGTTGACATCTGTCAGGAGCACGTCGAATTTGTCCGCGTCCCAGGCCTTGAGCGCGCTGACGCCGTCGCCACGGATCACAACCGAACAGCCCAGCGACTTGAGCTGCCGCCTCAACACCTCTCTGTTGATGGGGCTGTCTTCGGCGAGCAGTACCCGCAACCCCGTGCTCCTCAGAAGCTGGGTCGGTAATGAAGGCGCATCCATCAAGCTGGGCTGCGCGCCGGCTACCGCGGTTCCTGGCGAAGGGCGGCTCTCCTGCCTATCATCCATCACCATCGACAACGCCTGCGCCAGCGCCGCGAGAGAGAGACTGCACACGCAGACCACATCGGCCAGCCATTGCGGTTGCAAAGGCCCGCGCTCCGTCGCGACGATTTGCCGGCCCGACCAATGCAACGGCGTCATCAACTCGGGCGATACGTTCAAGAGCACCCTCTCCTGCCCCTGCGTCGCTTCGAAGTCCTCGCCGTCGCACTGCACGCCCCAACGTTCCAGCCATTGACGGTAATGGCGCCTGAGTTCCACCGTGGGCGCGCGAACGACCACGCTCACCTTTGGCGGCTCGAATGCAGGGGCCACCGCGATGCTGTCATCGACCCTGGGCAACTCCAGGCTGACCGAGAAAGTGCTGCCATCGCCCAGCTTGCTGGCCACCTCCATGCCGCCGCCCATCAGATCAACCAGGCTTTTGCAGATCGCCAGGCCCAGGCCGGTTCCACAAGCCATGCCCGGCTCGGCGCGCACTTGGAAAAAAGGCTCGAACAGCCGCGCCTGATCCTGGCTCGATATACCGATGCCGCTATCGGAAACCCGCCAGATCAACTTCGTACGGCCGGCGGCTTCCGCTTCCGCATCCAGACTGATCCGGACGCGGCCGATCTCGGTAAATTTGATGGCATTGCTGAGCAGATTGTTCAGCACTTGGCGGACACGATCGGCATCTCCGAACACCGTTCGTGGCACGTCAGGACTGATGACGCAATGCAGCGAAAGCGCCTTGTTGACCGCCGTCGCGGTATAGCCCTGCGCGACCATTTCGGTCAGTTCGACGGGCGAAAACGCGGCTTCGTCCAGCTCGATGACGCCGGACTCGATCTTCGACATATCCAGGACGTCGCCGATGATCCGCAGCAAGATGCCGGCCGAGCGTTGCGTGGTGTCCAGATACCCCTTCTGCTCGGGGGAAAGACGCGTCTCGGACAGCAGTTCCAGCGTGCCCAGCACGCCGTACAGCGGCGTGCGGATCTCATGGCTCATCATTGCCAGGAATGCGGATTTCGCGGCACTTGACTGATCAGCCACCCGCTTCTCCCATTCCAGGGACTCCTGGGCCTTGACGTGCGCGCTGATGTCCGAGAGCGTACACAGAAGCGCGTCATGGTCCTCGTAGCGAGCATGGGCAAAGCAGCCAGAGAAATGGCGATTCCCGATGCGCAACGCGACGGTCTGCATGCCCGTCCCCTTCGCCCCGTAGCTAGCTACCCAGTTGCGCGCCAGATGCTGCACATTATCGTCGTCGCCCAACCATGCTTTGGCAAGTGCGTTCACCTTCAAGGGCTTGCCCGTCCGGCGATCCACCACACACATGGCGACCTGCGCGACTTCGATGACCCCCCGGGCGAATTCCTCGCTTTCGATGGTGCGCCGCCGTTGCTCGACCGCGGGCAAGTAATGGCGCTTGAAGTACCACCATGAAAACAGATAGACCGCCATGCAGCCGACCGCCAGGAACAGGCTCAGCACGACCAGCTGCGGATATAGCTCGCGCAATATATTCAAGTAAGAGAGCTGGTATTTTATTTTCCAGCCGTCTTTGCTCGTAAATTCGACGATGCAGGAATCCCGCAAGAATCCGATGCCCGCCAAAAGCGGACGGGCTTGCGGAATGTTCGTGGTCAGCAACTCCCCCTCGGGCGAGTAAACCTCGTAAGACGACGGCATATGCCCGTGACCGCCTACGACATGGGGAAACTGCGGCATATCGTTGAAACTCAAGGACGCCGAGACCCACCAATCACCTTGCACAAAAGAGCGCTTCTCGTTGACTTTGGCAAATGCAATCAACCCCTGGCGCTCGCCCTCGCCGCCAAGCCCACTCCAGAAAACCACCTGGTTCGCGTTCTTTCGTCTCGAACGCATGATCTGGGCCAGTTTGTCGTCGGCATAGGCACAAGCACGCCGCGAGCTTGGCGCATCGCCGATGAAAGGCAAGTCGCAGCCGAAAGCGGTGCGCCTGCCTTCCTTCAAGTCGAGCAGATTTATCGGCAACCGGTCGACCTCGAACCTGGTCAGGCGTGAGAGGAGGCGGACCAGAACCAAGCTCGACAACGCGGAGACCGCCTCAGCTTCATCGAGATCGCTCTCCTCGCTACCCAATGACCGGAAAGTCAATTGGTAGGACAAACCCGTCACCACATTAGTGACGGAATATGCTTGCAGCGCGGAATCGATCTGGTGGCGCTGACGCGCCAGCTTCAATGGGTACATCGTCAGCGGAAGATGATCGAATTCCTCGATATCCGCAGCCCAGAGGAGCGCATCCTGCAAGGCAAGAATGTCGCCCATAATGTATTGAAAATGCTGCTGCATTTCCTCTTTTTCGATGCTGACTTCCCTATCGATCGTCCAATAGAAAAGTGCCATCGTCACGGCAATGAGGCAGGCAGCCAGTAGCGCCAAGCTCTGCACCCAGCGATTCGTAAAGGTCGACATGAGTTATTGAAGCGGGCCACTGACGAGCGGCAGCGCCCTCTCCTGAAGTAAAAGAAATAACCGGAATTGAAACCAGCGAAACCTAGGGTGCGCGCCTCATCGAGACACCGAGGGCGCTGGCAGCGCGGTCAGTGCCTTATGGACCACCGGCACCCGGCAACCATCGTCGAGAAAGCCCCGGCGCAAGCGGTGGCTCATCAATTCACGGTCCATCGCCTCGGCAACATAAGTGCCTTGCACGGCGGTACAGTCCAGGCGCCGCAACACCGCCAGCTGCTCGGCGGTCTCGACCCCTTCGGCAACGATGACGATTCCCAACCTTCGGCCGAGAGCAATGGCGCTTTCAAGAATCGCCTTTACCTTGTCGTCACTCACACAGCCCTGTATCAGGGATCGATCTATTTTCAATTCGGTGAAGGGCACCGACAGCAAGTTATAAATCGAGCTATACCCCTGACCAAAATCGTCCTGCGCCAGCTTGAATCCCATCATCCGCAAGCGGCAAGCGCCTGCGTGAAAATCGCTCAGGTTGCTGGTGGTGGTACCTTCGGTCAGTTCGAAACAAATGCTCTGCGATCGCCCACCGGCCGCATGAACCATGGCCAAAAGCCGATCCGGCAACGATCGATCATCCAGCAAATGGGTCGGCAGGTTTATCGAAACGGGTACCGAATACCCCTGCAGCAGCCATGCATTCTGCGCCTGAACCGAAACCTGAATGATGCGGCTCAAGAGATTCTCGTCAAGTCCATGCAGGCTCACCCACGGCAGGAACTCGCCCGGTAACAGCACCGCACCATCATCCTGCACCCATCTTGCCAGCGCCTCGACGCCACAGATGGAATTGTCGATCAAAGCCAGCTTCGGCTGAAACCAGGCCTGGATCTGCCCGTTCTCGAGCGCGTTCAGCAAGGAGTATTTATCCTTGCGGGCGTCGCCATTGCCGGACGCCTGACGACTGTGAGGATATTGAAGCTGCCGCAGCATGTTGTCGACATCCCCTGCCGACAGCGGCTTACAGACCTGCCCGATGACACGCACCCCCAGCAGCTTGGCCACGAGACAGGCACTGGCCAGCAATCTCTTGGGCGATGCGCTGACCAAGGCAACGGCAGGAGGATGCCGGAACTCGGCCAGGCTCTGTATCAATTGCACGCCGTCCACGCCGGCCATCATCAGGTCGGTGACAACCAGATCAAAGCGGCGCACCCTCAATTTCCGCAGCGCGTCCCAACCATTGGCCGCGGTATCGACGTGACCGGCGCTCGCTTCGCGCGCCAGGTGTGCCATATATTCGCGCTGAAACGCGTGATCATCGACGATAAGTATGTTCAACGAAGACATTGATTTTGACGATCATCGCATTACGAGGACTATCGGAAACTATTGAGGAATATGTCGGCGCCCCCACCCAAACGTTCGGGTCGCAGTGGGATTAGTCTAAGTGAAGAAATTACAGATTTGTTTCAGACAAATCTCAAATGTCAGCCACGTCGGCCGCGTGTCCTGCGGCCCGGCACTTCGGCGCACACAATGCGCTGGCAACGCTACCACGCCCATGCAACGCAAAGCGGCGACTTTTCATTTATTGACGTTGTTCGGCGCTGCAGTCTGACGCCGGCGCCGGAAAGTGTTGCGTGGCCCCATCGATTGGGTCATCCACGCAGGCCGGCTCGCGACCTCCCGCGATATTCACTGCGGTCCGGCATCGATTTTAGATTCGTCTTATTTTTTTTACCTTTGCGCATTGATACGCTGTCTCCATTAGCACTGGAACCGCCGCGGCCTCGCCACCGAATCCGATCTGGTCACCGATGATCGCGGCGCTGCCCGCCATCCGCTCGCCAACGTGAGCCCGAGATGCGCAGGCCGCCAGTGCTGCAAGCAGCCGGTCACGCCGCGTTTCGCAAACCTCTCCTCGCATTGACCCGAACGCAATGTTCGCGGGCCATCAGGTCTTCTGGCGACCCGCGCTTCCCTCTTCTACCCGCGCCCCCCTTCCCGACGGAGACCACACCGTGAAAGCGCATTTCCCCCTTCGCCGCAGCCGACGCCAGAACGCTTTCGCGCCCCTGCGCCTGCTTGGGCGCGACGCGGACCGCCACCGGACCCGCTACCTGCTGGCGTTGTCGTTCCTGGCCAGCCTCGCCACGGAGCGCGCCCATGCCGCGAATGCGTGCGGCCCCGCCGCCGCGGCGCCCCACTATCTCGTGCAGTGCAACGACATCACCCTGAACCCCTACGCGAGCGGCATCAGTTACAACATGGCAGAGGGCTTGGACCTGCGTATCGGTCCAGGAATCACGATCGTACCCGCCCCCGATACCTTGATCTATGGCGTCGCGGCTTCTACCTCCGGCACCCAGGACATATCGGTCACCTTGGCGCGCGGCGCCCGCATCCGGACCGAGGGCATGGACGCGGCCGGCATTCTGGCAACCGGCGCAGGCAATGTGTCCGTCGTGTCGGCCGGCGCCATCGTCACTCGCGATGCCACGCCGCCCACATTCGATTCCAGCGGTCCCTACGGCATCGTTGCCGACAGCGACGGCGATGCCGGTTCGCTGCGTATACGGCTGCTGACGACGGCATCCGTGTTGACCGACGGCGAGGCCGGGGCCGCCGTCTATGCGATCAACGATTCCACCGGCGCCGCCACGGTGGACGTCAGCGGGTCGATCGAAACCCTGGGCCTGAATTCCGACGGCGTGTTGCTTTTCAACCGCAACAATGCCAACAACGCGCCGGCCTCCGTCACGCTTTCGCCCTTGGCGCGCGTCAGGACGCGCGCAAACCAATCGAATGGCGCATGGATCCTGAACTACGGCACGGGCACCACTTTTCTGGCGTCCAGCGGCGTGGTGCAGACCTCCGGCGACTCATCCAACGGCTTTCACCTGCAAGCCAGCGCCGGCAATGCCTCTGTCATGCACCTCGAACTGGGCAACGGCGCGCGAGTGATCACCGAAGGCGATACCGCCGTCGGCGTCGCGCTGTCGCATGAAGGCACGGGCGACATCCGGGTTCATCTGGATCGAGACACCGCGCTTCTCACTTCCGGCATGCTTTCACACGGCCTGAACGCGGAAGGAAACGGCGCTGTGTTGCTGAGTCAACGCGCGGACTCGACTGTCACGACGTCCGGCGCGCAAGCCATCGGCGTGCTGTTGATAGGCGGCCCTTCGGTCAATGCGGCCGTGGGCGGAACGGTCCGCGCGCAGGGTCGGCACGCCACCGGCGTCGCCCTGCTGGCCCGGGCCGGCGGGGTCCATCTGGCGGTGGCGCCCGGGGCATCGATCGAAGGAGGCTGGCAGGCCGATGTGGCCGGCAGAGATGCGCCGCTCGGCCAGCCCAGTGCCGGCGTCATCCTGGGCGGCGCGACCGCGAGCACTCTGGAGAACGCCGGCGCCATCGGCGCCCAATCCGACCGGGCCATCTTCGACGAGGGCCGCATTGATGGCAAGGCGGGCTACCTGTCTGTCCTGAACACGGGGCGACTGACGGGCTTTGTCGAACTTGCCGCCGACGGGAGCAACCGGTTTACCAATGCACCGGGAGGGGTTTGGGAGGTGCGCCATTTCGCCGACACCGACGGCAACGGCGTACGCGACACCCATCGCGTGGCCATCTCCGACTTCGGCGCGCCGACCAGCCGCTTCGATAACGCCCCGGGTGCAACGGTACGGCTGGCGCCCGTGGCGCCCGCCCTGGTGAAGGATACCGCCGGCTATTACGTGCCAGGCAGCCCCCCGGCCGCGGCGCGCGTCGATACGCCGCAGCCGCCGTCGGTTCGTCCAGGCGTTGCCCAAGGCCAGTTCGTCAACCTTGGCGCCTTCGTGCATGCCGGTGTCCTGGATCTGCGCGGCGCCACGGCCGGCAACTCGCTGGTCATGACGTCCCGGCCGACGGCAAACGGCCCGGCGGGCACGGGCATGTTCGTGTCCGAGGGCGGCACACTGCTCGTCAATGCGGCCTTTGGCGCGGAGGGTAGTACCGGCGTCGCGGACGTGCTGGCGGTGGATGGAACTCGGCGGGGCCAGGCGGCAACGACCATCGTGGTCGACCGTCGGGAAGGGCCCGGCATGGCGACTGCCGACAACGGCATTCTGGTCGTCGACGTGCGCAACCCCGCCGCGTCGGACGCTAACGCCTTCACACTGCAAGGCGACTACGTGCGTGAAGGCCGGCCATTCATCATTCGCGGCGCCCGCGCCTACGGGCTCTATTTCAACGGGGTCGGTCAAGCCGATCGCGACGGCCGCTGGTATCTGCGCGACACAGCGGTGGCGCCTACCGTGCCCGTGTATTCGAGCTATCCATTGGCGCTGCAGGCATTGATCGACCTGCCCACGCTGCGGCAACGAGCGAGCCAAGGCGGCGCTCCCTGGCCGGACGCCGCCAACTCGGCGGCACGGCCGGATTTCAATTCGCACCCGACCGCCAACGGCTCGGTATGGATGCGGACCAAGGCAGGCCACGCCAGGCAACAGCTCGATCTCTCAAATGGCAAAGCGACCGCCGATGCCGATTTGTACGTGCTGCAAGTGGGGCGGGACTGGACGCTGTCAAGCACACCACGAAACCTGGTGCAGGGTGGCTTGAATCTCCAGTATGGTCACGTCAGCAGCCAAGTCCGCTCCCCCGAGGGAAGCGGCCGTGTGCGTGCCTCCGGCTACGGCGCCGGGGCAACACTGACCTGGTACTCCGCGCGAGGCTTCTATACCGACTTGCAGGCGCAGCTTGTCAGAACCGAAGGCGACATCCATTCCGCGACGACGGGCTCGCCGCTCATCAAGAACAACCGAGGGCTGGGCCACGCCGCGAGCATCGAGGCAGGGATGCCGCTCGCGCTGACGCCGCATTGGCGCATCACGCCGCAGGCACAGTTGCTGTACTCGAAAATCCGTTTCGACCCGTTCACCGATCCTTACGGCGCCAGGGTGGCCAGCACCCAGGGCAAGGACACGCGGCTGCGGCTCGGTCTGGACCTGGCGTATCGACCGGACGGCTCAGACACGCACTCGCCGCAGCGCGGCCTGGCCTATCACGGCGGGCTGAATCTGTACCAGACGCTGCGCGGTTCCAAGACTGTCGGGATCACCAATGAACAGTTTTCCTCCGCCGTGGAACGCACCTTGGCGGGCCTGGACATCGGCGTCCATTACACACGCGACGACCGCATCTCGGCCTATGCTGAAATCTCGGCGCAAACCGGCTTGGATCGCCCTGGCGCGAACTATGCATTGAGCGGGCGGCTCGGGCTGCGAATGCTATGGTGAAGGCACAAGCTTCGCACTCCGGGCCGTCCAAGCGCACCGACTGCAAGCCGTAGCCCGCCGCATCGAACAGCCCCGGCATCACCGCCACGAAATCGCCCGTCTGCACCAAGCGGGCTCGATGGCGCCCAAAAGCAAAGGGCCGAATCCAATGTTTCAAAGGATTCGGCCCCGCACTCTACCCAATTGCTCACATTCCAGCGAGCACGTGGGCTACTAAATCGTCTTGATCATCGTCGCAGTCGGGCCTTTTTGCCCCTGGCCGGCAACGAATGACACTCGCTGGTTCTCTTCAAGAGATTTGTGACCATCACCCTGAATCTCAGAGTAATGCGCGAAGAGGTCTTTGCCACCCAGCTCCGGCATGATAAAGCCGAAGCCCTTGTCGTTGTTGAACCACTTCACAATACCAGTTTCAATTTTCAATGTAAGTCCTTGATGTTCAGGGAAAAGTACTCCCAGGGGCACTATGGACCCTTCCTCAGCATAAAGATACCGCTGTTACGCAAAGACACATTCATCGCCACGGACGGCATGCCGCGGCACGATGGGCCCGACACCCTGCACGACCTCGACGCCGCCCATGCCCTAGGCGAGACACCACCCAGCCGACTCATCACGTTTGTCGTGGAAGTAGTCCCACTCCGCTCCACATTCGGAGCAGACAAACGCCTCATGGCTCGCGCCGCTGCGGGCGGTGGCAAGACTGCGGACATAGCCAAGGCTGATCAGCCCGGCGTGCCCCTCGGCACCCCGCTTGTGCTGAATGATCCCGCAGCAGTCCGCGCACAGCGACATGTCTCCGCCTTTCAATTTTCTTTCAGCAGAGATCCTACAAAATGAAACCTAGGTTGAGGCTCACGAATCCTCACCCGGTCATCTGCCCGCGCACGCGGCGCGGCCGGATAGGCCTCTGGGACCGTCCGGCAACCCTTGTCGAAGCGTCACCGCGCCGCGGGCCCCATCATTTCAAGAAACCCGTGGAAATCCACGGCACCGCGGCCACGATCACGATCCCGACCGCAATCGAGCAAAGATAGCCCGCAATAGGCCGGATGCCGGCTTCAGGGGCGACTCGGCCAATTGCGCATGCCGCGTAATAGCCCACGCCGAAGGGGGGCGCGAAGAGGCCTATACCCATGGACAGGATGACGACCATCGCGTAGTGCACTTCGTGGATACCCATCTGGTGCGCGATCGGAAACAGCAGCGGGCCGAACAGCACGATGGCCGGAATGCCCTCCAGCACGCTGCCCAGCACCACGAAGGCGACGATGGACACGGCCATGAAGGTGGTCGCGCCGCCGGGCAACCCTCCCATGACGCCAGCCAGTTGGGTGGAGAATCCCGATTGGGTCAGCGCCCAGGCCATGCTGGTGGCGGTGCCGATGATCAGCAGTATGGCGCCGGACAGGCAGGCCGTGTCGACCAGCATCGGCAACAGGCGTTTGGGGTCGAAGCAGCGGTAGATCAATAGCCCCACCAGCGTGGCGTAGACGATGCCGATGGTGGAGACTTCGGTCGCGGTGGCGATCCCTTCGATCACGGCGGCGCGGATCACGAAGGGTAGCGCCAGCGCAGGCAAGGCCACCCACAGCGCGTGGGCAATCTGGCGGCCGGTGGCTTTGCGGACGCCGCTGAGATCTTCCCGGCGATTGCGCCACCAGACGACGAGACAGAGCATCACGCCCAGCACCAGGCCCGGCAGCAGGCCGCCGGTGAACAGCGCCGTGATCGACACGCCCGTGACCGACCCTATGGTGATCAGCACCAGGCTGGGCGGCACGGTTTCGGTTTGAGCGCCGGTGGCGGACAGCAGTGCGACCAGATTGCCTTCGTCGGCGCCGCGCTTGCGCATCTCGGGAAACAGCACGGGTGCGACCGCTGCCATGTCGGCCGCCTTGGCGCCGGATATGCCGGACACCACATACATGGCACCAATCAGCACGTAGGAAAGGCCGCCGCGGACATGGCCCAGCAAGCTTGCCAGAAAGGCCACCATGCGTTGCGCCATTCCCGTCATTTCGATCAGCACGCCCAGGAAGACGAAAAGCGGCACGGCCAACAGGATCAGGTGGGACATGCCTTCATCCATGCGCCCCACCACGACCATCATGGGCAGGTCGGTGGTCAGCGACAGGTACCCGAAGGTGGCCAGTCCGAAGGCAAAGGCAATCGGCACGCCCGCGAACACGGTGGCGGCGACCACGCCGACGAAGAAGATCAGCAGGTTCAAATTGCCCAGGCCGGCCAGCACGGGCTGCAGCGCGGCCATGGCGGCCACCACGCCGCCCACCAGCAATATCGCCAACCCGGTGGTGCGCCACTGCGCCTTTTCGACCAGGCGCAGCAACGCAATCAGCAGCATCAGTGCGCAGCCCACGGGCAGTGCCGCCGCTCGCCAGGCGTTGGGGATTTCCATGGCGGCGGTCGTGACGTAGCGCTCTTCGGAGGCGTATTCAAAGCCGGGGGCTTGCAGCATCAGCAGGAACGCCAGCGCGGCGGCGATGGATACCATGTCCAGCACTGCCCGGGTAGAGGGCGATGCCTTGTTGACCAGCGCAGCCATGCGCATGTGTTCGCCGCGGCGGAACGCGACCACCGCGCCCAGCATGGCCAGCCACAGGAACAGGATGGAGGCCAGTTCGTCGGACCAGACCAGCGGCGTGTGCAGCACATAGCGCGCGACGACGCCCGAGAACAGAATGACGATCTCGGCGACCACCAGGATGGCCGCCGGGATTTCGACCAGGTGTCCCAGCATGCGGTCCAGCGCGGCGGCCCAAGGCCGGCTGACTGCCGCGGGCGCCCCCGCGTCGGTCAACACGTCCCCGACGTGGGTCATTGCCACTCTCATGACAGGCTCCCGACGGATTGCTCCAGCAGGCCCCAGGCCTTTTCGCCGTACTTTTCTTTCCAACCGCTATAGAAGCCGGCCTTGCGCAGGACCGCGCGGATGGGTTCCGGCTCTGGCGTATTGAACGCCAGTCCTTGTTCCGCCAGCTTGGTTTGCAGCTGGTTGTTCAGCGCCAGAACGTCGGCGCGTTCAGCCATGCCGGCCGCATTGATGTGTTTGGCGACGACTTCACGGATGTCGGCGGGCAGCTTTTCCCAGGCGCGGCGGTTGCCAAGGAACCAAAAGCCATCCCACATGTGGTTGGTCATCGAGCAGTACTTCTGCACTTCGTAGATCTTGGCGGTCTGAATGATGGCCAGGGGATTCTCCTGGGCGTCCACCACACGGGTCTGCAGCGCGGAATAGGTTTCGTTGAAGTTGATGCTGGCGGGCGAGGAACCCAGGGCCTTGAACATTGAAGTCCAGAGCGGGCTGACGGGCACGCGGATTTTCAGGTCGCGGAAGTCGTCCGGGCCGTTGATGGCGCGGTTGCTGGTCGTAATCTGCCGAAAGCCGTTGTCCCAAATATGGTCCATGACGAACAGGCCCTTGCCGTTGATTTCCTTGCGGATGTGCGCGCCCAGGTCGCCATCCATCGCCTTCCAGACGCTGGCGTAGTCGGGAAACGCAAAGCCGACGCCGCTGATGGAGGCGGTGGGCACCAGGGTCGACAGGATCAGGCCCGACAGCGTGAAGAACTCGACAGCGCCGGCGCGCAGCTGGCTCAGGGTGTCGGTGTCGGATCCCAGCTGGCTGCTGGGGAACACGGCCAGCTCGAAGCGCCCGCCGGTGTCCCTGAGGATGTTCTGCGCGGCCTCGGTGGCGCGCAGGTTCATCGGATGCGAGGGCGGCAGGTTGTTGGCGTACTTGTAGCGGAACTGTGGCGCCGCCAGCGTCCGTTGGAACGGCGCCAGGGCCAGCAACGCGCCGCCTCCCGCGGCGCGCATGAGGTTGCGTCGAGTCGTGTTCATGCTGTCTCCTTGGTTATGAGATCCGGCCGCCATCGAGGACGGCCGGATAAAGCGCCTTGCCAGGCCTATTGCTTTATCTTTGCATGCGGTCCATTATATGGACCATATCAATACCCTTAAATTTATTTAATCACACTGATTCACTAGCGTAAATCAATAAAACTGGTGCAGAATGAAAAAACAAAATCAATCACATGGTCCACTAAATGGACCTAATAATGAAACAGGCGGAGATGTGACGGAGACCTCATCCCAGGTCGGAGGCGCTCAGGCGATTTCGCGCGCCATGCTGGTGCTGCGCGCGGTGTCGCGCACCCGCGGCGAAGGCGCGGGCCTGTTGGCGTTGACGCGCGACACGGGCATGAGCAAGCCCACCGTGCACCGCCTGCTGGCCGCCCTGGCCGCCGAGGGCATGGTCGAGCAGGACCCGGCCAATCGCCGCTACTTCCTCGGCCCCGAATGCCATGTGCTGGGCAACATCGCCAGCGAGCGTTTCGGCATCAACCGCCTGGCCGCGCCGGTGGTGGCGCGGCTGGCGCACGAATGCGGCGATTCCGCCTTTTTCTCGCTGCGCCGCGATGTGTTCGCGGTCTGCGTGTTGCGCGAGGACGGCGACTACCCACTCAAGACCCATGTGCTGCTGCCGGGCGACCGCCACCCGCTGGGCATCGGCGCCGGCAGCCTCGCCATCCTGGCGGCGCTGCCCGATGACGAGGTCGAGGCCTGCCTGCAGGCCAATGCCGCCCTGATCGAGCGGCGCTATCCGCATTATTCGGTGCCGCTGATCCGCACGCTGGTCGACGAGGTGCGCGAGCAGGGCTACGCCGTGAACCGCGGCCTGGTGGTGCCCGGTTCGTGGGGCATCGGCATGCCGCTGCGCGACGAGCAAGGCCATGTGCTGGGCGCGCTCAGCATCGCTGCGGTCGAATCGCGCATGGACGAGGAAAGACAGTTCCAGCTGGCCAAGCTGTTGTCACGCGAGGCCAAACGCCTGCTCGCGCAGGCCAACCCGGCAGGCCGCGAGGCGCGGGCGCGCCCGCCGGCCGCCAAGCCCCGGTCCTGATCCGCCAAGCCGGCAGGGACGGGGCTGCCAACAGAGGAGACAGCAATGAGCAAGCGTGCCGTCATCGTGGGGTGGTCGCACATCCCATTCGGCAAACTCGACGACCCCGACACCGAAAGCCTGATGGCGCGCGTGTCCGGCGCCGCGCTGGATCATGCAGGCGTGAGCCCCGAGGCCGTCGACGGCATCTATGCCGGCGTCATGAACAGCGGATTCCAGAAGCAGGATTTCCAGGCGGCGCTGGTGGCGCTGGCCGACCCGTCGCTGGCCCACGTGCCGGCGACGCGACTGGAGAACGCCTGCGCCACCGGGTCGGCCGCGCTGTACGCGGCCATGGATTTCATCGAGGCGGGGCGCGGCCGCGTGGCGCTGGTGGTGGGAGCCGAGAAGATGACCGCTCGCTCCACCGAGGACACGGGCGACATCCTGCTCAATGCCAGCTACCGCAAGGAAGAGGCCACGCTGCCAGGCGGCTTTGCCGGCGTGTTCAGCCGCATCGCCACGGCCTATTTCGAGCGCCACGGCGACCACGGCGAGGCGCTGGCCCGCATCGCCGCCAAAAACCACGCCAATGCGTTGGACAACCCCTACGCGCAGATCCGCAAGGACCTGGGCTTCGAGTTCTGCAATACCGTTTCCGATAGAAACCCTTATGTGGCGGCGCCGCTGCGGCGCACCGATTGCTCGCCCATCTCCGACGGCGCGGCGGCGCTGGTGCTAGCCGACGCGGAAACGGCGGCGGGCCTGCGGCGCGCCATCGGCTTTCGGGCGCGCCGCCACGTTAATGACTTCCTGCCGCTGAGCCGGCGCGATCCGATCGCCTTCGAGGGTGCGGCGCGAGCCTGGCGCGAGGCGCTGGCCGATGCCGGCGCGACCCTGGACGACCTGAGCCTGGTGGAAACGCACGACTGCTTCACCATCGCCGAACTGATCGAATACGAGGCCATGGGCCTGGCGCCGCGCGGCCACGGCGCGCGGGCATTGCGGGAAGGCTGGGTGCAGAAGGGCGGGCGCCTGCCCATCAACCCCTCGGGCGGGCTCAAGGCCAAGGGGCATCCAGTGGGCGCCACCGGGGTGTCGCAGCACGTCATGGCGTGCCTGCAACTGGCCGGCGAGGCTGGCGCCATGCAGGTGCCGGACGCGACACTAGCCGGCGTCTTCAACATGGGCGGCGCGGCCGTGGCCAACTACGTCAGCATCCTGGAGCGCGTCAAATGAGCGGCCCACAGGAGCAGGCGCTGGCGCCGCCGGGAGGCGTCGCGCCAGTCTCGCGGCGGGTGATGAACCTGGGCCACTTCCTGGTGCAGGCCGCGCGCCGCCACCCCCTGCAGCCGGCCCTGATCTGCGGTGACACCCGCTACAGTTGGCGTGAACTCGATGCGCGGACGGCGGCGCTGGCGCAGGCGCTTGCGGACCGCGGCATCGGCAAGGGGGACCGCGTGCTGGTGCATTCGCGCAATTGCTTCGAGTTTGTCGAAACACTGTTTGCCACGTTGCGACTGGGGGCGGTGTGGGTGCCGACCAATTTTCGAATTTCTCCCGACGAAGCCGTGTATCTGGCTCGAACCTCTGGCGCCAAGGCATTCCTGTGCCATGGCGACTATCCCGGGCATGCCGCCGCGGTGATGGAGGCCGTGCCGCACTTGTCGCTAGTGGCGCGGCTGGGACCGGGCGACTTTCCCGCGCTGGATGCGGCCGACCTGATCAAGGCGCGGCTAGGCGCGACACAGGTTTGCGCCGATGTGGATCACGATGACCCCTGCTGGTTCTTCTTCACTTCCGGCACGACCGGACACCCCAAGGCGGCGGTGTTGACTCATGGGCAGATGGCCTTCGTCATTACCAACCATTTGTGCGACCTCATGCCCGGCACCACCGAGCGTGACGTGAGCCTGGTGGTGGCGCCCCTGTCGCACGGCGCCGGCATCCACTTCCTGACCCAGGTGGCGCGGGCCGCCTGCACCGTCCTGCCGGCTGGCGCGCGCTTCGATGCCGACGAGATCTGGCAGCTGGTCGAGCGGCACGGCGTGACCAATATGTTTACCGTGCCCACCATCGTGAAGATGTTGGTCGAACATCCTTCCGTGGACGCCTGGGACCACCGCAGCCTACGGTACGTCGTCTATGCCGGCGCGCCGATGTATCGCGTGGATCAGAGGCGGGCGCTGGAAAAGCTGGGTCCGGTGCTGGTGCAGTATTTCGGGCTGGGCGAGGTCACCGGCAACATTACGGTGCTGCCGCCCGCGTTGCACGACCCCACGGATGGCCCAGGCGCGCGCGTGGGCACCTGCGGCTACGCGCGTACCGGCATGCAGATCAGCATCCAGGACGATACGGGCCGGTCATTGGCGGCGGGCGAAACGGGTGAAATCTGCGTATGCGGCCCGGCGGTATTTGCAGGGTATTACGCCAACCCGCAAGCCAATGCGAAGGCGTTTCGCAATGGCTGGTTTCGCACCGGGGACCTGGGCTGCATGGATGAAGAGGGGTTTCTCTACATCACCGGCCGGCAGTCCGATATGTACATCTCGGGCGGCTCAAACATCTACCCGCGAGAGGTAGAGGAGAAGGTGCTGGCGCATCCCGCGATTGCCGAAGCCGCAGTGCTGGGCGTGCCGGATCAGACCTGGGGAGAAGTCGGTGTGATGGTCTGCGTGCTGCGCGCGGGCCATGCGCTGAGCGAGGAAGAATTGATGGACTGGATAACACCTCGCGTGGCGCGCTACAAACTGCCGCGCCAGATCTTCTTCTGGGATGCCCTGCCGCGTTCGGGCTACGGCAAGATCACCAAGAAGCTGGTGCGCGATGCCCTCTATGAACGCGGCTGCCTGACCGAGGCCACCGAAGCCGAGCGCTAGTCACCTTGACCGGCAGCGCAGACTGCCGCGCAATTCGCCGCGCGGCGGCAACACAACCACTACACCAATGAACGAGGAGGCTGGATCATGGAGATGACGCAAGAGGCAATCCTGGTGACGGGCGGCGCGTCCGGCATCGGGCTGGCGGTCGCGCGCGGCCTGCTGGACGCAGGGCGATGTGTGCTGGTGGCGGATGTTTCCCAGGAGCGGCTGGACGCTATGCGCGACCTGGCGCCGGCCGACCAATTGGGTCGCGTGCGTATGGATGTATCGGACGAGGCGCAGGTAGTGGATGCGCTGGAGCGGCTGGAACTGGACTTCGGCCCGATATCGGGCCTGGTCAATTCCGCCGGCATCGGGCGCGATCTTCCGTTCCTGGACACCGACACCGCCTTGCTGCGGCGCATCATGGAAGTGAATCTGATCGGCTCTTTCGTCGTGGCGCGAGAGGCCGCCCGGCGGATGCGGGAACGACGGCGCGGGTCCATCGTCAATATCGCGTCGGTGTCAGGCATACGCGGC
This sequence comes from Achromobacter pulmonis, assembly GCF_021733725.1. Lineage (NCBI taxonomy): Bacteria > Pseudomonadati > Pseudomonadota > Betaproteobacteria > Burkholderiales > Alcaligenaceae > Achromobacter > Achromobacter pulmonis. The sequence goes on along the minus strand of NZ_JAIFOT010000001.1, from coordinate 3,466,270 downwards.
AATGCGGGGCGCGCCGCGTATGGCGCATCCAAGGGGGCTGTCGTGACCTTGACCCGCGTGATGGCGGTGGAGCTGGCGGCCTATGGCATCCGGGTCAACGCCGTGGCGCCTGGCCCGATCGAAACACCGCTGGTCGGGCAGATGCACACCGCCGAAGCCCGCCAGGCCTGGCAGCAGGTAGTGCCCCAGCACCGGTATGCCGCACCCGAAGAGCTCAACGGCACCATCGGATGGTTGCTTGATGAGTCCAAGTCCAGCTATGTTACCGGGCAGATTATCTGCGTGGATGGAGGGTTCACGGCCGCAGGCATGTTGCCCGCCATGCACTGAGTTTGTCATTGCCCAGGTTCCACTTATTGCGCCACAAGCGCACGGAGTCCAGACCATGCGATACACCACCGTGGATCGTTCGTTGCGGGGAATACAAGCACTGCCCCGCCCCAGAACGCTGATACACCCGGGGGCGTTCAACCCGGTACGCATTCATAGCCGCTCGGCCGGGCATGGCCGCCATATCCGCCTGTCGTTGCGCCCCGGCGTCAGCCTGTTTGACGCCCTGGTCGGTGTACTGGCCAGCGCCGGCGTCGCCAATGCTTCGATGACCATACTGGGCGGCGCCTTCCGGCACATCGACTATTGCACGGCACCGCCTGACCCCCAACACCGGATGGTTGTGGCCTATACCGCGCCCATTCCCGCCGGGCCGGCCTACCTGATTTTTGGCAACGCCACGCTGGGCAAGACCGATGCCGGCGCGCCCCTGGTGCACTGCCATGCCGCCTTTTGTCGCGATGGCCTCGCGCCGCAGGGAGGGCACATCATTCCGCAGACGAGTATCGTCGGGGATCGTCCCGTGCCGGTGCTCGTCACCTCGCTGGAGGGGTTCGAGCTGCGCGCGACCTACGACGCGGAAACCAATCTACGGCTGTTGCAACCCCAAGGAGGCGATCACCATGAACTCGCCTGAAATCGAAAGCGGCAGCATGGGCCGCGTTGCCTATGCGCGGATCGGCCCGAACGAGGACTTGATCCAGGGCGTGGAAAAACTCTGCCTGGCTGAGGGTTTTCGCAACGCGTTCGTGCGCGGGGCGTTGGGCAGCCTAGTGGATGCCTGCCTCTACACCCGCGAAGGCGGATATCGCCACATCGCGGGCCCGGCGGTGGAGATCGTCAGTCTCGCCGGTGAAGTACGCGCGCAGCCGGATGGGTCCTTGACGGCATCGCTGTCGGGGGTGGTGGCGGATCCGGAGGGCCAAGTGCATGGCGGCCCCTTCGTGCCCGGCGCCAACCCGATCTGCATGACGTTCGAGGTCACGCTGGAGGAATGGCTGCCGACGCCGAGCGGCGGCTGAGGATGGCGCGGGGCGTTCAGAACCAATACTTCGCCGCATAGATCACGGTCATGACGGCGCCGGTGACGATGACGAACGCCCGGATCGCCGAAGCAGGCAGGACACGTATCAAGTGGCCGCCCAGGTAGCCGCCTGCCAGCGCGCCGGCCAGCATGAACAGGGTGGCCGGCCAATGGACCGAGCCCTGCACGATAAAGATGACGATCGCCGCGGCGGTGACAAACGTCGCCAGCAGGTTCTTGAGCGACTTGATGGCGCGCAGATTGCCGGGGTCCGTGATGGAAATCACGGCGGTCAGGATCACGCCCAGCCCGGCGCCAAAGAACCCCCCATAGACAGAGGCCAACGCGATAGGCAATACGCCGCGCGCCGGGCCGTCCTGCGCCTGGTCGCCGCGCCGGCGCGCGCTCCAGGCCTGCACCTGCGGCGCAAAGGCAAACAGCAAGGTGGCGAACGCGATCAGGGCTGGCACGGGCAGGATGAAATAGGCGGGGGGAATGGCAAGCAGGATGAATGCCCCCAGCGCGCCGCCCGCGGTGGTGGCGGCCGAGAGCAACCAGAACCGCCGATCGGGGGCCGGCAGGTTTTCACGGTCAGCCAGGGCCGCCAGGATGTGGCCGGGTGATATGGCTACCGCGCTCGATGCATTGGCGATGACGGGCGGCAGGCCCGCCGCCACCATCGCGGGAAAAGTAATCAGCGTGGCGCCACCCGCCAGCGCATTGATGACGCCGCCCAGCGCACCCGCGCCGGCCAGCAGTGCCGCCATGCTCCATTCCATGCCGCACCTTTCAAGTTAAATGGTGTTTAGGTCCATATAACGGACCTATATATATCGCGTGAAATTTATTATTGCCTATTTTGGCAGCAGGTATAGAATTCTCGAAAATAAATGAATATATATGGGTTCATATTGTGGACCCTTATAGAGACTCCGGCGACATTCTTCAACCGCCACCGCAAGATCGCTATCAACTCCCAGGATGGCGCATGCGGCCGGATCACCATCGGCTTTGCGTGCCACGTCCTGATCGCTGGTTTCCAACCCCATCCTGGGGTTGTTGCGTGTTCACCTGTTTGGCCCGTCGGGCCATCACTGCTGAATCAGGAGGGAATCTCGATGGATGTGAGCTTCATGGCGTTTTCCCGTTTGGCGTTCGGGCATTGGGAGGGGCAACCCTTGTATGCCCTGGCCGATCTGGGTATTGCCCAACGTTTGTCCGAACCCCGCACGTGCACCGAGCTGGCTCGAGAACTGGGTTGCGAATCCGAGCCGCTGGAGCGCTTGCTGGACTGCGCGGTGGCGCAAAAACTGCTGATATGCGAGGACGGGCGCTACGCCAACACCGATCTCAGCGCGCGCTTTCTCACCGAAGACAGCCCCGAATCCCTGTTGTGCTGGATCCGGATCATGGATCGCTGGAAGCGGCCCTGGATGCAACTGGCCGAAGCCGTGCGACGGGGAGAGGCCGTCGATAACCAATCGAAGTGGCTGGGCGAAGACCCCCAGTTCATGCGGGATTTCATCCTGGGCATGCATCAGTTTGCGTCCCGTTCGGGCCCCGCGTTCGCAGAGGCGCTGAAAGACGTGCCCATTCGCCGCCTGGTGGACGTGGGTGGAGGCGCCGGCACGTATTCCCTTGCCCTGTGCGCGGCGCGGCCCGAAATCACCGCACAGGTTCTGGACCTGGCGCCGGTGGTCGAGATCACGCGTGAAACTGCGCAGGCTGCCGGCTTGGCGGACCGCGTCAGCGCCCAGGTGGCCGACTATCGCCAGGACCGTTTCGGCGAGGAGGCCGACGCGCTGCTTTTTTCCAACGTGTTGCATCAAGAGAGCGCGGAGGTCTGTCGATCGATGCTGCACCGTGCGTGGCAGGCGCTGCGCCCAGGCGGGACCTTGCTGGTGCAAGGCTACTTCCTTGCCGAGGACCGGCGTGCGCCGCTGTTTACCACCTTGCACAACCTGTCCGCGTTGGCGCTGTGGGACGGCGGGCGCAGTTGGACTGTGGGCGACATGCAGGCGCAGATCGCGGTTGCCGGCTTCGAGCGCCAAGCCGTGCTGCGCCAGGAGAGCAGCGGTTTCTGCCTGCTGTCGGCCGTCAAGGTCTGACGCGATATCCACTTATTGAACCGGAGCCTATATGTCCACACCCACCGTCACCGATACCGAAGCCGAAGTGATCGCCTGGCTGAAGGAAAACCGCAATGCGCAGGTCGAAGGCATCAAAGAGAAGAACCTGATCGAAGAACGCATCCTGGACAGCATGCAGTTCCTGGACTTCATCATGTTCCTGGGCGAACTGGTGGGACGAGATGTCTCTACCGCCATCACCGTCGACGACCTGCGCACGGTGGATGCCATCGTCAATTTCGTCCACGTCCAGCGCTAGTCCGGGCGGCAAGGAGGGCATCATGGAAATCGACTACGCAAGAATCGGCAGACTGATGACGCTATCCAAAGGACGTTCGCATGACCCCTACGAGCGCTTTGAGTGGCCCGCCAGAATCCCGGACGACCAACCCTGGTGCAGCAATGACTTGCTCACCACCTACGGAACGCCGTTGCAAGCGCAGTTGGACGCGGCGCAGCAGATACGGCTCAGCAAATGGGAGGCAGTCAATTTCTTCAGCCTCAACGTGCATGGCATCAAGGGGGTACTGAACTTTGTCAGCCGGTGCATCTACGAAGAGCGCTATGCCGATGTGTCCGAATACCTGCATGTCTTCATGGGTGAAGAGAACTTCCACATGTGGTATTTCGCCAAGGCTTGCTTGGATTATGCGGGAAAGATATATCCGTCGATTCAGTTGCAGGGCGATGCGCAGGCGTCCACGCCAGAACTGGGCGACTTATACATGTTCGCCAGCACGCTGATCTTTGAAGAGTTCGTCGACTACTACAACCATAAAGTCGGCACGACGGACGGCATCACCGAGATCCTCAAACAGATCAACTACCAGCATCATGTCGACGAATCCCGCCATGTGTCCTTTGGCCGGGAAATGGTGCCCCGCCTTTACCGGCTGGCGCTGGAACGCGCGGACGACCCGGACGCGACCCGGGCGGAGGTGGCGCGCACGGTGACGAACATGTTCCGATACTTCATCAGCCTGATGTACAACCCGGCTGTCTATGCCGATGCCCAGGTCTACGAGCCGCTGGGATTTCGCAACGGCAACGCCATGCGCAACGCGCTGCGGTCGCACCCGGCGCGCAAGGCTGTCCACGAGCAATGGTTCAAGCGTAGCGCCGCCTACTTCACCAAACAGGGGTTGGTGACGGACTTGAATCTGGCCGCGCTGTAGCGCAGAGGCACACCATGGCGCAGATTGTCAGCAGTCCCCAGGTGGAAGCGCTTTTGGGCGCACGCTTGCCCGTGCTGCAAGCCGGCATGGGCGGCGTGGCACAACCGGAACTGGCGGCCGCCGTGTGCGAGGCCGGCGCGTTCGGCATGATTGGCCTGTACCGCCACACGCGTGACGAAATCGGCCAGCTAGTCGCGCAGACCGCCGGATTGACCAGGGCGCGCTTCGGCGTCAATCTGGTGCCGTTCGTGCTGGATGCGGACGCATTGCTGGATCGATTGGCGTATGTCGCAGACCGGCCGGAACGGCCGATCGTGACCTTCTTCGGCTTACCTGACCACACCGTGCTGCGGGCCTTGCCGACGGGAATGGACTACGGTGTGCAAGGGGGCACCTGGGAGGAGCTGGACGCGGGGTTCGATGCCGGCGCGCGCTTCGGGGTGTTGCAAACAACGGAGGCGGGCGGTCATCACCTGGGCAAGCTCACGCGCGCGCAAGCGCTGGATCAGGCCGCCCGCCTTGGCGTCGACAAGCGCATGGTGTTTCTGAGCGGCGGCATCAGCAACGCGGCCGAGTTGCGCCAGGTGCTGCACGCCGGATTCTCCGGCGTATTGTGCGGCACAGTATTCGCGGCCACCCGGGAATCCGCCGCGCACGAGCGCTACAAGCAGGCGATCGTGGACGCCTCACCCGGCGACACCGTGGTCACCGACCGCTTCAGCGTGGGCTGGCATACCCATTGCCACCGGGTGATCCGTAACGCGAGCTGCGAGGGGACGCTGCCGGCGGGTGTGATTGGCTTTGCGCACTATTTTGGGAAACGCTATCCCATCCTGCGTTACAGCGTGGCAGTGCCTACTACGCAGACCGAGGGTTTGATTGAAGACATGGCGTTGTATTGCGGAACGTCCTGCAAGGACGCGCATTCCATCCGAAGCGTGCAGCAGGTGCTGGCCGACTTGACGGCGTAAGGCTTCGTCCTATCCGCGCGCTTAAGTGAATTCAGTGACCACTAGGAGATTGCATCGTGATAATCGAAAAGCAATGGCATCAGGTAAAGAACGTGCTGCAGGGAAAACTGGATGAAATATTTTCGATCGCGCCAGACGCCACCGCGGAGTTCGACAGCTTGCTAGCCCATGAAGAGATCAACGCGCTGGGGTATGTGCGCAATTTTCCGCATCTGACCTGCGTCATGTGCTCGATTGAAGAGGGAGAGTTGCTGGGATTCGCGCGCGGCCAGCGCAAGCTGGACCGAGATTTCAAAGCGCTCACAGCCGACGTCGCCCTGTTGCCGGCGACTTGCTACAAGGTCTACCTGGGGCTGCAGGGGCAGCGCCTGGGCGGCGCGCGGGTGGAGTCCTGCATTGCGCGCTGCTTCCGGCACGAGGACAAGGCGCTGGACCGTTACCGTGCCTTCAATTTCACCATGAAGGAGTACGTGTACCTGGGCACTGCGGAGGGTGCGCAGGCGCATCTGGAAGCAGGTTACGATCGCCTGTTCTCCTTCTTCGCGCAGTTGGGAATCAACGCGGGTTGCGAAGAAGCCAACGATCCCTTCTTTGATTCAGGCAGCGGCGTGGCGCGGCTGTCGGCATTGACGCCCACCAAGCGTGAACTGGTGTTCGACGGCCATGCGGTGTCTTCGCTGAACTATCACCGCAACTACTTCGGTGAGAAATTCGATATCCGCCTGGAAGACAATTTCGTCCATACCAGTTGTGTTGCGTTTGGATTGGAGCGTTGGATCTCCATGTTCAAGGATCGTTTCGGCAATGCGGCCGATGCGCTTGCCGCGCTGGAAGGCGCCTAGATGGAGCGTCCGATGCTAGAGGCGCGGGCGTTGTTCCAGACAGGCCAGCAGTTCGAGAAAACCTGCGTGGTGGATGCCGCCGCGAGCTCGCTGAACTACGGCGGGGATCTGGACGTGCTGGCCACCCCCGTCATTGTCTATTGGATCGAGTCGTACGCCACGGAATGCATCCGGTTGGCAGGCGGCGGGCGCTGCGGGTCGGTGGGACACGCGGTCAGCGTGCGGCACGTGGCGCCGGCGCTGCGGGGCAGCGCGGTGCATCTGACGATTACGGTCGAGACCTTGTTCGGCAATTCCTTGCGGTTCAGCGCTCGCGCCGTGACTGGCGAGGGGGGCACCCTGATCGCGACCGGCACGCATGACCGAACCCTCGTCGAACTTTGACGTCACGGTAGTGCTGGGTGCCCAGCGCTGCGCGCGTGACGGGCAGGCCGCGCGCACCAAGTTGGGCAAGCCCTACCAATCTGGTCTTGCCGGCTTCGGTGTGAGCGACAGTTGCGGCATACAGGCGCGGCTGTACGCCAACCGCAAGTATGTGGGCATCGATATCGAGCATCTGGACCGCCCTGACCTGGCGGTCCGCCAACAGCGCCTGTCGGCGTGGCTGGCGCGGCGGGACCGCGTCACAGTGGATTTCCTGGCCGGCTGGGTCGCGCGCGAGGCTTGTGCGAAAAGCGTGGGACTAGGGCTGCTGCATGCGCTGCCGCGTTTGTCCATCACCTGGAAGCGGCCGCTTGAGCAGCCCGGGCAGGAAGAAATTGGCCTGACCTTCAGTCGCTGGCGATTCGTGGCCCGGTGCGAACGGGTCGGCCGGGTGCTGCTCTGCGTGTGCTACCGGGCCGAATATGGCAAGCCCCGCATCGCCTTGCTGCGGCCTTGACCAGGACGGAACCTCGGTGGTGTGAAAAATCCGAGCAGGTCAGCCCAGCATCGCCGGGTCGATCACGTCGGCGTACAGGTTGGTACCCTGCCAGCCTCCTGTCCAGTCACCTTGAAAGCGGCCAGGACCTCTTCATCAAAACGAATAGGTGGTTGCAGATTTACGCACGGCCGCGATGCTTCCGACAGTCCGGCCACGGCGCCGCGGCCAGAGGACGGCGCCGCCGGCGCAGCCAGTGGGTATAGCCGCTCCGCATGGGATACCGCCACGACCAAAGAAAAGCCGCCCGTTGCGGGGCGGCTTTTCTTTGGCGAGGTTCGTCAACCTGCTACGCAGCTTTGCGCATGTCCTCGGTGAGATGCATATCGATGTGGATATCGGCGAATGGGCATATCAATCCGCCATCCTCATCTTGCTCCAGAAGCCCAAGATCCACGAGAGCGTGCGCATCCTGGTGAACGCGCTTCACGTCCCGGCCCAGGCGGCGGGCCAGTTCGCGCACGCCGACTCGACCTGCGCCTAACATCTCCCGCACCATGTTCCATCGCAGCTCCGTCAACTGCCCAAAGAATGCAGCTGCGGATTCGAAGTTCAGCCTCTCCCCCTGGTACTCGCCGGACTGCGCCCCGGCGACAGCGCGCTTGCTGGCGCTGGTCAGAAAGGCACGCCAATCCTGATTGATACTGATAGTCAGAGTCCGCTTCATGTTCAGGCCCTCCATTTCGTGACCTCAGCGACGAAGTCCTCTAGCAATTGCGCCACACCGCGAAATTCGTAGGGAAACTCTTCGTCTCCCTGGTGCCTGTGGTCGCCCTTGCCGCGCTCGTTATCGAAACCAACGATCCGTTGCCCCCCACGGGCATATACCAACCGGTACTTGAACCCGTGCGAAGTCGGCGGAACAGGCTGTGGCACCTTCCAGATAACAATTTGCATAATGCCGCCTTCGGCATCGACGCTTTTCTCGTTGATGATCAGAGTAGCGCTCATGTTGTCAATTTTGCCAACAAAAACGAGTGTTGTCAATTTTGACAACACTCCAGATGAAGTCCCGAGCTAAGCCCCGGCCCGCAAGAATTGGCGGGCGTTGCGACAATGGGGGATCCCAGCAACCGTGTCAGCACAAAATGCGCAAAAGCGGATGCATTCACGCCTCTGGAGGTCTGGGCTCCCCGACCTCCAAAGGCTTTTATCCTTCTCCATCTATCTTTGAATCGCTGACCGTCGGCCGGGTTCGTATCAGCCCGGGTAGTCCGATACCTCCGAAAGCAGTTGCTCAACGAGCAAGCAAAGCGCGAGGTTCGGGCGCAGCATAATCTCGGCCTGGATGGCAATCACGCGCTGGGCCGGCAACCGGTTGGTCAGCGCCTCCGAGTGCACGGGCCGCGTTCTGACCGGCGGAAGATCCACGGCGGCCGCGCCGCCACTCTCTGACTGGGCGCGGATCAACTTGGTCAAAGCCTCGCGATCCTCCTGTCGAATCAGGCCACGGCTCGCGCACAGGTCGCCGTAGCCGTCAACGTGCACCACCACGCCCGCCAAGGGCTTGAGATCGGCGGGATAGTCGTATAGCGACTGGCGAATCGCCCCAACTTGACCACGCCAGTTCTTGATGTTGGCGTGCAATTTCGTCAGCTTGGCGCTGGTATCCTCACCCACGCTCATGGACAAAAAGCTCTACCCAGTGGAAATTCTCCTGGGCGGCCAAGCCCGCACCTATTCTCCGGAATTCCAGACAGCAGAAGAGCATAGTGCTGGATGGAAGCGGGTTCTGCTTATGGCGCATAACAAGGCTCACGCTCGCTGTGGCTGCCCTGGCACCGACGATCGGCGACTATCGATCCATAGCCGATCCCACTCCGATCGCTTCCACCTGGCACGCTTTCCCGAAACCGGCCCAGAGCACAGCGAGGACTGCACGTACTACGGCGTTGACCCCAGCCTGTCCGGGCTCGGTTCTTACCGGCGCGGGGTGGTTCAGGAACTCGACGACGGCGCCGTCAAGATCAAGTTGAAGGTCGGCCTGCAGCAACGTCCATCAGTCGCCCCTGATGAAGCGCCCACCCGCAAAGCCAAAGCCCCTGCTCGCCCACGATCCAGCCAGGCGAGCATGACGTTGCTGGGCCTTCTGCATTTCCTCTGGACACAGGCAGGCCTGAACGGCTGTTCTGCGTGGTGCAAAGAGCGCTTCTGCGCCCGGACGGCGCACGCAGCGACTATCTGTTCGCCTCGACGCGCCGTGGAAGCTGCTATTCCAGATCGGGCTGGGGCGCCTCATGGCAGGACGCCATGAACGCCTGGATCCGAACCTTGGATCCCTCGGTTCGGGCGGCCGACCTCGTCACGCACCATCCGATGTACTTCGCGCTTCAGGACATCCGGCCGACCGCGGTGAGCATGAAGCTGGAGAAACAGGCCAAGGACGCCTACGATTTTGCCGGCCATGCGAGCCCATCCACGACCCACAAGCACTATGACCGACGCCGGGTCAGGACTGCCGATGCGACCGAGTGAATTTAAACATTCGGCTTTTTATTTAAATTTTCACATCGCGCAATGAAAAAAGGCACCCCGCTTGCGCGTAAGTGCCTGATTTCACAAGAATTCTTTGGGGTGGCTGATGGGACTCGAACCCACGACAACCGGAATCACAATCCGGGACTCTACCAACTGAGCTACAGCCACCACTGATTTGCTTCGCTGCCAGCACAAAACATTTCGTGCTCAACTGCAAAGAGGCCGAATTCTAGCATGTTTTTTTCAACGGTGTAAAACGCGGCGCCGGCCCGGCGGACCATGCCCCGCCCTGCCCCTTGCCATGCCCACCCGCCTTGCTATCCTTGGCGCTCGAATCATCCTCTGGAGGCCTGGGTCGCACCGTAGCCATGGATCGCATACACGAATTATTGATCGAGTACTGGCCGCACATGGTGTTCGGCATCAGCGTGGTGGCCGGCACGGGCGCCGCGGTGCACGCGGCCATGACCAAGCAGGACGTGCGCTCGGCCATCGGCTGGGTGGGGCTGGCGCTGTTTTCGCCGTTATTCGGGGCGGCGGCCTATTTCGTCGCGGGAATCAACCGTATCCGCAAGACGCGGCTGTCGCAGCAGCGCGACGAGGCCATGCTGGTGGACGCGGCATTGGTGGAGACGGCCAGCGTGGACGTGGCGCCCATCTCGGGGCCGCAGTTCGCGTCGCTGAAGGTGCTGGGCGACCAGGTCAGCCGTTTCCGGCTGCTCGGCGGCAACGCAGTACGGCCGCTGGCTGGCGGCGACGAGGCCTATCCGGCGATGCTGCAGGCGATCCGCGAGGCGCGCCAAGCGGTGGCGATGCAGAGCTATATCTTCGACAACGACGCGATCGGCCGCGAGATGGCGCAGGCGCTGATCGAGGCGCATGGGCGCGGCGTGCAGGTGCGGGTGCTGATCGATGCGATCGGCGCCAAGTATTCGCGGCCGCCGATCGTGCGGATGTTGGCGCGCGGCGGGGTGCCGGTGGCGCGTTTCATGACCAATCCGCTGGGCGTGCTGCGCATGCCTTATGCCAACCTGCGCAGCCACCGCAAGGTGCTGGTGGTGGACGGCCGCATCGGCTTCACCGGTGGCATGAACGTGCGGGCGGCGTTCGTGACGGCGCTGTCGGGCGCGGCCACCAATATCGACACGCATTTCCGGGTGGAAGGCCCGATCGTGACGCAGTTGATGTCGGTGTTCGCGCACGACTGGAATTTCACCACGCACGAGTCGCTGCCGGCGCAGCCCTGGTTCGATCCGCAGGCATTGCCGGCGCACGGAGTGGTGCCGATGCGCTGCGTGCCATCCGGCCCGGACCGGGCCTTGGGCAGCGCGCACAGCATCATCCTGGGCGCGCTGGCGGTGGCGCAGCGCCATGTGCGCATCCAGTCGCCCTATTTCCTGCCGGACCAGCCGTTGATCGGCGCGCTGGCGACTGCGGCGCGGCGCGGGGTGATCGTCGATATCGTGATCCCCGGCAAGAACAATCTGCGCCTGGTCGACTACGCCATGACGGCACAGCTGGACCAGGTGGTGCGCACCGGCTGCCGGGTGTGGCGCTCGCGCGGGGCGTTCGATCATTCCAAGCTGATGACGGTGGACGATGGCTGGGCCTACGTCGGCTCGTCGAACCTGGACCCGCGCAGCCTGCGCCTGAATTTCGAGCTGGATACCGAGATCTATGATCCGCAGGTGGCGTGCTGGATCGGCGCGCGCATCGATGCGTTGGTGGCCAACGCGCACCGGCAGACACTGGAGGACCTGCAGCAGGCCCCGTTTTCCAAGCGGCTGCGCAACAAGGTGATCTGGCTGGCAACGCCCTACCTGTGACGCCACGGCCCGGCCCGGCGGCCGGCCATGCACGACGATCGGCGGCCTGGCGGCCGCCGATTGCATATGACGAGCCGTTCGTCCGTCCGGTCAGCCGTCCGAGGCCGGCACCGCCGCCTGGCGCACGGCGAAGACGGCGCTGGCCTTGAGCACCAGGCGTTCATCCACCTTGAGGTGGCAGGTGGCGTAGATCAGGCGCTTGCCGCGCTTGTCGATGGTGACGTGGGCTTCGAGCCAGTCGCCGGGCATGACGGCGTTGAGAAATTCGACCGACATCTGCGCGGTGACGACCGAGGCCTGGCACTGGTGGGCGATGACGAAGCCGAGGGCACTGTCGGCCACGGTGGCGAGCAGGCCGCCGTGGGCCATGCCGTGCATGTTGCCATGGGCCGCGCCAATGCGCATGGCCAGCACGTCGTCGGCCTCGCGCCGGTAGAAACCGCCCAGGTCCGCCAGATGGCGCATGAATTGGCTGCTGGGTTGCCAGGGCGCGAAGCCGGCGGGGATGGAGTCTGTCATGGGAGGTCAGGTGTCTGCTGCGCAATGGCCCACGGTAGCGCAAAGCGGGCGGCGCCCGCCAGCGGCGGGCGCCGCCCGGCCGGTGAGCGGACAATATCTGGCGCATCTGGCGCGGCCGTCGCGCCGGCGCTACATTCTTCCCATGTCTCTCACCACCTGGCCACCCCGCGCATGAACCGCATCAAGACCTACGGCATGGCCGAGCGCGCGGACTATTTCGATTTCGATATCCGCGCCCAGCAGGTGCGCGAGCCGCTGGAGCAGCCGCACCGGCACGAGTACTTCCAGATCCAGGTGAACCTGGAGGGCGACACGCGCCAGACCATCAGCGGCACCACGCGGCCGTTTCCGCGCGGCGGCGTGAGTTTCGTGCTGCCGTACCGGGTGCACCTGGTACCGCATCCGCCGGGCGCGCGTTACGTCATCATCAATTTCGCGCAGCGGTTCCTGTGGCCGGAACTGGCGGTGGACGCGCTGGACCTGGAAGACGTGCCGGTCTCGCAGGCGCCGGCCTTGGCGCCGTTCCTGTTCCAGGAGTACCTGGATTTCGAGCTGGACGCCGACGCGCTGGCCGAGGCCGAGGCGCTGATCGCGCGCCTGATGGAACAGAACCGGCGGCGCGGCTTCGGCTCGTCGACGACGATCCGCGGGCTGCTGCTGCAGTTGATCGGACAGGTGTGCGGCCGCTACGAGGCCGACCTGCTGCACTTAGCGCGCCATCATGCCGGCAGCAGCCGGCGCGAGAGCGTGCGACGGGTGCTGGCGCATATCGGCGCGCACCTGGGCGAGAACCTGACGCTGAACGACGCGGCGGCGGCGGCGTTCCTGTCGCCCAACTACCTGGCGCATCTGCTCAAGAAGGAAACCGGCAAGACCTTCACCGAGCTGGTGGCCGAGCGCCGCATGGCACTGGCGCGCGATCTGCTGGCGCACACGGCGCGCAGCGTGGCGCAGGTGGCGCATGCCGCCGGGTTCGCCGACGAGGCGTATTTCTCGCGCCGCTTCCGCCAGTTGGAAGGGGTCAGCCCGACCGGTTATCGCGAAGGCCTGCGCGGCACGGCGCCGCCGCCGCGAAATGCGCGGAATCGTCCACGGATTGCGTAATCGTCTCCAGGCGGGGCGGACGGCGCGGACCTAATCTGGCCGTGACACTCGCAACGTTCAGGAGACCCGCGATGACCCAAGCCGTCCAGACCCCATTCAGCGTGGCGCAGACCACCGTGCCGATTGCCGGCAGCGAGCTGCGCTTTCCGGTGCGCCGCATCTATTGCATCGGCCGCAACTACGCCGCCCACGCCATCGAGATGGGCTCGGACCCCACCCGCGAAGCGCCGTTCTTCTTCCAGAAGCCGACCGATGCGATCCAGGTGGTATTGCCGGACACGGTGGCCGATCACCCCTATCCGCCGCTGACGCAGAACTACCACTACGAGGTGGAGCTGGTGGCGGCGCTGGCCCGGGGCGGGCGCGACATTCCGGTGGAACAGGCGCTCGATTGCGTCTATGGCTACGCGCTGGGGCTGGACATGACGCGGCGCGACCTGCAGCGCGGCATGGGCGACCAGAAAAAGCCGTGGGAGATCGGCAAGAGCTTCGATCATGCGGCGCCGATCGGCCCGATCCATCCGGTGGCCCAGACCGGCCACTACCGCGAAGGCAATATCTGGCTGGCGGTCAATGGCGAACGCAAGCAGCAGGCGACGCTGTCGCACATGATCTGGTCGGTGGCCGAGCAGATCGCGCGGCTGTCGCAGGCCTTCGAGCTGTTCCCGGGCGACCTGATCTATTCGGGCACGCCGGAGAACGTGGGGCCGGTGGTGCGCGGCGATGTGATCGTGGCGCACGTGGACGGCTTGCCGGAACTGAGCCTGCGCATTGTCTGAGACGCGTGGCGGTCCGGCATATGCCGGCCGCTGCGCCACGCGGCGGCGCGGCGGCCGGGCCCGCGCGGATCTGAGAGTAAGATTTATGCCATAACAAACAGCCCCATGTGGCAGGAGCAGTGCAAGATGGCAAAAATCGGTATGGTGGGTATCGGCCTGATGGGCCATGGCATCGCCAGCAACCTGGTCAAGCACGGTCATACGCTGACCGTGCTGGAACATCCGGGCAACCAGCCCCTGGATGCGCTCAAGGCGGCAGGCGCCACCAGTTGCGCGGATGGCGCGACGCTGGCGGCGCAGTCGGATGTAATCATCCTGTGCGTCACGGGCAGTCCGCAGGTCGAGGCGGTGCTGCTGTCGCCCGGCGGCGTGCTTGAAGGCCTGCGCCCCGGCACGGTGATCATCGATTGCTCGACCGCCATCCCCTCTTCGACCGCCAAGGTGGCCGAGGCGGTCATCGAGAAAGGCGGCCGATTCCTCGATGCCCCCATGACCCGCACGCCGAAGGAAGCCGCCGAAGGCCGGCTCAATCTGCTGGTGGGCGGCGATGCCGCGCTGTTCGAAGAATGCCGGCCGATCCTGGCATGCTTTGCCGAGAACATCGCGCACGCCGGTCCGGTGGGTGCGGGCCACCGCATGAAGCTGCTGCACAACTATGTGTCGCTGGGCACCATCGCGCTGCTGGCCGAGGCGGCCGCCTGCGCGCTGCGCGCCGACATCGACCCGGCGGTGTTCGCCGAAGTGCTGACCAAGGGCGGCGGCGGCGGCGTGGCGCTGGAGCGCCTCAAGCCTTACCTGCTGGAGCAGGACCCGTCGTCGCTGCGCTTTTTCATGTCGAACGCGCAGAAGGACCTGTCCTACTACAACACCATGGCGGCCGAGACCGGCGCGGTGCGCGAGATCGGCGCCGCGGTGCTGCACACCTATGACCAGGCGGTCAGCCAGGGCGGCGGCGAGCGCTACGTGCCCGAACTGGTGTCGCTGCTGAAGGACCGCTGAACCGGAGGGCGGCGCAGGTTCAGCGCCCGCCCGCCGCCATCGCCGGCACGGCGCGCAAGGCGCCGCGCCGCGGCAATTGCATCGAGATAGCCGCGGCCAGCAATAGCAGGGCGCCGGCCGCGCCGAACGCCACCCAATGGGTATGGAAGGTCTCGTAGGCCCAGCCGCCCAACCACGAACTGATCATGCCGCCAATCTGGTGGCCCAGGTAGGTCAGCCCGTACAGCACCCCCACCAGGCGCACGCCGTAGACGTCGGCCAGGATGGCGGACGACAGCGCGATGCTGCCGGCCCAGACCACGCCGCCGATGGTAGCCGCGGCATACAGTTCCCAGTGCGCGCCCACCATGACCAGCGCGAAAAAGCCCAACCCGCGCACCAGGTAGATGACGGCCAGGATGTTGCGGCGCTCGACCTGGTCCGACATGCGCCCCAGCACCAGCGTGCTGAAGATCGCCACCAGGCCGATCAGGCCGATGCCCAGCGAACTGGTGGTGGCGTCGAAGCCGTGGTCCATCAGCATGGGCATGCCATGCGTGCCCAGCAGGTTCATGCTGAAACCACAGGCGAACAGACCCAGCGCCACCTGCCAGAACGGCAGCGTGCGCACGGCGTCCTGGACGCGCGGCACGGGCCCCTTGGCGGCGGGCCGCGCGCTGGATTTCTTTTCGATGATCTGGTGCGGCAGCAGGTCGGTATGCTCGGGGGCCTGGTCGCGCATCACGAACAGCGCCACCGGCACCGTCAGCAGCGCGAACAGCGCCGCGAAGGCCAGCAGGGTTTCCCGCCAGCCGACGGCGCTGATGACGAACGTGAGCGTAGGCGTCATCAGCGCGATGCCGGCCATGGAACCGGTGGACAGGAAGAACAGCGCCATGCCGCGCTGGCGCGTGAACCAGCGGCTGATGACGGGGGTCAGCGCCACCGGGCTGGTGAAGGCCAGGCCGATCGACAGGGCCACGCCAAAGGCCAGCAGGAACTCGATGGGGCCGCGCGCGAATACCGTCCAGATTGACGAAGCCACCACGATGGCGGTGCCGGCGAGCAAGACGAATCGGGTGCCGCGGGTGCTGACGAGATAGCCGGCCAGCGGCATGCCCAGGCCGTAGCAGAGCATGCCGACCGCGACGATGCTCGACAGCAGGCTGCGCGAGAAACCCAGGCCCTCCGCCATGGGCAGGAAGAACGGGCCGATGCCCATGCGCAGCCCCACGGTGAGCAGGGTCAATACGGTGGCGGCGCCGACGATGTTCCAGCCGAAATACCAGCCGCCCGATACTTGCTTCTCCACTTGCCTCTCCCTATGTCTTGTTATCGCGCTGGCACGCTTCGTTAAGGACATCGCGGGAACGCGAGGAGACGGAAGCCGGCCGGCGGAGGCGCCATATTACTCCCGGCGATATCCGGGCGGCGCGGCGCTCCGGACGCGCGCCGGCCCCATGTCCGGCGGCGGCGCGCGCGGGGGTCAGCCGGCCTGTTGCAGGAACGCCTGCAAGGCCGGCACGGTGTTGAGCACATGCTGGCGCATGGCCGCTTCGCTGCGGTCCGGATCGCCGGTGAGCAGCGCGTCGATCAGTTCCTGGTGCGATTCGCGCACCCGCAGCACGCGGCCGGGCTGGGCGGCCCACAACCGCATATAGGGCTCGACCACCGAGTGCAGTTCGGAGATCTGGCGCAACAGCCGGGGCTGTTGGCAGAAACTGCAGAGGTATTCGTGGAAATCGCGGTGGGCGCTGGTCCAGTCCAGGTAGTCGCCCAGGCCATGCTCCAATTGATCCAGCATGCTGGCCAGGCGGCGGATGTGCTCGGCGCTCATGTGGGGCACGGCGTTGCGCACCGCCAGCCCTTCGAGCACCGAGCGCATCTCGAAGACTTCGCGCATTTCCTGCTGGTTCAGGCCGCGCACCACGGCGCCGCGATTGGCGCGGATCTCGACCAGGCCTTCGGACGCCAGGCGGCGCAGCGCGCCGCGCACCGGCATGCGGCTGGTGCCGATTTCGCTGGCGATGACTTCGGGCACCAGGCGGTGGCCGGGCGGGTAGTTGCCCAGCCGGATCTCGCGCTGCAAATGCTGGTATGCCTCTTCTTCCGCGCTGACGGCTGTCTTCTGATACTGCAGCATTCTCGTCCCCGGGGTTTCAAAGCCGCCATGATAGATAAATGTAAAAATAACACAAATTGGATCCAATGATCCATGGATGCAAACACCAATAGCCGCGCCGGCCCCGCTCGCGTCAAATCCAAGACTGACGCGCCGGCCGTGCGCGTCGGCTGGCCTGGCAACGGGCGATAGACCCGCCCGGCGCCACCGCCTTCACGACACAACGCCTCGACGCACGGCGTCGATACAACGCATTCAAGGGGAATCCATGCCTATCCGCTTCATCCGCGCCCTGGCCGGCGCCGCCACCCTGGCCTTCGCCGCCCAGGCCGGCGCCCAGACCACCGATTGGCCGCAGCATCCGGTGCGCATCGTCGTGCCGTTCCAGGCCGGCTCGGCCACCGACCTGATTTCACGCCAGTTGGGCGCCGCCCTGTCGACCGAACTGGGCCAGCCCTTCGTGATCGAAGCCCGTCCCGGCGCCGCCGCCGCGATTGGCAGCGCCTCGGTGGCGCGCTCGGCGCCCGACGGCTATACGCTGCTGATGGGCGGCCCGGCCGCCATCGTCACCAACCGCTTCCTGCAAAAGCGCCTGGCCTATGACCCCGATGCCTTCGAGCTGGTGTCGCTGGTGGCGTACACGCCCAACATCCTGCTGTCCAATCCGAAGGAGCCGTTCAAGACCCTGCCCGAGATGATCGCCTACGCCCGCGCCAATCCGGGCAAGCTGACCTATGCCTCGTTCGGCACGGGCACCACCTCGCACATGGCCGGCGAAATGCTCAAGGCAGTGGCCGGCATCGACATCCTGCACGTGCCCTACAAGGGCGCCGGCGAAGCCATCCCCGCGCTGCTGAGCGGCCAGGTGTCGATGTACTTCGACACCATCATGACCGGCCTGCCGCAGGTCAAGAGCGGCACGCTGGTGGCGTTGGGCATGTCCAATTCGCAGCGCTCGGCGCTGGCGCCGGACATCCCCACCATCGCCGAGCAGGGCTACGCCGGCTATGACATCGCCCCCTGGTACGGTCTGGTGGCGCCGCAAGGCACGCCCGCGCCGATCCTGGACAAGCTCAACCGCGCCGTCAACAAGGTGCTGGCCGATCCGGCGCTGCGCGGTAAGCTGGCCGAAGCCGGCGCCGAACCGCGTGGCGGCAGCCGCGAGGAATTCACCGCCTTCATCAAGGCCGAGATCCCGCGCACCAAGCGCCTGATCGACCAGGCCGGCATCACCCCGCAGTAATTTTCCTACAGAGTCCAGACGCCACCATGTCTTCCCCCTTCGATTGGTCTTTTCCGTACGCTTCCCGAAAAATGCCGGTGCTGGCCGCCAACGCGGTCGCCACCAGCCAGCCGCTGGCGGCCCAGGCCGGGCTGCGCATGCTGCTGGCCGGCGGCAATGCCGTGGACAGCGCCATCGCCACCGCCATCGCGCTGACCGTGGTCGAGCCCGTGATGAACGGCATCGGCGGCGACATGTTCGCGCTGGTGTGGCACGAAGGGCGGTTGCATGGCCTGAACTCCAGCGGCTGCTCGCCGGCGGCGTGGACGCCGGACTACTTCGCCGGCCGCGAGGCCATGCCGGGCACGGGCTGGGGCACGGTCACCGTGCCGGGTCAGGTGGCGGGCTGGAAGGCGCTGTCCGAACGCTTCGGCAAGCTGCCATTCGCCAAGTTGTTCGAGCCGGCCATCGCCTATGCCGAGGAAGGCTTCGCGGTCAGCCCGACGATCGCGCGCCAGTGGGCCACCCAGGCGCCCAAGCTGGCGCAGGAGCCGGGCTTCGCCGAAGCCTTCCTGCCGCAGGGCCGGGCGCCGCAGGCGGGTGAATGGTGGCGCTTTCCGGCGCAGGCGCGCACCTTGCGCGAGATCGCCGAAAGCGGCGGCGACAGCTTCTATCGCGGCGCGCTGGCCGGCCGGATCGCGGACTTCGCGGCGCGCACCGGCGGCGCCCTGAGCGCGGCCGACCTGGCCGAGCACCGGCCCGAGTGGGTGGCGCCGATCTCGCAGTCGTTCCGCGGCTACGAACTGCATGAAATTCCGCCCAGCGGCCAGGGTATCTCGGCCCTGATGGCGCTGGGCATGCTGGAACAATTCGACCTGGAAGCGATGGGCCGCGACAGCGCCGATTACTACCACGTCAGCATCGAGGCCATGAAACTGGCCTTCGCCGATCTGCACCACCATGTGGCCGACCCGCGCCACATGCGCACCGATGCCCGCGCCCTGCTCGACCCGGCCTACCTGGCCGAGCGCGCAAGGCAGATCTCGATGGATCGCGCCGCGGTGCCGGTGGCCGGCACGCCCGCGACCGGCGGCACGGTCTACCTGACCGCCGCCGACGCGGGCGGCACCATGGTGTCGTTCATCCAGTCCAACTACCACGGCTTCGGCTCGGGCGTGGTGGTGCCGGATACCGGCATCAGCCTGCACAATCGCGGCCTGAACTTCGTGCTGACGCCCGGCCATGTCAATCAGGTGGCGCCGCGCAAGAAGCCGATGCACACCATCATCCCGGCTTTCGTCACCCGCGCAGGCGCGCCGGTGATGTCGTTCGGCGTAATGGGCGGCTCGATGCAGGCCCAGGGCCATCTGCAGATGATGACGCGGCTGGCGGCCTTCGGCCAGAATCCGCAGGCCATGAGCGATGCGCCGCGCTTCCGGGTGGAAAAAGGCCCGGTGGTCAACGTCGAATCGCACCTGCCCGCCGACGTGGTCGACACGCTGCGCCAGCGCGGCCACAACGTGGCGGTGGCGCCGGCCGACAGCCTGGAGTTCGGTTCGGCGCAACTGATCGCCCGGCTGCCGCACGGCGGCTATGTAGCCGCGTCCGATTCCCGGCGCGACGGCCAGGCGGTCGGATTCTAGGGCAGACAGGCCACGGCGGCGGAAAACGCCGCCGGAAAGGGGCTTGATCGGTCATATGGGCGATGCGCGGCGCGGCGATACTGCGGCGCAGACTCAGCAAGGCCCCTCATGAACCGAATCCTGTCCGCCGCGGCGCTGGCCGTCGCCGCCCTCTTCACTGCCCCCAGCGCCACGGCCGCATTGCCCATGGCGGTGGACGGCCAGCCCCTGCCCTCGCTGGCGCCGATGCTCGAACGCGTGACGCCGGCGGTGGTGAACATTTCCGCCCAGGGCGACGGCGGCCAGGCGTCGGCCTTCGGCCAGGCCCGCGGCGGCGGGCGCCAGAGCATCGGCTCGGGCGTGATCGTCGACGCGGCCCAGGGCAACATCCTGACCAATCACCACGTGGTGCGCGGCGCCACGTCCATCCGTGTGTCGCTGCAGGACGGCCGCAGCTTCACCGCCACCGTGGTCGGCAGCGATCCGGACACCGACCTGGCGGTGCTGCGCATTCCGCCCGACAAACTGCACGCCCTGACCCTGTCCGATTCCAGCGACCTGCGGGTGGGCGATTTCGTGGTGGCCATCGGCGATCCCTACGGCCTGGGCCAGTCGGCCTCGTCCGGCATCGTGTCGGCGCTGGAGCGGTCCAGCCTGCGCGCCGCCGGCTACCAGAATTTCATCCAGACCGACGCCTCCATCAACCCCGGCAACTCGGGCGGCGCGCTGGTCAACCTGAACGGCGAACTGGTCGGCATCAACACCATGATCTATACGCCGTCGGGCGGCAACGTCGGCATCGGTTTCGCGATTCCGTCGAACCTGGCGGGCGAGGTCATGCGCCAATTGCTGCAGCACGGCCAGGTGCAGCGCGGCGGCCTGGGGCTGGACACCATCGACATCACGCCGCGCAATGCGCGTCAGCTGGGCCTGGCGCCGAACGCCAGCGGCGTGGTGGTGGCGCGGGTGGCGGATGGTTCGCCGGCGCAACAGGCCGGGGTGCAGGCGCGCGACCGGGTGCTGGCGCTGGACGGCAAGCCCATCGGCAGCAGCGCCCAGTTGCGCAACGCCGAGGGCCTGTTGCCGGTGGGCCAGCAGGTGCGGCTGACGCTGTCGCGCAACGGCCAGCGCAGCGACGTCACGCTGCGGATCGAACCGGAACGCAACGAGCGGCTGCACGGCGGCTCGCTCGATGCGCGCCTGAACGGCGTGGAATTCACCGAGATCGGCCGCGAACAGCGCCTGAAGGGCAACGATGGCGTGGCGGTCAGCGCCACTTACCCCGAGCGCGGGCCGGTGGCGGCGCGGATGCAGCGCGGCGACGTCGTCATCGGCGTCAACCGGCGCCCGGTCAGCCGGCTGGCCGATCTGCGCGCCCTGCTGGCCGGCGCCACGCCAGGGCAACCGCTGCTGCTGACGCTGGTGCGCGGACGGGCGATGTATACCTTGCAGATCCAATAGGCGCCGCGCGGCGGCGCGGCGGGCCGGCCCTGGCGGGCGCCGAACCGGCGATAATGCTTCCCGCCCCGGTTTCTCGTCATCGCCGCTCATGCCCTTTCCCGCCGCTTCCCTCGCCCTCTGGGGCATTTCCGCCCTGGCGATCATCGGCATCCTGCTGCGCCCCTGGAAGCTGCCCGAGTACGTCTGGGCCGGCGGCGCGGCGCTGCTGCTGACGGCAACCGGCCTGATCCCGTGGCAGGCGGCGCTGGGCGCGGTCGGCAAGGGGCTGGACGTGTACCTGTTCCTGATCGGCATGATGGTGCTGGCCGAACTGGCGCGCCAGCAGGGGCTGTTCGACTGGCTGGCGATGGTGGCGGCGCGCCATGCGCGCGGGTCGGCGCGGCGCCTGTTCGACCTGGTATTCCTGGTGGGCATCCTGGTGACGGTGTTCCTGTCCAACGACGCCACCGCCGTGGTGCTGACGCCGGCGGTGTTTGCCGCGGCGCGGGCCGCGGGCGCGCGGCCGCTGCCCTACCTGTTCATCTGCGCCTTCATCGCCAACGCCGCCAGCTTCGTGCTGCCGATCTCCAACCCCGCCAACCTGGTGGTGTACGGCAGCCAGATACCGCCGCTGCTGGACTGGCTGCAACGCTTCACGCTGCCGTCGCTGGCGGCCATCGGCCTGACCTATCTGGCCCTGCGCTTCAGCCAGCGCGAGGCGCTGCGCCAGCCGCTGCGGGCCGACATCGCGCCGCGACCGCTGGGCAGCGGCGCCCGCCTGACCGGCATCGGCATCCTGCTGACCGCGCTGGTGCTGATGCTGGCCTCGGCGCTGCATGCCGACCTGGGCCTGCCGACCTTCATCGCCGGCCTGGCCACTGCCGGGCTGATCCACCTGAAGCAACGGCTCAGCCCCCTGCCGGTCCTGCGCCATGTGGCCTGGGGCGTATTGCCGATGGTGGCTGGCCTGTTCGTGCTGGTCGAGGGCCTGGCGCGCAGCGGCGCCATCGACGCCCTGGCGCAGGCATTGCTGCGGCTGGCGGGCGATTCGGCCGGCGGCGCGCTGTGGGGCGCCGGCATCGTGGCGGCGCTGGCCAGCAACCTCATCAACAACCTGCCGGCCGGGTTGATCGCCGGCTCGGTCGGCCAGATCGCCGACCTGCCGGCGCGGACCGCCGGCGCCCTGCTGATCGGCGTCGACCTCGGGCCCAACCTGTCGATCACCGGCTCGCTGGCGACGCTGCTGTGGCTGATCGCGGTGCGGCGCGAGGGCCAGCACGTCGGCGCGCTGCGTTTTCTCAAGCTGGGCGCTTGGGTGATGCCGCCGGCGCTGCTGGGCGCGCTGCTGATGCTGGCGGTGGCCGGCGGCTGATGGCGGCGCGCCGGTCCTGTCACAGGAGCGCGCGCGTGCTCCACCAGCCCGGCAATAGCAGCGCCGCCGCCCACAGGAACGCCGAAGCCCAGTTCGCGATCTGAAAGGCTGCGGCGCGCATGCCGCAGATGCCGGCGATCATCGGCACGGTGGCCCGCAACGGGCCGAAGAAGCGGCACAGCACGATGCTGAGCACGCCCCACCGCTGGATGAACACGGTGCTGCGATGCAGGAGCTGCGGGCGTTTGCGCAGCGGCTTCGATTGCAGCAGACCGGGCCCGAACCGCACGCCGCAAGCGTACTGCACCCAATCGCCCAGTGCCGCGCCGATGGCGATGGCCAGCCATACCGGCACGAACGCGCTATCGCCCAACCCCAGGATGGCGCCGATCGACAGCAGCAGCGCCGTGCCGGGAACCACCAGCGCCACCAGCGGCAACGACTTCAGGAACGCGAACACGAAGCCCAGCGGCGCCAGCCAAGCGGCATGGGCGCGGGCAAATTCGACCAGGGTGTCCTGCACGGCGTGGAATGTTTCGAACAGCATGACGTGTGACGGCGGGGCGGGCACAGCCGCCCTATTACGGCCCCGGCCTCATACAATTACGTCGCGCAAGCCGCGCGGACGCCGCCGCAGCAGTCCGGCCAACCGTTCCAGCGCCTGCGCCAACGCCCGGCGCTCGGGAATGCTGCCCAGCGAGATGCGGATGGCGTTGGGCGTGCCCGGCCCCAGGTGAAAGACTTCCGACGAGGTCACGCTCAGGCCCTCGTCGCGCGCCACCCGCTCCAGGTCCGCCGCGGTCCAGCAGTCCGGCAGCGGCTGCCACAGGTGGATGCCCGCCGCGGCAGCCGGGAACGGCCCGGGCAGCAACTGGCGCGCCAGTTGCTGGCGCGCGTGGGCCTCGGCGCGCACGCCGTCCAGAATCTGCCGCGCGGCGCCGCTGGCGATCCATTGCGTGGTCAGCACGCCCATCAGCGGCGCGGCCATCACGGCGAATGAGCGCATCGCCGCCAGCACGTTGTGGCGGCTGTCCTGGTCCGGGCCCAGCACGAACGCGGTGCGCAGCCCCGGGGTCAGGGTCTTGGCCAACGTGGCGATGTAGAACACCGAGGCCGGCGCCAGGCTGGCCAGCGCCGGCGGCGCGCCATCCAGGAACAGCGAATACGGGTCGTCTTCGATGATGCGCACGCCGCAGGCCACGGCCGAGCGCGCCAGGTCGCGGCGGCGCGCCGCGCTCATGGTGTGGGCGGTGGGATTCTGCAGCGTGGGGTTCAGGTAGACCAGCCGGCCGCCGTCGCGGCAGGCGCGCTCCAGTCCGGCGGGGGTCATGCCGTCGGCGTCGGTCTCGGCCACCAGCACGCGGCGGCCCAGCTGCCGCGCGGCGGTCAACAGCCCCGGATACACCAGCGGCTCGGCGATGATGCCATCGCCCGGGCGGCTGTAGGCCAGCATCACTGCGGCCAGCGCGGCCTGCGCGCCGGGACACACCAGCACCCGGTCCGGGTCGACGTTCTCGACTGACTGCGACAGCCATTGCGCGCCGGCCTCGCGTTCGGCCGGTCCGCCGCCGGCCTGGTGATAGGTCATCATCACGCCCACATCGTGCCGTTCCATGGCCTTGGCCAAGCCGTGCCGCAGCAGGTCCTGCAGATCGCAGCCCAGCGGCAGCGGCGGCATGTTCATGCCCAGGTCCAGCATCTGTCGCAGGGGCTGTTCGGCCGGGCGCGCGATGAAGGTGCCCAGCGGCCCGCGCGCCTCGATCAGGCCGCGCTGGGCAGCCTCGGCATAGGCGCGCGTCACGGTGGTCAGGTCCACGCCCAGGTGCTGGGCCAGGCGCCGCTGCGGCGGCAGGCGGTCGCCCGGCTGCATGCGATTGGCGGCCACGGCGCCCTCGATGAAATCGGCGATCTGGCGGTAGCGGGGGCCGGCGCCGCGCACGAAAGTCAAGGGCCAGGACGCATATACGTCGTCGTTATGCATGGATTCTATTGCGCCGGGAATGCCGCAATGCATGGACAGAAAATCAATCGATGAGTATGGCAACAAACGCCGTTTGAGTCCATACATCGAGAATCTTGTACGGCCCAGTTCCAGGCCGTGCCGGGGCCGCTGCACGGAGCGCCAGGGCGCCCCTTCCCGCATCGCCAGCGCCCGCCTGCCATAGATGGCAGGGCCGAGTGTGTAAATTCTTTAAGCCGCACCGGCCCAATCTTCACATTCTTTCAATCTATCGAGAAAGAATTTCCCGCGCGCTCCCGTAGATTGCGAGGCCATTCCCCAGGCCCGCACAGGAGAGGTCGCGTGTCGGACATTGTTGTCTATGTCAGAAGCCAGCCGCAGTTGGGCGACCAGATCGTCGCCTTCGCCACCTTGTACCAGCTCAAGGCCTGGTGGCCCACGAAGCGGATCAAGGTTGTCGCGCGCGACGACGTCGGTCCGATCTACCACGCCCTGCCCTGGGTCGACGAATTCCAGCGCGTGTGTACGCTGCTCGACTACACGCGCAGCCTGAGCGCCAGGACGCAGATGTCGGTGAACCTGCATCACAGCAGCGAGCGCTTCGGCCTGATCAATCTGCTGCGCCTGCCGGCCGTCCGCCTGGGTTTTCGCAACGCGCGCTTGAGCGACGTGGTCTGGACCCACTGTCACCGCAAGGACGAAGCCGAATACATCGGCCTGGCCAACCTGCGTCTGCTGGCCGCCTACCGGCCCCTGGATGCCGAAGACAGTGCGCGTCGCTGCTTCGCCGAACTGGCCCGCGCGCATCGGCGGGTGGATGGCCGCGCCGACGTGGTGTTTCTTCCCGGCGGCGGCGCCGGACCATTCAAGCGCTGGAGCGTGGCGCACTACCTGCGCCTGGCCGACCGCCTCAAGACGCTGCTGGGCCCCGACACACGCTACACCTTCGCACTGGGCCGGCAGGAAGCGCGCGAGCACGCCGAGCTGACGGCCCAGCGGCGCGCCGACATCCAGGTGGCCTATTGCCGGCCGCTGGCCGAGCTGAGCGCGATCATGCTGGGCGCGCGCCTGGTGGTCGCCAACGACTGCGGCCCGTCGCACGTGGCGCAGGCCACCGGCGTGCCGTATGTCGGCATCTTCAACCAGCCAAACCCCGAATGGTTCTGGCGCCGGCGCCATGCCGTCGCCGTGGTGCCGCGCCAACCGCGCGATGGCATCAATACCATCGCCCCGGACCAGGTCCTGCAAGCCTGTGCGCGCGCGCTGGCCGGCACGCCGCGCGCCACCGCCTGAATCCCCACCCTCACCTGCACCATGCGCATCCTGCACACCCTTGGCGAAAGAAACCTGGGCGGACTCGAATTCCGCACCCTGGAACAGGCCTACTGGCTGACCCGCCACGGCCACGACACCGCCATCGCCGCGCCGCCCGGCAGCGCGATCAGCCTGGCGGCGCGCCAGCGCGGCATCGCCACCGTGGACATCGACTTCGACTCGCCCTATTCGCCCGCCACGATCTGGCGGCTGCGCCGCGCCGTGCGCCGCCTGCACATCAACGTGATCGACAGCCACAGCCGCGCCGACGGCAAGAGCGGCGCCCTGTGCCGCGACCTGTGCGCCGTGGTGCGCACGCGGCATTTCGCCAAGCCCATGCCCACCAGCGCGCGCCGCCGCCTGGAGTGGAAGCTGGGCTGCGATCACGTGATCGCCACCAGCGACGCCGGCCGCGCGGCCCTGCTGCACGCCCGCCTGGCCCGCGCGGATGGCGTCAGCGTGGTCGGCGAATGGGCGGACGAGGCCTTCTTCCACGCCGGCGACAAACCCGCCACGCGCCAGCGCGTGCGGCGCGAACTGGGCCTGGCCCCTGACGCCTATGTGGTCGCGACCATCGGCATGCTGCGCCCCGAGAAGCGCCAATCCGACCTGCTGCGCGTGGTGCAGCGGCTGCGCCGCCGGGCCGTGCCGGCCAGCGCACTGGTGGTGGGCACGGCGACGGCCGACACCCGGGCCTACGCGGCCGAGCTGCGCGCCCTGGCCGTTCAGCTCGGCATCTCCCCGCAGGTAGTCTTCGCCGGCCATCGCGACGACGTGGCCGACATGCTCCACGCCGCCGATGTATTGCTGGTGCCTTCGGCCACCGAGGCCTGGTCGCGCGTGGTGCCGGAGTCTTTCGCGTCGGGTTGCCCGGTAGTGGCCAGCCGGGTCGGCGGTTTGCCCGAGATCGTCACGCCGGGCGCCACCGGCTGGCTGGCCCAGCCCGGCGACATCGACGGCTTCGCCGACCGCATCCAGGCAATCCGCGCCGATCCGGCCGCTGCCGCGGCGGTAGTGGCGCGGGCCCGAGACTATGCACAAGCCAACTTCCGCCTGGCGAGCCAGATGGAACGGACCCTGGCCGCCTATCGCCGCGCGATGGCGCGGGCCTGAGCGCTGGCGCTCTTGCCCATGGTCGCGGGCACGCCATTTGCTGCCTGGCTTTCGCCACAGCGGCGTCCCGTCATCCGATCAAGCGTGGCCAACCGGCCAATGCGCCGCTGTGGCATCCACCGCCATGTCAGTGTGCAGGTCGCGCCGGCAGCGGGCGAGGCAGACATCACCTCGCCATACGTTCGCACGCCTGCGCGCATGCTTGGCAGGCTTGTGCGCAATCCTGCATGCCATCGATGCGCTCGCAACTGGCCGCACAATCCCGGCACAGCGCGGCGCAAGCCCGGCATACCGGGGCATGGTTTTGCGCGCCCAGCAGCATGGTGTGCGCCGAGCCACGGCATATCTCGGCGCAAGCCATCATGCCGCGAAAATGAGCCGGCGCGACGTGCTCGCCGCCCGCCTCCAGGCAGTGCGTGTACCGGCCGGCGGCGAATGCGCCCTCTGTCCATGGCTACCCGCGTGCCTGCGTCTGGTCAGCCAGCCCAGGCATGCGGCGTCACTCGCCGGAATCCGCGCACGCCTGCCGGGTCTGCGCGATCAACGCTTCCAGACGCTGTAAGCGGGCTCGCATGGTATCCACGTCGGGCGCCGGCTTAAGCATTGCCCGCAACATCAACGCCGCAAATACCGAGGCACTGCCGGCCAGCGCGAGCATAAAAATGCGAACGAACAAAGCCAGCCAATAAGCGCCCTCGGTGTCTCCCACTCGGCGGCAATCGATCGATGACATGCGCGCACATTCAACGACGAACCCCTGAGCGACCATTTGGCACAACGAAACGAGCAGCCAGAGCGAGGCGCCGCCGCTCAATAGCAAAGCCAGCGCAAGCAGGCAGCGCATGGCTCGCCGGCTCCGCTGGCTGGCGTGACGCAGGTCGTTCAATTCGCGCGCCAGCCGCGCATGTCTGCGCTCGAGGTCCACCAGTTCCTGCCGCGATGAGTCTGGAGTGGTCAATGGAATCACCGGGTGAATTGGCAGATGGTCCCGAAGTGGCGACTACCGTGGACTGGGATGTTACCGGGGGCACCAGCCACAAATCCGCGCAATCGTTTGATTCCACAAGCTATCCTGGCGCGGCAGGAGGGGATCGAACCCCCGACCTCAGGCTTAGAAGGCCCGTGCTCTATCCAACTGAGCTACTGCCGCGCGGTGTGTGGCTGCCCGGAAAAGCTCCGGGCGGCGCATTTTACCTTGTTGCCGCGGGCCGTGGCGGCACGACGCCGGCCGGCGCGGTTTATCAGGCCGACCGAATCATTCCTCGCCCAGGTCGGCGTGGGTCGACACCCACAGCACCAGCGCGTCCTGCTTGCTCAGGCTGATCACCCGGTGGCCCATGCGGCTGTCGATATAGAAGCTCTCGCCCGCCTTCAGGCGCGCCGGCTCGTAGAACTCGGTGTACAGCTCGACCTCACCTTCCAGCACGTAGACGAATTCCTCGCCGCCGTGGCGGCTCCAGTCCTGGAACTCGTCGAAGGAGCGCGCCTTGACGCGGGTGTGGAACGGCATCATGCGCTTGTGCGACAGCGCGGTGCACAGCAGGCGATGGTCGTAATACGGGGTTTCGTACTGGCGGCCCTCGCCCTGGCGGCTGAGGCTGCGGCGGCCGGTGCCCATGTGGGCGTCGGACGCGGTGAACAGTTCGGCCACGTCCAGGTCCAGGCCGGCGGCGATCTTGATCAGGTTGTCATAGGTGGGCGAAAGCAGGCCGTTCTCGATTTTCGAGAGCGTGGACGCGGCCACGCCGGTGGCCTGCGCCGCCTGCTTGAGCGTCCAATCGCGCGCCTGGCGCAGGGCTCGCAGCCGTTGTGCCAACACGCTCTGTTTGTTGCCTTGCATCTGTACACCCTGTCATGCACGCGACTGCCGCTCCCGCCACCAATCGCGCGCCTGGTAAGACCAATATGTGAGTTGAACCGCCGCCGTGCCCAGCGCGCCGCCGTTCCAGGCCAGTCCGAAGGGCTCGAACAGCCGGTAGCGCTGGCTGTCGCCGACGATCCCCTCGGCCACGACCCGGCCGCCGATAGCGGTGGTGTTCATGCCATGGCCGCCGAAGGCCGTGCAATACCAGACATCGGGCGCCAGCCTGCCGATCTGCGGCATCAGGTGCCGCGCATAGGCCATGCGTCCGGACCACGCGGTCTCCACGCGCAGGCCCTGCAACTGGGGATAGACACTGAGCAGTTCGCGGCGCAGGGACTCGGCCAGATCGGGCGGGTCGTCGACACGGGTGGTGATTCTACTGCCCCAGCCGATGCGCCCGCCATCGAGCACCCGGTAATAGTTGCCGGCGCGACGATCGTCGCCGATGGCGGCCTGGGTGCGGATGGCCTGGCGCACTCGCTCGCCCAGCGGCTCGGTCAGCATGATGTAGGTGGCGATGGGCAGCATGGCCCGCCGCAGCGCCGGCACCACGTCGCCGGTATAGCCGCCGGTGGCCAGCACCACGGTGCGGGCGTCGATCTGGCCGGCGGCGGTGCGCAGCCGCTTGGCCGCGCCCTCCAGCCGGGCCTGGGTCACGGGGGTGTCCTCGTGGATGCGCACGCCCAGCCGCGCGCACTCGCGCGCCAGGGCGCGGGCGTAGTTGAGCGGATGAAAATGGAACGAGGACGGGTCCTCGATGCCCTGGAAATAGGCGTCGGACAGCAGCCGCTCGCGCACCTCGGCGCGGTCCAACAGGCGCACGTCGCGGCCGAAGTCGCGCCGCTGGTCCTCGCAATAGCGCCGCAGCGCGTCGCTGGCCTCGTAGCGCACCACCCGCAGGCGGCCGTCGACCTTATGGGCATCATCGATGCGCAGGTCGCGGATGTTGTCGCGGATGATCTCCACGCCCTCCATCGACAGGCGGTAAAGCTGGCGGTAGTGGTCTTCGTCGACATGTTTGCGGATGGCATCGGCGCCGGCCGAGAACGCCGGCGACACCGAGCCGCCATTGCGGCCCGAGGCGCCCCAGGCGATGCGGCGCCCTTCCAGCAGCGTCACCGCGCGGCCGCGCCGGGCCAGCTCCAGCGCCGTCGTCAGGCCGGCCAGGCCGCCGCCGACCACGCAGACATCGGCCTCGGCCGTGCCCGCCAGGGGCGCGTAGTACGTTTCGGCATCGCCCAGCGTGCGCTTGTAATAGGTATCGATGTACTCGGTGGCCATGGTGTCGGGTTCGCGTTGGCGGGGCCTAGTGCAGTCCGGCGCCCTGCAAACCCCCGGCCAGGCGCTTTTCCAGCCAGGAGGCCAGGCGCAGCAAGGGGTAGCAGTACAGGAAATAGATGACGGCGATCATGCTGTAGATGAACAGCGACTTCGCCGGGAAGGTGATGATGAAGACCTCGCCCTGCCGCGTCAGTTCGGTGATGCCGACCACCGACAGGATGGCGGTGCTCTTGATCAGCATCACGTAGACACCGCTCATGGGCTGCACGATCAGGCGCATGGCCTGCGGCAGGATCACCAGCCGCAGGATCTGCAAGGGCCGCAGGCCCAGCGTCATGGCGCCTTCGGTCTGGCCGCGCGGCACGGCGCGGATGGCGCCGGTGACGATCTCGGCCACGTAGCACGAGGTATAGACCGACAGCGACACGAACGCCGCGGTGCCCGAGTCCCAATGCAGCAACTCGATGCCGGTGCTGGGCAGCACGAAGTAGAAGATATAGAGCTGCACCAGGAACGGCGTGCCGCGCAGCAGGTGGATGTACAGCCCCAGCAATTGGTGCAGGCCACGGATGCGGTAGCTGCGGATCACGCCGATGACAAAGCCCAGCAGCGAGCCGGCGATGATCGCCATGAACGAGATCTTGAGCGTCTCCCAGAAGCCCTTGAGCAGGAACGGCAGCACGACGCCGGCGGTGGAGAGGTAGGAATCCAGCATGCTTACCTCGCGTTCCAGGCGGGACCGGCCAGCCACAGGCTCACGCCGCGCGACAGCAGCATCATCACGGCGTAGATCAGCAAGTAGCCGGCCGCGATGGTCAGGAAGCTCTCGGTCGGCACGATACGGTCGCTGTTCATCTGCACGCCGGCCGCCACCAGTTCGAAGACCGTGATCAGCGACAGCAGCGAGGTGTCCTTGATCAGCACGGCGGTCTGTCCCAGCAGCGGCGGCAGCGTGTTGGCGAAGGCCTGCGGCAACACCACGTAGCGCAAGCGCTGGCGATAGTTCATGCCGCAGGCCTTGGCGCCTTCGATCTGGCCGCGCGGCACCGATTCGATGCCGACGCGGATGATCTCGCTCATGTAGGCCGCGTGGTGCAGCGTCATGGCCAGGATGCCCAGCAGCATCTCGCTCCAGCCCTTGGCGCCCGGCACCAGCATCGGCACCGCGTAATACACCAGGTAGATCTGCACCAGCAGCGGGGTCGAGCGGATGAACTGCACGTAGCCCGCCACCGGCCGCCAGACCGCGGCGCGCGGCGACATGCGCGCCAGCGCCAGCGGCACGCCGGCCAGCACCGACAGCACCAGGCTGGCGCCGGCCGCGATCAGGGTGTTGGCCAGCCCGGTGGCGAACTGGCCCGTGTACTGGCTGACGATGCGCCAGTTGTAGTAGTCGATCAGCCAGTCCATGCCGGTCCTGTGGTCAGTGGTGGGAAAAGCGCGCGATCAGTGGTCTTTCTTCCAGTCGGTCGAGTACCAGTACTTGATCTGTTCCGGCAGGGTGTTGTCGGCGGTCTTGAGCGTCTGCCAGTTGTCGAGCCAGAATTTCAGGCGGAAGGCGTTGGGACCGACGGCAAAGGCCAGCGGCTCGCGCACCATGACGCCGTCCAGCACGCGCAGGTTGCCGAAGTCGACCAGGAACTGGTTGGCGGTGGATAGCGACATGATGCCGGCGTCCAGGCGGCCGCTGGACAGGGCCTGGCCGACCGGCGCGCTGCCGCCGGAGAATTCCTTGAGCGTGGCCTTGGGCAGCATCTTCTTGCCGACCTCGGCGTAGGTGCTGGCGCCCAGCGCGCCGACGGTCACGCCGTCCTTGTTCAGTTCCGCGTACGACTTGTAGGGCGAGTCCTTGGGCACCACGGCAACGGTGTCGGCGTAGAACATGGGCGCCGAGAACAACACCTGAGCGGCGCGCTGCGGCGTCGGCGTCATGTCGGCGGCCACCATGTCGGCCTTGCCGGACAGCAGCGCCGGGATCAGCCCCTTCCATTCATAGTCCTGCAGCACCAGCTTGACGCCCAGGTCGTCGGCCATGCGCTTGGCCACCTCGACCGCCAGGCCGGTGCGCTTGCCGCTCTTGTCCATGAAGCTCATCAGCGGGCCGGAGGTCTGCACCGCCACGCGCAGTTCGCCGCGCTTGATGATGTCGGACAGCTCGTCGGCCCGCGCCGGCTGGGCGATGGCGGCCACGGCCATCACCATACCGGCGGCGCCCAGCCATTGTTTGATTTTCAGCATTTGCTTCCCCTTCAAAGGTGGATGAGGTGTGTCGTTCCGGGCGTACACCTGATGCCGGCGGCGCCCGGTCTGGCCGGACCGGCCCTGCTTGCTGCTGCGTGAAACGGGTGCTGCGTGCTACAGAA
Organism: Achromobacter pulmonis; assembly: GCF_021733725.1. NCBI lineage: Bacteria > Pseudomonadati > Pseudomonadota > Betaproteobacteria > Burkholderiales > Alcaligenaceae > Achromobacter > Achromobacter pulmonis. The sequence continues at coordinate 3,433,523 of NZ_JAIFOT010000001.1, read as the reverse complement.
TCTTTTCCAGGAAGGCGCGGGTGCGCGCCTGCTTCGGCTGGCCGAAAACCTCGGCCGGGGTGCCGGACTCGACGACGCGGCCGGCATCCATGAACAGCGCGCGGTCGCCCACGTCGCGGGCAAAGCCCATCTCGTGCGTCACCACCGCCATGGTCATGCCGTCGCGCGCCAGGGCGCGCATCAATTCCAGGATGCCGCCGACGGTCTCGGGGTCGAGCGCCGAGGTAGCCTCATCGAACAGCATCAGCTTGGGGTCCAGCGCCAGGGCGCGGGCAATCGCCACGCGCTGCTGCTGGCCGCCGGACAACTGGCTGGGATAGCGCGCGCCGAAGTCGGCCATGCCGACCCGGTCCAGCAGTTCAAGCGCGTAGCGCCCGGCCCGGGCCCGGTCGCGGCCGCGCACCACGCGCTGCGGCAGCGCCACGTTGTCGAGCGCGGTGCGATGCTGGAACAGGTTGAAGTGCTGGAACACCATGCCCACGTCGGTGCGCCAGCGGTTGAGGTCGGTGGCCGGGTCGGTCAATGACACGCCGTCGACGCGGATGGTGCCGCTGTCGATGCGCTCCAGGCCATTGAGGGTGCGCAGGAAGGTACTCTTGCCCGACCCCGACGGCCCCACCACCACCAGCACTTCGCCTCGCGCCAGACGGCAGTCGATGCCGGCCAGCGCCAGGTGATCGGGCTGGCCGTCGCGCTGGTAGGTCTTGGTGACCGCCTCGACTACGAGCAAGGGTTCTGCCACGAACATCGCCTTCAAAAAAGGTTTCGCATTTCGCGCTGGAGTTTCGTATAGTAAATTTATTTCCAGAATCGCCACTTAGGCATAACCCTTAAGCGAAGGTCCCGCCTTCGCCGGCATCTCCAAGGAACCGGTATGGACACGCCCCAAGACATCCTGCGCGCACTCGGACTGAACCCCGCGACCCTGACCGGCGGCACGCTGGTCGCCCGCAGCCCGATCGATGGCGCCGAACTGGCCCAGGTCCACGAGCACACCGTGGCACAGGCGCACGCGGCCATCACCCGCGCGCGCCAGGCCAGCCTGGCCTGGCGCGACGTGCCGGCGCCGCGCCGTGGCGAGCTGCTGCGCCTGTTCGGCGAAACGCTGCGCCAGCACAAGCGCGAGCTGGGCCGGCTGGTCAGCCTGGAAGCCGGCAAGATCCTGGCCGAAGGCGAAGGCGAGGTCCAGGAAATGATCGACATCTGCGACTTCGCCGTGGGCCTGTCGCGTCAGTTGTACGGCCTGACCATCGCTTCCGAGCGCCCCGGCCACCGCATGATGGAAACCTGGCATCCGCTGGGCGTGGTGGGCGTCATCAGCGCCTTCAACTTCCCGGTGGCGGTATGGTCCTGGAACGCCGCGCTGGCGCTGGTGTGCGGCAACGCCGTGGTCTGGAAGCCGTCGGAAAAGACGCCGTTGACCGCGTTGGCCTGCCAGGCGCTGTTCGCCCAGGCGGTGCAGCGCTTCGGCGATGCCCCCGCGGGCCTGTCGGAAGTGCTGATCGGCGGCCGCGACATCGGTGAAGCCCTGGTGGATTCGCACACAGTGGCGCTGGTGTCGGCCACCGGCTCGACCCGCATGGGCCGCCAGGTCGGCCCGCGCGTGGCGCAGCGCTTCGGCCGCGTGCTGCTGGAACTGGGCGGCAACAACGCCATCATCGTGGGCCCCAGCGCCGACCTCGACATGGCCGCGCGCGGCATCGTCTTCGGCGCCATCGGCACCGCCGGCCAGCGCTGCACCACCACGCGCCGCCTGATCGTGCACGAAAGCGTGGCCGACGACCTGCTGCAACGCCTGCACAAAGCCTACGCCAGCGCCCCTATCGGCAATCCGCTGGACGGCGGCAACCTGGTCGGGCCGCTGATCGACCGCGCCTCGTTCGACGCCATGCAGGCCGCGCTCACGGCCGCCGGCGAACAAGGCGGCAAGATCACCGGCGGCGAACGCGTGCTGGCCGAGCAGTACCCGGACGCCTGGTACGTGCGCCCCGCCATCGCCGAGATGCCGGGCCAGACCGACGTGGTCTGCCACGAGACCTTCGCGCCGATCCTGTACGTGATGCGCTACACCGATTTCGACCAGGCGCTGGCCATGCAGAACGGCGTGCCGCAGGGCCTGTCGTCAGCCATCTTCACCAACGACCTGCGCGAGGCCGAGACCTTCCTGTCGGCCGCGGGCTCGGACTGCGGCATCGCCAACGTCAACATTGGCACCTCGGGCGCCGAGATCGGCGGCGCCTTCGGCGGGGAAAAGGAAACCGGCGGCGGCCGCGAGTCGGGTTCGGATGCCTGGCGCAACTACATGCGCCGCGCCACCAACACCATCAACTATTCGCGCAACCTGCCGCTGGCGCAGGGCATCAAGTTCGGCGAGTAAGGCAGTTTCGATGGCACGGGGCCCCGCGCATCGTCGATGATGCGCGGGGCCCCGTGCCATCGGCGGCGCCGGTATCGGCCACGCGCCCTTTGCCTGCCCCGGCTGCGAGCGCGCCGGCGCCAGCTCCCTTGTTGCAAGTCCTACATCCGATAAGTACGGCTTACAAAATGTAGGCTGGTGCGATGCTACATTGCATCGTCACCATTTCCCTCGATTCCCATGACTTCGTTCCGACGCATCGCCCCTCCCCTGCGCTCCCTGACCCTCGCCCTGGCACTGGGGCTGTCCGGAACCGCCGCTGCCGGCGTGTCGTACCGACTGGACCGGCCTTCCGCGGCCCCCGGCGAAACCGTCACTATCGAAGCCGTGTATTTCAACGAGGGCAATGCCCGCGCCACGTGGCAAGCTCCGCCCGAACTGGTGCTGCAATGGCGCGGCCAGGATGGCCAGATCGTGCGCAGCCTGGCCCGGTTGCAAGGAGGCAAGGCCAACTACAGCGTGCCGGTCAACAATTTCGCGCGCATGGCCTGGAGCGCCGAGGTCCCCGCCAGCGCCCGCGGCCTGCAGGCCGTCTCCATCGAGGGCCAGCCGGCCATGATGGCGCTGGACGCCACCGTCCGCGACAGCGGCACACTGGCCAGCACGCCGGCGCCCGGCCCGGTCGTGGACCCGCGCACCGGCCAGCCGGTGCCGCCGGCGATGGTGAGCGCGGTCGGCGCCTCGCCCGAAGGCGGCCCGGCGCCGGACGCGGCGGTCTCGCCCACGGTGCAGCAAACGGCGTTCGACCGCTTCCGCAGCGCGATCTCCGAGTACAAGCCGGTGTATTTCGACATCGGTACGCGCGGCCAGACCACCGCGCGTTTCCAGATCAGCGCCAAGTACCGTTTGTTCACCCCTTCCGGCGGCCGCCCGGCCACCTGGGGCGAGAACTTCTACCTGGGCTACACGCAGACCTCGCTGTGGGACTTGCAGGGCGATTCCATGCCCTTCATCGACACCACCTTCAACCCCAGCGTGTTCTGGCTGTCCGATGACATCTGGTCGTCGCATAACCAGAACTGGCGCCTGGGCATGAACACCGGCGTCGAGCACAACTCCAACGGCAAGGCCGGCGACGACTCGCGCTCGGTCAACGATGCCTATATCCAGCCGCAGTTCAACTACCGCTTCGATGGCGGCAGCACGCTGACCTTCGCGCCCAAGGTCAAGGCCTATTTCGGCGTGGCCAGCGAAAACGCTGACTACGCCGATTACGCCGGCCGCGTCGACTGGAACCTGCGCTGGGCGCAGGACAACGGCGCCGTGGTGTCGGCCATGTACCGCCAGGGCGACCAGCGCCGCCGCACCACCCAGCTCGATTTCGCCTGGCCGCTGCAGCGCACCTGGCTCAACATGAACGGCTACCTGCACCTGCAATACTTCAATGGCTACGGCGAGACGCTGCTGGGCTACAACCAGCGCAACGAATCGCAGTTCCGCGTCGGCCTGTCGATCGTGCCGTAAGGGCGCGCACATGCCTGAGGCCTGTCCATACGGACAGGCCTCAGAGATCCGGATCTTCTTCTACCTTGGGCATCAGATAGGCCGTCAATGCGCTCGACGCCCCCGCCATCGCCCACAGCAGGAAGAACGACACCGTATAGAACCCCATCCGCCCCGTCGGCACATACCCGAATACCGCCACGTCCAGCGGATCGATCAACGCGAAGACGATCGCGCTGCCCACGGCCGCCGCCAGGAACGAGGGCCACAGTATCCACATCAATGATCTCAGTCCCATGGCGTCTCTCCGGGCCGCATCAGCGCGCGCCGGCCGCGGCCGGCGGCGCGGCCGCCGTATCCACCTGCTCGATCACCAGCCCGCGCTTGACCACGCCTTCCTGGATCGGCTGGTTGCCGAACTGCGTATAGGCCAGGTAGATGGTGACGGCGCAGCCGACCACCGCCAAGAAGGGCCCGGCCATCAGGAACCAGGGCCAGAATTCGCGGTACCAGGGTTTGACCGCCAGCGGCGCGGCAACATGGGCAGTATTCATCGTCGGCATCCTTTATTCGATATCACTCGGGCACATAGAAACTTGCGGCTTCCTCGGTCTCGATCGACCGGCTGCCATGGTCCTGGGCGCGGGCGCGCAAGGTGATCGGATGGGCGCCAGGCCCGGCGCCGGCCGGCATGCGGATCACCATCGGCACCAGCTTGTTGGCCGCCGCCGCCACCTCCACCACATCCGATTCGCTTTGTCCGGCGCGCACCGCCAGCCCGGGCAAACCCTCGGCCGACAGCCGCAGCCGCAGCGGCGCGTCCGAGGTGTTGATGATCTGCAGCCGGTACACGTTCTCGATCATGCCGCCGGCCACTTCCCGGCCCAGCACGCCGCGGTCGCGGATCACGTCCATCCGCAGCGGGTTGCGCAGCGCCAGCGATGTCACGAAGGCCGCCGCCAGCGCGAGGATCAGCGTGCCGTAGATCAGCACGCGCGGGCGCAGCAGGTGCGCGCGCGCGCTTTTCGTCGACAGGCCGTCCAGCATTGCCCGCTCGGACGTATAGCGGATCAGCCCGGGCGGGTACTGCATCTTGTCCATCACCTGTTCGCAGGCATCGATACAGGCGCCACAGCCGATGCACATGTATTGCAGGCCTTCGCGGATGTCGATGCCGGTCGGGCACACCTGCACGCACAGGCTGCAGTCGACACAGTCGCCCAGCCCCGCGGCCTTGTGGTCGACCTTGCGCGAGCGACCGCCGCGCGGATCGCCACGGCGCTTGTCGTAGGTGACCACGAAAGTATCGGGGTCCACCATCACGCTCTGGAAGCGCGCGTACGGGCACATGTACTTGCACACCGACTCGCGCATGAAGCCGGCGTTGCCCCAGGTGGCGAAACCGTAGAACACCATCCAGAACCACTGCCACGGCCCCAATTGCAGCGTGAACAGCTCGTGGCCCAGCTCGCGGATCGGGGCGAAGTAGCCGATGAAGGTCGAGCCGGTCCACCAGGCCAGCGCGATCCACAGAAAGTGCTTGGTGATCTTCAGGCGCGCCTTGCGCCAGGTCCAGGGCGATTCGTCCAGACGGATGCGGGCCACGCGGTCGCCTTCGACCTTGCGCTCGATCCACATGAAGATCTCGGTGTAGACCGTCTGCGGACAGGCGTAGCCGCAGAACAGCCGGCCGGCCACCGCGGTGAACAGGAACAGCGCCAGCGCCGAGATCACCAGCAGCACCGCCAGGTAGACCACATCCTGCGGCCACAGCACCAGGCCGAACAGGTAGAACTTGCGCGCGCCCAGGTCGAACAGCACCGCCTGGCGGCCGTTCCATTGCAGCCAGGGCAGGCCGTAGAAGATCAGTTGGGTCAGAAAGACGAAGACGATGCGCCAGCGAGCGAAAATGCCGCTGACCGAGCGCGGGTAGATCTTGCTGCGCACGCCGGCCAGGGTCTGCTCCAGCGTCTCCTGGCCGGGGCGCGGCGGCCGCACATGCGGGCGCCAGGGCGGCGGGTCGCCGCCAGGCGGCGTGCTGACGCTTGCGGTTGACCCATCATCCATGTGCAGCTCCGTGCGGTAAGTCCATGTGATATGGAAGCCGCCATAGCGGCGGCCCCCACCTAAATGCAACGCCTACTTGGCCGAGGCCGTGGCCGCCGGCGCGGCCGCATCCGGCTTGTTCGACAGGCCCCAGACCCAGGCCGTCAGGATCTTGATCTGTTCCGGGGTGAGGATGTCGCCATGCGCCGGCATGCGGTTCTCACGCCCGTCCAGGATGGTCTTGACGATGGTGGCTTCCGAACTGCCGTAGAGCCAGACGTCGTCGGTCAGGTTGGGCGCGCCGAGCGCCTGATTGCCCTTGCCGTCGACACCGTGACAGGCCACGCAGAAATTGGCGAACTCGCGCTTGCCGCGGAACACCCGCACCGGGTCGGCCGTCAGGCCCGACAGCGAACGCACGTATTGCGCGATGTCGCCGGCGGTCTTGGGATCGATGGCCGACTTCCAGGGCGGCATCACGCCGATGCGGCCATTGGTGATGGTCTGCATGATGGCTTCGGGCGAGCCGCCGTGCAGCCAGTCGCCGTCGGTCAGGTTGGGAAAGCTGGGGCCGCCCTTGGCGTCGGAGCCATGGCACTGCGAGCAGGTGTTCAGGAACAGGCGCTGGCCGATTTCGCGAGCGCCGGGATCGGCGGCGATCTGCGGCACGGTCATGGCGTCAAAGCGCGCGTAGATCGGACGCACGGCCTCGGCCATCTTGGCCTGCTGCTGCGCCACCTCGTTGGCGCTGCTGTAACCCAGCTGGCCCTTGTACGAGCCCAGGCCCGGCATGAGGAACAGGTAACCCAGCGCGAAGGCGCAGGCCAGCAGGTACATCCAGGTCCACCAACCGGGCACCGGGTTATTCAGTTCCGTGAGATCGCCGTCCCAGACGTGGCCGGTGTCCTCGACCTGGCCATTGGCCGGCTTGGTGTTGAGCCAGCGGCGCTGCGTGTACAGCAGCCACACGCACCACACCACGCCGCCGACCGCGACGATCGAGATGAAATACCCCCAGAAGCCATTGACGAAATCGCTCATGACCGATCCGCTCCATCTTGTTGTGCCGGCCCGAACTCATCGGGCAGCGCGAACGGCAACATGGCCGATTCGCTGTTGGCGCGCTGGCGGCCGCGCGAGCAGGCCCACCAGACGATGCCGAAAAAGGTTGCCATCGAAATGGCGGTGACGATTGCGCTCAGCAAAGCCATGATCAGCCTCCCGACGCCGCGGGTTGCGGGGCGGCGGCCGGTTGCGCGGCCTTGCGGGCCTCTTCCGCCCGTTTGGCCTCTTCGGCCTTCTTGGCCTGCTGCGCCTTGCGCACGCCCACGCCCAGCCCTTGCAGATAAGCCACCAGCGCGTCCTCTTCGGTCTTGCCCTCGATGGCCTTGGGCGCCGCCGCGATTTCCTCGTCGGTGTAAGGCACGCCCAGGGCGCGCAGCGCGCGCATGCGCTGTGCGACGTTCTGGCCGGTGATCACCGTCTTTTCCAGCCACGGGTAGGCCGGCATGTTGGACTCGGGCACCACCTGGCGCGGGTTGCGCAGATGGATGCGGTGCCAGTCGTCGGAGTAACGCTCGCCCACGCGCGCCAGGTCCGGGCCGGTGCGCTTGGATCCCCACAGGAAGGGGTGGTCGAACACCGACTCCGAAGCCAGCGAGTATGGGCCATAGCGCTGTACTTCGGCGGCCAGCAGGCGCACCTGCTGCGAGTGGCAGCCGACACAGCCTTCGCGGATGTAGACGTCGCGTCCCATCAGCCGCAGCGGGCTGTAGGGTTCGACCCCCGCCACCGGCTGCGTGGTGCTGTGCTGGAAGAACAGCGGCACGATCTGCACCAGCCCGGCGAATGACACCACCAGGATGCTGGCGATGATCATCCAGCCGATGTTCTTTTCGAGCGTCTGGTGGGAAAAGAAGCCTTGTTGCTTGTTGGCCATGATGTCCTCGTCAAACAGTGGCCGGCGCGGCGGCGAGGGCCGGCGTGCGGGCGGCATGGGGGTCGTCTTGCGGAATGGCGGGATTGACCGCTTGCGCGCCGCTCACCGTCTTCCATACGTTCCAGGCCATGACAAAGACGCCCGTCAGGAACAGCGTGCCTCCGAGCAGGCGGATCAGGTAGTACGGCACCCGCGTCTTGAGCTCTTCGACGAAGCTGTACACCAGCGTGCCGTCCGTAGCCGTGTCGCGCCACATCAGGCCCTGCTGCACCCCGGCGATCCACATCGCGGCGATGTACAGCACCACGCCGATGGTGGCGATCCAGAAGTGCAGCTCGATGGCCTTGACGCTGTACATCTTCTCGCGGCCATACAGGCGCGGGATCAGGTAGTAGAGCGAGCCGAACGAGATCATCGCGACCCAGCCCAGCGCGCCCGAGTGCACGTGGCCGATGGTCCAGTCGGTGTAGTGCGACAGCGCGTTCACGGTGCGGATCGACATCATCGAGCCTTCGAACGTGGACATGCCGTAGAACGACAGCGCCGTCACCATGAACTTCAGGATCGGATCGGTGCGCAGCTTGTACCAGGCGCCCTGCAGCGTCATGATGCCGTTGATCATGCCGCCCCAGGACGGCGCCAGCAGGATCAGCGAGAACGTCATGCCCAGCGACTGGGTCCAGTCGGGCAGCGAGGTGTACAGCAGGTGGTGGGGCCCGGCCCACATGTAGGTGAAGGCCAGCGCCCAGAAGTGGACGATGGACAGGCGGTACGAGTAGATCGGACGGCCGGCCTGCTTGGGCACGAAGTAATACATCATGCCCAGGAAGCTGGTGGTCAGGAAAAAGCCCACCGCGTTGTGGCCGTACCACCACTGCACCATGGCGTCCTGCACGCCGCCGTAGGCCGAATACGACTTCCACAGCGTCACCGGCATCTCGATGTTGTTGAAGATGTGCAGGATGGCGATGGTCAGGATGTACGAGCCGAAGAACCAGTTGGCCACGTAGATGTGCTTGGCGCGGCGCTTGATGATGGTGCCGAAGAACACGATGGCGTAGGCCACCCAGACCAGCGTGATCAGGATGTCGATGGGCCATTCGAGTTCGGCGTATTCCTTGCTGCTGGTGAAGCCCATCGGCAGGGTGATGGCGGCGGCCACGATGACCGCCTGCCAGCCCCAGAAGGTGAACGCGGCCAGCCGGTCACAGAAGAGGCGGGCCTGACAGGTGCGCTGAACCACGTAGTACGAGGTCGCGAACAGGGCGCTGCCGCCGAAGGCGAAGATCACCGCGTTGGTGTGCAGCGGGCGCAGGCGGCCGTAGCTGAGCCAGGCGGTGTCGAAATTCAACTGAGGCCAAATCAGCTGCGCGGCGAGAAAAACGCCCACAGCCATGCCGACAATGCCCCAGACCACCGTCATGAGCGCGAACTGCCTCACGATCCTGTAGTTGAAGGTGTCGGCCTTGCTTGCGATTGCGGCGCAATCGTTCATCACCCTTCCCCCAAAACAAAAAGAAACAAGTAGCTCCAGGTTTCAATGATGGGGGGTTGGGAGTGAACCGGGGTTGATGTGCATCAAACCCTGTTAGGCGCGCGGGGGAACCCGCTGTGGCGGCGCAACGTCCATGGCGCGGCGATGGCCGCGCCTGGGCCTGGCAACCGGTTTGCGGCCGCCATCGGCAAGGTTTCGGGTGGAAGGCGCTAGCCGCGCGAGGCCGGACCGCTGTCGTCGTCGCGCAGGATGGCGATGCCGGCGTTGTCGGTGTCGTCGTACTGGCCGTTGAATACCGCCCACCACAGCGACACGCCGATGGCCAGCACGAACAGCAGCGACAAGGGCAGCAGCAGGTAGAGGATGGTCATGGCGCGGCCCCCAGCGCATCGCCGGGCGCCTGGCTGCCCGACCAATCGTGGCGCGACAGCCGCCACGAGTTGTACGCCACCGCCAGCGACGACACCAGCATGGTGATGGCCGCCAGCCAGGGCGTGACCCAGCCCACCAGCGCCAGCGGCGTCATCAGCAGGTGCCAGACCAGTGAACCGTGCAGGTTCTGGCGCGCCTTGCGTTGCGCCGCGGCCAGCAGCGCGTCCAGGGCCGATTCGGGCATGGACGGCTGCGCCGCCAGCGCCGCGTGGGCCGAAGCCATGGCGGTGGGCACCGCCATCGACATGGCACAGGGGCAGCTCATCACCAGCAGCGCCACCATCACCGGGATGCTGTGGGCCGGGTCGATAACGGCCCAGACCACCGCCGCGCCCAATGCCAGCGCCACCTGCGCCATGACGAAGCGCGACGCCAGCCGGTCGGCGCCGGCCCCCAGCACCAGGCGCTGGGCCTCGACCCGGGCGTGCCGCTGGCCCCCGGCGATGCCGCCGAACGACTGGCGCGCGCACAGTTCCAGGTAGCGCGCCGTCAGCAGGAAGGCGACGAACATGGTGACCGAATCGAAATAGACCTCGCCGCGGCCGGTATAGGTGGCATGCACGCTGGGCAGGAACGCGGCCACGATGCCCAGCGCCACCGGCACGTCCATGCCGGCGCGCCCCTGGCGCAGGTTGGCGCCGGCGTGGCGCCAGATCGGCCAGGCCGAATACAGCACCACCGGCACCGTCAGCGCCAGGCTGGCCCAGTTCATCAGCACGATGGCCCAGTCGAGCGTGTCCAGAGCGTCCTTGGGGATGCCCTCGTGGCGCAGGTAGCCGGGCCAGGCGAACATCATCACCTGCATCATCGCCAGCCACGCCAGCGACAGGCGCACCAGCGCGTGCCGGCGCTGCTGGCGGTCGGCCTCGGGCAGGGACGGGGGAACGGCGAAGATGGATTTGGCTCGCATGGGCCGATGCTACCCAGCGCCAGGCGCGACCGCCTTGACCTGGATCAAGGCGCTTCCGCCGCTTTGCCCGGGCGCGGCGGCGCTCAGGGCCGCTGCGCGCGCAGCACGGCCACCACCGCGCCCATCAGGGTATCGAGCTCGTCCGGCGCGATGGTCAGCGCCGGCGTGAAATACACCACATTGCCGAACGGCCGCACCCAGACGCCGGCCTCGACCAGGCGCCGCTTCAGCGCCTCGCGGTCGCGGACGCCGTCCAGTTCGACCACGCCGATGGCGCCCAGCACCCGCACATCGCGCACCCAGGGCAGTTGGCGGCAAGGCGCCAGCCCTGCCGCCAGCGCGCCCGACAAGGCCTGCGCCTGGGCCAGGCGCGGCTCGGCCTCGAACAGATCGAGCGAGGCATTCGCGGCGGCGCAGGCCATGGCATTGCCCATGAACGTGGGGCCGTGCATCAGCGCGTGCGCCGGCTCGTCCGACCAGAAGGCGTCGAATACCCGGTTGCTGGCCACGGTGGCGGCCAGCGGCAGGGTGCCGCCGGTCAGGGCCTTGGACAAGGTGATGATGTCGGGCCGCACGCCGGCCTGCTCGAACGCGAACATCGTGCCGGTGCGGCCGAAGCCGGTGAAGATCTCGTCGAAGATCAGCAACAGGCCGTGGCGGTCTGCCAGTTGGCGCAGCCGCCGCAACACCTGGGCGTCGTGCAGCAGCATGCCGCCGGCGCCCTGCACCAGCGGCTCGACCAGGATACCGGCCAGTTGCGGCCCGCGGCTTTCCAGGAAGGCGTCGAGCCGGGCCATGGCGTCTTCGTCGCGCGGCAGGTCGACAATGTCATGCTCGGCCAGCATGCCGCGAAACAGGCTGTGCATGCCCTCGTCCGGATCGCATACGGCCATGGTGCCGAAGGTGTCGCCGTGATAGCCGCCGCGGAACGCGACGAAGCGGCTGCGGCCGCGCTCGCCCTGGTTGAGCCAGAACTGCACCGCCATCTTCATGGCGACCTCCACCGCCACCGAGCCGGAATCCGTGTAGAACACCCGGTCCAGCCCCGGCCCCAGCAGGTCCGCCAGGCGCCGCGCCAGGGTCAGGGCGGGCTCGTGCGTCAGGCCGCCGAACATCACGTGCGGCATGGCCTCCAACTGCGCCCGCAGCGCCTGGGCGATGTGCGGGTGGTTGTAACCGTGGCAGGCGGTCCACCAGGACGCCACGCCGTCGATCAATTGGCGGCCGTCGGCCAGTTCCAGGCGGCTGCCATGGCTGCGCACCACCGGCAGCGGCGGCGTGGCCGTCTTCATCTGGGCGTAAGGCTGCCAGATGTGCCGCTGGCCCCGGGCCATCCAGTCAGGAGTCTGCATGTTTCACCTCCACTACAATGGCCCGCATTCTACGGCCGCGGGCCTGACGGCGCTGTTAACGGCCGCGACCCGCGGGCGCGGCGCCCCGCCGCCGTCCGCCGCAGGAAATCGTCATGTCCAAGCTGGATCCCCTCTTCTCTTCCGCCCTGGCCGAGGCCGAATCGCGCCGCGTCCGCCGCCGCCTGCGCAGCGCCGCCGCCGCGCCCGCCGGCCGCATCGCGCTCGATGGCGCGCCGGCCCTGAACTTCTCCAGCAACGATTATCTGGGCCTGTCCAAGCACCCGCTGCTGATCGAGCGTTCGCGCGAATGGACCGCGCGCCACGGCAGCGGCGCGCAGGCCTCGCGGCTGGTGTGCGGCAATCTCGACCTGCACGAACAGGTCGAAGCCAAGCTGGCGCGCCTGAAAGGTACCGAGGCCGCGCTGCTGCTGGCCTCCGGCTGGCAGGCCAACGCCGCCGTGCTGCCGGCCCTGCTGCGCGCGGCCGCCAGCCAGGGCGAAGTGCAGGTCTACGCCGACAAGCTCAATCACGCCAGCCTGCACCACGGTTGCCAGGCGGCCGGCGCGCGGCAGATCCGCTTTCGCCACAACGACCTGGACCACCTCGAAAGCCTGCTGGCGGCTCGCGCCGGGCCGGCGGCCGCGCCCGCCGTGCGCTTCATCATCACCGAAAGCGTCTTCAGCATGGACGGCGACCGCACCGACGTGGCGCGGCTGGCCGCGCTGGCAGAGCGCTACCAGGCCTTCGTCTACCTGGACGAGGCCCACGCCACCGGCGTGCTGGGGCCGGGCGGCATGGGGCTGGCCGGGCTGGCGCCGGGCGGCATCGACCTGGCCATGGGGACCTTCAGCAAGGCGCTGGGCGGCTTCGGCGCCTACGTGGCCGGCTCGCGCGCGCTTTGCGACTACCTGGTCAACGCCTGTTCCGGCTTCATCTACACCACCGCCCTGCCACCGGCGGTGCTGGGCGCCATGGACGCCGCGCTCGACCTGGTGCCGACGCTGGACGCCGAACGCGCCCGGCTGGCGGCCTCGGGGCAGCGCCTGCGCGGCGCGCTGCGCAGCCTGGGCGTGGACACCGGCGGCTCTTCCACCCAGATCGTGCCCGCCATCGTCGGCGACGCGGCCCGCGCCCTGGCGCTGGCGGCAACGCTGGAACAGCGCGGCCTGCTGGCCGTGGCGATCCGCCCGCCCACCGTGCCGGCTGGCACCAGCCGCCTGCGCATCGCCCTGAGCGCGGCGCATCGCGACGCCGACATCGACCAACTGATAGACGGCCTGACGGCCACGCTCGCCTGATGCCTGCCTTGGATTGCCCCATCCGCCCCACCCTGCTGTTCGTGCACGGCTGGGCCTTCGATGCCGCGTTCTGGGCGCCGCTGGCCGCCGCGCTGGCCGACTGGCCCCAGGCCGTGGCCGATGCCGGCTATTTCGGCCCGGCCCACGCCCCCGCGCTGGCGGGCCCGGTGCTGGCCATCGGCCACTCGTTCGGCGCGCTGCAGCTGCTTGGCGATGCGCCGCCCGGCTGCCTGGGCCTGGTGGCGATCAACGGCTTCGCCCGCTTCGGCGCGGCCGGCGATTTCCCGCAAGGCGTGCCGGCGCGCATGCTGGACCGCATGCTGAACCGGCTGGCGACCCAGCCCGAAGCGGTGCTGCGCGATTTCCGCCAGCGCTGTGGCGATACCACCGCCTTCGGCGCGCCCCGGGTCGAACCGCTGGCGCGCGACCTGCGGACCCTGCGCGACGCCGACCGGCGCCCGGCCCTGGCGACGCTGCCGATGCCGCTGCTGGCATTGGCGGGCGCGGCCGATCCGATCGCGCCCGCGCCGATGACGACCGCGGGCTTCGGCGCCACGGCCGAAATCCATTGGCGCGAGGACGGCGGCCACCTGCTGCCGCTGACCGACAGCGACTGGTGCGCGCAGCGCATCCGCGCCTTCCTGACCCGCGTGGCGCCTGCCGCATGAGCGCCGATCCGCGCAACGCCCGGGTCGGGGCGCGCTTCGGCGCCGCCGCCGCCCGCTACGACGACCACGCCCCCGCCCAACGCATCACCGCCCAGCGGCTGGCCGACGCGATCGGCCGGCTGCCGCTGCCGCCGCGCCCGCGCATCCTGGAGATCGGCTGCGGCACCGGCCTGTTGACGCAGGCCCTGGCCGCCCGGCTGGGCCCGGCGGACTGGACCGTCACCGACATTTCCCCGGCCATGCTGGCGCGGGCGCGGCAGGGGCCGGCGCTGCCCGGCACCGCCCGCTACCAGTTGCTGGACGGCGAACGTCCCGACGGCCTGCCCGGCGGCTACGACCTGATCTGTTCCAGCCTGGCGGTGCAATGGTTCGGCGACCTGAATGCCGGTCTGGGGCGCCTGGCCAGGCTATTGGCGCCGGGCGGCCACCTGGCCGTGGCCACGCTGGCCGACGGCACCTTCGCCGAATGGCGCGCCGCCCATCGCGCCATCGGCCTGGCCGCGGCCACGCCGGCGTATCCGCCACCCGGCGCCATCCGTCCGGCCATGGCCGATCTGGCCGGTGGCGTGCTCAGCGAACGGCTGATACAAAACCATCCTGACGGCCTGCATTTTCTCAAGGCGCTCAAGGGCATCGGCGCCACCGCGCCGGCGCCCGGCACGGCGCCGCTGGGCCCGGCCGCGCTGCGGCGGGTACTGGCGCAGTTCGACCAACAAGGCGCCACGGTGACCTACCACCTGGCCTATGGAATGTGGAAAAACATGACAGACTCCCCCGCCCAAGGCGTATTCGTCACCGGCACCGACACCGGCATCGGCAAGACCCTGGTCTCGGCCATCCTGGCGCGCGCCTGGAACGCCGACTACTGGAAACCGGTGCAGACCGGCGTGGCCGAGGAACCGGGCGACACCGACACCGTCGCCCGCCTGGCGCAACTGCCGCCCGAGCGCCTGCACCTGCCGGCCTACGTACTGCAGGCGCCGCTGTCGCCCTGGGCCGCCGCGCCGCTGGAAGATGCGGAAATCGACGCCACCGCTATCGTGCCGCCCGCCACGGCCGCGCCGCTGATCGTCGAAGGCGCTGGCGGCCTGTATGTGCCGATCGACGACAGCCACATGATGATCGACCTGATCGCGCGCCTGGGCCTGCCGGTGGTGCTGGCCGCGCGCAGCGGCCTGGGCACCATCAACCACACCCTGCTCAGCCTGGAAGCGCTGCGCCGCCGCGCCATCCCGGTGCTGGGCGTGATCATGAGCGGCACGCTGTCGGCTGGCAATCGCGAGGCCATCGAGCGTTTCGGCAACGTGCGGGTGCTGGCCGAGATCCCGCCGCTCGAACGGGTGGACGCGGCCGCCGTCGAGGCGCTGGCGCGCAACCTGCCGCCGCTGGATGAATGCCTGGCGGCGATGCGCGCCGCGGGCTGACGGCGCCAACCGCTGGCGCCAAAAAAAGAGGGTGCCCGAAGGCACCCTGAATCCACCCTACAACAGCACTACAACTGCAAAATCAATCCCGTCCGGCTCAGGCGGCCTTCTGCTCCTTGCCGTGTTCGAACTGCGCTTCCTCGGTCGAGCCGGTCAGCGCGGTGGTCGAGGACTGGCCGCCCTCGATGGTCTGCGTGACGGCGTCGAAATAGCCAGTGCCCACTTCGCGCTGGTGCTTGACGGCGGTGAAGCCCAGCTCGGCGGCGGCGAACTCCTTCTGCTGCAGCTCGACGAAGGCACTCATCTGGCGGCGGGCGTAGCCGTGGGCCAACTCGAACATGCCGTAGTTCAGCGCGTGGAAGCCGGCCAGCGTGATGAACTGGAACTTGTAGCCCATGGCGCCCAGCTCACGCTGGAACTTGGCGATGGTGGCGTCGTCCAGATTCTTCTTCCAGTTGAACGACGGCGAGCAGTTGTACGCCAGCAGCTTGCCCGGGAACTGGCGATGGATCGCGTCGGCGAACTTGCGGGCGTATTCCAGGTTGGGCGTGGACGTTTCGCACCAGATCAGGTCGGCGTACGGCGCGTAGGCCAGGCCGCGCGAGATCGCCTGGTCGATACCGGCGCGGGTGCGGAAGAAGCCTTCCACGGTGCGCTCGCCGGTGATGAACGGGCGGTCGTTTTCGTCGACGTCGCTGGTCACCAGGTCGGCGGCGTCGGCGTCGGTGCGGGCCAGCAGCACGGTGGGCGTGCCCATCACGTCGGCCGCCAGGCGCGCCGAGACCAGCTTGGCCACGGCTTCGCGGGTCGGCACCAGCACCTTGCCGCCCATGTGGCCGCACTTCTTCACGGACGCCAACTGGTCCTCGAAGTGCACGCCGGCGGCGCCGGCCTCGATCATGGCCTTCATCAGTTCGAAGGCGTTCAGCACGCCGCCGAAACCGGCTTCGGCGTCGGCCACGATGGGCGCGAAGAAGTCGATGTAGCCCTCGTCGCCGGGGTTCTTGCCTTCCATCCACTGGATCTGGTCGCAGCGGGTCAGCGAATTGTTGATGCGGCGCACGACCTGCGGCACCGAGTTGGCCGGGTACAGCGACTGGTCGGGGTACATCTCGCCGGCCAGGTTGGCGTCGCCGGCCACTTGCCAGCCCGACAGGTAGATGGCCTTGAGGCCAGCCTTGACCTGCTGCATGGCCTGGTTGCCGGTCAGGGCGCCGAGCGAATTCACGAAAGGCTCGCTATGCAGTTGCTCCCACAGGCGGGTCGCACCACGACGGGCCAGGGTGTGCTCGACGGCGATGGAGCCGCGCAGGCGGATGACATCCTCGGCGCTGAAGTCGCGCTTGATGCCCTGCCAGCGGCTGTTCTCGGCCCAGTCTTTCTGCAGATTGCGGATTTCGGTTTCGCGGTTGCTCATGGTCATGCTCCTTGGTCTATGGCTGAAAAGGCAAAAAGAACTTCGTGTGCATTGCGTGAATCGTTGGAGAAAGTCTATGCCTGTGCTGCGGAGCAATGTGGTCGCGCCTCTTATATAAGAGGAAAAATATTATTGATTTAATTCAATAACTTACGCTGATCATTCCGTATTGCGAAACGCAATTGTCGTCTGTGAAATGGCATCGCGCTGCTGCGCAGCACGAACTTTCACATGCCGGGAGCGGCGTTTCATGATGCGAAAAATGACGGGTTCGGGAGCGCCTACAATGCGGTCATCTCCACGTTTTCCGACGCCCCTCCATGACGCTGTCTCACGGCCCGCTGGGCCAGAGCGTGACCTACGTCTCGCAATACGACCCTTCGCTGCTGTTCCCCATCGCCCGCGCCCACAACCGCGAGGCGCTCAACCTGGCGAGCGGCCCGTTGCCGTTCACCGGGGTCGACCTGTGGAACGCCTACGAACTGTCCTGGCTCGACGCCAAGGGCAAGCCGCGGGTGGCGATGGCGACGTTCTCGGTGCCGGCCGACAGTCCCAACATCATCGAGTCCAAGTCGTTCAAGCTGTACCTGAACTCGTTCAACCAGACCCGGCTGGTCAACTCCGCCGCCCTGCGCGGCCGCCTGGAACGCGACCTGAGCGCGGCCGCCGGCGCCCCCGTGGGGCTGGACTTCATCCTGCCGCAGCGCTTCGGCGAGCTGCGGATGGGCGAACTGGACGGTATCTATATAGATAAGCTCGACATCGAGATCGACACCTACGAGCCGGCGCCCGAGCTGCTGCGCACGCGCGCCGGCGACGTGGTCGAGGAAACCCTGTGCTCGCGCCTGCTCAAGTCCAACTGCCCGGTGACCGGCCAGCCCGACTGGGCCAGCGTGCAGATCCGCTACCGGGGCAGGCCGATAGACCGCGAATCGCTGCTGCGCTACGTGATCTCGTTCCGCCAGCACGCCGAATTCCACGAGCATTGCGTCGAGCGCATCTTCACCGACATCATGCAGGCCTGCGCGCCCGAACAATTGACGGTCTACGCCCGCTACACCCGGCGCGGCGGGCTGGACATCAACCCGTGGCGCAGCAACGTCGAGACGGCGCCGCCGGCCGACGTGCGCACCGTGCGCCAGTAACGGCCGGCCCGCGCCTCCGGGCGGAGGGCGCCAGCCGCGACCCGAGCGGGCGGCGTGCGATGCGTCAATGCGCCGTGCTTTGCCGCCGCAAGTGCGCCTCCAGGAAATCGACGCACACCCGCACCTTGGCCGAGGCATTCAGGCGCGCGGGATAGACCGCCCAGATGTTGGCCTCCTGGCGGTATTGCGGCAGCACCGGCACCAGCTTGCCGGCGGCGATCAACGGGCCCACGTCCCAGGCCGAACGCAGGATGATGCCGCGCCCGTCCACCGCCCACTGCACCACCATCTCGCCATTGTTGGCCGACAGCGGGCCGCGCACCTTGACGGTGTGCTCGCGCTCGCCGCGCCGCATGCGCCAGACACCGAAGGGGTGGTCGCGTTCCTTGATCACCAGACAATCGTGCGCCGCCAGATCGTCCAGCTTGCGCGGCACGCCGCGCTCGGCCAGGTACGACGGCGCGGCGCACAGCAGCCGGTGGTTGGCGGCCAACTTGCGCGCGATCACGTGCGGCGCGATGTCGTCGCCCACGCGCACGTCCAGGTCGTAGCCCTCGGCCGCCACGTCGACCAGGCGATCGAACACCTCGAAGCGCACCTGCACCGCCGGATGGCGCGATACGAACGTCGACAGCGCCGGCGCCACTACCCGCCGCCCGAAACCGAAGCTGCTGCATATCCGCAGCAAACCGCGCGGCTCGCGGCGCGTGACGCCGACCTCCTCGACCAGGTGCTCGACGTCGTCGAGGATGCGCTGGGCCCAGTGGTAGACGCGCTCGCCCGCCTCGCTCACGACCACGCGCCGCGTGGTGCGGTGGAACAGCGGCGTGCCCAGGCTGGCTTCCAGCAGCCGGATGCGCTTGGTGACGTAGGCGGCCGACATGCCCAGGTCTTCGGCGGCACGGGAAAAGCTGGAGGCGCGCACCACCGCGTTGAACACGCGCAGGTCGGCGGGCAGCAGGTCATTATTCATGATTCGTGCATATTCATTTCACGCGATGGGCCATTGTAGATGGACTGTAGGCACGCCTACCATGGCTGCCATTCCCCGCAACGTGCCCCCTGGCGCGGCGCGGGACGCCTTTTTCCCTTCCCTTTCCAGGCCTCTCCATGTCCCACGTTCACAAAATCGCAGCCATCGCCGGCGACGGCATCGGCAATGAAGTCCTGCCCGAAGGCCTGCGCGCCGTCGAAGCCGCCGCCCGCCGCTTCGGCCTGACGCTGCAGATCGACACCTTCCCCTGGGCCAACTGCGAGTACTACGCGCAGCACGGCGAGATGATGCCGCCGGACTGGAAGGAACAGCTGCAAGGCTACGACGCCATCTACTTCGGCGCGGTCGGCTGGCCCGCCACGGTGCCGGACCACGTCTCGCTGTGGGGCTCGCTGCTGAAGTTCCGCCGCGAGTTCGATCAATACATCAACCTGCGCCCGGTGCGCCTGTTCGACGGCGTGCCCTGCCCGCTGGCCGGCCAGCGTCCCGGCGACATCGATTTCTTCATCGTGCGCGAAAACACCGAGGGCGAGTACACCAACCTGGGCGGGCGCCTGTTCAGCGGCACCGACCGCGAAATCGTGATCCAGGAATCGGTCTTCACCCGCCACGGCACCGACCGGGTGATGCGCTACGCCTTCGAGCTGGCCAACCGCCGCCAGCGCAAGCAGCTCACCGTGGCCACCAAGAGCAATGGCATCGCCATCAGCATGCCCTGGTGGGACGAGCGCGCCGACGCCGTCGGCCAGCAGTATCCGGACGTCAAGACCGACAAGCAGCACATCGACATCCTGGCGGCGCGCTTCGTGCTGCAGCCGCAGCGCTTCGACGTGGTGGTGGCCTCCAACCTGTTCGGCGACATCCTGTCAGACCTGGGCCCGGCCTGCACCGGCACCATCGGCATCGCCCCTTCGGCCAACCTGAATCCGGAACGCGCCTTCCCCTCGCTGTTCGAGCCGGTGCACGGCTCGGCGCCCGACATCTACGGCCAGGGCATCGCCAACCCCATCGCCATGATCTGGTCGGGCGCGCTGCTGCTGCAATTCCTGGGCAGCCAGGACGCGCATGACGCTATCCTCGCGGCCATCGAACACTGCCTGAAGGAGGGTCCGCGCACGCCGGACCTGGGCGGCCAGGCCCGCACCGAGGACATCGGCCGCGCCATCGCCGCGCACATCGAAGCGCACGGCTGATCCCGGGCGCGACGAGCGCCCTCCTCGCCGGGAAGGCGGCGAATCCGCCGTCCTCAAAGCAGAACGCCGCCCGAGGGCGGCATTCAGCTTGCGGCGATGGCGCGCGGCGGACGCGTCAGGAACGCGCCGGCACCGCGGCGGCGGGATCCCCCCGCCGCGCCTGCACCGCGATCCACTGCGCCAACAGCGCGGCGGCGGCGAACGCCACGCCCGCGCCGATCCACGGCCCCTGGCGCATGCCGGCATCCAGCAGCAGGCCGAAGGCCAGCGGCCCCAGCGCCGAGCCCACGTCCATGCCCGAGTACACCAGGCCATAGACCGAGCCGGTCGAACCCTTGGGCGTCACGCGCCGGATCAGCATGTCGCGCGACGGCGCGGCCACGCCCGAGCAAAAGCCGGCCAGCGCCACCACCGGCGCGGCGAACAGCGCCGGCACCAGGCCCAGCGCCAGCACCACCAGCGTCAGGCCGGCCAGGATCAGCGCCACCATCACCGTGCGCTCGGTGCGCGGGTTGGCCGACACCAGGAAGCCGCCGGCCGCCATGCCCACGGCCGATGCCACCATGTAACCGGACAGCGCCGAGCTGGCCGCCACCTTGGACAGGTCGTACAGCTGGCCCAGCAACGGGATGGTGTAGTTCTGCACCGACGACAGCGCAATCGAGGTGCAGGCGAAGAACAGGAAGGCGCCCCACAGCGCCGGCCGCGACAGCAGCGTCGCGAGCGTCGTCAGCACGCCTTCCTGCGGCTTGGGCGCCAGGCGCGCGCCGGCCCTGGCGTCACCGGCCTGGACCGGCTCCGCCCCGCCCAGCAGGTGGCGGCCCAGCACGGTCAGCAGCAGCACGCAGGCCACCAGCGCGGCGGCGCTGTAGGCCGCCACGCGCCAGTTGGCCAGCAGCGTGATCGAGGTCATGAATACCGGCGTCAGGGCCCAGCCCAGGTTACCGGTCAGGCCGTGCGCCGAAAAGGCATGGCCCAGGCGCGGCGCGGTGATGCGGTGGTTGATGATGGAATAGTCGGCCGGGTGGAACACCGAATTGCCGATGCCGCCGACCACGGCCGCCGCCATCAGCATGGGGTAACCGCTGGCCGAGCCGATCAGCACGCCCGACAGCACGAAACACGCCAGGCCGAACCACAGCACCGGCCGCGCGCCGATGCGATCAACCACGAAGCCGGACGAGGCCTGGCCGATGCCCGAGACCACGTAAAAGGTCGACACCAGCAGCCCGAGCCGGGCGAAATCCAGCCCGAATTCGTTGCCGAGCGAGACATACAGGGAGGGCAACACCAACTGGAAGAAGTGCGACGAGGCGTGGGCCACGCCAATCAGCAGGATGATCTGCCAGTCGCGCCGGCGGACGGCGGCGTCCGAGGCCGGGGAGGATGCAGCGGTAGTCATGGCACAAAGCCGCGGGCAGCGGCGAAAAGCGGCCGTCCCATGGATGGCGCGCGGGTTGTCTCCGGCAACGTCCGGCCGGGCCGGCGTTGTCTCTGTGGCGAATGCGGCGCGGGGCCGTGCCGGCGGCGGGATGACCCACCGGCCGGCATCGCTCTTGCTCTGTCACGGCGGCCCTGCACGCGAGCCGGGCCGCCGTGGATGCTTACTGGGCCTTCTCGCGGATGGCGGGCCAGGCACGCTGCAGGTAATACAGCATCGACCAGACCGTGAGCACCGCGGCAACGATGATCAGGATGTCGCCCAGCAGCTTGCTGGACACGCCGTAGATCGGCTGGTTGTACAGCAGGCAGGGAATCGCCACCATCTGCGCGGCGGTCTTGAACTTGCCCAGCCGGTGCACCGCCACGCTGGCGCTGGCGCCAATCTTGGCCATCCATTCGCGCAGCGCGGAAATGGTGATCTCGCGGCCAATGATGATCAGCGAGATGAAGGCATCGACGCGGCTCAGGTCCAGCAGCACGATCAGCGCGGCGCAGACCATCAGCTTGTCGGCCACCGGATCCAGGAACGCCCCGAACGCCGACGTCTGGTTCCAGCGGCGCGCCAGCCAGCCGTCGAACCAGTCGGTGAGCGCGGCGATGATGAACGCCCAGGCGGCGAATGTGTCGCGCACCGGCACGGACATCCAGCTCTCGGGCAGGTAGAACAGCCCGACTACCAGCGGGATCATGGCGATACGCAGCCACGTCAGGATGATGGGTACGTTAATTGGCATAGTGTCCGTATGCTACCTCAGCCAGGTGGCGTTGGCTGTCTCGCGGCCATCGACGGGCCGGAAAGTGGCCGGTCTCAGCCGCGCAGCGCCTCATAGATCCGTTCGGCCAGTTCCTCGGAAATCCCGTCCACCGACGCCAGGTCCTCGATGCTGGCCGACGCCACGCCCGAAAAACCGCCGAAACGGGCCAGCAGGCGCTGCCGGCGCCGCGCCCCGACCCCTTCGATCTCCTCCAGCCGCGACACGTTGCGGGTCTTGGCGCGGCGCGCGCGCATGCCGGTGATGGCAAAGCGGTGCGCCTCGTCGCGCACCTGGGCGATCAGCATCAGCGCGGCGGACTCGCCGCCCAGCGCCACCGGCGGGCGGCCGTCGGCGAACACCAGGGTTTCCAGGCCGACCTTGCGCCCTTCGCCCTTGGCCACGCCCACCAGCGCCTGGATGTCCAACCCCAGCTCGGCAAATACCTGGCGCGCCACCTCGACCTGGCCCTTGCCGCCGTCGATCAGCACCAGCCCGGGCATCTGGGCCTCGCCGTCGGCCACCTTGGCGAAGCGCCGCGTCAGCACCTGGCGCATGGCGGCGTAGTCGTCGCCCGGGGTGATGCCGGCGATGTTGTAACGGCGGTACAGCGACGGCTGCATGTCGTGGTGCTCGAACACCACGCAGGACGCCTGGGTGGCCTCGCCAGCGGTATGGCTGATGTCGAAGCACTCGATGCGCAGCGCATCCAGCGCCGCCTCGTCGGTATCCAGGTCCAGCGCCTCGGCCAGCGCCAGCGTGCGCGCGGCGCGGGCGCCCGATTCGGTCAGGGCGCGCGCCAGCGCCATCTCGGCATTCTTCTGCGCCTGTTCCAGCCAGGCGCGGCGCGCCCCTTGCGGCCGCGTCAGCACGCGCGACGGCCGGCCGCCGGCCTGCTCGACCAGCAGGTCGATGAGGCCGGCGTCGGGCAGCGCGTGCGAACAGACCAGCACCGGCGGCAGCGCGTTGTCGGTGTAGTGCTGGGCCACGAAGGCTTCCAGCACCTGCGGCGCGGCCTCGCCTTCGGCGTGGGTCGGAAAGAACGGCTTGTCGCCCAGATGGCGCCCGCCGCGCACCATGGCCAGGTTGACGCAGACCTTGCCGCCGGCGATGGCGACGGCGACGATGTCGGTGTCCTCGCCGCTGACGTTTTCCATGGTCTGCTGGTGCAGCACCCGCGCCAGCGAACCCATCTGGTCGCGCAGCGCGGCCGCTTCCTCGAAGCGCAGCGCCTCGGCGGCCGCCAGCATGCGGGCCTCGATCTCACCCATCACGTCCTTGGCCTCGCCGTTCAAAAAGCGCACCGCGCGCTGCACGTCCGACGCGTAGTCGGGCGCCGCGATGGCGCCGACACAGGGCGCCGAGCAGCGGCCGATCTGGTGCAGCAGACAGGGCCGGGAACGGTTGGCGAACACCGTGTCCTCGCAGGTGCGCAGGCGGAACACCTTCTGCAGGATCTGGATGGTCTCGCGCACTGCCCAGGCATTCGGGTACGGGCCAAAGTACTGGCCGCGCTTGTTGGTGGCGCCGCGGTAATAGGCGATACGCGGCCAGTCGTGGCCGGTGATCAGCAGATAGGGGTAGGACTTGTCGTCGCGAAACAGAATGTTGTAGCGCGGCTTCAGGCTCTTGATGAGGTTGTTTTCCAGGATCAGCGCCTCGGCCTCGGAGCGCGTGACGGTGACCTCCAGCCGCGCCACCTTCGCCACCATCTGGGCGATGCGCGGGCTGGCCAGGTTCTTCTGGAAATACGACGAGACGCGCTTTTTCAGGTCGCGCGCCTTGCCGACATACATGACCTCGCCAGCCGCATCCAGGTGCCGGTAGACACCCGGCAGATGCGGCAGGTCAGCCAGGAACGATTTGAGATTGAAGTCGTCGGGCATTCTGGTAACGGCTTTCGGCCTGCAGGGCGTCCCAGTCGGGCGCATCGAAACGCGGCATCAGGCGGCGGATGCGGGCCACCGACTCGGGCGCGTGGTCGAATTCGAGCCGCGCCAGCAGCTCGTCGGCCAGGTCGGGCCGGTTGCACACCAGCACCATGTCGCAGCCGGCGCCCAGCGCGGCCTGCGCGCGCGCCAGGATGTCGCCGGCAACCGAGGCGCCTTCCATGGTCAGGTCATCCGAGAACACCACGCCATCGTAGCCCAGGCGGGTGCGCAGGATATCCTGCACCCAGCGCTTGGAGAAACCGGCCGGGTGCTTGTCGACCTTGGGATAGATGACGTGCGCCGGCATCACCGACGGCAGCACGGCGTCGCCCAGCCAGGCGTAGGGCGCGGCGTCGTCTTTCAGGATGCGTTCGAGCGGACGCGGGTCGACCGGGATCTCGTGGTGCGAATCCGCGCCAACGAAACCATGTCCCGGAAAATGCTTGCCGCAGGCCGACATGCCCGCCAGCGCCAGGCCCTGGATCAGCGCGCGCGACAGCATCGTCACCACCCGCGGATCATGGTGGAAGGCACGGTTGCCGATCACCTTGCTGACGCCGTAGTCCAGGTCCAGCACCGGCGTGAAGCTCATGTCCACGCCGCAGGCGCGCAGCTCGGCGGCCAGCACGTAGCCGGCTTCGGTTGCCAGGCGCATGGCGGTCAGCGGATCGCGGTCCCACAGCGCGCCCAGGTCGCGCATCGCCGGCAGCGGCGTGAAGCCGTCTTCGCGGAAGCGCTGCACCCGGCCGCCCTCATGGTCGACCAGGATCAGCAGGCGCTCCTTGCGCGCCTTGTGGATCTGGCGGGTCAGTTCGGTCAGTTGGCGGCGGTTCTCGAAATTGCGCGCGAACAGGATCACGCCGCCCACCAGCGGGTGGCGCAGGCGCTTCTTTTCCTGCTTGGTCATCACGGTGCCGGCCACATCGACCATCACGGGACCGGGCGGCAGCGCCCGGGATTTCTTCTTGGCCATCGGCGTGTCCTTCAGTCTGTGTCTTGCAGGCCGGCCCGCGGGCTCAGGGCTTGCGTTCGACCACCACATAGGCGGCGGCCATGTCGGATTCATCGGTAATGGAAACATGCGCGGCGCCGAAGCGCTGCACATACCATTGCAGCAGTTCGGGCGCGATCACCAGCACCGGCCGGCCGCCCGGCGCGTTCAGCGTCTGCACCCGGCGCCAGGTCATGGGCATGCGCATGCCCAGCCCCACGGCCTTGGAAAAAGCCTCTTTGGCGGCAAAGCGCGTTGCCAGAAAGCGCAGGCCGCGCGCCGGATCGCGAGCGCGGCGGGCGTGGAACTTGGCCAGTTCTTCGGGCCCCAGGATCTTCTCGGCAAAGCGATCGCCATGGCGCGCCAGGGCGCGCTCGATGCGGTCGATGCGCAGCAGGTCCATGCCGATGCCGCCGATGGCGGCCGGCGCGGGGACGGCGAGAGGCGGTTCGGGCTTGGACATCGCTGCGGCGCCGTGAAAAGGGATCGGGCCCGGGCTCAACGGCCGCGCAGCGCTTCCAGGCGGGCCTGCACCATCAGCGCCTTCATGTCGCGCACGGCTTTTTCCCAGCCGTCGAACACCGCCTGCGCCACGATGGCGTGGCCGATGTTGAGTTCGGAAATGCCGTCCAGCGCCGCCACCGGCTTGACGTTGCCGTAGTGCAGGCCATGGCCGGCATTGACGCGCAGGCCGTGGCGCAGCCCTTCGGCCACCGCCGCGCGGATGCGCGCGAGTTCGGCCTCGGCGGCGTCGCCCTCGGCGTCGGCATAGGCGCCGGTATGCAGCTCGATGACCGGCGCGCCGGCGCGGGCGGCGGCCGCGATCTGCGCCGGATCGGGATCGATGAACAGCGACACGCGGATGCCGGTTTCCGTCAACAGGCCGACCGCGTCCGTCACCGCCGACAATGCGCCCGCCACTTCCAGCCCGCCCTCGGTGGTCAGTTCGGTACGCTTTTCCGGCACCAGACAGACGTCGCTGGGCTTGACCGCGCAGGCGATCTCCAGCATCTCGGGCGTGACCGCGCATTCCAGGTTCATGCGGGTGCGCAGCAACGGCCGGATGGCGTAAACGTCGGCGTCCTGGATGTGGCGGCGGTCTTCACGCAGATGCAGCGTGATCAGGTCGGCGCCCGCGTCCTCGGCGCGCAGCGCCGCCGCCACCGGGTCGGGATAGGTCGTGTGACGCTGCTGCCGCAGGGTCGCGACATGATCGATGTTTACACCAAGTTCTATCATTGCACTTTCGTCGTTTCTTCCCAGCCGCCGCCCAACGCCTTGTAGAGTTCCACACGGTTGATCAGCGCGGCCAGGCCGGTTTGCACCAGCGCCAGCTGGGCATTGAAAAAGTCCACTTGCGCGGTCTGCACCTGCAGATAGCTGTCGATGCCATTGGTATAGCGCAGATTCGACAGTTCCAGCGTGCGCGCCGACGAATCCTGCAGCGCCCGCTGGGCGTCCAGCTGGGCGCCGTAGGTGGCCTCGCCGGCCAGCGCGTCCGAGACTTCGCGGAACGCCTGCTGGATGGTCTGCTCGTACTGCGCCACCGCGATGTTGTCGCGCGCCTTGGCCAGGTTCAGGCCTTCGCGGATGCTGCCGCCCGCGAACAGTGGCGTGGTGATCGACGGCGAGAAGCTCCAATAGCCCTGCCCGCCCTTGAACAGCGTATCCAGCGACGGGCTGGCCACGCCGAACAGGCCGGTCAGCGAGATGGTCGGGAAGAACGCCGCGCGCGCCGCGCCGATATTGGCATTGGCCGACTTCAGGTTGTTCTCGGCAGCCAGGATGTCCGGGCGGCGCTCCAGCAGGTCGGACGGCAACCCGGCCGGCACGCTGGCCAGCAACTGGTCGCGGCCGAACGGCGCGGGCGCGGGCAAGTCCTCAGGCAACGGCGCGCCCAGCAGCAGCACCAGCGCATTGACGGCCTGGGCCTGGGCCCGGGCCAGCTGCGCCAGGTCGGCCGAGGCCGTATCCAGCAGCGACTTGGACTGGTTCAGGTCCAACTCGGAAGCGACCCCGCCGTCGAAGCGGCGCTTGACCAGGTTGTACGACTCCTGGCGCGAGGCCAGCGTGCGCTGGGTCAGTTCCAACTGCACTTGCGCCGCGCGCAAGTTGAAGTACGACTGCGCCACCGCGCCGATCAGCGTGATCTGGGTGCTCTTTTGCGCCTGCTCGGTCGACAGGTACTGCTGGTACGCCGCTTCCGACAGATTGCGCAGGCGGCCGAACAGGTCGATCTCGAAAGTGGTCAGGCCGATGCCGGCCTGGTACGAACTGCTGATCGAGCCAGCCCCCGGCTGGCGCATATTCTCGGGCAGGCGTTGGCGCTGGCCCTGGATGCCGGCGCCGATACTGGGCCATTGCGCGCCGCGCTGCACGCCGTACTGGGCGCGCGCCTCTTCGACCCGCTGCACCGCCACGCGCAGGTCGCGGTTGTTGACCAGCGCCAGTTCGATCAGGCGCTGCAGCCGCGGATCACGGAAGAAATCGCGCCAGCCCAGGCTGGCCGCCGGCGTGCCGGCCTGCGGCGCCACCGCGGCGGCCGGCTGCGTGCCCAGCGATGTCGGCGTGGCGTACGCGCCGTACTGCACCTTGGGCTGGTCCGGCCAGTTGCCGGAGACCGGCGCGTCGGGACGCTTGTAGTCGGGCGCCAGCGAGCAGCCGGCCAACGCCACCGCCACGAAGGCGGACAAGGCGGTCTGTTTGAACATCAGGGCGCTCATTCCTTGCCCTCCTGGCCACCGTTGGGTTGTGCGGGAGCGTCCGGCGGGGTCTGCCCCGCGGCCGCCTTCTTGGCCGCCTGCTCTTCCTCGAACGCACGCAGCTCGGCGCCCAGCAGGCGCGGGCGGGTCTTGAACAGGCCCAGCACCACCACAAAGAAGGTCGGCACGAAAATCACCGCGAACGGCGTGGCGGCCAGCATGCCGCCCAGCACGCCCAGGCCCACCGCGCGCTGGCTGGCGGCGCCGGCGCCAGTGGCCATGGCCAGCGGCACCACGCCCAGGATGAAGGCCAGCGAGGTCATCAGGATCGGCCGGAACCGCAGGCGCGCGGCTTCCACCGCCGCCTCGTACAAGCCCATGCCGCGGGCGTACTGGTCCTTGGCGAACTCCACGATCAGGATGGCGTTTTTGGCCGCCAGCCCGATCACCGTCACCATGCCCACCTGGAAGTACACGTCGTTGGACATGCCCAGCGCGCTGACCAGCGCCACCGCGCCCAGCATGCCCAGGGGCACCACCAGCATCACCGAGATCGGGATGGCCCAGCTTTCATACAGCGCGGCCAGCACCAGGAACACCACCAGCAGCGACAGGCCCATCAGGATCGGGGCCTGGTTGCCGGCCTGGCGTTCCTGGTAGGACAGCCCGGTCCATTCGTAGCCGAAGCCTTGCGGCAGCTGACCCACCAGCCTTTCCATCTCTGCCATGGCCTGGCCGGTGGTGTAGCCGGCCGCGGCGCTGCCGCCGATGCGCATGGATTCGTAGCTGTTGTAGCGCACCACCTGCACCGGGCCCTGCGACCACTTGGCCGACACGAATGCCGACAGCGGCACCATGCCACCCTGCGCGTTGCGGGCGTTGAGCTTGAGCACGTCGGACAGCTGCATGCGGTACGGCGCATCCGCCTGCACCCAGATGTTCTGCATCCGGCCCAGGTTGGGGAACTTGCTCAGATAGGCAGACCCGACGGCAGTGGAGATCAGCGTGGCCGCCTCGTCGAAGTTGACGCCCAGGGCGGCCGCCTTGTCGCGGTCGATGTCCAGCGTCAGCTGCGTGCCGGCCGACAGGCCGGTCAGGCGCACCTGCGACAGCATCGGGCTCTTCATGGCCATGCCCATCAGTTGCCCGGTGGCCGCGGCCAGCGCGTCGGTGCCGGCCGCGCCGCGATCCTGCAAACGCAGGTCGAAACCGGTGGCGTTGCCCAGCGACGAGATCGCGGGCGGCACCAACGTGAACACCATGGCGTCGTGGATGCCCATCAGTTGCTTCTGGAAGGCATTGAACGCAATGGCGCCGGCCGAATCGCCCTTGCCCTTGCGGTCCTTGAAATCCTTGAGCGTAGTGAATGCGATGGCGGCGTTCAGGCCGTTACCGTTGAAGCTGAAACCCTGCACGGTGATGATGTTCTCGACCGCGGGAATCTGGCGGAAGTAGTCCTCGACTTCCTCGATCACCTCCACCGTGCGGTTGGCGCTGGCGCCGGTGGGCAGTTCGATGTTGCTGATCACGTAACCCTGGTCTTCCTCGGGCAGGAACGACGACGGCAGGCGCAGATACAGCCAACCCAGCAGGATCACCAGCACCAGGAAGGCCAGCATCATGCGGCCGCCCTTGTGCAGGATGCGCGACACCCAGTTCTGGTAGCCGTGCGTGGTGGCGTCGAACTTGCGGTTGAACCAGCCGAAGAAACCCTTCTTCTCGTCATGGTGGCCCTTGGGCACCGGCTTGAGAATGGTCGCGCACAGCGCCGGCGTGAAGGTCAGCGCCAGCAGCGCCGAGAAGAAGATCGACACGGCCATGGCCACCGAAAACTGGCGGTAGATCACCCCCACCGACCCGCTCATGAAGGCCAACGGCAGGAACACCGTCACCAGCACCAGCGTGATGCCGACGATGGCGCCGCTGATCTGCGGCATGGCTTTCTTGGTGGCCTCCTTGGGCGGCAGGCCTTCGGTCGCCATGATCCGCTCGACGTTCTCGACCACCACGATGGCGTCATCCACCAGGATGCCGATGGCCAGCACCATGGCGAACATGGTCAGCACGTTGATCGAGAATCCCAGCGCCAGCATGACCGCGAACGAGCCCAGCATGGCCACCGGCACCACCAGCGCCGGAATCAGGGTGTAGCGCACATTCTGCAGGAACAGGTACATCACCAGGAACACCAGCACCATGGCCTCGGCCAGGGTGTGCAGCACCTGCTCGATCGAGACCTTGACGTAGGGCGCGGTGTCGTAGGGAATGGCGTAGGTGATGTTGCCGGGGAAGTACTTGGACAACTGATCCATCTGCTGGCGCACGCCCTGGGCGGTGGCCAGCGCGTTGGCGTCCGGCGAGAGCACGATGGCGAAGGCGGCCGTCGGCTTGCCGTTCAGGCGGGCGCCGAACTGGTAGTTGTCGGCGCCGACCTCGATGCGGGCGACGTCGCGCAGCAGCACCTTGGAGCCGTCAGTGTTGGCGCGCAGCACGATCTTGCCGAAGCCTTCGACGGTGCTGAGCTGGCCATTGGCCACCACGGTGGCGGTGATGCGCTGCGAATCGGGGTTGGGCGGCGCGCCGATGCTGCCGCCCGACACCAGCACGTTCTGCGAGGAGATGGCCTGGTTGACCTGGGCCATGCTCAGGTTGAAGCCCACCAGCTTGGCCGGGTCGACCCAGATGCGCATGGCGCGCGGCGCCGCGAACAGCTGGAACTGGCCCACGCCCGACACCCGCGACACCGGATTCTGGACGTTGCGGGTGATGTAGTCGGCCAGGGCCGTCTGATCGAGCGAACCGTCGGTCGACGACAGCGTCACGATCATCAGGAAACCGGTACTGGTCTGCTCGTACTTCAGGCCCTGCTGCTGCACCGCGGACGGCAACTGGGCGATGACGTTGGATACCCGGTTCTGCACGTCCACCTGCGCCAGGTCCGGATCGCGCCCGGGCGCGAAGGTGGCGGTGATGGTCGAGGTGCCGTAGGAATCGCTCACCGACTCGTAGTAGATCAGGCCCTTGGCGCCGTTGAGCTTGTCCTCGATGATGCTGGTGACCGATTCGGCCACTTCCTTGGCCGACGCGCCCGGATAGGTCGCGGTGATGGTGATGGCCGGCGGCGCCACGTCGGGGTACTGCGAAACCGGCATATTGGGGATGGCCAGTATCCCCGCCAGCAGGATGAACAGGGCGACTACCCAGGCGAAGATTGGTCGATCAATAAAAAATTGCGGCATGTGGGCTGACTCTGAAAGCGATGCTCACCAAAGAGGAACGCAGCGCGTTGCGCTGCGAGCCGCTTACGATTTCTGCGGGGCCTGTTGCGCCGGTTCGGCCGGCTTGGCCCCCGGCTCGGCCGGCTTGGCGCCGGGCTGCGCCGGCTGGCCGCCCGCGGCGGGCGCGGCGCCCGACTTGTTCCAGGGACTGGCCTGCACCGGCGCGCCGGGACGGATCTTCTGGAAACCCTCGACCACCACGACGTCGCCGGCCTTCAGGCCACTGGTGATGATCCACTTGTCCTTGATCGCGCCGCCGGTGGTGACGGGCAACTGTTCGATCTTGTTGTCCTTGACCAGCATCAGGCTCTGCGATCCATCGGCCGTGCGCTGCAGCGCCTGCTGCGGCACCATCAGGGCCTTGTCGTCCACGCCCTGCTCCAGGCGCACGCGCACGTACATGCCGGGCAGCAGGATGCCATCGGGATTCGGCACCTCGGCGCGCAGGTTGACCTGGCCGGTGCTGGGATCCACGGTGATGCCGGTGAACAGCAGCTTGCCGGCGTGGTCATATTCGGAACCGTCTTCCAGCACCACGGTGGCGCGGGCGGCATCCTTGCCCACCTGTTGCAGCTTGCCGCTGGCGAAGGCGCGGCGCAGCGCGGCCAGGTCGGAGGTGGATTGGGTGAAGTCGACGTAGATCGGGTCGAGCTGCTGCACCGTGGCCATCTGCGTGGCCGAGGTGGCCTCGACCAACGCGCCCTCGGTCACCAGCGGCTTGCCGATACGGCCCGTGATGGGCGAGGTGACATCGGTGTAACCCAGGTTGATGGCAGCGTTGTCCTGTGCCGCCTTGGCCGCGGCCACGGTCGCATCGGCCTGGCGGTAGGCCGCCACGGCGTTGTCATATTCCTGCTTGCTGACGGCGTTGGCCTTGACCAGCGGCGCGTAGCGGTCGGCCAGCAGCTTGGCGCTGAACAGGTTGGCCTGGGCCTGCTTGAGCTGCGCCGTGGCCTGATCGTAGGCGGCCTTGTACGGCGCCGGATCGATCTTGAACAGCAGCTGTTTTTCCTTGACGTCGCCGCCCTGTTCGAAGGCGATCTTCTGGACGATACCCGTGACCCGCGCGCGGATCTGGGCATCGCGCACGGCGTCGACCCGGCCGGGCAATTCGGAAATGATGGGAGTACGCTGCGGTTGCACCGTGATGACGCTGACCTGGGGCATGCCAGGGTTCATTTGCGGCTTTTCACCGCACCCCGCCAACAACAGCGCGAGGACGCCCCCGGAAAGAACCAGACCTGAGACACGTTTAGGCGAAAACCGCATTGAAACCCCCGCGAAGTTAACCGCGCCAAGCGACCGCAACAATGTGACGGCGTCTGCCAACCGCCGTGTCCGGTTGCCGAAGGCGGCCGCGGATTCACAGCGGCCGTGTCCGACCGCTGTATTTGACCGCAATAAGCCATTGCGATCAAAGCAAAACCCCGCACCCCGCCAGTGACACGTGAATAGCCCGTTAATGTAACTCAGTTATTGGGGAAATCACCGATTTTCACAGCGGCGAGGGGCCTCGCGAGGGGATTTTGACAACGCCGCTCAGACGTCGGCGACCTCTTGCAGGTTGCCCAGGAAGACATAGCCCACGCCATGCACCGTATGCAGCGGCAGCCGCCCGCCCGCCTGCCGCACCTTGCGCCGCAGCCGGCAGATCGCCACGTTCAAGGCCCGCAGATTGGTGCTCTGGCGCGGCAGCATCAATTCCTCGCGCAGCACCGCAAGTTCTTCACGCAACAGCTCCTTGCGCGGATTGCGCAGCAGGCACTGGAAGCAGGCGCGCTCGACCTCGGTCAGGTCCAGGCGCGTGCCTTGCGGCGTCAGCAGGGTCCAGCCATGGTAGAGCAGGCTCCACCAGCCATCGAGGCGGACGGGAAACTGCCCGGCGGCCAGCGGCGACGGGCCGGTCCCGGCGGCGGCAGGGGTCGGCCGCGGCGCGGAAGCGGACACGAGCGGGCTGGAATGCGGGGCACGGATGGTCATGGCGAAGTCTCCACCGGGACGAGCCACTAGACGAAGGCAGTGGTCGGCACCGGAACAAGGTTTCAAGTCTTGCCGAAAGACTACCGTCGATGCCCCGCTTGTGCGGCGCCACCCCCTGCGAATCAGACAAGTCCGAGCCCCCTGCCGGTCAAGCAGTGCGCTTGCCGTTGCGGTGGATGTCGTGGGCCACGAAGCAGCTATCCTGGGTAGGCCGCGCCAGGACGTCGGGCTTGGCCAGCGTCTGGCGAATATCGGCCAGCCCCGACTCCCAGTGCTCGCGCATGGCCTCGGTGCCGAACTCGTAGTCCTTCGAGAAGCGCTCGCGATGCTTGGCCTCGTAGATCAGGTTGATGATGTTGGTGGCCGGGATCTTGGCCAGCCGGCGGATTTCCGCCAGCTCGGACGCGCCGCGCTCTTTTTCGGGCAGCCGCTCGAGGAGTTGCTGCAAGCAGTGGCGCAGTTTCAGCACGCGCCGCAACTGGTCGGTGACCATGCGGGTACGGCTGGAATACTGGATGTCCTTCTGGCGCTCGGCCACTTCCTCCAGGGAGGTCGGCAGCCCCCCGCGGGCGGGCCACAGATCGACCTGGAAGGCCAGCGTGTCGCGCAGGTTATCGCTGGTCAGCACCTGGGCCAGCGGCGTATTGGACACCATGCCGCCGTCCCAATAATGCTCGCCGTCGATCTCGACCGACGGAAACCCCGGCGGCAAGGCGCCCGAGGCCATGATGTGTTCGGGCCCGAGTGTATGCGTCTGGGTGTCGAAATAAGCGAAGTTGCCGCTGCGCACATTGACCACGCCGAAGCTGGCGCGCACCGCGCCCGAATTGAGCAGGTCGAAATCGATGTACTCGCGCAGGGTCGCCATCAACGGGGTGGTGTCATAGAAACTGGTGGACGCGGCGCCCTTGCCATGCACCCAGTAGGGTGGCGGAAAGCGCGGCTTGAAGAACCCCGGCTGGCCCGAAAACAAAGCCTGGAAGGCCGACAACTGGCCGTTCATGGCGGGCGAACCGAAGCCGAAGGGAATGCCCTCGAACATGCCGGCCAGCGTGTCGCCCCATGGCACCGACGCGAATCCGGCCGGCCGGCAGATGCTTTCCCAGAACCCGCGCAGCCGCTCGACCCGCTCGTCCTCGGGCGAACCGGCGATGATGGCCGCATTGATCGAGCCGATCGAAATGCCGGAAATCCAGTTGGGACGGATGCCCGCCTCGTGCAGCCCCTGGTACACGCCGGCCTGGTAGGACCCCAGAGCCCCCCCGCCTTGCAGCACCAGGGCCACGGTGTCATAGGGCGGCGTTTTGCCGGTATCCGGGGGGGCGGCCTTGCTGCGTGTACTCATGCGGGCTCCTTGCAGAAAACTAGGGCTTGGTCTTGTCCGGCAGTTGCGGCGTGGCGATGCCGGCGCGGAAGGGATACTTGGCGAAGATCTCGGCCACGGCCTTGTCGACGCGCTGCGCCGACGCCGCCATTTCGGGGTTGCGCACCTCGCCGACCGCGACCCCTTCCCACACCAGTTGCTTGCGGCGCGAGTCGATCAGGTCGATATTGAGAGTGCCTTCGGTGTACTGGTAGACGGTGTCGCCCCAGCCATAGCCGGGCCAGCCGCCATAGAAGCCGGAGCGGTAGCCGTAATACGGTCCCATCGGCGGCGGCGCCTCGGTCACCTGGGTTTTTTGCCGCAGCTTGCCGTTGAAGTTGACCAGCAGGTCAGGATCGACGGCGCTGTAGACATAGCCGCGCATTTCCATCTGGCCGCGCGTGGCGTTCTTGAGGCGTTCGGTCAGCAGGGTGCTGTAGCCGGCCTTGTCGGTGCCCAGCGGCGACATGTAGCCGAAGGTCCGGTAGCGGGAGAAATCCGCCTGATGGTCGTAGTCGCTCTTGACGGTGGGCCCGGAGGCGCAAGCCGCCAGTAGCGCCACCATGGAACCCGATGCCAGCAATTTCAGCGCGTTCATGTCGATCTCCTGGAAGGCGGGGCCGCGAGCGCCCCCTGCGTCTACACCCATCAACACATCCTGAGCGCACCCATAGTGCCGCGAAGCGGATAAAGTTTCAACAGCATCTCATTCTCATCGCATATTTCCCGACCGGCGGCGCAGGCTCCATTACACTCGGGGCTGACTTCCAGACCCTGACCACACCTGATACCCATGTTGGAACTCGACGGCTCAATTTGGTTTCGTTCCGGCACCCAAAACTGGGGCGGCAAGAACCGCATAGACCTGCTGGCGCAGATCGACGCCACCGGCTCGATCACCGCCGCGGCGCGCACGGTGGGCATGAGCTACAAGGGCGCCTGGGATGCCATCGATGCCATGAACAACCTGGCGGGCGAACCGTTGGTGCTGCGCGCGGCCGGCGGCAAAGGCGGCGGCGGCACGCGCCTGACCGACCGGGCCCGCGGCCTGATCGCGACCTTCCGTGCGCTCGAATCCGAACATCGAAGATTCATGGAAAACCTGGCGCGCGCCGGCGTCGACGCCAGCGGCGATCTCGATTTGATGAGGCGATTCATGCTGAAAACCAGCGCCCGCAACAAACTCATGGGCACCGTGATCGAGGTGCGCTCCGGGGCCGTCAACGACGAAATCCTGCTACGTATCGCTGGCGACCAGATCATCACCGCCACCATCACCCGCGACAGCACCCAGGAACTGGAACTGGCGCCGGGCAAGGAAGCCCTGGCGCTGGTCAAGGCCTCGTCGGTCATCGTCGGCGCGCCGGGCGCCGGCCTGCGGCTGTCGGCCCGCAACCAGTTGTCGGGCACGATCGCGGCGGTGCGCACCGGCGCGGTCAACAGCGAAATCCTGATCAGCCTGGCGGGCGGCACCACCCTGGCGGCCATCGTCACCCATGACAGCGCGCGCGACCTGGGCCTGGACGAAGGCGCGCAGGCGGTGGCCATCTTCAAGGCGTCCAGCGTGATCCTGGGCGTGCTGGACTGAGCCGGCGCCCGGCGCGGCCCGGCGTTTGCGCGGCCTGCCGCGCGGCAGGCCGGCCGCGTTCAGATGCCGACGTCTTCGTCGCGGCGCCGCACCCGGCCCTCGCGCACCTCGAACACTTCGTCGGCCAAGGCCTCGACATCGGCCGGATCATGCGTGATCAGCAACATCGGCACGTCCAGCCGGCGCTGCAGCGCATTCAGTTCCTGCCGCATCTTGCCGCGCAGCTGCGCATCGAGCGCCGAGAACGGCTCGTCCAGCAACAGGATGTCGGGTTCGAGCATCAGCGCGCGCGCCAGCGCCACGCGCTGCTTCTGCCCGCCCGATATCTCGTGGGGATAGCTGCCAACGATGGCGCCCAGCTCGAACGCATCGACCCAGCGCCGCGCCTCGGGCGAGACCGCGCGCCGGGGCGGATTGAACCAGCCGCGGCGCGAGCCGAAGGCGATGTTCTGCGCCACGGTCAGGTGCGGAAACAGCGCGTAGTCCTGAAACAGGTAGGCCACGCGGCGCGCCTGCGGCGCGACGCTGACGCCGGCCGCGGAATCGAACAGCACCCGGCCATTGACCACGATGCGGCCGCCATCGGGCCGCAGCAGGCCGGCCACGGCCCGCAGCGTCAGGCTCTTGCCAGCGCCGGAGGGGCCGAACAGCGCAATGCGCTTGGCCACTGACGAGAACGCCACGTCCAGCGAAAAATGCCGGTCGCCCGACACCATGTTCTTGCGAATGCGCAGGTCGACGCTCATTGCCCGCCTCCACTGCGCCGGCCGCGCAGCGGCACCAGCTTGCCGGCCGCCACCAGCACCACCACGCAGGTGATGGAGGTCACCAGCACCAGGAAATTGGCGGTGGCGTCGTCGCCGGCCTGCACCGCTTCGTAGATGGCGACCGACAGGGTCTGGGTGCGGCCCGGCAGATTGCCAGCGATCATCAGCGTGGCGCCGAACTCGCCCAGCGCGCGGGCGAACGCCAGCAGCACGCCGGCGACAATGCCGCGCGCCGCCAGCGGCAGCGTCACGCGGAAGAACACGCCCGCCTCGCATACGCCCAGCACGCGCGCCGCGCTTTCCAGTTGCGGATCAACGTTTTCGAAGGCCGCGCGGGCCGACTTGAATACCAATGGAAAAGCCACCACCGAGGCCGCGATGACCGCGCCCTGCCAGGTGAACACCAGCTCGATCCCCAGCGCCGCCAGCTTCTCGCCGAACACGCCGCGCCGGCCCAGCAGCACCAGCAGGTAATAGCCCAGCACCGTCGGCGGCAACACCAGCGGCAAGGTCAGGACCGCGTCCAGCAGGTCACGCCCAGGCCAGCGCCAGCGCGACAGGCCATAGGCGGCCGCGGTACCGGCCACCGTGGCCAGCAACGTGGCCCAGCCCGCCACTTTCAGGGTCAGCAGCAGGGGCACCCAAACCGGATCGTTCATCACATACCGCGATCGAATCTGGCCACGGCCTCAGGGTTTCTGGAAACCGTAGCGCGCCAGGATCTCCTGGCCGGCCGGCGACATCACATAGGCCACGAAGCGCTGCGCCTCCTTCGTGGCGGCATCGCGCGCGGTCAGGGCGATGGGATACGTGACCGGGGTCTGCGACGGCACGCGCACGGCAACCTTGACCTTGTCCGGCATGATGGCCGCGTCGGTGGCGAACACGAAGCCGGCATCGACCTCGCCACGCGAGACGTAGTCCAGGCTCTGGCGCACATTCTGCGCCAGCACCGCCTTGGCCTGCACCGCATCCCACAGGCCGGCGGCCTGCAAGGCGCCCTGCGTGTAGCGGCCCACCGGCACCGAGGCCGGGTTGCCATAGGCGACGCGCTTGATATCGTCGCGCGTCAGGTCCTTGAGCGCGGTAATGCCGGCCTTGCTGTCGGCCGGCACGATCAGCACGACCTGGTTGGCGGCGAAATCCACGCGGGTGTCGGCCTTGACGGCCTTTTCCTTGACCGCTTTGTCCATCGCCTTCTGGTCGGCGGACGCGAACACGTCGGCGGGCGCGCCTTTGATGATCTGCTGCAGCAGCACGTCGGAAGCGCCGAAGTTCAGGATGACCTTGCTGCCGGCATGCTCCTTTTCGTAGGCCTGCGCCACCGCCTTGAAGGCATTGGTCAGACTGGCGGCGGCCGACACGACCAGCTCGCCGGCATGGACGGCGGGCCCCCAGCACGCGGCGGCCAGGGCCAGCGCCACCGCCAGGATCGGATGTTTGCGCAACATGAAGCTCTCCTCGGGCAAGATCTATCTCGGTAACGAAATATATAGAGGTATATAACGCTCGTCAATTTGCGCCCCGGGGCGGCTTGCGCCAAGTCAATGCAAGGGGGAACGGGAAAGGCCGGCGCCGCGCTCAGCCGCGCTCGACCGTGGTGACGCGCGCCGAGTCCGGGCCCAGCGCCGCCCGCAGGCATTCGAGCGCCAGTTCGGGGCGGGCGGCCCCGCACATGAAGATGTCGAGCGCCGCGAACTGGTGCTCGGGCCAGGAATGGACGCTGATGTGCGACTCGCTCAGCATGACCACGCCGGTCACGCCGGCGCCCGCGCCGAAATGGTGGAAATGGGTGCCCAGCACCCGCGCCCCGGCGGCCTCGGCGGCCCGCAACAGTTCGCGTTCGAGCGCTTGCGCGTCGCCCAGCAGGCTGGCGGACACGCCGTGGAAATCGGCCAGGATGTGGCGGCCGGGCGTCGCGTGCAGGGTCACTTGTGCGACCCGCCCGACGACCAGCCCGAACTGCCCGAATAGCCGCCCCCCCAACTGCTGCCCCCGCCGCTGCTCATGCGCGCACTGGGGGAATTGGCGCCGGTGGCGGCCATGACCACGATGATGGCGTAGATGGCGTAGATGAACTTGCCCATGCCTCAGTCGTCCTTTGACATCTTGTCCGCCAGGCTGGCCGGCAGCCACAGGAACGCCAGGCCGATCAGGAGCGGCAGGATGCGGCCGCTGAAGATATTGCCCATGTTGAGAAAACCCATGGCGATGGTGGCGAACCAGGCCCACTGGCGATAACCGCCGGACGAGGCGGCCCGCGGCATCGCCTTCTGCTTGGCCAGCGCGGGATCGCCGAACCATTCGGCCAGTTGGGCCGGCGCCACCGGCGCGGATGCCGACCAGCCCACTTCGGCCGCCCCCTGCTCGCGCGTCAGCTTGAGGTTGCCGGCCTTGTAGTCGGTGATCATGGTGCTGTCGCCGACCTTCACGCGCCAGTTGAAGGCGCCCAGCGCCAGCTCGACACGCGAAGTGTAGTCGTACAGCTTGTGGTACAGCTTGGAGCGCCAGCGCACGCTGGTGGCGTTGTTGTGACTGGGCCAGGTGTCGCAGACCTGCACGCGTTCCCAGCCCTCGTCGGTCTGCACCAGCCAGATGAAGCCGCGGGTCGGGCTGAACAACAGGTATTCGATCCAGTCCGACGGCTCTTCGGGGTCCGGGTCGGCGCATTTCATCAGGCCGATCAAGGTATAGGCGGCGCCATCGATCCTGGCGCTGGCGCCCAGCGCCAGCGTGGTCTTGATGGCCTGGACCTTGCGCGCCTTCTCGATGACCTCGGCGGTCTCGCCGGCGCAATCGACCGTGGCCGCGCACGATGGGCACACCACCTGGGTCGCCATGGCGGCGACAAAGCTGATCGGCGCGCCACAACTGGGGCAGTCCAGCGCCTTGATCTGGCCGCGGAAACGGCCGGCGGTTTCCTCGACCTGCTCGTTCGAGCGCAGCGTGGCCGCCTGCATGCCCGCCAGGTCGAAGGCCTTGCCGATATAGAGTTCAGGCTCGGGGCCGTCGGAAAAGTCCAGCGTCAGGAACGCGTCCAGGCTGCGGAAGTCCGCCACCTTGGCTTCCCAGCCGTCGCCCGGCACGAACGGCAGCTCGCCCTGCGCGCCGCCAGCGCGGCAGCGGCGCACATCCGAGGCGGTGAAGCGCTGGCCGTCCAGCTTCATGTCGTCGCCGGGCGCGATGTCGGCGAAGGCGGGCAGGCCCTGCACCGTCTTGACCTTGCGCCGGCGGGTGATGGCGTACTGGCCCGAGGCGTCCGACAGCCAGCCGTCCGAGCCGTCATCGAACCACAGGTACCACTCGTTCCAGAAACCGTCCTCGTAGCGCAGCTGGATACGGCCGATCACATCGAAGCGCTTGCCTTCGAACTGGCCTGCGGCGCCCAGGCACAGCGGCGAATAGTCTTCCAGCACCTCGGCGCTTTCGCCGATGCGCTTGACCGACTCGGCGTCCTTGAGCAGCGTGCTGCGGCAGGCGCCGCAGACCGCCATGACCGACGCCGTGGAAGTGAACTTGACGGGTGCTCCGCACTGCGGACACAGGACCTGCTGCATGGGCGGGTGGCGTTCAGCTGGTGAGTTTTTTCAGGACCTCGGCCTTGGCCGTGTCGTAATCGGCCGGCGTGATCAGGCCCTTGTCGAGCAGATCCTTGAGCTGCTGCAACCGCTGCACCGGGTCGCCGCCCGAGGCAGCCGCGCCCGCCGCCGCGCCGGCCGCAGCCGGGGCGCCGGCCGCCGGCTGGCCCGGCGCCACGCCCAGACCGGCCGCCATGGTCTGGCCCAGCGCCGCGCCAGCCGCCAGGCCCGCGCCGATGCCGGCGATACCGCCTTCGTTCTGCGCCGCCAGCGGGATCGAGGTGGCCGTCTGGTACTGGGTGAACTTGCCCAGGTCGCCGGCCATGCCCATCGAGATCCGCGTGTCCAGCGCCTTCTGCAGTTCTTCCGGCAGCGACACGTTCTCGACGGTGAAGTTGTCGAGCTTGACGCCGTAGCGATCGAACACCGGCGCCAGTTGCTCGGCGATGCTCTGCGACATCAGCCCCTGGTTGCCGGCAATGTCCAGGAACGGCACCTTCGAGCCGCCCAGCGCCGTGGTCATGGCCGCGACCACCATGTTGCGCAATTGCATTTCCAGGTCGTCGACGGTGTAGACATCGCGCGTGCCGCTGACCTCGCGGTAGAACGTGGCCGGATCGGTGATCTGATACGAATAGACGCCGAAGGCGCGCAGGCGCACCATGCCGAATTCGCTGTCGCGCAGCGTCACCGGCTGCGCCGTGCCCCAGCGCCGGCCCAGTTGCAGGCGGGTACTGAAGAAGATGACGTCCGACTTGAAAGGCGACTCGAACAGCTTGTCCCAGTTCTTCAGGTAGGTCAGCACCGGCAGGGTCTGGGTGGTCAGCTTGTACATGCCGGGGCCGAACACATCGGCCACCTTGCCTTCGTTGACGAACACCGCCATCTGCGACTCGCGCACGGTCAGGCTGGCGCCATACTGGATTTCGAAATCCTGCATCGGATGGCGCCAGGCCAGCACGCCGTCGCGATCCTCGTTCCATTGCAGGATGTCGATGAACTGCTTGCGGATAAATGAACCGAGACTCATGGCAAGTCCTCCTGTGTCGGATAGGGTCGACGCGCGCGGCCGCTCAGGTCAGGCAGGCGGCGTTGACCACGCCGGCGGCCAGCGAGATCGAACCGATCAGGCCGCCCATGGCGATGTTGTTTTCCTCGATGGCCTCGTGCAGGCCCTGGATGGCGCGCGACACGACGGCGTAGACCACCAGTTGCACCGCCATCGCCGCCAGGCCCCACACCAGGAACATGACGAAGCTGGCATGGATGGCGATGCTGGAGCAGAGCGTGAAGGAAAAGCCCACCAGCGCACCGCTGTAGGACAGCACCGCCGCGATATTGCCCTGGCGGAT
The DNA here is from genome assembly GCF_021733725.1 of Achromobacter pulmonis. Classification (NCBI taxonomy): domain Bacteria; kingdom Pseudomonadati; phylum Pseudomonadota; class Betaproteobacteria; order Burkholderiales; family Alcaligenaceae; genus Achromobacter; species Achromobacter pulmonis. The sequence goes on along the minus strand of NZ_JAIFOT010000001.1, from coordinate 3,391,626 downwards.
CAGCTCGAATTCCTTGTAGCGCGTCACGGCGGTGTAGACGGCGGTGAAAATGCCCAGCATGACCAGCGCCGAAACAATGTAGATCAGATAGGTCACCGCCGGATGCATCGCTTCTCCCATGATCGCCCCTCTCCAGGCTCTGATTGCGCGCAGTATATACGGCGCCTTCGATATACTGCGAACGCATTTTCTGAGTCGGAACCCCCATGCGCGACCGCGTTCTCATCCTGTCGGTATTGATCGTCGCATCCTGCGGCCTGGGCTACGAGCTCATCAGCAGCGCGCTGGCCAGCTATCTGCTGGGCGATTCGATCCTCCAATTCTCCTCCGTCATCGGCTGCTATCTGTTCGCGATGGGCATCGGATCGTGGTTGTCAAAATATGTAAAAGACGACGACGTTTTGAATCGGTTCATCGACGTCGAGCTGGCCGTCGCGTTATTGGGCGGGGTTTCCGCCGCGGTCCTGTTCCTGGTGTTCGCCTGGCTGTCGGCGCCGTTTCGCGCCGCCTTGTACGCCGGCGTCTTCATTATCGGACTGATGGTGGGCATGGAGATCCCGCTGGTGATGCGGGTGTTCAACCAGCGCAAGGCCGAGTTCCGCGAAATCGTCAGCCGCGTGCTGACCTTCGATTATCTCGGCGCGCTGGCGGTGTCGCTGATCTTCCCGCTGCTGTTGGCGCCCAAGCTGGGCCTGCTGCGCACCAGCTTCCTGTTCGGCATGCTCAATGCCGGGGTGGCACTGTGGACCACCTGGCTGTTCCGCGCCGAGATCCGGCGCCCGGCGGAACGGGCCATGCGCGGCTGCGTGGTGCTGGGCCTGCTGGCGCTGGGCTTCCTGTTTTCCGGTCAGATGACGGCGTGGGCCGAGAAGGGGCTGTATGGCGACGACGTGGTGCATGCCGAGACCACGCCCTACCAGCGCCTGGTGGTGACGCGCTGGCACGACGACCTGCGGCTGTACATCAACGGCAACCTGCAATTCTCGTCGCGCGACGAACACCGCTACCACGAATCGCTGGTGATCCCCGGCCTGCAGGCGCTGCCCTGGGCCCGCAACGTGCTGGTGCTGGGCGGCGGCGACGGCCTGGCGGTGCGCGAGATCCTCAAGTACAAGCATGTCGAGCATGTGACGCTGGTGGATCTGGACCCGGCCATGACCGGCCTGTTCTCGCGCTCCGAACCCCTGACCAAGCTGAACCAGGGTTCGCTGACCGATCCGCGCGTCACCGTCATCAACGACGACGCCGGCCGCTGGCTCGAAAGCCACGCCGAGGTCTACGACTTCATCGTGGTGGATTTCCCCGACCCGTCCAACTTCGGCCTGGGCCGCCTGTACTCGGTGCCGGTCTACCACCTGATGGCGCGCCACCTGGCCGAGAACGGCTATATGGTGATCCAGTCTACCTCGCCCTACTTCGCGCCGCGCTCGTTCTGGAGCGTGGACGCCACGCTCAAGGAAGCCGGCCTGAACACCTGGCCGTACCACGCCTACGTGCCATCATTCGGCGACTGGGGCTTCATCCTGGCCGGCAAGCGGCGCGACTACACCCCGCCGGACAAGGTCAGCGTGCCCACCCGCTACCTCGACCCCGCCACCCTGCGCGAGCTGTTCCACTTTCCCGCCGACATGCCGGCGCTGGCCATGCCGCCGAACCGCCTGAACGAGCAATCGCTGGTGCGCTACTTCGACGAGGACTGGCGCAAGGTCATCCGCTGATGCGCCGCCGCACCTTCCTGCTGGGCGCCGCCACCGCCACCGCCGCGGGCACGGCGGGCTATTACCGTTCGCGCGTGGTCGAGACCACGCCCGAGGTGCGCTATCCCGGCATGCAGGCCGGCCACGCACTGCGCGATGGCGCCGCGCTGCCGCCGTCCTCCGGCACCCGGCGCTGCCAGGTGGCGATCCTGGGGTCCGGCGTGGCCGGCCTGTCGTGCGCCTGGAAACTGGCGCGCGAGGGCTTCACCGATTTCGTGGTGGTCGAAGGCCCCGAGTACGGCGGCAACGCCGCCGCCGGCACGCGCGATGGCCTCGACTATCCGTTGGGCGCGCATTACCTGCCGCTGCCATCGATGCAGTCCACCCACGTGCGCGAGATGCTGGCCGACTTCGGCATCGCCGAACGCGACGCCTTCGGCGCGCGGCCTTATTACGACGAAGCCATCCTGGCGCACTCGCCGCAGGAACGGCTGCTGCGCGACGGCCGCTGGGAAGACGGCCTGCTGCCGATGCACGGGCTGCCCGCGGCCGATATCGATCAGCACCGCAAGTTCCTGGCGCTGGTCGAGCGGCTGCAGGGCGCGGTCGGCAACGATGGCCGCAAGGTCTTCTGCATCCCGATCATGCTGTCCTCGCGCGACCCGGCCTGGCGCGCGCTGGACACGCTGACCTTCCGGCAATGGCTGGAGCGCGAAGGCTACACCTCGCCCGCGTTGCACTGGTACCTGAACTACTGCTGCCGCGATGACTACGGCGCGCCCTACGACCGGGTCTCGGCCTGGGCCGGTCTGCATTACTTCGCCAGCCGCGACGGCCACGCCGCCAACGCCAACGATGGCGCGGTGCTGACCTGGCCCGGCGGCCTGGCGCCGCTGGTGCAGCGGCTGCGCGGCGCCATCGACGCGCGGCTCGGCCACCGCAACTGGCTGCTGCCCGGCACCGCCGCGCGGCTGCGCGAAAGCGCCGCCGGCCCGCGCATCGATTGCCTCGCCGCGGGCGCGGCGGCCAGCGTCTTTACGCTGCAGGCGCAACGCGCGGTCTGCGCCATGCCGCTGTTCGTGGCGCAGCGCCTCCTGCCGGACATCCGCGCCTATGGCTACGATCCGGCCACGCATACCTCGCCGCACGCTCCCTGGCTGGTGTCGAACTTCGTCATGGACGGTTATCCGCGCGAGGCGCCGGGCGAGCCGCTGTCGTGGGACAACGTGGTCTACCAGGGCCAGGCGCTGGGCTACGTGGTCTCGACCCACCAGCTGCTGCGCGTGGCGCGCTCGCCGCGTACGGTGTTCACGGCCTACCACGCCCTGAGCAACCAGACGCCGCGGGCCGCGCGCCAATGGCTCGCCGACGCCCGGCCCGAGGCGCTGCGCGACGAAGCCGCCGCCGACCTGATCGCCGCGTATGGCGACGAATTCTGGCGCCGCGCCCGCCAGTTGGAGATCACGGTGCGCGGGCACGCCATGGCCTCGCCCTATTGCGGCTACCTGTCGAACGCCGGCCTGGCCGCCTTGCGCGAGGTCGACGGTCCGGTGCTGTTCGCCCATGCCGACCTGTCGGGCTATTCCGTGTTCGAGGAAGCGGCGTGGTGGGGCGTGGCGGCGGCGGGGCGTATCCTGGGACAACGGCCGGCGAACTGACGCGGCGGGCGGCGCCGGCGCCGCAGGGCGTCAGCCGCGTCCTCATGGATATTCCTCGTCGCGCGGCGCCGGCCCCTGCCCTACAATCGGCCGCTATTTCCCTTGGACTCGCACCGATAAATCACGATGGGCAAGCAAGTCATTGTGCTGGGCGCCGGCATCGTCGGCGTCTGCTGCGCGCTGGAACTGCAGCGGCGCGGCCTGGACGTCACGCTGGTCGACCGCCAGGCGCCCGGCCAGGAAACCTCGGCCGGCAACGCCGGCGTCCTGGCCCGCAGTTCCCTGATGCCCTTCAACCATCCCGGCCTGTGGCGCCAGTTGCCGCGCCTGCTGCGCAACGACGCCGTGCAGTTCCGCTATCGCGCGTCCTATCTGGCGCGCAACCTGGGCTGGGCGGCCGGTTTCCTGGCGCGCGCCCGGCCGTCGGTGTTCCATGAAACCACGGCGGCGCTCGACGGCCTGATCCGGCTGTCCGCTGCCGAACACCTGCGCCTGCTGGACGCGGCCGGCATCCGGCATCGCCTGCGCGACAGCGGTTGGATCTTCCTGTATCGCAGCGAGCAGGCCTGGCACGGCAGCGCCCTGGCGCGCGCGGCCTACGCCCGCCACCAGGTCCCGACCCAGGCGCTGGCGCCCGCCGAGCTGGCGCAACTGGAACCCGCGCTGGCGCCGATCTTCGCGCGCGCGCTGTGGATCCAGGGCTCGTATTCCGTGGACGACCCCGGCGCCGTGACCGCCGCCTACGCTGACCTGTTCCAGCGCTCGGGCGGCACATTGCGGCGCCTGCGCGCCAGCGCGATCCGCCGCGACGGCGAACGCGGCTGGGAGGTGCAGGGCGATGCCGGCTCGGAAACGCTGACCGCGCCCGCCCTGGTGGTGGCGCTGGGCCCGTGGTCCAAGGCCTTGCTCAAGACCACCGGCATCGACCTGCCGCTGGCGTTCGAGCGCGGCTACCACATGCACTACGGCGCGGCCGATGGCCCCGCGCTGGGCCGCCCCGTGTACGACACGGGCGGCGGCTACGTGCTGTCGCCCATGGCGCGCGGCCTGCGGTTGACCACCGGGGTCGAACTGGACGATTGCGAGGCGCCCCCGCGCCCGGTGCAACTGGACCTGGCCGAGGCCCGGGCACGCGAAGCGATCGGCCTGGGCCCCCGGCTCGACCCAAAGGCCTGGCTGGGCCGCCGCCCCACGCTGCCGGACAGCCGCCCGATGATCGGTCAGGCGCCGCGCCATCCAGGTCTGTGGCTCGCGCTGGGCCACCAGCACATCGGCTTCAGCACGGCGCCCGGAACCGCTCGGATACTGGCCGAGCTGATGTGCGAAGACGGCGCCCCGGCCCGCCATGCGGCATTCCGGCCCGGCCGCTTCATCTAGGCCGTATCGACATTCAAAGAAGGCGCGCGCAGGCCGGCACTCGCCCGCCGCGGTCCAGCGAAAAACAAAACGTCCGGCGCGGCCTCCGATAGAAGGCCACGCCGGACGCGGTGATGGCGCCGGCCGGTGCGGCTTCGCGCCATCAGCCCAGCAGCAACGCGTCGTCCGACAGCTTCTCGCCGCGCACGCGCTCGAACATGGCCAGCAGGTCCGGCACGTCCATGCCGCGGCGTTCGTCACCGGACACGTCCAGCACCACCTGGCCCTGGTGCAGCATCACGGTGCGGTCGCCCACGTCCAGCGCCTGGCGCATGCTGTGGGTGACCATCATGGTGGTGAGCTTGCTTTCGGCCACGATGCGCGCCGTCAGTTGCAGCACGAAGTCGGCGGTGCGCGGGTCGAGCGCAGCGGTGTGCTCGTCCAGCAGCAGGATGCGCGACGGTTGCAGCGCCGCCATCAGCAGGCTCACGGCCTGCCGCTGGCCCCCCGAAAGCAGGCCGATGCGGTCGCTCAGGCGGTTTTCCAGGCCCAGGCCGAGCGTGGCCAGGCGTTCGCGGAACCCCTCCCTCATCGAAGCCTTGACCGCGCGGCCGTAGCCGCGGCGCGCGCCGCGCAATTGCGCCAGCGCCATGTTCTCTTCGATGGTCAGGTCTTCGCAGGTACCGGCCATGGGATCCTGGAACACGCGCGCCACGCGGCCGGCGCGGCCCCACACCGGCTGGCGCGTGACATCGGCGCCGTCGATCTCGATGCGGCCGGAATCGACCGGCAGGTCGCCCGAGACAGCATTCAGGAAGGTCGACTTGCCGGCGCCGTTGGAACCGATGACGGTGACGAACTGGCCCGAGGGGATCTCCAGCGACAGCCCGCGCAACGCGCGCGTTTCGATCGGCGTGCCGGCGTTGAAAGTGATCTTGAGGTCTTTTGCGGACAACATATCAGCGCCCCTTCTTGCCGACCAGCCGGCGCTTGAGCATGGGAATGACCAGGGCGATCGTGACCAGCACCGCGGTGACGAGGTTCAGGTCCTGCGCCTTCAGGCCGATGAAGTCGCTGTTCAGCGCCAGCGCGATGAAGAAGCGGTAGACAATGGCGCCGATGATGACGGCCAGCGTGGCCAGCACCAGCTTGCGCGACGGCAGGATGCTTTCGCCGACGATCACCGCGGCCAGGCCGATGACGATGGTGCCGATGCCCATGGAGATGTCGGAGCCGCCCTGGGTCTGCGCGAACAGCGCCCCGGCCATCGCGACCAGCGCGTTCGACAGCGCCATGCCGCCCAGGATCATGCGGCCGGTGTTGACGCCCTGCGCGCGGGCCATGCGGCCATTCGAGCCGGTGGCGCGCACCGCCAGGCCGGTCTGGGTGGCGAAGAACCAGTCCAGCGCCAGCTTGGCCAGGATCACGATGACCAGCAGAATCAGCGGCCGCGCCACGTAATCCGACAGCCATGCGGGCTGCAGAATAGTGAAGACGGTGGGCTCGGTGATCAGCGGCACGTTGGGCTTGCCCATGATGCGCAGGTTCACGGAATACAGCGCGATCATCATCAGGATGCTGGCCAGCAGATCCATGATCTTGAGCTTGACGTTGAGCCAACCGGTGACCAGGCCCGCCGCCGCGCCGGCGAACGTGGCGGCGATGGTGGCCAGGAACGGGTCGGTGCCCGCGGCGATCAACGTGGCACAGACGGCGCCGCCCAGCGGGAAGCTGCCGTCAACGGTCAGGTCCGGAAAGCGCAGCAGGCGAAAGGAGATATACACGCCCAAGGCCACCAGGCTGAAGATCAGGCCGATCTCCAGCGCGCCTAGCAACGAGAACAATGACATGGGACAAATCCAATCAGGTAAGAAACGAGCATATTAGAGATTCGGAACGTCCAACTTCTTGCGTTTCGGGATCAGTTTTACCCGAGCTTTCGCAATAAACGTTTCCTGCCGTGCGATTTTCTCTCGATTCCTGCCAAGGCGTTGCCGGGCTTGGCGGCCGGGGCCGCAAGCGGGCTGCTTGATGAACGCTCCGGGGAGCAAAACGCGGCGCGGCGGCCGGGGGCCGACATGCCGTTCAAGACCAACGCCTGCGCGCCGGGCCGCGCGCACCTTGTGGATGCTGCCGCCCTGGAAACCCCGCGTACCGGCGCGGGGCCAACAAGAAAACAAGATAAAACAAACCCCGCTCATGCCGGGTGGGCAGGAGCGGGGCCGGACGACTTGCGTTTTACTTTACCACCACCGCGGCCGACTTGATGATGGCGTCGGACAGCGTCACGCCCTGCTTGGCGGCGGCGCCCGGGTTCACGTACAGCTCCAGCTTGGAGATGGTTTCCGACGGGATCGCGCCGGGCTTCTCGCCCTTGAGGATGCGCACCACGATCTTGCCGGTCTGCACGCCCAGGTCACGGTAGTTGATCCCCAGGGCGGCGATGCCGCCGCGCTTGACGCTGTCGGTATCCGAGGCGATCAGCGGGATCTTGGCGTCGTTGCCGACCTTCACCAGCGACTCGTAGGCCGAGACCACGTTGTTGTCGGTGTTGGTGTAGATCACGTCGACCTTGCCGATCAGGCTGCGCGCGGCGGAAGCCACGTCAACCGAACGCGGCGCGGCGGCCTCGACCAGGCTCATGCCCGACTTGGGCAGCAGTTCCTGCAGCTTCTTGACCACCACGACCGAGTTGGCCTCGCCCGGGTTGTAGACCATGCCGACGCGCTTGGCGTTGGGCACGATCTTCTTGATCAGTTCGACCTGCTTGTCCAGCGCCAGCAGGTCCGACACGCCGGTGACGTTGGTGCCCGAGGCGTCCATGCTGGGTACCAGCTGGGCGGCGACCGGGTCGGTCACGGCGGAATACACCACCGGCACGTCCTTGGTGGCGGCCACCACGGCCTGGGCCGACGGGGTGGCGATGGCGACGATGGCGTCAGGCCGGTCGCCGACGAACTTGCGCGCGATCTGGGCCGCGGTGCCGGTGTTGCCCTGGGCGCTCTGGTACTGCCACTTCAGGTTCTTGCCCGGCTCGTAGCCGGCCTGCTTGAGGGCGTCCTGCACCCCGTCACGCACCGCATCCAGCGCCGGATGCTCGACGATGGCGGTAACCGCCACCGACTTCTGCTGCGCCGCCACCGGCGCGGCGATAGCCAGCGCCAGCGCCATCGCGCCAACCGTCAGAAAATGTTTTTTTCCGATCAGCATAGGTAAGCTCCTTGAACCCTGCGTTATTTGTTCATTGTTACGGCTGTTCCGCGGGCTTCCCCACGGGTCCGGACAGCCGTAAAGCCGTATAGTCTAACGTGTCGCAACCCAATTTCACTTGGGGGGAATCCCTGAAATGGTGCATGCGCGGCAGGCGCGCCCCATGCCGGGGCGGACTGCGCCAATGCACGAAAAGCGCCACGCCCGCGCGACACGACATCCGAGACATCCAAAGGGCCACATCATGATCAAACGCGCACTCGGCCGTTCCGGCCTGCAGATCCCTCCCCTCACCTTCGGCGGCAACGTCTTCGGCTGGACCGTCGACGAGGCCGGCACGTTCTCGCTGCTGGACGCGCTGGTGGACGCCGGCCTGAACTTCATCGACACCGCCGATGTCTATTCGCGCTGGGTGCCCGGCAACCAGGGCGGCGAATCCGAAACCCTGATCGGCAAGTGGCTCAAGCGCTCGGGCAAGCGCGACCGCGTGCTGATCGCCACCAAGGTCGGTATGGAAATGGGCCCGGACGCCAAGGGCCTGGCGCCGGCCTACATCCGGCGCTCGCTGGAGGCCTCGCTGGCGCGGCTGCAGACCGACCACGTCGACCTGTACCAGTCGCACCAGGATGATCCCACCACCCCGCTGACCGACACGCTGGGCGAATACGCCAAGCTGATCGAGGCCGGCAAGGTGCGCGCCATCGGCGCCTCCAACTACACGGCGGTGCGCCTGTCCGAAGCGCTGATCGCCAGCGAACGGCACAACCTGCCGCGCTACGAGAGCATCCAGCCCGAGTACAACCTCTACAGCCGCGAGCCGTTCGAGGCGCACCTGCAGGCGCTGGTCAAAGCGCAGGACTTGGGCACCATCAACTATTACGCGCTGGCCAGCGGCTTTCTCAGCGGCAAGTACCGCAGCCCGGCCGACGCCGGCAAGAGCGCGCGCGGCAAGAAGATCGTCGACACCTATCTGAACGAGCGCGGCGATCGCATCCTCAAGGCGCTGGACGACGTGGCCGAGGATGCCGGCTGTACGCCGGCCCAGGCCGCGCTGGCGTGGCAGATCGCGCAGCCCGGCATCACCTCGCCGATCGTCAGCGCCACCTCGCTGGCGCAGCTGGACGAACTGGTCAAGGCCGCCAGCCTGACGCTGACGCGCGACCAGCTGGCCAGGCTCAGCCTGGCCAGCGAGTGGCGTTGACGCGGGCGCGCGCCAACGCCGCGGGCGTCAATCCAGCTTGACGCCCGAATCGGACACCACCTTGGCCCAGCGCGACACTTCGCTATCGACGAACTTGCCGAAGGCCGGGCCGGTCAGGGTCGGAATGGCCGAGCCGTTGCCTTCCCAGGTTTCCTTGAGCTTGGGCGTGTTCAGGGCCTTGGTGATCTCCGCCGCCATGCGGTCCACGGCTTCCTGCGGGGTGCCGGCAGGCGCCCAGACCGCGTACCAGGTCGACACCACGTAGTTCGGCACGCCGGCCTCGGCCGCCGTCGGCACCTGCGGCAGCGACGGTGAACGCTTGTCGGCGGCCACCGCCAGGGGCTTGATCGCGCCCGCCCGGATGTGGCCGGCCGACGAGCCCAGGCCGTCGAACGCCAGGTCCACCTGCCCGCCGATCAAGGCCGACAGCATCGGGCCCGCGCCCTGATACGGCACATCGACCAGCTTGATGCCGGTCTGCATGGCGAACAGTTCGCCGGCCAGGTGGTGGGTGCTGCCCTTGCCGGCGGTGCCGAAGTTGATTTCTCCGGGGTGCTTCTTGGCGTAATCGACGAATTCCTGCACCGTCTTGACCGGCAGCTTGGTGGAATTGATGACAATCACCTGCGGCGGCTGCGCCACCAACGCCACCGGCACGAAGTCCTTCTGGATGTTGTAGTTCAGGTTCTTGTACAGCGACGGCGCCAGGGCGTGGTGCGCGCCGCCCATGAAGAAGGTGTAGCCATCGGGCCTGGCCTTGGCGGCCACGCCGGCGCCGACGGTGCCGCCCGCGCCGCCCTTGTTGTCGATTACCACCGACTGGCCCAATTGCATCGTCAGTTGCTGGGCCAGGGGACGGGCAAACGTATCGGTGCCGCCTCCCGCGGGAAAGGGCACGATAAGCGTGATGGGCCGTTCCGGCCACGAAGCGGCGCCGGCGCTGCCGGCAAAACCTGCGGCCAGGGTGGCCAGCAGGGCCACGGCGAGTGTGCGGTATTTCATTGTTGTCTCCTCTCTTGCTGCAGCGTGGGGACGGCGCGTTTCCCGCGTCTCGTCTCTTGTGTTCTTGGGTTGGAATGCTGCCTGGTTCGGGAATCGTTCTGAAAGGGATCGGGCTCCTTGGAAAAAAATGGCCGGTCCTCATGGACCGGCCCGGCATGATGGCGCTACAGCGCCTGGTAGGTTTCGCGCAGCACGTTCTTCTGCACCTTGCCCATGGTGTTGCGCGGCAGTTGGTCAACGATGTGGACGCGCTTGGGCACTTTGAAATTGGCGATGCGCGCCTTCAGTTCGGCCTGCATCGCAGCGGCATCGATGTTGGCGCCGTCCTTGGGCACCACCACCGCCACCACGGCTTCGCCGAAATCGGGATGCGGCACGCCGATGACGGCCGACTCGGCCACGCCCGGCATGTCGTCGATCAGGGTCTCGATCTCCTTCGGGTAGACGTTATAGCCGCCCGAGATGATCAGGTCCTTGCTGCGGCCGACGATCGACAGGTAGTCGGCCGGCACGTCGCGGCCGGCGGATTCGCCGCCCCAGCGCCCCACATCGCCGGTCTTGAACCAGCCGTCCGCGGTGAATTCCTCGCGGGTCTTCTCCGGCATGCGCCAGTAGCCCGAGAACACATTGGGCCCGCGCACCTGCACATTGCCGATCTCGCCCGGCGCCAGCGCGATGCCGGCATCGTCCACCACCCGCACCTGCACGCCCGGCAGGGCCCGGCCCACGGTGCCGGCCAGGCGCTCGCCATCGGCCGGATCGTAGGGATTGGAAGTCAGCATGACGGTCTCGCTCATGCCATAGCGTTCCAGGATGGCGTGGCCGCTGCGCTCGCGGAAGTCGTTGAAGGTTTCCGACAGCAGCGGCGCCGAGCCCGAGATGAACAGGCGCATGTTGGCGCACACCTCGCGGTTGAAGCGCTTGTCGGCCAACAGCCGCACGTAGTATGTCGGCACGCCCATCATCACCGTGCTTTGCGGCAGGTAGCGCAAGGCCTGGTCGGCGTCCAGCTTGGGCAGCCAGATCATCTTGGCGCCAGCCAGCAGCGCGCCGTGCGAGGCCACGAACAGGCCATGGACGTGGAAGATCGGCAGCATGTGCAGCAGCACGTCGTCCGAACGCCAGCCCCAGTACTTGTGCAGCACCTGCGCGTTGGACGCCAGGTTGCCGTGCGACAGCATCGCGCCCTTGCTGCGGCCGGTGGTGCCGGAGGTGTACAGGATGGCGGCCAGGTCGTCCGGCTTGCGCTTGACGGTCTTGAAGGTCTGCGACAGCCCGCCGGCCGCGTCCAGCAGGGTGCCGGTGCGGTCTTCGTCGAGCGTGTAGACGTGGGCGCAGCCGGCCTTGTCGGCGGCGCGCTGGACCCAGTCGCGGTTCTTGCTGGCGCAGACCACCACGGCGGGTTCGGCGTTGCCCAGGAAATACTCGATCTCGGCTTCGCGGTAGGCGGTGTTCAGCGGCAGGTATACCAGGCCGGCGCGCAGTGTGGCCAGGTACAGCAGCAGGGCTTCGGGCGATTTCTCGACCTGCACCGCGACCCGCGCGCCTTCGGGCAGCTTGAGCGAACCCAGCAGGTTGGCCAGGCAGGCCGTGGCGCGGTCGATGTCGTCCCAGGTGTAGGCCAGCTCGGGGGTTTCGAGCGCGACCTGTTTGCGATCGGCGGGGAATCCGCCCTCCAGCACAGCGTATAGATTGGCGTTGCTCACCGTTTTCAGTCTCCGGAAAAGTGGGGGTCCACGCCGGCCAGGAAAGCGCGCACGCCCTCCTTGTGGTCCTGGCTGTCGGCGTAGGAGAAATAATCCTGGTATTCGGCTTCGGTCAAGGCCCCGCCCTGCATCAGGCGGGCGGACAGGCGTTTGTTGATGCGCGCGGCCAACGGCGCGCCCTGGCCGATGCGCTCGGCGCTGCGCAGGACCTGCGCGGCCACCTCGGCATCGGCCACGACGCGGGTCAGCAGGCCCAGTTCACGGGCCTCGGCAGCGCCGAACACGCGGCCTTCGAGCAGGATCGCCAGCGTGGCGGCGCGCCCGGCCAGCGCCAGCAGGCCGCGCATCTCGTCCGGCGCCATCGGAAAGCCCAGCCGGTTGATCGGCACGCCGAAGCGCGCCGACTGGCCGGCGATGCGCAGGTCGCATTGGCAGGCGATCTCCAGCCCGCCGCCGACGCACACGCCTTCGATCTGCGCCAGCACCGGCTGCGGGCATTGCGCCACGGCCTGCAGGGCCGGCGCCAGCACCTCGCGGTGATAGCGCTGCACGCCCGCGGCGTCGGCGCGTTCGACCGGGAACTCGCGGATGTCCGCGCCCGCGGCGAAATTGCCGCCCTCGCCGCGCACGATCACGCAGCGCACGTCGTCATCCGCGGCGATGCGCGTGAACACATCGCGCAGTTCGCGCCACATGCCCACGGTAATGGCGTTCAGGCGCCCCGGATGCGACAGCGTCACCCAGGCCAGCGGCCCGTCACGTTGCAGCAGCACACGGCCTGCCGTGTTGTCCATCATGTCCCCTCGGAAATTATCTTTTTTCTGTCCTGCGCGACGCGTCGCCGCTTCAGGCCGCGCGCCCCACGCTGCGGCTGACCTGGGGCTTGCCGTCATGCAGGCGCGCCAGGTTGCCGTCCAGTTCATCCAGGTCGTACAGGTAATTGACCATCAGCCCGCAGGACTGTTTGAGCCCCTTGGCCGAGGTGTCCGCCGCCCAGTTCAGGCGCTCGATGCGCGCGCCATTGCCCAGGTGAAAGCGCGCCACCGCATCCAGCGGCAGGCCATTCTTCATGGCCTGCAGATAGTGCGCGGCCAGGCGGAAAGCGGCGCGCTTGACCACGTCGGGCGTCTTTTTGCCTTGCGCCGCGCGCGCCAGCCGCGCTACCCAGCGCCGACCGTCGGGCACGCCGGCCCGCTGGCGCGCCTTGGCGCGCGACTTGTCCTCGCGCAGCATCGCCTCGACCGCCTCGGCGTCCAGCTTGCCGAGCCAGTCGGCGAAACCGGGAATCGGCGACAGCGTCGCGAACGACTTGAGCTTGGGCAGCTCCTCCAGCAATTGCTCGACCACGCGCTTGAGCAGGAAATTGCCAAAGCTGATGCCCTTCAGGCCCGGCTGGGTGTTCGAGATGGAATAGAAGATCGCCCAACGCGCCTTCTCCAGGTCCTGCGGCGGCGCGCTGCTGTCCAGCAACGCCTGCACGTTGTCGGCCATGCTGCCGGCGAACGCCACCTCGACGAAGATCAATGGCACGTCCGGCAATTGCGGGTGAAAGTAGGCATAGCAGCGGCGGTCCGGCGCCACGCGGTGGCGCAGATCGTCCCACGACTGGATCTCGTGCACGGCCTCGTAAAGGATCAGCTTTTCCAGCAATGATGCGGGCGAGTCCCAGGTCAGCGGCCGCAGCTCCAGCAGGCCGACGTCGAACCAGGCCGACAGCAGGCCCTCCAGGTCCTTGTCCAACGCCTGGATGCCGGCCACCTGCTTGCGCCAGCGCAGCATGTCGGCGCGCAGTTCGACCAGGAAGCGCAGGCCCAGCGGCTGCGCGTTGAAGCGCTTGAACAGGCGCACGCCCTCGCCGCCATCGCTGGCGAAGGTGCCGCGCACCTGCGCCAGCGCGGCCAGCATCAGGCGCCGGTCCTTGCCGTCGGCGGCGCCGTACTGGTCGCACCAGCGCCGCGCCAGCTTGTTGGCGGCCACGTCGGTCAGGCGCGCCTCGAACAGCCGCCGCACTTCGGATTCACTGGGCAGGCGGCCGCGCTCCCACAGGCGCCCCAGGCGCGTGATCAGGCTGTCGCCGGCCTCGGCGGCGTCCGTGTCGATCGGTTCGGCGTCAGGCGTGCGTGCGCCGCGCGCGGGGGCGAGATTGGCGGGTGCGTTCATGGACGGATTCCTCGGCTACGGGAAGATCGGAAAGCGGCGGCGCGTCATCGTCGGCGGCGGCCAACGCGCGCAGCACCTCAAGTTGGCGCATCAGGTGATGGCGCGCCAGCGCCTCGGCGCGCTCGGGGTCGCGGGCCTGGAGGGCCTCGAATATGGCCAGGTGCTCGGCACAGGATTCCTGGATGCGGCCGGGCCAGGCCAGGCTGCGGTGGCGCGACAGGCTCAGTACCTTGCGCAGATTGCCCACCATGTCGACCAGCCACTGATTGCCGGCGAGCGCCTGCACCGCTTCGTGGATCAGGTAGTTGGTCTGGTAATAGGCATCGACGCGGCCGGCGGCGGCATGGCCCGCCAGCGCCTCGTGCAGCGGCGCCAGCGCCGCCAACTGCGCGTCCGACGCCTTGCACGCCGCCTCATGGGCGCAGCGTCCTTCCAGCATGGCCATCAACGGGAAGATGTCTTCCAGGTCCTGCGCCGACAGCTCATTGACGAAGCAACCGCGGCGCGGCTCCAGCCGCACCAGCCCCTCGGTGGCCAGCACTTTGAGCGCCTCGCGCAGCGGCGTCCGCGAGATGCCCAGCTCGCCGGCCAGGCGCAGTTCGTCGATCCACTCGCCATTGCGCAGCGCGCGCGCATGGATCATGCCGCGCAGGCGATCCGCGACTTCCAGGTACAAGGCTTGCCGGACGATGGGAGAGGTCATGGGCAGACGGCCTGACGGCGCCGTAATTCATAATTATGAATAGGCCCATCATAGCGTCGTCCGGTGAATCCGTCCTAGAGGCAGACACTAAGGAATTGCCCTACCCTGGCCAGGAAAACGGGGCCAGGGCCAGGCGCGGATCTCAGAAATGCAGGATGCCGTCGACCGCGTGCCGGGTCAGCGAACGCGCCCAGCGGCGCGCCGGCAATCCGTACTGCGATTCGACCACCTCGGCGCGCGCCAGCAGCTCGGCGGGCGTGACCGCCAGGCGCGGGCCGGAAAACGCCAGCACGATCTGGTTGCCGGCGTCGATCTCGGGCAGCAGGACGACGCGGTCGTCAAAGGCCTTGGACAGGTTGTCGATGTTCTTGCCGAAGCTCTCGTGGCGGCCGAACAGGTTCACCGCCAGCACCCCGACCTCGCCCAGCACGCGGCGGCAATCGCGGTAGAACTTGACGCTGTCGCGCACCGGCCCCTGGGCCGAGGCGTCGTACAGGTCGACCATCAGCACCGGGCAGCGGCCCGCGTTGAGCGGATCGGCGGCCCATTCGGCGGCGTCGGCATGCTCCACCCGCAGGCGGTTCTCGCCCGGCAGGCGGAAGAACATGTGGCAGGCGGCGGTGACGCGCGGGTTCCACTCCACCGCCAGCAGCGGCGCGCGCGTGTGCTTGGCGCAGAAGCGCGCCAGCGAACCGGCGCCCAGGCCGAACATGCCAATGGCCTCGTCCTTGGGCGGCTCCAGGAACAGCAGCCACGCCATCATCTGGCTGGTGTATTCCAGCACCAGTTCCGACGGATTCTTGATGCGCATGGCGCCCTGGACCCATTCGGTGTTGAAGTGCAAATAACGCACGCCATCGACTTCCGACAGGGTCGGCTGGTCGAGTTCGGAGGGGAATTTGGATTTGTACATGGCGCGATTGTAGGCCGGCGCCCGCCCTGCAACGGGCGGGCCATTGCGGCCCGCCCCGGCGCGCCCCGGGGGGGCGCCTGACGCTGCGCTCAGATGCGCTCGAAGATCGCCGCGATGCCCTGCCCGCCGCCGATGCACATGGTCACCAGCGCGTAACGGCCCTGCACGCGCTGCAATTCGTGCAACGCCTTGACGGTGATGATGGCGCCGGTGGCGCCGATCGGGTGGCCCAGGCCGATGCCGCTGCCGTTGGGGTTGACCTTGGCCGGGTCCAGCTTCAATTCGCGGCTCACGGCGCACGCCTGCGCGGCGAAGGCCTCGTTGGCCTCGATCACGTCCAACTGGTCCACGCTCAGGCCGGCGCGCTTGAGCGCGGCCTGGGTCGCGGGCACCGGGCCGATGCCCATGATGGTCGGGTCGACGCCGGCGTGGGCATAAGCCACCAGGCGCGCCAGCGGCTTGATGCCGCGCTTGGCCGCGACCGAGGCGTTCATCAGCACCAGCGCGGCGGCGCCATCGTTCAGGCCCGAGGCATTGCCGGCGGTGACGGTGCCGTTTTCCTTCTGGAACACCGGCTTGAGCGCGGCCAGGCTCTCGGCCGTAACGTCGCGGCGCACGTGCTCGTCGGTGTCGAACACCACTTCGCCCTTGCGCGTCTTTTGCACGATCGGCACGATCTGGTCGCGGAAATGGCCGGCCTCGATGGCGTTGGCGGCGCGGCGGTGCGACTCGGCGGCCAGCGCGTCCTGGTCCTGACGGCTGATGCCGAACTGGGCGGCGACGTTCTCGGCGGTCACGCCCATGTGCATGCGGCCGAACGGGTCGGACAAGGCGCCGGTCATCATGTCCTGCATGATGCTGTCACCCATGCGCGCGCCCCAGCGCTGCGCCGGCGCGATGTACGGCGCGCGGCTCATGCTTTCGGCGCCGGCGCCGACGGCGATATCGGCATCGCCCAGCAGGATGGTCTGCGCCGCCGACACGATGGCCTGCAGGCCCGAGCCGCACAGGCGATTGACGTTGAAGGCCGGGGTTTCCTTGGCGATGCCGGCGTTGATGGCAGCCACGCGCGACAGGTACATGTCGCGCGGCTCGGTGTTGATGACGTGACCGACGGCGACGTGGCCGACTTCGTCGCCCTTGACGGCGGCGCGTTCCAGCGCGGCCTTGATGACAGTGGCGCCCAGGTCGCAGGGCGGCACGTCTTTCAGCGCGCCGCCGAAATCGCCGATGGCGGTACGGACGGCGGATGCGACGATGACTTCGTTCATGATGTTTCCTCCTGATGATGCCTTCATCATACTCGTGCGGCCTGCGCCCCAGCCCGCCCCCGGGGCGCCGATATCCGATCCTTATCGCCAGGCAAGAATTTACTATTGGACAGTCCGCGCGCGGCTCGCCGATAGTGGCCAGCGGCGCGCCGCCTCCGGCGCCCGCCAGACCGGACCCACCCATGATCGATACGCTGGAACTGACCGCCATCCCCCCCCAGGACGAAGCCCTGCGCGCCGAGGTGCGCGACTTTCTCGCCGCGGCCCTGGACGGACTGGAACCCGACGAACGCGCCCGCTCCTGGATGGGCTATGACGCCGCGTTCAGCCGCCAGTTGGCCGAACGCGGCTGGCTCGGCCTGACGCTGCCGCGCGCATATGGCGGGGCCGAACGCGGCCACTTCGCGCGCTTCGTGCTGTCCGAGGAACTGCTGGCAGCGGGCGCCCCGGTCTCGGCGCACTGGATCGCCGACCGCCAGAGCGCGCCGCTGATCCTCAAGCTCGGCACGCCGGCGCAGAAGGCCTTCTACCTGCCGCGCATCTGCCGCGCCGAGGCCTTCTTCTGCATCGGCATGAGCGAGCCCGGCTCGGGCTCCGACCTGGCCAGCATCCGCACCCGCGCCGAACCGGTGGCGGGCGGCTGGCGCCTGAACGGCAGCAAGGTCTGGACCACCAATGCGCACCGCTCGCACTACATGATCGCGCTGGCGCGCAGCTCGGGTACGCCGGAGGACCGCCACCAGGGCCTGTCGCAACTCATCGTCGACCTGTCGCTGCCGGGCGTGTCCATCAAGCCGATCAAGGACCTGGCCGGCGACGCGCATTTCTCCGAAGTGTTCTTCGACAACGTCGAACTGGCGCCGGACGCGCTCATCGGTCAGGAAGGCGCGGGCTGGGCCCAGGTCAACGCCGAACTGGCGTTCGAGCGCAGCGGGCCGGAACGCCTGTATTCCAGCATTGCACTGCTGCAATGCTGGCTGGCGCACGGCCGCGACGGCGCGGCGCAGGACAGCGCCGACCAAGCCTTGCTGGGCGCCATCCTGTCGCAGATGGCGGTGCTGCGCGCGCTCTCGCTGGCGATCGCCGGCAAACTGGCGGCGGGCCAGAGTCCCGCCATCGAAGCGGCCTTGGTCAAGGACCTCGGCACCGAACTGGAACAGGACATCCCGCGCCTGATCGCCGACGCGCTGGGGCGCCGTCCGGAGCAGCCGCCGCCCTTGCCACTGCTGCGCACGCTGGCCTATCTCGAACAGGTCGCCCCCACCTTCTCGCTGCGCGGCGGCACCCGCGAAATCCTGCGCGGCATCATCGCGCGCGGCCTCGGCCTTCGATAGGAACCCCATCATGGATTCGATTTTTGGCGATGCCGCCGAACGCTTGTTCGCGCAGACCTGCACGCCCGACGTGATCCGCCAGGCCGAGCAGGGCCAGGCGCCCGCGCAAGCCTGGCGCGCCTGCGAGGACGCCGGATTCGCCGACGCGCTGGTGCCCGAACCCCAGGGCGGCGCCGGCCTGGCGCTGGCCGAGGCGCTGCCGCTGGCCACCGCCGCCGGCCGCCACCTGTGTCCCTACCCCATCATCGACACGCTGTTGGCGCGCGCCTGGCTGGCACGAGCCGGCCACGCCCCGGTCACCGGATCAATCGCGCTGGCGCCGCATGGCTGGCAGGTGTCCGCGCGCCAGGCCACGGGCGCCAACGTCCCCTGGATCCGCGGCGCCGACGCGGTGCTGGCTCGCATCGGCGAACAGATCTGGCTGCTCCCGGCCCGCGCCGCCACCATCGAACCCAGCGGCGTGCACGGCAGCCTGGACGCGCCAGCGCGCTGGTCGCTCGACGATGGCGTGCGCATCGAGGCCGGCGCCGGCCTGCCGGCCCTGGACGAACTGGCGGCCACCGCCTGCGCCGGCCTGATCGCCGGCGCCATGGAGCGCGTGCTGTCGATGACACTGGATTACGCCAACCAGCGGCGGCAGTTCGGCAAGCCGATAGGCCGCTTCCAGGCCGTGCAGCAGCAGATCAGCGTGATGGCTGAACAGGTATGGGCCGCGCGCATGGCGGCGCAGTTGGCATTCCAGGGCCGCGACGGCCTGCCGCAACCGCTGTTGGCCGCGCTCGGCAAGGCCCGCGCCAGCCTGGCGGTAGCGCGCGTGGCCGATATCGCCCACGCGGTGCACGGCGCCATCGGTGTCACCGAGGAATACGACTTGCAGCTGTACACGCGCCGGCTGCGCGAATGGCGGCTGGCCGCCGGCTCGGAATCCCACTGGCACGCGCGCATCGGCGCGCACGCGCTGGATGGCGGCGATGACGTCGTCTCCTACCTGCGCACCGCGCTGTTCGATCGCGAAGCTGCCTGAAACTCAACCGCCGGCCACGCCGGTCAGTCCCCCTGCGCCAGCATGCTGTCGCGCAGGCGCAGCACCGCTGCGCAGGACGTGGCGCGGTGCGTCACCAGCGACAGCGACAACGCCTCGCGCGCCTCGGCGTCGGCCAGCGGCACGAATGCCACCAGCGGCGTGGAGTAGGCCCGCGTCACGCCCGGCACCAGCGCCAGCCCCATGCCGCTGGCCACCAGGCTGACCAGCGTCTGCACCTGGATCGCCTCCTGGCTGATGCGCGGCGAGAAGCCGGCCTTGCGGCACAGCGCGAGCGCCACGCCATGCAGGCCTGGCACCTTGGCCGGCGAGTACATCACGAAACTCTCGCCGCGGGCCCGCGCCAGGCTGACCGGGCCGGCGCCAGCCAGCGCATGGCCCGCCGGCACCGCCAGGATCAGATCATCGCGTTCGACCACCCAGGATTCCAGCGCCGGGTCATCCGCCAGCGGCCCCCGCACCAGGCCCGCGTCGATATCGTTGGCGCGCAGCATCGCCGCCAGGCCGACGGTGCTGTCCTCGCGCAATTCCAGTTGCACGTCCGGATACTGCGCGCGAAACACCGGCAGGCAGCGCGGCAGCAAGGTGTAAGTGGCCGAACCGACAAAGCCCAGCCGCAGCGTGCCCCATTCGCCCAACGCCACGCGGCGCGCGGCCTGGCGCGCCTGCTCGCTATGGAACAGCGCGCGGCGGGCGTCGGCCATCAGTGCCTGGCCCGCCGGGGTCAGCGTCACGCCCCTGGCGCCACGCGCCAGCAGCGGCACGCCAACCGCATGCTCCAGTTTCTGGATCGACACCGACAGCGCGGGCTGCGCGATGTGCAGGGTATCGGCGGCGCGACGGTAGCTGCCCAGTTCGGCGATGGTGACGAACTGGCGCAACTGCCGTAGATCGATAGCCATAACGGATTCCATATCAAGCAATACCAAAGCCATATTAGACGGGTATAGGCCACGCCGATAGGATTCCCGCCATGACTTCCGCTTCCCTTCCCCAAGCCACCGCCCTCGGCGGCCTGCGCGTGCTGGACCTGACCTCGGTGGTGTTCGGCCCTTACGCCTCGCAGATCCTGGCCGACTACGGCGCCGACGTCGTCAAGATCGAAGCGCCCGCCGGCGACTCCACCCGCAACACCGGCCCGGCCCAGGAACCCGGGCTGGCCGCCATTTTCCTGGGACTGAACCGCAACAAGCGCAGCGTGGTGCTGGACCTGAAGCAGGCCGCCGCCCGCGACGCGCTGCTGGCGCTGGTGGACGGCGCCGACGTGCTGATGCACAGCATGCGGCCGGCCAAGATGGCCGCGCTGGGCCTGGACCCGGCTACGCTGTGCGCGCGCAATCCGCGGCTGGTGTACGCGGGCCTGTACGGCTTTGGCGCCGGCGGCGCCTACGACGGCCGGCCTGCCTACGACGACATCATCCAGGGCCTGGCGGGCTTTGCCGACCTGGCCGACCGCCAGACCGGCACGCCGCGCTACCTGCCCACGGTGGCGGCGGACAAGACCTGCGGCCTGGTCGCCGCGCACGCCATCCTGGCCGCGCTGTTCCAGCGCGAGCGAACTGGCCTGGGCCAGCAACTGGAAGTGCCGATGTTCGAAAGCATGGCCTCGTACGTGCTGGTCGAGCACTACTACGGCCGGCACCTGGCGGACACGCCCGGCGAGGCCGGCTATCCGCGTGTCCTCACGCCGTGGCGCCGGCCCTGCCGCACCGCCGACGGCCATGTCTGTCTGATGCCCTACACCGACGCTCATTGGCGCAGCTTCTTCGAAGCTGCCGGGCGCCCCGACCTGGCCGCCGATCCGCGCTTCAGCGACATCGCCGCGCGCACCCGCCACATCGAGACGCTCTACGAACTGCAGGCCGGCATCGTCGCGGCGCGCGACACCACCTACTGGCTGGCCCTGTGCGAAAAACTGGAAATCCCCGCGGCCCGCGTCAACCGCCTGCAAGACCTGGAGACCGACCCGCACCTGCGCAGCGTGGATTTCTTCCAGCCACTGCAAAGCGCCGCCGGCAACCACTACCGCTTCCCGCGCAACCCTGTGCGGCTGCAGCGCTCGCAGGTGCCGCCGGCGATGCCACCGCGGCTCGGCGAACACACCCGCGACGTGCTGGCGCAAGCCGGCCTGGACTGCGCCGCCATCGACGCCCTGCTGCAAACCGGCGCTGCCCGGCAAACCGACACCCTTCCCGCCTCCCCCAAGGACTCCGCATGACCCAAGACCGCACCGCCCCCGCCCCGCTCGGCCAGGGCTACTACTGGCAGGACCTCGCCGTCGGCCAGCGCTTTCGCACGTTCCGCCGCACGGTCACCGAAACCGACATCGTCAACTTCATCAGCGTCACCGGCATGCTGGAGACGATCTTCATCGACGCCACCTACGCGCATGGCGCGATCCAGGGCCGCCCCGCCCCCGGCGCCCTGACCTACGGCCTGATCGAGGGCCTCATCATGCAGGGCATGGTGCAGGGCACCGGCCTGGCGCTGCTGGAAGTCCACAAGAAAATGCTGGCGCCGGTGGTGGCCGGCGACACCATCTGGGCCGATATCGAAGTGACCGGCGTACGCCCGACCTCGCAGCACAACCGTGCCGTGGTCAGCTCCACCATCGAGGTTTTCAACCAGCACGGCAAGCCCGTGATGGCCTACACCGCGACGCGCATGCTGGCCGGCCGACCGGGCTGACGCGGCGCTCGGCGGACAGGCGTCCCGCAGAGGGCGCCGCCGCCATGGGGCCTCGCCCCTTCCACCAAAGCAAGGAGACAACCATGAAGAAAATATTGCTCGCGGCCGGCCTGGTCGCGCTGGCACTCGGTAGCGCCGCCACCGCCCAGGCCGCCTGGCCCGAGCGCCCCATCACCATGGTGGTGCCCTTCCCGCCGGGCGGTCCCACCGACCTGGTGGCGCGGGTACTGGCCAAGCAGTTGACCGACCAGTTGGGCCAGACCGTGGTGGTCGAGAACAAGGGCGGCGCCAACGGCAACATCGGCATGCAGTACGCGGCAGCCGCCAAGCCGGACGGCTACACCGTGCTCTACAACACCTCGTCGATCGCGCTCAGCCCCAATCTCTATCGTTCACTGGCCTTCGATCCGGTCAAGGACTTCGCGCCAGTGTCGTCCACCGCCGTGATTCCGCTGGTACTGCTGGTGCATCCATCGGTGCCGGCGCAGGACGCGCGCGGCTTCGTTGACTACGCGCGCCAGCATCCCGGCAAGCTGTCGTATGGGTCGGCGGGCGCCGGCAACGTCACGCACCTGGGCGCGCTGCTGCTGCTGCGCTCGCTCGACATCGACGCCGTGCACGTGCCCTATCGCGGCAGCGCCCCCGCCATGACCGACCTGGTCGGCGGTCAGGTGCAGGTCATGACCAACACCTTGAACGATTCGCTGGGCTTCATCCGCGAGGGCAAGCTGCGCGCCCTGGCGGTCACCAGCCGCGAGCGCAGCGCGCAACTGCCCGACGTGCCGACGGTGGCCGAAACGGTGGTCCCAGGCTTCGAGATGGGCGCCTGGCAAGGCGTGGTGGTGCCGGCGGGCACGCCGGACGCAGTGGTCGGCAAGCTCAATGCCGAGATCCGTCGCGCCCTGCAATCGCCCGAGATGCAGAAGCAGCTCAAGGCCCAGGGCGCCCAGGCGCTGGGATCGACGCCGCAGGAATACGGCGCCTACATCAGGAACGAGATCCAGCGCTGGGGCGCGGTGATCAAGGAAGCCGGCGTCAAGCTCGACTAGGCTCGCGCCACGGCGCCGGCTGGCGCCGCGGCGTCAGCGGCCGGCGGCCTTGGCGCTCAGGCCGTTGGCCACGCCCATGTCGGTCTTGGGCACGTCGCGAATCAGCACCCGCACGTCCTCGCCCGAGATGCCGATGCTGGCGCACACGGCCTGGTTCAGCGCCGCGATCAGCGCCGACTTCTTGGCCTCGTCGCGGCCTTCGATCAGGGCCGCGTCGACGCGCGCCATGGCCTTGCCGATCTCGCCGGCCACGATCACGTGCTCGGCGGGGATTTCCTGCAACACGATGCGCACGCTGGACAGCGGCGCGGCGATGCTCTCGACCACCGCCTGCGACGCCGCTTTCAACAGCGCGGTCTTCTGGGCGGCAGAATGGCCCTGCATGATCTGGACGTTCAAGATTGGCATGACGGGTTCCGATATTCCGAATGATGGCTGGCCGGCAGTGATTGCCGGCCAGCCATCATATCCGGACTGGCCCCGGGCGCAAGTCCGCGCTCCGCGGACGCGCCGTCCGCCCTGGCCGGCGCCCTGGCAGGGCGCGGGCGCCGCCAGCCGTCAGGCGGCCTCGCCGCGCGGCTCGGGTTCCTGCGCCCCGGCCGCCTCCGGCTCGCCCTCCACGGCGGTCTGGGCGGTGTCCGCCAGCACCGGCGTCACCAGTTCGACCACTTTCTTGCGCGAGAGCATGCCGATGAACTCGTCGTTCTCGCCCGTCACGGCCACAGGCTGGTCGCTGTGCACCAGTTGGGCCAGCACCTCGCCCAGGCCGGCCGTGGCCGGCACCGAAGCCAGGTCCTCAACGAAGCGCGACACGTCGCGGCCGCCTTCGTTCACGGCCTGCTCGGCCGCCCGCAGCGTCAGCACGCCGGCCAGGCGCTTGCCATCCAGCACCGGCGCATACTCGTAGTTCAGCGCGCGCATACGGTCGACCGCGTGCGCCGGGCGCGACCGCATGGTCAGCGTCAAGCGCGCCGGATTGACGGCATGGGTGGCGTTCAGCACCTTGGTGCGATTGACGTCCTGCAGGAACGACTGCACGTAATCGTTGGCCGGGTTCAGCAGGATGTCTTCCGGCGTGCCCTCCTGCACCAGTTCGCCGTCCTTCAGGATGGCAATGCGGTTGCCCAGGCGCAGCGCCTCGTCCAGGTCGTGGGTAATGAATACGATGGTCTTGTTGAGCTTGGATTGCAACTGCAGCAACTGGTCCTGCATCTCGCGGCGGATCAGCGGATCGAGCGCCGAGAAGGCTTCGTCCATCAACAGGATCTCGGCATCGGTGGCCAGCGCCCGCGCCAGGCCCACGCGCTGCTGCATGCCGCCCGACAACTGGTGCGGATACTGCTGTTCAAAACCCGACAGGCCCACTTGCTCCAGCCAATCGCGGGCGCGCCGTTCGCGCTCGGCCCGGCCCACGCCCTGCACGGCCAGGCCGTAAGCGGCGTTGTCCAGCACGGTGCGGTGCGGGAACAGGCCGAAACGCTGGAACACCATGCTCATCTTCTTCTGGCGGAAGGTCTCCAGGTCGCGCTTGTTCAGGCTGACCACGTCGACGCCATCGACCAGGATGTGGCCGGCGCTGGGCTCGATCAGGCGGTTGAAGTGGCGGATGAGCGTCGACTTGCCGGACCCCGACAGGCCCATGATGACGTAGATGCTGCCCTCTTCGATCGACAGGCTGATGTCCCGCAGGCCCAGCGTGTGGCCGCTTTCGGCCAGCAGCGCTTCCTTGCTCATGCCGCCCTGGGCGGCTTGCAGCCACTTCTTCGGATGCGGCCCGAAGATCTTGTAGATGTTCTTGACTTCGATCTTGCTCATCGCTGGCCTCCCATGCGCATGCGCTGTCCATACGATTGCGTGATCCGGTCGAACAGCACGGCCAGCACCACGATGCCCAGGCCCGCCAGCAGGCCGCGGCCGACTTCCAGGCGGTTGATGCCGAGCAGCACTTCATACCCCAGGCCGCGCGCGCCGATCATGGAGGCGATCACCACCATCGACAGCGCCATCATGGTGGTCTGATTGATGCCGGCCATGATGTTGGGCAGGGCCAGCGGCAGCTGCACGCCGAACAACTGCTGACGCGGATTGGCGCCGAAGGCGCGCGAGGCTTCCAGCACCTCGCGGTCGACCAGGCGGATGCCCAGATCGGTCAGGCGGATCAGCGGCGGCACCGCGTAGATCACGGTGGCGATGATGGCCGGGATCTTGCCCAGGCCAAACAGCATCACGACCGGAATCAGATACACGAAACTGGGCATGGTCTGCATCACGTCCAACACCGGCAGCATGAGCGAACGCAGCCAGTTGACGCGCGCCATCAGCACGCCCAGCGGAATGCCGATGACCACCGACAACCCGGCCGCCATGATCATCAGCGCCAGCGTCTGCATACCGGCGTCCCACAGGCCGAGCACGCCGATCACGCACAACAACGCCCCCATGGCCAGGCTCAGGCCGATGCGGCGGCTCACCAGCCAGGCAATCGCGATGGTCACGATGACCACGGCCCACCAGGGCGAACTGCGCAGCAGTTGCTCCAGCCACACCAGCGCATGCAGCACGGGCTGGGACAGCTTCTCCAGGGTGTCGGCGTAGTTGGTGACCAGGTGATCGACGAATCCATCGATGGCCCCCCGCACCTGGCGGGCAGGAATGATTTCAGGAAACATGTTTTGACTCCATTTCAGCGTGTGCGCCGCGATCCGGTGCGCGGCAGGGGCCACGGCCCGCGAATCGCCTGGCGGAAATGCGCGCCAGGACCACGAAAGGCAGGGATGACGGCGACACGCTTACGGTGCGGCACAGGCGGGAACAGCCTGCGCCTTGCCCGCGTGGCGGGCATTGCGCCTGCCGGAGGGCTTTTTCCCCTTGGGGGCATCCCAAGGGGAAAAAGTCCAAACCGGCGGCCCGCCCCGGTCGGCCGGAGCGGGCCGCCGCCGGAAAGGCGGCGGGGGTTACAGCGCGCCTTGCACGCGCCCGGCGACGTCCGCGGGAACCCATTTGGTCCAGACGTCGGGCTTGCTCTTCAGGAACCACTTGGCCACCGCGGCGGACTCGTCGCCGGAGTCTTCCATGTGGGCCAGGGTCTCGTTCATCACGGGCAGCGGCACCGAGACCTTCGACAGGAACTCGGTCAGCACCGGCGCCTCCTGCGAGAACTTGGTGTTCACTGCGGTGAAGACGGGATTGTCGGGATAGGCGCTGGCCTCGGGCTTGGCGCACTTGGGCGACGTCAGGCACTTGTGCTTTTCGGCGTCGTAGGGCGGCAGTTCAAGCTTGACCAGGTCCAGGGCGCCAACCAGCGGCGTGGGCGACCAGTAATAGAACACCACGTTCTGCTTGCGCTTGTAGGCCGACATCAGGGCCGCCTTCTGCGCCGCGCCGGTGCCCGGCGAGTACAGCGTGTAGGTGTCGCCCAGCTTGAGGGCGTTGAACAGGTTGGTGCTGGTGACTTCGCAGCCCCAGCCCGCCGGGCAACCGTAGAAGCGGCCCTTGCCCGGCTCTTCGGGATCCTTGAACTTGTCCTTGAACTTGGGCAGGTCGGCCGCCGACTTCAGTTCAGGCAGGCGCTCGGCCGTATAGCGCGGGATGTACCAGGCCTCGCCGCCCATGTACAGATCGCCGATCCGCTTGACGCGGCCGGTCTTCTCGGCGCGTTCCCAGGGGTCGGCAACGCTGTTCAGCCAGACTTCGGTGTTGACGTCCAGGTCGCCGCGTTCAAGCGCGGCCAGGGCCGGGAGGGTCTCGGTGGGCAGGGTTTCGGTCTTGCAACCATAGCCCTTTTCCATGATGAAACGCTCGATGTCGACCAGGACCAGATTGGATTCCCAGTTCATGCCGCCGAAATTGATCGGACGCTTGAGTTCGCATTGCGGCGCATCGGCGGCTTGGGCCGAACCGGCGAAGGCGAACAGGACGGCCGCGGCGGCCAGGGTCTTGACGGGGGTGAAACGCATTGGCTTTTGCCTCCATAGGTTCAGGGACACGGCGGCATTGGACCAACCGTGCCATGGAGCTAAGGGGGTTGTGCGGAAGACGGGCAGAACCGCCAATACAAACCGACACTAGCAACAAGAGAATCCGCGGGGTGCGGAGTCTTGCAAGACAGGAGCCTCGAAACAGGGATTTCGAGAACCCACAGATAGTGAACAAACTGAAAGAAGAAGGCAGCATCTTAACCGAAATTGATGCACACCCCAAGCCCGAGCCTGAACAAAACAGATACATTCAGCCCGAAAAACGTCCGGACAAACCCTGATTCCCAAGAGACGATTCGCCGTTTTTCCCTGCGAAAGCCCCCCTCGAAAATCAAGATACATCCCGTTAATATTTTATTCTTATGAATACACTCGCGCCGCAAAACCCCCGTCTTCAGGCGCCCTGCCCGGGTGCGTCGCGGTACATATAGTCGCGCCGCCAGGGATAGGCCAGGTCGGGCGGGTCGTCCAGTTCATCGGCGCGTCCCGTGGCCGGGTGCTGCCCCAGCACCTGATGCAACGCGATCCAGCCATGCTCGAAGCCCATGGCGCAACCGGCCAGATAGAGCCGGTAGGCGCGCAGGGACCGCGCCCCCTGCTCGCCGCTCAGGATCTGCGCGGCCTGCGGCAGACGCGCCTCGAGCGCGTCGCTCCAGGCCCAGAGCGTCCGGGCATAGTGCGGCCGCAGGTTCTCGATATCGACCTCCTCCAGGCCGCCGTTGGTCATGGCCTCCATGACCACGCTGATATGGGTCAGCTCGCCGCCCGGGAAGATGTATTTCTCGATGAACTCGCCCATGCCGCTGCCCAACTCGGCGTTGTACACGCCGGCCGCCGTGATGCCGTGGTTCATGATCAACCCGCCCGGCTTGAGCAGCCGCCGCAACTTGGCGAAGTAGCCTTCCAGCTGGGCGCGGCCGACGTGCTCGAACATGCCGACCGAAGCGATCTTGTCGAACGGCGCGGCCTCATCGAGCTTGCGGTAATCCAGCAATTCCACCCGCACGCGTCCGCCCAGGCCTTTGTCCTGGATCAGCTTGCTGACATGGGCATGCTGGTTGCGCGACAGCGTAATGCCTGTGGCATCCACCCCGTAGTGTTCGGCCGCCCACAGCAGCAGCCCGCCCCAGCCCGCGCCCACGTCGAGGAAACGCTCGCCGGGACGCAACCGCAGCTTGCGGCAGATGTGATCGAGCTTGGCCTCCTGGGCCTGCGCCAGGCTCATGCCGGGTTCGCGGTAATAGGCGCAGGAATAGACCCGGCGCGGGTCCAGCCATAAGGCGTAGAAATCATCGGACAGGTCGTAATGGAATTCGATCTGGCGGGCGTCGCGCTCGACCGAGTGACGCCAGACCGACATCACTTTGCGCACCAGCTCGGTCAGCCATCCGCCGCGCGCCGCATCCACCGGCGAGCCCGGCAGCAACGCGGCCGCCGCCGCCATCACGTCACGCATCGACCCTTCGATGTCGATGCGACCTTCGACGTAATCCTGACCCAGCACGCCCACCGCGCCTTCGGCCAGATGGGCCAGGGCGGTCTTGTCGTGCGTCACGAAGCGGACCCGGGGATCCGGCGGCCCGATCACCGTGCCATCGGGCAGTACCAGTTGCACCGCCACGGGCAACGCCTGGAGCTTGCGTTCCACAACAGACAACAAAGGATTCACGGCCTCTCCTCTGGAATACGTACGGACACGACAAACTGTATCGGAAATTCCTCGCCATTTGCGTGTAAGGCGGCGCGTGATACAGTCGTTGGCTTGGCGCAAAACGCGCAATACAGCGCGCCGCGTCCTGTCCCTGCGCGATCTGCCTCGCGATCCACATGCCCCCTACACTTTCTCCACGCGGCGCGCTGCCGGGCTGGCTCATTCTCATGGGCGCCCTGACCGCGATCGGCCCCTTCGCCATCGATATGTACCTGCCGGCGTTCCCGACGATCGCCGCCAACCTCGGCGTGCCCCGTGGCGACGTCGAACGCACCCTGGCCGCCTACCTGATCGGCCTGGCGCTGGCACAGGTGTTCTACGGGCCCATGGCCGACCGCTACGGCCGCAAGCCGCCGCTGATGGCGGGCCTGACGCTGTTCATGATCGCCTCGCTCGGCTGCGCCCTGGCTGGCTCGGTCGAAGCCCTGACCGGCTGGCGCGTGGTCCAGGCGATGGGCGGCGCGGCCGGCATCGTGATTCCGCGCGCGGTCATCCGCGATCACTATGAAACCCACGAGGCGGCGCGCGCCATGTCGCTGCTGATGCTGATCATGGGCCTGGCGCCGATCCTCGCGCCGCTCGCTGGCGGGCAACTGCTGGGCATCGCCAGCTGGCGCAGCCTGTTCTGGGTCATGCTGGCCGGCGGCGCCATGCTGATGGCCGCGGTCATCCTGATCATGAAGGAATCGCTCGCGCCCGAACGCGTCGTGCCGCTGCGCCTGGGCACCATCATGCAGAACTACCGCGCCCTGTTCGCGCATCGCGGCTTCATGGCGCACAGCCTGGCGGGCGGCTTCGGCCAGGCCGGCATGTTCGCCTACATCATCGGCTCGCCGCGGGTGTTCATCGAACTGTACGGCGTCGATCCCAAGTATTACGGCCTGCTGTTCGGCACCAACGCGCTCTCGCTCATCGTCTGCTCGCAGATCAGCGCCCGCCTGCTGCGCAGCCATACCCCGCGCCAGCTGCAGCGCCGCGCGCTGACCTCGCTGGCCTGCGCCAGCCTGGCGGCGGTGGCACTGACATTGCTGGGCTGGATGACGCTGCCCTTGCTGATGGCCTGCCTGATCTGCTATATGGGCAGCCAGGGCTTCGTGAATCCCAATTCGGCGGCCCTGGCGCTGTCCGATCAGGGCAAGCGGCTGGGCGCGGCCTCGGCGCTACTGGGGACGCTTCAACTGTCGTGCGGGGCCCTGGCGGGTTTCGCCGTCAGCGCCTGGCAGACCGACAGCGCCCTGCCGCTGACGACCACCCTGGCGACCTGCGCCTGCCTGTCGTGGCTATCGGGCCGGGTGGCCCGGTCCCATCCGGTCTGACTCCGAAGCGCGGCACGGAAACCACGCTTTGGCCGCCGGCCGCGCCTTGGCACTTGATTTACCTGGATTTTTCGTATTAGAATCTACGTCTTCACATGAAGTTTCCCGTGCTGGACTACTATGCTTTGTAGTTCAACACTCTGACCCCCAAGCGCATTTTTGCGGATGGCAGGCAGCGGGTATAAGCACTGGGCGAAATCCCGGAGTTTGAAATCAAAACTCAGGATCTTCCCCCTCATCCACTAAGACTGGGTGGCCGGCAAGATGGCAGAAACCTCGGGCAAGACCCGGCGGCAAGCCTCTCACAGCCCGGCGGCTGACACCCCGTCTACCTCCCCGGTGATGCGCAAGAATAAATGAGGTGCATCCATGGCACGCGTATGCCAAGTGACCGGCAAAGGCCCGATGGTGGGCAACAACGTTTCGCACGCGAACAACAAGACCAAGCGTCGCTTCCTGCCCAACCTGCAATCGCGCCGGTTCTGGGTTGAAAGCGAAAACCGCTGGGTGCGCCTGCGCGTCTCGGCCAAGGCCATCCGCACGATCGACAAGAACGGCATCGACGCCGTGCTGGCCGACATGCGTGCCCGCGGCGAACTGGCCTAATCGGCCCCCCGCCAATCTGACATACTAGGAGCACGACATGGCCAAAGGTATCCGCGAAAAGATCAAGCTCGAGTCGACCGCCGGCACGGGTCATTTCTACACGACCACCAAGAACAAGCGCAACATGCCCGAGAAGATGCTGATCAAGAAGTTTGATCCGGTCGCTCGCAAGCACGTCGACTACAAGGAAACCAAGCTGAAGTAATTCAGCCGGTATCCGGATAGCCAGAAAGGCCCTGCATCGCAGGGCCTTTTTCATTGGCGGAACCTGGCCGGCCGGGCATGGGACCGACCCGCGCCCGCGCCGTTTTCCTTGGCGCAGGGCGCCGCGCATGCTTCAATTGGGCCAAAACTGCAATCGTGTCCTACATTGGCCCGGTTTCGACCGGCCGCTCCTGCCTGCGATATCCGCCCATGTTCCCTGCCTGCCTGCCCCTGCTGCGCCGCGCGCTCGCCCCCGCGCTCCTGGCCCTGGCGCTGACCCCCGCCGCATTCGCCAAAGACACTCCGGACAAGCAACCGCCGATCCGCATCGGCGAAATCAACAGCTACAAGGCCATTCCCGCCTTCCTGGGTCCATACAAGAAAGGCTGGCAACTGGCGCTGGAGGAAATCAACGGCTCGGGCGGCGTCCTGGGCCGCAAGCTGGAAGTGTTCTCGCGCGATGACAACGGCAACCCCGGCGACGCCGTACGGGCCGCGCAGGAACTACTGGCCCGCGAGAAAGTGGACCTGTTGTTCGGCGGCTTCCTGTCCAACACCGGCCTGGCGCTGACCGACTTCGCCAAGCAGCAGCAGGTGTTCTTCCTGGCCGCCGAGCCCTTGACCGACAAGATCACCTGGCAGGAAGGCAACCGCTACACCTGGCGCCTGCGCCCTTCCACCTGGATGCACGTGGCCGCCCTGGCGCCCAAGGCGCTGGCGCTGCGCAAAAAGCGCTGGGCCATCGTCTATCCCAACTACGAATACGGGCAGTCCGCCGTGGCCACCTTCAAGGCCATGATGAAGTCATTCCAGTCCGATGTGGAATTCGTCGCCGAACAGGCGGTGCCGCTGGGCAAGGTGGACGCCGGCGCGGTCGTGCAGGCATTGGCGGACGCCAAGCCGGACGCCATCTTCAACGTGCTGTTCGCCGCCGACTTGACGCGCTTCGTGCGCGAAGGCAACACCCGCGGACTGTTCGAGAACCGCGCCGTGGTCTCGGTGCTGTCCGGCGAACCGGAATACCTCGAGCCGCTGGGCGCCGACACGCCCACTGGCTGGATCGTCACCGGCTACCCCTGGTACGCCATCGACACGCCGGCCAACAAGACCTTCGTCGAAGCCTACCGCAAGCGCTACAACGAGACGCCCAAGGTCGGCTCGGTGGTCGGCTACGCCTCGCTGATGTCGCTCGCCCAGGGCCTGAAAGCAGCCGGAGAGGTCGATACCGACAAGCTGATCGATGCCTTTGGCGGGTTGAAAGTGGACACGCCCTACGGGCCGATCCAGTACCGCAAGATCGACCACCAGTCGACCATGGGCGTGTACATCGGCATCACCGCGGTCGAGGACGGCAAGGGCGTCATGAAGGACTTCGCCTACATCGACGGCGCGCGCCTGCAGCCGCCCGACGAGCAAGTGCGCAAGATGCGTCCGCACTGATGAGCCTGTCCGGGCTGCTGTCGCAACTGCTCAACGGCTTGGCCGACGCCAGCGCGCTGTTCCTGGTGGCGGCGGGCCTGTCGCTGATTTTCGGCGTCACGCGGGTGGTGAACTTCGCCCACGGCTCGTTCTACATGTTGGGTATCTACCTGGCCTGGAGCTTTACCCGGTATTTCGGCGACGGCCCTGGCTATTGGGCCGGACTGCTGCTGGCGGCGCTGGCCACCGGCCTGATCGGCGCCGCCGCCGAACTGCTGGTCCTCAAGCGCCTGTACCGCGCGCCGGAACTGTTCCAGTTGCTGGCGACCTTCGCGCTGGTGCTGATCATCGGCGATGCGGTGCTGGCCTTCTGGGGTCCGGAAGACCTGTTCGCGGCGCGCGCGCCGGGCCTGTCGGGCGCGGTCGAAATCCTGGGCCGGCGCTTTCCGCAATACGACCTGCTGCTGATCGCCGCCGGCCCGCTGGTGCTGGGACTGCTGTGGCTGCTGCTGATGCGCACGCGCTGGGGCCGCCTGCTGCGCGCCGCCGCCGAGAACCGAGACATGCTGGCCGCGCTGGGCGTGAACCAGGCCTGGCTGTTCACCTCGGCCTTCACCCTGGGCGCCTTCCTGGCCGGGCTGGGCGGCGCGCTGGCCGCGCCGCGCGTGCCGGCCACGCTCGGACTCGACCTGGAAATCATCGCCAGCGCCTTCGTCGTGGTGGTGGTCGGCGGCCTGGGCTCCATCCCCGGCGCCTTCCTCGCGGCCCTGCTGATCTGCGGCGTCAAGGCGCTGTTCGTCTTCGTCGGCCAGGTGCACATCGGCCCCTGGGAATTCAATCTGTCGAAACTGACCTTGTTGGCCGAATTCGCCGTCATGGCGGTGGTGCTGGTGGCGCGCCCCTGGGGCCTGCTGGGAAAGCCACCGGCGCCCTCGTCGCAGGCGCTGGCAGCCGAGCGCCCCCTGGCCCCCGCCGGCCCGGGCCTGCGGCGCGCCTACGGCGGACTGCTGGCCCTGCTGGCCTTGGCGCCCCTGGCCGCCATGCACGCGCCATACCTGGGCATCCTGCTGATCGAGATCCTGATCGCCGCCCTGTTCGCCGCCAGCCTGCATTTCCTGACCGGCCTGGCGGGCATGACTACATTCGGCCATGCCGCCTGGTTCGGCCTGGGCGCCTATGGCGCCGCCTTGCTGCTGAAACTGGCGGCGCTGCCGATGGAAGCGGCGTTGCTGCTGGGACCGTTCGCCGCCATGTTCGGCGCCGCGGTGTTCGGCTGGTTCTGCGTGCGCCTGTCCGGCGTGTACCTGGCGATGCTGACCCTGGCGGTGGCGCAGATCCTGTGGGCGCTGGTGTATCAATGGGATGACGTGACCGGCGGCAGCAACGGCCTGATCGGACTGTGGCCGTCCACCTGGCTGGCGCGCGGCCCCTGGTTCTACTACTTGACACTGGTCCTGTGCGCCCTCGGCATCGCCTGGTTGCGGCGCCTGGCATTCTCACCGCTGGGCTACGCACTGCGCGGCGCGCGCGATTCGTCCTTGCGGGCCGAGGCGCTGGGAATGGATACGCGCCGCATCCAGTGGGCCGGCTTCGTCGCGGCGTCGCTGACGGCCGGCATGGCCGGATCGCTGTACGCCTTTTCGAAAGGCAGCATCGCCCCCGATGTGCTCGCTGTCAGCCGCTCGGTCGACGGCCTGGTGATGGTGCTGCTGGGCGGCCTGCAAACCCTGGCCGGCCCGCTGGTGGGCGCGGCCGCCTATACCTGGCTGCAGGACACCGCGGCCCGCGGCACCGAGTACTGGCACGCGGTGCTGGGCCTGGCGATCCTGGCGCTGGTCATGCTGTTTCCCGCCGGCCTGGCGGGCGCGGCCGCGCAATTGCGGCGCAAACACCCATGACGGCCGCCGCCTCCCCCTTGCTGCGGGTCCAGGGACTGCGCAAAGCCTTCGGCGGCATCGACGCGCTGGCGGATATCTCGTTCCAGTTGGAAGCCGGCCACATGCTGGCATTGATCGGCCCGAACGGCGCCGGCAAGTCCACCTGCTTTAACGTGCTGGGCGGACAATTGCGCCCCGACGCCGGCTCAGTCCGGCTGGACGGACAGGAACTGGTCGGCCGAGCGCCCAGCGCCATCTGCCGCCTCGGCGTGGGACGCACGTTCCAGACCGCCGCCACGTTCCGCTCGATGACGGTGCTGGAAAACGTGCAGACGGCGTTGCTCTCGCGCGATCGCCTGCTGTTGCGGCCTTGGCGCCGCGCCGCCTCGCACCGCCCCGACGAGGCGCTGGCGCTACTGGAACAGGTGCATCTGGCCGGCCAGGCCGGCGCCCATTGCGGCGCGCTGGCCTATGGCGAGGTCAAGCGGGTGGAACTGGCGATGGCACTGGCGCATCGGCCCCGATTGCTGCTGATGGACGAACCCACCGCCGGCATGGCCACCAACGAACGCCACGCGCTCATGCGCCTGACCCGCGAACTGGCCGATACCCAACGCATGGCGGTACTGTTCACCGAGCACAGCCTGGATGTCGTTTTCAGGCACGCCGACCGCATCGCGGTCCTGGTGCGCGGCAGCCTGCTGGCCGAAGGGCCGCCCGACCGCATCGCGGCCGATCCGCGCGTCAAGGCGGCCTATCTCGGCAGCGAGGCGCCACCAGCCTGAACAACGCTCAGCCACCGGCCTGCGGGCTGTCCGGCTGGCATTCCCGGAACACCTTGGCGCGACAGCCGGCGCAGATGCCGCGATCCAGGCGGGCGTAGATGGTGTGCAACGCCGTCGCCTTGTCTGGAAACACGTGGTCCTCGCCCAGCCGCTCCAGGAAACCGGTGCGGCGCCACATTGCCAGCACTTCCGGCCGCGGCCGATGGAAATACAGGTCGCCCCCCATCGCGCGGCGCGCGGCCAGCTCATCCTCCCAGACCTGGGCGCCGGCCAGGTCGATGAAGTTCATGCTCTTGGCCATCACCAGCAGATGACGCGGCGCATCGGGCGCCGCGCGCAGCGCCTGCAGGCGCTGCGCCACGTGCGCGGCGGCGCCGAAATAAACCGAGCCTTCCATGCGCAGCAGCTTGAGCTGGGGACATTCCGGCAGCGCGTCGGGCTGCTGCTCCAGCACCACGAAGCGGCGTCCCATTCC
Organism: Achromobacter pulmonis; assembly: GCF_021733725.1. Classification (NCBI taxonomy): domain Bacteria; kingdom Pseudomonadati; phylum Pseudomonadota; class Betaproteobacteria; order Burkholderiales; family Alcaligenaceae; genus Achromobacter; species Achromobacter pulmonis. The sequence continues at coordinate 3,356,266 of NZ_JAIFOT010000001.1, read as the reverse complement.
GCGCGAATCAAAACCCATGGTGCGCATCGCCGGCCGCGAGGTGCGATGCAGGTAGGCCATCAGCGACAGCAAGGTGCCCAGCAGGATCGCCACTTCCATGCGGATGGTCACGGTGGCCGCCAATGTGGCGGCGGCGATGACGGTTTCGGCCCGCTGGCTGCGGAACAATTGGCGCCAGCGCGGCGCATCCAGCAAGGTCCACGCCACCAGCAGCAGCAAGCCGGCAATGGCGGCGTGCGGAATCCGCGCCAGCAGCGGACCGCTCAGCGCCACCAGCAGCATCAGCAGCAACGCCGAGAACACCGCCGCCAGCGGCGTCTTCGCCCCCGCCTCGTAATTGGGCATGGAGCGGTTCAGCGAACCACAGGACAGATAACAGGAAAACAAGCCGCCCACCACATTGGACAGCCCCTGCCCGACGAATTCCCGGTTGGCGTCGATACGCTGGCCCGAGCGCGTGGCCACCGCCTTGGCGATCGAAATGGACTGCGCCAGCGCCACGATGGTCAACGCAAAGGCGAGGCTGAGCAGATCCGGCAAGGCGCGCCAATCGACCCGGGGGATATGGAATGGCGGCCATGGCTGCGCCAGGTCGCCCAGCGCCGGCACGGCGGCGGCGCCGAACCGCGGCGCCATGGCATTGAACACGGCGGCGGCCAGTGTCCCCGCGGCCAGGCCCGCCAGCATGTAGGGCTTGCGTTTGTCCAGCCGCTTGAGCAGCAGCGCCACCGCGATCGTCACCGTGGTCACCAGCAGCGCGCCCCCTTGCACCTGATCCAGGTTGGCCGCCAGGCTGGCCAGCAAGGCGCCCGCGCCGTGCGAGGCGGGCGCCGGCAATCCGAGCGCATCTTTCAAGGCATGGACGGCGATCAGCAGGGCGGCGCCGCTGGTGAAGCCGAACAGCGCCGAGGGCGAGATGAAATGCGCCAACGATCCCAGGCGCAAGGCGCCCACCAGCCACTGCATCAATCCGACCAGCACCGTCACCGCCAGGGCCAGCTCGATATAGCCCGGGCTGCCCGCCACCGCCAGCGGCGTCAGCACCGCGAACAGCGCCAGCGAATTGGCATTGGTGGGGCCGGACATGACGTGGCGGCTGGAGCCGAACAGCGCCGCCACGATACAGGGCACGATGGCGGAATACAGGCCGTACTGCGCCGGCAGGCCGGCCAGCGTGGCGAACGCCACGCCCTGCGGCAGCACCAGCAGGGCTCCTAGCAGCCCCGCGGCCAGATCGGCGCGCAGGGTCGCGGGACCGACTTCCGGCACCCAATCGCCAAACACCCGCACCAGCCACTGCCTGCGTCCCGCCGCCATCATTCCCCGTCCTTGTGTGCTTTTGTTCTTTTCGATGCCCCGGACACGCTCAGCGCAGGAATTTGCGCTCCAGTTCGCGCATGCCCGCGTCGCCCTGCAGGCCGATGATATCGCGCACCGTGGGCAGGCCGGCATCCACGCCATGGATGCCGCCGTCGGCGCGGATGCGGGCAAAGACCTCGCGCATCGCCCCCACGGCGGCGCGGATCGCGTGGTTGCCGTAGATCACCAGCCCCACCTTGCCCAGGGCCTGGATATCGGCCTCGCGCAACTGCGGGTACGCGGTCGGCACCAACACCAGCGGCACGCGGCCGGACCAGGCCGCGATGAAGGCCAGCACCTCATCCGGCGTGTTCTGCTTGGAATGGATCAGGATGGCGTCGGCGCCGGCGGCCTCGTAGGCGGCCGCGCGCGCCAGCGCCTCGGCTTGGCCGAGTCCCGCGATCAACGCCTCGGTACGGGCGATGACGCAGAAATCCGGATCGCGCCGCGCGGCGCAGGCCGCCTCGATCTTGCCCTGGAACTCGGCCACGCGCACCAGTTCCTGGCGGCCGCCGGCGCGCAGGCTGGTGTCCTTGGGAAAGGTCTTGTCTTCCATCACCACCGCCGACACGCCCGCCGCCTCGTATTGCGGCACGCTGTACGCGACATTGATGGCATTGCCGAAACCCGTGTCGATATCGGCGATGACCGGCACATCAACGGCCGCCGCGATGGCCCGCATCATCTCCAGGTGCAGGCCCGCCGACAGGATGTTGGCGTCCGGCACGGCATAGCTGGCCGACAGCTCGAAACCGCTGCCCCAGATCGCATCGAACCCTGCCTCGGCCGCCAATTTGGCGGACAGCGGATTGTGCGCCGACATGGCGTGCATCAGGGTAGCGTGCTGCAACTGCTGGCGAAAACGTGTGTGGCGGGGCATGGCGTGGCGGCCTGTTAACCCGGCGCGAAAGGCGCCGGCAGGGACCATTTAACACGAAAAAGCGCCGCGCCCGGTCCGCGGGACGGCAATGCGCCGCTCAGCCCGCGCCGCCGCCGCGCCGCGCCTTCATCGCCCGGCTGATCAAAGCCAGCGCGTCGTCGGAAACCAGGCGCGCGGCCAGCGGCAACAGTTCGTCTTCTTCGCGCCGGATATGCTCGGCATAGGCGATCGCGAATGCCTCCACCTGCGCCGCCGGCAATTCGGCGGGATGACCCGCGGCAACCGCTTCCAGTATCTGCCGCAGCGGCGCCCACAGCGCCGCCAGGCGTTCATGGTCGGCCACCAGGCCGTCCACCAATGCATGCAGGCAGACCGCGTCCGAGCCGGCCATGGCTTCGATCAGGGCCGGGAACAAGTCCTCTTCCTCGTCCTCATGGTGGTGCTGCGCGGCAGTCTGGAAATAGCGCATGACGGCCGCGGCCGCGACCTGGGCCGCCTCGTCGCTGCCATGCGCCGGCAGGTGCACGGCCAGCCGCCGCAACGTCTCGCACTGGCGCGCAATGCGGCCATGGCAGGCCGACAGCAGGCCCAGCGGATCATCGGGGGTCGGCGCCGCCGCCGGGCCGCCGGGAAAACTCACTGCCATGGCACACCTCTCACTCAGCCTGAGTGGCCGCGCCACCACAGGCGAATCGAATCCCAGGCGCGGCCGGCCAGGCCGGCCTCGGCCACCGGTTCAAGCGCCACCACCGGAAACTGCATGGCGGGCTTGCCGTCGACCATCACGCGCAGCGAGCCGACCGGAGACTGGGCCGCGATCGGCGCCACCAGCGGGTCCCGCGGCGCCCATACCGGCTCGACCTTGGCGCCGGCCGGCACGGTGACGTAGGCGTCCCGCGCGAAGCCGGCCTTGAGCGTATCGGCCTGGCCCTTCCAGACCTCGGGCGTAGCCACCGCCTGGCCCTTGGCATACAGCTTGATGGTATTGAACCCCTGGAACCCCCATTCCAGCAACTCGCGGCTTTCCTGAGTGCGCAGCTTGTCCGAAGCCGTGCCCACCACCACCGTGATCAGGCGCCGCTGCTCCTTGCCGTTGGGCCGGTGCGCGGTCGCCACGATGCAATACCCGGCCGCGTCGGTATGGCCGGTCTTGAGGCCATCGACGCTGGGATCGAGCCACAGCAGCCGGTTGCGGTTGGGCTGCGTGATGTTGTTATAGGTGTAGGTCTTGGCCGAATCGTAGGTCTTGTACAGCTCGGGGTAATCGCGGATGAAGCGCGTGGCCAGGATCGACAGGTCGCTGACCGTGGAATACGTGCCCGGGTCCGGCAGGCCGTGGGGGCTGGCGAAATGCGTGCCGTGCAGGCCCAGTTGCGCCGCGGTGTCGTTCATGCGCGCCACGAACGCCTCGACACTGCCCGACACCGCTTCGGCCAGCGCGATCGCGGCATCATTGCCCGACTGAATCATGAGGCCGCGCAGCAACTGGTCCACCGACACCTTCGAGCCCGGCTCCAGGAACATCTTGGAACTGCCGGGCGGCACCTTCCAGGCGCGCGTCGAGATCGTCACCTTCTGCTCCGGCGACAACTCTTTGTTGTGGATGGCGCCGAACACCACGTACGCCGTCATGATCTTGGTGAGGGAGGCCGGCTCGATCCGGGCGCTGGCCGCGTGCGACGCGATCACCTGTCCGCTGGTTTCATCGAGCAGCAGCCAGGCCTTGGCGGACAGCGCCGGCCGGGGCATGGATTGCGCCATGGCGCCTGAGATACATGCGGTCGCAACGAGCAGGCTCGCCGCCAACTTCTTCATCAACATATGAGGGATTCACTTCCATGCAGGGTAGGAATGGCGCGCCGGCAACGCACGCAGGCTGCCGCAAGGCCGTCCGCGCCGCGCGCCGTCGCGCGGCGCGAAGCATTGGAACACGTTGGCCGCGGATGGTTCAAAACCCCATTGGGCAAGCACTTTGCGCGCGGCGCGCGGCGCTGAAAAAATCGCAGCGATTGTCACCGCATTTTGCAAAACCCCTTGTAGAAAGGGTTTTTCTGCCTGGAAAACAACAAAGATTGCGCGAAAGGCCTTGCGAAAGCGGCTACAACGGCCACTCTTCCGCTATCATCGGGCGCGTAGTGTTAAACGCCGATACCCGGCGCGCGCGCTGCCACATGTCCTCAACATACGGATTTTGACCATGGCCACGAAAGCTAAAGCTCCTGCCAAGAAAGTCACCAAGCCCGCCGCCAAGGCGCCCGCAAAGAAGGCTACCGCCGCCAAGCCCGCCGTGAAGCCGGCTGCCAAGAAGGTCGTCGCTGCCAAGAAGGTCGTCGCCGCCAAGAAGGTCGCCGCCCCCAAGGCCATCAAGGCCGCGCTGAACAAGACCCAACTGATCGCCTACATCGTCGAACAGTCCGGCGTCGAAGCCAAGGCAGTCAAGGCCGTCCTGGCCAGCCTGGAAACCTCGGTGCTGAGCTCCGTGGACAAGAAGGGCGCCGGCGAATTCACGCTGCCCGGCCTGTTCAAGGTTGCCGTGCAGAAGGTCCCCGCCAAGGCCAAGCGCTTCGGCAAGGATCCGTTCACCGGTGAAGAGCGCTGGTTCCCCGCCAAGCCGGCTTCGGTCAAGGTGAAGGTTCGCCCGCTCAAGAAGCTGAAGGACGCCGCGCAGTAATTCCGCACGGATCTTCCGGTCAAACCGGAAAGGGCCTGCCCCGCGAGGGGCGGGCCCTTTCTTTTTTCCTCGCTGTTGCGGCGCCAGTCCGGGCCGACCCATGGCGCAGCGCATCTGCCCAGGCGATCACGCGCCTTGCCGCATCGATGGCCGCCCTGCTAGAATTTATCTTTACGTAAAGATACTTTATATAAAAACATCATGGACGATCTGGTCGATCTCGTGCTGGCGCAATGGGAGCACGAATGCCCCAACCTGGACACTTCGCCGATGAGCGTGCTCAGCCGCGTGTTCCGCTTCCACGCTTTCGCCGCGCGCGACGTCGGCCGCGCATTCAAGCGCCACAACCTGCATCAGGGCGAATTCGACGTGCTCGCGACCCTGTACCGCAGCGGTGCGCCACACGCCCTGAATCCGCAAAAACTGGTTGCCGCGCTGCTGTTGACTTCGGGCGCCATGACCAACCGTCTGGACCGCCTGGAGCAGGCCGGCCTGCTGACACGCGCGCCCAACCCCGAGGATCGCCGCGGCGTCATTGTCGCCCTGACCGCCGAGGGCTTGCGCGTCATCAAGCTGGTTCTCAAGGACTACCTGCGCGAAATCGAAACGCTGCTGCATCCCCTGAACGCCGCCGAACGCCGCCAGATGGCCGGCCTGTTGAAGAAGCTGTTGCTGGCGCACGACCAGGACACGCCTGGCGGCATCGCCGCCTGAACCTTTGCCCACCGCAATATCCGCCTGCCTCACATGAACGCCACACCCGCATGAACGCCACACCCGCCCAAACCGCCCCGCTCACCGCGCCCGTCATCCTGCTGATGTCCGTGGCCACCGGCCTGGCGGTGGCCAGCAACTATTACGCGCAACCGCTGCTGCACACCATCAGCCAGCAGTTCTCCCTGTCCAACGCCACCGCCGGCAGCATCGTCATGATCGCGCAGCTGAGTTACGCGCTCGGCCTGATCCTGCTGGTGCCGCTGGGCGACCTGTTCGAGCGGCGCGGCCTGATCGTGCTGATGACGCTGCTGTCCTCGGGCGGCCTGCTGCTGTCGGCCTTCGCCCCCAATATCCAGATGCTGATGCTGGGCACGGCCGTGACCGGCCTGCTATCGGTGGTGGCGCAGGTGCTGGTGCCATTCGCGGCCACCCTGGCGGCGCCGCACGAGCGCGGCAAGGCGGTCGGCACGGTCATGAGCGGCCTGTTGCTGGGCATCCTGCTGGCCCGCACCGCGGCCGGCGTGCTGGCGGACCTGGGCAGTTGGCGCACCGTCTACTGGGTCGCGGCGATCCTGATGCTGGCCATGTCTTGCGCCCTGTGGAAGGTATTGCCGCGCCACAAGAGCCCGGCGGCCATGAGCTATCCGCGCCTGCTGGGCTCGATCTTCCGCCTGTTCGCCGAAGAACCGCTGCTGCGCGGCCGTTCGCTACTGGGCGGCCTGCTGTTCGCCGCCTTCAGCATGCTGTGGACGCCGCTGACCTTCCTGCTGTCCGGCCCCGACTACGGGTTCAACAACACCACCATCGGACTGTTCGGGCTGGCCGGCGCGGCCGGCGCCTACGCCGCCAACCGTTTCGGACGCCTGGCCGACCGCGGCCTGGGCAACCAGGCCACCCGCATCGGCCTGTTGCTGCTGCTCGCTTCCTGGGGGCTGATGGCCTTCGGCCAGGCCTCGGTGATCGCACTGCTGGCCGGCATCCTGATCCAGGACCTGGCGATCCAGGGCGTCCACGTCACCAACACCAGTTCGCTGTACCGCACCCGGCCCGAGGCCCGCAGCCGCCTGACGGCCGGTTACATGACCAGTTACTTCATCGGCGGAGCCACCGGATCACTGGTATCGTCCTGGCTGTACTCGCATTACGGCTGGCCCGGCGTGGTCACCGCGGGCGCGGTTCTGGGGGCCGTGACCCTGGCCTACGGCATGCTGGCGGCCAGCGCCCGCATCCCGGAAATGGCCCCGTCCCCTATCCGCGCCTAGCACCTCCTATAATCAGGGGTTTTGGCCGCCCCCGCGCCTGGCGCGTGGGGGCGGTTCACCCATTTTTCGCCATCGCGCACGAGCCCATGCAGGAACGTTACCTCCCCACTACCGTCGAAGCGGCCGCCCACCAAGACTGGCAGGCCCGCGACGCCTATCTGGTCCATGAACACGCGAAGAACCCGGACGGCTCCGAGAAGCCGAAGTTCTACGCCTGCTCGATGCTGCCTTATCCCAGCGGCAAGCTGCACATGGGCCACGTGCGCAACTACACCATCAACGACATGATGGCGCGCCAACTGCGCATGCGGGGCTACAACGTGCTGATGCCGATGGGCTGGGACGCCTTCGGCATGCCGGCCGAGAACGCCGCCATCAAGTCCAAGGTGCCGCCGGCCAAATGGACCTACGACAACATCGCCTACATGAAGAAGCAGATGAAGGCGATGGGACTGGCGATCGACTGGTCGCGCGAAATGTGCGCCTGCGACCCCGAGTACTACAAGTGGAACCAGTGGCTGTTCCTGAAGATGCTCGAAAAGGGCGTCGCCTACCGCAAGACCCAGGTCGTGAACTGGGACCCGGTCGACCAGACCGTGCTGGCCAACGAACAGGTCATCGACGGCCGCGGCTGGCGCTCCGGCGCGCCGGTCGAAAAACGCGAGATCCCCGGCTACTACCTGCGCATCACCGACTACGCCGATGAACTGCTGGGCGCGGTGCAGAATGACCTGCCCGGCTGGCCCGAGCGCGTGCGCCTGATGCAGGAAAACTGGATCGGCAAATCCGAGGGCCTGCGCTTCGCCTTCCCGCACCAGATCGCCGGCCAGGACGGCCAATTGATCCAGGACGGCAAGCTCTACGTCTTCACCACCCGCGCCGACACCATCATGGGCGTGACCTTCTGCGCCGTGGCGCCGGAACACCCCCTGGCGACCCACGCCGCGCAGTCGAACCCGGCGCTGGCCGCCTTCATCGAACAATGCAAGCTGGGCGGCACCACCGAGGCCGAACTGGCCACGCGCGAAAAGGAAGGCCTGCCCACCGGCCTGTTCGTGACGCATCCGGTCACCGGCGACCAGGTCGAGGTCTGGGTCGGCAACTACGTGCTCATGACCTACGGCGACGGCGCCGTGATGGGCGTGCCCGCTCATGACGAGCGCGACTTCGCCTTCGCCAAGAAGTACAACCTGCCGATCCGCCAGGTCGTGGATGTGGCCGGCAAGGCCTATTCCACCGACGCCTGGCAGGAATGGTACGGCGACAAGCAGAGCGGCCGCACCGTCAACTCCGGCAAGTACGACGGCCTGTCGCACAAGGAAGCCGTGGACGCCATTGCCGCCGACCTGGGCGCGCAAGGCCTGGGCGAAAAGCAGACCACCTGGCGCCTGCGCGACTGGGGCATCTCGCGCCAGCGCTACTGGGGCACCCCGATCCCCATCATCCATTGCCCGGACTGCGGCCCGGTGCCGGTCCCCGAAAAGGACCTGCCGGTAGTGCTGCCGGACGACCTGATCCCGGACGGCAGCGGCAACCCGCTGGCCAAGAATGAAGCCTTCCTGTCGTGCGCCTGCCCCAGCTGCGGCAAGCCGGCACGCCGCGAGACGGACACGATGGACACCTTCGTGGACTCGTCCTGGTACTTCATGCGCTACACCTCGCCGGGCAACGACAACGCCATGGTCGATGCCCGCAATGACTACTGGATGCCGATGGACCAGTACATCGGCGGCATCGAGCACGCGGTCCTGCACCTGCTGTACGCGCGCTTCTGGACCAAGGTCATGCGCGACATGGGCCTATTGAACTTCGACGAGCCCTTCACCAAGCTGCTGTGCCAGGGCATGGTGCTGAACCACATCTACTCGCGCAAGAACGCCCAGGGCGGCATCGAGTATTTCTGGCCCGAGGAAGTCGAAAACGTCTATGACGCGCGCGGCGCCATCACTGGCGCCAAGCTCAAGGCCGACGGTTCCGACGTGACCTATGGCGGCGTGGGCACGATGTCCAAGTCCAAGAACAACGGCGTCGATCCGCAATCGCTGATCGACACGCTGGGCGCCGACACGGCCCGCCTGTTCGTCATGTTCGCCAGCCCGCCCGAACAGACCCTCGAATGGTCCGATTCCGGCGTCGAAGGCTCGAACCGCTTCCTACGCCGCCTGTGGTCCATCAGCTATGCGCAACGCGACGCCGTTGCCCGCGGCCTGGCCGCCGGCGCCGACTGGACCGATGCGCCCGCCGCCGTCAAGGACCTGCGCCGCGAGGTCTACAGCCTGCTCAAGCAAGCCGATTACGACTACCAGCGCATCCAATACAACACCGTCGTGTCGGCATGCATGAAGATGCTCAACGCCATCGACGACGCCAAGCTGGCGCAAGGCGCGCATGCCGACGCCGCCTACGCCGAAACGCTGGGCGTGCTGCTGCGCGTGCTGTACCCGGTGGTGCCGCACATCACCTGGCACCTGTGGCGCGACCTCGGCTACGCAAACGAGCTGGGCGACCTGCTCGACGCGCCGTGGCCGCACGTCGACGAAGCCGCGCTGGTGGCGGACGAAATCGAACTGATGCTGCAGGTCAACGGCAAGCTGCGCGGCTCGATCCGCGTCGCCGCCAAGGCCGCCAAGGAAGACATCGAGAAGCTCGCCGCCGCCCAGGATGAAGTCGCCCGCTACCTGGAAGGCCGCCCGCCCAAGCGGGTCATCGTGGTTCCGGGCAAACTGGTCAACGTCGTAGGCTGATGAGGTCAAGCATGTACTTCGCCGGGCAACAAACGCAATCCCCCCGCCAATCCTGGCTGCTGCGCGGCGCCTGCCTGGCGCTGTTCATGCTGATCTCGGCCTGCGGTTTCACGCTGCGTGGGGTCACGCCGCTGCCGTTCGATACCCTGTACATCGGCATTCCCGACAACACCCAATTCGGCGCCGACGTGCGCCGCGCGCTGCGCGCGGCGTCGCCGAACACCAAGCTGGTGCCCGTGCCCAAGGATGCGCAGGCCATCCTGCAGCAGGTCTCCAACGAGCGCACGCTGCGCGAAGTCTCGCTGAACGCGCAGGGCCGGGTGGAAGAATACGAGCTCGGCATCAACTACACCTTCCGCCTGATCGATGCCGAGGGCCGCGCCCTGATCCCGGACACCACGCTGTCGATCTACCGCGAAATGCCGTACGACGACCAGATCGTCCAGGCCAAGCAAGGGCAGATCGAAACGCTCTACAACGCCATGCAACGCGACTTGGTCTCGCGCCTGCTGCGCCGCATGACCGCGCCGGAAGTGCGCAAGGCATTCGAGAACCGCGAGCAGCGGGGCGAGGACGGCGAGACCCCGCTGTTCGACCCGACCGCGCCGATGCCGCACAGCACCCCGGCCCCGTGGCAGACGCCGTCCACCACGGACCCGGCCTACACCCGCTGACCGATGGCACACCCCCTGGACGCGGATCGCCTGGCCGACCACCTGCAGCGGGCAGGCGACCGCCTCGCCCCGCTGTATACGGTATCGGGCGACGAGCCGCTCCTGGTGACCGAAGCCGTGGACGCGCTGCGCGCCGCCGGCCGCAACGCGGGCTACACCGAACGCCTGTCGATGGTGATGGACGCGCGCAGCGACTGGAGCGCGGTTATCGCCGCGACCCAGAGCGTGTCGCTGTTCGGCGACCGCCGCATCCTCGAACTCAAGATTCCCACCGGCAAGCCCGGCAAGTCCGGCGCGGACACGCTGGCGCGGCTGGCCGAGCAGGCTGAAAAACAGGCCGACAATCCCGATACCCTGATCCTGGTCGCCCTGCCGCGCCTGGACAAGGCCACTCGCGAAAGCCGCTGGATGCAGGCCTTGAGCCGCGGCGGCATGACGGTCGACATCGCCAATGTCGAACGCGGCCGCCTGCCCGCCTGGGTCGGCCAGCGCCTGGCGCGCCAGAACCAGCGCGCCGACAACGCCACGCTGCAGTGGATGGCCGACAAGGTCGAAGGCAACCTGCTGGCCGCGCACCAGGAAATCCAGAAACTCGGCCTGCTCTATCCCGAAGGCCAACTGGCGGCCGAAGACGTCGAGCGCGCCGTGCTCAATGTCGCCCGCTACGACGTGTTCGGCCTGCGCGACGCCATGTTGGCCGGCGACATCGCCCGCACCATCCGCATGATCGACGGCCTGCGCGCCGAAGGCGAAGCCCTGCCGCTGGTCCTGTGGGCGGTGGGCGAAGAGATCCGCCTGCTGGCGCGCGTGGCCGAAGCCCGCAGCCTGGGCCAGGACGTCAACGGCCTGATGCGCCGGCTGCGCATTTTCGGCGCCCACGAACGCCTGGCGTTGCAGGCGCTGGGCCGGGTCCGTCCCGACGTCTGGCCCGCCGCGGTGCAACATGCGCACGAGGTCGACCGCCTCATCAAGGGCTTGTCGGTGCCAGGCAGACTGTCCGACCCCTGGGAAGAAATGACCCGCCTGGCCCTGCGCGTGGCCGCGGCCGGCACACGACCGTGATGGCGGCCCCGGCCGCCTCGTCCTCCCGGCCACGGGCCGGATAAACTATCCCCATCCGCCAGCGGCTTTCCGCCGCCTTTTTTTCACTATGAACGACGCCGTCATGTCCTCGTCCTCCATCGAACAAGCCATGTTGACCCTGGGCGAGAATGCGCGCCGGGCCTCACGCGCCATGATGCGCGCCCACAGCGCCGCCAAGAACCAGGCCCTGCTGGCAATGGCCGAGGCACTGGCCGCGAACCAGGCCGAATTGCTGGCCGCCAACGCCAAGGACGTGGCCGCCGCGCGCGCCAACGGCCTGGAGCCGGCCCTGCTCGACCGCCTGACGCTGTCGGAAAAAACCCTGGCCCACATGGCCGAGGGCCTGCGCCAGATCGCCGCGCTGCCCGACCCGGTCGGCAGCATCAGCGCAACCAGCGTGCGTCCCAATGGCATGCGGGTGGCGCAGATGCGCGTGCCGCTGGGCGTGATCGGTATCATTTACGAGTCCCGCCCCAATGTCACCATCGACGCGGCCGCGCTGTGCCTGAAGTCCGGCAACGCCGCCATCCTGCGCGGTGGCAGCGAGGCCTTGCACTCCAATGTGGCGCTGGGCCGCATCGTCCAGCAGGGCCTGGCCGCCGCCGGCCTGCCGCAGGACGCGGTGCAGGTGGTCGCCACGGCCGACCGCGCCGCGGTCGGCAAGCTCATCACCATGACCGAACACATCGACGTCATCGTGCCGCGTGGCGGCAAGGGCCTGATCGCCCGCCTCTCGCAGGAAGCGCGCGTGCCGCTCATCAAGCACCTGGATGGCAATTGCCATGTCTACATCGACGCCGCCGCCGATCCGGACAAGGCCCATGCCATCGCCTTCAATGCCAAGACCTACCGCTATGGCATCTGCGGCGCCATGGAGACCCTGCTGGTGGACGCCGTGGCCGCCGTCTCGATCCTGCCGAGTCTGGCCGCAGCGCTGACCGAGCACGGCGTTGAACTGCGAGGCTGTCCGCGCACGCTGGCGCTGCTGCCGCATGCCAAGCCGGCCACTGATGAAGACTGGGGCACCGAGTACCTGGGTCCGATCCTGGCGATCCGCATCGTTGACTCGCTCGATGACGCCATCGAGCACATTGCGCGCTGGGGCTCCGGCCACACCGACGCCATCGTCACCGAGGACCTGTCCGCCGCGCAGCGGTTCCAGCGCGAGGTCGATTCCAGCTCGGTCTACGTCAACCTGCCTACCTGCTTCGCCGACGGCTACGAATATGGCCTGGGCGCCGAGATCGGCATCTCCACCAACCGGCTGCACGCGCGCGGTCCGGTCGGCCTGGAGGGCCTGACCACGCTCAAGTGGGTACTGACCGGCGAAGGCCAGACCCGCGGCTGAGTCGTCCCCACCCCCTTCTGTCTGCGGTACCGCCGCGTCTTATCGGAACTTTCATGCATTCACCCGCCATGGCCATGGCCTTCAGCCTTTTCGTGCTGTGTTTCATCACCTGCTCGCTGTGCGGTCTGGTTCTGTTCTTCGTCAAGAGCAAACAGATCAACGCCACCCTCAAGCACCCCTACCTGCAGCATCGTCCGTTCGAACGCTACCCACTGGCGATCAAGGCGGCCATCATGCTGGACTATTTCTTCCGCCTGATGTTTCCGGGCACCCGCTTCTGGCTCATTGGCAATGCCAATGAGCTATTGGCCCACGTCGACCCCAAGAAAACGCCGCTGGCGCTGAAATGGCCCATCGTCGGCTTCTGGGGCGCATGCTGGCTCGGCCTGATCGCCATGATCGTCCTGTGGACCTTGTTGTTCCTGGGAACGTGACGCGCATGCAACTCCAGATCGAGGACTATCCCGGCTGTGCCGAAGCGGCCCGCACGCTGATCGCGGCCCGCGAGTCCGGCCTCGCGGGCCCTCGGTTACCCGCGGCCTGCCGTCCGCAGAACCAGGGTCAGGCCCTGGCGGTGCAGTTGCGCACCGCCCAACTGCTGCGCGAAACACGCCAGGACAGCATTGTGGCCTGGAAGAGCGCCTTGCCCACGCCCGAAAAAACCGTGGTCGCGCCCATCTACGCCTCGACCATGGCATGGGCAGGCACCGTGCCAGCCCAAGCGCCAGTCGTGCGCATCGAGCCCGAAATCGCCTTCGAATTGGCGCGTGACCTGCCCGCCCGCGAAGAACCCTACAGCCATGCCGATGTCGATGCCGCCATCGGAGGGGCCCGGCTGGCACTGGAAGTGCTGGGGTGCCGCTACGCGGCGCCCGAACATGCCAGCCTGCCGGAACTGCTGGCCGATCACATGTTCAATGCCGGCCTGGTGCTGGGACCACGCATTGCCTCGCCCGACGCCGCTCCCGCCAGCATGACCCTCACCTTGTCGGTCGATGGCGCCGAAATCGAGCAGCACGCCGGCATCCATCCCAACAACCAGGCCAAGGCCGGCCTGTACTGGCTCGCCAATTTCCTGCGCGCGCAAGGCCTGGGCCTGAGCGCTGGCCAGCATGTCATCACCGGCTCGTATGCCGGCTTCCTGGACGTGCCCGCCAATCGCGACATCGAGCTCGCCTATGGCGACCTCGGCATCTTGAAACTGCGATTCGCCACCGGTTAAGCTGGAAGCCGTTCCTGCCCACGGCCTCGTCCATGCTCACCCTGCGCCCCTTCTCGACTCGCGACTACCCCCTGCTTGCCAGTTGGTTCCACAGTCTGGCAGACGTGGTGCAATGGGGAGGCTCGCACTTGTCATTTCCCTTGACGCCGGCCGACCTGGACGCCATGCAACGGGAAGGCCAGGCACAGCCGCCGTCGCGCCGCTGCTGGATGGCGTGCCGCGACGGCGCGCCTATCGGCCACGCGCAACTGGCCTATGAGTGGCACGATGGCAACGCCCGCCTGGGCCGTGTCGCGATTGCCCCGGACGCCCGTGGTCAGGGTTTGGCGCGGCCGATGGTGGCGCTGATGGTCGCCGAGGCCTTCGCCACGCCGGGCATCGAACGCCTGGAACTGAACGTCTACATGTTCAATACCCCCGCGATCCGGACCTACGAAGCCCTGGGCTTCACGCTGGAAGGCGTGAGACGCTCGGCCACGCGCGCCGGCAAGGAACGCTGGGATACCGGCATGATGGGATTGCTGCGTTCCGAATGGCGCGGCACGGCCGGCTGAAGCGCCGGCCAGCCCGGTAACCCCGAGCTTGCGGCCGGCCACCACCGGCCATGGCTCCGCCCGCCTCAGCCCACTGCCGGTTCCGCGATCGTGACCAGGGGACCAGCCGCTTCGATGGCCTCGCCCGCCGCCAGGCATAGATCTTCCCGGTAGCGCCCGGCCACCACCTGCACCCCCACGGGTCGATCGGCGGCACTTCCCATGGCCACCGATAGCCCCGGCAGGCCCATGAAAGGCAAGCCGATCTGCGTCATCTGCGCGCGCCAGACCCGCTCGTAGGCCGCCTCGCCCTGCAGGTCGAGATGGTCGGTGAACGGCAGTTCGGCCGACACCGGTAGCAACAACACCGGATATTCGGCCAGGAACACTTCCCATGAGCGCGTGAGCGTCGCGCGGCGCGTCAGCACCGCCGAAAACTGCGCCATGTCCATGCCGGCCACGCGCGCGCGCTGCCCCTCCAGCGCGGTCAGCGCGCCGCGGTCGCCTTCCTTGCGCGCCGTCTCGAGCATGGCCTCGTAGCCATCGGCCATCCACATGCGAATCTGCAGGTCGGCAGCTTCCCGCAAGGGCGGCACGCTGTCGATCGTGTCCACCGACCAGCCGGCCTCGCTCAAGCGCCTGGCCGCCTCCTGCAAGGCCTTGACCACCGCGGGATCGGTGTCCATGCCATCGGGATTCAGGCACAGCGCCGCCCGGCGCGGCACGGCGGGCCCGGTCAGCGGCGCCGGCACCCACCAGGGGTCGCGTGCATCGGGCGCGGACAGGGCGGCCAGGCCCACCCGCAGGTCAGCGATCCGACGCCCCAACGGCCCCGACACCGCCGTGATCTGGCCGCCGATGGTGCGTTCGGGCAAGGCCGCGTTGTAGGCGGCCACACGCCCCAGCGAGGGGCGCAGGCCGTGCACGCCGCAGGCATAGGCCGGATAGCGGATGGAGCCGGCGATGTCGGTGCCATGCGCCAGATGTCCGATGCCCGCCGCCACCGCCGCCGCCGCGCCACCGGAGGATCCTCCCGGCGTCAGCGCGGGATTGCGCGGATTGCGCGTGTCGCCATGCAGCAGGTTACCGGTGAACCAGCGCAGCGAGAACGCCGGCGTGTTGGTGCGGCCGACGATCACGGCGCCGGCGCGGCGCAGGTTGTCGACCACGGGATTGTTGACGCGGGCAAGCAGGTCTTTCTGCAGCGTCACGCCGTTGGTGGTGGCATAGCCAGCCTGGTCGACGTTGACCTTGACCGTCACCGGCACGCCGGCCAGCACGCCGGGATCATCGCCGCGCGCCAACGCCCGGTCGATCTCGGCAGCCTGGGCCAGTGTGTCATCGGGACGATGATCGACCACGGCGTTGATCCGGGGATTCACGTCTTGCAAGCGCGCCAGCGCGCTGCGCGCGGCCTCCACCGCGGAAACGTCGCGCCGGCGGACAAGGGCGGCAAGCTCTACTGCGGACAAACGCCAAAGATCGGACACGCGGCACTCCTGTTGCAAGAGGGGAAGCAGCGCCACCATGGCGCCGGATGGTCAACCTTAGCGCCCCTTGCCATGCGCCACAAGCCACGGGTTACCGCAGCCCGCGCGCGCGCGAGTCTTCCTCGAACACCTCGATGATGGCATCGGCCATGGCCCGCACACGCGCCGTGCGGTTCAGGTCGCCATGCATCACCAGCCACAGCTCATAGGACTCGCTCCGGTTCGGCCAGATCCGCACCAGGTCCGGATACTGCGGCGCCATGTGAACCGGCAGCTCGCCGATCCCCAGCCCCGCCGCCACCGCCTCGATGATCATCACGCCGGAATTCAGTTCCATTGCGATACGGCCATTGCCGGTCGGCTCGCCGCAGAAGGTATCGGACCAGCCAGGCAGCACCGCCTGCTGGTAGGTCACGAGCGTATGGCCGGCGAATGCGGTGCCGGGGCGCGGCTCGCCATGCGCCTTGACATAGGATTTCGATGCATACAGGCCGACCTCGCGCCGTGCCAGTAGACGGTGGATCAGGTCGGGACTGTCCGGCTTGACGTTGCGGATCGCCAGATCGGCCTCGCGCCGCGTCAGGTTGCTCAACTGGATCGACGTTGACAACGAGACGCGGATATCGGGATGTTGCCCGTGCAGCCGGCGTACGGCTTGCATGATGTAGTAACTGGCCACGGTCTCGGATGCCGCCACCCGCACCACGCCCGAGAGCCGGTGATCCAGTCCCTGCATCTGGCGCTGCAACTGATCGGCGGCCAGTTCCATCCGTTCGGCCGCGGCAAAGGCCTGTTCGCCCGCGGCGGTCGGCACGTAGCCCGATGGCGTGCGCAGGAACAGTCGCGCATCCAGCGACGCCTCCAGCGCCGCCAGCCGCCGCCCCGCCGTGGCCTGGTCGATCTGCAACAGCGCGGCCGCGCCGCGCAGGGTGCCATTGCGATAAATCGCCAGGAAGATACGCGCATTGTCCCAATCCATCGATCTGGCCGCTCCCACGAGGTCCGGATGATGCAAATTTGCATCCCAATCAAGCAATTATTCCTCTTTTTTGCATCAAGGAAAAATCCTAACCTGTGCGTCTTGGCAAGTTCCCCGGAAGTCCCCCATGCGTACCGCCTGCCCCGCCACCCCAGTTCCCCCCGCGCCAGCGACCGCAGCCGCCACCACCGGCCTGCTGCCCCTGGTCACGCTGGCCATCGGCTTCGTCATGGCCATGCTGGACGTTACGGTCGTCAATGTCGCCCTGCCGAGCATCGCGCAGCAGTTCACCGTGCCGCTCACCGACCTGGTCTGGATCGTCGATGGCTATACCCTCACTTTTGCCGCCCTGCTGCTGGTGGCCGGCGCGCTGGCGGACCGCTACGGCGCCAAGACCATCTACCTGGCCGGCCTGGGGGTCTTCACCCTCGCCTCCCTGCTGTGCGGCATCGCGCCGGACGGCGACCTGCTGATCGGCGCCCGTATGTTGCAAGGCCTCGGCGCGGCGCTGTTCATGCCCAGCTCCCTGAGCCTGCTGGCCCATGCCTACGACGACGAACAAGTGCGCAATCGCATGCTGGCGGCCTGGTCGGCCATCGTCGCCGTGGCCGGCGCCGCCGGTCCGTTGCTGGGCGGCGTGCTGATCCACCAATTCGGCTGGCGTGGCATCTTCCTCATCAACCTGCCCTTGGGCCTGGCAGGCCTCTGGCTGGCGCGGCGCCGCATCCAGGCCGCGCCGCGCCGGCCGCGCGCGCTCAACCCCCTCAGCCACGCGCTTGGCGTCACGGCGCTGGCATCGCTGTGTTTTGTCCTGATCCAGGGCAACGCCTATGGCTGGTCGTCAGCGCCCATCCTGGCAGCGGCGGCCGTCGGCGCGCTGGCAGGCGTGGCGCTGGTGCGGCGCGAGCGGCGCCACGCCGAACCGATCCTGCCCCGTGCCCTGTTCCAGACGGCGCAGTTTCCGGCGGCCAACGGCGTGGGCTTTCTGATCAATCTCGCGGCCTACGGCCAGTTGTTCCTGCTCAGTCTGTTCCTGCAGCATGCGCGCGGCGCCGACGCCTTGCAGACCGGCATCCAGCTGGTGCCCATGCTGGCGGTGTTCTCGATCGGCAATCTATTGTCGGGCCGGGCGTCGGCACGCTGGAATGTCGCGGCCACGCTATTGGGCGGCATTGCGCTGGCCGCGGCCATGAGCGCGGCCGGCCTGTTCATGTTCACGCCCGCCATGCCGTACTGGCCCTTCGCCACGATCGTGGCGCTGGCTAACCTGGGCGTGGGCATCGCGGTGCCCGCAATGACCAGTGTAGTCATGCAGGTATCGGGCAAGCATCACGCCAACAGTGCCGCCGCCGCGCTGAACGCCAACCGCCAATCGGGCGCGCTGGTGGGCGTCGCGCTAATGGGCACCATCCTGCACCTGCTGCCGGATTGGCACGCCAGCCTGCCCGCCGCCTACGCCATCATCAGCCTCTCCTATCTGGGCGCGGTGATGCTGGTATGGCGCTACCTGCGCCTGGCCCGCAACGCATAGCCCGGCGCGCCGCGAGCGCCGCGCATGGCAAGCGCGTTGTCTTTGCTTCACAATGGGCTCTCCTATCGACACTTTCCGGAGCGCCGCATGACCGTCACGTCCAACACCCCTGCCATCCGCCGCGTTGCCGTCGTCGGCGCCGGCACCATCGGTGCCAGCTGGGCCGCGCTGTTCCTGGCGCATGGGCTCGAGGTCGTGGTCAGCGATCCCGCCGCCGACGCCGAAGCGCTGACGCGCGCGCGGGTCGCCGCCGCCTGGCCGGTGCTGGCCGAACTGGGACGCGTCGCAGCGGGTGCAACGCCCGACAACCTGCGCTTCGAGCCCGACCTCACGATCGCGCTGCGCGATGTCGACTTTGTGCAGGAAAATGCGCCGGAACGCGAAGACTTCAAAACCGAACTGTTCGCGCGCATGGACGCCCTGCTGGCGCCCCATGCGATCGTCGCCTCCAGTTCGTCGGGACTCATCATGAGCCGCCTGCAGGCGCGCTGCGAACATCCCTCGCGCTTTGTCATCGGCCATCCGTTCAACCCGCCGCACCTGATCCCGCTGGTGGAGGTTGTGGGTGGCAAGCACACCTCGGCGGCCACCATCGATCGTTGCATCGACTTCTACCGGCAACTGGGCAAGTATCCGATCCGCGTCAACAAGGAAGTCCCGGGCCATATCGCCAACCGCCTGCAGGCTGCGCTGTGGCGCGAAGCCATCCACCTGGCCGCTGACAATGTCGCCAGCGTGGCCGACATCGACGCCGCCGTATCGCAGGGGCCGGGCTTGCGCTGGGCCCTGTTCGGTCCGCACATGACCTTCAATCTGGGCGGCGGCGCCGGAGGCCTGGCCCATTTCATGGAACACCTGCTGGGCCCGGTGCAGTCCTGGTGGGATGATCTGGGCACTCCCGTGGTCACGCCCGAACTGCAACAGCGCCTGATCGACGGGGTCAACGCCGAGGCCGGCGCGCGCAGCATCGCCGACCTGGTGCAGGCGCGCGATGCGCAACTGACGGCGCTGCTGAAGACGCTGCAGCGCTGAAACCGCCCCGGCAGGGCCGAGCATGGCCCCCGCCGCGGCGGGCCGGTGGCGCACGCGAACCCGCACGAGACCTCGTGATTGGGGCCGCCGTGCGCCACTGGTATCCTATGACAACGCCCTGCCTCGCAGGCCCGCCTCCCCCCAGGAATTCCCATGGTTTCCGTCACCCACGACACCGCACATAGCCGCTACACCGCCACCGTCGACGGCGTGTTGTGCGTGCTGGACTACCACCTGCGCGACGGCGTGATGACCATCGCCCACACTGGCGTTCCCAGCCAGGTCGGCGGCCGCGGCATCGCCGCCGAACTCACCCGCGCCGCGCTCGATGACGCCCGCGCGCGAGGCTGGAAAGTGCGCCCGCAGTGCTCCTACGCCGCCGTCTACATGCGGCGCCATCCCGAATACAACGACCTGCTCGCCTGAACCACGCCGTGACCACGCCCGACCAGATCGCCTGTCCCTGCGGCACGGCCAAGCCCTACACCGCCTGCTGCGGCCGTTGGCATGCGGGCCCGCTGGCCCTGCAGGCCCCCACCGCGCAAGACCTGATGCGCTCGCGCTACAGCGCTTTCGTGCTGGATCAGCTCGCTTACCTGCTCGACACCTGGCATCCCACCACGCGCCCGGCGTCGCTCGAACCGAATCCGCCCGGCCTGAAGTGGCTGGGGCTGACGATCAAGCAGGCCCGCGATAGCGACGCGGACCATGCCACGGTCGAGTTCGTGGCCCGCAGCCGCCTTGCCGGACGCGCCAGCCGGATGCACGAGACCAGCCGATTCGTGCGCGAAGACGGACGCTGGTACTACCTGGACGGCGATCTACGCTGACGCCAGCGTGCGCGATGCGGCACTGTCCGGCCCTGTCGCACTTTCCAATACCGCCACCAGTTTCGCCACCGCGCCGCGCGCCGCCGTGCGCGCGTCACCCACAATCGCCAGTTCGGTAGGCGGCGCCGGCGCCAGCCCCTGTGCCGCCCCGAGTATTCCGTGCTGCGGCAGACATGCAAAGGCGGGCAGCAAAGAAATCCCCAACCCCGCCGTCACCGCCGCTTGCACGCCCGCCAGACTCTGGCTGTGATACGCGACGCGCCACGAACGCCCGGCACTTTCCAACGCATAGATCATGCGCTTGCGATAGATACAGCCCTGCGGGAACAACACCAGCGGCACCGGCCCGTCGCGCAGCAACAGGCGTGCATCGCCCACCCACAGCAAGCGCTCGGGCCATGCCGCCAGACAGGGGCCGTCACCGGGTTCGCGCTTGATCAACGCCAGATCGATTTCGCCCGCTGCCAGGCGCGCCTGCAGGTCGGCGCTCATCCCGCTGCCCGTCTCCAGGCGGATATCCGGATGGCTGGCGGCAAAGCCAGCCAGCAACACCGCCAGGCGTGAAACATCGAAATCCTCGGGGATGCCCAGCCGGATCACTTGCGCCCCGCACGGCGCCGACAGTACGGCCTCGGCTTCGTCGGCCATCGCCAGCAACTTGCGCGCGTACGTCAGCATGAGTTCGCCGTCTTCGGTGGCCGCTACCTGGTTGCCGGCCCGGTCCCGCCGCAGCAGCGTCTTGCCGACAGCCTGCTCCAGCTTGCGCACTTGCTGGCTGACAGTCGACTGCGTGCGATGCACCCGGCTGGCGGCGCGCGTAAAGCTGCCTTCGTCAACCACACAAACAAGGGTTCTAAGCAGTTCCAGATCGAGCATGAGCTATCCCGCGGGAAGGCGATGAGGAGATGGCCGGCCTCTCACGCCACTGGATATTTGATAATCCACTGATATGAGTTCATTTATTAATTTTACAACTTCCCGTGTAGCCCCCTAAGCTGGGCCGGCACCAGCAACTTTCCAAAGGAAACACTCATGCCCCTGGCCCCCCTACCCCGCCCGCCGTGGCTGACCTTCGACTGCTACGGCACGCTGATCCAATGGGACGAAGGGCTACAGGCCGCAGTGGCCCGGATCCTCGCCGCGCACCCGCAGCGGCATACACCGACACCGGCACAGTTCCTGCATGTGTATGACCAGCACGAACATCGGCTGGAAAGCAGGCCGCCCCACATGTCATTCGTCGAAATCACGCGGGAAGCGCTGCGGCTGACCATGCGCGACCTGGATCTCTCATATCGTCCTGAAGACGCCGAATTGCTGATCGGCAGTATCTCGGCCATGCCACCGTTTCCCGAGGTGGTCGACACCTTGGCCGAGCTCAAACGCGCCGGCTTCCGGCTATGCATCATCTCCAACACCGACGATGCCATCATCGCCGGCAACGTGGCGCAGTTAGGTGGCCACGTCGACCGCGTCATCACGGCGGAACAGGCGGGCGCCTACAAGCCGGCGAGGCAGATCTTCGCGCATGCCCATGACAGCCTGGGCATCACGCCGCGCGAGGCCGTGCATATCTGCGCCAGTCCGCACCTGGATCACGCCGCCGCGCGCGACATCGGCTTCCGCTGCGTCTGGATTGATCGTGGCACCGGCCGTCAACCCTTGCCGGACTATCGTCCCGACGCTACTGTATCGACGCTGGACCAGGTCCCGGACCTGTTCCGGCAAGCCGGCTGGATGTAGCGCTGCGGCGCTGGCCGGCCCCCTCCCAACCGGCGCCGCCCTGCCGCCCGCGGTTCCGGCCGACCAGCGCTCGCCTATTAACCATCATCCTCGTCTTCTCTTCGGGATACCCATGAACAAAGACCCCCACTTCGCTGATGCCCTGTTCCACGCGGACCGAGTCGCCGCCCTGCGAGCCGATCTGGCGCTGGCCCTGCGCGCGGCGGCCGCGCACGGGCTTGGCGAAGGCGTATGCAACCACTTCAGCGTGGCCTTGCCGGGTGACACTGACCACTTCCTCTTGAATCCGCGTGGCCTGATGTGGCATGAAGTGCATGCCGACGATATCGTGCTGGTCGATGCGCAGGGCCGCAAACTGGCGGGCCGCCACGAGGTCGAACCCACCGCGATGTTCATTCATGCCGCGATCCACCACATCGCCGGCAAGGCCTGTGTGCTGCACACCCACATGCCCTATGCCACGGCACTGACGCTCACGGCCGACCGGGCCCTGGATACCACGCTCTCGCAGAACGCCATGCGCTTCCATGGCCGTATCGCCATCGATGGCGCATACAACGGCCTGGCCCTGGACGCGAGCGAAGGCGCGCGCATCGCCCATGCCATGCAAGGCGCGGACATCGCTTTCCTTGGCAATCACGGCGTAGTGGTCTGCGGCGAACGCCTCGATTACGCCTACGACGATCTGTTCTTCCTGGAACGCGCATGCACCGCGCAAGTGCTGGCGCAATCCACCGGTCGGCCCCTGGCTCCCGTGGATTCACGGATCGCCGCCAAGGTCGCGGCGCAAATCCAAAGCGAACGCCTGCAGTCCGAACTCTTCTTCATCGCCTTGCGACGTCAACTGCCCGACAACACACAGCGTCAAGCTGTCTGAAACCCGGCTGCCGCGGCAAAAGCAAAAAACCCCGCAGGCGTTAGCCTGCGGGGTTTTCTTCTGCAATAACTGCCTGATACTGACCTACTTTCACAGACGTCCGTCCACTATCATCGGCGCGAAGGCGTTTCACTGTCCTGTTCGGGATGGGAAGGAGTGGTACCACCTTGCTATGGGTATCAGGCTTGACTTGTCGAGCATGCCGCCACGAGGGCGGGAACTCCAATCCTGGATACTGCCGGTCCGCTTCGCTGTCACAACCAGAGCCTGGCTCGATGGTCGTACTGCGCAAACAGCCCTTTCACAAAAACAAAACCCCACAGGCGCGAGCCTATGGGGTTTTGAGCAATAAAAGCCTGACGATGACCTACTTTCACAGACGTCCGTCCACTATCATCGGCGCAAAGGCGTTTCACTGTCCTGTTCGGGATGGGAAGGAGTGGTACCACCTTGCTATGGTCGTCAGGCGTAACGGGTTGAGAGGCTGTCCTTGGGGACAACCGCTCCAATCTTGGAAGAAGCGCAACGTGTGGTGATCAGAGCGGTGCTCGACGATCACGCACAGGTGGGTGTAATTGGTGTTGGCTGGCTGCTGACGGGGCAGCCAGATTTTGTATTGAACGACACTTGGAACGCTACATCACCAGGTCATAACCATCAGTGTTATAGGATCAAGCCTCACGAGCAATTAGTATCGGTTAGCTTAACGCATTACTGCGCTTCCACACCCGACCTATCAACGTCCTGGTCTCGAACGACTCTTTAGGGGGATCAAGTCCCCGGGATACCTAATCTTCAGACGAGTTTCCCGCTTAGATGCCTTCAGCGGTTATCTCTTCCGTACTTAGCTACCCGGCAATGCCATTGGCATGACAACCGGTACACCAGAGGTACGTCCACTCCGGTCCTCTCGTACTAGGAGCAGGCTCCGTCAAGTATCCAACGCCCACGGCAGATAGGGACCAAACTGTCTCACGACGTTTTAAACCCAGCTCACGTACCTCTTTAAATGGCGAACAGCCATACCCTTGGGACCGGCTACAGCCCCAGGATGAGATGAGCCGACATCGAGGTGCCAAACACCGCCGTCGATATGAACTCTTGGGCGGTATCAGCCTGTTATCCCCAGAGTACCTTTTATCCGTTGAGCGATGGCCCTTCCATTCAGAACCACCGGATCACTATGTCCTGCTTTCGCACCTGTTCGACTTGTCAGTCTCACAGTCAAGCACGCTTATGCCATTGCACTATCAGCACGATTTCCGACCGTACCTAGCGTACCTTCGAACTCCTCCGTTACACTTTGGGAGGAGACCGCCCCAGTCAAACTGCCCACCATGCACTGTCCCCGATCCGGATAACGGACCAAGGTTAGAACCGCAAACAAACCAGGGTGGTATTTCAAGGATGGCTCCACGTGATCTAGCGACCACGCTTCAAAGCCTCCCACCTATCCTACACAGGCCGGTTCACAGATCAATGCAAAGCTACAGTAAAGGTTCATGGGGTCTTTCCGTCTAGCCGCGGGTAGATTGCATCATCACAAACACTTCAACTTCGCTGAGTCTCAGGAGGAGACAGTGTGGCCATCGTTACGCCATTCGTGCAGGTCGGAACTTACCCGACAAGGAATTTCGCTACCTTAGGACCGTTATAGTTACGGCCGCCGTTTACCGGGGCTTCGATCAAGAGCTTGCACCCCATCACTTAACCTTCCGGCACCGGGCAGGCGTCACACCCTATACGTCGACTTTCGTCTTTGCAGAGTGCTGTGTTTTTAATAAACAGTCGCAGCCACCGATTCTCTGCGACCCCATCATGCTAAGCGCGCAGGCGCTTCACACTACCGGGGTATACCTTCTCCCGAAGTTACGGTATCAATTTGCCGAGTTCCTTCTCCTGAGTTCTCTCAAGCGCCTTGGAATATTCATCCCGTCCACCTGTGTCGGTTTGCGGTACGGTCTCGTACAGCTGAAGCTTAGAGGCTTTTCTTGGAACCACTTCCAATCACTTCGCAAGCTATGCTCGCTCGTGCCGTACCCTTGATTTACGCGCCCGGATTTGCCTAAGCGCCATCTTCGATACGTCAACAGGGACATCCAACACCCTGATGATCTTCCGCGATCCGTCCCCCCATCGCACTGTACGACGGTGCTGGAATATTAACCAGCTTCCCATCAGCTACGCATCTCTGCCTCGCCTTAGGGGCCGACTCACCCTGCGCCGATGAACGTTGCGCAGGAAACCTTGGACTTACGGCGAGGGGGCTTTTCACCCCCTTTATCGCTACTCATGTCAGCATTCGCACTTCTGATACCTCCAGCAGCCTTTACAAGCCACCTTCGCAGGCTTACAGAACGCTCTCCTACCGCGTGCACAAAGTGCACACCCGCAGCTTCGGTTTATCGCTTAGCCCCGTTACATCTTCCGCGCAGGACGACTCGATCAGTGAGCTATTACGCTTTCTTTAAAGGATGGCTGCTTCTAAGCCAACCTCCTGACTGTCTATGCCTTCCCACTTCGTTTCCCACTTAGCGATAATTCGGGACCTTAGCTGGCGGTCTGGGTTGTTTCCCTCTTGAGTCCGGACGTTAGCACCCGGTGCTCTGTCTCCCAAGCTGTACTTGCGGGTATTCGGAGTTTGCCATAGTTTGGTAAGTCGCCATGACCCCCTAGCTATAACAGTGCTCTACCCCCCGCAGTAATACTTGAGGCACTACCTAAATAGTTTTCGGAGAGAACCAGCTATTTCCAGATTTGTTTAGCCTTTCACCCCTATCCACAGCTCATCCCCTAATTTTTCAACATTAGTGGGTTCGGTCCTCCAGCACGTGTTACCGTGCCTTCAACCTGGCCATGGATAGATCATCTGGTTTCGGGTCTACACCCAGCGACTGAATCGCCCTATTCGGACTCGCTTTCGCTACGGCTTCCCTATTCGGTTAACCTTGCCACTGAATGTAAGTCGCTGACCCATTATACAAAAGGTACGCAGTCACCCCACAAGGAGGCTCCTACTGTTTGTATGCATACGGTTTCAGGATCTATTTCACTCCCCTTCCGGGGTTCTTTTCGCCTTTCCCTCACGGTACTGGTTCACTATCGGTCGATCACGAGTATTTAGCCTTGGAGGATGGTCCCCCCATCTTCAAACAGGATTTCACGTGTCCCGCCCTACTTTTCTTACGCTTAGTTCCACACACAAAATTTCGTCTACAGGGCTATCACCTGCTACGGCCGGACTTTCCATTCCGTTCGACTATCTTGCATGCTAAAACGTAAAGGCTCTTCCGATTTCGCTCGCCACTACTTTCGGAATCTCGGTTGATTTCTTTTCCTCGAGCTACTGAGATGTTTCAGTTCACCCGGTTCGCCTCCACTGACCTATGTATTCAGTCAGGGATACTGCTTGCGCAGTGGGTTTCCCCATTCGGATATCTGCGGATCAAAGCTTGTTTGCCAGCTCCCCGCAGCTTTTCGCAGGCTACTACGTCCTTCATCGCCTGTGATCGCCAAGGCATCCACCATATGCACTTAGTCGCTTGATCCTATAACGCTGTAGGCTATAGGACCTGAGTATTAGCGTTTGTGCCGTTCATAAGTTTCAAAGCAGTCTGAGGTTATTCACCCCAGTCTTGAGAACTTGGAACAAAATTAATGCAATCACAACCCGTACCCATCTTCATCAGCAACGCTGACTACTTGATGAGCACATTTCGTTGTGCTTCTTCCAGATTGTTAAAGAACGAATATAGCTGTTGGGTAAAACCCAACTCATAGCGCTGCTCGCAGCGTTATGAGTTAGCTTCTACATCACCACCAGGTGATCAAGATCTTGGTGGAGGTGAACGGGATCGAACCGATGACATCCTGCTTGCAAAGCAGGCGCTCTCCCAGCTGAGCTACACCCCCATATCCACGACATCTCATGCCCGCGAATACTTGGTGGGTCTGGTTGGATTCGAACCAACGACCCCCGCCTTATCAAGACGGTGCTCTAACCGACTGAGCTACAGACCCAAAACCTTCTCGGATCAGTAGTCAGAAGTCATGGACACAGGGAGGAGTCCCTCTACCCAAGCCCACAACCGATCCCAGCTATATCAAACAACCGATAAGAGTGGACGCTTAACACGAGCACTAAGCTCTGAAAGGAGGTGATCCAGCCGCACCTTCCGATACGGCTACCTTGTTACGACTTCACCCCAGTCATGAATCCTACCGTGGTAATCGCCCCCCTTGCGGTTAGGCTAACTACTTCTGGTAAAACCCACTCCCATGGTGTGACGGGCGGTGTGTACAAGACCCGGGAACGTATTCACCGCGACATGCTGATCCGCGATTACTAGCGATTCCGACTTCACGCAGTCGAGTTGCAGACTGCGATCCGGACTACGATCGGGTTTCTGGGATTGGCTCCCCCTCGCGGGTTGGCGACCCTCTGTCCCGACCATTGTATGACGTGTGAAGCCCTACCCATAAGGGCCATGAGGACTTGACGTCATCCCCACCTTCCTCCGGTTTGTCACCGGCAGTCTCATTAGAGTGCCCTTTCGTAGCAACTAATGACAAGGGTTGCGCTCGTTGCGGGACTTAACCCAACATCTCACGACACGAGCTGACGACAGCCATGCAGCACCTGTGTTCCAGTTCTCTTGCGAGCACTGCCAAATCTCTTCGGCATTCCAGACATGTCAAGGGTAGGTAAGGTTTTTCGCGTTGCATCGAATTAATCCACATCATCCACCGCTTGTGCGGGTCCCCGTCAATTCCTTTGAGTTTTAATCTTGCGACCGTACTCCCCAGGCGGTCAACTTCACGCGTTAGCTGCGCTACCAAGGTCCGAAGACCCCAACAGCTAGTTGACATCGTTTAGGGCGTGGACTACCAGGGTATCTAATCCTGTTTGCTCCCCACGCTTTCGTGCATGAGCGTCAGTGTTATCCCAGGAGGCTGCCTTCGCCATCGGTGTTCCTCCGCATATCTACGCATTTCACTGCTACACGCGGAATTCCACCTCCCTCTGACACACTCTAGCCCGGTAGTTAAAAATGCAGTTCCAAAGTTAAGCTCTGGGATTTCACATCTTTCTTTCCGAACCGCCTGCGCACGCTTTACGCCCAGTAATTCCGATTAACGCTTGCACCCTACGTATTACCGCGGCTGCTGGCACGTAGTTAGCCGGTGCTTATTCTGCAGGTACCGTCAGTTCCGCGGGGTATTAACCCGCGACGTTTCTTTCCTGCCAAAAGTGCTTTACAACCCGAAGGCCTTCATCGCACACGCGGGATGGCTGGATCAGGGTTTCCCCCATTGTCCAAAATTCCCCACTGCTGCCTCCCGTAGGAGTCTGGGCCGTGTCTCAGTCCCAGTGTGGCTGGTCGTCCTCTCAAACCAGCTACGGATCGTCGCCTTGGTGAGCCGTTACCCCACCAACTAGCTAATCCGATATCGGCCGCTCCAATAGTGCAAGGTCTTGCGATCCCCTGCTTTCCCCCGTAGGGCGTATGCGGTATTAGCTACGCTTTCGCGTAGTTATCCCCCGCTACTGGGCACGTTCCGATACATTACTCACCCGTTCGCCACTCGCCACCAGACCGAAGTCCGTGCTGCCGTTCGACTTGCATGTGTAAGGCATCCCGCTAGCGTTCAATCTGAGCCAGGATCAAACTCTTCAGTTTAATCTCTGTATTTGTTTCGTATTTCTTAGTTCCGAAGAACCGAGTCATACGTCGCTACTCAAAGGAAGTGAGGTATGTTCTTAAACTTGACGTCTAAGGTACTTCACTTCTAGTGAGCACTTGATTTCATTGTGCTTGTGACCAGGGTTTAAAACCTGACCACTGCGCACTCGCATCAAGCGCCCACACTTATCGGTTGTTTAATTGTTAAAGAGCGGTACTGCTAAATTCTGTACTACTTACTGCATCTTCTGCTTTCCTCGGCGATTTCGCTTTCGCGTCGATCGCTGTGTCAGCAGCAGAGAAACGAGATTATGAAGAAGTTTTTATCGTTTGTCAAGTCAGCGTCACTTACTTCATTTCGCTGCCTTGCCTACGACCTCTTCAGGCCTCACCCGGCTAACGCTAGGCTTTCCTCTTTAGCAGCTATCGAAATATCAGGGTTATCCCTAAGTTTTCGGTAACCGCCAAGCCTGAAACTATAACACAACTTTTGCAGATTATGCAACCGGCTTCTGCCTGACTTGCACCCTTTCCTGCAACCCTGCCAGCCAGTGAATCACTCCACCTTCAGCAGCCCTGGATCGCTCCAGAGGTTGGTTACCGCCCAGTCGGCTTGTAACGCTGCTCAGACCACCCTACCGGGTAAACCCTGATTCGCCGTCACCAGCCAAGCCCAAGACTATAGCACAATTTTTGCAGATCGTGCAACTGGCTTCTGCCTGATTTGCACCGACTTACGCAAAATTCGCTGACCGCCGGTTCGAGAGAATCATCACTGACCCACCGCCTTGCTGCCCTGCGACAAACCCGCTTGCCGTAGCCTTCGGATCCGTTGCACTTGCCTGGCCCCGCCGCTCAACAAAACTGCTTGAACTGCGAAGGAGCGAGACTATAGCACAGAATTTCGGCTTGTCACGCCAGCATGACACGCATTTTGCAGAAAGAGGATTCCAGCACGGCAGGCCGTCGCGCTGGAATCATTCTGACTGATGGCTTCGGACGCTACCGCGGATGAGCAAGCGGTTGGCGCCGACGCGGGCAGCGGTCCTTTCGCCAGCTGTCTATATATAGAAGCTGTCTATATATATAGATAGAGAGAGCATCCAGGCGAGCATCTGTCATACCGCTGGCAGGCCGCCCTGACGCCGACGGCCAGCCGGTGCGGCAGTCAGCCGCGCGCGTCCCGGCTACCAGCGCAGGTATTCCACTCCCACCCTGCGCGTCAACGCCCGGTTCGCCGTGCTCTGGTTGACCAGCCATTGCGGCGCCCCGATATCAGCCAGCATATGCGGGTCCATTTCCTCGGCCAGGTTGCGCAACACGGCGTGGGCGCGCCGTTGGCGATAGCGACGCCATAGCCGGAGCAGGATTCCGCCCGGCGCCGAGGGCGCGGGCACCATGGCCTTCGATGGCGTGCCAATGTCGCGGGAGACTGCTGATGCACTCAGACCGACGACCACAGACGCCAAGGATGGCCCGGTCGGCGGCGAGGCTGGGGCCGCGGATGGCGATGCCTGGAAACAGGTTTGCGGGGACATGGGCAGGCTCCTTGGGATCATTCGTTCCGGTAAGCTTATTCGCCCAAACCTGCGCAGAAAATCGAATTGTTTTACCCATATCGTTCAGATAAACTAACCAATCAATCTTCTCCCTTGCCCTTCCCCGCCGCCGTGCCGAAGCGCTCCCACCGACCGCAGCAGCCAATTTCTTATCCTACGCATGCGCCTGCCCCTTAATACCCTGCCCGCGTTCCGTGTCGTCGCCGAACTGCAAAACCTGCGTGCCGCCGCCGATCGCCTGCACCTGACCCATAGCGCCGTCAGCCAACAGATCAAGGGCCTGGAAGAACAACTCGGCTTTGCGCTGTTCGATCGCAGTGGACGCGGCATCGTGCTCAACGCCGCGGGCGCGGCCCTGTTGTGCAGCGTGCAGAGCGCGATGGCGCTGCTGGACGAGGGGGTGATGGCGGCGGCTGCCGCCGCCAGCGGCAGCGCGCAGCGCTTGCGCGTCTCGGTGCTGCCGTCGTTCGCACAACGCTGGCTGTTGCCGCGCATGGCGCGCTGGCACAAGCGCCATCCGGAACTCTCGTTGGAGATCGAGACCTCGCAAAACGTCGTGGATTTGTTGCGCGATGGCTTTCACGCCGCGCTGCGGTTCGGCCGCGGCCCCTGGCCCGGTGTGGCGTCGGAACCGCTGTTCGATCTGCCGTTGCCGTTGATTGTGCTGGCTTCGCCGGAGACCGCCGCGGCGCTACCCGACAACACGCCCGAGACGCTCGCGCGCCAACCGCTGCTGGGTGAGCGCGAGATGTGGCAACACTGGTTCAACGGCGCCGGCCTGAGCGTGCCGGTCACGCCCGTGGCCACGTTCAATGATGCCGGCATGATGCTGCAGGCGGCGGAACAGGGCTTGGGCATCACCCTGGGACGCGAGCTGCTGGCCGCCGATGCGATCAACGCGGGGCGCCTGGTGCAGGTGTCGCCTGTGACCGTGCACTACGAACAGGCCCAGACCTATCACCTGGTCTACCGCCCCAGCCTGCGTGATTGGGAACCGCTGGTCGCCTTGAAGCAGTGGTTGCGCGACGAACTGGAGCGATGCGGCAACGGCCTTGAGTCCAGCGCTGAACACGGAACAGCGCCGCCAAAGCAGGTGTAGCGCGGCGCCAGCGGTCTCCGGACCGCCGGCGGTAGTCGCGTTCAGGCGACTTTGCGGGCCGCGGGCGGCGTCGCGCGCATGGAGTCGGCCTGATTGAAGCGCTGGTGCCAGGAAAAGGCCTCTTCCAGCAGGTGCGGCGTCTGGCCCCCACGTTCGCAGGCGCGATCGAAATAGTCCTGCAACGCATCGCGGTAAGAGGGATGGACGCAATGCTGGATGATGGCGCGGGCGCGCTCGCGCGGCGCCAGGCCGCGCAGATCGGCCAGGCCGCATTCGGTCACCAACACGTCGACGTCGTGTTCCGTGTGATCGACATGCGAGACCATCGGCACGACACTGGAAATATCACCGTTCTTGGCCATGGACTTGGACACGAAGATCGCCAGATGGGCATTGCGGGCGAAGTCACCCGAACCGCCGATGCCATTCATCATGTGGGTACCGCCGACATGGGTCGAATTGACGTTGCCGTAGATGTCGAATTCCAGCGCGGTGTTGATCGCAATGATGCCAAGGCGGCGCACGATCTCCGGCGCGTTGCTAATCTCTTGCGGACGCAGCACGATGCGTTCACGGTAATGCTCGATATTGGCCAGGATCTTTTCATAGACCGGCCGGGAAACGGTAATGGACGAGGCCGAGGCGAACGCCAACTTGCCTTGGTCCAGCAATTCGATGGCGCTGTCCTGCAGCACTTCCGAATACATCGTCAGGCCTTCGAACTCCGACGACTCGAAGCCATGCAACACGGCATTGGCAATGGTGCCGATGCCGGCCTGCAGCGGCAACAGCGTACTGTCCAGGCGGCCGGCGGCGACCTCCGCGCGCAGGAAGGTGTTGATGTGGGCCGCAATGGCGCTGGTTTCGGCATCCGGCGGCAGGGCATTGGAGGGGCTATCCGGCTCGTGCGTGATGACGATGGCGGCGATCCTGTCAGGATCGACCTCGATGCAGGGCTGACCGATGCGTTGGTCGACCGAGACCAGGCCGATCGGCTCGCGCCGAGGCCTGTCAGTGGGAACGTAGATGTCGTGCAGGCCTTCGATGGCGGCCGGGACACCGAGGTTCAGCTCGATGATGATGCGCTGAGCCTGCTGCGCGAACGACGCGGAGTTGCCCACCGACATGGTGGGCACAATGGCGCCGGTTTCGGTGATGGCGGCGGCCTCGATGATGGCCACGTCGACCGGGCCGATGTGGCCGGCGCGCAGTTGCTCGGCGGTCTCCGACAGGTGCTGGTCGATGAAGGCAACCTCGCCCTGGTTGATCTTGCGGCGCAGGGTGGTGTCAACCTGGAACGGCATGCGGCGAGCGAGCGCATTGGCCTGCGCCAGCATCTTGTCGGTGTCGTGCCCCAGCGAGGCGCCGGTGATCAGCGTGATGGCAAGCGGTTCGCGCTCGGCGCGCGCGGCCAGCGCCGCGGGCACCGACTTGCAATCGCCGGCACGCGTGAAACCGCTCATGCCCACGGTCATGCCGTCTTCGACCAGCAGGGCCGCCTGTTGCGCGGTCGTGATCTTGGCACGTAGCCCGGGGTGGCGGATACGGTCGGTATGCATGGTGTCTCCAGATTCAAAAGCCGGCGGCTCGCGGCTGGACGCGACGGTATGCCGCCGACGTCCAGGCGCCGTCTAGCGCGGCGTTTCGTGACGTCCGAAGCGCGCCTTGCCGGCCTGCTCCGGGTCGAATTTCCCGCAGTATAGGAAGCGCAGGCCAAATCTCGTAATGACTTAAAATCATCCAAATAAGTCGTTTTTTTCATTACTTGAACATTCCGCTTTTTGGACGGGGGATCATCTTGGACGTGCGCGCTCTGCGATATTTCGTCGAAACGGTGCGGCATGCCAGCTTCACGCAGGCGGCCAAGGCCCTGTTCGTCACCCAGTCGACCGTCAGCAAGATGATCCGCCAGCTTGAGGAAGAGGCGGGTACGCCGCTGCTGATACGGGACGGCCACACCGCGCGGCCCACCGATACGGGGCGCGTGATGTACCAGCGTGGCCTGCAAGTGCTGGAGACCATGCGCCAGCTAGGCGAGGAAATGCGCCAGACCGCCGAGCTGCAACGCGGCGCTCTCGAAGTCGGCATTCCGCCCATGATCAACCTGCTGTTCACGCCCGTGGTCAAGCGCTTTCGCGAGTTGCATCCCGGCATCCACCTCACCTTGCGCGAGGGCACCGGCCGCGCGGTGGAAGACCTGGTGGCGGGAGGAGAACTGGAAGTGGGCGCGACCATCCTGCCGATCGCGGCCGACAGCGGCCTGGCCGCGCGGGCATTCGGCAGCTATCCGATCTGGGTGATCGGACCGCCGGACGCGTCCTGGGCCGGTAAGACCTCACTGCCTTTGAGCGCACTGCGCGACACCCGCCTGCTGATTCCCACCGATGACTTCGCCATGACCCGGCGGCTGCGCCAGGCCTTTGCCGACGCGGGCTTGCAGCCCGGCATCGCGGCCCAGAGCGCGCATTGGGACTTCCTGGTCGCGATGGCCTCGGCCGGCCTGGGCGCGGCCTTGCTGCCCGAGCCCCTGATGCGCCGCATGAAGACCCGCGGATTGAGTACCGCCCGGCTGGCCAAATCCGGGCTGCAATGGGAGGTCGGCCATATCTGGCAGCAATCCGGTTACTTGTCGTACGCCGCCCGCGCCTGGCTGGAGGTGTGCGATGCGGTGCTGGGCGGGCCTCGCGCCAGCCGCCGCAACTAAGGGGGGACACAGCGGAGTTTTTGTTGCAACGAAGCGGGCAACGGCTTGCTATGCTGCCGCCTCAAAGCGATTCGATCGCCTAAGAAACATGACTCCGAACCTGCCATATCCGCGCCTGCGCGTCGCCCCCCGCGCCCGCGCTTTCGTCGCCCTGATCGCCGCCCTGCTGCTGGCACTGTGCCTGGCGCCCGCGTTTGCCGCCACGCCCGCCACGCCCGGCGAGACCGACGCCATGCTGGTCGCCGCCCGCAAACAGCTCGATGACATCCGCAAGCGCATCCCCGACGAGACCGATGACGCCGAGCTGCTCAAGCAGCGCGGCGATGCGCTCGACATTCAATCCAAGGCCGACGCCGCCGCCGATGCGCTCACGCCGCAGTTGACCAGCGTGACGGCGCGCCTGAGCGAGTTGGGCACTCCGCCCGACGGCGCCAAGGAGGCGCCCGACGTCGCGGCCCAGCGCATGCAACTGGACAAGAGCAGCCGCGCCCTGGATGCGCAGATCAAGCTGGCCCGGCTGCTGTCCGTGGATGCGGCCCAGGCCGTGGAGCAGATCGCGGCCCAGCGCCGCACCCAATTCCAGGCACGGCTGGGCGAGCGCCGCGACTCGTTCCTGTCGGCCCAGTTCTGGACCGAATTCCGCCAGGAATTTCCGCGCGACCTGGAACGGTTGCTGGCATTGCGCGACGATCTGGCGACCGCGGTCGGCCAGACGCCGAGGTGGGGCTGGGTGCTGCTGGCCACGGCAGCCGCGCTGGCGATCGCCCTGCGTATCTGGATCGGGCGCATGCTCTTGCGCATCACCGCCACGCGGGTACCGCCGGGACGCCTGCGGCGTTCGTTCCTGGCGGTCGCGCTGCTGGCGCTGGCGGTGGCCACGCCGGGGGTCATCGCCCTGCTGTTGCATATTGGCCTGGACTGGAATTCGCAACTGTCGGACAACAGCGGCACGCTGTTGGCCAATCTGGTTGCGACAGTCTGTTTCGGGGGGTATGTGTCAGGGCTGGGCTACGCCCTGCTTTCGGCCAACCGGCCATCCTGGCGCCTGCCTCCGGTCTCCGACATGGTGGCGCAACGCCTGCGCTGGCTGCCGGGGGTACTGGGTGTGCTGGTCGTGATGATCTGGCTGGCCGAACGCCTGCCGGTGCTGCTGAACGTCAGCCTGACCACCACCATCACCCTGACCGGCATCGCCGCGGTGCTCGTCATGGCGACGATGGCGGTGGCGTTGTCGATCGGCCGCCGGCTGCGCCGCCTGGCGCAGCAACAGGACGCCGCCCCCACGCCCTTCTGGGTCTCGTTGCTGCTGACCGCCGCCGGCACCGTACTGGCCATCAGCCTGGCCAGTCTGCTGGCCGGTTACGTGGCATTCGGCAGTTTCCTGGCCAAGCAGGTGCTGTGGGTACTGATCATCCTGGCATCGGCCTATCTGCTGTCGCTGCTGATCGAAGATGGGTTCAGCACTTTGCTCGGCACCTCGCACCGTGATGATGGCGAGGGCACCAGCCTGCGCGATCAGGCGGCGGTGCTGCTGTCGGGCGTGGGCCGGGTGGCGGTGGGACTGCTGGCGCTGATCCTGTTGCTGGCGCCGTTCGGCGAAGGGCCGATGGACCTGGTGCAGCGCTTCGACCAGTTGCGCAAGGGCCTGGCCATCGGTGAGGCGCAGATCCGGCCGGGCGCGGTGCTGCAGGCGCTGCTGGTGCTGAGCCTGTCGCTGTTGAGCGTGAAGATGCTCAAGCGCTGGCTGGCCAACCGCTACCTGCCCACCACCGAGCTGGATCCGGGCATGCAGTTGTCGGCGGCAACGCTGTTCGGCTACGCGGGGTTCGTCCTGGCGATCGCGCTGTCGCTGTCGGCCGCGGGCATCGGTCTGGAACGGGTGGCGTGGATCGCCAGCGCACTGTCGGTGGGCATCGGTTTCGGTCTGCAGGCGGTGGTGCAGAATTTCGTGTCGGGCCTGATCCTGCTGGCCGAACGCCCCGTCAAAGTGGGCGACTGGGTCTCGCTGGGCGGCGTCGAGGGCGACATCCTGCGCATCAATGTGCGGGCTACGGAGATCCAGATGGGCGATCGCTCGACGGTGATCGTTCCGAATTCGGAATTCGTCACCAAGACGGTGCGCAACGTCACGCGCTCAAATCCCTTGGGGCTGGTGCAGATCAAGCTGCCATTGCCGCTGTCGACCGACGCCCAGCGGGTGCGCGAGCTGATCCTGCAGGCATTCGCCGACCATGAGGATGTGCTCGATTCGCCGCCGCCCAATGTATTCCTCGATGGGATCGAGGCCGGCAATCTGGTGTTCAACGCCAAGGGCTATGTCTCGTCGCCACGCTCGGCCTACGGCGTGCGTAGCGCACTGCTTTTCACCGTACTGCAGCGGCTGCAGGAGGCCGGGTTGGCGGTATCGGCGCCACCCACGATGTTACTGGCATCGGCCCCGCAGGCGGCGGCGTTAATGCGCCCGGATGCCGCCGAGGGGCCGGGCGCCGCGGCCACGCCCGTCGCCGCGCCCTGAGAGCCGGGGCCACGCTCGTCAACCCGGCGAGTAGAAGTCCGCCAGGCGCTGACTGTCCATGCGCGGATTGCGCAGCGGCGGCGAATTCACCATGGTGTTTTGCACGGACAGGACCGGATAAGTCTGCGCAAGGGGTCCGGACGCCATGGCCGGCGCCGGTGCGTATTGCGCCTGGTTTGGCCCCGGCGCGGGCGCGGCCTGGGCGACGTTCGAGTTGGGACTCTCGAACCGGTGGTCAGCGGTCGTCAGCGAAGGATTGGTGCACAGTCCCTGCGCGGTCAGCGCAGCCTTGGTCCGGTCATCGGTCTGGCAGAGGATGTCGACCGCCGCAGTCTCGAGGCGGCGCGAGCGATCCGGATCCTTGGTGGAGGCGGCCGCCTGCATGGTGCGTTCAAAGTTGCGGCGCAGGCTGCACTTCTGGTCTTCGACCGGGAAGGCCACGTTCATGCCGAACCCGACCACGGAACCTCCGCCGCCAGCCGACACCATGCAGCTGTCGGACGAGAACGAGCCATAGAAACTCTGCGCGCCAATCGGCGGCGCGGTCCGCAGGGTGCTCGAACCGTTGCTGTTGGAATTGAACGTGATGCCCTGATTGTTGCCGGCGTTGGTCGAGCCTGATGTCGCCGCAGTGGTCGAGGAAGAAGTGCTGGTCTGGGCGCCGGCGGAGAAGGCCACCAGCGACAGGGTTAAGGCAAGCGCAAGGGTTTTCATGATGTCCTCTCGACCGGACGGCCGAAGCCGTCCGGATTGCGTGCTGCTCAGTGACCGAAACCGCCCACGGGACCGACGCCGTGGATCGACGCGGTCGCCCCGATCGCACCGGCATTGAACGTGCCCGTGGCCGATGCGTTGGTGGTGGTGTTGCCGAACGTGGCGCCGCCGTTGGCGATGCTGTCGCCCACCATGATCGGCGCATTGCCGGTGATGTGGCCGTAGCTTTCACTGGTGGCGTATTGCCGCGTGCTGGTGACCGCGGTGGTGCCGTCGGGACTGAACGATCCTCCCGCTGTGGCGACACCGCCCGTCTCGCCGAACGACGTCTGGCTCGATGAGCCATAGCCGTTGATCTGGGTCGAGACCACGGAGGTGCCCGTGGAAACCGACGAGACCGTGCCCGTGATGGTACCGACATGGCCGGACGCCGACATGCCGGGCTGGCCCGGTCCACTCGCGTAGGCGGAAACCGCGACGAGGGACAACGTTGCGACTGCTGCGAGCTTTTTCATTTGCGCTCCTCCCGATCCGCTGCATGCGGATGATCAGGTACCGGTGGCCGACCGGCGCGGACCTCTACCCCCCCGACGCTGTACGCGCATACGGCAACGTGGCGTTTGGGACTTTCGTATTGGTACGGAATGATTGCGCCGTACTAAGGACGTCGGTATCGGTTAAACGGGCGACCGATCCCAAGGGAGTGAGGAGGAAGACGTAAAAGATGTCATGCAATCTGCGAATATCGGCGCCCGCGCCATGCGTATGGCGGAGGCTTGGCCCGCGCCGGGCGCGATTGCTGCGGCGCATCTCAGCTCATAGGATGGGGGGATGCGGCATGCCCTCGCACGCATTCCCTAGCACGCACGGCGTGCGGTCTTCGACAGGCCGCCGTTCGGTTTACTGTCAGGATGAGCCCGGGAGGCCGGGCCTGGTGGCACGGTGCGCCGCGGCGTATGCGATCAGGCGCGCCGACTCGCACCGGGCCAGGGCGATATCCACCGCGACGAGCAGCAACAACACGCCGCCCTCGGCCAGTTCGAGCCACGCCCACAGGTGGTAGCCGGCCAGCAGTGCCATCCCCACTGCCGCCGCCAGCCAGCAAGGCCACGCCGGCGCGGCCTTCACGGGCGCAGGCCCCGTGGCGCGGCGCAGCGCCAGCCAGGCGACGAGCGGCAAGGCGAGCATGGACAGGGGAATGTAGATCGCAATGGCCGACAGCACGGCCGTCACGCTGAATTGGGTCTGCGACACCAAAGCCATGACGGCGAGCGCGGCAACCCCCGCATACCACAGCAAGCGGGCAGCGAGAAAACGCGGCAGGGTCGAGACAGATGGATTCATCGTGACGAATTTTTGCGCCATACTACTCCGCCCGGCCGGCTCCCGCCCGGCCCTTTCATCCGGAGACAGGATCATGATCCAGGAGATTGCCAGCATCCACGTGCGCGAAGGACAGGAAGCCCTGTTCGAGGCTGGCGTGGCCCAGGCCAGGCCGCTGTTCCTGCGGGCCCGCGGCTGCCACGGCATGGAGCTGTACCGCAGCATCGAGCAGCCGCAACGCTACACCCTGGTGGTGGATTGGGAAACCGTCGAAAACCATATGGTGGATTTCCGGGAATCTGTCGATTTTCAGGAATGGCGCAAGTTGGTGGCGGGCTTCTTCGTCGAGCCGCCCCAAGTGCACCATGAGCAGAAAGTGCTCTGACGCTCAGGCCGGCGCCAGCCGTGATCCGGCCGCCAGCGCCACCGCCACGGTGGTGCGCACGTCTGCCAGGGCGCGGTGGGTAGGCTCGCTGGCCCCCACGTGCCGCGCCAGGATGTCGAGTTTGTGCGACGGCAATTCCGGCCAGGCGCGCCGGGCCAGCGCCAGTGTGCAATGCGTGGCATTGGCGAACGGCAGGCCGGTCTGAGATGCGGCCGCGGCCAGGAATCGGCGGTCGAACGAGGCATTGTGGAAAAACACCGGCAGGTCTTCGACAAAATCCAGGAAGGCCGCGAATGCCTGCGCCACGGGCACACCCTGACGATCCACCTCGGCCTGCGTGATGCCGGTCAGGCGGGTGATGAAAGGCGGCACGGCGGCGCGCGTGCGCACCACCTGCGCATACTCCCGCTGCGCCGCGCCCTCCGGCCCGACCCGCACCGCCGCGAACTCCAGGATCTCGCACGATGCGGTCGAGAGCCCGGTGGTTTCCAGGTCGGCCACCACGAACGGGCCACGCAGCGCGGCCAGCGCCGCCGACAGGGCGGCCGAGGATTTGGCCGCGCCACCAGCCAGCCCGGTCGCTCCAGCAGCCGGGCGGGTACGACGGTAATAAAAAGCCATGATGCGTCAAGCCGGCCGCAGCGCGGCAAAGCGCGGCGAGCCATCGGCCAGTTGGCCGAAGAACAACTCGGCGGGCCGCACCCACAGGCCGCGGGCATGCGGCCACAGATGCTCATAGACCACCATGGGCGCTTCGGTCTCGGAATGGCGGGCCGTGTCGATATAGCGGTACAGACCGCCCTTGTAATGGCGATGGGTGGCGAGCGCCAGGGCGTCGGATTCGGTCATGAGAGGAGCCACGAAAAGCGCGGCCCGGGGCGGTGGGTTCCGGCCCGGGCCGACGGGTTCTACAAGACCCTATTTATAGCGCACTCGGGCGGCACGCGCCGCCCGGCCTTCAATAGCGCACGTACTCCAGTACCGGCTTGGCAGGCATGGGCGTATTGGCCGCCGCCCGCGCCCGCACCGACGGCGCCACCGGCTTGACCGCCGGCCGCAGCACCGGCGCGGCTTGATGCGATTGGTGGGCGGCCTGCAAGGCAGCGGCGGCTTCGGCGGTCATCTGGGTGATGTCCTCAGTCACCTCGCCGAGCTTGCCGGACTGCGCCAGCGAGACCTCCACCACCTCGCCCATGATCTCGGTGACGCGGCGCGACGAGGCCACGATATCCTCCATGGTGACGCCGGCCGACTGCACCTGGCCGGCGCCGCTCTCGATCTGCTCGACCGATGTCGTGATCAGGCCTTTGATTTCCTTGGCCGCGGCGGCGCTGTTCTGCGCCAGGCTGCGCACTTCCGCCGCCACGACCGCAAAACCCTTGCCGTGCGAACCGGCGCGGGCCGCCTCGACCGCGGCATTCAAGGCCAGGATATTGGTCTGGAAAGCGATACCGTCCATCACGCCGATGATCTCGGAAATGCGCTTGGAACTGTCGGTGATCGCACCCATGGTGCGCACCACATCCCGCACCGTCTTGCCGCCCTCTTCGGCGACGCGACAGGCATCCTGCGCCAGGGTATTGGCCTGTCCGGCGCGCTCGGCGTTTTCCGTCAGGCCCTGCACCGCCACCCGCAGGGTCTGGGCGGCAGTAAAACGCCTGGTAATGTCGGTGGCGAACTTCACCACTTTGAATGGCCGGCCCTCGGCGTCGAAAATCGGGTTGTAGCTGGCCTCGATCCAGACATGACGGCCATTCTTGCCGATGCGAAGATACTGGCCGGTGTCGTGCTCGCCGCTGCGCAGTTTGCGCCAGAACTCCGCATAAGCCGCGCTGCGCGCTTCTTCGGGCAACACGAACATGCTGTGGTGCCGTCCGCGGATCTCAGCTTCGCTATATCCCACCGCTTTCAGGAACAGGTCGTTGGCACGGATGATGGTGCCATCGAGCTCGAACTCGATAATCGCCTGCACCTTGGAGATGGCTTCCAGCTGACCTTCGGTGTCGGCCTGGCGCTGCTGCTGTTCGGTAATGTCGGTGGCGTACTTGACCACCTTGAAGGCGCGCCCGTGCTTGTCGAAAATCGGGTTATAGCTGGCCTGCAGCCAGACGTCGCTGCCGTCCTTGCGCATGCGGCGATAACGCCCTGTGTCATGCGCGCCCTGGCCCAGCTTTTCCCAGAAGGCCAGGTAGCCGGCGGACTCGCGTTCTTCCGGCACCACGAACATGCGGTGGTGCTGCCCCAGCACCTCGTCCAGTTCGTAGCCCATGGTGTCGAGGAAATTCTGGTTGGCCATCAGGACATGGCCTTCGAGATCGAATTCGATCACGGCTTGCGCCTTGTGGATGGCCGCTATCTGTCCGTATAGATCCGCTTTCTGCATGCCGCGCTCGCCGCGCAGCAGGCGTTTGAGGGTAAGCCATTGCATGTTGACGTCTCCCGCAGGGAATGGGACGAATTTGCTGAAACCGATAAAGAAACCAGTTGGCTTATCTGAAGCAGACTGCTGGCGCGTCCTGGAGATCAGGCCGTGCATGCCACGCCGCATGCACGCGTTGCCTGCGAGTCCGTCACCGCTGTGGCGACGGCGGGGCAACAATTGCGAAGGAACAAAAATGTATCCAGTCGAAATTATTTAATCCCAAAAATGAGCCGCCCTCAATATTTTCCGTATGCGCTTCTCAAAAAAAATAGCGGAATAGGTTTTGCGCAATGGCGTTTCAGGCATTAGTCAACAGCGACATAAAGTCCGCTTCATGGCGAAAATCAGGGTTAATACGCACTCGGCCTCCATTTTCCGCCAGAAAGGCTGCCGATAATCGTGCTTGCCGGGAAGCGGCCCTTATTATCAGAACCCCCGCCGGAATATGCGCCGGATCGCGCACACGCCCGGCTATTCGCCATCCAGCTCGGGATAATGGCGAAAAATACCGTCGGCAAATGGCAGGCGCCTGCCGCTTGAAAAATACGACTGCAGTTCCGGCAAATGCGCCACCCGGCGGTGCAATGCCATCACCTTGGGGAACTGCGCTGCCACGGAGCACATGCGGCGCGGGAATGCATGGAGCAAGCCATCGATCAGGTAAAACAACGACAGATCGGCATAACTCCAGCGTTCGCCAGCGGCCAACCAGGCGTCGGCGCCGGCCAGCACGCGCTCGAAATATCCCAGGAATTTCGGAATCCGCTCATCCCGGAAGCCGCGCGCGCGGCGCGCCGCTTCTTTCTTCTGGTCTTCGTAATAATCACTGGCGGAGATGGGATGATGGGTATCGTGCGCCTCGGTCACCATGTCGGCGATGGTCAGTTGCAGTTGATTGACCCATAGCCGCTCCGCGGCCCCGGCGGGCGCCAGGCCATGCTTTTCGCCGAGAAACAGCAGAATATTGGCGGTTTGCGCCAGGACCATTTTCCCTGCCACCAGATAAGGCGGCGCAAATGGCGGATGCTTGCGCTCGGACAGCATGTCCTTGACCAGCGCGTCTTCGCCAATACCCGGTTCCCGTGCGCATTCACGGTACGCGATGCCGCCCGCCTCCAACGCCAGACGCACGAATTCGCCGCGCCCGGGGATGCCATCCCAATACCAAAGGTCATAGGTCATGCCGCTCTCCTGGTGGCGCCAGGGCGGCTACGCGGGAAAGACGCCGATCTCGCCGTCATTGCGCGCTGCCTGCCGCCCATGGCTTTGCTGATACTGGCGCGGGAATTGCCCGAAGTGCGCGTGGAAATCGTGTGAAAAATGCGCCATCGGCAAATCCGCAGTCCAGCGCGATTTGCGTAATGCTGCAGGCAGTATTAAGCAATAGCCAACTGCCATATTCCAAACGCAATTGGCGCTGGAATGCCATGGGCGACCTGCCCGTCGCCAGGCAGAAGGCGCCTTCCCGCTGGCGCCGCCCCATCCCGACGCCGGCGCGGGAACGAAGCGCCGCGGCTGTCTTGATGATCCACGAACTTGCGGCAATCCCGTCGCCGGGCTTAGGATGGAGCCACGGTCAGACCGTGCACCGCCGACAGGCGTACGGCGCGGGTTCGGGCCGGCGCTTGAACCTTGCCAGCGATTCGGGAGCACATCGTGAAGAAAGTTGCTGAGATTCTCAGGGAAAAGGCCAATCCGCCCGTCGTGACCGTCACGCCGGACTCGTCCGTGTACGACGCCATCAAGACCATGGCGGAACGCAGCATCGGCGCCGTGGTGGTGGCCGAGGGCGACGAGGTGCTGGGCATGCTCACCGAGCGCGACTACGCCCGCAAGATCGTCTTGCAGGACCGTTCATCGCGCACCACCAAGGTCCGCGAAATCATGACCGAGTCGGTTTTCTACGTGCGTCCGGAGGACACTCGCGAACACTGTATGGCGCTGATGACCGAGCGCCACTTCCGCCACCTGCCGGTGATCCAGGATAAGAAGCTGGTCGGCCTGGTGTCCATCGGCGACCTGGTCAAGGACGTCATGAGCGAACAGAAGTTCATCATTACCGAACTCGAACGCTACATTTCCGGCGAGCACGGCTGAGCGCCCCTGCCGGTTGACGTCGCGCCTCGCCGCTACCCGGCCGCGAGCAGGCGCGACGCCGGCACCACCAATCCCAGGCCAGCCGCCAGCAGCAGCACGAACACCATTCGCTTGACGGTCTTCATCGACCCGGCAGTGGCATAGCGGCGCGCAGCCCACGTGACGCCAATCACCACCGGCAGGGCCTGCAGGCTCAGCCAGAACGAGGTTGCCTTGAAAGCCCCTTGCCCCGTCACCAGCGTCAGACGCACCACGGCGTTCAAGGAGAACAACACCAGCAGGCTGTTGCGGATCGACGCCAGCGGCAGCGGCTGACGGTACAGGTGATAGACCATCGGCGGCCCGGCGCTTGAAAACAGTCCGCCCAGCACGCCCGACACCCCGCCGAAGAACAGGAAAGACCCGCGTGACGACAGATGCGCCAGAGGCTGGGTGCGCGCCACCAGCAATACGGCGCAGGCCATGATGGTGACGCCAAGCAGCAATTGCAGCAACACGGCCATGGCGCCGCTGATCCAGGCCAGCGCGGCCACGCCCAACGCCACACCCGCCAGGCTGCTGGCCAGCGCTGGCGCCATCAACGGCCAGTTGACCTGGGGCCGGGCACGCGCCAGCGTGACCATGGCATTGACCAGCGACAGCACGCTGACCACATTGGCCACCTCGGACACCGACGCCAACTGGAACACCCCGGACAACCCCAGCAGCACCAGGCCGAAGGCGAAGCCCGTCATGGTCTGGGCGTAGGTCGCCAGCGCCACGCAGGCGAGAAACAACGCGTGTTGGAGGATGCTCATGCTGGGGCGGAGCCAGACCTGCCTCGGCTCGGCCCCGCCGCGAAGGATCGCGGCCTGGAGCGGAACGACTGCGGAAACGGCGTATTCAAGAGGGCATTCGACGGCGGCGATCATAGCACCGGGGCGGGAGGCGACCTGGCGCCTTTATACATTTTGTAATAACCAGATGCGCTCATGCACCC
Source organism: Achromobacter pulmonis (assembly GCF_021733725.1). Lineage (NCBI taxonomy): Bacteria > Pseudomonadati > Pseudomonadota > Betaproteobacteria > Burkholderiales > Alcaligenaceae > Achromobacter > Achromobacter pulmonis. The sequence continues at coordinate 3,311,810 of NZ_JAIFOT010000001.1, read as the reverse complement.
CGCCGCCCGCGCCCGGCCGCTATCCTTGCCGCCCAGTATGCCCGCCGCACCCGGCCAGGCCGTGCCCTCCCCCAGCATGACGCCCAAACAGACCACGATCAATACGGTGACCCTGACCTGCTCGACTTGCGGCAGCGCCCAGTTCACCAAACTCGATACCAACGAATACCAGTGCAGCCATTGCCACGCCGTGACCCTGGTCGAGGACAACGTCGCCCAGCGGCTGGAGAAGATCCTGCGTGGCATGCAGCAGCCGGCACCCGCCGCCAGGCTGCAGCCGGGCGCGGTGGTCGCGATCGCGCTGGCGGTGCTGGCGGCGATCCTGGTGCCGCTGACGGCGTCGTTGTTCAACACTGGCTCGTCCAGCCGCCCGCCGTCGCGCGCCGCGCCGCCGCCGATCGATGCCGCGCTGGTCAAGCTGACCGATGTGCAGGAAGTGCGCGCCCACGGCCGCGGCCAACTGGTGATGCTGATGCGTAACGAGACCGGCAGGAAAATCGAGGCGCCGCGCGTCACAGCCACGTTCTACCAGGGCGAGCTGACGCTGACTTCCGCCTCGGGTTCGCCGCTGGCGCGTACCCTGCTGCCCGGTGAATACACCCCGGTGACGATTTCCTTGCCGGATACCGCCTACAGCCGCTACACCCTGACGCCGGCCACGCCCTCGCTCGCGCGCGGCCACGCCCGCGACGTCGCCGCCGACAAGGTACAGCTGGTGCGCAACGACGGCGCCTATCGCCTGGTGGGCCTGCTGCGCAACCAGGGCGGCACCGCCGCCAGCAGCACGCAGGTGACGGTGATGCTGTACGACGAAGACGGCAAGCTGGTCGGCACGGGCAATGGCTACGGCTCGGCCAGCCCGCTCGCGCCCGGCGCGCTGACCTCGTTCGACGTGCGCTGCGACATGCTGACCGAAGGCAAGGTCGGGTCCTACGATTACATGGTGCAAAGTGAAGGCTGACCGTTCCCCCGCGCGGCCCCTGTCGCGGTCCGCCCGCGCCGGGCTGGTGCTGATCATCCTCGCCGCCGGCGGCTATGCCCTGGCCAAGTACAACGGCCTGCTGCCCTGGGACGCGCCCAAAGCGGCCGAAGCCGAAGCCGCGCCAGCGCCGGCCACCGCCGCTGTGGCCGCCAGCACGCCGGTCAGCCGCATTGTCCGTGTCAGTCCCGCCAATCCGCGCGTCATCGACCACGTGCGGCTGACCACGGCCGAACTGCTGGATCCGGACTTCGCCCTGTTCGACCCGGCGTCGCTGAGCCTGTCGCCGCCGCGCCGCCTGCTCAACGAAATCGAACGCCCGCTGCTGCTGGCCGAAGTGGTCAACCGCAGCGACCAGTACGTGGCGCTGTCGCCCGGCATGGAAATCGCGGTATTCGACGGCTCGCGCCGCCTGCGGCTGCGCCAGGAATGGTCGCTGCCCGCCATGCTCTACCCCGGCGAGCGCATTCCGGTGATGCTGAACGGCGAGAATTTCGAGCGTTATTCCGAGATCAAAACCGACTGGAAGCCGGCCAAGCGCGCCCCCTTGCCCGGCAGCCGCCCCAAGCTGGACATCCGCGTCGAGAACACCGAGGCCGGCATCGGCACCGGCACCCTGAATTTCACCTATCGCTACCGCTACAAGTACGTCACGGTGCATGGCCGGGTACGCAACGACGACAGCGCCGAGATCGACAACGTCAAGGTGTGGGTCAGCCTCTATGACGCCCAGGACAAGCTGACCGGCGCGCGCTATTCGGAGCTGCGCCTGCCCAGGCTCAAGCCGGGCGAAAGCGCGCCTTTCCAACTGGACATCAAACAGTACGGCGCCAACTTCGCCCGCGTGGGCGTGGTGTACGACGCCAAGGCCAACTGACGCTGCGGCGACAGGCCGCCGCACCGGGCGCCCCCTTGATGGCGGCCGCGCCCGTCTGCCGCCACGCCGCCCATTCCGGGCGTTCCCGCCCCAGTCCGACCTGGTTTTCACGCCGGTCATGCCACCGCCTCCCGCCCTGGCCCGCCCGGGGCCGTGGCCCGCAGGCAACGCCTATCGACACAAGTCTTATATAAGATATAAGACATTTGCTAGGGGCGCCCTCTTCCCTCTACAATTCCGGCCACACCCCTTCTTCCAACCCGACTTTGAGCAGGCCTCACATGCTGGATACTTACCGCCAACACGTTGCCGAACGCGCGGCCCTGGGGATCCCCCCGCTGCCCCTGACGGCAAAACAAACCGCTGAACTGATCGAACTGCTGAAGAACCCGCCCGCCGGCGAAGAGCAGAACCTGGTCGAGTTGCTGACCCACCGTGTTCCGGCCGGCGTGGACGACGCCGCCAAGGTCAAGGCCTCGTATCTGGCCGCCGTGGCCCTGGGCAGCGAGGCTTGTGCCCTGATCAGCCGCGCCAAGGCGACCGAACTGCTCGGCACCATGCTGGGCGGCTACAACATTGGCCCGCTGATCCAACTGCTCGACGACCAGGAAATCGGCACGATCGCCGCCGACGCCCTGAAAAAGACCCTGCTGATGTTCGACGCCTTCCACGACGTCAAGGAAAAGGCCGACAAGGGCAACGCCAACGCCAAGTCCGTGATGCAGAGCTGGGCCGACGCCGAATGGTTCACCAGCCGTCCCGAACTGCCCGAAAGCCTGACCATCACGGTCTTCAAGGTGCCCGGCGAAACCAACACCGACGACCTGTCGCCGGCCCCGGACGCCACCACCCGTCCCGACATCCCGATGCACGCCCTGGCGATGCTCAAGAACAAGCGTGACGGCGCCGCCTTCCAACCGGAAGAAGACGGCAAGCGCGGCCCCGTGAAGTTCATCGAATCGCTGAAGGAAAAGGGCCACCTGGTCGCCTACGTCGGCGACGTGGTCGGCACCGGCTCCTCGCGCAAGTCGGCCACCAACTCGGTGCTGTGGTTCACCGGCGAAGACATCCCCTTCGTGCCGAACAAGCGCTTCGGCGGCGTGTGCCTGGGCAACAAGATCGCCCCGATCTTCTACAACACCATGGAAGACGCCGGCGCCCTGCCGATCGAACTCGACGTTTCCAAGATGGAAATGGGCGACGTGGTCGAACTGCGCCCCTACGAAGGCAAAGCCCTCAAGAACGGCGAAGTGATCGCCGAATTCCAGGTGAAGTCGGACGTGCTGTTCGACGAAGTGCGCGCCGGTGGCCGCATTCCGCTGATCATCGGCCGCGGCCTGACCGCCAAGGCGCGCGAAGCGCTGGGCCTGCCGCCTTCGACGCTGTTCCGCCTGCCCAAGGACCCGGCCGACACCGGCAAGGGTTTCTCGCTGGCCCAGAAGATGGTCGGCCGCGCCTGCGGCCTGCCGGAAGGCCGCGGCATCCGCCCGGGCACCTACTGCGAACCGAAGATGACCTCGGTCGGCAGCCAGGACACCACCGGCCCCATGACCCGCGACGAACTCAAGGACCTGGCTTGCCTGGGCTTCTCGGCCGACCTGGTGATGCAGTCGTTCTGCCACACCGCCGCCTACCCCAAGCCCGTGGACGTCAAGACGCACCACACGCTGCCCGAGTTCATCAGCACCCGCGGCGGCGTCTCGCTGCGTCCGGGCGACGGCGTGATCCACTCCTGGCTCAACCGCATGCTGCTGCCCGACACCGTCGGCACCGGCGGCGATTCGCACACCCGCTTCCCCATCGGCATCTCGTTCCCGGCTGGCTCGGGCCTGGTCGCCTTCGCCGCCGCCACCGGCGTGATGCCGCTGGACATGCCGGAGTCGGTGCTGGTGCGCTTCAAGGGCAAGCTGCAGCCCGGCGTCACCCTGCGCGACCTGGTCAATGCCATCCCGCTGTACGCCATCAAGCAGGGCCTGCTGACGGTCGCCAAGCAAGGCAAGAAGAACATCTTCTCGGGCCGCATCCTCGAAATCGAAGGCCTGCCCGACCTGAAGGTCGAACAAGCCTTCGAACTGTCGGACGCCTCGGCGGAACGTTCGGCCGCCGGCTGCTCGGTGCGCCTGAACAAGGAACCGATCATCGAGTACATCAACAGCAACATCGTGATGCTCAAGTGGATGATCGCCAACGGCTACGAAGATGAGCGCACGCTGGGCCGCCGCATCAAGGCGATGGAAGCCTGGCTGGCCAACCCCCAACTGCTGGAGCCGGACGCCGACGCCGAATACGCCGCCGTCATCGAGATCGACCTGGCCGACGTGCACGAGCCCATCGTGGCCTGCCCGAACGACCCGGACGACGTCAAGACGCTGTCGGAAGTCGCCGGCGCCAAGATCGACGAAGTGTTCATCGGCAGCTGCATGACCAACATCGGCCACTTCCGCGCGGCCTCCAAGCTGCTCGAAGGCAAGCGCGACATCCCGGTCAAGCTGTGGGTGGCCCCGCCCACCAAGATGGATGCCACGCAACTGACCGAAGAAGGCCATTACGGCGTGTTCGGCACGGCTGGCGCCCGCACCGAAATGCCGGGCTGCTCGCTGTGCATGGGCAACCAGGCGCAGGTCCGCGAAGGCGCCACGGTGATGTCCACCAGCACCCGCAACTTCCCGAACCGCCTGGGCAAGAACACCAACGTGTACCTGGGTTCGGCCGAACTGGCCGCGATCTGCTCGAAGCTGGGCCGTATCCCGACCAAGGACGAGTACATGGCCGACATGGGCGTCATCAACAAGAGCGGCGACCAGATCTACCAGTACCTGAACTTCGACAAGATCGCCGACTACAAGGACGTGGCGGACGTGATCGAGGTGTAAGCCTCGCCACGCAGGCACGCCTGTGACACGGCCCCGGAGCGATCCGGGGCCGTTTTTCTTTGGCGCGCATGCAGGCCACGCCAGGACGTTGGATCGGACCGTTCCCCCTGCCCGAGGTCCGAAATTGGGGGACGGAACTTTTGCAGCGATACGTTTTTATACAATCACTGCAAATCGTGACGTACCAGACGTAACCGCCGCCCGCCGGCTCCCCGGAGAAGACCGCCCATGACACGGCTCTTGATGCCGCTGCCACTGTTGACCGCGCTGGCCGGCTGCGCCACCGCGCCCCCGTCGAATCCCGAGAACATCTGCGCCATCTTCCGTGAAAAGCCGGACTGGCACGATGCCGCGCTGAAAGTGCAGAAGAAATGGGGCGCGCCGGTGCAGGTACCGATGGCGATGATGTTCCAGGAATCCAGTTTCAAGCAGGATGCGGTGCCGCCGCGCTATTACTTCCTGGGCATCATCCCATGGGGCCGGGTCAGTTCCGCTTACGGCTACGCCCAGGCCAAGGACGAGACCTGGGCCGATTACAAGAAGGACGCGGGCGGCTGGGGCGCCAGCCGCGACAATTTCGCCGACGCGCTGGACTTCATGGGCTGGTACATGAACAAGAGCCAGCGCCTGAACGGCATCTCAAAATGGGACGCTTACGGCCAATACCTGAACTACCACGAGGGCTGGACCGGCTATCGCAACCGCAGCTATGACCGCAAGGCGTGGCTCAAGACGGTGTCCAAGAAAGTGCAGGCGCGCGCCGACAAATTCGCGAGCCAGTACAAACGCTGCGAAAAAGACCTGACGCGTGGCGGCTGGTTCTTTTGATCGCGCCCGCGCCAGGGCGCGGTCATGCCCGGCGCGGCGGCTCGCGCCGGACGCCCCGCCTCAGGCCTGCTCGCCCAAGCGGTAGACCACCGTGTCGAGCCGGCTCACGCCGCGCTCGGCGAATTTGGGCTCCTTGGCCAGGATGTCGCGGCGGTCGATGATGACCGCTGGCGACACGCCGTTGAACAGGCTGCGCATTTCCGCATCGACCACCGCGAAGGGCGGTCCGTCCATTTCGTCCTGCGGATAGTCCAGCGTGATCAGCAGACCGCGATAGCCGGGCGCCAATTGCCCGTAGACATGGCGCACGTAATCGCCCCGCATCTGCGCGGGCAGCGCCACCAGCGCGGCGCGGTCGTAGGCGCCGACGCAGTGCGACAGCAGCGGCGCGTCCAGCTTGAAGATGTCGCCGCGGATGATCTCGATATTGCCCGCCACGTAGTGCTGACCGTAGGGACTGTCGTGGATGACCGGCTTGAGTTCGTTCTCGACGAAGAACTGCTCGACGGCCAGTTGCGACAGCTCCACGCCCAGCACCTGATAGCCCTGGGCCGCCAGCCAGACCATGTCCAGCGACTTGCCGCACAACGGCACCAGCACCTTGCCGCCAGCGGGCACCGAGAGCGTCGGCCAGTATTTCTGCAACAGTGGCGTCACGCGTGTTTGATGAAAATGCGTGCGCCCGTCGCGCCAGCGTTCCAACCAGAATTCCGCGTCCATGTTTGTTCTTGTCCTCCGGAAAAAAAATCGCGTGATGCGCGGCGTGGCCGCGCGCCGGTGCGCGGCCTAGTGTCCCACCTCCCGATACTACCTGCCCGCTGCCGGACCTACGTTGCGAACAAGCGCCCGAAAGGCGTGTTTACCGGAAACCGGCTGCGAAACCGGCTGCGAAACCGCCGCTACCAGGTTCCGGTCAGCCCATTGTAGTGATCCGGTCGCGTGGCGCCGGGGCAGCACGCCGGCGGGGCTGGCCACGCCCGCGCCGCCTGCCTAGGGTTTGTCCTAGGAACATTGATGCATCCATTGGCCGCGCCGACCCGTATTTGCTGACGACGGCCAACCAAAAAAGGAGATCGTCATGAAATTGCTCGCTTCGATTGCCATTGCCTGCTCCGCCCTGACCCTGTCACCCACTTTCGCGGCCGATGTCATGGTCGGCGGACAGCCGATGATGCCCAACAAGACCATCGTCGCCAATGCGGTCAACTCCGCCGACCACACTACCCTGGTCGCGGCGGTGAAGGCCGCCGGCCTGGTGGATACGCTGCAGGGAAAGGGGCCTTTCACGGTCTTTGCCCCTACCAATGCCGCCTTCAACAAGCTGCCGGCCGGCACCGTCGACACCCTGGTCAAACCGGAGAACAAGGCCACGCTGACCAAGATCCTGACCTACCACGTGGTGCCGGGCAAGCTGGACTTTGACGCCCTGGCCGCCAAGGCCAAAAAGGGTGGCGTCACCGAACTGACCACCGCCAGCGGCGGCAAGCTGTGGGTCATGATGAATGGCAAGCACAACCTCATCGTCAAGGACGAGAAAGGCGGCACCGCCAACATCAGTACCTATGACGTCTACCAGTCCAACGGCGTGATCCACGTGATCGACAGCGTGCTGATGCCCAAATGACCCCTGCCGCCACGGGTGCCAGGCCGCAAGGCCTGGATGCCTGGCGGCCCGGCCCGGCCCGGTGGTAACGCCGGGCCTTTCCGTTCATGCGGCCGAGGACGCGGTTTCGGGATATCGTAAGGGTCCGCGTCGCCATCGCCATCCCTCATGAACCCAACGCCGCACCGTCCGCCGCACCTGCCCCGCGCCACGCTCTTCGACTGGATGAGGGGCCCACGCCGCAGCCCGGCATATACCCGCCGCCTTCTCCGCGCCCTGCTGGCCGCGCTGCTGCTGGCGGGCCATGCCAGCGCCCGCGCGCAGGCTGACCTCCCGCTGGAATTCGACCACGCCTACCAGACCGAGATGGCAGCGGAAAGGGCCGCCTTGCGCGCCCGCATCCAGCAATGGCCGGCGCCGCTGCGCGATGCCAACCAGCAGATCGCCGCGGCGCTGCGCGCCAACGACGTGGCCCAGGCGCTGCGCCTCGCCGAAAACCTGTCCCAGCGCGACCCCGGCAATGCCGACGTCAGGAATTTCCTGGCCCGGCTGCAATCCGCCAACGGCCAGCAGGCGGCAGCGGTCAAGCTGCTGGATGAAGCGATCCGGCTGGATCCGGACAATCGCTGGTTCTATGTGAACAAAGCCGGCGCCCAGGCCGAATTGCGCGATCTGTCCGGCGCGTTGGCCACGGCGCGCACCCTGACCGCGCGCTATCCGCAATGGAGCATCGGCCTGAACCTGGAAGCCGCGCTGCTGGATGGCCTGGGCCGCGTTCCACAAGCCTTGCAGGCGTACCAACGCGCCGTGGCGGCGACACCCTCCAGCGCCCAGATATTGACCAACCAGGGCTTGCTGTTGCAGCGGCTTGGCCGCGAGGCCGAGGCCCGCGCCAGCTACGAGGCGGCGCTACGAGTACAGCCCGGCTATTCCCGCGCGGCCGCCGCCCTGGCATCGTTGCCACGATAATGCCGCTGCACGCCCAACCTCGAATGCCGCATTGCCCCCCCCCCTCGACCGTCATTGAAGCCCGCCCCATGCCGCGCCAGCCCACCACGGCATCGCCCGCTCAAGACGCGCAAGCCGCCTCCGGCGCGTGCGGGCCGCGCCGCGCGCTCACGCTGGCCCTGGCGACGCTGGTCTGCGCGCCGTTGCGTCTGGCGTCGGCGACGGGCAACGCGGCCGCCGACGACCGCGCTGCCATCATCCGCCGGGTATTCCAGGCGGACCTGGCACGCCTGCGCTTCGGCGCGGACCACGCCAGGCTGATGCGCGGCCTTGGCGTGATCTGGATTCCCATGGAGTCCGGCGCGCCCGGCATCGAATTCGAGCATCCGCTGGGGAGCGGCGATAGCGTCGGCGCGGCGATGACGCTGCTGGGCACCGCCGACAGACGCCTGGCGACACGGCGCCTGGCCGAGGTGTGCCGCTTGCTGCCGGGCTATGTGCGCGCGGTCGGCGACTTGGCGCCCGGGCGCTATGCGTTGCCGGCCCCGCGGCGCGCGGCCTTCGATTTCCCCGACAGCGGCGTCGACGCCCAGGGCCATTTCCAGTTGCGCCGCGAGCACCTGATTCTGTTGCGCGCGGCGAACTGGCGCGAGGCCGGCAAGCGTGAACTGGAGTCAGTGTTGCGCGAAGGCGAAGCCTACTGGCCCATGCCGTTCATCGACGGCAAGCGTCCTTATGGCGACAGTAGCTATTACCAGATCGACATGGCGCGGCTGCTGGGCCGGCCCTATCCCTTGGATGCCAAGGGCTACGCGGTCACAGATCCCGCCCGGGACGCGCGCCTGGAACGCCTGCATTGGCAGACGGCCGCCGCGTTGCAAGTCGTGCTGGCGCACGCCCGCGCCTGACCGGGGCGCCAGCGCCGCGGACTCGCAGCCGCTCGCTAGGGCCGCGCAAGGAACTGGCGGATATCGTCGGCCACCGGCACCGCCGCCAGGACCAGCAGACACAGCGCCAGCGGCAGCGTCGAGCCGAAACCGTAGTGATAGAAGGAATAGGCCCCCACCACCCCGCCTGTGAAGAACAGCGACACCATCGTGCTCAGCACGACCAGCTTGCCACGGTCGGCGCGCACCGGCGCCGTGCCGGTCTTGTCATCGTGAGCCAGGTTCCAGTAGAACAACTTGCCCAGCTCGATGCCGATATCGGTGACCATGCCGGTCACGTGGGTCGTGCGGATCTCGGACTTGGAAACCTTGGTGATCATCGCGTTCTGCAGGCCCATGATGTAGCACAGCAACATCACGGTGGCGGGCACGTAGAACCAGCGCAGGTTCCCCAGGTTCGCGCCCAGCAGCCCGAAAGCCAGCAGCAACAGGGCCTCCAGCACCAGCGGCAGGGCGAACTCGCTGGCCAGGTGCGAGCGCCGTCCGAAATTGATCAGGGAGGCCGAGGTCGCCGCGCCCGCCAGGAACGACAGCAACGCGGCCAGCCCCTGCGCCACCACGGCCACACTGCCCAGCACCATGTGGTCGGCCATCATGGAGACAATGCCCGACATGTGCGAGGTGTACTGCTGCACAGCCAGGAAACCGCCGGCGTTGACGGCGCCGGCGACGAAAGTCAGGAAGTAGGCCAGCCGCCGGTTGGCCTGCGGCGTGCGGCTGACCGCGGTGAGCTGGCGCAGGAAAGGAATGGCCATGGCGGCGCTAGGACTTGGCGCAGCGGATGCCGGATGGCGCGCTGGCGTTGCCGCGGCCGGCCGGGGTTGCGCCGCGCATGTCGCCGTGAAGGGCCGCGGCGGCGTCGGGCGGGGTCGGGACGTAATCGAAGCAAGACGCGGGCGTGACCGCCTGGGCCGCGTGCGCCAAGGCAACCAGCATGAGTGCCGCCAGCGCGGCGGCGCGGCGCGCAATGCGCGGCATACGGAAGCTCCCGGAAAAAGGACGCGGCTGCTCGGCCGCGCCCGGTTCCAGGATTCTACCCGTCCGGCGGCGCGCCGGCGGTGGCAACAGCCGCCGCCGGCGCTTTCCCAGCCCGAATCCGGGTTACGCCGCGTCGGACTCACGCAACTGCTGGCGGCGGAACTCGCCCTGGCGCGTGAGCATCCACCCCGGATACTCCGGCGGCAAGGCGCTGATCTTGTCCAGCGCCGCCAGTTCTTCCGCGTCCAGGCGAATGGCGGTGGCGGCGAGATTGTCGTCCAACTGGTCGACGCGCTTGGCGCCGATGATGACGCTGGTGACCGCCCGCTGGTGCAGCAGCCAGGCCAACGCCACCTGCGCCACCGACACGCCGCGCGCCTGGGCCACCTGGCGCAGGACGTCGATGCTGTCGAAGGCGCGTTCGCGGTCGACCGGCGGAAAGTCGAACTGCGCGCGGCGATCGCCGGCCGCGGCCTGGCCGTCACGGCTGTATTTGCCGCTGAGCAGGCCACCGGCCAGCGGGCTCCACACCATCAGACCGACGCCTTCGCTTTGCAGCAGGGGCACGATTTCGCGCTCCAGGTCGCGGCCGGCAATGGTGTAGTAGGCCTGCAGTGACTCGAAGCGGGCCAGGCCGAGACGCTCGGCGATGCCCAGCGCTTTCATGATCTGCCAGGCTGCCCAGTTAGACACGCCGACGTAGCGCACATGGCCGTGCTGCACCAGATTGTCGAGCGCGCGCACCGTTTCCTCGATGGGCGTGGCCGGATCGAAGCCATGAATCTGGTAGAGGTCGATATGGTCCAGTTGCAGGCGCGCCAGGCTCTTCTTGACGCCGTCCATGATGTGAAAGCGCGAGTTGCCACGGGCATTGACGCCGGCGCCGGTCTGGCCGAACACCTTGGTGGCGATGACCACATCGTCGCGCGCCACCTTCAGATCGCGCAACGCCTGTCCGGTAATGATCTCGGAACGCCCTTCCGAATACACGTCGGCGGTATCGATGAAGTTGACGCCTGCCTCCAGCGCGCGGCCCACCAGCCGGTTGGCGTCTTCCTGCTGCAGGGCGCCGATCTTGCTCCACAATTCGCCTTCGCCGCCGAAGGTCATCGTGCCCAGGCACAGTTCCGAGACGAACAGGCCGGTATTGCCGAATTTCTTGTACCGCATGGTTGCACTCCTTCCAGGGCGCGGCGCACTGCCGGCCCGGGATGGGACGGCGTCGGCGCACGGCTGGGATGGGCACAGTATGCGGCGCCGCGACGGCGGCCGGCGATGCTGGATCCTGCCCTTTTTTTGCCTGATTCTCCGCCCTGCGCGGATCCTCCCCCTGGGCACGCCCGATCCTCCACATCTTTTGCCTATTCCTCCGCATCCGGTTTCGCCAACAAACACGCATTCCTGGTTGGGTCTACACTCGATAGCGCCTGATCCTCTGGCGTGCCGCTCGCCCCCACGCGCGCGGCCGCCTTGCCCGGAGCCTGTCCATGCCTCCCTCCCCCGCCGATACCCCCACGCCTCCGAACGCCGTTTTCGAGCCCGCCCGGCACGAACTGCTCTGCCTGCTCGAACGCATGACCGGCACGCTCGAGGGCTCGCTCGACACCCCCATCGAAGGCCTGTACCTGCACCGCATCTCGCAGCCGACCGGCCCCAAGCCGGCCTTGCAGAAGGCGGCGCTGGCGGTCATCGCGCAGGGATCCAAGCGGGTGCTGATCGGCGACGAAGCCTATGAGTACGACCCGTTCCACTACCTCATCTCGTCGGTCGACCTGCCGGTGGTGGCCAAGGTCTCGGTGGCCAGCCCGACGCTGCCCTACCTGGGTCTGCGGCTGGACCTGAACCCCGAGGAAATCACCGCCCTGATCAGCGACGAGAACCTGCCGCCGCTGTTGCCGGCGGAGGCCGCCCGCGCCATGTGCGTCAATCCGCTGGGCGGCGCGCTGCTGGATGTGGTGCTGCGCCTGCTGCGGCTGTTGGACACGCCGCGCGATATTCCCATCCTGGCCCCCATGGTCAAGCGCGAATTGCTGTACCGCCTGCTGATGAACGGCCAGGGCGTGGTGCTGCGCCAGACCGTGCTGCAGGACAGCCAACTCAACCGCGTGGCCAAGGCCATCCGCATCCTGCGCGACAACTATGCCCAGCCGCTGCGGGTCGAGGAAATCGCCCGCGACGTGCACATGAGCGTGTCGTCGCTGCACCATCACTTCAAACAGGCCACCGCCATGAGCCCGCTGCAGTACCAGAAGCACCTGCGGCTGCAAGAGGCACGCCGCCTGATGCTGACCGACGACGCCGGCGTGGCGCTGGCCGCGCACGCGGTGGGATACGAGAGTTCGTCGCAATTCAGCCGCGAATACAGCCGCCTGTTCGGCGCGCCCCCCTTGCGCGACAAACAGCGCTGGAAGGATGAGGCGCTGGCGGCCTGATCCGGCGGCGGCATCCTGCGTCAACCGGTGAGGGTGCGCCGCTGTCCGGATCGATCTCACGATTTTTTTCACCCGGCTGCATCCAAAAGCGTTTCCCGCGTGTAGTACCTGCAACGACGCGCACCCCGTGCGTCGTTGCAGACAGATCCCCTATCGCAGGAGACCCCTCATGAAGACTCGACGCATCGCCGGCCGCCCGGCCGCCACATTGTTCGCCATTGCAACCCTGGCCGCTGGCGGCCTGCTCGGCCAGTCGCAGGCCATGGCGTATTCGCAAGATGGCCTGCCCGCCAGCGTGCAGGTGCCGGCCGGCCACAAAGTCGCCTGGGAAACCGTCGGCACCGGCGAGATCACCTACGAATGCCGTGCCAAGGCCGACGCCAAGGACCAGGCGGAATGGGTCTTCGCCGGCCCGAAAGCGGTATTGAAAGACCGCCAGGGCAAGCAGGTCGGCAGCTACTACGGCCCGCCCGCCACCTGGGAAGCAACGGATGGCTCCAAACTGACCGGCACCCAGGTCGCCGTTGCGCCAGCCGGAGCGGGCAATCTGCCCTATCAATTGGTCAAGGCCAATCCCGCCATGGGTAAGGGCGCAATGACCGGGGTCGCCTACATCCAGCGCACCGCGCTCAAGGGCGGCGTCGCGCCGCAGGCGCCTTGCACCAACGCCACGCTGGGACAACGCAGCCAGGTCTCCTACCAGGCCGACTACATCTTCTGGAAGGCAAACTGAAGCCGGGCGCGTTTCGCGCGGCGGAACTCCGGTAAGATGCCCTATCCGCCGCCCGGAACGCGCCCGGGCCCAACCTTCCGTGCCCCGCGAGCATGCCGAACAGACCTGCCCCGGATTTCGACTACGAAGCGGCCCTCAGAGAGTGCGCGGCCGGACGCCGGCCCGCACTGGAGGCTCTCTACCACCAGGAGGGCGCCCGCCTGCTGGGCGTGGCCCAACGCATCCTGCGAGATCGCGCGCGCGCCGAAGACATCGTGCACGACACCTTCGTCAATATCTGGAAGCGGGCGGCCTCTTTCGACGGTACCCGAGGCTCGGCGCGAGGCTGGATGTACAGCGTGGCCCGTAACCTGGCGCTGAACGCCGTGCGCGATGAACGCCGCGAAACCGGCGTGGACGATGACACCGCGGCCGCGCTCGATATCCGTGACTCGATGCAGGCGTGGCATGACACCCGCGATGCCTTCGAATGGCGCGAAAGCGCTGGCCGCATCGGCCCCTGCCTGGAGCAATTGGAACCGGTGCGCCGCAACTGCCTGCTGCACGCCTACGTCGAGGGCCTGTCCCACAGCGAAATCGCGCAGCGCCTGGAGGCGCCCCTGGGCACGGTCAAGGCCTGGATCAAGCGCAGCCTGAAGGCGCTCAAGGAATGCCTGGCATGAACGCGCCCCCCGAAACCCCGGAAGACCTGGACGAACTGGCCGGCGAGTACGTGCTGGGCACGTTGCCCAACCACCGCCGGCGTGAGGTCGAAAGCCGCCTGCCCCATGATCCCACGCTGCGCGCCGCCGTGGCGCGCTGGGAAGACCGGCTACTGCCATTGACCGCGCTGGCCTCCCCCATCGAGCCCTCCCCTGGTTTGTGGCCGCGCATCGCCGCCACCCTCGATGCGCCCCGCCAAGCGGCGGCGGCGCGCGCGCGCGGCCTGGCTCGTCCGCGGCTCTGGGACAACCTGGGATTCTGGCGCGCCGCCGCCGGCGGCCTCGCCGCGGCACTGGCCCTGACGGTCGCCACCCTGGCGTTGCGGCCCGCCCAGGCCCCCGCCACGATGCAGTACATGGTCGTGCTGGTGGCGCCGCAATCCCAAACACCGGGCTGGGTGGTCCAGGCCCGCGCCGGCCAGCGCGAGGTGCAACTGGTGCCACTGGCCGCGGTCCAGGTGCCCGCGGACCGCGCCCTGGAATTCTGGACCAAGGCCGACGGGTGGGCGGGACCGGTATCCCTGGGGCTGGTCAAGCCCGGCGAACCCGTGCGCATCCCGCTGGATCAATTGCCGCCGCTCGAACCGAACCAATTGTTTGAACTGACTTTGGAGCCCGCCACCGGCTCGCCTATCGGCAAACCCACCGGGCCGATCCAGTTCATCGGCCGCGCGGTGAAGATGATGTAGCCGCCCCGGCCTACTTCTTGCGGAAAGGATAGGCCTGCTGCGCCAGGAAGGTGCCCGGCATGTCGTTGTCGAGAATGCCGTAGTTTTCCGGCAGGCGTTTGCCCGTGCCGCGCACCGCCGTGCCGAGCAGGTAGTCGATGAACGAGAGGTGGGCCGCGTAGTTCCTGTCGATCGCCTCGGTATCGGACGAATGGTGCCAGTGATGGAAGTCGGGCGTCACGATCACGTAGCGCAGCCAGCCCCACGGCAGCTTGACGTTGGAGTGGATCAGCACCGCCTGGAACCCGACGATGATGATGTAGGCGTCCAGCACCGGCTTGGAAAAGCCCAGGGCGAACAACACGCCCAGCACCGCCACCCGCGTGATCAGCAGCTCGACGATGTGCAGGCGTGAACCGGCCAGCCAGTCGAGCGTGCGGGTGCTATGGTGCACCGCGTGGATGCGCCACAGGAACGGCACCTCGTGGTACGCACGATGCGCGGCGTACTGCACCAGATCGGCCACCAGCACCGCCACGAACAGCTCGGCCAAATATGGCAGCGACTGGATCGCCTGCTGCAGCGGCTCGTAAGCGGCCCATGAGAACAACCGGTGCACGAAGAAGTTGATGCACAGCAGCACCGCGCCCACCGACAAGTGGTTGAACAGGAAGTGCTTCATGTCCACCTGCCATTCGCCGCGGAACACCGGTTGGCCCGGATACAGCGGGAACAGCTTTTCGAAGATGATGAACACGGTGCTGGATGCCAGCAGGTCGAGGATGAACCAGTCCAGGCCCAGGTAGGGATGGTTGCCGGTATTGGAGGTGGTCACCACCACCTGGCTGCCGCCGGCGGCCACCGCAATGCACACCAGCACGAACGCGGCGATGCTGAGCCAGCGCTGGCGGCCGAACACGATATTGGTCAGCGCGATGGTGCCCGAGGCCAGCAGCGCGGTGAACAGCAGCGTGCGCATCGCGTCGACGCTATAGAAGGAACGCAGCTCGGGGGTGGTCAGGTAGGCCGGGAAATGAAACGCCAGCACCCCCAACACGGACAGGATCGCCAGGAACAGCGCGATCACGCCGGTGATCATGCCGGTACCCGGGTGGATGCGGCCGTCCTGCCTGAACAAATCCAGGACCTGACGATAGATGGGGGCACGCTGATTCATTGCATTTTGATGGCAGACCATATAGGCAGGCGAGTGTATCTCCGGCCCCAAAATGCAATGTAAACAAACGTGAAAATATACGACCAAGAAACCTCTCGCGTGACGCCCCCTTGCTTGGCGTCAAATCCGGCCCCCGGCCATTTGTCCGGCGGGTTGACTTTGACGGGCCGTTGCGATGTCATGGAACCGACAGCTCATTAACGGGCCGGTCCGCCGACCCCGCGCAGCCCCCCCTCAACCGGATCACGCAAGAGGCCGTCATGTTCCCTGAGTACCGCCAACTGATTACCCGCCTGAAAGCCGAGAACGGACATTTCTCGGCACTGTTCCAACGCCACAACGACCTGGACCAGGAAATCAAGAACATGGAGGCGGGCATCGTGCCGGCCTCGGACACCAGTGTCGAAGTCCTGAAAAAGGAAAAACTGCTGCTCAAGGACAAGCTCTACAGCTTGCTGCGCGCGGCCGATTCGCACGCCGGCTGAAACCTTCCCCTGCCACCCAAGGCGCCGCATTCGCGGCGCCTTTTTGTTGGCCGATGGCGCGGCCGGCGCCATCGCGGCGGCGCGGCAGGGACCGCCCAGTACGACGCGCCCTCCCGCTACGTTATCCAGTCCGATAAGACCATCGAAGATGGCCGTTCTCAGGCCCGGCAGCGAGTCTTTGCTTGCTGACAATAATCTGAATGCATAAAATCAAGCGCGCCGGCCATTTGCCGGCCACGCATAGAGGACGGAGCAAGGTGCAAGACAGAGACTTCAAGGCGGGCGAAGCCGTGTCGCCGGTGACCGGTTGGGCCATGATGCCCTTGGTGGAGCACGACTCCCTGCTGCTGCGGCTCGATTTCCTGACCGAGTCGTCATCCGCCGACCCGTCGCGCAGCGGGCGGGGCCGCGTCTATGCCGTCACCTCCGAGCAGTTGCAATTGCTGCTCGACTCGCTGCAGACCCAACTCGACAAGCTGCAGCCCGTGCCCGCCAGCCCGAGCCATTGATTCACGAGGGCGCCCCCCTACGGATTCAGTGCTGCTAAAGATGGATTAGCAGCTTTAGATTTTCTAATTCGCCAGCAACCACTAGCCTGTCGTCCTCGCCACCAGGTACGACATGACCAGCGCCTTCTTTCCCGGTTTTCTTCTCAGCCTGAGCCTGATTCTCGCGATCGGGGCACAGAACGCCTTTGTGCTGCGCCAGGGCTTGCGCCAGGAACACGTCTTTGCGGTGTGCCTGGTCTGCGCCATCTCGGACGCGATCCTGATCGCAGCCGGCGTTGCGGGATTCGGGCTGGCCGCACACACGCTGCCCTGGCTGGAACCGGTCTTGCGCTATGGCGGCGCCCTGTTCCTGCTTTGCTATGCGGTCCGCAGTTGGCGCTCGGCCCTGGGCAACCCCGGCTGCCTGACGCCATCCACACGCGTGGCCGCCGGTCTGGGCGCCACCCTGGCCTCCTGCCTGGCTTTCACCTGGCTCAACCCACACGTATATCTGGACACCGTGGTGCTGCTGGGGTCGATCTCCAGCCAGTACCAAGGCCACAAGACCGCCTTCGCGCTGGGAGCGATGAGCGCCTCGTTCCTGTTCTTCTTCACGCTGGGATTTGGCGCCCGCCTGCTGCGGCCCATATTCGCCAGCCCGACCGCCTGGCGGGTGCTGGATGCCCTGGTCGGAACCGCCATGCTGGCCATTGCGCTCAAACTTGTCTGGCCCTAGCGGCGCCGCGCCGGCCGTCAATCCGCCGCGGGTACCTGCCTGACGGCGGCAGGCACGTTGCGGAACGTGATACCGAGGCGGTTGAAGGCATTCATCAGACCGATCGCGTAGGTCAGGTCGGCCAATTCCTTGTCGTTGAACGCGGTCGCAGCCGCGGCGTAGTCCGCATCCGGCACTCCGGTATCAGCCACCCGCGTGACGCATTCGGCCCAGGCCAGCGCCGCCTGCTCGCGCGCGCTGAACAGCGCACCGGCTTCGCGCCAGACCGGCACCAGCACCAGCTTGTCCACCGCCATGCCCTGCTTGAGCAGATCTCGTGAATGCATATCGATGCAGTAGGCGCAGCCGTTGATCTGCGAGACGCGCAAATAGACCAGATTGAGCAGCACTTCCGGCAGGCCGCATTGGCGCAGATAGGTGTACACGCCGCCATAGGCTTTGTAGCCTTCCGGCGCGGCATGGGTGTAGTCGAGGCGTTGGCGCATGATGCATCCTGATTGTCTGGCTGTCGAAGACATCATGCTGCACGCGGACGGCGCTTTCGGGTAGAGCCAAGAAACAGGTTGCGTGCTGGGCCATCAGGCCGGGACAGCCCCCCAATGACAAAGGCCGTTAGTGAACACTCTCACTAACGGCCTTGCTTTTACTGGTCGGGGCGGCGGGATTCGAACTCGCGACCCTCTGCTCCCAAATTAGAAACGCGCGAACGTCGGCGAACGCCAGCGAACGAATAACCGGCGGATTTATAAGGCTTTATCGAAATTTCCTTGTTCGTCGACGTTCGCTAATGTACGCTGACAGCCGCAAAAATGTTGTCCCATATGTTGTCCCATATGGCGCTTGAGGCAGAAGAACGGAGAGATTCGAGGAAATATGACGAGGTACCCAAAACGCGGAAAAGGTGCGCGGTGGACCGTCAAGGAACTGGAAGCGGTGCCGGCGGAATGGGCCGGTGATCACCTGGCCGACGGAGACGGCCTGACTGGGGAGATCCGCATACAGCGCGGTACGATGGCCGTGGTGTGGCGATACGCCTATCGCATGGGCGACAAGGTCAAGAGATTCTACTGCGGCTCATGGCCGGAGCGCACACTCGACGAGATCCGCACTGCCAGAAACAAAGCGCGGGCGGACATTAAGGCGGGCCGCAATCCGTCAGCCGTCCGCGACTTGGAAAAAGCCCAGGTGCGGGAAGCTATGGCAGCTGAATCTGCCGCTGTAACCGCCGCTGAAGAGGCGGCCACGACCGACGCCCTTTCGTTCCAAGAGATGTATAAAAGCTGGCTGGAATCGGGAGTGAAGCGAGCAGATGGCAACACCGAAGTGAAGCGCATCGTTGAAAAAGACGTGCTTCCCTTGATCGGTGATACTCCCGTGCGATCAATTCGCGAGAAGGATGTTGAGCGAGTGATCCGCTCGATTGTCGGCCGGGGTTGCAATCGGCTTGCCGAGGTGACCTACCAAATCCTGGGCCAGATGTTCCATTGGGCAGAGAAGCGCCAACCATGGCGAAAGCTGCTTTCGGAAGGAAATCCGGTTGAGCTGGTTGAACTCGGGGTGCTCCTGGCGGACGATTACGACCCGGATAACGCGCGCGAACGCGTTCTCCCTCCCATTGAGATTGTCGAGCTCCAGACTCGATACCGCGAGTTGGAGGAGCAATATCTCGCTTCGGATGACAAGCGAAAGAGGAAGCCTCCATCCAAGGCGTTGCAGGCAGTTTCCTGGATCTGTTTGAGCACGCTATGCCGGATAGGGGAATTGCACCTAACTGAAATTACGCATCTCGATCTCCGAGAAGGTACGTGGTTCATTCCCAAGGCGAACGTCAAGGGCAGAAAATCACAGAAGCGCGACCACCTGGTCTTTCTGTCACCCTTCGCAGTCAAGCATTTCGAGACCCTTGTCAGCCTGGCAGGATCATCCCGCTGGCTCCTACCTTCGCGCGTCAATGATGACGCGGGGGTAGACCAACCGATGTACAAGCAGGCCTTTACTAAGCAAATCAAAGATCGGCAAGCCATGTTCAACGGAAAGCCCAAAGCACGTCGCGCTTCGGACAACTCCCTGGTGCTCGGCAAAGGCCAAAACGGCAATTGGACGCCTCATGATTTACGGCGAACGGGGTCGACTATCATGGAGTCACTGGGAATCGATCCAAACGTCATCGACCGCTGCCAAAATCACGTCATTCACACGGGCAAGAACCGTGTCAGGCGGCACTACCAACTCTACGACTACGCCAACGAGAAGCAAGCAGCATGGGCGAAGCTCGGCGAATATTTGGAAAGACTGCTGTCGGGAGCCGTGGCTCCGGCCGAGCTTCAAAAGCGGCTAACCGCCAAGCAGCTACTCGCAGCGTAAAAAAAAACCGAAGACCGTTCGGTCTTCGGTTGTTGGACGCATGCGGGAAAGTCTAGATCCAGCCCATCTTGGCCATAGAGTGGCCGCTACCCGCCGCCACGATCACGTGGTCGACCAGTGAAACATTCACCAGAGCAACGGCTTCCTTCAAGCGCCGCGTAACGTCAACGTCCGCCTTGCTTGGCTGCGACGAGCCCGAGGGATGGTTGTGGGCGATCAAGATGGAGTGCGCATTGTGCCGAATTGCCGCCTTGACGACCTCACGTGGATACACACTGGTCTCCGACAGCGTGCCTCTGAACATTTCCTCGAAGGCGATCATTCTCAATCGCGCATCAAGGAACATTACGCCGAACACCTCGACGTCCGACAGCGCCAGCCGCGTCACGATATAGTCGATGGCGGCGGATGGCTTGGCCACTTGCAAGCGACTACCCAGCGCACCCTCCAATTGCTGCGCGGCCGCACGTAGTAGCTCTTGCGGGGTTGCGGCTCGATAGCGGCCGCCCGCCTCGCGTACCACCGGTGCGTCTTGGACATCTTCCTGCACCCGCCTTTCTCCTGCCCACGCACTACTGAAACTTAGTTGCATTGCTCTCTCCAAAAGCGAGGGTCGCCTACCAACCCATTGGCGATCGGTCGTCAACAAAGGGAGGTGTCGAAACTGGCGTCACCAAGCGTTGTTGGCTCTGGCCAATGGCCAATGGCCAATGGCCAATGGCCAATAGTCAATGGTCATTATCTGAAGCCCACCACAAGGAGCCAGTGTCCATGCTGGCTGACCTGACGCAAGCGCATCCCACTACTTGGCGGTGAGAAAATCCTCGCCCATGTCTCCCTAGCCCGGGAATGTCGGCTGCGTCTCGACCATCTCACCTTCCTTCGGACCGACTGCGGGCCCGCGCTGCGAGTGCTGACCGTTGCCCCACTCTGCGCCGCGAGCGTGCCCGTGCCCGCGCCGGACGGAGAAGGCCCGTCATCAACGGCCGCTCGCGGCCGATTCTGTTGAAAAACTCGATTGCGCGTCGCGATTGGTCGCGCTTACAAGGCCGATGACCTGGCGGCTTTCGCCATTTTTTCGATTGGAACCGTGTACTGATGCCCGGTTGCCTTGTTAATCGGTGGGTTTCGCCTCGACTGGGCGCACCTGTGCCCTGAACCGGTGGCCCCGGAGAGGTAAGCATCGCAAGACGACGTAGGTTTTGAACGGCTGCTGCAAGCGTGAATTCGTCTGCTGCACCAGTAAGTCCGCGCAACCGCAAGCGGTCGATCTTCAAAATACGTTTGAGGTGTGCAAACAGCACCTCGACTTTCTTTCGTTCGTGACGTGAGCGCTGGTACTGCACGGTGGCGCCGATACGCCTGGCTACATCGCGTGCATCCTCGTGAATGCTGCGAGCGATCTTGCGCATCGGCGTATTGGGGTAGCATCGCGGCTTCATCGCGCACTTACCGCAGTCCGTGTTGCTGGCCCGGTAGATTACGGTGCCCGCCTTGGTGACGTGAGTGCGTTCGATCTTGAACATGCGCCGCTCGCTGCGCAGTGCATGGCCCTCGGGGCAACGATATTCGTTGGCCTCGCCATCCCATTCGAAGTCGCTGCTCGATAGACTGTCGTCCTTGCGCTGGGTCCCGTCCCAGACGGGGACGTGCGGCTCTATCCCCTTGTCTTCCACCATCCACGCCAGCATCGGCGCCGTGCCGTAAGCGGTATCGCCGATGAGCCGATCAGGGATGATGTCGAATCGTTCCTCGACACGATCCACCATCGTCTTGGTAGAGTCCACTTCTGCGGTGCGATGTGCAGGGGTGGCTTCGACGTCGAGGCTCACGCCATGCTCGGTATCGATCAGATAGTTTGTCGAATAAGCGAAGAATGCGGGACCGCCAGGGGCGGCCGTCCACCGTGACTGCGGATCGGTCAGCGAGATTCGCCGGGGAACGGCTTGTTCGAACGCTTCGTCGTCGAGCGCTTCGAGATACTCGCGCACGGCACGCGTGCCGAGTGCGGGGTTCGACCAGTCGGTGGCCTCACTGGCAGGAACACCGCGCTGGCGGCTCGCATCAGCGGCCACGACGCTGGCGTCGACAGCGAAGCCTTCGCCTTTGACTAGGCCCGCAGCCATGCAACGACGGACCACTTCATCGAACAACCAGCGGAAGGTATCGCTGGCGCGGAAACGTCCATGTCGGTTCTTGGAGAAGGTCGAGTGATCGGGCACTGCATCCTCGAGGCCGAGACGACAGAACCATCGATATGCAAGATTCAGTTGAACCTCTTCGCACAGACGACGCTTGGAGCGGATGCCGTAGCAATACCCAACGATCAGCATACGGATCATAAGTTCGGGGTCAATGGACGGACGGCCCGTATGGCTGTAGTGCTTCGCCAGGTGTTGGTGGAGTTCCTTCAGATCCAGACAGCGATCGATGGCTCTAAGAAGATGGGTCGGCGGAACGACGTCTTCAAGGTTGAAAGCGTAGAACAACCGCTCTTGCCCGCTCGCTTGATGACCCATCATGTCGGTGCT
This sequence comes from Achromobacter pulmonis, assembly GCF_021733725.1. Lineage (NCBI taxonomy): Bacteria > Pseudomonadati > Pseudomonadota > Betaproteobacteria > Burkholderiales > Alcaligenaceae > Achromobacter > Achromobacter pulmonis. The sequence continues at coordinate 3,289,462 of NZ_JAIFOT010000001.1, read as the reverse complement.
CTCCGAACTCATTGGCGCTTTGCAAATTCTGCCAGACGACGGAGACGGCCGCGAGTTTTTCAACAGAATCGGCCACAAGCGGCCGGTCACCGACGACCGCTTGTGGACAGACTCGCCGCATTACCTGTCTGTCGGCGGCTCTTTCACTCAGCTGGAGTACTTGGCAGCTCACGCTTTGAGAGCCAAGTACTCACTGAGGTGCTCCGACTTGGTGTCGACAAGATCGTCACTGTTGGGCCAGCCTCAAATCATGCCACTCAACAGGGCGAATGCTCGGGTGCACATTGGTCGCAGCGGATCGGAGAGCTACCGACGCTTGCTTCGGTGGTCACGACGGATCAACGCGTTAGGGACTGTCAGTATTTTTGTGTTTAAGGCATTAAACGCCTGACCGAGGTTCGGTCAGGCTTGTTGATGCTATCTCAGCGGTGCGGGTCGGTGAAGCGTTCGGCATAGATGATGGCGAACTGGTTCATCGCGGTCTTTCAGTCATGGGTAGCACCACCCCAGCCCTCGGTGATGTTGCGCAAGACCAGCCAGAGCAACTTGGTGGCCGCTTCGTCGCTGGGGAAGTGGCCTCGTGTCTTGACCGCCCGTCGTAGTTGCGCATTGATGCTCTCGATGGCGTTGGTGGTGTAAATCACCTTGCGGATCGCCGGGGGGAACATAAAGAACGGGATCACCTGGTCCCAGGCCCGACGCCAGGCATCGACGATCGGCAAGTAGCGTTGCCCCCAAGGCCCCTCCTCGAACTCTGCCAGGGCCGCCAGAGCGGCCTCGACCGTAGGCGCGGTGTAAATGGGTTTGAGGGCCGCCGCCACCGTGCGCCGCTCCTTCCAGTCGGCGTAGTCCAGGCTGGCGCGGATCAGATGCACGATGCAGGTCTGTAGCGTCGTGAGCGGGAACACCGCGTTCAAGGCCTGCTCCATGCCCTTCAAGCCATCGGTGACCGCGATCAAGGATGTCCTGAGTGCCGCGGGTCTTCAGTTCGTTGAACACCTTCATCCAGAACTTGGCGCCCTCGGTCTGTTCGATCCACAGACCCAGGATGTCGCGCGTGCCGCCAGGCAGCACGCCCAACGCCAGGTACACCGCCTTGTTGCGCACCACCCCGTCCTCGCGGATCTTGACCCGCAAGGCGTCGAAGAATACCACCGGGTACATCGTCTCCAGGGGTCGGGTCTGCCAAGCTGTGACCTCGTCCATCACCGCGTCAGTCACCGAGCTGATGAACTCTGGCGACACCTCGGTGCCATACTGCTCGGCCAAGAACCCCTGTACTCGAGCGTACATCGCGACGATCTTGTCATCGAAGCCGGTAAAGCGGCGCTCGTGCTTGGGGATCAGGATCGGCGCGAAGCTGCCATCGCGGTCCCGGGGAATGTCCAACCACAAGGGGCCGTCGTCGGTGAGCACCGTCTTGCGGCTCTTGCCGTTGCGCTGGTTGGTACCTTCCTCGGGGCGCTCGCCACCTGCGGGATAGCCCAGATGGTGCCCCGGTTCCGCGCCCAGGGCCCGCTCGATCAGCGCCTTCTTGAACGCCATCGACAGGTCCTGCACCGCTTCGGCGGTCATCGGGCCTTTAACGAATTGATCGACCAGTTCGGCTGGAATCGCCGGCAGTTCTCTCAACGGTGTCTTTTTCTTGGTAGCCATACAGGTGCTCCTTGAGCGACATGTTAGGCCTCAAACACAAAATTTATGACACTCCCACGCGTTATGTGGCAATGCCTCCTATATGGATTTACTTCGATTATCCGCGGCATACCGGGTCAAGTCACAGTTCGACGGGTTGACTCCTCGTCATTACTTCGCAGACCCGCCACTTTCTGGTCATTGCCCCCCTCCTTATATGCGTTGTCGTGCGTTGGGACTAACGGCAGCGTCAACTGGCACGCTAACCCTCCGCCTGGGGCGGGATATAGGTTCAGCGCCCCGCCGTGATGCCTGACTATGGCGGCCACAATTGATAACCCAAGACCGCTGCCCGGGATATGCCAGACGCCGCGCCAGAATGGCTCAGTCGCATGCTTGCACTGTTCTAGGCTTAGTCCAGGTCCGTGATCGCGTACGGAAATCACCGCTCTGCCAGCCCGAAGCGCCACTGAGACATCCACAGTCTGGTCGGCTGGCGAATAAGCCAGTGCATTGACAAGAAGATTCCCGACTGCGCTAGTCAGCAGTGTGTCCGAAAGCGAAATGTATATTGCCTCGGCAGGCATTTCCCATCTCACACGCGCGGCCGACATACCCTCAATCACTTGGGCCACGACATCCACTGCATCGCAAACCGCGCTGGAGTCGGACGGGTTGTCTTCGTCCTTCTCGACCCGCGCGAGCAGTAATAGTTGTTCGAGCAAGCGCTCCAGCCGCGCCACGCCCTGCAGCGCATGATTCAGCGACTGACGCCACAACCCTGATGCCGTAGGCACGGGCAAACGTGCCAGCACCTGCAAGTGAGTTTTGACCGCAGTCACGGGTGTTCGCATCTCGTGCGCTGCATTGTCGGAGAAGCGCCGCTCGCGATCCAAGGTCTGCTCCATGCTACGTAACAATTGCGCAATCGTCCTCGTGAACGGCCGCAACTCCTTAGGAATATTCCGGTATTGCATGTCCAGTTCGGACAACGGTTGAGCGCGAGCTAGCGCCCGTCGCAGACGCTCCATCGGTGCCAAGCCGCGTCCAATTCCTAGCCACAGCAGGATCAATCCCACTAGCAGTCCTACCGCCAATGGCAGCAATGCAGTCAATGCGATTTCCCTGCGCAAGGAGGTCCGCATGTCCATTCGGTCAGCCGTGGCGATACGTAAGTCATCTGCCTCCATTACGTAGGTGCGCCACGTCACGCCATGCTGCGTCAACGAACCAAAACCAGCCGGCGCATCACGCAGGGCAGGCCCGCCCGCCACGCGTGCAACGGTGCGTGACAGTACCTCGCCACGCCACTGGCTAACCTCACAGGCAACACCATCACGAGCCAGCACATCCACAGAAATACCTGGCACACCCGGCTGTTCAACGGTGCTTAATGGCAGTTGCGACACCAAACGGGCGACCATCGATGCGGAGGATGCGAGCCGCGCATCAAGCGCGTTGTCGACCTGCGTCGTGGCTCGCTCCACCATCCATAACGTCATTGCACCGCCCAAAGCAATCCAGGCCATCCCCAGCAACAGTAATAAGCGAGTGCGTAAGCTCACAGCAGCGTTGACCCCAAGCGGTAGCCCATTCCACGCACTGTCTCGATCACGCTCGATCCAAGCTTGCGTCGCAATTTGTGAATATGAACGTTGACGGCATTACTCTCCGCCCGGTCCGCAGATCCGTACAGGTTGTCACGCAATTGATCGGCCGTCAGAACGTGTCCTGGATGCTGCAACATGACTTTCAGTAAGCCAAACTCGCGTCGCGAAAGAATCACAGGTTTCCCGGACAGAGTGACCTCGCCCGAGGACAAACTCACTTTGAGCGAGCCATGGCTAATGTCATCCGCGCTATGGCCGGCGGCACGTCGGATCAAAGCGTGTAAACGAGCCTCCAGTTCGTCAAGATCGAACGGCTTGAGCACGTAATCGTCGGCGCCAGTCCGCAATGCCTGCACACGATGTGCGACTGCATCCCGCGCTGTCAGCACAAGTATTGGCAGGCGTTCGCGCCGTGTCCGCCACCGCGCTAGCAGCGCCATGCCATCTCCATCGGGCAGACTTAGATCAAGCACACAAGCACTCGGCCGTGAGGTACGCAATGCTAGTTCGGCATGGCTAAGCGTACTGACGCTATCCACGATGAAACCGTGCAAGCTCAACCCTGCCTCTATTCCTGCCGCCACGGAAGAATCGTCTTCAACCAGCAAGATTCGCATGATTGATCCTCCACGACAAAACATGCATAATTATTTTTGATAATAAGCTTATATCAAAAGGTAATTTAGCATGGTAAGCGCGATCTTGCTCGGCTTGTGCATTGGGGTATCACTCGGACTGACAGGGGCCGGAGGGGGAATTCTCGCCGTCCCCGCGCTCATGTTCGGGCTGAACATGTCGTTGGCAGAGGCCGCACCCGTCGCACTGATCGCGGTCGGCGCGGCCTCTGCAGTAGGAGCGGTGCAGGGTTTGAGACGGGGCCTCGTGCGCTACAAGGCCGCACTCCTAATGGCGGTCACCGGTGGGATAACAGCACCTTTGGGTCTGGCGCTGGCCCGGCAAATTCCTGCCGCTTGGCTTAGCGTGGGATTCGCCGCGATCATGTTGCTCGTGGCAGTGCGCATGGTGCGCCAATCACGGCCGAGCAGTGGCCGGCAAACGCCTGTGCCCGAACGCGCTACGGCGTGCCACCTGTCCGCCGAAACTGGCCGCTTTATCTGGACGCGCCGCACCGCAGCTACGCTCGGTTCCATCGGTGCGGCATCGGGCATCTGTACCGGCATGTTAGGGGTCGGGGGGGGCTTCATCATTGTGCCTGCGCTGACCTATTTCAGCGATGCGCGCATGCATAGCATCGTATCTACCTCCCTTATGGTCATCGCACTGGTCTCGGCAGCCACGGTAGGTTCAGCACTGGCGCACGGTCTTTCTCTGACCGAAGCGCAATGGCTGTTCGTTGCTGCCGCGATCTCCGGCATGGTTATCGGCCGTATGGCATCTCCACACGTGCCGCAAACCGTATTGCAACGCGTCTTCGCAATCGTATGCGTCATCGTTGCAGGCGTGTTGATCTGGCGCGCCTGACCGCTTTCACCACACCTACTCTCTTGCCTAACTATGGATATCTCTTCATGAACGTATTGATCCATGCCCCCAGTTCGGCCGCCCTGGCGCGCGCCCGCAACAATGTTGCCAATCTCCTGAAGGTGCGACCCGATGCGCACGTCCGGCTAGTGCTCAACGGTCCAGCCGTAGCAGCCGCGCTGGATGGAGATTCTCATGATACCGACGCCCTCACCTGGTTGTGTCCGAACACGATGGCGACCGTCGGCCGCGAGGTGCGCGAACCGATGTCGGTACTGCCGGCTGCGGCGATTCTGCTGCTCGTGCAATGGCAAAGCGAGGGATGGCTGTACGTGCGAGCCTAATCCGAGCGAGTGTTAATGCTCCGATAATCTGCGGTCGGCACCATGGCGTGCATGATAAGACTGTGCACTTTCAAAGCGTTCGCGCACCGATGGCTCCCTGGGCTGGCCGCCCTGTCGCTGGCAATGTGGAGCTCGTTGGCCCTTTCTCAGGACGCGTTCCTAGATCCAGAACAAGCTTTTCGCCTTGAAGCATCACGGAGCGCCGACAATGACGTCCGCCTAACGTGGAGAATCGCGGATGGCTATTACCTGTATCGAGACCGCATCACCGCGCAACGCTTGCCGCAGGCTACCCCAATAGCGCTACAAACCCCGCCTGGCGAAAGCAAGAATGACCCCAACTTCGGCGTCATGGAGATTTACCACACCCAGGCACAGGCACTGACAAAGCTTGCTCCTGCTGGTGAAGGAACGCTGCGCATCACATGGCAAGGGTGCGCAGATGCCGGCCTTTGCTACCCGCCACAAACTCGGGATATCGCGGTAAACCGTCTGCCAGTAACGGACACCCCAACAACCGTGCCCGAAGAGTCTGCTGCCGATCTGGATGTCAATAGCGACTTGAATATTTTGCGCGCGCTGGGCGACAACAGCCTGTGGTGGAACCTTGCGGTGTTCCTCGCTCTAGGCGTGGGCCTTGCATTTACACCTTGCGTGCTGCCTATGTTGCCCATCGTCTCGTCCCTGGTGGTCGGTGCGAATGCGTCGCCACGACGTGGGTTCGTCCTGAGCCTGGTGTTCGTCTTTCCCATGGCGGGCACCTACGCGGCCATGGGCGTCGCAGCAGCGATGGCGGGCGCCAGCCTGCAGGCCACACTGCAGACCCCTTACATGTTGGGCGGTTTGGGAGTGGTGTTCGTCGCGCTGGCGTTTGCGATGTTCGGCTATTACAGTCTTCAGTTGCCGGCAGCGCTCCGCGATAGGCTGGATCGTGCGGGCCGGCAGCAGCGAGGCGGCACCTTGATTGGTGCGGCAGCAATGGGTACAGTTTCGGCGCTGCTCGTCGGGCCGTGCATGACCGCTCCCCTAGCCGGTACTCTTTTGTACATTGCCGACAGCGGAGACACCGTGCGTGGCGCCGCAATTCTGTTCGCGCTCGGCATTGGCATGGGGCTACCAATGCTCGCTGTCGGGGCGTTGGGGCCGCGCCTGTTGCCGCGTCCTGGCCCTTGGATGGAACGCGTCAAGGCCGTATTCGGCTTCCTGCTTCTGGGCACTGCTGTGCTCATGGTGGAACGTATCGTGCCCCCGCCGACGACCTTGCTTCTGTGGAGCGGCCTGGCCATTGCAATAGCCAGTGCGCTTGCGGTCTGGTCCTGGCAGGTCCGAAGCCGCGCAGCCTACCAAGCGTTGCTGGCCAGCATATCAATTCCCACGATGGCATGGGGGCTAGTTATGCTCGTAGGCGCCGCTGCCGGCCAAGCGGATCCCACACGGCCGCTGGCGTTCCTGGCCGAGCGCGGCCAAGCAACATCCAGTCCGACTGTAGAATCCGACCGTTTCGTCACCCTCGACTCGCCTCAGGCATTGCACGATGCGCTCACCCGCGCCCGCGCCGCTGGGAGGCCTGCTGTCTTGGATTTTTCCGCACAATGGTGCGTATCTTGCAAAAAGATGGAGCGCGAGGTCTACCCTCTGCCCGAGGTCCAGGCAGCGCTATCGTCGGCCGACCTGATCCGTTTTGATCTCAGTCAAAGTACACCGGACCAACTGGCATTGCTGCGCAGGCTGCGGGTGCCTGGACCGCCCAGCGTGTTGTTCTTTGCGGCCGATGGCCTTGAACGCCGTCAACACCGCGTAACTGGCGAGTTCGACGCTTCGACGCTTCTGACACGATATCACCTCGCCCTGGAAACGCCATGAATGGCATGCTGCAGATAGGCCCTGTGATGCTGCCCGTAACGCTACTGGCGATTATCACCAGCGTGCTGGCGGGACAATGGATTTCAGCATGGTTGTTTAGGCGATGCGGTCGGGATGGCCAATTGCCCTTGAGCCGGCTTCTCCTGGCCGGCCTGCTGGCGTCACGCGCGACGTTCGTCGCCGAGCAGTTCGATGCCTACGCCACGGATCCTACATCGATAATCGACATTCGAGACGGAGGATGGAATGCAACCGCCGGCTTTGTGACCGCGTGGGCCTATGGCGGGTGGCTTGCATGGCGCAGGCATGACTGGAAGGTTCCATTACTGGTAGGTTTGGCCGCGTCCACCCTCGTGTGGTCCGGCGCCCACCTACTGGCCGCCGCGAGCGGCTCTACCATGGCCAGGAGTGGGCTGCCAGCCGTCGAATTCCGGACGCTCGCCAGCGAGCCTCAGTCATTGCAAGACTTTCGTGGCAGGCCAGTGGTGATTAACCTCTGGGCGGGCTGGTGCCCGCCATGTCGACGCGAGATGCCGATATTCGCCCAGGCTCAAGAAGAGTATCCGGATATTGCCTTCGTATTTTTGAATCAGGGTGAATCACTTGCGACCGTCAAACAGTTTCTGGCACAGCAGGACCTTGCGTTGAACAACGTTCTGCTCGACGCGGACACGCAGGCTGCCACCATATTTGGCCATCGCGCCCTTCCAGCAACTTTGTTTTTCGACTCTGACGGACGACACGTAGACACCCGGCTCGGTGAACTCTCCCGGGCCACACTCACGCAGCGCCTCACGCTCCTGAACCGCCCTTCCATTCACGACGCCTCCAAGGAGAAGCGCCCATGATCCACACCGTTAATCACGTCACCCCCGACGGGGCAGATACATTATGCGGAGAGCTTTTTTCGCGCCTATTCAGCTTGGCGGCGCCAGCGGCACTGGCATTGATGATTGCGGCTCCCGCCATCGCACAAGATCTGCCTCCGGCATTGCGAGCGCTACAGGCCGACGGCCTGGAAATCCTCGGTCCTTTGAAAGCCCCGGCGGGCATACAGGCTTGGGCGGCTCGTGCGGGCAGTCATCCCGTGGCGCTCTATGCAGCTCCAGATGGCCAGCATGTGATCGCAGGCACACTGCTCGACAAAGATGGCAATGACATGACCCGCGAACCCCTGCAAGCAGCGACAGCCCCCAGTATCTCCAGCGATCTCTGGAAACAGTTGGAGACTACCACTTGGCTAGCCGACGGCAAGCCCGATGCTGCACGTATTGTCTATGTCTTTACGGACCCTAACTGCCCGTATTGCGCCAAATTCTGGACCGATGCGCGCCCATGGGTTGACGCTGGACGGGTGCAACTGCGGCACGTCGTCGTAGGCATGCTCACCCCCACCAGCCCGGGCAAGGCGGCCGCCCTGCTGTCCGCTCCAGATCCTGCCAAGGCGCTATACGACTATGAAGCACGCCAGGGCGCCGGCGTGGCCGCGCAAATGGCAGCCGGACGCGTACGTCCTGTAAACGACGAGGCACTTAAGGCGCTGGACCCTATCCCTGCCGATATCCAGGGCAAGCTATTGGCCAACATGGCCGTGATGCAGGCTTGGTCATTGCGGGCAACGCCGGCTTTTGTGTGGCGCGACGACAAGGGCCAGATACGGCAGCGCACCGGTATGCCACCCAGCGAAATCGAGAGCGTGCTCGGAGCACGCCCCTGATAGCCCTCGGCCGGCTGAACAGACCAACACGTCGAAAATGATGAGGAGATTTCAATGAAAACGCTGAACGTCGACGCCGTAGTCATCGGCGCTGGTACGGCCGGAGCAAACGCCTTTCACATCTTGAAGGCCGCCGGCGCCAAGGTACTACTGGTCGACCGGGGCCCCTTGGGCACAACGTGTGCCCGGGTCGGGTGTATGCCCTCTAAAGCCGCACTGCACGCGGCGGCCCGCTGGTCCATAGGTCGCGACTTAGCGATTGACGCCGCTCATTTGGCCCATACCCCCGACGACATGTGGCGCGAAGCGCGCGACATGCGCGACACGCTGGCCAAAGGTGCCGCACAGCGCACCATCAAGGCCGCCGCAGAAAACCTGCTGATGGGCGAGGCGCGATTCCTTTCGCCCAACACCCTGCTGGTCGATGGTGCTCAAATCCAGGCTCGCGCGTTTGTAGTTTGCACAGGGTCACGCCCTGTTATCCCAGCGGCTTTACTCTCGCTGGGCGACCGTTTAATCACCACTGACAGCTTGTTTGAACTCGAGGCGCTACCCTCTAGGATCGGCGTACTCGGAATGGGCGCTATCGGCTTGGAGATGGGCGTGGCGCTGGCTCGTCTGGGTATAACCGTTGTCGGAGCAGACCAACGCGAAGCCGTTGGCGGCGCCGAGGATCCCTGCGTACAGGCACGCGCGCAGGCGCATTTCGGCGCGCTGTTCCCCTTATGGTTGGGTGGCGTCGTGCAGGCCGACGCTGACGGCGATAAGGTGCGACTGGTTCAAGGCGGGCGGCAGACGACTGTCGACCGACTACTCGTGGCGGCGGGACGCCAGCCCAATTTCGAAGCGCTCGACCTGCCAGCAGCAGGGATTGACCTGGACGAACACAACCGACCTCGCATCGCCCCCCGGACGCTCGAAGCCGGCCCTGAGAATATTCTCTTCGCGGGCGACGTCTATGCCGAGCGTCCGCTGATGCACGAGGCCGCCGACGAAGGCGCCGCTGCCGGCAAGGCTGCCCTAGCGCTCTTGGGCAAAGGCCCTGCCGCCACGCTGAAACGGCGCACCGCGATGTCCATCGTGTTTACGGATCCCGACTTGTGTGCAGTCGGCTTGTCATACCGACAGGCCGTTGAACGGCGAGCCATCGTGGGTGAAGCCGAGGGATCATCGAATGGCCGCTCGCGCATTCTGGCCGCACAAAACAATCTCGTGCGCATCTACGCCGACCCCAGCTCGGGCAGACTACTCGGCGCTAGCCTATTTGCCACACATGGCGAACACTTGGCGCACCAATTGGCATGGGCTGCGCACGCCGGCCAGACGATTAACGATCTATTGGCGGCGCCCTTCTATCACCCCAGCGTCGAGGAAATGCTGCAATCCGCGCTGAAGGATGCCCACCGCCAACTTCCTGAAGAAACGTGTTAAGTCAGTTTCATCGCCTTCAATCGCCTATAAAGTGTGCGCTCGCTCAATCCCAGTTCCCTGGCGAGCTCCTTGCGGGTACTCCGCTTGCTGGAAAGCCATTGTCGGAGTTCGGAGTTTCCGATGTCGGCACCGCCGTCTCCCAGTGGTTCAATCGGCAGTCCCGCGACAGCATTTCCGGTCGAAAGACCCGATGCCGGCAGAACCCCCAAGGCAGGTGGCAGATGCTCGCCACGCACGACACCATCATCGGCGAACAACCGCGCCCGCTCCAACACATTACGCAGTTCGCGGATGTTGCCCGGCCAAGAGTGCGCGCGCAGCCGCGCCATTGCGGTGGGGTCGACCACAATACGCGATACGCCGTCTGCTCCATGCTGCAGGAACGAGTCGACAAGCAGCGGGACATCGTCCAGCCGATCGCGCAAGGGCGGCAGTTGGATCGGAAACGCACTGATGCGGTAGTAGAGGTCCTGCCGGAATTGACCGTTGGCCACCATCTCTTCCAGAGGTTTGTGTGTTGCTGCGACAAGGCGGAAATCAGATTGATTGGTCTCGACACCGCCCACGCGCCGAAAGGTACCGGACTCGATCAGGCGCAGCAGTTTGACCTGCATCGCCAGCGGCACGTCACCCATCTCATCGAGAAACAAGGTGCCGCCCTTGGCCGTTTCGACGAGTCCCGGCTTGCGCGCGGTGGCCCCCGTGAAAGCACCTTTTTCATAACCAAAGAGTTCGCTCTCGAATAGGGTTTCGGTCAGCCCCGAGCACTCGACCACAACGAAAGGGCCAGTGGCACGCGGACTGGCCTCATGGACAGCGCGGGCGAAGAGTTCCTTGCCCGTACCGGACTCCCCCAGCAGCAGTACCGGCAGCATCGAAGGGGCCACCCGCTGTACCGCCGACAGCGCCATGTTGAACGCCGGCGCTTGGCCAACCAACCCCTCGCCGGAGGGCCGTGCCGAGGCGCTGCGCACAGTCGTCAAGCGCTCTACGTACGCCACGACTTCGCGCCGCGCATTCAGAATGGGCCTTAACTCCACGTCGACGTGTTCGGGGCCTCGCGGCGTGTGGTGAATGTGCAAGACCCGATCCGGGCCCTTGACCTCAAGCGCCTTTCTCATCGGGCAGTGTTCGCCCGCCTGGTCGCAGGGCACATCGTAGTGATGAGAGACCCGATAACACTTGTCGCCAAGGTAACGCTTGCCTGCAGCTCCGAACTGGCGCTGGTAGGCCGAATTGGCGGCAAGAATGTTGTAGTCCAGATCAAGCACGATCATCGGCTGCACTTCATGCTCAAGGTAGGACAACAGCGCCTGCATGGGTAGGTCGGCGTAAGTTTCGCCGCCGCCCTCGGGCGCAACGGGGAGGTCGTGATGGGCAGGCATTTCAGCATGTTAGCTAAACACCGCCATCTCCGCCACAGGCTGCCACATATATGCCACTCAACTGCCAATTTCCTGCCAAAAGCTAAGAACCTTGCACGCACTGCGATCAACAGTTTGGCAATGCCCGCACCGGGAGGCCATTTATACGTTGTGATTCATCGACTTAGAAATTTATCGCCAAACATCTTCAACTTGGCACGAATCTTGATAGATCCAACACATCACCCCTCTGCGCATTTCGTCTTTCCTGGAGACAACACATGAGAACCAACGAAGGCATGCTGGACCGCGGCTTACGCATCATTGTGGGACTCGCTCTTATCGGCATGGCCGCAACGGAAACCGTCGGGCCATGGGGCTATATCGGCGTCGTGCCACTCCTGACCGGCCTAATTGGCAATTGCCCGCTTTACACCATGCTCGGCATCAAGACCTGCCGCGTCCGCCGCTGATCCTAGATTCTGGAGTACTAGCTATGCGCTCATCTCAAACACTACAGGTCGAGGGATTTTTCGATTCCGCGACTTCCACGGTGAGCTACATCGTGCTGGACCAAGCCACGAACCGATGCGCGGTCGTCGACAGTGTCCTGGACTACGATCCCAAGTCGGGACGCACCTCGCACGATAGCGCCGACCGTTTGATCCAACGAGTGCGCGCGCTTGGCGCCACCGTGCAATGGATCCTCGAAACCCATGTGCATGCCGACCATCTCTCCGCCGCACCTTACATAATGCGTTCCCTGGGCGGTAGCGTGGGCATCGGCGAGCACATCACCACTGTGCAGAAAGTCTTCGGCGCACTGTTCAATGCGGGCAGCGATTTTGAGCGCGACGGTCGCCAATTTGGCCATTTGTTTACCGATGGTGAAACTTTCACTATAGGTAATCTGCAAGTGCGTGCGCTGCACACGCCTGGTCACACCCCGGCATGCATGACTTATGTGGTCAGTGACGGCGTCCAAAGCGCCGCGTTCGTGGGTGACACGCTTTTCATGCCGGACTACGGAACAGCCCGCTGCGACTTTCCGGGCGGCGATGCGCGCACCCTATACCGCTCCATCCACAAAGTCCTCAGCCTGCCGGCGGAAACCAGACTCTACATGTGCCACGACTACCAACCGGGCGGCCGGGACGTGCAATTCGTCAGCACCGTGGCCGAGCAACGCGAGGCCAATGTGCAGGTTCGCACTGGCGTCACCGAAGATGAATTCGTGGCCATGCGCCATGCGCGCGACGCCAAACTTGACATGCCGACGCTTATTCTGCCCTCGGTGCAGGTGAACATGCGGGCAGGCGACCTTCCCGAGCCCGAGAGCAATGGCCGGCGCTACCTGAAGATTCCGCTTAATGCTCTTTGATCGCGGCTATGCGATGCAGCGCGCATAAAGCGGCCTCCCCCTCCCCTAAAAACACACCATCTGGAGACAAACCATGGACATCCGTCCTCTTACTGACGTGCTTTCAGTTTCGGCGCAGATATCCGCCCTCGATTTGCAGAGTTTGCGAGAAGCTGGATTCAAGTCCATCATCTGCAACCGACCCGATGGCGAGGGCGCCGACCAACCCAATTTCGGCGAGATTCAACGGGCGGCAATGGCGGCAGGAATCGAGGCGCGCTATCTCCCGGCCGAATCGGGCAAAGTATCCGACGAGCAAGGTTCTACCTTCGGCGCACTGATGCAAGAGTTGCCCAAGCCAGTCCTGGCATTCTGCCGAACCGGTATGCGCTCGACCACCATGTGGGCATTGTCGCAGGCGGGGCAGATGGACTTGCCACAGATTATTGAACGGGCCTCGCGGGCGGGCTTCGATGTCAAGGGCGTGGCGCGACGGATCCTGAACGGCGGCAAGACGCCGGTGGAAGTGGCCGACGCATCATATTCCGTAATAATCGTCGGTGGAGGAGCGGCCGGCGTAGCGGTGGCCGCCAGCCTGCTCGCGCGCAGCCCCCAGTTGGACATTGCAATCATTGATCCGGCCACCGTTCATTACTACCAGCCTGGCTGGACGATGGTAGGGGCAGGAGTGTTCGAAGCAAGCACCACCGCCCGTACGATGGCCAGCGTGCTACCTCGTGGCGTCCATTGGCTGCAATCAGCCGTGGCGGCTTTTGAGCCGGAACGAAACGCAGTGATTCTGGACGGTTGCCGCGTGGTGAGATATGAGCAGCTCGTCGTGTGTCCGGGGCTCAAGCTCGACTGGCACGGCGTGGAGGGTTTGGTTGACACGCTAGGGCGCAACGGCGTTACCAGCAACTACCGCTATGACCTGGCTCCCTATACGTGGGAATTGGTGCGTGCGCTACGCAGCGGACGCGCTATCTTCAGTCAACCCGCCATGCCAATCAAATGCGCTGGAGCCCCACAGAAAGCAATGTACCTGTCGGCTGACCACTGGCGCCGGACAGGGGTACTTTCAGCGGTCGACATCCAGTTCTGCAACGCTGGCGCCGTCCTGTTCGGGGTTGCCGACTACGTCCCCGCGCTCATGGAATACGTGCAAGCCTACAACATCGCGTTGAATTTCGGCGAAAACCTGGTCGCCGTGGATGGCCCCGCGCGCAAGGCCATTTTCAGCCGATCCTTGGCTGACGGTAGCAAGGAGAGGATTGAACGGGAGTTCGACCTGTTGCATGCCGTACCACCGCAGAAGGCGCCGGATTTCGTTCGAGTTAGCCCGCTCGCCGACGCAGCGGGCTGGGTCGATGTGGATCCGGGCACGCTACGCCATAAGCAGTTCTTCAATGTCTTCGCGTTGGGTGATGTGGCCAACACCACAAATGCAAAAACTGCCGCCGCAGCGCGCAAACAAGCTCCAGTGGTCGCGCACAATCTACTTGCCCTGCGCGGCAGCGTGAAAGGGGATGCCCAATACGATGGTTACGGCTCCTGCCCGCTGACTGTGGAACGCGGCAAAATTGTTTTGGCGGAATTTACCTACGGCGGAAAGCTGGCGCCTTCTTTCCCGAAATGGCTGATTGACGGAACCCGGCCGTCAACGCTGGCTTGGCTGCTAAAAGAGCGGATTTTGCCTCCGTTGTACTGGGAAGGGATGCTCAAGGGCCGTGAGTGGCTGGCTCAGCCCGAATTGGTCGGATAGTAGAACGTCGAGGCGTTGAATCACAGGTGTCGCAGCGGATAATTTATTCGTTCCTTTGCGGATTCCGGAATGTCGATTCGATAAGATGCCCCAATACTAAGCATTGAAAGTCGCCATTCGACCCTCGGGCTTCGCAATGACCTCACGAGGCATCCAAGGGACTGCTTAACGCGAGCTCATGGCGGGCCGGGCTCGCTTGCCACGCCCTGTTATCCACGTAGAAAGAAGTCTCTGGGCCACCCACCTTTTGGCACATCCGGAGGGCTTGGTCGGCGATGGCGAATAACTCGGCGCTCCACGGCGAGCGTTTTTAGGGCAATAACCGATCTGCTCTGACCAGAGTGGATCCTGATTGACCCTGCAGGCGAACTATCGCGCACCGAGCGGGGTGCGCTCCCTCTTCCCTACGCCTCGCCAATGGCCTGGGCGCTGCTACTGGGCATTGCGCTCAAAACGCCGTCTTTTCCGGTTCAAAGTAAGCGCCTGCCGAACACACCCTTGACGGTTCAGCCTACGCAGCGGGCTGCCACCGATGCGGCAGCAGGTCGGCGATCTGATGGTTTTTTTGCATCGGCAACCGCGTGAGCACGTCCTTCAGATAGGCATACGGATCGTGGCTATTGAGCCGCGCCGACTGGATCAGGCTCATGATGGCGGCCGCACGCTGCCCGCCGCGCAGCGAGCCCGCGAACAACCAGTTCGAGCGCCCGATCGCCCAGGGCCGGATCTGGTTCTCCACCCAGTTGTTGTCGATCGGTGCATCGCCATCATCAAGATAGCGCGTGAGCGCCTCCCAGCGCTTGAGGCTGTAGTCGATGGCGCGTGCGGTACCCGAGCCATCGGGCACGCGCTGGCGCTGCGCGATCAGCCATCGATGCAAGGTCTCGGCGATCAGCTTGGCGCGGTCCTGACGTATCTGCCTGCGCTCGTCGGCAGGTAGATCCGCCACGTCTCTTTCCACTCCGTACAAGGCGCCGAACAGCTCCAGCGCCTCTTTGGCGATCTGGCTCTGGTTGCTCGCATGCAGGTCATGGAACTTGCGCCTGGCATGCGCCTTATCTGGAGTATCGTTTTATCTGGAGTAGTAGCCTTTTTGATCTTGTCGCTACATCTGCGGAGAACTGGTCATCGGACTCCACATAATTCTCGATATGATCATTGTCGCATCAAGGAGTGGTTTTGCAGATTCCGTTGCACACACGGTCGAGTCCCGAGGCATACATCGCCGGACAGGAGTGGCGCAATGCTTGTCTGCCAATTTGCCCGCTACATCCGGACGGTGGGTGTGGTCTGGTTCGGCACGGCAGCTATGCACGTGTGACGCCGCAAGGGGTTCGCGTCGCCCGTTGGTACTGCCCGCAAGGCCATCGCACATTCAGCCTGTTACCTGACTTTCTTGCAGCTAGGCTACCAGGTCTGCTTTCGGTGATTGAAGACGCTGTCGTCACTGCGGTGTCCAGTAAGAGCTTGGTGGATGCCGCCGCCGCTTTACGCAGCCTTGATGTCACTTTGCCAAGCGCACTGCGTTGGCTTCATCGTCGGGTTCGGGCGGTTCACAGTGGGCTTGATGCCGTATTTCGCTCGTTATCAATCACGCCGGTGACTTCCTGGTTCACATGTACTGAGCCACTTGCCCATATCAGCCCGGGGAACACGCTTGTTTGGCTGCGTAGCTCGCTCGCGCCGCCATTTCTGCTCAGTTTGCCGGCACCACTTGGCTTGCTGCCAGGTCAAGGTAAAGTGTGCTCGGACTCGGTCGGCCAACACAAGATGGGAACTGACGTCAGATTCGATTCGCGGTACGTTGTTGCCACCGATGCCGGACAGCAAACATGCGACACGAATCCTTCAACTCGAAGCCGACGATCATCGAGATCCGTCGAGTATGGCGTGCAGACCACTGCATACAGGACAGCACCATCGAGGTGTACCTACGATGGGTGAGGCTATTTCGCACCTATTGCACCCAACGTGGGCTTGATGAGTACACTCAGCTGACGTTGAGTGGTGCTCATCGATTTATCACTTGGTATGGACGCCAACGACAGCGGGACACCGCCCAGTTGAGTGGCGCGCGCACTGCGATTTACGCGCTGACCCGCGTGTACATGGTTTTGGATATCCCACTTCCCTCTTGGCAAACACCGGCGCGCGCTCGACGGCCAACTACGGCGCTATTGCGGGCGTACAGCGACTACCTCACGCGTCAGCGCGGCAGCCCCGAAGTGACTGTACAAAAGAGGTTGGCCCAAGTCGGTAGAGTATCAGAGTACCTCGCTGAGCACGGCAAGACTTGGCGAACGATGACACTGCGCGATATTGACGAGTTCCTGATCGATTTCTCGAACCGATACGCACGTACAACAACAGCCGATATTGCTGGTGGCATTCGGTCCTTTGCGCGCTTCCTGCTTGCCACGGGTCGCATCTCGGTTGATTTAGCCACGGCCGTAATCTCACCGGTTCAACCCAGATACGACCGTCCACGGCGGGCGTTGCCATGGGAAGACGTTCAGCACTTGCTCAGAGCAGTCGATACGTCGTCAGTCCGGGGGCTGCGCGATCACGCGTTGTTATTAATGATGAGCACATACGGACTCGGCGCTGGCGAGATCATCCGGTTGCAGCTTCAGGACATCGACTGGGATGCCAACACGATAAAGGTCGTGCGGCCGAAGACAGGCGTTGCCTTCGCCTTGCCGTTGTTGCCTGCCATTGCCAAGGCGCTCGCACGTTACCTCCAATACGGACGACCTCCACGCACGTCAACCAGACATTTGTTTGTCCAGATGAAGATGCCTTTCGGTCCCCTGACTGCCTCCTCGGCCATCCGCCACATCCTCATCAAACACGCCCGTGCGGCGGAGATCGACGCTCCTTATCTCGGCAGCCACGTCCTGCGCCATTCGAATGCCGCACGGCAGCTCGATGCGGGCACGCACCCCAGAGTCCTCTCCGATTTGCTCGGCCATCGCGATTCGGAATCAATCTCGGCATATGTTCGGATTGCCACGGAGTCACTACGTGAAGTTTCCCTGCCGGTGCCGACATGACAACCATCGTAACCGCCACCGAACTTAGTCGTGACGCGCAGAACTTCCTTCGTTTCAAGCGCGCAATGGGACTGGGCTACCGCCGTGCTGAGTTTGTTATTGACGGCTTCATTCGTTTCGTTGCGTTGCATTGGGGCGATCACGGCGAAGTCGCGCTCGATGTGGCCGTGGCGCGCTGGAGTGCACGCACTGCTGGGCGCAAGGCTGTGACAGTCGGTCTCGAGTTCGGCGTTGTTCGCCAACTCTGCCTGTATCGTCGTCGCAGTGACCCGTCGAGCTACGTGCCCGAGCATGCGCTGGCGCCGATCAAGGAATCGAACTTCCTGCCCTACATCCTCACACACGACGAAGTTCGTCAACTGCTTGACGCCGCCACTTCCCATAATGGACGTTTCATCTGGGGACCTATGTTCCGGGCCTTGATGCTGGTGCTCTATTGCACGGGTATGAGGCTGGGCGAAGCCGTGCGGCTCAGAATGACCGATATCGATCTCAAGCGTGGTACGTTGCTGATTCAGCACAGCAAGGGACGCTCTCGCATCGTGGCGATCCGTGCCGACTTGGTAAGAGAACTTCTCCACTACCTTAAAGCGCGCCAGCAATTGCTTGATAACAAGCGCCATTGCGATTCTGCGGCACTGTTCTTGCGCAAAGATGGTTCGCCGCTGACAGTCAAGTCAGCCTCGGAAGCCCTGCGACGACTACTCCGTGATCTCGGCATCAAGCCGCCCAGTGGACGTACCGGAGCGCGACCGTATGAGCTGCGTCATGCTTTCGCGGTGCACCGACTCACCGCGTGGGTGACCGAAGGTGCCGACGTACATGCGAAGTTGCCATGGTTGTCGGCATACCTGGGCCACTTGAACGTCTTGGGAACCGAGATTTATCTGAGGGCAACACCTCAATTGCTGGAGCTGGCCAGCAGTCGCTTCGAAGAACACCTGAAGCACGCACGGAGGCCGCGATGAACCATGCCGCCTCGCGCGCGCTGTTTGCGCTCGTCGAATCGTTCTTCACCGAATATCTTCCACGCCAGTGCGGCGCTAGCGTCCACACGATACGTGCCTATCGGGATACCCTGATGTTGTTGTTCGAGTTTGTCGCGCAACGTAGGCGCCGCAATATCGCCTTCATTGAACTGAGCGATCTCGACGCCGATACGGTTGGGCTCTTCCTCGACCACATTGAGACCGAACGCTCGAACTCGGCTAGCACGCGCAACTGTCGCCGTGCTGCCATTCGGAGTTTCTTCAAACATCTGGTCCGCAACGATCTGGCGCACTCGCAGCAGTACACCCGAGTGCTCGCCATTCCCTCCAAGAAGACACGCCAGCATCCTGCTGTTTACCTTGAGGCCGATGATGTGCGCGCGATTCTGGGAAAACCCGATCGGCGCACCCTCGACGGTTGGCGCGACTACACGCTCTTGCTGTTTCTTTACAACTGTGGTGCGCGCGTAAGCGAGGTTATAGGCGTTCGCTGGAACGACCTCCACCTGGCTGCGCCACGACAAGTGCGTCTGCATGGTAAAGGAAAGAAGGATCGTTTGTTGCCATTGTGGCGCGAGACCGCCGATGCATTGTATCGACTCAGCAGCATGGCGAAAACGCGTGAGCAGCAGCATGTTTTTCTCAATCGTCAAGGCCAGCCATTGACTCGTGATGGCGTCGCCTACATCCTCCACAAACATGCTTCAGCCGTTACGATGGAGCGCCCCGCCCTTGAGCATAAGACGATCACTCCACACGTGCTGCGCCATAGCTGCGCCGTCGCTCTGCTTCAGGCGGGAACCGACGTGACGGTCATCCGTGATTACCTCGGCCATGCCAGCATCGCTACCACCGGACGATACATCACGACAAATTTGCAAATGAAACGCGAAGCGATGCAGTCTTTCTGGAAGCATGCAGGGATCGAAGCCTCGAATACCAAACCATGGAAACCAAAGCCAGAGCTGCTCGCGTTCTTGCAATCTCTCTGACCAAGCTGGTTTTATGTCGGGCTATCACATCCCGCTGACTGCACCAGACTTGTATGCCGACCCAGTGAATCCAAATAAAACCACACTCTAGATAATGCGCCAGGCAGCCCAGCTCTGTGATCCCCGCAGCGAACCCCGCCTTGTAGCCGGCATAGTCGTCGGTCACCAGCTTGCCGCGCCAGTCCTCCAGGAACGTGCGGCAGTGCTCGCCCGCCCGGCTGGGCGCGAAGTCGTAGAGCACCGCGCGCAGACTGTCGTAAGACGTCGGTGTGTAAGCCCACAAGTAGGCGCGGTGCGTCTT
This sequence comes from Achromobacter pulmonis, assembly GCF_021733725.1. Classification (NCBI taxonomy): domain Bacteria; kingdom Pseudomonadati; phylum Pseudomonadota; class Betaproteobacteria; order Burkholderiales; family Alcaligenaceae; genus Achromobacter; species Achromobacter pulmonis. The sequence continues at coordinate 3,269,559 of NZ_JAIFOT010000001.1, read as the reverse complement.
GCCTGCGCCCGGCTTGAGCATCTGCACCGGTGTCTCGTCGGCATGCAGCACCGTTTTGCCCAGCACCTCGACCTTGAGTGCATCGACCAGTGGCTGCAACCGCAGCCCACACACGCCGACCCACTCGCCTAGCGTCGAACGCGGCAGCGCCAGGCCGGCCCGTGCAAAGATACCTTCCTGGCGGTACAGCGGAAGGTGGTCGGCGAACTTGGCCACCAGCACCTGCGCCTGGAGCCCCGCCGTCGGGATGCTCTTGTCGATGACCTGCGCGGGCACCGGCGCCTGCGTGAGCGTCTCGCACTGCTCGCACACCCACTTGCCGCGGATGTGACGCTCGACCGAGAACATGCCCGGCAGGTAGTCCAGCTTCTCGCTGACGTCCTCGCCAATGCGCTTCAAGCCGCAACCGCAGTGGCATGTCGTGGACGAAGGCTCGTGATGGATGTCGGTGCGCGGCAGTTCGGGCGGCAGCCGCATGCGGCGCGGCGCCTGCGGTTCGGCCGGCTTGGGCGAGATCGCCTGGCTCAGCGCCTCGACTTCCTCTTCGATGGCGGCCATGTCGGCATCCATTGTCTCTTCCAGGAGGCTCGCCTGAGCCGGGTTCAGTTGCTCGCTGCGCTTGCCGTACCGCCAGCGCTTGTACAGCGCCAGCTCCTGCTTGAGCTGCTCGATGTGTGTGTCTTTGAGGTGCAGAATCTGGTCGTGCTTGGCGATCTGCGCATCGTACTTCGCGAGTTGATCATCGCTTGCCGCAATCCTTGCATCACGTGCTGCGAGTTGCTCGTCGCGCACGGCCACCTCGCCCATCAGGCGTTCGGCCAACGCCCGCAGTTGCTGTGCGTCAAGGTGATCCAAAGATGCGGTACTCATGCCCGCCAGTATGCCGCAGGGCTCGCTGCGGCATACTGGCGTCTTGCCCGATTACAAGGCGCTACAGCACAGAGATGGCACCGGCCGCACCCACGTGCTAGGGCAGGCCCAGCACCAGCGCCTGCCACTGCTCACCGTCCAGCGCCATATGCGGGCCATGGATGGCCTGTGCCCACGTGAACTTGCCGCAGTTGAGCCGGCGCGCAGCCAACCACACGCCGATCCCGTCATGCACCAGCACCTTCATGCGGTTGGCCCGCCGGTTGGCGAAGCAATAGGCATGATGCGGGCGCGCCGCCCCGAACACCGCGACTACCCGCGCCAATGCCGTCTCGGTGCCCGCACGCATGTCCAGCGGCTCGGTGGCCAGCCAGATCGCATCGACACGGATCACCGCAGCCACTCACGTAGCCACGCCACGCAGGCGCCCGCCTCGCTCACCGGCCACTGCACCGTTGCTTGCACGGGACCGCGCAACAAGCGGATCTCGATATGACGACCCGCTGCGGGTACCGCCGACAACGCGACTGGCACGAACGCCGGCGTCGTGCCGTCCTGCTGCTCGGCTTGACGGATCCACTTATGCACCAGGTTCGCGTTCACGCCGTGCGCCAGCGCCACCCCGGCGACGGATATCCCCGGCTGCCTGCACTGGGCCACAATCCGAGACTTCAGCGCCTTCGGATAAGACCGGCGCTTAGGCACCTGTGCTAATTCTGTCTTCGACATAGTGTCCACCTAAAGTGGTGGACACTATCGAGGACAACGCACGCGCTCAATATGTGTTCGCCGGGCGCTTACGGTTCAAACCCGTTAGCAGTTCCGGGGCAACACGGCCACCGGGGCAACACCGCCACCCACATCACCCCTGACTGCCGGTTGCGCTGGGTTTGATACTGGGTCCGCTTAACTTTAAGTCAGAGGGCCATCGGCGCCGGTAGCGTCCGGCCAAGTCACGTTGACGCGCTTGGCAATGATTGTTCGCCCCGACGCCGTTAACTACCCAGCTTTGTAGGCGAGGCCTTACGGGAACGCTATTTGCTACCCAACCAAAACTCCGAGCGTCGGAGTGCGTTTGCGGAAGTCCTATGCCAATCATTGCAAAACTGCCACCCGGGTGAGCTCTAACACGCCACCAGAAGTCAACATGCGCATCAAAGCTCAGATGGAAGCGAGGGTAGCCACACTCGCCTCCCAGGGGCAGGAGGTGATTAACGCTCGGCTTGAAGCCCTGGACGAGGAATTGGACATCGAACGCTGCCTGGAGACAGGCGCGTCGTCCTTGCTGCTCATCGGCACGGTGCTCGGAACCACCGTGAACAAAAAATGGTTTTGGCTGCCAGGGTGGAGCGGCCTTTCTCCTGCAGCACGCGCTCCAGGGGTGGTGTCCACCGCTGCCGGTCTTTCGCAGACTTGGCGTGCGTACTTCTGAAGAAATCAACCAAGAGCGCATGGCGCTCAGGGCACTGCATGCTTCATCTTACACACGAGGCGAAAAATGACAAGACTCCTTCTATCCATCACGGTTCTGGCCTTGACAGCTTGCGGTGGCGAAAACACGGCCTCGAACGTCAAGTCTCCCGGTGCGGCAGAATCTGCGAAAACCAAGATTCTGGAGAAGGGAGCCGACATCCTTCAGAACAAGCCACCGATCGAGTCGTTGAATGCCTACCTTGATGGTTTCCATTTTTACAACGGCAACATGAAGGGCCAGATGGAAGCCCATCACTATTGCTCCATCGTCAATGAAGATGTGACCCAGTGCGTGATCTATGACGGCAACGTCAAGGACGCCAAGATCATGGGTGTCGAATATATCGTTAGCGAGAAGCTCTTCAAGAATCTTCCACCAGCGGAGAAGGCTTTGTGGCACAGCCATGTGCATGAGGTGAAGTCAGGCCGACTCACTGCCCCCGGCATTCCAGACATCGCTGAGAAGGAGTTGATGAAAAAACTGGTCAGCACCTACGGGAAGACCTGGCATACCTGGCACACCGACCTACACAAGGAACTGCCTCTAGGCGTGCCGCAAGTGATGATGGGATTCACGGCAGACGGTCAGAACGATCCGGCGATGGTTGCCGAGCGCGACAAGCGTTTCGGCATTTCCAGCGAAGACAAGAAGAAGGATCGAGCGGACATTCCAGCACCGCCAGTCGATGCCGGCGCTGACGCATGGTCGAAAGGCAATGTTGTGCAACTCCAAGACCCAACCGGAACGGAGCACGGACCTCACGGCGCGCAGTCTGACGTTGTGAAACCAACAATCTCAACGCCCGCTTCAAAGTAGTCCGCACTCGACAAACTCAATGAAATCGCTAAAGCTCTGAACGAGCGTTCGAGGGAGACGCTGGGCTACGAGACCCCAGCACAACGACTTCACCAATCCGTTGCAACGACCGGTTGAATTCGCCCTGCGATCCCCTATCGGAGTGGTGGGTCAGAGAGCCGCCGTTGCCAGGCTGACGGGCATACAAGGCCTGCTCAAGGGCATCGAGCACGAAGTCCGTCGTCATGGATTTGTTCACGCGCCGACCGACGATGCGCCGGGCGTAGACGTCGGTGACGAAGGCCACGTACAGCCAGCCCTGCCAGGTCGAGACGTAGGTGAAGTCCGAGACCCACAACTGGTTTGGCCGATTGGCCCGGAACTGCCGGTTGACCCGATCCAGCGGACGGCTCGCTGCATCGTCAGCGATGGTAGTTCGCAGTCGCTTGCCACGCCGCACACCTTGCAGCCCCTGAACTCGCATCAGGCGTTCGACCGTGCAGCGAGCCACCGCCACGCCTTCACGGTTCAGTTGCCGCCAGACCTTGTCGGCACCGTAGACTCGATGGTTCTCCTGCCAGACCCGCTGCACTTGCGGCATGAGTCGCTCGTCACGCCGCGCACGGTCGCTGCGCCGCGCCGGATCGCGCAGCCGCGCGGCATGGCGCCGATAGGCCGACGAGGCAACCTGCAACACCTTGCAGATCGGCTCGATCCCGTAAACCTCCCGGTGCCGGTCGATGTAGGTGTTTACGACTTCAGTTTGCGGTCGAGCTCCGCCAGCGCGAAATAAGCGCTGGCGGTGCGCAGGATGTCGTTGGAGCGGCGCAGCTCTCGGTTCTCCCGCTCCAACTCCTGGATGCGTTCTCGCTCGCTGGTGGTGACGCCTTCGCGCTGTCCGCTGTCGACTTCGTGGCGCTTGACCAAGGTCAGCGTCTGCGCCGAGCAACCGATCTTGGACGCGATGGACTCGACCGCCACCCACAGCGACGGGTACTCGCTGCGCGACTCCTGCACCAGGCGCACCGCGCGCTCGCGCACTTCAGGGGAAAACTTGTTCGCGTTGTTTTTGCTCATGGCTCGCATTCTCTCAAGAGTTGGAGCCTCCGCGAACCCGGGGCGATTCATGTGGGCAATCAATCCCCACATGAGCGACCTTGCGCGCCGGGTCAGAGAACTAGGAGTCTGGGCGGCAGAAGATCTTTAGCGGGTTAATGACTGCAAGTAGGACTGCGCGACGACATGTGCGCCGTCCGATGACAGGTGAAGCGGTAGCTGCGCTCAAGATGGCGGTGTCTCGCGGCCTGCCAAGTCCCCTGAGAGAGGCGCAGCGGGCCTTCAACCTGTTTGCATCGTGGCCGTTCGCCGCAGATTCAGCGCCAGGCAGACGAGTTTCCACTCGGCTTGCACCCGATGCAGGCCGCGCATGCTGAACTGTCGGAAGCCCAGGACGTTCTTGATCCATCCATTGGGTGGTTCGGCTAGCCACTTGCGCCGTCTGTAGGCGGCACGCATCTCCTCGGTGTCCATCTTGGCCGCCATTGCCGCCGTGCGGGGCAAACCTGCCGGATCGATGGCGGCGTGCTTCTTGCCTTCGCGCACGAGCACCACGATCAACTCGGTGTGGTCGGTCAGTTCCTCAAATACGGCTCGCTGCGATAGCCGGCATCGGCCAGCGTCTGCGCGGGATACGCCCCGACGTTCTCCTTCACGGCGCGCAGCATCCTGGGGAGTTCGCCCACATCGGCGGCGCAGTTGCCAAGTTCGGCCGCGACGATGATGTGGGCGGTATCGTCGACGGCAGTTTGCCCGTTGCAAGCCGGATCGAAGCCGCCGCCAGCGCGCAGCATGATGCGGCTGTCGGGATCGGTGAAGTTGTCTTGCGCCTTGTCTTTGGGCACCCCGAACGGCTGCTTGTAGCGGCCACCTTTGGGCTTGCCGTCCTTGCCGCGCGGCTTCTGGTCGTCGTCCTTACTGCGCCCGCGGGCGCGGTCGGCTTCGCGCTGGCGCTGCTCCAGCCGGGCGCGCGCCGCGGCAATGGCATCGAGCCGGTCTTGCCGTCTGGCAATCTCGGCCGGGATGTCCAGTTCGGGCTCGCTCTTCTCGGCCTCGTCGGCGGCGCGCGCCTTGTCGAGCTAGGCCTCGATCTGCGCCTTCAATTCGGCCTCGGCCTTGAGCATATGGCCGTAACTCATCGCTTTGTGGCGGCTCGCATTGGCCTTGACCTTGGTGCCGTCGACCGCGATTGTGCCCGGCTTGACCAGACCCATCTCGCACGCCCGACGCACGACCTGCACGAACAACTCGCCGAGTTCCTTCAGGTGGAAGGCACGGAAGTCGCGGATCGTGCGGTGCGCGGGGAAGTTGCGCGCAGCCAGTACCCGAAACGCGATATCCTCGTGCAGCTTCCTGGCAATCTTGCGCGAGCTAAATACGCACGTGGCGTAGCCGTAGATCAGCACCTTGACCATCATCGCCGGGTGGAACGGTTGGTTGCGCGGGCCATCCTTGTCGTAACGCGCGTGAAAGGCGCTCAGATCGAGCCCGTCTACCGTATCGCTGATGAAGTGCGCCAAGTGCCCTTCGGGCAACCATTCCTGCAGCGCTTCGGGCAGCAGCATCAACTGCTGTGGGTCATAGGGGAGATAGTTGGCAGCCATTTTTTGTTTATATCAGATCGGTGCTTCTGCCGCCCAGACTCCTAGCTGAATGACAGGATGCCAAAAATTTCGTGGACTTCGCAATCGGCTGCTAATCCAGCCACACAATGACGCCCCAAGCGCAACCCGATTTCGCGCCCTATTGGGCATACTTTCATGCGTGCTTTCGCGATGTGCGGATCCCTCGGCCGACCAATGTTGTCTGTATAAGCCGAGGCGCAAAAGCCAGTACCTGAATGTGCACTACCACTATGAAAATTGAGACATTGGTGATCTGCGGTATCGCAGAACTTGAACAGAACAAGTACGAGGGCGTGTCCCACGTCCTCTCATTGCTGGATCCGGGCACACCTGTTGTCGCCGCTGTAGCGAGCTTGGCTGTCAAGGCGCATAAGACGTTATGGTTTCACGACATTCTGTCCCCAGAGCCCGGCAAGACAATGCCCTCCCCGGCGGACTTGGCGAAGATTCTCGCGTTCGCTGAACTTGCACGTGCGGAAATGGCAAGCACCCCCGCGCGGATGCTTATCCATTGCCACCAGGCGATATCCCGATCCACCGCAGCGATGCTCGCGATTCTCGACGCCAGTCAACCAGAACTGCAAGACGAGGATCGACTGTTCGCGCAGCTACGGGCCATTCGCCCTCGCGCGTGGCCGAATTCCACGATGGTGGGATGGATCGATGATCTTTCCGGGCGAGCGGGGCGGCTGTCTTCAGCGCTTGCGCGACACTACGCCTACCAGTTGCATCATCTTCCTTCTCTGGGCCGGTTACTGGAGAGCGTGGGTCGAGGCGTAGAGGTCGACTTAGGAAGACGGACGCCTTATCAGTCGCCTCCTCACGCCTGAGTCTGCTAGCTAAGTGCGAAGTTCAGGCGAGGCTCCGACTTTTCCTGCAATGCCTTCGGCGTGACGCCGGGCGCCAGCTCTTTTACAACCAGCCCTTCTTCGCTGATGTCCATCACCGCCAGATCGGAGATGATTCTGTGCACCACGCCACGACCGGTCAGTGGTAATGAGCACTGATCCAGGATCTTCATCGCGCCGTCACGCGTGTTGTGTTCCATGAGCACGATGACGCGGCGTGCGCCGCCAACAAGGTCCATGGCGCCGCCCATGCCTTTGACCATCTTGCCGGGGATCATCCAGTTTGCAAGGTCTCCCTTCGCGCTGACCTGCATGGCTCCCAAGATCGTAAGATCCATATGGCCGCCCCGGATCATGGCGAACGACATGGAAGACGAACAAATGGATGCGCCGGGCGCTGTCGTCACAGTCTGCTTGGCCGCGTCGATAAGATCGGGGTCTATTTCGTTCTCATAAGGGGGCGGTCCGATGCCGATTAGTCCGTTTTCAGATTGCAGCCATACCTGCATGCCGTCAGGCACGTATTGCACCACTTTCGTGGGCAAACCAATTCCCAGATTCACATAGTCGCCGTCGTGCAGTTCCTGTGCGGCGCGCGCTGCCATTTGGTCATGAGTCCAAGCCATCGCAAATTCTCCTTACTGCGGCCGTGAACGGAAACTCTTGCGCTCGATGCGCTTTTCCGGATTGGGTACGACGACGATCCGATCGACGAAGATTCCTGGCAGATGCACATCGTCAGGGTCAATCTCGCCCTCTTCCACCAGTTCTTCCACTTCGGCGATCGTCACCGCTCCCGCCATTGCCACGTCGGGATTGAAGTTTCGCGCAGTGCGTGCAAAGACAAGGTTACCCGCTCGATCGGCACGCTTGGCTTTCACCAGCGAGACATCCGGCCGGAGCGCCAACTCCATGATGAAAGTCTGGCCCCCGAACTGCCTCGTCTCTTTGCCTTCCTCGACGACAGTGCCGACGCCGGTCCTGGTGAAGAACGCGGGAATGCCTGCACCGCCCGCGCGCAACCGTTCCGCAAGCGTCCCTTGCGGATTGAACTCAAGCTCCAGTTCCCCGCTCAGGTACTGTCTTTCGAACTCTTTGTTCTCGCCAACGTATGACGCGATCATACGCTTGACCTGCCGCGACTGCAGGAGCAGCCCCAATCCGAAGTCGTCGACACCGGCGTTGTTACTGATGCAGGTCAGATTCCCGACGCCGCTGTCACGCATCCCTTCTATCAACGCTGAAGGAATACCGCAAAGGCCGAAACCTCCGACAGCTATCGTTTGGCCGTTTGTGATGACCCCTTCCAGGGCACCGGCCACATCTCCATATATCTTTCTCATTCTCTAACCGAAGTAAATGGGGTTGAGTGGGTGGTAACCCCCCAGATACTAGGGATTCGACGAAGTCGGGACAATGGATTTGCCGCAACCTTATTGTGCAATTCCGCACAGCAATCAAGCGAGCGGGTGGAACAGCTCCGGTTGCGATTCGACCTGCTCACGAATAAATCGCCAAGCAAATTGATAGCGGTTGATCCGCAGCAGATCTTCGGGCGCCGCGATCCATAAGCTGCGCGTAATCAGCGGCCTATCGGGGAAAATGCTGACGAGGTCGCCGCTCTTCACGTTTGCAACATAAGGCGTAAGCAGCACAAGCCCCAGCCCCGCCGCCGCGGCCGAGCGCTGCGCAAGCACGCTGTTCGAGCTGAAACATCGATTCGGTTCGAGGACAAGTTCTTCAAGCACGCGATAGCGCTCACTGACCGACCCATCGTGGATGTAGTCCACGAAATCGTGTTGAGCGACGTCGCTGAGTTCACTTATTGGAGGATGGGCGTCCCGGTAGGCGGGAGAGCAATAAAGGAAATAGTCGATCTGCGCCAGCTTCGCGACCTTGTATCGCCCCATCTGCGGCGGATCAAGCGTGACCAGGACCTCGACTTCCCTGGTCACCAGACTGGGGAATTGGGGTTGGGCCATTAGTTCGATGCGTAGCCCGGGATGCTTCTGGCGCAACTGCGCCATCCCCGGGGCAAGCACGTGGATGCCAAACGCTTCCGGTGTTCCAACGCGCACATTGCCTTTGATGAAGTCGGCCGCCTCCAGGCTTTCTTCCACAGCGGCAAGCAGCGCGCTTTCCATTTTTTCCGCGTGGGGAATCAGCGCATGGCCAGCATCGGTCAGCGAATAGCCGCTACGGCGTCTGTCGAACAAGACCACGCGCAAGGTCGCTTCCAGCCGGTCGATCCGCCGCGAGACAGTGGAGTGCTCGATCCCGAGCTTCTCCCCTGCATCGGAGATCGTGCCCAGCCGTGCGACAGCCAGAAAAACTTTGAGGTCGTTCCATTCGGGGTGCGTATCCATGGCTCATTGTGCATCAGCGCACACTAAGGGTGCAACGGTGGTCTTTGATAAAGCAAATGCGGATCGCACAATTGCGCCAGCAGTTACGCAGAAAGGCGCGCGTCATATCGGCGCAGAAGAACGCGGACGGCCGACAAACGGCCGCCCAATCACGTACCTGAAGTTGGAGTCGAGGATGAAAGAAAACCTTCGTTATCAGAACTACACGGCGATTGAATTCGACCGTCCGCTTGACCTCGTTCTGCGCCTGACGCTGAACAACCCCGAACGCATGAACTCCTTGGATTCCCGGGGGCACGCCGAACTGGCGGAGGTTTGGCGCGAGATCGACACCGATCCCGAGGTCAGCGCCGTGATCATCCGCGGAGCCGGACGTGCATTCTCGGCTGGCGGTGATTTCCGCATGCTCGAAGAGATCAACGACGACTTCAAGGCCAGGGCCCGTGTCTGGCGAGAAGCCCGAGACCTGGTCTACAACATCATCAACTGTTCCAAACCTATCGTCTCCGCCATTCATGGCCCGGCGGTTGGCGCGGGTCTGGTGGCGGCCCTGCTGGCCGACATCTCGATTGCAGCGAAATCGGCCCGTATTGTGGACGGCCACACCAAGCTGGGCGTCGCCGCAGGCGACCATGCGGCCATCATCTGGCCCTTGCTTTGCGGTATGGCCAAGGCCAAGTACCACCTGATGTTGTGCGAACCGGTGAGCGGCGCGCAAGCCGAAGCGCTGGGTCTCGTGTCGTTGTGCGTCGAGGACGACGCGCTTCAAGACAAGGCCCTCGAGATCGCCGGGAAGCTCGCAGCAGGCGCGCCGGGCGCGATGCGGTGGACCAAGTATGCCCTCAACAACTGGCTGCGTCAGGCCGGGCCCATTTTCGATACCTCGCTGGCGCTGGAGTTCATGGGCTTCGGAAGCCCCGAGGCGCGGGAGGGAGTGAGCGCATTGCAAGAGCGCCGTGCTCCCCGGTTCGACCTGGACCTCGGTGTCTAGGCGGAGCAGCGCTCGTGAAATCCATCAAGACAGTCGCCTTCATCGGCGCCGGCAACATGGGTGCGCCAATGGCGCGCTGCGTTCGGCGTGGAGGTTTCGACCTCATCATCTGCGATCGCAGTGCCGCCGTACGCGAGAGCTTTGCCCGGGAAGGCGTCGCCACAACTTCTGAAGTGAGGGACTGCGCGGCGGCGGATGCGATCATTGTGCTGCTCGCCAATGACGCTCAAATTACAAACGCCCTGCTTGGCGACGGCGGACTGATCCACGCCATTCCCAGCGGCCACCAACCCATCGTGAGCATGATGAGCACCACGCTGCCCGCTACCCTGCGCACACTGGAGGCGCCGCTCGCGGCAGCCGGTGCACGCCTGCTCGACGCGCCGGTGAGCGGCGGCGTCGTGGGCGCACAAGAAGGAACGCTCACAATCATGCTGGGCGGCGCCGCATCCGACGCCGAGCTGGCCAGGCCATTGATGCAGGCTATGGGTAGCCGAATTTTCCACTGCGGCGCATTGGGATCTGCGCAGGTAGCCAAAATCATCAACAACATGATCTGCGTGGCGAACATCTATTTGACCGCAGAAGCCATCGAATTGGCTCAGGCGCATGGCGTTTCACTTGAGAGCTTCGCGCCCATCCTGGACGTCAGTACCGGAAGGAACTTTCTGACTGCGGACGCGGCCCTGGGCCGCGCGCAATTCCGCGCGTGGTCGCCGACGGAAGACGCCTACCCGGAAATCCACCGAATCGTCGCGAAGGATCTGCACCTGGCCTTGGCACTGAGCGAGCAGGCCGGCATTGCACCCGGGCTGCTCAAGCAGGTGTCGAGCTACGTGGACAACCACGGCGCCAACGAAGCCACGCGCTGGAGCAGCGCCGGACGTACACCTCAATCGGGCTAAAGACATACCGGGAGTCCGGTAAAAGCCGGCACGCGCCGGGAACCACTATACCTATCAATACGGAGAAGACAAGATGAAGAACCTCAACAGCGTTCTTACGGCTGTGACTTTGGCGACGGCGTCGCTCACGTCCGGCGCCGCATTCGGACAGGACACCAAGACCTTGATATTGGGCGTATCCGCGCCGATGTCAGGCGCCGCTGCAACGTGGGGGCTGGGACAGGAATGGACCGCCAAGCAGGCTGCCAAGGAAATCAATGACGCTGGTGGCGTGAAGATCAGTGGCACAACCTACAGATTTGAAGTTCGTGCCTACGACAACAAATACAACGCCGCGGAAGGGACCAAGGTTGCGCAGAACATCGTGAATCGCGACAAGTCTCGATATGTAGTTGGCAGCATTGGCACAGCGCCGATTCTCGCGTTGCAGTCGCTGACCGAGCGGAACCAGGTCATTCTGTTCACCTCGGCCTGGGGCAAGACCGTCAAGGGACCGACCAAGCCCTACACCTTGACCCAATCGACCACACCGTTCGAAATCCTGGAACCCCTGTATGCCTACGTGAAAACCAAACACGGTTCCATCAAGACGGTAGCCATGCTCAATCCCAACGACGCGACGGGCAAGGAAACCGAACCGGTCGCCCAGAAGGCATGGGAAAAGCTTGGCGTGAAGGTGGTGTCAGTCAACTGGTACGAACGCGGCACCACGCAGTTCCAGCCCATTGCGCAAAAACTCGCGGCGGTTAAGCCGGACGTGATCGACCTGGGCGTTGCTCCCCCGGCCGATGCAGGCGTGCTTTTCCGCGAATTGGCCGTACTCGGCTGGGACGGCGTCAAGGTTCAGCCGGTGGGCACGGGCGCGGCGCAGCTCGTGGACATTGGCGGCAAGGCGGCTGACGGGGTGTACATGGGCTTTTCGGGCGATTACGCCGGACAGCAGGCGACCAGCAAGCAACGTGAGCTCAACGAAGGCATGAAAAAGGCCGTCGGGGAATCGCTCAACCCGCTGCAGCTCGCACCCTACGACTCCGTCTATGCCCTCAAGGCGGGCATGGAAGCTGCGCAAAGCATCGAACCAGCCGAGATCCTGAAGGTCATGCCCAAGATCGTCTTTGACACGTCGTACGGCAAAACGGCGTTCGGTGGCGAGGCGACCTACGGTTCGCCTCAGCAGATGCTCATCCCGGTCATGATCACGCAAATTCAAGACGGCAAGCTCGTAGAAGTTGAGCGCGTGGTGCCGGAAGAGCTGCAAATGCGCCTGGCGCAAGGCAAGTAATCAGAACGCTGGACGGCGATCAGTCGGGGGAGACAAGTTGGACGTTTACATGCAATTAATCATGAACAGTATGCAGATCGCCGCGGCGTACATCCTGTTCTCGTTGGGCTTGACGCTGATCTTCGGCGTCATGCGAATCGTCAACTTCGCACACGGAGAGTTCTTTACGCTGCCGCTGCTGGTGATGGGAGGGACGGTCCCATTCCTGATCAGCGAGCAGTTGCCGCTCTTTGCGTCCTATGCGCTGAGCGGTGTGCTTGGGATCGCCTTGACGCTGCTATTGGGGGGTGTGATCTATAAGTTCGCCCTGCAGCGGTTCCAGCGCGACATGACCGGCTCCTTTGTGGTTTCGGTCGGCCTCTCGCTACTGCTGCAAGGCATATTCCTCGAATCCTTCGGCGGCGTTCCCAACAAGCTCCCCGCGCTGGTCGAAGGGACGGTGAACATCATGGGCGCCTACATCACCATCCAGCGCCTGATCATTACCTGCTGCGCCTTGCTGGTGGCCGCTCTCATGTGCTGGACCATCGCGTCCAGCCGGCTGGGAAAGGCACTGCGCGCGGTGTCGGAAGACCATGAGGCTGCGATGCTGCAGGGCATCCCGTACCGACGGATCGCCCTGGCCGGCTTTTTCATCGCGACCTCGCTCGCGGCGATCGCTGCAGTACTGCTATCGCCCGTGACCGTTTCCAGCCCGACCATCGGCAGCGACTATCTCATCCGGGGTTTCATCGCGATCGTCATCGGCGGGCTGGGCAGCATACCCGGCGCAATCCTGGGCAGCCTCTTGATCGCCGTCATCGAAAGCCTGGGCGGCTACTACTTCGATCCCACCTGGGCCACGATCACGATGTTCGCCCTGACCATGTTTGTACTTCTCGTTCGTCCGAAGGGAATTCTCGGCAATGGCTAAATCGCTACTCACCCCTGCAATCGCCTCGGCCGGCCTGGTGGCCCTCGCCGCCAGCCTGCTTCAGGGCGGCGGCCTGGCCGCCAGCCTGGTCCTGTGGCTAGCCGTCAACGTGCTGATTACCGCCAGCTTCCGCTTTGTCACCCTGATCGGCGAACTGAACTTTGCGGTTGCCGGCTTTGTGGGCCTTGGCGCCTATATGGCTGGTGTTGGAAGCGTGTCTTTCAATTGGCCCTTCTTGCTCACCCTGGTGGCAAGCGCAGTGTTCGCCGGCCTCATCAGCCTTGTGTTCGGCTACATCACGCTGCGCGCCAAAGGCCCCTATTTCATGCTGATCAGCTTCGCTTTCACCGAAGTGATCCGCATGATCTACACCAAGACCGAAGCCATCGGAGGGAGTTCCGGCATGGTGGGTATTTTTCCGCCGACCTACCTGGACGGCTACTTGCCTGCCCTGGTCGTCGCCGTGGTACTCGCCCTGCTCTGGGCGCTCTGGTTCATCGAGAAATCCGATCTCGGCAAAGTCCTTGTCGCCATCCGCAATAACGACGCTATCGTCGAGACCGTCGGCATCAACGTGCATCTGACCAAGGTGCTGTGCCTGGGTGTTTCTTCGTTCGTGGCCGGCATTGCCGGTGCGCTGCTGGCTTACTCGAATAACGTCATCAGCCCTGGGGATTTTGGCTTCCTGCTTGCGGTATACGCACTGGCCTATCTGAAGGTGGGCGGCGAATCCCACATCCTGGGCGCGGTGGTCGGCGCCATCGTTCTGACGCTGCTCGGCCAGTTCGCCCTGAGCTTCGGTCCCTATGAGCACATTTTCTACGGAGCCGCCATCGTGATCTCGGTGCTGCTGATGCCGGGGGGCTTGATCGGCTTGGGCCGCCACTTCAACAAGCGCGCGCCTGGGCTGACTGCCGCGGCGAAGCCCCAAGCCTGAGGTCTTCATGGAAAATCAAGTACTACTTAAAGTCGATGGCCTGAGCCGCCGCTTTGGCGGCCTGGTGGCGGTCAAGGAGTTGAGCTTCGAAGTCCGCAAAGGAGAAATTCTGGGCCTCATCGGCCCCAATGGCGCCGGCAAAAGCACCACGTTCAACGTGGTAAGCGGCTACTACAAGCCGTCTGGCGGCAAGTTGACCTTCATGGGTCAGGACATTACCGGCCAGAGCGCCGCCCGGATTTCCCGGCAGGGCCTGGTCCGCACGTTCCAACACGACAGCATGCTGCGCGACATGACCGTCTACGACAACATCGTCGTCGGTACGTTCGCGACGATGCGCCATAAAGCTGAACGGGACGCACGCGTGCGAGAAACCGCGGCGCTTATGGGCCTGTCGGAAGTCCTGAACGAAGTTGCGGGGAACCTTTCGCACGGCCTGCAACGGCTCGTCAGCATCGCCATCGCTTTCGCCGCACGGCCAAGCCTGCTCTGCCTGGACGAACCGTTGACCGGTCTGAACCAGACCGAGGCATCGTCAGTGCTGGCGATCTTCCGCAGGATGCGCGAGGAGTACGGCGTTTCGATGCTGCTCGTGGAACACAACATGAAGGCGGTCATGGATATCTGCGATCGCATCGTGGTGCTGGACTATGGCGTGTTTCTAGCCACCGGCACCCCGGCCGAGATACAGCGGGATCCGCGCGTGATTTCGGCCTATCTGGGGAAGCGGCATGAACAATAACGAAAATGTGCTCGACGTCGAGCGACTGTCGGTGATGTATGGCATCGTGCCGGCGGTGATCGCGGCGAGCTTCACGGTGAAGCGGGGATCCATCTCCACCATCGTCGGTTCCAACGGCGCCGGCAAGTCGACCATCATGAAGGCCTTGACCGGCCTGGTCGCGCCCTCCTCCGGAAAGGTCTGCCTCTATGGAGAAGACATCACCGGCCTGGCTCCCGATGCCCTCGTCTCCAGAGGCCTCGTCCTGGTGCCCGAAGGGCGGCGGCTGTTCAAAGCCATGACGGTAGGGGAAAACCTCGAGCTGGGTGCGTATCGGGAGAAAAACAAGAGTGCCATTCAGCAAGGAATGGCAGACGTGCTGGAGCGCTTTCCCGCGTTGAAGACAAGGCTCAAATCGCCTGCTGGAAGCCTTAGCGGAGGTCAGCAGCAGATGGTTGCCGTGGGCCGCGCTCTGATGGCCAAGCCGCGACTGCTGTTGCTCGACGAACCCACGATCGGGCTTGCGCCCGCCATCGTCGACACCATCGCCCAGATCATCCAGGACATCGCGGCCGAAGGGGTGGATGTGATGCTTGTCGAACAAAACGCAGAGATGGCACTGGAGATTGCGACCCACGCCTTCATTCTTGAGCGCGGTGAGATTCAGCTGCAAGGCCTGGCTTCGGAGCTGGCCAGCAGTGAAGCGGTGCGCAAAGCCTATCTGGGCATTTGACCCCCACGCAAACCTCATCCACTCATCCGTTTTTTTTGCGAGGTATTTATGCACCGACTCGAAGGAAAAGTCGCCTTCATCACGGGCGGCGGCGCCGGTATCGGCCGTGCCAGCGCATTGCTGTTCGCCCAGGAAGGCGCCCAGGTCGTTATCGCCGAGCGAGACACCGCCGCAGGCGAACAAACCGCCGCGATCGTGGAAAAAACGACGGGCCGCCCTGCCCGCTTCATCCACACCGACGTCACCGAGCCCGATAGCCTGGAGGCGGCCGTCAAACGGACCCTGGCGGAGTTCGGACGATTCGACGTGCTGTACAACAACGCCGGAGGCTCCACCGTGCGCGACAGCCGCGTGACGGACGCCCCGGTTGACGAGTTCTGGTCCAAGATGAAACTCGACCTGTTTGGGACCTGGTTGGGATGCCGCTACGGCATCCAGGCCATGATGGACGCGGGCAACGGCGGTTCCGTCATCAACAGCACGTCTATCTTTGCTTTGATCGGGACGCACGGCAAAGACGCCTATACGGCCGCCAAAGGCGCAGTCAGCGCGCTGACCCGGTCGATGGCCGTGGAATATGCCCAATACCGAATTCGCGTGAACGCCGTGGCTCCCGGAGCGACAGCGACAGAGCGCGTGCTCAATCTACTGAAAGACGATGGCGTCACCAGCAAGTCGCTCGACGGCCAACTTTTTGGCCTGGTGCAGCCGGAAGATATCGCCCACGCCGCGCTGTATCTGGCATCCGACGAGTCCCGTTCCACGACCGGCCACATCCTCGCCGTCGACGGTGGGTTGACCATTTCCTGAGCGATAGGAGCCACCGTGTTTCGACATATTGTCATGCTCAGCTTCAACGCCCCGCTCATCTGCAAGGACCACGAAGACATCCTCGGCATGTGCCAGACCATCAAGAACGAAATCCCGGGCATCCTGGACCTGCGCTTTGCCACCAATGCGTCGGATCGCGCCCATTCCTACACCCACGCGTTCGTGGCAGACTTCGTGGACGCGGCGGCTCATGACCATTACCAACAGGCCCCCGCCCACGTGCCGCTGAAGCATAAGGTCGCGACGCTAAGCCGGCAGCTCATCGTGCTGGACTACGAAGCCTGATCCTCCGCCACGACACGACAATCCGAAACGAGGAACCTCATGCGGGACACCAAACTGTCTACACCGTTCAAACTGCGCGGCGTCGAGCTGCCCAATCGGGTACTCATCTCGCCGATGAGCCAGTACTCCGCCATCGATGGGCTGGTCCAGGACTGGCACCGGTTCCATACCGCCGGCCTGGCCCGTGGCGGGCCGGGCAGCGCAATGATTGAAGTCGCGGCTGTCACCCGCGATGGCAGGGGAACCCTTGGCGACCTGGGAATCTGGAGCGATGAGCAGATCCCCGGACTTGCGGAACTCGCACGCATCATGACCACGCACGGCGTGGTGCCGTCGATTCAGATCGGTCATGCCGGTCGCAAGGCAAGCACGGGCAAGCCCTGGGAAGGCAATCGGCCGTTGGCACTGTCCTCGGAAGATCAGGCCTGGGAGACTACGGCGCCCTCTTCCGTGCCGGTACAGGAAGGCTGGCCCGTGCCTCGGGCACTCGACGCCGAGGAACTGGACGAGATCGTCGCCAGCTTCCGCGCGGCGACGACTCGCGCGGTCAGCGCGGGATACCGGTTGGTCGAAATCCACGCCGCGCACGGCTACCTGCTCCACAGCTTTCTCTCCCCGGTCACCAACAAGCGGAAGGACCAATTTGGCGGCTCGCTCGAGAACCGGATGCGCTTCCCCCTGCAGGTAGCGGCCGCCGTGCGGGACGCCCTGCCCTCCGACATTCCGCTATCCGTTCGGATTTCGGCCGTCGACGGTATCGAGGGCGGGTGGCATCTGGCCGATAGCATCGTGTTTTCGCGCGAATTGAAAGCACTGGGGGTTGACCTGATCGACTGCTCGTCCGGCGGAATTCAAGCGCCTGCCACGGCGGGGCAAGGTCCGCAGGCTGTCAAGCGCGGGCCGGGGTTCCAGGTCCCGTTTGCGCAGGCCGTCAAGCAGGAGGCCGACATCGGGACGATCGCCGTGGGGTTGATCGTTGATCCCGAGCAGGCCGAAGCGATTCTGGTTGAGGAAAAAGCGGATTTGGTGGCTGTGGGGCGGGAGGCCCTTCTCAACCCGAATTGGCCCCTGCACGCCCGCTTGGCTTTGCAGGCCGATCCAGAGTTTCTGGCTTGGCCAGAGCAATACGGCTGGTGGCTAAAGCGTCGGCCGAAGGTCTTTTAGGGAGCGTTCTGCGGTTAAAGCAAGCCCCATATCATGGGGCTTGCCTGTAGAATCGAGTCTAATTTCATTTTGATGACTCGATGAATACATCCGCTGATTCGTACTCCGAAAAGCCAGGCATTCGGCAAGTCCGGGTGCTGTCGCGCGGGCTGACCATTCTCACGGCGTTCGAACCGAACAATGACTGGTTAAGCAACTCCGAAATCGCGGCGCTCACCGGTCTTCCCAAGCCGACAGTATCCCGCCTCACGGCCAATCTGCTCGAAGCAGAGTACCTGCAGTATTCGGCCCAGCGAGCCGCCTATCGCCTAGGCGCAACCGTGCTTGCACTTGGGTTCATCGCGGCCTCGCACCGGGATTTTGTCATGCTAGCGCGGCCGCTGATGCAGCAGTTCGCCGACCAACATCAGGTCTCAGTCGTGCTCGCCTCGCCTGATGCCAGCAGCATGGTCTGTAACGAGGTTGCTCATAGCCGAGACATGATTTTCACCTTGCGGGTGCGCGCCGGTTCGCGCCTTCGCATTGACCGCTCGGCTCTGGGCAGGGCACTGGTCGGCGCAATGGGCGATGCCGAACGCACGGCATTCCTCGAAAAGCTCGGCACGGCTGACCCGCAAGCTTGGGAGCTCTTGAGCCGCGAAGTGCCGGCCGCCATTTCTCAAATGGCGAGCGACGGCTATTGCATCGCGGCCGGTACCCTTGAGGCCGGCACCAACGGCGCCGCCGTGGTTGTCGACACGCCAGAAGGTCCGCACACCTATGCGCTGGGTTGCGCCGCGCCTTCGAATTCTCTGGAATTGCCGCGACTGAAGCAGGAGGTGATCCCCGACCTGCTCGCCCTCAAAACCCGGCTTGAAGCTGAACTCAGCAGTATGCAGGCAGAATAATCATGGTACGGACTCGCCAATTGACACCAGGCACGCCGCGCGACGACGGGCAAGTGGATTCGTTACGCCGGGGACTGGAGGTGCTGCGCCTGTTCGACCTGCGCCATCGCAAACTAACGCTGGCGGACATCGCCCGCAAGCTCGATCTGTCCCGCCCGACAACCGAAAAGCTCGTCCAGACGTTGCAGGCCCAACATTTTCTCCAGGCCACGGGAGACAGCTACGAACCCCATGTCGCCTGCTTGGCGCTGGGCCGGGCTGCCAAGAAAGGTCTGGCGATAGGCCAGGCAGCCAGGCCGCTTATGCGCAAGCTGTCGCAGCGCTTCGGCGTCCATGTCACCCTGAGCACGCGGGATAGACTGCATATGCTGGTCGTCGAGCACTGTGTTCCTGCTGGCCGGGTACAGCTGGGGCTGACCAGCGGCGCCCGTTTTCCGATGGCGGTCTCGGCCTCCGGTCGCGCCTACCTGTGGGGACGGCCGAAGGAACAACGCGATGAATTGCTCCGCATGATCGAGGCTGACGCGCCCTCCGGCGTGTCACGACCGCTCGACGACGTCTACGCCGCATTCCGAGAGCTGGAGAAGACGGGCTGGTGCTACCTGGCCGCGCCCGTGGCCACGCACACCGCCTCCATCGCCACTCCGGTAAAGGTGGGTTCGGAGTTCGCCCTTGCCGCGATGGCCGTAAGCGTAGATGTGACGGAAGCGGTACTACGAGGCCAAGTCGCAACGTTGTTGCTGACCATCGCTGAACGCATCACGCTCGCCGCCGAAGACGAGGATTAACGCGTTTGCGCTAGGGTATCAACTACGTCGCGCACTGCTCGCAGATGATCTTCGGAAGCGTGTGCGATCGCTTGAAAGGCGGCCACCACGTCCAGATGGGTGGCCAGTGTGTGTAGTTCGGCGTCCCGCAGCAGGCGCTTGTGCATGCGCAACGCCGCAGAGGGATGGCGCGCAATCTTCCGCG
This sequence comes from Achromobacter pulmonis, assembly GCF_021733725.1. NCBI lineage: Bacteria > Pseudomonadati > Pseudomonadota > Betaproteobacteria > Burkholderiales > Alcaligenaceae > Achromobacter > Achromobacter pulmonis. Next base: position 3,249,904 of record NZ_JAIFOT010000001.1, on the reverse strand, counting down.
CCAATTGCGCGGCGCGCTGGGGCAGCCCATCGTCCGGCGCCACATCCGACACGAGACCGATCCGTAGCGCCTCCTGGGCATCGATGGGCTCCGCGGTGAAAGCCAGCTCCATGGCCTTGGAACGGCCAACGAGCCGCGGCAACATCCAGGCTCCACCATCGCCAGCCACGATGCCAAGGCGGGCGAAGCTGACTGAAAAGCGCGCGCTCTCTGCGGCGATCCGGATATCGCAAAAACACGCAAGATCGCAACCCGCACCGTAGGCCGCGCCATTCACTGCGGCAATAGTCGGAACATCCGCTTCGGCCAGCGCTGCTGGCAACTGGTGCACGGTTTCGCGGTAGCGCGCTTGCACCTGGGCAACGTCCCCGGCGGAAAACCCCTCTCGTTCCGCCATCTGCCGCAGATCTCCGCCCGCGCAAAACGCCCTCCCCGCTCCCGTGATGAGCAGGACACGAACCGCCGGATCCGCATTGGCCCGGCGCACGTGCCCAGCCAGTTCAAGGAACTGCGGACCATCAGAGAAGCGATTGAGTGTGTCGGGATGGTTTAACGTGAGCGTGACGACGCCATCATCGTCGTCGCGCCGGACAAAAGCCGAAGCGTCGCCCATCATCACGCCCCGACCCAACGCGGAGCCCTTTTTTCGGCGAAGGCCCGAGGCCCCTCGATGGCGTCGGCGCTGGAATAAACGCGCTCATGGTACCGGCAGGCCGCATCCAGACCGCGCTCGCAACCCAGATCCATCGCTGCCCCGATACTTTTCTTGGCGGCCCAGACCGTAAGCGGCGCGTTGCCTGCGATGGTGCGCGCAATAGCCTGGGCCCGCTCGCGCACGGCATCGGGCGCGGCCTCAACATAGTTCACGAAACCTAATTGGTAAAAGCGCTCGATGGGATGCATCTCTCCGGTAAGCATGAGTTCCATCATGAAGGGCTGCGGAAGCATCCACAGCATGGGCACTCCCCAGGGCGACCCGCGCCCCACCTTGGCCTCGGAGATGCCGCCGAGGGTCCCCTGCAAGCCGATCCGGATATCGCTGTTTGCGGCCAAGACCATACCCCCGGCGGTGAAATGGCCCGTCATGGCGGCGATGATCGGTTTGGGAACCTGGCGCATGCGTTGGTGGAAGGGATCCCGCAACATCTGCAGCATGTCCTTGCCGGTTTCGGCGCGCACCTGGGCGGCCTCCTTAAGATCCATGCCGGCAGAGAAGACGCCGCAGTCGGCGGAGGTCAGGATCACCACGCGCACGGCGTCGTCGCGCTCGACCTCGTCCCACAGGTCCAGCAGGCGCTCGCAGATAGCGATGGACAACGCGTTGCGCTGAGCGGGGCGGTCTATGCAGATCGTGGCGATGCCGTCTTGCACGGAGTACAGAACAGGGGCGTCGGTTTTATTCATGATGCAGGGCGACTCGATAATCAGGAAAATCAAGGAAGTACATGCCGCGCGCGAACGGCGCGCGGCCCGATACTCATTCAGGCTTGATGCCTGCGGCCTGGGTCAACTTGCCGTAGTGCGCACTCTCCTCGGCAATGTATTTTCCGAACGCCTGCGGCGCCATCGGCGGCAACAATTCATAGCCTGTGCCATCGATCTGCTTACGTACCTCCGGCTGCTCAAGCGCGCCGGTGATTTCCCGGTTGAGCTTGTCAATGATCTCAGGCGGCGTTCCCTTTGGCGCGAATAATCCGTTCCAGTTTCCGATCTCGAAGCCTGGCAACGCCTCCTTCATAGCGGGCACGTCAGGAAGTTTGTCCGACCGGGCCGGGGTGATTGCCAAGGGCTTGAGCTTGCCCGAGGTCATGTAGGCCAGGCCGGTCGAAAAATCGATGAACATCATTTGCGTCTGCCCACCCAACAGTTCGGACACGGCCTGGCCATAAGCCTTGTAAGGAATCTCCGAGATATCGGTATGCGTCATCGCACGAAACGTACTGCCGGTGATGCGCGTGGTGCTGTTGGCGTAGGGAAACGAGAGCTTGCCCGGATTGGCTTTCGCATAGGCGATGAGTTCCGCCACGGAACTGACCGGCACGGACGGATTGACGACCAACGCATGCGGCACGCCACCGACGATGGCGACTGGCGCGAAATCCTTCAGACCGTCATAAGACACGTTCTTGAAGAAATACTTGTTCGCTACCTGAGTAGTGTTAGTGCCGAACAGCAAGGTATAGCCATCCGGCTGTGCGCGGGCCACATACTCGCTGCCGATCATACCGGTGGCGCCCGGACGATTCTGCACAATCAGCGGCTGCCCCAATCGCTTGGAAAGCGAGTCAGACAGCACACGGGCCACTGCATCGGTAGGACTGCCCGCAGCAAACGGAACAACGATCGTAATAGGTTTCTCGGGAAAGGCGGAGGCAGGCGCCGCCACTGCGCCCTGGGCGCACACAATTAACGCTAGCAATCCGGAAAGCAGGGAAAATTTCATTGATGTCTCCTTGAGTGAAACGGGGCCGTCTACGCGTCCCACGTGTGAAAAATTTGTGGTGCTTCGAGCTACGGGCGGGTCTTGACCATACGCAGGGGGTTATAGGTAAGCACCACCTCCCCTCGCTGGTTGATCACCCGATTTGAGGTCCGCACCAAGCCGCGCTCCGCCTTGCTAGTCCCCCGGGCTTCGACCACTTCGCACTCGACATGGATGGTGTCGCCTGCGTTCGTGGGCCGGTGGACTTTGATATCCGCCTCCATGAACGCCATGCCGGTGCGCTGCATCGTGCTCTGCATCAGCAGCCCTTCGGCCATGCAGAAAACAAGCGAACCAGGAGCCGGACGCGAGCCGATGATGGATTGCGACGCGACATAGTCCAGATTGGTGAACATTTCCTCCACCATGCCCACTGTACCGATGAACAAGGTGATGTCGGCCTCCGTAATCGTCCGGCCCAAGGTGCGAAAACCGTAGCCGGGCTCGACGTCGTCCCAGTAAAAGCCCAGGCCCAGCACCTCCAGCCCGTTCTCGTCCACGTTGATCGATCTGCGCATTCTGTCTCCTCCTGGTTGTCTACTTATCTTGATGTTCGGTCAGAGCACGCCGGCGGCACGCAACTGCGCCAACTGCTCCGCTGCAATCCCCAGCGATTGCAGTACCTCTTCGTTATGTTGGCCGAGCGCTGGCGGCGCGCCGGCGGGATCAAGTGGGGTTTCTGAAAATCGGATGGGATTTCGCACGGTCGGAACCTGCCCGTAAAGCGGATGCTCCAGTTCCGCGTGCATGCCACGCGCCACTACGTGCTCGTCGGCAAAGACCTGATCCATGCCATTGATGGGTCCGCCAGGGACCTGCGCTCGTTCCAGCAGCTCCATCCAGTCGGCCAGCCGGCGCGAACGAGTGACGGGGATCAGCCAGGTATCCAGTTCGGCCCGGTTGTGCACGCGGTCGGCGATAGTGGCGAAGCGCGAATCCGTGCCAACCTCAGGCTGGCCGACAGCCCGGCACAGGCGGCGGAACTGAGCGTCGTTGCCGACCGCGAGCACCAGATGCCCATCGGCCGCCGGATAGACCGCATAGGGCGCGATATTGGGGTGGCCACTTCCCATGCGCTGGGGGACGCGCCCGCTGACCAGATAGTTCATAGACTGGTTCACCAGCGAACCCACCATGCAGTCCAGCAGGCTGATGTCGATGTGCTGGCCGCCATGGCCGCGATCACGATGCTGCAGGGCGGCAAGAATGGCAGTAGTGGCGTACATGCCCGCCAAAAGATCGGCCACCGCGACACCAGCCCGCTGCGGGCCCCCGCCGGGTAGGTCGTCGCGTTCGCCCGTCACGCTCATCAGACCCCCCATACCCTGTATCAGATAGTCGTAGCCCGCGCGGTCCTTGTAGGGGCCCGATTGCCCAAAACCCGTCACGGAGCAGTACACCAGATGAGGATTGATCTCGCGCAGCGAGGCGTAGTCCAGCCCATATCGCTTTAATGCTCCGACCTTGTAGTTCTCCACGAAGACATCGGCGCGGCTCGCAAGCTCACGCAAGATCTCCTGGCCGCGGGGGTTCGAAAAGTCGATGGCAAGGGACTTTTTTCCGCGGTTGCAGCTCATGAAATAGGCGGCGTCGCCGTTCTCGCCGGTCTGCCGATCTTTGAGAAAGGGCGGCCCCATCTGCCGGGTGTCGTCTCCGACTCCCGGCTTCTCCACTTTGATGACTTCAGCACCCAGATCGGCCAGGTTCTGCGTGGCCCAGGGGCCGGCCAGGATCCGGGAGAGGTCCAGCACACGGATATGGCTTAATGGTTTCTGCATGATGATCTCAGTACTAGCGGCTGTTGCCAGCCTGAAACTTCGGTTCGTCGATTTGCCTTGTCCCAGCGCCCGCCATGGCGTCGTCCTGGACGATGTCGGCAATGAGTTCGCCCTCGCGCACGCTGTCGCCGACTCCGTAGCGCAGATTTGCTACAGTCCCCTCGACATCGGCAACGATCGAATATTCCATCTTCATGGCCTCGATCACAGCGAGGACGTCGCCGTGGGTCACCCGGTCTCCCGGTTGCACTGCCACGGCTGCGATGACGCCGGACATTGGCGCCGTAGCCCCGCTGGCGTCCTGAGCGCCGGCGTCGCCCTCGCTGAGAAGCGGTCGCACCGAGTAATGGTCGCCCGCAACCTGCAGATGCCACCCTTCGGCCGCGACGCAGGCGTCCCAGCGCCACCTGCCCACCACGCCGCCCAGACCGGACGCATCGCGCGACACGTTCCAGATTTTCTGGTCGTCGCCCGCGCGCACATCGGTCCGAACCACGGCATGAAGCGCCACCGATTCCGGCTCGGCATCCAGCAGGAAACGCACGCGCCCCAAGGGCGCGCCAGCGTCCAGGAACACCCGGTCCATCGCGCCGCAAACCGCGCCGGCATGCCAGGGCGAGGTGGCCACGAACTGCACGGGCAAGGGCAGCGCGGCGCAGACTGCTGCGGCAGCCAGACGGCTGCATGGCGTTTGCAGCGATTTATGCTCGTCCAGGTAGCGGGTGTGCACGCGCCCGCCCAATACGCCCGGGTCGTCGAGCAGGCGCAGCAGGTAGCCGAGGTTGCTGGCGACACCTAGCAAGGCAGTCTGGCCCAGGCCCGACTTCAAAGCGGCAAGCGCGGCCGAACGGTCGGCAGCACTCGCGATGATCTTGGCAACCATCGGGTCATAGAAAGGCGGAACGTCGCCCGATACATCCAGCGCGGCATCCACACGCAGGGCAGATGGCCAGCGAGCGTGCACCACGGCACCGGGCGAAGGACGAAAGTCCTGAGCCGGGTCTTCCGCGTAGATTCTCGCTTCGATGGCATGCCCGTGGCAGGCGATTTCGGATTGCGCCAGGGGCAGGGACTGGCCCGCCGCCACGCGCAACTGCCATTCAACGAGGTCCAAGCCGGTAATCGCCTCGGTGACCGGATGCTCTACCTGCAGGCGGGTGTTCACCTCCAGGAAGTAGCAGTTGAAGTCCCGGTCCATGATGAACTCGAAGGTGCCGGCGTTGCGATAGTCCAGGCTGCGGGCGCCCTGCACGGCAGCCTCCAGCAGACGTTGACGGGCGCGCTCTGGAAGGTGCGGTGCGGGCGCCTCCTCCACGACCTTTTGATGTCGACGCTGCAACGAGCATTCCCGCTCGAACAGGTGCACCACGTTTCCGCGGCCATCGCCGAACACCTGCACCTCAATATGGCGTGGTTCCTCGATGTACCGCTCTACAATCATCCGGCCGTCGCCAAAGCTGCTGCGCGCGAGGCGGATGGCCGACTCAATAATCCCTGGCAGGTCCTCGTAGTGGGTAATGATCTGCATGCCCTTGCCCCCGCCGCCGGCGGAGGGTTTGAGCAGGATAGGCAGTTCAATTGCCCGCGCCAATGCTGCTAAGGTGGCGGGGTTGTCGCTGGCCTCGTCGGTGCCCGGCACGACCGGCACCCCTGCCGCGCGCATCAGCGCCTTCGCCCTCGCCTTGTCTCCCAACGCCGCGATCGTGCCGGGCGACGGACCGATGAACGCCATGCCTGCTGACTCCACGCTTGCCGCGAACTCACTGTTTTCGGAGAGAAAGCCGTAGCCCGGATGCACCGCCTCGCAACCGGTATCGCGCGCTGCCTGGAGCAGTTTCCCAGCATTCAAGTAGCTGTCTGCGGCTGCCCCCGTACCCAGGCAGACGGTTTGGATGGCGCCGCGCAGATGCGCCGCACCAACATCAGCAATGGAATGCACTGCAACGTATTCGATGCCCAGCCTTTGGCAGGTGAGCGCGATGCGGCGGGCGATCTCGCCCCGGTTTGCGATAAGGATTCTCTTAAACATGGGCTACATCCTGAATACGCCGAAGCGCGTGGGTTCTTGCGGTCCAGCGGCCGCCAGTGCCAGCCCCAGCGTCAGCCAGTCACGGGTATCGGCGGGCTCGATCACGCTATCGACCCACAAGCGCGATGCCGCGTTCAGGGCCGTGCTTTCGGCGCCATAGGTATCGCGGATTGGCGCCTTGTAGGCCTCAACTTCCTCAGCGCTGAATTCTCTACCCTGGCGAGCAAGTTGCTCGGCACGCACCAGCGCAAGGACGGTGGCGGCTTGCTCCCCCCCCATCACGGAAGTCCTGGCATTGGGCCACATGGCCATGAACCGGGGTCCGAATGCTCGTCCGCACATGGCATACGCGCCCGCCCCGTAACTGCCGCCGACAATGACGCTGAACTTGGGCACCCGGGCCGTGGAAACCGCGTTGACCATCTTGGCCCCATCCTTCGCAATACCACCCTGCTCGTACTGCACTCCCACCATAAAGCCACTGATGTTGTGCAGGAATACGAGCGGAATGTTTTCCTGGCAGCACAGTTCGATGAAGTTGGCCGCTTTCTGGGCACTCTGGCCGAGAAGCACGCCGTCGTTGGCGAGCACGCCCACCGGATAACCGCCGATGGCGCCGGTGCCGCAAATAAGGCTGGTGCCATAGCGTTCGCGGTACTGCACCAGTTCGCTGCTATCCAGCAAGCGCGCCAGCACGTCCCGCATCGGCATCGCTTGCTTGGGATTGGCGGGAATGAGCCCAGGCAATTCCGCCGCTTCGTAACGGGGCGGCCGGCTGGGACGGGGCGGCGATGCCAACGCCGGGGTCTTGCAGCGTGCAAGAATGCCGCGCACCAGGTCGAGTGCGTGCAACTCATCATTCGCAAAATGGTCGGCCACGCCGGACATGCGGGTGTGCGTGTCCGCCCCCCCAAGCTCCTGGGCGTCAACCACTTCGCCAGTAGCGGCCTGCACCAGCTGCGGTCCGCCCAGGTAGATCATGCCCGCCTTGTCGACGATCACGGTTTCGTCGCACATTGCTGGGATGTAGGCGCCGCCGGCAGTGCAAGCGCCCAGCACCGCCGCGATTTGTTTAAGCCCAAGGGCCGACATCTCGGCAATATTGCGGAAGATCTTGCCGAAGTGCTGCTCGTCCGGAAATATGTCGCCTTGCAAAGGCAGAAAGGCACCTCCCGAATCCACCAGATAGACGCAGGGCAAGCCGTTCTCCCGTGCAATGGCCTGGGCGCGCACCTGCTTCTTGATGGTCAGCGGGTAGTACGTTCCACCCTTGGCCGTCGCATCGTTGGCCATGATCATGCAGGCCCGGCCGGACACAATGCCGACACCAGTAATGATCCCGGCTCCCGGCGACTGGCCATCGTACGCGCCATCGGCAGCTAACTGGCCGACCTCCAGGAACGGCGTGCCGGGATCCAGCAGCGTATTGATACGCTCGCGCGGTAGCAGCTTGCCGCGTGCCAGATGCGCTTGGCGTGCGCGTTCGCCGCCGCCAGCAATCACTCGTTCTCTTGCTGCGAGCAGCGGCGCGCGCAATGCTTCATACGCCACCGAATTCGCGGCGAAGTCCGGGCTGCCCGGCCCAGGGCGGGAAGAAAGAATAGCCATTTGTTGAATACCGTCGGTGGGATTACAGGAATTCAGCTCGGATCACGCACGGGCAGGCGCAAAAGCGCATGCCCCAGCGACTTGCCCGTCTGATCCAACCGCAAGGTGCGCGTTGCCCCGCCTCCCAGTGCATGGCGCATGATCACCATCATGGCGCCGATGTTGTCCATGGGGTGGCACTCCACCTCGCCCTGGACCCAATCGCCGTAGAGCGCCTTGACGTCGGCAGGCTTTACGCTCGCGAGCAGTTGCGCGTACTCATGCTGCCCTCGGGCCACCAGTCCCACGCTGCACACGTCCCCTTTGTCACCGGAGCGCACATAGGCGATGTCTTTCACTTGAAGCGTCATTAGAGCCCTCCTTAGGCCTTCAGGATTTCGGTTTTCTGTTCGACGGCGGCCCGCGGGATCAGCGTCGGCCACAGGGAGATGACGGGGCGCGGTTTCATTGGGGTGCCGAAGGACGTGCCACCCGGACCCATGATCCAAAGGTTCGTACCCGCGCGGCGCACCTTGTCGGCCTCTTCGGCCGTGCGTGTACGCACCGCGCAACGCAGCCCGACTTCGGGCAGTTCGTTGGCCTGTTCGCGGCCCGGAAAGGTGGCGGCGGGACCATGCAAGGTGTTGAGTCCAACAAAATCGAAGTGAATCTGTTCGGCGGCCAGTCCCATGCGCTCGAAACGTTCGAGCATGGTTTCGCGCGCCTTTACGGCGCGGTCATAGGCGTATGGCCAGGGGAAAAACGCCATGGTCTCGCCGATCCACCCGTCTTGGTAACCGACCACCAACTTCCACAGGTCGGGCGCTGCTTCACCGCGCACGCCGCTGACGCGTACGCGGTCCTCTCCCTCATCGATCAGTTTCAGGGAAGTGAAATCTGCCACGGCGTCGGGCATAAGATAGCGGCGCGGATCGCCCACCTCGTAGACCAGATGCTCCTTGATCGTCCATTCATCGACACGGCCGCCAGTGCCCGACAGCTTGGTGACGATGGCCTCGGCATCCGCGCCCACTTCAAGAATGGGAAATCCTGCTCGCCCCATGTGCTGCATCTCCGCGAACCGGGAAGACATCCCGCCCGAGCAGCCTGCCGCGCATTCGACGATGTGGCCCAGTGTCACCGCAGCAGCGTAACGGTCGATGTGGGCGGTGTCGCGGCGCCAACCGAACTCGTGGGCGAGCGGCCCGACGTAAAGCGCGTTGTCCGACACGCGTCCGGCGATCACCACATCCGCGTCGCCTTCCAGACCCGCAGTGATGCCCGAACTGTCGGTATAGACATTGGCGCAAACGACGCGGTCGCGGATCGCCGCGAAGTTTTCGTCGCCGGTATCCATATTGCGGAGTGGCACCCCCTGCCCCATCAGGTCGTCGAGCTTATCCAGCATGTCGTCGCCTTCAATCAGTGCGATGCGCGTGCCAGCAAGTCCCGCTTGGCGCGCGCCTTCGGCGATGCGCTGGGCCGCAGCTCTAGGATTCACCCCGCCGCCATTGGAAATCAATTTCGTTCCTACGGCGGTAGCGCGGGGCAAAAGATTGATCATGGTCTGAACAGCATCCGGCACGTAGCCCGCATCCGGCCTTTTCAGCTTCTGCCGCTGCAATAGCGCCATCGTCAATTCAGCCAAGTAGTCGAAGCACAGGTAATCCAGATTGCCTCGCTCCAACAGCTCTTGTGCCGGATCTTGAGCGTCACCCCAAAATCCCGAGCCCGCACCAAGCCTTACACGTTTGACCATCCCCAGCCTCCTATTTCCTTTGCTCTAATTTTGTTTTGATCATTTGAATTTCATTTTATATGTCGATATTGAAGATCGTCAAGCGCTGAACAGGGTTGCGCTTTACAAGTGCCCGTGGATCATTTGACTGAGTGAAGTCGCGATGTGCCGGCGGCCGTCGTTCCGTGCACAGGATCTCAATGGCCGACTGGGGGCTCGCGACGACGAACGACTAATGGCTGGGGCAACGGGTCGGCATAACGCTCGAACCGATAGGCGCAATGTATGGGCTCACGCGGAACCCCTCGACACGCGAGGCTCAACTAGACTCTTTCCATCCAACGGGAGGTGACATGGACGAGAGCGTCGTAGCGGCTATTCACGAACTGGCGAATGCCCTGGCCGGACTGGGCAGCTGGCAGCAGCAACTGGTGTCGATGACGATCCTGCTAGTTGTGGCCGCTGCCGGCTCTAATGAGATGGTCAGCCCGATCCCCACGAAGCGGTACGCTGAGTGGGGATTGTTCTTCCTGGGAGACCTCTCATGAGCACCGTCACGCTGATTGGCATCGATCTGGGCAAGCATAGCTTCCATCTGCACGGGCAGGATTCTGCGGGCAGGATGGTGTTTCGCAAGATGTGCTCTCGCCAGCAAGTGTTTACGTTGCTGGGCAATACCCCGTGCAGCACGGTGGTGATGGAGGCCTGCGCAGGAGCCCATTGGATGGCGCGCCGCATCCAGGCGCTAGGCCACCAACCCAAGCTGATCTCCCCCCAGTTCGTGCGCCCTTTCGTGCAGGGCAACAAGAAGGACTTTGCCGATGCGCAGGCGATCTGCGAAGCCGCCTCGCGCCCGAGCATGCGGTTCGTGTGCGTGCGCAACGAGGCTCAGCAGACCGTTTCGACGCTGCACCGCGTCCGAGGGTCGCTGCTGCGCGAGCGCACCGGCGTGATCAACCAGGTCCACGCTTTTTTGCTGGAGTTCGGCATCCGCCTGCCGCGCGGCCAGGCGATCCTGCGGCGCCTGCCCGCAGTGTCGGCCGAGCAAGAGCTGCCGCCCCGACTGGCGGCACTGCTTGAACGGCTGCAGTCGCACTTCAAGTACCTGAACGAGCAGATCGGCCAAATCGAGCGCGAGTTGTGCCAGCAACTGCGCGAGGATGAACGCAGCCAGCAGCTCCTGGAGATCCCCGGCATCGGGCCGATCACCGCGAGCGTGCTGATGACAGAATTGGGCGATGCGCAGCAATTCGGTTCGGCACGCCAGTTCACCGCCTCTGTGGGTCTTGTGCCACGCCAATACAGCACCGGCGGTACGCCTAAGCTGCTGGGAATCAGCAAGCGTGGCGACAAGAATCTCAGGCGGCTACAGGTGCAGGGCGCACGAGCGATCATACAACGCGTGGAGCGGCGCACGGATCGGCTGGGCGTCTGGGTGCGCGAGCTGCTGGCAAGGCGCCACTCGAACGTGGTGGCTTGCGCGCTGGCCAACAAATTGGCGAGGATAGCCTGGGCCATCCTCGCCAACGGAACAAACTACCGAAGTGAGCAAGCCGTTAGCGCAACCCGACCTTCATCACCGTTTTACGCCGTCACTTCCTGGTTTTGCGACGCGAGTACGTGAAGACATAAACGGCTCAACGGCTTGGCAAGAAACCTGGCAAAAAATCCAGCGCCTGGATGCTGAGGCTCTTTTGAGGTTTGTCGGGCGCGACTCTCATCATGGAGCGGGGACCCGTCCCCAAACAGAATCGCCCCGGGGCGATTCATGTCATATCCAACACTCGAATTCCCGCGAGTGGGCGACTATCTATTCTTTCGTTCTTCCCCGCAATAGTTGCCATATTCGCCTCTTACATTGATGAGATCAGATCTTCAAGCAAAGGGCGTGCCAACGTCCCACTATCCATTTTTACGACGAGGGCGCGCGCGACTCTTTTGGAAGGATGGCGTCAACAACTTCACAACTGCCTTCTGCAGCTACATTGCAGATTTCGTCGCCTTGCGAAAGTTCTAGTTGCCACCATCCCAACTGGTGTGAATGCGGTTAGCGGCGCTCCTCCCCTATTGGCTAGAGGATGAAACGATCAACTCCCCATGCGGTAGGTGGCTATCCCTAGGATGTCCAGGCGAACAATTACTTGTCCGGTTGTTCGTTGATCTCTGCCAGCCGCTTGTATAGATAGGATCGCGAAATTCCCAGCGCTTCCGCAACCTTCTTCTTATTGCCGTGAAATCGCTGTAGATACTCCACGATGAGATCTGCCTCCATGCGGTCCTTGACCTCCTTCATCGAGCCGTCGCGCGGCGCCACCATGGCCACGCGCACGGTATCCAGGTGATAGGCGCCGCGCGCCTCGCCCGCCATCTCGAAATCCGCCCCCCCGGATCGCATCGTCGTCGCAGAAAATGGCGGCGCGTTCGATGGCGTGCTGCAACTGGCGCACGTTGCCTGGCCAAGGCAGAGACTGCAGGAAGCGCAGCGCAGCCGGCTCAATCTCCTTGACGGGCAGGCCGTGCCGATCCGCGAACTGCTTTAGGAAGGCACCCGCCAGCATGGGAATATCCTCGAGGCGCTCACGCAATGAGGGCTGGCGCAAGGTGACTGCGCTGATGCGGTAAAACAGGTCAAGGCGGAAGGCACCGCTGTCCAGCATTTGGTGGAAGTCGCGGTTGCTGGCCGAGATGAGGCGAAAGTTCGAGCGGTGCAGCGATTCGCCTCCTACACGCTGGAATGTGCCGTCCTGCAAGGTCCGCAACAGCTTTACCTGCACTTCCAGCGGCATGTCGCCAATCTCGTCCAGGAACAGCGACCCGCCATCGGCCTGTTCAAACTTTCCAGGCCTGCCCTTGCGGTCCGCGCCCGTGAACGCGCCACTCTCGTAGCCGAAGAGTTCGCTTTCAACCAGGGAAACAGGCAGCGCCGCCGCGTTGATGACCACCATCGGATCGCTGGCACGCGGACCCAGCATATGGATGGCATGCGCCACCACGTCCTTGCCCACGCCGCTTTCGCCCAGCAGCAACACGGGTACGTCCAAGGGCGCGATCTTGACGATCTGTTCCTTCAGCTGCGCCACCGGTTCGCTGTCGCCGATGATCGAATCCAGGCCGCGATTCGGCTGATCCATACTGGATAGCTCACGCCTGTAGAAGTTCACCTCCTTACGCAGCCGGGAAATCTCGGCGCTCATCTTCTGCAGCGCGTCCGGGCTCTTGAACATGACCTGGCCGATGGCGCCGACCAAGCGGCGCTGGCGATCAAAGATGGGCGTGCGGCTCACGACGCGCGTGGTGCCGTGCATCTCCTGGGTTTGGCCGATCTCGGCCTTGCCGCTGCGCAGCACGGTGTCGAGTCGCGTGTTCTCGATGACCTCGCGCGCGGGCCGGCCCACGCCTTCGCCGCGCGACAACTTGAAGAACTTTTCGTGTACCGGACTCATGTAGCGCAAGGTGCCTTGCGCATCGACCACATTGATCGCGCCGTACGGATTAGTGATGAGATGCCGCAGGATATCGCAGGCGAAGTCGACGCTGGCCACAAACTTGAACAGAGGGTCTGCGTCGTCGTGACTGGCGACCAGGAAGCACGCCGCCTCGGGCGTAGCCACATGCAGCACGCTGAGCGGCTCGTCCAGGTGCTCGAGCGCGAAGCAGGAAGGGATCGGCCGTACGGTGCGCGCCGCCCAGCGCTTGGACAGGTCACGCAGCAGTCGGGAGTCGGAGCCGATCCCCGAGGCAAAGCGCACCTCGCCGCTGGCGTCCAGCACCACGACGCCGCGCATCTCGTTTTCCATGACGCCTGTGTCTCCGAGTGATTTCGTGTTCTTGGGAAAGTGGTTGCGGCGAGGACACCCGCCGCTTCCGGACGTATCCATAGGCGTGGCCAGCCCGCCCGGCAGCGCTCCCTTTTTTTATAAGATGGCACGAAACTTGCTTGATGTCATCCACGTAACTTCCACCATGGATGACTGATGACACCGCAAGAACACCTGCCCTACGCGGACCCGGAAAAAGGCGGCCTGGAACTGCTGGCGCCGTTGCGCGTCCTGGATCTCACGACCTCGATTGCCGGTCCGTACGCGACGCAACTGCTCGCCGATCTGGGCGCGACCGTGCTCAAAGTGGAAAAGCCCGGCGCCGGAGACGACACGCGCGCCTGGGGACCGCCCTTTTTGCAGGACGTCTCGCTCTGGTACCTCAGCGTCAACCGCAACAAGCACAGCCTCACGCTGGACGTGTCTCAGCCCGAAGGGCGCGAAGTCCTCGATGGTTTGCTGGCGCAAAGCGATGTGCTGGTGCTGAACATGGTGCCCCGCGTGCAGCGCAAGCTTGGACTGGACTATGACAGCCTGACGGTAGTCGTCGATCCGATCAGCAGGCAGGTGCTGTGGATCGGCCCAGGACGCTCACGCGAGACGGCTCGCGCGTTCTTCGAGCAATTGCCGAGCGGGGTCGCCCAACGCATCAAGGCCGTGGCCATCGACATGACTACGGCCTACGAGTTAGAGATCCAGACCCACTGCCCCCAGGCAGAGATCGTCTATGACTTGTTCCATGTCGTGGCCAAGTACGGACGAGAGGTCATTGATCGGGTGCGCGTGGACCAGGCCAACCAACTGCGCCAGGATCGCCCTGCGCGCAGGGTCATCAAATCGAGCCGCTGGCTGCTTTTGCGCAACCGCGACAACCTAGACCAGCAGCAGGCCGTCCGGCTCGATGAATTGCTGCAAGCCAACCAGCCACTGCTGACTGTCTATGTCCTGCGAGACGAACTCAAGCGGCTCTGGTTCTACCGACGACCTGCCTGGGCAAAACAAGCCTGGCACCACTGGTGCGAGCAGGCCGAGCAAAGCGGAATAGCCCCCTTGAACACCTTCGCTCAGCGTCTGAAAAGCTATCTACATGGCATCCTGGCCAGATGCCGGCATCGTCTAAACACCAGCATCGTTGAGGGCATCAACAACACCATCAAGGTCATCAAGCGGCGGGCCTACGGTTACCGAGACCAGGAATACTTCTTCCTCAAAATCCGCGCCGCCTTCCCCGGTAATGCTCAATGAACCAAATAATTAGGGCTGGATCAGCTTTCGACGCAAACGCCGGGTCAGTTTTCAGTGCAAACCAACACTTAACAGGAAGGTACCACTCAGATGCCGGGACAATCATAGATCAGTACCCGTTCGGGCCGCGCGCGTCCGGGCTGGAAAACCAATGCAGCGGCAGCGTCACGTCGGGCATCGGTTCCTCGGGTCGTCGTTTCGCGAGCGCGTGGATAATCTGGGCCGAGCAGCTCATGAGCCCATTGGCACGTAGCATCACAAGCGCATTGCCATAATCGTCTTGCAAAATCGGTTGCGCATGCTGTTGTTAAGCGTGGGCATGTTGCGAACCTCGAAGTTCTCGCGCGTGTGCAGGTGGTCGTGCAGATTTCCACCCACGGCCGGCAGATGGTGCACGACCGGAATGCTGTGCTGTCGCTAACGGGAAGTGTCGCCAATGCCCGAGAGTTCGAACAGCTGGGGCTATTGAAGCGCACCCGCGCTCAAGATCACCTCTCGGCGACATCGGACTGTTCGGAGATCACCATCTTGCCAGTATTGGACGCCGACCACGTGTCCCTTGAACAGCACGCGCAGCACTAGGGCATAACTGCGAAGCTCCATCCCGCCACTAAGCACGAGCAGGCGCAGGTAGGCTTCGCGAGTATTCCAGCGCCGTCCATGCCGCCTGTTGAATTGCAAGTAATCCGCGCCTTCGTAACGGGGGCCATTGTAATCGGAGGTGCGCGGGAGTCCCGAGCTTTCGCATGCCCCGAGGAAAGCGTTCATCGAAGGGTGGTGCGGCGAAAACTCGCTCACCATTGCCGGCCCCCTGCAACCGCGCTGTGCATGCCCCCGGATACGTAGCTCTCAATGGTGTGGAACACAGGCTTTACGTCGTCGCAGCCCCATTCCTCCAGCCCGCGCTCGTCGCGCCACAAATCATACTCATTTGGGTCTCCATGTACCCAGATCATCCCATTAACCGACGACGCCCCCCTCCAGACGCGCCCTCGCGGCCAAAATTTGTACGCCCATTCATGTGCGGGCCCGCATCCTCACAGCACACCATCAAGAAATGCCAGGACAATGCGCCCCCAAATTGACAAGCGAGCAGTATTATGCGTATATTTATGAATGACGTTCATATAAATGAACAACATTTTTAATGGTTAGCACAGTTTCAGATTCCTACGGCTGAAAGTAGCAAGAGATTTCAATGAGTTCTATCGCAACTTTGGCGGTGAGCCGGCTCGTCGATCGTAGTCCCCTGAACCGTTGGCTCGGCATGCACGTAATAAGTGCAGATGACTATGGCGTCTTGCTCGGAATTAAATGGCGAGAAGAACTCATTTCCAATCCAGACGTGCGTTCAACGCACGGCGGCATCCTTGCGACGTTGATAGATGCAGGGGCGGACTATGCGGTCGCCTTGAAGGTCGGCGCACCGGTGCCAACCATAGATCTTCACGTTGACTACCATCAGATGGCGGGGCCCGGTGACTTGCGTGTGGAGGGGAAGGTCATTCACCTTGGCGCTCGCATTGCAGTAGCACATGCGCGCGTATTCGATATGTCAGGGGAGCTGGTCGCAAGTGGACGTGGTTTGTACCGAGTGCCAACACGACAAGGTGTTGAACCAAAGAAAAATTCAATCGCATGAAGATGGAGGCGACCATGGGTCCACTGCACGGCATTAAGATCATCGAATTCGCAGGCATAGGACCTTGTCCAATGGCTGCCATGTTATTGGCGGATTTGGGCGCTACCGTGATTCGCATCGACCGACCAGCCCCTCCATTACTGGGCATCCCGCGTCCTCTCAAGTTCAACTTACTATTGCGCAACCGTAAAGCCATCACACTGGACCTCAAGAGCTCCGCGGCGCAGGACTTAGTGATGCGTCTCGTCGAAAGCGCTGACGCCTTGATCGAGGGCTTCCGGCCCGGTGTGATGGAACGCCTAGGATTAGGCCCCGACGCTTGCATGGCGCGCAATCCACGGCTGGTATACGGCCGGATGACGGGCTGGGGCCAGACTGGGCCGCTGGCCCAGGTTGCCGGTCATGATCTCAATTACATCGGTTTGACCGGTGTGCTGCACGCCATGGGCCGCGACGGCCAGCCGCCAACCCCGCCCCTGAATCTGGTGGGAGACTTCGGCGGCGGCGCGCTGTACCTGGCCTTGGGCGTCCTCGCCGCCATCGTCGAAGCAACCCGGTCAGGACTGGGCCAAGTCGTCGATGCTGCCATCGTGGACGGCACCGCATCGCTCGCGACCGCCCTGTTCGGCCTGCATGCGGCCGGGCTCTGGAACAACAAACGTGGCCACAACATGCT
The DNA here is from genome assembly GCF_021733725.1 of Achromobacter pulmonis. NCBI lineage: Bacteria > Pseudomonadati > Pseudomonadota > Betaproteobacteria > Burkholderiales > Alcaligenaceae > Achromobacter > Achromobacter pulmonis. The sequence goes on along the minus strand of NZ_JAIFOT010000001.1, from coordinate 3,232,909 downwards.
GGACTCCGGCGCATACTTCTATGATGTGTACGAATGCGCAGATGGCAAGTGGGTTTCCGTAGCACCGCTGGAACGTAAGTTTCACGACAAGCTGCTCGAACTTATGGGCCTGGACCGTGAATCGCTCGGCCGCCAGGCCGACCGCGACGGATGGCCGCTAGCCAAATCCATCCTCGCCGACGCATTCAGGAAGAAGACGCAGGAGCAATGGTGCGAGCTGCTAGGTACCACGGACGTATGCGTGGCGCCGGTGCTATCGCTAGACCAGGCCGCCGACCACCCTCATATGCGGGAGCGGAAGGTCTTTATCGAGGTCGACGGCGTCATGCAGCCTGCGCCTGCCCCGCGCTTCTCGCGCACGGCCACCGCAAAGCCGACGCCGCCCGAGGCCGCCAGCGCCAGCACGATCGAAGCGGCGCTGGCCGGATGGTTATCGCCCGCCGAACAGACACGATGGTGCAGCCAACTTGAGGAAGTCTCAGTTGCCGGGCATATGCCGTAAGGTTGCAGAGGCTCCCGCGGCCACTTCCTGCAGCAGCTGCCGCAAGGCGGGCAACGACTGTACGAAACGGTCGCTGGGTGCCGCAATCATCAGCGCGTAGCTGGCGGTACCGTCAGCCTTGATGATCGGCGCGGCAATGCCCGACGCGCCCGCAACCGCCTCACCCATACTCACCGCAATTCCGGAGGCGCGTATTTCATGCAGCTGGCACTCGAATGCCTCCTTGTCCGGCAGGGGCTTGCCCGTCATGGGCTTGAATTTGGCGGTCCTGAGGTATTTCTTTTGCCAAGCCTGGTCCTGAAACGCAAACAACAGCTTGCCCGCAGCCGACACGTGCAGCGGCCGTTTCGTGCCGATCGGCACCGAGTACCGGACAGGTTGCTTGCTGTCGATACCGTCGATATAGGTAACCGTCTTCGCGTCCTTGTCGATCAGCGCCAGGAACACGCTTTCCTCGCAGCGCGCCGCCAATTCCTCGACATAGGGCCGCAGGATCTTGGTGACGCCCGCGCTGGCCAGCACCTCGGCCGACAACTGGAAAATGGACGGCCCCAGCTCGTAGCGCCCGGCCGCGTGCATCAGGTACTTATGGGCCACCAAAGGCCGCAGCAGCAAGAGCAGGCTGCTCTTCGGGGCCTCGAGCTCGCTGCTCAGTTCCGCGAGCGTGGCGCCGCCAGTTCCGCGCGCCAGCACCTCAAAGATGCCCAAAATCCGCAGCAGGGAGCGGGGCTCGGCAGTAGCGGGACTCGTTTCAGATCGGGTTTTCATGTATGGGTCGGATCAGCCTGGAGCAATGTGCATGCACTGCGTTCATATTCCCGAATGATACCTGTAAACACGGCGCCGCTTGAACCGGCGCAACGATGAGAAATGCTGCAAGAGCAAGGAGACCTCGATGCAATCAGCACCCAAGGACGACGCGCCGGGACCCGGCGCATTCCGCGCATACCAGATCCGGCGCGACGGCCCGATGACCTCGGGCCTCGCGCGTTTGGCACTAGCCGATCTATCTGCGGGAGATGTGGTCATACGCACGGCCTACGCCGGCGTCAACTACAAAGATGCGCTGGCCACGACCGGGCATGGCAACGTCATCCGGAAATTCCCCCGCGTCGCTGGCAGTGACGCCTCCGGATGGGTCGTGTCATCCGGTGACCGTAGGTTCCGGGAAGGCGACGAAGTTGCCGTGCTCGGACGAGGCTTCGGCGTGGACCACGACGGGGGATTTTCGGAGTACTTGCGCGTGCCCGCGGACTGGGTCATCAAACTGCCCGACGGGTTCGCGTTGCGCGATGCCGCCACGCTCGGTATCGCCGGCTACACGGCCGCGCTCGCCGTCCATCTGTTGCAGGAGGCGCGCTGCCAACCCGAACGGGGGGAAATCCTCGTCAACGGAGCGACCGGTGCTGTCTCAAGCATGGCTATCGAAATGCTGGCGCGGCAGCAATACCGGGTCGCGGCGATCAGTTCCAAGCCTGCCCAGGCGACCTATCTGCAAGCCCTGGGAGCCCAGACCGTTCTGAGCGCCACCGATCTGGCCGACCAGGGCCGACCGCTGGAACCGGCACGCTGGACTGGCGGGCTGGACGCACTGGGAGGCAAGCCGCTGGACCAGATGCTGCGGTCCATCATGCCACGGGGATGCGTGGCCAGTTTCGGCAATGTTGCCGGCAACGAATTGTCCACCAGCGTGCTGCCCTTCATCCTGCGCGGTGTGCGCCTCATCGGCGTCAATCTGACCTACTACCTGGATCTGGAAGCGGAGCTTTGGCCTCGCCTCGCTGACGACCTCAGGCCCCGGCGCACGCTCGAGCAGGTGAAGACCATAGCGCTCGATGGGCTGGCCCAACAGCTTCAATGCATGCTGGACGGTCGATCCTGGGGTAGGACCATCGTGGAATTTCCGGCCTGATATCCGATAGAGACCGCGGGCCGCAACGACCTGTTCGTCGCGGCCCGCGACAGTTGGCTTGGCGTCAATCCAGCGTTACGCCGGCCTTCTTGATGACCTTGGCCAAGGCGTCAATCTCCTTTTTCAGGAACGCGCCATACTCCTGAGGCGTGGACGAAGAGGCCTGCGCACTCTGGTTGGCGAAATACGCCAGCACTTCCTTGTCCGCCAAGGCCTTTTCAACTGCGCCATTGAGTTTGGCGACGATGGCCGGCGGCGTTGCCGCCGGCGCCATCATCCCGGACCATGCGGACATCTCCAGGCCTTTTGCCACCGTTGCATCCAGCGTGGGCACATTCGGCAGGGTATCCAGCGGCGCCTTCGTCGCAACCGCCAGCGCCTTTAAACGTCCCGACTTGACCGCGGGAATGGCGCCGGCCGAAGTCGCGAAGTAGTAGTCGACCATGCCGGCCATCAGGTCGACCAACGCGGGCGCCTCGCCCTTGTAGGGAATGTGCATGCCCTTGATGCCGACGGCATCCTCGAACGACAGCGCGGCCAGATGAGTCACGTTGCCGTTGCCAGCCGACGCGTAGTTGAGCTTGCCGGGATTCGCCTTGGCGTAGGCCACCAGTTCCTCGACCGTCTTGAACGGCGACTTTGCCGGTACCACCAGCACGATGGGCAGGCTGGCCGTGAGCGCGATTGGCGCGAGGTCCTTGCTCACGTCATAGGACAGCCGTTTGCTGTAAAGCGCGGGACTCGAGGCAATGGATGAGGTGTTGTACAGCAGGGTATAGCCGTCGCCCGCAGCCCGGCTGACTTCCTCGGCGGCAATGTTGCCGTTGGCCCCGGGCTTATTGTCGATCAACACGTTGGCACCCAGCGTGCCGGCCATGTGCTTCGCCAGCGCGCGCGCGATCGCATCGGTCCCCCCGCCGGCGGAAAAGCCCAGGACGACCTTGATGGGTTTGGAAGGATAGTTTTCCTGGGCCATGGCGTCGGGCGCCGCCACGCCCAACGTGATCGCCATGACAGCCGAGCCCGTGATGCCGGCCAGCCACGCGTATCCGCGCCGGCCGCAGCCGGCCATCCGGCGGAATTTCTTGCAGTGAATCATGTTTATCTCCTGTTCCTGCCTTTCTGCCACGGGCGCTGCGCGCCCTGTTTTGCCGGCGGAATCTAGCCCGCCATGGTCAACCCACCCGACACCGAGACAACCTGGCCGGTGATGAATGCAGCGTCGTCCGACGCCATGAAACACACCGCGCCGACCACATCCGCGGGCTGGCCCAGCCTGCCGAACGGGATGGCCTTCTCCAGCGCATTGCGCAGCTTGGCGCCGCTTTCGCCTTCGCCGGCAAAATCGCGGAACAGCGGAGTATCAGTCGGACCGGGGCAGACTACGTTGACGTTGATCTGCTTGCGCGCGACCTCGCGCGCCATGGTCTTGGTGAACGCGATGATCCCGCCCTTGCAGGCCGAATACACCGATTCCCCGGAAGAGCCGACGCGGCCGGCATCGGACGCGATGTTGACGACGCGCCCCTTGCCGCGGGCGACCATGCCCTTGAGCACTGCGTGATGCAGGTTGATGGGACCTTTCAGATTGATGTTGATGATCTTGTCCCACAGTTCCGGATCCGTATCGAGGAACCGGGCAGCATGGTCCCAACCCGCATTGTTGACCAGCACGTCGACCGGGCCCTGCTCGCCCTCGACTCGAGCAACGGCGGCGACGATTCCGGCGTAGTCGGTGATGTCCACGCGATACGCGGATGCCTGGCCGCCCTGTTCCCGGATGCGCTCGGCGACCTGCCCCGCCCCTTCGACGTTCAGATCGAAGATGGCGACCTTGGCGCCTTCCTCGGCGAATCGTTCGCACAGCGCGGCACCGATGCCACCGCTGCCGCCCGTGACGATCACAACCTTGTCTTTCAAACCTTTCATGGCTTTTCTCCTGGCTAGTCTAAATTGCGGCACTTGATCATGCGCAGGGGGGTGTACGTCATCACGACCGTGCCATCCTGCTTGACCACTTTGTTGAATGTACGCACCAAGCCCCGCCCCGGGCGGCTGTTGGACAGACGCGCTTCTATCACTTCGCACTCGACGTGGATGGTGTCGCCGACGAACGCCGGACCTATGATGTCCAGTTCCATGTTCAGAAAGGCGTAGCCCGTCTTCTGCATGGTCGATTGAGTCAGCAACCCTTCCGAGATGCCATACACGAACGATCCCGGCGCGAAACGGCCCTTAATATCGGATTCGTTCTTGACGAACTCCATGTCGGTGAACAGCACCTCGGTCATGTGTATGCAGTTGATGAAGGCGCATACGTCCGCATCCTGGATGGTGCGCCCCAGCGTCTTGAACTTGCGGCCGATCGGCAAGTCTTCGAAGTACATGCCCAGGCCTACGGTTTCGATTTCTTCGCGGTTCATTGCGGTCTCCTTGTGTGTGCCTTTACTTGCGGGCCGGACGGCCCAACAGGCTGTTCGAAATGATGTTGCGTTGGATCTGGTTGGTGCCTTCGATGATCTGCAGCACCTTGGCATCCCTGAAATAGCGGTTGATCGGATACTCCGACGAAATTCCCGCCGCGCCGAACAGCTGCACGGCATCGGTCGCGACCTTCATGGCCGTGTCGCTCGCAAAGCATTTCGCCATCGCCGCCACCGGAGCCAGGACTGCCGCCGGCGCGCCGCCATCCACCAGCGAGGCAGCGCGGTAAACCAGTTGGCGCGAGGCTTCGGTCTGCATCGCCATGTCGGCCAGCATCCAACGCACGCCCTGGAATTCGCTGACTTGCTGACCGAACGCTGTGCGATTGGCGACGAATTCGATTGCGTGGTCCAGCGCCCCCTGGGCCAGGCCGACGCCGCGTGCCCCGATCAACGGACGGCTGGCGTTGAAGGCCTCCATGACCGCCCTGAACCCGCCGCCCAGCATGTTCGCGTCAGGCACGAGCACGTTGTCCAGAAACAGGGGGCAGGACGGCACGCCGCGGGCCCCCATCTTTTCTTCCTTGCGCCCCACCTGCAGGCCGGGCGTACCTTTCTCGACGATGAACAGGCTAACGCCGTCTTTGCCCTCTTCGCGGTACTTTGCCGCCACCAGGATGAAGTCTGCGATGTCCGAATTGGTGCACCAGATCTTGGCGCCGTTCAGCAGAAAGCCGCCGTCGACCTTCTCGGCACGGGTCTTGATGCCGCTGACGTCAGAACCGCTTTGGGCCTCGGTGGTGGAAAAGGCGCCGCGCAGATCGCCGCTGGCCAGCCCGGGCAGCAGCCGCGCCTTCTGCTCCTCGGTGCCGCCGTGCAGGATCGCACCGAACGGCACCCACTGCACCAGCAGCAGGTACGCCGTGTTGTAGCAAACGCGACCGAACTCCTCGATTGCCAGGCACGCCGACAACATGCTGCCTGCCCCTCCAAAATGCTCGGGGAACGGCAGCGTGAACAGTCCCAATTCTTTGAGCAGGGCGTACATGTCGTGGGGATATTCGGCGCTGCTGTCGATCTCGTTGGCCCGCGGCGCGACCTTTTCTCGCGCCACGCGTCTGATGAGATCCTGTATCTGCAGTTGATCGTCGTTCAAAGCGTATTGGCTTTCATGCATGGGATGTTCCTGATCTCGATGATTCGTGTTGCTTCCAGCGCCCCGATGTCGGCGTCGGACTTATTGAGCAGCGAAGCGAGCACCTCGGCGGTGTGTTGTCCTCGCAATGGAGGCGGATACCGGTACTCCACCGGCGTATCGGACAGGCGGATCGGATTGGCGACCATGCCTACCGTCGAGCCCCCCGGATGGGGCATGTCCACGCGCAGGCCGCGATGTATCACCTGCGGGTGCGCGAACACCTGCGCATAATTGTTGATAGAGCCGTTCGGAACTTCGGAGTTTGCGAGCAGGCCCAGCCAATGCTTGGACGGCTGCGTCCTGAACAGGTCTTCCAACGTGCCAACCAGCGCTGCGCGGTTGACGTTGCGGCCAGGCATGTCCGCGAAGCGGGGATCGCCGAGCATTTCAGTCGCGCCGATCAGCTCGCACAGCCTGCGGAACTGGCCGTCGTTGCCGCAACCGATGATGATGTGTCCGTCTGCCGTGGGAAAGGTTTGATAGGGCGCGAGATTGGGATGCTCGTTACCCCAGCGGCGTGGAATCGCCCCACTGGCGAAATAGCTGGCGATCTGGTTGGCCCCGAAATTGACGACCGTATCCAGCAGCGCGACATCGATATGCTGGCCAACGCTGGTCGCGTGCCGGCTCTCGATGGCCGAAAGTATGCCGATGGTGGCGTTCAGGCCGGTCAGCACATCGGCGACGGCGATGGCCGATTTCATCGGTCCGCCTCCCGGCTTGTCGTCGCGCTCGCCGGTGATGCTCATCAGCCCGCCTTCGCCCTGAAAGATGAAGTCGTAGCCCGGCAGGTGCGCGCACGGCCCGTCCTGCCCGTAGCCTGTGATGGAGCAGTAGACCAGCCGCGGGTTTACTTCTCGCAAGTGCTTGTACGACAGGCCGTACCGGGCCAGGTCGCCGACCTTGTAGTTTTCCACCAGTACGTCGCACTGGCGCGCAAGTTCGCGCACCAGTTCCTGCCCTTGCGGGGTCGAGATGTCGATGGCGACGGAGCGCTTGTTGCGATTGGCGGACGTGAAGTAGGCCGAGTCGCCCACACGCTCGCCGTCGTCATTCTCAATCCAGGGCGGCCCCCAGTGCCGGGTGTCGTCACCCAACACCGGACGCTCCACCTTGATGACATCCGCCCCTAGGTCGGCGAGCATCTGCGTGCACCAGGGCCCGGCCAGCACGCGGGTCAGGTCCAGCACGCGCAAGTGAGAGAGAGATCCAGCCATATGCTTAGCCTTATATTTGGGATCGTTCATATTTATGAACATCGTTTATTAGTTTATATTTCATCATGCTGATGGACAACGAAATTTTGGTTCTTTTTTGCCCACTTAGATCAATATCCTGATTCATATGCGCGCATTGCGGCATTGAGATGGCAAGACCGCAGATGCATTCCTTCAGCCCGACCAACGGGCGAGCGGCATTAGTCCAGCTTGATGCCCGAGGTCTGCACCACCTTTCTCCAACGTTCGATTTCGGCTTGCAGGAAGCTCCGGAACTCCTGGGGCGAGGTCGCCTTGGGCACTGCTCCCTGCGCTGTCAGTTGGGCGGCCACCTTGGGGTCGCTCAACGCCTTCACGTAGGCCTGGCTCAAGCGGGCGATGACTTCCGGCGGTGTTCCCGCGGGCGCCATCAAGGCTTGCCAGGCGCCCATCTGGAAGCCGGGCAGGATCGCCTCCGAGGCGGTGGGCACGTCTGGCAGCAGGTGCGAGCGGCCCTTGCCGGTCACCACCAGCACCTTGACCCGTCCGTCCCGGACATAGGGATAGGCCGAATTGATGGGGTCCGCAAACAGATCGAGACGCCCCGCTATGAAGTCAGGGAAAGCCCCCGCGCCGCCCTTGCAGGGAATGTGCGCAGCCTCGATCCCGGCCGCCTGCAGCAGCACGAACATGGCTAGATGCGTCAGGTTGCCAGTGCCAGACGAGCCGTAGTTCAACTTGCCAGGGTGCTTCTGCGCATAGGCCTTCAGCTCCTGCACGTTCGCCACGCCTAGGGGATTGCTGGCCATGACCAGCAAGGGCTGATCGATCAGCAGGGACACCGGGGCCAGACTCTTGTCCAGGCTATATGAAACCTTCTGGCCGAATGCCGCCGTGAAGCCCAGCGCAGATGTGCTGTGCAGGACGGTATAGCCGTCGGGCGCGGCCTGCGCCACGGCTTCAGCGCCAATATTGCCATTGGCTCCCGGACGGTTTTCCACCACCACTGGCACACCCAGCTCGCGGGACACCTGGGCGCCCAACAGGCGTGCGACCAGGTCGGTGGCGCCGCCCGGCGCGAACGGAACGATTACCCGGATGGGCTTGGCGGGAAAGGCCGGCTGGGCGCCTGCCGCACCGGAACCAAGAATCAGACCGCAGGCGAACGCGGTCACCAGTGTGCGCAACAGCTTCATGAATGTCTCCTTTGCATGCCCCCCCCCCCACCCGGACCGGGCACATCCCCGCCCGCCGCCATGCGCTCTGCGTGCGTTCATTTATATGAACGACGTTCAGAATTATATGTTTGCGATTGCGCAGAAGGCAAATTTTTCCTTTACAAGCGCGCGGCATTTAAATCATGATATTGATATAACTTCAAAACTGGAGACAAGCATGACCGTTGTGACGGAGTTTCGCGACCGGGTGGCCGTGATCGAACTGAACCGCCCGCAGGCCCTCAATGCGCTGAACGCGCAGATGCTCGCCGACCTGCGCGCGGCCGTGGACGACGCGGAGGCTTCTGGCTGCCGCGCGATGGTGTTTACCGGCGCGGGCGACAAGGCGCTATGCGCCGGCGCCGACATCGCGCAACTCCAGGCCCGCGTGCCAGCTACCCACCGCGCGAACGTGGTCCAGGCTCAGGCCCTCTTCGATCGCATCCAGCAATCAGCCCTGCCCAGCGTGGCTGGTCATACATGGATTTGCGTTCGGCGGCGGCCTGGAACTGGCGCTCGCCTGCACCTTCCGCATCGCCACCGCCAAGGCCAGGATGGCATTGCCCGAAGTCAAGCTGGGTCTCATGCCCGGCTATGGCGGCACCCAACGCCTGCCGCGCCTGATAGGCGAGGCCCGCGCGGCAAAACTGGTTCTATCTGGCAGGGCCGTCGACGCCGAGGAGGCCCTGCTTATCGGCCTGGTCAACCGCATCGTGGATGGCGGCGCCCCGGCCGACCTGGGGCGCGCCTTCCTAGAGCCCATGGTCAGACACAGCAAGGTCGCAACTTCCATGGCCCGCGAAGCCATGCGCCGTGGCCTGAACGGCGCGCTGGCGCCCGGGTTGGCCATAGAAACCGACATGTTCGCGCTCTGCGTGCAGTCGCACGACGCGGCCGAAGGCATGGCCGCCTTCCTGGCAAAACGGCCTGCCGTGTTCACCGACAACTGAAACGCGTCAGCTCCGTCCATCCCCAGCCCTCCACGAATCCGGGTGAATCATGCACACGTGCCACAGCCTGCTTAAGCCCTATGACTTCGGCTTTGTCGCGTTGCGCAACCGCATGGTCATGGGCGCCATGCACACCCGCATCGAGACCCTGGATCAACCATTGACGCGGCAGGTGCAGTTCTTCCGTGAACGCGCGCGCGGCGAAGTCGGCCTGATCCTCACCGGGGGATACGCGCCAAACCTAGCGGGCCGGATGGAGGAGGATGCGCCCGTACTGGAGCACCCGGAACAGTTGGCGCCGCATCTGGCCGTCACGCGCGCCGTGCACGAGGAAGGCGGCAGGATCGCGCTGCAAATCCTGCATGCCGGACGCTATGCCCGGCATCCATTGTGCGTCGGCCCCACGGAACTGCGCGCCTCAATCAATCGCCATGCGCCTCGCCCGTTGACGGCGCAAGGCATTGCCCAGACCGTGCAGGCGATAGCCCATACCGCCCGACTCGCCCAGGAAGCAGGCTACGACGGCGTGGAGATCATGGGTTCCGAAGGCTATTTGCTCAACGAGTTCACGAGCCCATGCGCCAACCTCCGCGGCGACGCCTATGGCGGCAGTTTCGAGAACCGCATCCGCTTTCCCATTGAGACGGTAGCGGCGGTGCGCGCCGCCCTCGGCTGCCGCTTCCTGCTCATTTACCGGATCTCGGCCATAGACCTGGTGCAAGACGGGCTTACGGGCGACGAGGCGGCGCGGTTCGCGCAGCGCCTGCAGCAAGCCGGCGTCGACATGCTCAATACGGGCGTCGGCTGGCACGAGTCGACCATTCCCACGATTGCGGCGTCCGTCCCGCGCGCCGCGTGGGAGTTCGCCGTCCGCAACATCAAGCGCGCGGTTTCCATTCCCGTCATCGCCTCCAACCGCATCAGCACGCCCGAAGTCGCCGAGCGCCTGCTGGCTGGCGGCAGCGCCGACTTCGTGTCAATGGCAAGGCCTATGCTTGCCGACCCCGAATTCGCCGCCAAGACGCGCAGGGGCCGTGCCGATCTCATCAATAGCTGTATCGCCTGCAACCAGGCTTGCCTGGACCATATCTTCACCGAACGCGCGGCATCGTGCCTGGTTAATCCCCGCGCCGGGCGCGAACTGGACTACCCGACAGGCCGGGCCGCAACACCCTGCCGCATCGCGGTGGCAGGCGGCGGCGCCGCCGGCATGGCCTTCGCCGTCTACGCGGCCGAACGTGGTCACGAGGTCGCGTTGTACGAGGCGGGACCGGACCTGGGCGGCTTGCTGAACCTGGCCCGCCGCATACCGGGAAAGAGCGAATTCAACGAAACGCTGCGGTACTTCCAAGCGAGGATCACGGAACTTGGCGTGACTGTCACGTTGGGCCGCCGCGCCACTACCTCGGAACTGCGGGCGGGAGGCTACGACGCCGTCGTCGTGGCCACCGGCGTGACCCCGCGCCGCCCCGACATAGACGGCATCGACCATCCGAAAGTCGCCTTCTACGATGAAGTCCTGTCGGGGCGCCGCCGCGTCGGCGCTCGTGTGGCCCTCATCGGCGCCGGCGGCATTGCCTTCGACACCGCAGAATTCCTCCTGGGCGACGCGGAGGAATCGGTGTCGCCTGAACAATTCCGGCAGCGCTGGGGCATCGACGCGTCCTTACGCAACCCTGGCGGCTTGAAAGACATTCCGCCGCACACCCCGCGGCGCGTCATCCACATACTGCAGCGCAGTCCGGAAAAGCCGGGCGCGCGCCTAGGAAAAAGCATCGGCTGGATTCTCAAGACCCGCCTGAAGCGCGCCGGCGTTCGGATGATTTCCGGCGCCGCCTATCACCGCATCGACGACGCGGGCCTGACCTCCTCCTGCGATGGCGTCACGGAAGTGCTTCCGGTGGACGACGTCATCATATGCGCGGGCCAGATGGCGCAGGACGAACTGAGCCGGTCCCTGGCTGGCTCCGGCTTGCGCGTGGAAACCATAGGAGGCGCACGGCTCGCGGCGGAACTCGATGCCGCGCGCGCCATCGGGGAAGCGCTGCGACTGGCACATACCTTCTAACCGAGATCTCGCTGTACGCGGGAGCCACTCCCGCCACGACTCCGCCGCCGGCTATCGCCGCGGCTTCCTATCTCCTCATCACAGGAATCACTGACCATGAACGACCGCTATGCCTTCTACACCCGGCTCAAGTTCGACCGGCCGCACCCCCGCGTGCTGCGTATCACCCTGGCCTCGCCGCTCAAGATGGGCGCCATGGACGCCACCATGCATCGCGAAGTTTCCCAGATCTGGCGGGACGTGGACGCCGACCCCACGGTCTCGGCTATTCTGCTGACCGGAGAAGGCCGGAGCTTCTCCGCCGGTGGCGATCTCAATCACGAGCGCCATGGCGCCGACGACTACGACACCCGCATGCAGACGATGAAGGAAGCGCGCGACATCGTCTACGGCATGATCAACTGCTCCAAGCCCATCGTGAGCGCAGCGCGCGGCTGGGCCGTCGGGGCCGGCCTCGCATGCGTGGTTCTCGCCGACATTTCCATCGCATCCAAGGACGCCCGCTTCTCCGACGGACACATGAAAATCGGCGTGGCCGCCGGCGACCACGCCACCATTATCTGGCCACTGCTGTGCGGCATGGCCAAGGCAAAATACTATCTGCTCACTGCGGACAGCTTCACGGGCGAGGATGCCGAACGCATGAATCTAATCTCTCTTGCGCTGGACGACTCGGAGGTCGAAGCCAAAGCCGTCGAGCTCGCGTCCCGACTGGCCGATGGCGCGCCCGGCGCCATCCGCTGGACCAAGCACGCACTGAACAACTGGCTGCGGCAGGCTGGTCCGATCTTCGACGCCTCGCTGGCGATGGAGTTCATCGGCATGGCCAGCCCGGAAGGCAAGGAGGGCATGGACGCCTTCCTGCAAAAGCGGCCGGCCCGGTTCCCGGTCGAAACTCCCTTCTAAGCAGCGTGTCCGATAAGGCCATGAGGTAATCTCGCTTCCATTAATCTGTTGCAAGGGCGACAACATCGTGGCAAACAAATCAGGCGCCGAGATCCACAATCGGTTGTTCTTCCGTCTGTTCCAGCTGGGCAACTCCCTGCAGCGCCAAGCCAGCAATGAACTCGGCATCAGCACGGTGCAGTGGGCAGTGCTGGGCGCGCTAACGCGGCCGCTGGCGGAAGATGGCATGACCTTCGGCGAACTGGCTGACTATCTCGTCGTCAGCCGGCAAAGCCTGGACGGCGTGCTCAAGCGCCTGGAACGCGAAGGCCATGTGCACCGTGTTCCCGACAAGAATGACCGGCGCGCGCGCGTCGTCATTCTGCTGCCGGCCGGCCAGCGCTTCTGGGACGAGATACAGCCCAACATCTACGAATTCTACCGGCAAGCAATGAAGAGCTTCCATTTCGACGATAGCGTGACCTTTCTACATTTCCTTAATCGACTGCAACACGATATCGCCGAAGTAGAGCTTTGATGCCTGCCCATCGCATAGGAAACCCATGAAAATACTGGTACCTGTCAAACGCGTCGTTGACTACAACGTCAAGGTGCGCGTCAAGTCTGATCAAGCCGGCGTGGATATCGCCAATGTGAAGATGTCCATGAACCCCTTTGACGAAATCGCCGTCGAGGAAGCGACCCGCATGAAGGAAAAGGGCGCCGTGGCTGAAGTCGTGGCGATTTCTTGCGGCGTTGCGCAATGCCAGGAAACGCTGCGCACGGCCATGGCCATCGGCGCCGACCGCGGCGTGCTGGTGCAGACCGATACCGAACTGCAGCCGCTGGCCGTGGCCAAGCTGCTGAAGGCGCTGGTCGACAAGGAACAGCCGCAGTTGGTGATCCTGGGCAAACAAGCCATCGACGACGACGCCAACCAGACCGGCCAGATGCTGGCCGCGCTGCTGGACTGGCCGCAAGCCACGTTCGCCAGCAAGGTCGAGCTGGCTGACGGCAAGGTCACGGTCACGCGCGAAGTCGACGGCGGCCTGGAAACGCTGACGTTGAAGCTGCCCGCCATCGTCACCACCGACCTGCGCCTGAACGAGCCGCGCTACGTCACGCTGCCCAACATCATGAAGGCCAAGAAGAAGCAGCTGGACACCGTCACGCCTGAAGAGCTGGGTGTGGACGCCGCGCCGCGCCTGAAGACGCTGAAGGTCAGCGAGCCGCCCGCCCGCAAGGCCGGCATCAAGGTGGCCGATGTCGCGGCCCTGGTGGACAAACTCAAGAACGAAGCGAAGGTGGTCTGAACATGACGACGCTGGTTATTGCCGAACACGATAACGCCCAGCTCAAGGGCGCAACCCTGAACGCCGTCGCCGCCGCCGCCAAGATCGGAGGCGACGTGCACGTGCTGGTCGCCGGCGCCAACGCGCACGCCGTGGCCGACCAGGCCGCCGCCGCCGCGGGCGTCGCCAAGGTCCTGCTGGCCGACGCGCCGCAACTGGCCGACGGCCTGGCCGAGAACGTCGCCGCCCAGGTGCTGGCCGTGGCTTCGGGCTACAGCCACATCCTGTTCCCCGCGACCGCCTCGGGCAAGAACGTGGCCCCGCGCGTGGCCGCCAAGCTGGACGTGGCGCAGATCTCCGACATCATCGGCGTGGAATCGGCCGACACCTTCCAGCGCCCGATCTACGCCGGCAACGCCATTGCCACCGTGCAGTCGGCCGACGCCGTCAAGGTCATCACCGTGCGCACCACCGGCTTTGACGCCGTGGCCGCGCAGGGCGGTTCGGGTCCGGTGGAAGAAGTCGCCGCCGTGGCCGATTCGGGCCTGTCCACTTTCGTGGGCCGTGAAGTCGCCAAGCGCGACCGTCCGGAACTGGCCGGCGCGCGCGTCGTCGTCTCCGGCGGCCGCGGCCTGGGCAGCGCCGAGAACTTCAAGATCCTGGATCCGCTGGCCGACAAGCTGGGCGCGGCGCTCGGCGCCTCGCGCGCCGCGGTCGACGCCGGCTATGCGCCTAACGACTGGCAAGTCGGTCAGACCGGCAAGATCGTCGCCCCGCAACTGTACGTCGCGGTTGGTATCTCGGGGGCTATTCAGCATCTGGCCGGCATGAAGGATTCGAAGATCATCGTGGCCATCAACAAGGATCCGGAAGCGCCGATCTTCGGCGTGGCCGATTATGGCCTGGTGGGCGATCTGTTCCAGGTCGTGCCCGAACTGACCGGCGCCCTGTAAGCCGCAACGCGCAGCAGTATCGAAGGCCCGCCAGCATGGCGCTGGCGGGCTTTTTTTATTTTTCGACGCGAGGACTAAACATCCTCTAATGTAAATATTCCAAACTTCCGATTTCTCAAAACATCCTGACTATCCTCTCCGCTCGCGGCGAAATATGCGAAGTGCCTCACCACTACAAAACGGTATTGCTACGTTCCACCTTGGTACTGGCTGGAAAATCTCCTAAGCCGTGCACTGGGCCTGCATTTGACATGGTGCGGTTGGTGACGCAGCTCTCAGTGTAATCATCCCTGCATACAACTGTCGAAAATCAGGCGTGGGCGAACTCACGTCGGGTTCAAGAAGGGACTGTCAGGATTTTTGTGTGCAGGCCTATGATGGTTTTTCAAGGAGACCGACCATGGCACGCAATCCGAAGTCCACGAGGCAGTCCAGCACGTCTGCGCTGCCGGCCAGTGCCGAGCAGTTGCTCGATGAACTTGTAACGGGGCCGATGACAGCCGAGGCAGTTCAGGACACGTTCATGTTGCTGAAGAAGGCGCTGATCGAGCGTGCTCTGGGCGCTGAACTGGGCTGACACCTGGGCTATCCCGCAGGCGGCGAGCGCCCGGAAGACACCACCAACCTGCGCAACGGCAAGAGCAGCAAGACCGTGCTGACCGACGACGGCCCGCTCAAGCTGGATATCCCGCGGGATCGGGATGGCAGTTTTGCCCCAATCCTGATTCCCAAGCACGCACGCCGGTTTACCGGTTTTGATGACAAGATCATCGCGACGTACGCCGGTGGCATGAGCGTGCGCGAGATCCGAGCGTTCCTGGATGAGCAATATGGCACTGACGTGTCGCCGGAGTTCATCAGCTCGGTGACCGATGAGGTCATGGATGAAGTACAGGCGTGGCAAAACCGCCCTCTGGAACCCATGTTCCCCGTGGTGTTCTTCGACGCGTTGCGGGTCAAGATCCGCGACGAAGGCTTGGTGCAGAACAAGGCGGTTTATCTGGCCTTGGGTGTGCTGCCCGATGGTACACGCGAGATTCTCGGCCTGTGGGTCGAGACCACCGAGGGCGCGAAGTTCTGGATGCGGGTGTTCAACGACCTCAAGACCCGAGGGGTGCAGGACATCCTGATCGCAGTGACCGATGGCCTGAAAGGGATGCCCCAAGCGCTAGAGGTCGTGTTCCCAGCCACCACGCTACAAACGTGCATCGTGCATCTGATCCGCAATAGCCTGGCCTACGCCGGCTGGAAGGATCGCCGCGCGATCGCCACGGCGCTGCGCCCGATCTACGCTGCTGTTAACGCCCAGGCCGCGCAGCAGGCCCTTGATGAGTTTGCCAAAGGCGCTTGGGGCTTGAAGTACCCAATGATCGTGAAGGCCTGGAAAGAAGCCTGGGAACAGGTCATCCCCTTCTCCGTGTTTCCACCCGCGATCCGACGTGTGATCTACACGACGAACGCGATAGAGAGCGTGAATGCGCAGCTACGCAAGATCATCAAAACGCGCGGCCACTTCCCCACCGACGACGCGGCGATTAAGCTGCTCTGATTGGCGCTGCGAAACATTACCGTCAAATGGGGCACGGCCACACACCATTGGACCGACGCGATGCACCAGTTCGCCATCCTCTACGAGGAGCGATTTACCCGCATCCGTACCAACGCCCAGTGGGCCAGCGAGTAAATGATGCAACGTCAGAACAACGCCTAGAACACAAAATTTCTGACAGTCCCGCGGGCAACGGCTCCATTCGGGCGAGAACCCCGCATCACCCAGAACTTGACACAGGAAATTGGACCTTCAGAGGTGAAACCCGGCCGGAAGCTGCGCCGCTGATTGCATATCAGAAATTCCCGATTCCCCAACTCGATGACGTAAATCCCAAGTTGGATGAATTTCGACAGTCATAGCCCACCCGCGTCACAAAAAAGTGCCGGTGTCAAGTCTTGCGTGCAAAGCACGTAAGGCTTGAAATCATATATGGGACAGTAGGTTAGCTCTTTTCGGGGCCGCTTTGCAGAACCACGGCTTCGTCGGCTAGGAGCCACATAAGAGCGTCGGGGGAGAAAGCCGCATCGCACTGTGTCGTGCTGGATTGCCGAGGAACGGCGGGCCTGTCGCGTCATCATAGCCCAAGAGGCATAGCGGCATCCAGAATGAAGAACGCGCAGCCTGGGGCTGCGCGTTCGATGGATGCCGTTGGTATGCGACGCCATCATGTCGGCTTCGATGGCGCGCTCCGGGTCGCCGTGTCCTTCCTGAATCCCCGATCCCCCGCCATGAACGCCTCGAGCATGTGTGGGATCAGCGTCATGGCATCAACCGCCTCGCCGTAGGTCTGCGCGTGCAGCGCGGCGTAGCGGTCGAGGTCGGCTTTCAGGCTGGCCGGGCAGGCAAAGGTCAGCTTGACGTTCTCGGTCTTGGGCAGCGGCCCGAGCCGCAGCTTCTTGGTCGTGCTCATTGCGAAGCTCCCCGGTTGAAGAACAGCGGCTGATACGGCCGCAGCACCAGATCCCGGTTGACGATGATCCGCACCGGCAGGCCCGGCCGCTCGGTCAATGTCGGCTGGATGTTCATGTTGCGCCGGGTGATCTCTTGGCCGACCTGATTGATGCTGTCCTGGGCGCTGTCGCGCCCGGCGATGACGATGCGGTTGCCATCCTGGCGGTTCTCCGGCGCGGCCAGCTCGGCGCCCACGCCCAGCAGCGTCGTCAGCACCGCGCCCGCGACGATGCGCTTCCAGTGCCAGTCCACGTCGTCTTCCAGGCCGGCGTAGCCGGCCGGGTCGGTGCCCACGAGGTTGTCGAGCGTCAGCGAGGACGTGTCGGGCAGGATGACCCGGTTCCACACCACCTGCACACGGCTCTGCCCGTAGCTGACCTGGCTGTTGTATTTGCCCAAGATGCGCGATCCCTGCGGGATCAGCAGGAATTTGCCCGTGGCCGTGTCATAGATCGGCTCCGTGACCGTGGCGATCACGTCGCCCGGAAGGTCGGACTTGATGCCCGTCACCAGCGCGCCCGCGATCACCGTCCCGGCCATTACCTGATACGGCGATGCCGGCAGCGCCAGATTGCCGGAATTGCGGGTTTCCGTAGAGCCGGCTTTCAGGAACGCCTCCTTCTGGTCTTGCCGGTTTTGCACGGCGGTCGGGTCGGAGGGCTGGGTCGCCGTCGAGGCCGGCCCGGCAGCGAGCGGGTCGAAGGCCGCGAGTGGGCTTGCACCGCCAGCCACACCCGGCGCTGCCTGCGCCAGCGCGGGTGCGGCTTGTCCTTGACCGCCCGCACGGAAGAACACCGACGAAGCCGCTGCGGCTTCCGCCTCCTTGCGCAAGGCATCGGCCGGGTCATGGCCGGGGGCCGCGTAGGCGGCTACGGCAGGCTGCTGCGAATTCACGATGGCCGGGCCAAGGTCGCCGGGCAGCGGCGGCCCCAGTTCGGGCGCAGCGGGGGGTAAGGCCGGCGGCAGCTTCGAGTAGTCCGTCGGCAGCGCGTCCAGCCCTTCGGATTTCGACACGCGATCGACGTTGTAAAGCTCGGTCTGCTCGTTGGCCCCGCGCCGCTGCGGCTGCAATGACCAGATCGTGGCGCCGAGCACGGCAACCGATAGGCCGCCGACGAGGATGGCCAGCGTGCGCCGGTTCAGGCGCGTGACCGGGCGCGGCTGGGCGCGCAGCGCCACCGCCTCCGGCGCAACCTTGCCCGCCTGCGGCGTGGCGAGGTCGGGGGTGTCGTCCTGGCTCATGGTCAGTTCCTCCGCGCAACGCCGTCCGTGCGCTCAATTCGCACCACGTCGCCCTTGTCTCCGCCCAGGCGCAGTTCGGCGGCGCCGAACAGCCGATCCACGATGTAGTACGGCGAGCGGAAGCGGTAGTTGACCAGTTGCCCGTCGCCTTCCGGCCCGATCACGAACAGCGGCGGCAGCTCGCCTTGCGCGATGCCGGCGGGGAACTGGATATAGACCTTCTGCCCGTCGTCGAACGCGCGCAGCGGCTTCCACGGCGGGTTGCTACCGCTGACCGCGTAGCGGAAGCGCAGGTTTTCCAGCGACAAGCCGGAGTCCACCGGCGCGGCGGCGCTGGCCGCCTGCGCCTGACGCTGCAAAGCCAGCATCCGGTCGCGCGGGTACTCCCAGGACACCGACGCCATCCACGTCTTTTCCGTCGAAGCCAGCTCCAGCAGGTACGTCCTGCGGCTGGTGGTGATGACGAGATTGGTCTTGAGGCCCGAGCGGATCGGCTTGACCAGCACGTTCACGCGCAGGTCGGCGCCGTTGCCGCTGGACGTGTCGCCCACGATCCAGCGCACGGTATCGCCGGCGGCGACCGTCACCAGCTCCTCGCCCGGTTGCAAGGCAATCACGGTCACGCGGCCCACGGCCGCATAGACTTGGTAGAGCGCGCCATCGGTGAAGGGCCACACCTGAATCGCGTTGACATAGCCCTCGCGCGTGGGCGCGACGCGGGCCTCGGCATTGGCGCGCGAGACGCGCACCTTCTCGTCGGCCGGCTCCGGCGCGGGCTTGGCGTCCTCGGCTTCGGGCAATGGCTTCAACTGCGCCGGCATCGGCAGTACCTCGGGCACGGCCACCACCTCCACCGGCGCAGGCAGCTCGGGCAGCGGCTGGGCCTGCACTGGTTCATCAAGCGAGATCACGGGCGGCGGTTTGCCCTGCGTGGCGCAGCCCGCCAACGCAAGCAAGATCACCGGCAAAGCGGATTTACGGAAAAGATCATTCATGGCTTGGCTCCTTCGGAAGAATCCAGTTCGCGGCTCCACGACAGGCCGTTGACGTAGATGCCCAGTGGGTTCTTGCGCAGGCGTTCTTCGGTGCGTGGCGGCTGGAGCACGATGGACACCACGGCCGTCCACCGCTCCAGTCCGGCCGCGGCGCCGTTGACGTAGCGGCGTTCCGTCCAGCGCACGTTGAAAGACGTGTCGCTGGCGCGCACGACGCTGGTGATCTGCACCGTCACCGACTCCTTGCCGATGCGCGCGAACGGGTCGTTCACGCGCGCGTAGTCGTTGAGCACGGCCGCGCCCTTGTCGGTCGTGTAGTCGTAGGCGTCCAGCCAGTTCTGGCGGACGACGATGGGGTCGATGGACAGCGAGCGCACCAGCGTCACGAAGCGCGCGATGTGGTGCGCCGTCTGTGCATCGTTGGGCCGGTACGGCGTGGCGGCTTCGCCCACGGCGCGCACCTGGCCCGCGTTGTCCACCTCCACCACGTAGGGCGTCACGATGGACTGCGCCGAGCGCCACACCAAGCCACCCGCCATCAACAGTGCGAGCGTCAGGCAACCGAAGGCCATCAGCCGCCAGTTCTTTGCCTGCACGCGCGGCGTGCCGATACGGTCGTCCCACACCTGGCCGGCAGCTTGGTACGGCGTGGCAGGCTGCGGCGTGTCGGCATAGCGCACCTGCGGTTTCTTGAATCGCATGGTCAGTTCTCCTTATGAATCGGAATCGCGCAGGCTCGGCCCCTGGCCGGAGCCGCCGCCATCGCCACCGCGCAGCGCGTGGGCGGTGGTGGTCGCGGCATGGGTGAGTTGCTGGCGGCGATGCAGCCGCTTGGCCCAAGCGGGTTGTGCATTGGCTGCGCCGGAAGCGACCTCGCCAGCGGCGGCCTGGCTGGATGCTCCGGCTGTCCCGGCCGCGCCTGCGTCGGCCGCCTGACCGTTCCAACCAGCGCGGAACGGCGCGGCCATGCGCTGTCCGGCAGCGGAAGCACGGGATGCAGCCGCACGTCCGGCGGACTGCGCGCCGGTCTTGGCGACGTTGCCCAGGCCAGCCATCGCACCCTTCGCGCCACCGCCTGCGGCGGCGGAACCGGCCTGGAACGCCGAGCGTGCGCTACTGGCCGTCGAGGCGGCAGCACGCGCACCGCTGCCGGCGAGCCTGGCGGCGGCAGGTGCCATGCGCGCACCGGCCATGACGGCGCCACCTACGCCCGTCGCGGCAGCGCCGACGGCAACGGCCGTGCCGGCTGCGCCGACAGCGGCACCCGCCATCGCGCCGGCGCCGAGCTGTGGCGCACCGGACACCAGGCCCGTGGCGATGCCGGGGCCGAAGATCCCCAGCGCCAGCAAGGTGAGCGAGGCCAGCATGATGACCAGCGCGTGGTCGATGGAAGGCTCGTCGGGATGCACTTGGAACTCGGCGAACAGGCCCGAGCCAATGCCGACGATCACGGCCAGCACCAGTACCTTGATGCCAGCCGACACCACGTTGCCCAGCACCTTCTCGGCGAGGAAGCTGGTCTTGTTCCACAACGCGAACGGCACCAGCACGAACCCGGCTAGCGTGGTCAGCTTGAACTCGATCAGCGTGATGAAAAGCTGGATCGCCAACACGAAGAAGCACAAGACCACAACCAGCCAGGCGAGGAACATCACCGCGATGGCGTCGAGATTGACGAACACCTCGGGGAAACCAGCCATCTCGCCGACTTGCTCCAGAATCGGCGCTCCTGCGTCGATGCCGGTTTTCGCCAGCCGGCCCGGCTGCAAGAAGTTCTCCAACGTGATGGCCGAGCCGGTGGCCGTCAGGCCCAGGCCGGCGAAGGAGCGGAACACGATGCCAGCCAGCCAGTTGAAGTTGCCGATGATGTAAGCGAAGGCACCGACGTAGAGCACCTTGCGCAGCAGCTTGGCGATCACGTCCTCGCCCTGGCCGGTGGCGTGGCTCATCGCCCAATACAGCCCGGCGATGGTCATGTCGATGACGATCAGCGTGGCGGTCAGGAAGGCCACTTCGCCCTGCAACAGCCCGAAACCCGAGTCGATGTAGGTGGAGAAGATGTTGAGGAAGCGGTCGATGATGGTCACGTCATTCATGGCGCGTCCTCTTGATCGGATGAGGCCGGCGATTCGCCATCGGCCGGTTCATCGAAACTCGGCGGGATGGGCGGCAGATCGGCCAGCGTCTGGTATTCATCCGGCCCGGCCTGGCCGGAGAAGAAGCGCCGCCGGAAGGCTTCGGCGGCGGCGCGGCAAGCGTCCTCGCCCGTGGCCTGCCGGTCGGCTGCGCATTGCGCGCGCAATGCCTTGAGCCGCACGGGATCGGCGGCCAGGGCATCGGCAAGGTTGTCGGCCGGCTGCTCGCTGCAAGCGGTCAGCAGCGCGGCACACAGGGCGAGGACGCATCGCATGGCGGCCTCCCGTCAGTTGCCGTAGAAATCCACGCGCTGCGGCGTGTACGGCGTGCCGTCGCCCAGGAAGCGCCGCCGCACCTCGCGGGCGCGCTCCGTGGCCGCCGCCTGCCGCGCCAGCTCCAGCGAGGCCGCGCGATCCTGCGTGATCTGGAGCCGCTGCGCCTGGATCGACTGCTTGGCCTGCAAGGCCAGCAACTGGTTCATGGCCTGCATCGCTTGCAGCGCGCCTTCGGCCGACTGGCTCTTGCCCACGAGGTCGGCCAGCACGCTTTCGTCTTCGCCCAGGTTCTGCGACACCTGGGCCTGCATCTGCATGGTGGTCTGCAAGCCGTGGAGCGTGTTCCTCCAACGCTCCTGCGCGTCGCGGTACATCTGGTCGCCGCTGACGGTGGCGGCGTACTGCTCCGGGTACAGGCGCGCGAACTCCCGATCCAGATTCGTCACGTCGTAGGCCAAACCCCTGGCCTGAGCGATCAGCCTCTCGGTCGTAGCCAGATTGGCGCGCAACTGGTTCACCACGCTGGACGGCAGGCTGGCGAGGTTGCGCGCCTGGTTCATCAACATCTGTGCTTCGTTCTGGAGCTGCTGGATCTGGTTGTTGATCTGCTCCAGCGTGCGGATCGCGGTCAGCGTGTTCTGCACGAGGTTCGTGGGATCGACCACGACCCATTGCGCATGAGCGGTGGCGGTGCAAAGCATGGCCGCGACGGCGGCGGCGATAAGGCGCTTCTTCATGACAGGCTCTCCTGTGGGTGGTCGGTGGTACGGAGGGAACCCGGCACCAGGCCGGGGAATGAGGGCAGCAGGTCGGCCGCCCAATCGAGGCCGCGATGGCGCAGCCAAGCGCCCGCGAAGCCGGGTGCGCCGGCGTCCAGCAGCAGGCGGTCTATGTCGCGCTGGTCTTGCGGCGTGGACGCGCCCGCGAAGGCCAGCGCCGCCGGCCCCAGGTCGAGGTCGAACAGGCGGTTGCCGAGACGGGATTGGTAGTAGTAGTCGCGCTTGGGCTGCGCGGTGGCGACGATTTCGATCTGCCGGCTGTTGAGGCCGAAGCCCTGATAGACCGTGCGAATCTGCGGCTCGGTCGCCTGCGGATTCGGTAGGAAGATGCGGATGGCGCAACTCTCGATGATCGCGGACGCGATGCTGGAGTTCTGGATGTCCGCCAGGCTCTGCGTGGCGAAGATGACGCTGACGTTCTTCTTGCGCAGCGTCTTGAGCCACTGACGGATGCGCGCGGCGAACATCGGGTCGTCCAAGAACAGCCAGGACTCATCGAGAATCAGCAGGGTCGGTGCGCCGTCGAAACGCTCATCGAAGCGCGCGAACAGATAGCCCAGCACCGACCGAACGGCGGCAGGGCTGCCCATCAGTTCCTCCATCTCGAAACACTGCACGTCCGCCGTACCCAGCCGGTCGTGATCGGCGTCCAGCAGCTTGCCGTGGGCACCACCGAGCACGTAGGGCGCGAGCGCTTGGCGCAGCGCGTTCGATTGCAGCAGCACGGAAAGCCCGGTCATCGTGCGCTGCTCCATCGGCGCACCGGCAAGGCTGCCGATTGCCGACCAGATGGCCGCCTTCTCGTCGGGGCCAATCGCCACGCCTTCGTGCAGCAGCCGGCCCTCGATCCATTCAGCCGCCCAGGTGCGGTAGCCGTCGCGGTCGATGCGCGCGAGCGGTTGGAACGCGATACCGCCATCGACGCCCAGGTCGTAGTGCTCACCTCCCAAGCCCAGGATCGTGGCGCGCATCGAGCGCCCCATGTCGAATGCGAAGATGCGCGAACGCGGATAGCGGCGAAACTGCATCGCCAACACGGCCAGAAATGCGGATTTGCCCATGCCGGTGGGGCCGACCACGGCCATGTGCCCCACGTCGCCGATGTGCGTGACAAAGCGGAACGGCGTCGCGCCATCGGTGCGGGTGACGATGGCAGGCGGGCCGTCGAGGTGTTCGTTCTTCTCTGGGCCAGCCCATACCGCCGACAGCGGCATCATGTGCGCCAGGTTCAGCGTCGAGACGATGGGCTGCCGGACATTTGCATAGGCGTTGCCGGGAATGGACGACAGCCACGCATCCACGGCGTTGAGCGTTTCGGGGATGGTGACGAAGCCCCGGCCTTGGATGACGCGCTCCACCATACGCAACTTCTCGTCAGCCACGGCGGCATCCGCATCCATGACAGTGACGGTGGCCGTCAGGTAGCCAAAGGACACCTGATCGCTGCCAAGCTCCTGCAAGGCGGCATCGGCGTCGGCCGCCTTGTTGTTGGCATCCGTATCCACCAGCGGGCTTTCCTGCTGGAAGATCGTCTCGCGCAGCAGCGCGACGACGTTCTTACGCTTGGCGAACCACTGGCGACGGAGGCGGGAAAGTTCTTTTTCCGCCTCGGCTTTGTCCAGGCAGAGAAAGCGCGTACTCCAGCGGTAGGCAAAACCAAGGCGGTTGAGGTCGTCCAGAATCCCCGGCCAGGTCGAGGTCGGAAAGCCCCGTACCGACACCACCCGAAGGTGCTGGTCGCCCAGCATGGGCGCCAGGCCACCGACCAGTGCGGAATCGGTCAGCAGCGCGTCGATATGGAACGGCATTTCGGGCACGCCGACGCGGTAGCGCCGCGTCGAGATGGTGGCGTGCAGGTAGGTCAGCGTCTGGCTGTCATCGAGCCAGGCGATTTCCGGCATCACGCCATCGAGCAGGTCGAACACGCGATCCGTTTCCGCCACGAAGGCCGTCAGGCGCTCGCGCCAGTCCACGCCATCGGTGGGCCGGTTCTCGTACAGCATCCCCGCCGCGCGGGCGCGCGATTCCTCGGGCGGCAGGTACACCAGCGTCAGGTGATAGCCACTCTCGAAGTGATTGCCCGAGTCCTCGAAGGTGGCGCGGCGTTCCTCGTCCACCAGCCACGACAGCGGCTCTGGAAACTCCGAGTGCGGATAGTCGGCAGCGGGACGGCGCTCGGCCTCGATGAACAGCGCCCAGCCCGATCCCATGCGGCGCAGCGCGTTGTTCAACCGCGCCGACGTGGCGATCAGCTCGCCTTGCGTCGCGCTGTCGAGGTCAGGCCCGCGAAACCGGGCCGTGCGCTGGAAACTGCCATCCTTGTTCAAGACGACGCCCGGTGCGACCAGCCCGGCCCAGGGCAGCCAGTCGGCAAGCAAGGCCGGGCGCTGGCGATATTCGGCGAGGTTCAGCATCGCGGCGTCCTCCCCTCACACGTCCAGCAGCGGGCGGTGCTTGATGTGCCGGGCGAAGACCTGCATGAACTGCGGATCAACGCGCGCACCCCACACCGCCAAAGAATGGCCGACGATCCAGAGCACCACGCCGGGAATCCACAGTTGCAGGCCTAGGCCGACAGCGGCAGCCAGCGTGCCGTTGGCGATCGCCACGGTGCGCGGCGCACCGCCCAGCAGGATCGGCTCGGTGAGCGAGCGATGCAGCGGCACCTCGAAGCCGTCCGCGAAGGTGTCCGGGGCACTCATACGACCGCCCCGCCGGAGAAGCTGAAGAACGACAGGAAGAAGCTCGAAGCGGCGAATGCGATGGACAGACCGAAGACGATCTGGATCAGCTTGCGGAATCCGCCGGACGTGTCGCCGAACGCGAGCGCGAGGCCCGTGGCGATGATGATGATGACCGCGACGATTCGCGCCACCGGCCCCTGGATGGATTCGAGGATGGATTGCAGCGGGCCTTCCCACGGCATCGAGGAACCGGCGGCCTGTGCGGTTCCGGCCAGGAACAGCAGCAGCGCGGCCAGCAGCAGCCCTTGCCCCGCAGGGCGGGCCAGGCAGCGCAGCCGCGCAAGACGCAAAGCCGGATTTGCAGAAAAACGGAAAGCAGGAATGGTCATCTGCGTCATGGCAGTTCTCCAAGTGAGTCAGGGGATGGGGAAGTCGCCGCAGCGGGTGCGGCATCGGGAAGTGGCGGCAGCTCGGGAAACGGCGTTTCCAGCGCGTCCGCCAGTTGGTAGCCCACGCCGTCGAAGCCGACGACGCGGGCGATGCTCTCGATGCGGCGCTTGCGCCCGCGCCCGGCGATGTGGATCACCACGTTGACCGCTTCGGCGATCAGCGCACGGGGCGGATTCACCGCCACTTCGAGAATCAGTTGCTCCAGGCGCAGCAGCGCACCCAACGCGGAGCCGGCATGGATCGTGGCGATGCCGCCGGGGTGGCCCGTGCCCCACACCTTGATGAGATCCAGCGCCTCGGCGCCGCGCACTTCGCCAACGACGACGCGATCAGGCCGCAGGCGCATGGACGAGCGCACCAGCTCGGTCATCGACACCACGCCTGCGCGGGTGCGCAGGGGAACGTGGTCGCGGGCCGCGCATTGCAGCTCCACCGTGTCTTCGAGCACCAGCACGCGGTCGCCGGTGGCGGCGATTTCGGCGAGCAAAGCATTGGCGAGCGTGGTCTTGCCGCTGCTGGTGGCGCCGGCGATCAGCACGTTCTGCCGCTCGCGCACGACGCGAACGAGAAAGCCCGCCTGCGCGCTGGTCATCATCCCGTCGATGACGTACCGCTCCAGCGGAATCACGCCGATGGCGCGCTTGCGCAGCGCGAAGGCCGGCCCCGGCGCTGCCGGCGGCAAGATGCCCTCGAAGCGTTCGCCCGTTTCGGGCAACTCGGCGGACAACAGCGGCTGGCCGCGATGCACTTCCGCGCCGACGTGGGCGGCCACGAGGCGGATGATTCGCTCGCCGTCCGCCTCGGGCAGTTCCACGCCCATCGGCGCGCGCCCACTGGAAAGCCGATCCACCCAAAGGGTGCGATCAGGATTCAGCATCACCTCCACCACGTCCGGGTCTTCGAGCGCGGCGGCGATCAGCGGCCCCATCGCTGTGCGCAGCATCTGGATGCGGCGGTCGAGCGACGTGGCGCTCATGGACTGCGGAACGGCGCTCATGACGCACGCTCCCGCGCTTGCGCGGCCGCCGCCGCGTCCTCCATCCGCATAGGATCGGGATGCAGTTCCTCCACCACGTCGCGCACCAGGCTGCGCCCGCGCAGCAGGTGGCGGCCCAACTGTTCAACGAACTGCTCGAAGCGCGCTTTGCCCTGAGCGCGGGCGGCCTCTTGGTGCGCCTCGGGAACGGGCGTGCTGACCGTGAGGTAGTAGCGAATGAACAGCGCCAGCGTCTCGATCTGGATGTTCTGGTCGCGCTCCAGCCGTTCGGATTGGCGCGACAGCCGATCCAGGCGCTTGGCGATGGCCGCCTCGCGCTGGTCGGCGGCATCGGGCGACAGCCACGATGCGAGCGCCGCCGCGACGATGGACGACTTGGAAACGCCCTTCTTGGCGGCCAGCTCGTCCAGGCGCTTGGCGTGTTCGGGCTGGATAAAGAGATTCAGGCGGTAATGGCTCATAGCTCGATTCCGTCGTTGGGGTTCAGCGATGCCAGCCGGGCCGTGCGCTGCATGGCCGGATCAAGCTGGCGAGGGAGAGGAAGCGGCAGGTCGTCGTCGTCATCGAGCAGCGCCAGGTCGGCCGCAGGCGCGGCCAGCTCGGGGTCGTAGGCGACGGTTTCGGAGAGTTCGGGCTGACGGCGTGGGCCACCGTCGTCGGCCGAAGCGGCGACGCCTTCGGCGGCATCGGTTGCAGGTGCGGTAGGCGTGGCGGGAATCGCCAGGCCGCTCCAGTCGTCCGGGCGAGTCGGCGGCGCGTCGGCGTATTGCCCGTCTGACAGCGGCGGTGGTGGCAGCACGCGGCGCTTGAAATTGCTGTCCGCGTAGTAGCGCAGCTTCTTGGCTTTGATCGGCGCCACGCTGGACACCATCACCACCGCCTCGTCGGGTGGTAGCTGCATCACTTCGCCGGGCGTGAGAAGCGGTCGGGCCGTTTCCTGGCGCGACACCATGAGATGCCCTAGCCACGGCGCCAGCCGGTGGCCCGCGTAGTTGCGCTGCGCGCGCAGCTCGGTGGCCGTGCCCAGCGTCTCGGAGATGCGCTTGGCGGTGCGTTCGTCGTTGGTGGCGAACGTCACGCGCACATGGCAGTTGTCGAGGATGGAATGGTTCTGGCCGTAGGCTTTGTCGATCTGGTTAAGCGACTGCGCAATGAGGAAGCTGCGGATGCCGTAGCCGGCCATGAAGGCCAAGGCCGTCTCGAAGAAGTCCAGGCGCCCCAGCGCCGGGAACTCATCAAGCATCAGCAGCAGCTTGTGGCGGCGCTCGATGCCGTCGGAGCCATCGAGCGATTCGGTGAGGCGCCGGCCGATCTGGTTGAGGATCAGGCGGATGAGCGGCTTCGTCCGTGAAATGTCCGAAGGCGGCACCACCAGATACAGCGACACCGGATGCTCGGCCGCGATCAGGTCGGCGATGCGCCAGTCGCAGCGCGACGTGACTTCGGCCACCGTGGGATCACGGTACAGGCCGAGGAACGACATGGCCGTGGACAGCACGCCGGAACGCTCGTTGTCCGACTTGTTGAGCACTTCGCGCGCCGCCGAAGCCACGACAGGATGCGGGCCATCGCCGAGGTGCGGCGTGGTCATCATCCGGTGCAAGGTCAGCTCGAACGGGCTGGCCGGATCGGACAGGAAGTTGGCGACGCCGCGCAGCGTCTTGTCTTCGCCCGCATAGAGCACATGCAGGATGGCCCCGACCAGCAGCGCGTGCGAGGTCTTCTCCCAATGGTTGCGCTTCTCCAGCGCGCCTTCGGGATCGACCAGAATGTCCGCGATGTTCTGCACGTCGCGCACTTCATGCGCGCCACGCCGAACCTCAAGCAGCGGGTTGTAGGCCGCCGACTTCGCATCCGTGGGGTTGAACAGCAGGCAATGCGAGAAGCGCGAGCGCCAGCCGGCGGTGATCTGCCAGTTTTCGCCCTTGATGTCGTGGATGACGGCCGACGCGGGCCAGCTCAACAAGGTGGGC
The DNA here is from genome assembly GCF_021733725.1 of Achromobacter pulmonis. Classification (NCBI taxonomy): domain Bacteria; kingdom Pseudomonadati; phylum Pseudomonadota; class Betaproteobacteria; order Burkholderiales; family Alcaligenaceae; genus Achromobacter; species Achromobacter pulmonis. The sequence continues at coordinate 3,204,279 of NZ_JAIFOT010000001.1, read as the reverse complement.
ACTACCAGGCCCACGCCCTTACCCGAGCGCGTGGGCGCGAAGGTCAGGACGTGTTCCGGGCCTTCATGTCGCAGGTACTGGCGATCGTGCTGGCCCAGGAACACACCGGCAGGCTGCGTGAGGCCAGCCCTGCGAATGTCCTGCGCGTTGGCCCAGCGCGCAGAGCCGTAGGTGGTGATGAGGCGCGCTTGGCGCGAGCGCCATACCGACATGGCGATGGCGACGACCACAGCGACCATGCCGCTGGCACCAGCAATGGCGCCGCCGGTGTCGAAGACTTCCGGCGCATAAGCGCCGAAGAAAAACCACCACTCAAACAGCTTCCACGGGTGGTAGATCGACGTGCCAAGAAAGTCGAACCAGGGCGAGCCAAGGCGTACTTGGTAGCCAAGAGCCGCTGCTGTCCATTGTGTGGCGCCCCACACGCCGGCGATCACGATGCCGAATACCACGGCGATCTGACCGAACAGCACGTTCGTCCCTTGCATGACCTGGCCTCCGATTTCTCCCACGCTGATTCCTCATGGGAAAAGCGGCACAAGGACGTGCCGCAGGCGTCAGGATCGGTGCCGGGTCAGTGCCGGTCAAAGACCGTTTTCGGCAGAAAGGTCGAGCAAAAAGACAGAATGAGTGCGACGGCGAGCCAAAGAAAAACGCCGCAAGCGCGGGCGCATTGCGGCGTATCGAGCAAAAAATTAAGGCGATTCGGCGAACCGCCAACGATCAGAACTTAGGCGGTTCCTTCGGTGGTGTGTACGGCGTTTCGCCGTCGCCATAGAACCGCTTGCGCGTGGCCTCGGCCACCCGGTTGCACAGCACGTCGCCCAGCTTCGGGCGGTCGGTCTTGCATTGCTGGCGCAGCTCTTTGAGCCGCTCAGGATTGGCCGCCAGTTCTTCCACCGTTGGGATATTCGCTTCCGAGGTGTCGGCCTTCTGAGGCATCTCGGACGAGCCGCAAGCAGTCAACGCGGCAGCCAGTAAAAGCGGAAGTATCTTCCTCATGATGCGGGTTCCTCCGATATGTCAGAACAGCGGCCTCGCATAGGCCTGGGAGATTCCAGGGATTCGATCGCCTGTACGCGCCCAATAAATCGTTCTAGCACTTCCAGCGGCTCACTTTCGGGATACAGCAAATAAGTGGTCAGCGGCGGTACGCGCGCCGCCAGAGGCCGGGCCACTACGCCAGGTTCACGGCTGGCAGCAATGTGCGCCGCACCTGCCAGTCCAAGCGCAAAGCCTGCCGCCACCAGCGCCATCATCAGGTCGGCGGATGCCACTCGTTCCGCGATCAGCGGCTCCATTTCGGTACGGCGCAACACTCGCTCGACATGCTTGGCATGGCCTTCACAGATTTGTGGGTCACACAGGACAAGCGGATAGCGCAGCAGTTCGTCCAGAGGAATCCGCTTGTGGGCCAGCAGTGGATGCCGAGCCGGCACCGCAACCATGAGCGGATCGCTCCAGACAGGTAGAGCGAAGATGCCATCGCCTACCTCGTCGGACTGCGCAAATCCCACGTCGTACGAGTCGTCATGCAGTCCCTTGATCTGCTGCGACAGTGGAATCTCGAAGAATCTGAGTTCCACTTCGGGTTCTTCCTGCCGGCATTGCGCCAGCAATGCCGGCAAGCGCGACGGTGTAATGCCGTCCGATAATGCCACGCGCAATTGTCCGTGAAAGCCGTTAGCTGCCGCTCGCACGCTATCCCGTGCTTGCTCCAAGGCGGTGAATACACGGCGCACATGCTCCAAAAACAACTTGCCAGAACGGGTCAATTGCGTGCTGCGTGTGGTGCGCGCAAATAGCAGGACACCCAACTCCTCCTCAAGCTCCTTGATTGCGCGCGACAACGGTGATTGCTCGATGTGCAGTCGCTCGGCAGCACGAACAAAGCGAAGCTCCTCTGCAACTGCGAGAAAGTATCGAAGGTGGCGTAACTCCATTCTTTCTATCTCGCTGACGCTTCATTTTCGGTCAAATCAATCACCCATATATGCAGCTCTAAGAAGATTGGCGCATATTTGAAAATTGCGGCTCGGTAGTGATTCTTTAAGTCGACTTGCAAGCCATGCAGCTCATTTCTGCGATACGAAAAAAGGAGACGAATCCAACCACAACAGTGCCAATGAGGATGGCGTCTTGTATTTGATTGGACACTCTTGCGCCGGAGGCCTGAAAACCATACCTCAAGCAGACTCCGCTCGTCGTAAATTCAACATAAATTTACGATCACAGCCGCCGCGCGCACGCGGACGTCGACGCGCCTTGACCGACTTCACTAAACTCGTGTGCGACAGCGAAGATCTTCATAATTTACGTAGAATTTATGCGTGGAGATTGTTCATGAATGGAAAATTTACGCGCTTTCACTGAATACTTGGTTGCATGGGCATTTCGCTATTCGTTCGCGAGAAAAATCATGCATCTCGAAAAAATTCAGGCGACTAGAAAGGTCGTTGCTGCTGCGATCAGCGTGCTGCTGCTTGGGGCGGCAACCAGCGTTCAAGCGCAAGTCTCCGGCAATGTTGCATTGACGTCGGACTACGTGTGGCGCGGCTCTTCACAGACACGTGAGAAGCCGGCGGTTCAAGCAGGAGTGAAGTACGCCCACGACTCCGGCTTCTATGCTTCGGCCTAGGGTTCCAACGTCAAGTTCAAGCCAGATAACAATGCCAGTAGCGAATTCGATATCGCTTTGGGCTGGAGCGGCAAGCTGGCAGAAGACTGGGCGCTTGATGCGTATTACCTGCGCTACCAGTACCCCGGTACACAAGGCTCCCCCAGCTGGAACGAAGTCAACGCGGCGCTTACTTGGCGCGACAACTACTGGCTGTCGGTGGGGCGCTCCACGAACGCGATGGCCAGCAAGACAACTGGTACCTATGCGCTCATCGGCGTGCGATACCCCGTCAATGACAAATGGCGTTTCGAGGGCACGCTAGCGCGCTACTTCCTGGACAGCGCCTACGCGGATAGCTACACCCACGGCTCCCTGGGCGTGGTGTGGGGATTTCAAGCCCCATTCGAGGCAAGGCTGACGCTGCACGGGACGGACTCCGCCGCAAAAAGGATGTTTCCCAGTATGGCGGGCTCTCGTGTTGAGTTCGCTCTGCAAGCCTCTTTCTAAAAATCATTAACTTGCCAGCAGCATGGCAATTTTCAATAAAGGTGGATCGTGAATTTGATTATCGGATTGATATCGTTCGGGTTATTTGCATATTTGCTTTATGCACTGATCAGGCCTGAAAAGTTCTGATTACAAAATTATTCAAATCAATCGAGGTGCATTTATGGGTGATTTCTTGTTTTTGGTATTGGCTTGCGGATTTTTCGTAATCACGGCGGGGTTCATCGTTGGCCTCGAAAAAATTTGATCGGAGTCCAAGATGACTGTCGACATTGTCCAATTCGCTATCATCCTGGTGATCATGACCGGCCTGGTCGTGGTGCTCGGGAAATGGATGGCACGTCTTTTCACAAGTCCTGCGCACAGTTTTCTGGAGCGTGGTACCTATCGAGTTCTTGGCGTTGACCCGTCGGAGAAGATGTCATGGAAACGCTACGGGATGGTGCTCGTCCTGAGCAACGCCGCCATGATGCTCCTTGGCTACGTTCTGCTGCGCGTGCAGCAGTATTTGCCTGGCGATGCGCTGGAGAGGGCGTCTCAAACGCCTGATCTGGCATTCAATACTGCGGCTTCGTTCATCACCAACACCAACTGGCAAGCCTATTCAGGCGAAAGCAGCCTGTCCAACTTCTCACAAATGGCGGTCATCACCTTCTTGATGTCCGTTAGCGCAACAACGGGCGTGGCTGCCGCAGGGGGGGTCATTCGGGGCCTGAGCCGAAGGTCCACGGGCGACATCGGTAATTACTGGGTGGATTTCACCCGTGTGCTCTATCGGCTCCTGCTGCCACTGTGCTTCGTGATGGCACTGGTTTATGTCTGGCAAGGCATGCCGCAAACGCTGAGTGCCGACGCAGTTGTCGCCACGCTCGAAGGAGCCAAGCAGCAGATCATCATGGGGCCGGTCGCGAGCTTCGAGACGATCAAGCACATCGGCACCAACGGCGGTGGCTTTTTCGGCATGAATGCCGCACATCCGTTCGAGAATCCGACGCCGCTGACCAACACGCTGCACATGCTCAGCATGCTGCTGATCCCATCTGCGCTGACTTACACGTTCGGCTCGATGATCATGCGCCGCAGGCAAGGCTGGGCCTTCTTTGGCGCCTTCGTTGTGATGTTCGTAGGCTTTCTTGCGTTGATCTACAACGCGGAGCACAGCGGCAATCCGATGTTGACGCCCCTGGGCGTGGATCAGACGCAAACCGCTCTGCAGGGTGGCGGCAACATGGAGGGCAAGGAGCTGCGCTTTGGCGTGGCTCAAAGCAGCATGTTTGCAGCAGTAACCACAGCCGCAACCACCGGCTCGGTGGACTCGATGCACGACTCCTACACCCCGATGGGCGGTTTCGTTCCGTTGGCCCAGATGATGCTCAACAACGTATTCGGTGGTGATGGCGTGGGTCTAATCAATCTGGTCACTTATGCCATCCTCACGGTGTTCCTTGTGGGCATGATGATCGGCCGCACTCCTGAGTTTCTTGGCAAAAAAGTCGAGGCACGGGAGATGAAGTACGTGATGATCGCCGTGCTCGCCCATCCGTTGAGCATCCTCGGATTCACGGCCATCGCATGCCTGGTCCCGGCCACCATGGAAAGCTTGGCCAACCTCGGGCCACACGGCTTCAGTGAAGTCCTGTATGCGTATACGTCAGGCACGGCGAACAACGGCTCTGCATTTGCAGGCCTGAATGCCAATACGCCTTTCTTCAATACGACCATCGGCCTGGCCATGCTCGTGGGCCGCTATTTCACGCTGCTGCCCATGCTCGCGGTCGCTGGAGTAATGGCAGCCAAGAACAGCATTCCGGCCAGCGCAGGAACGCTCTCGACAGCCACGCCCCTGTTCACGGGGCTGCTGGTTTTCATCGTCCTCATCGTCGGCGGACTGACTTTCCTGCCCGCTCTCGCTCTGGGTCCCATCGTGGAGCACTTACTGTTGCTCACGGGCCAGACCTTCTAAGGAGTAGCTATGACTGAAATTCAAACACAAGTCAGCCCGGCTGTGACATCGGCATTCAGCGGTGTCACCCGCCCGGTGCTTGTTTCTGCAGTGCTCTTCATGATCGTGACCGGACTGGTGTATCCACTGGCCACTACTGGCGTGGCCCAATTACTCTTTAGCGATCAGGCGCAAGGCAGTTTGATTACTCGCAACGGACAGGCCGTCGGCTCGCGTGTCATTGGCCAGCTTTTCTCTAGCCCTCAGTATTTCCATGGCCGCCCCAGTGCCACTTCCGGCGCTGACCCGAACGATCCAGCCAATTCGATCGACCAGCCGTACAACGCTGCCAACAGCGGCGCGAGCAACCAGGGGGCGCTGAGCAAGAAACTGCTCGACGCCGTGGCAGAGCGCACCAAAGCCTACCGGGAGGAAAACGGTCTGGCAGCTGACGCGAAGGTACCGGTCGATGCGGTGACCGCATCTGCCTCCGGCCTTGACCCGCACATTTCGTTAGCGAACGCCCGGCTGCAAGTGTCCCGGGTGGCAAAGGCGCGCAATGTGCCTGAGAAGGATGTGCTGTCGGTGCTGGAAAAGAACACAGCGCAACGTCAGCTCGGCGTTCTTGGCGAACCCCGCGTCAACGTGCTGGAACTCAACCTTGCACTGGACGAGGCCTTCAAGGCCCGGCCAGTCACCCAATAAAGCTGGGAGTTTTTATGTCCCAAACAGAAGTCATCACGTCTACTAATAGCACCGGCCCGTCTGGTAAGCAGCCAGACCCTCAGCCCGGCGCCCTGCCATGGTCCTCGATCATTGGTGAAGCTTTTCGTAAGCTGTCTCCGCGCGTGCAGATGAAGAACCCAGTGATGTTTGTCGTGTATGTCGGCAGCATCGTGGCAACGGTTCTGGGGATTCAGGCTGTGCGAGGAGATGGCGACGCCCCGGCGGGCTTCATCTTTGCAGTGGCTGCCTGGCTCTGGTTCACCGTGCTCTTCGCCAACGCAGCCGAGGCATTGGCCGAGGGCCGCGGCAAAGCGCATGCTCAAGCGCTGCGCGCCTCTCGGCGGCGAGTGGTTGCCCGTGTGCTCAAGGAACCTAAGCTGGACGGTACGAGCTGGCCCGTCCCCAGCGACGAATTGGCCGTGGGCGCTTACGTCCATGTCAACGCCGGAGAAACCATCCCAGCGGACGGTGAGGTCCTGGTTGGGGTCGCCTCCGTCGATGAGTCGGCCATCACAGGGGAGTCGGCTCCGGTGATCCGCGAGGCTGGGGGCGATCTCAGCTCGGTTACCGGCGGGACCCGCGTGCTCTCGGACTGGATCATCATGCGCGTCACAGCGAAGCCTGGTGAGGCGTTCCTTGACCGCATGATCGCCATGGTCGAGGGTGCCAAGCGAGGCAAGACACCGAACGAGCTTGCGCTGAACATCCTGTTGGTCGCCCTGACGCTGATCTTCCTGCTGGTATGCGTGACCTTGTTGCCGTTCTCCATGTTCGGCGTACAGGTCAATGGCGCAGGACAGCCAGTGAGCATCACGGTCCTCATTGCCCTGCTGGTATGCCTGATCCCGACGACCATAGGGGCCCTGCTATCGACTGTGGGCATTGCTGGCATGAGCCGCATGATGAAAGCAAATGTATTAGCAACCTCTGGTCGCGCGATCGAAGCTGCCGGTGACGTTGACGTGCTGCTACTCGACAAGACTGGCACGATCACCCTGGGCAACCGCGAGGCTGTCAGGTTTGTCGCCGCTCCTGGCCTGTCTGAGCCGGCTGTTGCCAATGCTGCCTACCTGGCTTCGCTGGCTGACGAAACGCCGGAAGGTCGCTCCATTGTGACGCTGGCTAAGGGCAGCTTCAATGTCAAGCTTCGGACACTGGACGGTGCACAGCCCATTGCATTCAGTGCAATGACCCGCATGAGCGGCATAGACATCGATGATCGGCAACTGCGCAAAGGGGCTGCATCGGCGATTCGCGCCTACGTGGAGCATGCCGGCGGGACATTCCCTGAGGCCGTTAGCCGGATCGTCGAGGAAATTTCTCGGCGTGGCAGCACACCTCTGGTCGTGGCCGACGGCCCGAGCGTCATTGGTGTGGTCGAACTCAAAGACATCATCAAGCATGGCATCAAGGAGCGTTTCGGCCAACTGCGCGCCATGGGAATCAAGACTGTCATGATTACGGGGGACAACAGGCTCACTGCAGCCACGATTGCCGCTGATGCAGGCGTGGATGATTTCTTGGCTGAAGCCACGCCTGAAGACAAGTTGCGTCTGATCCGCAAATACCAGGCCGAGGGCCACTTGGTGGCCATGACGGGGGACGGCACAAATGACGCGCCGGCCCTTGCGCAGGCTGATGTGGCCGTGGCGATGAACAGCGGCACTCAAGCCGCAAAGGAAGCGGGCAACATGGTGGATCTGGACAGCAATCCCACCAAGCTTCTGCGGGTTGTCGAGGTGGGCAAACAGATGATCATGACGCGCGGAGCGCTGACTACCTTCAGTGTCGCGAACGACCTGGCAAAGTACTTCGCGATCATTCCGGCCGCGTTCGTCGCCACCTACCCGGCATTGGGGGCCTTGAACGTGATGGGCCTGCACAGCCCCAATTCGGCGATTCTGTCCGCGGTGATCTTCAATGCGCTCATCATCGTTGCCTTGATCCCGCTTGCCTTGCGTGGGGTGAAGTATCGGGCCGAATCGGCCTCGCATCTGCTCAGGCGCAACCTTTTGATCTACGGCGTCGGTGGCCTCATCGCGCCGTTCATCGGAATCAAGCTGATCGACATTATGCTGACCCCATTCTTCTGAAAGTTAATAATCTGGAATAATTGGGCAACGCTAAAAAACGTTGCCCAAAACCCTATGAAGTTATCGAGTTAAGAGGACCGCCTTATGGGAGCGACCCAACCCATAAAATCCGACGCCATACTGGGTGAACTCAAGCGAGAGTCTGCCGGACGGTTGACGGTATTTCTGGGTGCTGCGCCTGGCGTTGGCAAGACCTACGCCATGCTGGCCCGTGCGCGAGAACTGCACCGCCAAGGGGTGGATGTCGTTATTGGTATCGTCGAAACCCATGGCCGTGGCGAGACCTGGGCTCTGGTCGAGGGGCTCCCATTGCTGCCTCGCAAAACAATTGAGTATCGAGGGCGGCAACTGGAGGAAATGGACCTGGATGGCTTGCTAGCACGCAAGCCGGCAATTGCCTTAGTAGATGAGCTAGCCCATCGCAATGCCCCCGGAAGCCGCCATGAGCGGCGCTGGCAGGATGTGGAGGAATTGCTCAACGCCGGTATCGACGTTTACACGACGGTCAATATCCAGCATTTGGAGAGTGTGAACGACGTTGTGCACCAAATTACAGGTATTCGAGTAAACGAGACTGTTCCTGACACTATTTTTGAGCGTTTGCGTGACATTCGCCTGGTCGATTTGCCTGCGCGCGAACTGATAGAACGTCTGAACGATGGAAAAGTCTATATTCCCGAACAGGCTGCGAGAGCGCTACAGGCGTTCTTTTCACCGTCTAATCTCACCGCCTTGCGTGAGCTTGCAATGCAAACGGTGGCGGAGCACGTCGATGTCGACCTTCGCGAAAAGCGTGCCGCACGCGGGTTGGCAGGCATTCCCATTCAACACCATGTGCTGATCGCCATTGATGGCCGGGGACAATCCGAATATCTCGTGAGAGCGGGTTCCAGAATGGCCGAGCGACGTGGCTCGCCATGGTCAGTGGTCACCGTAGACACAGGCAGGTCTGCCGACGCGACACAGCAAGCAGGAAGCATCGCCCAGCCGATCTCATGGCTCAGAAGGAGCGCGCGTGCTGAGCAGCAACGTTTGATGGAGATCGACAAGGCTTTCGCGCTAGCGCGCAATCTTGGCGGGGAGACGGAGGTGATGCACAACACCGACGTCACGCAGGCATTGCTGGACGCTGCGGAAGCGCGCGGCGCAAGATCCATTGTGATCGGTCGCACGCGCGAGCGTCCTTTCGCCCGAATGTTCAACCGTACATTGACGCAGCAACTGCTACAGCGCGGCGCTCGCTACGAACTGACGATTGTCAGCACACCGCAGGCGCGGCAGCAGACGATATATTGGACTGACACGGCCAGCAGCCGAATTACGAAACGGGAAGTCTCGCTGATTCTTCTGGCCAGCGCTGCCGCCATAGGTTCAGCAGCCTTGGCTGAACGAGTTCTAGGATTACAGGATCTGTCGCTGATCTTTCTCGTAGCTGTTGTGCTGGTCGCGTCACGCACTCGCATGGCGTCAGCAGTTATCACTGCCGTTCTCTGCTTCTTGGCCTATGATTTCTTCTTTATCGAGCCAAAACTTACCTTTCTGATCAGTGCCCCTCGCGGCGTCGCAACCGTAATGCTGTTTCTCGCAGCAGCACTGATCGCAGGGCGCTTGGCTTCGCAACTACGCAGACAAGTAGTGGCACTGCGAGCCGCCAACACTCACGCTACAGCAATGCAGAAATTGGGACGCCAACTTGCCAAGGCAGCCGATCTTGGACAGGTTATTGCGTCAGGCGCCTCGATACTAAGATCGACCCTTCATGCCGAAGCATGGATACGCATCAACGGGGAATCGGGGCCTACCGCCGCCACAACCCCGCTTACCGATAAAGATTTGATGGCGGCGGACTGGACGCAACAACACGGACAAATGAGTGGGCGTTACACAGACACCTTGAGTAGTTCCAGTTGGCTGTTCCTCCCAGTGCGTTCGGACAAAGACGCGCTAGGCGTGGCCGGACTAAGGTTCCGGTCGGATATGGGGCGTCTATCGTTTGAGCAGCGCCGCCTCGCAGAAAGCATGGTGGAAGACATTGGTCAGGCGGCGCTACGCACGCGGTTGGTATCACAATTGGAGGAGGCGCGGGTCACGGGAGAAACGGAGCGTCTGCGGTCCGCGTTGTTGTCATCCGTGTCGCACGATCTGCGCTCGCCCTTATCATCGATGATAGGGGCGGCCGACAGTCTGGCGCGGTACGGCAAGAACATGGGAACGGAGGATCAGCAGAGTTTGCTGGAAACCATTCATATTGAGGGCGAACGCTTGGATCGCTACATTCAGAACCTGCTCGACATGACGCGACTTGGGCAGCAGGGCCTGACGTTGACGCGCGACTGGATCGGTATAGACGAATTAGTGGGGTCGGCGTCAAGGCGTCTGCAACGGTACGAGCCGAATATCCGCCTGGAGCTCGACATTCCCTCGGGGCTGCCGCCGATTCATGTCCATCCCGCCCTAATCGAGCAGGCTTTGTTCAACGTGATGGAAAACGCGGCAAAGTTCTCCCCTCTGGAAGTTCCCATCCACGTGAAGGTCCAGCGCAATGAAGATGGCCAATTGCAAGTAGACGTCTCGGACCGTGGTCCCGGCATTCCAGAAGACGAACGACGACGCATCTTCGATATGTTCTACAGCGTGGAGCGTGGCGACCGGGGCAAGCAAGGGACTGGTCTAGGATTGACGATAGTGCAAGGCATCGTGGGCGCCCATATGGGCAGCGTCCAGGCACTGCCCGGACGGGAAGGCAAGGGAACCACGATCCGTCTGACCTTGCCGTGGGGCGAATATGCCAAGCAAGAGGCGAAAGAAGATGATGGGACGACCTAATGAAACGACTGCGAGCGCGCCGGCTGCCAGGATTCTTGTAATCGATGATGAAACGCAGATTCGCAAGTTCATCGACATCAGTTTGCGTTCGCAGGGCTATGCGACTTTGTTGGCAGGAACGGGACGCGAGGGACTAACGCTGCTAGCCAGTAAGGGGGCGGATCTTGTCGTTCTTGATCTGGGACTGCCGGACAAGGACGGAAAGGAAGTTCTCAAAGAGCTTCGGCAGTGGTCACGCGTGCCTGTCATAGTGTTGACGGTGCGGTCCGGCGAGGAGGAAAAGGTAGCCTTGTTAGATGCGGGCGCTAACGATTACGTGACCAAACCATTCGGTGTCGAGGAACTCATGGCGCGTATTCGCGCATTCCTGCGAACCGTAGGATCTGGTCTGGAGGAAGGTCCAGTCTATGACGATGGGACTGTCAGCATAGATCTGGTAAACCGGGAAGTGACGGTTCATGGCCAGATCGTCACGTTAAGTCGCAAGGAGTTTTCTCTACTGTCTCTATTGGCTCTCCAACCAGGACGGTTGATCACGCAAACGCAAATTTTAAGGGAGCTGTGGGGACCGACGCACGACGAAGATGCTCACTACTTACGCATTCTTGTCGGCAAGTTGCGTCACAAACTTGGAGACGATGCTTCCGCACCCCGTTATATCGTGACTGAACCTGGGGTTGGACTGAGATTCATCGCGAAGGAACGACAAACGGCTTGAACTGAATTCAGTGATCGGTGCCAAGCAGTTCTTGATGGCCACGTTGCCGACCAAATTCCCATGTCACTCTGCCACCGCACACCGTCGCGGCGGTCTGCTGCCCAAGCCGCTGCTTGATCACAGGTTTCCTCGGCAGACTGAAGCCCATGCCGTCGTCCAGCACGGCCGCGCCAAGGTCACGCGCTGCCCACGCAGCTTTGCCAGCCCCTGTTTGGCCAGGGAGTCGGCGCGCTGCTGCATCGCCTGTTTAGCCTCGCTACCAAAACTCAGCTCGCCCAGGCCCGAACCGCCACTGATCAACTGCTGGTCGAGCCATGTGGCCCCGATAAAGCGAACCTGCCGCTCGATGGGCACGTGCGATTTCAGCTCCACCGTCACGCCGCCTAGGCACTGCGCGTCGTAGCGGCGACCCCATTCGGCCAAGTCGTCCGGCACCTTCGGCCACGCGCTCCACGATACCGGCCTGGTGCAGGACTTCGAGGCGGTGGATGTGGCCCGCAACAACTTCCAGCGGATCAAGGTTCGGCACGGCCTGACCTAGCTCGACGACCAAGTGATGATCGGTGACCGCGCTAGTCGAGCAACCGGCGTGCCATGGCGTTGACGGCCAGATCAATCGCCGCGCACTCGCCATCGTCGATGAACCAGGCTGCCGACAAGCCGGTCCATGCAACGATCCAGCGCAGAAGCCGTTCGGGCTCAAGCCCGGTCTCGGCGGCCACAATGCGGAGCCGGGCCTCCAACCTGCACGGCAGGACCGCAAGCGGCCGATCAGGGTCGCTGAGGTCTGGATTCGTGAAGATGTTGGCATAGTCGAAGGTGCGCTCACCCAGCAGCCCGTGCGGGTCGATGGCCAGCCACCCGCGGTCGCCGAAGTCGAGCACATTCTCGTGGTGCAGGTCGCCGTGGAGCGGGCACACCTCGCGCGGCGCCGCCAGAAGTTGGCGCGCCACGCCGGCGGCGGGCGCAAGTGCCGCGTGCTCAGCGGCCAGCCGGAAAAGCGGCTGGAACCATACCTGTAGCGGATGGAGATCGGGCAGCGGCCCCGACCGCGGAGCATGCAGGCGAGCGGCCGTGTCACAGAGGATCCTGCAGGCGTCGTCGTCCTGGCCGGACCGCGCCATCCGGGCAAGGTCGCCGGCCCCGGACGCGCGCTCCATGGCTCCATGAGCAGAGCGCCGGCCGCCGAGGCGAAGACCCGGGCAGCGCCTTGCCCTTCCCACCAGGTCAACAGGCGGTAACCGGTCTCTTCATCGGGAACCCGCGCGACCTTCAGCATCGCCGGCATGTCCCCTTGGCGGACGGCAAGCAACCAGCTCGGGTGCGTCGTGAGCAGCGCACCGTCGCGCTGCAGGCGCCAGCGCTCCATCCACACAGTGACCTGAGGCGGAAAACGGGAAGACGCGCTCATGAGATGCCTGCAAGCTATCCGTTCTGTATCAGGCGCAGGAGCGTCCCGTCCGAATCGACCAGGGCGGCCATCGTGCCTCCCCACTCCTGCAGTTCGGGGGCATGGATGCGGGGATAGCCTCTGCTGGTTTCCTGGATGCCGACGGATTTGCACCGCTCGTAGAACCCCGCGAGGTCGTCCAGCCTCAGGCAGCAACTGAACCAACTCGTGAGGGGATCGAGCTCGGGGTGGGCGAAGAACTCCAGCATGAGATCCCCCCGCTTGAGGATCATCCAGCCGGAGTCGCGAAAAACTCTCCTGAAGCCCAGCTTTTCATAGAAGGCGGCGGTGGAATCGAAATCCCGTGATGGCAGGTTGGGCGTCGCTTGGTCGGTCATTTCGAACTCCAGGGTCCCGCTCAGTAGAACTCGTCAAGTAGGCGATAGAAGGCGATGCGATGCGAATCGGGAGCGGCGATACCGTAGCGCACGAGGAAGCGGTTAGCCCATTCGCCGCCAAGCTCTTCAGCAATATCACGGGTAGCCAACGCAATGTCCTGGTAGCGGTCCGCCACACCCAGCCGACCGCAGTCGATGAATCCCGAAAAGCGGCCATTTTCCACCATGATATTCGGCAGGCAGGCATCGCCATGCGTCACGACGAGATCCTCGCCGTCGGGCACGCGCGCCTTGAGCCTGGCGAACAGTTCGGCTGGCGCGAGCCCCTGATGCGCTTCATCCAAATCATCCTGATCGACAAGGCCGGCTTCCATCCGCGCACGCGCCCGCTCGACGCGATGCTTTGCCTGGTGGTCGAACGGGTAGGCAGCCGGATCAAGCGCATGCAGCCGGCGCAGGGCGTCGGCCATGAGGGATACCTTCTCGGCGGGAGCAAGGTGAGACGACAGGAGATCCTGCCCCGGCACTTCGCCCAATAGCAGCCAGTCCCTTCCCGCTTCAGTGACAACGTCGAGCACAGTTGCGCAGGGAACGCCCGTCGTGGCCAGCCACGATAGCCGCGCTGCCTCGTCCTGCAGTTCATTCAGGGCACCGGACAGGTCGGTCTTGACAAAAAGAACCGGGCGCCCCTGCGCTGACAGCCGGAACACGGCTGCATCAGAGCAGCCGATTGTTTGATGAGCCCAGACATAACCGGATAGCCTCTCCACCCAAGCGGTCGGAGAACCTGCGTGCAATCCACCCTGTTCAATCATACGAGACGATCCTCATATATCGTCGGTCAGCGCCGGATCGGTCAATTCAAATAGCGGACATTCAGTGATGGCGACTATCCCAAGGCAGGCCCTCGCTGCCGTCCGATCTTCCACGACACCCCGCCGCCGCGCACCGTTGCGGCGATCTGCTGCCCCAGCCGCTGTTCGATCACCGGCCTCCACGGCACCAGGCTGAAACCCATGCCGTCATCAAGCATGGCGTAGCGTCCGCTGGCTAGCATGACAGAGCGCCGGTAGATGCCGGCCACGCGCTGCCCATCGGCCACCGGGCGATGCTTCAGGCCGGTTTCGGCAGCAATATCCCTCGCAGCCTGCGTCAGTTCCCGGTTGCGCAGCGTGCCCAGCAGGTTGCGGGCGAGGATGACGCGCTGCCCGCGCCGCTCGGCCAGCCCCTGTTCGGCAAGGAAGTCGGCGCGCTGCTGCATCGCCTGCTGGGCTTCGCCACCAAAGCCCAGGTCGCCCAGGCCCGAGCCACCGCCGATCAACTGCTGGTCGAGCCAGGTGGCACCAATCACGCGGGTCTGTCGCTCGATGGGCAGGTGCGATTTCATTTCCACGACCACACCGCCCAGGCGCTGCGCGTCGTACTGGCGGCCACGCTCGGCCAGGTCTTCCGGCACCTTCCATAGCCCTTCGGCCACGCGCTCCACGATGCCGACCCGGCGCAGGGCTTCGAGGCGGCGGATGTGGGCTACGACGACCTCCTGCGGATCGCGGCCCGGTACGGCCTGACCCTGTGCGATGGCGAGGTGATGATCGGTGCGGTACAGCCCATCGCTCGCCAGCGCAGCGATGTTCTTGTCGGCGGCGCGCACGTCGGCCGATCCCTTCACCTCCACCACGGCGCCGGCTGGATAGTTCGCCAGCTCGTCGCGGGCGTTGAGCGCGACGTAGTGGGCTTTGCCGTCCACCCCGTCGATAACCAGATAGCCCCGGTCGCGCAGCTCGTCGGCCAGCCCCTTCGCGGCCACGCGGCCCAGAATGGTTCGGCCATCCTCGCCCGGCTCGAACACCGCCAGCTCGCGCGGCTCGCCGCGCATGACACGCTGCATGGTGCGGATGATGTCGCCACGCTCGCCCAGGGCGCGCAGCGTCTTTTCAGCGTCGGCATGGACGGCCCAGGTGCCGGGCCGCAGCTCGTCGGCCAGGCCAAGGCGCTGCAAGCGTTGCAGGCGGCCGATCAGTAGCAGGCGCTGGCGTTGCAATCTCGGCTCGTTGAGGCGTTCGACATGCAACAGGCCATCGTCGCCCAGCTCGCGCTTGAGCGTGCGATCCAGGCTCGTCCACCGCTCCTGCTCCACCTCGCGCTGCAAGGTCTGCTGGATCTCCAGCTCGGTGCGCGGCCCCAGCCATTCGGTCGCCAGCTCGGCGGCCCGATGACGGAAGCCATCGGCAATGTAGTCGCCCGCGATGATGAGGTCTTTTCCGGTGTCGTCGCGCCCGCGCACGACGATGTGCGTGTGCGGGTTGTCGGTGTTCCAGTGGTTGACGGCCACCCAATCGAGGCCCGCGCCCAGGTCGGCGTCCATGCGGCCCATCAGGTGCCGCGTGTAGGTGCGCAGGTCTTCGAGTTCCGCGCCATCCTCGGGCGAGAGGATGAAGCGGAAATGGTGTCGGTCGTCGGCGCAGCGTTCCTTGAAGGCGTCGAGGTCGGCAGCATCGGTCTGCGGCCCGTAGGCTTGGCCCGGCTCGCCATCGCGGCCCACGCCGTCGCGTTCGATGTAGCGCAGGTGCTTGGCGAGCGACTGCGGGCTGGCATGGCGCTGGTTGACCAGCAGCGTCTTGATGGTCACACGCCGCGACAGGTGTGACAGCTTCGCGCCCGCGAATCGCGCCGCGGTGTGGCCGCGACCCAGGCGCGAGCCGGGCCGCTGGCCCGTGCCCCTCCCGGAGCCGCTGGCAACGCCAGGACGACGCACCGACGACTTGCCGCTGCTGGCCTTGCCTGCCTGCTTGAGCACCTTGGAGACGAAGCCCTGGCCCCGGTTCTTCGGGGCGCTGGGGCGGATGCGGAAATCGTCATCGCGGCGGTCGGTCATGGCCGCGTTCCTTGCAAGCTCTGGCGTGTCCGGTCGTGCGAAGCACGCAGACATGCCCGCATCGGCGCGGGCTTCGCGCCACAAGCGGCACGGCGGCGAAGCCGCTCCGTGCCGCGCAACCCCCATGTGCAGACTGGCTTTCGACGCGGCCCGGTGCCGCGTCCTTTTGTCTTGCCTTCCGCCTTTGCCCCTCGCTGGCGCTCCGGGCAGCGGCGGCCCGGCGGCGCTGCTGCGCGAGCAGCCAGCGCGCCGGCGAACGCGACGACGGCCACAGGCCGGGCGCGTTCGAGGCAAGACGCCTGCACGTTGGACGGCTGCGCCGAAGGCAGCGCGAAGTGCGGTGCGAATGCACCCGCACTGCACGCGCGACGACACGGCGACGAACAGCAGAACGACACGCCTGATGGCACGATGAGATGCACGGCGGCGTGGAGCGAATCGACGGCCATCATGGGCGGGATTCCAGCCAGACCGGATCCGCTACGCCGATCACGGCGGACGTGCTGACCGGCCCGAAATACCGGCTGTCAAACGACGCCGGGTTGGTCACGCTGAGCAGGAACAGTTCGCCGGATTCAAGGCGGCGGCATTGCTGCCAGGATGGCAGCGGCCGGCCCCAGCGGTCAGCAGACAGCACGGCGGCCGAAGGCACACCGTCGATGAGGACAACGCGGCCAGTGATGCACACTTCCTGCGGCGCGACGGCGCCCACGCGCTTGAGCAGCGGCACGCGCGCCGGCAGGTAGCCGCGCTGCGCAGCCAGCGCGGCGGCGTCCGGCGGTAGTGTGGTTAGGACGATGCTGCCCACGGACGAAGGGCGTGGCAGCGAGCCGGCGCCGTCGCCTAGCGGATCGACGCGATACCAGCCGACCGCCACGCTGTCGGACGGGTTGTAGATCAGGCGCGGCAGCGGATGCACGAAGGACGCCCAGGCCAGCGCAGCGAGGCCGCAGGCGGACAGGCCCGCCAGCACGATGCGAGCGCGCAGGCGCGAGCGAGGACGCGGCGCGGTGTCGGCAGTGGAAACGGCGGTCATGGCAGTTCCTTCCCGATCAGCCATGCGGCGTGCCGCTGGGCGGTGTATTCGGGCAGCGGCAGACGCGCAGCGAGCCGGTTGGCGAGCGTGCGCCAGTACGCGGGCGAGACAGCGGCGGGTGCGATGCCCAGCACCTCGATGGCGTCGATGCGCTCCAGTACGGTGCACACCTGGTTCTCGCCCTCGGCGTGCAGCAGGAGGCGTGCGCCGGGCTGCACGCCGGGGATGCGCTGCGCTGCATCCAGCGGCGTGCAAGCCTCCATCACCATGAGCTGCCAGCGAATGGTGCCGTAGTCGTTAGCCTGCCAGCGGATGCGGCACAACATGGCGCCCGGCAGGAACACGGCGCAGCGCCGCCAGCGGTCGAGCTGGTGCGTGCGCGCAGGTTCGCCGAAGCGCAGGTAGAGCTTGAAGCGCGGTTCGATGTAGGCCAGCGCCACGCGCGTCAGCGGCGCGCTGGCAGGCTGGCCGGAAGGTGCTGCGAGCGCAGTCGTGGCCGCGCCAGCGGCAGGCGAAGCGGATGCAGTCATGGCGTGTTCTCCCCGCGGTGTTCTGGAAACTCGCGCTCCAGCAGGCCGCGCAGCAGATCGGCCACGGTCACGCCTTGACCGAAAGCAGCGATCTTGATGCGAGCGCGTAGCGCGGGCGTCACGTCGAGGGTCAGGCGGGCGGTGTAGAGGTCGCCTTTGCCCAGCGCATCGGCGTCGCCCTGGCGAATCCACGCCTCGGCGTGCGGATTCGCGGGCGGACGCGCGCCGATGCCGACGCGCTTTGCGCGTATCGGTGGCTTCGCTGTCATGTCGGCCACCGCAGCAGTTCGTCCACCAGCGCAGTGATTTCGCGGGCGGCGGCGCTGTCCGGCGCCGTCTCGCGTGCAAGCCGGCCAGCGGCCACGCTGTCGGCGAACACGATGCGCTGATGCACTTCCGCGCGTAGCGCCGGAAGCGGTTGGTCGGCGAGCGCCTGGCGCGCTTCGCGTCCGATCACAGTGGTACTGACGCGCCGATTGATGACGAAGGCCGCGCGAAGCGTAGGCCGAAACACCTGCGCCTCGCGGATCAGCGCCACCATCTCGGCGCTGGCCCAAAGGTCATACGGGCTTGGCTGCACGGGAATCAGCACGCGCTCGGCCGCCAGCAGCGCGGAGCGCGCCAAAGCGGCGATCCTGGGCGGGCCGTCGATGATGACGTGATCGGCCCGCCTGGCGAGTTCTGGCGCTTCCTGATGCAGTGTTTCGCGTGCGAGGCCCACGGCGCTGAACAGCCGTGGCAAGCCTTGCTGGCTTCTGCGCTGCGTCCAGTCCAGCGATGAACCCTGCGGGTCGGCGTCCAGCAGGACGACGTGCTGGCCGCGCATCGCCAGCTCGCCGGCGATGTGCGTGGCGAGCGTGGTCTTGCCCACGCCGCCCTTCTGGTTGAGCAGCGCGACGATCATGGCGCGGCCCTCCATGCTGGAAAGCCTTGCTTCGATTCGCCTGCAGAACCTGTCTGCTGCTGGTGGCGGTTGCCTGCCGTTTGTGGCCGTTTGGTGGTTGTCCACCGCAACGGCGCTTCCCTACTAAAAGTTAGAGAATTTAAGTTAGGGAAGTTAGAGGGCG
This sequence comes from Achromobacter pulmonis, assembly GCF_021733725.1. Lineage (NCBI taxonomy): Bacteria > Pseudomonadati > Pseudomonadota > Betaproteobacteria > Burkholderiales > Alcaligenaceae > Achromobacter > Achromobacter pulmonis. The sequence continues at coordinate 3,185,551 of NZ_JAIFOT010000001.1, read as the reverse complement.
CGCAAACCCAGTGCTGGCGAGGGTTTGCGGACGATCGGCACGCCTGATAGCACGATAGTCCCACGCCTGATAGCACGATACCCCGCACGCCTGATAGCACGACACCATTCACAGGTTTTCCCGGAGTTATCCCCGTGCCGTATGCGGCACGGGCCGGAAGGTCAGCAGCTCCATGCCGTTGTCCGGCATCCGCTCGATGCCCAGGACGTAGCCGGGCAGCGACTGCCGCGCGACAAGCGCGCGCAGGTCGCAGGCGAAGTCGTAGGGCTTGGCGGTGCTGCCGGATTTCTGGTGCAGGTAGCGAAAGTCGAACTGCCAGCCGTATGACTGCTTGCCGCCGTGCTTGCGAACCAGGCGGTACAGCCACCGCTCGATGCCGCCCGTGAGCCGGAAATACGCCGGGTCGATGGTCAGCACCAGGGCGGCGTCGAGCACGCCGGCGTAGAACCAATCCGGCAGGATCAGTTCGATGCCCAGCGGCGTGCCGCTGGCATCCGCCAGTTCCTTCCATTCGTTGATCCACGAGAAGCGGTGCAGGCGCCTGCCCGTGGTCTCGCGGATGGACGTGGCCACCGTGGTGGACTGCAGGCGATCCAGCGCGGCCTTGAGGCGCTGATAGTCGCGCAGCGACTTGCCGCGCCCGATGAAGCGCAGAATCTCGTAGGGCGTGGCGTGCATCAGCCGCGACGGCCGCAGGCCCGCGTCCTTCGCTTCCACGATCTGCGAGGCCGCCCATATCAGCACGTCCGCATCCCAAATCGTGGCGATGCCGTGCTCCTGCGTGCCTTCCACGCGGATCGTCACGTTGCCCGCACGGAAGTCGATGGGCTTGACCCGCTTGGACTTGCCGAGCGAGAAGAACGGATAGGCCATCAAGTCCTGGCTGTCGCGCGGCGCCATGTCGCCGGGCAAGGCGCGGAACAGGTCGAGTTGTTCGCGCTCCTGCAACGGCCGCTGCCGGGACGGCAGCGCGGTGCTGGACATGGCGATGGCCTGCCGCGCGCCGCCGATCAGCGCGCACGGCTGTCGGCCGAGTGGTGCTCGGCGTATTCGGGATCGGAAGTCGTCTCGAAGCTGCGGTCGGCAGCCCAGGCATCGAGGTCGGCCACGGCGTACATGACGCGGCGGCCGAACTTACGAAAGCGCGGGCCGCCGCCGATCACGCGCTGCTTTTCCAGCGTGCGCGGCGACAGGCGCAGGTACTCGGCGGCTTCGTCGTTGGTGAGATAGCGTTGGGGCTGCGCGGCAGCGGTCGAGACAGTGGCGGCAGGCCGCAAGGGAGCGGGACGCATGGTGTGAACCTCCATCGGTTGAAAGCGCCCGGCCACACAGCGCGACCGGATGGAGGCAGTCTCAAGAAGCGAGGGGTTTTAGATCAGGGCCGTTTTGCATCCACATCAAAACGACCCTTCTCAAGCGGCGGAAGCTGTGCTAATCGGCGGTAGCCGCCGCGCATCAGCGCATCGCCGCGATGCACCAGGCGGCGCACCTTGGAGCGCAGGCCGCCATCGCTGTACCAATCGGTTGCGGCATCTACGCCGAACAGGCCTTCCGCGACTTCACGCAAGGACGCGCCCGCCAGGGTCGCGTCGAGCGCCTGCAAGCTGTGCAGTTCCAGCAGCGCGGTAGGTGTCGGCCTGGGCTTGGCGGCCGCCAGTGCCGCTTGGAGCGCATGATCGCGCGTAGGCGCGGCAGCCTCGCCGCGGTGGGCATAGGCCACGGCCATGCCGTCTTCCAGGCCGGGCGCGAGCGCGAAGCGCAGGCAATGACCTGGGCCGCGCGCGATCAGCGCCAGCCCTTTGCCGTCATGGAGCAGTTGCTTGTGACCGGGGATGCGCCAGAACGCGAAGGTCGCTGCGTCCAGCGGCGGATCGGCATCGGGGTAGAGCTGCACCACGGCGGCATGGCCGGGCAGCCAGGCCGGATGCGCGTCGCGCGCATCGAGCGCCGGGTCTTCCAGTAGGCGCAAACCCCAGCGATGCGCCGTGTCTGGCCCGCGATGACGGCGAATCCAGTCGAGCCGGTAGTCGGGATGCCTGCGCAAATACTCCCAAGCGAGCGCGAGCGCATCCAGCCAAAAGACATACAGGTATGCGGCAGTCGGATACCAATGCGCGAGGTGATGAGGATTGACCATGACGCCTCCTCCTGCGAACAGGACTCGCCGCCACGGAAGAACTACGCGCTACATCGCCATCGTCAGAGCGTCATGGGTTAAAAAGGCGAATGGGGTTGTCAAGACCGATTGGCTCCGATGCGTTGCGATATTCGTCTCAATGATGCGGCGGCAGCGCCCCGAACTTGGAGTGCTGCACAGGCCAGCCTGCCGCAGCCCGCGCTGGGCATCATGTCTATTTGGATCAGACTGGTCGGGCTACGCCGCAAGAATGCTGATTAAGACCTGCCCGGTATGACGCCAGACTGAAAAAGTCACAGTCGGCCGTATTCAGTCCGGGATCGCGCCGTCGCGCTCGGCCAGCCGGGTGTACTCCGACAGCGTGCGTGTGGGGCGGAAATAGCGGTCGCGCAGCACGGGCTGCTGGCGCGGCCCGACGATGCCGGCCAGCTCGGACAGCTTGACGGTTCCCTGCGCCGGCATCCCGATTCCCAAGTCGATGAGACCCCAGGCGGTATCGCCATCGGCGGGATCGAATGCGGCCAGCAGCCAGGTCACATGCGCGTCCGGCGTGAACAGCCGCACCACGGGCACCGGGTCGATGGCCCGGCCAGCGGCGCGGGCCTCGCCGTTGGCGAGCAGTTGCGCGCGCTCCGGGACGGTGGCGAGTGGCTGGGGCATGGTCGGCAATCCCACAAATCCAATGATGCACGGATGCGGTTTCACGCCCAAGCGCAGAACCGCCAAACCGGATTTACGCCTTCGTGCGCAAGCACGGATGCGCCTGCGTGGCTTTGCTGGAACCCGCCGATGCGGATTTCCGTGAAGGCACAAAAACGTAGAACACCAAATGAACACTATAGATTGTAGCTCTATAGGGCGCAATGGGCTGTCATCTTGGTTTTTCGAGGGAAACCATAGGTGGCGGCTGGGAACTCATTGGCGAAGGCGTTGAAGACAGTCAGGAAGGCGCGTGGCTTGAGCCAGGAAGCCTTCTCTGACGTGTCCAGCCGTACCTATATGAGTACCCTGGAGCGCGACCTGAAAAGCCCGACCCTGCACAAGTTGACCGAGCTGTGCGAGGTAATGGAGATCCACCCGCTCACGCTGCTGACGCTGGCCTTTGCGGGCGACAGCCCGCGCAAGGCCGACGAGCTGCTGGCGCAGGTGCGCCGGGAGCTGGAGGCGGTGTTGAGCGAACGCGATGCGGCGAAGCCGCGCGCGTGATGCGGTGATGTGCTGCGAACAGCAGCACAGCGCCCCGCCGCGATGGGCGGGGCGCTGCGGCGGTCACGCCGCCTTGGGCTTGCTGCGCGACCAGATCAGGTCGTGCGTGCCGTCCTCATTCTCGATCAGGCGGGCATAGACTGTCGCCGGGAACGAAGGATCGTCGAGGGATACGGACACGTAAGGCCGCCTGGCCTCGCTGGTCTTCTTCCACGCCGCGCCGATGTCGTGGCCGGCCGCCTGAAGGCGGAAGTCCGGGGCGTTCTCGGTGTCGCCCTTGTCGTTGGGAACCAGCTTGACCTTGACGTTGAGCGTCAGGGTGCGAAGCGTGCCGGTGAAGCCGTCTTTGTCTGCGGTGAAGGTGCCGATGTTGGCCATGATGATTCTCCTTTCGGTTGAACAAGGTTCGCGCCCATCGCGTCCTTGTTGTGATCCGGCCGGCGGGGGACGGGCTGGCTGCACCGCTTGCGGTCGCAACGCAGTGGAGAGCCGGGAGGCGAAAAGAATTTGCTGCGCGAGGAAGCCGCGTAGCGGCGGGGAAATTGTTTTCGCCGGACGGTTGCAGCCATGAAGCCCGAGGCGCAGCCGCGCCACCGCCAGGATTCACAACGAGACAAGGACGCCTTGGGCCGACCCACCCGCGAAAGGAGACAGGGCCGACTCGGCATCCCCGCACGAAGGCTGCACCGGCGCGCGTCCTGACACGGGCCAGGTCAATGCCCCGACGACAAGGCAAGAACGTCCCTGCCGCAGATTGCGGCCACATGCTTGAGGCGTGGCATGGAAGCTCCATAGCGAGGCTGCGCGGCTGTCGGTGAACCGTCCTTCGTGATGGACAGGCAACGAGTCGCCAGCGTCGAGGACGGCACGCTTTCGCACAACCTGCCGCAGCAAGCCGGGGCGTAGCCCCACAAGCCCTGCCCATCGCGGCGGGGCGCCATCGAAACCTCGCCCGCGCCAGCGGGCACCGATTGCCGTGCCGCGCGCAAGGCTATTGCGCGCTCGCCCCGTCGCCGCCTGGCTGAAGGCGGCGACGGGGCGATTTTGTTTTGGACGTTGGAGCCGGGCGCGGCCACCGCCGCGCCCGGATTTTGGAACATCCCCCGGCTCAATGTGCCGGGGGATGCCGTTGCTATTCCTTCGTCTCGATAAGCCACCACACGGCACGCGGCAAGGCGCGGCCCGTGATGGGATGAATGTCTGTGAGGTCGGCGCAGGCCGTCCAGCCCGAGGGCGGACGATAGTCGCGCACGTCGCCTTCACCATGCCAGCGGCGGGCGCGTACCGTACCGGGGGCATAGGTCGCCGCCATGCGAGGCCGGCTGGTCGTGGTGCGGGTCATGGGCGGTTCTCCTTCCAGCGAAGCGCCTCGGCGGGTTCATCCGCCACGGCGTCGGCATCCTCCGGGGCGTCCTGCTCCGGGCCTGCCTCCTGCGCGGCATCCTGCGGCCCTGCGGCCTTGAAGATGGCGGGCATCCAGCCCGTGCCATCGGCCAGCCGCTCGGCTTCGCTGGCAATGTCGGCCTTCTTGAGCTTCGCCAGCCGGTTGACCTGCTCGGGCGCGTACTCGCCCACGGCATCCAGAATCACGGCCTTGGAAACGTGCTTGAAGTAGCCTTCTTCGGTCGGCTTCCACCATGCGGCCATGTCGAGGCCCACGGCCTGCGCCAGTTCCTCGCCGCGCTGGTGCGTCGTGGCGCGAGGCGTCACCACGTCCACCGTGGAAGCCACGCACACGGCCAGCAGCCGCACCAGCTCGTCTTGCGGCTTCGCCAGCAGCGCGGCGAACAGTTCGGCGCCGTCCTCCGGCAAGGCTTCACCGGCTACCTGTTGCAGTTCGCGCAGCGCCACGGCAGCAGGCGATTCCGGCCAGTCCGGGGCCATGCCTTCCAGCCGGTCTTGCGCCGTGAGGCGCACGCCCAGCGGCAGGTCGTGGCCGTAGTGGCTTTCCTGCAAGACGGTCTGCACCATGCCATGCACCAGCGCGGCCAGCGCGACATGCGGATGCCGTGCGACTTCGATTTGCAGCGCCGCCGTGCGGTGGGCGCTCAACCGCTGCGCCAGCCGGTCGGACAGGCTCGCGGCCTTGGGCGCATCGTCGGCGTCCTCGCCTTCGTCGTTGTCGGCTTCGCCTTCCGTGCTGCCGAAACCGCGCCGCAGCTCTTCCAGCGTGCGCAGCGCCTTGGCCTCGGCTTCGCGCAGCAGGCCGCGATGAATGACGGCCTCGCCGTTGCGGTCGATGGTGACGATGGCACCGGCCACGTCGCGCACCTCGGACGCATAGCCTTGTAAGGCGTCCTCCGCGTCTTGCAGTTCCCCGACCACCTGATCGCGCCGCTGTTCCAGTTTCTCGGCCTTGGCCTCGTCCTCGGCGTCGCAGGCTTCTTCCAGTTCGGCGTCGATCTTTTCGAGGCGGGTTTCCAGCGACGCGATGCGGCGGGCCTCGCGGGTGGTCGGCTCGCGGCGGTAGCGCGGGGCGTTCTGGAACGCCTGCCGTTCCTCGTAGGCCAGATGCGGCACGGCCTCCACCCACGCCCAGCCCTCGGCGCGCACGTCCTCGGCCAGCGTTTCCAGCTTGTCGCGCACCAGCGTTTCCAGCACTGCGGTATCGGTGAGGTAGGTTCCGGCATCGCCTTCGGCGAACAGGTCGCGGCGGATGCCGCCGCCTGCCTGCCGGTAGGTGTCCAGCCCGACGAAGCGCACCAGCGCGTGCGCGGCGTCGATTTCGCGCTCGGTCAGGCGCTCGCGCAGCTTGGACGGGCTGCGCTGCCATTCCGGCGCACCATAGAACGCGGCTTCCTGCGCGGCGTGGTCGTCGGTGATGGTCAAGGCCATCAACTGTTCCAGTGTCACGCCACCGGCCCGGTAGTCGGCCATCAGGCGCGGCGAGACGTTCGCCAGCTTCAAGCGGCGCTGCACCACCAGCGGGGACACGCCGAAGTCGGCGGCAATGTCCTCGATGGGTCGGCCTTCCTTGACCAGCGCGGCGAAGGCCGCGAACTGGTCGGCGGGGTGCATGTTCTCGCGCTGCACGTTCTCCGCGAGGCTGACGGTACGGGCGGACGCATCGGCCACCAGCAGGCACGGCACTTCGTAGTCGGCGGGGATGCGCTTCTTCTTCGCCAGCAGCTTCAAGGCGGTCAAGCGGCGGTCGCCTGCGACGACTTCGTATTGCTCGCCATCGGCGGCGAGGATGACGATCAGGTTTTGCAGCAGGCCGATACGGGCAATGCTCGCGGCCAGTTCGGGGATGGACTGGCGCGGGGTCGTCCGCACGTTGCGCTTGGAACGGCGCGGCAGCAACTGCGAGAGGGGAACCAAGATCAGGTTCTTGGACGGGTCGGCCACTTCCAGCGGTGCGGCGGCTTCGATGGCGACGGTTTCGGTTTTGAGTACGGCGTTCATGGTGATTTCTCCTAGCGGTTGGGATGCAGCAGCGAGAGAAGCGGCAAGGGCTGCTGCCTGCCCCTGCCGCGAGGGGATTCAGGCTTTCAACTGGCGCAGGCCATCGGCCAGCAGCCACAGGGCGCGATTCAGGCGCACGCTTTGGTCGATGCCCTGCACGGGCCGGGTGGTCTGGCGGCGGCCATTCGCGGCGCGGGCGGACAGGCCGCCTTTGGTCAAGTTCTCCTGCGTGCGGTTGAACACGCTCCACAGGTCGCGGCGGTCGTCGTCATGGCGGCGCGGCATCAGGATTTGCGATTCCGTGATGGGCGCGGGCTTGTCCTCGTCGTACTTCAACGCCAGCGCAGCGCGGGCGAACACTTCCGATTCCCCGGCGTCCAGCGTGATGGCACGCATGGCATCGCGCGATTCCTGCGCCCGGTCGAAGCCATGCAGGACTTCGTAAGCGCCTTCGATGACGTGCCCGGCTACGTCGCCCTTGTGGGGCACGCGCACGTCGGCCACGGTGTCGCCGCAGACAAGGCCATTGCTGCAAACGAAGCGGAACATCCCGGCCAGCATCTGATAGCTGCTGGTGCCGTCATGGGAGTTCAGCAGGATGATTTCGTTGGCCTCGCGGCCGTTGATCTGGCTGGCGTGGCGCAGCCGGATCATGTGCTTGGTGTAATCGCGGCGGTCGTCGTGGCGCACGCGGGTTTGCGTCACCATGAAAGGCTCGAAGCCTTCCCCGCGCAGTTCTTGCAGCACGGTGGCGGTGGGGATGTAGCTGTACCGCTCGGAGCGGCTTTCGTGCGGGGCGTCCGCGAAGATGGACGGGGCCACGGCCCGGATTTGGTCGTCGGACAAGGGACGTTCTGAACGCAGCACCGGGGAGCGGGAAGCGAAGCGGGATGCGAGTTGCATGGCATTTCTCCTGACAAAGAAAAAAGGGTTTGCTGTTCACCGCACACCGGATTCCTAGATTCGGAAGCCCAGCCTTTCGGCTGTTCGGTGCGGTCGGCACGAGGAACCCGGTTGGCCCTGTTGCCACCGTCTTTCCTGAGTTCATCGCCCGCGACGGTCAGGAGCGCGCGGACGGGGGCCGTCAAGGAGAAAAGCGCAGGGTTGGTGCGGCCCGCAGGCGCAGCCGAGGACACGGCCCTGCGCGCCTTGACGGCACACGGCCGCGGGCTACAGTCGCGGACAAGGTGATGAAGTCAGGGAAGACGGCTGGACATGGCAACGGCCATCCCTGTGTGCCGACCGCACGCAAGCGAAGCGCGCAGGCCCGGATCTGGAAGCCGGGCCGGAGGCGTCAGCCGAGCGGAGCGAGGGAACGATGGAAGCCCGTCAGGGGCGAAACCCCGCAGGGGGTTCGATGCGCAGCACGACAGCGCGACCGGCCATGTTTCTTGGCCGGGGACGCACAGCCTTCAATGCTTGATGCACAAGCTCATGCGCCCGTCATCGGGAAACAGGTTCGACAGCGACTACTGTGGTCTGGCCGATCCGGCGCAGCCGGTTCGGCGGCATCGAGGGGCGCCAAGCATCGCGCGGCGGGGATAGCCCGCAGGGCTTTCCCCTGGAGGCAAGCGAAGCGCGCAGCGCACCAGGCGCGAAGGTATCGGCAACGGGCGCAGCAGAAAAAAAAAGGTGCGCCGCCCCCGCAGGGACGACGCACCGAAGGCAGCGCGGCGCGATCAGTTCGCCGCCGGCGCCGTCATCGACTGCAACTGGTCGATCACGCCAGGCTCAACGAACACGCAAGCCTGCTCGTCCGCGATCGGCACGTTGAACACCTGCGCGAACACCGCGCGCCGCAGATGAGCCAGCCGGCCCGTCCGGTACGCCTGCTCGGGCTTCATGCGGCCACCGGCCTGCGAACCGCTGCGCTGCGGATCGCATTCGACCAGCGCGACAAAGCCGTCGTCAGCCAGCTTCTGATGCTCGGGGCACAGACCCCAGCCGGTCGCCGTATGGCGCTCCATGCTCGCGCGTAGGCGCTTGTCCAACAGGACGGCGCCGGTATCGAACGCTGTGCCGCAGACCAAGCAAACGTGCTGTTCGAGGGAAACGTGTGATTTGTCGTGCATGACTGTTCTCCGGTTGCACGGGCGGAATTGCCCGGAACCGTCGCCAGCACGGCGCAGCGCAGCAGTCAGGGGTCGGAGACGGCCACGGGCCGCAAGCGTGCTGGCACGCGCCGCCCTTGACGGCGAGAACGCCGTGATACGGTGAAGGGACACAGCAAGACCGCCCCCAACCCGACACCACCACACCTGTTTTTGGCAAGTGCGTAGCACGCGCAGGCCCGCGAGGGCCGGAGTTGCGCCGCCGGGCGCAGCAAAAAGGGGGCCGAAGCCCCCTCGGTCAAATCAGGCCGCGTTCGGCGAAGGACGTGGTGCTGCCGCCCGCCACGACGATGTGATCCACCATTCTTGATTGGTCTTGGGTGTCGTAGCGTGGATGGGGCAGCCGTGCCAGAAGCATCCATCACAGAACACCGCCAAACGCCATCTGGTGAATGCGATGTCGATGCTTCTCTTGGTGCCAGGGATCACGTAGTGGACGCGGAACCTTAGACCTTGATGATGCAACGCTGAGCGCAACTCTCGCTCGCGCGGATTGTCCTTTCCGCGTGTGCGAGCCATTCGTCGGCTAACGGCACTGGAGGGCGCTGGCGTCAATGATGACATCCTTGCAGGTTATACCTTCGTGGCTCGATGCGAGGAATATGCAAGGGATGGATGGACTCCAGATTCAGAGTTCCCTTCTGCTCGATTGACGTTGTTCGATCTGTAACTGCGCCCGCTGCGTTGCCTGTTGCAGTCGCTCCACCAGCACGCCCCTCGGCGGCAAGGCGGTCAGGTACTCGGCGACGTGGATGCCCGACTTGTCCAGCTCCAGCAATTCGATCTGCTCGCGCTTCTTGCCGGTGCAAAGGATGATCCCCAGCGGCGAGGCCTCCTCCGGCTCCCGTTCGTGCTTGTCCAGCCAGCGAAGGTAAAGCTCCATCTGCCCCTTGAAAGCCGCCTTGAACTCGCCGACCTTCAACTCCACTGCCACCAGCCGCCGCAGCTTGCGGTTGTAAAACAGCAGGTCGAGGTGGAAATCCTCGCCGTCAATTTGGATGCGCTTCTGCCGAGCCACGAAGCTGAAACCCGCGCCCAGCTCCAACAGGAACGACTCCATTTCGCGGATGATCGCCGCCTCCAAGTCGCCTTCCTGCCAAGTGTCCCGCAGCCCCAGGAAGTCGAGGATGTACGGGTCGCGCATGACCAGGGCGGGCGACATGCGCTGCGCATCGCGCATCTTCGCCAACTCCTGTGCGATCGTCTCGCCCGGCTTTTGGGACAGCGCCGTGCGTTCGTACAGCATCGAGTCGATGCGCTCGCGCAGCGTTCGCACGCTCCAGCGTTCGGCGCTCGCCATCTGCGCGTAATAGTCCCGCTGGAGTGGGTCTTTCAGCGGGATCAGGGCGATGAAGTGCGTCCAGCTCAATTCTCGTATCAGTGATACGAGAATCTGCTCGTCGGGGAAGGTGGCTGCGAACTGCACCATGCGGCGCAGGTTCTGCTCGGCAAAGCTGTTGCCGTACTCCTTCACCAACTGCGCCGCCAGGGTAGGCAGGACTTCCTTGCCATAAGCGCCCCGGCGCCCGTCCAAGACCTGCGTATGGATGCGCTGGCCGATGCGCCAGTAGAGCATCGTCAGTTCGCTATTCACCGTCGAGGCGGCGCGCTTGCGCGCCGCCTCGATCAGTGCCCGAATGTCGCCCAGCAGCGCCGAAGGCGCTGCGGACGACGCTGCGGATGACCGGCGCGTGTTCATGCTGCCGCCTCCGCAAGCTGGCGCGCGCCCGTGATGGCCTGGCGCCGGCTGGCCACCAGCTCGGCCGCATCGCGCACCGGCTTGTCCTCGGTGTGGACGTAGTGCATGAACATCGCCACGGTCTTGTGGCCCGTCAACTTCATGCCCACTTTGGTCGGCACGCCGGAATTGGCAATGTCGGTGGTCGAGCGATGGCGGATGCCGTGCGTGCCGACGTGCGGGACGCCGGCGGCCTTGAGTACCCGGCACCAGCCGCCATAGTGCTCGCCAAAGGTCAGGTGCTTGGTCGGGTCGTTGGGCGATGGCAGGACATAGGGGCAGCCCTCCCGGCGCGGTGCCGTCGAAAGCAGCCGATAGGCTTCCTCGCTCATGGGCTTGGAAATGCCGCCGACCTTGCTGTCGGGCCACACCACGCGCCGGTTCTCGAAGTCCAGCCAGCTCCATTCGAGCGGGCAGATTTCGGAGCGCCGGGCGGCAAACTCGAATTGCAGCCGGATCGCCAGCGGGATGACGTAGTTCTCCAGCCCTTCCGCCTCCAGCTTCTCCAGATGACGGAAGATCCGCACCATTTCCTCGTCCACGATGAGCCGGGTTTCCTTGCCCGGCGGGTACATCGGGACGTGGCGGCACGGATTCGTGCCGTCCGGGCGGTAGCCCCACACTTCGGCCAGGTTGAACATCTTGCGCAGCACGCCGAAGGTCTTGTTCGCCTCGGTCGGCTTGTAGGCCAGCTTCTCCATCAGCCCGGCAATGTCGGGCCGCTTCACGTCATGCACCTTCTTGCGGCCCAGCAGCGGGATGATGTTGCGGTCGATGACGCCCTGATAGCCGTCCTGCGTGCTGGGCTTGTTGCGCTTCTTGGAGTAGTCCTCCATGAACTTCTTGCACAACTCGGCCATCGTGGGCGCCTTGCGCGCCTCGGCCTTGGTGCCGCCGGGGTCGCCGCCCCGGCGAACCTCGGCCAGCCAGTCCTGTGCCTTGACTCGTGCCTGTTCGACGGTCAGCTCCCCGTACAGCCCCAGCGAGGGCTTGCGGGGCTGGCCGGAGTTCGTGCGGTACTGGAGCATGAACACCCGGCGGCCCGTCGGGGTAATCTTGCACAGGAAGCCGGGCACCACGGTATCCCGCAGTTCAACATCCTTGGCCTGGGGCTGGGCCGCCTCCACGGCGGTCTTGGTGAGCTTGATCTTTGCCATGATGACTCCTTGGAACGACCCGGATTCCAAGAGCCAGATAGGAGCGGCGCGAGGGAAAACCGGGTCAAGTTTCAGAAAGCACCGGCATATGATGGACGCGCGTAAGCTATTGATAAACCGGCTGTATCGAGCTACGGCGCAGTCCAGCGAACTACCGGGCTGGAGTCATCGTGAAACAAAAAAATGGCGGGCCTCATAGGCATTTTCCAAGCAAATAACTTCAGCCTGGCCATACGAGACCGATTTACCTCATTACCGTACCTACATGAAGGAATGTACGGTACGCAACTTTCCCAGGTACGACCGTACCTCGTTCGGAGCCGAGACCACAGACATCAGCTGAAAGTTCGGGCTGGTGAATTCCGCCTAGCAAGAGATAAGGTAGTCCCTGCCAAAGCCGAGATTGCTCCTCCCCGCTACTGCGCGCTAACCTCGTCGCGCCCCTATATCTCATGCGAGCGCCCCCGCGAAGAGTCCTGCCAACCATAAAGCCGATTTTGCGGAGAATGACGAACGATTTTTTCGGCTCGTTCCTCCAACAGCGGACGAACTCACAGCAATACTGAAAGGACACCTCCTGGTCGAAGAGCAACTGCGATCCATTACCCGTTCGTCAGTCGCCAACCCTCGCTACTTTGACGAAGCGAAGCTCACATTCTCTAATGCCTTGTGCTTGGCAAGAGCAGTCGCCGGACACTTTAATGAGGGCGCATGCTGGGTTGCTGCGGAGCAACTCAATACGGTACGGAATAAGATCGCCCACAGAGCCGAACCTGGACCAGCCGCCGCACTCCTCGACAGGTTTTATTCAGTGTGCGAAGCGGAGAGCCGCTGGTCCGCCTGGTCTTCGGCACCGCGAAGCACGGCAAAGCTTTCCCAGTACATTTGTTGCATCTGGGCCACCTTCGACGCGTTGCGAGCAGTTGTCCAAGTTTGCTCAGAAACCACTTCAGTGTTGCGCCCACGCCCTTAAGTCTCTCGTGACAAAGGCGGCCCCACCTGATGGAAGTCTCGGCTATGCGTTCACCAACCACTTCCCAACGGCCGCGCCCCCTCTTTTCACGTAGTCAATACTGAAGGCCATAAGATCAGCGAGGTGGGCATCAATCTGTCCTTTCGAAATCCCCGGCTGCACGCCATAGATGGCGAAACTGACTTTTTCCGCGCCCCGGTTCAGCAAGATCTCTTGCAACATTGCAAGATTGCCGATCTTGAAGACTGACGGACGCCTATGCCGCCTTTCATTTATCCGATGCTCCACATGCTCGACCAACACACGGGATTCGCAATAAACAACTGACTTTAGTAGCTGGCAGGTGACTTCGTAGACGTCGTCAACACGGGCACCATTCGGTTCGCCCCCAGCTCCCTTGCAGTGATACAGACTGACGAGGACTCTGTCGTCTTCTTCTCGTGTGACCGCGATGTAGTCGGCGGCCTCCCCAGTCCTGTGGTCATAAACGAGGACCTCGAGATTTTCCTTCGCCCTGATCCACAATTCCAAATGTCTGTGGACGGTCATTCGTTCGGGATTATCGGCGTCAAACTCTCTACCGATCTCACAGCCATCCCACCCAGGGTTCTCGACGTCCTCATCAAGAAGCCGATTGCTGGCCAGCTTCGGAGGCGGGTAGCAGTTCATCCCTTCGAACGATGACTTGTCGGCTGCGTAAAAGATTGGAGGGTGCATAGAAAGCCACTGGTCAAAATCCAACCAGTCATCGTGCGTGCTAGATATTTCGACTTCCCAACCAGCGCCGTGCTGTCGAAACAATGCGCCCCCGGCTAAAGACATGCGGTAGGGCACCGCATCTGAGTCCGAGACGATTTCGAAATCCAGGCCATCAGGTCCTGAAGCGAATGACGAGAGCTCTAGATCAGTGATTTGGCGATAGAGCCACTGCTGCTGTCCAACACGTCGATATCTCAACCGGTGCGCCTGCTTGTAGGCATTGCGCGACCAGCTTCCACCAATGACAACATCTGGGATTCGCCGCAACGTCTGCGAATGCTGGACGAGATCTAGCTGAGACTCTGCCAGCGTTTCGTCGCCATTCAAGCGATTGTTCAGCTTCGATATCCAGTCAAGGTATTGCGATACGGAGAGACGTTGATTGCTCCATATACGCGAGTTACTGCTTGCTCCGATGGTTTCACGCTCGCCATCTTCCAATCCACTACCAAAGTAATGTCCTTGTACGTAGGCGCGCCCATCGCCCGGCGTGACCGCTCGCTCAGCACGAGGTCCAGTTAGCATGCGATAGGATTCTGCTTGCGAATTTATGGCCGTATTACGCAAGCCAACAGCGTAGAAGCGCATATCCGTAAGGCCGGCGCGCGCACGGATGGTCTCCTCGAAGCTCAAAGGTCTATGGTGATCCTTGGCCACGACCTGCATTAGTGCGATATATAAGCGATCTGTTCTACGAGTGGAGCCGATGAAGCACAATCGTGTAGCAGCGTTGTAGGCCAGCAGGAAAACGTCGTGTCGTACATTTACAAGCACGTCAGCAGTCGCCCAGTTCGGCGGCTCATTGTCGACGGTCAAAAGCAGTGTGATCAATCCATCATCCGAGATCCACTGCTTAGCCAAGTGAAGCCTTCGCCCTATCAATGCCTCAAACAAAGTGAAGTCCGGGGCCACGTCGCACTGAACGATTCGAGCATGGGCATATAGCTCAAATGACATTGGCGACACGGCGTCGTAGTCCGAGACTGTCTGCCTCTTCGGCTTCAAGATCTCCAAGATTGATTCATCGGCAGCCCCTTCGGCGAGCTGACGCCTCGCCTCTTCGTCGATAAGGGAAGCGATGTCCACTCCCTCTTGAAAGAGCCTTGCGGTGGCATCTTGCAGACGACTCACAGTCGACACTAAAGTAGCGTTGCCCGTCCGTTCATCGTTTGTTCGCGCGAACCGCCCTATGAACTGTATCGTTGGAACTAGGGAGCGGTGCGGCGCATGGAGTGCTGCGATCTTCAGCTTTGGAAAGTCATAGCCCTCCCCGAACATGTCAACGCAGACTATTCCTTCCAGCTCCCCCCGGAGCAAGGAGACCTCCAGTTGCTCCTGCCTCCGTTTGGAAATTCCGCTGTCGATCGCTTCTACCCTCACCCCAAGCCCGGCGTAAATCCCCGTTAGCTTCCTAGCAGCGGATATCGAGGATGCTCGCGCGAACAGTCGATGGTCGAATCCTTGCGCCTGATCTTCCCGCAGCTGTGCAATCGCCACCCTTGCGATGGCGAGGTCCACCTCGTCCTCATCGTGATCGTTATGCACAGGCGCTGGACGAAAGGAGACGCTCCCAAACGCTTGTTCGCGAGACGCCTTGGAAACTGGATAGCTATATGCCAGACGGCCCGGAATTGGATTTTTATCGCGCCTGAATGGAGTAGCCGTCAAGAAGACAAACTTGGCGCGGGAGTAGTGACCGAGATACGCACTCCAAGTGTCTGCTGGAGCATGGTGCGCCTCGTCAAAGATAATCAAATCGAATAGGTCTGCGGGGCTTACGGGCTCCAGGACCGGCGATGTGCTCGCTGGCGTGGACACGACCACATCGAAAGTTCGAAGGGCAAGCCATTCATCGGCGCTTAATGGCCTGCCCTTCTGTGGATGTACATGAGGATTTTCTGCCTCCGCCGGTAAGACCTTGAGCTTGCGTAGCGTCGACAGTTCGCCGAAGTGAGCCGAGGTCTGTCGTCTCAGCACATCCGTGGGTTCCACCACCAGCACACGGTTTGAGCCCAACAAAAAAGGAAGCGCCATGATCACGGCAGTCTTCCCATATCCAGTCGGCAAAGACACTATGGCCGGCTCGTCGTAGACCGAAAAGTGGGCCGCCACAGAATGAAGAGCGCCCAACTGGCCTGGCCTAAAACCCGAGTTCGGACTGCTAATGGGTTTCAAAGCCAGCATGTGGCTATGTTCAATGAAGAAATCGGCCACGTCCCCCTCCCGGAATGAACTAGATGACCAATTGTTACTTCAAAGAACATAACAAGCCAGCCTAATCTTTGAGACCTACTCCGAATTATTGCCGCTTCAGGTCTGATGGTCTTCTTTGTTGCGCCCTTCGGAACGAGCGATGTTATTCGCGACCCAAAGGCCGAATGCGATAACAGCTACAAGTACTCCGAGCATCACCGTAGTACCCAAGTCCATACACTTTTCTCCACAAACACAGCCCTATCGGTACGCCTGATGATAGCAATCACCGCCGGATATGAACTGCGAATCCGCAGCACAACGCAACATCGTTCGTAACAGGAAACCCGTTGGGATCCTGCTGGGTTCCTACTCGGTTAACCGCCGGTTCCCACAACAAAACCTAGAGCGGCACTCGACCAGTTGGGTTCTAAAACACCGCGTACAGGAGCGCGCTGTGCCCCAGCACAGTTGTTCAGATCTTGAGGTCCATGAGCGCCGCTGACACAGGATCCATGGCCATCCTCATAGGAGAAATACCCACGAAGCGAGGGAACCTGGGGGCCTGTAGCGGAAACCCAGCAGGTTATGGCCAGGTTTTACTTTCGAACCCAGTGCAAACCGGATGCAAAGCTACCAATCCCAATCCCATTCCCAATCCCAAATCTTTTACTGGCTACGCCAGTGTCAACAGCGTCTGCGCCGCTGTCTGACCTGATAAGCCACAATAGGCCGGACCAATTCCAGATGGGACGCCCTCGCAGATGCAGTGATGGTCCTTAGACGCGTCCACAGCCCGCATGAGCGGTCGAAACACCCCGGGTGACGGGTAGGCAGCCACATTAGAGCCATTGCAGTCCAGAGCGCGTTCTGCGCGGTCTCGCGCTCTGTTTCTGAAACGCGAGTCGAATCTCCGAATTTTTGCCTTGCAGGGTCTAGAAGACGGTTGGGGCGCCGTGCAAAAGAAAGTGGGCAAGTCCGAGGGTCTGGCCAGAGTCCTGTATTGCACAATCCAACGACTCCGCTCGCTAGAACGAGAGACCGCCGAGCCAGCCTTCCCCTTTGTCCGTGGCAAGAATCGATGCCCACCGGAGCGCCAAGCTTCCCCGCACATTGGGAACATTTGATAGGGGATTTTGATAAGGTGTTTGAAAAGGGCTTTGACTGATGGCGTCGGCACTTGATCTCTACGCCAGCTAAGCACTCCGGGTCTGTTCGATGGTCCACAACGGGACAACCGCCCCGCTCCCCGCCCACCGTCAGTGAAGGTGGAACAATCAACGGTTCATGATGTTCCAGACGTACGTGACCGTGGCGGCAACTGTCCGGCGCCGGCGTCTCAAGGTGGGAGTTAATTTGCAACGCCACGAGCCGGACGGTTGCGGCGGCGTGAAATCTACGGACCTGCCGACAAGTTTCAGCGCCTCATACGCGGGATCGCGGCCCGCGGCCAGCCCGGTGTCGACTCAGCGAAATAATCTGTTAGCCGTCTGAAAGACTCTGTGTCCCTGTCGCAGCCACTCAGACATTGCGCTGGCAACTCCTACCTCCATTGTCGAAAGGGCACCCCTCGTATCAGTACTAGGTTAAAGGATGCCCTATCCCCTCATTCCCGTACTAGGCCAAGTCTCCGCGGTTCGGGTCGGATAGACCGTCGACTTTGATTTCTCTCAGCGCAGCTCATAGCGCATTTGACACTGAGGTGTGCAGTATGGTCTCAGTGCAATGCACACAGCACATGCAGAGTACAGGCCGCGACGCTTTAAAAGTGCCACCGGGGAAGACCGGTCCACAGCACAGCTCGGCATTTGCTCCGCTAACGAATAAGGCCGCGAGGATGGAAGGGGCGAGGGGTCGTAACGATTCAACTGTCGCGTGGTGCCGCCGATGCTCTGCGACCTGGGCTCGGAACTCTCACGTTGCTGCCCCAGCGCACGGCCTGATGAGCCCAAAGTGCAGCGAGCTGCCCGCCCCAACCAAGCAGAGACCCGGCAAGTGCCGAAATGCGCTATTGCCACCGAGTGCACATCCTTGCCTTGATGCCGCCTGAACTTGCTCACCGCCAACTGCAAGTTCGTTGTCCCATATGTTGTCCCATATGCCAAGCAAAGAAAAAGGGTTAGCTCAATGACATTGAGCTAACCCTTTGATTTTATTGGTCGGGGCGGTGGGATTCGAACTCACGACCCTCTGCTCCCAAAGCAGATGCGCTACCAGGCTGCGCTACGCCCCGAGGGACGCCACTATACCAGATACGGACGCCTGCCCCACGACGCCCTGCCCGGCGATCCCCTGATTGACACCTATATAGTTGAAGCATAAATTAATTGCACCCGGCAGCGCCGCATCGAGAGGCGCCGCTGAGCCGGGCCGCGCGCCGTGCTCCCTTCGCCCTGGCGGGCGTCGTCGGCACATCTCATAGACCACACGCATCGGGAGCCACATGGCAAGCGTCCCCTCCTCGTCCGCCTGGGCCACCCCCACGCGCACCACTTATACCGTGCTGTTTGTCTGCTGGCTGGCGATCCTGTTCGAGGGCTACGACGTCGGCGTCATGGGCGCGGTGCTGCCCGCCCTGGCCGACGACAAGAGCTGGAACCTGACGCCGATCGAGCTCGGCATGCTGGGCAGTTACGCGCTGGCAGGCATGTTCGTCGGCTCGTTCGCAGTCGGCACGCTGTCCGACCTGCTGGGCCGGCGGCGCATGCTGCTGGCCTGTGTCACGCTCTTCTCGCTGACCATGATCGGCGCGGCCTGGGCGCCGACGCCGACCTGGTTCGCGACGTTCCGGTTCATTGGCGGCCTGGGCCTGGGCGGCGTGATCCCGGTGGCGGCGGCTCTGACCATCGAGTATTCCCCGCCCGCCAGGCGCGGCTTCAACTACGGCGTGATGTATTCCGGCTACTCGCTCGGCATCCTCTGCTCCGCCGCGGTGGCCATGGCCGTGCTGCAGCACTGGGGCTGGCGCGCGGTGATCCTGGTGGGCGCGGCGCCGCTGCTGCTGGTGCCGGTGGTGGCGCGCCTGCTGCCCGAATCGCTGGAATACCTGCTGGCCAAGGGGGACGAGGCCGGCGCCCGCGCCGTGGCGCAGCGCCTGGGCATCACGTCGCTGGAACCGTTCCGTCCGCGCGAAGTGACGGGTGAAAAGACCTCCTGGCGCGATGTGATGGCCGCGGTGTTCGCGCCGCGCCACCTGCGCGCCACGCTGTGCTTCTGGGGCGCGCTGTTCCTGGGCATGATGCTGGTGTATGGCCTGAACACCTGGCTGCCGCAGATCATGCGAAAGAACGGCTATGACCTGGGCTCGAGCCTCTCGTTCCTGCTGGTCTTCAGCCTGGCGTCGGCCATCGGCGGCCTGGTGCTGGGCCAGTTCGCCGACAAGAGCGAGCCGCGCAAGATCGTCGCGCTGTTCTATCTGGTGGGCGCTATCGGCATCTACTGCCTGACCTACAACAATCCGCTGGCGGTCAATTACCTGTGGGTGGCGCTGGCCGGCATCGGCAGCATTTCGTCGTCGCTGATCCTGACCGGCTACCTGGCCGGCTACTACCCGGCGCATGCGCGCGGCGCCGCCACCGGCTGGGCGCTGTCGTTCGCCCGCATCGGCGCCATGAGCGGCCCCATTGTCGGCGGCTATCTGGCCGGCCTGCAACTGCCGCTGGCGTGGAACTTCATCGCGTTCTCGTGCGCGGCGGTGCTGGCGGCGGTGTTCGTGATCCTGATCCCGGGCCGCTACGCGGGCGGCGCGTCGACGCGGCCGGCGGCCGGCGCGCGGACGCTGGAACAGCAGCGTTCCTGACGTTGCCCCCAGCCGGGCGCGCTCCCCCCGCCGGCGATCAGCCGAAACGGCCGGTGATGTAGTCCTCGGTTTCCTTGCGCGACGGCTTCACGAAGATCTGGTCGGTCTGGCCGAATTCCATCAGCTCGCCCAGGTACATGTAGGCCGTGAAATCCGAGCAACGGGCGGCCTGCTGCATGTTGTGGGTCACGATGACGACGGTGTAGTCGTTCTTCAGTTCGGCGATCAGTTCCTCGATCTTGGCGGTCGAGATCGGATCCAGCGCCGAGCACGGCTCGTCCAGCAGCAGCACTTCGGGTTTGATGGCCACGCCGCGCGCGATGCACAGGCGCTGTTGCTGGCCGCCCGACAGGCTGTTGCCGCTCTGGTGCAGCTTGTCCTTCACTTCGTTCCAGAGCGCGGCCTTGCTCAGGGCCCATTCGACCCGCTCGTCCATCTCGCCCTTGGACAGGCGCTCGAACAGGCGCACGCCGAAGGCGATGTTGTCATAGATGCTCATGGGGAACGGCGTCGGCTTCTGGAACACCATGCCGACCTTGGCGCGGATCAGCGAGATATCGGTCTTGGCGGTCAGCAGGTTCTCGCCGTCCAGGATGATTTCGCCCTCGGCGCGCTGGCCCGGGTACAGCTCGAACATGCGGTTGAAGGTACGCAGCAGTGTCGACTTGCCGCAGCCCGACGGGCCGATGAAGGCGGTGACCTTCTTCTCCTGGATCGACATGTTCACATTGCGGATCGCATGGAACTTGCCGTAGTAGAAGTTCAGGTTCTTGACCTCGATCTTGTTCTTGACGGCGGTAGCGGTGTTTTCCATTTGGTTTCCCTAGGGCCGGCGCGGCAGGCGCGCCGGCAAAGCGATCTTTACTTGCGGAACATGTTGCGGGCGATGATGTTGATGCCCAGCACCAGCAGCGTAATCAGGGTGGCGCCGGCCCAGGCCAGGTTGTTCCAGTCCTTGAAGGGGCTGGCGGCGTATTGGTAGATCACGACCGGCAGGTTGGCCATCGGGCCGTTCATGTTGGTCGACATGAACTGGTTGGACAGCGCCGTGAACAACAGCGGCGCGGTTTCGCCCGAAATGCGGGCGATGGCCAGCAACACGCCGGTGATGATGCCGGTCTTGGCGGCGCGATAGCACACCAGCGTGATCATGCGCCACTTGGGGCAGCCCAGCGCGGCCGCGGCCTCGCGCAGGCTGTTGGGCACCAGCAGCAGCATGTTGTCGGTGGTGCGCACCACCACCGGAATCACCAGGATGGACAGGGCGATGGCGCCGGCCCAACCCGAGTAATGTCCCACCTGCGCCACATACACGGCATAGATGAACAGGCCGATGATGATGGACGGCGCCGACAGCAGCACGTCGTTCAGGAAACGCGTGGCCGGCGCCAGCCAGCCGCGCTGGCCGTATTCGGCCAGGTAGGTGCCGGCCAGGATGCCGACCGGCGTGCCAATCAGCGTGCCCACGCCCGCCATCATCACGCTGCCGAAGATGGCGTTGATCAGGCCACCGGCTTGTCCCGGAGGCGGCGTGATCTCGGTGAAGAGCGTGAGCGACAGCGCCGGCGCGCCCTTGAACAGCAGGGTCAGAATGATCCAGAACAACCAGAACAGCCCGAACACCAGCGTGCCCAGCGAGATGGTCAGCATGACGCGATTGACCACGCGGCGGCGGCGATACACGCCATTCTGCATATTGAGTACGGAGACAGCAGCCATGATCTTTTCCTAGTGCGGCGACGCTCAGGTGCGCTTGCCTTCGTTGGCCGACAAGCGGACCAGCAGCATCTTGGCCAGCGCCAGCACGATGGTGGTGATGAGGAACAGGATCAGGCCCAGTTCCAAGAGCGCCGCCTTCTGGATGCCGCCGGCTTCATTGAACTCGTTGGCCAGGGCCGAGGCGATCGAGTTGCCCGGCGAAAACAGCGAGCCGGACCACTTGAAGGCGTTGCCGATCACGAAGGTCACCGCCATGGTCTCGCCCAGGGCGCGCCCCAGGCCCAGCATGATGCCGCCGATGACGCCCGACTTGGTGAACGGCAGCACCACGCGCCACATCACTTCCCAGGTCGTGCTGCCCAGGCCGTAGGCCGATTCCTTCAGCATGGCCGGCACCAGCTCGAACACATCGCGCATGACGGCCGCGATGAACGGGATGATCATGATCGACAGGATCAGGCCGGCGGTGAAAATACCGATGCCGAACGGCGGTCCGGCGAAGATTCCGCCGATGATCGGCACGCTGCCCAGCGTCGCGATCAGGAAAGGCTGCACATACTGCTGGAACACCGGCACGAAGACGAACAGGCCCCACATGCCGTAGATGATCGACGGAATCGCCGCCAGCATCTCGACCGCGGTGCCCAACGGGCGGCGCAGCCAGGTCGGCGACAGTTCGGTCAGGAAGATGGCGATGCCGAACGACACCGGCACCGCGATGATCAGGGCGATGGCCGAGGTCAGCAGCGTGCCGATGATGGGCACCACCGCGCCGTAGCTTTGCTTGACGGGATCCCAATCGTTCAGCCAAAGGAACGACAGGCCGTACTTGGCCAGCGATTCGCGACTGCCATAGATCAGGGATACGAGGATCGCCGCCAACAGGATGAACACCAGGAAGGCGAACAGGCGGGTCAGGTTCTTGAACAGCGCATCCATCAGCGCGTTGTTGTTTTGCTTCATAGGCGAAGGCGTGCCGGTAGTCACGGAGTCCGCCACGCTGGGCGAAAGCGGCACACTATTATCCATTACCGCGCTCATGGATGGACTTTCCTTAGGAAACCTTGGGGGAAACGATGAGTAGGCCCGGGAGGGGCCCGCCCTGGCACCCACGAAGCGTGCCAGGGCGGCCTGCCGGCGCCGGCGCGAGCGATGACCGCCCGCGCCGGACAATCGCTTTACTTCCAGACCGGCTTGCCGTCGGCGGACTTGACTTCGCCCCAGGCAGCGCGGATTTCCTTGGTCACGGCATCCGGCAGCGGCACGTAGTCCATGGCTTCGGCCGACTTGGCGCCGTTCTTGAAAGCCCAGTCGAAGAAGTCCAGCACGGCCTTGCCCTGCACCGGCTTGTCCTGCTTCTTGTGCAGCAGGATGAAGGTGGCGGCGGTCACGGGCCAGGAATCGGCGCCCGGCTCGTCGGTCAGCACCACGCCCATGCCCGGCGCGCTCTTCCAATCGGCGTTGGCGGCGGCGGCGGCGAAAGCCTTCTGCTCCGGCTGGACGAACTTGCCGGCCTTGTTCTGCAGCTGCGTCCAGGCCAGCTTGTTCTGCTTGGCGTAGGCGTATTCGACGTAGCCGATCGAGTTCTTCAGCTGGCCGACGTAGGCAGCGACGCCTTCGTTACCCTTGCCACCCTGGCCCACGGGCCACTTGACGGCCTTGCCTTCGCCAACCTGCGCCTTCCATTCCGGCGACACCTTGGACAGGTAGTTGGTCCAGCCGAACGTCGTGCCCGAGCCATCCGAACGGTGCACCACGATGATGTCGGCCGACGGCAGCTTCAGGTCGGGATTCATCGCCTTGATGGCGGCGTCGTCCCACTTCTTGATCTTGCCCAGGAAGATGTCGCCCAGGACCTTGCCCGACAACTTCAGCTTGCCCGGCTCGATGCCGTCGATGTTCACCACGGCAACCGTGCCGCCGATGACGGCCGGGAATTGCAGCAGACCGTTCTTTTCCAGGTCGGCCGCCTTCATGGGATCGTCCGAAGCGCCGAAATCGACGGTCTTGGCGATGATCTGTTGCTGGCCGCCGCCCGAACCGATCGACTGGTAGTTCACCGCGTTGTTGGTCGCGGCCTTGTAGTCCGACGCCCACTTGGCGTAGATCGGGTACGGGAACGAGGCGCCGGCGCCGGTCACATCGGCGGCCTGGACGGTGAAAACGGCGGCGCTCAGCGCGACGCCCAGGGAAACTTGCTTGAAGACACGTTTGAACATCTTGGTTCCTTCTGTGCTCGTTAGAGGAGTCTTTGGCAGGCTTTCTACTGCCTGTCTTTCAGCGACCCTCGCATCTTAGAAGCCCAACGTGACAGGATAGTGACAGTCATATACCCCCCCCCGGAGCGCTGCGCGCTTCCCCCCCAGGGGGGCGCCGGTGGCGGACCGGCGGAGCCGGATCCGCGCGGCCTGGCTGGGGGAGGGGTTGCCTTGAGGGGGCGTTTTTTGTCTGCGGCCTGGCTGGGGGAGGGGTTGCCTTGGGGGGGCGTTTTTTGTCTGCGGCCTGGCTGGGGGAGGGGTTGCCTTGGGGGGGCGTTTTTGTCCGCGGCGGGGTTTGGGGACGGATGGGGAGGGCTTCGCACGGCGGGGCCTTGCTCCTTGTCGCCGTTGCCTCGGTGGACGACGGCGACGGCAACGGGGCGATGAAGCGCCGCCGCGCGCGGGTTACACGCCCAGCTTCTGCATCAGGTACTGGTGCAGGTTGAACGGCTCGCGGCGGCTGCGCACGCGGACGTAGTCGCCGTCGGCCTGTTGCTGCCAGGCCAACTGATTGTCGCGCAGGGCGAAGGTGAAGGCCTCGTCGATGACGCGCTTCTTGAGTGTCTTGTCGTAGATCGGGAAGGCGATTTCCACCCGGCGGAAGAAATTGCGGTCCATCCAGTCGGCCGACGACAGGTACACCGTCTCGGCGCCCTCGGCGTAGAAATAGAACACGCGCGAGTGCTCCAGGAAGCGGCCGACGATGGACCGCACCCGGATGTTCTCCGACAGCCCCGGCACGCCCGCGCGCAGCGCGCACACGCCGCGCACGATCAGGTCGATCTTCACGCCGGCCTGGCTGGCCTTGTAGAGTTCCTCGATGATCTGCTCTTCCAGCAGCGAGTTCATCTTGGCCATGATGCGCGCGCGCTTGCCGGCCTTGGCGGCGCGCGCCTCGGCGCGGATCAGCGCCACCATGCCGTCATGCATGGTGAACGGCGACTGCATCAGCGACTTGAGCGCGCGGCGCGCGCCCAGGCCGGTCAACTGCGCGAAGACCTTGTCCATGTCCTCGCACAGCTTGGGATCGGCGGTAAGCAGGCCAAAATCGGTATACAGGCGCGCGGTGCGCGGGTGGTAATTGCCCGTGCCCAGGTGGGCGTAGCGGCGCAAGCGGCCCTTTTCGCGCCGCAGCACCACCGCCATCTTGGCGTGGGTCTTGTGCGCCACCACGCCATAGACCACGTGCGCCCCCACCTCTTCCAGCTTGGAAGCCCAGTTGATATTGGTCTGCTCGTCGAAGCGCGCCATCAATTCCACCACCACCGTCACTTCCTTGCCGGCGCGCGCCGCGGCCAACAGGATCTTCATCAGCTCGGAATCCTCGCCGGTGCGGTAGATGGTCTGCTTGATGGCCATCACGTCCGGATCGAGCGCCGCGGCGGTCAGGAAGTCGATGACGGGCTGGAACGACTGGTAGGGGTGATGCAGCAGGCGATCCTGTTGCGCCACCGCCTCGAACAACTCGGCCGGCTTGTCGCCGACGCGGTCGAACGGCGCCGGTACCGGCGCGCGATAGTCGGGAAACAACAGGTCCGGCCGGCTGGCCGAATTGCACAGCTGCATCAGACGCGACAGGTTCACCGGCCCCGGCACGCGGTAGGTGTCCTCGGGCTTGAGCGAGAACTCGCGCTGCAGGAAGGTCTCCAACTCGACCGGTGTCAGCTTGTCGATCTCCAGGCGCACCGCCGCGCCGAAGTTGCGCTGCGACAATTCGCCCTGCAAGGCGTGGCGCAGGTTGGTGACTTCCTCTTCGTCCACGAACAGATCGCTGTTCCGCGTCACCCGCCACTGGTAGCAACCCAGCATTTCGAGGCCCGGGAACAGCTCACCGACGAAGGCGCGCAGCAGCGAGGTCAACAGGATGTAGCCTTCCGGATGGCCGGACAGCTCCTGCGGCATCTTGATCAGGCGCGGCAGCGCGCGCGGCGCCTGCACCACGGCAATCGAGGCCTGGCGGCCGAAGGCGTCGGCGCCCGACAGCGAGACGATGAAATTCAGGCTCTTGTTGTAGACCCGCGGAAACGGGTGCGCCGGGTCCAGCCCGATCGGCGTCAGCAGCGGCATGACGTCGCGGCTGAACACTTCGCGCGCCCATTCCTGCTGCTCGGCATTCCACTCGGACGCATGGTGTAGCGCGATGCCCTCTGCCTGCAACGCCGGCAGGATGGCGTCGTTCAGCAGGGCGTACTGGCGCCCCACCAGCTCGTGCACCGCCTGCTGGACGTTCTCGAATGCCTGGTCCGGCGTCATGCCGTCCGGCCCCACCAGGTTGGGCGACTGGCGCTGCTGCTCTTTCAGGCTGGAGATACGGATCTCGAAGAACTCATCCAGGTTGGAACTGACGATGCAGACGTAACGCAGCCGCTCGAGCAAGGGAGTCGTGGGGTTTTCCGCCATCGCCAGCACGCGTTCGTTGAACTTGAGCAGCGACAATTCGCGATTCAGGAGCAAGGGCTCGGCGGGCGGACGTGGGGTCATACCGGATTCCATACGTTGGGGAGCGTAGCGTTTTACTGCAAACAAATGACGGTTCCATGACATCGCGCCATATACGTAGCGTACGACAAAACCGGGACACATGGGACATCCTCTCCCGCTGCCAATGCCCTGATCCATAAGCGAAAACCCGCAGCGGCCGGCGCTGTCACATGGGGTCTCTATAATCAGGCCACCCTACAGCCTTTATCACCAGCCGCATGGATCAACTTCTGGCCGCCGTGGACCTCGGGTCCAACAGCTTCCGCCTCTCCATCGGACGCATCGTCCAACAGGACGGTACGCCCCAGATCTACCAGATCGACCGCCTCAAGGAAACCGTCCGGCTCGCCGCCGGGCTGGACACCGAAAAACGCCTGGGCGACGAAGCGATCGAACGAGCCATCGCCGTGCTGGGACGTTTCGGCGACCGCCTGCGCAGCTTCCACCCCAACCGGGTGCGCGCGGTGGCCACCAACACCTTCCGGGTGGCGCGCAATACCCGTGACTTCCTGCCGCGGGCCGAAGCGGCCCTGGGCTTTCCAATCGAAGTCATCGCCGGACGCGAGGAAGCCCGCCTGATTTTCTCGGGCGTGGTGCATACCCTGCCCCCCTCCCCCAACAAGCGCCTGGTGATCGATATCGGCGGCGGCTCCACCGAAGTCATCATCGGCAAGGGCCATGAGCCCGGCCTCATGTCCTCGCTCTACATGGGCTGCGTCAGCTACAGCCGCCAGTTCTTCTCGGACGGCATCGTCGATGCCCACCAGATGAAACAGGCCGAGCTGGCCGCCCGGCGTGAAATCGAAGTCATTGCCAAGCAGTATCGCAAGGCGGGGTGGAAGGAAGCCTACGGCTCGTCCGGCACCGCCAAGGCGCTGTTCGCCATCCTCACCGAAGGCGGCATGTCGGACCGCGGCATCACCCGCGCCGGCCTGAGCAAGCTCAAGGACCGCATCGTGCGCGCCGGCCGGGTCATCCCGTCCGAGCTGCCCGGCATCAAGATCGAACGCGCCGACGTGCTGCCCGGCGGGCTGGCCATCATGAGCGCGCTGTTCGACGAGCTCGGCATCGACGTCATGCACACCGGCGACGGCGCGCTGCGCCTGGGCGTGCTGTACGACCTGCTGGGCCGCGACGACGAACACGACAAGCGCGACGAATCGGTGCGCCAGTTCATGAAGCGCTACCACGTCGACGTCAACCAGGCGCGCCGCGTGCACCATGCCGCCCTCAGCCTGTTCGACGCGATGATGCCCGACGGCCCCGAACGCGCAGAATTGCGCGCCGCGCTGGGCTGGGCCGCGGACCTGCACGAAGTGGGCCTATCGATCGCCCACAACGCCTATCACAAGCACACCGCCTACGTGCTCGAAAATGCCGACATGCCGGGCTTCTCGCGCGCCGACCAGCAACTGCTGGCGCTGCTGGCGCTGGGACACCAGGGCAAGCTGAGCAAGCTCGAACCGCTGGTGCGCAACCGCGCCCAATGGATGGCCATCCTCAGCCTGCGCCTGGCAGTGCTGCTGTTCCGCCGCCGCGGCGAGATCGAGCCCCTGCCGTTGACCGCATCCATGCGCAACGACTCGATCGTGGTCCGGGTGAACCGCAACTGGCTGGCGCAACATCCGCTCAGCGACTTCACGCTGCGCGCGGAAGAAGCGGAATGGTCCAAGGTCGGTTTCTCGTTCCAGCTGCTCGAATTCTGAAAGCGACAAGGCCCCGGAAAGCCCGGGGCCTTGTGTGCGCCAGCAAACCCGGCCCTAGAACGGTGACAGGTCGGTCTGACGATCGAGCTGCTTGAGCTCCAGACGGAAAGGCCGCGTGGCCCGCCGTATCAGTCTGATCTTCATACGGCGGAACAGGCGGCGCATGGTCAGCGCTGACCGTTGACGATCGGTTGGTCCAGGCCGAAATGGCGGCGGTAGCGCTCGTCCATGCCGTCCATCTTCAGCAGCACCGGGAAATCGGCCGCATTGAAATCAGGGTCCCAGGCCGGCTCGCCGCACACCGTGGCGCCCAGCTTCAGATAGCCCTTGATCAGCGGCGGCACGCGCGCCGGCAGGGTGCTGTTGAGCTTTTCCACCGGATAGCGATGCAGCGGCAACACGCGCGGCTCGCCTTCCTTGGGCAGCTGCTTGGAGATGGTGCGCCACACTTCCGCCGCCGTGACCCCGTCGTCGCGCAGGCTGACGCTGGCGCAACCCAACACGTACTGATAGCCGCCGCGGCGCAGGTATTCCGCCAGGCCGGACCACAGCAACATGATGACCGCGCCATTGCGGTAGTCGGCGTGAGTGCAGGAACGCCCCACTTCCACCAGCTCGTCGCGGATGGCGCCCAGGCCCGACAGGTCGAATTCCGACTGCGAGTAATAACCGCCGGCCTCGCGCGCCTTTTCGGGCGTGAGAATGCGGTAGGTGCCCACGACACGGCCGGTGTCGAGCTCGCGCACCATCAGATGCTCGCAGTAGGGATCGAAGCGGTCATGTTCGATTCCGTCCTGGGCGTCTGGAAAGACCGCGCCCATGTCCTCGGTGAAGACGTCATAGCGCAGGCGCTGGATCTGTTCAATTTCCTCGGCCGTGCGCGCCAGACCGACCACCAGCACCCTGGCGGCGGGGCCAGTCCATGGTTCTGCGGCGTTACGGCTTGGGTTGATGCGTGCTAGTTCCAGCATTGCGCGAAGCTCCTAGAGAGTCCGGTCAGTTTGGACGCCCTGTATGTCAAAGACTTGACCAATATGTTACGTGACTATGAAGTTTAGTTCGGAGCGATGGCGCCCAATTCCTGCAAAGCTCGACAAAACTTTACAAACAAATACGGACTATTCACAAACAATGGCCATTCATCGCAAAACAATGAATGGCCATGTCCGATCGAGGCAAAAATCGGTTATCCCAGGCTGGCCGCCAGCTTCTCGGCGCAGGCCACGGCCAGGGCCTCGTCCTCGGCTTCGACCATCAGGCGCAGCTTGGGCTCGGTGCCGGAAGCGCGGATCAGGATGCGGCCGCGCCCAGCCAGTTCGGCCTCGACCGCCTGGCGCGCCGCGCTCAGGCCGGCATGGGTTTTCCAGTCCTGGCCTGGCGCCAGCGGCACGTTGATCATCTTCTGCGGATACATACGCAGGTCCTGGACCCACTGCGCCATCGTGACCTGGTTGCGGCGCAACGCCGTCAGCACCTGCAGGGCCGCCACGATGCCGTCGCCGGTGGAGTGGCAATCCAGACACAACAGGTGGCCCGAGCTCTCGCCGCCGTACAGCCAGCCGCGCGCCTGCATCTGTTCGAGCACGTAGCGGTCGCCCACGTTGGCGCGTTCGAACCCCACGCCCAGGCGTTGCAATTCGCGTTCGAAGCCGAAGTTGGTCATCAGCGTGCCGACCACGCCGTCGACCTTGCCGCGCTGCATGCGCTCGCGCAGGATGGCGTAGAGCAGTTCATCGCCGTTGTAGATGCGGCCGTCGCCGTCCACCATCTGCAGCCGGTCGGCGTCGCCGTCCAGAGCGATGCCGAGCTGGGCGCCGCGCGCCTTCACTTCCTTGGCCAGCAGTTCCGGATGCAGCGCACCCACGCCCTTGTTGATGTTGAAGCCATCCGGATGCACGCCGATGGCATGCACCTCGGCGCCCAGTTCGCGGAACACGTGCGGCGCGATGTTGTAGGCGGCGCCATGGGCGGCGTCCACCACGATCGTCATGCCGTTCAGGTCCAGATCGTTGGGGAAGGTGCTCTTGCAGAATTCGATGTAACGGCCCTGGGAGTCCGACATGCGGCGCGCCCGCCCCAGCCCTTCCGAGCTGACGCAGCCCAGCGGCTCGTCCAGCGCGGTTTCGATGGCGGTCTCGATTTCGTCGGGCAGTTTCATGCCCTGGGCCGAGAAGAACTTGATGCCGTTGTCCTGGTAGGGATTGTGCGAGGCGCTGATCACGATGCCGGCGACCAGGCGCAGCGCGCGGGTCAGGTAGGCCACGGCGGGGGTGGGAATCGGGCCGGCCAGCAGCACGTCGATACCCGCGGCCGACAGGCCGGCCTCCAGCGCCGATTCCAGCATATAGCCGGAGATACGGGTGTCCTTGCCGATCACGACCTGCGGGCGGCTACCGCCGCGCACCGCATGCTCGCGCGCCAGCACGCGGCCGGCGGCGTAGCCCAGGCGCAGGGCGAATTCGGCGTTGATCACCGGGCCGCCGACTTCGCCGCGCACCCCGTCAGTCCCAAAATACTTGCGTTGAGTCATGAACTGATTGCTCCTTGTTCGGCCGCCTGCCAGACCTTGAGCGCATCGACCGTGGCCGCCACGTCGTGCACCCGCACGATGGAGGCGCCACGAGCCACGCAGGCCAGGGCGGCGGCAATGCTGCCGGACAACCGGTCGCCGACCGGTCGGCCGGTGGCCTGACCGATCATGTTCTTGCGCGACAGGCCGATCAGCAATGGATAGCCGCCGCTGCGCAGGCTGGACAGCCGGCGCAGCAACTGGAAGTTCTGGTCGGCGGTCTTGCCGAACCCAAAGCCAGGGTCCAGCACGATGCGTCGGGGATCGACCCAGGCCGCGCGCAATTTCTGCGCCCGCGCCCCCAGGAAGAGACCGATTTCACCGATCAGGTCGGAATATTCGGGCGGTGTCGCCTGCATGGTGCGCGGCTCGCCCTTCATGTGCATCACGCACAACCCGCAGCGCGACCGCGCCACCGCCTCAATGGCGCCGGGCTGCCGGAAGCCGTAGATGTCGTTGATCATATCGGCACCGGCATCCAGCACGGCGCGCATGACCTCGGGTTTGAAGGTGTCGATGGACAGCGGCGCGCCGCAATCGCGCAGCGCCTCGATCACCGGCAGCAGCCGATCGAGCTCGTCGGCGACGGACACCGGCTCGGCGCCGGGCCGCGTGGACTCGCCCCCCAGGTCGAGGATGTGGGCACCCTCTGCAATCAGCTGGCGCGCGTGCGCCACCGCGGAATCGGTATCGTCGTGTTGGCCGCCGTCGGAAAACGAATCCGGCGTGACATTGACGATTCCCATGACAAGCGGGCGCTCGAGATCAAACTCGAAGCGCCCGCAAAGGAAGTTATTCGCCATAAATCAGGACGAAAGACCTCAGACCGCGGCTGCCGTGTTACCGCCGGCGGCCAGCCCGGTCGGAGGCGTATCCGACGTATCGGACGGGCCTTGCGGCGTCTTCGGGGGACGCGGCGGGCGACCCTCGATGATGTCGTTGATCTGGTCGGCGTCGATGGTTTCCCATTCGAGCAGCGCGGCGGTCATGACCTCGACCTTGTCGCGGTTGTCTTCCAGGATCTTGCGCGCCACGCCGTATTGCTCGTCGATGATGCGGCGGATCTCGGAATCCACCTTCTGCATGGTGGCTTCGGACATGTGCGTGGTCTTGGTCACGCTGCGGCCCAGGAAGACCTCGCCTTCGTTCTCGGCGTAGACCATCGGGCCCAGCTCGTCGGTCATGCCATACCGCGTGACGATATCGCGGGCGATGGCCGTGGCGCGTTCGAAGTCGTTCGAGGCGCCGGTGGTCATCTGGTTCATGAAGAGCTCTTCGGCGATACGGCCGCCGAACAGCACCGCGATAGTCGACAGCAGGCGGCTCTTGTCCATGCTGTAGCGGTCGGACTCGGGCAACTGCATCGTCACGCCCAGCGCGCGGCCGCGAGGGATGATGGTGACCTTGTGAACCGGGTCGGTCTTGGGCAGCATGCGGGCGACGATGGCATGGCCGGACTCGTGGTACGCGGTGTTCTTGCGTTCCTCTTCGGGCATGACGATCGAGCGGCGCTCGGCGCCCATGATGATCTTGTCCTTGGCCTTTTCGAAGTCCGACATGTCGACCGTGCGGCCGTTGCGGCGCGCGGCGAACAGCGCGGCCTCGTTGACCAGGTTGGCCAGGTCGGCGCCCGAGAAGCCCGGGGTGCCACGCGCCAGGATGGTGGCGTCGACGTTGGGCGACAGCGGCACCTTGCGCATGTGGACCTTCAGAATCTGCTCGCGGCCGCGGATGTCGGGCAGCGGCACCACGACCTGGCGGTCGAAGCGGCCCGGACGCAGCAGCGCCGGATCGAGCACGTCGGGGCGGTTGGTGGCGGCGATCACGATGACGCCCTGGCCCGACTCGAAGCCGTCCATTTCCACCAGCATCTGGTTCAGCGTCTGCTCGCGTTCATCGTTGCCACCGCCCAGGCCGGCGCCACGCTGGCGGCCGACCGCGTCGATTTCGTCGATGAAGATGATGCAGGGCGCGTGCTTCTTGGCGTTCTCGAACATGTCGCGCACGCGGGCCGCGCCCACGCCGACGAACATTTCAACGAAGTCCGAACCGGAAATGCTGAAGAACGGCACCTTGGCTTCGCCGGCGATGGCCTTGGCCAGCAGCGTCTTGCCGGTACCGGGCGAACCGACCATCAGCACGCCGCGCGGGATACGGCCGCCCAGCTTCTGGAACTTGCTGGGGTCGCGCAGGAAGTCGACCAGTTCCTGGACGTCTTCCTTGGCTTCGTCGCAGCCAGCGACATCGGCGAAGGTGATCTGGTTGGTGTTCTCGTCGAGCATGCGGGCGCGCGACTTGCCGAAGCTGAACGCGCCGCCCTTGCCACCGCCCTGCATCTGGCGCATGAAGAACACCCACACGCCGATCAGCAGCAGCATGGGGAACCAGGACACGAAGATGCTCATCAGCAGCGACTGCTCTTCGCGCGGCTTGCCCGATACCTGCACGCCGTACTTGAGCAGGTCGGAAACCATCCAGAGGTCGCCCGGCGAGGTCAGCGTGTAAGGACGGCCCGCGTCCGGCGTGACGTAGAGCACGTCGCCACCGGCGCCGCCCTGCACGTCCACCTTGCGGATACGGCCCGCCTTGGCGTCATCCATGAACTGCGTGTAGGTCACGCCGTCCTGGGTCTGCGCGCGTCCGTCGAACTGCTTGAAGACCGTGAATAGCACCAGGGCTATCACCATCCAGACGGCGACTTTCGAAAATGAATTATTCAAGGTCGATCTCCTGCTTTCGATTCCGACCGGCGACTGCGCACCCGCGTATGGCACAGTCACAAGTATGTCAATAGCCCATTCTACCCTGTCGGACCGGGTTGCGTCCTGGGAAGGGGCGGGCCGCTAAGTTACGTCTGATTCGTGATTTTTCTGGTCTTTGTCTCGGCAGGCCGGCCGCGCTCGGGCCGGTAGGTTCTTGTGACACCGGGGCACGAACCCCGGCGCGGGCTATTTCAGATCACGGGCGACCAAAAAGGTTTCGGAGGACTTGTCCCGCGATGCCTTCGGCTTGCGCTCGACCACCCGCTTGAAGTGCCGCTTGTAGGACTCCACGATCTGCGAAAAGCCGGTTCCGTGGAATGCCTTGACAATCAGCGCCCCGTTGGGCTTGAGGTGGGCGAGCGCGAACTCCATCGCCAGCTCGCACACGTGCTCGATACGCGCGGCGTCGGCGATACCCACGCCTGACAAGTTGGGGGCCATGTCGGAAATTACAAGGTCCACCGCGCGCGATCCGACCAGATCCTCCAGCTGTTTCAAAATGTCATCTTCGCGGAAGTCGCCCTGGATGAATTCGACGCCCGCCACCGGCTCCATGGGCAGCATGTCCAGAGCGATGATGCGCCCGTCCACCACCCCGCCCGGGCCCGCCAGGCGCTCGCGCGCCACCTGCGACCAGCTGCCCGGGGCCGAGCCCAGATCGACGACCAGATCGCCGCGCCGCAGCAGCTTCTCGGCGTCGAGGATCTCGATCAGCTTGAAGGCGGCGCGGGCCCGGTAGCCCTTCTGTTGCGCCATCTTCACATAGGGATCGTTGATGTGCTGGTGAATCCAGTCTTTGGAGAATTTATTCTTGGCCATTACCGTACAATTCCACGCATGCCTATATTAGAACTTACCTCTCGTGAGCGCAGCGACCTTCGGTCCGCCGCTCACCCTCTGCGCCCCGTCGTCCTGATCGGCGACAACGGCCTGACCGAAGCCGTGCTCAAGGAAATCGACCTGGCACTCACTTCCCACGGCCTGATCAAGGTCCGGGCCGGCGGCGACGATCGCGAGGCCCGCGAGGCCATGCTGTCGACCATCTGCGAGACCCTGTCCTGCGCCCCGGTGCACCACCTGGGCAAGACCCTGATCCTGTTCCGCCCGCTGGCCGGCAACATCAAGCCCGCCGCGCTGGCCGCCGCCGAGCCTGAACGCCCCGCCAAGCGCCGCGCCTCCGAGCCGCACACGCCCAAGAAGCTGGCCGCCGAGGGCAAGACCCTGGCCAAGCGTCCGCGCCGTTCCGAAACCGAAGAGCCCAAGCCGAAGACGCGCTTCGTGCCGCAGGACCAGCTCAACAAGAACGGCAAACCGATGCGTCCCAGCAACAAGAAAACCGCTTCCGGCAGCCACGGCATTCCGCGCCGCGCCGGCAGCGCCCTGAGCCTGCGGGCCGGGGCACGCAGCGGCACCAGCCGCCGTTCGTCGACCAAGCGATAGCGCCGCCGGGCACAAAAACGGGCGCTTTACGCGCCCGATCCACCATGGCTTTCCACGATAGCGCCGCCGGAATCCTGCCGGATGCCCGGTTCGGGGCAGAGGCTATGGTGTTTTGCTGATTTTACCGCTCAAGCGCTGGCGTCAAATGTAACGCACGCTCAGGACTTCATATTCGCGAACGCCAGCCGGGGCCTTGACCTCGACCACATCGCCTTCGCTTTTGCCGATCAGCGCGCGCGCCACCGGGCTCGACACGGAAATCAGGTTCGACTTGATATCGGCCTCGACGTCGCCGACGATCTGGTACGTCACGCGATCGCCCGAATCCAGGTCTTCGATATCGACGGTGGCGCCGAACACGGCACGACCCTCGGCTTCGAGCGAGGACGGATCGATCAGGTGGGCATTGGAAAGCGTGCCTTCAAGTTCGGCGATCCGGCCCTCGATAAAACCCTGGCGCTCGCGAGCGGCGTCGTACTCGGCATTTTCCGACAGATCGCCCTGCGCGCGCGCTTCGGCGATAGCGTTGATGACGGCGGGACGTTCCACGGTTTTCAGCCGCTGGAGCTCTTCTTGCAAGCGCTCGGCCCCGCGCACGGTCAAAGGAATGGCAGACATGTCGTTTCCCAAACAAAAGTAGAAAACGCCCCCGACGGAGCGTTCTCGGTGTGAAGGTCTTGGACCTGACGCATGGGCGCCGTCGAAAGCGGATCGGGACGGGCAACGCCAGGAACGGAACGGCCAGGGACGGGCAAAGTCGAACCCGATGGATCCCCTTGCGCCCGCTCGGGCCGGCCCGCCGGACGAATGCGGCAAGCTGCGACCAAAACAAAACCCCGGCTCGGGTCGGAACCGGGGCAATCAAGTCCCTATTGTGGTCAAAGTCCGAGGGAATTGCAAGCGGCCGGAGAAAACCATGTTTTCGGCGCATTTCGGCGCTGTAACCCGCTAAAACCCGTTGATTCCATACCGCTACCCGGCGTTGCATAAAAGATACTTGGCGCCACGGATAAACCCCGAGTCCCGGTATTTTCAGCGGGGTTTATGTAAAAACGCCATATTGCATTGAATAAAAAAGGTATAACCAAAAAAATGGCCTATTAATAACAATTAAATACATGCCGGTATGCGCCGGCATTTTCCAATCTGCAAGCGAAGGAATGCGCGGCCCGGCCCTTGCGGCCGCCGCGCACAGCGATTGATTGTGCGTGTTGCAAGGTTGTGCGGGCGCATCGCAGTCATCCGGCGCGACGTCCGCCCCTCCATCGCAGCGCCTATGGGCACAGGCCCGCGCCTGCGGCGGAGCGCGTTCGGGAACGGGAGCTGCCATGCTGCAAAAACTGAAAGTCCGTACGGGCATGATGCTGGTGCTGGCCTGTTTTGTGATTACCCTGGCCCTGGCTTGCGGCTTGAGTTGGATGAATGCCGAAAGCAGCGTGCGTGAAATCGAAGACCTGAATAATGTGGCCGTACACCAGGTCGATCCACTGTATGAAGCCAACGCCGCCCTGCTGCGCGCCCGGCTGGCATTGGGGGCGGGGCTGGCCGATCTGCAGGCGGGAGCCGGCGGCCGGACCACGGAGGCGGCCGCCGGCCAGTTGCAACTGGCCCGCGAACGCTTCACCCGCTACATGGCCGTGCCCAAGAGCGAGCGCGGCCAAGAGCTGGCGCAGGTACTGCAGGGGCGGTTCAACGCCTATGCGGCCGCACTGGACGAGCTGGACGCGGCCCTCAAGCAAGGCGCGCTCGCCCGCTACCAGCAAGCCGCGCCGCGGGTACCGCAGGCGGACGCTGCGTTCGCCAGCGACATGCAGGCGTTCCTGGCGCGGGTACAGGAGCGCAGCGATGGCGTGCTGGCGCGCTCGCAGCACACTTATGCCACGGCGCGGCTGTCGGCCGTGGTGCTCCTGTCCGCCGCCCTGCTACTGGCGCTGTTGTGCTGGGCCTTCGTCCGGCGCGCAGTGCTGCTGCCGTTGCAGGACGCCGGCCGCCACTTCGACCGGATCGCCGCCGGCGACCTGACCCAGCGCGTGGAGGCCCGCTCTAACAACGAGATCGGCATGCTGTTTTCGGCGCTGCGGCGTATGCAGGACGGCCTGAACCGCACGGTGACGACGGTGCGCCAGGGGGTGGAAGAAATCAATGTGGGCGCGGCCGAGATCGCCGCCGGCAACGCCAATCTGTCGACCCGCACCGAAGAGCAGGCCGCGGCGCTGGAGGAAACCGCCTCGACCATGGAGGAGCTGGCCGCCACGGTCAAGCAGAATGCCGAGAACGCGGCCCAGGCCAACCAACTGGCAGGGGTGAGCATGGAGGTGGCGCAGCGCGGCGGCCATACGGTCAGCCAGGTCGTGGCCACCATGCAGGGCATTTCCGACAGTTCGCGCCGCATCGCCGAGATCGTCTCGGTGATAGACGGCATCGCTTTCCAGACCAATATCCTGGCGCTCAACGCCGCGGTAGAGGCGGCCCGGGCAGGCGAACAGGGCAAGGGTTTCGCGGTGGTGGCCGGCGAGGTGCGCAGCCTGGCGCAGCGCGCCGCGCAGGCGGCCAAGGAAATCAAGACGCTGATCGAAAGCTCGGTCGAAACGGTCGCGGCCGGATCGTCCCAGGTCGCCGCGGCCGGCCAGACCATGGACGAGATCGTAACCTCGGTGCAACGGGTGGCCGACATCATGGGCGAGATCTCGGCGGCCTCCTCGCAACAGGCCGGGGGCATCGACCAGGTCAGCCTGGCCGTCTCGCAGATGGACGAGGTCACGCAGCAGAACGCCGCGCTGGTGGAGCAGGCCTCGGCCGCCGCGTCGGCGATGGAGGAGCAGGCGCGGCGCCTGGCGGAAGCGACCTCGGTGTTCAAAACCCAGTCGGGCCAGGTGATCGAGGCGACGCCGCTGCCGGTGGACGGCAGGGCGCCGGCGTCGCGGCTGTCGCGCTCCTGAGCGGCCAGGGCGGACGCGATGGTCCCCCGCGCCCTGCTGTGCCCTTATTTCTTGCGGCGCAGCAGGGCGTACAGGATGATGGCGCCGAAGGTCGCGGTACCGATACCGCCCAGCGTGAAGTTACCCAGCTTGACGGTGAAGTCGCCCGCGCCCAGCACCAGCGTGACCGCGGCCACGATCAGGTTGCGGTTGTCGCTGAAGTCGACCTGGTTGACGACCCAGATGCGGGCCCCGGCGATGGCGATCAGGCCGAACACCACCACGGACATGCCGCCCAGCACCGGCGCCGGAATGGTCTGGATCAGGGCCCCGAACTTGGGCGAAAAGCCCAGCACAATGGCGATCAGCGCGGCGATCACGAACACCAGCGTCGAATAGATGCGGGTGACCGCCATCACGCCAATGTTCTCGGCATAGGTGGTGACGCCGGTGCCGCCGACCGCCCCCGACACCATCGTGGCCACGCCGTCGCCGACGAAGGCGCGGCCCAGGTAGCGGTCGAGGTCCTGGCCGGTCATGGCGCTGACCGCCTTGACGTGGCCCAGGTTCTCGGCGACCAGGATAATGGCCACCGGCACGATCAGGCCCATCGCCTCGGCCTTGAACACCGGCGCGGCAAAGTGCGGCAGGCCGAGCCAGGCGGCGGCCGACACGGCCGCGAAGTCCATCGGCTTGCCCAGGCCCAGGCCGTTGGCGCAGATCGCGTACACCACGCAGGCCAGGATCAGGCCCACCAGGATCAGCAGGCGCTGCACCATGCCCTTGGTATAGACGGCAATGCCCCCCACGCACAGGATGGTGACGATGGCCATGGCGCTGTCGAAGCCCGAGGCGCCCATGGCGCCCTTGGCGGCGATGGGCGCCAGATTCAGACCGATCACCGCAACCACGGCGCCGGTCACCACCGGCGGCATCAGCGCGTCGATCCAGTTGGCGCCCCCGCCGGCGCGGCCGTTGGCGATCCAGACCAGCACGCCGATCAGGGTGTAGGCCAGGCCGCAGGCGATGATGGCGCCCAGCGCCACGCCGATGTTGGCGTTGGCCCCGCCTCCGGCGTAGCCGGTGACGGCGATGACGCCGCCGATGAAAGCGAAGCTGGAGCCCAGGTAGCTGGGCACGCGGCCGCCCACGAACAGGAAGAAGATCAGGGTGCCGATGCCCGACATCAGGATGGCCACGTTGGGGTCGAAGCCCATCAGCAGCGGCGCCAGCACGGTGGAGCCGAACATCGCCACCACGTGCTGGGCGCCCATGGCCACATTCTTGGGCCAGGACAGCCGTTCGTCGGGCGCAATGATGACGCCGGGCTCGGCGTCGTCCGCCAGGCGCCAGCGCGGAAAATAGGAATTGGACATGGAATCCCCGGGAATGATTGGTGTGAGCGGGCGCCAGTGTAAAGGGGGCCGGGAACGGGCGGCAACTTAAGTTCCGCGCCGGCATGCCGTATTAGTGGAAACCCCGATCAATCCCCTTCCCGGAGATCTCCATGGCCATCGATTCCATCAGCGGCACCTCACGCATCGGCAGCATGGCCGACCTGTGGGCGCAGAAAATCCAGGCCAACAAGGATGCCAAGGACGACAACAAGGGCGTCACCGTCACCCCCGACGGCAAGATCCGCGTCACCAATGCCGGCGCCATGAAGGTCGGCCAGGCCGAGGAAACCGAATCGTCCGAAAATGACGACCACTACACCCGCCAGATCAAGGAACTGCAGCGCCAGCTCAAGCGCGTGATGGAGCAGATCGCTCGCGTGCGCGACAGCAACGCGTCGGCCGAACAGAAGGCCACCCAGTTGCAGGCGTTGAACGGACAGGCGCTGCAGATCATGAATCAGATCCAGCAGGTGATGAACGAGAAGATCAAGGCGATGGCCAAGGCGAACGGTGGCGTCTCGGCCACGGCCTAGGAGCCGTTGGCGCGGGTTCTCCCGAATGCCCGCCGGGCTGATGGCGCGCATCAAAATTTGTGATTGGACTGGCGGCGCGCGTAGCCGCTAAGGTCTCCGGACAAATCAAAAAACCACGGAGACAAACCATGCATGCAATGCGCACAGCCCTTGCAGGGGCGCTGCTGGCCGCCTGCGCCGCCCCCGCGCTGGCGGGCACCGTCACGGTGATCACGTCGTTCCCGAAAGATCTGACCCAGGCCTACAAGACCGCATTCGAAAAGGCCAACCCCGGCATCACGCTGGAAATCCTCAACAAGAACACCGTGTCCGGCATCGCCTATGTGCGCGAAACGCCGGCAGGCCAGCGTCCGGAAGTGTTCTGGGCCAGCGCGCCGGATGCCTTCGAGGTGCTGGGGCGCGACAAGCTGCTGGCCAAGTCTTCGGATGTCGCCAACAAGGACGTGCCGGACAAGATCGGCAACTATCCCATCAACGATCCGAGCGGCATGTACCTGGGCCAGGCGCTGGCCGGCTACGGCATCGTCTACAACACGCGCTACATCAAGGCGCACAAGATTCCCGCGCCGGTCGAGTGGAAGGATCTGCTGGCGCCGCACTGGTTCGGCCACCTCGGCATCACCTCGCCGTCGCGCTCGGGCACCATGCACCTGACGGTCGAGACCATCCTGCAGGGCGAGGGCTGGGACGATGGCTGGAATACGCTGCTGCGCATGTCGGGCAACAGCAGCACCGTGACCGAACGTTCGTTCGGCGTGCCGGACGGGGTCAACAACGGCCAGTTCGGGGCCGGGCCGGTGATCGACTTCTTCGGCCTGTCGAGCAAGTATTCGAAGTTCCCGGTGGAATTCGTCTATCCCTCCGAGACCGCCATCGTGCCGGCCAACATCGCCCTGATAGCAGGCGCCAAGAATACCGAGGAAGGCAAGAAGTTCATCGCCTTCACTCTCAGCCAGGCGGGACAGGAACTGCTGCTGGAACCGAAGATCTCGCGTCTGCCGGTGCTGCCGTACGCGGCGCTGGGCGGCAAGGTGCCAAAGGGCTATCCCGACCCGGCCGATATCGCGCGCCGCAGCAAGGTGCAGTTCAATGCCGATCTGTCGCAAAGCCGCTATTACGTGGTGCAGTCGTTGTACGACCAGACGGTCACGTTCCGCCTGAAGGAGCTTCAGGCGGCCACCAAGGCCATCTATGACGCCGAGGCCAAACTGGGCGACAAGGCCAAGAGCGGCAAACCGGCCGAACTGCTGGCGCAGGCCCGCAAGCTGGCCTGGACGCCGTTGGTCGACGGCAAGCAGGCCGCGGATCCCGCCTTCCTGAAGATCTTCAGCGGCAACAAGAAGGACGCCGCGGTCAACCAGCAGATCACGCAGCTGGAAGGCGAATGGAATGGCACGGCCAAGAGCAATTACGAACAGGCCGTGAAGCTGGCGCGGGAAGCCGCGGCGCTTTAAGCCCGGCCCCTGCCGGACGGAGGGATTCGCCCCGTCCGGCCGCCCCCCGCCGCGGGCGGGCTGTCTTGAACCATTACGGGAATCTCGATGAATCTTCCGGGCCATTCACGCCTGCCCGCCGGCCCCATGCTGGCCGCGCTCCTGGTGCTGGGTTTCCTTGCGCTGTTCCTGGTCGTGCCGGTGGGCACGGTGTTCTACAGTGCCTTCGTCAATGCCGATGGCGGCTTCACCATCGGCCATTTCGGCGCGTTCTTCAACCAGCCGCTGATGCTGGAGGCGTTCTTCAACAGCCTCTATGTGGCGGGCTGGTCGGCGCTGCTGGCCTCGCTGATCGCGGTGCCGCTGGCGTACTTCACGGTGCGCTTCGACTTTCGCGGCGCCCTCATCATCCAGACACTGGGCGTGCTGCCGCTGATCATGCCGCCGTTCGTCGGCGCGGTGGCCATGCAACTGATTTTCGGCCGTTCGGGCAGTGTCAACCTGCTGCTGGACGACTGGTTCGGCGTCACCATTCCGTTCATGGAGGGGCTGAACGGCGTGATCTTCGTCGAAGCCCTGCACTACTTCCCGTTCATCCTGATGAACCTGGTGGTGGCGCTGCGCAATATCGACGGCGCCATGGAGGAAGCGGCCTTCAACCTGGGCGCGCGCGGCTTCCGGCTGTTTCGCCGCGTGATCTTCCCGCTGGCCCTGCCCGGCTATGTGGCCGGCGCCTCGCTGGTGTTCGTGAAGGTGTTCGACGACCTCGGCACGCCGCTGGTGCTGGGCACCACCAACATGCTGGCGCCGCAGGCCTATCTGCGCATCACGCAGGTGGGGCTGGAGGATCCGCTGGGGTATGTGATCAGCGTAATCATGATCGCCTTCTCGATCCTGGCGCTGTGGCTGTCGGCGCGGGTTCTGAAGGGACGCGACTATTCCACGCTGCAAAAGGGCGGCAATTCGATCCAGAAGCGCAAGCTGCGGCCCGCGGAAAGCGTGCTGGCCTATGGCTGGATCATCCTGGTGCTGCTGCTGGTGCTGTCGCCGCACATGGGCGTGCTGCTGCTGTCGCTGGCCAGCGTCTGGAGCTTCGCGCCGCTGCCCGACGGTTACACGCTGGCCCACTACAGCGCGGTCTTCAGCGAGTCGCAGGGCATGATCGCCAATACCCTGCTCTATTGCGGCCTGGCCGCGGGCGTGGACGTGATCCTGGGCACCGCCATCGCCTACCTGATGCTGCGCACCCGGTTGCCCGCGCGCCAGTGGCTGGATCTGCTGGCCTCGGCGGCGCTGGCGATCCCCGGCATCGTGCTGGCCATCGGCCTGCTGCGCACCTTCCGTGGCGTGGAGATCCCGGGCACCGGCACATTGCTGACCTCGTCGTGGATCATCATCATGATCGCGTACTCGGTGCGGCGGCTGCCGTACGCGCTACGCTCATGCGTGGCGGCGCTGCAGCAGATCAACGTGTCGCTGGAGGAAGCCGCGCAATCGCTGGGCGCGACGCGCCTGCGCACCATCCGGCGGGTGGTGGTGCCGCTGATGGCCGGCGGCATGCTGGCTGGCTTTGTCACCAGCTTCGTGACCGCGGCGGTGGAGCTGTCGGCCACCATCATGCTGGTCACCAAGGACAGCCAGGCGCCGATGAGTTATGGCATCTATCTGTACATGCAGAGCGCGGCGGGCCGGGGCCCGGGCGCGGCGCTGGGGGTGCTGGCGGTGGTCGCGGTCGCGATCGGCACGTATGTCTCGCACCTGCTGGTCGAGCGCGCCCAGGCGCGCCAGCGCCCGGCGCGTCACGACGAGACGGCTTGAATCAAGGGGAATCGACATGAAGAAAGTCAGCGTTGAATGCCGCAACATCCGGCTGTCGTATGGCAGGACCGAAGTGCTCAAGGACGTCAACATCCACATCGAACCGGGCGAATTCTTCGCCCTGCTGGGGCCCTCGGGCTCGGGCAAGTCCACCCTGCTGCGGCTGATCGCGGGCTTCAACCGCCAGGACGCCGGCCAGTTGCTGGTCGATGGCAAGGACATCAGCGCCATCCCGCCATGGGATCGCAATATCGGCATGGTGTTCCAGAACTACGCGCTGTGGCCCCACATGACCGTGTGGGACAACGTCGCGTTCGGACTGGTCGAACGCAAGCTGCCGCGCGAGCAGATCCGCGCCAAGGTCGAGGCCGCGCTGGAA
The DNA here is from genome assembly GCF_021733725.1 of Achromobacter pulmonis. NCBI lineage: Bacteria > Pseudomonadati > Pseudomonadota > Betaproteobacteria > Burkholderiales > Alcaligenaceae > Achromobacter > Achromobacter pulmonis. The sequence goes on along the minus strand of NZ_JAIFOT010000001.1, from coordinate 3,142,660 downwards.
CTGGTGGGCCTGTCGCAATACGCGCGCCGCCGTCCCAACCAGTTGTCCGGCGGCCAGCAGCAGCGCGTGGCGCTGGCGCGTACCATCGTGATCGAGCCGCAAGTGCTGCTGCTGGACGAGCCGCTGTCGAACCTGGACAAGAAGCTGCGCGTGCAGATGCGCCAGGACCTGCTGAGCCTGCAACGGCGCCTGGGCATCACCACCATCTTCGTCACGCATGATCAGGAAGAAGCCATGACCACCGCCGACCGCATGGCGGTGCTGGATCACGGCGTGGTGCAGCAGATCGGCGCGCCCAACACGCTGTTCGACTATCCAGTGAACCGCTTCGTGGCCAACTTCGTCGGCACCATGAATGTGCTGGAAGGCGAGGTGCGCGAACGCACCAGCGGCAGCGTGGTGCTGGCGGTGGAGGGCGTGGGCGACCTGCACCTGCCGCTGGCGGCCGAGGCGCCGCTGGCGCAGCGCCTGGCGGCCAGTTTCCGGCCGCATACGGTGCAGATCGAGATGGCAGACGGACTGGGCGACGCGCGCTATGTGTGGCTGCCGGGCGTGGTGGAAAGCAGCGAGTTCCTGGGCGAATTCACCCGCTACCAGGTGCAGATCGGCGAACAGCGCCTGACGGCCGACCAGTCGCACCTGGCGGGACTGTCGCCGTTCCCGGTGGGCGCGCCGGTATCGATCGGACTGGAGCCGACCCAGGTGCGGCTGCTTGCCGCCTGAGCCCGCTTCCCCTACAAAGGCGGCATGGAAATCTATCAGATCCGCGCCTTCGTCACGGTCGCCCGGCTGGGCAACCTGACGCGGGCCGCCGAAGCGCTGTCGCTGACCCAGCCGGCCGTGACCGCGCAGATCAAGGCGCTGGAGCAAAGCCTGGGCGTGGCGCTGTTCGACCGCAGCGGGGGGCGGCTGGCGCTGGCCAAGGCCGGCGAGATGCTACTGCCCACCGCCGAATCGCTGCTGGTGCTGGGCGCACAATTCAAATCCGAGGCGCAACAGTTGCAGGGCAGCCTGCAGGGCGCGGTCGAACTGGGCCTGCCCAGCGAGAAACCGGACTTCCTGCGATTGGGCGAGTTGGCCGCGGCCATTACGCAACGATTGCCGCTGGTCGAGCTGAAGACCCAGACGCTGCCCACCGCGGTGCTGGCCGAACAGGTCAGCACCGGCCGGCTGCCGGCGGCGCTGACCATTGCCGCGCATCCACCGCGCGGCGTGCTCTGGATGCCGTTGCGCAGCGTGCGCTATCGCATCGCGCTACCGCGCGAGCACGCCGCGGTGCTCAAACGTGGCGGCTGGCGCGAAGTGGCGCAATTGCCGTGGCTGGACGGCCCCGCCGGCAGCCACACCCATCTGTTGTTGCGCGACATGTTCGAGCGCCACGGGCTGTCGCCGCGCGTGGCCATGCAGAACGACGACCAGGCCAACCTGGAAGCGCTGGTGCGGGCCGGCGCCGGCTGCGCGCTGTTGCGCGAGGAAACGGCGCTGGCCGGCGCGGCCTCGGGCGACTTCATGGTGTGGGGCCAGGCCCGCGCCGATGCGCTGCTGGGCTTCATCCTGCCTTACGAACGCGCTAGCGAGCCCGCGCTGGTCGCGTTAAGCTCGATCATTCAAGCCATCTGGAAGCCGCGCGCCCCGGTCGCGTCCGATCCGCCCGCCGTCGCGCCCTTCCCCACCGAATCGACACCCCAATGACTGAAATCTGGTTCATCCGCCACGGCGAAACCGACTGGAATCGCCAGCGCCGCCTGCAGGGCTGGCAAGACATCCCCCTGAACGAATTCGGCCGCAACCAGGCAGGCCTGCTGGCCTCGCGCCTGCGCGAAGAGGCCCGCAGCACGCCGATCGACGCCATTTACAGCAGCGACCTGCAACGCGCCCACGCCACCGCCACGCCGGTGTCGGAACAACTGGATCTGCGCGTGCGGATCGAACCCGGCATCCGCGAACGCGGTTTCGGCGTGCTGGAGGGGCTGGACCTGGAACGCATCGACGTGCTGGCGCCCGAAGCCGCTTCCGCCTGGCGCAGCCGCGATCCCCTGCGCGCGCTGGACGGCGGCGAGACACTGGGCCAGTTCCAGTCGCGCGTGATTTCAACCGTGGACGACATCGCCGGCCGCCATGAGGGCGAGCGCATCCTGCTATTCACCCACGGCGGCGTGCTGGATATCATCTGGCGCCATGCCAGCGGCGTGCCGTTGAACGCGCCGCGCGACGCGGCGCTGCTGAATGTCAGCATCAATCGCGTCGGCGTGCGCGGCCGCCAGTGGCAAGTGCTGGATTGGGGCGACGTGGACCACGTGGCCGCGGAAGTCGGCGACGACGTGGTGCCGTGATGGCCTGCGCGCCGGCTCAGCCGGCCTTGTCCGCCTTGCGCGGCTTGCGCGGCTTGCGCGGCGCGTTGCGCGCCAGCCGGTCGTAGACCACGTTGGGCAGCAGGCGCATCAGCTTCGCCACCACACCCATCTGCCACGGGATCACCGTGTAGGACGTGCCGCGCCCGATGGCCGCATGGGCGCGCTGCGCGAACTTGTCGGCGTCCATCAGGAACGGCATCTTGTACGGGTTGTGGGCCGTCATCGCGGTCCTGATGTAGCCCGGCGCGATGGTGACGACGCGGATGCCGTCGCCCGCCAGTTCCAGCCGCAGGCTTTCGCAGTAGGTCACCACCGCCGATTTCGAGGCGCTGTAGGCGCCCGCGCCCGGCAACCCCCGCACGCCGGCGACGCTGGCGATGCCCACCAGCCGGCCGCCACCGGCCTCGCGCATCGGCTCGACAAACGGCTCGAAGGTGGCCACCGTCGCCAACAGGTTGGTATCGACGATGGCCTTGAAAACGTCGTAGTCCTCGTGTTGCCCGGTCAGCGTGCCGGCGCTGATGCCGGCGCTGGCGATGACCACGTCCACCCGCCCTTGGCAGAAGGCAATGAAATCCCGCGCGGCGGCATGCAGCGCCTGGCGATCGCACACGTCCACGGCGTAGCAGCGGTGCTGGCCGGGCAGGCTGGCGGCCAATTCGCGCAGCGCGTCCTCGCGCCGGCCCAGCAGGCCGAGCGTGGCGCCGCTGGCGGCGTAGCGCTGCGCCAGGGCGCGGCCCAGGCCGCTGCTGGCGCCGGTGATGAATACTCTGTCCATGGAGGCTGGCCCCGGGTCGGATGAAAAGGGCGGAGCCTCCCGGGTGAGAGGCTCCGCCCGCTATGCTACAGGAACGCCGGAGCGCGGCTTACAGGAAGATCAGCGCGAAGATCGCCGCCACCAGCGCCCATTTGGACAGGTAGTACAGCGGCTTGCTCTTCTTCTTGAGCGCCTTGCCGAAACGGCGCACGGCATAGACCACGCCGAAGATGCGGTTGATGCCGCCAGTGGCGTCGCCTTCCTGGTTGGGCGCGGCCGCCGCGCGCAACAGGAAACCACCGACCACGCGGTTGAACGCCTGGGCCCAGCGGTAACGCATGGGGCGCTCGACGTCCGCGAACAGGATGATCCGGTTCTGGTCGGTCTTGTTCTCGGCGTAGTGGATGAAGGTCTCGTCGAACACCACCGCCTCGCCGTCGCGCCAGTGGTATTCCTGGCCATCGACATTGATGTAGCAGTCCGGACTGTTCGGCGTGATCAGGCCCATGTGAAAGCGCAACGAACCGGCGTAGGGATCACGGTGGCGCGGCAGGCGGCTGCCGGGCGGCAGCGAGGCGAACATCGCCGCCTTGATGGTCGGGATGCCCGCCAGCAGCTTGGTGGTGACCGGGCAGAGGGCCTCGGCCGAGGGATGGTCCGCGTCGTACCACTTCAGGTAGAAGCGCTTCCAACCCGTCTTGAAGAACGAGTTGAAACCCGCGTCGTTGTACTTGTCCGAGGCCTTGATGTGGCCGTCCCCGTAGAGGTTGACGGCCTCGGCCCGGATGTCCTCGCAGTGGTCCAGCAAGACCTTCAATTCAGGGAATTGATCCAGGTCGAGATAGGGCTTGTTGGGCACGCCGGAGAACGCGTACATGAAACAGTTCAGCGGGGCGGTGAAGGTGGAGTGATCCAACGCCTGCCGCGAGAACCGGTGTCGTATGCGGCCACGGTAGTGGACGACCGTGGCGCACACGATGAACAACGCCAGAATGAACCACTTCATTCTTTTGTCCTTGACTCACTTGAAGCGCGCCCCCTGCGCGCCCAAGCACTATTTGTCCAACAAAGACGCGTGAAGTTCCTGCAGCGGATAGACCTGCAGGCCGAGGCCTTGACGCAGGTACTGCATGCCTTCGACGGCCGCGCGGGCGCCGGCGATGGTGGTGAAGAAGGTCACGCGCGCGGCCAGCGCCTGCGTCCGAATGGTACGCGAGTCGACGATGGCGTTGCGGCGCTCTTCGACCGTGTTGATGACCAGCGCGATCTCGCCGTTCTTGACCATGTCGACGATGTGCGGACGGCCTTCGGTGACCTTGTTGACCAGTTGCACCGGAATGCCGGCCGCTTCGATCTCGGCCGCGGTGCCACGGGTGGCGACCAGCTTGAAGCCCAGGGCGTGCAGGCCGCGCGCCACTTCCACGGCGCGGGGCTTGTCCTGGTTCTTCACGCTGATGAACACCGTGCCGGATTCCGGCAGGCGCACGCCGGCGGCCAGCTGCGACTTGACGAAGGCTTCGCCGAAGCTGGTGCCCACGCCCATGACTTCGCCGGTCGACTTCATTTCCGGACCGAGGATGGTGTCCACGCCCGGGAACTTGACGAACGGGAACACGGCTTCCTTGACCGAGAAGTAAGGCGGCACGACTTCGCGGGTGATGCCCTGGGCCGCCAGCGTCTGGCCGGCCATGGCGCGCGCGGCGATCTTGGCCAGCTGCAGGCCGGTGGCCTTGGACACGTAGGGCACCGTGCGCGAGGCGCGCGGGTTCACTTCCAGCACATAGACGTCGCCGCCCTGGATGGCGAACTGCACGTTCATCAGGCCGCTGACGTTCAGGGCCTTGGCCATCATGGAGGTCTGGCGCTTGATCTCGGCGATGACGTCTGCCGACAGCGAGTACGGCGGCAGGCTGCAGGCGGAGTCGCCCGAGTGCACGCCGGCCTGCTCGATGTGTTCCATGACGCCGCCGATGAAGACGGTTTCGCCGTCGGCCAGGCAGTCGACGTCGACTTCGGTGGCGTTGTTCAGGAAGCGGTCCAGCAGCACCGGCGAGTCATTGCTGACCTTGACGGCCTCGCGCATGTAGCGTTCGAGGTCCTGCTGCTCGTGCACGATTTCCATGGCGCGGCCGCCCAGCACGTAGCTGGGACGCACCACCAGGGGGTAGCCGATTTCGGCGGCATGGGCCAGGGCCTCGGCTTCGGTGCGGGCCGTGCGGTTGGGCGGCTGGCGCAGGCCGAGCTTGTTCAGCAGCTTCTGGAAGCGCTCGCGGTCTTCGGCGATGTCGATGGATTCGGGGCTGGTGCCGATGATCGGCACGCCGTTGGCTTCCAGCGCGCGCGCCAGCTTCAGCGGGGTCTGGCCGCCGTACTGGACGATCATGCCGACCGGGTTTTCCTTGTGGACGATTTCCAGCACATCCTCGAGCGTCAGCGGCTCGAAGTACAGGCGATCGGAGGTGTCGTAGTCGGTCGAGACGGTTTCCGGGTTGCAGTTGACCATGATGGTCTCGTACCCGTCGTCGCGCAGCGCCAGCGCGGCATGCACGCAGCAGTAGTCGAACTCGATGCCCTGGCCGATGCGGTTCGGGCCACCGCCCAGCACTATGATCTTCTTGCGGTCGGTGGGCGCGGCTTCGCACTCTTCCTCGTAGGTCGAGTACATGTAGGCCGTGCGGGTGGCGAATTCGGCGGCGCAAGTGTCCACGCGCTTGTAGACCGGACGCACGTTCAGCTGGTGACGCAGCTTGCGCACCTCGGATTCGACGGTGTCCAGCAGGAATGCCAGGCGGCGGTCGGAGAAACCGCGGCGCTTCAGTTCCCACAGCGTGGCCTGGTCCAGGTCGGACAGCGTCTTCTGTTCGAGCGCCAGCTCGATATCGACGATTTCCTTGATCTGCGACAGGAACCACGGGTCGATGTGCGTGATGTTGTGCACTTCGTCCAGCGAGAAGCCCTGGGCGAAGGCATCGCCCACGTACCAGATGCGTTCCGGACCGGGTTCGCCCAGTTCGACCTGCAGCTTTTCGCGGTCGGTGGTCTTCTGGTTCAGGCCGTCGACGCCGACTTCCAGACCGCGCAGCGCCTTCTGGAACGATTCCTGGAAGGTGCGGCCGATGGCCATGACTTCACCCACGGACTTCATCTGGGTGGTCAGGCGTGCGTCGGCGGTGGGGAATTTCTCGAAGGCGAAACGCGGCACCTTGGTGACCACGTAGTCGATCGACGGTTCGAACGAGGCGGGCGTGGCGCCGCCGGTGATTTCGTTCTTGAGCTCGTCCAGCGTGTAGCCCACGGCCAGGCGCGCGGCGACCTTGGCGATGGGGAACCCCGTGGCCTTGGACGCCAGCGCCGACGAACGCGACACGCGCGGGTTCATCTCGATGACGATCATGCGGCCGTTCTTGGGGTTGACCGCGAACTGCACGTTCGAGCCGCCCGTGTCCACGCCGATCTCGCGCAACACCGCGATCGATGCGTTACGCATGATCTGGTATTCCTTGTCGGTCAGCGTCTGGGCCGGCGCCACGGTGATGGAGTCACCGGTGTGCACGCCCATGGGGTCCAGGTTCTCGATGGAGCAGACGATGATGCAGTTGTCCGCCTTGTCGCGAACCACTTCCATCTCGAATTCCTTCCAGCCCAGCAGCGACTCTTCGATCAGCAGTTCGCTGGTGGGCGAGGCTTCCAGGCCGCGGCGGCAGATGGTTTCGAATTCTTCGGCGTTGTAGGCGATGCCGCCGCCCGAGCCGCCCATGGTGAAGCTGGGGCGGATCACGGCGGGGAAACCCGAGGTGCCGACTTCCGCGGCGATGCGGCGCTGCACTTCCCAGGCTTCGTCCATGCTGTGGGCGACGCCCGACTTGGCCGATTCCAGGCCGATGTCGGTCATGGCCTGCTTGAACTTCTGGCGGTCCTCGGCCTTTTCGATGGCGTGCTCGTTGGCGCCGATCAGTTCGACGTTGTGCTTTTTCAGCACGCCGTGGTGGGCCAGGTCGAGCGCGCAGTTCAGCGCGGTCTGGCCGCCCATGGTGGGCAGCAGCGCATCGGGTTTTTCACGCTCGATGATCTTTTCGACGGCTTGCCAGGTGATGGGCTCGATGTAGGTGACGTCGGCCGTTTCCGGGTCCGTCATGATGGTGGCGGGGTTGCTGTTCACCAGGATGGTGCGGTAACCCTCGGCCTTGAGCGCCTTGCACGCTTGCGCGCCGGAATAGTCGAATTCGCAGGCCTGCCCGATGATGATGGGGCCGGCGCCGATGATGAGAATGCTTTTTAGGTCTGTACGCTTGGGCATGATGCAATCTTTACTTTTGGCCGGACATCAGGCTGATGAACTTGTCGAACAGCTCCAGGATGTCGTGCGGACCGGGGCTGGCTTCGGGGTGGCCCTGGAAGCAGAAGGCCGGACGGTCGGTGAGCTCGAAGCCCTGCAGCGTGCCGTCGAACAGCGAGACATGCGTGACGCGCGCATTGGCCGGCAGGCTGGCGGCGTCGACCGCGAAACCGTGGTTCTGGCTGGTGATGAAGACGCGCTTGGAGGCCAGGTCCTGCACCGGGTGGTTGGCGCCGTGGTGGCCGGTCTTCATCTTGAGCGTCTTGCCGCCCACCGCCAGGCCCATGATCTGGTGGCCCAGGCAGATGCCGAACACCGGCAGCTTCTTGTCCAGGAACACGCGGGTGGCGTCGATGGCGTAGTCGCAGGGCTCGGGGTCGCCGGGGCCGTTGGACAGGAACACGCCATCGGGGTTGAGCTTGAGGACGTCCTCGGCGCTGGTCTCGGCCGGCACCAGCGTCAGGCGGCAGCCGCGGTCGGCCAGCAGGCGCAGGATGTTGGACTTGATGCCGAAGTCGTAGGCCACGACATGGAACCTGGACTGCTCGGGCTGGGTGTAGCCTTCGCCCAGTTGCCAGGTGCCTTGGGTCCAGGTGGTGCTGGACTTGATCGAGACGACCTTGGCCAGGTCCTGGCCGGCCATGCCGGCGAAGCCTTGCGCCAGTTCGACGGCGCGCTCGGCGTCGGTGCCGACGAAGATGCAGGCGCCCTGGGCGCCCTTTTCACGCAGGATGCGGGTCAGCTTGCGGGTGTCGACGCCGGAAATGGCGACGATGCCCTGTTCGGACAGGTATTCGGGCAGCGATTGCGTGGAACGGAAGTTCGACACGCGGGCGGGACAGTCGCGCACCACCAGGCCGGCGGCGTAGACACGGTTGGCTTCGACGTCCTCGGCGTTGACGCCGGTGTTGCCGATGTGCGGATAGGTCAGCGTGACGATCTGGCCGCTATAGCTGGGATCGGTGAGAATTTCCTGGTACCCGGTCATCGCGGTGTTGAACACCACTTCGGCGACGGTATGGCCAGGCGCACCGATCGACACGCCTCGAAAAATGGTACCGTCCGCCAGAGCCAGAATTGCAGGAGGGAAGCGGTTGATCCCCTCGGGAAAGAGTTGCGGCAGCACAGTAAACCCCGGTTTTAGAATCGATAATCAAACCTTGGAATTATACCTTGAGCGGGCGTTTTTCCCGGGGAACCGCGCCAAATAAGGCTGAGATCGGAGATTTCAGGTGCCGCGCCCGTCCATCCGCGCCCTGCCGCCGCCATACCAACGGTGACAGCGCCGCCGCCACGGCGGTGATACGCTAAGACACCTTCAACCCCGATGTTGCGAGCCGTATTGCCCATGTCCAGCCAACTTGACGCCCTGCGCAATCACACCACCGTTGTCGCCGACACCGGCGATTTCGAAGCGATGAAGGCGCTGCGTCCCACCGACGCCACCACCAATCCGTCCCTGATTCTCAAGGCCGTGCAGCAGGATGCCTACCGCCCGCTGCTCGAAAAGACCGCCCGCGACCACCGCGGCGCCCCCACCCCCGAACTGATGGACCGCCTGCTGGTCGCCTTCGGCCGCGCCATCCTGGACATCGTGCCCGGCCGCGTCTCGACCGAGGTGGACGCGCGTCTGTCGTTCGACACCCGCGCCACCATCGAGCGCGCGCGCGCCTTGATCGCGCTGTATGAAGCCGCTGGCGTGCCGCGCGAACGCGTGCTGATCAAGATCGCTTCCACCTGGGAAGGCATCCAGGCCGCCCGCGCGCTGCAGGCCGAGGGCGTGCGCTGCAACCTGACGCTGCTGTTCTCGCTGCCGCAGGCGGTGGCCTGCGCCGACGCCCAGGCGCAGTTGATCTCGCCCTTCGTCGGCCGCATCTACGACTGGCACAAGAAGGCGGCCGGAGCCGCATGGGTCGAGGCCGACCATGCCGGCGCGCGCGACCCCGGCGTGCAGTCGGTGACCCGCATCTACCAGTACTACAAGCGTTTCGGCATCGCCACCGAGATCATGGGCGCGAGCTTTCGCAACGTCGGCCAGATCCTGGCGCTGTCGGGCTGCGACCTGCTGACCATCAGTCCCGAGCTGCTGACCCAGCTGGCGCAGACTGAAGGCGACGCGCCGCCGCAACTGCGCGCCGACGCGGTGGGAAGCGACATCGCCCGCGTCGCCTCGGACGAAGTGGCCTTCCGCACCCAGCTCAACGACGACGCCATGGCCAGCGACAAGCTGGCCGAGGGCATCCGCGCCTTCGTGGCCGATGCCATCAAGCTGGACGCGCTGATCGAGGCGCAGCGCGCCTGACCGGCCCGGCCGGGCCACGCCCGGGCGGGCCTTCAGCGATGGTCGTGCGAATGCACCTGCAACGCTTCCAGGAAGCGTGACACCATGTTGTAGGCGGCGACCGTGGCGGTCAGCTCGACGATCAGTTTTTCCGACCCCATGGCGGCGCGCGCCGCCTGGAACACCGGCTCGGGCACCTGCACCTGGCGCGTCATGGCGTCGGTGTAGGCCAGCACCGCGCGTTCGCGTTCGCTGAACAGCGTCGACGCCTCCCAGTCCGGCAAGGCATCCAGCTGGGCCTGCGACACGCCCTCTTTCAGCGCGATCGGCGCGTGCTGGTCGGCTTCGTAGGGCGCGCCATTGACCGCCGCCACCCGCATGATCACCAGTTCGCGGATATCGCCCGGCAGGGTCGACAACTGGCGGATGGACGTCAGGTAGTTGAGCCAGCCGCCGGCTACCGCCGGGCTGTGCAGCAGCATCTGGTACAGATGCAGCACGCTGCCGCGCTCGGCGACGATGCGTTCGACCAACGGCCGCGCCTCGGGATGGGACAGATCGGCGTAGGGAAGACGTGCCATGAAAACTCCATAGGGATGAAAACGAAGATCCTAAGGCCGGCCAAGGCCAAAAGACCGGGGCGCTGCAACTGCACACATTCGCAAGAACTTTGACATAATGACAGAACATTGCGCACCTCCAGGACCCGCCTAGAATGAATGCGCCTCCCCAGTCGCATCCACCTGTCACGCTCGCCAACTGCGATAGCGAACCGATCCACGTGCCGGGTGCCATCCAGCCCCTGGGCGTGCTGTTGGCGTTCGACAGCGCGGGCGTACTGCGCTATGCCAGCGAGGATGCGCCGCAGGCCCTGGGCGTGCCGCTGGCGCTGGGCCACCGCTGCGCGCCGGGCACCCTGCCGCCCGAACTCGCGCACCTGCTGCCGGGCTGGCTGGCCAGCGCCGACCCGGTCTTCGACCCGCTCGCCATCACGCTCGGCGCGCATACCTACGACGTCATCGCCCATCGCAACACCGACGCGCTGACGCTGATCGAACTGGAACGCCGCGGCGACGCCACCGGCATTGCCGAGCCCGCGCGCATCTATCGCGGCATCGAACGGATCCGGTCGCAGCGCGACATCGCCTCCCTGCTCGACCACACCGTCCAGGCGGTGCAGCGCGCCACCGGCTTCGACCGGGTCATGGCGTACCGCTTCCATCCCGACGACAGCGGCGAAATCGTGGCCGAGCGGCGCGGCGACGCCACCCTGGAAGACTGGGTCGGCCGCCGCTATCCGGCCGGCGACATTCCGGCCCAGGCGCGCCGCCTCTACACGGTGAACACGTTGCGCCAGATCGCCGACGCCCAGTACCAGCCGGTGCGCGTGCTGGGCGAGGACGGGCCGGCGCATGCGCCGCTGGACCTGAGTTTTTCAGTGCTGCGCAGCGTCTCGCCGGTACACCTGGAATACATGGCAAACATGGGGGTGCGCGCTTCCATGAGCCTGTCGCTGGTGCTGGGTGGCCGGCTGTGGGGCATGATCGCCTGCCATCACCATGCGCCGCGTCATATCCCCTATTCGGCCCGGCTGGCCTGCGAAGCGCTGGCGCAGGTACTGTCGGCGGCGCTGGCCAATATCGAAGGCCGTGAACGCGCCGAACAGGCGCGCCGCAGCGCCGCGCTGGTCAGCCGCCTGGCCGAACGCGTATCGAAATCCGAAAACGTGCACCAGGCCTTGTCCGGCACGCCGGACACGCCCGCCGCGCTGGTGCCCAACGACGCCGCGCTGTGCCTGTGGGGCAACAGCGTGACGGTGTTCGGCGGCATCGCGCCGCGCGGCGAACTGGCCGGCATCCTGTGCGCGCTGGACCAGAGCGGCCAGCGGCTGGTGCACACCGACAATATCGCCCGCGACTACCCCGGCCTGCAGACCGACCTGGTGCCCTACGCCGGCCTGCTGGCCTGCAAGTTCGACCCCATGAACAACGGCTGGCTGATCTGGCTGCGGCGCGAGCAGGTCGAGACCTTGGTCTGGGGCGGCAAGCCCGAGAAGCAATATGCCGTGGGCACCCTCGGCCCGCGCCTGACGCCGCGCGGTTCGTTCGAGGCCTGGCGCGAGGTCGTGCGCGACACCAGCGCGCCGTGGCTGCCGCCCGAACTGGAAACGGTCGACAACCTGCGCGACGAGCTGTCGCATATCGCCACCAGCCGCGCCGCCGACGTCGACCGCGCCCGTACCGCCCTGCTGGCCATGCTGGGCCACGATCTGCGCGACCCGCTGCAATCCATCTCGATGGCGGCCACACTGCTGTCCAAGACCGATTCCGGCGCCCGCATGGGCGAACGCATCCGCTATTCGAGCGGCCGCATGCAGCGGCTGATCTCGCAGGTGCTGGACCTGTCGCGGCTGCAAGGGGGCATGGGGCTGGGCATCGAGAAGCGCCAATGCCAGTTGTCCGAATTGCTCAACGGCCTGATCGACGAAAAGCGCCAGGCCTATCCGGGGCTGCTGATCGAACCGGAGATCGCGCCCGGGCTGCGCCTGATGGCCGACACCGACCGCATCGCCCAGGTGGTCACCAACCTGATGAGCAACGCGCGCCAGCATGGCGCGCCGCGCATGCCGATCCGCGTGACGGCCCGGCTGGCGGACGATACCATCGAACTGGTCGTGGCCAATCACGGCGCGCCGATTCCCGACGACGTCATGGCGCACCTGTTCTCGCCCTTCAAGCCGGAATCGCTGGGCCAATCGCGCAACCGCACCGGCCTGGGGCTGGGCCTGTATATTGCCGAGCAAGTGGTACGCGACCATGATGGCGACATCGCCGTCGCCTGCCGCGACGGCCTGGTCATTTTCACAGTCACTCTGCCGCGCGGATTGGACGCGCCGCAGGCCCCCTGAATCCTGGAGACATCATTTGAACGAAGCGCGCGCGTTACGCGTCCTGCTGGTCGACGACAATGAAATGGGCTCGGAACTGCTGGCCGAATTCCTGGCCATGTCCGGGCTGGAGACGCGCTGCGCCGGTAACGGCGAGGACGCGCTGGCACAGGCCGCGGACTTCGAACCCCAGGCGGTCCTGGTGGACATCCTGCTGCCCGACATGGATGGTTATGAGCTGGCCCGGCAGCTGCGCGCGCGCAACGCCGGCGCCCGCATCTACGCCCTGAGCGGCCTGGCACGCCACGAGCGGCACCAGGATGCGGCCAGCCTGTTCGACGACTGGATCGAAAAGCCCGCCGATCCGGATGCGTTGCTGACCGTGCTGCGGCAAGCCGGCTGAGGCCGCCGATGCTCGCCATCTCCCCTCATTCCGCCCTGGTCGCGCAGGGCGTGCGTTTCAAAGTGCTGGCGCAAATCTTCCCGGTCCTGCGGCACGAGGCCATCTCGCCGCTGTCCAACGCCACCGTGGCGGCCGCCATGCTGCGCCAGGCACCCGAAAACGCCGATGCCGAGGCCTTGCGGCAGCGCACCCAGCGCCTGGCGGGCGAACTGCAGCAAATGCTGGAGGACAGCGTGGCGGAGATCCGCGGCCTGGACCAGTGGCTTGACGACAACGGCGCCACTCAGCCCGCCGCGGCGCTGCTGCGGGAATGCCGCAAGCTGTTGTTTTCGCAGTTGATGTGGTCCAAACGCGGGGTCCGCTGGCCGGAGACGCCCGCGCCGGTCGAGCTGCCGGCCTTCGACGCGCGCTATCTGCTCATGGCCTGCGTGCTGTGCCTGCTGCCCTGGCTGCCGGAGGGCGCCGAGCTGGAACTGGACGCCGCCGACCCGGTCGCCTGGCACTTCCGCCTGCCCCCCGCGGCGCAGGCGCCGGCGGCAGCGGGCCTGTTCACTCCGGCTGACATCGAGGCGCTGGCCAGCGAGGCGGGCTGGCGCCTGGAGCGTCAGGCGCACTGCTGGTCGCTGCGCCTGCCCGCCGCCACCGGCCGGGAACCCGCATGATCTCCCCCGTGCACCAGGTGCTGCGCGACGGCACCCGCGAGCGCCACGAAACCCTGGACCAGGGGCTGGCGTTGAGCGACGCCGATCTCGATCAGACTCGCTATCTGGCCTATCTGCGCGCCCTGCTGGGCTGGCTCGAACCGGTGGAACGGCCATTGTGGCGGCTGCCGTGGCCGGCGGGCCTGCAGGCTGCGACCCGGGCCGGCAAGAGCGCGCTGATCCGCGCCGACCTGCTGGCCGCTGGCGATGCATCGCCGGCGCCGCAATGCCTCGACGTGCCCGTGCCCCGGGCGGCCGACGCCTATGCGCTGGGCGTGGCCTACGTGGTGGAAGGATCGCAATTGGGCGGCCGCTTCCTGGCCAAGCGGCTGCAAGACGCCGTGCCGCCGCTGCCGCTGCGCTACCTGCGCGGCTATGGCGACGACACCGGCACGTTGTGGAAGGCGTTCCTGGCCTGCCTGGACGACTGCGCCCGCGGCCAGGAAACGCAAGCCCTGCGCGGCGCCCTGGACGCCTTCGACAGCCTCACCACCTGGCTGCGGGCGCAGCGCGCGCTGCGGGCCTGAACAGCGGGCGGCGCTCAGAGCTTCTCGGTCTCGCCCGATTTGGGTTGCCACTTCATCAGCCGCTTTTCGCCCACGCCGACGATGTAGTCCAGCACCAGCGCGAACGCGGTCAGCACCACGATGCCCGCGAACACGGTGTTCACGTCGAAGGTGCCCTCGGCTTGCAGGATCAGGTAGCCCACGCCGCTGGCCGAGCCCAGGTATTCACCCACCACCGCGCCCACGAACGCCAGGCCGACCGAAGTGTGCAGGCTGGAAAACACCCAGCTGGTGGCGGACGGCAGATAGACATGGCGCAGCAGTTGGCGCTTGCGCGCGCCCAGCATGCGGGCATTGTCCAGCAGCGTCGGGCTGACCTCGCGCACGCCCTGGTAGACGTTGAAAAAGACGATGAAGAACACCAGCGTCACCGCCAGCGCCACCTTGGACCAAATGCCGAGTCCGAACCACATGCCGAAAATCGGCGCCAGGATCACGCGCGGCATCGAGTTGGCCGCCTTGATGTAGGGATCGAGAATGGCGCTGGCGCGCGGCGACAATCCCAGCCACAGGCCGAACGCCAGGCCGGCGATGGTACCGATGAAGAAGGCCAGCACCGTTTCGGTGAGCGTGACCCACAGATGGGTGTAGATGTCGGCGTTGGTGACGAACCAGGCCCAGATGCGGCCCCACACTTTGAGGGGTTCGCCGAAAAAGAACGCCACTTTGGGATCGCGCGAGGCAATATGCCAGGCGCCCAGGATGACGACCAGCAGCAGCAACTGCCAGAAGCGCAGGCTGGCGGAACCTGGTTTGAACGACTTGGACATGGTCAGGGCCTGTTCGTGAGTAAGCGGGCGCGGCCTGGATCAGGCATGGGCCTCAGGCCCGCTTCTGTTGTTGGGCATAGCCCTTGAGCACTTCCTCGCGCAGCACGGCCCAGATGGCCGCATGCAATTCGACGAAGCGCAGGTTGTTGCGCACTTCGGCCACGTCGCGCGGACGCGGCAGGTCGATGGCGAATTCGCCGATGGGATGCGTGCCCGGCCCGGCCGACAGCACCACCACGCGGTCGCTCATGGCAATGGCTTCGTCCAGGTCATGGGTGATGAACAGCACCGCCTTGCGCTTGGCCATCCACAGATCGAGCACTTCGTTTTCCATCAGCTGGCGCGTCTGGATGTCGAGCGCCGAGAATGGCTCGTCCATCAGGATGATGTCCGGATCGCGGATCAGCGTCTGCGCCAGCATGGCGCGCTTGCGCATGCCGCCCGACATCTGGTGCGGATAGCGGCTTTCGAAACCGCCCAGGCCGACCCGGCGCATCCAGTCGCGGCCGCGCTCGAGCGCCTCGGCACGCGGCACGCCGGCGAAGTCCAGCCCGGCCACCACGTTGTCGAGCGCGCTGCGCCAGGGCAGCAAGGCCTCGCCCTGGAACATGTAGCCGGCGCGCGCATTGATGCCCGACAGCGGCTGGCCGAACACCTTCACCTGGCCCGACGACGGCGTCAGCAGGCCGGCGCTGACGTTGAGCAGGGTGGACTTGCCGCAGCCCGTAGGGCCCACCACCGACACGAACTCGCCCGGCGCGATGGCCAGGCTGGTGTCGCTGACGGCGGTGTAGCGCTGCGAGCGGTCATCGCGGGAGACGAAGGTGCAGCTAATGTTTTCCAGCGACAGCGCGGCTTCAGCCATTGGGGTATTTCTCGTTGGCGCGGCGCGCGAAGTCATTGGTCCAGACCTTGGAAGCGTCGATCTTGGCGCTGTCGAAGTCCGCCTGGAAGGCAGCCAGCGCCTTGAGCGCGGTGGCGGCGCCATCCTCGGGGATCAGGCCGTCGGGCGACAGGCCTTGCAGGCTCTTGCGGATGGCCGCCTTGTACACCGCCGGATCGCCCAGCAAATAGGTCTCGGGCACCACCTTGGCGATTTCGTCGGGGCCGGCCTTCTGGATCCACTTGTCGGCGCGCACCATGGCGTTGGTCAGCGCCTGCACCGTGTTGGGATTGGCGTCGATGAACGCCTGCGGCGCATACAGGCAGCCGGCCGGCATGTTGCCGCCGAAGATGTCCTGGGTGTCCTTGAGCGTGCGGGTATCGACGATGATCTGGATGTCGCCCGGCATTTCCAGCATCGACACCACCGGGTCGGTGTTGGAGATGGCGTCGATCTGGCCGCTGCGCAGCGCGGTCACCGCGCCGGCGCCAGCGCCCACGCCGATGATGGAGACGTCCGACGCCTTCAGGCCATGCTTGGCCAGGAAGAAGCTGACCACCATGTTGGTGGACGAGCCCGGCGCGGTCACGCCGATCTTCTTGCCTTTGAGGTCGGCCGGGCCCTTGTAGTTGGGCATGTTCTTCTTGGACACGCCCACGCCGATCATCGGCGCACGGCCCTGCAGCACGAAGGCGCGGTAGGCCTGGCCCTTGGACTGCATCGACAGCGTGTGCTCGAAGGCGCCCGACACCACGTCGGCGCTGCCGCCCACCACGGCCTGCAGGGCCTTGGAGCCGCCAGCGAAGTCGGCGATGGAGACATCCAGGCCTTCGTCCTTGAAGTAACCGCGGGCCTCGGCGATGGACAGCGGCAGGTAGTAGATCAGCGGCTTGCCGCCCACGGCGATCTGGACCTTGGTCTTTTCCAGCTTCTGGGCGCGCACGATGGCGGGGGCCATGCCCATGACGCCGGCGGCGCCAGCCATCTTGAGCAAATCACGGCGTGTGACTGACATGTGTTGTCTCCTTGGGATCGGGTCTACCAATAGCGCCGGTCTGCGCCAGCTTGTCGATAGCCGCTGAATCATACCCCAGTGATTTCAGGACTTCCTCGGTATGTTCCCCTAATGACGGACCGATCCAGCGTGTGCCGCCCGGGGTTTCGGACAGCTTGGGCACCACCGCCGGCAGCTTGACCGGGCTGCCATCGGCGAAGTGATGCTGCTCGATCATGCGGCGCGCCAGGAACTGCGGATCGCTGAACATGTCGGCCACGCTGTAGATCTTGCCGACCGGCACGTCGGCCGCCTTAAGGGTGTTGAGCGCCTCTTCGATGCCGCGGCCCTCGCACCATTGCTGGATGGCGCCGTCGATTTCCTCGACGCGGCGGGCGCGGCCGTCGTTGCGCACCAGATCCGGGTCGGACGCCAGGTCGCCGCGACCGATGGCCAGCATCAGGCGGTGGAAGATCGCATCGCCGTTGCCGGCGATGACGATGTTCTGGCCGTCGCGCGTGGTGTAGGTATTGGAGGGCACAATGCCCGGCAGCGCGCCGCCGGTGCGCTCGCGCACCACGCCGGCCACATCGTATTCGGGCACCAGGCTTTCCATCATGTTGAAGACGGCCTCGTACAGCGCCACGTCGACCATCTGGCCCTGCCCCGCCTGGCATCCCGCGCCCTGCACGCCATTCCAGCGGCCGCCGGTGGCGTCACGGTGGCGCAGCGCCATCATGGCGCCGATCACGCCGTGCAGCGCGGCGATCGAATCGCCGATCGAGATGCCCACGCGCAGCGGCGGCCGGTCGGGATGGCCCGACACGTAGCGCAGGCCGCCCATCGATTCGCCGATGGCGCCGAAGCCGGGCTGGTCCTTCATCGGGCCGGTCTGGCCGTAGCCGGACAGGCGCACCATGATCAGCGCCGGATTGATGGCGCGCAGTTGTTCATAGCCCAGGCCCCACTTCTCCAGCACGCCGGGGCGGTAGTTCTCGACCACCACGTCGGCATCCAGCGCCAGCCTGCGGGCGATCTCGCGGGCTTCGGGATGCTTCAGGTTGAGGGCGATGGATTGCTTGTTGCGGGCCTGCACTGTCCACCACAGCGAATTGCCTTCGTGCAGGTGGCGCCAGCTGCGGATGGGGTCGCCGCCACCGGTCCCGTCGGGACCATGCGGCGTTTCCACCTTGATGACGTCGGCGCCGAATTCGCCGAAG
Source organism: Achromobacter pulmonis (assembly GCF_021733725.1). Lineage (NCBI taxonomy): Bacteria > Pseudomonadati > Pseudomonadota > Betaproteobacteria > Burkholderiales > Alcaligenaceae > Achromobacter > Achromobacter pulmonis. Next base: position 3,124,508 of record NZ_JAIFOT010000001.1, on the reverse strand, counting down.
ATACGCGCGGCGAACGGGCCGGCGATGAGCGTGCCGAGTTCCAGGACCTTCAGGCCGGTCAGGGCTGACATGGTGGTTGTCTTCCTCTCGTGGAGGCCGCGCCGCGCGCGGCGGGCCGTTCTTCCAATGCCCGCCGGTACATCGCCGGCGGACTATCGTGGCTGCGTATCAGGTGGTCTTGCGCTCCATCAGCGCCCACGCGATGGTGCCGGCGTCGACATATTCCAGCTCGCTGCCGGCCGGCACGCCCCGCGCCAGGCGCGTGACCCGCAGGCCGCGCTCGCCCAGGGCCTCGCCCAGGAAGTGCGCGGTGGTCTCGCCTTCGGCGGTGAAGTTGGTGGCCAGGATGACCTCCTGCACCACGCCGTCGGTGGCGCGGCGGATGACGCGGTCGAAGTCCAGTTCACGCGGGCCGATGCCCTCCAGCGGCGCGACACGGCCCATCAGTACGTAGTACAGGCCGCGGTAGCCGTGGCTGGACTCGATCATGTTCTGGTCGGCCGGCGTCTCGACGATGCACAGCAGGGAGGGATCGCGCTTGGGATTGGCGCAGGTGGCGCACACGTCCTCTTCGGCGAAGCTGTTGCAGCGCGAGCAATGGCGCAGGTCGCGCACCGCGCCCGCCAGCGCGCGGCCGAGCATGTCGGCGCCCTGGGGGTCGTGCTGCAACAGGTGGTAGGCCATGCGCCGCGCGGACCGCACGCCCACGCCGGGCAGGCGCCGCAGCGCTTCGATCAGCGAGACCAGCGGTTCGGGTTCGGGCAGTAGAGGGTCCATGACACGGCGGAAACTTGCGGGCGGCAAAGGCCGCGCCGCCCATTGCGGCGGCGGCCGGTACGTGCGCTCAGAACGGCAACTTCATGCCCGGGGGCAGCGGCATGCCGGCGGTGACGGACGCCATCTTTTCCTGCGAGGTGGCTTCGGCCTTGCGCAGCGCGTCGTTGAAAGCGGCGGCGACCAGGTCTTCCAGCATGTCCTTGTCGTCGGCCAGCAGCGAGGGATCGATGTCGACGCGCTTAACGTCGTGGCGGCAGGTCATGGTGACCTTGACCAGGCCGCCGCCGGAGGCGCCTTCGACCTGGATCTCGGCCAGCGCGTCCTGCGCCTTCTTCATGTTTTCCTGCATCTGCTGCGCCTGGCGCATCAGGCCGGCCAGTTGTCCTTTCATCATGATGGAGCTTCCTTGAACGAGGGAATGTGGGGATTGCCGGCGCGTTACGCGGCGGCGGAAGGAGGATCGACGTGGCGGATCGAACCGGCCACGACATGGGCGCCGAAGTCGGCCACCAGCGCCTGCACGAAGGGATCGACGGCAACCGCGTCCTCGGCGGCCTGCTGGCGCGCCGCGCGCTCGGCCTGGGCCACGGCGTGGGCGGTGGCTTCACCCACGGCGCCGACGTCCACATCCAGCCGGATGCCCTGTCCGAAGTGTTCGCACAGCACCGTCTGCAGCCGCACGCGGCTTTCGCTTTCGGCCAGCGTCTTGACCGCCACGCGCAGGATGATGGCATCGCCCTGCACGCCGGCCCATTCGCTCTGGCGCGCCAGTTCGGCGGCCAGGCCGGTGACCGGCAGGCGCGCGGCCAGTTCGGGCCAGGCGGCGGCGGTCATGTCGGCCAGACGCGCGCGCGACTGGCGCTTGCGGCCCGGGGCCGCGGCTTCGCGCCGCACGGGCGCGGCCGATGGCACGGGCGCGGCCGATGGCGCGCTGGCCAGGGTTTCGAAATCGTCATCGGGGTCCGACGTGAAGCCGCCATCCGGCACGAAGCCGCCTTCGGCCTCGAACGGGATTTCCTCATCGACCCAGGAAGGCGGGCCGTCGTCATCCGCGGCCGGCGCCACCGCGGCGGCCACGGGCGTCACGGCCAGCGGGGCCGCCTTGGCTGCCGCCGGGGTGGCAGCGGCGGGCGGCGGCGTGACGGGCGCCGGCGCCGTCGCTGGCGCGGCGGCAGGCGTCGCCGTGGCAGGCGCGCTCGCCACGCCAGCGGCGACGGGCGACGGCTCGGCAGCGGCTTCGGCGCTGGCCTGCGTCGAAGCCGCTGTGACGGGCTCCTCTTCCCACGGCGGCGTGCTGGCTGCGGCCGGCTCGGCCGCAGCGGCGGCCACCGGCGTGGGCGCGACGGCGGCGGACGCGGCGTTCGCTTGCGGCACGCTCGCGGATGAGGATGCAGGTGCGGTGGCCGCGACCACCGGAGTCGCTGCCGGGGAAACCGGTGGCGCGACCGGCGCGGCCACGGCCGGCGCCGCCGGCTGCGGCGCGGCCGCGGCGGGTTCGGCCGCCTGGCGGGCCGGCGCGGCGGGCGCCTCGATGGCGGTCTGCGGACCGGCGTCACCGTTGAGCGCCAGCATGCGCAGGCAGGCCATGATGAAACCGGCGTACTCGTCCGGCGCCAGGGTCAGTTCGCCGCGGCTGTGCACCGCCACCGAATAGAACAGTTGCACCGCGTCGGGATGCAGGGTTTGCGCAAGGCGGGCGATGTCGGCCGCCAGCGGGTCCTCGGCCGGCGTCACGCCCGACACGCGCTGCTCGATCGCGATGCGCGACAGCAGCACGGCCAGGTCGGCCAGCGCGCCGGCATATGACAGTCCGCGCGTGGCCAGTTCATCGGCAACCGCCAGCACGCCTTTGGCATCGCCGGTGGCCAGCGCGTCCAACAGGCGCACCAGGTGGCGCTGGTCGATGGTGCCGAGCATGCCGCGCACGGCGTCCTCGGTCAGGTTGCCGGCGCTGTAGGCAATGGCCTGGTCGGTCAGCGACAGCGCATCGCGCATGGAACCGCCCGCGGCCTGGCCGATGAGACGCAGCGCCGGCACTTCGAAGCCGACCTGCTCTTCGCCCAGCACCGCCTGCAGGTGGCCCACGATGGAGTCGGCCGGCATCTGCTTCAGATTGAATTGCAGGCAGCGCGACAGCACCGTGACCGGGATCTTCTGCGGGTCGGTGGTGGCGAGGATGAATTTGACGTGTGGCGGCGGCTCTTCCAGCGTCTTGAGCATCGCGTTGAACGCGTGCCCCGTCAGCATGTGCACTTCGTCGATCATGTAGACCTTGAAGCGGCCCGCGCCCGGCGCATAGACGGCCTGCTCCAGCAGTTGGGTCATTTCCTCGACGCCGCGGTTCGAGGCCGCGTCCAGTTCGAGGTAATCGACGAACCGGCCGGCGTCGATCTCGGTGCAGGCGCGACAGACGCCGCAGGGCTTGGAGGTGATGCCGGTTTCGCAGTTGAGCGATTTGGCCAGGATGCGCGACAGCGTGGTCTTGCCGACGCCGCGGGTGCCGGTGAACAGCCAGGCGTGATGCAGGCGCTGGGTGTCGAGCGCATGCGTCAGCGCGCGCACCACGTGATCCTGTCCCACGAGGGTATCGAACGATCGCGGCCGCCACTTGCGGGCCAGTACCAGATAAGTCATGGCGGGATTGTAGAGCCTTTGCAAGAGCCTATGCGATTGCCGGCGCGAAATGCAAAAGGGACGGAATCATTTTCCGGGGAATCCCCCTTGGAAAACAACCCCGTCCCCTTTGAGAAACCGGTTGGCGAGCCTTACTCCGGCACTGACCCTAAACGACTATGGCTGCTTCGTTCCCGACCTGACCAGGTTCACCGTCGAACCATGCGGAGGGGCCCGCCAAGCAAGATTCTAGCAGAGCTTCGCGTTGCTCGCTCGGCTAGCCTCTTGCTTGGCGGGCCCCGGGGGGCTGTATGTGCGCCCCCTCCCCGGCCCTCCCCCCGAGGGGGAGGGGGAGAAGACGTTGCTTCGCTTGTCTTGGTGGCTCGCTTCGCTTTGCCTTGCTTGCCTTGCTTGCCTTGCTGCCTTGCTGCCTTGCTGCCTTGCTTGCCTTGCTGCTTTGCTGCCTTGCTTGCCTTGCTTGCCTTGCTGCTTTGCTGCCTTGCTTGCCTTGCTGCTTTGCTTGGCTTGCTGTCTTGCTGCCTTGCTGCTTTGCTTGGCTTGCTGTCTTGCTGCCTTACTTGGCTTGCTGTCTTGCCTACCTTGTTGTCTTGCGGTCTTTCTTGCTTGTCGCCTGGCTGGGTGTGCTTTGTTTGACCTCGTCGCTTTTGCCTTCCGGGGGGGGGCTTGTCGGCGCTATTTGAGGGGGGAGGGTTACAGGTCGATCCAGGCGCGGGCGCGGGGGAAGTAGAGGGCGGCGCGGGCGTTGCGGCCGTCCAGGGCGGTGACTTGGGCGCAGTAGCGCAGAAGTTGGTCGCCGTGGCGTTGGCGCATGCGTTGGGCGAAGGCGGCTGGAGATTCATTGGGTTGGGGGCGGCCGGTCTTGTAGTCGACGATGAGCCAGCCGTCTTCGGTGCTCAGCGCCAGGTCGATGACGGAGACCTTGCCGGCGGCGTCGATGAGGGGCCATTCGCGACGGGCGCCGGATTGGGACAGGAGCCAGAGGCCGCGTTCATCGGCCAGGGTGGACTGGAGCGTGTCGAGCACGGCTTCGGCGGCGGCGTCGGCCTGGCTGGCGGGGATGCCGGCGCGGGTCAGTTGGCGGCGCATGGCGGACTGGCGCTGGGCCAGGGCCTCGGCCGGCCAGGCGGCGATGCCGTCGTGGCCGATGCGGGCCAGCCAGGCGTGGGCCAGGGTGCCGATGGCGGCGTCGTAGCCGGATTCGAGTTGCCAGGCGGGATGTTCGGCGCTGTCGCCCCAGGCGCCGCGCGCGGTGGCGGCGAAGCCGGGGCTGATGGCCACATCGGTCTGGCGCGCCAGCTGCGCCAGACCATCACCGCGCACGCGGCGCAGGGGCTCGCCTTGCCACTCGGGGCCGTCGTCGCGGGGTTCGGCGTTGTCGCCTTCCTTCGCGGGTGGCTCCGGTGTTGCCAGGCACGGCCAGAGGCGGCCCAGCAGGCTGGCGGATGGCGGGGGCTTGGCCTGGCCGGTGGCCTCGTCGACGGCGACGTGGCCCACCAGGTGCAGGCGCTTGCGGGCGCGGGTGGCGGCCACATACAGCAGGCGGTCGATTTCGTAGGAAGCGCGGCGCGCCTCGCGCGCGCCGAGGTAGCGCGACACGGGGTCGGCCTCGGTCTCGGCGCGCGGCTTGACCGGGCCGAACAGCACGCGGCCGGCGCTTTGCTCGAAGCGCACCAGCGGCGGCTGGTCGCCGCGCGGGGCGCGATGCAGGCCGTAAAGGATGACGGTTTCGAACTGCAGGCCCTTGGACTTGTGCATCGTCATGATCTCGACCGCGGCATCTTCGTCGGCCGCGTCGGGCGCCGCGAACAGGCGCGCGATGCCGGCGTCAAGCGCGGCCGCGTCGATGGCGCCGTGCGGCGCCAGCCGCTCGACCAACTGGAACAGGCTTTCGGCATCGTTGGCCACCGAGGGGCCGCTGTACAGCGCGGGCCCGCCCAGGCGGCGCCACAGCATCTCGACCCAGGCCGCGAAAGGCATGGCGCCCGACGCGTTGCGGGTGTCCAGCAGCACCGCCGCCACCTGCTTCAGGCGCGCGTATTCCTCGGGACGCAACAAGGCCTCGGCGCTGGGCCGGACGTCCGCGCCGCCCAGCGACGGCGCGGCCTCGCCCGCCGCCACCGGCATCGCAGCGGGTTCCTGCCGCGCCGCGGACGCCGAGTCGTCGAACAAGGCCCCTTGCGCCGGGTTCTCGGTGTCGTCGAACAAGGACCCCTGGCGCGCCGCCGGCACAGTGGCCAAGGGGGTCGCGGCGGCCTTCGCTGGCGCCGGGCGCAACAGCCGTTCCAGCAGGACCGGCACCGGCGTCACGTGATCGTCGCCGAACAGGCGCTGCAAGGATTCCAGCGTCAGGCCGCAGAACGGCGCGCGCAGCACCGACAGCCAGGCCAAGCGGTCCCCCGGATGCGACAGCGCCCGCACCAATTGCACCAGGTCCGCCACCACTGGCCGCAACGCCAGCGGCACCAGGTCCACCGCGCGGCAACGGATGCCTTCCTGCGCCAGCCGGCGCGTCAGATTGCCCAGGTGGCTGCGAGCGCGCACCAGGATGGCGACCGGATGCTTGCTGCCCGCATGGTCGGCCAACGCCTGCCGCACCAGGCCGACCGCGATGTCCTCGGCCTGCTCCTCGGCCGGCGCGGCGCCGGCGCGTGACCAGGCGGGATGGAAACGCACGGCGGGCTCCGGCAGGGCCTCGTGGAAAGCGCTGGACGGGCTGTACTTGATGGCGCCGGCGGCGGCGTCGCTGCGCTTGGGCAGCAATTGCGCGAATGACTGGTTGACCCAATCGACGATACCCGCCTGTGAACGGAAATTGTCGGTCAGGTTGAGAAAGTCCGGCTGCAGCTCCCCCACGCCCTGCTCCGCCACTTCCAGGAACAGACCCACTTCCGCCTTGCGGAAACGGTAGATCGACTGCATCGGGTCGCCCACCAGGAACAGGCTGCGGCCGTCGCCCGCCTGCCAGCCCGAGGTCAGCGTGCGCAGCAGGTCGAGCTGCGTCTGGCTGGTGTCCTGGAATTCGTCGATCAGCAGATGACGGATCGACGCATCCAGCTTGAGCAGCAGCTCGCCGGGATCGTCGGCGCTGCCCAGCGCCGCGGCGGCGCGCTGCGAGATCTCGATGAAATCGACCTCGCCGGTGTCGGCGAAGCGCAGCCGCAGTTGCGCCACGGCCAGCGTCAGTGTCATCAGCTGCGCGCCCAGCACCTCCCACTGGGCATCGCTCAAGCGCGGCGCGGGAATGTCGCGCACCGCGGCCAGGCGCCGCACCCACGGAGCATCGGCGTCGGCGCTTTCGAGCCAGGCCACGAACGGTTCCTTGTGCGCGCACTTGGCCGGAAACCCCAGGGTCTTGGTGACGGTCTTGCGCAGCGTACCCGCGCCGGTCAGCAGCAGATGCGCCACGGCGCGCCACTGGTCCAGCACCTCGGCGTCGGGCGGCAGTTCGTCGGTCCAGTCAAGCAATGCCGCCAACCGGTCGTCTTCGCCGCCGTCCTGCAACTGGGCCGCGGCCAGGCGCGCCGGGCCGCACAGCGCCTCGGCCCAGCCGAGGGGCATGGCCTCGCACAGCGCGTCCAGGTCTTCGCCGATGGCCTCGGCCAGGGTTTGTTCCAGGGCCTCGCGGTCGGCGCTGTGGCGCAGCAGCGGCAGCCATTGGTCGCGCTGGCCCAGCATGTCGGCGATGGCATCGCGGGCCGCCTGCACGTCCACGTCCATGTGTTGCAGCAGGATGCGCACCGCGTCGTAGTCATCGGCCAGATCGAGCGTGGCGCGGGCCGCCGCCAGGTAATGGGCGCGGGCATCGTCGGTGATTTCGGGCATGCCGCCCAGTTCGGACAGCCACGGCATGCTGCGCACCAGGCCGGCGCAGAACGAGTCGATGGTGCGGATGGCCAGCCGCGCCGGGTGTTCCAGCAGGTGCCATTGTTGTTCGGCATTGCGCGCCAGCGCGGCGCGTGCGAGTTCCCAGCTGCGGCGTTCATGCGCGGCCTCGGGCGGCGCCTCTTGCCCGCGGCGCAGCTTGCTGAGCACGCGCGCATGCATCTCGGAGGCGGCTTTGCGCGTGAAGGTGATGGCGACGATTTCCTCGGGGCGGCTGACAGTGGCCAGCAGCGCCAGGATGCGGTCGGTCAGCAGCTCGGTCTTGCCGGAGCCGGCGGGGGCCTGCACCAGAAACGAGCGCGCGGGATCCAGCGCGGCCGCGCGCGCGGCGTGGTCCTGGGGCAGGCGTTCGACATCGGCCATGGCTCAGGCGTCCTCATCGTCCAGGTGCAAGCGCAGGAACGGCAGCGCATCGCAGTATTTCAGGTCATCGCGCCGGTAGGCGACATTGGCGGCATGCCCCGCCACGTATTCATCGGCCAGCGATTCGATCGCGGCGCGCCAGCGCTGGCGGATCTCGGGCCAGGACAGGCCGTCGAAATACTTGCTTTCGGCGGCCAGCGTCACGCCTTCCATGCCCAGGTCTTCGTCGGCCAGGCCCTGCGCCGCCACCTGGCGCGCGTGGATCTGGGCCAGCACCAGGCCGGCCACCTCGCCGCCGGCGGCGTCGGCCAGCACCGAGGCGTAGAACGGCAGTTGCAGGTTGACGGGACGGCTGCGCGACCAGTCCGGCTCGGGTTTGGCGGCGGCCACCCCGGTCTTGTAGTCGAGGATGACGTTGCGGCCATCGGCCAGCGTGTCAATGCGGTCCAGCCGCAGTTTCAGGTGCAGCGCGCCCCGCCGCCATTCATGGTTCTTCTCGACCTGCGCCACGGCGAACGGCAGGCGCTGGGCCTCCATGTCGAGCCACGACGCCAGTACCGCCCGGGCCCGCGCGCATTCCAGCGCCTTCAGGGCCGGCGCGTATTCCTTGAGTTCCTCGTCCGCCGCCTGCGCCACCGCCTGTTCGAGCAGCGCGGGCAGGCGGCCCGCGGCCAGCGTCTCGTGCAGGGCCTCCTGGTCGGGCAACATGCCCCACACCCGTTCAAGCGCCTTGTGCAGGAACTGGCCGCGCACGTTCACCGTGGCCGCGTCGGCGTAGGGCGCCAGTTCGCGCCCGCCCAGCCGGTGCCGCACGAAGGCCCACAAGGGGTTGCGCGCCTGCGTGTCCAGGACATCCAGGCCGCCGCCGCCGCGATCAGCGGCGGCCAGGGGCGGCCCGCGCGTATCGTCCAGCGATTCCTGCGGCAAGGCGGCCACGGCGGCAACCGGCGCCGGCCGCCAATCGGTCGGCGGCGCCGCCGCGATCAGCGGCGATGGCCGCAGCTCGCGTTCGCCATCCATGTGCGCATGGCTGACGATGACCTGCGGCGCGCAGCGGCACAACGCCGCGTAGATGCCTTCGGCCCATTCACGCTCGCGCTCGGGCGTGGCGCGCGGCGCCTTGGCCTGGCGCAACACGGCCAGCGGCAGCAACGGATTCGGCTTGGGCGAAGCCGGCAGCACATCGTCGGTCAGGCCCAGCATCCAGATGCCATCCCAGAAGCCGCCCTCGGCCTCGAGCAGGCCCAGCACGTCCAGCCGCGCCAGCGGATCGCGCTGCGGCTGGAACGACGCGGAGCGCGCCACGCTTTGCAGCAGATTGACCGCCGCCACGCCCCCCAGCCTGCCCGCCGCCGGCGCCAGCGCGGAGAAACCGCCCAGGGCCTCGCCCAGCGCGCCCAGCACCTGGTAGCCGACGCTGTCCAGCACGCCTTCGCCGGGAAAGCCCAGCGCCGTCAGCCCCGCTTTCATGCGCAGCATCCAGACGTCGCAGGAGGCGCGGGCGCCGCCGCGCGTCCAGATTTCCATGGCCTGGTCCCAGGCCTGCGCCAGCGGCGGCAGCAACGCCAGCTGCTTGCGCCATTCGACCGCGCCGACATGGACCTGGCCGCGGCGGCGCCAGCGCGCATCGATGGCGGCCAGGCGGGCACGCTCGCTGACATCGCCAGCGCAATGCCCCGCCAGAAGGGCCGCGCCCAGCACCTCGACGCCGCAGCCCTTGCCCGCCGCGCATTCGGCCAGCGCGCGCAGCCAGGCCAGCGCCGCGCGCGCCATCGGCCATTCATCCAGCGGCCGGCCAACCGCCACGTTGAAGGCGAACGCCGGCGCGCCGTCGCGCCCCGCCAGGGCCTGGCTGAGGACGCGGCGCGCAAAAGGCGACTCGGCCTCGAGCTGCGGGGACACGATGGCGTAGCGGCCGGAGGGGTGACGCGCGAGCTGGTCCGCGGCCCATTCGGCGGCCGCACGCCATTCGGCCCCCTGGTCGGACGCCTCGAAGCGCCGCGGCGCGGCCGGCGCGCGCTGCGTGTCGCGCCATTGCGCGATCCGGCAGCCCTGCGCCTCGAAGGCTTGCAGCAGGCGCCGAAAGCGCGGCGACAAATCGGTGAAACCCGCCAGGACCAGTTGGCCGGGAACGGCCAGGCGGCCGTCTTCGAGCGCGCGCAATACGCGCGCGTAGCCCTGGTTCGCATCCTCGGCGTCGATGGCTGCCAGCGCCTCGCGGTAGCGCCGGCGCCAGCGGGCAAAGCCGCGGTATTCATCGGTATCGGCGCCGGATGGCACCTGCAATGTCCATTCGTCCATCAGCAGGTCGGCATCCATCGACAGGCGGGCGGCCTGGCTGGCGTCGAGCAGCACGCGTTCGGCCTCTTCGGCGCGGATGGCCTCGGTCCAGACCAACTGGGTGGCGAAGCTGTCCAGGCGATAGGCCGGCACATCCTCGTCGTCCTCGAACGCCAGCTCATTGGCGGACTCGGCCAGCCAGGCGGACAGGGGCAGGATGCGAGGCAGTTCGCTGACCTGGCGTTCCTGGCGCAACAGCCCGGCCAGTTCGAGCGTGAGCCGGCGCGACAGGCGGTTGTTGACCGTCAGCACCAGCAGGTCGGCGGCGGGCAAGGCGCCGATGCCGGGCAGGCTGAGATCAGGGAAGGAAAGCGGGGCGTCCTGCATGGAAAGGCGAAGAATCGTTCACCGCCGTAGGATACCGCGAGCCCGCCCCGCCAGCGTGCTCAAAAACCGCACAGCGAGGCCAGATTTTCCCAGTGGATCTGCATGCCGGGCGTGGTGTAGCCCCAGAAGGCCAGGCCCAGCACCAGCGCCAGCGCCACCCAGCCCAGCAGCCGCCAGCCGCGCTGACGGCGGACGGGCTTGGATGCTGGCGTGGCGTTCATGATGGCTTGCGGCAAGTCAGGCGGCGGCCGGCTGCGCCAGCGGCTGTTCGCGCACGGGCAGGCACAGCAACGCCGCGGCCACCGCCAGCGCCACGCCCAGCCACCAGACCAAGTCGTAGCTGCCGGTAGTGGCGTAGGCATAGCCGCCCAGCCAGACCCCGATGAAACTGCCGACCTGATGGCCCAGGAACACAATGCCGGACAAGGTCGCGGCATAGCGCAGGCCGTAGATCTGGCCGATCAGGCCCTGCGTCAGCGGCACCGTGCCCAGCCAGAACAACCCCATCCAGGCTGCGAATGCGTACAGCACCCAAGGTGACAGCGGCAGCCACAACAGCAACAGGATGCCGAAGGCGCGCATGCCGTAGACCACCGTCAGCAGACGCTTCTTGCTGTACTTCCCGCCAAGCTTGCCGGCATAGAAAGAACCCAGCACGTTGAACAGCCCGATCAGCGCGATCGCGGTGGCGCCCTGCCCCGGCGTCAGGCCGCCATCGGTGACGTAGGCCGGCAGGTGCAGCGTGATGAAGGCGGTGTGGAAGCCGCAGACGAAATAGCTCCAGAACAGGAAGTGGAACGACGGATGCCGCACCGCCTGGCGCACCGCCGCCGCCAGCGATTGCTGCGGCCCGCCATGGGCTTGCGGGCGGCCGCGCAGGTAATAGGCCAGCGGCGCGGCGCAGGCCACGAACAGCGACAGCACCCACAGCGCGCCCGGCCAATCCAGGCCGGAGATCAGCACCTGGCCGGTCGGCACCACGGCGAACTGGCCCAGCGAACCGCCGGCGCTGGCGATGCCCATGGCGGTGCTGCGATAGGCGGGCGGCACCGCGCGCGCCACCACCGGCAGGATCACCGGGAAGGTGGTGCCGGCCTGACCCAGGCCGACCAGCAGGCCGGCGCTCAGGTAGAGCGTGGTTTCGTCGGTGGCGAAACGCGTGCCGATCATGCCCAGCATGTACAGCAGCGCGCCCAACGCGATGGTACGGCCGGAACCATACCGGTCGGCCAGGATGCCCATGAAGATGCAGGCCACGCCCCAGACCAGGTTCTGCAGGGCGAAGGCCATGGAAAACACTTCGCGGCTCCAGCCGTGGGCCAGGCCCATCGGCTGCATGAACAGGCCGAAGGTGGCGCGCACCCCCATGGCCAGCAGCACCACCAGGGTACCCAGGATGATGGTGCGCAGGTAACGCGTATCGGTAGTGCTCGACATGATTGTTCTTATTGACGACGGCGGGCGCCCCCCTCTCCTCGGGACGGTCGGGCCTTGGGCCAGACGCGCACATCATAAACAAATAACCCGGACCGCCCGGGAATACCCGCGTCGGCACATCGCATATGCCCTCCACAATTTAGTTGATTTTATCAACTACATATTCCAGAATGGGACTTTTCCCACCTCCCCTGAACCATGACTCTGCAAACCCCGCTGACCCGCCTGCTGGGCACGCGCTATCCGATCATCCAGGGCGGCATGAGCTGGGCCTCGTCGAATGCGGCGCTGGCGCTGGCGGTGTCGTGCGCCGGCGGCCTGGGCGTGATCGCCGCCGGCCCCATGTACCCCGAGGCGCTGCTGGCCGCCATCCGCGCGGTCCGCGCCGGCACCGACGCGCCTTTCGCGGTCAACATCCCGCTCTACAACAAACGCGCGCAGGAACACATGGACATCGCCCTGAGCGAGGGCGTGCCCATCATCATCGCGTCGCAGGGCGGGCCGCAGAAGCACATCGGCCGCGCGCGCGAGGCCGGCGCCAAATGGCTGCAAGTGATCGCCAGCCCCGAACATGCCGCCAAGGCCGAAGCGGCTGGCGTGGACGCGGTGATCGCGGTCGGCCTGGAAGCCGGCGGCCATCCCGGCCCCGATGAAATCGGCTTGCAGGTATTGCTGCGTTCCGTGGTGCGGCGCGTGTCGGTGCCGGTGGTGGCGGCCGGCGGCATCGCCGATGGCGCCGGCATCGCGGCGGCGCTGTGCCTGGGCGCCGCCGGCGTCCAGTTGGGAACACGGTTCCTGCTGACGCCGGAGGCCGGCGTGTGCGATGCCTACAAAGCGGCGGTGCTGGCCGCCGGCGTAGCCGACACCACGCTGGTGGGGCGCGGCCGCTCGCCGGTACGGATGCTGCGCAACGCCTTTGCCCACGACTATCTCGCGGCCGAACGCGACGGCGACCAGACCGTGCTGGAGACGATGTTCGCCGGCAGTTCCCTGAAGCAGGCCGCCTTCGACGGCGACGTGCGGGGCGGCAAGGTCGAGGCCGGCCAGAGCGCGGGCCTGATCGACAGCCTGCAACCGGCCGGCGCGGTGGTCGAGCAACTGGTGGCGCAAACCCGCGATGCGCTCAGGCGCGTGGCGTTACTGGCCGGATGAACCGCAGCGTCCGGCCAGAATCCGCCTATTTCTTCATCAACCCCGCCGCCTGCACCAGCTTGCGCATGGCGGCCTGGTCCCGCTCCACGAAGGCAGTGGCTTCCCGCGGCGTCATGGTCCACAGGTCTACCCCCTGCGCCTGCATCAGTTTGCGGTATTCGGGACTGGCGTTGACCTTGGCCACCGCGTCGTTCAGGCGCTGCACGACTTCCGGCGGCGTGCCCTTGGGCGCGGCCAGGCTGTACCAGGAGGCCGATTCGGCCCCCTTCACGCCGGATTCGGCCAGCGTCGGCACCTCGGGCAGCAGCGGCGAGCGATGGTCGTTGGCATAGGCCAGCGCCTTCAGGCGCCCGCTGCGGATGAACGGCAGGCTGGCGGCCAGGTTCAGCACCGCCATGTCCACCTGCCCGCCAACCAGGTCGTTGATGGCCGGCGCGGCGCCGCTGTAGGGAATATGGACGATATCCACGCCGGCGCGTTCGCGGAACAGCTCCGCGCCCAGGTGTGGCGAACTGCCCGGCCCGGCCGACGCGTAGTTGATGCGCCCCGGCTCCTTGCGCGCCATCGCGATCAGTTGCCCGACGCTGTCGACCTCGAGCGTGGGCCGCACCACCAGCATATTGGGCTGGTTGGCAACAATCGAGATAAATGCGAAGTCCTTGATGCCGTCGTACGGCGTCTGCTGCATCAGCGGCGTGACCACATGCGCGGCCGAGGTGCCGAGCAGCAGCGTGTAGCCGTCGGGCTTGGCGCGCGCCACGTAATTGGCGCCGATGGCGGCGCCGCCGCCGGCCTTGTTCTCGACGATGACGGCCTTGCCCAGCTGTTTCTCCAGTTCGCGCGCCAGGGCCCGTCCGAGTACGTCGGCCGGACCGCCGGCGGCGTAGGGGTTGACCAGCGTGATGGGTTGCGACGGGTAGGCCTCGGCGGCCATGGCCGGGCCGCTCAGCGCGCCCGCCAACGCCGCGCCGCACAGCAGGCGCTTCATAATCTTCATGGTTTGTCTCCTGGAATATTGTGTTTTGTGTCTGATGGTGTGCGAGGGATGGCAACGGGGCGCCGCGCCCCGCCCCCTAGATCGCGCCCTGCTCGCGTAAAGCCTCGATCTGCGCCGGCGCCAGGCCCAGCCGGCCGGCCAGCACGCTGTCGGTATGCTCGCCCAGCAAGGGCGGGCGCTGCAGGCGCGGATCGTCGAAACCGTCGAACTTGAATGGCACCGGCACCGCGCCGAAGCGGCCGATGGACGGATGCTCGTAGCTGCCAACCATGCCGCGCGCCAGCACGTGCTCGTTGTGCAGGATTTCCTCTACGTCCAGGATCGGGCCGGCCGGCACGCCACGCGCATCGCAGCGGCGGCACAGTTCGTCGCGCGTCAGCCGCGCGGCGGCGGCCGACAGACCGGCCATGACCTCGTCGCGCCGCGCCACGCGCACGGCGTTGCGCGCCAGTTCCGGGTCGTCGGCCCATTGCGGCAGGTCGAGCGCCTCGCACAGCGGCTTCCAATGCTGGTCGCTGCCGGTGATCTGCACCCAGCGCCCGTCCCCGCACTGGAAGGCGGCGGACGGCACCCGGCCGGGGTGCTCGGTGCCCAGGCGCGGCGGCACTTCGCCCAGCGCAAAATAGCGCGCGGCGGCCAGCGACAGCAGGCCTACCTGCCCGTCCAGCATCGAGAAATCGATATGGCAGCCCTGCCCCGAACGCGCCCGTCCCACCAGCGCCGACAGGATGCCGATGGCGGCCCACAGGCCCGAGGTCAGGTCGCTGACGGGCAGGCCCGGCTTGACCGGACCGCCGCCCCGCTCGCCGGTCAGGCTCATGATGCCGCCCATGGCCTGGAACACCGTGTCATAGCCCTTGCGCGGCGCGTATGGCCCGGTCATGCCGAAACCGGTGCACGAGAAATAGATCAGGCCGGGGTTGTCCGGGGCGATGTGCTCGCGGTCGAGGCCGTACTTGGCCAGCGTGCCGACCGGGAAATTCTCCACCACCACGTCGCAAGTCTGGGCCAGGCCCCGGATCACGGCCTGCCCTTCGGGGTGGCGGAAGTTCACCGTGATCGACTGCTTGCTGCGGTTGAATGCCAGGTAGTAGGCCGACTCGGTGCCGCCCTCGCCATGCACCTTGGGTTCGAAGCCGCGCGTCTCGTCGCCACCGCCGGGCTGCTCGACCTTGATGACCTCGGCGCCCAGCTCGGCCAGGATCATCGAGGCGAACGGGCACGCCAGCACGCGCGACAGGTCCAGGATAGTGACGCCTTCGAGCGGCCTCATCGCGCCGCCCCCTGGCGGAAGCCGCGCATGATGACGTTGGCGTCGCGGCCCACGCCCAGCGCCTCGCCCAACCCCAGATCGGCCGCGCGGTGGAAGGCGCGCTTGGTCAGGCCCATGGCCGCCGGTTCCCAGCCCGCCAGGCGCCGCGCCATCGCCAGCGCCTCTTCCAGCACCTGCGCGGCGGGCGCGACCCGGTTGGCGATGCCCAACTGCAACGCGCGCGCGCCGTCGATCGGCTCGGCCATCGCCACCAGCTCGAAGGCATGCTTGCGGCCCACCTGCCGCACCAGGTTGGCCATGACCACGGCGGCCACGATGCCGTGGCGCAGTTCCGGATAGCCAAAGCGTACGTCCGAGGCCATGACCGTCAGGTCGCACGCCAGCGCCAGGCCGGCGCCGCCGCCGAGCGCGTTGCCATGCACCGCGCCAATGACCGGCTTGGCCATGCGCGAGAACACCAGGTGCAGATCGGTGGTGAGATCCGCGCGGCGCAGCACCGCGTCCGGTTGTTCCGGCGTCAGCGCCGAGAACTCGGTGGTGTCGGCACCCGCGCAGAACGACTTGCCGTTGCCCGCCAGCACCACGGCGCGGATCGCTTCGTCGCGGTCGGCCTGGCGCAGGGCGTCCAGTAGCGACGTGGTCAGCGCGGTGTTCAGGGCGTTGTGTTTTTCCGGACGGTTCAGGCGCAGCAGCCGCACGGCGTCCAGGTCTTCGATGATCAGTTCCGACATCACGGATATCCTCTTCCAATGGCGATGTGCAAATTGATTGATTAAATCAACAATAAGGGTAAAAAAAGGCGCAAGGCGCGCCCCTCGCGTTCAGCGCGGCTGCACCCCGCGGCCACGACGCGCCGGCACCTCCGCCTTGCACTCGTTCAACATCTCCAGCGCATGCGCGGTGAGCTTGTCCAGCGTGCGCTCCAGGGTTTCGCGTTCGGTCTCCGAAAGCACCGACAGCATGCTCTCGTTGCGCTCGATCGCGGCCGGGAACATCTCTTCGTACAACGCGCGGCCGGCGCGCGTCAGGTCCAGGCTGACGCCGCGCCCGTCCTGGCTGTCGGCGCTGCGCTGGATCAGGCCGCGCTCGATCAGCTCCGACACGGTGCGGCTGGCCTGGCTCTTGTCGATATTGGCCTCGCGCGCCACCGCGTTCAACGACATGTCCGGCGCCGCGCCCAGTAGCGCGATGATGCGCCATTCGCGCGGACCGACGCCGTAGCGGCTTTCGTTCAGGCCGGCGGCGATACGGCTGGACACATAGGCCAGCCGGTTCAGGCGGTACGAGAACAGCTCCTTTAACGCCCGGGGTGCGGGACGCGCGGCGGTGGCGGACTTGGATGCGGTGCGGGTGGCCATGGCGAACTCGTCAGATGCGGAAAAGCGTGGTGCGCGCGCGCGGCGCGCGCCACTGCCCGCATGATATACAAAGGCGGCGCGCGGCCCTCATGCCGCCGCTCCCGCGGCCACGCCGATCAGCGGGTTCAGCCCGCTTTGCGCCACCCGGCTGTGCAGGACGCGCCCCAGCACCTCCTGGCAGCGCGCCGAGATGGCCGCCAGCGCCCGCAGGTCCAGGCCGGTGCGCACGCCCATCGACTCGAACAGGTTGACCAGGTCCTCGGTCGCGACATTGCCGGTGTGGCCGCCGCCATAGCGCACCTTGGCCGGATGGCCGCCGACGCCGCCGAAGGCGCAGTCGAAATGCGTGACGCCCGCTTCCAGCGCTGCCAGGTAGTTCACCAGCCCGGTACCGCGCGTGTCGTGGAAATGCGCCACCGGCGTCACCTCGGGCAGCTCGCGCGCCATGCGGCCATACAGATCGCGCACCGAAGCGGGCGTGGCCATGCCGGTGGTGTCGCCCAGCGTCACGATGCCCACGCCCAGCGCGGCGAAGCGCCGCGCATCGGCCATGACCGCATCGGGATCGACCGCCCCCTCGAAGGGGCAGCCGAACGCCACCGAGATCGTGCCGATGAGGCGAAAGCGGCCATTCGCCAACCGCGCCATCGCGGCGATGTTGTCCCATTGCGCGGCACGCTCGCGCTTGAGGTTGCGCGTTGAATGCGATTCGCTGGCCGAGACCAGCAGGCTGATCTCGTTGGCGCCGATGCCAGCGTCCAGGTCGGCCAGCGCCCGCTCGACGGCGCGCGCGTTGGCGCAGGTAGCCTTGTACCAGACCCCCGCGCGGCGCGGCAGCGCCGCCAGCAGTTCGCTGGCATCGCCAAACTGCGGCACCACTTTGGGGTTGGAATAGGAGGTCGCCTCGATCCGCTCGAAGCCCAGCGCCGCGAAACGGTCGATCAGGTCGGCCTTGACCGCCGTGTCGATGAAGTCGGGCTCGTGCTGCAGGCCATCGCGCGCGAAGCATTCGCACAGCACCACGTCGCGCGCGCTCATGCCTGTTGCTCCAGCCCGAACAGCGCCAGCGCATGGGCGCGCAGCTTGTTCTTCTGCACTTTGGAGCTGCCGGTCATGCCGATGTGCTCGAAGCTGTCGACGATCTCGACATAGCGCGGCACCTTGAAATTGGCGCACCGCGCCTTGCACCAGGCGGTCAGCTCGTCCGGCGTGCAGTCCTGCCCGTCCTTGAGCAGCACGAACGCCGCCGGCACTTCGCCCAGCCGCGCGTCCGGCACGCCCACCACCTGCGCCATGCGCACGGCGGGATGGCTGTGCAGGGTCTCCTCCACTTCGGCCGGCGCGACGTTCTCGCCGCCCACGCGGAACATATCCTTCAGCCGGCCCACCATGCGCAGCCGACCGTGCGCGTCCATTTCGCCCAGGTCGCCGGTGCTGAGCCAGCCGTCCGCGCCGAGCGCACGGGCAGTGGCCTCGGGCATTTTGTAGTAGCCCTTCATCACGCTCCAACCGCGCGCCTGGATCTCGCCCTGCATGCCGGGCGGCAATGGCGCGCCCGTTCCCGGGTTCACCACCCGCACCTGCATGCCCGGATGCGGCAGCGCCCAGCCCATGGCGCGCAGCTCGAACGGATCGTCGTGCGCCGACAGCGTGATGTTGGGCGAAGCCTCGGATTGGCCGTAGGCATTGCAAATGCCCGGCACGCCCATCACATCGCGGATCTTGCCCATTACCTGCGGGCCGGCGGCGGCCCAGCCGCCACGCAGGTGGATACGGCTGCGGTCGAAATCAGGATGCCCCATCAGCATGAGGAAGATGGTGTCATTGCCGGACGTCAGCGTGCAGCGTTCTTCGTCCAGCATGCGCAATGCCTCGGCCACGTCGAACTTCGGCAGCGTCAGCAGGCAGCACCCGGTCATCAGGCTCACCAGGATCGACAAGGTGGTGCCGGCCACGTGAAAGTACGGGCGGATGCTGAAGTAGCGGTCGTCGGGCCGCACGCCGATGCGCTGCGCCGCGGCCCAGGCGTTGGTCAGCATGTTGGCGTGCGTCAGCATTACGCCCTTCGGGAACGAGGTGGTGCCCGAGGTGTACTGGATCAGCAGCACGTCGTCCGGCGCCACGGCGCGCATGACGGCGTCGAGCGCCGCATCGTCGACCGTGGCGCCGGCCCGCAGGAAGTCCTGCCATGATTGCGCGCCCGTGGGGCAGCGCTCTCCCAGCACCACCACGCGCCGCAGCAGCGGCAGGGCCTGCCCGGGCAAGGCGGTCGTCAGCGCCGGCTCGACCTGCGCCAGCAGATCGAGGAAATCGATGCCCAGGAAGGTGTCGGCCGTCAGCAGCAGTTGAACGTCCGCCTGCTTGAGGCAGAACGCCAATTCATCGGTCTTGAAGCGCGTGTTGACCGGCACCGTCACGGCGCCCAGCAGGGCGCAGGCATAGAACACCTGCACCCAGGCGCCGCCGTTGCCCAACAGCACGCCGACGTGGTCGCCACGGCGCACCCCCGCCGCATGCAGGCCGCGGGCGATGCGGCGCGCGCCTTCCTGCAACGCCGCCCAGGTGTGGCGCTCGCCGGGCGCGACGAAGGCTTCGGCGTCGGCGCGATCGGCCACCTGGCGCGCCAGTGCCTGCGACAGAATCGTCGGGCCGATCATGCCTTGTCTCCCGCCGCGCCGAATCCGGCGATGGCCTGCTTCCAATCGGTGCCGCGCAGGTTTTCCTCGATGGCCAGCAATTCGATCGCCATCGCGCCCTCGCGCGTCGTCGCCAGCCCCTGGTCGATACTGCGCTTGGTCAGCCTGACGGTCAGGGGCGCGGCGCGCGCAATGGCTGCCGCCATCCGCGCCGCCTCCGCGGCAAGCGCCTCGGGCGCATAGACCTGATTGACCAGACCGATCTCGCGCGCTTCGGCCGCGTCGAAACGGCGGCCGGTGAACAACAGTTCCTTGGCCTTGCGGGCGCCGGCGATACGCGGCAGGCGCTGGGTGGCGCCCACCGTGCCCCAGCCCACCTCCGGATAGCAGAACGTGGCCTCGGACGAGGCCAGCACGAAGTCGCAGGCCGCGGCGATTTCGCAACCGGAACCGAACGCGGCCCCCTGCACCACCGCGATCACCGGCTGCGGCATGCGCTCGATGGCGGCATAGGCGGCAAAGCCCTGCACCCGGCGCGCCGTCAATTCGGCATTCGACATGGTCTTGCGCTCTTTCAGGTCGGCGCCGGCGCAGAACGCCGGGCCGGCCGCGGCGATCCGCAGCACGTGCACGTCGGGGTTGTCCGCCAGTTGCTGCATGGCCTGCACCAACTCGGCGCACATCAGGGAATTGAGCGCGTTACGGCTGTCGGGCCGGTTCAGCGTCACCGTGGCGACACGGTCCTGCACGTCCAGCAGGATCGTGTGGAAAGTCGGGGTCATGCCTGCTCCTGGATGTTCTGGGTCTGGGGCCGGCCCGCCGCGTCCAGCGCGACGACGACGGGCCCATGCCGGGCAATATAGGGCATATAGTTGATTAAATCCACTATTTTTCGGCTACTACCCAATGGTGTTACACTTGCGCCCCTGGTCTTTCCCTGGAATATCAAGGCACTAGGCGCCCTTTATGGCCCAGGCGTCTTCCGGGAACGCCCATGCTGCCCGTCTCGCCGTAGTTAAATGGATATAACCGGCCCCTCCTAAGGGTCAATTGGTGGTTCGATTCCACCCGGCGAGGCCACCCTTCCCGGCCTCGATCACGCAGGCCCA
The DNA here is from genome assembly GCF_021733725.1 of Achromobacter pulmonis. Classification (NCBI taxonomy): domain Bacteria; kingdom Pseudomonadati; phylum Pseudomonadota; class Betaproteobacteria; order Burkholderiales; family Alcaligenaceae; genus Achromobacter; species Achromobacter pulmonis. Next base: position 3,104,223 of record NZ_JAIFOT010000001.1, on the reverse strand, counting down.
TTGCAAACCCTTCCCACGTATTCAGCCAATTGAGGGTCATTCCGGGCTACGCTCACGCGCCGCGCGCCAGTAGCGTCGCGGAACGCGCCCGGTGACGTCTGTGTCGCCCGTCAATACGGCCCCGATATTTTTTTGCCCAATGATGGTGAATCGCCTTGCGCATCACTTGAAATTGCTGTTTAAATTCGACGCGTAACCCCCTAATTCATCTGGACTTTTCCGGAACCGCCACAAGCTCGACCCGGGAAACAATTCTTCACAGACTGACAAGCCTGCTCAAACCATGGCATTTAACTGGAAACGTGCAATTGCGAACGCGATAGCGCCGGCGGCGCTGGCGATGTGCGCGCTCCTGCCCCCTGCCGCGCTCGCCGCGAAGCACACCGATCCCTGCAAGACCAACGCCAAGTCGGCCGCCTGCAAGGCCCAACAAGCCAAGAAAGCCCCCGCCCCCGCCAAGAAAGCCGGCGCCGGCAAGGCGGCCACGCCCAAGCACAGCACGGCCAAGGCCACGCCCAAGGCCGCCGCGGGCAAACATACGGCTGGCAAGGGCGCGCCCAAGCAGGTTGCGGGCAAGAAGGCGCCGCCCAAGGGCAGCCGCCAGGCCGTGGCCCAACATGGCTCATCCAAGAAGGGCGCCAGCGGCAAGAACGGCAAGCCGAACAAGCCGCCGCGCGCGCAACGCACGGCCGCCGCCGCCATGCCGCCACCCGCGGTGTCGGTGCGCGCCGAAGCCGCCGCGCTGCGCTCCAGCACGGCTTACGTGCAGGATCTGGCCACCTCCACCGTGATCTTCGCCAAGAACGAAAACGTGGTGCGCCCGATCGCCTCGATTTCCAAGCTGATGACCGCCGTGGTGGTAGTGGACGCCAACCAGCCCATGGACGAGATGCTCGAGATCACCGATGACGACATCGACGGCCTCAAGCACACCACGTCGCGCCTGCGCGTGGGCACCCGGCTGTCGCGCGGCGACATGCTGCACCTGGCGCTGATGTCCTCGGAAAACCGCGCCGCCAATGCCCTGGGCCGCAATTACCCCGGCGGCCTGCCCGCCTTCGTCGCGGCCATGAACGCCAAGGCGCAGTCGCTGGGCATGACCAGCACGCATTTCATCGAGCCTACCGGCCTGTCCAGCAATAATGTCTCGTCGCCGCGCGATCTGGCCCGCCTGCTGCGCGCCGCGGCGCAGCGCCCGTTGATCCACCGCTATTCCACCGACACCGAATACGACGTCGAAATCAACAAACGCACGCAGACCTTCCGCAACACCAACCTGCTGGTGCGCAAGCCCGACTGGGACATCAAGGTATCCAAGACCGGCTACATCAACGAAGCCGGCGAATGCCTGGTGATGCTGGCGCGCATCAATGGCCGCGATCTGGCGATCGTGCTGCTGGATTCGCAAGGCAAGTTGTCGCGCATCGGCGATGCCGTACGCATCCGCCGCATCGTGCAGAGCGAAGTGGCCATGGCCTCGACCCAGCCCGGCGGCTGATCCGCGCATCGCCCCGCCCAAGCAAAAGCCCGATCCAGGATCGGGCTTTTTTTCGCCTGCTGCGCCACGGTGAGCCGTCTACGCCGCCACCGGCCGTTTCGCACGCAGCGGCTGAGGGTCGTACATCGCAGGCGGCAGGCCCTCCAATACCGCCTTGGCGTTGAGCGAGCGGATCGGCACCGCCGCATCGGCGGGAATGCGGCCCTCGGCTTGCAGCAGCTGGTACCTCAGGCAGCACACCCGCAGGAACGAAGTGAAATTGGCGGCCTCGCCGCGGTATTCCACCAGTTCGTCATAAAGGCGCTCGATCAGTTGCGTCACCCGCATGCCGTCGCGTGCCGCGATTTCTTCCAGCACCTGCCAGAACAACTGCTCCAGCCGCAGGCTGGTGGCCGCGCCGTGCAGGCGCAGGGAACGGGTCTCGGGCGCGTAGGACTGCTCGCTCGCGCGGATGAAGATTTCACACATGGGCGCTCCTGATGCCGACACGATACCTGCGGGCCACTGTACGACGAGAGCCGCCAGCGCGGCAAGATACCGCGCCCAGGTGCGCACCGCGCCCATTCTGCAACGATAAGTTTCTTGCGTCGAAGCCTTCCGGCCCCCGTTGATATAAATCAAGGTCTCGGCCGCACACCCATCCGAGCATGCTAAGACTGTTCTGACTTCGGAGGTAGCAATGAACAAAACCATGAAGGCCGCCGTGGCTCGCGCATTCGGCAAACCCCTGGAAATCGAAGAAGTCGACGTGCCGCGCCCCGGCGCCGGCGAACTGCTGGTGAAGATCGAGGCCTGCGGCGTCTGCCACACCGACCTGCATGCGGTCGAGGGCGACTGGCCGGTCAAGCCCAATCCGCCTTTCATTCCCGGCCACGAGGGCGTGGGTCACGTGGTGGCGGTGGGCCAGGGCGTGACGCACGTCAAGGAAGGCGACCGCGTCGGCATCCCGTGGCTGTATTCCGCCTGCGGTCACTGCGAGCATTGCCTGGGCGGCTGGGAAACGCTGTGCGAACAGCAGCAGAACGCAGGCTACTCGGTCAACGGCGGCTTCGCCGAGTACGCGCTGGCGGCGGCGGACTATGTGGGCCTGCTGCCCAAGAATGTCGGCTTCGTGGACATCGCCCCGGTGCTGTGCGCCGGCGTCACGGTCTACAAGGGACTGAAGATGACCGACACGCGCCCGGGCAACTGGGTCGTGATCTCCGGCATTGGCGGGCTGGGCCACATGGCGGTGCAATATGCGCGCGCCATGGGCCTGAACGTGGCGGCGGTGGACATCGATGACGACAAGCTGGACTTCGCCAAACGCCTCGGCGCGGAAGTGGTGGTGAATGCCAAGACCACCGATCCGGCGGCGTACCTGAAAAAGGAAATCGGCGGCGCTCACGGCGCGCTGATCACGGCGGTGTCGCCCAAGGCCTTCGAACAGGCGCTGGGCATGGTGCGCCGCGGCGGCACGGTGGCGCTCAATGGCCTGCCGCCGGGCGACTTCCCGCTGTCGATCTTCGACATGGTGCTCAACGGCGTGACCGTGCGCGGGTCGATTGTGGGTTCGCGGCTGGATCTGCAGGAATCGCTGCAGTTCGCCGAGGAAGGCAAGGTGCACGCGACCGTGGCCACCGAGAAGCTGGAGAACATCAACAGCGTGTTCGACCGCATGCGCCGCGGCCAGATCGAAGGCCGCATCGTGCTGGACATGGCAGCTTGACCCTCGCCTGCCATGCAAAAGGCGCCTGCCGCGGCAGGCGCCTTTTTTTGCGGCGCACACGCCCATCGGCCGGGCGACGCGCCAACGAGGCGGCGACCGGCGCCGGATCGCGCGCAGCGGCCCAGGCCGCCACACGGCGCCGCTTCAGGGCGTGATCCGGGTGCCGAGCACGGCCAGGAATTGCGCCAGCCACGCCGGATGCGCGGGCCAGGCCGGCGCCGTCACCAGGTTGCCGTCGGTGTAGGCCTGGTCGATACCGATCTCGGCATAGGTGCCGCCGGCCAGCCGCACTTCCGGCGCGCACGCGGGGTAGGCCGAGCAGGTGCGGCCTTGGAGGATGCCCGCGGCCGCCAGCAATTGGGCGCCGTGGCAGACGGCGGCGATCGGCTTGCCGGCCTGGTCGAAGGCGCGCACGATCTCCAGCACTTTCTCGTTCAGGCGCAGGTATTCCGGCGCGCGGCCGCCCGGGATCACCAGGCCGTCGTAGGAGCCGGCCTCGACCCGGTCGAAGTCGTAGTTCAGCGCGAAATTGTGGCCCCGCTTTTCGCTGTAGGTCTGGGCGCCCTCGAAGTCGTGGATCGCGGTGGCGATGCTTTCGCCGGACTTCTTGCCCGGGCAGACCGCGTGCACCGTATGGCCCACCGCCAACAGCGTCTGAAACGGCACCATGGTCTCGTAGTCTTCGGCATAGTCGCCGACCAGCATCAACAGTCTCTTGCTCATGATTGTCTCCTGGAGTTGGGGAATCGCCGGCTACGGCGCCCCAGGACAGGGCGGCCGGTTCTTGATGTTCTGTAGCCATTGTGCCCCCGCCCGCAGGAACGGGGGTGGTAACCGGATACCACGCGGCGGCGGATGCCCCGACGCGGCGCCGCGTGCGGCCCTTGGGGGTCATGAGCGGCCCGCGCGCAACGCAAGGCCGTGGCCAGTCCCCTACTCCAGCGCCACCGTCACCGGCTTGGCGCCGAGCAGGCTCACCAGCGCGTTCGGATCGATGCCCACGAGGTAGCCGCGGCGGCCGCCGTTGATGTAGACGACCGGGTATTGCAGTATCTCGGCCTCGACCCACACCGGCATCTTCTTGCGCGTACCGAAGGGCGAGGTGCCGCCCACCTGGTAACCGGAATGACGCTGCGCCACCTCGGGCTTGCAGGGTTCGACCTTCTTCAGGCCGGCCTGGCGCGCCAGGTTCTTGGTGGAGACTTCGCGATCGCCATGCATCACCACGATCAGCGGCTTGGCCGCTTCGTCTTCCATCACCAGCGTCTTGACCACCGCGTGCGGGTCCAGCCCCAACTGGCGCGCGGCCTCGCCGGCGCCGCCATGATCGACGTAGTCGTAGGTGTGCTCGGTGTACGCCACCTTGTGCTGCTTGAGGAACTGGGTGGCGGGGGTTTCGGAAACGTGGCGGGCTTTGCTCATGGCAGGGCGTTGGAAAGGCGAAGGCAAAAGTGTAGGCAGGCGGGCGCGGACGCGCAAACGCCGGCGTCAACCGCGCGGATGATGCGCGGCGTGCAGCGCCTTCAGCCGCTCGCGCGCCACATGGGTGTAGATCTGCGTGGTGGAGATGTCGGCGTGGCCCAGCAGCATCTGCACCACGCGCAGGTCGGCGCCATGGTTCAGCAGATGGGTGGCGAAGGCATGGCGCAGCACGTGCGGCGACAGCGGCGCATGCACCCCCGCCAGCACCGCGTACTTCTTGACCAATTGCCAGAACGCCTGGCGCGACATGGCCTCGGCGCGGGCGGTGATGAACAGCGCATCGCTGACGCGCCCGGCGGCCAGCTCGGGGCGCGCGGTCTTCAGGTAGCGATCGATCCAATGCGCCGCCTCCGCGCCCAGCGGCACCAGCCGGTCCTTGCCGCCCTTGCCCAGCACCACGCGCACCACGCCTTCGTCCAGGCTGACGTCGAGCGCCCGCAGGCCGACCAGCTCCGACACGCGCAGGCCGGTGGCGTAGAGCGTTTCCAGCATGGCGCGGTCGCGCAGGCCGCGCGCCTGGGACAGGTCCGGCGCGCGCAGCAAGGCATCGACCTGTTGCTCGGACAGCGTCTTGGGCAGGCGCGGGGGCTGCTTGGCCGCCACCAGGGTCAGGCAGGGGTCTTGCGCGGTGCGGTGCTCGCGCAGGGCCCAGGCGTAGAAGCGCCGTAGCGCCGCCAGGCGCCGGTTGGCGGTGGTGGCGCGGGTTTCTTCGTGGCGAAAGGCGAACCAGGCCTCGATATCGGCCTTGCCCGCCTCGGCCAGCGCCTTGGCGGAGCCGGCCGCCGGCGCGGCATGGGTCGGGGGCGCCTCGCCGTGCCGGTCAGCCATCTCGCGGGCGTAGGCCGCGGGGTCTTCCAGCCAGCGCGCGAAACCGGTCAGATCGCGCCGGTATGCCGCCAGCGTGTTGGCCGACAGGCCATCCTCGAGCCAGACGGCGTCGATGAAGGCATCGATGTCGGCCTGGGAAGCGAGCGTCGGGCGGGAATCGGGCATGGGGCGGATGCGATGCGTCAGGAGAGCCGGCCGGCGGCTGGCGGGGCCGGAAGCGGCGCCGGCAATGGGCCACATTCTACGGCGGCGCGGCCCGCGCCCGGGGTCAGCGCCCCACCACCGCCGCGGCAGCCGACTTGAGCCAGGCCTCGAACAGCTTCAACGCCTCGGAGCGCTCGCTGCGTTGCGGATAGCCAAAGTAATAGCCCTGGCTCACCGTCAGCGACTGCGGCACCGGCATCACCAGCGTGCCCAGGTCCAGCGCCGGCTGCGCCAGGAAGCGCGGCATCAGGCCCACGCCCAGCCCGGCCTGCACCGCCGCCATCACCATGGTGAACAGTTCATAGCGCGGGCCGCCCGCGGCCTGCGGGCCATACAGGTAGTTGTTGGCGCCGTACCACTGGCGCCAGGCATCGGGCCGCGAGCTCAGGTGCAAATGGGTCATGCCGGCCAACGCCCCCATTCCGGCCTCGGAAACCCCTGCCATCAGCCCGGGCGCGCAGACCGGCACCAGCTCGCGCTCGGGAAACAGCAAGACCCCCTGCGTGCCGGGCCAGAGCGTGTCGCCATGGTAGACCGCGCCGTCGAACGGCTGGTCCTTGAACTGGAACGGCAGGGTCCGCACCGACAGGCTGACCGTGATGTCCGGCTGTGCCCGCTGGAAATCCGCCAGCCGCGGGATCAGCCAGGTGGTGGCCAGTGTCGGCACCACGGCGATGTGGATGCTGCGGCCCATGCCGGTGCGGCTGACCAGGCCGAACGTGTCCTTCTCGATCTGGTCCAGGTGATGGCGGATACGTCCCGCATATTCGGCGCCAGGGTCGGTGAGCACGATGCGCCGCCGCACCCGCGTGAACAGTTGCACGCCGAGCCGCGCCTCCAGGCTGGCTACCTGGCGATAGACGGCGCTGTGGGTCAGCGACAGTTCTTCGGCGGCGCGCGAAAAGCTGCCCAGGCGGGCCGAGGCCTCGAACGCCTGCAGGGCGCTCAGATTGGGAATGCCGTTTCTCATGGGAGGCGTAATACCGGAGGCGTAATACCGGCCGGGGATGCGGCACCGCCCGGCAGCGTCAATGGCGACGCGGCCCGGGCCGTCCCGCCGGGTCGTGCCGGCGAATCAATAGATTGTGCAATTTTATCAATTGCGTTGTGCGATCAAGGAACATTATGCTCGGGAGTCTTATTCTCGGCTCATCCTGACACCCACCATGTCCCAGCAAGCATCCCGCCTCGGCGGCCACATCCTGGTCGACCAGCTCGTCGCCCAAGGCGTCAAACACGTATTCTGCGTTCCCGGCGAGAGCTACCTGGCGGTGCTGGACGGGCTGCACGACGCCGACATCAAGGTCACGGTCTGCCGCCAGGAAGGCGGCGCGGCCATGATGGCCGACGCCCACGGCAAGCTGACCGGCGAACCCGGCATCTGCATGGTGACCCGCGGCCCGGGCGCCTCCAATGCGCTGGCCGGCGTGCACATCGCCAAGCAGGACTCGACCCCGATGATCCTGTTCGTCGGCCAGATCGAACGCGGCATGCGCGAGCGCGAGGCCTTCCAGGAAATGGACTACCGCGCCGTCTTCGGCACCCAGGCCAAATGGGTCACCGAAATCGACCAGGTCGAGCGCATTCCCGAACTGATCTCGCGCGCCTTCCACATCGCCACCTCCGGCCGCCCCGGCCCGGTGGTGATCGCGCTGCCCGAGGACATGCTGGTCGAAGCCGCCCAGGTGGCCGACGCGCCGCGTTACGAAGTCATCGACTCCGCCCCCACCGCCGGCCAGTTGGCCGACCTGGAGCATCTGCTGGCGCAGGCGAAGCACCCCGTCGCGATTCTCGGCGGCACGCGCTGGGACGCGCGCGCGGTGCAGCAGTTCGCCGATTTCGCGCAGCGCCACGCGTTGCCCACGGCGGTGTCGTTCCGCCGCCAGATGCTGTTCCCCGCCGACCACCCGTGTTTCATCGGCGACGTCGGCCTGGGCATCAACCCGGCGCTGCTCAAGCGCGTGGCCGACGCTGACCTGGTGCTGCTGGTCGGCGGCCGCATGTCGGAAAACCCGAGCCAGGCCTACACCCTGCTGGACATCCCGGTGCCCAGGCAGAAGCTGGTGCACGTGCATCCGGATGCCGCCGAACTCGGCCGCGTGTACCGCCCGACCCTGGCCATCAACACCTCGCCCGCCGCCTTCGCCGCGGCGCTGGCCGGCGTGAAAGCCCCCGCCCAGCCGGCCTGGGCCGAAGGCACGCAGGCCATGCGCGAGTCGTACCTGAAATGGAGCGACCCGACAGCCGTCGCCACCCCGGGCGCGCTGCAGATGGGCCAGGTCATGGACTACCTGGAAAAGACCCTGCCGGCCGACGCCATCATGACCAACGGCGCCGGCAACTACGCCACCTGGCTGCACCGCTTCCACCGCTTCACCCGCTTCGGCACGCAGCTGGCACCGACCTCGGGCTCGATGGGCTACGGCCTGCCGGCGGCCGTGGGCGCCAAGCGCGTCTGGCCCGACAAGACCGTGGTCTGCTTCGCCGGCGACGGCTGCTTCCTGATGCACGGCCAGGAATTCGCCACCGCCGTGCAGTACGACCTGCCCATCATCGTGGTGCTGGTCGACAACGGCATGTACGGCACCATCCGCATGCACCAGGAAAAGCACTATCCCGGCCGCGTGTCCGCCACCGAGCTGAAGAACCCGGACTTCGCCGACTACGCCCGCGCCTTCGGCGGCCACGGCGAACGCGTCGAGACCACCGAGCAGTTCGCCCCGGCCTTCGAACGCGCGCTGGCCAGTGGCAAGCCGGCCATCCTGCACTGCTTCATCGACCCGCAGGCCATCACGCCGTCGACCACGCTGGACAAGATCCGCGACGCGGCGCTCAAGGCCCAGCACTGATACCCCGGGGCGGCGGCAACCCACGGCGACGCGCCCGCGCGTCACGTAAACCCCGGGTTGCCGCGCCAATTATTTTAGGTTTAAACTTTCCAGATTCCGAAAACGGAAATCCATAGCGGAGACCCAGCATGTCCTCGAATCCCTCGTTCCACTGGCAAGACCCCCTGTTGCTGGACCAGCAGCTCACCGAAGAAGAACGCATGGTGCGCGATGCCGCCCACGCCTACTCGCAGGACAAGCTGGCGCCGCGCGTGCTGAATGCCTTCCGCAACGAAAAGACCGACCCGGAAATCTTCTCCGAAATGGGCGAGCTGGGCCTGCTGGGCGCCACCATCCCCGCCGAATACGGCGGCGCCGGCCTGAACTACGTCAGCTACGGCCTGATCGCCCGCGAAGTCGAGCGCATCGACTCCGGCTACCGCTCGATGATGAGCGTGCAGTCGTCGCTGGTGATGGTGCCCATCAACGAATTCGGCAGCGAAGCGCAGAAGCAGAAATACCTGCCCAAGCTCGCGCGCGGCGAGTGGATCGGCTGCTTCGGCCTGACCGAACCCAACCACGGTTCCGACCCCGGCGGCATGGAAACGCGCGCGGTCAAGACCGCCGACGGCTACAAGCTGACCGGCAACAAGATGTGGATCACCAACTCGCCCATCGCCGATGTGTTCGTGGTGTGGGCCAAGTGCGTCGGCGGCGAGTTCGACGGCAAGATCCGCGGCTTCATCCTGGAAAAGGGCACCAAGGGCCTGTCCGCCCCCGCGATCCACGGCAAGGTCGGCCTGCGCGCCTCGATCACCGGCGAAATCGTGATGGACGAAGTGGAAGTGTCCGACGACCAGATGATGCCCGGCGTGTCCGGCCTGAAGGGTCCCTTCACCTGCCTGAACTCGGCCCGCTACGGCATCGCCTGGGGCGCGGTCGGCGCCGCCGAAGCCTGCTGGCACACCGCCCGCCAATACACCCTGGACCGCAAGCAGTTCGGCCGCCCGCTGGCCGCCAACCAGCTGATCCAGAAGAAGCTGGCCGACATGCAGACCGAGATCACGCTGGCGCTGCAAGGCTGCCTGCGCCTGGGCCGCATGAAGGACGAAGGCACCGCCGCCGTCGAGATCACCTCGATCATGAAGCGCAACTCGTGCGGCAAGGCGCTGGACATCGCCCGCTTGGCCCGCGACATGCTGGGCGGCAATGGCATCTCCGATGAATTCGGCGTGGCCCGCCACCTGGTCAACCTGGAAGTGGTCAACACCTACGAAGGCACCCATGACGTGCACGCCCTGATCCTGGGCCGCGCGCAGACCGGCATCCAGGCCTTCTATTGATTCACAGTTCGCTGCGCGGAAGGAGCCCGGCTCTGCTCCCGACGCGCGGTTCGCCGCCATGGCGAAACGTTGACGCCCCTTTCGAGGGGCGTTTTTTTTTGGCAGAGTCCCAACGACGCCGACCTCGCTGGTCCTGGCCGGGCATCAGCTTGAAGCGCTGGGCGGGGCCCCTTCGACATCGTGACAACGTAGGGTTTTCAGGATCTAGCCGGCATCCGGCCCTTGCCGTACGCTGTGCGGCATTGGCCTGGCGCCGGCCTGCTGCATCGGCCTGCCCGACCCCGGATTTTTCGTCACGACCAGGAGTCGCGCATGCACGGCAGTCCCTCGTTCCGCCTGTGGGCGGGCATCGTCATCGCCTTTGCCAGCCACGGCGCATTTGCCGCCACCACCCTCACCATGACCACCGAGTATCCGGCCACCTCGATGCCGGGGCAAGGCGTGTCCACCTTCGCTGACCTGGTGCGCAGCAAGAGCGGCGGCCAGGTTCTGATCGACACCAGCTTCGACGCCGCCCGCGGCATCAAGTCCGGCGACATGATCGACGCCGTCGAGGCGCGCAAGGTCGATGCCGGTGACGCCTTCGCCGGCGCGCTGGCGACGAAATACCCGCTGTTCGGCGTGTCCTCGCTGCCGTTCCTGGCCGATTCGCTGACCAAGGCCCGCGCGCTCAACAAGTCGGCGCGTCCCGCCTATGAAAAGCTGCTGGCCGCGCACGGCCAGAAGCTGCTTTACACCACGCCATGGCCGGCCTCGGGTATCTGGTCCAAGCAAAAGGTCGACAGCGTGGCGGCCCTCAAGGCCCTGAGCATCCGCACATACGACGCGACCTCGCAAAACGTGATGCAGAAGGCCGGCGCACGCGCGCAGAACATCTCGTTCGCGGATGCGATGCCGCGCATCGCCTCGGGCGAGGTCAACGCGGTGCTGTCCTCGGGCGACGGCGGCGCCGGCCGCAAGCTGTGGGAACATCTGCCGCGTTTTGCGGAGATCAACTACGCCATGCCGATCTCGGTGGCCACGATGAATCTGCAGGCTTACCAGGCGCTGGACGCGAAGTCGCGCAAGGCCATCGACCAGGCCGCCGCGCAGACCGAAGCCGAACAGTGGAAACGCATCGAGGGCCGCTTGCAACAGAACTACGCCAACATGCGCAAGAACGGCGTGACCATCGATACCGCAGTGCCCATAGCGGTGCGCCGCGCATTGAAGGAGGCGGCGGCGGATTCGGTAAAACAATGGGAAGCGGCGACGGGACCGGAGGGTGCGAATATCCTGAAGGCGGTACGGCGGCCCTGATCGCCGAAGCCGGCCTAGTCTCCCGACAGATCGAACAGGCTGGTCGCGTCCAGTTCCAGCACGGCTTCGTCGTGCTGGTTGATCACCGTCCAGGCCCAGGTGATGATGCCCAGGTCGGGACGGGACGACGAGGTGCGCGCACCCTGCACGCGGGCTTCCAGGCGCAGCTGGTCGCCCGGCCGCACGGGTGTGCGCCAGCGCACTTCGCCCAGGCCCGGTGAACCGAATGATTCGGAATCGTGCAGCGCGGCGTCCACCGCCATGCGCATGGCCAGCGCGCAGGTATGCCAGCCGCTGGCGATGAGGCCGCCCCAGCGGCCCTCGGCGGCGCGCTTGAGATCGGTGTGGAACCACTGCGGGTCGAACTTGCGGGCAAAATCGAGAATTTCCGCTTCCGTGATGGTGACCGGGCCGGCCTTGATCAGCATGCCGTCCTTGAAATCAGCGAACTTCATTGGTGGACTTCCCCTCGCATTGGCGACCGTTCGCGAGCGGCCGCAGCCGCCCGCTCAATAGGTCTCGAAGTGCAGCCGCCCCTCGCGGCGCAGCACATCGTGCAGGATAGTCCAATCCTGTCCCGCTTGCACCGTCACGTCGCGCAATGCGTCCAGCACGCCGACTTCCATGCCCTTCAGGCCGCAGACGTAGATGCAGGTATTGCGATCGGCCAGCAGGCCGCGCACGTCGGCGGCGCGTTCACGGATCAGGTCCTGCACGTAGCGCTTGGGCTGGCCGGCCTCGCGCGACAAGGCCAGGTTGATGTCGATGAAGTCGCGCGGCAGCTTCATCAGCGGGCCGAAGTACGGCAGCTCGCGTTCGGTGCGGGCGCCGAAGAACAGCATCAGCCGGCCGTTCTCGCCGGTCTCGATGCGGCGCCGGTAGCGCTCGGTCATGGCGCGCATCGGCGCCGAGCCGGTGCCGGTGCAGATCATGATGAGATTGGCGCCCGGGTGGTTCGGCATGAGGAAGGTATGGCCGAAGGGCCCGATCACCTGCACCGTGTCGTTCCTGGCCAGGTCGCACAGGTAGTTGGAGCAGACCCCGCTCACTGGCTGGCCCTGGTGGTCTTCGATGACGCGTTTGACCGTCAGCGACAGGTTGTTATAGCCGGCGCGCTCGCCGTCGCGCGGGCTGGCCAGCGAATACTGGCGCGCATGGTGCGGCCGGCCCTGGGCGTCGGTGCCGGGCGGCAGGATGCCGATGGACTGGCCTTCCAGCACCGGGAACGGCAGTTCGCCAAAGTCCAGCACGATGTGATGGATGTCGCTGTCGGTGTCGGCGCCGGTCACGCGGTAGTTGCCGACCACGGTGGCGGTCACCGGCGTCTTGTGGGTATAGAGGTTGACGTAGGGATGCGCGGCGGACCAGGGCGGCACGCTGGCGCCCGGCGTCACGCTGGCCTGCGCCGCCGGCGCGGGGTCGATGGCCGCATCCGCTGCCGGCTCCACGGCGGCCAGCGCGTCCGGCAAGGGCTGCTCGCGCGGCAGCTCGTCCCAGCCAAGTTGCTCCTGCACCGAGTAAGCGTCGCTGCGCGCCACCAGCCGCCAGTTGTCGATCGAGCCGGTCGGGCACGGCGGCACGCAGGCCATGCAGCCGTTGCAGATGTCCGGATCGACCACGTAGTTGTTGCTGTCGTGCGTGATCGCGTCGATCGGACAGGTTTCTTCGCAGGTGTTGCAGCGAATGCAGATCTCGGGATCGATCAGGTGCTGCTTCAGGACTGCTACGGGCAGGGCTGCGTTCATCGCGGTCATCCGAATGCGCGGGGCGGCGGCGCCAGGCGCCGCCGCGGGGCCTTAGTTGAAACGTACGTACTCGAAGTTCACCGGCTGGCGGTTGATGCCCATGACCGGCGGCGCGATCCAGTTGGCGAACTTGCCCGGCTCGGTCACGCGCCCCATCAGCGATGCGACGAACGCGCGGTCTTCCGGCGTGGGCAGCCACTGGTGGCGGTGCGCCTGCCATTGCGCTTCGGACAGGATCTCGCCCTCGGGCGACATGCGGATGCCGGCCAGCGAGCCGATCTGGCGGTTGAAGGCCTTGTGCGGCACCTGCAGGCGGAAGGCGATGCCGCTCTTCTCGATCACCTTGTTCCAGCGGCCGATGCCGGCCACCGAGTCGCGGATGAAGTCGTCGCGCAGCACTTCGTTCAGCGCATTCAGCATCGGCACCTCGATTTCGCGCAGCTTGCCGTTGTCGACGGAGAGCACGCGGTAGGTGTCGTTCTTGAGCTGGTGGTCGTCGTTGCGCTTGCTTTCCTCATAGCGGCCCTTCAGGCCCGAGCCGTAGAAGATGGCGGCGTTGGACGACTGGTCGGCGCCGAACAGGTCGATGGTGACGCTGTAGTGGAAGTTCAGGTAGCGCTGGATCGTCGGCAGGTCGATGACGCCGGCGGCGCGCACCGCGGCCGGGTCGTCGGTCTTGAGCTGGTTCATCACTTCGCAGGTGCGCTGGATTACGCGCGAGATGCCGGATTCGCCCACGAACATGTGGTGCGCCTCTTCGGTCAGCATGAACTTGGTGGTGCGCGCCAGCGGATCGAAGCTGGATTCGGCCAGCGCGCACAGCTGGAACTTGCCGTCGCGGTCGGTGAAATAGGTGAACATGTAGAACGCCAGCCAGTCTGGCGTCTTCTCGTTGAAGGCGCCGAGGATGCGCGGGTTGTCCGAATCGCCGGAAGTGCGCTGCAGCAGCGCGTCGGCCTCTTCGCGGCCGTCGCGGCCGAAGTAGCGGTGCAGCAGGTAGACCATGGCCCACAGGTGGCGGCCTTCCTCGACGTTGATCTGGAACAGGTTGCGCAGGTCGTACTGCGACGGCGCGGTCAGGCCCAGGTGGCGTTGCTGCTCGATCGAAGCGGGTTCGGTGTCGCCCTGCGTGACGATGATGCGGCGCAGGTTGGCGCGATGTTCGCCCGGCACGTCCTGCCACACGTCGCGGCCCATGTTTTCGCCGAAGTGGATCTTGCGCTGGCCGTCCTGCGGCGCCAGGAAAATGCCCCAGCGGTAGTCGGGCATGCGCACATGGTTGAAGTGGGCCCAGCCGTCGGGCTCGACGCTGACGGCGGTGCGCAGGTAGACATCGAAGCCGTGGGAACCGTCAGGGCCCATGTCCTGCCACCATTGCAGGTAGTTGGGCTGCCAGTGCTCCAGCGCGCGTTGCAGCGTGCGGTCGCCGGACAGGTTGACGTTATTGGGAATCTTGTCGCTGTAGTTGATGCCTGACATTGTCTCTGCTCCTGGATGGAAGGCCGCGTCGGGGCGGCGTCGGGTACGTGGGGCGCCGGCCGCATGCGGACCGACGCCGTGTCTCGGTGTTTGCCGTGGGAAGCCGCTCAGACGCGGTTCCAGTCGAACGCCGCCGGTTCGCCCTTGCCGTACAACTTGAGCGCGCCCTTCTCCCCCGCCGCGTTGGGACGGTTGAAGATCCAGTTCTGCCACGCGGTCAGGCGGCCGAAGATGCGCGTTTCCATGGTTTCGCGGCCGCCGAAGCGCAGGTTGGCCTCCAGCCCGGTGAGCGCGTCGGGCGACAGCGCGCGGCGCTCCTCCAGCATCATGCGCACTTCGTCATCCCAGTCGATGCTGTCGGGCGCGTAGGTCACCAGCCCCAGTTCCAGCGCCTCGCGCGCGGCCAGCGGCTGGCCGGCGCGGGCCCGCACCGCTTCCAAAGGCGCCGGTTCCTCGTGGAAACGGCGTTGCAAACGGCTCTGGCCGTTGACCATCGGGTAGGCGCCGAAGTTGCTCTCGCCCACGATCAACTGGGCCGCCTCGTGTTCCTCGCCCTCGCTGTCCAGCATGTAGCCGCGGTCGGCAGCCAGCGCCAGTTCCAGCAGCGTGCCGGCAAAGCACGAGCCCGGCTCGACCAGCGCGAACAGGCTGCGCGAGGTCACGTCCAGGCGCGCCAGCGTGCGGCGCAGCAGGCCGGCTGTTTCGCGCACGAACCAGTGACCCGCGTGGCGCTGCAGCGCGGCGTCGGCCGCCAGCACGGCCTGCGCATCGCCCTCGGTCTTGAAGATCCAGGTGCCGATGTCCAGCGCATTGGTGCGCAGCGACAGGATGGCGTCGTCCAGCTCACGCGCCATCTGCAACGGCCACCAGGCCGCGCCGGCGGCCAGGATGTCGGCCAGTTCGGATTCCACCGGGCCCTGCGGCGCGCGCACGGTCCAGGTGGCCTGGCGCTTGTCGCGATCGAGCCGCACGTCGACGTAGCGGTAGGACAAGCCATCGGCGCTTTCCTCGCGCGCCAGCGGCGTCAGCGCCACGCCGGCCTCGCCGGCCGGACGGTCGCTGCCTTCGGCCAGGGCCAGCGCGCGCGCGCGCACCGCGGCCTCGAATTGCGCCGGCTTGACCACATCGTCGACCAGGCGCCAGTCCTTGGCGCGCTGGCCGCGCACGCCTTCGACCAAGGTGCAGAAGATGTCGGCGTGGTCATGGCGCACGCGGCGCTTGTCGGTCACGCGGGTCAGGCCGCCGGTGCCGGGCAGCACCCCCAGCAGCGGCACTTCGGGCAAGGCGACCGAGGACGAACGGTCATCGACCAGCAGGATCTCGTCGCAGGCCAGGGCCAGCTCGTAGCCGCCGCCGGCGCAGGCGCCGTTGAGCGCGGCGATGAACTTCAGGCCGCTGTGGCGGCTGGAGTCCTCGATGCCGTTACGGGTTTCGTTGGTGAACTTGCAGAAGTTGACCTTCCAGGCATGCGAGGACAGGCCCAGCATGAAGATGTTGGCGCCCGAACAGAAGATGCGGTCCTTCATGCTGGTGACGACCACGCTGCGCACTTCGGGATGCTCGAAGCGGATGCGCTGCAGCGCGTCGTGCAACTCGATGTCCACGCCCAGGTCGTAGGAATTGAGCTTGAGCTTGTAGCCAGGGCGCAGGCCGCCGTCTTCGGCCACGTCCATCGCCAGCGTGGCGACCGGGCCATCGAACGACAGGCGCCAATGACGGTACTGGGTGGGATCGGTCCGAAAGTCGACCTTGCTGGCGGTGCTGCTCATCGCTTGTCTCCTAATGCCCGAATCGGACAGGAAAAATACTGCACGACATGAATTATTATGCAGATTAGTGCAGGCGAAAATGACCGTCAAGCAAAAGATGCACAAAAGTGCAGATCGCAGGATGCCGCCGTGCTGCCGGCCGCTGGCGCCGCTTCCGGTGCGCGGACGCCCCGCCCCCCTGCGCCGCGCCAAAGAAAAGGCCGCCAAAGAAAAGGCCGCCCCAAAGGGCGGCCCCGGCGGCCGGCGCAAGGACGCGGGCGTTACAACGGCAGGCCGCAGGCCTTGCGCACCTGCGCGCGCAGGCCGGCGAAGCTCTCCTGCACCTCCAGGTGGCTGGTGACCCAGGTCAGGTCGGCCTTGGCGTAGAAGGCCTCGCGTCCGGCCAGGATACGCTTCAGGTCCGCCATCGCCTCGTTGTTGCCGGACATGGGCCGGAAATCGCCCTGCGCCATCACGCGGCCCATGTGCTCTTCGGGCGTGGCGCGCAGCCAGACCGTATAGCAATGGGCCAGCAGCAGGTTGAGCGTGGCGGGCTCGGACACCAGTCCGCCCGGCGTGGCCAGCACCATCTCCGGATAGATCTGTACCGCTTCTTCGAGCGCGCGGCGCTCGTAGCGGCGGTAGGCGTTGGGGCCATACAGGTTGTGGATCTCCAGGATGCTGCAACCCGCGACGCGCTCGATCTCGCGGTTCAGCTCGACAAACGGGTAGCCCAGGTCGTCGGCCAGCATCTGACCCAGGGTCGACTTGCCGGCGCCGCGCAGACCGATCAGCGCGATGCGCTGGGTGCGGTTGGGCCGCTGCGCGCCGGCGCCCACGCCGAACAACTGGGTCAGCGCCTCGCGGGCGCGCTGCAGGTCGGATTCGGTGCGGCCGCTGAGCAGTTCGCGGATCAACAGCCAGTCGGGCGATTCGGTGGTGACGTCGCCAACCAGCTCGGCCAGCGCGCAGTTGAAGGCCTTGGCGATCTGCAACAGCACCAGGATCGAGGCGTTGCCCACCCCGTGTTCCAGGTTGGCCAGGTGGCGCTCGGACACGCCCGTCACCTGCGACAGGCTCTTGCGCGTCATGCCGCGTATGGCCCGCAGGCGGCGCACCCGCTCGCCCAATGCCACCAAAAAGGCTTCCCGCCTGGGTTCGGTTGGCGCCGTGTCTAGCGCTTGGTTCATGGTGTAGCTGACTCCGCAAAAACCCTGATAACACCCGATTTATGCACTATAGTGCTTGACCCACATCAATGGAAGCACTATTTTTCCTTCCATGGCTTCAACAGTGTGTCAGGTGTAGCAAAACAGCATTGGATTGCATCCGCCGCTGAAGCGCCGACAGTGTATAGGAGGAGACAGGGTGAGCACGCCAGAACAATTCCACGCGCTGATGCGCCAGGTGACGGGCCTGATGGCCGGCCAGGCGCTCGACGGCGCCCTGCAACAGCGGCTCAATGCCGAGGCCGGCCCCGACAGCGCCCTGTACGCGGACATCTTCACCACCTGTAGGCAGGGCGTGGCCGACGGCTGGATGTGCAGCCGGGAAGGCGGCGGCATCCGCTATGGCCGCGTCATCAAGCCGGCCGAGGACCTGGCCGGCTGCTCGGTCGATGTGGTCGACATGGACGACCTGGCCGGCCCGCACCACGCCCATCCGAATGGCGAAATCGACCTGATCATGCCGTTGACCGCCGAGGCCCGCTTCGACGGCCACGGCGCCGGCTGGCTGGTCTACGGACCTGGCAGCGCCCATCGCCCCACGGTGACGCAGGGCCGCGCGCTGGTGCTGTATCTGCTGCCGGGCGGCGCCATCGAGTTCACCCAGCCATGAATCCGCGTCCGCCTCCCCGCCGCCGCATCGCGCGCGGCCGGCCCCCCGCCGGCGTCGGCTGACCCACGCCCCTGCCATGCCGCCGGTCACGACAAGCCGCCAGACGCTTGCGGACCGCCGCAAGGGCCGCCCCGCCCGCCAGGACACCAGGAGACAACCGTGAATGCCTGCCCCACCGAACTGAATTTCGCCAGCCACCTGGCCGCCTTGAACGCGCCGCGCGCCGCCAAACCCGCCTACATCGACGATAGCGGCCAGATCACCTACGGCCAGTTGGCCGAGCGCGTGGCCCGCATGGCGGGCGCGCTGCGCCAGCTGGGGCTGCGGCGCGAAGAGCGCATCCTGCTGCTGATGCAGGACACGGCCGACTGGCCGGTGGTGTTCCTGGGCGCGCTGCACGCGGGCGTGGTGCCGGTGGCGGTGAACACGCTGCTGACGCCGGACGATTATGCCTACATCCTCAGCCACAGCCGCGTGCGGGCCGCCTTCGTCTCCGGGAGCCTGCTGCCGACGCTGCAGGCGGCGCTGGCTCAGGCGCCCGGCGAGGTCGAGCACCTGGTGGTGTCGCGCCCGGCCGCGGCGCTGCCTGACGGCGCCCACGACCTCGAAGCGCTGCTGGCCGCCGCCCCGCTGGCGCCCGCCGCGCGCACGCTGTCCGATGAAATCGCCTTCTGGCTGTATTCGTCGGGGTCCACCGGCAAGCCCAAGGGCGTGGTCCACACCCATGGCAATCTGTGGCACACCGCCGAGCTGTACGCCAAGCCGGTGCTGGGCATCCGCGAGGACGACGTGGCGTTCTCGGCCGCCAAGCTGTTCTTCGCCTACGGGCTGGGCAACGGCCTGACGTTTCCGCTGTCGGTCGGCGCCACCGTCGTGCTGATGGCCGAGCGGCCCACGCCGCAAGCCGTGTTCCAGCGCCTGGTGCGGCACCGCCCGACCGTGTTCTATGGCGTGCCGACGCTCTACGCCAGCATGCTGGCCGCGCCGGACCTGCCGTCGCGCGACCAGGTGGCGATGCGCATCTGCACCTCGGCCGGCGAAGCCCTGCCGCGCGACATCGGCGAACGCTTCCAGCGCCATTTCGGCTGTGACATCCTGGACGGCATCGGCTCGACCGAGATGCTGCACATTTTCCTGTCGAACCGCGCCGGCCAGTTACGCTACGGCACCACCGGCAAACCGGTGCCCGGCTACGAAGTACAGCTGCGCGACGACAACGGCGCGCCGGTGGCCGCCGGCGCCATCGGCGACCTCTACATCAAAGGCCCCAGCGCCGCGCTGATGTACTGGAACAACCGCGACAAGACGCGCCAGTGCTTTCTGGGCGACTGGCTCAAGAGCGGCGACAAGTACATCTGCGACGCCGACGGCTACTACACCTATGCCGGCCGCAGCGACGACATGATCAAGGTCAGCGGCCAATATGTATCGCCGGTGGAGGTCGAGAACGTGCTGGTGCAGCACGAGGCGGTGCTGGAAGCGGCGGTGATCGGCGTGCCCGATCACGATGGGCTGGTCAAGACCAAGGCCTATGTGGTGCTGCGGCCGGGCTATGCGCCCGACGCCAACACCGGCGCCGACCTGCAACGCTACGTCAAGCAGCACCTGGCGCCCTTCAAATACCCGCGCCAGATCGACTTCACCGACGAACTGCCCAAGACCGCCACCGGCAAGATCCAGCGCTTCCGGCTGCGGCAATTGGAACAGGTCACGCCATGAGCGCCGTGCCGCTTCCCGCATCCGGCGCCCGCGCCGACGTGCATGCGTTCGGCCGCCCCCTGCAGCTGGAATACCAGTGGATCGCGGCATCGCGCCCGCACGCGCCGCTGCTGGTGTTCCTGCACGAAGGGCTGGGCTCGGTGTCGATGTGGAAGGATTGGCCGCGACAGGCCTGCGCGGCCGCCGGCTGCCGCGGCCTGGTCTATTCGCGCTACGGCTATGGCCGCTCCACGCCGCTGGCGGCGGGGGAAAAGCGCCAGGTGGATTTCATGCACCGCGAGGCCGGCGAGGCGCTGCCGGCGCTGTTCGCCGCGCTCGGCATCGACGCCGGACGCGACCGCCCCATCCTGTTCGGCCACAGCGATGGCGGCTCGATCGCCCTGCTTTATGCCGCCATGCATCCCGGCGCGGTGGCCGGCGTGGCGGTCGCCGCGCCGCACATCTTCGTCGAGGACCGCACCGTGACGCACATCGAACAGGCGCGCCAGGCCTACCGGGACACGGATCTGCGCGCGCGGCTGGCGCGCCACCACGACGACGTCGATTCGGCCTTCCGGGGCTGGAACGATATCTGGCTCGATCCCCCCTTCCGCCGCTGGAACATCGAAGAACATCTGCCGCGCATTACCTGTCCGGTCCTGGCGATGCAGGGCGTGGACGATGAATACGGCACGCTCGAACAGATACGCGGTATCCGCCGCGCCGCGCCGCAGACGCAACTGCTGGAGATTCCCGACTGCCGCCATTCGCCGCACAAGGACCAGCCCGCCACCGTTATCCAGGCCATCGCCGGCTTCGTCGGCGCGCTGGAACAACCCGGCCGCCCCAGCGGCAGCCCATGACAAGCACGGAGACTCCACCATGACCCACGCCCTGACCCGGGCCGCGCTAGGCGCGGCGCTGATGCTGGCCGCAAGCGGCGCCCTGGCCGCCGACAAACTCAAAGTCGGCTTCATGCTGCCCTACAGCGGCACCTATGCCGCGCTCGGCACCGCCATCGAGAATGGCTTCAAACTGTATGTGGCCGAACAAGGCGGCAAGCTCGGCGGGCGCGAGCTCGAGTACTTCAAGGTGGATGACGAGTCCAACCCTTCCAAGGCCGCCGAAAACGCCAACCGGCTGATCAAGCGCGACCAGGTCGACGTGCTGATCGGCACCGTGCACTCGGGAGTGGCGATGGCCCTGGCCAAGGCCGCCAAAGACACCGACACCACCCTGATCGTGACCAACGCCGGCGCCAACGCCATCACCGGACCGCTGTGCGGCCCCGGCATCTTCCGCACCTCGTTCACCAACTGGCAGCCCGCCTACGCCATGGGTCCGGTGGCCAAGGCGCGCGGCCACAAGACCGCGGTGACCATCACCTGGAAGTACGCGGCCGGCGACGAAGCCATCGGCGGCTTCAAGGAAGGTTTCGAAAAGGCCGGCGGCAAAGTCGTCAAGGAACTCAGCCTGCCCTTCCCCAATGTCGAATTCCAGTCGCTGCTGACCGAGATCGCCGCGCTCAAGCCCGACATGGTGTTCACCTTCTTCGCCGGCGGCGGCGCCGTGAAATTCGTGCAGGACTATCACGCGGCCGGCCTGGACAAGACCATTCCGCTGTACGGCTCGGGCTTTCTCACCGACGGCACGCTGCAGGCGCAGGGCGCGTCGGCGCAGGGGCTGCTGACCACGCTGCACTATGCCGACGGCCTGAACACGCCGCGCGACAACGCCTTCCGCGCCGACTACGGCAAGGCCTACAACATGCAGCCGGACGTGTATGCGGTGCAGGGCTATGACGCCGCGCAACTGATGCAGTCGGGCCTGGCGGCGGTCAAGGGCGACTTCGGCAAGAAGGCGGAATTCCGCCAGGCCATGCGCGGCGCCACGGTCGACAGCCCGCGCGGTCCGTTCACGCTGTCCAAGGCCGGCAACCCGGTGCAGGACATCTACCTGCGGCGCGTCGACGGCCTGGAGAACAAGGTGGTCGAGGTGGCCGTGCGCAAGCTGGCCGACCCCGCGCGCGGCTGCAAGCTCTAGGGACGGCGCTCCCATGGACGTCGGCATCCTGCTCATCCAGAGCCTGAACGCCTTCCAGTACGGCCTGTTGCTGTTCCTGGTGGCCAGCGGGCTCACGCTGATCTTCGGCATCATGGGGATCATCAACCTGGCGCACGGCAGCTTCTACATGATCGGCGCCTACATGGCGTTCGCGCTGGGGCCGGCGGTGGAGCGCTGGCTCGGCGGCGGCTTCGTCGCCACGCTGGCGGTGTGCGTGCTGGCCGCCGCCGCGCTCGGCTATCTGCTGGAAGCGGCGTTCTTCAGCTACCTGTACCGCCGCAATCATTTGCAGCAGGTGCTGATGACCTATGGCCTGATCCTGGTGTTCGAGGAGTTGCGCAGCATCCTGGTCGGCAATGACGTCCACGGCGTGCCGCTGCCGTCCTGGCTGCAAGGCAGCATCGCCCTGGGCGACGTGATGAGCTATCCGGTGTACCGCCTGTTCATTTCGGCGGTGGGCATCGCGGTGGCGCTGCTGCTGTACTGGGTCATCGCGCGCACGCGGCTGGGCATGATGCTGCGTGCCGGCGCCAGCAACCGCGAGATGACCGGGTCGCTGGGCATCGACGTCAACAAGCTGTACCGGCTGGTGTTCGCGGCCGGCGTGGCGCTGGCGGCGCTGGCGGGCAGCATCGCCGCGCCGGTGTCGTCGGTCTATCCCGGCATGGGCAACAGCGTGCTGATCATCTGCTTCGTGGTGGTGGTGATCGGCGGCATCGGTTCGATCCGCGGCGCGTTCCTGGCGGCGATGCTGGTGGGCGTGGTCGAGACCTTCGGCCAGGTGCTGTTCCCGGCCGCCGCCGGCGTGCTGGTGTACGTGCTGATGGCCGCGATTCTGCTGTGCAAGCCCGAAGGGCTGTTCAAACAGGGCTGACCATGAAGATGCATCGAATCCTGCCTGTCGCGACCCTGCTGGCCCTGGCGGCCTTCGCCTGGAGCGGCAGCGACTACTACACCGGCCTGGCCGTGAAGATCATGATCTACGCGGTGTTCGCGCTCAGCCTGCAATTGCTGGTGGGCGGCGCCGGACTGGTCAGCCTGGGCCACGCGGCGTTCTTCGGCATCGGCGCCTATGTCGCCGCGCTGCTGTCGCCGCAATCCGAAGCCGCCAGCCTGTGGCTGCTGTTGCCGACGGCGCTGCTGGCAGCGGCAGCCTATGCCGCGCTGACCGGCGCGCTGGCGCTGCGCACGCGCGGCGTGTACTTCATCATGGTGACGCTGGCCTTCGCGCAGATGGCCTATTACGTGTTCCATGACACCGAGGTCGGCGGCGGCAGCGACGGCATCTATCTGTATTTCCGGCCGCAAGCGGCCATCGGCGGCTGGCTGCCGTTCGACCTGGACCAGGGCCACACCTACTACTTCTTCGTGCTGACCTGCCTGGCGCTGGCCTGGGGTTTCCTGGCCTTGCTGCGGCGCTCGCCGTTCGGCGCCGCGCTGGCCGGTATCCGCATCAACGAACAACGCATGCGGGCGGCCGGCTATTCGACCTATCCGTACAAGCTGTCGGCCTATGTGATCGGCGCCGCGCTGGCCGGCCTGGCCGGCTTCCTGTTCGCGCTCAAGGACGGCTTCGTCACGCCCGAACTGCTGGCCTGGGAACAGTCGGGGCTGGTGCTGCTGATGGTGATCCTGGGCGGTATGGGCAGCCTGGGCGGCGCGGTGCTGGGCACGGCCACGCTGGTGCTGCTGCAGGAACTGTTCCAGTCACAGGCGCTGTTCGGCGACTACGCGCGCCATTGGCACCTGCCGCTGGGCCTGACCATCATCGCGCTGGTAGCGCTGCTGCCCGACGGGCTGGCCGGCCTGCCGGCGCAATGGCGCCGGCGCCGCGCGCGGCAAGCGCCGGCCCCATCGGCCGCCGCCGCCAAGCCGCTGCCCCTGCCGATCCAAGGAGAACCCCATGCCTGACCCCCTGCTGGCTGCCGACGCGGTCACCCGGCGCTTCGGCGGCCTGACCGCCGTCAACGGCGTGTCGCTGGCGCTACGGCGTGGCGAAGTCCATGCCGTCATTGGCACCAATGGCGCGGGCAAGTCCACGTTGATCAACATCCTGTCCGGCGAACTCGCGCCCCACAGCGGCCGGGTGTCGCTGGGCGGGCGCGATATCACCGCCTGGGGCCAGCCGGAGCGGGCCCGCGCCGGCCTGGGCCGCAGCTACCAACGCTCGACGCTGTTCCCCGAACTGACCGTATTCGAGAACTGCCGGCTGGCGGCCCAGGCCCGGCGCCAGCGCTTCTGGCGCTGGTGGCGGCCGGCCACGGCCTGCGCGGCCAGCGCCGAACTGGCCGCGCAGGCGCTCGAACGCACCGGCCTGGCCGCCGACGCCGCGCAGCCGGCCGGTCTGTTGCCGCACGGGCGCAAGCGCCAACTGGAGATCGCCATGTGCCTGGCCGGCGAGCCGCAAGTGCTGCTGCTGGACGAACCGCTGGCCGGCATGGGGCCGGAAGAAACCGACCGCATCCTGGCATTGCTGCAATCGCTCAAGGCCAACCACGCCATCCTGCTGGTGGAGCACGACATGGACGCGGTGTTCCGCAGCGCCGACACCATCACGGTGATGGTCAACGGCAGCAGCATCGCCAGCGGCGATCCGGCGCAGATCCGCGCCAACGCCGAGGTGCGCACCGCATACCTCGGCGAAGACCTGGACGGAGAGCACGCATGCGCGCACTGATCGAAGCCGACGGCCTGCACGTGTACTACGGCGCCAGCCATGTGCTGCGCGGCGTCGGCCTGCGCATCGCGGCGGGCGAGTCGGTGGGACTGGTGGGCCGCAACGGCATGGGCAAGACCACGCTGATCCGCAGCCTGGTCGGGCAGATCCGCAGCGCGCAGGGCCGCGTGGCGGTGCGCGGCGCCGATTGCACCCGCGCCCGGCCGCATGCGATCGCGCAGATGGGCGTGGCCTACGTGCCCGAGGGCCGCGGCATCTTCCCCAACCTGAACGTGCGCGAAAACCTGCTGGTGGCGGCGCGCGCCGGCGAACAGGGCCGGCGCGACTGGACCTATGCGCGCGTGCTGGAGACCTTTCCGCGCCTGACCGAACGGCTGGGCCACGGCGGCCAGCAATTGTCGGGCGGCGAACAGCAGATGCTGGCGATCGGCCGGGCGCTGATGACCAACCCCGACCTGCTGATCCTGGATGAAGCCACCGAAGGCCTGGCGCCGCTGATCGTGGCCGAGATCTGGAAGATCATCCGGCAGATCCGCGCCACCGGCATGTCGACGCTGATCGTCGACCGCAACTACCGCGCGGTGCTGGCGCACACCGACCGCTGCCTGGTGATGGAAAAAGGGGTGATCGTACAGGACGGCGATAGCACGGCGCTGGCCGCCCAACCCGAACAATTGACGCGCTACCTGGGCGTCTGAACCCGCCGCGCCGGAACTGCCCGGCGCGGGCCGGCGGCGTCAGATCAGCGCTTCGATCAGGAACGGGCCGCGGCGCTTCAGGCCCTCCTGCAGGGCGCGGGCAAAGCCTTCGACCGTATCGACGCTGACCGCCTCCACGCCCATGCCGCGCGCCAAGTGGGTCCATTCCAGATAGGGCTCTTCCAGGTCGAGCATGCGGCGCGCGTTGCGGCCCGGCTCCTGCACCCCCACGTTCTTCATCTCGCCGTGCAGCGTGGCGTAGGAACGATTGGCCAGGATCACCGTCAGGCAGTCCAGGTTCTCGCGCGCCTGGGTCCACAGCGCCTGCAAGGTGTACATGCCGCTGCCGTCGGCCTGCAGGGTGATGACCTTGCGGTCCGGGCAGGCCACCGCCGCGCCGGCCGCCAGCGGCAGGCCGATGCCGATGGCGCCGCCGGTCAGCATCAGCCAGTCGTGCGGCGCGCTGCTGGCGCTGTAGATCGGGAATTCGCGGCCCTGGGTGATCGACTCGTCGCAGACGATGGCGTTCTCGGGCAGGTGGTGCGCCACCAGGATGTTGACGGCGGCGCCGGTCAGCTTGCCGCTGGCCGGGACCTCGTAGGCCGGCGCCGGCGCGGCCAGGCACGGCGCGTCGGCGGCGATGCCGAGTTCGTCGGCCAGCCATTCCAGCGCATGCGCCAGATCCTGCTCGACCGTGGCCAGCACGACCTTCTCGC
Organism: Achromobacter pulmonis; assembly: GCF_021733725.1. Taxonomy (NCBI): domain Bacteria; kingdom Pseudomonadati; phylum Pseudomonadota; class Betaproteobacteria; order Burkholderiales; family Alcaligenaceae; genus Achromobacter; species Achromobacter pulmonis. The sequence continues at coordinate 3,078,369 of NZ_JAIFOT010000001.1, read as the reverse complement.
AATCCTCCGGCGCCAGCAGGCTGGGCTTGCCGGGATAGGCGAAAAAGCCCACTGGCGCCTTGGCGCCCACCAGCACCAGATGACGCACGTCCTTGAGCTTGGCCACGGCCAGGTCGATCGGGTACGGCAGCCGGTCGACCGGCGTGCGGTCGCCGCCGCGCTCGACGCGGCGGTTGGAAGTCTCGGACATCAGCCGCACGCCGGTGGCGCGGGCGATGCGGCCAGCGGCCTTGAGCGCGCGTTCTCGCAGCGCCGTGCTGCCGAGCAGCAGCGTGGTGACTTCGCCGGAACGGATCGCCTTGGCGGCGGCGCGAACCGCCTCGATGGTGGTGTGCGGCACGGCCTCGTCGACCACCTTCACCACCGCGCTGTCGGCCGGCAGTTCGGTCCAGGCGGAGTTGGCCGGCAGGATCAGGGTGGCGATGTTGCCGGGATGGCGGCGCGCCACGCCGATGGCCTCGGCGGCGTCGGCCGACATCGACTCGGCCGACATGCCGCGCTTGACCCAGTGCGACATGGGGCGCGCCACGCCTTCGACATCGCTGGTCAGCGGCGCGTCGTACTGCACATGGTAGGTGGCATGGTCGCCGACGATGTTGACCATCGGGGTGCGCGCGCGCTTGGCGTTGTGCAGGTTGGCCAGGCCGTTGCCCAGGCCCGGACCCAGGTGCAGCAGCGTGGCGGCCGGCTTGTCGGCCATGCGGGCGTAGCCATCGGCCGCTCCCGTGACCACGCCTTCGAACAGGCCCAGCACGCAGCGCATCTTCGGTTTGCGATCCAGCGCCGCGACGAAGTGCATCTCGGACGTGCCCGGATTGGCAAAGCACACGTCCACATCATTGGCCAGAAGGGTATCGCAAAGACTATCAGCGCCGTTCATCGTTTTTCCCTGGTTGTTTTACGTAAGCTCGGGCCGGCGGCGGCGCGCCGGCCCGATTGGCATGATAGGTAGGGTAGCGCAAACCCGCTAGAGCCAGTTGCGCGCGCCGGCATGGAACCATTCGGCATGTTCCGTCGGACGGAATTTCAGACGGCGCGCGCCGCGCCTACGCCAGGATCTGCCCCAGAAAGGCCTGCGCCCGCTCCGTGCGCGGCGCGCGGAAGAACTCGTCGGGCGCGGCGGTCTCGACGATCGCGCCCTGGTCCATGAACACCACCCGGTCGCCCACCTCGCGCGCGAATCCCATCTCGTGGGTCACGCAGACCATGGTCATGCCGTCGCGCGCCAGGGCCACCATGGTATCGAGCACTTCCTTGACCATCTCCGGGTCGAGCGCCGAGGTCGGCTCATCGAACAGCATGATCTTCGGCTGCATGCACAGCGCGCGGGCGATCGCCACGCGCTGCTTCTGGCCGCCGGACAACTGCCCCGGATACTTGGCGGCGTGCTGCGGGATCTTGACGCGCTCCAGGTACTGCATGGCGCGGCTTTCCGCCTCCGCCGGCGCCACGCCCTTGACCAGCATCGGCGCCAGTGTGCAGTTCTCCAGCACCGTCAGGTGCGGGAACAGGTTGAAATGCTGGAACACCATGCCGACCTCGGCACGGATGCGCTCGATATTGCCGACCTCGTCGTTCAGCTCGATGCCGTCGACAATGATGGTGCCGCGCTGGTGTTCCTCCAGCCGGTTGAGCAGGCGGATGGTGGTGGACTTGCCCGAACCGGAAGGACCGCAAAGAATCAGCTTTTCGCCGGGCCGCACCGCCAGGTCGAGCCCGTCGAGCACCTTGAAGTCGCCATACCATTTGGAGACGCCCCGCATGCTGATGATGGGCGCCACGTCGTTGATTGCATCCATGGCGTCAGGCCTTCGAGATATCGTGGTTGTCGCCGGCGCCGCTCCAGTAGCCGGGCACGGTCAGGCGCTTTTCCGAGCGCCGGAACAGATAGGCCAGCGCGCTGCACAGTACGAAGTAGATGACCCCGACCATGGTGTAGACCGTCAGCGCCTGGAAAGTGGCGCCGGCCAGCATCTCGCCGGCGCGCATCAGTTCGTAGACGCTGATCACGGCTACCAGCGAGGTCTCCTTGACCAGCACCAGCGCGTAATTGCCGAGCGCCGGGAAGATGGTGCGCAGCGCCTGCGGCAGCACGATACGCTGCAGCCGCTGCGTGCGCCGCAGCCCCAGCGCGCGCGCCGCCTCGTATTGCCCCGCGTCCACCGATTGGATGCCGCTGCGGAACAGCTCGGCCAGATAGGCGCCGAAATTCAGCGTCAGCCCCAGCACGCCGGCCACGAAGCCGTTGATCACCACGCCCAGCTCCGGCAGGCCATAGTAGATGTAGAACAATTGCAGCAGCAGCGGCGTGCCGCGGATGATGTCGATATAGACGCGCGCGGCGCGGCTCAACGCCGGCCGCCGCGACAGGCGGCACAGGCACACGACCAGGCCCAGCGCCACCGCCAGGAAGGCCGAACAGAAGAACAGCGCAAGGGTCCATACCGTGCCCTCGGCCAGCGGGGTCAGGTACATGCGCAACGTAGCGAGATCCAATTCCGGCTCCTTGTCGGTGGCGCGAGGCGCGTTATTTGCTCAGCAGGTCGGACACGCCCCACTTCTGCCCGATCGCGGCGAGTTCGCCGTTGCGCTTCATCTCGGCCAGCGCGGCGTTGACGGCTTCCAGCAAAGTCGCGTTGCCCTTCTGCACCGCCATGCCCACCTGCCACTTGCGCTGCGGCTGGTAGCTGGTGTCCAGCTTCACGCCGGGGATGTTCTTGGTCTTGATCTGGTAGATGATGCTGGGCGGATCGACGATGCCCAGGTCGATACGGCCGGCGCGCACGTCGGCCAGCAGCGTCGAGTAGTCCTGGTATGTGGATACCTTGGTGCCCGGCATGTCCTTGATCATGTTGAACTGCACCGAGTCCACCAGCACGCCGACCTTCTGGCCCTGCATGTCCTCGAACTTGCCATAGCGGCGCTTGGCCTTGTCGCTGACCACGATGCCTTCGCCCCATTCGTAGACCGGCGCCGAAAAATCGATGGCGCGGGCGCGTTCCTCGGTGATGAACAACGGCGCCGACATCAGGTCGGCGCGGCCCGAGGTCAGCGTCGGAATCAACCCGGAGAACGGCACGTCCGTCAGCGTGTCGGCCACGCCCAGGTGCTTGGCGACCGCGGCGGCCACGTCCACCATGATGCCTTCGAGCCGGTTCGACCGCGGGTTCTTGAAGCCGTGCGGCGGCGCGGACGCGGTGGTCACCACGTTCAAGGTCTTGTCGGCACGCACTTCGTCGAGCGTGCGCGCCACGCTGGCGCCGGCCTGCGCCAGCAACGCGGCCGACGCCAGGCCCAGCAGGATGGATTTGAGTTTCATGCTATTCCCCTTGTATGAAATGGATGCCGCAATGCGCCGGTTCAGTCCGGACGTCCTTGCGGGTACTGCCGTACCGCCACCGCCGCCAGGGCGCAGAATTCCTGCATGACGGTGGCGGCCAGGAACGCCGTGGCGCCCTGCACGTCCTGTGGCGGCGAGACGGTGTTCACATCGAACGCCACGAAGTTCAGGCCCGCCAACTGACGCAGCAGGCCCAGCCCTTCCTTGGGCGACAGCCCGCCCCACTCCGGCGTGCAGACGCCTGGCGCGCAGGAAGGATCGAAGATGTCCATGTCGAAGCACAGGTACACCGGCCGCTGGCCAATGCGCTGCTTGATGGCATCGAGCGCGCCGCGCTGGTCCGCGTCGAACTCATCGAACGGCACAATGGTGTAGCCAACCTCGCGGCCGAATTCCAGCACGCCCGGCATGAACGAGCTGCCGCGCGTGCCCACGTGGTAGCTGCGCCGCACGTCCAGCAATCCTTCTTCGGCGGCGCGGGTGAAGGTGGTGGCGGTGTTGTAGCCAGGGATCGGATAGGTGTCGGTGTGCGAATCGAAGTGCAGCACCACGAAATCGGGATGACGTTGCGCCACGGCACGCAGTTGCGGCAGGGTCACCGCGCCATCGCCTCCCATCGAGATCGGGATCGCGCCGCTGTCGAGGATGGCGCCGATGCCTGCCTCGATCAAGGGATAGGAAGCGTCCGGATCGCCCGGATGGCAGGCCACATTGCCGACGTCGATCGCGCGCAGGAACTCCGGCGGATTGTCGATGCCATGGCGGCGGAAGATATCCACCGGCCGCAGCAGGCGCGACTGCTCGCGGATGGCGTCCGGCCCCTGGCGCGAACCGACCCGGAAAGGGTGCGTGCCGCAATCGAACGGGATGCCCACCACGCAGGCGCGCGCCGCGCCGGCTGCGGCGGCGCGGGCCGCTGGCAGGCCCATGAATCCCGGCACGGGATGAAAGCGGACTTCGGCGGACGACGGCACTGCGCAGCTCCTTGGCGACGGCCCGCTATCTGGGCGAACCGATAATTTAGATTCAATCAAATCGCTATGCGATACGATCGTGTCAAAATCAGATTAGCGCGTACACCAAGGCACCGCCAATTAGGGAGTTCCCCTGAATTGGCAACGGAATATCCGACAAAATAAGTATGGAATCAGGACGCGCGGCACCCTGCGGGCGCACCGGCGGCGCACCGGGCCGGCGCCTGCGGGGCGCCGCGATCGCGCTCAGGCGTCGTCGTCGGCAAACGGCGTGGCGCGCAGCGCGCCGCCGGGCGGTTCAAGCTCATAGAAGGGATGCGAGCGCCCCAAGGTGCGCGAGGCACTGATGGCGTGCGCGGTCTCCACCACTTGGGGGCCGAACACGGCTTGCGCCTGCTCGAACGACCAGCGGCTCGACGGCACCGAGACGTTGACCGCCCCCAGCGGCGTACCGCCGGCATCCAGCACGGCCGCGCTGACGGTGATGTCGCCGGGGTAGAACTCGCCGTTCGAACGCGCATAGCCATGGCGGCGCGCGAACTCCAACTCGGCCAGCAGCGCGTCCAGCCCGGTGATGGTGGCCGCGGTATAGGCCTTGCGCTCGCATCGCGCCAGCAGCCCGCGCGCCACGTCCGGATCCAGGCGCGCCAGCACCGCGCGGCCGGCCGCCGTGCAATACAGCGGCAGTCGCATGCCGACCGGCATGTTGACGAACATTTCCTTGTGGGTCGCAAAGCGCGCCACGTACACCATGTCCAGCCCGTCGGGCTCGGCCAGGCTGCACGTTTCCTGGCAATTGCGGTTGAGCGAGTGCAGGAACGGATTGCCCCCCAGCACCAGCGGACTGGTCTGCACATACTTCATGCCCAGTTCCAGCGACCACGGCCCGAGCGAGAATTTCTTGCTGGCGGGGTCCTTGCGCAGGTAGCCCAGCGTCCACAACGTGTGGGTGAAGCGCTGCACCGAACTCTTGCTCAGGCCGGTGGCTTCGGCCAGTTCCGGCAGCGTCATGGCCGGCCGGCCCTCGCTGAAGGCCCGCAGCACGGAAACACCGCGTGCCAGGGCGGCAATGAACAAGGGAGAGTCCTCGGGTCGGGTCTGCGTCATGGCGCGCGCTGCGTCCGGTGGAAAAGCGCATAGCGTACCGCATTACGGTGCGGCCATATCGCATGACGATCCCGCCATTGCCCGTCGCACGGGCCGTAAAACACAAACGGCCCGCGCGCGGCGGGCCGTTCCAGCTCAGGCTGGCATGCTCAGCGGATCGGCCACGGATACATCGCGCCGCCCTTGCTCCACAGCGCGTTGGTGCCGCGTTGCAGTCCGAGCTTGCTGTCCTTGCCGACATTGCGCTCGAACACTTCGCCATAGTTGCCCACGGCCTTGATCGCGTTGTAGGCCCACTTTTCGTCCAGGCCCATGTTCTTGCCGGCGCCCGGCGTCACACCCAGGATGCGCAGGACATTGGGGTTGTTGCTCTTGAGCATCTCGTCCACGTTTTTCTGCGTGATGCCGTATTCCTCGGCTTCCAGCAGCGCAAACAGCGTCCAGCGCACGATGCCGAGCCAGTTCTCGTCGCCCTGGCGCACCATGGGGCCAAGCGGCTCCTTGGAGAAGCGTTCCGGCAGGATCTCGTAGTCATCCGGCTTGGCCACCTGGGTGGCGCGCACCGCGGCCAGCTGCGAGGCGTCGTCGGTGAAGGCGTCGCAGCGGCCCGATTCGAAGGCGCGCACGACTTCGGTGACCTTGTCGATCACGACCGGCTTGAACTCGATGTTGTTGGCGCGGAACCAGTCGGCCAGGTTCAGTTCGGTGGTGGTGCCCGGCTGCACGCAGACGGTGGCGCCGTTCAGTTCCTTGGCGCTTTTCACGCCCAGCTTCTTGCTCACCAGGATGCCCTGGCCGTCGTAGAAGCTGGCGGCCACGGCCGACAGGCCCAGCGAGGTATCGCGCGTCTGGGTCAGGGTGACGGTGCGCAGCAGCACGTCGACCTCGCCCGACTGCAGCGCGGTGAAGCGTTGCTGCGTGGACAGGGCGGTGCCCTTGAATTTGGTCGGGTCGCCGAACACGGCGGCGGCGACGGCGCGGCAGATGTCCACGTCCATGCCTTCCCATTCGCCCTTGCTGTCGGTGGCCGAGAAGCCCGAAACGCCATCGGTCAGGCCGCACTGCACGAAGCCTTTCTTCTTGACCGCATCCAGCGTCGGGCCGGCCACCGCCGCCTGGGAGGCGCACGCCAGGGCAAGCGCGCCGGCAGCAAACGAAATCAACCGCTTCATTATTGCTTCTCCTGAATTAGATGCCCGCGCCGGCCTGTAGGCCCACAGCGGCTGAAACCAAGCCCATGCGTTATGGACCGGCCGCCAGATTACGCGATGTCCACTGAGTGAACAACGCGCCCGGCCCTAGTGGAAACCCGAGTAGCAAATGGTTAGGTAGAGACTCATGAAGTCCGGTGATCGAACTTTATTGACGGGCTCGCGCCGCGGCCAGGGCTGGCCCGCGTGCCATACTTTTTTCGCGCCCTGTCCGCTGGACGGCGCGATCAACTATCCACAGAAAAGCCGGCCGCGCCAAAACAACAATCCGCGGGACGCGCGCCGGCCAACGGCCGACTCATGGAGGAGACAAATCCATGGCACTTGCAAGAAAACCGCAGCTCCGCAGCCCGGCGGCAAGCTATCGCCGCCACGCCCTCAAGACCCTGTTGTGCGCCGCCCTGACCGCCAGCGGCCTGGCCGCCGCGCCGGCCCATGCCGACGACTGGCCCAGCAAGCCGATCAAGGTGATCGTCCCCTACACGCCGGGCGGCTCCACCGACACCGTCACCCGCATCGTGATGGACAAACTCGGCCCGCGCCTGAAGCAGACCATCATCGTCGAGAACCGGCCGGGCGCCAACAGCAGCGTGGGCGCGTCGATCGCCGCCAAGGCCGATCCCGACGGCTACACCTTCCTGTCCGTGCTGCCGGCCTACATCATCAATTTCCACCTCTACAAGCTGGGCTACAAGCCCGGCGACCTGACGCCCGTGGCCCAGATGGCGGACCTGCCGCTGTTCCTGTTCGTGTCCCAGGACATTCCGGTCAACAGCGTGGCCGAACTGGTGGAATACGCCCGCAAGCATCCCGACAAGCTCACCTACGCCTCCAGCGGCAACGGCTCCAGCGCCCACCTGACCGGCGCCGATTTCGCGCTGCGCAACAAGATCACCATGACGCACGTGGCCTACAAGGGCAGCGCGCCGATCCTGACCGACCTGCTCGGCGGCCGGGTGTCGATGGTGTTCGACCCGATCCTGGTGCCGATGCAGTACGTCAAGCAGAACCGCCTGAAGGCGCTCGGCTTCACCGGCAAGCAGCGCTGGCCGACCGAACCGTCGATTCCCACCATGGAGGAAGCCGGCATGCCCGGTTTCGTCACCGGATCGTGGGCTGGCCTGATGGCGCCGGCCAACACGCCCAGGCCGATCATCGAACGCATGGCGCGCGAAATCAGCGAGATCGTGCAGGAACCGGACGTGCGCCAGAAATTCCTGGACGCCGGCTTCCTGCCGGCCAGCGGCACGCCGGCGCAATTCGCCGAACTGATGAAGCAGGACTCGGCGCGCTACGCCGAGATCATCAAGCAGGCCCGCATCACGGTGAATTGAGCAACACGGGGCGCGCCGCCCGCGCGCCCCATCGGAAGCAGCAACCATGATCGACAAGTTCATCGACACTCCCGCGGCCGCCGTGGCCGACATCCATGACGGCGCCACCGTGCTGGTCAGCGGCTTCGGCGGCGCCGGCATGCCCACCGAACTGCTGCACGCCCTGATCGACCAGGGCGCGCGCGAACTCACCGTGGTCAGCAACAACGCCGGCAACCACGAGACCGGCCTGGCCGCCTTGATCAAGGCCGGCCGCGTGCGCAAGGTCATCTGCTCGTTCCCAAAGGCTTCGCATTCGTGGGTCTTCGACGATCTGTACCGGCGCGGCGGCATCGAACTGGAATGCGTGCCGCAGGGCACCATCGCCGAACGGCTGCGCGCCGCCGGCGCCGGCCTGGGCGGCTTCTTCACCCCCACCGCCTACGGCACCGAACTGGCCGCCGGCAAGGAGACCCGCATCATCGACGGCCGCGGCCATGTGTTCGAAACGCCGCTGCGCGGCGACTTCGCGCTGGTCAAGGCCGATCAGGCCGACCGCTGGGGCAACCTCACCTACCGCAAGAGCGCCCGCAACTTCGGCCCCATCATGTGCATGGCCGCGGCGACCACCATCGTGCAGGTGCGCGCCAAGGTGGCGCTGGGCGAACTGTCGCCCGAAGCCGTGGTGACGCCGGGCATTTTCGTCCAGCGCGTCACCCAGGTGGCCCAATCCGCGTTCTCCAGCTGAAGGAATTCCCATGCCCACTCCCCTCTCCCGCGAGGCCATGGCGCGGCGCCTGGCGCAAGACATCCCCGACGGCAGCTACGTCAACCTGGGCATCGGCATGCCGGTGCTGGTGGCCGCGCAACTGCCGGCCGGCCGCGAAATCGTGCTGCACAGTGAAAACGGTATTCTCGGCATGGGCCCGCCGCCCGCCGCGGAGCAGATCGACCTGGACCTGATCAACGCCGGCAAGCAACCGGTGACGCTGCTCGAAGGCGGCGCCTATTTCCATCACGCCGACTCCTTCGCCATGATGCGCGGCGGCCACCTGGACATCTGCGTCATGGGCGGCATGCAGGTCGCGGCCAACGGCGATCTGGCCAACTGGTCGCTCAACAAGCCGGGCGAGGCGCCGGCCGTGGGCGGCGCGATGGACCTGGCGGTGGGCGCGCGCAGCGTCTACATCCTGATGGAACACAACAGCAAGGACGGCTCGCCCAAGATCGTCGAGCGCTGCACCTACCCGCTGACCGGCGCCGGCGTGGTCGACCGCATCTACACCGACCTGGCCGTGATCGACGTCAGGCCCGACGGCCTGTGGGTCCGGGATATGATCGACGGCATGACATTGACAGCGCTGCAGGCACGCACCGGCGCGCCGCTGCGCGCAGGCTGATGCTGCCCAACCTTCCCCCGCCCGGCTACGCCGCGCCGCTCGCCCCCGAGGATCACCCCGACCAGTTGCGCGGCGATCCCGACTACATGCTGACGCTGGCGCGCGGCCTGCACGTGATCCGCGCCTTCGGCACCCGCCGCCATCCACAGACGGCGGCCGAACTGGCGCGCCGCGCCGGCCTGCCGCGCGCGGTGGTGCAGCGCTGCCTGCACACGCTGATCCTGCTCGGCATCGCCGAACAGCATGGCCGCCAGTACATCCTGACCCCGCGCATCCTGGGGCTGGGCTACGCCTACTTCTCGTCGACGCCGTTCGTCTCGCTAGCGCAGCCGGTGCTGGAAGAACTGAGCGCCACTGTCAATGAAACCTGTGCGCTGGCCATCATGGAGGGGCACGAAATGCTCTACCTGGCGCGCTCGGAAGTGAACCGGCTGCTGGCCACTTCGATGGGGCTGGGCAGCCGCCTGCCGGCCTACTGCACTTCGATCGGCCGCGTGCTGCTGGCGCAGTTGTCCGAACCGGCGCTGGCGCGCTATTTCGCCGCCACCGACCTGCAGCCCTACACCGAATTCACCCTCACCACCGAAGCGCGGCTGCGGGCCGAACTGGCGCGCATCCGCGAACAGGACTACGCGGTGGTCGACCAGGAACTGGAGTTGAATGTGCGCGCCATCTCGGTGCCGGTGCGCTCGGCCAGCGGCAAGGCCTGCGGCGCGGTGAACGTCAGTGTCAAGGCGGCGCGGGTGCCGCTGGAACGGCTGACCGGGGAATTCCTGGCGCCGATGCGCCAGGCCGTGGCCAGGATCGGCGAATTCCTGGCGGCCTGAACCGCCGGCCTACAGGTCGGTGGTGTCCAGCGTGAACGCGGCGGCGGCGCGGCCGATGCGGTCGTTGACCGCGTGCCAGGCGTCATCGGCCGGCGGCGCCTGCACGATGATGCGCTCGAAGCCCCTGCCATCCAGGTCGCGCAACAGCGCATACAGGGCCTGCGCATAGCGCGCCGGATCGGCCGGCACCTGTTGCCATTGGATGCGCGCGTCGCAGGCCGCCGGCGGCGGCGTGTACGCCACCACCACCACCTTGCCCGGCGGCAGGCCGCGGCCTTGCAGCACGGCCTGCAGACGCGCATCCGACGCCAGTTCCAGCGCGGTGCGCGGCGCGTAGTGTGCCTTCAGCGTGCCCGAGGCGCGCGGCGCGGCGGCGTCGGGCGCGAACACCTGCACGCCCAGCACCGCCTCGATCTGCGCGGCGCTGATGTGGCCGGGGCGCAGCAGTACCGGGCCGGCGCCACGGTCCAGCCGCGACAGGTCCAGGATGGTGGATTCGATGCCGACCTCGGAGGCGCCGCCTTCCAGCACCGGCATGCCGGCCGCGACCTCGTCGGGGAATTCACCGCGCACGTGATCGGCGCGGGTCGGCGAGACCTGGCCGAACTTGTTGGCCGAGGGCGCGGCCACGCCGCCCTGCCCGTTCGGCTTGCCGGCCGCGAACGCCGCCAGCAGCGCCTGCGCCACCGGATGCGAGGGGCAGCGGATGCCGATGCTGTCCTGGCCGCCGCTGACGGTGTCGGCGATATGCGGCGCGCGCTTGAGGATCAGCGTCAGCGGACCGGGCCAGAAGGCGTCGATCAGCAGGCGCGCCTCGGGCGGCACCTCGGCCGCCCAGTACGACAGGTCGCCCTGCGGCGCGATGTGCACGATCACCGGATGGTTCGCCGGCCGGCCCTTGGCGGCGTAGATCCTGGCCACCGCCTGCGGGTTCTCGGCGTCCGCGCCCAGGCCGTAGACAGTCTCGGTCGGGAAGGCGACCAGTTCGCCGGCCAAGAGGCGGCGGGCGGCGTCGGCGATGTCCGCGGCGCTGGCGGAGTCGGGCGAAGCGGGCATGGCGTTACTCGGGCGCCTGCATGCCCAGGGCGGCGGCAACCCGGGCGGCGTCGGCCTGGGCCTGTTGCAGCGTCGGCGCGACGATGGTGACGTGGCCCATCTTGCGGCCACGGCGCGCCTCGCGCTTGCCGTACAGGTGCAGCTTGGCCGTGGGCACCGCCAGCGCGGCCGCCCAGTCGGGCTCGCGCTGCGCATCGCCGGTGGCCGCCGCATACCAGATGTCGCCCAGCAGGTTCAGCATCACCGCCGGCGCCAGCAGGTCGGTGGCGCCCAGCGGCAGGCCGGCCATGGCGCGCGCCTGCTGCTCGAACTGGCTGGTGATGCAGGCGTCCATGGTGTAGTGGCCGCTGTTGTGCGGGCGCGGCGCGATTTCGTTGACGATCAGGCTGCCGTCCTTGAGCACAAAGAATTCGACGCACAGCACGCCGTGATAGCCCAGGCCCTGCGCGATGGCCTGCGCCGCCGCGGTGGCCTGCGCCTGGCGTTCGGCATGGGCGGCATCGAGCTTGACCGGCGCCGCCGTCGACACGGCCAGGATGCCGTCGCGGTGCACGTTGCGCGCCACCGGGAACACCACGCTGGCGCCGTCGAAACCGCGCGCGATCACCACCGAGATTTCGTAGTCCAGCGGCATCAGCGCTTCCAGCACGCAGGCCACGCCGCCGAACTCGGCGAACGCGGCCAGCGCCGCCTCGCGCGTGTCGATGCGGGCCTGGCCCTTGCCGTCGTAGCCCAGGCGGGCCACCTTGAGGATGCCAGGGAACAGGCTGTCGGGCGCCGCGCGCAGGTCGGCTTCGCTGCGGATGGCGGCGTGCGGCGCGACCGCGATGCCCTGACTGGCGATGAAGGCCTTTTCGGCGATGCGGTCCTGCACGATGGCGACCGCGTCGGCGGCCGGGCTGACGCGGCAACGGGTCGCCAGCGCGCGCAGGCTGTCGGCCGGCACGTTCTCGAATTCGGTGGTGACGGCCTGACAGGTCTGCGCCAGGCGCGCCAGCCCGTCTTCGTCGTCATAGGCGGCCTGGATGTGCAGGTCCGCCACCATGCCGGCGGGGCATTCGGCGGCCGGGTCCAGCACCGCGACCTTGTAGCCCAGGCTCTGGGCCGCGTGGCAGAACATGCGGCCCAGTTGGCCGCCGCCCAGCAGGCCGAGCCAGCCGCCGGGGGCAATGGTGAAAGCAGTCGATTGCGTCATACGGATCAGGCCTCGGGCGGAACCTTCATGTCGCGCGCGGCCTGCGTCTGGCGCGCGCGGAAAGCCACCAGCTTCTGGTGCAGGCCGGCATCGGTGCCCGCCAGCGTGGCGATGACGTGCAGCGCGGCGTTGGCGGCGCCGGCCTCGCCGATGGCGAAGGTGGCGACCGGCACGCCCTTGGGCATCTGCACGATCGACAGCAGCGAATCCTCGCCGCGCAGGTATTTGGACGGCACCGGCACGCCGAACACCGGCACTTCGGTCAGGGCGGCCATCATGCCGGGCAGGTGGGCCGCGCCGCCGGCGCCGGCGATGATGCCACGCAGGCCGCGCTGATAGGCGGCGGCGCCGTATTCGGCCATGTCCTGAGGCATGCGGTGCGCGGAAATCACGCGCGCCTCATGCGGCACGCCGAAGTCTTCGAGCATGGTGACGGCGTGCTTCATGACCTCCCAATCGCTGGAGGAACCCATGATCACGCCCACCACGGGGGGGGCCTCTGCCGCTGCGGAAGTCTTGGCTGTCATAACCGATGTCGAGTAGTTGGAAGGCCGCGGCGGTACCGCGAAACCCGTTATTTTACCCGGCGTCGGCGGCAGGCTTACGGCGCGCTGCCCGAATCCAGCCAGAGGTAGGTGGTGGGGTTGTCCGGGCAAGGCCCGAAGCCGCATTGCAACGTGGTGCTGCCCAGATTGGCCAGCACCAGGACGAAAAACAGGGCCATGATGATCATGCCCAGTACCGACACCGGCCGCTTGAGCATGTTGTCGCCCCATTTGCGGTCCACCGACAGCATCAGCACGCAGAACACGACCAGGGCGCAGAAGGCGATGAAAGCCCAGGTATAGAAGTGCAGGCCCAGGAAGGGTGTGCCATAGCCGGGATCGCCCGGGGCGATGTGCAGCAGCACCTGGCGGCCCGATGCCACCATGCCCCCGAGCGAGGCGGCGATGGTCATGGCGTAGTGCATGGGCGAAGGCCCCAGCCGCAGGTTCAACAGCAGGCCCACGCCGGCCAGAATGAAGGCCACGCGTTGCAGCTGGCACAGCGGGCACGGCAATTCGTCGTAGGCGAACTGCCAGGCGAACGCCATGCCCAGGATGACGGTCACGCCCAGCAGGGCCAGGGCATTGAGCACGCGCGAGCCGCGCGCCGGATTACGGGAAAAGATCATCGCGGCCCATCCTACAGCGACAGCGTCAGCGGGCTGTTCATGTGGAACTGGCACCAGGCGGCGAACACCAGCAAGGTGATCAGCCAGAAGGCGACGCATGGACGGCGCTTGCCCAGCACGCCGAACCACACGGCGACCAGTCCGGTCAGGAAAGGCAACATCATGATCATGCGCAGCTCCTTTCTACATCCGGTGGGCGCTAGGCCCAGGCGGCGGCTGCGGGCCGCGTCCGGCAAATTGGCGGAAGGGAAGCCGCGGATTGGCCGGCTTCCTGTTGCAGGTTGCCGGCGAGTATAACGTAACAATAAGCAATAATTTTTACGGAAAAACAGGGATTACCCTGAGCGGCGTGGCCTCACGGGCAAAAAAAAACCGCCCGGAGCGGGCGGCTTCTTGCGGCGGCTGCGTCTCAGGCAACCAGGCGGTCGAGCGCTTCGCGGTATTTCGCGGCGGTCTTTTCCAGCACGTCCTGGGGCAGGCGCGGCGCGGGCGGGGTCTTGTCCCAGGTCTGGGTTTCGAGCCAGTCGCGCACGAACTGCTTGTCGAACGAGGGCGGGCTGATGCCCACGCGGTAGCCGTCGGCCGGCCAGAAGCGCGAGGAATCGGGCGTCAGCACTTCGTCCATCAGGTGCAGCGTGCCGTCGTCATCCAGGCCGAACTCGAACTTGGTGTCGGCGATGATGATGCCCTTGGTGGCGGCGAATTTGGCCGCTTCGGTGTACAGCTTGAGCGTGACGTCGCGGATGCGCTCGGCCATTTCCTGGCCGACTTCCTTGACCACGTGGGCGAAATCGACGTTTTCGTCATGCATGCCGAATTCAGCCTTGGCCGCCGGCGTGAAGATCGGTTCGGGCAACTGGCTGGCCTGCTGCAGGCCGGCCGGCAGTTTGATGCCGCAGACGGCGCCGGTGGCCTGGTAGTCCTTCCAGCCAGAGCCAATCAGGTAACCGCGGGCCACCGCTTCCACCAGGATCGGCTTGAGGCGCTTGACCACCACGGCGCGGCCGCGTACCTGGTCGACTTCATCGGGCGCGACCACGTCTTCGGGCTTGATGCCGGTGGAGTGGTTCGGCAGGATGTGGGCCAGCTTCTGCAGCCAGAACTCGGTCAGTTCGGTCAGCACCTGCCCCTTGCCGGGGATGGGATCGTCGAGGATGACATCGAACGCCGAGATGCGGTCCGACGCGACGATCAGCAACTTGTCGTCGCCCACCGCGTACATGTCGCGGACCTTACCGCGGCCCAGCAGCGGCAAGGACTTGATGCTGGATTGATGCAAAGCAGAAGTCACGGAAAAATGGCCTATGGCAAAAATGGGGGTCGCGCAAAGCGCATAGATTACTGCAAATAGCACCGTCTTGCCGGGCGGCGGAGCGCGGGTTAGTCTGGCCGGATTCCAAAAAATGCGCCGGCCGCGCAGCCGCGTCACGGCGCCCCCTTGACCCCTGGAGGAGACACAGTCGTATGCAGGATGCAACCCAGAAACGCCCGGCCCACGCCGATGCGCAGGTCCACCTGACCGGTGGCTGCCAATGTGGCGCGGTGCGCTACGCAGTGACCGACGAACCCATCATGGCGGCCACCTGTCATTGCCGCGATTGCCAGTACTCCAGCGGCGGCGCGCCGGCCCACGCGCTGATCCTGCCGGCCGGCTCGGTCACCCTGCTGCGCGGCCAGGCGCGCGAACACCGCTACAAGGGCGATTCCGGCCACACCGTGATGCGCAGTTTCTGTGCGGACTGTGGCACGCCGCTGTTCGGCGGCTCCGAAGGCATGGCCTACGAAGTGGTGCGGGCCGGCTCCCTGGACGACCCCGAGGCATTCCATACCCGCGTCAGCATGTGGACCGACTCGGCGCCGTCCTGGCACCACGTGGACCGGAGCGTGCCGAATTTCCCCCGGAACGCCCCGCCCGCCTGAGGCGGCTGGCGGCGGACGAAAAAAAAGCGGGCCCGCGAGGGCCCGCCCTTTTGCGGCCGGCCTCCCCGAGGGGAGGCGGCTGGCGGCTTACTGCACCACCTGGGCCAGCTTGCCCGACGCGTACTGGGCGGCGATCTCGGTCAGGGGCAGCGCCTTGATCTTGCTGGCGTTGCCGGCGGTGCCGAATTCCGTGTAGCGAGCCACACAGATCGCCTTGGCGGCGGCGCGGGCCGGCTTCAGGTATTCGCGCGGGTCGAACTTCTCGGGGTTCTCGGCGAAGAAACGGCGGATGGCGCCGGTCATGGCCAGACGGATATCGGTGTCGATATTGATCTTGCGCACGCCGTACTTGATGGCTTCCTGGATTTCCTCTACCGGCACGCCGTAGGTTTCCTTCATGTTGCCGCCGAATTCACGGATCTCGGCCAGCAGTTCCTGCGGCACGCTGGAGCTGCCGTGCATCACCAGATGGGTGTTGGGCAGGCGGGCGTGGATTTCCTTGATGCGGGCGATCGACAGGATGTCGCCGGTGGGCTTGCGCGTGAACTTGTAGGCGCCGTGGCTGGTGCCGATGGCGATGGCCAGCGCGTCCAGCTGGGTGCGGCGCACGAAGTCGGCGGCCTGCTCCGGATCGGTCAGCAACTGGTCCATGGTCAGCTTGCCGTCGGCGCCGTGGCCGTCTTCCTTGTCGCCTTCCATGGTTTCGAGCGAGCCCAGGCAGCCCAGTTCGCCTTCGACCGTCACGCCCAGCTTGTGGGCCACGTCCACCACCTTCTTGGTGACTTCGACGTTGTAGTCGTAGTCGGCGATGGTCTTGCCGTCTTCCTTGAGCGAGCCGTCCATCATGACGCTGGAGAAGCCCAGGTCGATGGCGCCCTGGCAGACCTTGGGCGACTGACCGTGGTCCTGGTGCATGACCACGGGGATGTGCGGGTAGGACTCCACGGCGGCCTGGATCAAGTGCTTCAGGAAGCCTTCGCCGGCGTACTTGCGGGCGCCGGCCGAGGCCTGCATGATCACCGGGCTGTCGGTCTCCGACGCGGCTTCCATGATGGCCTGGACCTGCTCCAGGTTATTGACGTTGAATGCCGGAATGCCGTAGCCATGCTCGGCGGCGTGGTCGAGCAACTGGCGCATGGAGACTAGGGCCATGAGTGGTCCTCCTTAGGTACTGTCGATTGAAAGATGGTTGAAACCGAGCGGGATGGTGGGATTTTACGGGGGATTCGCGGAAAGGTCTTGAAACGGCCGGTATCCCTATCCGCCAGGACTAAACCGGCGGGATGAACCGCCGCCGCACCGCCTCCCCGTTCGACCCTCGCCCGTCCTACGGCCGTCCCGCGTGCGGCACGTCCACCTCGGTCATCAGGATCCGCCCTTCCGGCTTGGCGCGGCGGTTGGCCTCGATGAAGTCGGGCGCCGCCGCCATGAACAGTGTCCTGCCGTCCGGGCCGCCCAGGGCCGCCGCGAAGATGCCCAGCTCGCCGGTATCGATCTGTTCCAGGATCCGGCCGCCGCGCGCCAGCCGCACGATACGCTTGCCGATGGCGTCGGCCACCCACAGCGCGCCCTCGGCGTCCAGCGCCCCGCCGTCCGGCCCGATGGCCGAGGCCGCGATCAGCACCGACAGGTCGTCCGACTCGGGCAAGGCGCCGAAATGGGCCCAATCGCGCCGCGGTCCGAGCGCGCCATCCGCCAGGATGTCGAATTCCGAGATGCGGTTGCCGAAGGTCTCGTTGACGATCAGGGTCTTGCCGTCGGGGGTGATGAAGGAGCCATTGGGAAACCACAGCCCATCGGCCACCACCTGCGCCACGCCGTCCGGATCCACCCGCACCAGGGTGGTGGTGGCGAAAGGCTCGCCGGCCATCAGGTCGAAGCCGAAATTGCCCACGTAGGCGCGCCCCTGCTCGTCGACCACTAGGTCGTTGACCGGGCCGCCGGTCAGGGCCGACAGATCGCAATGCGTGACCAGCCGGCCGTCGGGCTCGCGCCGCAGCAGCTTGCGGTCTTTCATGGAGGAAATCAGCAGGCGCCCGTCGGGCAGCCAGCCCAGGCCGGACGGTTGTTCCAGCACGCGGCAGATGACCTCGACCCGGCCCTGCAGGTCCACGGCGATCACCTTGCCCGTATAGAAGTCCGACGCCCACAGGCGCCCGTCGCGCCAGCGCAGGCCTTCCAGGTAGGTGTACCCCGAGACCAAGACGGACAATTCGCGTTGCGGCATGGCTTTTGTCTCCTGATGGTGGCGGCGGGCCGGCATGGCCCTGTCCTTATCTTTATTTAGGGAGGGCCCCAGGGCGCTTGCGCGACCCGGGCCAGGCCATTTTGTCATGCCGGCGGCGTCGCGGCAGTCGGGGTTGACCCGTCCCCAACCTGACAACTGACTGTCAGGCTGGGGACGTTAACATCGCGCCCCAAGGGTTAACCCGCACTCCGGTTGCCCTCCGGCATATCCGTCATTGGACCGATCCGCCCCGCCCCATGCCGGCGGGTAAGGCCCTCCCTGGGGCCGACCGGGACGATCCCTGTTCTCCTGTTTTTGAAGATGAATACTAAGAAGCTGACGCGTTACATCGGCATCGCCATGGTGCTGGGCGTCGTGGTGGGTTATTTCTGCAACAAGTACGCGCAGAGCGCGCAAGAGGCCAAGGACATCGCCTCGTACTTCAGTCTGATCACCGACATCTTCCTGCGCATGATCAAGATGATCATCGCGCCCCTGGTATTCGCCACCCTGGTGTCGGGCCTGGCCAGCATGAGCGATGCCAGCGCCGTCGGCCGCATCGGTCTGCGCGCCATGTTCTGGTTCATCGCCGCCTCGGCCATCTCGCTGCTGCTGGGCCTGGCGCTGGTCAACATCTTCCAGCCGGGCGCCCACTTGAACCTGGCGCTGCCCGACACGGCCGTCAGCGCCGGCCTGAAGACCGGCGACTTCACCCTCAAGGCCTTCATCGCGCACGTGTTCCCCAAGAGCATCGCCGAAGCCATGGCCAACAATGAGATCCTGCAGATCCTGGTGTTCTCGCTGTTCTTCGGCGCGGCGCTGTCGTTCATCCGCGGCAAGGGCCACAACACCATTTACAACGTGATCGACGAGCTGGCCAAGATCATGTTCCGCGTCACCGACTACGTGATGCGCTTCGCGCCGCTGGGCGTGTTCGCCGCCATGGCCGCGGCCATCACCACCGAGGGGCTGGGCGTGCTGGTCAGCTACGGCAAGCTGATCGGCGAGTTCTACCTGGGCCTGGCGTTGCTGTGGGCCATCCTGTTCGGCGTGGGCTACCTGTTCCTGGGCAAGTCCACCTTCCGCCTGGGCGGCCTGATCAAGGAACCGACCCTGCTGGCCTTCTCGACCGCCAGCAGCGAATCGGCCTACCCCAAGACCATCGAGGCGCTGGCGCGTTTCGGCGTGTCCAAGCGCATCTCGGGCTTCGTGCTGCCGCTGGGTTACTCATTCAACCTGGACGGCTCGATGATGTACCAGTCGTTCGCGGTGCTGTTCATCGCGCAGGCCTACAACATCGAAATGAGCTTTTCGCAGCAGCTGACGCTGCTGCTGGTGCTGATGGTGACCAGCAAGGGCATGGCTGGCGTGGCGCGCGCCTCGCTGGTGGTGGTGGCGGCGACGCTGCCGATGTTCCATCTGCCCGAGGCCGGCCTGCTGCTGATCATGGGCATCGACCAGTTCTTCGACATGGGCCGCACCGCCACCAACGTGGTCGGCAACAGCCTGGCCACCGCCGTCATCGCCAAGCTGGAAGGCAAGGAAGAGGATCTGGCGGCCGCGGACGGATCCGCGCCTGCTCAGTCGTTGACCGAGCAGGCCACCGGCGCGCCATCCTCGAATTCGACGTCGTAAGTGTGGACCGGGTCCCAGGGCAGCGTGAACCATAGTTCGTAGCCGTCGCCGTCCTCGTCGAACAGCCACAGCGCGCGCAGCACGGCCTTCTCGGCCATGGCCTCGGCGCTTTCCTCGCCCAGCAGCTGGTCGTCTTCGAGACCGAGTTTCTTGTAATGCTCGTACGAGTAGTTGTCGAGCAGGAAGTCGGCGGCGGCCAGGATCTGTTCGTCGAGGTTGTCGATGATGGCCTTGACCACCTTGGACGCCGCGCCGGTCGGCGCTTCGCCGTCGGTCTGGATCATGACGTGGATGGGCGGACGCCCCTCGCCCGCAGGCACGTTTTCGGCGGCCCAGAGATCGGGTTCTTCGAGGTCCTGGGTGAAATTGAATCGTGCCATCGTACGCTCCGGAAAATAAAGGAGACGGGCCGCGCAAGCCGCGGCCCCCCGTCATCACCCATTTAACCAGATGCGCGTGTCCGGCGCTTGTCCGGCGACAAGGTTGGCCGCGCGATACCGCCGGCCCTGCGGGTCAGGCCGCCACCCGTCCGCGCGCTTCGGCGGCCGGCTCGGCCGCGCGGGCGGAGGGATAATGGGTCGAGAACACCAGCCGGCCCGCGCTCCAGGTGTGGCTGATCAACGGCAGCGCGCCGACCTGCGCCACCGCGACCAGATCGGCACGCAGGCCCACCGCGATGCGGCCGCGATCGCTCAGGCCGCAGGCGTCGGCCGGATTGGCCGTGACCAGCGCCAGCGCCTGCGGCAACGTCAGTTCGGTCTGCGCCGCCAGCGCGAAGGCCGCGGCGATCAGGGTCGAGGGCTGGTAATCCGAGCACAGGCAGCTCGCCACGCCGGCGCGGATCGCGTCGATGGCGCGCATCGAACCGCTCTGGCTCTTGCCGCGCAGCACGTTGGGCGCGCCCAGGATGGTCGGCAGCCCGCAGGAGACGGCGGCGCGGGCGGTGTCCAGCGTAATCGGGAATTCGCTCATCGACACGCCCAGGTTGCGCATGGTGGCGATGCGGTGGATCGAATCGTCGTCATGACTGGCGGTGGGAATGCCCAGGCCGTGCGCATGCGCCAGCAGGGTTTCGACCCGCTGCACCGCGCCGTCCTTGGCGCGGGTCTTGGCATGCGCGGCCGCTTCGGCCTGCTCGCGGCTCATGGCGTGGTTGCCGATCATGTACTGCAGGTAGGATTCCAGCGTCTTGAACTGCCCCTGGCCGGGCGAATGATCCATCACCGACAGCAGGTCCACCGCGCCCTCGTCCATCAGCGCCCGCAACAGCGGCACCGAGGTGGCATCGGTGACTTCGTAGCGGCAATGCACGCGGTTGTCCACCAGGCTGTGCTGGCGGAAGGCGCGCACGCCGCGCACCACCTGGGCGGCGGTTTCATTATTGCGCACGCCCCATTCGCTGTTGGCGAACGACAGCGCATGGTACGGCGTGGTGATGCCGGCGGCGGCGTTGCGGCGGTCCACCTGCGCCACCGCGAAATCCAGCGGAAACAGCACTTTCGAGCGCGGCTCGGCTTCCTTCTCGATGGCATCGCAATGCAGGTCGATCAGGCCGGGCGCCAGGGTCAGGCCGCGCAGGTCGATCTCGCGGTCGGCGGCGGCGCCGTCGGGCGCGATGGCGGCGATGATGCCGTCGTCGATCAGGACGGCGCTGTCTTCCAGCACGCGGTCGGGCAGGACGACGCGGGCATGGGTCAGGTAGGTGCTGGTCATGCTCGCTCCCGTTCGGCGGCAGCCTGCGCGGGACGCAGGGCCAGGACGCGCGACGCCACGGCATCGCGGACTTCGGCATCGTGGAAAATGCCCAGCAGGCAGCGGCCGGCCGCGCGCGCCTCGCGGATCAGTTCCACCACCACGGCGCGGTTGTCCGGGTCCAGCGAGGCGGTCGGCTCGTCCAGCAACAGGATCGGATGCCGGGCGATGAAACCGCGGGCGATATTGACGCGCTGCTGCTCGCCGCCCGAGAAGGTGGCGGGCGCCAGCCCCCACAGGCGCTGCGGCAGGTTCAGGCGCCGCAGCATGGCGGCGGCGCGCTCGCGCGCCTCGCCGGCCTCGACGCCGGCCATGCGCAATGGCTCGGCCACCACATCCAGCGCCGACACGCGCGGGATCACCCGCAGGAACTGGCTGACGTAGCCGATGACGTCGCGCCGCAGCGCCAGGATGCGCTGCTCGGGAGCGCCGACCAGTTCGGCCCAGTCATCGCCGGCGCGCACGCGGATGCTGCCCTCCGTGGCCAGATAATTGCCGTACAGGCAGCGCAGCAGGGTGCTCTTGCCGGTGCCCGAAGGGCCGGCCAGCACCAGGCAATCGCCAGCGGCGGCATCGAAATCGACCGCCTCCAGCACCGGCAGGCGGATGCCGCCCTGGTTGTGCAGGGTGAACAGCTTTCCGAGGCCCCGCACCTCGATCATGGGTTTCGCGACAGTCATGCTCAGCTCTGCAAAATGGAAGACACCAGCAACTGGGTGTAGGGATGCTGTGGATCGTCGAGGATCTGATCGGTCAGGCCGCTCTCGACCACCTCGCCGCCACGCATCACCAGAGTGCGGTGCGCCAGCAGCCGCGCCACCGCCAGGTCGTGGGTGACGACAATGGCGGCCAGGCCCAGGTCGGTCACCAGTTGGCGCAGCAGGTCCAGCAGGCGCGCCTGCACCGATACGTCCAGCGACGCGGTCGGCTCGTCCATGAACACCAGGCGCGGATGCGTCACCAGGTTGCGGGCGATCTGCAGGCGCTGCTGCATGCCCCCGGAAAACGCGGCCGGCGCGTCGTCCAGGCGGCCGGCGTCGATCTCCATCTTGCGCAGCCAATTGCCCGCGGCCTGGCGCAGTTCGCCATAGTGGCGCTCGCCGACCGCCATCAGGCGCTCGGCGATGTTGGCGCCGGCGCTGACCTGCATGCGCAGGCCATCGCGCGCATTCTGGCGCACGAAGCCCCAATCGGTGCGCGCCAGCAGCCGCAGGCGCGCACTCGGCAAAGCGGCCAGGTCGGTGAAGCCCTGGTCGCGGGTGTCGTACCAGACGCTGCCGGCCTCGGGCGGGGTCTGGTACGACACGGCCGACAGCAGCGTGCTCTTGCCGGAGCCGGATTCGCCCACCACGCACAGCACCTCGCCGGGGAACAGGTCGAAGCTGACGTCACGGCAGCCGTGCACGCCGTCCCAGGTGCGCGTCATACTGCGCACGGAAAGCAAGGGTTGGGCATTCATGCGGCGGCTTCCTTTGCGGCCTGCGCGGCCTGGCGGTCGTTGCAGTATTCGGTATCGGAGCAGACGAAGCGGCGGGTGCCGGCATCGTCCAGGATGATTTCGTCAAGGAACGTGTCGCGCGAGCCGCACAGGTCGCAGCATTCCGACCACGTTTCCACCGCGAACGGATGGTCCTCGAAATCCAGGCTCTTGACCCGCGTGTATGGCGGCACCGCGTAAACACGCTTTTCGCGGCCGGCGCCGAACAGCATCAGCGCCGGGCTGTTGTCGAGCTTGGGGTTGTCGAACTTGGGGATCGGCGACGGCCGCATCATGTAGCGGTCGTTGACGATCACGGGATAGTCGTAGGTGGTGGCGATGTGGCCATGCTGGGCGATGTCCTCGTACAGCTTGACGTGCATGCCGCCGTATTCGGCCAGCGCGTGCATGGCGCGGGTCTCGCTCTCGCTCGGTTCGAGCCAGCGCAGCGGCTCGGGAATCGGCACCTGGAACACCATGATCTGGCCCGCGCGCAACGGCGTTTCCGGAATGCGGTGGCGCGTCTGCACGATGCTGGCCTCGCGCGTCGATTCGGTGGTGGCCACGCCGGTCACGCGGCCGAAGAAGCGCCGGATGCTGATGGCATTGGTGGTGTCGTCCGAACCCTGGTCGATCACCTTGAGCACGTCACCGGGGCCGATGATGGACGCCGTCACCTGGATGCCGCCCGTGCCCCAGCCGTAGGGCAGCGGCATCTCGCGGCTGCCGAACGGCACTTGGTAGCCGGGAACCGCCACCGCCTTGAGCAGCGCGCGGCGCAGCATGCGCTTGGTGGATTCGTCGAGGTAGGCGTAGTTGTAGTGGTCGTCGCGTTCGACCGCGGCGTCGGGGGTGTGGCAAGTGTTCATGGGGCAACGGCCTCGTCCAGCTGGCGGGTGTTCTCGGGCGCCGGCGCGGCGCGCTCGGCGCGCAGGCGGCGCAACAGTTCCAGGTTGGCCTGGAAGTCCACGTAGTGCGGCAGTTTCAGGTGCTGCACGAAACCGGAGGCCTCGACGTTGTCGCTGTGGTACAGCACGAACTCGTGGTCGTTGGCCGGCGCATCGGCGCGTTCGCCCAGTTCCTGCGCCTTCAGGGCGCGGTCCACCAGCGCCATCGACATGGCCTTGCGCTCGCCGTAGCCGAAGGTCAGGCCGTAGCCGCGGGTGAACTTGGGGCCTTCCCCCGCGTTGCCGGCGAACTGGCTCACCATCTGGCATTCGGTGATCTCGATGTCGCCCACGGTCACCGCGAACCCCAGTTCCTCGATGTGCATCTCGACTTCCAGGAAGCCGTAGCGGATCTCGGCGGCGAACGGGTGCGTGTTGCCGTAGCCGCGCTGCGTGGAATAGCCCATCGACAGCAGGAAGCCTTCGTCGGCGCGCGCCAGATTCTGCAGGCGCGCGGCGCGCGAGGCGGGAAAGTCCAGCGGCTGGCGCGTCAGGTCGAACGGCTCGGGATCGCCTTCGGGCACCGGCTCGGTGTCGATCAGGTCGTCGTGCGCCAACAGGTCGGTGACGCGCGGCATGGCGCTGTCCAGCGGTGCGCCGCCGGCCGGCAGGGCATCGGCCTCGCGCCCGGCTTCCAGTGAAAAATCCAGCAGGCGCTGGGTGTAGTCGTAGGTCGGGCCGAGGATCTGGCCGCCCGGCACGTCCTTGAAGGTGGACGAGATACGCCGTTGCAGGCGCATGCTGCCCGTGTCGATGGGCTGGGTGTAGCCATAGCGCGACAACGTGGTGCGGTAGGCGCGCAGCAGGAACACCGCCTCGATCGCGTCGCCCGCCGCCTGCTTGAGCGCCAGCGCCGCCAGTTGCGGATCGTAGAGCGAGCCCTCGGCCATCACGCGCGACACCGCCAGCGGCATCTGTTCGCGGATCTGGTCCAGGCTCAGTTCGGGCAGGTCCCGGTCACCACGCCGGTAGTCATCCAGCATGCGATAGGAATTGAGGATGGCGCGTTCGCCCCCTTTGACGGCCACATACATGTCAGCTCTCCACGCGCGTGCTGCGGGGCAGCGCGCACAATTGCCGGCCGTGCGTCAGGAACACGTCGACGCCCAGCGGAAAACGTTGATGGTTGATGCGCCATTCGCGCCAGAAGCCATCCGGCAGGCCGGCGGCGCGCAGCGCCTGGCGGTTCTGGATGCCTGGGCCGCTCAGCGCGACCTCGGGGCCGGCGTCCAGCGACGCGACCTCGATCAGCAACGTGGTGGACAGGTCCGGATAGGCCGGATCGCCCGGATGGCAGGACGCCAGCGTCGGCGCCGCGCGACCGGCCGGCACCGCGGCAAAGCGCGCCAGCGAGGGCGACGGCACCACCGGGCAGGCGCAATGAAAGCGCAGGAAGTCCAGCACGCCAGCGTCCACGCCCGGCGGCAGCCACAACGGCGTGTCCACGTCCGCCAGCGTCAGCAGCAGCGCGGTCAAGGCTGGCGACAGGCCGGCCGGCACGCCGCTGGCGGCGGCCACCTCGTATACGCGGCCGGGATGCGCCATGGCGTCGAGCGCGGCGCGGAAGGTGGCCTGCGCGTCGTTCACCGGATTCGCGAAGCCCGGCAGCAGTTGGCGGCTGGCGGCCGCCGCGCCAAGAAGTTCTTGATGCATGTCAGTCCTCGCCTCGCACCATCGTGAAGAATTCGACCTTGGTCTGCGCGGCCACGCGCGCCTGGCGCTCGACCCGCTCGGCGCGGGCCTGCGCCAACGGCGCGATCAACTGCGCCTGCACCGTGTCGTGCCAGTCGGGCAATTGCAGCAGCGCGTCGGCCACCGCCGCCTGTTCGGCGTGGCGCAGCGAACGGCCCTGCACATACGCGATCCCGACCACGCCGTTATCGAGGCTGACCGCGCAGCGCGTCACCGTCATTTCGCCCAGGTTGAAACGCGCGCCGGTGCCGCCGCTGCGGGCTCGCACCATGGCCATGCCGGTCTGCGCCGGGCGCAGCATCTGATGGGGCGGCACGCCGCCGAGCGCGCCGAACGCGCCTTCCAGCATGGCCGGATCGGCCAGTGCCAACACCCGCATCCAGGCGGCCCGTTGCGCCGGGACTGCGCCCTGCGCTGTTTGTGGATGGTCCATTATTTCCTCTAAACGTCTAGACGACTGGATGAAGTATGATCGCGTCCAGATGGAAGTTCAACAGCCTGGCGTGAATTTTTGATGACAGTTGCGGTGGGGACGCATCGCCTATCCCGCGCCCGCCGCTTGGTGCACAATCACAGCCATTCTTGATGAAGCTGACATGACAGCACGAGCACATCCCATGGTCGAAAGAGGTTCCGGTATCGCCGTATGGCGGCAGATTGGCGAGTCATTGGCGGACGACATCCGCAACAAGCTGTACACGGCGGGGGAACAATTGCCCTCCGAACCGGAACTGGCCGCCAAGTTCTCCGTCAACCGCCACACCATCCGCCGCGCCATGGGCGAACTGGAACAGAGCGGACTGGTCCGCATCGAGCAAGGCCGCGGCACCTTCGTGCAGGAACACGCCATCGACTACGCCATCGGCAAGCGCACGCGCTTTTCCGAGAACCTGCGCAGCCAGGGCATGCTGGGCCACCTCGAGGCCCTGGGCAGCCAGACGCTGCGCGCGGCCGAGATCGCCCGGCACCTGGGCCTGCCGCGCACCGCGCCGCTGCTGCGGGTGCAGATGGTGGGCAAGGCCGAGAACCGCCCCATCAGCGCTTCGGAACACTACTTCGATGACAAGCGCTTTCCCGACTTCATCGAGCGCATGAACACGCTGCGCTCGGTCTCCAAGGTCTATGCCCACTACGGCATCGGTGACTACACCCGCAAGTGGTCGCGCATCACCGCGGCGCTGCCGACGCCGGAAGTGGCGCGCATTCTGGGCCAGCCCAAGACCCGCCCGATCCTGCAAGTGGAAGCCCTGAATGTGGACCAGGCCGGGGCGCCGCTGCAATACAGCATCACCCGTTTCGTCGGCGACCTGGTGCAACTGATGGTGGCCGACGACAGTTGAAGCCGCCGGGCCGCCCCCAGGGGGGGCGGCAAGGGCCGCCATGCGATTTCAAACATCTAGACATCTGGTTGTAATGCAACCCCGCTAACTTTCTCCACATGAACCAAGCACACGCCCCCTCGCCCCTGGCCGGTGTCACAGGCCAACGTATCCTGACCCCGCGCGGCATCGAGCACGCCAGCCTGCGGTTCCATGGCGGACTGATCGACGACGCCGCCGGCACGCCCGCCCGCGGTGCGGCCTGGTTCGACGCCGGCGGCCTGCTGGTGCTGCCCGGCATCGTCGACCTGCATGGCGATGCCTTCGAGCGCGCCATCATGCCGCGCCCCAGCGTCACGTTTCCCTACGATGGCGCGCTGCACGATGTCGACCGCCAATTGCTGGCCAACGGCATCACCACCGAATTCCACGGCGTCACGCTGTCGTGGGAAGGCGGCCTGCGCGGCGAAGCCTATGCCGAACGCATGTTCGCCGCGCTCGATCGCATGCGCCACATCATGGGCGCGCGCCACTACGTGCACCTGCGTTTCGAAACCCATCACATCGACGGGGTCGACACCGCCCGGCAGTGGATCCGCGACGGCCGCGTGCGCTTCGTCGCGCTCAACGACCACCTGCCCAGCATGGCGCGCCGTCTGGGCGACGACCGCAAGCTGCTGCAATACGCCGACCGCGCCGAATGCGACCTGGACACCTTCCAGGAGCGCATCCGCCGCGCCATGGGCGCGGCCGACTCGGTGGCCGACGCCATGCGCGAACTGACCGGCGCCGCGCAGGCGGCAGGACTGCGGGTCGCCTCGCACGACGACCCCGATGCCGCCACCCGCCGCTACTACCACCAACTGGGCTGCGGCGTGGCGGAGTTTCCGCTGACGCGCGAGGCCGCCAGCGTGGCCCGCGACCTGGGCAACGCGGTGGTCTTCGGCGCGCCCAATGTGGTGCGCGGCGGCAGCCACACCAACGCCCCCAGCGCCACCGAGATGATCCGCGCCGGCCTGTGCGACATCCTGACCTCCGACTACTACTATCCCGCGCCGCTGGCCGCGGTCCTGCGCCTGGCCAGCGAAGGCGTGCTGCCGCTGGAACAGGCCTGGAACCTGGTGTCGCTGAACCCGGCCCGCGCCGCCGGCCTGCAGGATCGCGGCATGCTGGCGCCCGGCCTGATCGCCGACGCCATCGTGGTCGACGATCAGGTTCCCGGCCTGCCGCGCGTCTGCGCCGCCATCGTCGGCGGCGAGCTGCGCTACGCCACCCGCGCCTTCGGCGACGAGCGCCACCAGCGCATGGCGGCCTGACCATGCCCGCGGCCCATCGCTACGCGCTGTATCTCGCCCCCACCGGCCCCTGGCGCGAATTCGGCAGCCGTTGGCTGGGCCGCTGCGCCGACACCGGCGCGGCCCTGCCGCCCCTGCCCGGCCAGCCCGAGGCCGCGCGTGACTGGACCGAGGCGCCGCGCCATTACGGCCTGCACGCCACGCTGAAGCCGCCGTTCCGGCTGCGCGCCGGCGCCACGCCGCAGGACGTGGACGCCGCCGCGCGCCGCCTCGCCGCCGGCGACAGCGCCTTCGCCATCCAGCTCGAATGCGAGCCGCTGCGCGGCTTCCTGGCCTGGCGCATCGCATCCGCCGACGCCGAAGGCCGCGCCCGCATCGAGGCCCTGGCCGCCGCCGCCGTGCGCGGTCTGGACGACCTGCGCGCCGCCCCCAGCGCCGACGAACTGGCCCGGCGCCAGGCGCACGCGCTTTCGGCCGGGCAGCAGGCCATGCTGGCGCGCTGGGGCTACCCCTACGTGTTCGACACCTACACCTTCCACATCACCCTGACCGGCCGGCTCGACGGCGAGGCGCTGGAGCGGGCCCGCGCGGGCATCGCCGCCTTCGCCGACCCGTTGCGCGGCCAGCCCATGACGGTGCCCGGCGTCAGTGTGTATGTGCAGCCGGCAGCGGGCGCCGACTTCATCGCCGCGCGCCACTACCTCTTCGCTGGCGGCCACACCGACGCCGCGGGCGCGGCCTACCTGGAAGGACCGGCCACGGCATGAATCCCCCCGCCCGCGGCGAACGCCTGGTCTACCTGATGGGCGCATCCGGCAGCGGCAAGGACACCTTGCTGCGCCTGCTGCGCGCCGGGTTGCGCGAGCGCGAGCCAGTGCTGGTGGCGCACCGCTACATCACCCGCGACAGCGGCGTCACCGAGGACGCGCTGCGCCTGAGCGCGGACGAGTTCGCGCGCCGCGCCGCGCTGGGCTGCTTCGCCCTGCGCTGGAGCAGCCACGGCCTGCACTACGGCATCGGCATCGAAGTCGATACCTGGCTGGACGGCGGCGCGGCCGTCATCATCAATGGCTCGCGCGCCCACCTGGCCGAGGCGCACCGGCGCTATCCGGCGCTGACGGCGGTCGAGATCTGCGTCGATCCCGACCTGCTCGCGCGCCGGCTGGCCGCGCGCGGCCGCGAAAGCGCGGCGCAGATCGCCGAGCGCCTGCGCCGCGCCACGCAGGCCTTTCGCGTGCCCGAAGGCTGCCGCCTGCTGCGCGTGGACAACGACGGCGCGCCCGAAGCGGCCGCCGCCGAATTGCTGGACATCGCGCGTGACCGGCTGAGCGCCTGATGCCCGCCGCCACCGCGCCTGCGCGGTCCGCGGCCGGCCAGCGCCGCGTCATGCCCCGGTTCGCGCCCGCGAATCCAGGCCGGCGCACAATTCCAGCAGGATCTCCGAAAAGCGCTCCTCGGCGGCCAGCGCCTGCTCGCGCCGGCGCCGGATCAGGTTGATCGGCGGCAGCGCCCAGCCGAAGTCCCAGGGCACCATGCCGAGCTTGCCGCGCTGGCACAACTCGCCCGCGATGTCCTCCGGAACCACCGACACCAGCGCGGGATTGGCGCTCAGCATGCCCTCGATCACATCGGTGGAATAGGCTTCCAGCACCGGCGCCGGCGAGCGCAGGCCGGCACGGATGAAATGCTCGACGATCAGTTGGCGCGTCGGCGTGTTGACTGCCGGCAGCACCCAGTCCATCTCCGCCAGCGCCGCCCAGTCCGGCCGGCGCCGCGCCAGCCGCTGCGCCAGCCGGCCATGCGCGATCAGACGCGGCTGCTGGCAGTACAGCACCTGGTGGCTCAGGTCGTCCTGCGCCACGGTCGACGTGGCCCGGCTGACGATGCAATCGAGCTCGTGGCGCCGCAGCATCGGCACCAGATGATCGGTGGTGGCCCGGTGCAAGGTCAGCGTGACGCCGTGGCGCTGGTGCAAGCGGCCGATGGCGTCGGTCAGCAGCGCGCTGGATACATACGGCACCACGCCCACATGCAAGTGCGCGGCGCGGCCATCGTGCAGCGCCTCGACTTCGCGCGCCCACAAGGCCAGGTCGCTGCGCATGCGGCGCGCGCGCACCAGCGCCAGCTCACCCAGCGCGGTCGGCTGCAGGCCGCGCCCGGTGCGCAGGAACAACGGCGCGCCGAAGATCGCCTCCAGCTCGGCCAGCGCCTTGGTCGCCGCTGGCTGGCTGATGCCCGTGGCCGCCGCCACCCGCGTCAGCGTGCCATGCCGGGCAATGTTCTCCAGCAGGACCAGATGGCGTTGCCGCAGGCGGTTGGCAAGGCGGGCGGCGTCCCAGGTCATGGCCGTTCTTCCTATAACTGTATGGTTATTGGATTATGCCAACAACGGCTACCGAAGTTATTTCAGGCTCCTATACTGCAACCGATCCCAACCCTTGCATCCCGGTCGTCCCATGTCCGCCTTCACCACCCGCCCGGAAATCCGCGGCACCTTCGGCGTTGTTTCGTCCACGCATTGGCTGGCCTCGCAAGTCGCCATGGGCGTGCTGGAGCGCGGCGGCAACGCCTTCGACGCCGCGGTGGCCGGCGGCTTCACGCTGCAGATCGTCGAGCCGCACCTGAACGGTCCGGGCGGCGAAGTGCCGATCCTGCTGTGGAGCGAGCAGGAAGGCCGCATGCGCGCGCTGTGCGGCCAGGGCCCGGCGCCGGCGCTGGCCACGCCGGCCTATTTCCGCGGCCTGGGCGTGGACCTGGTGCCCGGCATCGGCCTGCTGCCGGCCACCGTGCCCGGCGCGTTCGGCGCCTGGCTGACCCTGCTGCGCGACTACGGCACCTGGGAACTGTCCGACGTGCTGCGTCCGGCCATCGACTATGCCCGCAACGGCTTCCCGCTGGTGCCGCGTATTTCGCAGGCGATCCTGGCGGTGCAGGCGCTGTTCCGCGACGAATGGACCAGTTCGGCCGCGGTCTGGCTGCCCGACGGCAAGGTGCCCGCGCCCGGCGCGCTGCTGCGCACGCCAGCGATTGCCGCCACCTACACCCGCATCCTGGACGAGGCGCACGCGGCGGCGACCGATCGCGTCGGCCGCATCGACGCGGCGCTGGCCATCTGGTATCGCGGCTTCGTGGCCGACGCCATCGACAGCTACTACACCCATGAAGCGGTGCGCGACACCACCGGCCAGCGCAATCGCGGTCTGCTGCGCAAGGCCGACCTGGCCGACTGGCGCGCCCGCTACGACGATCCGGTCACGCTGCAATATGGCCGCTACACCGTGGCCAAGTGCGGCGTCTGGTCGCAAGGCCCGGTGCACCTGCAACAACTGGCGTTGCTGCGGCACCTGCAGATGGACACGCTGGACCCGGCCTCGCCACAGTTCGTGCACCGCGTGGCCGAAGCCGCCAAGCTGGCCTTCGCCGACCGCGCGGCATGGTACGGCGACCCGGATTTCGTCGACGTGCCATTGGCGGCCTTGCTGAGCGACGACTATGCCCGCGCGCGCGCCACTGCCATCGGCCCACGCGCCGCCACCGCGCTGCAACCCGGCGCGCCGGCGGGCCGCGCGCCGCGCCTGCCCGACCTGGAAGCCGCCGCGCGCACGCTGGCCGCGTCCGACACCCGCTTCGGCGTGGGCGAACCGACTTTCGCGGCGCTGCCGCCCGTGGCCGAATGGGCCGCGCGCGAGATCTTCGTCGGCGACACCTGCCAGATCGACGTCATCGACCGCCACGGCAACATGGTCGCGGCCACGCCCTCCGGCGGCTGGCTCTCGTCCAGCCCGGTGGTGCCGACGCTCGGCTTTCCGCTGACCACGCGGCTGCAGATGACCTGGCTGGACGAGGGCGTGCCCGGCCAGCTGCAACCCGGCAAGCGGCCCTGCACCACGCTTTCGCCCGGCCTGGTGCTGCGCGACGGCCAGCCCTATATGGCCTTCGGCACACCCGGCGGCGACCAGCAGGACCAGTGGACCGTGGCCTTCTTCCTGCGCCACGCCATGGGCCTGAACCTGCAGGAAGCGATCGATGCGCCCTCCTGGCACATCGACCATTTCCCCGGCTCGTTCTGGCCGCGCGCGCTGACGCTGAACCGCCTGACCGTCGAGGGCCGCCTGCCCGACGCCACGCAACAGGCGCTGCGCGAGGCCGGCCACGATGTGCGCGTCGGCCCCGACTGGTCGGAAGGCCGCATCAGCGCCTGCACCCGCGAGCCCGCGGCCGGCGGCGGCCTGCTGCTGCGCGCCGCCGCCAATCCGCGCGGTATGCAGGGCTACGCCGTGGGCCGATGAACCGATTTTCCATCCAGCCGGCGACCAGACCGGCCTTATCACACGGGGTACATACCATGAAGACCATCCGACGACTCTTGCGCGCCTGCGCCCTGACCCTGGCCTGCGCCGCGCCCGCGCTGGCCCATGCCGCCTGGCCCGAAAAGCCGATCACCCTGATCGTGCCATGGGCGGCCGGCGGCTCCACCGACATCCTGGCGCGCGTGCTGTCCGAAGGACTGACGCAATCGCTGGGCCAGCCGGTGATCGTGGAGAACCGCTCGGGCGCCTCCGGCAACATCGGCAGCACCTTCGTCGCGCGCGCCAAGCCCGACGGCTATACCCTGCTGGTCGGCTCGATGAGCACCCACACCATGAACCAGGCGCTCTACAGCAACATGCCGTTCGATGGCGTCAAGGACTTCACGCCGATCGCCGAACTGGCGCTGGTCACCAACACGCTGGTGGTGCATCCGTCGGTGCCGGCCAGCAACGTCAAGGAATTCATCGATTACCTCAAAGCCAACCCCGACAAGGTGGCCTATGCCTCGGCCGGCCAGGGCTCGACCAACCACCTGAGCGCCGTGCTGTTCGAGAAGGCGGCGGGCGTGAAGATGATGCACATCCCCTACCGCGGCGGCGCGCCCGCGGTGCTGGACACGGTGGCCGGCCGCACCCAGGTGCTGTTCAGCGCCGGCACGCAGACGCTGCCGCACGTGCAGAGCGGCAAGCTCAAGCTGCTGGCCGTCACCGAAGAAAAGCGTTCGCCGCTGCTGCCGGAAGTGCCGACCGTGGCCGAGACGCTGCCCGGCTACGAACTGGCGGTCTGGTACGGCGCCTTCGGCCCGGCCGGCATGCCGCCCGAACTGACCGCCCGCCTGAATCAGGAAATCAACAAGATCCTCAAGCGTCCCGAGGTCGTCAAGAAGATGGGCGACATGGGCGTGCTGCTGCTGGACACCACGCCGGAACAGTTCGGCCAGGTACTGGCGCGCGATGCCGACAAGTACGGCAAGCTAATCAAGGAACTGGGAATCACCGCGGAATGAGCGCCACGCCCGACTCCACCGACGTCGAGCGCCTCGCGCAGGCCTACGCCGAGGCCTCGGCCCCGGCCGCCTTCGCAGCGCTCGACGCGCAGGCCCGCGCCACGCTGGGACACACGCTGTGCACCATCAACCGCCACGACGCCGAACACATGCGGATGGTGCG
This sequence comes from Achromobacter pulmonis, assembly GCF_021733725.1. Lineage (NCBI taxonomy): Bacteria > Pseudomonadati > Pseudomonadota > Betaproteobacteria > Burkholderiales > Alcaligenaceae > Achromobacter > Achromobacter pulmonis. The sequence goes on along the minus strand of NZ_JAIFOT010000001.1, from coordinate 3,045,028 downwards.
GCTGTACAGCTCGAATCCCGGCGCCTATCCGCCCGGCGGCAGCAAGGACAAGCGCGGCACCGCCTGGGGTCGCCATGTGCTGCTCGAACGCAAGGTCTTCATCGGCGAAGGCGTCGACGCGATCCGTGAATTCTTCGACGATCACGACGCCATTCAGGCGCTCGGCCTGCAATCGGTGATCAACGTGCCGGTGGTGTTCGACGGCGCCTGCCTGGGCACCGTGAACTTCCTGATGGCGCGCACCGCGCTGGCGCCGGCCGACGTCGATGCCGCCCGCCTGGCGGGCGTGCTGGCCCTGCCGGCCTTCCTGGCGCTGACACCGACCGCTTGAGCAACGGGCGCGCCACCGCGCGCCCGGTCTCAGATCAGCGCGCGGCGGATGCGCGCCGACGCCATGTCGATCACGACCACGAAGCCGACGATGATGATCATCACCGCGCAGGTCTCGGCATAGCGGAAGCTGCGGATGATCTCCCACAGCACGGTGCCGATGCCGCCGGCGCCGACAATGCCCACCACCGAGGCCGAACGCACGTTCGACTCGAAGCGGTACAGCGAATACGAGATCCACAGCGGCAGCACCTGCGGGATCACGCCATAGACGATCTCCTCGAGCGCATTGGCGCCCGTGGCGCGCACGCCCTCGACCGGACGCGGATCGATGGCCTCGACCGCCTCCGAAAACAGCTTGGCGAGCACCCCGGTGGTATGCACCCACAACGCCAGCACCCCAGCGAAGGGCCCCAGGCCCACCGCCACGATGAACAGCATCGCGAACACCATTTCATTGATGGCGCGGCAGGCGTCCATCAGGCGCCGCATCGGCTGGTAGACCCAGGCCGGCACCATGTTCGACGAACACAGCAGCCCCAGCGGCACCGCCAACACGATCGCCAGGAAGGTGCCCCACACGGCGATCTGCACCGTCACGATCATCTCGTCCAGGTACATGCGCCAGTCGCGGAAATTCGGCGGGAAGAAATCCGCGGCGAATTGCGCCATGTTGCCCGAGTCCCGCAGCAGGTCCAGCGGCCGCATGTCGGCGCCGCGCCAGGACAGCACCAGCAGCGCCAGCACGAACGCCCAGACGAGCAGGACCGGCAGCGACGAACGCGGCGCGGCGGGAGAACGGGAAGCAGACACGGCCAGGGACATGGAAATTCCGGAATAGAGAAAGCGGATGGTCGCGCGCCGGCGGCAGGCGCCGGCGCGCAGCGGCGTCGTTACGGCTTGGCGGTGGGCTGGCCCAGGCTGGCCAGCTTGGCATCCAGCTCGGCCAGTTGCTTCTGCTTTTCGGCCTGGCCGATGGTGGCATCAGCCTCGACCTTGGCCTTCTCGCGCGCCAGCTCGATCTGGCGGATCGGCACCAGCTGTTGATTGTCCGAGGCGCGGAAACCCTGGTAGGTCAGCGCCTTCAGGTTGGCCATTTCGCGCGCGGCGTCCTTGCCCTTGCCGTAGTTGACGAAGAAGTCGCGGATCTTGGCCTTCATGTCGGCCGGCAGGTCGCTGCGCATGACCAGCGGATCGGCCGGAATCAACGGCGACTTCCACAGGACGCGCACGCTGTCGTTGGCATCCTTGCCGGTGCTCAGGCGATAGCGCTCCAGCGCCTCGGTGTTGTTGACGGCCACATCGACCTGCTTGTTGATCACCGACAACAGGTTGGTCTCGTGGTTGCTGACGCGCACCGCCTTGAAGAAGGTCTTGGGCTCGATCTTGTTGGCGGCCCACAGGTAGTAGCCCGGCACCGCGGTGCCCGAGGTCGAGTTGGGATCGCCGGCGCCATAAGTCAGCTGGCCGCGACGCTTGAGCACGTCGTCCAGGGTCTTGAGATCGCTGTCCTTGTTGACGATCAGCAACGACCAGTAGCCCGGGTTGCCGTCCTTGTCGATCACCGAGGCGAACACTTCACCCTTGGCGCGGTCGACGGCCTCGATGGCCGACTTGTTGCCGTACCAGGCCAACTGCACCTTATTGAAGCGCATGCCCTCGATGATGCCGGCGTAGTCCGAAGCGAAGAACGGCTTGACCGGCACGCCGAGGGCGCGGCTCAGGTCATCGATGACCGGCTGCCAGACCGATTTCAGGTTGGTCGACGATTCCGTCGAGATGATGCCGAAGTTCAGCGGCTTGGCCTCTTGCGCATGGACTTGCGTGGACAGGGCGGCAGCGGTGATCAGGGCAAAGAAAGTTCTGCGTAGCATGGAAAGCTCCGGGTAGGGAACAGGCAGGGTCAGGCCGCGTAGGCCTGTTGGGAAAGCGGCGCCAGGGCCGGCACGGGTTGGGCTTGCGGCGCGTATTCGGGCAGCAGCTCGCTCAATTCCGAGCCGTAGAGATCGCGCAACATGGCGGGGGTCAGCGCAGCCGAGGGGCCGTCGTAGACCACCTTGCCATGGCGCAGCGCCACCACCCGCGGGCAGTAGCGCAGGGCCACCTCGACCTGGTGCAGCGACACCACCACCGCCACCTTGCGGCTGCGGTTGATCTGCGCCAGCGTGTCCATCACGCGGCGCGACGATTCGGGATCGAGCGAAGCGATGGGCTCGTCGGCCAGGATCACGCGGGCGTTCTGCACCAGCGTGCGGGCGATCGCGGCGCGCTGCTGCTGACCGCCGGACAGCGTCGAAGCACGCTGAAATGCATAGTCGTCTATACCAACCTGGGCAAGCGCGTCGAGCCCCTGGCGCACTTCGGCGCGCAGGAACACGCGCGTCAGGCTGCGCCACACCGGCACGCGCGGCAGCAGGCCGGTCAACACATTGGTGATCACCGGCAGGCGACCCACCAGATTGAACTGCTGGAACACGAAGCCGATGCCGGCGCGCGCGGCGCGCACATTGCGCGACAGACGCCCATGGCGCTGGATCAACTGGCCATTGACAGTGACGCTGCCCTGGCCCGCGTCGCCCGCCACGAAACCGGCCAGGTGGCGCAGCAGCGTCGACTTGCCGGAACCCGAGGCGCCCAGCAGCGCGACCATCTCGCCGTCCGCCACGCGCAGATCGACGTTGTCCAGCGCCAGCGCGCCGGGGTGGAAGGACTTGCTCAGCCCCTGAACTTCGATGGCGTAGGTCATCGTTGAATCCCCTTGGTTTGATTCATTCGCGCATTCTGTTTTCGCGGCATGACAGCGCGATGACCCGGGAATCGAATCATTTGGCGGAAAATCGGGGCCAAGGCAACCGACTGAAAGACCTCTGTCATACAAGGCCGCGCCGCGGCCGCGCGCGGCGGGTATAGTCAAACCACCCTCCTTTCCGACAGGCGGTCATCATGCTCAACGGTTCCTGCCTTTGCGGCCGTGTGGCCTACCACATCACCGGCCCGCTCACCGACGCGCTCAATTGCCATTGCGCCATGTGCCGCAAATCGCACGGCGCCGCGTTCCGCAGCCGCGCCACCGTGCAGGCCGGGGACTTCGCCTGGACCAAGGGCGAAAACCACGTCACCTGGTACTGCTCCTCGCCTGGCACCTACCGTGGCTTCTGCGAAGCCTGCGGCACGCCGCTGCTCAGCCGCTTCGATCAGACGCCCGACATCTACGGCCTGCCGCTGGGCGCGCTGGACGACGATCCCGGCATCAAACCGGCCGCGCACTGCCACGTGGCGAGCAAGGCGCCGTGGTTCGACATCACAGATTCCCTGCCGCAATACCCCGAGGCCTGCGAAGACGCCGGGACGGCATTGCCGCACGCGGTCACTTGAGACGGTTACATAAAAATTCAACCAGATCGTTGAATGCGGCTCGCCGGAAAGGCTATATTCAACCTTATGGTTGAATCACTGTCTCCCCCGTCCCTCGATGCCGTATTTCGAGCGCTGGCCGATCCCACGCGCCGCGACATGCTGCACTGCCTGGCCGGCGGAGACCGGACCATCGGTGAACTGGCCGCGCCCCTGCGCATGAGTTTCGCCGGCGCCTCCAAGCATGTGCAGGCGCTGGAACGGGCCGGCCTGCTGCGGCGCACCGTCAAGGGCCGCAGCCACGTGTGCAGCCTGAACCCGGCCCCGATGGCCGAGGCCATGCAATGGCTGCGCTTCTATGAACATTTCTGGTCGGGCCGGCTGGACGCGCTCGAAGCCGCGCTGGCCGCCCATGCGCCCCGGCCGGATTCCCAGGAGATCCCCCATGAGTGATTACGGTGTCGTCACCAGCCCCACGTCCCTTTGCTTCACCCGCATCCTGCCCGGCGGGGTGGAACGGGTCTGGGCCTTCCTGACCGAGTCCGACAAGCGCGGCCTATGGCTGGCCAGCGGCGACATGGAGCTGCGCGAGGGCGGCGGCGTGACGCTGCGCTTCGTGCATGCCGATCTCTCCTCGGTGCCCGAACCGGCCCCCGAGCCGTACAAACCGTATGAAAACGGCGTCACCACGCACGGCGTCATCACCCGCTGCGAACCGCCGCGGCTACTGGCGTTCACCTGGGGCGGCTCGCAGGGCGAACCGTCCGAAGTCACCTTTGAACTGTCCCCCGAAGGTAACGACACGCGGCTGGTGCTGACCCACCGCAAACTGGCCTCGCGCGCCGACATGATCGACGTGGCCGGCGGCTGGCACACCCACCTGGAGGTGCTGGCGGCGCGCCTGGCCGGCCGTGCGCCCGGCCCATTCTGGTCGGCGCTGCTGCGCTGGGAAGCCGACTACCAGGCGCGCATCCCGGCGTGATCGCGGCGCCACCCGGGCGAAGCCCGGCGGCCGCGGCCGGATCGCGCGCGGCGCAGTCGCCCAGCAGCAACTATCACGCCGTCCCGGAGCATAAAAACTGGCTAATCATCGCGCTTTGCAGTAACATAAGTGCGTGATTTTTCCGCAAAAACCGGGCTTCGTTCCCAACATCGAGTGCCAACCCACGGTGGCAGTCTGAATACCTCCCCGCAGTGGTGGGTCATGTCGGACTTACGCCCGGCATGCCTGTGGCACGGCAACCGGTTTTCTTGGGTGAACCCTGCCCCCGCCCCGCGGCGCATTGCGCGTTGCCCGGCATCGCAGCAGACACTCCAACCGCTTCTTCCGGCAACGCGCCACAAGCGCCGCCCCGCGACCAAGCTGCGCTTCGCGCACACAGCCCTCGCGGCGCGAGTATCCGTCATTTCAGACATCCACTCGGGATGCCATGGCCCATACCCGCGCCTGCCCGGACGTTTTACGTTCAACCGCAGGACCTGGCTAACAGAGTCCGACGCGCCCGCTGCCCCAGGCGGCGTGCCATGCCGACGGCATGGCGGCGCGTATTGATCAAGGAGTAGAGAATGGCTAAAGAAGAACTCATCGAACTGGACGGCATCGTTGACGAAGTGCTGCCCGATAGCCGCTACCGCGTCACCCTGGACAACGGCATCGAAGTGGGCGCCTACGCCTCCGGCCGCATCCGCAAGCACCGCATCCGCATCCTGGCCGGCGACCGCGTCACCCTGGAAATGTCCCCGTACGACCTGACCAAGGGCCGCATCAACTTCCGCCACAAGGACGAACGCGGCCCGGCCCCGAGCCGTCCCCAGCATCACCGCCGCTGATCGGCGCGGCCGGCGCTCGCAGGCCTGCCGCCTCCCGGCGGCCAGGGCGCGGCCTTAAAACCGCCCGCGCCTTGTCGTAGTAATGCGCAAGACCCCGGTTCGTGAAAGAATGGCGCTCCGCCCGGCGCCAGGCCCGGCGGCAACGCATGGCGCAGCAAGATGGATCTGAAACAGGAATTGAAAGAAGCGGCTGACCAGCTCTCCCTGACGCGAAGACGTTTCGCCAAGGGGGAAGAAGGCCTGCGCCTGCTGCGCCAATCGCGCGAAGCCTTCATCCACAGCCTGCGCAACACCGGCCTGACCTACGCCGAAGCCAAGACCAAGTACGACAACTGCCTGGACGACCAGGAAGTGCAGTTGCACGACATGATGGAACAGATGCGCTACGCCGAGCGCATGCACCAGTACATCCTGCACCGCATCGCCATGCAGCAGGCGCAGGAAACGGCCGCGCCGCAGGCGGCGACCGCCTGAAGACGGTCGCGTCCGGCCTCAGGGCTTGAAGGCGCCGATGAAAATGGCGGGATCGACCCGCGCATCATTCAAACTGACATTCCAGTGCAGATGTGGCCCGGTGGCGCGCCCCGTGGCCCCGACCCTGCCCACCACGCCGCCGCGCGGCACCGTGTCGCCCACCTTCACGTCGATCGCCGACATGTGGCAGAACATGCTCACGAAGCCCTGGCCATGGTCCAGGAAGACGGTCTTGCCGTTGAAGAAGTAGTCACCCACCAACGACACCACTCCCGCGGCCGGCGCCTTGATCGGCGTGCCGGCCGGCACCGCGAAATCCAGGCCCGAGTGCGGATTGCGCTCTTCGCCGTTGAAAAAACGCCGCAACCCAAAGGGGCTGGATAGACGGCCGCCCTTGACGGGCCGGTCCAGCAGCAGGTTGCTGGGCGTGACGCCGGCGCGATAGGCGCGGTAGGCGGCGCTCTGCTCGGCCATTTCGCGCTCGATGCGCCGCATGTCATCGGGATTCGGATTGACCTGGCGCGGGTTCTTCAGGGTGATGTGCTGCGCCACGTAATCCTTGGCCCCCACCGTGAAAGGCAGCTGGCGCGCGCCGGCGGCATCGCGCAGCGTGATTTCCTGCGGGCCGGGCTTGACCGCCAGCGGAATACCCACCACGGCGATCCATTGCCGGCCCGCTTCGCGCACCACCAACACGCGGCGATCGCGGTAGCTCGCTTCGGGCGCGATCGCGGCATCGCCCAGGGACAGCACCGCGACGCCTCCCGGCACCGGCGCATCGAGCTTGCGGCTGATGAAGCCGCCCGACGGCGCGGGCGGCGCCTGCCTGGCGCGGACCGGCAGGGCCAGACCCACGGCCGCCGCGGCCAGGCCCAGCCGCAGCATGTCCCGACGCGCCGGCATCACGGTTGCAGGCAGAGGTTGGCGGGCTCGATCAGGCTCTGATCACGGCGGGCGATGCGGGTCGACAGACGGGCCTCGGTCTTGCCTTTCCAGGTCGTCGTGGTCAGCACCGCTTCGACCCCCAGGCTGTCGCTCTGGATCAGTTCGAAGCCATTGCGCACCGCCTTGCGCTCGAAATTCACGTCCATGCCCTTCCAGGCCGCGGCCACGCAATTGGTGTAGTCCTCGGCCGTGCGCTGGGTCGAACCATAGAACACCGGATCGCGCTGCCGGACGTCTTTGACGTTGGCGCAGGCCGACACGGCGAGCAGGACAGCGGTAAGGGACAAGGCGGTGCGGACCTTCATATCGGGACTCTCAAGCGATGGATGGAAAGCAGCGGCCAACTATACCGCAGCGTCCGAGGACGGCTGCGGGCGGCGCGCGGACTTGGGGCGGAAGGCGGCGATGACCTCGGGACGGGTCTCGGCGTAGGGGCCGCCGATCAGGTCGATGCAATAGGGCACGGCGGCGAAAATGCCCGGCACCTGCACCGCGCCGTCGTCGGCCCGCAGGCCTTCGAGGGTCTCGCGGATCGCCTTGGGCTGGCCCGGCAGGTTGATGATCAGGGCGGCGTGGGCAGGCCGTTCGCGGATCACGGCGACCTGGCGCGACAGAATCGCGGTGGGCACGAAGCGCAGGCTGATCTGGCGCATCTGCTCGCCAAAACCCGGCATTTCCTTGGTGCCGACCGCCAGCGTGGCCTCGGGCGTGACGTCGCGCCGCGCCGGGCCGGTGCCGCCCGTGGTCAGCACCAGATCGCAGCCACAGGTGTCGACCAGTTCGATGAGCGTCTCGGAAATGCGCGGCGCCTCGTCGGGAATCAGGCGCTCGACCGCCTGCCAGGGCGAGGCCAGGGCCGCGCCCAGCCACTCGCGCAGGGCGGGCAGCCCCTGGTCTTGATAGCTGCCGGCCGAGGCGCGGTCGGAGATCGACACCAGGCCGATGATCAGTTCGTCGGGGTGGCGGCGGGCGATGCGGGTAGGGGCGGTCATGGGCGGTTGGGCGTAAAGGCAATGGGAACAGAGCGGGGGCCGGCCGGTGGCGGGTCTGCGGGACCGGCCGCCAGACAAGGATGCTATCGCATTCTCCGCCGGCCGGGCCCCGCGCAGGCCGGCGCCGCCGGCGCACACCGAGAAAAGTGCCGGGAGCAACCAGGGACGGGTCACAAATCTGTAATAATCTGGGCTCGCCGGAACCTCCCCCCGCCTCCCAATGTCCTCCCTCTTTCACGGCCTAGATTTCTGGGTCGGCCTCAGCCTCGTCCTGGCCCTGACATTCGTCCTGGCCTTCGAATTCATCAATGGTTTCCACGATACGGCCAACGCGGTCGCCACGGTGATCTACACCAAGGCCATGCCGCCCCACCTGGCGGTCGTGCTGTCCGGTATCTTCAACTTCCTCGGCGTGCTGCTGGGCGGCGTGGGCGTGGCCTACGCCATCGTCCACTTGCTGCCGGTGGAACTGCTGATCAACGTCGACACCGGGCGCGGTCTGGCAATGGTGTTCGCCATGCTGGCCGCGGCCATCGCCTGGAACCTGGGCACCTGGTACTTCGGCATCCCGGCCTCCAGCTCGCACACGCTGATCGGCTCGATTCTGGGCGTGGGCCTGGCCAACGCGCTGATCACCGACCTGCCGCTGGCCGACGGCGTGAACTGGGGCAAGGCGATCGACATCGGCGCCTCGCTGGTGGTGTCGCCGGTGGCCGGCTTCCTGGTGGCGGGCGCGTTGCTGCTGGCGCTCAAGCGCTGGCTGCCGCTGTCCAAGATGCACAAGACGCCCGAACAGCGCCGCGCCATCGACAACAAGAAGCACCCGCCGTTCTGGAACCGCCTGGTGCTGGTGCTGTCGGCCATGGGCGTGAGCTTCGTGCACGGCTCGAACGACGGCCAGAAAGGCATCGGCCTGATCATGCTGGTGCTGATCGGCATCGTGCCGGCCAACTTCGTGCTCGACACCAACAGCACCACCTACCAGATCGAGCGCACGCGCGATGCCGCCACCCACCTGAGCGCGTTCTATCTGCGCAACGAAGCCATGCTGGGCGACTTCCCGGCGCTCAAGCGCGCCGGTTCGGCCTCGGACCTGCCGCGCAATTTCCGCTGCGATCCGGAACTGACGCTGCCCACCATCGACGCCTTGCAGGCCGACCTGCGCGGCGTCAGCAACTACGCTGACCTGTCGGCCGCCAAGCGCATCGACGTGCGCCGCTACCTGCTGTGCCTGGACGACACCGCCAAGAAGGCGGCGCGCATCGAAGGCCTGCCGGCGCGCGAGCGCACCGACCTGCAACGCCTGCGCGCCGACCTGACCGCCACCACCGAATACGCGCCCTTCTGGGTGATCGTGGCCGTGGCGCTGGCGCTGGGCGCCGGCACCATGGTCGGCTGGCGCCGCGTGGTGCTGACGGTGGGCGAGAAAATCGGCAAGCAGGGCATGACCTACGCGCAAGGCATGTCGGCGCAATTGACGGCGGTCGGCGCCATCGGCCTGGCCAACGTCTTCAGCCTGCCGGTGTCCACCACCCACGTGCTGTCGTCCGGCGTGGCCGGCACCATGATCGCCAACAAGAGCGGCCTGCAGGGCGGCACGGTGCGCAATATCCTGCTGGCCTGGATCCTGACCCTGCCGGCCTCGATGCTGCTGGCGGCCGGCCTGTTCTGGGTCGGCGTGCAGATCGCCGGCTGACGCGCCCACCGGCCGCGCAGCGCATCTGCCCGGCCGGCGCAACACAGTGGCTACCGCGCCGGGCTATCTCCGGCGCGGGCGCGCTTCTACCATGGCGCCATGGCTACCTCTTCCCCCATCCTGCATTACCTCTACGATCCGCTCTGCGGCTGGTGCTACGGCGCCGCGCCGCTGGTGGAGGCCGCCCGCGGCATCGACGGCCTGGCCATTGCGTTGCACGGCGGCGGCATGATGACCGGCGCCAACCGCCAACCGGTCACCGAGGCCTTGCGCCGCTACGTCGTGCCGCACGATGAACGCATCGCCGGCCTGACCGGCCAGGCGTTCGGCCCGGATTATTTCGACGGCCTGCTGCGCGACAGCGGCGCGGTGTTCGATTCGGCTCCGCCCACCACCGCCATCCTGGCCGCGCAGGCGCTGGACGGCCGCGGCCTGAACCTGCTGCAACGGCTGCAACGCGCCCACTACGTGGAAGGCCGGCGCATCGCCGACCCGGCCGAACTGCGGCGCCAGGCCGGGCAGATCGGGCTGGACGGCGCAGCCTTCCAGTCCGCCTACGCCGCGGCCGAAGGCGCGGCCACCGAACGCCACATTGCCGAGAGCCGCGCCCTGCTCAGGCAGGTGCGCGGCTCGGGCTTTCCGACGCTGGCGCTGGAACGCGATGGCGCCTGTGAGCTGCTGGAACCGGCCCGCTTCCTGGGCCGCCCGTCGCAATGGCAGGCGGACCTGCGCGCACGCCTGGCGTGATCAGCCTTGCCCGATGCCGCCGTCGCGCGGCAATGCGCGGTGCATCGCCGGACGCGCCGCCAACCGTTCGGCATCGGCTGAGAACACCGGATGCCCGTCCGCCGCGACAGGCCCGCGCCCTATTCCTCGGCGCCCAGCGCGCGTAACTGCGCCTTCAGGCGGCGCACTTCCTGGCTCAGGTCCAGGATCAGCGCCACGGCGTCCAGGCCCGCCCCGAAGTCACGCTCCAGGCGGCGGGCGTGCAGCGCGCGCTGCAGGTCGACGCTGTAGAAGCGCCATTCGGCCGGACGCGGACCGCGGGCGTCGACGATGCCGACCTCCACCAGTTGCGCGACCCATTCGACCTCGGCGCAGCAGGCGCGGGCCAGGTCGTCGGCGCTGAGCGGCTGTGACTTGTCCACCACGGTGGCGCTGCTGATGACGATTTTTTTCATGCTCAGACCCCCAGGTGGCGGCGCGGGTTGAACGGCAGTTCCTGCTGCAGCTTGCGGTAGGCCTCCTTGGCCGCCTCGCTGTCGGCCGGCGGCAACGCCAGATCCAGCACCAGGTACAGGTCGCCAGGCGGATCGCCCGGAATGCCGCGGCCGCGCAGCCGCAACTTGCGGCCATTGCCCGACCCCGCCGGCACCGAGACCTCGACCGTGCCGCCGGGCGTGGGCGCATTGACCTTGGCGCCCAGCGCCGCTTCCCAGGGCGCCACCGGCAGCGTCATGTACAGGTCGCGGCCTTCGACACGGTAGCGGGGGTGGGGCTTGAAGCGCACCTCCAGGTACAGGTCGCCGTTCTCGCCGCCGCCATAGCCCGGCATGCCCTGCCCGGACAGGCGGATGAACTGGCCTTCGCGCACCCCCGGCGGGATGCGCACGCTGAGCGTGCGGGTCTGCATCTGCGGGCGCCCCTGGTCGTCGAGCTTCATGGCGCGCAGGCTGATGTCGCGGGTCGCGCCTTGCAACGCGTCTTCCAGGTCGACCTCGATGGCCGCGTGGTGATCGTCGCCACGGGCGCGAAACGCCTGTTCATGGCCCCGCCCCGCGCCGCGCTGGCCGCGGCCGCCGAACAGCGACGAGAAGAACTCGCTGAACTGGGCCTCTTCGCCCGACGCGGGGCCGCGATGGAACTCGAAGCCCTCGTCCCATCCCGGCGGCGGCTGGAAGCCCCCGCCCGGCGACACGCCGGCGGCAAGGTTGTCGTAGGCCTCGCGCTTTTCCTTGTCGCGCAGCACGTCGTAGGCTTCGTTGACATCGCGCATGCGCGCCTCGGCGTCGCTTTCCTTGCTGACGTCGGGGTGGTATTTGCGGGCGAGCTTGCGGTAGGAGCGGCGAATTTCGTCTTCGGTGGCGCCGCGCTCCACACCAAGAATGCTGTAGTAGTCCTTGAACTCCATTTTCCAGCCCATGGTAAGGGTTGCAGCCAAAGGCGGCTCGCGCCGGATTCGGCCCTGATTGGAAAGAAGATAGGGGTTACGGGGCGATTTTTCAATGCGTTTCGTCAGTCAGGCCGCTTCGCGCATAATGAGCGGTCGCATCGCCCGCCGCCGGGCGGGGCGAGCCATCGCCAACGAACAGGAACCGATCGTGCTGGAAATCATCGACGTCGACTTCAACAACCCGGAACACGGCCAGCAGGTCATGGCCATGCTCAACGAGTATGCCAGCGGCCCCATGGGCGGCAACACGCCCCTGCCCGAGTACGCGCAGCGCAACCTGATCGCGGAACTGGCGAAACGGCCGACGGCGCGCGCGCTGCTGGCGCGGGTCGATGGCGCGGCCGCCGGTGTGGCCATCTATATCGAGGGCTTCTCGACCTTCGCCTGTCGGCCGCTGTTGAACCTGCACGACCTGGCCGTCTCGCCGCGCTTCCAGGGCCAGGGCGTGGGCAAGCAGTTGCTGGCCGCGCTGGAAGATCGCGCCCAACGCCTGGGCTGCTGCAAGATCACGCTGGAAGTGCTGGAAGGCAATCAGGTGGCCCAGGGCCTGTACCGCAAGCTGGGCTACGAAGGCTACTCGCTGGACGAAGCGACCGGCCGCGCCATGTTCTGGCAGAAGAAACTGGCCGCCTGACCCCCGCATCCGCATTACCACGGCGCCCGTGAGCGCGCCGCCACCAGGAAATCCACCATGAAGATGAGCAACATCCCCTTCGGCACCACCGACTGGTCCGAGGTCGAACCCACCGAGCACCCCGGCGATACCGGCATGGCCTACTGGCGCACCCGCCAGTTCGGCGACCTGCGCGTGCGCATGGTCGAATACACGCCGGGCTACCTGGCGGATCATTGGTGCAGCAAGGGCCACATCCTGTTGTGCCTCGAAGGCGAACTGCACACCGAGCTGGAAGACGGCCGCACCTTCGTGCTGACGCCCGGCATGAGCTACCAGGTGGCCGACCAGGCTGAGCCGCACCGCTCGTCCACAGCCGTCGGCGCCAAGCTGTTCATCGTCGACTGACGCGCGGGCGCGACACGCTGAATTTCAGTTGCGTTACGCTTTGCGCTGCGCCGCCTCGCGCGGCCACTATTCAACCGCCTGACCGGAGATGCACTTGGGCGCCCCGTTTACGCTGTACGTCGATTCCCAGTTCCTGAGCCCCTACGCCCTGTCGGTCTATGTGGCGCTGGCCGAGAAAAAGCTGCCGTTCGAGGTGCGCCTGATCGACCTCGAGGCCGGCGAACAGCGCATGCAGCCGTACCAGTGCCGCGCCCTGACCGCGCGCGTGCCGGCGCTGACCCACGGCGACTTCAACCTGACCGAATCGACCGCCATCGCGGAATACCTGGAAGACCTGTATCCGGCGCCGGCCTGTACCGCGCTGTATCCGGCCCAGCCGCGTGAACGTGCCCGCGCCCGCCAGTTGCAGGCCTGGCTGCGCAGCGACCTGGCCGCCCTGCGTCAGGAACGTCCGACCGAGGGGGTGTTCCATGGTGAAGCCGGCCAGCCGCTGTCGGACGCCGGCCATGCGGCCGCGGCCAAACTGATCCAGGTGGCCAGCGCGCTGATCGGCGCCGGCCAGGCCAGCCTGTTCGACGCCTGGAGCATCGCCGATCTGGACCTTGCGGTGGCGCTGCGGCGCCTGTGGCAGGACGAACTGCCCGAGTCGCTGCGCGCCTATGTCGAAATCCAGTGGCAACGGCCCTCGGTCCGGCAGTGGCTGGACCACAACGCCGCCGCCCGCGCCTAGCCCGGCCACCGCGGAGAACGCCATGCAATTGCTGGATCACGTCTCCATCAGCGTCGCCGGGCTCGACAGCGCCCGGCCGTTCTACGACGCCGTCATGGCCGCCCTGGGCGCGGTCAAGGTCTACGACCAGACCGACGCGCTGGGCTACGGCGAGCGCTGCCGCCCCGGCGACGCCGGCCACACCTACCTGAGCGTGCAGGCCGACCCCGCCGCCTCGCCCACGCCGCCGGCACGCCGCCATTGGTGCTTCAAGGCCGCCAGCCGCGCTGCGGTGGACGCCTTCCATGCCGCCGGCCTGGCCCACGGCGGGCGCGACGCGGGGCCCCCGGGGCCGCGTCCGCAGTACCATCCGCATTACTACGCCGCTTTCCTGTCGGACCCGTCGGGCAACCGCATCGAAGCCGTCTGCCACGACGCGCCATGAGGCCCGGCGCGGCGCTGCAATCAAGAAGGGACAGATAGTTCCGGGCATTTGACTTGCATCAACCGTCCCCATGTTGCGATGCAACATCCATTCAGGTGTAATGGGGGGGTCAAGTCAGCTGGTTCCACTTGAGGAACCGGGCCGGCAGCCCCCGCTGCCGGGAGCTACCTACAGGAGATCGCCATGGCCGGATCCGGCAACGATCGCGTTTCGGCGCCGTCCTTCAACCCCTGGACGGCCGCCTATGAATATGCCGTGGACGCGTGGCAGCGCGGCGTGCTGTACGCAGACGTCATGCGCCAACGCGGCAACCAGTACCACGAACACATGGCCAAGCGGGCCCCCAACGTGCTCAGCATGGAGTACGAACTGGTGCTGGACGGCCGCGAGCTGCCGCGCCCGGTCAATTACGGCCTGCTGCGCATCAAGCCGCCCGAGGGCGTGGTGGTGGACCCGATCAAGCGCCCCTTCCTGGTGGTCGACCCGCGCGCCGGACACGGCCCCGGCATCGGCGGCTTCAAGCCCGAGAGCGAGATCGGCGTGGCGGTGCGCGCCGGCCACCCCTGCTATTTCGCCACCTTCCTGCCCCAACCCGTGCCGACCCAGACCGTCGAAGACGTGATGAAGGCCGAGGCCCATTTCCTGGAAACCATCATCGCGCGCCACCCGGACGCCGAAGGCAAGCCAGTGGTGGTGGCCAATTGCCAGGCCGGCTGGCAGATCATGATGACCGCCGCCGTACGTCCCGAGCTGTTCGGCCCCATCATCATCGCCGGCGCGCCGCTGTCCTACTGGGCCGGCTGGCGCGGCATGAACCCGATGCGCTACGCTGGCGGCCTGCTCGGCGGCAGCTGGCTCACCGCCCTGACCAGCGACCTGGGCAACGGCAAGTTCGACGGCGCCTGGCTGGTGCAGAACTTCGAGAACCTCAACCCCGCCAACACGCTCTGGTCCAAGCAATACAACCTGTATTCCAAAGTCGACACCGAAGCCGGCCGCTATCTGAGCTTCGAGAAATGGTGGGGCGGCCACGTGTTCCTGAACGGGCCGGAAATCCAGTACATCGTCGACAACCTGTTCGTCGGCAACCGCCTCTCGACCGCCGGGCTGGTGACCTCCGACGGCATCCGCATCGACCTGCGCAACATTCGCTCGCCGATCGTGGTGTTCTGCTCCAAGGGCGACAACATCACCCCGCCGCCGCAGGCGCTGGGCTGGATCCCCGACCTGTACCAGGACGATGCCGAAGTGCTGGCGCACGACCAGACCATCGTCTATGCCGTGCACGAAAGCATCGGCCACCTGGGCATCTTCGTGTCAGGCAGCGTGGCGCGCAAGGAGCACCAGGAATTCACCTCCAACATCGACATGATCGATGTGCTGCCGCCGGGCATCTACCAGGCCGAGATCACCGACAAGACCCCCGACACGCCCAACGCCGATCTGGCCTACGGCAACTACGTGCTGTCGTTCGAGCAGCGCAACATGGACGACGTGCGCGCCATCGTCGAGCGCAAGGAAGATGACGACCTGCGCTTTGCCGCCGTGGCCCGCATCTCCGACATCAACCTGGGCATGTACCGCAGCTTCCTGCAGCCGTGGCTGCGCGCCCTGGTGACGCCACAATCGGCCGAGTGGAGCCAGCGCCTGCATCCCCTGCGCCTGCCGTATGAACTGGTGTCCGACCGCAATCCGCTGATCGCCCCGATCGCCCAGGTCGCCGAGCGGGTGCGCGAGCACCGCCAGCCGGTGGCGCCCGACAATCCGTTCCTGCAGGCCCAGGAGATGATGTCCAAGCTGATCGAGACCAGCCTGAACATCTTCCAGGAACTGCGCGACTCGGCCGATGAGCGCACGTTCATGAACGTGTATGGCTCGCCGCTGGTCCAGGACATGGCCGGCCTGGGGGCCAAGGAAGGGCCGCCGCGCCGCCACCCGGGCGTCTCGCCGGAACACCGCCGCTTCATGCAAGAACGAGCCGCCGAGTTGCGATCGCTGCTGCAGGAAGGCGGCCTGCGCGTGGCCGCCATCCGCATGCTGCTGTACGTGGCCGGCGCCGAGGGTGGCCTGGACGAGCGCAGCTTCGCGCTGATCCGCAAGATGCGGGCCGAAGCGGGCAACGCCATGACCTTGCAGGAATTCAAGGACATCACCCGCGACCAGGCCATGATGATGCGGCTCGATTCGGCCGCCGTGCTCAAGACCATGCCGCATTTGCTGGAAGACGCCACGCCGGCCGCCATCCGCGAGGCGCTGGCCATGATGAAGCACGTGCTGGAAGCCGCCGAGCCCCTGAGTCCGGCCGCCCGCGCCAGCCTGGCCGAGATGGAACAGATCTTCGAGACCGCCGCGCGCCGCGCGCAGCAGCAAGCGCCAGCGCCGCGCGCGCGCAAGGCGGTGCGGGCCGCGACCGCCCGTATCGAGCCGCCCGCCGACGCCAAGCCCGCCCCCGCCCGGAAGCAGGCCGCCGCCCGCAAAAAGGCTGCCGCCCCCGCCACGCGCGTCCGCAAACCCGCCACCGCCAAGGCCAAACCAGAATGAGCCTGCCCCCCTCGACACACTACGACAAGCTCATCGCGCGCGCCCAGACCCTGGCGCCCACCCCCTGCGCCATCGCCCATCCCTGCGACGAACCGTCGCTGTCGGCCGCGCTCGAAGCGCGCGACCTCGGGCTGCTGCACCCCATCCTGGTGGGGCCGGAACACAAGATCCGCGACACCGCCGCGCAATACCGGCTCCACCTGGGCGACGCCCGCATCGTCGATGCCCCGCACAGCCACGCCGCGGCCGAATGCGCGGTCGCGCTGGTGCGCGGCGGCGAGGCCGCGCTGCTGATGAAAGGCAGCCTGCACACCGACGAGCTGATGCACGAGGTGGTGGCGCGCGCCACCGGCCTGCGCAGCGGCCGGCGTATCAGCCATGTCTTCATCATGGAAGTGCCGACCTACCCCGAGCCGCTGTTCATCACCGACGCGGCCATCAACATCTTCCCGGACCTGGAAACCAAGGCCGACATCATCCGCAACGTCATCGACCTGCACCACGGCCTGGGCCTGGGCGAACCGCGCGTGGCGATCCTGTCGGCGGTGGAACAGGTCACGCCCAACATCCCCAGCACCATCGAGGCCGCCGCGCTGTGCAAGATGGCCGACCGTGGCCAGATTGTCGGCGGCGTACTCGACGGCCCGCTGGCGCTGGACAACGCCATCAGCCCCGACGCCGCCCGCATCAAGGGCATCCGTTCGCTGGTGGCGGGCGTGGCCCAGGTGCTGGTGGTGCCCGACCTGGAAGCCGGCAATATGCTGGCCAAGAACCTGACGTTTCTGGCCAATGCCGAGGCCGCCGGCATCGTGCTGGGCGCGCGCGTGCCGATCATCCTGACCAGCCGCGCCGACAGCCCGCGCTCGCGCCTGGCCTCGTGCGCGGTGGCGGCGATCTACGCGAACCACCTGGCCACGCAGCAGGCGCGTGCGCTGGCCTGAAGCGGCGGGCCCGGCTTGGATCGACACCCCCGCGCACGCGGCGCGGAGCGATCCATCCCGGCCCCGCCTTGTCCGTTCGTTGCAACCGGAGGCGATCGCCCCATGTCCGACACCATCCTCGTCATCAACGCCGGCAGTTCCAGCATCAAGTTCTACCTGTACGACATCGACGACAAGCAGGCGCTGGCGCCGCGGCTGGGCGGCCAGCTCGAAGGCATCGGCACCAGTCATCCGCGCCTGCGGGTGCGCGACGCGGCCGGCCACACGCTGGTGGAACGCGACATTGCGCCCAGCCACGCGCCCGACGTGCCCAACGGCCAGGAGGTGGTCGGCACCTGGCTCAGCGGCCACCTGGGCGGGGCGCCGCTGGCGGTGGGCCACCGCGTGGTGCACGGCGGCCCCGACCTGGCCGAGCCGGTACTGATCGACGACGCCATCCTCGCCAGGCTCGACACCCTCACGCCGCTGGCGCCGCTGCATCAGCCCAACAACCTGGCGCCGATCCGCGTGATCCGCGAGCGGCGCCCCTGGATCCCGCAGGTGGCCTGTTTCGACACCGCCTTCCACCGTAGCCATTCCGACGTCGCCGACCGCTACGCGCTGCCCGAATCGCTCTACCAGCAAGGCGTGCGCCGCTACGGCTTCCATGGGCTGTCGTACGAGTACATCGCGCAGCGGCTGCGCCAGGCGCTGCCCGAGATCGCCATGGGCAGGATCATCGCCGCGCACCTGGGCTCGGGCGTATCCGCCTGCGCCATGCACCAGGGCAAAAGCGTCGACAGCACCATGGGCTTCACCGCCCTCGAAGGCCTGCCGATGGGCACGCGTCCGGGCCGCCTGGATGCGGGCGTGGTGCTGTGGATGATGGAGCAGGGCATGTCGCACGACGAGATCGAGCATATGCTGTATCACGACTGCGGCATGAAGGGACTGTCCGGCATCAGCAACGACATGCGCGAACTGCTGGCCAGCGACGCGCCGTCGGCCAAGCTGGCGCTGAAGTACTTCGCCTGGCGTGTGGCCGAAGGCATGATCGGGCTGGGCTGCGCCATGAATGGCATCGACGGCATTGTCTTCACCGCCGGCGTCGGCGAGAACTCGGCCGAGATCCGCCAGGCCATCAGCGAACACTGGGGCTGGCTCGGCATCAAGCTCGACCCGGAACGCAACGCGCGTCACGGGCCGCGCATTTCCAGCGACGACAGCCGCATCGGCGTATACGTGGTGCGCACCAACGAAGAGCTGATCATCGCCCAGCACACCCTGGCCCTGGTGCAACAGCGATGAACGCGCCGCTTCCCCTCGCCGGCAAGCGCGGCCTGGTCACCGGCATCGCCAACGCCGACTCCATCGCCTGGGGCTGCGCCAAGGCGTTCCGTGCCCTGGGCGCGGAACTGGCGGTGACCTACCTGAACGACAAGGCGCGCCCGCACGTCGAGCCGCTGGCGCGCCAGGTCGACGCGCCGCTGCTGCTGCCGCTGGACCTGCTGCGCGAGGGCGAACTGGAGGCCGTGTTCGAGCGCATCACCCGCGAATGGGGCGGCCTGGACTTCGTGCTGCACTCCATCGCCTACGCCCCGCGCGAAGACCTGCACGGCCGCGTCACCGACTGCTCGCGCGACGGCTTCCTCACGGCCATGGACGTGTCGTGCTGGTCGTTCATTCGCATGGCCAAACTGGCCGAGCCGCTGATGCCGGCCGGCGGCACCTTGTTCTGCATGAGCTACTACGGCTCGCAGATGGTGGTCGAGCACTACAACATGATGGGCCCGGTGAAGGCCGCGCTGGAATCGGCCACCCGCTACCTGGCGGCCGAGCTTGGCCCGCAGGGCATCCGCGTGCACGCCATTTCACCCGGGCCGCTCAAGACCCGCGCCGCCTCGGGCATCGCCGAGTTCGATGCGTTGCTCGACCGCGCCCAGGCCAAGGCGCCAGCCCGCAGCCTGGTGTCGATCGACGACGTCGGCGAGGCTACCGCCTGGCTTGCCACCGATGCCGCCCGCCGCATGACCGGCCAGACGCTGTACATCGACGGCGGTTATCACATCATCGATTGAAGGCACGTCAGGCCAGCGTTGCCGGCGCCGGCCCCTGGCGCCAGCGCTCGATGGCCTCGACCGCCTGTTCGGGCGTGGGGAAGATCTTGTCGCGGCCTATGCGCTCGGCCAGGCCGGAGCGCTCCAGCGCCAGGCGGAACTGGCCGTGGCCGCCGGCCACCAGCAGCACCATATCGCGGTCGCGCAGTTCGCGCCGCAATTCATACAGCGCCTCGATCGCGTCGGCATCGGCCTGCGTCATGGCCTCGGCGTCGAGCACGAACCAGGTGGCGTCGCCGGCCTGCTCGATGACCTCGCGCGCGCGGCGGCGGAACGCGTCGGCATTGAAGAACCACACCGAGGATTCGAACAGCCAGATCACCGTGCCCGGCACCGGTTGGGCCTGCGGGTTCAGGTGCATCTTGCCCAGCACCGATTCGCCCGGCAGACGGCCCAGCAAGGCATCGCGCGGATTGCCCGAGACGTACATGGCGTACAGCAGCGTGGCGCCCACCGACACCGCCACGCCCTGCAGCACGCCGAAGCCCACCACCCCCACCGCCGCCAGGATGCCGAACGCCAGTTCGATGCGCGAGATGCGCGCCAGCCGCATGAAGGCCTGGCCATCGAACAGGCTGGCGGCCGCCAGCAGCAGGATGGCCGATAACACCGCCTGCGGCAGCCAATAGAGCGGCGCGCTCAGCAGGCCCACCACTACCGCCAGCGCCAGCGCCGCGCTCACGCCCACCAGCGGCGACGACCCGCCGGCGGCCAGGCCCACCGCCGTGCGTGAATCGGCGCCTGTCACCACAAACCCCTGGAACAATCCCGCCGCCACGTTGGCCGCACCGAAACCGACCAGCTCGCGGTTCGGATCGACATGCTCGCCGGTGCGCGCGGCGAAGCTGCGCGCGGTCACGATGCCGCTGGAAAAACTCACCACCAGCACCCCCGCCGCGCCCAGCAGGAGGTCGTCCACGCCCTCCAGCCGCACCGGCAGTCGCAGGGCCGGCAGTCCGGCCGGCACTTCGCCCACCACGGCGATGCCGAGACGGGGAAAATCGAACAGCCACGACAGCAGACAGGCCCCCACCACCAGCATGATCGGTCCGGGCCAGGTCGGCCGCCAACGCTTGATGGCGACCAACAGCAGGCACGACGCGATCCCCAGGCACAGGGTCGGTATGCGGATCTCGGACACGCGCCGCGTAAGTTCCAGGAACGGATGCACCAGACCGCTGTTGCGCAGCCCCACCCCGGTCAGGCCGCTCAATTGCGAGATCGCCAACGTCACCGCCACGCCCGCCATGTAGCCGATCAGCACCGGCCGCGACAGCAGGTTCGCCAGCACGCCCAGGCGCAGCAGCCGCGCGATCAGGCATCCCACGCCCACCGTCAGCGCGATGCCGGTCGCGGCCATCAGGCGCTCCTCGGGCGAGGTCAGCGCCATGCTGGTCAGGGTTGCCGCGATCAGCGTGCAGGTGGCGGTGTCCGGCCCCACGATCAACGTGCGCGAGGAACCGAACAGCGCATAGCCCAACATGCCGGCGATCGCCGCCCACAGGCCCGCCACCGGCGGGACGCCCATCATCGCCGCGTACGCCAGCCCCACCGGCAACGCCACCGCGGCCACGCTCAGGCCTGCGGCGATGTCGCGGCCGGCGGACTGCCGGGTCATGCCCCGCAGATTGTTCAGGCCAGGAAGAAAGCGTAGGTTCATGGGACTGCGGGACAGGCGAAATAGGACCGAAGAACCGCAGAGCGCGGGCGAGCGCCAAGCCTACACCAGTCCGGCCGCCCCGCATCGGCGGCAGATCAAATCCGCGTGTGCCTGCCTGCCCCTTCATTCCAAAAAGGAATGTATTTTCTTAAATATTTATCCCTTTTTATCAAGTGCCAATTTGCGTAGAGTCGTGCCACCCCATACGCGGCACCAATGCCGCACGCAGGCTGTCGCCGACAGCCCCCGATAACAAACAGCGCGGCCGTCCCCCGGACCGCGCAAACAGGAGACTCCATGCCGCACGCATTCCTGCGTCGCGCCGCCAGCGCGCTCGCACTGGCCGCGTTCGCCGCCTTCCCCGCCCTGTCGCAGGCCCAGGCCTATCCCGACCACCCCATCAAGCTGGTCGTGCCCTGGCCCCCGGGCGGCGCCACCGACGCCCTGGGCCGCATGCTGGCGCAACGCCTGAGCGAGCGCCTGGGCCAGACCGTGATCGTCGACAACAAGGCGGGGGCCGGCGGCAATATCGGCACCGCCGCCTTCGTGCGCGAAAAGCCCGACGGCTATACGCTGCTGGTCGCCACCAGCTCCACCAATGCCGCCAACCCGCATCTGTACGCGCGCCTGGGCTTCGATCCGGTCAAGGACTTCGCCCCTATCGCCTTTGTGGCCGAAATTCCCAATATCCTGGAAGTGCCGAAGCAGTCGCCCTACCAGTCCGTGCGGCAGTTGATCGACGCCGCCAAGGCCGCGCCCGGCAAGCTCAATTATGGTTCTGGCGGCGTCGGCTCGTCGCAGCACCTGGCCGGCTCCATGTTCAACGCCCGCACCGGCGTCGACATCCTGCACATCCCCTACAAAGGCAGCGGTCCGGCCGTCTCCGACCTGCTCGCCGGCCAGGTCGACATGATGATCGACACCGGTTCGCTGGCCCAGGTCCAGGCCGGCGCCCTGCGCGCCCTCGCCGTCGCCGCGCGCCAGCGCCTGCCCGCGCTGCCGAACGTGCCAACCTTCGCCGAAGCCGGCGTCAGCGATATGTATGCCTCCGCCTGGTACGGCATCGTCGCGCCGGCCGGCACGCCCGACGCCATCGTCCAGCGGCTGAACCACGACATCAACGCCATCACCGCCGACCCCGCCATGCGCCAGCGCATGGAATCCATGGGCGCCATCGTCCCCGCCGGCCAGACCCCCGCCCAGTTCGGCGCCTTCATGCGCAGCGAGATCGACCGCTACGCCGGCATCGTCAAACTCTCAGGCGCGAAGATGGAATAAACGCCGCGAACCCGCGCGCGCAGCGGCGGGCTCGATCCCCGCCCGGGCGCAGCGGCGGAAAGCGCCCATGAAAAAGCCGCTCCGGAAGGAGCGGCTTTCTGATCGAATCAGGCCGACTTAGTTGGCCCGCTCTTCCAGCACGGCCACCGCCGGCAAGGTCTTGCCTTCCAGGAACTCCAGGAATGCGCCGCCACCGGTCGAGATATAGCCCACCTGATCGCCGATGCCATACTTGGCGATCGCCGCCAGCGTGTCGCCGCCGCCCGCGATCGAAAAGCCCTCGGAATCGGCGATCGCCTGCGCCACCACCTTGGTGCCATTGGCGAACTGGTCGAACTCGAACACGCCCACCGGACCGTTCCACACGATGGTGCCGGCGCTCTTCAGGATTTCGGCCAGTTGCTGCGCGGTCTGCGGGCCGATATCCAGGATCATGTCGTCGGCGGCAACCGCATCGGCCGCCTTCACCGTGGCTTCGGCGTCCGCGCCGAAGGCCTTGGCGCACACCACGTCCACCGGGATCGGCACATCCGCGCCGCGCTGCTTCATCAGCTCGATCACGGCGCGCGCCTGATCCACCTGGTCCGGCTCGGCCAGCGACTTGCCGATCGGCAGCCCCGCCGCCAGCATGAAGGTGTTGGCGATGCCGCCGCCCACCACCAACTGATCGACCTTGTCGGCCAGCGATTGCAGGATCGACAGCTTGGTCGACACCTTGGAACCGCCGACGATCGCCACCAGCGGGCGCTTGGGCTCATGCAGCGCGCGGCCCAGCGCGTCCAGTTCGGCTTCCAGCAGCGGGCCGGCGCAGGCCACCGGCGCGAAGCGCGCGATGCCGTGCGTGGTGGCCTCGGCGCGGTGCGCCGTGCCGAAAGCGTCGTTGACGTAGACGTCGCACAGCGCCGCCATCTTGCGTGACAGCGCCTCGTCGTCCTTTTTCTCGCCGACGTTGACGCGGCAGTTTTCCAGCAGCACCACCAGGCCCGGCTCGACCTTGACGCCGTCGACCCAGTCGCGCACCAGCGGCACCGGCATGCCGAGCAGCTCGGACAGGCGCTGGCCGACCTTGGCCAGCGAATCGGCTTCGGTCAGCTCGCCTTCCTTGGGACGGCCCAGGTGCGAGGTGACCATCACCGCGGCGCCGGCGTCCAGCGCCAGGCGGATGCCGGGCACCGAGGCGCGGATGCGGGTGTCTTCGGAAATGCGGCCGGCGTCGTCGAACGGCACGTTCAGATCGGCGCGGATGAACACGCGCTTGCCGGACAGGGCGCCGGCCTTGGCCAGCGCGGACAGGGTATTGACCTTGGGCATATGCTTTGCTTCTCCTAGAGTTGGCGAGCAAAGGGGACGAACCCGCCTTCCGCCGTGGCGGAAAACCTGTTCGTCCCCTTCGACCCGACAGCGGTGCTTACTTGGCCGACATCAGCGCGACGGTGGTGTCGAGCATGCGGTTCGAGAAGCCCCACTCGTTGTCGTACCAGGACGAAACCTTGACCAGGCGGCCCGAGACCTTGGTCAGCGACGCGTCGACGGTGCTGGAGGCCGGGTTGTGGTTGTAGTCCACCGAGACCAGGGGCTCGGTGTTGTAGTCCAGGATGCCCTTGAGCTCGCCTTCCGAGGCGGCCTTCAGGATGCCGTTCACTTCCTCGACGGTCGTGTCGCGCTTGGCCACGAAGGACAGGTCGACGATCGACACGTTGATGGTCGGGACGCGGATGGCGTAGCCGTCCAGCTTGCCGTTCAGTTCCGGCAGCACCAGGCCGACCGCGGCGGCGGCGCCGGTCTTGGTCGGGATCATGCTCATGGTGGCCGAACGCGCGCGGCGCAGGTCTTCGTGGTAGACGTCGGTCAGGACCTGGTCGTTGGTGTAGGCGTGGACGGTCGTCATCAGGCCGTTTTCCAGGCCCAGCTTGTCGTTCAGCGGCTTGACCAGCGGGGCCAGGCAGTTGGTGGTGCACGAGGCGTTCGAGATGACGGTGTCGGAGGCCTTCAGCACGCCGTGGTTGACGCCGTAGACGACGGTGGCGTCAACGTCCTTGCCACCGGGAGCCGAGATGATGACCTTCTTGGCGCCGCCCTTGATGTGCGCGCCGGCCTTTTCCTTGGTGGTGAAGAAGCCGGTGCATTCCAGCACCACGTCGACCTTCAGCTCGCCCCACGGCAGTTCGGCCGGGTTGCGGTTGGCCAGCACGCGGATCTTGTCGCCGTTGACGACCATGAACTCGCCGTCGACCTCGACGGTGCCCGGGAACTTGCCGTGGGCGGTGTCGTAGCGGGTCAGGTGGGCGTTGGTCTTGGGATCGCCCAGGTCGTTGATGGCGACGATTTCGATATCGTGCTTCTTGCCACCTTCGTAGTGGGCACGCAGGATGTTGCGGCCGATGCGACCGTAACCGTTGATGGCGACGCGAATGGTCATGACTAGGCTCCTTTTTTACAGAACTTGCTTGACGGTCTCGGCCACCTTGTCGGCGGTCAGCCCGAAGAACTTGAACAGCGCGCCGGCCGGGGCGGATTCGCCGTAGCGGTCGATGCCGACCACGGCGCCTTCCAGGCCCACGTACTTGTGCCAGAAGGCGGTCACGCCGGCCTCGACGGCCACGCGCGGCAGGCCCTTGGGCAGCACCGACTGCTTCCAGGCGGCGTCCTGCTTGTCGAACACGTCGGTGCTCGGCATGGACACCACGCGCACCGCGATGCCTTCCTTGGCCAGCTGGGCTTGCGCGTCCAGGGCGATGGCGACTTCGGAACCGGTGGCGATGATCACGGCACGGGCGCCTTCGGCGTCGCGCAGCACATAACCGCCGCGGGCGATGGCGTCCACGGTGGCGGCATCGCGCTGCACGAACGGCAGGTTCTGGCGCGACAGCAGCAGCGCCGTCGGGCCGCCGTCATGCACGTCCATGCCGATGCTGGCCGGACGCGTCACGGCGGCGTTCCAGGCCACGGCGGTCTCGGCCGTGTCGCAGGGGCGCCAGAGCGACAGGTTGGGAATCAGGCGCAGGCTGGCGGCGTGCTCGATCGACTGGTGGGTCGGGCCGTCTTCGCCCAGGCCGATGGAGTCGTGCGTGAACACGTGCACCACGCGTTGCCTCATCAGCGCGGCCATGCGGATGGCGTTGCGCGAGTAGTCGGAGAAGGTCAGGAAGGTGCCGCCGAACGGCAGGTAGCCGCCATGCAGCGCCACGCCATTCATGATGGCGGCCATGCCGAACTCGCGCACGCCGTAGTTGATGTGGCGGCCGAACTGGATGCCCTTGTCGCCGGCGCGCACGGCGGCCACGTCCTTCCAGTCGGTGAAGTTGGAGCCGGTCAGGTCGGCCGAGCCGCCGAGCATTTCCGGCAGCGCGGCGGCCAGCGCCGTGATCGCGAACTGCGAAGCCTTGCGGGTGGCGACGGTTTCGGCCTTTTCCAGCGTGGCATTCAGGAACGCCTGGAACTGTTCGGCGTAGCCGGCCGGCAGTTTGCCCTGCATGCGGCGGGTGAACTCGGCGGCCTCGGCCGGGAATTCGGCGGCGTAGGCGTCGAACGCCGACTGCCATTCGGCCTGCGCGGCGGCGCCGGTCTTGCGGCCGTCCCAGCCGTCGTAGATGTCCTGCGGGATCTGGAACGGCTCGGCCGACCAGCCCAGCGCGGCGCGGGTGGCGGCGATCTCGTCCTTGCCCAGCGGGGCGCCGTGCACGTTGTGGGTGCCGGCCATGTTGGGCGAACCCTTGCCGATGACGGTGCGGCAGACGATCAGCGTGGGCTTTTCCGATTGCGCGCGGGCGGCCTTGATAGCGGCGTCCACGGCGGCGGCGTCGTGGCCATCGACGCCACGGATGACGTTCCAGCCGTAGCCTTCGAAGCGCTTGGCGGTGTCGTCGGCGAACCAGTGCTCGACGTGGCCGTCGATGGAAATGCCGTTGTCGTCGTACAGCACCACCAGCTTGGACAGCTTGAGGGTGCCGGCCAGCGAGCACACTTCGTGCGAAATGCCTTCCATCAGGCAGCCGTCGCCGGTGAAGGCGTAGGTGTGGTGGTCGACGATGGTGTGGCCGGGCTTGTTGAACTCGGCGGCCAGCAGCGCTTCGGCCAGCGCCATGCCGACGGCATTACCCAGGCCCTGGCCCAGCGGGCCGGTGGTGGTTTCCACGCCCGGCGTGATGCCCACTTCGGGGTGGCCCGGCGTCTTGGAATGCAGTTGGCGGAAATTCTTCAGTTCTTCGATCGGCAGGTCGTAGCCGGTCAGGTGCAGCAGCGCGTAGATCAGCATCGAGCCGTGGCCGTTGGACAGCACGAAGCGGTCGCGGTTGGCCCAGGCGGGATCCTTGGGGTTGTGGCGCAGATTGCCGATCCAGAGGGCCTGGGCGATTTCCGCCATGCCCATGGGAGCGCCCGGGTGCCCGGAGTTCGCTTGTTGCACGGCATCCATCGCGAGGACGCGGATGGCATCCGCCAAGGCAAGTTTAGGGGCGGTCGGATTGCTCATTCGGAAGGCTCTTTGAAGCTGGCTCGCCCATGCAGGAAATGGGGGCCAGTTGAGTAGGTTGCGAAGCAGACGATTTTAACACCTGGGGATGGCCCGGCCGGCGGCCGCTGGCGGGGTCCGCCAGATGGACGATGCCCCCTGGGTGAAACATGGGCTCCAAGGGTGGCAACCCCAATGGCATGGCGTCGTTCCCGCGCCGCCAACCTGATCGGCCGGGGCATCGAGGTGGTAGGCTACACGCTCAGCCAACCTCTCAGGTAACCTGTAGCCGGGCCGCCCCAGCCTGCGGCCCCGGGGCCTGCGCCCTGCCCCACGTCCGCCGTCCGTCCATTACTGCAACACCCATGTCCGCTCCCCGCTTCTTCTGCGACGCTCCCTTGTCCGCCGGCGCCCGCATCGCCCTGCCCGAGTCCCTGGCGCACCACGCCATCCGGGTGCTGCGGCTGCGCGCGGGCGAAACCGTGGTGCTGTTCAACGGCCAGGGCGGCGAATATCCGGCGGTGCTGGACATCGAGGGCAAGGCCGGCTTCGCCCAACTGGGCGCGTTCGATCCGCGCGAAGCCGAGTTGGCCGGGCGCATCACCCTGGTGCAGGGCCTGCCGTCCGGCGACAAGATGGACTGGGTGGTGGAAAAGGCCGTGGAACTGGGCGCCGCCCGGGTCTGTCCCATCGCCGCGCAGCGCAGCGTGCTGCAGCTGACTGGCCCGCGCCTGGAAAAAAGGGTGACCCACTGGCAGCGCATCGCCCAGTCGGCCGCCGAGCAATGCGGCCGCAACCGCCTGATGGCGGTCGACGCGCCCGTGGCGCTGGCCGACTGGCTGGCGCAGCCTACCGACGGCCTGCGTCTGTTATGCCACCCGGAGGCCGACACCGACGTGGCCGGTCTGCTTGGCGCCACGCCTGGCCTGGCGTCCCTGACGCTGCTGGTCGGCCCCGAAGGGGGCTGGTCGGACAAGGAATTGGCCCAGGCGCGCGAGGCGGGCGTGCACGCCGTCAGGTTCGGCCCACGGGTGCTGCGCACCGAGACCGCCGGATTGGCATTGATATCCGCCGCCAGCGCCGTGCTGGGCTGGTAGCGGCGAAACGTTCAGTGGTTCTCGCCGTAGGGCGCGGCGGCCACGCCGGGTTCGGGGTCCGGATGCTTGCCCGCGTGTTCGATCACATACGCGAAGGTGCGGCCGTTCTCGTGGGCGAATTCGGCGGCGTCGGCGCACACCGATTCGATGCGGGCGGCGTCTTCCTCCAGCGCCGGGTCGCCGGAGTGCAGCTTGTACAGCCACAGCACCACGCCGGTCTTGTGATCCAGCACGGTGTCGCACAGGCAGTCATAGAGCGCGTCGAGATTGCCGCCGAAATACTCGGGAAAATCCACCGCCTTGACGATGGCGCGCAGCACCGCGGAACGGCTGCGCGCCGGGTCGCAATTGGCCACGAACAGCGCCAGGCCGAGTTCGTGCGCGGCATCGACCACGGCCTTTTTGTCCAACCCTTCATGGGGCAGCGCTCCACCTCGCTTCAACTGCCGCTGCAGGGTAGATTGGGCATTGCGCGTCATGCCTGTGCCTCCTTGAAAAAGGCGATCACTTCCTCGTTACGCTGCATCGTATCGGCATAACCCAGTTCGATCAATCGCTTGGTGTAGCTGGACTCGAACAATAGGTATGACATCAGCGCGCCGCCCCCAGGGCGGCTTGGATCGGACGATACACCGAGTACGCGAAAAAGGGCACGGGCCTGGGGCGGCATATCGTCCATATGCTCCAGCGCCAGCGCATCGAGCGAACGGCTCGGGGTGATCGTCAGCACCTGGATGCGGCGCACCGTGACCGGCTCGCCGCCCTTGTGGGGGGGCACCAGCTCGACCAGGTGGTTCATCCGCTCCAGGCGTTCGATGTCCATCGACAGGCCGTCCAGGAAGATGCTGGACAGGGCGTGGCCGCCGACCTGGGCCAAGGAGGGATACGGCGGCGCATCCTCGCGATGTTCCGGATGGGTATCGTCGCGAAACCCGGTGCCGATCACCAGCACCCGGTGCGCGCCCAGGTGGATGGCGGGGCTGATCGGCGCCAATTGCCGCATGGAGCCATCGCCGCACCACTCGCCCTTGCCATGCACGGTGATCTGCCTGGCCGGAAAAACGAACGGAATGGCGGATGACGCCATCAGGTGATCGACCGTGATCGGCGTCGGAATGGCCAGCCGCAGGTAGCGATGCCACGGCTCGATCGGCGTGTGTGCCTGGTAGAAGGTCAAATGCTCGCCGCTGGTGTAGCCCGAGGCCGTGATCGCCAGCGCCGACAGGGCGCCGCTTTCCAGGCCCGACTGCAAGTGGTCGAAATTCAACACACGGTCCAGCAAGGCCTGCATCGGGCTGTTGTCCAGCAGCGACTGGGGCCGCTTGCGCGTCAGGCCGGAATACATCCATCCCAGCGACAGCAGGCCCAGCCAGCGCACACCGGTGCGGATCAGGCCGGGCGCGTCGGCCCGGTAGATCATGTCGGTGTTAAGCGACGACCACAGCCGGCGGATGCGGCGCACTCCCAGGTGCGGCCGCTCGGCGCGGCAGGCCAGCGCGGCCGCATTGATGGCGCCGGCCGAAGTGCCGCAAATGATGTCGAAAGGGTTCTTGAAGCGCGAATGCCAGTCGGGGTCCAGCAGTTCCATGATGGCACTGAGCACCCCGACCTGATAGGCGGCGCGGGCACCGCCCCCGGTCAGGACCAGGCCGACCGGCGCGCGCGGGCACGCCGGACCGCCATTGTTGACTTCAACGCGGGGTATTGGCATCGACCACCGTCATCGCGGTCATGTTGACGATGCGGCGCACGGTCGAGCTGGAAGTCAGGATGTGCACCGGCGCATTGGCGCCCAGCAGGATCGGGCCCACCGCCACGTTGCCGCCGGCGGCCGTCTTGAGCAGGTTGTAGGCGATGTTGCCGGCGTCCACGTTCGGGCACACCAGCAGGTTGGCCTCGCCCTTGAGCGTCGAGGACGGCAGGATGCGCAGGCGCAGCGCCTCGTCCAGCGCGCAATCGCCGTGCATCTCGCCGTCGATCTCCAGGTCAGGTGCGGCCTCGCGCACCAGCTCCAGCGCGCGGCGCATCTTGGCGCCCGATGCCGAACTGCCCGAACCGAAGTTCGAGCGCGACAGCAGCGCCACCTTGGGCGCCAGGAACATGCGCTGCATCTCCTTGGCCGCGGCGATGGTGAACTCGGCGATCTGCTCGGCCGTGGGCTCATCGTTGACGTGCGTGTCCACCAGCACCACGGTGCGCTCGTTGAGCAGCAGGATGTTCATCGCGGCATAGACGTTGCGGCCCGGCCGGCGGCCGATGACTTCGTCGATGAAGCGCAGGTGGTCGTGGTAGGCGCCGACCGTGCCGCAGACCATGCCCTCGGCGTCGCCCAGGTGCACCATCATCGCGCCGATCAGGGTCATGCGGCGGCGCATTTCCACGCGCGCCATTTCCTTGGTGATGCCGCGGCGGCACATGCGCTCCCAATATGTGGTCCAGTACTGGTGGAAGCGTTCGTCGTATTCGGGGTTGGTGACCTCGACGTCCTCGCCCAGGCGCAGGCGCAGGCCCAGTTTCTCGATGCGGGTCAGCAGCACGGCAGGGCGGCCCACCAGGATGGGGCGCGCCAGGCCCTCGTCCACCACCACCTGCACCGCGCGCAGCACGCGTTCGTCTTCGCCCTCGGCGAACACGATGCGGGCCGGACCGCCTTCGCGCACGATGCGCTTGGCGGCCGAGAACAGCGGCTTCATGAAGGCGCCGGAGTGGTACACGAATTGCTGCAGTTGCTCTTCGTAGGCTTCCAGGTCGGCCAGCGGGCGCGTGGCCACGCCGCCCTCCATGGCGGCCTTGGCCACCGCCGGGGCGATGCGCACGATCAGGCGCGGATCGAACGGCTTGGGAATCAGGTATTCAGGGCCGAACGAAATGTCGAACGTGCCATAGGCCGCGGCCACCACTTCGTTCTGTTCTTCCTCGGCCAACTCGGCGATGGCGTAGACCGCCGCCTTTTCCATTTCGCGCGTGATGGTCGTGGCGCCCACGTCCAGCGCGCCGCGGAAGATGTACGGAAAGCACAGCACGTTGTTGACCTGGTTCGGGTAGTCCGAACGGCCAGTCGCCATCACCACGTCGTCGCGCACCGAATGCGCCAGCTCGGGCAGGATTTCCGGCGTGGGATTGGCCAGCGCCAGGATCAGCGGGCGCGGGCCCATCTTGGCGACCATCTCGGGCTTGAGCACGCCGCCGGCCGACAGACCCAGGAACACGTCCGCGCCCTCGATGACTTCGGCCAGCTTGCGCGCCTCGGTCTTCTGCGCGAAGCGCGCCTTGTCCGGGTCCATCAGCACGGTGCGGCCTTCGTAGACCACGCCTTCGATGTCGGTGACCCAGATGTTCTCCAGCGGCAAGCCCAGATCCACCATCAGATCCAGGCAGGCCAGCGCGGCCGCGCCGGCGCCCGACGTGACCACCTTGACCTTGTCGATGTCCTTGCCCACCACCTTCAGGCCATTGATGAAGGCGGCGGACACACAGATCGCGGTGCCGTGCTGGTCATCGTGGAAGACGGGGATCTTCATGCGCTCGCGCAGCTTGCGCTCGACCGTGAAGCACTCCGGCGCCTTGATGTCTTCGAGGTTGATGCCGCCGAACGTGGCTTCCAGCCCGGCGATGATCTCGACCAGCTTGTCCGGGTCGGTTTCGTTGATCTCGATGTCGAACACGTCCAGGCCGGCGAATTTCTTGAACAGCACCGCCTTGCCTTCCATCACCGGCTTGGAGGCCAGCGCGCCGATATTGCCCAGGCCCAGCACCGCAGTGCCGTTGGTGATCACGCCCACCAGGTTGCCGCGCGCGGTGTAGCGGAACACATTGGTCGGGTCCGCCACGATTTCCTCACAGGCCGCCGCCACGCCGGGCGAATAGGCCAGGGCCAGGTCGCGCTGGTTGGTGAGCTGCTTGGTCGGGGTGACCGAGATTTTGCCGGGGCGGCCGTGCTCGTGGTATTCAAGGGCGGCTTTGCGGAGGTTGGCATCCATAGGGGCGGCTACTGGCTAGAGTGAGGATCACGGAAAGGGGGCAATTCTATTCCGATGGCGGACCGGGCGAAACGTTCCCCGGCGCCGCCGGCGGCGCGCGCCCCCGGCCTGGCCACGGGCGCCGCCCATCTTACCCCCGGCTTACAAATTGTCGCCATCCGCGCGTGCCGCCAATTCGGGAAAACGCCCAGAGGGGTCGAACAGGGTCTTGATCCGCGCCTGCAGGGCCAGGGCCTGCCCGGCGGCGGCGGGCGGTTCTCCGGCATCGGCTCCCGGCGCGGCCGCGGCGGTCAGCGTCACCGCCCGCACCCACCCCAGCGTCCCCCCGTGTCCCAGCAGCAGATGCGCCAGGTTCACGCTTGCCGGCGCCCGCGGCGTCAACGCGTCCAGCCGGTAGCGCGCGCGCCAGGCCGCGGCCGAACGGCAAGCGCCGGCCAGTTCACCGCCGGCCAATTGAAACAGCGCGGGCACCAGCCGCTGCACGGTGGCCGACCGCAACGGTTGCACGTCGTCGGCGCCAAAAGGCCCCAACGTTTCCTCCACCCCATCGGCCAGCAGCAGGTCGACCGCCAGCACGCCGGAATCGGCGCAGCCGCCCGCCGGCCACGCAGCGGGTGCCGCCAGCCATTGCGCCAGCGTCATGGCGCCGGGCAACCCCGCGAACTGGGGCAGGCCCGCCTGGACCAAGGCCGCCAGCGGCACGCCCGGCTGGACGCGCCAGCGCGGCGCCGGCCCGGCCAACCGCGCCATGCCCGCCAGGCTGCCAGGGTCGACCCACAGCAATGGCCCGGCGACCGGGGCGAATGGCCCCTGGGCCTCGTCCAGCGCCAGCACCACGCCATACTCGGCGCACAGGGCGCGGGCATGCGCCACATCGTCATCGCGCAGCGGCGTCAGCAGCGCGCGCGGACCCAGCCCCGGCGCCTCGCCGAGATCGCGCGCGGCGCCCTGACACATCAGCGCCAGCCGCTGCAGGAAAGTCGCCCAGGGCGTCCGGACGGGCCGCCGGCCCAGGAGAAAAGCGCGACGAGATGGCTGCATGACTACAATTCCCTATTCCGCTTCAAGTAGCCTTCGAGATTCAGATGCCCCGCCTTGCCGCCCGCACCCAAGAATTCCTGACCTTCCAGGTGGTTGAATTGTTCAAGCAGGCGCAAGCGCTGCAGGCGGCGGGCAAGGACATCATCAGCCTGGGCATCGGCGAACCGGACTTTACCGCGCCGCCCCAGGTCGTGGAAGCGCTGCAGCGCGCGGCCCGGGCCGGCCACAGCGGCTACAGCGCGCCCGCCGGCCTGATGCCGCTGCGCGAGGCCATTGCCCATTTCTACCATGACCAGTTCGGCGCCACGGTCGACCCCCGGCGCGTCATCGTCACCGCTGGCGCCTCGGGCGCGCTGACCCTGGCCTGCGCGGCCCTGGTCAATCCCGGCGCGGAAGTCCTGATGCCGGACCCCTCGTATCCCGCCAACAGCAACTTCGTGCTGGCCGCGGGCGGGCGGCCGCGCCTGATTCCCAGCTCGGCCGACCAGCGCTTTCAGCTGTCGGCACGGGACGTGGCCCGCCACTGGACCCCCGCCACCCAGGGCGTGCTGGTGGCCTCGCCCAGCAACCCCACCGGAACCTCCATCGACCACGGCGAGCTGGCTCAGCTGCTGGCCGACGTGCGGGCCCGACAGGGTTTCGCCATCGTCGATGAAATCTACCTGGGGCTGTCCTACGAAGGCCAGCCGCGTTCCGCGCTGACCCTGGATGACGACATCATCGTCATCAACAGCTTCTCGAAGTATTTCCACATGACCGGCTGGCGCCTGGGCTGGATGATCGTGCCCGAGGCCATGGTCGCGCCGGTCGAGAAAATAGCCGGCAGCCTGGCCATCTGCGCCCCCACCCTGGCGCAGCACGCCGCCCTGGCCTGCTTCACGCCTGACGCCCTGCGCACCTTCGAGCATCGCCGCGAAGCCTTCAAGCAGCGCCGCGACTACCTGTTGCCCGAATTCGACCGCCTCGGCCTGAAGGTCCCGGTCAAGCCCGATGGCGCCTTCTACATCTACGCGGACATCAGCGGCCTCGGCACCGATAGCGCCAGCTTCTCGCAACGCCTGCTGCTCGAAGCCGGCATCGCCGCCGTCCCCGGCCTGGATTTCGGCCCCGCCCACGGTGACCACACCATGCGCTTCTCCTACGCGACGGGCCTGGACCGCCTGGAAGAAGCCGTGGCCCGCATGGGCAAGCTGCTGGGCGGATAAATCAGGAAAAAGGCCGCTCCAACTGGAGCGGCCCTTATCCGTGTCACTCGGCGAAAGCCTCGATCCAAAGGCAAGTCAGTCCCGCGCCAAGGCGATCCCCGACGCCAGCGCCAGCCGCCGCCGCTCGGCCTGCACCTTGGCGCCATAGCCGTTGTCATCCGGCCCGGTCGAGCCGACATAACACGCCAGGCCGCCATCCACCGACCCGCGCCGGTTGATGCAGTCCCTCAGGATCGTCGCGCCGACCATGATGTTGGCGGTCGGGTCCAGCGGATTCTTGCCCACGGCATCGAATTTATCCTGGTGCACGCTGGTCATCACCTGCATCAGGCCCTGCGCGCCCACATGGCTTTCGGCCAGGGGGTTGTAGCGCGACTCGATGGCGATCACCGCCAGCAACAGCAGCGGGTCCAGTTTCTTTTCGCGGCCGACCCGGTACACGGTGTTCAGGAGCGGGCCGGTGGCGTCATAGGCCACCTTGTATTTGCGCGAAATATAGTTGCGCAAGGCTTCGGCCTGCGCGCCGGTGGCGGCCGCGGGCTTCTGGGCCGCGGCGGGCGCGCTGCGGGCAGGCCCGAGCATGCCGGTCGCATTGCTGGACGGCGCGGTGGGTACGGCCATGGCAATCGCCGACGATGTGTCGGCGCCGAATTCGGTCCCGGTCTCGGCATCGATACCGGCCTGCATGGATGAAGGCGCGAGGGCGGTCAACAAGGCTTTGTGCACTTGCAATGCCTGGTCGCGCAAACCAGGCAGGGCGAATCCCATGCTTACCGTCACGATCACCGCGATGCCCAGATAGACGGAGCAGATGCGCAGCGATTCGGCAAGATATTGGTGCACTCCTTGGGCCATGTTCCTGAACAGGCTGGCCACTGACGCATCGGGCATGGAAACCTCCTGCGTTAAAAAAGAGGGAGTCAATGTTAACCTCTCTTTCTCCCCAAAATGTAACCAAATCGCCGGGATCTGTAGTGAAATACCGCGACCTTAGAGACTTCCTCGCCCAACTCGAACGCATGGGCGAGCTCAAACGCATTGCCGCGCCGGTCTCGACGCGCCTGGAAATGACCGAAATTTCCGACCGCGTGCTGCGCGCCGAAGGCCCCGCCCTATTGTTCGAAAAGCCCCTGCACGAGGGCCGGCCGGCCGAGATGCCGGTATTGGCCAACCTGTTCGGCACGCCGTCGCGGGTGGCGCGCGGCATGGGCGCCGACGACGTCAGCGCGCTGCGCGACATCGGCGAGCTGCTGGCCTCGCTGCGCGAGCCCGAGGCGCCCAAGGGTCTGCGCGACGCGCTGGCCAAGGTGTCGATGCTGAAGTCGGCGCTGTGGGACATGAGCCCCAAGACCGTCAAAAGCCCCGCCTGCCAGGAAATCGTCTGGGAAGGCAAGGACGTGGACCTGACGCGCCTGCCGATCCAGACCTGCTGGCCCGGCGACGTGGCGCCGCTGCTGACCTGGGGCCTGGTGATCACGCGCGGCCCCAACGCCCGCCGCCAGAACCTGGGCATCTACCGCCAGCAACTGCTGGGCCCGAACAAGCTGATCATGCGCTGGCTGTCGCACCGCGGCGGCGCGCTCGACTTCCGCGATCACGCGCTGGCCCATCCCGGCACGCCCTTCCCGGTAGCCGTGGCGCTGGGCGCCGACCCGGCCACCACCCTGGGCGCGGTCACGCCGGTGCCGGACAGCCTGTCCGAATACCAGTTCGCCGGCCTGCTGCGCGGCTCGCGCACCGAGGTGGCGCAGGCGCTGGGCAGCAACCTGTCGGTGCCGGCCTGGGCCGAGATCGTGCTGGAAGGCCACCTGCTGCCGGCGTCCGATCCGCGCGCCATCGCCCCCGTGGTGCCCGACGGCGTCAATCCGCCGCCCGACAGCGGCTACGAGATGGCGCTGGAAGGCCCGTACGGCGATCACACCGGCTACTACAACGAGCAGGACTGGTTCCCGGTGTTCACGGTCGAGCGCATCACCATGCGCCGCAACCCCATCTACCACTCCACCTACACCGGCAAGCCGCCCGACGAGCCCGCCGTGCTCGGCGTGGCGCTCAACGAAGTGTTCGTGCCGCTGCTGCGGCGCCAACTGCCGGAAATCGTCGATTTCTACCTGCCGCCCGAGGGCTGCAGCTACCGCCTGGCGGTGGTCTCGATCCGCAAGCAGTATGCCGGCCACGCCAAACGCGTCATGTTCGGGCTGTGGAGCATCCTGCGCCAGTTCATGTACACCAAGTTCATCGTGGTCGTCGACGAGGACATCAACCCGCGCGACTGGAAGGAAGTGGTGTGGGCCATGACCACCCGCATGGATCCGGTGCGCGACACGCTGCTGGTCGAGAACACGCCCATCGACTACCTGGACTTCGCCTCGCCGGTCTCCGGCCTGGGCGGCAAGATGGGCCTGGACGCCACCAACAAGTGGCCGGGCGAGACCCAGCGCGAATGGGGCACGCCCATTGCCATGGATGCGGACGTCAAGAAGCGGGTCGATGACATGTGGGGGCAATTGGGGCTATAGCCCCGATGCGCGGCCTGTCGCCCGGACGGCATTGCGCGCCTCATGAAAAAACCCCGCCGGAATCAAGCCGGCGGGGTTTTGCTTTGACTGGGCATGAAGGGCCGGATCAGCGCCCGTCGTCGCGATCGTCGCGCGAATCGCGCCAGACCTTGAACAATTGCCAGCCCACCAGCGCGCCGCCGGCGATCTTGAGCAGCTTGGACTTGCCGCCGCCCCGCATGAACAGGGCCGACAGAGACGAACTGATGAAGGGATAGCGCCGCGCCAGGCCCAGGGCCTGCATGGCCCAACGCGAGGCGCCGCCCGACGACAGCCCGGGCAGGAAACTCTTGAACAGCGCCGCCGGTTCGAGCTTGCGCGCGGCCGACGCGATGTCCTGCGCCAGCGATTCGCGCTCGATTGCGGCGCGGGCGCGCAGCAGTTCAATGCGCACGGCGCGGTCGACAGCAGGGGATCTTCTCGTCATGATCCGTCCTCCTGGCGCCGCTGCGCGCGGTCATCGTCCTGGGCTTCGCGCACCCGTTCGAGCAATTCGGCGTCACGGCCCAGCTCTTCGAGGGTGGCGGCGAACGGCGGCGGCCCATAGACCAGGCCGTGGCGCACCCCCAGCAGCAGCGCCACCCCCACCACCAGATAGAAAGCCGCCAGCAGGCCCAGCGCCAGGTAGCGGTCTTCGGTCGGCCAGAACGCCACCGCGACCGTGATGGTGAACACCAGCACCGCCAGCGTCAGGAACAGCAAGGCGGCGAACGCCATGCCCAGCAACTTGAGCAGGCGCGCCTTCTCGCCCGCCGCTTCCAGCGCCAGCAGTTCCAGGCGCGTGCGCATCAGCCCGACCAGGCTGGACGCCACGCCAAAGACAGATTTGCGTAGACCCATGGACAAAAGGACACCGGGCGGGAGAGCCGGCCAACAGCCGGCGCCGCCCGCCCGGTGTCCTGCCTGGTCAGCGGCGGCTGATCAGCAAGCCGAGCAGCAGGCCGGTCACGCCTGCGATGCCGATGGCTTGCCAAGGATTGTCGTGCACGTAGTCGTCGGTGGCGCGCGCCGCCTTGCGACCGCGTTCGAGCACCGCGTCCTGCGCTTCATAAAGGGCTTCGCGGGTGCGCTTGAGCGAAGTCATGGCGCGTTCGCGCAATTCGGTCGCCTTGTCGCCCGTGCTGCTGGCCGCTTCGCGCAGCAGGCTTTCGGCATCGTTCAGGCTGGTCTTGACACTGTCGATGAGTTTTTCTTTTGCGACGTCTTCGGATTTTCTCGTTGCCATGTTTTGAGCTCCTGTTTGTGTCTATGACGAAATCATCATACCAGCCGCCCCGCGAGGGTCCAGGCCGGCTTGCTACCGTGTGCTACTTGATTTGCGTAATCTCAACCGCGGACCTCACGCCGCCCTGGTCGATGTCCTGCTTCATCACCAGGTTGACCGCCGGGCAGTACCAATCGGTCACAGTGGTTTTCATGCCGGGAATCGGAATGGTCAACCCCTGGAAGGTGGCCATGGTGGGATCGGAATTGCGCGTATAGGTGATGGGATGGCAGGACTGCCGGCCCAGCGCGGTATTCAGGGCGGCGGCGCGGCCCACGGTCTTGTCGCCGATGCGGACCGTGGTGCTGGGCTGGCCGCCAACCGGCGCTTCCTTGCCTATTTTCAGACGGAACGAGTTGCCCGGCAACTTCTGGCCGGCGCTCAGCTTGCCGTCGTAGGCGAACAGTCCGAGCATGCGCAGGTCGAACTGGCCTTCGGCCGGCCGCGGCGCTTCACCGGCGCTGGCGTACTTGAGGAAAGTGGCCTGGCCGCCCTTGACGGTCATCAGGTAATCGAGCCGGGACTTGCCGGGCGGCAGGCCCGCGTAGCTGAACCGGGCCACCCCCTGCACGCGGGCGCGGCAATTGTCGCCATTGCTTTTTGTAACCTCGGCGAAGGTCAGGTCGGCGCCCAGCGCGATGTTGCCCGAGCCGGTGAGCTGGACCGCCCCGCCGTCGTGCATGAACTGCGCATCGCAGACGCCGGCCTGCGCCATGCCGGCCGCGCCCAGCGCGCCAGCCACAATCACCAGGGATGCCAATTTTCGCAACACCACAAGCCACTCCAGAAATCCAGGACAGGCCGCGCGCCATCGGCGCGAGGCTGGCTTGATACTACACCGGTTGGCAACGCCGGCGCATGACCGAACGTGTCTGGCCGCGAAGCGCCGCGGGCCGCCCCGCCTAAGCGACCGCGCGCGACGCGCCGTCGCCGCGCGCCGGCTGCGCAGGCTCCGGCACGACCGCCAATGCCGCCGGCTGGGTACGCTCCGGATTGCCATGGCGCCGGTGCAGGAAGTCGACCACCGCCGCCCGGCACGACAGATAGCCCGGGTCATTGGCCAGGCGCACCCGGTCGCGCGGCCGCGCCAGCGGCACCGGCAGGATCTCGCCGATGGTGGCGGCCGGCCCGTTGGTGAGCATGACGATACGGTCGGACAGCAGCACCGCTTCGTCCACGTCGTGCGTGACCATGATGGTGGTGGTGCCGGTCTTGGCGACGATCTTGAGCAGTTCGTCCTGCAAATGGGCTCGGGTCAGCGCGTCGAGCGCGCCGAACGGCTCGTCCATCAGCAGCACGCCCGGCTCGATCGCCAGCGCGCGGGCGATGCCCACGCGCTGCTTCATGCCGCCGGAGATCTCGCCGGGCAGCTTGTTCTGCGCCGGCAGCAGGCCCACCAGATCCAGCGCCGCGCGGGTGCGTTCGGCCAGCTGCGCGCGTTTTTCCGCCGCGCCGAAGACCCGCTCCACCGCCAGATGCACGTTCTGGAAGCAGGTCAGCCAGGGCAACAGCGAATGGTTCTGGAACACCACCGCGCGGTCCGGGCCGGGTCCGGTGATCTCGCGCTCGGCGCACAGCAGCACGCCGCTGGTCGGGCGGGTCAGGCCGGCGATCAGGTTCAGCAGGGTCGACTTGCCGCAGCCGGAATGGCCGATCAGGGTGATGAATTCGCCCTGCGCCACGGTCAGGTCGATGTCGCGCAGCGCGACGAAGGCGCCCTTGCGGGTGGCGAAGGTCTGGCCGACGCGCTCGATGCGTACGAATTTCTTCATGGCGCTACTCCTCGGTGTAGGTAAAGCGGCGGGCCAGCGCGACCAGCAGCGTTTCCAGGATCAGGCCGACGATGCCGATCACGAAAATGGCGATGACGATGTGCTCGACTTTCAGGTTGTTCCACTCGTCCCACAGCCAGAAGCCGATGCCGGTGCCGCCGGTCAGCATCTCGGCCGCGACGATCACCAGCCAGGCGGTGCCGATCGACAGCCGCACGCCGGTCAGCATGTAGGGCAGCACGGCCGGCAGCAGCACCTTGGTGGTGACCTTCCATTCCGACAGGTTCAGCACGCGCGCCACGTTCAGGTAGTCCTGCGGCACGCGCGACACGCCGACCGCGGTGTTGATGATCATGGGCCAGATCGAACAGATGAAGATCGCCCAGATCGCGGCCGGATTGGCGGCCTTGAACAGCAGCAGTCCCAGCGGCAGCCAGGCCAGCGGCGACACCGGCCGCAACAGGCTGACGATGGGCGAGAACATTGCTCGCACCGGCGCGTAGCGGCCGATGGCAAAGCCCACCGGAATGCCCACCAGCGCCGCCAGCCCGAAGCCGATGCCGACGCGCTGCAACGACGCCAGCAGGTTCCAGCCGATGCCCTTGTCGTTGGGGCCGTTGTCGTAGAACGGATCCGAGAACAGTTCCGCCGCTGCCTGCCAGGTCACGCCCGGCGTGGGGATCTCCGGGATGCGCATGGCCACCACCTGCCAGACCAGCACGAACAGCGCGAAACCGGCCAGGGGGCCGACCACGGCGCGCAGCGCGGCTTCCAGCCGCTCGCGCCAGGCCTCGCGCCACGGCGGGGCGGACGTGGCCGCTTGCGGCGCGGCCGGGACAGTGGCGGGCGCGGCCCGCTCCATGCTCGTTACGCTAGACATTGCGTGTCTCTCCTTTGCATCGCGGCGCTCAGGCCTTGACCTTGAAAGCGTCGGCATAGGCCGCCGGGTTGCTGCCATCCCAGGTCACGCCATCGATCAGCGTGGAACTGCGCATCTCGCTGGCCGGCACGGCGATGCCGGCGGCCTGCGCGGCCTGCTTGTACAGATCGATGCGATTGACCTGGCGCGCCGTGGCCAGGTAGTCGGGGTGTTCCTTGAGCAGGCCCCAGCGCTTGTGCTGGGTCAGGAACCACATACCGTCGCTGAGGTAGGGGAAATTGGCCGCGCCGTCGCCCGAGAAACGCATCGCGTGGGCGTCGTTCCAACGCTTGCCCAGGCCATCCTCGTACTGCCCCAGCATGCGGTCGACGATGGCGCTGGCGTTGGTGTTGACGTATGACTTGGCGGCGATGGTCTCGGCGGTCTTGCGGCGGTTCTCGGGCGAGGCGTCGATCCACTTGCCCGCTTCCAGGATGGCGGCGGTGACCGCGCGCGCGGTGTTGGGGTTGCGCGCGACGAAATCGGCGCTGGCGCCCAGCACCTTCTCGGGATGGTCGCGCCAGATGGCCTGCGTAGTGACGGCGGTGAAGCCGATCTTGTCCATGATGGCGCGCGCGCCCCAGGGCTCGCCGACGCAGTAGCCGTCCATGTTGCCGACGCGCATGTTCGCCACCATCTGCGGCGGCGGCACGGTGATGACCTTGGCATCCTTCATCGGATCGATACCGTACGCGGCCAGCCAGTAGTACAGCCACATCGCGTGCGTGCCGGTGGGAAAGGTCTGGGCAAAGGTGTATTCGCGCTTCTCGGACGCCATCAGCCTGGCGAGCGACTCGCCATCGCGGGCGCCAGCCTGCAACAGCTTGTCCGACAGGGTGATGGCCTGGCCGTTCTGGCTCAGGCTCATCAGCACCGCCATGTCCTTGCGGGGTCCGCCGATGCCCAGCTGCACGCCGTAGATCAGGCCGTACAGCACGTGCGCCATCGCCAGTTCACCGTTCAGGAGCTTGTCGCGCACGGCCGCCCACGAAGCCTCCTTGGACGGCGTGATGGTCACGCCATGCTTCTTGTCGATGCCGAGTACCGAGGCCATCACCACCGAAGCGCAGTCGGTCAACGGAATGAAGCCGATTTTCACCTCGGTCTGCTCGGGCGCGTCGCTGCCGGCGGCCCAGGCGCCGGCGCGCACCAGCGGGTCGACCAGCGACAGCAGGCTGGCGCCGGCCACGGCGCGGGCCGTGCCGGCGAGCCAGCGGCGCCGCCCGCTATCGGCGCCCGGTTGGGCGCTGGCGTCGGTGGAGAAACGGGATTTCACGAGCGTCATACGGGGGCTCCTGGCAAAAAAAAACGTCCCGCACGCCTCGCGGGCACCCCCGTCGGCGTTGCGGAACGTCGTTGTTCCCTGCCGCGGATCGCGGCGCTTGGCATGGGCCGCCGCATGCGGCCGGCCCACCAGCCATCAAGCAATCGCCATGCCAGGCTGTCGCCCTCCGCCTCGCCGTGACCCGCAAACCCGCGCCAATGCTGGCGCTGCGCGCACTGACGGGGAATCCGCGCGCCGCCGAGGGCCGCGCGCGCCCCCCGGCGGCGACCCATCTTGGTGCGCATTCCCATACGGCACCGCACCAACCCTGTGCGGTCGGTGACGCCCGGGCAGGCAGCCCGCGGGCGCGCCGCCCCGGGCATGGAATTTGCATGGGAAACGCGGAGCCCGCGCCCTGGCGCCGGTTCCGCCAAATAAGTTATGGCTATATGGATTCAAGAAATCGGAAGTTGTGGGGATGAGACCCGGTCCCTATGATCGTTTGACCTTCTGCCGGGTGCGCCCGAGGCTGCTTGATGAAGCTATTCCCGTTTTTTGCCGACCTGAAAGACCGGCCCGTGCTGGTCGTGGGCGGTGGCGCGGTGGCCGAGCGCAAGACGCTCGCGCTGCTGCAAGCCCAAGCCGCCGTGGCCGTGGGCGCCCCCGAACTGACAGCGCCCCTGGCCGCCCTGGCGGCCGAGGGCCGCATCCGCCACCTGCCCGGCCGCTTCGATCCGGCCTGGCTGGACGGCGCCTGGCTGGTGGTGGCCGCCACCGATGACCGCGACGTCAACGCCAGCGTATCCGAGGCCGCCGCGAGCCGCCGGCTCTTCTGCAACGTGGTGGACGACCCCGCGCTGTCTTCGTTCCAGGTGCCGTCCATCGTCGACCGCTCGCCGGTGATCGTGGCCATTTCGTCGTCGGGCGTGGCGCCGGTATTGGCGCGGC
Organism: Achromobacter pulmonis; assembly: GCF_021733725.1. NCBI lineage: Bacteria > Pseudomonadati > Pseudomonadota > Betaproteobacteria > Burkholderiales > Alcaligenaceae > Achromobacter > Achromobacter pulmonis. The sequence goes on along the minus strand of NZ_JAIFOT010000001.1, from coordinate 3,002,045 downwards.
GCCTGCGCGAGCGCATCGAATCGCTGTTCGACCACAGCCTGGGCCAGTTGGCCGCCCTGGCCGAACGCTACCGCATCCGCATCCGCGCCGGCCATCCCGACCTGGGCGCGCGGCGCCGTTTCTACGATTGGCTGCTGGACGGCCCGGTGGCCGGCCTGCTGCGCCAACAGCGGCCCGAAGCCGCTGCCGCCGCCCTGGACACGGCGCTGGAGCGGCCGCTGGCGCCGGCCGAAGGCAGCGTGGTGCTGGTGGGCGCCGGCCCCGGCGATCCCGGGCTGCTGACCTTGAAGGCGCTGCGGGCGCTGAATGAAGCCGACGTGATCCTGTACGACCGCCTGGTCAGCGATGAGGTCATGACACTGGCGCGCCGCGACGCCGAGCGCATCGCGGTGGGCAAACTGCCCGGCGAGGACCATCACGCCACGCAGGCGCGCATCCACGCCCTGCTGGTCGAACACGCCCGCGCCGGCCGCCGCGTGGTGCGCCTGAAGGGCGGCGACGCCTTCATCTTCGGCCGGGGCGGCGAGGAACTGGAACACCTGCGCGCGCACGGCGTACGCTACGAAGTCGTGCCCGGCATCACCGCCGCGCTGGCCTGCGCCGCCTATGCCGGCATTCCGCTGACCCACCGGCAGCACGCGCAGTCGGTGCGCCTGGTGACGGCGCACTGCCGCGAAGACGAGGACAACCTGGATTGGCCGGCGCTGGCGCGCGAGCGGCAGACGCTGGCGTTCTACATGGGCGTGGGCCAGTTGGAACGGCTGACGCAGCGGCTGATCCAGCATGGCCGCGCGCCGGATACCCCATTCGCGCTGGTCGAGAACGGCAGCCGCCCCGGCCAACGGGTGCTGTCGGGCCCGCTGCGCGACCTGCCGCAACTGGCGCGGGCCCATGCCATACGCTCGCCCGCCCTGCTGATCGTGGGCGAGGTGGCCGGGCTGGCGCAATCCCTGCATTGGTTCGGCGAGCACCTGGAAGGCGCGCCGCAAAGATTGGCGGCGTAGCGGCCGGCGCCGCCGGGCCCGGGCCGCATCGCCCGGGCGGGATGTCAGTCGGTCTTCTGCGTGGTGCCGAAAATGCGGTCGCCGGCATCGCCCAGGCCCGGCATGATGTAGCCGTGCTCGTTCAGGCCATCGTCGATCGACGCCGTATAGATCTGCACATCGGGGTGCTTGGACAGCACCGCGTCGATGCCGACGGGCGCCGCCACCAGCACCAGCGCGCGGATTTCCTTGCAGCCGGCGCGCTTGAGCAGGTCGATGGCCGCAACCATCGAACCGCCGGTGGCCAGCATCGGATCGACGATCAGCGCCAGGCGCTGGTCGAGCTCGCCCACCAGGCGCTCCAGGTAAGTGTGGGCTTCCAGGGTCTCTTCATTGCGGGCCACGCCCACCACGCTGACCTTGGCGCCGGGAATCAGGCTGAGCACGCCGTCCAGCATGCCGATGCCGGCGCGCAGGATCGGCACCACGGTGACCTTCTTGCCGGCGATCTTCTCGACCTGCACCGGGCCGCACCAGCCTTCGACCGTGGCGGGCGCCAGCGGCAGGTCCTTGGACGCTTCGTAGGTGAGCAACGCGCCCACTTCCTGCGACAGTTCACGGAAGCTCTTGGTACTGAGGTCGGCGCGCCGCATGATCCCGAGCTTGTGGCGGATCAGCGGATGGCGGATTTCGTGCACGGGCATGTGCGTAAATCTCCAGGATTATTGATAGACAGGGGTGTTCGCCTCAGGCGCGCCGCCACGGACATGGCGCGCGCCTGGGAATCGTAATCGGTTTGGCGGGCGGGTGCAGCGGGCAGCGTCAACCTTTATTGTTCGGCCAGCCAGGCAATCAGGGCGTCATCGAAAGCGCGCACCGCGCCGGCCTGCTCATGGTTGACGATGCTGACCACCACGTAGCGCTTGCCGCTGGCGCCCAGCACATAGCCGGCGATCGCGCGCACGTCGCGCAGCGATCCGGTCTTCAGGTGGGCCATGCCAAGCGTGCCTTCGCCCTTCATGCGGCGGCGCACGGTGCCGTCGACGCCGGCGATCGCCAGCGACGCAATGTACTCCGGCATCACTGGCGAGCTCCAGGCCAGGGTCAGCATCGACGCCAGGCTGTCGGCCGACACCCGCGCCTCGCGCGACAGCCCGGCGCCGTTGTCGATCACCAGTTCCGGCATGTCCAGGCCCTGCCGGGCCAGCAGGCTCTTGGCCACGCCGCTGCTGCTGGCCACCGTGGCCGGGCGGCGCCCGCGCTCGGCGCCCAGGGTCAGCAGCAGCGTGCGCGCCATGACATTGTTGCTGCGCTTGTTGATCTGGCGGATGACCTCGGCCAGGGTCGGCGAATCATGCGAGGCCAGCACCACGGCATCGCCCGGCACCACGCCGGAGCGCACCTGGCCCTTGAACGTGCCGCCCAGCTCCTTCCACAACAGGCGGAACAGCTCGGTAGCGTAGTCGGTCTGCGACAGCGCCAGCCGGTACAGGTCGAACTCCCCGCAGGAGCCGGCCACCTTGCCGCCGATGCGCAGGGTGACGCCCTGCTGGGTGATGACCGGATCGGTCGACACCACCGGCGCGCCCGGGCAACGGGCCTCGCTCCATTCGACCCGGCCTTCGATCTTCAGGCCGGGCAGCGGCGGGTCGATCAGCGGCACCCATTTGTTGGCGACGGGGTCGGGGGTGAACAGGATGCGCACGGCGCCGAAGCCCACCATCAGCGCATCGGGACTGGCGTTGTAGGCCCGGTCGGGGGCCCCGTCGAAGGCGCCGGGGTCGGTGGCGACCTGGCCGAAGATGCTGCGGTCGATCACCAGGTCATTGATCTGCTTGACGCCGCGCAGACGCAGCTCGCGCAGCAGCACCCACAGGTCCTGCATCAGGAATTGCGGATCGCCGCCGGCGCGCAGGTAGAGCGGTCCGGGCAGCACGCCCTTGGCGTCGGGGCGGGCGCCGGGCTCGGTCATGAAGGCGGTGCGCCAGACATAGTTCGGCCCCAGCTCGGACAGCGCCGCCCAGGTCGTGACCAGCTTCATCACCGAGGCCGGGTTGCGCGCTTCCTTGGCGTTCAGGGCCGCCAGCCGTGGCCCGCCGACTTCCTGCACCACCAGCGACAGCGCGCTGTCCGGCAGCTTGCTGGCCTTCCAGGCATTGACCACGCTGGGCGGCAGGCCCGGCACCTGGGCGCAGGCGGCGCCGGCCGCCAGGGCCAGCAGTCCACCGGCCAGCCATTGCCACAGCCCGCCCACACGCTTTTTCCCTAGTCCCGTCATGCCCTGTCCACCCGGTTGCTCGTCCTGCAAAACCGTGAGCATACAAAACCTGGGACGGTTACGGGCGACGGCGCCTGCCGCAAGCGCGCGCCGGCCGCCCCGTCGGCGCCGCTACGGTTGCAGTTTCCACTTGCCGCCGGCCACCGTGGCCATGACCAACGCGCGCTCGTCCAGGCCGTTGTGGTCGGTGGGACTCATATTGACCACGCCGGTGGCGGTCGGCAGGTTCTTGACGTTTTCCAGCGCATCGCGCAGCGCCGCGCGGAATTCCGGGGTGCCTGGCTTGGCCACCTTGAGCGCCGCCGGCACCGCCTGCTGCAACAACAGGCCGATATCCCAGGTATAGGCGGCGAACAGCGAAACGCTGCCCGCGCCGTTGGCGGCCTCGTACTTTTTCACGAATGCCTGCGCCGTGGCCTTGACCGGATGGGTGTCGGGCAGCAGGCCGGCCACCATCACCGGCCCCACCGGCACCCAGGCGCCGTCGCAGGCCGCGCCGCAGACGCGCAGGAAATCGTTGTTGGCCACGCCGTGGTTGAAGTAGATCTTGCCCTTGTAGCCGCGTTCGCGCAGCGCCCGCGCCGGCATCGCCGCCGGCGTGCCGGAGGCGCCCACCACCACGGCATCGGGCGCGGCGCCCACCAGTTTCAGGGTCTGCGCCACCGCCGAGGTATCGGTCGGAGCGAAGCTCTCCTTGCCGACGATCTCGATGCCGTGCCGCTTGGCGGCCTTTTCCACTTCCACCCAGAAGGTCTCGCCCAGGGCGTTGTTGAAACCGATGAAGGCCAGCTTCTTGACGCCGTTGGCGGCGGCATGGCGGGCGATGCCCTCGGCCATCAGCGAGTCGGAATGCGGCGTCTTGAAGATCCAGCGGCGCTTGTCGTCCACCGGGTCGATCAGGCGCGCCGACGACGCCAGCGTGATCACCGGCGTGGCGCCGCTGGCCACGGTGTCCAGCATGGCCATGGTGTTGGGCGTGGTGGACGAACCGATGATCAGGTCGACCTGGTTTTCCGAGATCAGCTTGTGCGAATTGCTGACCGCGCGGGTGGTGTCGGAGGCGTCGTCCAGCACCACGTATTCGACCTTGGCGCCACCGATCTCGGTCGGCAGCAGGCTGATGGTGTTGCGTTCGGGAATGCCCAGCGAGGCCTGGGGACCGGTGGTGGACAGGGTGGCGCCGATCTTCACCTGCGCCAGCGCGGGCGCGGCGCCCGCGACCAGCAGGGCCGCCAACGCGGCCGTCAACGTGCTACGAGGGGTCATGCGGTATCTCCTTTGGGGCGCGGATATCGTTATGCGTCTTGCCGATCCGCTACGGCGTAATAGGGTTATACGACGGGATCCTCCCCGTGCGACAGGAAGGCGCCCTCATGGAAAACCAGGGCGCCGCCGTGATCGTCCGGCGCGTGCAGGCGCCGCACTTCGCCAATCAGCACGGCATGGTCGCCCACCTCCAGCACCTGGCGGGTGACGCATTCGAAGCGGGCGGCGCAATCGTCGAACACGGGAATGCCGTCCTCGGTGGCGTACCAGTCCAACCCCGCGTAGCGGTCGGCCACCGGTTGCGAGAACACCCGCGCCAGGTCGCGCTGCGGCGCCGCCAGCACATGGATGGCGAAGCCGCCCCGGGTGGTGAAGTCGGCGTAGTGGATGCTGGCCCGGCGCAGGCTCCACAGCACCAGCGGCGGCGTCAGCGACACGGGGGCGAAGGAATTGACCGTCAGGCCGATCGGCCCGTCGGCGCCGGCGGCGGTCACCACCGTGACGCCGGTGGCGTAGCGTCCCAGCGCCCGGCGCAACTGGGCCGGACTGAGATCATGGCTGGCGCTCATGGCGGCTCCGTCGGGGCTCAGGGTCAGGCCGGCACCGCGCTGGCCCTGGCCACGCCCGACAGCGGCAGGGCCTCGGTCATCAACCGCTGCATCGAATCGATCACCTGGTCCTGCGGCATCAGGCCGAAGTTGTGCAGGCTCATGACGTGGTCCAGGCCCATGTCGGCCAGCCGCGCCAGCTTGTCGGCCACGGTGCGGGCCGAGCCGAACAGCGACAGGCCGCTGGCAATGATGTCGTCGTAGACCTGCTTGCGCGCATACAGGCGGGTTTCCACGTACAGGTCGAAGGCGCGGGCGGCGCGCTCGCGGGCCTCGCCGTCGGTCGCGGCCACATGGGTGTGCAGCGCCACCGCCGCCATGCCGCTGGCGTCCTGGATGCCGGCCTCGGCCAGGCCGCGGCGGTAATCCTGCATCATCAGCCCGATCTCTTCGAAGTTATCCACAGCGGCGTACGGCACGAACAGCATGCGGCGCCCCTGGCGACCGACGTGGTAGGCGGCCTCGCGGCGCAGAATGGCCACGTACACGGGCACCGGCTGCTGCACCGGCTGCACGTTCAGGCGCACCGCATCGATGCGGTTGAACTTGCCCTGGTGGCTGACGCGCTCGCCGGCCAGCAGGCGCTCGACCAGCATCAGGTTTTCGTCGAAGCGCTCGCGCTTGGCGGCCGGATCGACGCCGTAGCCCTCGAACTCGTGCTTCAGATAGCCCGAGCCCACGCCCAGCGACAGCCTGCCTTGCGAAAGCTGGTCCACCAGGGCATAGTTTTCGGCCACCGTGAGCGGGTTGTGGAAGGTCAGGATCGAGATGGCCGTGCCCAGCCGCAGCCGCGTCGTCTGCTGCGACAGCGCCGCCAGGAACACTGCCGGATTGGGCACCGCGCCGTATTCATGGAAGTGATGCTCGGCCACCCAAAAGGTGTCGTAGCCCAGTTGTTCGGCGCGGCGCGCCTGCTCCAGCACCTGGCCGTACAGTTGGCCCAGGCTGCGGGGCTGGTCGGGGTAATGGTCCTGCACCGAGAAGATGGACATCTTCATTGCTTGTCTCCGTCTTTGTCCGACCGTGCCGCCGGACCGATATCCGGCCCGGTTATTTGTCCGCCACGGCAGGCTGATGTATTTTTTAGTAATACACGTATTCTAATAAGAGACGAACTGATGTCAACAGAAAGCAGCACCGGTATCCAGTCGGCCGAAACCGCCCTGGACGTCCTGACCCGCCTGGCCGAGCTGGGCGGCGCCGTGTCGGTGTCGGAGCTGGGCCGCAGCCTGGACATGCCGCGCGCCAAGGCGCACCGCTACCTGGTCTCGCTGGAACGGCGCGGCTATGTCGAGCAGGATCCCGCCAGCGCCCGCTACCGGCTCGGGCCGCAGGCCTTGCATACCGGCCTGGCGGCGCTGGCCGAGGTGGATTTCGTCAAACTGGCGGCCGGTTGCCTGGAAGACCTGAGCGCGGCCATCGGCCAGACCGTCTTCATTTCGGTCTGGGGCCAGCATGGTCCCACCATCGTGCAATGGCGCGACGCGCGGCTGCCGGTGACGGTGAACGTGCGGGTCGGCTCGGTGCTGCCGCTGCTCAACAGCGCCACCGGGCGGGTCTTCGCGGCCTGGTCGCCGGAAGCGCTGGCATTGCCGCGCGCCCTGGCCGAATGGGATACCGCGCAGCGCCAGGGGGCCGACGCCGCGCGCCTGCTGGACGATCCCGCCGCCGACGGCCTGCCATTCGATCCGGCCGATCCCGCCGCCGCGCTGCGCGCGCGCTGGCAGGCGACGCGCCAGCGTGGCTACGCCAGCGTCAGCGGCCACCTGCTGCACGGCATCGACTCGGCCGCGTTGCCGGTGCTGGACGCCCAGGGCCAATTGGCCGGCGCGATCACCGGACTCGGGCTGCACGGTGGCTTCGACCTGGCGCCGGACGGCGCGCCGCTGCGGGCGCTGACGGCGGCGGCGGCCGACTGCTCGCGCCGGCTCGGCTGGCGCGGCGGGCGCTGACCCGCCGTTCCGGGACGCGGTCCGGGCGCCGTTTTCGCCAGCCCCTTTACAATACGCAGTTGCCCAGAGCCGCCCCGACAGGTCCGGCTCGCTTTTTTGCCGCCGCCCAAGCCGGCGGCCCAGCGGCCGGCCCAGGCCGCGCCCGCCCCTGATACCGATACCCGCGTGCAAGCCCTTACCGTTTCCGATTTCGACTACGAGCTGCCTCCCGAGCTCATCGCGCAGACGCCCGCCGCCCAGCGCACGGGCAGCCGCCTGCTGCACCTGGACGCCGCCAGCCAGCTGCATGACCGTCAGTTCAGCGACCTGCAAGGGCTGCTGCGCCCCGGCGACCTGCTGGTGTTCAACGACACCCGCGTCATCAAGGCCCGCCTGGCCGGCCACAAGATCACCGGCGGCAAGGTCGAGGTGCTGGTCGAACGCATCACCGACACCGACCGCGCCCTGGCGCACGTGCGCGCCAGCAAGTCGCCCGGCGCCGGCATGGTGCTGCGGCTGGCCGACGCCTTCGACGCCACGGTGCTGGGCCGCGACGGCGAGCTGTTCGACATCCGCTTCCCCGGCCCGGTGCTGGAATTGCTGGACGCGCATGGCGCCACCCCGCTGCCGCCTTACATCACGCACGCCGCCGACGCCGGCGACGACGACCGCTACCAGACCGTCTACGCCCGCGAACCGGGCGCCGTGGCCGCGCCGACCGCCGGCCTGCACTTCGATCAGGCCACCCTGGACCGCCTCGCGGACCTGGGCGTGGCGCGCGCCTTCGTCACGCTGCACGTGGGCGCCGGCACCTTCCAGCCAGTGCGCGTGGACAACCTGGCCGACCACATCATGCACGCCGAATGGTTCACCGTGCCGCAGGCCACGGTGGACGCCATCGGCGCCGCCCGCGCCCGCGGCGGCCGCGTCATCGCGGTCGGCACCACCAGCGTGCGCGCCCTGGAATCGGCCGCCGCCCAGACCGAGGGCCGCACCGCTCCCGGCCTGGCGCTGGCCGCCGCGCAGGGCGACACGCGCCTGTTCATCACCCCTGGCTACCAGTACCGCGTCATCGACGCCCTGGTCACCAACTTCCACCTGCCCCAGTCGACCCTGCTGATGCTGGTGTCGGCGCTGGCCGGCGTCGAGCCGATCCGCCGCGCCTACGCCCACGCCGTCGCCCAGCGCTACCGCTTCTTCAGCTACGGCGACGCCATGTTCATCGAATCCCCCGCCCCATGACCGGACTGAATTTCGAACTGCTCGCCACCGACGGCGGCGCCCGCCGCGGCCGCATCACGCTCAACCACGGCGTGGTGGAAACGCCCATCTTCATGCCCGTGGGCACCTATGGCAGCGTCAAGGCGATGATGCCGCACGAGCTCAAGGACATCGGCGCGCAGATCGTGCTGGGCAACACCTTCCACCTGTGGCTGCGCCCGGGCACGGAAATCATGGAAAAGCATGGCGGCCTGCACGGCTTCATGCAGTGGGACAAGCCGATCCTGACCGATTCGGGCGGCTTCCAGGTGTTCAGCCTGCAGGGCATGCGCAAGATCACCGAGGAAGGCGTGAAGTTCGCCTCGCCCATCGACGGCGCCCGCCTGTTCCTGACGCCCGAGGAATCGATGCGCATCCAGCGCTCGCTGAACTCGGACATCGTCATGGTGTTCGACGAGTGCACGCCCTACGAGATCGACGGCCGCCCCGCCACCGTCGAGGAAGCGGCCCGCTCGATGCGCATGTCGCTGCGCTGGGCGCGCCGCTCGCGCGAGGAATTCGACCGGCTGCAAAACCCCAACGCGCTGTTCGGCATCGTCCAGGGCGGCATGTACGAATCGCTGCGCGACGAATCCCTGGCCGGCCTGCAGGACATCGGTTTCCACGGCTACGCCATCGGCGGCCTGTCGGTGGGCGAGCCCAAGGAAGACATGATGCGCATCCTGGCGCACGTCACGCCCAAGCTGCCGGCCCAGGCGCCGCGCTACCTGATGGGCGTGGGCACGCCGGAAGACCTGGTCGAGGGCGTGAGCCGCGGCGTCGACATGTTCGACTGCGTCATGCCGACCCGCAACGCCCGCAACGGCTGGCTGTTCACCCGCTTCGGCGACGTCAAGATCCGCAACGCCAAGTACCGCGACGACACCCGTCCGCTGGACCCGAGCTGCGCCTGCCACACCTGCGCCCACTTCTCGCGCGCCTACCTGCATCACCTGCAACGCGCCAACGAGATCACCGGCGCGCGCCTGAACACGCTGCACAACCTGCATTTCTACCTGACCATCATGAAGGAAATGCGCGAGGCCATCGCCGAAGGCCGCTTCGACGCCTGGCGCGCGCAGTTCGCGGCCGACCGGGCGCGCGGGGTCGACTAGCGCGGGGCCGGCGCCGGCGGACCTAGTGAAAACCACGAGACCGCCGGGGCTTTTTATTTGGCGATCCGCCCCCATCACTGCGCACAGGCCATGACTGGTAGCCCGGAATAACCTCGCTACAATAGTCGGCTTGCCCTTCCATGGCTCGCGCGGGGATGGGCACAGAACAAGATCGTCGACAGCACGATACAAACAAACCCAAACAGACTAAACGCAGGAGAATTACATGTCCGCTATCGATACCGCCAGCCTTGTCGTGGCCCAGGCCGCCGCCCCCGAAGGCAATGCGCTGATGGGCATGCTGCCCATCATCCTGATGTTCGTGATCCTCTATTTCCTGATGATCCGTCCCCAGATGAAGCGCCAAAAGGAACACCGCAACCTGATCGCCGCCCTGGCCAAGGGCGACGAAGTCGTCACCGCCGGCGGCATGCTGGGCAAGGTCACCAAGGTGAACGACAGCTACGTTACCGTCGAAGTCTCGGAACTGGCCGACAAGCCGGTCGAGGTCATCATGCAGAAGTCGTCGGTGTCGACGGTGCTGCCCAAGGGAACCATCAAGGCCCTGTAAGCGTCCCACAGGAGCTCCGCCGCCGGGCCCCGGGGTCCGGGGCGGCAGCCGCCCCGCCGTCCGTCGCGCCAGCTGCCCGGGCGGCCTTTTCTCCACTCTTACATGACGTAGCCGGCAATGAACCGCTATCCCCTCTGGAAGTACATTACGGTCCTGATTGCGGTCCTCATCGGCCTGCTGTATACGCTTCCCAATTTCTACGGCGAGTCGCCCGCCGTCCAGGTTTCCAGCGCCAAGGCCACCATCAAGGTGGATCCGGCCATGCGCGACCGGGTCGAGCAGGTACTGGCCGACGCCAAGATCCCCAACGACGGGGTCTACTACGAACAGAACGGCACGCTCGGCACCGTGCGCGCCCGCTTCTCCTCGACCGACCTGCAACTGCAGGCGCGCGACCTGATCGACAAATCCCTCAACACGGTGCAGGGCGACCCGCACTACACCGTGGCGCTGAACCTGCTGCCGGCCTCGCCCGCCTGGATGCGCGCGATGGGCTGGTTCGAGCCCAAGCCCATGTACCTGGGCCTGGACCTGCGCGGCGGCGTGCACTTCCTGCTGCAAGTCGACATGCAGGGCGCCCTGACCGCCCGTTACGACTCGCTGGCCGCCGACGTGCGCTCGGTGCTGCGCGACCAGAAGGTCAATGTGGCCGGGGTCGAGCGTTCCGGCATGAGCGTGGCCGCCACCTTCGCCAACGCCCAGGACCGTGACCGCGCCATCGCCGCCTTGCGCAGCCGCCTGCCCGACCTCGAATTCACCGAAAGCGAGGAAAATGGCAAGCTGCTGCTGATGGGCGCGCTGAACCCGGCCGCCGTCACGCGCGTGCAGGACTCCGCGCTCAAGCAGAACATCAGCACGCTGCACAACCGCATCAACGAACTGGGCGTGGCCGAGCCGGTCATCCAGCAGCAGGGATCGGACCGCATCGTGGTCCAACTGCCCGGCGTGCAGGACGTGGCCAAGGCCAAGGAACTGCTGGGCCGCACCGCCACCCTCGAAATCCGCATGGTCGACGATTCTCCGGCCGCCCAAGCCGCGCTGCTGGGCGGCACGGTGCCGTTCGGCCTGGAGCGTTATTCCGACCGCGACGGCCGCCCGATCCTGGTGCGCCGCCAGGTGCTGCTGACCGGTGAAAACCTGCAGGATGCCCAACCCGGCCGCGATTCCCAGACCCAACAGGCCGCCGTGCACCTGACCCTGGATTCCAAGGGCGCACGCATCTTCCGCGACGTCACCCGCGACAACATCGGCAAGCGCATGGCCATCCTGCTGTTCGAGAACGGCAAGGGCGAAGTGGTCACGGCCCCGGTCATCCGCAGCGAAATCGCCGGCGGCCAGGTGCAGATCTCGGGCAGCATGACCTCCGAGGAAGCCGCCGACACCGCCCTGCTGCTGCGCGCCGGCGCGCTGGCCGCGCCGATGTCGATCATCGAGGAACGCACCATCGGCCCCAGCCTGGGCGCCGACAACATCTCGAAGGGCTTCCATTCGACCCTGTACGGCTTCATCGGCATCGCCATCTTCATCATCGTCTACTACCACCTGTTCGGCGTGTTCTCCACGATCGGCCTGACCTTCAACGTGCTGCTGCTGCTGGCGCTGCTGTCGATGCTGCAGGCCACGCTGACGCTGCCGGGCATCGCGGCCATCGCGCTGACACTGGGCATGGCGATCGACTCAAACGTGCTGATCAACGAGCGGATACGCGAGGAACTGCGCAACGGGGCTTCGCCCCAGCAGGCCATCCACCATGGCTTCGAGCGCGCCTGGGGCACGATTCTCGACTCCAACCTCACCACGCTGATTGTCGGCCTGGCCCTGCTGGCATTCGGTTCGGGCCCGATCCGCGGTTTCGCGGTGGTCCATTGCCTGGGCATCCTGACCTCGATGTTCTCGTCGGTCGTGGGCGTGCGCGCGCTGGCCAACCTCTGGTACGGCCGCAAGAAGAAACTCACGTCGATCTCCATCGGCGAAGTCTGGAAGCCGAAGACCAACTGAACATGGACACGGGCGGCCACGCCGCCCGTCACCGACTAGCCAGGGCAAAAAATGGAATTTTTCCGGATCCACCGCACCATCCCGTTCATGCGCCACGCGCTGGTGCTGAACATCATCAGCCTCGTCACCTTCGTGGCGGCGGTCTTTTTCATCATCACGCGCGGCTTCCACCTGTCGATCGAATTCACCGGCGGCACGGTCATGGAGGTCAACTACGCCCAGACCGCGCAGCTCGAAAGCGTGCGCGGTGTGGTCTCGAAGCTGGGCTACACCGACTTCCAGGTGCAGAACTTCGGCACCTCGCACGACGTCATGATCCGCCTGCCCCTGCAGGAAGGCCAGACGTCCGCCACCCAGAGCGAAACCGTCCTGTCCGCGCTCAAAGCCGCGGACCAGGGCGTGGAACTGCGCCGCGTCGAGTTCGTCGGTCCGCAGGTGGGCCAGGAACTGCTGCACAACGGCCTGATGGCGTTGCTGATGGTGGTCATCGGCATCATGATCTACCTGGGCTTCCGTTTCGAATGGAAGTTCGCCGTGGCCGGCGTGCTCGCCAACCTGCACGACGTGGTGATCATCCTGGGCTTCTTCGCCTTCTTCCAGTGGGAATTCTCGCTGTCGGTGCTGGCCGGCGTGCTGGCGGTGCTGGGCTACTCGGTGAACGAATCCGTGGTCATCATGGACCGGATCCGCGAGAACTTCCGCAAGTACCGCAAGGCGAACGTGCAGGAAGTCATCAACAGCGCGATCACCCAGACCATCTCGCGCACCATCATCACCCACGGTTCGACCCAGATGATGGTGCTGGCCATGCTGTTCTTCGGCGGCCCCACCCTGCATTACTTCGCCCTGGCCCTGACCATCGGCATCTGGTTCGGCATCTACTCGTCGGTGTTCGTCGCCGCCGCGCTGGCCATGTGGATGGGCGTCAAGCGCGAAGATCTGATCAAGCCGGTCAAGAAGGAAGGCGAGGAAGGCGAGGTCGCCTGAGTCGTTTCCTGGCCCCGACAACCCGCCCATCGTGGCGGGTTTTTTCATGCGCGCACGGTACTGCTCCCGTATTCGCTACCATAGCGCCATGAATCTCGTCCTCGATCATCTCGTTGTCGCCGCCGCGGACCTGGACAGCGGCACCCGCCACGTGGCCGACCTGCTGGGCATCGCGCCCGCCGGCGGTGGCGCGCACCCGCGCATGGGCACCCACAACCGTGTGCTCGGCCTGGCCGATGGCGCGTACCTGGAAGTGATCGCCATCGACCCGGATGCGCCCGCGCCAGACCGGCCGCGCTGGTTCGGGCTGGACCAACCGGCGATGCGCGCGCGGCTGGCCGAGGGGCCGTTCCTGGCCCATTGGGCGGCGCGCGTCGAAGCGCCGGACGACCTGAGCGCGCTGAGCGCGCGCCACCCGGCGCGCATCGCGCCGGCCATCGCCATGACGCGCGGCGACCTGCGCTGGCGGCTTACCGTGCCCGATGACGGCAACCTGCCGGCCTGGCGCGAGCACGGCGAAGCGGCCGGCGACGGCCTGCTGCCGACGCTGATCCAATGGGATGTGGACGCCTATCCTGGCGTGAGCCTGACGCGCCAGCCGCTGACCCTGCTGTCGCTGACCGGCACCCATCCGCGCGCGGCGCTGCTGCGCCAGGGGCTGGCCTGGCTGGGCGCCGGCCACCTCATCAGCGTCGAACAGGACGACGGACCGCCACGCCTGCGCGCCGCCATCGAAACCCGCCAGGGCGTCCGCATCCTGGCCTGACCCCCAACAACAACGGAGACCTCCATGACCGCGACCCACAAGCGCTTCGACGACGCCCCCTACCAGCAAGCGTGCGACGCCACCGTCATCGCCGTCGGCGCCGATGGCATCGAACTGGACCAGACCGTCTGCTACGCCCGTAGCGGCGGCCAGGCGGGCGACAGCGGCACGCTGACCCTGCCCGACGGCCGGGTGCTGGCGCTGGCCGACACGGTCTACGCCGATGACCGCCAACGCATCGTGCATGTGCTGGCCGAGGGCGTGGCCGCGCCCCAGGTGGGCGAGCGCGTCACGGTAGCCGTCGACTGGCCGCGGCGCCACCGGCTGATGCGCCTGCACACCTGCCTGCATCTGCTGGGTTCGCTGGTGCCCGCCCCGGTCACCGGCTGCAGCATTTCGCCCGATTCGGCGCGCATCGATTTCGACCTGCCCGAATCGACCCTGGACAAGGCCGACCTGACCGAGCGTCTGAACGCGCTGATCACGGCCGGCACGGACGTCACCGTCAACGCCATCACGCCCGAGGAACTGGCGGCGCAGCCGGACCTGGTGCGCACCATCGGCGCGGCGCCGCCGGCGGGCGCCGAGCGTATCCGCATCATCGAGATTCCCGGCGTGGATCGCCAGCCCTGTGGCGGCACGCACGTGGCCAACACCGGCGAGATTGGCCGGGTGACCGTCACCAAGATCGAAAAGAAGAGCCGCACCAACCGCCGCGTGGTGGTGGCGTTCGCGCCGGCCTGACCCGACCGGCGCGGGCCAGGCCCGCCCGTCCATCGTCCCCCGGAGATCGGGCCGTCAGGCGCTCAAGCCGAAGGCCTGCACCCGGCATTGCGACGGGTTCAGCCCTTGCGCCACCAGCGCCACGGCGCGCGCAGCGGCCACTGATACTTGCTACCGAGCACGCGCGGCGCCAGTAAATGACCGACCGCGATGGCGATCGCGGCGGCGCTGAGCACGTCGGACAGGTAATGATCCAGGTTGATCAGGCGGCTGGTGGCGACCAGCGCGGCCAGCGACAGGAAGGCCCAGCGCCAGCGCGGCGCCAGGATGCCCAGCACCACCGCCACTGCGAAGGCCGCATAGGTGTGGCTGGAAGGAAAGGAATTGAACTGGTTGGCGCGCGAGAACGATTCGCCCAGCCCGTAGATGCCCTTCTCGAAGAACAGCTCAGGGCGCGCGCGCGCCACCGAGCGCTTGAGCGCCAGCACCACCAGCCCGCCCACCGCCATGGTCGACAGCATCAGCAGGCTGCCGCGCGCCATGCTGGCGTAGCTCATGCGCACCGGATTGCGCCAGCCGCGCGCCAGGCCCACCAGGCCAATGATGTAGAACGCCAGCGCCACGCCGATGTAGCGGCCGCTTTCGCCCATTTCCCCGATCCATTCGAATGAGGTGTTGACGCCGTCGCTGACCGATTGCCGGATCCAGATCGCCAGCGGCAGATCCACCCACAGGGCACAGACCGCGGCCACCACGGCCACGCCGAGTCCGGCCAGCAGCCAGGCCCGGGTCGACAGCGGATTGCGGAACGCGTCCGGCGCCGCCGCGGCGCCCGGCGCCAGCGCGGCCCGCGGGGGAAGAGAAGGATTCGTCGTCATCGAACCGGTCGCGTAAAGATAATTGTTCTCGGCCGGGGAGTCGGCCAAGGCCAGCTATCGTAACCCTGCATTGCTTCTCCATGAAGGAAATTTGCAGCAAGGGGTAAAATCCCGCTTTTCCCCTCTCCTCTGCCCCCGGGATCTACACCCGTCACGGCGACCGACATGCAAGAAACTTCCCTCAAGCGCGTGCCCCACGCGCAAGACGGCGCTGCCGCCGTCCCGCCCGCCCCCGCCACCGGCGCTCCCCGCAAGCTGTACATCCGCACCTTCGGCTGCCAGATGAACGAGTACGACTCGGACAAGATGGCCGACGTGCTGCGCGGCGACCAGGGCCTGGAGCTGACCGACAACCCGGAAGACGCCGACGTCATCCTGTTCAACACCTGTTCGGTGCGCGAGAAGGCGCAGGAAAAGGTCTTTTCCGACCTGGGCCGCGTGCAGCACCTGAAAAAGACCAACCCGAACCTGGTGATCGGCGTGGGCGGCTGCGTCGCCAGCCAGGAAGGCGAGGCCATCGTCAAGCGCGCGCCCTATGTGGACGTGGTGTTCGGCCCGCAGACCCTGCACCGCCTGCCCGACCTGATCCAGCGCCGCCGCGCCGAGGGGCGTTCGCAGGTCGACATCAGCTTCCCCGAGATCGAGAAGTTCGACAACATGCCGCCGCCGCGGGTCGAAGGCGCCACCGCCTTCGTCTCGATCATGGAAGGCTGTAGCAAGTACTGCAGCTTCTGTGTCGTGCCCTACACGCGCGGCGAGGAAGTCTCGCGGCCGTTCGACGACGTGCTGGTCGAAGTGGCCGACCTGGCCGACCAGGGCGTCAAGGAAGTGACGCTGCTGGGCCAGAACGTCAACGCCTACCGCGGCCGCATGAGCGACAGCGACGAGATCGCCGATTTCGCCATGCTGCTGGAATACGTGCACGAGATCCCCGGCATCGAGCGCATCCGCTACACCACCTCGCACCCCAAGGAAATGACCCAGCGCATGGTGGATGCCTACGCCCGCCTGCCCAAGCTGGTGTCGTTCCTGCACCTGCCGGTGCAGGCCGGCAGCGACCGCGTGCTGGCGGCCATGAAGCGCGGCTACACCACCCTGGAATTCAAGTCGGTGGTGCGCCGCCTGCGCGCCGCGCGCCCCAACCTGACACTGTCGTCCGACTTCATCGTCGGCTTCCCCGGCGAAACCGAGGAAGACTTCGAAAAAACCATGAAGCTGATCGAGGACGTCGGCTTCGACACCTCGTTCTCGTTCGTCTACTCGCGCCGCCCCGGCACGCCGGCCGCCGACCTGCACGACGACACCCCGCAGGACGTCAAGCTGCGCCGCCTGCAGCGGCTGCAGGCGCTGATCAACGAGCAGGCCGCCGCCATCGCCCGCAACATGATCGGCACCCGCCAGCGTCTGCTGGTCGAAGGCCCCTCGCGGCGCGACCCGAACGAGCTGATGGGCCGCACCGAGAACAACCGCATCGTCAACTTCGCCGCGCCCGCGCGGCTCATCGGACAGATGGTCGACGTCATCATCACCGACGCGCACACCAATTCGCTGCGCGCCCGGGTGGCCGACATCGACCGCGACTCCCAAGAGGCCGAATGACCACTTCCCGCCCCCGCGCCCGCCGCCCCCTGCCCGCCGTCGTCGTCCTGGACGGCGACAACACCCACCTGGCCAATCTGTGCGGCCCGCTGGACGAGAACCTGCGCCAACTGGCCGACGGCATGGGCGTGCAGCTCGCGCGCCGCGGCAGCCGCGTCACCATCGAAGGCGAGCGGGCGGAGCTGGCCGGACGCGTGCTGCGCCGCTTCCATGAGCAGGCCGTGCACCGCGCCCTGTCGGTCGACGACATCCAGCTGGGGCTGGTCGAGATCGGCATCGGCCGCCAGGAAGACAAGCTGCAGGAAGTGCCCGCCCGCGAGGCCGAGCCGCTGCCCGCGCTGGACGACGACAGCGATGCCATCGCCCTGCGCACCAAGCGCAGCGACCTGCGTCCGCGCACCCCGCGCCAGCGCGACTACCTGAACAACATCCTCAAGCACGACATCACCTTCGGCGTGGGTCCGGCCGGCACCGGCAAGACCTGGCTGGCGGTGGCCTGCGCCATCGACGCGATGGAACGCGACACGGTGCAGCGCCTGGTGCTGACGCGCCCGGCGGTGGAGGCCGGCGAGCGCCTGGGCTTCCTGCCCGGCGACCTGGCGCAGAAGGTCGATCCCTACCTGCGCCCGCTGTACGACGCCCTGTACGACCTGATGGGCTTCGAGAAGGTGCAGCGCCTGTTCGAGAAGCAGACCATCGAGATCGCCCCCTTGGCCTACATGCGCGGCCGCACCCTGAACCACGCCTTCGTCATCCTGGACGAGGCGCAGAACACCACGCCGGAGCAGATGAAGATGTTCCTGACGCGCATCGGCTTCGGCAGCAAGGCCGTCATCACCGGCGACCCCTCGCAGGTGGACCTGCCGCGCGGCCAGGAAAGCGGCCTGGCGCACGCCGTGAAGGTACTGCACGAGGTGCAGGGCATCGCCACCACCCGCTTCACCAGCCGCGACGTGGTGCGCCATCCGCTGGTGGCGCGCATCGTCGATGCCTACGACCGGGCCGAGGAAAATGGCGCCTGAACTGTCCCTGTCCGTCCAGTACGGAGTCGATGAACCCCGCCTGCCGCGCTGGCGCCTGCGGCGCTGGGCCGAGCGCGCGCTGGCCGCCGCGGCCGAGGACGGTCTGGTGGACTTCACCGCCGCCGAACTCAGCCTGCGCCTGGTGGGCGCGGCCGAAGGGCGCCGCCTGAACCGCGATTTCCGCCAGCGCGACTACGCCACCAACGTGCTGACGTTCGAGTATGGCGTGGACCCGCTGGGCGTGGCGCGCGGCGACATCGTGATGTGCGTGCCGGTGCTGGTGCGCGAAGCGCGCGAGCAACGCAAGGCGCTGCTCGACCATGCCGCTCACCTGACGCTGCACGGCGTGCTGCACTCGCTCGGCTACGACCACATCAAGGCGCGCGACGCCCGCCGCATGGAGGCGCTGGAAACCGCCACGCTGGCCCGCATGGGCATCGCCGACCCCTATACCGCCGCCTGACCGGGAGGCTTGGGGTCAACCCTGAGCAATCGGCGCGAAATGGCGTCCAGCAAGGCGCAGATCGCGTCGGTTGGCCCCATTTTGGGGGGCGGCGTTACAAATCGGGCGCCAGATTCGGTTATGCTGGCCCCTCCATAACTTGTCCTCCCGGACGATGTCTGACCCTTACCCTGCTCCCGAAGCGACTCCCGCTCGCTCATCCAAACCCGCCACCAAATCCCTTCTAGACCGCCTGCTTTCCCTTGTGCGCCGCGAGCCCGAGGACCGTGAAGGCATCAAGGCCATCCTGGAAGCCGCGCATGACCGCAACCTGCTGGACGCGGAGTCCTACAAGATGATCAAGGGCGCGCTGGCCGTGTCCGAAGGCACCGTCGGCGACATCATGGTGCCGCGCTCGCGCATGGACCTGCTCGACGTCACGCAGCCCATCCCCTATTTGGTGGCCAACGTGATCGAGACCGCGCACTCGCGGTTCCCGGTCTACGAGGGCGACCGCGACAACATCATCGGCATCCTGCTGGCCAAGGATCTGCTGCGCTGCATGCTGGAACCCGACATCGAGGTGCGCTCGCTGGTGCGCCCGGCCGTGTTTATTCCCGAATCCAAGCGCCTGAACGTGCTGCTGCACGAGTTCCGGGCCAGCCGCAACCACCAGGCCATCGTCATCGACGAGCATGGCGGCATCTCCGGCCTGGTCACGATGGAAGACGTGCTGGAACAGATCGTCGGCGACATCGAAGACGAGTTCGACGAAACCGAGGAAGACTCGATCTTCCCCGAGGGCGAGAACCAGTGGCGCGTGCTGGCGGCCACCGACATCTCGCACTTCAACGACGTGTTCGGCTGCCGGTTGCCCGATGACGAATACGACAGCGTCGGCGGCTGGATGGGCGGCCAACTGGGCCGCATCCCGCGTCGCGGCGACATCGCCGAATTCGACGGCCTGAAGCTGGAAGTGGCGCGCGGCGACGCGCGCCGCGCCATCTGGCTGCGCGTCAAGCGCGTGGCGCCATCCCGCGGCACCTCGGCCGACGCCGGCGCATGAGCCGCGCCCCCCGCGGTCCGGTCCTGCTGGGCGCCGCCGGCCTGACGCTGGCCGGCGCCGTACACGCCCTCACGTTCGCGCCCGGCCCGCTGCCGGACTGGGCCCTGGCCATCACCCAGATCCTGGCGCTGGCGGTGGCCGCCCGCGTCACGCTGTACGCGCCCTCGGCGCGCCAGGCCTGGCTGCGCGGCTGGCTGTTCAGCTTCGCCACCTACGCCCTGGGCCTGTACTGGATCTTCATCAGCCTGTACCGCTACGGCGACCTGGCCGCGCCGCTGGCCGTGGCCGCGGTGCTGGTGCTGTCGGCCTTCCTGGCGCTGTTTCCGGCCACCGCGGGCGCGCTGGCGCGGCGCTATGCGCCGCTGGCGGCCGATTCGACCCCGGCGCGCGTGCTATCCGGGACGCTGGCCTGGGGCGCGCTGTGGGCCGGCTTCGAATGGATCCGCGCGGTGCTCCTGACCGGCTTCCCCTGGCTCAATATCGGTTACGCGCAGGTCGACGGCCCGATCGCCGGTTGGGCGCCGCTGCTGGGCGTACACGGCATGGCGCTGGTGGCGGCCTTCGCCGCCGCCGCGATCGCCAGCCTCTGGCGTCCGGCCGGCGATCGCAACGCAGCCCGCGACAGCCGCCGCGCGCTCGCCGCCGGCGTGGCGCTGGCACTGGCCGCCGCCGGCTGGCCGCTGTCGCGCATCGACTGGTCCGCGCCCAGCGGCGAGGCGCTGAACGTGCGCCTGGTCCAGGGCAATATCGAGCAGTCGCAGAAATTCGACCCGGCGCTGCTGGACCAGAGCCTGCGCCGCCACCTGGAACTGACCGCCATGGCGCCGGCGCCGGGCGTGCCGCCCCCGCAACTGGTGATCCTGCCGGAAACCGTGCTGCCGATCTTCCAGGACCAGCTCGATCCCCGCGCCTGGGAGGTGTGGCGCCAGGTCGCCGCGCGCCGGGACGCCGTGATCGCCATGGGGGTGCCGATCCACGACGTGGTCGATGGCCGCGACCGCTATACCAACAGCGTCATAGGCTTCGACGGCAAGACGCCGCTGGAACAATTGACCGGCGGCAGCACCGCCATGCGCTACGACAAGCGCCATCTGGTGCCTTGGGGCGAATACGTGCCGCCGGGCTTCCACTGGTTCGTCGACATGCTGAACATTCCCCTGGGCGATTTCGACCGCGGTCCCGCGCGCCAGACGCCGTTCGCGGTGGACGGGCAGCACATCGCCTTCAACATCTGCTACGAAGACCTGTTCGGCCCCGACCTGCTGCCCGCGCTGCAACCGGGTCCCCAGGGCGAGCCGGGCGCCACCATCCTGGTCAACGTCAGCAACCTGGGCTGGTTCGGCGATACCTGGGCGTTGCGCCAGCATCTGCAGATCGGCCGCCTGCGCACGATCGAAACCGCGCGCCCCATGCTGACCGCCACCAACACCGGCATCACCGCGGCCATCGACGCCAAGGGCCATGTGGCGGCTCAACTGGCGCCGCTGCAGCCGGGCGTGCTGCCGGTATCGGTGCAAGGCATGACGGGCCTGACGCCCTATGCGCGTTTCGGCGACAAGTCGGCGCTGGCGCTGATCGGCCTGGCGCTCATCGCCGCCTTCGGCCGCCGCCGCGCGCGCCGCGGCTGACAACGGACCGGGCGCCTGCGCCCGGCGCCCTCCCATCCCGGGTCATCCGGCCGGGCCGCGCGCCTCGGGCCGGGCGCTTTACCGGCGCGGCCTCAACGCAGCAGATCGGCGGGCAGCGCGCCGCTGTCGTCGAGCGGCCGCAGCGGTCCCACGCCCGCCCCGGTACGCTCGATCGCGTCCGCGATGCGCGTCATGTCTTCGCCGTCCAGTTCCAGCTCCGCCGCGCCCAGCACGCCATTGACCTGCGCCGTATTGCGCATGCCGACAATGGCGCCGGTGACTCCCGGCCATGCCAGCGTCCAGGCGATGGCGACCGCCGCCTGGGTGGTGCCATGGCGCTCGGCGATGGGCTTGAAGGCCTCGGCCAGCGCCAGATTGCGGACCAGGTTGGGCGCCTGGAATTCGGCGTTGCGCGAACGCCAGTCGTCCTCGGGCAGGGCTTGCGCGCGCTCGACGGAGAAGCCGCCGCTGAGCAGGCCGGACTGCATCGGGCTGTAGACGATGACCCCCGTGCCGTTCTGCGCGCACCACGGGATCAGATCGCTGGCCGCGCCGCGCTGGATCGCCGAGAACGGCGGCTGCAGCGACTCCACGTGGCCCAGCGCCTCGGCGTCCAGCAACTGCGCCAGATTGTGATTGGACAGGCCCACCGCGCGCACTTTGCCCTCGCGCTTGAGGTCCAGCAATGTCTGCCAATAGACGTCGAGCGGCGTGCCATCGCCGGCCGGCCAGTGCATCTGATAAAGGTCGATGCGTTCCACGCCCAGGCGCCGCAGCGAGGCCTCGACTTCACGGCGGATGCTGTCCGGCGCGCCGCTGCGACGTGGCATCGCCCGAGGCTGGTCGGCGGACCAGGTCAGGCCGCACTTGGTGAAGACATAGGGCCGGTCGCCGAGGGGCATCTGCGCCAGCGCCCGTCCCACCACTTCCTCGGCATGGCCCAGCCCATAGACCGCGGCGGTATCGATCCAGTTGATGCCACGGTCTACCGCCAGGCGGATCGCATCGATCGAATCGCTGTCATCCTGTGGCCCCCAGCCGATGGCCCAGGCATTGCCGCCCATGGCCCAGGCGCCCAGGCCGATCCGCGTGATGGACATGTCGCTGCGCCCCAACGGGCGCGTGGGAAAGGAAGTCTTGGTGCTCATGCGAAAAATCTCCTGCCGGCAGGACATCATGGCGGAACACGCCGCGCGTGCCCGCAACCGTCCCTCACGATAGCACTCGCGCAAGCCTTTGATTTTCCGGCCGTTGCATGCCGCGCGAACCGCCGCCTGCTGCCGGCGCGAGGGCCGTGCATCGCGCGGCAAAGGCCCTGCCCGCCCCCAGGCAACCCGCGGCTCGATCAGCGGCCGGCGTCGCGGCGGCCCCGCATCGGTCCCTCTGAAAACAATTTCGGCGCAACTTTTTCATTTTTTGCCTGCAATCGACTTGCACACCAAAATTAGTTCGTGCATAATCTCGTTTCTTCGCCAACGGCACTAAACAAACCGGCAACGAAACACCTGAAACGAACACGAAAGTGCTCGAAAAAGCGTGGAACGTAGCGGGACTTGATTAGAAGAACGGGGGTATAGCTCAGCTGGGAGAGCGCTTGCATGGCATGCAAGAGGTCAGCGGTTCGATCCCGCTTACCTCCACCAGTCCAAAGCGAAGAATGCAGTAAAGATCAGCAGTACGGCAAGTCCAAGTCCCCTTCGTCTAGAGGCCTAGGACATCACCCTTTCACGGTGAGTACAGGGGTTCGAATCCCCTAGGGGACGCCAGTCTTACTGGCAGCAGTACCAGATGCAGTTGAAGTGACACAGTAGTTGAGTAAGCCGCTGCGGAGCGGTAGTTCAGTTGGTTAGAATACCGGCCTGTCACGCCGGGGGTCGCGGGTTCGAGCCCCGTCCGCTCCGCCAAAAGCGCTCTACGCAGTGCCTTTCAAGAGCTCCGTCCTCGGGGCTTTTTGCATTTATAGGGTGTAAGCCTTGTTGTTTGCAGCTTGGAACAGCAGGGATTCTGGGGGGTATAGCTCAGCTGGGAGAGCGCTTGCATGGCATGCAAGAGGTCAGCGGTTCGATCCCGCTTACCTCCACCAGTAAAGCAGTAAGTAGTACAGTAGTTCGAGCAGTTGCAAGTTCCGGTCCCCTTCGTCTAGAGGCCTAGGACATCACCCTTTCACGGTGAGTACAGGGGTTCGAATCCCCTAGGGGACGCCAGTTCGCTGGCTCGCCAACCGGATTTTGCAAGGCTGTCCTGACAAGACGGTGTGCTCTGAAATCTCGTAAGCCGCTGCGGAGCGGTAGTTCAGTTGGTTAGAATACCGGCCTGTCACGCCGGGGGTCGCGGGTTCGAGCCCCGTCCGCTCCGCCAAGCATCTTGTGTGCATCCCAGCAAGCCGCAAGACCAGTTGTTCCGCAGGAGTCTTCCTGTACTGCGCCAGAAGGCGCCCGCCAAAAGCTCCGGATTCCGGGGCTTTTTTGCTTTGCGCGGCGGCAGGCGCCATGCCGCTCCCATCCCCTCGTCTCGTCCGTTTATCCTCTGGACAGGCCGCCCATCGCAACGCATCCTGTGGGCTTGTGCCAGCCAAGCCAAGAGGCCCACGTGACCGCCAGCAACGCCGCCCCGCACACGCATCGCCAGCACCTGCAACGCATCATCGCTGGCCTGAACGAAGGCATCATCCTGCTCGAAGCCGATGGTGCCATCGCCTGGGCCAACGCCAGCGCCCTGGCGCTGCATGGGGCCGACACGGCGCAGGCGCTGGGGCAGACACCGGCCGGCTACCGCAAGCGCTACGCGCTGACCTACCGCAATCACCACCGTGTGCCGGCCCGGCAGTATCCGCTGGACCGGCTGGCCGCTGGCCTTGCCTTCGACGATCTGCTGTTGGACCTGACCCGCAAGGACGACCCGGACTTCCAGCGCCACATCCGCGCGCGAGGCCTGCTGCTCGAAAATGAAGACGCCGACTATCGCGTGCTGATCCTGGATGACCAGACCGACCAGCTCAACGCCGAGCAGCGCTTCGAGCGCACCTTCGCGGCCAACCCGGCGCCCGCGCTGATCTGCCGGCTATCCGACCTGCGCTACGTGAAAGTGAACCAGGGATTCCTGGACATGACCGGCCTGGCGCGCGACGCGGTGCTGGGCAAATCGGCCTACGAACTGGATGTGCTGGAAGGCGGCGACGACCGGGAAGACGCGGTGGCCAAGCTCAACGCGGGCCAGACCATCGGCCAGCGCGAGGGCGTGCTGCGGCTGGCCGACGGCGGCGCCAAATTCGTGATCGTCGCCGGCCAGCCGATAGACATGCAGGATGAGCCCTGCATGCTGTTCACTTTCATCGACCTGGAAAAGCGCAAGCGCGCCGAAGAAGCCTTGCAGCAAAGCGAGGAACGGTTTTCCAAGGCGTTCCGCCTGGCGCCCGTGCCCATGGCGCTGTGCGAGGGCAGTTCATTGCACGCGCTGGATATCAACGACGCCTACGCCCAGGCCGTGGACGTGGCGCCAGAGGAGGCCGTGGGCCAGGAGCTGACCGCCTTCGGACTGCGCCCGGACGAAGACTTGACGGCCGCGCTGGCGCGCGGCGAAAGCGTGCGCAATCGCGAGACCGCGCTGGTCACGGCGGACGGCGCCCAGCTCGACTGCCTGCTGTCGGCCGAGCCCGTCATGATCGGCGGCGAGCAGCGCGTGCTGCTGGTGCTGCAGGACATCAGCGAACGCAAGCGCACCGAAACCGAACTCTTGACCGCGATCGAAGCCGTGATGCAGGACACCTCCTGGTTCAGCCGCGGCATCATCGAGAAGCTGGCGCAATTGCGCGCGCCGGCGCCGGCGAGCCGCGACGTGGCCGAGCTGGCGCAGTTGACGGCGCGTGAGCGCGAGGTGCTCGGGCTGTTGTGCCAGGGCCATGACGACGATGGCATCGCGCGCCAGTTGCGCCTGTCGCGCAATACGGTGCGCAACCACGTGGCGACCATCTACAGCAAGATCGGCGTACACCGGCGCAGCGCGGCCATCGTCTGGGCGCGCGACCGCGGCATCACCGGCCACGAGAAACCGAAGACCCGCGGCAAGTCCGCGCCGGGCGGCGCCTCCTGATCTTACAAATTGAAGCAAAATAATCCGGGCGGCCGACTGCGCGAAGATGCCGCCGCGTTCGATTCCGCCCACGCCTAAAAATCGTCATTTCCAGCAAAAACGTCGGCAACGTCCCTGCTATATCGGGGACCGGCACCAGATTGCGCAAACCCTGCGCAGCTTCATACGATCCGCCGGTCGAGCCGCCCACCCCGGGCGCCCGGCGCGATCCTCGCGAGCCTTCTGGAGTCCGTTCATGCAGACCGCCTACATACCCGTTCCGAAACCGCCCAAGACGCCGCTGGCGCCTGCCTGGAGCAGCGCCGCCGTGATGGAACTCTATGACCTGCCGTTCATGGACCTGGTGTACCGCGCGCAGCAGACCCACCGCGCCCACTTCGATCCCAACGGCATCCAGCTGTCGAGCCTGCTGTCGATCAAGACCGGCGGCTGTCCCGAGGACTGCGGCTACTGCTCGCAGTCCTCGCGCTACGACACCGGCCTGGAAGCGGAAAAACTGATGCCGCTGGAGGAAGTGCTGGCCGCGGCGCGCGCGGCCCAGGCCGGCGGCGCGCAACGCTTCTGCATGGGCGCGGCCTGGCGCAGCCCCAAGCCGCACCACCTGGAGGCCGTGGCCGAAATGGTCAGCGCGGTCAAGGCGTTGGGCCTGGAGACCTGCGTTACCCTGGGCATGCTGCGTGAAGGCCAGGCCGAACAGCTCAGGGACGCCGGCCTGGACTACTACAACCACAACCTGGACACCGCGCCCGAGTTCTACGGCAAGGTTGTCACCACCCGCACCTACCAGGACCGTCTGGACACCCTGGAACGGGTGCGCGGCGCCGGCATCAACGTCTGCTGCGGCGGCATCGTCGGCATGGGCGAATCGCGCCAGGAGCGCGCCGGCCTGATCGCACAGTTGGCCAATATGGCGCCCTATCCGGAATCGGTGCCGATCAACAACCTGATGCGGGTGGAAGGCACGCCGCTGGCCGATGCCGAACCGCTTGATCCGTTCGAGTTCGTGCGCACCATCGCGGTGGCGCGCATCACCATGCCGCGCGCCATGGTGCGCCTGTCGGCCGGGCGCGAGGCCATGGACGACGCGATGCAGGCATTGTGCTTCATGGCGGGCGCCAATTCGATGTTCTACGGCGATGTGCTGCTGACCACCGGCAACCCGCGCATGGAGGCCGACCAGCGTCTGCTGCAGCGCCTGGGCATGCGTATCGACGCCGGCCAGCAGCCGCATCATCACCCGCGGCAGGACGAGCCGGCGTGACGCTGTCTTCCGGTCCGTCCTACCTGGTGGCCAGCGTCGCCTGCAGCGTCGCCGTGGCAGCGATGCTCAAGCTGGCGCGGCGCTGGCAGGTGGACGTGCGCCAGGCCATCATGGTGAACCACGCCGTGGCCGCCCTGCTTTGCTGGATCGTGCTGCGGCCGGACCCGGCCGCGCTGCTGACGCCGCGAACGCCATGGCTGGTGCTGGCGGCGCTGGGCGTGCTGCTGCCCAGCGGCTTCATGGCAATGGCGCTGGCCGTGCGCCACGCCGGCGTGGTGCGCAGCGACGCAGCGCAGCGGCTGTCGCTCTTCATCCCGCTGCTGGCGGCCTTCCTGCTGTTCGGCGAGCCCGTCAGCGGCCGCAAGCTGGGCGCCATCGCACTGGCCTTTGCCGCGCTGTTCTGCCTGCTGCGGCGTCCGCCCCCAGCGCGCGCCGCCGATACCGCCGATTCGGCCGACACCGGGCAACGCCGCGCGCTATGGCTGTGGCCGCTGGCGGTATGGGTGGCCTATGGCCTGGTGGATATCCTGTTCAAGCAGGTGGCGCGTGCCGGCACCGCGTTCGCCGGCGGGCTGCTGTTGGCGTTCGCGCTGGCCAGCATGCTGATGCTGGCCTACCTGCTGTGGCGCCGCGCGCGCTGGGCGCCACGCCACCTGGCCGCCGGCGTTGCGCTGGGCGTGGTGAATTTCGGCAACATCATTACCTATATCCGCGCGCACCAGGCGCTGCCGGACCATCCCGCGCTGGTGTTCGCCGCCATGAACATGGGCGTGATCACGCTGGGCACGCTGGTCGGGGCGCTGGTGTTCCGCGAACCGCTCGGCCGCGTCAACGGACTCGGCCTGGCGCTGGCGCTGGCGGCCATCCTGCTGATGGCGCCCTGGTAGGGGGTGCCGGCCTCAGGTGCCGGTGCGCGGCTGGCGCGCCGGCTCGTCGGCCTCGACCGTCTCGACCGCAGCGGCGTCCACGGGCACGGCGGCCGGATCGAGCGAGCCGCCCGGCGGGTCCACGGCGCCGGCCCCTTCCACTGGCGCGGGCGCGGCCGACGGGTCAGGCTGCACCATCTCGATGCCGATGTCGTTTTCCACATCGACGCGCGGATCGAGCACCGCAGCGGCCGGCGAGCTTTGCAGGGAGTCAGGCATCGGCACGAAGTGCACCGGCGCTTCCTCGACCTGGTGCACGCCGGTCACGCGGGTGGGACGCACATGCCACACCAGGATCAGGGCGCAGGCCGAGATGAACACGTAGTACATGCTGTGCCCGGCCACCGACATCAGCACCCCCGCGATCATGGGGCCGACGCAGGCGCCCACGCCGTAGGTCATGAGCAATACCGCCGACAGGCTGACGCGGCGTTCGGATTCGACGTGATCGTTGGCGAAGGCGGCGCCCAGCGGATACAGCGTGAACTGCAGCACGCCGAAGACGCACGACAGCAGCACCAGCGCCCAGAACGGCAGCGTCAGCCAGCCCCACATCACGGCCGGCAGCACCACCAGCAACAGGGCATTGAAGCGGATCAGCCCGGCGCGGTTGATTCGGTCTGACAGCCAGCCCATGGGCCATTGCGACAACAGTCCGGCGGTGACCGCGGCGGCCACGAAGATGGCGGCCTGCGAAGTGCTCATGCCGTGCTTGGCGCCGTACACGGCCGCCAGGCCATAGAAGGCGCCGGACAGGTTGCCGGCCACGAACAGCACGGTCATGGACAGCGGCACGCGGCGCATAAAGAAGCGGATGTCGAGCGCGGCCGGCAGCGGGGTGGGCGGGTGCGAGCGGGCCGTGACGGCGATCGGCACCAGGCACAGCACCAGGCACATGGCCACCAGGGTCAGCGGCCGCAGGTCGAGCGTGGCATAGGCGGTCAGGGCCAGTTGCCCCAGCACGGTGCCCAGCCCGGACACCACCATGTAGACCGAGAACACGCGGCCGCGCTGGTGGTTTTCGGTTTGTTCATTGAGCCAGCTTTCGATGACCATGAATTCGGTCACCATGACGATGCCGGAGATGACGCGGAACACCAGCCACAGCGGCATGGAATCGACCAGCGTCTGCGCCAGGATCATGCTGGTGGCGACGGCGGCGCAGGCGACGAAGGCGCGGATGTGGCCGACGCGGATGATGAGTTTGTGTCCCAGCCGTGCGCCGCACACCAGGCCCAGGTAGTAGCCGGCAATCAGGGCGCCGATCCAGATCTCGCTGACCGATTGCGCGGTCAGCCTCAACCCCATGTAGGTGTTGAACAGACCGGTGCCGATGAGCATCAGCAGGGTCGCGACATACAGCGACGAAAAAGAGGAAATGGTTGTGAGCATGGCGTCTGGCTACTCCTGCCGGGAAGTAGCGGCGCGGGCCGCCGGGCGGCCCGCGCATTGAGCGATGAAACAGGGACTGGATCAGATTTGCGACAGCAGGGTCGCGGCGTCGCTGACTTCGAACTTGCCGGGGCCTTCGACGTTGAGCTGCTTGACCACGCCGTCGACGATCAGGGCCGAGTAGCGCTGCGAGCGCACACCCATGCCGCGCTGAATCAGGTCCAGTTCCAGGCCCAGGGTCTGGGTCCAGAGGGCGGAACCATCGGCCAGCATGCGGACCTTGCCGGCGGTTTTCTGTTCGCGGCCCCAGGCGCCCATGACGAAGGCATCATTGACCGACACGCACCAGATTTCGTCCACGCCCTTGGCCTTGAGGGCGTCGGCCTGCTCGACGTAGCCGGGCAGGTGCTTGGCCGAGCAGGTCGGGGTGAAGGCGCCGGGCAGCGCGAACAGCGCGATGGTCTTGCCACGGGTCAGGTCGGCGACCTGGAAAGCGTTGGGGCCGAGCGAGCAGCCTTCGCTTTCGGTTTCGATGAATTCGGTCAGGGTGCCGTCGGGCACGCGATCGCCGACTTTGATGCTCATGGGGGAATCTCCAGTGTTGGGGTGTTGCATTGGGGCGGACGTGCCCCACAGCCCTCATCATAGTTCCTGCGCGTGGCGCTTGCTGGCCAGCACCGACCGGCGGGAAAAGAAACCGCACAGTCTGAAACGACTCCACACGCGGGACGGCCAGGAGATCATTGCCATAATGTCGTGGTAATCAACGCCCGTGCGGACTGCGCGCGCGGGCGCTTCGCGGAGACAAACCGATGCGCAAGATGCTGATCGGCCTGGCCTGGACGATGGCCGTGGCCGCCCCGGCCGGGGCCGCGCCCGACGCGGCCGAACAGGCCCAGTTCGAATCCTTCGTGGTGGCGGCGGGCGCCTCCAACGGCGCGGCCCGCTCATGCGGGGCGTCCGAACCCGACCTGGCGCAGCACCAGGCGGCCTCGCGCGCGAACCTGGAGCGCTATGCCAAGGAGTATGGGTTTTCGGCGGCGGGGTATGACGGGTTGTACCGGAAGGGGCTCGCGGATGGGGCGCGGATGATGGAAGAGATGAAGCACTCCGGCGTCGATGGCTGCCGGGGAGTGCTGGGTAGCTTTCAGAATGAGCGGGTGAGTTCTTATGAGGAGATGAAGGCGGCGTTGGCCGAGGTCAGCGACGGGCTGCCGGGAGAAAGCGCGGAGAAGTGAATTCTCCGGGGCGTGCTTTTTGCGGGCGGCCGATTGCGTTCTTGAGCCGCGCGGTGGAACGGCGGCATGCTGGCCGGCCGCTACGGAAGGACGGGAGGCGTTTGCGAGGCCCGCCAAAGTCGGCCGCGCGGGCGGCCTCTTTGGGCTTACAGGGAGTCTCGCGGCTGGCGATGGACGTTGCGCGCCGGCGGGTATGCGGACAGGCGGCTGCCTCCCGCCCTGCGCCGGGTCAGGCGCCCAGGCCGTTCTGCTTGAACCAGTCGAGCATCCTCTGCCACGCCTGCTCCGCTTCGGCCTTGCGATAGCTCGGCCGGTAGTCCGCGTGGAAGGCGTGGGGAGCGTCAGGGTAGACGTCGATGCGGGAAGCCCTTGCGGCGGCGGGGCCCTTGGCCAGTGCGATGCGCATCTTGTCGACGTCGGCCTGGGGGATGCCGGCGTCCTTGCCGCCGTAGGCGCCGAGGACGGGGGCCTTGAGGTCGTTGACCAGGCTCAGGACGGATCTGGGCTTGAGTTCGCTCGGCTCGCCGCCCAACTGACCATACCAGGCGGCGCCGGCCTTGAGTTTGGGATTGTGGGCGGCGTAGAGCCAGACCTGGCGGCCGCCCCAGCAGAAGCCGAGGATGCCAAGCCTGTCGTCGCTGCCGCCATGGGCGGCGGCCCAGGCCACGGTGGCGTCGAGGTCGCCCTGGACCTGCTGGTCCGGCACCTTGCCGATGATCTCGGCCTGCAGCTTGGGGATCTCGGTGTATTTGGACGGATCGCCCTGGCGCGCGAACAGTTCCGGCGCGATAGCCATATAGCCCAGGTGGGCCAGGCGGCGGCAGACATCCTGGATGTACTCATGCACGCCGAAGATCTCGGACACCACCAGCAGCGTCGGCAG
Organism: Achromobacter pulmonis; assembly: GCF_021733725.1. Lineage (NCBI taxonomy): Bacteria > Pseudomonadati > Pseudomonadota > Betaproteobacteria > Burkholderiales > Alcaligenaceae > Achromobacter > Achromobacter pulmonis. Next base: position 2,971,135 of record NZ_JAIFOT010000001.1, on the reverse strand, counting down.
GTTCTTCTTGCCGGCGGGCGCGGCGCGATAGGCCGGCATCTTGCCGTCGGAGGTGGGAATGTCGACCTTGCCGGCGGTCAGGCCGTTGGCGTCGGTCTTGATGGCGGTCTGGGCCACGGCGGGGCCGGCGGCCAGCGAGAAGCCCGCCGCCACGGTGGTGGCGATGAAGCCGCGCCGATTCAGCTTCAGCGGCGGCAGCAGGCTGTCGAAATGCGCGTCCTGGTCTTTCATCATGCATCTCCGGGCAGGGACGGCCGGTGGACGCGGGCACGTCCTGGCGGGCCGCCGGGGTTCACTTCAGGGAGAAGTCCACGCGCGAGGGCAGGCCCTCGTCCTTGATGCCATCGGCGTCCAGTTGCGGAGCGACGATGAACACGCGATCCGCGAGTCCTTCCTGGGCTTGCAGCTTTTCATAGACCGCCTGCGCGCGCGCGTCGGCCAATCGGCGCAATTGCTCATCGCCCACCGGGGCCGCGGCGCGCAGCATCTCCTCCATCTGTGCTGGCGGCACCGACTTGGCCATGCCGATGAAATTGCGCGGCTTGTCCTTGATGTCGGTGTCGTCGTAGACCTCTTCCAGGTACTTGGCGCGTTCGGCGCCCGAAACCTCGACGCCAGCCGGATTCGGCTTTTTGCCGCGTGGCGCGACGTCGCGGGCCTTGGCCAGGCGGATCTGGGCGTCGACCCAGGCCTGGCGCAGGCCTTCCAGGTCGGTCTTGGGATCGGCGCGGCCGCTCAGATCCATCCTGAGCGCGGGGCGGTCGGCCAGGGCCTTGGAAAGGGTTGCGATGCGCTGCAACGTGTCTTCGGTGAGCACGGCGCTGCCGGGCGCGAATTCCACGTACGACAGTTCCTCGCCGCCGCCGAAGGCGGAGGCCAGCAGGCTGAACGGCGAGGTGACGGCCTTGACCACCAGGTTCAGCAGCACCCGCACGACGATGCCGCCGACCGAGAACTCCGGATCGTCCAGCGAACCCGAGATCGGCAGGTTGATGTCGATGTTGCCGCGCGAATCCTTCAGCAGCGCCACGGCCAGCAGCACCGGCAGCTTGGTGGCGTCGGGGCTGTTGGTCTTGTCGCCGAAGGTGAGCTGGTTCAGCACCACGTGGTTGGAGGCCTGCAGCGCGCGGTCCTTGATTTTGTATTCCAGGTCCACCGACAGCTTGCCGCGCTTGATCGGGTAGCCGACGTACTTGGCCGAATAGGTATTGAAGCGCGGCAGGTCGACCCCCTTGGCCGAGGCTTTCAGGTCGAGCGACAGAAACTTGGCGAAGGGTTGCACCACGCCGCTGATGGCCAGGGGCGCGGTGGTGTACACCCGGCCGCTGACCTTGACCTTGGCGGGCTGCGGATTGGTGGACGACACCGCCGTGATGGAACCGTCGATACTGGACAGCTCGGCCACGTAGTTGGGCTTGACGAAGCGGTCGGTGAAGGTCATGCGGCCGCGCGACAGCGTGACGCTATTGAGCGAGATGTCGGGCATGCCGCCGCCCTTGGCCGCCGGCGCGGGAGGCGCGGCGCGGCGCCCGGGGGTCTGCGTATCCTGGGTGATGGAGCCGCCCGCCTGGCCGGGCGCGGCAACCAGATCCATGACGTTCAAGCGGCCCTGCGCATTCAACAGAATGCGGCCATAGAAGTCGTCGAGCGCGATGTCGCCCAGGCCGGCGACGATCTTCTCGCCGGCCACCGAGATGTTCATGCCGGCCAGGCCCAGGCGCTTCCAGTTGAGGAAGTCGTCTTTGTTGACACGGTCCTGCAGGTCGACGTCGGTGATCTCGACGCCGCCCTTCCAGCCGGCCTTCATCGGCGCGCTGCCGTTGGCGGCCGCGAATTCGGCGTCGCCCTTGGCGCCCAGCGTGATGGCGCGCACGGTGGCATTCAGGCTGGAGGCGAAATACGGCGCGAACGAGGCGACGTTCAGGCCGGACAGGTCGACCGAGGTCCTGACGCTGAGGGGCTGCGGCGTGAAGGCGCCTTTCAGGTCGAGCTTGCCGCCGCCCTGGATGCCGGCCGCGGCCAGCGTGAAATTGCTGGCGCCGGGCCCCATGGCCAGACGGTCGGCGGTGACCACCAGCTGTTGCAGGGCGACGTCGAGCGCGGGATTCAGGGTTTCGTCACGCGCCTTGAACTGGGCCAGTTCGGCCCGCACGCCCGTGGCGGAGGCATCGATGGCGCCGTTCCTGTCCTGCACGTGCACTTGCGCCGTCAGCCCCAGGCGGCCGTCCTGCAACAGGATCGGCGACAGGCTGCGCACGGCCGGCGCGAACGGCGCCAGCGCCACGTTGCCCATGCGCAGCGCCAGCTCCAGCGACAGCGGTTGCAGCACCAGCGGCCCCTTTGCGCGGATCCAGCCGCCGTCAGTGCTGTTGTCCACGGTCAGCCACAGATTGATGGGCTCGCCCTGGACCTGCGGCAGCGCCACGCCCTCGACGGTGACGCCCAGGCCGGTCAGGGTGTAGTCGAGCTTGCTGATGGCGTCGGTGACGTAGAGTTCGCCTTCATGGATGTTGAAGGCGTCAAGCGTCACCTTCCATTCGGCGGGCGCGGTGGGCTTGGGCGGGGCAGCCGCGACGGGCGCGGACGCCTGGTCGCCGGCCGTGACGAGGGCGGGCTGCGTGGCTGCGGCAGGCTTGACCGTTGCCGCGGCCGCGGGGTTCGCGGTGCGGGCCCCCTGCTCCGGTGCGGGCGTGGCAGCGGGTTCCGGTTTCGGCGCCGGCGCAGGCTGGGCCGCCGGCGCCGGGCCGCCGAGCTGCTTGAGCTTGTCGGCCACATCCTGCCAGTTCAGGCGTTGGTTGCCGTAGCGGCGCGCGTAGACCTGCGGCGCCCACAGGCCGACATCGCCCACGTAGACCTGGCGCGCGATGGGTTCGAGTTCGAGGCGGTTGACGGTCAGGGCGCTCCAGGCCGCCAGGCTGTCGCCAGCGCTGTCGCGCAGGTCGAACTGGCGCAGGCCCAGGTCGCCGACCACGCGGATCTTGGGCGGCGCATCCTTCGGTTGTTCGAACACGACCTGCAAGTTCGAGTCGAGCAGCCCGCGTTCCAGCTTGAACGGCAGCGGCATGGGCCAGACGTCGGCCCACTTTTCCAGTTGCAGGCCGGTGAAGGCGACCCGCAGCGTCGACGACGGCACCTTGTCGAAGGGCCGCGCCACGCCGGTCAGGTCGAACGGGCTGCCGTTGATGCGCAGGTGCAGCCGCGGCTGCACGTCGATGTCGGTGGCGTAGCCGAAGGTGGAGATGAACGGCACGCCCACCGCCAGTTCGTCGATCACCTGCTTGCGGCCGGTAACCTTGTCGTCCAGCCTCACGATGCCGCCTTCGATCACCATGTTGTTCAGGGAAAAGCGCGGCAGGCCCTCATCGGGCTTGGGCGGCTCGTCCGGTTTGGGGGCCGTCATCTCGGCCACGCGCTGCTGCACGTCGGAGAAGTTGAAGCGGGTGACGTCCTCGCGCACGATCGACAGCGTGGGCGCACGCAGCGTGAAATGGTCGACTACCGGCGCGAACCAGAACAACGAACTCCAGGCCGCGCTGACATTCAGTTCCGAGGCGGTGAACAGCGGCGTCTGCGAACCGGGCTGCGCCACGGCGAGATCGCGGGCGCGCACGGTCAGGGTGAAGGGATTGAAGCTGATCTTGCCGACGCTGACGTCGCGTCCCAGCATCCCGGCCACGTCCTGCGTCAGGACGTTGTGCAGCACCTTGGGCACCTGCCAGGCGGCGATGCCACAGAGGACCAGCACCGTGGCCACGACGCCCAAGAGGATCTTGCCTAAGCGGCGGGTGAACCGGAACTTGGGCATCCGCAAGGGCATTGTGCGTCTCCTGGTACGAATTGAAGGCCATTATCGCGTCCTTCGAACAAATTTGGGGCTTTTTGCAGTCGGCCGCCGGCAACGAAAATGCCCCCGCGGGGGCACGAAAGCGCGCGCCGCCGGCACCGTGCGGCGATGCGCACCGGGCGCCGGTCTCGCGGCCGGGGTGGCTGGCCGCGCCAGGCGCGGCGCGGCCGATGCCGCCGCGCTTGGCTTTTCTCAAGGCGCGGCGGGCGGCGGCTCGTCTATCATAGGCGTATCAGCGGCCCGCCACGGCCTGCCGGGACCGCTCTTTTCAATCATTAACAATTCTCGATCCCGATTCCTCATGTCCACGCCCGCCCCCACCCTGAGCCACCTGGATGAAGCCGGCCAGGTCCGCATGGTCGACGTCATCGGCAAGACCGACACCGAGCGCGTCGCCATCGCCACCGCCAGCGTCCGCATGAACGCGGTCGCCTATGGCCTGCTGACCCAGCCCGGCCAGGGCAAGGGCGAAGTGCTCAACACCGCGCGCGTCGCCGCCATCCTGGCGGCCAAGCGCTGCGCCGAGCTCATCCCCCTGTGCCACAGCCTGCCGCTGTCGTTCGTCGGCGTCGAATTCGCGCTGGACGACGCGTCGCACCGCATCGACGTCCTGGCCACCTGCCGCACCAGCTACAAGACCGGCGTCGAAATGGAAGCCATGACCGCCTGCAGCGTCGCCGCGCTCACCATCTACGACATGTGCAAGGCCGCCGACAAGGGCATTGTGATCGAACAAGTTCGCCTGAAGTACAAGGCGGGAGGTAAAAGCGGTGAATGGCGCAACGATTAACCTGCTGTATTTCGCCCGCGTGGCCGAACTGGTCGGCAAGCGCGCCGAAGCCTGGCCGCTGGACGGCGCGTCCACCGGCGCGCAGTTGCTGGCCGCGCTCGGCGAGCGCTATCCGCAGCTGGCCCCGGCCGCGCGCCTGAAGCTGGCCATCAACCAGACCCACGCCAAGCCGTCGGCGCCGATCCGCGCGGGCGACGAGGTCGCGGTGTTCGAACCGGTCACCGGAGGCTGAACGCCATGGTCATCGTGCAGGAAGCCGACTTCGACGGCGCCGCGCTCACCGCCGCCCTGCGCGCGAGCGCCGGGCCGGGCGTGGGCGGCATCGTCACCTTCGTGGGCTATGTGCGCGACTACGCGCCGGACACGCCCACCGACACGCTCTACCTGGAACACTACCCCGGCATGTGCGAGCGCGAGCTCGAAGACATCGCCGCCACCGCCCGCGCGCGCTGGAACCTGGACGGCACTGTGATCGTGCACCGGGTCGGCGCCCTCGCCCGCAATGCCCAGATCGTGTTCGTGGCCGTCGCCAGCGCCCATCGCGGCGATGCCTTCCGCGGCTGCGAATTCATCATCGACGCGCTCAAGACCCGCGCGCCCTTCTGGAAGCGCGAAACCCTCGCGGGTGGCGACAGCTTCTGGGTGGAACAGCGCCAATCCGACCAGGACCGCACGCAGTCCTGGGACGCCGACACCCCGCCCCCCAAGGAGACTCCATGAACGACGCCTCCCCCGTTTCGCTGGCCTGCGCCGTGCTGACGGTCAGCGACACCCGCAGCGCCGGCGACGACACGTCCGGCAACCTGCTGGCCAACAGCCTGGCGCAGGCCGGCCACCAGTGCGTGCGGCGCGACATATCCAAGGACAACGTCTACCAGATCCGCCGCGTCATCAGCGACTGGATCGCGGACCCCGAGGTGCAGGTCATCCTGACCACCGGTGGCACCGGCTTCTCGCACGGCGATCACGTGCCGCAGGCCATCCTGCCGCTGCTGGACCGCGAGATTCCCGGCTTCGGCGAATTGTTCCGCCAGATCTCGTACGAGGAAATCGGCAGCTCGACCATCCAGTCGCGCGCCTTCGCCGGCTCGGCCAACCAGACGCTGCTGTTCTGCCTGCCCGGCTCGAACAATGCCTGCGACACCGCCTGGAACCGCATCATCCGCGAACAGCTCGACAGCAGCCACCGCCCCTGCAATTTCGCCACGCATCTCCAACCCCGCGACCAAGACCACTGATACCCATGCTGGATTTCGACCAAGCCCAGACCTTGCTGGCCAACGCGGCCGCCCCTCTCGCGCGCCGTGAACATGTCGGCCTGGACGAAGCGCCGGGTCGCGTGCTGGCAGCCGACCTCGCCGCCACCGTGGACATTCCCCCGGCCGATAACAGCGCCATGGACGGCTATGCCTTGCGCCTGGCCGATTGGCGGCCGGGCGCGCGCCTGCCGGTCCAGCAGCGCTGCTACGCCGGCGACACGCCACAGCCGCTCAAACCCGGCCACGTCATCCGCCTGTTCACCGGCAGCCTGATTCCCGACGGCGCCGACGTGGTGGTGATGCAGGAAGACACGCACGAGGCCGACGAGCAGGTTGAGATCACGCGCGAGCCGCGTCCCGGCCAGCATATCCGCCGGCGCGGCGAGGACACCCTGGCCGGCGCCCCGCTGCTGGCCGCTGGCACGCCGTTGCACGCCGCCCATGTGGCGCTGCTGGCCTCCCAAGGCCTGGCCAGCGTGCCGGTGTATGGCCGCCTGCGGGTCGGCATCCTGACCACTGGCGACGAACTTGTCGCCCCTGGCGGCCCGCGCGAGCCGGCGCAGATCTACAACTCGAACGGCCCGATGCTGGCCGCGCTGGTGCGCGGCATGGGCGCCGAACCCGCCCTGGTGCTGCATGCGCGCGACACCGAGGACGACCTGCGCGGCGCCTTCAAGGCGCTGTTGGCCGAATGCGACCTGGTACTGAGCGTGGGCGGCGTGTCGGTCGGCGAGCGCGACCTGGTCAAGCCGGCGCTGGCCGCGCTCGGCGGCGAGCTGTCGTTGTGGAAGGTGCGCATGAAACCGGGCAAGCCGGTGGCGCTGGCGATGATCGGCGACAAACCGGTGGTGAGCCTGCCGGGCAATCCGGTCTCGGCCTATGCGGTGTTCGCCATGCTGGTGTCGCCGCTGGTGCGCCGCATGCAGGGCCGCGCCGAGCTGTTCCCGCCGGTCAGCCGGCTGCCGCTGCGCACCGAGCATCCGCGCCAGGACAGCCGCGAGGAATTCCTGCGCGTGCAGCGCCGCGCCGCCGATGACGGCAACGCCGAACTGGTGCCGTACGGCCACCAGGGTTCCGGGGTGATCAGTTCATTGCCGTGGTCGACCGGGCTGGCGCGCCTGCCCGCGGGCGTGCAGGTGCAGGACGGCGACCGCGTGCCCTACTACGACCTGCGTCACTGGCTGGCGTAGCGCTCGGCGGCCGCCAGTTCCTCGGGCGTGTTCAGGTTCATGAATGCGCCGGGCGCGTCATCGAACGGCGCGCCCACGCCTCCCACGCGTGACTGCCACAGGCCGACCTTGCGTTCGCCGGCCGCGAGATAGTCGCGCAGCGTCGGCAGCAGCGAGGTGCGCAACGCCATGCAGGCCGGATGGCGCTGGCCGCCAGCCATCGCATAGGCCAGGGGCGCGCCCGCCGCTTGCGCCGCCGCGATCAGGCGTTGGGCCAGGTCGGCAGGCAGGAACGGGGTGTCGCACGGCGTCACCACGAGCCATGCGCATGACGCGGCGGCAGCCAGGCCGGCGGCAAGGCCGGCCAGCGGCCCCTGCCACGCGCCCAGCGCATCGGTATCGTCGGCCACCACCCGGCCATAACGGGCGTAGCGGTCGGCATTGCGATTGGCGCTGACGATGAGCGTCCCGACCTGCGGCGCCAGGCGCCGCGCCACGTGCGCCACCAGCGGTTCGCCGCGCAGCGTGGCCAGTCCCTTGTCGTTGCCCTGCATGCGCGAACCCTGGCCGCCGGCCAGGATCAGGCCGGCCACCTGTTGCCGGTCGAGCGCGGGGAACGTCTCAGCCACCGATGTAGCTCATCTCGACTTTGCGCGCGGGGTCGGCCATGTTGCGGCCGCGCTGCTCGGAATAGTTGTCGCCGCGGACGGCCCAGATGCCCGTGAGGATGGCGGCCAGCTCGTCGTCGCTGGCGCCGTCGCGCAGCGGCGCGCGCAGGTCGTGGCCTTCGTGCCCGAACAGGCACAGGAACAGCTTGCCTTCCGGCGACAGGCGCGCGCGCGTACAACCGCCGCAGAAGGCCTGGGTGACGCTGGAGATGACGCCAATCTCGCCGGCGCCGTCGCGATAGCGCCAGCGTTCGGCGACGCGGCCCATGCCATCGGCGGCTATCGGTTCGAGCGGGTAGACCGCGCCGATGCGCGCCAGCACTTGCGCGCTGGGCACCACTTCGGTCAGGTTCCAGCCGTTGGTGTTGCCCACATCCATGTATTCGATAAAGCGCAGGATGTGGCCGCTGCCGCGAAAGCGCTCGGCCATCGGCAGGATCTGCGCGTCGTTCAGGCCGCGCCGCACCACCATGTTCACTTTTACCGGCGCCAGCCCGGCCGCGGCGGCGGCATCGACGCCACGCAGCACGTCGTCGGGGGTGAAGCCGCTGTCGCTCATGTCCTGGAACATGGCCGCATCCAGCGCGTCCAGGCTGACCGTGACCCGGTTCAGCCCCGCTTCCTTGAGCACCGCGGCCTTGCGTTCGAGCAGGCTGCCATTGGTGGTGAGCGTCAGCTCGAGCGGCCGGCCGGCGGGCGTGCGCAGCTGCGACAGCAGGCCGACCAGGTTTTCCACATGCTTGCGCAGCAACGGTTCGCCGCCCGTCAGGCGGATCTTCTCGACGCCCAGGCGGGTGAAGACACCGGCCAGGCGCGCAATCTCTTCGAACGACAGCAGGTCCGAGTGGCGCATGAAGACGTAGTCGGTGTCGAACACCTCGCGCGGCATGCAGTAGGTACAGCGGAAATTGCAGCGGTCCGTGACCGAGATGCGCAGGTCGCGCAGCGGGCGCGCGCGCCGGTCGAGCGCGGGCTGGCCCGCGGCCGGCGGCGCGACGGGCGCCGGCCGTTCGGTGCGGCGATCGGCAAGGAGGATCACTTTGCTCATGGGAACATCATAGCCCGGCGCCCGCGGCCGCGCGCTCAGGCGAAAGCCTCTTCCAGGGTCTGCAGCCGACCGGTGTCGCGGGCGTCGTAGCCGACCAATTGGCCGACATAACCGACGTAGTCGGGGCTGCGCATGATGGACAGCAGGTCCTGCATGGCGGGGGTTTCCAGCGCGCCCTTGCGGATGGCGAAGAAATAGCGCTCGCGCACCAGCGGAATGAAGTCCAGGCCGAAACGGCAGGCGGCGGTCTCCACGCCAACGCCCGTGTCGGCCATGCCGCTGGCGATGTGCGCGGCGATCGCCATGTGAGTGAATTCGTTGGTTTCATAACCCTGCACCTCGCTGATCGAAACCCCGGCGCGCTGCAGCATCAGGCTGACCAGGTAGCGGGTGCTGGAGCCGATCTGGCGGTTGACGAAGCGCACGTCCTGGCGTGCCAGATCGGCCATGCCGGCGATGCGCTTGGGGTTGCCGGCCATGACGAACAGTCCGGTATTGCGCACCGCCAGGTGGATCAGCAGGTATTCGTCTGCGTGCAGCCACTGTGCGTAGCGGTCCATGATGGGCGCCTCGAAGTCGCCCAGCGGCACCTGGAAGCCGGCCAGGTCGCACTCGTGCCGTTCAAGCGAGGCCAGCGCCTCGATCGCGGTGCGGTAGCGCAGTTCCAGCCCGGGCTTGCGCCCGCCCATGTGTTCCATCAGGGACTCGACCGCGAAACCGTGGCTGGCGTGCAGCCGCAGATGGGGGCCGTTTTCGGGCAGCAGCCGCGCCAATTCCTCCTGCAGTTCGGACGCCATGCTGTCGAGCGTGGGCATCAGCCGCGCCTCGATGCGGCGGTTGGCCCACAGCAGGCGCTGCGCGAACGGCGACAGCTGCGTGCCCTGGCGGCGGTTGGTGATCAGCAATTGGGTGCCGAAGATGCCTTCGAACCGCCGCAGCACGCCCCAGGCGTGGCGGTATGACAGATCGCAGGCGCGACAGGCGCCAGCGATATTGCCGGTGGCATCAATGGCGGCCAGCAGCGCCAGCATGTCCTGCAGCGGCACCGGCGCCCCGTCGTCTCCACCCAACGTCCATTGCGGCCGCAGACCGAGTCGGAACTTATATGTCATTTATTTCTTATTGAAGGCGATTAATTACCTGTTTAGAGTACACAAATAACGCAGGGCGCAGGAAATTAATATGTTTTTCTTTTCATATAAATCGACCTGACGCCCCATCGCAACAGAACCCCCTCCCTACGGGGTCCCAGCACTACTGGAGGAGACCGCCATGCGTCAGCGCGAGGCAAAATCCGATCTGGCTTCCACCGGCGGCGCCCGTGGCGGCGCCTTGGCCCTGGACGCCGCCCAGGCGTCCGCCCGCCCCGCGGTGGCGGTTACCGCCCGCATCCTGGCCCGCCTGCAAGACCAGCCCGGCCCCCTGCTGCCGGTGCTGCATGCGGTGCAGCATGAACTGGGCTGTATTCCGGCCGAGGCGGTGCAGACCATCGCCGAGGCCCTGAACCTGTCCCGCGCCGAGGTCCACGGCGTTATCACCTTCTATCCGCATTTCCGCAGCGAACCCGCCGGCCGTCATACCCTGGAAGTGTGCCGCGCCGAATCCTGCCAGGCGATGGGCGGCGAACAACTGGCCGACCACGCGCGCCAGGCGCTGGGCTGTGATTTCCACGCCAGCACGCGCGATGGCGACTTCACGCTGGAGCCGGTGTACTGCCTGGGCCTGTGCGCCCAGTCGCCGGCGGTGATGCTGGATGGCCAGCCGCATGCCCGCGTCACGCCGGCCAAGCTCGACCGCCTGCTGCATCGCGTCCGGGAGGCCGGCCAATGACCGCCCCTACCCTGATCTACGTGCCGCGCGACGCCGCGGCGCTGGCCATGGACGCCGATGCCGTGGCCGCCGCCATCGAGCTGGCCGCCGATGAACGCGGCCTGGCCGTGCAGGTGGTGCGCAACGGTTCGCGCGGCCTGCTGTGGCTGGAACCGCTGGTGGAGATCGCCACGCCCGAAGGCCGCCTGGCCTACGGTCCGGTGCAGCCCGAGGACGTGCCGGCGCTGTTCGACGCCGGCTGGCTCGGCGGCGGCGACCACCCGCTGCGCCAGGGCCTGACCGAGGAAATCCCCTATCTCAAGCAGCAGGAACGCCTGACCTTCGCCCGCGTCGGCGTGATCGATCCGCTGTCGCTGCAGGACTACGCCGCGCACGGCGGCCTGCAGGGCCTGAAGCGCGCGCTGGCCATGGAGCCGGCCGCCATTGTCCAGGAGATGATCAGCTCGGGCCTGCGCGGGCGCGGCGGCGCGGCCTTCCCCACCGGCATCAAGTGGCAGACCGTGCTGGGCTCGCCGGCCGACCGCAAATACATCGTCTGCAACGCCGACGAGGGCGATTCAGGCACCTTCGCCGACCGCCTGCTGATGGAAGGCGACCCCTACGTGCTGATCGAGGGCATGACCATCGCCGGCCTGGCGGTGGGCGCGACCTACGGCTATATCTACGTGCGCTCCGAGTACCCGCACGCCATCGCCACGCTCGAAGCCGCCATCGAACGCGCGCGCAGTGTCGGCTGGCTGGGCGACGACGTGCACGGCAGCGGCCGCCGCTTCGACCTGGAAGTGCGCAAGGGCGCCGGCGCCTATATCTGTGGCGAGGAAACCTCGCTGCTCGAAAGCATCGAGGGCAAGCGCGGCGTGGTGCGCGCCAAGCCGCCGCTGCCGGCAATCTCGGGCCTGTTCGGCAAGCCCACCGTGATCAACAACGTGATCTCGCTGGCCTCCGTGCCGATCATCCTGGCCAAGGGCGCGGCCTATTACCGCGACTATGGCGTGGGCCGCTCGCATGGCACGCTGCCGTTCCAGCTGGCCGGCAACCTCAAGCGGGGCGGGCTGGTGGAAAAAGCCTTCGGCCTGAGCCTGCGCGACCTGCTGTACACCTTCGGCGGCGGCAGCGCCTCGGGCCGGCCGCTGCGCGCGGTGCAGGTCGGCGGCCCGCTCGGCGCCTACCTGCCGGAATCGCAGTGGGACGTGCCGCTGGACTACGAGGCCTATGTGCAGATCTCGGCCATGATCGGCCACGGCGGCCTGGTGGCGTTCGACGACAGCGTCGACATGGCGCGCATGGCGCGCTATGCCATGGAATTCTGCGCCATCGAGTCCTGTGGCAAGTGCACGCCCTGTCGCATCGGTTCGACCCGCGGCGTGGAAACCATCGACAAGATCGCCGCCGGCGGCCCGGGACGCGAACAGCAGGTGCATCTGCTGCGCGACCTGTGCGACACCATGCTGGGCGGATCGCTGTGCGCGCTGGGGGGCATGGCGCCCTACCCGGTGCTGTCGGCGCTGAACCACTTCCCGCAGGACTTCGGCATCGAGTCCTCGCAATCCGCCGCCCACCCCGCCTGAATCCGAGACCGCCATGCTAGAAACCGTCATCAAGCGCGACCGCGATCTGGGCACCCCGGCGCGGGTGTCCGAAAAAACCGTCACCCTGACCATCGACGGCCAGGAGATCACCGTGGCCGAGGGCACCTCGCTGATGCGCGCGGCCGCCGAGGCCGGCATCAACATCCCCAAGCTGTGCGCCACCGACAGCCTGGAGCCGTTCGGCTCTTGCCGCCTGTGCCTGGTGCAGATCGAGGGCCGCCGCGGCTATCCCGCCTCGTGCACCACGCCGGCCGAGAACGGCATGGTGGTCTTTACCGAAACGCCCAAGCTGCACGACCTGCGGCGCGGCGTGATGGAGCTGTACATCTCCGACCACCCGCTGGACTGCCTGACCTGTCCGGCCAATGGCGACTGCGAGTTGCAGGACATGGCCGGCGTGGTGGGCCTGCGCAACGTGCGCTACGGCTACGACGGCGCCAACCACCTCAAGAGCGAAAAAGACGAATCCAACCCGTACTTCACCTATGACCCGTCCAAGTGCATCGTCTGCAACCGCTGCGTGCGCGCCTGCGAGGAAACCCAGGGCACCTTCGCGCTGACCATTTCCGGCAAGGGCTTCGAGTCGCGCGTGTCGCCGGGGCAGGACCAGCCGTTCCTGGACAGCGAATGCGTGTCCTGCGGCGCCTGCGTGCAGGCCTGTCCGACCTCCACCCTGCAGGAAAAGACCGTCATCATGATGGGCCAGGCCGAGCATTCGGTGGTCACCACCTGTGCCTATTGCGGCGTGGGCTGCGGCTTCAAGGCCGAGATGAAGGGCCAGGAAGTGGTGCGCATGGTGCCGTGGAAGGACGGCCAGGCCAACCGCGGCCACTCCTGCGTCAAGGGCCGTTTCGCCTGGGGCTACGCGACCCACAAGGAACGCGTGCTCAAGCCGATGATCCGCAAGCACATCACCGACTCCTGGAAGGAAGTGTCGTGGGAAGAGGCGATCGACTATGCCGCCTCGGAATTCCGCCGCATCCAGGGCCAGTACGGCCGCGACGCGGTCGGCGGCATCACCTCGTCGCGCTGCACCAACGAAGAAACCTGGCTGGTGCAGAAGCTGGTGCGCGCCGCCTTCGGCACCAACAACGTCGACACCTGCGCCCGCGTCTGCCATTCGCCCACCGGCTACGGCCTGAAGCAGACCCTCGGTGAATCCGCTGGCACCCAGACCTTCGACTCGGTGATGCACACCGACGTGGTGATCGTCATGGGCGCCAACCCGTCCAGCGGCCACCCGGTGTTCGCCTCGCGCCTGAAGCGCCGCCTGCGTCAGGGCGCGCGGCTGATCGTGATCGACCCGCGCCGCATCGAACTGGTGAGCTCGCCGCACATCAAGGCCGACTTCCACCTGCAGGTGCGGCCCGGCACCAACACCGCGCTGCTGTCGTCAATGGCCCACGTGATCGCCACCGAAGGCCTGATCGACGAGGCCTATGTGGCCGAGCGCTGCGAGGCCAAGGCCTTCCAGGAATGGCGCGACTTCGTGTCGCTGCCCGAGAACTCGCCCGAGGCCATGGCCGAGATCACCGGCGTGCCAGCCCAGGCGGTGCGCGGCGCGGCGCGCCTGTTCGCCACTGGCGGCAACGGCTCGATCTACTACGGCCTGGGCGTGACCGAGCACAGCCAGGGCTCGACTACCGTGATGGCGATCGCCAACCTGGCCATGGCCACCGGCAACGTCGGCCGCGAAGGCGTGGGCGTGAACCCGCTGCGCGGCCAGAACAACGTGCAGGGTTCGTGCGACATGGGCTCGTTCCCGCACGAACTGCCGGGGTACCGCCACATCTCCGACGACTCGGTGCGGGCGCAGTTCGAGCGGGACTGGGGCGTGACGCTGCAACCCGAGCCCGGCCTGCGCATTCCCAACATGTTCGAGGCCGCGCTGGGCGGCACCTTCAAGGGCCTGTACTGCCAGGGCGAGGACATCGTGCAGTCCGATCCCAACACGCAGCACGTGGCGGCCTCGCTGGCGGCCATGGAATGCATCGTGGTGCAGGATCTGTTCCTGAACGAGACCGCCAAGTACGCGCATGTGTTCCTGCCGGGATCGTCGTTCCTGGAAAAGGACGGCACCTTCACCAACGCCGAGCGCCGCATCTCGCGCGTGCGCAAGGTGATGGAACCGAAGAACGGCAAGTCCGACTGGGAAGTGACCGTGGCGCTGTCCAACGCGCTGGGCTACCCCATGAACTACCGCCATCCGCGCGAGATCATGGAAGAAATCGCGCGCCTGACGCCGACCTTCAGCGGCGTCAGCTACGACAAGCTGGACAAGCTCGGCAGCCTGCAATGGCCCTGCAACGACGACGCGCCCGAGGGCACGCCGATCATGCACATCGACAGCTTCGTGCGCGGCAAGGGCAAGTTCATGATCACCAAGTATGTGCCGACCGACGAACGCAGCACGCGCCGCTTCCCGCTGTTGCTGACCACCGGCCGCATCCTGTCGCAATACAACGTGGGCGCGCAGACCCGCCGCACACCCAACGTCATGTGGCATAGCGAGGATGTGCTGGAGATCCATCCGCAGGATGCCGAGGACCGCGGCGTCAATGAAGGCGATTGGGTCGGCATCCAGAGCCGCGCGGGCGAAACGGTGCTGCGCGCGACCCTGACCGACCGGGTGCAGCCGGGCGTGGTATATACCACCTTCCACTTCCCGGAGTCCGGCGCCAACGTCGTCACCACCGACAGTTCCGACTGGGCCACCAACTGCCCCGAGTACAAGGTCACGGCCGTGCAGGTCACGCGCGTGTCCCAGCCGTCGGAATGGCAACGGCAATGGTCGCGCTTCGCGGACATCCAGCAGAAGCTGCTGCGTGAACGCTCGCGCGAAAGCGAAGCCGTGACCTCGGGGAAATAACCCCGACAGCCGAGCCCGCCATGGACCACAGCGCCCCTCCCCCGCCCTCCCGCCCCGACTACGCGGCGGCCCAGGTGACCCGTGTGCGGGCCGGCGCCATCGTGCCCGGCGCCGAAGCCGATCGCCTGGCCGAGGAAACGCCGGTGGCGCTGGAGTTCAACGGCATCAGCCACGCCACCATGCTGGCCACGCCCGCCGACCTGGAGGACTTCGCCGTCGGCTTTTCGCTGTCCGAAGGCATCATCGACCGCCTCGCCGACGTGCGCGGCATCGATGTGCTGCCGCAATGCGACGGCATCGTGGTGCAGATCGAGATTTCCAGCGCCTGCGAGGCGCGCCTGAAATCGCGCCGCCGCGCCATGGCCGGACGCACCGGCTGCGGACTGTGCGGCGTGGAGACGCTGCCCGAGGTGCTGCGGCCGGTGGCGCCCGTACCGGCCGGCGCGCCGCTGCCGGTAGGCGCGGTGCTGCGGGCGATGCGCGCCATGCGCGCACGCCAGGCGCTGCATGACCTGACGGGCGCCACCCACGCCGCCGGCTGGGCCGACGCCAGCGGCGCGGTGGCCCTGGTGCGCGAGGACGTGGGCCGCCACAACGCGCTCGACAAGCTGATCGGCGCACTGGCGCGCCAGGCCTTGCCCGCCACGGGCGGCATGGCGCTGGTGTCGAGCCGCGCCAGTTTCGAGATGGTGCAGAAAACCGCCGCCGCCGGCGTCGGTGTGCTGGCGGCAGTCTCGGCGCCGACCGCGCTGGCCGTGCGCCTGGCCGACAGCGCCGGCATCGCGCTGCTGGGTTTTCTGCGCGACGATGACGCCACCCTGTATTCCCACCCTGAACGCATCACCTCCTAGACCGGACCCGACACACGCATGGAAATCGGCAATCTGATCCGCATGGCCAACCGCATCGGCCAATTCTTCGAAGCCATGCCGGTAAGGCCGGAAGCGATCGAAGGCGTGGCCAACCATATTCATAAATTCTGGGAGCCCCGCATGCGCAACGAGCTGCTGGACTTCCTGGCGCGCCAGCCCGATGGCGACGCCGGCCAGGAACAATTGCATCCGCTGGTTCTGGAGGCCGTCACGCAAAACCGCGAACGGCTGACGCCGCGGGCCCGCGTGCCCTGACCGGCCGCCACGCCCGCGCCGATCCGCGAGCCGGCAACGGCACGCGGGCGCAGCAAGCTTTACCGCAGCAAAGGGTTCAACAAGAGACGGCGGGACTGGATTTCTCCAGCCAACGCACGCTATAAAGCCGCACCCCGAGGAGACCTCATGGAAAGCACTGCAACGCTAGACCTGCCCGGCGCCAAGCCTGGCTTCCTGGACAAGGAACGCACCATCGCCGGGCCGGGTTTTTCCCGCTGGCTGGTACCCCCGGCCGCCCTGGCCATCCACCTGTGCATCGGCATGGCCTATGGCTTCTCGGTGTTCTGGCTGCCGTTGTCCAAGGCCATCGGCGGCGCCAAGCCGCTGGCCTGCCCGGCCGACATGAGCCTGGCCGCCGAGCTGTTCACCACCAGTTGCGACTGGAAGATCTCCACCATGGGGTGGATGTACACGCTGTTCTTCGTGCTGCTGGGCTGCTCGGCGGCGCTGTGGGGCGGCTGGCTGGAACGCGCCGGTCCGCGCAAGGCCGGCGTGGTGTCGGCATTGTGCTGGTGCGGCGGCCTGGTGATTTCGGCCTTCGGCGTCTACCTGCACCAGATGTGGATGCTGTGGCTGGGCTCCGGCGTCATCGGCGGCATCGGCCTGGGCCTGGGCTACATCTCGCCGGTCAGCACGCTGATCAAATGGTTCCCCGACCGCCGCGGCATGGCGACCGGCATGGCCATCATGGGCTTCGGCGGCGGCGCCATGATCGGCGCGCCGCTGGCCGACCTGCTGATGCGCCACTTCGCCACGCCCACCTCGCCAGGCGTGTGGCAGACCTTCCTGAGCATGGCGCTGGTGTACTTCATCTTCATGATGTCGGGCGCGCTCGGCTATCGCGTGCCGCCCACCGGCTGGAAGCCGGAAGGCTGGACCGCGCCGGCCAAGCATGCCAACAACGTCATGATCACCAAGGGCCACGTGCATGTGACACGGGTCTGGGGCGTGCCGCAGTTCTGGCTGGTGTGGCTGGTGCTGTGCCTGAACGTGACCGCCGGCATCGGCATCCTGGGCATGGCCTCGCCGCTGCTGCAAGAGGTGTTCGGCGGCGGTCTGATCAACAAGCCGGAGCTGGGCTACGGCCAGCTCGACAAAGACCAGTTGGCCGCCATCGCCGCCATCGCCGCGGGCTTCACCGGGCTGCTCAGCCTGTTCAACATCGGCGGCCGCTTCTTCTGGGCCAGCCTGTCGGACAAGCTCGGCCGCAAGATGACCTACCTGATCTTCTTCGTGCTCGGCTTCGTGCTGTACGCCGCCATTCCCTGGACTGCGCACATGGGCGCGCTGGCGCTGTTCGTGGCGGCCTTCTGCGTCATCCTGTCGATGTATGGCGGCGGCTTCGCCACGGTGCCGGCCTACCTGGCGGACCTGTTCGGCACGCAGATGGTCGGCGCCATCCATGGCCGCCTGCTGACGGCGTGGTCGGCGGCCGGCATCTTCGGCCCGGTGCTGGTCAACTACATCCGCGAATACCAGTTGTCCATGGGCGTGCCGCGGGCGCAGGTGTACGACATCACCATGTACATCCTGGCGGGCATGCTGGTGCTGGGCTTCCTCTGCAACCTGGCGATCCGTCCGGTCAATCCCAAGTACTTCATGAACGATGAGGAATTGGCGCGCGAAAAGGCCTTGGCCCACGAACGCGCCGTCGCCGCCGAAACCCACGGCGTGGGCGCCTCGACTTTCCGCACGCCGGCCGTGCTGGTGCTGTTCGCCTGGGCCTGCGTCGGCATCCCGCTGGCCTGGGGCATCTGGATCACCCTGCAAAAGGCAGTGGTCCTGTTCCACTGAGTCCGGCCGGACGGGCGGCGGCGGCGCCGTCCGCCGCCCCCGGGGCGCGAAGCTGCTACATTGGCAGCCCGCGCCCTTTGTTTTTCTTCCCCAGGATTTCCCCCCTCATGTTCGCCCTGCCCCTGATGCCCGCCTTCGCCGGAGCGCTCCGTTGACCCCGCCTGAACTGCATTGGACGGAGGGCGACGGCCCCGACCAGACCCGCCATACCGCCCGCTGGCGCTCGGAATCCGGCGCCACCCCGCCCAAGCGCGTGGTGCTGGCCGACGACCGCACCACGGCGGACGCGGCCTATCGCCTGGCCTGCGAAGGCGTCGGCCTGCTGTGGCGCGGCGACTTCCAGAACGCGCGCCAATTGCTGCAGGCCATGACGCGCCGGGTCGACAAGCGCCCGCGCAAGCCGGTCGAGACGATGTTGGAGGCCTTCAACCAACACCGTCAGATCCAGTCGCAGCGCGCCCGCATCCTCGGCATGCTGCTGATTCCATTCGACGCCGGGCATGGCATTTCGCTACGCCGCGCGCCGGATGCGCGGCAAGCCTGCGAAGCGGCCCACGGCCCCGCGCACGAACCGTACGTGGCCTCGCTGCGTGAACTGCTGGGCCTGATCGGCGCCTTCGAATGGCGCAGGAAAGGCATCGAGATTCCCGCGCTGGACAACCGCATCCACCCGCACTACGGCGTGTTTTCGCCGGTGCGCGGCGAGTACATCGATCTGGTGGCGCGCACCCCGATGCCGCGCGGCAGCGTGGCGTTCGATATCGGCACCGGCACCGGCGTGCTGGCGGCCGTGCTGGCGCGCCGCGGCGGCAAGCGCGTCATCGCCACCGACACGGAGCCGCGCGCGCTGGCCTGCGCCCGCGACAACCTGGAGCGTCTGGGGCTGTCCAGGCAGGTCGAGGTGGTGCAGGCCGACCTGTTCCCCGAGGGCCGGGTGTCGCTGGCCGTCTGCAATCCGCCGTGGCTGCCGGCCCGTCCCAGCTCGCCCGTCGAGCACGCCGTCTACGACCCCGACAGCCGCATGCTGCGCGGCTTCCTCAATGGCCTGACGGCGCACCTGACGCCCAACGGCGAGGGCTGGCTGATCCTGTCGGACCTGGCCGAGCATCTGGGCCTGCGCACGCGCGAGCAATTGCTGGACATGATCCAGCAGGCCGGCCTGCGCGTGGTGGAGCGCATCGACACGCGGCCCACGCACGGCCGCGCCAAGGACCCCAGCGACCCGCTGCACGCGGCGCGCTCGAAGGAAGTCACGTCGCTGTGGCGGCTGGCAGCGGCCTGAACGCCGCCCGCCCAGGCCGGCGGGCGGCCGCCGGCCGTGGCCTGAGGCCATGGCCTCAGGCCCGCCCCGCAGCCACGTTGACGCTGATGGCGATGATGAAGACGTTGAAGAAGAACGCGATCACGCTGTGCACCAGCGCCGTGCGCCGCACCCGGCGGCTGACGATCTGCACATCCGACACCTGGAACGTCATGCCCAGCACCAGGGCGAAATAGGCGAAGTCCCAATAGTCGGGATCTTCCTTGCCCGGAAAGTCCAGGCCCTTGTGCATGGCGTTGCGGTGGCTGTAATAGCCGTGCGCGTAATGCAGCGCGAAGATCATGTTCAGGTAGAGCCACGACAGCACGATGCTGACCGCGGCAGCCACCAGGTCGGCCACGCCCTCGAGGCCGCCGGCCGCGCGCAGCTCGGTCCAAAGCGCCACCATCACCAGGCATGACAGCGCCACGCTGCTCCAGAGCACGGCCGTGCGCCCGACGTCGACCTGCTGCGCGCGGACCCGCATCATGGCCGGCGTGGCCTTGCCGAAGGCGGCCCCCGTCAGCAGCAGGAATAGCAGCGCCGCCACATCGAAGGCCAGCAGGCCGGCGCGGCTGGGCGACAGCCCGACGCGCCACAGCACTCCGGCCAGCACCACGAACAGCGCGCCGCACAACACCAGCCGCCGGTGCGCGTGGTAGAACGGAAGCGCGGCGACCTCGGCGGGCGACGATTCGATCTCCGGCTCCTTGAGCGGCAGCTTCATGGCGGACTCCCAGCGTGGCAGGAGCCTTCACGCTAACCGATCGCGAGCAATCCCACCAGCGCCCCGCCGAACAACAGCCATAGCGGGTGGATGCGGGTGAAGCTGCCCAGCAGCGCCACCACCGCCGTGATCGCCCCCAGCAGCCAGGTGTGGGCCGACGCCTCGGTGATCAGCGCGGCGCTGGCGGCCACCAGGCCCACCGTCATGGGGAAGATCCCGGCCTGGATCACGCCGCGCCAGGGCCGGTCCTTGAAGCGTTCCCACAAACCCAGCGCGATGATGGTGATGAGCGATGACGGCCCGAACTTGGCCAGCGTGGTCACCAGCATGCCGGCCCAGCCGGCCACATGCCAGCCGACCAGCGTGACCACCATCAGGTTGGGGCCGGGCGCCGCCTGGCCCAGGGCGAACAGCGCGGAGAAATCGGCGGCGGTCATCCAGCCGTGCACGTCCACGACCTGCCGCTGCATTTCGGGCAGGATGGTGTTGCCGCCGCCGAACGCCAGCACCGACAGTTGCGAGAAGATGATGGCCAGGGAGATCAGCGTCTGCATCATCGACGTTGCCTCCAGACCAGCAGGATGCTCAGGGGCGTCAGCACCGCCATGGTCGGCAGCAGCGGAACGCGCAACACCGCGATGGCGATGAAACAGGCGGTGGCCACCAGGCCGGCCAGCCAGTCGCGGCGCTTGAACACCGGCACCCCGACCTTGACCGCCATCGAAATCAGCAGGCCCGCGGCGGCGGCGGCCAGTCCGGCGAACAAGTGCTGGATGTGGGGATCGTTCTGGAAGCGGTCATAGACCATGCCCAGCAGCACCACGATGGCCGAAGGCGCCAGGATCAGGCCCATCAGCGCCGCGAAGGCGCCGCGCGGGCCACGGAACTTCATGCCCAGGGCCACCGACAGGTTGATGATGTTGCCGCCCGGCAGGAACTGGCACAGGCCCAGCAGGTCGGAGAATTCGGAGCCGGACAGCCAGCGGTGCTTTTCCACCACCATGCGGCGCGCCAGGGGCAGCGCGCCGCCGAAAGCGGTCAGGCCGAGCATGAGGAATCCGGAGAACAATTGCCCGCAAGTGGGGGGCGGCCGGGTCGCGGCGTCGGGGGAATCAGGTGCTGCTGCGTTCATGGTGGTGCGGCCGCGGCGGCCGGTCGGGAGGCGCCGACGCGCCAGCGCCGGGGGGATAAGGACAGCTCGCAGCCTACTCCCGCGATCAGATAATGTCTAATATATGACTGCTTAAACAAACATATCCATTACATATGGCATCCGTCGACCTGCGGCTGTTGCGCTACTTCCTCGCGGTGGCCGAGGAATCCCACTTGACCAAGGCCGCCGCCCGCCTGGGCATTCGCCAGCCGCCCCTGAGCCAGCAGATCCGCGTGCTGGAACAGGAACTGGGCGTCACGCTGTTCCACCGCCTGCCGCGCGGCATGGAGCTGACCGAAAGCGGCCATGCCCTGCTGGCCGATGCCCGCAGCATCCTGGCGCTGGTCGATCAGGCGGTCGACGGCGTGCGGCGCGTGTCGTTGGGCGAGGCCGGCCGGCTGACCGTCGGCTTTACCGGCTCGGCGGCGTTCCACCCTTTCGTGCCCTCGGTGATCCGGCGCTTTCGCGAGAGCGCGCCGCAGGTGCGGCTGGTGCTGGAAGAAAGCAGCACGGGCGAACTGATGCAAGCCGTGCGCGACGGCCGTGTCGACGTGGCCTTCGTGCGCGGCGCCCATGGCGTCGACCGCGGCGTGGCGGTGGAGACCGTGCTGGAGGAAAGCATGCTGGCGGCCTTTCCGGCCGACCATCCCATGGTCAAGGGGCGCCCGCGCAAGCGCATCGCGCTGGCCGAACTGGCCGAGGAATCGTTGATCCTGTATCGCCGCCACAGCGGCCCCGGGCTCTACGACGCCATCATCTCCGCCTGCCGCGCCGCCGGCTTCAGCCCGCGGGTGGCGCAGGAAGCGCCACGCATGCTGTCCACCCTCAGCCTGGTGGCGGCTGGCCTGGGGGTGTCGCTGGTGCCGGCCTCGCTGCGCCGGGTCAACATCGAAGGCGTGGTGTACGTCAATGTCACCGGCCCCGTGGCCATGCGCGCGCCGCTGACCTTGATCTGGCGCGACGCGCCGCTCAGCGGCGCGATCCGCCGCTTGATCGAGGAAGTGCGGGCGCATCGCGCGGCGGCCGGGGACGCGCTCAAGCAGCCGCCGCGCGCGCGCGGCTGAGTTTCCCTGGCGCGGCGGCGCTACACTGGGCGCCTTTTCCTGTCTTTACCGCATCCCATGCAGGACCTCGCTCCCATAGGTGTATATGACTCCGGCGTCGGCGGGCTGAGCGTGCTGCGCGCCATCGGCCAGACCCTGCCGCGCGAACACCTGCTGTACGTGGCCGATTCCGCCCACGTGCCTTATGGCGAGAAAACGCCGGAATACGTGCGGCAGCGCGCGCTGGCCATCGCCGATTACCTGGTGTCGCGCCAGGCCAAGGCCATGGTGGTCGCCTGCAATACCGCCACCGCCGCCGCCATCGCCGCGCTGCGCGCCCGCCATCCCGGACTGGTCATCATCGGCGTGGAACCGGCCATCAAGCCGGCCGCGCACCTGACGCGCAGCGGCGTGGTGGGCGTGTTCGCCACCACCGGCACGCTCGCCAGCGCCAAGTTCGCGGCCCTGGTGCAACGCGAGGCGCCCGAGATCCGCATCCTCTTTCGCCCCTGCCCCGAATGGGTACTGCAGGTGGAGCGCGGCGACATCCATGGCGCGGCCGCCGCCCGCGTGGCGCAGGAGCCGGTGCGCGAACTGCTGGCCCAGGGCGCGGATACCCTGGTGCTGGGCTGTACCCATTTCCCGTTCCTGCACGACGCGATCCAGGCGGCGGCAGGCCCGGCGGTGCCCTTGCTGGAGACCGGCGGGCCGGTGGCGCGGCGCCTGCGCCACCAATTGCAGCAGCACGGCCGGTTGGCGGCCGCGGGCGCCGGCGCCGTGGAACTGCTGACCACCGGCGATGCCGCCCGGCTCGGCCGCATGGCCGCCTTGTTGCTGGACCTGCCGGCCGCGGCCGCGCAGGTGCCCGCCGACTGGTGTTGACCGGCCAATCCCGCTTCCTTTGATTGCGCGCATCCCGCCGGCCCCCGCCCGGCGGAATAATTGCGTACAGTGGAGTTGTCGCGGCGCCGCCAGGAACGGGCCGCCGCGCGCTCGCGGACAACAAGGAGACGTCGATGAAACGCATTCTGATCCCGGTGGATGGCTCGCAGCATGCCGTCCACGCCGTGCGCGCCATGCTCGAGGCGCGCAGCTACGATCCCGTCGAACAGGTGGCGCTGCTGACCGTGCAGATCCCGCTGCTGGCCGGCAAGATCGGCCGCGGCCTGTCGCAGGCCGATATCGACGCCTATCACCAGGAAGAAGGCGAAGCCGCGCTGGGCGAGGCCCGCGCGCTGCTGACAGCGGCCGGCGTGCCGTTCACCTCGCGCATCGAAACCGGCGCGGTGGCCGAGACCATCGCGCGCGTCGCCGACGAGATCGATGCCGACGAGATCTACATGGGCACGCGCGGCCTGGGCTCGGTGGCTTCGCTGTTCATGGGCTCGGTGGCCACCAAAATCCTGCACCTGACGGAACTGCCCGTCACCCTGGTCAAGTAAAGGAGCCGCCATGCTGAACATCCTCGTCCCCGTCGACGGTTCCGACAATGCCAATCGCGCCGTGCTGCATGCGCGCCAGCTGGCCCAGGGCGCGCCCGCGGCGCGCGTCCACCTGCTCAATGTGCAGACGCCGCCGCACGGCCGCGCCGGCCTGTCGCGCCTGGTCACCCAGGACATGATCGACGAATACTACGAACGCGAAGGCCGGCAGGCCGCCGACGCGGCCCGCAAGCTGCTCGAAGTGACCGGCACCGACCACACCTGCCATGTCGAGTTCGGCAACCCGGCGATGGAGATCCAGGCCTACGCGCGGGACCACCATTGCGCCCGCATCGTCATGGGCACGCGCGGCCACGGCGCGCTGGCCGGCATGCTGATCGGCTCGGTCGCCAACCAGGTGGTGCAGTTGGCCGAGGTGCCGGTGACGCTGGTGCGCTGAACCCCGCCGGCGGGCGCGGGCCGGCCCGTTAGGCGCTGGCCGGCAATGCCGGCAGGGTCAGCGTCACGCGCAGCCCGCCCAGCGGCGACTGCCCGGCGCTGACCTCGCCGCCGTAGGTGCCGGCCAGATCGCGCACGATGTCCAGCCCCAGGCCGGAGCCGGGACGCTGCTCGTCCATGCGCACGCCACGCTCGAAGATGCGTTCGCGCTCGTCCTCGGCGATGCCCGGGCCGTCGTCGTCGATCACGATCCGCAGGCGGTCCGGCGCGGCCGCCCCGGCGCCGATCCGCACGCGCCGCGCCGCCCACTTGCAGGCGTTGTCGAGCAGGTTGCCGACCATCTCCTGCAGATCCTGCTCCTCGCCGCGAAATTCGAGCCCGGCAGGGAATTCGTCCATCTCCAGCGCCAGCCCGCGCGCCGCATACAAGCGCTGCATGACCCGCAACAGCGCCTGCACCGGCGCCCGCAGCGGCGTGCGCCCGCCCGCCGTGCCCGAGGCGGCCGCGGCCCGCGCGCGCGCCAGATGGTAATCGATCTGGCGCAGCGCCATCGCCACCTGTTCGCGCACCAGGCGGGCGAAGGCGCCGTCCTCGCCCGCCGCCGCATTGCCCATGATGGTCAGCGGCGTCTTGACCGCGTGCGCCAGGTTGCCGGCCTGGGTCCGCGCGCGTTGCACGATGTCGGCGTTGACCGCCAATACCCGGTTGAAATCATCGACCAGCGGCTGGATCTCGCTGGGAAAGCGGCCCTCTATCCGCACACTGTTGCGGCCCTGCTGTGCGGCCAACTGACGCCGCAGCCGCCCCAGCGGCCGCAGCCCCACCACCACCTGCACCACCGCCGCCGCCACCAGGCCGGCCGCCAGCGCGCCCAGCGACAGCAACAGCATGTGATCGAAGCGTTC
Source organism: Achromobacter pulmonis (assembly GCF_021733725.1). NCBI lineage: Bacteria > Pseudomonadati > Pseudomonadota > Betaproteobacteria > Burkholderiales > Alcaligenaceae > Achromobacter > Achromobacter pulmonis. The sequence goes on along the minus strand of NZ_JAIFOT010000001.1, from coordinate 2,946,119 downwards.
GATCGGCTCGGCCAGCACCGCGCGGTCGGCGGCCACCACCAGCCGCAGCGTGCCGGCGTTGCTGTCCTCCGGCTTGAGCAGGCGCGTCACCGCGCTCAGGCGGTGCTTCTCGGGACCGACGATGTCATGAAGGCCATCGGCATTGTCGGCCGCGGGCAGCGCCAACACCTGATCCCACAGCGAGCGCGAGCGCGCCACCCCGGCGGCCACCACGCGCCCCTGGTCATCGAGGCGGTCGATCTGCCAATACAGCCCCGACAGCGGCTGCTCCAGACGCGGATCGCTCAGCGGCGAGGCCACCGTGGGGCGGCCGTCCGGCGCCACGCTGACCGCCGCCGTCAACTGGTTCATGTGCAGCGCCAGTTCGGCCCGCAACTGTTCGGCGATGTGCTGGCGGAACAGGCTGCCCAGTCCCCATCCGGCCAGCACGATGATCGCCGCGATCCAGGCAAGCGTGCCGGCCAGCATGCGCCAGCGCAGCGACCCCGGTGCGCGCGGCGAGGTCATGGCGGACAGGTGAGCCGGTAGCCGAGTCCGCGCACGGTCTCGATGGTGTCGGCCGGCAGCTTCTTGCGCAGGCGGCCGATGAATACGTCGATGGTGTTGGAATCGCGATCGTGGTCCTGGGCGTAGATGTGCTCGATCAGTTCGCTGCGTGACACGACTTCGCCGGCGTGCTGCATCAGCACGGCCAGCACCTTGAACTCGTGGCTGGTGAGGTTCAGCGGCACGCCATCGACGGTGGCCCGCGCCAGCCGCGTATCGAGCATCAGCGGACCGCAGCGCCATTGCGCGCTGGCATGGGTGCTGTATCGGCGCAGCAGCGCCCGCACGCGCGCCAGCAGTTCCTCCATGTGGAAGGGCTTGGTGAGGTAGTCATCGGCGCCGGCGTCGATGCCGGCGACCTTCTCGTGCCAGTTGGCGCGCGCGGTCAGGATCAGCACCGGCATGCCGCGCCCGGCCGCGCGCCACTGCTTGAGCACCGTCAGGCCGTCCATCACCGGCAGGCCCAGGTCCAGCACCACCACTTCGTAGGTCTCGACCTCGCCCAGGTAGTGGGCGGTGCCGCCGTCCGCCGCGGTATCGACGGTATAGCCGGCGTGGCGCAGCGCCTCGGCCAGTTGCGAGGCCAGGGTCGGTTCGTCTTCGACGACAAGTATGCGCATCAGTGTCGGTTCCGGAATTGGATGTCGCGCCCCTTCATGCCCAGCACCCTGCCGTCGCGCGCGTCGATCTTGAGCTTGACCAGGCTGCCGCCGGGCTGCAGCAGGCGGATTTCGTACAGGAACAGGCCATCGTCCTCTTCGAATTCCACCTTGACCACCTGGCCGGGGAAATCCCGTTCGACGATGTCCAGCACCGACCGCAGCGGCAGCACCTTGCCCGCCTGCAGGGCCTCGCGGGCCCGGTCGTGATCGCGCTCGTCGGCCTGTCCGGCGCCCGGCCCCACGGCCAGCCCCAGCGCCAGTGCCAGGCCGGTCAGCCAGATTGCGATACGAGAGCGTGCGGTCATGGGCATTCTATGGGACGGTCACGTCAGGGTAACCCGGCGCGCGGGGGAAAAACAGGGTGTGCAAGCGCCCCATTTATAGCGCGTCAAACATGAACCTCGGGTGAACGCGCCCTTCAGAACGGGTTCATGCGCCCCCCCGAATAATGACGTCATGGCCGATCCACGGCCTGACGCAACCCTAAGGAGAAAGCAGCATGAACCGCATCCGCAAGACCCTGTCCGTCCTGACCCTTGGCGCCGCCACCGTTGCCGGCGCCGCCGCGCTGGCGCAGACCGCGCCGCAACCTGCGCCGGCCGCCGCCGCGCCCGCCCAGTCCGCGCCCGCCGCGCCGATCCTAACGGTGCGCCAGGTCTATGACACGCTGACCGCCGCGGGCTATCGCAACATCACCGAGATCGAACTCGAACATCAGCGCGCCTATGACGTCAAGGCCGAGAACGCACAAGGCCAGCGCGTGAAGCTGCGCGTGGACGCGCAGACTGGCGCGGTGTTGCGCAGCCGCATCAAGGATTGAGGCCGACGCCATGAAAACCCGTTCCGCCTTGGGTCTCTTCCTGCTGGCGCTGACCGGCGCCTGGGCTGTCGACGCCATCGTGCTGCAGCCAGCGGCCTCCGCCGCCTGGCCCTGGGTGCTGCGCCAGCAGGCGCTGTACCTGACGGGCGTCTGGTCGATCGGCCTGATGTCCCTGATCATGCTGCTGGCGCTGCGCCCGGCCTGGCTGGAAGGGCCGCTGGGCGGCATGGACAAGATCTACCGGCTGCACAAATGGGCCGGCATCCTGGCCATCGGCGCCGGCGCGGCGCACTGGCTGATCAAGCTGGCCAGCACGCCGCTGAAGGCGCTGGTCGGCACCGAGGGCCGGCCCGCGCGCGACGCGGTGCTGACCATGCTGGCGGATTCGCGCGGGCTGGCCAAGGACCTGGGCGAATGGACGCTCTATGCCTTGCTGGCGATGCTGGCGATCACCCTGTGGCGCCGTTTTCCGTACCACGCCTGGCGCATTGTCCATCGCGCCATGCCGCTGGCCTACCTGGTGCTGGTGTTTCACACCCTGGCGCTGGCGCCGGCCTATTACTGGACCGGACCGACCGGCGCACTGCTGCTGCCGCTGATGGCGGGCGGCGCCGGGGCCGCGCTGCTGGCGCTGGCTGGCCGCATCGGCCGCGGCCGGCGCATTGCGGGCCGGGTGACGCGGTTGGTGCAGCGGCCCGGCGACATCCTCGAAGTCACCTGCGAACTCGGCCCCCGCTGGCCGGGCCACGCCGCCGGGCAGTTCGCCTTTGTCACTTTCGACCGGCGCGAAGGCGCGCATCCGTTCACCATCGCCAGCGCACCGCACCCCGGCCGCCACGACGTCACGTTCCAGATCAAGGCGCTGGGCGACTACACCCGGCGCCTGGCCGCCACGCTGCGCGCGGGCGCGCCGGTCACGGTCGAAGGCCCCTACGGCCGCTTCGAACGTCCCGCCGATCCCGCCGCGGGTCCGCAGGTGTGGGTCGCGGGCGGCATCGGCATCACGCCGTTCCTGGCCTGGCTGGAAGCGGCCCGCGACGCGCCCGGCGGCCACCCGCCCGTATGGCTGCACTACTGCGTGCGCGACGCCGGCGCCGACCCCTTCGTCGAGGAGCTGCGGCAACGCTGCGAACGGCTCGACAACGTCACGCTGCACGTGCACAGCGCGGCGCAGGGCCAGCGGCTGGATGCCACCGCCCTGGCGCAGGGCGAAGTGGCCGCCGGCCGGGTCGCCGACGTCTGGTACTGCGGCCCGGCAGGCCTGGCGGCGGCGTTGCGAAAGGGTTTGCGGCGCCTGGGCCGTGGCCGGGTCCATTGGCACCAGGAAGCCTTCGACATGCGCTAGCCGGCGGCGCAACGGCGCGCCGCCTCATCGTATGATGAAGGCTTGCCTACCCCACGCGACTGGAGCCGCCTCATGCGCATTCGATATCTGCTGGTGGCGCTGGCCGCGGCCACCGGCCTGGTGGCCGCCTGCGGCGAAGTCGCGCGCCTGCCGGTCGAGGCCGGCATGGGGCCGCGCCCCGAGCTACCCGCCCCCAACGCCACCCTGATCCCCACGGTCAACACGGCCAGGGCGGTGGGCTGGCCCGAGTCCGGCCTGCCCACCCCGGCCAGCGGCCTGGCGGTGAGCGCCTATGCCCGAGGCCTGGATCATCCCCGCTGGCTCCATGTGCTGCCGAACGGCGATGTGCTGGTGGCCGAGACCAACGCCCCGCCCAAGCCGCCCGAAGCCTCCGGCGGGCTCAAGGACTGGGTCGCCGGCATCGTCATGAAGCGTGCCGGCGCGCGCACACCCAGCGCCAACCGCATCACCCTGCTGCGCGGCCTGGGGCCCGACGGCGCGGCGCAGACGCGCACGGTATTCCTGGAAGGCCTGAATTCGCCGTTCGGCATGGCCCTGGTCGGCGACCAGCTGTATATCGCCAACGCCGACGCGGTGCTGCGCTTTCCCTACCAGACCGGCCAGACCCGCATCAGCGCGCCGGGGGTCAAGGTGACCGACTTGCCGGCGGGCCGCAACCATCACTGGACCAAGAACCTCATTGCCAGCCCGGATGGCGCCAAGCTGTATGCGACGGTCGGTTCGAACAGCAACGTGGGCGAAAACGGCATGGCCGAGGAGGAAGGCCGCGCCGCCATCTGGGAAATCGACATCGCCAGCGGCGCCAAGCGCCTCTACGCCACCGGCCTGCGCAATCCGGTGGGCATGGCCTGGGGGCCGGACGGCCGGACGCTCTGGACCGCGGTGAACGAACGCGACGAACTGGGCAGCGATCTGGTGCCCGACTACATGACCTCGGTGCGCGACGGCGGCTTCTATGGCTGGCCCTACAGCTACTTCGGCCAGCATGTCGACACCCGGGTCAAGCCGCCGCGCCCGGACCTGGTGGCGCGGGCGCTCGTGCCCGATTACGCGCTCGGGCCGCACACCGCCTCGCTGGGGCTGGCCTGGTCCGGCGGCGCCAATCTGCCGGCGCCGTTCCTGCACGGCATGTTCGTCGGTCAGCACGGCTCCTGGAACCGCGATCCGCGCAGCGGCTACAAGGTCATCTTCGTGCCCTTCACCGGCGCGCGCGCCGACGGCCAGGCGCGCGACGTGCTGACGGGGTTCCTCGATGAGGCCGGCCAGGCGCGTGGCCGGCCGGTGGGCGTGGCGCTGGACCGGCAAGGCGCGCTGCTGGTGGCCGATGATGTCGGCAACGCGATCTGGCGCGTCACCGCCGCGGCCCCGGCGCGCTGAAACCACGCCGGCAACGGCACGCCCAGGGCCGCGCCGCGCAATTCACTGGCGCCCGCTTGCGTTGCGTCAAGCCGCTTGCGGGCGCGCGTGCGCCGCCGGGAGTAGACTGGGGCGAGAATACCGCAACGGCCGCGAGGCTCCGTCCGGCGGAGCATGCGGTTCCCCTTCCCCCGATCCCTGGAGGCATGAACATGCTGTTGAAGAATCTCTGCGCCGCGACCATCCTGGCCCTGGCCTCGGCCCCGGTGCTGGCGGCCGAATGTTCGGTCGATATCGCCGGCAACGACCAGATGCAGTTCGACAAGAAGGAAATCACGGTCAGCAAGAGCTGCAAGCAGTTCACCGTGAATCTCACGCACCCCGGCAAGCTGGCCAGGAACGTCATGGGCCACAACTGGGTGCTGACCAAGCAGGCCGACATGCAGGGCGCCGTCAACGACGGCATGGCCGCCGGCCTGGACAACAACTATGTCAAGAAGGACGACGCCCGCGTCATCGCCCACACCAAGGTGATCGGCGGCGGCGAAAGCGATTCCGTCACCTTCGACGTCAGCAAGCTGGCCGCCGGCCAGGACTACGCCTTTTTCTGCTCGTTCCCCGGCCACTTCGCGCTGATGAAGGGCGTGCTCAAGCTGGTCGACTGAGCCTTGCCCTGACGGCCTCGCGGGATCCTCGCGGGGCCGCCGTGCCCACCCCTACAATGGCTTTTTTGCCAATACTCTTGGGGAACGACGCATGAGCACGGATAAAGTGGCCATCATCACCGCCGGCGGCAGCGGCATGGGCGCGGCGGCGGCACGCAAACTGGCGGCCGATGGCTTCCGCGTGGCGATCCTGTCCTCGTCCGGCAAGGGCGAGGCGCTGGCCGCCGAGCTGGGCGGCCTGGGCGTGACCGGATCGAACCGCTCGCCCGAAGACCTGTCGCGGCTGGTGGACACGACCCTGCAGCAATGGGGCCGCGTCGACGCGGTGGTCAACAGCGCCGGCCACGGCCCCAAGGGCCCGCTGCTGGAAATCAGCGACGACGACTGGCACCTGGGCATGGAGTTCTACCTGCTCAATGTGGTGCGCATCGCGCGCCTGGTGGCGCCGGTCATGAAGCAGCAGAAGTCCGGCGCCATCGTCAACATCTCGACCTACGCGACCTTCGAGCCGGAAGCGCTGTTCCCCACGTCCGGCGTGTTCCGCGCCGGCCTGGCTGCGTTCACCAAGGTGTTCGCGGACGAATACGCCCAGCACAATGTGCGCATGAACAACGTGTTGCCCGGCTTCATCGACAGCCTGCCGGAAAAGGAAGACCGGCGCGCGCGCATCCCGATGGGCCGCTACGGCACCGCCGCGGAAGTGGCCGACCTGATCGCTTTCCTGGCATCCGACGCCTCGTCGTACATCACCGGACAGAACATCCGCATCGACGGCGGCATCACCCGTTCGGTGTAGTCCGCGCCGCCCGGCCCGCCACCGCGGGCCGGCCTTTCTCCCCGGCGCGCGCTCATGCGAATGGCTTAGTCTCTCATCCGAATGACGGTCTTGAAGCGCCCCCCGGCGCTTCGGTACCGTAGGGGCTCGCATTCGACCCCCGGGGCTGCCTGCATGTCCGCGTTGCCGTCCGAAGCGGCGCCGGCCGCTTCCTCCCCTCGCCCGCCTCCCACGCCCGGCCAGGCCTCGCGCTTCCTGGCCCAGGCCACCTTCGGCCCGACCCCGGCGCAGATCGACGCCGTGGTGCGCGACGGCTATGCCGCCTGGCTCGACGCGCAACTGGCGCTGCCGCCGTCACAAAGCCATTTCGACTGGCTCTTGCAGCAGGGCAAGGACACCGAGGCCTACAAGGGCAACGGCATCAATGCGCCGCTCGAATCCACGCTGTGGCGCAAGTTCATCAGCGCCGAGGACCAAGTGCGCACGCGCGTGGCGTTCGCGCTGTCGGAGATCTTCGTGGTGGGCGTGGCGTCGATCACCGCCAACTGGCCGCTGTTCGGCGCGGCCGGCTTCATGGACTTGCTGGCCGAGCACGCTTTCGGCCGCTACCAGGACCTGCTCACCGCCGTCACGCGCAACCTGTCGATGGGCTGCATGCTGACCTATCGCGGCAACCGCAAGGAAGACCCCCGCACCGGCCGCCATCCCGACGAGAACTATGCGCGCGAGGTGATGCAGCTGTTCAGCATCGGCCTGATTGAATTGAATCGCGACGGCAGCCCCCGGCTGGCGCATGGCGCGCCGGTCGAGACCTATGGCAACGCCGACGTGCAGGGCCTGGCCAAGGTATTCACCGGCTGGGACCTGGACGGACCGGAGACCGACGTGCAATTCCACCGCCGTCCGATGGCTCTGAACCCGGCACTGCATTCGCTGGCCGAAAAGCGCTTCCTGGGCGCGGTGATTCCGCCCGGCACCGACGGCTACCTGTCGCTTGAACGGGCGATGACGGTGATCAGCGCCCACCCCAATGTCGGCCCGTTCCTCGGCACGCAGCTGATCCAGCGGCTGGTCACCAGCAACCCCAGCCCCGCGTACGTCGACCGGGTGGCGGCCGTGTTCGACAACGACGGCCATGGCGCCCGCGGCAACCTCAAGGCCGTGGTGCGCGCCATACTGCTCGATGACGAGGCGCGCCATCCCGACCTTTCGGCGCCCGGCTGGGGCAAGGTGCGCGAGCCCATCCTGCGCTTTTCCGGCTGGGCGCGGGCCTTCGGCGCGACTTCCACCAACGGCGCCTGGGCCATGCCCGACACCACCGACAACACGATCCGGCTGGCGCAGAGCCCGATGCGCTCGGCCAGCGTGTTCAATTTCTTCCGGCCGCGCTACACCCCGCCGGTCACCGAACTGGCGCGGCGCGGGCTGGTGGCGCCGGAATTGCAGATCACCGACGAAACCAGCGTCGCCGGCTATCTGAACTTCCTGGCCATCTACGTCGATCGCGGCTGGGAGGATCTGCAGACGCGCTATGACGCCGAGATCGCCGTGGCCGGCGACGCCGAGGCGCTGGTGGCGCGGGTGTCGCTGCTACTGGCCGGCGACGCTTTCAGCGCGACGACCGCGCGCGCCATTGCGCAGGCGGTCGACACCCTGCCGCGCGCGCGGCCCCGCGACCGCGTGCGCGCCGCCATCATGCTGGTGGCGGCCAGCCCCGAATACCTGGTGCAGAAATGAACGCCGACCGCCGCGAATTCCTGCTGCGCGCCTGCGCCCTGGGCGCGAGCCGCGCGGCGGCGCCGCTGGCGCTGAACCTGGCGGCGCTGGGCGCGGCGGCGGCGCAGTCCGCGCCGCCGGGGGACTACAAGGCGCTGGTGTGCGTCTTCCTGTACGGCGGCAATGACCCGTTCAACACCCTGGTGCCTTTCGATCCGGCCGCCTATCGCGCCTACGCCGCGGCGCGAACCGACATCGCGTTGCCGCGCGAGGCGCTGCGGGCCACGGCGCTGCGCGACCCGACGCCCGCCACCGACGGCATGTCGTTCGCGCTGGCCCCGTCCCTGGCGCCGCTGGCGCCGCTGTTCGCGCGCGCAGACATGGCGGCGGTGCTGAACGTCGGCCCGCTGGTGGTCCCCACCAGCAAGGCGGACTACCTCGGCGCGCGGGTGCCGCTGCCGCCGAAGCTGTTCTCGCACAACGACCAGCAGTCATACTGGCAGGCGCTGGCGCCGGAAGGCGCGTCGTCCGGCTGGGCCGGGCGCCTGACGGACCTGTACGCCGGCATCAACACGCGGCGCAGCTTCACCGGCATCACCGCCAGCGGCAACACCGTGCTGCTGGCGGGCCGCCATGTCGCCGGCTACCGGGTCGGCGTGAACGGCTCGACCCGCATCGAGCTGCTGACGCGCGACCTGTATGGTTCCAGCGCCTGCACCGCGCTGCTGCGGCAACTGATCACGCAACCGCGCGAGCACTTGATGGAACGCGAACTGTCGCGCATCGCCGCCCAGTCGATCGACGCCGACACACAGCTGCGGGCAGCCTTGGCGGGCGTGGCGGTGCCCGGCGACTTCGCCTCGCCGCTGGCGCAGCAGCTCAGGATCGTGGCGCGCATCATCGCCGCGCGCCAGGCGCTGGGCGCCCGCCGCCAGGTGTTCTTCGTGTCGCAGAATGGCTATGACAATCACACCGGCCTGAACGACACCCACCCCGCCCTGTTGCAGGAACTGGGCCAGGCGCTGGCCACGTTCCAGGAGGCGCTGGCGGGCCTGGGCGTGGCGCGCCAGGTCACCACCTTCACCGCATCGGAATTCGGCCGCACGCTGGGCTCGAACGGCAACGGCTCGGATCACGGCTGGGGCGCGCACCATTTCGTCCTGGGCGGCGCCGTCAACGGCGGCCGCTGCTACGGCACGCATCCGGCGATCGCGCCCGATGGCCCCGGTTTCGTCGACAACGGCCGGCTGCTGCCGACGCTGGCGGTGGAACAACTAGGCGCGGCGCTGGGCGGCTGGTTCGGCGCCAGCGCCGACGACCTGCGCCTGGTGTTTCCGAACCTGCGCCACTTCGACGCCGCGCCGCTGGCGCTGTTTACAGCGCCGCGTGGATCGTCGACGCCAGCCGCTTCCACTTGACCGCTTCTTCGCGCACGAACGCCGCCAGCTCGGCCGGCGTGCTGGTGCGTACCTCGGCGCCCTGGTCGTCGATCTTGGCGGCCACGGCCGGATCATTGAGCGCGCCATTGAGCGCGCCATTGAGCTTGGCGACGACCTTAGGATCGGCGTTGGCGGGCGCGAACACGGCATACCACTGCGCCACGTCCACGCCCTGCACGCCCAGTTCCGCCAGCGTCGGCATGTCCGGCAGCACCTTGGCGCGCCGCGCGCCGGCCACCCCGAGCGCGCGGATCTTGCCTGACTTCAAGTGCGGATAGGCGCTGAACAGGCTGGGAAACATGACCTGGGTGACGCCGGCCAGCGTATCCGTCATGGCGGGCGCCGATCCCTTGTAGGGAATTTCGAGCATGGCGGCGCCAGTGGCGCGGTTGAACAGTTCGCCCGCCACCGCCGGCGCGGTGCCCGGGCCGGCGGTGGCGTAGCTCAGCCCGTCGGGATGGGCCTGGCCGTACTTGAGCAGGCCGGGCACGTCCTGCACACCGATGCTGCTGGACACCACCATGAGCGTGGGTGAATCGGCCACCATGCCGATGGCGGTGAAATCACGCACCGGGTCGTAGTTGAGCTTCTGCAGCGCGGGGTTGATGCCGTGCGTGCCGATGTAGCCCAGTATCAGCGTATAGCCGTCGGCCGGCTGGCGCGCCACGTAGTCGGACGCGATGGCCCCCTGCGCGCCGGGTTTGTTGACCACGATGACGGTCTGGCCCAGCAGTTCGCCCATCTTCTGTCCGATGACCCGGGCCAGGGTGTCGTTGCCGCCACCGGCGGCGGTGGGCACCACCATGGTGATGGGACGTTCGGGGAATTCGGCATGCGCGGCCTGGCCGCCCAGGGCCAGGCAAAGCGCGGCGGCGCACAGCGCGCCGCGAGAGGGGAAAGCCATGTCATGTCTCCTGACGGTTATGGGGACGGTCTCTGTGGACCGCTGTGTCTCGGTTCGGAAGCGGGTCGGCCCGCTGCCTTCTTGTTTCGGTTCGGCAGGCCGTGAACGGCTTCCGGGTGTGGAATCGGTGACGCCGGTCTAGGCCGCCATCGCGGCGTGCGCCGGCCGCATGGCCGGTTCCTCCCGCGCCGGCACGTAGCGTCCCGGCACGTATAACAGGCCCTTCATGATCTTGCGCGCGGTGCGCACCAGGCCGGCGGCCCGCACCTCGCCGCTGTCCGGGTCCAGCCTGACGTCGATGTCCATGCCGCCCGACGGATGCTCGATGCGCACGCCACGATAGCCCGGGCGCGGGGCTGGCCCGCCGCAATCGTGCGCCACGGTGCCCGCCATCAGGAAAGCGGCGGCCACGCCCACCGCGCCCGTGGCGGCGTGCGCGCGGTGGCAGGCGTGCGGCGTGAAGTAACGCGAACGCACCGACAGAACCGCCGGGTCGCTCCCGGGCGCCAGCAGTACCGGCTTGGGAATCACGCTGTTCGATACGTCCCCCAACCCCATGCGGGCGCCGGCCTCGCGGCGGATACGCTCCAGGCGCGCCAGCAACGCCGGGTTGGCGTCCAGCTCGGCCGGCGATTCGTCGCCGCGCAGGCCGAAGTCGGCGGCGCGCAGCAGCACCATCGGCATGGCCGCGTCGATCAGCGTGGCGGCCACGCCATCCACGGTCTCCTGGCGCAGGCCGGTCGGGAACAGGCGTCCGGTGAGCGCGCCCCAGGCGTCCAGGAAGTTCAGCCGCACCGGCGCGGCGGCGCCCGGCACGCCATCGATGCGCGCATCGCCTTCGTAGGTCAGCCGGCCGCCGGGCGTCTGCACCACCGCCTCGATGACGGCGCCGGTATTGACGTTGTGCACCCGCACCGACGTCTCGCCGTCGGCGGCCGGGATCAGGCCCTCGTCGATGGCGAAGGGCGCGGCGCCCGACAGCATGTTGCCGCAGTTGGGACGGGTGTCGACGCTGGCGCGGTCCACCGACACCTGGGCGAACAGATAGTCGATGTCGCAGCCGGGCCGGGTCGAGCGCGACACGATCGCGACCTTGCTGGTCAGCGAGTTGCCGCCGCCCAGGCCGTCGACCTGCAACGCATGCGGCGAGCCCATCGCCTGCAGCAGCAGCCGGTCGCGCTCGGCGGGGTCCGCGGGCAGCCAGTCGCCCAGAAAAAAGGGGCCGCGGGAAGTGCCGCCGCGCATCAGTACGCAAGGGATGATCGTTTCCATGCGGTGCATTCTGCGACGACGCGGCTATTATTTGAATTGCAACTTACGGATGGATTAATGCATGGCACGCATCAATTTCGATTTACAGGAATTACAGGCCTTCGTGGCCGTGGCCGAACGCGCCAGTTTCCGCGCCGCGGCCGAAGACCTGAGCCTGTCGCAGCCGGCGCTGAGCCGGCGCATCGACAAACTGGAAGACCTGCTGGGCGCACGCCTGCTGGAACGCACCACCCGCCGCGTGGCGCTGACGCACGTCGGCCGCATCTTCCTGGAGCGGGCCCGCGGCGCCATCGACGAACTGGAGCGCGCGGTGCTCAGCATCGGCGACCTGGCGGCGCAGCGCGGCGGGCTGGTGACCGTGGCCTGCGTGCCATCGGTGGCCTATTACTTCCTGCCGGCCATCATCCGCGACTACGCCGAACGTTTTCCGCGCATCCGCGTGCGCATCATCGACGAAACCGCCCACACCGTGCTCAACAGCGTAGTGACGGGCCGCGCCGATTTCGGCATCAGCTTTTTCGGCACCCAGGAGCCGGACGTGGACTTCAAGGCGGTGCTGCGCGAGGACTTCGTGCTGGCGGTGCGCCGCGATCATCCGCTAGCCGCGCGCCGCAGCGTATCGTGGGAAGAGCTGTCGCAGGAACGTTTCATGACCGTGGCCAAGGAAAGCGGCAACCGCCTGCTGATCGACGATGCGCTGGCCAAGAGCGGCAAGCGCACCGTCAGCGCCTTCGAGGTCAGCCACGTCATGACCCTGCTGGGGCTGGTGGAGGCCGGCCTGGGCGTGGCGGCGGTGCCGCAGCTGGCGATGCCGCCGGCCGGCCACGCCACCCTGGCGGGCGTCAAGCTCGAACATCCGCGCGTCACCCGCAGCCTGGGCTTGATCTCGCGCCGCGGCCGCCCCCTGGCGCCGGCGGCGCAACAGCTCTATAACCTTATCCACCAGACCGGCAAGAGCGCCAAGCGTGGTTCTTCCCCCAAGCAACCCTGAGGCCGCACCATGACTCTCCATTCCCTGGCGTTGCAAGCCGCCACCGAAGATGACCTGCCGTTCCTGCTGGCGCTGCGCAAGGCGACCATGACCGAGCACCTGGCGCGCGTGGGCGCGCCGCGCGACGATGCCCATCACCTGACCCGTATCCGCCATCACTTCGATGACGCCCGGATCGTCTGGCTGCACGGGCGTCCGGCCGGCCTGTTCAAGACCCACCGCGATCCGGATGGCTGGCGCGTGGTGCAGATCCAGATCGACCCCGCCTTCCAGGGCCAGGGGCTGGGCCGGCGCCTGCTGGCGGGACTGCTGCGGCAGGCCGACCAGGAAGGCGCGCCGGTGACCCTGTCGGTGCTCAAGGGCAACCCCGCCCGCCGGCTCTACCAGTCGCTGGGTTTCACCCCCGTCCAGGAGACCGCCCAGGAAATAGAAATGCGCTACGACCCGGCCCCGCCCGCCGCCGGCCACGCCTGACCCGATTCGCCAGCGCCGTCGGGCACGGGCGTTCACGGGTGGCGCGCGGCCGGATATGCGGTTGCCGGCCCTCCACTTTTTTTTCCCGCGGCGGAATATTCCCGTTTCGCCCGGCGTCTGTAGTCGGCAGTTCCCCACCTTCCTACCTGCGAGGCACGACATGCGTACTCAAATCGCCGCCACCCTGGCCCTCTCCTGCGCCGCCCTGTTCTCGGCCGGCGCCCACGCCCAGGCCGTCAAGACCCAGAACGGCATCCTGGTCAACAGCGCCGGCATGACCCTCTACACCTTCGACAAGGATGCCGGCGGCAAGAGCGCCTGCAACGACCAGTGCGCCAAGATCTGGCCACCGGTCATGGCCGCCGCCGACGCCAAGGCCTCGGGCGACCTGAGCATCATCACCCGCGACGACGGCTCCAAGCAGTGGGCCTACAAGGGCAAGCCGATCTACCTGTTCGCCAAGGACGCCAAACCGGGCGACAAGACCGGCGACAACGTCAAGGACGTCTGGCACGTGATCAAGCCCTGAACCGGGTTCGCCGCCCATCCACGCCCGACCATGCGCGCCGACGACGAAGCCGCAATCCTGGCCTGCATCCCCAGCCTGCGGCGGTACGCCCGCGGGCTGACGGGCGACCCGCACCGGGCCGACGACCTGGTGCAGGACACGCTCGAACGCGCCTGGAGCCGCTACTCGCGCTGGCAGCGGCGCGGCGAATTGCGGGCGTGGATGTTCGGCATCATGCATAACCATTTCATCGACGGCGTGCGCGCCAACCACCGGCAGGCCGAACAGGCCGGCGCGGGCGACCTGCCCGACGTGCCGGTGCGCGCCACGCAGACCGACCACCTGGAGGTGCGCGACCTGGACCGCTGCCTGCAAGGCCTGCCGGCCGAGCAGCGCGAAGTGCTGCTGCTGGTATGCGTGGAAGACCTGTCGTACCAGGAAACCGCGCAGGTGCTGGGCGTGCCGATGGGCACGGTCATGTCGCGCCTGTCGCGCGCCCGCGAACGGCTGGGCGCCCTGATGCAAGGCCAGCAACCCGCCAGCCGGCTCCATCGCGTGAAATGACATGAACGACAAACGCCTCCACGCCGTCCCCACCGCCGGCAACCCGATCACCGAAGCCGACCTGCATGCCTACGCCGACGGCCAGTTGCCGCCCGGCCGCCACGCCGAGGTCGATGCCTTCCTCGCCGCCCATCCGCAGGACCTGGCCCGCGTGCACGCCTGGCAGGCCCAGCGCCGCGCGCTGCACGCGCTGCTGGACCCGGTGCTGGACGAACCCCTGCCCCTGCGCCTGCCGCTGTCGCCGCCCGCCCGCCGCCTGCCCTGGCGCGCCGTTGCCGCCGGCATCGCCATCGCCGCTATCAGCGCCAGCAGCGCCTGGCTGGCGCGCGGCGCCCTGGACGCCCGCCATCTGCAAACCGTGTTGGCCACCGCCGCCCCCGACCGCGCCGCCGGCGGCTACGCCCAGCGCGCCGCCATCGCCCACGCCGTCTACGCCCCCGACATGGGCCGCCCCGTCGAAGTCAGCGGCGACAACGAAAAGGCCCTGGTCACCTGGCTCACCAAGCGCCTCGGCGCCCCCGTGCGCGCCCCCTCGCTGACCCAGGCCGGCTACGACCTCGTCGGCGGCCGCCTGCTGCCGGGCGGCAGCGGTCCCGTCGCCCTCTTCATGTACGGCGCCCCCGACGGCCAACGCCTGACCCTCTACGTCACCCGCGAAGCCGCCGGCGGCCAGACCGCCTTCCAGTTCACCCAGGAAGGCCCCGTGCGCGTCTTCTACTGGGTCGAAGGCCAATTCGGCTACGCCCTCTCCGGCGCCGTCAGCCGCGAAGAACTGCAACGCGTCTCCGAAGACGTCTACAAACAACTGCAGGGCTGACCCGGGCGCGAGAGAGAACGCGGGCGCGCCCTTATCGCCGCCACCGCGCGCAGCGACCACCGCCCCGACGCTGAGCAGAACGCCAAGCAAACCGCCTGCCTGCCATCCGCCGCAGCCCGCCGCGCCTCAAGAACCCTCCCGCGCCACATGCAACATATGCAGCGTGATCTTCCTCACCTCGGCCTTGCTCATCTCGATATGCCCGCGCAACATCCTCCCGGCCGCCTCCCCTCGCCGGGCAAGCACCGCACGCAAGATGGCCCCATGCTCCTCATACGTCGCATCCACCCGGAAATCCTTGGTGAAATCCAGGCGCCGCACGATCCGGATCTTCTCCGTCACCTCGCGGTGGATCAGCGCCATCTCCGCATTGCCCGCCGCCGCCACCAGTGAGCAGTGAAACGCCTCATCCAGCTGCGCCACCATCCGCCCATCCAGAATGCGCTGCGCCGGCGGCACCAGCCACACCTGCGCCAGCGCCCCCAGCAGCCCGCGTTCATCCATCTGCTCACGCGCGCACAGCCGCTCCACCGCCGCCAGCTCCAGCACCACGCGCACGTCATACAGCGCCTCGAAGCGCTCGAAATCGAACGGCCGCACCTGCCAGCCGCTGCGCGGACTGGGCAGCACGAAGCCCTCGCGCTCCAGCCGCGCCAGTCCCAGCCGCACCGGCGTGCGGCTCACCCCCAGCCGCAGCGCCAGCTCCGCCTCGGTGAAGCGGTCGCCGGGCAGCAGCCGGAAGTCGAACAGCTCGTCCTTGATCCGCTGGTAGACCTGGTCCGCCAGCGACCCCGCGAGCGCCGGCGCCTGCCGCAGCGCCGGCCCGATGCGTACCGAATCGCGCATGATCAGGTCACCGGGCAGGTGGCATCCTCGGCCAGCACGATCAGCGCGTCGCCCGCGTTCACCGGCTTGCCCGGCACGCAGCGGATCGCCGTCACCGTGCCCGACACCGGCGCGATCACCGACAGCTCCATCTTCATGGCCTCGACCACCACCAGCGTGTCGCCGGCCGCCACGCTCTGGCCCACCTGCACCGGGATCTTCCAGATGTTGCCGCACATGTCGGCGCTGACCAGGCGTTCGCCCTCGCGCAGCGCGGTCTCCACTTCCGGCGCAGCCTCGACCGGCGCCGCCGCCACATCCTCGTGCTTCCACAGCGCCACCTCGGCGTCGAACGCCGTTTTCTGGCGCGCCTGGAACGCACCGATGCTGTCGGCCTGTTCGGCCAGGAAGCGCTGGTGGGCGGCGAAGTCGAACACTTCTTCCTCGATGCGAACCGTGGCGCGGCCTTCGCGGAAGTCCTCGCGCAGCGTATCGAGTTCGGCCTCGCTCACCGGATAGAAGCGCACCTGGTCGAAAAAGCGCAGCAGCCACGGCTTGCCATCCTGGAACACCGGGTTCTTCAGGAACTTGTTCCAGATCGGCAGCGTGCGGCCCACCAACTGGTAGCCGCCGGGCGAGTCCATGCCGTAGATGCACATGTAGACGCCGCCGATGCCCACCGTGCCTTCGGCCGTGAAGGTGCGCGCCGGGTTGTATTTGGACGTCAGCAGCCGGTGGCGCGGGTCGATCGGCACCGCGCACGGCGCACCCAGGTAGACGTCGCCCAGGCCCATGATGAGATAGCTGGCGTCGAACACGATGCGGCGCACGTCCTCGCGGCTGGCCAGGCCGTTGATGCGCTGGATGAAGTCCACATTGTTCGGCAGCCACGGCGCGCTGGCGCGCACGGTTTCCTGATAGCGCTGCACCGCGCCCAGCGTGGCCGAATCCTCGAACGCCATCGGCAGGTAGACCACGCGGGTTGGCACCTTCAGCGTGGCCACGTCGGCCAGCCCCGCCTCGATTTCCAGCAGCCGCGCGATCAGCGCCTGCTGCAGGATCACGCGGCTGTCGTAGCGGATCTGCAGCGAACGCACCCCCGGCGACAGCTCGCATACCCCGTCGATCGGCTGCGCCGCCAGCGCCTCCATCAACAGATGGATGCGCATGCGCAACGCCAGGTCGAGCACGTTGTCGCCGTATTCCAGCAACAGATAGCCGTCGCCCGCCTGGCGGTAGGACACCGACGGACGCGAGCCAGCCGCCGGCAAGGCGGCGACGATGGTCTCCGAGGCCGTGGCCGGCGCCGCCGACGGCGTGGTGGCCTGTGGCGCCACTGCCTGGAGCAGCGCCACGCTGCGATCCTGCGCCGCCTCGCGCGCCACCGCGTCGGCGTAGTCGATGCGCACGAAGCGGATGCGGTCGCCCGGCTTGACCTGCCCCACCTTCCACAGCTCGGCGCGCGCGATCGTCACCGGGCAGACGAAGCCGCCCAGGCTGGGGCCGTCGCGCGTCAGGATCACCGGGCTGTCGCCGGTGAAGTTGATGCTGCCGATGGCGTATTCGCAGTCATGGATATTGGACGGATGCAGGCCGGCCTCGCCGCCGTTCTCGCGCGCCCAGGTCGGCTTGGGGCCGGTCAGGCGCACGCCCAGGCGGTTGGAGTTGTAGTGCACCTCCCAGTCGGCGGCGAAGAAGGCCTCGATGGCTTCGGGACGGAAGAAGTCCGGCGCGCCGTGCGGGCCGTACAACACGCCGATTTCCCAGGTGTTGCCATAGGCCGGGATCAGCTCGGCCGGCGCCGCCTGCGGCGCGCTCACGGGCGCCGCAGCGTTCGCGGCGGCCAGCGCTGGACGAACCAGCGCCAGCATGTCGCCAACCCGCAGCGTGCGGCCGGCATGGCCGCCGAACTGGCCCAGCGCGAAGGTCGAGCGGCTGCCCAGGTAGACCGGCACGTCCAGTCCATTGCGCACCGCCAGGTAGGTGCGGCAGCCGGACAGCGCGCGGCCGGTGGCCAGCACCTGGCCCGAACGCACCGTGACCGGCTGCCACATCGGCACCGGCGCGCCGTCCAGCGTGGCGGCGCATTCGGCGCCCGTCAGCGCGATGATGGCATCGCCATGGAAACGCAACGTCGGCCCGACCAACGTGGCCTCGATGCCCGCCGCATCGGGCGCGTTGCCGACGATGCGATTGGCCAGGCGGAACGCATAATCGTCCATCGGCCCCGACGGCGGCACGCCGATATCCCAATAACCGGTGCGGCCCGGGTAATCCTGCACGCTGGTGTAGGTGCCGGCCTCCAGCACCTCGATCGCCGCGGGGCGATAGACGAAACTCTCCAGGAAGCGGGT
Organism: Achromobacter pulmonis; assembly: GCF_021733725.1. Classification (NCBI taxonomy): domain Bacteria; kingdom Pseudomonadati; phylum Pseudomonadota; class Betaproteobacteria; order Burkholderiales; family Alcaligenaceae; genus Achromobacter; species Achromobacter pulmonis. The sequence continues at coordinate 2,928,065 of NZ_JAIFOT010000001.1, read as the reverse complement.
CGACAGCTGGCCGGCGCGGAAACGCGCGTCGGCCACAATCTGGCGCAGGTAATCCAGGTTGGTGGCGATGCCGTGCAGGCGCGTATGCGCCAGCGCATCGGCCAGCTTGTCGAGCGCCGCCTCGCGCGTGTCGGCGTGCACGATCAGCTTGGCCAGCATCGGGTCGTAGAACGCCGGCACCTCGGTGCCGGTCGAGACCCAGCCGTCCAGGCGCACGCCGTCGGGAAAATACACCTCGGTCAGCACGCCGGGCGAGGGCTGAAACTGGCGCAGCGGGTCCTCGGCATACAGCCGCACCTCGATCGACGCGCCCCGCGGCGCGCGCGACATCGCGGCCAGGTCCAGCGGCTCGCCCGCCGCCACGCGCAGCATGCATTCGACCAGGTCCAGGCCGGTCACGGCCTCGGTCACCGGGTGTTCCACCTGCAGGCGGGTATTGACCTCCAGGAAATAGAAACTGTCGCGCGCCGGATCGTAGATGAATTCGACCGTGCCGGCCGAGCGGTAGGCCACCGACTCGCCCAGCTTGACCGCGGCGTCCAGCAGCGCCGCGCGGGTCGCGGCCGGCAGGTGCGGCGCGGGGGTTTCCTCGATCACCTTCTGGTTGCGCCGCTGCACCGAGCAGTCGCGCTCGCCCAGCGCCAGCACGCGGCCCATGCCGTCACCGAAGATCTGCACCTCGACATGGCGGGCATTGTCCACGTAGCGTTCGATGAAGGCGCCGCCGTCGCGGAAGAAATGCTCGCCCATGCGCTGCACGCTGTCGAACGCCACCGTCAGCTCGGCCTCGTTGTCGCAGCGCGACAGGCCGATGCCGCCGCCACCGGCGGTGCTCTTGAGCATCACCGGATAGCCGATGCGCTCGGCCTGCGTCAGCGCCTCGCCCAGGCTGGCCAGCAGGCCGGTGCCCGGCGTCATGGGCACGCCGGCCGCCGCCGCCAGCTCGCGCGACCGGTGCTTCAAGCCGAACTCGCGGATCTGCAGCGGCGTCGGGCCGACGAAGGCGATGCCGGCGGCCTCGCAGGCCTCGGCGAACTCGGCGCTTTCCGACAGGAAGCCATAGCCAGGGTAGATGGCCTGGGCGCCGTGCTCGCGCGCGGCCGCCAGCAACAGGTCCATGCGCAGATAGCTGTCGGCGGCCTTCTCGCCGCCCAGCGCCACGGCCACGTCGGCCTCGCGCACATGGGCCGCGTTGCGGTCGGGATCGGAATACACGGCAACACTGCGGATGCCCAGGCGTTTGAGGGTACGGATGGCGCGGACGGCGATTTCGCCACGGTTGGCGATCAGGACGGTATCGAACACGGTTCGGCTCCCAGGGGCGATTGGAATTAGCGGGGGGTGGCGTTCAGGCTGGCGAGATAGGCGCGCCAGCCGCCGAAGGCGGTGATGTCGCGCGCGCCGGCCAGGCCGCGCGGCTCGCAGATAAAGCCCTTGACCTGGCGGCCGTCGTGCAGCGTCAACGTGCCGATGCCCAGCGGCGCCGGGATCTCGGCCACGAAGGCGCCGAACGCCGCCAGCGGGATGTCCCACAGTTCCACCTCGATCGGCGCGCCGCTGTCGGACTTCACCAGGCCGGGTTTGGGCGGGGTGGTATTGGCCAACGCATAGAGCCGGTAGTCGGCGGCGGTGTGGGTTTTTTCGACCAGCACCGCGCGGCGCGAGGTCAGCTGGTGATTCAAAGGCATGCCGCTCAGGTGCGCACCCACGACCGCCACGCGCAGCAAGCCCGGATCGGCCGGCGGCGGTCCCTGGGGCGGCAGCGGCAGGCCCGTGGCGCCCAATGGCAGCCCGCGCTGCGCCTGCCATTGGCGGCCAAAGCACGCCAGCGCGCGGTCCTGCCAGGCCATGCCGATCACGGTGATGCCGGCCGGCAGGCCGTCCTCGCGCATGCCGGCCGGCAGCGCCAGCGCCGACAGATCGGCGAGGTTGGCGAAGTTGGTATAGATGCCCAATTGCGAATTGAGCCGCACCGGGTCGGCCTGCAACTGCGCGATGGTGTAGATCGACGGCGCGGTCGGCACCACCAGCGCGTCAAAGCCCTGCAGCGACTGATGGATGCGGTGCGTCAGCTCGGCGCGGCGGTACTCCGCCTTGAAGGCATCCAGCGCATCGTAATGCGCCGCGCCTTCCACGATGCCGCGCACCACCGGGTGGATGGCATCGGGATCGCGGCGCCACAGCGGCTCGACGGCGGCGAAGCGCTCGGCCACCCAGGGCCCCTGGTACAGCAGGGCCGCCAGTTCGGCAAAGGGCGCGAAGTCGATGCTGTCGACCTGGGCGCCACTGGCCTTGAGCGCCTGCACCGCCGCCTCGAATGCCGCGGCGGCCTGCGTATCGCCGAAGAACTCCAGCCGGTCCGGCACGGCCAAGCGCGGCGTCGCGGGCCAGGGCGCGGCGGCGCCGGCCGGCTGCGCGCGCGAATAGGCATCGCGTGCGTCATAGCCGCCGGCGATGCCCGCGACGCGCTCGGCATCGTCCACCGTCAGCGCGAAGATCGATACGCAGTCCTGCGTGCGGCAGGCCGGCACCACGCCGGCGGTGCTGAGCCACCCCTTGGTCGGCTTGAGGCCGACGATATTGTTGAAACCCGCCGGCACCCGGCCCGAGCCCGCCGTGTCGGTGCCCAGCGAAAACGCCGCCAGCCCGCGCGCCACCACCGAGGCCGAACCGGAACTGGAGCCGCCGCTGATGTACTCGGGCTGGAAACTGTTGGCCACCGCGCCGTGCGGCGAACGGGTGCCGACCAGGCCCGTGGCGAACTGGTCGAGATTGGTCTTGCCGATCAGGATGGCGCCGGCCGCGCGCAGGCGCCGCACCACGGTGGCGTCCTCGTCCGGGGTGTAGGCGAATGCCGGGCAGGCCGCCGTGGTGGGCCAGCCCGCCGCGTCGATGTTGTCCTTGATGGCGAACGGCACGCCGTAGAGCGGCAGACGCGAGCGGTCGCCGCCGGCCGCGGCCAGCAACAAGCGCAGATCGTCGAGCTGGCGCGCCAGCACCGCGGCGCTGGCGCGCGTGATCCAGGCATTGTCGGCCGGATCGTCCGGCGCGGCGGCCAGGGGCATCAACAGCGCTTCGGGCGTGGCGCCATCCTGATAGGCGGACAGCCATTGCGCGATGGTCCAACCGAGAGGGGCCTGCGGCGTTGCTACGGCATTCATGCTGGAATCCTTTCTTGTATACAAGTCCGGATACCCAAGCAATACGCGTGCCATGTGCGCCGCGCCGCCCGCCTTCCCCTTGCGCACCCACGCCGCGGCGGCGGCGCCGCCCGCACCGCCGCCGCGCGCGCACTCCCAACGGGCAACCCGCGCACCGATCTTGTGCGCGCGGCACCAGATTGAACCACGCCATGCCACGCCGCCCGCCGCCGTCCCGCCCCTCTTGACGCCACGGCTCCCTGCGGCGCCTCCGTCCTCGCCACGCAGTTGGCACGGCTCTTGCTTTGAAGTCCTGGTCACGCCCCTGCTCCGGCAGGGCCGCGCGCAGAGGTAGTTGGATGTAGTTCAGGCATTGAGACCGTTATCGCCGGCGCCGCCGGCCTCTTCCCATCCAGGAGTCACCATGAAACGCAGACTAGTCCTCAAGCAATTGACCGCCGCGAGCCTATTGGCCATGTCGGGCTGGACGCCGCAGCTGTTCGCCGCCGAAGACACCATCAAGGTCGGCATCCTGCATTCGCTGTCGGGCACCATGGCCATCTCGGAAACGTCGCTCAAGGACGTCGCCCTGATGACCATCGACGAGATCAATGCCAACGGCGGCGTGATGGGCAAGAAGCTCGAAGCCGTGGTGGTCGATCCGGCCTCGAACTGGCCGCTGTTCGCCGAAAAGTCGCGCCAGCTGCTGTCGCAGGACAAGGTGGCGGTGGTGTTCGGCTGCTGGACCTCGGTATCGCGCAAGTCGGTGCTGCCGGTGTTCAAGGAATTGAACGGGCTGCTGTTCTACCCGGTGCAGTACGAAGGCGAGGAACTGGAGAAGAACGTCTTCTACACCGGCGCCGCGCCCAACCAGCAGGCCATCCCGGCGGTGGAATACCTGATGAGCGAAGACGGCGGCGGCGCCAAGCGCTTCGTGCTGCTGGGCACCGACTATGTATACCCGCGCACCACCAACAAGATCCTGCGCGCCTTCCTGCATTCCAAGGGCGTCAAGGACAGCGACATCGACGAGGTCTACACGCCTTTCGGCCATTCCGACTACCAGACCATCGTCGCCAATATCAAGAAGTTCGCGGCCGGCGGCAAGACCGCCGTCATCTCCACCATCAACGGCGACTCCAACGTGCCGTTCTACAAGGAGCTGGGCAACGCCGGCCTGAAAGCCACCGACGTGCCGGTGGTGGCTTTCTCGGTGGGCGAGGAAGAACTGCGCGGCGTCGACACCAAGCCGCTGGTGGGCCACCTGGCCGCCTGGAACTACTTCGAGTCGATCAAGAATCCGGTCAACGCGGAATTCATCAAGAAGTGGCAGGCCTACGCCAAGGCCAAGAACCTGCCCAACGCCAGCACCGTGGTCACCAATGACCCGATGGAAGCCACCTATATCGGCATCCACATGTGGAAGCAGGCGGTCGAGCAGGCCAAGACCACCGATGTGGACAAGGTGATCGCGGCCATGGGCGGCCAGAAGTTCAATTCGCCGAGCGGCTTCACCATCGAGATGGACAAGACCAACCACCACCTGCACAAGCCGGTCTATATCGGCGAGATCAAGGCGGACGGCCAGTTCAACGTGGTCTGGAAGAGCAAGGGCCCGATCCGCGCGCAACCGTGGAGCCCGTACATCCCGGGCAACGAAAGCAAGCAAGGCCTTTAAACCTGAACCGGAAGCGCAGCCATGCTCAATGCGGTCATCGCGAAATTCCTGCGTCACCTCCTGCTTGCATGGCTGCTGGCCGCGCCGGCGCTGGCCGCCCACGCGGCCGCGCCCGGCGTGGACCCGGCGCTGCTTGCGCCCCTGGCCGGCGACGACACCGACGCCAAGCTGCAGGCCATCGCCGCCCTGGGCCGCCAGCCCGGCGCGCAAGCGGTGCTGCAAGCCCTCGGCAACGATCAACTGTATGCGCTGCCGGACGGCCGCGTGCTGATCGGTGACGGCAACGGCCAGGGCACCGATCCGGTCAGCGGCGCGACCATGGCGCTGCCGCCGCAGGCCGACACCATCGGCATCAACAACCGGCTGCGGCGCGCGATCGGGGCCGCGCTGGCCGGATCGAGGCTGTTTTCCGAGGATGCGCGCGAGCGCCTGGACGCGGCCCGCCGCCTGCAACAGACCGGCGATCCGGCGCGCCTGCCGCTGCTGGAAAAAGCGCTGGCCGCCGAAAAAGACACCGCGGTGCGCGCCGCGCTGGAAATCGCGCAGGCCAACCTCGAACTCAAGAGCACCGACCCGGCCGTGCGGCGCCATGCGGTCGAACTGCTGGGACGCACCGACAACGCCACCTTCCGGCCCACGCTGCTGGCGCTGACGCAACAGCGCGACGGCGTCTACGCCGAACCGGACGCCGCGGTGCGCGAGGCGGCGGCCAACGCGGTCAAACGCATCGACCGCCATCTGGCCACCATCGAGTGGGCCGGCAACCTGTTCTACGGTCTCAGCCTGGGCAGCGTGCTGCTGCTGGCGGCGCTGGGCCTGGCCATCACCTTCGGCCTGATGGGCGTCATCAACATGGCGCACGGCGAGCTGCTGATGATCGGCGCCTATGTCACCTACCTGGTGCAGACCTTCTTCCGCGCCTGGCTGCCGGGCTGGCTCGACTGGTACGTGGCGGCGGCGCTGCCACTGGCCTTCCTGGTGACCGCGCTGGTCGGCATGGCGCTGGAACGCACCGTCATCCGCTGGCTCTACGGCCGGCCGCTGGAGACGCTGCTGGCCACCTGGGGCATCAGCCTGATGCTGATGCAGGGCGTGCGCACGCTGTTCGGCGCGCAGAACGTCGAGGTGGGCAACCCCAGCTGGATGTCTGGCGGCGTCACCGTGCTGGGCGGCCTGGTGCTGACCTACAACCGGCTGGTCATCATCGGCTTCGCGCTGTTCGTGGTGTTCCTGGTGTGGGCGCTGCTGAACCACACGCGGCTGGGCCTGTTCGTGCGCGCCATCACCCAGAACCGGCGCATGGCCGATTGCGTCGGCGTACCCACCGGACGCGTCGACATGCTGGCCTTCGGCCTGGGCTCGGGCATCGCCGGGCTGGCGGGCGTGGCGCTGTCGCAGCTGGGCAATGTGGGCCCGGACCTGGGCCGCGGCTACATCGTCGATTCCTTCATGGTGGTGGTGCTGGGCGGCGTCGGCCAACTGGCCGGCACCGTCATCGCCGCGCTCGGCCTGGGCGGTGTCAACAAATTCCTGGAGCCTTACGCCGGAGCGGTCATGGCCAAGATCACCATCCTGGTGCTCATCGTGCTTTTCGTGCAAAAGCGGCCGCAAGGCCTGTTCGCCCCGCGTGGTCGGAGCGTCGAATGAAACAGACCGCGCTGACCGATCTCAACCTGCTGGCGCGCCGGCCCTTGTTCAACGGCCGCGCCTGGGCCGCGCTGGGCGCGGGCGTGCTGCTGCTGGCGCTGGTGCCGCTGCTGAACCTGGTGTTTCCCGCCGGTCATCCGCTGCACGTCTCGGCCTACGCCGTGGCGCTGCTGGGCAAGTTCATGTGCTACGCCATGGCGGCGCTGGCGCTGGACCTGGTGTGGGGCTACGCCGGCATCCTGTCGCTGGGCCACGGCCTGTTCTTCGCGCTGGGCGGCTACGCCCACGGCATGTATCTGATGCGCGCCATCGGCCGCGACGGCGTCTACCAGAGCAACCTGCCGGACTTCATGGTGTTTCTGGACTGGAAGGACTACCCCTGGTACTGGTCGTTCACCGACCACTTCTGGTACGCCATGCTGCTGGTGGTGCTGGTGCCGGGCGTGCTGGCCTTCGTGTTCGGCTACTTCGCCTTCCGCTCGCGCATCAAGGGCGTGTATTTCTCCATCATCACCCAGGCGCTGACCTTTGCCGCCATGCTGCTGTTCTTCCGCAACGACACGGGCTTTGGCGGCAACAATGGCTTCACCGATTTCAAGCGCATCCTGGGTTTCGATATCACCGCGCCCGGCACCCGCGCCGCGCTCTACTGGATCACGCTGGCGGCGCTGGCCGGCGCGCTGGTGCTGGCGCGCGCCGTCACCCAGTCCAAGCTGGGCCGGGTGCTGACGGCGGTGCGCGATGCCGAGAGCCGGCTGCGCTTCATCGGCTACGACCCGCTCGGCTTCAAGCTATTCGTGTGGACGCTGTCGGCCGTGCTGTGCGGCATCGCCGGCGCGCTGTACGTGCCGCAGGTCGGCATCATCAACCCCAGCGAGATGTCCACCGAGAACTCCATCGAGATGGTGATCTGGGTGGCCACCGGAGGGCGCGGCACGCTGATCGGCCCCATCATCGGCGCCGGCGCCGTGAACGGCCTGAAGACCTGGTTCACCAGCGTGCTGCCCGAGTTCTGGCTGTACGCGCTGGGCCTGATCTTCGTGCTGGTGACCCTCTTCCTGCCCACCGGCATCGTCGGCCTGGCCCGGCGCCTGGCCGCCCGCTATCAGGAGCGACGCGCATGACCAGCACCCATTCCGAAACCGCCATGCTCGACGGCGGCCCCAGCGGCGACGCCGGCTACGGCCGCGTCAGCCCCAAGGGACTGGACACCAGCCACGGCGCCATCCTGTACCTGGAAGGCATCACCGTGAGCTTCGACGGTTTCAAGGCGCTCAATGACCTGACGCTGGACATCGGCGTCGGCGAACTGCGCTGCATCATTGGCCCCAACGGCGCCGGCAAGACCACCATGATGGACGTCATCACCGGCAAGACCCGCCCCAGCGCCGGCAGCGCCTACTTCGGCCAGAGCATCGACCTGACCACGCTGAACGAGGCGCAGATCGCGCACGCCGGCATCGGCCGCAAGTTCCAGCGCCCCACCGTGTTCGAGCAGCACACCGTGTTCGAGAACCTGGAGCTGGCCATGAAGACCGACAAGCGCGTGCGGCCCACGCTGTTCGCGCGCCTGACCGGCGCGCAGGCCGACCGCATCGGCGAGACGCTCGACCTGATCCGGCTGCGGCCCGAGGCCTTCCGCCCCGCCGGCCTGCTGTCGCACGGCCAGAAGCAATGGCTGGAGATCGGCATGCTGCTGATGCAGGAACCGCAGTTGCTGCTGCTGGACGAGCCGGTGGCCGGCATGACCGATGCCGAAACCGAACGCACCGGCGAACTGCTCAATGAACTGCGCGGCCGCCATTCACTGATGGTGGTCGAGCACGACATGGATTTCGTCAACCAGATCGCCGGCGACGGCAAGGTGACGGTGCTGCACGAAGGCTCGGTGCTGGCCGAGGGGCCGATGGCCAAGGTGCAGGCCGACCCGCGCGTGATCGAAGTCTACCTGGGGCGCTGACATGCTGAACGTGAACACCATCGACCAGTACTACGGCGGCAGCCATACCCTGCGCGGCGTGTCCCTGGCGGTCAACCAGGGCGAATGCCTGGCGCTGCTGGGCCGCAACGGCGTCGGCAAGACCACCCTGCTCAAATGCGTGATGGGCGTGCTGCCGGTGGCGCGCGGCGCCATCGGTTTCGACGGCGCCGACGTCACCCGGCTGGCGCCGCACCAGCGCGCCGCGCGCGGCATGGCCTATGTGCCGCAAGGCCGCGATATCTTCGCCCGGCTGACGGTGGAAGAGAACATCCTGATGGGGATGGCGACCAAGCCGGCGGCGCGCGCGCGCCGCATCAAGGAAGACGTATTCGAGCTGTTCCCGGTGCTCAAGAGCATGCTGGCGCGGCGCGGCGGCGACCTGTCCGGCGGCCAGCAACAGCAATTGGCGATTGCCCGCGCGCTGGTGGCCGAACCCAAGCTGATCATCCTGGATGAGCCGACCGAAGGCATCCAGCCATCCATCATCAAGGACATCGGCCGCGTCATCCACATGCTGCGCCAGCGCGGCGACATCGCCATCCTGCTGTGCGAACAGTACTTCGACTTCGCCCGCGAGCTGGCCGATCGCTACGTGGTGCTGTCACGCGGCGAGGTGGTGGCCAGCGGCGACCGCGCCACCATCCACGGCGAGGAGGTGCGGCGCCATCTTTCCGTCTGAAACGGCTTGGATATAATGCGCCGTCATGCACCTTGCCCACTTCCTGAACCGCGGCTACGCCTGGATCGCCCTGATCGCGATCCTGTGGGCGTCCGTGGTTCCGTCGCTGGCGCATGGCGCTCCCCAGGCCGGCGCCAGCCGCCAGGTCACGCTGGACTACTGCGCCCCCGAGGGCCGGTCCTCCCTGACCATCGAGGTTCAGGGCGATGACGCGGCCGGCGACCACGCCGCCCACCACGGCGACGGCACACACTGCCCGTTCTGCCGCAATCCCCAGGCCGGTCCCGGCATCCTGCCCGCGCCCCTGATCGTGCTGCCCGCGCCCGCCGCCGGCGGCGTCACCTATCCGGCGCTGTTCTACCGCGCCGCCCATCCGCTCCATGCCTGGCGCGCGCCTCAGCCGCGCGCCCCGCCCGCGGCCTGACCGCGCTGGCGCCGTCCTCGCGACGGCCGCCGCGCCCGCCAGAACCGGCGCCGTCCGCCCCTTGGCGGCGCCTCCGCGGAACCCTGCGTCCGTGCCTTCGCCGCCCTGCATCGCGGCATCGGCGCGAGCGTGCATGCCGGCCAGCGCCGGCACCGATCATGAAAAAAACCTACGCAGCCTCTTTGCTGGCCGGCGCCTGCGCCGCCAATCCGGCGCTCGCCCTGACCAGCGAGCCCGCCATCGAAACCCTGGCGCCCACCGTGGTCGAAGGCGACGACGCCGACGAACAGCCCAATGGCCCGCTCGACCTGACGCGCATCGACGCCACCGGCAGCCGTCTCGGCCTTAGCTTGAAAGACACGCCGGCCTCCGTCACCGTGGTCTCGCGCCGCCAGATCGAGGCCCGCGGCGCCGTCGATACCCAGGACATCGCCCGCGGCATCCCGGGCGTGACGGCCGCCTCGCCGCCAGGCATGGCTGGCGCGGTCAGTTACCGCGGCTTCGGCGGCAGCCAGGTGTCTCAACTGTTCAACGGCATTTCGGTGCAGTACGACGCAGTCGCGGCGCGGCCGGTCAACAGCTGGATCTACGACCGGGTCGAAGCCATCGGCGGCCCCTCGACCTTCCTGTTCGGCGCCGGCGCGGTCGGCGGCGCCATCAATTACGTCACCAAGCTGGCCGAGCGCGACACCTTCTACGAAGGCCAGTTGCGGCTGGGCTCGTTCGATACGCGCCAGGCATCGGCCGGCATCAACCAGCAACTGTCCGGTTCGCCCGGCGGACGCGGCCATTACCTGCGCATCGACGCCAACACCACCGCCAGCAATGGCTGGGTCGACGGCGAACGTTCGCGCGCCACGCAGGTGGCGGCCTCGCTGCTGTCCGACCTGGGCGAGGACGTCACCCAGACCTGGGCCTTCGAATACCAGCGCGAGCGGGTCGACCGCCCCTACTGGGGCACGCCGCTGACGGTGGACGCGAACGGCAAGGTCAGCGGCGAGGGCCACATCCGCGGCGGCACCCGCTTCAAGAACTACAACGTCGACGATGGCCAGTACGCGCAGTCGGTGCTGTGGGCCCGCTCGCTGACGCAATGGCGCGCGGCGCCGGGCGTGACGTTCACGAACACGCTCTACTACTATCGGGCCGAGCGCGATTTCCGCAACCTGGAAACCTACCGCTACAACGCCGCCAACAGCCGCGTGCTGCGCTCGGGCGCGCTGCTGCAACGGCATGAGCAAAGCCTGATCGGCAACCGCGTCGAAGGCCTGGTCGAATCGACCCTGGCCGGGCTGCCGAGCCGTTGGTCGTTCGGCGCCGACCTGAGCGTGAACAAGCAGACCCGCTACCCCACCAGCCTGCCGGCCACGGTGGACGCGGTCGATCCGTATACGTTCCAGCCGGGCGATTTCTACGACATCCCCGGCATGACGCGCGGCCATAATCCGGACCGCGACAACCGCATCCGCACGCTGGCCTTTACGCTGGAAAACCGCACCGAAGTGCTGCCCGGCGTGGCCATCGTGTCTGCCCTGCGCAAGGACTTCATCGACCTGGACCTGACCAACCGCCGCGCGGTCACGGCCAGTTCGCCGGCCTCGGCCTCGCGCCGCTACGCCCCCACCACCGGCCGGTTGGCGCTGAACTGGGCCATCACGCCGCAGGCCTCGCTCTACGCGCAGTACGCCACCGCCGCCGATCCCCCATCCGGCATCATGGCCACGGCCTCGTTCGCCGACGTGCTCAACAACGACAAACTGACCACCGGCACGCAGAAGGAAGTGGGCGGCAAGTTCGAGTTCTGGGACGGCCGCGGCTCGGCCACCGTCGCCGCCTACGAGATCATCCGCAAGAACATCGCGACGCCCGACCCCGACAATCCCGGGGTCAGCCTGCCCGTGGGCCAGCAGTCGGCGCGCGGCCTGGAACTGGCGGGCGGACTGCGCCTGACGCGCGCGCTGTCGCTACAGGCCAACATCGCCTTCGTCGATCCCAGGTATGACGACTTCTCGCAGACGGTCAACGGTGTCGCGGTATCGCGCAACGGCAAGGTGCCGGCCAACACGCCGCGGCGCGTGGCCAATGCCTGGATCGACTACGCCTTCCTGCCGGACTGGAACGCCAGCATCGCCGCGCGCTACGTCGGCCGCGCCTACGCCGATGCCGCCAACACCGTCTGGGCGCCGTCGTACACCGTGTTCGACGCGGCGCTGTCGCACCGCATCGACCGCCACTTCACCGTCACCGGCCGGGTCCGCAACCTGACCGACAAGGTGTACGCGGCCAATGTCAGCGGCACGCCGATGTTCTACCTGGGCGCGCCGCGCTCGTTCGAACTGACGCTGCAGGCGCGCTACTGAGGACCGCCATGGACGCGATCCCCTCCGCCCGCCGCCGGCCCGCGCCCGTGCCGTGGTCCGCCCGCGCCAAGCGCTGGCTGTACCTGACGCACCGCTGGGCCGGCATCGTGCTGTGCCTGTTCTTCGCCATGTGGTTCATCTCGGGCGCGGTGATGATGTACGTGGGCTACCCCAAGCTCACGCCGCAGGAACGCATGACGCACCTGGCGCCGCTGGACCCGGCCCGGGTCACGGCCACGCCGGCCCAGGCGCTGGCGGCAGCCGGCGCGAACGACATGACGGGCCTGGGCCTGGCCGCGCTGCGCGGCGGCGCGCCGGTCTACCTGGTGCCGATGGGCCGTGGCCGCGCGCCCAAAGTGGTGGACGCCGCCAGCGGCATGCCGCTGCCGCGCGCCGATGCCACGGTCGCCACCGCCAGCGCCGCGGCCTGGTTCGATGGCCGCTACGCCGCGCACTACCAGGGCGAGGTGGACGAGGACGTCTACACGCATTCCGGCGCGCTCGACATGCACCGGCCGCTGCACCGTATCGACATGGACGACCCCGACCACACGCGGCTGTATGTCTCGTCCGCCACCGGCGCGGTGGTGCTGGACGCCACCCGCCGCGAACGGCTGTGGAACTACGCCGGCGCCTGGATCCACTGGCTGTACCCGTTTCGCGGCAATGTCTTCGATCCGTGGTGGCACGACATCGTCGTCTGGCTGTCGCTGGCTGGCGTGGCCGTGGCGCTGACGGGCACGGTGGTGGGCATCCTGCGCTGGCGCTTCTCGCGTCCCTACGCCAGCGGCAGCCGCTCGCCCTACCGCGAGAACATGATGCGCTGGCATCACCTGGCCGGCCTGCTGTTCGCCGGCATCACCCTCACCTGGATTTTCAGCGGATTGATGTCGATGAATCCGTGGAAGGTGTTCAGCAGCAACGCGGCGCCGATGGCGCAACAGGCCTACGCCGGCGGCGCCTACGCCGCCGACGCGCCGCAAGCGTCCCCCGCCGCGCTGATCCGCGCCCTGCCCGCGCCGCCGCGCGAACTGCGCTGGCAACGCGTGGACGGCCAGGATCTGGTGCTGGCCCGCAGCGGCCCGGGCGCGCCGCAACTGCTGTCGGCCGCCGACGCGCGGCCGGTCACGCTCGATCCGGCCGCCCTGCGCGCCGCCGCCGCCCGACTGCTGCCCGGCGCCACCCTCACCGACGTGCAGGTGCTGGACCGCTACGACTTCTACTATTACGGCCGCGACGAGCACGCCATGCTGGGCCATATCGAAAAGCCGCTGCCGGCCTGGCGCCTGGTGTTCGACGACCCACAGGCCAGCTGGATCTACCTGGACCCGCGCACCGGCCAGGTGCTGAGCCGGCAGGACCGGGGCAACCGCGCCAGCCGCTGGCTGTTCGCCTTCCTGCACAGCTGGGACTGGACCGGCCTGCTGGCGCGCCGGCCGCTGTGGGACATCCTGCTGGTGTTCCTGAGCCTGGGTGGCGCGGCGCTCAGCCTGACCGGCGTGGTGATCGGCTGGCGCCGGCTGGGGCGCAAGCTGCGCGCCTGAGGCCGGCGTGGCGGGGACAGGTCGGGAATGCACTATGCTCCTCCCTGTTCCCGCAACACCTCAAGGAAGCGCCCATGTCCGACGTCACCATCTACCACAACCCCAAGTGCGGCACCTCGCGCAACACGCTCGCCATGATCCGCAACGCCGGCATCGAGCCGAGCGTCGTCCTGTACCTGGAGACGCCGCCCTCACGCGCGGAACTGCAGGCGCTGTTCAAGCGCGCCGGCATCACCGTGCGCGATGCCCTGCGCGAAAAGGGCACGCCCTATGCCGAACTCGGCCTGGATGACACCTCGCTGAGCGACGACGCCCTGCTGGATGCCATCGAGGCCCACCCGATCCTGTTGAACCGGCCCTTCGTCACCACCCCGCTGGGCGCGTGCCTGTGCCGCCCGTCCGAACGGGTGCTGGACATCCTGCCGGCGCCGCAGCAGGGCGCCTTCACCAAGGAAGACGGCGAAGCGGTGGTGGATGCGCAGGGCAAACGCATCCAGAAGTAAATGCCGGGTTTTAGGCACGATTTGTAAGCGGACTGACGGGAAACCCCATTACCATCGCGGCTGATCAATTATTACGCCACGATGACAGGTCATGGATTTCCTTGAAGCTTTCAACCAGTCTCTTTTTCTACAGATCAACGCCGCCCCGGCCACGCCGGCGTGGCAGATCCACTTGGCGCTGCTGGTCGCCAACAAGCTGATCCTGCTGGTGCCCGCCACGCTTGCCGCGCTGTGGCTGTGGGGCGGACCTGCCCCGCGCAGCCTGGCGCTCAAGGCGCTGGCCAGCATTGGCGTGGGACTGTGCCTGAGCTATCTGTGCGGCGCCCTGTGGCCGCACGCGCGCCCCTTCGTGTTGGGGCTGGGCCATGCCTTCTTCGTCCACAAGCCGACCTCGTCTTTCCCCAGCAACCACACGATCATCATCGCCACGCTGGCGTTCACGCTGATCTTCGACCGGCGCTGGGCCGGCTGGGGCTACGCCACGCTGCTGCTGGCGGCCGTGGTCGGCCTGTCGCGCGTCTATCTGGGCGTGCACTTCCCGCTGGACATCGCCGGCGGCCTGTTGCTGGCGCCCGTGGCCGCCGGACTGGCCGTGCCGGTATGGCACCGTGTCGGCGCGCCGCTGACGGCCTTGCTGCAGGGCATCTACCGCAAGCTGCTGGCCCTGCCGATCACGCGCGGCTGGATCCGCGCCTGACCGCGCCTGACCGCCCGCGCCGATGCGCCGCGGGCATCGCCTTACCGTTGCGGCCGGGTCAGGCGGCCCGCGCCAACGAGCGGTCCCGGGCGGCGCGCCAGCGGGCCTCGTGCGCCAACAGCCAGCGCTTGCGGAGCAGCCCGCCGCCGTAGCCGGTCAGCGACGCATCGGCGCCGATCACCCGGTGGCACGGCACCACGATTCCCACCGGATTGGCGCCGTTGGCCAGACCCACGGCGCGTACCGCCGAGGCGCGGCCGATACGCCCGGCCAGCACGCCATAGCTGACCGTGTCGCCTGGCCCGATAGCGCGCAGCGCCCGCCACACCTGCCGCTGGAAATCGGTGCCGCCCTGCGCCACCCGCAGCCGGTCGATCGCATCGACTTCACCCTCGAAATACGCCTGCAAGGCGCGGCTGGCCGCCGAGGCGCGCGCGGCGTCCTCCACCTTGACCGCGCCCTTGCCGTACTGGCGGCGCAGCAAATCATGCATGCGGGGTTCGTAGTCCGCCCAATCGACGGCGCGCAGGCATTGCCCGGCATCGATCAGCACGAGCATTTGCCCGATGGGCGTGGCGATGCGTTCAAGGGTGAAAGTCTGGACGGGCATGACAGGCTCCGGAGGCGGCGTTGACGGGACCAATATAGGCGCGTCGGCGGACCTTCGCTGGCGGATTCCGGACATGGCAGTCGTCGTGACAACAATGTCCGGAATCCGCTAGATCAGGGCGACCGACGGCGCTAGCATGACCCTCATGAACCTCGACCACGACGCCTGCTACAGCGCCATCCGCGTGCGCGACGCCCGCTACGACGGACGCTTCTTCACCGCCGTCAAGACCACGCGCATCTACTGCCGCCCGGTATGCCCGGCGCGCACGCCGCTGTCGCGCAATGTCGTCTTCTACCCCACGGCCGCCGCCGCCCAGGAAGCGGGTTTCCACCCCTGCCTGCGCTGCCGGCCCGAAACCGCGCCCGCCGCCGGCCGCGCCCGCGAGCTGCCCGACAGTGTCGCGCGCGCCCTCGGCATGATCGAACTCGGCGCGCTCGACGACGCCGGGGTGGACGCCCTGGCCGCGCGCCTGGGCGTCGGCGAACGCCAGCTGCGGCGCCAGTTCCGCCAGCACCTGGGCGCCTCGCCCGTGGCGGTGGCGCAAACCCGGCGCGTGCTGCTGGCCAAGCAGCTGATCCACGAAACCCGGCTGCCCATGGCCGAGATCGCGTTTGCCGCCGGCTTCGGCAGCATCCGCCGCTTCAACGAGATCTTCCTGGCCCTGTTTGGCCGCGCGCCGGGCGAACTGCGCCGTTCCGGCAAGCCCGACGTCTCGGCCGGCCCGCAAGGCGAAATCAGGCTGCTGCTGCGCTACCGCCCGCCCTATGACTGGCCCGCCATGCTGGATTTCCTGCGCGTGCGCGCCATTCCCGGCATCGAACGGGTCACGGACAACCGCTACACGCGCACCATCGGCCTGGACGGCGCCCAGGGCACCGTGCGGGTCGAACCCGGCGCCGGCAACGCGCTGCAAGCCACCCTGCGGTTCCCCCGGCTGCACGCCCTGCCCGCCCTCATCGCCCGGCTGCGGCGCGTCTTCGACCTGGACAGCGATCCCGCCGCGCTCGCCGCCCAGTTGGCGCATGATCCCGTTATGGCCGCGCTGACCGCCGCCCGTCCCGGCCTGCGCGTGCCCGGCGCCTGGGATGGCTTCGAGCTCGCCCTGCGCGCCGTCCTCGGCCAGCAGATCACGGTGGGCGCGGCCATCAAGCTGGCCGGCAAACTCGTCGCCGCCCACGGCCAGCCGCTGGACCAGCCCGACGGCGGCCTGAGCCACCTGTTCCCGACACCGGCCGCCATCGCCCCCGTCGACCTCGCCTCCCTCGGCATGCCCCGCAGCCGCGCCGCCACGCTCAGCGCCGTCGCCGCCGCGGCCCTGGCCGACCCGCAGCGGTTCGAGGCCAGCGACAACCTGGACAGCGCCGTCACCCGGCTGCGTACCCTCCGCGGTGTCGGCGAATGGACCGCCCAGTACATCGCCCTGCGCCAACTGCGCGAACCCGATGCCTTCCCCGCCTCCGACATCGGCCTGATCCGCGCCCTGGAAAAACTCGAAAACCGCACATACACCCCGGCCCAGCTCCTGGCCCGCGCCGAAGCCTGGCGCCCCTGGCGCGCGTATGCGGCCCAGCATCTGTGGGCAGCGTATTGAGTCAGCCGGATGGCGTTACGCAATGCCGCGGCGCGCGCCTCTCAGCCCCGCCCGGCCCCCCGCGCAACGGGCGGCCTGCGAAGCCCCCCGGCCGCATCAAAAGTCAGTCGCGAAAATTCTCGAACTGCAACGGCAAGTCCACATCCGTCTTCTTCAGCAACGCAATCGCCGTCTGCAGGTCATCCCGCTTCTTGCCGCTGATGCGCAGCTTGTCGCCGTTGATCTGGCTCTCGACCTTGAGCTTCGCGTTCTTGATCGCCGCGATCAGCTTCTTGGCCACCGGCTGTTCGATCCCCTGCTTCACGGTGATCTTCTGCCGCGCCCCGCCCAGGTTCTCCAGCGGGTCCGCCACATCCAGGCACCGCACATCGATGCCGCGCGCCGACAGCCGGCCGCGCAGGATGTCCAGCATCTGCTTGAGCTGGAACGCGCTCGACGCCACCTGCGTCACCACGAAGCCTTCCAGCTCGAACTTGGCATCCGTGCCCTTGAAATCGAAACGGGTAGCGAGTTCGCGGTTGGCCTGGTCGATGGCGTTGGTGAGTTCGTGTTTGTCGACTTCGGAGACGACGTCGAAAGTAGGCATGACACTGGGTCCTGTCGATAGAGAAAAAAAGGCGGCCGCGGCCGCCGCGGATTGCCCCATTTTACCGGGGCTGGCGCCCATCAAGCCATCAGCACCAGCAACCGGTCCGCCTGCAACGGATGCGGCATCACCCGCGCCTCGATGCCGTAGGCCAGATACAGGTTGGCCGGCGTCAGCACCTGCGCCGGCGTGCCCTGCGCGATCGCCTGGCCACTGCCCAGCAGCAACAGGCGGTCGCACCAGCGTGCCGCCAGATTCATGTCGTGCAGGATCACCAGCACGCCCGTGTTGCCCTCGTGCGCCAGGTCCGCCGCCCGTCGCATCAACTCGGCCTGATGCTTGGGATCGAGGCTGGCGGTCGGTTCGTCCAGCAGCAGGTAGCGGGCCTCGCCCTCTGCGCGCGCCGCGCGGCATTGCACCAGCGCCCGCGCGAACTGCACCCGCTGCTGTTCGCCGCCCGACAGTTGCGGATAGCGGCGCCCGTCCAGGTGGCCGGCATCGGCCCACGCCAGCGCCTGCCGCGCCAGGTCGTCGACCGCATCCGGCGACAGCTCCGGAAACGGATACGCGCCCATCGCCACCACTTCGCGCACGCCCAGGTCGAAGGTCAGCCCGGGCTTCTGCGGCAGCACCGCGCGCTTGCGCGCCTGCTCGCGCGGCCGCATCGCGCCCAGCGGGCGGCCATCCAGCGTCAGGCTGCCGCTGTCGGCAGCCAGTTCGGCCGACAGCGCGCCCAGCAGGGTCGACTTGCCCGCGCCATTGCTGCCCAGCAGGCCCACCACCTCGCCCGCCGGGATCGCCAGCGACACCCGGTCGAGGATGCGTTTGCCGCCGCGCGCCAACGTCAGGTTCTCGGCGGCCAGCATCAACCATGCCTCCGGCCGCGCGCCAGCAGCCACAGAAAGAAAGGACCGCCCACCAGCCCGGTCACCAGGCCGATCGGTAATTCGGCAGGCACCACCACGATGCGCGCCAGCCAGTCCGCCAGCGTCATCACCAGCGCGCCGCCCAGCAGGCAGGCCGGCAACAGCAGCCGGTGGTTGGCGCCCAGCGTCATGCGCGCCAGGTGCGGCACCACCAGGCCGACGAACACGATGGTGCCGCTGGCGGCCACCAGCGGCCCGACGATCAAGGTGCAGGCCAGCACCAGCCGGGCCCGCGCCTGCCCGAGCGAATAGCCCAGGTGCTGGGCCTCGCGCTCGCCCAGCAGCAGCGCATTCATCACGCGCCATTGCCGCAACAGCCAGCATGACAGCAGCAGCACCCACGGTCCCAGGAACGCCAGCAGCTTCCAGTTGGCGCCGGCCAGGCTGCCCATGTTCCAGAAGGTCAGGTCGCGCAGCTGGGCATCGCTGGCCATGAAGGTGAACAGGCCGATCAGGCTGAACGCGATGGCTGTGATCGCCACTCCCGCCAGCAACAGCCCCGCCACGCCCGGCACCCGCCGGCCGACCAGATAGGCCGACAGCGTCGCGGCCAGGCTGCCGATGAAGGCGCCCGGCGCCGTGTACCAGAAGCCGCCTTGCGTCATCACGATGGCGATGACCGCGCCCAGCGAAGCGCCGGCGGAAATGCCGATCAGCCCCGGCTCGGCCAGCGGATTGCGGAACAGCGCCTGCAACGCCGCCCCCGAGATCGCCAGGCCGGCGCCCATCACCACCGCCAGCAGCACGCGCGGCAGGCGGATGTCGATCAGCACGTTGCGCCACAAGGCCTGTTCGGGCGCGGGCGCGCCCCACAACAGCGACGGCAAGTCGCGCAACGGAATCGACACCGCGCCGCTGGCGCTGGCCACCGCCATCGCCAGCAGCAGCGCCACGGCCAGCAGCGCCAGCGCCCACGGCGTCCTAACGCGCCATGGCATGCGCGGCCTCCTGCTTGAGCTGGGCCAGCGCCTGCGGCAGGCGCGGGCCCAGGCCCAGGATCAGCAGATCGTCCATCACGATGATGCGCTGCTTGGCCGCGGCCTGCGTGACGGCGATACCGGGCAGTCGCGCGAAGCCCTCCAGCCCGCCGCTGGCCTGCACCGATTCGCGCGTGACGATGATCAGGTCGGGCGCCAGCGCGCCGATGGCCTCGGGCGACAGCGGCTTGTAGCCCTGCTGCGCGTCCAGCACGTTGTCCAGCCCGGCCAAATGCATGATTTCGGCCGCCGCGGTGCCGCGCCCCGCGCCTTGCGGCGCGCCGCTGCGGTTGATCAGCAGCAGCGCCCGCGCGCGCGTGGCCGGCATGGCCTCGGCCTTGGCCAGCGCGCGCGTCACGTCCCGCACCATCTGCTCGCCCGCCGGCGCTGCGTCCAGCGCCGCGGCCACGGCGCGGATGCGCGCCTTGAGCGAATCGACCGACGGCGCGTCCGGCACACTCACCACCCGCACGCCGACCTCGCCCAACCGCTTGAGCGCGTCGGGCGGACCGGCCTGCTCCGAGGCCAGCACCAGATCCGGCTTGAGCGCGAGCACGCCCTCGACCGGCACGGCGCGGTAATAGCCGACCCGCGGCAGGCGGGTCGCGGCCTCCGGATACAGGCTGGACAGGTCGTCGCCGACCAGCCGGTCGCCCTGCCCCAGGCCGTACACGATCTCCGTCACGGTGCCGCCCAGGGTCACCACGCGCGTGGGCGGCGCCGCCTGCGCGCCCGCCACCAGCAGCCATCCCGCCACCACCATCAGCCATTTCTTCATGGTTTCGTCCTCACGCGGCCAAAGGCACGCGGCACAGGCCCAGCATCAACGCACGCCAGCCTTGCAGTTCCGGCTTGCCCGGCTTGCGCTCGCCGAAGAACTGCGCGATCAGGTCGCCGCTGGACGCGTACAGTTCCAGCGACGTCACCCAGCCATCGCTGGTGGGTTTGTTCACCACCCAGGCCGAAGCGATGGCGCTGGTGTCCAGGTGCAGGTTGAAGGCCGGATCCAGCACGTTGAACCAGGGGCCGGTGCGGCGCAGCTGCCGCACCGGGCCGGTGTGAATCTGGATCATGCCGCGGTTGCCCACGAAGCACATGATCGACAGGCCGCTGGCCGCCGCCGACTCCAGCATCCGTTCCACCGAGTCGGCCGGCACCGTCTGCGCCAGGTCCTCGCCGGCCGCGGCCAGCGCCGCCAGCCGCGACACCTTGAACTTGCGCAGCAGCGGAAAGAACTCGTGCGTGTCCTGCATGCCCAGCCAGGCCTGGCGCCATTGCGCGCTGTCCTCGACCCGCGGCGCTTCGTCAGCGGGCATGTAGGGCGTGGTCTCGGGCCAGCGCGAGGCGCCGGCGAACCGGGCCACCAGCGCGTCGTAGGCGGCCACGTCGGTGGCCTCGGTACGGTAGACCTTGTGCACCGCCACGCCCGCGCCGTCGAAGAACTGCAGGCTGTGACGGCCGTCCTGCTCGACCGCCCAGGCGGACTTCCAGCAAGAGAAGAACACCCGCAGGTCGATGTCGGGCCCCAGCACCAGGCCGACCGGGCCATCGGCCTGGATGTCCAGGTACGCGCCATGGCGCTCGTGCACGCACCAGTCGTTGCGCGTCAAGGCCATCACGCGTCCGAGCGTGCCCAGTTCGCGAAAGATCGCCTGCGGCTCGCCATGCAGCTCGATCGCCTTGACGCCGCCGCTGCCGGCGGCGAGCCATTCGGCCTCGGACACGCCGAGTTCCCGGGCCAGGTTGCGGGCGCGCAGGCCGGGATGGGACGCTGCCAGCGCTTCGTGGCGGGCGCGCAGCTCGGCGGCGCGGGTGTCGAAATCGGGTTGCTTCACTTCGTTGCTCATCGCGGGCTCTCCGGCCGGAAAGGAAAATCGGGGCTGCCACCGCTGGCGCGCGGCGGCGGCAGCGCGGGTCAATATTGATACGTCAGTGAGACGCGCAGGCTGCGTCCCGGTTCCGTGTACTCGTCCACCGGCCGCGGCAGCGCCGTGGCGCCGGCGGTCGGCACATTGATGGCTTCCCAGTACTTCTTGTCGAACAGGTTGAACACACCGGCCTGCACCTGCAGGCCCTTCACCGAGGCCGGGCGCCAGTAGCCCATCAGGTCCACCACGCCATAGCCCGGCGGCGGCGGCGGCCGGCCACAGCGCCACGGCCAGGGCGGCCAGTGCGGTGGCAATACGCAGCGCCAGGGCCAGGCGGGTCAGTCGGCATAGGGCCTCTCGGTCGAGTGAATAGCCGCGCGCGGCAGGATCGTCACCCAATACGCGCTGCGGTAGCGCACCTGTACCGGCAGCGTGGACGGCAAGGCCGCCAGCACCGCGTCGGTGTCGTGCAATTGGAACGCCCCGGAGATCCGCAGCCCGGCCACCTCCGGGTCGCAACGCAACACCCCTGGCCGATAGCGGCCCAGCTCGGCCGCGAATGCGTCCAGGCGCCAGGCGCTGGCGTGCAGCACGCCGCGCGTCCAGTCGGCGGCGTGCGGATCGGCGGGCTCGGGGCGGGGCACGTCATCGCCGCGCAACCAGGCCTGCTCGCCGGCCGCCAGCGCCGCCCAGGTATCGGCCCGGCCCAGCATCACACGGCCTTCTTGCACGCTGACCCGGCAGGCCGCGCCCGTTTCCTGCACGCAGAATCGCGCCGCCTGGGCCTGGATGTCGCCCTGCCGCGTGCGCACCGCGCGCGCGGGCCGCGGCAGGCCCGCCAGCATGGCGTCGATTTCCTGGAGCGCCTCGAGGATCAGCAGGCGCTGCTCCGGCGACGGTGCCTGCGCCTCGGGCATGGCGGCCAGCGCGTCGAGGTAGGCCTGTTCGAGCGAGCGGCGCCGGTACAGGTTCAGCACCAGCCGCTTGGCGACGGTGGTCAGGTAGGCGCGCGGCTCGCGCAACGCAGCGAGTTCGTGGCGATGGCGCAGCACGCGCACGAAGGTGTCCTGGGCTAGGTCGGCGGCATCCGACGGATTGCCCAGCCTGCTCCGCAGCCAGCTGTGCAGCCATCCGTGGTGCGCGCGGTAAAGCAAGTGGACAGCGTCGCCGGAGGCTGGCGCAAGGTTGGACACGGTGGACTCCCGAACAGGCTCGATCACAAATACAAATCAATCTCATTCTAAATGGAAAATCCGGCCGCAGGTCAAGCGCCGCCTTGACGATATGATGGGGACGGACTTGGCCGCCGCGAGCGGCGGCCGGCCCCGGCCCGTGCCGGCCCCCCGCAATATCAACGGTTCCCTGCCATGTCCTATAGCGCCTTCAAGCTCATCCACCTGCTGGCCGTGATCCTCTGGGTCGGCGGCATGCTGTTCGCCCACTGTTTCCTGCGGCCGGCGGCGGCGCAACTGGAGCCGCCGCAACGGCTACGGCTGATGAACGCAGTGCTGGGCCCATTCCTGAACGCCGTGCTGGCCGCCGTCGTACTGATTCTTGCCACCGGCGCGGCAATGATCGGCCAGGAGGCGGCCCAGGCCGCGCGCAGTGGCGGCGCCTTCTTCATGCCGCGCGCGTGGACCGTGATGGCCGCGGGCGGGCTGCTGATGACGGCCATCTACGCCTACATCCGCGCGGCGCTCTATCCGCGCCTGCGCGCGGCGGTGGCCGCTTCGGAATGGCCGCGCGGCGGCCTGGCCATGGCCAGCATCCGCCGTTGGGTCGGCGTCAATCTGCTATTGGGGCTGGCCATCGTCGCGGCCGTTTTCCTGCTCTAGGGGTATCGGCCGCCTACGTCGCAGCTATCGGCCAACCGGGGTTGGCTATCGGATTTCTTTGGACTGGTGCAATACGCCTTACATCCGGCGTGGCGACACTTGAGCGGACTCTCGCGGGTCCCACATAAAAGGAAAATCCATGATCAAGCGTATCCTGCCCCTGGCCGCCCTCGGCCTGTCCTTCGCCACCCTCGCCGCCGCCCACGCCGCCGCCCCCATCGACAACAGCGCGCTGGAACAATCCGCGTTCCGCCCGCACAAGGCCACCTATGGCGTGGTGTACCGCCTGCCCCAGGAAGTCAACGCCGTGCTGGACGCCAAGGTCAACGCCACGCTCAAACAGGACCTGCTGGCGCTGGGCCTGAAGACCGAGGCCGAAACGCCCAACATGCCCCACGTCACGGTGGTCCACATCCATAGCGCCGACCCCGCCACCCCGCAACGCATGCTGCAGGCGCTGCCCAAACCGCCGGCGCCGCTGGCCATCACGCTCAAGGGCTTCTATCCGACCGAAGCCGCCAAGGGCGCGGGCCATCCGTGGTGGCTGGACCTGGGCGTGGTCAAGAGCGGCCCGGGCTTCGAGGCCATGATGGCCTATAACACCGTGGCCACCGCTGCCCTGGCGCCGCTGCGCGACGGCCCGCTGCCGCGCGTGACCGGCCCGGTCTACGCCAAGATGTCGGAGGCCGGCCGCGCCCTGGTCAAGTCGGTCGGCGTGAGCGGCGTCAACGTCATGCGCGACGGCCAGGAAGTGCGCGCCCACAACCCGCACACCACGCTGGTCTACAGCATGGCGCGGTATGACGAACGCCTGGCCGACGCCATGAAACAGGAAGCCGCCAAGTTCAACGCCGCGCTGCCCGACGGCATCGCCACCACGTTCAAGGACGTGTCCATCGTCGAGATCGGCTTTGCCGGTAACGTGCTGCGCGAAATCTACCGTGTCAGCCTGGAAGACGGCTCCACCCTCGACGTGGCCAGCGGCAAGCCGGTCAACCGCTGAGCCGGACGGTTCGCCCCGCGGGCCGCGCGCGTCTGATTGGCGGCGCGGCCTGCGGGGCGGAGAGGGCGGCGGGCGAGACTTCCCGCTGCTGCCATTCCGTGGCAGCATTGGGCCGTCCCGCCCGCCGCCCTCTCCGCCCCGTCCCATGTCCCGCGCCGAACGACTCCTCGACCTGCTGCAGATCCTGCGGCGCCATCGCCTGCCCATCAGCGGCCAGCGCCTGGCGGCCGACCTGGGGATCAGCCTGCGCACGCTGTACCGCGATATCGCCACGCTGCAGGCCCAGGGCGCCGGGATCGAGGGCGAGCCCGGCGTCGGCTACGTGCTGCGGCCCGGCTTCATGCTGCCGCCGCTGATGTTCAGCACCGAAGAGATCGAAGCGCTGGTGCTGGGCACGCGCTGGGTCGCCGGGCGCTCCGACCCGCGCCTGGGCCAGGCCGCGGCCAACGCGCTGGCCAAGATCAGCGCGGTCCTGCCCCAGGAACTGCGCGACGAACTCGACGCCATCCCATTGCTGGTCGGCCCCAGCAGTTGGGCGGTGGCCGACCGGGTCGACCTGTCCCAGATCCGCCAGGCGATACGCGGCGAACAGAAAATCGCCATCACCTACCGCGACGACAAGGGCGCCGACTCGCAACGCGTCATCTGGCCGTTCGCGCTGGGGTTCTTCGATAGCGTGCGTATCGTCATGGCCTGGTGCGAGCTGCGCCAGGACTACCGCCATTTCCGCACCGACCGCATCGCCACGCTCGACCCCGGACCGCGCTACCCGCGCCGCCGCCATGCCCTGCTCAAGGAGTGGCGCGTCATCAACGCGGCTCATTGCGACGGCTGCTGACGCGGCCGCCGGCGCGGTGCGACATCGGCGCGCGGACTACTGACAAAATCTGACAGCATGCCTCTCTAAGATGAGCGCTCATTCAACCAGGAGCGCATCATGTCCGCCAAGAACTTCGTCATCTTCTACGTCGACAAACCCGAGGCCAGCGCGGCGTTCTATAGCGCGCTGCTGAACCGTCCGCCGGTCGAAAGCTCGCCCACCTTCGCGCTGTTCGCGCTCGACTCCGGCCTGATGCTGGGGCTGTGGTCGCGCCACACCGTCGAGCCGGCGGCGGCCGGCCGCGGCGGCTGCACCGAACTGGCCTTCACCGTCCCCGACGCCGAAGCCCTCGGCCAATGCCATCGCGACTGGAGCCTGCGCGGGCTGGCCATCCTGCAGGCCCCCACCAACATGGACTTCGGCCGCACCTTCGTCGCGCTCGACCCCGACGGCCATCGCCTGCGCGTGTTCTCGCCGGCGCCCGACACCGTGCCCGCCGCCGACGAACCGGTCACGATCCCGGCCTTCCCAGGGGCCTGATCCCCGGGCCGGCGCAGCCAGCGCCACGAACGTGGCCGGCCCCCACGGCATGCGCCGGTTGCGCAGGGCGGCGCCGACGCGGCGGCCGACTGCCGGCCTGCGCGATGCGCTTTCCGTGAACTAGGAGCGCTGCCCGCGCGCTTGCAGCACCACCGCCGCGGCGCGCTTGCGGAACAGCAGCAGGTACAACGCCGCCAGCACCAGCAGGAACGGCACGCCGAACACCAACGTCATCTTGAACACGCCAGTGAAGGAGGTCGTCACCAGGATCGCCAGCATCGCGCCGGCGCCCAGCAGCGTCAGCAGCGGAAAGCCCGGCATGCGGAACGACAGCGCGGCGCCGCCTTCGCGCGCCCAGCGGCGGCGAAAGAAGTAATGCGTGACGAAGATCATCATCCACGTGAACAGCGCGCCGAACATCGAGATCGCCATCATCAGCGTGAACGAGGTTTCCGGATACCGCACATTCAGCACGGTGGCGATGGCGATGCCGCTGGTCGACAGCAGCAGCGCGTTCAGCGGCGTGCCGCTGCGCGTCAGCCGGCCCAGCGCCGCCGGCGCATGGCCGGCGCGCGACAGGCTGAACATCATGCGAGTGGTGATATACAGCTGGCTGTTCATGGCCGACAGCGCCGCCACCAGCACGATGAAATTGATGACGCCGGCCGCGTACGGCACCTTCACCGCTGCCATCACCGTCACGAACGGGCTGCCGCCCTTGCCGGCCTGGTCCCACGGCACGATGGCCAGGATCAGCGCCAGCGTCAGCAGGTAGAACACCACCAGCCGCACGATGGTGGCGCGAAACGCCTGTTTCACCGCGCGCTCGGGGTCTTCGGCCTCGCCCGCCGCCACCGCGATCATCTCCACGCTCAGGTAGCTGAAGATCGAGATGACCACCGCGATCCACATGCCCCACACGCCGTTGGGGAAGAAGCCGCCGTGTGCCGTATATTGCGCCGCGCCGTACTGCGGATTGCCCCAGACCACATAGGCGCCCAGGATGATGAACGCCACGATGGCGCTGATCTTGATGGTCGAGAACCCGTATTCGATGGTGCCGAACGCCTTCACGCTCATGGCGTTGATGAAGATCAGCGCCGCCGAGAACAGGCAGACCCATTGCCAGCCCGGTACCGCCGGGAACCAGAACTTCATGTACTCGGCCACCGCGGTGACCTCGGTGCCCACTGCCAGCACCACGCACGACCAGTACGCGTAGCGCACCAGAAAGCCCGCCAGCGGGCCGATGTAGTGCTCAGCGTAGGCGCCGAACGAGCCCGAGGTGGAATGCGCCACCGTCATCTCGGCCAGGCAGCCCATCAGCAGCAGCGTGATCAGCCCGCCGATGGCGTAGCTGATGATGACGCTGGGGCCGGCAAAGCCGATCGCGAACTTGCTGCCCAGGAACAGGCCGGTGCCGATGGCCCCGCCGATCGCGATCATGCTCATCTGGCCGGACGTCAGACGGCGCTTGAGCCCCTGCTCCCGTTCGGCGATCTTGCCGAAGCCTTGTTGTTGATTCATTGTCTCCTCCGGTACTGCGCGCTCTTGCTGGATGTCGCTTGGGCCGGTGCGCGGCGGGTCAGGTCACGGCCGAGCGCTGCTTGAACTCGGGCGTGTCCCAAGCCTTGCTGTCGAGCACATCCTTGAGGATTTCCACCGCGTCCCAGACATCGGCATAGCCGAAATACAGCGGCGTCAGGCCGAAGCGCAGCACCTCGGGTTCGCGGTAGTCGCCGATCAGGCCGCGCGCGATCAGCGCCTGCATGACCTCGTAGCCGTTGGGATGGCGCAGGCTGACATGGCTGCCGCGCGCGGCGTGTTCGCGCGGCGTCACCAGCGTCAGCGGATGGCCGGCGCAGCGTTCCTCGACCAGGGCGATGAACAGGTCGCCCAGCGCCAGCGACTTCCTGCGCACCTCGGCCATGTCGGCCTCGCGCGCCACGTCCAGGCCGCACTCGACCATGGCCAGCGACACGATCGGCTGGGTGCCGCACAGGTAGCGGCGGATGCCGCCGGCGGGTTCATAGGCGACGGTCATGTCGAACGGCCGCTGGTGGCCCCACCAGCCCGACAGCGGCTGCCAGAAGTCGGGAATATGGCGCGGCGCGACCCAGATGAAGGCCGGCGAGCCCGGGCCGCCGTTCAGGTATTTATAGGTGCAGCCCACGGCATAGTCGGCGTCGGCACCGTTCAGGTCCACCGGCACCGCGCCGGCGGCGTGCGCCAGGTCCCAGATGACCAGCGCGCCGCGCGCGTGCGCCTGGCGCGTGACCGCCGCCATGTCGTGCATCTGGCCGCTGCGGTAGTTGACGTGCGACAGCAGCACCACCGCCACGTCCTCGTCCAGGGCGCGGTCCAGCGGCAGTTCGTCGTCGATCAGGCGCATCTCGTAGCCCTGCTGCAGCAGGTCGATCATGCCCTGGATCATGTACAGGTCGGTGGGGAAATTGTCGCGCTCGGACAGGATCACGCGGCGCTCGGGGTGGCGCTTCTGCTGGATGCGCAGGCTGGCCGCCAGCGCCTTGAAGATGTTCAGCGAGGTGGTGTCGGTGATGACCAGCTCGCCTTCCTTCGCGCCCAGCAGGCCGGCCAGCTTGTCGCCCAGCCGCGACGGCAGCTCGAACCAGCCGGCGGTGTTCCAGCTGCGGATCAGGCCCGTGCCCCATTCCTGGGTGATGACTTCGGCGGCGCGCGCGGCGGCGGCGCGCGGCATCACGCCCAGCGAGTTGCCGTCCATGTACAGCACGCCGGGCGGCAGATCGAAACGCGCCTTCAGCGGCGCAAGGGGGTCCTGCCGGTCGGCGGCGACGCAGGCTTCGCGGGTGTTCATTCACGGCTCCTTGAGGCAATGGGCTGGCTACATACTATCAGCGTGAACCAGCCGAAAACTTGCAAAATCAGGCGTGACTTACCCTGGAATTTCGCATTAAATTGCGCCATCAGCCATTTTTCAGAATTGGATTGCACCATGCAGCTGGACACCATCGACCATCGCATCCTCTACCGCCTGCAGGAGAACAGCCAGCTCAGCAACCAGGACCTGGCCGAGCAGGTGGCCCTGTCGCCCTCAGCCTGCCTGCGGCGGGTGCGGGCGCTGGAAGAAGGCGGCTTCGTGCGCGGCTACCGCGCCGTGCTCGACGCCGAACGGCTGGGTTTCGAACTGGAAGCCATCGTGCACGTGTCGCTGGACCAGTCGCGGCCGGGCTGGCACGAGGAATTCCTGGCCGGCATCGCCCTGCATGACGAAATCACCGAAGCCAGCATTGTCACGGGCGCCTCGAACTACATCCTGACCGTGCGCACCCGCAACCTGGCGGCGTTCTCGCAGTTCGTCGAGGACAAGCTCAGCAAGCTCGCCGGCGTGCGCGATCTGTGTTCGCATATCGTCATGCGCAAGATCAAGGATCGCGGCGGCATGCTGCCGCTGGCGCCCTGGCGCTGACGGCCCCCCGCGGCGTTCAGGCGTATCGCAGGAAGCCGAACACCGTGACGAAATGGCAGGCCGATCCGCCCATGACGAACAGGTGCCAGATGCCATGGGCATGGCGCCAGCGCTTGTCATTGGCGTAGAACACCGTGCCCACCGTATAGAGCGCGGCCCCGGCCAGCAGCCAGGCCAGCCCGGCGCCCGACAGCGCGCCGGCAATGGGCGCGGCGCACATCACCCCCAGCCAGCCCATCGCCAGGTACAGCGGCAGGGCCGGCGCGGCGCCGCGCGCCCACCACAATTCGCGGCCAATGCCATACAGCGCCAGCAGCCAGATCGCCACCGCCATGGCGGCGCCCCATCCCAGTTCCGGCGGGACGAAGGCCAGCGGCGTATAGGTGCCGGCGATCAATAGATAAATAGCGCAATGGTCGGCCTTGGCCCACAGCGCCTTGCGGCGCCCGCGCGAGCAGTGATACAGCACCGAGGACGCGTAGACCGCGATCATCGACGCCGCGAACACGGCGCAGGCCGCGATCTGGCGCGCGTCCACCCTGAGTTCCGCGGCCCGGGCGATCAGCGCGGCCGAGGCGGCCACCGCCAAGGCCAGGCCGGCCAGATGCGTGGCCCCGTTGAAACGCTCTCCCTGGTACATGCTGTCCCTCTCCCGCGCGCAGGCGTGGCGCCGACGCTTTCCATCTTGCCCACGCCATGTGACAGCCTGGGGTCAGGGGTCCGGGAGGGGCGCCGCCAGACGCGGCGTGAAAAGCCGCGTCATCCGGGCGCGGCGCCGCGAAGCGGCGGCGGCTCAGGCGATGAAGTCGACCGCCGCCGGGTAGCCTTCCAGCGCGCGCGCCGCCAGGATGGCGCGCTGCACCGCGATCGCCATGGCCTCGGCCGCCATCACGCCCAGCAGCATCATGTTGGCGGGTTTGTTGACGGCGCCCGTGCCCAGCGCGAACACGGTATCGCCATCGAGCATGGTGTGGATCGGGTTGATGGTGCGCGCCAGGCCGTCATGCGCGCTCTGCGCCATCTTCTGCGCCTGGGCCTTGGTCAGCCTGACATCGGTCGCCACCAGCCCGATGGTGGTGGCCGCGCCCTCGCGCATCGAGGTCGGCAGGTCGCCCGCCAGGATCGCCGCGCGCGTGTCCAGCAAGGTCTTGCCGTCGGCGCTGCGGGCGCCGGCCAGCACGTGGCCAGTGGCCGGATCGACCACGTCGCCGACCGCGTTGACCGCCACGATCGCGCCCACGGTGACGCCCGCCACGGTCAGCGAAGCGCTGCCCAGGCCGCCCTTCATGGCGCGCTTGGCGCCGTACAGCTTGCCGACCGTGGCGCCGGCCCCGGCGCCGACATTGCCCTCCTGCGGCGGCTTGGCGCTGGCCGCCTTGCAGGCCTGGTAGCCGGCCGCCGCGTCGGGCCGGATCGAGGCGTCGCCCACGCCCAGGTCGAACAGGATGGCGGCCGGCACGATCGGCACGTGCGCCACGCCCACGTCGAAGCCGATCTTGCGCTCTTCCAGATAGCGCATGACGCCGGTGGCGGCCTCCAGGCCAAAGGCGCTGCCGCCGGCCAGCATCACCGCGTGCACTTTCTCCACCATGTTGACCGGGTTGAGCAGGTCGGTTTCGCGCGTGCCGGGCGCGGCGCCGCGCACATCCACGCCCCCGGTGGCCCCCGCCTCGGCGATGATGACGGTGCAGCCGGTCGGCCGCCGGGTGTCGGTGTAGTGCCCCACCTTGAGGCCGGCCACGTCGGTAATGCTGCCGCCGCCGGGCACCCGGCGCAAACCGCTGGCGCCCTGCGCCGGCATCACGCCCGCGGATGCCGCGACGCCCGCCGCCGCCATCATGAAAGCCCGCCTGTTCCATTGTTGTTGCACGCCTGTCTCCATCTGGATATCACCTGGATGCCCCCGGGCCAGGCGGCCCGGGGCGCGAATGCCGCATATGACTTGCCGCTATATTTTTACTATTCCTTATGCTTTGTGGAAAAATAGACGCGTTGTTAGAGTGCGGCTACACCGGAAGGCGGCGCGCTGCGCGGGCCTTTCGCAGTGATCTCTCATCCGTGGAGCATTGCCATGAAACTCTTGCGCTCGTTGTTCATCGCCGGCCTGATCCAGGCCGCCGCCCTGTCCGCCGCCCATGCCCAGTCGGGGCTGGACCAGATCAAGTCCGCCGGCGTGTTCAAGATCGGCACCGAAGGCACCTACGCGCCCTTCACCTACCACGACGCCTCCGGACAGCTTACCGGGTTTGACGTCGACATCGGCCGCGCCATCGCCCAGCGCCTGGGCGTCAAGGCCGAATTCGTCGAAGGCAAGTGGGACGGCCTGATCGCCGGGCTCGACGCCAAGCGCTACGACGCCGTCATCAACCAGGTCGGCATCACCGACGCGCGCCGCGCCAAGTACGACTTCTCCGACCCCTACATCTCGTCGGCCGCGGTGCTGATCGTGCGCGACGACAACACCACCATCAAGTCATTCGCCGACCTCAAGGGCAAGAAGTCCGCCAACACGCTCACCAGCAACTTCGGCAAGCTGGCGCAGCGCCACGGCGCCGAGGTGGTCGCGGTGCAGGGTTTCAACGAAGCCATCGACCTGCTGACCTCGGGCCGCGTCGAAGCCACCGTCAACGACAACCTGTCGTTCCTGGATTTCAAGAAGCACAAGCCCAACGCCAAGGTCAGGATCGCCGCCACCGACAAGGCCGCCGAATTCAGCAACTCCGGCGTGCTGCTGCGCAAGAACAATCCCGAACTGGTGGCCGCCATCAACAAGGCGCTGGCCGACATCAAGGCCGATGGCACCTACAAGACCATCTCGGTCAAGTACTTCGGCACGGACCTGTCGGCGCAGCAATAAGCGGGCCGTTCCATGACGCTCCCCATCTGGCTGCGCGACGCCCTGCCCGACTGGATCCTGGCCCAGCTCGACGCCCTGACGGTGCCGGCCTGGGTGCAGTTGATGGCCGACTCGTTCTGGCCCCTGCTGCACGCCGGGCTGGTGTTCACCGTGCCGCTGACGCTGATGTCGTTCGCGCTGGGGCTGGCGCTGGCCTTCGTAGTGGCGCTGATCCGGCTGTTCGGACCGGCGCCGCTGGTGGCGCTGGTGCGCTTCTACGTCTGGCTGATCCGCGGCACGCCGCTGCTGGTGCAGTTGTTCGTGATCTTCTACGGCCTGCCCAGCGTCGGCGTGGTGCTCGACCCGCTGCCGGCGGCGTTGATCGGCTTCACCCTGAACGTCGGCGCCTACAACTCCGAAGTGATCCGCGGCGCCATCGAGTCGATTTCCAAGGGCCAGTGGGAAGCCGCCTATTCACTGAGCATGACGCGCGGCCAGGCCCTGCGCCGCACCGTGCTGCCGCAGGCCGCGCGGGTGGCGGTGCCGCCGTTGTCGAACGCCTTCATCGCCCTGGTCAAGGACACCTCGCTGGCCGCCGTGCTGACGGTGCCCGAGATCTTCCAGGCGGCCCAGCGCATCGCCGCCGTCACGTATGAACCGCTGATCCTGTACACCGAGGCCGCGCTGATCTACCTGGTGTTCAGTTCGGCGCTGTCCGCCGCCCAGGTGCGCCTGGAACGGCGCTTCGGCCGGCATGCGGTGTTTTCCGAGAACAACCGATGATCCGCCTGGAACAGATCGAAAAATCCTTCGGCGGCAACCTGGTGCTCAAGCGCGTCGACGTGGCCATCGCCGAGGGCAGCGTCACCGCCCTGATCGGCCCGTCCGGCAGCGGCAAGAGCACCCTGCTGCGTTGCGTCAACCTGCTGGAAGTGCCCGACCGCGGCACGCTCGAAATCGGCCCCGAGCGGGTCGATTTCGAACCCGGCCTGAAGCTGGCGCGCGACCAGGTGCAGCGGGTGCGCAAGCAGACCGGCATGGTGTTCCAGAACTTCCAGTTGTTCCCGCACCAGACCGTGATCGGCAATGTGATGGAAGGGCTGGTGACGGTGCAGAAGTGGCCGGCCGACCGCGCCCGCGCGCGCGCCGAGGAACTGCTGCGCAAGGTCGGCATGTTGGACAAGGCCGAGGCCTGGCCCGCCAACCTGTCGGGCGGCCAGCAGCAGCGCGTGGCCATCGCCCGTGCCTTGGCGCCCGCCCCCCGCGTGCTGCTGTGCGATGAGCCGACCTCGGCGCTCGACCCCGGCCTGGCGGCCGAAGTGGTGGACGTGCTGCGGCAGTTGGCCACCGAGGGCATGACCATGCTGATGGCCACCCACGACCTGCGCCTGGCCGCCAGCGTCTCGCGCGAAGCGGTGTTCCTGCTCGATGGCAACGTGGTCGAATCCGGCGCCTCGCGCGACCTGTTCACCCGGCCGCGCGACCCGCGCACCGCAACGTTCATCTCGACGCTGACGCAGGAGACCGGCCAGATCGGTTGAGGCGGCGCCCGGCCGCCCGAAGGCCGGGCAGCCCCCTCGGGGGGCAGCAAGCGCGCAACGCGCGCGCCGCGTGGGGCCTATCACCGCCCCGGCAGGGATCCCGCCGGATCGACCGCCTGGCCGTCGTACCGCAACTCGAAGTACAGTCCGACCTGCTTGCTGTCGCTGTTGCCCATTTCGGCGATCTTCTGGCCCTGGCTCACCCGCTGGCCTTCCTTGACCAGCAGCTTGCGATTGTGCGCATAGATGCTGAGGAAACTGGCGTTGTGCTTGACGATCACCAGATGCCCATAGCCGCGCAGGCCGCTGCCGGAATAGGCGACGGTCCCGGCGGCGGCGGCCACCACCGGCGTGCCCGAGGCATTGGAGATGACAATGCCGTTCGAGCCCGACCCGTCGTAGCCGCGCGTCACCTTGCCCTGCGCCGGCCACACCAGCGAGATCGCCCCTGGCGGCGCGGTGCGCCGCTTGCCCATCGACGACGCCGACGCGCGCGACCCGCCCGAGGCCTTGGGACGTGACTTGGAGCGTGCCGAACCGCTGGCCTGGCCGGCCGGCGGCGCCACCCGTAGCATCTGACCGACCTCGATGGCATTGGTGTTCGACAGCTTGTTCCAGCGCGCCAGGTTGGATACGCTGGTGCCGTGCTTGCGCGCGATCTGCGTCAGCGTGTCGCCCGACTGCACCCGGTAATAGCCGGGCTGGACCTTGGGCGTCGTGCCGCAGGCCGTCAGCAATGCCAGCAATGCGGCCAGCAACACCAGCCGGACCCGGCGCAGGATGCCGCGGGCGGGCGGACATGCCCGGGCGAGGCCGGAAACGGCGGTGGAATCGAAGGCGGGCAGGGTCTGGGCGGGCAAGGAGTGCACTGAGTCCTGGAACGGAGTGGAATCGACTGCGTCCAAGGGTACCAAGATTTTCGGATGGCGGTACGCGCGCGCCAGCTTTCGCGGACCGGGCGGTGCCGTGTATAACCCGCTGATCGCCGCGAGCCCCGGCTCGCCCTGTGCCACAGCGTCTGCAAGGAACCATATGGGAATGCCCCAAGCACCGCGAAGAAATCCATACTGCCTGCTATGGGCCGTCCCGTATCTGCTGTGCGGGGTCTTCTCGCGCCTGCTCAACGATCCGGTCAGCCATGCCGTATTCGTCTGGCTGCCACCGGGCGTGGCCGTCGGCGCCTATCTGCTGACCCGGCGCCAGAACTGGCCGCTGCTGCTGGCCGCCTTCTTCTGCGCCCAGCTGGCGCTCACCAGCTTCACTCGGGGCCAGCCCGCCACGGCGCTGGTGTTCGCCATCAACGCCAGCGTGTCCAGCCTGCTGGCGGCCTGGACAGTCCGGCGCCTGACGCCGCGCGAAGGCGGACTGGGACTGGTGGCGGCGCTGCTGGCCGGCGCGGTGGCCGGCGCCGCGCTCTCGGCGCTGCTGGGCGGCGGCTGGCTCTGGCTGACGCAGGCCAGCGACGCCCTGGTCCGGCTGCGCACCTGGGTCGCGGCCTATCTGGCCGGCATCCTGATCCTGGCGCCGGCGCTGACCGGGTGGGCCCATTTCCGGCCGCGCCGTTCGGGTGGCCCGCGCATGCGCGACCTGGCGCTGGGCGTGATCGCCTACGCCGGCCTGATCGTATCGACCTTCATGACCTTCGACGGCGAAATGATCAGGAACCTGCCCTATGTCGTCACGTTCGAACTGACCTATCTGCCGCTGGTGTTCGCGGTGCTGGCCGCCTTGGTATGGGGGCCGCTGGGCGGCACCCTCGCCGTCGTCACCCTGACCGGGATGGCGTTGTACCAGAGCGCGCAGGGCGAAGGCCCTTTCGTCGAGGCCAATGACCCCTGGCACGTGCTGCTGGCCACCCAGGTCTATCTGGTGGTCACGGCGCTGCTGATCCTGCTGGTCAACACCCTGCGCGGCGCCCGCGCGCAGGAACTCGAAAACGCCGAGCAGTGGCGCGGCCGCTTCGACCTGGCGCTGGCGGGCAGCCACCAGCTGATGTACCGCTACAGCCCGTTTGACGGCTCGCTCGAACTGGCCGGCGATGTGCAGGGCGCCTTCGGCGTGCAGGCTGCCGCGCTGGCCAACCTGGATGCGTTGCTGGCCCTCGCGCACCCCGACGACCGCGCACGCCTGACGCTGCATTGGGGCGCGCGCCGCGCCGGCGCCCAAGACCGCACGCCGCTGTTGTTCCGCATGGCGCATGCCGGCGGCGGCTGGCGCGTGGTCAGCGACCGCGGCTCGCCGCTGGAGGATTTCGACGGCAGCGTGGCCGTGGTGGCGGGCATGTGGCGTCTCGGTGACATCGAGCAGGCCGATGTCCACTAGCACGGGCGCCCTGCTCATCCATGGCCTGGGCGGCACCCAATACGACCTGGGATCGCTGCACAAGACCCTCAAGCGCGCCGGCATCGAGACGCACACGCTGACCCTGCCCGGCCATGGCACCACGCCCGAAGATCTGCTGCCGGTGCGCGCCGAGGACTGGATCGACGCCGTCACCGCCCGCTACCGCGAAGTGGCCGCCCGCCACGACACCCTGCACGTGATCGGCATGTGCCTGGGCGCGCTGCTGGCGGTGGAGTTGTGCAAGCGCGTGCGGCACCGCCAGGGCAAACTGGTGAGCCTGGCGGCGCCCGTCTTCATCGACGGCTGGAGCACCCCCTGGTACCGCGGCCTGCGCAAGCTGGTTTACCGCATCCCAGGCCTGGCGGCGCGCATGCGGGTCGAGGAAGAAGAACCTTACGGCATCAAGAATGAACTGGTCCGCTCCATCGTCAAGGCCAAGTTCGAGCGCGGCGAAAATTTCCATTACCGCTGGGTGCCGCTGGCCTGCATCCGCGAGGTGGACCGGCTGCGCCGCTTCGTGCAGCGCGGCCTTGACGCCATCGCCTGCCCCAGCCTGATCATCCACGCGCACGAGGACGAGCTGACCTCGGTGCGGTCGGCCCGCTTCCTGAACGACGCCATTGCCGACAGCCGCATGGTTCTGCTGGACAACAGCTATCACATGATCTGCGTGGACAACGACCGCGATCAGGTCGCCGCCGACATCCTGCAGTTCATGGACCGGTCCCCCGCCCCCGCGCGTGCGGGCCGCGCCGCCGCCATGAGCGCGGACCAGGCCGAGCGCCTGCTGGGCCAATACCGCGAGGCAATGCTGTCGGGCCGCTTCGAGGACCTGTTTCCGCTGTTTGCCGAGGACGTCGTCTGGCAGGAAGGCGGCGACACCCCCCTGAGCGGCGTCTACCACGGCCGCGGCGGATTGATCGACCTGTTCTCGCGCGTGATGGACTACTCGCGCAATACCTTCACGGTTGCCAGCGTCGGCCCGCCGGCGCCGGCCGGACGCGGCTTCGCGATGCCGCTGGCCTTCCAGGTGCGCGACGGCGCCACGCCCTGCCACGGCGCCGCCACCCACACGCTGCGCCTGCGCAACGACAGCATCGCCAGGGTCACCTCGCAGGCCGTCGATCCGGCCGCCGCCGACGCCCTGTGGCGGCGGCTGGCCGTGGCCAGCGGCCTGGAACCCGAAGGCGACGCCATGGACCCGGCCACCCAGGCCATCCCGGCCGACGCCCTGGAAGACGCCTTCGAGGCCGCGGTGATCGCACTGCGCGCCCTGCCGCAAGCCCCTTCCCTGAACGTCGCCATTCGCCTGCACGCCTACGAGCAGCAGGCGCGGCGGGGCGATGCCCCGCCGCAGGACGCCCCCGATGCGCCCCTGCGCGCCCGGATCGATCTGGCCGCCTGGCGCCTGCTGGCAGGCCTGCCCGCGGACCAGGCCCGGCGCCGCTATATCGCCCTGATCCGACGCCTGGATCCGGACACCTGAAGCACGCTCGCCGCCGCTCGGCCTACAATCGCGCCATGTCCGCCCCGATCCGACCTCCGCGAACCCGCAACGCCCTGAGCGTGCGCGTCGTGCTGTGGCTGGCGTTCCTGGCGGTATTGCTGCGCGCCGCGGTGCCGCAGGGGTACATGCCCGACGCCCGCGCGCTGCACGATGGCCGGATCGAAGTCACCTTCTGCTCGGCCGCCGGCGACCTGTCCTCGCTGCAGCTGGCGCTGTCACCCGCGGGCAGGCACGACGCGGGGTCCGGCTCCCACTCCGGCGCCGATACCGGCGCGCAGTGCCCGTTCGGGCTGCTGGCGCACCTCACGCCCGCCCCCGCCCCGTTCCTGGCGCCGCTGGCGCTCGCCGCTGCCGGGCCCGCGCTCCTGCGCGCGCCGGTCCCGCTCGCGCTGCCCGTGCAGCCAGCCCAAGGGCCGCCGCTGGGATCGCGCGCCCCGCCTCGCGCCGCCTGACCCCGCCCTCCCGCGCGGCGCCGCCGCGCCTGTGCGAACCGTCAAGCAACGAGGTTTCAATGCATGCTCTTCCCATGCGCGCCCCCCTGGGCGCGCCGCCGGCGCCCGACCGTCATCGGCGCCGCCTGCTGTCGGCCCTGGCCCTGCTGCCCCTGGCCGGCTGCGGCCCCGACGCCCCCAAGATCAACGGCATGGATCTGTCCAGCATGCCCACCGGCGATTTCCAGCTGCGCGATACCGACGGCCATCCGCGCCAACTGGCCGACTATCGCGGCAAGACCGTGATGCTGTTCTTCGGCTTCACCCAATGCCCCGACATCTGCCCCACCGCGCTGACCCGCGCACTGGAAATCAAAAGCCTGCTCGGGGCCGACGCCGCCAAGTTGCAGGTGCTGTTCATCACCGTGGACCCGGAACGCGACACGCCGGACATCCTGCGCGCCTACATGCAGGCCTTCGACCCCGCGTTCGTGGGCCTGCGCGGCGACGCCGAGCAGACCCGCGCGGCCGCGCAATCCTTCAAGGTGTTCTACCAGAAGGTGCCGACCGGCTCGTCCTACACCATGGATCACACCGCGCTGACCTACGTCATCGACGCCCAGGGCAAGCTGCGCCTGGCCCTGCGACACCAGCAGAGCGCCGAGGAATGCGCCGCCGACCTGCGCACCGTGCTCTGATCCCCCGCCAACTCCAAAGGAATTTCCAATGACCATGACCACCACCTTCAAGTCCCTTGCCTGCGCCTTCTCCCTGGGCGCCCTGATGCTGGCCAGCGCGCCCGCCTCGGCGCAGGACGCCACCCTCAAGGTCGAGGACGCCTGGGTCCGCGCCACGGTGCCCAACCAACATGCCACCGGCGTCTTCATGCGCCTGACCTCGTCGACCGCGAGCCGTCTGGTCGGCGTCGAATCCGCCGCCGCCAAGCATGCCGAGGTGCACGAAATGGCGATGCAGGACAACGTCATGAAGATGCGCCAGGTGCCCGCCATCGACCTGCCGGCCGGCAAGCCGGTGGAACTCAAGCCGGGCGGCTACCACGTCATGCTGATCGACCTGGCGAAACAGATCTCCGTGGGCGACCCGGTGACCCTGACGCTGCTGGTGCAGGACGCCGATGGCAAGCAGCGGCGCGTGCCGGTGACGGCCGAGGCCCGCCCGCTGGCCGCGGCGGCCGCGCCGGCCGGAAGTCACAAGCACTGAAGCAGCACAGCGAAATACGGGCACCGCCTCGCCGCAAGCGGATTGACAGCTGTATGTCAAGCTTGAAATAGCTGTTTGCCCGACAGCCCGCGTTTCCTGCAACGCCATGGCGCGCGGCCGGTCGAATTGAAAAAGGCCGGACGCGCCGCCAGGCGGCGCCCCGGACATGCATCGTCCGCATCCCAGGAAATCGCCCCCATGCCGCAACGGGGACGACGGCGCGGCCTGCCTCCAGGCCGTTTGCTTTGATTGCCAGGAGCGTTTCATGAAGACATTGACAGCCACCTTGTTGCTCTGCGCCGGCCTGACCGTCGCCGCAACCGTGCAAGCCCAGCCGGCCCAGGCCCCGGCCGCCCAGTACAAGCGCGATCTGTACGGCAATTGGCGGGTCAGCTATCCCGCGCCCGCCGCCAAGACCTCGGACCAGGTATCCTCCGAACTGGCCCGCGCCAAGGCCGACGGCCAGTACACCTTCGGGCAGGAAGACTACCCGCCCGCCATTGCGTCCAGCGGCCCCGGCGAAAGCCGGGCCCAGGTCGAACAGCAACTCCAGACCGCCGAAATGCAAGGGCAAATGGCGTCCGACCAGGAAAGCTATCCGCCGGTGCTCATGGCCCATAGCGGCACGTCCGACATTCAATAATAAGGGACGCACCGCAGCCTGCGGCCCGTCCTGATTCCTCATACAATGCCTGCACACATCCGCCGCCGGCGGCCTCCCGGGGCCCGGCGGCAGTGCGGCGCCCCCACGCCGCCCTGGATGCCAGCGTTCCGCGCAGCCGGGCGCCCGATCCGCCGGCGATAGACCGGCAACCCTGTGTCTGGATATGCCCGGTAGTTCCGCCTTCTCCTTCCTGCGTACCCTCTGCAGCCTGCGCTGGCTCGCCATCGCGGGCCAGGCTGCCACCATCCTGGTGGCCAGCGCCGTGCTCGGCCTGGCCCTGCCGCTCGAACCGCTATGGATCGGCGTGGGCGTGCTGATCGGCTTCAACGTCTACGCCAGCCTGCGCCTGCGCCACAGCCGCGACCTGTCGCCCGCCACCGCCTTCGGCCACCTGCTGGTGGACATGGCGGTGCTGGCCTGGATGGTGGGCTGGAGCGGCGGCCTGAGCAATCCGTTCGGCATGATGTTCCTGATCCTCACCGCCCTGGCGGCGCTGGCGCTGCCGCGCAACTGGGCGCTGGCGGCGGCGCTGGCGGGCATCTCCGGCTATTTCGCCGCCGCCATCTTCGGCCAGCCGCTGCGCGGCGACCTCAACACCCATACGCTGCTGTTGTGGGGCCTGGGCGCCAACTTCCTGATCTCCGTGGTGGTGGTGCTGGTGTTCAGCACCCGCCTGGCGGCGGACCTGCGGGCGCGCGAACGCGAGCTGGCGCGGCTGCGCGAACGCTTCACCCGCAACGAGGGCATCGTCGCGCTGGCCACCCACGCCGCGGCCATGGCGCACGAACTGAACACCCCGCTGGCCACCATGACCCTGCTGGCCGACGAGATCGCCGCCGAGGTCAAGGAACCCGAACTCAAGCAGGACGTCGCCACCCTCAGCCAACTGCTGGCCCTGTGCCGGGAACGTATCCGCAATCTGGCGGTCCCAACCGCCGTGGACCTGGTGCGCGTGGTGGGGCAGTGGCGCCTGATCCGCCCGACCATCGACCTGCGGCGATCGGGCACACTGCCGGCCAGCCTGCGGGTCGATCCGGCCATCGCCCACCTGCTGCAGGCCCTGCTGAACAACGCGGCCGACGCCGGCGAGGCCGCCAGCGAGCCGCGCGTCGACCTGCACCTGGAATACGGCTATGGCGCCCTGCGCGGCGAAGTGCGCGACTACGGCCACGGCTTCGACCCCGACCACACGCTGCTGCCGGCCACCAGCCTGTTCAACAGCGGCAAGCCCGGCGGGCTGGGCGTCGGCCTGGCCCTGTCGCACGCCACCGTCGAGCAGATGGGCGGTGAAATGACCATGACGGCCGCCGATGGCGGCGGCACCCGCATCCGCTTTTATTTACCTCTCGGTAGCTCCGGGACCTGATATGTTGAATCCCACCGACCTTGGCCTGCTGATCGACGACGACGAGCTCTACGTGCGCACCCTGCAGCGCAGCCTGTCGCGCCGCGGCCTGGAAACCCGCACCGCCACCAGCATCGCCGAGGCGCTGCGCGTGGCCGAAGAAATCCGCCCCGCCTTCGCGCTGGTCGACCTGCGCCTGGGCGAAGACTCCGGCCTGACCCTGATCCGCCCCCTGCGCGCCCTGCGCGCCGACATGCGCATCCTGCTGGTCACCGGCTACGCCAGCGTGGCCACCGCGGTCGAAGCCATCAAGCGCGGCGCCGACGACTACCTGCCCAAGCCCGCCACCGCGCCCATGATCCTGCGCACCCTGGGCCTGGTGAAACCGGAATCCGTTACCATCGAGAGCACCATGACGCCCTTGCACCGCCTGGAATGGGAGCACATCCACCAGGCCCTGCATGAGACCGGCGGCAACGTCTCGGCCGCCGCCCGCCTGCTGGGCATGCACCGGCGCTCCCTGCAGCGCAAGCTGGCCAAAAAACCGGGGCCGGAACGCGAGGTCCTGGTCGACTGATTGGCGCGGACGCCACACATCGCAACAATCTCTTTTTGTGCAGGTGCGACATATCGTCGCACTCACTTCCTCTCCACAACGCCCGCTCCCGCCTGGGAAAACCCTAGACCGGCCGCGTTGAGGGCAAAAGCCCACAGGGCAATGCGACCATTCGTCGCACGCTTGACCCAGGTCAAACCGATAGGATGGACGTTGCTGCCTAGCAGCATTCCAGTCTGCTGCTCCGCAGCATTTCCCACCTTCCATCCAAGGCTGTACGTGAAACACCCCCTCCTTGCGACCCTTACGCGCATTTTTGGCGTCGGCGCGGTCATGCTGCTTGGCGGCTGCAACATGGAAATCCTCTCCCCCAAGGGAGATATTGGCGCTCAGGAAAAGACCCTGCTGTTCACGGCAACCGGTCTGATGCTCCTGGTGGTGATCCCGGTCATCATCATGGTCCTGACGTTTGCCTGGAAATACCGCGCATCCAATACCAAAGCCGACTACCAGCCCAAGTGGGCCCACTCCACGGCGATCGAAGTCGTGGTCTGGACCATCCCGTGTGTCATCGTGGCGATCCTGGCCGTGATCACCTGGCGCTCCACCCACGCGCTCGATCCCTACAAGCCGCTCGTCTCCGAGCACAAGCCGGTCACCATCGAAGTGGTGTCGCTGGATTGGAAGTGGCTGTTCATCTACCCCGAGTACGACATCGCCACGGTCAACGAGATCGCGTTCCCGGTCGACGTCCCGGTCAATTTCCGGATCACCTCGGCCTCGGTCATGAACTCGTTCTTCATTCCCCAGCTGGGTAGCCAGATCTACTCGATGGCCGGCATGGAGACCAAGCTGCACCTGAACGCGCGCGAACCCGGCACCTACGCCGGCATCTCGGCCAACTACAGCGGCGCCGGCTTCTCCGGCATGCGCTTCAAGGCCATCGCCACGTCCCAGGAAGGCTTCGACAACTGGGTCAAGCAAGCCAAGGCTTCCGGCACCGCGCTGACCCCGGCCGTGTACCAGGAACTGACCAAGCGCAGCGAACACAACCCGGTCGCCAGGTACGCCTCGGTGCCGCCGTCCATGTTCGACTACATCCTGGGCAGCACCATGTCCAAGATGGCCGGCGTCGAAGACGCCACGTGCACCCCCACGTCGAATAATCTTGTTGCAGGATTGACTCAATAATGCTCGGGAAACTTACCCTCGAGGCCATTCCGTACCATGAACCCATCGTCATGGTTACGCTGGCCGCCGTGTGCCTGGGAGGCCTAGCGGTCTTCGGCGCCATCACCTACTTCCGCAAGTGGAAGTATCTCTGGACCGAATGGCTGACCTCGGTCGACCACAAGCGCATCGGCGTGATGTACATCATCGTCGCGCTGATCATGCTGCTGCGCGGCTTCGCCGACGCCATCATGATGCGCACCCAGTTGGCCGTGGCATCGGCCGACTCCGCCGGCTTCCTGCCGCCGCACCACTACGACCAGATCTTCACCGCCCACGGCGTCATCATGATCTTCTTCATGGCGATGCCTTTCATCACCGGGCTGATGAACATCGTGGTGCCGCTGCAGATCGGCGCCCGCGACGTGGCCTACCCGTTCCTGAACTCGCTGAGCTTCTGGCTGTTCGGCGCCGGCGTCGCGCTGATGATGATCTCGCTGTTCGTCGGTGAATTCGCCGCGACCGGCTGGCTCGCCTATCCGCCGCTGTCCGGGCTCGATTACAGCCCAAGTGTCGGGGTGGACTACTACATCTGGGCGCTGCAGATCTCCGGGCTGGGAACAACCCTCAGCGGCATCAACTTCATCGTGACCATCCTGCGCATGCGCGCGCCGGGCATGAGCCTGATGAAGATGCCGATCTTCACCTGGACCTCGCTGGTCACCAACGTCCTGATCGTGGCCGCCTTCC
The DNA here is from genome assembly GCF_021733725.1 of Achromobacter pulmonis. Lineage (NCBI taxonomy): Bacteria > Pseudomonadati > Pseudomonadota > Betaproteobacteria > Burkholderiales > Alcaligenaceae > Achromobacter > Achromobacter pulmonis. The sequence goes on along the minus strand of NZ_JAIFOT010000001.1, from coordinate 2,884,841 downwards.
CGGTGCTGGCCGCCACGCTGGCGCTGCTGACGATGGACCGCTACCTGGGCACGCACTTCTTCACGAACGACATGGGCGGCAACGTCATGATGTACGTGAACCTGATCTGGATCTGGGGCCACCCCGAGGTCTACATCCTGGTGCTGCCGGCCTTCGGCGTGTACTCCGAAGTGGTCGCCACGTTCGCCCGCAAGACCTTGTTCGGCTACAAGTCCATGGTCTACGCCACGGCCGCCATTGGCGTGCTGTCGTTCCTGGTCTGGCTGCACCACTTCTTCACCATGGGCGCGGGGGCCAACGTCAACGCGTTCTTCGGCATCGCCACAATGATCATCTCGATCCCGACGGGCGCGAAGATCTTCAACTGGCTGTTCACCATCTACCGCGGCCGCCTGCGCATCACCACGCCGGTGCTGTGGACGCTGGGCTTCATGCTGGTGTTCGTCATCGGCGGCATGACCGGCGTGATGCTGGCCATCCCCGGCGTGTCGTTCGTGCTGCACAACAGCCTGTTCCTGATCGCCCACTTCCACAACACCATCATCGGTGGCGTGGTGTTCGGGTGTATCGCCGGCATGACCTACTGGTTCCCCAAGGCTTTCGGCTTCAAGCTGAACGAACGCCTGGGCCGCTACTCGTTCTACTGCTGGTTCGTCGGCTTCTTCCTGGCCTTCATGCCCCTGTACATCCTGGGCTTCAAGGGCATGACGCGTCGCCTGAACCACTACGACAACCCCGAATGGCAGCCCTACCTGCTGGTGGCGCTGGCCGGTGCCGCGCTGATCATGCTGGGCATCTGGTTCCTGCTGCAGCAAGTGTTCGTGTCGGTGCGCCAGCGCAAGCAGAACCTGGACATCACGGGCGACCCCTGGGATGGCCGTACCCTGGAATGGTCGATCGCCTCGCCCGCGCCTTTCTACAACTTCGCCCATGTTCCTCACGTCGATGAACTGGACCAGTTCTGGGAAGACAAGCAGAACGGCAAGGCCTACAAGCGCCCGGCCAAGTACGAAGACATCCACATGCCGAAGAACACCGCCGCCGGCGTCTTCATCGGCGCGTTCGGCCTGGTCATGTGCTTTGCCCTGATCTGGCACATCTGGTGGCTGGCGATTGTCGGTTTCGTCGGCATGATCGGTTCGTTCATCGTCCGCGCCTATGACCGCGACGTCGACTACTGGGTCCCGGCCGCGGAAGTCGAACGCATCGAAAACGCCCATTTTGAAAAAATGCAGAAGGCCGCCTGAGCCATGATTCAAGCCGTAGCCACTCACCCCCACGCGGGTCACGACGATCACGCGCACCATGACGATGGATCCAAGACCGTTTTCGGTTTCTGGGTCTACCTCATGAGCGACTTGCTGATCTTTTCGGTGCTGTTCGCGACGTTCGCGGTGTTGTCCAACGCCACCGCGGGCGGTCCCACCGGCAAGGAACTGTTCGACCTGAAGTTCGTGCTGGTCGAAACCCTGTTGCTGCTGTTCTCGAGCTTCACCTTCGGCATGGCCAACCTGAACGTCCACGCCAACAACAAGAGCCGCGCAATCGGCTGGTTGATGGTCACGTTCCTGTTCGGCGCGGGCTTCATCGCGATGGAAGTCTATGAATTCCATCACCTGATCACCGAAGGCGCCGGCCCCGGCCGCAGCGCCTACCTGTCGGCGTTCTTCACGCTGATCGGCACGCACGGCCTGCACGTGACGTTCGGCCTGATCTGGATCGTCGTCATGATCGACATGGTCCGCCGCCATGGCCTGGACTCGGTCAACAAGCGCCGCCTGGCGTGCCTGAGCCTGTTCTGGCACTTCCTGGACATCGTCTGGATCTGCGTCTTCACCTTCGTCTATCTTCTGGGAGCCCTCTGATGTCGCACTCCGCTGCGGCCGCCCACGGCCACGACGATCACGCCGCCGACCACGGCACCGTGAAGTCCTACATCATCGGTTTCGTGCTTTCGCTCCTGCTCACCTTCGGCTCGTTCGGGCTGGTGATGAGCGGCGCGCTGTCCCACACCATCACCATCGCCGGTGTGGTGGCGCTGTGCGTGCTCCAGCTGCTGGTGCAGCTGGTGTACTTCCTGCACATGGGCGCTTCGAAATCGGCCCGTGACAACCTGGCCACGTTCGTCTTCACCGTGATGATCATCGCCATCATCGTCGGGGGTTCGGCCTGGGTGCTGTACAACATGAACGTCAACATGGGCCACGCCATGTAAGACCCGTCATTCCATGACGACAGACAGGCGCCGAGAGGCGCCTGTTTTTTTGGCATATTCTCAAGCGCAAGGGCGAAGATCCCTTCGCCCGCCGCGACGCCCGCGTCTATTCTGCGCTGAGCCTGCCCCTGTCGGCGGGCGCGGCGCGGGCCAGTTGGCCAGGCACGGCCTGAGCCTCAGCCCGGCGCCTTCACCGCCAGCGTCACGCCGGCGCGCTGCGCCAGGTCGCGCGCGCTGACCCCGACGAACGGCTTCACCCGCGCCCCCTGCGCCAGGTCGCAGGCCGGCGCCTTGGCCGCGCCATCCAGCACCTGCTGCAAAGCGCGCGCGGCGGACGGCCCGAGCGGGCCGTTGTCGCTCAGGCTCCAGGCCAGCATGTCCGCCACCGCCATGCCGCAGCGCGCGGGCGTGGCATACAGGCCGCCGTCGTGCGCCAACAGCATGCGCGCCTTGGCGTCGTTGCCCAGCCGCAGCATGATGACCAGCGGCAGGGCATCGGCATCCACCACGCCACGCAGCCGCGTGCCGCGATCGCTGCGATCCGACGGGTTCGCGCCCGCCAGCAGCCACGCCTGGTAAAGATCGTCGGGCAACCAGGGCAGCGACAGCGGCGCGATCTGGTCAGTTGATTCGCCGGTGGCGTTGCCGGAATACGCCAGCGGCACGCCCGCCGCCAGCAGGCGCTCGGCGGTGGCGCGCAGGCGCGCCCGCAGATCGTCCCACTGCGCCCCCTTGGCCTGCGCATCGGCGCGGTTCTCGACCTCGTTCCATTGCCGCAGCAGGCTCGACAGTGCCGCCGTCGTCAACGGCGCGCGCGGCTTGCCGGCGGCGGCCTGCGCCAACCGGTCCACCAGTTCCGGCGACATCTGCCGCGCCGCCAGGCTCAAGGCTTCGTCCAGCCCGGCGCGCTGCTGCCCCGCCTTCGGCCCATAGCCGCCCACGGCCGGATCGGCGCCCCTGGCCAGCGCGAACGCCACGCGCTCGAACACCTGCGGCTTGGGCTCGCCGCCGGGCGATTCACGCAGCGCTTCCAGCAGCGGTGTTTCCCACATGGCCTGGCGGCCGTAGTACATGCGGATATAGGCGGCATTGATGTCCGCGCCCTTGGCCAGCAGTTTTTCCGCGAACCAGAATTTCGACGGACTGCTCATGGCCGCGTGCAGCACCGAGCGGCCATTCTTCTCGCGGCCATTCGGATCGGCGCCCTTGGCCAGCAGGTAGTCGAGCGTGTCCCTATCCTCGGCGTAGTACGAGACACGCCGCAGCAGCAGCGGCGTGCCATTGGCGTCGAGCGCCTCCAGCGAGGCGCCCGCGGCGATCAGCGTGTCGGCCAGCGCATAGCGCTCGGCGGCCGGACGGGTGTCGCGCGCCTGCGGCAGCGCCGAGGCCAGCAGCGGCGCGCCGCGATTGGGGCCATCGACCTTGGCGCCGGCGGCCAGCAGCGCCCGCACCATCTCGAGTTGCCGGTTGTGGGTGGCAATGCTCAATGCCGACACGCCGTACTCGTTGACGCCATTCGGGTCCTGGCCCTGCGCCAGTTCGGCGCGCACGGCGTTCAGGTCGCCAGCGCGGATCGCCTCGAAAATCACCAACCGCGGCCGGCACGCCGTCGCATCGAGCGCCTTGGCGCCCAACGCCGCGCCGATGCGCGCGGCCACGTTCGCCGGGATCGCCTCGCCGGCCGCCAGCCTGCGCGAGCAATATAGGCGATAGTCTTCCTGGGCCCGCGTTGCGTGCACATCGCGCTGCTCGCGCTGGCGGTCACGCAGTTTGATGCGCGCGTCGGCGCGGTTCAAGTAGGCCGGCGTGCGTGCCGGATCGCGGCGCAACACCTCGTCCAGCACCCGCTCGGCCTCGACCGCCTCGCCCGCCTCGGCCAGCCAGAAGCCATAGTCGTTCAGGGCCGTCAGCATCTCGGCGTCCTTGTTCTGCGGATCGATCTCGCGGTAGTCGTGCTCCAGCACGAAGCGGCGCAGCGCGGCGAAGGCCCGGTTGAAGTCGGCCGCCCGGGCGCGCGGGATGGCGCGCACCGCCTGATGCAGCTTGCGGAAGGCCGCGGTCGTCTCGACCGGCGGCCGCGTCTCGAAACGCACATCGGCGGGAAAAGCCGGCAGGCGCCAGGGAAACCCCGCCAGCGCCGGTTTGAGCGTGGCCAGCGCCCGGGCGCGGCGCGCCTCGTCCCAAGGCTGCTCGGCCGTCGCCACCACCCGGGTGGCATCGGCGCGCACCGTCACCACGGCGCCGCTCTCGTCCACCAGGAAGCCGTGGGCCTGCCGGCCATCGGCATCGGGATAGGTGTAAGTCACCCAATAGAACCCCAGCCCGTCGCGCGGCGCCGACACGCTGACATCCTCCTCGCGCGCCGGGTTCCAGGCGGCCGGATCGATCACCAGTGGCCGCGAACGGAATGCCAGTTCGGACGGCGTGCCAGCGCCACCCTGGCGCAGGTAGTGGTACAGGTACAGCCGGTTCTCCACCTGCCCCACCAGCACGGCATCCCTGACATTTTCGGCGCCCCAGACGCGGCGCTCCGGCTCGCGCAACGGGTAGCGGCCCAGGCGCGTGGCCTCGATGAAGGCGCCGATGTCGTGCGCCGCCGCGGGCGGCGGCGCGGACAGGGCGAACAGGCCGGCCAGCGCCAGCGCAACGGCGCCGAGATGGCGGGGAACCGCAAGAGGGGCAAGACGGGGCATCGCATGAACCTGTGGTGGGAAGCCCGCCGATGATACCGCCCCCATTTGTCCGCCGCCCTGCCCGGCCCGGCCGCCTTGACCGATCGCAGACAGGGGTATCCTTCTTCGTTATATATTGCGGCATATAACGATTCCTTAGAACCTTGCTTGCCGCGAACCGCCATGGATGCCGTCCTGACCGCCGCCCCGCTCGCCCGGGACATCGATGCCCTGACCGATAGCCTGCTGGAGCAGGCCGCGCCCGACCATCCCGACGCCCGCTTTTTCGCCACGGTGATCGGCAAGAGCCTGGCGCACCGCGATCTGGCCCGCACCGGCCTGTCTCCCGCCGAGCTGGTCGAGGTGCTGGCCAACCTGTTCCCTGGCGCGCCGGCCGGCGCCGGCCTGCGGGCGCAACTGCCGGCCTACGCCGCGCGCGGCCTGGCCAGCCCGCAACCGGATTTCACGCGGCGGCTGCGCGTGCTGCTCGACGCCTGCAGCGGCCAGGCCATGACGACCGCCTGGGTCACCAGCGTGCTGGCGCACGCCTGCCTGCGGCCGGACCACCTGTGGCGCGACCTCGGCCTGAGCGGGCGCGAGGACGTCACCGCGCTGCTGACCCGCCACTACCCCGGCCTGGTGGCGCGCAACAGCCGCAACCTGCGCTGGAAGCAATTCCTGGCGTATTCCGCTTTCGAGCATGCCGGCCTGCCGCCGCAGGCCGCGCCGGGTTGCGGCGCCTGCGAGGACCACGCCTTCTGCTATGGGGATCAGCGCGAACGCTGAACGGGCCCGGACGTCCGGCTCAGTACCGGTAGGTCGCCCCCAGCCCCCCACCCAGGCCACGCCCCGGGGCCGGTTCGTAATAGCGGCCATTGCTCTCGTTGACAATGACCGAACCGGCGTAACGCCGGTCGAACAGATTGTCGACGCGGGCATAGGCATTCACCTCCCAGTTGCCCAGGCGCTTCACATAGCCGGCCGACAGCGCCGCCACCACATAGGCAGGCGCGGCGGCGTCGTTGGCATCGTTGGCGTACAGACGGCCGAGATAGCGAGCCTCGATGCCGGCCTGCCACCCTTGCGGCGGGGCCCAGGCCAGCGCGGCGTAGGCCGACTGGCGCGCGATGCCCGGGATACGGCTGCCGGCGCGGATCGCGCCGCCGCCCTCATCGCGGTAGCGCGCATCCAGCCAGGTATACGCCAGTTGCGCTCGCCCGTGCCTGGCGAAACCGGCCGACCAGCCCAGCTCCACGCCATCGCGCCGGGTGCGCCCGGCGTTGCGGAACGTGGCGCGCCCGCCCGTGCTGCCGGCCGCCACGATCTCGTCGCGCGTCGACACCCGGAACACGGCGGCGCTCAGTTGCCCGCCCGCCAGGTCCGTCTTCAGGCCCGCCTCGGCGTTGTCGCTGAGCGCGGGCGCCAGGCCGAAGTTCAGGCCGGGCTGTCCGCCCGGCCGGTACGACAGCTCGTTGAACGTGGGGGTTTCGAAACCGCGGCCATAAGACACATACAGGCTGGTGCGCGTGTCGGGCTGGTAACGTAGCGCGGCCACCGGCAGGGCGCGACGGTAGCGGGCGTCGCCGCTGTCATCGCCGTTGCCAGGCACGATGTAATGATCGCGCGAACGGAACGCGACCGTGCTGTAGCGCAGGCCCGCGTCCAGTGTCCAGCGCGGCGCCACGCGCCACGAGGCCTGCAGGTAGGGATCGGCGTTGGAGACCGTATTGGTCTCGTCGCGCCGCAGCGTCCCTTGCACGCCGAGCTGGCGGGTGGCGCCGTCGTCCGTGTAATTCTGGTAGCCCTTGCGGTTCTCGCGCAGCGTGTCGTAGGCAAAGCCGCCGACCAGGGTCAAGGGCCGGTCCGCCGGCCCCAGTTCCGCGGTCCAGCGCAGGTCCGCGCCGCCATAGCGCCGGCGCAGGTCGATGACGCCGCCCGACTGGGTCGGGGCCGCCTGCGCCGCGGGTGGGATGGCCTGGAACTGCGTGGTGTCGCGCTGGCCGTAGTAGACCATCAGGCGCAGCGTGTTGGCGCCGTCGATGTGGCGCTCGTAGACCAGCCCCCCCTGGGTCTGGCGCACGGTCTTGCGGGTGTCGTACTGCGCCGCCAGGCCGGCGCTGCGCGGCGCGTCCTGGAACTGTGCGTAGGTCAGGCCGAGCGGGTCCTGGGCTCTCAGGTCCACGCGGTTGGCCACGATCGTCAGCCGGCTGGCATCGTCCAGTTGCACGCCCAGCTTGGCGTTGCCCAGGTTCTTGCGCGCGGCGCTGTGGTCGCGGTAGCCGTCGGTGGTCATGCGCGACAGGTCCAGCACGTAGTCCATGTCGCCGGACGTGCCGGAAGCCTTGGCGCCATAGCGCCAGGTGTGGCCGCTGCCAGCCCAGGCCGAGGCGCCGATTGCCGAGGGCACGGCGCCGTCTTCGGTATAAGCCAGGATCACGCCGCCCGAGGAATTGCCGTACAGCGCCGAGAACGGCCCGCGCAGCACCTCCACCCGATCGAGCGAGCCGATGTCGATGTTCGAAGTCTGGCCCTGCCCGTCGGGCATGGTCGCCGGGATGCCGTCCACATATAGCCGCACCCCGCGCACGCCGAAGGTGGAGCGCGCGCCGAATCCCCGGCTGGATATCTGCAGGTCCTGCGCGTAGTTCTGGCGGTTCTGGATTTGCAAGCCGGGGACGCCGGCCAGGCCTTCGGACAAGTTGATCCCCGGCTGGCCACGGCGCATTCCCGCGCCGCCGACGATATCGACCGAGGCCGGCGTCTCGAGCAGCGGCACGCCGATACGGGTACCGCTCACCACCACCGGCGCCAGCGCCTGGGGCGCCGCGGATTGCGCCAACGCCGTCACCGCCGGCGCCATGCCCAGCAGGCCATGCAGAAAGGGGCGGGCCAGGGCGCCGCGCCAGTATCGCTCCCGCGTCAATCGAATTCCCCGATATGCCACCGTGCCCCGCAGCCTCGCACAGGACGTCGGCAATGTCGATACGGCCCGGCGCGCGGGGAATGGACGCAGGACAATGGGTTCTAATAGCGTCATGGAAAATTCGCAAGACATCGAACGCCGGTTGCTGGACCTGGAGGTCAAGGCCAGTTTCGCCGACGACCTGCTGGAACAGTTGAACCAGATCATCGTGCGCCAACAGCAGCAGATCGACCGCCTGCAGCGCGAGCTTGCCGACCTGCGCCAGCAGCAGGCGCCCGAGGGCGGCGCGCAGTGGCGCAGCCTGCGCGACGAGCTGCCGCCGCACTACTGAACCGCCCCCCCAACAGGGGCAGGGTCCTGGCGCGATTCGCGCCGACGCGTCTGGCGGGCCTGGGCCAGCCGGCGAAGGCGCGCCTGGTCCAGGCCATGGGCGCCTCGCGGGCGGGGGGACACATGCCTTGCCGCCCGCATGCCGAGCCATCGCGCAACGGCTATTAATTCCATAAATTGGATCTAATTCCAGCTTCCTGCGAATTCTTTCCATTCATGGAAAAATCTTTTACCGATATCAGGGTTTATCCGTATCTCGATTGCGCGCAGTATTGAGCCATCGGGAAACAACAACGAACCACGACGGACAAGCCGCCGGATTCGCTCCCCGGCTTCTGAAATCGGAGATTCACCATGAAAAAGACCCTTGCCTCTGCCCTGTTGATGTCCCTGGCCGCCTTGAGCGCCGGCGCCTACGCCGGGCAGGACGTCGAACCGAACGACATGCCCTTCCAGGGCGTCTACGGCACCCCCTATGAAGGCCCGACCCGCGCCCAGGTGCAGGCCGACCTGGCCACCGCCAAGATCGCCGGCCAGGTCTCGAACGTCGAGCCCAACGACATGCCCTTCCAGGGCGTTTATGGCGCCCCCCAATCCGGCCTGACGCGCACCCAAGTGCAGGCCGACCTGGCCGCCGCCAAGGCCGCCGGCCAAGTCTCGGGTGTCGAACCCGACGACACGCCATTCGCCGGCGTGTATCTCAGCGCCAACTGAGCGCCCGTCGCACGGATTTACCCCTCCCCTTGTTGTACCTTGGCCGCCCTCCGGGCGGCCTTTTTTGTGCCCGCGCAAACACGCCGGCGCATGTCACGGGGCGGTCGAGACAAGAAGCGCGGGCTTCGCGTACCATCGGTACCTGACCATCAAAAGGCTGCGCGCGCAGCCCTGACAACAACGAGGGACCCCGCAATGAAAACCATCCGACTCATCGCATTCGCACTCGCCGCCGGCGCCGCTTCCGGACCGGTCCTGGCGGCTCCCGCCGTGATGCTGAACAACGCCCTCATCACGCAGATTTCCAAGGCCGACAAGCCCGCGTTCCACCAGGCCGTCGCGGAAGCGCTGAACAACACTGCCGATGGCCGCAGCGTCAACTGGTCGAGCACGCCCAAGCGCAAGGCCGCGCCGATCACCGCCAAGATCACACCGCTGCAGACCAGCACGGCGGGCGATCGCACCTGTCGCCTGCTGGAAGGCGATTTCGCCCGCACCAGCACCACCGAAACCTGGAAGTTCTGGTTCTGCAAGCAATCCGACGGCACCTGGAAGGCCAGCGCCAACTGAGTCGCCTGCCGGCCTGGTCGGCCCCATGAAAAAACGCCCGCGTCATCATGCGATGACGCGGGCGTTTTGCCTTGCGGCCGCGCGGGACCGCGCGCCGATCAGCCTTCGATGCGGTTGGCGTCCAGCACCGTCATGGCCGTCATGTTGATGATGCGGCGCACGGTCGAGCTGGAAGTCAGGATGTGCACCGGCGCATTGGCGCCCAGCAGGATCGGGCCCACCGCCACGTTGCCGCCGGCGGCCGTCTTGAGCAGGTTGTAGGCGATGTTGCCGGCGTCCACGTTCGGGCACACCAGCAGGTTGGCCTCGCCCTTGAGCGTCGAGGACGGCAGGATGCGCAGGCGCAGCGCCTCGTCCAGCGCGCAATCGCCGTGCATCTCGCCGTCGATCTCCAGGTCAGGTGCAGCCTCGCGCACCAGCTCCAGCGCGCGGCGCATCTTGGCGCCCGATGCCGAACTGCCCGAACCGAAGTTCGAGCGCGACAGCAGCGCCACCTTGGGCGCCAGGAACATGCGGCCCATTTCGCGCGCGGCAGCGATGGTGAACTCGGCGATCTGCTCGGCCGTGGGCTCATCGTTGACGTGCGTGTCCACCAGCACCACGGTGCGCTCGTTGAGCAGCAGGATGTTCATCGCGGCATAGACGTTGGCGCCAGGACGGCGGCCGATCACTTCGTCGATGAAGCGCAGGTGGTCGTGGTAAGCGCCGACCGTGCCGCAGACCATGCCGTCGGCATCGCCCAGATGCACCATCATCGCGCCGATCAGGGTCAGGCGGCGGCGCATTTCCACGCGCGCCATTTCCTTGGTGATGCCGCGGCGGCACATCAGCTCCCAGTACGTGGTCCAGTACTGGTGGAAGCGTTCGTCGTATTCGGGGTTGGTGACCTCGACGTCCTCGCCCAGGCGCAGGCGCAGGCCGAATTTCTCGATGCGCGACAGCAGCACCGCAGGGCGGCCCACCAGGATAGGGCGCGCCAGGCCTTCATCCACCACCACCTGCACCGCGCGCAGCACGCGTTCGTCTTCGCCCTCGGTGAAGACGATGCGCGATTTGCCGCCGCCGCGCACGATGCGCTTGGCGGCCGAGAACAGCGGCTTCATGAAGGCGCCGGAGTGGTACACGAACTGCTGCAGTTGCTCTTCGTAGGCTTCCAGGTCGGCCAGCGGGCGCGTGGCCACGCCGCCCTCCATGGCGGCCTTGGCCACCGCCGGGGCGATGCGCACGATCAGGCGCGGATCGAACGGCTTGGGAATCAGGTAGTCGGGGCCGAACGAGATGTCGTAGGTGCCATAGGCCGCGGCCACCACTTCGTTCTGTTCTTCCTCGGCCAACTCGGCGATGGCGTAGACCGCCGCCTTTTCCATTTCGCGCGTGATGGTCGTGGCGCCCACGTCCAGCGCGCCGCGGAAGATGTACGGAAAGCACAGCACGTTGTTGACCTGGTTCGGGTAGTCCGAACGGCCAGTCGCCATCACCACGTCGTCGCGCACCGAATGCGCCACTTCCGGCAGGATCTCCGGCGTGGGGTTGGCCAGCGCCAGGATCAGCGGGCGCGGCCCCATCTTGGCGACCATCTCGGGCTTGAGCACGCCGCCGGCCGACAGACCCAGGAACACGTCCGCGCCCTCGATGACTTCGGCCAGCTTGCGCGCCTCGGTCTTCTGCGCGAAGCGCGCCTTGTCCGGGTCCATCAGCACGGTGCGGCCTTCGTAGACCACGCCTTCGATGTCGGTGACCCAGATGTTCTCCAGCGGCAGGCCCAGATCCACCATCAGATCCAGGCAGGCCAGCGCGGCCGCGCCGGCGCCCGACGTGACCACCTTGACCTTGTCGATGTCCTTGCCCACCACCTTCAGGCCATTGATGAAGGCGGCGGAAACCGTGATCGCGGTGCCGTGCTGGTCATCGTGGAAAACGGGGATCTTCATGCGCTCGCGCAACTTGCGCTCGACCGTGAAGCACTCCGGCGCCTTGATGTCTTCGAGGTTGATGCCGCCGAACGTGGCTTCCAGCCCGGCGATGATCTCGACCAGCTTGTCCGGGTCGGTTTCGTTGATCTCGATGTCGAACACGTCCAGGCCGGCGAATTTCTTGAACAGCACCGCCTTGCCTTCCATCACCGGCTTGGAGGCCAGCGCGCCGATATTGCCCAGGCCCAGCACCGCGGTGCCGTTGGTGATCACGCCCACCAGGTTGCCGCGGCCGGTATAGCGAAACACATTGGCCGGGTCCGCCACGATTTCCTCGCAGGCCGCCGCCACGCCGGGCGAATAGGCCAGGGCCAGGTCGCGCTGGTTGACGAGCGGCTTGGACGCCACGACGGAGATCTTCCCCGGGGTGGGAAACTCGTGGTAATCCAGGGCGGCCTGGCGGTCTGCTTGCGAATTCATGGGGCGGCGCCTCCTAGTCTTGAATAGGGCAGATTCTAGGATGACAGACATAAGGCGACCATTCGGATTTAATATTGTCACATTACCTTTTTCTTATGCCTTGTCTATGACACCGTTTTCCCCGGACGACGTGCTCCGGAAACTGAGCTCGCGGCTCAAGATGCGGCACCTGATGCTTTTGCTGCAAATCGAGCAGCATGGCTCGCTGACGCGGGTGGCCGAACACATGGCCACCAGCCAGCCGGCCGTGACCAATGCGCTGGCCGAACTGGAAAGCATGTTCGATGTGCCGCTGTTCGAGCGCTCGGTGCGCGGCATGACCCCCACGCCGCTGGGCGCGGTGGTGCTGGCGCGGGCCCGCGCGCTGGTCCACGACCTGGGCCACCTGGTGCAGGAAATGGAGGCAGTGGCCGCCGGCCACGCGGCCCATCTGCATATCGGCGTGATCCCGTTCGTCTCGGGGCAACTGCTGTCGGCCGCCATTGCGCGCACCGTGCCGCAGGGCCGCGGAATCACCGCCACCATCCACGAAGGCCAGGGACCGGCCCTGCTGCGCCAGTTGCGCGACCACACCCTGGACGTGGTGGTGGGTTGGGCCACGCCCTCGGTGGACCTGGGCCAGATCGACTTCGAGGTGCTGTATCACCAGCCGCCACGCCTGATCGCCAGCCGCCGCCTGGCCGCGCGCCTGGGCCGCGCGCGCCTCGAATGGAACATGCTGGCCGACCTGGACTGGATCCTCGGCACGCCGGACAGCCCCATCCGCGAGCAGGTCGCCGACATTTTCCTGCGAGCCGGCCTGGCGCCGCCGACGCCCTCGGTGCAGAGCGATTCGTCCAAGCTGATCGGCGAGATGATCGTCGCCAGCGACCGCGCCGTATCGATCCTGCCGGCCGACATCGCCGACGAGCTGGTGCGTATCGCCGGCGCGGCGATCGTGCCGTATTCTTTCGACTGGACCCTGCCGCCGATTTCGCTATTCAGCCGCGCCGACGGCTTGCGCCGCGATGTCGATGCCCTGTTCGCGGCGGCCTTGCGCGACGTCTTCAGCCGCAACGCGCGGCCCTGAATCCGCGCGCAAGCGTATCGGCACACCCCGGAACCCACCCATGAGCGCCAACCAGTTCGTCATGCACCGCAGCGCCCTGGCCGGCATTCAGGCGGTGGCCGCGCGCAGCGCCCGGACGTTTGCGCGGCATACGCACGAGCAGTACGGCATCGGCGTGCTGCGCCAGGGCGGACAGGTCTCGCACAGCGGCCGCGGCCAGGTCGAGGCGGGTCCGGGCCAGGTGATCACCGTCAATCCCGGCGAGGTGCACGACGGCGCCCCCGTCGGCGGCGAGCGCGCCTGGCAAATGCTGTACCTGGACCCGGCGGTGGTGGCCGACGCCGCCGGCGCGCTGCCGGCCGGCGCGGGCTTCGAATTCGAGCACCCGGTGATGGACGCACCCGCGCTGGCGGCGGACCTGCTGTCGCTATACGCACTGGCCATTGCCGGTGGCGAGCCGCTGGCGCGCGACACGCTGTTGCTGCGGGTATTGGCGCGCGCCGGCCGCCAGGCCGCGCAGCCGTCACGGCCTGGCATTCCCGCAGGCATCCGCCACGCGCTCGGCCTGATCGATGACGCGCCCGCCGCCGCGCTGTCGCTGGCCGACCTGGCCCGGGCCAGCGGCCTGAGCCGCTTCCAGGTGCTGCGCGCCTTCAGCCGCGCCACCGGCATGACACCCCACGCATACCAGATGCAGCGCCGTCTGCTGCTGGCGCGCCGCCTGTTGCGCCAGGGGATGGCGCTGGCCGACGCCGCCGCGGCCGCCGGCTTCGCCGACCAGAGCCACATGACACGGCTGTTCTCGCGCGCCTATGGCGTGTCGCCCGGCCGCTACGCCCAGGCTGCCGCGCGCTGACGGCGCCCCCGGCAGGCCCGCCGCAATTTCGTTCAAGACCGTGGGCGCCGCTCGCGCCTACGCTGCGGCCTTGTCCTGATTCCGGCCGTTTTCCATGAACCGAACCCAAGGGTATGCCTGCCTGGCCGCCGCCATGGTGCTGGTGGGCAGCACCGTCGTCGCCAGCAAGATTATCGCCACCGGGCTGCCGCCCTTTACCGCCACCGCGTTGCGCTTCGCGCTGGCGCTGCCCTGCTTCGCGCTGCTGGGATGGCTGGCCGGCATGCGCCTGCCGCGCCTGAGCCGGCACGACTGGCTGCTGCTGGCGGCGCAGGCGGCGGCCGGCAGTGTCGGCTACACCACGTTGCTGATCACCGGCCTGGGCCGCACCTCGGCGGTCGATGGCGGGGTAATCCTCGGCACCCTGCCGCTGGTGTCGGCCGCCATCGCCATCGCGCTGCTGGGTGAACGGCCCGGCAAGGCCACGCTGCTGGCCATCGCCACGGCGGCGGCCGGTGTATGGCTGATGACGCGCGGCGCCGCGGCGCCGGGCGCCGGCTCATGGGTCGGCAATGCGCTGGTGCTGGGCGCGGTGGTGTGCGAAGGCCTGTTCATCCTGCTGCAAAAGCGGCTGCGCGTGCCGCTGCCGCCCCTGGCGCTGTCGACCTTGATGTGCGCCATGGGCCTGGCCGTGTGCCTGCCGGCCAGCCTGATGGAAGCGCCGTGGACGCTGGCGCTCTCCGCCGAGGCGCTGCTGGCGGTCGCCTATTACGCGCTGGTGCCGACCGTGGCCGGCTTCGTGCTGTGGTACGCCGGCGCGCAGCGCGTGGCCGGGTCGGAAGCCGCCCTGTTCACCGCCATCGCGCCCGTCTCGGCCGTACTGCTGGCGGCGCTGCTGCTGCACGAATCATTGTCGCGCCATCAGCTCGCGGGCATGGCGTGCGTGCTGGGCGCGGTCCTGATCCAGGGCCGGACCCGCAAGCCGGCCCCCGTCAACCGCGACTGAACGCCAGCGCGAAATCGTCGGAGAAAATGTCCGCGAGCGACTGACGCAAGGCGGCGGCGCGCTCGGCGCCATAGGCCGCCTCGAAGCGCCGTTGCGCATCCTTCCACAGGCGCTTGGACTCGGCCAGCTTGTCGCGGCCGGCGTCGGTCAGCGCCACGCGGCGGCTGCGGCCGTCGCGCTCGTCGCGCGCCATGCGCACATAGCCATCGCGTTCCAGCGGCTTGAGGTTGTGCGCCAGCGCGGAGCGGTCCAGCACCATGGCGCGCGCCAGATCGGTCATGGACGGCGTGCCGGCGCGCGCAATGTGTACCAGGATCGAATGTTGCGACACCTTCAGGCCGCAGGGCGCCAGCACCGTGTCGTACAACTGCGAGACGCGCCGGGTGGCCTTGCGCAAGGCGGCGCCGTTGCAGACCAGCGGGTCCGGGGGGATGGCGGAGGAATCGGTGTCGGACATGATGGGTTCGGAGGGGCACGGCAAGTCCATTACGCTACTGCCGCGACGGACCCGAGTCTAGCGCATTGTTGACAATTATTGGCATATGCACGTAAATTTTCCGCACGCTCTCCTCCGGCCTCCCCGACCATGCCCGCCACCCGCGCCGCCGCCGTGCCCCACCCCGCCAACGCACGCCTGCAGGCGATGCTGCACGCGCCGATCGCCCCCACGCTCGCGCGGCTGGCCTGGCCCAATATCCTGATGATGCTGGCGCAGTCCGCCACCGGCTTGATCGAGACCTGGTTCCTGGCGCGCCTGGGCACGCCGGTGCTGGCCGGGGTGGCGCTGGTGGTGCCGGTGCTGATGCTGATGCAGAACATGTCGCAGGGCGCGATGGGCGGCGGCATCTCGGCGGCCGTGGCGCGCGCCCTGGGCGGCGGACGGCAACGGGAGGCCGATCAGTTGGTGCTGCACGCGGTGGTATTGAACGCTGCGCTGGGCCTGGTGTTCTGCGTGCTGCTACTGGCCTGCGGGCCGCTGCTGTATGGCGCCCTCGGCGCCGAAGGCGCGGCGCTGGACGCGGCGCTGGCCTACTCCAACGTCATCTTCAGCGGCATCGTGCTGATGTGGTTGATGAACGCCTTCGCCAGCGTCATCCGCGGCACCGGCAACATGCTGGTGCCGGGCGCGGTGATCTGCGGCGGCGCGCTGCTGCTGGTGCCCTTGTCGCCCTGCCTGATCTTCGGCTGGGGCCCGTTCCCGGCGCTGGGCGTGGCCGGCGGCGGCTGGGCGCTGGTCAGTTACTACGCGGTGGGCACGCTGGTACTGGGCGGCTATTGCCTGAGCGGCCGCAACGCCGCGCGCCTGACCCGCAGCCGCCTGCACCTGAGCCTGATGCGCAGCATCCTGCGGGTGGGCGCGCTGGCCACGCTCAACCCTCTGCTCACCAACGGCCTGGTGGCGCTGACGGCGGCGCTGGTGGGCGCTTATGCCGGCACCGCCGCGGTGGCCGGCTACGGCATCGCGGTGCGGCTGGAATACTTGATGATGCCGCTGGCGTTCGGCCTGGGCGCGCCGATGGTGGCGATGGTGGGTTCCAACATCGGCGCCGGCCAGCCGGAACGGGCGCTGCGCATCGCCCTGACCGGCGGCGCCATGGCCTTCGCGCTGGCCGAAGCCATCGGTCTGACGGCGGCGTTGTTCCCCCAAGCCTGGCTGCGCCTGTTCGGCGCCGAGGACCACATGCTGGAAGCCGGCGCCGCTTATCTGCGCATCGCCGGTCCGATGTACGGCTTTTTCGCGATGGGCTTTTCGATGTACTTCGCCTCGCAGGGCGCGGGCCGCTTGAAATGGCCGTTGTGGGCCGGGGTCCTGCGGCTGGCCACCGCCATCGGCCTGGGTGGCGCGGTGCTGCACCTGACGGGATCGCTGACCTGGTTCTTCGCGGTCGCCGCGCTGGCCATGGGCCTGTACGGACTGGTGATCCTGGCCGCCGTGGCGTCGGGGTCGTGGTTCGAGCGCGGCCACTTGCGCGGGGCGCCGCTGGCAGGGCCTTGAGCCGCGCCGACCAGGCCCTGTTCGCATGCGAAGACGCCGCGCGCCAGACTAGGCGCGGGGCGCGTCGCGCAGCGCGTACGCCACCAACTTCTGGGCATAGGCCGGCAACTCGCCGCGCACGCACAGCACCAGGTCGCGCCTCGCCCAGTCATCCATCAGCGCCAGCCGCCGCACGCCCGCGGCGCGGCCGTGGCGCACGGCGGCCACGCGCGGCATGATGGCGATGCCCACGCCCTGGCCCACCAGGCGGCAGACCGCGTCGAAATCGCGCAGGCGCACGCGGTACGACAGCGCCTTGCCGCGGCGGCGCGCATGCTGGGCGATGTGTTCCTGCAAGGCGCTGCCTTCCACCAGGCCGACGAATTCCTCGTCCGCCACGTCGGCCAGCAACGCGGTCTTGCCGCCGGCCAGGCGATGATCCGGCGGCACCACCAGCGCCAGCGGATCATGGCGAAAGCGCGACACCCGCAGGCCCTGCAGGTCGGCCGAATCGGCCAGCACGCCGATGTCGCAGGTGCCGGCGCGCAGGGCGTCGGCAATGTCGAAGCTGAGGCGTTCTTCGAGATCGACCGACACGCGCGGATGATCCTTGAGGAACTCGCCCAGCACCGCCGGCAGGTGCTCGCTGAGCGCGGTGGTGTTGCACAACACCCGCACGTGGCCCTTGAGCCCTTGGCCATAGTGGTCCAGTTCGCCGCGCATGCGGTCCATCTGCGCCAGCACCAGGCGCGCGTGATGCGCCAGCGTGCGGCCGGCGGGCGTGGCCTGCACGCCGCGATGTTCGCGCAACAGCAGCGGCACGCCCAGCGTTTGCTCCATGCCTCGGATACGCTCGCTGGCCGACGCCAGCGTCATGTGCGAACGCCGCGCGCCGGCGGTGATGGAGCCGGTTTCCTGCACATTGAGGAAAAGCCGCAGATCGGTCAGGTCGAAGCGCATACCGAAAAGCGTAGCACGCCAGGCTCAGGCTGTTCCGTAGGCGGCCTGCGCCAGATCCCGATAGGGCCGGCGCCGCCCCGCGCGCAGAATGCCTGCATCCATCACCGAAAGCGGATCAATCCCATGACATTCTCCCCTGGAGGCCGCCAGGCCGGAACCTGGTGCGCGGCGCTGTTGACGGCGCTGGCGCTGCATTCCTCAGGCCTGGCCGAAGCCAACGGCACCCTGTCGGCCTACGCCACGCCGGCGCAGAAGTACGCGCTGGCGCTGGAGGCCCAGACCCTGGGCGACTACCCCGCGATGCTGACCTGGCTGCGGGCGGCGGCGCGCGCCGGCCATGCGCCGGCCCAGCGCATGCTCGGCATCGCGCTGATCGGCGGCCCGGCCCTGTATGGGGCCGGCCAGCCCGCCGACCTGTGCGAGGGCCGCCAGTGGCTGCTGCGCGCCGCCAGCCAGGGCGCCGGCGACGACGTCGCCTATGCCCTGTTCGGCCGTCCACGCGACGCGCTCACCGCGCACTGCGAGGCCGCTTGAGCGCCGCCGACCTGCCGGGCGTGGGCACGCCCGCGCTCTTGGCCGCGACCACCGCGATCTTCGTGCTGGCCGGCATGGTGAAGGGTGTGGTGGGGCTGGGCCTGCCGACCATTTCCATGGCCATGCTGGCATTGATCATGGCGCCGGCGCAGGCCGCCGCGCTGCTGATCGTGCCGTCGCTCATCACCAACCTGTGGCAGGCGCGGCCGTGGCCGACGCTGTTGCGGGTATGGCGCCGCATCGCCGCCATGCAGATCGGCGTCTGCGTCGGCACGCTGGCGGGGGCCGCGTGGTTCGGCGCACCCGCCGGCCATTGGGCCAGCGTCTGCCTGGGCGCCGCTCTGGTGGCCTATGCCGCCTGGGGTATGTTCGGCGCGCCGCCCACAGTGCCGGCGCGCCGCGAGGGCGCGCTGGGCGCGGCGGTGGGCGCGGTGACGGGGCTCATCACCGCCGCCACGGGGGTCTTCGTGATTCCCGCCGTGCCGTATCTGCAGGCGCTGAACCTGGGCAAGGACGGCCTGATCCAGGCGATGGGCATCTCGTTCACGCTGTCCACCGTGGCGCTGGCGGCGGGGCTGTGGCTGAACGGCAGCTACACGCCGGGCGCGGCCGGCACCTCGGTGCTGATGCTGCTGCCGGCGCTGGCCGGGATGGCGCTGGGCCAGTGGTTACGCAGCCGGCTGTCGGCGCGCGCGTTCAAGCAATGCTTCATGGTCAGCCTGGCGCTGCTGGGCGCCTACCAGGTGGCGCAGGGGCTGTCCGGGTAGACGCCCAGCGTCAGGCCGCCAGGCGCCGTTCATCGACAAAACCGATCGACACCGACATTTCACGCCAGCGAGCCAGTTCCTGCTGCACCGACTGGATCTTGCCGCGCGCCTGGTCGAAGGCGTCGCGCCCCAGAAACAGGTGCAGCGGCGCGTATTGCGCCTGCGCCGCCTGGATCAGGGCGCGCGCGGCCTTGGTCGGATCGCCGCAAGCGGCGTGGCCGATGCCCGCCTCCGGGCGCGAGCCGTCCGCCTGCGCGCGCATCGCGCCGGGATAGACCAGCGACACGCGCACGCCATGCGGGGCGGCCTCGGCGGCCAGCGCTTCGCTCAGCCCGCTGACGGCGAACTTGGCGGCGCTGTAGGCGCCCCAGCCGGCGCTGCCGCCGTCGAAACCGAGGATCGACGAAATGTTGAACACGTGGCCGGCGCGCTGCGCCCGCAGGCGCGGCATCACCGCGCGCACCACATTCAACACGCCAAAGACATTGATATCGAAGCTGCTGCGCAGCGCGGCGTCCGACAGCATTTCCAGCGCCCCCGGCAGGCCGTGGCTGGCGTTGTTGACCACCACGTCGATGCGGCCGAAGGCGGCCACGGCGGAATCGACCGCGCGGCGCACGCTGCCTTCGTCGGCCAGGTTCACTTCCAGCGGCAGGAAGCGGCCTTCGAGCTTGGCGTCCACCGCGTCCAGCAACGCATCGACGTCGCGCGACGTGGCCGCGACCTTGTGCCCCTGATCGAGCAGCATCCTGACCAGCGCCAGACCCAGGCCGTCGGCAACGCCCGTCACAAACCAGATTTTTTCGGTGCTCATGCGATCTCCCTCAACTCGCCGCGGCCGGCAACACGCCGGCGGCCCGCAGGCGCCGACGGATTCACGCGGAACCCATCGACCCCAGGCGTGAGAGCGATATTAAGCATCGCGCGCCATCACGCACAGGCTCGTTCTTGCGCGATACCTGCCTATTTCTACGGGCTTGCCGACACCCGCCGGCGCACGTGGAAACGGGGGCCGCCACGGCGCCCCGGCCCGAACGGGCGGCCGGGTGGATCAGCCCAGCGCGCTGCGATAGTGCTCGCTGTCGAAGCGCGGCGCGCTGCCGGCGGGGGCCCTGTCCGCCACCGGCTCCGTGACGGGCGCGGCGGCATCCACACCGAAAAGGGAGAGTTCTGCGGTGACCAGTGCCAGGAGAAGATTCGCCATGATGATTCCTTTGAGTCGAATGCCCAGACCGGCGGCGGCTGCGCCAGTCTTATATAAGACATGGGCATCATCGTGCAGGGCGCGGCGGCGCGCGTCCATTTGGTTTACTCAATCAGGGCCATTGAAGGAACGCAAGGCCGGGGCGCGGCGCGCAGGAAAACGGGGAATGGCGGATAATTCCGCTATTTCCCGCCGGCGCCCGCGCCGGGCAGCATTCGGAGTCAGCTATGTATCGCGGCATTGAGGCGATCGAACAATTCATGATGTCCATCGGCCTGACCTGGCAACCTGGCCGCACCGAGAGCATCGAACTGCGCGCCAGCTACCGCATCGGCAACACCCGGCCGTTGGGCATCGACCGCACGCTGGTGGAATTCCACTGCGATGCCAAGCGGCCCAAGGTGTGGGTGCCGGAGTTCTCGCGCACCAGTTTCCACCAGTGGTTCGAAGTGCCGTTCCAGGAATTCGAATTCACCCCCGGCGGCTCGATGCTGAAGATCAAGGCCGCTGCCCGCGGCAACGCCCCGCCCTACAGCGTGGGCCTCAAGCCGCTCGCCTGAGCGGCGGTTCCCGCCCGCCGCCGGGCGTTGCTATAACGGTTTGTACATGATGGTGGTGGCGTCCAGCCGCGCCGGATCGCGCGCATCGCGGGCGAATCCCGGAATCCTCCCCACCGTTCGATACCCCAGCGAGGCGTACAGCGGCTCGGCGTTGTCACCGCTGCGCGTGTCCAGCGTGATCAGGCTGCGGCCGGCCTGCACGGCGGCCGCTTCCGCTGCCCGCATCAGCGCGCGGGCAATGCCGCGGCGCCGGAAATCCGGATGCACCAACAGCTTGCGGATCTCGGCGCGGTGCGGCTGATTGGGCGGCGTATCGCAGTCCAGTTGCACCGATCCGGCCACCCGGCCGTCCTGCATCGCCACCAGCAGCACCAGCCCGCCGCCTTCGAGCGGCGGCAGTACCTTGTCGCGCCAGAACGCCCGTGCCGCCTCGGCGTCGAAAGGCAGCACGAAACTGACGCTGGCGCCGTCTTGCACGCAGGCAAGCAGCAGTTCTCCCAGGCCGGGCAACAAGGCGCGGGCCTCCGCCGCGCTGACGCGGTTCAATGCAAGGGAATCGATGGCCATGGTGGACTCAGACGATGAACAACAGATAACGGGCGCCGCTGTGCGGCGGGGTGTCGAAGGCGCTGGCGCCATAGAGCTGGTACCGCAGACAGTCGCCGGGCGCGAGGGTGTGGCATTGGCCATCGACGCGGATCGTCAGTTCGCCTTCCAGCATCACCAGGTGATGTTCCAGGCCGGCCCGCGGCGACTGCGCGTAGTCGATATGGGTAGCCGCGGGCAGTTCGCAGGCCAACACTTCACCGGCCAGCTTCTGCGAGGGCGGCGACACCGAACGGCGGCGAAAGCCCGTGTCGCCATCGACCCACAGCGCCTGTGCCGCGCCCGGCACCAGCGGGGTGAAGTCGTCTTCGACCATGCGCATCAGGCGCGACATCGTCATGCCATAGGCGCCGCACAGCTTGCCCAGCACGCTGGCGGTGGGACTGACCTCGGCGTTTTCCAGGCGCGACAGGGTCGCGCGGCTGACCGCGGCACGGCCGGCCAGTTCGTCCAATGACCAGCCGCGCTCCAGGCGCAGGGTCTTGAGGCGGCCGGCCAGGCGTTGGTCCAGGTCCGTATCGGGTGCGGATGATTTTTCCATATAAGGAAATTTATCCCATATATGGAAAACCATCAATCACTGACTGCGCCCGGCGTGGCGCCGATCCGCGCGGCCGCACTCGATGCAGCAGCTTACGGCCCGGAGAACTGCGCAGACCGCGGCGCAAATTACGGCGTTCACGCCGGCCGCGTCGGCGGTAGACTGGATATCCGCCGACCGCCCACCACCACGCGTTTCCCATGAGCAAACTCGACACCCTGGACTGGACCCGCCTCGCCGCCGAACTGGACGCGCGCGGCCACGCCGTGGCCGCCGGCCTGCTCACCCCCGCGCAGTGCCAGGCCCTGGCCAGCGGCTACGGCGACGAACATCGCTACCGCAGCCGCATCGTCATGAGCCGTCACGGTTTCGGCCGCGGCGAATACCAGTACTTCGCCTATCCGCTGCCGCGCCTGCTGCACAACCTGCGCACCGCGCTGTATCCGCGACTGGCGCCGATCGCCAACCGCTGGAACCGCCAGATGGGCATCGCGGTCGAGTATCCGGCCGAGCATGCCGCCTTCCTGGCGCGCTGCCACGAGGCCGGCCAGCGCCGGCCGACCCCCCTGATCCTGCAATACGGGCCCGGCGACTACAACTGCCTGCACCAGGACCTGTACGGCGAGCATGTCTTCCCGCTGCAGGCGGCGGTGCTGCTGTCGCGCCCGGGCGCGGACTTCACCGGCGGAGAATTCGTCATGACCGAAACCGATAGCGCCGGGCAGCGTGCCGAGGTGGTGCCACTGGACCAGGGCGATGCGCTGATCTTCACCGTCAACCAGCGTCCCGTGGCCGGCGCGCGCGGTTGGCGCCGCGTGGCCATGCGCCACGGCGTCAGCGCGCTGCGCGGCGGGCGGCGCCACACGCTCGGCGTGATCTTCCACGATGCGGCCTGACATGGGAACCAGCCTCAACCTGTTCAATGACGCAGAGACCGCGCAGACCGGCCGCGAGCGCATCGGCCCGCAGTCGATGGTGCTGCGCGGCTACGCCTTGCCCGTGGCGCAGGCGCTGCTGGCCGGCGTCGACACGGTGCGCCGGCAGGCGCCGTTTCGCCACATGGTCACGCCCGGGGGCCTGCCCATGTCGGTAGCGCTGACCAATTGCGGCCGCTACGGCTGGACCAGCGACGCGCAAGGCTATCGCTACACCCGCGAGGATCCGCAGTCGCGAAGTCCGTGGCCGGACATGCCCGAGGCCTTCGACACACTGGCGCGCGAGGCCGCGCTGGCGGCGGGCTTTGCCGCCTTCGCGCCGGACGCCTGCCTGATCAACCGCTACCAGCCGGGCTCGCGGCTGTCGCTGCACCAGGACAAGGACGAGCGCGACTACGGCGCGCCCATCGTCTCGGTCTCGCTGGGCATGCCGGCGGTGTTCCTGTTTGGCGGCCATGCGCGCGGCGACCGGGCCGTGCATGTGCCACTGTTCCATGGCGACGTGGTGGTGTGGGGCGGGGTCGACCGGCTGCGCTACCACGGCGTGCTGCCGCTCAAGGAGCGCCCCCACCCGACGCTGGGCAGCCTGCGGTTCAACTTCACCCTGCGCCGGGCCGACTGAGGCCTTGCCGACGGGGCCCACGCGAGCGTGCCCGCTGAAATTCCCGCTGCAGGCCGGCTCCGCGGGTCGGATTCCACCCATGGCGCACGGCGGCGCCATGAAGACCGGTTAGCATAGCCGCAAGCTGAACTTTCAAAAGAGTCCCGACATGCATTCACTTGGCCGCCTCGTCGTGCTGGTCAACGATTACGACACCGCCATCGCCTTCTACCAGGACAAGCTGGGCATGGAGGCCATCGTCGACATGGCGGTGGGGCCGCAACGTTACGTGCACCTGCGCCTGCCCGAACAGCCGTCGGTGGGGGTCTGGCTGCTGCTGGCGCAGACCCAGGCCCAGCGCGACCGCGTCGGCGACCAGACCGGCGGCCAGCCGGTGGGCGTGTTCTACACCGATGACCTGATGCGCGACCACGCCCGCCTGGCCGCGCGCGGTGTGCGCTTCACCAAGGAGCCGGTGGACGACTCCGCCACCAGCTACGCGCACTTCATCGACCTGTACGGCAACGAGTTCGTGCTGGTGCAGCTCAAGTAGCCCGATGGCCGCCCGCCCCGCCTCCCGCGACTGGATCGTGCGCCACGCGCCGGGCGACCGCTTCGAGCACATCGAGGCCTACTTCGGCGGCCGCGGCTACGGGCTGCATCGGCATGACACCTACGCCATCGGCTGCACGCTGGCGGGCGTGCAGAGCTTTCACTACCGCCGTGACCTGCGGCACAGCCTGCCGGGTGGCGTGCTGGTGCTGCACCCCGACGAGGCGCACGACGGCCAGGCCGGCACCGACGCCGGCTTTCACTACCGCATGGCCTATGTGCAGCCGGCGCTGATCCAGCGCATCCTGGGCGGCCGCCCGTTGCCCTTCGTGCGCGGCGGCATCTCCAACGATGCGCGCTTGCGCGCGGCCTGCGCCACCTTGTTGCGTGGCGCCGACGCCTGCGCCGATCCGCTGCGCGAGGACGACGCGCTCTACGACCTGACGCAGGCGCTGTGCGCCGCCGCCGGACAGGTCCCGGCCCGGGCGCGCCCCGACTATGCCGCCTGCGAGCGCGCACGCCAGTACATCCACGACGCGCGCGGCCAGGCGGTGTCGCTGGACGACCTGGAACGCGCCGCCGGCATCGACCGCTGGAGCCTGTCGCGCGACTTCCGCGCGCTGTACGGCACCAGCCCGTACCGCTATGCCCTGCTGCGCCGCCTCGACCTGGCGCGCCGCCTGATCGCCGTGGGCGAACCCCTGGCGCAGGCCGCGCTGGCCGCCGGCTTCACCGACCAGAGCCACCTGACGCGCCGCCACACCGAAACCTTCGGCATGACGCCCGCGCGCTGGCGCGGCACCCTGCGCCCCTGACGCGCGGCCTTGCGCACAAACGTACAAGACCCCGCGCGCGCCAGCCCCTAAGCTGTGGTTTTCTTCCCCGGCCAAGGACGCCGCCATGCCCGCCATCACCGCCATCAATCTCGCCCACAAGCTGTCGCTGATCCAGGAAACCTGGATGCCCAAGGTCATCGCCGAAATGAACGACTACCAGTTCAAGCTGGTCAAGCTGCACGGCGAGTTCGTCTGGCATGCCCATGCCGACACCGACGAGACCTTCATCGTCCTGGCCGGCCACTTGCGCATCGACCTGCGCGACGGCCACATCGATCTGGGGCCAGGCGAAATGGCCGTTATCCCCAAGGGGGTGGAGCACAAGCCCTGTGCGCCGCAGGAGGTGCAGGCCATGCTGATCGAGCCGCGTGGCGTGCGCAACACCGGCGACCAGGGCGGCGAGCGCAGCGCGCCCAACGATGTCTGGATCTGAGGACCGCTCAGGGCCGGTCGCGCTCGATCAACCGCTTGTCGTCCTTGTCGGCGATGCGGGCCTCGGCCCGCCGCAGCACCGCCAACACGAACAGCGCCATCAGCGTGCTGACCACGGCGGTGGCCTCGCGCCCCATCCCGGCGGTCACGCCGATGGCGGCCGTCATCCAGATGCTGGCCGACGTCGTCAAGCCGCGGATCTCGCGCTCGTCGCTGAGCTTGATGATGGCACCCGCGCCCAGGAAACCGATGCCCGCGATCACCCCTTGCAGCACCCGGCTCAGGTCGCTGACCTGCATGCCGTTCTGCAGCGGCACCAGCACGAAGATGGCCGCGCCCAGCGCCACCAGCATATGGGTGCGCAGGCCCGCGGCCTTGCCGCTGCGTTCGCGCTCGTAGCCGAGCAAGCCGCCCAGCAGCACCGCCATGCCCAATCGCAGCACGATGCGAGTGGCCTCGCCGACATCGGGAATGTCGGCGAATTCGCTGCGCAAAGTGGTCCAGACTTGTAGCCAGATATCCGCCATTGTCGTCTCCCGCGGCAGGTGGATGCGGCCAGCATAGCAGGCCGCGCTGGCGCGGCGCCGGCCATCTGGTTTACAACGTCAGGCAGGTCCGCATCGAGACGGGCACCACGAGGAGCTTCGGATGGATTTGCAGCTGGATGGCAAGCGCGTACTGATCACGGGCGCGTCCAAGGGAATCGGCCTGGCCTGCGCCCTGGCCTTTGCGCGAGAGGGCGCCGAGCCGATCCTGGCGGCGCGCGACGACGCGGCGCTGCAGGCCGCCGCGCAGGCGATCCAGGCGCAGACCGGCCGCGCGGCGCGCACCCTGGCGGTCGACCTGGCGCAACGCGGCGCGGCGGCGCGGGTGCTGGAACAGACCGGCGCGATCGACATCCTGGTCAACAATGCCGGCGCGGTGCCTGGCGGCGCCCTGGACCAGGTGCAGGACGAACGCTGGCGCACCGGCTGGGACCTGAAAGTGCATGGCTACATCGATCTGGCGCGCCACTACTATCCGCTGATGCGCCAGGCGGGCGCCGGCGTCATCGCCAACATCATCGGCATGGCCGGCTCGGCGCCGCGCGCCGACTACATCTGCGGCGCCGCCGCCAATGCCTCGCTGATCGCCTTCACCCGCGCCCTGGGCGGCGACGGGCCGCGCCACGGCGTGCGCGTGTTCGGCGTGAATCCGTCGCGCACCCGCACCGACCGGGTGCTGACCCTGGCCAGACAGCGCGCGCAAGCCCGCTGGGGCGATGCATCGCGCTGGCAGGAGACGCTTAACGACCTGCCCTTCGGCCGTCTGATGGAACCGGAAGAGGTCGCCGACATGGTGGTGTTCGGCGCATCGCCGCGCGCCGGTTATCTCAGCGGCACGGTGATCGACCTGGACGGCGGCGAGCAGTACGCCGGCCGCTGATGCGCCCTGTGGCTCAGCGCGCCGCGGCCCAGCCGGCCAGCAGGGCCGGCAGATGCGCCATGTCGGTGAACACATGCGCCACGCCAACTTCGCGCAGCGCCGAGGCGCTGCTGTGGCCGTTGGCGCTCGGGCTGTAGCCGAACACGGTGGCGCCCGCCGCCACCCCGGCGGTGGCGCCGGTGATGGTGTCTTCGACCACGGCGCAGCGGCGCGGATCCACGCCCAGCGCGCTGGCGGCGGCCAGGTAGACATCGGGATGCGGCTTGCTGCGCGGCATCTCGTGGCCACTGAAGACCCGTTCGCCGAAACACTCGGCGATGCCAACCTTGGCCAGCTGCAACTCGACCTTGCGGCGATCGGCGCCCGAGGCCACGGCGATGCGGCCCGCCAGCGTCTGGTGCAAGGCCCGCACCGCATCCGGCGCGCCGGGAATCTCGCGCAGCTCGCGGTCGAGCGCGGCATTGCGGCGCTCGCGGAATTGCGCGAACCACTCGGGCGACAGCGCCACGCCGGTGCGCGCCTGGATCAAGGGCAGTTCATCACGCACCGCCTTGCCGGTGAAGATGCGGGTAGCCTCTTCGAAGGTGATGGCCCAGCCCAGCTCGTTGAGCATCTCGGTCAGGACGCGGGCGGTGATCGGCTCGGAATCGACCAGGACGCCGTCACAGTCGAACAACACGGCGTCAAAGGGAAAATCAGTCATTGCGGCTACGGGGGTCAGGGGCGGAGAAGCCCCAGAGCATACTTCACCTCCGGCGCCTCGGCCGCCCGCGCAAGCAACGGAGTGCGCGGCGCCGCGCGGTTCGCTATGCTGTTTCGCGGGCGGCGCTCCCTGCGCGCCCCGCTCCCGTCCACCCGCTGCCCCGTGCCCATGCCGCCAACCGCTCCCCTGCCCGCCCGCCGCCGGCCCGCTCCCGCCAAGCCCTCTGAACGTGCCGGGACGGCTCCCGCCGCCGACGATATGTCCGCCCTGTATGCCCGCGCGGCGCGGCACCTGGCCGCACTGGACGCGGACTGGGCAGACCATGTGGCCGCCATCGGCCCCTGCCGCCATGCCTCGCGGCCGGCGCGCGATCCCTACGAGGCGCTGGTACGCGCCATCGCCTACCAGCAACTGCACGCGCGCGCCGGCGATGCCATTCTCGGCCGCCTGCTGGCGCTGTATCCGGGGCAGGCCTTTCCCGCGCCCCGCGCGCTGCTGGACACCGACCCCGGTATCCAGCGCGCCTGCGGCTTTTCGGCGTCCAAGCTGGCCACCATCCGCGGCATCGCGCAGGCCGCGCTGGACGGCCTGATCCCCGCGCGCGACGAAGCCCTGGCGATGCGCGACGAGGACCTGATCGCGCGCCTGGTGACGCTGCGCGGCGTGGGCCGCTGGACGGTGGAGATGCTGCTGATCTACACGCTCGAACGCATGGATATCCTGCCGGTGGACGACTATGGCGTGCGCGAGGGCTACCGCCGCCTGAAGCGGCTGGACAAGGCGCCCTCGCCGGCGCAGATGCGCGCCATCGGCGAGGCCTTCAGCCCCTACCGCACGATCGCGGCCTGGTATCTGTGGCGCCTGCCCGCCTCGCCCTCACCGGCGGCGTCATGAGCGCGCTGCCGGCGCTGGACCGCTACGACTGGACCCACATCCTTGAACAGCTGGACGCCGAGGGCTGGGCGCCGCTGCCCGCGTTGTTCAGCCCCGCGCGGGCCGCTGAACTGGCGCGCGCCTTCGACGATCCGCGTACCTTGCCCGCCGGCGCCGATGGCCAGGCATGCCGATCATGGCGCCCGCCCCTGCCTGATGGCTTGGACGCGCTGCAACGGCAGCTGCACGCGCGGCTGGCGCCGCTGGCTCGGTCATGGGCGCAGCGGTTGGGACGCGCCGCCCCCGCGGCCACGGCGGCGGCCCCGGCCTGCCTGAGCCGGCTCGGCCAGGACGGCAGCCTCCCCCTGCGCCATGCCGCGGACGACGCCGCGTTCCCCTTCTGCCTGATTGCCTTGCTGTCCGAGCCCGGACGGGACTTCACCGGCGGCGAATTCGTCATGACCGAGCAACGGCCGCGCCAGCAATCGCGCCCGATGGTTCTGCCGCTGCGCCGGGGCGATGGCGCCGTGATCGCGGCGGCGCACCGGCCGGTGCGGGGCGCCAACGGCGACTACCGCGCCACGCTGCGCCATGCCATCAGCCGGGTGCGCAGCGGCGAGCGGGTCGGGCTGTCGCTGCCGCTGGACGGCCAGTCCGCCCCGCCGTAAGGCCTGGACAACCCGGCGCCGTCAGAAGTCCATCGACGCCGACAGCATCAGCGTGCGCGGCACGCCCTGCGAGAGGGTGCCGTAGGACGCCACGCCCGACCAGTAAGCGCGGTTGAACAGGTTGACCACGTTGGCGCGCAGCGTCACCGCCTTGCCATCGATGCGCGTAACGTAGCGGGCGCCCAGGTCGAACGTGGTCCATGACGGCACCGATTGCGTATTGGCCTGGTTGACGTATTCCTTGCCGGTGTGGATCACGCCGCCGGTCAGGGTCAGGCCGGCGACCCAGGGCGTATCCCATTCCGCGCCCAGGTTGGCGGTAAAGCGCGGCACGCCCACCGGCCGGTTGCCGCGCGTGGCGGGGTTGCTGGTGCGTGTCAGCTCGGCATCCAGGAAGGTCACGCCGCCCAGCAGACGCAGGCCGCGCAGCGGCTCGCCCGACAGGTTCAGCTCCAGGCCGCGGTTGCGCTGTTCGCTGTCCGCGGCATACACCGAGCCGGTCAACTGGCCGCTGGGCTTGGTGATCTCGAAGGCGCTCAGGGTCAGCATGGCGCTGTCGAAATCGACCTTTACGCCCACCTCCTTCTGCTTGGCCTTGTAGGGCTTGAACACCTGTCCGGCGTTGGACGCGGTGGCTGGCGCCACGTCGCCCTTGCTCAGGCCTTCGATGTAGTTGGCGTAGAACGAGACATTGCCCCACGGCTTGAGCACCAGGCCGGCCAGCGGCGTGACGGCGCTCTCGTCATAGCTGAGCGTGCGCGCCCCCGTGGCGGGATTGAAATTGCGCGACTCGATGCGCTGCTGGCGCGCCCCCAGCGTCAGTTGCGCGCGCTCGTCCAGCACGCTCAGGGTGTCGGCCAGCGCGAAGCCGGTCAGGTCCGATGACGACACCTTGGGCACGCTGGCGGGCGCGGCGATGTCCTGCCGCGGCCGCGTCACCGGGTGGTAGATGTTGGACGACAGCGGCGTGCCGGTCACGCTGGCCTGCGAATTGCGGTCGCTGTACAGCGTGCCCATGAAGGTGATGGCGTGGCGCACCGGACCAGTATCCAGCCTGGCGCGCAGGCCGGCATTGTAGGTGCTGCGGTCAACCTGGAACTTGAAGTGGTTGGGCGTCACCACGGTGTCGCCGGCGGCATTGACGATGGTGGGGGTCTGATCGGACAGACGGTTGATGGCGGTATCCGAGCCACCGGCGTCGGCGAACACGGTCAGGCGGTCGCTGACGTCGTACTCCACCCGCAGCAGCGCGGACTGCCCCGACGATTTCCACCAGCCCCACGGCTGCGTCGCGTTGCGCCGGCCGTCCGGCGCATCAGGCGTACGCAACCCCGCCGCCACCAGGAACGGCCGCGTGGGCGCATCGACTTTCTCCTCCTGCGTCAGCAGGTCCAGCGAGGCTCGCAGTTTTTCCCCTTGGTAATCCAGCGACAGCGCGCCGATGTCGGTGCGCGAATGCAGGTTGTCCAGCGGCGTGTCGCCCTGGCGGTGCAGGCCATTGACGCGCACGCCCCAGGCGCCGTCGTCGCCGAAGCGCCGGCTCAGGTCGACGCGTCCGCCGAACTGCGAGGCGCCGGCGTAGTCGGCCGACACACGCGTCAGGTCCTGCGGCAAGGCGCGCTTGGGCACCATATTGATGACGCCGCCCACGCCGCTGTTGGGCGACATGCCGTACAGCAGCGCGGCGGGGCCCTTCAACACCTCGACGCGTTCGATGTAGTCGGTGAACACGTGGTAGTTGGGCGCCACGCCATAGACACCGTCGAAGGCGATCTCGCCCAGGTTGCCTTCGCCTATCGGGAAACCGCGGATATAGAACGAATCCGTCACCCCGCCTATCTGGCCGGTGAAGCGCACCGACGAGTCGACGTTGAGCGCGTCGGCCAGCGTCACCGCCTGGCGATTGGCCAGCAGGTCGGCGGTGTAGTTGGCGACGCTGAAGGGCGCATCCATCACGTCGCGGTTGCCCAGCATGCCCAGCCGGCCGCCGCGCGCGACCTGGCCGCCGGCATACTCGGACGGCAACGCCGACGGCGACACGCCGGCGCCATCGACAACGATGCTCGGTAACAGGGTGGCCGCGCCCGACGGCGACAGCGTGCGCAGTGAATACGCGCCGTCGCCCTGCTCGGCCAGGGCATAGCCCGACCCGGCCAACAGCCGCGCAAAGCCATCGCGCACGGTGTAGACGCCGTTCAGGCCGTCGCTGCGGCGCCCGGCCAGCAGCGCCGGATCGAACGACAGCGGCACGCCCGAAGCGGCGGCGAACTGCGCCAGCACATCGCCCAGTGCCCCGGGCGCGATCGCATAGGATCTGCCCGGCGCGGCGCTGGCGCCGTCGGTGGCGTGGGCAGCCGGCGGCGCCGCCAGCAGCAGGGCCAGGCCCAGCCCGAACGCGCTCGCGGTGGCCCGCAGTGAAGCGCAGGGGAGCCGCGCGCGGCGGAACGACGGAAGGCGGGTGGAGCTGACGGGCATGGAACGATCCTTCATGGGCGAGGGGCTCGCGGCCGGGCCGCGACGATTCACCCGGCACACCGGACGAAGGCGCAAAAAGTGTCAGGGCAAGCGCGATTAATTTGTAACAGCGGGATCGCCACCCGCGCTCCGCGCGGCCACCTTGATCCAGTACGGCGTGACGCGCTGGATCCGCACCGGCAAGGTCTTCTCGAGCAGGCGCAGGCTGGCATCGATGTCGCCCAGCGGAAACGCGCCCGAGACCCGCAATCCGGCCACCTCGGGATCGCAGCGCAGGAAGCCGCGCCGATAGCGCGCCAGTTCGTCCACCAGGTCGGCCAGCCGCCAGTTGTGCGCGGCCAGCATGCCGTGCTCCCATGACACCAGCGCCGCATCGGCGGCCCGCCCGGGTCCGATGCCGGCCGCATCGAAGCGCGCCTGCTGCCCCGCATGCAGCACCCGCCGCGCATCGCCGTCGGTGTGGATTTCCACCGCGTCTTCGAACACCGCCACCTGGATGTCATGGCCCGCGTCGCGCACCATGAAGCGGGTGCCCAGCGCCCGCACACTGCCGAACGCGGTGCGCACCCGTAATGGTCGCGGCGGCTGCTGCGGGTCCCGGCCGGAGGCCAGCAGGATCTCGCCGGCGCGCAGCCAGAGCTGGCGTTGCCGCGCGGTGTACTGGACATCCACCGCCGTGGCCGTGTTCAACCACAACCGCGTGCCGTCGGCCAGCAGCATCTGCCGCTGTTCGCCGGTGGCGGTACGGGCGTCGGCGCGCCATTCGCGCCAGGGCAGTTCGCGCCAGGCCAGCCAGGCCGCCGGCCCTGCTGCCAGCAGGCCCGCCACGGTGCGCAGCGCCTGGCGGCGCGCGGGCCGGTCCAGTTGCCGCAAGGTGCGCGCCCCCAGCGCCGGCGGCACCTGCCCGAAACTGCGCAACATGTCTTCGACCCGGCGCCAGGCCGCCGCGTGCGCCGCGCTGCGGCCGCGCCAGCGCTCGAACGCCGCCCGGTCCGAGGCCGACAGCGTTTCGGATTGGAAGCGCACCAGCCAGCCGGCGGCCTCTTCGAGCAACACGGGGTCCGGCGCGGCGCTCACGCGGAATCGGCCTGGTAGGCGATGAGACAGGCCGTCAACGCCTTCTGCATGTGGCGCTTGACGGTGGCCAGGGACACCCGTTGCACGCGGGCGATATCGGCATACGCCATGCCGTCGAACTGCGACGACAGGAAGATCGCGCGCGTCCTGGCCGGCAGGGTGCGCAAGGTGGCGTCAATGGCGTAAAGGGTTTCCAGGATCAGCGCCCGCAGTTCCGGCGACGGCGCTTCTCGCGGCGGCAGTTGCGCCGCCGCGGCTTGATAGGCATCTTCCAGCGAGCGCCGGCGCCAGTGGTCCACCACCAGCCCCTTGGCGATGTGCGTGAGCAACGCGCGCGGCTCGTCGCCGCCGCCGGCCCGCACCCGCGCGGCCATCAGGCGCACGAAGGTATCGTGGGCCAGGTCGGCCGCATCGAAGGAATTACCGAGCTTCCTGCGCAGCCAGAGCGACAGCCAGCCATGGTGCTGGCGATAGATCCGCGTGACGGTGTCGGCGGGCAGGAAATCGGTCGGGGACACGGCGCAGCTCGCGAGCAATCTAAATGGGAATTGTTACTATTTTATCCCATTCCCGCCGATGCTTGCGCGCGCCTCCCGGGCTTCGCCCGCGCGCCGCCAGAACGCCACATTCAGAACGTCGCCTTCAGATTCAGAAAGACGTTGCGAGGCTCGCCGTAATACACCTGATTGGCCACGCCTCCCAGGTAGTACTTCTTGTCGAACAGGTTGTTCAGGTTCAGCTGTGCCGACAGGTGCGAACTGAAGTCGTAGCGTGCCATCAGGTTGAACACCGCGTACGCCTTCTGCCGGGCGGTAACACTGCCTTCGTTCAGCTGCACCTTGCTATAGGTGCTGATCTGCCAGTTGGCGCCGCCGCCCAGCGTCAGCTTGTTCCAGGCACCTGGCAGGCGATAAGTCGTGAATAGGGTGGCCGAGGCGCGCGGCCGCTCGGTATTGACCGATACGCCATGCACGTCGCGGCTGGTGTAGTAGGTGCCGCCCAGCGTGGTGTTCCATCCTGGCGCCAGTTGGCCGGTCAGTTCCATCTCGATGCCGCGCGTGGTGACCCCGTCGGCTGTCCGGTAGGCGCCATCGGTCGACCCCGGCACCACATAGCCTGGATCCGGCACGGCGGTCTTGGTTTCCTTGACCTTGAACAATGCCACCGACGCATTCAGCCGGCCTTCCAGGTATTCGCCCTTGAGGCCAATTTCGTAGTTCCGCCCCGCGACCGGGTCCAGGTAGTTGCCATTGCGGTCGCGGTAGTCCTGCGGCTGGAAGATGTCGGTATAGCTGGCGTAGGCCGAATAGGTGCGATCCAGGTCTATCACCACGCCGGCGTATGGCAACAGGCGCGAGTCGCGCTGGTCGCGGGTGGGCGAGCGCGACTTCCAGGATGCGTGGCGGGCGCCAGTGATGAGCGTCACATCGTCAGTAAACGACCAGCGCGCGGCGGCATACACGCCGCGCTGGTGCGTCACGGTGTCGCGCAGCGTCGACGCGCCCCAGGCGGGCTCGGGATAGGAGCCGTCCCAGTCATGAAACGAGCCCGTCGGCGGCATCGACGCGGGCCGGGCGTAGCTGTAGAAATCCTCGCTGTAGCGGCTGCGCGAGGCACCCAGCACCAGCTCGTGGCGACGGCCGAGCAACTGGAATGGCCCCTTGACCAGCAGATCCAGCGCGGTCTGCTGCGCATAGGAATTCCAGTAGCCGGGAAAGCCGCGCCAACCGGCGCCGGTGGCGCGATCGGGCAGGCCGCTGAACCACAACAGCTTGGCGTCATACTTGCTCTTGCGTTGCGACCACGCGAGCCGCGCTTCCCAATCGTTGTCGAAGCGGTGCGACAGCGTCGCGAAGGCCGTGCGCTGCGTCGTGTGCCAATAGGTCCAGTCGGCCGCGCTGCTCTTGGAGCGACGCCAATCGGTGGGCGTGCCATCGCTGAACACGACCGGCAGGCCGCCCCAGGTCGAGCCGCGCGGCCGCTTGTCCTGGTAGTCCATGCCGACACTCAGTTGCGTGGCCGGTGTCAGGTCCGCGTCGATCACCCCATAGAACACCTTCTTGTCGGCGTGGTAGTAGTCGATGTAGGAATCGGTCTTCTGGTACAGCGTCACCATGCGCGCGCGCACCGTGCCCGCCGCGTTCAGCGGCGTCGTCAGGTCGACCGACCCGCGATACCGGTTCCACGAACCCATGCCCGCGTTGACCTCGCCGGTGAATTCGCGGCTGTTGGCATGCTTGCGCACCAGGTTGATCGAGGCCGACGGATTGCCAGCGCCCGTCATCAGGCCGGTGGCCCCGCGCACCACTTCGATGCGGTCGTAGATGATGGAATCGTTGTTGGACTCGCCATACATCGACAAGCCGATCGTGGTCGGCACGCCGTCGTACTGCAGGCTATCGATATAAAAGCCACGCGACCAGAAATCGGTGCGGTCACTGTCTTCGGCCACCACCTGCACGCCGACCACGTTGCCCATCACCTCGTCCAGCGAACGCAGGTTCTGGTCCTCGATGCGCTGGCGCGTCACCACCGTGACCGACTGCGGCGTTTCGCGCAGCGACAACGACAGCCCCGTGGCCGCCGCCGTCGCGGGTGTGGTGTAGGACCCCGTGCCTTCGGTCACGACCGGATCGCCCGCGCCCAGCACCGTGACCGGCGCCAGGCTCGCCGTTTGCTCCTGGCGCGTCAGGACGATGCTGTCGCCCTGCCAGCGGTAGCCCACGCCGGAACCCCGCAGCAAGCGCGCCAGCGACTGCGCCGGGCTGGCATTCATGCGCAGGCCCGGCGTTTGCAGCCCGGCCACCAGTTCAGGGGCATAGAACACGCGCTGGCGCGTCTGCGCGGCCCATAGCAGCAGGGCTTCGCCCAGCGGCATGGCGGCGATGTCGACCGCCACCGCGGGCGCCTGCGTCCCGGCCGCGCCGCAGACACCCGTCGTCATGGCCAACGACAACATCAGGGAAGAGAGAACGATACGGGGCATGGCGCGCGCGCGGCGCCTGGAGGAAGCATTCACGATCAGCGACAGTTTCGGTTCGAGGGCAAGAAGGAAGTCTCCTTGCGGAGACAGGGCGCGGCGCGCCTTCTCTCCTAGAACGATGCCGACGCTAAAAAACCTGAATGCGGGGGACGATTATTTTGTAACGGCGCGGCGTGCCTGGTTCTCGATACCGCCTAGCGCAGGGTCACATCGATGGCGCCATTGGCGGCCGGCACCAACTTCACCGGCGCCACGGCCGGCAGCGCCTCCAGCAACGCCTCGGGCCGATCCAGGCTGAACGAAGCCGACACCCGCAGGCGGCCTGCCTTGCTGTCGGTCAGCCGCAGCGGCGTGGCCAGATAGCGGTTCATCTCGCTCACCACGTCGGCCAGCGGGGCGTTCTTGAACACCACCCTGCCCGTCTGCCAGGCCAGCGCGGTATCGACGTCGGCCGGAGCCGGAACACCGATGGCGCCGCTGCCCGGCACACGGATGCCATGGCCGTCACGCAACACCGCCAGGCCCAGGTTCCACCAATGGCCGCCGGTTACTTCGACGGTACCGGAGCGCACCAGCACGGTCACCACGTCTTCGTCGCGGCGCACATCGAACACCGTGCCGGTCACGCGCACTTCGCCGCTGCCCGCGCGCACGATGAAGGGCCGGTCCGCATCCGGACTGACGCTGAAGAGGATCTCGCCGCCCTGCAATTCGACCTCGCGGCGGCCGCCATAGAACTTGACCTCGGCCAGGGTGCTGCCGTTGATCTCGAGCACCGAACCATCGGGCAGGGTGATCTGCTTGCGCTCGCCCCGGTCGGCGCCCACCACCGTGGCATAGGTGGGCGCCTCGCTGGGCAGGCTCCACCAGGTGACCAGCGCCACCATCGCCACTACCGCGCAAGCGAAAGCGAAGCGCAACGGCGCCGCGATGCGGCGGCGGGGCGGACGGGCCGGCACCGCGCCGCCCAGCAGGTCGCGCACCCGGTCGCGCGGCAGTTGCCCGGCGACCTGGCCCAGTTGCTGCATGCGGTCGAATTCGCGCGCCGCATCCGGCTGCTCGCGGCGCCAACGCGCGAACGCGCGCCGCTCGCGCCGCGTCATGTCGCCCGAATGCCAGCGGGCAAACCACCAGGCGGCGGTAGCGGGCTGGCGCGGATCGTCGGCATCGCGGGAGCAGGACTCGGTCATCGTTGGCTGTGGCTCGCGCCGTGGCGCGGAACTGGGGTGAAGGAAAACCGCGTCACGGATTGTGCTCGCGCAGGCGTTCCCGCACGTGTTCGATCGCTCGCATGACGTAGCGTTCAATCATATTCTTGGACAGCCCCATATGGGTGGCCACTTCGGCCTGAGTCCAGCCCTCGATGCGGTTCAGCACGAAGGCCTGGCGGCACTTGGGAGGCAGTTCAGCCAGCACCCGCGCCAGGTCGTCAGCCAGCCGCGCCGCGCGCACCGGCCCGTCGGGATCGGCCTGCACGGGTTCGTCGTGCTCGCCCAGTTCATCCAGCGGCACATGCTGCTCGCGGCGCTGGCGGCGCCAACGGTCGATCAGCCGATGGCCGGCCGCCTGGAACAGATAGCCACGCGCCTTGGCCGCCACGCTGCCGTCGGCCCTGAGCAGGTGTTCGATCGCGTCGTGCGCGGCATCTTCGGCGTCGTGCCGGTTGCCCGAACGACGGCTCCACGCGCCAATCAACTCGTCATAGCAGGCGAGCCATCCGGGGCGAGGCGAAACGGGGCGGGACATGGAACGATCCGGTGGCGTAGGGTAGCGACGCTGCGGATTTTACAAACAATTCTCATTATCGCAAGCGCGCCCGGCCGGCCAAGCCGTGTCCGCGCGCTAGTAATCCATCGGTACGTGGCTTTGCGCCCCGCGCAGTTCCTGGATGTGCCGCTCGGCATGCTCGCGCTCGACGGCAGGCGGCAAGGCGCGCCAGCTCACCATGTTGCCGGGCGCCTTGGCCGGCATCCAGCCCAGCACGCTGTACAGCGTGATCGCGGTGCCGCCCGTGTCGAACCGCGTTTCGTAATAGCCCTGCCGTTCCGGCGCCGTGTCGCCAGACACCCATTCCAACTGCGACATCCCGTCTCCCTCTTGATCCAGCCTGTTCCGAAGGCGCGGTCCCGCGGGGGACCGCGTTCAATCGTATAGCGATGCCTGCCTCCCGATAAGCACACGATGCGCCCGCTTTTCAATTCTTGACAGGGGGGAATCCCTAGGATTTTTCCGAAACTCGATTGCTAAAGCGGGAACTCCGGCGCTAGGATGCGGCAAAGGATTCTTACAAACCCGGGAGCCGGCAACACACCCGCGCCCCGTGCAAGCCCTCCTCGGTAGGGGGCCATTTGGGGCGAACCCGTATGCCGACATCGAGCTTCATGCGCTATCCGAAAGATCGGCTGGCGGCCCTGGCGGGCGCGAACGGACTGCGCGCCATACGGGAAGGCCTGCTCTGGACGATGCCATGCCTGCTGGTGGCCGCGTTGTTCCTGGTGCTGTCGGTGCTGGCCCGCCAATTGGGACTGCCCGTCGCCGTCGCCGAGGCGCTGGCCGACGTCCATAGTCGGCTCAACGCCATCATGCCGATGCTAGTGAGCACCTCGGTCGGCTACATGATGTCGATCCGCTACCGCGTGCCCAACCTGCCCGCGGCATTCCTGTGCCTGTCATACGTGGTCATCGCCACCGCCCTGCTGGCGCCGTATCCGCACGCCGCCGCCACCCTGATCCTGTGCATCGCCCTCCTCCTGCCGCTGGGCTGCGTGCCGCTGCTGGCCCTGCTGCACCGGCGCCCCTGGACCCGGCTGGCGCCGGACGGGCTGATCGGCGAGAACGTGCGCGGCACCCTCAACATGGTGATACCCGGGCTGCTGACCGCCGGCGTCGTGGCGCTGGCGGTCACCGCGCTGCTGCGCATCCCCGGGGTGGCGCAGTTCGACATCCCGCTGGACCTGGCGTCGCTCGAAAGCCCCTTCACCACCGGGCCGGTGATTGCGGCGCTGAATTCCCTCTTCTGGTTCTTGGGCATCCACGGCTACCACGCGCTGTCGCCCATCATCGATGTGCTGGACCAGGCCACTCAACTGAACGCCGCCAGCGCCGCCGCCGGTTACGAGGGCATGTATGCCCTGAACGGCACCCTGCTGGGCGCCTTCGTCTTCATCGGCGGCGCCGGCGCGACGCTGTCGCTGGTCGCCGCCATCCTGCTGTTCTCGCGCAGCGAATCCCTGCGTCTGCTGGCGCTGGCCAGCATTCCGGTATCACTGCTGAACGTCAACGAGATCCTGCTGTTCGGCCTGCCGCTGATCCTCAATCCGCGCCTGCTGTTGCCCTTTGTCCTGGCGCCGGTGTGCAACGTGCTGATCGCGCTGGCCGTGGTGCAGGCCGGCTGGCTGGAGCCGGCCAGCGTCACGCTGCCGCTGACCTCGCCCGTGCTGCTCAACGCCTATCTCGGCGCCGGCGGCCATGTCGGCGGCGTGGTCCTGCAACTGCTCCTGATCGCGCTCGGCGCCTGCATCTACGCGCCGTTCGTGGTGGCGCTGGAACGGCAGCGCAAGGCCGACGCCACGGTCTACTTCAAGTCGCTGGACACCACGTTTCCGCGTCTGCAGGAAGAATCGCTGCTGTTTGCGCACGACCCGGTGGTTTCCACCTACGCCAATCGCGCCCGTCGCAGCGCCGAGATCTCGCGCATCCGCACCATCAGCGAGTACGACTTCTATCTCGAATACCAGCCGCAGGTGTCGCTGCGCAGCGGCCGCTGCACCGGCTGCGAGGCGCTGCTGCGCGCCACCGGCCCGGAAGGTTTGCAGCAGGCGCCGCTGGAATTCCTGCGCTGGCTGGCGCAGGCCGATCTGATGCGCGAAGTGGACCTGTGGGTGGCCAAGCAGGCGGTGCTGCAATGCCGCGCCTGGCGCCTGGCGGGCTTCAGCCTGCCGCTGACCATCAACGTCACCAGCGGCACGCTGACGTCCGCGTCATACCTGGACAAGCTCATCAAGGTGCTGGAGCAGGCCCAAGGCCAGGTGTCGGTGGAATTGACCGAGGACGCGCTGGTGGAAGACGCGCAGGCCCTGCACACCGCCTTCGACCGATTGCACGCGATCGGCTGCCAGGTCTACATCGATGACTTCGGCACCGGCTATTCGGCCCTGAGCTACCTGCACCAGTTCGAGATCGACGCCGTCAAGATCGACCGCAGCTTCGTGCAGGCGCAGGGCAGCGAGCGCGGCGCGCAGGTGATGAGCGGCCTGCTGCGCTTTTGCGAGGCGCTCGACCTGCGGATCATCGTCGAAGGGGTGGAAACGCGCGAACAGCTGACAGCGCTGGAATCCAGCGCCGAGATCATCGTGCAGGGCTGGTTCTACAGCAAGGCGCTGTCGGGCGACGCCATGATGGCGTTCGCGCGGCGCGAACAGCCCG
The DNA here is from genome assembly GCF_021733725.1 of Achromobacter pulmonis. NCBI lineage: Bacteria > Pseudomonadati > Pseudomonadota > Betaproteobacteria > Burkholderiales > Alcaligenaceae > Achromobacter > Achromobacter pulmonis. Next base: position 2,845,003 of record NZ_JAIFOT010000001.1, on the reverse strand, counting down.
CCGCCGTGCCCGGCGGCAGCGCCGCCGCTATTTGATGCCGATGAACGGCAGGGCCGATCCCGGCACCTGGGTCGCCGGCAGCACGCCGTCCCATTTCTCGACCGCGTTCAGGCTGACCAGGTTGGTATTGGCGGCCAGCGCCTCGGCCTTGGCGCGGATCGACGCGGCTTCGGCTTCGCCACGCATGCGGATGCCGTCGGCCTCGGCGGTGAACTGCTGACGGCGCGCGTCGGCTTCGGCCTTGGCCTTGACCACCTGGATCTCGGCGTTGATCATCGCCGTTTCCTTCTGCTGGCGCGTGGTCTCGATCTGCACCTGGGCCAGCATGCGCTGCTCGATCGAATGCTCGTAGGCCTGCGAGAAACCGACTTCCTCGATCTGCACGCCCACCACCTGCACCGGCGCGCCTTCCATGGTCTTGTGGACAGCGTTGTTGACGTCCAGCCCCAGCTTCTGGCGTTCCTGGATGGCGCGCACGGCGGTGTACTGGCCGAAAACATTCTTGACCGCGTCGGGCGTCTTGCGCTCGAGCACGCGCATCTGCAGATTGCCGATGGTGCCGTACTCCGAGTACAGCTCGGCCACGTGCTCGGCCGGCACGCGGTAGGTCACCGACACGCGCAGCGTGGCGGGCTGCTGGTCGTAGCTGTAGGCTTCGAGCTTTTCGAACACGAAGGTGTGGTCGCGCACCGACACCATCATCACGGTGTCGATGAACGGCGTCTTGAAATCCAGGCCCGGCTCCGACACGCGCACCAGCTTGCCATTGCGCAACACCACGCCGCGCTCGCCCTGGTCCACCTGGAACCAGGAACCGAACGCCAGGCACAGGATCAACACGAACAACACCGCCGTGCCGATGGCCAGCTTCAGGCTGCGTGGTTTCACGGACTTGACGATCTGGAGGTCGGTCGGCTTCACTTTCAGTCCCTTTCTGATTTATTGCGTTTACGATCCGAGAGCACGGCGGCGATGCCGCGCGCGAGCAAGTAGGCGACCGCGGCCGCCCCCACCAAGATCAGGAAATATCGCATCTGGCTTTTCCCCCGGAATGGAAGCGAGCGATTCTAGCCCGAGTCAGCGGCATGAAAGGTTACGGTTGTTGCAATGAGAAAAACCACTTGCCAATAGAGACAGTGCGCGTTCCGGCATTGCGCTACGCTGTGCGCGCCACACTACTGGGATCGCATCATGCGCCGCCATTTCGCCGCTTTCCTGACCGCCCTGGCCTGTGCCGCCCTTATCGCGCCGGCCTGGTCGGCCCCCCCTGAAAACCGCGGAAAGCCGGACCATGCCGGCCACGGCAACGGTAACGGCAAGAACAATGGCGGCGGCCGCGACGCCGATACCCACCTCAGCGTGACCCTGAGCACCGCCGGCATCAGCGTCTCGACCGCGCGCGGCTACGCCGTGCAGGCCGGAGCCACCGGCTACGGCGCGCTGCCGCCCGGCATCCGCAAGAACCTTGCGCGCGGCAAGCCGCTGCCGCCCGGGATCGCCAAGAAGATGGTGCCGGGCCCGATGCTGACGCGCCTGCCCGTGCATCCGGGCTATGAATGGCGCGTGGCCGGCAACGACCTGATTCTCATCGCCATCGCGACCGGCGTCGTCGCCGACGTGCTGGCTGGCGTGTTCGACTAACACGGCGCAATCCGGGGCGCGCATTTAACGTTCCTGGCATCGCGCCGCACACTGTTACGTCCGCGCGCATCCGATCTGCTACCGTGAAGGCTGCCGCGGGCCCGGCCCGCGCGCCATGTCCCCCATGACCTCGCAGGGAGATCGACCATGCCGCGCCCTTCCGCGTCCACGCCCCTGATCGGCGTGATCCCGCCTTATGTCCTGGACCGCCTGGCACAACATGCCGACGCGCGCGTCAGCATGCCGGCGGTCAAGACGCTCATCATCGACCAGCAGCAACGCGGATTGCGCGACATGGCGGCGCAGCCGCGGCGCGCCCATGAGCTGCCGGCCGGCGCGCGCCGCGACGCCGGCACGCCGCAACGCGCTGTGCACGACGCGGCCAATACCACCGCGCTGCCCGGCAAACTGGTGCGCGCCGAGGGCGAACGCGCCAGTGGCGATGCGGCGGTCGATGAGGCCTACGATCACCTGGGCGCGACCTACAGGCTGTTCCGCGACGTCTATCAGCGCGATTCCATCGACGGCGCCGGCATGCCGCTGGTGGGCAGCGTGCACTACGGCGACGACTACGACAACGCTTTCTGGAACGGCACGCAGATGGTGTTCGGCGACGGCGACGGCGAGGTGTTCAACCGCTTCACGGTGGCGGTCGACATCGTCGGCCACGAACTCACCCACGGCGTCATCGACAGCGAAGCGGCGCTGGCCTACCAGGGCCAGTCCGGCGCGCTCAACGAATCGCTGTGCGACGTGTTTGGCGCCCTGGTCAAGCAATACTCGCTGGGCCAGACGGCGCGCGAGGCCGACTGGCTGGTGGGCGCGGGCCTGTTCCTGCCGCGGCTGCAGGCGCGCGCGCTGCGCTCGATGGCCGAGCCCGGCAGCGCCTATGACGATCCGGTGCTGGGCAAGGACCCGCAGCCGGCCCACATGCGCGACTACGTCGATACGCCGCGGGACAATGGCGGCGTGCACATCAATTCCGGCATTCCGAACCGGGCCTTCCACCTGGCCGCGATCGCCCTGAAAGGCGCGGCCTGGGAAGTGGCCGGGCGCATCTGGTACGACACCCTGCGCGACAAGCGGCTGCGCCACGACGCCGACTTCGCCACGTTCGCGCGCCTGACGCTGGAGGTGGCGCGCGATTCGCACGGCGAAGCCGCGCGCAAGGCCGTGGCCGACGCCTGGGCGGCAGTGGGCGTGACATCATGATCGAGCTGCCCCCGCTCGAGTTCGCGCTGCGCGTCAGTCTGACGCGCGAAGGCGGCCTGGCCTACCTGCCCGGCCTGGCGCACACCCGCCGCATCGATCTGACCCATTGCCCGCCCGGACTGCGCCAGGAAGTCGGCGAAGCCCTGCAACGCACCGCCCCGCTGGCCACGCCGGATTGCGCCAGGCAGGGCGGCGACCAGCGCTACTTCCATATCGAACTGGAGTTCCGCGATCCAGCCGGCGGCGCCGCCACCCGCCTGGTCTTCGACGTGCCGGAGGCGCAGGCGCCGGACGCGCTGGTGCGCCTGTGGCGCGCACCGGAGGACCGCTGACGCGCAGGCCGGAAAAGGCGCCCGGCCAGCGGCCGGACCCGGCGCGCTTGCGCATTAGCGCCCCGCGCGGCCGCGTCACCGTGGCGCGCGTGGCGCTGCCTTGGCCGGCGGCGTCCGGAACTGGCCGATCTGGATCGCGCGCCCCGCCAGCAGGCCGCAGCCCGCCATCGCCACGCACAGCGCGGCGCATAGCCCGAGCGCCGCCGTCCATCCACCCAGCCGGTCGTGCATGGCGCCAACCAGCGCCGGCCCGCTGGCCGCGAACAGATAGCCGACGCACTGCGCCATGCCGGACAGCGCCGCCGCCTGCTGCGCATGGCTGGCGCGCAACCCCACGAACGTCAGGCCGAGGATGATGCCGCCGCCCGTGCCCAACCCGAGCAACACGATCCATAGCGTGGCCCAGCCCGGCGCCACGATCAGGCCGGCAAATGCCGCCAGCGAGGACGCCGCCGCGCAGAAGGCGGCGGCGCGCTGGTCTTGCATGCGCCGCACCACCGGCGCCAGAAACAAGGCCGGCCCGGCCGACATCAATTGCAGCAGCCCATGCAGCGAGCCGGCCCGCTCGGCCGAATAGCCGATATCGCGCAGGATCGCCGGCAGCCAGCTCACGCCCACGTAGAACACAAACGAATTGATGCCCAGGTACAGCGTCACCTGCCAGGCCAGCGCCGAATGCCACAGCCGCCCGCCGTGCGGCGCGTGCGTGGTGGAAGACGCCGGCGGCGTATGGTTGGCCAGCTGCGGCAGCCACAACAGTCCCGCGGCCACCGGAATCGCCAGCAGGCACAACGTGGAGAAACGCCAGTCGTCGCCGGCCAGGCTGGCCAGCGGCACCGCCAACGCCGAGGCCGCGCCGGCGGCGATGCTCATGGTCAGCACGTAGGCCGAGGTCAGGCCGGCCACGCGCTGCGGAAAGTCACGCTTGACCAGGCTGGGCAGCAATACATTGCCAATGGCGATGCCCGATCCGATCACCGCGGTGCCGAGGTACAGCGCCCAGGCCTGGCCCTGGCTGCGCAGCACGATGCCGCCAGCGATCAGCAGCAGCGCCAGGAACAGGGTGCGCTCCAGGCCATGGCGGCGCGCCATGCCGGCTGACACCAGCGAGACGACCGCGAAGGCCAGCAGCGGCAGCGTGATCAGCATGCCGGCGGCGGTATTCGACAATCCAAGCTGCGCGCGGATCAGGCCGACCAGCGGCGGCACGCCCGTGACCGGCGCGCGCAATGCCATGGCGATGAAGAGAATGCCCGCGATCAGCAGGACGGGGCGTTGGGAGGCGGGAGAGGCATGCATGCCGCCAGCATAGGCAAAATCGGCGCTGCTGAGTTTCGAGATAATGACAAAATATCCCTGAATCCAGCCAAGACATCGCCGAGTCGCTGCGAGCGGACCCGGCCGATCGCAGCACGGTGTCCGAATGAGGCCGGCGCCTGGCCATGAGCGAACGCGCACTGGCGCGCCGCCAGGGCCTAGGGCCATCGGGCGCAGCGCCGGCGGCGTTACGTCAGGGCTTCGCCCCCGCCACCAGGAACAGCCGCGGGAACGGCAGCAGCACGGTGCCGTCCGCCAGCGCCGGATAAGCGCGCGCAATCGCTTCCTGGTAACGCGCCAGGAACGCGGCCTGCTCGCCGGCATCCAGCTCGTTCAGGTAAGGCCGCAGGGCCGTGCCCTTGAACCACTCCACCACGGCCTGCGCGCCGGCCAGCGGATGCATATAGGTCGTGCGCCATACATCCAGGCGATCGCAATGCGGCTTGAGCAATTCGTAATACCAGGCGGCGCTGTGGCGCGGTGGATGCCTCACGCCGCCGATCTTGCCGGCCCAGGGCCCCTCGGCGGCAATCTGGCGCGCCAGTCGGTGGGCGGGTTCTTCCATGTTGTCGGGCGTCTGCACCGCCAGGCTGCCGCCTGGTGCCAGCTTGCCCACCAGGCGCGGATACAGGGTGGCGTGGTCCGGCACCCATTGCAGCGCCGCGTTGGCCAGGATCACGTCATACTGGTGCGGCGGGTTCCAGGTTTCGATGTCGGCCAGTTCGAAGGCAATCGACGGCAGGCGCTTGCGCGCGGCCTGCACCATGTCGTCGGAACTGTCCATGCCGGTCACGTCGGCCCGCGGGTAGCGGCTGGCCAACACCTCGGTGGAATTGCCCGGGCCACAGCCCAGGTCAATGGCGGTCGCGACGGCCTCGTTGGGCAATGCTGCAACCAGGTCGCGCACCGGGCGCGTGCGTTCGCTTTCGAAGGCGGAATACTGTTTGGCGGACCAGGTCATGACGGCTCCTTGCGCGGGTCTGGATACGTTCCGCACTCTACGCCGGCTCTTTCCATATGACAAATATATACAGCGCTATCAATACATATCCACTGAATATGCCAATGGCCTGTCAGAATGCGGTTATCGCCTCTTCGGAACATCGTGAATGACGACCCACCTGGTCCTGTTGCCCGGCATGGACGGCACCGGCGATCTGTTCGGCCCGCTGCTGTCCGCGCTGCCGCCCGCGCCGCCGCCCGTGGTGGTGCGCTATCCCACCACCGAACCCCTCGGCTACGCCGCGCTGGAACCGCGGGTACGGCAGGCCCTGCCCGCGCAGGCGCCCTTCGTGCTGCTGGCCGAATCGTTCTCGGGGCCGTTGGGCGCCGCCATCGCCGCCGCCCCGCCGCCGAACCTGCGCGGCCTGATCCTGTGCGCCTCGTTCATCCGGGCGCCCTATCCCCGGCTGGGCGTGGCGCGCCCCCTGGCCGGCTGGTTGCCGCTCAAGCTGATGCCGCGCGCGATCCTGCATCATCTGCTGCTGGGCGCGTACGGCACGCCGGCGTTGCGCGCCGCGCTGGACCAGGCCGTCGCCCAGGTCGCGCCCGCTGTCATGCAGGCACGGCTCAAAGCGGTGATGGCCGCCGACCAGACCGCAACGTTTGCCGCTGTGCGCATGCCGCTGCTGTACCTGCAGGCCCGCCATGATCGCGTTGTGCCCGCCGCCGCCGCCGCGCTGGTCGCGCGGCTGGCGCCACAGACCCGCCTCATCGGCATCGAGGCGCCGCATTGCCTGCTGCAGGCCGCGCCCGAGGCCGCGGCCGAGGCCATCACCGGCTTTCTGCGCGCGCTCGAACCGGCATCCGCCGGCCCATGAAAAAAGGGCCCGCCATGGGCGGGCCCTGCAAAAGTGCCGTGCTTACTCCGTTTTCAACTCAGGCTGCGGCGCGCCCGAGCGGGTTTTCCACAGCGAGAACAGCACGCCGCCACCGATCAGTCCGAAGGTCACCGACAGCGACACCACGGCGGGGATCTTGCCGATGAAGCCGACCAGGAAGATCTTCGTGCCGATGAACACCAGCACCAGCGACAGCGCGTACTTCAGGTAGTGGAAGCGGTGGATCATCGCCGCCAGCGCGAAGTACAGCGCGCGCAAGCCCAGGATGGCGAAGATGTTGCTGGTGTACACGATGAACGGGTCGGTGGTGATGGCGAAGATCGCCGGCACCGAATCCACCGCGAACAACAGGTCCACGAACTCGATCAGCACCAGGGCCAGGAACAGCGGCGTGGCCCAACGCACCGTCTTGCCCGTGGCCGCGTCCGGCTCGCGCACCCAGAAGGCGTTGCCGCGCAGGCCTTCCGTGACGCGCATGCGGCGCTTGAGGAACTTCAAAATCGGGTTGGTGGCGATGTCCGGCTCCTGGTCCGCGATCATCCACATCTTGATGCCGGTGAACACCAGGAACGCGCCGAACAGGTACATCAACCAGCCGAAGTTGCTGACCAGCGCGGCGCCCAGGCCGATCATGATGGCGCGCAGCACGATCACCCCCAGGATGCCCCAGAACAGCACGCGGTGCTGGAACTGGCGCGGAATGGCGAAAAAGCTGAAGATCAGCGCGATCACGAAGACGTTGTCCAGCGACAGCGATTTCTCGATCAGGAAGCCGGTGTAGTAGGCCATGCCGCTGGCCGGGCCCATCTGCCACCAGACCCAGCCGCCGAACAGCAACGCGGCCGAGATGTAGCCGGCCGACAGCAGCAGGCTTTCGCGCACGCCGATCTCGCGGTCTTCCTTGTGCAGCACCCCCAGGTCGAAGACCAGCAGGGCGATGACGATACCGATGAACAGCAGCCAGCTCCAGGCCGGCGTGCCGGCGAAGTCGGCTTGTAGAAATGAGAGCAAGGCTTCCATGATGTTCCCGCGTGTAGGTGAAGGCCCTCATGATCCGGATCTCGGGCAGATCGAGAAATCAGCCTGAAAGTGAGTTATGGTTCGAAAAAACCGAAGTGAATGTCGCCATGCTCAATTACCGCCACCTGTATTACTTCTGGATGGTCGCCAAGGAAGGCGGCTTCTCGCGCGCCGCCGAGCGGCTCGACATGGCCATCCAGACCATCAGCGCCCAGGTGCGCGAACTGGAAAAGAACCTGGGTCACCAGCTGCTGCGCCCGGCCGGCCGCGGCGTGGCCCTGACCGACGCCGGCCAGGCCGCCTTCGCCCGCGCCGAGGAGATCTTCCAGATCGGCCAGGAACTGCCGCAGGAGGTTCGCGCCGCCGCCACCAAGCCGGTGATCCGGCTGTCGGTGGGCCTGTCGGACGGCATCTCCAAGCTGGCCGCCCATGCGCTGCTGGGCCCGGTGCTGGACACGCCCGACCTGCGCCTGACCTGTCACGAGGGCGAGGTCGAGGAGCTGCTGGGCGAGCTGGCGCGCCACCACCTGGACCTGGTGCTGGCCGGCCAGGGCGCGCCGGCCAACCCCAACCTGCGCCTGACCAGCGACCGGCTGGTGTCCTCGCCGGTGGACTGGTACGGTCCAGCGCGGCTGGTGCGCAAGGCCGACACGCAGGACTTCCCGCGCTGCCTGGAGCGCCTGCCGGTGCTGTTGCCCACCGGCCATTCGGTGCTGCGCCAGACGCTGGACCGGTGGTTCAATGACCAGGGCCTGCGGCCCAACGTGGTGGGCGAATTCGAGGACAGCGCGCTGATGTCGGTGTTCGCCGCGCGCGGCCTGGGCGTATTCCCGCTCAGCCGCCTGGGCGGCGACGATGTCGGCCTGCTGCGCGGCCTGCGGCCGCTGGCGCGCTGCGACAGCGTGCACGAGGAAATCCACGGCATCCGCAACCGGCGCGGACAGCATCATCCATTGGTGCAGCGGATACTGGCGCATGCCAAGACTTCGGTTTTTTCTTAATGTTTGTCACATACATACTGGTTTTTTAGAAACCATTTCCGCTCTATCGTGACGTTTCTTTCTTGAATCACCGGAGTACCCCGCAATGAAAAAGATCATCTGGCTCGGTTTCGCCGTGCTGGCCGCGCTATGGACCGGATTGGTGGCGCTGACGCTGCAACTGACCGACTGGGTGCTGGCCACCATCGCCTCGGCGCAAGTGCCCGGCGCCACGGCCATCGGCTCTGCCCAATGGGCCGCGCCCGCCTGGGCCGCCCCCTGGGTCGACGCCGGCCTGATCCAGTCACTGCAATCCGGCCTGGTCTGGCTGGTGCAGGGCCTGAACCAGATCCTGCCCGCCGCCGGCAGCCTGGGCACCTGGATCGCCGTGCTGGGCTGGCTGTTCTGGGGCTTCATCATGGCCGCCCTGCTGGTGCTGGCGCTGATCCTGCACTGGCTGGCCGGCAGGCGCCCGCAGGGCGACGGCCCCGGCCGCCAAGTGGTGTAATAAGGCAGGCAACGCGGCGTCCCGGCGCGCTGCCTCCCTACAGGAGCATGCCGTGCCGTCCCGATTCCTTCGCGCCGCCATCCTGCCCGTCGCCCTCGCGGCGCTGGCGCCCGCCCATGCGGGCCCGGCCCCTTACGGCATCGAGGTCTGCACGCTGACCGGAACCTCGGGCCAGTACAGCGTGCGGGTGCGCAACACCGGCTCGGCGCCGCTGGCGCGCGTCGACATCACCGGCGTGCGGCTGGACGCCGCCGGCCAGGCCCTGGACAATTTCGACGTCAGCCTGGGCGTCATCGCGCCGGGCAGATACGCCACCGCCATCCTGGCGCGCCACGGCGAATCGGCCGCGCCGGTCAGCATCGCTACCTACCGCATGATCGACGGTGTCGAAACCCGCCAGCAGGACTTGTACGCCGGCAAGGTCGCCCACGTTTCGCCCGGATCGGCGCTGCAATACACGCTGGCGCCGCTGGCCGTGCGCGGCTGGACGGTGGCCTATGGCGGCCCCGAAGCGCCGCGCCTCGCGCCCGGCAGCGCGGTCCTGCTGGCCTATCCCGCGCGCGCCGGCAAGCCGCGCGACCACCGCCCCGAGGCGGGCCGCGCGCCAAGCGAGGTGACTCCGCTCATGCCCTGCGTCGTGCCGCGCGCACGCTAGCGGCGCCCGCCGGGCGTCGTGCCGCGCGCTTCTGCCGGCAGGCCGGCGCACCCGGCCGGCTCATACAGCGGGGCGCCGCCCACACGCCCTAGGCGCCATGCAGCAGATCGCGCTCGTTCAGCAGGGCGTAGACGATTTCGGGCCGGTTGTCGAAGCCGCGGCGGATGGCGGCCGGAATCGACGAGCGCGTCTTGCGGCAAAGGCCGGGCTGGTCGTCGAGCTGGATGGCGATGCCGCGCGAGGTGCGCACCTCGTTGTCACTGGGGACGATGCGCACCACGATGCCCAGTTGCGCCTGCATGCGGCCCTGCATCGCGCGCAGATCTTCCAGGCTGGTGATGTTCTCGAGCCGCGCCACCAGGCGCTTTTCCTCTTCCTTGGTGAGCCGCAGGATGCGCACGTCGGCCGCGGGATCGGCCAGCAGCCGGTCGCGGTCGCACATACAGGCGCCCGGGGGACATTCTTGACGGATGGGGAACGGAAGGTTCATGGCAGGCGCATCGCAAGCTATCCGATGATTCTACCCAGGAACCCCGCGCCGCCGCGACCCTCGGCGGCTCGGTTACCGGCGAGATCGCGCCGCGCCCGAAGCCCCCCGTTCCAGAAGTGGCCGCCTGACGCTACCAGTAGTAATTCACGCTGAGCATCGCCTCGCGTTCCATCCCGCGGAACGTGTAGGTGTAGTAGCGCTTGTCGAAGACGTTGTTGACGTTCAACGCGATGCGGTAGCGCGGCGTTTCATAGGCCACCGCGACGTCCGCCAGCGTAAAGGCGGGGTTGTAATTGGTCGAACCGTCCGCCGCCACGTTGACGGGTGACTTGCCCCGATAGCGCACGCCGCCCCCCAGGATCAGGCCCTGCACCTGCCGCGGCCGATAGTCCAGCCACAGACTGGCCGTCTGCCTGGCGGTCTGTACCGTCTGGCGGCCCACCTCGGCCGGCCGGTTGCTGCGGGTGGTGCGCGGATCCAGATAGGTGTAGCCGGCCATCACGCTGAGTTCGCGCGACAGCGGAAACTTGGCCTCGAGCTCCAGGCCCGTCGAACGAACCTCTCCGGTCTGCACATTGAAGCGCGGATGGTCTGGATCCTGCGTGGCCACGTTCGTCTGGCGAATGTCGAACACAGCGGCCGTGAACAATGCATCGGCCCCCGGCGGCTGGTACTTCAGTCCAGCCTCGTACTGCTTGCCTTCGCGAGGCTTGAACGGACTGCCGTCGAATTTCTGGCCGGTTATGGGATCGAACGCCGTGGCATAACTGACATACGGCGCGAGGCCGCTGTCGAACAGGTACAGCAGGCCCACGCTGCCGGTGGTGGCCTCATCGTTGACCCGGGGCTGCGTGACACTGCTCTGGGTAGTCCGCACGATGTCACGGCGCAGGCTGACGTTGCCGACCCAGCGGTTCCACTTCAGCTGGTTCAGGGTATAGATACCGGTTTGCTTCAAATCGGTGCGGCTGTAATCCAGGTCGGGATACGCCACCTGTTGCCCGTACACCGGCGCATAGATGTCCAGGTTAGGCACATCCCAGCCAAACCCCAATCCGTCGTGCTCCTTGTAGCGCAGATAATCCACGCCCACCGCGAAGGTATGGCTCAGGTCGCCCCATTGGAAATCTCGCGTGGCGCGGCTGTCCACGGCCAGCGTCTTGCCGTTGGTCTGCTGGGCAAGGCTGCCGCGCGTGACGGTGCGCTGGTCGGCCAGCAGGTCCATCGCGTAGAGGTGGCGATAGTCGATGTCGATCTCGGAATAGCGCAGATTCTGGCGCAAGCGCCATCCGTTGTCCGTGTCGTGCTCGAAAGCGTAGCCAATGGATTTGGTGGTGCGGTCGAAACGATCGAAATCCGGATCGCCGGCGGTACGCTTCAGGGGCAGGTCCTTGATCGCTGGATAGGTGAACAGGTTCGGCCACCAACTCTTGGGCGTGGCCCGTTCTTTCGAATACGTGCCCAAGACCGTCAGCCGCGTCTGGCTGCTTATATTCCACAACACCGACGGTGCCACCGACAGGCGGTCGTCACGCGAGCCGTCGGTGCGGCCGTCGCTTTTGCGGCCCGTCACGTTCAGGCGATACAGCACTTTCTGGTCCTGGTCGAACGCCCCGCCCAGATCCGCCGTGGCCTGGCGCCGGTCATAGGTGCCGTAGCTCAGACCCACGCTATTGACCTGGCCGGGCGTAGGCCGCTTGGACACCACGTTGATCACGCCACCAGGACGGCCCTGGCCGTACAGCACGGACGCCGGCCCTTTCAGCACCTCGATGCTGTCCAACTCGTCCAGATTGTCGTTCCACGACGCGTACGTGCCGCTGGACAACTGTTTCAGGCCGTCCTTGTAGTAGGCGCTGCCGTCGCTGAAACCCCGGATAACCGCACCGACCATGCGCGCGTCGCTCGATCCCGACACTTCCGTCTGCACACCCGGGGTGTAGGCCAACGCGCCTTCCAGGCTGCGCGGCGCCTGCATCTTGATCTGCTCCTGCGTCACGATGGACACGGAGCGCGGCGTCTCGATCAGCGGCACGTCCAGCTTGCCGCTCGCCGAGTTCAGCGCGACGTAGCTGTCGGCCGTGCCCACGGCAACGCCGCGCACCGTCACCGGCTCCAGTTGCGCGGTACCGCCGGACGGCGGCGCCAACGACACATTGCGGCCATCGCGCTGGAAGGTGATGCCCGTGCCGGCCAGCAGGCTGCGCAGCGCCTCGTCGGGCGTCAACGTGCCCGACACCGCGGGCGCGCCGCGCCCTCGCACGGTTTCCGGCAGATAGAAGATCACCAGCGACGCCTGCTCGCCCAATGCGATCAGCGCATCACCCAAGGGTTGGGCCGGGATGCTGATCGCCACTGGCGCCGATTGCGCCTGCGCCGCCGGCATCGCGCCGCAGGCCAATGCCAAGGCCACGGCCAGCGCGCCGCATTGCGCGCGCCCTTGCATCCGAGCCCACTTGCGCGCTTGCTCCGCGCGCCAAATCACTTGCTTGTCCACCATGAATAGAACATTCCAGTACACCTACCCGCGCATGTTGCGCCCCACACCCTTGGCCAAAGGTCGCTTCCAGGGTCGAGATCGGCGAGCGAGCACGCACCCCTTCAAGGGGTAGACGCCACGATTGGAGAAAAACCGGAATGATTCTCGGTATAATTATTGAAACTAAATGTATCATCGCAAGCCACCGCACAGCGCGTCAGCGGGGCGCCAGCACCCGGCCACCGCCAGCGGGATAGAGCACGATCACCGGTGCAATCCGCGGCAGCACATCCAGAACGGCCTCAGGGTCGTCGATTGGCAGCGTGCCCGCCACACGCAGGCGTGCCAGCGTGGCATCGTCGATTCTCAGCGGCTCGCGCAGATAGCGGTTCAGTTCGGCCACCACCTGCCGCAGCGGCGTGTCGCGAAACACCAGCCGGCCGCGTTGCCATGCCGTAATGGCCGCCACGTTCTCCTGGCGCGGCGCTTCGAGCTCGGCGCCCGGCGTATAGTGCGCGACATAGCCGGCCGTGAGCCGGCGCGTGCGCCGGTTCCACCACGGCCCAGCGGAAAACTGGACACGGCCCTCTTCCACGGCGAGCGTCACGGCGTCGCCATCGCGTCGGACATTAAAGCGCGTTCCCGTCACTCGCACGCGCGCCTGGCCCACAGTCACGACAAATGGCCGCGCGGCGTCTGGACTGACCGTGAACAGGGCCTCCCCCGCCGCCAGCTCGACCTCGCGGCGATCGGGGTAGAGCGCAACGTCGACCTGCGTGCCGGTATTCAACTCCAGCAACGAACCATCGGGCAGCGTGTGTCGGCTGCGCTCGCCCTGCGCCGTGGACAGGGCCATCCTGAATTCCGCTGTCGGCGCCCACAGCTGGGGGCCCATCACGCCCGCCACCAGCGCCACCCCACAGGCGACGCTCAGTCCCAACGCCAGGCGCCGGCGCGGCAAAGCGCGCGGCGCTTCATCGGTGCGCGCCAGGATGGCCCGCATCTCGTCCTGCGGCAGATGGTCAGCCACCCGCCACATCGCCTGGACGGCATGGTATCGGCGCGCGTGCTCGGGGTCGGCAGCCAGCCAGGCGTCGCGTTGCGCCCGCGCCGCGTCATCCAGCGTGCCCAATCGCTCGCGCGTGAACCAATGCACGGCCTGGGCCTGAAGCGCCTCAACGGCTTGGTGGGAAAGCTCAGTGCGGGGCATGATCTTGCAACCGTTTCTGGATATGGCCGAGTGCGCATTTCATGTGCTTTTCAACGGTGCTTTGTGTCAGCCCCAGTTTCCCCGCGATTTCAGCCTGCGTATAGCCTTCGAGCTTGTTCCACAGGAAGACCTGCTGGCACTTCAAAGGCAACTCGGCCAGGGCGGCCTTCAGGGCATCGGCCAATCGCGCCGCGCGCAACGCGGAATCGGGATCCTGGTGCGCGGGATGATCGGCATCCGACAACTCGTCCAGCGCGATCAGGTCGTGCCGCAATTGGCGCCGCACTTCCCCATTGAGCCGGTTCTGGCTGGCGCCGTACAGATAGGCCTTGGGGTCCAGCACCGCGCCATCACCGTTGCGCAGCATGTTGACCACCACGTCTTGCGCGGCGTCCTCCGCATCATGGCGGCTGCCGCCGCGGCGCGTCCACGTCCCGATCAGCTCGCGATAATGAGCGAGCCAACCTTTTTCGGACGGCGGACGGCGGGACATGGCGGCATGAACGGGCAAGGAAAGAAGTCGCGCATTATCGATCATGATTCTCATTACCACAAGGAACCCGCAGCGCAGCCACGTCAGCAATTGCCCCACTGCCACGGCGCCCCTGGCCGATCTGGCTTAAGCTCTTGCCGCAACAGCCACCGCCCCACCCCCCCCGTGCCGATTCCGAAGACACTTTTCCTGCGCCGCTTTGCCGCGCTCGCCTGCCTGACCTTGGCAGCGGCCGGCGCGCTCGTTGCCGCGGGCCTTGCCGCCCCAGCCCCCGCCGCCGAGGTCGCCGTCGTGCTGGGCAATACGGTGGACGCCGACGGCCACCCGTCGCCGCGCCTGGCGGCCCGGCTGGACCGCGCCTACGACTGCTACGCCGCCGCGCGTTGCCGCGTGCTGTTCGTCAGCGGCGGCGTCGATCCGGCCGGCCGCGACGAAGCGGCGGTCATGCGCGACTATCTGATCGCGCGCGGGGTGCCGGCCGACCGGGTGGTGGCCGACAGCCTCGGCAACGACACCTGGGCCACCGCCATCCACGCCAGCGCCTATATGCGCGAGCATGGCTACGTCAGCGCCATCGCCATCACGCAGTACTTCCACGTGCCGCGCACCATGCTGGCGCTCAGGCGCCACGGCGTGCCCGAGGTCGGCGGCGCCTCGCCCCGCTTCGTCGAGGCGCGGGACCTGTATTCCATCCTGCGCGAGCTGCCCGCCATCGCCTGGTACGCGATGCGGCCGCTCTAATTCCCCTTCCTTTTCCCCAGACGCTACCGTGCATATCTTCCACAACCCCGTCCACGGCAAACACGATGGCCGCCAGGAAATGTTCCGCGGCAAGCTGGTGCCCTGTCACGAAACCCCGGCCCGCCTCGAATACGTGCTGCAGGCCCTGCGCCAGCGCGGCATCGGCACGCTGCAGGCGCCGGCCGCGCCCGACCTGGAGCTGGTCCGGCGCGTGCACAGCCCGCGCTACGTCGACTTCCTGCAAAGCGCCTGGCGCGACTGGATCGCGCTGGACCCGGCCAACGCCGACCTCGACATCCTGCCGTCGGTGTGGCCGGTGCGCGGCTTTCGCCACGACATCTCGCCCAGCAATTTCGCCGCGCGCGTTGGCCTGTTCTCGTTCGATAGCGGCAGCCCGCTGACGGCGGGCACCTGGGAAGCCGCCGCCGCCGGCGCGGCCTGCGCCATCGACGCCGCGCGCGCGATATCGGGCGGCAACGGCCCGCGCGCCGCCATGGCGCTGACGCGCCCGCCTGGCCACCATGCCGGCGCCGATTTCTTCGGCGGCTACTGCTTCCTGAACAACGCCGCCCTGGCGGCGCAGGCGTTGCGCGAGGCCGGCGCCGAACGCGTCGCGGTACTGGATATCGACTACCACCACGGCAATGGCACGCAGAGCATCTTCTACGCGCGCGGCGACGTGCTGACCGTGTCGGTGCACGGCGACCCGACCACCGAATACCCCTTCTTCCTGGGCTATGCCGACGAACCCGGCCAGGGCGCGGGCCTGGACGCCAACCTGAATCTGCCGCTGCCGGCCGGCACCGACTTCGCCGGCTGGACCTTGGCGCTCGAACAGGGGCTGGCCGCCATCGCCCGCTTCCGGCCGGACGCGCTGGTGGTCGCGCTGGGCGTGGACACCTACGAAGGCGATCCGATCTCGCAGTTCAAGCTGCGCAGCGCCGACTACCTGCGGGTGGGCGCGCGGCTGGCCCGGCTGGGCCTGCCCACGGTATTCACCATGGAAGGCGGCTATGCGGTGGCCGAGGTCGGCACCAACGTCGCCAACGTGCTGGAAGGCTACGCCGCTTGATCGAACCCGGCGGCCGACGGCGGATACGCACAGCGGCCGGGTCCGGCCCTCATCGGTCCGTCAGTCGCGCGTCTCCAGCGCCTTGTTGATGCGCAGGGCCAGCAGCGTGCAGGCGGTGCCGGACAGCAGGTAGATGCTGACCGCCACCAACCCGAAACGCGCGGACAGCCCCAGCGCCACCAGCGGCGCGAAAGCCGCGCCGATGAGCCAGGCCATGTCGGTGGTCAGCGCCGCGCCGGTGTAGCGGAAGCGTTTGCTGAAGTTGGCCGTCACCGTGCCGGAGGCCTGGCCATAGGACAGCCCCAGCAGCGCGAAACCGATCAGGATGAAGGCGTCCTGCGCCTTGGGGCCGCCGCCCAGCAGCCACGGCGCGAACAGTGCGAACACGCCGATCAGCGCGGCCAGCACGCCCAGCGTGGTGCGCCGGCCGATGCGGTCGGCGATCCAGCCCGAGGCGATGGTGCCCACGATGCCCACGCCCGCGCCGATGATCTGCACGATCAACACATCGGGAATCTGTTGCGTGGCGCTGACCGCGATCCACGACAGCGGAAACACCGTCACCAGGTGGAACAACGCATAACTGGCCAGCGCCGCGAACGCGCCCAGGAACAGGTTGTAGCCCTGCTCGCGCACCATCTGGCCAGTGCTGATGGGCTCCAGTTCGCCCTCTTCGAGCAGTTGCGTGTATTCCTCGGTCAGCACCAGCCGCAGCCGCGCGAACAGCGCCACCACGTTGATGGCAAAGGCCACGAAAAAGGGATAGCGCCAACCCCAGTCGAGGAAGTCGGCCTCGGTCAGTGTCACATGCAGGAACAGGAACAGCGCGCTGGCGATCATGAAGCCGATGGGCGCGCCCAGCTGGCCCAGCATCGCGTACCAGCCGCGGCGCTTGGGCGGCGCGTTCAGCGCCAGCAATGAAGGCAACCCGTCCCAGGAACCGCCGAAGGCCAGCCCCTGCAGGCAGCGGAACACCGCCAGCAGCACGATGGCGTGCGAGCCGATGGCGTTGTAGCCCGGCAGGAAGGCCATGCCGACCGTGGCGGTGCCGAGCAGGAACAGCGCAATGGTGAGCTTGGTGCCGCGCCCCCAGCGCCGCTGGATCGCCATCGATACCGCGGTGCCGATGGGCCGCGCGATGAACGCGAACGAGAAGATGACGAAAGCCCACAGCGTGCCTTCAAGCTGCGGTTCGAACGGAAAGAACACCCGTGGAAACACCAGCACGCAGGCGATGCCGAAAACGAAGAAGTCGAAGTATTCGGAGGCGCGTCCGATCACGACCCCCACCGCGATCTCGCCGGGCGCCACCTTGGCGTGGCTGCCGGTTGCGCCTGTCGCGCCCTGGCCCGGCAAGGCGGAGGCGTGGCCGGGATAATGCGTGGTGGTCGCCATGTGAGTGCTCGCTGAAAGGATGTTTGAACAACGCCTTGTCTACGAATTTGCAACACACTCGTACGCACATGCGGCCGGGACTCGCGTGCCGTGCCGCGCTGGCGGCCAGCCCTGGCCCGCACACCTACGCGTGCATACTTTTGCTCTTTTTACCCTAGATTTTTCGCGGCTTCCAGCGTAGTGTTGCGTTTAACTCCCACGGTTACGTTTCGGGGTATGGCCATGCCGTCTTTCCCAAGGCTCCGCGGATTGTTCCTGTTTGCCGCCCTGCCATTGCTCTCCGGATGCAATGCGGTATTGCTCTCCCCATCGGGCGATATCGCGCTGCAGCAGCGCAACCTCATCATCATTTCCACCGGCCTGATGCTGCTCATCATCGTGCCGGTGATCTGCCTGACCTTCCTGTTCGCGTGGCGCTATCGCGCCAGCAATCGCGATGCGCACTACGACCCCGACTGGCACCACTCCACGGTGCTGGAGCTGCTGATCTGGGCCGCGCCGCTGTTGATCATCATCGCGCTGGGCGCGCTCACCTGGGTCAGCACCCACCAGCTCGACCCCTACCGCCCCCTGGCGCGGCTGTCCGAAGGCCGCGAGGTGCCGCCCGGCACCAAGCCGCTGGTGGTCGAAGTCGTGGCGCTCGACTGGAAATGGCTGTTCCTGTATCCCGAGCAGGGCGTGGCCGCGGTCAATGAAATGGCGGCCCCCGTCGATCGCCCGATCCAGTTCAAGATCACCTCGTCCACGGTGATGAACTCCTTCTTCATCCCGGCGCTGGCCGGCCAGATCTACGCCATGCCGGGCATGCAGACCACGCTGCACGCCGTCATCAACCACCCCGGCGAATACGAAGGGCTGTCCGCCAACTACAGCGGCGCGGGCTTTTCCGGCATGCGCTTTCGCTTCCATGGCCTGGACCAGCAGGGCTTCGACAAATGGATCGCCGACGCCCGCGCCTCCGGCGCCACGCTGGGCCGCGACACCTACCTGAAACTGGAACAGCCGAGCGAACGCAATCCGGTGCAGCGCTACGCCAGCGTCGCCCCCGGCCTGTTCGACGCCATCGTCAACCGCTGCGTGGAGCCGAACCGCATGTGCATGAGTGACGCCATGGCGATCGACGCCCGCGGCGGCCTGGGCATTCCCGGCGCGCGCAACATCGCCAGCCTGGACGAGGCCACGCGCGAGCGCCTCGGCCTGGCCGGCGCGCCGCCGCGCAAGTATGTCGGCGCCATGTGCACGTCGACGGCGGATCTGACGTTGTAGGGGTTGCGCCGGAGCAGCGGCGCATTGCGTGAAACCAAGGTCTTCACCCTGGAAACCGAGATGACTGATCAACCCGACCTCACCAAGCTGATCTTCGGTCGCCTGACCTGGGACGCCATCCCCTTCCACGAGCCGATCCTGCTGGCCACCTTCGTGATGGTGGCCATCGGCGGCATCGTGGTGCTGGGCGCCATTACCTACTACCGCAAGTGGGGCTACCTGTGGCATGAGTGGTTCACCAGCATCGACCACAAGAAGATCGGCATCATGTACATGGTCCTGGGGCTGGTGATGCTGCTGCGCGGCTTCGCCGACGCCATCATGATGCGGCTGCAGCAGGCCGTGGCCTTCGGCGATTCCACCGGCTACCTGCCGCCGCACCATTACGACCAGATCTTCACGGCGCACGGCGTCATCATGATCTTCTTCGTGGCGATGCCGCTGGTCACGGGGTTGATGAATTACGTGGTGCCGCTGCAGATCGGCGCGCGCGACGTGGCCTTTCCGTTCCTGAACAATTTCAGCTTCTGGATGACCACCGGCGGCGTGGTGCTGGTGATGATGTCGCTGTTCGTCGGCGAATTCGCGCGCACCGGCTGGCTGGCGTATCCACCGCTGTCGGGCATCGCGCAGAGTCCGGACGTGGGGGTCGATTACTACATATGGGCCCTGCAGATAGCCGGGGTCGGCACGCTATTGTCGGGCGTGAACCTGCTGGTCACCATCGTCAAGATGCGCGCGCCCGGCATGTCGCTGATGCGCATGCCGATCTTCACCTGGACCGCGCTGTGCACCAACGTGCTGATCGTGGCGGCGTTCCCGGTGTTGACGGCGGTGCTGGCGCTGCTGTCGATGGACCGCTATGTCGGCACCAACTTCTTCACGGCCGACTTCGGCGGCAACGCCATGATGTACGTGAACCTGATCTGGATCTGGGGCCACCCCGAGGTCTACATCCTGATCCTGCCGGCCTTCGGCATCTTCTCGGAGGTGGTCGCCACCTTCTGCCGCAAGCGCCTGTTCGGCTATGCGTCGATGGTCTACGCCACGGTGGTGATCACGGTGCTGTCGTACCTGGTGTGGCTGCACCACTTCTTCACCATGGGTTCCGGGGCCAGCGTGAACTCGTTCTTCGGCATCACCACCATGATCATCTCGATCCCGACCGGGGCCAAGATCTTCAACTGGCTGTTCACCATGTACCGCGGCCGCATCCGCTTCGAGGTGCCGATGCTGTGGACCATGGGCTTCATGGTCACCTTCGTGATCGGCGGCATGACCGGCGTACTGCTGGCGGTGCCACCGGCCGACTTCGCGCTGCACAACAGCCTGTTCCTGATCGCCCACTTCCACAACGTCATCATCGGCGGCGTGCTGTTCGGCCTGATGGCCGGCATCACCTACTGGTTCCCCAAGGCATTCGGCTACAAGCTCGACCCGTTCTGGGGCAAATGCTCGTTCTGGTTCTGGCTGGTGGGCTTCTATTTCGCCTTCATGCCGCTGTACGTGCTGGGGCTGATGGGCGTGACGCGGCGCCTGAACCACTTCGAAGACATGTCGCTGCAGATCTGGTTCCAGGTGGCCGCGTTCGGCGCCTTCCTGATCGCCATCGGCATCGCCTGCTTCCTGATCCAGCTGGTGGTCAGCTACCGCCGCCGGGAAGCGCTGCGCGACGACAGCGGCGATCCATGGGACGGCCGCACGCTGGAATGGTCGACCTCCTCGCCGCCGCCCAGCTACAACTTCGCCTTCACGCCGCGGGTGCATGACCAGGACGCCTGGTGGCAGATGAAACAGCACGGCTACCAGCGTCCGCAGAGCGGCTTCATCCCCATCCACATGCCCAAGAACACCTGGGCCGGCATCGTGCTGGCGGGGATCAGCGTGGTCATGGGCTTCGCGCTGATCTGGCATATGTGGCCGCTGGCGGTGCTGTCGTTCGCCGCGCTGATCATCGTGGCCATCGTCCATACCTTCAACTACCAGCGCGAGTACTACGTGCCGGCCGACGAGGTCGTGCGCACGGAGGCCGCCCGCACCCAACTGTTGGCGAAACATGTCTGATACCCTGGCTCCCACCCTGCCCGGCGGCAGCGCGCCGCCCGCCGAGCCCGTGTTCCACGTGGCTGGCGAACACCACCCGAAAAACGGCACGCTGCTGGGCTTCTGGGTCTACCTGATGAGCGACTGCCTCATCTTCGCCTGCCTGTTCGCCACCTATGGCGTGCTGGGGCGCAGCTATGCGGCCGGGCCGTCCGGCGCCGATCTGTTCGATCTGCCGCTGGTGGCGGTCAACACCTCGCTGCTGCTGCTGTCCTCCATCACCTACGGTTTCGCCATGCTGGAAATGCGGCGCAACCGGGTCGGCGCCACGCAGGCCTGGCTGGCGGTCACCGGCCTGCTCGGGCTGGGCTTCCTGTCGCTGGAACTGTATGAGTTCGCGCATCTGATCCACATCGGCGCCGGACCGCAGCGCAGCGCCTTCCTGTCGTCGTTCTTCACCCTGGTGGGCACGCACGGGCTGCACGTCACGTTCGGCATCGTCTGGCTGGTGACGATGATGGTGCAGGTGCGCGTGCACGGCCTGATTCCCGAAAACCGCCGCCGGCTGATGTGCCTGTCGATGTTCTGGCACTTCCTGGACCTGATCTGGGTCGGCGTGTTCACCTTTGTCTACCTGATGGGAGTGCTGCCATGAACGCCCATGCCGATGCTGCCGGCCACGGCCACGATCACGGCCATCACGACGATGACGACGGCGCCGCCCATGGCACCCTGAAAAGCTACGTCACCGGCTTCATCCTGGCGGCCATCCTGACCGCCATCCCGTTCTGGCTGGTGATGGACCGGGTATTCGAGAGCTCGCGCACCACGGCGCTGATCATCCTGGCGTTCGCGGCGGTCCAGATCGTGGTGCACATCGTCTATTTCCTGCACATGGATGCCAGGTCCGAAAACGGCTGGAACATGTTGGCGTTAATATTCACGCTGGTGCTGGTCGTGATCACGCTCAGCGGATCCATCTGGATCATGTACCACTTGAACTCCAACATGATGCCCATGTCGATCCACGACATGCGGAATATGCCCTGACGTGATGGCGGCAACAAAAGACTCTACGCATTCCGGCGACACCCCCCGCAACCCTCGCAGCGCAACCACCCTGGTCATCCTGGGCGTGGTGGCAGCCGCGCTGTTCGCGGGCCTGTGCGCCCTCGGTACCTGGCAGGTGCACCGCCTGGCCTGGAAGCAGAACCTGATCGCGCAGGTGGACCAGCGCGCCCATGCGCCCGCCGTGCCCGCGCCGGCCCGCGCCGACTGGCCGGCGCTGACGTCCGACAATGCCGAATACCGCCGCGTATCGGCCAGCGGCACTTACCTATACGACAAGCAGACGCTGGTGCAGGCCGCCACCGAACTGGGCAGCGGCTACTGGGTCATGACGCCGCTGCAACGGGCGGACGGCGGCGGCACAGTGCTGGTCAACCGCGGCTTCGTGCTGCCCGAATGGCGCAAGCGCCAGGCCGCCGGCGCCCCGCCCGGGGCCGGGGCCGCGCCGGTCAAGGTCGAGGGCCTGCTGCGCATGGGCGAGCCGGGCAACGGCTTCCTGCGCAACAACGATCCGGCCGCCAACCTCTGGTATTCGCGCGACCTGCCGGCCATCGCCCAGGCGCGCGGGCTGGGCGCGGTGGCGCCGTACTTCATTGACGCCGACGCCGCCCCCGGCGCCGTCCGCGATCCGGCGCAGGCCCCGGTCGGCGGCCTGACGACGCTGACCTTTCCCAACAATCACCTGGTCTATGCCATCACCTGGTATGCCCTGGCCGCGATGATCATCGTCGGCGCCGGCATCGTGGTGCGCGAAGAACGGCGGCTGCGCGCGCGCCGCTGATCCCTGCCCTCGCGGCCAGCGGCCGCGAGTGTCCGCCTGCGGCGAGCCCTCTCGCCGCCCTCCCCTCTGCATACCCACCTATCGCGGCCCAAAGGTCGCTAGGCGTGCGGCTGTTCGTCGCCTGTGGCGAACTCGTCTCAGATACGTCCTAGAACGCCTGCGGATCACAGAGCGTCGGCCGAAGCTACCGGAGAATGGCCCAGTGCAATCCACACAGGCCATCGAAACCACCCCGCGCACCACGCCCGGCGGCATGTTCTTCGGCTTCCCTAAAAACTCTAGGAGTTCCCGCGATGAAAAAAAACCTGCTTGTCGCCGCCATCCTGGCCTCGTTCGCCGGCGCCGCCCAAGCCGAGACGTCGGTCACGCTGTACGGCGTCGTTGACACCGGCATCGGCTACAACAAAATCTCCGGCCACACGTCCATGATGGACGATACCGGCGTGAGCCGTGACGTCGACTTGAGCGGTAGCAGGGTCGGCATGATCAATGGCATCCAGGGCGGTTCGCGCTGGGGCCTGAAGGGCTCCGAGGATCTGGGCGACGGCCTGCGCGCCATGTTCACGGTCGAAAGCGGCTTCGACTCGGGCAACGGCCAGTCGCAGCAGAGCCGCCTGTTCAACCGCCAGGCCACCGTCGGCCTGGCCAACGATAGCTGGGGCTCCCTGGAATTCGGCCGCCAGACCACCCTCAGCGGCAACTTCCTGGCAGAAATCGATCCCTTCTACACCAGCTTCACCCAGGCCAACATCGGTACGACCTTCAGCGCAGCCAACACCATGCGTTGGGACAACATGATCATGTACCGCAGCCCCTGGACCGACGGCTTCCAGTTCGCGGTGGGCTATTCCTTCAACGCCGACAGCACGGACGCGAACCAGAGCGGCTTCCGCACCGCCGACAATGCGCGTGGCATCACGGCGGGCCTGCGCTATGTCAACGGCCCGTTGAATGTGTCGATGACCTATGACCAACTGAGCAGTTCGAATCAGGCTCGCGACATCGCCGCAAACGGCCGCGAACGCACCATCAACGGCACCCCCACCGAATTCAACCACGACATCACGCCGCGCCAATACGCGCTGGGCATCTCGTACGATCTGGAAGTCGTGAAGCTGGCTGCCGCCTACGCACGCACGACCAACGGCTTGTTCGTCATGCAGGATCTGCCGGTGGGCTCGCTCAACGAAAACTCCGGAGCCTACCTCTACAGCGACGGCTTCAAGGCCAACTCCTACATGCTCGGCGCCACGCTGCCGCTGGGTGGCGCAGGTAGCCTGTTTGGTTCGTGGCAACATCTTGCCTCCACCGACAGTGACGATCCCAAGATGAACGTCTGGAGCGTGGGCTATACCTACGACCTGTCCAAGCGCACCAGCCTGTATGCCTATGGCTCGTACGGCAAGAACTACCTGCTGGTCGACGGCCTCAATAGCACTGCTGGCGGCGTCGGTATCCACCACCGCTTCTAAACCCGCTTGCGGCGCCGGCACCGCCGGCACCACGCCGCCAAAACGCCGTCACGGACGCCTCTGTCCGTGACGGCGTTTTTTTCGCGATCCTTCCCGGGTGCGGCCTGGACTTTCGGATCGCGAGGTGCTTGTGATTCGGCTCCTCGCCCAGCCGATCAAAGTAGCGAGAATTTCATGCGTTTTGCCAGAAAATAAGGATTTTTGACCTACAATGAAATCTGGGGACAGCAATCGGCATCTTGCCTGACGTGCTGTTCCCTTTGTTTTTTCTCTTCACAACAGGAGTTCCACGGATGAAGAAGACGCTGCTCGCAGCCGCAATGTTGACCACTTTTGCAGGCATCGCTCAGGCAGAACCGTCAGTCACTCTCTATGGTGTCATCGACACCGGCATTGGCTACAACAAGATCAAGGGCAATGGTTATGACGGCAGCAAGCTCGGCATGATCAACGGCATCCAGGCCGGCTCCCGCTGGGGCCTGCGCGGATCCGAAGACCTGGGCGATGGCCTGCGCGCCGAGTTCAAGCTGGAAAGCGGCTTCGATTCGGGCAATGGCACCCGCGGCCAGAGCGGCCGCCTGTTCGGTCGCCAGGCCACCATCGGGCTGGCCAACGACGCCTGGGGCACGATCGAGTTCGGCCGCCAGGCCACGGTGGGCTCGAACTACCTGGCCGACATTGACCCCTTCTATACCAGCTACACCCAATCGAACATGGGCCTGGGTTTCAGCGCGGCCAACACCATGCGCTGGGACAACATGGTGATGTACCGCAGCCCCTCGATGAGCGGCTTCCAGTTCGCCGCGGGCTATTCCTTCAACGTCGACGATACCAATAGCGACGAAACCCGTTTCCGCACCGCCGACAACTCGCGCGGCATCACCGCCGGCCTGCGCTATGTCGAAGGCCCGGTGAATGTCACGCTGACCTACGACCAGCTCAATGGTTCGAACCGCGCGTCGATCGACCACGATGCCACGCCGCGCCAGTATGCCGTGGGCGCTTCGTACGACCTGGAAGTGGTGAAGCTGGCCGCCGCCTATGGCCGCACCACCGATGGCTGGTTCGTCGGCCAGGACCTGCCGGCCGGCACGCCGTTCAGCGATGAATTCGGCACCAACCGCTACGTCGACGGCTTCAAGGCCAACGCCTACATGCTGGGCGCGACGCTGCCGCTCAGCGGCGCCAGCAGCCTGTTCGCGTCGTGGCAGCACGTTTCGCCGTCTAACGACCGCCTGACCGGCGGCGATGCCAACATGAACGTCTGGAGCGTGGGCTATACCTACGACCTGTCCAAGCGCACCAACCTGTACGCCTATGGCTCATACGGCAAGGACTACGCGTTCATCGACGGCCTCAAGAGCACCGCGGCCGGTGTCGGCATCCGCCACGTGTTCTAAGACGAAGGCTCGCGCCGGCGCTGCCGGCGCCCCGGCGGTTCACCGTAGGCGCGCCGGTACATGGCGATGAAGGCGCTGTCGCTGGCATAGCCCATGGCATGCGCCACCGCCGTCACCGACGCGCCCTCGGCCAGCCGCGCCCGCGCCATCAGCAGCCGGCATTGGGTGCGCCAGCGGGTGAAGGACAGGCCGGTTTCCGCCAGGAACAGCCGCGCCAGCGTCCGCTCGCTGGCGCCGACCCGCCCTCCCCAATCGTCGATCGACAGCGGGCAGGCCGGATTCGCCAGCAGTTCGCGCGCGATGGGCAGCAGCCGCCGGTCGCGCGGCATCGGCAAATGCAACGGCGTCGCCGGCGCCGCCCTCAGTTCATCCAGCAACGTGCGCACCAGGCGCTGGCGCGGCGCGTCCAGGGCTTGGTTCGAGGGCCATTGCGTCACGCGCAGGATCATCTCGCGCAGGAGCGGATTGACGTCGAGGATTCCGGGCTCCCGCGGCAGGCCGGGATAGACGCCGACATCGAAATACAGGCTGCGATAGGCGAACGAGCCTTGCATCACCGTGCGATGCCGGCAGCCGGCCGGCAGCCAGGCCGCCTGCAGCGGCGCCAGCTGTCCCACCCGGTCGTCCAGATAGAGGGTCACGCCTCCCTCGGCCTGATACAGCAATTGCGCGCGCCGGTGGGTATGCCAATCCGAGGCGTGCGCGCGCGTGTCGATCGCCATGCCCACGACAGGGCAGGCCACGAGATCCGGATCCTCGACGGCGGCGGGTGGGTAGACGGGCATGTCTGGTTGGCGATGTTTTATGGCTGAATATCGTGATTCTGCATGCCGTGGCGCGCCTACGCTAGCGTCTTTTTGCGTGACGGCGGCATCATGGCTTCCCCTTCCTCCTTCTCCTCCTCATCCTCTTGCACCACGGGCGCCCTGCCGCCGCCGTGGCTCGTCATCGCGCTGCTGGCGCTGCCACAGATCGCCGAAACCATCCTCGCCCCGGCCCTGCCCGACCTGGCGCGCCACTGGCGCCTGGATCCCGCCGCCACCCAGCCGGTCATGGGCGTCTTCTTCGTCGGCTTTGCCGCCGGGGTGTTGCTGTGGGGCCATCTGGCCGACACCCGCGGCCGCCGCCCGGCGATGCTGGCGGGGCTGGCCGTCGGCTTGGCGGGCACGCTGGGCGCGCTGGCGGCGCCGAGCTATCCGTGGTTGCTGGCCGGGCGCTTCGTGCAGGCGCTGGGGCTGGCGGCCTGTTCGGTGGTGACGCAGACCGTGCTGCGCGATTGCCTGGACGGCCAGCGGCTGACCCATTACTTCGTCACGCTGGGCGCGGTGCTGGCATGGTCGCCCGCGGTCGGACCGCTGACCGGCCAATTGCTGGCCGACTGGCGAGGCTATCCCGGCGTGCTGGCGGCGATCGCGGCAGGCGTGGCACTGCTGCTGGGCGCGGTCGTCTGGCGCTGGGCCGAGACCCGGCCGGCGCCGGCCGGGCCCGTGGCGCTGGCCGCGCTGGCACGCCGGATGCTGGGCGACGCCGCGTTGCGCCTGGCCGTGTTGCGGGTGGCGGGCCTGAACCTGCTGGTGTTTTCCTTTTATGCCGCCGGGCCGTTCATGACGGGGCGCTTGCCCGGATTGGGTTTCGGCTGGGTGGGCCTGGGCGTGGCGCTGGCCGGCTGCCTGGGCGCGGCCGCCAACCGCCGGCTGCCGGCCACGGCGAACGCCGCGCGACGGGTCCGCCATGGCCTGCGCTGCGTCGCCCTCGGCGCCACGGCCCAGGCGCTGGCGATGGCCTGGCAGCCGCAGCCAGGCTGGCTGTGGGCCGCCACGGCCCTGCCGGTGTTCGCCGGCTACGGGCTGGCGATACCCAACCTGCTGGGCCCGGCGCTGCGCCGTTATGGCGATTGCCTGGGCCGCGCCGGCGCCCTGTTCGGACTGGCCTACTACAGTCTGCTGGGCCTGGGTCTGGCAGCCACGTCCTGGCTGCCGTTCGACACGCCGCTGCCATTGAGCTTGGCGTGGCTGGCGGTGGCCGGGTGTTTGCTGCTGGCGCGCGAGCGCGGTTAGGAAGCCGGCCAGCATTCGCGGGGTCGCAAGCGCGCGTCCAGGCGCACCCCGTTTTGGCTTTACCCGCCTGGGGCTTACCGTCTGGGGATCACCCTTCCGGCAGGCCCTCGGCGCGCCAATCCGGAAATCCGGCGTCCAGCCGCCGCGCGCGCAAGCCGTGGGCGCGCAACGCGGTAACGGCGTCCGAAGACAACACGCAGAACGGCCCGCGGCAATAGGCCACGATTTCATGGTCGGCCGGCAGTTCGCCGATCCGCTGGAGCAGTTCGTCCGCGGGAATATTGATGGCGCCGGGCAGGTGCCCCTGCGCGAACTCGTCGGCGGGCCGGACATCGAGCAGGGTCATGCTGCCTTCGCCCAGCCGGCTCAGCAGTTCGTCGCGCGAGATGGCCTCGAGGCCGTCGCGCCGGTCCTGGCTGTCGGCCACCAGGCGCCGCATTTCGCCGCGATTGTGCTGCGCCACCGCGCCCAGCGCGTTGAGCAGGCCGGCGATTGGCGCGGTGCCCAGGCGGTAATACACGTGCTTGCCGTCACGTCGGGTCGCCACGAATCCGGCCCGGCGCAACTGTTGCAGGTGCTGCGACGCATTGGCCACCGACAACCCGGCCAGTTCAGCCAGCCGTTCGACCGGACGTTCACCCTGCGCGATGTGTTCCAGCAGGATCAGGCGATGGGCGTTGCCCAGGGTGCGGGCAAGCTCCGCCAATTCGGCGGCGAGCGAGGGTTGGACAGGTGGCGCGGTCATTGGCGGCGATCTTAGCATTGCGCCACCCGCGCCCCTATCCCCTGTCCCGGGCAGGGCGGTGCCATCAACGCGCAACACGTTGCTGTCATCATTGGATACTTCCCTGGTCTACGGTCCCGCTTCCATGCCGCGCCTGTCTCCCCCCGCCATGCCTCGTCCGCTCTCTCCTCCCTGGCGTTCCGTCCTGCGGCTATTGGCCTTGGCCGCGCTCCCCTTGATGCTGGCCGCATGCAACGGCAGCGACAACGATGAAGGCGGCAGCCCCGTGGCCGAAAACCCGGCGCCGCCGGCGGATACGCGCAACCCGGCCTACCTGGCGGCCAAGCCCGGCGATGTGATCAAGGTGCGCATCGAGGCGCTGCGCCCGACCCAGGCCGCGATCGGCTACGACCAGATCTACTACAAGCTGGGCCGCTGGCAGGGCGACTTCAATCGCGCCACCTGGGCCGCCGATCCGGCCAAGCAGCTGGACTACCTGAACCGCACGGTCGGCAAGAAATTCAGCGACTACTGCGAAGACATGGGCGCCACCACCGCCCAGGCCTTTGCCTCGATAGCCGAAGCGCAGGCCGCGCGCCTGGACCAGCCCGCCACGTTCCACTGCATCGCCGCCATGGGCGCCGACCCGACCCACCTGAAAACGGTGGTGGTCGGCTGGGACGGCAATCTGTACCTGACCGACGGCCATCACACTTTTTCGTCGCTGCGCGAGATCGCCGACGGCGGCCCCACGCTGCCGGTGTGGGTCAAGGTCGACGCCAACTACAGCGGCATCGGCAGCGCCGCGGCGTTCTGGCAACGCATGGTCGATGAACGCAAGGCCTGGCTGCGCGATGGCCAGAACCAGCCCATCACGGTGGACCAGTTGCCGACGCGCCTGGGGATGGCCAATGCGCAGGAGGCCGGAGGCATGCAGGAAGACCGCTACCGTTCGCTGGTGTACTTCACCCGCGACATCGCCTACAGCAACGGCGATCTGCCGGAATTCGCCGAATTCCTGTGGGGCGACTGGCTGCGCCGCCAGGTGGCCGGCGGCCAATTGCCGAACCTGGACCAGTACGCCATGATGGCGCCCTCGACCCCGGCGCAGATCCTGACGGTCAGTACCCTGAGTTCGGCGCTGGCCGCCACCGGCGCCAACGACGGCTATGCGGCGGCGGTGCGCAATGCCGCCCTGAAGATGACGGCGCTGGCCGATAATGACCTCGTGTTCGAGGATCGCACGGCGGCCAGCCTCGGCCGCATCGTGCTGGTGCCCGGCGCGCCTGGCGGCTCGCCGACCAAGAACGCGCGCGACACGCTCGAAGAGCTGCCCCGCAACGACGTCAAGGGCGACGGCAGCCCGCGCGGCGCCGGCAAGCTGTGGTTCGCGGTCAACTACCGCGCCTGCGGCAAGCCGGCGGCCGGCACCTGCTGGGGCTGGTAGCGCGGCGCCGGCATGTCGCGCAACGGAGCAGGCGCCGGCCCGCGTCAGCGGTCGATCTGCATGGCCGGCCGGGCCTGCACCTTGCCCAGCCAGGCCTGTACCTTCGGGTGCGCCGCCACCGGCGCCCCGAGCATCGTGCTGTAGCCGATCACCGATCCCACCACCAGATCCGCCAGCGAGTAGTCGGCGCCCAGCATCCAGGGCTGGCGCGCCAGGTGGCCGTCCAACACCGCCAGCAAGGCATCCAGATCGGCCAGCGCCCGTTCCGCCTGGCGCGGGTCGCGCTGGCCCGCTTCGCCGTGGCCGACATGGAACAGGCGCCACAGCACCGCGCCATAGGAAACATAGACCCACGAGCACCAGGACATGGCCGCCAGCCGTTGCGGCGTGCCCGCGGCGGGCCACAGGCCACGTTCAACGCCCCATTGCTCGCCCAGCCAGAGCTGGATCGCCAGCGCCTCGAACAGCGGCGCGCCGTCCACGGTGAGCGTGGGGACCTTGCCGTTCGGGTTGATCGCCAGGAATTCGGGACGGCGCTGTTCGCCGGCACGGATATCGACCTTCACGCGCTCGTGCGGCACTTGCAGTTCGGCCAGGGCGGAGGCGATCGGGGAAGCACTGGACTGCGGGTGCCAATAGAAGACGATGGACATGGAACAGACTCCGTTTCGAGGGGGTTGCGCCGCGGCCCCATGGCCGCCGGCGATACGGTGAACTGTAGAATCCATTGCGGACAGTTTCCGCCCTTGATACCCGGTATCGTTCCCCCCCATGCTCACCTCCAGCAACCGCCTCCTGCGCCTGCTATCGCTGCTGCAAACCCGCCGCCACTGGAGCGGCGCGGACCTCGCCCAAGCCCTCGAGGTGCACCCGCGCACCCTGCGGCGCGACATCGAACGGTTGCGCGAACTGGGCTATCCGATCCAGGCCAGCAGCGGCGTGGCGGGCGGCTACGCTTTTCGCGCCGGGCACGCGCTTCCTCCTTTGCTGCTGGACGACGAGGAAGCGCTGACGGTGGCGATCACCTTGCGCACCGCCGCCACCGGCACGGTCGCCGGCATCGAGGAAGCCGCGCTGCGGGCGCTGGTCAAGCTGGAACAGGTGATGCCCGCGCGGCTGCGCCACAAAATGGACGCATTGCGCTCGGCCCTGGTGCCGCTGGCGCGCCACACGCCGCTGGTGGATGCGAGCCTGTTGGCCGCCCTGGCCGCCGCTTGCCGCGACCAGTTGCGGGTGCGCTTCGACTATACGGATGGCCGCGGCCAGCCCAGCACGCGCCAGGTCGAACCGCAGGGATTGGCGCATACGGGCTGGCGCTGGTATCTGGTGGCCTGGGACCCGGCGCGCGAGGATTGGCGTACGTTCCGGCTCGACCGTATCGGCGGCGCGGTCACGCCGGGAACGCACTTCCGGCCGCGGCCGCCCCCGGACGGCGGCGACCTGCGCGGCTATGTCGCGCGCTCGGTGGGCCAGGGCGCCAACACCGAGCAGGCCCGCATCGTCCTGCACGCGCCACGCGCGGCGATGGCGGCGCGCATTCCGTCCTGGGCCGGTGAACTCGAAGCGCTGGACGACGGCCGCTGCCTGTTGTGCTGCGCGGGCCAGTCAATGGACGCGCTGAGCTACTGGCTGCTGGCGCTGGATGTGGAATTCGATGTGCTGGCGCCGGCGGCGCTGGTGCAGCGCCTGCGGCAGGCGGGCGAGCGCATCGACCGCATGCTGCGCCGCCACGCCGCGGACGCGGCGCGAACGGAAGGGGATCAGGCGGGTTGACCGGCCTGTTCGGACTGCTTGACCAGCTCGGCCTTGGCCAACTGCTGCATGACCAGCGAGACCTTGTCGGCGATCTTCAATTTGTCCGCCGCGGACATGGCGTCGTAGTCTTCCTTGGAAATGCCAAGCGCGGCGAGCGCGGCGTAGAACATCTTGTCCTGCAATGACAGGGTCGCGTAGTCCATGAACTCCTGTTCGGCGGCGGAGGGCGCGGCCTGGGTCGCGCCCTGCACGCCACCGCCCAGGGACGAGGCGCCGCGCTGGCGCGCATCGGCGAAGGCGGCGCGGAAGGCGCCGTTGTCGGTACCGGTCACGGAATGGCGAGGGGCGGCCGGGTCGGCGGCGGACGAGGGGTTCAGGACGATCATGACGCGGCCTTTGCGTGAATAGCTCGATGGTCCACACGTTACCCCGTGAGCGGCGCGGGCGAATCCATGGACTGATGCCCGATCGCCTCGCTTATCCGCCGATTGCACCCGGTGCGCATCGCCCCGGGTTCAAGTATCTTGTGTCACCTTCACCTATTCCGGAGCATGCGCCGCCATGAGTCTCGAACCGACCCCCGCCGACCCCCAAACCCCTGCCCTGCCCATGCCGCCGGCCGACGTCTTCCTGCAATTCCTGGTGAACCTGGTGAACAACGGCGGCCAGCTCGAGAGCATCGGCGTGACGCTGCAAATGGGAGGCATGCTGGTATCGGGCTCGATCGTGTCCGGCGCCGAGTATTTCGACCGCTTCGCCGCGTCCTTCGCCGATTCCCTGTCCGACATGGACCCGCAAGCCCGGCAGTCGGTGCGCACCTCGCTGGCCGAATTGGGCGATGTCTTCCGGCTGCCGCAGCCGGCCGAGCCGCTGCCCAACTACATCCACCTGGACGATGCCCTGTTCTTCACCGCCGACGGCACGCCGATCGCGGGCCAGCCCACGCTGTGGCGCGGGCGCAGCAGCGCGGTCGATGGCTTCATCCTGGGCCGCCTGCAGTCCGAATGACCCGGCGGCCGTGGCGCGCCCGCGCCGCGGGAGGGTCGCGCGCTGGCGCGTGCGCGGGGCCGCAGCCTAGCGCTCGGCCCAGCCCGATGGCGCGACACAGGCATTGAAACTACGCCAGGCCTGGCCGTCGGCGCGCAGCCAGACCTCCAGGCACTGCGCGCTGAGCGGCGCCGACAATGCCGTGCCCCGGAACAGCAGGCCCCTTTGCGGGCGCAGCCAGACGAAATCGTGGATGTCGTCAATGCCATCGGCCACCACCGCCAACCTGGCATCGGCGGCGTAGCCGAGCAGGCTGAGGAATCGCCGCTGCAAGGCACGATTGCCCCCCAAGCCCGACGGGACGCGGACCGTCAGGCCTTCGACGCGCAGGCTGCCGCCGGCGGCCGCCTTGCCGCCGCCGCGGGCTGGCAGCAGGCGCGCGCGCAGGCCGGCCGGGAAATCGTCATAAGCGGCCAACGCCTGCGCGTGCGGCGACAGATGGCGCAGCAAGGGCAGGTCGAAGACCAGCCGTTGGCCGGACAGGCGCGGCGAGGTGAGCGCGTCGGGCGCGCCAAAGCAGAGCAGCTCATGCGCCAGGCCGATATCCAGATCGGCGCACAAGCGTTGCGCCAGGCTGGCGCCGTCGGGCGCGGCCAGGGCGTGTTCGAAGGAGATATCGATGGGCGTGGTGAATTGCGCGGCGAACACCGCGGCGGCCCGCAGGCGGTTGCGCTGAGCGGTCAGGCCCGCGCTGCCGTTGCGCAACGGCATGAGACTGCCGGCCACCGCGTATTCGTGTACCCGGCCCTGCGCCGTGAACACCGGCTGGAAACGCAGGAACAGGGAGTTTTCGCGCGCAGGCCACGGCGGCACGGCATCATGCATGGCGGAGCCGTGCCACGGACGCCGGCCGGCGGCGGCGCGTGGAGGGAAACATCATGGAACCTCGTATCGGCGCGGGAGCACCGCAATTCCGGCGGCGGCGCGGCACGCTGGAAGACTGGAGCGGGTAAGTCGACGATGATGCCAAACGGCAATGGGCGCCTGGACAAGAAAATTCTCAATTCATCCGCTCGACCGGACCGCTCCCGTAGCCGCGGGCGCCCTTTGCCGTCCGGAGCCGGCGTCCCTGTTTTTTAAGATTCTTCTTATGTCCGGCGTCTGCCGCGGCACCTACGATTTGGTCTTACGTCCGGCTGCGCAATATTCTGGTTCAGGGCCGGATCCTGGTGCAGAATGAGCCGTATGCCCAACCGGGCCCCACTGACTGCACCTCGCATGCAAAGACTCCGCATCGTCATCGCCGACGACCATCCGCTCGTATTGATGGCCATGACCGACCTGCTGCGCAAAGACCTGAGCTTCGACGTCGTCGCCACGCTGGGCGGCCCGACCGCGCTGGTCGAGCAGTTGGCGCGCGACCAGGCGGAGGTTGTCATTACCGACTACTCCATGCCCGGCGACGAGGTATACGGCGACGGCATCCGCCTGATCAAGTACCTGCTGCGCCACTATCCGGATACGCGCGTCGTCGTGCTGACCATGGTCTCGAACCCCATGATCATCTCGGCGCTGTACGACGCCGGCGTCGACGCGGTGGTGTTCAAGCACGACAACCTGGGCGAGATCGTCACCGCGCTGCACGCACTGCAACTGGGCCGCAAGTACTATCCCCCGGGCTTTCAGCGCGACGGCACGCTGGCGGCGCGCAGCAAATTCATCGGCGAACGCATCAACAGCCTGTCGCCCAAGGAATTCGAGGTGCTGCGGCATTTCATCCGCGGTGAATCGATGATGCAGGTGGCCGACAGCCTCAAACGCAGCGTCAAGACGGTCAGCGGCCAGAAGATCTCGGCCATGCGCAAGCTCAATGTGCAGACCGACCAGGAACTGGTGACGTTCTGCGTCGAGAGCGGCATGTTCCAGTAACGGATCGCCCAGCGCCGACCGCCTGGCCGGCGCCGGGCCGGCTCAGCGGCCGGCCACGCCCATGGCCGGATCGCTCACCGTGTGCGCGCCGGTTTCCACGCGGCCGGCGAAGCGGCGATAGAACGCCGGGTCGCTGGAGCAGGTGACGTCGAAGTCGTACCACTGGCCGCTGGCGGCCAGGTTCCAGTGGCGGCTGGCCTTGCCGCCGCCGGCCACCTCCAGCGCCACGGGCGCATCCTGCCGGTAGGCTTGCGGCGTGAGGGTGAAGGTGCAGGCATTGGCGCCGGTGTTGATGCACTCGGCGTAGACCTCGCCATTGGCGATGTCGTAGCAGACCCGGATCTCGGGCAGCGCGCCGCTGTCGGCGATGCGGTTGGTGTCGCCCTTGAAGTGGCGGTGGTAGCCATTGGGGCCAAGCACCCACAGGTCATACATGCCGAGGTTGTCCCGCAGCGCATCCCAGGTATCGGACAGCGTCTTGCCCGCCTCGACCGCGTAACGGCGCGGCAGGCGGTCCAGGTGATAGCGGTCGTAGACATGGAACACCGCGCCCTGGGCGCCGCTATTGGCGAACACCAGTTCCACCGTGCCCGTCGCGGCGCAGCGCGCGCTGGTGTGCAATTCGTAGGGCAAGGCGCGCGACGGCCGCGTGCCGCTGGCCTGCAGGGGCAGTTGCATGTCGGTGGGCAACGGCATCTGCGGCAACGCTTCCTGCGCGCTGCGCAACTGGTCCGCCGCCGCGCGCGTGGCGCGGCCCGCCAGGGTCGGCAGCGGCTCGGTGTTGGGGGTCTTGAAATTGAAGGCGCTGGTCAGGTCACCACAGACCGCGCGGCGAAATGGGCTGATATTGGGCTCGGCCACGCCGAAGCGCGCTTCCAGGAAGCGCAGCACCGAGGTGTGATCGAACACTTGCGAATTGACCCAGCCGCCGCGGCTCCAGGGCGAAATCACGAACATCGGCACGCGCGGGCCGGGACCGTAGACGCGGCCATCCTTGGTCGCCGGCTGGCTGGTGCTGCCGACGGGCGAAGCGTGCGTGAAATACTCGAATGCCATGTCGGCATCGGCCAGCGTGGTCATGCCGGCCAGCTGGCCGCCGGCGTCGCGCGACGGCGCGGAAGGCGAAGGCACGTGGTCGAAATAACCGTCGTTCTCGTCGAAGTTCACCAGCAGAACCGTCTTGCTCCAGACGTCGGGCACGGCGGTCAGCGCGTCCAGCACTTCCTGCAGGAACCAGGCGCCTTGCACCGGGCTCGACGGGCCCGGGTGTTCGCAGTAGATCGACGGCGCGTTCATCCAGCACACCTGGGGCAGCCGGCCTTCGCGGATATCGCGCTTGAAGGCGTCCAGGTAGTTCTCGGGCGCGGCGCCCGGCAAGGTGTTGGCGATGCCCTTGTAGAGCGGATTGGCGGCGTTGTCGGTGGCAGGGTCATAGGCCTTGTAGGGCAGCGCCTGGCCGGTGTTGGCGTACGGCACGCCGGGCTGGCCGCCGCTGGATACCGGATAGCCGGAATCCACGTTGGCCTGACGGAAGGTGCGGAAAGCGCCAAGCATGTTGTCGCCCCATTCATCCGGCATGTTCTGGTACGAAATCCAACTGACGCCGGCCTGCTCCAGCCGCTCGGCATACGTCATCCAGGTGTAGCCCTTGTCGACGTTGGCCGGCAGGCCGTCGATCCAGTCCCATTCGTTGTTGACGAAGGCGGTGTTGGTGGGCACGGCGCCGTTGGTGCCGGTCAGGTGGAACGAGCGATTGGCGTCGGTGCCGGTATGCATCGAACAGTGATAGGCATCGCACAGGGTGAAGGCGTTGGCGAGAGCGAACTGGAACGGAATCTCGCGGTCCTTGAAGTAGCCCATCGAGATGTCGTTCTTGTGCGTGGGCCATTGCGCCATGCGGCCGCCGTCCCAGGCCTTCTGGCTGTCGTCCCAGCTGTGCGGCGTGCCGGCGGCGCGCTGCGCGTTGTGGGTGCTGCCATCGATATGGAACGGGGTCAGCACGGCGCCGTTGGCGCGCTGCTGCTGCCAGACCTTGCGGCCGTTGGCCAGCGGAATGGTGAAGCGGTCGCCAAAGCCGCGCACGCCCTTGAGCGTGCCGAAGTAATGGTCGAACGAGCGGTTCTCCTGCATCAGGATGATCACATGCTCGACGTCCTTGATGGTGCCGGTGGCGTTGTTGGCGGGAATCGCAAGGGCGCGGCGGATGCTCGGCGGAAAGGCGGCCAGCGCGGCGGCGGCGAAGCCGGCGCCGGTGGCGGTCTGGAGGAAATTGCGGCGGGAGGTCATCGGGGATACTCGGATTCGTTGAGGTCGGCGCAACCGCCGCTTACGGCGCGCAACGCAGCTGCGGCGCGGGCTGAGGGTGTTCGGCGGCCGGCGGCTGCGCGGGATCATCCGGGGAATCGTCGCCGCCACAGGCGGCGAGCGTAGCGGCGGCGAACAGGACCGCGGCAAGGGTTCTTGCAAGACTCGGGGAGGGCATGGGGAGGTTCTTTGGAAAGGGAAGGACCAGCCTTGCCGCGAAGGATCGGCAAGACCCCAGCGAGTCTAGGAACGCGAAGTGACAGCGCAATGAAAGACAGCGGGCCGCGGCGCGCGCGCGGCCTCAGTGTGTGTCCGGATGCGTCAACGGTGTGTCAACGGGCGCGGCGGCTGAAGCGCTGCTCGACCACCACGCCGCCCCACTGCGTGCCCTCGGCTTCCTGCGTCAGCACGAAGCCCGCGGACTCGTACAGATGGCGCGCGGCATCCAGGCCCCTGAAGGTCCACAGATACGTTTCGTCAATTTCCAGCGTATCGACGAAGGCCATGGCGCGCGCCAGCAACGCGCGCCCCACGCCCATGCCGCGCAACGATTCATCGACGATGAACCAGCGCAAGTGCGCCGTGCGCGCCGCCAGGTCGCTGTCGATGACGATGGAGGCCAGGGTGCGATTGCCGTCGGTGTAGCGCCACAGGTTCTTGCCGGGCGCGGGCAGGCTTTCGGCGAAGGCCGCCAGCCCCGTGGCCACCAGGCGCTCGAACACCACGCCGAAGCCGGCGGCCTGGGCGTAGTAGCGCGCGTGCAAGGCGGCCACGTCGCCGATACAGCCAGGCGCGTAGCCCTCCTGGATCTGCGCGTCGATCATATCGCTGGCCTGCGCGGCGCGGGTGTTGGGGTTTTCGCGCGACAAGGCGTCGGCATACAAGGACAGATAGCGCACCAGGATTTCCTGGTCGGGCGGCGCCAGCTGGCGCAACGCCCGCGAAACCTGCTCGGTGGCGAACTGGTCGATGCGGTTGCGCAGCGCGAGGCCGTCGGGCGTGAGCGACAGGCGCGACGCGCGCGCGTCGCCGCTGTCGCTTTCGCGCGCCACCAGGCCTGCCGCTTCGAGCTTGGCGACCTGGCGGCTGGTGTTGGACTTGTCCAGCCGCAGCACCAGGGCCAGGTCGCGCGCCTGGATACCGGGCTGCAGGCCGATCTCGATGATGGCGTGCACCGCCGACGGCGCCAGGTCGCTGCCGGCCAGGGATGGCCGCATGAAGCCCAGCTCGCGCACCAGTTTGCGCGAGAATTCCCGCAGGTCGCGGATGGTCTGTTCCCGGGATCGGGAAGGAAAGTCGATAAGATCCATGGTGTCGCGTCCTGAAGTTGCGGGTCGCAACCAATTTACTTGCGAATCGCAACCAACACAAGCCCTGGCCCATGAAAATTCAATTGCTGTCCGACCTGCACCTGGAATCCGATCCCACGTTCACCGCGCAGCCGGTGCCGGGCGCGGACCTGCTGGTGCTGGCCGGCGACATCGGCTCGTACCAGGCGCGCTCCCGGCTGACCACCGACGACTTCGGCCTGGGCCGCTACGCGCCGCGCAACGGCTGGCCGACGCCGGTGGTGTACGTGCCGGGCAACCATGAATACGACAACCTCGATTTCGACCAGACCCACGAGCGCCTGCAGGCGCTCTGCCACCAGTTGGAAATCCAATGGCTGGAGCGCGATACGCGGGTGATCGACGGCGTGCGCCTGGTGGGCACCACGCTGTGGACCGATTTCGACGCGCTGGCCGCGCCCGGCGACACGCTGACGCAAGTGCTGGCCAAGCGCGGCAAGGCTTTTCGCGCCGCCGACTTTTATCTGGAGAAAGCACAGATGCGGCGCCACGGCGCGGCCTTCATGGCCGAGCAGATGCGCGAACAGGGGCTGGCCTGTCAGGCCTGGCTGGAACAGGCGCTGCGCGTGCCGTTCGACGGCCCGACCCTGGCCATCACCCACTTCGCGCCGAGCCTGGCCAGCGCCGATCCGCGCTATGGCGTCACGGCGGGCACGGCGGGTTTCTGCAATGCACTGGACCACCTGCTGCCGCTGGCCGACCTGTGGATGCACGGCCACCTGCATTGCCCGCTCGATTACGTAAAGGATGGCTGCCGCGTGGTGGCCAATCCGCTGGGCTATGCCCGCAAGGGCGAGCAGGACGGCTTCCTGCCCGACGCGCTGTGGGAGGTGCCGGCCGCGTAACGCAGCGCCGCTCAGCGCGCGGCGGGCTCCAGTTCGGCCAGCACCTGCCGCGCGACCTCGTCGAGCGAACGCCGGTGGTCCATCGCCACGCGCTGCAATTGGTCGTGCGCGGCCTGTTCGCTCAGGCCGTGGCGGCTGACCAGCAGCCACTTGGCGCGCTCGATGCGGCGCCGCTCCTCCAGCGCGCCGCGAGCCAGCGCCAGCGCATCATCGGACTGGCGCAGGCGCTGCGCCTGCTCGCGCATCAGATCCAGGATGGAGCGCTCCATCGCTTCGCCCACGCCGTCCTGCGGCGGCACATCGAGAATGCGGCCCTGCAACTGGAACAGCATCGCCGGCGCCGCGTCGCTGGCGTGATCGGCAAAGCGGCTCAACAGTAGCCGGTGGTTGTCGAGTTCGGCGCGCGTCTCGACGATGCGGCGGTGGCATTGCAGCGTCAACGCCTCGGCCAGCAGGCTTTCGACCGCGCGCATGGCGTCGATGCGTTCGGTGCACAGGGCGAACCACAACTCGGCCAGGCCGGTGTCGACGCGCTCGGCGTCAGAGGTACGCAAGGCCATGTCGCGTAGCCGCTGCACCGGGGCGGCGCCCTGCTCCACCTGCTGCCAGGCCGCCAGCGCCTGCGGGTTGGCGTATTGGGCGAAGCTGTCGAAGCAACGCGCCTGCAGGTCCATCAGTTCGCGCACCCGGGCCTTCTGCGACTCGGTGAAGTAGCCGGCGGTATAGCCCGTGACGCCATAGGCACGCTCCTGGCCGCAGAGTTCCTTGCCTTGCATGAAATTCAGCAGGGCCACCAGCAGGCGCGTGACACCCGCGTCCAGCGAGGAATCGGCGGCCTCGAACACCAGCGCGAACAGGCTGGCGATGAGCCGCGTGAAAACCGCGCCCGCTTCCTCGGCCGCCACCCGCCGGTCGCGGATGGCGCGGCGCGTGCGCGGCAGTTCGTCCAGCCGGTACAGGGCACACGCAATGCAATTGAGCAGGCGCGCCTTACCCGCGCTGCGGGTGGCGTCCGGTTCGAGCCGGTCGAGGAAGCGGCGCACCTCTTCCTCGACCGCGCAGGCATCGGAACTGAGGCCGGCCAGGGTCTGGCGCAACGTATCCTGGCCGCCCCGCAGGTACAGGTTGGACGAGCCGCGCTCTTTCTGCAGCACGTGCACCAGCTTGCTGACCAGGGTGGCCAGTTCGCAAGTGCCGGCCAGCGCCTCCAGCCCATGCAGTTCGCTGCGGCGGGCCGCCAGGAGGAAACGCAGGGTCGAAGGCATGGCGCGTGGCGACATCGCGGACATCCTCAACCCGCCGCCGGCGGCTGGACCTGCACCTTATCGCCGTGGAAACGCACCGGCCAGGCCCGCAGCGATTGTTCGGGATATTCGACACAGGCGCCGTCGCGCAGCCGGAAATGCTGCTTGTA
The DNA here is from genome assembly GCF_021733725.1 of Achromobacter pulmonis. NCBI lineage: Bacteria > Pseudomonadati > Pseudomonadota > Betaproteobacteria > Burkholderiales > Alcaligenaceae > Achromobacter > Achromobacter pulmonis. The sequence continues at coordinate 2,804,776 of NZ_JAIFOT010000001.1, read as the reverse complement.
GAGCGGCGAGGCCACCACCAGTTCGCCCGCCAGGTGGCCCACGATGCCGCGACCGATGACATTGGCGCCCGATTTCGGATCGCGGTTGTCGAGAGCGTAGAGCGTGCCTTCAGCGGCGTCCGGCAGGTAGAACAGGGCCACCTGAAGACCGTCCACCAACGCCACCACGCCGGAATAGGCCACCAGGTCGTGGCGCGCGCAGGCGGGACGCCAGGCGGCAGGGGGCGCGGTGGCGGGCGTGTCGGGGACAGGCGGGGTGGCCAGGGCGGCATTCGGGCGCATCAGGCAAGCTCCTCGGCGATGGGAATCACGCGCGCGGCGGGCGCGGGCCGCGGCTGGCCACGCTCCTGCACGAAACGGATGTCCGGGTCCGCCGCCGCGCTGTTGACGAAAGTGCGGAAACGCTTGAGCTTTTCCGGATCGGACAGGGCATTGGCCCACTCGCATTCATAACGGTCCACCACCAGCTGCATCTGCGCCTCCAGCTCGGCGCCCAGCCCCAGGCTGTCGTCGATGACCACGGCTTTCAGGTAATCCAGGCCGCCTTCCAGCGACTCGCGCCAGACCGAGGTGCGCTGCAGCTTGTCGGCGGTGCGGATGTAGAACATCAGCAGGCGATCGATATAGCGGATCAGCGTGGCGTCATCCAGATCCTGCGCGAACAGCTCGGCGTGGCGCGGCCGCATGCCGCCATTGCCGCACACGTACAGGTTCCAGCCGTTTTCGGTGGCGATGACGCCGATGTCCTTGCTCTGCGCCTCGGCGCATTCGCGGGTGCAGCCCGAGACCGCGAACTTGAGCTTGTGCGGCGCCCGCAGGCCCTTGTAGCGGTCTTCGATGCGCAGCGCCATGGCGACGCTGTCCTGCACGCCGTAGCGGCACCAGGTGCTGCCGACGCAGGACTTCACGGTGCGGGTGGACTTGCCGTAGGCGTGGCCGGTCTCGAAGCCGGCGGCGATCAGTTCGGCCCAGATGTCGGGCAGCTCGTGCAGCTGCGCGCCGAACAGGTCGATGCGCTGGCCGCCGGTGATCTTGGTGTAGAGCTTGTACTTCCTGGCCACGGCGCCGATCGCGATCAGGCCGTCGGGCGTGATCTCGCCGCCCGGGATGCGCGGCACCACCGAGTAGGTGCCGTTCTTCTGCATATTGGCCATGAAGGTGTCATTGGTGTCCTGCAGCGGCACCAGGTGCGGGTCCTGGATCGGCCGGTTCCAGCACGACGCCAGGATCGACGCCACCACCGGCTTGCACAGGTCGCAGCCGACCTGGCCGCGGCCGTGGCGCGCCAGCAGTTCCTCGAACGACTCGATGCCCTGCACCCGCACGATGGCGTAGAGCTCCTGGCGGGTATACGCGAAATGCTCGCACAGGCTTTTGTCGACCGCGATGCCGCGGCTGGCCAGTTCGTGTTCCACCACCTGCTTGAGCAGCGCGGCGCAGCCGCCGCAACCCGTGGCCGCCTTGGTGCAGGCCTTGACGCCGCCGACATCGGCCCAGCCGCCGTCCAGCGCCTCGCAGATGGCGGCCTTGCTGACGTTGTGGCATGAACAGATGGTGGCGGTGGCCGGCAACGCGCCGGCGCCCAGCGCGGGCGCGGCCTGGCCGGCGGGCAGGATCAGGCTGGCCGGGTCGGCCGGCGGTGCGATGCCGTTCTGCGCGTACTGCAGCAGCGTGTCGTAGTAGCGGTTGTCGCCCACCAGCACCGCGCCCAGCACGCGCTTGCCGTCGGCCGACACCACCAGGCGGCGGTACGAGGCGCCGGCCTCATCGATGTAGCGATAGCTGCGCGCGCCCGGCGTGGCGCCGTGGGCATCGCCGATCGATCCGACGTCCACCCCCAGCAGCTTGAGCTTGGTCGACATGTCGGCGCCAGCGAACGGCGCGCTTTCCTGGCCACAGAGGTCGGCGGCGGCCACCCGCGCCATCTGGTAGCCGGGCGCGACCAGCCCGAAGATGGCGCCGTCGAACGCGGCGCACTCGCCGATCGCGTAGATCGATGCATCGCTGCTGCGGCAATGGCCATCGACAGCGACGCCGCCGCGCTCGGCCACGGTCAGTCCCGCCTGGCGCGCCAGGCCGTCGCGCGGGCGGATGCCTGCCGAGAACACGACCAGATCGGTCTCCAGCGGCGCGCCCTCGGCGAAGCGCATGCGGTAGCGGTACTGCGTGCCGTCCTTGATTTCCTGCGTGGCGCGCGCCAGGTGCACGCCCACACCCAGCGCTTCGATGCGCGCCTTGAGCGCGGCGCCGCCGGCCTCGTCCAATTGCACCGGCATCAGGCGCGGCGCGAACTCGACCACGTGCGCTTCCAGCCCGAGCGACTTGAGCGCGTTGGCGGCCTCCAGGCCCAGCAGCCCGCCGCCGACCACCACACCGCGCCGGGCGCCGTCGGCGGCCGCGCGGATCTGGTCCAGATCATCCAGCGTGCGGTACACCAGGCGCGACGCGCCTTCGGCGCCGGCGATCGGCGGCACGAAGGGATAGGAGCCGGTGGCCAGCACCAGCTTGTCGTAACCATGGCTGCCGTCCGCCGTCACCACCTGCCGCGCCTGGCGGTCGATGCGCAGCACCGGCGTGCCCAGCCGCAACGTCAGGCCCGGCCGTTCATAGAACGCGGCCTCGCTCATGGCCATCGATTCGGCGTCGCGCCCGCCGATGTACTCGGACAGGTGCACGCGATCGTAGGCCCGCCGGGTCTCTTCGCCGAGCACCAGGATGCGGTAGCGCGCCAGCGCGCCGCGCTCGATCAGTTGCTCGACGCAGTGATGGCCGACCATGCCGTTGCCGATGACGATCAGGGTCTGCATGGGAGTCGTGGAGGTCGCTGTATTCATGGGTCCATCCAGGCGGAGCCGTTCGGTTTCCAAAAAGACAAACGGCGCCCGGGACTGTTGGGTCCGGGCGCCGTTGCCTGCAATGCTTGCGTTGTCTGGCCGGACACGGGCCCGGTATGGCAATCAAAGCAATAAGCGTGCCATCCCGGCGGCGCCCGCGCGGCGCCGCGCCGCCACCCCCGCCGCGCACCCAAACGGTTCCGCGCCGCACCAACCCGGTGCGGCCGCGCACCACCGCGCACGCCGCCGCTCCCCATGCCCCGCTGCCCGCCCGTGGCAAGCGATTGGCATGGAACTTGCATCGACGGGGTATCGACCCGGCGCTGCCGGGAAACCAGGGCAATGGCGCCCTGCCCGCCCGGCCCGCTGGCCGCGCAGGCAGGGCGCCTTTCTTTTTTGGAGCCGAGCATGAGCGGCACCCCGCGCACCGTCGACACCGTCTGCCCCTACTGTGGCGTGGGCTGCGGCATGACCCTGCACGTGGAACGGGAGCAGGTGGTGAAAATCACCGGCAACCGCGACCATCCCAGCAACTTCGGCCGCCTGTGCACCAAGGGGTCCTCGGCCCACATCGCCCTGCGCCAGTCGGGCCGGCTGGAACACGCCTACGTGCGCGCCCGCCGTGGACAGGATCTGGCGCCGCGGCCGATCGCGGACACCCTGCGCGACACCGCCACGCGGTTGCGCGCCATCATCGATGCGCATGGCCCAGACGCGGTGTCGCTGTACGTGTCGGGACAGATGTCGATCGAGGCCCAATACCTGGCCAACAAACTGGCCAAGGGCTTCATCGGCACCAACAACATCGAATCGAATTCGCGCCTGTGCATGGCCAGCGCCAGCAGCGGCTACAAACTGTCGCTGGGCGCCGACGGGCCGCCTGGATCTTACGAGGACATCGACCGCGCCGATCTGTTCCTGGTGATCGGCGCCAACATGGCGGATTGCCATCCGATCCTGTACCTGCGCATGATGGAACGGGTCAAGGCCGGCGCGCGCCTGATCGTGGTCGACCCGCGCCGCACCACCACCGCCGAGAAAGCGCATTTGCACCTGGCGATCCGTCCGGGCACCGACCTGGCGCTGCTCAATGGCCTGCTGCACCTGCTGCACGCGGCGGGCAAGACCGATGCGGCCTTCATCGCCACCCACACCGACGGCTGGGAGGCGATGCCGGACTTCCTGCGCGACTATGCGCCCGAGCGGGTCGAGACGCTGACCGGCATTCCCGCCGCGCAATTGCGCCAGGCCGCCGACTGGATCGGCGCGGCGCCCGAATGGATGAGCTGCTGGACCATGGGGCTGAACCAGAGCACCCACGGCACCTGGAATACCAACGCGCTGTGCAACCTGCACCTGGCCACCGGCCGCATCTGCCGGCCCGGCAGCGGGCCGTTCTCGCTGACCGGCCAGCCCAACGCCATGGGCGGGCGCGAGATGGGCTACATGGGCGCCGGCCTGCCGGGCCAGCGCAGCGTGCTGTCGGCCTCGGATCGCGCCTTTGTCGAGGCACGCTGGGGCGTGCCCGCCGGCACGCTGCCTACGCGGCTCGGGCAAGGCACCATCGACCTGTTCCAACGCATGGCCGCGGGCGAGGTCAAGGCCTGCTGGATCATCTGCTCCAACCCGGTGGCCAGCGTGGCCAACCGCGCCAACGTCGTGGCCGGGCTGCGGGCGGCGGAACTGGTGATCGCGCAGGACGCCTACCTGGATACCGAGACCAACCGCTACGCCGACATCCTGCTGCCCGGCGCGCTGTGGGCCGAGGCCGAGGGCGTGATGATCAATTCCGAACGCACCCTGACGCTGATGCCGCAAGCCGTGCCGCCGCCCGGCGACGCCCTGCCCGACTGGCGCATCATCGCCACCGTGGCCTGCGAGATGGGCTACGGCCACGCGTTCCAGTACGCCAGCGCGGCCGAGGTGTTCGATGAGATCGCCGGCTTCTCCAACCCCGCCACCGGCTACGACCTGCGCGGCGCCAGCCATGCGCGGCTGCGCGAGACGCCGCTGCAATGGCCCTGCGCGCGCGCCGACGGCCCGGAGCGCAATCCGATCCGCTATCTCAACGACGGCATCAGCCAGCCATCGCTCCTGGCGGACGACGGCGCCCGCCCGCGCCTGGTGTTCGCCACCGCCAACGGTCGCGCGCAGTTCCATGCGCGGCCGCACGGGGATCCGGCCGAGCTGCCCGATGCCGACTACCCCATGGTGCTCAACACGGGGCGGCTGCAGCATCAGTGGCATACGCTGACCAAGACCGGCAAGGTGCCAATGCTGAACAAGCTCAATCCCGCGCCGTTCGTGGAGATCCACCCCGACGACGCGGCCACGCTCGGCATCGGCGCCGGCGACAGCGTCGAGATCCGCTCGCGCCGCGGCCGCGCGGTGTTGCCCGCCGTCGTCACCGAACGGGTGCGGCCCGGCAACTGCTTCGCGCCCATGCACTGGAACGACGTGTATGGCGATGAACTCTGCATCAACGCCGTCACCAGCGACGCCATCGATCCGGTATCGCAACAGCCGGAGCTGAAGTTCTGCGCGGTTGCGCTGTGCCGCGTGCAAGCGCCTGTGACGGCCGCCCCCTTGCCTGCCGACACGGCCCCGCTGCCGGTCGCCGCATTGGCTGGCGCGACCGCGCCGGCCGAGGCCATGGCCGCCGTGCTGGGCCTGGCGGGCGGCGAGCCGCCCGCGCTGGATACGCGCCAACGCCATTACCTGTCGGGCTTTCTTGGCGGCTTGCGGCAGGCCGGCCGCGCGTCCGGCGTACCCGAACTGCCCGTCCATGCGCCTTTCGACGACGCCACCCGCCTGTGGTTGAACGGCCTGCTGCATGGCCTTTACAGCCGCGCGCCGATGCACGCCGCGTCGGCGATCACCGCGGCCGCCGGCACCGAAGAAAGCGCCGCCCGCATCATCGGCCCGCGTCCGCGCGTGACACTGCTGTGGGCCTCGCAGACCGGCAATGCCGAGTCGCTGGTGGAACGCAGCGCCAGCGCGCTGGCCGCGGCCGGCTTCGAATTGCGCACCGCCTGCATGGCAGACCGTGCGCTCGATGCCCTGGCTCGCGCGCAGTACCTGCTGCTGATCACCAGCACCTTCGGCGATGGCGACGCGCCGGACAACGGCCAGGACCTGTGGCGCGCCCTGTCGGCCGCCGATGCGCCGCGGCTGGCGTCGCTGCGCTATGCGGTGCTGGCGCTGGGCGACAGCAACTATGACGCTTTCTGCGGCCACGGTCGCCGGCTCGACCAGCGGCTGGCGCAACTGGGCGCGCAGCCCTTGTTGGCGCGGGTCGATTGCGATACGGACTACGAAGCGCTGGCCGACGCCTGGCTGGAAAGCGTCATCGCCGCCATCCATGCGGCCGAGGCGGAACAACATGGCCATCCGGCCGGTGGCCGGATGCCGGACGACATCGCGGCGGCGCTGGCGGCCGACACCCCGTCCCCCGTGGTGGTCGGCCTCGCGCCGCCCGAGCCGCTCGCCCCGCCGGCCGGTGCGCGCCCCGCGCCCCCGTCCCGGACGCGGCCGGCCCCCGCGCGCCTGATCGGCAACCAGCGGCTGAACGCCAGCGGCGACAAGGACACGCGCGCGCTGGCGCTGGACATCGCCGGCACGGGACTGGACTACGAGGCCGGCGACGCCCTGGGCGTATGGCCGGTGAACTGTCCCGAGCTGGTGGAGGAACTGCTGGCGCAGACCGGCCTGTCGGGCGATGCCGTGGCCAGCGTGCCGGGCGTCGGCGACATGCCGCTGGCCCGGGCGCTGTCCGCGCATTACGAAATCGCGCGCCCCGCGCCCGCCACGCTGGCGCTGATCGCGGAACACGCGCGCGACTCCGGCCTGCGACAGTTGCTGGCCGAGGAGCGCCGCGCCGACCTGCGGCAATGGCTGTGGGGCAAGCAGCTGGCCGATGTGCTGCACGCGTTCCCCGTGGCGCTGCCCGCACAGGCCTGGCTGGACGCGCTCAAGCGCATGCAGCCGCGCCTCTACTCCATTGCCTCCAGCCCCAAAGCGCATCCCGACGCGGTCCACCTGACGGTTTCCGCCGTGCGCTACGACAACGGCAGACGGCAACGCAAGGGCGTCTCGTCAACGTTCCTGGCCGACCGCGCCGGCGAGGCCGACGTGCCTGTCTTCGTGCAGCAAGCCAGCCATTTCCGTCCGCCGCGTCAGGGCGACACGCCGATGATCATGGTGGGCCCCGGCACCGGCGTGGCGCCGTTCCGCGCCTTCCTGCAGGAACGGCGGGCGCGCGGCGACCGCGGCCGCAACTGGCTGTTTTTCGGCGAACGGCACGCGGCCAGCGATTTCTACTATCGCGACGAACTGCAGGCGCTGCGCGACGATGGCCTGCTGACGCGGCTGGACCTGGCGTTCTCGCGCGATCAGGCCGCCAAGGTGTATGTGCAGGATCGCATGCGCGAACAAGGCGCGCGGCTATGGGCGTGGCTGGCGGATGGCGCGCATTTTTACGTCTGCGGCGACGCCGGCCGCATGGCGCGGGATGTGGACGCCATGCTCAGGCAGGTGGTGGCGGAACACGGCGGCATGGATGCCGATGCGGCGGCCGCCTACGTGGCGCGCATGGCCGCCGACAAGCGCTATGTGCGCGATGTGTACTGAGCGGCGCGAGCGCAAGACAGGCGCGGCCGCCAGGCGGGCCGGATGGACCGCCTGGCATCGGCGGCGCTCAGGGCGCCGGGTTCGGGTGACGCGCGTGGATCTGCTCGATGGCCTGCAGCACGTCTGCCGGCAGTTCGACGTCGACGCTGTCGATGTTTTCCTTCAACTGCTGCAGATTGGTCGCGCCGATCAGGTTGCTGGTGACGAACGGGCGCTGGTTGACCCAGGCCAGCGCCAGGTGGGTCGGCGAGATGCCGTGCTGGCGCGCCAGTTCGACGTACGCGCGGGTGGCGGCTTCGGCCTGCGGGTTGCTGTAACGGGTGAAGCGCGTGTACAGCGTCAGGCGGGCATTGGCCGGGCGGGCGCCGTCGAGGTACTTGCCGCAAAGCATGCCCATGGCCAGCGGCGAATAGGCCAGCAGCCCCACGCCTTCGTGGTGGGTGAATTCCGACAGGCCGATCTCGTAGACACGGTTCAGCAGGCTGTAGGCGTTCTGGATCGAGGCGATGCGCGGCAGGCCGAGGTTGTCGGAAGCCTTCAGGAACTGCGCCACGCCCCAGGGCGTTTCGTTGGAGACGCCGACGTGGCGCACCTTGCCGGCGCGCACGAAGTCCTGCAGCACCGACAGGGTTTCCTCGATGGGCACGGTGTGCTCGTCCTTGACCCACGGATACGACAGCTGGCCGAAGGTGGCCGTGGTGCGGTCGGGCCAGTGCAACTGGTACAGGTCCAGGTAATCGGTCTGCAGGCGCTTGAGGCTGGCGTCCAGCGCCTCGGTCAGGTTTTTGCGGTCCAGGAAGGTCTTGCCGTCGCGGATGTGGCCGGGGCGCTTGGGGTCGCGCACCGGACCGGCCACCTTGCTGGCCAGCACGATGTCGTCGCGGCGCTTGCCGCGCGCCAGCCAGGTGCCGATATAGGTTTCGGTCAGGCCCTGGGTTTCGGCCTTGGGCGGCACCGGATACATTTCGGCCACGTCGACCAGGTTGACGCCGCGCTCCAGCGCGTAGTCCAACTGCTGGTGGGCCTCGGCCTCGGTGTTCTGCTCGCCCCAGGTCATGGTGCCCAGGCCGATCAGGCTGACGTCCAGGTCGGTACGGCCGAGTTTGCGGTATTTCAAGTTCTGCTCCGTGCGGAATCTCTGAAGGAAGCAATTACCTTACCGCAACTCGGTTGGCGTTTTGCTGACGGGGCCGCGCGGTTGGCCCACGCCGTGGACAGCCAGCCCCGTTCAAGCCGCGCCGGCCCGGTTTCGTCTCCAGGGCCGGGCGCCGCTGACGCCGAGCCCCTGTCTCAGTCCCAGGCCGCCGCCAGGCCCGCCGGGTCGACCTCGCGGCCATTGCGTTCGAGCGCGGCGATCTGCGCCATGTCGGCCTCGGTCAGGCGCAGGTCGCGGGCCAGCAGGTTGCTCGCCAGGTTCTCGCGCCTGGTCGACGACGGAATCACGGCGAAGCCGCGCTGCAGCGCCCAGGCCAGGGCCACCTGCGCCGGCGTGGCGGCATGGCGCTGCGCGATCTGGCCGATCACCGGGTCCTTGAGCACCTTGCCGTAGCCCAGCGTCATGTAGGAGGTGACGGGAATGCCCTGCTCATTCAGGAAGTCCACCAGCTTCGCGTTCTGCAGATACGGGCTCAACTCGATCTGATTGGTAGCGATCGCATCCTTGCCAACGGCGGCGATGGCCTCGCGGGTTTCGGCGATGGGGAAATTGGAAATGCCGATCCGGCGCGTCAGGCCCTGTTCGCGCGCGTCCATCAAACCGGCCATCATCTCGGCGATGGCAACGCCGTTGCCGGGCGCGGGCCAGTGGATCAGGGTCAGGTCGACGTAGTCGGTGCGCAACTTGGCCAGGCTGTCCTTCAGGCTCGGCGCGAGTCTGGCGCGGCCGTAGTTCGGCACCCAGATCTTGGTGGTCAGGAACAGCTCGCCGCGGGCGACGCCGCTGGCCTCGATGGCCTGGCCGACCTCGGCCTCGTTTTCATAGATCTGCGCGGTGTCGACGGCGCGGTAGCCGACCGCCAGCGCGTTGCGCACGGAATCGATGACGACCTGGCCCTGCAGGCGGAACGTGCCGACGCCAAAAGACGGAATGCTCATGTAAAACTCGCGGAAAGTGTTGGAATGCGCTCAGTGTGCCCGCGCAATACTTGCGGAATAAGCCCTATATTGGCGAAATACTTTTGATATGACGTCAAAGATGAAGACGACCCTCGACGAAATGCAGGTGTTCATCGCCATCGTGGACTGCGGCTCGATCACCGCCGCCGCCGATGCGCTGCAGCAGACCATTTCCGCCACCAGCCGCACCATGACGCGGCTGGAGGAAAAGCTGCAGACCACGCTGATGCGCCGCACCACCCGGCGGCTGGAACTGACCGAGGAAGGCAGCGCCTACCTGGAGCAGGCCCGCAAGATCATCGCCGCGGTCGAAGAGACCGAGGAACAGATGCGCGCGCGCCGCAACCAGCCAGCCGGACGCCTGCGGGTCGACGCCGCCTCGCCCTTCATGCTGCATGTGATCGTGCCGCTGGTGCCGGGCTACCGCCAGCGCTATCCCAAGGTCGAACTGGAGTTGAACAGCAACGAAGGCAACATCGACCTGCTGGAGCGCCGCACCGATCTGGCGCTGCGCATCGGCAACCTGAAGGACTCGTCGCTGCATGCCGTGCCGATCGGCCGCAGCCGCGTGCGGGTGCTGGCCAGCCCCGGCTACCTGGCGGCGCACGGCACGCCGCGGCGCGTGGCCGACCTGAGCGCACACACCCTGCTGGGATTCTCGCAGCTGGAATCGCTGAACGAATGGCCGCTGGCGGACGCCGATGGCCAGCCGCTGCACATCCAGCCGGCGCTGCGCGCGTTCAACGGCGAGACCCTGCGGCAACTGGCGCTGAATGACGCCGGCATCGTCTGCCTGTCGGACTTCATGACGCGCGCCGACCGCCAGTCCGGCGCCCTGCGCCAGTTGTTCCCGCGCCAGACGCTGGACGTGCGCCAGCCGGTCAATGCGGTGTACTACCGCAACACCGCGATCTCGTCGCGCATCAAGTCGTTCATCGACTACCTGGTCGAGGCGCTGGGGCCGCGCGGTTTCGACGAATGAACAAGCACCGGCAACAGGCGCGGCGGCCGCTGCGGCATAATGGCTGCCTGAACCGCAACACCCCGCAATCCCCATGAAAAGCAGCTCCCGAGGCGGGCTCGTCTATTCCACCGACGGTGGCCAGATGTGCCCGCAATGCCGCCAACCGCTCGCCGCTTGCCACTGCAAGGTGGCGGCGCGGCCCATGCCGCCCGCCGGCGCCACGCGCGTCTCGCGCGAAACCAAGGGGCGCGGCGGCAAGGCCGTGACCGTGGTCAAGGGGCTGCCGCTGGACGACGACGCGCTGGCCGCGCTGGGCAGGCAGTTGCGCACCGCCTGCGGCTCCGGCGGCACCGTCAAGGACGGCGTCATCGAAGTGCAGGGCGATCACTGCGACCGCATCCTGGCCGCGCTCGAAAAACTCGGCTATCGCGCCAAGCGCGCCGGAGGTTGACCGCCATGATCCTGGACCCCGCCAGCGTCGACAGCTGGCACGCCCACGTCTATTTCAACGCCGACAGCCGCGATGCGGCCTGGGCGCTGCGCGACCGGATCATCGCCGCGTTCGGCGACAGCCTCCAGATGGGCCGCTTTCACGAACGTCCGGTCGGCCCGCATCCGCAATGGAGCTACCAGCTCGCCTTCGCGCCAGCCGCGCTGCCGCGCGTGCTCACCTGGCTGACGCTGAACCATGGCGCGCTGGACGTGTTCCTGCATCCCAATACCGGCGAATCGCTGCGTGACCACCGCGACTGCGCGGTATGGATCGGCCACAGCCACGCGCTCAACCTGGCCGCGCTGGGGGGCTGACGCCCCCTTCCCGCTCAGGCTGCCAGCGCGACCCTGGCCGGGGCAACCGCCAGCGCGTCTTCCCGCAGTTTGAACAGCGCCACCGTACCCGCCAGCGCGCCGGCCTGGTCGCTCAGCATGGCCGAGGCCGCGGCCGACTGCTCCACCAGGGCGGCATTCTGCTGCGTGGCCTGGTCCATCTCGGAGACGCTGCGGTCGATCTGGCTGATGCCCACGCTCTGCTCGGCCATGGCCCCGTGGATTTCGCTGACGAGCTTCTGCACGCGCGATACGCCTTCGACGATTTCCTGCATCGTCGAACCCGCGGCCTGCACCCGTTCGGCGCCGCTGCGCACGTTCTGCACCGACGCCTGGATCAGCGTACGGATTTCCTGTGCCGAGGCGGCGCTGCGCTGCGCCAGCGTGCGCACCTCGCCGGCCACCACGGCGAAGCCGCGGCCCTGCTCGCCGGCGCGTGCCGCTTCCACCGCCGCGTTCAGCGCCAGGATGTTGGTCTGGAAGGCGATGCCGTCGATGACGCTGATGATTTCGGTGATGCGTTCGGACGACTGCGCGATCGCGCCCATGGTGCTCACGGCATCGGTCACCACCTGGCCGCCGCGCTCGGCCGCCTGGCTGGCTTCGGTGGCCAGGCGGGTGGCGTGCTCGGCGGCTTCCTCGGTCTGGCGCACGCTGGAAGTCAGCTCGGTCAGCGCCGACGAGGTTTCCTGCAGCGAGCCGGCCGAGATCTCGGTGCGCTGCGACAGGTCGCGGTTGCCCATTTCGATCTCGCGCGTGGCCGAGGTCATGGAATGCACGCCGCTGCGCACGTCCAGCATGACATGGCTGATCTTGTCGACAAACGCATTGAACGACGACGAAATCTGCGCCACTTCATCGTGGCCCACCACCGCCAGCCGCTGCGTCATGTCGCCGTTGCCCGAACCGATGGTGTCCATGGCGTCGCGCACCGCCGACAGGCGCTTGAACGCGCGCGAGGTGACCACGCTGGCCAGCAACACCGCGACCAGCGTCAGCACCACCATCGAAACCAGCGTGGCGTTGAACACCTGCGACAGGCCGGCGGTGGCCTCGGCCTGATCCAGCGCGATCACCAGGAACCAGTCGGTGCCCGGCACGCGGCGCGCCTTGAGCAGCTTGGGCACGCCGCCCAGCGTCAGCGCAACCGGCGCGGCGCCATCGCGCGCCATGTCGGCCAGCACCGCCGGCGTGAGGCCGGCGGCCACCTCGGTCGACGGTTTGAGCGCCAGCTTGTCGTCGACGTGCGAGATCACCTGGCCGTCGCTGGCCAACACGAACGCGGTGCTGGAAGGCGTGGGGCGGATGGCCTTGATGATGTCCTTGATGCCGTCCAGCGCCACCGCGCCGCTGACCACGCCGGTGGTCTGGCCGTCGCGCACGATCGGCGCGGTGAAGGCCACGTACGGCTTGCCGGTGCCCGAATCGCCATAGGGCTTGGTCACGGTCAGCTTGCCGGCCGCCACCGCGCTCTTGTACCAGGGGCGCGCGGTGGGGTCGTAGCCGGCGGGAGTTTGCGCGGTCGAGAAAAAGCTCTTGTCGCTCCAGCCAATGCTGGTGATGGGAAAGCCGTTGGTTTCGCCCATGAGCCGGGTCAGGCCGCGCGGATCGCCTTTCTCGACCACCGCCGCGGTCGCGGCAACCGCCTGGGCCTTGTCGGCCGACCAACGGTCAATAGCGCTGGCGTTGCCGGAAGCGATGGCGTCAAGGTCGGCGGAGATGGTTGCCATCATGTTGTCGCGCACAATGTGGTAGATGCCGATGCCCGAGAGCACCAGCGCGCCGATAACGGTGAAACAGGTGATCAACAGGATCCGGTTGCGCAACGAGGTGATTTTCATGCTTGTCTTCTTACTGCAGCTGCCCATGCCGGAGGGCACGGGTATCCAGGTACGCGGCGCACGGTGGCGTCCACGCCACCCTGGCTTACGGCAATACGGCAAGGGACTTTAGGGCCTGGACACGACCACGGCCCGCGCCCGCCCAAGGGATGTGGCGTTGTCATGCCGGCAAGGCATAATGGGGAACAATTCCGTCCCCCCTCGGGGCCCGGGATGCCAGGACATCCCGGAAAGGCCCGCAACCGGCATCGCCATGCCAACGCCTGCCTGGGAGCTTTCGTTGGACCCCATACTCGCCGAACTGTCGACATCGCTGCAGGCCGCCCGATCGGTCGAGCAACTCACGCGCCCGCTCCTGGACATGCTCGGCGCCGTGACCGGCCTGGAGTCCACTTATCTGACGTCGATCGATCCGCACGGTCAGCTGCAGCACGTGCGCTATGCGCGCAATACCGGCGCGCTGCAGATTCCGGAGGGCCTGTCGGTGCCGTGGCCGGACACGCTGTGCAAGCGCGCGCTGGACGAGGGCCGCATGACGACCAGCGACGTCAGCGCTTGCTGGCCCGATGCCGACGCCGCCCGCCAGCTGGGTATCCGGACCTACGTCAGCGCCCCGATCCGCACCGACGATGGCCAATTGCTGGGCACCCTGTGCGGCGCCAGCGCCAGCCGGCAGCCGGTCGCGCCGCAGACCGAGTCGATCCTGCGACTATTCTGTAACGTGATCGCCAGCTTCCTCGAACGCGAGCTGTTGGTGGCGCAGTTGCGCGACGCCAACGCCAAGCTGCTGGCCTTCGCCCTGACCGACCCGCTGACCGGCCTGCCCAACCGCCGCGCCCTGTACGAAGAACTGGAGCGCTTGCGCGGCCGCGCCCTGCGCGACGGCGGCAGCGTGCTGGTGGGCGTGGTCGACCTGGACGGCTTCAAGGGCATCAACGATACCCATGGCCATCAGCAGGGCGACGTGTTCCTGCAGGAAGTCGGGCGGCGCCTGGCGATGGCCGTGCGCGCCTCCGACATGGTGGGCCGGCTGGGCGGCGATGAATTCGTGCTGATCGGGCCGGGCCCGGCGCTGGCGCGCGGCGACGCGGCACCGGGGCACGAGGCCGAGCGCGGCGATGCCGAGGAAGCCGCCCGCTCGCTGGAAGACCGTGTCGCCGCGGCCACCGCCGGCCGCTACCCGCTCGGCGACGGCCTCCTGCCCTACGAAGGCGCCAGCGTTGGTGTGGTGGCGCTGGATCCGCGCGGCCTGTCGGCGCAAGAAGCGGTACGGCAGGCCGACGCCCGCATGTACGAGGTCAAGCATGCGCGCAAGGCGGCCCGCACCATTCATTGAGGCGCGGCCCCTTCCGCCGGGACAAGGCTTGCACAAAACATAAGTCATTGCTAATGTGTCGTCATGATCGAAAACGACCTCTTCAAGGCGCTGGCCGACCCGACGCGCCGCGCCATCTTCGACAAGCTGGCGCTGGGCGCCATGAACGCCAGCGCCTTGCGGGCAGGCCTGGACATCAGCCAACCCGCGGTCTCGCAGCACCTGGCGGTGCTGCGCCAGGCACGCCTGGTGCGCGAGGAACGCCAGGGACGCTACGTCAATTACGAAGTCGATCCGGATGGCCTGGCGCTGCTCGCCGGCTGGCTCTCCAAGTACCGCGCCTACTGGCCGGCGCGCGTTGACGCCCTGAAGACGCTGCTCAAGGACATGGACCAATGACCCCCACGGACAACACCCCGCAGGACCCGGCCCTGGTGCTCGATTACGAACTGGACGCGCCGCCCGAGAAAGTCTGGCGCGCGCTCAGCATCCCCGCCCTGCGCGACCAGTGGCTGCCGGACAGCGCGCTGGCCGACCCCGAGCCACTGGCCGCCACGCCTGGCGTCGAGGTGTGCTATCGCATGCGCGAAACGCTGCCGCCCTGCCTGGCCAGCGTCGTCACCTTCCAGCTCAGCCCCACCGCCGACGGCGGCACGCGGCTCACCATCACCCATACGCCCGGCGATGCGCGCCTGACGCAGCCGCTGCCGCAGGCCGCCAATGATGCCTGGGCCGGCTTCAAGCTCGCCGCCTGACGCCGCCCCTTCCTTTTCACGCAAGACAGGAGTTCGCTCATGAGCGAAACGATGCAGCTCGTCCCGATGGTGGTGGAACAATCCGGCCGCGGGGAACGTTCGTTCGATATCTATTCGCGCCTGCTGCGCGAACGCATCATCTTCCTGAGCGGCGAGGTCAACGACGCGGTATCGGCGCTGGTATGCGCGCAACTGCTGTTCCTGGAAGCCGAGAACCCGGGCAAGCCGATCCACCTGTACATCAACTCGCCCGGCGGTGTCATCACCAGCGGACTGGCCATGTACGACACCATGCAATTCATCAAGTCGCCGGTGCACACGCTGTGCATGGGCACGGCGCGCTCGATGGGCTCGTTCCTGCTGATGGCCGGCGAACCCGGCCAGCGCGCCGCGCTGGCCAATGCCAGCCTGCATGTGCACCAGCCGCTGGGCGGATTCCAGGGGCAGGCCTCGGACATGCTGATCCACGCCGAGGAAATGCAGCGCACCAAGCAGCGCATCATCCGCCTGTATGCGGCGCATTGCGGCCGCAGCTACGAGGACGTTGAGCGCAGCCTCGATCGCGACCGCTACATGACGGCCGAGGAGGCGGTGGAGTGGGGCCTGATCGACCACGTCATGGACGCGCGCTCGGCCGGTTTCTGAGGCGGCGGCGCGTCACGCGCCGGCCACGAGCCGCTGGTGGCGCGCGCGCAGCACGCCATTGGCCAACGCCCCCAGCGCCAGCAAGACCGCGGTGCCCAGGAACACGGCCGGCATGCCGAAATGGCCGCCGACGAATCCCCCCAGCAGCGGCCCCGCCACCTGGCCCACGTACTGCGCGGAAATCGACATGCCCAGCACGTTGCCGCCGACGCCGTCCGGCACGTTGTGGCGGATCACGCTGGTCACGCACGGCAGCAGTCCGCCCAACGCCAGGCCCATCAGGAAACGCAACGCCACCAGTTGCCAGCCGGCGCTGACGAAGGCTTGCGGAACCAGCAGCAGCGCGGCCACCGCCAGCGCGCCGATGATCACGGTCCAATGGCCGACACGGTCGGCCAGGCGGCCCAGGCGCGATGCCGACAGGATCGCGCCCAGCGCCGCCGCCGACATCACCACGCCGGACACCAGCGTGACGCGGGCCGGATCCTCCACCAATTGCCCCACGTACACGGTGATGATGGGCTCGATCGACATGGTGGCGAACATCAGCAGCATGCCGGTCGCCAGCATCGCGGCCACCGGCCGCTTGTCGGGAATCTGCGCCCAGCCGCCCTGCCGCTTGCCTTCCTGGCGCGCGGGCCGCGCCGCGCGCGGCATTTCCTTGATCAGGAACACGGTGGCCAGGAACGCCAGGAAAATCACGCCGCCCGCCAGCAGGAAGGTCGCGCGGATGCCGATCAGCGGCGGCAGCGCGCCGCCGATCAGCGGCCCCACCAGATTGCCCGCCATGATGCCGGCCGACAGCACGCCCAGCGCCCAACCCGAGCGCGCCTTGGGCGCCTGCATCGCCACCAGGATGGTCGAGCCCGATGCATAACCGCCGGCCAGCCCGACCAGCAGCCGCAGCAGCACCAGTTGCCACACGCTCTGCACCATGCCGGTCAGCGACATGCAGATCGCCATGCCGAACGAGGCGCGCACCAGCATCAGCTTGCGCCCATAGCGGTCACCCAGCCGGCCCCACAACGGCGCGACCAGCGCCGCGGCGAAGAAGGTGGCGCCGTAGGCCACGCCCGACCATTGCACGATGGCCGCATGGCCCTGCACGCCCAACTCTTCCACATACAGCGGCAGAAACGGCAGCAGCAGCGTCATCGCCACGATGGTGCTGAACGAGCCGGCGAAACAGACCGCCAGATTGCGGCGCCAGTGGATGTTATGGGCCGGAGCGGCCGCGTCGGCGTCGGTGGAAATGGGTGCGGTCATGGAACAAGGGCCTTGTGGCGATCGGGCGGGAATATGCGGAACCGGAATTGTTGCCAGCCAGGTCCCGCGCAGCAAGGCCAGCCGCGATACCGGTATTGCGGCTACCCCCCACAGACTGGCCGCGCCGTGGCGTGGCGGCCCTGGCCGCGCTATTGCGCCGCGCCGCGCAGCCACGCCTTGGGCGTGGCGCCGCGATGCGCCTTGAAGGCCTTGATGAAATGGCTGAGGCTGGAAAAGCCGATGCGGTAGGCGGTTTCGGTGACCGAGCAGCCGCGCCGCAACAGGCCGGCGGCGGCGTCCATCCTGGCTTGCAGCAGGCAGCCATGCACCGACTGGCCGTACAGCGACATGAAGCCGGCTTGCAGGCGCTTTTCGCTCAGGCCCACCGCCCGCGCCAGTTGGCGCACGCTGCCGCAATCGGCGTAGTCGCGCTGGATGCGGCGGTGCGCCTCCGCCAGCCGCTCGCGGTCCGCCGGCGGCGGCAGGTCGGCCGCGCCGCGTCCGGCCAGGTGCGCCAGGGTCAAGGCCAGGGCTTCCTGGGCCTTGCCTTGCAGATAAAGGTCGGCGATCTCGCCGCGGTCCTGGTTCCAGGCCAGGATCTCGCTGGCCACGCGGGCCAGGCCCGGCCACAGCGGCAACATCGCCAGCTGCGCATCGCGCGCCGGCACGCTGCCGTCGGCGGCGAAAGCGGAGGCCGGCACCTGCCGCAAGGTGCGCCGCCACAGGGCGCGCACGGCCTCGTTGAAAAAGCGGATGTCGACCGCGCGGATGGTGTGCCGCCCTTTGAATTCGTCCCAGCCCGGCACCGGCTCGGCCGTGCCGTGCAGGATCACGCTGCCAGGCCGAATGCGCAGGGCCGCGCCGCCCTCGAAACCCACGCCGAACTGCCCCTCGAGCACGATCGCGATACCGACGCTGGATTCGGCCGCGCCGCTGGCAGCCCAGTCGGACTCGGGCCGGCCATCGAGGCAGCCGATCGAGATCCCGCCCGGCAACTCGTGCTGGGTGCGGATCCTGAGCCAATCGGGCGGCAGCAGGCGCAGCAGGTCCTGCGCGGTCAGGGGCGCGCCGCGGTCAGGGGCAAGACGAGGCTGAGAGGCCATTTTGTTCCAATTCCGCAATTTCCGGCGCGGATTCGCTAGCGCAACCGCCGCTCGGCCGGGATGATAACAATTTTCATCCTCATCTTTCCTTTTCATGTCCCATTTGCCAGACCCCGCCCATCGGCCGAACGAGGCCACCGCCCTGTTCGTCTTCAATACGCTGTGCCTGACTGCAATCATGGCCTTCATGCCCGTGATCGGCCCGGTGGTGCGCGGCCTGCGGCTGGCCGAATGGCATGGCGGCCTGGTGGTCACCGTGGCCGGCTTGCTGTGGATGCTGATGGCGCGCTACTGGGGCGGCCGCAGCGACCGCATCGGCCGCCGCGCGGTGCTGCTGCGCGCCGCCGCCGGCTACATCGTCAGCTACCTGCTGCTGGCTGTGGGCCTGGATCTGATGTTGCGCGAACCGCCGCCGGTGTGGCTGGCGCTGGCCGCGCTGATGGCGCTGCGCGCGCTGCTCGGCGCCTTCTACGCCGCCATGCCCACCGTCAGCGCCGCGCGCATCGCCGACATCACCGCGCCGGAACAGCGCGGCGCCATGATGGCCAGGCTGGGCGCGGCCAACGGCCTGGGCATGGTGCTGGGCCCCGCCATCGGCGGCCTGCTGGTCGCGGACAGCCTGACCCTGCCGCTCTATATCGCCGCGGCGCTGCCGCTGCTGGGCACGCTGTGGCTGGCCGCGAAGCTGCCGTCCGACGCCTCGCACGAACCGCGCGCCACGCCGCCGCTGAAGCTGAGCGACCGGCGCCTGCGGCTGCCGCTGGCCGCGATGCTGCTGGCCATGAGCGCCGTCATTACCGCGCAGATGATCGTCGGCTTCTACGCCATGGACGCGCTGGGCCTGGCGCCCGGCCCGGCGGCGCGCACGGCGGGGTTCGCCATGACCACCGTCGGCGTCATGCTGATCCTGGTGCAGGTGGGGCTGTCCAAGGCGCGCCGCATGAACGCGGGGCGTTGCCTGGCGGGCGGCGCCTTGCTGTCGGCGATCGGCTTCGCGCTGGTGCCGGTCCTGGGCGGCACCGCGGGCCTGGAGGCTTGCTATGCCGTCATGGCCGCCGGCATGGGGCTGGTGTTCCCGTCGATCCAGACCATGGCGGCCAATGCCGTCACGGCCGACGAGCAAGGCATTGCCGCCGGCTCGGTGATCGCGGTACAGGGCATGGCGATGGTGGTGGCGCCGCTGGTGTGCACGCTGCTGTATGGCGTGCGCCCGTGGCTGCCGTACACGATCGCCGCGGGCCTGTTGCTGCTGCTGGCCCTGGCCGCGACCTTCACGCCGCGCCGGACCACGGAGGCGATGGCCGCGCCGTGAAACGCAGGCCGCCGCCGGGAAGCGCGCCGCGGCCCGGCTTGTGCTATTGGGCGATGTGGATCTTGGCCTGGTCGATGATGATCTGATAGCGTTTCATCTCCGCGTCGATGAACCTGGCGAAGGCCGCCGAATCCTTCACCGACGGCTCGAAGCCCAGCCCGTTCAACTGCTCGACGAGCTTCGGGCTGGCCATCACCTTGGCGGAAGCCGCCTCCAGCCTGCGCAGCACCGGCGCCGGCAGCTTGGCCGGGCCCCACACCCCGTACCAGGAATAGAACGCGAAATTCTTCTGCCCCTGCTCCTTCATGGTGGCCAGGTCGGGCAGCAGGGGACTGCGTTCGGCGCCGGTCAGCGCCAGCGCCTTGAGCTTGCCGGCGCGCACCATCGGCAGCGACGACAACATCGGATCGAACAGGCCTTGCACTTGTCCGCCGATCAAGTCGGACAGCGCCGGACCGCCACCGCGATACAGCACAATGGGGATCTGCTCCAGGCCGTTGTCGTGCAGGAACGACGCGGCGGCCAGATGGCCCGCCGAGCCGAAGCCGGTGGTGGCGAACGAGTATTTCTGTGGCTCTGCCTTGAGCAGTTTGACAAGTTCCTGCACGTTGTTGGCCGCTACCTTGGGGTTGACGCTGAAGATCAGCGCGCCCTGCGCCAGTTCGCTGATGGGCGTGAAATCCTTGACCGAATCGAACTTGATGGTCTTCTTGTACAGCAGCGGATTGATCGCGTGGATCGACGCGTTCAGGTACAGCGTGTAGCCGTCCGGGGCGGCACGCGCGACATACGCCGCGCCGATCATGCCCGAGGCCCCCGCGCGGTTTTCCACCACCACGGACTGCCCCAGTTCCTTGGCCAGTTGTTCGGCATACAGGCGCGCCAAGCCGTCGACGGAGCCGCCGGGCGGATGCGGCACCACCAGGGTGATGGGGCGCTGCGGATAGGTGTCTTCGGCCAGTGCATGGGCGCCGCATGCGAGGCCCACCGCCAACAGGGCGGCATTGAGCAGACGCTTGAGCGGCGCGGGGCGGGACAGGGATCGGAACATGATGGGTCTCTCTTGGCGATGGCGCGGCCGTTCCGGACGCGCAGGAGCCGACCACGCCATCGGCCGCGTTGCGCGCGGCCGCCATGTCGTGGATCGTCATATGAACCCGGCGGCTCGCGCCGCCGGCACAGAGGAATCAGGCCGCCTTGAGCTGCGCCGAGCTGAAGCCGTACTTGGTGTCCAGGCCCAGTTCGCGCACGATGCGCAGGCCCTTGGCCAGGGCATCGCCCTCCAGGCCGCGCAGCGGACGCCGCAGGTCACCGACCGGCAGGCCCACCGCCTTCATCAGCGATTTGATCGCCACCGGATTGATGGCGGAGTACGAGTAGTGCAGCATCGGCAGCAGGCCCAAATAGCCCTCGCGGAAGCTGACCGAAACGTCCGGCGTGTCCCAGGGGCGCGAAATGCCGGCCATCTCGGCCGGCGCGATGTTGCCGGTCATGTTGGCAGTGCCGTGGCCGCCCAGGCTCATGGTGGGCACCACCAGGCCCAGGTTGGGCGAATCGCAGCACATCACCGACACGTCGGGACGGCCGCGCAGCACCTGCGCCACCTGGCCGACACGGGTGGTCGATTCCTTGTGCACAACGTAGTTGGGGTGCTTGAAGATGCGCAGCAACTGGTCCCAGTGCAGGTCGCTCTTGACCCGCGGCGGGTTGTTGTAGATACCCAGCGGCAGATCGGTGGCATCGGCCACCTCGAGGAAATAGGCTTCGGTGTCGGCCTCGGAGGCGCAAATGTAGGCGGGCGCGGCCAGGATGGCGCCATCGGCGCCGTTGGCGCGCGCGAACTTCAGGTAATCGATGGTGGCGTCGGTGTTGTTGCCGGTGCAGCCGTAGAACAGCTTCATCTTGCCGGTCTTCATCTTGGCCGTCTCGACGATCACCTGGCGCCGTTCTTCGGGCGACAGCATCGAAACTTCACCGGTGGAGCCCATGATCAGCACGGCGGCGGTGCCGTTGTCTTCCTGGAACTTCAACAGGCTGCGGAAGGCGCTGAAATCGACGCTGCCATCACGATTGAACGGCGTGACGATGGCGACGAAAGACCCCTGGATTTTCATTTTGCTCATGACCTACTCCACTTGCGGATGGACTGCCCGATCAAAGCCAGGGTGGCGCGCGGTCGGCGCCTGCACCTGACCATTCCCCTTGTTGCTTACGCAGTATAGGAAGAGCGGCCCCGAAAATTATTCTATTTTCCACACTTCCAGGGCGCCCGAAAGACAAAGAATTTCTAAAGCAATGCGGTTAAGTTATGAGGATTTCCATAACAATACGCTTTTCACGGCGCCGCCCGCATGACCGAAGCGATCTCCCGTTATCCGTCCCTGTCCCACTGGGGCGCGTACACCGCGCTGGTGCGCGATGGCCGTGTCGTGGGTTGCGAGCCGTTCGCCCACGACCAGGCCCCGTCCCCGCTTATCCACACGATGCCCGACATGGTGCATTCGCCGCTGCGCATCGACCGTCCGGCCGTGCGCGCCAGCTGGCTCAGGCACCGCGGCGCACCCGAACTGCGCGGGGTCGACGGCTACGTCGAAGTCGATTGGGACACGGCGCTGGCGCTGGTGCACGACGAACTGCAACGGGTGCGCGCGCAGCATGGCCCCACCGCCATCTTCGGCGGATCGTACGGCTGGTCCTCGGCCGGCCGCCTGCACCATGCGCGTACGCTCACGCACCGTTTCCTCTATGCCGGCGGCGGCTGCGTCGATCAATCCGGCAACTACAGCTGGGGCGCGGCGCAATTCCTGCTGCCGCACATCATCGGCACCTATGCGCCCGTGACCGGCCGCATCACCGACTGGCACAGCGTGGTCGGCCATACGCGGCTGCTGATTGCCTTTGGCGGCATTGCCCTGCGCAACACCCAGATCGCCTCGGGCGGCGCCGGCGATCACAGCGCGCCTGGCTGGCTCGCGCAGGCGCGGCAGGCTGGCATGCGCACAGTGGTGGTCAGCCCCACGCGCGCCGACGCGCCGGCGGCGCTGGCGGCCGAGTGGATTCCGATCCGGCCCAACACCGACGCCGCGCTGATGCTGGGCATGGCGCATACCTTGCTGGCCGAGGCGCGCCACGATCGGGACTTTCTGGCGCGCTGCTGCAACGGCTTCGAGCAATACGCCGACTACCTGCTGGGCCGCGCCGACGGCCAGCCCAAGGATGCGCGCTGGGCCGAGAGCATCTGCGGCGTGCCGGCGGAAACCATCCGCGCGCTGGCGCGGGACGCGGCCGCCACCCGCACGCTGTTGTCTTGCTCATGGTCGCTGCAACGCGGCCATCGTGGCGAACAGCCGTACTGGGGCAGTGTCGCACTGGCGGCGATGCTGGGCCAGATCGGCCTGCCCGGCGGCGGCTTCGCCTTCGGCCATGGCTCGATGAACGGCGCCGGCAATCCGCGCCCCGATCTGCCGGCGCCGGAGATGCGCGCCGGCCGCAATCCGGCCGGCGCTTCGATCCCGGTGGCGCGCCTGGCCGACATGCTGTTGCAGCCGGGCGAATCGTATGAATTCAACGGCAGGACCGGCACCTACCCGGACATCCGCCTGGTCTATTGGGCCGGCGGCAACCCCTTCCACCATCACCAGGACCTGAACCGCCTGGCGCGGGCCTGGGCGCGGCCCGAGACCATCATCGTGCACGAACCGTGGTGGACGCCGACCGCGCGTCGCGCCGACATCGTGCTGCCGGCCACCACCACGCTGGAACGCAACGACATCGGCGGCTCCTCGCGCGACCGCTACATCCTGGCGATGCGGCAGGCGGTGGCGCCCGTGGGCCACAGCCGCAACGATTTCGACATCTACCGCGAACTGGCCGCGCGCGGCGGTTTCGAGCAGGCCTTCACCGAAGGCCGCGACGAAATGGCCTGGATCCGCCGCATCTACGAACAGATGCGGCCGGCCTGGGAGGCCGCGCACCTGACGCTGCCGGCCTTCGACGAATTCTGGGAGCGCGGCCATGTCGCGCTGCCGCCGCCAGCCCGCGACTTCGTGCTGTTCGAGCAGTTCCGCGAGGATCCCGCCGCGCATCCGCTCAAGACCCGTTCCGGCCGCCTCGAACTGCACAGCGCGGCCATCGCCGAATTCGGCTACGACGACAGTCCGCCACATCCGGCCTGGCTGCCACCGGTGGAATGGCTGGGCGCTGAAAGCGCGGCGCGCTGGCCGCTGCACCTGGTGACCTGCCAGCCGGCCGACCGGCTGCACTCGCAGCTCGACCCGGCGCCGGCCACCCGCGCCAACAAGGTCGCCGGCCGCGAGGCGGTGCTGCTACACCCCGACGACGCCGCCGAACGCGGCATCGCGCAAGGCGATGTGGTGCGGATCTTCAATGAGCGCGGCGCCTGCCTCGGCGGCGCGCAACTCAGCGCCGACCTGCTGCGTGGCGTGGTGGTGATGCCCACCGGCGCCTGGTTCGATCCGCGGGACGACGCGCTGGAACGCCACGGCAACCCCAACGTGCTGACGGTGGACGTGGGCACGTCACGGCTGGCGCAAGGCCCGAGCGCGCTGTCGGCGCTGGTGCAGGTGGAACGCTGGCGCGGCGATGCGCCGGCGGTGCGGGCCTTCGATCTCCCGGACCTGCGATCCGACACCGCTGCGCCGATCGCTAACGATCGGTAGCGTCGCGCGCACCCGCCACGCGGTTTGCAGGAAAGCGCCTGGGCGCGCCACCCGCCGATGCCGTGACGCGGGCCCCGGCAACGGCGTCGCGTCACCCGCGATGACGCAAATGGATCAGCGGATAGGCCCGCCCCTGGCCGTCACGATCGGAACGCCCGGTGCGCTCGAATCCCATGCGTTCATAGAAGCCCACGGCCTGCGCATTCTGCTCATTGACATCGGTAGTCAGGTCCGGATGGCGCCGCAGCGCCTCCTCGACCAGCGCGCGCCCGACGCCGGCGCCGCGCGCGTCCGGGTCGACGAACAGCGCTTCCATGTAGCTGCCGTCCAGCAACATGAAGGCCTGCGGCCGGCCACTCGCGTCCAGCGCCAGGTCGAGCGCGGCAGCGGGCAGGAAGCCGACCACCTCGGCCTCGATGGCCTGGCGATCCTGCGGGGTCAGGAAGTCATGGGTGGCGTCGACCGAGCGGCGCCAGATGTCGACGACGCGCTCGCCGTCCGCGGGGGTGGAAGTCCTGAAAGTGATCATGAGACCGCAAAAAAAAAGGAAGTACGCAGCGGGGTTCAGCCCGCTTCGGTGCGCCGTTCGATGGCGCGGATGACGGCCACCATGTCGGCCGTGCCCAGGCCCTGCGCCTCGGTCTCGCCGTAGAGGGCATGGCTGGCATCCAGCAAGGGCGAAGCGATGCCGGCGCCGCGCGCGGCCTCGGCCACCAGCCGGCTGTTCTTGAGCACGTCGGTGATCGCGGCCTGCACCGAGAAGTCCTGCGCCACCAGCTTGCCCAGCTTGACGCGCGACACGTCGCTGGCCATGGGCCCGGCATTCAGCACCTCGGCGAACAGCGCCAGGTCGATGCCCTGGCGTTCGGCGAAATGCACCGACTCGGCCAGCCCCGTGACCATGGTGATCAGGAACAGGTTGACCGACAGCTTCATGGCCAGCGCGGACGGCACCGCGCCACAGATGAAACTGTCGCGGCACAGGGGCCGCACCAGTTGGCGCACCGCCGCCACGTCATCATCATGGCCGGCCAGCATCACCACCAGTTGGCCCGCCTCGGCCGGCTTGCGCGAGCCCGACACCGGCGCCTCGACATAGCGGCCGCCGGCCGCCTCGATGTCCGCCCCCAGCCGGCGCGAATAGTCGGCCGAGGTGGTGCCCATGTTGACGATCACGTGACCGCGCACGCGCGCGCCGAAATCATCCGTGCCGCGCGCCAGCACTGCGTCAATGGCTTGGTCGTGGGCCAGCATCAGGATCACGGTGCGGCATTGGGCGTAGACCTGGCCGACATCGTCGGCGATGCGCGCGCCGGCGGCGCGCAACGCGTCAAAGCCGCCGGAGGAACGGCTCCAGGCCACCAGCGGCGTGCCGGCGCGGGCCAGGTTGAGCGCCATGGGCGTGCCCATGACGCCCAGGCCGATGAATCCGATATCCATGTGTGTCTCCCACGCAGGTGGATCAGGAGCCATTCAGCGGCACCTTGATTTCTGCCCCGATGATAAGACATGGCCGGGCGCTCCGCCTCGCTGCCGGACCGCGGGGGCGTCGAAATCATCAGTGCCAGCCCCAGCGCCGTAGGTTCCTGCAGCGCTTTACACAATTGGTGACGTGTTAGCGGGGAATTCAGGCCACAATGCGCCGGCATCTTCCGCCCCGTCTTTGTCGCCTCACCAGGAACCCCGATGAATAAAGCCCTTGCCCTGTTGCTCTGCGCCGCCCTGCCCACGCTGGCCACCGCCGCCCAGCCCGATGTCGAGGCGCTGACGCTCGATCCACGGAACAAGCTGTACTGCAACGAACAGGCCGACTGGTGCGTCGGCATCAAGGTCGATGGCGGCTTCGAGGAAAACGGCCCGTTCGCCAGCAGCCGCACGCTGCGCGCCGAATACCGGCTCTGGGACCTGCCGGAGATCCCGGACTTCTCGCACTTCACGGTCTGGCCGCACCTGATCCGCCTGAGCGAGGAACGCGCCCTGGTAGGTGTGATCGGCCCCAGCGAACCCGACTACAAGGAAGAAATCCAGTTCCCGGGCGGCAGCTTCTCGCGCCGCGACCTATACCTGTTCGCGGTCGACCTGGGTGACAGGTCGTCGAACCTGGCGCAGATGCTGCCGTACGCGACCCAGGCGTCGGTCCGCGCCTGCGTCAACGAGGCCGACGAGGGCCGGCGCGCAGGCGACTGCATGGAGCAGTACCGCTACGACGCCACGGTCAAGGCCCTGGCCAGCGACCAACCGTATCCGGATCTGCAGGTCACCACGCGGGCCACGCGCGCGCCGGCCCGCGCCAGCCGCGACGCCGATCCGGCCAAGCAGCCGGCGCCGACGGCGGCCCAGCGGCAACCGCAGGCCGACAAGCAATGCAGCTACACCGTGACCTACAAGTGGCAGGCCGACGATTCGGTCTACAAGCCGGCCACGCCGCTGCCCGACTGCGCCGAGTTCCTTCAAGCCCGGCCCGCGAAGGGCTGAGCCAGCCCGCGGGCGCGGCGCGGGCGCCAGGCCGCCGCTCCGGCGGCTTGCGCCGCGCGCATCAGTCCGCGTAGCCCGGATTGCGCCGGTCCAGGCGGCGCAGCAGGCCCGGCCAGGCCAGCGCGGCCTTGTGGGCGCGGTCGGCTGGCGACTCCACTGCGGCGCGCGCCAGCACTTCGGGCGGGATGAAGCTCAGCTCCCCGCCGCCCGCCTGGGCCCGCACCTGCACCATGCAGGCCGCTTCCAGCCGGTGCATGGCCTGGAACGCCTCGGCCATGCTCTGCCCCACCGTCAACAGGCCGTGGTTGCGCAGGATCAGGTACTGGCTGTTGCCCAGGTCGCGCACCAGCCGCGGCTGTTCCTCGGGATTGAGCGCCAGGCCCTCGTAGTCGTGATAAGCCAGCGAACGCAGCACGATGAAGGCGAACTGCGACAACGGCAGCAGCCCATCCTTCTGCGCCGACACCGCCACGCCATTGATGGAATGCGTGTGCAGCACACACATGGCGTCCTTGCGGGCCGCGTGGATACAGCTGTGGATGGTGAAGCCGGCCGGATTGATGTCGTATTCCGAATCCATCACCTTGCGTCCGTCCAGATCGATCTTGACCAGGCTAGACGCGGTGATCTCGTCGAACATCATGCCGTAGGGGTTGATGAGGAAATGCTCGGTGCCCGGCACCTTGGCGGTGATGTGGGTGAAGATCAGGTCGTCCCAACCGAACAACGCCACCAGCCGGTACAGCGCCGCCAGATCCTTGCGCACCTGCCATTCCGTGGCGCTGACCTGCTCGCGCACGCCGGTTCCCATGTTCCCTGCCGTATCCATATCGTCTCCCTTGTCGTGTCTGGGCCCCGGGCACGCGCGCCACGGGGTCCAGGCACTTTATTCGGTTTGCGCCCGGGCGCCAGCGCGACACGGGCAAGCGTCCGCTGCGTGCAACGCGGCGCGCGGGCACGCAGCTTGCTGCGCTGCCATGAGAGCGGCACAGTGGCGTCGCGGCGGGAATTCAACCACGCGGCGTCCGTCGGCATCGCCTGGACGGTAAAGTCCGATTACAATTCAGCAATAATTCAGGTGCGGCGCCCCATGCCAGGCGCCCCCTACTGCCGAGGATGACGAGACCCATGCGCGACGCCATCAGGATTTTTGTCGGTTGCGACCCGAACGACTGCGACCTGGAACAGATGATGGTGCTGGACTACAGCGCCCGCAAGCACGCCTCGCGGCCAGTCGAGATCACCTGGATGCGCTTGTCGCGCGACCCCGCCAGCCCCTGGTATTGCGATCCGGATAGCGGACGCGGCTGGCGCACTGAAAAATGGTCGACGCCATTCTCCGCCTTCCGCTGGGCGGTGCCGGCCGCCGCCGGCTTCCAGGGCCGCGCCCTGTACATGGACGCCGACATGCTGGTGCTGTGCGATCTGGCCGACATCTGGGATCTGCCGTTCGAGGGCGAGGCCATCGTCGCCGGCCGCCGCGACGGCGATGGCTGGCGGTCATGCGTGGCGCTGTGGGACTGCGCCCGCGCCCGCGCCCACCTGCCCACGCTCGATGCCCTGCGCGCCAAGCGCCACGCCAATCGCGAGATGAAGCACTATTTCGCCGAACGCCCGCAGTTGGTACAGCACCTCGATGCCCGCTACAACAGCATCGACGGCGCGGGACTGGCGCGCGACGAGATCGGCATCCTGCACTATTCCGACATGGGCACGCAGTTCTCGCACCGCTACGCCATGCCGCGCCTGCAGGCCGAAGGCCGGCGCCACTGGTTCGATGGCGAAGTGGTGGCGCACGCGCGCGCCGACCTGGCCGAGTTGTTCGACCGCTATTACGAGGAAGCGCTGGCCGCCGGCCACCGGCTCGACGACTATCGCGCCGCCGCGCCGTTCGGCGACGTGGTCAAGGCCTCGCAGAAGGACTACACCGGCAACCGGCCGCGCCCGCCGCGCCGCTCCTGGATTCAGCGGCTCTGGGCCAGCGCGCTCGGCGGCTGAATCGCGAATCGCGCCGGGGCGCGGCTGCCTGGACGCCAGTGCGCAGTGTCGACTCCCGGAGCCGGCTTTGCGCTCTAATGACGGTATGTCCCGCGCCCCGCTCGTCTCCTATTTCCGCAGCGGCGAAGCCCTGCGCAGCCGCGCCATCGGCATCGCCGCCCCCTGCGCCACGCTGGCCCTGCCCGCGCCGCCCGCGCGCCTGCAGGCCGACTGGACGCGCGAAATCGAGACCCGCTTGCAGTTGGAAGCGGGCGATGTCGAGCAGATGCCGCTGGCGCGCACCATCGCGCGCTGGCCCGGCTATGGCGCCTGCCTGCAGGCCATGCGCGACTGGGCCGCGACGCTTGGCCTGGGCGATGCGCTGGAGGACGGCGATATCGCCCTGATGGCCTGCCGCGGCGCCCGTTACCACCACGACGGCGATCAGTATGGCGGCGCGGCCTTCTGCAACCTGTTCCTGAGCGACGACAAGGGCCTGGACCTGGTGTTCGCCCAGACCGGCCAGCGCATCGCCCTGACGCGCGGCACCGCGGTGTTGTTCGACACCTGCCAGCCGCATGGCGTGGTGCCGCGCGGCGCCAGCGTGTTCGACGCCGCCGGCTTCACACACGGCCGCGATCTGTCGCAGGTATTCCTGACCTGGGAACTGCCGATCGAAGATGCCCGCGTGGCGGCCGCGCTGGGCATCGACTTCGACGTCGATCCGGCCGGCGCCGCGCGGCTGGACGCGGAGCAGGTGCGCCGCGGCGCCGCCCGCCAGCAAGTGCGGCCGGACCACGGCCACTGGGCCGACGCGGACTGAAGCCCGGCGCCTGCCCGTTCCTACCAGTAGATATCCTGGTTGTAGTACTTGTGCAGCTCACGCGCCCAGGTCTCGTCGGCCATGCTCGGCCAGTTGTCCTTGTCGAACCCCGGCGCGCTCTTGAGCGTTTCCTTGTCGACGTCGAGCACGAAGCACTTGCGGTCGGTATCCAGCGTCAGCGCCGCCCAGGGAACGGCGAACAGCTTCTCGCCCATTCCCAGCACACCGCCGCGTGCCAGCACGGCATAGGCCACGCGGCCGCGCGGCACGTCGATCATGATGGCCTTGATGTCGCCCAGACTCTCGCCGGCGCCGTTGTAGACGTCGTTGCCTTCCAGCGTGTTGGCGGCCATGACCTCCGGGCCGGGGCCCTGCGCCTTGGCCTTCGGACCGCCGACGATATTCGATTGCTGTTCCATCGCGTTTCTCCCGCGGGATCGTCCCGCTGCCTGTCGTTGAAGAAAAGTCCGGACCGTCCTTTGCGCGAGTCCGGACCCACGGGCTGCAGCAACTGGCGTGCCCGAGGCGGCAACAACAAGGCGGGCGCCTTGCGGCGCCCGGGAAACGGAGACAAGCGGCCCGCCGCGTTCAGCCGCGCAGCGCCGCCTCGATGCCGGCCACGTCGATCTTGCCCATCTGCATCATGGCCTCGAAGGCGCGCTTGGCGGCGGCGCGGTCTGGCGACACCAGCGCCTCGGTCAGCACGCGCGGCGTGATCTGCCACGACAAGCCCCATTTGTCCTGGCACCAGCCGCAGACGTTTTCCGAGCCGCCATTGGCGACGATCGCGTTCCAAAGACGGTCGGTCTCGGCCTGGTCGTCGGTGGCGATCTGGAACGAGAACGCCTGGTTGTGCTGGATGCCAGGGCCGCCATTCAGGCCCAGACAGGGAATGCCGGCCACGGTGAATTCCACCGTCAGCACGTCGCCCTGCGTGCCCGACGGATAGTCGGCAGGCGCGTGCATCACGCGGCCCACAGCGCTGTCCGGAAAGGTCTGCGCATAAAAACGCGCCGCTTCCAGGGCGTCGCGGTCGTACCAGAGGCAAATGGTGTTCTTGCTGATCATCTTCGGTCTCCTGCGATGAGGTACACGAAACACGCGCGCGCCCGGCCCCGAAGGCCCGGCATCCCGCGCGCGCGATGCCGCCGGTCGAGCATAACGCCACCCGCCTGCCGAGTCCGTTACGAGGCGTTCACGGCGCGGCCTGGGTTTCCACCGTCAAATGCGACAGGCCGGCGATATGCGCCAGCTTGGCCTTGTAGAACGCGCTGTCGCGCGGATGGCGCGTCACCAGCGACACGATCGCCGCATAGTGGCCAGGCCCGATCTGCCACACATGCAGGTCGGCGATCTCGCCGTCGCCGGCGTCCAGCGCCCGTTCGATGTCGCGGCGCATCCGGCCGCTCTGCGGCGCGGCGTCCAACAGCACGGTGCCCGCGTCACGGATCAGGCCCCAGGACCAGCGGGCGATGACCAGCGCGCCGACCACGCCCATCGCCGGATCGGCCCATAGCCAGCCATAACTGCGGCCCAGCAGCAGCGCCGCGATGGCCAGCACCGAGGTCATGGCGTCGGCCAGCACGTGGATGTAGGCCGAGCGCAGGTTGTTGTCGTGACCCTGTCCATGCGAATGCCCGTGGTCGTCCTTCAGCAACCAAGCCGATGCCAGGTTCACCAGCAGCCCCACCACGGCGATGGCGATGGCCTGGTCAAAGCGGATGGGCACGGGATCGACCAGGCGCGTCACGCTTTCCCAGCCGATGATCAGCGCGATCAGGGCCAGCACGATGGCACTGGCGAATCCCGCCAGTTCGCCCAGCTTGCCGGTGCCGAACGTGAAGCGCGGATTGCGCGCGTGGCGGCGCGCGTAACCATAGGCCAGGGCAGTGATCAGCATCGCGCCGGCATGCGTCGACATGTGCCAGCCATCGGCCACCAGCGCCATCGATCCGTAGAGATGGCCTGCGACGATCTCGACGGCCATCATGCCCGCCGTCAGGGCGATGACCCACCACACCCGGCGCTCGTTGCGCCGATGATCCTGGCCGAGAAAGACGTGTTCATGGGTCGTGGGGGTATTCATGGACTTGCTCCTGCGCGCGGGACGTTGCGCCGGCGGCCCGATGCCGGCCGACCGCTATTTCATGTAGGCCCGGATGACATCCATCATTTCCTGCGCCGCTTGCGCGCGCCCGGCCTCGCTGGGCGCATGCACGACGTGTTCGTCCAGGTGCCCCTGCATGACCTCCGCGGTCAGGCCACTGAGCGCGCCCCGCGCCGACGCCAGCTGGCGCAACACCTCGCCGCAAGCGGCCTCGGCCTCGAGCGCGCGTTCGATCCCATCGAGCTGGCCGCGGATGCGGCGCACGCGGGCGATGAGTTTTTCTTTCTGGCGGATGGTATGAGCCATGGTCGGCGCGCGGAAATATAGTGTAGGGGACTATATTATAAAGGCCATCCCGGCGGTGCAGTACCCCTACCTCCCTCCCCGAAAAGCGGACCAAGGGCGGCGCTCATGAAAGACGTTTCATGCAAGGTTCATCCGATTCAGGCTGACATGACCGGAATCGGGTAGAAATAATAATTCAAATCATTATCATCAACAGATAGCCGGCATGCGGTCCCGGCTTGCCGCGCGCGCCTTGCGCAAGCCCTCCCCCGCGCCGCACACCCGAAATCCGCCGGTTCGGAATCCGCCTGTCCATTTGTCCGGAGAAATCTCGCCGTGCCATCCCGCCGCGCCTGGGCCTTGCTTGCCAGCCTCTACAGCACCCAGTTCCTGGGGCTGATGTTCTTCGTCATCGCCATGGTGGCCATCCTGCGCGAGGGCGGGGCCAGCCTGGATACCATTGGCCTGGTCTACCTGATGGGCATGGCCTGGCCGCTCAAGGCGCTGTACGCCCCCTGGATCGACCGCCATGCCACCGGCCTGCGCGGCCATTACCGCGGCTGGCTGCTGGTGACCCAGGGCGGGCTGGCGCTGTGCCTGGCCCTGATCGGCATGCTCGACCTGCGCGCCGACTTCACCGCGATCTACCTGCTGTGCTGGGCCACCGCGCTGCTCTCGGGCGCGCAAGACGTCGCGCTGGATGGCCTGGCCTGCCGGCTGCTGGACAGCCCGGCCGACCGCGGCCTGGGCAATGGCCTGCAGATCGCCGGCGGCCTGATCGGCAACCTGGTCGGCGGCGGCATGATGCTGATGCTGTATCCGCGGCTCGGCTGGGGCGGCTGCTGCCTGCTGCTGGCCGCGCTCACGGCGATGTCGTGGGTTCAACTGCTGGGCTACCGCGAACCGCAATGGCCCCGCAGCGCCGGACCCGCCGGCCATGCGCGCCTGCTGGCCTTCTGGCGCGGGCCGCAGCGCAAGCGCTGGCTGCTGTTGCTGGTGCTCTATCCGGCTTCCGCGTCGCTGGGCTACGCGGTCATCATGCCCGCGCTGATCGACACCGGCTGGTCGCTCGCCGACATCGGCCTGGTGCTCAACGTGGTGGGCGCCAGCGCCGGCCTGCTCGTGGCGCTGGCCTACGGCCGCCTGCTGAAACGCTGGTCGCGGCGCGGCGCCACGCTTTCGGCGGCCCTGCTGCAGGTGGTGGGCATCGCCGGCCTGGCGCTGCCGGCCATGGCCTGGGGCTCGCACGCCAGCGCGGGCGTGGCCGTGGTGCTGTACTACATGCTGTACACCCCGGCCGCCACGGTGCTGTGCACGCTGATCATGGATCAGTCCTCGCCGCAGAGCCCCGCCACCGACTACACGCTGCAGATGAGCGTGAGCCATTTCTTCTCGATGCTGCTGACGTCGGCCGGCACCATGCTGGCGGGCCGCATCGGCTACGGCGGCGTGGTCGGCGCGGCGGTCGCGCTGGCCGTGCTGGCGCTGCTCGCCGCCGCGCGCTGGATCCCCAGGGAGGCGGTATGAACAAGCCTTGGGAAATCATGCGGCCGGTACGCGGCCAGATCCGACTGGCCATGGGACTGGCCGTGGCCGGCGTGCTGTGCAGCCTGGGCAGCCTGGGCTGCCTGGCGCTGGCCATGCGCGACCTGCTGCGGTCCCCGGCCACCTATCCCTGGCCCGCGTTCGCGGGCGCGCTGCTCTGCGCCCTGCTGGCGTGCTTCCTGCGGCTGCAGGCCTTCAACCAGTCGCACTACGCCGCCTTCCGTCTCGAAGTGATCCTGCGCAACGACCTGGTCCGGCACCTGGCGCGGCTGTCCTTCGGTGAATTGCAGGCGCTGGGCAGCGGGCCGCTGGCCAAGGTGGTGCAGAACGACGTGCAGGCGCTGCATGTGTTCGTGGCCGACAGCACGCCGCTGTTCGCCCGCGCCTACGCCATGCCGGTGTTCAGCGCAGTGCTGCTGTTCGCGCTGGACTGGCGCATGGCGCTGGCCGCCGTGGGCGTGCTGGCAGTGGGCGCCGGCGGGCTGTCGCTGGCGATGCGCGGCCGCGAAGTCATGACGCGGCGCTACCACCAGGCGCGCGAACAGGTCAGCGCCGCGGTGATCGAGTACGTGCAGGCGATGCCGGTGGTGCGCACGTTCGATACCGGCCAGACCACCTTCGGCCGCTACCATCGCGCCCTGGAGCGCTACCTGGCCATGCTGACCGACTGGTATCGCGGCGCCAGCTTCAGCTCGCGCTTCGCGATCGCCGTGCTGGGGCCGCTGCCGACACTGGCGGCACTGCTGTGGCTGGGCGCCTGGTGGACGGCGCAGGGCCAGCTCGATTTCCCCATCTGGCTGGCGCTGCTGCTGTTCGGCATGGGCATGGCCGAAGCCATGTTCCCGATGATGTCGCTGGCCCACATGATCGACCAGGCCAAGCTGAGCGTGGCGCGCATCCAGCAGGTGCTGGCGATCACACCGCTGCCGCCGGCGCGCGCGCCGCAGCGGCGGCCGGCCGACGCCAGCGTGTGCTTCGAGGACGTGCGCTTCGGCTATGGCGGCAATACCGCGTTGGATGGCCTGAGCTTCACCGCGCGCGCCGGCCAGGTGACGGCGCTGGTCGGCCGCTCCGGCGCCGGCAAGAGCACCGTGGCGCGGCTGATCGCGCGCTTCTGGGACATCGACGCAGGACGCCTGCTGATCGGCGGCGTCGACGTGCGCGACCTGGAACGCGAAACGCTGTTCGAGCAGGTGGCCTTCGTGTTCCAGGACAGCTTCCTGTTCTCCGGCAGCGTGGCCGAGAACATCGCCATGGGGCGCCCAGACGCCCACCCCGACGAGATCGAGGCCGCCGCCCGGGCCGCGCAGGCGCATGACTTCATCCTGGCGTTGCCCGACGGCTACGCCACCGTGCTGCGCGAAGGCGGCAAGGACCTGTCCGGCGGCCAGCGCCAGCGGCTGACGATCGCGCGCGCCGTGCTGATGAACCGCCCGATCCTGGTGCTGGACGAGGCCACCGCCGCCACCGATCCCGAGAACGAGCGCGCGGTCGGCGCGGCGCTGGCTGCGCTGATGCGCGGCAAGACCGTCATCATGGTGGCCCACCGCCTGGCCAGCATTCGCCACGCCGACCAGATCCTGGTGCTGGACCGGGGCCGGCTGGCCGAATCCGGCACGCACGACGCCCTGGTCGCGGCCGGCGGCCTCTATGCCCAACTGTGGCACAACCATCAACGCGCCCGTCGCTGGACTTTGGGGGAGCACCCATCATGAACACATCTCCCGCTCCCTGGCGCGACACCTATCGCCGCCTCCTGCGCAGCGCCGGCAGCCAGGCGGACCGCCTGCGCGCCAGCCTGTGCCTGCTGCTGCTGGCCGCGGCGTGCCAGGGCCTGTCGCTGGCCTGCATCGTACCCCTGTTCACGCAGGTGGCCGATGGCGGCCCCTGGTCCGCATCGTTGTCCTGGCTGGCGGCCTTCACCCTGCTGGCGGCAGCCGCCATCACCTTGCGCTGGCGCGCACAGGGCTTCGACTATCGCGGCCACATGGCGCGCGCCACGCACGAGCTGCGCGTGCTGCTGGGCGAACAACTGCGGCGCATGCCGCTGGAGGCCCTGCAGACCCATCGCACCGGCGGCATCGCCGCCAAGCTGCTGGGCGGCGTCGACGAGCAGATGAACTATGCGCTGACGTTGATCAACCTGATCCTGGCCGCCATCGTCACGCCGGCCACCGCAGCCGTGGCGCTGCTGGCCTGGGACTGGCGGCTGGGCGTGGCGCTGATGCTGGTGTTCCCGCTGATCGTGCCGCTCTACCGCTGGCGCCGGCCGGCGCTGGACCGCGGCCACGCGGCCGCCGGCCACGCCAACGAAGCCTTGAACGCCGAACTGCTGGAATACATGCAGGGGCTGCCCGTGTGCCTGGCGACGGGCCGGGCCGGCACTGCCAACGAACGCCTGCGCGCCGGCTTCGAGCAGATGGAGCAATTGCAGCGCGAGCACCATTCGCGCGGCGCCAAACCGTCGCTGATGGTGGCCGCCATCGTCGAATCCGGCATGCTGGCGATCCTGGGTTGCGGCATGCTCTGGGTCACGCAGGGCAGTCTGGCGCCCGCGGCGCTGGGCGCGGTGCTGGTGCTGGTGACGCGCTTTGCCGAGCCGCTGGCGACCTTCGTGAACTTCACCACGGTCCTGGCGCTGATCGAAGCCGCCCTGGCCCGCATCGAGGACGTGCGCGCGGTGGCGCCGCTACCGCAATGGCCCGCGCAGGCAGGCGTGGACGGGCCCGCCGGCATCCGCATCGAACACCTCGAATTCCGCTACGCCGGCGGCAGCGCGCCGGCCTTGCGCGATATCGACCTGGACCTGCCGGCGCGCGGCCTGACCGCGCTGGTGGGGCCGTCCGGCTCCGGCAAGACTACGCTGACGCGCCTGCTGATGCGGCACGCCGATCCGCAGCGCGGCGCCATCCGGATCGGCGGCGTGGACATCCGCAGCCTGCCGCCCGCCGGCCTGAACGACCTGATCTCGACCGTGTTCCAGGACGTGCATCTGTTCGATGACACCGTGCTCGGCAACATCGGCATGGCGCGGCCCGAGGCCAGCGAGGCCGAGGTGCGGGCGGCGGCGCGCGCGGCCCATTGCCTGGACTTCATCGAGCGCCTGCCGCAAGGCTGGCAGACGCGCCTGGGCGAGGCCGGCGGCAAGCTGTCGGGCGGAGAGCGGCAGCGCCTGTCGATCGCGCGCGCCATCCTGAAGAACGCGCCCATCGTGATCCTGGACGAGCCCACCGCCGCGCTCGACACCGAGAGCGAACTGGCGGTGCAGGCGGCCATCGATACCCTGGTCGCGGACCGCAGCGTCATCGTCATCGCCCATCGGCTGTCGACCATCGTCGCGGCCGACCGCATCCTGGTGTTCGAGGACGGCCGCATCACCCAGCAGGGCACGCACGCCGAATTGCTGGCGCGGCCGGGACGCTATCGGCAGATGTGGCAAGCGCAGCAGGGGTAACGCCGCCCCGCGCCGGCATCGATACGTCCGGTGCCGGCTCCTGGCGCGGGGCGGGCCCTCCAGCCAATGCCTGGGGCAGGCAGACCTCGGCATGACTTTCGCAATGATTCAATAATCGTTGTATTATTGAAAAATGAATGAAGATCATGCCGTCGCGGCGCTTGGCGCCCTCGCCCACCCCCAACGCTTGCGCACCTTCCGCGCGCTGGTCGTGGCCGGCCTGCCCGGCCTCACTCCCAGCGTGCTGGCCGAACAGCTCGGCGTGGCCCGCAACGCGCTGTCCTTCCACTTGAAGGCGTTGGCGCATGCCGGGTTGGTCACGGTCGAACAACAGGGCCGCAATCTGATCTACCGCGCGGACTATTCACGCATGAACGGACTGCTCGGCTATCTCACCGAACACTGCTGCCAGGGCGAACCCTGCGACGTCAACGTCCCCGGCGCCTGCGCCACCTGCTGAACTGGAGATCCCCCATGCCATCCCGTCCCTTCAACGTGCTGTTCCTTTGCACGGGCAATTCGGCCCGCTCGATCCTGGCCGAAGGCCTGCTCAACGGCCTGGCCGGCGGCCGCTTCCATGCGTACTCCGCCGGCAGCATGCCCAAGGGCGAGGTCCATCCGCTCGCGCTGGCAACGCTCGGCTCGTATTCGCTGCCGGTCGAGGGTTACCGCAGCAAGCGCTGGGATGAATTCGCCGCGCCCGGCGCGCCGGAGATGGACTTCATCATCACGGTCTGCGACAACGCCGCCGGCGAGGTCTGTCCCGTCTGGCCCGGCCATCCACTGACGGCGCACTGGGGCGTGCCGGACCCCGCAAGCCATGGCGGCGACGAGGCGCAACGGGCCAAGGCGTTCCACGACGCGGCGCGCATGCTCAAGCGCCGCATCGAACTGTTCCTGTCGTTGCCGCACGACAAGCTGGACGCCTTGTCGCTGCAGGCCGAACTACGCGGCATCGGCCACACACAGGAGTAACCCATGAGGTCGCAAACACAGCCGGCGTCCGCATCGCGGCGCGCGCCAGGGTTGAACCTGTTCGAGCGCTATCTCTCGCTGTGGGTCCTGCTCTGCATCGTGCTCGGCATCGCGCTCGGCCAAAGCCTGCCCGCGCTGTTCCAGGCCATTGGCCGGCTCGAGGTCGCGCGGGTCAATCTGCCGGTGGGGCTGCTGATCTGGGTCATGATCATCCCCATGCTGCTCAAGGTGGACTTCGCCGCCATGGGCGAGGTGGGACGGCACTGGCGCGGCATCGGCGTGACGCTGTTCATCAACTGGGCCGTCAAGCCGTTCTCCATGGCCCTGCTGGGCTGGCTGTTCATCCGCCACGTCTTCGCCGCCTGGCTGCCCGCCGATCAGCTCGACAGCTACATCGCCGGCCTGATCCTGCTGGCCGCCGCGCCCTGCACCGCCATGGTATTCGTGTGGAGCCGGCTGACCGGCGGCGACCCGGTGTTCACGCTGTCGCAGGTGGCGCTCAACGACACCATCATGGTGTTCGCCTTTGCCCCGCTGGTAGGGCTGCTGCTGGGCCTGTCGGCCATCACGGTGCCGTGGGACACGCTGCTGGTGTCGGTCGGCCTGTACATCGTGATCCCGGTGCTCCTGGCGCAACTGTGGCGGCGCGCGCTGCTGCAGCGCGGGCCGTCGGCGTTCGACGCGGCGCTGACGCGCATCGGGCCGTTCTCGATGGCGGCGCTGCTGCTGACGCTGGTGTTGCTGTTCGCCTTCCAGGGCGAGGCCATCCTGCGCCAGCCGCTGGTGATCGCCATGCTGGCGGTGCCGATCCTGATCCAGGTGCTGTTCAACTCCGGACTGGCGTACTGGCTCAACCGCCGCGTGGGCGAGCGCCACAGCATCGCCTGCCCGTCGGCATTGATCGGCGCGTCCAACTTCTTCGAGCTCGCGGTGGCGGCCGCCATCAGCCTGTTCGGCTTCCAGTCGGGCGCGGCGCTGGCGACCGTGGTGGGCGTGCTGATCGAGGTGCCGGTGATGCTGCTGGTGGTGCGCATCGTCAACCGCAGCAAGGGCTGGTACGACGCCGGCCTCGCGCGCCGTTGACCCCGCCCCTGGCTCACCTTGTCCGGAGACATTCCTTGACCGACCTGCCCAACCTCGATGCCACCCTGTTCGCGCGGCCGGATGCCGCCGCGCTGTTTGCGCCCGTCCGCGCCCGCCACGCGCCGCGCTTCCTGCTGCTGTATGGCTCGCTGCGCGAGCGCTCCTACAGCCGGCTGGCCGCCGAGGAAGCCGCGCGCCTGCTGCGGGCCCTGGGCGGCGACACCCGCCTGTTCAATCCGACCGGCCTGCCGCTGGTCGACGCGCCGGGCAGCGAGCGCCATCCGAAAGTGCGCGAGCTGCATGAACTGGTGCAATGGGCGGAGGGCATGGTCTGGAGTTCACCGGAACGCCACGGCGCCATGACCGGCCTGATGAAAACGCAGATCGACTGGATCCCGCTGTCGGTGGGCGCGGTGCGCCCGACCCAGGGCAAGACGCTGGCCGTCATGCAAGTGTCCGGCGGTTCGCAGTCCTTCAACGCGGTCAATCAGATGCGCATCCTGGGACGTTGGATGCGCATGCTGACCATTCCCAACCAGTCGTCGGTGGCCAAGGCGTACCAGGAATTCGACGAGGCCGGCCGCATGAAGCCGTCGCCGTACTACGACCGCATCGTCGACGTGGTCGAGGAACTGATGAAGTTCACCCTGCTCACGCGCGACGTGTCGCCGTACCTGACGGATCGCTACAGCGAACGCAAGGAAAGCGCGCAGGCGCTGTCGGCGCGGCTGCGGCAAGCGTCGATCTGACGCGCCGGCGACGCGCGGCTGCCCGTGGCGCCTCTCCCTTGCTGGCCCCGGGCATTCTGAACCCGCGCCGGCAAGACCGGCAACCGACCCGCGCCGCCCGGCGCAATAAAATCACCGGATCCGTCGTTCAAGCCGCCGCCATGACACACCCGCCCGAACCCTACCTGCCCCGCCGCATCGAACCGCTAGGCAACTGGCAATTCACCGCCCACGCCATCAAGGCCTACGCCATCCACCACGACGCGCGCCATGCGGCGCCATTGCTCGATGCGGCCGCCGTCGCGGCCGCGCGGGAGGCCGTCGGCGCCGTGCTGGATGAGCACGCGCGGGACGCGCGCGGCCATGGCCTGGGCTTCTGCATGGTGCACGTGGGCCAGGAGGCCGTATGGCTGCTGGTGGACTGGTGGATCACGGGCGGCATTGCCTGCCAGCGCATGCTGTCGGCGCCGCTGGCGCGGCCTGGCGACTACACGCCGGTGCAGGCGCCGGCGCTGGCGTGTGTCTGGGAACTGGTGGTCACCGCACACGAGCGCGATGCCTGGGTACGGCACATGCTGACCGCCGCGCCAGCGCCCCAGGCTTATCTCGGCGACGTCCTGCCGGCCGGCAGCTACTGAGGGCCGGCCGCGAACGCGTCAGCGCGGCCCGAACACCTGGTCCAGTTCGCTGGCTTGCGGCATGCCTTTGTACTTTTTCAGCGCGCCGGCATCGTCGCGCACGATGATGCCCGGCGTGCCGCGAAAGCCCAGCGACACCATCAACGCCTGGTTGGCGTCGAGCTGCCTGCCGATGTCCTCCGGCACGCGCTCGGCCGGCGTGATGCCGCCGCGGTCGAACTTGTGCTCGTTCTCCAGCAGCGCAGCGGAGGGATCGGCCGCGCCCAGGATGGCGGCGGCCTTGGCCGGGCTGTCCTGGCGGATGACGCCCACCATCACGTGGCGCAGTTGCACCTTGCCGGCATCGACCCACGGCCGCGCCGCTTCCCAGAATTTGTGGCAATAGGGGCAGTTGGCGTCGCTGAAGGTGTAGATGATGCGCGGCGCGTCCTTGCGGCCATCGCGCACCCAGGTCGATTTCTCGAGCTGGGCCCAGGCCTGGTCGCCCATCGGCTTGCTGACCAGGGTCTCGATCGTGGCATCGTCCAGCGGCTTGCCCTGGGCATCCAGGCGGGCGCCGATGATCGCGTTGCCGTCGCGGGTCACGTAGATCGCCACGGGTTGGTCGCCGGCCACGCCGGCGAAGGCGCGCAGGTCGCCGTCGATTTTGAATTCCTGCACCACGCGCAGGCCGCGCGCCTCCAGCGCCTTGAGCACGGCGGGGCGATCCGGGGCGGCCTGGGTGCCGGCGGCGGCCAGCATGGCCATCAGAGCGAAGAGGAAGCGGCTGGGCGCATGCGAACGGATCATGGGTACTCCTGGTGCTTTGCTGGACAGTGCCAAAGGCGCCAATCATACCGGCAGCAGTGACATCCACGCGTACAGGCTACGGATCCGCCCGGCCGGAAGCAAGCGCCGCGCATGCAATCCCGTGTTCGTACGAGGCGGTCGCCTGGTGGTGTACCGCTTGAACCCGGGTTCGACGTGGCGCTCGATGCCGGCCGGGGCGATGGCCGGCTAAAATTCCGCCTGCGATCGGTCGGCCCACGCCGTCCCGACGCCCTCCCCTTGCCCCGTCGCGCGTCGCGCGACCCTTGCCGCCAGGCCTAGAACGACACATGAAAAACACATTGATGGCCACGCACCTGCGCCTGGTCGGCATGGCGGCGCTATGGGGCGCGTCGTGGTCCTGGGGCAAAGTCGTGGCCCAGTCGATGGCGCCGCTGGCCGCGGCCAGCCTGCGGTTCCTGTTCGCCAGCGTGGCGCTGCTGTTGTGGATGCATCGCGCCTCGGCGCTGCGCGACCTGAAGAAGCTGACCCGCAACCAGTGGCTCGGCCTGACCGCCGCCGCCCTGGCGGGCGTGTTCGGTTACTCCAGCTTTTTCATGCTGAGCCTGCAACTGGTGCCGGCCGGCCGCGCCGCCATTGTGGTGACGCTCAATCCAGGCGCCACGCTGTTGCTGGCCGCGCTGCTTTTCCGCGAGCGCCTGAACCCCGCCATCCTGACGGGCATGGTGCTGTCGGCCATCGGCGCCTACATCGCGATCAGCGGCGGCTCGGGCGCCACCCTGCCCGGCGCGCTCGGCGTCGGTGAACTGCTGCTGCTCGGCTGCGTGGCCTGCTGGGTGGCCTATACCCTGATCGGGCGGTTGGTGCTCAAGGGCGTGGACGCGCTGACCACCACCACGGTCACCACCGTGATCGGCGCATCGATGCTGTTGCTGGCGAGCCTCGCCTTCGAGGGCAGCGCAGCCTGGCGGGCGCTGGGCGACGCGCCGCTGAATGCCTGGATCAGCGTGCTGGCGCTGGCCTTCGGCGCCACCGCTATCGCCTACGCCTGGTACTTCGAAGGCGTCAAGGCGCTGGGCGCCGGCGCCGCTTCCGGCTACATCACGCTGGTGCCCGTGTTCGGCGTGCTGTTCTCCAGCCTGTGGCTCGGCGAGCCCACGCCCGGCAGCCTGTTCATCGGCGCCGCGCTCGCCATCTCGGGCATGGCGCTGATGCACTTCGGGCGGCGCCGGGCCGGCTGAAACGGGCCAGCCCGGCGTGGGCGATGGCTATCGACGGGTCAGAACCGCCACGCCACGCGCACGCTCGCGGCGTGCTCGCGGCTATCGCGCGCGAACTGGCCGTCGTAGGACAGGCCGAGGCTGCTGTTGCGCCCGAGCGCCAGGTCGGCGCCCAATCCCACCAGGGCCGCGTCGCGCGCGATGGGCGTGCCGGCCACCGTGAACGGCTGGCTGGCGTCGAACGCCAGCCGGGTCTTCGCTTCCACG
This sequence comes from Achromobacter pulmonis, assembly GCF_021733725.1. Taxonomy (NCBI): domain Bacteria; kingdom Pseudomonadati; phylum Pseudomonadota; class Betaproteobacteria; order Burkholderiales; family Alcaligenaceae; genus Achromobacter; species Achromobacter pulmonis. Next base: position 2,762,148 of record NZ_JAIFOT010000001.1, on the reverse strand, counting down.
TCTCCGAAGGCGTGGCGCCAGCCCAGCATCGCGGTCACCCGTCCTTGCCGGCCGCCCCACTCGAAATCCTGGCGCGTGCGCAGACCGAGCGAGGTCTGGGTCTGCTGCTGGCGCGAGGCCTGGCCCGTCAACGCCGCGGCGCCGCCGGTCTCGCGGAAGCCGCGCGTGCGCAGGTCGCTCCAGGCCAGTCCGGCATACGGTTCGAGCGTGAAGTCCGCGGTTGCCGCCCATGCATAGGAAAGCTCGGAGAACAGTTGCACGGTGCTGGCGCCGTAATCGGCCGTCAACGCATCGGCCTGGCTGGCCGCCTGGCGCCGGGTGGAAATATCGTGCCAGGTGTAGCCCGCGCCGGCCAGCAGGTTCCAGGCGCCGCTGGCGGCCGCGAACGACTTGCCGCCATAGACCAGAGCGCTGTAGCTGCCGATGTCCGACTGGCTGCTGCGGTCGTCGACCTTGGCCCGGGTATCGGTGAAGCCCAACGCGCCGCCCAGGCGCCAGCCCGCGCCAACAGGCTGATCGGCGCCGACGAAGACGCCGCCGGTATGCTGGCGCAAGCGCGCCGCGTTGCCGTCGCCATCGAAGGTCTGCCAGCCGCCCACCACCTCGGCCCAGGCGGGCAAGGCGGCTGATGCGGGCAGCGCGCCTTGCGGCAAGGCGCCGCCCGCCTGCGCCGTGGGCGCCCCCGGCAGCATGCCGGCCTGCAGATTGGCGCGCAGCCGCGTCATCGGCAGCGCGCGCAAGGTGGCCGCGCCCTGGGCCAGCGAACCGCTGACGCTGGCGTGGGCTTCACCCGACAGGCTGTTGAACACGGCTTGCGGTTGGCCCGCAGGCAAGGTCGATACGTAACGCCGCAGCGCGTGCCCTTCCGGCAGGCTGTCGAGCGCCGCGCCGACCGCGCGCTGGTTGCCCGTGGCGCCGGCGCTGGCGAACGAACGGGTCTGATCCAGTTGCAGGCTGACGGCGCCGCCGTCGTAACTCAAGGCCGGGTCGAGAAAGGCGTAATTGGAAGCCACGCTGTCGAAGCGGCCCGAGATCGCGTTGGCGGTCAGTATCGTGTAGCGCTGGTTGGGGGTGAAGTTGCCTTGCGGGCCCACGTGCAGCACCGAACCGCCCAGATAGGCAGTGCCGCGCACGTCGACGCGATCGCTCTGGGTGCCCGCCGGTTCGGCTTCGACGCGATAGACCGAGCCGGACGCCAGCCTCAGGTCGCCGTTGACGGTAAGCGTGCCGATCGAATTGCCGGGCGCCAACACCCCGCCGGACGCCACCGTGGTCGGGCCCACGGCGCCGCTGCCGCCGAGGACGCCGCCGGTCTGCACCTGAACCGGCCCGGCCAGGCTGCCGTTCACCGCCAGGGAACCGCCGCGCACGGTGGTCTGGCCGGTGTTGGTGCTGGCGCCGTTCAACACCAGGTCGCCAGCGTACAGATCGACGGCGCCCTGGCCGGCGATGTTGCCGCCGTAGACCAGCGGCGCGCCGGCGAAGTTGAACACCAGCCGGCCATCGCCATCGCCCAGATGCACGCGCGGGGTGTCGAGCACGCCAGCGGCCGCTGGCGCCGCGCCGGCCGCGGCGCCAACGTTGAGCACGCCGCGCGAGCCGGCGTTGTTGGCGATATAGATCACGGGCGCGCGCGCCGTGCCGCCATTGGCCAGGGTCATCTCGCCCTGGCCCAGACGGCCGACGTTCATGTCGTTGGACGTCTGCCAGAGCGAACCGGCGCCCGTGACGAGCATCGTGCCGTTGGCGCCGTTCAGATCGCCCAGGATGCCATAGCGGCTTTCGACGCGGGCGCCGCCGGCCACCACGGCCTCGCCCCGGGCCCCGGCGTTGTGGCCGACGAAGAAGTCGCCGCTGTTCACCCAGGCCGCGCCGCCGCTGAGCGTGGCGCTGCTGGTGGAGCCGTTTTCGGTGCCGACGTAGCCGTCGGTGCTGTCCAGGCGGGCGCCGCCACTCATCTCCAGGGTGCCGTTGCCGACATTGCCCACGTACACCACGCCGGCGCTGTTCAGGCGCGTGCCCGCCCCGTCCAGAGTGGCGGTGCCGGACGAACCGGCCTCATGGCCGATCAGCATGCCTTGCGCCGTCAGCCCCGCGCCGCGGGTCATGACCAGCGAGCCGGTGCCGGCATAGCCGACGCTGATCCGGTCGCTGGAGGTCAACGACGAGCCCGTGTCGGTCAAAGTCAGCGTGCCGCTGGCGTTGACCGCATCGCCCAATCGGACCTGGGCCGTGGTGGCCTTGGCGCCGTCGCTGATGTCCAGGCGGCCCACGGCCGCCACGGCGCCGGTATCGGTGCGGTCGCCGCCGATGGTAAGGGTATTGACCCCCATCGTCGTGCCGGCCCCCCTGAGCACGATGCCGCCGTTGGCCGAACCGCCCCGGCCGAGCACGGTATCGCCCGCGACCATCGCGCCCTGGTTTTCAATCGTGATCAGGCCCGTGCCCCGCGCGCCCACGAAAAGGGCGCCCGAGGCGCTGAACAGGGAACCGGAGCCCGTGACCGTGATGTCGCCCCGGCTGCCGGCGTACAGGCCCATGGTCACCTGGCCCTGCGCCGACAGTTGCGCGCCGGAGGCCACATTGATGGTGCCCGCGCCCTGGCTGCCGACCGTCAACGGATTGAGGACGATCCATTTCGCCTCGTTCGCCAACGTGGCCGAGCCGCTGGACCCCGCGGAGGTCGCAAGCACCGCCGAACTGGTCTGCAGCAGCGTGTCCTTGTCCGCGGCATCGAGTACCCCGGTGCCCGATGCGCCGATTTCCAGCGCGGTGATGATCGCGGAGGCCCGGTCACGCATGTGCAGGGTGCCGTGCGCCCCCTGCTCGCTTCCCAGGTAGACCCGAAAGCCGTTGAACGAAGCGCCGTCGGACAGCGACACCTGCGCCCGGCCGAAGTTGCCGATGACGGACAACGAGGTATCCGTCCACGACTGGCCCCCGGCCAGGTTCATGGAAACCTGGGAGGCGGCGCTGTTGGACAGGATGCTCAGATTGGTCTGCAGGCTCGCGGCGGGATCGAAATCGAGCGTGGCGCTGCCCGAGGTGCCCAGATAGAACAGCCCGACCTGCTGCGCGCCATCCAGGCGCACGGTTTGCAGGGAGGCCGAATTGCCGATGTAGACATCGTCGCCCGGCCCGGGCGGGGACGACAGATCCCAATTGCCGCCGGTGCTCCATCGGGTATCGGCGCCGCCGCCCGCGATCCAGAGATGCGGTATCCCCTGCGCCTGCGCGCCAGCGGTGGCGCCCGCGAGCAGCGCGGCGATAAGCGACAGCGAACAGGGCCACACGCCGGAACGCACGGCGGGGGCAAGCGAGGCGTTTCTTTTCACAATGGACCTTGGAAACCGAGATAATTAACCCGGTAAGTAACATTCCCTTAAAAAGGGTTCCAGATCCATTGACGACACCAGGGGCCCGCGCTTAACCCCGCATCGTTTTATCTTCCATTTCAATGCTTTGAATGAAAACCGCGGCGCCGGCCCGCTTTCACCGGGGGCACCGCTGCGGCACTTTGCGCGGGGTTTCCGTATAGCCCAGAGCCGTCACCCGGCGCAGCAGATCGGCATAGACCGCCTGGTCCAGGCACGGCACCCGCGCCATGATCCAGACGTAATCGCGCTTGGAACGGCCGATGATGGTGGTCTGGTAGCCCTCATCCAGGTAGGCGATGACGTATTCGGCCTTGATGGGCCAAATGAACTGCATGCCCCAGACCGCGTTGCCGGTGCCGGGCCGCACGGTGGCCACCGGGTGCATGGTGTCGACCGGCGCGTCGAAGCTGCCATCGCGGTAACGGAAGTCGGTCTGCACCCGGCCGTCCGGCAGCCGGCGGTAGCTTTCCACCGCATCGTAGGCGTTGCGCTCGGGCCAGCTCGGGATGTGCGCGATCACATACCAGTCGCCCATGAAGCGATCCAGGTCCACCTGGGCCACCGGCGGCATCGGTGGCGGCGACGCGCAGCCGGCCAGCAGGGCGGCCAGGCCGATACACAGGGTGCGCAGCATGATCGTTCTCCTCAGGGCCGCGTGTAGCGGTAGTGCGCCACGCCCCATTGCTGGCCGCCGTCGTAGCCGAAGAGTTCGGCGCACGCCATCCAGAACATGCGCCAGCGCTGGTGCCACAGCCCGGCCAGGGGCGCGCCATAGGCCTGTGCCAGCACCGCGCGTGCCTGCTCGCGGCGGGCGTCCTGGTTGGCCAGCCAATGATTGGCGGTGCGCGCATAGTGGGTGCCGTCGAGGAACCAGCGCTCCTCCAGCCGCAGGTCATCCTGGAAATGCAGCAGGGTATGGGCCGACGGCATGATGCCGCCGGTGAAGAAATGCCGCCCCATCCAGTTGTCGGCGCCGTCGGTCTCGAAGGGGTAGGCGCGCTCGCGGTGGGCGAAGATGTGCACGAACAGCTTGCCGCCGGGCCGCAGCCAATGGGCGATGCGAGCCAGCAGGTCGTGGTAGTTGCGCATGTGTTCGAACATCTCCACCGAAACGCAGCGGTCGTAGGCGGCGGCGGGCAGCGCCAGGACGTTGACGTCGCAGGTCACGACGCGCACGTGCGACCAGCCGCGCTCGCGGCAGCGCGCCTCGATATGCTGGCGCTGGGTGGCGGAGTTCGACACCGCCGTGATGCGGGCGTTGGGGAACTGCTCGGCCATCCACAGGGTCAGCGAGCCCCAGCCGCAGCCCAGCTCCAGGATGTCCTGGCCGTCGGCCAGCCCGGCGCGCTCGCCGTACAGCCGCAGCATGGCGGTTTCGGCCTGGTCCAGGGTTTCGGCGCCGGTCGGGTAATAACAGCTCGAATACTTCATGCGCGCGCCCAGGCAAAGCTGGAAGAACGCGGTCGGCAACTCGTAGTGCTGAGCGTTGGCGGCGTCGGTATGGAGGGCGACGGCGCTGGCGCGCAGCGTGGCGATGAGCTGGCGGTCGCGCTCGGTCCAGGCCTCGATGCCGCCGGCATATTCCTGCGCCAGGCGCTGGCCGCACAGGCGCCGCATGCCCAACCGCAGCAGCGCGTCGGGCAGCAGGCCGCGTTCGGCCAGGCCGAGCAGGCCGGGCGCGGGGCGGTCGGTGGCCAGGGAAGTGTCGTGCAAGGTAGCGGTCGTCATGGCGTGCCTCGTCAGGATTTGGGAAACCAGGGAAAGAAGGCCGACGTGCGGCGTTGGTAATCGCGGTAGTCGTCGCCGCGCGTGCGCAGCGCCTGTTGCTCGGTGAACGGAATGCCGCTGATCCAGCGCAGGAACACGTACATCAACGCCGGCCCCAGCCAGGCCAGCCATTGCAGCGGCGAGCCCCAGGCCAGCGCCACATAGCCGAACCAGTGGCACCATTCGAAGAAGTAATTGGGATGCCGTGAATAGCGCCACAGGCCTTCGCGGCAGGTGCGGCCACGGTGGGCGGGGTCGTCGCGGAAACGATCGAGCTGGCGGTCGGCGATCACCTCGCCCGCCAGCGCCGCCAGCCAGATCAGCAGGCCCAGCGCCACCGGCCAGCCTTGCGCCGGACTGGCGCCGACCGCCAGGAACGGCAGGCAGAACAGCATCACCAGCGCGGCCTGGAACATGAACAGGCCGAAGAACTTGCCCTGGTGGCCCTGCCAGTGCTCGCGCAACGCGCGATAGCGGCCGTCCTCGCCTTCGCGCACGCGGCGCCACAGGTGCCAGGCCAGCCGCAATGACCAGACGCCCGCCATCAGCGCCAGCGCCAACCGGGCCGCGACGCTGCCCGTGCCGGTGGCGGCGATCAGCCCGCCGGCCGCGCCCATGCCCAGCGACCACACCACATCGACGATGCCGGCGTTGGCGCGGCGGCGCTGCCAGCGCCAGGCCAGCGCCATCGCCACCACCATGGCGGCCGCGATGCAGAACCATTGTTGCCAGGCCGTCATGGCGCCTCCCGGACCCAGCGCCGCGCGCCGGCGGTCAGCGCCGGCAATGCCAGCGCCCATCCCGCCGCCAGCGCGACGGTGGCGCGCCAGGCCGGCGGTTCGAATTGCACCGGCTGCCAGCCACGGGCCGCGCCCCAATACGCCAGCGGCCCGCCGACCGCGCCGAACACGCAGGCCAGCCAGGGCCTGGGACGCAGGTAGGCGAGCGAATGGTTCAGCGTCAGCGCGAACGCCGCCCACAACGCCAGGATCCAGAGCGGCGCGGGCCAGGCGTCGGCGGCATAGCGCGCCCAGCCCAGCGCCGACAGCGTGCCATCCAGCGCCGCGCCGCACAGCACGGCAGCCCCGGCCAGCCGCAGGTCGGCGCGCGCCGTGGCCGACGCCGCCAGTTGCGCCGCGATGAACACCAGGGCGGCGGCCACGCCCGGCCAGGCCAGCCCGCGGCCGGCGCCGATCACGGCGCTGAACCACACGAGCTGGTAGCCGATCAGGTTGGCCCAGAAACGCATCACGCCGCCTCCCGCGCCCAGCGGCCGCCCGTGGCGCGCGCCTGCGGATGCGTCAGCAACAGGTGCGCAACGCCGATGGAGCGCTCGCGAAAGCCCCCTTCGCAGTACGCCAGGTAGAACTCCCACAAGCGGCAGAAGCGCGCGTCGAAGCCCTGCGCCCGCACCTCGGGCAGGCGCGCCAGGAAGCGCTCGCGCCAGGCCTGCAGCGTGCGCGCGTACGACAGGCCGAAGTCCTCCAGGTGCACCAAGGCCAGGTCGCAGGCGCGCGTCTTGGCGCGCAGCATCGCCTCGATGGACGGGATGAAGCTGCCCGGAAAAATATGGCGCTTGATGAAATCGACCGAAGTCAGCGCCTGCTGGTAGCGGTGGTCTTCGATGGTGATGGCCTGGATCAGCGCCCGGCCGCGCGGGTCGAGCAGGCTGGCGACCTTGGCGAAATAGGTTTCCAGGAAGTTCGCGCCGACGGCCTCGATCATCTCCACCGACACCAGCTTGTCATACTGGCCCTGCAGATCACGATAGTCGCGCAGCACGACATCCACACGGTCCTGCAATCCGGCGGCGCGCACGCGCTCGACCGCCAGGTCGTGCTGTTCGCGCGACAGCGTGGCGGTGGTGACATGGCAGCCGTAATGACGCGCCGCGTGGATCGCGAAGCCGCCCCAGCCGCTGCCGATTTCCACCACGCGGTCCGTGGGCCGCAGCTCCAGCTTGCGGCAGATCGTCTCCAGCTTGCGGTGGGAGGCCGCTTCCAGCGTGTCATCGGCGCCCGTCCACAGCGCCGACGAATACATCAGGTCATCCGATAGGAACAGCCCGAAGAAAGTGTTGCCCAGGTCGTAGTGCGCGGCGATGTTGCGCCGGCTGCCGGCGCGCGTATTGGCATTGCCGGCATGCCAGCGCCGCAGCGCCCAGCCGGCCAGCCGCGCCAGCCCGGACTCCATGGCGTCCAGCGTGTCGCGGTTGCGCACCAGCAGGCGCACCAGCCCGACCAGGTCGTCGCAACGCCACAGGCCGTCGCCATAGGCCTCGCCCGCGCCGACACTGCCTTGCGCGGCCACCAGCCGATAGAAGCCCAGGTCGCTGACGGTCAGGCGCACGCACGGCTCGCCGCGGCCCAGCGTAACGCTGCCCAGGCTGTCCTCGATCAGCAACTGGCCATGGTCCAGCGCCGCCAGGCTGGCGAACAGGCGCCGCCGCAACAGGCGGTCGAGCGGGCCGGCGCGGCGGCTGGCCGCGATCGAAGCGTGTTCCGAGGGCGTCATGGGTTTCATTGCGGTTCTCCGTTGGGGGTGCGGGGATGGTCGTAGACGGGATTGCGCTTGAGCCACAGGCGCAGCGCCTGCCAATGGATGGCGCCGATGACTTGCAGCGTCATCAGCGGGTAGCGCCACAACAGGCGCGCCAGCGCCGCGCCGTCGAGCGCGCGGCGCCGCAGATCCAGGCGCGCGTCGAATTGCGGCACGTCCTGGCGGCTGACGCGCATGTGCACGCGCAGCTCGTCGGCCGGCGCAGTGAAGCGCCAGTCGTAGGCGCAGTCCATGGGCATGAAGGGAGAGACGTGGAAGCGTTTGTCGAAGCGCCAGGCCAGCGCGTCGCCTTCGCGCTCGGCGGCCGCGGCCGGCAGCACCACGCAATGGCGCTGCTTCCACGGCGTATTGGTGATCTCGGCCACGATCGCGGCCAGCGTGCGGCCGTCGGCTTCGTAGCAGTAGTAAAAGCTCACTGGATTGAAGACGTAGCCGGCGTAGCGCGGATGCGCCAGCAGGCGGATGGGCCCGTCCGGCATGTCGCCCAGATGCGCCCGCAGGCGTTGCCGCACCGCCTGCGCCAGCGGCAGCCCGCCGCCCGCGTCAAGGTAATCGGCGCGCCGCCATTGGGCCAGGTTGGGCCGTTCCACCGACCACAGCCAGCGGCCCTGGAACACCTGGTCGATCTCGTCCAGATCCAGGTAGAGCTGGCCCATGCGGTAGCCGAAGCCATGCGCATGCGGATGGTGGCGCCGGTGCGTCACCCGGCCCTCATAGACGGCGCTATGCAGGTTCATGCCGCCTCCCGCGCCCAGACCCGCGGCCGCCCCAGGATGGCGCGCACCACGTCCAGCGCGCTGGCCACGCCATCCTCGTGAAAGCCCCAACCCCAGTAGGCGCCGGCATACCAACTGCGATGCCGGCCCGAAATCTCGGCCCGGCGCGCCTGCGCGGCCACCGATTCGTGGGTGTACACGGGGTGGTGATAGCGCATGCGCGCCAGCACTTGCGCCGGGTCGATGGCCTCGCTGCGGTTGAGCGTCACGATGAACGGCCGCGGCGAGGCGATGCCCTGCAGCAGGTTCATGCAATAGCTGACCGAACAGGGCGCCCCCGGATCGGCCGGCACGTAGGCGTTCCAGGCGGCCCAGGCCTTGCGCTGGCGCGGCAGCAGGCGGGCGTCGGTGTGCAGCACCACGTCGTTGTCCTGGTAGGTGATGGCGCCCAGCACCGCGCGTTCCTGCGGCGTCGGGTCGGCCAGCAGCGCCAGCGCCTGGTCGCTGTGGCAGGCGAAGATCACTTCGTCATGGTGCTCCTGGCCATCGCGCGTGATCACCTGCACGCCGGCCGGCTGGCGCCGGACGGCCCGCACGGCGCAGTTCAACCGTTCGCGCACCGTCCAGCGCTGGCGCATGGCGTCGATATAGCGGCGCGATCCGCCCTGCACCACGCGCCACTGCGGCCGGCCGCTGACCTGCAGCATCTGGTGATTGGCCATGAACTGCACGAGATACCGCGCCGGGAATTCCAGGATGCGCGCAGCCGGCGACGACCACAGCGCCGAGGCCATCGGGATCAGGTGGTCGGTGCGGAACGCCTCGCCGTAGCGGTGTTGCGCCAGGTACTCGCCCAGCGTGGGGCCCGGCTCCGGCGCGCGCAACAGCGCGGGCGACTGCCGGTAAAAACGCATCAGGTCGCGCACCATGCCCAGAAAGCGCGGCGACAGCAGGTTGCGCCGCTGGCAGAACAGCGTGTCCAGCGACGTGGCGTTGTACGCCAGCCCGTCGGCCTGTTTGTGCACCGAGAAGCTCATGGTGGTGGGCTGCGACGCCACGCCCAGCTCTTCCAGCAATGCCGTGAACTGCGGGTAATTGTGCGGATTGTGGACGATGAAACCGCTGTCCACCTCGTAACGCCGGCCGTCCTGCTCGACCGTGTGCGTGTGCGTATGCCCGCCCAGGTAGTCGTTGGCCTCGTACAGCGTGACGTCGTGATCGCGGCCCAGCTTCCAGGCGCAGACCAGTCCCGCGATGCCCGAACCGATGATGGCGATGCGCATGTTCACTCCTTGGCGGCGGCCAGCGCCCAGGCCGGCACGCCCTTGAGGTCCCAGATGAGGCCGGTGGCGGCCAGCAGGCGCAGGCCGTACCAGGTGATGTCGATCTCATGGGCACGGAATCCCTGCCGCGCCGACCCCGGGTAGAAGTGGTGGTTGTTGTGCCAGCCCTCGCCGAAGGTCAGCAGCGCGAGCCAGGCGTTGTTGCGGCTGTCGTCGGCGGTGTCGTAGCGCCGCTTGCCATAGCTGTGCGCCAGCGAATTGATGGTGACGGTGGCGTGGAACAGCGCCACGGTCGAAATGAAAAAGCCCCATACCAGCATCTGCGGCCCGTCTGTGCCCAGGCCGGGCGCCACGCGTGCCAGCAGCGCGCCCAGGCCGTAGCAGCCCAGGGCCAGCGCCAGCGGCACCGCCGCGTCGAAGCGGTCGAGCCAGCGCAGTTCGGCGTAGCCGCGCAGGTCCGGCACCCGCGCCAGATCGGTGGCGAAGGCGCGGCGCGTCAGAAACCAGCCCATGTGGCTCCACCAGAAACCATGGCGGCGCGGCGAATGCAGGTCATGCTCATCGTCGGCATGGCGATGGTGGTGGCGATGGTGGGCCGCCCACCACAGCGGTCCGCGCTGCGCGCACGAGGCGCCCAGCACGGCGAACACCAGCTGCATGCCGCGCGAGGTGCGGAAAGTGCGGTGCGAGAAGTAGCGGTGGTAGAACCCGGTCAGGGCGAACATGCGCACGGCGTACAACGCCACCGCCAGCGCCAGCGCCGCGGGCGATACGCCGGTCCACAGCGCCCCCAGGCAGCCGGCGTGCAACAACGCGAAGGGCAAGGCGCGGGTCCAGTCGATACGGTCGGGATCGCCGCCCGGCGCGTCCTGCGCCTGGGTATCGACCCAGCGTCGTATCGAAGCGGTCCAGCCGGAGAGAACGGAGCGCATCATGGTGTCCTGTGTGAAACGTGTCGGGATATACGGGCGCGGAGATGCGGTGGATGCATAGGTGAAAACCCTTATCCGCAGCGCGACACCAGCGGCGTGGCCGCCGCCGCGTCCAGGTCCTGCGCCGCGGGCGGCGGCCGGACGGCGTCGGCCGGGAACTCGATGCGCACGGTCTGCGTGCCGCCGTTGCCGTCGCGCAGGTTGCTCGGCCCTTCGAAGCGCCGCAGGCGCCGGCTGGCGCTGTCGTAGGTCACGCGCAAGGCCGGCGCGGCGAAGCCATACCAGGCATCGAGCCGCAGGCGGAAGCTGCGCTCGCCCTGGCCGGCGGCGCGTGCCTGTACCGTCAGCGGCATCCATTCCAGCCGGCTGGGCACCAGGAAATGCAGCGGCGCGGCCGGCGGCTGCCAGTTGGCCCGCAGCCAGGCATCGAAGCCGGCATCCACCACGGCGTCGGCCACGGCGGGCAGCGGCCGGCTGCGCATCGGCGCGCCGGCGCGCGCCTGCACGTAGACAGTGCGCCGGCCCAAGCGGGTATCGACGCCTTCGCGATAGCCGTCGCGCTGGTCATACAGGGCGAAATCCGGCGCGGGATCATCGACCGCGCCGCGCACCCATTTGCGCGCGAATGCCTCGCCGCCGGGACAGCGGTACAACACCAGCCGCACTTGCCGGCCGCCCTCGCGCACCACCCAGTGCTCTTCGCGATAGCGTTCCGCGCCATCGCGGCTGTCATAGGCGTAGCCCACGTAGTGTTCGTTGGCGGCCGATGCGGCCAGGGGAGTCAGCAACAGGACCGCGAGCAGGCGTCGCATCGTCATTCTCCTTGGGTCGACGGACAGGGATGGGTCACGAACGCGTCCAGGTCGTCCAGCACGGACGCGCGCCAGCGCAGCGGGCGCGACAGCGCGCCCACCAGCAGCTTGTGGCCCAGGTCGGGATACGTCACCAGCCGCGCGCAGGCGCCGGCCGTTCGCAGGGCGGCCGCCAGGCTGGCGCTGTTGCGGCGCGGGTCGACCGTGGTGTCGGCCGTGCCGGTCAGCAGCAGGCCGGGCGGCGCATGGGGAGTGACATGGTGGATGGGTTGCGAGTCGGCCGGCGTGTCGGGATAGCCGAACACCGGCCGCACGTCGCGCGCGACGATGGGCAGGAAGTCATAGGGTCCGGCCAGGCCGATCCAGCCCGCCAGCGTCGCGGGGCTGGAGCCGGCGCCGCCGAGCCAGCGCCCGTCCAGCGCCAGCATGGCGGCGATATAGCCGCCGGCGCTGTGGCCGGCGACGAAGACGCGCCCGGGGTCGCCGCCATAGGCGTCGATATGGCGCTGGGTCCAGGCCACCGCCTGAGCCGCGTCGCGCAGGAAGTCCGGGTAGCCGGCCTCGGGATAGACGCGATAGTCGGCAATGACCGCGACCATGCCACGCGCCGCCAGCGCATCGCCGACGAAACGGTAATCGGCCCGATCCCCGCTGCGCCAGCTGCCCCCGTAGAAGAACACCACCACCGGCGCCCCGGCCGCGCCGGGCGGCCGGTAGATGTCCAGCCGCTGGCGCGCGAGCGGGCCATAGGCCAGCCCCGCCGAAACGCGGTTGGCGCCGTCGGGCACCGCGCCGTTCAGCAGCGTCAGGGGAGAACAGGCGGCCAGCAGGCCCAGGGCCAGCGCGGCCAGGACCACGATCGCAAGCGGGCCGCGCGGGCCTGCGGTTATCCAGGAAAACATGAGGGGCTCCGCAATGGGACACCCCTCTATACGCGGCCCGGCCCGCTTTGGATGCGGTTCAGATCTTGAGCACGTCGCCGCTCATGATGACCGGCCCTGTCGGCTTGCCCGAAGGCGAGCCGCCCGGCGGTTCGAGCGTGATGGCCAGCTTCTGGATGCCTTCCAGGCCCTGGCGGCGTTGCAGCGCCGTCAGGCCCTCGGGCGCCACCAGGCCGACCGATTGCGGCGCCTGCCCGGGCGGAATCACCCACAGCTCCAGCGCCTTGCCGCCGGCGCGCGATGCCAAGTCCTGCAGGGCATGGACGTGCAGGCCGCCGCGCTCGTCGGCGCGCACCACCAGCATGGCCTGGGCCTCCGGACTTTGCAGCACCGCCATCAGTTGCGTGCGCGCGGCGCGGTCGACCTGCATCGGGTAGACCACCACCCCGGCCACCAGCACCGCCGCCAGCGCGCCGCTGAGCACGCGCCAGAACGCCAGGCCCTGCCAGCCCCGGGCGCGCCCCGGCTTGAGACGCGATTCGATGGCGCGCCAGACGCGGCGCGGCGGCACCCGGGCCGGCAGCGACCACAGCAGCGGGTAGATGTCGTCTTCCCAATCGCGCACCTGGCGGCGCAGATTGGCATCGGCGGCCATCAGGCCCTCGAAGCGGCGGCGGGCGCCGCCGCGCATCGCGCCGGCCACGTAGTCGGCCGCCAGCCGCGCGCGCAGTTGGGGGTTGCTGTAGTTCATGACAGGCACCTCTTGAGCCGGTCCATGCCGCGCCGCACCCAGCTCTTGACCGTGCCCAGCGGCGCCTGCAGGCGGCGGGCGATCTCGCTGTGGCTGAGGTCGTCGAAGAAGGACAACGCGATGGCGGTGCGCTGCGGCCCCTCGAGCTGCTTCAGGCAGTCGGCCAGGCGCTGGCCGTCCTGGTCGCGCTGCAGCCGTTCGAACGGGCCGGGTGCGTCATCGGCCCAGGCCAGCGTCAGCTCACCGTCGGCGTCGGGGCGCTCCAGGTCCGGCCTGCGCAACAGGTCGATGCAGCGGTTGCGCACGATGCGCGTCATCCAGGTCATCACTTGGCTCTGCTCCGAAGAATAGCGGGCGGCATTGCGCCAGATATTGATGAAGCTGTCCTGGAGGACTTCCTCCGCCCAGTCGCTTCGACGCAATATACGTACGGCGAGCGCAAACAGATGCGGGGAAGTCTGTCGATAGAGTTCGGCCAGCGCGGATTCCTGGCCGCGGGCACAATCCTGTATCAAAGCCTGCAGACGAAGCGGGTCGGGCATGAGGGCTATCCGGGGTCACTGGCAATCAGGCCGCGCGACGGAAAACGGCGCTCGGGGGGACGGATCTCTTCGAACGCATGATACAGGCAAGTCCGGCCCGGCGGAGCGGGGCGGACGCGGTGGCCGGCGCCTCAGGGGGCCTTCGCGGCTCCCTTCCGACGCCGCGACGACCGCCACCGCCCCCCCGGACTTGCCGCGCGCGGGCTAGCGCGGCCCGCCACCTAGGCGGGCGCCTGGAACCGCGTCTTGGCCGCCGCCACCGACAGGGCCGGCGGCAGCGGCACGCCATTTTTCACGGCCAGGATCTCGGCCATCACGCTCACGGCGATCTCCGCGGGCGTGCGGCTGCCGATGTAGAGGCCGACCGGCGCCCGCAGGCGCTGCAGCGATTCCTCGGTTTCGTCGAAGTGTTCGATCAAGCGCTGGCGGCGCAGCTCGGTGTTGCGCCGCGAGCCGATCGCGCCCACGTAGAAAGCCGGACTGTGCAGCGCTTCGAGCAACGCCAGGTCGTCCAGTTTCGGATCATGGCTCAGCGCCACGATACAGGTGCGCGTGTCCGGACGCATCGCCCGCACGGCATCGTCGGGCATCTCGGTGGTGAGCTGCACGCCGGCCACCGACCAGGCGCCCAGATGCTCGACGCGCGGATCGCAGAGCGTGACCGCGAAATCGTTGAACAGCGCCATGGTCGAGACATACTCGGCCAGCGCGCCCGCGCCGATCAGCAGCATGCGGTACTGCGGCCCCAGCGTGTGCGACAGCACCGCGCCGTCAAAGCACAGCGCCGCCGGCGCGCCGGCGCGCGCCAGCGTCACCGCGCCCGTGACGCAGTCCACGGTGCGTTGCGTCAGTTGGCCCGCTTCCAGCTGACGCACCAGCGCATCGAGCAGCGAGACATCGGGATCGAACTCCAGCAACAGCTCCAGCGTGCCGCCGCAGGGCAGGCCGAAGCGCCGCGCCTCGTCCGCCTGCACCCCATAACGCAGCCGCTCGGGGCGGGCCCGCGGCATACCGGGGCCGCCGTGGGCGCGGGTATAGCGCGACACCAGGTCGTCTTCGATGCAACCGCCCGAGACCGAGCCGACGCAGCGGCCGTCCTCACGCAACACCATCATCGAGCCGGCCGGGCGCGGCGACGATCCCCAGGTCCGGGCCACCGTCGCCAACAGGACCCGGTCGCCCGCCATGGCCCAGTCACGGGCGGCGCGCAGCACGCGCACATCGACACTTTCCATTCAGCACGCTCCCAGGGTGGGCATGGTGGCGGCAAGCCGCGCTTCGGCCCGGGCCAGATCCGCCACGGTGTCGATGTCGGCAACGATGCCCGGGTCCGCCAATGCCAGCGTGCACAGCGTGCCGGCCTGCCGGTGCGCCGCCACGATCGACGCGGCGCCCTGGTCGCCCTGCAATCGCGCCAGCGCCGCGAAGCAGCACCGCCCGAAGCCGACCGGATGCCCCTGCCGGCCATTGCCATTCCAGAATGGCAGCGCCACCGGGCTGGACGCGAGCGCGGCGGCGACCCGCCGCAGGCTGTCGGCGCCGACCAGCGGCAGGTCGCCCGGCAGGATGAGCCAGCCGGCGGCCCGGGCGGTGGCGCGCACGCCCCGGGCGATCGAATCGCCCATGCCGGCCGCCCCGCCGGCGCCATCGTCCGCCTCGGCCCGCACCACATGGCAAGGCAGGCCCGATTCCGCCACGGCGCGCAACACCCGTTGCAGCACGGTCATGCCGGCCAGCGGCGCCTGCAGCTTGTGGGTGGCGCCGCCGGAACGCGTGAAGCGCTCGCCCCGGCCGGCGGCCAGCACGATGACCGTGGGCAACCCGGCGCGCGGCACGGCCGTGTCCGAAGCGTCGTACCGGTCCATGCTAGGCCACCGTCCGTACCGGCAGGTCGCGCACCCGCTTGCCGGTGGCCGCGAATATCGCATTGCACAGCGCCGGCGCCACCGGCGGCACGGGCGGCTCGCCCACGCCGCCTGGCGGCAAGGCATGGTCATCGTTGACCAGGTGAGTGCGGATCACGCGCGGCGACGCCCCGTGGCGCAGCACTTCATAATCGTAGAAGTTGTTCTGCTTGACGCGCCCCCGCTCGAACGTGATCTCGCCCAGCAAGGCCAGGCTCAGGCCCATGATGGCGCCGCCCTCCATCTGCGCGCGGATGCGCTCGGGATTGATCTGCGGCCCACAGTCGAGCGCCATGTCCACGGCCAGCACCTGGACCTCGCCCTTGGCGTCCACCGCCACTTCCACCACCGTGGCGGTGTAGCTCATGAAGCTGTAGCAGAAGGCCAGGCCGAGACCATGACCCCGCGGCAGTTCCCGCCCCCAGCCGGCGCCGCGCGCGGCCGCCTCGATCACGCCGCGCAGGCGGCCCGTGTCGTAGGGGTAGCGTTCAGGCGATTCGCTGTAGTTCCAGGTATCGGCCAGGGTGCCTGGATCGATGCGGCGGGCCGGCCCGATCAAGTCCAGCGCGTATTGCTTGTGATCCTTGCCGGCGCGATGCGCCAACTCGGCGATGAAGCACTGCGCCGCGAACGCGTGCGGAATGTTGGACACCGAACGGAACCAGCCAATGCGCGCATGCGCGGCGACCGGCGCGGTCTCGACGCGCACGTTGGGGATGACATAGGGCATGTTGATGGCGGACATGGCCGATTCGAACAACTGCTCGCCCTGGGCGCCCTCGGTGAACAGCGAACCGATGGTGGGCGCGGCGCTGCGATGCAGCCACGACCGCACCTTGCCGTCCTGGTCCACCACTGCCTCAAGGCGCTCTGCCGATACCGTGTGCAGATAGTCGTGATGGATATCGTCCTCGCGCGTCCATACCAGCTTGACCGGCGTGCCTTGCGGCATCGCACGGGCCACGATGGCGGCTTCGTCCACGTAGTCGGGCTTGGACTTGCGTCCGAACCCGCCTCCCAGCAACAGCACGTTCACCTTGACTTTCGCCGGGTCCAGCTTGAGCCGCCGGGCCACGGCCTCCTGCGCCGCCGCGGGGTTCTGGACCGAGGTCCAGACCTCGGCCTGATCCCCCTGGATCCGCACCGTGGCCACCGGCGGTTCCATGGACGCATGCGCCAGATGCGGCACATGGTAATCGGCCGCGAAACGTTCGGCCTCCCCGGCCTGGGCCCAGGCCCCCGGCGCGTCGCCCTGGTCGCGCATGACTCTGCCCGGCGCGCGGCTGGCGGCCGCCAGGGTCTGCCGGTAGGCCGCCGAATCGTAGTCGCCATTGGGGCCATCGTCCCACTCGATCTCCAGCGCCGCCCGGCCCTGGATCGCCGACCAGGTATTGCGCGCCACCACCGCCACGCCGCCCAGGGGCTGGAAGGCGGGCGCGCCCTGCATCGGCGGAATGTCCACCACTTTCAGCACGCCGGGCACGGCCAGCGCCTTGGCGCTGTCGACGCGGCGCGGCTTGCCCCCGACCACCGGCGGCCGCGCCACCACCGCGTACACCATGCCGGGCAGGTGGCAATCCATGCCATAGGCGGCCTGGCCCTTGCCGATGGCCTCCAGGTCGACCAGGCGCACTTCGCTCTTGCCGATGTAGCGGAAATCGGCGGGCACCTTGAGCCGCAGCGCGTCACCGGCCGGCACCGGCAACCGGGCGGCATCGGCCGCCAGCTCGCCATAGCCCAGCCTGCGGCCGCTGGCGTCATGGACGACCTCGTGGCGGGTCGCGCGCACCTGGTCCCGCGGCACCGACCAGCGCGCGGCGGCGGCGGCCTCCAGCATCTGGCGGGCGGCGGCGCCCACCCGGCGCATCGGCAACAGGAAGTGCCGCACGCTGCGCGAGCCGTCCACGTTCTGGTTGCCGTAGCGCGCCTCGTCGGCCCCGGCCTGGACCACGCGGACCCGCGCCCAGTCGGCTTCCATTTCATCGGCCACCACCATCGGCAGGCTGGTGCGCACGCCCGTGCCCATCTCGGCCCGGTGCGCCACGATGGTGACCGTGCCATCCGGCGCGATCGAGACGAACACCAGCGGATCATCCACCGTGCCGCCCGGCATCGAATCGGCGCCGTACTTGCGAGGCTCCGCCCCGGCCGCCCGCACCGCGCTGACCAGGCCGCTGCCTGTCACCGCCAGCGTCAGCGCGCCCAGCCCGCCCTTGAGAAAATCGCGTCGCGCGCGTTGTGCCGTGTCCATCATCACTTGCCTCCCTGGGCCAGGCGGGCCGCCGCCTGCTGGATCGCGGCGCGGATGCGCGGATAGGTGCCGCAGCGGCAGATGTTGCCGCTCATGGCCTCGTCGATCTGCTGCTCGGTGGGCGCGGGCGTGGCCTTGAGCAGGCCGACCGCCGTCATGATCTGCCCCGCCTGGCAATAACCGCATTGCGCCACATTGTTCTCGATCCAGGCGCGCTGCACGGTCCGGCCGACCGGATCGGCATCCATGCCCTCGATGGTCGCAATCGCCCGGCCGGCCACCGCCGACACGGGCGTGACACAGGCGCGGATCGGCTGCCCATCCAGGTGCGTGGTACAGGCGCCGCACAGGGCCATGCCGCAGCCGAACTTGGTGCCGGTCATGCCAAGCTCGTCGCGCAGCACCCACAACAAAGGCATATCGTCCGGAACGGTCACGTCCCTGGCCTGGCCGTTGACTTGCAGTTGTGTCATGGCGAAATCCTCATGGAGGTGGAAGGAGGTGGCGAACTGGCGCGGCAACGGCGGCGGGCATCCGCCGGCCGTCGTCCCGAAACGGGGCCGGCAGCCGGCCAGACTGGCATTTTCCGGAATCGGAGCGCCTGCCGGTAGTGCAATCCGCTGGATTTCCTGCCTGATTCTATGCGCACGCACCCACTTTGTGTGCAGGCGGCCAACGCCGCGGCGGCGGCTGGCCGTTGCGCGCGGCGGTTGCATTGCCAGGCAATCCGCTTGTTGGCTTTTCGCCAAAGGGCGCCATCCCGCCTGCCTGCGCCCAGGCGCGGCTTGCTAAGATGCGCGCAATCGCGCAGTTTCATGACCATGCCTCAGGAGCGGGCCCCTTGACGCGGATTCTCACGACCTTGCTCGCCCGTTTCGGGCAAGCGCTGATGCTCGCCGGCCTGGCCGGCGCCGCCTTCGCCGCGCCCCCCACCCTGGCGCAATGCAATGGCATCAAAGACCTCGCCTTCGTCGCCCACCTGGACGACGACCTGCTGTTCATGAACCCGGACATCGCCTCCAACATCGCGGCCGGCGGCTGCGTGCGGGTGGTCTACCTGACCGCCAGCGATGCGGGCGAAGGCGCCCCCTACATGCTGGGTCGGGAACGCGGCGTGCGCGCGGCCTATGCCTATATGGCAGGCCAGCCCGATCTCTGGAAGGAAGGCGTCGGCCACGCGGGCCAGCGCCGGATCGCGCGTTTCAGCCTGTCGGGCAACCCGCGCGTGCAACTGTGGCATCTGCGCCTGAAGGACCCGTGGCTGGGCAACGGCTGGGGCAGCCTCACGCCGCTGAGCCGCGCCGAATCCGAACCCGGACAGAACGTGGACACGCTCGGCCCATACCCCGAGGTGTACTCGCGCGAACAGTTGATCGACACCCTGGCCGAATTGATCCGGCAATACCAGCCGACCACCGTGCGTCACCTGGACGACACGATCAGCGTGCCGTATACGCAACTGTGCTGGCGCTGCGCCGGACACGGCCATCCCGACCACATCGCCAGCGCGCGGCTGGTGCGCGCCGCCATGCTGCGCGCGCCCGGCAACTATGCCGAGACCGGCTATATCGACTATCCCAGCCAGGAGCGCGCCAGCAATCTCGCCGACAGCGAGATCGCCAGCAAATCCATCATCTTCCAGCACTACGCCTGGAACGACTACCACTATTGCGCCGGCCCCAGCGGCTGCAAGGAACCCGCCGGTCCCGCGGCCGCCTGGGTACAGCGCGCCTACTACGTCTCGCGCCGGGACATGCCGCCGCAGATCTATCCCGACAAGCGCGACGGGCTGGTGGTGTTCGCGGCGGGCGAGACCAACGCCGCCGCCAACCGCTGGGACGCGGGTCAGCGCCGCTGGCAAAGCCTGGGCGGCCGCACCGGCGGCCCCTTGGTCACGTTCGGCCACGCCGACGGCACCGCCGGCCTGATGGCGCGCGATCCGCTGGGCGGGGTATGGGCCAACAAGCAACGCCACGACGGCACCTGGCAGGGGTGGCAGGCGCTGGCCGGCATCCGCGTCATCCAGATTCCCGCGGTGGCGCCGCGCGGCGAGGCCGCCGCCGTCGCGCTGGGCTATGACGGCCGGCTGCACTGGATCTCACCGTCCGGCATCGATGGCAGCTGGGGGCCCTGGCAAAGCCTGCCGCCGCTGGACGGCGCCTCCGGCGCGCCCGCGGTGGTGCGCGGCGACGATGGCCGCTACATCGTCTTCGCGTCGGCGGGCGGGCAGTTGTTCTCCTCCCGCCAATTGCCGGCCGCCAAGGGCCAGCGGCCGGACTGGCAGGCCTGGCGCCGCGTGCCGGCGCCCGCGGCGGCCGGCGGGCTGGCCGCGATCCGCAACCACGAACACCGGGTCGAACTGTATTTCCGCCAACGTGGCAACAACCACCTGACCCGCCTGGAGGAAACCGGCGACACCACCGACCTGGAAATGGACTGGAGCGTGCCGGCCGACCTGGGCGTGCCCTACATAGGCCGTCCGGCAATCGATGCCGACGCGCAGGGCAACGTGGTGGTGGCGGTCCTGGAGCGCGCGGATGGCCCGCTCTGGCTGGTCGAGCGCGGCAAGCCCGCCAGGCTGCCGGCCGAGGCGGCGTCACCGCCGGCGATCCATTTGATTGACGGCACGTTGTATGTGGTGGCGCGCATGGCTGGCTCGCCACAGCGCTACCAGGTGCTATCGCGCCGTGATGGCCAATGGGCGGCGAACCTGACGCTGGACGGCGTGCCGGCCAGCGGCGGCGGCCCCTTTTCGAACTTGGCCGCGCGTCCGGTGGACCTGCCCAAGCTGGGCGCCAGCGACAGCCGGAATGCCGTCGTGGTGCGTCCTTCCCAGGCCGAACCAGGCACCCTGACGCAGGAACGCCTGTCCACGCAGGCCTCCCGCGCCGCGACGCCTCCCCAGCAACAATGAGCCGCCAGCGATCCGCGCCTTGCCCGCTGGCCGCATGGCGCGCGCCGCCGCGCCGTCCCCGATCCGGCTAGCAACCCGCCGTCAATGCCGGGGCCGTCGCGGCCAGGCCCGCGTCCATACGCCCGGCCCCCTGCCGCGGCGCGGCCGGCAGCAAGCGCCGGATGGCCAGCAGCACCGCTTCCGGCTCGGCGGGCTTGCGCAACAGGGTCGCGCGCCCGGCGCAGGCCGGGCCGATCTCGGATTCGGGCCGGCCGCTGAGCACCAGGACCGGGGTATCGTTCAGATAGGCGTTTTCACGCATGGCGGTCAGCAAGGCGCCGCCGTCCATGCCGGGCATGGAAAAGTCGGTGATGACCAGGTCGGGCCGCAATTCCAGCATCTGCCGCAAGGCCGTCAAGCCATCGGTATGCGTGATGACGTCGTAGCCTTCGCTACTCAGGAATTCGCTCATCAGGGCGACCAACGCCGGCTGATCGTCGACCAAAAGGATTTTCGTCATGGTTGTCATGTCCCGCGCGCGCCACAGGCGGCGCGCAAGCGGATTGGCACAGCGGGGAAGGCCGAATCCTAGGGGATGCGCGCCCTTCGAGGGGGAAGCAATTGTATCCGGACGAAACCACTCCCCCGGACCCCTGTATAGTCGTTGCTTCATTTTTTCCCCGCCGAACCGTTCCCATGCCGCACATGCCGCACTCCGCCAGCCGCCATGCCGTTCCGCGCGCCCTGATGATCGGTTTCGTGATGGCCGCGCTGGCCACGCTGCTCATCGCCTTCGTCAACGTGCGCTCGGCCAATACCCGCGCCGAGGCGGTCAAGGCCATGGACAACACGACCGAGACACTGCGCCAGCTGAGCCTGTTCAACTCGGCGCTCAAGGACGCCGAAATCGGCCAGCGCGGCTATCTGCTGACGGGCGATCCGGCCTACCTGCAGCCCTACCTGCGCTCGGTGCCGCTGATCGAACAGCGCCTGGCGGTGGTCCAGCAAGCCGCCGCCGCGGACGCGGCGCAACGCCGCATCGTCAACGATATCGCCGGCATCACGCAGCAGAAACTGGCCGAGCTGCGGACCACCATCGAAATGCGCAAGGCCGGCGATGTCGAAGGCGCGCTGGCCGTAGTGCGGACCGACTCGGGCAAGGAAGCAATGGATCGGCTGCGCGACCTGGTCGCCGACCTGTACACGCGCCAAATGTCCCTGGTCACGGAACAACGCGAGGCCTGGGTCGCCGCCTCGGCCACCTCGGCCTACTACTCATGGGGCGGGTCGTTGCTGCTGCTGGTGCTGATCACGGCCTCGGCCGCCATGACCATCCGCGAATACCGCGCCAAGGCGCGCCAGGCCTGGATCACCGCCGGGCTTTCCGGATTGAGCCTGCGCCTGCGCGGCGATCACCGTCTGGACGAGATCGGCAAGCGCGCGCTCGAATACCTGGCGCAGTACCTCAACGCCAGCGTGGGGGCCGGCTACGTGGTCAACGGCGGCGACGACCTGACGCTGTTCGGCGGCTATGCTCTGCCCCCCGAGCGCCTGGCGCAGAAGATATCCCCCGCCGAAGGGCTGGTCGGACAGGCGGCCCGTTCACGCCAACTGCTGCACCTGCGCGACGTGCCCGCCGGCCACTTCGAGGTGTCCTCGGCCACCGGCCGCTCCAATCCGGCCGAACTGGTGCTGGCGCCCGCCATGCAGAACGAGCGGGTGTATGCCGTGATCGAGCTGGGCTTCAATCATCCGGTGGGCCAGAGCGAACGCAGCCTGCTCGAAGGCGCCTCCGAGATGCTGGCCTCGGCCATCCGCGCCGGGCTGGACCGCACCCGGCTGGAAGCGCTGCTGGCGGAAACCCAACGCCAGTCCGAAGAACTCCAGACCCAGCAGGAAGAACTGCGCGTCAGCAACGAAGAACTGGAACAGCAAAGCCGCATCCTGCAGGAATCGCAGGCGCGCATGGAAACGCAGCAGACCGAGCTCAAGCAGGCCAACGTCAGCCTGGAATTGCAGACCGAGCAGTTGCTGCGGGTCCAGGGCGCGCTGACCGACAAGGCGCGCCTGTTGAGCCAGGCCAGCCAGTACAAGAGCGAATTCCTGGCCAATATGAGCCACGAACTGCGCACGCCGCTCAACTCGACCCTGATCCTGGCCAAGCTGCTGGCAGACAACAAGCCCGGCAACCTGAGCCCGGAACAGGTCAAGTATGCGCAGACCATCCATGCCGCCGGCAGCGACCTGCTGGCGCTGATCAACGACATTCTCGACCTGGCCAAGATCGAGGCCGGCCAGGCCACCGTGGAGGTCGAAGAGGTGGCGATCGCCCCGACGCTGCAACGGCTGCTCGACCCGTTGCGGCCGATCGCCCAGGAAAAGGGGCTGAAGCTGGACCTGGATATCGCCGCCGACTCGCCGGCGGCCCTGCACACGGACCCGCAGCGCCTCGGCCAGGTGATCAAGAACCTGCTGTCGAACGCCCTCAAATTCACCGAGCGCGGCAGTGTCACCCTCAAGGTGGCGCGCGCGCCTCGCGGCATGCTGTCATTCGCGGTGCAAGATACCGGCATCGGCGTGCCGGCCGAGCAGCAGGAATTGATCTTCGAGGCCTTCCGCCAGGCCGACGGCAGCACTCACCGCAAGCATGGCGGCACCGGCCTGGGCCTGTCGATCTCGCGCGACCTGGCCAAGCTGCTGGGCGGCACCCTGTCGCTGGTCAGCACGCCGGGGCAAGGCAGCGTCTTCACGCTGCTGCTGCCGCTGCGCCTGGAAGCCCAGCCGGCGCCGCATGACGGCGTGCCGCCGCGCGCGGCGATACCCCAGCCCCCCGCGATGGCGCCTTCCCCCACGCCCCTTGCCGCGGACCCCGAGCCCGAACCGGAACAGGACGCCGGCCGCAGCATCCTCGTCATCGAAGACGACGAGCGCTTTGCCGCCATCCTGGGCGACCTGGCGCGCGAGATGGGCTTCGGCTGCCTGGCGGCGCACACCGCCACCGAAGGGCTGGCGCTGGCGGCGCGGCGCCGGCCCGACGCCATCGTGCTCGATATCAACCTGCCCGATTTCTCGGGCCTGGGCGTGCTGGACCAGCTCAAGCGCAATCCGCACACCCGCCACATTCCGGTCCATATCGTCTCGGTCGCCGACTACGCCCAGGAAGCGATGGGCCGCGGCGCGGTCGGCTACGCGCTCAAGCCGGTCAAGCGCGAGGAACTGGAGCGGGCCCTGCAGCGCCTGGAAGCCAAGTTCACCCAGAACGTGCGGCGCGTGCTGGTGGTCGAGGACGACGAACGCCAGCGCGACAGCGTGCGGGAACTGCTGGCGCGCGACGACGTGCAGATCGTCCCGGCCGCCACCGCCCATGCCGCGCTGGAATTGCTGCGCAACACCACCTTCGACTGCGTCGTCATGGACCTGAACCTGCCGGACATCAGCGGCCACGAGCTGCTGCGCGCCATGGCCGAGCAGGACAGCGTGTCGTTCCCGCCCGTCATCGTCTACACCGGGCGGGCGCTGTCGCGCGACGAGGAACAGCAGCTGCGCCGCTTCTCCAAGTCCATCATCATCAAGGACGCGCGTTCGCCCGAACGCCTGCTCGATGAAGTGACGCTGTTCCTGCACCAGGTCGAAGCCGACCTGCCGCCGCAGCAGCGCCAGATGCTGGAACTGGCCCGCAGCCGCGATTCCGCGCTCGAAGGCCGCACCGTGCTGGTGGTCGAGGACGACGTGCGCAATGTGTTCGCGCTCTCCAGCATTCTGGAGCCGACCGGCCTGCGGGTGGAGATCGCGCGCAACGGCCGCGAGGCGCTCGAGGCGCTGGACCGCGCCGGCGCCGAGGGCCAGCCGGCCATCGACCTGGTGCTGATGGACATCATGATGCCCGAGATGGACGGCTACACCGCCATGCGCGAGATCCGCGCACGGCCGCAATGGCGCCGCCTGCCCATCATCGCCCTGACCGCCAAGGCCATGAAGGACGACCAGGAGAAATGCCTGGCCGCGGGCGCCAACGACTACATCGCCAAGCCGCTGGATGTCGAACGCCTGTTGTCGCTGGTGCGCGTCTGGATGGGAAAATGACCGGCCGCCCCCTGCCCCGATGACGACCATGCCGCGACCGAACCAGACGCCTACCGAGGATATCGAGCAGCGCTTGCTGCTCGAGGCGATCTACCACCACTATCACTACGACTTTCGCGCCTACGCGCAGGCCTCGCTCAAGCGGCGCCTGCAAAGCGCCCTGGCGCATTTCGGCTGCAAGACCCTGTCCCTGCTGCAGGACCGCGTGCTGCACGAACCGCCGGTGTTCACCGAGTTGCTGCAGTTCCTGACGGTGCAGGTCAGCGACATGTTCCGCGATCCTGGCTACTTCCTGGCGCTGCGCAAAGAAGTGGTGCCGATCCTGCGCACCTACCCTTCGATCAAGGTATGGGTGGCCGGCTGCAGTACCGGCGAAGAAGTCTATTCGCTGGCCATCCTGCTGCGCGAGGAAGGCTTGCTGGAGCGCGCACTGATCTATGCCACCGACATCAATCCCCATGCGCTGCGCACGGCCGAGCAAGGCGTGTTCGACCTGGAGCGGGTGGCCGCGTTCACCCGCAACCACGCTCAGGCCGGCGGCCGTAGCTCCCTGTCCGACTACTACACCGCCCGCTACGGCCGCGTGGTGTTCGACAAGGCGCTGCGCGCGCACATGGTCTTCTCCGACCACAGCCTGGCCACGGACAGCGTGTTCGCCGAAGTGCACCTGGTGTCGTGCCGCAACGTGCTCATCTACTTCGAGCGCGAGTTGCAGAACCGGGCGCTGCGCCTGTTCCACGATGCCCTGGTCCATCGCGGCTTCCTGGGCCTGGGGTCGCGGGAATCGGTACGCTTTTCGGCCCAGGCCGACGGCTTCGACGACTTCGTGCTCGAAGACCGCATCTACCGCAAAAAGGCCGGGCTGTGAGCCGCCGCCCGTCAGCGCCCCGCGACGACAAGGCGTCCACGCCCGGCTGGGACGCGATCGTCATCGGCGGCTCGTCCGGCGCCATCGAAGTCCTGAATCTGCTGCTGCCGGCCCTGCCCGCCGGCCTGCGCGCGGCGGTGATCGTATTGCTGCACCTGCCGCGCGACCGCCGCAGCCTGCTGGTCGAGATCTTCCGCGACCGCTGCGCGCTGCCCTTGCGCGAGGCCGAGGACCAGCAGCCGATACTGCCCGGACATCTCTACTTCGCGCCGCCGGACTACCATCTGCTGGTCGACCGCGGCCCGCGCCTGGCGCTGTCGATCGGGCCGCCGGTGCATTTCTCGCGACCATCGATCGACGTGCTGTTCCAATCCGCCGCCGACTGCTACGGCGCCAGGCTGCTGGGCATATTGCTGTCCGGCGCCAACGAAGATGGCGCCCAGGGGCTGGCGGCGATCCACGCCGCCGGCGGCCAGGCCGTGGTGCAGGCACCGGACTCGGCCGCCATGCGCGCCATGCCCGACGCCGCGCTGGCGCTGTTGGATACGCCCTGCGTGCGCTCTCCCGCGGCCATCGCCGCCCTGCTGGCGCGCCTGCCCGCGCGGCCGCTGTCCTGATTCCACTTCCCCGACACCATGATATCGACACCTGCCCCCACGCCGGACACCCCTGTCAAATGCCTGCTGGTCGACGACGTTCCCGAGAATCTGGTCGCGCTGGAAGCGTTGCTGGCCAGCGACCGCGTCCAGGTACTGAAGGCCCAGTCCGGCCCGCAGGCGCTGGAACTGCTGTTGAACCATCCCGACGTGGCGCTGGCGCTGCTCGATGTGCAGATGCCCGACATGAATGGCTTCGAGCTGGCCGAACTGATCCGCGGCAGCGCGCGCACCCGCCATATCCCGCTGATCTTCATCACCGCCGGCTCGCATGAACAGAGCTGGCAATTCCGCGGCTACGAAAGCGGCGCGGTGGACTTCCTGTACAAGCCGGTCGACCCCTACATGCTGCGCAGCAAGGCAAATGTCTTCTTCGAACTGCATGAACGCCGGCGCGCGCTGGCGCGCGAACTGGAAGCGCGCACCGAGGCCCTGCGGGTCAATGACATGTTCATGGCGGTGCTCGGCCACGATCTGCGCACGCCGCTGCAGGCGGTCATCATGGGCGCTGCGCTGCTGCGGCGCCAGAGCGACGACGCGCGCGTCGTCAGCCTGGCGCAGCGCATCCTGCAAAGCGGCGAGCGCATGAACCTCCTGATTTCGGACCTGCTCGACGTGACGCGCATCCGCCAGGCCGGCGGCCTGGCGCTGGCGCCCGCAAGCACCCACATGGAAACCCTGGTCGAGCGCACGCTGGACGAAATCCGCACCGGCTTCGCCGGCCGCCCGATCGAAGCCGCCTATCGCGGCGACACCAACGGAGTCTGGGACGGCGAGCGCATCGCGCAGGTGCTGGCCAACCTGCTGGGCAACGCCTTGCACCACGGCAGCCCCGACGTCCCGGTGCAGGTCGAGGTCGACGGCACGGCGGCCGGCCAAGTCGCCGTCACCGTCAGCAACGGCGGCAACATTCCGCCAGATGTGCTGCCGCGCTTGTTCGACCCCTTCCGCAGCGGCGCCCGGCGCGCCGGCGGCCATCGCGGCCTGGGGCTGGGACTGTTCATCGCGCAACAGGTGGTGCAGGCCCATGGCGGCCGCATCAGTGCCGAATCGCGCGACGCCGTCACGCGTTTCCGCGTGGAGCTGCCGCGCGCAACCGTGGTGGCGCCAACGCCCGCGGCCAGCCCCTGACGCCCGCGCGCCGGCGCGGCGGCCGCGGACTTCAATGCCATTGATGCCGTGGCGCGGGACGCCGGCAGCCGCGCCACGCCTGGTCGCCTATCGCTCGGCCGCGCGGGTCAGCACCCACTCCGCCAGCGCCTTGCGATCCACCTTGCCCACCGCATTCTCGGGCAGGGCATCGCGGCAGTAGACCGCTTGCGGCACATAGATCCGGCCCAGCCGCTCCTGCACCAGGGCCCGCATGTCCGCCTCGGCCGGCATGGCCGCCGAACCATCGGCCATCACCACCGCCACCGGCACTTCGCCCAGATCCGCATCGCCCTGCGCCACCACACAGCAGGCGGCAATGCCCGGCAGCGTGACCAGCACGTCTTCGATCAGCCTGGGCGAGATGTTCTCGCCGCCGCGGATGATCACTTCCTTGATGCGGCCGGTGATGCTGAGATAGCCGTCGGCGTCGAAACGGCCCAGGTCGCCGGTGTGCAGCCAGCCGTCGCGCACCGGGTCATCGCCATCGTGGCCAAGATAGCCGAGCATCAGCGCATCGCCGCCGATGCAGATCTCCCCTTCCCCCCCGGCGGCCACCGGCTTGCCGGAGGCGTCCAGCAAGGCCACCTGCTGCCCCGCCAGCACGGTGCCGACCGTGCCGATGCGGCGCGCGCCCGGCGGATTCATGGTCGAGGTGCAGGTGGCCTCGGACAGCCCATACGACACCATCAGTTCGCAGCCCGTGAACGCCTCGATTTCACGATGCAGCGTGGTCGTAATCGGCGCCGACCCGCAACGCAATAGCCGCAACCGCGAAAATGCATCCGGCGCGAAGGTCTGGCGCAGCATGCGCGCATACATGGTGGGCACGCCGGTCAACACCGTCGGCCGGAAGCGCGACAGCACCTGCGGCAGGGCCTCGGCGCGAAAGCGCTCGGCCAAGGCGATGGCGGCGCCACAGGCCAGCGGCGCGAACACCTGGTTGTTGATGGCGTTGGTATGGTGCAGCGGCATCAGGTGCAGCAGCACATCCTCCGGACCAAGCCCGGTGTGCGCCAGAATGCCTGCCGTATTGCGCGCGATACCGCGATGCGATAGCAGCACGCCTTTTGGCCTGCCGGTGCTGCCCGACGTGAACAGCAGCAACGCCGCATCGGCGGGCGCCGGGTGCGGCGCCCAGTACGGCTGCGCATCCGCCAACGCCTCCCAGGCCAGGATGCGCGCCGCCGGCAGCCCGCAAGCCGTCGCGCCTGCGGCATTGTCATCATCGTGCACGATCCAGCCCAGCCCAACCGCCTGGACCCGCCGCGCAGTTTCCTCGGCGGCGATCCGCGGCTCCAGCGGACACGGGCAGGCGCCCGCGGCGATGCATCCGAGCAGCGCGATCACTTGCGCCGGCCCGCGTTCCAGTGCCAGCGCCACGAAATCCCCGGCCTGCACGCCGGCGCGCCGCAGGCCGCCCGCGACGCCGCGCACGGCCGCGTCCAATTGCCGGTAGGTCCATTCGCGCTGTGCCGTGATCAGTGCGGGCCGGTCGCGTAGTCCGGGCGCGCGCCACTGCGCCTGCCAGGTCTGCGGCAGCGTCGGAATTTCATTCATTGCCAGTCTCCCTGCCGCGCGTCAGCGCAGCCGCACGTTGGCATCGCGTTCGAATATGCCTTCGGGGTCGAGCGCCGCCAGGGCGGCCCGCTCTGCCGCGGTGGGCTGCGGCGTCGGCGCCGCGCCGGTGGCGTCGAACGCGAATCCCGTGCGCTCACGCACCTCGGCCAGGCTCGATTCCGGATGCCACGACTGCAGGGCCAGGCGGCCATCGCGCTTGATGAAGACGGCGATGGGCGTGACCACGCCGTGAAAGCCTCCCCAGGAGGTGCGGAAATCGAGCGTCTGCACGAAGGTCCGCGGCGAATGCTCGGTGCGCCAGGTGCAGGCGCGCCGCGCGGTCGGCAACATCACCGCGCCACCGCCGCCGCCCGGAAGACGCACCTTGGGTTGATGCCAGTCGCCAATGCACGAGTTGTTGGCGCAGCCCTCGCCGTCGATCTGCGCGGCGCCGAGGAAGGTCAGATCCATCCGGCCGCGGGTGCACAGATCATAGAAATCTTCGTTGGAGAAAATCGAGGCGGTATGGGCGGCCAGTTGCGGATCCGAACTGGAAATCGGGATGGATTCGGGGCGCGGATCGACGCCGCCCGCCACGTTGATGTAGATGAAATCGAAATCGTAGGCCTGCTTGGCCAACAGGCAGGCCAGCATCGGCGGCGTCGAGTTCACGCCGCTGAAGGTGATCTCATTGGGCTGGATGAAACGGGCCAGCCCCAGCACCACGTGCGCGAAGGGCGAAAAGGTGTCAGGCATGCGAAGTCTCCTTGAGCTCGGGCGCCTCGGCCATATGCGCCTGCAGCGTGCGTTCCGTATCCATATAGCGCTCGACGGCGGGGTAGTCGATGTCGTAATACGGCGTGCAGGACCCTGGCCACGCGCTGCCCGGCAATACCGTGAACGCCTCGACCATGAAGTAGGGCAGCAGCGTGGCTTCGGGCTGCGCTTCGAACACTTCCGTCTCGACCAGCTTCTCGGCCACCACCAGCACCGAGCCCGCGGCACGCGACATGATGCGGTCCCAATGCGCCGTGCCATGGACGCGGGCGTTACCCAGGCGGTCGATCTCCGACACCTGCAGCACCGCGAAATCGGGCTTTACCGCGGGAATCAGATAGGTGCTGGCCCCGCTGCCATAGGGATCGTCGAGCAGCTTCCATTGATTCAGCGCGGGCAGATCGCTGCCATGCAGGCCGCCGCAGGGCATGAACGGCACCCCGAAGGCGGCGGCGCGCAGGCCCGCCGTGAGGCTGGCGCACGCGTGCTCTTCCAGTTCGAGCCGCCCCTGTTCGATGGCCTTGCGGTACCAGGGGGCCAGGCCGAAATTGCCTTCCATCGCCACGATGCCGGCCCGCGCCCGCGTGGCCACGCCGGCCCGGCACAGGATATCGATGTCGTAACCCGGCGATTGCTTGATGATTTCGAGGCCGCGGCGCTCTTGCCGGATCAGCTCGCGCACCAGCGCGAAAGGCCCGCGATGCAGAAAGCTGCCGCCCAGCGCCACCGATGCCCCGTCTGGAATCATCGCGCCCAGCGCGGCCAGGGAGATCCGCTTATCGGATTGGTTGAAACCTGATGTCATGTGTCTCGCTCCAGTTGACCGCGCTGCTCGCTGGCAACGTCGGTGCCCAATACAGGCCTGCGCCTAGGGATTCAGATAAGCACGTATGCGGTCCTTCAGCCCGGGCGCGGCGGCCGATCGCACCAGGTCGGCCAGGTCGGCGTCGCGCTCGCCGCCGCCAATCGCGGCGTGCAGCCGCGCGCGCGTGACCGCGTCGAGCTCGCGCGCGCTCGCCAACGCGGCGGCCGCCACCGGCTCCCACTCCAATGGCTGCGCCAGTTGGGTGGCAAAGCCCATCTCGCGCGCGGCTTGCGCCGAGAACGTGCGGGTATGCAGGAGCACGTCGTGCGCCGTCTGCGCGCCCACCAGCGCGGCGAAGCGCCGCGTGCCCAGCACCAGGCCGAACTTCAGGCCCGGCATGCGAAAGCTCGCGTCCGGCGCCGCCACCCGCAGCCGGCACGCGCCGAACAGGTCGACGCCGGCGCCGAAATTCTTGCCATGGGCCAGCGCCAGCGTGAGCGCGGGCGACGCCGCCACTTTCTGCAGCAGCTGTTCGAGCCGCACGAAGCGCAGCAACAGGTCGCCCTCGCTCTGTTCGGCAAAACCGCCGAAATCGAAGCCAGCGCTGAAATTCCTGCCTTGCCCCTGGAACACAATGGCATCGCTCTCGCGGGCATGGGCGTCATCCACCGCGGCGATCAGGGCCTCGACCAGCTCGCCGGACAGGGCATTCATCTTGTCCGGGCGCTGCAATGTAATGCGGCTGCACCCCTCTTCATGACGCACATCGACCAAGCTCATGCCGGCTCCTTGCGCGCGCCGCGCAGCGCGCCCAGGATCTCGTCGCTGTGTTCGCCCAGCCCTGGCGGCCGCATCCGTATCGGCGTCGCGGCGCCGCCGATACGCACCGGCGCACCGAACGTGCGGGTGCGCACGCCATTGGGCAGTTCCAGCGGCCGCACCCATTCCATATGCTCGACCTGCGGATCGGCAAGCACTTCCGAGTAGCTGTTGATGGGCGCGCACGGCACGCCGCGGCCCCGGAACTGCCGCAGCCAGTGGTCGCCATCGCGGGTCTCGAAAATGGCTTCGAGGAATTCACGCAGTTCGGCCTGGTTGCGCGCGCGCAGCGTCGTCGTGGCATAACGCGGGTCTTCCACCAGCTCGGGATGGCCCACGATCTCGCAGACCGCGCGCCACAGCGCGTTGTTGCCCGCCGCCATGCCGAAGTAGCCGTCGCGGCAACGGAACGCCTGGTAGGGCGCATTGCGCGGATGCGCGGAACCGAGCTTCTGCGGGTCCTTGCCACTGCCGAAATACTCAGAGGTCTGCAAAGCGGCGATGCCCAGCGTGACCCCCAGCATGGCGACATCCAGATGCGTGCCGACGCCGCTCTGCTCGGCCACGCGCAACGCCGCGGTGATCGACGTGGCGGCATACAGGCCCGCGGTGAAATCGGCCAGCGGCACGCCGCATTTGACCGGCGCGCCGCCGGGCTCGCCGGTCACGCTCATGATGCCGCTCATGGCCTGGATGGTGAGGTCGAAGCCGCCTTCCTGCGCGCGCGGACCGGTCTGGCCGTACGCCGAGATCGAGCAGTAGATCAGCCGCGGGTTGCGCGCCGACAGCGCCGGGTAGCCCAGCCCCAGCCGCTCCATCACGCCGGGACGGTTGTTCTCCAGCAGTACATCGGCCTCGTCGATGAGGCGCCGCGCGAGCTCGGCATCGGCCGGGTCCTTCAGGTTGAGCGTGACCGAACGCTTGTTGCGGTTGAGCGAAGCGAAATTCTCGCTGTAGCCCTCGCTGATCGGCGGCCAGGCCCGCAGCGTGTCGCCGCCCTCGGGATGTTCGATCTTGATGACGTCCGCGCCCATATCGGCCAACAGCATGCCGCAGTAGGGACCGGCGGCCACGTTGCACACCTCGATAACGCGCACGCCGGCCAACGCTTGCTTGTGATCCATGTCGTCTCGCTTTTGATCCTGATTCTTGTAAATCGAATCCCAAGAAAACCCGGAGATATCGATCATTGCTTGACCAGAATATCACTGCGTGAGATTCTTGTTAAGCCTAATTTGGGATTCACTTCCTATATGTTAGGACACAAAGCAGAACAAGCCGCGCGGTCAGCGGCGAAAAAAACATCGGAGACAAGCCATCATGCGCAAGTACCTATTGTTGTTTCTCGCCGCTGCCATCAGCGGCTCCGTCCTGCCCGCGGCGCACGCCGCCGACTGGCCCGACCGCCCGATCCGGATGATCGTGCCCTACCCGCCTGGCGGCGCCACCGACGTGGCCGCGCGCCTTTATGCACAGCAGATGGGCGACTACCTCAAGCAAACCGTGGTCGTGGAAAACAAGGCCGGCGCGGGCGGCGAGGTCGGCGCCGAAGCCGTGGCGCGCGCCACGCCCGATGGCTACACCGTGCTCATGGGCGCCCTGGGCAGCCTGGCCATCAACGCCTCGCTGCTGGACAAGCAGAACTACAGTTTCGTCAAGGACTTCAAGGGCGTATCCGTCGCCATCACGATGCCGATGGCGCTGGCGGTCAATGACGCCGTGCCCGCCAAGACGGTGCAGGAACTGATCGCGCTGGCCAAGTCGCGTCCTGGCAAGCTCACCATGGGCTCGGCCGGCAACGGCAGTTCCCAGCACATGGCGGGGGAATTGTTCAAGCAGATCACCGGCACCGACATCCTGCACGTGCCGTATCGCGGCAGCGGCCCGGCCGTCACCGACCTGCTTGGCGGGCAGATCGACATGGTGATAGATACCCTGCCCGCCCTGCTGCCGCAGCTGGCCAGCGGCAAGATCCGCATCCTGGGTGTCACGACCGATACGCGCGCCCCCGCCCTGCCCGAGGTCAAGACGCTGGCCGAACAGGGCGTGCCGGGCTATGCGGTGGCCACCACGTACGCGCTGCTCGCGCCGACCGGCACGCCCGCCCAAGCCATCGAGAAGATGTCCATGGCCATGCAGCAAGCCGGCGCATCGCCGCAACTGCGCGAGGGCGCGGCCAAACTGGGCGCCAAGGCCACGCCCACCACGCCCGCGGCAACCGACAAGGTGATCGCCGGCGAAATTGACAAATGGGGCGCGGTGGTACGCCGCTCCGTGACCCGCACCGCCAAGCAATGACCGCTGGCCGCGGGCGCGCCGACGCGCCCGCGCCCCACCGCCGATAACGTTCCCAGGAGTCCTGCATGTCCGTATCCCGCGCGTGCGTCGCCATCGTGGGCGGCGGCTCTGTCGCCGTGTCTTTCCTGTATCAACTGATCGATGCCCTGCCGGATGGCGCGCCGCTGTCGGTCGCGCTTTTCGAGCCCGCCGCCGACGTAGGGCCCGGCACGGCCTATCAAGCCGACGCGGCCAGCAACCTGCTCAATATCCCGGTCAGCCGCATGTCGGCAGTGTGCCGCGATCCCGACAGCTTCCTGGCCTGGCTGCGCCAGCGCGAACCCGCGTTCCTCGCCGGCATGGGCGTGCGGCGCATCGATCCGGGCGACTTCGTGCCCCGCCCGGTCTTCGGCCTGTACCTGCGCGATCTCTATGAAGCCGCGCTGGCCCGGGCAGCCGCGCGCGGCATCCCGGTGACGCGCCATGCCGAACGGGTCGTCGGCGTCTGGCCGCAGGCTGGCGGCGGCGCGGCGGTGCTGGGCGAGCGCGGCACGCACCTGCGGGCCGATCGCGTGGTGCTGTGCAACGGCAACCTGCCCTCGGTCGCGTTCCCGCGCCTCGCGGCCTTGCCCGGCTATTTCAACAGCCCTTATCCGGTGGCCGGCATGACCGGCAAGATCGGCCAGGACGATGCGGTCTGCATCATCGGCACCAGCCTGAGCGCCATCGACGCCATCGCGGCACTGCAGGCGTCCGGCCATCGCGGCCCCATCCATTGCGTCTCGCGCAATGGCCGGCTGCCCGCGGTGCGCAGCCCCCACAACAAGAGCCTGCGGCTGCCCATGTTGCCGGAGCCCGAGGCCGACGGCCGCGTCACGCTCGATGGCCTGCTCGACAGCCTGCGCCGCGCGCTGCGCGAGGCAGGCGGCATCGAGGAACCGAACGACATCCTGGGCGTGCCGGGCCCCGCCGCGCAAGCGCTGGACGCGGAAATCGCGCGCTCCCAGGCCGGCCCGCGTCCCTGGCAGGCAGTGGCCGCGGCCACCAACGATCGCATCGAGCACATCTGGCACGCGCTCGACGACGCGCAGCGCAACCGCTTCCATCGCGACTGGCGGACCCTATGGATGGCGCGCCGCGCCACCTTTCCGATGCGCAATGCGCTCACGCTGCAGACCTTGCTGCATGAGGGCCGCCTGCACGTGCATGGCGGATTCCGCGACGTCCGCTTCGAGGCCGCGCGCAACGGCTTCGTCATCCAGGCAGCCCCCGGCGAGCTGCGTGCGCCCTGGGTCATCAATGCCACCAGCTTTTCGCTCGACGTGGCCAGCACGGCGGATGCGCTGGTCAGGCAACTGTGCGAGGACGGCATCGCCCGCGCGCATGGGTTGGGCGGGTTCGACCTGGACTTCGACACCGGCTGCCTGCTGGACACGCACGGCCGGCGTGTCGATGCCGTGTCGGTGCTCGGCAGCCTGGCCGCGGGCACGTACTTCTGGACCACATCCATGGAAGTCAATGCGCGCCTGGCCGCCGGCCAGGCGCGGCAACTGGCCGAGCGGTTCGGCGCCACGGCGCATTCCCTCGATGGGGCCAGGGTGCCGGACGTTGACGCCCATCGAACCTGAACCCGGGGCGCGCGGGCCGCCACGCAAACGCGCTGCGCGCCGCGACCCGCCCCCGGCTCTGGCGCCGGCGGTCCCGCGGACCTCGCGGGTGCCTAGCGGAACCGCGCCAGGTAGTCGAGCAAGGCCGCCACCACGGCCTGGGGCTGCTCCGGCAATAACGCGTGCGCGGCATTGCGGATGGTGACGTTGGTGACGCGCTCGCCCAGCGCATCGCTGAGCACCCGCGCGAACCGCTGCGGGGCAATGACGTCGTGTTCCGCCTGCAGATTCAGAATTGGCGCGCGCCCGCCGGCGAAGAAGTCGTCCACCGGCGTCCGCTTCTGTGCCTGGGTCTGCAGAGTCAACAGCCTGGTATTCCAGCCGTCCAGCCAGGCGCGGGCATCGTTTCCCGGCGCGAAGAAGACCTGCTGCAAGCTTTGCAGCCGCACCGCATCGGAAAGCGATGTGTCACCGCAACGCTCGATAACGGCCCGGATTTCATCGCTGATCGGCACGCCCGAATGATCCGCCGGCACCTTCCCCGCCGACCCGGCCAGCAGCAACAAGGCGCGCACCAGATCAGGGCGGTCCGACGCGAGCGTCCGGGCGATCCAGTTGCCATGCGCATGGCCGACGATGAAAGCCGGCCCCGCATTCTGGCTTTCCACCACGGCGGCGATGTCCGCCGCCCAGTCATGCAGCGTTTTCCCCTCCAACGGCCCCACGCTCGCGCCATTGCCGCGAGGCTCCGGCCGCAGCACGCGAAACCCGGCCGCGGCCAGCGGCGTTGCGATCGCTTCCAGATCCACCGCTCCCCGCCCCAAGGACGGCAGCATCACCAGCAGGTCGCCGCGCCCTTGGGCGTAGACCTCCAGGCGGATTCCGCCCGGGCGCTCGACAAAGAATCTGGAAACCTCAACCGACGCGAAATTTCCCAACGGCTCGCGCGATTCCATGCGAGACTGTTGATCCAATCGTTCCAATTTTTTCTCCTGGCAGCATTGACACATTGCCCCGATGACGGAGCCGCTCCCGCACTGTATGCACTCTCCGCCAATTCATCCAATATGGAATTCGGCTAACAGTTATCGGCACAGGAACTAATGGACATACGCCAACTGCGCTACTTCGTCACCGTGGCGGAAGAATTGAATTTCAGCCGCGCCGCAACACGCCTGCACATGTCGCAGCCGCCCTTGTCGCAACAGATCAAGGCGCTCGAAGACGAGATGGGCGTGGCGCTTTTCCTGCGGACGCGGCGCGAGGTCAAGCTCACCGACGCCGGCCATGTGTTCCTGCGTGAAAGCCGCGCGGTCCTGGCGCACCTGCAAGCGGCAGTGGACACCACGCTGCGCACGGCCAAGGGCGACGTGGGAGAACTGCGCCTGGGCATGGCCACCTCGGCGGTCTTCCACGTCATGCCCGCCATCCTGGAACGGCTGCGGCGGCAGTTCCCGCAGGTGAACGTCGCGGTCACCGACATGGGTTCGCGCGACCAGATCCGCGCCGTGCATCAGGGCAAGATCGACATCGGCATCATCCACGAGCAGCCGCATATCGAAGAATTGGCTTCGCGCCCGATTTTCAGCGAGGCCTTCAGTCTGGCGATTCCGTCCGCCCACCCGCTGGCCGCCCGTCTCAGCATCCCCTTGCCTGAACTGCGCGAACAGCCGTTCGTGGCATTTTCACGCGAACATGCGCCGGCCTTGTTCGACAGCTTCATCGCCGCCTGCGCGCAGGCCGGGTTCAGTCCCAACATCGCGCACACGGCCCGCCATGCCCTGACGATCTTCCAGATGGTCGGCCTCGGACTGGGCATGGCGGTGGTGCCCAGTTCGTTCGCGCGCGGCGCCACCAACGGTGTCACCTATCGCGAACTGGACCAGGTCACGCAGCGCGTGCGCATCTGCGCCATCTGGGACCCCAAGACGCCCTCGGACCTGGTTGCCAACGTGGTGCGGGAAATCCTCGAACCGCCGATCGCCTAGGCGCCGGGGCTGCCGGCCTCGCCTGGCGCGACCGATTCACCGACACACCCGTCCGCCAGCAGTTCACGCAAGGGCGTCGCGTCCAGTTCCTCGAATGACCGACGCAGGCGCATCGCGCCGCCCGCGCCGACGATCGGCTCGAGCAGCAGCTCGGCCTTGCGCGCAATGGCCTGGCCCCGGGCCGGGTTCGCCGCCGATCCCGACGGGTTCAACACGGCATGGCGCAGCCAGGCGCCGTCGCCTTCCTGCACCTCCACCCAGCCGCAGAAGTTCCGCGGATACAACGCATCGAGCGCCTCGTCATGCACCAATTCGAGCCGCCCGGCCAGATCGACCACATCGGCCGCGCGCATGCGCGCGTCATCGAATTGCCCGGGCAGCACCGCGCCGTCCAGCAACGCCGCCGCCACGCTGTAGCGCCCGCTCATTTGCGCATTCAGCGCCGTGCCCGGCCGATACTCGTAGCCGCACTGCACGAGCACCACCTTCGGCATGCCGACCCGAACGCCGCGCCCAGGCGCCCACCGCGACCGCAGGGCAAGCGCGGCGTCCACATGCGCATGCACGCTGCCGCAACAGGCATAGGGCTTGAAGTTCGTTTCCGCGCCGTGCCAGAGTTTCCCCAGGCCATCGATCAGCGCCGCGGGGTCCGGGTCTTGCGAAAACGCCCGCAGCCAGCCGCCGTCGCGCGCCTCGAACAACTGTGTCGGACCGCTCAGTCCCAGGCTGGCCAACTCGGCCGCCATGACGCCGGCCTGCGCCGCGCGCCCGGGATGGAAGCGCTTGGAGCTGGCGCCATCGGCCGTGAAGGCGAACAACCCGCCCGATTGGGTGCCGGCCAGCCCCAACGCCCAAGCCGTGCGCTGCGCATCCAGGCCCAGCAGCACCGAGGCCGCCGCAGCGGCGCCCAACGGGCCGCACACCGCGGTCAGGTGCCACCCCTGCAAGCGCGCCAACCCGGGCCTGAGCGCCAGCGAACTGCGGATAACGACTTCGTAGCCGGCGGCGAGTGCCGCCTCGATGCGTTCGGGCACGGCATTCAATGACTCGGCCAGCGCAAATACCGCCGGCACCACCACGGCGCCCAGATGCACTTTGGCGTTATGGAAATCATCCAGCTCGAACGCATGCGCGGCCGCGCCGTTCACCAGGGCCGCGTCCGCCGCGCGCAGGCGGCCGCAAGGCTCGCCCCAGATGCGCGACGGCGCCTGCGGGATCGAACCCGGCGCCAAGGCCCAGGCGCGCACGGCACGGGTCCAGGGCTGGCTGCGGCCAGCCAACGCGCACGCGAACGTATCCAGGGCCAGCAGGCGCAAGGTCGCGCGCACGTCGGCGGGAACGTCGTCGCGGCGCAGACCACTGATCCATTGCGCCAGCGTCATCGTGATCGGTTCCATTCGCCGCGCTCCTCAGAAAGCCACGCGGATGTTCGCATCCGCGACGATGCCCCTGACCTTCTCGATATCCTTGCGGATCATCTCGGCAAAGCCGGCGGGCGTGGACGGCACCGACACGAAAGAGAGCTCGCGCAGGCGCTGTTGCAGCGCGGCGCTCTGCTTGGCGGTTTCGACCGCGTCGGCCAGCCGTTGAACCACGTCCGGCGGCATGCCGGCCGGTCCCCACACGCCATACCACGACAGCAGTTCGAACCCGGGCAGACCGCTTTCCGCCACGGTCGGCACGTCCGGCAATTGCGGCAGGCGCTGGGCGCTCGTCACGGCAATCGGACGCAGCTTGCCGGACTTGACGTGGGGATAGACGCCCGGCATGGGCGACACGGCAGCCGACACGTGACCGCCCATCACGTCCGTCAGTTGCGGGGCGGCGCCTTTATAGGAAATGATGTCCATATCCAGCTTCAGGCCATGCCTGATACGCTCTTCGGCCAAGTGGCCGGAGGTGCCATAGCCCGAGGTCGCCCACGTGTACTTGGCTTTCCCGGCCTTGACCAGCGCGGTGAACTCGCGCAGGTTCCTGACGGGAATGGCAGGATCGGTCACGACCAGCAAAGGCACATGCCCCACCTGCGCGATCGGCGTGAAATCCTTTTCCGCGTCATAAGTGGCGCGTCCCATGACCAGCGGCATCTCCACCTGGCTGGACGCATTGAAAAGCAGCGTGTAGCCGTCTGGCGCCGAACGCGCCACGTATTCCGATCCAATGAACCCCGACGCCCCCGCGCGGTTCTCCACGATGATGCTCTGGCCCAACCCGGTCTGCAATTGCTCGGCCACCAGGCGCGCCATCGTATCGATGGAACCGCCCGGCGTGTAGGGCACGACCATGGTGATCGCTTTCTTCTTGGGATAGGGTGCGTCGGCCCACGCATTGGGGCCAAGCATGGCCAGCGCGGCCACGGACAGGCTCGCGCCGAGCATGGCGCGTCGTTGATGGAATGTCATGGTGTCTCCAGCCACAGGTCGAGTTCATTCGGCGGGCACACGCACCTGCGTCACTGAGCAGGCGCGGCGCGCGCGGGACGTCTGTCGCGTCCGTACAGGCACTCTAGCTGCGTGGCGTCGAGACGGTCCAATACCGTTTTCGACCGACAGTTATATGCCGGACTACGTCATTGCCCGCAGGTCCGGGCGCTGCTCGACGCGCCACAGATCGTCCAGCCGCGCGCGCGCCGCCGGCATCCCCAGATGCGGCGCGACGAGCTCCATGAATTTATCGTTCAGTTCCGCATCGCTCAGGGGAGCCTCGGGGTCGCCCTTGCGGTCGCGCTGAAAGTGGACATGCCTTTCGCCCGCGACCGATTCGATCTCCACGCGCGCGGACCGGCTGGCGGGAAAGGCGGCATCGATATCCGGGTCCGTGGACACATCCATCAGCGCGATCAGCGCGCGGATCTCCGGATCGTTGACGCGCTCGTCGCGGTACGCGTCCAGGCGCACGCTGCCGTACCGCAAGGCGTGCGCCACCACGTAGCGCAAGCTGAAGCGCGCTTCGCCCGCCGAGGCGGGCATGCCGTAGCAGGCGATATCCAGCGCCGGACGATACGTGTGGACATGGATACGCCGGATGGCCCGCCAATCGAATCCGGCGCGCTCTCGCAACGCCAGCGCCGCATCGATCGCCGCGAAGGTGTGGCCGCATCCCACGTGGTTCTTGAAGGTCAGGCGGGTGATATGGAAATCCTTCCCCAGGGTATCGCCGATGTCGTCCCAGGCGGGCGCGTTGCTCATGGCCCGGCCCAGGCCATCCTCCCCGTCCAGCATATCCATCGCCCCGGTCAGGCCGCGGCGCGCGGCTTTGGCGGCCAGCACGCCCGCCTCCGCCGCGCGTCCCGCATGCAAGGGTTTGGACATCGAATCGCTGCGGAATGCCTGCTGCAGGCCGGCTGCGAAGGTGGCGGCCGTGCCCAGCGCATGCGCGAACTGCGCCCGGTCCAGCCCGTATGCCGAACCCGCCGCCGCGGCGGCCCCGAACGTGCCGACGGTGCCCGTGCTGTGCCAGTAGCGATAGTGCGCCCGCCCCAGCACGACACCGATGCGCGTGGACACTTCGTAGCCGGTCACGATGGCCCTGAGCAGCCGCGCGCCGCTCATCTCCTGCTCCTGGCAGGCGGCAAGCGCCGCGGCGATCGTTGCCGCGCCGGGGTGGTACATGGCGTCACGATAGCTGTCGTCCAGCTCCGCCGCGTGCGCGGCCGCGCCATTGATCAGCGCCGCCGCGCGCGCGGTGGCCGATCCGCCGCCGACGAGGCCGGCGGCATCCGCGGCCGGCTCGTCCAGCAGCACCGCACGCAGGATCCCGACGGCCCGGTCCGCGGCCCCGGGATAGGCGGCCGCATACCAGTCGATCAGCGCCCGCTTGGCGTGCCGGACGACTTCGTCGGAAAGGGGACGTTGCTGGAATTGCTGCGCAAAAGCGCTCAGGGTTTCGATGGCATACATGGCGCGGCTTCGTGAAAATTGTCGATATCCAGGGACTGCCCGCCTGTCAGGCCGGCGCGTCCGAGTCTAGGAGGCCGCGCCCCGCCGGGCAATCCTGGCGTTCCATCCAATGGAAATGCGCTGCGCGGCGCATCCGCCGCGCCTAGCACTTATCGCCCAGCAGGCTCAACACATGCGGCAGCAGGGGCAGGGTGTTGGCGGGATTCCATACGGCGGAATACTCCGCCTCCACCACCATTGCGTCGATATCCTTGAACACGACACCGGGCACCCCCGCGCGCGCGAACGACCGGGGCACCAGCGACACGCCGCGCCCCATCGCCACCAGGCTCACCACCGACACCAGATGCTTGGCGTAGTGCATGATGCGCGGGCTGAATCCCGCCTGCATGCAGGCCGCGATCGTCAGGTCGTGAAAACTCGGCCCGCTGTGGCGCGGGATGGCCACGAAGGCGTCCTCGGCCAAGTCCTGCAGCCGCACCCGCCGCCGGCGGGCAAGCCGATGCCCCTGCTCCAGCGCGATGACCAGGTCGACGCGCCCCACCGGAATCGACCGCATCTCGCCCACGCCTTGCGACACCTGGGCAAATCCAATGTCGATGCGATCCTGCGCCAGCGCCTGCAGTTGCTCGGACGAACCCATTTCCTCCCAGACACTTTCCAGACCGGGCAGGTCGCGCTCCAGCCCGAGGATGACTTCGCGTATGTCCATGAACAGCACCGCGGCGACAAAGCCGATGCGCAGGCGCCCCGCATCGCCGCGTTCGGCGCGCTGCACGGCGCGAATCGACAGTTCCGTCTGCGCCAGCAGCCTGCGCGCCTCCTGGACCATCGCGGCGCCGGCCACCGTCAGCCTCACGCTTCTTTTGTTGCGGTCGAACAGCGTGACGCCAAGGCGCTCCTCCAACTGCTGGATGGCCTTGGTCAGCGGCGGCTGGGAGATGAAAAGACGTGCCGCCGCGCGCCCGAAGTGCAGCTCTTCGGCCAACGCGAGAAACATGCGCATCGATTTCTGATCCATGGGGAAAGCTCGAACGGTGAGGGGGTAGCGGACGATACCAAGAAGCGTAATTCCGTAATCGAATTACTGACATCCGAAAAACGTATTGGACGGCTATTACCGAGAATAAGCAGAATCGCCCCACCGAACAAGCAAGCCAGGCACCAAGCCCGCGTAACACAGGAATCACGATGGCCCGAATCCACCCGCCGCAGGTCCAGGAGATGACCGCGGAACAACAACGCATCCATGCGGTCATCGCCTCCGGCCCGCGCGGCCGCGTGCGCGGACCCCTCGCCGTCTGGCTGCATCGCCCCGCCATGGCCGAGCCCGCCCAGGCGCTGGGGCAGTTCTGCCGCTACGACAGCTCGCTGCCGCCGCGCCTGTCCGAACTGGGCATCCTGGTCCTGGCGCGCTGGTGGGGCTCGGAGTTCGAGTGGTGGGCGCACAAGGCCATTGCCTTGCAGGCGGGCGTGGCGCCGGCAGTCATCGACGCCCTGCGCGATGGCCGGGACATTGCCTTCGAACACGCGGACGAAGCCTTGGTCCACGAGTTCCTGACCGTACTGCACCGGACACGCCGCGTTCCCGACGCGCTGTACCGCCGCGCCGAGGCCATGTTCGGGCGCAATGGCGTCATCGATCTGGTGGCCCTGGCCGGGTACTACACCCTGATATCCATGACCCTGAACGTGTTCGAGATCGAGCCGCCCGAGGGCGAACCGCGCGAGCTGGCGGCCGCCGATAACGGCGGCGATTGACGGGTCCCGATCACATCACTCAAGAGAGAAGCACATGCAAAAACGACTGGAAGGAAAAGTCGCGATCGTCACCGGCGCCGGCTGCGTCGGCCCGGGTTGGGGCAATGGCCGCGCCGTGGCGGTGCGCTTTGCCCAGGAAGGCGCCAAGGTCTTCGCCGTGGACAAGAGCGCGCAGGCCATGGACGAGACGCTTGCGCGCGCCCGGGCCGCGGGCGGCGACATCACCGCCTGGACCGGCGACGCAACGCTCGGCGCGGACGTCGAGGCCATGGTGCAGGCGTGTGTCGAGCGCTACGGGCGCGTCGATATCCTGGTCAACAACGTAGGCGGATCGCGCCGCGGCGGTCCGGTGGATCTGTCCGAGGCCGATTGGGACGCGCAGATGGACTTCA
The DNA here is from genome assembly GCF_021733725.1 of Achromobacter pulmonis. Classification (NCBI taxonomy): domain Bacteria; kingdom Pseudomonadati; phylum Pseudomonadota; class Betaproteobacteria; order Burkholderiales; family Alcaligenaceae; genus Achromobacter; species Achromobacter pulmonis. The sequence continues at coordinate 2,718,839 of NZ_JAIFOT010000001.1, read as the reverse complement.
ACCTGAAGAGTGTCTTCCTGGCCTGCAAGCATGTGATTCCCGTCATGCAGCGCCATGGCGGCGGCGCGATCGTGAATACGGCGTCCACCTCGGGCATCCGCTGGACGGGCGCGGCCCAGGTCGGCTATGCATCCGCCAAGGCCGGCATCATTCAGCTATCGCGCGTGGTCGCCGTGGAATATGCCAAACACAACATCCGCGTGAACACCGTGGTGCCCGGGCAGATGCATACCCCCATGGTCGAAGCCCGGTTGGCCGGCCAGCGCGCGGGCGGCGACGTAGACGCCTTGCTGGCCCAGCGCCAGGCCCGCATTCCGCTGGGCTTCATGGGCGACGGCACCGATACCGCGAATGCCGCGCTCTTTCTCGCCTCGGACGAGGCCCGCTTTGTGACCGGCACCGAAATCATTGTCGACGGCGGCATGAGCGTGCGCTGCGACTGCCCCCCCGTTCTTTCCCAGAAAAGAGAGACGCGCCCAGCGTCTCCAAGGAGACACCATGCATCAATTCCCGCCGCTTTCCGGTAAACCGCGCCGGCGCCTTCTGGGCGCCCTGACCGCAGCAACGTTCCTGGCCCTGACCGGCGCCCCCGTGTCGGCGGCCACGTTCCCGGAAAAGCCGATCCGGCTGATCGTCGCGTTTTCGCCCGGCGGCCCCACCGATGTGCTGGCGCGCCTGGTGGCCAAACGCCTTGGCGACGACCTGGGCCAGCAGGTCGTGGTCGAAAACAAGCCGGGCGCCGGCGGCAACATCGCCGCCGAGATGGTCGCCAACGCGCCGGCCGATGGCTACACCCTGCTCTACAACAGCTCATCCATCGCCATTTCGCCCGCCCTCTTCGGCAATGAAAAACTGAACCCGGGCAAGATCTTCACGCCGGTCGCCTCGGTCGCCAACGTGCCGCTGGTGCTCATCGTCAATCCCGAAGTTCCCGCCGATACCGCCGCGGGCTTCGTCAAGCTGCTCAAGGAAAAGCCCGGGATGCTCAATATGGGCTCATCCGGCAACGGCACGATCGACCACCTGACCAGTGTGCTGTTTGCCCGGCAGACGGCCACCGAGTTCGCCCACGTGCCCTACAAGGGCAACGCGGCGGCGCTGCCCGACCTGCTGTCAGGCAGGATCCAATTCATGATGTCAGGCAGCCTCAACGCCTTCCTGCCCTATGTCAGGGAGGGAAAACTCAAAGCCCTGGCGGTCACGACCGCGCAGCGCGTCTCGGCCCTGCCAAACGTACCGACCCTGGCCGAGACGGTGGCCCCGGGCTTCGATTCCGGCACCTGGCAAGGCATTGTCGGCCCCGCCGGCATGGCGCCCGAGGTGACCGCCCGGCTCAACCAGGCCGTCAACGACGCGCTCAAGGATGCCAGCCTGAAGGCCAGCCTCGATGCCCAGGGCGCGGAACCCACCCCCGGCACGCCCGCGCAATACGGAGCGCTGATCAAGTCGGAGTACCGCCGCTGGAGCGCGACCATCAAAGAAACCGGCGCCACCTCCAACTGAAGCGAAACCCGCCATGCACATGGACCCCGTCGTCTGGGACTGCCATACCCACATTTTTGGCCCCTGGGAGGATTATCCGCTCGCGGACGATGCCACCTACACGCCTGCGCAAGCCCCGTTCCCGGCGCTCGCCGCCCTGCATGCCGCGGCCGGCATCACGCGCGGCGTAATCGTGCAGGCCACGCCCTACGGCGCGGATCATCGCGCCCTGCTGGCGGCCTTGCGCGCCAGCGGCGGCGCGTACCGGGGCATCGCGCTGATCGACGCGCAAACCCCGCCGGAGACGCTCGCGCACATGCATCAGGCGGGGGTGCGCGGCATCCGCCTGGGCATGATGAAGCATCTGGCGGGCAAGCCGGACATCGGCAGAATGGGCGCATTGCTGGAACGCATCCGGCCATACGGCTGGCACGCGCTGGTGCATGCCGAGATGCCGGACGTGCTGAATAGCGTCCCGGCATTGCTGCGGCACGGCGTGCCCCTGGTGATCGACCACATGGCCAGAGCGCCGCTATCGGACGCGGCCGCCCTGGCGCCGCTACTGGCACTGGCGGACTGTCCGGACGTCTGGATAAAGCTCTCGGGCGCCGACCGCGTCACCGGCGGCGCCAGTCATTACCAGGCCGCCCTGCCCCTGATGACGCGCCTGATGCAGGCATTCCCCGGCCGCGCCATCTGGGGCAGCGACTGGCCGCACGTCAACATCCGCTATCCCCAGCCCAGCGTGCCACGCCTGCTGGCGTTGCTGCGCCGGGCCTGCGACGCCGACCCGGCAACGCTCACCGCGATCCTGCATGACAACCCCGGCCGCCTCTACGGCTGATTCCAACTCTCTTTCCGCGGAGGCCCCATGTGGCAACCCTCGCAACGCTATCCCGACCCCGCCATCCGCGTATTGGCGCCGGCCTTCGAAAAGTACCACCTGCTATCGGCGGCGGTCGAACGTCTGGCCAGCGGCAGCCGCTGGGCCGAAGGGCCCGTGTGGTTCGGCGACGGCCGTTACCTGCTGTGGAGCGACATTCCCAACGACCGCATTCTGCGCTGGGATGAAATCACCGGCGCCGTCCACGCCTTCCGCTCGCCCTCCAACCATGCCAACGGCAACACCCGCGACCGCCAGGGCCGGCTGATCACCTGCGAACATCGCACGCGGCGAGTCACCCGGACGGAGCACGACGGACGCATTACCGTCCTGGCCGACAGCCACGCCGGCCGGCCCCTGAATTCGCCCAACGACGTCGTGGTGAAGTCGGACGGTTCAATCTGGTTCACCGATCCGCCGTTCGGCATTGTCGGCCACTACCAGGGCGAGCCCGCGCGCCAGGAGCTGCCGGCCAATATCTATCGGATCGATGGCGTGTCGGGACAACTGAGCGTCGTGGCAGAAGGCGTCAACGGCCCCAACGGCCTGGCCTTCTCGCCCGACGAAAAGCTGCTGTATGTCGTGGAATCACGCGCCCGACCGCGCAACTTTCTGGTTTTCCGGGTACAGGACGATGGCGCATCGCTGTCGCATGCCGAAGTGCTGATGAACGCAGGACCGGGCACGCCGGACGGCTTTCGCGTGGACGTCGACGGCAACCTGTGGTGCGGCTGGGGCATGGGTACCGAAGAACTCGACGGCGTTCGCGTCTTCACGCCGGACGGCGACGCCATCGGCCATATCGCGCTGCCGGAGCGCTGCGCCAACCTGTGCTTCGGCGGAACGCACCGCAACCGGCTGTTCATGGCTTCCTGCACCTCCATCTATTCGCTCTACGTCAACACGCAAGGCGCGCCTGGCGGTTGACCGCGCCGCGCAAGGAGAATACCCATCATGAAACCCACCATCGCCAGCACCCTCCTGGCGGGCGCCCTGCTCGCCGCATTTTCCCTGACCAGCGTCAGCCACGCGACCCCGCCCACGCGGCTGGTCGTCGCCTTCCCGCCCGGCGGGCCGGCCGACTCGCTGGCTCGCATCCTGGCCAAGGAACTGGAGACAGAACTCAAGACGACCGTCATCGTCGAGAACAAACCGGGCGCCAACGGCGCCATCGCGGTCAACTACGTCATGCGCGGCGCCACCGACGGCAGCATGCTGTTCCTCAGCTCGGCCGGCGCCATCGCCATCAATCCATCGCTCTATCCCAACCTGTCGTACAAGCCGGCCGAAGACCTGACGCCTGTCGCCCTGGTCGTCCACACACCTGAAGTCCTGGTCGTTTCGCCGAAAAACGCCGCCAGGAGCGCGGCGGACTATGTCGCCGCCGCAAGCAAGCGCGGCGAAGCGGCCACCCTGGCCTCCTCCGGCGTCGGCAGCATGCCGCACATGACCATCGAATTATTCAAGAGCCAGACCAAAGTCGACTTCCTGCACGTGGCCTACAAGGGCGCCGCGCCGGCCATCGCCGATACGATCGGCGGCCACGTGGAAGCCTTCTTCGGCGACGTCTCGGGCCTGATGCCCTTCATCAAGGACGGCCAGCTCGTGGCGCTCGGGGTCGCCGCGCCAGCGCGGCTGAAATCGCTGCCCGATGTGCCCACCCTGGCCGAACAGGGCATTCCAAACGTCGAAGCCAGCAATTGGTACGGCATGTTCGCCCCGAAGGGGACGCCGACGGAAGTGGTCGGCAGGTTGAACCAGGCCGTGCGCAACAGTCTGCAGTCGGCGGCGCTGGTCGCCAGCCTCGCCAGCCTGGGGATCGAGCCCAGCCCCTCATCGCCCGAAGCCTTCCGCGAACTGGTGCGCCGGGACACCGGGAAATGGGCGTCGGTCATCAAGACCGGAAACGTCAGGGCCGAGTGACCCCGGCCTGGCGGGCTGCCGTTGCGGCAGGCCCGCAGGCGCCGGGCGCCGCGCGGCCCCCAAGGCCGGCGGCGTGGGCGGCTAAGGCTTGTCGGTGATACCCGCCTGCTGGACAATCTTGGTCCAGCGCGCCTCTTCTTCCTTGACGTAATCGCCCAGCGCCTCGGGCGTGCCCACATCGGCCACCAGCCCCTCCAGCTTCAGCGCCGTTTGGAATTCCGCATTGGCCGACACCTTCTTGATGGCGCTGTTCAACTTGTCGATGACATCCTTGGGGGTGCCCTGCGGCACGAACACGCCATACCAACTGTCGACGAAATAGCCTGGCACGCCGGACTCGGCCACGGTGGGCACGCCGGGGTAGGACGGCGAGCGCTCCTTCGTCGTCACCGCCAGCGCGCGCAGCTGGCCGTTCTTGATCTGGCCGCTGACGCTGGCCGAGGTCGAGAAGATCATGTCGATCTGCCCGCCCATCAAGTCGTTGATCCCGGGGCCGGCGCCCTTGTAGGGCACATGCAGGATATCCACATGTCCCAGGCTCTTGAACATTTCGCCGGCCAGATGCGCGGACGTGCCATTGCCGTAAGACCCGAAGGTCAGCCTGCCCGGATGGGCGAGGGCGTACGCAAGAATGTCCTGCACACTGTTGAACTTCGATTTCGTCGACACCACCAGCACGTTGGGCGACTTGCCGATCAGCGCGACCGGCGCGAAGGCCTTGTCCGTGTCATAGGGCAACTTCCTGTGGATGGCGGGGTTCACCGCGTGCGCGAAGGTGGCCATCAACAGCGAATAACCATCCGCGGGGCTCTTGGCGACGTTTTCGGTGCCAATGATGGTGCTTCCGCCCGGCCGGTTCTCGACGATGACGGATTGGCCCAGCACATCGGTCAGGCCCTTGGCCAACTGGCGGGCCACGATGTCCGTGCCGCCGCCCGGCGTGAACGGCACCACGATACGCAGCGGCCGCTCCGGAAAGGCGGCCTGCGCCAGCGACGACGCCATCACCGTGCCCACCGCGACCAACGCGGTGGCAATGCTCTTGGCGCAGCGCGCCTTGATCCAGCTGTTCTTCATGGATTGTCTCCTGATGTTGTTCAGCGCCAGTCTGGTCGCGACGCTAAGAAAAAGTGTAGGGAGGCCGGCTCGGCCTGCCATCCCGTCAATTCCACCTATCGGAATCCGCCTGCGCCGGGCCCGAGGATCGCGATGCCGTCGGCCGCGCACACGCCCTGGCCCAGCGGCTTGACGAACAGGGGATTGATCTCCGCCTCCACGAGCTGATCGCCCAGGGACTGCGCCATGCGCGCGAAGGCCAGCACCGCATCGACCAGCGCCGGCACATCAGCGCGCTCGCGGCCACGATAGCCGTCGAGCAATGGCCAGGTCTTGAGCCGCCGCAACGCCGCCTCGACCTGCCCCGCCGTCAACGCCGTACCGTCTTCGGGCAGCAGCACCAGCGTGGTGTCACGGATCAGCTCCGCGACCACCCCGCCCATTCCCAGCAGGATCGCGGTGCCAAGCGGATCGCGATGGACGCCCAGGATCACCTCGGCCGCCCCGGACACCATCTCCTGCACCAGAAAAGCCTCCGGGGTCTGGCCGGTATGCCGCCGTACGTCGGCCGCCATCTGCGTCAATCGCGGCCCGGCGTCTTCGGGCGCCACGTTGACCGCCACCCCGCCAACCTCGCTCTTGTGCAGAATCTCGCCGGACAGCACCTTCAACACCACGCGCGGCCCCAGTTGCACGGCGGCCCGCTGCGCCTCGGCCGGCGACCGCACGACGATCTCCCGCACGCCGGGAACGCCGAACCGGGCGAACAGGGCCTTGGCCCGGGCTTCATCCAATGAACCGCGTTCCGGACATGAAACCGGTTCGGGCGCCGGCGGCGGCGCCGATGCCACCGCCGAGCCGCGCGCGCGGACCCGCCACATGGCCCCCAACGCCGCGCTAACGCTCTCGGGCGAATGGAAGGCGGCAATGCCATAGCGGCTCAGCACCTCGGCCGCCCGCGGCGCATGCGGACTGATATAGGCCAGAACGGGCTTTGCGTTCAAGGCGAGCGAATCGCGCAACGCATCGGCCATCAGTTCCGGCTGGGCGACGGCGGAAGATCCCACGATGACCACCAGCGCGTCATAAGCGTCGCTCTCCAGGACGATACGGATCGCGCCGCGCAACAGATCAGGCTGCAGCCCGGCCAGGGTCACGTCGATGGGATTGCGGTCCAGCGCCGCATGGTCGCCCGTCTGCAGCGCCCGCAGGGCCGCCCCCGTCTGCGCGTCGGGCGCGGGCAGGTCAAAGCCGGCCAGCCCCAGGCAATCGGCCACCAGCGTGCCCGCGCCGCCTGTCGAGGTCAGGATTGCAATGCGGCGCCCGTTCAGCGGCCGCTCGCAGGCCAGCGCCATGGGCAGATCGAGCAGGTCGGAAAACGTCTGTGCGCGGATGATGCCGGCATCCTCGAACAGCGCGTCATACATGCCATCGGCGCCTGCCAGCGCCCCGGTGTGCGATGCCGCGGCCTGGGCGCCCGACTCGGAGCGGCCGATCTTAAAGGCCACGATCGGCTTGCCCGCCTGGACCGCCTTGCGCGCCGCGACGCGGAACGCGGCCGGATTTCGGATGCTCTCGACATAGAGCGCAATCACCCGGGTCGCCGGGTCGTCGGCCAGCGCATCGACAAAATCCGCCAGCTCCAGATCGACTTCATTGCTGGTGGAAATCAGTTTGGAGAATCCGATTCCCCGCGCGGTGGCGCGCGACAGCAGCGCGCCGAGGATCCCGCCGCTTTGCGACACCAGGCCGATGCCGCCGCTGACCAATTGATCCACCGCCAGCGCGCCGCTGGCCGACAGCGTGATCCGGTCCGTCAGATTGACCAGCCCGATCGTGTTCGGCCCCAGGATGCGCATGGACCCGGCCGCTTCGCGCAATTCGCGTTGCCGGCGCGCGCCCTCTTCGCCGGTCTCCGAGTAGCCGCTGGCCAGGACGATGGCGGCGCCCGTGCCGATCGCCGCCAGTTCACGAATCGCCTGCTGGGTGCGTTCCGCGCCCAGCAGCACGATCGCCACGTCGGGCGCCTCCGGCAACGACCGCACATCGGGATAGCAGCGCAAGCCATCGATGTCGGCAGCCTTCGGATTGACGGGGTAGATCCGCCCTTCGAAGCCGTGTTTGCGCAAATAGGCCACCGGCCGCCCGGCCGTCTTCGCGGGATCGGCCGACGCGCCCACCACCGCCACGCTGCGGGGTCGCAGCAATTGCCACACGCCGCTCATCGCGCTTGCTCCTTGGCCTGCCCGATCTTGTCCAGGAACGCCGCCACCGATTCGCGATGCTCGCTGCTGGTGTAGCAGATGCCCTGGGCCTGGCTGCCCATGGCGAAAACCTGGTCGGCCGTCAGTTCGGAACTCTGGTCGAGAATGGATTTGCTCAATGCCAACGCGGTGGCCGAGCCCTGCGCCAGTTCCGCGGCCCAGCCTTGGGCCGCGGCCAGTTCGTCACCGGCCGACGCCAGGCGGTCGGCGATGCCCAGCTTGAGCGCCTCATCGGCCGACACCTTGCGTCCCGAATAGATCAGCTCCTTGGCCCGCGCCAGGCCGACGCGGCGCGGCAGGAAATACATGCCGCCCCCGTCCGGGATCAGGCCGCGCGCGATGTAGCTCCAGGTAAAGCTGGCGGCCGTGGATGCCACCACGAAATCGCAGCTCAGCGCCGTGTCGGCGCCCAGGCCCGCGGCCGCGCCGTTGACCGCGGCGATGGTCGGCTTGGGCATGTGGTACAGCAGGCTGACCGCGTGATGGACCCGCTGCTGGCGCGACCACCCGTTGAACGCCACTTCGCCGGCCGGCGCGTCCATGCGGCGCTGCATGCCGGCGATGTCGCCGCCGGCGCAGAATCCCTTGCCGGCCCCCGTCAACACCAGCGCCCTGATGGCGCGGTCCTGCGCCACCGTCTCCAATGCATGGATCAGTTCGGTGCGCATCGCATCGCTGATCGCGTTGCGCTTGTCGGGCCGGTTCAGCGTCAGCGTCGCCACGCCCTCATGGGATTGCAGTGTGATGAATTCATAGTCGGCCATGTTCTCGCTCTCTCCGTGTTCGGTTGCTCCTGCCCTGGCGGCAGCAGGTTTTTTCTGGATATGGCGACACAGTAGGCGCTACAGTATGCGCAGACACGCCCCTATTTCCACAGAATGGAATTGCATGAACGCGAAACAGGTATCCGGCGCCGCGGCCGGCGAGCACCGGCGTTTCGATGGGACCAGCCAGAACCGCTCGCTGGAGCGGGGGCTGGAAATCCTGCGCGCCTTCAAACCCGGCACCGACCTGCTGGGCAACGGCGAACTGGCCGAACGCACCGGCCTGTCCGCGGCGACAGTCAGCCGGCTGACCCAGACGCTGGTGACCAGCGGCTTCCTGGAACATGACCGGCGGGCCCGCGCCTACCGGCTGGCCGCGCCCGTGCTCAGCCTGGGACACGCGATGCGCGCGGCATCGCCGGTCCTGCGGGCGGCCACCCCGCTGATGCGCGACGTCTCGCTCAAGCACCACGTCAATGTGGGTCTGGCCAGCGCCGATCGCGCCGAGATGGTCTACCTGGAATCGATTCGCTACAACCGCAGGGCCTCGCTGCGCACCATCGTGGCCGGCCAGCGCGTGCCGATCGAGTTGACCTCCCTGGGACGGGCCTACCTCGCCACGCTGGACGACGCGGCCCGTGGCGAGCTGCTGGCGCGGATCATGCGCAGCTACCGCAGCGCATCATGGCGGCCCGTCGGCCAGGAAATCGACAAGGCGATCGCCAAGGTGTCGGCGGCCGGTTATTGCGTGGCTTCCTGGCAGCCGGGCGTCGTGGCCATCGCCACGCCCTTGAACGGAACCGGCGGGCAGGCGATGGTGTTGAACCTGAGCCTGGCAACCGATGAGCCCGGCGCGTCGATCGAGCGCCGCCACGCCGCCACGCTCATGGCATTGAAGGAAGGAATCCTGCATGACCTGCAGGTCCGGGAGATCGATGCGTAGCGCGCGCTCCTGGCCGTTTCCACAACGGGCCGGGTACGCGCGTGATCCCTATGGCTACGCTAAGTCTGTCCCCTCAGACTCGGCGTAACCGCGCTTGAGCCATCGCCGCAACGGCGATGGCGCGCAAAACGGACGCGGCCAGCCTTAACATGAGGGACTCCCATGAACGCATCGACAGAAAACGCCCTATCCAAGGTACCCGAAGTCACATTGGGGTTCTGGCTCATAAAAATTGCCGCCACCACCCTGGGCGAAACCGGCGGAGACGCGGTCTCCATGTCCCTGAACCTGGGTTACCTGGTCGGGACGGGCATTTTTGCCGTGCTCTTCCTGTTGGCGGTGGCCGCGCAAGTCAAGGCCCGGCGCTTTCATCCCATGCTCTACTGGATTACGATCATCGCCACGACCACCGTCGGCACGACGCTGGCCGACTTCGCCGACCGTTCGTTGGGGATAGGGTATGCGGGCGGGACGAGCCTGTTGCTCGTATTGTTGCTGGCATCGCTCTTCGCTTGGCAGCGCGTGCTCGGATCGGTGTCTGTCAACACGGTCATCTCGCCCCAGGCGGAGGCGTTCTACTGGCTCACGATCATGCTCTCGCAAACCCTGGGCACCGCGCTGGGCGATTGGACTGCCGACACCGCCGGCCTGGGCTATACCGGCGCGGCCCTGGTCTTCGGCGGCTTGCTGGCGCTCGTGGCCATGGGTTATTACTTCACCAGAATCTCACGCACCCTGCTGTTCTGGGCGGCATTCATCCTCACTCGTCCCCTGGGCGCGGTGGTCGGCGACTTTCTCGACAAACCCTTGAGTTCCGGCGGGCTGGCGCTGGATCGCTATTCGGCTTCGGCCGCGCTGTTGGCTTTCATGCTGACCGCCATTCTTCTCTTCAAACAACGGGCAGCCCGCGCTGCGCACTGATGAGCCGCAACACACGCGACGCGGCAACTGCCTGGAGAAAAAGATGAACACGACTGAAACCATCCACTACGACGGGGTCAGCAAGATATTTCACTGGCTCACGGTCATCCTCATTCTTGCCGCCTTTATTCTCGGCCCGGGGGATTTCGGGCGCCTGGTCCGCGCCGGCGCGGATCCGGGCGCAAGGCTGGACATCGTTTGGCACGAAACGCTGGGAGTCAGCATCTTCGTGCTGACCTTTCTGCGCCTGCTCTGGGTCGCCCTGCGGTCGGGAGCGCCGGACCATAAGCTCGAACCCAAGCTGCACTTTGCCTCCAAATTGACGCACGTCGTCTTGTGGACCCTGCTTTTTGCATTGCCTTTGACCGCATTTCTGACCGTGGCCTCGGAAGGCCAGCCCCTGACATTGTTGGGGGGCTTGCGCATCACTGAACTGCCTGGGATTACCTCGTTGCCCATCCTCGGCTTGGCCGATTGGGGCGACGTTCACGCCTTCCTGGGCGATGCCATCATCTGGTTGGCGGGGGGCCATGCAGTGGCCGCCCTCTACCACCACTTCGTGCTCAAGGACAGGGTGCTGCGGTCAATGCTGCCTTGAGCGGCTCACCGAACCGTCTGGAGAATCTATGCGGATCCTGCTCGTCGAAGACGACCTCATGATTGGTGGAGCGATCCAAAGCGCGTTGAAGGACGCCGCTTATGCGGTCGATTGGGTGCAGGATGGGCTATGTGTGCTGACAACGCTGGACTGCCAGCATTACGATCTGCTGCTGCTGGACCTGGGCCTGCCGGGCAAGGATGGGCTGCAGATATTGAGCGATCTTCGCGCCAGGAACAATGACGTACCGCTGATCATCATCACCGCGCGTGACGGTCTTGACGACCGGCTGCGCGGTCTGGACGGCGGGGCCGACGACTATCTGCTTAAACCCTTTGAGATGGCGGAGCTTCAAGCCCGGATGCGCGCGGTGTTACGCCGCAAAGCCGGATCTTCGGCACCGGTAATGAGCAACGGCCTGGTTTCCCTGGATCTGGCCACCAAAGAGGCTTGGGCCAAGGACGGCGCCGCCCAGCAACTCTCCAACCGCGAACTCTCATTGCTGCAAGCCCTGCTGGTCCGGCCAGGAGCCATTCTCTCGCGCAGCGAACTGGAAGATCGCATATACGGCTGGGGCGAAGAAGTCGAAAGCAACGCTGTTGAATACCTGATCCATGCACTTAGGCGCAAGCTCGGTAGCGAAATCATAAAGAATGTCAGGGGGGTTGGATGGATGGTCTCAAAAGGCGCCTGAACGAGTCAGTCCAGCTCAAGCTCTCGTTCACACTGTCGCTATCGATTCTCTTGGCGGCACTGGTGGCGGGCGTCTTCTCGTTCGCCTCGGCTTTGAACGAAGCACATGAACTACAGGATGATCTGTTGCGGCAGATCGCCCACCTCATGGATCGGCAGCATCTCGTTGCCTCCCCCGCCAACGCTGCGCTCGACGAGAGCAATGAAGATGCCCGCGTGACCGTTCAGCGGCTGGGAGATTCCCCACCGTCGACGCCCGTTGCGGCAGGCGCCGGAACACTCCCGATCCCGGCCAACCTGGCGGATGGACTGCACACCCTTGAACTGGACGGAGAGTCCTTCCGTGTGATGATCAAGACATTCGCCTCGGGCGAACGCTTTGCCGTGTCGCAGGAAGCAGATTTCCGCAACGAAATCGCCCGCGATGGCGCGCTGCGCACGGTGATGCCCTTCTTGATCCTGGTACCCGTGCTCCTGCTGATCGTCGGCGATCTGATCCGGAAAATGTTCCGCCCCATCGCAACGCTATCCAAAGAGGTGGATTTGCGGGAAGAACAGGCGTTGCACCCGGTGCAGGACCATCATTTGCCCGTCGAGGTACGCCCCTTCGCCGTGGCCATCAACCGCCTGCTCGCGCGTGTCGACCAGGCGATGACATCACAACGGCGCTTTCTCGCGGACGCCGCTCACGAGCTGCGCTCGCCCTTGACCGCGCTTTCGCTGCAGGCGGAGCGCCTGGCGCAAGCGGAGATGTCCGAGGTCGCGCGCGAACGGCTGGCCGTGCTGCGCCAGGGCATAGAACGCGGCCGAAGTCTGGTCGATCAATTGCTCGCCCTGGCCAAAGCGCAGTCGCGCACGATGCCTGCCCCGGTACCGGTCTCCGCCCAGCATGTATTCAGACGCGTGCTTGAAGACCTCATGCCGCTCGCCGAGGCCAAGCACATCGACATCGGCGTGGAAGGGGCCAAAGATGTCGAAATATGGACCAGCGAGCTGGACCTCACCCTCCTCATCAGAAATCTGGTCGATAACGCGATCCGCTACACCCCGGAGCGAGGACGCGTGGATCTCTCGATTCGCGCATCCGGCGGCTTTGCCGAACTGCGCATCGAGGATAACGGTCCCGGCATTTCCCTGGCCGAACGGGAGCGGGTATTCGACGCCTTTTATCGCACGCTCGGCAACACCCACCAGGGCTCGGGCCTGGGACTATCCATCGTCCAGACAATCGCGAACCGCATTGGCGCGAAGATTCAACTCGATTTCTCTGACAGAGAGAAGCAAAGCGGTCTTAGCGTCGCGATCTTCATCCCCATCGATGCCTCCCGCCGATGACCGCTTCTCATGCATGCCGCAGTGATCTCGCGCGACCGTCCGGTACCGGCAGCCGCCGCATGCCGACGCCGCTGGCCTTCTGGCGGTATTCGTCTTTGTCCAGCGTCTTGGCGCGTTCGGCGGTGCGATGGCGGAAGATTTCGGCGGACAGGAGAGAGCCTCATTTCTTGGGTCCTGGGTGACCGCGCTCCGACCCGCCTGAATGCCGGCGCAGATGGCAAACCGGTCCATGCGCCCAGCGTCATATGGAATATGATTGCACACACGTTAACGCTCACGGGGGACTTTCATGACGCGTCCCGATCTCAACCTGCTGCTGGCGCTGGATGCCTTGCTGGACGAAGGCAGCGTCATCGGCGCTGCGCGTCGCATGCACCTGAGCGCTCCCGCCATGAGCCGCACCCTGAGCCGAATCCGGGAGGCGCTGGGCGATCCGGTGTTCGTCCAGGTCGGCCGCAAGCTCGTGCCCACGCCCAAGGCGCTGGCGCTGCGCGAGACGGTGCGCACGGCGGTCGCGCAGGCCTCGCAGGTTTTTTCTTCCGGCACGCAGATCGACCTGAAATCGCTCGCCAGGCGATTCAATATCCGCGCCACCGATGAGTTCGTCAGCGCCCATCTCGGCCATCTCCTGGATGCCGTGGCCAGGGAGATGCCGCGCGCGACGTTGCGTTTCGCGCCAGAGGAAGACGACGTGGACGAAGAGGCGCTGCGCAACGGCCGCATCGACCTGTTCATCAGCGCGTCGCGCAAGCTGGGGCCGGAAATCCGCGTGCAGTCCCTGTACACCACGACCTTCGTGGGCGTCGCGCGCGCCAATCATCCGATTTTCGACGACGAGATCACGCCCGAGCGCCTCACCCGCTGGGAGCACATCAGCGTGTCGCGGCGCGGCAAGGCCGCCGGGCCGGTCGACGACGCGCTGGAAGCGCAAGGGCTGCGCCGGCATGTTGCCCTGGTGGTGCCCAGCCCGTATACGGCGCTATTCGCGCTGCAGAATTCGGATCTGCTCCTGCCCTTGCCGCGGCATCTGGCCAATAGCGCGCTGGCCGCTGGCCTGCGCATTCGGCTGTTCGACCTGCCGACGCCGCTGGAAACGGTGCTGCTGACGCAGGCCTGGCATCCGCGCCTGGATGCCGACCCGGCCCACCAATGGCTGCGGCACACCATTCACGCGCTCTGCCAGGAGCATCCCGCACAGGCGGCGATGCGAGCCAAGGTGTAAGCGCTGGCACGCCGGCAATCAGTGCGCGTAGCGCAATCGACCGATTGCAATAAATTCACTTTTCGGAACGATTGCGCCTGCCTACAGTGATGCATTCTGGTCACTGCAGAAGGGTTGCATCGTGCATTCGGCGAACCAGCCTGAAGCGGATTCAGGCGTCTCTCCAGCCATTTCCCGGCTTCGGGCGGGGCTCGCGCGCGGGCTGTGCTGCCTCGATCTGACGACACCGCGCGCGACCTATGTGATGCGTTCTATCCTGGCCGCTTGCCTGGCCTTGTCAGTGGCCTATCTGCTGGAATTGCACGCGCCCTATGCGGCGGCCTCCAGCGTGCTGCTCGTCATCAACCCCGTCCAGGGCGCCGTGATCGGCAAAGGGGTCTGGCGGGTTCTGGGCACCCTGGCCGGCATGCTGGCTGCGTTCGTCCTGATGAGCGCCTTCGGGCAGATGCCGTGGCTGTTCCTGCTCGGCTTCGGCCTGTGGCTGGGGCTTTGCGTGGTGGGCATGACCCTGCTGCGCCATTTCCGCGCCTATGGCGCGGCGCTGGCAGGCTACACCGTCGGCCTGGCGGCCTTTGGCGCCATGCAGCATCCGCAGCTCACCTTCGACCAGGTGATGGGGCGCGGCGCGTCCGTGCTGGTTGGCGTGATCTGCCTGGCGGTGGTGTCGGCCTTGTTCAGCCCCCGCAGCGTGCGCAGCCGCCTGGCCACGCAGCTAGACCGGCTGGCCGCCGCCACGGCGGGCGTGCTGGCCACCCATCATCAGGCCATTCACGGCAGCGCCGACCCCGGCGGCGAGCCGCTGGATGCAGACCGGCGCAGTCTCATTGTCGAGGTCTATGGCCTGGATGATCTGCTGGCGCTGGGCAAAGCCGAGTCCGCCGATCTGGCCCATCGCGCCGGCACGGTGCGGCAAACGATGGTGTCGCTGTTTTCCGCCCTGGTGGGCGGCGCGCCGCCCCAGCGCGAACACCGTGCCAGCCTCGATACGCTGAGAACACTGCGGCCGCAATGGGAGCAGGCCTGGCGGGAAGCCGGCCAGGCCCTGGCGCGCGAACCCGGCCCCGGCGGGCGGGCGTGCGCCGTCCGGCTTCTGACCGGCCTGCGTGCCCAGCTGGCGGCCGTGCTCGACGCGGCCTCGCTCGACGATGCCCGCGAACATGCCGCGCTGATGCTCGCGGGCGACCGCTTGACCAGGCAGCTCGACGATTACCTGCAGGCCCTGGCCGGCATCGGGCGCCTGCACCAGCCCAGGCCCGCCCCGGCGCGCGTGTCCGTGCCGTTCCACCGCGACCCGGCGGCGGCCATCCAGAACGGCGCGCGCGCCCTGCTGACCGTGTTGATGGGCGGCGCCTTCTGGATCGCCACCGGCTGGACAAACGGCAACATGATGCTGGCCGGATTGGCGGCGGCATGCGCGCTGCTGTCCACCGCCCCTGACCCGCGCCTGGGCGCCGTCGCCTTCATCAAGGGCACGGTGGCCGCCGTGGCCATGGCCTTTCTGTGCACGTTCATCGTGCTGCCGCACGTCGCGGGACTGCCGCTGTTGCTGGCGGTCCTGATCCTGTTCTGGCTGCCCGGCGTGTACGCCACCACGATGCCGCGCCATGCCTTGGCGGGCGTCGCCTATCTGGTGGCCTTCACCACACTGGCGGCGGCGGACAATCCGATGCGCTACGACTTCGCGCTATTCCTCAATAGCGCCGCGGCCTGGGTCCTGGCGACGTGTTTCACGCTGCTGGGTTTCAGGATCGTGCTGCCGCGCAACCTGGCGCGCGACGTCACGCGCCTGCGCCAGCGCATCAGGGACGAGGCGCTGGCCACCTTACGTGGCGCGCCCGCCGATGCGCGGGCCTGGCAGTGGCGCCAGCAGCACCGCATCACGCAGCTGGGGGCCTTGCTCAGGACGCAGCCGCAGGCGATGGATCGCGCCATCGCCCAGGCCCTGGCCAGCCTGCATCTGGGCCAGGAAGTCCTGGGCCTGCGGCGCTGGCTGCGCCAGGCGCCCAAGAACGCCGAGTGTCCGCGTGTGGTGGACACCGCGCTGCGCCGCATGCGCCTGCGGGCGGGCGATCCCGCGCGGGCCGCGCGCCATGCCCGCCGCGCGGCCAAATCCCTGGCGCGCTCGCCGGCGCAGTCGCACGCGACGACAAACGAAGTGCGGCGGCTGACGGTCGTGCTGCTGGATATTGCCGCGCTGCTGGAGCGCCACGCGGACGCCGTTTCATCTCCCTCTGGAAGCCATGCCCATGCTCAGTGAATTCCCGGTGGCCGGCATCTACCTGCCGCCCTTCTTCGTCTACGCCTGCGTCGCCCTGCCGATCTACCTGGGCATCCGCTTCGTGCTCGCGCGCACGGGCGTGCTGCGCTGGGTCTGGCATCCGGGCCTGTTCGAATTCGCCCTTTCCCTTTGCCTCGTTTCCTTGTTGGTTCTCTATGTCTGAACGCTCATTCCCCGCCAGCCAACTTCTGCGGGCGGTACTCACGCTGGCAGCGGTCATCGCCGCCGGCTTCCTGGTCAGCGCGCTGTGGCGCGCCTACGTCGTCGCGCCCTGGACACGCGATGGCCGCGTCAGCGCGCAGATCGTGCGCATCGCCCCGCAGGTGTCCGGCGCCGTCGCCGACGTCTCGGTATCGGACGATCAATACGTCAAACAGGGCGATGTGCTCTATCGGGTCGACAGCGCCAGCTTCACGCTGGCACTGGCCCAGGCCGAAGCGCAGTTGGCGGCGGCCGAACTTTCCTGGCGCCAGAAAACCGACGATGCGCGCCGCCGTCAGGGCATGGAACACCTGGTACCCGCCGAGGAAATCCAGCGCGCGAAACAGGCGGCCGCCATCGCCCAGGCCGAGCTGCGCAGTGCGCAGGTCGCCGTGGACAGGGCAAAGCTGGACCTGGCGCGAACCGTGCTGCGTGCGCCAGCGGATGGCTACGTCACGCACCTGCGCTTGAACAAAGGCGACTACGCCGTGGCCGGCCAGCCCAATATCGCCTTGATCGACGCCCACAGCTTCTGGATCACCGGCTATTTCGAGGAAACCAAACTGCGCGGCATCCAGCCCGGCGCCGCCGCGCGGATTCGCCTGATGGGGTTCGACCAGGTGTTGCCGGGACGCGTGGCGAGCATCGGGCGCGGCATCACCGACGCCAACCAACAGGCCGATGCGCGCGGGCTGCCGAGCGTGGAACCCACTTTCAGCTGGGTCCGGCTGGCGCAGCGCATTCCCGTGCGCGTCGAGTTCGAACACCTCCCGCATGAGATCGTGCTGGCGGCCGGCATGACCGGCAGCATCGAAGTGGCGCCACCGGGAAGCGCCGGGATGCCCCAGGGCCGGCTGATCTCCCTGCTGCATCGCTGGATGTGAGGGGCAGGCCATGCATGCATCATTTCTCCGCGCGTGGCGGTGCCCTCGGCCCGCACTGTGGCTGGCTTCGCTGCTGGCGGGCCTGTCCGGTTGCGCCACCGTGGGCCCTGACTATCGCGCGCCCACGCAGGACGTGCCCGCGAACTGGACCGAGGCCGGGACGGCCATGCCTGCCGACGGCCACGACGGCCTGCGCGCCTGGTGGCGCGCCTTCCAGGATCCCCTGCTGGACAAGCTGGTCGGCCAGACCCTGGCCCACAACCAGGACCTGGACATCGCCTTGGCGCGCCTGCGTCAGGCACGCGCCGAGCGCGTGCAGATCGCCGCGGCGGCCATGCCCGAGGTGTCCGCCGGCGCCGCCGGCCAGGCCGTGCGCGACAGCAAAGCGCTCGCCTCGCAGCCCGGCGGACAGGCGCGGACCTGGCATCTGGGCGTCGATGCCAGCTGGGAACTGGACCTTTTCGGCGGCACGCGCCGCGCGGTCGAGGCCGCCGACGCCGGCATCCAGGCTTTGGCCGAGGACCATCGCGCGCTGCAAGTGAGCCTGGTGGCCGAAATGGTGTCCGATTACGCCGGGTTGCGCGCCGCGCAAGTGCGCCTGACCATCGCGCGCGACAATATCCGCACCCTCGTAAACGCCGAGAAGCTGGCCGAACAGGCATACCGCGCCGGTCTGGGCGCGCTGGCCGACGTCACCCAGGCGCGCGCCGAGCGCGAAGCGGCCGAGGCGCAGCCGCCATTGCTGCAAGCGGATATCGCCCGTTTCAGCCATGCCATCGGCGTGCTGGCGGGCGGGTTTCCCGGCGACTGGCACGCCGCCCTGGCCACTGCCGCGCCGGCCTTGCCGGTGCCGGCGGACCTGCCGCTGTCGCTGCCCTCGGAGGTCATCCGCCAGCGTCCCGATGTGCGCGCGGACGAACGCCGCCTGGCCGCCGCCACCGCGCAAATCGGTGTCGCGCAGGCCGGGCGGTTCCCAACCTTCCGCATCCCGCTGGGCATCGGCTCCACGGCCAGCGTCATCCATGACCTGTTCTCGGGCGCCAGCCTGGCATGGTCGGCCGCGATACAGGGCAGTCAGTCCCTCTACGATGCAGGACGCGCACAGGCAGGGGTTACGGCGGCGCAGGCCAACGCCGACGCCGTGCGGCGCGTCTACGAACGGGATGTGAGGTCCGCGCTGCGCGACGTGGAAGACGCCTTGACGGCCTGGAACAGCGAACGCCAGCGGCAATCCGCGTTGCGCCAGGCCGCATCCGACAGCGAACAGGCCCGGCAGCAGGCAACGCAACGCTATGCGCGCGGGCTGAGCGCCTACCTGCCGGTGCTCGTGGCGCAGCGCAGCGTGAACCAGGCGCGCGACGCGCTGGCCCTTAGCCAACTGGCGCAGCTGCGTGGCGCGGTTGCCTTGTACAAGGCGCTGGGCGCGGGTTGGACGGACCCGGCGTCGGCCTCCCCGGGCGATCAACGCTTGCCGGTCTCGCGGCCGTGACAGTCACTATAATCCCTCCCCTACCGTTGTTTAACCGGAGCGAAAGCCCGCGATGGACGCCCATCCCAAGCAAAAAGCCGCGCGGCGTCTTTCGCCGATAATCGAAGAGGCCAGTTCGGGGGGCGAAGACCGCCAGTTCTCCATGAACCTCGCGCGCGGGCTCGAAGTCTTGCGCGCCTTCACTGCCGCGGATCCCGTGCTCACCAATCGCACGATTTCGGATCGCACGGGCTTGCCCAAGGCGACGGTCTCGCGCCTGACCTACACGCTCGCCGCCTTCGGCTATCTGCGCCAGGACGAGGCGGGGGCATACCGCCTGGGCACCGCCGTGCTCACCTTGGCGCACCCCGTACTGGGCGGACTCGCGCTACGGCAGATCGCCAGACCGGTCTTGCAGCAACTTGCCACGGAAACCGGTTGCACGGTCAACCTCGCGGCCCAGGAACGGGTCCAAGCCATCTATATCGACTCGGTTCGTTCCGATCTGGCCAATCCGTACCTGCCCGACGTGGGCAGCGTCAGCCCGTTGCTGCACAGCGCCATCGGCCGGGCGCTTGTCCTGGCGCATCCAGCCAAACAGCGCGAACAACTGCTCAACCGCATCAAGGTTTCCGATCCCGCCAGTTACGCCGCGGGCCTCGAATACCTCGAAGCCGATGAACAGCTTTTTCGCGCCGCGGGGCATTGCCGCGCGCGCGGCCCATGGCTGGCGGATATCGACGCCATTGCAACGTATATCCCCCTGCCCAGCTCGGCCGAGCCCGCGGCCATCAACTGCACGATCTCGAACAAGGCCAACCTGAAGGTCGACCTTGCCGAACTGGCGCCACAACTGAACGCCGCCGCCAGGAAAATCGCGCTGCAGTACTCGGCGGCGCCTGACGCGCCATCGCGCCGCAGCGGATAATGCCGGCATCGGGCGATCGGCCGAATCAATCGGCGACCTGACCGGCCTGGTATCGGTCGAGCGCCTGCGCCAGCCGGCGCACGCCTGCTTCGATGCGATCCGGCGAGCACATCGAGAAGCACAGCCGCGCCGTGCTGCCGTCCGCGTCATCGGCATAGAACGCATCCCCCGGCACGAACACCACTCCTTGAGCGATGCATGCTTTCAGCAACGCCTGAGTATTCACCCGCGCCGGAAAGCGTCCCCAGATGAACATGCCTCCCCGTGGCGCGTCGAATTCGAATCGGTCGCCAAGCAGGGAGGACAAGCAGGACTGCATCGCCAGGGCGCGTTCCGCATAGACTTCGCACGCGCGCGGCAGATGCGCCTCCAGCCGTCCCGCCTCGAGGTAGACCGCGGCCGCCGCCTGCGTCCAGGTGCTGGAGCATAGATCCACCGATTGCTTGGCGATGGCGCATCGCCGCACCAGCGCAGCCGCCCCGATCATCCAGCCGATTCGCATCCCGGGAGCCATGACTTTGGACAGGCTCGACAGATACACGACCAGACCGGAGGTCGACGCGTCTTGCTGCGCAAGGCGATGGAGGCTCGGCAAATCCAGGGGTTCGAAGCTGAGCGCGCTGTAGGGATCATCCTCGATGATCAGCAGATCGAATTCGCTCGCCAGCGCCAGCAGGCCGCGGCGGTTCTGCGCGGAAAACGTCCGCCCGGTGGGGTTGCCGAACGTAGGCACGCAATAAAGCGCCTTGGGTCTGCCGCTCGCGCTGGACTCCTCCAGGATGCTTCTGAGGTGCGCCAGACAGATGCCGTCGGGTCCGCTATCCACGCCAACCAGCCGCGCGCCGGCGGACTTGAATGTCTGGATGGCCGTCGGATACGTCGGCCGCTCGACGATGATCCTGTCGCCCGGATTGACCAGTACCCGCGCCAACAGGTCCAGCGCCTGTTGCGAGCCCGCCGTCAGCAACAGCGAGGCCTCGTCGACTGGCGCGCCCCGCCTGCCCATGTAGCCGATGATGGCCTGCCTTAGACGCGGCAAGCCGTCGGTGGCCGAGTACTGCGCCCAGCCGTCGGCCGACGCGCACATCGCCTCGGCCATGGCCTCACGAAGCCCCGCCACGTCAAACACGTCGACGGCCGGGTTGCCTCCGGCAAATCCGATGATCGACGGATCCTTGAGATAGGGAAACAGCGCTCGAATCGGCGATTCGAGCGGCTTCACGAAATAATCAGCGAATTTTTGATCCATTGTCCCATCCACGCATCGTATGTTCTTGTTTCTATGCGACCGAAGCGGCTTCTCCCCAACGGCGGCAAGGGCCGCGCATCGGCCAATACCCAGACAGTAGATCAAGGCTCCCTGACCATGAGGAGCCGTTTCGCACTGCAAAACAGACGCCCCGGCGCCTGACCGACGCCGTGGCGCCACGGTGAACCGCACAGCGAAACAGCCCTTTCCAAGACAAGGATCCTCGGCCAGACTCGCCAGCAAAATGGCGCTATGGCGCCGAAAGAATATCGGGGGAGCCATCGAATGCATGACGAACTGTTGGGCGCGTTGCGCCGGATCGTCGGCCCGGCCAACGTGCTGGCCGGCGACGACAAGGCAAGTTATGAAACGGACTGGCGCGGCCAGGTCCACGGATCGGCGCTCGCCGTCGTGCGACCCGGATCGGTCGAGCAAACCCGCGCGGTCGTACAACAGTGCGCCGACCGGCATGTTGCCATCGTGCCTCAAGGCGGCAACACGGGGCTGGCGGCCGGCGCGACCCCTGACGCATCGGGTTCCCAGGTCATCCTGAGCCTGCGCAGGCTGACCGCGATCCGCAAGGTCGACCGCGCCAACATGACCGTCACGGTGGAAGCCGGCTGCACCTTGCAAGGCCTGCGTGAATCGCTGATGGCACAAGGCCTGCTCTTTCCGCTCAGCCTGGGTTCGGAAGGCACGTGCACGATCGGCGGCAACCTCGCCACCAATGCCGGCGGCGCGCAGGCCCTGCGCTTTGGCAACGCACGCGACCTCTGCCTGGGTCTGGAGTTCCTGACCGCCGACGGAGAACTCGTGTCGGAGCTGGGCGGCCTGCGCAAGAACAACACCGGCTTCGATCTCAAGGGCCTGATCATCGGCAGCGAAGGTAGCCTGGGCATCATCACGGCGGCAACGCTCAAGATCGAACACGCGCCGGCGTCATCGGTGTGCGCCTGGATGGGCTTGCGGAACGTGGACAGCGCGGTCGCGCTCCTGCGCCGCTGCCAGGCCTCGCTGGG
This sequence comes from Achromobacter pulmonis, assembly GCF_021733725.1. NCBI lineage: Bacteria > Pseudomonadati > Pseudomonadota > Betaproteobacteria > Burkholderiales > Alcaligenaceae > Achromobacter > Achromobacter pulmonis. The sequence goes on along the minus strand of NZ_JAIFOT010000001.1, from coordinate 2,696,728 downwards.
AACCGAGCTCACCAGCTTCGAGATCATGAATCGCGCCAGCCTGGAATTGGCGGCGGACGCATTTCCCGGCATGCCAATACCCTTTCTCGACAACAAGGATGTCGAACAGTTTGCCCTGATGCAGCTAGACAGTCAGGCGCCGCACGAGACGCTGCAGGCACGCATCGAGCAGACGCTGGGCGCCGCGATGGACGACGCCGAACTGATCGATGCCTCGATCTCCGACAGCATGCAGCGCGCCAAGAGCTTCTGGCTGATCCGGGAGAACATCGTCCTGGCCCAGGCCAGCAAGCCGCACGTCGTCAATGTCGATATTTCCGTGCCGATTTCGGCGGTCAATCGATTCCTGGTTCTGTCGGCGCGGAAAATCGAAGAACGCCATGGCGCGCTGCCAATCGTCTGCTTCGGCCACTTGGGCGACGGGAACCTGCATTTCAGCGTTCATACGTCCCGTCTGCACGAAGCGGCAGTCACGCCAAACATCGAGGACGATCTGCGCGACGAGCTGTATCGCATCGTGCTCGATCTCGAAGGATCGTTTTCCGCCGAGCATGGCATCGGCGCTCGCAAGACGAGCCACCTGCGCAAGTACAAGGCGGGCGCCCGCCTGCGCATGATGCAGCGCATCAAGCAGGCGCTCGATCCCAGGAACCTGCTGAACCCCGGCAAAGTCGTTCAACCAGACTAACGCGAGCGACGAGCCGCTCTCAACCCACCCTTCAATTGGAGCAAAACATGATCATCCGATCCTGGCGCGCGATCGCCACATCCCAAGCCGTCATCGACGAGTACATTGCGCATCTGCAGGCAACCACGTTCCGGGAAATGGCCGCGCTGGACGGGAACCTGGGCGCATCCCTGTCCAAGAAGCCGGTCGGCGACAAATTCGAACTGCTATATCTGAGCTACTGGCGCGACATGGACGCCGTAAAGCTGTTCGCCAAGGGCGCGCCCCTGGAAGATGCGATCGTCAAGGAAAGCACGCAAAAGCGCCTGGAATCCTATGACCCCAAAGTCGAATACTTTGAAGTGTGCGCAAGCAGCGCAACGCTGCCCGGACAACTGAACAACTAGAACGGCGCATCAGCCACAGCACGGCCGGGCGGACAATCGCCACGGCACCGGAGGAGACCATGAAAAAAATCATACTGGCCGCAGTCGCGGCGAGCGCATTGGCGACGACGGGCGTCGCCTCGGCGGCGGACGCCGCGTATCCCACCAAACCCATCACGCTGGTCGTCGCGTTCTCGCCGGGCGGGGTCGTGGATTCCATCGCCCGCATCATCGGCGAGCGCCTGTCAGCCAAATACGGGCAGCCGGTGGTCGTGGAGAACCGCGCGGGCGCCGGCGGCGCCATTGGCACCGGACACGTCGCCAGCGCGCCCGCGGACGGCTATACCTTGCTGGCGGTCAGCACCTACTTCACGGTACTGCCCAGCATCAGCAAGACCATCCCGTGGTCTCCGACCAAGGACTTTGTCGCGGTCGCCAACGTCGGGATGATTCCCAACGTCATCGTGGTCAACCCCAGCAATCCGGCCTCGTCGCTGCGGGACCTGCTCAATCGCGCCAAGTCCGGCCCGCCCCTGACCTACTCGTCGCCTGGCGTCGGCACCTCCAATCACCTCACCGGCGAATTGCTGTCCCAGCGCACCCACACCGAGTTGGTCCATGTGCCGTACAAGGGCCAATCGGATGCGCTGTCAGACCTGATGGCCGGCCGCGTCGACATGATGGCGCTCACTTCCGCATTGGCCGGGCAATACGTCAAAGCGGGCAAACTGAAAGCGCTGGCCGCGGCGACCAACGTGCGCAGCTCGGCGCTGCCGTCCGTGCCGACCGTCGAGGAGGCGCTGAACATCAAGGACTTCGATGTCAGGTCCTGGTTCGGTTTCGCCGCGCCGGCCAAGACGCCAGCGCCCATCGTGCATCAGCTCGCCAAGGATATCGAGCAGATTCTCAACGAGAAAGGCGTCGCGGATAAGCTGGCGAATCTGGGCCTGCAGAAAGACTATATGGGGCCCGAGGCCTATCAGACCTACATCGCGGCGGAACAGGCCCGCTGGAAGAAAGTCGTCGATGACGCTGGCATCGGGGATAAAAACTAGGGCTGGGCCCCCTACCTGCGGCGAGGCAAAGCGCATCCTGCCAATGCCGTGGCGTGTCACGGCTTACTTGGGAGGTGCGCATGCCGGCGGTTGGCGTTCGAGGCCCACCGCCGGGGGGCTGGCGCCCGTTCGGCGCGGCCGTGACCAGTCACCCGCGCTACGAACCTCCGGATGGGGCAGAGCCACTTGCACCCGGAACACTTTCCGTCGGAAACCGACCGTCAATCGACAATGCGGCCCGGGTTCAACGTATTGTTGGGGTCTAGCGCACGCTTCAGGCGCTTCAACAACGCGATCTCGCCGTTGCTGCGGGTATAGCCCAGAAACGGCTTTTTCAGAAAGCCTATGCCGTGTTCAGCGCTGACAGTCCCTTGCCGGCCTCGCAGCGCGCTGTACACCACCTCCTCCACGTCCAGCCATTCGCTTGGGTCATGCGGTCCCGTCAGGATGTGAACGTTGTTGTCGCCCAAATGGCCCAGGAACAAGTGCGCCGCATCCGGGTATTTCAGTCTCAGCGCGGCCTCGACCTCGCTCACGAAGCCCGACATTTCGGTCCAGGGCAGGCCACAGTCGAAATTCACTGTGGGCTTGAGCGCCGTCAACAGTTCGGGAATGCATTCCCGCAGCCGCCAGAATTTCTGCGCATCGGACAGGCTGGACGCCACCGCGCAATCGCTGATCGTACCGGCCTCCCACGCCTGTTCCAACGCGCCTTCCAGCGCCAGTTGCGGGTCCACGCCAGCCAACCCGCTGGCCTGAATCAGCACGCTCCATGGCGCGCCGCCAGGCAATGGCAGGGACACGTCCGTCAGCGCTGCGGCGCGTTGTAGAAACGGCGCCGACATGAATTCATAGGCGGTCAGTTGCGGACCCAAGGTCTTTTTCAAATGGCGCAACAACAAGGCCATGGACGCCGTGTCCGGCACCTGCACCAACGCCGTCGCCGGCGCACCCGGATCGGGCTGCAAGCGCAGGATCAGCCGGGTGATCACGCCCAGCGTCCCTTCGGAGCCGATGAACAGGTAACGCAAGTCCAGACCCGAACTGTTTTTGACCAGGCGCGTCAACGACGTCACGACCGACCCATCAGGCAAGACCGCTTCCAGCCCCAACACCGAATCGCGCATCGTGCCGTAGCGCACAACCTGCGTGCCGCCCGCGTTGGTAGCGGCGTTGCCGCCGACCTGGCACGTGCCGCGCGCGCCCAGGTCCACCGGAAAGAACCAACCTGCTGCGGCGGCGGCTTCCTGCACCTGTTGCAGCGTGGCGCCCGCCTGCACCTGCATGATCCCTTCCACCTCGTCGATGGATTCAATGCGATTCATGCGCTCCATGTTGATGACCACATCGCCATCGCCCGGCACCGCGCCGCCAGCCAGCCCCGTCATCCCGCCCTGGATCGTGATCTTGCGCCCCCGCAGATCGGCATCGCGAACAAGCGCCGCCACGTCGTCCGTGGTCATGGGCCGGTGCACCTCGCTAGGCACACCCCGCGTCAGGCCGCTCCAGTCTTTGAGATACCGGGCATCCACGTTCATGCTGCTTGCTCCACCCTGGGCGCCGGCGTTGCCCCGCTGGCGCCCATCGTCGAGGCGGCTTCGGGGCCGCCCAAGCGTTCGATCATCGCGGCCTGGTCGGCCTTGGCCTGCCTGTCCACGTCTTCCGGATTGCAGATTGCGTACAGCGCCGTCTTCATCTCGGACAGTACGGCCGCATAAGCCGGGTCGCCCGCCAGATCGTGCAGTTCGCCGGGATCTGAATCCAGGTTGAAAAGCTCCGGCTGGAAGCGCACATAGTGGTGATACTTCCAAGGCCCCTTGCGCAGCATGAAGCCCGCCGTGTTGCTGCCGGCGGCATGGTATTCGCTGAGAATCGCGCGGCTGGCGTCGGCCGGCTGCCGCGCGATGTCGAACAAGGACTTTCCTGGCCGGGCGCCCTGATACGGCGCCGGATCCACGCCCACGGCTTGCAACAGCGTCGGGTAAAGATCCAGCAAATCCACCGGCGTCTCGCAGACGGTGGGCGCCACGTCCGGGCCCGCCAATATCATGGGGATGCCCACGCTTTCCTGATACAGCGTGGACTTTCCCCACAAACCGCGGGCCCCGACGTTGTCGCCGTGGTCCGATGTGTAGACCACGTGGGTCGAGTCGGCCAGGCCCAGCGTGGCAAGCGCGTCCACGATACGGCCCACGTTGCTGTCAAGGAAGCTGCAAAGTCCGTAATACGCCAGGAAGGCGTTGACCCGCTCCTCTTCATCCTGGAACGTTTCCTCGCTGCGCTCGAATTCCGCATAGGCCTGCACCCAGGGGTGTCGTTCGTAGCCGTTTTTCGGATGCAGTTTGGCCTCGGGAATCTGGCGCGCCTCGTACAAACTGAAGAATTCCTGCGGCGCAATCAGCGGAAAATGGGGCGCCACCAGGCCCACGTACAGCACAAAGGGATGCCCCCGGTCCGCCGCCGCGCGCAGCCAGTCCAGCGCGCGCCCCGTGACCGATCGGTCATAGGAGGTATAGGCAGATTCCCCCATGCCGATGCGGTCGCCTAGCATGCGCTTGCGGCCGGCCACGGGCAGATACGGATCGCGGATCGACGCCCACACCATTCCGTGCCCGCCCACCACATGCATGGGGATATGTTCCGCGTCGAAGCCGACTGGGTCCTCTTCATTGCGGTAGTGCAGTTTGCCTATGCTCTCCACGTTGATGCCGCGCTGTTGCAGCACATGGCCCCAGCCTTGGGGATCGCCCACGTACGGCATGGCGTTGTCCCAATGCCGGGTCTGGTGCACCCGATGGCCTGTGGCAAACGCCGCCCGGGCCGGCACGCAGATCGGACTGGGGGTGTATGCGTTGGGAAACCGTGCGCCGCGCGCAGCCAGTGCATCCAAATGGGGGGTCTTGATGAACGGATGCCCGGAACAGCCCATGAATTGGGGATTGTGCTCATCGGACATGATGACGACGATGTTCTTGCCTTTCATTGTGCTTCCTGCAAATAGGATAGCCGCGCTCACGCGGCGTCAGGCCTCGGGGCGATAGCCGCTGTCCCTGACGACCTGATCCCAGAACGCGTCTTCGCGTACCAGCTGCTGCTTCAAGGCCGCGGGCGCGGTGACTTTGGGTTGAAAGAATTGCTGCCGCATGACCCGTTCGAAAGCCGGGGAGCGCACGGTGTCGGCCACGGCACGGGTCAATGCCTGCATCCGCTCGGCGGGCAAGCCCTTGTTGCCCAGCAGCGTGAAGTATTCGGCCATCGTCAGCGACGGATATCCAGCGGACGCGAACGTGGGCACGTCGGGCAGCGCAGCCGACGGCGCCGATCCCGTCGTGGCCAGGATCCGGATCTTGCCGGATTTGTGCATGGGAATCAGGTTGGGCAGCGTTGTGATCAACGCAGGCAATGTCCCGCCCACGGTGTCGGCCAGCGCCGGCGATCCGCCCTTGTAGGGAATGGGCGTCAAGGGCACTTTGCTGGCGTTCGCCAGCATGATGCCCAGGAAATGCATGACGGTGCCGGCGCCGGGAGTGCCGTACACGGCCATGCGCATGTCCTTTTTCGCCAGTTGCAGAAATTCAGCCAGTGTTCTGGCAGGGCTGTTGGCGCCCACCGCGAACGCGAAATCGAATTGACTGGCCGTTCCCAGGGGGGTGAAATCCGCCGTGGTGTAGCGCAAGTCCTTGTACAAATGGGGATATAGCGTCAGGTTCGTGGAGGGCGTGAACAGCACGGAATTGCCATCTGCGCCCGACGCCAACAGCGCATCGACCGCAATGCGGCCACCCGCTCCCGCCTTGTTTTCGACGATGGTGGTGTAGCCCGATGCTCGCATGCCTTCGGCCAGCGCACGCGCCACCAGGTCGGCCGCGCCTCCCGGGGCGAAACCGACCAACATACGCAAAGGGGGATTGGCTCGCGCCTGCCTGAACGGCACCGCGCTACAGCACGCGGCGGCGCCCAGGGCGCCTAGAAATTGTCTGCGTCCGACTTGCATGCTTGTCTCCGTATCGGCGCTTTCTGTGCGCCATTTTTGGGGTAGCGTACGGTCGCAGCGGCCCTGAAGACAAATATTATTTATCTGCGTTTTGTATAAGTTTTTTCATATACCAGCGTGCCGCGCAGCACCTTGTGTTCCACCAAGCTGCGCAACACAGCCTGTAGCGCCAGCTCCACGGCCAGCACCGCGCTGCCGGGCGCGTTATCCGCCACGCGCACGATGGCCTGCATCCGTTTGATCGGCGGCCGCAGCAGGCGCCGTGCTCCCACGGTGTGGGTGCCCAGCCCCAGTTCCCGGCCTGCGCTGTCGGGCAGGATCGCGAACGCCACGCCCTCACGCACCAAGGCAAAATTCAACTCGGGATCGTTGATTTCATATTTCACGTTCAACGGGCAGTCCAGATCCACCGCCGTGCGCTCAACCAGCCGGCGCAGATCGTGATCGCGGTCCGGCGCCACCAGTGGCCGCGACCCGATCTCCGAAAACGCGATGGTCTTGCCGCGCCGGTCGAACATCGATTCCAGACCGAACAGCGAAAATCCTTCCTCGTATACCGGCTTGCAATACAAGCCCGGCAGTTCGAACGCGTTGGGCATCAGCGCCACATCCAGTTGCCGCGTCTCAAGCGCCGCGCGCACCTGGCTGGACAGCGCCGACGACAACAAGAGCCGGATGTCGGGATATTCCCGTTCCACATACCGTATCAAGGGCGCGGCCACCACCTGCGCCAGCGAACGCGCCAGGCATACCCGCACCGGTCCTCGCGGTTTTCCCGTCGAGCCCAGCACATCGGCTCTCAGCGATTCCAACTGGTCCAGGATGGACGCGGCGCGCTGCTGCAGGCGCTTGCCTTCGGCCGTCAGCGTGACGCCCTTGGCGTGCCGCTCGAACAGGGCCACGCCCAACTCGCTTTCCAGCACCGCCACGTGCTGGCTGAGCGCGGGCTGCGCGATACGCAGCGCGCTGGACGCCAGCGACAGACTGCCACTGCGGGCGATTTCAAGAAAATAACGAAGCTGGCGTGGCGTCATGGTTAACGGATCAAGGAGTCATGCATGCGGCGCCGAAGCGCGAGCGCTGCCAGCAACGGCGCGCAGGATTTCCAACAGACGCTGCGCGCGTGGATTCAGGCTGGCATCGCGCCACATCACGATACCTAGCGGCGACGGCGTCCAGGCCAGATCCACCTCCAGCCTGCGCACACTGTTGGACAAGGTACCCGATGCGTACAACGACATCGGCAGGAAGCCCAATAATTCCGAGGTTGAAACGACGGCCGCCAATGCCAGCATGGAATAGGATGCGATGCGCGCCTCGGGCTGCGCCACACCCGCCCGCCGCATGGATTCCGCAATCTGCTTGTAGAAGCTGGTGTCTTCGGCAGGCACGATCCAGGAATGATCGTAAAGCGCTTCCATATTCAGGCGGCTTTTACGTGCCAGCGGGTGCCGCAACGAGGAGATGACAACGCAACTATCCTGGAACAAGGTTTCCCGCAGCATGCCAGAAGGGGGCTCATCGTCGGCCAACCTGCCCACGAACATATCGATGCGCCGGTGATGCAAATGCTCAAGCAGAACTTCGCGCGACCCTTCGACCAGCACGCACGCGGGGTTGGCCGCTTCCGAGGCGTAGCGCCCCAGCGCCACGGCCAATATGCCGCCCGAGGTGACCGACATGCTGCCAATGCGCAGCGGCGGCTTGTCGTTCCGTGACGCGTGCCATAGCGCCTCGGCAGCGACCCCGATGTCCGCCCGCAGGCTTGCCGCCAGTTGCCAGACTGCGTCGCCATAGGCGGTGGGCGTCATACCGCCCGCGCCACGCACAAACATAGGCACGCCCAGTTTGCTTTCCATGTCACGCACATGTTGGCTGAGCGCAGGCTGGCTCACGCCCAAGGCCACTGCGGCGCGCGACAAGGTTCCCGCCGTCTTGATGGCCAGCAACGTCCGGAATTCGGTCATCGTCAAGCGGCCGAGCGCGCGGCGTGCGTCATCCAGCGAATCGTATATGGGCGCATTCATAAGAATTAGCTTATCCCATATAAGCTCGTTCCGCATCGCGCTGCCAAGCCGGGCCTAGACTTTCCCGCGACAACATCGAAAAACACCGGAGACCCGCATGAAACCGCAAAACCTGCTCGTCATCATGTCCGACGAACATAGCCGTAAAGTCCTGGGCTGCTACGGCAACCCCATTGTGCATACGCCCAATCTGGATGCATTGGCGCAGCGAGGCACGCTGTTCACCGACGCCTACACCACCAGTCCCATCTGCGTGCCGGCACGCGCGGCTTTTGCCCTGGGCAAGTACGTGCACCAGATTGGATTCTGGGACAACGCCGACCCGTATGACGGCTCGGTAAAAAGCTGGCATCACCTGCTTCGCGACCGCGGACATCATGTGGCCTCGATCGGCAAGCTGCACTTTCGCAGTTCAGACGAGGACAATGGCTTTTCGGAGGAGCTGCTGCCCATGCATGTCGTCGAGGGCAAGGGAGACCTGATCGGCTTGCTGCGCGATCCCTTGGCCGTGCGTGGGCATGCCAAAAAGCTGGCCGCCACCGCCGGGCCTGGCGAATCCACCTACACAACTTACGACCGCGCCATCGCGGCCAGCGCGCAGGTGTGGCTGCGAGAAGAGGCACACAAATACACGAACAAGCCATGGGTGCTCTTCGTGTCGTTTGTCGCGCCGCATTTTCCGTTGACCGCGCCCCCGGAGCATTACTACCGCTATGCCGATCGCACCTTGCCCATGCCCAAACTGCATCAGCGCCCTGGCGACGACCTGCATCCGTACGTGCGCAACTATGCGTCCTGCCTGGACTACGGCGCCTACTTCGAAGACGACGCGCACGTGCAACGCGCGTTGGCTTCGTATTACGGCTTGTGCACCTTCCTGGACGAACAGATCGGCAACGTGATGTCGGCATTGCACAAAGCAGGGCTTCAGGACAATACGCGTATCGTGTACACCAGCGACCATGGCGACAACCTGGGCGCGCGCGGGTTATGGGGGAAATCGACCCTGTACGAAGAGTCAGCGGGTTGCCCGCTGATTGTCAGCGGCGCGGGGCTGCCGTCAGGCAAGACGGTCCAGACGCCGGTCAGCCACGTCGACATATTCCCCTTTCTATTCGAAGCCGTGGGGGAGGACACGGCCGGCCTGATGGACGACCGCCCTGGCGTTTCGCTGTCGCAACTATGCGAAGGTCAACAGCCAGATCGCGGCGTGCTGATCGAGTATCACGCGACCGGTTCGGTGGCGGGCGCCTTCGCCGTGCGCCTTGGCAGGATGAAATACATACACCATATCGACTTGCCGCCCGAGCTGTACGACCTGCAGGCCGATCCCGAAGAACTGCGTAATGTCGCGGACGATCCCGGCTATGCCAGCGAACGCGCTGCGTGTGATCGGGCGCTGCGCGCTATCTGCATTCCCGAAGCCGTCGACCAACGCGCCAAGACTCGGCAATCCGAGTTGATTGCCAAACATGGCGGCCGTGACGCTATCCTGCAGCGCGGGGACTTCGGGAACACCCCCGCGCCCAACGAGCGCCCCCGTTTCTATTAATCCTCTTCATTACACCTACCAGATCGGCGCTCAATGCCGGCATCGCAGGAGACATCCATGTTCGATTCGTTCGCGCGTCTGGCGCGCAAAGGCCTCGGTGCGAAACTTGCCGTATTAGCCGCTGCCACGGCCATGACGGCAGGCGTGGCGCAGGCGGATACGTATCCCGACAGGCCGATACGCATGGTGGTTTCGTACCCGGCAGGAGGCGGCATCGACGTCATTGCGCGTCTGCTTGCGCAAGCCATGTCCACCGAGCTCAAGCAAAGCGTGGTCGTCGAAAACAAAGGCGGCGCTGCGGGCATGATCGGCACGGAATCCGTTGTGCGCGCCCGCGCGGATGGGTACACCGTGCTGGTTGCGGGCAACCCGGAACTGACGGTCAACCCCGCGCTGTATCGGGATACGCGATACGACGTGTCGCGCGACTTGGTCCCGCTTGTGCTGATAGCGGAATCGCCGAACATCATTGCCGCCCATCCGTCGGTCCAGGGCACGCTGAAAGACGTGGTTGCACAGGCAAAATCAGGTTCGCCCCTGACCGTGGGCACGCCTGGAACGGGATCCACACATCAACTGGCTTTGGAAATCATGAAGGCCCGAACCGGCGCCGATCTGATCCACGTTCCGTACAAGGGCGCGGGGCCGGCCGTGTCCGATGCCTTGGGGGGCCAGGTGCAACTGGTGATCGCGGGGCTGCCGCCGCTGCTGCCGCAGATTCATGCGGGCAAGCTACGGGCGCTGGCCGTGACCCAGCTAACCCGCACGCCGCTGGCGCCCGACATCCCCACGGTCGGCGAACTGCTCGGGCCTGCTGGCAAAGATGTTATTGCCACGACCTGGTACGGCCTGCTGGCGCCAGCAGGCACGCCGACTGAAGCGATCAAGAAGCTGCAGGATGCCGCGTTGGCCGTACTGGCCAAACCCGAGGTCCGCGCAAAGCTCGCCGAGATGGGAACCGATCCGGTGGGCCTGCCGGGTGCTGCGTTCGGCGCACGCATAAAGACAGAACTGGAGCGCAATACGGTTCTCGTGCGGGAGTTCAAAATCAAGGTGAATTAGCCGCGAAACCGGGACATGCACCGCTTGACGCGGACCTCAGGCCGAGGCCCGCTTCCCGCCACCCGACCCGTTACTTATCCAGCCACGGCGCTTCTTTCCAGAGCGCCCGGAATTCCGCTTCGCCGGCCGCCAGTTCCTTGGCGTACTCGGGAGGCGGCAGATAGCGCAGCGGGACAAACATGTCCTTGGCCTTGGCCTGGAATTCCGGATCGTCCACCGTGCGCTTCACCGCGGAGACAAGCTTGGCGCGGATATCTTCGGGCAAGCCCTTGGGCGCGGCCAATCCTCGCAGCGAGGCCAACTCGAAATCGAAGCCCTGTTCCTTGAACGTCGGCACGTCCGGCAGCGCCGCCGACCGGGTCTTGCCCATCTGGCCCAGCATGCGCAACGGGGTTCCGCCCTTCTGGTACTGCAGCGCTTCGCCCACGTTGATGGCGCCGATCGTGATCTCGCCGCTTGCCAGCGCGCCCCGCACTTCTCCCGCGCCCTTGTAGGGAATATGGCTGAGCTTGCCGCCGGAAACCCGCTCGAAGCGCAGCATGGCAAGATGGTCGTCCGAGCCCGTGCCGGTGGTGCCCACCGTCACCTTGCCCGGGTTCTTCTTGGCATAGGCGGAAAGATCGGCCAGGGTCTTGATCGGATTGTCGTTCAGCACCGAAAATGCGCCGGGATCGTCGATCAGGTTGCCCAGCAGATCGAAGCTGCGCCACGTGAAGCTCGTCTTGCGTTCGATGGGAATCGTCAACAAGTTCGGCGTGTTGATAAAGCCGATGGTATAGCCGTCCGGCTGGGCGCGCGCCAATTCCGAGAAACCTATCGCCCCGCCCGCGCCAGGGCGGTTCAGTACGACGATACGGGCGTCGCTGCCCAGGTATTTCTGCAGATAGGGCGCCATCATGCGGGCCACCAGGTCGGTGCCTCCGCCTGGCCCGTACGACACGATCAGGTTGATCGGGTGTTCGGGGTAGCCGGCCGCCTGCGCGCCGCTGGTGAGCAGCGCAGCGGTCGCCAGCAGGGTCGCCACGGCGCGCCGCTTCCAGCGTTTGTCTTGTTTTTGCATGAGTTGTCTCCTTTGTATTTTGGCGGGGGGCTGCCTGATTCGCGCTTTTCGATGCGGGCAGGGACCCATGCCGTGTTGTCATGCCAGGTTTGCGATGCGTTTGGCCGCCAGCGGCCAGGCCTCCGGATTGACGAGTTGCGGTGGACGTTCGCCGCGCAGCATCGCAACGAGCTGCGTGGCCGATGAACGGGCGACATTGCGCCGGGCTTCGTGGGTGACGCCGGCGGTATGGAAGGTGGCGACAACATTGGGCAGACCCAGCAGCGGGGCGCCGCGTTCGGGCGGCTCCTGTTCCCAGACGTCCAGTCCCGCGCCGCGCAGATGCCCGGCGCGTAGCGCGTCGTGCAGCGCCGCTTCGTCATGGATGCCGCCGCGCGCGGTCGAGATGAACACCGCGTCGCGCTTCATGGCCGCGAAGGCCTTTGCGCCGAACTGGCCGCGCGTGGAGGCGTCCAGCGGGCAATGCAGCGACACCACATCGGCCCGCGCCAGCAATTCGTCCAGCGACACCGGTTCCGCGCCACGGCTGCGGATGGTGTCGGCGGACAGCAGCGGATCGTGCGCGATCACGCGCAGGCCGAAGCCGCGCGCAATGCGGGCGACGCTGCTGCCGATCTTGCCGATGCCGACCAGGCCGAGGACCAGGCCATGGATCTCATGGCCCATGAGGTCCTCGCGCGTAAAGCCGGCGTCGTGGCGCAGGCGATGGTGCGATTCCACCACGCGGCGCTGCACGGCGAGCAGCAGCGCGTACGTGTGCTCGGCCACGGACTCCGCGTTTGCCCCCGCCTGATTGACCACGGCGATGCCTGCCGCGGTGCAGGCCGCCACGTCGATGGTGTCATAGCCCGCGCCGCCGGACGAGACACATACCAGGTCCGGGCATTGCGAGATCAGTTCGGCATTGACGAACCATTGCCGCGGCAACTCGTCCTTGGCCGCGGAAACGTGATACGCATGGGCCGACTGCAGGCCGGCCAGCGTGCGGGCATCGTCGCCCCTTGCCGGCAGCACCGACAGCGAGACACCGGGCGTGCCGCCGATGATCTCGTCGAACACCGGATTGAGCCAGAGATCCAGGCGGCAGAGCCGGGCAGTCTTGGGATGGGACGCCACGCTCACAGCACGCCTCGCGCCTTGAGCGTGGCATCGACCCAGGCGCGGTCCAGCGTTCCGCGCGCGATATCCTCCAGCACTCGGGCTTCCGCCGCGGCGATCGCGCGCACGCGCGCCGCGATAGCGGGCGCCTCGTCGGGACGGATGGCCAACAGACCGTCGGCATCGCCCACCAGCAGGTCGCCGGGCAGCACCACCATCCCGTCGACCGCGACCGGCACATTGATGGCGCCGGGGCCATCCTTGTAGGGACCGCGATGCGCGACCCCGCGCGCATAGACGGGAAAATCGCCCGCGCCGATCGTTTCGCTATCGCGGATGGCGCCGTCGATCACGAAGCCGGCCAGCCCGCGCCGGGCCGCCCAACCCACCATGATCTCGCCGATGATGGCGTTGTTCATATCGCCGCCGGCATCCACCACGATCACGTCCCCCGGCTCGGCGGAATCGATCGCCTTGTGGACCATCAGGTTGTCGCCCGGCCGCGTGCGCACGGTGTAGGCACGGCCAAGGATACGGCGCGAGCGATGCATCGGGAGCAAGGCCGAGGTGCCGGTCGCGCGGCTCATCGCATCGCTGATGTTGGCCACGGCCAGCGCCTGATAGGCCGCGAGCGTCTCGCGGCTGGGGCCGGCAGGACATTCCTGCAGGGTAAATCCGAACTCCGACATGACGCCTGGTCTCCTTGGATCGTTGTCCGGGAAGACTCTACGCCGGGCTCAAGGCGGTTTAAAGCGAATAATTTGATGTGGAAAACAACGCTTTTTGGAAAATGTCGCGCACGTCGCACGCCGGCGCCCGGGCTAGATCATCCCGGCGGGCGCGTGGAAGTCCAGACACGCCTGCGCGTGTGCGCGCAGGCTTTCCAGCATGGGCCGCGTGTCGTCGCGACGCCATTGGAAGGTATAGGCCAGGGGAGGCAATGGCGGAAAGCGCGACAGTGGCTGCAAGTCGCCGCGCTCGATCAAAATCCGGGCCCAGGCGGCGGGCAGGAAGCCCAGCCCCAGCCCTTGCCGCAGCATGGCGGCAATGCCTGACCAGCTGTTGCAGCATTGATTGCGGCCCGGCGACACGCGCTGCTCGGTCAGCCAGTCGTCGAGGATGCGGATCGCGCCCGAGCTTTGCGGCAGGGTGATGAGCGTCAGGCCTGGCAGGTCGGCCGGTTCGAGCGCGGCCGCATCGGGCACGGCCCGAGCCGACACCACCCATTCGAAGCGGGCGCTGCCGATCACGCGCGAGGCGAGCGATGCCCGGGACGACGGGCCCGCGATCACAGCGAAGTCGAGCTCGCCCTCCTCCAGCCCGCGCTCGACCAGTTCGCCCACGCCCACGAAAGGCTCGACCAGCAGATTGGGGTGAGCCTGCTGGATGACGTCGATCAGTCCGGCCATCCACGTCATGGCGGTCAGCTCGCCGGCGCCGAAGCGGCATCGGCCGGAGTAGCTGAGGTTGTCACTGGCCTGTTGCATGAACTGGTCCGCATTGCGCAGCAAGTCCTTGGCATGGGGTACCAGTTGCTCGCCCAGCGCGGTCAAGCTCGCACTACGGGCGCTGCGGCTGAACAGCGCGGCGCCGATCGAGGATTCCAGTTCGCCGATCCGCTTCGACAACGACGACACCGAAATATTCAGGCGATTCGCGGCGATGGCGAAGTTCTTGCAGGTGGCGGCCCAGTAAAAGGCCTCGAGTTGCTTGAGCGTCATGGGAGTAAAGGCCGGGCGGCGGCAGGCGATTGAGCACGAAGAAAAGTGTAATAAGGGACTTCAATAAAGTCACTTTATTCAAACCTCGGCCCGGCCTATAGTCATTCGCCGTAACCGATGACCCTTGCGCGGCGGCGTGCCCGCCGAGCGCCGCCAGGAACCCCAGCCATGCCAGATCCGCTGCGCCACATGCTCAGCCTGCACGACTTCGAAGACGCCGCCCGGCGGATTCTGCCCAAACCCCTGTTTGCCTATGTGTCGGGCGCGGTGGAAGACGGGCAGTCCGAGCGGAGCAACCGGCAGGCCTACGGCGAGTACGGGTTCCGTCCGAAGGTGCTGGTGGACGTGTCCCGCCGCGGCACGCGCTGCACGGTACTGGGCCGCGAATACGCGGCGCCCGTTGGCGTGGCGCCCATGGGAATTGCCGCGCTCACGCGCTATCGCGGGGACGTGGTGCTCGCCCGCGCGGCGGCCGAGGCAGGCGTGCCCTGCATCATGAGCGGTTCTTCGCTGATCCGCCTGGAAACCGTGATGGAGGCGGCGCCCGGGACCTGGTTCCAGGCCTACCTGCCCGGCGACAGCGCACAGATCGCCGCCTTGATCGATCGCGTCGCCGCCGCCGGGGTGGACACGCTGGTGCTGACGGTCGACACACCGGTCACCGCCAACCGCGAAAACAACGTGCGGGCGGGCTTTTCCACCCCGCTGCGGCCGAGCGTCAGCCTGGCCTGGCAGGGCCTCACGCACCCCCGCTGGTTGATCGGAACTCTGCTGCGCACGCTGGCCCGCCACGGCATGCCGCACTTCGAAAACAACTACGCCACGCGCGGCGCGCCGATTCTGTCCAGGCATGTGCTGCGGGATTTTTCCGATCGCGGCCACCTGAACTGGCGGCACATCGCCGCCATACGCAAGACATGGAAAGGCAGGATGGTGTTGAAGGGCATCCTGCACCCGGACGATGCGCGCACCGCCCGCGCGCACGGCATGGACGCGATCATCGTGTCCAACCATGGCGGCCGGCAACTGGACGGCAGCCTGGCGCCCTTGCAGGCCCTGCCCGCGGTGGTGGACGCCGCGGGCGGCATGGAGGTCATGCTCGACAGCGGCGTGCGGCGCGGCACAGACGTGCTGAAGGCGCTGGCGCTTGGCGCGCGCTGCGTATTCGTCGGCCGTCCATTCAACTACGCGGCCACGGTGGCCGGCCAGCGCGGCGTGGCCCATGCCATCGCGCTCATCACCGAAGAGGTGCGACGCAACATGGGCCTGCTCGGTATCGTCGATCTGCGGGAGGTCAACGAGAGCTTGCTGCAACGCGCCCGATGAGTTGTCATGGACCTGGCGTGTACGGAGAGGGTATTCACCTGACAGGTGACCACCTTGGGGCGTGGCAACGGCGTCGTCGAACGGCTGCACCGCACCTTGCTGGATGAGCACATCCGCATTACGAGGCCGCATGACCTGGCATGAATCGATTGACCAGATGCAGCCCGATCTGCGGGACGTGTCCACCGGGCTGCTTGAGCAAGTCGGAACTCATGACCGCTCGATTACTAACATCGACGCTATCCAGGAAACCCGGTGGATCACCTGCGCCTCAATCTGCGGCGGGAAAATCCACGGGAGTGTCATTGACCCGGTTGAAAAGATTGGTGAAGGTAATGCTTGCCACCGCCAGCAGAGTGTCCACAATTTGCGCATCGCTGTAACCCGCCCGCTTCACCTCGGCCAATACCTCCTGCGAGGCGGTGCCACGAGTCGACACCAGTGTGCGCACGAAATTGGCCAGCGCGTCGAAACGCTCCTCGCCCGATGGCTCGCCCTGGCGCACGGCCAACATCGCTTCGCGGCTCAGCCCTTTCTTCCGGCCCATGAGGGTATGCGCGGCCAGGCAATAGTCACAACCCGCTGCCTCGCTGACGGCCAGCTTGACGACTTCGATCTCACGCGCATCGAGGCTGCTCTTGCCGAGGGCAGCATCCAGCTTCAGTGCCGCTTCCAACGCAATGGGGCTGTTATTGCCGATGACCTGGTAGGCATTGGGCACCATGCCCACGGCGCTCTTGATTGCGGAAAACAGTTCGGCAGACTGGCCAGTGGCTTCGGAAAGGGCTTGCGTATACAGACGGCTCATGATGATTCCTTGTGGTGATCGGTTCGGTGACAGCTCGTGCTGACATGAACCCAGTGTATGGCGCTCACTTCGGATGATTAATGCTTGAATCACTCTACAATTTGCTTTTTCGTCTCAACGTTCTTTCCTGATGGATACCCTCAGCCGGCTTTTGTCGCTCTATCCCATGCAGGGGTCGCTTGATGTTCGCTGTCACTTCCGTGCCCCGTGGGTCATTGATCATCCTGCCGCGGCGCCAGGTGTCGTGCCCTATCACCTGGTACTGAGCGGAACCGCGTGGCTGGATGGGTCAGACGAAACCGCTACGCCGCTCAATATCGGCGACGTCGCCCTCTTTCCCAGAGGTCGGGCGCATCGTCTTTACACCGGGGCACCAGCCGACGCATCGCCGAGTCGCCTGGTCCCTTCCGTGTCGTCGCTGATGCAGCGGGTCAATGACGGAGATGGGCCGGTGACGGACATACTCTGCGGCGAATTCGCACCAATTTCCGGTGTGCCGAATGCGATGGTGGCGGCGTTGCCGGATACGGTCGTGATTCGAGGCGATGCGCACGCTAGCGGTATTGCCGATCTGCGGGCGTTGATTGATATGCTGCGCAAAGAAACGGAGACGCCGCGCCCAGGTTCGGACATTGTGGTCTCTCAACTGGCTTCGGTGCTGTTCGCCCTACTGATCCGTGCGTGGCTAGAACAAGCGCCTGCGGTATCAGGGCTCTACGCGTTACTGGGTGAGCGCCGTCTGCAGCCTGCACTGCACGGTATGTTGGCCGCCCCCGAAAGAGACTGGTCGCTTGAAGACATGGCGCGCGAGTGCAATATGTCGCGCGCTACGTTGGCACGGCTGTTCCAGCAAGTTTCAGGAACAACGCCGGCAGTGCTATTGCTGCAAACGCGTATGGCACACGCCAGTGCCATGCTCAAACGCGGTGGCGTTTCGGTCGCAGCCGTTGGGGAGGCTGTCGGCTACCAGTCAGAGGCCGCCTTCCACCGCGTGTTCAAGCGATACTTCGGTATCGGTCCCGGCAAATACCGACAAGGTATCGCAGCACAAATTAACTGACCTCATCGCCATCAAGGCTTAGCGTTGAGACGTGCGCCCCCGGATGGACGCTGTCGTCGCTCAGGTCGTCCAGGTCGCGCGGGTCGGGACCTCGTGTCACGCAATGCCCGTAATCGGCCAGAAGCGGCCAAGACGAGCCATTCCTAGCTTAGGAGTCTATACTCGGCGCCCCGCCAATTTGCGTGATAAGCCAGGGCCCATGAAAGCAAGAGAATTACTCATCGCTACGCTAGGAACGTTGGTTTTGACTCAACCGTCGCCATCCTTCGCAGAAAACATCAACGGAAAGGCTCTCTACACGCAGAGATGCGCGATGTGCCACGGTGCAGATATCAAGGGCACAGGGCCATTGGCTAAGAAAAGCAATCCTCCCACGCCTGACCTCACAACTGCTGCGTTCAAAAAGCGGCTCAATGATTATCCTGGCGTCATTGTCTCGTCGGTAATACTTCGTCCGAACGGAGACCTGATTCCGAGAACGTTGAGGGAGAACGGCGTAAAGCTGGCGCCGCACTCCTGGAGCGTTCAGGATTTTCGCGATTTGAACAAGTACATGAGCGATGTGATTTCCAAGAGCCGATAACGGCGCGTTGACCACCTGACCGCTTGCCAATGACCGGCTCGTCCCTACCGATCATTCTCAGTAATTCCGGGGCACAATCACGCAGGTTCCAACTTTCTGAAATCATCATGCAAGCCACCATTGCCGCCTTGACCTGTGCCGTGTTCGTCGTGCTGTCGCTGTGGCACATCTACTGGGCCCTGGGCGGTCGCGTCGCCTACCAGATCGCCTTGCCTGTTAAAGACGGAAAGCCCCTGTTTCGGCCGTCTGCGCTGGGGACATTCGTGGTGGGTTTGGCATTGATGGCGTTTGCCGGGCTCGTTGCGGTTAACGCGGGCTTACTGAACACACTTGGGGCGCCAACCTGGCTACGCTGGGCTGGCGCTGTGCTGGCGCTGGCTCTGCTCGGACGGGCAATTGGCGACTTCCGCTACGTGGGATTGTTCAAGCGGTTTGGCGGCGAGCCCTTCGCCCGGTTGGACACGTACGTGTTTTCACCACTGTGCCTACTGCTGGCCGCCGGCGTGGCGGCCAGTGCCTGGCAAGGATGAGAGAGTAACGGGTTGGCGGCGCCCGGCCAGAAACGGACAACGCGCATTCGGGTAGCCGCTTAACCTGAGCAGGTTCCGCTGGGTCAATACAGGTCAGCATCGTGCGAGCACGGCGCGAACCGGTGCCGCGCCGGCTGACGGCGTTCAGTGATTTTCTGTTTGATCGCTGGCAGCAAGCACCATGGGATCATTGATCTCATTCCTCGCTGCTGGCTGATCCCAGACATCTCTACCGGGCGCTAAGCCTCATAGGAAATCTCGTAGCGCGTACCTTTGCGCTCGATGTTTCCGAATCCAAGCTCGCCAAGGTGCATGCCAGCGATAAGGATATTGTCCGAGCTAACAACATCCAACAGTTTTGATCGTGTTTCGGCGGAGAGAATCGGATCTTGGTCGAATGCAATGGATACGTCGGGACGCGCAATCTGGATCTGGGGGAAATGAACGATATCCCCCCAAACCAGCAGACTACGATCATCGGATTCGATGCGATAACCGGAATGTCCTGCGGTATGCCCCAGAAGGGGCACCGCACTAATGCCGGGGAGAACTTCGCTATCAGTGAATACGCGCGTCCTCTCCCGATACTGATCGAACACCTTCCGAGCAAACAGGAAGTTGCCACGAGCCCGCTCACTCGCTCGGCTGAGGTTGCCATCATCCTTCCAGAAAGAAGCCTCACGCTGGTGGATGACTAACTCTGCATCGGGAAAGGCAGCTTCCCCTGACGCGTCAAGCAGCCCCCCAACATGGTCGGGATGGGCATGCGTCAGAAGAATGGTGTCGATGTCAGCGGGCTGCACACCAGCAAGTGCGAGATTCGCGATCAACTTTCCACCCCATTGCTTGAACCCACCCGCCCCTGCGTCGATGAGGATCGTGCGACCCCTTCCACGCACCAGATAGCAGTTGATGTGGATCGAGGATGGGTCGCTCACGCCTGCGTCCTGCTGCAACTTGGACGCCTCCATAGGATCGATATTGGAGAGAAGATCCAGACTTGCAAAAAGGTATCCGTCACCGACGGCCGTGATCGAAAACTCGCCGATCTGCTGGCCTGGAAATTTCATTTTTTTCATTGTGGCGCTCCTTGCGCGTCATCAGTTCCGCGCGCAGATGGCAGGGGCCGGATAGCCGAAGCAACGGATGCGCGCCGTTAGCCCCGTATGGCGCTTTATGGCCTCATCCAGTCGCGCCATGAAGGCGTCCATGACCGATGGCGTTCTGAGCGGTTCGAGGCGGTATTTGATTTCCGCGTAAGCAGGATGCCCGCGCCCCTGGCGAACAGCGACATAGATGACATGCACGTTGTCCAGCGCAGCCTGGAGGACGTCCGTGCAAAGCCGAGTGCATCGTTCGGTGAGTTCCGCCAGATTCGCTTCGGGCGGCATCCTTTCCGCCTGGATGAAGATCGTCAGGTTAGGCATGTCGATTCTGCCCCTGCGTCTGGGGCACTGCGCCATGGCCACTCGTCAATTGCGGGGTCATCGGGGCATAGAGGTACACGTCCTTCGGAAGGGTTTCCACACTAAGACCGATGGCGCTATCCAGCTTCGCCAGCCACCTGTTTTCAGGGAATTTCTCCAATGCGACGGCCCGCATCAGATCCGGCTTTAGCCCCATCTCGATGAGCGGCTCGGGACCGACTGCGCTGACGATCAGATGGTCTCCTTCACCGATGGCAGGCGCGCGTTCAAGGCCGCCATAAAGATTGCGGTGCCAATCGGTGATGTGGTGCTGCCAACGAGCGAAATTGCCGCCACCCTTCTGGCGGTACTCATCGCCCTCAAGCACGGACAAACCGTCGATGGAGTGCATGGCCAGGTAGACGGGGCAGCCAAGGCTCAACGCCTTGAATCGCTGCGAGGTATGGAACCCGCTTACTGAAATAAGCGCGGGCAGCTTTTCCAGGCTGTAGAAATCATTCCACTCCGCTTCGCTGGCTGGGTCGGCAAAGCTGCACTCGACGGTATAGATCATGGGTGACTCGCTACCGGACTTCTTGTGCGTCCGGCCCTCTTTGTTGATGTTCCGTCATGGTATGACCTTGATATCCGCGCATAAAACGATTATTCGGTATGCTTCAGTGATAAAAGATCAAGCTAAGCTGGATCACCAGCTTCAGAACGGGAGCGCTCATGCGAAGGAAGATCCCCAGCAGCACGGCACTGACCGCATTTGAAGCCGCCGCCCGCCACGGCAGCTTCGCGCGCGCGGCAGAGGAACTGTCTCTGACTGAAGGAGCCATCAGTCGCCAGATTGGCAGGCTGGAAGCCTTCCTCGGGGTCACGCTGTTCGAGCGGGTCGGCAATCGTGTGCGCCTCCTGCCCAACGGAGAGCGTTACGCGGCCCAAGTCCGCGAATCGCTTGACCGCCTGGATCGGGACAGCCAGTACTTGATGGGGCAGCCGAGCGATGGCGCGAGCCTGGACATTGCCACCATCCCCACGTTCGCGATGCGATGGCTCATTCCTCGCTTGTCAAGATTCCAACAGAAACATCCGAACATCACTGTGCATCTTGCCGAGCGCATGGACCCCTTCGTCCTAGCCGGGAGCGGATTCGATGCCGCCATCCATTTCGAGCATCCCGCGTGGGCGGGTATGCATCTGCATCACCTGCTCGAAGAGGTGCTGGTGCCCGTGTGCAGTCCGGCGCTCCTCGAGGACGCCGGTGCAAACACGTCACTGGATGCACTGCCACGCCTTCACAGGCGGCAAAATCCGGACGCCTGGCAGCTCTATGCCCAAGAGTCCGGCTTCGTGCTGACGAACTCTGCGGTCGGTGCCCGTTACGATCTCCATTCCATGCTGATTGAGGCAGCGCTAGCCGGCTTGGGCGTGGCATTGGTGCCGCGCCTTTACATCGGGACAGAGCTTGAACAAGGCCGTTTGGTAACGCCCTGGCCGGACGGTAAAGGGGTCTCCAAGAACTTCTGCCTCGTTCTTCCCGAGCCAATCGAATTGAGTGCAGGGCCGCTTCAGGCATTTGCGACATGGATTCTCGAAGAAGCCCGAGGCGTAGCTCTTCAGGGCCGCACCTGATTCAGCGCGCCTCGGCCAAACGGGTCGGCTTCGGTTTAAGGGCTGCTTCGGGTCGAAAGCGGAAGTTCTCTGAAAGCGGGTTGAGCCTATCGCTCACCCGTGACGACCCAGTGCCAAGAAATTCTCAAAAAAAAACGGACTCGGGGCTAAGTACCTTAGGGGCTGAAATCGACCCAAGTGCCAGATCTGCTTTGGGCCGACACATTTTGGTTAATCTCAATCGGCATGACGCAACTGCCAAGTTGAGTGGCGTTCGACGTCCATGAACCAAATCTCAAGTTCGATGAAATTCGACAAAACAGGGACGCACTTCCCCGACACCTCGCCCAAATGTAACAGCGTGCCCCTCCCCCCTTGAACCCCGCGACATCATCCCTATAATTAGCACTCGACTCCGGTGAGTGCTAACAATCCTCCCGGGCCCAACCGATCATTCACTTTCTTCTTTAGTAACAGGAGTTCCTCATGGCCTTGCGTCCCCTGGGCGATCGCGTGATCGTCAAACGCCTCGAAAACGAGCGCAAGACTGCGTCGGGCATCGTCATCCCCGACAGCGCCGCTGAAAAGCCTGATCAAGGTGAAGTCGTGGCCGTCGGCCCCGGCAAGAAGACCGAAGACGGCAAGATCCTGCCGGTCGACCTGAAGGCTGGCGACAAGGTTCTGTTCGGCAAGTACGCCGGCCAGGCCGTCAAGGTCGATGGCGAAGAGCTGCTCGTCATCCGCGAGGACGAAATCCTCGCCGTGGTGCTGTAAACCCTGCCTCAAACGAATTTTCGAAGGAAGCTAACAAATGGCTGCCAAGCAAGTACTGTTCGGTGACGACGCCCGCGTGCGCATCGTCCGTGGCGTGAATGTCCTCGCCAACGCCGTCAAGACCACCCTGGGCCCCAAGGGTCGCAACGTCGTGCTGGAGCGCTCGTTCGGCGCCCCGACCGTGACCAAGGACGGCGTCTCCGTCGCCAAGGAAATCGAACTGAAGGACAAGTTCGAGAACATCGGTGCCCAACTGGTCAAGGACGTTGCCTCCAAGACCTCCGACAACGCCGGTGACGGCACCACCACCGCCACCGTGCTGGCCCAGGCCATCGTTCAGGAAGGCCTGAAGTACGTTGCCGCCGGTTTCAACCCGATCGACCTGAAGCGCGGCATCGACAAGGCCGTCGCCGCCGCCGTCGCCGAACTGAAGAAGCAATCCAAGCCGGTCACGACCAGCAAGGAAATCGCCCAGGTCGGCTCGATCTCGGCCAACAGCGATTCCTCGATCGGCCAGATCATCGCTGACGCGATGGACAAGGTCGGCAAGGAAGGCGTCATCACCGTCGAAGACGGCAAGTCGCTGGAAAACGAGCTGGACGTCGTCGAAGGCATGCAATTCGACCGCGGCTACCTGTCGCCCTACTTCATCAACAGCCCGGAAAAGCAAGTCGCCGCGCTGGAAGACCCGTTCGTCCTGATCTTCGACAAGAAGATCAGCAACATCCGTGACCTGCTGCCGGTGCTGGAACAAGTCGCCAAGTCGAGCCGTCCGCTGCTGATCATCGCCGAAGACGTCGAGGGCGAAGCCCTGGCGACCCTGGTGGTCAACAACATCCGTGGCATCCTGAAGACCACCGCCGTCAAGGCCCCGGGCTTCGGCGACCGCCGCAAGGCCATGCTGGAAGACATCGCCATCCTGACGGGCGGCACGGTGATCTCCGAAGAAACCGGCATGTCGCTGGAAAAGGCCACGCTGGCCGAACTCGGCCAGGCCAAGCGCATCGAAGTGGGCAAGGAAAACACCACGATCATCGACGGCGCTGGCGACAGCAAGTCGATCGAAGCGCGCGTCAAGCAGATCCGCGTCCAGATCGAGGAAGCCACCTCCGACTACGACCGTGAAAAGCTGCAGGAACGCGTGGCCAAGCTGGCCGGCGGCGTTGCCGTGATTCGCGTCGGTGCTGCCACCGAAGTCGAAATGAAGGAAAAGAAGGCTCGCGTCGAAGACGCCCTGCACGCCACGCGCGCTGCGGTGGAAGAAGGCGTTGTGGCCGGCGGCGGCGTGGCCCTGCTGCGTGCCAAGCAAGCCATCACCGACCTGAAGGGCGACACGCCTGACCAGAACGCCGGCATCAAGCTGATCCTGCGTGCCGTCGAAGAGCCGCTGCGCACCATCGTCACCAACGCCGGCGAAGAAGCCAGCGTCGTGGTCAACACCGTGCTGCAAGGCAAGGGCAACTACGGCTACAACGCCGCGACCGGCGAGTACACCGACCTGGTCGAGCAAGGCGTGCTGGATCCCACCAAGGTGACCCGCACCGCCCTGCAAAACGCCGCCTCGGTCGCCAGCCTGCTGCTGACCGCCGAAGCCGCCGTTGTGGAACTGGCCGAAGACAAGCCCGCTGCCCCGGCCATGCCCGGCGGCATGGGCGGCATGGGCGGCATGGACTTCTAAGCCCCGCTTCCCCTGCAAGGCCTCCCCGGCTTCGGCCGGGGAACGCAGTACCCCGAAAAACCTCCGGTCCTTCGCCCCGGGGGTTTTTCTTTTTCGGCGACGCTCAGTCGCACAGATAATCGGTCAGGCGCGCCAGCATCGCGTCGCAGGCCTCGATCTGCGAGAATACGCGTTGCCCGGCACGATCTCGGGCATTGCGGCCTCGGGCAGGGCCTGCGCCTCGCGCATCCGCGTCCGGGTGCGCTCCAGCACGCGCGCCAGGATGCGCTGCGGCTCATCCTGGGCGACATTGCGGATCTCGAAGTCCACCTCGCATTCGGCCGGCACGATGTTCAGCGCCGTCCCGCCGCGCACCGTACCGGCATGCACCGTCGAATAGGGGATCGCGTAGCCGTCCTCGCGCGGCCCCTGTTCGGCCAGCTCGCGCTGCACATCGCGCAGCGCGCCCACCAGGTCGGCGGCGGTATGGATGGCGTTGACAAAGCGCGGCGCCAGGCCGGAATGGCCCGCCTGCCCGCAACAGCGCGCGCGGTAGGCCGCCTTGCCCTTGTGGCCGGTGCCGATCTGCATCAGCGTGGGCTCGCCCACCACGCATAGCAGCGGCTGCGGCTCCAGGCCCTCCAGTTCGCGCAGCAGGTGCCGCACGCCGACGCAGCCGATCTCCTCGTCGAACGACAAGGCCAGCAGCAGCGGCCGCCGCAACGGACGCCGCGCGGCCCGCACCATGGCCATCACCGCGCACGCCACGAACCCCTTCATGTCGGCCGCGCCGCGGCCATACAGTCGGCCGTCGCGCTCGCTGGCCTCGAAAGGCGGCGTGGTCCAGGGCTGGCCCGCCACCGGCACCACGTCGGTATGGCCCGACAACAGGATGCCCGCCACGTCGCGCGGGCCGACGCTGGCGTACAGATTGCAGCGCGTCGCGTCCTGCGGGTCCGGCACCCGGGTCGAGGCGATGCCGGCTTGCTCCAGCACCGCCTGCACGCGGTCCATCAGGGCGGCGTTGGACGTCAGGGTGACGGAGGGAAACGCGATCAGTTCGCGCAGCAGCGCCAGGCTGTCAGGGGGGAGGCGATTCATGCGAGGCTCAGGAAGAAGGCAGCGTGTCGGCGGCCGGGCCGGAGATGTACGGATCGAAGAAACTCGCCGCGCTCATGCCGGGAATGTATTGATCGGAGATATAGGCGCGGCAGCGCTGCATGAAGGCCTGCGTCAGCCGCGATGGCTTCATCGGCCGGTAGGTGGCCAATCCCAGCAGCATGGGCCGGTGCTCGCCGGCCAGGCGCAGCCGCACCAGGCGCTTGCCGTCGAGCGACTGGCTCGACTTGGGCCGCACGTTGAACAGCGCATAGCCGATGCCGTTGGCGACCATCGAGCGCACCACGTCTTCGGAGCGCGAGCGCGCCACGATGTTCGGCTCCAGGCCGGCCTTGGCGAACAGCGACAGGAAATACTCGCGGCTCATGGGCAGGTCCAGCAGCACCATCGGCAGCTGCGCCAGTTCGTCCAGCGTGACGGCGATCTGCTGGGCCAGCGGATGCAACTCGCTCACCAGCACGTGCGGCGGCATATGCGCCAGCGTCTCGAAACCGATCTCGTCGCCCAGTTGCAGGTCATAGGTGATGGCAAGGTCGATTTCCAGCAGATGCAGCCGGTTGATGAGTTCCTGCTGGTCGCCTTCGGCCATATGCAGCTCGACTTTCTCGAACGCGCGCGAAAACCCGAAGATGACCTCGGGCGCGATCATGGCGGCCAGCGGCTGGAAGCAACCCACGCGCAGCACGCCCTGGATGGTGTCGTTGGAGTTGGAAGCGATCTCGTACAGCTTGGCGGCGCGTTCCAGCAGGTCCTCGCATTCCTGCATGACCTGCGTGCCCAGCGGCGTCAGCGCCAGTCCCTTGGACGGATGCCGGACAAACAGCTGCACGCCCAGTTCGGTTTCGATGTGGGCAATGGCCGCGGAGATCGACGGCGGCGAGATGTGGATCTGGGCGGAAGCCGCGGCGATGCTGCCATGCTTGGCGGTCGCCACGAAGTATTCCATCTGGCGTAGGGAAATGCGGTTGAGCATGGTCCGACTTGAGGAAACAGGGTCAAAAGGCCGGCGAACGCGCGGAAGGGGCACGCAAAGTATCCCCTCCTCGCGCGGCGCCGGGCAAGATTTTCCTCAGGCGCGTCCGGCTGCCGAACTCAGAGATCCCCCGGCACGCCAAAGCTCGGGGCATCTCGCGGATCGCGGGCCCGCGTCAGGTAGGCGGGAATCTGCGGTTCGTATAGCTTCCAGGCCGCGTACAACGCTTGCACGGGGCCGTCTTCGACCCAGTCCAGGCGCAGGTCGACCATCGGCCAATCCAGGTCCTGGCACACCAGCAGGCCGGCCGAATGCACCGGCCCCGCTTCGCCGCCGGCGGCCTGCCCGGCCAGCAGCGCCAGCATCAGCCGTTCGGCCAACACGCCCTCGGCGCGTTCGAAGGCCGCCAGCATGGCCGCCGGCACCTCGGGCGAGGCCAGCATATTGCCGGCGCAGGCGGCGTGCGCGCCTGCCGCGCTGGCCAGCGTACCCAGCGCGCTGGCGCCGGTGAAGACCGCGGGCGGATGGGTGGCGTCGATCGCCATCAGTTGCCGGTAGTCGATGAACGGGCGTTCCTGCAGCTGCGCCAGCGCCTGGGCCGGGGTGCGTCCGGCGGCCATCAGGTCCAGGGCCAGCGGCCCCAGCGCCGGATCGGTGATGTTCTGGCTGACCGCCGCGCCGACGCCGGCGCGCACGCGTATGCAACGCGCCGCCACGGCGGGCGAGGACGAGGACACGGCGGCGCCGAACTGGCCGGACGCGGGGCAGCGGGCAATGATCGAGAAGGTCATGGTCGAGGGCCTTTGCCTGTAGCGGGTCAGTCGGGTATGACGGCGGTGGCATCGATCTCCACCAGCCACTCGGGACGGGCCAGCGCCGACACCACAATGCCGGTCGAGACCGGAAACACGCCCTTGAGCCAGCGGCCGACCACGCGGTAGACCGCTTCACGATAGCGCGGGTCGATGATGTAGATGGTGATCTTGCAGATGTCCTCGATGTCGCCACCGGCCTCCTTGAGCAGCATGGCGATGTTGGCCATGGCCTGCTCGGCCTGGCCCGCGGCGTCGCCGATGCACACGCTTTCGGAGGTATCCAGGTTCTGCCCGATCTGTCCACGCAGGAATACCGTGCTGCCGCGCGCCACCACCGCCTGGCACAGGTCGTTGTCCAGGTTCTGTTCGGGGTAGGTCGCCTTGGTATTGAAGGTGCGGATGCGCTTGTGTTTCATGGCTGCTCGAGAAATGGGGCCTGTAGGCAAGGGCGCGCGCTGGACGCCGCGCCGGGACTCCATCTTCGGACCCGGCGCCGCGCCACGCCTATTTGTTTTTTCCGGGGGCCGGTCTCGGAAATTCCGACCCGGGACGCCTGCGGGCCCGCATGCAAGGGTTAACGCGGCGCCTCAGGAATTGCGAGCCAGGCCTAAGGAAAAGGCGACTTGGCCCGCGCCGCCCCCCTCTTTCATCATCTGGGCTCAAGTCGGCGGCGCTCGGCGGACACAAAACACTCAAGGGGTTTGCAATGATTCGACAACTAACCGTAGCCGGTCTTTTCTCAACCGTGCTGCTGGCCAATGTGGCCTGGGCGGAGGATGCGCTCGTGGTCAGCACCTGGGGCGGCAGCTTCCGTGACCTCATCGATGAGAACATCGGCAAGGAATTCACGCGCCAGACCGGCGTGCCCGTCAAGTACATCACCGGCGGCACGATCGACCGCCTGAACAAGGCCAAGCTCGCCAAGACGCCGGAAAGCGACATTACTTTCACCACCTCGC
Source organism: Achromobacter pulmonis (assembly GCF_021733725.1). Classification (NCBI taxonomy): domain Bacteria; kingdom Pseudomonadati; phylum Pseudomonadota; class Betaproteobacteria; order Burkholderiales; family Alcaligenaceae; genus Achromobacter; species Achromobacter pulmonis. The sequence goes on along the minus strand of NZ_JAIFOT010000001.1, from coordinate 2,668,479 downwards.
ACATCGGCTGGCTGTATGTCGACGGCGGCCTGTTCGAGAAACTCGACACGGCCAAGCTGCCGAACTACGCCAACCTGGTGAACCGCGCCAAGGTCAGTCCGTACCACATCGGCAGCTGGGCCTATGTCTACACGATCGGCTACCGCCCCGACCTGGTGCCCAAGGACATCAAGTTCGACAGCTGGAACGATCTGTGGAATCCCGCGCTCAAGGGCAAGCTGTCGGCGCCCGACTTCGATCCCAGCCACATCATCACGGTGGCCGCCCTGCTGTCGGGCGGCACCGCGGCCACATGGGAAAAAGGGGAGGAAAAACTCAAGGCCCTCAAGCCCAACTTCAAGGCGTTCTACACCAACGACGCCAATAGCCAGCAATTGATCGCCACCGGCGAAACCCCGGTGCAGATCCTGTTGTCGATGAACGCCTATTACATGATCGGCCAGGGCGTGCCGATCAAGGTCGCGATGCCCAAGGAAGGCGCCGTGCTCGGCATCGACACCATGGGCATCATGAAAGGCAGCGCCAAGACGGACCTGGCCTATAAATTCATGAACATCGCGCTGTCGCCCGAAGTCCAGTCCAAGATCGTGGCCTACAAGAAGGCCAGCCCGGTCATTACCAATGCCAAGGTTTCCCCCGAAGACGCCGCCTTGCCGGGCGTCTTCACCACCAAGGAGCAATGGGACAAGCAGGCCATCGTCATCGACGACAAGCTGCGCGCGGAGAAGACGGCGACCTGGCGCAAGTGGTTCACCGAGAACATCATGAACTGATGGCGGTGCCGTCCAGCGCCGCGCCCGCGTCCCGGCGATTCGCCTTGCCGGGATGCGGGCATTGCCGCACGCATCAACGCATACGGGAATAAAACGATCTATGAATACGCGTTCCGGCCTGAGGGGATGGCTGATCTCGCCAGCGGGCTTCATCGCACTGTGCATCGTCGTGGCGATGGCCGCGGTACTGCAATTCAGCGTGCGCGCCTTTATCCCCGGTTCGATGGCGGTTGGCGGCCTGACGCTGGCCAACTTCTCCGGACTGGGCAAGTCCATTTACCTGACGGCATTCGCCAACACGCTGCTGCTGAGCATTGAAACCACGCTGTGCTCGCTGCTGGTGGCGTATCCCCTGGCCTATGCCATGGTGCGCGTGCGCAACCGCCTGTTGAAGTCGTTCATCCTGATCGTGTCGATCACGCCGCTGTTCCTGGGCGAGATCGTTCGCACCTATTCGTGGATCATCGTGCTGGGCAGCAACGGTTTCATCAACACCGTCCTGCGCAAACTGGGCGTGATCGACCTGCCGCTGAATCTGATGTTCACGCACCTGGGCGTGCTGATCGCCCTGGTCCACGTCACGATACCGGTAGTGGTCCTGATGCTGGCCACGGCCATTTCGCATATCAACCGCGACTATGAAAAGGCCGCGCAGAGCCTGGGCGCCGGGCCGGTCCGCACCTTTATCACCGTCACGCTGCCGCTGTCCATGCCGGGCATCATCGCCAGTATCACCACCGCCTTCGCCTGGACCTTCAGCGCCTTCGCCACGCCGCAGATGATCGGCGGCGGACGCGTTCCCACCGTTTCCACGCTGGTCTACCAGCTTGGATTCTCTTCGATGAACTTCCCGCTGGCGGCCAGCCTGAGCGTCTCCGGCCTGGCCCTGACGGTCGTGTCCTTGCTGCTGCTGGGCCGCGCCACCAAGCGTCTGAAGGCATTGGGAGCCCACTGACATGACCCATAAATCTTCCCTGGCGCTGCGCCTGGGCGCGCCGCTGCTCATCACGCTGATCCTGGCGTTTGTGCTGCTGCCGGTACTCGTGGTCACGCTGGCCTCGTTCAACGACAAAGCCCTGCTGACCTTTCCGCCACAGAGCTGGTCGCTGCGGTGGTTCACGCGGGTATTCACCTATCCGGACTTCCAGCAGGGTTTTCGCGCCAGCCTGGTGGTCATGGCCTGGACATCGTTCCTGGCGCTGTTCATCGGCACCGCCCTGGCGATTGCCGTCAAGCGCATGGGCTTTCCGGGCAAGGAGCTGCTGCAGGCGATTCTGCTGTCGCCGCTGGTGATCCCGCACTTCACGCTGGGGCTGGGCCTGTTGATCCTGGTGGCCCAGCTGGACATGGACCGCGGCTACGGCCTGGTGATCCTGTGCCATGTGATGCTGGTCCTGCCGTTCGTCATGCGCAGCGTCTATGTCTCCATGGAGAACATCGACGAGCGCCTGGAGCAGGCCGCGGCGAGCCTCGGGGCCTCGCCGCTGAAGGTCATGCTCACCGTGACGGTGCCTCTGCTGGCGCCCGGCCTGTTCGGCGGCTGGCTGTTCGCCGCCATCATGTCCTTCAGCGAATTCACCGCCTCGCTGTTCGTGACCACCCAGGCGACCCAAACGCTGCCGGTAGCCATGTACAACTATGTGCGTGAATTCGCCGACCCGACCCTGGCGGCGCTGTCAGTGGTCTACATCGCCGTGACGGCGAGCCTGCTGGCCTTCGCCAACTATTTCCTGGGGCTGGGCCGCATCCTCAACATCGACGAGACGCACTGAGCGGCGGCACGGAAAAAGGCGGCGTGGACCGGAACGTCCACGCCGCCTTTTTGCCACGCCAAACGACATCGGGCCTCAGTAACCGCGTGTCGGATCGACCTGGTTGTGCGGCACTTCGTCGCGCGAAACGCGCAGGATGTTGTCGGCGATCTGGGCGGCGGCGGAGGCCGGAATCGCCACCGACGCCAGATGCGGCGTGATCAGGACGTTGTCCATCCGCCAGAGCGGATCTTCCGGCGGCAACGGCTCGCGCTCGAACACGTCCAGCGTGGCGGCGCCCAGATGGCCGCTGCGCAACAGCTCGGTCATCGCGGCCTGGTCGACCAGTGCGCCGCGCGCCACATTCACCAATGCCGCGCCGCGCGGCAGGCGCTGCAACCGCTGGCGATCGAGCAGGCCGCGCGTCTGCGGCGTGAGCGGCAGCATCACCACCAGGATGTCAGCCTGGGCGATCACGGCATCCAGCGTCTGCATGCCGGCATGGCATTGGATGCCGTCGATGACGCGCGGACTGCGCGACCAACCGATAACCGTCAGACCCTGACGCTGCAATTCGCGCGCGGCGTATGCGCCCAGTTCTCCCAGGCCGAGCACCGCCACGCGCGTGTCGGCCGGCGCGCGCGGATGGCGGTATGCCCACTCGCCGCGCCGCTGGGCCTGTTCGAACCAGGGAATGTCGCGCGCGTGGCGCAGCACGGCGAACAGCACGTAGCCGGCCATCATGCGCGCCATGTCCGGATCGGTGATGCGCGTGACCGGCACGCCGGCCGGCAGGTCGTCGCGGCCCACCAGGGAGTCCACGCCAGCGCCCAGGTTGATGATGAGGCGCAGGTTGGGCATGCGGCCGAAGAAGCCCGCCGGGGGCTTCCAGGCCAATGCGTAATGAATGTCGGCCGGGTCGGCGACCTCGCTCGAATGCAGGATGCGCAACCCCGGCAAGCGCGCCCGCAGCGCCTGGCGCCAGGTGTCGAAGTCGTCGAAATCGCTGTAGAACACCAGCGCGCCGGAAGGCGTCGTATTGTCTGCCCGCATCGCCGCGTCCTCAGGCAAGGCGCGCGATCATGCGCGCCATGGCTTCAATGGCCAGTTCGTAGCCATCGCCGCCCAGGCCGGCGATGACGCCGTCGGCGGCCTTCGAGATATACGAGTGATGACGAAACGGCTCGCGCCGCCAGATATTGCTCATGTGCACCTCGATGATGCGGCCGGGAAACGCCAGCAGCGCGTCCAGGATGGGAACCGAGGAATAGGTCAGGCCCGCGGCGTTGATGATCAGCCCCGGCGCCTGGCCACGCGCCTCCTGGATCCAGTCGACAAGTTGGCCTTCATGGTTGGACTGCAGGAAGCTCAGCCCCAGGCCGAGGCTGGCGGCCTTGCGTTCGCAGCGTTCGCGCAATACCGGAAAGCTGTCGCTGCCATAAGTCTTGTTGGCATCCAGGCCATACAGGTTGGCGTTGGGACCGTTCAGAAACCAGATGGTGCGATCCGGCGTGGGGATGGTGGCGGGCGTCGATGCGTTCATGGACGATGACCTCAAGGTTCGTGGGGAAGCGTGGCCCGCATCGCGGGCAACGTGGCGAAGGCGGCCTCCCAGCGCGCGGCATCCGGATGGCCGGCGCGCCAGTCGAGTTCGGGGAACCGGAAATCCAGATACCCCAGGGCACAGCCCAGCGTGACCTCGCCGATCGTGGGCAGGTCCCGCGCCAGCGCGGGCGCCAGCCGGTCGATGGCGGCCAGGCAGGCCGCCACCTTGGCCAACTGCGCCTCGCGCCAGTCCGGCCACTGCCATTGCGCTGGCCGGGCGGTGTGCTCATAGCGCGCCAGCAGCGCCGCATCGAGCAGGCCATCGCCCAGGGCCTGCCAGGTCAACGCCTGCCAGCGCCGCGTTCCGGCGGGCGGAAAGAGCCCGGGCGCCGCGCCCAGGTCGGCCAGGTATTCGCAGATGACCCGGCTGTCGTACAGCGCCGTGCCATCCGCCAGGATCAGCGTCGGCACCTTGGCCAGCGGGTTGTGCGCCGCGATACGGTCGTCGCGACGCACTGGATGGGCCGCGCTATCGAGCCATTCGATGCGGTCCGCCACGCCGGCGAGATGGGCGCAGGCCATGACCTTGCGAACGTAGGGAGAAGTCGTTGCGTATAGCAGTTTGAGCATGGCGGGTCCGTGCCTTCAATGAAAATCGGAAACCGGCGCGCGGACGTCAGGGACGCAGCACCACCTTGCCGAACACCTCGCCGCTTTCCAGCAGGCGGTGGGCATCGGCCGCCTGCGCCAGCGGCAGGCTGGCGCTCAGTCGCGGCGCGACCCGGCCATCGGCGATCAGCGGCAAGACATGACGCGCCAGCGCCTGGGCCATGCGCGTCTTCTCGGCCACGGTTTGGGGCCGCAAGGTCGAGGAATGCAGGCTGAGTTGCTTTTGCATCAGCACAAGCAGATCGAGCGTGACCGTGGCGCCCTGCAGAAACGACAGGCTCACGTGGCGCCCGCCGAACGCCAGCGCCTGCAGGTTGCGCCGCACGTAGTCGCCGCCCACCACGTCCAGCACCACATCCACGCCGCGCCCCTCGGTCAGGTCGAGGCAGGCCGGCACGAAATCCGTGTCGCGGTAGCACAGCGCATCGACCGCGCCCATTTCCCGCAGCGCCGGCAGGCGCTCGGCGCGGCCCGCGGTTGCGATGACGCGCGCCCCGGCCGCGTGCGCCATGCGGATCGCCAGCGTGCCGATGCCGCCGGCCGCGCCGTGGATCAACACGGTCTCGCCCTGCCGCAGGCGGCCCAGCTCGAAAAGGTTGTGCCACACCGTGAACAGCCCTTCAGGCAGGGCCGCTGCCGCCTCGTCGTCCAGATGCGGCGGCACCGGCAGCGCGTGCTCGACCCGCGCCACGCACCAGGGCGCATATCCGCCGCCCGGCAGCAGGCACATCAGGCGTCGTCCGCGCAGGGTGTCGGGCACGCCCGGACCGCAGGCGGCTACCTCGCCGCAGGCTTCCAGGCCCAGCACATCGGTGACGCCCGCGGCGGGACGGGCCAGGCCCTGGCGCTGCATGATGTCGGGCCGGTTGACGCCGGCGGCGCGCACCCGCAACAGGACTTCGCCCGGGCCGGGTCGCGGCACGGCCCGCTCGGCCAGCGTCAGAACGCCGGCATCGCCCGGCTCGCGCGCCACGACGGCCAACATGGTGGAGGGAAGCGTGCCCGTCATCGTCACGACGCGTCGAAAACGCTGATTCCCTGGCCCGGCAGCGCCAGGCCGGTGACCGCGCCCACCGGCCACTGACGCGGCGCGTCCAGGCCGGCGCTGCGCACCATCACACGCTGGTGGCCCGCCACCGGAATATCGACGTCGATGTAGGAATCGATGTGATCGCCCTGGAACACATGGTTGACCACCGTGCCGCTCAGAACCGAGTCGCTGTGCAGATTCTCCAGCCGGATCTGTTCCGGCCGCACGTAAATATCCAGGCGCCGCCCTTCGTGCGAGCCGCCCACCAGCCGCTCGCGCGGCACGCGGATCAGCCCCGCCCCCAGGCGCAGCAGGATGCCGTCGGGATCCGTGCCGTGGTAATGCGCGGGCAGGATGTTCACATCGCCCAGGAACGAGGCCACGAACGGGTCCTGCGGGTTGCGGTACAGCTCGTCGGGCGTGGCGATCTGGCGGATCACGCCGCTGGACATCACGGCAATGCGGTCCGACATGGCCAGCGCCTCGCCCTGGTCGTGGGTCACGAACACGGTGGTCACGCCCAGGCGGCGCTGAATCTCGCGAATCTCCACCTGCATCGCGCCGCGCAGGCCTTTGTCGAGCGCGGAGAACGGCTCGTCCAGCAGCAGGACCTTAGGCCGGATCACCAGCGCGCGCGCCAGCGCCACGCGCTGCTGCTGGCCCCCGGACAGTTCGCGCGGGCGGCGTTGTCCCAGGCCGTCCAGCTTGACCAACGCCATCGCTTCGCTCACCCGCGCCGCGATCTCTTCGGCCGGCAGGCGGCGCATGCGCAAGCCATAGCCGATATTGCGTTCCACCGTCATGTGCGGGAACAAGGCGTAGTTCTGGAACACAATGCCGATCTGGCGCTGATAGGGCGGCAGGTCCGTCACCAGTTGATCCTCGATGAAGATCTCGCCATTGTCGGGATCGGCGAATCCGGCGATCAGGTTCAGCAACGTGGTCTTGCCGCAGCCGGAGGGGCCCAGCAGCGTCAGGAATTCGCCCCGCCGGATCTTCAGCGACAGTTCCTGCAGCACGGTCTGCTGGCGGTATTTCTTGACCACGCCTTCCAGGCTCACCGCGCTGGAGGGTTTCGGGGACACGGGGCTGTTCTGCATAGCGGCTCGCGATTCGTCGACAGGGTTTCCCAGGGCACGCGCGGCACGCGTGCCGCTGCGTCGCTCCAGGAGGCGATGGCTTGCAGCATACGGGAGGCGGGCGCGGCCGGCCGTTAGTGGATACCGATGCCGTCCATCGGAAAAAGCGAAACGCCGCCGCGCCGCCGGGGCCGGGCAGTGATTTGCTTTTTCCTAAGCCCCGCGTCCAAAAAACCAAGTTATCAAGCGCGGCCTTCTGGCCCACACTGCGCCTCATCCATGAGCGGACTTGCTCATGCCCCCGGCGACGAAGCCGCGACGCAGTGGCGCCCCGGCTTCGACACTTCTCAGGAAAAACATGTCAGTGGAAACAACCAATACCCTGGTGATCGGCGCCGGCCAGGCCGGCATCGCCATGAGCGAACACCTCGGCGCGATGGGCATCGACCACATCGTGCTGGAGCGCCGGCGCATCGCCGAGCGCTGGCGGTCGGAACGCTGGGACTCGCTGGTCGCCAACGGCCCGGCCTGGCACGACCGCTTCCCCAACCTGGCATTCGATGACGTCAGTGCCGACACCTTCCCGCCCAAGGAGCGCATGGCCAGGTATTTCGAGGATTACGCCCGGATGATCCAGGCGCCGGTGCGCACCGGCGTGGAAGTGCTGCGGGTCCAGCGCAACCGGAAGCGTCCCGGCTTCACCGTCACCACCTCGACGGGCCAGATCGAGGCCCGCCACGTGGTGGCCGCCACCGGCGCCTTCCAGATCCCCAGCTATCCCTCGATCGTGCCGGCACAGGCCGGTATCCAGCAGGTCCACTCGTCGGCCTACAAGAACCCCGCGCAACTGGCCGAAGGCGCGGTGCTGGTAGTGGGCGCAGGAGCCTCGGGATCGCAGATCGCCGAAGAGTTGCGGCGGGCCGGCCGCACCGTCTACCTGTCCGTGGGCGAGCACTACCGCCCGCCCCGCGCCTATCGCGAACGCGACTATTGCTGGTGGCTGGGCGCGCTGGGCATGTGGGACGAGGTCAAGAAAAAGCCCAAGCGCGAACACGTCGCCTTCGCGGTCAGCGGTTACGACAACGGCAAGACCATCGACTTCCGGCGCCTGGCCCATACCGGCATCCAGCTGGTCGGCATCACGCTCGGCTACGCCGATGGCGTCATGACGTTCGAGGAAGGCCTGGCCCGCAACATCGCCCAGGGCGATGCCGACTACTTCGAAGTGCTGCGCGAGGCCGACGCCTACATCGAGGAGAACGGCCTGGACCTGCCTCCCGAACCCGACGCCTGGAAGCTGCTGGAAGACCCCGACTGCCTCACCAACCCCATCCTCAGCCTGGACCTGGCGCAGGCCGGCATCGGCGCCATCGTCTGGGCGACGGGGTTCAAAGTGGATTACAGCTGGATCGACGCCGACATCTTCGACGAACACGGCTACCCGGTGCACAAGCGCGGCATCACCGCCGAGAAGGGCATCTACTTCCTGGGCCTGCCGAACCAGACCAACCGCTCTTCATCCTTCATCTGGGGCGTCTGGCATGACGCGAAGTACATCGCCGATCACATCGGCATCCATTTGAATTACCTGGCCTACGACAAGGCCCGCTAGGGCCGGCCAACCCGGAGCCGCGGCTGGCACGCCCGCGGCTCCACAGACTTGTTACGTTTCGGGCGGACGGGCCCGGCCGCAACCTACCTACAATGAGAGGCTCACTGACAACCGCCCAGAGCCATGCGCCTTCCCCAGAGCCTGCGTGTCCTGCGTCCGTCCGAAATCGGCGGGCTGTTGATGGATTCCGCCAACCAATGGTCCACTCATCGCGCCTCCAGCAAGGGCGCGGCACTGGCGCTATACATGGTGTTTTCACTCGCGCCCATGCTGATCCTGGTGATCGCGGTAGCCGGCGCTTTCTTTGGCGAGGACGCGGTGCGCTCGGAGCTGTTCTCGTCGCTGCGCGACCTGACCGGCGAGCGCGGCGCCGAAGTGATCCAGACGGTGCTGGCCAGCGCGCATGAATCCGGCGGCGGCTGGATCGCGGCGCTGATTTCCATTTTCGTGCTGATCTTCAGCGCCACCACGGCCTTCGCCGAATTGAAGGCCAGCCCGGATGATCTCTGGGAGGTCTCCGGCAACCAGAAGGGCGGACTGCACGGCATGGTGCGCAGCCGGGTGCTGTCTTTCGGCCTGGTGCTGGTGCTGGCCCTGTTCCTGTTGATATCGCTGACCGTGAACGCGGCGCTGGGCGCCGCGCGCAAGTACTACGGCGAGCTGTGGGCCGCGTCGGCCTTCGCCACGGTGGCCGACTGGCTCTCCAGCCTGTTTTCGTTTTCGGTCGTGGTGGCGCTGTTCGCCGTGATCTTCAAGCTGCTGCCCAGCGCGCGCATTTCCTGGCGCGACGTGATTCCCGGCGCCATCGTCACGGCAGCGCTGTTCCTGGTGGGCAAGTGGGGCATCGGCGTATACCTGAGCCGAGGCGCCGCGGTGTCGGCATACGGCGCGGCCGGCTCGCTGATCGCGCTGCTGCTGTGGATCTATTACTCGGCGCAGATCTTCTTTTTCGGCGCGGTGTTCACGCGGCAGTTCGCGTTGCGCTTCGGGCGCGCGGCCAACGGCAAGGACACGGCGGCGACGCCCGCATCCGCCTCGGCACCGGACGCCGCCTCACCTGCCCCGCCGCAAGACGCGCCCTGAGATCGGGCAAGGCCGGGCGGCCCTGGAACGGCAGCTCGCGGGCCGTCGTCAACGACGCGCTGCGCCTGCTGCGATCTCCGGACGGATAGCGCCGCGGCCATGGCCACGGCGCCGCGGGTTCACCCGCCGGCGCGGGCCGCCGCTTGCGGGGGGTGCGGCGCGGCATCGGCGTCAGCGCCTTGAGCCACATCGGCCCCTTCCCCGCTGTCGGCCGCGGCGCCGGGCTCGGGCTCGCGCGCCACGGCTTGCAGCGCATGCAGCACCCCGTGTTCGCGCAGGATCTCCAGTTGCGCGGCCAGCGCATTGATGAATACCGGCTTGTCGCCCAGGTCGCCGAACACCGGCCGATACCCCGCCAGCACCAGGGCGCGGCGATACGCGGCCTGCTTGGGCGCGGCCGCCCGCGCGGCCACATCGGCGCGCGCCACCAGCTTGGCCAGCGACTCGGCCAGCGGATCCTCGACCGGATAGCCCGCGCCGTTTTCGTCTTCGCCGCGCAGGTAGTGCAGCCAGGCCGCCACCGCCAGCGCCAGGCGGCGGATATCGTCGCCGCCGCGCAGCCGGTCGCGGATCGTGGCCAGCAGGTGCGGCGGCAGCTTCTGCGAGCCGTCCATCGCCACCTGCCGCGTCGGGTGCGACAGCGCCGCGTTGCCGACCCGCGCCAGGAAGCGCTCGCGGTAGCCTTCCAGGCCGGCCTCCGGGATGCCCTTGAGCGTCGGCGCGATCTCATGGCGCATCAGGTCATCGATGAACCCGCGCAACGCCGGCACCGCCACCGCCTCGCGCATCGTGGCCAGCCCGAGCAGCGCGCCCAGATAGGCCAGCACCGACTGCGGGCCGTCGACCATGCGCAGCTTCAGGCGCTCGTAGGGCGCGGTATTGGCCACGAAAGTCACGCCCGCCGCTTCCCAGGCCGGGCGCCCGGCCGCGAACTTGTCCTCGACCACCCAATTCAGGTAGGGCTCGGCGACCACCGGCCCGACATCCTGCACGCCCAGCCGCCGCGCGATGCGCGCGCGGTCGTCGTCATGGGTGGCCGGCACGATGCGGTCGACCATGGAATTGGGAAAGGTGCAGTGCGCGTCGATCCAGCCGGTCAGGGCCGCGTCCAGCCGCAGCGCGAAGGCCAGCACCAGGCTGCGCAAGGTATCGCCATTGGCCTGCAGGTTGTCGCAGGACAGCAGCGTCAGGGGCGGCAGGCCGCGCTCGCGCCGCAGCGCCAGGCCGTGGACCAGCATGCCGATGGCGCTGCGCGGCCGCACCGGGTTGTCCAGGTCGTGCAGGATGTCGGGGTCGTCCCAGCGCAGGTGTCCGGTGGCGGGTTCGTGGCAATAGCCCTTTTCGGTGATGGTCAGGCTGACGATGCGCGTCTGCGGATAGGCGATGCGTTCCAGCACCGCCTGCGGATCTTCGCCGGCCACCATTACGCGCTGCACCGCGCCGACCACTCGTAGCGACTCGCGCGCTTCGCCGTCCGCGCCGCAGTCGCGCAGCGCCAAGGTGTAGAGGCCATCCTGCGGTGTCAGCGCATCGCGCGCCGCGGGACTGCGCAGCGACACGCCGAGAATGCCCCAGGAGAGATCCTGGCTGGCGCCCATGGCCAGTTCGGTGGCCAGCGCCTGGTGCGCGCGATGAAAGGCGCCCAGCCCCAGATGCACGATGCCCGGTGTCAGCCGGCTGCGGTCATAGGGGGGCTTTTCCACGTCCGCGGGCAGGCGTGACAGGGACTCCGTATTCAAGCGTTCGAGCATGGATGGCAATGTCTCAGGGCGCCGCGATGCATCCGCCCCCAGACGGGCGAAGCGGCGCGTTGATAGAAAATTGCACACGGCGGACGCGGACGAAGGCCAACGCCGCGATGCCGCGCGCCGCCAGGGTATCGCATGGCCGCAACGAAGGCAAAAAGTAACGTAGCATTACCCGCACAACGCAGGAGGATTGCCGACCAGTCTCGGATGGCATCACGCCGGCAACCCATATCTGTTAAAAAGCCGCCACACCAGGCCTTCTTACGCTCCCCATGTCGACCAATCCGCACCACTCGCCCTACAAAAGCACCGGCGGCCTGCGCCGCATCCTGAACGCGCTGCGCTATTCGCTGCAGGGCCTGCAGGCCGCCATCAAGTACGAGGCCGCTTTCCGCCAGGAACTGGCGCTGGCCGTGCTGCTGATTCCGGCCGCGTTCTTCCTCGGGCGCACCACGGTCGAAGTATTCTTCCTGATCGGCACCGTGGTGCTGGTGCTGGCGGTGGAGTTGCTCAATTCCGCGATCGAGGCGCTGGCCGACGCCCTGTCGGTCGACACCCACCCGCTGCTGGGCCGGGCCAAGGACCTGGGCAGCGCCGCCGTCATGCTGCTGCTGCTGTTCACGGTGGCGGTCTGGGTGGGCGTGGCGGTCAGCCGTTTCGTGATGCACTGAATTCCGGCGCCGGCTTGCCCGCCAAGGGGTCCGCGCCTCTATACTGGGAGCCATGATGCCCAACTCGACGCCAGCCCCTTCGGAACGCATCGTTATCGTCGGCGGGGGTGCCGGCGGCCTCGAACTGGCCGCCAAGCTCGGCCGCCTCCACGGCCGCCAGCACATCACCCTGGTCGACAGCCGGCCGTTCCACATCTGGAAGCCGTCGCTGCACGAAGCGGCGGCCGGCACGCTCGATATCCACCAGGAAGGCCTGTCCTACCTGATGCTGGCGCACCTGAACGGCTTTTCCTTCGCCCAGGGCCGGCTGGTCGGCGTCGACCGCGAGCGGCGCCAGGTCACCGTGGACGCCGTGGCCGACGCCCAGGGCCAGGAAGTGCTGCCGCGCCGCGAACTGGCCTACGACACCCTGGTGCTGGCGCTGGGCAGCACCTCCAATTTCTTCAACACCCCGGGCGCGGCCGAGCATGCCGTCACGCTCGATACCACCGAAAATGCCGAGCAGTTCCGCCTGACCATGCTCAAGGCCATGGCCCTGGTCGACCAGGCCAAGGTGCGCGACCCGTCGGCGCGGCTGGACCTGGTGATCGTCGGCGGCGGCGCCACTGGCGTCGAGCTGGCGGTCGAGCTGGTCGAGGCCAGCCATGTGGTCAGCGCCTACGGCCTGCCGAATTTCCGCGCCGAGCGCGACCTGGCGATCACGCTGGTCGAAGGCGCGCCGCGCATCCTGTCGGCCCTGCCCGAAAAGATCTCCACCGCCGCCACCGCGCGCCTGACCGAACTCGGCATCCGCGTCGAGACCGACTGCCGGGTCTCCGAGGTCACCGCCGATTCCGTCAAGACCGCCGATGGCCGCGAATTCCCCGCGCGGTTGTGCATGTGGGCGGCCGGCATCAAGGGCCCGGCCCTGCTGGCGGAACTGGACCTGCCGCTGAACAGGCTGGGCCAGGTCGAGGTCAATGAACGGCTCGAGACCGCCGACCCGCACATCCTGGCGCTGGGCGACTGCTGCGCCGTACCCTGGCGCGATGGCCGTACCGTGCCGGCGCGCGCCCAGGCCGCGCACCAACAGGCCGACTACCTGTGCAAGAAGCTCAGCGCGCGGCTGCGTCGCGCCGCCGAGCCCACCGCCCCCTACGTCTACCAAGACCACGGCTCGCTGGTCTCGCTGGGCCAGGATGCCGGCGTGGGCAGCCTGATGGGCAAGCTGGCCGGACGGGGACTGTTCGTAAGCGGTACACTGGCGCGCCTGATGTACATGAGCCTGCACCTGATGCACCACAAAGCGGTGCTGGGCATCTCACGCACCGCCTCCCTGGCCCTGGCGCGCCTGCTCATGCGGCGCACGCGCCCCCGGGTCAAACTGCACTGAACGCCCCCATGAACTTCCTCCAAAGACTCGAACACGCCTGGACCACCAGCAACTCGCTCCTGCAAGTCGGGCTCGATCCCGACCCGCAGCGTTTCCCGCGCGAACTGCAGGGCAAGCCCGACGCGATCTTCCAGTTCTGCCGCGACATCGTCGATGCCACCGCGCCCTATGCCTGCAGCTTCAAGCCGCAGATCGCCTACTTCGCCGCGCACCGCGCCGAAGACCAGCTCGAAGCGCTGTGCCAGCACATCCGCGACCAGCATCCCGACCTGCCCATCGTGCTGGACGCCAAGCGCGGCGACATCGGCTCCACCGCCGAGAACTACGCACGCGAAGCCTACGAGCGCTACCAGGCGCACGCGCTGACGGTCAGCCCGTACATGGGCCTGGACTCGGTCGAGCCCTACCTGGCCTGGCGCGACCGCGGCGTGATCGTGCTGTGCCGCACCTCCAACCCCGGCGGTTCGGACCTGCAATTCCTCAAGATGGATAACGGCGAGCCGCTGTACCTGCACGTGGCAGGGCTGGTGGCCGACAAATGGAACGCCAACGGCCAGTGCGGCCTGGTGGTGGGCGCGACCTTCCCGAACGAACTGGCCGCGGTGCGCCAGCGCATCGGCGATGCGGTGCCGCTGCTGGTGCCCGGCATCGGCGCCCAGGGCGGCGACATCACCGCCACCGTCAACGCCGGCGCCAACGCCGCGCGCAGCGGCATGATGATCAATTCCTCGCGCGCCATCATCTACGCCAGCGGCGGTGACAACTGGCGCCAGGCCGCCGGCGACGCCGCGCGCGGCCTGCGCGACGCGATCAACGCGGTGCGCTGATCGACGTTTGCGGGGGCCGCCTGGCCCCCGCCATGGTCTCCACGACCCGCGCCGTTGCGCGCGTGAGCCCTCAACGCCGGTTGACCGGCGCCCCCAGCAATTCCAGCACCCCGCGCAACGCGAACTCGACCGCCTGCTGGCGTACCTGCGCGCGGTCGCCGCTGAACACGTGGGTGACGGCGCGGCTGCTGATGCCGTCGCCGACCCGCTGCGCGAAGCCGAAGCACACCATGCCCACCGGCTTGCCCGGGGTGGCGCCGCCCGGGCCGGCGATGCCGGTGGTGGACACCGCCACCTGCGCCGCAGGCGAGGCCAGCAACACGCCGTTGGCCATTTCCAGCGCCACCGGCTCGCTGACCGCGCCGAAGTGATGCAACGCGTCCGGCGACACATCCAGCTCGGCGACCTTGGCGTCATTGCTATAGGTGACGAAGCCGCGATCGAACCATTCGCTGGACCCCGCCACCGCCGTCACCGCGCCGGCCAGCAGGCCGCCGGTGCAGGATTCGGCGGTGCCCAGCACCAGGCCCTGGCGCCGCAGCGTGTCGCCGAGCCTTTCGGCCAGCCCGAAGGCGGTGGCCTGAGCCAGTTGTTCGGCCGACAGATTCGACCGCGTGCTTTCCTGTTGCTGGTTCATCCCAAGACTCCTGTGCGCACGACCAGCGCCATGATCAGCAAGGCGTATCCGGCCGCGACGATATCGTCCCACATTACCCCGAAACCGCCCTTCAGGCGGGCGTCGAAGAACTTGATGGGCGGCGGCTTGACGATGTCGAACGCGCGGAACAGCACGAACGCCAGCGCTTGCGACAACCAGCCGGCCGGCGTCAGCCACAGCACCAGCCAGAACGCCACCATCTCGTCCCACACCATTCCGACATGATCGGGCTGCTGGAGTTCGCGGCCGACACGGTCGCAGGCCCAGCAGCCGTACAGGAAAGCCAGCGCCAGGAAAATGCCGATGGCCAGGTCGGAGGCGGCCGGCGCGGCGGCGACCCAGATGATCCAGGCCAGCAGCGTGCCCCAGGTGCCCGAGGCGGGCCGGATGAGACCGCTGCCAAAGCCGAAGGCGACCAGCCGGCCCGGATCGCGGCAGACCCAGGACAGCGCGGGATAGACCGCCCGCGAGCGTTCGCGCATCGACGGGGAATGGGGGGAAGAGGACGACATGGATGAGGGCCCGATGATGGCTGCAAGAATGACAATAGGGTTGGCGATGCCTGTGGCAGCGATTGTGCCAGGGTTTGGCGCCGCGCTTCGCAACGCCGACGAGCAATCAGGCAGTCGGAAAGTGATCGAAGCCCGCGGGCAATTGCGCCAGCGCATGCCCGTCTGCGTCCAGCACCGCCAGGCCGGCCTGGGCCACGATGCGGCCCACGCGGGTCACCCGCGCGCCTGCCGTCCGCGCGGCGGCCAGCACGGCGTCACGCCGCGCCGGCGGCGCGGTAAAGCAGAGCTGGTAAACGTCGCCGCCGCCCAGGACGGCGCGGCGCACCTGATCGGCGGGCAGGCCGGCCAGCGCGGCAGCCACGGGCATCCGGTCTTCATGCAGCACCGCGCCCGCCCGGCTGGCCGCCAGGATATGGCCCAGGTCCTGCAGCAAACCGTCGGAAATATCGATGGCGGCATGCGCGATGCCGCGCAACGCCAGGCCCAACGCCACCTGCGGCTCGGGCCACTCCAGCGCGCCGCGGACCGCGGCCAACCGCGCCGCGTCGGCCGGGTACTGCCCGTCGAGCAAGCGATAGGCCACGTCGGCCGCGCCCAGTTCGCCGGACACCCAGACATCGTCGTCCACGCGCGCGCCGGCGCGGCGCAATGCCAGATCGGCCGGCACGGCGCCGAACACGGTCACGCTGATGGCCAGTTCATGGGCGCTGCGCGTGGTGTCGCCGCCGATCAACGGGCAGCCATGGGCCGCCGCCAGCGCGTGAAAACCATCGGCAAAAGCCGCCAGCCACGGCTCGTCCAGGCGCGGCAACGCCAACCCCAGCACGCAACCGATCGGACGCGCGCCCATGGCGGCCAGGTCCGACAGGTTTACTGCCAGGGCCTTGTGCCCCAGCGCCTTGGGATCGACATCGGGAAAGAAATGCCGGCCTTCCAGCAGCAGATCGGTGCTGGTGGCCACCTGCTCGCCGGGCGGCACGGGAAACAACGCGCAGTCGTCCCCCACGCCCAGCAGCCCCGCAGGCGCGGTGCGCGTGAAATAGCGCGCGATCAGATCAAATTCGGACGCCACGACAACTCCGCAGTCCGGCACAAGGCCGGTATTGACTCCCACTCAGGGGCCACGTTCCAAAGAGAGGTTCGCTCCAACGGGACGGAAAGCGCGCTCCAAAAGGAGAAAGGTCGCCAAAAAAAACGGCCCTCCCCAGACCCGGGCCGCGCGGATCCGGCTCCGCCGGTCCGCAGCGGCGCCCCCCTGGGGGGGAAGCGCGCAGCGCTTCGGGGGGGTAAATACTACTTCTTCATTTCGTGCGAACGCACGTCGGCCGCCAGCTTGTCGAGCACGCCGTTGACGAACTTGAAGCCATCGGTGCCGCCAAACGACTTGGCCAGCTCCACGGCTTCATTGATGGCGACCTTGTACGGCACTTCGACATGATGGATCAGTTCGAAGCTGCCGATCAGCAGGATGCCATGCTCGACGGGCGACAACTCGGCCAGCGGGCGGTCGACGTAGGGCGTGAAGCGCTCGCGCAGCGCGGGCGCTTCGCGCAAGACGCCATGCAGCAAGGTCTTGAACCACTGCGCGTCGGCCTCGGAGAAATCCTCGGTGTCGCGCAGATGGGCGTCGATCTCGCCGGCGTCCTGCGTGCCTTCGCCGCCGCGCAGCAGCCACGCGTACACGCCCTGCAGCGCGAATTCGCGCGCACGGCGGCGCGCGCTGCGGGCGTTGGCGCGGGCCTGCGCCGCGCTATCAGCGCTGGTCGTCGTCTTCTTCGTCGTCAAAATCTTCGTCCTCGTCTTCGTCGTCTTCGTCTTCTTCCTCGGGTTCCAGGGCCGCCACCAGGTTGGCCATTTCGACCGCCACCTGGGCGCAGTCGCGGCCCTTGCCGGCGGCGCGGGCCTGCGCCTGCTCGTCGGTGTCCACGGTCAGCACGCCGTTGGCGACCGGGATGCCGGTCTCGAGGGAGATACGGGTGATAGCAGTGGCCATTTCATTGCTGACCACTTCAAAGTGATAGGTCTCGCCGCGGATGACTGCGCCCAGCGCGATCAGGGCGTCGAACTCGAAGGTCTCGGCCATGTGCGACAGGGCCACGCCCAGTTCCAGCGCGCCAGGCACGGTGGCGACCATCACGTCGCGCTCGTCCACGCCGAGTTCGGCCAGTTCCTTCAGGCACGCTTCGAGTTCGGCCTGGCCGATCTCTTCATTGAAGCGGGCGCGTACGATGCCGATGTGCAGCCCTTCGCCGTTCAGGTCGGGGGTGAGGATGTAAGGGTTCATGTGTCGGCCTTCAGTGTGTTGCGGGAGAGTTCGGAGGGTCGCAATCGTAACCCGTAATGGTGAGCGAGAAGCCCGCCATGCTGGGCATCTTGCGCGGCCGGGCCAGCAGCTTCATCTGGCCCACGTTCAGGTCGCGCAGGATCTGGGCGCCGATGCCGTAGGTGCGCAGGCCGAAACGGTCGGCGTTGGCGGGGTTGGCATTGGCCTTGGGGTCGCTCCAGCCGGCGATCTGCGCGAACAGGTGCTCGGTGGAGGACTGGCAATTCATCAGCACCAGCACGCCGGCCGGCGCCTGCGCGATGGCCTGCAGGGCCGGCGCCACGCCCCAGCTGTGCGGGCTGGCGCCGGTATCCAGCACGTCCAGCACCGAGGCCGGCTCATGCACGCGCACCAGGGTCTCGACGTCGCGCGCGATCTTGCCGTGCACCAGCGCCAAGTGGGCCGAGCCGGTGGCCGCGTCTTCGTACGCCACGGCCTCGAAAGTGCCCCAGGCCGTCTGCATGCTGCGCTTGCCGACGCGCTTGACGATGGATTCGTGCTCGCTGCGGTATTGGATCAGGTCAGCGATGGTGCCGATCTTCAGGCTGTGCTCGCGGGCGAATTCGACCAGGTCGGGCAGGCGCGCCATGGTGCCGTCCGGCTTGAGGATCTCGCAGATCACGGCGGCCGGGGTCAGGCCGGCCATGGCGGTCAGGTCACAGCCGGCTTCGGTATGGCCGGCGCGCACCAGCACGCCGCCGGGCACCGCGCGCACCGGGAAGATGTGGCCGGGCTGCACCAGGTCGGACGGCTTGGCGTCGCGCGCCACCGCCACCTGGATGGTGCGGGCGCGGTCGGCGGCCGAAATGCCGGTCTCGACGCCTTCGGCGGCCTCGATCGACTGGGTGAAATTGGTGCCGTATCGCGTGCCGTTGCGGGCCGCCATCAGCGGCAGGTCCAACTGGCGGCAGCGTTCTTCGGTCAGGGTCAGGCACACCAGGCCGCGGCCGTGGGTCACCATGAAATTGATGGCCTCGGGCGTGACGAACTCGGCGGCCATGACCAGATCGCCTTCATTTTCACGGTCTTCTTCGTCGACCAGGATGACGATGCGGCCGGCGCGCAGCTCGGCGATGATCTCGGCGACCGACGCGATATCGAAGGATTCCGGCTCGGCGCCGGGCAAGGGGGACAACTGGACGGACATGGTGGACACGCAATACCAGGCGGGAAAGCCCGGATTTTACCGCTCCCGGCGCCATATCCCCTACCGGGCCGCTCCGCCCCCGCCCAAAGCGGGCCATCCGGTTAAACTTTCGGCCGGAGAACACCCCATAAAACCAAGGAAAAACGCCATGCAAGCCCTTGCGGCCATGCCTTCGACCGTCGCGGCGGGGATCCGCGTCGTGCTCACCGACATTGACGACACCCTGACCACCGAAGGCCGGCTGCCCGCCGACGCCTATGCCGCCCTGGAGCGCCTGGAACAGGCCGGCATCCAGGTGGTGCCGATCACCGGCCGCCCGGCCGGCTGGTGCGACCACATCGCCCGCATGTGGCCGGTGCGCGCGGTGGTCGGCGAGAACGGCGCGTTCTACTACGCCTACGACCGCCAGGCGCGCCGCATGGTCACGCACTACTGGACCGACGCGGCCTCGCGCCAGGCCAGCCGCAAGCAGTTGGACGCGATCCGCGACCGGGTGCTGGCCGAGGTGCCCGGCGCGGCCGTCGCCAGCGACCAGGACTACCGCGTGGCCGACCTGGCGATCGACTTCTGCGAGGACGTGCCGCCCCTGCCCGAGGCCGACATCGGCCGCATCGTGCGCCTCTTCGAAGAAGCCGGCGCCCAGGCCAAGGTCAGTTCGATCCACGTCAACGGCTGGTTCGGCGACTACGACAAGCTGACCATGACGCGCACCCTGTTCCAGCGCGAATTCGGCGTGGACGTGGCCAGCGTGCTCGACAGCACCCTGTTCATCGGCGACTCGCCCAACGACGAGCCCATGTTCGCCTACTTCCCGGTCTCGGTCGGCGTGGCCAACATCCAGTCGCAGTTGCACCGCCTGACGCACCGCCCCGCCTACGTGGCCGCGTTCCATGGCGGCGCCGGTTTCACCGAGATGGCCGAGCGCCTGCTGGCCGCCCGCGCCGTCACCGCCTGAGACCCGCACCGTGGCCACCGCCAAAACATCCTCCCCCGCCGCCAACGACGGCCGCCGCAGCATCCAGTCGATCGAAGTGGGCGTGCCGCTGCTGGCCGCGCTGGTCGAGGCCGCCAAGCCGCTGACCCTGCGCGACCTGGCCGCCGGCGCCGGCATGACCTCGGCCAAGGCCCACCCCTACCTGGTCAGCTTCATCCGCGTGGGCCTGGTGCAGCAGGACAGCATCACCGGCCAGTACGAGCTGGGGCCGTTCGCGCTGCAGATGGGCCTGGTCAGCCTGCAACGGCTGGATCCGGTGCGTATCGCCATGCCCGAGATCGCCAAGCTGCAATCCGAGATCGGCCACACCTTGGGCATCGCGGTGCTGGGCTCGCACGGCCCCACCATGATCCACATGACCGAGGCCAGCTACCCGGTGCACGTGAACATGCGCAAGGGCACCGTGATGTCCATGCTGCACACCGCCACCGGCCTGGTGTTCGCGGCCTGGCTGCCGCCCAAGGTCAGCGAGCACTACATCGCCCGCGAGGAAGGCGACACCGCCGTCATCGCCAGCGTGCCGCCGCCGCGCAAGGCCAGCCGCGCCAACATCGAGGCGCAACTGGCCGACATCCGCGTGCACGGCATGGCGCGGGCGCTGGGCAACCCGCTGCCCGGCGTCGACGCCTTGTCGGTGCCGGTCTTCGACAACACCGGCAACATCGTGCTGGCGCTGACCAGCCTGGGCCCCACCGGCCTGTTCGACGTGTCCTGGGACGGCGCCATCGCCCGTCCGCTGCTGGCCTGCGCGCAGGAAATCTCGCGCAAGCTCGGCTACCGCGCCTGACCCTCCTTCCCGCCTGACCCGCGAGTCCGGCGGCGGATCGACCGATCCGTCGCCGGGCCTCGCCCCGGTTCGCGCAAAAACGAACCCAAAACGAACAAACCGAACAAAACCCGAAAAGAAACACAGGGACTTTCCCGAGTGTCTCCCCTGCGCTTGTATGTTTGAATTCAGTTACTAGTCATATTCAGACCGATAAGAGGAGACATACGATGCGCGCCTTGCGTCTACTGCAAGCGGCCTCGCTGGCCGCGCTCGCGTTCGGGGCGTCCGCCGCCCACGCCGCCGACACCTGCCCGAACCGGGGCGACCTGGACCAGATGTACTGCGACGCCGACAAGAACCTGGTGGCCGACACGCCCACCGATGCGTCCAAGCTCAAGACGCCGTCGACGCTGGTGTTCACCTACACCCCGGTGGAAGACCCGGCGGTGTATGAAGACATCTTCAAGCCCTTCACCAAGCACCTGTCCGAATGCACCGGCAAGCGCGTGGTGTTCTACCAGGTGCAGAGCAACGCCGCCGAAATCGAAGCCATGCGCTCGGGCCGCCTGCACGTGGGCGGCTTCTCCACCGGCCCCACCGCCTTCGCCGTCAACATCGCCGGCGCGGTGCCGTTCGCCGTCAAGGGCTATGCCGATGGCTTCCAGGGCTACAACTTGATCGTGATCGTCAAGAAGGACAGCCCGTACCAGAAGCTGACCGATCTGAAGGGCAAGAAGCTGGCGCACACCGCGCCGTCGTCGAACTCCGGCCACATGGCGCCGGTGGCGTTGTTCCCCAAGGAAGGCCTGACGCCCGACAAGGACTACAAGATCATCTTCTCGGGCAAGCATGACCAGTCGGTCATGGGCGTGAACTCCGGCGACTACGATGCCGCCGCGGTCGCCTCGGACGTGTTCAAGCGCATGGTCGAGCGCGGCCAGGTCAAGGAAGCCGACTTCCGCATCATCTACAAGAGCGAGAAATTCCCCACCTCATCGTTCGCCTACGCGCACGACCTGGAACCGAAGTTCCGCGACCAGATGCTCAAGTGCTTCTACGACTACCGCTTCCCGGCCGAGATGTCCAAGGCCTTCGACGGCGCCGACCGCTTCTACCCGGTGACCTACCAGAAGGACTGGGCCATCGTGCGCCAAGTCGCCGAATCCGGCGGCGAGAGCTTCAACCGCGCCGCCTACGACCGCGAATCCGCCAAGAGCAAGAAGTAATCAGCATGACGACGTCGCTACGCATATCCGGCCTGGTCAAGGAATACCGGGCCGGCCGGCCGGTACTGAACGGCATCGACCTGCAGATCGCGGGACGCGGCCTGACGGCCATCATCGGCCCCTCGGGCACCGGCAAGAGCACACTGCTGCGCTGCATCAACCGGCTGATCGAGCCGACCCGCGGCGAGATCGTGCTGGAAGCCGGCGACGGCGCGGTCGACCTGGCCCGGGTGCGTGGCGCGTCGCTGCGGCGCGCGCGCCGGCGCATCGGCATGGTGTTCCAGGAATACAACCTGGTCGAACGCCTGACCGTGATGGAAAACCTGCTCACCGGGCGGCTGGGCTACACCGGCGCCTTCAAGGCCTGGACCCGCCGTTTCGAGCCCGACGACATCGAGCATGCCTACCAGTTGCTCGATACCGTCGGCCTGGCGGGCTTTGCCGACCAGCGCGCCGACGCCTTGTCCGGCGGCCAGCGCCAGCGCGTGGGCATCGCCCGCGCCCTGATGCAGCGGCCGCAACTGCTGCTGGCCGACGAACCGACCTCGTCGCTCGACCCCAAGACCTCGGTCGAGATCATGGAACTGCTGGCGGCGCAGGGCGATGCCAGCGGCATCCCGGTCATCGTCAACATCCATGACGTCGAGCTGGCGCGGCGCTATGCCAGCCGCATCGTCGGCATGTCCGGCGGCCACGTGGTCTACGACGGCGACGGCCAGGGCCTGGACGCCGGCATGCTCAAGACCATCTACGGAGGCGAGTCTTGGCTGGCGTGACCTCTCCCCGTTCCGCGCATCCGCGCCCCTTCGCCCTGTCCGGCCGCGCCAAGGCGGGCATGCTGTTGCTGGTGCTATACACGATCTACGCCGGCGCGCAGCTGGACTTCAGCTGGGCCCGCTTCGAGAGCGGCATGGGCCATGCCTCGACCTTTCTGGCGCGCATGTTCCCGCCCAATTTCGAGAAGCCCGCCACCCTCTGGAAAGGCATCGCCGAAAGCCTGGAGATCGCCGTGCTGGCCTCGGTGCTGGGCATCCTGTTCGCGCTGCCGGTGGGCCTGCTGGGCGCGCGCAACCTGATGCCGGGCTGGGTGTCGTGGCCGGCGCGGGCCCTCGTCGCGCTATGCCGCGCGCTGCATCCGGTGATCGTCGCCATCCTGTTCGTCAAGGCCGTGGGCTTTGGCGCGCTGGCCGGCATCCTGGCGTTGACGGTCGCCTCGATCGGCTTCATCGGCAAACTGTTCACCGAGGCTATCGAGGAAATCTCGCTCAAGCAGGTCGAAGCGGTGCGCGCCACAGGCGCCTCGTTCGCCAACGTGCTCGCCTTTGGCGTGCTGCCGCAGGTGTTCGCGCGTTTCATCGGCTTTGCCACCTACCAGTTCGACTCGAACCTGCGCAACTCCACCATGGTCGGCATCGTCGGCGCCGGCGGCGTCGGCGGCACGCTGTTCTCGGCCTTCCAGCGCTTTGACTACGACTTTGTCAGCGCCATCCTGCTGACGCTGATCGCCATCATCATGCTGGGCGAGATCCTGGCGGGCTTCGTGCGCGCCGTGTTCCTGGACAACCTGGGCTTCGACCGCATCCTGCAGGGCCGTTTCGCCGGCGCGCGCGGCATCGGCTCCAGCAGCTCGAAGGCGGCCTACCAGGCCGCCCGCAAAGCGGAGGCGGACCAATGAGCACGCACGCCCCCACCTTGCCCGCCAGCGGCGCGCCGCGCGTCTGGCAGCGCTACAGCCTGGGCCAGCGGCTGCTGCGCTTCGCCCTCTACCTGCTGCTGGTGGCCGCCATCGTGCAGGCCATCCGTGGCGTCGAGGTCATTCCGGAGTTCCTGTACGACGCGCCCGAGCAGATGGCCGACCTGTTCCAACGCATGTGGCCGGTGGACTGGGCCCACTACCGCGGCGGCGTGCACGACGCGCTGATCGAGACCCTGCACATTGCCACGCTCGGCACCATCCTGTCGGTGATCATGGCGGTGCCGGTGGGCCTGCTGGCGGCCAACAACCTCACGCCCAGCAAGACCATCAACATGCTCGCGCGGCTGGTCCTGGTGTCGAGCCGCTCGGTCAACTCGCTGGTCTGGGCGCTGCTGTTCATCGCCATCTTCGGCCCCGGCGCGCTGGCCGGCACGCTGGCCATCGCGTTCCGCTCCATCGGCTTCGTCGGCAAGCTGGTGGGCGAAGCCATCGAGGAAGCGCAGCGCGGCCCGATCGAAGCCGTCACCGCCACCGGCGCCAGCAAGGCCGCGGTGATCTGGTACGCCTACTGGCCGCAGATCCGCCCGGCGTTCTGGTCCATCGTGCTGCTGCGCTGGGACATCAACGTACGCGAATCCGCCGTGCTCGGCCTGGTCGGCGCCGGCGGCATCGGCATGGCGCTGGACACCGCCCTCAACCTGTTCCAGTGGGACCGCGTCGCGCTGGTGCTGGCCGCCATCTTCGTGGTGGTGGTGCTGGCCGAGATTCTCATCACCCAGGCGCGCAAACGCATCCTCTGACGCGCCCGCCACCGACGTTCCTTTGCGCCGCCCGGCAACGGGCGGTTTTTTTTTCCCGCGTCGCCGGACCGCCACCGCCGCGTCGCGCCCAGGGGGAGCGCTGTCACCCATAGCGCGCACGCACGCTAATTACAATTTGAATAGCCCGGGGCGTCGTCGCCTGTCGTTGGAGCCGGGTAATTGCGCGGACGCAATCAAAGCCGAAAATATCGACGGGACCGGTCCGCCGACGATTGTTGATGCACCGCAACCCGGTCTATGCTCGGACGAGCATTTATGAACTAAATATGACCGGTCATCAAACATCTCCCCCCATTTGATTAACATCTCGGCTTTTGCCGCTGGACACCCGCCGCCATGTCGGAACAGGAACTGAAACTGCACGTGCCCACGGCTTCGCGCCAGGCCGTGCTGCGAGAGATCAAGCAACGCGAAGCGACGCGCATTCGCCTGCACGCGATGTACTTCGACACCCCCGAGCGCGAACTGGCCCGGGCGCGCATCGCCATCCGCCTGCGCCAGGAAGGCCGCGACTGGGTGCAGACCCTGAAGATGCCCGGCATCAACGCCATCACCCGCATCGAACTGAATCATCCCCGCCCTGGCCCGGTGCTCGACCTGTCGGTCTACGCCGGCACCGAAGTCGAGGCCGCCCTGGCCGCCATCAAGGGCGAACTGGGCCTGCGCTATGAGACCGACGTGCAGCGCATGCTGCGCAAGGTGCGCACCCGCTACGGCACGGTCGAACTGGCCTACGACACCGGCATCCTGCGCGCCGGCGCGCTGGAACTGCCGATCTCCGAACTCGAATTCGAACTGGTCTCGGGCCGCCCCGCCGCCATCTTCGCGGTCGCGCGCGGCTGGCAGCAACGCCACAACCTGGTGCTGGACCCGCGCAGCAAATCGGAACGCGGCGACGCCCTGGCGCAGTTGGCGCAACGCCTGGCCGATGTCGACGCCATCCCGGGCGATGACCTCGACAGCCGCCGCGCCCAGGCCATCGCCCTGTTCTGGGCGCCGCGCACGGCTGCCGCCGTCAAGCTGCGCGAGGACATGACCGCGGCCCAGGCCATGGGCCGCATCGCCGCCGAATGCCTGGACCAGATCGCCCGCAACGCCGCAGTGCTGGCCGAGGTCGACACCGAAGGCGTGTACCGCGCCGGCAATTCCGAACACGTGCATCAACTGCGCGTCGGCATCCGCCGCCTGCGTTCGGCCTGGAAGCTGTTCGATGGCTGGATCGCGCCGGTCTCCGACAGCATCATGCAGGGCGTGCGCGCGCACTTCGCCGCTTTCGGCGCCAACCGCGACCAGGACGTGCTGAACGAAACCGTGGCGCCCGCGCTGATGCGCGCCGGCATGCCAGTCATCCCGATGGAAGCGGCGCCGCCCGAACAGGACGCGCGCGCCATTGCCGGCGGCAAGGCCTTCCAGGCGTGGCTGCTGGAACTGCTGGAATGGAGCCTGGACGTGCCGCCGGCCCTGCCGGCCTCCGACGGCCAGCACGTTGCCAATGGCATGCCCAGCGACGCCGCGCCCGAGCCCGCCATCCGCCTGGAAGGCGGCATCGCCGGCCCCAGCGTCAAACCGACCATCATCCCCATGCTGGCGCCCGAGCCCGACCCGCAGCGACTGCATAAGCAGTTGGCGCGGCGCCTGCACCGCTGGCACAGCAAGGTAGCCGACCAGGGCACCCAGTTCGCCACGCTCGACATCCCGACGCGCCACGAACTGCGCAAGCGCGGCAAGCGCCTGCGCTACAGCCTGGCCTTCGCCGAATCGCTGCTGCCGCCGGCCAAGCTGCGCGGCTACCGCAAGCTGCTGTCGCGGGTGCAGGACATCCTGGGCGAGATCAACGACCTGGCCGTGGCCAAGGACTACTACGAGTCGTGTACGGCCACGCATCCGCAGGCCTGGTTCGCGCTGGGCTGGATCAGCGCCCGGCTGGAAGAACTGGCGGTGGATGCGCAGCGCGCCTTCGACGACCTGGCCAGCAGCAAACCGTTCTGGAAGTGAGGCCACGCGGTCCTCGCGGACCACGTTTGCGCCCGCTGAAAACACCGCGCCCCACGCCTGATACATCGCAGGCGTGGGGCGCGGTGTTTTCAGCGCCGGGCGCGAGGCCCCGACGGCGATCCGTGGACCTGATCAGTCGGCCAGCAATGCCCCCGCGAATTCGTCGGCCACGAACGGCTGCAGGTCTTCGAGGCTTTCGCCCACGCCGATCCAGTACACCGGGATCGGCCGCACGCCCTGGCTGCCCGCCGCCACCGCCGCCAGCGTGCCGCCCTTGGCGGTGCCATCCAGCTTGGTCACGACCAGGCCGGTGAGGTTGATGGCCGCGTCGAACGCGCGGATCTGCGCCAGCGCGTTCTGGCCGGTGTTGCCGTCCACCACCAGCAGCACTTCGTGCGGCGCGGCCGGGTCGGCCTTGCCGATGACGCGGCGGATCTTCTTCAGTTCTTCCATCAGGTGCAGCTGGGTCGGCAGGCGGCCGGCCGTATCCACCATCACCACGCCCATGCCGCGCGCGCGGCCGGCGTTGACCGAGTCGAACGCCACCGCCGCCGGATCGCCGCCATCCTGCGAGATCACGGTGACGTTGTTGCGGCTGCCCCATTCGATCAACTGCTCGCGCGCCGCGGCGCGGAACGTGTCGCCCGCGGCCAGCAACACGCTGGCGCCCTGGCGCTGGAACGTGTGCGCCAGCTTGCCGATGGACGTCGTCTTGCCGGCGCCGTTGACGCCCGCGATCATCACCACCAGCGGCTGCGCGCGCTTCAGGTCGAAGGCGCGCTCCAGCGGGCGCAGGTGATCGGCCAGCAACTGGCGCAGCGCGGTCTTGACCTGGGCCGGATCCTCGATGCGCTCTTTCTTGACCCGCGCGCGCAGCGCGGTCAGCAGCTTCTCGGTCGCCTCCAGCCCGGCATCGGCCATAATGAGCGCCGATTCGAGTTCCTCGAACAGGTTCTCGTCGACCTTGACGCCGACGAAAATGCCGCCAATGCTCTGGCCGGTGCGCGACAGGCCCTGCTTGAGCCGCGACAGCCACGACGCCTTCTTGGGCGCGGACTCCGGTTCGGGCGCGGCGGACGCGGCGGCGACCGGCGGCGTGGCGGCGGGCGGCGATGCCACCGGCGCGGGCGCAACCGGCGGCGGGGCAACGGCCGGCGCGACAGCGCTGGGCGTCACGGCCGGCGCGGTGGCGACGGGCGCGGAAGCGGGAGCGGGAGCGGCGGGCGCGGGGTTGGAAACCGGCGTGGCGGCGGGCGCAACCACCGGCGCCGAGGCCTGCGGCTGCGGCACCACGGCCGGCGCCGGTTGCGGCACACTGGCCGAAGCCGGCATCGGCACCTCGGCGGACGGCGCCGGCAGGGTCACCTCGGGCGTTGCGACCGGCGCGAATTCGCGGACCGGAACGGCGGGTTCGACGGGCTGGGCGGGCGCCTCGGCCCCGGCTGGCGGCGCGATCCCCGCGTCCACCTGCTCCGGCGGCGGCGCGGGCTGGGCCGGCGCGGCGGGCGGAGGGGATTTTTTCTTGAAGAAGCGGCTAAACATGGGTAACAAGTATATTCGTATCGTCGGGGGCCAATACCGGCGCACCCCTATCGTCGTGCCCGACGTGGAGACGCTCCGCCCGACGCCCGACCGGGTGCGGGAAACGCTGTTCAACTGGCTCAATCACCTGTGGGGCGGCGAATTCGCCGACAAGCAGGTGCTGGATCTGTTCGCCGGCAGCGGCGCCCTGGGCTTCGAGGCGGCCTCGCGCGGCGTGGCGCATGTGCAGATGGTCGAGCGGGACAAGACCGCCGCGTCCGCGCTGCGGACACTGCGCGACAAACTCAAAGCCGACATGATACGCATCCATGTGGGCGATGCGATGCAGGTCGCCGAAAGAATGGATGCGTCCCGTTTTGACCTCATCCTGCTGGATCCGCCGTTCGGACAGGGCTGGCTGGCGCGCCTGTGGCCGATCCTGCCGGGCATCCTGGCCGAGGGCGGACTGGTCTACGTCGAGGCCGAGAGCCCGATCGAGCCCCCCGAGGGCTTCGAGATCCTGCGCCAGGACAAGGCCGGGGCCGTCCACTACCACCTCCTGAAATTTGCTGCATTGCGCAAATAAGTCAATAATCCGAGCTTCGGAGGATGGTGTACACCACTAATAACGGTACGGAGCTCGCATGATCATCGCTGTTTACCCCGGCACTTTCGACCCGCTGACCAGAGGCCACGAAGACCTGGTCCGCCGTGCCGCCACGCTTTTCGACAAAGTCGTGGTTGGTATCGCCCACAGCCGCAACAAGAAGCCCTTCTTCAGCATCGACGAACGCGTGGACATCGCGCGCGAAGTGCTGGGCCACTATCCCAACGTGGAAGTGCAGAGCTTCGGCGGCCTGCTCAAGGACTTCGTGCGCGACCAGGGCGGACGCGTCATCGTGCGCGGCCTGCGCGCGGTGTCCGACTTCGAATACGAATTCCAGATGGCCGGCATGAACCGCCATCTGCTGCCCGACGTCGAGACCCTGTTCATGACGCCGTCGGATCAATACCAGTTCATCTCCGGCACCATCGTGCGCGAAATCGCCCAGTTGGGCGGCGACGTCAGCAAGTTCGTGTTCCCCTCGGTGGAACGCTGGCTGCAGGAAAAAGCCAAGGAACGCCGCGAGCAATCCTGGCCGGGCTGAGCGTCCCCGCTCTCCGCCTCACCGAACCCTCCCGGAGGGCGCCTTGCGCGCCCTCCCTGCGCTTTTGGCGGCCCGCGCGGCGCATCGGGTTGGGCCGCCGATGGGCCGGTCGGCGCCAGGGGCTTGCGCGGCCCCTCGCGGGCCTGGCAGTACAATTGCAAGAACCCTGCCGGATTGCCCTGCCCCCCATCATGGCCCTGACCATCACCGAAGAATGCATCAATTGCGACGTCTGCGAGCCCCAGTGCCCGAACGACGCGATTTCCATGGGCGAGGACTACTACGTCATCGATCCTGACCGCTGCACGGAATGCGTCGGCCACCACGACGAGCCGCAATGCAAGGTGGTCTGCCCGGTCGAGTGCATCGAACTGCACCCGCAATGGCAGGAAGGCCAGGAACAGTTGATGGCCAAGTACCGCCGCCTGACCGGTGCCGCATGAGCGACGCCGCCCAGCCCGTCTTCGATCCCCCCGCCACCCGCCCCAACGCCCGCCGCGACCTGTCCGCCTCGGCCATCGCCGCCGGCCTGGTCGCCGTCCTGGTCAGCTTCGGCGGCACCGCCGTGCTGATGGTGCAGGCCGGCCATGCCGCCGGCCTGGACGCTGCCCGCATCGGTTCCTGGATCGGTTCGCTCAGCCTGGCGCTGGGCCTGGGCGGCGCGGCCTACAGCCTGCGCACCGGCCTGCCCATCGTCATGGCCTGGTCCACGCCGGGCGCCGCGCTGCTGGTCACCGCGCTGGCCGGCGTGCCCTTTCCCGAAGCCATCGGCGCCTTCGTCCTGGCCGCCGCGCTGACGCTGGCCTGCGGCCTGTTCGGCTGGATCGATCCGATCCTGCGCCGCATTCCCGGCGAAGTCGCCGCGGCCATGCTGGCAGGCGTACTGCTCAACTTCGGCATGGGCGTGTTCACCAACATCGGCAAGCAACCGGCGCTGGTGCTGGTCATGTGCGCCGCCTACCTGGCGTGCCGGCGCTGGGCGCCGCGCTACGCGGTGCTGGTGGTGATGGCGGTGGCGGTGGCCATGGCGGCCGGCCTGGGCCTGATCCGCGCCGAGCAATTGGACTGGCGCCTGACCGAATTCGTCTGGACCACGCCGGCCTTCAGCATGCAGGCCGCGATCAGCCTGGGCGTGCCACTGTTCGTGGTGGCGATGGCCTCGCAGAACCTGCCCGGCCTGGCCATCCTGCAGGCCGCCGGCTACCGCCCGCCGGCCTCGCGGCTGGTGGCCGCCACCGGATTGCTGGGCCTGCTGGCCGCCCCCTTCGGCGCCCACAGCGTCACGCTGGGCGCGATCAGCGCGGCCATCTGCACCGGCCCCGAGGCCCATGCCGAGCCCGCCAAGCGCTACATCGCCGCGGCCACCTACGGGGTCAGCTATTTCCTGCTGAGCATCGTCGCCGGCGCGGTCGCGGTGTTCTTCCAGGCATTGCCGGCCGCGCTGCTGGCGGCCCTGGCCGGGCTGGCGCTGCTGGGCACCATCATGGGCGGCATGGCCGCGGCCATGGCCAACCCGCAACGGCGCGAAGCCGCGCTCATCACGCTGCTGGCCACGGCATCGGGCTTCAGTTTCTGGGGTATCGGTTCGGCCTTCTGGGGCCTGGTGGCGGGCCTGCTGGCCCACACCCTATTCGAATACACGCGCAAGCCCGCGGCCTGAACCGGCCGCCTCGCGCGTTGCCGGCCAGCCCGGCGACGGTTCGCGCAATGGCTTTACCGCGCCAGGCTCAGTCCGGCCAGGCGGACACGGGCGTATCCGGATGCACCTTCATGATGCGGCACGGCACCTGCACGAAATTCGAGATCCAGGCAGCGGCCAGTTCGCCCTCGTCGACCACATCGATGACCTGCTCGCCGACCCTCATGCTGTAGCGCACGCTGTCGTCGTCCTCGATCACGTCCAGCGGAATATCCATGCGCAGCATGCCCGGCGCGCGCAGCACCAGGTAACCCAGGCGCAACTCCACCGCCACGTCGGCCAGCCGCGGGCACAGTTCGCGGTTGAGCCACTGGCCCGAATCGTTGGCCACCAGCCATTGGCGGTGATAGGGCGCGGCCTCGGCCTGCGCCGTCACGCCGCACTGGGCGATGGGCTGGAAGGTGGCGGCGCTCATCTGCCCAGCAGGCCCTTGAGCGCCTTGTCCACCGCCGCGCCGCCCTTGCCCTTGCCGGTCACGGCTTCACGCAGCTTGTTTTCCAGGCTGCGCTTGAGGATGCCGCCGATGGCATCCTTCCACAGCAGCGTATACGTGGGTTTGTCGAACGGGCCCTTGATGTGCACCGGAATGGTCACGTCCTTCAGGTCGATCAGTTCCTTGCCCTCGGGGTCGGCGGCCGGGTTGATCACGCGGGCGCGCGCCACCAGGTTGAGCTCGCTCTTGACGAAATCGATGGTGGCCGGCTCGCCCTGCGTCACGCGCAACAGCGGCGACACCACGTTCAGGCGCTTGACGCTGGCCACGCCCTTGTTGAAGGCCAGATCGGCTTCCATTTCCGAGAAGGCGGTCTGCTTGCTGGTATCGGCCGCCACGGTCTCGTCCTGCGAGTCGGGCTTGAGCGCGGCCTTCAGTTCGCGCAACGTCTGCGTCAGGTTGATGCCCTTGACGGCGCCATCGCGCAGCCGCACCTGCACGGTGCCGCCCAGCCCGCCCTTCATGGCATAAGCATTGGCGCCCGCGGTCTTCAGGTCCAGCGCCAGGCTGCCGGTGCCGCTCAGGATGTTGCGCTGCGCCAAATCCACCAGCAGCGGCTCGATGGCGATGCCCGCCAGCGACATCTTGGTCGCCAGCTGGTTGCCCTGCGCCGCGTCCAGCGACAACGCGCCGGCCAGCTTGCCGCCATACAGCCCGGCGGTCAGGCTGGAGATGTCGAGCTTGCCGCGGTCGAGCTTGATGGCGGCGGCGACATCATCGGCCTTCAGGCCGCGCACCACCAGCTTGCCGACCTTGAGCGTGCCGTTCACGCTGGGACCGACCAGCGCCGACAGGTTGATCGAATCATCCGCCGGCGCGGCCGGCGCCGGTTGCGCCGGCTTGTTCTCGTCCTTCTTGCCGTCGGCGGGCGGCTT
Source organism: Achromobacter pulmonis (assembly GCF_021733725.1). Classification (NCBI taxonomy): domain Bacteria; kingdom Pseudomonadati; phylum Pseudomonadota; class Betaproteobacteria; order Burkholderiales; family Alcaligenaceae; genus Achromobacter; species Achromobacter pulmonis. The sequence continues at coordinate 2,636,442 of NZ_JAIFOT010000001.1, read as the reverse complement.
GGCCGGCGCGGCGGCGACGGGCGGCGCCAGCTTATCCAGGTCCAGCGTATCCACCGCCAGCGCGAACTTCACTTGCGGCGCATCGCTCAGTTTGGCGATGTCGGCGGTCAGGTCGAACTTGCCGCCTTCCAGCACGGCGTTGATCTTGCTGCTGGCCGTGTCCTTGAGCAGATCGACGTTGAGGCTGCCGATCACGGGGATCTGCAGGCTGCCCTTGGGCAGGCCGGGATCGGTGATGCTGACATCGCCGCGCAAGCCCGACAGGCCGCCCTGGCGCTGCAGCAGGTTCAGCGTCAACGGCGAGGCGAAGCTCAGCTTGACGACCCGCTCGCCACTCTTGGAAGTGCTGTCGAGCTTGGCTTCCTTGATGTCGAGTTCGGCGGCGTTGCCGCTGATGCCGTTCAAGCCGAAACTGGCATCCAGGCCGCTGAGGCGCACGCGGCCGGTCAGCGCCTCGCCGGTGGCCTGCGTCGGGGAAATATTCAGCGCGGGCGCATCGACGGCGAATTCGAACGGGCCGTCGGCCACGCCCCCCTTGGCGCGCACCGCCAGCTTCTCGATCTGCAGCTGGCTCTTGTGCGGGTCGATCGACAGCTTGGGCATGGCCACGCTTGCCTCGACATTGGTGGCGCGCGCGGCCGGATCGGTCACGTCACCCTGGAACACGACCTCCAGGCCCGCCACGTTCAAGGCCGATTTCTGGCCATTGAACGCCAGGTTGCCGCGCATCGCCAGGCTCTTGGCCTCGGCGCCCGGCAGCTTGCCGTCCATGCGCAGGTCCAGCTTCTGCGCCGCATAGCGCTTGGCCGACGGGTCCAGCGTCAGCAACGCCTGGCCGGTCAGATTGGCGTCGATACGCGGATTGCCGCCCTCGATGCGCGCGGTCAGGCGCACGTCAAAAGGCTGGTTGAACGTGACGCGGCCCGTGTTGGCATTGATCTTGGTGACCGCCACCGCCATGCCGGACATCTGGTCCTGCAACAGCACCTCGCCATCCTTCAGGTCGAGGCCGGCGATGTCGATCTGCATGTTGTTGCGCGACGGCGGCAGCGCCCCGCTGCTGAGCGCCTGCGCGGCGGTCTGGGCGGCGCCTGCCAGCGCCTCGGCCGGATTGGCGGGCGTGGCCACCACCGGCGCGGTGCCGCCCACCAGGTTGCTGAAATTGAACTGGCCGTCCTTGTTGCGCACCACGCGCGCCTTGAAGCCGCTGATGGCCACGTGGTCGACCACGAAGCTGTTGGACAGCAGCGGCCACACCGCCACCGCCAGGCGGGTGCTGTCGATGGAGGCGAAGGTATCGGGACTATTGACCTCGGACAGCGACACACCCTGCACCGACAGGCCGATGCGCGGGAACAGCGACAGCTGGATCTCGCCGTCGATCGTGAGGGTGCGGTGATAGCGTTCCTGCACCAGCTCTTCGAGCTTGTACTTGTACGCGTTGGGGTCGAACGTCAGCAAAAAGATGGCCAGGCCAACGACGGCCACGACAATCAACACCACCAGGCCTATCAGAATGCGCTTGAACCACGTTTTCATTGCCGCCCCGTCGGTACCTCGACTGGTAATCCTTGAATGCCATCCGCCGCGCCTGGCGCGGAAATGGCGCTTTGCCGCCGCGCCCTGCGCGCGGCCTCCTGATTTGTCCGTCTTCGATCGCGTGCCGCCGCGTGCGCCAGGCCGGGGGGCCGGGATGCCAAGCGGAGAGGACTGCCATGGAAAGACCTGCTGAAGACGCCAGTCTGACCAGCGTGCACATACCGCTATCGTAACAAATCGGGCCCGGCCGCGCGCCCGGCCCGAGGCTGACGGTTTTCTGTCTCGGGGATTGTAGGGCTAGAATGATTGATCCATCAATAATTGATCGGTCCAATAATGCCCGCCCCCGTCCCCAGCACCCCTTATTCGCCCGGCCAGGTGCTCCCCTTCCGCCAGACCCTGCTCGCCATGCTGGGCATGTGCTTCGTCATGATGATGGTCGCCATCGACCAGACCGTGGTGGGCACCGCGCTGCCCACCATCGTGGCCGAACTCAAGGGCTTCGAGCTGTACGCATGGGTGGCCACGTCCTATCTGCTGACCTCGGTGATCACCGTGCCGATCTTCGGGCGGCTGGGCGACTACTACGGCCGCAAGCCCTTCGTGGTGGCGGCGATCGTGCTGTTCACGCTGGCCTCGGTGCTGTGCGGCGCCGCCGACAGCATGTTCACGCTGGTGCTGGCGCGGGCCTTGCAAGGCATCGGCGGCGGCATGCTGGTGGGCACCGCCTTCGCCTCCATTCCCGACCTGTTCCCCGACCCGCACGTGCGGCTGCGCTGGCAGGTCATGCTCAGTTCGGCCTTCGGCATCGCCAACGCAATCGGCCCCACGCTGGGCGGCGCGCTGACCGAGCACTACGGCTGGCGCTCGGTGTTCTACGTCAACCTGCCCATCGGCATCCTCGGCCTCTGGTTCGTGACGCGCTACCTGCCGCACCTGCGCAACCACGCCACCGGCAAGGTGCGCCTGGACTGGCAGGGCGCGCTGTTGATCGCCGCCGCGCTCGGCAGCCTGCAACTGCTGGTGGAACTGCTGCCCAAGGAAGGCCTGAGCGCCACCATCGCGCTGCTGGGCGCCGCCAGCGTTGCCGCCTTCGGCCTGTTGATCTGGTGGGAACGGCGCTGCCCGCATCCGCTGCTGCCCTTCGACATGTTCCGCAACCGCGGCCTGGCCATGCTGTTCATCCTGGCCCTGCTGGTGGGCGTCACCATGTATTCGCTGCTGTTCTACGCGCCGCTGCTGCTGCAGGGCGGCTTCGGCCTGTCGCCACAGGACGCCGGCCTGCTGATCACGCCGATGGTGGTCTTCATCACCGTGGGCAGCATCGTCAACGGCCGCATCATCACCCGCATCCGCAACCCCAACCGCATGCTGTATGCCGGCTTCATCCTGATGGCGCTGTCCTGCCTGGGCATCGTCACCACCCACAATGACACGCCGCAGGGCCTGATCGCCGCCTACATGCTGATGGCCGGCCTGGGCATGGGCTTCATCATGCCCAACCTGACCGTGTTCGCGCAGCAGACCGCCGGCCGCAGCCACCTGGGCATCGCCACCGCAATGCTGCAATCGCTGCGCATGGTCGGCGGCATGCTGGGCACGGCCGTGGTCGGCACCATGGTCAGCCACAGCTATTTCAGCGGCGTCGAATCGACCCTGCGCGGCGCCTCGGCGCGTTGGCTGCCGCAACTGAACGACCCGCAGATGCTGGTCAATCCCGAGGCCCAGAGCCAGTTCCTGGCACAATTGGCGCATCAAGGCCAGGATGGAACGTCGCTGATCGAGATCGCGCGCGTGGCGCTGGTCGGCGCCATCCACGAGGGGCAGCTCATCGCCCTGGCGGTCGCGGTGCTGGCGCTGTGGTGCGTGCGGCGCGTCCCCCTGGTGCAATTGGCGCGCCCCGCCAAGCCGGAGCCCGCCGCCGTCGGAGAGTAGCTTTTGCCCAAACAACAACAGGGCCTGCAGGTCATCCAGCACATGGGCCAGACCTACCGGGTCATGCAGAGCGCCTTCAGCGGCCGGGTCGGCCACGCGCTGCCGCGCTGGCGCATCCTGCTGGCGCTGCATGAAAACGGTCCCTGCTCGCAGAAGCACTTGGCCGAACGCTGCCGCCTCGATCCCGCCTCGCTCACCCGCCAATTGCAGGCAATGCAGAAACTTGGCTGGATCGCGCGCGCCGTCGACCCGCACGACAACCGCCTGACCAACGCCCGCCTCACGCCGGCCGGCCAGGCCGTGGTCGATGAAGCCCTGCCCAAGCGCGCGGCCTTCTTCGACGAATCGCTCAAGGGACTGTCCGCGTCCGACATCGACACCCTGAACCGGGTGCTGAACGTGCTGGAAGAGAACTTCCTGCGCGCCGCGGGCGGCGGCAAGGGCGGGTAGCGCCACGCCCTGGGGCCGCCCGTGGCGTTGCTCCAACGCCACGGCCCAAAACCTTCCTACCCGTGCCGCTTCGCGCGGGCAATGCCCCATCGCCTGTCCGTGACATTGACACTCGGAAAGGTTATTGAATAACATTCAATTAATCTATTGATTGTTATTCCATATCGCCCGAGCCCTCGCATGCCCCCCGACCTCATTCTTCGCGCCGTGCTGATCGGCGCCGGCGCCACGCTCGTCATGGATCTGTGGGCGCTGCTGCTCAAGCGCCTGTTCGGCGTGCCGTCGCTGGACTACGCCCTGGTCGGCCGCTGGCTCGGCCACCTGCCGCAAGGACGCCTGACCCATCCCGGCATCGCGCGCTCGGCGCCCGTGGCGGGCGAACGCGCCATTGGCTGGATCGCCCACTACGCCATCGGCGTCCTCTTCGCCCTGCTGCTGCTGGCGATCTGGGGCCCGGCCTGGGCCGCGCGGCCGACCCTGCCGCCGGCGCTGATCGTCGGCCTCGCCACGGTGGCAGCGCCGTTCCTGATCCTGCAACCCGGCATGGGCGCCGGCATCGCCGCGTCCAAGACCCCAAAGCCCGGTGTGGCGCGCCTGCGCAGCCTGATGGCGCATGCGTCGTTCGGCGTGGGGCTGTACTTGGCGGGATGGGTGGTGGCGCAGGCCCTGGAGGCCTGAAACGCCGCACCTCCGCGCACCGGCCCGATTGCCTTTGCCGCGAGCCCTTCCCGCCTGCCCGGACAGCCTTGCCGCGCACGCGTTTTGCCAATTCCCCGCAGGGCTTTTAAAGTAACGGCCTGAACGCCATTCATCGAGGTATTCGTCCCATGCGCCATTGATGCCGCCGTCACCCTGACGGCCAGTCTCCACCCGCCCCCGTTCGCAGGGGGAGTTCCTGGCATCCCTGGAAGCATCACGCATGACGACTCCCTATCTCACGCTGGAACGCGTGTCGTACCTGCTGCCCGACGGCAGCCCGCTTTTTTCCGCACTCGACGAAACCTTCGACCAACGCCCCACCGGCCTGGTCGGGCGCAATGGCGCCGGCAAAACCGTGCTGGCGCGGATCCTGGCCGGCCAGTTATCGCCCTCGAGCGGGCGTTGCCTGCGATCGGGCAACGTCTTCTACCTGGCCCAACAGGTGTCCCCGCCTGCCGGCGCCACCGTCGCCAGCCTGGCCGGCGTGCAAGCCACGCTGGACGCCCTCGGGCGCATCGAAGCCGGCAGCAGCGCGCCGGAAGACTTCGAGCAAGTCGGCGATCGCTGGGATATCCGCCAACGCCTGCAACACGCGCTGGCACGCGATGGCCTCGGCCATCTCGACGCCGCGACGCCGGCCAGCGCCCTCAGCGGCGGCGAGGCCATGCGCGTGGCGCTGGCCAGCGCCATGCTGTCCGACGCCGACTTCCTCATTCTCGACGAACCCAGCAACCACCTGGACCGGCGCAACCGCCAGGCTCTGATCGAACAGCTGCGGCATTGGCCGCGCGGACTGCTGGTCGTCAGCCACGACCGCCAACTGCTAGACACCATGACCCGCATCGTCGAACTGTCGTCGCTGGGCCTGCGCAGCTACGGCGGCAACTACGACGCCTACGCCGCCAGCAAGGCACAGGAACGATCGAATGCGCTCGAGCGGCTCGAACACCGCAAGCTCGAACGCCGGCGCGAAGAACAGGCCATGCAGGCGCAGCGCGAACGGCAGGAACGGCGGCAGGCGCGCGGCCAGCGACATGGCAAGGAAGCCAACCAGGCGAAGATCCTGCTCGACCGGCAAAAGGGCCGCAGCGAGGACTCGGCAGGCAGGCTGCGCCAGCAGCATGCCGCCGCCCACGACCGCCTGGCGCAGGCCGTGCGCGACGCCGCGCAGCAGGTGGAAAGGGACGTCGACATCTCGCTGCATGCCCTGCCCGTCTCGCCGGCCGCGCAGCGGCGCGTGGCGGCGCTGGAGGCCGTCACACTGCCTTTTGTCGCGGGCCCCACCCGCCACGTCGACCTGCTGCTGGGCGGCCAGCAACGCGTCGCGGTCACCGGCCCCAATGGTTGCGGCAAATCGACCTTGCTCAAGGTGCTGGCCGGCCAACTGGCGCCGCTGGCGGGCGAACGCAAGCGCGTGCCCGAATGCGTCCATCTCGACCAGCGCCTGGCCAGCCTGGCCTCGCACCGGCCCGTGCTCGAACAACTGCAAGCCGTCAACGCAGCCCTGAGCGAAGGCGATCTGCGCACACGCCTGACGCACCTCGGCCTGGACGCGCGCAAGATCATGGCGCCGAGCGGCGCGCTGAGCGGCGGCGAACGCCTGAAGGCGGCGCTGGCTTGCGCGCTCTACGCCGATCCGCCGCCACGCCTGCTGCTGTTGGACGAGCCGGGCAATCACCTCGACCTGCCTTCCCTGCTCGCGTTGGAAAGCATGCTGCGCGGCTACCCCGGCGCGCTGGTCGTGGTGTCGCACGACAACGCGTTCCTGGACAACCTGGCGCTGACCGATAGGCTGCGCGCCACAGAACAGGGCTGGCTCCTGGAACCGTGGTGAGCGCACACGATGCCGATAGGTCGGCATGGCAATGAGGCCCCGCGCGCCTCGCCATCGCACCGCCTGATCCCATTCGCGCGGCGGCGCCCCACTTCAACAAGTCTGCTTTTGCCGCGCCATCGCGCGTTGCGCGATCCATCCCGGCCGATATCCGGCATATTCCCTGGGCAGTCATTTGCATAAATACAAATGCCAATCAATGGCGCTTCGTTTTCTAATTTAAACAGGGATGGATTGTCATGCACCACCACTCGTCGGGCGCGTCCGTACTGCTTGGCCTGATCACGCTTGCGCTGGCGTCCGCGGCCGCCCCGGCCCAGGCGCGACAGCCGGATGCCGCCGGCAACGCATCGCCCGGACCGGCCACGCTGCCGGCCATTGAAGTGAGCGGGCAAGCCGACGAGCCCACCGAGGCCACGCGCTCCTATACCGTGCCCTCGACCCGTGCCTCGACGGGCCTGACGCTGAGTCCTAAGGAAACACCCCAGTCCGTGTCGGTGGTGACGCGCCAGCAGATGGACGACCAGGGCATGCAGTCCATCGGCGACGTCCTCGGCAGCACGACGGGCATCACCTTCACCGAGTTGGACAACGGCGGGCGCACCACCTGGCGGGCCCGCGGATTCAACATCACCAACTACAAAGTCGATGGCCTGTCGATCATCGGCGGGTCCTCGTTCAACGGCGGCGGCAGCGGCGCGATCAACATGGATCTCTACGACCGCGTCAGCATCGTGCGGGGCGCGAACGGCTTGATGGGCGGCACCGGCGATCCCTCCGCCACCGTCGACCTGGTGCGCAAGCGCCCTGGCCGCACGCTCGGCGCGAGCCTGACCCTGCGCACCGGAAGCTGGAACAAGAAGAATGCCGTCGGCGACATCAACATACCGCTGGCGGCGGACGGCCGCGTCCGCTCGCGCCTGGTATTCAGCGGCGAGGACTCCGACGGGTTTCGCGACCACTCGGGCATCGAACGGCAGGGGTTCCTGGCCAGCATCGCCATGGATGTGACAGCCCGCACGCAGGTGGGCCTGGGCTTCCAGTACGAACACAGCATCTTCCACGGCGCCTCCTGGGGCGCCAACGTGCCCGCCTGGTTCGCAGACGGATCGCCGACCCATTTCCGCCGCAGCCTCAACCTCGCGGCGGACTGGAGCAAGACCGACATGGAAGCGAAGACGCTGTTCGTCTCGCTCGACCATCGCTTCGACAACGACTGGAAGCTGCGTGCCGATTATGCCCACGCCTCGCGCGCGGACCTGAACAACAAGGGGGCCATCAAGGTCAACAACGGCAGGGTCCGCTGGCCCCATTGGCATCAGGACGGCAGCGGCGCCTACCTCAATGCCATCCATTCGGAGACCGAAGGCGAAACCGACTCCTTCTCGCTGGATCTGTCGGGCCCCCTGGAACTGTTCGGACACCGGCATGAACTGCTCGTCGGCCTGAACGGCTCGCGCATGGACGAACCGTCCTGGACCTTCAACAGCAGCAACTGCAGCATCGACGGCATCGCCGGCTTCCGCGGACGCTGCCAATACCGCACCGAATTGCCCGTCGCCGACTGGCGCGCCTGGCGCGGCGACGAATATGGCAACATCCGCGCCTTCCGCACCGACGCCCGCCGCGTCACCCGGACAACGCTCTATGGCGGCTACGTCGCGGGCCGCTTCGAACTCGCCGACGACCTGACCCTGATCACCGGACTGCGCCGCAGCGTCTACCAGATCCACAGCGACAACTACAACGCGGCGGGCGCCCGCGGCGCGCGCACCGGAGAAAACGCCGCCCACGCCTGGACGCCCTACTACGGCCTGGTCTACGGGTTGACGCCGAACTACTCGGTCTACGCCAGCTACACCGATGTCTTCACGCCGCAGACCAACAAGAATGAAAGCGGCGACACCCTCAAGCCCATCACGGGCGCCAGCTACGAGGCCGGCATCAAGGGCGAATGGTTCAATGGCGCGCTCAATGCCGCCGTGTCGACATTCCGCAGCCTGCAGAAGAACGTCGCCCTGAAAGACGGCGACAGGTTGACGCCCGATGGCGACCAGGCCTACCAGCCCGGCACCGGCGTCATCGTCAAGGGCGTGGACGCCGAGATCGCCGGCGCCGTGACGGCCGCCTGGAACGTCTATCTGGGCTACACCTATCTGGACGTCGGCAACAACGACACCGCCGAGCGCCCCGACCCGCGCCATCTGCTGCGGCTGAACACCACCTACCGGTTCCAGGGGCCGCTCCGGGGGCTGACCGTCGGCGGCGGCATGTCCTGGCAAGGAAAGACGGTGTCCGAGCCCTACCCCGGCCGGCCGGATGGCCGCGGCGGCTTCGACGATTCGCCGATTCCTCTGAAGGGGTATGCGCTATTCAACGCGATGGCGCGCTATGACATCAACCGCCACCTGTCGGCCATGCTGAACGTCAGCAATCTGTTCGACAAGACGTACTACCGGCAGTATGGGTTCTATAACGGCTTGATCTATGGCGAGCCGCGTAGGGTGACGTTGAGTTTGCAGGCGAAGTTCTAAATAGACGGGGCAGGCCCTTGATGCCAAAGGCCTGCCCCGTCTGTGAAGCGCGACCGAACGCGCGTGGGAATAACGATCAGACGTTAAACAAGAAATTCATCACATCCCCATCCTGCACGATGTATTCCTTGCCTTCCGCCCGCATCTTGCCCGCTTCCTTCGCACCCTGCTCACCCTTGTAGGTGATGAAGTCTTCATACGCGATGGTCTGCGCGCGGATGAAGCCGCGTTCGAAGTCGGTGTGGATGACGCCGGCAGCCTGGGGCGCGGTGGCGCCGATCGGCACGGTCCAGGCGCGCACTTCTTTGACGCCGGCGGTGAAGTAGGTCTGCAGGCCCAGCAGCTTGAAGGCAGCGCGGATCAGGCGGTTCAGGCCCGGCTCTTCCATGCCCATGTCCGACAGGAAGGCCTGGCGGTCGGCGTCGTCCAGGTCGACGATTTCCGATTCGATGGCGGCGCAGATAGCGACCACCGGCGCGTTGCGGGCGGCGGCGAATTCGGTCAGGCGGTCCAGCAGCGGGTTGTTGGTGAAGCCGTCGTCGGCCACGTTGCCCACGTACATCGCGCGCTTGGCGGTGATGAAGCAGAGCTGGGCGATGTCAGCCTTTTCCTCGGTGGACAGGTCGAGCGCGCGGATCGGCTTGGCCTCGTTCAGCTGCGCCACGCACTTTTCCAGCACGGCGACGATGCGCTGCGATTCCTTGTCGCCGGAACGCGCGGTTTTCTGGTGGCGCTGCAGGGCCTTTTCGGCGGTCTGCAGGTCGGCCAGGGCCAGTTCGGTTTCAATGACTTCGATGTCGGCGATCGGGTCGACCTTGCCGGCGACGTGGATCACGTTGGGGTCTTCGAAGCAGCGCACCACGTTGACGATGGCGTCGGTTTCGCGGATGTGCGAGAGGAACTGGTTGCCCAGGCCCTCGCCCTTGCTGGCGCCCGCCACCAGGCCGGCGATGTCGACGAATTCGACCGTGGCCGACAGGATGCGCTCGGGCTTGACGATCTCGGCCAGCTTCTGCAGACGCGGATCCGGCACCTCGACCACGCCGACGTTCGGCTCGATGGTGCAGAACGGGTAGTTCTCGGCGGCGATGCCGGCGCGGGTCAGAGCATTGAAAAGTGTCGATTTGCCAACGTTGGGCAGGCCGACGATGCCGCATTGCAGAGCCATGGGAATCCTGTGTAAGTACGGTATTGATCGTTAACGTTCTAGTTTACCCCGCCGGGCGGCGCCATCGGGACGGCGCCCGTGGGGGACGGACGGCTCAACCGGCCGCCGTGGGCGCCCAGCGCATCACGACCCAGATCAGCAAAATGGGGCCGGCGTTGAACGTGGCGTGCAACGCGATTGCCGCGCCGATGCCACGGCGGATGCGGATCCAGCCCAGCACCAGGCCGGTGACCCATTGCGGCAGCACCAGCAATGGCAGCAGCCAATAAGGCGTGTGGTTGAAGACGAAGTTGGTCAGGTGCACGGCGGCAAAGGTCAGCGCCACCAGGTGGAACACCCAGCCGAAGTGCCTCAGGTAAAGGCGCCGCCACCGCGTGTTCCAGCCCCTGAGCGGCGCGGGGCGCGGCCGCAGCGCCCAGCAGGCCAGCAGCACCAAGGCGGCCAGCAGCAGGCCGGTCCAGATGCGCGGGCCGTACAGCACCACCGGCAACAGCGCCGGGCACAGCCACAGCGCCTGCTTGGGCCGGCGCAGGCCATAGCGGAACAGCATTTCCTCGACCAGCGGCGCCCAGACCACCGCCGTCAGCCACGGGATGTTGGCCGGGTCCAGCCGGTGCGTCACGCCACCCAAGCCTGCCGCGGCCACCGCCACCGGCCCCAGCGCGAACAGGTTGATCAGCCACAGCACGGCCGCCCAGGCCAGCAGGCGTCCGGGGCCGACGCCGGGCCACCAGTCCGACACCCAGCCGATCGCTGGCGTGCGCCCCGGCAGGCGGCGCACCGGATGGGGATGACGCACGAAGCGCCAGAAATCCGCCAGCTCACTGCGGAAACGCAGCTTGCGCGGCGCGGCGGAGCCCGGAGCGTCGTCCATCAGGCGTCGTTGCCGCTGTGCAACTGGCGCGTGGCCAGCGCGAAGTCGCCCGCCAGCATGGCCGGCACCACGGCGCGGCAGCGGTCGATGACCGCCTCGATCTCCTTCTGCTCTTCACGGCGCGGCGGGTGCAGCACGAAGTCGGCCACCTGCTGCGCCAGGCCGAGCGTGCGCGGATGGCCGATGCCGATGCGCAGGCGCCAGAAATTCGGGCTGCCGAGCGCGGCCTGGATGTCCTTCAGGCCGTTGTGGCCGGCGTGGCCGCCGCCCTGCTTGAGTTTGACCTGGCCCGGCATCAGGTCGAGTTCGTCGTGCAGCACCAGCACCTGTTCCGGCGTCAGCTTGTAGAAGCGCGCCAGCGCTCCGACCGCCTGGCCGGAACGGTTCATGTAGGTGTTGGGCTTGAGCAGCAGCACGTTGTCGGCCCCCAGGCGGGCCTTGGCCACCATGCCGAAGAACGACTTCTCCAGCGCGAATGAGGCGCGCAGATCGTCCGCCAGGTGGTCGGCCAGCCAGAAGCCCGCGTTGTGGCGAGTGGTTTCGTAGTCGGGACCGGGGTTACCCAATCCCACGATGAGGCGTATGGGAATAGACATGATGGGGCTGTTTAAACCAAAAAACCCTGCGCATGCAAATGCACACGCAGGGTTTCGGGCGCAAGCCGCAGGAAAGCCAGGGCTTTCCGGCAGGACTTAGGCGGCGGGGGTTTCCGCGGCGGCGTCGTCGGCGGCAGCGCCGCCCTTGACGACAGCGGCGGCCAGCAGCGGGTTCTCTTCACCACCGTGCGGGACGTAGGTCACGCCCATCGGCAGCTTGATGTCAGCCAGGTGGATCGAAGCGCCGGCCAGGATGTTGGTCAGGTCGACTTCGATGAACTGGGGCAGCGCCGACGGCAGGCACGTGATTTCCAGTTCGGTGGTGACGTGGCTGACGATCGCGCCGCTCAGCTTGACGGCCGGCGAGATTTCAGCGTTCACGAAGTGCAACGGCACCTTGGTGCGCAGCGCCTGGTTGGCGTCGACGCGCTGGAAGTCCACGTGCAGGACTTGCGGCTTGTAGGCGTGCCATTGAACCGAACGCAGCAGGACCTGCTCGTCCTTGCCTTCGAGCTGCATTTGCAGGATCGACGCGTGGAACTCTTCCTTGCGCAGGGCGTGGTAGATCTCGTTGTGGTCGAGTTCGATGTTCAGCGGGGCAGCCGAACCACCATAGACGATGGCGGGAACGCGGCCCGCGCGGCGCAGGCGGCGGCTCGCACTCGAACCCTGGACGCTACGCGCAGTGGCAGTGAATTTCATGGAAAACTCCAAAAACTGAAAAAGCGAAGCGGACTTCGCCGGTTAAATGCACGGCGCACAACAGGTGCGCCGTGTTGCTTGTGCCTTGCCGCGACCAGCAAGGCACAAAAAACGGGTGGGCTGGCGTCAGTCGACGAACAGCGAGCTGACCGATTCCGCGTTCGAGATACGCAGGATGGTCTCGCCCAGCAGCGCGGCGCACGACAACTGGCGGATCTTGCCGCTGGCCTGGCCTTGCTCGGAGAGCGGAATGGTGTCGGTGACGACCAGTTCGTCCAGCGCCGACGCCTCGATGCGGTCGATGGCGCCGCCGGACAGCACGGGATGGGTGCAATAGGCGTAGACGGCGCCGGCGCCACGGTCCTTCAAGGCCTGGGCCGCCTTGCACAGCGTGCCGGCGGTGTCGACCATGTCGTCCATGATGATGCAGGTGCGGCCGTCGACTTCACCGATGATGTTCATCACTTCCGACACGTTGGCGCGCGGACGACGCTTGTCGATGATGGCCAGGTCGGCTTCGAGCTGCTTGGCCAGCGCACGGGCCCGCACCACGCCGCCGATGTCCGGGGACACCACGACCAGGTTCGAGAAATTGCGGCGCCAGATGTCGCCCAGCAGGATCGGACCGGCGTAGATGTTGTCCACCGGGATGTCGAAGAAACCCTGGATCTGGTCGGCGTGCAGGTCCATCGTCAGGACACGGTCGACGCCAGCCACTTGCAGCATGTTGGCCACCACCTTGGCCGAGATCGCGACGCGCGCCGAGCGCGGGCGGCGGTCCTGGCGGGCGTAGCCGAAATAGGGAATCGCGGCGGTGATGCGGCCGGCCGAGGCGCGGCGCAGGGCATCGACCATCACCATGATTTCCATCAGGTTGTCGTTGGTAGGCGCACAGGTGGGCTGCAGGACGAAGACGTCCTTGCCGCGCACGTTCTCGTTGATCTCGACCATCACCTCGCCGTCCGAGAAGCGACCGACGGTCATCTTGCCCAGGGACATGTCGAGGTGGTTGACTACGTCCACGGCCAGCCGAGTATTGGCCGTGCCCGTGAAGATCATGAAGCTATCGTTTGCCATGATGGATGATGCGATGGTCGTTTTGAGACACTAACGAGGTGATGCGGGAACCTGCTGACGCCGGAAAATAAAAAAGCTGCTGAACCCGGGCCAGTGTCTTACAGGCGTGTTCAACAGCTTTGTTATGTATTCGGTTGGCTGGGGAGGAAGGATTCGAACCTTCGCATGCCGGAATCAAAATCCGGTGCCTTAACCAGCTTGGCGACTCCCCAACTATCTTGCAATCCAATTCCGCAACGGATGTTCAGTCAACCCAGGACACGCCTGTACCAACCGGAACCGTGGATGCGTTGTGCTGTGTGATTTGCAGTTTGCTTCAACAGCGCCGCGCATTGTAGCGGTAATTTCCGTTTTCGCCAAAACGGCCTCCGAAAGTTCGGAAAACTCGGCGTATAAACACGCACCAGATCCCGACATGCGAACTTGGGTACCTGTGTTTTTCAACACACCCTGCTCTGCAAGCCACCGCGATGCCCTGAGAACCTCAGGATAAAGACGGTAGACCACCGGCTCCAGATCATTTTTCCCGAAGGAAAATGTTGGCGAAGCAAGAAAGTCCGCTATTGTGATGTAAGAAGAGTCTCTTGTCAAATCGGGGGCGGAAAAAATTCCAGCGGTCGGCACGCTGGCGTCCGGCTGCGCCACCAGATAGGCCCGCGCCGGCAGGTCCAGCGCGGTCAGCTTTTCGCCCACGCCCTCGGCAAAAGCAGACTGGCCGAACACGAACACCGGCACGTCGGCGCCCAGCGGCAGGGCCAGGTCCATCAATTCGCGCCGCGACAGACCGGTGCCCCACAGGCGGTTCAAGGCGATCAGCACGGTGGCCGCATCGCTCGAACCGCCGCCCAGGCCGCCGCCCTGCGGAATGCGTTTTTCCAGCGCGATCTGCGCGCCCTGGCGCGTGCCGGTGGCCTGTTGCAGGGCGCGCGCGGCGCGCAAGGTGAGGTCGTCCTGCTCGGACACGCCCGGCAATGCCGTGGCGCGGCTGATGACGCCGTCGGCGCGCGCCTCGAAATGCAGCGTGTCGCACAGGTCGATGAAGCGGAAGGCAGTCTGCAGCAGGTGGTAGCCGTCGGGACGGCGGCCCACCACATGCAGGAACAGGTTCACCTTGGCGGGCGCGGGTACGTCGTAGAGGGTCACGGCGGATCGGGAAAAAAGACGGATGCGTCGATTTTAGCGATCAGGCGCACGCGCAGGCGCCGGGCGTGGCAAAGCCGGGCCGCCGGCACCCGCCCAGCGGCCCCGGATCATCAGGCGATCTGCGGCGCGACGCGGCCAGCCAGGCGCTCGGCCGGCGCCTCGATCACCTGCCCTTCCGGCAGTTTGAACACCGCCACGGCGCCCGCCAACTGGCGCGCCTGCTCTTCGAGCGCGCCGGCCGCGGCAGCGGCCTGCTCCACCAGCGCGGCGTTTTGCTGGGTCACGCCATCCATCTGCGTCACGGCGCGGTTGACCTGGTCAATGCCGGTGGCCTGCTCTTCCGATGCAGCGGAGATCTCGCCCATCAGGCCGGTCACGCGCTGCACCGAATCGACGATCTCGCGCATGGTGGCGCCCGCGGTTTCGACCTGCGCGGCACCAACGCCGACCGTCTGCGCCGAATCCTCGATCAGTTGCTTGATTTCCTTGGCGGCGGCGGCGCTGCGCTGGGCCAGCGTGCGCACCTCGCTGGCGACCACGGCGAAGCCCTTGCCCTGCTCGCCGGCGCGCGCGGCCTCCACCGCGGCGTTCAGCGCCAGAATGTTGGTCTGAAAGGCGATGCCGTCGATCACGCCGACGATGTCGGAAATGCGTGATGAGCTGCCCTGGATCGCACGCATGGTCTCGACCACGCTGGAGACGGCCTCGCCGCCGCGTTGCGCCACGGCGGCCGAGGTGGCAACCATGCGGTTGGCTTCGCGCGCGCTGTCGGCGTTCTGCTTCACGGTGGTGGCCAGCTCTTCCATGCTGGCGGCGGTTTCCTCGAGCGAGGCGGCCTGCTCTTCGGTGCGGCTGGACAGATCGGCATTGCCGGACGAAATCTCGCGCGCACCGACGTTGATCTCGTCGACCCCCCGGCGCACGCTGGACACCGTACGGACCAGGCTGTCCTGCATCGCGCGCAGGGCATTCAGCAGCGCCCCGATCTCATTGCGGCCGCGATCCGCCACGCGGCGCGTCAGGTCGCCATCGGCAATGCGGCGAAAGATCTCGCCGGCTTCCAGCAGCGGCCGCACGATCATGCGGCGAATCAGCACATGCGCGCCCACCGCCATCAGCAGGCCCAATACCAGGATGCCGGCCAGCAGCGAACTGAAGGCGGTGTGGAACAGCGAAATCTCGTCCATCACATCCTGGCCGGCGGCTTCGGCGCGGCGCATGAAAGCATCGCGCTCGGACACCAGCAGTTCCTGCGCCTGCTGCGTGCCCTGCTTGAAATAGGCTTCCATGTCACCGGCCTCGAGCACCTTGCCGACGTTCTGCAGGTTGGCGCTGAGGTTGTTGTAGGCCTCGATCAGGTCCTTGGACTCGGTCTTTTCCTGAGCCGACAAGCCGCCGGCGAAGCGCTGGAAGGCGCGATCGCCCGCGGCGATGCGCTGGCGCGCCAACCGCAGCGCGGTGGTGTCGCCGGGATTGCCCTGTGTCACCCGGTTGGCGTAACGGCTCAGGTCGGTGCGGGCCGCCACCAGTGACAGCGCGGCCGTATTGACGGCGTTGACCTGCAGCGCGGAAAGGCGATAGAGCTGGCCGACGTCCTGATTGGTCTGGCGCAGGGCGGCGAAGCCCATGCCACCCACCAGCAGCTGGAAAGTGAAAAACACCGCGATGATCCCCAAGAGCATCGTCGCGATTCGTGTATTCCTGAACATAGCCGTTCTCCGTAAAAAGCGGCGGCGCGATCCGCGTCCGCCGGCTTGCATGCCGCGCACAGGGGTAACGCGCGCGGGTGTGCGGAGAATTATTCAGGTTAAACAGAACCTATCAATCAGTAACAGCCTCGATTTTGCAAGGCTGCTTTGCTGATTGAAGCGAGACAGACGTGTTAGCGCGGACGGCGCCCCGCCTCGGGGAGGCCGGGGGTTCAGACCACCGGCCCGCGGTATCAAGGCTGGTTGACGACCAGGCGCACCATGATGCGGCGGCCTGGCTCCAGGCGTTCCAGCACCAGCATCCGCGGCCCCAGCGTGTCGTAGCGCGAGAGCCGCGCGCGCCAGCCGCCCTGCTCGAAAGCCACCGGCCGGCCGAGATCATCGGTGGACACATCGGTGGCATCGGGCTGTCCCGCCAGCCTGCCACGCAGCCAGTCGCGCAGGCCGGACACCGGCATGCGACTGCCCAGCGCATCCTCGGCCAAGGCATCGGGGTTGTCGGCCACCAGGCGGGTGCCGTCGGCCTTGGTCAGGCTGGCCGCGCCCGGCCGCCCTTCGACCCGCGCCTCGGTCGAACCGAGCGGGTTGGTCAGGTCCAGCACGTAGCGCCGGCCGTCGTCCGACCACGAAAAGCCGCCCTGCACCGCGCTCTGCTTGCCGCCTTCTTCGTTGACGGTGATGGCGAACCGCCCGACACGCGAAAACGCATCGGCCGCCTCGCCTTCGATGGGCTTGGGAGTGGTGGTGCAGGCGGCCAGCACGAACGCCAGCAAGGCCAACAGCGCCCAGCGCATCCACGCCAGGCCCAGGCGCGCGCCGCACAGCGTTACCGTCACAGGGCGACCCCAAGGCGCTTGATGACCTCGAGCACGGTCGCGTTCTTGGGATCCTTCCGGACCGCGGCGCGCAGCAGTTCGACCGCCTGATCGCGCTTGCCCTGGGTCCAGAGCACCTCGGCCAGGTGGGCGGCGATGTCGGCCTCGGGCCGCACGCTGTAGGCGCGGCGCAGGTAGTCGGCGGCCGCGGCCTGATCGCCCATGCGGAATTTGACCCAGCCCATGCTGTCGAGGATGAACGGGTCGTTGGGCGAGAGTTCCAGCGCCTGGGTGATCAGGTCCAGGGCCTCGGGCAGGCGCTGGTTGTGGTCGGCCAGGGTGTAGCCCAGCGCGTTGTAGGCGTGGGCGTGTTCGGGATCCAGGGCGATGACCTGGCGCAGCATGCGTTCGAGGTCGGCCAGGCGGTCCTGGCGCTCGTACAGCATGGCCAGCTCGTACTTGATCTCGACCGTGTCCGGCAGCGCCTGGTCGGCCGCTTCCAGCACCGACACGGCCTGGCCGATGCGATCCGCGTCGCGCAGGATCTGGGCCTTGGTCAACACGCCCAGGGTGCGCTCTTCCTCGTCCTGGGGCGAGGCGGCGTCCACCATCTTGATGGCGTCGTCGACGCGGCCGGACTTGGCGCGCAGCGCGGCCTGGCGCATGCGCGCCGAGAAACGCAGCGACGGGTCGTCGATACGGCCCAGCTCGGCGATGGCCTCGTCGTATTGGCCCTGGTCTTCGGCAATGCGCGAAAGCAGCACATGGGCATCGGCCGCGGCGGCGCCGGCATCGGTGGCGCCTGGCACGATGGCGCGCTGGCGCTGGTTCTGGACTTCGAGATACTGCTGCAGCAGCGTCTTGGCGCGCGGCAACTGGCCGGCCTTGTACGCCAGCTGGGCCTGCATGAAGAGCAGGTCGAAGTCTTCGGGCGAGCGGCGCGACATGGCCTGCAATTCGGCCAGGGCGCCGTTGTAATCGCCGGCGTCGGCCATCTGGCCAGCCAGCATCAGCCGCACCTTGCGCGCGTTGGGATTGCGGCTGATATAGGCGCGGGCATCGGCCTGCGCGCGTTGCGGATCGACCTTGGCGCCGTATTCGAGCACGCGCTGGGCAGCCGGTTCGGACTTGGGATCGGCGGCCAGGGCGGCGCGGGCCTCCTGGGCGGCGCGCGGGTAATCGCCGGCGGCCGATGCCACATCGGCCAGCGCCAGGTGGGCGGCAGGCAGCTTGCGCACACTGTCGCTCAAGGCATCGTCGAGGATGCGCAGCGCCAGGCGGCGGTCGTTCAGGCGGCTCAGCACCGCCAGGGCCTGGCCGATGGCGGCCGGCTTGTCGTGCGAGGACTCGATGCGGTTGCGCAGCGCCTGCGACAGGCCCTTGGTCTGGCCATTGGCGGCGGCCAGCGCCAGTTCGGTGGAGCTGGCTTCGAGATCATTGGGCGACAGCCGCGCCCAGACACGCGCCGCATCCAGCGCGCCGGGCAGGTTGCCGCCGGCCAGCTGGAACTCCAGGCCGCGGCGCGCCAGGCGGGGGTCGCCGGTGTCGCGCGCCAGGCCGACCATGGTGCTGGCGGCCGTGCCATACATGCCGCGCTGGGCGGCGATTTCGGAGGCCAGGACACGATAGAAGATATCGGCGGTCAGGGTGACGTACGGCAACTGGCCTGGCCGCAGGCGGATCACCTCGGTTTCCGGTTGACGATTCAGCGGCGCCATGCGGGGGCCGGTCGCATCGCGCGTCCGGCTGTCGGCGGCCTGGGCCTGAGGGGCCAGGGCGGAGGCCAACGCAAGCGCCAGCGCGGCAATCCCGATATTCATTTGTTTGAAAGACGACTTCACGCGGCCCGTCCGGTTGGTGGCACAATCTTCGTACACGCAATTGATGATCTTACACTGGCTCATGCCGGAACTGCCTGAAGTTGAAACCACGCGTCGCGGAATCGACGCCGTCATCACCGGCCGCCCCCTCACGCGGCTGGTCATCCATGAGTCCCGGATGCGCTGGCCCATCCCGGCCGAGCTGCCCGCCTTGGTGAGCGGCCGCACCGTGCTGGAATGCGGCCGCCGCGGCAAATACCTGCTGCTGCGCTTCGACCACGGCACCCAGATCGTGCATCTGGGCATGTCCGGATCGCTGCGCAGCGTGGCGCCCGGTGAATTCCTGCGCAAGCACGACCACGTCGAATGGATCTTCGACCAGGCCGTGCTGCGGCTGCATGATCCGCGCCGCTTCGGCGCGGTGCTGTGGCACTCCGACGCGGACGGACCGGTCGAAAGCCACCCCCTGCTGGCCAAGCTCGGCATCGAACCCTTCGACCCGCGCTTCGATGGCGCCTGGCTGCACCGCCACTTCAAGAACCACGGCGCCGCGATCAAGCAGGTGCTGCTGGCCGGCATGGCGGTGGTGGGCGTGGGCAATATCTACGCCTCCGAAAGCCTGTTCCGCGCCCGCATCAACCCCAAGACCCCGGCCAACACGCTGTCGCGCGCGCGCTGCGACCGCCTGGCGGACATGGTGCGCGCCACCCTGGCCGACGCCCTGACCTCCGGCGGCAGCACCCTGCGCGACTACGTCGGCGCCAGCGGCGAACCGGGCGCGTATTTCGAGATCCACGCGGCGGTCTACGAGCGCGCCGGCCAGCCCTGCCGGGTCTGCGGCACGCCGATCAAGCGCATCGTGCAGGGCCAGCGGGCCACCTATTACTGCCCGAAGTGCCAGAAGGCCTGACCCACACGCCGACTCCCTGGGGCCGCCGCCGGCCGGAAAGGTTCCCGTCCGGGCCGCCCTGCGCGGCCCGGATGCATTTTGGCGGGCCGCGGAAACCCAAGGGGAATCCCTGGCAAAAAGGGTTGATTCGTTTATAGCAAACGTATTGCACAACCACTAACGCCACGCTATAGTCCGTCCACACACCCTATTCCTATAACAGTGGAAGGAGCCTCCATGAGCAAGCAATTCGCCTCGCACGCCGATCTGGCCGACAAGGTCGTGTCGTTCGAAAAGCTGTCCGACAACGCCTACGCCTACACCGCCGAAGGCGACCCCAATACCGGCATCATCATCGGCGACGAGGCCGTCATGGTGGTCGATACCCAGGCCACGCCGGTCATGGCGCAGGACGTCATCCGCCGCATCCGCGAAGTCACCGACAAGCCCATCAAGTACATCCTGCTGTCGCACTACCACGCGGTGCGCGTATTCGGCGCGTCGGCCTACAACGCCCAGGAAATCCTGGCCAGCCGCGACACCTACGACCTGATCGCCGAACGCGGCGAGCAGGACAAGGCCAGCGAAATCGGCCGCTTCCCGCGCCTGTTCCGCAACGCCGAATCGATTCCCCCCGGCCTGGTCTGGCCCACCATGACCTTCAAGGGCGAGATGACCGTCAACCTGGGCAACCTGGAGGTCAAGCTGTTGCAGGTCGGCCGCGGCCACACCAAGGGCGACACCATCGCCTGGCTGCCCGAGCAGAAGATCCTGTTCGCCGGCGATCTGGTCGAATACCAGTCCACGCCCTACTGCGGCGATGCCTATTTCCGCGACTGGCCCAGCACGCTGGACGCGCTGTCGGGTTTCGAGGCCGAGAAGATGGTGCCGGGCCGCGGCCCGGCCCTGAAGAACGCCACCGAAGTGCGCCAGGGCCTGGCCGGTACGCGCGCCTTCCTGACCGACCTGTACGGCGCGGTGAACCGCGGCGTGGCCGAAGGCAAGGACCTGAAGACGATCTACCGCGAGGTGTACGACTTCATGAAGCCGCGCTACAGCGACTGGGTCATTTTCGACCACTGCATGCCGTTCGACGTGTCGCGCGCCTATGACGAGGCCACCGGCCACGTCCACCCGCGCATCTGGACCGACAAGCGCGACCTGGAAATGTGGGCCCAGCTGGAAGGCTGATCCCGCGCGGCCGGTTCGCCGGCCGCTGTGCCACCGATTGAAACGGCGCCGCACGGCCCGCCGGCCAGAGGTCGCGGGCAGCGCGCGGCGCCGCGCATAAAAAACAAAATGACCCACACAGGAGACAACCGTGGGAGACATCGACTTTCAGGCGATGGAGTTCGCCTATGAGAAGCACGCCGACCAGGCCGCCGCGACCCAGGCGCGCCACCCGGTGGTGGTGGTGGGTGCCGGTCCGGTCGGCCTGACCACGGCGCTGGATCTGGCGCGCCAGGGCGTGCGGGTGGTGGTGCTGGACGACGATTACCGCCTGTCCACCGGCTCGCGCGCCATCTGCTTTTCCAAGCGCACCCTCGAAATCTGGGACCGCCTCGGCGTCGGCCAGCGCATGGTCGACAAGGGCGTGTCGTGGAACGTCGGCAAGGTGTTCTTCCGCGACCAGGAGGTCTGGCGCTTCGATCTGCTGCCCGAACCCGGACACCGCCGCCCCGCCTTCATCAACCTGCAGCAGTACTACGCTGAAGGCTATCTGTACGAGCAGGCGCGCCAGGAACCGAACATCGACCTGCGCTGGAAGAACAAGGTGGTGGGCCTGGAACAGGCGGGCGACGGCGTGGTGCTGTCGATCGACACGCCCGAGGGCGGCTACGCGCTGCGTGCCGACTGGCTGGTGGCCTGTGACGGCGCCCGCTCGCCGGTGCGCAAGCTGATCGGCCAGGAAAGCCACGGCCGCATCTTCCGCGACCGCTTCCTGATCGCCGACGTCAAGATGAAGGCCGACTTCCCGGCTGAGCGCTGGTTCTGGTTCGACCCGCCCTTCCACCCCAATCAATCGGTGCTGCTGCACATGCAGCCCGACAATGTCTGGCGCATCGACTTTCAGCTGGGCTGGAACGCCGACCCGGTCGAGGCCGTCAAACCCGAGAACGTGCTGCCGCGCATCCGCGCCCTGCTGGGCCCGGACGCGCAGTTCGACCTGGAATGGGTCAGCGTCTACACCTTCGCCTGCGAACGCATGGACAAGTTCCGCCACGGCCGCGTGGTGTTCGCCGGCGACTCGGCGCACCGCGTCTCGCCGTTCGGCGCGCGCGGCGCCAACAGCGGCGTGCAGGATGCCGAGAACCTGGCGTGGAAGCTGCGCCTGGTGCTGGCCGGCCAGGCGCCGGAAGCGCTGATCGACAGCTACGCCGCCGAACGCGAGCATGCCGCCGACGAAAACATCCTGAATTCGTCGCGCGCCACCGACTTCATCACCCCCAAAAGCGACATCAGCCGCAGTTTCCGCAACGCGGTGCTGAACCTGGCCCGTACCCATGCGTTCGCACGCGCGCTGGTCAACAGCGGCCGCCTGTCGCTGCCCGCCACCTATGTGGACTCGCCGCTGAACACCCCCGACACCGACACCTTCGCCGGCCGCATGCGGCCCGGCGCGGTGGCGCTGGACGCGCCGGTGCGCGGCACCGCCGACGCGCCGTGGTGGCTGTCGCACCTGGACGCCGGCTTCACGCTGGCGCTGTTCTGCGGCGATGCCCCGCCCGATAGTGAAACGCTGCAGGCCCTGCGCGCGCTGCGCTTGGCCGCCGTGCCGGTCAAGCCGGTGCTGGTAGCCGGTCCCGGCGGCAACGCCGCCGGCTGGCCGGAAGACCTGGCGCGCGTCGTCGATGCCGAAGGGCTGCTGGCCCAGCGCTACGACGCGCTGACGGGCACTGCCTATCTGATCCGGCCCGACCAGCACGTCGCCGCGCGCTGGCGCGCCTTCCAACCCGACGCGGTGGCGTCGGCCGTCAACCGCGCCATCGGCCGCGCCTGAATCCGGAGGCCCCATCCATGCTGAACACCGAAACCAACCTGGCCGCGCCGGACGACTTCTACGAGGCGCTGATCGACGCCCATCGCGACCTGAGCAACGAGCAGAGCCAGGAAATGAACGCGGCGCTGATCCTGCTGCTGGCCAACCACCTGGGCGACATGGCGGTGCTGCGCGAGGCCCTGGCGCAGGCGCGCGCGTCGGTCACCGCGACGGCGCCCCCACCGCAAACGTGTTGACGATCAAGGCCCGCAACCACTGGTTGCCGCCGTCGCGGTCGTAGCGGCGCTGCCAGTACATATTGGTCTGCAGCGCCGGCACCTTCACCGGCGGCGCCATGTAGCGCAGGCCGAACGGCTGGGCGGCGCTGGCCGCCAGCTTTTCCGGCACCGTGGCCAGCAGGTCGGTGGCGCTGACGATGTAAGGCACGGCCGAGAAATGCGGCACGCTGAAATGCTCGGCCAGCGGCACGCCAGCGCGCTCCATCGACTGGTTGACCTGCCCGTAGGGCGCGGCGCGCGACACGATCAGGTGGCGCTCGGCGCGAAATGCCTTCAACCCCATGCCGGCATGGGCGGTGGGATGCGCCTGGCGGAACAGCGTGGCGTACCCCTGGCGAAACAACATGCGTTGCAAGGTACCCGCGCCCATATCGTCGAATGCGCCGATGGCCAGGTCGACCCGGCCCGCCTCCATCTCGCGCGGCAGGTCCGCCCCCTGCACGCGCACGGAATCGATGCGCACCTGCGGCGCCACCTGGACGCAGACCTCCATCAGCCGCGGCATGAAATGAATTTCGCCCACGTCCGTCATGGCCACGCGAAAGCGCCGCGTGCTGGTGGCCGCGTCGAAGGCGTCCTGATCCTGCAGCGCCTGTGAAAGCAGGGCCAGCGCTTCGCTGACCGGTCCGGCCAGGCGCTGCGCGCGCGGCGTCGGCAGCATGCCCTGGGCGGTGCGCACAAACAGTTCGTCGCCGAATGCCAGCCGCAGCCGGCGCAGGGCGTTGCTGACGGCCGGCTGCGACAGGTCCAGCCGGCGCGCCACGGCGGACAGGTTGCGGTCCTCCAGCAAGTGCTGGAACAAGATCAGCAGGTTCAGGTCGACCTCTCGCAAGTCCGCCATCAGGCACCCCTACTATTCACAAAATTTATAGTTGCTATTTTTGCATTCCCGTAGCCGTAGTGGGGGATTTTTCCGACAATGGCGTATCGGCATCGGACCGTCCCGTCCGGCGCGCCACGACCAGACCGCGCGGCCACGCATCGCGCGCCACCCCAGGAGGATTCCATGGAACTGCACTACCAGACCGGTTTCGGCAACGACTGTGCCACCGAAGCCCTGCCCGGCGCCCTGCCGCTGGGCCGCAATTCGCCCCAGCAATGCCCCTATGGCCTGTATGCCGAGCAGTTGTCCGGCACCGCCTTCACCGCGCCGCGCAGCGAGAACCGCCGCTCCTGGCTCTACCGCATCCGCCCCGGCGCACAGCACAAGCCGTTCGAGCCGTTTGCCGCCATCAAGGGCTGGGAAAGCGCGTTCGGCCATGGCCCGGTCACGCCCAACCAACTGCGCTGGAGCCCCCTGCCCATCCCCGCCACGCCCACCGACTTCATCGAAGGCGTGCGGACCTGGGGCGGCAATGGCGGTCCGGACGAACAAGGCGGCGTCGGCATCCACCTGTATGCCGCCAACCGCTCGATGCAGGGCCGCTATTTCTATAACGCCGACGGCGAACTGCTGCTGGTGCCGCAACAGGGCCGCCTGCGCCTGGCCACCGAACTGGGCCTGATCGACCTGGAGCCGCTGGAGATCGCCGTGATCCCGCGTGGCGTGCGCTTCAGCGTGCAACTGCTGGACGACACCGCGCGCGGCTACATGCTGGAGAACTTCGGCGCCGCGCTGCGCCTGCCCGAACTGGGCCCGATCGGCTCGAACTGCCTGGCCAACGCCCGTGACTTCAAGACGCCGGTGGCCTGGTACGAAGACGTGGAAGGCGACTTCGAACTGATCGCCAAGTTCACCGGCGGCTTCTGGCGCGCCGCGATCGGCCATTCGCCGCTGGACGTGGTGGCCTGGCACGGCACGCATGCGCCGTACAAGTACGACCTGCGCCACTTCAACACCATCGGCTCGATCAGCTACGACCATCCGGACCCGTCGATCTTCACGGTGCTGACCGCGCCGTCCGACACCCCGGGCACGGCCAATATGGACTTCGCCATCTTCCCGCCGCGCATCCTGGCGATGGAAAACACCTTCCGTCCGCCCTGGTTCCACCGCAACGTGGCCAGCGAATTCATGGGCCTGATCCAGGGCGTGTACGACGCCAAGGCCGACGGCTTCGCGCCCGGCGGCGCCAGCCTGCACAACTGCATGAGCGGTCACGGCCCCGATGCCGAGACCTTCGAGAAGGCCTCGCACGCCGATACCCGCCAGGCGCACTACATCCGCGACACCATGGCCTTCATGTTCGAGACGCGGCGCGTGATCCGGCCGACAGCGCAGGCGCTGGCCTCGGTAGAATTGCAGGGCGACTATTACCGGTGCTGGCAGGGCCTGCAGAAGCATTTCGATCCCGCCAAGGCGTGACCGGCCCTGACGCCATCACGCCCGCCCACGGCGATGCGCGCAAGCGCATCGCCGTTTGGCTTTGGATTTTTCCGGCGCCTGCCGCGCCCTCACAAACACACTGAACGAGACACTCCCCATGACCACCGCCATCAATGAAACCCACGACCCGTCCCTGAAGAGCTGGGTCGCCAGCGCCAATACCGGCGCCTCGGACTTCCCGGTGCAGAACCTGCCCTACGCCGCGTTCCGCCGCAAGGGCTCGCAGGAATCGTTCCGCCCCGGCGTGGCCATCGGCGACCAGATCGTCGACCTGGCCGCGCTGGCCGCCGCCAAGCCGTTCGAAGGCGCCGCCGCCGAGGCGCTGGCCGCCTGCCAGGGCGACAGCCTGAACGCGCTGATGGCCCTGGGCCATGCCCACTGGAGCGCGCTGCGCCTGGCGCTGTCGCGCGCGCTGCGTGAAGGCGCCGCGCTGCGCGCCACGGTCGAGCCGCTGCTGGTGGCCCAGGCCGACGCCGAATACACCACGCCGGCCCGCATCGGCGACTACACCGACTTCTACATCTCGGTGCACCACGCCACCGCCATCGGCAAACAGTTCCGCCCCGACAATCCCCTGCTGCCGAACTACAAGTGGGTGCCTATCGGCTACCACGGCCGCGCCTCCAGCATCGGCGTGGACCAGAAATTCCCGCGCCCGGTCGGCCAGACCCGTCCCGCCAACGAAGGCGAGGCGCCGCAGTTCGGCCCGTGCGCGCGGCTGGACTACGAACTGGAGCTGGGCATCTTCGTCGGCACGGGCAACGCCCAGGGCGAGCGCATCCCGCTGGCCGATGCCGACGCGCATGTGTTCGGCCTGTGCATCCTGAACGACTGGTCGGCGCGCGACATCCAGGCCTGGGAATACCAGCCGCTGGGGCCGTTCCTGTCGAAGAACTTCGCCTCGACCATCTCGCCGTGGATCGTCACGATGGAAGCGCTGGAACCGTTCCGCACGCAATGGACCCGCGGCCCGTCCGAGCCGCAACCGCTGCCGTACCTGGCCTCCGACGCCAACCGCGCCAAGGGCGCCTACGATGTGCAGATGGAGGTGCTGATGACGACCGAACAGTCGCGCGCCGGCAACGCGGCGCCGGCGCGGCTGTCGCGCAGCAATTTCCGCGATGCGTACTGGAACGTGGCGCAACTGATCACGCACCACACGGTGAACGGCTGCAATCTGCAACCGGGCGACATGCTCGGCACCGGCACGCTGTCGGGCCCGCAACCGTCGGAAGCCGGCTCGCTGCTGGAACTGAATCACGGCGGCAAGCAGCCGATCGAGCTGCCCTGGGGCGAGAAGCGCACCTTCCTGCAGGATGGCGATCAGATCATCATCCGCGCCGAGTGCGTCAAGGCCGGCTACCCGCGCATCGGCTTCGGCGAATGCTCGGGCACGGTGCTGCCGGCGCGGGCGTAAGCGGCGCCGTTACGATCGGGGCGTGGCGGCCGTATCCGCCGTCAACGCCTCGATCTCGGCATCCTTGGCCAGCCACTGCTGGCCGAGCCAATGGTGGAATTCGCTGCGGAAAGCCTTGTCGCGGCTGTAGTCGCCTTCGCAGAAGGCTGCCGGCACCGGCAACTGGCGCATCCGCACCCGCGTCAGGCCCATGCGGCCGCAGGCCATGTCCCAGAAGCTGGGCACGCCTTGCGGATAGGCGATGGTGACGTCGATCATCGAGCGAAAGCGCGTGCCCATCGCGTTCAACGACACCGCCATTCCGCCCGCCCTGGGCTTGAGCAGGTGCCGGTAGGGCGCGCCTTGCGCGTCGCGCTTGGCCGGCGTGAAGCGCGTGCCCTCGGCAAAGACCATCACGCTGGTCGGCACCAATGAGAACTTGCGGCAGGCGCGGCGCGCGGTCTCCTGGTCCTGGCGGCCCAGCGCCGGATTGCGGCGCAGGGCCGCCTTGCCGTGGCGCTTCATGAAGGGGAAGTCCAGCGCCCACCACGCCAAGCCGATCACCGGCACATAGATCAGTTGTTGCTTGAGGAAGAACTTGAGCAGCGGAATGCGCCGGTTCAGCGCGCCCTGCAGCACGAAGATGTCCACCCAGGACTGATGGTTGCAATTGACCAGATACCAATCCGCGTAGCGCAATCCGGTGTTGCCGCGCACATCCCAGGCCGAGCGCTGGATGCGCGTGAACCAGGCGGTATTGACGCTGATCCACGCCGTGGCGATGCCATTCAGGACCGGATCGATGCGGCGTCTGGCCGCGGCGAAGGGCAGCGCCAGTTTCAGCAACGCCATGGGAAACAACAACAGGCACCAGAACAGCGTGCTGGCGCCGAGCAGAAGCGTGCTGAACGCGCCGGTCAGCCAGGCCAGGCGGCCGCGCGGCACCGGCCAGCCGCGCCAGCGCGGGGCCGGGGTGGACGCGGGCGCGTCGATGGCATCAACCACAGGAGGCCGGGCCGGACCGGCGAGCGGATCGGGAAAAGTCATGAGCACGAGTGTGCGAGCACTGGCGCCGGGCCGGCTTGAGCGGGATCAAACCGGCCCCGGGCCCGGACGGGGCCAAGTCAAGGCAGGCGGTATTTTTCTTCGCGGTAGGCCCAACTGGCCCACAGGGCATGCGCCAGCGCCTCCTTGCTCAAGGCCGCGTCCACCGGTTCGACCGGTTCGTAGGTTTCGTCCTGCCCGACCGGCGCGGCGCGGTAGCGGAACTCGCGCGCGGCCTTGGCCGGCTCCAGCACCAGCAGCTTGTCGCCTTGCAGGTAGCCGAAGTTATCGGCGTACTGCATCAGCGCCCGGTTGGGATCGCGTTGCGTCAGGTCCGCGCCCAGCATGGGGTTGACGTTGTCCAGCCCGATCAACGACAGCAGCGTGGGCGCCATGTCGATCTGGCTGACGATGCGTTCGTCCTGCCGCGGCGCGATGCCGGCGCCCAGGATCAAGGCCGGAATCTGGAAGTGTCGCACCGGCACCGGAATCGAGCCGTAGACGCGGGAATCGTGGTCGGCGATCACCAGGAACACCGTGTGGTCCCAATAGGGCGCCTTGCGCGCCTTGTCGAAGAACTGGCCCAGCGCCCAGTCGGCGTAGCGCACGGTGTTGTCGACGCTGGCCGGATCGCCCACCGGCTGGATGCGGCCGGCCGGATATTCCCACGGCGAATGGTTGCTGACCGAGAACGCCAGCGTGAACGCCGGCTTGTCGCCGTCGGCGCGCAGCAGCCGGTCGACCTGGTTGAACATGTCTTCGTCGGACGCGCCCCACGAGCCTTCGAACACCGGATGCTCGAACTTCGGCCGGTCAACCACCTCGTTGAAGCCGTTGCCCAGGAAGAAGGCGCGCATATTGTCGAAGTGCGACTCGCCGCCATAGACGAAGCGCGAGTGATAACCATGCTTGCCCAGCACCTGCGCCAGCGTGAAGAAGCCGGTCTGCGAGCGCGGCAGCTTCACCACCGCGTCGGCCACGCTGGGCAGAAAGCCCGCCGTGACCGCCTCGATGCCCCGCACCGAGCGCGTGCCGGTGGCGTAGGCGCGGTGGAACATCCAGCCCTGCTTGCCGAGCCGGTCGATGTTCGGTGTGAGGTCCTTGCCGCCCAGGCTGCCGACGTACTGCGCGCCCAGGCTTTCCTGCAGGATGATCACCAGGTTGAGCGGCTTGTCGCGCCGCACCGTGGCCTTCTGCTCGTGCAGGCTGGGATAGCGCGGATCCAGCGGCGCGCCGGTCAGGCCGGCCTTGTCGCGCACGATGGCGTTCATCTCGTCCACCGGCATCTTCGGATACATCGCGGCCGACGAGCGTTCGTCGCGCATGCGGTAGGCGGCGTCGAACACGCTGTAGAGCGAGTTGAGCGCCAGCGAGTTGACCATGGCGTCCGAGCTGAACGCGACCTTGGCCGGGTTGATAGGGCGATGCTCCAACGTGCCGCGCGCGCCCAGCACGACCAGCGCCAGGATCGCCAGCGACGCCAGCGGCCGCTTCCACCACGCCAGGAACGGATCGCGCACGCGCACCGGAAACAGCCTGACTGCCAGCCAGGCCGCCACCAGCAGCGCCACCAGGGCGGCCAGCAGCACGCCCTTGTAGCCCTGCCACAGCATCGAACCCACTTCCTTGGGGTTGAGCAGGTAGATGAAGTACAGGCGGTTCGGGCGCGTGTCGTATTCGGCGATGAACTGCGGCGTGGATACCTCCAGCAGCACATACAGCATCCACCAGGCCCGGAACCACCAGGCAGTGACGCGCGCGGCCCACGGCCGGTGCCCGAGCCACGGCGAGAACACCGCCGGCAGCGCGATCACCATGGACAGCAGGCAGACGTCGATGCGCAGGCCGCCGAACAGCACCGGCCACAGGCCGCCGGCCGCCTCGACCCGGTCCCACATCCACAGCGACAGGCCGAGCCGGCTCAGCGTCAGCAGAACCAGCACGGACAAGATGAAACGGAGCGTCAAGCGGCGCATGCGGCGGCCCTCCCCCGGTGAGTGAAACCCGCGGTGATTGCCGCGCCGCGCTTGCCGAGCCTAACCATGCCTTGCCATCCGGTGATTGAAACCGGCCAAGATTAACGCGGAACGGGCCAACGTTACGAGCCGCGGGCGCGCGCGCCCTGGTCTCATTGCGCCCGGCGCAGGCGCTCGCGGCTGTTGCTCAAGTGGGTGCGCATCGCCGCGCGCGCCGCCTCGGCGTCCCGCCGCACGATGGCGCTGTAGATATCTTCGTGCTCAAGGTTGACGCGCGCCAGATAGGCGCCACGATCCTCGTGCGCGAACTTGGCCGAATTGATGCGGGTGCGCGGAATGATGGCTGAGCCCAGGTGCGACATCAGATCGGCGAAATAGCGATTGTCGGTGGCCTGCGACACCAGCAGATGGAACTGGAAGTCCGGCGTGATGGTATCGCCGCCGCTGTCCAGCGCGGCCTTGAAAGCGTCCAGCGCGCGGCGCATGTCGGCCAGTTGCGCCTCGCTGCGGCGGATCGCGGCCAGGCCGGCGGCCTCGCTTTCCAGGCAGATGCGCAACTCCAGCAGTACCAGCACGTCGCGCACAGTGGCGATATCGGCCGGATCGACACGAAAATCGCCGCCGCCGCTGGGTTCGAGCGCATAGGTACCGACGCCATGATGGGTTTCGACCAGGCCCGAGGCCTGCAAGCGCGACAACGCTTCGCGCACCACCGTGCGGCTGACGCCGAACTGCCGCATGATCTCGGATTCGGTCGGCAGTTTGTCGCCCGGGCGGATGTCACCGCCACGGATGCGCTCGGAGATGTTCTCCACCAGGCCCTGGGCCAGGTTCCGGGGACGACGCCGCGGCAGGACAGGGGGATCGACAGGAGCGTTCATCAGGGATTGTCCGGGAGCGGTTGCGTGGCGCTTGAGCGCAAAAAAAGCGTGCCCATTATACGTACGGCACACTAGTTGTACGATAACGTACCAGCAACCATCTTTTCGCTGTGCCTCAGCCCGACTATGTGCCGGCCTTCTCGCCGTGGCTGCCACGCCTACCGCCGAAGCGGATCGACACGACGGACGACGGCCTGCCGCCGGGCGTGCCTGCGCACAGCACCGGCCAGAAGAACAGCGCGGCCAGCAACCACATCAGCGCGGCCGACCACAGCGTCTGGCTCAGGAAATGCGCGCCTTGCAGAATACGCACGGCGGAAAACCCGATGCCCGCCAGGGCGCCCAACGCCAACCCGCCCCAACGCCACCCGGACCGTCCCACGGCCCATCCCGCGAAATACAGAGTCAGCATCGAATAGCCGGCCCCGGCGTGGCCGCTGGGCAGGGCGCCGCCCGCCTTGCCCCGATCCCAGGTCCACCACGTCTGCGGATACGGCGTGTAGCCGCCCAGCGAGTCCAGATCGTAGGGACGCGGCAAGGTGGTGTAGTGCTTGAGCTGGGTGATCGCCAATTGCCCCACGATACAGGTGAGCGCCAACGCCAGCGCCGGGGCGCGCAGGGAACGCCAGGCGGGGATGCGGTAACTGGCGGCGGCCACGGCGACGGCGCCCAGCCCCAGGCTGATGGGCAGGGTCAGCACCATACGGTGGCCAACCAGTTCCAACCAACGATTGGTGTGCAGCGGAAAATCGTCCAGCGCCGGGTTGAACAGGGCGCGCGCCACGGCCAGATCCAGCCCGGACGCATTGGCCCACCAGGCCAGACAGGCCAGGATCGCTGTCACCCCCAGCACATGCGTGCAAAGGTAAAAGACAGGCGTCGGCCGGGCGACCGCGGGCGAGAGGGGTGGCGACATGACGGGACAGGAAACGATGGCGACCGGCCGAAGCGGACAGCTTAGGTGGCGGACAGTTGAAAATTCGTCAAATCCGCATGCCGTGGCGACTTTCCCACAGTGCCGGGCCGGCCATTGCGGCGGCTACCCAGGCGACGGCGCCGCGCCGGCCGGCGCCATGGCGGTCAGGCCGCCCCCTCCAGGCGCAAGGTGAAGCGCGTGCCGCGCTGCGGCCCCTCGCGGGAGGAATCCACCGCCAGTGTCCAGCCTTGCATGTCGCAGACTCGCTTGGCGATCGCCAGCCCCAGGCCGCGGGCGGTTTCATCGCGGCCCGCCGCCCCCGAATCGCGCAACCGGCCGCTGTAGTAGCGGCGGAACAGAAATGGCAGGTCGTCGGCCGCGATGCCCTTGCCGTCGTCGCTCAGTTGCAGCGCGCCATCGGGGCTCAGCGAGGCCGTCAGGGTGGCGGGCGCGGCATGCTCGACGGCGTTGCGCACCAGATTGCGCAGCACGGTCAACAAGGCATAGCGGTCGAGAACCCGGATGTGATCGGCCGGAATGTGATTATCGAAGCGCAATTCGGCCAGGCCGGCCTGGGTTTCGTAGCCGCGCCATGCGTCCAGCATGCACTCGGCCAGGTCGACCGGCTCGGGCGGGCGCATCTGGTCACGGGCCATGGCGCGGGCGCTTTCGAGGCTGACGATGACATCGTCGACGTTATCCATCATGCGCGTCAGCCGCTGGCGCTGGTCGGCGGTCAGGTCCTGGGTCAGCAACATCAGCTCGCTGTCCGAGCGGATCGCCGCCAACGGCGTGCGCACTTCGTGGCTGAGGTTGCCGGCGAATTCACGTTCGCGCGCGATCGAACGGTCGACCTGGTTCTGCACGCGGTTGAACGCCTCGATCAGGCGCCCGGCCTCGTCGTCGCGGGTCACCGCCAGGTCCGGCGCGCCGGGGGCCCAGGTCGACATGCGATCGGTCAACTCCAGCAACGGCCCCACCGCCACCGCCGCCACCCGTCGCGACAGGGCATACGCGCCCACCACGCAGATCGCCCCCACGCCCAGCACGATCAAGCCGAAATCGTGTACCCGCTCTTCGTTGTCGGTGGCGTCGTAGAGCAGGTAGACCTTGCCCGTGCCGGTGTCGGCCACCATTACATGCCAGGTATAGGCGCCGGGCTCGACCAGGTGCAGGCCGTTGTCGAGGCCGCGGATTTCCTCGGGTATGCCGATCGGCGCCTGGCCATCGACGCTGAGCCAGGCACGCATCGAGCCGCCCAGTTCGCGCGCGCCGCGGCGCGGCAGGAACTGGTCGCTGGTGCGGGCATGCTGTACCAGGCGGTCCATCTCGGTATTGAGGATGTCGTTGACCAGATCGTCTTCCATCTGGTCGAACGTCAGGTAAGCGAGCAACGCCAGCGCCGTCACGAACAGCGCCACGGTGCCGGTCAGCGCCCACACCACGCGTTGCGTCAGGGTGCCCCCGCCTGGACTGCGACTCATGCCGGACTCCCCGCCTGCGCGGGAGCCAGCCGCCAGCCGGTGCCATGCACGGTCTCGATACCGTCGAACCCGGCGTCCGCCAGCGCGCGGCGCAGCAGGTGGACCTGGCTGCGCAGGGCATCGGACGAAGGCGGCTCGCTGCCCCACAGCAACGATTCCAGTTCTTCGCGCGAGACCACCCGGCCGGCATCGCGCAGCAGCGCTTCCAGGATGAGCGTGGCCTTGCGCGTCAGGTGCACCGGCTTGCCGCCGATCGATACGCCGCGGCTGCGGGTGTCATAGGCCAGATCGCCGCAGACCCGCACGGTATCGACCGTCGCGCCCTTGGCGCGCTGGATCAGCGCCAGCAGCCGGGCCTCGACCTCGAGCAACGCGAAGGGCTTGGTCAGGTAATCGTCGGCGCCGTGCGAGAAACCGGCCAGCTTGTCTTCCAGGCTGTCGCGCGCGGTCAGCACCAGCACCGGCAGCGGCAGGCGCTTTTGCGCGCGCAGCGTATGCAGTACCGAATTGCCATCCATGCCGGGCAGGCCGATGTCCAGGATCATCGCGTCAAAGCGCTGTTCTTCCAACCGCTGCAAGGCCGCCGGACCGGTGTAGGCCACGTCCGGCAGGAAGCCCCGCGTTTCCAGGAAGGCATACAGGTTGCCGGCGATGATGTGATCGTCCTCGACGATCAGGATCCGGTGATTCGCGCCTGCGGCGGGACTGGTCGCCATGGTCTCATTCCTCGTGGAAAGAAAGGTCTGCCCCCCGTCAGGCCTGCAGCACCTTGCCCGGATTCATCAGGCCTTGCGGGTCGAGCGCGCGCTTGATGCGGCGCATCAGGGCCAGCTCGACCGGACTCTTGTAGCGCGGCAGCTCGTCGCGCTTGAGCTGGCCCACGCCATGCTCGGCGCTGATGGAGCCGGTATGCGCATGCACGCTGTCATGCACGACACCATAGATGTCATTTTGCAGCGCCAGCAATTCGGCTTCAGTCTGCCCCGGCGCATTGGCCACGTTGTAGTGCAGGTTGCCGTCGCCCAGATGGCCGAAGATCACATGGCGCACGCCCGGAAAACGTGCCTGCAGCAGCGCATTGGTCTGGTGCACGAAGCCGGCGATGGCGGAAATCGGGATCGACACATCGTGCTTGACCGACTTGCCCAGCTCGGCCTCGGCCAGCGGGATGCTTTCGCGCAAATGCCACAGCGCCTTGCTTTGCGCAACGCTGGCGGCAATGGCCGCGTCGCTCACCAGGCCGGCCTCGATGGCTTCGCCCAGCACGGTTTCGAAGCGCTCGCGCGCATGCGCCTCGCTTTCGCTGTCGGACAGCTCCAGCAGCGCGAACCAGGGCGCGGCCGCGGACTCGCCTTCGAACGGCAGGCGCTGCTGTGGGAACAGGCGCACCACCGCCTGCAGGCAGTCGCCGCTCATCAATTCGAAGCCCGTCAGCGCGGCGCCGAAGCCGGCGCGGGCGCGCGACAGCAGTTCGACCGCGTTGTCGATGCTCTCCAATGTCAGCAGCGCGGTGCAGGATGCCACCGGCCGCGGGAACAGCTTCAGCGTGACGGCGGTGATAATGCCCAGCGTGCCCTCGCTGCCGATGTAGAGATCGCGCAGATCGTAGCCGGTATTGTCCTTGCGCAGGCCCCGCAGGCCGTTCCAGATCTCGCCTTCGGCGGTGACCACTTCCAGGCCCAGGGCGAGATCGCGCGTGTTGCCGTAGCGCAGCACCTGGGTGCCGCCGGCGTTGGTGGCGAGATTGCCGCCGATGGTGCAACTGCCCTCGGCGGCCAGGCTCAGCGGGAACAGCCGACCGGCGTCGGCGGCGGCCTGTTGCACCGCTTGCAGGATGCAGCCCGCCTCGACCGTGATGGTGTCGTTGTCAGTGTCCAGCGCGCGCACCCGGTTCAGGCGCGCGGTCGACAGCACCACCGCGCCGCCCGAATCGTCGGGCGTGGCGCCGCCGCACAGGCCGGTGTTGCCGCCTTGCGGCACGACCGGCACGCCATGGCGCGCGCACAGCTTGATGGCGTCGGCCACTTCCTGCGTCGAACCGGGCCGCAGCACCGCCAGCGCCACGCCGCGATAACGGCGCCGCCAATCCAGCGCGTAGGGTTCGGCATCGGCGCCGGTCAACACATGGGCCTGGCCCAGAAGGGACTGCAATTCACTCAGCAAAGTCATAGCCGCCGCAGGGAAAGGTCGCGCCGGGCCACGCCCGGGCACTGTTCAGGGATGATGCGGACTATTGTAGAGGCTGGGCGGGCATGGCGCCGCCCGGTCAGGCGGCGGCCGGGCCCGGCCCGGCGCCGGTCAGCCCACGGCCTGGTCCAGGCGCGTGCCGGTCAGGCCCGCGCAATAGGCGCGCGAAGCGATGCGGTGCATCAGAAAGGCCCGGTCGACGCCCGCCGGCCCCGGCATCTCGGACAGGGCGCGATAGGCGCGCCGCAGGGCTTCGCCACGGGTGGCGCCGCACACCAGCAGATGGGTGCAGGGCATGAGACGGTCGGCGCAGCCGTCGATGCGCAATTCCAGCGCATGCGCCGCGACCGGCTCGAAATCGGACATCGGGGTCCCCGAGCGCGGCTGCGATTCGGCGAGGATCACGCGGAACACGCCGCTACGGTCGTCCAGCGAAAAAGCCACCGTGCCCATGCCCTGCCAGGCCCGGTCCCGCGCCACGCCGGCAGCGATGGCGCGCAGGGCGCTTTCGACCGAGGCCGGCAGGTGCGGGGCCGGACATTCGGCAATCAGCACCCGGGCATCGCGCCAGACGCAGCGCTCCCAGGCCTGGCTGGTCGCCAACTCGCCGCCGGGCGAGACGAATACGTGGATGTCGAGCCGGCGTTCCCGCCCGGCCGACGGGCCGGCGAAGTCCGTGGGCGGCCCGCGCCTGCGTCTGGCGCCGCCCGTTGACGTGACTGTGGATACTTTGGCTCGCATGGGCCCCTCCGGTCTTTCTGCTTGCATGACAAGCGTATCACCTTCGGATGACGAGCAAGTTCCATGCCATCGCCCGCCCCCTGGAGACGCCCGTCCTGGCGCACCGCAACAAGGCGTGGCGCAGCGCCCGCATGCACCAAGCCGGGGCCATGGCCCCGCCACGGACGCCGCGGGAACACCGGGCAGGATCATATCCCGGTCGCCGATGGAGGATAATCCGAGTCTGCACCCCGGCCGGACCTCACGCACCGACGGGGATCGAGCCGCAGGAGCCGTTCCGGACGGACCTGTCCATTGCATTGCCCTATCATCCACAGAATGAGGAACCGCCGTGGCCGACCATGCGCAATTTCCCGCCTCCGTCTTCAAGGCCTATGACATCCGCGGCACCGTCCCGGACCTGATCGACGCGCGTTTCGCCCGCTCCCTGGGCGCGGCGCTGGCCGCGGTCGCGCGCGAACAAGGGGTGCAGACGCTGGTGGTGGGCCGCGACGGGCGCCTGAGCAGCGAAATGCTGTCGCAGGCGCTGCAGGAAGGCATGCTCGAAGGCGGCGTCGACACTCTGGATATCGGCCAGGTGCCGACGCCGCTGGTGTATTTCGCCGCGCACACGATGCAGACCGGGTCCGGCGTCGCCATCACCGGCAGCCACAATCCGCCCAAGTACAACGGCTTCAAGATGATGATGGGCGGCCGCGCCCTGTATGGCGACGACGTCCAGGCCCTGGCGGCCCGCATGAACGGCGCCACCGATGCCCCGGCCGCGCGCCCCGGCGTGCGCCGCGAACTGGACCTGGTGGCGGCCTACATCGCGCGCGTCGCCTCGGGCGTAAAACTGGCCCGCCCCATGAAAATCGCCATCGACTGCGGCAATGGCGTGGCCGGCGCCATTGCGCCACGGCTGTTCCGCGCCCTGGGCTGCGAAGTCACCGAGCTGTTCTGCGAAGTCGACGGCACCTTCCCCAACCACCACCCCGACCCGGCCGAACCCAAGAATCTGCAGGACCTGATCCATTGCCTGGCCACCACCGACTGTGAACTCGGCCTGGCCTTCGACGGCGACGGCGACCGTCTCGGCGTGGTGACCAAGTCCGGCCAGATCATCTGGCCCGACCGCCAGTTGGTGCTGTTCGCCCGCGATGTGCTGGCGCGCAACCCCGGCGCCACCATCATCTATGACGTCAAGTGCAGCCGGCACGTCGGCCTGTCGGTCGAGGCCGCCGGCGGCGAGGCCCTGATGTGGAAGACCGGCCACTCGCTGGTCAAGGCCAAGCTGGCCGAGACCGGCGCCCCGCTGGCCGGCGAAATGAGTGGCCACATCTTCTTCAAGGAGCGCTGGTATGGCTTTGATGACGGGCTCTACACCGGCGCCCGCCTGCTGGAGATCGTGTCGCGCTTCAGCGATGCCGGCGCGCCCCTGGAAGCGCTGCCGCAGGACGTCTCGACGCCCGAATTGAAACTGGAGATGGAAGAAGGCCAGCCGTTCGCCCTGGTCCGGGCGCTGCAGGAACAAGGCCAATTCCCCGGCGCCGCGCGCGTCATCACCATTGATGGCGTGCGCGCCGAGTACCCCGACGGTTTCGGCCTGGCCCGTCCCTCCAACACCACGCCGGTGGTGGTGCTGCGCTTCGAGGCCCAGACCGCCGAGGCGCTGGCCCGCATCCAGGCTGATTTCCGGCGCGAACTGGCTAAACTGGCCCCCCAAGCGTCCCTGCCTTTCTAGATTGCCCATGTCCCTGCCCAACAGCCCTGCCTGGCGCGCATTCGCCGCCGCTGGCGCCGCCGCCCCTCTGCGCGGCGAGCAACTGCGCCTGATCCATGCCCCGGGACTGCGCCTGGACCTGAGCGCCCAGGCCGATTCCCCCGCGCTGCAACAGGCCGCCGCGGCGCTGCTGGCGCAGCAGGACTTCGATGCCGCGCGCGCCCGGCTGTTCGACGGCGGCAACGCCAACTGGACCGAGCAGCGCCCGGCCTGGCACACGGCGCTGCGCGCTGCCCGGCCGCCCGCGATGGTCGCCGCCGCCGTGTTGGCCGAACGCGAACGCGTGCGCCAGTTCGTGCGCGCCGCCGATGAGGCCGGCCGCTATAGCAGCGTGCTGCACCTGGGCATCGGCGGCAGCGACTGGGGACCTCGGCTGGTCACCCGCGCCCTGCGCCATGGCGGCATGCGGCGCGAAGTGCGTTTCGCCTCGAACGTCGATTCGCATTCGGTGGCCGATGCCATGAGCCGGCTGGACCCGCACAACACCCTGGTCATCGTCGCCTCGAAATCCTTCACCACCACCGAACCGCTGGCCAACGCCGAAGTGGCCATGAACTGGTTGCGCGAGGCCGGCGTGGCCGATCCGATCAAGCAGGTGGTGGCGATCACCGCCAACGTCGAGGCCGCGCTCAACCTCGGCATTTCACCCGATCACATCTTCCAGATCTGGGACTGGGTCGGCGGCCGCTATTCGCTCTGGTCCGCCATCGGGCTGCCGGTGGCGCTGGCGCTGGGCAACGACTGTTTCGACCAGTTGCTGGCTGGCGCCGCGGCCATGGACGAACACTTCCGCCACGCCCCGCTGGCCGAGAACGCGCCGCTGCAGCTGGCGCTGGCTGGCGTGGTCAACCGCAGCGTGCTGGGTTTCGATTCGCTGGTCATTTCGCCCTACGATTCGCGCCTCTATCACGTGGTGCCATGGGCCCAGCAGCTCGAAATGGAATCGCTGGGCAAGGTGGCGACCGCCGATGGCAGCCCGGCGGGCGTGCCGACCGGGCCGGCCGTATGGGGCATGTCGGGAACCGATTGCCAGCACACGTTCTTCCAGTGGCTGCACCAGGACACCGCGGGTGCGCCCGTCGATTTCATCCTGTGCGAACAGCCCGACCACGCCTACGCGCGCCACCACGAACTGCTGATCGCCAATTGCCTGGCCCAGCGGGCAGCGCTGCTGCGTGGCAAGTCGTTCGATGAAGCGCTGGCCGAAACCGCGCGGGTCGAACCCGATGCGGCGCGCGCGCGCCTGTTGGCGCAGCACAAGGTGCATCCGGGCGGACGGCCGTCGTCGCTGATCGTGCTGCCGCGCCTGGAAGCCTATACGCTGGGCGCCTTGCTGGCGCTGTACGAACACAAGGTCTTCACCCAGGGGGTGATCTGGGGCATCAACCCGTTCGACCAGTGGGGCGTGGAATTCGGCAAGGCCCTGGCCAAGAACATCATCCGCGAACTGGACGCGCCCGCCCAGCAGACCGCGCCCCAGGACCCTTCGACCCGCTTCTGGATCGACGCCATCGCGCGCCGCCATTGAGGCGACGCGGCGGCCGCCTCAGGCGCTGAGCGTGTCGTACAGCTCGACGTGGAGGCGGGCGACGCGCTCAATATTGAATTCGCGTTCAGCCAGGGCACGCCCGGCTGTCCCCATGGCCTGACGCAGGGCCTGATCATCGGCCAGGCGGGCGATCGCGTCGGCCAGCGCCTGCGGGTCGCGCACCGGCACCAGTAGCCCGGTCTTGCCCGGATCGATGGCGTCACGGCAGCCTGGCACGTCGGTGGTGACCACCGCGCGCGCGCAGGCCGCGGCCTCGATCAGCGACTTCGGCAAGCCTTCGCGGTAGGACGGCAGCACCGCAATATGCGAGGCCGCATAGAGCTGCGGCACATCGGATCGCTCGCCCAGGGCCTGCACGCAGCCTTCGCGCTGCCAGGCCTGGACCTCGGCCGGCGTCGCCGAGGCCGGATTGCCCGCATCCACTCCGCCCACCAACTGCATCGACACGTCCACGCCGCGCTCGCGCAGCAGGCGCGCGGCCTGCACGAATTCCCGCACCCCTTTGTCGCGCAGCAGGCGCGCCACCATCGTCACCACCACCGGCGGCGCCGGCGGTTCGGGCAGCGCGCGGTACTGGTCCAGGTCGACCCCGGCGCCGCGGATCAGCACCACCTGCTCATCGCGCACCGCGCCCAGCGATTGGAGCAGATCGCGGTCGCTGGCATTCTGGAAGATCACGCGGCTGTTGCGATGGCCCAGCGCCAGGCGGTAGAGCCGCGCCACCACTGCGCGCACCAGCCGCATCTTCAACGAATTGGACAGGAACACGAAACCCAGGCCGGAGATCGCCGCCACCATGCCCGGCACGCGCGCCAGGCGCGCGGCGATGCCGCCGTACAGGACCGGCTTGATGGTCACCAGGTGCACCACCTGCGGCCGCAGCCGGCGGAACAGGCGCAGCAATGACAGCAGCGTGCCCAATTCCTGCAAGGGATGCTTGCCGCTGCGCGTCATCGGGACCACGTGATGGGTCATGCCCAGCGCCTCGATATCGGCCACCGCGGGGCCATCCATCGTGGCCACGTGCACGTCGTAGCCGGCGCGCTGCGCGGCCAGCGCCACAGGCACCCGATGCGACATGAAGAACGCCGGATTGTTGACCACGAACAGCAGGCGGCGGGCCGGGCTCATGCCGAGGCTCCGGCAAGGCGGCGCCACACCGCGATGTAGTTCTGCACCATGCGCGCCAGGTCGAAGTGCTCCAGCACCCGGGCACGGCCGGCCTCGCCGGCGCGGCTCCGGCCGCGCGCGGCCACCTCGCGCAACGCACTCTCGATGCCGCGCGCCAGCGCCTCGGGCTGTTCGGGCGGCACCACCACGCCGGTATCGCCGATGATGTAGGCGGCATCGCCCACGTCCGTCGCCACACAATAGACGCCGCAGGCCATGGCCTCGGCCACCACGTTGGGAAAGCCCTCGGCGCAGCTGGACAATACGTGCAGGTCCAGCCCGTTCATCACGGCCGGCACGTCATCGCTGGGCCCCGCCAGCACCAGCCGCTCGCGCAGATCGAGCTTGTCGACCCAGGTCATCAGCGCCGGATTGTCGGCCGTCATGCCGCGCCCCACCAGCACGCAGCGCAACCCGGCGTCGCGGCCGTCGCGCACCAGCGCGGCCACCGCGCGCAGCAGGTTGGCGTGGTCTTTCAGCGGATCCCAGCGCGCCACGCAGCCGATCACCGGCACATCGCCGTCCAGCCCCCACTCGGCCCGCGCCCGCGCCCGCGCCGCCGCGTCGGGCGCGTAGCGCGACAGGTCGTAGCCGTTGGCGATCACCACCATGCGGTCGCGGCGATAGCCCTTGGCCGCGTGCCGTTCGGCGGCATCCTGCGCAGCGCACACGATGGCGCCCGGCAGCACGCCCGACAGCAGTGCGCAGGCGCGCAGCACCATGCGGGCCGAACGGCTGCTGCGCTCGAGATGGGCGCCGGAATTGCGGATGCCCCAGGCAATGGCGCGCACGCCCGCCAGGCGCGCCGCCAGGCCGCCGATCAGGTCGGCGTGATACATCCAGGTCTGCACCGCATCGGGCTTGGCGCCGGCGATGAAACGGCGCAAGGCCATGAAGCCGCCCGGCGTGATGCGGCCGCGTGGCATGCCCAGTGCATGCACGGCAACGCCGGTCGCGCGCAGCCGTTCGCCATAAAGGCCGTCGTCGGTCAGCGACACAACGATGTGTTCCACGTCCTGCCCGGGAAAGGTGGCCAGCCGCCACAACACGGACTCCGCGCCGCCCTGGCCCAGGCCGGTGATCACATGGACGATGCGCAAGGCGGCGCTCATCGCCCTTCCCTCACGGCTTCGAACAATTCATCCCATTCCGCCAGCACGCTGGCCAGTGCATAACGTTGGCGCACCGCATCAGCGCCCCGCTCGCCCAGTTGCCGGCGCAACGCCGCATCGCCCAACAGGCGGCGCAGCGCCTCGCGCAGCGCCTCGCGGTCGCCAGCGGGCACCAGCAGGGCATCCTGGCCGTCGCGCGTCATTTCGCGCGGGCCGCTGGGACAATCGAAGGCGGCGCACGGCAGGCCCAACGCCATCGCCTCCAGCAACACGTTGGGAAAGCCCTCCACCAGCGAACTGAGCACGAAGGCCTGGCCCTGGGCCAGTTCTTCCCAGGGCGTCTCGGTGCGCCCCGGCAGGCTGATGCGCGCCTGCAGTCCCAGGCGTTCGACCTGGCGCTCCAGCGCGCCGCGCTCGGGGCCTTCGCCCCAGATACGCAGGTTCCAGTCCGGAAATTCGGGCGCCAGTTGCGCGAACACATCGATCAGCAGGTCGAACTGCTTGTCCGTCACCAACCGCCCCATCGCCAGCAGCATGCGCGGCGCGCCGTCTTCGCGCTGCGCTACCCGAGGCGCCTCCAGCAGCGGCGCCGGCAGCGGATTGGGGATCACGGCCAGGCGCTTGATGCCCGGCACCTGGCGCGCGAACGGGCCGGCGGTATCGGCCGCCTGCACCGTCACCATGTCGGCGCGCGGATACAGCAGGCGGCGCAATCTGCGCCAAACGGCGCCAGTGGTGGTTTCAGCCACCGGATTGGTGCGCTCGCAGACGATCAGCGGCGTGCGCAGGCCGCGCGTGGCCAAAATGGCGGCCACATTGACGTTGGTCAGGAACGACACCACCACGTCCGGCGCGCTGTCGCAGATATGCCGGCGCAGCGCCAGCAGGCGCTTGCACGCGGCCATCGGACCGGA
Source organism: Achromobacter pulmonis (assembly GCF_021733725.1). Classification (NCBI taxonomy): domain Bacteria; kingdom Pseudomonadati; phylum Pseudomonadota; class Betaproteobacteria; order Burkholderiales; family Alcaligenaceae; genus Achromobacter; species Achromobacter pulmonis. Next base: position 2,593,921 of record NZ_JAIFOT010000001.1, on the reverse strand, counting down.
GACGCGCGTGCCCGCCAGATCCGCCAGCCATTCCAGCTTGACCTTGTCCGACAGCGGATAGAAACAACTGCCCTTGGACGAATAGGTCGGCGTCAGGGTGACATCGTCGCCGCGCTCGGCCCACGCATTGACCAGCGTGGCGGCCACACGCTCGGCGCCGCCGGCATGCATGGAACTGACCAGCATCAGGATCTTCATACGTCAGCGACTCCCAACCGTTCCTCCCTGTTCGCCACCGGCGCGGTAGCGGTCCAGCCAGGCCTGCATCATCAGCACGCCCCAAAGATGACTATCCCAATTGCGATGCCCGGACACGTGCTCGCGCCATTTGCGCAGAATGGGCTCGGGTTCGAACCAGCCTTCCTGGCGCAGGCGCGCCGGATCCAGCAGGGCCTCGGCCCAGTCGCGCAGCGGGCCGCGCAGCCAGGCGGCCAGCGGCACGGCGAAGCCGCGCTTGGGGCGGTCCACCAGCGCCTGCGGCACATGGCGGTACAGCACCTGGCGCAGCAGCCACTTGCCGGTGGCGCCGCGCACCTTGTAGCGGTGCGGCAGGCTCCAGGCGAATTCGTAGACGCGGTGGTCGATCAGCGGCACGCGGGTCTCCAGGCTTACCGCCATGGCGGCCCGGTCCACCTTGACCAGGATGTCGTCCGGCAGATAGGTCACCGTATCGAGCTTCATCATGGCCTCGAAGGTCGAGCCGCGCATCTCCCGCGCGAACTCGGACACCGGCTCCACGGCGCCCTTGACCACGCGGGCCGGGTCCGACCAGTACGACACGAACAAGCGGTAGAAATCACCGCGCGTGTCGGCCCGCAGCAACTCGCCCAGCTTGCCGACCTTGCCGCGCCAGGCGCCACGGCCTGGCAGGTGGGTCGAGGCGCTGAGCAGCGCGCCGGCGGGGGTGCGCAGCAGCGCCGGAATGCGCTCGCACTTCTGCCACCAGTTGTTGACGCGGAAGTAACGCGAATACCCCCCGAACAGCTCGTCGCCGCCGTCGCCGGACAGCGCCACGGTGACATGCTGGCGCGCCATGCGCGTCACCAGCGAGGTCGGGATCTGCGATGAATCGGCGAACGGTTCATCGTACATGTCGGCCAGGCCCGGCACCACCGCCAGCGCATCGTCGGCGGTGACATACAGCTCGGTATGATCGGTGCCCAGGTGCGTGGCCACCGCCTTGGCATGTTGCGCCTCGTCGTAGCCTTTTTCGTGGAAGCCGATGGCGAACGTGCGCACCGGCCGCGCGCTCTGCGCCTGCATCAGCGAGACGATGGTGGACGAATCGATGCCGCCCGACAGGAACGCCCCCAGGGCCACATCGGACAGCATCTGGCCGCCGACGGCCTTGGACAGCACGCCTTCGAGCGCGTCGGTGGCCTGCGCGTCGGAATCAAACGACAGCAACGATTGCGCCGCGGTATCGGCGGCCTCGCGCGCCGACCAGTACACGCGCGGCTCGGGCATTCGGCGGCTGCGGGTGTCGTCGGCGGTGAATTCGATCCAGGTGCCGGGCGGCAGCTTGGCGATGCCTTCGTAGATCGACTGCGGCGCGGGAATGTAGTTATGCCGCATGAACGACGCCAACGCATTGCGGTTCAGGTTGCGGCCGAAACCGGGAATGGGCATCAAGCCCTTGAGTTCGGACGCGAACACCAGGTCGGCGCCCGAGTAGCCGTAATACAGGGGCTTTTCGCCCATGCGGTCGCGCGCCAGCAGGAGCTTGCGCGCGGCGCGGTCCCACAGCGCGATGGCGAACATGCCGACCGAGGCCTGCAGCGTGGCCTCGATGCCCAGCGCGGTGAAACCGGCCAGCAGGGTCTCGGTATCGGAATGGCCGCGCCAGGACGGCGCCAGGCCGGACGCTTCCAACTGCCGGCGCATGTCCAGGTGGTTGTAGATCTCGCCGTTGAACACCATCACGTAGCGGCCGCAAGCCGACACCATCGGCTGATGGCCGGCTTCGGTCAGGTCCTGGATCGCCAGGCGCACGTGCGCCAGCGCCAGGCCGGCTTCGGCGTCTTCCCAGAAGCCGTTGCTGTCGGGCCCGCGGTGGCGGATGCGGCGGCAACTCTCCGCCAGCACTTGCGCCTTGTCACCCAGGGGGCCCCAAATTCCGACAATTCCACACATGATTTCAGGTTCTCGTGGTCACCGCAGCAAAAAGTTCTTCCCATAGGCCCAGCACGCGTGCGGCGGAAAAGCGCTCGCGTACCGCCGTGGCCGCCGCCGCCATGCGCTGGCGGCCGGCCTCGTCGCCCATCACCGCATCGAGCGCGCGGCACAACGCGTCGACATCGCCATTGGGCCGCACCAGCACGCCATCGACGCCTTCGCGCACGATTTCACGCGGCCCGGTGTCGCAATCGAACGCCACCGCGGCCAGGCCACTGGCCATCGATTCCAGCAAGGTATTGGACAGCCCCTCGAAACGCGAGGTCAGCACGTACAGGTCGGCGCTCTGGTACCAATCGCCCACGTTACCCGCACGCCCCGGCAGGTGGACGCGATCCTGCAGACTGGCTTCACGCACCTGCGCCTCCAAGGCGCGGCGCTCGCCGCCTTCGCCCAGGATAACCAGATCCCAGTCCGGATGCGACGGCGCCAGCCGCGCGTAGGCCCGCAGCAGCAGGTCGAAGCCCTTGTCCGCGTGCAGCCGGCCGACCGCCAGCAGGCGCTTGCGGCCGGCGCCTGCTGGCGGCGCCAGCACCGGCTCGCCCTGGGGCAGCGGCCAGTGCACCGGATTGGGGATCACCGCCAGCCGCGAGCCCGGCACATGCCGCTCCAGCCATTGCGCGGTGCCGCGCGTCAGGGCCACCACGCGCGCGGCGCGCGGGTAGGTCAGGCGACGCAGGCGCTGCCAGAAGCCGGACAGGGTCTGCGATGGCGGATGGGTGTGTTCAGTGGCGATGACACGGCATCCCAGCCCGGCGCAGGCCAGCACCGACAGCACCGACGCGGTGGTCATCATGCCCAGCACGATGTCGGGCCGGAACGCCTTGACCACACGTCGCAGCGCGCGCACCCGCTGCATGTTGCTCCAGATGCCGCGCAGGCCGCCGCCCTCGCCCGCCGTGTGCAGCACTTCGCGGCGCACCTGGGGGTGCAGCGCATAGGCGTCGCCATCAGTGCCGGCCTGGGTCACCACCATCACCTCGCGGCCCATGGCGGCCCAGTGCGCGCTGAGGTCGGCGGCCACGCGTTCGGCGCCGCCACCGTGCAGGGAATGGATGAACAGCAGCACGCGTTGCGCGCGGCCGGTGTCGGAAGCGGCGGGCATTCAGTCGGCCTCTTTGGGTTCGGCGCGGCGCAAGGCCACCACCAGGTAGCAGGCATAGGACAACAGGTACATCAGACTGGTGGCCAGCATGATGCCCGCGGCCCCCATCTTCGGCGCCAACACAGTATTCAGGCCAGCCTTCAACGCGAAATTGGCGACCGCGATGGCGGCCATGATGCGATAGCGGTTCTGGCTGGCCAGCAACTGCACCAGGATCAGCACGCCGAAGTAGAACGGCAATTGCAGCAGGCCCCAACGCAACACATGCGCCACGGCCGCGGTATTCTCGGCGGTGAAGGCGCCGCGCTGGAACAGCACCGACACGCCCCAAGGCGCCAGCACCCAGCCCACCGCCACCGCGCCGGCGCCGGCCGCCACCATCAGCACCGACCATTTCAATGCCATGGCCCGCGCGCGCGCCGTGTCGCCGCGCGCCTGCACGTCGGCCAACACCGGCAGCGCCGCGCGGCCCACCGACACCGCGCCGATACCCAGCAACAGCGACAACAGGCGGCTGGCGTAACCCAGCGTGGCATTGGCATTGGCGCCCAGGTTGGCGGCGGCGTATTGATCGAGCGGCCCGACGAAACTCATGGCCACCTGGCCGATCAGCATCACGCCCGCCGCGCCCATCAACTCGGGCCAATGGGGCGAACGCAGGGTCAGCCTCGGCGCGCCCCAGAATCCTCCGTCGGCGCGCGCGGCCAGCCAGGCCAGCCACACGGTCTGGATCGCATAGCCCACCAGCGTGCCCCACAACAGCGGTCCGACACTCTCGGCGCTGGCGGCCAGCATGACCCACGCCAGCGTCGCCACCGCCGGCACGCTGTCCAGCAGGGTATTGACGTGACGCTCATGCGAACGCAGCCGCGCGGCGCTGATGCCCGCCACCAGCAGCAATGCCGACACCGGCGCGAAGGCCAGCAACAGCTCGCCGGTCATCTCGCCGACGCGCGCCGACAGGCCCTGCCCCAGCGCGCCCAGCACCTGTGGCCAGGCGAACCAGGTCAACAAGGCCAGCGCGATGCCCGCGGCCGCCACCCAGCCTTGCAGCTCGCGGATGAATTGCTCACGCTCGGTATCCTCGGCGCGGCGCAAGCGCACCAGCACCGGAATCAGCACCACTGACAGCACGCCCACGATGGTGACCGGCAGCCAGGTGGCCATGGTCATCGTGAACTGATAGGCGTCGACGGCATCGCTGACGCCATAGCGGTACGCCACCGCCATCTCCTTGATGGCGCCGGCGGCCTTGCCCAGCAGCAGAAACAGCGCCACCCGGAAAGCGCCCTTGAAAATGCGCTGGTGATCCGGGTGGATGCTGCCGAGTTTGCGGATGAGTGCTTTCAAATCAACGCAGGAATTGCGTGTACCAGGGCATTGCCACTTCCAGGCCCTGCAGCACGGTATGCGTGGGCTGGTAGCCCAGCAGCCGGCCGGCCTTGCTGACGTCGGCCTGCGAATGGCGCACGTCGCCCGCCCGGAAGTCGGCGTAGACCGGTTGCTTGTCGTAGGCGACGCCCTGGTTGCCCAGCGCCTTCACCAGGAACCCGAACAGCTGGTTCAAGGTGCTGCGGCCGCTGACGGCCACGTTGTAGACCTGGTTGCGGCCTTCGGCCGGCGCCATCGCGGCCAGGATGTTGGCCTGCACCGCGTTGTCGACGAAGCAGAAATCGCGGCTGGTCTCGCCATCGCCGTTGATGGTGACGTCCTCGCCCTGGATCATCGCGGCGGTCCATTTGGGAATGACCGCGGCATAGGCGCCGTTGGGATCCTGGCGCTTGCCGAACACGTTGAAGTAGCGCAGGCCCACCGTCTCGAACCCGTAGGAACGCGCGAACACGTCGGCGTACAGCTCGTTGACGAATTTGGTCACCGCATAGGGCGACAAGGGCTTGCCGATATTCTCCTCGACCTTGGGCAACGCCGGATGGTCGCCGTAAGTCGAGCTGGAAGCGGCATACACGAACGATTTGACGCCCGCGTCACGCGCCGCCACCAGCATGTTGAGGAACCCGCCGATGTTCACCTCGTTGGTGGTGATCGGATCCTTCAGCGAGCGCGGCACCGAACCCAGGGCGGCCTGGTGCAGCACGAAATCCACGCCTTGAACCGCGCGACGGCAAACCTCGAGGTCGCGGATGTCACCTTCGATGAAGGTCAGCCGCGCCCATTGCTCGGGCGTGACGGCGGCTTTCACTTCATCCAGGTTGCGCTGGTGGCCGGTGGCGAAGTTGTCCAGGCCGGTGACGGTCTGGTCCAGCTTGAGCAGGGCTTCCAGCAGATTGGAGCCGATGAAGCCGGCGCAGCCGGTTACCAGCCACTTGCGCGGCGCGGCGGCCAGCTCCCGGGTGACGGATTCAAAGCGTGTGGTCATGCGACATCCTCCTATTACAGGCGCAGATCGGATTCGGCGGGCGACAACACGTACTTCAGGTCGTAAAGAATGTGTTCCGGCTTGCCCAGCTTGCGGATGCCGGCCGCGCCCATGTCGGCGAACTGTTGGTGCGCCACGCCCAGGATCACGGCGTCGTACTTGCCTTCCTCGAGCTTGGTGACCGGGGTGATGCCGTATTCGTGCATGGCCTCTTCGGCGTCCACCCACGGGTCGTACACATCGACATCGACGTTGTAGTCGCCCAGTTCCTTGACGATGTCGACGATGCGGGTATTGCGCAGATCGGGGCAGTTTTCCTTGAAGGCCAGGCCCATCACCAGCACGCGCGCGCCCTGCACGTGGATGCGGCGCTTGGTCATGGCCTTGACCAGTTGCGACACCACGTAGCCGCCCATCGAGTCGTTCAGGCGGCGGCCCGCCAGGATGATCTCGGGGTGGTAGCCGATCGACTGCGCCTTGTGCGTCAGGTAGTACGGGTCCACGCCGATGCAGTGTCCGCCCACCAGGCCCGGACGGAACGGCAGGAAGTTCCACTTGGTGCCGGCGGCCTGCAGCACCGCTTCGGTATCGATGCCCATCTTGTTGAAGATCAGCGCCAGTTCATTGATCAGCGCGATGTTGACGTCGCGTTGGGTGTTCTCGATCACCTTGGCGGCCTCGGCCACGCGGATGCTGGGAGCCTTGTGGGTGCCGGCGGTGATGATCTGCTTGTAGAGCTGGTCGACCAGCTCGGCCACTTCCGGCGTCGAGCCCGACGTGACCTTCTTGATGGTGCTGACGCGGTGCGCCTTGTCGCCCGGGTTGATGCGTTCGGGGCTGTAGCCGGCGTAGAAATCGACGTTGAACTTCAGGCCCGACACGCGTTCCAGCACCGGCACGCAGTCTTCCTCGGTGGCGCCGGGGTACACGGTCGATTCATAGATGACGATGTCGCCGCGCTTGAGCACCGCGCCGATGGTCTCGCTGGCCTTGACCAGCGGCGTCAGGTCGGGTTGCTTGTATTCGTCGATCGGCGTGGGCACGGTGACGATGAAGACATTGGCCTGGCCCAGCTCGGCGCGGTCGGCGGTGTAGCTCAGTTGCGTGGCCTCGGCCAATTCGGCGTCGCTGACTTCCAGCGTGTGGTCATGGCCGGCCTTCAGCGCCTCGATGCGTCGGGTGTTGATGTCGAAACCAATAACCGACCGCTTCTTGCCGAACTCGACCGCCAACGGCAGGCCGACGTAGCCCAGGCCGACGACCGCGAGTTTCACATCCTGAATACGCAACATAATTCTCCCTTTACCGTAAGAACCATTACGGCATTTTAAATATGGTCGGGGTGATGGATAACCGGGCCCCCGGCGGAAATCACCGGGGCACCCAAAAACTTAATCGGCCCGCAGGACGGACGGCAGCAGCAGCCATCCTGGCCGGCGCCAGGACACCAGGCGCGCATACAGCCAGATGTACACGCCGGCAAAGACCAGCAGGCTGGCGCTCAGCGCCCAGGCGTTGTCCCACCAGATGGTGGCCGGCACCAGGCCGATCAGGGCCAGGACCCACATGTAGGGCGAAGCCAGGGCGTTGCACAGCGCCGGCACCGCGTGGCGGCGTCCGCGGCTGAAGGTCACGCGCACCAGCCGGCGGAACACCAACTGATGCAGGTGCAGGGCATCCGGCTGGTCCACCGGCACGCCGCGCTTGAAGCGGCGGCGCCAGATCGAGAAACCGGTTTCGAAAACGGGGTAGAACAACACCGCCAAGGCGTAGAACGGCGACACCGACGGATTGCGCACCACCAGCAGCACCGCCAGCTCGGCCAGCATGAAGCCCAGGAAGTAAGCGCCGCCGTCCCCCAGGAACACGCGCCCGAAGGGGAAGTTCCACACCAGGAAGCCGAGCGTGGCCGATGCCAGGGCCGCGGCCACCAGGAAGATCGGCACATCGCCCACCTGCAGCGCGACCAGGCTGATGGACACCGCCATCAGCGTCGCGACCATGCCGGCCAGCCCGTTCATGCCATCGACGATGTTCAGCGCATGGGTACAGCCACCCACCGCGAACATGGTGAAAATCAGGGAAACCGGCCAATACGACAGGATGTAGTCCACCGGCGCCATGCCGACGCGGCTGACGCCGCCCAGCAGCCACCAGGCGATCGCCGCGGACGCGAAGGCGGCCAGCAGGCGCTTGCTGGCGCCAATGTCCTTGGTGATGTCTTCGAGCAGCCCCGCCACGAACACCGGCAGCGCCGAAACGAACAATGCCGGCCAAAGCCAGGTCAGGGTCATGTTGTCGGGCCCCAGCACCAGCAGACCCATGAGCGTGCCGGCCAGCACGGCCAGTCCGCCCACGCGCGGCGTGGCGCGCGAATGGTTCGCTTGCGGCTTGTTGAGATCGCTGTCGCCGGTGAAGGCGCCATGCCAGCGCTCCGACGCCACGATGAGTCCCCCCACCATGAACGCGACCACGCATATGTACAGCCAGGTCACAGGGTCACCTCTGGTTGGTCTATCGAGACAGGCCGGCCATTATCGACGGCAGGTGTAACGCCCATATATGGCAGGAATAAGGAAGTGCAATTCACCGGGACAGAACGTAACGGCCGCGGACCGGGCCGGCGCAGCGTCCCCGGTTGAGGGGTGTGCCGCGACGCGGCCATTGGCCCGCGGAAATACGGATTTCATGAATTGATTGTAGAGCTTTCCGCCCCTGCGCACGCGAAATATCCAAGGGAAAACACGGAGTCCGTCATAAGGAGGGCAGCCGCGTCTGAAATCCTTTCCCGCCCCCTGCCCCAACGCGCTTCGACGCCGCGCTCAGGAAATTGGGGACGCGTTGATTTTTCTTAAAAAAAAGCCCGAGATCGTGAGATCTCGGGCTAAATCCACCAAAGGAGGAGGGTGGAGGAGACAACCGTGGCATGTTGGGAGCCGCTTTCGCTCACTGCGCTGTCGGGGTTTGGCACCGCGCCGACTGCGTTTCAACATCCGATGAGATGCATAGTATCGGGTTTTTTTGTGCGATGCAAGATTTTTTTGCGCGCATCAGGCTCTCGGAGCCTGCGTTGCTTTTTTGCCGCAACGCAGGCTGTCATCGCCCGCAAAGCCGCGCCCAGCAATGTTTTTCAAAAAAGGCGGGTTATTGCCAAACGGGTTTACCCCTTGCGGACTTACCCTAGCCTTGGCCGGGTAATCCCGCCCTATGATTTGCACCAGAAAGGTGCGCCCGGCACCAGATTGCGGCAATTATTGCGCATCGCAACATTTTGATGCCCCAGGGGGGTGCCGCCGGGCCGCCGCCCTCAGATCCAGTACGCTGTGGTCGTCATGACCTTGGACATCGCGCGCATGGCGGCCTTGACCGGGGCGGGCAACGGCACTCCGCCGGCCGCTTCGGCGCTGGCGCGGTGCTGGGCCTCGTCTTCCTTCATCTTCTGCACGATCTGGCGCGAGCGCGCATCCTGTTGCGGCAGCGTGCGCAAATGCCCCTCCAGATGCGCCTCGACCTGCTTCTCGGTCTCGGCCATGAAACCCAGGTTGCGCGGCGCCCCCGCGTAGCCGGCCAGCAGGCCGAGCGCGAACGAGCCGGCATACCAGACCGGGTTGAGCAGGCTGGGCCGGCTGCCCAGTTCCCCCAGACGCTGGTTGCACCACACCAGGTGATCGACCTCTTCGCCAGCGGCCTCGAGCAACAGGTTGCGCGGGCCGGGCTCGCGGCACACCGCGGCCTGGCCGCGATACAGCGCCTGGGCGCAGACCTCGCCCACATGATTGACCCGCATCAGCCCGGCCGCATGGCGCTTTTCCTGCGCCGACAGGGTGTCCGGCGCCTCCTCGGCGGTGGCCGGGTTGGGCCGGCCGGCGCTGGCGCTGCCGGACAGCACGCGCAAGGCCCGGTCGGCCTCGGCCAGCAGTGCGTCCAGCGGCGCGGCGCGGCGCGGGAATCTGGCGGGAGCGGTTGGGGACAGGGAGGGGGACATGGACAACTCCTGGATTGCGGCACACACCCCTGACGCGGGGCGGGGCTCTCACGCCTGGAATTGTACGCAACGGGTATCATCAGCCATTGATTGCGCTCAAGCACAAGGACCCGAGAAATGGAATGCACGATCGACTGGGGCGGCCCCAACGGCATGCTCTTTACCGCCAGCACCGGCAGCGGCCATGTGGCCGTGATGGACGGCGCGGTGGACGGCGGCGGCCACAACCTGGCGCCCCGCCCCATGGAAATGCTGCTGGCCGGCACCGGCGGCTGCACCGCCTATGATGTCGTGCTGATCCTCAAGCGCGGCCGCCATGCCGTGACCGGCTGCAGCGTCAAACTGCAGGCCGACCGCGCCGACGTCGACCCCAAGGTGTTCACGCGCATCCACTTCGCCTTCACCGTCACCGGCCGCAACCTGCCGCGCGCGGCGGTCGAGCGCGCGGTGCAGTTGTCGCACGAGAAATACTGCTCGGCTTCCGCCATGCTTGAAAAGACCGCCGAACTGACCTTCTCGGTGGATATCGTCGATACCCAGGAAGCCCCGGCGGCCGCCTGACGCTGCCCGTTGCCGGCGCCACTTCAGCCTTTTCTGATTCTGTACCCATGAAACAATACCTGGACCTCGTTCAATCCATCCTGGACACCGGCGCGTGGCAGGAAAACCGGACGGGCATACGCACGCTGAGCATGCCGGGCGCCTCGCTGCGCTTTGATCTGCAGCAGGGCTTTCCGGCCGTCACCACCAAGAAACTGGCCTTCAAGTCCGCCATCGGTGAAATGGTCGGCTTCCTGCGCGGCGTGCGCAGCGCCGCCGCGTTCCGGGAACTGGGTTGCAAGGTCTGGGACCAGAACGCCAACGAAAACGCCCAATGGCTGGCCAACCCGTACCGCGAAGGGCCGGACGACCTGGGCCCGGTCTACGGCGTGCAATGGCGCCAATGGCCGGCCTACAAACTGCTGGACGCCGGCCGCGACGGCCAGATCGCCGATGCCCTGGCCCGCGGCTACACCAAGGTGGCCGACCTGCAGGAAGGCGGCGCGCCCAAGGTGCTGCTGTACAAGGCGGTCGACCAGTTGCGCCAGTGCCTGGACACCATCCACGAGCGTCCGGGCGACCGCCGCATCCTGTTCCACGGCTGGAACTGGGCGCAGATCGAGGAAATGGCGCTGCCGCCCTGCCACTTGCTCTATCAGTTCCTGCCGAACGCGACCACGCGCGAAATCTCGCTGTGCCTGTACATCCGCTCGAATGACGTCGGCCTGGGCACGCCGTTCAACCTGACCGAAGGCGCGGCCCTGCTGCACCTGGTCGGCCGGCTGACCGGCTACACGCCGCGCTGGTTCACGTATTTCATCGGCGACGCCCACATCTATGAGAACCACCTGCCGATGCTGCGCGAGCAACTGACGCGCACGCCGCACGAGGCGCCGCGGCTGGTGCTGTCCGATCGCATCCCCGATTTCGCCCAGACCGGCCGCTATGAACCGGAATGGCTCGAAAAGGTCGAACCGGGCGATTTTTCGCTGGCCGGCTACACCCATCACGCCCCGCTCACCGCTCCCATGGCCGTCTGAACCGGCTGCCACTTGAAGGCGCCTCGCGCGGACCGGCCATCGGCCGCCCGGCCTGGCGCGGTCGCCGCCGCGTGCCCAGGCCATGCGAGGCGCGTACAACGACGCCGCGTGGCGGGCACGCCCCGCCCGGCACAGGTGAAGATTGGTGAGCTTCTGGAAGCGCGTTTTCGGTATAACCCATCCCTTAGCCTCGGACGCGGGTACTGCAAGCCCTGCGCGCCGTCGCTGCTGAACGGCCCTTGCCGCGCCGTGCCTGCCACTCGCCGCGTGACCGGCTCATCCGCTGGTCTCGCCGACCGCCTGCAGGGCGGCGCCGCCCCCCCCATCCAGACAAGAGAGTATGTGAATCGCCAGCGTCGACAGCAGAATGCCCGTGCGGCCAAGTTGCAACCGTTGACTACTAATTGATTTGAATTGAGGCCGGCGCGGCGGCTGTATGCGCTCAGGACAGGACTCCAAAAATGCTCGTTGGAACATATAACCCTTCGCTCGTCCTCGTATCCCTAGGGGTCGCCATCCTGGCGTCATACACGGCGCTGGGTATGGCCAATCGCGTGCGGGCGGCGAGCGGGCTGCCGGCGGCGCGCTACTGGCTGGCGGGCGGCGCGCTGGCCATGGGGATCGGCATCTGGTCCATGCATTTCGTCGGCATGCTGGCGTTCAGCCTGCCGATCCCGATGGGCTACGACCTGCCCCTGACGGTACTGTCGCTGGCCATCGCCATAGGCTGTTCCGCATTCGCGCTGTGGGTCGTCTGCAAGGACGAACTGCCCTGGCCCCGCCTGGTCAGTGGCGCCCTGCTGATGGGAGCGGGCATCGCCGCCATGCACTATATCGGCATGGCCGCCATGCGCATGATGCCCGGCATCGTCTACGATCCGGCCTGGTTCATCCTGTCCATCGTGATCGCGGTGGCGGCGTCGGGCGCGGCGCTGTGGATCACCTACCGCCTGCGCCAGGACGGTCCGCGCGTGGCCCTGTCGCGGCCGCTGGCGGCGGGGGTCATGGGGCTTGCCATCGTCGGCATGCATTACACCGGCATGGAGGCCGCGGGCTTCCCGGCGGGCAGCCTCTGCACGGCGGCGAACACGGGCATCTCGGCCGGCTGGCTGGCCATTGCCGTGACCGCCGTGACGCTCAGCGTGCTGGCCATCGCCCTGGTGGTGGCGGTGCTGGACAACCGCCTGGAGGCCCGGACCTCGGCGCTCGCCTCATCGCTGGCCGAAGCCAACGAAGAACTGGTGCAGTTGGCGCTGCACGACACGCTGACCAAGCTGCCCAATCGCATCCTGCTGGAAGACCGGCTGGAACAGGCGATCGAAAGCGCCAGTCGCCGCAAGGGCTATTTCGCCGTGCTGTTCTTCGACCTGGACGGGTTCAAGGCGGTCAACGACGCTTATGGCCACCATACCGGCGATGCCCTGCTGATCGACCTGGCCCAGCGCATCCGCCAGACCCTGCGCACGCAGGACACGGTGGCCCGCCTCGGCGGCGATGAGTTCATCGTGCTCAGCGAAGTGGCCGAACCCACCGACGCCGCCAATGTGGCGGACCGCCTGATCGAGGCGATCGCGCGGCCGGTGATGGTGTACGGACACGAAGTGCTGGTGACCTCCAGCGTCGGCATTGCCATCTATCCCAACGACGGCGAGGACACCCACGCCCTGCTGACCAATGCCGACGCCGCGATGTACCATGCCAAGCGCCTGGGCGGCACTGGCTACAGCTTCTTCGAGCCGTCGATGAACGCCGACGCCCACGAGCAGATCGAACTGCTGCATGACTTGCGCCTGGCGCAGGAACTGGGTCAGTTCGTGCTGCACTACCAGCCCAAATACGAAGCGCCGGCCGGCCCCATCATCGGCGCCGAGGCGCTGCTGCGCTGGAACCATCCCACCCGCGGCCTGGTGGGCCCGGACCAGTTCATCCCGACAGCGGAAAAGACCGGGCTGATCCTGTCGATCGGCGACTGGGTCATCAACGAGGCCTGCCGCCAGATGCGCGCATGGATCAACGCCGGACAGGGACACTGGACCATCGCCGTCAACATCTCGGCGCTGCAATTCGCCCATTCCAGCCTGGTCGAAACCGTGCGCGGCGCGCTCGCGCGCCACGACGTGCCGCCGTCCTGCCTGACGCTGGAAGTGACCGAGTCGACCGCCATGCGCGATGCCGAGGCCAGCCTGACCGTGCTCAAGCGCCTGTCGGGGCTGGGCGTGACTATCTCGATCGATGATTTTGGCACCGGCTACTCCAGCCTGTTGTACCTGAAGCGCCTGCCGGCCACCGAACTGAAAATCGACCGCGGTTTCGTCAACCAGCTGGACAATGACAACGAGGACGCCGCCATCGTCTCGGCCATCGTCGCGCTGGCGCAGCAGTTGAACCTGCGCATCGTGGCCGAGGGGGTGGAAACCACCGCGCAGCAGAAATTCCTGACCGGCCTGGGCTGCGATTCGCTGCAGGGCTTCCTGCTGGGCAAGCCGATGCCGGCCGACGAATTCCTGGAGCACGCCAGCGGCTGAGCCGGCCCCTGCCGCTGTGCCCCCCCGGCCGGCGCGACGACGCGGGCCGGCCCGGCCGGTCAAATTTGCTACGCTTGGGGTCTTCCCGCCGGCAATGCCGGCCCTTTTTTCCAGACCCTCCCCGACCGCATGTCCGCCCGCCTGATCCTGATCGTCGCCTATTCCACCAATCGCGCCATCGGCCGCGACAACGCCCTGCCCTGGAAACTGCCGGGCGACCTGGCGCATTTCAAACGCAGCACGCTGGGGCATCCGATCATCATGGGCCGCAAGACCTGGGAGTCGCTCGGCCGTCCCCTGCCCGGCCGCGCCAATATCGTCATCAGCCGCAACCCCGCTTTCGAGGCCGCCGGCGCCACCGTGGTGGCTACGCTGGAGGCCGCCGTCGCCGCCTGTGGCGACAGCGCTGAGGCCTTCGTCATCGGCGGCGCGCAGATCTATGCGCAGGCCCTGCCGCTGGCCAGCCGCGTCCTGGCCACCGAGGTCCATGCCGAGGTCGAGGGCGATGCCTTCTTCCCGCTGCTGCCCGGCTTCCAGTGGCGCGAAACCGCGCGCGCGGCGCAGCCCGCGGAAAACGGCTACCGCTACGACTTCGTGACGTACGAGCGCGCCTGATAGCGGCGCCCGCTACCGGCGGCCCAGCCGGTCCGGAAGATCAGACCGCGCCCGCGTTGCGCATGAAGCGCCACAGGGCCGGCGCTTCCGAATACGCCACGTTGAAGCGCACCCACGGCGTATCGGCCTCATCGGCCTCGAAATACGAGCCCGGCGCCAGCCAGATACCATCCTTGAGCGCCAATCCGGCCAGGCCGTTGGCGCCGCGCTCGCGCCACTGGCCGGCCACCTTGGCCCACAGGAACAGGCCGGCCCGGGGCCGCGCATAGATCTCGAAACCATGCTGCGCCATCAGCTCCGCCACCGACGCGTGGGCCTGGGCCAGCCGTTCGCGGGTGCGTTCGATGTGGGCACGATAGCGGCCCTCGCGGATGACCTGGTGCACGATGCGCTCCATGATCTCCGGCGAGGTCAGCCCCACCGCCATCTTGGTGCGTGCGATGTCGCGCACCAGGTCGCGGTGCGCCACCACGTAGCCGACCCGCACCGACGGGCTGATGACCTTGGAATAGCCGCCCAGATAGACCACCCGGCGGCCGCCATCCAGCGCCGCCAGCATGGGCGTCACGCCCGGCGCCAGTTCGCGCGAGATATCGTCCTCGATCACCCAGAGACCATGGCGTTCGGCCAGTTGCAGGATGCGGAAGGCATTGGCCATGCTGATGCTGGCGCCGGACGGGTTCTGCAGGGCGGTGTTGACGAACAGCGCGCGCGGCCGGTGCTGCGAGGCGGCCTGCTCCAGCGCCTCGCAATCGAGGCCGTCCAGGGTGCGCGGCACCGGCACCACCCGCAAGCCGGCCAGCCGCAGCATCTGCAGCAGGTTGGCATAGGCCGGCTGCTCGACCAGCACGGTGTCGCCCGGCCGCAGCAAGGTGCGGATCACCATGTCGAGCCCGTGCGTCACGCCCTGGGTCAGCAGCACCTGCGACACCTCGACCTCCATCCCCTGCGCGCCGAGCGTGGCGGCGATGGTTTCGCGCAGCGGCGCGTACCCATAGGGATGGCCGTAGTTGGCAATGCGCATGGCCGGCACCCGGCCCATGTGGCGCAGCGCCATGTGCAGCCCCTCTTCATTGAGCCATTCGCCCGGCAACCAGCCGCAGCCCGATTTGATGGGGATGGAATGGTCCGCGAAGATGTCCGACAGCAGCCAGGCCGCATTCAGGCGCGGCGGCTCCCACGACTGCGGCTCGCCACGGCGTGCCGGCGCATCGGGCGAGGCCACCCGGTAGCCGGCGCCCGGCCGCGCCGCCAGCCAGCCCAGCGACACCAGCCGGCTGTAGGCGCTGGCCACGGTGAAGGTGCTGACCTGGTGCTGGCGGGCAAACTCGCGCACCGAAGGTAGGGACATACCCGGACGCAGCAATTGCGCCTCGATGGCGCGCAGCACGGCCGCCACCACCTGGTCCACCAGGGTCGGCGCCTGGCCACGGGCGCGCACAGGCTGGAAGTCGATCACGACGCTACGTTATCTGTACAGTTGTCATGCCTGCAACTATACAGTTAGCCCGGTTTGCGCGGATTGTATATTTTCATTCGCCCCAGGACGGACCAGAATCAATCGCATCCCGCCGGCTGCCCGCCCCACTTGGCGCAGGCCCGGCGCTTGTCCCTGCCCTGGAGCCACCATGAACGCCCCTGCCGAGTTGCCCGACCTGTCCCATCTGTGGATGCCTTTCACCGCCAACAAGCAATTCAAGGCGCACCCGCGCATGCTGGCGTCGGCCAAGGGCATGTATTACACCTCGGCCGACGGCCGCCAGGTGCTGGACGGCACGGCCGGGCTGTGGTGCGTCAACGCCGGCCACGGCCGCCAGGAGATCGTCGAGGCGATCTCGCGCCAGGCCGGCATCATGGACTACGCGCCCGGCTTCCAGCTCGGCCACCCGCTGGCATTCGAAGCGGCCACCGCCGTCGCCAGCTTCATGCCGCAGGGCCTGGACCGCGTGTTCTTCACCAACTCGGGGTCGGAATCGGTCGACACCGCCCTGAAGATCGCCCTGGCCTATCACCGCGCCCGCGGCGACGGCCAGCGCACCCGCCTGATCGGCCGCGAGCGCGGCTACCACGGCGTGGGGTTCGGCGGCATCTCGGTGGGCGGCATCTCGACCAACCGCAAGACCTTCTCCGGCGCGCTGCTGCCCGCCGTGGACCACCTGCCCCATACGCACAACCTGGAACAGAACGCCTATTCCAAGGGTCAGCCGGCCTGGGGCGCGCATCTGGCCGACGAACTCGAACGCATCATCGCGCTGCACGACGCCTCGACCATCGCCGCGGTCATCGTCGAGCCCATGGCCGGCTCCACCGGCGTGCTGATCCCGCCCAAGGGCTACCTGGAAAAGCTGCGCGAGATCACTTCCAAGCACGGCATCCTGCTGATCTTCGACGAAGTCATCACCGCCTACGGCCGCCTGGGCGCGGCCACCGCGTCGGAATTCTTCGGCGTCACGCCGGACCTGATCGCCATGGCCAAGGGCGTCAGCAACGCCGCCGTGCCGGCGGGCGCCGTGGCGGTGCGCCGCGAAGTGCATGACGCCATCGTCAATGGCCCGGCCGGCGGCATCGAGTTCTTCCACGGCTACACCTATTCGGCCCACCCGCTGGCGGCCGCCGCCATCCTGGCCACGCTCGACATCTACCGCCGCGAAGACCTGTTCGCCCGCGCCCGCAAGCTGTCCGGCGCCTTCGAACAGGCCGCCCACAGCCTGAAGGGCGCGCCGCATGTGATCGACGTGCGCAACCTGGGCCTGGTGGCCGGCGTCGAGTTGGCGCCGCGCGCCGGCGCGCCGGGCGCGCGCGCCGCCGAAGTGTTCCAGAAATGCTTCGACAGCGGCCTGATGGTGCGCTACACCGGCGACATCATCGCCGTCTCGCCCCCGCTGATCATCGAAGAAGCGCAGATCGGCCAGATCTTCGAGCAGATCGGCAAGGTGCTCAAGGAAGTCGCGTAACCTCCGGCGCGGCGCCAGACGCCGCGCATCGCACACAACGGCGGGCGGCCCCGGGTCGCCCTCCGGCATTTTCAAAGAACCGGGCTTTACCCATGAAGAAGAACCTCTCCCACTACATCAACGGCCAGCCCTACGACGGCCGCAGCAGCCGCTACGCCGACGGCTTCAATCCGGCCACCGGCGAGATCATCTCCTCGGTGCCGCTGGCCTCGCCCGATGAAGTCGCGCTGGCGGTGGCGGCGGCCAAGGCCGCCTTTCCCGCCTGGTCGGAAACCCCGGCGCTCAAGCGCGCCCGCGTGCTGTTCAACTTCAAGGCGCTGCTGGACCAGCATCAGGACGAACTGGCCGAGCTGATCACCCGCGAGCACGGCAAGGTGTTCTCGGACGCCAAGGGCGAAGTGATGCGCGGCATCGAGATCGTCGAATTCGCCTGCGGCATTCCGCAACTGCTCAAGGGCCAGTATTCCGACCAGATCGGCGGCGGCATCGACAACTGGAGCATGCGCCAGGCGCTGGGCGTGGTGGCCGGCATCACGCCGTTCAACTTCCCGATGATGGTGCCGTGCTGGATGTTCCCGGTGGCCATCGCCTGCGGCAATACCTTCGTGCTCAAGCCGTCCGAACGCGATCCCTCGGCCTCGCTGCGCCTGGCCGAGCTGCTGACCGAGGCCGGCCTGCCGCCGGGCGTGTTCAACGTCGTGCACGGCGACAAGCAGGCCGTGGACGCGCTGATCGCACACCCCGACGTCGAGGCCCTGTCCTTCGTCGGCTCGACTCCGATCGCCGAATACATCTATGCCGAAGGCACCCGTCGCGGCAAGCGCGTGCAGGCCCTGGGCGGCGCCAAGAACCACCTGGTGGTGATGCCCGACGCCGACCTCGACCAGGTCACCGACGCGCTGATGGGCGCGGCCTATGGCTCGGCCGGCGAGCGCTGCATGGCGATCTCGGTGGCCGTGGCGGTGGGCGACGTGGCCGACAAGGTGATCGAACGCCTGACGCCGCGCGTCAAGGCCCTGGTGGTCAAGGATGGCATGCAGGGCGATGCCGAGATGGGCCCGCTGGTCACCGCGCAGCACCGCAACAAGGTCATCGGCTATATCGAGGATGGCATCGCCGCCGGCGCCGAACTGGTGGTCGACGGCCGCGGCCTGCAGGTGCCGGGCGCCGAGAAGGGCTTCTTCCTGGGCGGCACGTTGTTCGACCAGGTCAAGCCCACGATGAACATCTACCGCGAAGAGATCTTCGGACCGGTGCTGTGCGTGGTGCGCGTGCCCGACTTCGCCGCCGCGGTCGAACTGATCAACGCGCACGAGTTCGGCAACGGCGTGGCCTGCTTCACCTCCGATGGCGGCGTGGCGCGCGCCTTCGCCCGCCAGATCAAGGTCGGCATGGTCGGCATCAACGTGCCGATCCCGGTGCCGATGGCCTGGCACTCGTTCGGCGGCTGGAAGCGCTCGCTGTTCGGCGACCACCACGCCTACGGCGAGGAAGGCATCCGCTTCTACTCACGCTACAAGAGCGTGATGCAGCGCTGGCCGGACAGCATCGCAAAGGGTGCGGAATTCACCATGCCGGTGGCCAAGTAATCATGTAGACGCTCTCACCGCCCCGAGCCGCAAAGCGGCCGGGGTTTTGCCGAAAGACACACAATAAGGGGAATCCTGATGCGCATCGGGATCGGCGGCTTTCAGCATGAAACGAATACCTTCGCGCCCTCGCGCGCGGCCTGGGAAGACTTCGCCGACAAGGGCGGCGGCTGGCCGAAGCTGGTCAGCGGCCCGGCGCTGTTCCCGGCCGTGGCCGGCGCCAACATTCCGGTGGCCGGCTTCATCGAGGCCATGCAACAGCACACGCTGCTGCCGTCCACCTGGGCCGCGGCCAGCCCGTCCGGCCCGGTCACCGAGGATGCGTTCGAACGCATCAGCGCGCTGATCCTGCACGGCCTGCAAGCGGCCATGCCGCTGGACGGCGTCTATCTCGACCTGCACGGCGCCATGGTCACCGAGCACCTGGACGACGGCGAAGGCGAACTGCTCAAACGCGTACGCGACCTGGTCGGCCCCGACGTGCCGGTAGTGGCCAGCCTCGACCTGCACGCCAACATGACGCCGGCGATGGTGCGCCATGCCGACGCGCTGGTCTGCTATCGCACCTATCCGCACATCGACATGGCCGAAACCGGCCAGCGCGCCGCCGCGCTGCTGGCGCGGCGCCTGGCCGGCGCGCCGCGTCCCTGCGTGGCGCTGCGGCAGCTGCCCTTCCTGATCCCGTTGTGCTGGCAATCGACCGACATCGAACCGGCGCGCTCGCTCTACCAGATGGTGGGCGACATCGAGGCGCGCGGCGCCCACAGCGTGTCGCTGGCCACCGGTTTCCCGGCGGCGGATTTTCCCGATTGCCTGCCCGCGGTCTGGGCCTACGGCGCGACCCAGGCCGACGCCGACGCGGCCGCCGACACGCTGGCGCGCGCCGTGCTCGATGCCGAGCGTGATTTCGGTGGCACGCTCTACACACCGGATGATGCGATCACCACCGCCCTGCGCCTGGCGCGCGAGGCCAATGCGCCCGTGATCATCGCCGACGCGCAGGACAACCCTGGCGCCGGCGGCAGTTCCGACACCACCGGCCTGCTGCGCGCGCTGATCCGCCACCAGGTGCGCGACGCCGCCATCGGCCTGATCGTCGATCCGGAAGCGGCGCTGGCCGCGCACCGCGCCGGCGTGGGTAAATCGGTCCGCATTGCATTGGGTGGACACTCGGGTATTCCCGACGACGAACCGCTAGACGCAGAGTTCATCGTGGAGAAAACTTCGGATGGGCGCTTCGACACGCACGGCGCGTTCTACCGCGGCTTCCACATGGACCTGGGCCCCAGCGCCTGTCTGCGCATCGGCGGCGTGCGCATCGTGGTGGCCTCCAACAAGGTGCAGATGGCCGACCAGGAGATGTTCCGTTTCGCCGGCATCGAGCCGCGCCGCGCGGCCATCCTGGCGGTGAAAAGCTCGGCGCATTTCCGTGCCGACTTCACACCGATCGCCCACACGATCCTGGTTTGCGCCGCGCCGGGCTCGATGCTGATGGATGCGGCAAAACAACCATGGACACGCTTGCCTCCCGGCATCAGAATGGCGCCTTGCGGCCCGGTCTTCGCCGGTGCCGCAGCCGACTGACCCTCGCACGCCGCTCCTTGGCGCGGCGTGTCAACGACGTAGCGGCAGACACGCCGCTCACTCCGCATAAAAGGGGAATTTCATGCTCAAGTTCGTCCGCGCGGCCGCATTCGCCGGCGCCACCCTGCTGATGGCGCATGGCGCCTACGCCGAAACCGTCATCAAGGCGGTGATGCATTCGCCGCTGCGCCTGACCGATCCGCACGCCACCACCGCGTACATCACGACGTGGCACGGCTACATGATCTACGACACCTTGCTGGCCACTGACGCCGACAACAAGATCCAGCCGCAGATGCTGGAAAAATGGGATGTCTCGGCCGACGGCAAGACCTACACCATGACCCTGCGCCCGGGCCAGAAATGGCACGACGGCAAGCCGGTCACGGCCGAGGACTGCGTCGCGTCGATCAAGCGCTGGGCGGCGGGCGACGGCATGGGCCGCACCCTGCTGAAATTCACCGACAAGATCGAAGTCATCGACGACAAGAGCTTCCGCATCGTCATGAAAGAACCCACGGACCTGGCGCTGCGCGCCCTGTCCAAGCCCACCGGCACCGCGCCGTTCATGATGCCCAAGCGCATCGCCGAACAGCCTGTCGGCAAGCCGATCACCGACATGACCGGCTCGGGCCCGTTCAAGGTTGCCGAATTCAAGCCGGGCGTGAAGACCGTCTACGTCAAAAACACCGACTACGTGCCACGCAAGGAACCGGCCAGTGGCCTGGCCGGCGGCAAGGTGGTCAACGTGGACAAGGTCGAATGGGACGTGATGCCCGACGCCCTGACCACCGCCAACGCCCTGCTCGGCGGTGAAATCGACTTCGTCGAGCAGTTCCCCTACGACCTGCTGCCGATGGTCGAGGGCAACAAGGACCTGAAGGAAGAATCGCTCAGTCCGGTCGGTTACTTCACGATGTACCGCTTCAACTTCAAGTACCCGCCCTTCAACAACAAGAAGATCCGCCAAGCCGCGATGTACGCCATCGGCCAGGAAGACGTGATGAAGGCGCTGGTGGGCAATCCCAAGTACTGGAAGACCTGCGCCTCGCTGTGGGGTTGCGGCACGCCGCTGGAGTCGGACATCGGCAAGGACATCGTGGTGCCCTCGAACATCGAGAAGGCCAAGGCCCTGCTCAAGGAAGCCGGCTACGACAACACCCCGATCCTGATGATGCATGCCACCGACGTCGGCACGCTGTCGGCCCAGCCGGTGGTGATGGCCCAGGCGCTGCGCAAGGCCGGCTTCAACGTCAACCTGGCGGCGATGGACTGGCAGAGCGTGGCCACCCGCCGCGCCTCCAAGGCGGCGCCGGCCGAAGGCGGCTGGAACATCCACAACACCAACTGGTACGCCACCGACGTGATGGACCCGGTGCGCTCGGCCCCGGCCGCGGCCAACGGCGACAACGCCTGGTTCGGCTGGCCCGACTTCCCGCAAGTCGAGGAACTGCGCACCAAGTTCGCGCTGACCTCCGACCCGGCCGAGCAGAAGAAGATCGCCGATGAATTGCAGCGCATCGGCATCGATGAAGGCCTGTACGTGCCGCTGGGCCAGATGTCCGTGCCCACCGTCTACTCGACCAAGCTCTCGGGCCTGGTGCACGCGCCGGTGTTCGCGTTCTGGAATGTGAAAAAAGCCCCTTGACGGGCAAGTAGTTCAGGGGGAAATGCATGCTGGCATTCGTCTCACGCCGGCTCCTCGCGACCATCCCCGTTCTGGTGATGGTCGCGGTGGTGGTCTTTGCGATATTGCGTCTGAGCCCGGGTGATCCGGCCATCATCATGGCGGGCGACGGCGCCACGCCCGAACGGATCGAGCAGATCCGCCAGACGATGGGCCTGGACCAGCCGGTGGTCAAGCAGTTCTTCATATGGGGCGGCAAGCTGCTGCAGGGCGACCTGGGCACTTCGCTGATGTCCGGCGTGCCGGTCACCCAGCTCATCGGCCAGCGCCTCGAACCGTCGCTGAGCCTGGCGCTGCTGACGCTGGTTTTCACGCTGATCGTGGCGATTCCGCTGGGCGTGCTGGCGGCCTGGCGCCAGGGCCGGCTGCTCGATCGCGCCGTCATGGGCTTTTCCGTGCTGGGCTTCTCGGTGCCGGTGTTCGTCACCGGCTACCTGCTGATCTGGGCCTTCGCCATCAAGCTGGGCTGGTTCAACGTGCAGGGCTACACGCCGCTGGCCAACGGCTTCTGGCTGTTCCTGCACCGGCTGATCCTGCCGTCGCTGGCGCTGTCCACGGTCTACATCGCGCTGATCGCCCGCATCACGCGCACCAGCGTCATCGAGGTGATGGGCGAAGACTTCATCCGCACCGCGCGCTCCAAGGGGCTTACCGAGACCGGCGTGCTGCTCGGCCATGCGTTGCGCAATGCCGCCGTGCCCATCGCCACGGTGGTGGGCCTGGGCATCGCGCTGCTGATCAGCGGCGTGGTGGTGACCGAGTCGGTGTTCAACATCCCCGGCGTGGGCCGGCTGGTGGTGGAAGCCGTGCTGGCGCGCGACTATCCCGTCATCCAGGGCCTGACGCTGTTCTTCGCCTTCGTCTACGTCTTCATCAATCTGGTTGTCGATTGCGCCTACACGGTGTTCGACCCCCGTATCCGATACTGAGGCCACGCCATGCAAACGCCAACCGACGCCGCCGCGCAAGCGGCCGCCGACCTTCCCGGCGGCGGCACGCCCCACGTCACCGCCTGGCGCCAGATCCGCCACGGCCTCAAGAGCTGGCCGGTCATGCTGGCCCTGGTGGTGCTGGTCGCCATCATCGGCATGGCCCTGTTCGCGCCGTACCTGGGCACGGTCGACCCGACTCTGCTCAATCCCGGCGCGCGCCTGAAGCAGCCGTTCACCGAGTACCTGTTCGGCACCGACGCCTTCGGCCGCGACGTCTGGTCGCGCGTGGCCTATGGCGCCCAGACGTCGCTGATCGCGGGCCTGGGCGCGGCGGTCGTCAGCGTCACCATCGGGCTGGTGGTCGGCGTCATCGCCGGCTGGTTCCGCTCGCTCGACGGCCTCATCATGCGCACCATGGACGCCATCATGGCGATCCCCGGCATCCTGCTGGCGATCGCGCTGGTCTCCGTCACCGGCGCCAGCCTGACGACGGTGCTGGTGGCCATCACCATTCCCGAGGTGCCGCGGGTGGTGCGTCTGGTGCGCGGCCAGATCCTGAGCGTGCGCGGCGAACCCTACGTCGAGGCCGCCCTGGCCCTCGGCACGCCACTGCCGCTGCTGCTGTGGCGCCACATGGTGCCCAGCACCATCGCGCCGCTGACCGTGCAGGGCACCTATGTGTTCGCCTCGGCCATGCTGACCGAGGCCATCCTGAGTTTCCTGGGCGCGGGCATCCCGCCCGAGATCGCCTCGTGGGGCAACATCATGTCCGAAGGCCGCATGTACTTCCGCATGCTGCCCGGCCTGATCCTGTTCCCGGGCCTGTTCCTGTCGCTGACCGTGCTCAGCGTGAACATCCTGGGCGACGCGCTGCGCGACGCCCTCGACCCGAAAATGGTGCGCAGGATCTGATGCCGATGACTTATTCTCCCACTCCCCCCGCGGGCGATGCCTCGTCCGCCGTGCTGGCCATCCGCAACCTGTCGGTGGAGGTTGGCGGCGCCGGCAACCGCGTGGTGCGCAACCTGAGCCTGGATGTGAACGCCGGCGAAACCGTGTGCGTGGTCGGCGAGTCCGGCTCGGGCAAGTCGGTCACCTCGCTGGCCGTCATGGGCCTGTTGCCGCCGGGCGTGCTGCGCATCAGCGCGGGGTCGATCCGCGTCGAAGGCGAGGAGGTGGCCAATGCCACGCCGCGCCGCCTGCGCGAATTGCGCGCCACCCGCATGGCAATGGTGTTCCAGGAACCCATGACCGCGCTCAATCCCGTGCACACCGTCGGCAAGCAGGTCGACGAAGTGCTGCGGCTGCATCGCCGCATGTCGGCCGCCGAACGCCGCGCCAAGGTGCTGGAGATGTTCCGCTCGGTGCACCTGCCCGATGTCGAACGTATCTACGACGCCTATCCGCACCAGCTCTCGGGCGGCCAGCGCCAGCGCATCGTGATCGCCATGGCGCTGATCCTGGAACCCAAGCTGCTGATCGCCGACGAGCCGACCACGGCGCTGGACGTCACCACGCAAAAGCAGATCCTGCTGCTGATCAAGGAACTGCAGCTCAAGCACCAGACCGCCGTGCTGTTCATCACGCACGATTTCGGCGTGGTGGCCGAGATCGCCGACCGCATCGTGGTGATGAACCGCGGCGACCTGATCGAAAGCGGCACGCGCAACGAGATCCTGGCCGAGCCCAAGCAGTCGTACACGCGGCGCCTGGTGTCATCGGTGCCCAGCCTGGTGCCGTCGCACCGCGAGGCGCCCGCCGGCCAGCCGGTGCTGCACGTCAAGGGCCTGGGCCGCACCTACGGCGGCAAGGGTTCGCTGTTCTCGCGCCGCGCGCCGCAGAACGTGATCGCCGCGGCCGACGTCAACCTGACGCTGCGCAAGGGCGAGATCCTGGGCATCGTCGGCGAATCCGGTTCGGGCAAGTCGACCGTGGCGCGCTGCATCGTGCGCCTGATCGAACCCACCGCCGGGCACATGATGATGGGCGGCGAGGACCTCAGCACCCTGTCCGGCGCGGCCCTGCGTCCGGTGCGCCGCCGCATCCAGATCGTGTTCCAGGACCCGTACCGCTCGCTCAACCCGCGCCGCACCGTGGGCGAGTCCATCATCGAAGGCCTGCTCAATTTCGGCGTGCCGCGCGACCAGGCGGAGCGCCGCGCCGGCGAGACACTGTCCGTGGTCGGCCTGAGTCCCGACGCCATGCGGCGCTACCCGCACCAGTTCTCGGGCGGCCAGCGCCAGCGTATCTGCATCGCCCGCGCGCTGGTGATGGACCCGGAGATCCTGGTGGCCGACGAAGCCGTGTCGGCGCTGGACGTGTCGGTGCAGGCGCAGGTGCTGGAATTGCTCGAACAGGTGCGCGAGCGCACCGGGGTGGGCGTGCTGTTCATCACGCATGACCTGCGCGTGGCCGCGCAGATCTGCGACACCATCATGGTCATGCAGCGCGGCAAGGTCGTCGAGACCGGCGCCGCGCAGGCCGTGCTGACCGACCCCCGCCACGAATACACCCGCGCCCTGATCGACGCGGCGCCCGGGCGCGACTGGGACTTCCGCAATTTCCGGCCCGTGGCGGCCGGACTGGCAGCCCCCGCCGCCTGAGAGCGCCCACGTAACACCCAGGCATCCCCCGCAATTGGAATCCGCCATGTCGCAACCGCATGAACTCTCGGCCCAGGAACTGCTGGCCGCCTATCGCAACAAGACCCTGTCGCCGGTCGAGGCGACGCGCTCGGTGCTCGATCACATCGCGCGCTGGGAGCCGCACATCCACGCCACCTATGCGCTCGATCCCGACCAGGCGCTGGCCTCGGCCCGCGCCTCCGAGGCGCGCTGGATGAAAGGCGAGCCGCTGGCCTGCGGCGGTTACTCGCTGGACGGCGTGCCCGCCACCATCAAGGAAAACATCGCCACGCGCGGCGTGCCGGTGCCGCTGGGCACCGCCGCCACCGACCTGACGCCGGCCACGGCCGACGCCCCGCCGGCGGCGCGCATGCGCGAGGCCGGCGCCGTGGTGCTGGGCAAGACCACCATGCCCGACTACGGCATGCTGTCGTCCGGCCTGTCGAGCTTCCATGCGCTGACGCGCAACCCCTGGGACCTGTCCAAGAACCCCGGCGGCTCCAGCGCCGGCGCCGGCGCGGCCGCGGCGGCGGGCTACGGCCCGCTGCACATCGGCACCGATATCGGCGGCTCGGTGCGCCTGCCGGCCGCCTGGTGCGGCATCGCCACGCTCAAGCCCAGCCTGGGCCGCATCCCGATCGACCCGCCCTTCATGGGCCGCTGCGCCGGCCCCATGACGCGCGACGTCGCCGACGCCGCGCTCATGATGGGCGTGCTGTCGCAGCCCGACGCGCGCGACCACATGAGCCTGCCGTTCCAGGACTTCGACTGGCTCAACCTGAACATCGACGTGCGCGGCCTGCGCATCGGCCTGCAGCTGGACGCCGGCTGCGGCCTGCCGCTGGACCCGGAGATCCGCGGCGCCGTTGAAGCGGCGGCGCGCCTCTTCGAGGCGGCTGGCGCCATCGTCACGCCGCTGCCCCCCTGGATGACGCCGGGGATGCTGGAAGGGGTCGACCGCTTCTGGCGCACCCGCTCGGCGCTCGACCTGGGCGCCCTGCCGGAAGAACGCCGCGCCCGGATCCTGCCGTTCATCCGCGCCTGGGCCGAAAGCGGCGGTGGCCAGTCGGGCGAGGACGTGTTCCGCAGCTACTACGAAACCCTCAACGTGCGCGCCAGGACAGTCGCCGCCACCGCACCCTACGACTACGTGCTGTCGCCCGTGGCGCCGGTAGTGGCCTACAACGCCGAGTGGCCAGCGCCCACCAACGACGTCGCCACCACCATGCACCACATCGGCTACACGCTGCCCTACAACATGAGCGAGCAGCCGGCCGCCTCGGTCAATTGCGGCTACACCCGGGCCGGCCTGCCGATCGGCCTGCAGATCGCCGGCGCCCGCTTCGACGACCTCGGCGTGCTGCGCCTGGCCCGCGCCTGGGAGCGCATGCGCCCGGCGCAGCATCCCTGGCCGCAGCCGCCCCAGGCCGCCTGATCCTTTCCCCTTTGGCAACCCACAGGAATTTCCATGCGTTGGCTTCTGGCAATGATCAAACACGAGACGAATACCTTTTCGCCCGTGCCGACCCCGCTCGCGCGCTTTTTCCGCGGCAACCCTGAAATCCTGGCGGGCGAGCGCGCCATCCGGGCCTACGAGAACACCGACAGCGGCCTGGGCGGTTATATCGACGTGGCGCGCCGCGTCGGCGCCGAGATCGTGGTGCCGGTGGCGGCCGAATCCTGGCCCAGCGGCCCGGCCAGCGCCGAAACCCACGAACGGCTGTGCCAATTGGTGCTGGACGAGGTCCGCAAGGGCGGCTACGACGCCATCCTGCTGGACCTGCACGGCGCCATGGTGGCCGAGGGCGTGGAAGACGCCGAGGGCGACCTGCTGCGCCGCCTGCGCGCGATCGACGCCACGACCCCGGTGGCGGTGACGCTGGACATGCACGCCAACATCTACGCCGACATCGTCGACAACGCCACCGTCATCAGCGGCTTCCATACCTACCCGCACGTGGACATCCGCGAGGCCGGCGTGCGCGCGGCCAACGTCATCGTGCGCACGCTCAAGGGCGAGATCAAGCCGGTAATGACCTGGGCCAGCAAGCCCATGCTGCCGCACGTCATGTGCCAGGGCACCCATGCCGACCCCAACAAGTCGCTGCAGGAGCGCTGCCGCCAGTTGGAAGCCGAGGGCGTGCTGGCGGCCTCGGTGTTCGTCGGCTTTCCGCATGCCGACATCCGCGAGGCCGGCCTGAGCGCCGTGGTCTGTACCGACGCCAACCTGGCGCAGGCCGAACAATACCGAGACGAGCTGCTGGACCGCGCCTGGACCGACCGCGCCAAGTGGGTATTCCACGCCGAACCGCTGGCGCCCACCATCGCCCGCGCCAAGGCCATCGAACAAGGGCCGGTGGTGCTGCTGGATCACTACGACAACACCGGCTCCGGCGGCACCATGGACACCACGGCGGTACTGGCCGAAGTGCTGCGCCAGGAACTGGACAACGTGGTGTTCTACGCCATCTGCGACCCGCAGGCGGCGCGCGAGGCCGCCACGGCCGGCGTCGGCAGCACCATCACCCTGCCGCTGGGCGGCAAGGTCGACATGCCGGCCATCAACCGGCCCGGCGAGCCGCTGACCGTGACCGGCCGGGTCAAGCTGGTGTTCGACGGCGTCTACCTGAACCGCGGCCCCATGTACCGCGGCGTGCGCAACGATACCGGCCTGACCGTGGTGATCGACACCGGCCGGGTCGAGATCGTGGTGGTATCGCGGCACCAGGAGCCGTTCGATATCAATTGCCTGCTGTCGGCCGGCATCGATCCGCTGCAAAAGCGCTACGTGGTGCTCAAGAGCCGCATCCATTGGCGCGCCGGCTTCTCGGCCATGGCCACCGAGATCATTGAATGCACCGGCGTCGGCGTCACCACCTCCGACTACGGCCAGCTCGACTTCAAGCACGTGCGGCGGCCGATCTACCCGCTCGATCCGCTTTAAGGGCGGTTTGTCGACAATCTGGCCGGCGCCCGAGGGCGCCGGCTTTCATTTTGAAATCTTCAGTAACCGCACGCACCGCAAGACACCATTCCGCCTCGGTATACTCGCCGCGGGTCCTGACAGGCCGATGAACGCGTCCGGGCCGCCCACGCCAAGCAATGGCGTCGCGCCGCTCGGGCAAGACTCGACAATCAACGACAAAGCAAAACGATGAAGAAGAGCGTAGCAATCACCCTCGCGGTGGTCATAGTGGGAGCGGGAAGCTGGGTGGGCGCCACGTGGTACACCGGCAAACGTATCGAGGAAAGCACCCAGCGTCGCCTGGCCGAAGCCAATGAGAAGCTGGCCCGGATCACGCCCCTGTTCGGCCTGCGCATCGACCAGCTCCAGTATGAGCGCGGCCTGTTCTCGACCCAGGCGCGCTATGGCCTGTCGTTCGTCAAGAACGACAAATCCCCCAACGACATGCCCGCCGGCATGATCGAATTCGATACCCGCATCGAACACGGCCCGTTCCCCAAGAGCGCCCTGGCGCGCGGCGCCATCGCCCCCAAGCTGGCCTTCGTCCATGCCGAGCTGGCCAAGACCGACAACGTCAAACCGGTGTTCGAACTGACCAAGGATGTCACGCCGCTGGTCTCCGACGCCATGGTCAGCTTTGGCGGCCACTCCGCCTCGACCACGCGCATCGCGCCGGTGAAGGTGGACCATGACGGCAACTCGGTCGATTTCAGCGGCATGGAAATCACCGGCACCTTCGACCGCGGCCTGCAGGCCATCACCGCCAGCGCCAAAACCGACACGCTGGCCGTGGACGGCACCAAGAGCCACGACCCCATCAAGATGGTGCTGTCGGGCCTGTCGATGGACGTGGACAGCCGCATGGGCAAGTTCGGCCTGTCGGTCGGCGACTCGGGCATCAAGATCCAGCGCGCCGAAGTCATCAAGCCGGACACCGACGTCAAGGTCGTGCTCGACAACTTCGGCTACACCGTCAAGCTCGCCGAAGACGACAAGAACATCAACATCCAAGCCGTCTACCAGACCGGTGACCTGACCGTCAATGACGTGGCGCTGGGCAATGGCCAGGCCGTGATCAAGCTGTCCAGCCTGGACGGCGCCGCGGTCAAGCAACTGTCGGACACCTACAACCAGCTCATCAGCCAGTACATGGCCGACACCCAGGACGAGGGCCTGAAGGACGAACAGATCCAGGTGCTGCTGGACAATGCCGGCAAGATCCTGGCCGGCAATCCGTCGTTCAGCATCGACCCGATCAGCTGGAAGACCGCCAAGGGCGAAAGCAAGCTGAACTTCAGGCTGGACCTGGCCAACCCGCCCGACGTCAAGAACCTCACGCCGCAGGAAATCGCGATCAAGGCGATCAAGCAGATCGACGCCACCCTGGTGATCTCCAAGCCCATGGTGCAGGATCTGATGGTGCAATACGCCATCAAGAAAAACGGCTTGAGCGCCGACAAGGCCGAGGCCGAAGCCGCCGACAACGTGCGCAACATGTCCGGCATGGCCGAAATGCTCAACGTCGGCAAGAACGACGGCGACAATATCGTCGGCAAATTCCACTTCGCCGACGGCATGGGCGACCTGAACGGCAAGAAGATCCCCGCCGAGGAAATGTTCTCGGGCCTGCTGGGCGCGGCCGGAATACACGACGACATGTCCGAGGAAGACCTGCCTGAAGGCATGGACGATGAGCACGAAGCGGGGCCGGCGGCCGACGCCAGCGTCATGGACGACGCCATGGCGGCGACCAGCAACGCCGATGTCGTGAACCAGTTCGATGTCGACATGGTCGTGCGCATGCTCGAAGACATGGGCTACGCCACGCGCCAGATCGAAGGCGACGAAGGTCCGGTCCTGATCCTGGACGCGGCCAACACCGGCGCCACCGACCTGCGCCTGGAATTCCTGTGCAACGACTTCTCCGAGAAGTGCTACGACCTGGTGGCCACCGCCACCTACGCCAGCAAGAAGCCGGCCACGCTCAAGGCCATCAACGCCTGGAACCAGGAATACCGCTGGACCCGCGCCTACCTGGACGACAAGAACCAGGCCGTGCTGCAGATGGACATGAACGCCGAAGGCGGCATCGGCAAGAAGAACCTGCAGATCCTGCTGAACACCTACTTCAGCATCGTCGAGGACTTCGCCAACACCGTCACGGCAGCGCCGGCCAAGAAGTAAGGCGGCCGCGCAAAAACAAATACCCCCATCTCGCGATGGGGGTATTTTTTTGCCTGGCGCGAGGCCGGCCTCAAGGGCCCGCCCCCAACGAGGACGGGCCCTCATGCGGCATCAGGCGTAGGCTTCGATCGGCAGGCAGGCGCACACCAGGTTGCGATCGCCGTAGGCGTTGTCCACGCGCGCCACCGGCGGCCAGTACTTGGCGTCGCGCAGCGATGCCACCGGGTAGGCGGCCTGCTGGCGCGGGTAGTCGTGCAGCCATTCCTCGGCCAGCAGCATCTGCGCGGTGTGCGGCGCGTTCTTCAGGACGTTGTCCTCGCGGTCACGTTCGCCGCGCTCGATCTGGGCGATTTCCTCGCGGATCGAGATCATCGCCTCGATGAAGCGGTCCAGCTCGGCCACGCCCTCGGATTCGGTCGGCTCGACCATCAGCGTGCCGGCCACCGGGAAGCTCATGGTCGGGGCATGGAAGCCGTAGTCCATCAGGCGCTTGGCGATATCCTCGGCGCTGATGCCGCTGGTTTCCTTGAGCGGACGCACATCCAGGATGCACTCGTGCGCCACGCGGCCGTTGCGGCCCGCGTACAGCACCGGGTAGTGGCCGCGCAGGCGGGTGGCGATGTAGTTGGCGTTCAGGATCGCGACTTCGGTGGCGCGGCGCAGGCCGTCGGCGCCCATCAGCGCGATGTA
This sequence comes from Achromobacter pulmonis, assembly GCF_021733725.1. Taxonomy (NCBI): domain Bacteria; kingdom Pseudomonadati; phylum Pseudomonadota; class Betaproteobacteria; order Burkholderiales; family Alcaligenaceae; genus Achromobacter; species Achromobacter pulmonis. The sequence continues at coordinate 2,562,350 of NZ_JAIFOT010000001.1, read as the reverse complement.
CACGAACGGGATCGGCAGGATGCCGGCCGAGCCGAACGGCGCGGCCGAGACCGGGCCGACGCGGGCCTCGCCGGGCAGCTTGCCCTGCTCGTTGACCACGCCCGGCAGGTACGGCGCCAGGTGCGCGCGCACCGCGACCGGACCGACACCGGGGCCGCCGCCGCCGTGCGGGATGCAGAAGGTCTTGTGCAGGTTCAGGTGCGACACGTCCGAGCCGAACTTGCCCGGCTTGGCCACGCCGACCATGGCGTTCATGTTGGCGCCGTCCAGGTAGACCTGACCGCCGGCCTGGTGCACCAGGTCGCAGATTTCCGTTACCGCTTCCTCGAACACGCCGTGCGTGGACGGGTAGGTGATCATCAGCGCGGCCAGCTTGTCGCCGACCTGTTCGATCTTGGCTCGCAGGTCGGTCAGGTCGACGTTGCCGTTGGCGTCGGACGCCACCACCACCACGTCCATGCCGGCCAGTTGCGCCGACGCGGGGTTGGTGCCGTGGGCCGACGACGGGATCAGGCAGATGTTGCGCTGGTGCTGGCCGTTGGCCTGGTGGTAACCACGAATCGCCAGCAGGCCGGCGTATTCGCCCTGCGCGCCCGAGTTGGGCTGCAGGCTGATGTTGTCGTAGCCGGTGATTTCGCACAGCGCGGCCGACAGGCGCGTGATCAGTTCGTCGTAGCCCTTGCTCTGCGCGGCGGGCGCGAACGGGTGCACCAGCGCGAACTCCGGCCAGGTGATGGGAATCATCTCGGCCGTGGCGTTCAGCTTCATGGTGCACGAGCCCAGCGGGATCATGGTGCGGTCCAGCGCCAGGTCCTTGTCGGCCAGCTTGCGCAGGTAGCGCAGCATGTCGGTTTCCGACTGCACGCTGGAGAACACCGGATGCGTCAGGATGGCGCTTTCGCGCGCCACGGCGGCGGGGATGCCGCCGGCGGCCTGGGCGTCGAGCGCGTCGACGTCCAGCTCGACGTCATCGCGCTCCAGGCCGGCGGCGAACACATTCACCAGCGCCTGCAGGTCGGCGGCGGTGACGGTCTCGTCCAGCGACACGGCCAGGCGCGCGCCGTCGATGCGGCGCAGGTTGATGTGCTCGCACTCGGCGGCGGTAATGATGGCCGGGGTGGCCGGGCCGGTTTCCAGCAGCAGCGTATCGAAGAAGGTGTCGTTGGCGACCTTGACGCCGAGCTTGACGAGTTCGGCGCGCAGGATCGCGGTGTAGCGCTGCACGCGCTCGGCGATGCGGCGGATGCCGGCCGGGCCGTGCCAGACGGCGTACATGCCGGCCATCACGGCCAGCAGCACCTGTGCGGTGCAGATGTTCGAGGTGGCCTTCTCGCGGCGGATGTGCTGTTCGCGCGTCTGCAGCGCCAGGCGCATCGCCGGGTTGCCCTGGGCGTCCTTGGACACGCCCACCAGGCGGCCGGCCATGTTGCGCTTGAAGGCGTCCTTGCAGGCCATGAAGCCGGCATGCGGGCCGCCGAAACCGAACGGCACGCCGAAGCGCTGGGCCGAGCCGATGGCGATGTCCGCGCCCCACTCGCCCGGCGCGGCCAGCAGCGCCAGCGCCAGCAGGTCGGTGGCCACCGCCACCACCGCGCCTTGCGCGTGGGCGGCCTCGGCCAGCTGGCGGTAGTCGGCCACCGAGCCGGTGCTGTGCGGGTACTGCAGCAGCACGCCGAAGCATTGCGGCAGGCCGTCGGCCTCGTCGCCGACGGCGATCTCGATGCCCAGGCCCTCGGCGCGCGTGCGCACGACTTCGATGGTCTGCGGATGCACGTGGCGCGAGATGAAGAACACCGGGCTCTGCGACTTGGCGCTGCGGCGCGCCAGCGTCATGGCTTCGGCGGCGGCGGTGCTTTCATCGAGCAGCGAGGCGTTGGAGATGTCCAGCCCGGTCAGGTCGGCGACCATGGTCTGGTAGTTCAGCAGGGCCTCCAGGCGGCCCTGCGAGATCTCGGGCTGGTACGGCGTGTAGGCCGTGTACCAGGCGGGATTCTCGAGAATGTTGCGCAACACCACATTGGGCGTCTGCGTGCCGTAGTACCCCTGGCCGATGTAATTGCGGAAGACCTTGTTGCGGCCGGCGATCTGCTTCAGTTCGGCCAGCACGTCGGCTTCGCTGCGCGACGGCGGCAGCGCCAGCGGCGCCTGGCTGCGGATCTTGGGCGGCACGACTTCTTCGATCAGGGCGTCCAGGCTGGGGCTGCCGATCGCGGCGAGCATGGCGGCCTGGTCGGCGTCGGAGGGGCCGATGTGGCGGGGAATGAAGTCGGTGTGGGTGTCTAGGGCGCGCGACATGGGAGGGATCTCGGGATGGCGGTGTCGTCGGAGGGACGGACGGTGATGCATGGGCGGGCGGCGGCGCCAGCGCCGCGCCCGCCCCGACGGGCTTAGCCGTTGGCGACGGCTTCGTAGCCGGCCGCGTCCAGCAGCTTGTCGGCATCGGCGGCGTTGACCGGCTTGATCTTGAAGATCCAGGCGGTGAAGGCCGATTCGTTGATCAGGTTGGGGTTGCTTTCGAGTTCGTCGTTGAACGCGACGATTTCGCCGGCCACGGGCGCGTAGATGTCCGAAGCGGCCTTGACCGACTCGACCACGCCGGCGGTCTCGCCCGCGTTCAGCTTGGCGCCGACCTTGACGTCGCCGACGAAGACCAGGTCACCCAGCTGGTCCTGGGCGGTATCGGTGATGCCGACGACGAACACGTCGCCTTCGGCTTTGACCCATTCATGGGACTCGGTGTACTTGCGATCGGTGGGCAGACTCATGGGAGCTCCTGGGGGGATTCGGATGGAGAAAAAGTGTTGCGCGCCTCGCGCCCGCGGCCGCGGCCCCAGGGGGCCGGCCGCCAGCGCGAAGCTTCGAGTTTACGAGTGTTCGACGGCTTTGCCGTTACGGACAAACGGCAGCTTGCAGACCAGGGCGGGCACCCACTTGCCGCGGATGTCGACTTCGACCGTATCGCCGGCGGCCACGCCTTGCGGCAGGCGGGCAAAACCGATCGACACGCCAAGCGTCGGCGACATGGTGCCGCTGGTGAGCTCGCCCATGCCGTGCTTGGTGCGCACCGCCATGTGGGCGCGCATCACGCCGCGCTCCTGCAGCTTCAGGCCGACAAAGGCGGCCGGGGTGGCGAATTGTTCCAGCGCGTCGCGGCCGATGAAGCGGCGCTCGGGGTTCTTCAGCGACACCGTCCAGGTCAGCGCGGCTTCGCCCGGCTGGGTCAGTTCGTCCATGTCCTGGCCGTACAGGTTCATGCCCGCTTCCAGGCGCAGCGTGTCGCGCGCGCCCAGGCCGGCCGGACGCACGCCCTGGGCCGCCAGGTCGCGCCACAACTGCACTGCCTCGGCGGCGGGCAACACGATTTCGAAGCCGTCTTCGCCGGTGTAGCCGGTGCGCGCCACCAGGATGTCGTCGCCGACGCGGGCGGCCACGAACGGGGTCAGCGGCTCGCTGGCCGCCTGCCAGGCCGGACGCGCGGCCCAGACCTTGGCGCGGGCATTGGGGCCCTGCACGGCGATCATGGCCAGGTCGCGGCGCGGCGTGATGGTGACGTCGAACTTGCCGGCCTGCTTGACGCGCTGCATCCAGGCCATGTCCTTGTCGGCGGTGCCGGCATTGACCACCACGCGCCATTGGTCGGCGGCGAAGAAATACACGATCAGGTCGTCGATAACGCCGCCCTGCGGGTTCAGCATGCAGGTGTAGAGCGCCTTGCCGGGCACGGTCAGCTTGGCCACGTCATTGGCCACCAGCCGCTGCAGGAAGGCGTAGGCATCGGGGCCGACGATGTCGGCGTTGAGCATGTGCGAGACGTCGAACATGCCGGCATCCTGGCGCACCGCGTGGTGCTCTTCCAGTTGCGAGCCGTAGGCCAGGGGCATATCCCAGCCGCCGAAATCGACCATGCGGGCGCCGGCGGCGATGTGTTCGTCGGCCAGCGGGGTGCGTTTGAGGGGTGCGGACATGCGCGGGTACTCCGGAGCGGCTGCGGGGCCAGGGTTACGGAATGCCGCCAGGGGACAGATGCCCGCCCAACGGCTGAATTTTCCGCCCCTCTGTCCTTTTGCCTGAGAGTTGCCCCGCGTGGCGGGTTTGCACCTTCGGCGCCTGGTCTGCGCGCGATGCCCTGATGGGTTGCGGCGCCAGGTCTCTCCAGAGTGCTGCTTTGCCGCGTCCACGCGGTGAAAACCGGGACAGGGCAAACATGCGCGGTATGGGATACCTGAGCGATTCCGGGCGAATTGCGCCTTCGGCGGCGACCGGGTGAACGGCCGCTCTCTCCCGCAACATGCGTGACAGCGCCGAAAGCATACCGCGAAACGCCGCCGCGTTGTTGATCGGCGGCCACCGGACGGCCGCCGCCCGCCATGGGCTTCAGCCCAACGCCGTATCCAGCAGCATCATCAGCACGAAGCCCAGCATCAGGCCGCAGGTGGCGTAGACCTCGTGCCCCTTGCGGTGCGATTCGGGAATGATCTCGTGGCTGATCACGAACAGCATGGCGCCGGCGGCAAAGCCCAGCCCCCACGGCAACAAGGCGGCCGACCAGCCCACCACCGCCGCGCCCAGCACCGCGCCGACCGGTTCGACCAGCCCGGACAGCATGCCCAGCGCCACCGCGAACGCGCGCTTGTAGCCGGCCGCGATCAGCGCCACCGCCACCACCAGCCCTTCGGGAATATCCTGGATCGCGATGCCGGTGGCCAGCGCGGTGCCGCGCAGCGGATCGTTGCCGGCGTAACCGACGCCAATGGCCAACCCCTCGGGCAGGTTGTGCAGCGTAATGGCGAAGACGAACAGCCAGGTGCGGCGCAGGCGGTGCGCTTCGATGCCCTCGCGGCCCTTGATGAAGTGTTCGTGCGGCAGCAGCCGGTCCATCAGCAGCAGCGCCGCCGCGCCCAACAGGATGGCGGCGCCCACCGTCAGGCCCGCGCCCCACGGGCCGGCGCCCTGCGATTCGGCCGCCGCGATGCCCGGCGCCACCAGCGAGAAGGCGCTGGCCGCCAGCATCACGCCGGCGCCGAAGCCGAACATGCCGTCCTGCACTTTCTGTGGAATGGTGCGCGCGAACAGGATCGGCAGCGTACCCGCCGCGGTGGCGCCAGCGGCCACCATGCCGCCCAGCAGCGCGTCGGCCACGTGCGGCGCGTGCCCGTTGAAGTAGACCCACATCTGATACAGGCCCAGGCAGGCGACCAGCACCGCCAGCGTCCAGACACTGACGCTGGTGGCCGCGGGCCGGATGCGATGACGGCTGAAGGTATTCATGGACCGCTGCCTCCGCGCAATGCCGGCTCAGCCCACGGCGGCGGCGTAGCGGCGCGCCACCTCGGGCCAATCGATCACATTGTAGAAGGCGCCGATGTATTCCGGCCGACGGTTCTGGTACTTCAGGTAGTAAGCGTGTTCCCACACGTCCAGCCCCAGGATCGGCGTATTGCCCTGCATCAGCGGGCTGTCCTGGTTGGCGCTGCTCTCGACCGCCAGCTTGCCGCCCGGCGTCACGCTCAGCCAGGCCCAGCCGCTGCCGAAGCGCGTCAGCGCGGCCTGGGTGAAGGCGTTGCGGAAGGCGGCCAGGCCGCCCAGTTCGGTGTCGATGGCGCGGGCCAGCGCGCCGTCCGGCTCGCCACCGCCGCGCGGCGACATCACCGACCAGAACAGGCTGTGGTTGGCGTGGCCGCCCCCGTTATTGCGTACCGCGCCGCGGATGGCCTCGGGCAGTTGGTCGATGCGCGCCACCAGCGCGTCGACCGGCTCGTCGGCGGCGATGCCGGCGCCCTCCAGCGCGGCATTCAGGTTGTTGACGTAGGCCTGGTGATGCTTGCCGTGGTGGATCTCCATCGTCAGCGCGTCGATATGCGGTTCGAGGGCATCGCAGGCGTAAGGCAGGGGCGGCAAGGTATAGGCCAAGGCGGTCTCCGTCGGGCGACGCGGCCGGGGCTGGCGCACGTCTGAATTTTAGAAATACAAATGATAGGTATTTTTATTTAATACCACAACGGCCATGTTGCAATGCCTGTCATGCAGACAGGCTAAGGCGCGGACATCGCATCCGCACGCAGCATGAACCGTGCCCGGGAAAGGCGTCTGGAAAGCCTAGAGCGCCTTGCCGCAGGCCACGCCGCTGGCCCAGGCCCATTGGAAGTTGTAGCCCCCCAGCCAGCCGGTCACGTCCACCGTCTCGCCGATGAAGTACAGGCCGGGGGTGGTGCGGGCCTGCATCGACTTCTGGTCCAGGCCACGGGTGTCGACCCCGCCGCGCATGACCTCGGCCTTCTTGTAGCCGGCGGTGCCGCTGGGCACCAGGCTCCACTGGTGGATGTCCTGCGCCAGGGCGCGCAGGGTTTTGTCCGGCGCGTCGGCCAGGCGCAGCGCCGCCAGGCCCGGCTTGCCGCCCTGCTCGGCCAGTTGCAGCCAGCGGTCGGCCAGGCGCTTGGGCCACAGGCCGGCCAGCACCGTATGCAGTTGCTGCCGGTTGCCGGACTTGGCCGCCAGCAGTTCGGCGGCCAGGTCTCGCCCGGGCGCCAGGTCGATGACGATGGGCTCGCCCGGCTTCCAGTAACTCGAAATCTGCAGAATCGCCGGACCCGACAGCCCACGATGGGTGAACAGCAGGTCTTCCAGGAACTCGCCGCGCGCCTTGCCCTGGCCGGTCGCCAGGTTGACTTCCAGCGCCACGCCGGACAGTTCCGACAGCGGCTGCCACTGCGCCGGGTCGAAGGTCAGCGGCACCAGCGCCGGCCGCGGTTCGACCACCTTCAGCCCGAACTGGCGTGCCAGTTTCAGGCCGAAGTCGGTCGCGCCCAACTGTGGAATCGCCATGCCGCCCGTGGCCACCACCAGCCTGGCGGCGCGGATCGCGCCCTGGTTGGTGCGCAGCTCGAAGCCGGCATCGCCGTGGGCCACCTCGGCCACCTGGCAGCCCATGCGCCACTGCACCCCGCCGGCATCGCATTCGGCGCGCAGCATCTCGATGATGGACTCGCTGGAATCGTCGCAGAACAACTGGCCGCGATGCTTCTCGTGCCAGGCGATGCGGTGGCGCTTGAGCAGCGCCAGGAAATCCTGCGGCGTATAGCCCGCCAGCGCCGAGCGGCAGAAATGCGGGTTGTCGGACAGGAAGTTGGCGGGGCCGGCGCCGAGGTTGGTGAAGTTGCAGCGGCCGCCGCCGGAGATGCGGATCTTCTCGGCCAGGCGCTCGGCGTGGTCCACCAGCACCACCCGCAGGCCGCGCTGCCCGGCGACCGCGGCACACATCATGCCAGCGGCGCCGGCGCCGAGAACGGCGACATCGAACATCAAGACTCCAGGCCCGCTCAGTCTTCGATCAGGCAATCGACGTAGTAACGCTTCTCGCCGTCCGGGCCCACTTCGTCGGCCAGGCCGTGGATGTAGGTTTCGAAGCCGGGGAAGCGTTCGTTGAACTCACGCGCGAATTGCAGGTACTGGACGATGGTGCGGTTGAAGCGTTCGCCCGGGATCAGCAGCGGGATGCCCGGGGGATACGGCGTCAGCAGCACGCCGGTGACGCGGCCTTCGAGCTGGTCGATGTCGACCCGCTCGACCTCGCGGTGGGCCATGCGGGCGAAGGCGTCGGACGGCTTGAGCGCCGGCACCATGTCGCTCAGGTACATCTCCGTGGTCAGGCGGGCCACGTCGCGCTCGCGATAGGCCTCGTGGATCTGCTGGCACAGATCGCGCAGGCCCATGCGCTCGTAGCGCCGATGGCCGCGGCAGAAGTCCGGCAGGATGCGCCACAGCGGCTGATTGCGGTCGTAGTCGTCCTTGAACTGCTGCAGCGCGGTCAGCAGCGTGTTCCAGCGGCCCTTGGTGATGCCGATGGTGAACAGAATGAAGAACGAATACAGGCCGGTCTTCTCGACCACCACGCCGTGCTCGGTCAGGTACTTGGAGACCAGCGCGGCCGGAATGCCGGTTTCGCCGAAGCTGCCCGACATGTCCAGCCCCGGCGTGATGACGGTGGCCTTGATCGGGTCCAGCATGTTGAAGCCTTCGGCCAGGTCGCCGAAGCCGTGCCAGTGGTCGTTGGACTCCAGGATCCACTCGTCGCGGTTGCCGATGCCTTCGGACACCAGGCGGTTCGGGCCCCAGACCTTGAACCACCAGTCGTTCTTGCCGAACTCGGACTCCACCTTGCGCATGGCGCGGCGGAAATCCATGGCTTCGCGGATGCTTTCCTCGACCAGCGCGGTGCCGCCCGGGGGCTCCATCATGGCCGCGGCCACGTCGCACGACGCGATGATCGCGTACTGCGGCGAGGTCGACGTGTGCATCAGGTAGGCTTCGTTGAAGACGTTGCGGTCCAGCTTGCGGGTCTCGGATTCCTGCACGATGATCTGCGAGGCCTGCGAGATGCCGGCCAGCAGCTTGTGCGTGGAGTGGGTGGCGAACACCATCGCGTCCTGGCTGCGCGGGCGGTCCTGGCCGATCGCGTGCATGTCGTGATAGAACTCGTGGAACGACGCGTGCGGCAGCCAGGCTTCGTCGAAGTGCAGCGTGTCGACGTAGCTGCCCAGCTCCTTCTTGATCATCTCGACGTTGTAGATCACGCCGTCGTAGGTGCTCTGCGTCAGCGTCAGGATGCGCGGGTTCTTGTTCACCGCCTCGCGCGCGAACGGGTTGGCCTCGATCTTCTTGCGGATGTTGTCCGGGTGGAACTCTTCCAGCGGGATCGGGCCGATGATGCCCAGGTGGTTGCGCGTCGGGCGCAGGAACACCGGGATCGCGCCCGTCATGGTGATGGCGTGCAGGATCGACTTGTGGCAATTGCGGTCCACCACCACCACGTCGCCGGCGGCGACGTTGGCGTGCCACACCACCTTGTTCGAGGTCGAGGTGCCGTTGGTCACGAAGAAGCAGTGGTCGGCGTGGAAGATGCGCGCCGCGTTCAGCTCGGACTCGGCCACCGGGCCGGTATGGTCCAGCAGTTGGCCCAGTTCGTCGACGGCGTTGCAGACGTCGGCGCGCAGCATGTTCTCACCGAAGAACTGGTGGAACATCTGGCCCACCGGGCTCTTCAGGAACGCCACGCCCCCCGAATGGCCGGGGCAGTGCCAGGAATACGAACCATCCTGCGCGTACTTGACCAGTTCACGGAAGAACGGCGGCGGCAGGCTGTCCACATAGCTGCGGGCTTCGCGGATGATGTGGCGCGCCACGAATTCGGGGGTGTCCTCGAACATGTGGATGAAGCCGTGCAGTTCGCGCAGGATGTCGTTCGGAATGTGCTCCGAGGTGCGCGTCTCGCCGTACAGGTAGATCGGGATGTCGGCGTTGCGGAACCGCAATTCGCCGATGAAGGTGCGCAGGTTCTTGATCGCGCTGGCCACGTCCTCGGGCGAGTCCACGTCGAACTCTTCGTCGTCGATCGACAGGATGAAGGCGCTGGCACGGCTCTGCTGCTGGGCGAACGAACTCAGGTCGCCGTAACTGGTCACCCCGATCACCTCGACGCCCTCGGCCTCGATCGCCGAAGACAAAGCACGGATACCCAGACCGGACGCGTTCTCGGAACGATAGTCCTCGTCGATGATGAAGATGGGGAAGCGGAATTTCATGCAGGCGCTCCTGGGGGCAAGGCGAATCGGACCGGGTTGGCGGACGCGAGTGTACTTCTAGTGAAAAACCGTCTGATGACAGGCGGGCGCGAGGTTCCCGCCGGCGGCGGGAATGGCGGAATTGTAGGGCGGTTTTCCCCCGGGGCCGGCCAACCTCGAAAAGAACCGTCCACGCCCCCCCGGCGCGGGGGTTTTCCCGGCGGCGGCGGCCACGCCGGGCGCCGGGGCCGCGATGGCGGCAGACTGGGCGCGCGGGAGGATGGCCAGGCCTAGCGCAGGGTAACGTCGCCCCCCGCCGCCAGCGCCGCCAGGAAGCGCTCGAAGTACGGCGGGATGGCTTCGGCGGCGCCATAGCGGATGCGCCGTTCGACCTTGGCAATGGCCCCAAGGCAGACCTCGGCCTGCGGCGCACCGCATACCAGCACCACCGGGTCCTCGTCGTCGCAGACTTCGTACAGCCCGCCATGGGCCCGCCGCACCACCTCGTAGAGATAGGCGGCGGCGCCGACGGTCTGCATGGGGGTGAGGGACAACTTGCCCAGATGCGCGGCGTCGAGCACGTCATCAAGGGCATGGACGCTCGACACGGAATAGTCGAGCCCGGCGCCGGCCTGACCGGCGGCCTGGACGAAATCCTGCGCGGCATGGGCCACGCGCGCCACGAACTCTTCCTGGACCTCGTCGCGCTTGGCGTCCTGGTTTATCTTGAGGAAACCGAACATCATTGGCTCCTGTGTGAAAACCGCAAGCGGCGTTGACCCCATTATAGGCAGCCTGCCCGCCTATACTGGCCGCGCGCGGCCTCGACCGTTCCCAATTCCCAACACTCGCTCCGCTCCATGAATCCCGCTCCGCTCGTCAGACGCCTTACCGCCGAGGATGCCCCCGCCCTGCGCCAGTTGCGCCTGGATGCGCTGCGCGAAACCCCCGAAGCGTTCGGATCGAGTTACGAAGAGGAACACACGCTGACACTGGCGGACATCCGCGCCTGGATCGTCCCCGTGGACGACAGCGCCATGTTCGGCGTATTCGTCGGCCAGGCATTGGCCGGCATCATCGGGGTGGCCCGGCAGCGCAAGCTGAAGATGCGCCACAAGGCGCATGTCTGGAGCGTATACGTGGCGCCGGCCTGGCGTGGCCAAGGCCTGGCGCGGCTGTTGCTGCAGGCGGCGATCGACCACGCCGCCGCCATGCCCGGCGTGCGCACGGTGCTCCTGAGCGTCACCGCCAACAACACCGCCGCGTGCCGGCTGTACGCCAGCCTCGGCTTCGAACAGTATGGTCACGAACAGGAAGCCCTGTGCGTCAACGGCACGCTTTACGATGAACTGCTGATGGCGCTGCCCTTGCCCGGCCGCTGAACTGCCGCGCCGCTCAGGCCGTGCCCGCGCGCCGCCTTGCGCCGTAGGCGCACACCTGATTGCGGCCGCCGTCCTTGGCCTTGTAGAGCGCCTGGTCGGCCGCCTTGATGACCGCGTCCGGCGCGCGCAAGGCCTCGCCGCGCTCGGCCACGCCGATGCTCACCGTCACGCGCAGCGGCCGCGCATTGCGGCCGGCGCGCACGCCGCGCCGGCGCAAGCCGAGCTGGTCGGCCTTGGGGCGCGCCGGCTTGTCGCGCAGGCGCATCTGGTAGGCCTCGATGGCGCGCCGCACCGTTTCCAGGTGCGGCATCGCCTCGACCGCGGTCTTGCCCGGGAACACCAGCGTGAATTCCTCGCCGCCGTAGCGATAGGCGTAGCCGCCGCCCGGCACGCGGCGCAGTTGCGCCGCCACCATGCGCAGCACCTGGTCGCCGACGTCGTGCCCATGGGTGTCGTTGAATACTTTGAAATGATCCACGTCGGCCATGGCCAACGTATAGACGCGGCCCATGCGCTGCAGGCGCTCGTTGAGCGCGCGCCGCCCCGGCAGGCCGGTGAGTTCGTCGCGGAAGGCCATGTGATAGCCCTCGTGCGCCAGCGAAATGGACAGCGAGGTCAGCGCGGCGGCGGCCATCATGGCCAGTTCGATGCCATGCTCGGCGCCGCGCGGCAGCGCCCAGGCCATGCAGACGAAACCCAGCCATTGGCCGGCCTGCTGCGGGCGGCCATAGCGCAACAACAGCAGGGTCAGCGTCAAGCCGGTCAGCAGCAACGCCGCCAGCGCCTCGAACGGCACCCCCAGCCGCGCCAGCACGCCCTGCACCGCCAGCTCGCCGAACAGCTGCGACACACCTTCCTTGCCGGCCAGCGCAATGGCGGCCACGCCCGCCGCCATCAGGCCTAAGCGGGCCGCCAGGTCGCGCAGCATGCCCGCGCGTTCCGGCCACAGCGCGTTGATGCTATAGGCCAACGACCACCATACCAGCGCCGGCCCCAGCGCCCAGGGCGCCTGGCGGGCCAGCGTTGGCCACACGGCCACGGCGGCCAGCACCGCCAGCATCAGCGCCAGGGTCTGCGAGCGCTGGTACATCAGGCAAATGGCCGCCCCCACCAGCGCCATGACCCAGGGCACGAACGGCATGATCAGGGTCAGCGCCGGCGGCCACTGGCGCCACAGCAACAGCCCGACCGCCGCCATCACTGGCAGCGCAGGGTAGAACAACAGGGGCAGCCAGGGGATATGGGGGTAACGCACGGATAGGGCCTTGCTCACGCTTGCTGAAATGACGTCGCCAAATCGGCAAACACATATGTCATTTTACGGTCGCCCCCGCAGGTTCTTTAGCGCATTGCCCGCAGTTCCCGGCCGCGCGCGGCGTGCTATGTTTTGCGCTCCGTCCCCGAGGAAAAGAAACCATGCGCATTCTGGTCAACATCGACGTGCCCGACCTCGAGGCGGCCATCGATTTCTATACCCGCGCCTTCGGCCTGGCGCTGCAGCGCCGGCTGGGCGCGACCGGCGCCGAAATGCTGGGCGCCCCGGCGCCCATCTACCTGCTGCAAAAGGCCGCCGGCACACCGGCCGCGGGCGCCGCGCGCCAGCCGCGCGACTACGCGCGCCACTGGACCCCGGTACACCTGGACGTGGTGGTCGATGACGTCGATGACGCGGTGGCGCGGGCGGTGGCCGCGGGCGCGCGGCTGGAAGATCCGGCGGTTTCGCATGATTGGGGCCGCATCGCCCACCTGAGCGACCCGTTCGGTCATGGCATCTGCATCATGCAGTTCCTGGGCCGCGGCTACGATGCGCTGGCGGCGGACACGCTGCGCGATGCGCCCGTGACCGAAGCCGATTTCGAAGCCCTGCTGGCGATCCGCATCGAAGCCATGCGCGACAGCCTGGAACGCCTGGGCCGGTTCGACCCGGAGCGGGCCCGGGCACGGCTGCGCGCCACGTTCAGCCCCGGCCACACCTGGTTCATCGAGCGCGACGGCGCGCGCGTCGGCTTCTACGCCCTGCGCCCCGACGGCGACGCCCTGCGGCTGGATCATCTGTATGTGTTGCCCGCGGCGCAAGGCCTGGGCGTGGGCAGCCGGGTGCTGGGCCGCCTGCTGCGGGATGCAGACCACCGCGGCCTGCCGGTGCGCGTGGGCGCGCTGCGCGGCAGCGACTCGAACCGCTTCTATCGCCGCCACGGCTTCGAGCCGGTGGCGCAAGGCGAATGGGACATCGACTACCTGCGCCAGGCGCCCGGGCGCCAAACCGCCTCCTGAGGCGGCAGCGGGCCCGGCGGGCGCCGCGGCCCCCGGCGCGGTATCAAGTGCGCGGCAGCGTCACGCCGCGCTGGCCCTGGTACTTGCCGCCGCGGTCGGCGTACGAGGTCTCGCAGACCTCGTCGCTTTCCAGGAACAGCATCTGGGCGCAGCCCTCGCCGGCGTAGATCTTGGCCGGCAGCGGCGTGGTGTTCGAAAATTCCAGCGTGACGTGGCCTTCCCATTCGGGTTCCAGCGGCGTCACGTTGACGATGATGCCGCAGCGGGCATAGGTGCTCTTGCCCAGGCAGATGGTCAGCACGCTGCGCGGGATACGGAAATATTCCACCGTGCGGGCCAGCGCGAACGAGTTGGGCGGGATGATGCAGACATCGCCCTTGAAATCCACGAACGAACCTTCGTCGAAGTTCTTGGGATCGACGATAGTGGAATTGATGTTGGTGAAGATCTTGAATTCGTCGGCGCAACGCACGTCGTAGCCGTAGCTGCTGGTGCCGTAGCTGACGATGCGCCCGCCATTGGCCGTGCGGACCTGACCCGCTTCGAAGGGTTCGATCATGCCGACTTCAGCCTGGCGGCGGATCCAGCGGTCGCTTTTGATGCTCATGATGGCAAAGGTGCTTGGGGAATGGAATGGACGTCATTTTATCCCGAGCGCCGCCCCGCCCCCAGCGGGGGCGGAACGGCGGCGGGCTTCAATCGCCAAAGAACGTGCGATACACCAGGGCGATGCCATTGACCGAGCCGCCCTTCAGGTCCAGCGACAGGCCGCGCGCCAGGCGGTAGCTGGCCCGGCCCACGGTATCGCTGCCGGCCAGCGCCTGTTCGACGCTGAGCGTGATGCCGTTGGCGAACGCCTTGCTGGCCACCAGGAACTGCGTCGCCAGTTGGCTGTCGCTGTCGCGGTTGACGTCCCCGGCCACGGTGCGGTCGGGCAGGATGCTGCCCGAACTGCCCAGGTTGCCGGTGCGCACGCTGAGGTCGTCCAGCCCGAACTGCTTGTAGAACGGCTCGCCGCCACCCAACAGGGCCGTGCCCACCGACAGCAGCAGGGCGGCGTCGCTGCCGCTTTCGTCGGGGCCGCGCCCCAGCAGCAGCCACGACAGTTTCTCGACATCGCTGACGTCCGGGTACGACACCAGGTCGATGCGCGGGCGCTGCGCCGTGCCCCCTACCTTGACGCCGGCCTCGACCTGCTCGCCGGTGCGCAGCGCCTCGATATCCAACAACGGATTGTCCAGCCGGCCCTGGAAGGTCAGCGTGCCGCGCCGCAGCCGCAGCTTCTGGCCGTAGGCCTCGATGCCGCCGCCGCGGGTGCGCAGCGCGCCCACGCCGGTCAGGCGGCCGTCGTTGAGCTGGATCTGGATCGAACCGAGCAGGCCGGCGTCCAGCCCCATGCCGGTGATGTAGAAGCGCGGCCCCATGTCGAACTTCAGATTCATGCTGGTCTGCAACGGCGTCGAAACGGCGCCGGGGTTGTCGCCCGCGCGCCGCACCTTGACGTCATCGTCCAGCGACGGCACGCCTTGCAGAATCTCCAGGCTGAACCAGCCGGCGTCCGCCTTCAGGTCGCCGACGATGTCGATGCGCGGCATCGCGGCGTTCAGGTCGATGGTGCCGGACACCATGGCATAGCGGTCGGAGCGCTGCAGCGCCGGGAAGCGGTACAGCGTCAGGCGCACGCTGCCGCCGCCGTCGATCAGGTTCCACTGGCCCTTGGCTTCGGCGTAGCCGCCCTTGGCGCCGGGATCGCTGGTGATCCACTCCTTGGTGCGCCATTCGGCCGGCATGACTCGCAGCGAGGCCGGAAAGCGCAGGCTGTCCAGCACCAGCTTGTCACCGTCCAGGCGCGCCGACAGCGTGCCATCGATCAGGCGCACGCCGTCGTCGATGCGCACCACCCGCAGCTTGTCGCCCCGGATCGCGCCGCTGGCGCGCCATGTGCCGTTGAGGGTGCCCTGCGCCTCCAGGTTGGCCTTGACCTGGCCCCCAATTTCCATGGAATCGCCGACGAACAAGCCGACCCAGGCCAGATCGGCGATATCCGCGTCCAGCCTGGCGCGGATCGGCTGGCGCGGGTCCAGCGCCATGCCCCCCTGGGCATCGGCCACCAGCAGCGCGCTGCCGCTGCCGGCGATTTTGCCCATCTTGTCCGTGGCCAGGTCCAGCCGGGCATCCAGGCGGCTGGCGTTGGCCGACGTGGGCGTGGCGCTCAGGTCCAGCACCAGCGACTTCACGCCCAGCGGCACCGGCGGGTCGCCCGGAATCAGCAGATCGCCATCGCGGCGCGCGATGCGGGCACGGCCGGCCAGGCGGCCGTCGAATTTCAGATCCCAGGAGGCGTCCAGCGCGATACGCCGCTGGCTCTCGGCTACGGCGGCGTTGACACGCTTGGGACCCTTCTTCATCCGCGCCGCCGCCTCCGGATCAACCGCGGCGATCACCTGGCGCGCCATGGCGGCGGTGATGACCAGGTTGTCGGCCCACCCGGCGGTTTCCCAGCGCCGGGCGCCGCCACGCGAGCCCTGATGGGCAATGACCAGCTTTTCCTTGCCCGGCAAGGCCACGCCCAGCACCGTCTGGCCGACCTGCCACTGCCACTGCGGCGCCCGCGCCGCCGGCAGGAACGACAGCGTCACCGGCCGCTCGACCGAGACCGTGAAGCCGGCACTGCCGGCCGTCAGCCGCGAGACCGTGCCACGCCAGCCGGCCAGGGAGGCATCGGCCGCGTCCGCCGGCCCCTTGCCCCAGCCGCCGGCGAAAGCGATGCCGACCTGGGCCGGCGACTCGCCCAGCACGCCGGGGCGTGGCCGGGCCGGGCGATAGCCGGCGGTGAATTCGCCCTTGTGGGCGCCGATGGCGCCGGTGAGCTTGCCCTTGAGCTCGGCGCCTCCCGGGATACCGGGCCAGAATGCGTCCAGCCGCGGCGCCTGCGCGTCCAGCGTCAGCGCGCCGTCGGTGCCGCCCACTTCGCCCTGCGCGCGAACCCGGTTCGGACCCAGCTTCAGGTCCAGGTCCAGGCCATGGATGCGCAAGCCCGCCAGCAGGTCGGCCGCCGCCGCGCCAGCGCCGGCAGGGCCGCCGGGCGCCGGCCTGACGCCCGTCTCAGGCGGGACCGCAGCGGCGGCGGGCGCGTCGATATCCAGCTCGGCTTTGGCCGTGCCCGCCAGCGTCTGCCTGTTCCAGCGCGCGCCCTCCTCGAAACGCAGGTCGATCGCGGCCTGGCGCAACTGACTCAGGTTCTCGAACTCGGCGCTCAACTGTGCGGTGGCGCTGACCACCGCCGGCGGGACCGCGGCGCCGAGCCAGGCGGACAGATCCAGCCGGCGCGCCTGGAGACTGCCGGCGATGCGGTCGCGGCCCGGCCGGCCATCCACGGCCTGCAGGTCCAGGCGCGCCGCCAGGGTCGAATTGTCCGGCAGCCGTGCATCGGCCCGCGCGCTGCGCAGCACCAGCGGCGTGCGCGGCGCCAGCTCGGCCGCCACGTTCAGGGCCAGGCCGGCGCCGGTGCCATCGAGCTTGGCCTGGATACCCTCCAGCGAGCCGGCCGCGTCCGCGCGCAGCAGCACCTGGCAGGCGGGGGCCGGCGGACCGACGAAGCCGTTCGCGGCCGGGTTCCTGGAGGCCACCGGCGGCGAGCCCGCCGACGCGGCCGGCGCCTGATTGCCGGCCGTCACGGGCGCCGGCGCCTTGGCATCCTGGGCCCGCGGCTTTGCTGGCGGCGCGAACTTGCCGCTGAGTTGGTCGGCCTGGCATAGCGGCGAATCCGGCCCCGCCCCGCGCGCCGTCACGTCAAGCCGCGCCGCGAATGGCCAGGGATCGGCCAGGCCCGACAACTCGGCCTGCCCGCTCACCTGCGCCTGGCCGACCTCGTGGCCCACGCGCAGGTGAGCGATACGCAGTTGCGCGCCGTGGCTGCCGGCGGCGAATGTGGCGCTCAGGTCGCCCAGCTCGACCGGCAACGGCTGGCCGTCCCGCAGCAGGTGAAACTCGCCCAGCGCCAGACGGTCCACGGCGATGTCCACCGGCAGCGACGGCAGGGTGAAGGGCTCGTCGCCACCCGTGTCGGCGGGCGCCTCCTGGCTGGGGGCCAGCGCGACCTCGACCTTGCCCGCCGCGATCTCGCGCACGTGCAGCAAGCGGTTGCCCAGCGCGCGCCAATGCACGCGCAGGCGCAGGTCGCTGATGCCGATGCGGGTACCGTCCACATTCAGGTCGAGCCGGCCGACGTTCAGGCCGCGCAGGATCGAACCGCGCACCGCCAGCGCCTGACCATCGAGCTGCTGCGCCGCGGTGGTCAGCAGCAGGCGCGTCCCGGTCTGCGAGGCCAGCAGCCAGAAGATGAAGCTGCACGCCAGCACCGCCAGCATCGCCAGCCCCGGCAGCCACCACACCAGCAGGCGCCGCAGGAATCGACGCAGCGCCGTCAAAACGCGATCCCCAGCGAAAAGTGCAGGCGCAGGTCGCGCTCGCGCTGGCCATAGGCCACGTCCAGGAACAGCGGGCCAGCCGGCGTGCGCACCCGCGCGCCCACGCCGTAACCCAGCGCCAGCGACATGTCGCCAAAGGATTGGGCCGCATCCCCCGCGTCGAGGAACACCCCCATGCCCCAGCGCTCATTGAAATAGTGATCGTATTCAACGCTGCCGACCACCAGCGCCGGCGCCCCCACGGTGGCGTTGTCACGCTTGAGGCCGATGCTCTGGTACTTGTAGCCACGGATCGAGCGCGCGCCGCCGGTGCGGAAACCGAAATCGTCCGGCACCTGCACATTGCCGTTGGCCCAGACGCGGCCAACCTCGCCGCGCACGGTCAGCACGTCCAGCTTGCCGATCGGCCACCACTTCTGCGCGCGGAAACGGGCGCGGGTGTACGGCTCGCCGGTATCCAGCGTCACCCCCACGCCGCCGCCCAGGGCGATCAGGTTGCCCTCGCGCGGGTCGTACTTGTTGTCGACATCGCGCCGCAGCCATTCGCCGGTGGCGGTCAGCGTGGGCAGCGTGTATTCATCGCCGCCGTCGATCTTGACGTGGTCCTGCGCCAGCAGCAGGCCCCAGCGGGTTTCGTAGGTGACGCGGCTGTCGCCGGCGCCCTTGCGCTCCTGGCTGCGGGTGGCGCCCAGGGCGTAGCGGGTCACGTCCAACCCCTGGATATCGGAATGCTGCGCCAGCACCCCGATGGAGTCCTTGTAGCCGCGCTCGGTCGGCGGCAGCAGGAAATCGGTGTAGACGCGTTGCTGCAGGCGGTCGACGCTGAAACCGGATTCCATGGTCACCGGCTGGCCGAACACCACGTTCTGGCGATAGAGCGATTCCAGCCGCACGCCGGCCTCGTCGTCGACGCCAAGCGAAACCGACAGGCGCTTGGGCGGCGCCTCGACCACGCGCACCTGCAGCGGCAGGGTCACCTCGCCGTCGGAATCGTACTTGGCTGGCGGCGGCGGCAAGGCGCCGGACACGGCAGGATCTCCGGCGGGCGTGGATTCGGCCACGTCGGCCGCGCCGGGCGCGCGGGCCCGGTCGCTGGCGGGTTCGACGGGCTGCTGGGCGCTGCCCGGCTGGCGCACCGACACGAAGGCGCCCCGGAAAAACGCGGTCGATTGCAGGTCCTGCTGCCATTCGTCGAGGCGGTTCTGGTCGTAGACCGCCCCCGGCGAGTAACGCACATAACGGGTGATGAGCTTGGGCGGCACCCGCTCCAGCCCTTCGGTGCTGAGTTCGCCCATGCGTACCAGCGGCCCGCTGTCGATGGTGACGCGCAAGGCCGCCGAGGCCGCGTCGGCCTGCACGTCGGCCTCGGAGGCGGTCATGCGCGCCAGCATGAAATCACGCACCGAGACTTCGTCCAGCAATGAAGACTTGGCCCTGTTCCAGTCGGCGTTGATGAAAGGCTGGCCAGGCTTGAGCAGCCAGTCGTCGCGCAGTTTCTGCACCCGCTGCGCGTATTCCGGCCGCGTGATGCGGCCGGTGAACGTCAGGTCGACCGACGACACCGTGGTGCGCTTGCCGGGCACGATGCCGATGTCCCAGGTTTCACCGCCGATGTCGGTGCCGGCCTCGAGCGTGACGGTGGGCGAGAAATAGCCCTGGGTGGCCAGCGCCGCCAGCGTGGCGTCACGCGCGCGGCGCCGCAGGCGATTGATTTCGCCGCCGTCCTGGTCTTCCGCCAGGCGCGCAATGGCGTCCACCGCCTCGGTGATCGCCTGCAACGCGGCGGGCGGCACGCCGCCCGGGTCCACGATGATCTCCGGGCGCTTGGCCATCGCCTCGCCCGCCACTACGCAAAGTCCAGCCAAGAAGGCCCGGGCCGCCCACTGCATGCGTCAAGACGGCTGCTGCACGACGATGGACGGGAACTTCCCGGCCATGTCACGGGGCAGCGCCGCGACGCCCGCCGCCAGTTTGCGCGCGATGGCGCGGTACAACCCGGCCGCTTCGCTGCCTGGGTCCGCCACCACGGTCGGCGTGCCGGCATCGGTCTGCTCGCGGATCGCCAGCGTCAGCGGCAGGCTGCCCAGCCAGGGCGTGCCGTACTGCGCGGCCATACGCTGGCCGCCGCCCTCGCCGAAGATGTGCTCGGCGTGGCCGCACTGCGAGCAGATGTGGATGGCCATGTTCTCGACCACCCCCAGGATCGGCACCTCGACCTTCTGGAACATGCGCAGGCCCTTGCGCGCATCCAGCAGCGCCACGTCCTGCGGCGTGGTGACGATGACGGCGCCCACTACCGGCACTTTCTGCGCCAGCGTCAGCGCCACGTCGCCGGTGCCCGGCGGCATGTCGACGATCAGGTAATCGAGATCGCGCCAGTTGGTCTGGCGCAGCAGTTGTTCGAGCGCCTGGGTGACCATGGGGCCGCGCCAGATGGCGGGCGCGTCCGCGTCGATCAGGAAGCCGATGGAGTTGGCCTGCAGGCCGTGGCCGGTCAGCGGCTCCATGCTTTTGTTGTCCAGGCTCTCGGGACGGCCCGAAATGCCCAGCATGGTCGGCACGCTGGGGCCATAGATGTCGGCGTCCAGCAAACCGACCCGGGCGCCCTCGGCGGCCAGCGCCAGCGCCAGGTTCACGGCCGTGGTGCTCTTGCCCACGCCGCCCTTGCCGGAAGCGACCGCAATAATGTTGCGTACATTGGGCAGCGGCTTGAGGCCTTTTTGCACCGCGTGCGCGGCCACTTTCCAGGAAATGTCCACGTCGGCGCCGGGCGCGCCGGCGGCGGCCAGCGCCGCCACCGCGATGGCGCGCACCTGATCGCGCGCGGCGTCGGCCGGATAACCCAGTTCCAGCGCCACGCCAACGCGGCCGCCGTCGATTCGAATGTCACGATCTTTTACAGAAACACCCAGGTCCAGGCCGGTATTCGGGTCTTGCGCGCCGCGCAGCGCGGCGCGGATGTGTTCTATCGTTATACTCATGTCACTATGGTTCCGTAGGCAGCGCGGCGTCTGCGGGCCGCCATCCCCTAAAGGATAGCGGATACACGGGAACCTTTCGCTGCGTTTTGCATCCGACCTTCATGACCAATACTCTTATCCGCTTCTTCCGAGCCGTCCTATTTGCCGCCCTGGCCTTGATCGGCATGGCGATGGCGCTGGTCTTCATGTTGTCCACGGCGATCGCCGTGGCGATCCTGTACGTGGTCGCCAAGGTGCGCGGCAAGCCTTTCGGCGTGCGCGCCTACTGGAGCCAGCGCCAGGGCGCCCGTCCCAGCCCGTTCCAGCCCGCCAGCGCCCCGTTCGCCACGCAGCCGCGCGGCGACGTGATCGACGTCGAGGCCCGCGAAGTCCGCTAAGCGCGGCCGCACCGGCTGCGGCCGCCTCGCCGCCGCCTCACGCGCCAGCGGCCGGTCTCCCGGCTCACCGCGATACAACCCGCCAGACGCGCCGCGCGCGACCGGCGGGTTGCTTCGTTTTGGGGGGCCGCCCCCCTCTGCGCCGGGCGTCTCCCCGCCGTTGCCCTAAAATGGCCGGCCAACCCATTTTTCCCCTCAACCTCGACCGACAACCATGTCTCGCACTCTCTTTGTCACCACTGCGCTGCCCTACGCCAACGGATCCTTCCACATCGGCCACATCATGGAGTACATCCAGGCCGACATCTGGGTTCGTTCGATGCGAATGGCGGGCCACACGGTGCACTTCGTGGGTGCCGACGACGCGCACGGCGCGCCGATCATGCTCAAGGCCGAGAAAGAAGGCATCACGCCACAGGCGCTGGTGGCGCGCTACGCCGCCGAGCGTCCGCAATACTTGAACGGTTTCCACATCCGTTTCGACCACTGGCACACCACCGATTCGCCCGAGAACGTCGCGCTGTCGCAGGACATCTACCGCGCGCTCAAGGCGCAGGACCTGATCGAAACCCGCTCCATCGAGCAGTTCTACGATCCGGTCAAGGGCATGTTCCTGGCCGACCGCTACATCAAGGGCGAATGCCCCAAGTGCCATGCCAAGGACCAGTACGGCGACTCCTGCGAGGTCTGCGGCGCGGTCTACGCCCCGACCGACCTGATCAACCCCTACTCGGCCCTGACCGGCGCCACGCCGGTGCTGAAGTCGTCGGATCACTTCTTCTTCAAGCTGTCGGACCCGCGCTGCGTCGAATTCCTGCAGCAATGGACCACCGGCAGCAACGCCAGCGGCGGCAAGCACCTGCAGCCCGAAATGCTGGCCAAGACGCGTGAATGGCTGGGCGCCGAGGACGGCGAAGCCAAGCTCGGCGACTGGGACATCTCGCGCGACGCGCCGTATTTCGGCATCGAGATCCCGGACGCGCCGGGTAAGTACTTCTATGTCTGGCTGGACGCGCCGGTCGGTTACCTGGCTTCGCTCAAGTCGTACTGCGCGGTCAAGGGCCTGGATTTCGACGCCCTGCTCGATCCGGCCGGCAGCACCGAGCAGGTGCACTTCATCGGCAAGGACATCGTCTATTTCCACGCGCTGTTCTGGCCCGCGATGCTGAAGTTCGCCGGCCGCAAGACGCCGGACGCGGTCAACGTGCACGGCTTCATCACCGTCAGCGGTGAAAAGATGTCCAAGAGCCGCGGCACCGGCATCTCGCCGCTGCGCTATCTGGAACTCGGCATGAATGCCGAATGGATGCGCTACTACATCGCCGCCAAGCTCAACGCCCGGGTCGAGGACGTGGACTTCAACCCGGAAGACTTCATCGCCCGCGTCAACAGCGATCTGGTCGGCAAGTACGTCAACATCGCCAGCCGCGCCGCCAGCTTCATCACCAAGCACTTCGACGGCGCCCTGGCCTATGCGGGCGACACCGCCGCGCTGTCGGCCGAGTATGCCGCGCAGGCCGAGTCGATTCGCGCCGCCTTCGAGGCGCGCGAATACAACCGCGCCATCCGCGAGATCATGGCCTACGCCGACCGCATCAACCAGGCCTTCGACACGGCCCAGCCGTGGGTGCTGGCCAAGGGCATCGCCAGCGCCGACGCCGCGCAGAAGGCCGCGCTGCAGGACATCTGCTCGCGCTCGCTGGCCGGCTTCAAGGCCCTGTCGGTGATGCTGGCGCCGGTGCTGCCGGCCCTGGCCGAGCGCGTCGCCCGCGAGCTGTTCGGCGCCGACGCCGACTTCACCTGGGCCGATGCCGCGGTGCTGCCGCAGCGCGTGGCGCCGTTCAAGCACCTGATGCAGCGCGTCGAGCCGCAGATGCTGGAAGACCTGTTCGAGCCGCCCGCCGCCCCCGCCGTGATCCCCGGCGGCGAACCGCTGGCCGAAACCATCTCGATCGACGACTTCGCCCGCGTCGACCTGCGCATCGCGCAGATCGTCAACTGCGAACACGTCGAAGGCTCGACCAAGCTGCTGCGCCTGACGCTGGACGTGGGCGAAGGCCGCCACCGCAACGTCTTCTCCGGCATCAAGTCGGCCTACAAGCCGGAAGACCTGATCGGCAAGCTGACCGTCATGGTCGCCAACCTGGCCCCGCGCAAGATGAAGTTCGGCGTCTCGGAAGGCATGGTGCTGGCCGCCAGCCATGCTGACGAGGCCGTCGACGCCGGCATCTACGTGCTGGAGCCGTTCCCCGGCGCCAAGCCCGGCATGCGCGTGCGCTGATCGTCCGATCCGCGCACCCGCCCAATGAAATGAGCCCGCCGATCGGCGGGCTCATTTTTTTGTCGTGACGGTCGCGCCGCGCCGGGCGCTCGGCAGCGAATGGCGCAATCAGTCGCGGCGATCTCAGTCCTTGCTCGGCGCCAGCGCCGGATCGAGCGAAATGCGTTCGTCGAACACGAAACACTTGCCGTCGAACCCTGGGCCACCGGTTTCCTCGAAATACTTGAGAATGCCGCCGTCGAGCTGGTAGACGTTCTCGATGCCGGCCTCGTTCATGTAGATGGCCGCCTTCTCGCAACGGATGCCGCCGGTGCAGAAGCTGACCACGGTCTTGCCCGCCAGCTCGGCGCGGTGCGCCTGCACCGCCGCCGGGAACTGCGTGAAGCGGTCGATGCGCCAGTCGATGGCATCGCGGAAGGTGCCCTCGTCGACCTCGAAGGCATTACGCGTGTCCAGCATGACCACGGGGCGCCCGCTGTCGTCGGCCCCCTGCTGCAGCCAGCGCGCCAGCGTCCTGGCGTCCACGCCCGGCGCACGGCCGGCCTCGGGCCGGATCGCCGGGTGATCCATGCGGATGATCTCGCGCTTGATCTTGACCAGCAGCTTGCGAAACGGCACCTGCGCGCTGTGGCTGAACTTGACTTCGAGATCGGCAAACCGGGCGTCGCCGCGCAGGCCCCGCAGGAAGGTGTCGATGCCGTCCGCCGTGCCCGCCAGGAACAGGTTGATGCCCTCCCCGGCCAGCAGGATGGTGCCCTTCAGGCCGGCCGCGCCGGCCTCGGCCAGCAGCCGCGCGCGCAGCTCGGGCAACGCGTCCAGCGAAACGAATTTGTAGGCGGCGATATTGACGACGGAAGACATGGCAAAGCAAGGCGGAAAGCGGCGAAGGCCGTAATAGTAATCGCTGCCCCGCGCGGCCCGCTTGTCGCGGGTCAAGCGCGGGCCTGCAGCGCACCGGCTCAGCGCCGCACGATTTCCTGTTCCACCACCGCGTCCAGCACCCAGCGCAAGCCCGAGGCGTCGGCCGGCGGATTCGGGTCCCTGACCTCGACCACGCGCAGGCGATAGCGGATGCCGGGCTGGAAATCGAAGCCGGTGATGTCGCCGTACCAGAGCTGCCACGGCTGCGTCGGGGTGTCCCGCACCTGATAGCACATGGCGCGGCCGGCGCCGGCGTTGCAGGGCACGCGTTCGGCGTTGACGTAGACCAGCTTGGTCGCGCCCACCTGACCGCCGGCGACCGGATCGAGGCGGCGGCCGAAATCCAGCGTGTCGCCGTTGCTCAGCGCCCAGGTCATGCGCTGCGGATTGCTGGTGTTGTCGAACGAGGTGGCGGTGATGCGCGTCAGCGCAGCCAGGAATTCCTGTTCGAGCCGCATGTTCACGGGCGCGCAGGCCTTCATGGTCGCCACCGGGCCGGAGGGGATGATCAATTGGCCGTTGGCCACCGTGTAGGGCGCGCTGTAGGTGTTGCAGCCGGCAAAGCCGGTGGCCCGCGTGGCGCCCTGGTCATGGATGAAGCCGATGGTCAACGGCACCGAATGCGACGACGGATGCGGGATCTCGCGCAGCGCGCCGCCCGGGCGGGTCCAGCGTGCCAGCTCCCAGTTGGTCTGCGCCAGCACGTCGGAGGCGGCGGCCGGCTGGAAGCGCGGGTCGCGCCCGTCCGCGCCGCGCGGCGGCGCCGCGCAGGCCGCCAGCACCAGGCCCAGCGCGCAAGGCGCGATCCAGCGCCAGGAAGAGGACAAGAACATCGATATCTCCCGTGGAAAACCAGGGCGCCCCGGCACGCTTGCCGCACGGCGCGGTAGCGTCCATTGTAGGCGCGGCGCCGGTTTCACGGCGTCGGCGGATCCTGGCGGCGCTCGAATTCCAGGACGTCGCCACCGCGCAGATTGAAGCTCAAATGGCGCGGCGCGCCGCCGCTGTCCAGCGTAAACGAGTCGATCGCGCCCAGGCCGCGCAGATAGTCGTTCTCGAGCGCGGCGCGGGCCGCCGGCACGCACGCCATGCGGGTGGCGGCGTGCGCCTCGATCGACAGCTTGCCGCCCTGGAGCTGGTAGCTGCCCATGTAGCGGTTGCAACCCGAGAAACCTTCGGTCCGGTACTGCCTGCCTTGCGCCAGGAATGTCAGGCGGATCGGTTCGCCATTGTCGCCGTGCGGAATCTCGCGCAGGGCGCCGCCAGGCTGCGTCCAGCGCACCAGCTCCCAGCTGGTCTGGGCCAGCGAATCGGCGCTGCTGGCCGCGTTGGCGGCAGCGGCGCCCTGGGGACGCGCGCCTGCGGTCGATCCGGCGCAGCCCGCCAGCGCCATGGCCAGCGCGCAGACACCGGCCAGGCGATATCGCGAAGACAGGAAAGTAGACATGGACAGCCCTCCAGAAAAGACACTCCCTCGACTGTAACCGCCCTGGGCAGGCCCCGTCCCGCGCCTCATCCCGACAGCCGAATCCCAAAGCAGCACATCGCGCCGGGCGCGCTAAACCGCGCGCCGGAGGGGTTGCATCGAATGCCGCATGGCGGCGGGCCGCCCGGGCGCGCAGAATCGATTGACGCTTCGCGCCTGGCCGGCAACAGCCTCGGGCGACGACAACAATTTCCGGAGACACGGCGATGGGCATGCTGAGAACCTTGCTGGCGCTGTCTGTCGTACTGGACCACCTGGGCGGCGCCGCCACCGACCGGCTGGTGGGCGGACGCCTGGCGGTGCAGCTTTTCTACGTGATCTCGGGTTTCCTGATTTCCTACGTGCTTACCGCCACCGACCACTACCAGGGCGCGCCGGGCCGGTTCTACGCCAACCGCGCGCTGCGTCTGTATCCCGTCTACCTGGTGGTGGCCGCGTTGACGCTGTTGGCGTACGCCGGCGCCGGCGAGTCGCCGTTCTGGCGCATCTATGACGGCCTGCCGCTGACCGCAACCGTGTACCTGGCGCTGTCGAACCTGCTGATCCTGGGACAGGACTGGCTGATGTTCTTCGGCATCGAACACGGCGCGCTGGCCTTTACCGGCAGTTTCGCGCACAGCGACGTGCCGCTGTACCAGGGCCTGCTGGTGCCGCAGGCCTGGACGCTGGGCGTGGAATTGAGCTTCTACCTGATCGCGCCCTTCGTGCTGCATTCGCCACGACGCCTGCTGCTCCTGCTTCTGGCCTCATTGGCATTGCGCGTGGCGCTGGTGGCCAGCGGCATCGGCAGGAGCGACCCCTGGACCTATCGCTTCTTTCCGACCGAACTGGCGCTGTTCCTGGCCGGCTCGCTGTCGCACCAGGTGCTGCTGCCGCGCTGGCAGGCGTGGAGCGCGCGCCTGAGGCGCCTGCCCGAACTCGGCACCGCGCTGCTGCTGCTGTACGCGCTGGCGCATTTTTCCATCGCCTTGCCGCCGACGGTGCGCGACGGGCTGGCGGTGCTGTTGTTCGCCGCGCTGATGCCGCTGGCTTTCCTGTTCCAGGCGCGCTATCGCCTGGACAAGGCGATTGGTGAGCTGAGCTATCCGATCTATATCTGCCACGCGCTGGTCATCGTGTTCTTTGGCTGGCTGCTCGATGGTACGCAGTTGCGCCAGCCGATGATGTTCATGACGCTGGTGGTGGCAGGCAGCATCGGCTTCGCGGCGCTGCTGAACGTGCTGGTCGCCGAACCGGTGGAGCGGTTGCGGCGGCGCCTGCGCGGCGCCTCGCCGGCCGGCCAGCCGACGGCCGGGCCGCGCCCCTCGGCCGCAGGCTTGCCCCGCGCCCCGCTAGCGGCCGATGCGACGCCCGCGGCCGGGGCACGCGCGCGGCCGCGCGCCTCGGGCGGCACCGCGCCGATACGGCACGCGCCGTCGACTATTCGCCGCGTGCCTTGATATAGGCCGCCAGCACCTGCTCAATCTGGCGCTTTTCCTGCTGGCTCAAGCGCGCGTAGGTGGCGTACGACACGGTTTCAAACGGCCAGGGCGGCGGCTCCGGATGCTCTCCGGCGCGGGTGACGGCTTCGGCGTAACCGGGATTGAGCATCGGCCCCTCGCCGGTGCTCAGCCACATGGGATTGACCCGCAATGCGCGGGTCAACTTGATCAGGGCCTCGCTGGAGGGCTGCAGGCGCTGGCCGCTTTCGTAGTTGCCAATGGCGCTCTGCGACAGGTTGCTTGCGACTGCCAAGTCCTTCTGTGTCCATCCCTGAAGCATTCTTGCATTGCGCAGACGATGGCTAAACGTGTCCAATCGATCAACCTGAGACATTAATATGAATTTATTTATTTGATTAAAACATCTCAATACTGCCGCCAAATAAACCGATTACACCCCAATTCCGGGGGCTAATCCGTAAATCGCGGCAGGCTCTCCCGGCCCGTCAGGCGCATGGCTTGCAGGACCTCGTCCACGGCCCTGGCCCTATCGAAAAAATCCATTTCTATCATTGACTTGCGCTTGCACCGCAGGCCCCCAGCGAGGCCTTCGCCCGGTTGGGCGGCGGACAGCCGCCACGATAAAACCGCGCCCGAGTTTATGACCTTTCATCATGCAAAAATAGAAAATAATGTATCGGTAATACTTAATATCCTGTCGTCGCAATCGCGTAAACAAACAGCGTTTCAAGCGCTTCGCCGGAATATCCGCTCTCGGCACTGTTACCAGTAGAAACTACAGAAACGTATCTTCACAAAAAAACACGCCCGTGTTTAAATGAAACACGGGCGTGACTTCCATGCGGAATCGGACCATCGGCGGCCAGAGCGCAGCGCGCTCGAGCCAAGCGCCGCCCAGACCGCGACCGCGGCTTCTGCCGCGGCCCAGACTCGGATCAATAGTTCAAGACCTTCGCCCGCCATCAGACAACATCGCCAGATGCCGCCACATCGTGGCGCAGCACAGGGAGACGGGCATGACACGCAAGGATCGGGCGGTCGCAGGCGCAAGCACAGGCGGGCATCCATGAACAACACCCTGGATGTCATTTTCTTGGGCCAGGCCGACGCCCGCCATGCCCGGTTGGTCGAAGCCCTGTCCCATCTGGGCTTCGGCGTGCGGCGCTGCCACGACCTGGCCGACGTCTACGACCGCTATTCGCGCCGGCCCAGCCCATTGATCATCCTGGAAGCCCCCCTGCCCGACATCCACAATGCGGCGGTGCGCCTGCGCGCCATCGACCGCGGACTGGGTATTGTCGCCATCGCGCCGTTCGGCAGCGAGGAAAACCGCATCCGCACCTTGCTTTGCGGCGCCGACGCCTGCCTGCCGCCGGAGGTGACCGGGCTGGAACTGGCGGCGGTGCTGCAGGCATTGGTACGGCGCGCCGTCGGCCTGGATCTGTCCGATCCGGCCGCCGAGCCGACGCCCGAGGAACCGCTGCAGGAATCCTGGCGGCTCGCCAACAAAGGCTGGACGCTGATCAGCCCCGCCGGCCACCGCCTGGGGCTGACCACGGGCGAGCGCGATTTCCTGACGCGCCTGGTCCAGGCGCCTGATCGCAAGGTCAGCCGCGACGCGTTCTACCCGGACGGCGCCGAAGACGCGGATGGCGCCATCACGCGGCGCCGTTTCGTCGACGTGATGATCAGCCGCCTGCGGCGCAAGGCCGCCGCCCAGCACATGACGCTGCCGATCCGGGCGGTACATGGCTGGGGCTACATGTTCGCGGCGGATATCGCGCTGGAACTGGAACCGCGGGAGGGGGGGGAGGAGAGCCGTCCGGACGGACTGGGAAGCTGGCGGCGCGCCGCCGTGGATGCGAACGCGTCAACTTACTGATACGCTAACGATTGGCTGGCGGCAGGCGAAAAAAACGCGGCGCTGCCCCGAAGGTAAGACGCCGCGCTAAAACAACACGTGAGCCTGGAGTCATCAGCCGGCACTGATGCCTTCTACCTGGATCACGCGATTCCAACATTCGTGCCTCATACTGCTCACGCACGGGCTGGCCGTGAGCCCGGCCAGGGTCTCTAGTCCCCGCCCAAGCTGCAGCGTGATAACGCCCGGGGATTTCGTCCGCCGCTACAACTGGCGGGCTTGTCGCCCGTATCAGCGGCGTTCCTTCCGGATAGCCGCGTGATGAAGGAAGTTTAGGACGCCAGGCGCAATTCAAGTAATTCTTTGTTGATAGCCTTCTATACATATCAGATATAGCAAGGCCGCCGCGTGGACCGATAGAATGCTGGCAAAGGATCCCCTGACATGCCCAATCCCCTGACCAGCCTTGCGCGCCGCCTACGCCGCCTGCTCGCCCTCGTTCCCCCCAACTGGTGCCTTGCCGTCCTGGTGGCGCTGGACGGCTATGCCTTCATGCACCCGGTGCTGCGCGAGGTGCGCGCGCGCGAGTACTCCTTCTGGCTGGCGCTGGATAACTGGCGCGACCTGATGCAGGTGGTGGGCCTGCTGGAAATCCCCCGGCTGGTGCTGGGCGTCGGCCTGCAGGTCATCGCCCTCGGCCTGATCCTCAAGGCGCGCATCGCCTGGGCCTTCTCGCTGGTGCTGTTGATCGGCGTGGGCACCTTCGCCATCCTGGGCGAAAGCGGACGCATCGGCCTGGGTGTCTACACGCTGGTGCTGGTGATCGCGCTGATCGCCTATTGGCGCCGCTTCGACCGTGCCAGCGTCACCGCCGGCTCGCTGTTCGCCCTGGTCAGCATGTTGTCGCTGCTGATCTATGCAGTCTTCGGCACGCTCTACCTTGGCGAGGAATTCAAGCCGCCGATCGAGGACGCGGCCACCGCCCTGTATTTCTCCATCGTCTCGATGTCGACCGTAGGCTATGGCGACATCACTCCTCACAGCAACGCGGCGCGCTTGTTCACCGCGTCGATTATCATTCTTGGCATCACCGTCTTCGCTACCTCCATCAGCGCTATCGCCGGCCCGGTGATAGGCGGCAACCTGAAGCGGCTGGTGAAGGGCCGGTTTTCCATCGCCATGAGAAAAAACCATATCATCATCGCCGGCGCCACGCCCCTGGCCATGAGCGTCTACGACGGCCTGCGCCGCCGTGGCGACGAGGTCACCGTCATCGTGCCCCCGGGCCTGCCACAGGAATACCCCGCCGCCACCGACCTGATCGAGGGTGACCCCTCCAGCGTCGAGGTGCTGCGCAGCGCTGGCGTCGCCCGCGCGCGCTACGTCCTGGCGCTACGCGAGGACGACGCGGAGAACGCGTTCATCGTGCTGGCCGCCAAGGAGGCCAGCGGCGAACAGGGCGCCAAGACGGTGGCCCTGGTCAACACCAGCAAGCACCTGGAGAAGATCCGGCGGGTGCAGCCCGACCTGGTGTTTTCGGTGCAATTGCTGGGCGCCGAGCTGCTGGCGCGCACCATCACCGGCGAGCCGCTGGACAGCCAGTCGATCACCGACCTGTTCTTCGCCAAGGCCACGCCCCACGCCAAGGCGGGCTGAGGCGGCCGGCGTGGGCCGAGCCGAGTGCGCGGCGCCGTCACGGTCAACGCCCGTCAGCCACAGCGATAGACGTTGCCCGACAGCGTGACATTGGTCTGTTCCAGGTGATCTTTGCCGCCGGTCTGCCCGGCGCGTTGCGTCAACAGATACACCACGTTTCCCCCCATCGCCGCGGCGCGGTTCTTCAAGTCATTGCGCGCGCCGGTCTCCAGGTCGGCGTTGGAGGTGATCGCGCCGGCCAGGAAATTGCCCTGGCTGCCGGTCACATCGCCCAGGAAGACGCATTCCCTGCCGGGTTCGTTGTGGGTAATGCGCACGCTCGCGGCGGCGCCGGGCGCCAGCGCGGTGGGTGCGCAGGCCGCCAGCGTGGCGGCGCAGGCCATGAGGGAAGCGATACGCAGCGTATCGCGGGACAGCGCGAACAAGGTTTGCATGACAGCAGGCATCCATCGAGAAGACGTGGGAACCCGGCGCCCGGCTTCGGACCGGGCGCGCGGCGGAAATTGGCAAAGTGGAAGCGGCGTCAGTCGGGGTCCGCGTCGCCCGGCGCCGGGCCCGGTTGATATTCGAGCAGGTCGCCGGGCTGGCACTGCAGCACTTCGCAGATGCGCTCCAGCGTATCGAAGCGCATGCCCTTGACCTTGCCCGATTTGAGCAGCGACAGATTCGGCTCGGTAATGCCGATCTCCTGGGCCAGTTGGCGCGCCTTCATCTTGCGCTGCGCCAGCATCACATCCAGCCGTACGATGATCGCCATCAGATGAATCCCCGGTTCTCTTCCGCGACCTGGGCCGCCTCTTCCATGGCCCAGGCCAGCGTGAACAACAGGCCGCCCAGCAAGCCGAGCAGGATGTCGCTGACGTCGATGCCGACCATCATGTAGCGCCCGCCCGGCCCGTTGGCCAGCGTGAGCGCCAACATCAACACGGTTTTCAAGGCCGGCACGGCGACGCTGAACACCGTGACCAGCAAGGCGATGCCACGCAGGTGCCGGGCCGAGGTCACGGTCAGCACATCGCCGCGGCTGAAGTCGGAAAACATCGCATGGGCATGCGCAATGGCGCGCAACGCCAACGCCGCCACCACCCCGAACAAGACAAAGCCCAGCACCCGGTACGCAGGCCCCAGGTGCAGGCGCGGCAACGCGACAGGCGCGGCCGGTTCCGTATAGGCCGGCGCCGTGACGCCGAGAAAGGAATACAGGCCGCGGGCCAGCACGGCCTCGGGCGTGAAGAACCACATGCCGACCAGCGCCGCGACGAGGATCACCGCGGCAACGACCAGCAGGCCGCGCATCCAGCGCGACAGCCCACGAATGCGGGCCAGGCGCCGCGCGCCGCTGGCGGGGGGCGAGGTCTGCGGGGCGGATGAAGAGGTCGGCGCGGTTGTCATGGCGGTCTCCGGATGACATTGCTGAGGAAACTAAGTTGCTGTAGTGTAGCAACAAATTATCGTTTTACAATAATTTTTTATCCTGAAAAAGGAAAATCATGCGCCTCTCCCTGGCGTTGGCATTGCTGCTCGCCGTGCTGCTGTACTTCGTGTTTTCAGCCCCATGCGGCCACGCTGCCGACCCGGACGAACGGCCCTGCCGCGGCGCGGCCTTCGCGCCAGGCGGGCGCGGCGGGGTTCTGTGGTCGCTGGGAAACCGCTTTTCGTTATTGAACCTGCCGCTGCGCGCGCTATGACGCCGCGGGCACCGGCGGCTGCGCCGCTTTCTCGGCATACCACCGCACGAAATCGGCCGCCGGCATGGGCCGGGCAAACAGGTAACCCTGAATGAACGCCACGCCGCGCTGCGTCAGATAGTTGAACTGCTCGGGCGTTTCAACGCCTTCGGCCACCACGGCCAGGCCCAGGCGATGCGCCAGTGTGATGATCACGTCCAGCACCGGCGCCTCTTCCCCGGTGGGCTGGATGGCGTGCACAAAACCCTTGTCGATCTTCAGGTAGTCGACCGGGAATTTCTGCAGGTACGACAGCGAGCAATGGCCCGTGCCGAAATCGTCGATGGCCACGAACACGCCCTGCGCGCGCAGCGCGTCGAGGTTGGCGCGGGCCTGGCCGTTGTCGGTGATCAGGCTGCGCTCGGTGATCTCCAGCACCATCAGGGAGGGCCGGATGGCGGCGCGAAACGCCTGTATATCCGCCACCAGCGTCGTGCTCGACAGGTGTTCGGGCGCCACATTCACGGCGATGTGGAAATCCGGCGGCGTCGCCCAGCCCTGCATGTCGCGCTGGATCAGCTTGAGCAGATGCTGCGTCAGCGGCACGATCATATCCTCGGCCTCGGCCGCCGCGATGAAGATGTCGGGCCGCACCGGGCCCACTCCCGGGCGGTGCCAGCGCATCAGCGCCTCGACGCCTTCGCACCGGCCGGTGACCTTGCCATACACCGGCTGGTATTCAACGTGGAATTCCCCGGCCAGCATGGCGCGCCGCAATTGTTCCTTGAACGATTGCCGGCTCACCTGCAGGCGGTAGGCGCCGAAGGCCAGCAACGCGCCGCACAGCAAGGCCACTGGCAGATAGGCGATCAACAATTGCTGCCAGGCCCGCACCACGGTTTCGGCCGGCGCCATCACCGTGACGCTCAGGTCATCGCGACCGGCAATCGGCTCGGACGATGCGAACAG
The DNA here is from genome assembly GCF_021733725.1 of Achromobacter pulmonis. Classification (NCBI taxonomy): domain Bacteria; kingdom Pseudomonadati; phylum Pseudomonadota; class Betaproteobacteria; order Burkholderiales; family Alcaligenaceae; genus Achromobacter; species Achromobacter pulmonis. The sequence goes on along the minus strand of NZ_JAIFOT010000001.1, from coordinate 2,529,066 downwards.
CCGCTCCGAAGCCGCCGCGCTCCAGGCCTCGCTGCGGATAGGCGCGCCCCGGCCCAGCGTCACCTCCAACTGGTAGGCCCCCAGCGACGACACCGCGTTGAGCAGATCCTGCACGTAGCGGCCATCGATCACCACCACCCCGCCACGGCCGTCCTCCCCGGCCATGCCCAGCAGCAGGGCCGGCCGCTCGGGGGCCAGCGGCGTCCCCGTCACGCTGACAAACCACTGCGTCGGCGGCGTGCCGACCGGCCAGCGCGGGAAAGTGCCGGTGTCATAGTCCACGTCGCCCAGCACGGAGGAACAATAGATGCGATCGCGCCGGACCAGCAGCAATGAGCGGAAATACGGGTTCAGCGTCCCCCAACGCAACAGACTGGCATGCACGGCCGGGCAAGGCTGCGCGGCCAAGGCGGTGACACGCGGCAGGATATCCAGGGCGTGCGTCAGGATCTGCTCGGTCTGGACCCGCACGATCCGCCCCACCGTGGCGGCCTGCGCGCGTTCGCTGTTCAATGCGTACAGCCAGCTCCAGCCGATGCAGCCAAGCGCGGGCAGCACCAGGGCCAGGGCCACCGGGAAATAGCGCCAGGACGGTACGCGGACCGTCATTCCTGAGGTAGGCACATCGTCCTCGCTGCGTTCAGTCATGGAGTGACGCAAGGATACAGGGTGACGCATCCGCTGCGCACCCCGCATCCAGGATGGCTGCCATTACAGCAAGTGGCAGATCATCGCCACATGCGCCTCGCGCCGTTCGGGCAGGTTGAGACGCTCGTCCGGTCCCGGCAGCATTGCCATGAAGATGGCATGCACCACCGGCGACAGCAGCAGCCAGGGGTGCCGCAGCGCCGGGCCATCGCCGCACAGGCCGCGCTCGCGGGCCAATGCCAGCAATTGCGCGATATCGGCCAGATGCGCGTCGACGGTCGCCTGGCGCCAGCGTCGCGCCAGGTGCGGCACGCGCGCGCTCTCGGCCAGCAGCAGCCGCATGGCGGTAATCATGGCCGGATTCGCCAGGCTGGCATGGAGGTGATTGACGATACGCTCGGCCAGTTGACGGGGCGTGTCCGACCCGTCAACCAGGGCGCGGGCATCGATCCGCGGCGGACTCAGATAACGCGCCAGCAGGGCTTCGAACACCTCTTCCTTGCTGGCGAAATGCGCGTACAGGCCGCCTTTGGACAAACCGGCGCGCAAGGCGATGTCATCCATCCGTGCGCCGGCATAGCCGGCGGCCGAGAACTCCTGCAGCGCGGCGTCAAGAATCTGCTCGACGCGCACGGTCGGAGGCAGACGCAAACGTTGCGTGCTCATCACCACTGCTCCCTGTGCGAATCGACGCGTGGCCATGCCGCGCGCCGACCCCTCCATTAAAAACCGACCGGTCAGTCGTTATCTTGATCCTGATCAAGGAGAGCCCAGGAGGGCGGCGGCACAATGATCAAGAAGTCGGATTTGTCCGACCCCAGGGCCATCGCCCGGTTGCGCGACAAACCGTTCCTCGAGCGGCACTCCCGCCGCTCTTGCATCCCGGAGCCACCATGCCGATCATGCCCCCAGCGCCCCCCCAGCAGCATGCGCGACCCGCAGGCCGGTTCGATGATGCGGCCTGGCAGCAGTGGCCGTTCGCGCTGTGGCGACAGGGTTTCGAGCTGGCCCAGCAGGGCTGGGATGCGTGGGCGGGCGCCCTGCCGCTGACGGACGCGCACCAGCGCCAACTGGCGGCGTTCGCGGCGCGCCTGTGGCTGGAACCGCTGGCCCCCGACAACAATCCCTATACCAACCCCCTGGTGTGGCGCCAGACCCTGAGCGAAGGCGGCGTCAACCTGCTGCGCGGCGCCTACAACGCCTGGGAAGACGGCGTGCGGCAATGGAGCGGGCAGCCGCCCGTCGGCGCCGAACACTTCCGCCCCGGCCATGAGGTCGCGACCACGCCGGGCAAGGTGGTGCTGCGCAATGCCCTGGCCGAACTGATCCAGTACCGGCCCACCACCGGGCGCGTGCGCCCCCAGCCGATTTTCATCGTGCCGGCCTGGATCATGAAGTACTACGTGCTGGATCTGTCGCCCCACAACTCACTGATCCGCTATCTGGTCGATCAGGGGTATACGGTGTTCTGCGTGTCCTGGAAGAATCCCACGCCCGCCGACCGCGACCAGGGCCTGGACGATTACCTGCGCCTGGGCGTGCGCGAGCCGCTGGCGGCGATCGAGGCGATCGTGCCCGGCGCTGCGGTGCACGCGGTGGGGTACTGCCTGGGCGGCACCCTGCTGACCATGGCCGCCAGCGCCATGGCGCGCGACGGTGACCGGCGCCTGGCCAGCCTGAGCCTGCTGGCGGCGCAGACCGACTTCAGCGAGCCCGGCCAGTTGGGCCTGTTCATCGACGCCTACCAGGTGGCGCTGATAGAGACGGAAATGGCGGCGCTGGGCTACTTCCCCGCGCGCCAGATGAGCGGCGCGTTCCAGTTGCTGCGCGCGCAGCAACTGCTGTGGGCGCCCATGATCTCGGAATATCTGCTGGGCCAGCGCCGCCCCATGAATGACCTGCAGGCCTGGAACGCCGATTCCACCCGCATGCCGGCGCGCATGCATGGCCAATACCTGCGCCACCTGTACCTGGACAATGACCTGGCTTCCGGCCGCTATCTCGTGGACGGCCGTCCGGTGCGGCTGCAGGACCTGCGCCTGCCGATATTCTGCGTCGGCACGGAAACCGACCACGTCGCGCCGTGGCGTTCGGTCTACAAGCTGCATGGCCTGGCGCCGGCGCCCTTGACGTTCGTGCTGACCAGCGGCGGCCACAATGCCGGCATCGTCAGCGAGCCAGGGCATCCGCGGCGGCACTTCCGCAGCCGCTTGCGCGCGGCCGGTGAACCGGCCTTGACGCCGGACGCCTGGTTGGCCGGCGCCGCGCCGCACGAGGGCTCATGGTGGCCGCACTGGCTCGCCTGGCTGGACGCGCGCTCTGGCAAGCCGGTCAGCCCCCCCGGCCTCGGCGCCGCGCGCAAGGGCTATCCGGCGCTGGACGATGCGCCGGGCATTTACGTCACGGAGAAATGAGTATGACCCGCCGCCCCCTTCCGCTGCGGCGCGCCGCCCGCCTGGCGCCGGCCATCCTGGCGGCGCTGCTGGCGCAGGGCTGCGTATCGATGGCGCCGCAATACGTCCGGCCCGCGGCGCCGGTGGCCGCCGTCTATCCCGGCCAGGCCGCCTCCGCCACGCCCGGCGCCACCGCGCGGGACGCGGCGCAGATCGGCTGGCGCGACTACTTCACCGACCCCGTGCTGCAGGGCCTGATCGACGCCGCCCTGGCGTATAACCGCGACCTGCGCGTGGCCCTGCTGCGTGTCGAGGAAGCGCGCGCGCTCTACGGCATCCAGCGCGCCGACCAGTTCCCCACGATCGGCGCGCAGGCCGAAGGCGCCCGCGCCCGCACGCCGGGCGACCTGAACCTCACCGGCCAGCCGCAAGTGACCAGCCAGTACCAGGTAGGCGTGGGCATGGCGGCCTGGGAACTGGACTTCTGGGGCCGCGTGCGCAGCCTCAAGGATGCTGCGCTGGAGAACTACCTTGCCTCCGACGCGGCCGCCAAGGCAGCCACGCTCAGCCTGGTGACGCAGGTCGCGGACAGCTACCTGTCGCTGCGCGAACTGGACGAACGGCTGGCATTGACCCGCGCCACCATTGCCTCGCGCGAGGAATCGCTGCGCATCTTCCGCCGCCGCTTCGAGGTGGGATCGATCTCGAAGCTGGACCTGACCCAGGTCGAAACGCTATGGCAGCAGGCGCGGGCGCTCGGCGCCGAGCTGGAGCAGGCCCGCGCCACGCAAGCCCATGCGCTGGAACTGCTGACCGGCGAGCCGCTGGCCCTGCCGCTGCCGCGCGCGGGCCTGGACGACGACAGCGTGATGCGCGACCTGCCAGCCGGGCTGCCCTCGGACCTGCTGGCCAACCGGCCCGACATCGTTGCCGCCGAACACCAACTGCGCGCCGCCAATGCCAACATCGGCGCGGCCCGCGCCGCCTTCTTTCCGCGCATCACGCTGACCGGCGCGTTCGGCACCGCCAGCGCCGAACTGGATGGCCTGTTCGGCGGCGGCAGCCGCGCCTGGAACTTCGCGCCCAGCCTCGACCTGCCCCTGTTCGACGCCGGGCGCCGGAGCGCGAATCTGGACCTGGCCGAGGTGCGCCGCGACCAGGCGGTGGCCGGCTACGAACGCGCCATTCAGAGCGCCTTCAAGGATGTGGCCGATGCGCTGTCGGCACGCCGCTGGCTGGCCGAACAGGTGCAGGTATTGCGCGCCACCGTGCAGGCGCAGAGCGAGCGCGCGCGCCTGGCCAAGCTGCGCTACGACCACGGCGCCTCGCCCTACCTGGAGGTGCTGGACGCACAGCGCGACCTGCTGGCGGCGCAGCAGGCGCTGGTGCAGACGCGCCGCGCCCTGCTGGCGGCACGGGTCGGGCTGTATGCCGCGCTTGGCGGCGGCACGCGCGTGGCGACGCCGGCCGCCCCCTCGCCGCAAGCGGCATCCGCCCCGTCGGCGGGGCGCGCGACGCCAGACCGCGCCGGTGCGGCTCCCGCTGCCACCGCTCCCGCGCCGATCAATACAGGATACGCACCATGAAGCTGCCCACCCGAAAACTGATTCCCCTGCTCGCGATCGTGGTCTTGGCCGCCGCCGGCTACTACGGCTGGCGCATGCTGTCGGACACCGGCCCCGGCCCGGGCTTCATCAGCGGCAATGGCCGCATCGAGGCCACCGAGGTCGACGTTGCCACCAAACTGGCCGGACGGGTGCAGGACGTGCTGGTGGCCGAGGGCGATTTCGTCAGCGCCGGCCAGCCGCTGGCCCGCATGCAGATCGACACGCTGCAGGCGCAACGCGAAGAGGCCCGCGCCCAGTACCAGCAGGCCGTCAACAACGCCGCCAGCGCCGCCGCGCAGGTGGCGCAACGCGAAAGCGACAAGCTCGCCGCCGAGGCCGTGGTGGTGCAGCGCGAAAGCGAACTGGACGCCGCGCGCCGGCGCCTGGCGCGGTCCGAGACCCTGTCCAAGGAAGGCGCTTCGTCGATTCAGGAGCTGGACGACGACCGCGCCCGGGTGCGCAGCGCGCAGGCCGCGGTCAACGCCGCACGCGCGCAGGTCAACGCGGCGCAGGCCGCCATTGACGCCACCCGCGCCGCGCAGGTGGGCGCCCGCTCGGCGATCGACGCGGCGCAGGCCACCATCGCCCGCATCGAGGCCGATATCGCCGACAGCGAACTGCGCGCCCCGCGCGACGGCCGCGTGCAGTATCGCGTGGCCCAGGCCGGCGAGGTGCTGGGCGCCGGCGGCAAGGTGCTGAATATGGTCGATCTGGCCGATGTCTACATGACGTTCTTCCTGCCGGAGCAGGCCGCCGGCCGCGTCGCCCTGGGCCAGGACGTGCGCATCGTGCTGGACGCGGCGCCCCAATATGTGATTCCTGCCAAGGTATCGTTCGTGGCCAGCACCGCGCAGTTCACGCCCAAGACGGTCGAGACGGCCACCGAGCGGCAGAAGCTGATGTTCCGCGTCAAGGCGCAGATCGACCCCGAGCTGCTGCGCCAGCACCTGCGCCAGGTCAAGACCGGCCTGCCCGGCGTGGCCTGGCTCAAGCTGGACGCCGATGCGCAGTGGCCCGCCAACCTTGAAGTCAAGGTGCCGTGATGACCGCGACCACGACGGCCTCCCCCGCTCCGGTGGTCAAGCTGTCGGGGGTATCGCTGCGCTACGGCAAGACGCTGGCGCTGGACGCCATTTCGCTGGACATCCCGGCCGGCCGCATGGTGGGCCTGATCGGCCCGGACGGCGTGGGCAAGTCGAGCCTGCTGGCGCTGGCCGCGGGCTCGCGCGCGGTGCAGACCGGCACGGTCCAGGTGCTGGGCGGCGACATGGCCGACAAGCGCCACCGCGATGACGTCTGCCCCCGCATCGCCTACATGCCGCAGGGGCTGGGCAAGAACCTCTACCCCACCCTGTCGGTGGAAGAGAACCTGCAGTTCTTCGGCCGCCTGTTCGGCCATGGCGCGGCCGAGCGGCGCCGCCGCATCGACAGCCTGACGCAAAGCACCGGCCTGGCCGAGTTCCTGTCGCGCCCGGCCGGCAAGCTGTCCGGCGGCATGAAGCAGAAGCTGGGCCTGTGCTGCGCGCTGATCCACGACCCCGACCTGCTGATCCTGGACGAACCCACCACCGGCGTCGACCCGCTGGCGCGGGCGCAATTCTGGGACCTGATCAACCAGATCCGGCGCGACCGCCCGGGCATGAGCGTGATCGTCGCCACGGCCTACATGGACGAGGCGCAGCGTTTCGATTGGCTCATCGCCATGGACGACGGCCGCGTGCTGGCCACCGGCACCCCGGACGAACTGCGTCAGCGCACCGGCACGGGATCGTTGGAGGCCGCCTTCATCGCCCTGCTGCCCGAGGAGAAACGGCGCGGGCACAAGCCCGTCGAGATCACGCCGCTGGCGCTGGGCGACGACGCGCCCATTGCCATCGAGGCGCGCGACCTGACCATGCGCTTCGGTGACTTCGTCGCGGTGGACCACGTCAACTTCCGTATCCGCAAGGGCGAGATCTTCGGCTTTCTCGGCTCCAACGGCTGCGGCAAGTCCACCACCATGAAGATGCTGACCGGCCTGTTGCCGGCCAGCGAGGGCCGCGCCTGGCTGTTCGGCACCGAAGTCGACCCGCGCGATCTCGATACGCGCCGGCGTGTCGGCTATATGTCGCAGGCATTCTCGCTTTATGGCGAGCTGACCGTCCGCCAGAACCTGGTGCTGCACGCGCGGCTGTTCCACGTGCCCGAGGCGCACATCCCGGCGCGCGTGGACGAAATGGTAGCGCGCTTCGATCTGGGCGAAGCGCTGGACGAACTGCCCGAGAAACTGCCCATGGGCATGCGCCAGCGCCTGTCGCTGGCGGTGGCCATGGTGCACAAGCCCGAGCTGCTGATCCTGGACGAACCGACCTCGGGCGTGGACCCGGTGGCGCGCGACAACTTCTGGCGCCTGTTGATCGCGCTGGCGCGGCAGGACCAGGTCACCATTTTCATCTCGACCCACTTCATGAACGAGGCCCAGCGCTGCGACCGCATGTCGCTGATGCATGCGGGCAAAGTGCTGGTCAGCGCCGCGCCCGACGAGATCACCCGGATGCGCGGCGCCAGCACGCTCGAAGAGGCCTTCATCGCCTATCTGGTCGACGCCGGCGCGGGCACCCGACCCGGCGCGGCGGCAGCGGCCGGGCCGACGCAGGAGGCCGCGGAACCGGCCCAAGAGATGCGCGGCTTCAGTCTGCAGCGCATGTACAGCTATATGTGGCGCGAGGCGCTGGAACTGCGCCGCGACCCGGTGCGCGCCACCCTGGCGCTGGCCGGGTCGCTGCTGCTGATGTTCGTGATCGGCTTCGGCATCAGCCTGGATGTCGAAGACTTGCGCTATGCCGTCATGGACCGCGACCAGACCGCGCTGAGCCAGAACTACAGCCTGAACCTGGCGGGATCGCGCTACTTCATCGAGCAGCCCCCCATCACCAGCTACCAGGACATGGACGCGCGCATGCGCAGCGGCGAACTGTCATTGGCGATCGAGATTCCACAGGGCTTTGCGCGCGACGCCGAACGCGGCCGCAAGGCCCAGATCGGCGTGTGGATCGATGGCGCCATGCCGCAGCGCGCCGAAACCATCCGCGGCTACGTGCTCGGCATGCACCAGGGCTGGCTGCAGCAACAGGCGCGCGAACGCCTGGGCGCGGCAGCCACCCAGCAGGTCGGCATCGAAACCCGCTTTCGCTACAACCCGGATGTGCGCAGCCTGCCGGCCATGGTGCCGGCCGTGATTCCGCTGTTGCTGCTGATGATGCCGGCAATGCTGACAGCGCTGGCGGTGGTGCGCGAGAAGGAACTGGGCTCGATCATCAACCTGTACGTCACCCCGGTGACGCGGCTGGAATTCCTGCTGGGCAAGCAAGCGCCGTACGTGGCGCTGGCGATGCTGAATTTCCTGTTGATGGCGCTGATGGCCGTGACCCTGTTCGGAGTGCCGATCACCGGCAGCTTCGCCACCCTGCTGGCGGCGGCCTTTATCTACAACGTGGTGGCCACCGCCATCGGTCTGCTGGCCTCGACCTTCACCCGCAGCCAGATCGCCGCGCTGTTCTTCACCATGATCGGCACGCTGGTGCCGGCGGTGCAGTTCGCCGGCCTGCTCAACCCGGTATCGTCGCTGGAAGGCGCCGGCAAGCTGATCGGCCAGGTCTACCCCGCCACGCACATGCTGACCATCAGCCGCGGCGTGTTCAGCAAGGCGCTGGACTTCTCCAATCTGCAGGGATCGTTCTGGCCGCTGCTGGTCGCCATTCCCGTGATCCTGGGCGCGTCGACACTCCTTTTGAGAAAGCAGGAGACCTGAGCCATGCCGCGACATGCCGCCAATATCTTCCGCCTGGGCGTCAAGGAACTGTGGAGCCTGGCGCGCGACCCGATGATGCTGGTGCTGATCTGCGTGTCGTTCACGCTGATGATCTACACGGCCGCCACCGCCGTGCCCGAATCGCTGCACAACGCCGCGATCGCGGTGGTGGACGAGGACGCCTCGCCCCTGTCCGCGCGCATCACCTCGGCGTTCTATCCGCCGCATTTCACCCGGCCGGCGATGGTCAACCTGGCCGAGGCCGACGCCGGCATGGACGCCGGGCGCTATACCTTCGTGGTCAACGTGCCCCCCAATTTCCAGCGCGACGTGCTGGCCGGCAGGCCGGCCGAGATCCAACTGAACGTGGACGCCACCCGCATGAGCCAGGCGTTCACCGGCAGCAGCTACATCCAGCAGATCATCACCGACGAGATCAACGAATTCGTCCAGCGCTACCGCAAGCCGACCGAACTGCCGGTGGACCTGGCGGTGCGCATGCGCTTCAACCCGAATCTGACCCAGGCGTGGTTCGGCAGCCTGATGGAGATCATCAACAACGTCACCATGCTGTCCATCATCCTGACCGGCGCGGCCCTGATCCGCGAACGCGAGCACGGCACCATCGAACACCTGCTGGTCATGCCTGTTACTCCCACCGAGATCATGCTGGCGAAAGTGTGGTCCATGGGGCTGGTGGTATTGGTGTCCGCTGCGCTATCGTTGACATTCGTCGTGCGTGGCCTGCTGCACGTGCCGGTCGAGGGATCGGTGGCGCTGTTCCTGGCCGGAGTGGCGCTGCATCTGTTCGCGACCACCTCCATGGGCATCTTCATGGCCACCCTTGCGCGCAGCATGCCGCAATTCGGCATGCTGCTGGTGCTGGTGCTGCTGCCGCTGCAACTGCTGTCCGGCGGCACCACGCCGCGCGAGAGCATGCCGGAATTCGTGCAGAACATCATGCTGGCCGCCCCCACCACCCATTTCGTGGAACTCGGCCAGGCCATTCTCTTTCGCGGCGCGGGATTGAGCGTCGTCTGGCAACCGTTCCTGGCGCTGGCGCTGATCGGCAGCGTCCTGTTCGCCTTCTCGTTGACCCGTTTCCGCAAGACCCTCAGCCAGATGGCGTGAGGCCTGTGCATTCGTTGCCCCTTACCACTCACTCTTAAAAGGACGCATGATGAAGAAGACAACCGCTTCCACGCCCCAGGACCTCGCCGGCGCCAACGCCGCCTACTGCCAACGCCTGGGCGAACTGGCGCGCGAGAGCCAGCAGCGCTGGCTGCAACTGGGCCAGCGCCTGGCCAGCGACGGCACCGGCCAGTACCTGTCAACGCTGGCGCCGCTCAAACTCGACGGCAACTGGCAGAACATCGCTCCCGCGCTGGGCGAGGTCACGCGCAAGCAATGGCAGAGCCAGCTCGAGGCCAGCCAGGCCATCACCCACGCCGCGCTGGAAGACCAGGCGGCGCTGGCCGCGGGCGTCAGCGAAGCCGTCAGCGGCTGGTTGCGCAGCGCCTCGGCCGCGGCCAGCGGCGGCCTGGCCGAATCGCCGCTGACGCGCATGTGGTCCTCCTATTTCGACCAGATGACCTCGGCCTGCTCGGCCATGCGCGAAGCCAGCCAGTTCGGAGCACGCCATGGCGACTAAACGCACCGCGCTCGTCACCGGCGGCACCGGCTGCCTGGGACGCGCCATCGCCCTGGCCTTGCACGACGCCGGCCACGACGTCATCGTCACCTATCACTCGGACGAAGCCGGCGCCCGGGCCTGGATCGACGAGGAGGCCCGCCAGGGACGCCGCTTCGACCAGGTCAAGATCGACGTGGCCGACTACGATGCATGCCAGGCGCTGGCGCGGCGCCTGGCCGACGATGGCCGCCAGATCGACATCCTGGTCAACAACGCCGGCATCACCCGCGACGCCAGCCTGCGCAAGATGAGCTACGAAAACTGGCACGACGTCCTGCACAGCAATCTCGACTCGATGTTCAACATGACGCAACCCCTGTGCGGGCCGATGGCCGACCGCGGCTGGGGACGCATCGTCAACATCTCGTCGGTGAACGGTTCCAAGGGCGCTTTCGGCCAGACCAACTACGCCGCATCGAAAGCCGGCATCCATGGCTTCACCAAGTCGCTGGCGCTGGAGCTGGCCAGGAAGGGCGTCACGGTCAACACCGTATCGCCGGGGTACCTGGCCACGCGCATGGTCGAGGCGGTGCCCGAGGACGTGCTCAAGGAGAAGATCCTGCCGCAGATCCCGCTGGGCCGGCTGGGCCAGCCCGCCGAAATCGCCGCGCTGGTGGCATTTATCTGCAGCGACGCGGCGGCGTTCATGACCGGCAGCAATGTCGCCATGAACGGCGGGCAGCACATGTATTGATGCGGGCCGCGCAACGCTGGCGCCGCCGCCGGCCTCAGGCTGCCGGCGACGCCATTTCCTCGATCAGGAAGTCGACCAGCGCGCGCACTTTCGCCACCATGTGGCGGCGCGAGGGATAGACCACGTAGACGTCGGTTTTCGCCGGCGTCCAGTCGGATAACACACGGCGCAGCGCGCCGCTTTCCAGGTCGGCCTGCACGTAGACGCGCGGCACCAGGCTCACGCCCAATCCGGCGCGCAACGCATCCCGCACCGCCAGGCTGGAATTGACCTTGTAGCGTCCCCGCACCTGCACCCGTTCGAGCTGGCCGCCGCGCTGGAAGGTCCATTCATCGGCATGCCCGGACAGCGTGAAGCGCACGCACTCCAGGCGCCGCAGGTCGGCGGGCTGCTGCGGTTCACCGTGCTCGCGCAGATAGGCCGGCGCACCGCACAGCACATGTTCCAGCGTCATCAGCTTGCGCGCCACCAGGCTCGATTCTTCCAGCCGGTCGCTGCCCCGGATGGCTACGTCGAATCCTTCCCGCACCAGGTCGATGCGACGATCCTCCAGATGCAGGTCCAGCGACAGGCGCGGATGGCGCGCCAGGAAGCGCGGCATGGCGGTCGACAACAGCGTCAGGCTCAACGACATGGGCGCGCTGACGCGCAGCGTGCCGGTGGGTTCATGCTGCAATGGCCCAAGGGACATCTCGGCTTCGTGCAGGTCATCCAGGACGCGGACAATCTGCTCGTAGTATTGCCGCCCCGCCTCGGTCAGGCTCATGCGACGGGTGGTGCGGTTCAGCAGGCGCACCGCCACGTGCGCCTCGAGTTCGGCGATGTTCTTGCTGACGGCGGCGGGCGACAACCCCACCTGGCGCGAGGCGGCGGCAAAGCCGCCTTGCTCGACCACTTGGCGGAAGACCTTGAGGGCGGTGAGATGGTCCATGGGCGCTATTATTTACCAGCGGTGAATTATCTAACGATTGAAATGCATATTATCGCCATGAAGCGATTCAATTAGCCTGTCGGTACTGCCTCTGGCGCCACGCGCGCCCGCCTGAAGGAACGCCTTATGAACCGCAGCACCGACCTGCTCCTGACCGCCACCGCCCCCGCCATCTGGGGCAGCACCTACGTCGTCACCACCCTGATGCTGCCGCAGGGCTATCCCCTGACCGTGGTGATGCTGCGCGCCCTGCCCGCCGGCATCCTGCTGCTGCTGGCCGTGCGCCAGCTCCCGCACGGCATCTGGTGGCTGCGCACCGCGATCCTGGGCGCGCTGAACTTCTCCGTGTTCTGGGCGCTGCTGTTCGTGGCCGCCTACCGCCTGCCGGGCGGCGTGGCCGCGACCCTGGGCGCGATACAGCCGCTGGTGGTGATCCTGCTGGCGCGCGCCTTGCTTGGGTCGCCGGTGCGCGGGCTGGCGGTGCTGGCGGCGCTGGCCGGCATCGGCGGCGTGGCGCTGCTGGTGCTCGGCCCCAAAGCGGCGCTCGATCCGGTGGGCGTGGCCGCCGGGCTGGCCAGCGCCGCGTCAATGGCGCTGGGCACCGTGCTGAGCCGCCGCTGGCAGCCGCCGGTGTCGGCGCTGACGTTCACCTCCTGGCAATTGACGGCGGGCGGCGTGCTGCTCGTGCCCCTCGCTTTGCTGGCCGAACCGGCGCTGCCCGCGCCGACCATGCTGAACGTGCTGGGCATCGCCTACCTGGGACTCATCGGCGCCGCGCTGACCTACGTCATCTGGTTCCGCGGCCTGGCGCGGCTGGAGCCCGCGGTGGTGTCGTCGCTGGGCTTTTTAAGCCCGGTGTCGGCGGTGCTGCTGGGCTGGGCGCTGCTGGACCAGCGCCTGAGCGCGGCGCAGACAGCCGGCATGGCGATCGTGGTGGCCAGCGTGTGGCTGAGCCAGCGCGTGCAACGGCGCGCGGCGCTCACGGGCGCAGGCGTTCCAGCAGAAAATCCACGAACGTCCGCACCCGCAGCGACACATGGCGCACATGGGGATAAAGCAGGGTGAATGCGCGCGAGGCGCCACCGAACGCCGGCATGATTTCAAGCAGATCGCCGCGCCGCAGGTCGTCCTGCACCACGAAGCGATAAGTCTGGAACAAGCCGGCGCCATGGCGCGCCAGGCTGACGCCGCCCAGCACGTCGCCCGAACAGCGGGTGCCGCCGGTGGTCGGCAGCTCGATCTGGCGGCCATCGCGCATGAAGATCCATGGGATGTCGCGGCCGGTGCTGGGTAGTTCGAACTGGATGCAGTCGTGCTCGCGCAGGTCCTCCAGCGTACGCGGCGTGCCCGCCCGCCGCAGATAGCCGGGCGCGGCGACCAGCACCACCTCCGCGTCCTCGAGCTTGCGCGCCACCAGGTTGGAATCGGGCGGCAGGCGTCCACGGATCGCCAGGTCGTAGCCTTCCTCGGCAAAATCGATGTTGCGGTTGCTGATGTGGACGTCGACCTGCACCAGCGGATAGCGTTGGCGGAACTCGCCCAGCAGCGGCAGCACGCGGTGATGGGCATACGGCGTCGGCAGGCTGATGCGCAGCTTGCCGGCCGGCTCGGCCTGCTGGCCGGTGACCTCGCGCTCGGCCTCGTTCAACAGGGCCAGGGCCGAACGGCATTGCTCCACGTAGCGCTGGCCGGCGGCGGTCAGGCGGATCTGGCGCGTGGTGCGCACGAACAACCGCACACCCAGGCGCTCTTCCAGCCGCGACACGGAACGGCTGACCGCGGCCGGCGTCACGCCCGCGGCATTGGCGGCGGCGGTGAAGCTCTGCAGTTCGGCCGCCAGACAGAACAGTTCGACGCTGCCCAGCATCAGGTCTTCAAAACGGCGCTGCATGACATGTCCTCGTGCATGACGGAACCGCGCGCGGGGTTCACCGCGGCGGTTCGGCCGCGCGTCGAACCGGCCGAAGCGCGGCCACCCAATTCATTACATGGTGCATTCATTGATTTGATATTTGGTGTGTTTATCACGTTTCGAGTCATAAGTAGAGTGGCGCTACCCCCTCTTATCTCGGAGTCCACACATGTCCAAGCAAACCAAGACCATCATCGTGACCGGCGCCTCCAGCGGCATCGGCCTGGCCATCGCCCGCGCCTACCTGGAGCGCGGCGACAACGTGGTGGGCAATGCCCGCAGCGCCGAACGCCTGGCCCACGCCGCCCGCCAGTTGGGCAACCCGCCGCGCTTTCTGGGCGTGGCCGGCGACATCGGCCACCCCGACACCGCGCGCGCCCTGTTCGAACGCGCCACGCAGGCCTTCGGCAAGGTCGACGTGCTGGTCAACAATGCCGGCATCTTCATCGCCAAGCCGCTGGGCGAGTACACCACCGACGACGCCGACGCGCTGTTCAGCACCAACCTCAAGGGCTTTTTCTACCCGTCGCAGCAGGCCGCCGCGCACATGGCGGCGCACGGCGGCGGCCACATCGTCAACATCACCGCCAGCATCGCGCTGCAACCGCAGCAACAGGTGCCCGCGCTGCTGCCGGTCCTGGTCAAGGGCGGCCTGAACCAGGCCACCGAAGCGCTGGCGCTGGAACTGGCGCCGCACAACATCCGCGTCAACGCGGTCGCCCCGGGTATCATCGAGACGCCCATGCATGACGGCGGCGACACGGATTTCCTGGACCGCCTGTCGCCGTCCGGCCGCCGCGGCAACACCCGCGACGTGGTCGATGCGGTGCTGTACCTGACCGATTCGTCGTTCACGTCCGGCGCCATCCTGCCCGTCGATGGCGGCGCCGCGGCCGGTCGTTGGTAAGCCCTTTGACAAGCCCCGCCGGCGCGCGCGCCGGCCTACATCGAGGAATCCGCATGCCTTACATCAACATCCAGATCACCCGCGAAGGCGCCACACGCGAGCAGAAGGCCGAGCTGATCAAGGGCGCCACCGACCTGGTGGTCCGTGTGCTCGGCAAGGACCCGCAGGCCACGTTCGTGGTCATCGAGGAAGTCGACACCGACAGCTGGGGCGTGGCCGGCGAAACCGTCACGGCGCTGCGCCAGCGACAGCGCGCCGCGCAGGCAACCTGACGGGGCCCGCCGCCAGTTGCCCCTGCGCGGCGGCCGGATCGAGCGGCGCAGCCTCACCGCTGCGCCGTTTTTTTTGTAACGCCGTCATCTGCCCCCCTCATCGCATCCACCTCGTTTTCCCTATGGGAATCCGGATCGAGGCGTGACCGCCGCGCCAAACTGATCCGCTTTTTTCGTCGCCGTCTGAATCTGTACTGCACAGTGTCACGGACCTATTCTGGCGCGGCAGGCATCGGCCTGTCCGCGCGCGCCGCCCCTCGGCGGCAGGATCGCGCGGGCCTTGAAGTCAGGAATCACCCGCCATGGATAGCGACGCGCTACTACTTGCCCGGATACAGTTCGGGTTCACCATTTCCTTCCACATCCTCTTTCCGGCCATCACCATCGGCCTGGCCAGCTACCTGGCCGTGCTCGAAGGCTGCTGGCTGCGCACCCGCAACACCGTCTACCGCGACCTCTACCACTTCTGGACCAAGATCTTCGCCGTCAACTTCGGCATGGGCGTGGTGTCCGGCCTGGTGATGGCGTACCAGTTCGGCACCAACTGGAGCTTCTTTTCCGATTTCGCCGGCAGCATCACCGGCCCCCTGCTGGCCTACGAAGTGTTGACCGCGTTCTTCCTGGAAGCCGGCTTTCTGGGCGTGATGCTGTTCGGCTGGTCGCGCGTGGGCCCGGGCCTGCACTTCTTCTCGACCATCATGGTGGCGCTGGGCACGCTGGTCTCGGCCACCTGGATCCTGGCGTCCAACAGCTGGATGCAGACCCCCGCGGGTTACGAGATCCTGGACGGCCGCGTGGTGCCGACCGACTGGCTGGCGGTGATCTTCAACCCCTCGTTCCCCTACCGGCTGGCGCACATGGGTATCGCCGCGTTTCTGGCCACCGCGCTGATGGTGGGCGCGTCCGGCGCCTGGCATCTGCTGCGCGGCGACCGCGGCCCGGCCGTGAAGAAGATGTTCGCGATGGCGATGGCCATGCTGGCGATTTGCGCGCCGCTGCAGGCGCTGGTGGGCGACTTCCACGGCCTGAACACGCTCAGGCACCAGCCCGCCAAGATCGCCGCGATCGAAGGCCATTGGGACAACGAGCCCGGCGCGGGCGTGCCGCTGACCCTGTTCGGCATTCCCGACATGGCACGCGAGGAGACCCGCTACGCGCTCAACCTGCCGCGCCTGGGCAGCCTGATCCTCACGCACAGCTGGGACGGCCAGTTTCCCGGCCTGAAATCGTATCCGCCCGAGGACCGTCCCAACGCCACCGTGGTGTTCTGGTCATTCCGTGTCATGGCGGGCCTGGGCATGCTGATGATCCTGCTGGCCGGCTGGGCGCTGTGGGCGCGCTGGCGCGGCCGCCTGTACCAGTCGCGCGCGCTGCAACGCTTCGCGCTGTGGATGGGGCCGTCCGGCCTGGTGGCGATCCTGGCCGGCTGGTATGTCACCGAGATCGGCCGCCAGCCGTGGATCGTCTACGGCGTGATGCGCACGGCCGACGCCGCCACCCGCCACGGCCTGGGCGAATTGACGCTGACGCTGGCGCTGTTCGTGGCGGTGTACCTGTTCGTGTTCGGCGCCGGCGTGTCGTACATGCTGCGCCTGATCCGCATGGGCCCGACCCCGGCGCCCGGCCACGCGCCGCTGTCCGGCGGCCCGGGCGAGCCGCGCCAACCGTCGCGGCCGCTCTCGGCCGCGTCCACCTCGGCGGACGCGACGTCCGCCCAACCCGGATTCAAAGGAGCCTGACGCCATGGGCATCGACCTTGCATTGATTTGGGCCGTCATCATCCTGTTCGGCGTGATGATGTACGTGGTGATGGATGGCTTCGACCTGGGCATCGGCATCCTCTTTCCCCTGATCGCCGACGCCGAGGAGCGCGATGCCATGGTCAACACCGTCGCCCCCGTGTGGGACGGCAACGAGACCTGGCTGGTGCTGGGCGGCGCGGGGCTGTTGGCGGCGTTTCCGCTGGCCTACTCGGTGATCCTGAGCGCGCTGCACCTGCCGCTGGTGTTCATGCTGCTGGGGCTGATCTTTCGCGGCGTGGCGTTCGAGTTCCGCTTCAAGGCCGACCCGCGCCACCGCGCGCTGTGGGACCGCGCCTTCGTGCTGGGATCGCTGTGCGCCACCTTCTTCCAGGGCGTGACGCTGGGCGCCTACATCGAGGGCATCCCGATGGTCGGCCGCGCCTATCAGGGCGGGCCGTGGGACTGGATCAGCCCGTTCTCGCTGTTCACCGGCATGGGCCTGGTGGCGGCCTACGCGCTGCTGGGCTGCACCTGGCTCATCATGAAGACCGAAGGCCGCCTGCACCGCCACATGTGCGCGCTGGCGCGGCCGCTGACGCTGGCGCTGCTGGCGGTGATCGCCGCGCTCAGCCTGTGGACGCCGCTGGCGCAGCCGCACATCGCGCAGCGCTGGTTCAGCCTGCCCAATATGTTCTGGTTCCTGCCGGTGCCGCTGCTGGTGGCGGCCGCCGGCATCGACCTGATGCGGCGCGTGCGCGGCACGCCCGGCGCGGGGCCGTTCGTGCTGGCGCTGTGCCTGGTGTTCCTGGGCTACAGCGGCCTGGGCATCAGCATCTGGCCCGCCGTGATCCCGCCCGACGTGTCGATCTGGACCGCGGCCGCGCCGCCGCAGAGCCTGGGCTTCGCGCTGGTCGGCGCGCTCGCCATCATTCCGATTATCCTGATGTATACCGCCTGGTCCTACTATGTGTTCCGCGGCAAGGTGCGCACCGGCGAGGCGTTTCACTGATGGCCGCGCCGACCTCCCTGCCTTCCTGGCGCAGCCGGTTGCTGTGGCTGCTGTTGATCTGGGCCGGCGGCGTGGCGGCGCTGGGCCTGGCCGCCGGCGCGCTGCGGCTGGTGATGCGCGCCATCGGCATGTCGACCTGAACCGCCGTACTCCCCGGCCCCCCTCATGAAACGCTACGAACGGCTGACCGAAGAAATCACCGCCTCGATCCTCTCAGGGCTGCTGCGGGCGGGCGACCGCCTGCCCTCGGTGCGCCAGACCAGCGCCAGCCGGGGCGTCAGCCCGTCGACGGTGTTCAAGGCCTACTACCTGCTGGAAGCGCGCGGCCTGATCCGCGCGCGCGACCGTTCCGGCTACTACGTGCTGCGCGCCCCGCAGGCCGCGCTGCCCGAACCCGACGATCTGTCCAGCGCCGCCGCCGGCCGCCACCCGGTGGACGTCAGCGACAACGTGCTGCAGGTGCTCAACGCCACCTTGCGGCGCGATATGCTGCCGTTCGGCTCCGCGTTTCCCAGCCCATCGCTGCTGCCCTATGGCCGGCTGGCGCGCTTCATGGCGGCCACCGTGCAGCAACTGGACCCGTGGGGATCGATCGACGACCTCAGTCCCGGCGATGCTGCGCTGCGCCGCGCCATCGCCTTGCGCTACCTGGCCGACGGCCTGTCGGTGCCGGTGGACGACATCATCATCACCAACGGCGCGCTCGATGCGCTCAACCTGTGCCTGAGCGCGGTCACGCGGCCCGGCGATGCGGTGATCGTAGAATCGCCCACGTTCTACGCCGCCCTGCAATCGCTCGAACGCAACCAGCTGCACGCCATCGAAGTGGCCACGCATCCGCGCGAAGGCATCGACCTGCAGGCGCTGGAACAGGCCATCGTTCAGCACCAGCCGCGCGCCTGCTGGCTGATGACGACTTTCCAGAATCCGCTCGGCAGCCTGATGCCCGAGGCCAAGAAGGAAGCGCTGGTCAAGCTGCTGACGCGCCACGGCGTGGCGCTGATCGAGGACGACGTCTACGGTGAGCTGTATTTCGGCGCCAACCGGCCGCGGCCGGCCAAGGCCTTCGACACCGACGGCATGGTGATGCACTGCGCCTCGTTCTCGAAGACGCTGGCGCCGGGCTACCGCGTCGGCTGGGTCGCGGCCGGGCGCTACACCCGCGCCATCATGCGCAACAAGCTCACCACCAGCCTGGCCACCGCCGCGCCGACGCAGGCCGCCATCGCCGCCTACCTGGCGCAAGGCGGCTACGACCGCCACCTGCGCCAATTCCGCCAGACGCTGGCCCTGCAGCAGGGCGAAATGCTGCAAGCGGTGGCGCGCTACTTTCCCGAGGGCACGCGCGCCACGCGGCCGCTGGGCGGCTACTTCACCTGGGTCGAACTGCCCACGCGCATAGACACCCTGCGCCTGCACCGCGCGGCGCTCGGCCACGGCATCAGCATCGCGCCGGGGCCGCTGTTCTCGCCATCCGGCGCGTTCGGCAATTTCCTGCGGCTCAACTACGGGCATCCCTGGAACGACGCGATGGAACAGGGCATGGCGACATTGGGCAAACTGATGGCGACATGAATGGCGCGCGCGGCCGGCAATCCGCGACCGCGCCGCCGCCCTGCTCGGTCAGCCCCTCCCCTTTCGGAGCCGGCGACGATCGCGGCCCGCTTTCAGTGACTGATCATCCACGGCCGGGCGCCGGCGAAGGTCTTGCCGCCGTCGGCCGTCTGGCGTGTCCGGCCAGTGGCTTTGGCGCCCGAGCAGCAACCGCACCCCATGCCATGGCCGCCGCGGGTGCTGCGGGGCTCATGGGCGGCGCGTTCGTTGACGGCGCGGGCGCGGTTGATGGCCGAAGACAGCGCCGATACCGCCGGCGCGCCGCTGACGCAGCGCTCGCAGGCGCTGCCGCAATCGGGGCACGGCGCGGGATCGCGCCATTGCGACAAGGGCCTGAGCACGGAGAACTCGCCGCAGTCCTGGCAGCGATAGTCATAGAGCGGCATGCCGGCTCCTCAAAGGTCTTTGGCGATGGGCATGTCCATGCCACGCTGTATCTGCGGCACCTCGCCCAGCGCATTCGGCTGGATGTCGATCTCGAAGATCTCGGTCGGCAGCCACAACGTGGCGCAGGCGTTGGGAATGTCCACCACGCCGCTGATATGGCCCTGCACCGGCGCCGTGCCCAATATCGAGTACGCCTGCGCGCCCGAATAGCCGAACTTCTTCAGATATTCGATGGCATTCAGGCAGGCCTGGCGATAGGCGATGTGCACGTCCAGATAGTGCTGCTTGCCGCCCTCATCGACCGAAATGCCTTCGAAGATCAGGTAGTCCTTGTAGTTGGGCGTGATGGGACTGGGCTTGAAGATGGGATTGCGGATGCCGTACTTGGCCATGCCGCCCTTGATGAGCGACACCCGCATATGCACCCAGCCAGCCATCTCGATGGCGCCGCAGAAGGTGATCTCGCCATCGCCCTGCGAGAAGTGCAGATCGCCCACGGACAGGCCGCCCCCTTTGACGTACACCGGGAAGAACACCCGGGAACCGCGCGACAGATCCTTGATGTCGCAGTTGCCGCCATGCTCGCGCGGCGGTACCGTGCGCGCGCCGGTGGCGGCGGCGCGATCGCGCTCGGCCCCCTTGAGCTTGCCCATGTGCGCCGTCTTGGGCGCCGGCGGATTGGCCAGGGGCGGAACGCGCTGCGGATCGCTGTCTATCAGCTTCTGTTCACGCTCGTTCCACTTGTCCAGCAGCGCCTGATCCGGCAGGCAGCCGATCAGGCCCGGATGGATCAGGCCGGCGAAGCGCACGCCGGGAATATGGCGCGAGGTCGTGAACATGCCTTCGAAATCCCAGATCGATTTCTGCGCCGAGGGAAAGTGCTCGGTCAAAAAACCGCCGCCGTTGTTCTTGCTGAAAAAACCATTGAAGCCCCACAGGCTCTCCTGCTTGGCGCCGATATCCAGCAGGTCCACCACCAACAGGTCGCCAGGCTCGGCGCCTTCGACACCGACCGGGCCGGACAGGAAGTGCACCGTGGACAAGTCCACATCGCGCACATCGGAGGCATCGTCATCGTTCTTGATCGCGCCGCCGGTCCAGTCGTAGGTTTCGAGCACGAAATCATCGCCCGGTCTGACCCACGTCGCCATGGGAATATCGGGATGCCAGCGATTGTGCACGCCTTCGTTTTCGTAGGGGGATTGGGCCAGATCGACCTTGATCAGGGTTTCGGGCATGTCATGCTCCTTTGAGATGGACAACGACTTAGACAGACAGGTATTTGCTGATCGTCTGCTCGTCAACGCGCTCGCGCGGGTCTTCGTGCACGAAGCGGCCCTTGTCGATCACGATGAGCCGGTCGGCGATCTGCATGGTGAAACTCAAGACTTGTTCGGACACCACAATCGCCAGATTGCGCAGCTTGCGGATCTCCAGCAGACTGCGGGCGATGTCCTTGATGATGGACGGCTGGATCCCCTCGGTGGGCTCGTCCAGCAGCAGCACGCGCGGATTGGTGACCAGCGCGCGGGCGATGGCGAGCTGCTGTTGCTGCCCGCCCGACAGATCGCCGCCACGCCGGCCGCGCATGTCGTGCAACACCGGGAACAGGGCATAGATGTCCTCCGGAATGGTGTTGCGCAGCGCCCGCCCGCGCATGCCGGTGCGGATGTTCTCTTCGACGGTCAGCGTCGGGAAGATCATGCGGCCCTGCGGCACGTAAGCCACCCCACTGCGCACGCGCTGATGGCTCTCCAGGCGTTCGAGCGCCTTGCCGTCCAGCGAGATCGAGCCGTGCATGGCGGGCAGCATGCCCATCATGGTTTTGAAGAGCGTGGTCTTGCCCATGCCGTTGCGGCCCATCACGGCGACGATTTCACCGGGAGCCACGGCAAGGTCGACACCGTGGATGACCTTGCTTTGGCCATAGCCTGAGGCCAGGCCAGCGATATTGAACATACTGCCTCCTGGCCTCAGTGGCCGAGATAGACTTCAACCACGCGCGGGTCGGACTGCACCTTGTCCATGCTGCCCTCGGCCAATACCCGCCCCTGATGCAGCACCGTGACCTTGTGCGCGATGTTCTTGACGAACTCCATGTCATGCTCGATCACGATGAGCGACCGATTGCGGCTGATTCGATTGAGCAGGTCGGCGGTGCGTTCGCGCTCGGACACGCTCATGCCGGCCACCGGCTCGTCCAGCATCATCAGCTCGGGTTCCTGCATCAGCAGCATGCCGATCTCCAGCCATTGCTTCTGGCCATGCGAGAGCAGCTCTGCCGAGCGGTCGAGTTGATCGGCGAGAAAGATCTCCTCGGCCACCTGCTCGACCCGTTCGAGCACCGCCGGGCTGCGTCTGAAGGTCAGCGCGCCCAGCACGCTGCGCCCGGCCGGAAACGACACTTCCAGGTTTTCGCGGACGGACAGGGTTTCATAGATGGAGGGCGTCTGGAATTTGCGGCCGACCCCGGCGCGCACGATTTCATACTCGGCCAGGCCAGTCAGTTCCGTGTCCTTGAAGCGGATGGAGCCGGCGGTGGCCTTGGTGCGGCCGCAGATCAGATCCAGCAGCGTGGTCTTGCCGGCGCCATTGGGACCGATGACCACGCGCAGCTCTCCCTGATCGACATACAGGTTGAGGTCGTTGACGGCGACAAAGCCGTTGAACGAGACGGTCAGGCCTTCGATGTACAACGCGAACGCTGAGGGGTTCATGCTGCCTCCGTGGCGCCATCGGCCTGACGGCGCAATGCCTTGCGTGCCTGGCGTTTCTGGGTGTATTGGTTGTACAGGCCGGCCAGCCCGTTGGGAAAGGCCATCACGACCGCAATGAACAGGCCGCCCATCAGGAACAGCCAGAGCTGCGGAAAACTCTCGGAGAAATAGCTCTTGCCGAAGTTGACCAGCAGCGTGCCGTAGACCGCCCCCAGCAGGGACAGGCGGCCGCCGACCGCGGCGAAGATGACCATTTCGATGGAGGGCACGATGCCCACGAACGAAGGCGACATGAAGCCGACCTGCAAGGTGAACATGGCTCCGCCTATGGCCGAGAAGACGGCGGCCACGCAGAAGACGAAGACCTTGAAGCTGGCGACGTCGTAGCCCGAGAAACGCACCCGTTCCTCTTTGTCGCGCATGGCCATCAACAGCTTGCCCAGTTTGGACGAGAGCAGGTAACGGCCGAACAGGATGCAGGCGAACAGCAGCGCGCCGTTGACGAAGTACAGGATCAGCCGGGCGCTGTCGGTGCGGATATCCCAGCCCAGCAGCGTCTTCAGATCAGTGATGCCATTGACGCCGCCGGTCCAGCCCTGCTGGCCGATGATGAGCACCGACAGGATCAGCGCCACGGCCTGCGTCACGATGGCGAAGTAGGTGTCGCCGACGCGGCGCTTGAACATGGCCACGCCCAGGATCAACGCCAGCAGGCAGGGCAGCACCGGCACCGCCATCAGGGTGAACCAGAAGCTCTTGAAGGGCACCCAGAACCACGGCAACGCGGTCAGCTGGTTCCAGTCCATGAAGTCCGGGATGCCGGGCGTGGACTGAATCCGGGTAGCCTCGGGCGTCGAGGCTTCCAGCTTCAGGAACATGGCCATGCAATAGCCGCCCAAGCCGAAGAACACTCCCTGGCCCAGGCTCAGGATGCCGCCATAGCCCCAGCACAGCACCAGGCCCAGCGCGACAAAGGCATAAGAAAGGTATTTGCCGACGAGATTGAGCCGGAAGACGTCCAGGCCCAGCGGAAACACCACAAAGAGCAGCAGCGCCAGAATCGCCAGCCCGGCCAGCCCTTCGCGCCCACCCACGACGTTGCGAAAAAATTTCTGCATGATGCGCGGCCTCCTACTTGCGTACCTTGATGCTGAACAGGCCTTGCGGGCGCAGCATCAGAATGATCACGATGGCCGACAGTGTCAGCACCTTGGCCATCGAACCCGTCATGAAGAACTCCGAGATCGATTGGGTCTGCGCGATGACAAAAGCCGAGGCGATGGTGCCGAAAAGACTGGCCGCGCCGCCGAACACCACGGTCAGGAAGGTGTCGACGATATAGAGCGAGCCGCTGGTCGGACCGGTGGAACCGATGGTCGTGAAGGCCGCGCCGGCAATGCCGGCGATCCCGCAACCCAGCGAGAACGTCACGCGGTCCACGCGCTTCGTATCGATACCGACCGCGCCGCTCATGGCGCGGTTTTGCACCGTGGCGCGCACGTGCAGGCCCCAGGTCGACCGATACAAGGCCAAGAGCAGCGCGCCGGTCAGCAGAATGCTGATGGACATGACGAACAGGCCGTTGATGGGGATGTCCACGCCGTCCAGCGGTTGCCAGGAGCCCATCAGCCAGTCGGGCAGCGTGGGGCTGACTTCACGCGGGCCGAACAGCGAGCGCAGCGTTTGTTGCAGCACCAGCGACAGGCCCCAGGTCGCCAGCAGCGTATCCAGCGGCCGGCGGTAGAGATGGCGGATCATCAGCCACTCGACCAGCCAGCCCAGGCTGAAGGTCACGGCGAAGGCCAGCATGATGGCGACGAAGAAGTAGGCCGGCATCAGGCCGGGCGCGTATTGCTGGACCAGTTCGGAACAGAGATAGGTGCAGTAGGCGCCCACCGCCAGGAACTCGCCATGGGCCATATTGATGACGCCCATCTGGCCAAAGATGATCGCCAGGCCCAAGGCCATCAGCAAGAGCACGCTGAAGACCGACAGACCGTTGAAGCCCTGCATCAGCAGGATGGCCCCGAGATCGGAGAAGGATTCCATGAATGGCTCCCGGCAGTGGAAAGGGCGCCGCGCGCGGCGCCCGGATCGAGGTGATTACTGATAACCCTTGGGGAAGGGATCGGGTTTGATCAGCTCCGGGGTTTCGAAGATCACGTCGAACTGGCCATCCTTGCGAATCTGGCCGATGCGGGTCTTGCTCCACAGGTGGTGGTTGGGGTCGACCTTGACGTAGCCTTCGGGCGCTTCCTTGAATTCCAGCCCGGCCGAGGCGGCGACCACTTTGTCGACATCGAAGCTGCCGGCCTTCTCCACCGCCATCTTCCACAACCAGGGGCCCAGATAGGCCGCCTGGGTCACATCGCCGATGACGGCATTGGCGCCGTACTTGGCCTTGAAGGCCTCGACGAATTTCTTGTTGTTGGCGTTGTCCAGGCTCTGGAAGTACTTCATGCACGACCAGAAGCCTTCGGCGTTTTCACCGCCGATGCCCAGCAGCTCATCCTCGGTCACCGAGATGGTCAGGAGCTTTTGCTTGCCGCTGGTGACGCCGGCGGCCTTGAGCTGTTTGTAGAAGGACACATTGCTGCCGCCCACCACCACGGCGAAGACGACATCGGGCTTTTTCAGCTTGATCTTGTTGATCAGCGAGCCGAACTGCGTGTGGCCCAGCGGGTAGTATTCCTCGCCCACCACTTCGCCCTTGAGCACGTTCTCGATATGCTTGCGGGCGATCTTGTTCGAGGTGCGCGGCCAGATGTAATCGGAGCCGATCAGGTAGTAGGAGCGCGCCTTCTTCTCGCGCGCCAGCCAGTCCAGGCTGGACAGGATCTGCTGCGTGGCCTCCTGGCCGGTATAGAAGACGTTCTTGGACTGTTCCAGGCCTTCATAGAAGGTCGGGTAGTAGAGCAGGCCGTTTTCTTTCTCGAATACCGGCAGGACCGCCTTGCGCGAGGCCGAGGTCCAGCAGCCGAACACGGTGGCGACCTTGTCGCTGACCAGCAGTTTGCGGGCCTTTTCGGCAAAAGTCGGCCAGTCGGAGGCGCCGTCTTCCTGGATGATCTTGATCTTGCGGCCGAGGATGCCGCCCATGGCGTTGATCTGCTCGATGGCCAGACGCTCGGACTGAATCGACCCCGTTTCGCTGATGGCCATGGTGCCGGTCGCCGAGTGCAACTGGCCGACCGTGACTTCGGTGTCGGTAATGGCCAGGCCGGTAGTGTTGATGGCCGAGGTGGCCGGGGCGGCCGCGCGCGACAGCGCCGGTATGCCCAACAGCGGCAGGGAGGCAAAAGCCAGGGCCAGGCGCCGGCGCGAGGGCAGTTCCGGGGCAGTATCAAAAGGGGGTTTGCCAGACATCGATGACTCCTCAGTGGATCACGACCAGGGAAACCGAGCATGCGCGGCACATGCCGCAGCCCGGAGGGTGAGGGCATACTAGGGGCCTATGACGCAGTGCAACATACGTTGATTGACGTAGAGGCAGGCCGGCCCCCCGGCGTTACAACGGCAACTACGTTCAATGACGTATCCCCTACCCCCCCGGAGCCCGATTTGTCAGCCAGCGCGCCTCAACGCATTGTCAAGATCCGCCGCGACTACAACACCTGGGTCGCCAATGAGACGCTGGAAGACTATGCCCTGCGTTTCACGCCGGTGTCGTTTCGCAAATGGTCGGAGTTCCGCGTCGCCAATACCGCTTTGGGGGCCGTGTCCTTCCTGGCGCTGGAAGCGATCGGCGGCGCGCTGGCGCTGAACTACGGCTTTGTGAACGCCTTCTGGGCCATCATTGCCGTGGCCCTGGTCACCTTCCTGACCGGCTTGCCGATCGCCTATTACGCCGCGCGCCATGGCCTGGACATGGATCTGCTGACGCGCGGGGCCGGCTTTGGCTATATCGGCTCGACCATCACTTCGCTGATCTACGCCTCCTTTACCTTTATCTTTTTTGCGCTGGAGGCGGCCATCATGGCGCTGGCCATCGAACTGGCCACCGGCTTGCCGCTGTCCATCGGCTATCTCCTGTGCGCCGTGGTCATCCTGCCCATGGTGGCTTATGGCATCACCTTCATCAGCCGGCTGCAGTCGTGGACGCAGCCGCTCTGGCTGGTGCTGCTGCTCCTGCCCTATGCCTTCATCGCCTTCCGCGATCCCGGAACGCTGGGGGAATTTCTGCGGTTTCCGGGCCATGACGGCCGGGGCGGCAGCTTCAACCTGCTGATGTTTGGCTCGGCGGTGGCGGTGGCCGCCTCGCTGGTGACGCAGATCGGTGAACAGGTCGACTTCCTGCGCTTTCTGCCCGAACGCACGGCGGCCAACCGCCGGCGCTGGTGGCTCGCCCTGGTCTGCGCGGGTCCGGGCTGGATCCTGCCGGGCGCGGCCAAGATCCTGGGCGGCGCCTTTCTGGCCTGGCTGGCTTTGTCGCTGGGCGCGCCGGCCGACAAAGCCGGCGACCCCACCCATATGTATCTGGCGGCCTATACCTATGTGGTCAGCGACCCCGCGCTCGCGCTGGCGCTGGTGACGGCCTTTGTGGTGGTCTCGCAGGTCAAGATCAATGTGACCAATGCCTATGCCGGCTCGCTGGCCTGGTCCAACTTCTTTGCCCGCATCACGCACAGCCATCCGGGCCGCGTGGTGTGGCTGGTGTTCAACGTGCTGATCGCCGTGGTCCTGATGGAGATGGGCGTGTTCGGCGCGCTGGAGCATGTGCTGGCAGTGTTCTCGCACGTTGCGCTGGCCTGGATCGGCGCGCTGGTGGCGGACCTGGTGATCAACAAGCCCCTGGGCCTGTCGCCGGACCGCATCGAGTTTCGCCGCGCCTATCTGTATGACATCAACCCGGTCGGGGTGGGCAGCATGCTGATCGCCATGACACTCGGCCTGCTGGCCTTTGCCGGCGTGTTTCCGGGCACCGCGGGCGCGCTGGCGCAGGCGTTGTCGCCCTTCGTGGCCTTGCTGGCGGCCTTTGTCTGCGCGCCGGTGATCGCCTGGCGCACGCGGGGACGCTACAACCTGGCGCGCACACCGGTCGACGTCGCCGGATCGGATCACGTCTGTGTGATCTGCGCCAACCGTTTCGAACAGCCGGACATGGCCCATTGTCCGGCCTATAACGGCGCCATCTGTTCCTTGTGCTGCACGCTGGATGCGCGCTGCCAGGATCGCTGCAAACAGCAAGGCCGCTTGAAGGACCAGGTGCAGGCGGTGTTGGGCCGGCTGTTGCCGGCGCGTATCACGCCGCTGCTGCATAGCCGCCTGGGCCATTACCTCTTGATCGTGGCGGGGATGGGGACGCTGCTGGCCGGCATTCTGGGCTTGATCTACTACCAGGAGTACGCCAGTCACATGCGGGCCGGCCTGGACCCCTCGGGTCTGCGGCCCACCTTCTTCAAGCTGTATGCCGCCTTGTCGCTGATCGGCGGCGTAGCCGCCTGGTGGCTGGTGCTGGCGCATGAGAGCCGGCGCGTGGCGCAAGAGGAATCGGATCGCCAGACCCATCTGCTGCTGCGCGAAATCGAGGCGCACAAACAGACCGACGCGCAGTTGCAGCAGGCCAAGGAGGCGGCCGAAAGCGCCAATCTTGCCAAGAGCCGTTTCATGGGCGGCATGAGCCATGAGTTGCGCGCGCCCTTGAACAGCATCCTGGGTTACGCCCAGATTCTGCAGCGCGACCCGGCCTTGCCGCCGGCGCGGCGCGAGGCCATCGATGTGATTCACCGCAGCGGCAAGCATTTGATTGGCCTGATCGATGGCTTGCTGGACATTGCCCGCATCGAGGCGGGCAGGCTGAGGCTGGAGAACAGTGAACTGCGCCTGCCGGAGTTCCTGGAGCAGATCGTGCAGATGTTCCGGCCGCAGAGCGCGCTGAAAGGGCTGACCTTTTGCTACGAGGCGACGGAACTGCCATCCATCGTGCATATCGATGAGAAGCGGCTGCGGCAGATTCTGATCAATCTGTTGAGCAATGCGCTGAAGTTCACCTCGGCCGGGCGGGTGTCGATGCGCGTGAAGTCGGCGGCCGATATGGTGCTGTTCGAAGTGGAGGACAGCGGCCGGGGCATACCGGCCGAGGACCTGGAACGCATCTTTCTGCCCTTTGAACGCAGTTGGGCGGCGGCTGAGCAAGCCGATTCCGGCACCGGCCTGGGCCTGACCATCTGCCGCATGCTGACCGGCATCATGGGCGGCGAGTTGACGGTGCGCAGCACGGTCGGCCGCGGCAGTGTGTTTACGCTCAAGCTGTTTTTGCCGGAGGTGCGCTCGCCGCGCAGCGATGCCCGCCCCTCGGGGCTGGTGGTGGGCTATCGCGGAGAGCGGCTGCGGATCCTGACGGTGGATGATCAGCCTTCGCAGCGGCGCCTGGTGCGCGATCTGCTGGAGCCGCTGGGCTTTGAGGTGCATGAGGCGCCGCACGGCGCGGCTTGCCTGGCCTGCGTGCACACGCTGCGGCCGGCCCTGATATTGATGGACGTCTCGATGCCGGACATGACGGGATGGGAAGTGCTGCGGTGCTTGCGCGAAGCGGGCGTGGCCGTGCCCATTGTGATGCTGTCGGCCAATATCCTGGGGCTGGATCCGAAAGACCCGGCGCAGAGCGGGCATAACGCATTCATCGCCAAGCCGGTGATGTACGAAGACTTGCTCAACCAGCTCGGCAGTTTGCTCAAGCTGGACTGGCAGGTGGCCCAGGTGGAGGCGGCACTGCCGGCGGGCGATCTGCACCGGGTGGCGCTGGAACGCGAGGATGCCGAGGCGCTGCTGGAACTGGGGGCCATGGGCTACATCAAGGGCATACAGGCCAAGCTGGAAGAAATACAGGGCCGCCGGGCCGAGGCGCGTGAGTTGACGGCGCACCTGCGGGCGCTGGCGGGCGAGTTTCAACTGAGTGAGTTCAATCAGGTGCTCAAACACCATGTACAGCGTCACCATGCCCACGCCCGATAAAAACCTCGTCATGCTGGTCGATGATGCGCCGGACAATCTGAAAATGCTCTCCACCGCGCTGGATGAGGCGGGTTATCAGGTGCTGGTGGCAACCGATGGCCAGTCGGCGATAGAACGGGTGGACTTCGTGGTGCCCGACATCGTGCTGCTCGATGCGGTGATGCCGGGGATGGATGGGTTCGAGACCTGCGCGCGCCTGAAGGCGCATCCGGCGGCGGGCCAGGTGCCGGTGGTGTTCATGACGGGCCTGACCGAGCCCGAGCACGTATTGAAAGGGTTCCGGGTGGGCGGCGTGGATTATGTGACCAAGCCGCTGGACCCGGATGTGGTGGTGGCCAGGCTGCAGACGCATCTGCGCAATGCGCGCAGCCTGTCGGCGGCCTTCGATGCAATCGATGCGGCGGCGCGTGCCGTGGTGGCGCTGGATACGCGCGGGCGGCCGATCTGGAAGACCGGCAAGGCACGGCTCTGGTTGGCGGCGTATTTCGGGTGCGCGGAGGAGGCGGCGGAGCTGCCGGTGCCCTTGGCGGATTGGGTGGCGGGCAATCTGGCGGCCGGGCCGGCCGCCGCGCCCCTGGAGATCGTCGCCGGGCGGGGCCGCCTGACCTTGAGCCTGTCGGCATCGCGGCGCAGCGGCGAGACCTTGCTGCTGTTGCAGGAAACGGCGCCCCTGGCGCCGGCCTACGGCCTGACGCCGCGCGAGGCCGACGTGCTGCGCTGGTTGGCCAAGGGCAAGACCAATCGGGATATCGCCGAGATCCTGGGCATGGCGCCCCGCACGGTCAACAAGCATCTGGAACACATCTACGTCAAACTCGGCGTGGAAACCCGCGCGGCGGCGGCGGCGCTGGCGGTGCGGCAGGGGGAAACGTTCTGAAGCGCCGCGCGGCAGGTCGATGCCCGGCACGCGGATGGCGACATGAAATCCGCGATATTGATACAGATGGAAACCCCGAGCTGCCGGCCATCGCCTTAGAGTGCGAAACCTTCAAAGTTCAGGACGGTGCCGCGTCGCGGTCCGACTCCCATGACGGTTTCATTTCCTCGTGTTCTTCCGCGCCACGCGCTGGGTTGCTACCTGGGCGCGGCGGCGCTGCTCTATCTGTTCGCCGCGCAACTGCTGGCCGTCATCGACATCTGGCTGCTGCCGCGCCGCCTGCTGGTCGAGATGCTGCGCTATCGCGCCATGTGGCTGGTCTTTTTCCTGACGCTGCCCACCGTGGGCTATCTGCTGTGGCGCGGCGTCGACCTGGTCGCGTGGTGGCGCGCGCCGGCCGCGCTGACGCTGGATGAGTGCGCGCTGCATCTGGGCACGCTTACGGTGCCCTACGCCGACATCGCCTCGATGCGCCATCGGCACAACCGCGATCACCTGCTGCTGACGCTGGCCGACGGCCGGCGCGTACGCCTGCGCCTGGCGATCTGGGACCATGCCGAGGCGCTGCTGGAGCAATTGGATGCGCGCGTGGGCGGCAATCTCGAAGCCGACGCCCGACGCCGCATCGACGCCGGCGCCACCGTCGACTTCGGCACGCTCGGCATGAACACGGCCGGCCTGGTCTACAAGGGCCGGCCGATTCCATGGTCCAGCATCGACACCATCCGCACGCAATCCGACAGCGAAGGCATGGAAACCGACGAGACGCTGATCATCGTCGCCCAAGGCAAGACCCACAAAGTCGACCGCTCCGGCATCGACAACGAGCCGGTGCTGCTGGCCTGCCTGCGGCACTATCTGCCCGCCTGACGCCGAAATCCCGCCCCTGGCGGCCCCTCCTCCTTTCGCACGCAACCTCTCGACATGGAAATCTACAGCTCCACCTCGCACCAAGCCCAGACCCTGGCCGACCGCCCGGTGTACTACTCGCGCAACCGCCTCATTACCGGCGCCGTCATCTGGACGGTGGCCGCGCTGGCGTTCGGCGCCATGGCCGTTCGCGCACGGGACAATCTCGGCGGCATGGCGTTCTTCGCCGCCATCGCGGCCATCGGCGTCTGGCTGGTGATCCGCTGCCTGATGCGCGCCTTCGGCCCCGCCAAGCCGGTGATCACTTTCACGCGCGAAGGCCTGCGGCTGACGGACGGCGCCGTCATTCCGTGGCACGCCATCAACGAAAACACTTACGTCAATCAGACCTACGTCGGCATCCCCACCGCGCGGCAGATCCAGCTCAAGACCTCGCTGCCGGACCGCAAGCGGGTGCTGGTCCAAGCGATGGCGCTGGAAATCAGCGGCGACGAATACCTGGCCCTGTGCGACGCCTATCAGGCGCGCTGAACGCCCCCGCCTGACGGGCGCGGCCATGCCGCGCTGCGTCGGCGCCGGGCTCAGTTCACGGTGGCGCCGGAATCCTTCACTGCCCGCGCCCAGGCCGCGATCTCCTGCTGGATGAACTTGCCGAAGGCCGCGGTGTGCAGCGTCGACGCCTGCGCCCCTTCCTCCATCAGGCGCTGCTTGACCGCCGGCGCGGCCAACGCGCCGCTCAAGGCCTCGTTCAGGCGGGCCACCACCGCATCCGGCGTGCCCGCTGGCGCCACCACCCCATGCCACGACAGGGCCTGGAAACCCGCCAGACCCGACTCCGCCATGGTGGGAATCCCGGCCAGGGCGGGCGAGCGCTGCGGCGAGGTCACCGCCAGCGCCCGCAGGGTGCCGGCCTTCACGTGCGGCAGCACGCCCGGAATCGTGGTGAACATGAAGTCGATCTGGCCGCCGATCAGGTCGGTGATGGCCGGGCTGCCGCCCTTGTACGGCACATGCGTGAACTGCAGCCCCGCCTCGCGCTTGAACATCTCGCCGGCCAGGTGGCCCGGCGTGCCGGCCCCGGCCGAGCCCATGTTGATGCGATCGCCCTGGCTCTTGATGTAGGCGATCAACTCCTGCACGCTGTTCACTTTCAGATTGGGGCCGACCACCAGCACATTGGGCACGGTCGCCAGCAACGTGACCGGCTTGAAGTCCTTGACCGCGTCGTACGAGATGCGGGAATACAGCGAGGGATTGATGCCATGGGTGCTGGCGGTCGCCAGCAACAGCGTATAGCCATCCGGCGCGGCCGACGCCACCTGCTTGGCGGCGATGGTGCCGTTGGCGCCCCCCTTGTTGTCGACCACGATGGTCTGGCCGAGCGATTTGGCGGCCTCGGCCGCCACCGTGCGCGCCAGGATGTCCGAGGTGCCGCCGGCCGAATGCGGCACCACCAGGGTGATCGGCTTGGCGGGAAACGACTGCGCGTGGGCCGCCGGCAGGGCTGACACGAGACAGGCGGCGAGCGCCAGGCGGGCAAGGCAATGAGGGAACATGCAAGTCTCCTGAAGAATATTGGAATCGCGGCGCCTTCGAGGGCGCCGTCATGCGAACGCGTGGGCCCCGCGCGCGGCGGCAGGCAATCGCCTCAGTCGGCGCCCGTGCGCAGGGTGTCGGGCTGGCGCTTCTCGATCGACCACTTCAGCAACGCCGCGCAGCGGTAGATGCCGTGCGCGAACTTGCCGTAAGGCAGGGTCAGGAACAGCGCCATCACCACGCCCAGATGCACCGCCAGCAACAACGCCATGGCGCCGGTATCGCGGCCGGCCAGCAGCGCCAGGCCCGTGGCGCTGGTCAACAGCAGCAAGGCGATGAAGCCCCGATCCATCGGCTTCTGCGCCGCGTCGCCCTGCAACGGGTGGCGCTTCAGGTTCAGCCACAGCAGTCCCGCCGGCCCGATCAACAGGCCGATGCCGCCCGCGGTGCCCAGCAGCACCGGCGCGCTCCAGAACGGATACGGCGCCTGCTCGCCCAGCAGGTAGTGATAGAGCGTGGCCACGCAGGTGGCGGCAAAGCACAACATGAAGCCGTAGAAGGTGAAGTGGTGGAAGCGCCGGCGCCACAGCGTAAAGGCGTCGTCGGCGTTGTTGCAGCCCTTCCCATGGCCGCCATCCAGGTAACGCAGGCGCAGCGCGTCGTGCGCGGCCTCGGCCACCGCCGCGCCGCTGGCCGCCCCTGGGCTGACATCGCGCCAGAAGCGCGCCGCGCCGATGCCAAGCGCCAGCATGGCGAAGCCGAACACCGCGCCGAACATCAGCGCCAGCGTGTTGTGCGGAAACACCGCATAGAAATTGCCCGCCAGCGGCGCGTGCCACAGGCCGCCCGTCAGCATCACGGTCAGGGCCAGGAACAGCGCCAAGGCGGCCGCCGCGGCCAGCGACAGCGTCAGCCCGTTGCGCCGGTACAGCTTGCCCAGCGCCGCCGGGAAGGCGTATTCCGTATAGGTCTGCAACCGCACCTTGGCCATGGCCTGCGGCACGTTCACCGCGAACTCGTGCGGCGGCGCGTACTGACAGGCATGCAGGCAGGCGCCACAGTTGTGGCACAGGTTGGCCAGGTAGTTCAGATCGGCCTTGCCGAACTCCAGGCGCCGGGTCATCGCCGGGAAAACGGCGCAAAAGCCCTCGCAGTAGCGGCAGGCATTGCAGATCTGCATGACCCGCGCCACCTCGGTTTCGTCCTGACTGAGGGCGGCGGCGCCCCGGCCATGCCAGCGCACCGGCTGTTCGATCATGGCCGGCGTCGACTGCGCCAACGATTCGGCCTCGCGGGCCAGGGTCTCAAGCTGC
Source organism: Achromobacter pulmonis (assembly GCF_021733725.1). Taxonomy (NCBI): domain Bacteria; kingdom Pseudomonadati; phylum Pseudomonadota; class Betaproteobacteria; order Burkholderiales; family Alcaligenaceae; genus Achromobacter; species Achromobacter pulmonis. Next base: position 2,495,200 of record NZ_JAIFOT010000001.1, on the reverse strand, counting down.
CGCATGCTGGGCTCCGTTGCGGTGGGTACGTTGAGCGGCGGCGGCGGCGCGGGTGCCGGCGATGCGGCCGAAGGCGGTGCCGATGGACATGCCGACCCCTGCCGTATAGCCCTTGCCCAACACGTTGCCGGCCATCATCTCGCCCGCCACGAACAGGTTGTCGCTGGGCACGCCGTCGAAACGCACCGCGGCGGTTTCGTCGACTTTCAGACCCAGGTAGGTGAAGGTGATGCCGGGCCGCAGCGCGTAGCCGTAGAACGGCGCGGTGTCGATGGGCCGGGCCCAGTGGGTCTTGGCGGGCGCCAGGCCTTCGGTGCGGCAGTCGTCCAGCACCGTGTGGTCGAAGGTGCCGGCGCGACAGGCCTGGTTGTATTCGCGGATGGTGTGCTCGAATGCCACCGGGTCCAGGCCCAGGCGGCGCCCCAGTTCGGGCACGGAATCGGCGGTGACGCCGGGAAACACCGGCGGCATGAAGCGGCCGACGGCCTTGGCATCGATGATGGAATAAGCGATCTGCCCCGGCTGCATCGCCGTCAGGCGGCCCCAGATGGCATAGCGCTTGGGCCAGAAATCCTCGCCCTCGTCGTAGAAACGGCGCGCCTCGCGATTGACCACCACACCCAGCGAGACGCAGTCGATGCGGGTACAGATGCCGCCGTCGTACAGCGGCGCGCGCGCGTCGATGGCCACGCAATGCGACTGCGACGGATCGCCGATGCGGTCGGCGCCCGCGTCCAGCATGAACTTGAGCAGCACGCCCTGGTTGTAGCGTGTGCCGCGAATCAGGAAGTTGTCCGCCGGCCATTCGCCGCGCTCGTCCTGGCCCCAGGCCTCGCGCAGCCATTCGCGGTTGGATTCGAAGCCGCCGGCCGCCAGCACACAGGCGCGCGCCTCGATGCGCTCGGCGCCGATGCGGGCGGCCTTGAAACGGCCGCCCTCCAGTTCCAGCGCGTCCACCGGCGCGTCATAGCGGATGCGCACGCCCAGGGCCTCGGCGCTGCGGTAATAGGCATTGACCAGCGCCTTGCCGCCGCCCATGAAGAAGGCGTTGGTGCGGGCCACGTGCAGCGCGCCCGACAGCGGCGGCTGAAAATTGACACCATGGCGCCGCATCCAGCCGCGACAGGTGGCGGACTCGCGGATCACCAGCCGCGCCAGCTTCTCGTCGGTCTGGCCGCCGGTGACCTTGAGCAGGTCCTGCCAGTATTCCTCTTCCGGATAGGCGTCCACCAGCACGTCCTGCGGCGCGTCATGCATGCAGCGCAGGTTGCGCGTGTGCTGCGAATTGCCGCCGCGCCATGCGCGCGGCGCGGCTTCCAGCAGCAATACACTGGCGCCCGCCTCGCGCGCCATCAGCGCCGCGCACAGCGCCGCATTGCCCCCGCCTATCACCAATACATCGACCATGTCATCGTTCCCGGATCAAGGAACGGACTGTAGGCTGGCGCCGCGCGCCGCGATATCAGCGCGGCGTCAACAGGTCTTCATGATTCGTGAAGGGCGCGGCATCCGCTCAGCCGGTGTGCAGCGCCCTCACCGCCCACTTGCCCTCGCGCGCCAGGGTGCGCGACACGTCGGCCAGCACCAGGCGCGCGGCCAGCGCCGCCGGTGACAGCTCGTCATCCGACAGGCTGGCCAGCAGATTGGGCCGGAACAGGTTGGCGTCGTCGATCCGCGCCATGACCAGCTGCCCGGGTGCGATGCGGGCGGTGGCGGAACTGGGCTGGATGGTGGCGGCGTAGCCCAGCTGCACCACATCCATCAGCAACGCCAGGCCATCGACCTCGGCCACCACGCGGGGCGCCAGGCCCAGTTGTTGGAAGGCCTGGTTGACCGAGGCGCGCAGTCCGTGGCGGCCGCTGGGCAGCACCAGCGGCAGGCCGGCGATCTCCTCCAGGCGGGTGTTCGGACCGGCGGGCAGGCCGGCCATGCCGCGCCCGGCGCACAGGTACAGCGGCTCGTCCAGCAACGGCGTCACGCTCCAGCGCCGCGCCGCCTCGGCATGGAACACGATGGCCAGGTCGAGCTGACGGCCGTTGAGCATATCGGCCAGGTGGCCCGACAGCGCCTCGACCAGGTGCAGGCGAATATCCGGATAGCGGACGTTCATGGCCTGCACGAACGGCGCCCCCAGGATGGAGGCGGTGGTGGACGACAGGCCGACACTGACGTGGCCGGCCAGGCGCGCCTGCTGCGCGGCCTGGACCGCATCGTCGGCATGGCGCAGGGCCAGTTGGGCCTGGCGAAAGAACGCCAGCCCGGCGTCGGTGGGCACCACGCCGCTGGCGCTGCGTTGCAGCAGCCGCGTGGCCAGTTCGCCTTCGAGCCGGCTGATCTGCTGGCTGAGCGCGGACGTCACCATGCCCAGCGACATGGCCGCGCGGCCAATGCTGCCCGCTTCGACGACACGAACGAAATAACGAAGCTGGCGCAGTTCCATGGCGGGCCCGGACAAAGGAAGATCCGCCGATTGTAGGCTGCGGGGCGAGCCGGCGGCCCGCTCCCGGCGGGCCTCAGTAGCGCGCGTCCTTGGGCTTCTTGCCGTCCGGCCAGTCCTTGTCCTTGGGTGGGAAATCCGGCCGTGGCATATGCGTGAAGTACTCCGCCACGTCGACCGCGTCCTGGTCGGACAACACCTTGCCCTCGCCCCAATTGCCATGGGTGTTCACGCCCATCGGCATGCTGTTGCGGATGAACGCGGCCGCCTTGTAGGTGCGCGCCAGGCCCGCGCCGATATTGAACGACTCGTCGCCCCACAACGGCGGGAACACGATGTTGCCCGCGCGGTCACGCTTGCCCTCGCCGGCCGCGCCATGGCAGGAGGCGCATTGCGCCGCGTACAGGTGCTTGCCGCGCGCCGGATCCGGAACCAGTTTGGTATCGATCGGCCAGGCGTTCTTGATCTGCACCTTGGCGCCGTGCGGCACGTCCTGCGCCAGCCACTTCATGTACGCCAGCATCGCCGCCATTTCGGGCGAATCCTTGTCCAGCGGCTTGCCGTTCATGGAACGCTGGAAACAGCCATTGATGCGGTCCGCCAGTGTGACATCGCGGCCGGCGCGCGGATTGAACTGCGGGAACGAGTTGAACGAATTGATGTAAGGCGCGCCCAACGGCTTCTTGCCCTGCTGCACGTGGCAGCTGCTGCAATTGAGGCTGGCGCCGGTGTTGTGCGGCAGCAGGCGGCGGGTTTCGTTGAGCAGCCGCTGGCCGTAGCGGATCTGCTCGGCGTTGGGCGCGCTGTCGATCAGGGTGTCGGACGGAATGGTGTAGTCGGGTAGCCGCTTGCCATCCTTGTCGAGCACCGCGAAGGTCTGGGTGTCCGCCGGCGCGGGCGTGGCGGCCAGCGCGGCCGTGCCGCCCGCGGCCACCAGCGCCAGCGCGGCGGCAATCTTGTGCAGGTTATTCATGCTTGCCTCCCGACACGATGTTGGGCTTCTTGCCGGCCAGGAAATCGCGGATGTGCGCCACCTCGTCGCTGGCGATCGGCGGCGCCTGGTTGGTCCAGGCCGTGCGGATGAAATTGATGACGTCGGCGATGTCCCGATCGTTCAGGTGGTTGAAGCGCGGCATGGCGAAGGCCATGGTGTCGTGCTCGGTGGCCGGCATGCCGCCGCCCTCCAGGGTGATCTGGATGATGGACTGCGGGTTCTGCGCGAAGACGGCCGAATTGCCGGCCAGCGCCGGGAAGATGCGCGGCATGCCCTGGCCGTCGGCGCGGTGGCAGATGACGCAGTGCTCCATGTAGATCACCGCGCCGCGCGAATCATAGCGGCCGGCCAGCAACGACGCCGTGGTGGTGTCCGCCTTGGCTGGGAACACCGGCGCCTTGCCCGGCGCCGGCGGCAGCTGCTTCAGGTAGGCCGCGATGCTGGCCAGGTCGTCATCGGTGAAATAGCGCGTGCTGTGCTCGACCACGTCGGCCATGGCGCCGAACACCGCCACCCTGTCGGTGCGGCCGGTCTTGAGAAACAGGGCGATGTCGTCCGCGCGCCAGGAGGCCAGGCCGCGGGCTTCGCCGCGCAGGCTCTTGGCGCGCCAGCCGTCGATCACCGCGCCCGAGAGGAAGGCATCGCCGTCGGCCAGGGACAGCGCCTTTTCCTGGTAGGCCAGGCCGCGCGGCGTATGGCAGGCGCCGCAATGGCCCGGGCCCTCCACCAGGTAGGCGCCGCGCGTCACTTTCTCGTCCGCGCCAACCGGCGCGGCGAAGTCGCGCTTGCCGGCGAACAGCAACTGCCACCAGGCCATGGGCCAGCGCATGTTCAACGGCCAGGGAATGGTGGAATCGGCGCTGGGCTTGTCGACCGGCTCGACCTGCGACATGAAATAGGCGTAGAGCGCCTGGATGTCGGCGTCGGGCATGATGGCGTACGACGGATAGGGCATGGCGGGATAAAGCGCCGCGCCGTCCTTGCGGATGCCGTACTGCACCGCGTTCTTGAAATCGGCGTAGCTGTATGCGCCGATGCCGGCGGCCTTGTCGGGCGTGATGTTTGAAGAATAGAGGGTACCCACCGGCGTCTGCATTGCCAGGCCGCCCGAGAAAGACTTGTCGCCCGGCGCGGTGTGACAGGCGACACAGTCGGCGGTGCGCGCGATGTAGGCGCCGGCCTCGGCCAGCCTTCGATCCTGCGTATCGACGACGACCGTGCTGTCCGTCTTGCGGATGGCGGTCAACAGATGGGCGCCGCCGATACCGCCGCCCAGTCCCGCCAGCGCCAGCAGCGCCACCGCCTTGATCCCGAAATGCTTCATTCAACCCTCCGTTGCCGCCGGCCAGCGCGCACGTCGGGGGTTCGTACTGCGTGGTCCAGCTTATGGAGGCAGCTTACGCCTTTCAGTAATAAGCATATGACCAAGAGGCATGAGTGCGCCCACGTTGTTTGACGTGGCGCAAACCGGTCCGATTCCTCAGACTAGTTAACAGGGAAGCCATTGTGCGGAAGCGGGATCCATCCGGTCCGGCGCACCGCGATGCGCTGCCGGACCGGCGCCTACGCAGGCCCTCAGGCCGGAATCGTCAGGCCCTTGATCACGGCCGGACGCGCCACGAAGGCTTCCAGCACGCGGGCGACATTCTTGAACTGCGGGAACTCGACCAGATCACCGGCGCCGTAGAAACCGACAAGGTTGCGCACCCACGGCAGGATGGCGATATCGGCAATGGTGTATTGCTCGCCCATGACCCAGTCACGCCCTTCCAGGCGCTTGTCCAGCACGCCCAGCAGGCGCTTGGATTCGGCCACGTAGCGGTCGCGCGGACGCTTGTCCTCGTAGTCCTTGCCAGCGAATTTATGGAAAAAGCCCAGTTGGCCGAACATCGGGCCGATGCCGCCCATCTGGAACATCACCCATTGCAGCGTCTCGAAACGGCTGGCGGTATCGGCGGGGATGAGCTGGCCGGTCTTGCTGGCCAGGTAGACCAGGATGGCGCCGGACTCGAACAGTGCCAGCGGCTTGCCGTCAGGACCATTGGGATCGAGGATCGCGGGGATCTTGTTGTTCGGGCTGAGCGACAGGAATTCCGGCGAAAACTGGTCCTGCGAATCGAAACTGACGCGGTGCGGTTCATAGGGCAGGCCCAGCTCTTCCAACAGGATCGACACCTTGACGCCATTGGGCGTGGGCAGCGAATACAGTTGGATGCGGTCGGGATGGCGGGCAGGCCATTTCCGGGTGATGGCGAACGAGTCTAGGGAGGACATGCGGGAGGACTCCTGGAGATCCGGGTGGCGATGAGGGGCCGCGCTCGCGGCGGCTGCCGGCCGGCGGCGCGTCGGGCAAATGTAGCGCAAATCACCCGCCTGCAAGCGTCATGCGGCCGCCGTTCAGCGCGCCGTGCCGCCATCCGCCCAGACCGTCTGGATCGGGCCATAGCCGATGGCGCAGTGGCTGGACGACACGCGCGTGCTGTACCAGACCGTGCGGGAGCTGGATCGCAGGTTGCGCGGCTAGCGCCGCGATCCGGCCGTCCGCCGCAGGAGGCCGCGTACGGCCGCGGCGGCCAACGCCAGCGGCAGCGCGATATCCCACTGGCCCAGGAACAGCTCGACCGTCGCCTCCCAGGGCGCCCAGGTGTTGCCGAACAGCCGCGGGTCCGGCGGCCCGAGATAGATGGCAAGCAACGCCGCCACGGCGAAGCGCACGGCGCGCCCCGGCGACGAAAGCGTGGCGCGCGACAACCGCTCCGCCAGCGCCAGGGCCGCCGTCGCAACCAGCCCGGCGAATATCGCATCCAGGAAGAAATCGGCGCGCTCGTACATATAGGGCGCCTGGGGAATTTCCAGCCCATAGCTGCCCGTGCGCAGCTTGGCGGTGAGACAGGCGCCGAACAACGACGCCGTGGCGAAGAGCAACAGGAAATCGCACAGGCGCGACAGCAATCTGGACATGGGAAAAACCGGTAAACGGCGGGCAGCCCGCAGCATGCCACAAAGCCGCCCCGCGTCGCCCGCGCACGCGGCCACTGGGCGACATTACCCGGCGTGCGCCTCCCAAGCCGCACAAACCACGCCCCCCGCGCCGGGCGTAAACTGGCAACAGCACCATACGCTGCATGTGGCCGCCGAGGGGCGGCCACCGGAGATGACCATGCATGCCACCCCCATACGCGCATTTGCCTTGTTGGCCGCCCTGCTGATCCTGGGCGGCTGTTCCTCGCTGGGCCCAGGCGGCCCGCCCCATCCGGGCGCCGTCAACCCGTACAGCAGCGGCGGTTTCCACGATGCCGGTCCGAACTATCCGGACACCGGTCCCTGACCGCCTCCGGGCAGCATGAACCGTCGGCCACGGTCCGGCAGCCGGCCCAGGCCAGGCTGCCCGGCTACTTGTGCTTGGCCCCGCCCTGGCGCGCCTTGAAGCGCGGATTGGATTTGCAGATCACGTAGATGCGCCCGCGGCGCTTGACCACCTGGCAGTCGCGATGGCGAGTCTTGGCGTCTTTGAGCGAGGAAAGGACTTTCATGCGGAAGGCTCCGGCAAGGGGGTGGAACGGGTCTGGCCGCCCATCGCAGGCGGCAGCCAGACCGTAAATGATATGTAATAACATTACTATTGTCACGCCGGGATTACCAACGCCGCTTGCAGCGCTCTCGGACCAAGGGTAAATTGTTGACAATCGAACGCCGAACGGCGTCCAAAACCGGGTTTTCGCCTGGAAAAACATCCGATTGTTGACACCATGAGCAAAGTGCTGACCCTTCCCGGCGCCCTGCCCGACGACAGCGAGACCCTGGCGGAACAGATTTTCCGCAAGATCCAGGCCGCCATCGTCAAGGGCGAGATCGCCCCCGGCAGCAAAATCTCCGAACCGGAACTGGCGCGCGAGCATGGCGTCAGCCGCGGCCCGCTGCGCGAGGCGCTGCACCGCCTGGAAGGCCAGCGGCTGCTGGTGCGGGTACCGCATGCCGGCGCCCGGGTGGTATCGCTCAGTCCGCAGGAACTGGCCGAACTCTACGAAATCCGCGAATCGCTCGAAGGCATGGCCTGTCGCCTGGCGGCCGAGCGCATGGCGCCGGCCGAGGTCGAGCAGGTGCGCCAGGTGCTGCACGCCCACGAAAAGGACGAGGCCTTCCAGGCCGGCATCGGCTACTACCAGCAGGAGGGCGACTACGACTTCCACTACCGTATCGTCAAAGGCAGCGGCAACCAGATGCTGTTCCGCATGCTGTGCGACGAACTCTATCAACTGGCGCGGATGTACCGTATCCAGTACTCGACCACCCCCAACCGCCCGCGGCAGTCGTATGCCGAGCACCACCGCATTCTCGACGCCATCGCCGACCGCGATGGCGAGTTGGCTGAACTCCTGATGCGCCGCCACATCCGCGCATCCCGTCTCAACATTGAAAAACAGATCGCTCAGGGCAACCTGAAGCGCACCGAGGCATGAACAAATCCTATCGCAAGCCCCTGCAAGGCACCCGCCTGGACTATTTCGATGCGCGCGCCGCCGTGGACGCCATCGCCCCCGGCGCCTACGACCGCCTGCCCTACACCTCGCGCGTGCATGCGGAGAACCTGGTGCGCCGCTGCGATCCGGCGCTGCTGACGGATGCGCTCAAACAGCTGATCGAACGCCGCCGCGACCTGGACTTTCCGTGGTATCCGGCGCGCGTGGTCTGTCATGACATCCTCGGCCAGACCGCGCTGGTCGACCTGGCCGGCCTGCGCGACGCCATCGCCGACAAGGGCGGCGACCCCGCCAAGGTCAACCCGGTGGTGCCGGTGCAGTTGATCGTCGACCACTCGCTGGCCGTGGAATACGGCGGCAACGACCCCGACGCCTTCGCCAAGAACCGCGCGGTGGAAGACCGCCGCAACGAAGACCGCTTCCACTTCATCGACTGGACCAAGCAGGCCTTCCGCAACATCGAAGTGGTGCCCCCGGGCAACGGCATCATGCACCAGATCAACCTGGAACGCATGTCGCCGGTGATCTACACGCAGGACGGCGTGGCCTTCCCCGACACGCTGGTCGGCACCGACAGCCACACCCCGCACGTCGACGCGCTGGGCGTGATCGCCATCGGCGTGGGCGGCCTGGAAGCCGAAAACGTGATGCTGGGCCGCGCCTCGTGGATGCGCCTGCCCGACATCATCGGCGTCGAACTGACCGGTCGCGCCGGCCCCGGCATCACCGCCACCGACGTGGTGCTGACGCTGACCGAATTCCTGCGCAAGGAAAAAGTGGTCGGCGCCTACCTGGAATTCCACGGCGAAGGCGCCGCCAGCCTGACGCTGGGCGACCGCGCCACCATCTCGAACATGGCGCCCGAGTACGGCGCCACCGCCGCGATGTTCGCCATCGACCAGCAGACCATCGACTACCTGCGCCTGACCGGCCGCGAGGACGAGCAGATCGCCCTGGTGGAAACCTACGCCAAGACCGCCGGCCTGTGGGCCGACAGCATGAAGACCGCCGAATACGAGCGCGTGCTGCGCTTTGACCTGTCGACCGTGGTGCGCACCCTGGCCGGCCCGTCCAACCCGCACCGCCGCCTGCCGGTGGCCGACCTGGCCGAGCGCGGCATCGCCGGTACGGTCGAGAACCAGCCGGGCCAGATGCCCGACGGCGCCGTCATCATCGCGGCCATCACCAGCTGCACCAACACCAGCAACCCGCGCAACGTCATCGCCGCCGGCCTGCTGGCGCGCAACGCCAACCGCGCCGGCCTGACGCGCAAGCCGTGGGTCAAGAGCTCGCTGGCGCCCGGTTCCAAGGCCGTGGCCCTGTACCTGGACGAAGCCGGCCTGACCGAAGACCTGGAAAAGCTCGGCTTCGGCGTGGTGGCGTTTGCCTGTACCACCTGCAACGGCATGTCCGGCGCGCTCGATCCGAAGATCCAGCAGGAAATCATCGACCGCGACCTGTACGCCACCGCGGTGCTGTCCGGCAACCGCAACTTCGACGGCCGCATCCACCCCTACGCCAAGCAGGCCTTCCTGGCCTCGCCGCCGTTGGTGGTGGCCTACGCCATCGCCGGCACCATCCGCTTCGACATCGAACGCGACGTGCTCGGCACGGACGCCAACGGCCGCGAGATCCGCCTCAAGGACATCTGGCCCAGCGACGAAGAGATCGACGCCATGGTCAAGGCCGCCGTCAAGCCGGAGCAGTTCCGCAAGGTCTACGCGCCCATGTTCGGCCTGCGCAATGAGCGCGATGCCGCCGTCGATCCGCTGTACGCCTGGCGCCCGCAAAGCACCTACATCCGCCGCCCGCCCTACTGGGAAGGCGCGCTGGCCGGCGAACGCACCCTGCGCGGCATGCGCCCCCTGGCCGTCCTGGGCGACAACATCACCACCGACCACCTGTCGCCGTCCAACGCCATCCTGATGGACAGCGCCGCCGGCGAATACCTGCACAAGATGGGCCTGCCGGAAGAGGACTTCAACTCCTACGCCACCCACCGCGGCGACCACCTGACCGCGCAGCGCGCCACCTTCGCCAATCCGAAGCTGTTCAACGAGATGGTCAGGAACGCCGACGGCACGGTCAAGCAGGGCTCGCTGGCCCGCGTCGAACCCGAAGGCCAGGAAATGCGCATGTGGGAAGCCATCGAGACCTACATGAACCGCAAGCAGCCGCTCATCATCGTGGCCGGCGCCGACTACGGCCAGGGCTCGTCGCGCGACTGGGCCGCCAAGGGCGTGCGCCTGGCCGGGGTCGAGGCCATCGCCGCCGAAGGTTTCGAACGCATCCACCGCACCAACCTGATCGGCATGGGCGTGCTGCCGCTGGAATTCAAGCCGGGCGTGAACCGCAAGACGCTGGCGCTGGACGGCACCGAGACCTACGACGTGACGGGCGAGCGCAAGCCGCGCGCCGACCTGACGCTGGTGATCCACCGCCGCAACGGCGAAACGCTGGAAGTGCCGATGACCTGCCGCCTGGACACTGCGGAAGAAGTGTCGATCTACGAGGCCGGCGGCGTGCTGCAACGCTTCGCGCAGGACTTCCTGGAAGCCGAATCGGCCGCCGGCGCGGCCAAGCAGGCCGGCTGACGCACCTTCGCATGGCGGGCGCCAAGGCGCCCGCCTTCCCCACCCAAGACATCAGGACTGCCCCCCATGGCCCATGCCCCCCAGATCAAGATTCCCGCCACGTACATGCGCGGCGGCACCAGCAAAGGCGTGTTCTTCAAGCTCGACGACCTGCCCGAATCCGCCCGCGTGCCCGGCCCGGCGCGCGATGCGCTGCTGCTGCGCGTCATCGGCAGCCCCGACCCCTACGGCAAACAGATCGACGGCATGGGCGCGGCCACCTCCAGCACCAGCAAGACCGTCATCATCGGCAAGAGCAGCCGGCCGGAACACGACGTCGACTACCTGTTCGGCCAGGTCTCGATCGACCAGGCCTTCGTTGACTGGAGCGGCAACTGCGGCAACCTGTCGGCCGCCGTCGGCCCCTTCGCCATCACCAATGGCCTGGTCGATCCGGCCCGCGTGCCGCACGACGGCATCGCCGTGGTGCGCATCTGGCAGGCCAACATCCAGAAGACGATCATCGCCCACGTGCCCATCACCGACGGCGCGGTGCAGGAGACCGGCGACTTCGAACTGGACGGCGTGACCTTCCCAGCCGCCGAACTGCAACTGGAATTCATGAACCCGGCCGAAGAAGGCGACGGCGGCTCGATGTTCCCCACCGGCAACCTGGTGGACGACCTGGAAGTGCCCGGCGTGGGCACCTTCAAGGCCACCATGATCAACTCCGGCATTCCCACCATCTTCCTGGACGCCGAAGCCCTGGGCTACTCCGGCACCGAGCTGCAGGACGACATCAACAGCGATGCCGCCGCGCTGGCGCGCTTCGAGACCATCCGCGCCCACGGCGCCCTGCGCATGGGCCTGATCAAGACCCTGGAGGAAGCGGCCGCGCGCCAGCACACGCCCAAGGTGGCGTTCGTGGCCCGCCCCAAGGCCTACACGGCCTCCAGCGGCAAGCCGATCGGCGCCGGCGACATCGACGTGCTGGTGCGCGCCCTGTCCATGGGCAAGCTGCACCACGCCATGATGGGCACCGCCTCGGTCGCCATCGCCACTGCCGCCGCCGTGCCGGGCACGCTGGTCAACCTGGCCGCAGGCGGCGGACAGCGCGACCAGGTCAACTTCGGCCATCCCTCGGGCACGCTGCGCGTCGGCGCCCAGGCCCAGCTGATCGACGGCGAATGGACCGTCACCAAGGCCATCATGAGCCGCAGCGCGCGCGTGCTGATGGAAGGCCGGGTGCACGTGCCGCAGTCCGGCTTCTGAGGCGCGGGCCGGCGCACGCCGGCCGCGCCTTACTGGCGCTTGTCTTCCGGCGCGCTGGCCGCCAGGGCGTCGAAATCCTTATCCAGCCTGGCCAGCGAGTCGGCGATGTGCGCGCGGCGTGCCTTGATCCACTTGTCCTGCGCGGCCAGTTGCGCGCGCGCCTCATTGATCATGCGCTCCATTTCCGCCGGCTGCGGACCGCCGATGGTGGCGCGGTTCTTGACGATAGCCACCGGGTCCAGCGTCGAACGGAACTCGGCCTCGCTCATCGGCAGTTCGTTCGGATACTTGGAGCCCTTCATCGCCTCGGCGTAGATGCGCCGTGCCTGGTCGTAGGGGAAGTCCAGCGGCTTGATGTTGTTGGCCTTGGCGTAACTCACCACCTCCGAGGCGAAGTGATGGCCGTCGCGGAACGGCAGCTTGTACTTGCGCATCAGCACGTCGGCCAGTTCCTGCGAGGCGGTCCAGTCGCTGTTCAGTTCCTCCAGCGCGCGCTCGGGGCTGATCACCAGGGCCTTGAGCACGCGGTCCCAGCGCTTGAGCGCGGAAATGCCGGCATCGACCATCGCCGAGTTCTGCTTGACGTCCTTCGGATCGCTCATGCCCGGGGTGATGTTGTGCGTCTGGATCACCGGCCCCATGGCCAGCGTCACCGCGGTCGAGGCGTCGCTACGCGTGCCGTTGAGCAGGCCCGGGTTGCGTTTTTGCGGCATGGCGCTGGACACATAGGTGTTGCCGCCGCCCTCTTCCAGCAGGATCCAGGGCCGCGGCTGCGCGTACTGCGTCATCACGTCTTCGACGAAGTTGCCGGTGCGCAGCGCGATGCTGGTGACGATCGACGCCACTTCCACCGGCTGATCCATCGACGAGATCTGCGAGGCGTCATAGGCATTGTCGACCAGCGCGGTAAAGCCCAGGTACTGCGCCATGCGCTTGCGGTCCAGCGGCCAACTGGTGCCATTGAGCACCGTGGTGCCCATGGGCGAGCGGTCGATGCGCGCGTAGGCCTCGCGGATGCGCTGGGCATCGCGCGCCATTCCGGCGGCCTGCCCCAGCAGATAGTGGCCATAACTGTTGGGCTGCGCCGCCACGCCATTGGTGTAGTTCGGCACGATGGTGGCGCGGTGCCTGGCGGCCAGTTCCACCAGCGTGGTCGAGGTGGCATTGAGCTGATCGGCCAGCTCCAGCAGCTTGTCGCGCAGGATGGCGCTGCGGTAGGTGGCGTGCATGTCCTGGCTGGAACGGCCGGCGTGCAGCAGCGTGACATCCTCCCCCGCCGCCTTGATCAGCAGCGGCTCGAAGGTGATGACCGTGGCCGGCCGCTTGGCGCCCGGCTGGTTGCCGTCATGGATCACCTTGGCCACGCCCGCCGCCAGGCGCGGCGCCATGGACTTGTCGAGCAGTCCCTGGTCGGTATTGATCACGGCCGTGGCCTTGTTGATCTCGCCCAGCCAGAAAAAAGGATCGTGCGGCGGCTTGGCGGCGGCGGGCGCCTGCTGGGCCGAGGCGGCGTGGGTGCCGAGGGACAAAACAAGGGCAGCGCCCAGGGCGGGCAGGAAATGTCTCATGGTGTTCTCGTTATGAGGGGAAAATCACTAAGGCAACCCCCTGTATCAGACACCATTTTTGCCCGTTTCGCGTCCCGAAATGCAAGCCGGCGGCTCAGGGATGACCCGGATATCCCGCCCCCTTGAGCTCGGCGCGCCCGCGCGCGCCACGGCGCAGCCGCGTCACCCCAGGTATTCGACGTTGCCGCAAACCGAAATGCTCTGGCCGCTGATCATCGCCCCCTCGTCCGAACACAGGAACGCCACCTGATTGGCGATGTCCTCGGGTTGGGTCATCTTGCGCAGCGATACCTTTTCCACCAGTTGCGCGCGCATGGCGTCGTTGCTGACGCCTGCCGCCGCCGCGCGCGCGGCGATGATGCGTTCGACCCGCTCGCCCGCCACCACGCCCGGCAGCACCGAATTGACGCGGATGTTCGACGGCCCAAGCTCCATCGCCCAGGTCTGCGTCAACCCGGCCAACCCGAACTTGCTGGCGCTGTAGGGGCTGCGCAGCGAAAAGCCCAGCCGGCCCGCGACCGACGAGATGTTGATGATCGCCCCGCCCCCCGCCTCGCGCAGCAGCGGCACCGCGCTGCGCGCGCACAGGAAGGTCCCCGTCAGGTTGACGTCCAGCGTGGCCTGCCAGGCCGCCAGATCCGTGTCTTCGAGCCGGCTGGTGGGGCCCGAGACGCCGGCGTTGTTCACCAGCGCGTCCAGCTTGCCCCAGCGCCCCGCCAGGTCCCCGAACATGGCCAGCACCTGGGCTTCATCGGCCACGTCCGTGACGCTGCCGCTCAAGCCGGAATGCGCCCGCACCGCTGCCTGCACCGCTTCCGCGGCCACATCGCAGATATGCACCTGCGCGCCCGAGGCCAGGAACTTGCGCGCGATGGCCAGGCCGATGCCCCCCGCGCCCGCGGTGATCAGGACCCGCTTGCCCTTCAACGATTCGATCATCAGGCTACCCTCCTAGAGACACCCCGCATCATGGCCTACAGCGCGAATTCCGGCCGCACGCCGCTGCGCAGCGGCAAGCCCATGATCTCGCGCGCCTCGGCGGGCGTCGCGGGTTCCATGTCCAGTTCGCGGATGATGCGCACGATGCGCTCGGTCAGCTGCACGTTGGTCGCCAGTTCGCCATGGCGGTAATACAGGTTGTCCTCCAGCCCCACCCGCGCATGCCCGCCCAGCAGCAGTGCGCTGATGTTGGCTTCCAGCTGCGACGGCCCGATGCCGCTGACGCAAAAGATGCTGTTCTTGGGCAGCAGGTCCACCATCATCTGCAAGTGGCGCGGCGAGAACGGCATCGCGTTCTGGAAGTTGCGGTGCACGTTCATCACCAGGTTGATGAAATGCGGCGCCTCGTCCAGCCCCTCGTTGATCAGCGTGGTCGCGTCCTGCAGGATGTGCGTCGGGCTGAACACCTCCCACTCGGGCTTGATGCCGCGCGCCTTCATGCCGGCCGCCAGCTCGCGCGCGCGGGTCAAGGGCGTGTTCATCAGATATTCGCGGTCGCCGAAAGCCAGGTTCAGCGTGGTGGCGTCCAGCGTGCACATCTCGGCGCCGGCGTCCATGCCCTTGAGCCGCTCTTCCCACAGGATCTCCCAGGTGCCCGGCGTGGTCTCCTTGACCATGTCGCCATGCACGCCGCCGCCAGTGGAGTTGTTCAGCACGATGTCGCAGCGCTCGCGGATGCGTTGGTTCATGTCGCGATAGATCGCCGCATCGCAGGTGGCCTGGTCGTCGGGACGGCGCGCATGCAACGCCACCACACTGGCCCCGGCGTTGTAGCAGCGGTAGACGTCCTCGGCGATCTCGGCCGGCTGGGTCGGCAGGTGCGGATTCTGGCTCTTGAACGCCATGCCCCCGGTGGGGGCAATGGTGACGATCACTTTGCGTTTTGCCATGACGGTTCTCTTATTTCCAAAGGGCGCAGCGGGTTTCGGCCTTGGTGGTGAAGGCCTCGTTGCCGTCGATGGTCTGCACCACCTTGAAGTAGTCCCAGGGCGCCTTCGATTCCTCGGGCGTCTTGACCTGCAACAGGTACATGTCATGCACCACGCGGCCGTCAGGGCGCACCACGCCGTTCTTGATGTACACGTCGTTGAGCTTGTTCCCGCGCAGGTAGGCCAGCACCTTGTCGGCGTCGTCCGTGCCAGTGGCCTTGACCGCGCGCAGGTATTGGATGGCCGCCGAATAGTCGGCCGCCTGCAGCGAGGACGGCATGGCGTTGCGGCGCTCGTAGAACTTCTGCGCCCAGGCCCGCGTCTCGTCCGACGCATTCCAGTACCAGCTGTCGGTCAGGTACATGCCCTGCGCCGTTTGCAGGCCCATGGCATGGATGTCATTGATGAACATGATCATGCCGGCCAGCCGCATCGTCTTGGTCAGGCCGAATTCATTGGCCGCCTTGATCGCATTGGTGGCGTCGGCGCCGGCATTGGCCAGCGCCAGGATTTCGGCCTTGCTGGCCTGCGCCTGCAACAGGAACGATGAGAAATCGCTGGTCGACAGCGGATGCTTGACCGACCCGATCACCTTGCCGCCGCCGGCCTCGACCACCTTGGTGGTATCGGCCTGCAGCGCATGGCCGAAGGCGTAGTCGGCCGTCAGGATGTACCAGCTCTTGCCGCCCGCCTTCACCACCGCGCCCCCGGTGCCGCGCGCCTGCGCCACGGTGTCGTAGGCATAGTTCAGCGTGTACGGCGTGCACTGTTCGTTGGTCAGGGCCGGCGCGCCCGCCCCCACCACGATGATGGGCTTCTTCTTGTCGGCCGCCACCTTGGACATGGCCAGCGCGGTGCTCGAATTGGTGCCGCCGATCAGCAGGTCCAGGCCGCGCTGATCGAACCACTCGCGCGCCTTGGCCGAGGCGATGTCCGCCTTGTTCTGGTGGTCGGCCGTCAACAGCTCGATCTTCTTGCCGTTGACCTCGCCGCCCATCTCCTCGATCGCCATCTTGATGGCTTCCGCGCCGCCAGGGCCATCGGGGCCGGAATACACGCCCGACATGTCGGTAATGAAGCCGATCCGGATCACATCGTCGGAAATCTGCGCCTGGGCCGCGCCCGCTTGCAATAGCGCGCCTGCGATGGCGCCGGCCAGGACAGCGCGTGAAAACCTGCGTGGCATTGACAACATACCTGTCTCCTCTTATGGTTTTTTGGCTCTGGGGCCCCGAATATTCTCGGACTGGCCCCAAATGCGAACAGTCATCATGTTGACAAAGCGCCCTAGGGTTTACCTGGGCGCTCTCACCACGGCGGAACGGGGACAACCATGCGCGCACCGGCAGCCGGAACCGGCCATGAACCTGCCAGCCCGAAGCGGCGGGCCAAGCCAGACCCGGTGGACCGGATGCTGGCCGTCGTGCCCTGGTACAACGGCCTGCCGCGCCTGGAGCGCGACATGGTGCGGGCCGAACTGCGGGTGGTGTCGTTGCGGGCGGGCGAACGCCTGTTCCGCGAGGGGTCCAAGTCGCTGGGCTGGTACGGCGTGGTGGACGGCCTGGTGAAATGGTCGTCGCGCGGCTCGGACGGCCGATCGCTGTCGCTGGCCGGCTTCAGCACCGGCAGCTGGTTCGGCGAGGCCACCATGATCCGCCGTGAGCCGTTCGAATACGAAGTGGTGGCGCTACGGCCCAGCCAGGTCGTGATCCTGCCGCGCGACACCTGCGAGCGCCTGTGGAACAACAATATCGCGTTCACCAAGGCGCTGATGACCCACCTGGCGCAACGCGTCAACTGGCTGATGGCCAGCTACACCGGCAACGTGCTGCTGGACGTCGACACCACCGTGGCCCGCGCCGTCGCCGCGCAACTGAACGCCGAGCAGCATTCCGATAACAACGGCCGGCTCAAGATATCCCAGGAGGAAATCGCCAGCCTGTGCGGCGTGTCGCGGCAACGCTGTAACGCCGCCCTGACCCGGCTGGCGCGGCTGGGCGTGCTACAGACGCATTATCGGGGGATGACGATCCTGGACCGGGAGGGCCTGTACCGGCACGCGAAGCTGAACCGGGAACCCGCGGACCATCCGGCCGACATGCCGGCATAGCCTGCCGGCCGGGGCGGCCGGCGCCACGCATTTCCGCCGTTCACCCATCCGCGGTATCTTTGCGCCTTCCGCTGCTCCCCCTCCGTCGACCCATGATCCCCGCGCCAACGGCACCGGCCCGTCCCCTGCTCACGCCACGCCTGTCGCTGCGGCCGGCGATTCGCCAGCATGCCCCCGCCTTGCTGGCATACCATCTTGCCAACCGGGCCCACCTGCAGCCTTGGGAACCCGCCCGGTCCGACGCGTTCTACACCGCCTCGTCGACCGAAGAACGGCTTGCCGCGATGGAGATGAACACCGCTGCCGGGCAGGCGGTGCACCTGCTGCTGTTCGACAGGACCGACGACAGTCTGGTCGGCACCTGCAACTTCACCAATATCGTGCGGGGGGTTTTCCAGGCCTGCCATCTCGGCTTCTCACTCGCGCAAGATCGCGAAGGGCACGGACTGATGCGCGAATGCCTCGTCGCCGCGACACATTTCATGTTTACCGAACACGGCCTGCACCGCATCATGGCGAACCACCGGCCCGAGAACGCCCGCAGCGCCCGTCTGCTGAAGGGCCTGGGGTTCGAGCGCGAAGGCATGGCGCGCGCCTATCTGAAGATCAACGGCGCCTGGACGGACCACGTGCTGACTTCGCTGATCAATCCCGCGCACGCGTGATCGGCCGCGACGACGCGCCACCGCGTTGCAGGCAAGGCCGGTCTACGCGGCTTCCCGCCTGGCCGCGCGGTTGCGGCGCAGTTCGACCACCTGCTCCGCTCCCACGGCGCGGGCGCGCAACTGGCCGCAGCCGCCATCCACGTCCTGCCCGGCGCTGTTCCGGATCTTGGTCAGCACGCCACGGCGATGCAGCGTGCGCACGATCTCGCGGATGCGTTCGGCTTCGGGTCGCTGGTAGTCGTCGCCTTCCAGGCTGTTGAAGGGAATCACATTGAGCACGCCGAACTTGCCCTTGAGCAGGCGCGGGATCGCATCGAGTTCGTCGTCGCCGTCATTGATGCCCTTGAGCAGCGTCCATTGGTACTGGATCGGGTAGCCGGTATCGCGGGCGTAGCGTTCGCCCAGTTCCACCAGTTCCTGTGGCGCGATCCTCGGCGCGCGCGGCAGCAGGTGCTCGCGCAGCTCGCCCCGGGTCGTATGCAGCGACAGCGCCAGGGCAGGCTTGACCGCTTGCCGCGGCAGCGCCTCGAATACACGGGGGTCCCCCACGGTGGAGAACACCAGGTTCTTGTGGCCGATGTTGCCTTCGGTGCCGAGCAGGTTGATGGCTTCCAGCACGTTTTCCAGATTGTGCGCCGGTTCACCCATGCCCATGAAAACCACTTTCCTGACCGCGCGCAAGCGCCGCGCCAGCACCACCTGCGCCAGGATCTCCATGCTGGCGACCTGGCGGATCAGGCCGCTCTTGCCGGTCATGCAAAACCGGCAGCCGACCGCGCAGCCGACCTGGGTCGACACACACAGCCCATCGCGCGGCAGCAGCACGCTTTCCACCATCTGGCCGTCGGCCAGATCGACCAGCAGGCGCGAACCGTCATTGCCGGCATGCTCGGAACGGACGCGGGCCAGACCGTCCAGGTCCGCCGCCAGGGCGGGCAGCGCCTGGCGCAGCGCCAGCGGCAGATAGTTGTCGAAGCGCCGCCGCCACGCGGCGCTGTCGAACGCCTGCCCGCTCAGCCAGGCGCGCATGACCCGCCCGCGATGAGCTGGCTGGGCGCCTAAGGCGGCGAGGCGTTGGTCGAAATCGGAGTGGCGCATGGGGAGCAGATTTTACCCCGCCCGGCACGGCCGCCGGCCGGGCTCAGTGCCCCGGCATGCCGAGCCGGGCAGGCCCTACCCCGCAATGGCCTGGGCCAGTTTCAGGATGGACAGCGGCGCGCAGCCCTCGGCATCGTTGCTGACCGTCACGTAGGCCGGCTGGCCCGCGCCCGTGATGCCGCGGATCGTGCGCGCCAGCACCGTGCGCGTGGGGATATCCTCGCTGAGCAGGGCATTGAACGGATCATGCTTCTTCTGCGCATCGGCATAGCCATAGGGGCCGAAAACGCGGTTCAGGTTCCAGCGGCAGACCAGCGGCCCCGGCCACAGCGCGCGCAGCATCGGCAGTTGCGCGTCGATCGGCGGCATCTTGCCATGCAGCCCCAGACAGAAAGTGGCCCCATGCGCCTTGAGCGTGTCAACCATCGCCTGGCCCAACAGTTCCGGGTCGCGTACTTCCACCGCGACGATCACGGCCTCATGTGCGGACAATGCCTCCCGCACGGCCGCCAGCATGTGCCCCAGTTTCTCGAACAGCGATGCCGAGCGACTCAGCCAGCCCAGCGGCAGCGGACTCAGCTGGAACACCAGGACCCCGAGCTTGGCCCCCAGGCCTTCCAGCGCCGGGCGCACGAATTCCTGGACCGCTAGCGACGGATCGAGGAAGACCGGGTTGGCCTCGCGCGTCCTGCCTTCTTCGCCACGCACCTGGGCGTCGGTAATGCTGGAGGGGCATTTGACGACGAACCGGAAATCATCGTCGACCTGTCCCGCGTAACCGGCATACTGGCTCGCCGTCAACGGCTGCCAGAAAGTCCGGTCCACGCAAACCGTGCGCAAAAGCGGATGCCGGTGGTAGGCGCCCAGGCCATGCCGGGACAGCGTGCTCGAATCGTATTCGCCGTCCCAGACCAGCCCTTCCCAGCCGGGGTATGACCAGGTGGAGACGCCAAAGCGCAACGGCGCCGGCAACTGGCCCGCGAGCGCGCGCCATTCCTGCCCCGCGGGAGCGGGCAGCACCCTGGCCATGCCGCGAAGGGCGGAAAGATCGGGATTGGCACGAGACTTGGCATGATCCGGCGTGTTGGCCGGCGGCAAGGGTAGCGCATCGCCGAAAAGATCGTCTTGCATACGTGGGGTTCTGGCACGGGGATGGGCTATAGGGTACTTGAATCGCGCCGGCTCAATCGTTCCCCGTCGACACCCACTCGCCTGGCTGCCGTGCCGCCCAAGGCAGGCTGCGCTCCAGCTGGCCGGCCACCCGGAACAGCACATCCTCGCGGCCGGCCGGCGCAACGAACTGCATGCCAATCGGCAGGCCGGTCGCGGCGTCCTGGAACAACGGCACCGACATGGCCGGCAGTCCGGCGGCGTTGAAAACCGGGGTGAACGGCGAACGGCCAAAGACGCGGTCGGTCCATTGGTGGCCGTCCATCGTGTCTGCGCCGACGGCATAGGTCCCCAAGGCCGGAGCCAGGTCGGGCAACGTGGGGGTCAACAGCAGGTCGTAGCGCGAGAAGAACGCCGCCACGCCGCGGGTCACGGCATTGCGCAGATCGAGGGCATGGAGCATCTCGATGGCGCCGATCGAGCGCCCCGTCCGATAGACCGCAAGCGTCTGCGGCTCCAGGGTTGCCAGGTCGGGCTGGCGCCCCGTGGCGCCCGCGATGCCGTCGATCCATGCGGCGATGTTGGCGGACCACAGCACCGAGCTGGCATGCACGAACGCCTCCCAACTGACGCCCAGCGGCGCCTCGGCCTCTTCGACCTCGTGGCCGAGCGAGGCGCACAGCCGCACCGCCTCGGCGAGGCGCTCCAGGATGGGCGCCTGGGTGCGCTGGCCTCCCCAGGCCTGCGGCATGACGCCGATGCGCAGCTTGCCGGGCTCGATGCCGACTTGCGCCAGGTAACGGCCAACCGGCGGCGCAATCGCATACGGCTCGCCATCGGCCGCGCCGTGCACCGCGTCCAGCAGCGCGGCGCTGTCACGGACCGAACGGCTGACGCCGAGCTGCGCCGCCAGGCCGTTGATGGCCTCTTCCAGCCCGGACCCATTGGACACGCGGCCGCGCGTCGGTTTGAGCCCGAACACGCCGCAAGCCGCCGAGGGAATGCGGATCGAGCCGGCCGCGTCGGTGGCATGGGCCAACGGCGCGATGCCGGCGGCAACCGCCGCCGCGGCGCCGCCGCTCGATCCGCCCGCGCCATGGGCCACATTCCAGGGGTTGCGCGTCGGGCCGCACAGCGTGGATGCGGTCGTGCCGCTCCAGGCGAACTCTGGCGTCGCGGTGCGCCCCAGGGTCACCAGCCCGGCCTCGCGAAAGCGCCGCATCAGCAGCGAATCGGCCGCGGCCGTGAAGCCTTGCGCCAGCCTGCTGCCGAACTCGTTTTTCCTGCCGGCCATCGCGACCCCCACATCCTTGATCAGGAAGGGGACGCCCGCCAGAGGCGAATTTCTGTCCCTCGCGGCGTCAACGTCGGCCAGGTCCGGCGACCAGCTTTCGATCACCGCGTTGATGCGCGGATTGATCCGCGCGCACGCGCCAAGCGCCGTGTCGGCAAGCTCCCGGGGACTCACCTCGCCTTGCGCGATGAGGCCGCCAAGCCCGACCGCGTCGTATTGCACGTACTCTGAGAGCTTCATGACTGTTTCCTATCGACCAGGGGTGGCATAGAATCGCCACTGAGTGATACTGATCAGTATCAACGGAATCCGAATGATGATACCGATCGGTATCGTCGTCAAGAACCCATGACAAGAAAACAGAGCGACAACCAGAACGAGGCCGTGCCCGCCCCCACTCCCGCGCCGCGCGAACGCGTGCTCGCGGCGGCCGGCGAGCTGTTCTACAACGATGGCATCCGGGCGACCGGCGTCGATGCCATCGCCGCCCGCGGCAACACGACGAAGATGGCGATCTACCGCCATTTCCAATCAAAAGATGTGCTGGTGACCGAATGGCTGCGCCAGGTGATCGACGACTACTGGCGCGCGCTCGATGCCATCGAGGCCGCCCATCCGGACGATCCCCGCGCGCAGATCCTTGGGTGGGTCACCTATTTTTCGGACGAAGCGCGAGCCTGGTCGCACCGCGGCTGCGCGTTCATCAACTCGATCGCGGAGCTGCCCGATCCGGAACATCCCGGCCGCAAACTGATCGAGGAACACAAGGCGCGGCAATGGCGGCGGCTGGCCAGCCTGTGCGAGCGGGCGGGCCTGGCGTCGCCGGAAGACACGGCAAGCGAACTCACGTTCATATTCGAGGGCGCGCAGGTGTCCGCGCAGAACCGGTCAATCCGCGACGCCGACCGGCAGTTGCGGCGGATCGTCGATGCCGTCATCGCGCGGCAGGCTACGGCTGGTCGTCGGTGAATGGAGCGGGTGAAGGGAATCGAACCCTCGTATGAAGCTTGGGAAGCTGCCGTTCTACCATTGAACTACACCCGCTCGGGTGTCGTGCCCCGGCGTAAAACCGGGGCAGAGGCGAAGATTATAGCCTGGGTTTTTCTCCCCGGCTGCCGCGGTCAGTTGGCCTTGATGCCCGCCGCCTTCACCACCTTGCCCCAGCGCTCAAGTTCGGACTGGGTGTAGGCGCCCAGCGTCTTCGGCCCCATGAATTCCGCCTCGGCGCCCTGCTCGGCCGCCTTCTTGCGGAAGGCATCGGTCTGCATGATCTTCTGGATTTCACCGGCGATCTTGTCCACCACCGGCGCGGGCGTGTCCTTGGGCGCGTACATGGCGAACCAGGACGAGACAATCAGATCGGGATAGCCGGCTTCGGCGGCGGTGGGCACGTCCGGCAGCGACGCCAGGCGCGTGCTGCCGGTGACTGCCAGCGCGCGCAGCTTGCCGGCGGCGATCTGGCCCAGCAGCGGCGGCGGCGTGGTGATGGTCATGTCGACGGCGCCGCCCAACAGGTCGTTCAGCGCGGGGCCGGTGCCCTTGTACGGGATGTGCGTGATTTGCGTGCCGGCCATCTGGTTGAGCAGCTCGGTGGCGACCTGCTGCAATGAACCGTTGCCGGACGAGGCGTAGTTGAGCTTGCCCGGATTCGCCTTGGCGTACGCGACCAGCTCCTTCAGGGATTTGATCGGCAAGTCCGGGCGCACCACCACGACCTGCGGCGCGGACAGCACATTGGCGACGGGAGCAAAGTCCTTGATCGGGTCCCAGCCGGAGGTCGGCGTGACGTGCGGCGTAATGACCTGGAAGCCCGAGTATTGCAACAGCAGCGTGTAGCCGTCAGGCTTGGCGCGGGCCACCGCCTGGGCGGCGATGCCGCCCGAGGCGCCGGGCTTGTTCTCGACCACGACACTCTGGCCCAGGGCGGCGCCCAGCGGCTGCGCGATGAGGCGGGCGGCGATGTCGGTGGTGCCGCCGGGCGCGGCCGATACGATCAGCGTGATCGGACGGTTGGGAAAATCCGCCTGCGCGTGCGCGGTGCCGGTGGCGGCCAGGCCCAGCGCGACGGCGGCGCAGGCGCGTAGAACGGGAACGGGACGGAAAGCGGTCATGCGGTTGTCTCCTTGCTGTTTTTGTAGGAAGCGCCCGCGGGCGGGCGCGTGGTGTGAATCGGAAAAAAGCTATGCCGCCGGCGGCGCGGCGCCGAAACGTTCCGCCAGCCAGGCGGGCGGCGGATGCGCGGCCAGGCGCGGCCCGGCGCGCAGCAGCGCCGTGGACAGTTCGCGGCCGACCAGCGCGGGCAATCCGCGCAGGATGGCGAGCAACGGTTCCAGCGACACGCCCGTCCGCACGCCCATGCACTCGAACATGTGGACCAGCTCCTCGGTGTTGACGTTGCCGCTGGCGCCGGGCGCGTAGGGACAGCCGCCCAGGCCGCCGGCGGCGGCATCGAAACGGGTGATGCCGGCCTGCCACGCCGTGACGGCATTGGCCAGCGCCATGCCGCGCGTATTGTGCAGGTGGGCGGTGAGCGCCGTGCCCGGCAGGCGCTGCGCGGCGGCGGCGCACAGCGCGCCGACCTGGGTGGGATAAGCCATGCCGGTGGTGTCGCACAGCGTGATGCCGCGGGCCCCGGCATCCACCAGACGGGCTGCCAGGTCCAGCACCTGCGCCGTCGGCACATCGCCATCGAAGGGGCAGCCGAATGCGGTCGATAGCGACACGTTGCAAGGCGCGCCGGCGCGCGCGGCGGCGACCAGCACCTGGCTGAGTTCGTCGAACGACTGCTGGCGGGTCATGCGCAGGTTGGCGCGGTTATGCGTCTCGCTGCACGACATGACCAGGTTCATCTCGTCAACCCCGGCTTCCAGCGCCCGCTCCAGGCCGCGGATGTTCGGCACCAGCGCGGTGTAGATCACGCCGGGCCGGCGGCGGATGCCCTGCATCACGGCGGCGGCATCGGCCAGCGCCGGAATCGCCTTGGGCGAGGTGAAGCTGGTGACTTCGATGCGGGCGAAACCGCACTCGGACAGCGCGTCGATGAAGGCGATCTTGTCTTCGGTGGGCACCATGCGCGCTTCGATCTGCAAGCCGTCGCGCGGGCCGACCTCGTTGATTTCCAGGACGGGGGAACCGGTGTTCATGGCTGCATCCTCGCTGCCGGGCAGCGCAAATTGAAGTGGCTCATGCGATCACCCCGCGCGCCCGCAGCGCCTCGCGCTGTTCCGGGCTCAGCCCGGCCGACGCCAGCACCGCGTCGGTGTGCTCGCCCAGCGTCGGCGCGCGCTCGCGCACCGCGCCAGGGTTGGCCGACAGGCACGGAAACACGGCCGGCATGTCCACGGCGATGCCGCTGGCGGCCTGCAGGCGGGTGATGGCCCCGCGCGCCTGGTAATGCGGATCATGGGCGATGTCGGCCACGGAATAAATGCGACCCGCCGGCACGTCGGCTTCGCGCATCGCCTGCAACACCTCGTCGATGCCGCGCTCGCCGGTCCAGGCGCCGATGGCCTGGTCGATCTCGGCCACGCGGCGGGCGCGGCCATCGTTGTGCGCCAGTTCAGGATCGCGGCCCAGGTCGTCGCGGCCGATGCGGGCCATCAGGCGGGTGTAGATGGCGTCGCCATTGCCGGCGATCAATACATAGCCATCGCGGCACCGATAGGCGTTGGACGGCGCAATGCCGGGCAGCGAGGCGCCGGCCGGCTCGCGCACGGCGCCGAACACGGAATATTCCGGCAGCAGGCTTTCGCTGAGATTGAACAGGCTCTCGTACAGCGCCGCGTCGATCACCTGCCCCTGGCCGCCCCGGGCATCGCGCTGGTACAGGGCCAGCAGCACCCCCAGCGCGCCATGCAGGCCGGCGATGGTGTCGCCCAGCGACAGGCCGGCGCGCACCGGCGCGCGGCCCGGCTCGCCGTTCAGGTAGCGCAGCCCGGCCATGGCTTCGCCGATGGCGGCAAAGCCCGGCTCGCGCGCCTTGGGACCGGTCTGGCCATAGCCCGAAATGCGCAGCATGATCAGGCGCGGGTTCAGCGCGTGCAGCGTCTCCCACGACAAGCCCCACTTCTCCATCGTGCCGGGACGGAAATTCTCGATCAGCACGTCGGCCTCGGCCGCCAACTGGCGCACGATGTCCTGGCCCTCGGGCTGGCGCAGGTCGACGCAGACGGATTGCTTGTTGCGCGACTGGGCCTCCCACCATACCGAGGTGCCCTCGTGCAGCAGGCGCCATTTGCGCAGCGGATCGCCCTGCCCCGGCGGCTCGATCTTGACGACCTGCGCGCCGAAATCCGCCAGCGTCTTGGCGGCGAACGGCCCCGCGATGAGTTGTCCGAGTTCCAGCACGCGTATGCCGGCGAGTATCTGCCCTGCCATGTCGCCTCCCGGGCGCATCCAACCGATGATGGCCGGCAGTGTGCGCCATCGCCCGCGGTGGCGGAATGGACGATTCGGGAAGGGGGCATTCCCGGATCGAGAAAGCCCGGCGCGGCAGCGGCGGCCCCGGCGTCCGATTACCGGCCAGTGCAAGGCGCCTCTTTGTCGTGGGGCCTGAGCTTAGGTCGTGCCCGGGTCCTGCGCGCCGCGCAGATGCGCCAGCAGCAGCCGCGCCGCCACCGGCAGCGCATCGGCATCGCGCACCCCGAGCAGCAGCCAACGGCGCGCCCAGTCGTCGGCCAGGGGAATCAGGCGGATGGGCATGGAGCGCGCATGCGGCTCGGCCGCCAGGCGCGGCAGGATGCCGACCCCGCGCGTGGCGGCCACCATGCGGCAGATGGCGTCGAAGCTGCGCACCTGGATGCGCAGCCGCATGTCGCGGCCCAGCCGGCCGCTTTCATCGGCCAGGCGGGTGGCCAGGGACGTGGCCGGCGGCAGGCCGACGTAATCGTAGGCCAGGGTATCGGCGAACGCCACGCTGGCCTGGCGCGCCAGCGGATGGCGCTGCGGCACGATCAGCACCAACTCGTCGAGCCGGTACGGCACGGTCGCCAGCCCCGTCGCGGGCGTGCGATCGGCGAACACGCCGATATCGGCGCGGTTCTCCAGCACGGCGGTGACGATGTCGCTGCTGTTCTGCTCTTCCAGGTCGATGCGCACGGCCGGGTGCGCTTCCATGAACGACGCCAGGTCTTCCGGCAGGAACTGGGTCAGCGACGAGGTATTGGCGGCGATGCGCACCTGCCCGCGCACCCCCCGGGCAAAATCGGACAGGGTGCCCGCCATCTGCTCCACCTCCTGCAGCACCCGCAGGGCATGGACCAGGCAGGCCTGGCCGGCCTCGGTCAGCTCGACACCAGCCGCATTGCGATACAGCAGCTGGGTATCCAGCGCGGCCTCCAGATCCGAGATCCGCTTGCTGGCCGCCCCCACCGCCAGGTGCGACTGGCGCGCGCCGGCCGAGATGCTGCCCTGGCGGGCCACCGAGACGAAAAGCGAGAGCGTGACGAGGTCGATGCGGGCGATATTCATGGCGGACGGATGGCGCCAGGCGGGCGCCGCGGCTGCACTATAGCGCGGGCCGCCCGCGCCGGCCCCGTTGGGTGCACGGTAATAAGTCCCTATTTAATCCCCCAGGCGGACGGCGGCCCGCCGGGGCTGCCACTACAATCCCGCCTATGACAACGAACCGCTCTGCGAATCCGCCCGTGAACACCCCCGCAATACCCGGCAACGCCGACGCGCCCGCGTCGGTTTCCCCCCAGACCGAAGCCGCGCTGGCCAGCACCGCGCATGCCCCCAACAGCCCCGGCGCCACCCACATCCGCAGCTTCGTGCACCGCCGCGGCCACATCACGCAGGGCCAGCAGGCCGCGTTGGAACAACTGCTGGGCAAGTGGTCGATCCCCTACGCCGCCCGGCGCCTGGACCCGGCCGCCGCCTTCGGCCGCGCGGCGCCGACGGTGCTGGAAATCGGTTTCGGCATGGGTGAGACCACCGAAAAGATTGCGCTGGCGCGTCCCGGCGACAACTTCCTCGGCGTGGAGGTGTTCAATGCCGGCGTCGGCTCGCTGCTGCGCCGCATCGAGGATTCCAGCATCCCCAACCTGCGCATCATCCAGCACGACGCGGTCGAGGTCGTGCGTGACATGATCGCGCCGGACTCGCTGGCCGGCGTCCACATCTACTTTCCCGACCCCTGGCCCAAGAAGCGCCACCATAAGCGCCGCCTGGTCCAGCCGCCGTTCATCGCGCTGCTGGCCAGCCGCATCGCGCCGGGCGGCTACATCCATTGCGCCACCGACTGGGAAGACTACGCGGTGCAGATGCTCGACGTGCTGGGCAACGAACCGCAGTTGAAAAACACGGTGGACGGCTACGCGCCGCGCCCCGACTACCGCCCCCTGACCAAATTCGAGACGCGCGGCCTGCGATTGGGCCACGGCGTCTGGGACCTGATCTTCAAGCGAGTCGCCTGATGCTCTACCCCGCGATCGAACCCTATCGCCACGGCATGCTGGAGACCGGCGACGGTCACCAGGTGTATTGGGAACTCTGCGGCAATCCGCAGGGCAAGCCGGCGGTATTCCTGCACGGCGGCCCCGGCAGCGGCTGCTCGCCGGTGCATCGCCAACTGTTCGACCCGCGGCGCTACAACGTGCTGCTGTTCGACCAGCGCGGCTGCGGCCGTTCGACGCCGCACGCCAGCCTGGACAACAACACCACCTGGCACCTGGTGGCCGACATCGAGCGCCTGCGCACCGAAGTCATGGGCGCCGACCAGTGGCTGGTGTTCGGCGGCTCATGGGGTTCGACGCTGGCGCTGGCCTATGCCGAAACGCATCCGGGGCACGTCAGCGAACTGGTGGTGCGCGGCATCTTCACGCTGCGCCGCGCCGAGGTGCAGTGGTTCTACCAGGAAGGCGCGTCCTGGCTGTTTCCCGATCACTGGGAAGAATACCTGGCGCCCATCCCCGAAGCCGAGCGCGGCGATCTGGTGGCGGCCTATCGCAAGCGCCTGACGAGCGACGATCCGGCCGAGCAACTGCGCGCCGCCAAGGCCTGGAGCAAGTGGGAAGACAGCACCATCACGCTGCTGCCCAGCCCGCGCCACCAGCAAAGCCACGCCGCCGACCGCGCCGCGCTGGCCTTCGCCCGCATCGAGAACCACTATTTCACGCACGCCGGCTTCATGGAAGAAGGCCAGTTGATCCGCGACGCCCACAAGCTGCGCGGCATCCCCGGCACCATCGTGCAGGGCCGCTATGACGCCTGCACCCCCGCGCGCAGCGCCTGGGACCTGCATCGCGCCTGGCCCGAGGCCGAATTCCACCTGGTGCCCGATGCGGGCCACGCCTTCGACGAACCCGGCACGCTGGCGCGCCTGATCGCCGCCACCGACGCCTACGCCAAACGCTGAGGAGACCGACATGCACATCACCCTGAACGGCGACGCCCGTGAATTCCCGCTCGACACCACGGTGAACGAACTGCTCGAAACGCTGGGCTATGCCGGCAAGCGCGTCGCGGTGGAACGCAACGGCGAAATCGTGCCCAAGAGCCAGCACGCGCAGACCGCGCTGACCGACGGCGACCAGATCGAGATCGTGGTCGCGGTGGGCGGGGGCTGAGGGAATCTCGCCCTCTCCGCGAACGCGCGAATATCGCAAAAAGGGCTGCAGCAATGCAGCCCTTTTTGCATGAATCTGACGAGGGACTAGCAACCTGTTACACGTTAACCCCTCGTCTGGCGGCGACGGGGCGAGTCATAATCGTTGGTGCTGGCGTTGCCGTCGTCAGGTTGTCGTGTTGTTGTTCTAACGTTGCACAATGCCCTGTGGGGCTGAGGAGGCACCATGAACACCGCCGTCATCATCAACCTCATCATCCAGCTT
Source organism: Achromobacter pulmonis (assembly GCF_021733725.1). NCBI lineage: Bacteria > Pseudomonadati > Pseudomonadota > Betaproteobacteria > Burkholderiales > Alcaligenaceae > Achromobacter > Achromobacter pulmonis. Next base: position 2,465,838 of record NZ_JAIFOT010000001.1, on the reverse strand, counting down.
GTCGCCGGCGCCGCCGGCGGCAACGGCCTGGGAAAAATGCTTCAGCAGTTCAACCTGGGGCCTCTGGGCAACACCATCGCCGGCGCGATCGGCGGCCTGGCCGGCGGCTCATGGCTGGCGCCGATGATCACGGCCGGCGCCGGCGCCGTCGCGGCGGGCAACGGCGCGCTCGACCTTTCCGCGATTGCCGGCAGCGTGGTCGGCGGCGGCGTCGGCGGCGCCGTGCTGACGCTCATCGCCGGCATCGTACGCAAGATGTTCACGGGCCGCGCGCCCTGACATGCATCGCTCTTTTTCTCACCGCAACATAGATAAAGGAAACACGATGGGTCTGCTCAATTTCATCAAGGACGTTGGAGAAAAACTCTTCGGTGCCAGCGAAGCCAAGGCGGCAACGCCCGATGAACTGAAGAAAGAGCTCGACAAGCACGGCCTGAACGCGGATGGCCTGCAGATCTCGGTCGATGGCGACAAGGTCACCGTCACGGGCGAGGCCGCCAACACCGAAGCCGCCGAGAAAATCGCGCTGGCGCTGGGCAATACCGTCGGCGTGGCCGCTGTGGACAACCAGTTGCAGGTCAAGCAGGCCGCGCCCGAGGCCAAGATGTACACGGTGCAGAAGGGCGACAACCTGTGGAAGATCGCCGAAGCGCAATACGGCAAGGGCCAGGGCGCCAAGAACACCCTGATCTTCGAGGCCAACAAGCCGATGCTGACCAGCCCCGACAAGATCTATCCCGGCCAGGTGCTGCGCATCCCGCCGCTGTCGTAAGCAACAAACGGAATGGGCCCTTGCGGGCCCGTATCGCGGCGCAGAACCCCCTGCCAGCCGCGATGATTTGGCCAGGCGCAATGCCTGGCCATTTTTTTGGTGATGATTCCGGGGCGCAGGCCAGCGGGTACCCGGCGGCAGGCCCGAGCGAGCCCTGCCGCCGGGTACCCGCGTGCCGCTCAGCCCTTCATGAAGCGGCCCATGCCCTTCATGCCGCCCATGGCACGCATCATCTTGGCCATGCCGCCCTTCTTCATCTGCTTCATCATGCCCTGCATCTGCTCGAACTGGGCCAGCAGGCGGTTGACTTCCTGTACCGGCACGCCCGAACCGGCCGCGATGCGGCGCTTGCGCGAAGCCTTGATGAGTTCCGGTTTGGCGCGCTCGGCGGCCGTCATGGAATTGAGGATGCCCTCGGTGCGGCGCAGCTGCTTTTCGGCCTGGCCGCCCTGCAACTGGCCGGCGGCCTGCTGGAACTGGGCCGGCAGCTTTTCCAGCAGCGAACCCATGTCGCCCAGCTTCTTGACCTGGCCGAGCTGGTCGCGGAAGTCGTTCAGGTCGAACTTGTTGCCCGACTTGATCTTGGCCGCCAGCTTCTGGGCCTCGGCGATGTCGATGTTCTTCTGGGCCTGCTCGACCAGCGAGACGATGTCACCCATGCCCAGCACGCGCTGCGCCATGCGCTCGGGATAGAACGGCTCCAGGCCGTCGAGCTTTTCCGAGACGCCGACGAACTTGAGCGGCTTGCCGGTGACGTGGCGCACCGACAGGGCCGCGCCGCCGCGGGCGTCGCCATCCAGCTTGGTCAGCACCACGCCGGTCAGCGGCAGCGCCTCGGCGAAGGCGCGGGCGGTGTTGACCGCGTCCTGGCCCTGCATGGCGTCGACCACGAACAGCGTTTCGACCGGCTTGACCAGATCATGCAGCGCGCGGATCTCGCGCATCATGGCCTCGTCGATGCCCAGGCGACCGGCCGTGTCCAGGATCAGCACGTCGTAGTGGTGGCGGCGGGCATGGTCGACCGCGTTGCGGGCGATGTCCTCGGGCTTCTGGCTGGGGTCGGACGGCAGGAAATCGACGCCGACCTGCGCCGCCACGCTCTTCAACTGGTCGATGGCCGCCGGGCGGTAGACGTCGGCCGACACCACCAGCACTTTCTTCTTGCCGGTCTTGCGGCCGTGCTGGGTGTGCTGGCCTTCGCTCAGCCAGCGGGCCAGCTTGCCGGTGGTGGTGGTCTTGCCCGCGCCCTGCAGGCCGGCCATCAGGATCACGGCGGGCGGCTGCACCGCCAGCGACAGTTCGCCGGAATCGGCGCCCAGGTCGCCGCCCATGAGGGCGGTCAGTTCCTTGTGAACCACGCCGACCAGGGCCTGGCCGGGGCTGAGGCTGCCGGCGACTTCTTCGCCCAGCGCCTTTTCCTTGACCCGGGCGACAAAATCGCGCACCACGGGCAGCGCCACGTCGGCTTCCAGCAGGGCCATGCGCACTTCGCGCAGCATTTCCTGGGTGTTGGCCTCGGTCAGGCGGGCTTCGCCGCGCAGCGTCTTGACGACGCGCGACAGGCGTTGAGTTAGGTTATCGAGCATGAGAGGCGTTTCCGCTTAAACTAGTTGATTGAACGGTGGCCGCAGGCGCGGATTGCGCGCTGTCGGGCGGCATGCGCCCCCAGGCCCCATCCAGACAACGGTTTCTATGTCACTTGGCATTGTATTTCACACAGCGGCCGCCTTGGCGTATGCCGTGCTGGGAGGGTCCCTCTGGATCCGCCTGGCGGGCGCCGGGGAAGTCGAGCAGACGGGCAAGGTCGCCCGCCTGTGCCTGCTGGGGGCCCTGGTTCTCCAAGGCATCGGGCTGCAACAATCCATGCTGGGAGCGCCCCACCTGTTCATCGGGTGGGCGCTGGCCCTGTCAGCCGCGATCTGGCTGGGCATGGTCGTCTTCTGGCTCGAAAGCCTGCTGGTGCGCATCGACGGCCTGCAATTGCTGCTGCTGCCGGCCGCCACCCTGGCCAGCGGCCTGGCCGCCCTGTTCCCCCAGGGCCAGTTCGTACCCCACGCCGACAACGCCTGGCTGCGCGTGCACTTGCTGATCGCCCTGGCCGCCTACGGCCTGATCACCATCGCCGCCCTGCACGCCATGCTGATGGCGCTGCTCGACCGCCACCTGCACCGCCCCCTGGACGCCCCCGCCGAACGCAGCATCATCGGCCGCGTGCTGGACTCGCAGCCGCCGCTGCTGGTGCAGGAACAACTGCTGTTCCGCATCATCTGGATCGGCTTCGTGGTGCTGACGCTGGCCGTGGGTTCAGGCTCGATCGCCTCCATGAAGCTCACCGGCCAGATCCTGCCCTTCGACCACAAGACCGTCTTCACGCTGCTGTCCTGGCTGACTTTCGGCGTGCTGCTGGCTGGCCGCCATATCTGGGGCTGGCGCGGACGCGTGGCGCTGCGCTGGACCCTCACCGGGTTCGGTTTCCTGATCCTGGCCTACACCGGCAGCCGGTTCGTGCTGGAAGTCATTCTGCATCGAGGCTGACGTGGGCAAACTGCTGTTCTGGATCGTCATCATCATCGGCGTGCTGTTCGTGGCGCGCATCGCCGGCCGCATGGCCGCCGCCCGCCAGGATTCCCCCGCCGCCGCCAAGCCCCGCGCCAAGGCCAGCCCGCCCGCCGCCGGCGCCCCCGAGGCCATGGTTCGCTGCGCCCACTGCGGCATCCACCTGCCGCGCTCCGAAGCCCTGCTGCTGGGCGGCCAGACCTGGTGCAGCCAGGAACACGCCCGGCTGGGACCGGCGGCGAAGTAGGCGGACACGCGGCCGCGCCAGGGCTCTCCGGGCGCCGCCCACACCGCGCCCGGAGAGCCCTTATCGGCCCTCCACCCGTCCCTCCTTCCAAGGCACGGCATAATGCATGTTGGATACCAACCTGCTTTCGTCCCATGCCTCTGCTTCTGGATCGACATGGCTGGCTGGCGCCGGCCCCGGGTGTTTCCCGACAGCCCTCCCCCAACTGCGATGCGCGTCCGCGGGATGCCCAGGTGTCGCTGCTGGTCCTGCACAACATCAGCCTGCCCCCTGGGCGGTTCGGCGGCCCCGAAGTGGCCGGCCTGTTCCTGAACACGCTGGATCACGGCTCGCATCCCTGGCTGGAACGCCTGCGCGGCCTGCGGGTGTCGGCGCATTTCTTCATCCGCCGCGACGGCCGCATCGTGCAGTTTGTCTCCACCGACGCGCGCGCCTGGCATGCCGGCGTCTCGCGCTTCGCCGGCCGAGAGCGCTGCAACGACTTCTCCATCGGCATCGAACTGGAAGGCACCGACACCCTGCCCTACACTGACGAACAGTACCTGACGCTGCGCCGACTGACGCCGGTGCTGCGCGCGCGCTATCCCCTGGCGGCCGCCTGGGGCCACGAACACATCGCCCCCGGCCGCAAGACCGACCCGGGGCCCGCTTTCAACTGGACGCGCTTCGGGCGCGACAGCGGCTTTGCGCGGCGGCAGTTGCCGCCCGCCTGACCCCTACAAGGAATGGTTATGTTGAAGATCTGGGGACGGCTGACGTCCGTCAATGTGCAGAAGGTCATGCTGGCGGTGCGCGAACTGGCGCTGCCCCATACCTTCATCGAGGCCGGCGGCCCGTTCGGCGTGGTCGACACGCCCGAGTACGCCAGCATCAACCCCAACCGCACCGTGCCCGCCATCGACGACGGCGGCTTCGTGCTGTGGGAATCGAACGCCATCGTGCGCTACCTGGCCGCCCGCTACGGCGCCGGCACCCTGTGGCCCGAGGACGTCTGTCTGCGCGCCGACGCCGACCGCTGGATGGACTGGCAAACCACCGAATGGCAAGGCGCCATGGGCCCGGCCTTCCTGGGACTGATCCGCACGCCGGAAGAAAAACGCGACCACGCCGCTATCGAGCTGTCGGTCAAGCGCAGCAATGCCCGCGCGCGGATCCTGGACCAGGCGCTGCAAGGCCGCGAGTTCATCGCCGGCCGCCACCTGACCATGGGCGACATCGCCCTGGTGTGCTCGGCGCACCGCTGGCTGGCGCTGCCGATCGAGCGGCCAGACACGCCGGCGCTGTCGGCGTGGTATCGGCGCGTGATGATGCGGCCGGCGACGCAGGGGGTGTTGACGTTGCCGTTGGAGTAAGGACCTCACTTCCGGCGGGCTTTGAGCCAGGCCCTGACGCGGCGCACCGACATCGTGACCTTGACGGACAACATGGCGGCGCTGAACAACCATCCCAAAGCCCCGCCAGCCAATGCCGCCCACGCCAATACCGGCTTGATATCGGGGTCATCCAGACTGCTCCAACCTATCCACGCAAGCGATGGGCAAACGAAGATCAGGCCCAAAACCGGCACGAAATAGGACATGTCCAGGCTTATCAAAACAAACCGCCGTCTGAACCCCGGCGTGCAGTGGAGCGTGGAGACCGGCAGGTCTTTGACAAGCTTTTTGTGTTGAATATGAGTTACCGCGACCAGAATGATCCCCAGCGCCAGCGACAGCCATAAAAAACCGGCGCGAAACAGAGCCGGAATGGTCAGAATCGCCGTACCTGTCGACGCCGCAGTCAGCCTCTGGATCGCCCTCATGGTTGCTTCCTCGACGATGTAGCCGGGCTTGTTCCAACCCATCTTGCCGTAGTAGATGATGGTGCCGTCTTCCAGGGTTTCGAACAGCCCTCTCGGTCCCAATGCCATGTTCCACCTCGATAGAAAATCGTCCGAACAACTCGGTTATCCGAAAAAGAAATTCTCGTTATCGAGGAACGGATAGATATTTCCGATCAACTGCGCAAAATGCTGTTCGTTATAGTTGGACGGGTTGAGGTAATTGGTATATTCGATAAAGAAATCCGCCTTGCCAGTGCCGGTTCTGTCGCCTTCCAACCGCACGGTGGTACTGACGTAGTAGCTGTCATCAGGCGTCTGAATCGGGACGCTCGATCCCCGGGAATCCATCGTCACGTACCTAAGCTCGCCGGCATGGCCGGTAAACGCGAGTTCTCCGATGAACCGCATCGCCTGATGGCCATCGGTGTTGACGTCGCCATCCAGACTGGAAAAATCCAGCACATCGGGATCCAGGTGAAACCCGTAATAGTCATGCAACGCCGGGAAATTGGGTATGTATCGCTGCACGTTGAAGTGGTCGGCCTCCGAACCTGTTGTCAGGCCGTGAATGAACTTGGTGGTGATTTCCCCGCTTCCTGGCGCGGCGAAATCTCCATCGTTGAACACCAGGCGATTGCCGCCGCCATGCAGCACGAAGGTATCGTTGCCCGCCCCGCCGGTTATCGTCATGCCGCCGAGCGCATCGCCGATGATGATGTCATCATGACGGCTGCCGATGATGTAGTCGATGTTTCGATAACTATCCTCGGAGAACGGCGCGGAAGATTCGGCATTCAACGCTTCGGATGCAAACCATCCTCGCAGTAATTTCAGGGCGTTGTAGCGCGTAAGAAAGCGCTCTTCGAACCAGCCAGCGCTAACTCCGTGGAGTTGGGCCTGGGCCTTGATCCGATCATCCACACGGTCATTGCCTTGTATGAAGATATCGACGCCTGTTTCGTTCAACGAAAAATCCAGCACGTTGTAGCCGTCCGGATTGCCAATGACCGTATTGGCACCGCCATGATCGGTCTTCGGCATGAACCAGTTGATGGCCTTGCCGCCGACCATCTTGTTTGGCGTGTCGTCGCCGACGAACAGATACGAACGGTCATCATCAACAACGTATATCTTGAGGCCGTTATCGGGTTCAATCGCGACATAGCGAACCGTTTCGGGCGGAGACCTCAAACTCGAATCGCCGTCCACTGGATCGACGCCTGCCAGATCTTCGGGCGGAATGGCGTCTGCAATGCTTGAGAGGATATCGGGCAGGATGGCGGCCGCGTCCGGATACGCCTCCGGATGTTCGATGATCTCGCGCATTGCCAGATAGATCTGATAGTCGGAAAACTGTGTCAATCCATCGTCGGCGGAAGGTGCGCTTGGCTGCATGAGCGCATACACAACAGGCTGGAACGACATGTCCAAATCGCTGCCAGCCGACGGTGTGTGATGGTCGGAAGAGACATCATCCACGCTCGAAGGATGATCGATAAACATAGCATCCACGTTCGAGAGCGCGTCATCGATCAATTCGGCGGCCCAGCCCTTGAATCCAAATCGATCTGAACCAATGGCAACACCGACGCCTATGATGATGGATGCCGCAACGGCCGCAGGCGCGGTCGCCGTAAGCCCAACAGCGCCCGCCGCGCCAGCTAGTAGCCATGACGCTCCGAGATTAAACGTGAACAGCGCCGCCTCGGAACCTATTGCAACCTTAGGCGATATACCGGCGGCGATATCCTTCTGAATGGCGCTCCAACTGAACAAACCTTGAATTAGAAAATTATTCTTGCGGGACATCCACTTCAAGGTATTGAAAGCCTTCTCATCCAGACTGCTCTGCAACAATTGACCAACATACTTCAGCAACTTGCTTGTTTCCGGCACCACCGCACTGACCACCGATGCCGCCATGCCGCCAGTGGATGCCGGATCGCGGTAATGCCTGGATTCATCGGCGTAGTGGGAAAGGTAATAGTCCTTTATTCCAGGAAGCACCTCAACGATGAATCTATCTATGCCAGGAATGGGGATGTCGAGAGAACGCTCATAGTGGTACATATCGTTCTCCGCCATGTACCACAGCCCAGACTCCAACGCAGGCCCTCCCCAATTGGACGGTACAGGTGCGGGGGCTACAACCGGAGCAGGCGGCTCAGGTGCGGCGGCAGGCGCGGATGAATCAGGGGCGGTGCTGCGCGGCTCGGGGTCTTGAATAACGAACCCTTCTCCATCCCACCTCCCGTACCAATCCCCCTCGCTCTCCCTGTACCAGTCCCAGTACCAATCCCACACCCCGAAAGGTCCCCATGTCGGCGGGTTGGGAGGCCAGGTTCCAACAACGGTGATAGCGCCAAGTGTGGGTACGCCCATGATGCGGCTCCTGATCGCAGATCATCACTAGCCGCCCGCAGGCACGCAGGCGACCGTCTATAGACATAAACGGTTGAGCCGCGATTTACAGTAAAAAAAAGCCGCAATTCAGACCAGTTCCCAAACCCTGGCCCGCGTCCCGCCAACCGGAGCACGTCACCGCCATCGCGGCAACAGCGTCCAGCGCCCTACTCCACCCAAGGCGTACTCGCCCAGATCTTCCGCAGCCGCCCATCATCCTGCTTCAACCGCTCCTGCCACTGCGGCCCATCCAGATAATCCATCTCGGTGAACTGCTGCTTCATCTGCGCCTGGAATTCCGGATTGGCGGCCACCTTGCCCAAGGCCTGGCGCAGCTTCTCGGCAACATCCGCCGGCAGCCCCTTCGGCGCGACGATGCCGCGCTCGGAGGCGAACACCAGGTTCACCTCCAGCTCCTTGAACGTCGGCACGTCCGGCCCCAGCGGCGAGCGCGTTTCGCTGGCCTGGGCCAGCACGCGCATGTTCTTGCCGTGATAGGGCATGACTTCGCCCAGGTTCAGGCCGCCGATCACGGTGTGCCCGCCCAGCACCGAGCTGCGCAGCGGCCCCGCGCCGTTGTAGGGCACATGGTTGAGTTTGGTGCCGGTCAGGTTCTGGAACAGCACCAGCGCCAGGTGGTCGTCGGTGCCGACGCCGGTCGAGCCATAGCTGATCGTTCCGGGCTTCTCGCGCGCCGCCTTGATCAAGGCATCCAGCGTCTGGTAGGGGCTATCAGCCGCGACGCTGAAGGCGCTGGGGTCGCGCACCAGGTTGGCCAAGTAGGTGAAGTCGCCAGTGGTGAAGCCGGCCTTGCGCTCGATCGGCAGCGACACCAGCCCGGGCATGTTGGTCATCGCCAGCGTATAGCCATCGGGCTTGGCGCGCGCTACGTACGACAGCGCGATGGCGCTGGATGCGCCCGGCTTGTTCTGCACCACGACGGTGGCGCCCAGCTCCTTTTCCAGGAACACCGCCAGCGAACGGGCCGTCAGGTCGGTGCCGCCCCCGGGCGCGAAACCCACCACCAGCTCGATGGGATGGTCGGGCCAGGCCCAGGCCGGCCATGCGGCGCACAGCGCGGCCACGGACAGCGCGGCGCGAGCGGCCGCCTTGCGGGTAAAAAACATGGTTGTCTCCTGTGTGGGTTACTGCTGTTGTTATGCGTTGTGATGGACCGGACGCGCCGGCCCGTCACGCGGGACGGCTGCGACGGCCGCCCCGGGTCAAATGGTTCCCGTGCTCCCTTCCTGCGCCTCGCGCCATGCCAGCAGGCGCGTCACGCCTTCGGTCATGTCCACCTGCGGCTGCCAGCCGATCTGCCGCCCGGCCAGGTCATGCGGAATATGAAATGCCCCGCCCGAGGTCAGGCGCACGGTGCCCGGCGGGTCCGGCCGGATCTCCGGTTCCAGGTCGCTTTTGCAGTAGTCCAACACCAGCCGCACCAGCTCGCCGGTGGTGATGGGCGCGGGGCCGGACACGTTCACCGCGACGTCGGTGGCGCCGCTCTGGAACGCGGCGACGTTGGCGCGCGCCACGTCCGACACATGCACGAAGTGCTTGGTGTCGGTGCCGTCGCCCGGCAGCACGGGGCGTTCGCCCCGGCGCACACGGTCGTAGGTTTCCATGATGTAGAGCGAATTGGCGGCGCGGTAGTGCTGGCGCTCGCCATAGACGGTGGAATAGCGCAGCACCACATAGTCCAGGCCGCTCTTCTGGTAATACTGGCGGCATAGCTGCTCGCCCATGATCTTGGACGCGCCGTACAGGATCGCGGCGGGCGGCGCGCCGACGGAATGGAACGGGCCGTTCTCGACCAGCGCGCCGGCAATGCCGCTGCCGTAGCCATAGACCGCGTTGGACGAGGCGAATACGAATTTCCTGACCTGATTGGCGCGGCACGCTTCCAGCATGTTCTGCGCGCCGCGGATGTTCACGTCCACCGCCTGCCACGGCGTCTGCGCGAAACCCAGCGTCATGTAGGCCGCCAGGTGCAGCACGCCGTCCACGCCCTCGGTCGCGGCCAGCAGGTCGGGCAGGCGCATCAGATCGCCGCGCACCACTTTCACGCGCGGATTGCCTTGCAGGTGGGCGATGGCCTCGGGCGTGCCGAAGGCGAAGTTGTCCAGCAGGATCACTTCGCGCACGCCGGCGGCCAGCAGCGCGTCGGCGGTGTGCGAGCCCACCAGGCTGGCGGCGCCGGCGATCAGGATGCGGGCATCGGCCAGCGGCAGCGCCGCGTTTTTATTGTCAGTCGTCATGTGCTTCACAGTCCCATCGGTTGATTGTGCATGCCCCAGTACAGGCTCTTGACCTGGCTGTACAGGCGCAGGCCGTGCAGGCCTTTCTCGCGCCCGATGCCGCTGGCCTTGAAGCCGCCGAACGGCGTGGCGATATGCGATTGCTTGTAGGTGTTGATCCAGACCGAGCCGGCTTCGATCTCGCGCGCCACGCGCCAGGCGCGGGCGTAGTCGCCGGTCCACATGCCGGCGGCCAGGCCGAAGGGCGTGTCGTTGGCCTGCTGGATCACGTCGTCCTCGTCCGCGAACGGCAGCGCCACCAGCACCGGTCCGAAAATCTCTTCCTGGCAGACCCGCGCGCCGTTGCCCAGCCCGTCGATCACAGTGGGCAGATAGAACCAGCCATGGGCCAGCTCGGCGCGGTCCGGCGCGGCGCCGCCGGCCAGCACGCAGCCGCCTTCTGCACGGCCGATGTCGACATAGGCGGCCACCTTGTCGCGATGCGCGCGCGACACCAGCGGCCCCATCTGCGTGGCCGGATCATCGGGCAGGCCCACCCGCACCTGGCGCGTGCGCGCCACCAGCGCGTCCATGAAGCGGCCGTAGATCGACTTCTGTACGAACAGGCGCGAACCCGCCACGCAGCTCTGGCCCGCCGAGCCGAAGATGCCCGACACCACGCCGGCCACGGCGCGGTCCAGGTCGGCGTCGTCGAACACGATGTGCGGCGACTTGCCGCCCAGCTCCAGGCCGACCGGAATCAGGCGCTGGCCGGCGATGCCGCCGATGGCGCGGCCGGTCTCGGTGCCGCCGGTGAACGACACCATGCGCACGCCGGGATGCTTGACCAGTGCGGCGCCGACATCTTCGCCGTGGCCGGGCAGTACCGTCAGCATGCCTTCGGGCAGGCCGGCCTCGGCGCAGATGCGGGCCAGTTCCAGCGCCAGTTGGGGGGTTTCCTCGGACGGCTTGAGCAGCACGGCATTGCCGGCCGCCAGGGCCGGCGCGGCCTTCTGCGCCTCGTTCATGATGGGCGAGTTCCACGGCGTGATGGCCGCAATCACACCGAACGGCTCGGCCAGCGCCATCGAGAAATACTCGCCGCGCGGCGAGGTCATCTCGTTCTGCCAGGTCTCGCAGACGGCGGCGTAATAGCGGAAATGCCCGGCCGCGCTGTCGACCATGTGCAGGCATTCCTTCCACGGCTTGCCGCTGTCCTGCATCTGCAGCCGCGCCAGCGGCTCGCGCTCGGCGGCCAGGCGGCGGCCGATCTCGTACAGCGTGTTGGCGCGCTGGTCGGGGCGCAGCTTGCGCCAGGGCTGGCGCTGGAACGCGTCCCAGGCGATGGCCACGGCGCTGTCCACGTCGCGCGGCAGGGCGCGCGTGACGATGCCGGCGACACGGCCGTCGGCGGGATTGATGGAAGTGATGACGGCGTCGCCGTCCTGGCTGTGGCGCCATTCGGCGCCCAGCCGGAAGGGCTTGTGGCTCGATGCGTGCATAAGGGTCGGGCAATCCAGAGGTCTTCGGTAGACGCATCATCGGCCGGCCAACTATTAGGCACAATTCGATATTTTTCTTATATTCTTAGCTTATGGCTATGAATATCAAGTACCGGCCGCTCAAGGCCTTTCTGCTGGCGGTGGATAGCGGTTCGTTCTCCCACGCCGCCAACCAACTGGGCGTGACGCAGCCCTCATTCACCGCGCTGATCCAGGACCTGGAGGACGTGCTCGGCCTGCGGCTGTTCGAACGCACCACCCGCAGCATCAGCCTGACCTCGGCCGGGCAGGATTTCCATGCCCGGGTGCAGCGCCCCATCGCCGACCTGGAAGAAGCCTACCGCAGCCTGGCGGACCTGGCGGCGGTGCGGCGCGGCAACGTCACGCTGGGCGCGCTGCCCTCCACCGCGCTGGCGCTGCTGCCCGTGGCGGCCGGCGCGCTGCGGCAACGGCATCCGGCATTGAAGGTGCGGGTGGTCGAGGCCCACAACGACGAGCTGGTGGCCATGCTGCGCACCAACCAGATCGAATTCGCCGTCGGCGCGCTGGCCGAGCCGGCGCCGGACCTGTCGTTCACGGCGCTGGCCGAGGACTGCTTCTGCGCCATCTACCCGGAAGGCCATCGCCTGGACCGCAAGCGCGGCCCGCTGCATTGGCGCGACGTGCTGCGCTACGACCTGATCCTGTTGTCGCAGGGCTCCAATGCCCGCCAGCAGTTCGACCGCGCGGTGCGCGAGGAAACCGGCGCGCCGGCCACCGCCCTGCGCTATGACGTCACCAACATGGGTACCGCGGCCGGCATGGTGCGCCAGGGCCTGGGCGTGAGTGTGTTGCCGCGCCTGGCATTGCCGGAACTGAACCTGGCCGGCCTGCGCGCCGCGCCGCTGTGCGACGCCTCGGCGCGGCGCGCCATCGGCCTGCTGCACCGGCGCGACCGCTCGCTATCGCCAGCCGCCCAGGCGCTGGCGGCGCAACTGGCGACCGCCATGCAGGCCATCTCGCGGCGGCTGTTGCCATTGCCGCCGTTGAAGTAAACCGGGCGCGGATACGCGGCCGGAAAGCGCCAGCCAGCCGGCCCGAGCGCGCGCCCGGCCCATTGCGAACCAAGCCGGCCCTGGCCCGCCGTGGCAAGCCCGCCTCAGCCCGCCACGAACAACGTCCCCACGCGCGCCACGTCCGCGTCATCCAGCACGCCGGCCTGCCAGCGCAGCGTCAGCCAGGACAGCAGATGGTCATAGCGCGCGCGGTCCAGGTCGCGCAGCGCCTCGAAGCGCTGCCGTTCGGCATCCAGCACATCCAGGTTGGTGCGCTCGCCGCCCTGCACGCTGCGCCGCGTCGCTTGCACGCGCAGGCCGGCGGCATCGGCCGCCTGCTGGTAGGCCGCGATACGCTGGCCGCTGCTGGCGAAGGTGTGGAACTGCCGCTCCAGATCATCGAGCAGCGCCCAGGTGGCCGCCTGCAATTTGTGCTGCGCTTCCTCCTGCTCGGCCAGGGCCTGCCCGCTGGCCGCCGAGGTTCTTCCGCCCGAGTACAGCGGAATGCTGACCTCGATGCCGACCGACCCGCTGTCGTAGCGTTGGCCGATCTGGTTCTCGCCGTTGGAGTTGGTCAACTGCTTGCGGGCATACAAGCGCGCGGTGGGCAGGTGTCCGGCGCGGGCGGCTTCGTAGCGCTGACGGCTGGCCTGCAGCAAGTGGCGCTGCGCCTGGAGTTCCGGATTGCCGTCCAGCGCCAGCGCGCGCCATCCCGCCAGATCATGCTCGTCCACCGCCAGCCGGGCCAACCCGCCCAGGTCCACCGGCGCCAGCGGCCGATCTGCCAACGCCGGCCCGACGATGGCGCGCAACGCATTGCGCGCCTCGCGCAACTGGTCCCGCGCCTCGATCTCCTGCGCCTGGACCACATTGGCGCGCGCCTCGATCTCAAGCTGGTCGGTACGCGTGCCCTGCCCGGCCGCCACGAAGCGCGCGCTGCGGCGGGCGTCCTCTTGCAGGGAACGGCCCTGCGCCTGCGTCAGCGCCAGCGCCCGTTGCGCCGCCAGCACGGCGGTGTAGGCCTGCAACACGCGCACCGCCAGCGCCTGCCGGGCGCGCGCCAGGGTCAGGCCCGCGGCTTCGGCGCGTTCGCGTCCCGCCTGGTACTGCGCGAACGCCGCCGCGTCGAACAGCGGCTGGCTGAGCGTGAAGCCCGAGGCATAGCTGCCATAGCGCGACCGCTGCTCCAACGTGCCCCAACGGCTTTGCTGGCGCGACGTGGTGTCGTTGCGGGCCCGGCTGTAGTGATAGCTCAGGCTGGGCAACAGGCCGCTGCGGCCCAGCGCCAACTCCTCGGCATCGGCCCGCTCGCGCGCCCGCGCCGCCTGCCAGGTCGGGTCAGCGCCCAGCGCCATGGCGTACGCCTGCCGAAAATCCAGCGCCTGTGCGCCCGCGCCCACCGGCAGCAGCATCCCCCACGCCAGCGTCCATGCCGCGGCCCGTCTCGACAAACGGCTCATGCATCCCCCCACGCCAGCCGCGCGCGATCGAGCAAGGGCTTGAACAGGTAATTCAACAGCGAACGCTCGCCCGTGCGCACGAACACCTCCACCGGCATGCCCGCTTGCAGCGGCGCGTCGCCGATACGGCGCAACTGCCCCGGCGCCACATCCGCGCGCAGGCGGTAATAGGGCCGGCCGCCGCGCTCGTCCTCGAAACGGTCGGCCGACACCAGCGTCACCGCCCCCTCCAGGCGCGGCGTGCGGCTGGCATCAAAAGCCGTGAACATCAGCTCCACCGGCAGGCCGGCATGCACCTTGTCGATGGACTCCACCGGCAGGCGCCCCTCCACCACCAGCGGCTGGTCCCGCGGCACGATCTCCATCAGGCGCGAACCCGGCTGCACCACGCCGCCGACCGTATGGATCGCCAGGGCCACCACAGTGCCGCTGGCCGGCGCGCGGATCTCGCTGTGCGCCAGATCGAACCGCGCCGTGTCCAGTTTCTGCGCCAACTGTTCGCGCTGCACCCGGGTTTCCGCCAGATCCGTGCGCACTTCGCGCTGGAACGCATCGCGCCGCTGCTGCGCGCGCACGCCCAGTTCGGCGATCTGCTGGCGCGTCTGACCCAGCGTGCCCAGGTCCGTCGCCATGTCGCCATCCAGTTGCGCCAGGGACCGCTCCAGTTCCAGCACCCGATTGCGCGGCACATAGCCCTCGCGGGCCAACTCGCGCAGATTGCCCAGCTGCTCGCGCAGCAGGGCGCGCTGCGTGCGCTTGTGCGCCAGCGTTGCCTCCAGGCCGCCGGCCAGGGCGCGACTGCCGGACAGCGTGGCCTGGATGCTGGCCAGTTCGCCCGCCAGCGCCGCGCGGCGGCTGGCGAACAACTGGCGTTCCATTTCCAGGGCAGCGATGGCGTCAGCGTCCGCGTGCTCGGCTGGCGATGCCAGGTCGTCGCGACCATCGCGCTCGGCCAGCAGACGGGCCTCGCGGGCGGTCACGGCCGCCAACTGCGTGCGCAGGCTGCGCGCCTCGCCGCGGACCCGCGTATCGTCCAGCCGCACCAGGGCTTGGCCGGCTTGCACGGTATCGCCCTCGGCCACCAGCAAGGCGCTGACCACGCCGCCTTCGATGCTGTCCACGGCCTGCCGTTCGCCGGTCACCACCACGATGCCCGGCATCGCCACGCCATTGTCCAGCGGCGCCCACGCGGCCCACGCCAGAAAGCCACCAAAGCCCAACGCCAGCACCCACCAGCCGAAACGCGCCGACCACCCGGCGGTAGCCATCGGATCGACCGCGTTGGATTCACCGCTGTCGCGCTCGGGCCGCAACACCCGCACGCGATTGCCTTCGGTGCGTCCGGTCATGCCTTGCCTCCGGAGAACTGGCCCGCAAACGCCCCGCCGGCCAAGGGATACGCCTGCGTCACCGATGCCGGCCTGCGCGCCGACGATGCGGACGCCGCGCCGCCGGACCCGGCCTCGCCCGCCATGCCAGCCGCCCCCGCCGGCCGGCCAGAAGGTGCCATCGCGTCGGGCCCATTCGGCCGGAAGGCCGCCGGGGCCTGCGTCCCGCCCGCGCCTTCCGGCGGCGGCCGCAACACCTCGCTGGTCGCGCCAAAGCGCTGCGCGCGTCCGTCACGCAGCAGCAGCAGATGGGTCGTGGCCGCCAGCACCTTGGGCCGGTGCGTCACCAGCACCACCGTCGCGCCGATCTCGCGCAACCGTCCCAACGCATCGAGCAAGGCCTGCTCGCCAACCTCGTCCAGGCTGGCATTGGGCTCGTCCAGCACCACCAGGCGCGGCGTGCCATACAGCGCGCGGGCCAGCGCGATACGCTGGCGTTGCCCGCCCGACAGCCCCTGGCCGCCGGTGCCGAGCGGCGTGTCATAGCCGCGCGGCAAGGCCAGGATCATGTCGTGCGCCCCGGCCAGCCGGGCGGCCTCGATGACGCGCCGCGCCAGCTCCTCGCCGTCGCTGTCCGGATCGGGAAAGCGGGCGATGTTCTCGGCCACCGTCCCTGAGAACAGCTCGACGTCCTGCGGCACATAGCCCAACCATTCTCCCAGCCGCGTACGTTCCCATTGCCGCAGGTCGGCGCCGTCCAGCCGCACCGCGCCCAGCCGCGCCGGCCAGACGCCCGCCACCAATCGCGCCAGCGTCGATTTGCCCGCGCCGGACGGCCCGATCACGCCCAGCACCTGCCCCGGCTCCAGCGCGAACGACACGTTCACCAACGTCGGCTGCGCGGCACCGGGCGGCGTCACCGTCACCCCCTCCAGCCGCAGCGCGCCCGTCGGCTCGGGCAGCGTCAGGCCGGCGGGCTGCCGCGGATACGTTTCCAGCAGGTCCTGCAGGCGCCGCCACGCCAGCCGCGTGCCCGCCCATTGCCGCCACGCGCCGATCACCTGGTCGATGGGGCTGAGCACCCGCCCCATCAGGATCGATCCCGCGATCATCATGCCGGCGCTGACATGGCTCTGCAGCACCAGCCACGCGCCCAGGCCCAACACCAGCGATTGCAGCGCCAGGCGCACCGTCTTGGACATGCTGGCAATCATCGCCGAACGGCGGCTCGCCAACCCCTGGCGCCGAACGTAGCCCACGTGCAACCGCTGCCAGCGCGACCGCAGCCGCGCCAGCATGCCCATGGCCTGAATCGCCTCGGCATTGCGCAACTGCCCTTCGGCCTCGATGCCCGCCCGCACCGACAGCCCGCCCGCCTCGGCCAGCAGCTTGCGCGACACCTGCTCGTTGAGCCACGCCAGCGCCACCAGAACCACGGCGCCCGCCAACGCCAGCGTTCCCATCCACGGATGGAACAGGAACATCACCAGCAGGAACAGCGGAAACCACGGCGCATCGAAGAACGCGAACACCGCGCTGCCGGTCAGGAACTGGCGCACCGTGTTCAGGTCGCTGACCGCCTGCCCCGCGTTGGCGGGCACGCCCGCCAGGCCGCGCTGGAACGCCGCTTCATGCACACGCCCCGCCAGCGCCGCGTCAAAGCGCGCGCCGATCTGGATGATGACCGCGCTGCGCGCGTAATCCAGCGCGCCCATCAACGCCAGCAGCCCGACGATCATCAGGCTCAGCATGACCAGGGTGAAGACGTTGCCGGACGCCAGCACACGGTCGTACACCTGCAGCATGTAGAGCGACGGCGCCAGCATCAGCAGGTTGGCGGCAACGCTGAAGGCCGCCACGCTGACCCAGCCGGTGCGGAAACGCGCCAGCAGAGATTTGATATCCAGTGCACCTCCCTCCGGTGCCGCGCCCGCGCGCTTCTGGTCTTGCTGCATGGTGGTGTGTCCTTGTCCGGCTGGCAGCCGGGAGTCGCGAATGAATAAACAAAAAGACGGTCGCGGCGGGGAATAGGCCCGCCACGACCGTGACCCGCGTGGCCGAGAAGCCGCGGGGAAACTCACGGAAGGGTTATGCCGCCAGGGCGAGGTCGGCTTCGGTGGCGAAGTTGTGGCCGACGAGGTCGGCGATGGAGATGTGCATATCCATCCCGTTCTGTTCCAAGGCGTCGACCAAACCTCCGTTCGTGATGTGGCTGATCTTGTCTGGCGTGCCAGCAACCGAACCGTTCATCAAGCCCCAAACGATGTCATGCACTTCGTTGCCGCGTCCATCGGCAACGTCACCCTCGATAGGCTGATCGAAAGTAAACGTAATGAGCGGGTCCACCACATGCCCGGCTCCGTCCAGGCCACCGCCCAAGGTGATGGAATCCAATGAACCCCACACTGTGTGCGCGGTCGGGCCATCGCCTGCGTGGCCGCTGTAAGGAGGGAAGAAGTAGTGCAAGTCACCCGAAGCCACGAAGGCGTAGTTGGCAACCGCTTTGCTGACATAGCCATAGTCAGTGCCGTTGAAGGCGTTGCCACCGAAGAATCCGCCCTTATTGGGAACGTTGGTGTGCTCACCGGCAACGCCACCATTCTGGAACGCGTCCAGCATGAGCTCCAACGAACTCTCCAAGGTGATCCCCGTGGGAAGGTGGCTGATATCGATAAAGCTTACTTGTGCAGACATTGTCATGCTCCGTTTATTACCAATTGCCGGGGTGAATCCCCGACCCAAAAAAGCGCCGCACTATGTGTACGTCGCACATGCGGAAAATCCGCATGTCCCTTTCTCGGGTAGGCATACCCCCACCCGAGCAACTACTTGCCTAAAAGCGAACCTCCATGCCCAACGCAACGGAGCGCCCCGGCGCGAATGTGCGAGCCATCGCATCGGAATATCCGTCGACATACATGCGATTGGTGATGTTCTCGACTGACGCCATAAGCTTGACGTTGTCATTGGCTTGATAACTGGCATACCAGTCCCAAGTCGTGTACTTAAACCAAACCTGGGAACCGCCAGAATCGCGGTTGTACCAACCGTCACCGCTGTAGTTGAATCTCACGCCGGTGTCCAGCTTGCGCTCCAGCAAGCGCACGCCGACCAGCAACGTGCCTTTATCCACCGGCTTGGCGATCGCACTGTTGAAGACGAAGTTGCCGCAGACGACCTGATCATCAGCCCAAGCTCGCCACGATTCATATCCACGCGCGAGAGCTTTCTGATGCTCGACTGAATAGCTTCCGTCTGCATTCGGGCGGTCGAATTTGTTTTCGCCCGCCCCCAGGAAGTAAAGGTCTTCGCAGAACTTGTTGGGGCCACCTAGATAATGGGTATAGCTCGCCCCCCCGTAGATCCAGCCAGCCTCATAACGCCCCTCAAGTTCCAAGCCGCGAAACTTCGTACGGTTGCGGTTGTTGACGAAGGCCGTTGTGCCTGGCAACGGCAACCTTTCCAGGTTGGAGCCGGGCAAAATGACGTCCATGGACGAAAAAAGATAGTTATCCGCCCTCGTATCGAAGTAACCCGCCTTTACCAACAAGCTGTCGCCATCCAACGCGATGTCCTGAAATATGGTGTTGGCGCCTACCTCCCAGGTCCGCGAAGTTTCCGGCTCGGCATTCGGATTAGGGAAAATGGTGGCAAAGCCGTCTTTAGGATGATTGCCCACCATCAGCATTTCGTTGATGGCGGGAGGCCTCCAGGACTTACCCCAGCTCCCGTACAGTTCCAGCCAATTGGTTGGCCGAACCGCGCCAGCCACCGAGGGCAGCAGCATCCCTGCACTACGATTCACGTCGTAGTCATACAAGGCGTTCTGATCGTTCAGATCCTCAGGCTGGAACTCCTTTTCGTAGTCGGTGGATCTACGTCCGCCAGGTATGTAGAAGTTCCTCGTTCTTCCACGTTGATCGACGTACGTCGGCACATCGGCCCACCAAGCAGCGATGGCCGATTCGTCGCCAGCCAACGCTAAACGGCAACCTGGCCCGTAAACAGCCTGAACCTGACTGCGCGGGTTTTCGTTCGGCGCCAGCCCTGGAAAGGCGCCATACGCGCACATTTCTTTTGCAAATTTGTCGAGCCTGGATAGGTGGATAGTTTGCTTACCGGGAACTTGCGTCTTGCCCTTGAGTCCGTAGCGCTCGTAACGAAGGCTGGCCGATACTGTGAAAAAATCGTCTTCCAGCTTCAGCTCTGCGAAGATGCTCCCCATGCTGCGACGGCCTTGGGGATTGAGCGCGTCCTTACCTGTTGTGCCAATGGGGCGCACCTCGCGACCGTCGTGATTCCACCGCTGGTTCGAAGTCGTATGGTCAGTGAAATACTCTACGCCGTAGTTGGCGCTAAGCGTTCTCGCCCCGAACATGAAACGCGATGTGTTGTCGAGCTGAAATCCTTGGGTCTGGGTAGACAGACGATTATTCCGGCCCACACCGTACTGCCTGCAAACGTCAAGCGCGTAGGGAGTTTTATTGGGCTTCTCACAAGTGCCGCTATCCCAGTACTCATTGTCAATATTCTCTCGGATCTTTGCCGCGTCTGTGAACCCGCCATCAAATCTGGAGCCTGGATAAGTTGGCATCGTGTAATTCTCAACATTTGTTTCGACTCTATAAATCTTCGCTTTTAAATCCAGTAAAAGGTTGCCCACCGGCTTGATCTTGTAATCGAGGGCGTAGCTGTTTGAATGAGCCTTCGAAGTTCCCATCTTGCGCCAAGGAGTGCCACTCTCCTGTACCGACATGTCGGCATCAGTGGTGTAGGAGTATCCGACTCGCGTGCCAACGTAGCTGAACAACAGCGACTGATCATTGCTCAGCTTCCAGCGTGCCTTGAACAGACTGGAGTCCTGTTCTTGCGCGGCAAACTTCACATCGTTGAACTCGATTTTTCCGCCATTGAACCAAACTGAATTCTGGCCCTCGATTCCTCCGCGCGTACCAATCCGATAATCCCCGATCGACCGCCGCGACACCGCCGCCATCACTTCCAGGTTTTCACCCGCGCGCGCCGCGCCCGCCGCGCTGCCCAGAAAGTTGACGCCGTTGCCCTGATAGCCCATCCCGGACGTACCGCGCAGCCGCCAACCGATATCTCTGCCTTCGCGCAGCACATCCCCGAAATCCAGCGTGCGAAAGTCAACGCTTCCCGCCATCGCGCCGGTGCCATGCACCCCGCGCACCACGCCCCGCTCTACCTGCACCTCGGACAGCAATTCCGAATCGACATACATTTCTCCATTGCGCTGCATGTGCCCGTTCTGCACGAAGTCCTGGCGCATGCCGTCGATCATCATGTTGACGCGCCCGAAGTCCTGCATGCCGCGGATGTTGATCGACAGGCCGGGGTTCTGGCGGTTGACGGCGCTGGCGACGCCGGGGGTGTCCTGGATGAGTTCGGCGGCGTGGCGCACCGGGACGCGGTCCATCTCTTCGCGCGTGACGATGCTGACGGCGCGGGGGGCCTGGTAGACGCGCTCGTTGACGGTGTTGCCCTGGACGACGACAGGCGTCATTGAGTAAACCTTGGCACGTCCGGCCTGGCTGTTATCGACCAACCGAAAGCTCATGCGTCCGCTGCCTTCCGATACCCGATAGCCGATGGGGCTGCTGCCCAGCAGATGGGCCAGCGCCGCGACAGGGCTGTAGGCGCCCTGGAGAGCGGCGCTTGTGTATGCGGAAAGATCGACGTCCCCCACATAGAGATCGACGCCGGCCTGGCGTGCAAACGCCAGTACCGCTTGCGCCATGGGTTGGGCGGGGACATCGAAGGAGCGTGACTGCGCGGCGGCGTCCTTGCGGTCCTGGTGACCGGGTTGCCCCGCCACCACCGGCGTCGGCGACTGCGCCCACACGGTTGCCACGCAAGGCATTGCGAGCAGCCCTGCTCCCATCATGCGGCCCGCCACGCGGGCATTGATCAGTCTTCGCTTCATGTCATCTTCAGTTTCTGCCGATGCAAACGCGCATCATTACCATTAACGGATGAGAAGCGAACTACAGTAAAAAAAGTTGGAAAAAGGACAGTCCCCCTAGGGAAGCGCCGACGAACCGAACGGATTTCGTCTTAGGTTTACCGGAACTTTTGCGTGCGGCGCCGGCCCGCGAACAGGCGGGCATGCCAGACCAACCAGCGCTTGTGCCGCGCTCTGCGAACCCTGTCCAGGGCGCTGGGATTCAGTACAGCAACACCACTCCCGGCAACCGCAACCGCTTCAGATGCATCTCGGCACAGAGCGTGGCCAGCGCGCCTTCGAGATTGTCCAGATGGAACAGCGCATGCACGGGCAGGCGGGCAGCGCCGCGATTCGCCAGGATCAGTTGGCCCGGCTTGAACTCGCCGATGCGTTGCAGGGCCTGAGCCAGGGGCTCGCCATCGAAGACCAGATAGCCCTCGGCCCAGGCGGCGCCGAGCGCGGGCGCTTTTCCGTTACGCAGGATGCCATCGGCGTGGCTATAGGTGGCGCTTTCTCCGTCCGCCAGCGTTGCGCGGGCGTCGCCCGAGGCGGGCGCCCGGTCCAGCGCCACCTCGACACGATGCTGCAACACGCCGATCCAGGCATGGCCCGCATCGCGACGACGCACGGCATAGCGCGTACCCAGCGCGGTCATGCTGCCGCCGGCCGTCGCCACCACGAACCGGCGCGGTTCGGCCGCGCCCGTGGGCGCGGGCGCGAACACCGCTTCGCCGCGCAGCAGCCGGACCCGGCGGGTCGTGGCGTCGTATTCCACGTCGAGCGCGCTGTTGCTGCCCAACAGCACGTGGCTGCCATCCGGAAGATCGAAGGATCGGATTTCACCGACCGCGCTGCGATAGTCTGCCAGCCAGGGCGCCGCCACCTCCGGCCCGCCGATCGACCCCGCGACCGCCAGGGCCACGCCCGCCATCACGACCGCGCGCCGCCGGGGCGCCATGCGGCCCGCCCGCCACCATGACGCGACACAGGCGCGCCAAGGCGAGCGCTGCGGCCGGGGCACCGGCTGCGCGAACAGGGCCAGATCGCGGCATTGCCCCGCCAAGGCCCAGGCCATCTCGGCGTCGGCCAGGGCCGGGCCGTGGCGCGAGTCGCGCGCCAGCCAACGGTCCAGGCGGCGCTTCTCGGCCGGCGCCAGCGCGCCGCTGGCCAGGCGCAGCGCCCAGAGGCTGGCCTGTCGGCGCAGGCGTCGTTCGCGGCCGGAGCGGTTCACGGGGGGCATGATGGGCTCTTCATAAACTAGATAAACGGCCCAGCCGCGAAAAACAGTAAAAAAAGTCGCGGATGCGGGCGTTCAAGGGTCGTCTCCCAGGCGTTCGCGCATCAGTTCCAGCGCCATGGCCAGGTGCTTCTGCACCGAGCTGGGAGAGATATCCAGATAGCGGGCGGCCTCCGCGTGGCTCAAGCCCTCGATGCGGCAAAGCTGGAAAATCTGGCGCGTGCGCACCGGCAGTTCGGCCAGGGTCGCCGCCAATCGTGCCAGTTGCCGGCGAATGTGCACGTGGACATCGGGCGCGATGCGCAGGTCGCGCACGCTTTCCAGGAACGCGTCCGACGCGACCTCGGTGCGGGCCTGATGATGATTGCGGCGGTGATCGATCAGCAGGCGGTTGGCGATGGCGTACAGATAGGCCAGGGCGTCGTCGGACGGCAGTTCGTCTTCCTGCGCGACGAGACGGGCGAAGCACTCCTGCGCCAGGTCGGCGCTGAGTTCGGCTTCGCCGGTTTTCAGGAACAGGTAGCGACGCAGCCGCTCGGCATAAGCCGCATACAGGCGCGCGACATCAGGTTTGGGCGCCACTTGCTCGTCGCCGTCAATCTACTCGATCATGATGGACATCAAGGATGAGCGACGAGACTAGCACCGATCCCCAGCGGGGCCGGCGGCTGCGACATGCGATTTCGTCGGAGATTTATCTCAGTCGGCCGCGCGCGGCCGGGTGGGCGCGCCTTGCACCTTCCAACCCAGTTCCGCCGAAATGCGCGCGGCGGCCTCCCGCACGACCGGCACCATCTCGCGCATGCGGTCCAGCGACATGTACGGCACCGTGCTGGACACGCTGATGGCGGCGACGATGCCGCTGGACGCATCGCGCACCGGCGCGGCCACGCAGCGGATCGACGGCTCGTTGTCTTCGAGGTCGAAGGCGTAGCCGTTGGCGGCGTAGTCGCGCATGCGGTCGCGGAAGGCTTCCCAGGTCTGGCCGCCGCCGGGCGCGCGCGAGGACACCGGCGCGCCGATGCGGTGCAGCGCTTTCCATTGCGGCTCGTCGGCGTCCAGCAGCAACGCCTTGCCGACGCCGGTCGCGGCCAGCGGCATGCGGTGGCCGACCCGCGAGCGCATCTCCAGGCCCTTCTTGCCGGGGATCTTTTCCAGGTAGAGCACTTCGTCGTTGTCGCGCACCGCCAGGTGGATGGTGTCGCCGGTCTCGGCCGCGAGGGCGTCGAGGTAAGGCCGCGCCAGCGTGGCCATGGGAAAGGCTTCGCGCGCCTGGAAACCGAGTTCGATCAGCTTCGGGCCCAACACGTAGCCGACGCCGGGCAGCGTGCGCAGATAGCGTTCCTGCACCAGGCAACTGGCGAGCCGGTGCGTGGTGCTGCGCGCCACGCCGATATGGGCGCAGATGTCTTTCAGATCGCGCGCCCCGGCGGCGACGGCCTGGATCACGCCCAGCCCGCGCATCAGGGTCTGGGTGCCGGCGGGGGCCGTGGCGTCGGGGTCGTAGGCAGGAGAGGCGGGCGATGAATCGGGCATGGGGGGCAGGCGCGGCTATTGCAAAGGTGGAACGGCAGGCGAAGGCGGAAGACGAGGCAGAAGGCGAAGGCATGGCGTAGCCCCGGCACGGCTTCATTATCCCCTCAGGCCAAGTTCCCTATATATGGGATATAATTCTATATTTTGAGATTTTTCAAGCGCTGATCTAGAATTTTTCGCAGCCTGCCCGCCGCCGCCCCGGCGTCGGCGCGGGCCTGACGACAACAAGGTCGGCCACCGCCTGCCCCCGCGACTACCGCGCCTCCCGGCGCGTCCTCGCCCGCAGCGCATCGCCGGCCCGAGACGAGACACAGACTCTGATGACAACCGGATTGCCGGCCCGCGCGGCCCTCATCGCGCTGGACTGGGGCACCTCTTCGCTGCGCGCCTACCGCCTCGATGGCGCCGGCCGCACGCTCGATACCCGCCACCTGCCGTGGGGCATCATGCGCCTGCCGCAGCCCTTGCAGGACGGCGCCGCCACGCCCAGCGGCCAATCGGGCTTCGAACTGGCGTTCGAGCAGGCCTGCGGCGACTGGCTGCGGGCCGAGCCCCACCTGCCGGTGATCGCCTGCGGCATGGTCGGCAGCGCCCAGGGCTGGCAGGAAGCCGCCTACCTGGACGTGCCGGTCGACCTGCAACGCATCGGCACGCTGCTGACGCGCGTCGAGCGCCACGGCGCCGCGCCGCTGCACATCGTGCCCGGCCTGATCCAGCGCCATGGCCTGCCCAATGTGATGCGCGGCGAAGAAACGCAGGTGTTCGGCGTGCTGTCCGGCCAGGTCGACGACCCCGCCGCCAACGTGCTGATCGGCCTGCCCGGCACCCATTCGAAATGGGTCAACACGCGCCGCGGCCAGGTCACGCAC
This sequence comes from Achromobacter pulmonis, assembly GCF_021733725.1. Classification (NCBI taxonomy): domain Bacteria; kingdom Pseudomonadati; phylum Pseudomonadota; class Betaproteobacteria; order Burkholderiales; family Alcaligenaceae; genus Achromobacter; species Achromobacter pulmonis. The sequence continues at coordinate 2,440,867 of NZ_JAIFOT010000001.1, read as the reverse complement.
TTCGATACCTTCATGACCGGCGAGGTCTACGCCGCGCTGCGCGGCCACACCATTCTGGGCCGCACCATGGTCGAGGCGCGGGCGTCCGACATGGCGGCCTTCGAGCGTGGCCTGAAAGTGGCCGGCGTGCCCGCCGGCCGCGCCGGCGTGCTGTCGACGATCTTCAGCACCCGCGCGCTGGGGCTGACCGGCGAACTGGCCGGGGTGTCGCAGGCCGACTACCTGTCGGGCCTGTTGATCGGCCATGAAATTTCCGCGCTGGCCGACATGCTGCATCTGCAGGGCGACCTGCCGCGCATCGTGCTGTGCGGCGACGACGCGCTGTGCCAGCGCTACATCCTGGCGCTGCGGCACTACGGCCTGGGCACGCCGCAACTGGCCAAGCACGCCACCGAGCGCGGCCTGTGGCACCTGGCGGTCAGCGCCGGACTGGTGCCCTTCCCCACTTCCGAGACCCCACCATGACCCATACCGGACTGCAAACCGCCATGGCCCATTGCGGCCTGATCGCTATCCTGCGCGGCATCACGCCGGCCGAGGCCGTGCCTGTCGCGCAGGCGCTGTACCAGGCGGGTTTTCGCCTGATCGAGGTGCCGCTCAATTCGCCCGAGCCGCTGGTCAGCATCCGCGCCATGCGCGACGCGCTGCCGGCCGATTGCCTGGTCGGCGCCGGCACCGTGCTGGACCCCGCCGAGGTGGCCCGCATCAAGGACGCGGGCGGCGAGCTGATCGTCATGCCGCACAGCGATCTGGCCGTGGTGCGCGCGGCCAAGGCCGCCGGCCTGGCGTCGTGTCCCGGCGTGGCCACGCCGACCGAGGCTTTCGCGGCGCTGGCGGCCGGCGCCGACGCGCTCAAGATGTTCCCGGCCGAGCAGCTCGGCCCGGCCGTGCTCAAGGCCTGGCGCGCGGTGATGCGTCCGCCGATCGCGCTGATGCCGGTCGGCGGCATCACGCCCGACAACCTTGCCACCTATGCCCAGGCGGGCGCCAGCGGCTTCGGCCTGGGCTCCGCCTTGTACCAACCCGGCCTGTCGGCCACCGAAGTCGGCCGGAACGCGCGCGCTTTCATGGCCGCCTGGCAACGCGCCTATCCGGCCCAGGAGACCCAAGCATGAAGATCACCAAGCTCACCACCTACATCGTGCCGCCCCGCTGGTGCTTCCTGAAGATCGAAACCGACGCCGGCATCGTCGGCTGGGGCGAACCGGTGGTGGAAGGCCGCGCCCATTCGGTGGCCGCCGCCGTCGAGGAACTGTCGGACTACCTGATCGGCAAGGATCCGCGCAACATCGAGGACCACTGGACGGTGCTGTACCGTGGCGGCTTCTATCGCGGCGGCGCCATCCACATGAGCGCGCTGGCCGGCATCGACCAGGCGCTGTGGGACATCAAGGGCAAGGACCTGGGTGTGCCCGTGTCGCAACTGCTGGGCGGCAACGTGCGCGACCGCATCCGCGTGTATTCGTGGATCGGCGGCGACCGCCCGGCCGACACCGCGGCGGCCGCCAAGGGCGCGGTCGAGCGCGGCTTCACCGCCGTGAAGATGAACGGCACCGAGGAATTGCAGTACATCGATTCGTTCGACAAGGTCGAGAAGTGCCTGGAGAACGTGGCCGCCGTGCGCGGGGCGGTCGGCCCCAACGTCGGCATCGGCGTGGACTTCCATGGCCGCGTGCATAAGCCCATGGCCAAGGTGCTGATGAAAGAGCTGGACCCGTTCAAGCTGATGTTCATCGAAGAGCCGGTGCTGAGCGAACACTACGAGGCGCTGAAGGAACTGGCGCCGCTGACGTCCACGCCGATCGCGCTGGGCGAGCGCCTGTTCTCGCGTTGGGATTTCAAGCGCGTGCTGGCCGACGGCTACGTCGACATCATCCAGCCCGATCCCTCGCACGCCGGCGGCATCACCGAAACGCGCAAGATCGCCGCCATGGCCGAGGCCTACGACGTGGCGCTGGCACTGCACTGCCCGCTCGGTCCGATCGCGCTGGCCACCTGCCTGCAGATCGACGCCGGTTGCTACAACGCCTTCATCCAGGAGCAGAGCCTGGGCATCCACTACAACGCGGCCAACGACCTGCTGGACTACGTCAGCAACCGCGAGGTGTTCGCCTACGAGAACGGCATGGTCGAGATTCCGCAGGGCCCCGGCCTGGGCATCGAGGTCAACGAGGAATACGTCAAAGAGCGCGCGGCGGTCGGCCACCGCTGGCGCAACCCCATCTGGCGCCACGCCGACGGCAGCTTCGCCGAGTGGTAAGCCGGTAGAAAAAGCAAGAGAGGAGACCCCCTTGACCACCGCCACCCACCCGGGCCTGCAAAGCGCCCAGCGGCCGACGCGCAGCCGCTATCTCATCATGGTGATGCTGTTCATCACCGTCGTCATCAACTACCTGGACCGCAGCAACCTGTCCATCGCCGCGCCCGCGCTCAAGGACGAGTTCGGCCTGGACACGGTGCATGAAGGCCTGATCCTGTCGGCCTTCGGCTGGACCTACGCCGCCATGCAGATCCCCGGCGGCTGGCTGGTGGACCGGGTGTCGCCGCGCGTGCTGTACGCGGCCGCGCTGATCCTGTGGTCGGCGGCCACGTTCTTCATGGGCTTTGCCGGCAGCTTCGTGATCCTGTTCGTGCTGCGCCTGGCCGTGGGCGCGCTGGAAGCGCCGGCCTATCCGATCAACAACCGCGTCGTCACGACCTGGTTCCCGGAAAAGGAACGCGCCACTGCCATCGGCTTTTACACCTCGGGCCAGTTCGTCGGCCTGGCGTTCCTGACGCCGGTGCTGGCTTGGCTGCAGCACCGCTATGGCTGGCACATGGTGTTCGTCAGCACCGGCCTGCTGGGCATCGTCTGGGGCGTGTTGTGGTACCTGATCTACCGTGAGCCGCGCCAGTTCAAGGGCGCCAACGCGGCCGAGATCGAGCTGATCCAGAAAGGCGGCGGCGTGGTCGACCTGGACAAACGCGTCAATGAAGACGCCCCCACGGCGCGCCCGCAAGACGGGCTTCCTGCCCCCCAAGGGGGTGCCTTTCCCCTTGGGGCCGCCCGGCGGCGAAAGAAGGCCCCGTTCAACTGGAACGACCTGGGCCTGGTGATGAGCCAGCGCAAGCTGTGGGGCGTGTACTTGGGCCAGTTCTGCCTGACTTCGACGCTGTGGTTCTTCCTGACGTGGTTCCCGACCTACCTGGTGAAGTACCGCGGCATGGACTTCATCAAGTCGGGCTTCCTGGCGTCGGTGCCGTTCCTGGCGGCGTTCGTCGGCGTGCTGTGCTCGGGCGTGCTGTCGGACTTCCTGATCCGCCGCGGCGCCACGGTGGGCCTGGCGCGCAAGCTGCCGATCATCCTGGGCCTGCTGATCTCGACGTCGATGATCGGCGCCAACTTCACCGATTCCACGCCGTGGGTGATCTTCTTCCTGGCGGTGGCGTTCTTCGGCAACGGCCTGGCGTCGATCACCTGGTCGCTGGTATCGACTCTGGCGCCGGTGCGTCTGCTGGGGCTGACCGGCGGGGTCTTCAACTTCGTCGGCAACCTGTCGTCGATCTGCACGCCGATCGTGATCGGCTTCCTGGTATCCCAGGACAACTTCGCGCCAGCCATCGTGTATGTGTCGTCGCTGGCGCTGCTGGGTGCGCTGTCGTACATCCTGCTGGTGGGCAAGGTGGAGCGCATCGAGGCCTGATCGGCGCGCACCGCTATCGCAATGACGAAGGGCGTCCATGTGGACGCCCTTCTGCTTTGGATCTCCGGTTTCGCCAAAGTTCCGAACAATGGATGGCGATATAATCACGTTATGTTATATCATCTCTAACAATAGTCATTCCCAATTCGGCCCGCGCGCCAGGACGGCGTCATTGGCGGCCCCCTCCCCCCTGAACTCCCCGCATCTTCGGACGAAGAAGGATTTGCAGTGCTCGAAGCCATCGGCCTGACCAAACGCTACGGCGACCAGATCGCGCTCCACCCGCTGGACCTGCGCATCGAGCCGGGCGAGATCTACTGCCTGCTGGGCGCCAATGGCGCCGGCAAGACCACCACCATCAACCTGTTCCTGAACTTCATCGCGCCCGATGGCGGCCAGGCCCTGATCCACGGGCTGGACGTGGCGCGCGAACCGCTGGCCAGCAAGCGCCACGTGGCCTACATCCCGGAACAGGTCAACTTGTATGGCACCCTCAGCGGCCTGGAGAACCTGCGCTACTTCGCCGCGCTGGCCCTGGGCGAAGCGCCGCCGCGCGCGCGGTTGCTGGAATTGCTGGCCGAGGTCGGCCTGGACCCGGCGGCCGCCGACAAGCGCGTGGCCGCCTATTCCAAGGGCATGCGGCAGAAGGTGTGGATCGCCGTGGCGCTGGCCAAGAATGCCCGCGCGCTGCTGCTGGACGAACCCACCTCGGGCCTGGACCCTTCCGCCGCCGCCGAATTCACCCGCCTGCTGCAACGCGCCGCCGAACGCGGCGTGGCCATCCTCGCCACCACCCACGACCTGTTCCACGCGCGCCAGACCGCCACCCGCATCGGCATCATGAAGCGCGGCCGGCTGGTCGAAAGCCTGGACACCGCGCAGATCGGCGAGGTCGACCTGCAAGCGCTATACCTGGCGCACATGAGGTCCGACGCATGATCCTGCTGATCGCCCTCAAGGACCTGCGCGAACGGCTGCGCGACGGCCGGCTGTATTGGGCCGGCGGCATCGTCGCGGTGCTGCTGCTGACGGCGCTGGCGGTCGGCTACCTACACCAGCAGGAGGCGCGCGCCGAACAGGCCGCGGCCCAGAACACCGACTACAGCGACTGGCTCAAGCAGGGCGCGCGCCATCCGCACGACGCCGCCCACCAGGGCATGCATGTCTTCAAGCCCGACACCACGCTGGCCCTGCTCGACCCCGGCATCAATCCGTACATCGGCAGCACCGTGTGGCTGCAGGCGCACCGCCAGAGCGAGGTCAAGTTCCGCCCGGCGCAGGACGCCACCGGCCTGCAGCGCTTCGGCGACCTGTCGGCCGCCTGGATCCTGCAGGCGCTGGGACCGCTGCTGGTGATCGTGCTGGGCTTCAACGCCTTCTCGGGCGAGCGCGAACAAGGCATCCTGCGCCAGACGCTGAGCCTGGGCGTGGCGCCCTGGCGCCTGCTGTGGGGCAAGGCCACGGCGCTGGCCATGAGCCTGGCCCTGCTGCTGGTGCCGGCGGCGCTGGCCGCCATCGCGGCGGTATGGCTGGCTGGCGGCCGCGCCGATGCGATGCTGCGCTTCAGCGTGCTGGCCGGCGGCTATGCGCTGTACCTGGCCGTCTTCGTCTTCGTCACGCTGGGCGTATCGGCCGCCGCGCGTTCGTCGCGCGTGGCCATCACCGTGCTGCTGGCGTTGTGGATCGCCAACACCGTGATCGCGCCGCGCGTCATGGCCGAACTGTCGCGCGGGCTCTACCCCAGCCCGACGCGCCTGGCGTTCAACCAGGCGCTGCAGGACGACCTCAAGGCCACGTCCGACCGCGTCTGGATGCAGGCCTTCGGCACCACCGAACGTTGGAGCCGCGACGTGCCGCTGAACAAGTGGGGCCTGGCGCTCAAGCTCGATGACCAGTCCGCCTACGCCGTGTATGACCGCCACTTCGGCCGCCTGTGGGACACCTGGGAGCGCCAGCAGACCGTGCAGGAAACGGCCGGCTGGCTGATGCCGCTGCTGGCGGTGCGCGCGCTGTCGGCCGCCATGGCCGGCACCGACTTCGCCCATCACCGCGATTTCACCACCGCCGCCGAACGGCAGCGCCGCGTGATCCAGGACATCGTCAGCGCCGACCTGGTGGCGCACGCCGACACACTGGAACACCAGCATTTCTCGTATCAGGCCGGCCCGTCGCTATGGGCGCGCGTGCCGCCGTTCCACTACCAGGCCCCGCCCGCCGGCTGGGCGCTGCGCGAGGCCCGCCTGAGCCTGATGATGCTGGCCGTGGCGCTGCTGTTGAGCGTGGCCTTTGCCTGGCGCGCCGTGGCCCGCCAGACCGCCCTGTAGGAGATTCCCGGTGCACGATACGCAATTGAGCCGCTTCGGGATGGTCCTGCGGCATGAACTCCGCCTGTTGACGCGCGAACGCGCGCTGTGGCTATGCGGCCTGCTGTTCCTGCTGCTGGTGGGCTACGCCGTCTTCAACGGACTGTTGCAAACCGCATTGCGCGACCAGGCCCAGGCCGCGCTGGCGCACGCTGACGCGCAGAACCGCGCCAGCCAGCTGGCGCAGCTGCAACGCATCATGGACGGCAGCGAAACCCCGACGCCGTTCGGCAATCCCGCCAGCCCCGCCAACATGGGCGGCGGCCTGGGCGCGCACTACGCCCTCATGCCCAGCGTGCCGCTGGCGCCAGTGGCGCTGGGCCAGACCGACCTGTTCCCGTCGCAATTCAAGGTGACCTACGACAGCAAGGTCAACTTCATCCACAACAACGACATCGAGAATCCCTGGCACCTGCTCAGCGGGCATTTCGATCTGGCGTTCGTGGTGATCTACCTGCTGCCGCTGCTGATCTTCGCGCTCGGGCACAACCTGCTGTCCGGCGAAAAGGAAGACGGCACGCTGCGCCTGCTGCTGTCGCAACCGCTGGCGCTGGCAACCCTGATCAGCGGCAAGATCGCGCTGCGCGCGGTGGTGCTGCTGGGCGCGGCGGTGCTGCTGCCGGTGGCCGCCTTGCTGCTGGCCCGCCCCCAGGCGCTGCAGGCCGCCAGCGCCACGCTGTGGTGGGCGCTGCTGGTCGGCGCCTACGCGCTGTTCTGGTTCGCGGCGGTGGTGGCCGTCAACGCCTTCGGCAAGTCGTCGGCCGCCAACGCCATGATCCTGATGGTCGGCTGGGTGCTGCTGGTGCTGGTGGTGCCGGTGCTGCTCAACCTGGTGGCGGCCTACGCCAGCCCGGCGCCGTCGCGCGCCGAACTGGCCACGCGCACCCGCGTGGCCACGGCGCTGGCGATGCGCGACAACGCCGCGTTGCTGTCGACCGACTACGGCCACATGGACAAGCCCGACGCCCTGATTCCCCGCGAGGGCCGCCTGGAAATCACCGGCCGCCCGCTGGGCCATGCCCGCGTCGAGCGGCAGGTGGACGCGGCGATGCAGCCGGAACTGGCACGCTTCGACGCGCAGATGGCGCGCCAGCAGGCGCTGGTGGCACGCTACAGCGTGCTGTCGCCGGCGGCGGTCGCGTACGAAGGCATCACCGCGCTGGCCGGCACCGGCCAACGCCGCCACGCCCATTTCATGCGGCAGATCGATGCCTATCACCGCGCCTGGAAGGACTTCTTCCTGCCCCGCATCGAGGCCAGCCGCGCCATCACGCCCGCCGACTTCGCCGCCATGCCGGTCTTTCACTGGCAAGAGGAAGACCCCGCCGCCGTGCGCGCCCGGGCCCTGCGCGCCCTGATGCAACTGCTGGCGCCGGCCGCGCTGCTGCTGGCCCTGGCCGGCTGGCGCCTGCGCCGCTACCGCGTGGTCTAGAAACAGATTTTTCACCCCCATCGAGTTTCGGGAAAGCGTCATGAGAAGAGTCGTATCCACCGCCGCCCTCGCGGCCTGCACCGCCGTGCCCAACGTCCAGGCCCAGGAGGCCGAACTGCCCGCTATCCGCGTGGAAGCCGCCGGCGACGCCGAGAGCCTGCACCTGGACAGCCGCAGCAGCAGCGCCTCGCGGCTGGGCCTGACCCTGCGCGAAACGCCCGCCTCGGTCGAGATCGTCTCGCAGCAGGCCATGCGCGAGCGCGGCGCCAGCACCCTCAGCGAGGCGCTGCGCGGCGCCACCGGCCTGGCCGGCGGCGGCCCGCCGTCCTCGCCCACCACGCTGTCTTCGCGCGGCTTCACCGACATCCTGTACCTGTACGACGGCCTGCGCATGTCCGGCGCCGGCTCGACCAACCGGGTCGAAGACACCTGGAACTACGAGCGCATCGAAGTCCTGAAGGGCCCCGCCTCGGTCCTGCAGGGCGACAGCGCCATCGGCGGCATCGTCAACTTCCAGACCAAGCGCCCCGACCGGAACAACCCGTCGCGCGAAGCGATGTTCTCGTATGGCAGCTACGGCAGCACGCGCACCGGCATCGGCCTGGGCGACAACTTCGGCGAGACCGGCGCCTACCGCATCGACTACAGCCACAACGACACCCGCGTCGGCACCATCGACCGCAACAGCAACAAGCTCGACCACCTGACCACCGGCATCGCCTTCGACATCGCGCCCGCCACCCGCCTGGACCTGTCGTTCGACTACTCGCGCGACACCGGCCACGCCTACTGGGGCACGCCGCTGGTCCCGCGCAGCCTGGCCAAGGACCCCACCGGCGTGGTCAGCACGCCCGATGGCCGCGTGCTGGACCGCGCCCTGGCCGGCAAGAACTACAACGTGCTGGACGACCGCAACGAGGCCGAATCCTATTGGCTGCGGGCGCGCGTCACGCACCGGTTGACGCCGTCGTGGACGCTGCGCAACGAATTCGCGATGAACAAGGTCGACCGGCTGTGGAAGAACTCGGAATCGGCCACCTACAGCGCCCCCGCGTCGATCGACCGCGACCAGACCCTCATCACGCACCACCAGCGCTATTTCATCGACCGCTTCGACGCCAGCCATGACGGCGTCATCGGCGGCCTGTCGAACAAGTTCGTGATCGGCGGCGAACTCAGCAAGACCACGCTGGACAGCGAGCGGCGCTTCTCCAACCGGTCGGCCAGCACCGCCGACGCGCTGCGCGTGTCGCTGTGGAACCCGGACGTGGGCTATTTCAACGATGACCCGGCGCTGATGAGCGGCCCCGGCAACCGCACCGACTACACCACCGACGTGCGCGGCGCCGCGCTGTTCCTGGAGGATTCGCTCAAGCTGACCGAGCGCTGGACCGTGGTGGGCGGCTACCGCTACGACCGCATGCGCGTCGAACGCGGCGTCACCGACCTGAACGCCGGCACCCGCAACACTTTCGGCACCCGCTACAGCGCCAACTCCGCGCGGCTGGGCACGGTGTACGACGTGACGCCGTCGTCGTCGGTATACGCCCAGTACACCAACGCCACCCTGCCGGTGGGGACGCTGTTCCTGCTGTCGCAGGCCAGTGCCTCGTTCCCGCTGGCCAAGGGCGAGCAATGGGAAGCCGGTTTCAAGCAGAGCCTGGGCGACGTGGAATGGACCGCGGCGGTCTATCACATCAAGCTGGAGAACATGCTGACGCGCGACGCCAACGACCCGCGCGTGACGGTCAACAACGGCCGCCAATCGTCGCGCGGGGTGGAATTGTCGGCGGCCTGGCGCGTCACGCCGCAACTGACGCTGTCGGGCAATATCGCCGCGCTGAATGCGCGCTTCGATTCGCTGACCGAGGGCGACGGCACCTCGCGCGTGGGCAACACCCCGCCCAACGTGCCCGAGCGCATCGCCAACCTGTACGCCACCTATCGCCTGAAGGACGTGCCGATGGACGTCTTCGTCGGCCTGAATCACACCGGCAAGATCTACACCGACAACGCCAATCAGATCCGCATCAACAGCCACACCACGGTGGACGCGGCGATCAGCTATCGCATCCGTCCGGCGCTGATCACCTTCCGCGTGCGCAACCTGACCGACAAGCTCTACGCCTACTACGGCGGCCGCGCCACCAGCCAGGTGCTGCTGGCGCCGGGGCGCACCTACGAACTGGGCGCGACCTTCGAGTTCTGAGGCTCAGCAGCCCTGCACCGCCAACTTGCGCTGGCGCTGGTTGGCGGCGCGCTGCCACAGCACCAGCGCCAGCCCGGCGGCGGCAATGACCGCGCCCGCCACCGGCACCGCGGCATACCCCAGGCCGGCCGAGATCACCCCGCCGCCGGCCGCCGCGCCCACCGCATTGCCCAGGTTGAAGGCGCCCACGTTCACCGACGACGCCAGGCCAGGCGCGTCGGTGGCGGCGCGCATCACCCGCATCTGCAGCGGCGGCACCACGGCAAAGGTGCCGAAGCCGAAGATCAGCAGCCCGATCGCCGCGCCCGCCGGGGTCTGGGCCAGCCACGGGAACGCCAGCAGGTCGGCGATCACCAGCACCAGGAAGGCGATCAGGCTGCCGTCGAGTGAGCGGTCGGCGAAGCGGCCGCCGGCGGTATTGCCGATGGTGAAGCCAATACCGATCAGCACCAGCATCGCCGTCACGAAGTGGGGCGACGCGCCGGTCAACTCGGCCAGCGTCGGGGCCACATAGGTGTACAGCGTGAACATCGCCCCCGCGCCCAGCACCGTGGTCAACAGGGCCACCAGCACCACCGGCGTCTTGAGCACCGCCAGTTCATGACGGATGTCCGGACGCCGGCCCGCCTCGCCCGCCGGCAGCGCGAGCCACAACGACAGCATCGCCACCAGCCCCAGCACCGAGGTCGCGGCGAACGACATGCGCCAGCCGATCACCTGACCCAGCCAGGTAGCCGCCGGCACGCCGCCGACGTTGGCGATCGTCAGCCCCAGGAACATCGTCGCCACCGCGCTGGCCTGCCTGTGGCGCGGCACCACGCTGGCGGCCACCAGCGACCCCAGGCCGAAGAAGGCGCCATGGTTCAGGCTGGTCACCAGCCGCGCCAGCAGCAGCGTGGTGTAGTTGGGCGACAGCGCCGACAGCAGGTTGCCCAGCGTGAAGATCGCCATCAGCATGATCAGCGCCTTGCGGCGCGACCAGCGCGACAGCGCCAGCGTCATCAGCGGCGCGCCGAGCATCACGCCGATGGCGTAGGCGCTGATCAGCATGCCGGCGCTGGGGATGGACACCCCCACGCCGTCGGCGATCACGGGCAGCAGGCCCATGGGAGAGAATTCGGTGACGCCGATGCCAAAGGCGCCAACGGCCAATGCCAGCAATGGCAGGCCGGCTTTCACCGGCGGGGTTTCATGGGTAGACATACGGGTTCCTTGGTTGGGTGCGCCGACCAGGGAAAACCGGAAGCGTCGCGGCGAAGGCCGCAGCGTGGGGCGGGTCTGATCGGAAGACAGGCGGCCAGTATGACGGGTATACCCTTGCGGAAAAAGCGACTAAACGGCGAAAGACTTTTGACCTGGAGTCATGAATGATATGAGGGGGGGGTTCCGGGGAGCGGACCGGATCAGCCCGGCAATTCCCAGCGTTTGGCGAGCTTGCGAATATTGGCCCGAATCCACGGGACCAGACGCTCGATCAGCGTGCTTTCCGTTCTTGCCGTGGCCTGCCGCGCCAGGTCGGCCTGTACCGTTTCCAGCGCCGACGGCAATTCCGTCACCAACGCCTGCGCCACGCCGGCCACATAGCGGGGGCTGAAGCCCAGTTCCCGGGCCATCGCATCCAGATGCCCGCGGCCGATGTGGCCCGGCCTGGACTCGCCACCCACGGCAAACGCGAAATTGCGGGCCAGGCCGGGATACAGCGCGGTACACATCAGGTTATAGAACGGCGCCAGGCGGTACTGGCCATCTGGTGTTTGCAGCACGGACAGGTTCTTTGCATGGCTATCGTTGTTGCCAACGCAAAGGTTGAAAAGCACCCACAGCAGGAACCGCTTGAGGTCCGCCGCGTTGACGCCCATGCCCCCGAGCAGTTCGCAGCAATGCGCCAGCGACGGCCCGCCATCGGCTTCGTATTTCACGTCCGAGGGCTTGCCTGCCAGTTGGCACAGATCGAGTTGATGCTGGCGCAGCAGGCCCCCCGCGCCGTCCGCCGCGCGATCGTAGCGGGTGACCAGGCACGCGCGGGTATCCGGTTGCAGGCTTGCCTCGGCCACGCCGAGCCCCAGGCGCGCCGCCAATTGCATCACCAGGGTTTCATTGAGCGCCGATGACCAGACGCCATCAAAACCGCGCATGTCCGGCTTGAGGATGTGCGTGGAGGGCGCGGCGCCCTCCGGCCAGGCCGGCGAGCCATCCGGCATGACCATCAGCAGCAGCTTGTCCTGCGCGCCCGCCAGTGAAATACGCGCCCCGTCGGCGTTTTCAGCGACCAGGGCCGGTTGCGCCGGATCCAACAAGCGCACGGCGATCCCGCCCTCTCCAATGAAAAAGGCGCCCTCGCGGGCGCCCTTTCACCTGTCACGCCAACCGCTTACTTCAGCAGCAGCGCGTTCAAGCGCTTGACGAACGCTGCCGGGTCGGCGATCTGCGCGCCTTCGGCCAGCAGGGCCTGATCGAGCAGCAGGCGCGCCCACTGGTCGAACTCGCCGTCGTCGGCGGCGCGGATGCGCGCCAGCAGCGGGTGTTCCGGATTGATTTCCAGCACCGGCTTGACGTTGGGCGCTTCCTGGCCGGCCGCCTTCAGCATGCGCAGCAGGTGCGGGCTGAGTTCGTTCTGGCCCACCACCACGCACGCCGGCGAATCCACCAGGCGCAGCGTCACGCGCACTTCCTTGACCTGGTCTTCCAGGGTCTTCTGCAGGCGCTCGACCAGCGGCTTGAAGTCCTCGGCCACTTCGGCCTGGTGCTTCTTTTCTTCCTCGTCGGCCAGCTCGGCCAGGTCGAGGCCGCCCTTGGCCACCGACACCAGCGACTTGCCATCGAACTCGCGCAGGTACGACAGCATCCATTCGTCGACGCGGTCGGACAGCAGCAGCACCTCGATGCCCTTCTTGCGGAAGATCTCCAGGTGCGGGCTGTTGCTGGCGGCGGCGAAGGTATCGGCCGTGACGTAGTAGATCTTGTCCTGGCCTTCCTTCATGCGCGCCACGTAGTCGGCGAACGACACGGTCTGGGCCTGGTCGCCGGTGTGGGTCGAGGCAAAGCGCATCAGCTTGGCGATGCGTTCCAGGTTGACGTGGTCTTCGCCCGCGCCTTCCTTGAGCACCTGGCCGAATTCCGACCAGAACGTGGCGTAGTCTTCCGGCTTGTTCTCGGCCAGGTCTTCCAGCAGCGACAGGATGCGCTTGGCCGAACCTTCGCGGATGGCGCGCACGTCGCGGCTTTCCTGCAGGATTTCGCGCGAGACGTTCAGCGGCAGGTCGGCCGAATCGATCACGCCGCGCACGAAGCGCAGGTACGACGGCAGCAACTGGTCGGCATCGTCCATGATGAAGACGCGCTTGACGTACAGCTTGACGCCACGGCGGCCGTCGCGGTCCCACAGGTCCATCGGCGCGTGCTTGGGCACGTACAGCAGCTGCGTGTATTCGCTGCGGCCTTCGACGCGGTTGTGGGTCCAGGCGAGCGGGTCGTCGTAGTCGTGCGACACCGTCTTGTAGAACTCGCGGTACTGTTCTTCGGTGACGTCGGCCTTGTTGCGGGCCCACAGCGCGTTGGCCTGGTTGACGGTTTCGAGCTCGTCCTTCTTGACCTGCTCGCTCTTCTCCGAATCCCACTCTTCCTTGGCCATGCGGATCGGCAGCGAGATGTGGTCGGAATAGCGGCGCAGGATCTCGCGCAGCTTCCAGCCGTTGAGCAGTTCGTCTTCGTCGGCGCGCAGGTGCAGCGTGACGTCGGTGCCGCGCGTGGCCTTGTCGGCGGCGGCGATGGTGAATTCACCCTGGCCGTCGGACTCCCAGCGGATGGCGTCGGCGGCGCCGGCGCGGCGGCTGACCACGGTGACCTTGTCGGCCACGATGAACGACGAATAGAAACCCACGCCGAACTGGCCGATCAGCTGCGCGTCCTTTTGCTTGTCGCCCGTCAGCTGCGAGAAGAACTCGCGCGTGCCGGACCGGGCGATGGTGCCCAGGTTGGCCACGGCTTCGTCGCGCGACAGGCCGATGCCGTTGTCGGAAATCGTGATGGTGCGCGCGTCCTTGTCGTAGCTGACGGTGATGGCCAGCTCGCCATCGCCTTCCAGCAGCGCCGGATTGTCGATGGCTTCGAAGCGCAGTTTGTCGCAGGCGTCCGATGCGTTCGACACCAGCTCGCGCAGGAAGATTTCCTTGTTGCTGTACAGCGAATGGATCATCAGGTGCAGCAGTTGCTTCACCTCGGCCTGGAATCCCAGGGTTTCGGACGTGGCGGTCTGGCTCATCGTTGTATGAAAAGTCGGAAAATTAGGGACAAAAGGAAGCCGGATAGCGGGGCGCATGGCCCAGGCGGTCTCCGGGAAACCCTATTGTGATGGGGGCCATGTGAAATATTTCAAGACCGGAAAATGCAGCGGCCGACCAGGCTGCCCGGCCCGCCCCACGATCTGGCCGGCCGCCCCCGGCATCAGTCCAGAAAAAACGACAGCACGCCGCGCCGGTAACGCGTTTTGGCCTCCAGCACCTCGTCGGACTCGGGCGCCGCCAGCTTCCCGCTGCGCACCAGATTGCGAATGTCGTCCGTCTTGATCTGCCGCGTCTGCCGCGAGCGCAGCAGGAAATCCGCCGCCATTGGATCCAGGATGCGATAGATCGCGCTGGGGATCAGCTGGTCCGGGCCCAGCTCGTCGAGATAATAGAGCGCGTCGCCGTTGCGCCAGACCGACCCGAAGCCGTGGTAGACACCGCCCAGTCGGGTCCACTGGCCCGCTGGCGCGTCCTTCATGCGCAGGATCAGCGTGGAACGGGAAATCAGGCGCCCGCCGGTGCGCGAGCGGTTCCACACGGCCTTGCCCTTGAGAAACAGCAGCTGGCGGCCGTCCCAGAACACATACGGCGACAACGCCGTGAAGCCGCCCGCCGCGAACGGATCGTCGCCGGCCCGCTCCACCACGCGCTTCTCGCTGTTGTAGAAATAGATGCCGTCCTTGCCGGCGAACAGCGCATGCAGCATGTGACGGCCCGCCTCGCTCAGCAGCCGGTACGGCGCATGCGCGCGGTCGAACGCCAGCGCGCCCAGGTACACCATGCCGTCGCGCGGGTCATGCAGATAAGGTTGGCGATGGAGGTTGCCGACCGTAAAGGTATACAGCGCCGGATCGTCCGATAGCGGCAGCAACGTCTCCCGGTAATAGACCCGGCGGCCATCGCCGAAGAAATTCTCGCCCGGCCGCGCCTCGCCCCGCTGGATCGCGGCGATGCGGCGCAGCCGCGCCGGATCCGCCTGCGGCATTTCGCGGCCTTCGTAGAACACGCGTGCGCCGTCGGTGGCCAGTTGCCGATCGAGCAGCGGCCGGTAGGGCTGCGCGCTGGCCGGCAGGGCCAGGAACGGGTACAGGTAGGTCTGCGGCTTGTCGCCCTTGCCGGCGCGGTACAGGATCGTCTGCCAGAGCTCGTCCATCTTGCCCAGCTCGCCATTGCGCTCGGAGGCAAAATCGCAGAAATACGTCACCGCGCCGTCGCTGAAATAGCTGTTCCCCAGGTAGCGCGTCGATGCGGGCCGCATCCCCGGCAGCACCCGATTGCCGCAATACACGTGGCGCCCATCGCGCGCCGCCTGCCGGCCGTCATAGCGGCCCGTGTCGAAGGTTTCGAACGCCGCCGGATCCGCATCGCGCATCCGGTAATAACCATTGCTGGGCACGGCCGCATAGACCTCGCCCTGGTAGCGTTTGTAGATGCTGCTGCCATAGGACTCGCCATGGTCGATGGCGGTGAAATCGTCGCCGCCGGCGATCAGCCACGACAGCAGGCCCAGCGGCAGGATGACGGCCAACAAGACCAGTAAGATCACGATCCCTCTGGTGCGCTTCTGCATCGATTCCCAGGCCGGCGGCCCCTGGTTGACGGACCAGAATTCTATCAAGCCCCCCAGGGCAGCCCTGCGGCGGACGCGCTGCACCCGGGGACCTTCCCCGCTAAAATCCCGCACTTTCCTCTCCCGCCCCCGGCCGACCCTGCCGCCATGCAACCCGCCTCCCTGACCCCACCCGCCGCCCACGGCGCGCCCGCCGACGACGCCCCCCGCCACGACCTGGTCTACGGCCCCGACGACCGCCCCGCGCCCCCCGTCGCCTTCGTCGCCGCCCTGCAGCACCTGCTGGCCATCCTGGTGCCCATCGTCACCCCTGGCCTGCTGATCTGCCAGGCCCTGGGCGTGAGCAGCCGCGACACCACCCTGATCGTGTCCATGTCGCTGGTCATCTCCGGCATCGCCACCTACGTGCAATGCAAGCGCTTCGGCCCGCTGGGCGCGGGCCTGCTGATCGTGCAGGGCACCAGCTTCAACTTCGTCGGCCCGCTGATCGCCGGCGGCTCGGTCATGGTCAAGCAAGGCACGCCGGTCGAAGCCGTGATGGCCGCGATCTTCGGCGTCGTCATCGCCGGCTCCTTCGTCGAAATGGGCATCAGCCGCATCCTGCCCTTCGTCAAGCGCCTGATCACGCCGCTGGTCACCGGCATCGTGGTGCTGCTGATCGGCCTGACCCTGATCAAGGTAGGCCTGATCAGCATGGGCGGCGGCTTCGGCGCCATGGCCAACGGCACCTTCGCCAGCGCCGAGAACCTGACACTGTCGGGCCTGGTGCTCGGCACCATCATCCTGCTGAACCGCGTGCCGGTGGTGTGGATCCGCAGCACCGCGCTGGTGCTGGCGCTGGCCGTCGGCTACATTGCCGCCGCCTACATGGGCCGCCTGGACTTCACCGGCGCGCGCGAAGCCGCGCTGTTCCAGCTGCCGATGCCGCTGCACTTCGGCCTGGGCTTCTCGTGGGCGCTGTTCGTGCCGATGCTGATCATCTACCTGGTCACCTCGCTGGAAGCCATCGGCGACGTCACCGCCACCAGCAAGGTGTCCAAGCAGCCGGTCGAAGGCCCGCTGTGGATGCAGCGCATCAAGGGCGGCGTGCTGGTCAACGGCGCCAACTCGCTGCTGGCGGGCGTCTTCAACACCTTCCCCAGCTCGGTCTTCGCCCAGAACAACGGCGTCATCCAGCTGACCGGCATCGCCAGCCGCCACGTCGGTGTGTGGATCGCCGGCATGCTGATCCTGCTGGGCCTGTTCCCCGCCGTTGCCGGCGTGCTGCAGGCCGTGCCCGAACCCGTGCTGGGCGGCGCCGCCATGGTCATGTTCGGCGCCGTGGCCGCCTCCGGCATCAACATCCTGGCCGGCATCCACTTGGACCGCCGCGCCCTGCTGATCATCGCCGTGTCGCTGGCCCTGGGCCTGGGCGTGTCGCAGGTCCCCGAGATCCTGTCGCACCTGCCGCACGCGGTGAAAAGCGTCCTGGAATCGGGCGTGGCCACCGGCGGCATCTGCGCGCTGGTAATGAACTGGTTCCTGCCGGAAAAGAAGTAGGCCGGCCGGGCCGGCGTCCACGGGCGCCGGCCCCTTGCCTGACAATTTTTCCCAGACCGCATATAATCGCGGTCTTCGCTTTACCCGCGACCGTCACCTGGACGGTTCCGCGACCAGCCTGCCCGGGTGGTGAAATTGGTAGACGCAGGGGACTCAAAATCCCCCGCCGCAAGGCGTGCCGGTTCGATTCCGGCCCCGGGCACCATCTCTAGAATCGCCGTTGTTCACAGCATCGCGTACGGTTCCTTGCCTTATTCCCTGTAACGGGAATTCCCCAAAAAGATAGACGGATGCGATGCCCAGGCCAAGGGCAGCCAGCGCGCGCGGCATTTCGAAATAGGCCCAAAGTGCAACGGAACGCCAAGCGGTCTATCATGCATTCCAACGCTCTCACGTCCGCAAAGACAAGAAATGGAAGAAGTCATTCAGCGGTTGCGCCAGTTCCGCGACGAGCGCAACTGGCAACAGTTCCACAACCCTAAAGACCTGGCCCTGGCTCTCAGCATCGAGGCCAGCGAACTGCTGGAGGTTTTCCTATGGAAACCCCCGGAAGCCGCCGATCGGGAAAAAGTGAAAGAAGAGCTTGCCGACGTCTTGGCTTATGCGCTGCTGCTGTCAGACGCGTATGACTTCGATATAAAGAAGATCGTTCTGGAAAAAATCGAAAAGAACGAACAGAAGTACCCCGTCCACAAGGCAAAGGGAACCGCGAAGAAATACAACGAGCTATGACCCAGCCGCACCTCGTCGAAGTGAACCGCTATCGGTTCTCCGCAGAAACGCTGACCGAAATCGAGACCAACGCATACGCAGCGAATTGTTGGCCGCTTGTTTATATCCTCAGCGATGGAACAACGCGTTGCGCCTATGTCGGTGAGACGACAGACACGCTGGCCCGCCTGGGCACGCATCTCAAACATCCTCAGAAAAAATCATTGACGACGGTACACCTCGTCAGCAGTGAACGCTTCAACAAGTCAGCGACTCTCGATATAGAGTCTTCCCTCATTAAGTACATGTCAGCCGACGGTCGTTTCAGCATGTTGAACGGCAACCTCGGCCTGAGCGACCACAACTACTATCAGAGGGATGAACTCTATTCCAGGATATTCCGCCAAACCTGGGACAGACTGCGCGAGCAAGGAATCGCCCAAAGGTCAATCGAGGCCATCGACAATTCCGATGTTTTTAAATACTCGCCGTACAAATCGCTGTCGGCAGATCAACAACAGGGTCTGATCGAGATAATGCGATCGCTTGTAGACCCAAGTCTCCAACACATTGTGGTCCAAGGCGGCGCCGGAACCGGAAAGTCGGTATTAGCGATATTCCTTTTCAAGCTCATTCATTCCAACCTTGAAGAGCTGGATCTGCGCGAGTTTTCCGAGGAAGAGCAGGAAGTGCGGGATCTGCTGCGACAGATCAAGAAATCGCATCCAACCCCCCGCATGGCCCTTGTCGTACCCATGAGCTCGTTCAGGAGCACGCTGAAGAAGGCATTCAGGAACGTGGCAGACCTACGTCCTGATATGGTCATCAGCCCGTCCGAGTTGACGAAGAAACGTTACGACATTGTCTTGGTCGATGAGTCACACCGACTGCGCAAGCGCGTCAACCTGGGTGCCTATTTCGGAAGCTTCGACACAGCTTGCGCAGTTCTTGGATTGGACAAGAACACCTGCAGCGAGGTGGACTGGGTCAAGCGCCAGTCGGATAAAGCAGTCTTCTTCTACGACCCGAACCAGAGTATCAAACCATCCGATGCCGACGCGTCCGACTTCGAGAAGATAAAGTCTTCGCCCGACAGTACGGTCATAACGCTGGCGTCCCAGTTCCGGGTACGTGCCGGGCAACACTACGTGCGATTTGTCGATGATCTCCTGCATATTCGGCTTCCGGCGGATGAGAGGTTCAGTTCCAGCAAGTACGAATTTCTGGTTTTTGACAAACTCTCAGACATGGTCAGGGAGATAGAGCAAAGAAACTCCAGCTACGGTTTGGCGCGACTGGTGGCTGGTTACTCCTGGCCCTGGATTTCCAAGAAGTCCCCCCACCTGCACGACATCGAAATCGATGACGTGCAACTGCGCTGGAACAGCACCACGCTGGATTGGATCAACGCGAAAGGCGCCGCAAGCGAGGTCGGTTGCATTCATACCACCCAGGGCTATGACCTGAACTACACCGGCGTAATCTTCGGACGCGAAATTCGCTATGACGAGAAACTAGGCCAGATCGTCATTGACCGGAAAAACTATCATGACCGGAACGGAAAGCAGGCCATTGAAGACCCGAATGCACTCAAGCAGTACATCCTGAACATTTATCGGACCATCATGTTGCGTGGCATACGCGGCACGTTTCTCTATGCGTGCGACGACAGCTTGAGGCGATATCTGAAGCGGCATGTGGAGAGCTATAGATCCAACATCATCGCCTTTCCGAGGTTTGACCGCCTCCTGGAACCTTATGTCAACGCAGTCCCGCTCTACGACCTGCGAGCGGCGGCAGGCGGTTTCAGCGCGCTCCAGCAAGTCGAACATGAAAACTGGGTAGCCGTCCCCGATGGCATGCCCGTGGGAAAGAACATCTTTGCTTGCCATGTAGTCGGCGAATCCATGGACAAGATCATCCCCAACGGCTCCATCTGCCTGTTCCGCTTGAACCCGGGCGGCAGCCGGAACGGAAAAATCGTGCTGGTGGAATGCGCCGACACGCAGGACGGCGATGCTGGTTCGCGATACACGGTGAAGGAATATCAGAGCTTCAAGGTGAGCACCGAAGACGGCGTCGAAAATCAAAAGATCCTATTGAATCCGCGATCTACTAATCCTGCGCTACGTCCAATTGAGCTCAGCATGGAAGACAGCGAACATCGTTATCGCGTGGTGGGCGAATTTTTGGGTGTGATTGGTTAGTTGACCTGCTCTGAGAAACTCGTACCACTGGGTATTTGAGAAAATAGCTTCTGTGACCCTAACCCAGTTTTTAGTACCGATCTAAATTAGAGAAATCCGGCATGATTTCACCATATGGAATAGGAGCCATGCCGTGAAGAGGTCGAAATACACCGAAGAGCAAATCGCCTTTGCGCTGAAGCAGGCCGAACTGGGAACGGCCGTACCCGAGGTCTGCCGCAAGATGGGCGTGAGCGAAGCCACCTTCTACAACTGGAAGAAGAAATTCGGCGGGCTTGGTCCCTCCGAGCTGCGACGACTTCGCCAGCTTGAAGAGGAGTGCAATCGCCTCAAGCGCCTGGTCGCGGACTTGTCGCTGGACAAGGCTATGTTGCAGGACGTTCTGGCAAAAAAGCTCTGAAGCCTTCGCGGCGCCGCGTACTCGTGGATGATCTGATGAAGCGCTACGGCGTCGGCGTGACCAAGGCATGCGCCGCAGTCATGATTTCCCGGTCGTTGTATCGCTACGAATCGTGCCGACGCGACAGTGGCGCGCTGGTCATGCGAATCCACGAGATAGCGCATACGCGCGTTCACTACGGATACCGGCGTGTACACGTGATGCTGCGCCGCGAAGGCTATCGAGACAATCACAAACGGGTCTACCGTTTGTATCGAGAACAAGGCTTGTCGTTGCGGCACAAGCGCCTCAAGCGCAATAAGTCGGCGCAACGTCGCCAACCCAAAGCGGTCGCGCAAGCCATCAATGACATCTGGAGCATGGACTTTGTCATGGACCAATTGTTCGATGGTCGCCGCCTGCGTGCGTTGACTCTGGTCGACAATTACACCAGAGAGTGTCTGGCCATCGACATTGGGCAAAACCTGCGGGGTGACGATGTGGTGGCGACGCTCGGTCGCGTATGCGCACTGCGCGGCTTGCCGCGCGTCATCAAAACCGATAACGGCAGCGAGTTCATCTCAAAAGCCATGGACAAATGGGCATACGAAAACGGCGTGGAAATCGACTTCAGCCGACCCGGCAAGCCGACGGACAATGCGCAGTGCGAATCCTTCAATGGCCGCTTCCGTCAGGAATGCCTCAACAGCCACTGGTTCTTGTCATTTGCTGACGCCAAGGAGAAAATCGACGCCTGGCGGACGTACTAAACGAGGTTCGTCCCCACTCCGCGCTGAAGTGGCAGGCACCTGCTGAATACGCGCGCCAGCACTTGGCCAGCGGCCAAAGTACCAACCTCAATGAGCCGGAAATCTCTAATTCTGATCCGGACTAATTCGGGGTTAGGGTCACACCACCTCTGTGGCTGCGCATACCTAAACCATATTACCCATACTTCTTGTAAGATCGAGTTACCTACGGCAAGGGGACATCATGGCTGGCGAAGGTACATGCAGGTTACAGCCCCACAAAACCATATCAGATGCCGAACGCGGTCGACGCCAATCGGCTGTTAACTACGCGCGGGCCTCGGTCGGTCTAGAAAGTTTCTCGCTCAGTGAAGCAGATGAGGCCCACGTCCAGCGTTTCGTCGATGGTCAGATAAGCCTGCAAGAGTTTGTGCAGCCGCGCTGCTGACGCGTGAACGCTCCCAAAGTCTTCGTCATGACGAAGAAATTTAGGATTTGGGGACTAGTGCAGGATAGGCTGTCGCCGGTGAATATGTTGCACTGAACACAGGGAGGATTCGTATGGCTACAAATGAACCAATCACGCTGTCGATGGCGTGGAACCTTGATCAGGATGTGGTCAAGAAAATCGGCGTCATAGATGTGACACTTAACTGTGACACGAACCTCTTTATTGACCCCTTGCTTTTAGCCGAATCGGCAAATAAGGACTTCCGCGAATGCGCAAGTGCGGCATACAAAGCTCGATTCATCCAACTCATTGAACTCCTCACTGCGTCGAAGGAAGTCGATGACATCGCATGGCGAGCTGCAAAAAAGAGAATTTCATTTCATGAGATTGGCTACACTCATCTCGGTTATTCCTCAGGGACAGGAGGCTCCGGTTTCGGTGAGAAGCTAGCTCAAAATCTGCTTACCACAGCGAAGGAAGTCATCGGCCTTGGGGTCACTAATCCAAACCTATTCGTCGCCCTAGCATTATTTGAAGATGGGGTTGGGGCAGATCGAATTAGCGATATGACCACCAACATAATTATTGAGTGCCTTGCTCGATTCACGGCGTCAGTATGCACTCAGATGAAGATAGACACGCAGACGTTTGATATCAAAGGAAGCAAGCACGAACTTCCGGTAAACCCTATAAAACCCAGCGAACCTATACTTTTGGTCCCTGCTGACATTGTTCGAGACCTACCAATCGCTTCTGACTGGAGCTCGGTTAGTGCGGCAGCTCGAGAAACCGAAGAATTACGTGAACGGGTAAACAGTCAAATTGGTGAGATTTGGAAGGCAAGAACCCGCCGAGAGAAGGATGATGTTCTTAACAGAGCCTTGCAGAGCAAAAAAACATTCGACACTTTGTTGGATCTAATTAGCTATGCCGCGGATGAACCTTATGACATAAAAAACGATCATCGCGGCGAGATTTACCCAGCCAATATTCGAAGAAACATATCGACGGCGCAACCACTCGATCTAGTTCGATTTTCTAATAGAGCGTTGAATCTTTCGGAAGTGGACGAGATCGTATGCTCAATCATCAACCAATTTAAGAGCCTAATAGAAGACCGAGGACTCTGGAAAGAATTGTGGGATGACAAGCAGGAAAATGCCCGCCTTGAAAAAGCCATGCAACGGCTCTTTTATGCCGTTGCATTATCTTATTGCGACGCAAATAATCTTGACATATCCCCGGAGTCCGACGGCGGCGCAGGCCCCGTTGACTTCAAAGTGTCCAACGGTGCAAATTCTAAAGTGCTGTTAGAGCTGAAACGCTCGACTAATTCGAAGCTTGTGGATGCTTACACCAAACAGTTGGATGCCTACCGAGCGGCTGAAGGCACAACTCGAGCCTACTACGTTGTGATTGACATTGGGAACCTCACTCCCATGCGAATCAAACAGTTAAGCGACGCCCGCTCTGTCGTGATACAAGCAGGTCTTAACCCTTCTGAAATTGTATTTATTGACGGAAACGTTCAGAAATCAGCAAGCAAGCGATAATCCTTTCGGGTTGGACGAAGGAATAACTCTTTACTCAGCGCAGGTGTTGAGTTTAGCAAATTCAGCATAAATCTCGGTAGACTTAGCGCTGCCTCCTCCAGCTTGATTAAATGGAAGATTTTGTAACAAATCGCCCCGGAACAACAATGATCGAACGCTTGAGAGCAACCCTTGGACGAGTACAAAAACTTGCGGGAGAGGAGTTTTCAGGAATTGGTCTTATAGTCCATAGCCAAGAAGCTTGTTTGCCAGTTTTCCCTTTGCGATTGCACGCAGCCCCCCCCGTAAACGCTGACATCGAGCAATCGCTAGCTTTGATTGCTTCCAACAAAAGTGAATTTCATGATGGCTTTCATTTGCTATCTGTCGATTGGAAGCTAACTGCAGTAGCTCAGTATTTCTCGCCACCTATCCTGCCGAACGCCGAAATTCAATGGGCAAGGAAGTTTGGAGGAAGATACCTAGCGGCTCAATTCGGCTCGGCGCTACCAGGCGTGATAGTCAGCGGCATTGCAACATCGTCACTCGGAATCGCTATTTTTATGGCCGGGCGTGAAGTCCATTACGAGAGTATCTGATGTTGAGCCTCATATCCCCCCTGCGAGTCATATCTATCATCGCAATCGGCTACGCAGTGCTAGTTGTGCTTTGTTTAATGGTGTATATGGCGTTTGCCTCCGATGTCGAACTGTGGATTGCACTCAAGGTTGCCTTCTCGGGAGCGCTGGCCTTAGATATTGCTTTACTTGCGGGCGTTCATTTCATATGGAAATGGCTGTGGGCCAAGTATCCAAAACTCAACACTGTTCTTTTCCCTGATCTTAACGGACGCTGGCGTATGGAAATCCATTGGGTTGGCTCCGAGGCGCACGGAAATGTCAGTGCAACAGCGACTATCCGACAGGACTTTTTGCGCATTAGTATGGAGGTTGCGTCAGATGGATCAGACTCCGAAACTTTGATGGCAAAGCCGAAGAAAGATCCGGAGTCGGGACGACCTCTCCTTTACTATGTTTATCGAGTAGTACCTAAGCAGATGACCGCCCATGCCAGTCATTCATACGAAGGCGCGGCTATATTGAAATTCGATTCATCACAGAGTCATTGCTTGCGAGGAAACTACTTCACCAGCAGAAAGACCGTGGGCCACTTTGTTCTTTGGCGGGATTGATTAACATAATCGCTATATTTTTCGCGCTAGTTCGTGAAGGAGTGAGGAACAAGAGAGCAGTCCTTCGTTAGTAACCTACATCGCTTGGCGGATCTCTCTAGCGTTTTCAAGACTGCTACTGTACCGAAATTTCGGTACAGTACAGGTACAGTGACCAGTCTTCACCAATTTAGCTAAAATATGCTAACCCACTGATTTGAAACTGGTTTTACCTATTTCAACCTACGCTAGAATTCGCCCCATTTCCCTGTAGCAACACTGTAAATCGCCGACTCAAAATCCCCCGCCGCAAGGCGTGCCGGTTCGATTCCGGCCCCCCCATGCGTGCGTCACTCCCTTGGCCAAAAACGGAACAGCCGCCATCAGCGCGGAATATCACCGCTGCGCGGGCAGACCGGCCTCACCTGATCCCGGCCCCACCCCCTTGGCAAGCCGTCAATAACGCCCCCAGCGCCCCGCGTAATACACCCAATGCCCGTGCCGATGACGCCACTCGGGCCGGTGGTACACGTAACCCGGCCGCGCCGGCACCCAGACGCCGCCGACCCAGGCGTGGCGTCCGCCGATCCATTCCCAATGACCTGGCGCCCAGACGTAACCCGCGCGCGGCGGCGGCACCACTTCCACGCGGGGAGGCGGCGGCGCGACATTGATGCTGATGGCCACGCCGGCCTGCGCCACGCCGGGCGCCGCCAGCGCTCCCAGGGACAGGATCGCCGCGGTGCCCGCGGTCATCGCGGCTTTGACAAGACTCTTCATGATGCATCTCCTCGCAGTCGCGTCCGCCGATGCGGACGCGGTGAGGCCAGTGTGCTCGGAAGGAATTGTCGAAATCGTTACGCGCCGGGCGTAGGCGGTTTCAGTGGATTTCATCTGGTGCGGCGGGGCCACCCGGCCGATATGGCCCCGTAAATTCCGCCCAGTGGACTTAAGGGGAATTCCCCGATTCTCCCCCCGGGGTCCGGCCGATACCATTCGCCGCATTTCCGCCGACCGGCGGACCCAAACCAATACGTTGCGCCCCTGCGCGGAGACACCATGAAAGCACTGACCACCGTCGCGGCAGGCGCCGCGCTCCTTTTTTCGTCGTGGGGCGCCAGCGCGGGCGTGACGTTCGACAGCGTCAAGAACAAGGGCTTCGTGCAGTGCGGCGTGTCCACCGGCGTGGCGGGCTTCTCGGTCAACGATAGCAAGGGCGGCTGGATGGGCCTGGACGTGGACCTGTGCCGCGCCATCGCCGTGACCATGTTCGGCGATGCCTCCAAGGCCAAGATCATGGCCGTCAGCGCGGTGCAGCGCTTTACCGCGCTGCAGTCCGGCGAGGTCGACGTGCTGCCGCGCAACACCACCTTGTCTCTGACCCGGGACACCACCCTGGGCCTGATCGGCGTGGGCGTGAACTACTACGACAGCCAGGGCATCATGGTGAACAAGGCCCTGAATGTGAAGAGCGCCAAGGAGCTGGACGGCGCCACCGTCTGC
This sequence comes from Achromobacter pulmonis, assembly GCF_021733725.1. Lineage (NCBI taxonomy): Bacteria > Pseudomonadati > Pseudomonadota > Betaproteobacteria > Burkholderiales > Alcaligenaceae > Achromobacter > Achromobacter pulmonis. Next base: position 2,415,085 of record NZ_JAIFOT010000001.1, on the reverse strand, counting down.
GTGCAGCCCGGCACCACCTCCGAACTGAACCTGTCCGACTGGTTCCGCTCACACAACATTGCCTTCAAGCCCGTGGTGGTCGAGCGCCTGGACGAGATCATCCGCGCCTTCGCGGTGGGCCGTTGCGATGCCTTCACCGGCGACAAGTCGCAGCTGGCCGCGGCCCGCACCAATCTGGAGAACCCGGCACAGTACGACATCCTGCCGGAGAATTTCTCCAAGGAGCCGCTGGGCCCCATGGTGCGCCAGGGCGATGAGCAATGGTTCAACGTGGTGCGCTGGTCGCTGAACGCGATGCTGGAAGCCGAGGAATACGGCATCACGTCCAAGAACGTGGACGAGATGCTCAAGAGCACCAATCCCAACATCCAACGCATCCTGGGCGTGACGCCCGGCATGGGCAAGAACCCGGGCGTGGATGACAAGTGGGCCTACAACATCATCAAGCAGATCGGCAATTACGGCGAGAGCTTCGAAAAGAACCTCGGGGAATCCAGCCCGATGAAGCTGACGCGGGGCTTGAATGCGTCATATCGGGATGGCGGGTTGATGTATGGGTGGCCGTTGCGGTAAAGGCGGCCTTGGCATCAAAAAGCGAGCGCACATTGCGCTCGTTTTTTTTGGGGGCATACCGGCAATACATAGCAGGTCAGCCGCAGAACGCCTGCGTTTCACCTTAAGTAGTATCGTTGATGACCGCGGCCAGCTTTGTCTCCCCCTCATCCACGTACATGACCACTTCATCGATCTCCGTTCAATTCACGCCCACGGGTTTTACCCCGACCGACGAACAGAGAAATATCCAGGCTTCCCGCCATCGGATCAATCTTGTCATCGCCAATGCGGGCGCGGCCAAGACGACCACGCTCGCGCTGCGCATCGGCGAGGCCATCAGCAGGGGGATGGCGCCTGAAGATATCCTTGCGCTGACTTTCACCGATGAAGCCAAGCAGGTGATGCACACTCGCCTGACCGCCATCGGCATTGCGTACAACACGGCCAGGCGCGTTCGCGTGCAGACGGTCGAGGAATTTTCGCGGACCGTGCTGTCCAGGCTCGAAGACAATGTGCCCGTCAGCCTTCACGCCGCCCGCGAGCAGAGGGCTTTTGCGCTTTCGGCGCTGGAGAACGTGGGGCCGAATAATCCAGACAGGGCGGATGCGCTCGATATCAGCACCCACAACACGGCGATCAGTCAGTTCCTGGAGAATCTGCTCAGGTTGAAGGCCACCATGACGCTGGCCCGCGACGAGGCAGGCACGGACCCCGACTCCGCGGCGGAAAGCCTGGGCATTCCGCTGGGCGACTATCTGTGGGCCGTGGAATATGAAAGGCAGCGTATAGATGCCTTCGGCTATGTGGAGGCGCGCGGCTTTTTCGACGCCACCTATGATCTGGCGTGCACCCTGCGCGCAACGCCAGAAATGCATGAGGCCCTTCCCGCCTTCAAGCTGGTGGTCTGCGACGAGCTGCACGATGTCAATGAAGCCTCGTTCTGCATCATTGAATCGCTGCTCAACGTTCACAAGCCCTACTTTGTCGGAGTCGGCGACAAAGATCAGGTCATTTACTCGCATCTGGGAGCCGACTGCTCGTTCCTGCAGTATCGAATCGCGGCCAGCTTCCCGGGTTGCGTCGCTTTCCCGTTGTCGATGACATACCGCCACGGACCGCATCTGGCATATGCCATGGAAGCGTTCAAGAACAAGATTGTCGATTCGACTCTGCCGCTGCACACCGAGATCCGCGAAGCGCCCTATGGCGCCGTGCCGGGCGCTTGCGGGCAACAGGTCGTGCAGGCCATCCTTCAGTGGAAAAGCGATGGGAAGGCGCTGGATGGCTGCTGCATCCTGTTGCGCGACCATCACCAGTCCATCGAGGTTGAAAACGCGCTGATGCGGGCGCAAGTGCAATATCGCACGTTGACGATGAAAAGTTATCTGCAGCGCGATGAAATTCTTTTCCTGCGCGGCATGCTTGCCATCGCGCTGGGCGACTTTCATAACGTGGCGTCGGCCGACACGCGCTCGGCCATTGTGGAAGCGTTGGCCACTTTCGCCGAAGTCCCCCTGACGCCGGACGAACTCAACGAGGCCAAAGCGACGATCTCCAAGGACCCGGCGACACTTGAGTATTTCTTCAAAGGCCAGATCCAGCGTGTTGGAAACCCCGCCGCTCGAACGCGTATCGAAAACGCGGTGATGCATCTGCGCGGCCTCGAGTCCGGCGCCCCCGCACATACGGCATTCGAAGCCGTCTGCGAACTCGTCGACATGGAAAAACTGGCGCGGCGGCTCTACGTTCACCCGTACGAAGCCGCGGTCGTGACCAAGTCTGTAAAGGGATTCATCGCGGCGGCACGTGACCTGAAACTGAACCTGCCGGACTTCTCAGCCTGGATTGGCGCCGCGGAGATGTTCGTTGGGGCGCGGCCCAGCAAGAACATGGTGTTGTTGGATTGCGTGGCGAACGTCAAAGGCAAGGAATTCGAGCATGTGATCCTGCCCTTTCTCGACCAGGGCGAATTCCCCAACCCGCTACGCGCACGCCCCGAAGAAGAAAACCTCTTCTACGTCGCGGCAACGCGCGCGAAATCGCGACTCACCCTGATTCCAACGGAAGACCCCGCGCAGCGCAGCCCTTTCATTGCCCAGATGCAGCTGACCAGCACGCAAAACCGCGCCAACAACGCCGTCCGCCGCAATCTGGCCCTGCCCACCGCGTCTGTTGGCCAACGGGACCTGAAAGTTGCGTATGCCAATAGGGATGTGGTGAAGGCTTTGGGCGCTCAGTGGGATCGCACGAGAAAGGTATGGTACGTCCCGGGCCACCTGGATCTGGAGCCGTTCAAGAATTGGCTGGCGCAGCCGTGATCCGTCCCTTCCACGGCATTTCCGCTGCGCGTTTATGATGGCACGGTAGCGAGTCGGCGCAAATGCGTTACTCTCCCCACCCCAATCATTCCCCGCAAGGAGCCTCAACATGGCACAAGCCTCCGCCCGCCACATCCTGGTTTCGACCGAAGCCAAGGCCAACGAACTGAAGACCGCCATCGAGAACGGCGCCGACTTCGCGCAACTGGCCAAGGAAAACTCCAGCTGCCCGTCCAGCCGCGACGGCGGCAACCTGGGCACCTTCGGCCCCGGCCAGATGGTCAAGGAATTCGACACCGTGGTGTTCAGCGCCCCGGTCGGTGAAGTCCAGGGTCCGGTCAAGACCCAGTTCGGCTACCACCTGGTGGAAGTGACCAGCCGCAAGGACTGAGTCCCCGCCGCAACGCAGGACCACGCCGCCGCCGGAAATTTCCGGCGGCGGTTTTTTTTCAGGGCATGGCGGCTGGCCGTGAGCGGCGTACGCCCGCCACCGCTGCGCCGCAGCACCGGATTCCCTATCAATTGATAATTTCTGTTCAGGTGACAGCGGCCGGTGGCGTGCGACAGAATGGCCTGCGCCCGGCGGGAGACAGCCGGGCTCCACCATCCAAGAGGTGCCAGGCCCATGCAGCCATCCAGGAACAAGGTCATCATCACCTGCGCCATCACCGGCTCGGTCCACACGCCGTCGATGTCGCCCCACCTGCCGGTCACGCCGGACGAGATCGCCCGCGCCGCCATCGAGGCGGCCGAGGCAGGCGCGGCCATCGTGCACCTGCACGCGCGCCAGCCCGAAACCGGCCAGCCAACGCAGGACCCGGCGCTATACGCGCAGTTCCTGCCGCGGATCAAGGCCGCCTGCGATGTGGTGATCAACATCACCACGGGCGGCTCGCCGGTGCTGCCGCTGGCCGACCGCATGGCGCCGGCACTGCGCTTCAAGCCCGAGGTGGCTTCGCTGAACATGGGGTCGATGAATTTCGGCATGTATGAACTGCTGGAACGGTTCAAGACCTTCACGCACCCCTGGGAGCGCCCTTACCTCGAAAGCAGCAACGACCTGATCTTCAAGAACACCTTCAAGGACATCGAGCACATCCTGGTGTCCTGCGGCGACAACGGCACGCGCTTTGAGATCGAGTGCTACGACATCGGCCATCTGTACACCGCCGCCCACTTCGTCGACCGCCAACTGCTCAAGCCGCCCTTCCTGATCCAGTCCGTCTTCGGCATCCGTGGCGGCATCGGCACGCACCCCGAGGACGTGATGATGATGAAGCGCACCGCCGACCGCCTGTTCGGCGCCGACTACGTCTGGTCGGTGCTGGCGGCCGGACGCAAGCAGACGCCCCTGGCCACCCTGGCGGCGACGCTGGGCGGCAACGTGCGCGTGGGGCTGGAGGATTCGCTGTGGGACGGGCCGGGTGAACTGGCGCGCTCCAACGCCGACCAGGTGCGGCGCATCCGCCGCATCCTGGAAGACCTGTCGCTGCGCATCGCCACGCCCGACGAGGCGCGCGCCACGCTAGGCCTGAAGGGCGGGCACGCCGTCGCCTTTTGAATACGCCCGTCCCGTGGCGCCTGCCGCCCCCGCCGGGGCCAGGCGCCGCGGCGGCGGCGCGACAGCATCCCCGCCACCGGGGCACTTGAACACCACAAGATCCGCAGGATCGAGGAGACCACCATGAAAAAGACACTGTGCGCAGCCGCGCTGGCCACCGTACTGGGCTGGACGGGCGCGGCCCGCGCCGATGACGGCGTGATCCGTATCGGCTTCATCACCGACATGTCGGGCCTGTCGGCGGACGCCGATGGTCCGGGCGGCGCCGAGGCCATCAAGATGGCGGTGGCCGACCTGGGCGGCGAAGTGGCGGGCAGGAAGGTCGAGGTGCTGGTGGCCGATCACCAGAACCGCGCCGATATCGCCTCGGCGCGGGCGCGCGAATGGCTCGACCAAAAAGGCGTGAACATGCTGATCGCCGGCGCCAACTCGGCGGCCGCGCTGGCCATGGCCAAGGTGGCCGAGGAAAAGAAGACGCCCTTCTTCGTGGTGAGCGCGGGCGCTTCGGAGCTGACCAATTCGCAATGCACGCCCTATACCGTCCACTACGCCTACGACACCGTATCGCTGGCGCGCGGCACGGCGCGCGCGATGCTCAAGGAGGGCAACAAGGACTGGTTCTTCCTGACGGTGGACCACGCCTTCGGCCAGGCGCTGGAGCGCGATGCGTCGGCCGTGGTGCAGGCCGAGGGCGGCACCGTGAAGGGACGCGTGCGTCATCCGCTCAACACCGCCGACTTCTCCTCGTTCATCCTGCAGGCGCAAGCCTCGGGCGCCTCGGTGCTGGGCCTGGCCAATTCCGCCAGCGACACCAGCAACGCGGTGAAGGCGGCCGCCGAGTTCGGCCTGACACCCAAAATGAAGATCGCCGGCCTGCTGGTGCTGATCAGCGACATCCACGCGCTCGGCCTGCCGGCGGCGCAAGGCATGTACCTGACCACGGCCTGGTACTGGGACCAGGACGACGCCTCGCGCCAATGGGCCGCGCGCTTCGAGAAGACCATGCAGAAGAAGCCGTCCATGCTGCAGGCCGGCGACTACTCCGCCGCGACCACCTATCTGAAGGCGGTTGCGGCCACTGGCAGCACCGATGGCGATACGGTGATGAAGTGGCTCAAGGCCAATCCGGTGAACGACTTCTTCGTCAAGGACGGCAGGATTCGCGCCGATGGCCTGATGGTGCACGACATGTTCCTGATGCAAGTGAAAACGCCGGCGGAGTCGAAAGGCCCGTGGGACTACTACAAGCTGGTGGCGCGCGCGCCAGGCGACCAGATCTACACCTCGCCGGCCCAGTCCACCTGCCGCCTGATGAAGCCCTGACCCCGCGCGGGTCTGTCCCACAAGGAACAAGCATGGCTGTGAAGCATCCCATCCCGGCAGACATCGGCGCCCTGCCCGTGGACCTGACCGGCCAGCGTGTCATCGTCACCGCGGGCGCGGCCGGCATCGGCGCGGCCATCGCCGGCGCGTTCGCGGCGCGCGGCGCGCGCGTGCATGTGTGCGACGTGGACGAGCAGGCCCTGTCGGCCTGCCCGCATGCCTGGTCGCGCGCGGACGTGAGCCGGCGCGACCAAATCGACCGCTATATGGGCGAAGCGCTGGCGCACCTGGGCGGGCTGGACGTGCTGGTGAACAACGCCGGCATCGCCGGGCCCACGGCCGGCATTGGCGAGATTGCGCCGCAGGAGCTGGACGCGACGCTCGACATCAACCTGGCCGCGCAATTCCACACCGTGCGCCACGCGCTGCCGGCGCTGCGCCAGGCCGGTGGCGGCAGCATCATCAACATCAGTTCGGTCGCTGGCCGCATGGGCGTGCCGATGCGCACGCCCTACGCCGCCACCAAGTGGGGCGTGATCGGCCTGACGCGCTCATTGGCGGTGGAACTGGGCGGCCATGGCATCCGCGTCAACGCGCTGCTGCCGGGTCTGGTGGCCGGTCCGCGCATCGACCGGGTGATCGAGGCCCGCGCCCGCAACATGGGGGTGACGGTGGCCGAGGAAACCCGGCTGGAGCTGGCCGGCGTCAGCCTGGGGCAATTCGTGCGCGCGGCGGACATCGCCAACATGGCCTTGTTCCTGGCGAGCCCGTTTGGCGCGCTGATCAGCGGCCAGGCCATCAGCATCGACGGCGACCTGCAATCGCTGCCGTGGCAGCCGCCCGCCGACTGAGGCCGCCCCCCCTCCTTCAGGGCCGGGCCGCTACGACAACAGCTGGATCGTCCGCGCGTAGACGCCTTGTTGCCGCGCCCGGGCCGCGGCCCGCAAGGCGTCCAGCAGGCGCTCGGCCAGCTCCAGGCTGGCTGCCTCGTTGCGCGCGATCAGCACGAAATCGAACCACTGGCGCGCGGCCAGCGGCAGCGCCACCAGCTCGGGATAGGCCGCCACGATGTCGGCCGCCGACAGCGCGTTGATCAGGCTGATGCCACGCACCGCGCGCACCGTGCCCGGCAGCAGCGACATATGCGCCTGCATGCCGGAACGCAGCTGCAGCGACTCGGCGATGTCGCCTTGCGGCATGACGTAGTCGGACCACAACGGCTGCACATAGCTTTCGGGGCGGATGTCGCCGACGGCCACGACCTCGCCGCGCGCCAGGGGATGCTCGCGATGCGCGATAGCCATCACCTCGGCGCGCAGAAACGGCCGGAAGGCCAGCCGGGCGCTGTCCTGCGACACGGCCCCCAGCCCGAAGTCGGCGCGCATGGTGTCCACGGCGCTGATCACCTGCACCGAGGATTCCAGGTCGATCGAGAACGGCCGTGTGCCATGGGTCTGCACGTAGCAATGCAAGGCATCCGGCGCGTAGGCCAGCGCCAGCGCCGGCGAGGTGGCAATGCGCAGGCCGCGCCCGCCGAACTGCTCGATGCTGTGCAGCGCCTCGTCGATGCGCACCAGCTCGTCCAGCACGAACTTGGCTTCGCCGTACAGGTACTGCCCGGCCTCGGTCGGGCGCAACGTTTTGTGGGAACGGTCGAACAGCTGCACGCCGGTGGCGTGCTCGAGCCGCGAAATGGCGTGGCTGATGGCGGGCTGCGTCATGTGCATGGCCTGCGCGGCCTGCCGGGTGGACCCGGTCATGACCACGGTGTAGAAGATGCGCAGGTCGTGGATGTTGAAATTGCGCTTCATGCGGCGTCGCGGCGCTCCGGTTGGGGCGGAGCCGCGCTCCGCCTGGTACCCGATTCTAGGTCGAGTCGGGGTGCTGGCGGACAGCCGCGGGTCTGGCACTAGCGGATGGACGGTCGCGCCGGCGGCGCCGTCACCAGCGCGCGCCGCCGCAGGGCCGGCAACAGCGCCGCCTTGGCTTCCTGGTAGGCCGCATGCTGCTGCGCGGGCGTCAGGCGCGGATTGCTGAAAACGCGGGCGCCGGCGGCCTTGTTGCCGGCGTGCACGCCAATCGCCGAGCGCTGCTGCCAGGGCAGTTCATCGATGCAAAGCTCGGTCTGCTCGCCACGCGTGGCGGCCAGGCGGGCGTCGACGTCTTCGTCGTCATAGGCCTCCTCGGACACCATGCCGCGCGCGAACGCGGACACCTTGCCCACGCCGAGCTGGGGCCGGTAGCCGCGACTCCAGTGGTACCACTCCATGATCAGTGCTTCGACCTGGTCTGATTCTTCTCGCGTCATGCCATGGCCCTCCGGGTTTTGCGCGTGCAGGCTGCGGCGCGCCCCCTGCGGCGCGGCCACCGGGCGCGCGGTGAACGAACGCGCGATCACGGCGCCCGCCTGCGATGCCGTGGCGACCCAGTCCTGCGGCGCCCGCAGCGCCATGTTTCCTGCCTGATTCATTTGCCGCTCCTTGCTGTGGGATTTTGGTAGCGATACGCTACCCACGCTTCCGTCTGATAGCAACACACGTTTCGGGTAATCCATGAGTAGAATTCTACAAATGTATAATCGTGATTTCAACACTTGTTGTTGCACAATTTTCCACAACTGTTTAGCGTCCGCATCATGGCTCTCGGAAAACAAATCAGGCGCTACCGCGCCGCCCTCGGTCTTACCCTGGAACAGCTGGAAGCGCGCACCGGCGTGGGGGTGGGCACCATCGCCGCCCTCGAAGGGCGCGACAGCGAACGCTCCAAATACGCCGCGCGGCTGGCGGCGGGGCTGGGGCTGTCACTGGAACAACTGCTGGACGAAGCCGCGCAGCATCCGCCCGACATCGTGCTGGCCGGGCCGGCCGACGACGGCGCCGCCGACGACCTGCGCATTCCCCGTTTCGATACCGGCGGCGCCATGGGCCCGGGGGTGGAGTTGCGCGACCAGCCCGGCGTGATCCAGAGCCTGCGCGTCAGCCAGGAGTGGCTGCACAAGAACCTGCGCCACTACACCGCGGCGGCCAATCTGTGCGTGGTGACCGGCTTTGGCGACAGCATGCGGCCCATGTACAACCCGGGCGATCCGCTGCTGGTGGACCTGGGAGTGGTCAAGGCCGACGTCGATGGCGTGTTTTTCTTTCGCGTCGGCAATGAAGGCTTCATCAAGCGCCTGCAGCGCATTCCCAGCGCGAACGGGCTGCTGATCCGCGCCAAATCCGAGAACACCAAGTACGACGCCTGGGACATCACCGAAGACATGGACCTGCAGATCTTCGGGCGGGTCCTGAAGGTCTGGCGCAGCGAGGATCTATGACCCGCCACGGCGCGCGGCCAGGCACGACGCCGGCCGCTGCGGCCACCCGCCGCGACGCCGCTACGGCCCGACGCGCTGCGCCTGCGGCGGCTGCCACGCGCCGTCCAGCAAGGCCGGCTGGGGCCAGTAGTAGCGCAGCGTCAGCATGAACGGTCCGGCCGGTGCCGGCAGCCAGTTGGCCTGGTCGCCCTTGCCGGGCGCTTGATGCTGGATGCGCAGCGTCAGCCCGCCATCGCGGTCGCGCTTGAGCGTGGGCAGCATCGCGGCATCGATCGCGTGGCGGCCGATGGGATTGGGCGCCAACTGCCGCCCCGGCATGCGATACAAGGTCACCGACCAGAACGCGTTGACCGGCGGCAGGCCGCGCGGCGCGAAACGCAGGGTGTACGAATGCGCGCCGTCCAGCGGCTGCCCCGCCGCGTCGGTGGCCAGCACCGTGGCCATCGCCTCTTCGCGATTGTCGCCGCCCAGGTCGACCTGGGCGCCAGTGGCGCGCGCGAGGTAGTCGTGGCGCAGGGTCTGGCGGTCGCCGAACAGCGTATCGGTCTTGCCGGCCAGCGCCACCCGATGCTTGTCGATGTCGTTCTGGCCGTCGTGCATGCCTTCGCGCATAACCTGCCGCAGCCGTGGGTTCAGGGTATCGGTGACGACCGGCGCGCCGGGACGGATACGCAGGCTGTCCAGGCGCTTGCGCAATGTCCGCTCGCTATGCAGAACCGGCGCGAATTGCAGCACAAAGCCCAGTTGGTTGTAGAACTCGAGCGAGCTGCGCATTTGCGCGGGCGGCTCAGGCGCAAGCCAGGCCACGGCGGCCGGCGCGGGCGCCGGTTTTCTGCGCAGGTAGGCCGACAGCGGCTGGACCTTGTAGCCGGCCTGGATGCGCTTCAGATGCGGCAGGTCCGCCGCTCCGAACCATTGGGTGCGCGCCGTCATGCTGACCAGTTCGGTCTCGGCGCGGATCACCTTGGTGAAGCCCGGGGGCTCGGCGCCGTTCCAGCGCGGCCCGACCACCAGGTACCGCCCGCCGCCGTTGCCGCCGACACGGCTGCCGACATAGGCGAAGTTGTAGCCATACAGATCGCGCAGCCGCAGCGAAAAATAGCGGCGGGATTCCATCGGCGGCACGCGGATGACGACGGGTTCGGCGCGCAGATCCAGCACCGCCGAGGACTCGGGCGCGTCGACGCTGGGCGCCACCGCCGCCATGTCTTGGGGCGGGGCGTGGCTGATGGTGTTGAACGGAGCCTTGTACTGCGGATTGCCGGTGTCGATGCTGGCCGCGTGGATGGCCTGGTAGTTGGCGACCATCGGATAGCCGTAGATGTAGGCCTCTTTGGCGATGCGCTGCGCCTCGGGCGCCGTGACACCGTCAATGCCGACGTACTGCGAACCGGTCGCCGCGTCGGGCGAGGTGAAGCTGCAACCGCTGGCGCCGGCAATCAATGCCAGCGCGGCGACGCCTCGGAGCCAAAGGAAAAGGCCGGGCAAAGCTCCGGTGGAAGATCCGACGCCAGCGCGGCGTATGCGCATTCCATGCTCCAACTCGGATAGCGGTTGGCAACGCCCGAATGGCGGCAGCGTCGCGGACAGGACAAACAGTCGCTGAAATTCTGGCACATTTCACCAGGGTAGTGAAAGCGCACGGAGATGACGGCACTATCTTTTTGCGGGCCATGGGGCGGCGATGCAATGCGCCAACACCATGCGCCGGACACCGCCTGTCCGTCCGCCAGGATTCAGTCCGGCAAACGCAGCGGCTCCAGTTGCCGCGCCGGAATCGCCGTAATCGCGCTTTCGCTGGGGGTGGCGTCGATGGTCAGGTGCTGGATCAGGTCCAGCGTGGTCGAGCGGCGCGTCAGCATCAGGCAGGTGACTTCGGCCTCGTCCACGCGCGTGGCGTGCCAACAGCCCGGGCGCATGCACACGCCCTGCCCCGGCTCGACGCGGAACGCCGCCAGGGTTGCCAGGTCCGGGCTGCCGTCGGCCGCGCTGCGCGCCACCACCTGGATGATGGCGCCGGTGAGCGGCACGATCGCCTGTTGCGTCAGCAGGTGCTTTTCCAGGCTGGCGATCTCGGAAGCGGCGCTGCGGTAATTGACCCACAGCACCTCGGCGTCGCCGCCGGCGCCGGTGTTGAAGACATGTTCCTGCCAGAAGTCGGTGGCCTCGTTGCTGAACATCGGCACGCCGTTGCCCAGCGGGATGGGCTTGCCCAGCATCCAGCCGTAGGCGGTGAAGGCATCGGCGGTCAGGTCGTGCACGGGCAAGGCGGCGGCGCCGGTCATGTGGGGTCCTTTGCGGGAGGGGAAGCAATGGCACGCCGGGGGAATTCGGCGTCGTAGTCGAAGTCGCCGCGCGCGATGGCCGCCAGGATGGCGGCGCGTCGTTCGGCGGCGCGCTTGAGGTTGGCCGCAGTGGGTTTGACGCGGATACGCTCCACGCAATGTCGGCCCTGGTGGAAGAAGCCGATCTCGATGGACGATTCGGATGCCGGCCTGACGCCGTCGAAGCCTTTGCTCATGCCCCCTGCCCCGCAGGCGCTCGGGCGCCTGCTCGAAAGTCCGGGATTATCGCAGTTTTGCCCGGATCGGGGCATACGGTTTCAGCCGTTTTCCGCGGCCTGGCTGGCCGCCGCCAGGCGGCGCCAATTGCGGCTGGCATAGGCATGCGCCTGGCGCAGCCCGGCCCACAGGCCCAGGCGCTTGGCCCAGCGCAGGATGCCCGCGGCCTCGAACTGCGTGACGCGCCGGACCTCGGTGCCGCGCCCCGGCACCGGCCGCAACTCGAAGGTGTCGACCAGGGAACCGACCCAGCCCGCGCACCACACGGTGCTGCGCTGCATCTGGTAGCGCAGGCGTTCGTCGGGCTGCAGGATCAGGATGCGCTGATCGATGGTGCCACGGTCGGTGGTGCACTGGCGCGTGAGGCCCACGGCGGGCGTGCCTTCGAGCACCTTGCAACTGATCGGCTTGGGCACGCCGAGCCGAAACAGCAGCGGCCGGGTGTCGTCCATGCGCGCGTGCAGGAAATGCGGCCAGATGTGGCGGGGCTCGCACGGAAACAACCAACGGGATTCGATCTGCATGCGGGGCTCCTTGACGCAAAGGCGTGCCGCCGACGCGGCCCGCGACACTGTTATAACGCGTATAGGCCGCTCCCTGGAGAAACCGCATGCCCATCGATCTGTCGTCGCACTACCTCTTTCTGGATACCGCCGGCCACGCCGCCACGGTCGAGGGCGGCAACGCCTTCTGGTCCCTGCCGCGCGAGGCGCTGGAACCTTATGGCCACGGCTGGCTGTTGTCGGAATACACCTTCAGCGCCGACTGGCCGCAATGGGAAATGCACCCGCAGGCCGACGAGATCGTGCGCCTGATGTCCGGCACGGCCGAGCTGCAGCTGGAATGGCCCACCGGCATCCAGTCGGTGCGGCTGGAAGCCGGAAGCGCCTACGTGATTCCCAAAGGCGTCTGGCATACGGTCAAGGTCATCGAACCCTGTCGCATGCTGCACGTCACGCTGGGCGCGGGCACGCAGCACCGGCCCCTGTAGTCCCGCCGTCCGCCGCTCAGGCGGCCACGGCGGCGCGTGCGCGCGGCAGCTCGCGGTCGTCGATGGGCCAGTGCAGCGCCGCCGACAGCACGCCCAGCGCCATCGCGCCCAGCCAGATCAGGTCGTACGAATGGGTCGCCTCGAACACGACGCCGCCCAGCCAAACGCCCAGGAACGAACCGAGCTGGTGGCCAAAAAAAACGAAACCGAACAGCGTCGTGATGTAGCGCACCCCGAACACCTGCGCGATCAGGCCGTTGGTCAGCGGCACCGTGCCGAGCCAGACAAAGCCCATGACCGCCGCGAACACGTAGACCGACGCTGGCGACAGCGGCAACAGGAAGAACAGCGCCATGGCGGCGGTGCGCAGCAGGTAGATGCCGGCCAGCAGGTACTTGCGGCGATGGTGCGCGCCGAGGATGCCGCAGACGTAAGTGCCGGCCACATTGGCAAGCGCGATGATGGCCAGCGCGGCGACGGCGTCCGCCGCGCGCATGCCCTTGTCCATCAGATAGGCCGGCAGGTGTGTGCCGATGAAGGCCAACTGGAAGCCGCAGGCCAGGAACCCGAGGTTCAGCAGCCAGAAGCCCGGTTGCGCGAAGGCCTCGCGGATCGCCGCGCCCAACCGTTGCCCGGGCTGCGCGGCGCCGGGCGCCGCCGCCACGCGGACGGTTTCCTTCAGCGGCCAGGCCAGCGGCAGCGCCGCCGCCAGCACCGACGCGAAGATCAGCAAGGCGCTCACCCAGCCCCAGCCGCCAATCAGCCACTGCGCCGCTGGCACCAGGGTGAACTGCCCCAGCCCGCCGACCGCGCCGGCCACGCCCAGGGCCCAGCCGCGCCGCTCGGGCGGCACCAGCCGGCTGAGCGCGCCGTAGATCACGGCGAACGCGGTGCCCGACAAGGCGATGCCGATGCAGATGCCGGCGCTCCACATGAAGGCCGCCGCGCTGGTAGCGTGCGCCATCCCGACCAGCCCCAGCGCATAGAACACCAGGCCGCCCAGGACCACCTTGGCCGAGCCATAGCGGTCGGCAATCATGCCGGTGAAGGGCTGCGCCACGCCCCAGGTCAGGTTCTGCACCGCCATGGCCATGGCGAAGGCCTCGCGCGACCAGCCGCGATCCATGGTGACGGGAAGCAGGAACAGGCCCTGCACGTGCCGCACGCCCAGCGCCAGGCCCATGACGATGCCTCCGGCCAGCACCATCAGCCACAGTTTGCGTGACGGGGGGGCGGGGTCGGACGGAGCGGCGACGGCGGGAACGGCGGACATGGCGAACCTCTGGCGTGAAACGTCGGCGCCCGCGCAGGGGCGAATGCCGCTATTACAGGGGCGCCCGGGCCGCCCTTCAACCGATTATTTTTCGCCGGCTGCATGCGCCGCGGGAATGCCAGCAGGCATCGCCCGGGCCCGCCGCCGCGCCCTGCCTGGCAGGCCGGCAGCCGCCAAGGCGGGCGATGTTAACGGTTGGTTTTCTATCGTTACATATGCCGTCTTTTTGCGGGCGATGGCTGGTTACAGTGCTGTCCTCGTTCCTATCCCCACAGGCACTTCCATCATGCGGCACGCCCGGCCCCGCCCGTTCCCATCCATTGCGCCCGCGCGCGATCAGGCGCGCTGCGCGCCCGTCGCATCATGAGGGGCGCTTTCCGCTCGCGCGCGCTCTGCCGGCCGGGGCGGCGGCCGCTGGCGCTGGTCGCGGCGCTGGCCAGCCTGAGCCTGGGCTCCGCGCCGGCCAGCGCCGACGAATACGCCGACTGGCAACGCGACTGCGTCGGCCGCACCTATGCGGTCACCCCCGACGTCAGTTGCCAGCGCGGGTATGCCGAAGGCCTGGCCGCCGTGATCACCGGCAAGGCCGACGATGCGGCCGGCACCTGGGGCTACATCGACAAGCAGGGCGGGATGGTCATCGCGCCAGCGTTCCAGGAAGCCGAGTCGTTCCAGAACGGCCTGGCGGCGGTGCGCCAGGGAGACCTGTGGGGCTACATCGACCCGCGTGGCAACTGGGCCATCGAACCGCGCTTCACGCGCGCCTCGGGCTTCAACGCCGCAGGCACCGCGCTGGTCGAGCAGGACGAACGCGACGTGCTGATCGATCGCCAGGGCCAGGTGGTCAAGACCTTCGTGCTGGGCACGCGCTCGTGGGGCTTCCAACGCGGCCAGAAACTCGCGGAAATGGAAGTGCCGCAGCCGCCGCGGTTGTTCAACACCGCGACCGGCCGCGCGCTGACGCTGCCCGCCGATGTGATGATGCTGGCGCCGTCCGACTCCGGCGACCTGCCGGCGCAACGGCGCAGTTCGCGTTATGGCGGCGAGTGGGGCTTGCTGGATGCCGACGGCCGCTGGGCCATCGCGCCGGAGGTGCTGCGCTCGCAGCAAGCGCCGCTGCGCGACGGCGACACGCTGGCCGTGCTGCGCGAGGGCGCCTGGCGCTTCGTGCGGCCCGATGGCACGGCGCTCAACGGCGACGGTTATGAAAATGTGACGCGCGTGGCGCGCGGGCTGTGGCTGGTGAAGCGGCCCAAAGGGCAAGGCCCCGACGCGCTGCTGGACGCGCGACTGGAGCCGCTGCATACCTTCTCCCAGCCGTACGTCGGCGTCGAGGCGACCGATGGCTGGAAGGTGTTGAGCGACATCGACGCGGTGATCCTGATCCCGCCCAACGGCAAGCCGCAGGTGGTGCGCGCGGACTTCGGCCGCGTCAGCGTCAGACACGGCCTGGCCTGGCTCAGCGACCGGCAGCCGGCCGCCGCGGCGGCCATGGCATCGCCCACCGATCCGGCCCCACCGCAGGCCGTAGAGGCGGCCGAAGCCGCCGATGCGCCGCAAGCCGTCGAAGCGGCGACCGACACCGCCGCGGCTGCCGCCGACGCTGCCATGGCCGCCGCCGACGCTGCGGTCAGCGCCGATGCGGGGGGCTACGACACCGAAGCGACCCTGACGCAGATCTATCGCGCCGACGGCACGCCGTTGCTGGACGCCGGCACGGTCGCACGGCTGGCCCAATACCGCGTCACGCCGTTCAGCCCCCGGCGCGACGGCAAGACGCAGGCCGAAGCGCTGCCGCTGGCGTTGCTGCATCCCCACGACTACAGCCAGCCGACCGGCATCCTGACGCGTTCGGGCAAGATCGTCACCAACCCGGAATGGGACGACATGAGCAGCTATGACGCCAGCGCCCCCCTGCTGGTGCAGACCCGCAAGCGCACCGTCGGCGCCATTGATGCCGAGGGCAACTGGATCCTGCCGCCCAGGTTCGCCAGCATCGGCGGCTTCAAGGGCGCTTACGCGTGGGCCCGCATGCCCGACACGGACCGCAATGCCGCCGTGCTGATCGATACCCGCGGCAATCCGCAGAAGCTGCCGGCGCGCATCGAGGTCAACGGCGACAAGCTCGACGGCGATCTGCTCTACTTCTATGCGCTGGACGGACGCCGCGACCGCCGCTGGGGCCTGTGGAACATCCGCAGCGCCCGCGAGGCCGTCAAGCCGACACTCGAACGCATCGAGGATTTCACCGACGACTGGGCCAAGGCGCAGGATCAGGGCCTTTGGGGCGTCATCGACCGCCACGGCAAATGGGTAGTCGCCGCCACCTACTCCAGCAGCTATGAACTCGATTACCTGGGGAACGGCTATCTGCTGGCGCGGGAACCGAAGCGCGAGGATGACACCGGCTACGGCGACGACTATCGCCTGATCGACCTGCGCACCGGCAAGCGCAGCGTGGTGCTGCACGACCGTCCGCAGGACCTCAAGCGCGGCCGCTATCTGGCGCAGGGCAAGGACGGCGCCACGCTGCTGTTCGACGCCCAGGGCGGCATGACCCGGCTGTTCGAAGGCGAGCCCGAGCGCAAGGAACCATTCGGCGACTGGATCTACGTGCAGTACCGTTCGCGCAACGGCGCCATCGACGCCCGGGGCAACTTCAAGGTGCCCGCCACCCAGGGCGAATTCAACCCCTTCTTCGTGCAGCCCGAAGGCCTGGCGCGCGTCTTCGACGGCCAGCGCTACCGGCTGATGGACGAGAACGGCAAGACGCTGCTGGCCGCGCGTGGCGACGGCACGCCGCTGGCTTCGATGAAGCGCGTGGTGTTCCGCGACGGCAAGAATTCGCAAAGCGTGATGACCGATCTACAAGGCCGCGAAATCACCCGTTTGCAGGGCGAATTCGCGCTGGAGGAACGCAATGCCAGCGAAGGCGTGGTGGTCTATCGCGGCCAGAACGACCGCTATGGCTTCGTCAATGCCGACGGCAAGCGCGTGGTCGGCCCTTACTTCGACCGGCTCGGCCCGTTGCGCGACGGCCTGGCGCTGGCGCGGCGCGAACAACGCAGCGGCAAGCTGCTGGGCTACATCGACCTGACCGGCCGCTACGTCATCGCGCCGGCGTTCGGCTGGGCCGATGACTTCAGCGAAGGCCGCGCCCTGGTGCGCCGCGAGGGGCAGTTGGAATTCATCGACACACGCGGCGCCACCACGGCGCTGTTCGGCCTGATCTGCGGCCAGGTCGTTGTGTTCGACGCGCACGGACGGCTGACCTGGCCGCGCGAAACACTGACCTGCCCTGACGCCCGCGACCTCGGACGCGCGCCGCCCCCTGAATCCGCCCAGGCACAATGACCATGATTTCACGCGCGTTTCACGCTACCCGCCTCGCCTGCGCCCTGGCCGCGCTGGGGTGCTCGCTATCCGCCACCGCCCAGTACCGCCATGATGGCATCTCCTGCGTCGACGGCCCCATGGACGTGACCGCCGTACGCGATGCCCGCCATGGCGATGCCGGCCCCGCCGGCTGCATCGGCCCGCTGTCGGAAGACCGCGCCGCGGTGCTGCTGCCCTCCTCGCTCGAAGAGATCGACCGCGTGCCCACCGACGCTTCGCTGCGCCGCCACGCCTGGGGTTTTGTCGACGCCAACGGCAGACTGGCCGTGGCGCCGCAGTTCGAACGGGTCGGCGATTTCCATCATGGCCTGGCCGCGGTGCGCTGGAAAGGCAAGTGGGGCTATATCGACGCCAAGGGCAAGATGGCGGTGCCGCCGCGCTACGACAGCGCCTCGGATTTCGTCGCGGGCGGGCTGGCGGTGGTGACGCAGGACGGCCAGTACCAATTGATCGACCGCGCCGGCAAGGCGGTGGGCGACGCCATCGATGCCAGCGTCGACAGCGTGCGCCTGGGCGAAGGCAAGCCGGCCCGGCTGTCGATCACCTATCGCGAGGAATTCCGCGCCGCCAATGGCGAGCGCCGCTACGCCAAGCCCGGCGTGCAAGTGCTGTCCAGCTACGGCAACGGCCTGTTCATCGGCGTGGACAACCACGGTATGTACGGCCTGCTCGATAGCGACTGGAACTGGCGCGTGCCGCCGCAATACCACGACATCTCGCGGCGCGACGACGACGCCCTGGCGCTTGGCGCCGGCATGGAAGAAGAGGTGCTGATCGACGCTGACGGCAATGTGATTGGCCAGGGCATGCGCTACGAGCGCCTGACCCGCGTGGGCCGGGCCTTCTGGAGCGCCGAGCTGCCACGCGGCAAGGGGTATGCCCTGCTGGATGCCGGGGGACGGCCGCTGGCGACGCTCACGCCGGCCGAGGCGCGCACCTCGGCGATCCATGACGACACGCTGGTGTACGCGTCGGGCGACACACTCAAGGCCTATGTGGCCGGCCGGGCCGAACCGGTGGTGCTGGGCAGCGGCATGCGCGCCGAACAGAACGAAGGCGGCTATCTGCTGTTCCGCAATCCGGCGGGCCAGGTGGCCGGCCTGCTGACGCCCAAGGGCGTGTGGCTGCATGGCGAGAGCGCGCCGCAGTGGCTAGCCGATGTCGGCCGGATGGCGCTGCGCCAGGGCAAGCTGTGGCTGTCCAGCCAGGACGGCCAATTGCTCAACGCCCTGGACGCCGACGGCCGCGCGATCCTGCAGCCCGACGCCCTGGCAGCGGCGCAAGGGGCGCAACTGCGCGACCTGCCGCTGGACGTGCCGGGCGGCCCGCTGGGCCTGCTGGGCCAGGGCTACTGCCACTGCACGGACGGCGGCGCCGGCCTGCTGCTGGCCGACGGCAGCGTTGCCACGCATAAGGACTGGACCGAGATCGTGCCGCTGGACGGGGCGCGCGACGACAACGGCGCCGACGACGAGGCCGGGGCCGCCCCCCTCGGCGCTGGCGACCTGCGCTTTGCCGCGCAGACCGAGGCCGGCGTGCAGTTGCTCGATGGCCGCGGCCAGCCCATGGATCTACCGCTACAGCAGTACATCGGCGCCTTCCATCAGGGCTATGCGCTGATCTACGCCAAGGGCCAGACCCGGCTGATCGACCGGACCGGCAGGATCTATGCGCTGCCGGACTATTTCGAGGCCGAGGTGGTGGCGCCCGGACGGGTGCGCTATCTGAAGACCGCGGCCGAGGGCGACCCGTGGGGCCTGTACGATTTCATCGCCGGCAAGGAAGTGTCGCCGCTGGCCTTCCAGCACATCGGCCGATTCCAGCACGGCCAGGCCGCCGCCTCGCTCGGCGCCGGCAAGGCCGGCGTGATCGATCCGCAGGGCCAGTGGGTGGTGCCGCCCCGCCACCACGCCGTCGAACGCGTCAGCGACAAGCTGTGGCGGGTGCTGCAAGCCGGGCCGCAAGCGGACGATTACCGCCGGCCGGCCGCACTGGTCAATCGTGACGGGCGCGTCCTGACCGCCTTCCAGCCGGCGCTGGAGGTGTCGCGCGAGGCCAATGGCAGCTACATCGCCTACAGCGAAAAGCAGCGCTGGCTGATCGCGCCCGACGCCTCCGGCACGCTCGACCTGGAAGACGCCCAATACGTCCCGATGGGCGACTGGCTGGCGATCCGCCGCGCCGACCGGCACGGCTACGTTGACA
The DNA here is from genome assembly GCF_021733725.1 of Achromobacter pulmonis. Taxonomy (NCBI): domain Bacteria; kingdom Pseudomonadati; phylum Pseudomonadota; class Betaproteobacteria; order Burkholderiales; family Alcaligenaceae; genus Achromobacter; species Achromobacter pulmonis. Next base: position 2,395,586 of record NZ_JAIFOT010000001.1, on the reverse strand, counting down.
GCCAGGGCCGCTGGCAAGTCGCGCCCGGCCCGGTGGCGGGCACGCCCTTCCAGGGCAGGCCGGCGCGCGCGTTGATCAGCGGCGACGGCGGCGCGCGCCTGATCGACGAGCATGGCAAGACCGTCATCAACCTGCCGGCCGGCCAATGGTATTGGCCGGCGGGATCGGCCTGGCTGGTGCGGCATGGCAGCGACGATAACGGCAAACCGATCACCGCCTACGTCGACACCGCCGGCAAGACTCGCCTGACGCTGGCCGGCAACGGCACCGCGTTCTCGGAGGGCCAGGCCGCGTTGGTGCTGCCCGATGGTGGCATGCGCGCGATCAACGACAAGGGCGTCGCGTCCGGGCCGACCTTCACCCATCTGGGGCCGCGCCGCAACGGCCTGTCGGTCGCCGCCGTCGGCGATTACTTCGGCTACGCCGATGGCCAGGGCCGCATGGCGGTTGCGCCCGCCTATCTGTGGGCCTCGGACTACGCCAACCAGCGCGCGGTGGTGTCGACGCGCGCGCAGTCGATGATCCTGGACGAACGCGGCGCGATGGTGGCGCGCGTCACGCTGGTGTGCGGCATCCGCACGCTCTACGGCGCCTACAACCAGCGCCTGTGGCCGCTGTCGATGCCGCAGCGCTGCCGCCAGTGACGCCGCGCGGGCGGCGCGCGCCGCGCTCGCCCGCGTCCGCAATGGCTTAGCCCCTACTGCGTGTCCAGCGCCAGGTAGCGGCGCGTCTGCACGATCTCCTCGCGTTCCTTGAAGCTGGTCAGGCGGTCGGCCAGCGCGCTGCTGTCGCCGGTCTCGCGGATCGCCGCCAGCGTGGCCTGCATGGCGTGGATGGCGGCGCGCTGCAGGTCCGACGGAATGATCGCCAGGCGATAGCCCATGGCCGCCAGATCCGGCAGCGGCACCAGCGGCGTCTTGCCGCCATAGAACATGTTGATGAGCTTCAGGCCGGGCAGCCGGTCCGCGATGGCGCGGATCTGTTCCAGCGTTTCCGGGGCCTCGACGAACACCATGTCGGCGCCCGCCCGCAGGTAGTGTTCCGCGCGCGCGATGGCGGCCTCGAAGCCCTCGACCGCGATGGCGTCGGTGCGGGCGATCACCAGCGTGTCGGCATCGGCCAGCGTCTGGCGCGCGATGTGCACCTTGCGGCACATTTCCTGCGTATCGACCAGGCTCTTGTCATCCAGGTGGCCGCAGCGCTTGGGAAACGACTGATCCTCGATATGGAAGGCCGCCACGCCGGCGCGCTCCATGGCGCGCACCGTGCGCTCGACGTTGGCCGAGCCGCCGAAACCGGTGTCGGCGTCGGCCACCACCGGCAGGCCGCTGGCGTCGACGATTTTCTCGACCCGGTCCATGACCTCGGTGAAGCTCAGCAGGCCGATGTCGGGATAACCGGCAGCACGCGCGATCGCGCCGCCGCTGGCGTAGACCGCGTTGAAGCCGGCGGCCGCCACCAGGCGGGCCGACAGGCCGTCATAGGCGCCGGGCGCCACCACGATGTCCTGGGCGAGATGCTGGCGCAACCGGGCGCCGGGAGTGAGGGTCTGGGTCATGGGGCATTCCTTTGGAAAACGATACGTCGATGCCCGCATCATCCCGCCGCCGAACTAGAATGTCCAATATATGGAAAATTGAATATTAGTACTTTATGGATATCAAATGGAACTGCGCCATCTGCGTTACTTCGTGGCCACGGCCGAAGCCCAGCACTTCACCCGCGCGGCCGAACAGCTCGGCATGGCGCAACCGCCGCTGTCGCAGCAGATACGGCAACTGGAAGAGGAAGTGGGCACGCCGCTGTTCGACCGGCGCGGACGCGGCGTCAGCCTGAACGATGCCGGCCGCGCTTTCCTGGCGTGCGCGCAGGACATCCTGCAACGCGCGCAGGCGGCGGTGGAAATGGCGCAGCGCGCCGCGCGAGGCGAAGTCGGCGAGCTGTCGCTGGGGTTCACCGAATCGGCCTCGTTCCACCCGGTCGTGACGGAACTGATCCGGCTCTACCGGCAGCAATATCCCGACGTGGAAATGACGCTGTCCCAAGACGACAGCGAAACGCTGGTGGCGCGCCTGCGCGCCGGCCTGATCGACGCGGCCTTCGTGCGGCCGCCGTTCGCCATGGACGGCGGTTTGCGCTTCATGCAGTTGACGGAAGAACCCTTGATGGTGGCGCTGCCGCTGAGCCATCGGCTGGCGCGGCGCAAGCGGCTGGCGCCGGCCGACCTGGCGCACGAACGCTTCATCCAGTATTCGCGCAAGTCCGGCTACGGCCTGAGCGCCGACATCATGGCGGCATGCCGCCAGCACGGACTGAACCCGCTGCCCGGCCAGCGCGCGCCGCAGTTGTCCTCGGCGGTGAACCTGGTGGCGGCCGGCATGGGCGTGGCGATCGTGCCCGCGTCGCTGCGGCACCTGCGGCCGGACGGCGTGGTGTACCGCCCGTTCGCGCTGGACTGGCCGCGCGCGGTGCTGGGGCTGGCGGTGCGCGAGGACGCGCCCGGCGGGCGCGTGGCCAATCTGCTGGCGCTGGCGCACGCTTAGGCGCCGTGGCCATGGCGGGCCGCTGGCCGGTGCCGCCCTCAAGCCGCCCGTCGCCGCCACGGTGGCTCAGTCGTCGTGCGATTCGTGCACCGCGATGGCGCCGCGCTTCCAGTAGCTGGCCGCGCGGATGCGGCGCTTGTCGATGCCATGCTGCGCCACCATGATTTCACGCACCGCCTTGGCCACCGCGGATTCGGCCGCCACCCAGACATAACCCGCGCCCGCCGGCAGCGTCAGTTCGCGCGCCGCTTCCAGCAGCAGGGTGCTGTAGCCGGCGGCCGTGCCATTGCGATGCAGCCAGCGCACTGAGGCCTGGGCCCGCGTGGTCAGCGGAATCTCGTTGCCGGCACTGGGCACTTCGACCCGCACCAGCGCCTGCGTCGTGGCGGGCAGTTCTTCGAGGCGGCGGGCGATGGCCGGCAGCGCGGTTTCATCGCCGATCAGCACATGCCAGTCGAAGCCCGCAGGCACCACGAACGAGCCGCGCGGGCCGCCGATGCCCAGGCGCTGGCCAACCGTGGCCTGCTCGGCCCAGGTGGCGGCCGGGCCATCGCCGTGCAGCACGAAATCGATGTCCAGTTCCTGGCGCGTGGCGTCGAAGCGGCGCGGGGTGTAGTCGCGCGCCGCCGGGCGCGGCATGCCCTCGGGGAACGTGATGCCGTCGGGGCCGACTTCGGGCAGGGCCGGCGGTTGCGAGGGATCGGCGGGAAAGAACAGCTTCACGTGGTCGTCGAACGACGCGGACACGAAGTCATGCAGATCCTCGCCGGTGAAGGTGATGCGGGCCAACAGGCCCGCGATGCGTTCGACACGCGCCACGGTCAGGATGCGCATCTTGAGCGGATGGCGCACACGTTCGACGGTCAGGTCGGTCTGGGTCATGAAGTCTCCAAAGGGATGGACGGGAAAGGGCCGGGATCAGCCACAGTCCTTGCCCGTGATTTCCTCGGTGGCGCGGCGCAGGATGGCGGCGATGCGGCGCTGCTCGGCCGGCGAGGCGTCGGTGCGTTGCAGCAGCGCGTGACGGATCGCCTGGCGCGCATGCACGAATTCGTCGATCCAGCCGGCGGCGTTTTCATCATCGCCGGCGGCCGCGCGCGGTTCGCCGCTCCAGGCCTGGCGCATCCAGTCCATCTTGCGGGCCACGTGCTTGAGCTTGTTGAACATCACCGACAGGCGCTCGCGATTGGCGTCCAGGTGCGCGCGGCCCGGCTCGGCCAGGTGATAGCGCTTCTTGCTGCCTTCCTGCTCGACGGTGGCGTAGCCCAGTTCCTCCAGGTAGGTCAGCGCGGGATACACCATGCCGGGGCTGGGCGTGTAGAAACCGTTGGACATGGCGCCCAGCGCCTTGATCAGTTCGTAGCCATGGCTGGGGTTCTGCTCCAGCAGGCCAAGCAGCATCAACTGCAGGTCGTCGGCGGTGACCTTGCGACCGCGCGCAAAGTGGCGGCCATCGCCGCCGAAGCCGTCGTCGGCGTCGCCGCCGCGGCCGCCCCACGGGCCGCCGCCGAACCAGCCGCCGCCCCCGGCGTGGCGTCCGTGACGGCCACGGCCGCCCTCGTGCCAGCCGCCGAACGCGAAGTCCGAGCCGTGGCCGCGATGAGCATGGAATGCCGGGTGATCGTGATGACTTTGAGGGCCGTGATCGCCGTCATGGTGTTGATGGGCGTGACGGTCGTGATGATGGCCGTGGCGCTCAGGATGGGCGTGGCGGGCGCCACGGGCAAAGGCGGTCAGGAAATGGAAATGGCGCATGAAGGGCCTCGCGGGTGTCTGACGTTTTACTTACGATATATCTTAAGATATAGATCGTACGATACACAGACCCGATTCCAGGCGTCAAGCGCCTTTTTTGGCCCGCCGCTATCCGCGCGCCTTGTCCAGCACCCCGGCGGCGATGCCGCCCACGATCAACGCCATCCCCAGCGACAACGGCAGGTCCAGCGGCTCATGCAGCACCGCCGCCGAGCACAGCAGGCCCACCACCGGCACGCCCAGCAGGCCGATCGCGGTAACGCCCGCCGGCAGCGACCGGTTCACATTCACCGCCGCCCAGTACGCCACCGCGATGCCGAACACGCCGCCATAACCCAGCAGCCAGGCCAGGTCCGCATGCCACGCCACGCGCGGCGCGCCCTCCGCCGCCCAGGCGACCGCGGCCAGCCCCCCCGACGCCAGCAACGCCTGCCAGAACGCCAGCTCGAACGGCGGCGTGACCCAGCGATGCGCGCGCACGTAGACGATGTTGGCGGCCCAGCACAACGCCGCCAGCAGCACCAGGCCGTTGCCCAACAGGGCATCGTGATTGCCCCAGTCGAAGGACAGCGGATTGAAGATGACCGCCAGCCCCAGCAGGCCGAGCGCCAGCCCCAGTTGCCGTCCGCGCCCGATCGGCTCGCCCAGGAACATGCGCGCGGCCGGGATGACCCACAGCGGCGTGGTGTAGGCCAGCACCACCGAGCGGCCGGCCGGCACGTATTGCAGGCCCAGGCTGACCAGCGCGGCGAACGCGCCCATGTGCAGCAGGCCCACGCTCAGAATCACCGGCAGGTCGGCCTTGACCGGCCGGGCCACCCGCCGCAGCGCCAGGCCCAGCAACAGCAATGCGGCGGCGCCGACGACGCTGCGCGCGGCCACCGCCCAGAGCGGCGTCAGGTATTGCAGCAGCAGCTTGCTGACGACCCAGGTGAAGCCCCAGGCCAGCACCACCACGACGAGCAGCGACAAGGCCTTGCGGCGGGACAGGATTTCGGTGGACATGGCGAACGGGGAAGGGGCGAACCGCCCCGACTATAGAAGCGCGCCGCGCCCCGCCGTAGCGCCACGCGGCGCCTATTCCCTGGAGCCACGCGCGCCCGCGCGCGGCTTGCGCGCCAGCCAGCGCGCAAAGGCCGCGGCCAGCGGTTCATCCGGCGCCGGCGCGTAGACCACCAGGCGCAGATGGCGGCTTTCATCGACCGACAGGGTGGCATGCTCGAACGCCACCTCGCCCAGCGCCGGCAGGCGCAGGCTGCGCACGCCCATGCAGGCGCCATGCACGTCGTGCTCGCGCCACCACGCCTTGAATTCGGGGGCGACGCGTTCGAGTTCATCGACCAGTTCGGTGATGTCCGGCGCGCCCGAGGCCGAGGCGAAATCGCGCCGGAACGTGGACAGCATGGCCGGCGCCTGCGCCGGCCAATCGACGAACAAATCCCGCATCGCCGGCGCCACGAACAGCATCCACAGCAAGTTGCGCCGTCCGGCCGGTTGCGCGCCGAAGCCGAACACGCGTTCGGCGGCGGCGTTCCACGCCACCACGTCCCAGCGCAGGTTGAGGACATAAGCGGGGCGCGCGGGCAGGTCGTCCATCAGGCGCCGCACCTGCGGCGGCACGGTGCACCAGGTGCGGCCCGGCTCGGCCGGCGGGCGTTGGTGCGCCAGCAGGTACAGGTGGCGCCGTTCGGCCGCGTCCAGCTTCAGCACCCGCGCCAGGTTCTCCAGGAAAGTGGCCGACACGCTGATGTTGCGGCCCTGCTCGAACCAGGTGTACCAGGCCAGGCCCACGCCGGCCAGCGCCGCCACTTCCTCGCGCCGCAGCCCGGGCGTGCGGCGGCGGCCGCCGGCCGGCAGGCCCAACGCGGCGGGGCTCAGACGCTCGCGGCGCAGGCGCAGGAATTCGGCGAGGTCGGCGCGGGTGCGATCCAGGCGCTGGGCGCCTGTCTCGGCGTCGGGACGCGCGGGTGGCAGGGGCGCGGCGGCCGGGTCACGCAGGGCAGGACGGGGCATGGACTATTGCCTTCAGTAATAGCATAAACAGCTAAATTGTATGAGGCTCGAACAGCCCACAGAATAGCGCCGATTCCCACTCTGAAGGCCTGTTCATGCCCTCCGCCACCCTGCCCTCGCCCCGCCCCGATGCCTGCGCCAAACCCGCCAAGCCCGCCACCCCCGGCCGGCTCGGCCTGGCCGTGCTGCTGTCCGGCGGCTTCATCACGATCTTCGACCTGTTCGTGGTCAACGTCGCCATCCCCAGCATGCAGCGCACGCTGTCGGCCAGCTTCGCGCAGATCAACTTCATCATCGTCGCCTACGAACTGGCCTATGGCGTGCTGCTGATCGCCGGCAGCCGGCTGGGCGACCGCCATGGCCGCCGGCGCCTGTTCATGCTGGGCATGGCCGGTTTCGCGCTGGCCTCGGCGCTATGTGGACTGGCGCCCGACGCCAACACGCTGATCGGCGCGCGCGTGCTGCAGGGCGTGGCGGCGGCCATGCTGTTCCCGCAGGTCTACGCGCTGATCCGCGTCAGCTACGACGGCCACGCGCGGCGGCGCGCCTTCGGCCTGCTCGGCATGACGCTGGGGCTGGCGGCCATTGCCGGCCAGGTGCTGGGCGGCTGGATCGTGCATGCCGACCTGTTCGGCCTGGCGTGGCGCACGATCTTCCTGGTGAACGTGCCGCTCGGCGTGCTGGCCTGGCGGCTGGCGCGCCACATCCCCGAATCGCGCGACGCCGCCGGCGCGCCGATGGACTGGGGCGGCTCGGCGCTGGTCGGGGCGGGGCTGGGGCTGTTGCTGCTGGCGCTGGTCGAAGGGCCGGCGCGCCACTGGCCCGCGTGGACGCTGGCCTGCGGCGCGGCGGCGGTCGCATTGCTGGCGCTGTTCGTGTGGCTGCAACGCCGCGCCGGGGCCGCCGGCCGCGTGCCGCTGATCGACATGGCGCTGCTGGCGCAGCCGCGTTTCGCGGCGGGCTGCCTGCTGGTGACGCTGGTGTTCTCCACCGCCAGTGCGATGTTCCTGTGCTACGCCCTGCTGTTGCAGACCGGGCTGGGCGTGGATGCGCTGACGGCTGGCACGGTGTTCGCGCCGGCCAGCGTGGGCTTCGTGGCCGGGTCGATGGCGGCGCCGCGGCTGGTGGCGCGCTTCGGCACGCGCGCGGTCACCGTGGCCGCGCTGCTGTATGGCGGCGCCACGGCCGCGTTGATGCTGCAAGTGGGAGCGGCCGGCGCCGCGCTCGCGCCGTGGTCGCTGGTGCCCGCGCTGGTCTGGCTGGGCGCGGCGCAAGGCGCGGTCAACACGCCGCTGGTCAATCTGGCCTTGGGACTGGTCGACGACCATCAGGCCGGCATGGCCGCGGGCGTGGTGGCCACCCTGCAACAGGTGGGCGCGGCGCTGGGCGTGTCCGCCGCCGGCATGCTGTTCAGCGGCACGCTCGATGCCATGGCCGGCGCGGCCCTCGGCGACCGCTACGCCCAGGCTTTCGCCAGCGCGATGCGCTTCAACCTGGCGGCCATCGGCGCCTCGGTGCTGCTGCTGTGGTGGCTGGCCCGGCGCCGCTGATGGCGCCGGCGCGCGCCACGCTAACCGGCCAGCGGTACGCCCGGCTGGCTGGCCGATCGCGTGCCCGGCAGCGGGTGGCAGGACTGCGGATAGTAGGTATGCACCAGCGACAGCTTGACGCGGTCACTGCGGTTTCCCTGGGCCGCGTGCAAGGTGCGGCAATGGAAGAACACCAGATCACCGGCGCGCAACTCGGGGCAGACGGCGCGCGCGATCCATGCGGCGTTCTCCGGCGCGTCGTCGCGGAAGAACTTCTGCGCATCGAATTGCGCCGGCTGGAAAGCTGCCGCGTGCGAACCGGGAATGAACGACAGCCCGCCGTTGTCCCAGGTTTCATCGCCCAGGGCCAGCCAACAGGACACCAGGTCCGTGTCGGAAAACGACCAGTAGCGGATGTCCTGGTGCCAGCCGGTCAGGCTGCCGTAGGCCGGGTGCTTGGTCATCACGCAGTTGTGATGCACGGTCGACAGCACCGGCGTCTCGCCGAAATAACGGGACAGCGATTGGCCGATGGCCGCATCCGTGGCCCATTGCGCGAACAGCGGGTCGCGGCCATAGGCGCCGAGCAGGCGCCGCACGGTCAGGCCGCCGGCCGCCTCGCGCGACGCAGGCGCGCCGGGATAGCGCAGATCCGCTTCGTATTCGATCGGTGCCACGTGTTCGCGCAGATGGCGCTCGGCCAATGCCCGCAGCGCCGCGACCCGCGCCGGGTCCGCGAACTGGCGCGCGACCACGAAACCCTGCTCGCGCAGGACCGCCAACTCATCTTCTTGCAATGACCGGGACATGCTGAACCTGCCAACCCTCAGACCCCGCGGCGTAAGCTGCAAAGCGTCTGCGCACAGGGCAGGCGCGTGCCGGACGAGGCGCCGGCGGGCGCGGGGAGCGCTAGATTACACCCAAACCCCACGCGGCCGGAACGCAGGCCCGCTTGCCGAGTCAGCAGCGGCGTTGCCGCCATCCGCGCCCCAAGGCCGCGCTAGCCGCCGGCCGCGGTCTTGTTGGACGGCGCCGCGGCCTTGATCCGGGCCGTGTCGCGCTCGACTTCCTCGTGGTGCACCCATTCGCGCCATACGGCCACCAGCAGCGCCATCAGCACAGGGCCGACGAACAGGCCGACGAGGCCCATGGTTTTGACCCCGCCCACCAGCCCGAAAAAGGTCGGCAGGAACGGCAGCTTGACCGGGCCGCCTACCAGGCGCGGCCGCAGCGTCTTGTCGACGATGAACAGCTCGACGCTGCCCCACACCATCAGGGCGATGCCCGCCACCACGTGGCCGGAGCCCACCAGGTACAGCGACACCAGCGTGAACGACAGCGGCGCGCCGCCCGGGATCAGCGCCATGAAGCCGGTGACCACGCCCAGCAGCACCGGCGAGGGCACGCCGGCAACCCAGTAGGCAACGCCCAGCACCAGGCCCTCGCCCAATGCGATCAGGCCCATGCCGGTGACGGTGGAATTGATGGTGGCCGGCACCACGCGCGAAAAGCGCTGCCAGCGCGCCGGCAGGATGCGTTCGCCCAGCACGTCCAGTTGCGCCACCATGCGCATGCCGTCCTTGTAGACGAAGAACAGCGTGATCAGCATGAACAGCACCGTCAGCAGCAGCTGGAACACGTTGCCGGTGGCGGCCAGCACCATGCGGTAGATATTGCCCAGGTGTTCGCCGCTGACGGCCTCGACCAGGGCGCCCAGCGCATGCGGCTGGCCAATGTACGCCTGCCAGTATTCGGAGAGCCGGTCGCCCAGCACCGGCATCGAGGTGATCCAGTTGGGCACCTCTACGCCGTGGCGGTTGGCGGCGATGGCCCAGGCGAAGAACGTGCTGGCTTCCTTGATGGCGTAGGACAGCGCCAGCGACAGCGGCACGATCAGCACCACGATCACCATCAGCAACGCCAGCGAGGCGGCCAGCGCGGTGCGGCCGCCGCAACGCACCACCAGGCGCTGGTACAGCGGCCAACTGGCCAGGCCGATGATCAGCGCGGCCAGCGCGGGCACCAGGAAACCGCTGAGGAAGTACACCCCCGCCAGCAGGACGAGCAGCAAAAGCCAACGGGCGATCAGATAAGCGGGGAGTACAGGCTGCATAGCGCGGATCGACAGAGAATGCGTTGAGGCTTTGACTGTCGGACTATACAGACGTTTCGAAACACACGAAGGACACCAGCCCTGTATTTACTACGGGGTTTCCCGGTGTTTCGGGATTTTGCCGGCGACTTGCCGGCGCGGCGCGCCCCCGGGGCCCGCCACGCCGACCGGCACGATTGACGGCTACAAGGCGTATTCGGCGGCCTCTTCGCGCGCGGTGCGGCGGCGCGGCATGGGCTCGTTGGCGGCGGCCACGCCGGCCATGGCCATTTGCCTGGCCTGGCTGACCTGGCGCTGCTGGAACACGCCGCAGCTGGCGGCGGCCGGATCGGTTTCGTCGCGGCCGCTGAGCAGCGGGCAGCTGGCGAACAGTTCCGCCGCCCAGTCGGCGAAGGCGCGCACCTTGGGCGAGAGCTGGCGGCTTTGCGGATACAGCACCGAGATCGCGGTGGCGCTGGGCTTCCATTGCGGCAGCACTTCGATCAGTTCCCCCGACTGCAGATAGGGCAGCGCCATGTAGCGCGGCGCCTGGATCAGGCCGAAACCCTTCAGGCCGCAATCCAGATAGGCGCCGGCTTCGTTCACCGCCACGGTGCCGCGCATGTCCACTTCCTGGTGCTTGCCGTCGATCTTGAAGTCCCAGGCGCAGTTGCGGCCGGTGCGGCTCGAAAAATAATGCACCGCGTGGTGATTGCGCAGTTCTTCGATGGTCTGCGGCATGCCATGGCGCGCGACGTAGGTCGGCGAGGCGCAGGTCACGGTCTGCAGCGTGCCGATGCGGCGCGCCACCAGGCTGGAGTCTTCCAGGTCGCCGGCGCGGATGACGCAGTCGACGGCCTCCTGCACCATATCCACGGGACGGTCGCCCATCCCCAGCACCAGCTCGACATCGGGATACTTGTCGTGGAAATCACACAATGAGGGGATCAGGATCAAGCGGCCGATACAGGTCGGCACGTCGATGCGCAGCCGGCCCTTCAGGCGCAGCGCCGCTTCCTGGAAGCAGGCCTCGGTTTCCTCGACATCGGCCAGGATGCGCACGCAATGCTGGTAGTAGCCGGCGCCGTCGGGCGTCAGGCCGATGCGGCGGGTGGTGCGGTTGAGCAGGCGCACGCCCAGCAGGCGTTCGAGATTCTGGATGATGGTGGTGACGGTGGTGCGCGGAAGCGAGAGGCTGTCGGCCGCCCGGGTGAAGCTATTGGCATCCACGACGCGCACAAACACCTGCATAGCCTGAAAACGGTCCATGGCGACGGTGTCCTTTTAGGGCAATTGGGTCGGGGTGTACGGAGCATAACCCGAATTCGGCCTGGATTAGACAATTCTGTCGAACAGTGTTGCCGAGATAGACAGGTTTATCCGCGCGGGCAAAACATTCAGAATGCAAACCATCTTGAAGTGCCCGTGCCGCCCGGCGCCATCCCAGGGCCTGTCAATCCTCAGATTCCGATCCCGGCAAAATCCGTCCCCAAAAAGACGGATTTCACCAGGGAAGGGTAATCACCCCGCATGTTGCACTGCAATATGACATCGGTGTTTCAGGACTGACAGCCCCGCCGCGATGCCCGCCCCCGCCGCCCTCCCGCCCCCTCGCGGTCCTGGCCAGCGCGCTTCACCCCGACACCAACCTCAAGGAACATCATGGTTTCGCGTAATCGTATTGCTGTGCTCGTCGTTTTCGCGGCCGTCATCGCGGCCGGCGGTAGCTACGCCCTGCTTCGCGCCCCCGCCGGCGCCAATGCGGCCCAGGCGCAGAGCGCGCCCGCCGCGCCTCCGGTCGAAGTGGCGGAAGTGGTCAGCAAGACCATCGTCGACTGGCAGCGCTATTCCGGCCGGCTGGAGGCCATTGACCGGGTGGATATCCGCCCGCTGGTCTCCGGCACCCTGACCGCCGTGCATTTCAAGGACGGCAGCATCGTCAAGAAAGGCGACGTCCTCTTCACCATCGACCCGCGCCCCTATGCCGCCGAAGTCGACCGCGCCGCCGCCGCGCTGACCGCCGCCAAGGCCCGCGCCTCGTACACGGCCACCGAACTGGCGCGTGGCAAGCGCCTGCTGGCCGACAACGCCATCGCGCGCCGCGATTTCGAGGAAAAGCAGAACGCCGCCCGCGAGGCCGCGGCCAATCTGCAGGGCGCGCAGGCCGCGCTCGACTACGCCAAGCTCAACCTGGGCTATACCCGCATTGAAGCGCCGGTCACCGGCCGCGTCTCGCGCGCCGAAGTCACGGTCGGCAACGTGGTCGCCGCCGGCGCCGCCTCGGTGCCGCTGACCACGCTGGTGTCGGTCTCGAAGATGTACGCCTCGTTCGACGTCGACGAACAGACCTTCCTGAAGTACGTGAACCCCGCCCGCAACGACAAGGCCGGCTCGGTGCCGGTCGAACTGGGCCTGGCCAACGAGGAAGGCTATTCGCGCACCGGCTTCGTGCAATCGGTGGACAACCGCCTGGACACCACGTCCGGCACCATCCGCGTGCGCGCCGAGTTCGACAACGCCGACGGCACCCTGCTGCCCGGCCTGTACGCCCGCATCCGCCTGGGCGGCAGCGAACCGCGCAGCGCCGTGCTGATCGACGAAAAGGCCATCGGCACCGACCAGGACAAGCGCTACGTGCTGGTGCTGGACGACAAGAATCACGCCAACTACCGCCAGGTCAAGCTGGGCGCCAACCAGGAAGGCCTGCGGGTGGTGGACGCCGGCCTGGCCGCCGGCGAACGCATCGTGGTCAATGGACTGCAGCGCGTGCGCCCCGGCGATGCCGTAAGCCCGACCGTGGTGCCCATGGTCGCGGCGCAACGCAACCCGGTCAAGACCGCGGCCGTCAACTAAGCCGCCGGTGAACCGCAAAGCAGAACGAGAACGTTCATGAATATCTCGAAATTCTTCATCGACCGGCCGATCTTTGCCGGGGTCTTGTCCGTGCTGGTGTTGCTGGGCGGCCTGCTGGCCATGTTCCAGCTGCCGATCTCGGAATACCCGGAAGTGGTGCCGCCCTCGGTGGTGGTGCGCGCACAGTACCCGGGCGCCAACCCCAAGGTCATCGCCGAAACCGTCGCCTCGCCGCTGGAGGAATCCATCAACGGCGTGGAAAACATGCTGTACATGCAGTCGCAGGCCAACAGCGACGGCAACCTGACGCTGACGGTCAACTTCAAGCTGGGCGTGGACCCGGACAAGGCGCAGCAGCTGGTGCAGAACCGCGTGTCGCAGGCGCTGCCGCGCCTGCCGCCGGACGTGCAGCGGCTGGGCGTCACGACCACCAAGAGCTCGCCCACCCTGACACTGGTGGTGCACCTGATCTCGCCCAATGACCGCTACGACATCACCTACCTGCGCAACTACGCGATCCTGAACATCAAGGACCGCCTGGCGCGCATCACCGGCGTGGGTGAAGTCACGGTGTGGGGCGCGGGCAACTACTCGATGCGCGTGTGGCTCGACCCGCAGAAGGTCGCGCAGCGCGGCATGACGGCCAGCGAAGTGGTGGCCGCCATCCGCGAACAGAACGTGCAGGTCGCCGCCGGCGTGATCGGCGCGTCCCCGACCCAGGGCGACGTGCCGCTGCAGCTGAACGTGAATGCGCGCGGCCGCCTGCAGACCGAAGAGGAATTCCGCGACATCATCCTCAAGACCTCGCCCGACGGCGCCGTGACGCACCTGTCGGACGTGGCCCGCGTGGAACTGGACGCCCAGGAATACGGACTGCGTTCGCTGCTGGACAACAAGCAGGCGGTGGGCATGGGCATCATGCAATCGCCGGGCGCCAACGCGCTGGAGGTGTCCTCGCAGGTGCGCGCCGCCATGACCGAGCTGGCCCAGGACTTCCCGCCGGGCGTGGAATACCGCATCGAATACGACCCGACCCAGTTCGTGCGTTCCAGCATCGAGGCCGTGGTGCACACGCTGCTGGAAGCCATCGCGCTGGTGGTGCTGGTGGTGATCCTGTTCCTGCAGACCTGGCGCGCCTCCATCATCCCGCTGCTGGCGGTGCCGGTGTCGATCGTCGGCACCTTCGGCCTGCTGCTGATGTTCGGCTATTCGATCAACGCGCTTTCCTTGTTCGGGATGGTGCTGGCCATCGGGATCGTGGTCGACGACGCGATCGTGGTGGTGGAAAACGTCGAGCGCAACATCGCCGCGGGCCTGAGTCCGCGCGACGCCACCTATCGCGCCATGCGTGAGGTGAGCGGGCCCATCATCGCCATCGCGCTGACGCTGTGCGCGGTGTTCGTGCCGCTGGCGTTCATGACCGGCCTGACCGGCCAGTTCTACAAACAGTTCGCCATGACCATCGCCATCTCGACGGTGATCTCGGCCTTCAACTCGCTGACGCTGTCGCCGGCCCTGTCGGCCCTGCTGCTCAAGAGCCACCACGACAAGCCGGACTGGCTGACCCGTGGCATGAACCGCGTGTTCGGCCGCTTCTTCAACTGGTTCAACAACATGTTCGGCCGCGCCTCGGAGAACTACGGCGTGGGCGTGTCCGGCGTGATCCGCCGCAAGGCCGGCGCCATGGGCGTCTATGCCGTGCTGGTGGCCGCCACCATCGGCGTGTCGTACCTGGTGCCCGGCGGCTTCGTGCCGGCGCAGGACAAGCAGTACCTGATCGGCTTCACGCAGTTGCCCAACGGCGCCTCGCTGGACCGCACCGAAGACGTGATCCGCCGCATGAGCGACATCGCCCTGAAGGAACCCGGCGTGCAGAGCGCCATCGCCTTCCCGGGCCTGTCGATCAACGGCTTCACCAACAGTTCCAGCGCCGGCATCGTGTTCGTGACCCTCAAGCCGTTCGAAGAACGCAAGGGCGCGGCGCTGTCGGGCAACGCCATCGCGGGTTCGCTGAACCAGAAGTTCAGCGCCATCCAGGATGCCTTCATTGCCGTGTTCCCGCCCCCGCCGGTGCTGGGCCTGGGTACGCTGGGCGGCTTCAAGCTGCAGTTGGAAGACCGCGCGGCGCTGGGGTATGCCGAGCTGGACAAGGCCAAGCAGGCCTTCCTGGCCAAGGCCCGCCAGACGCCCGAACTGGGCCCGGCGTTCTCGAGCTACGAGATCAACGTGCCGCAACTGGACGTCGACCTGGACCGGGTCAAGGCCAAGCAGCTGGGTGTGCCGGTGACGGAAGTGTTCGACACCATGCAGATCTACCTGGGTTCGATGTACGTCAACGACTTCAATCGCTTTGGCCGCGTGTTCCAGGTGCGGGCCCAGGCCGATGCGCCGTACCGCGCCCACGCCGACGACATCCTGCAGCTCAAGACGCGCAATGCCGCTGGCGAGATGGTGCCGCTGTCGTCGCTGGTGACGGTCAAGCAGACCTTCGGCCCGGAAATGGTGGTGCGCTACAACGGCTATACCGCCGCCGACATCAACGGCGGCCCGGCTCCGGGCTACTCGACCAACCAGGCGCAGGCCGCGGCCGAGCGCGTGGCGGCCGAGACCTTGCCGCGCGGCGTGAAGTTCGAGTGGACCGACCTGACCTACCAGCAGATCCTGGCGGGCAACGCCGGCCTGTGGGTGTTCCCGATCAGCGTGCTGCTGGTGTTCCTGGTGCTGGCCGCCTTGTATGAAAGCCTGACCCTGCCGCTGGCCGTGATCCTGATCGTGCCGATGAGCATCCTGGCGGCGCTGACCGGCGTCTACCTGACGGGCAACGACAACAACATCTTCACCCAGATCGGCCTGATGGTGCTGGTGGGGCTGTCGGCCAAGAACGCGATCCTGATCGTGGAATTCGCCCGCGAGCTGGAGATGAACGGCCGCAAGCCGCTGGAAGCCGCGATCGAGGCCAGCCGCCTGCGCCTGCGTCCGATCCTGATGACGTCGATCGCTTTCATCATGGGCGTGGTGCCGCTGGTGCTGTCGTCCGGCGCCGGCTCGGAGATGCGTCACGCCATGGGCGTCGCGGTGTTCTTCGGCATGCTCGGCGTGACCCTGTTCGGCCTGTTCCTGACGCCGGTGTTCTACGTGCTGCTGCGTTCGCTGGGGGGCAAGACGCTGCACTCGGCCGCGCCGCATGAAGCGCCGGTGTGCGTGCCGCACATCGACCCGCACGCGCCGCCCGCCCCGCAGCACAACCCCTGATCCGGCCTGGAAAAACAGCCAGCGCGCCCCGTCCCGCATGGCGGGGCGCGCCCCCAAGAGAATCGTCATGAAGACCAAAAGACTGATCCGCGGTTCCGCCCTGCTTGCCGTCCTGCTCGTGCTGGCCGGCTGCGCGGTGGGCCCGACCTACGAACGGCCCGCGGCCGCCACCCCGGCGGCCTACAAGGAAGCCGCCCTGCCCGCCTCCGAGGCGGGCAACTGGAAACCCGCCCAACCCTCGGAAGAACAGTTGCGCGGCGAATGGTGGAAGGTGTTCGGCGACGACGGCCTGAACCAATTGCAGGAAGAAGCGCAAAAGGCCAACCAGAACCTGCAGGCCGCCGCCGCCCGCCTGGCGCAGGCGCGCGCGCTGCAACGCGAGGCCCGCGCCGGCTTCTTCCCCAGCCTGGACGCCGGCTTCGGCCCCAGCCGCCAGCGCCCCTCGGCGGTGTCGCAAGGCCTGCCCGATGGCACGCCGACGCAGCCGTCCACCACCTGGCGCGCGCAAGGCACGGTGTCGTACGAGGCCGACCTGTTCGGCCGCGTCGCCTCCACCGCCGATGCCGCCACCGCCGACGCGCAACAGAGCGAGGCGCTGTACCGCTCGGTGCTGCTGGCGCTGCAGGCCGACGTCGCCAGCACCTACTTCCTGGTGCGTGAGCAGGACGCCGAAGCCGCGCTGTACCGCCAGACGGTGCAATTGCGCAGCGAGACCCTGCAGCTGATCCAGCGTCGCTACGACGCGGGCGACATCAGCGAGTTGGACCTGGCGCGCGCCAAGGCCGAACTGGCCTCGGCGCAATCCGAGGCGCTGGGCATCGACCGCCGCCGCGCCGCCGGCGAACACGCGCTGGCCGTGCTGCTGGGCCGCGCGCCGTCGGAATTCGCCATGCCGCCCAAGCCGATCGAGAAGGTCGCCCTGTCGATTCCGGCCGGCCTGCCCTCGACGCTGCTGGAACGCCGCCCCGACATCGCCGCGGCCGAACGCGCCATGGCCGCCGCCAACGCCCGCGTGGGCGCCGCCAAGTCGGCGTTCTTCCCGCGCCTGGACATCACCGGGGCCTTTGGCTATGAATCGTCGGAACTGGGCAACCTGTTCCAATGGTCGAGCCGCACGTTCCTGCTGGGCCCGCTGGTCGGCGCCGCGCTGTCGATGCCGATCTTCGACGGCGGCCGCCGCCAGGCCGGGCTGGACCGCGCCCGCGCGGTCTACGAGGAAGATGTGGCGATGTATCGCCAGACGGTGCTGAACGCGTTCCGCGAGGTCGAGGACAACCTGGCCAACCTGCGCATCCTGGCCGACCAGACGCGCGCGCAGGACGCGGCGGTGCAAGCGTCGGCCCGCGCCGCCAAGCTGTCGCACACGCAATACCGCGAAGGCTCGATCAGCTATCTGGACGTGATCGAGGCGGACCGCAGCGTGCTGCTGCAGCAACGCGTGGCGGTGCAGTTGAGCGGGGAACAGGCGCGGTCGGCGGTGGATCTGATTCGCGCGATCGGCGGCGGCTGGGGCAACCCCGTTCCGGGCGCCGAGACGGTCGCAGCCAATCCGTGATGCCCGGCAAGGGGGGCGGCGCTTGCCGACCCCCCTTGCCTCGCGGTCATGCCCCCCCTCAAGCGCCCAGCTAGGCGCCGCCTCAATACTCGATCACCATGATCGGCCGATCGATGTAGTCACCCACTGGCACATCGGCCTGCTTGGTATTGATGCGTCCTTCGATGGCAACCGGCTGAAAGCTGCCCAGCCCCATCCCACTGAGGGGGGTGCCGGCGGCGATCACGATATCCGTGCCGGGCTGGTATAGCTGGTACTCGATATAGTTATCGCCCGGCCCTTTCATCCTGCGCATGCCGTTGACGGCGTTTTCCCCATCGCCGATGTACAGCTTGTACGGCGCCAGCGCGGTGCAGTAGATACCAAGATTGGCGGTCGACGGCTTGAACATCGACACTAGCGGCTGCGCGCCGAAGTTCAGCGTGGCCGTGGCGCCGTTGAAGGCGCAGGACTTGCGCACGTCGAGCGACACATTGACGGTGGTGATCGACGTACCGCTGTGCCAGGAGAACGGCGCGCACACGCCGAGCGCTCCCAGCGAGCAATAGCCCCATTCCCATTTCAGGGTGATGGTATCAGTGTAGGTCGTCGCGACAGGCACCGCGCCGGCCTGCGTCTCCAAAAAGAGCTGCACGCTACCTCCGACCGATCCGCCCATTCCCAGGAAACTCAACCCCCCCTGCGGTATGCTGACTTGCTGACCGAACGGCAGGTTGACGGTGCCCTTCGCGTCGCTGTACAGCTTGTACGACAACCGGGTCAGGCCAAATAGGGCGTTCATCGCACCGTTACCGGCGCTTTGCGCCGTCACCTTGAGCTCGGAATTCGTCCCCAGATTGATGAGCGAAAAGAAGTTGCACTGGAAGCTGGAATCGAACTGCCGCGAGTTCTGGCTTTTGAACAGTTCCCAGGAAAAAAAGGCACCGAAGTTGACTGGTGGCGCGGTGCCGCCCTGGCAGTTCTCGGCCGCCTGGGCGCCTGCGACCAGGCCGGCCATCAGGACGAAGAAGGACAGCAAGGATCGGATCTTGAGGCGCATGATGAGTGGACTCATTGGCAGAAAAGGGAGCCGAGCCGGACGATGCCGGACTGCGGCGGAAGGGACCCGAGCGATACTTGGCACGCGGGGCCGCCATCGGCCGGGATGATCCGCAGGATCGGAGTGGCGGGAAGCGTTTCCAGGTACACCTCGCCCTCGCGGCCGACCCAGGCGACGTCCTTGCCGTCCGCCTGAACGCGGCTGCCGGCGGCGATTGGCCGTCCATTTGCGCCCATCGCCGCAAACACTCCTGCCCGCAATTTCTCGACGGGGAAGCGCAGCAACAGCCCGCTGCCGTCGCGAATGGCGGCCTCGGTCTTGGCGACGGGAATCTTCACATCCGCCGGCAGGTTCACCGGATCGATCTCGAAATGGGCGGCGTACCAGGACGTGACCGACGGAATCAGCAAATGGCCGCTGGCGTTGGTATCGCCCACATACTGGTTCTCGAAGCTCACGGGCACGCCGGCATAGCCGTCGGTGGACACCAGCGCGAAGGCATCCGTCACCGGGCGCGACAGATGCAGCGCGCTATCCATGGCGATGATCGAACCGCCCAATTGCGCCCATTGCGACAGGTCGCCCGCCGGACCGTAGACGCCGCTGCGCAGGTCGAAGCGCTGGGTGCGCCAGTTGACCTCGGCCTGGCTGTAGACACTGCTGGCGGCGCTATGGCTCGCCCCCAGGCTCCAGCCGATGCCACCGGCCAGCGGCGCGGCTTTCATGTAGTTGGCCTGTTCGGTGCGGCGGCCTTCGCGGTCGCGGGTGGCCCCGGCGCTGGCCGACGTCCCATCGCCCAGCGAGATCGACAACGACAACTGCGCGCTGTAACCGGGAGAGCCGATCTCGCGGTTGGCGCTGGTATAGAGGCTGACGCCGTGTCCCAGCGCCACGCCATACGACAGGTTGAGCAGGCGGGTGCGCTGGCCGGGTCCGTAGTTCATGTCGAACCACCCCATGCCCACCGAGCCGTAGCGCCCCAGCGAAACGCTGGCGGTGGCCTGATTTTCCTGGCGGGCCAGGCGGCCCGCGCTGCGATATAAGCCCAGATTGGCAAAGCCTTCGTCGCGCCGCGTATGGCGCAGGCCGACGCTGAAGCGTTGATTGGCGTATGAATAGCCGAGCGACCATTGTCCGCCGCTCATCGCAGCCCGGTTGTAGTCGGTGGTCGCGACGCCCGTGCCGCGCCCGAGCAGCGCTTCGTAGGAGGCCCGCGGCCCCCATTCGCCGCTGAGCGGCCGTCCGACCCTGCCCGCCGCGGCATGGCTGGCCGCGGCCGTGGCGTTCAACACACCGAAAACGCCCATTTGCACATTCGAACCGATACCGCCCGCGGCAAAGCCCGGCGCGCCTTGCGCCCAGCCGGTCGCGGTCCATCCGGGCGTCAAGCCACGCCGGAACACCCCGCTGGCCGCCAGATCGCCATAATCGAAAGAAGCCACGCCATAGCGCCGGCGCAGGAATCCCACGGAGGCGCTGTAGTCGGACAGGCCCGGCCGCAACAGGTCGTTCGACACGTAGAACGACACTTCCTGACTGACCTCGCGACCCAGCGCGTCACGCGTCACCACCGTCGCGGTGCCGGCGCCATTGATATAGGGCAGGCTTTGCAGCGTGAATGGGCCCGGGTCCACCTGTTGCGTACCCATCCGGTAGTTATTGATGAACAGGTCTACAGCGGTCGGCACCGCGGCCTGGCCGGCGAACTGCGGCACGGGATAGGTGACCAGGTCGGGGCGCGTGGCGAAATTGCGGCCGAACTGCAAACCCGCCATGCGTACCGAGCTGGAGTCGGCCAGGGCGTCGGTAATCAGGTCGCCCACCACATATTTGTTCATGGTGGCGGGATCGTTGTAGCGCCATTGCGTGTCGTAGCGCATGAAGCCCGGTGAACCGGCTCCCGCCTCCCCCTTCACGGTGCCGCGCCACGTACCGGTCGACGACACCGCGCCATAGGGGCTGAACAGCCGCTGTTCGCTCCACACCGACAGCGCGGTTATGCGCCGGTTCCGGTTCAGATACGCGTCATAGTTCACCAGCACGCCGGTGGAGCTGGCGGCTGGCAACGATGCCTGTTCACGCGCGTCCATGTCCACGACCTGCCGCGGCAACCACTCCGAGGGCACGGTGACCGCCAGTTGCTGGGTCGCGTTGTCCAGCTCCACCCGCACCCCGGGAATCTGGTCAACCGCCACCGGGTCCTGCCCAGGCGCTTCCACCTTTACGCCCACGCCCTTGAGCACGGACGCCGGCAGGTAATAGTGCCCTTGCCGGTAATCCACCCGCTGCACCGGCCCCACCGACTTGCCGTTGACCAGGACATCGAGATACAGCACGCCATCCGGCATCGAGAAGGCCGCCGCCGCGCCCTGCGCGTGGGCGGCCCAGCCGGCGGCCGCCAGCGACAGGGCGGCAAGGCGACGGACGGCGCATGCCATATGGCGATACGAGAGACGTTGGCGGACAGGATTCACGATTGGTTCAACGGGCAGCAATCACGCGGGCTTCGCGATCGGCGTTGACGTGCGCCTTCAGCACACCGCCAGCCTGGACCGCGGCGGGAACTTCGAAACGCATTTCGGCGCCGGGCAGGACGTAGCCGAGCAATCCCGGCACCGTCCAGACCTCACGCCCTGCCAGCGTGTAGCCGACCTGCGACAGGCGCGCATGGACGGCGCCGCTGTTGCGCACGACCAGCCAGCGCTGGCCAGCCTTGTTCTGCACCGAATAGGTCAGTACCGGCTGCGCGGCGGTCTTCGGGTCCGGATGCTTGCGGAGGTCCTCGCGCGTCCAGGCGCCCTCTCCGCTGACAAACAGGGGCACGGAGTAGCGCAGTTGGAAAGCCAGTCCGGCGCCCCCGTCGGCTGCTGCCTGCGGCGCCTGGCCGTGCCGCCCGCTGCCGTCGCCGGCCGGGGCCGCGCCGCTATCGCCGGGAATCTCGTCGATCAGGATGCGATAGGCTTCCTGCTTGCCTGGCGGAACCGCGACGGTCCGGATAAGACGCAGTAGCTGGCGTTGCCCAGGTTGGATCTCGGCGGCGGGCGGGCTGACCACGATGCTGTCCTGGGCGACCAGCTCATCGGCGCCATTGGCCTGGGTCCAGCGCAAGGCGCGGATCTGGATGCGGGAGGCGGACTTGCCGTTGTTCTCCAGCCAGATCGCCGCGCCGGAATCATCGTGTTCGATAACCGGGTCGATGGGCCAGACGAGAATGGAGGCGGCCGCGAAGGCCGTGCCGGTCAGGCACAGCGCGATCACCGCGGCGGTCAGGCGGACAAGGGATTTCATGGAAAACATGCTCAGTAGTAGACGGTGACGATCAGGTCGTCGGTGTAGACGCCCGGCGTAGGCTGGGTCGTCGTGCTCTGCAACTTGGCGTAGACGGGAAGTTCAACGGGCCCACCCGTCGCGGTCATCTGCACGCCCTCGCCG
This sequence comes from Achromobacter pulmonis, assembly GCF_021733725.1. Lineage (NCBI taxonomy): Bacteria > Pseudomonadati > Pseudomonadota > Betaproteobacteria > Burkholderiales > Alcaligenaceae > Achromobacter > Achromobacter pulmonis. Next base: position 2,373,523 of record NZ_JAIFOT010000001.1, on the reverse strand, counting down.
CCGGTGCCCCAGCGCTGGCTGTAACCGCTGTCGCGATACAGGTCGTACTTGAGTACATTGCCGCTGGCCGCGTGCTTCAATTGCCGGCCGGAGTACCACATCAGCATCCCGCTGGTGTTGCTGCCGTCGTTGATGTCCACCCGGAACTGCGTGCCGGGCGTGCAGGTCATCACGATCGTGCCGGCCCCGACGGACGATTTGGTCTTCACGTCCTTGTCCAGGCGCGGCACCGTGCCGAAGTCGATCGTGCCCAGCGACAGCAACGGCGTGCGGCTGGTGCCGAACCAGCAACCGGGCGTGATCGCCGCGCGCACCGTCAGCACCTGCGTGACGGTCTCGGCACGGCCATCCGAGGCATGCGCCAGGGCGCATGCCAGCAAGGCCAGCGCCCATCCCCGGCGCCGGCGAGGCGGCGCGCTTACCATTGGATCGTCACCTTGACGGTGTCGCGATAGACACCGGCGGCGGGCGTGGCCTGGGGTTCAATCGCAGCGTAGACCGGGATCACCTCTTCCGCGCCGGTCCCGGCGCGCGCCACCGGCGCGGCCTCGGTCCAGGGCCGGCTGAGCGAGGCATCGCTATACAGCCCGTAGCGCACGAACGCGCCGCTGGGTCCTTTCAACCGGCGTTGCGGGCCCGCGTCGTTGTCGCCCGCGCCCAGCACGACGCGATACGGCACGCCGACGGCGCATTGCACCCGTATGCCGGCCTGGCCCGCGCCGCCGCGGCCGCTCAACGCGCTCGACAGGCTGGCATGCGTGCCGAAGTCGAGTTTGCCGAACGCGATCGCGGTGCTGCCCGCGCCCGCCGATCCGGCGGAACACAGGTTGGCGATGACGACGCGCACGCCCAGGGTGGCGTTGCCGGAATACGCGAAACTCTGCGCGCCGGCGGAGCTGGCGGCGCACATGCAGACGAGGGAAAGTAGAGCGCGGGGAAACATGGTGATCGGGGGCTCGCGGCGTTGGCCCGGCCCCCTCCTCAAAGGCGATTTACCAACTGACGGTCAGCATGACGACATCCGCGTACTTGCCGGAGGCGGGCGTCTCTTTCATGGTCGGGATGCGGCCATACACCACCATCTCTTCGGCGGCGCCGCTACCCGTTCCGGTGTACGGGTTCTGGCTGTCCCAGACCTTGCTGCGGGCAGCGTCCTGGTACAGGTTGTAGGGCACAAAGGCATCCGTGGCGCCGCCGACCAGCGCCAGGCGCCGGGCGCCTGCGCCCGCCGAGTGGCGGCCGTCATCCAGCGACACGCGATAGGCCACGTCCTTGGTGCAGTTGAGCTTGACGATGGCGCCGCCCGAGCCCTTGGCCTGCGCGTCGATCACGTTGTTCGCCAGCGACGAGACCTCGCCGAAGCTCAGCGTGCCGAAGGCATTGGCGCCGTTGACGGTGCCGTTGATCACTTCGCAGCCCTTGCCGATGGTCAGCTCGACGGCAAGCTGGCCACGCACCTCGCCAGAGGAGTAGGTCGGGGCGGGCGGATCGGCAGCGAACGCCGCGGCGGAAAAAGCGCAGCCGCCCAGGATGGCGGCGCTCAGGAGGGTGTTCTTCATAGGATTGCTCTGGTCTGACTCAGTGAAGGGAGAGGGAACTTTCCGCATCGGCGTAGGCGTGTTGCGGTGCGAAACGCATTACAGCAATGGGAACCCTGTTCTTGAATCAGACAATTCCGGTACGCCTGCCAGGCCGGCCGCGGCACGCGTGATTCAGAATCATCTGACCCCGGGCCGGCGGCACCGCCGCAATGCGCCCTACAATTCCGTCATGCCCACCGCCCGCCTCTTCTATGCCCTGTGGCCCGATCCGCCCATGGCACAAACGCTGTCCACCTGGGCGGCCCTGGCCCAGCCGCACAGCCACGGCCGCCCCATGCGCACCGAAACCCTGCACATGACGCTGGCCTTCCTGGGGCAGGTGGAACGCGAAATCGCCGACGAACTGATCGACGCCACGGCCTACCACCGCCTGCAACCCGGCAGCGTCACCCTCGATCGGTACGGCGTCTTCGACCGCCCCCGCATCCTGTGGGCCGGCCCGGCGCAGACGCCAGATGGGCTGCAGGCCAGCCATGACGGCCTCTGGCTGTGGCTGTCGGCTTTCGGCTTCGCCCCGCCGGCCCAACCCTTCCGCCCCCACGTCACGCTGCTGCGCAACATCGAACGCCACGATCCGCCCGCCAGCGCCCCGCCGCCCCTGACCTGGCGCTATGACCGCATGGTGCTGGTGGCGTCCGAATCCACCGACGGCGGCAGCCGCTACCGCGTCGTCGCCCGCTCCCGGCCGCAACCCGGCTGAGACCGGGCCCGGCGCTCTGGCACAATCGAGCGCGTCGCAACGACTTAGGATCGCCATGATCATCCTGCTCGACCAAGACGGCGTGCTGGCCGACTTCGAACACGCCTTCATCGACGCCTGGCGCGCGCGTCACCCCGACATCGCGCCGGTGGCGTTCGAGGATCGCAAGTCCTTCTACATCCGCGAGGACTACGCGCCCGAGCTGCGCGGCATGGCCGAGGCCATCTACACCGCGCCCGGTTTCATCCGCGACCTGCCGCCGGTGCCGGGGGCGCTGGAGGCCGTGAAGGAACTGCTGGCGCTGGGCATGGACGTGCGCATCTGCACCTCGCCGCTGTCGCAGTTCGAGAACTGCGTGGCCGAGAAATACCTGTGGGTCGAGAAACACCTGGGGCGCGAAGCCACCAACCGGCTGATCCTGACCAAGGACAAGACCCTGGTGCACGGCCACCTGCTGATCGACGACAAGCCCCTGATCCAGGGCGCGGCCCAGCCGCGCTGGAAGCACATCCTGTTCGACGCCCCCTATAACCGCGACGTCGCCGACCGCCCCCGCATCACCTGGCGCAACTGGCGCAACGTCCTGGCGGGTGAGTTGTATACGGCAGACGAATGAAAGCTGCGCGGCAAGGCCGGCCCGAGGCCCGATGACGCCCCGGGGACAGCGCCGGCGCGGCCGCGCCCGGCCCTGTTCAGCGGCCGGGGTTGGGACTATTCTGTGGTGCTGTATCCCCACCCCCCGGAGGAGCCTGCACCATGAATCTGCACCGCTTGCTCAAGCAGCGAGAAGCCGACCAGAAGCCCTTGCGTGTCGCGCTGCTGGGCGCCGGCAAGTTCGGCGCGATGTTCATGAGCCAGGCCCCCCGCACGCCCGGCATGCGGCTGGTAGCGGTGGCCGACCTGACGCCCGACCGGGCCCGTGCCGCGCTGACCCGGGTCGGCTGGCCGGCCACGGCGCTCAACGCCGCCAGCACCGGCGACGCCCTCAAGCAGGGCAAGGTCTATTTCACCGACGATCCCCACGCGGTCATCGCCAGCCCGGACGTCGACATCGTCATCGACGCCACCGGGCAAGCGGCGGCCGGCATCGCTCACGTGCTGGCCTGCTGCGAGCATGGCAAGCACATCATCATGGTCAACGTCGAGGCCGACGCGCTCGCCGGCCCGCTGCTGGCGCGGCGCGCGCGCGAGGCCGGCATTGTCTATTCGCTGGCCTACGGCGACCAGCCGGCGCTGATCTGCGAAATGGTCGACTGGGCCCGCGCCGCCGGCTTCGAAGTGATGGCCGCCGGCAAGGGCACCAAGTACCTGCCCGAATTCCATACCTCCACGCCCGACACCGTCTGGCCCTACTACGGCTTCACCGCCGAGATGGTGGCCGCCGGCGACTTTAACGCGCAGGTGTTCAACAGCTTCCTGGACGGCACCAAGAGCGCCATCGAAATGGCGTCGGTCGCCAATGCCACCGGCCTGTTGCCCTCGCCCTCCGGCCTGCATTTTCCGCCCTGCGGCGTCGACGACCTGGCGCGGGTGCTGCGGCCGCGCGCGGACGGCGGCATGCTGCACCATCGCGGCCAGGTGGAAGTGATTTCCTCGCTGGAACGCGACGGCCGGCCGGTGTTCCGCGACCTGCGCTGGGGCGTGTACGTGACGCTGGCCGCCGACAGCGACTACGTGCGCCGCTGCTTCAAGGAATATGGCCTGGTCACCGACCCCAGCGGCAACTACACCGCCATGTACAAGCCGTATCACCTGATCGGCCTGGAACTGGGCATCAGCGTGGCCAGCGTCGGCCTGCGATGCGAGCCCACCGGCGCGCCCGCCGGCTGGCATGGCGACGTGGTGGCCACCGCCAAGCGCGACCTGCAGGCCGGCCAATTGCTCGACGGCGAAGGCGGCTATACCGTGTATGGCCGGCTGATGCCGGCGCGCGACTCGGTCGACGAAGGCTACCTGCCGCTAGGCTTGTCGCACCAGGTCAAGCTCAAGCACCCGGTGCGGCAGTCGCAGGCGATCCGCTGGAGCGACGTCGAATACGACGAGCGCGCGGCCGCCGTGCAGTTCCGCCGCGAAATGGAGCAGACCTTCGCCTGAGGCTCAGACCGGGGGCGCCCGCTCGGCCTGGAACAGGCGCAGGCGGTCGGCCGCATTGCGCAGATGCTGCTCGGCCGCTTTGCCGGCGGCATCGGAATCGCCGCCCTCGATGGCGGCGAAGATCGCCTGGTGCTCGCTCTGCACCGCCGCCATGCGCTCAGCATACATGCGCGCCGTGTTGTTGCGGGCGCTGCGGATGACCCGCCGCACATTCGCTTCCAGGTAATCGTTCAGCGCCACCAGATGCGGGTTGTGGGTGGCCTGCACGATGGCCTGGTGGAACTGATAATCCTCTTCATCGCCCAGCTTGTCGTTGATCAGCGCGTATTCCATGCCCACCAGCGCCTGCCGCATCTTCTTCAGGTCGGCATCGCTGCGGCGCTGCGCCGCGTAACGCGCCGCGGTGACTTCGATCGACAGCATCAGTTCCAGGATGTGTTCCAGGTCCTGGTTATCGCCCGGCGTGGGCGCGGCAATGCGGAAGGCGTTGCGCTGGAAATTGGGATCGACGAACACGCCGCTGCCTTGCTGCGAGGTGATCAGGCCTTCGGATTTCAGGCGCGCCAGCGCCTCGCGCACCACGGCGCGGCTGACCGAATACAGCTCGGTCAGCTGCTTTTCGGTGGGCAGGCGGTCGCCGGGCGCCAGCGTGCCCTGGCGGATCTGTTCGGCCAGCGCGTCGGCCACGCCCGCCGAGAGCGAGTGTTTCGGCGCCCCGCGCTGCGGCTCGGGGTCGCGCCGGTCCTGAGGATGAATGGGCTGCATGAGGAATCGTTAAAACGTGAAGGCGGCTCGCACCGGAGGGACCCTGGGGCGCGCCAGCCCGTGGTTATAGGAATTTTCGACGTTTCACTGCCGCCACGCCCTTGAAAATTATAGGATTTTGCCGGATGCAGGGGCGCGGCCGTTTCAGACTTTACGCGATATAGATGCCGCCGTTCACCTGCATCACCTCGCCGGTCACGAAACCGGCCAGCGGCGAGCACAGGAAGGCGATCGCGCCGGCGATTTCATCGGCCGTGCCGAAGCGCCGCAACGGCGTGCTTTCCAGCAGTTGCGCGCCCTTCTGGCCGATCAGGTCGTGCGTCATGGAGGTGGCGATGATGCCCGGCGCCACCGCGTTCACGCGGATCTGCGGCGCCAGTTCCAGCGCCAGGCTGCGGGTGAAGCTCTGCACCGCGCCCTTGGACGCCGAGTACGCCGCATGGGCGTAGCTGCCGCGCTGCGCCGCCAACGACGTCAACAGCACGACCGAGCCATTCTGGCGCAGGTGGCGCTGGGCCGCGCGGCACACGTAGAAGGTGCCGTCCAGATTCACCCCCATCAGCTTCTTCCAGGCCTCGTCGCTGGTGTCCTTGACCAGTTGCTCGGGATAGATGCCGGCGCAGTGCACCAGGTGGTCGATGCCGCCGAAATGCTGCGCGGCGCGTTCCAGCACCCGGTCGCAATCGTGCGAGGCGGACACGTCCAGCGCCTGCACCAACACCCGCTGGCCGCTGGGGTCCAGTTCCGCGGCCACCTCGTCCAGGCGCGCCTTGTCGATGTCGGTGAGCACCAGGCGGGCGCCGTGGGCGGCCATCAGCCGCGCGGTCGCCAGACCGATGCCATTGCCCGCGCCGGTAATGGCGGCGACCTGTCCTTCAAACGAAATCATGCTGTCTCCAGAGCTTTTTTCGACGGCCCGCGCCCGCGCCCGGGGCGCCGCCAGCAATTCGATTGAACCGCTGATTGCAGCGCTTGACACGGGAAAAACGCTTGCCCTATGATTTATCGGACAACTTAATAAAGTTGCCTGACAACTTGTACTGAAAGCGTAAAGCAACTGGCGATTTCAAGCAAGGGCGTCAAGAAAACACGGCCAATAGCCGCATGACAGGCAGGGGACAATCAGGTGGAAATCACCGGCAGCACAACCGTATTCGCGATCGCGGCCGACCCGATCGTGCACGTCAAGACGCCCCAGCGGCTCAACGCCCTGCTGCGCGAGCGCGGCATCGACGCCGTCATGGTGCCGTTCCACGTCGCGGCCGCCGGCCTGCCCGGCCTGTTCGCGGGCCTGCGCGGCCTGGCCAACCTGGGCGGCCTGGTGGTCACCGTGCCGCACAAGGAAAGCGCCGCCGCGCTGTGCGACGCCCTCACCCCCGCCGCCGAACTGATCGGCGCGGTCAATGCCGTGCGCGTGCGCGACGGCTGCCTGACCGGCGGCAACTTCGACGGCCTGGGCTTTGTCGCCGGCCTGCGCGGCCAGGGGCATGACCCCGCCGGCCGCCATGTCTACCTGGCCGGCCTGGGCGGCGCCGGCAAGGCCATCGCCTGCGCCATTGCCGAGGCCGGTCCGGCCAGCCTGCGCCTGTACAACCGCTCGGCCGCCAAGGCCGAGGCCTTCGCCGCGCGCCTGGCGCAACACTTCCCCGGCCTGGCCATCTCGCTGGCCGGTCCCCGTCCCGAGTCCTGTGACATCGCCATCAATGCGACCACGCTTGGCCTGGACGACAACGATCCCCTGCCCTTCCAGCTGGATGCGCTGGCGACCGGCGCCGTGGTGGCCGATGCCGTAATGCGCCGCGTCGACACGCCGCTGCTGCGCGCCGCCGCCGCGCGCGGCTGCCGCACCCATCCCGGCCTCTACATGCTGGAAGGACAACTCACCGAAATTGCCCGCTTCCTGGGCATAGAAGAGCCGCGGTAAAGCGCGCTTGCTTGATTCACGGACCTACCACTCCCGTTCCACGGAGGAGACACGCATGAAATTGGCTTTCACCACCGGCCTGCTGTGCCTGGCCGGCATTGCCGCATCGGCCCAGGCCGCGCCCGTCAAGATCGGCCTGATCGAGACGCTGTCCGGCCCGCAGGCCTCGACCGGCCTGATATTCCGCGCCGCGGTCAAGTACGAACTGGACCGCATCAACGCCGCCGGCGGCTGGAATGGCCAACCGCTGGAGCTGGTCGAATTCGACAACCAGGGCGGCCCCGTGGGCGCCTCCGACCGCTTCCGCGCCGCGGCCGCCGAAGGCGTGCAGATCCTGGTGCAGGGCTCGTCGTCGGCCATCTCCGGCCAACTCACCGAAGACGTGCGCAAGCACAACCTGCGCAACCCGGGCAAGGAAGTCGTGTTCCTGAACGTGGGCGGCGAGGCGCTGGAACTGACCGGCCAGAAGTGCCACTTCTACCATTTCCGCTTCGCCACCAACGCCGACCTGCGCGTCAAGGCGCTGACCTCGGTCATGGCGGCCGACGGCACGCTGGGCAAGCGCGTCTACGCCATCAACCAGAACTATTCCTGGGGCCAGGACATGGAGGGCGCCACTGAGCGCTTCGCCAAGCAGTACGGCTATGAAGTGGTCGGCAAGACGCTGCACGAAGTCAACAAGATTCAGGACTTCGCGCCCTACGTGGCGCGTATCCGCTCGGCCAATCCCGACACCGTCATCACCGGCAACTGGTCCAACGACCTGCTGTTGCTGATGAAGGCGACGCAGTCGGCCGGGCTGAAGGTGCGCTTTGCCACCGTGTTCCTGGACCAGGTCGGCAACCTCGCCAACGCCGGCGAAGTCGCGCTGGGCCATTACATCGCCCACCCCTACAACATCGAAGCCGCGGGCGAGGAAGGCGCCAAGTTCGCCGAGGACTACAAGTCCAAGACCGGCCACTACCCGAGCTACACCGAGCCGCAGACCGTGATCGGCATCACCTTCCTGGGCGAAGCGCTCAAGCAGGTCAAGCCCAAGGACGGCAAGCTGTCGGTGCCGGACCTGGCGCGCGCGCTGGAGAAGGTCACCTACACCTCGGCGCTGGGCACGTACACCATGCGCGCGGCCGACCACCAGGTGCAATTGCCGATGGTGGTGTCCAAGGTCAGCAAGAACGCCAAGTACAAGGCCGACGGCACCGACATGGGCTTCGAACCGGTCAAGGTGCTGTCCGCCGCGGACGTGTCCGCGCCGCCGCAGGCCACTTGCAAGATGGTTCGTCCGGACTGATGCCGCGAGTCGCCGCGGGCGGCGCGCCGCCCGCGGTCACCCGCCAATAAAACGCTCGCCGGCGCGGGGCCGGAAAACCAGGGCGTGATGGATCGCCAGGCGCGCTGCGCCTGCGCGCAAGGATTTTGGAGCGGACATGGAATACTTTACCGTCTCGCTGTTGAACGGCGTGATTTACGGCCTGCTGCTATTCATGGTGTCGGCAGGCCTGACACTGATCTTCGGAATGATGGGTGTGCTCAACTTCGCGCACGCCTCGTTCTACATGATAGGCGCGTATGCCGCCTACACCCTGACGCCCGTCACCGGGTTCTGGACCGCGCTGGTGCTGGCCACCGTCATCGCCGGCGTGCTGGGCATGGGCGTGGAGCGCTTCTTCCTGCGCCGCGTGCACAAATTCGGCCACGCGCAGGAACTGCTGGTGACCTTCGGCCTGGCGTTCATCGTGGCCGAACTGATCAAGCTGTTCTACGGCGACTTCCCGGTCGACTACCGCGTGCCGCAATTCCTGAACTTCGCGGCCTTCCGCGTGTTCGATGCCGACTATCCCTTCTACCGCCTGCTGATGGGCGGCGTGTCGCTGGCCATGTTCGCGGTGATCTACCTGCTGCTGTCGCGCACCCGCGTCGGCATCGTGGTGCGCTCGGCCATCTATCGGCCGCGCATGGCCGAGGCCCTGGGCCACAACGTGCCGCTGGTGTTCATGAGCGTGTTCGGTGTGGGCGCGGCGATGGCCGGCCTGGCCGGCGCGGTCGCGGGCGCGTTCTACACCACCAATCCGAACATGGCGCTGGAGCTGGGCGTGCTGGTGTTCGTGGTGGTCGTGGTGGGCGGCCTGGGATCGCTCGAAGGCGCCATGATCGCCTCGCTGCTGATCGGCCTGATCAGCTCGTTCTCGGTCGGCATCGACGCCAGCCTGGCGACCCTGTTCGGCCTGTTCGGCGCCGGCGAATGGGCCGAGAGCGTTGGCGGTCTGATGACGGTGAAGATCTCCAGCCTGGCGGCGACGCTGCCTTTCCTGCTGATGCTGGTGGTACTGCTGGTCAAGCCCTCGGGCCTGAAGGGAGAGCAGGCATGAACCAGAATTCCTCGCGCCGCGCCAGCGCCGCCCTGCTGCTGCTCGTCTGCGTGGCGGCGCTGTGCGCGCTGCCCTGGCTGCTGCCGCCGGGCCAACTGGTGGCGGCGGTGCAGATGCTGATCGCGGCCCTGTTCGCCTGCGCCTTCAACCTGCTGGCCGGCCAGGGCGGCATGCTGTCCTTCGGCCACGCCGCCTACTTCGGTGTCGGCACCTTCGCCACCATTCACGCCATGAATGCGCTGGGCGGCGCCGGCCTGTTGCCGACGCCGCTGATGCCGCTGGCCGGCGGCGTGGCCGGCCTGCTGTTCGGCCTGGTCGCGGGCTGGTTCGCCACCCTGCGCGCCGGCGTCTACTTCTCGATGATCACGCTGGCGCTGGCCGAATTGCTGCACGCGCTGGCGCCGCACCTGAAGGGCGTGTTCGGCGGCGAAGCCGGGCTGTCGGCCATGCGCATGCCGGCCTGGGGCTTCACCTTCGGCTCCGATATCGAGGTGTACTTCCTGGTGCTGGCCTGGGTGCTGGTGTCGCTGGCCGCGCTCTATGGCCTGACCCGCACGCCGCTGGGCCGGCTGACACTGGGCCTGCGCGAAAACGCCAACCGCCTGCGCTACCTGGGCTATCGGCCGCACACGCTCAAGACCATGGTGTTCGCGCTGTCGGCCATGTTCGCCGGCATCGCCGGCGGCCTGCAGGCGCTGAACATCGAGGCCGGCAACTACGTGCTGTTCGAGGTCAAGCTGTCGACCGACGCGGTGCTGTTCGCCTATATCGGTGGCGTCAACGCCTTCCTCGGCCCGGTGCTGGGCGCCTCGATCCTGACCTTCCTGTCGCAGACGCTGGCCGATATCACCCGTTCGTGGCTGCTGTACCAGGGCATCCTGTTCGTGCTGGTGATGCTGTTCGTTCCGGATGGCCTGGTGGGCCTGGTGCAACGCGCCGCCAAGTCGCTGCGCCAGCGCGGCCTGGCCGACTGGCTGCCGCGCGCGGCGGTGTCCGTCGCCGGCGGCCTGCTGCTGACCGGCGCCACGGTGTTCACGGTGGAGATGCTGCAACGCATGTTCGCGCGCGACTACCGCTCGCTGCTGGCGCTGAACCCCGAGGCCGGCTGGCCCGCCATTCCCCTGTTCGGCCACGACTGGGCGCCGCTGGCGCTGTCGACCTGGCTGCTGCCGCTGGCGCTGTTCGCGGGCGGCCTGCTGGCCTGCCGCTGGGCGCAGGCCCTGTGGCGCGGCCAGACCGAGGCCGCGCCCGTGCTGGAGACCGCAAAATGAGCCACGCCATCCTGACCCTGACCGACGTGCGCAAGTCCTTCGGCGACGCGCAGATCATCCGCGGCGTCAACCTGCAGGTCGAGGCCGGTGAACGCCACGCCGTCATCGGCCCCAACGGCGCCGGCAAGTCCACGCTGTTCCACCTGATGTCTGGCTCGTTCGCGCCGACCTCGGGCGACATCAGCCTGCGTTCGCGCCCGATCGGCGGCCTGCCGCCCGAGCGCATCAACCGCCTCGGCCTGGCGCGCTCATTCCAGATCACCAACGTCTTTCCGCGCCTGTCGGTGCGCGAGAACCTGCGGCTGGCGGTGCTGCGCATGCACGGCCTGGTCTACAACTTCTGGCGCCCCATCGCGCGCCACCGCGCGGTCAACGAGAACGTCGACCAACTGCTGGAGAAAGTGCGCCTGGCGCCCAAGCAGCATACCGCCGCGGGCGACCTCAACTACTCCGAGCAGCGCTCGCTGGAAATCGGCATGACGCTGGCCTCGCGGCCCAAGGTGATCCTGCTGGACGAGCCCATGGCCGGCATGTCGCAGCACGAGGTCGACTACACCGTCGAGCTGATCAAGGACGTGACGCGCGACTGCACCCTGCTGATCGTCGAGCACGACATGCAGGTGGTGTTCTCGCTGGCCGACCGCATCAGTGTGCTGGTCTATGGCGAGATCCTGGCCACCGGCACGCCCGCCGAGATCCGCGGCGACGCCCGCGTGCGCGAAGCCTACCTGGGAGAGGAAACGGTATGAGCATGCAATCCCCCCTGCTGGCCCTGCAAGGCGTGCACGCCCACTATGGCAAGAGCCACATCCTGCACGGCGTCGACCTGGCGGTCGGGCGCGGCGAAGTGGTCAGTCTGCTGGGGCGCAACGGCGCCGGCCGCTCCACCACCATGAAAAGCATCATGGGGCTGGTGGAAGTGACCGGTGGCCGCATCGCCATCGAAGGCCGCGACATCACCAACAAGCGCCCCTTCGAGATCGCCCGCGCCGGGCTGGGCTTCGTGCCGGAAGAGCGCGAGGTGTTCGCCAACCTGACGGTGGACGAGAACCTGCGCATGGGCGAGCAGCCGGTCCGCCCCGACGCGCCGGCCTGGACCATCGAGCAAATGTTCGGCTATTTCCCGCGCCTGAAGGAACGCCGCAATACCCGCGCCGGCAACCTGTCCGGCGGCGAGCAGCAGATGCTGACCATGTGCCGCTCGCTGCTGGGCAACCCCAAGGTCATGCTGATCGACGAACCCACCGAAGGCCTGGCGCCGAAGATCGTGGAAGTGATCGCCGATGTGATCCGCGACATCCACCAGCGCGGCGTGTCGGTGGTGCTGGTCGAGCAGAAGCTGACCATCGCGCTGAAGGTCTCCACCCGCGTGAGCGTGATGGGCCACGGCCGCATCGTTTTCGAAGGACCGCCCGCGCAATTGCATGAGCGCCAGGACGTGGTCCAGGAATGGCTGGCGGTCTGACCGCCCTATCTGTAGAGGCAAGCACTTGGACAATACTCCCGAAGTACGCCACGCCGAGCTGCGCGGCAAGAACGTGGTGATCACCGGCGGCGCCAAAGGCATCGGCTACGCCACCGCCGAGGCGTTCGCGCGCCAGGGCGCGCGGGTGGCGCTGCTGGACATGGACCCGGCGGCGCTGGACACCGCCGTGGCCGGGCTGCAGGCGGCCGGCGGGCAGGCCCTGGCCGCGCAGGCTTCGGTCACCGACGCCGACGCGGTCGAGCGCGCCTTCGTCCAGGTCGAGCAGGCCTGGGGCGGCATCGACGTGCTGGTCAACAACGCCGGCATCTCGGCCAACAAACCGTCGCTGGAGGTCACGCCCGACGAATGGCGCCGCGCCGTCGACATCAACCTGACCGGCGTGTTCCTGTGCGCCCAGGCCGCCGGCCGCCGCATGGTGCCCAAGGGCGAGGGCTGCATCATCAACCTGGCCTCCATGTACGGCGTGGTGGCCGCGCCCGACCGCGCCGCCTACTGCGCCACCAAGGGCGCGGTGGTGCTGCTGACCGAGACCCTGGCGGTGGAATGGGGCCCGGCGGGCGTGCGCGTCAACGCGCTGGCCCCCGGCTATGTCGAGACCGACCTGGTGCGCGACCTGGCCGCGCGCGGCCGCCTCGACCCCGAACGCCTCAAGCAGCGCACACCGCTGCGGCGCCTGGCGCAGCCGGGCGAGATGGCCGACCTGGCGGTGTTCCTGGCATCGCGCCAGGCCGCCTACATCACCGGACACACCCTGGTGGCCGACGGCGGCTGGAGCCGCTACAGCTACCTCTGACCTCTGCCGCATCGACGCTTACCCACATTCTGGAGATTCATTCATGGCCACCTACCAACCGCTTGGCTCCCAGGCGCCCTGGCGGCAACTGACCGTCGAGGCCTCGGACTGGCAACAGGCCGACCCCACGCTGCTGGCCACCATGCTGACGCAGCTGCACTGGATCCGCGCCTTCGAGGAGGCGGTGCTGGACCTGGCCGCCGCGGGCCTGGTGCACGGCCCCGCCCACTCGTCGGTGGGCCAGGAAGGCGGCGCCGTCGGCTCGGTGCTGGCGCTGGGCGCCGGCGACCAGATCAACGGCTCGCACCGCGGCCACCACCAGTTCCTAGCCAAGGCGCTGCAACACGTCGCGCCGCGGGGCCTGGACCCGCGCGACCCGCTCACGCCCGCCATCGACGAAGTGCTGCACAAGACCCTGGCCGAGATCATGGGCCTGGCGCAAGGCTATTGCCGCGGCCGTGGCGGCAGCATGCACCTGCGCTGGCTGGAAGCCGGCGCCCTCGGCACCAACGCCATCGTCGGCGGCGGCGTGCCGCTGGCCGCCGGCGCGGCCTGGGCCCACCGCCACGCTGGCACCGACCGCGTGGCCGTGACCTATTTCGGCGACGGCGCCGTCAACATCGGCTCGGTGCTCGAAACGATGAACCTGACCGCCGCGTGGAAGACGCCGCTGTGCTTCTTCATCGAGAACAACCGCTACGCCGTGTCCACCACGGTCGAGGAATCGACCGCCGAGCCGCGCCTGTCGGCCCGCGGCCAGGCCTTCAACATCCCGGCCTGGCGGGTCGACGGCATGGACCCGCTGGCCGTGCACCTGGCCATGTCGGAAGCCGTGGCCCATATGCGCGCCGGTAACGGCCCCACCATCATCGAAGTGGACGTCTACCGCTTCTTCCATCAAAACGGTCCCTTCCCCGGCAGCGCCTTCGGCTACCGCAGCAAGGAAGAGGAAGCGCAATGGCGCCGCCGCGATCCGCTGGACAAGATTGCCGCCGAGATGATCGGCCGCCAGCTGATCACCCAGGCCGAGGTCGATGCCCTGCGCCAGCGCTGCAAGGACGTGATGACGGACGTCGCCGGCCGCCTGACCGAGACCACCGACGGCGGCAAGCGCCGCGTGCGCGCCGATCTGTGGCCGCGCCCCGACTTCCGCGACGTGGGCCTGCGCAGCGACGGCTCGGAACTGGCCGGCCTGCGCTACCAGGACGCCGCCGACCATGCCGGCGCCCGCGCCGAGCGCAAGTTCGTGGACGCGGTGGCCGACGTGCTCGACCGCCGCATGGAAACCGACCCCGGCGTCGTGGTGCTGGGCGAGGACGTGCACCGCCTGAAGGGCGGCACCAACGGCGCCACCCGCGGCCTGAAAGACAAGTACCCCGACCGCGTGCTGGGCACGCCGATCTCCGAGAACGCCTTCGCCGGCCTGGGCGGCGGCCTGGCCATGGACGGCCGCTACAAACCGGTGGTGGAATTCATGTACCCCGACTTCATGTGGGTCGCGGCCGACCAGATCTTCAACCAGATCGGCAAGGCCCGCCACATGTTCGGCGGCGACATCGACGTGCCGTTCGTGCTGCGCACCAAGGTCGCGATGGGCACGGGCTACGGCTCGCAGCATTCGATGGACCCGGCCGGCGTGTTCGCCACCGCGCCCGGCTGGCGCATCGTCGCGCCGTCCACGCCCTACGAGTACATCGGCCTGATGAACACCGCGCTGGCCTCCAAGGACCCGGTGCTGGTGATCGAGCACGTCGACCTGTACGCTTCGTCGGGCGAAGTGCCCGCCGACGACCTCGACTATGCCATCCCGTTCGGCAAGGCGCGCGTGCGCCGCGAAGGTTCCAAGGTCACGGTGCTGACCTACCTGTCGATGGTCGGCCGCGCCCTGAAGGCGGCGGAAGAGACCGGCGTCGACGCCGAAGTCATCGACCTGCGCACGCTGGACCGCGCCAACCTCGACTGGGACACCATCGGCGCCAGCATCCAGAAGACCAACAACGTGCTGATCGTCGAACAGGGCGCGCGCGGCACCTCGTACGGCGCCATGCTGGCCGACGAGATCCAGCGCCGCTACTTCGACTGGCTCGATCAACCGGTCAAGCGCGTCACCGGCGGCGAGGCCTCGCCCAGCATCTCCAAGGTGCTGGAACGCGCCGCCTTCGCCGATACCGAAGAAGTCATCGCCGGCCTGCACGACGTGCTGGCCGACCTGGGAGAACGCGCATGAGCGCCGCCCTGCACATGAGCGTGCCGATGGAAGTCGGCATTTGCTGCGCCGACCTGGACGCCCAACTGGCGTTCTACACCGAGGTGGTCGGCCTGACCCTGGTCAACCGCGTCAGCGTACCGGCCGACAAGGCCCGCGCCACCGGCCTGACGCAGCACGGCTACGACGTGGCGCGGCTGCAGACCTCATACGGCGAGCGCATCAAGCTGCTGCAGCCGGCCGTGGCGCCGCAAGCCGCGGCGCGCGGCGCCGCCATCCTCGACCGCCAGGGCAACACCTACCTGACCTTCATCGTGCATGACCTGGCCGGCACCGTCGAAAGCCTGCGGGCGCGCGGCGTGGCCTTCGACAGCGAACCGGCGCCGATGGAAGTGCGGCCCGGCACCTGGCTGGCCTTCTTCCGCGACCCCGAAGGCAATGTGCTGGAACTGGTCGAATACGACGACCCGGCGGCCTACCGGCCCGACCTGGCCGCGCGCGCAGAATAGGACGAACGACACGTGGCACACCTTATCAAGCTCCCCTCCGTCGCGGCCGATGCCGACACCGGCACGCTGCACCAGTGGCTCAAGCAGGAAGGCGACACCGTCGCCGTGGGCGATGCGCTGGCCGAAATCGAAACCGAGAAAGCGATCGTCGAGATCAACGCCGAGCACGCCGGCGTACTCGGCCGCATCGTGGTACAGGCCGGCCCGGCATCGGTGCCGATCAACACCGTGATCGGCGTGCTGCTGGCGCCGGGCGAAGACGCCGCGGCGATCGACCAGGCGCTGGCGGAAAGCGGCGCGCAGGCGGCCAAGCCGGCCGCCGCCACGCCCGCCGCTTCCGCCGCTTCGGCCACGCCCGCCGCGCCTGACGCCGCCGCCGAGGCGCCCGCTCCCGGCGCCCGCCGCTTCGCCAGCCCGCTGGCGCGCCGCCTGGCCGCGCAATGGCATGTGAACCTGCTCGACGTGCAAGGCACCGGCCCGCGCGGCCGCATCGTGCGCCGCGATGTCGAAGCCGCGCGCGACCGCGCCCCCGCCCCCGCCGCGCCGCAAGCCCACCGCGCCGCCAGCCGCCGCGTGCCGCATTCCGGCATGCGCCGCGCCATCGCCCGCCGCCTGACCGAAAGCAAGCAGCAGGTGCCGCACTTCACCCTGACGGTGGATTGCCGCATGGACGCGCTGCTGGCCCTGCGCGCGCAGGCCAACCAGGGCGGCGCGGTCAAGCTGTCGGTCAATGACTTCATCGTGCGCGCCGCCGCCCTGGCGTTGCGCGAGGTGCCCGAGGTCAACGCCAGTTGGCACGACGACGCCATCGAATTGCACGCCGGCGCCGACATCAGCGTGGCCGTGGCCACCGACGGCGGCCTGGTCACGCCGATCGTGCGCGACGCCGACGTCAAGCCGCTGTCCGCCGTCGCCGCCGAAATCGTCGAGTTGGCCAGCCGCGCCAAGGTCAATCGCCTCAAGCCCGAGGAATTCACCGGCGGCTCGCTGACGGTCAGCAACCTGGGCATGTACGGCATCAAGCAGTTCGCCGCCATCATCAACCCGCCGCAGGCCGCCATCCTGGCGGTGGGCGCGGCCGAGCGCCGCCCGGTGGTGGACGACAACGGCGACCTGAAGGCCGCCACCGTCATGACCGTGACGCTGTCGGCCGACCACCGCGTGGTGGACGGCGCCGTCGGCGCACGCTGGCTGGCCGCCTTGCGCGCGCTGATCGAAAACCCCGTGCGCATCCTGCTGTGAGTCCCGCCATGACCAAGACTTCGTTTGACCTGGTGGTGGTGGGCGGCGGCCCTGGCGGCTACGTGGCCGCGATCCGCGCGGCGCAGCTGGGCCTGTCCACCGCGCTGGTCGAGCGCGCCGAGCTGGGCGGCATCTGCCTGAACTGGGGCTGCATCCCGACCAAGGCGCTGCTGCACAGCGCCACCGTGCTGCGCGCCTGCCGCGAGGCCGAGCAGTACGGCGTGACCGGCGCGGGCGCGGCCCAGCCGGACCTGGCCGCGATGGTGGCGCGCTCGCGCAAGGTCGCCGGCCGCCTGGGCCAGGGCGTGGCGCACCTGATGAAAAAGAACGGCGTGACAGTATTGGCCGCCAGCGCCAGGCTGGCCGGCGGCGGCCGCGTCGCGCTCGACAACGGCGCCACGCTGTCGGCGCGCCACATCATCCTGGCCACCGGCGCGCGCGCCCGTGACCTGCCGGCGCTGCCGTTGGGCGAGCGCATCTGGGCCTACCGCCAGGCGCTGACGCCGCCAGCGCTGCCCAAGTCGCTGCTGGTGGTGGGCGCGGGCGCCATCGGCGCCGAGTTCGCCAGCTTCTACCGCGCGGTCGGGGCGGAGGTGACGCTGATCGACATGACCGCCGACATCCTGCCGCAGGAAGACGCCGAGATCTCCGCGCTGGCGCGCAAGGCCTTCGAGAAGCAAGGCATCCGCGTGCTGACGCAATGCGCGGTCAAGTCGTCCAGCCTGACGGCCACGGGCGTGAAGGCCGTGCTGGAGCAACAGGGCAAATCGTTCGAACTGGAAGCCGAGCGCGTCATCGTCGCCGCCGGCATCGTCGGCAATGTCGAGAACCTGGGCCTGGAGCAGACCCGCGTGAAAGTGGAGAAAACCCACATCGTCACCGACGGCCTGGGCCGCACCGCCGAGCCCGGCGTCTACGCCATCGGCGACGTGGCCGGCGCGCCGTGGCTGGCGCACAAGGCCAGCCACGAGGCGGTGCTGTGCGTCGAAGCCATCGCCGGCCTGCCGGCGCATCCGCTCGACCCGCTGCGCATTCCCGCCTGCACCTACTCGCACCCGCAGGTCGCCAGCATCGGCATGACCGAGGCGCGCGCCCGCGACCACGCCAAGGCCACGGGCGGCGAGATCCGCGTGGGCAAGTTCACCTTCGCCGGCAACGGCAAGGCCATTGCCATGGGCGAGGACCAGGGCCTGGTCAAGACCGTGTTCGACGCGAAGACCGGCGAGTTGCTGGGCGCGCACATCATCCACCCGGAGGCATCCGAACTGATCGCCGGCTACGGCGTGGCGGCGGCGCTGGAGGCCACCGAGGAAGACCTGATGCACACTGTGTTCGCGCATCCGACGCTGTCGGAAACGCTGCACGAATCGGTGCTGGCCGCCTTCGGCCGCGCGCTGCACGGCTAAGGCAAGCGGCAACGCGCAAGGCGTCTGGCGCGGACCGTCAACAGCCGCGCCAGACGCCCGTTTTTACAACCGGCTGGCGAAGAAATCTAGGAAGCACGCAATACGCCGCGACAGCTGCGTATTGCGGTAGTACACCGCGTGCATCGGCTGCAGATAGTCGGTGTGCAGGTCTTCCATGATGCGCACCAGCCGCCCTGCGCGCAGGTCGTCGCGCGACACGAAATCCGACAGGCAGGCGATGCCCACGCCGCGCAGCGCCAGGTGCCGCTGGGTCTCGCCGCTGGAGGTGGCCAGCGTGGGCGTGGCCAGATAGGTCGAGCCGCCGGCGTGGCGCAGCGGCCAGACGTTCAGGCTTTCGGGCTGGGTGAAGCCCAGCAGTTCGTGGCTGGCAAGATCCTCGACGGTCCGCGGCACGCCGCGCCGCGCCAGGTAGTCCGGGCTGGCCATCAGCCAGCGCGGACGCGGCCGCATGGGCCGCGCATGCAGCGTGGAATCGTTCAGCGGCCCCATGCGCAGGGCCACGTCGGTGCGGTGCTCGATCAGGTCGACGATGCGGTCGTTGCTGGTCAGCTCCAGCGAAATCGCCGGATACTCGCGGCGGAAATCGGCCACATGCGGCACCACGCAATGCAGCATCACCGGCACCGAGGCATCCACGCGCAGACGGCCGGCCGGCTGCTGGTGCACGATGCGCATGCACTCCTCGGCCTCTTCCAGCGACTGCACGATCTGGCGCGCCTTCTGCAGGAAGTGCGCGCCCTCGGCGGTCAGCTCCATGCGCCGCGTGGTGCGGTTCAGCAGGGTCACGCCCAGGTCTTCCTCCAGGCGCGACAGGCCGCGGCTGACGCCGGACGCGGTCTGGCCCAGCATCTCGGCGGCCGCGCTCATCGAGCCGGCGTCGACCACGCCCAGGAACAGCCGCAGGGCCTCGGAATTGAGCGCCATTCATGACTCCTGATCACAAGTATCAGGATTTTATAGCGCGAGGCCGCGACAATCGCGGCATCGCCCGCAGGGAACCCCGGCGATATGCGTCAAAAAAAGGCAAACACGCCGGTTTGCGGCACGCGCCGGACGACCGGAACACGATCGCCCCGGACAAAAGAAAAGCGGCGCACCAGGCGCCGCTTTGTCATCGAACCCGCGGCAGGCGGGGAATCAACGCTTCTGCTTGAGCTGCGACAGGTCGCGCACCGCGCCGCGGTCGGCCGAGGTGGCCAGCGCCGCGTAGGCCTGCAGGGCCTGCGACACCACGCGCTCGCGGCCCACCGGCAGCCAGCCGCCATCCTCGCGCGCGTTCATCGCGGCGCGGCGGCGGGCCAGTTCCTCGTCGGACACGGCCAGATGCATCTTGCGGTTGGGGATGTCGATCTCGATGGTGTCGCCCTCTTGCACCAGACCGATGGTGCCGCCTTCGGCCGCTTCGGGCGAGGCGTGGCCGATCACCAGGCCCGACGAACCGCCCGAGAAACGGCCGTCGGTGAACAACGCGCAGGTCTTGCCCAGGCCCTTGGACTTCAGGTAGGACGTGGGGTACAGCATTTCCTGCATGCCGGGGCCGCCCTTGGGGCCTTCGTAGCGGATCACCACCACGTCGCCCGCCACCACCTTGTCGCCGAGGATGCCTTCGACGGCGTCGTCCTGGCTTTCGAACACGCGCGCGCGGCCGGTGAAGACCCACTGCGATTCATCCACGCCCGCGGTCTTGACGATGCAGCCCTTCTCGGCCAGGTTGCCGTACAGCACGGCCAGGCCGCCGTCCTTGGAGTAGGCGTTTTCCTTGCTGCGGATGCAGCCGGTCTTGCGGTCGGTGTCCAGCGTCAGGAAGGTGGCGTCCTGGCTGAAAGCCACGGTGGTGGGAATGCCGCCGGGCGCCGCGCGGTAGAACTTCTGCGCCGCTTCGCCGGCGCCGCCAGCCACGTCCCATTGCGCGATGGCGTTGCCCAGCGTGCCGCTGTGCACGTTGCCGCAGGACACGTCGAGCAGATCGGCGCGCGCCAGCTCGCCCAGGATGCCGAGGATGCCGCCGGCGCGGTGCACGTCTTCGATGTGGTACTTGTCAGTGGCCGGCGCGGCCTTGCACAGGCACGGCACCTTGCGCGAAATGCGGTCGATGTCGGCCATGGTGAAGTCGACGCCGGCTTCCTGCGCCGCGGCCAGCAGGTGCAGCACGGTGTTGGTGGAGCCGCCCATGGCCACGTCCAGCGCCATGGCGTTCTGGAACGCGCTCTTGGTGGCGATGCTGCGCGGCAGCACCGAGGCGTCTTCCTCGACGTAGTAGCGGCGGCACAGGTCCACCACCAGGCGGCCGGCCTGCTCGAACAGGCCCTTGCGCCAGGCGTGCGTGGCGACGATGGTGCCGTTGCCCGGCAGCGCCAGGCCGATGGCCTCGGTCAGGCAGTTCATCGAGTTGGCGGTGAACATGCCGGAACAGGAGCCGCACGTGGGGCAGGCGCTGCGCTCGACTTCGGCCACGTCGGCGTCCGACACGTTGGGGTCGGCGGCCTTGATCATGGCGTCGATCAGGTCGATCTTGGCGATCACCTTGCCGTCGGTCGGCGACTTGACCTTGCCGGCTTCCATCGGGCCGCCGGACACGAACACCACGGGAATATTCAGGCGCATCGCGGCCATCAGCATCCCCGGGGTGATCTTGTCACAGTTCGAGATGCAGACCATGGCGTCGGCGCAGTGCGCATTGACCATGTATTCGACCGAATCGGCGATCAGTTCGCGCGAAGGCAGCGAATACAGCATGCCGCCGTGGCCCATGGCGATGCCGTCATCGACCGCGATGGTGTTGAATTCCTTGGCGACGCCGCCGGCGGCCTCGATTTCCTTGGCGACCAGCGCGCCCAGGTCGCGCAGGTGCACGTGGCCCGGCACGAACTGCGTGAACGAGTTGACCACCGCGATGATCGGCTTGCCGAAGTCTCCGTCCTTCATGCCGGTGGCGCGCCACAGGGCGCGGGCGCCGGCCATGTTGCGGCCGTGGGTCGAGGTGCGGGAACGGTAGTGCGGCATGATCTTGTCTCAGGCTATTAGCGTGGGCGGCAAAACGGTAAATAATACGCTGGTTCCGGCCCACAGCGGCCGCGGGCCGCGCCGAGGCCGCCCCAAGACCGCCGCGCGGCCATCAGGCGGACGCCGCGCCGCGCGCCGCGAACGCGCTGGGCGGCTCGCCCAAGGCCTTGCGAAACATGGCCGCGAACGCGCTCGGGCTGTCGTAACCCAGGTCCAGCGCCACGTCCAGCACCCGCTCGCCGCGCGCCAGCCGCTCCATCGCCGCCAGCAGCCGCGCCTGCTGGCGCCAGCGGCCGAAAGTCATGCCGGTGTGGCGCAGGAACAGGCGGTGCACCGTTTTCGGATCCACCCCCAATTCCCGCGCCCAGTCGGCCGCGCCCGCCTGGCGCTCGGGGTGGCGCACGATGGCGCGGCAGATGCGCGCCAGGCGCGGCTCGGACGGCTGCGGCAGGTGCAGCGGCAGCACCGGTTCCTGTTTCAATTCGTCCAGCAACAGCATCATCAGGCGGCCGTCGCGGGTGCCGGGCTTCCAGTCCAGCGGCACCTCGGCCGCCGCCACCATCAGCTCGCGCAGCAGCGGCGAGATCGACAGCACGCAGCACTCGGCGGGCAGGTGCGCGGCCGCGCCGGGCTCGACGAACACGGTGCGCATGCGCGGCTCGCCGCTCATGCGGATGGCGTGCGAGACCCAGGCCGGCACCCACACGCCGCGCGTGGGCGGCACCACCCAGATGCCGGCGTCGGTATCCACCACCATCACGCCCGAGATCGCATACACCAGCTGCGAGCGGCGGTGCCGGTGGCGGCGCACGCGATGCCCGTCTTCGTAGTCCACCGCCAGCGCCGCCACCGGGCGCAGCGAGGATTCGTACGGAAACAGGTCCAGATCGACGGGCGTGCGCGGTCCGGACGGGCGTGGCGGGGGTTTGGATTTGTCCATTTCTCGACGATTCATGTCCAACTGGCGGTAGACGGTCTTTTCCAGTGTACCTATGCTGGCCGTACTTCCCCTTCGTTTTCCAGTTACCGGCCCCCGATCATGCGTCTTCGTTCCCACTGCCCCGCCGTCTGCGCCGCTGCGCACGGCCGGCGCGCGCGCGTGGCCGCGACATCGGACGCCGTGCCCTCGACGCTACGACTAGCGCGCGGTTGCCGGGCCTTGCGCCCCGTGGCCGCCCGGCAGCCCCGGGCCCTCTGACGGGCCCGTCCGCCACCTCCCTTGCCCGCCCCGCCGCCGCAGACCGGCGGCCCCAGACACGCCGCGCCCGCGCGCGGCCGGAGGTTTCCATGCTCGACCATCCCCAACACAAGTACCGCCCCGTCCAGCCCTTCTCGCGCGACTATGCCGAGCGCCAATGGCCGACCCGTCGCCCGAGCGCGCCGCCGGTCTGGATGAGCACCGACCTGCGCGACGGCAACCAGGCGCTGATCGACCCCATGGACGCGGCGCGCAAGCTGCGTCTGTTCGAGCAACTGGTGGCCGTGGGCCTGAAGGAGATCGAAGTCGCCTTCCCGTCCGCGTCGGACACCGATTTCAATTTCGTGCGCAAGCTGATCGAGGAACGCCGCATCCCCGCCGATGTCACCATCGAGGTCCTGACCCAGTCGCGGCCCGACCTGATCGAACGCACCTTCGAAGCGCTGCGCGGCGCGCCGCGCGCCATCGTGCATCTGTACAACCCGATAGCGCCGCAATGGCGCCGCATCGTCTTCGGCATGAGCCGCGCCGAGATCAAGGAAATCGCGCTGGCCGGCACGCGCCAGATCCGCGCGCTGGCCGACGCGCATCCGGAAACGGAATGGACCTATGAGTATTCGCCCGAGACCTTCAGCCTGGCCGAACTGGATTTCGCGCTGGAGGTATGCGATGCCGTCAGCGCCATCTGGCGGCCGACCCCGGCGCGCAAGATGATCGTCAACCTGCCGTCGACGGTGGAATGCACCAGCGCCAACGTGTACGCCGACCAGATTGAATGGATGCACCGCCACCTGGCGCGGCGCGACAGCATCGTGCTGAGCGTGCATCCGCACAACGACCGCGGCACCGCCGTGGCCTCGGCCGAATTGGCGCTGCTGGCCGGCGCCGAGCGCGTCGAAGGCTGCCTGTTCGGCAACGGCGAGCGCACCGGCAACGTCGACCTGGTGACGCTGGCCTTGAACCTGGACCGCCAGGGCATTGCCAGCGGCCTGAACTTCACCGACATGGCGGCCGTGCGCGACTGCGTCGAGGCCTGCAACCAGTTGCCGGTGGACGTGTTCCACCCCTATGCGTTCACGTGCGCAACGCCAGCAGCGCTTCCTGCAGGTGCCGCAGCCCGCGGCTGAGCGGCTTATCGCGGCGCACCACCACGGCCAGCGTGCGCGCCAGGCGCGGCGTCAGCGCACGCACCGCCAGGCTGGCGCGCTGGCCAGCGCCGCTGACTGCCAGCCGCGGCAGCACCGCGCAGGCCAGGCCAGCGGCCACGATTTCCTTCATGGCCTCGGTACTGCCCAGTTCCATCACCGGCTTGGCCGCCACCCCCGCCTGCTCGAACCAATCGTCCACCAGGCGGCGGGTGCGCGCGCCCGGCTCGAACAGCACCAGCGGCAGCGCCGCCAGCGCCTGCGGCGTCACCGCGTCGGGAATCCCCAAGGGGCCGCGCGCCGGGAAGATGGCCACGAACTCGTCTTCCAGTACCGGCGTGGCCTCGATCATGCGGCCGGGCGCGGGCAGCGTCACCAGGCCGATGTCCAGCGTGTTGTTTTCCAGGCCGCGCAGCATGTCGGCGGTATTGCCGGTGCTGGCCACCACGTCCAGCGCCGGAAAACGCCGCCGCAGGCCGGCCAGCAGCGGCGGCAGCAGATAGGTGCAGGCGGTGGCGCCGGTACCCAGGCGCACGCGCCCGGTCACTTGCGAGGCGTGCGCCGTCATGGCCTGCTCGGCCTGCGCCAGCGCGGCGTCGATGGCGCGGATGTGGGTCAGCAGTTCGAGGCCGGCGGCGGTGGGCCCGGCGCGCCGGCCGACCCGCTCGACCAGCTTCAGGCCGAAGCGGCGCTCGAGCTGGCGCACCTGCAGGCTGACCGCGGGTTGGGTGATGCCGCCCTGTTCGGCGGCGGCGGAAAAACTGCCCAGTTCGATCACCCGCGCAAAGGTGCGCAGGGCGTCCAGATTGAGTCCCCGCATGCCCTCACGCCTCCGCCTGATCCAAAGTTTTGCTTATGAAAATCATAATAGACCAAAGCTATGTTTATGCATGACCTTGCGCCACACTGGCGGCTGGTTTTTTTCACCCATCCTGACGCTCCGACCGCGAACCCGCCATGCCGCAACCCGCCGCCCCCACCCTCCTGATCCGCGACAGCGCGGATGCCGATCTGCCCGCCATCAAGGCCATCTACGCGCACCACGTGCAGCACGGCACCGCGTCGTTCGAACTGGAACCGCCGTCGATCCAGGAAATGCGCCAGCGGCGCGCCAGCGTGCTGGAAAAGGACATGCCCTACCTGGTGGCCGAGATCAACGGCGAGGTCGTGGGCTATGCCTACGTCACGCCCTATCGCCCGCGCCCCGCCTACCGCCACACGGTCGAGGATTCGGTCTACGTCAAGGCCGGCCGCGCCGGCCTGGGCATCGGCGGCAGGCTGCTGGCCATGCTGGTCGAACGCTGCACCGCGGCCGGCTGGCGCCAGATGCTGGCGGTGGTGGGAGACAGCCGCAACGCCGCGTCGCTGGCGGTGCACGCACGCCAGGGCTTTCACCCGGTCGGCACGCTGCGCTCGGTGGGCCACAAGCATGGCGAATGGCGCGACACGGTGCTGATGCAGCGCGCCTTGGGCGAAGGCGACAGCACGCCGCCGCAACGCCCATGATCCCGCCGCGCGCGGTGGTCTGCCTGGGGCTGACGCAACTGGTCGGCTGGGGCGTGACCTTCTACCTGATCGGCGCGCTGGGGCCCGACATGGCCGCCGACCTGGGCTGGGACCCGGCCACCATCTACGGCGGCTTCTCCTGCGCCATCGTGGTCATGGCGCTGGTGTCGCCGCTGGCCGGCCGCGCGGTCGACCAATGGGGCGGACACCGTGTCATGCCGGTCGGCGCGACGCTGGCGGCCGCCGCCTGCGCCGCGCTGGCCGCCGCGCATGGCCTGGCCGCCTATTTCGCCGCCTGGATGCTGCTGGGCGTGGGCATGCGGCTGTGCCTGTATGACGCGGCGTTCGCCGCGCTGGCGCGCGCCGCCGGCCCGGCAGCACGCCGGCCGATGTCGCAGATCACCCTGTTCGGCGGCCTCGCTTCGACCGTCATGTGGCCGGTGGGCCACGCGCTGTCGGACTGGCTCGGCTGGCGCGGCGCGGTGCTGGCCTATGGCGCGCTGGCGCTGGCGACCGTGCCCCTGTACCTGGCGCTGCCGCGCGCCCGCTACGCCGCGCCGGTCCCGGCCGCCGGCCAGGCTGGCGCCGGCCTGGCACGCAACGCCTCCGAACGGCGTCTGGCCAGCCTGCTGTACGCGTCAATCGCCATGCTCACCAACTTCCTGGCGGCCGGCAACGCCGCCCACCTGATCCCGCTGCTGTCTGGCCTGGGCCTGGCCAAGGCGCTGGCGGTCAACGTCGCCGCGCTGTGGGGCGTGGGCCAGTTCGCCTCGCGATTGGCCGACGTCGCGCTGGGCTCGCGCCTGCATCCGCTGACCCTGACGCTGGCCGTGTCCGCCCTGCTGCCGCTGGGCTTCGTGCTGGCGCTGCTGTCTGGCGGCCACCTCCTGGCCCTGGCCGCCTACGCGCTGCTGTATGGCGCCTGCAACGGCCTGCTGACCATCACGCGTGGCACGCTGCCGCTGGCGCTGTTCGACTTGCGCGGCTATGGCGCGATGGTCGGCGTCCTGCTGATCCCCAGCTTCCTGCTGACCGCCGCCGCGCCGCTGGCCTATGCCTGGGTGGTCGGGCGGCACGGGGCGCAGGCCGCGATGGGGCTGTCGGCCGGCCTGGCCACGCTCATCCTGGCCGCGGCGCTGGCGTTGCGGTGGCGCTTTATTGCCCGGACGCGGAACTGAGCGGCGCGCCGCCGTCGCGCAGCGCCGCGGCCGGCGCCGGGCGCCCGCGAGGCCGCGCCACGCCGGCGCGGCGCCAGCGCTGCTCGGCCAGGGCCGCGGCCAGCTCATCGGCCGTGCCGGGCCGGAAGAACAGGAAGCCTTGCAGCAGGTCGCAGCCGGCTTCGCGCGCGGCGCGGCAATGCGCCTCGGTCTCGATGCCCCCGCCCACAGTGGTGATGTCCAGGTCCCGCGCCAGCCGGCAGATCGACGCCAGCACCTTCTGCGCCTCCGCCTGCCGCGCGGCGCTCCAGATGATCGACTTGTCCAGCTTCAGGCCCGCCAGGGGCAGCGTCGACAGCCACTCGAGGTTGTTGTAGCCCTTGCCGAAATCATCGAGCCACACCTGTATGCCGCGGCTGGTGAAGGCTTCCAGCATCGACCGGATGTCGGCGGACCCGGCGTGCAGCGCCGCCTCTTCGGTCAGCTCGATGCGGATATCGCCGTACGCCAGGCCGCAAGCGGCGATGTCGCGCAGGATCGCGCCGACGAAATCGCGGCGGGCAAAGCTCTGCGGCGAGATCTTGATGTTCACCGCCAGCCCTGAGCCGTGCGCCGCCTGCCGCCAGCGCGTCTGGTCACGGGCAATGGTGTGCAGGCCCCAACTGATCAGGGCCTGCGCCGCCTCCGGGGCGCAGGTTTCGCGTAGCAGGCCATCGATGCCCATGGTTTCGCCGCCGGCCGCGCGCCAGCGCAACAGGGCTTCGGCGCCGACGATCTCCAGATCCGTGGCGGTGACGATGGGTTGGTAATGGAACTGCAGCCGGTCGCCCTGGATCGCGGCCAGCAGCGGCGACACGGCGCCCTCCTTGCGGGCGGCTGGGGTTTCCTGGGCCTCGCCGTCCTGGGACAGCGCGGCCGAGAACGCATAGCCCTTGCCGCGCAGGCTGCGGATCGGGATGGCCATGCCGGCGGCGGCGCCCTTGCGCTTGAGGCGGCTGATGACCAGGTCCAGCGCGCGGCCGTTGCCGGCGATGTCCAGGCTGGCGACGGCAAAATCCGCGCGGCGGATGAGCCGCTCGGGGTGATCATGCATGCCCTTGAGCACCGCGCGCTCCATGGGCGTGAGGGTGATGCCCTGGCCGCCCGGCGACACCAGCGTCCATTCGTTCTCGCACAGCCGCCAGCTTTGTTCCGCCACGGGCGCGCCGGCGACCACGTCCGGCCGGCGCGGCGCGGACGCCGCGGGGGGCTGGCACAAGGTCAGTTTGCGCTGCGCCGACTGGATCGCCGCCGCCACCTCGCTGTAGCTGATGTTGGCGCCGTAGCAGCTGTCGGCGCCGGCCAGCAGCGCATTGATCCGCACCGCCGGGCTTTCGATATGGCGGATGGCGATGATGGTCGAATGGGCGAAACGCGCGCGCAATTGGCCGATCGTGATGTCCAGGTCCCGTGGCAGGCACAGGTGCACCTGGATTTCCCCAGCGTGACGCGCCGGCGCCGGTTCCTGGAGCGATACGGGATTCAGAACGAAGCCGATCTGCTGGAGCGAATCGGAAATGCCCTGCTTGGCGAATTCATTGTCGAAAATAAGGATAATGCGCGACCGATTCATGATGATTGAGCCCTGGAGAAAAACGCTTTCCATCGAACGGTATTGAAATGTTTTTTTGCATCTCCATACCTTGAACAGGGTCGCAAAAAAAAAGCGCTCAACCCCCTGTGTTGCCGCGCAAAGTCAAAAATAATTGAATTTCACTCATTATTAAATGAGTGGAATTCAATATATCGAAATAAAACTCACCGGTTGGTGAAACGTAGCGACACGCGCGCCGCTACGGTCCGCGCGGATTCTGACGCCATTGCGGCGTCAGTCGGCAACGCGTCCCGGCGGGCCGCCTGGCACATCCCGGCACGGGGATTCGTTGTTATTGCCTGGCCGGCGGACGGCTCAGGCTTCGCCCTGCGCCTGCCACTTGTCCCAGCCGGCCCGGCGCAGCTTGCAGGCAGGGCACTCGCCGCAGCCATAGCCCCAGGCATGGCGCGCGCCGCGCTCACCCAGGTAACAGGTGTGGCTTTCCTCGACGATGGTCTCGACCAGCGCGTCGCCGCCCAGTTGCCGGGCCAGCGCCCAGGTTTCGGACTTGTCGATCCACATCAGCGGCGTCTCGATGGTGACGCGGCTGCCCAGGCCCAGGCCCAGCGCCACCTGCTGCGCCTTGATGGTGTCGTCGCGGCAATCGGGGTAGCCCGAGAAATCGGTTTCGCACATGCCGCCCACCAGCACGTCCAGCTGGCGCCGGTAGCCCAAGGCGGCCGCCAGCGTCAGGAACAGCAGGTTGCGGCCGGGCACGAAGGTGTTGGGCAGGCCGTTGGCCTGCATCTCGATGGCGCGGTCGCTGGTCATGGCGGTGTCGCCCACCTGTCCCAGCACCTTCAGGTCCAGCAGATGGTCTTCGCCCAGGCGCGGCGCCCATTGCGGAAAGCGCGCGCGGATCTCGCGCAGCACGTTCAGGCGCGCGTCCAGTTCGATGCGGTGGCGCTGGCCGTAATCGAACGCCACGGTTTCCACATGGGCATAGCGCTCCAGCGCCCAGGCCAGGCAGGTGGTGGAATCCTGGCCGCCCGAAAACAGCACGAGCGCGCGACGTTGGTGATTCAGCATAAAAGGGGGCTTCTGCAAAGACAAAGGGATAGGCCAGACTTTACCGCAGCCAGCGGCCTGGCCCGTAAGGAAGCCTGCGTAAAATCGATGCTGTTCTCGTTCACGGTTTACCCCGCAGTGCGCATCACCTGACCCTTCCTCTTTCTCCAGCAGCCCGACGGATCCCCCGCCCGATGAATGCCAGCCGCCCGCAGTCCGACTCCGCAGAACCCTTGCGTCACGATATCCGGCTGTTAGGCCGGTTGCTTGGCGAAGTCATCGCCGAATGCGAAGGCAGACGGGTTTTCGACACCATCGAAACCCTGCGCCGCACCGCCGTCAAATTCCGCCGCGAAGGCAACAAGGCCGATGGCAAGCTGCTGGAACAGCGCGTCAAGCTCCTGCAGGGCAGCGACCCGAACTCGGTGGCGCGCGCCTTCAGCTATTTCCTGCATCTGTCCAACATCGCCGAGGACCGCGACCAGAACCGCAGCCAGCGGGCCCGCGCCCTGGCCGGCGACGCGCCCGCGCGCGGCAGCCTGCGCGATGCCGTGCAGACCCTGGGCCGCCACGGCGTGACGCCGGCGCGCATCCGCCGCCTGCTGGCCGAAGCCTGCGTCATGCCGGTGCTGACCGCCCATCCCACCGAAGTGCAGCGCAAGAGCACACTCGACCTGCACCGTGAAATCGCCGCCGCACTGGCGCAGCGCGACCAGCCACTGACGCCGGAAGAGCTGGCCGAACTCGACGCCGCCTTGCTCGGCCGCGTGGCCACGCTGTGGCAGACCCGCATGCTGCGCTACACCCGCCTGACGGTGGCCGACGAAATCGAGAACGCGCTCTCGTACTACCGCAGCACCTTCCTGCAGGTCATCCCGCGCGTCTACGGCGACCTGTCCAAGCTGCTCAACCGCGATGCCAAGCCGTTCGGCGCCCCGCCGCCGCCGCTGGAACCTTTCCTGCGCATGGGCAGCTGGATCGGCGGCGACCGCGACGGCAATCCCAATGTCGACGCCGGCACGCTGGAACGCGCCCTGCTGCGCCAGGCCACCGTGCTGTTCGAGCACTACCTGCAGGAAGTGCACGCGCTCGGCGCCGAGCTGTCCATCACCACGCTGCTGATCGCGGTCGATCCGGCGCTGCAGGCACTGGCCGAGCGCAGCGGCGACGACTCGCCGCATCGCAGCGACGAGCCCTACCGGCGCGCGCTGGTCGGCGTCTATGCGCGCCTGGCCGCCACCGCGCTGCGCCTGACCGGCCAGAACCTGGCGCGCCGCAGCACCGTCGCCGCGCAGCCCTACGACACGCCACAGGAATTGTCGGCCGACCTGGCCGTCATCGCCGCCTCGCTGGCCGCGCACCACGGCGCGCCCGTCGCCCGGCTGCGGCTGGCCGGGTTGCAGCAGGCCGTCGAAGTGTTCGGCTTTCACCTCGCCACGGTCGACCTGCGCCAGAGTTCCGACGTGCACGAACGCGCGCTGGCCGAACTGTTCAGCCGCGCCGGCGCCACCCACGACGGCCGGCCGCTCGATTACCTGGCGCTGGACGAAGACGCGCGGGTGGCGCTGCTGCGCGCCGAGCTGGCGCAGGCGCGGCCGCTGGCCTCGCCCTGGATCGCCTACAGCGAAGACACCACGCGCGAACTGGCGGTGCTGCGCGCCGCCGCCGCCGGCCGCCAGCGCTACGGCAAACAGGCGGTGCGCCAGACCATCGTCTCGCACACGGAAACCCTCAGCGACCTGCTCGAAGTGATGGTGCTGCAAAAGGAAGCGGGCCTGACCGCCCCTCCCGGCCAGGACATCCTGCCCGAGGATGGCCTGATGGTGGTGCCGCTGTTCGAGACCATCCCCGATCTGCAGCGCGGCGCCGGCATCATGGCCGCCTGGCTCGACCTGCCCGAGATCCGCGAGCGCGTGAAGCGCGCCCAGAACGGCGCCCAGGAAGTCATGCTGGGCTATTCCGACAGCAACAAGGATGGCGGCTTCCTGACGTCCAACTGGTCGCTGTACCAGGCCGAGCGCGCGCTGGTCGACGTGTTCTCCAGCCGCCACGTGCGCCTGCGCCTGTTCCACGGCCGTGGCGGCTCGGTGGGCCGCGGCGGCGGTTCCAGCTTCGATGCGATCCTGGCCCAGCCGCCGGGCACCGTGGCCGGCCAGATCCGCCTGACCGAACAGGGCGAGGTCATCCAGAGCAAGTACAAGGACGCCGAGGTCGGCCGCTGGCACCTCGAACTGCTGGTCGCCGCCGCCCTCGAATCGAGCCTGGCGCCGCGCGCCGCGGCCACCAGCGCCGAAGACGCGCACATGGCCCAGCACGGCCCGGCCATGTCGTTCATGTCGGAGGCCGCGCAGCGCAGCTACCGCGGCCTGGTCTATGACACGCCGCGCTTCGCCGAATACTTCTTCGCGGCCACCCCCATCGCCGAGATCGCCGGGCTGAACATCGGCTCGCGCCCGGCCTCGCGCAAGAAGGGCCAGCGCATCGAAGACCTGCGCGCCATCCCGTGGGGCTTTTCCTGGGCCCAATGCCGCCTGATGCTGACCGGCTGGTACGGCATGGGCTCGGCCATCGAGGCCTACCTGGAAACCGGCGCGCCGGGGGCGCCGCGCTCGCGGCGCGCCCGCCTGGCCCAGCTGCGCGAAATGGCGCAGGACTGGCCGGCCTTCCGCACCCTGCTGTCGAACATGGAGATGGTGCTGGCCAAGTCCGACCTGGCCATCGCCGCGCGCTATGCGCAACTGGTGCCGCAACGCGCGCTGCGCGAGAAGATCTTCGGCATGATCAGCGCCGAACACGCCCGCACCCTGGCCATGCTGAAACTGCTGACGCGGCGCGAACTGCTGGCCGACAATCCCGCGCTGCAAGCCTCGCTGCGCGAGCGTTTCGCCTATATCGACCCGCTCAACTACCTGCAGGTCGAACTGATCCGCCGCCACCGCGCGGCGCAGAAGTCGGCCGGCGGCGACGGCGACGAACGCGTGCAGCGCGCCATCCACCTGACCATCAACGGCATCGCGGCCGGGCTGCGCAACTCGGGGTGAAGATTGAAGGCCGGCAGGGGCGGGCGCGATGCCCGTCCCTGCCGGCCTGGTGCCCCGCCGCCGGCGCGTCACGCGCCATTACGTCCACCAGACGAACATCTCAAATCGCGTATTTGTCCGCTCCCGGCAACTTTTAGTACTATCTTCGCCAGAAATTCTATATACGCACAAATGTTCGTATATAGAACACAACGATTTTTCTGGCCCGCGCACAGGAAGACACCGACGGAAGAGACAGATCGCAGCTCCCTGGTTCCGCCCGTGCCCTTCTGCCGCACCGGCCTGTAAGGCTGCAAGCGAACCCTCATGGATACTCCCCTCAAGCATCTGGCCGTCATCGGCGCCGGCGCCATGGGCAGCGGCATCGCCGCGCTCTTCGCGTCGAAGGGATTGGACGTAGTCCTGGTCGATCCCATGGACGGCGCGCTGGATCGCGCCCGCGCGGTCATCGAGCGCCAATTGAATGTCTACGCCCCCGGCCAGATCGACGCCGTGATGCAACGCATCCGCATGGCGCCCGGCCTGGACGCGGCCGCCGCCTGTGATCTGGTGATCGAGGCGGTGCCGGAGAACCTGGAACTCAAGCGCGGCCTGTTCGCTCAGCTCGACACGCTGTGCCAGCCCGAAGCGATCTTCGCCACCAACACCTCGGGCCTGTCGATCAACGCCATCGCCAGCGCCGTGGCGCGCCGCGACCGTTTCGTCGGCACGCATTTCTTCACCCCCGCCGACGTCATCCCGCTGGTGGAAGTGGTGCGCAACGACGCCACCTCGGAAGAGACCGTGGCGCGCGTCATGGCCACCTTGCGGCAGGGCGGAAAGCGCCCCGTGCTGGTGCGCCAGGACATCCCCGGCTTCATCGCCAACCGCATCCAGCACGCCCTGGCGCGCGAGGCGATCTCGCTGCTGGAAAAGGGCGTGGCCAGCGCCGAGGACATCGATGAAGTGGTCAAGTGGAGCCTGGGCATCCGCCTGGCGCTGTCCGGACCGCTGGAGCAGCGCGACATGAACGGCATCGACGTCCACTACGCCATCGCCAGCTATCTCTACAAAGATCTGGAAAACCGCACCGAGCCGTCCGAGCTGCTGAAAAGCAAGGTCGAAAACGGCCAGCTCGGCGCCAAGAGCGGCCAGGGCTTCTATGCCTGGAGCCCCGAGCGCCGCGAACAGGTGCTGCGCGAAAAGAGCGCGGCGCTCGGCGAGTTGGCCGCGTGGCTCAACGCCAAGGCCGGCGACTCCTGACGCGGCGACCACTGCACCGAATACCTACACCATAAGGCGCGCGGCGACCCGCCCGACGCGCCAGCGGGCCACCGGCCCAACCACGCAAAGAAACCGACCGTCCCGCCACCGCGCCCCCACCCGGCGCGCCACGGCGCAAGACACCAGAGCAATAGGCCTTACCGGAGTTCGTTGGAGGCACCATGAATAAATTGGCATCTTTTTTCACTGAGCTGATGCGCAAGTATCTGCCCGATCCCTTTGTCTTCGCGATCGCGCTGACCTTGCTCACCGTGCTGCTGGCCATGGGCATCGAAGGCCAGAGCATCGGCGACGTGACCCGCGCCTGGGGCAAGGGCTTCTGGAGCCTGCTGGCCTTCACCACCCAGATGGCCGTGATCCTGGCCATGGGCTACGTGCTGGCCACCGCGCCGCTGACCGACCGCCTGCTCAACCGCATCGTCAGCCATGTGCACAAGCCGCACACCGCCATCATCGTCGCCACCCTGGTCGGCGGCATCGGCAGCTACCTGAACTGGGGCTTCGGCCTGGTCATCGGCGGCATCGTCGCCAAGAAGCTGGCGCTCAAGGTCAAGGGCGTGCACTACCCGCTGATCATCGCCGCGGCCTACAGCGGCTTCACCATGTACGGCCTGGGCCTGTCGGCCAGCATCCCGGTGCTGGTGGCCACCCCCGGCCACCCGACCGCCAAGCAGATGGGCACCATTCCGCTGACGGAAACCATTTTCTCGGTGCCGATGCTGATCACCAGCCTGGTGATCATCGTGACGCTGCCGCTGCTGAACGCCTGGCTGCATCCGAAAAAGGGCGAGAAGATCGTCGAAGTGGACCCGGCCATCGACCGCGACACC
The DNA here is from genome assembly GCF_021733725.1 of Achromobacter pulmonis. Taxonomy (NCBI): domain Bacteria; kingdom Pseudomonadati; phylum Pseudomonadota; class Betaproteobacteria; order Burkholderiales; family Alcaligenaceae; genus Achromobacter; species Achromobacter pulmonis. The sequence continues at coordinate 2,339,352 of NZ_JAIFOT010000001.1, read as the reverse complement.
CACGCCGCCGGCGGCGCCGACGACCTGCTGGAAAAAGGCACGCTGGCCTCCAAGCTCAACAACAGCCGCCTCCTGAGCCTGCTGATCGGCGCGCTGGGCGTGGCCTATGTCGTCTTCCATTTCATGGATGGCGGCTCGCTCGACCTGAACCTGATCAACTTCATCATCCTGTTCCTGGGCATCATCCTGCTGGGCACGCCGGCCGCTTACGTGGCCAAGCTGACCGAAGGCATCAAGACCATCTCCGGCATCATCCTGCAATACCCGTTCTACGCCGGCATCATGGCCATCATGGCCGCCTCGGGCCTGGTGACGTCGATCTCCAAGGTGTTCGTCGACGTGGCCACGCCGGCCACGCTGCCGTTCTGGGGGCTGATCAGCTCGTTCGTCATCAACTTCTTCGCGCCCTCGGCCGGCGGCCACTGGGTCATCCAGGGGCCGTTCATGATCGACGCCGCCCGCGAGATCGGCAGCGCGCTCAACCAGACCACCATGGCCGTGATGCTGGGCAACGCCTGGAACGACCTGGTGCAGCCGTTCTGGATTCTGCCGGCGCTGGCGCTGTCCAAGCTCAAGCTGCGCGACGTGATGGGTTATACGGTCATCATGATGCTGTGGGTCGGCGTGATCCACATCACCGCCGTCCTCGCTTGGGGCTATTTGACCCATTGAGAGGGCCCCCCGTACGCGCTGCGCCCGCCCCCCAGGGGGCGACACCTGCAAGACCGGCAGCGCCGGATCTGGCGGTGTCCTCGCTGGGGAGGCAGATGGAATGGTGAAAGGCGGTGTTCTTGAGAATGTCGCGATTGAGAATTGAATTGGGAGCTGAGATGAGCAAACCTACCGCGTATCTGGTGACCGGCGGCAGCGCCGGGATCGGCGCCGCCATCATCCGCATGCTGCTGGATGCCGGGCACAAAGTGGTCAACATCGACTACCGCCTGCCCAAGCACCCGCCGGCCGGACTGGTGTCGTACCAGGCCGACCTGACCGACGAGGCGCGCACCAGGGAAGTGGCCGCCGAAGTGACCGCCGCCTACGACATCGTCGGCCTGGTCAACAATGCCGGCGCCACCCGTCCGGGCACCGCCGACACCGCCACGCTGGCCGACCTGGACTACGTGGTCAACCTGCACCTGCGCACCGCGCTGATCCTGGTGCAGGCCGCGCTGCCGGCGATGCGCGCGGCCGGCTTCGGCCGCATCGTCAACATGTCGTCACGGGCGGCGCTGGGCAAACCGGAGCGCGTGGTCTATTCGGCCACCAAGGCCGGCCTGGTCGGCCTGACGCGCACGCTGGCGATGGAACTGGGCGGCGACGGCATCACCGTCAACGCCATCGGCCCCGGCCCCATCGCCACCGATCTGTTCACCAAGAGCAATCCGGCCGGCGCGCCGCAGACCGAACGCATCATCAACAGCATCGTGGTCAAGCGCCTGGGCACGCCCGAGGACGTGGCGCGCGCCGCCATGTTCTTTCTGTCGCCCGACAACGGCTTCGTCACCGGCCAGATGCTGTATGTCTGCGGCGGCACGACGCTGGGCGTCGCCCCGATCTGAGGCCCGCCGCCATGTCCGCCCGCTTGGTCGCCCCCACCCGCCCGCGCCGCCTAACGGCGCAACAGCGCGTGGTTGATCTGGTCGGCGGCGTGGCGCAGCGGCGGCAGGAAGGCCGCCAGCATTTCCTCGCGCGTAAAGCGGTTGGCATGGCCGCTGACGTTCATCGCGGCGATCACGCGGCCGCTGCGATCGACGATCGGCACCGCCACGGATTGCAGGCCGGGTTCCAGTTCCTGCGCCACGCAGGCGTAGCCGTCGGCGCGCACGCCGGCCAGGATGGCCTTGAGCGCGGCGATATCGGTAACGGTGTCCTTGGTGTAGGCCCGGATCTGGCTCATCGCCAGCGCCCGGTCCAGTTCGGCCGCGGGCAATCCGGCCAGCAGCACCCGGCCCATCGACGTCACCCAGGCCGGCAGGCGGCTGCCCACCGCCAGGTTGATGGTCATGACCTTGTGGGTCGACAGCCGCAGGATGTAGACGATGTCGGGGCCTTCCAGCACCGACACCGAGCACGACTCGCGCGTCTGCTCGGCCACTTCTTCCATGTAGGGCAGCGCCAGGTTCCACAACGGCGTGCCCGACAGGTAGGCGTAGCCCAGTTCGAGGATGCGCGGGGTCAGCGCGAACTTGCGGTCCTCGACCGTGACGTAGCCCAGGTGTTCCAGCGTCAGCAGGATGCGGCGCGCGCCGGCGCGGGTCAGCCCGGTCACGGCCGCCACCTCGGACAGCGTCATCTGGGAACGTTCCGGGCCGAACGCCCGGATCACGGACAGGCCGCGCGCAAAAGATTGAACGTAGCTGTCGCTGGGTTGCTGGGTTGCTTGCTCGGCCATCCGTCTACCGCGAGAAAAAACGTTGCCGCTGCCGGCAACCCTGAACGGGGGGGATCGCACCGCGCCGGCTTGCCTTGACGGTCGACCATCCCCATGAAACGATGTTCTTCAGAAGAACGAAAGTTCTAATTAAGAACAAATTATGACACGCCACCTATGAGCGAACACCATGATTTCTAAGCTTGTTGCAAGCGCGGCGGCCGCCCTCGCCGACGTCCCCGACGGCGCCACCGTCATGATCGGCGGCTTCGGCACCGCCGGCCAGCCCATGGAACTGATCGACGCCCTGCTCGAACAAGGCGCCAAGGACCTGGTCATCATCAACAACAACGCCGGCAACGGCACCACCGGCCTGGCCGCCCTGCTGGGCGCCAACCGCGTGCGCAAGATCATCTGCTCGTTCCCGCGCCAGGTGGACTCGCAGATCTTCGACGGCCTGTACCGCAGCGGCAAGATCGAACTCGAACTGGTGCCGCAGGGCAACCTGGCCGAGCGCATCCGCGCCGCCGGCGCCGGCATCGGCGCCTTCTACTCGCCCACCGGCTACGGCACCCCGCTGGCCGACGGCAAGGAAACCCGCGAGATCAACGGCCGCCAGTACGTGCTGGAATATCCGCTGCACGCCGACTACGCGCTCATCAAGGCCGAGCGCGGCGACCGCTGGGGCAACCTGGTGTACCGCAAGACCGCGCGCAACTTCGGCCCCATCATGGCCAGCGCCGCGCGCGTGGCCGTGGCCCAGGTGCGTGAAGTCGTCGAACTGGGCGCCCTCGATCCGGAAACCGTCGTCACCCCCGGCATCTTCGTGCAGCGCGTCGTGCAGATCGACGCCGCCCAGGCCGCCAAGGAGCAGCAATGAGCACCAAACTGACCCGCGACCAGATCGCCGCCCGCGTCGCCCAGGACATTCCTGAAGGCGCCTACGTCAATCTCGGCATCGGCCTGCCGACGCTGGTGGCCAACCACCTGCCGGCCGACCGCGAAGTCATCCTGCACACCGAGAACGGCATGCTGGGCATGGGCCCGGCGCCGGCCAAGGGCGAGGAAGACTACGACCTGATCAACGCCGGCAAGCAGCCCGTCACCGAGCTGCCCGGTTGCTCGTTCTTCCACCATGCCGACTCGTTCGCGATGATGCGCGGCGGCCACCTGGACATCTGCGTGCTGGGCGCCTTCCAAGTGTCGCAGCACGGCGACCTGGCCAACTGGCACACCGGCGCGCCCGACGCCATCCCCGCCGTCGGCGGCGCGATGGACCTGGCCATCGGCGCCAAGGACGTCTTCGTCATGATGGAACTGCAGACCCGCGAAGGCCAGAGCAAGCTGGTCGACGCCTGCACCTACCCGCTGACCGGCGTGCGCTGCGTGTCGCGCGTGTACACCGACGTCGCGGTGTTCGACATCCGCGCCGACGGCGTCACGGTGATCGACATGTTCGGCGACATCACCGCCGACGAGCTGCTGCGCCTGACCGGCCTGCCGCTGAAGTTTTCCAACTGATCCTTCCCCCGCGCCCCGGCCGTGCCGGGGCCGATTTCCTGGAGACACCCATCATGTTGTTCATGGTTCAAATGCAGGTCAATCTGCCCGTCGATATGCCGGCTGCGCAAGCCGACAAGCTCAAGGCCGACGAAAAGGCCCTGGCGCAGCAACTGCAACGCGACGGCAAGTGGAAGAGCCTGTGGCGCGTCGTCGGCCGCTACGCCAACGTCAGCATCTTCGACGTGCAGGACAACGACGAACTGCACACGCTGCTGTCGTCGCTGCCGCTGTTCCCCTACATGGACATCCAGGTGACGGCGCTGGCGCGCCATCCCTCGGCCATCTGAACGGAGCCGCCCATGCCCTACATCATCGAGACCTTCGACAAGCCGGACCACCAGGCCGTGCGCCAGCAGCATCGCGCCGCGCACCTCGAATACCTGGACGCCAACAAGCACCTGCTGCTGGCCTGCGGCGCCAAGCTGCAGGATGACGGCACGGACCTGGGCGGCGGCCTGTACATCGTCGACCTGGACACGCGCGAGGCCGCGCAGCAGTTCATCGACGCCGACCCCTTCGCCCAGGCGCAGCTGTTCCAGCGCGTGACCATCACGCGCTGGCGCAAGGCCTACGTCGACGGCACCTGCCACCTGTAATCGCCACGCGGCCGCCCGCGGGCGGCCGCGCCTTCATTCCCCGAGGATTTCCCGCATGTCTTACGCCGATCTCAGCCAGGCACGGCTGTACTACGTCATCGATGGCCCCGCCGACGCGCCGGTGCTGGTGCTCTCCAATTCGCTGGGCACCTGCGCCGACATGTGGGCGCGCCAGATTCCCGAACTGAGCAAGCACTTTCGCGTGCTGCGCTACGACACCCGCGGCCACGGCAAATCCTCGATCCCCGACGGCGAATACAGTTTCGCGCAGCTAGGCAACGACGTCGCCGAACTGCTGGCGCACCTGGGCATCGAACGCGCGCACTTCTGCGGCCTGTCGATGGGCGGCCCCACCGGCCTGTGGCTGGCGCTGAACCGCCCCGAACTGATCGGCAAACTGATCCTGTGCAACACCGCCGCGCGCATCGGCTCGGCCGAAGGCTGGAGCGCCCGCATCGCCGCCGTGGCCGAACAGACGCTGGAAAAAATGGCGCCCACCCTGGTCGAACGCTGGCTCACCGACGGCTACCGCGCCGCCGAGCCGGGCCTGGCGCAAGTGCTGGTGGACATGCTGCGCCGCACCTCGGACGCCGGCTACTCGGGCAACTGCGCCGCGCTGCGCGACGCCGATTTCCGCGAGCAGGTGTCGGCCATCAAGGCCCCGACGCTGGTCATCGGCGGCACCCACGACCTGGCCGCCACGCCCGCGCAGGGCCAGGAACTGGCCGGCGCCATCCCGGGCGCGCGCTACCTCGAACTGAACACCTCCCACATCTCCAACTGGGAACAACCGGAAGCCTTCACCCGCGCGGTGCTCGACTTCCTCACGCAATAGGCCATGCAGCGCGGCCGATGAGCGGCCCGCCGCTGCGCCTGCCGCGCGCGATCGGCTCGCCGGTCACGCCGATCGCCACGGCGTGACCAGCGGCGCAAACAAAAGCGCCGGTCCGAATGCACGGCCGGCGCTTTTCGCATGAGGCGGTATTCAGCCTTTCAGACAGGTGCTCATGAAGGTCTTGCGCTTGTCGCCGGTCAGCTTCTGCTCGCTGGCCTTGGCGTTGCAGTCCTTCATCTTCTGCTGCTGCGGCGTCAATTGCTTGGCGGGCGGCGGCGCCTCGCCCTTGAGACAGGCGCTCATGTACGCCTTGCGCTCGTCACCCTTCTTGCCTTCGGCCGACTTGTTGCAGTCGGCCATGCGTTGCTGCTGCGCGGTCGGTTTCTTGGCCGGCGCGGGCGCGGAGGTCTGGGCGTTGACGGCGCCAAAGCAACAGGCGGACAACACGATGGCCGAGGCCAATTGGCTGGTACGGGAAAGCATGAGTTCCTCCCTTGAGCGCCCATGGACGCCATCCTGGCGCGCAACCGGGCCGCAAGATCCACCGGCCACATTGCCGGCGTGGTCATCATCGAACAAAGCCGGGCACGACGCAAGCGTCGAAAAGACAATAAATGCCAACGCCGGCGCGCCAGGGGCAGCCAGGCGCCAGCCCCCCGCCAACCCCCACAAATTGGAGACATTCCGACGCATTTGTGGCATCCGCGGAAGAATCTGCGGCTATCCCCTGCAACCTGTTACCCATTCATCCATTTGAGCCGTTGTGCGGCGGGCGGGAAAGGTGTGAGATAGGCACATGTCCCCGGACACGCGGCCCACAGAGGCCGCGACGCGGACAACCCGGTACCCGGGTCCCACAGGAGACCGCCATGAGAACCGCTCTTGCCTCCCTTGCACTGCTGGCCGGCCTGACTGGCGCGGCCGGTGCGCAGAGCCTGTACGGCATCACGCTGGGCAACATCCAGGCCATCCGCGACACCAACGAAAACCTGTCGACCATCACCGGCTCGCTCGCCAACCAATCGATGCGCGCCGTCAACTACGTCATGCTCACCTTTGTCCTCTACGACGAACAGGGCCGCGAAGTCGGCCGCGTGCGCGACGACGACATCGGCCCGCTGGCGCCGGGCCAGATCAAGACGATCCGCGCCATCACGCCACTGCGATTCGCCAAAGTCACCGCCCTGGACATTCGCGCCCGGTGACCAAAAAACCCTTATCTGGATAGGGTTTAGTCAAGCGGGCGGCCGCCCAATTGTGGGAAAATTCGGCAGCCGACTCGACAAAAGGGGCTTCCACACGAAGCCCCTTGTTGCGTCCGCCGGCACGCCGGCATGCCCGGCCTCGTTACCAAGGAAGTGAAAAGATCATGTTTCCCAAAAGACTCACCGAAGGCTATCAATCCTTTCTCGCCGGCCGCTTCCATTCCGAACGCAGCCGCTACGAAAAACTGGCCGAAACTGGGCAAAGCCCGGAAATCCTGATCATCGGCTGTTGCGACTCGCGCGTCTCGCCCGAAGCCATCTTCGACGCCGGCCCCGGCGAGATGTTCGTGGTGCGCAACGTCGCCAACCTGGTCCCGCCCTGTGATCCCGATTCCGAATCCTCGTACCACGGCACCAGCGCCGCCATCGAGTTCGCGGTCAACGGCCTGAACGTCAAGCACATCGTCGTCCTCGGCCACGCCTCCTGCGGCGGCATCCGCGCCTTCTTCGACGACGCCAAGCCGCTCACCAAGGGCGACTTCATCGGCAAGTGGATGTCCCAGATCGCCCCCGTCGCCGACGAACTCGGCCCCGGCGGCGACGACCGCGCCGCCGACCTCAAACGCCTCGAACTCGCCGTCATCGGCCACAGCCTGAACAACCTGATGACCTTCCCCTCCATCCGCCGCCGCGTCGAAAACGGCGACCTGGAGCTGCACGGCACCTACTTCGGCGTCGCCACCGGCGTCCTGTTCCTGCGCGACCCCGCCACCGGCGAATTCAGCCCCTGCCTGGATACCGGCCTGCCCGGCTGATCGCTCCGCGAACGCGGCGGCCCGGCCAGCGCGCAGCGCCACCGCCCCGACGCCAGCCCCCCAAACGCCAAGCAGCCAGCCCGCCCCAACGGCCGCCGTTAAGTCTCATCGCGAGCGGGTGACGGGGCCGGCGGGGGATGGCGGGGCGTGTAGATGCGCCCGAGGGAATCTGAAGGAACAGCCGTCACCCGCGCCTAAAGAACCCAACAGCCCCGCCCACAGCGACAACAATCCCCCTCAAACCCGATAGGCCTGCGCCAACCTCTCGTAATTCCCCTTGAGAATGATCCCCGCGTAGTAGACATGCTCGCGCATCAGATCCTCGGCCCGCGCCCCATCCCGCGCAATGATGGCATTGACGATCCGGTGATGATCGTCATGCGACCGCAGGATGATCCCGTGATCTTCCCAAAGGATGATCCGATCCGACGCATAAGGAATCGCCTGCGCCTGCGTCGCGAACCGTTTCACCCACGGATTGCCCGCCGCCTCCAGGATGCCGTTGTGCAGCGTGATGTTGACCTGCTGGTAAGGCAGATGATCCTCCGCCAGCAACACCCCCTTGCCGAGAATCCGATCGCCTTCGTCCAGGCAATTCTTCAGCACCGCCACCGCGTCGTTCGATAGTCCGCGCAGCGCCGCCTGCCGGCAGGCCAGCCCCTCCAGCGCCGCGCGCACCTCATAGGCCGCCACGATCTCCGCCAGGTCATAGGCCCGCACCGTATAGCCGCGCTTGGGCAAATGCTCCAGCAGCCCTTCATTGCCCAGCGTCGCCAGGGCCGCCCGCACCGGCGTGCGCGACACCCCCAGCTTCTCGGCCAACGGGATTTCCTCCAGGCGGGCGCCCGGGCTGAATTTGCCATGCAGCACCCAGTCCCGCAGCGTATCGGTCACGTGTTGAGATAGCGTATCCATGCCCGCATTGTATACATGAAGAATACATGCGATACCGCTCCTTACCACCCCGCTAGGGCTTTCCCCAATGAGAACAATCAAAGCCAGCGCACCACTACGGGAAAGCCCCTATACCTGCACCATGCTCATGTATACATAATCGCCAAAAATTCAGATCGACGGACGCCTGCTCCAAGGCAGGCGAATCCGTGCAACAGGAGACAGCATGTCCAATGTATCCACGCCGGCCGCGGGCCCGGCCGCGCGGCTCGCGCTCGTCACCGGCGGCGGCGGCGGCATCGGCGCCACCATCTGCCAGGAGCTGGCCCGCGCCGGCTATCGCGTGGTGGTCTCCGACCTGGACGCCCGCCGCGCCGCCCGCGTGGCCGACGAACTGGGCCCGCCGCACAGCGCCCACGCCTTCGACGTCAGCGACGAAAACGCCGTCGAAACCGCGTTCGACCAGATCGAACAGGCCCACGGCCCCATCGCCGTGCTGGTCAGCGCCGCCGGCCTGCTGCTGTTCCAGCCCAACGGCGAACGCCCGCTGATCAAGGACACCCCGCTCGACATCTGGGAACGCAGCTTCGCCGTCAACGCACGCGGCGTGTTCCTGTGCGGCCGCGCCTACCTGCGCCGGCGCGAAGCCGCGCCGCTGCGGCATGGCCGCATCGTCACCTTCACCTCGGTCGCCGCGCAGTTGGGCGGCTACCGCTCCAGCGCCTCCTACATCGCCGCCAAGTCGGCCGTGCTGGGTCTGACCAAGGCCATGGCGCGCGAGTCCGCGCACCTGGGCGTCACCGTCAACGGCATCGCGCCCGGCCTGATCGACACCGACATGCTGCGCAGCACCGTCACCAGCAGCGGCGCGCTCGCGGCCGCCGCGCAGGCGATTCCGCTGGGGCGCATCGGCACCGTGGACGACGTGGCCGCCGCCGTGCGTTTCCTGGCCTCGGAAGAAGCGGGCTACATCACCGGCAGCGTCATCGACGTCAACGGCGGCTACCGCATGCAGTGAACCCAATCCGGCGGCTCCGCCGCCCTCGCAGCAACGCGCCATGGATAAAGGCGCGCACACATAAAACGGGAGACAAACCATGAAGCACCTTCGCCGCCATGCGGCTGCCGCGCTATGCGCCCTCGCCCTGGGCGCCTCCGCCCAGGCCCAGCAGGAACCCGGCATCACCGACAAGACCATCAGGATCGGCCTGTTCGCCCCGCTCTCGGGCAGCGGCATGGCCTATGGCTTCGACGTGCTCAACGCTGCCAAGATGTGGTACGCCAAGGTCAACAAGGAAGGCGGCATCAACGGCCGCCAGATCGAACTGGTGATCGAGGACGACCGCTGCAACGCCAACGACCTGGTGGCCGCGGTCAAGAAGCTGACCGAGCAGGACAAGGTGTTCCTGCTGAACGGCGGCTCATGCTCGGCCGCCGTCGTGGCCGCGCGCGAATACGTCGAGCGCGAGAAGGTGCCGCTGGTCATGCTCAACGCCTCCGGCGACGGCGCGCTGTACCCGCCGTCCAAGTACATCTACGGCGCCTTCTCGATCTCGCAACACGCCGTGGGCGGCTCGATGGTGCAGTTCGCCGCCGAGCACCTCAAGGGCAAGAAGATCGGCTACATCAATCACGACGACGCCTACGGCGGCTGGAACCTGGAGGCCGCCCAGGCCCAGGCCAAGCACCTGGGCGGCGTGAGCCTGCAGGTGCAGTCGGTCAATCCCAACATCACCGACGTTACCGCGCCGATGCTGAAGATCCGCGCCGGCAACCCCGACGTGCTGCTGCTGACCACCTACGCGCGGCCCGCCGCGCTGATCATCAAGAAGGCGCAGGAACTGGGCTGGAACAAGCCCATCGTGCTGGCCGTCAACGGCACCGCCGACCTGAAGCAACTGGTCGAGAACGTCGGCAACAAGGACGCCTTCAAGAACGTCTACATCCAGGAAGTATTGAGCGACATGCCTGGCGGCGCCAAGCTGAGCTGGGTCTACGACATGTACAAACAGGCCTATCCGGACCTGGCCGCCAAGCCCGGCCATCCGCAGACCTATATGCCCTACGGGCTGCCGTCGGCGATGGCGGTGGCCAACGCGCTCAAGGCCGCCGGCCCGCAGCCCACCCGCGAGAAGGTGCTGGCCGCGCTGGAGACCATGAAGTTCGATTCCGGCGTCATGGCCGGCCCGATCGAATTCGGCCCGAACGACCGCGCCGCGCAGGAGTCGGCCATCTACATCAAGTTCGACGGCAGCAACATGTCGCTCGTGCCGGGCGCCTTCAAGAGCGTCTGGCAGTACCAACCGTAACCGCCGCCACAGGCAGTGTGCTGTCCCGTAGATACGTGCGCATGACGAAATTCATCCATTGGCGTCAGGGCTAGGCGCAAACCGCAGTGCTACCCGTAGGTAGCGCGAGGATTTGCAACGACGCCATGGCGTCAAGGGGTGGATTTCGTGCGGGCGTATCTGCGGGACAGCACACCCGGTCCGCGCCGCGGCGCAGCGCCGCGCGGACCGCCGGAGACCATCATGAGCTTTGCCGATATCTGGTTGTTCCTGCAGCAGGGGGTGCTGTCGGGACTGGTGACGGGCAGCGTGTACGCGCTGCTGGCGGTCGCCGTCGTCATTATCTTCAAGACCACCGACGTGCCCAATTTCGCCCAGGGCGAGATCTTCATGGTCGGGGGCTACATCGCCCTGTTCCTGACCCTGGTGATGGGCTGGCCCTACCTGGTGGTCATTCCGGTGACGCTGGCCCTGGTGGCCGTGGTCTCCGGCCTGTTCCAGCGCGTGGTGATGGAGCGCGTCATCGCCTCCAAGGGCGTGGGCGTGCAGATGGTGATCGCCACGCTGGGCCTGGCCTACGCCCTGAAGGGGCTGGTGCGCCAGAGCGGGCTGGGCGACACGCCGCGCTCGCTGCCGCCGCTCGCCCCCACCGACGCCATCCTCATCGGCGACGCGGTGCTGACACAGCTGGACCTGGTGATCTTCGCCGTGGCCGTGGCCGTGATGCTGCTGCTGTACGCGATGTTCACCCATACCCGCGTGGGCAAGGCCATGCGCGCCGTCGGCATGAACCCCAAGGCCGCGCGCCTGGTGGGCGTGAACCTGACGCGCATCCGCATGATGGTGTGGGCGCTGTCCGGGCTGATCTCGGCCGTGGCCGCGCTGCTCATCACGCCCAAGATCCTGATCACGCCGGACATCGGCCACATCGCCATCCTGGCCTACGCGGCCGCCATCGTCGGCGGCATCACCAGCCTGCCCGGCGCGGTGGTCGGCGGCTTCGTGATCGGCGTGGCCGAGAACCTGGTGGGCCTGTTCATTTCGACCAACGCCATCGTCGTGGCGCCCTTCGTCGCCATCATGGTGGTGCTGCTGCTGCGCCCGCAAGGCCTGCTGGGCGGCAAACTGCAGGTGAAAAAAGTATGAAATCCAAGACCGACCGCGCCGTGCTGGCGCTGATGGCCGTGGTGCTGGCGGCCCTGCCGTTCATGGCCAGCGGCTACGTGATCTATGTCGTCAACCTGCTGATGGTGTTCGTGGTGCTGGCCCTGGGCCTGCATATCGTCATCGGCGAGACCGGGCAGTTCGCGCTGTCGCACGCCGCGTTCTACGGCGTCGGCATCTATACCGCCGGGCTGATCAACAACCTGTGGCATCCGCCCTTCTTCGTCTCGATCGTGGCGGGTGGACTGCTGGCCGCGCTGCTCGGCTACGTCATCGGCGCCCTGGCGCTGCGCATGCGCGACATCTACCTGGCGCTGTCGACCTTTGCCTTCGGCGAGGCAATGCAATGGGTGTTCCTGAACTGGCAGTCGGTGACCAACGGCTCGAACGGTTTTCGCATCTCGCCGGCCACGCTGTTCGGCTATGAACTGGTGTCCGACATCAAGGCCTACCCCTTCGTGGTCGCGATCGCCGCGCTGCTGCTGTGGACCACCGTGGCGCTGTCGCGCTCGCAGCTGGGCTCGGCCTTTCGCGCCGTGCGCGAGAGCGACGTGGCGGCGCAAGCCATGGGCGTGAACGTCAATGCCATCAAGCGCACCGCCTTCACGCTGTCGGCCGCCTACGCCGGCATCGCCGGCGGCATGTACACCACCTTCGCCTCGTTCATCCACCCGGAAAGCCTGGGCTTCCAGACCACCATCCTGATCCTGACCATGGTGGTGGTGGGCGGCATCGGCTCGGTGCGCGGCGCCATCGCCGGCGCGATCGGCTTCGGCCTGATCTCGGAACTGCTGCGCCAGGCGCTGTCGTTCCAGGAAATCATCTACGGCGTGATTCTGATGGGCTTCATGATGTTCGCGCCCAAGGGCCTGTTCGCCGGCCGCGAGGCCCGCCGCCGCGCGCCGCCCCCGGCCGCGCCGTTGCCCGCGCGCCAGGACGCCGCCGCCAAACCGACGCAAAGGAGCGCCGCATGAGCGCCCACCCCTATCTCGACGTCCAGGACCTGACGGTGAAGTTCGGCGGCCTGACCGCCATCAACGGCCTGTCGATGCAGGTCGAGCGCGGCCGCATCCATGCGCTGATCGGCCCCAACGGCGCCGGCAAGTCCACCACCTTCAACTGCGTCTCGCGCTACTACCGGCCGACCCAGGGCCGCATCGTTTTCGACGGCGTCGACATCACGAAAAAGAAGCCGCACGAGATGGCCGCGCTGGGCGTGGCCCGCACCTTCCAGAACCTGGAGCTGTTCAGCGCCCTGAGCGTGCGCGAGAACGCCTTGCTGGGCACCTATGCCAACGGCGCCAACACGGCCGCGCGCCTGCTGCGCCCGGCCAATGCCGAGGCGCGCGAGCGCGTCGAACACCTGCTGGAGCGCGTCGGCCTGGCCGACTTCCTCGACACACCGGCGTGCAGCCTGGACTTCGGCCGCCAGAAGATGCTGGAGCTGGCGCGCGCCCTGGCCATCTCGCCCAAACTGCTGTTGCTGGACGAGCCCGCCGCCGGCCTGCGCAACCGAGAAATCGAGACGCTCGACCGCATCCTGACCGAACTGTGCCAGCGTGACGGCATCACGGTGCTGCTGGTCGAACACGTGATGCAGCTGGTGATGTCGATCTCGGATCGCATCACCGTCATGTCGTTCGGCGAGAAGATCGCCGAAGGCACGCCCGCGGAGGTGCGCAGCAACCCCCGCGTCATCGAAGCCTATCTGGGCAAGGGAGCCGCCGGTGGCTGAAAACCTGCTTGAAGTCGAATCGGTCAGCGCCGCCTACGGCAACATCCGCGCCCTGCAGGATGTCTCGCTGACAGTGCCGCAAGGCGCCATCGTCGCGTTGCTGGGCGCCAACGGCGCCGGCAAGTCCACCACGCTCAACGTGATCTCGCGGCTGGTGACGCCCACCGCCGGCAGCGTGCGCTTTGCCGGCGAGGCCATCCACCGCCAGTCCGCCGACGCCATCGTCGGCCGCGGCATCGTGCAAGTGCCCGAAGGCCGCGAGATCTTCCGTGAAATGAGCGTGCGCGAGAACCTGGAGATGGGCGCCTACCTGCGCCAGGACCGCCAGGCGGTCAAGACCGACCTGGACATGGTCTGCGACACCTTCCCGCGCCTGCGCGAGCGCTTCGAACAGAAGGCCGCCACGCTCTCGGGCGGCGAGCAGCAGATGCTGGCCACCGGGCGCGCCATGATGGCGCGCCCGCGCATGATCCTGCTGGATGAACCGTCCATGGGCCTGTCGCCGCTGGTGGTGGAACAGATCTTCGACATCGTGCTGCGCCTGAACCGCGAGCAAGGCATCACCATCCTGCTGGTGGAACAGAACGTGAAGCTGGCGCTGTCCGTGTCCAGCTACGCCTACATCCTGGAGAACGGCGAGATCGCGCTGGAAGGCGCATCGGCCGCGCTGGCCAGCGACGCAGGCGTGCAGCGCGCCTACCTGGGCGGCTAGGGAGAACACCATGGGCATGATGCAAGACAAGCGGGTTCTCGTCACCGGCGCCGGCCGCGGCCTGGGCGCCACCATCGCGCAGGGCTTCGCCCGCGAAGGCGCCACGGTGATCGTGGCCGACCTCGACCCCGCGCTGGCGCGCGCCAGCGCCCAGGCCATCGCCACGGCGGGCGGCCGCGCCGTCGATGCCGCGCTGGACGTGACCGATGCGCAGGCAGTGCGCGCCTTCGCCGCCGAATGCGAAGCGCGCCACGGCGCCCTCGACGTGCTGGTCAACAATGCCGGCATCTCGGCGCGCGCGCCGTTCGACGATCCCCAGACCCCGCAGATCTGGGAACGCGTGATGAACGTGAACCTGCAAGGCACCTTCAACGTCACCCACGCCTTCGTCGAACAGCTCAAGGCCAGCCGCGGCGCCATCGTCAACCTGTGCTCGATCGTGGCCTATGGCTGCGGCATCTCGACCGCCGGCTACGTGGTGTCCAAGGGCGGCGTGCGCTCATTCACCGAAGTGCTGGCGCGCGACCTGGCGCCGCACGGCGTGCGCGTCAACGCCGTCGCCCCCGGCCTGATGGAAACCGAGATGACCGCCGGCCAGCGCGCCCAGGCCCACGGCACCGACTGGTACCTGCGGCGCGCGCCGATGGCGCGAACCGGACGCGCCGACGAAATCGTCGGCCCCGTGCTGTTCCTGGCCTCGGACATGGCCAGCTACGTCAATGGCGTGGTGCTGCCGGTGGACGGCGGCTACCTGGCCGTATAGGAATCGAAATGGAACCTCTCACCTCCCCCGGCACCGCGCTGGTCACCGGCGGCGCCAGCGGCATGGGCCTGGCGATCGTCGAACGGCTGGCGCGCGATGGCTTTCGCGTCGTCATGGCCGACCGCAACGCGGCCCTGGCCGACCAGGAAACCCAGGCGCTGCGCGCGCAAGGCCTGGACGTGGACTACCGCGTGGTCGACCTGGCCGACGAGCACGCCACCCGCGCCCTGGCGCGCGAACTGGCGCCGCTGGCGGCGCTGGTCAACAACGCCGGCCTGTTCGACGAGCGCAAGTTCTTTGACGTCACCAGCGACGACTACCGCCGCATGTACGACGTCAACCTGCTGGCGGTGGCCACGCTGACGCAGGAGGCCGCGCGCGACATGCCCGCCGGCGGCAGGATCGTCAACATCGCCTCGCGCGCCTACCTGGGCGCCCGCAATCATCCCCATTACGTGGCCTCGAAGGCCGCGCTGGTGGGCTACACCCGCGCCTCGGCCATGGAACTGGCGCCGCGCGGCATCCTGGTCAACGCCATCGCCCCCGGCCTGATCGACACGCCGCTGCTGCGCAACCTGAGCGCCGAGCGCCTGGCCGCCCAGCTGGCGCTGCAGCCCACCGGCCGCGCTGGCCGGCCGCAGGACGTGGCCAACGCGGTGGCGTTCCTGGCCTCGCCGCAAATGGACTTCATCACCGGCCAGGTGATTTTCGTGGACGGCGGCAAGTCGCTGGGCGGGTCGGGAGCATAGGCAGCATGGACAGCATCAAGTGGGACAAGGAAGTCGACGCGCTCGTGGTCGGCTCGGGCGCGGGCGGCATGAGCGCCGCGCTGACCGCCAGCGTGGCGGGGCTGGACGTGCTGCTCATCGAGAAGACCGGCCGCATCGGCGGCTCGACCGCCATTTCCGGCGGCGCGCTGTGGATACCGTTGAACGCCCAGACCGAGGCCGCCGGCCATCCGGACAGCTTCGACAAGGTTTGGACCTATCTGACGGAGACCGTCGGCGACGGCGCTGCCGACGCCATGAAGCGCGCCTACCTGGAGGCCGGCCCGCGCATGCTGGACGACCTGGTCGCGCGCGGCTTCCTGCAAGTGGCCGCGCGCACCGCCTCGCCCGACTATTACCCCGACCGGCCCGGCGCGGCCATGGGCGGCCGCTCGCTCGACCCGGTGGAATTCGACGGCCGCAAACTGGGCCGCCATTTCAAGACGCTGCGCGATCCGCTCAAGGAATTCACGGTGCTGGGCGGCATGATGGTCAGCATCACCGACGTGCGCCATCTGCTGCGCGCCACCCGCGCGTTTGCGTCCTGGCGCCATGCCATGAAGCTGGTGCTGCGCTACGGCGCCGACCGCCTGCGCGGTTATCACCGCGGCACCCGCCTGCTGCTGGGCAACGCGTTGGCCGCGCAGCTGTTCCACGCCATGCTGGCGCGCCAGGTGCCGTACTGGCTCAACACGCCGGCGCTGGCCCTGCTGCGCGACGCTGGCGGCGCGGTGCTGGGCGCCACCGTCGAACACCAAGGCCGGCGCCTGAACATCCGCGCGCGCCGCGGCGTGGTGCTGGCCACCGGCGGCTTTCCCTGGGATTCCGCCCGCCGTCGCCAGACCTACCCGCATCCCACCGGCGACTGGTCGATGGCGCCGCGCGACAACACCGGCGACGGCATCCGCCTGGCCGAAGCCGCCGGCGCGACGCTGGGCCAGGGCTATTCCAGCCCCGCCTTCTGGGCCCCAGTCTCGATCCTGGAGCAGCCCGGCGGCAAGCGGCTGCATTACCCCCACCTGGTATGGGACCGCGCCAAGCCGGGACTGATCGCCGTCAACGGCGCCGGCCGCCGCTTCGTCAACGAATCGACCTCGTACCACGCCTTCGTGCAGGCCATGTACCGCAGCCACGAACAGGCGCCGACAGTGCCCGCCTTCCTGCTGTGCGATCAGCGCTTCATCGACACCTGGGGCCTCGGCCTGGCGCTGCCGGGCGGACGCCCGCGCCAGCACCTGATCGACGCTGGCTACCTGTTGCAGGCGCCAACGCTGGAAGCACTGGCGCAGAAGCTGGGCGTGCCGGCCGACGCGCTGCGCGCCACCGTGGCGCGCTACAACGAACACGCGGCGCAGGGGCAGGACCCCGACTTCGGCAAGGGCGGCACCGCCTACAACCGCTACCTGGGCGACCCGGAACACCAACCCAACCCCTGCCTGGCGCCGCTCGGCGCCGGTCCCTACTACGCGGTCAAAGTCTATGCCGGCGACATCGGCACCGCCTGCGGCATCGCCGCCAACGGCAACGCGCAGGCCCTGGATGCCACGGGCCAGGTCATCGCCGGCCTGTACGTGGCCGGCAACGACATGCACTCGGTCATGGGCGGCGCCTACCCCGCGCCCGGCATCACGCTCGGACCCGCGCTGACGTTCGGCTGGGTCGCTGGACAACATCTGGCTCATGGCCAACACTGACGCTCCACCCTGACAAGGACTCCCATGAAGATCTACTTCTCGCCCGCCTCGCCCTTCGTGCGCAAATGCATGGTCATCGCCCATGAGCTGGGGCTGGCCGACCGCATCGAAAAGCTGCCCAGCGCCGCCGGCCCCGTGGCGCGCGACCAGACCATCATCCCCGACAACCCGCTGGGCCAGGTGCCGACGCTGATCACCGACGACGGCCAGCGCCTGTTCGACAGCCGCGTCATCTGCGAATACCTGAACGACCTGGGCAAAGGCGCGCTGTTCCCGGCCGGCGCCGCCCGCTGGCACGCGCTGACCGAGCAATCGCTGGGCGACGGCATGCTGGGCGCGGCGCTGCTGGCGCGCTACGAAACCGCGCTGCGGCCCGAGCCGCTGCGCTGGGACGGCTGGTACGAAGGCCAGATGGGCAAGGTGCGCGACGGCCTGGCGCTGCTGGAAAAAACCGCCGCCAGCCTCGAAGGCCGCCTCGACATCGGCACCATCACCATCGGCTGCGCCCTGGGTTACCTGGACTTCCGCTATCCCGATTTCGACTGGCGCGCCGGCCACCCCGCCGTCGCCGCCTGGTTCAAGACGTTCAACCAGCGCCCCTCGATGCAGGCCACGCTGCCGCCCGCCTGACCCGCTCCGGTTTGGGTGGCCGCCAGGCCTGGAGATCCCGCCGGGCTCCAGGCGCAACGGCCGTCCGGTACGGCGCGCCCGCTTGGACCCGCCGCTCGCCCCTGGCGCTTGCCAGGGGCTTTTTTTTCTTACAGATCGACATACCGTCCCGCCCGCCGCCGTCTATATTGAACTTTCGAAGTCCCCGCCGGACCAACTGGTAGACCCCACAGACAGGGAGCCCACGCATGAACGTGACCGCCGTCTCCCCCATCGCCCGCGTCGACCCGCCGTATGCCGCGCGCATTCCGCTGCTGGACGACACCCGCCCCGTCTGGGAGGCCGAATGGGCTGCCCGCAACGCCGCCGCGCGCCAAGCGCAACGCAGCGCGCAGGCCCAGGCCGCCTGGCAGGCCCAGCGCATCGCCCGCACCGCCGCTTCGCCGCGGGCGGATGACGCCGATGCGACCCGCGCCGTCACAAACACGCCATCCCACGCGGCTGCCCTCGCGGCCGCCGCGCCCCCCGCCGTCAACGTCGACCGGTTGCGCGACCTGTACGCCGATGCCCGCCTGCGCCGCGCCGTCGATGAATTCTCGGCGCGCCCCGACCCGGTGGCGCTGCGCGCGGACACCGCCAACGACCTTGGCACCATCGAGGGCCTGACGCCGCTGCAACCCTACCGCGTGGCCATGGGCAATCCGCAGGTGCAGGAACTGCAGACCGCCGTGGCCATGAAAGCCGCCGGCCTCGGCATTCCCAAGGTCGAGAACATCGGCCCGACCGAGAACGCTACCGACAACGCGCGCTACCGGCCCAACGCCCGCACCTGAACCGCGCCGGCATACGCCGGTCAGGCGTGCAAGCGCATCCGGCACGCTGCGTCACCGCCGCGATCCCATGAAAAAGCCGCCCAGACGGGCGGCTTTTTGCTGGACGGACGGCGACATCCGATCAGTGGAAGAACTCGGCGATCATCGTCGCGCCCATGAAGGTGCCGGCGTTGGCCGCCAGCGACACCACCACGATCTTCCAACCCAGCTTGCGGAAGGCCGGCAGGTCCTTCAGGATCGACAGGCCGGCCATCGCCAGGATCACCGTGGTGAACGGCAGGAAGTTCACCTTGTTGACGGCGGCGATGATCTGGTCCGAATACGGCACCACGCCAGGGCAGCCCACGGTCATCGCGATCAGCGACAGCACCGCCACGGCCGGCAACTTGGGCACCACGCGCAGCAGCAGGTCGGCAATGACGACCAGCAGGATGATGATGAGCATGCCGGGCAGCGCGTCCAGGATCGGCACCTTGTAGCCGAACTGGTTGCCAACCAGCGCGAACAGGCCGCACACGGCATAGGCCGTCAGGCGGTCGCCGAAACCCATCTTCACCGCGTGCGACGGCGCATCGGTCGCCGCCGAAGGCTCGGCGGCGGCGTCGGCCTTGCCGCGCGTGAAGCGGCCCAGCACCGGCTCCAGCTTGCCATACAGGAAGACCGTGGTCGGCAGCGAAATGAACAGCGTGAAGTACACGCCCACCACCGTGGTCAGCAGGTTGGCGGCGGCGGCCAGCGCGGCCACCTGGTGCGCCACTTCCGGCGTCTGCTGCGAAGCGATCGCGCCCACGCCAGCGGCCATCATGCTGCCCGAGCCCACGCCGGCGCCCATGGCGAGCGAACGCGGGTCGAAGATGTTCAGGCTGGTGATGAAGCCGGCCATCAGCGCCACGAACAGCGCGCCGATCACGGTGCCGGTGATGTACTCGGCCATCACGCCACGGCCTTCGGGCGAATTCATGCCGTAGCGCTCGCCGATGATCGCCAGGCTGGGCTCGCGGCCCACCGAGAACGTCGCGCCAATGGCTTCGCGCTTGATGCCCAACAGCAGCGCCAGCGGCAGGCCGATGGCCATGGTGCCGAAGAAGTGGCCGAATTCCTGGAACACCAGCGCCCAGCCGGCCTCGCGCACCTGCGGCAGCGAACCGCCGACCATCAGGCCCAGCTTGGCCAGGAACGGCAGCAGCGCGTATTGCAGGTAGCCGCTGATGCGGGTCTGCATGGCGGTGTCGATGCCAGCGCCGGCCGGCATGCGCTGACCGACGGCGGCCACCACCGCGCCGATGAAGATGGCCCAGAGCATGGGTTGCAGAACGATCTTGCCCGGGCCCACCGCGAAGGTGGCGCTGCCTATCGCTTCGGACACGAGTACCACCAGCAAGATGGCGACAAGCATGCGGATGCGGCTGGACAACGACATGGCGGGCATGGCCAGGCTGGCGCTGGCATGAGACATCGGATTCCCCTGAGTGCGTGAATAGGTATTAGGCGCGGCCCTCTCGTCGCATCCACGGCGGCCGCCTCCGGCGGCAGGGCCAGTGCGGGACGGCTCGCGGCGCGGGCGGGCGGGCGGCAGCGGCGATTTTCGCCCGGGGGCCGGCGCGCCAACCATGACAGCGCTGGGGCTAATGTGTTGCGTAAAATGCAACAGATGCCCCTGGACGGGGAATTTTTTGCAAGAACCGACCGTCCACCAGGGTAAACCCTTTATCTATTGCAAGCCGAATCGACGCTTCTGCGCCACGGAGCCACCGCCATGGACGAAAAACTCGACGCCCGCCGCACCCATTACTTCATGCAGGTCATGAGCCGGGGTTCGGTGCGCGGCGCCGCCGAAGTGCTGAACATGGATCCGTCCGCCGTCAGCCGCGCCATTGCCGCGCTGGAACGCGACTGCGGCATGGCCCTGTTCGAGCGGCGCGGCCGCGGGGTGGTGCCGACCGACGCCGGCCACATCCTGGCGCGCTACGTCAAGCGCCAGCAGAACATCCAGGAAAGCTTCTTCTCGGAAATCGACAGCCTGCGCAAGGCCGAACGCGGCCACATCGACCTGGTGCTGGGCGAGGGCTTCGTCGAAATGATGTTCGACCAGGTGCTGCCCGGCTATTGGCGCCACCATCCCGAGGTGACGCTGGACATCGACGTGGCCCGCACCTCGGAGATCGTGCAGCGCATCGTCGACGACCTGGCCTATATCGGACTGGTGTTCCAGCCGCCCAACGACGCCCGGCTGCGCACGCACTACTCGCGGCCGGAGCCGATCCGCGCCATCGTGCGCCAGGACCATCCGCTGACGCGCCTGCAACGGCCGCTGCTGCTGACCGACCTGGTCGAGTATCCCGGCGCCTCGATGCAGGAAGGCTTCGGCGTGCGCCAGCATATCCAGGCCGCCGAGATCAGCGAACAAGTGCGCCTGCGCAACGTGCTGACCACCTCCTCGTTCAAAGCGCTGTGGCAGTTCGCCGCCACCGGCATCGGTTACGCCCTGACGCCTCCCATCGCCGTCACCGCCGACATGGCCGCGATGCGCCTGGCCAGCCTGCCGCTGGCCAACCCGATCCTCAACCAGGGCAGCCTGCACGTGCTCAGCCGCGCCGGCCGCCATATTTCGCCGGCCGCGCGCGAACTGCTGGACCACATCGTGCGCGGCATCGGCACGCCCGGGAGCGGCGCCATCTGATACGGTCGCGCGGGACCAAACTGCATCTGCCCCGGCCGCGCCGGGCCGGCTACAGTGGTCCCATCCCCTGTCAGGAGACCTTCGCCATGCTCAGCTTCCTGCGCACGGTCAAATCCGTCCTGTGGGGCTTTTTCGGCGTGCGCCGCGGCCGTGGCTACGACGCCGACATCGCCCACAACAAGCCCGCCCCGCTGATTCTCACCGGCCTGTTGATGGCCGCCTGCCTTGTGGCAATCCTGGTGCTGGTGGCCCGCTGGGCGGTCACTGCGGCCCTGTAGGCGCCGCGGGGGCATACCGTTATTACCAGAATGACTTAGACGGTCGCAACGGCTGCCTGTTACGGTTATGAATCCCCCGTCCCCGTCCGCGGTGGACCGTGCTCCCGGGACCAGACCGAGAAGACCTCAAGGGCAGTAGACATGTACGTGTATGACCCCGTCGACCAGCAGCTCGTCGAGCAGCGCGTGGCGCAGTTCGCCGACCAGACGCGCCGCTTTCTCGACGGCCAGCTCACCGAAGATGAATTCCGCGTCCTGCGCCTGCAGAACGGCCTGTACATCCAGCGCCACGCGCCGATGCTGCGGGTGGCCATCCCCTACGGCATCCTGGCCTCGCGCCAGCTGCGCACCCTGGCGCACATCGCGCGCAAGTGGGACCGCGGCTACGGCCACTTCAGCACGCGCCAGAACATCCAGTTCAATTGGCCCAGGCTGGAAGACGTGCCGGACATCCTGGCCGAACTGGCCACGGTGCAGATGCACGCCATCCAGACCAGCGGCAACTGTATCCGCAACACCACCACTGACCACTTCGCCGGCGTTGCGCCGGACGAACTGATCGACCCGCTGGTGTGGTGCGAGATCATCCGCCAGTGGTCCACGCTGCACCCCGAATTCGCGTTCCTGCCGCGCAAGTTCAAGATTGCCGTCAGCGGCGCCGTGCAGGACCGCGCCGCGGTCGGCGTGCACGACATCGGCCTGCAGGCGGTCGAGCGCGACGGCAAGCTGGGCTTTCGCGTCTGGGTCGGCGGCGGCATGGGCCGCACGCCGATCGTCGGCAAGCTGATCAACCCCTTCGTGCAGTGGCAGGACCTGCTGACCTACCTGCAGGCCGCGCTGCGCGTCTACAACCTGCATGGCCGCCGCGACAACAAGTACAAAGCGCGCATCAAGATCCTGGTGAAGGACCTGACGCCGGAAGTCTACGCGCAGCAGGTCGATGAACAGTGGCAGCTGATCAAGGGCGGCCCGGACACCATCACCCAGGAATTCGTCGACACCATCGCCGCCCGCTTCGTCTGGCCGCAATACGATCCGGCCGCGACCAATGACAACGACAACACCGCCGCCCTGGCCGCGGCCGATCCACGTTTCGCGCGCTGGCTCCGCACCAACGTGCACGCCCACAAGGTGCCGGGCTATGCCGCCGTCACCGTCTCGCTCAAGGCCACCGGCGTGCCGCCGGGCGACATCACCGCCGACCAGATGGACGCGGTGGCCGCGCTGGCCGATGAATACGGCTTCGGCGAACTGCGCGTGTCGCACGAGCAGAACCTGATCCTGGCCGACGTGCGCCGCGCCCGCCTGCACGAACTGTGGGGCAAGCTCGAAGCGCTGAACCTGGCCACGCCCAACGTCGGCCTGCTGACCAACATCATCGCCTGTCCGGGCGGGGATTTCTGCGCGCTCGCCAACGCCGTGTCGATCCCCGTGGCCGAGGCCATCCAGCGCCAGTTCGACAACCTCGACTACCTGTTCGAGATCGGTGAACTGGACCTGAACATCTCCGGCTGCATCAACTCCTGCGGCCACCACCACGTCGGCCACATCGGCATCCTGGGCGTGGACAAGGCCGGCGAGGAGTGGTACCAGGTCACCATCGGCGGGCGCCAGAACGGCGCCGCCAAGCCGCTGCCCGACATCGAATCGACGCGCGGCGGCGGCGCGGCCATCGGCCGCATCATCGGCCCCTCGTTCGCGCGCGACCAGGTGCCGGGCGTGGTCGACCGCCTGATCCGCACCTACCTGGGCATGCGCGACAGCGAGGAGGAACGCTTCATCGACGTGGTCGACCGCGTCGGCATCGAGCCCTTCAAGCAAGACGTGTACGCCGATCCGGCCTTCGCCAAACCCCAGGCGCAGGAGGCCGCCCATGTCTGAGCCCTATGCCCACGACGCCCCCGGCCCGCACCTGATCCGCAACGGCCGGCTCGAAGCCGACGATGCGCGCCCCTTCGTGCCCGACCCGGAAGTCGCCGCTGAAGGCCAGGTGCCTGCCGACGCGCCCGGCTGGATCGTGCCGCTGGCCACCTGGAAAGCCTCGCACGCCACGCTGCGCCGCCATCGCCACCCGGTCGCAATCCTGCTGGAGCCGGACGCCGACCTGCGCGACCTGCTGGAAGCCGACGGCACGCTCGACCCGGCCGGCATCGCCTTCATCGCGGTAGACTTCCCGGTCTACACCGACGGCCGCGGCTATTCGCTGGCGCAACTGCTGCGCACCCGCTACCAGTGGACCGGCGAACTGCGCGCCGTTGGCGACGTGATGATCGACACCATCCACTACCAGGCGCGCGTCGGCTTCGACAGCTTCCTGGTCAAGCCGGGCCACGATCCGCGCAAGGCGCTGGACGCGTTCAAGACCTTCACCGTGCATTACCAGAAAACCTACCGCGCGCCGGCGCCGGCCCAGGCCTGACGCGCAGCGCCGGCCTCGATGCGATCGGGGCCGGCGCGTTCCCTCAATCCGCCTCGTCCGCCGCGCCCGGCAGGCTCCAACGCTGGCGCCTGACCTCGTCCTGCGCCAGCTGGCCGCGGATCAATTCGGCGATCGCGCGCTGGCGCGGCGCCTGCATGCGGTCGATCAGGCTCGATACGCTGACCGCCAGCCGCGGGTAACCGCCAGCGTCGCACAGCGCCACGCCCACGCCCAACACCCCCGGCACGGCGGCGTTGCCCACCACCGCCCACCCTCGGTCACGCGTGTTCTCCGCCAGCCGCCGCATCTGCGCCACCGTCATGCCGCCATAGGCGCGCAAGGCCTGTTCGTTCTGCGCGATCACCTCGTCGGCCTCGGCCGTCGGCAAGGCGCCCAGCAGCGCCAGGCCGGCCGCGCCCACCCCCAGCGGCTGGCGATGGCCGATCGTCACCGCCAGCACCTGCACCGGGTAATTGCCCACCTCGCGGTGCAGGCAGAGCGAATCGCCGCCGGCGCGGCAGATCAGGAACGCCGAATCGCCGCTCACGTCGCTGATCTGCCGCAGCACCGGGCGCAGGCTGCGCACCGCCTCGGCATGCGGATCGCCGGCCAGCATCACGCCCAATTCCGCCATGCGCCAGTGCGGCGCGTCCGGCTCACGCAGCGCATAGCCTTCCTGCGCCAGCACATCCAGGTAGCGGTACACGGTGGAACGCTGCATGCCGGCGGCGCGCGCGATGTCGGTGACATGCATGCCGGCCGCGCCCGCCCGGCGCAGCACGCCCAGGACCCGCAACCCGCGCCGCAGCACCCGCGGGCCGCCATCGTCGTTTTCCGGCTTGTTCATTTTCTGGACACCTTGCATTGATGAGGCGCTTATCAAAGCCCAATATGAAGTCGGGCAGGCATAGATCTGTCCAAATATTAGACAAACAGGACGGAGACAACCATGCAGACATTCAGCAAGCGGCTGGCCGCGAGCGTCGCGGCCCTGGCGAGCGCCCTGGCCTTCAGCACCCCCGGCCATGCCGCCGGGGCCTACCCCGACCGCCCGGTGACCCTGGTGGTCGGCTATGCCGCGGGCGGCGCCACCGACATCGTCGCGCGACTGGTGGCCAAGTCGCTGGCCGAGGAACTGGGGCAGACCTTCGTGGTCGAGAACAAGACCGGCGCCAACAGCAATATCGGCGCCGAAATCGTCTCGCGCGCCGCGCCCGACGGCTACACCTTGTACGTCGGCTCGATCGCCAACACCATCAATCGCTCGCTCTACAGCAAGCTGAACTACGACTTCGTCAAAGACTTCAAGCCCATCGGCCTGCTGGCGACCATCCCGAACATCCTGGTGGTCAACCCCAAGCTGCCGGTCAAGACGGTGCAGGAGTACATCGACTACGCCAAGGCCCATCCGGGCAAGCTGACCTGCGCCTCGTCCGGCACCGGCTCATCCATCCACTTGTCGTGCGAGCTGTTCAAAATGCGCACCGGCACCGACATCCTGCATGTGCCGTATCGCGGCAGCGGCCCGGCGGTGGCGGACCTGCTGGGCGGCCAGGTGGACTCCATGTTCGACAACCTGCCCTCGTCGCTGCCGCACGTGCAAGGCGGCAAGCTGCGCCCCATCGGCGTGACCTCGCCGCAGCGCCTGGCGGTGCTGCCCGATGTGCCGACGCTGGCCGAATCCGGGCTGCCCGGCTTCGACGTCGAATCCTGGTTCGGCTTGATGGCGCCCGCGGGCACGCCGCAAGCCGTCATTGACCGCCTGAACCAGGCCATGAACAAAGCGCTGGCCAGCGCCGCCTTGCAGGCGTCCTACAAACAGGCCGGCTTCTACGCGCCCAAACCGCCCAACACGCCGGCGACCTTCTCCAAGAAGATCGCCAGCGAAATCGACAAGTGGGGCGCGGTAGTCAAACGCGCCGATATCAAGGCCAACTGAGGAGCCACAGGGTGTACCCGATCGATTTCTTTTTCCGCGCCGCCGAGCAGTATCCGGACCGGGTGGCGCTGGACGCGCCCGAGGGCCAGGTCACTTATGCGCAACTGGCCGCGGACGTGCGCGCGCTGGCCGCGGCGCTGCAGGACCTGGACCCGGCGCCGCAGACCCGCGTCGCGCTCTGCGCCGGCAACACCCGCCGCCACATCCTGGCGCTGCTGGCGGTGCTGGCCAGCGGCAAGGTCTGGGTGCCGCTCAATACCCGCAGCACCGCGCGCGAGATCGGGCGCATCCTGGAGGCCACCGAGCCGTCCATCGTCATGGTGGACGGCGCCGGCGACGCGCTGGTGGCGGCGGGCGCGCCGCACCGCGTCAGCCTGTCGGCCGAGGCCGCCGGGCTGCAGGTCGAGCGCCTGTTGCAGCGCGGCGCCGGACGCGAACCGGTGCGCCACGCGCTGCCGCGCGACGCCACCCAGGCCATCAAATTCACCGGCGGCACCACCGGCCTGCCCAAGGGCGTGATGCAGCCCTATCACGCCTGGAACGCCGCCATCATCAACCAAATCCACAGCTGGGGCCTGACGCACGAGGACCGCTACGTGGTCGCCGCCCCGGTGACGCATGGCACCGGCACCTACCTGCTGCCGGTACTGGCGCGCGGCGGCGCGCACGTGCTGCTCGACAGCGCCACGCCGGCCAGCATCACCGCCGCCTTCCGCGAGCGCGGCGGCACGCTCAGCTTCATGCCGCCGACCCTGATCTACATGATCATGGCCCAGCCCGGCGTGTCGCGCGCCGATTTCCCGACCCTGCGCAACCTGATCTACGGCGGCGCGCCCATGCCGCCCGAGAAGATCGACCGCGCCCGCGCCTTCTTCGGCCCGGTGCTGGGCACCACCTACGGCCAGACCGAAGCGCCGCAGATCGTCACGGTGCTGCGCCCCGGCGATCTGGAATCCCCCGAGAACCGCGCCTCGGTCGGGCGCGTCACCTGGCTGTCGGACGTCGCCATCATGGACCCGGCCGGCGCCCTGCTGCCGCGCGGCGCCATCGGCGAAGTGGTGGTGCGCGGCGACCTGGTGATGTCGGGCTACTGGCGCCTGCCCGAGAAGACCGCCGAGACCATCGTCGACGGCTGGCTGCACACCGGCGACACCGGCCTGATCGACACCCGCGGCTATCTGTTCCTGAAAGACCGGCTGCGCGACGTCATCATCACCGGCGGCTTCAACGTGTACCCCGTGGACGTCGAGAACGCGTTGTCGGCCCACCCGGCGGTGTACGAATGCTCGGTCTTCGGCCTGCCCGACGACAAATGGGGCGAGGCGGTGCACGCCGCCGTGCAACTGCATCCCGGCATGGCCGCGGATGCGGAAGCGCTCAAGGCCCATGTGCGCGGCCTGCTCGGCCCGGTCGCCACGCCCAAGCAGATCCATATCCACGACAGCCTGCCGCGCTCGCCCGTCGGCAAGGTGCTCAAGAACGCCGTGCGCGACGCGGCCCTCAAGGAATCCCCATGAACACGCCCGAAACCCGTCTCTGCGCCCATCACCTCACCGGCATGTCGTACCGCGACGTCGACCTGGTCGATGACCTGATCGGCAAGAAGACCTTCACCGAAGTCATGATCATGCAGATCCTGGGCCGCGAGGCGCGCCCGGTGGACATGCGCATCGTCGACGCCGTGCTGGTGACGCTGATGGAGCACGGCCTGACGCCCAGCGCCATCGCCACCCGCCTGATCTACATGAGCGCGCCCGAGAACCTGCAGGGCGCGGTGGCGTCCGGCCTGATGGCGGTCGGCAGCCAGTTCGTCGGCACCATGGAAAACTGCTCGCGCCTGCTGGACCGCATCCGCCAGGCCGCCGACGGCCGCGCCGAAGCGCTGGCGATCGCGCGCGAATTCCGCGCCGGCCGCCAGGCGCTGCCGGGCTTCGGCCACCACCTGCACAAGCCCGACGACCCGCGTTCGATCAAGCTGCTGGCGCTGGCCGAGGCCGAGCCCGACCTGCCCGGCGATTCACTCAAGGCGCTGCGCCTGCTGGCGGCGGCCATCGACGAAACCTACGGCAAGCACATCACCATCAACGCCACCGGCGCGGTCGCCGCGCTGCTCAGCGAGATCGGCGTGCCCACGGCGCTGATGCGCGGCTTCGCCGTCATCTCGCGCGCCGCCGGGCTGGTGTCGCACGTGGCCGAGGAACAGCAGAGCCCAAGCGGCCGCTTCATCTGGGAAACCATCGACCACGCCATTCCCTACGTCGGCAAGGGCAAATCGCACCAGCGCGACGGAGAACCGTCGTGATTCCGCCCGTGCCGGGCGCGCGGCTGGCCGGCAAGGTCGTGCTGGTGGCCGGCGCCGGCTCGTCGGCCGCCGGCTGGAGCATCGGCAAGGCCAGCTGCGTGACGCTGGCGCGCCAAGGCGCGGCCATCATCGCGCTGGACGCCGACCTGGCGGCGGCCGAGGATGCCGCGCATGAAGTCGAACGGGCCGGCGGCAAGGCGCTGCCCGTGCAGGCCGACGTCGCCGACGCTGACGCCATGCAGGCCGCCGTGGACACCGCGCGGGGCCACTACGGCCGCATCGACGTGCTGCAGGCCAATGCCGGCATCGGCAAGGTCGGCGGCCCCGAAGACATCGACCTGGCTGACTGGGACCGCATCCAGCGCGTCAACGTCACCAGCCTGCTGATCGCCACGCGCCTGCTGGCGCCGCTGATGCGCGCGCAGGGCGGCGGCGCCATCGTCACGGTGTCGTCGATCGCCGGCATCCGCTATACCGGTTATCCCCATCTGGCCTACAGCGTCAGCAAGGCCGCGGTGATCCACTTCGCGCGCATGGCGGCGCAGCAGTATGCGCCCGACGGCATCCGCGTGAACACGGTGATCCCGGGCCTGATCGACACGCCGCGCGTCGCCAGGAACGTGGCGGGCATGTTTGCCAAGGATGATCTGGAGGCGGCGCGCGCCGCGCGCGACCGGCAGGTGCCGATGGGCCGCATGGGCACGCCCTGGGAAGTGGCGAACGCGGTGGCGTTCCTGGCGTCGGATGAAGCGTCGTACATCACCGGCACGGAACTGCTGGTCGATGGCGGGCTGACGGGCAAGTATGCGTAAGGGCCTCGGCCCGGCGGTCATGGCCCCCGGGCCGTGACCGCGCCTATTACATGCCTTCCCAGTGCGGGCCGGGGACGTGGATGTCGAACAGCTCCAGCACCCGGGCCACGGTGTGGTCCACCATTTCCTCGATGCTGGCCGGCCGGTGATAGAACGCCGGCAACGGCGGAAACACGATGCCGCCCATCTCGGTGACGGCGGTCATGTTGCGCAGGTGCGCCAGATTGAAGGGCGTTTCGCGCACCAGCATGACCAGGCGGCGGCGCTCCTTGAGCGTGACGTCGGCCGCGCGCGTGATGAGATTGTCGGACAGGCCATGGGCCACCGCCGCCAGCGTGCGCATCGAGCACGGCACGATGACCATGCCGGCCGTCTGGAACGCGCCGCTGGCCAGCGTGGCGCCGACATCGCGCACGCTGTGCACATGATCGGCCAGCGCGTAGACATCATGGCGGCCGACATCGAGCTCGTGCTTGATGTTCAGCACGCCCGAGGCCGACACCACCAGGTGCGTCTCGACATCGTCCACGCCGCGCAGCGCCTGCAGCATGCGCACCGCGTACAGGGAGCCGGTGGCGCCCGTGATGCCGATGACCAGTCGCCGCATGGAATCAGGCCGTGGCGCCGGATTGCTCCAGCAGGGTCTTCAGTTCGCCGGACTCGTTCATCTCGTTCATGATGTCCGAGCCGCCGATGAACTCGCCGGCCACGTACAGCTGCGGAATCGTCGGCCAATTCGAGAATTCCTTGATGCCCTGGCGGACCTCGTCGTCCTCCAGCACATTCACGGTGACCAGCTTCTTGACGCCACAGCCCTTGAGGATCTGGATGGCCTTGCCGGAAAAGCCGCACTGCGGGAATTGGGCGGTGCCCTTCATGAACAGCACGACGGGGTGCTGGGTCACGGTTTCGCGGATGAATTCTTGAACGTCGCTCATGGTGGTCTCTTGGACAGGAGGCATAACGGAATACGCCAATTATAGGTACAGGCGGGATTTCGTCCCGGATTCCCCGTGGCCGTTCCGGGGAATCGGCCGGTTACAAATCGTTGACCCGGCGTCAGCCGCGCCCCGGCCAGCGCCCGCCGGAAACGCGTTCGATGCCGGCCAGATCGCGCCGGCTGTGGACGTCGGCGAAGCCCGCGGCGGCCAGCAGGCCGCGCACCGCCTCGGCCTGATCCCAGCCATGTTCCATCCACAACGCGGCCCCCGCCTTCAGGTGGCCAGGGGCGCCGGCCACGATGCGGCGCAGGTCTTCGAGGCCGTCGGCGCCATCGGTCAGCGCGCCGCGCGGCTCGAAGCGCACGTCGCCCCGGCCCAGGTGCGGGTCGTCGCTGGCGACATACGGGGGATTGGACACGATCAGGTCGAAACCCTCGCCAGCCGGCACCGCGCCGTACCAGCTGCCTTCGACAAAGCGCACCGAAGCGGTCAAGGCCCAGGCATTGCCCGCCGCCACGGCCAGCGCCGCGGCGCTGACGTCGCTGGCCATCACGCGGGCGTCACGGCGCGCCAGGGCGATCGAAATGGCGATGGCGCCGCTGCCGGTGCCCAGGTCCAGCACCGCAGGCGCGGATTGCCCCGCCACGCATTCCAGCGCCGTTTCCACCAGCACCTCGGTGTCCGGCCGCGGGATCAGCACGTCGGGCGTCACGCGAAACACATGCCCCATGAACTCGCGCTGCCCCAGCAGATAAGCCATCGGCTCGCCGGCCAGGCGGCGCTGCGCCAGCGCCTCGTAGGCCGTGGCCACTTCCGGCGCCAGCGGGTCGGTGTCGTGCGCCAGCAGCCAGGCGCGCGGCTTGCCCAGCACGTGTTCGAGCAGCATGCGCACCTCGAGCCGCGGCAGGCGCGTATCCAGCAGCAGGTTCTTGATCTGGGCGGTCATGGGCGCGGAAAGCTCGACAATCGGATGCCTGGGAGTCGCCCGCGACTCAGACGTCGTCGCCCAGCGCCGCCAACTGCTCGGC
Organism: Achromobacter pulmonis; assembly: GCF_021733725.1. NCBI lineage: Bacteria > Pseudomonadati > Pseudomonadota > Betaproteobacteria > Burkholderiales > Alcaligenaceae > Achromobacter > Achromobacter pulmonis. The sequence continues at coordinate 2,308,109 of NZ_JAIFOT010000001.1, read as the reverse complement.
CTGGTGCTCGGCGATCAGGGCGCCGGTCAGTTCTTCCAGATCGCCTTCCATGATCTGCTGCAACTTGTACAACGTCAGGTTGATGCGATGGTCGGTGACCCGGCCCTGCGGGAAGTTGTAGGTGCGGATGCGCTCGGAACGGTCGCCCGAACCGATCAGGCTCTTGCGCTCGGCCGCCTCCTTGCTCTGGCGCTCGCGGGTTTCCTTGTCCTTCAGGCGCGCGGCCAGCACCTGCATGGCCTTGTCCTTGTTGCGGTGCTGAGAACGGTCGTCCTGGCACTCCACCACCAGTCCGGTCGGCAAGTGCGTGATGCGCACGGCCGAATCGGTCTTGTTGATGTGCTGGCCGCCCGCGCCGCTGGCGCGGAAGGTGTCGATGCGCAGGTCGCTCGGGTTGATGACGATCTCCGACATCTCGTCGGCTTCGGCCATGACGGCCACCGTGCAGGCCGAGGTGTGGATGCGCCCCTGCGCCTCGGTGGCGGGCACCCGCTGCACGCGATGCGCGCCGGATTCGAACTTCAGCCGACCATAGGCGCCATCGCCCTCGATGCGCGCGATCACTTCCTTGTAGCCACCCAGCTCCGACGGACTCTCCGACATCAATTCGACGCGCCAGCCGCGCTGTTCGGCGTAGCGCGTGTACATGCGCAGCAGGTCGCCCGAGAACAGCGCGCTTTCGTCGCCGCCGGTGCCGGCGCGGATTTCCAGGAACACGCTGCGGCCGTCGTTGGGATCGCGCGGCAGCAGCAGCACCTGCAACGCCGCCTCCAGCGATTCCAGCCTTGCCCGGCCGGTCTTGATCTCATCCTCGGCCATCGCCTTCAGCTCGGGATCGGCCAGCATCTCCTGCGCGGTCGCCAGGTCTTCCTCGCTGCGCACGAACGCGGTGAACGCCTCCACCACCGGCTCCAGCTCGGCGCGCTCGCGCGACAGCTTGCGAAAGCGATCCATGTCGCCCGCGGTTTCCGGTTCGGCCAGCAGCGCGTCCACCTCGATCAGGCGGTGACACAGATGCTCCAGCCGGCTGCGCATGGAAGATTTCATGATGGGGATTCAGCAAAGGAAAACAGGGATGGCGGGCGCCCGGACCGAGCGCCCGCCGCAAGGCGGGGCGGAGGCAGCGCCGCTAACGGCGCGAGTCGCGGCCGGGGAACAGGCGCGGCATCCAGGCAAGCAGTTGCTTGCGGTCGTCGCCTTCGCTGCGGTTCAGCGCCGCCAGCGGGCCATGCAGGTATTTCTGGGTCAGGCCGTGCGCCAGTTGTTCGAGCACGGCTTCCGGCGATTCGCCGCGCGCCAGCAGGCGGCGGGCGCGTTCGAGTTCGGCGGCGCGGACATCCTCGGCGGCCTGGTGCAGGTCGCGGATGACGGGCACCACTTCACGCGATTGCATCCAGTGCATGAAGCCCTGGACGCGGGTCTCGATGATGGCCTCGGCCTGCACCACGGCGGCGCGGCGCGCATCGGTGCCGGTCTGGACCAGGCGGCCCAGGTCATCGACGGAATACAGGTAGACGTCGTCCAGGCGGCCGACCTCGGGTTCGATGTCGCGCGGCACGGCCAGGTCGATCATCACCATGGGGCGGTGACGGCGCAGGCGCGTGGCCCGTTCCACCATCCCCAACCCGAGGATGGGCAGGGAGCTGGCCGTACAGGAGACGACCACGTCGAATTCGGACAGGCGGTCGGTCAGGTCCGACAGCTTCATGGTGCTGGCCGAGAACCGGTTGGCCAGCAGCTCGGCGCGTTCAGCCGTGCGATTGGCCACCACCATGCTGCGCGGACGCTGCGCGGCGAAGTGGGTGGCGCACAGTTCGATCATTTCGCCCGCGCCGATGAACAGCGTGCGGGCCTGGTCCAGGTTGCCGAACACGCGTTCGGCCAGGCGCACCGCGGCGGCGGCCATCGACACCGACTGCGCGCCGATGGCGGTCTGCGAGCGGACTTCCTTGGCCACCGAGAAGGTGCGCTGGAACATCTGGTGCAGCAGCGTGCCGAGCGAACCGGCCTCGCCAGCCGCGCGCACCGCGTCTTTCATCTGGCCGACGATCTGGGTTTCGCCCAGCACCATGGAGTCGAGCCCGCTGGCCACGCGGAAGGCGTGGCGCACGGCGTCGTCCTGCTGGTGGCGGTACAGGTGCGGGTGCAGCGTGCCGGCATCCAGGCGGTTGTGTTCGGCCAGCCACGCGGGCAGCTTGTCGGCCACGTGGCCGTCGGCGGCGCAATAGATTTCGGTGCGGTTGCAGGTCGACAGGATGGCGGCTTCGCGCACCGATCCGCCGAACGCCGAACGCAGGCCTTCCAGCGCCGGCTTGACCAGATCGACGGGCATGGACACGCGTTCGCGGACCGACACCGGCGCGGACGTGTGATTCAGACCGAAGGCTAGAACAGCTACCGACATGTAAGGACAAGGCCGTGAGTATTAGAGCTGTGGTCCCCGCCAAGCACCACGTTGTACAGCGTGCATGTAACAGCGGACCGGCCATGATTATACTCCCGCGGGTTATCCCCACGCCATCCGGGACCCCGGCCGCGACCTTGCGTCGCACCCCATGCAACAGCCGTTTGCGGTAGTATGCGCGCCTTGCCCCTTGCCGCATGGAAAGGCGCACCGAAAATTCTTCAGACTTTTTCGGCGCGACTGGCACAAGTCCAAAAAATTGTGTATAGTTGCGGACTTCGTTGGCCTGGTAGCTCAGTTGGTAGAGCAGCGGATTGAAAATCCGCGTGTCGGTGGTTCGATTCCGCCCCAGGCCACCAGAATTAAAAAGCCCGGCTCCTAGGAGCCGGGCTTTTGCATGGATGGGTCAGAAAGTGGGGGCCAAACCCAGGCGGTGGCTCAAGCCCACGCGCCTCAAGACCCCGGCAACGCCGCCCCCATCGCCGCGAACAATCCCCCGCACACCTTGTTGAAGCGCCGTCCCGCGCGTTCCAGCCACGGACGCACGCGGTGCGCCAGACGCGCCAGCACGTACTCCACCAGGAACTCGATGGCCACGAAGGTGGCGGCCATGATCATGAACTGCGTGAACAGGCTGCGCGCCGGATCGATGAACTGCGGCAGGAAGGCGCCGTAGAACAGCAGCGCCTTGGGATTGGCGATCGCCGACAGGAAGCCCTGGCTGAACATGCGCGTGCCGCGCAGGCGCGGCATGTCGGGCGCCGGACGCAACTGCACGCCGGGCGAGCGCCACAGCTGGACGCCGAGCCAGATCAGGTAGGCGCCGCCGGCCCATTTCAATACCGTCAGCGCCGGCCCCCAGGCCTTGAGCAGCGCGCTGATGCCCAGCATCGACAGGGCGATCAGGGCGATGAAACCGACCGCGCCGCCGGCGATGGTGCACAGCGCCTTGCGATGCCCGTGCAGCGCGCCATGGGTCAGCGCCAGCAAGGTGTTGGGGCCGGGCGTGATCGACAGGCCGATCACGGCAACCAGATAGATGAGCCAGCTATGCAAGGCCATGTGGTTTCCTTTCTATTCTTCGTCCGGCCGCGCCGTCGGCACGGCCAGCCCGTATTTCACGCGGTTCATCACCACCAGCGTCGAGAAGCGCTTCACATTCGGATCACCCCAGAAGTGGCGCTGCGCGAAGGCATCGTACTCCGCCATGTCGCGCACGGTCATGGTGACCACGAAATCCACTTCGCCCGTCACCGCCAGGCACTGCATGATCTCCGGCGCGCCGCGCATGGCGCGCTTGAAGCTGTCCAGCTTGTCGGCGCGCTCGCTTTCGAGCGACACCAGCACCATCATCATGATGTCGCGTCCCACCGCCGCCGGGTCCACTACCGACACGTCGCCCAGCACCGCGCCGGATTCACGCAGGCGCTTCATGCGGCGCAGGCACGATACCGGCGACAGGTTGACGCGCTCGGCCACCTCCTGGCTGGTGCGCTGGTTGTCTTCCTGCAGGCTCTGCAGGATCTGAAGATCGAAATCGTCTAGTTCCATGGGGTGTCTCGGACTGCGGCGGGCCAGGCCCGATGGGCCGGTTGAACGATTCTAAACGTCCCGCGCCGCGATCCGCCCCCCGAACTTGACGGGAAACTTCATTTGCAGCCCCCTCACCGCAGAAAATAATCAGGCGCCTTGCTTACACTGGGAAGCCGTCGCCCCTGATTTTCCTGTAGCCGCAACACCATGACCGCCACCGCCCTGCCCTCCGCACGCGACGCCTCCGTCTCCACCCTGATGCCGACCCTGTCGCTGATCGGCGCCATGGCCTCGCTGTGCATCGGCACCTCGTTCGCCAAGTCGCTGTTTCCCGAAGTGGGCGCCCAGGGTACGACGGCCTATCGCATCGTCATCGGCGCCATCATCCTGATCGCGTTCTGGCGCCCGTGGCGCTTTCCGCTGACGCGGCGCAACGCCGCCAAGATCGCGCTGTACGGCGTGACGCTGGCCTGCATGAACCTGCTGTTCTACATGGCGCTGCGCACCCTGCCGCTGGGCGTGGCCATCGCCATCGAATTCACCGGGCCGCTGACCCTGGCGGTGGCGCTGTCGCGGCGCGCCATCGACTTCGTCTGGATCGCCTGCGCCCTGGCCGGGCTGCTGCTGCTGATCCCGACCGGCCAGTCCATGCACGACCTCGACCCCGTCGGCATCGCCTACGCGCTGGGCGCGGCGGTGTGCTGGGCGTTGTACATCATCTTCGGCAAGAAGGCCGGCAACGTGCATGGCGGCCAGGCCACCTCGCTGGGGTTGCTGGCGGCCACCATGGTGGCGCTGCCGGTGGGCGCGGCCCACGCCGGCATGGCGCTGCTGGACCCGAAGCTGATCCTGGCCGGCATCGCCGTCGGCATCCTGTCCAGCGCCCTGCCCTATTCCCTGGAAATGGTCGCCCTGCGGCGCCTGCCGCAGAAGACCTTCGGCGTGTTGCTGAGCATGGAGCCCGCCATGGGCGCGCTGGCCGGCGTCATCGTGCTGCACGAGCACCTGTCCGGCACGCAGTGGCTGGCGATCTGCGGCATCATCATCGCCTCGGCCGGCTGCGCCGCCACCGCGCGCCGCCAGAACCGCGCCGCCTCGGCGTAGACCGCGCCTCCGTCACGCCAAGCCCCGCCACCGGCGGCCTTGGCCCGGCAGGCGAAGCGGCGCGCGCGGTCTCAATCCACCGAGATATTCTTCTTGCGGATGACCACGCCCCAGTTCTCGTACTCGCGGCGCGCGTAATCGTAGAAGTCGTTCGAGGAACTGCCCATCGGCTGCATGCCTTGCAGCCTGAGCTGCCGGGCCACCTCGGGCGCTCGCAGCGCCGTCTGGATCGCGCCGCTGAGCTTGTCGACCACCGCCTTCGGCGTGCCCGCCGGCGCCACCACGCCCTGCCAGGCGGTGGCCTCCAGCGGCGGCCCGCCGGCCTCGCCGAAAGTCGGCACATCCGGCAACTGTTCCGAACGCGCGTTCGCGGGCACCGCGATGGCGCGCAGCTTGCCCGCCTGGATCAAAGGCCGCGCGGCCGCCAGGTCGGCCATCATCAGCGGCACCACGCCCGCCGCCACGTCCTGCAAGGCCGGCGGCGTGCCTTTGTACGGAATCGCGGTGGCCTTGGCGCCGAACAGCGACAGGAACAGCTCCATCGCCAGGTGGTGCGGGCTGCCCACGCCCAGCGAGGCGTAGCTGGCCGACTTGTCGTCCGACAGGTACGCCATCACCTCCGGCAGGTTCTTCAGATCGGAAGCCGGCGAGGCCACCAGCACGATCGGCAGTGCCACCAGCGTCGAGACCGGCCTCAGATCCTTCCAGGGGTCATAAGGCAGTTGCTTGTACAGCCACGGGTTCAAGGCCAGCGTGCTCATGCCCGCAGTCATCAGCGTATAGCCATCGGGCGCGGCGCGCGCGGTTTCCTGGGCCGCCACGATGGTGGCCGCCCCGGGCCGGTTCTCCACCACCACCGGCTGGCCCAGCGTCTGGCTCACATGTTTGGCGACGATGCGGGTGGCCAGATCGCTGCCGCCGCCGGCGCTGAATGGCACCAGCCAGCGGATCGGACGGTCGGGGAATTCGCCGGCCAGCGCGGGCGCGGCGTGCGCGGCGAATGCCGCCACGGCCGCGGCGCCCAGCACGCGGCGCATGAAGCCTCTTCTGGACATGGGGTTGTCTCCTGGTGTTCTTGATTTAATTAACATATTAACTATATTTTCGGCGCGACGCGACAGCCGCGATCACGGTCATGACGCGCCGGCACGAAAGCGACCGGAACCCACGCGCTCAGGCGCGCGCCGCGGCCAGCCAGCCCAGGCCGGCGCGGGTGCCGGCGGCGGGACGGTACTCGCAGCCGATCCAGCCGGTGTAGTCCAGCTCGCGCAGCACCTGGAAAATCCAGCCGTAATCCAGCTCGCCCCGATCGGGTTCCTGGCGCAGCGGCACGCCGGCGATCTGCAGGTGCCCAACCCGCCCGGTGGGCAGGTACTGACGCAAGCGGGCGGTGACATCGCCCTCGACGATCTGGCAGTGGTACAGGTCCATCTGCACTTTCAGGTTGGGCGCGTTGACCGCCTGCACCACCTGGTGGGCCTCGTCCTGACGATTGAGGAAATAGCCGGGAATGTCGCGCGTGTTGATGGGTTCGATCAGCAGCGTCACGCCCGCCGGGCGCGCCTGGCGCGCGGCCCAGTCCAGGTTCTCGCGGTAGCAGTCCAGCATGGGCGCGCGCGCCGCGCCCTCGGGCGCCACGCCGGCCATCACATGCACCTGGGCACAGGCCAGCGCGGCGGCATAGTCCAACGCCTGCTCGATGCCGGCGCGAAATTCGGCCTGGCGCTCGGGCAAGGCGGCCAGGCCCCGCTCGCCGCGCGCGGTCACGCCGGGCGGCGCGTTGAACAATACCTGCGACACCCCCGCGTCATCCATGCGCGCGCGCACGGAAGCGGCGGGCGCTTCGTAGGGAAACATGCATTCAACCGCCGCGAAGCCATCGGCGGCCGCGGCCGCATAGCGGTCCAGGAACGCATGTTCCTGGTACATCATCGACAGATTGGCGGCGAACTTCAGCATGGCGCACTCCGGGGCGGGCGGGATGGCGGGAACTTAGCACATCCCTCGGCCCGCGCAGTCCGGCCGCGCCGCCTCAATAGGTCAGGCGCATACCCAGCATCACGCTGCGCCCGGGCAGCGGCGCCACCGACGAAATGAACGAGGCGTGGTTGTAGGCCAGCTTGTTCAGCAGATTGGTGCCGCGCAGGTAGACCTCGTAGCCCGTGGCGCCATAGCGGCCGCGATAGGCCACCACCGCATTGACCATGTTGTAGCCCGGCGTGCTGCTTTCATAGGCAGCGATATCCTTCTGCGAAAACACGCGCGCATACTCGACGCCGCCCGACCACTGCTGCCACTTGACGTTGCCGCGCAGACCGGCGCGCGCCGCCGGGATGCGCGGCAGGTTGCCGTCGCCGCCGGTCAGCTTGCCGCGCACGTAGTCGCCGAACACCGCCGCCGAGAACACCGGCGTGAACTGGTGCCGCAGCTCGCCTTCGACGCCGGTGAACTCGGCGTCGCGCTGGGTGTACTCGATCAGGCGGAAGTCCTCGTAGCGGTCCAGCGTATTGGCGTAGATGTAGTTCTTGACGCGGTTGTGGAACACGCTGGCCGAGAAGGTCGTGTCGCCCGCATGCTTGCGCAGGGTCAGGTCGATATTGTGCGAGGTCTCGCGGCCCAGGCCCGAGTTGCCCAGTTCATAGGTATTGGTGGCCAAGTGCACGCCATCGGCGTACAGCTCCTGCGCGGTCGGCAGGCGCTGCGAACGCGACAGCGACAGGGCCACGGAGTACTGCGGCGCGAAGTCCCAGATGGCGGCAGCCGACAGCGAGGTGCCCGACAGGCTGCTGCGCGAGGCGCCGCCGGACGGCGCGATGCGCTGCCAGTCCTGGCGCGCACCGACCTCGAAACGCCAGTCGTTCAGCTGGTACTCCTCCAGCACGAACAGGCCGTTCGAACGCGTGCGGCTGCGCGGCAGGAAGGCTTCCTCGCCGTCGGCGCGGAAGTCGCTGTAGGCGTTCTGCAGCCCGATTACGCCGCGCCAGCCGGCCACCGGCTTGTGCTGCAATTCCACGCGCAGGTCGTAGCCCTTGTTCTTGAAGCGGGTGCCGACCTGGCCGCCCTCGATCTCGTCGTGCTGGTAGTCGGTCAGGCCGCCGCGCACGCGGATCTTCTCGAAACCGGCGAACGGGTCCTGGTATTCGGCGCGCAGGTCCAGGCGGTTGCTGCGCAGTTTGACGTAGGGCACACCGCCATGTTCGTGATCGTGGTCATGGTCGTGGCCTTCCTCGCCTTCTTCGTCATGATCATGGTCATGGCCGCCGCAATGCAGGTGCGTGCCGTGCGGATGGCAGCCTTCGTATTCGTGATTGTGGCCGGGCAGGCCGTACTTGCTTTCCAGGTGCGTGAAGGCCAGGCCGACATAGCCGCGCGGCGTGATCCACGACATACCGACCGTGCCCTGCGAGGACTCGCTGTACGACCCCGCCAGTTTGCCGCCGGGCCAGTCCGGCACGTCGTAGTCGCTGGTGCGCCGCTTCATGCCCTCGACCCGCACCGCAAACTGCCCTTGGCCGGCGGTAATGCCGACCGCGCCCGCGCGCTCCTTGGTGCCGGTGGCGCCGCGCAGCTCGGCTTCCATCTCCACGCCCTTCTCCGGCACGGCGGTGGGAATCTTCTTGTCCACCACGTTCACCACGCCACCGATCGCGCCGCCGCCGTACAGCAGCGTGGCCGGGCCGCGCAGCACCTCGATGCGCTCGGCCAGCAGCGGCTCCACCGTCACCGCGTGGTCGGGCGAAATGCCGGACGCGTCCATCACCTCGGAACCGTCGGACAGCACCTTGACGCGCGGCGCGGTCTGGCCACGGATCACGGGCCGGCTGGCGCCGCCGCCGAAGGTATCGCTGTTCACGCCCGGCAGGCTCTTGAGGGTCTCGCCCAGCGTGCCGGCGCGGCGCTCGATCAGTTCATCGCCTTCCAGCACGGAAGCCGGCAGCATGGTGCTGTTCAGGTCCAGGCCCAGCGGATTGGCCGACACCGTGATCGGCGCCAGCGTGCGGCTGCGCGATGCATCGGCTTCGGTCTCGGCCTGCGCCACCGGCGCGGCCAGCATCAGGGAACAAACCAGGGGCTTGAGCGCCCGCGTGCCGCGCATCCCTCCTGCCCGCGCCGTGCCACGCCTTCCCCGCCACCCCTGCTTTCCCTGCATCTTGCTTGCCATTTTTTACCTCTTGGATGTTATATCATTACAAAAAACTGAAAGATGATATAACATCTCAATGACAATGCAAGCCGATCCGTGGCGGATCGGCCCTGCCGGCCGGCGTCAGTCCGCCGCCAGGCCCAGCACGGCTTGCAGCACCGCCACGCGGCTCTGCCCGAGCACCGCGCCATGCCAGTCCGGCGCGTCGCAATAGAACGCCTCCAGCGTGGCGCGCAGGATCTGGTCACGCAATGCCGGCGGGGCATCGGGATGCGCGCGCAGCCAATTGCGGCCCCGCAGCGCATCCACCACCTGCTCGGACGGCTGTGTGCCGTATTCCAGCGCCATCAGCGTCGGCACCGCGTCCGGGCAGGCCTGGTACATCAGGCCCGCCAGGTGCCCGGTGATGTCCACCGAGGCCGACGTGCCCTGGTACGGCACGGCGATGTCGGCGCCCCACCATTGGCGCGCGCGCGCCACTTCGGCCTCGTCGCGGCGGCCGGCGTAGATCTTCTCGCCATGGCCGCGCGGCCCCAACCCCGTGTGCACGTCGATCCAGCCGATCTGCCTGTATGCGGCCGCATGCTCCTGGAGGATGCGGCGCAGGTTCGACAGCGAGGCGGCCGGGCGGTCGCCGCCATAGAACAGGCCATCGGCATGCGTGTATTGCCCGCGGGTGACGGCCTGCTTGAAGGCCGGCAGGCCGTTTCCGGCGATGTAGGCGGCGATCTGCTCGCGGTTGCTGTCCGACGGCGGCCACTGCTCGGGCAGCAGCAATTCGTGGATGCGCCCGTACTCCGGATTGGCCGGCAACGGCTGCCCGTCAAAGGGCTGCGCGTTGCGGTTCAGGTCGACATTGCCTTCGTCGGTGCGCGCGAGCCACGAGAAGCCATGCGGATTCACCGCATGCACCAGCAGCAGCGCCACGCCGGCCAGGCGCGCGCGCTCCAGCATCTCGGCGTCATCCAACAGCGCCAGCTGGCAACCCGAACCACAGAAGCCTTCCACGCCGTGGGTCGCGGACGTCATGATCAGCAGCCGCGTGGCATCCTGGTCGCCGATCAGCGCCACATCGGTGGCAAGATCCTCGCCCTCGCGCCCCTTGGGCGTGATCGGATAGGACTCGAACTGCGTGGCCAGCGGCCGGGCCGCGGCGGCAAAGCGCGCCCGCGCCTCGGCGTAGCTGCGGGAAAAATAGGGCGTAGCGGATTGCATCAGGCCTCCTGGTTGTCGATATCGTCGCCGGTGCGGTCGCGGATCCAGAACAGCACCACTGTGGAAAGCGCCACCGCCACCATCAGATACCAGGCGGGCGCCATGGGATTGCCGGTCACGTGCAGCAACCAGGTCACGAAGAACTGGGCAAAGCCGCCGAACACGGAAATCCCCAGGCCGTACACCACCGACATGCCGGTGGTGCGCACGGATTTCGGGAACAATTCAGGCAACATGGTGATGCCGGGCGCCGATTGCAGCGCCAGCAGGATCGACAGCAGCGCCACCACCAGCATCAGCCGCGCGCTGCTGGGCGCGGCGATCAGCCATTCGAAACACGGCAGCAGCACCGCCACCGTCGTCACCCTCGACCAGAAGATCACGCGCTTGCGTCCCACCCGGTCGGCCAGCTTGCCGACCAGCGGCGCGAACAGGAAGCCCACCGCCCCCACCACCACGCTGGCCGACAGGGTCGAGGTCGCCGGCAGCCCCAGTTCGCGGTGCGCGTACGACGGCATGTAGAAGCCGATGATCTGCGCGCACACCATGCCGCCGATCATCAGCAGGATGCCTTTGGCGACTTCGGTCTTGTGTTCGGCGAAGATGCGGCGCAGCGGCTGGTGGCCGGCGGCGCGCGGCCGGCGCGCATCCGGCTCATCGGCGTGCAGCGTCTCTTCCAGATTGCGGCGGATATAGGCGCCCACCGGCACCGTCAGGATGCCGATCACGAACGGCACGCGCCAGCCCCAGGCCTGCATCTGCTCGGCGGTCAGCGCGGCGGTCAACGTCCCCACCACGACGGCGCCCAGCGCCACGCCAAGCGACTGGCTGCCGAACTGCCAGCTGGAATAGAACCCGCGCCGCGACGGCGGCGCATGCTCGACCAACAGCGTGGTCGAGGCGCCCACCTCGCCGCCGGCGGCAAAGCCCTGGATCAGCCGCGCCAGCACCATCATCACCGGCCCCAGCGCCCCCATTTGCGCATGGGTCGGCGCCGCCGCGATCAGCGCGCAGCCCAGCCCCATCAGCCACAACGTCAAGGTCATGGCGGCGCGGCGGCCGTGGCGGTCGGCGTAGGAGCCGATCAGCATGCCGCCCACCGGCCGCATCAGGAAGCCGACGCCGAAGGTGGCCGTGGTCAGCAGCAATTGCCCGTAGCTGGAGGCCGCCGGAAAGAACAGCGGCCCGATGACCAGCATCAGGAAGGTGAAGACGGTGAAGTCGAAGAACTCCAGCGCGTTGCCGATGGTGGTGCCGGCGATGACCCGCCGGCGCATGGATGGCGTATGCAGGCTGCGCGCGCTGGCGCCGGCCGCGATGGCGATGGACATGTGTTCCCCTTGATGTCGGATCTGTATGCCGGCCCGTGTTTCCGGAAGCCGTGCCAGGCCCGCCCATTCCGGAGCGGGCGCGGCCGGCGCGCCGCAGCCGGAAGCGGCGGGTGCTAGTGAATATACGGATGGCCGCCGAAACGCGAAAGACAGTATTTTTGCTGCGGTGATGACTTTTGCTTATACCCCTTGCCCGCGCCCATGAACCTGCGCCAGTTGCGCGCCTTCGTGCTGATCGCCGAACACGGCAGCATCCGCGCCGCCGCGCGCGCCCTGTGCGTGACTCAGCCGGCGGCCACGCGCAGCCTGCGCGAACTGGAACAGAGCCTGGGCGCCGAACTTGTGCGGCGCAGCGCCAAGGGCGTCGAGCTGACGTCCTACGGCCAGGCCCTGCACAAACGCGCCGTGCTGATCCTGCAGGAAGCGCGGCGCGCGCAGGAAGACATCGACCAGATGCGCGACGGCGAAGGCGGCACGCTCAACCTGGCCATCAGCTCGTCGGTGCTGCCGATCCTGCCGGCCGCGCTGGCGGCGTTCCGCGCCCGCATGCCGCGCGTCGCGGTGGCCTTCCATGAGGTCGCGCCGCCCTACAGCCACGAACAGCTGGAAACAGGCCGCTACGACCTGGTGGTGCAGACCGAATACGACGGCGACATCTACGACGGCTTTGCCCGCACCACCCTGTTCACCTTGCCGCTGGCGGTGGGCGCGCGTGCCGACCACCCCCTGCGCCATGCCACCGATCTGGCCGAACTGCGCGACCTGCTGTGGTTGATGCCCGGCAATACGCAGACGCCCACCAACCTGCTGCGCCTGGCCTACACGGAACGCGGCCTGCCGCCGCCCGCAGACGTGATCCCTTGCCAGTCCATCGCCATCGCCCTGGCGATCCTGGGGCAGAGCGACGCCGTGGGTTTTTTCGTGCGCAATGGCCTGCACCGCGTGCTCGCGCCCACGTCCTTGTGCATCCTGCCGCTGGCGCACCCGCTGCCGGCGGCGCGGGTGTCGATCCTGACGCGGGCCGATTCGCCGCCGACGCCGGCCGCGCAGTTTTTCATCGACTGCCTGAACCGCGCGCGCGCGGCGGCCGGAACCGGCGGGTTATCATGAAGCCCCTGTTCCGAGGCGGCGCCGCGCCCCGCTTTCACGGCCCCATGCCATGGCCTTTCCCCGACTCCACACCCCCCCCACGCTGACCGACACGGTGGCCAAGCAGTTGCTCGCCGAGATCGACGCGGGCCGCGTGCAGCCTGGCGAAAAACTGCCCACCGAAACCCGCCTGGCCGAGCAGTTCGGCGTCAGCCGCACCGTCATCCGCGAAGCGGTGTCACGGCTGCGCCAGGACGGCATCGTCGAGGCGCGCCAAGGCAGCGGCGTGTTCGTCACCGGCCAAGGCGGCAACCGCGCGCTGCGCATCGACGCGGCGGAACTCGACTCGCTGGACGCGGTACTGCACATCGTCGATCTGCGCCGCGCGCTGGAAACCGAAATCGCGGCGCAGGCGGCGGCGCACCGCGGCAAACGCGACATGGCGGCCATCGACCAGGCGCTGGCCGCCATCACCACGGCGGTCGACAACGGCGGCGACGGCGTCACTGAAGACGTGGCCTTCCACCGCAGCATCGCCCGCGCCACCGGCAATCCGTATTTCCTCGCCACCCTGGCCTTCGTCAGCCAGTATCTCGAAGCCGCCACCCGCGTCACGCGCGGCAACGAGGCGCGTCACGCCGACCAGATGCGCGCGGTGCTGCGTGAGCACGAAGCCATTGTCGACGCCATCCGGCGCCAGGACGCGGAAGCGGCGCGCGAAGCCGCCCGCATCCACATGGTCAACGCCGCCAAGCGACTGCGCCAGGCGCATCGCTGAACACGCCGGCCCGCGCAGGCGCGGCGTCCGGACCAGCGGTCGATCGTCAGGCGTCCTGAAGGAACGCCCGCGTGAAGAAATCGACGCCGCCGAAGTTGCCTGACTTCAAGGCGATGCTCATACGCGCTTGCACCGCCTGCGCATCGCCGGCGCACCACGGCACCCCCGGGTCGATCTGCTCGCCGATCGCCAGTTGCGTCAAGCCCAACGCCTGCACCACCGCGCCCGAGGTCTCGCCCCCGGCGACGATCAGCTGCCGCACCCCGAGCCGCGCCAGGCCCGCCGCGATCCGCGCGATGGCGTCCTCGACCAGGGCGCCGACGCGCGCCGCGCCCAGGCTGGCCTGCGCCGCCTGCACTGCGTCGGGCCGGGCCGTCGAATAGATCAGCAGCGGGCCGCCGGACAGGCGCGGCGCGGCCCAGGCCAGCGCCTGCGCCACGACGTCCTCGCCCGCGGCGATGCGCAAGGGATCGAGCGCCAGCGCCGGCCGGCCCTGCGCGATGAACGCCGCCACCTGGCCCTGGGTCGCGCTCGAGCAGCTGCCCGCCACCACCGCCTGGGCGCCCGGCTCGCGCGGCAATGCGGCGGCCGCGCCCGGCGCCAGGCCCCAGTTTCCGGGCAGGCCGATCGCCACGCCCGACCCCGCCGTCACCAGCGGCATGTCCTTGAGCGCCGGCCCCAGCGCCAGCAGGTCGTCATTGGAGATAGCGTCGACGATGGCGATCTCCACCCCCTCCCGCCGCAGCGCGTCGATGCGCCCGCGTATCGCGCGGCTGCCGCGCGCCACCACCGCGTAGTCGATCAGGCCGACCTTGCGCCGGGTCTGCGCCGCCAACACACGCACCAGGTTCGGATCGGTCATCGGCGTCAGGGGATGATGCTGCATGCCCGACTCGTTCAGCAGCACGTCGCCGGCGAACAGATAGCCCTTGAACACCGTGCGCTTGTTGTCGGGAAAGGCCGGCGTGGCAATGGTGAAATCCGTGTCCAGCGCCGTCATCAGCGCATCGGCGACCGGGCCGATATTGCCCTGCGCCGTGCTGTCGAAGGTCGAGCAATACTTGAAATAGATCTGCCCGGCGCCCTGCGCCCGCAGCCAGGCCAGCGCCGCCAGCGATTGCGCCACCGCCTCGGCGGCGGGCAGCGTGCGGGTCTTGAGCGCCACCACCACCGCGTCCGCCGGCGTCTCAAGCGCCCCGTCCGGCACGCCAATGGTCTGCACGCTACGCATGCCGGCGCGCACCAGGTTGTTGGCCAGGTCGGTGGCGCCGGTGAAGTCGTCGGCGATGCACCCCAGTTTGATCGTCATGCGGACTCCGGCAAAGTGATTCCGGGAAAGATCTTGATGACCGCGCTGTCGTCCTCGCGGCCGTGGCCGGCGGCAGACGCCTGCATGAACATCTGGTGCGCCGTGGACGCCAGTGGCAACGGAAACTTGCTGTGGCGCGCCGTGTCCAGCACCAGCCCCAGGTCCTTCACGAAAATGTCCACCGCCGACAGCGGCGTGTAGTCGCCCGCCAGCACGTGAGCCATACGGTTCTCGAACATCCAGCTATTGCCGGCGCTGTGGGTGATGACTTCATACAAGGCGTCGGCGTCGACCCCTTCGCGCAGGCCCAGCGCCATGGCCTCGGCGGCCACGGCGATGTGCACGCCGGCCAGCAGCTGGTTGATGATCTTGACCTTGCTGCCCGCGCCGGCTCGCTCGCCCAGCCGGTAGACCTTGCCCGCCATGGCCTCCAGCACGTTGCCGCAGGCGGCATAGGCAGCCGGGGTGCCGGCGGTCATCATGGTCATCTGGCCCGCCGCGGCCTTGGCCGCGCCGCCGGAAATGGGCGCATCCAGGTAGTGGATGCCCAGCGCCGCCAAGCGCGCCTCCAGCGCGCTCGACCAGGCCGGGTCCACCGTCGAGCACATCACGAACACGCTGCCGGGCCGCAGGGCGGCGGCAATGCCGCCCTCGCCGAACAGCACGCTCTCGGTCTGCTGCGCGTTCACCACCACGCTGACCACCACGTCGCAGGCGCCGGCCATGTCCGCCAGCGTTGCGCAGGCCACGCCGCCCTGCCCGGCGAACGCCGCCGCCACGCCGGGCCGGATGTCGTAGGCATGCACCCGGCAGCCGGCGCGCCGCAGGCTCTGCGCGATGCCCGCGCCCATCGCGCCCAGGCCGATCACCCCGACCGCGCGCGCTTCGTTGTCCTGGCTCATACCTTCCCCCGCAAGTCGTCAGCGATATAGGCGCGGATGATCTCGGCGAAATCGCCGTCGCCCGCCAGCCCCAGGCGCGCCGCGCGCGCCGTGTCCCAGCGCCCCGGCCAGCTGCCGACGATGGCCTGCACCCGCGCGTCCGCCTGCCAGCCGACACGGTCGGCCACCGCATCGCCCGCGATCTCGCGCAAGGCCTGCACCATTTCGGCCGCCGTCACCGACACCCCCGGCAGGTTGATGGGCCGGCGGTCCGCCACCGCCGCCGCGTCCAGCTCGCAGCCGGCGATCAGCGCCTGCACCGCGCGGCGCGGCGACAACAACCACAGGCGCGTATCCGCATCCACCGGGCACGCCGCCGGCTCGCCGTTGAGCGGTTCGCGGATGATGCCGCTGGCGAACGACGAAGCCGCCGCGTTGGGCCGGCCCGGCCGCACGCTGATGGTGGGCAGCCGCAGCGCGCGGCCATCGACGAAGCCGCGCCGCGTGTAGTCGGCCAGCAGCAGTTCGGCCATCGCCTTCTGCGTGCCATAGGAGGATTGCGGATTGAGCGCGGTGTCGTCGCGCACCGTTTCCGGCAGGGCGCCGCCGTACACCGCCACCGAACTGGTGAACACCACGCGCGGCCGGTGGCCGCGCTGGCGGCAGGCTTCCAGCAATGCGCGCGAAGCATCCAGGTTGATGCGCATGCCCAGGTCGAAATCGGCCTCGGCCTGGCCGCTGACGATGGCCGCCAGGTGGAAGATCACCGCCGTGTCGGCGCCGATCAGCGCTTGCAGGCAGGCCGGGTCCGCGACGTCGCCCTCGATCGACCGCACCCGCGTGTCGTTCAGGGCATCGGTCCGGGCCACATCGAGCAGGTCGATCTGGGTGATGGGCGCGGGCCCGCCCGCCAGCGCCAGGCGCCCCTGCTCCAGCAGCTTGCGCGCCAGGCGCTGTCCCAGGAAGCCGGCGCCGCCGGTGATCAGTATCTTCATCGCTCGCCTCCCGCGAGATAGGGTTTGGCCCAGCCCAGCCCCGCCGTGGTGGCGCCCCGGGGCCGGTATTCGCAGCCGATCCAGCCCGCATAACCCAGCGCGTCGATCAGCGCCAGCAGATAGGGGTAATTCAGTTCGCCCAGGTCGGGCTCGTGGCGGTCCGGCACGCCGGCGATCTGGATATGGCCGATGCCCGGCATATCGCGCCGCAGCTTCACCGCCAGGTCACCCTCGACGATCTGGCAGTGGTAGCAATCGAATTGCACTCGCAGATTGTCGGCGCCAACCTCGGCGCGGATGGTCTGCGCCTCGTCCTGGCGGGTCAGGAAGTAGCCGGGCATGTCGCGTGGATTGATCGGCTCGATCACGATGGTCACGCCGGCCGTGGCGGCGGCGCGAGCCGCGCGTTCCAGGTTGCGCAGATAGACCTGGCGGTGCGCGGCGCGGTCCTGCCCGGCCGCAACCAGGCCCGCCATCACATGCAGGCTGCGGTTGCCCAGTGCCGCCGCATACGCCAGCGCCTGGTCCAGGCCGCGCTGGAACTCGTCTTCGCGGCCCGGCAATGACGCGATCCCGCGCTCGCCGCCGGCCCAGTCGCCCGGCGGCGCATTGAACAGCGCCTGCGTCAGTCCATGGCTGTCCAGGCGCGCGCGGATCTCGGCGGCCGGATGGTCGTAGGGAAACAGGAACTCCACGCCCTGGAAGCCATCGCGCGCGGCGGCGGCGAAGCGGTCCAGGAATGGGTGTTCCGCATACATCATGCTCAGGTTGGCGGCCAGGCGCGGCATGTCGGCTCCTTCAGGTTGCGCGGGGCGCGGGTCAGTAGCGCGCCCCGAACACGGCGCGCAATTCCTCGATGGCGGTCTCGGACAAGGGCGCCGGGCGCGGCTCGGACATCAGCCACAAGCGCGCGGTTTCTTCCAGTTCCTCCAGCGCGTAAGCGGCGTGCGACACCGAGCGTTCCCACACCACTGGCCCCAGGCGCTCGAACAACACCCCGCGCACCTGGCCGGCCAGCGCCGCCACCTGCGCGGCCGCCGCGGGATCGCCGGGGCGGCGATAGGCTATCAGCGGAATGCGGCCCACCTTCATCACCTGATAGGGCGTGATCGGCGGCAGCACCTCGTCCTGGCGCCAGACACCGGCCAGCGTCAGCGCCACCAGATGCGTCGAATGCGTATGCACCACGCCGCGCGCGGCCGGATCGGCCTGGTAGATGCCCTGGTGCAGCGCCAGCGTCTTGGATGGCTTGCCGCCCGAGACCGGGTTGCCGGCCAGATCGACCTTGGCCAGCTCGGCCGGATCGAGCCGGCCCAGGCAGGCGTCGGTCGGGGTGATCAGCCAGCCGTCATCGAGCCGGGCGCTGATGTTGCCAGCCGCGCCGACGGTGTAGCCGCGCTGGTAAAGGCTGGCGCCGACGGTGCAGATTTCCTCGCGGATACGGGCTTCCGGCGTCATCGCGCACCGCCCGCGACACGCTCATGGGCAATGGAAGGAACTTGCGGCATGCGAATCTCCCTGGAAATATTCATCGGGTCATCATACAAATTTTGCCGAAATTCCCGGTAGCGGGATTACCCGGTAAGACGATGCGCCGTTCCCCCGGGACGGACGCTCATGGCGCGTAGCGGGAATCGCAGCGCAAGGGCGCCTTGAGCGAGTCACTTCCTGGCCGGCGGCAGACAATGCCAGCGTTCGCATACAAGTCGTAATATGCGCCCGCCCCGCTCGGGCTAGGATGCCATCATCGATCCGTCCGCCAACCGGAGCCCGCCCATGTCCACCTTCCGATCCTTCGCATGTGCCGTCCTGCTGCTGGCCGCCGCCGCGTCCCACGCCGAAAGCGTGGCCCTGCGGGCGGAGAAGGCCACCGCCGGCGTGGACCCGCAAACGTCCACACGCTATGTCGACGTGGTGCTGCACCCCGACAGCCGCCAGGCCCTGGCCGACTTCACCCGCGATCGTGTCGGCAAACGCATCCAGCTGCGCTCCAATGGCGTGCTGCTGTCCTCGGCCACGCTGCAAAGCCCGCTCGAAGGCGATAGCTTCCGCATCGTCGCGGGCCAACACGGCTTTGCCGGCAAATCCGCCGACGAGATCGCCCGCGGCATCATGTCCGGCGGCGGCCTCACGGTGGACGACGAAAGCAGCACGCCGGGCGACATCCCCACCCGGTCCGTCAAACGGCCCGCTCGACCCTCTGGCGGTTAAGCCGGCCCGCGCCCGATCGCGGCCAGGTCGATACGACGGACCTGAAGGCCATAACCAAAGGTTATGCCCGCACCCCGACCATGCATTTGAACCCGCCCCGCCTCGCGCCCACACTCTCACCGTCCGCGCCAGGCCATCCATTACACGCCCGGCCGCTCGGACGGCAACCGCTGGAAACCCACGCCTGCAGCAATCGCAAGGCGGGGTCACAACAATAGGCCAACACCCGCCGGACGCGCAGCGCGCCACGGCCAGGCCACAGAGACGATAGGGACGGAGAAGACATGACCTCATTGGCACAGACGGCGGCGGCGCCACGCCCGCCCGCCGGCAACCCGCTGCACCCGCGCCGACGCAATGCCGCCATCGCGGTATTCCTCGTGGGGCTGGCCATCGCGCTGTACACCCACTATGCCCTGCCCGGCCAGACCAGCCTGTGGGGCCTGACGCCAGTGCTGGTGTTCGCCATCATCGCGCTGCTGGGCGTGGACATCGTGCTGTCCACCATTGCCGCCATCGTGCTCGGCGCCATCATGACGGGCACCACGCCCATCGCCATGAGCAAGCTGCTGGCCGAATCGCTGGGCTCCTTCATCGCGGTGGTCGGCCTGATCATCGTACTGGGCGCGGGCGTGGGCGAAGTCGCCTCGCGCACCGGCGCCGCCGAACAGATGGTGCGCGCCATCGTGCGCCGCATCGGCCTGTCGAACCAGGTGCGCGTGCGCCTGGGCATCATGGTGACCTCGACCCTGATCTGCGGCGCGCTGGGCACCCTGGCCGGCGGCAACGCCATCATCGCCGCGGTGGTCATCCCCATCGCCGCCGCCGTGCGCCTGTCGCCGCCCACGGTTGCCGCCTTGTTCCAGACCGCCGGTTCCGCCGGACTGGTACTCGGCCCCTTCACGCCCAACGTGGTCACGGTCACCGGCCTGACCGGACTGAGCTACCCGCAGTACCTGATGGTGGCCGGCATCCCGATGGCCGTGGCCACGCTGCTGGCCGGCTGGTTCATGTCGGGCCGCATCCAGAAAAAGACCGAGGCCCGCCACCAATACGAGGAGGCCGGCGCCGGCGCGGCCGCCTTCGACCTCGATGCCGCGCCCTCGCGCGGCGCCCTGCGGGCGGCGTGGGCATTCTGCCTGACCATCATCCTCCTGGCGGTCGTCGGCGTGCTCGCCAAGGCGGGCTATGCCTTCGCCATCATCGTCATGGTGGCGCTGGCCACCACCACCGGACTGGCCGGCGGCATGGGCCCGCGCGCGATACTGCAAGCCATGTACGCGGGCGCCGGCAAGCTGATCTGGATCTTCTTCCTGTTCTGGCTATTCAACCCGGTGCTGGTGCTGGTGGACCAACTCAACGCCTATCACGCCGTGCTGGACCTCGCGACGCCGTACCTGGCCGGCATCAGCGGCGCCATGCTGTGCGTCATCGTGCTGTGGTTCAACGTCATCGGCCACATCCCCGGCGCGGCGGTCGCGCAGATGACCTTTACCGCCAAGATCTTCGGCCCGCTGCTGGCGGCCGCCGGCGTCGGCCCCGCGGCCACCACGGCGGTCATTCTCGGCAGCTCGCAGATCGATTGGTTCGGCCCCTTCCCCACTTCCGACATGTTCGGCCAGATGGGCCTGGCGCGCTCCGGCGAACTCAAATACATGCTCTACAACGGCTGGGCGGTGATCCTGGTGAACCTCTGCCTGTTCTCGTCGCTGTTCTTCTTCCTGGTCTGAGGAGATCAACCATGTTCCCCTTGGGATCGCAGCCGCTGGACCACGACGCCTTGCGCCAGCATCTCGACGCGACGCTGACGCCCTTGCTCGCGGCCACGCCCGCGCGGGTCTCGCTGAGCCTGCGCGATCTGGACGGCGGCGTCGTGCTCGCGCATCACGCCGAGCGCGCGCAACCGGCAGCCAGCATCATCAAGGTGCCCATCCTGCTGACGCTGCTCGCGGCGGTGGCCGAAGGCCGCTACACGCTCGAACAACCGCTGGCCCTGCCCGCGCGCGCCGACCGCGCCGGCGGCACCGGCATTCTTGCCCAGTTGCCCGGCGTCACCGCCCTGTCGCTGGCTGAACTGGCGCGCCTGATGATCGTGCTCAGCGACAACGTCGCCACCAACGCGCTCATCGATCTGCTGGGATTCGACGCGGTCAATCAATGGAACCCGGCCGCCGGGCTCACGGCCAGCCGCCTGCAGCGCCGCATGATGGACGCCGCTGCGCGCGAAGCCGGCCGCGACAATTTCACCAGTGCCGGCGATGCCACCGCCGCGCTCTGCTGGTTGCTGCGCGACGGCGCGCTGCCCGCGCCCTTGCGCGCCTTCGCGCTCGATGTCCTGGCCGACCAGCGCGAACGCGCCCACTTCGGCGCCGCGCTCCCCGCCGCGGCCCATCTGGCCAGCAAGGCCGGCCAATTGCCCGGCCTGCGCCATGACGCCGGCATCCTCACCGTCGATGACTGCAGCGTGGTGTTGGCGGTCCTGGCCGACGGCTTCACCGACTGGCAAACCGCGCACACGCTCCACGGCGGCGCGGGCGCCGCCCTGCTGGGCCAGATCGCGCGCGCGGTCGCGCTGGGGCTGAAGGCCCAGGCGCAGGCACACTGACAAGGAACCCGCATGTCCATCCGAGTCGCAGCCCTCCAGCTCGACAGCCGCCAGGATCGCGCGGCCAATCTGGCCGCGCTGGAACGCGCAATTGCCGCCGCGGCCGACGACGGCGCGCAGCTCATCGTCACGCCCGAATACAGCGACGTGCGCGGCGCCACGCCCACGCTGCGCGCCGCCGCCAGCCCGATCCCCGGCGAAGTCACCGCGCGCATTGCGGCGCTGGCGCAACGCCACGCCTGCTGGATCCACCTGGGTTCGATGCATGAGCGCTTGGCCGGCGAGGACCGGCTCGGCAACACCGGTGTCACCTTCGCGCCGGACGGCGCCATCGCCGCCACCTACCGCAAGGTGCATCTGTACGACGCGGTGGTCGATGGCACGCCCTACCGCGAGTCCGCCGACTTCGCGCCCGGCGCGCACCTGCAAACGGTCGCCGCGGCCGGACTGACGCTGGGCCTGAGCATCTGCTACGACCTGCGCTTTGCCGAGCTCTACCGCGCCCTGCGCACGCGCGGCGCCAATGTGCTGGTGGTGCCGGCAGCCTTCAACCTGCACACCGGCCGCGACCATTGGGAACCGCTGCTGCGCGCCCGCGCCATCGAGAACCAGTGCTACGTGATCGCCGCCGCGCAGATCGGTGGCGACGGACCGGGCCTGCCGTGCCTGGGCCGCAGCATGATCATCGACCCCTGGGGCACAGTGCTGGCCTGCATGCCGGACCGCGCCGGCCACATCACGGCCGACCTCGATCCGCAGCGGGTGGCCACGCTGCGCGCCGCCCTGCCGGCCTGGGAACACCGGCGCATGGATCTCTACCCCGGTTGATTCGACGCCGGCCGCCGCGCCCGCGCGCGGCGCGTCCGCTCGACGGACCGCTGGCCCCCCCGTCAGCCAACCTTGCGGCAAAAGCAATAGATATGCCGGAAAGGGTCGTCCACCATATGGCGCGACGCGTGCACCCCCTCGATGTCGGGCACGAACTCCTCGAACCCGCCATCCACCACCACCGGAAAGGGCGTGCGCTCGGGTAGATCGTTGTAGCCCAGCAGCAGCACGCCGCCGGGCTTGAGCACCGTATGGCATTGCGCCAGCAGGCGGCGTAGGCCCGCCTCGCCGTCAATGCCCGCGCCCAGCACACCGTTGGCGATCACCACGTCGAAGCGTTCCGCGCCGTAGTGCGCCGCCATCTCCAGCGCATCGCCGACCCAATGCCGCCCAGGGCGCCCGTAGACGGCGTTGCGCGGCAGGATGTCGAGCGAATGGAAGTTCGCGCGCAGCAGCCGCGGGTAGTGCCAGTTGTGCTTGTCCAGGCCGAGGAACAGCAGGTCCTGTGATCCGCCCGCGCCTTCGGCCAACCGGTTCAGGTAGCCGAAGATGCGCTGTTCCAGAAATACCCGGTTGGGCGCATCCAGCCGGAAGTCGACCCCGCAGCGTTCGGCCAGCGCGGGCGACAGTCTGAACAGTCCCCGCTTGCCGATGTACTTCACCTTGCGTATGCCTTTCATTGCGTTCCCCCATTGATTCTCAACAGACGTGGGGGACCATGTTTGCCGACCCGGCGCGGCGAAATCAATATGTTTGACAACAATGCGCCCGACATTCCCGCTCACTCCGTCCGACATAACGCAAGCGTGCAATACGCAGCAAAAAGTGCGGCTGAAAGTTTCAATAGAGCCCGCTGCTATGGGTTCGCATCAAGATCGATTCAGTATCGGACTGATCTGCGGATTTTCCGTGCATTAATGAGCATAGACTCACTTCTGCCGAAAAATCCTGGCCGTTCTTCAGCAACGTTGAACGCGCCCGGCCATCGGCGCCAATTGCCGTTCGGCGACCTCGCCAGACAAAAACCACTTCAATGGCTGAGCGGCAAATGTCCAACCGTGGATGATCAAATCCACCCAACCAAAAAAGATCACTTTGTCCGTCAGAAGGTGGACCGGCACATGCATCAAGCCAATAGAAAAATACCTGGATGCAACCAGGAAAAAAAAGCGGTCCCATATCGGCGTCGTGATGATGTCTCGCGCTCTGAGTCCCTGATGGATCACGCGCCGCGCCCCGCCCGGCCCCGCCGGCCTGGCGACCGGCTGTGCAAGTTGGCGTGCTGCGCGCGCATTCTGGCGGCGCTGTCCGCGTCGGCCGGCGCGTGCGCCGTCCACGCCACGCAACCGGCGCCCGCGGCCCACGCCGCGACAGCCACGGCATCCAAGCCCGCCGTTACCTTGCAGGCCCTGGTCAACGCCGCCGTCACCGGCCATCCGCTGGCACGCGCCGCCGCGCAGGAAGTGGCGGCCGCCAACGTCGATGTGGATGCCGCACGGCGCCACTGGTGGCCGGCGGCTTCCGTGGTCATGGAATCGCACTCCACCTCGCCTAATTCCCCCGCCGCGCGCGGACTCCAGCTCGAACAGACCCTGTGGGACGGCGGCCAGCTCAACGCCAACATCGACCGCGCGCTGGCCGACGCCAGCAAGAGCGAAGCGCGCATCTTGTGGCAGCGTCAGCAACTGGCGCTGCAGGTGATCGGCGCCTGGCAGGCCCTGATCAGCGCCCGCGACAAGGTCGCGGTGGCGCGCGAAACCATCGCCCTGCTGCATGGCTACGAAGCACAGATCCGCCGCCGTGTCGCGGCCGACGCATCGCCTGCCGTGGACGTCGAACTGGCCTTGTCGCGCCTGCGGCAGACGGAAGTCGACCTGGCGGCCGCGCGCTCCAGCTTGCGCCTGGCCGCGCAACGCCTGGAACAATTGACCGGCTTGCCGGCACTGGACGAAGACGCCGACGCCTTGCCCCACTGGCCCGACCCGGCCACGGTCAAGGCGGTCGCGGCGCGCCTGCACGCCCAGGACCTCGCCACCCTGGCGCGTGACAGCGCCGCCGTGCAGATGGCGCGCAGCGACGTGGCGGCGATGCAGGCCCAGCTCGAAGCCAAACACGCGCAGCGCTGGCCCACCGCCTACCTGCGCGTCAACAAGCCCTTGGGCGATTCCTACCCCGGCGCCGGCACCGATCGCGGCACCTCGGTATTCGTGGGCATCCGCTATACACCCGGCGCGGGCTTCGCAACCGGCATCGAGGCCGATGCGATCAACGAACGCGTGGCCGCGGCCGGCCAGTCGGTCGAGGCGGCCTGGCTGGAGCAGCGCGAGGCCATGTACGGCGACGTCGACCAATACCTGTCAGCGCAACGCCAGCTGACGGCGCTGCAAAGCGCGGTCGCGGGCTCGCGCCACGTGCTGGACTCCTATTCCCGGCAATTCACCGCCGGCCGCAAATCCTGGATCGACCTGCTCAATGCCGTGCGCGAGCTGGCGCAGAACCAGTACGCCGCGGCCGACTCCCAGGCTGCGCTTGCCGCCTCGATCTATCGCCTGCAGGTGCGCCTGGGCGAAACGGAGTTGCAGCCTTGAGCCGACCCGCGCAGGTAAAAACCGCCCTCGACTCGCTCGCCTGGGCCTTGAGCCGGCTGGCCGCAATGCAGGGCACGGCGCTCGATCCCATGCGGCTGCGATCCGGCCTGCGGCTGTGCGAGGCCGCGCCGCTGGCGATCGGCCAGCTTGAACTGCTGTGCCGGCATCTCGGCGTGGACGCGCCGCAGCTGCTGGCCGCGCCCGATCCGGCGCACCTGCCGCTGCTGTGCCACCTGCAGGACGACCGCTGGGGCATCGTGACGGAACTGGCGCCCGGCGGCGATTGGACCGTCGATTGCGGCACGGGCGCCGTGATGGTCGCGGGCCCGGCCCTGGCCGACCGCTGCATGCGGCTGCGGCTGGCCGAAGCGCCGTCCGGCGCCGAGGCCGCAGGCGTGCATGCCGGCCCCGCCGGCAACGCGTCGGCGGCCTCCTTCGGCGCGCGCCGCAACGCGGCCATCCGGCCGCATCGCGGCGCGCTGATCGAGGCCTGCGCGGGGTCGGTCATGATCGGCCTGCTGGCGCTGGCTACCTCCATGTTCTCGATGCAGGTCTACGACCGGGTCATCCCCACGCGCGGCGAATACACGCTGTTCGTGCTGGCCTGCGGCGTGCTGGTCAGCGTGCTCATCGAACTGGCCGTCAAGATCGCCCGCGCCCGGGTCATGGACCACGTGGTTGTCGGCGTCGATGGCATGCTGTCGCGCGACATCTTCCATCGCCTGATGCAGGTGCGCATCGACCAGATGCCGGCCTCGGTGGGGTCGTTGGCCGCGCAGATCCGCGGCTATGAACAGGTGCGCGCCTTCTACACGGCGTCCTCGCTGTTCGCGCTGGTGGACCTGCCCATGGCGCTGGTGTTCATCGCCATCGTGATGGCGCTGGCCACGCCGCTGGTGGGCCTGGTGCTGCTGGCCTTCGCGCTGGCCGCGCTGTTCATCGGCCTGTCGTCGCAGCGCCGCGTGGCGCGCCAGGCCAAGGAAGGCGCCGGCTATGCCAACCTCAAGACCGGGCTGCTGGTGGAAGCGGTCGAAGGCGCCGAGACCATCAAGGCCGGCGCCGGCGGCTGGCGCTTCCTGTCGCGCTGGCTCGAAGTCAGCGCGCAGACCATCGTCAACGATCTCAAGCTGCGCCATCTCAGCGAAAACGTCGGCTACCTCGGCGCATCGGTGCAGCAGCTCAGCTACGCCTGCCTGATCGTCGCGGGCGCCCTGGCCGTCATGCATGGCGAGATGACCACCGGCGCGCTGATCGCCTGCTCCATTCTCAGCGGCCGCATCCTGACCCCGATCCTGCAGGTGCCCGGCCTGTTGGTGCAACGCGCCCACGCGCTGGCCGCCGAAGAGGGGCTGGAACGCCTCTATCAATTGCAGACCGACAACCACGGCGTGCGGCGGCCGCTGGTGCCCGAGCGGCTCGAAGGCCGCTTCCTGCTCGAAGACGTATCGTTTGCCTATGGCGACAATCCGCCCGCGCTGCGCGTG
The DNA here is from genome assembly GCF_021733725.1 of Achromobacter pulmonis. Lineage (NCBI taxonomy): Bacteria > Pseudomonadati > Pseudomonadota > Betaproteobacteria > Burkholderiales > Alcaligenaceae > Achromobacter > Achromobacter pulmonis. The sequence goes on along the minus strand of NZ_JAIFOT010000001.1, from coordinate 2,281,610 downwards.
CCGCGCCTGCTCATCACGCCCGGCGAGCGCATCGCCGTGATCGGCCCCATCGGCTCGGGCAAATCGACACTGCTGCGCCTGCTGACCGGCATGTACCTGCCGCAATCGGGCCGGGTGCTGCTGGACGACCTCGATCTGTCGCACATCAGCCGCCAGGTGCTGAGCCGCCGGATCGGCTACCTGCAACAGGATCATCGCCTGTTCCAGGGCTCGCTGCGCGAGAACCTGCTGATCGGCCTGCCCGATCCGGGCGACGAGGAAATCCTGCGCGCCATGCGCCGCACCGGCATGGATCGCATCGTCGCGGCCCACCCCAAGGGCCTGGAGCGGCCCATCGTCGAAGGCGGCCGCGGCCTGAGCGGCGGGCAGCGCCAGTTGGTCGCGTTCACCCGCCTGCTGCTGTGCAAGCCCGGCATCATCCTGCTGGACGAACCGACCGCCTCCATGGATGACGACCAGGAGCGCCGTTGCCTGGGCGTGCTGGCCGAAGAGGCGCAGGCCGGCGCCACGCTGGTGATGGTGACGCACAAACCCACCGTGCTGTCGCTGGCCGACCGCATCGTGGTCATGGTCGGCCACGGCATCGTCAAGGACGGGCCGCGCGACGCGGTGCTGGCGGGCCTGGGCGTCAGGCGCCAGGGCGAGCCGCGCGTGACCGCTGTCGCGCCCGGCATCGCGGGAGCATCGTCATGAAGCGCGCAGCCATGGTGCCGTCCCGGCCCAAAGCCGGCGGCACGCCGGTGATCGTGGGCGAAGTCTGGCAGGCGCTGTCGCTGCTGCCGCCGCGGCAGCGCGCGCGCTGGTGCCTGCGCGCCATGTTCGCCGGGCTGTGCGTGCTGGTGGCCTGGGCCGCGGTGGGCAAGATCGACCAGGTCACGCGCGCGCCGGCGCAGATCATCGCGGCGGCGCGCACCCAGGTCATCCAGTCGCCCGACGGCGGCATCGTGACCGAGCTGCATGTGCACGAGGGCGACACCGTGCGCGCCGGCGACGTGCTGGTGACCTTGCAGGAAGCGCGCGCCCGCGCCGCGGTGTCCGACAGCAACGCCAAGGTGGCGGCGCTGCGCATCACCCTGGCGCGCCTGCACGCCGAGGTCTACGGCAAGCCGCTGGTGTTTCCCGACGACCTGCGCGGCTACGACGACTACATCCGCAACCAGCGCGATCTCTACAAGAAGCGCCGCACCGCGATCGAAGGCGACCTGGCCGCGCTGGGCAACATGCTGAAGCTGTCGCGCCAGGAACTGGCCATCAACCGCAAGCTGGTGGCCACCGGCGACGTCAGCCAGGCCGAGATCCTGCGGCTGCAGCGGGCCGTGGCCGACATCCAGGCGCAGATGACCAACCGCCGCAACAAGTACTTCCAGGATGCCCAGGCCGAAATGACCAAAGCGCAGGAAGACCTGACCACCCAGACCGAGCAGTTGCGCGACCGCAGCCAGGTGCTGGAGCAGACGCGCCTGACCGCCACCGCCGACGGCATCGTCAACAACATCCGCGTCAACACCATCGGCGGCGTGGTGCGTCCCGGCGAGACGGTCATGGAAATCCTGCCGACCCGCGGCGACCTGCTGGCCGAAGCGCGCGTCAGCCCGGCCGACATCGCCTTCGTCAAGGTGGGCCAGCGCGCCAACGTCCGCATCGACGCCTACGACGCCTCCATCTTCGGGGCCATGCAGGGCGAGGTCAGCTACATCAGCCCCGACGTGCTCCAGGAAGAAACCCGCCAGGGACCGGCGCATTACTACCGCGTGCGCATCCTGATCCGCGAGGCGGAATTCAAACACCATTCGGCCGAGCAGATCCTGCTACGCCCGGGCATGACCGCCAGCGTCGACATCAAGGCGCGCGAACGCACGGTGCTGCAGTACCTCGCCAAACCCATCACCAAGGGATTGCAGCAGTCGCTGGGCGAACGCTGATTCCTACATACCGGGGCCGCCGTGCCTCGGGGCCATTCTTCAACCTGCCGAGACTTCTCAATGAAAAACGCGCTCAGGACCATACCCGTCACCATCAAGAACGGAACCATCTCGTTGAATCTAAAGCTGGCCGATGTCCAGAGCATGGCGATCGTCGGCGTCGACCTGGTCGCCCTGATGCGGGACGGCACCCGGTTGCTGTTGCCGGGGCTGGCCGTCAGGATTCTCGAACGGCCGTCGCCCACGTTGCAGTTCCTGGACCAGCAACTGTCCGGCGCCGACCTGTTCACCAAGGTCGATATCGACAGCACCGCGCTCAAGGACGCCACCGAGGCCTTGCAGGTGCCGGTGTCCGAGCCGACCTCATCCGATAACGTCGGCAACGCGCACGGCGCGACGGAAGAAGACGGCAAGGCCGGCGACGCGGCGGCCGGAGAAGGCACGGGCGACCTGTCGGCCGGCGCCGTGGACGGCCTGGATACCGGCGACGCATCCAAGGGCGAAAGCGACAAGAGCGGCGACGAACCACAGGCCTGGTACCAGGAATATGGCTGGATCCTGGGCCTGGTGGGCCTGGCCGGACTGGCGCTGGGCCTGTCCAGCAGCAAGAAAAAAAACAAGGACGAAGACAAACCGGCCGAAGCGGCGCGGCCGGACGCGCCCGCGGGCGACACCCCCGCCGCGCCCGACGACAGCAATACGCCGCCCGAGGCCGAGGGCGAAAAGCCCGCAGTGACCGTCACCGGCGGCATCGCCGCCGGCGTCTTCAACCACGCCGAAACGCTCTCCGTGACGCTGTACGGCGCCCAGGGCCAGGAACTGGCGCGCGGCGAACTGGTGGTCGGCCCGAACGGGCAGGTGCTGTCCTACCGCGCCGAACTGCCGGCCGACTATGTCGGGCCGGTGCGGGTCGTGGTCACCGACGGCGCGCGCGACGGCCTCGGCTTCATCGATGAATACCGTCAGGCCATGGCCCTCGGGCAGGGCATGACGGCGGAGCAGGCTGAACGCTTCGCCAGCGCCGACTTCGCGCCCCTGAGCGCCATCGCCTGGCGGGCGGAAGGCCAAATGGACATGCGCGTCTCGGTGACGCCGCTGACCGAACTGGCGGCACGGCTGCTGCAAGCGCCGGCCGACCCCACGCAAGCGCTCGATGGCGTGACGGCCGAGCAGGTGGCCGCGATGGCCGCCGCCGTCGCCGATTTCGCCAAGACATTCACCGGCGATACGCAGATCAACGATATCCTCGGCCCGGTCATCGCCATCAACGCCGACAACTTCGGCGCCGGCGCCGCCGACGCGCAAGCCTATGGCCGGGCGCTGGCGGGCCTGGCCGGCCTGGACGCGGTATCGGGCGCGCTGGAACAGACCCTGCGGCTGTTGACGCGCGGCCTGGAGCGCGCCGACGACGGCACGCTGCGGGTGGCGCAGTCGGTCGAGGGCGCGATCCTGCTGAGCGCGATGCAACAGGCCAATACGCTGTTGGCCGGGCTGGACGACCACTCGCTGTTCGACGCCTTCGTCTTGCCCGAGGTGCCGTGGAGCACGGTCACGGCCACCTTCGCCGATGCCGCCCCGTCCGAGGTCAGCGGCATCGACGCGCTGGGCTCGGCGACGCAGCCGTCGGTCACGGTATCGTGGGATGCCGACGGCGGCGCCCGCCTCGCCGCCGGGCAGACGGTGGCGCTGTACCTGCTCGACGGCCGCCAGGTCGCGGCGCACACGCTGTCGGACGAAGACATCGCCGCCGGCCACCTGACGCTGAACGCGCCCGATTACGGCGAACAGGCTCTGGGCGCCGATGGCGTCAAGCGGTTGTTCGTCACCGTGGCCGACGACGCCGGCCTGCTGATAGCGCGTTCCGAACTGCATACCTACGGCCTGGTCAGCGCCGAGGTTGACGCCATCACTGGCCTGAGCGCGGACACCGGCCTGTCGAACTCCGATTTCATCACCAATCAACCGGTGCAGGCGGTGTCCGGCACCTATCGCGGCACGCTGGGCGAGAACACCCACATCGAAGTGTCGGCCGACGGCGGCCGCACCTGGGTCGCCACCCGCGTCACTGCCGGCGCGGACGGCGCCGGCGGCACCTGGGTGTCGGAGTCGCTGCGCCTGGACGCCACCGCACAAGACGAGGACGCGCGCCTGCTGACGCGCGTGAGCGTGTCTGGCGGCGATGGCGAGCAGGCCTTGACGCTGGCCGGCGCCTCGCACGACTTCGTGCTGGACGTGACGCCGCCGGAAGCGGTGGTGGCGTCCATCGACAGCATCAGCGCGCCCCTGCCGGGCGCCCTCGACGGCTTCCTGTTCTCGCAGGCCTCGCAGACCATCCGCGGCACGGTCGACGGCACGCTGGCGGCCGATGAGCGGGTGGTGGTGTCGATCGACGGCGGCAACACGTGGATCGCCGGCGAAGCGGATGGCGCCAATTGGCAGGTCACGGTCGGCTTCTCCAAGCACGGGCCGGGCGAGATCCTGGCGCGCGTCAGCGACATGGCCGGCAATGTCACGGCCGCGCAGACACACCCCTATCAATTCACCGAGGCCTCGCTGGAGGGCGTGATACCGACCCAGGCGGTGGACGTGCAGGCCGTCACCGACCACATCGGCGATTCGCAAGCCGACCCCTACGATTTCATGGGCGAACTGCGTCCCGGCATGAGCACGGATGACCGCCGCCCCACCTTCACCGGCACGGTCAGCGCCGACCTGGAGGGCGACCAGGTGCTGGTGCTGGTCGACAGCATCAATGGCGGCCCCGAACGCCTGCTGGGCTACGCCAACGTAGCGCCCGGCGAGGACGGGCAACTGCCGCAATGGTCGTTCACGCCGGTGGCGGACATGGCGGTGGGGCGCCACCAGGTGTTGGTCAAAGTGTTCTCGCCCAGCCAGAACGCGTGGTCGGCGCCCTATCCCGAAGGCGTCGACGCAAACACCCCCGACGCTAAGTCCAACTGGGGCGCCTGGGACGTGAACGTGCAGTCCATCACGTTCGATGGCGTCATCATCCCCGGCGTGGATCCGCTGAACCTGTTGACCGCGCCGAGCCTGGTCACCGAAAGCACCCAGCCGATCCTGACCGGCATGCTGGGCAGCTTGCTCGGGCCGGACGAGAGCGTGATGATCTACGACACGGCCGACAACGGCCGGACCATGCTGTTGGGCGCCGCCGACATCCTGCCGGAGCAGAACGGCGCCGGCGCGCGCTGGCGCTTCGAGTTCCGCGACGATGCGCAACTGCGGGATGGCGCCCACACGCTGCGCGCCGTGATCCAGCAGCCGGATGACGACAACGGCGTGCCGCGTTCCCTGCTGAGCGCCGGCACGCCCCCCGTCATCGTCAGCACCGAGCTGCCCGAGCAGGAGGTAACCATCGCCCGCGTCATGGACGACGTCGGCATCTACACCGGCGAAATCACCAGCGGCACGTCCACCGACGACACCACCCCTTCGTTGACGGGCACGGTTTCCGCGGCCCTGCGGCCGGGGCAGACGCTGCAGGTGCGCGTCACCGACGTCACCGACCCTGAACAGGTATTCACCTACGAACCCGAGCTTGACCAGGACAGCCTGAACTGGTCGCTGGCGGTGAGCCCCGCGCTGCCGGTAGGCCACTACCACCTGGCCGCGGGCGTGGTCAATGGCGGCGGCGCAATGGGCGCGCGCAGCGCGCACTTCGATCTGCTGATCAATAGCCTGACCTTCACCAACCTGGACGATGCGGCCGGCCCCATCGTCGGCAACGTGTTCGCCAACGGCGAGCCGTTCGTCACCGATGACCGCGCGCCGGTGTTCGGCGGCCAGCTCGGCGTGGCGCTGGCCGATGGCGAAGTGGTGCAGGTCGTGGCGCGCCACGACGACAAGGAAACCGTGCTGGGCAACGCCATCATCAGCGCCGACGACGAGGGCGGCCTGACCTGGTACCTGGCGTTGGACAGCAGCCAGGGCCTGCAACTGGAGGATGGCCAGTCGACCTTGTCGGCGCGCATCGTCAACGTCGACAGCGATGAAGTGCGCCTGGCGGTCGACCGCGAAATCGTCGTCGATACCGCCATCCCCGATACCGCTGTCGCTATCACCGAGGTGCGCGACCAGGTAGCCGGCAGCAACGGTTTCGTCGGCCCGCTGGCCGCTGGCCAGAGCACCGACGACACGCGCCCGCTGATCTCGGGCATGCTGCTTGGAGCCACCACGATGCCGCTCTCGCGCGCGGTGCAGATCATCGACCGCATGACCTCGCCCTCCGGCGCCGTGACCGAGCAGGTGCTCGGCCTGGCGACCATGGACGAAGGCGAGGACGGCACATGGACGTTCACGCCGCCGGAGAACCTGGCGATTGGCTCGCACGCCTTCTCCGCCCGCGTCATCAATATTGCCAACGGCGAGCTGGGACCGGAAAGCGCCAGCATCGCCGTGCGCGAAAACCGCTTGTCGTTCGCTTCCGTCCTGGACCATGTCGGCGCGTTGCAGGGCAACCTGCTCGACGCCCGCATCTTCGCCCAGCCGGTCTCCACCGACGATAGCCGGCCCAGCATGTCCGGCGAACTGGGCGTGGGGCTGGGGCCGGACGAGCGCGTGGCGATCTACGATTCCCTCGCCGGCGGGCCTGCGACCCGGCTGGGCGTGGCCACGGTGACGGGTACCTCTTGGGTATTCACCCCTGAAAGCGTACTGAGCGACGGCGTCCACACCTTCCAGGCGCGGCTCGAACGTACCCAGCCGGGCAGCGCGCCGCAGGTCTTGCTGTCGGCCTCGACACCCTCGATCACCATCGACGGCACCGCCGTGCCGGTCACGCAGACCATGTTGGAGCTGCGGGTCAGCGACAACAACGGGGCCAATGGTTCGCAGACCGGCATCGTGACGTTCCGCGGCAGTACCGACGATGCCCGGCCGGTCGTCAGCGGCAGGCTCAGCGCGCCGCTCACGGCGGGGCTGCAGGTGCAGGTGTTCGCATCGTCCGCCGGCAACGCCGAGCGCCTGCTCGGCACGGCGGACATGAACGGCGTCAACTGGACCTATCGGGTCGGGCAGAATCTGCCGTTCGGGCCGTCCACGATCCTGGCGCGGGTGGTGGCCGCCAATTCAGGCCTGACCAGCAACACGCTGTTCACCACCGTCAACATCAATGGCATCACGCTGACGGAAATCGCCGAGACCTCCACCGGCCTGAATGTGCTGGACCGCGACGGCCATGGCACGGGCCTGAACGACGTGACCCTGCGCGGCCGGCTGTCCGCCCCGCTGCTGGTATCGACCGAGCGCGTGGCCGTCTACGCCAAGGATGGCGACGCCACCTTGTTCTCGCCGATCGGGCTTGCGACCGTCGCCAGCAATGGGATCGATTGGACTTTCCGTCTGCCTGAACGCCAGGGCACGGCGCAAACCTGGCGTGAAGGGCGCCATGAACTCTCGGTGCGCATCGAAGACACGGCCTCGCGTGTCGCGTACGCGCTGGCCATCACCGACTTCACGGTGGACTCCCAGCCGCCGACCCAGACCGCGTCGATCACCGGCTACGTGGATGGCGTAGGCACATCGCAAGGCGTGCTGACCGAAGGGGTCAGCACCGACGAGACCCGCGGGGTGGTCCAGGGCACGCTCAGCGCGCCGATCGACACCCATACCCGCCGCGTGATGGTGTACGCCCGTGCCGCCGATGGCGGCCTGGTGCTGCTGGGCGAAGCCGGGGTCACGGACACCGACTGGAAGTTTCAGGCCGTGCAGCACTTTGTGCCGGGCCTGCACACACTGGTGGCGCGGGTCGAGAATATCGCGACAGGCGGCGTGGGCGCCTCATCCGAGCCATTCGACGTGCGCGTGCAGCAGGTGAGCGTGGCGTCCATCACAGACTCGGCCGCGCCGGATGTCAACATCCTCGCGCCGGCATTCAACGGCGCCGCCAAGCACGGCGCTCTGGTGGTCGGCGGCCGCCTGGGCGCGGCGCTGGCCCCGGGCGAGGAAGTCAGGATCTTCATCGATGGCGAGGAACAGGCAGGCACGGCCACGGTGACCGAAAGCCTGGACTGGTCGTTCACGCTGCCGGCGGACACCCCGCTGGCCCAGGGCAGCCACACCATCGTCGCGCAGGTGGTTGGCGCCGAAGGCGCCGAGATACGGGTGGGCTCGACCGCCCGCACCGTCTATATCGACGACAACGCGCCCGTCGAAACGGTGATCATCAGCTCGGCGCGCGACAACCAGGGCGCCGGCGGGCTGTCGTTCACCGGCGAAAATGTGTCGGGCGTTGCGTCCGACGACCCGCTGCCGCGCTTGCAAGGGACCGTCTCCGCGCCGCTTTCCGGCGGCGCGGCCGTGGCGGTGTACGGCCAGATGCCGGGGCAGGACGCGCCCGTGTTCCTGGGCTTCGCCACCGTGGCGGCGGACGCGACCTGGACCTTCCAGGTGGACCGCGAACTGCCCTTCGGCGACACGGTGTTCACCGCCAGGGCGGTCAACCGGGCCGATCCGCAGCATCTGCAGGGCGCCAGCTCGCCAGAGTTCGTCGTGCACGAGCAGGCGGTGAGCATCACCGCGCTGGTCGACCACCACGGCGCCGTGACCGGGGACCTGTTCCAGGCCCAGGCGCATGCGCCCGGCCGCGGCATCGCCTTGCTGAACACCGATGACCTGCGTCCGACGCTGTACGGCCGCGTGGCGGTGGCGCTCAAGGCAGGCGAGGTGCTGTCGCTGTTCCGCGGCAACGCCAAGCTGGGCGAGGCCGTGTTCGATTCGGACGGCCTGTCGTGGTCGTTCACGCCGCCCGCGGATGTGGCGCAGGGCACGGCGCCCTTCAGCGCGGCGCTGTTCGACTTTGCCGGCCGCTCGCTGATATCGGCGCGAACCCCGGATGTCACCATCGCCAGGCTGGGCGCCGACCACACCATCACGATCACGGCCGTGCAGGACGCCAACAACCGGCCGGTCATGGTCGACAAGGTAATCAGTACGGCGCCGGTCAATGTGCTGGCCGATGGCGTGCTCGATGACTCCCGCCCGATCCTGTCGGGTACGCTGGACCGGCCCTTGGCCACGACCGAGACGGTCCATGTCTATGCCATCGACAGTCAGGGCGGCAAGCATGACCTCGGTGTCGCGACGACGACGGGAAGCAACTGGTCGCTGACCCCGGCGATTTCCCTGCCGGCCGGCATGAACACGTTGCAGGCCGCGATCGAGAACAGCACCGACCGCAACGACGCCGTGCTGTCGGCGCCGGTCAAGGTCAATGTGGTGTCCCCCTCCGGCATCGAGCTGGACGATATGTCGGCGTGGGGCGCGGTGCCGTCGGGGCGCCCGACGATGCACGGTTCGGTGAACACCGATGCCATCGAGAACCTGTCGGTGCGCATCCTCATCGACGGGGTGGACGCCGGCACGGCCACGGTGGAGGCCGGCGGGAGCTGGACCTTCCAACCGGTCTTTCCGCTGACGGCGGGCACGCACCAGGTCGAATATGTGCTGCTGAACAACGGCACGCCGGTCGACGCGGTACAGACCGAGGCGCCCCGCGTCTTCACGGTAAGCAGCGCCGAAGCGCCGTCGTTCTCGGTGACCCTGGCCGGCGACGGCCAGCCGATCCTGACCGACCAGGGCCTGGTCGTGCTGTCCGGCACGGCCTCCTCGCCGGTGCCCGCGGGCATGGGCATCATGATTTCGGTCGATAACAAGGATGTCGGCCTGGCGGGCGTGGATGCCAGCGGCGAGAACTGGTCATACACCTTGTGGGCGCAGTCGCCGGGACAGCACGCCGTTGCCGCGCGACCGATCAACCTCGGCACGCTCGTTGCTTTCGAGGACGGCGCCGCGCATACCTCCATCTTCCAGAACCAGATGACCATCGACACGCCGGCCGGGGCGCTGGCCTTGTCCGGCGGGATTTTGGCGATGTTGGCCGACAGCGACAAGGATGTGGCGCTTGCGGGCCGATTAACCAACGCGCTGCCGACGGGCTATTGGCTGCAAGTGCGGCGCGATGACGTTGTGCTCGGGAAGGCCGAAATCACCGAAGACGGCAATTGGCACTACGCCATCAAGCCGGATCAGCAGGCTATCGGCCTGCATCGATACAGCGTCCTGGCCTTGCCGTCCGATGTCGACGTCTCCGATGCACAAGCCGTGTCCTTCATGCGGGCCCAGGCGCGGCTGAACTTTACCGATATGCACAGCGGGCCGGACGCCCAACTTTACGTGGCGCTCACCAGCCTGACCGACGACCAGGGCGTGAACGTCCCGGCTACCAACGCGACGATCCACAATCCCTTGCCGGCGCTGCGCGGCACCATCAGCCAGGCCCTCGATCCGCTGGATCAGATCGTGGTGTATGGCCGCGGCCGCGACGGTCAGCAGACCCGGCTCGGCGAGGCCCGGATGCTGACCGCCACCACCTGGGAATTCCAGGTCAAAACCCCCTTGCCGCAAGGCGGCTATACCCTGATCGCCAAGCCCGAGAATCGCCTGACGCACGTGGCCAACGAGATCGGCAGCGCCGCCACGGATATCCAGCTTCAGGATGTGACGATCGTATCGCTGACCGACGCGGTCGGCACGCAGCGTGGCAATGTGCTCGACACCCCCGGGCACCTGACCGATGACGGCCTGCCCACCATCAGCGGCAGGCTCAGCGCGCCGGTGCGCGAAGGCGAGCAGTACCTGCGCGTGTCCGACACGGTGGGCGGAGTGACCACGGTGCTGGGCCGCGCCGAGATCGCCGACCCGCGCAATCCCCTGGCATGGCGCTTCCAGCCGACGGCGCCGCTGGCCAACGGCAGCCATACGATCTCGGTCGAGATGGTTGGCACCAATAACGACAGGGTGCAGGCCGGCGCCAGCGTGTCCATCATGATGGACGGCAGCACGCCGGGGCACACGGTGCAGATCACGCGGGTGCGTGACGATGACGGCCCGGTGGTGGGCAATGTGGCCGCCAACGGCGCAATCGCGTACCAGCGGCCGCTGGTGTCCGGCACGGTCAGCGCGGCGCTGTCCAATGCGCAGGTCGTGCGCATCTGGGGTGACGACGGCGCCGGAAACGTGGCTTATCTGGGCCAGGCCACGGTCAATGGCACCAATTGGACGTGGCGCAGCGATACCGACATGGACTTTGGTTCGGTCCGGCTGTTTGCCACGGTCGACAACGCCGCCAAGAGTGGCGTGGTCTATAACGAGGAAGGCGTTATCCATGGCCGACCGTCGGCGCCATTCAGTTTCCGCCTGCAGGACATCCAAGACGTCCAAGCGCTCGGCGCCGACGGCAAGGAGGTGGACGCGAGCACCAGTTCGCGCCAGTTCACGCTGAGCGGCAAGCTGGCCACGCCCCTGGTCAAAGGCGAATACATCGAAATCCGGGACGGCACCTCGATCTTGGGACGCGCCACCGTCGACGCGGGCTTGAACTGGCACTTCCCCATCGGTGAATCGCTGACCAACGGCCAGCACGTCTTCAAGATCTCGATCCTGGGCAACGGCAACCCCGCCAATGTGCCACTGGTGTTCCAATTTGTTTCGATCAACGTCTACGAAGCGGCGTCCGATCCGTTGCAGGCGGGCCTGATCGAGGCCGTGATCGCCCTGCCGGGAACCCAAGTGCTGCTCGGCAACAGTCCCTTCGATACCTGGGCTGGCAATAGTGTCCGGCCCGGCCAGAGCGTGGACGGCGCACGGATCGGCATCTTCGGCTCGCTGGCCGTGGCGCCGCGCGCCGGAGACCAGGTGCAGGTCTATGACAACGACACATTGCTGGGCACCGCCAGCGTGTCGGGGCTGCGCTGGTGGTACAACGCTGACAAGCCCTTGCCTGCTGGCGAACATCGCCTCACCCTGACCATCAACGGGATGCCGGTGCCGCCCCCCGATTCGGTCCACGACGCCGTCTACCCGATCGAGGTGTTCGACGCCGACGCGATCCGGATTGACGCCCTCACCAGCCAGACCGACCGGACCCAGGCCTTGAGCGGCTCGTTGCAGCATGCCCTGGGGCGCGACGAGGTGCTGGGCGTGTATCGCACCCTGAACGGCGAGAAGGTCCGCCTGGGCGACGCCACGGTGCAACAGGCCGCGGATGCCGAAGGGCGCATCGGCTGGTCGTTCACGCCCACCGCCGGGCTCGGCCTGGGCCTGGGCGAACAGACGCTGACGCTGCAAGTCGAAGGCGCGACGCACACTCGCGTCGCGGCCTCGCAATCGGCCACCGTATCCCTGGACAAGGACGCCATCGACGCGGTCACGGCGATCCTGTCGGTGGCCACGCCGCGCGCCGACGGCCTGGCGGGCGTCGAACCCGGCGCGTCGGTGAGCAACGCGGCAGTGGTGGTGAGCGGCACGCTCGATCGCGACCTGGTCGGCAGCGAGCGGGTGGCGCTGTATGACGGCGACCTTCGTGTCGGCTACGCCACGCTGGGCGCTTCGGGCCGCAACTGGACCTACGTCTTCACCGGCATGAACAATGGTGCCCATAACCTGACGGCCGTGGTCGAGAACAACGCCGGCCGCAGCGGGACGCATTCCGGGGCGTTCGCGCTGAATATGGCGGCACAGTCGCCCGGCCAGCTCGTCACGTTGACCAGCGGCATCGAGGAAGGCGCGCCTCTGGGCAGCGCCGTGGGCGTGGATACCCACGGATTCTCGGCGTTCGCGTGGAACACCACCCGCGTGTATTGGGACATCAACCAATTGCGCAATACGGCGGACATGGTGCCCACTGGGAGCGGACAGGTGCCGGCGCTCAATTTCGCCAACTACAACAGCGCGTTCATTCCCGGCGTTCCCTACCAGGTCATCGCCAACTACCTGGGCGGCGGCTGGTTCCACGTCGATGCGCAGCAGGCGGGCATGTGGTCCTTCCGCACGCCGGTCTCCGACGATTTCGCCACGCTCAGTGTCGATGGCCAGGAAGTGTTTACCGCCGCCGGCTTCTATGCCAATGGCCGCGGCGGCAGCACCGAGCTGGCGCCAGGCTGGCACTATCTGCGCATGGAGGTCGGCAATACCGGGGCGTCAGGCTACTGGCGGCTGCAGTGGCGCCGCCCGGGGGAAACGGACTACACCGTGGCCCGCGAGGTTTACACCGGCCCCACCGAACACGCGCTGGCACTGGGACCGACGGACAAGTCGCATCATGTCAAGCTGAACTTCGCGCTGAGCGCGCCGCTGGGCAAGGACGAGCAGTTGCAGGTGATCGACCTGACCGCGCACCGCGTCGGCGACGGCCTGCGGCTGCAGTTCTGGAACCTGCCGGCCGATGCCAACCGCGGCTTCGACGCCGCCCTGGCGTTGATGGCGCAGACCCCGGCCGCCGTGTCGCGCATGGCCGACAGCCTGCTGTACGACAGACAGCATCCGTTCGACACCGGCGTGATCACGTCGGCGGCGTCGATGCTGGGGCATGCCTCGGGCTGGTTCCACGTGGCGCAGAATCAGGCCGGCACTTGGCTGTTCCGCACCACCTTGTCCAGCTCCCAGGTGCAGCTCAAGATCGACGGCCATACCCTGCAAGCGCCGGGCGAAGCATTGGCGCACGCGCAGTACGCCACCACTCACCTGGAAGCCGGTTGGCATCACCTGGATTCCATCCTGTTCCAGGGTTCCGATACCGCCATCGATTGGCGAATCAGCGTGCTGCGGCCAGGCGACAACGCATATGGGCTGCTGACCGACTTCGCCCAGTTCGAGGCCGGCGTGCTGGGGAATGCTTCCCTTGCCGATGCGGCGCAGCCGACTGCCTACTCCTTCGACACCACGGTGGACGACGGCGGCAGCCATACCCTGGTGGCCGTGGTCGACAACAACGGCGCCCACGTGGCCCCGGAAGACGCGAGCGAAAGCAGGGTGTTCCTGGCCAACGGCGCGTTCGGCATCGTCGACAAGGCGGTCGCGGTCACCGGAGACGGGCAGACCGTGGACTTCGCGGCGGTGCATGGCGCCATCAACCGGATCGACCTGGATGCCGACCATGCCACCCATACGCAGGGCAACACCCTCGTCATCGGTGCCAATGACGTGCGCCAGGCCGATATCGGCGCGGCCGCCGATCTGCACAGCGATCTGCTCAATGCCGCGTTCCACCAGTTGATCGTGCAGGGCGGCCAGCACGATGTGCTGCGGCTCGCGGATGCCGCCAACGCCACGGCGTGGCAGGAAAGCGGCACGATCGCGGCGTCGACGGACACGCCCGCGTACACGGTATTCACCGCGCCCGACCAGGCCTTGCAGTTGATTGTCCAGACCGACATCGCGCTCGACCTGAACGGCGTGCTGCGTTCGACGGCCCATCCGGTTATCTGAGGAAACACGCATGGACAATTCTTCGGGAAAAATCAACTACTGGCCGGGCTTCGTGGATGCCTTCTCCAACCTGGTGCTGGCGCTGGTGTTCGTGATCGTTATCCTGGCCATGTCGCTGGGTATGTTCAGCGGCCTGATGGCCAAGATGGCGATTCAACGCGCCCTGGTCGAGCAACGCCTCAAGGAGTCGCAGGCGGCGCCGGCCGCCGCGGCCGGAACGCCCGACCCAGCGGACGCGGTCGATCAGGACGACGCGGACGAGGCCGGCCAGGCCGGCGCGGACCCGACGCAGGACCTTGCCGTCACGCAGGACAGCGCCCCCGTGCCGCGCCACGACACGGCCACCGCCATGGCGCCGCCCGCGGAACCGGACGACGCCTGGACACCGGCGCCAGATGCGACGCATGCGGCCGCCGCGCCGGCCGCGCCCAAGGCGCCGGACCTGGCGGTCCAGGCCGAACTGCGCAAGGAAAACGACGCCTTGCGGCAGGAACTGGCGGCCCTGCGCCGCAAGCAGGCCACCCCGTCGCCGTCGCCCGCGGCGGAGGCCGGCTCGAAAATCGACAGCGCCACCGTGCCGCCGGACGCGCCCCGGCCGCAGGACCCGTTCGGGCCGATGATGCCCGGCGGCGATCCGAAGCTGCAGCGGCACATCGACGCCGACCTGCAGCGCGTGCTCAAGGAGCTCGACGCCCTGCACGACAGCGCCGCCATGATCCACGTGGCGATCCATGTTCCCAACTACGCGCTGACCGAGAACAAGCGCACCGCATTGTTCTACCTGATCTCAATCAAGGACTATCTGATGAAGAAAAACGTGTCTCCCGAACGCATCCAGATGCACATGGACCCGGCGCCCGCCGGGCAGAACGACATGACGGTCTCCATGTCCGTCGAGCGCTGAGGAACTGCCATGACGTTATTTCGATCCGTGCGCTGGAACGTTCTGAAAGTCGTTTCTCCCCTGATCGCGGCGGCCGCCGCGGTGGTCCTCTGGCCGGGCTTCTTCAAGCTGGCGCTCGGCTCCGGCCATGCGATCTCCTTCGTGATCCTGGTTGGCCTGGGCGTCGGCTCCGCGCTCATCATCTGGCAAAGCCTGCGCGTCAACTCGCGCTGGGAGGCGCTGGCCGCCTTCATTGCCGAAGCCAACGTCGAGGGGCGCGATTGGCGCTCGCTGGGCTACGTGCGAACCACCCTGGGCCAGGTGATGCTGCGCCAGGAGTCGCTGGGCCTGAGCCAGGAGGCCATCGAGCGCGATGTGGAAAACCTGCGTATCCGGGTCTACCAGCAGCAGATCCTGCCGGAATTCCTGGTCGGTCTGATGGTGGCCCTGGGGCTGGTCGGCACCTTCGTCGGCCTGATCTACACACTGGGCGACGTCGGCACGATGCTGTCGCAACTGAACTCCGGCTCCGTCGATGGGGCCGAGGTCGAGCAGGTGTTCGGCCGGCTGGTGGCCCAGTTGCAGAGCCCGCTCACCGCCATGGGCACCGCCTTCGCGGCCTCGCTGTTCGGCTTGGTGGGATCGATCCTGCTGGGCCTGATGATGGTCTTGCTGCGCAACCAGGTCGAGGACTACATGCGCGTCGTGCGCAAGTTCATGCTGCAGCGCCTGGATGTGCGCAATAACCGGCTCAGCCTGACGGCCTCGGAAAGCGTGAACGAAGACATGCTGGCGCGCCAGGTGCACCACCTGGGCGAACTGGTCGAGCGGCTGGGCGAACGCCAGGCCGATTCGATCCGCGCGCACGACGCGCTGCGGCAGCAGCTTGCCCAGGCGAGCGAACAGGAAGCGCGCAACCGCGCCCAGCTTGACGCGCGCTTCGAGCAGATCGGCGACTGGCAGGACGCCACCATCGCGCAGGTCCAGGACGCCAAGGAACGCGCGGCGTCGATGCAGAACACGCTGATGGCCTTGTTCGAGCGCGGCGACGCCGCCATCCAGGCCATGCAGGTGCTGACGGATTCCTCGGCCACCAGCGTGACCACGCTGCAGCAAACGTCCGGCCTGCTGGCCAACCTGTGCGAGACGCAGGGTACGCAGCGCGAGGCGCTCGACCGCTGCGTGCAGGGGCTGGCCCAGGCGCCGGCGATCCTGGAGACATTGCAGGCGTGGAACCAGGCCGTGGATGCGCACCAGGACGCGCGCCTGCAGGCCCTGGAAACCCAGCTGAAGATGATCCGGCTGCTGCTCGAACGCAACCCCGGCATCGCCGCCCGCGAAGTCGCCGCGACGGCCTGACGCACTATCGCCCGAAGGCGCGGACATGCTTGTCATGTCCGCGCTTTTTTTTGCGCGAAGCCGCGCATGCAAAGAATCCAGACCCAAAGCAATCCAGGCTCAAAGCGTACAGACTCCAACGCGTGCAGACCTCAAAGCGTACGGGCCTCAAGGCGTACAGACGCAAAAAAGCCGGCAGCGCTTGCGCGATACCGGCTTTCAGCCAAAGGTGTCGGGAAACACCTTCAAGAATTCGACCACAGATAAGTGGTCGGGGCGAGAGGATTCGAACCTCCGACTCCTGCGTCCCGAACGCAGTACTCTACCAGGCTGAGCTACGCCCCGAGTCTGGACATGGGGGGTTTATGGCTTGCGCGACCCCACGCCCTACAACTGCTGACTTCGTTGCGCTCAGTGCAACCAAATCATCTTTCCGCTTCGGCCTGAAGGGTTTGACCTTGAAGGTCTGACCTACCTGCCTGGTGAACTTCAACACTGCTGCGATACCGTTTTCAAGCACCGTTTTCAGCTAGCGATCTCTATTCACCGCGAAAGCGCAGAATTCTAACAGAGAATTTAGAAAAGGGGAAATGGGATAAGCAGAAAGCGCTTCGCGCGCCCGGTCCGCCTCGGCCACGGCGGCCAGCCGGGCGTGTTCCAGTGCGTCCGTCGCCTGGATGGCGGCGGCCACGGCGGCGAAGTCGGCGTCGCCCGTCTTGATGGCGTCGCGGATCAATTGCTGCTGCTGCGGCGTGCCCACTTCCATCACGCGGATCAGCGGCAGCGTGGGCTTGCCCTCGCGCAGGTCGTCGCCCACGTTCTTGCCCAGCGCGGCGGCATCGCCGCTGTAGTCGAGCACGTCGTCCACCAACTGGAAGGCCGTGCCCACATGGCGGCCATAGGCAGCCGCCGCGGCTTCCTGCTCGGGCGTGGCGCCGGCCAGCACCGCCCCCACCTGGGCGGCGGCCTCGAACAGCTTGGCGGTCTTGTAGCGCACCACCTGCAGGTAGCGTTCCTGCGAGACATCCGGATCGTGCACGTTCAGCAGCTGCAGCACCTCGCCTTCGGCGATCACGGTGGTGGCCTCGGACAGGATGCTCATGATGCGCATCGAGTCGGCCTCGACCATCATCTCGAACGAACGCGAATACAGGTAGTCGCCCACCAGCACGCTGGCGGCGTTGCCGAACACCGCGTTGGCGGTCTCGCGGCCGCGGCGCAGGTCGGACTCGTCGACCACGTCGTCATGCAGCAGCGTCGCGGTGTGGATGAACTCCACCACGGCGGCCAGCAGTTGGTGATGCGTCCCTTGATAGCCAAGCGCGCGCGCCACCATCAGCACCATCGCCGGGCGCATGCGCTTGCCGCCCGCGCCAATGATGTAGTCGCCGATCGTACGGATCAGCACCACATCGGAATTCAGCCGCTCGCGGATAACCGCATCGACGGCCTTCATATCGTCAACTATGGGAGCAATGAGCGCGGGGAGATTCAAGACGTATCCGGAGTGTGAAACGAGCCATTCGTGACGGCTCTTACCGCTGGGCCGCCGGCAGGGCGGAGGGATTCGACCAGCGATTATACGGGCTGTCAGGAACGAAAGCCGGGCGCGGTGGCGCCCGGGACCCGGACACGCCGCCCGGCGGTCCGGCGCGCCCCCCAGGCGACAGCTAAGCCCTTAAACCGCAAGCGCTTTTTGACTTTTCCCCAACCCCGGGCTAATATTCCGGATTCGGTCAGTGATGGCCGAATTACGTCGGTGAATTACGCACTACGCGCCTTGCGCAACCGATGTGGCGGCAACCGCTATGGGCACCCGGGTTCCGGGGCAATTCCCGTAGGGCGCCAGCCCACATGCGACGCGGCCCCGAACATCCAGGGCCGTTGTCCGGCAGGTTTCCAACGCCAGGCAAGTACCGCCAGCCCCGCAGGGCTGGCAAGCGAATGAACCCATTTACCCATTTAAGGAATACCCCATGTACGCGGTCGTAAAAACCGGTGGCAAGCAGTACCGTGTTGCCATTGGCGAAAAACTCAAGGTAGAACAGATACCGGCTGACATTGGGCAAGAAATCACCCTGGATCAAGTGCTGTCCGTGGGCGAAGGCGACCAACTGAAAGTTGGTACGCCCCTCGTCGCCGGCGCCGTGATCAAGGCAACGGTTCTTGCGCAAGGCCGCCACGACAAGGTCAAGATCTTCAAGATGCGCCGTCGCAAGCACTATCAGAAGCATCAGGGCCACCGTCAGAACTACACCGAAATCCGCATCGAAGCCATCACGGCTTGAGACGCGACTCGGCACCACATTAGCAGGAGCTAAAAATGGCACAGAAAAAGGGCGGCGGCTCTACGCGAAACGGACGCGACTCAGAATCGAAGCGTCTGGGCGTCAAGGCTTTCGGCGGTGAACTGATTCCCGCTGGTTCGATCATCGTGCGTCAGCGCGGCACCCGTTTCCACGCTGGCGTGAACGTCGGCATGGGCAAGGACCACACCCTGTTCGCGCTGATCGACGGCAAGGTTCAATTCGGCTTCAAGGGCGCGTTGAACAAGCAAACCGTTTCGATCGTCGCCGCCGAGTAATTCTCGACGCAGCACGGTCCGGCCAGCGGCGCGGTCGCCTCAGCGATCCGCCGCCGGCCAGAACGGCAAAGCCCTGTCGCATGCGGCAGGGCTTTTTTCCTTCCCGGCCACTGCCAATGCGCAGTGTCCTTCGCCACCCGGTGGCGAGCCCGCCGGCCGCGAGGCCCGGACGGTTTTCAGGCAGAATGAGCGGAATGTTCCGCCCTGCCCTCCCGGCAATGCCCCGTCACGGCGGCACGGCCCTCTAATACAGACACGCGCAGACATCATGAAATTCGTAGACGAAGCCACCATCGAAGTCGTCGCCGGCAAAGGCGGCAATGGCGTGGCGAGCTTTCGCCGCGAAAAATTCATCCCCAAGGGCGGCCCGGACGGCGGCGACGGCGGCCGCGGCGGCAGCATCTACGCGGTGGCCGACCGCAACATCAACACGCTGATCGACTTCCGCTATGCGCGCCTGCACCGCGCCAAGAACGGCGAAAACGGCCGCGGCTCGGACCAGTACGGCGCCGCCGCCCCGGACATCACGCTGCGCGTGCCCGTCGGCACCGTCATCCATGACGCCGACACCGGCGAAGTCCTGTTCGACCTGAACCGCCACGACCAGAAAGTCGTGCTGGCGGCCGGCGGCCAGGGCGGCATGGGCAACATGCACTTCAAGTCCAGCGTCAACCGCGCCCCGCGCCAATGGACGCCCGGCAAGGAAGGCGAACACCGCTATCTGCGCATGGAACTGAAGGTGCTGGCCGACGTCGGCCTGCTGGGCCTGCCCAACGCCGGCAAGTCCACGCTGATCACCCGCATCTCCAACGCCAAGCCGAAGATCGCCGACTACCCGTTCACCACGCTGCACCCCAACCTGGGCGTGGTGCGCACCTCGCCGTCGCGCAGCTTCGTCGTGGCCGACATCCCCGGCCTGATCGAAGGCGCCTCCGAAGGCGCCGGCCTGGGCCACCTGTTCCTGCGCCATCTGGCGCGCACCCGCGTGCTGCTGCACCTGGTGGATGTATCCACGCCCGATCCGGATGCCGATCCCGTGGAACAGGCCGTGATCGACGCCCGCGCCATCGTCGAGGAACTGCGCCGCTACGACCCCGAGCTGGCCGACAAGCCGCGCTGGCTGGTGCTGAACAAGCTCGACATGGTGCCCGACCCCGAAGACACCAAGCGCCGTTTCCTCGATCTGTACGACTGGAAGGGTCCGGTATTCGGCATCTCCGGCCTGTCCGGCGAAGGCACCCAGGACCTGATCTATGCGCTGCAGGACTACCTCGACGCCGAACGCGAAAAGGAACAGCTGGCGCAGGATCAGGCCGACGGCACCTACGTCGCCGAAGACCCGCGCTTTGACGACACCCGCGGCGATGCCGACAAGAAGCCGGCCGCGCCGCGCGGCGACGAATAAGCCATAATCGCAGTCTCGTTCGATTACGCCTTTTCTCGCGCCGCAGCCCGCCGCCATCATGTCTGCCGAATCACCCGCCGTTTCCGTTGTCGCCAACGCCCAGCGCCTCGTCGCCAAAGTCGGCTCGTCGCTGGTCACCAATGAAGGCCGCGGCCTGGATCGCGCCGCCGTGGCGCACTGGGCTGCCCAGATCGCCGCGCTGCACAAGCAGGGCAAGCAGGTGGTGCTGGTATCGAGCGGCGCCATCGCCGAAGGCATGGCCCGCCTGGGCTGGCGCAAGCGCCCGTCGGTCATGCACGAACTGCAGGCCGCCGCCGCGGTGGGCCAGATGGGCCTGTGCCAGGCCTACGAGGCGGCATTCGCCGAATACGGCCTGCGCACCGCGCAGATCCTGCTGACCCACGAAGACCTGGCCGACCGCCACCGCTACCTGAACGCGCGCAGCACGCTGTTCGCGCTGCTGCGCCTGGGCGTAGTGCCCATCGTGAACGAAAACGACACCGTGGTCACCGACGAGATCCGGCTGGGCGACAACGACACGCTGGGTGCGCTGGTCACCAACCTGATCGAAGCCGACACGCTCATCATCCTGACCGACCAGCGCGGCCTGTACGATGCCGACCCGCGCAAGAATCCCGGCGCCAGGTTCATGGCGCACGCCCAGGCCGGCGACCCGGCGCTGGAAGCGATGGCCGGCGGCGCCGGCAGCGGCATCGGCACCGGCGGCATGCTGACCAAGGTGCTGGCTGCCAAGCGCGCCGCGCGCAGCGGCGCGCACACCATCATCGCGTCAGGCCGCGAACGCGACGTACTGACGCGCCTGGCGCAGGGCGAATGCATCGGCAGCGAGTTGCAGGCCACCCTGCCGGTGTGGTCGGCGCGCAAGCAATGGCTGGCCGACCACCTGCGCCTGCGCGGCCGCGTCGTGCTGGACGACGGCGCCGTGCAGGCGCTGCTGCGCGAAGGCAAGAGCCTGCTGCCGATCGGCGTGATCGAGGTGGAAGGCGAATTCGGCCGCGGCGACGTGGTTGCCTGCGTCGACGGCCAGGGCCGCGAATGCGCACGCGGCCTGATCAATTATTCATCGGCGGATACCCGCCGCATCCTGCGCCAGCCGTCTTCGCAAATCGCGCGCATCCTGGGCAGCATGACCGACCCCGAGCTGATGCACCGCGACAACCTGGTCGTGCTCTGACGCAGACCGGCTTCAGTCCGCCCCGGCCGCGTCCAGGCCGGCGCCATCCTGCGGCATCAACATATAGCCCCACCCGCGCACCGCCAGCACCGGCAGGTCGATGTTGAGCCTGCGCGCCTTGGAGCGCAGGCGCGAGACCAGCACGTCGACGCGCCGCGCGCTGTCCATCGGGTCGCGCATGGCATCGGGGAAGAAGCCTTCGCGCGGCAGGCATTGATGCGGCGCGTTCAACAGGCTGACGAAAAAGGCGCGCTCGGTGTTGGTGAGAGGCATGCGCTCGCCCGAAGGCCCGGCCAGCATGCGCGCGCGGCCATCCACGCGCCAGCGCGGCAGGTTGTCGGTGGTGGGATGCTGGCAGCGGATCAGGTTGCGCAGCACGGCATCCCATTCGGGAATGCTGGCCAGCGGCGGCACGCACACATGGGCGCCGGCATCGAGCGCCGCGATGCGCGCCTGCGGCGAGTCGTCGAGCGATTGCCAGACCACCGAGCACCCCGGTGCGGTGCGGCGCAGCGCGGCGATCAGGTCGGGCAGCCCGTCATCCGAGCCGCGCAGCACGACGACATCGGCGGGCTCGTTGCGCAGCCGCGCCAGCACGCCATCCGGCGACCGGCACAAGCCGACTTCCCACTGGAATTGGCGTAAGGTGTGCACGAATTTATTGCACGCCATTCCACCAAGTTGCACAACCAGGACGTAACCTCTTTCCTGCATGGGATAGCCTTTCTGAAGTTATCACTTAAGTAATATTTATATCCACCAAAGTGCCTAAGGCGCAAGCTTCAATCGACGCGTGAAAACTTTTTCAGACCGACTGAAGCACGCCCGTCTTCTGCGTGGCTACACGCAGAAAACGCTCGCGCGCATGGCCCGCCTATCGCAAAGCGCGATCGGCAGCTATGAGAGCGGACTGCGCCATTCGAGCCGTTCACTGCGCAAGCTGGCGCAGGTGCTGAAGGTGGAACTCGAATGGCTGGAGACCGGCAAGGGCCCCATGGAATTGCCCATGGAAAGCTACGACCTGAGCGATACGCTGCCGGCCACGGGCGTGGCCGAGCCGCCGCCCCGCACGATGACGCGGCGTTCGCGCCCACTGGCGCCATGGCCCTTTCCCAATATCTCGCCCGCGCAGTTCGACACGCTCACCGCCGACGACCGGGTGACGCTGGAAGCCCTGGCCCTGACCTTTATTGAATCGGCGCTGGCGCGCCGCGGCATCAAGCCGCGGGGCCGCAAATCCTGATACCGCCGCGCCCGCGATAGAGATAAAAAAAGCCCGGCATGCCGGGCTTTTTGCTGTTGCCTGCGCCGCTCAGGGCTTGGCCGGCGCCGGGGCCGGCGTGGCGCCGGCGGCCGGGGCGCTGTCACCGCGGATCTTGGCGGCGATGTCCGAGGCGGCCTTCGCCGAGGGCACTCCGAAGGCCAGCACGCCGCGATTGAGCGGCTCGCCGATGCGCGGCGCGGCGATCAGTTCACGATCGATGACCAGCGCCAGCATGTTGCCGACGTTCTTGCTGCTGATTTCGTTCAGCTTGCGCGCGCCGGCTTCGGAAAAGCGCAGGCCGACGAAGTTGGCGCCCTGGCGATCTACCAGCGCGGCGGCCTCGGTCAGGTCGGCGCGCGTCAGCACCGGCTGCTGCTGCATGTAGATCTTGCCGTCGGGCAGGCTGACTTCCACCAGGCCGGGGCCAGCCTGGGTCTGGGCCACGTAGAACTCGACCACCGACGCGGTGGCCGGCTGTTGGCTGGACGGCTGCTGCTGACCGCTGGCGTCGGGCGTGGCAGCGGCGCCGGACTTGGTCGGGGCGGTCTTGCAACCCGCGAGCGCAAGGGTCATGACAACCAGGGCGGGCGCCAATTTGCGTAGGGTCAGTTGCATACACGTTTCCTTCTTGAGTGGACTGGGGCCGGCGGGCTGACCGCAGGCTGACGTGAAAAAGTGTACAGAACCTGTATGGCAGTGTCTCCCCAGACTGATTCCAAATGTAAACCGGTACTACCATTGCCGGCCGGCATGGCGGCGCACACGGAATTGCGCTGCCGCGCCGCAGCATCGATCGCCATTCGCGTGGCGGCCAGGCAGGCTCTATACTTCGCTTTCGCGCAGGGGTACTCGTCGCGCCGAACCGGCCCGACGTGTTGAGAGAGTCCCTTCGTACCAGTACGGATAATGCCGATGCTGGGAGCCGTATTCCCGCCATGCCCGCATGGCGGGAGTCCATTCCCGATCGGCTCCAAACCATTCGCTTGGAGCTTTCCATGAACGCCAATCCCAAATTCCTGGCCGCCACCGCCGAAGTCGACGCGGCCGCGGTCGCCCCGTTGCCCAAATCCCGCCGGGTCTACGAGGTCGGTTCCCGTCCCGACATCCGCGTGCCGTTCCGCGAGATCGAGCAGGACGACACGCCCACCATGTTCGGTGGCGAAAAGAACCCGCCGCTGACCGTCTACGATTGCAGCGGCCCGTACACCGACCCCGATGCCAAGATCGACATCCGCCGCGGCCTGCCGGAAGTGCGCCGCGCCTGGATCGACGAACGCGGCGATACCGAGGTGCTGTCGGGCCCGACCAGCGAGTACGGCAAGCAGCGCCTGACCGATCCCAAGCTGACGGCCATGCGCTTCGACCTGCAACGCCCGCCGCGCCGCGCCGTGGCCGGCGCCAACGTCTCGCAGATGCACTATGCGCGCCGCGGCATCATCACGCCCGAAATGGAATACGTGGCGATCCGCGAAAGCCTGCGCCGCGAGCATTATCTGCAGACGCTGCGCGACAGCGGCCCGGACGGCGAGAAGATGGTCAAGCGCCTGCTGCGCCAGCATCCGGGCCAGTCGTTCGGCGCCGCCATTCCCGCCGCCATCACGCCGGAATTCGTGCGCGACGAGATCGCGCGCGGCCGCGCCATCATCCCCGCCAACATCAACCACCCGGAAGTCGAGCCGATGGCGATCGGCCGCAATTTCCTGGTCAAGATCAACGCCAACATCGGCAACTCGGCCGTCAGTTCGGGCATTGGCGAGGAAGTCGAGAAGATGACCTGGGCGATCCGCTGGGGCGGCGACACGGTCATGGACCTGTCGACCGGCAAGCACATCCACGAAACCCGTGAATGGATCATCCGCAATTCGCCGGTGCCGATCGGCACGGTGCCGATCTACCAGGCGCTGGAAAAGGTCGACGGCAAGGCCGAGGACCTGACCTGGGAGATCTTCCGCGACACGCTGATCGAGCAGGCCGAACAGGGCGTGGACTACTTCACGATCCACGCCGGCGTGCGCCTGCCGTTCATTCCGATGACGGCGGACCGCATGACGGGCATCGTCTCGCGCGGCGGCTCGATCATGGCCAAGTGGTGTCTGGCGCATCACAAGGAAAGCTTCCTGTACGAGCGCTTCGAGGAAATCTGCGAAATCATGAAGGCCTACGACGTCAGCTTCTCGCTGGGCGACGGCCTGCGTCCGGGTTCGGGCTATGACGCCAACGACGAGGCCCAGTTCGCCGAGCTCAAGACGCTGGGCGAGCTGACGCAGGTGGCCTGGAAGCACGATGTGCAGGTGATGATCGAAGGCCCGGGCCACGTGCCGATGCAGATGATCAAGGAGAACATGGAGCTGCAGCTGGAACACTGCCACGAGGCGCCGTTCTACACGCTGGGGCCCCTGACGACCGACATCGCGCCGGGCTACGACCACATCACCTCGGGTATCGGCGCGGCGCTGATCGGCTGGTACGGCACGGCGATGCTCTGTTATGTGACGCCCAAGGAGCACCTGGGGCTGCCGAACAAGAAAGACGTGAAGGACGGCATCATCACGTACAAGATCGCGGCGCATGCGGCGGACCTGGCCAAGGGCCACCCGGGCGCGGCGATCCGCGACAACGCGCTGTCGAAGGCACGTTTCGAGTTCCGCTGGGACGACCAGTTCAACCTGGGCCTGGATCCGGATACGGCCAAGGAATTCCACGACGAGACCCTGCCGAAGGACTCGATGAAAGTGGCGCACTTCTGCTCGATGTGCGGGCCGCATTTCTGCAGCATGAAGATCACCCAGGACGTGCGCGATTATGCGGCGTCGCAGGGCGTGAGCGAAAAGGAAGCGCTGCAGAAAGGCATGCAGGAGAAGTCGATCGAGTTCGTGAAGAAGGGCGCCGAGGTCTATCACCGGCAGTAATCTTCCGAACCGATTGCCCGGACGCCGGGCCGCCGCGCATGGCGGCGCTCCGGCGAATCGGTGGTAACAGACAAGGCCTGGAGCGACCGCTCCAGGCCTTTTTCCTTATCTGCTTTTTTTTTGCAGAGTTAGTCCGATCTTGTATCGCGGGCTTGGGGGGCGGGACGCGGCCTACAGCAGCTTGCCTGGATTCATGATCCCCTTGGGGTCCACCACCCGCTTGATCTCCCGCATCAATCGCAGTTCGAGCGGGTCCTTGCTGTGCAGGAAATGGTCGCGCTTGAGCTGCCCGATGCCATGTTCGGCGCTGATGCTGCCGCCGTAGCGGTTGACCTCGTCCAGCACCGCGTCCGTGATCGCGGCGCCGTGCTCGGCCACCCAGCCGCGCTCGGCGCTGGCGGGACGCGACAGGTTGTAGTGCAGGTTGCCGTCGCCGAAGTGGCCGAAGATGAAGGGGCGGATGTCCGGATACAGCGCGCGCACGCGCGCTTCGGCCGAGACCATGAAGTCGGGAATGCGCTCGATCGGCAGCGACACGTCATGCTTGAGATGTGGGCCGTCGGCGCGCTGGGCCTCGGAAATCTCCTCGCGCAGTTTCCACAGCGCCTGCAACTGCGCCAGCGATGCGGACACGACGGCGTCCAGGCACAGGCCGCGCTCCAGCGCAGTGCCGATCACGTTTTCCAGCAGCGCGTTCAAGGCGGCTTCGTCGGCGGTGTCAGCCAGCTCGACCAGCACGTAGGCGGGATAGCGCTGCCCGAACGGCTCCTGCACGCCGGTGGCATGGGCCAGGACCAGGTCGAGGCAATCGCCGGAGAAGTACTCGAAGGCCTGCAGGCGCGCGCCGCATTGTTCGAACAGAATCTCGAACAGTTGCAGGGCCTGGGTCGGCGATTCGACGGCGGCCAGCACCACCGAGCGCACGTCGGTGCGCGGAAACAGGCGCAGCGCCACGGCGGTGATGACGCCGAGGGTGCCTTCCGAACCGATCAGCAATTGCTTGAGATCGTAGCCGGTGTTGTCCTTGCGCAGCGTGCGCAGGCCGTTGAAGACTTCGCCGCTGGGCAGCACCGCTTCCAGACCCAGCACCAGTTCGCGCGCCATGCCGTAGCGCACCACATTGACGCCCCCGGCGTTGGTGGCGACGTTGCCACCGATCTGGCTGGAGTCTTCCGCCGCCAGGCTCAGCGGCAGCAGGCGGCCGGCGTCCTGGGCGGCGCGGCGCAGATTGCCGAGGATGCAGCCGGCTTCCGCGACCAGGGTGTTGGCAACCGTGTCGATGGCGCGCACCGCGTTCATGCGGTCCAGGCTGAGCACGACGTTGGCGGCGGCGGCGTCAGGCGTTGCGCCCCCGCACAGGCCGGTATTGCCGCCACGCGGCACCACCGGCACGCCGGCGTCGTTGCACAGCGCCAGGCAGGCGGCCACGTCGGCGGTGGTGCGCGGGCGGACCACCGCCTGCGCGTGGCCGTTGTACAGGCCGCGCCAATCGGACAGCCAGGGGGCGATGTCCTCGTGGCCGGTGAAAACGGTATCCGGACCCAGGGCCTGGACCAGGCGCTGGGCGATGTCGGTTGTGCTCATGATGTCTGCCTGGAAGCGGGAAAAAGGGAATCGAGGCGCAGGCGATTGGCCGCCTGCCGCAGATGGCGTTCGGCCATGCGCCGCGCGCGGGTCGCATCGCGGTCGCGGATCGCGTCGAACACGGCAACGTGCTCGTGGTGTACGGCGTCCGTCATGCCGGCCAACTGGCGGCTGTGGGCGCGCGCGGTGGTGACGGCCAGGCGCAATTGCAGGTTCAGGTATTGCAGCAGGTCCTGGTAGAACGGATTGTGGGTCGCGGCCGCCACCGCCAGGTGAAAGGCGATGTCGTGCTCGACGCCCTGCTCCGGATGATGCTGGTGGCGCTCCAGGTCGGCCAGCGCACGCGCCATGGCGTCCAGGTCGGCGGCGCTGCGGCGCTCGGCCGCCAGCGCGGCCGCGCCGCCCTCCAGCTCCATGCGCAGTTCGTAGACGTTGGCCAGCTGCTCGCGGCTGACGGCGATATCGGCGGGCACCTGAAAGCCCTGCGCGCCGGTGCGCGCCAGCACCACGCTGCCCGACCCCTGGCGGCTCTGGATCAGCCCCTGGGCGCGCAGGCGCTCGGTCACTTCGCGGATGACCGCGGCACTGACGCCATACTGGTCAGCCAGAATGCGGCCGGACGGCAACTTGGCGCCCACGGGGTAGACGCCATGGGCGATGTCGCCCGCGATCTGGCGGGCGACCTGTTCGGTCAGGGTCAGGCTCTTGGTCAGCATAGCGGCCAAGTATAGCCGAAACCTTTCAGGTTATCTGATAACTTTGAGCAAGGAACCCCGCGCAGGCGCTGTCGCCCCCCCGCCGCTCAGGCCGCCGCTCAGGCCGCCGCTCAGGCCGCCGCTCAGGCCGCCGCTTCGGCGTCGCCGGTCGTGCGCGCGCCCTCGCCGTCCGGCATGCCGGCAACGGAGCAGCAGCGCCCGCCACGCGCCTTGGCGCGGTACAACGCGGCATCGGCTGAATCCAGGATGGCCTGGGCCTTGCGGTTGGCGCCGGAAATGATGGCGATGCCGATCGACAGCCCGACGCTGACGCGCGAGCCATCGGTCAGCACGATCGGCTGGCCGACATCGCGCAACAGATGGTTGCCCAGGCGCAGCGCGGCCGTGGCGTCGATGCCGGTGGCCAGCACGATGAACTCATCGCCGCCGATACGGGCGGCGACATCATCGACCCGCAACATGCCGCGCATGCGCTGCGCGATCGTCTTCAGGACATGATCGCCGGCCGCGTGGCCGTGGGTGTCATTGATGATCTTGAAGTCATCCATGTCGATGTAGAACAGCGCGGCAGCGCTGTCATGCGCGCGGGCGCCCGTGCAAATGCGATCGAGCGCCGCTTCCAGCCCGGCGCGGTTGGCCAGGCCGGTCAGCACGTCCAGGCTGGCGCGGCGCTCGTTCTCGCGTTCGGCCAGCATGGTGGACACCAGGATGCGCCGCAGCCGTTGCGACGCGATGCTCATGCTGACCAGGTAGAACGGAATCTGGATGAACACGATGGCGGTGACGTATTCCCCGGAGAACAGCGCGCCCAGGCCCATCGGCCCCAGGCTCAGGAAGATCATGGCGGCCACCAGCCGCGGCGCGCCGTAGTTACGAAAGCAGATGCCGCCCGCCATGGCGCCGCAGGACACGCCCGCCAGCGTGGCGGCCAGCCAGTCCTGGTTGAGGAAGGTGACGAGCACGCCGTAGCCGACGCTGCAGGCCCACAGCAGGGCCAGCACGATGTAGATGTCGGTATGGGTCTTGGCGCCGCGCGCGGCGTTGCGCAAGGCCGACCGCAGAACCATGACGCGCACGACGGCCAGCAGGATCTCAAGGAGCAGCCAGGATATGTAGAGCGGCTCGGGACGGCGCCAGGCCACGACGCCCGCGATCATCAGGGTATTGATGACGCCGCCGGCAAAAATCGGCAGGGTGCCGAACAGACTGGCGATCAATGCGGCGCGGATATCCGCCGGCGTATCCTGCCCGGAATCCGTCAACCAGCGGGTCAGCCGCCATGTCGGCAGGCTGAATCTCAGTCCTCTATCCACTCCGCCCCATCCAAAGCTGCCCGCCATGGCGCGGCCGACTGGCTGGCGTTATAGCAGGTATTTCAGGCCTTTAATATTGTCCGCGAGGGCAATAACCGGCGATTTTTCAAGGACGGGATAGCGTGACTCAGCGGTCACGCGCGCCGCATACGGCGCATTCGGGGTCGCGCTGCACGTTAACGCTGCGCCATTGCATGGTGCGCACGTCCAGCCACAAGAGCCGGCCCGACAGGCTTTCGCCCACACCGGACAACAGCTTGAGAGCCTCGGCGGCCTGCATGCTGCCAATGATGCCGACCACCGGCGCGAACACGCCCATGGTGGCGCAATTGGCCTCTTCAACGTCGTCCGCCTCGGGAAACAGGCAGTGATAGCACGGCGCGTCCGGGTCGCGCAGGTCGTAGACGCTGACCTGGCCGTCAAAGCGGATGGCCGCGCCCGACACCAGCGGCTTGCGGTGCTGCACGCAGGCGCGGTTGATGGCGTGACGCGTGGCGAAGTTGTCGGTGCAGTCCAGCACCAGGTCGGCTTGCGCCACGGCGTCGGACAGGGCCTGGCCCTGCAACCGTTCGACGCGGGCATGCACGCGGGTCTGGGGATTGAAGGCGGCCAGCATGTCGCGGCCGGACTCGGCCTTGGGCCGGCCGACGCTGGCGGTGGTGTGCAGGATCTGGCGTTGCAGGTTGCTCAGCTCGACGACGTCGTCATCGGCCAGCGTGATGTCGCCGACGCCGGCGGTAGCCAGGTAGAGCGCGGCGGGCGAACCCAGTCCACCCGCCCCCACGACAAGCACACGCGCCGCCAGCAGCCTTTCCTGCCCTTCGATGCCCAACTCGTCGAGCAGGATATGGCGGGCGTAGCGCAGCAGTTGCTCGTCGTTCATTTGCTCTTGCTGGGCTCGACTCCGGTCGGCGTGATCTTCAGGCGCTGGGTCGGACCGGTGCCGGGCTTGGCGTCGGCCTTGGCCTGCGCGCGGGCCGAGCCCTTCTGCACCGGTTTGCCGGCCAACAGGTTCAACGCCTGCTGCAGTTGGAAGTCGTCCTTGCCGCCGAACTCGAAGATCTTGGTCGGGATGTCGACGTTGTCCTGGTTGGTGTTGGACTTGATCTCGTTGGTCGTGCCCGGATTCGACAGGTGGCGTTGCAGGTCGGCTTCGCGCGGCAGGCGGAACAGGTCGCCGTCGGCGGTGTCGGCCACGACATAGTCGGGCTCGATGCCGGTGGCCTGGATCGAACGGCCGCTGGGCGTGAAATAGCGCGACGTGGTGAGCTTGACCGCGGTGGTTTCCGACAGCGGCAGGATCACCTGCACCGAGCCCTTGCCGAAGGTACGGTTGCCCAGCACCTTGGCGCGCTTGTGGTCCTGCAGCGCGCCGGCCACGATCTCGGAGGCCGAGGCCGAGCCGACGTTGACCAGCACCACCATCGGCACGGTCTTGGTCCAGGCCGGCAGGCCCGCCAGGTAGTTGCTTTCGCCACGGGCGTATTCGGACGGAGTGGCCAGGTACTTGTGACGGGCGTCGGGCGTGCGGCCGTCGGTCGACACCACCAGGGTGTCGGCCGGCAGGAACGCGCCGGACACGCCGATGGCGCTGGTCAGCAGGCCGCCCGGGTCATTGCGCAGGTCGAGCACCAGGCCCTTGGGCGTTTCCTTGGCGCCCAGGTCCTTGAGCTGCTTGGCCAGATCGACCCCGGTCTTTTCCTGGAACTGGGCGATGCGCACGTAGGCCACGCCGTTATCCAGCATCTTGCTGCGCACGCTGCGCACCTTGATGATGTCACGCACGATCTTGAGCACGATCGGCTGGGGCCGGTCGGCGCGCATGATGGTCAGCGTGATGGGAGACTTGGGCGCGCCGCGCATGAGCTTGACGGCGTCGTTCAACGACATGCCCTTGGTGGGCGTGTCGTCGATCTTGATGATGAGATCGCCCGCCATGACGCCGGCGCGCGCGGCCGGCGTGTCTTCGATCGGCGAGATGACCTTGACGAAGCCGTCCTCGGCGCCGACCTCGATCCCCAGCCCGCCGAATTCACCCTGCGTGGCCGTCTGCATTTCGCGGAAAGCGTCGGCATCCAGGTAGGCGGAGTGCGGGTCCAGATTCGACACCATGCCGGATATGGCGTTGTCGATCAGCGTCTTGTCATCGACCGACTCGACGTAGTTGTTCTTGATGGCCGCGAAGACGTTGCTCAACTGCCTGAGTTCATCCAGCGGCAAGGGGCTGCCGCGCTGGGCGACAGCGGTGACGCCCACGCTGAGCAGGACACCTGCCACCGCACCGATGGCAATCAGACCGAAACCGCGAAACTTGCGAGTGCTCATGCACACTTCCCGAATGGTTTTCGCCCTTGAGGGTTTTTGGCTTTACTGGGCCAGCCACTGGGCTGGGTCCACAGGAGCGCCGCGATGGCGAATTTCAAAGTATAGGCCGGATTCCACTTGGCCGCCGGTTGCGCCTACGGTGGCAATAGTATCTCCCGCCGCGACGGAATCGCCCACCCGTTTGAGCAGACTTTGGTTGTAAGCATAGACGGTCAGGTATTGCTGGCCATGATCCACAATGATGAGATTGCCAAAACCCCTCAGCCAATCGGCATAGACCACTGTGCCGGGGGCCACCACTTTCACGGGCGTGCCTTCGGGGGCGCGCAGCACCACGCCCCGCCAGACACCGCCATCCGGGCGGTCCACGCCGAAACGGCCCTGCACCGGCCCGCGCACCGGCGCGGCCAAACCATGGCGCAAGCCATTGCCACCGCCGACCGGCACCGGACGCTGGGCCGATGCCGTACGGGTTGGAGTGGTTCCCTGGTCGTCGGGTTCCGCCTTTTTTGGGGCGTCCGCGGGTTTTACCGGGGGCGGCGTCTCGGCCGGCCCGGTCAGACGGGGATGGCGGCTGTCGGCCGGGCGCAGGCCAGCGGCGTCGGGATCGGCCACCACCACCGGTCCGCGGCCCTGGCGCGAAGCGGCTTCAACCTGTTCGCGCGCCGCGGCGGCCTCGCGCGCCTCGCGGTCGCGGCGGGCCGAATCGGCCACGGCCTTATCGGCGGCCTTGCGCTCGGCCTCGGCCTGGCGGCGGGCCGCTTCGGCGCGGCGGTCGGCCTCGGCCTGCTTGCGCGCCGCTTCGGCGCGCCGGGCTTCCTCGGCGCGGCGCGCTTCCTCGGCGCGGCGGCGCGCTTCTTCGGCCTTGCGGGCTTCTTCGACCTGTTTGGCGATGGCCGCGTCCAGGTCGGTGATCAGGCGCGACAGGCGCTGGTCGTCGCGCCCCAGCTTGCTGGCTTCGGCGCGCTGGGCGGCGATCTGCCCTTCCAGGCGCGCCAGCAGCGTCGCGCGTTCCTTCTGCTGGGCCACCAGCGCGGCCTTCTGTTCGGAGGTCTCGGCCACCAGCTTTTCAAGCTCGGCGCGGCGGGCATCGGCACGCCCCTGCAGCGCCGCCAGGCGATCGATATCGGCCCGCAGCGCCTCGACGGCGCGGGCGCGGGCCTGGGAGACATAATCCAGGTAGCCGAGGTTGCGGCCCAGCACCTGGGGATCGTCGCCGGACAGCAGCGCGGTCCAGGGCGACAGCCCGCTGGTGTACTGGGTACGCAGCTGGTCGGCCAATTCGATCCGGCGCTTGGCCAGCACCGCCTGCTGCGCCGTGATCTGCTTTTCCAGGCCCGCCAGGTCGGCGCTTGCCTGGCGGTTGGCCTCGGCCAGTTCCTTCAGGCGCAGGTTGATCCGGGAAATCGCCGATTCCGACTGCTTCAGGGCGTCGGCGGCCTCCTTGCGGGCCGCTTCGCGCGTATCGATGTCTTTTTGCAGATTCTCGATACGGTCGCGCAGCTGGGCCTGCTGCCTTTCGGCCTCGGACTGGCGGTCGGCGAGATTGTTGGGCGCGGCGCCCGCCGGCAGCGCTCCGCCAGCCAGCACCACCGCCACCAACCATCCCGCCATGCGCGCCATGTATCAGTCCTTCTTTGCCTTGCCTTGGGCCGCGACCGCGGCCATGGCCGCCTCAATCTCGGCGGCATCGCCCAGATAATAGTGGCGGATGGGACACAGGTCATCATCCAGTTCATACACCAGCGGCTGGCCGGTGGGGATGTTCAGGTTGACGATGTCGTCGTCCGAGACGTTGTCCAGGTGCTTGATCAGGGCGCGCAGGCTGTTGCCGTGGGCGGCGATGAGCACCTTGCGGCCGGCGCGGATGGCCGGGGCGATCGACTCGTTCCAGAACGGCAGCACGCGCGCCACGGTGTCCTTCAGGCACTCGGTGGCCGGCAACTGGTCGGCCGGGATCTTGGCATAGCGGCTATCGAAACGCGGGTGGCGCTCGTCGTCCAGCGACAGGGGCTCGGGCGCGATGGCGTAGGCGCGGCGCCAGATCAGGACCTGCTCGTCGCCGTACTTGGCGGCGGTCTCGGCCTTGTTCAGGCCCTGCAGGGCGCCGTAGTGGCGCTCGTTCAGGCGCCAGTTCACGCCCACCGGGGTGTACATGGCGTCCATGGCGTCCAGCGCGATCCACAGGGTGCGGATGGCGCGCTTGAGCACCGACGTGTAGGCCAGGTCGAAGGTATAGCCTTCTTTCTTGAGCAGTTCGCCCGCCTTGCGGGCCTGTTCACGGCCGGTTTCGGTCAGGTCGACGTCAGTCCAGCCGGTGAAACGGTTTTCCAGATTCCACTGGCTTTCGCCGTGGCGCATCAGAACGAGTTTGTGCATGGTTTGGCAGGCGTGTAACGCGGGTTAAAGTTGCGGAATGCGCTCATTTTATAATTGAGCGATTTTGCCCTTGATTTTGCCCCGGCGCACCCGTCGATTTCCCGGCGTGGCGCTTGAGGCTTCGCCGTTACCAGGCTAGACGCCGCTCTTCAGGATGCCCCGTGGACCTTCTGCAATTCTTGCTCGATAAGAACAACATCTTCATTGTCGCCGTAACCATCGTTTCCGGGGTCATGCTGGCGATTCCGGCCCTGCGCAAGGGCCGCACCGGCTCGGCCGTCAGCACCGGCGAGGCCATCCAGATGGTCAACCAGCGCCAGGCCGTATGGATCGACGTGCGGCCCGCCGAGCAGTTCCAGGCCGGCCACATCGCCCAGGCGCGCAGCGTGCCCGCCGCCGACCTGGAACAAAAAGCCGCTTCGCTGCCCAAGAACAAGCCGCTGGTCGTGGTTTGCGACAATGGCCGCGAATCCGCCCGCGCCGCCGCCAAGCTGCGCGCGCAGGGGTTTGCCGACGCCGTGCCGCTCGAAGGCGGCATGCGCGCCTGGCTGGCCGCCAGCCTGCCGGTCACCCAGAAGGGTTGAAGCGGCGCGGCGCGCCCCCACCTACCCATAGAATCCGCCTGGAGCGCCTATGAACAAAGTTGTCATGTACAGCAAGGACTATTGTCCTTATTGCGCCCGCGCCAAGGCGCTGCTCGAGCAGCGTGGCGTGACCGACCTGGAAATCATCCAGATTGACCGCGAACCCGGCCAGCGCGACCGCATGATCGAGCGCACCGGCCGTC
Source organism: Achromobacter pulmonis (assembly GCF_021733725.1). Lineage (NCBI taxonomy): Bacteria > Pseudomonadati > Pseudomonadota > Betaproteobacteria > Burkholderiales > Alcaligenaceae > Achromobacter > Achromobacter pulmonis. Next base: position 2,246,721 of record NZ_JAIFOT010000001.1, on the reverse strand, counting down.
GCACGGTACCGCAGATCTTCATCGGCGAGACCCACGTCGGCGGTTGCGACGACCTGATGGCGCTGGACCGCTCCGGCGGCCTGACGCCCCTGCTCAACGGCTGAAATCCCGGCATGATGCCTGGCCGACCGCCCCTTTTTGCCCCTCCCACCAACGGAAACACTCATGGCTGATCAAGACCAAAACACCCAGCAAGAAGGCGGCAACGACGCGCCCTCGTTCAATCTGCAGCGCGTCTACCTGAAAGACCTTTCGCTGGAAATGCCGAACGCGCCCCACATCTTCCTGGAGCAAGAAGCGCCCCAGGTTGAAGTGAGCATCACCGTGGGCGGCCAGCGGCTGGCCGAAACCGTGTTCGAAACCACCGTCACCGTCACCGTCACCACCCGCGTCAACGACAAGGTCGTGTACCTGGTCGAAGGCACCCAGGCCGGCATCTTCGAAGCCGCCAACATCCCCGAAGAACAGCTCGACCCGCTGCTGGGCATCGTCTGCCCGACGATGCTGTACCCGTACCTGCGCGCCAACATCGCCGATGCCATCACCCGCACCTCGATGCCGCCGCTGCACCTGACCGAAGTCAACTTCCAGGCCCTGTACGAGCAACGCCTGGCCGAACTGCAACAACAGCAAGGCAACGCCAACGGCAATGGCGGCGATTCGGGCATCATCCTGCCCGCCAGCGCCACCCGCCAGTAAGGCAGACCGCGACGCCCCATGAACCAGCCCATTCCGCCCGGCCTGCGCATCGCCGTCCTGGGCGCGGGCAGCTGGGGCACCGCGTTGGCGGCGGCCGCGAGCCGCCGCCACCCCACCGTCCTCTGGGCGCGCGATCCGGCGCAGGCCGCCGACATGGCCGCCCGCCACGAAAACACGCGCTACCTGCCCGGCATCGCCTTGCCGCAGGCCCTGACCCTTTCCGCCGATCTGGACGCAACGCTGCGCAGCCTCAAGCAGGATGGCGCGAGCAGCCTGATCATCCTGGGCGTACCCGTGGCCGGCCTGGCCGCCACCTGTGCCGAACTCGCCCGCCGCCTGCCCGCCCTGGGCCTGCAGGACACCCCCATCGTCTGGACTTGCAAGGGCTTTGAAGCCGATACCGCGCGGCTGCCGCATGAAATCGTGCGCCAGGCCTTTCCCGGCGCCATCGGCGGCGTGCTGTCCGGCCCCTCTTTCGCCCGCGAAGTCGCGCAGGGCCTGCCGGTGGCGCTGACCGTCGCCAGCGACCATGCCGGCTTGCGCTCGGCCACCACCCAGGCCCTGCACGGCGCCGCGCTGCGCGTCTACGCCAGCGACGACCTGACGGGCGTCGAAGTCGGTGGCGCCCTCAAGAATGTCATCGCCGTGGCCTGCGGCATCGGCGATGGCCTGGCGCTGGGCACCAATGCCCGCGCCGCGCTCATCACTCGCGGCCTGGCCGAGATGACCCGTTTCGGCGTCGCGCTCGGGGCGCGGGCCGAGACCTTCGCCGGCCTGACCGGCCTGGGCGACCTGGTGCTGACCGCGACCGGCGAACTGTCGCGCAATCGCCGCGTCGGCCTGGAAATCGGCGCCGGCCGCAAGCTGGCCGACATCCTGGCCAGCGGCATCACCGCCGAAGGCGTGCGTTGCGCCCGCGCCGCGCGCGACCGCGCCCGCGCCCTCAACGTCGAGCTGCCCATCACCGAGGCCGTGTGCGCCGTGCTGTTCGAAGGCGTGGCGCCCATGACGGCCGTGTCCGCGCTGCTGGCGCGCAACGCCCGCGACGAACACGCCAGCGACGGCTGAAGCCCGGCGCGCCAGCGAATCCACTTCTTTCCCTCCCCATAACAACACCACGCCCGACATCCAGGAGACATCCTTCATGACGCATACCCGCAAGTTCCGGGTCGGCCGCCTGCTGCGCGGCCTGTGCCTGAGCCTGGCCGCCATCCTGCCCGCCGCCGCCCACGCCGACTGGCCCGACCGGCCCATTCACCTGGTGGTGCCGTTCCCGCCCGGCTCCTCGCCCGACATCCTGGCGCGCACCATCTCGGAACCGCTGTCGCAGGCGCTGGGCCAGCCCATCGTCGTCGACAACAAGCCGGGCGCCGGCGGCAATATCGGCACCCGCATCGTGGCCCAGGCCAAGCCCGATGGCTACACCCTGCTCTACACGATCAACGGCCCGCTGGTCACCGCCCCCACGCTCTACAAGAAGACGCTGGGCTACGACCCGCTGCAAGACCTGGCGCCGGTCACGCTGGTGGGCACCAGCCCCAACGTGCTGACCGTACCCGGCAACCTGAAGAACGTGAACTCGGTGCAGGACTTCGTCCGCATGGTGAAGGAACACGGCAGCTCGCTGAACTACGGCTCGGTCGGCCCGGGCAGCTCGGCCCACCTGGCCATGGAAATGTTCAAGGAACGCGCCGGCATCGACATGGCGCACATCCCCTATGCCGGCTTCCCGCAGGTCATCAGCGCCATCATTGGCGGCGACATCCAGGCCGGCTTCATGGTCCCGGCCATCGCCATGCCCCAGACGCGCGACGGCAAGGTCAAGGTGCTGGCCGTGACCAGCCTGCAACCGAGCGACACCCTGCCCGGCATCCCCACCATGGCCTCGCAGGGTTATCCGGGCTTCGAAGCCATCTCCTGGAACGCCATCCTGGCTCCCGCCGAGACACCGATGCCCATCATCGAGCGCCTGAACAGCGAGCTGACCCGCATCATCACCAGCGACGCGGTGCGCAAGCAGATGGCGCTGCAGTACTTCACCCCCGCGCCCTCCACCCCCGAAGCCCTGACCGTCCGCATCCAGGACGAAAAAGCACGCTGGGACCAGGTCATCCAGAAGCTCAACCTGTCACTCGACTGATGCCGCAAGCGGCGCGGGCGGGCCTCGGCCGGCCCCGCGCCGCGCGGTCCGTCAAGCTGGCAGCGCCCGGGGCTTAGACGCCGCCTTCATACCCAAGCTGGCGCCAGGCCTCGAAGACCGTGACCGCCACGGCATTGGACAAATTCAAGCTGCGCTGCCCCGCGCGCATTGGCAGCCGCAGCCGCTGTTGGGGCGCGAACATCGCATGATGCTCGTCCGAAAGCCCGGCGCTCTCGCGTCCGAACACGAACACATCCCCCGCCTCGAAGCGCACATCTCCCACGCTGCGCTGCGCGTGCGTCGTCAGTGCATAGATATGCGATGGCGCCGCGCCCGTATCCGCCAGCGCCTGCGGCAGGGAATCGTGCACCCGCACCGGCTGCCACTCGTGGTAGTCCAGCCCCGCCCGCCGCATGCGCGCATCGTCCAGTTCGAACCCCAGCGGGCGCACCAGATGCAATTGCGCGCCGGTGTTGGCGCAAAGGCGGATCGCATTGCCCGTGTTGGGCGGAATCTCGGGGCAGACGAGGATGACGTGGAACATGGCGCGGGCTGCAAGACGTTGAAGGGCGGGCGGCCGGGAACGGCCGCGCAGCAGCGATTGTCGCCGATTTGGCCGGCCGGTCCGGCGCACGGGGAGCCGGCGCCATGGCTCACGCGGCAGGCGGCGTGCGCGCCGCCACCAGCACCGTCACGCTCGCCGCGCCCGCTGCCAGCAGGGCGCGCGCCGCGGCATCCGCCGTACTGGCCGTGGTCATGACATCATCGACCAGGCCGACATGGCGGCCCGACAGATCCGCGCGGCAATGGAATACCCCTTGCGCGCCCTGTTGCCGCGCCCGGCGTCCCAGGGTGGTCTGCCGGGGCGTTTCGCGCCGCCGCCGCAAGGCCCCGCGCAGCAGCGGCCAATCCAGGAGCGCCGCCAGGCTGCGGGCGATCTCGGCCGCCGGATTCAGGCCCCGCCGGCGCAACGAGGCGCGACTGGCCGGCACCGGCACCAGCAGCAGCCTGGCCTGCGGCAGCGGCTCGCTCCACACCGCATGCGCCAGCAGGCGCGCCAATACGGGCGCCGCGCTCAGCCGCAACTGGGTCTTGAGCTGACGGATCAGCGTATCGGCGGGTGCTTCGTAATCGAAGGCGGCGACAGTGCGCGCGAAGGCCGGCGGCCGTGCCAGGCAACTGGCGCAGTACGGGGCGTCCGGCGACAACCGCACGGCACACCGCGGGCAGCGCGGCTCTCGCGGCGCCTGCGACGCGGCGGCAAGATCGACCTCGCAGCCCTCGCACAACCTGGCCCCGCCGACGCGGGCGCCGCATAGCGGGCAATCGCAAGGGACACGGGCCAGCAGCCACCGCCCCATCGCCTGTAGGGACAATCGGCGCCCCCGGCCGGGATCGGCAATAATGTGGGTCATCCCCCATGAAATCATGTTCCGCCCGCGGCACCGGCCCGGGCGCGACCGAAATGTCCCTGCCCGCACCCGCCAGCCCCCCCTCGCTTCCGCTCGTCGCCGCCGACGTGCCCCGCCAATTCGCCCGGCGCGGCGATCTGGCGCAAGCCCAGTTCCTGTATGGCGAAGTCGCCCGCCGCATGCTTGGCCGGCTGCAGTACATCCGCCTGCAGCCGCAGGCCATGCTGGATGCCGGCTGTGGCGCCGGCGACAACCTGGCCCTGCTGCGCGAGCGCTATGCCGAAGCCGGTTATATCGGCCTGGACAACTGCGAAAGCCTGCTCGACATCGCGCGCAAGCGCCATGCGCCCGCCGGCCTTGGCGCCTGGATCGGCAAGCTGACGCGGCGCGGCGCGGCCAACCGCTACGTCAACGCCGACCTGGCCGCCACCGGCCTGGACCCCGAATCGCTGGAACTGGTGTGGTCCAACCTGGCCTTGCACTGGCACCGCGAGCCGCACGCCGTGCTGGCCGAATGGCGCCGCATCCTCAAGGTCGGCGGCCTGGCGATGTTCTCCTGTCTGGGGCCGGCCACGCTGCGCGAGCTGCGCCAGGCGCTCGACGATGCCGGCCTGCGCACCGCCACGCCGGCCTTCGTCGACATGCACGACTTCGGCGACCTGCTGGTGGAAAACGGCTTCGCCGATCCGGTCATGGATCAGGAAATCCTCACCCTGACCTATCGCACCCCGGAAAAACTGCTGCAGGACGTGCGCGCGCTGGGCGGCAACCCCGCGGCAGGCCGCCGGGGCGGCCTGGTGGGACGCGACTGGCGGGCCCGGCTGTGCGCGGCGCTGGAGGCCCAGCGCCGTCCCGATGGCGTCATCGCCCTGAGCATCGAAGTGGCCTATGGCCATGCCTGGCGCGCCGCCACGCATCGCGGCAGCGCCGGGGAAACCCGCCTGTCGGTCAGCGCCATCGGCGGCCGCCAGCGCGGCACGCCCTGAACAACCGCGCCCCGGCCGGCGGCCCGCCTGCGCGGAACGCCCGGCCGGGGCGCGGGGCCGCGATCAGTGCAGGCGTTCGGGCAACGCCGGCGTCACGCCCGGTTCCGCCGCCGACAAGGGCTGCATGGGCTCGGACGTGGCGCGGATACGCCGCCGCAGCACCGCGGTCGGCTCGGCCGGCGCGGCCACCTGGGGCGCTTCGCCGCGCCAGGCATGCGCCATCGATTCCACCACCAGCGGCAGGTCGCGCAGGCGATGGAACTGGTTGCGCAGCCAGCGCGCGTCGTTGCCGCTACGCATGGCGTCGTCGCGCAGCGTGGCGATCATGTCGCCCGTGCCGAGCTCCTCGGCCACCGGCATCAGGCGCTGGAACAGCGCGCGCAGGTGGTCCATCAGGCGCAGGCGCTGGCCATCCGGCGTGACATAGCTGCCCTGCAGGCCGAAGCGGCAGGCCTGGAAGTGGTTGCTGCGATAGGACAGCCAGGCCTTGTCGCTGGGATCGTCCTCGCGCATCAGCAGCACCGACAGCGCCTGGGCGAACGCGGCAATCTGGCACGCCCGCTCCACGGTCAGGGGGGTATCGCAGACGCGGATCTCGACCGTGCCGAATTCCGGCTTGGGGCGGATATCCCAGTACAGATCCTTGATGCTCTCGGCCAGGCCATAGGCGCGCAACTGCGCCAGGTGCGCCTCGAACTGGTACCAGTCCTTGACCTCGGCCGGCATGTGGCCGGCCAGCGGAAAGCTGTTGACCGCGTTCAGGCGCGAGCACGAGAACAGGGTATCGACTCCCTCGCAGTACGGCGAGGAGGCCGACAACGCGATGAAGTGCGGCACATAGGGCGACAGCCGGCGCAACAGTTTGATGGATTCGTCGCCGCTTCTCACGCCCAGGTGGATGTGCTGGCCGAACACCGTAAATTGACGCGCCAGGTATCCATACATTTCGGCGAGGTACTGGAAGCGCGGCGTATCCGAGATGGAGCGCTCCTGCCAGCGCATGAACGGGTGGGCGCCGCCGCCCGCCACCGAGACGCCGACGGCATCGGCCGCCTCGACCAGCGCGTCGCGCATCTCGCGCATCTCGGCCAGCAGGCCCATCGGGTGCTCGTGCACCGAGGAATTCAGTTCAATCATGGACCGCGTGATTTCCGGTTTGACGCGGTCGGCGATGGGGTGGTTGGCCATTTGGGCCAGCAGCTCGTCAGAGGCTGCGGTCAGGTCGAAACTGCGGGGGTCGATCAGTTGCAGCTCGAGTTCGATGCCCAGGGTGTTGGGGGCCGACGAAATGAACGGGATCTGTTCCATCTCGGACTCCTTTGGATATTTTGATGAGGGGGTGCGCCGTTCGACCTTGAAGCCCGGCAACTTCCCGGGGGGCGCTAGACGGCGGCTTGTGAACGCATAATAGCCGCATGTTTGTGGCAAAACGATTGAAAATCGTGACATTTGTGCGCAACATTCCGACGCAATCCGTTTTACCCGATGGCACAAGGTGAGCGAGCACTCACAACGCAGGAACGGCGCGGCCTGGCGGCCCGCGAAGGGCGCAAGAACAGGCTGGACAAGGCTTGCGACGAGGGACGGGAAAACCCTGATCCGGGTTTTCCCCAGGGCGGATGACCCGCTGCCGAAGGCGGCCCGCGCCGGGCGCCGCGGCCCCCGACACGGTGGCCGGCGGGCCGGCCCTGGCGCCTATTTGCGCCAGAAAGCGGGCGTGAACAGCACCAGCACCGTCAGCAATTCGAGACGGCCAATGAGCATGGCAAAGGTGCACACCCAGATCTGGAAGTCCGACAACACCGCGAAGTTGCCCATGGGGCCGACCGGCCCCAAACCGGGCCCGGTGTTGTTGATGCTGGCGAACACGGCGGAAAAAGCAGTAATGGGGTCCAGCCCCGACAACAGCAGCAGGCTGGTGAAGACCGCGATGGACAGCCCATAGATCAGCATGAACGCCAGCACCGAGGACATGGTCCGCGCCTCGACCGCGCGGCCGCCGATGCGCACCGGGCTGACCGCATGCGGATGCAACATTGTTACCAGCTCGTTGCGCGCCTGCTTGACCAGCAGAATGGCGCGGATCATCTTGATCCCGCCGCCCGTGGAGCCGGCCGACGTGGCGAACCCGGACAGCAGCAGCATGGTCAACGGCGCGAACAAGGGCCATTGGGCGAAGTCGGTGTTCGCGTAACCGGTGGTGGTGCCCATGGAGATGGTGTTGAACATGCCATACCGCAACGCCTGCAGCGGGTCCGGGTACACGCCCTTGACGTACAGGAAGCCCGAAATCACCAGCCCCACGCCCACCACGATCACCAGATAGGGAATGGCCTGCGGGCATTGCAGGTAGGCGCGCACGCTGCGCAGGCGCAGCGCATTGAAATGGGTCGCGAAGTTGATGCCGGCGATCAGCATGAACACCATGGCCACCATTTCGACCGCCACCGAATCGAAGTGCGCGAAGCCGTCGTCCCAGGTCGAAAAGCCGCCCAGGCCCATGGTGGTGGCCATGTGGCACCATGCCTCGAACCACGACAGGCCGACCGCGCGGTACGCCAGGAAGCACAGGATCGAAAACGCGAAATACACCGCGTAGAGCGCCTTGGCGGTACTGGCGATGCGCGGCGTCAGGCGTTCGTCCTTCATGGGGCCGGGCGTCTCGGCCCGCACCACCTGGTGGCCGCCCACGCCCAGCAGCGGCAGAATGGCCACTGCCAGCACCAGGATGCCCATGCCGCCGACCCACACCAGGGTGGCGCGCCACAGGTTGATCGAGGGGGGCAGCGCGTCCAGGTTGGCCAGCACGGTGGCGCCCGTGGTCGTCAGCCCCGACATCGCTTCGAAGTAGGCCGCGGTGAACGACAGCGGCAGGCCGGCGCGGTGGAAGTAGATCAGCAGGGGAATCGCCGCCAGCAGGGGCAGGCCGGCCCACACCGCCGACACCAGCACGAAACCGTCGCGCGCGCGCAATTCGCTGCGGGCACGCCGGGTCAGCGCCGCCAGGGCAACGCCTATGCCGATGGACAGCAGGAAGCCGTGCAGGAACGCGCCGCGCGCGGCGTCGGCCCCGACATAGGCCACCCCCAGCGGGATCAGCATGGTGAGGGCGAACATCACCATGGTCAGGCCCAGGATGTGCAGGGTCGCCAGGACGCGCCTCATGCGGCCTCCCCGGCCGCCGCCGGTCCGTCGGGATGCGGGAAGCGCGGGCTCATCAGAAGAACGACGCCGACACTTGGAACAGTTTTTCCACGCGCGGCATCTGCTTGCGCGAGGGCACGAAGACGATGACGTGGTCGTCGGTCTCGATCACGGTATCGGCATCCGGCAGGATGATCTCGTCCTCGCGCACCAGCGCGCCGATGCTGGCGCCCTTGGGCAGGCTGATCTCGCCCACCTTGCGGCCCACCACCTTGGAAGTGGAGCGATCGCCATGGGCGATGGCCTCCAGGGCCTCGGCCACGCCCTGGCGCAGCCGGTGCACCGCCGCCACGTCGCCGCGCCGCACGTGGCGCAGCAGTTCGCTCATGGTGGCCTGCGACGGCGACACCGCGATGTCGATATGGCTGCCCTGCATCAGTTCGCCATAGGCCTGGCGATTGATCAGCGCGATCACCTTGCGCGCGCCCAGCCGCTTGGCCAGCAGCGACGACATGATGTTGTCCTCGTCGTCGCTGGTCAGGGCCAGCCAGGTGTCCATGTCTTCGATGTTCTCGCGTTCCAGCAGGGCCTCGTCGGTGCCGCTGCCGTGCAGCACCAGCACGCTGTCGGGCAATTGCGTGGCCAGGTACTCGCAGCGCTTGAGGTCGCGCTCGATGATGCGCACGCTGTAGTTTTCCTCGGCCAGCGCGCGCGCCAGCCGCAGGCCGATGTTGCCGCCGCCGGCGATCATCACGCGGCGCACGGCCTTTTCGGCTTCGCGCAACTGCCGCACGGCGCGGCGCGCGTGGCGCGTGTCCACCACCAGCACCGCCTCGTCGCCCGGCGCGAGCACGGTGCCGGCCCCGGCCCGCAGCGGCCGGCCGCCACGCAGCACGTCGATCACGCGGGCGGTGACGTCGGGCCAGACCTCGCGCAGCTTGTCGACGGGATGGTGCGCCATGGGGCTGCCATGCCCCACCCGCACGGTCACCACGCTGACCCTGCCCTCGGCGAATTCGACCACCTGCAGCGCCTCTGGGAATTCGATCAGGCTCTGCAGGTAGGTGGTGACGCTGCGCTCGGGACTGATGATGGCGTCGATGCAGAAGCCTTCTTCGCTCATCAGTTCCGGGTATTCGGAGAACTCGCCCGAGCGGATGCGCGCGATGCGGCGCGGGATGTTGAACAGCTGGCGGGCGATCTTGCAGGCCACCATGTTGGCGGCGTCGGACGCGGCGCAGGCTATCAGCAGGTCGGTGTCGGCCGCGCCGGCGCCTTCCAGCACCGACACCTGCGAACCGTCGCCATGGACGACGCGCAGGTCGAAGTGTTCTTGCAGGTATTGGAGCTGGGAGGGATCGGAATCGATCACCGTGATGTCGTTCTGCTCGGACACCAGGTTTTCAGCCACGCTGGTGCCGACACGACCAGCGCCGATGATCAGGATCTTCATGCGCCTCGCTTGCGCGCGGACTCGATGCCCAATTGCTTGAGCTTGCGATAGAGATGGGTGCGCTCGAGGCCGGTGCGTTCGGATACCCGGGTCATGCTATGGCTTTCGCGGACCAGGTGATATTCGAAATAGATGCGCTCGAACTCGTCACGCGCCTCACGCAGCGGCTGGTCCAGCGAGATGCTGCCCAACTGGCCATTGGCGGTGACGGGGATCTCGTTGACGGGCGCGGCCGACAGCGTCGGCGGGTCGAGCTCGTCTTCGAGCGCCACGGCGGCGCTGGCCGTCGCCGGCGCCGCCACGGGCACCGGATGCGGCACCCGGCCGCGGGCCAGGCCGGCGGCCACGGTCTTGAGCAGGCGTTGCAGCGTGATCGGCTTTTCGAGGAAATCCATGGCGCCGATGCGGGTGGCCTCGACCGCCGTGTCGATGGTGGCGTGGCCGCTCATCATGATGACGGGCATGTCCAGCAGCCCCTGCGAGCCCCATTCCTTGAGCAGGCTGACGCCATCCGTGTCCGGCATCCAGATGTCCAGCAGCACCAGATCGGGACGCATGCGAAGGCGCGCGGCGCGCGCCTGCGCCGCGTTTTCGGCCAATTCGACCGTGTGTCCTTCGTCGTAAAGGATTTCCGACAAAAGCTCGCGAATACCGACTTCGTCGTCAACCACCAGAATTCTGGCCATAAAGCATCCACCTATTGCGTAGCCGCATTATCCTTTTCTTGCGCGGTCGCGTCCATAGTATCGGCCCCGGGCGCAAGCCGGGTCAACAAGATGGAAATCCGCGCGCCTCCTTCCTTGCGATTGGCAAGGTCGATCCGACCGCCGTGCTCTTCCACTATCTTGCGCACGATTGCCAATCCTAACCCAGTCCCGTGGGACTTGGTGGTGACGTAGGGCTCGAAGGCGCGCTGCATGACCTGCGGCGGGAAGCCCGGGCCCGTATCGGCAACCGTGAAACGCAGGGCCTGCTGGTCGGCGCGGTCGGGCTGCTCGCTGCGCATCAGCTGGGTCGTGACACTGACCCGGCCCTTGCCGCCCTGCTCGGCGATCGCATCGCGGGCATTGGACAACAGGTTGTGGATCACCTGCCGCAACTGGGTCGGGTCGCCTTCGATGGCCGGCAGCCCCGCGCCCAGATTGACGTCCAGGTTCAGCGCCTGGCCGGGCGCCGATCGCACCGAGGTGCCGCCATCCGGCTCCCACCCATACAGCGACAGCACGTCGGCCACCAGCGCGTTGAAGTCGATGCGCTGCATCACCGCGGGCGGCGTGCGGGCGTATTCGCGGAAATCGTCCACCATCTGCTTGAGCGAGGCCACCTGGTTGACGATGGTGTTGGTGGAACGCTCGACGATCTGCGCCTCGGCCGGCGGCAGCTTGCCTTCCAGCTTCATCGCCAGGCGCTCGGCGGACAGCTGGATCGGCGTCAGCGGGTTCTTGATTTCATGGGCCAGGCGGCGCGCCACCTCGCCCCAGGCTACCGTGCGGTTGGCCGAAATGACTTCGGTGATGTCGTCGAACACCACCAGGTAGCCGTTGCCGCGGCCGTCCACCCGCAGGTGGGTGCCGCGCGCCAGCAGCGTGAGCGCCTGCGGTCCGTTGGGCGTGTCGCCCTGCTTGGGCGCGATCTCGAACTGCTGCTGCCAGTGCTGGCGCTCGGAGCCCACCGCCGCGTGGGTGGAAAACGCCTGCCGCACGATGTTGGCGAATTCGAGCATGCCGTCCACGGTCTCCAGCGGCCGCCCGATCACCGAGCGCAGGTCGGCCTGCAGGATGGTCTGCGCGCCCTGGTTGACGGTGGTGACGCGGAACGCCTCGTCAAACACCAGCACCCCGGAGGACAGGTTCGACAGCACGCTCTCCAGATAGACGTTGGAGCGTTCGAGTTGCTGGCGATTGCTCTCGACCATGCGGCGGGCCTCGTCGAGCTGGCGCGTCATGGCATTGAAGGAGCGGGTCAGCTGGCCGACTTCGTCGCGCTCCGGCGGCTCGGGCAGCGGCCGGTAGTCGCCCACGCCCACGGCCTGGGTGCCGCCGGCCAGGCTGAGCAGCGGCCGCACCAGCCGCTTGGACAACGACAACGCCACGGCGATGGCGCCGAACGCGGCCAGCAGCAGCGCCAGCGTCAGCGTGATGCCATAGAGCTTGCGCAGGCCCAGCCGCGACAGCGCCAGCTCCTGGTAGTCGCGAAAGCCCTGCTGCACCAGGTTGGCGTTGTGCGCGATCTGCTCCGGCACCGGCTGCAGCAGTTGCAGCCAGCGCGGCTCGGAAGCCGCGCCCAGCAGGTTGTCATAGCGGTCCGGGCCGGTCAGCGGGATCACCACGCGCAGATGCAACCCGCCGTCCATCCCGGGCTTGACCGGATCGTCGGCCTCGGCCGCCGAGTAGCCGCGCGACAGCCGCAGCTGGTTCATCACGGTGGACGGCGGCATGGCCGGCAGCAACTGGCCGTACTGGCTGGTGGAAAACGCCACCATGCGGCCGCTGCCGGTGAAGACCATGGCTTCCTGCACGCCGTTGGCCTCGCGCAGGCGGGTCAGCGCCAGCGTTACGCCGGTATCGGAGTTGCGGTTCAGCTCCGCGGCCATCGAGCGCGCCCGCGCGTCCAGGTCGGCCAGTTGCGAATCGAGCGCGGCCCGGCCCAGGTTCAGGCCGGCCTCCAGCGCGCTGTCGACCCGCACGTTGAACCAGGATTCGATCGAGCGCGACATGAACTGCACCGAGACGATGTAGATCAAGGCGCCAGGCACCACGCCGATCAGGGCGAACGCCAGCGAGAACCTGGCGGTGAGCCGGGCGCCGAATTGCCGGCGGCGGATCTGCCGCGCCAGCCGCACCGTCAGCGCCACCACCCAGACGAACAGCGCCAGGGCGAAGATGCCGTTGAGAATCAGCAATATGTCGTAGTAGCGCGCAAAGCGCGAGGCATTGCCGGTGGACCACGCCAGCAAGCCCAGCAACGCCAGGCCGCTCACGGCGCCAACCATCAAGGCCAGCCGAAGCAACAGCCTCATGAGGGGTCTTTCTCCTTGTCACCCAGCGTGAACGAGAAATCGGTCCAGGGAGTGCCCTGGATCCACGAGCTGCTGTTCAGGGCGTTGACCTGGAATGGGCGCGGCAGCAACGACGTATCCAGCCGCAGCCGGAACTGGCCGCCATACACCACGCCCTCGTCGAAATCATCGGCATCCGCCACCTGCCAGTTGCGGACATGGCGGATGACGCTCATGGCGTCGTCCAGTGACGCCACCGGGAACGTCAACTCGCCGACGCCGGCGCGCCACTGGCGGGTCAGCGCGTTGTAGATCACCCGCCAGGTGCGGGAAGTGTCCACCAGCGACTTGTCGAACCACCACCAGCGTTCGCGCGTGATGGTCAGGTCGGCGGTGAAATACAGCGGCACGCCGCGTTGGGCGGCATCGCGCAATTGCTGATTCAGTTCGAATTCGATGTCGGCGTCGATTTCAAGCTTGTCGCCACGCACGACGGGTTCGACACGCACCACCTTCGGTTCGGACCCGTGTGCCTGACCGGCCGGCGCCAAAGACAGCGCGGCGGATGCGAACAATAACCCCAGAAATAAGCGTGAAATGATGGACATACGACACCGAAACCCTGTCTTGCCCCTATTCTTGGCGATTCAGGACTGCTTGGCAAACAAGGCGTAGAAAAAGCCGTCGTGCTGTGCCGCGGGTGTTGCATCGACCGCAACTGGCAGCAGTTGGCCCGGCGCTTCCAGCCGCGTGGCGTCGGGATGGCGCTGCAGGAACTCAAGCGCCTGGCGCGTGCCTTCGATCGGGAATACCGAGCAGGTGACATACAGCAGGCGGCCGCCCGGCGCCACGGTGCGCCAGAGCGCATCCAGGATGCGGGCCTGCACCGTCGCGGTGCGGCGCAGGTCGTTCTCGCGGCGCAGCCAGCGGATGTCGGGGTGGCGCCGCACGATGCCCGAGGCGGTGCACGGCACGTCCGCCAGCACCGCGTCGAACGGTTGGCCGTCCCACCAGGCGTCCAGGTCGGCGGCGTCGGCGGCGCGCAGGCGCACCCGCTCGCCGGCCAGGCCGAGCCGGTCCAGGTTCTGGCCGACGCGGGCCAGGCGGTCGGCGTCGGCATCCAGCGCCAGCAGGTCGATGTCGGCCAATTCCAGCAGGTGGGCGGTCTTGCCGCCGGGCGCGGCGCAGGCGTCCAGCACCCGCATGCCGTCCTGGGGCGCCAGCAGCTCGGCGGCCAACTGGGCGCCGGCGTCCTGCACCGACCACCAGCCCTCGGCAAAGCCCGGCAACTGGGTCACCGGACGCGGCGTGGCCAGCACCAGGCCGGACGCGCCCACCGCTTCGGCCGCCAGGCCGGCGTCCTGGAACGCCGCCAGCACCTGCTCGCGGCTGGCGCGGCGGCGATTGACGCGCAGCGTCAGCGGCGCCGGCAAATTGGCCGCCCGCAGGACGTCCTGCCATTGCTGCGGATAGGCCACGCGCAAGAGCTTGACCCACCAGCCGGGGTGGTTCCATTCGGCCTCGGGGCTGTCGGCCACCGCGGCGTCAAGGGCCGCCCGCTCGCGCAGGAAGCGACGCAGGCAGGCATTGAGCAGACCCTTGAACGCCGCCAGGCTGCGGTGCTTGGCCGTCGCCGTGACGGCCTGGTCCACCACCGTGTGCGGGGCGTATACCGGCATGCCCGGCAACGCCGCGGCGGCCTCGCCCTCGGCCTTGAGCAGAGTCAGCGACACCAGCAGCAGCGATTCGAACAGCACATTCGGATAACGCTGCACCAGCTCGCGCCCGACGGCATCGGCCCAACCCAGGTAGCGCATGGCGTGAAACGATACGGCCTGCGTGGCGGGACGCAGCCCGCCGTCGACGTCGGCCAGCGCCTCGGTCAGCGAGCGGCCGTCCAGGACGTCCTGCACCACCTGCGCGCTGGAAAGCAGGATGGCGGACAGCGGCGGGGCCAGATGAGGGGGGTCGGAACGCGTGGACATGGCAGCAAATAAGAGGATAAGACCGCTATGGTAGCCCGGCGCGGCCCGCCGGCCCTGGCGCCACCCGCGTCCGACGCTGGACGAACCGGACCGGGCGCGTCACACTGGCCGCTTGCCACGGAGCCCGCCATGTCCACCACTACGCTGCTGTTGTTCATCCTGGCCTCGGCCGTCGCCATCGTGACGCCCGGCCCCACCGTGCTGCTCGCCATGAGCAATGGCTCGCGCCATGGCGTGCGCGCCGCCTGCTGGGGCATGGGCGGCGCGGTGCTGGCCGACTTCATCCTGGTGGGCGCGGTGGCCTCCGGCCTGGGCGTGGTGCTGGCCGCTTCCGAGGTGGCCTTCCATGTCATCAAGTGGGCGGGCGCCGCCTATCTGGCCTACCTGGGCTGGAAGATGCTGCGCTCGAACGCCGCGCTGGTGCTACCGGCCGCCGACCCCGGCGCCGCCCGGCCGAAGGGCCTCAAGCTGTGCCTGCGCAGCTTCGTGGTGGCGCTGACCAACCCGAAATTGCTGCTGTTCATGTCCGCCTTCCTGCCCCAGTTCATCAACACCCAGGCGCCCCTGCTGCCGCAATACGCCACCGCGGCCGCCGTGCTGGCGCTGATGAACATCGCCACCATGCTGGCCTACGCCACCCTGGGGGCGCAACTGGTGCGAGCCTTTCGCGGCTCGGGCCTGCGCTGGCTGAACCGGGCCTGCGGTTCGGTCATGATCGGACTGGCCGGCACCCTGGCGCTGTACCGCCGCAGCGGCCCCTGAGCGCACGGCCTGCGCGCCGGACGGCACGCCGGACGGCACGGGAAGTATTGGGGACACACAACGTCCGGCGGTTTGCCCCGGCGACCCGCTAAAATAACGGCCCCCCGCCCTGCCGCGCTAAAATTGCGCAGTATTTGATCATTGGCGCCGGCTCGCGCCCACCGAGGTATTCCATGTCTTCCCCCAAAGTCGGCTTTGTCAGCCTGGGCTGTCCCAAAGCCCTGGTCGACTCCGAACGCATCCTGACCCAACTGCGCACCGAAGGGTATCAAGTCACGCCCGAGTACAACGACGCCGACGTCGTGGTGGTGAACACCTGTGGTTTCATCGACAGCGCCAAGGCCGAGTCGCTGGAAGCCATCGGCGAGGCGCTGGCCGAGAATGGCAAGGTCATCGTCACCGGCTGCATGGGCGTCGAGGAATCGGTGATCCGCAACGTGCACCCCAGCGTGCTGGCCGTGACCGGCCCGCAGCAGTACGAGGAAGTGGTGCGCGCCGTGCACAATGCCGCCCCGCCCAAGAAGGACCACAACCCCTACCTGGACCTGGTGCCGCCGCAGGGCATCAAGCTGACCCCGCGCCACTACGCCTACCTGAAGATCTCGGAAGGCTGCAATCATCGCTGCAGCTTCTGCATCATCCCGTCGATGCGCGGCGACCTGGTCAGCCGCCCGGTGGGCGACGTGCTGAGCGAGGCCGAACGCCTGGTCAAGGCCGGCGTCAAGGAACTGCTGGTGATCTCGCAGGACACCAGCGCCTACGGCGTGGACGTCAAGTACCGCAGCGGCTTCTGGAACGGCCGCCCGGTGCGCACCCGCATGACCGAGCTCTGTACGGCCTTGTCCGAAATGGGCGTCTGGACGCGCCTGCACTACGTCTACCCGTACCCGCACGTGGACGAAGTGATTCCGCTGATGGCCGAGGGCAAGATCCTGCCCTACCTGGACATCCCGTTCCAGCATGCCAGCCCGCGCATCCTCAAGGCCATGAAGCGCCCGGCGTTCGAGGACAAGACGCTGGCGCGCATCAAGAAATGGCGCGAGATCTGCCCTGACCTGACCATCCGCTCGACCTTCATCGTCGGCTTCCCCGGCGAGACCGAGGAAGACTTCCAGTACCTGCTGGACTGGATGCAGGAAGCCCAGCTCGACCGCGTCGGCTGCTTCCAGTATTCGCCGGTGGAAGGCGCGCCCGCCAACCTGCTCGACAACCCGGTGCCGGACGAGGTCAAGCAGGAACGCTGGGAACGCTTCATGGAAATGCAGCAGTCGATTTCGACCGCCCGCCTGGCGCGGAAAGTCGGCCGCGACATCGACGTGCTGATCGACGAAGTGGATGAAGACGGCGCCGTCGGCCGCAGCAGCGGCGATGCGCCGGAAATCGACGGCTGCGTCTACGTCAGCTCGGAGCGCCCGCTCAAGGCCGGCGACCTGGTGCGCGCCCGCGTCACCGACGCCGACGAATACGACCTCTGGGCCGAAACGGTCTGAGCGTCATGCAGGCCGGCGGCGCCCGCCGCCGGCTGCCCTCACGCTTCCAGCAATTTCAAACCGGCCACGCCGCCCACGATCAGCGCGATGCACGCCAGCCGCGCGACCGACGGCGAATCGCCGAACAGCACGATCCCCAGCACCGCGATGCCCACCGAACCGATGCCGGTCCACACCGCGTAGGCGGTGCCGGCGGGCAGGTGCCGCATCGCCAGCGTCAGCAGGAAGATGCTGCCCAGGGCCGCGGCGATGCCGATGATGCTGGGCCAGAACCGCGTCCAGCCGTCGGCGTACTTCAACGCCAGCGCCATCACGATTTCCACCGCGCTCGCGGCCAGCAGGATCCACCAGGCCATCGTGGCCTCCCTTCGATATTGGAATGCGGCCAGCTTAGGGCCTATAGTTACCAAGGCACAAGTACGCACCTTTTGGTAACTATGAAAGGCTCACCATGGCTGTCTCTTCCGCTTCCCCGGCCGACGTCTTCGACGCCGCCTGCCCGTCGCGCCGCGCGCTCGAAGTGATCTCCGGCAAATGGGTGCCGCTGGTGCTGCCGGCGTTGGCCCAGGGGCCGCTGCGCAACAACGAACTGCTGCGCAGGCTCGACGGCATCTCGCAGAAAATGATGACGCAGACGCTGCGCGACCTGGAGCGCCACGGGCTGGTGCGGCGCGAGGACCTGCGCACGGTGCCGCCGCACGTGCGCTATCACCTGACGGAATTGGGGAGATCGCTGAATGTGGCGCTGGAGGCCCTGGATCGCTGGGCGGAACGGCACCACGGGCAACTGGATGCGGCGGCGCGCCGCCATGATGCGGCCGCCGCGCGCCGGACCTGAGCGCGGCCGGCCGGGGTTGTCAGGGCCTCAATGCTTGGCCAGGAAATCCGACATATCGTCGGCGTGCTCTTCCTCGACCGCCAGGATCTCCTCGAGCAGGCGGCGCGTGGTGGAATCCTGTTCGCCGATGTAGTCGATCATCTGCCGGTAGCTGTCGATGGCGATGCGCTCGGCGATCAGGTTTTCCTTGATCATCTCTTCGAGCGTGGCGCCTTCGATGTACTCGGAGTGGCTGCGGTCCAGCAGGCCCTTGGGCGACAGGTTGGGTTCGCCGCCGAGTTGCACGATGCGCTCGGCCAGCTTGTCGGCGTGGTCCTGCTCCTGGGTGGCGTGCTCGGCGAATTCCGCCGCCACCGGCTCGGCGTTCAGGCCGCGGGCCATGAAGAAGTGGCGCTTGTAGCGCAGCACACAGACGATCTCGGTGGCCAACGCCTCGTTCAGCAGCTTGAGCACGGTCTGACGGTCGGCGCGATAGGTATCGGTGACGGCACCGGATTCGATGTCCTGGCGCGCCTTGGCGCGGATCGCCTTCACATCCATGTCGAAGGGGCGGCTCGCCTGTTCGCGGTTACGGGTCGTGTTTTCCATATCGTTAGCTCCTTGTGGGTTGGCAATACGACGCTGGACTTCCAGTCGTTCCGAACAACCCAGTCTACCGGCCATGCGAAAAGATGCTGTGTCCAAACATTGCCCACGGCCCCGGATCGGGCTTTCAGGCGAAACGCCAAACCCCGCACGGCGCTTCTCGTAAACTATCGGCTTCCCGAAAGGCCCGTGACGCAATCTGTAACGGGCTCGGCAATGAATAACGTCATATGACCCTGAAGAACATCTGCGTCTATTGCGGCTCCAATCCCGGTGCGCGCCCCGAATACCTCGAACAGGCCCGCGTGCTGGCGCGCGAACTGGTCAAGCGCGGCCTCGGCCTGGTCTACGGCGGCTCGGTCGTCGGCATCATGGGCGTGATCGCCAACGAGGTGCTGGCCGGCGGCGGCCGCGTGATCGGCGTGATCCCGGAACTGCTGCAGAAGAAGGAACAGGCCCATCGCGGCCTGACCGAACTGCACCTGGTGCAGAACATGCACGAGCGCAAGGCCATGATGATGGAAAAAGCCGACGGCTTCATCGCGCTGCCTGGCGGCGCCGGCACGCTGGAAGAGTTCTTCGAGGTCTGGACCTGGGCCCAGCTCGGCATGCACAGCAAGCCCTGCGGCCTGCTCAACATCGCCGGCTATTACGACGCGCTGATGCAGTTCGTCGATCACGCGGTCGAGGAAGCCTTCATGCGCCCCCAGCACCGCGACATGCTGGTGGTGGAAAGCGATCCGGCCACGCTGCTGGACCGCTACGCCATCTACGAGCCGCCCAACGTCTCCAAGTGGTTCGAGCCGGTCAAGCCCGAGCACCGCGCCCCTTAACCCACTTCCAAGGAAAGCTCCGCAATGTCCTCCGGTTCGTCGTCTCCCGCCAGCACCGAGTCCGTATTGCGCGATTACTTCCACGCCAAGGACGAAAACCGCCCGCACTACATGGCGCGTGCTTTCGCGCCGGAAGCGGTGCTGAAGATGGCGCTGCGTACGCAGGCCATCGCGTTCCCGCCCGAGTCCCACGGCCTGGCCGCGATCACCGACACGCTGGTGCGCAAGTTCGGCCAGACCTACGACAACGTCTACACCTTCTACCTGGCGCGGCCCGCGTCCGATGCGCATCTGTCCGATTATTCCTGTGACTGGATTGTCGGCATGACCGAGAAGGCCACGGGCAACGTGCGGGTGGGCTGTGGCCGCTATGACTGGACCTTCCAGCCCGACCCCTACCGCGCCACGCACCTGACCATCACCATCGAGACCATGGTGACGCTGCCGGCTAGCGACACCGACGCCGTCTTCGGCTGGCTGCTGGGGCTGGATTATCCCTGGACCAACGCGCGGCGCGTCGTCGCCGGCGCCCCGCCGCTTGAAGACCTGGCGCCCGTGGTGCAGTATCTGCTTCACCCCATGTAGCCCGGCATCGGATTGTTTACTTGAAATACGACCTCGCAGCCTTCGATTTCGACGGAACCTTGGCGGACACCATGCCCTGGTTCAATTCCATCCTGAACACCGTTGCCGACAAATACGGTTTTCGCAAGATCGACGCCGCCGAGCGCGAGCAATTGCGCCACCGCGACGCCACCGAAATCCTGAAATTCCTGGGCATCCCGCTGTGGAAGCTGCCCGCCATCCTGGCGCACGCGCGCACGCTGATGCAGGAGATCGATCCCGGCGTCCATATGTTCGACGGCATTCCGCAGGCGCTGGCGCGCATGAAGGCGGACGGCCTGCGCCTGGCCGTGGTCAGCTCCAATTCGCTCGAAAACGTGCAGCGGGTGCTCGGACCGGAAACCGCCGCGCTGTTCGACGACTATGAATGCGGCACCGACCTGTTCGGCAAGGCCGCCAAGATTGAACGCCTGCTGCAACGCCATGGCACGCCCGCGGCGCGCTTCCTGCTGATCGGCGACGAAATACGCGACATCGACGCGGCCCGCAAGGCCGGCGTGCAGGTGGGCTCGGTGGCCTGGGGCTACAACCACGTGGACGCGCTGCGCGAGCGCGCCCCCGACGAATTGATCATGCAGGTCGCCGACCTGCCCGCCGTGCTGGCCTGAGCGGCCGCCCTCCGAGGAAACAGAATGGCGCGCAATGTCGAGATCAAGGCCCGGGTCGCCAGCCTGGCCGCCCTCGAACCGCTGGCGGCGGCGCTATCGGGCGCCGCGCCCGTGGGCATCGCCCAGGACGACACCTTCTTCGCCTGCGCCAACGGCCGCCTCAAGCTGCGCGACTTCGGCGACGGCACGGGCGAACTGATCTTCTACCGCCGCGCCGACGATACCGGACCCAAGGAAAGCTTCTACGTCATCTCGCCGACAGCGGCGCCCGACACCCTGCGCGAAACGCTGGCGCTGGCCCACGGCGTGATCGGCCGCGTGCGCAAGCAGCGCCTGCTGTTCATGGCCGGGCGCACCCGCATCCACCTGGACCGGGTCGAAGGGCTGGGGGAATTCCTGGAACTGGAGGTCGTGCTGCGCGACGGCGCAAGCGTCGAGGCCGGCATGGCCGAGGCTCACGAACTGCTCGCCAGCCTGCAGGTCGCGCCGGACCAGTTGTTGGCGGGCGCCTACCTGGACCTGCTGGCCGGGCGTCCCTGACAAAGGGCGGCCCGCCACGACGCGGCCGTGTACGGCGTCAGGCCGGCTGCCAGCCGCGCACGAATACGTCCACCGGCTGGCGCTTGCCGCCGGCCTTCTGCAGCTCCAGCAAGCGCAGCACGCCCTCGCCGGTCGCGATGTCGATGCCTTCGGCATCCGCGCGCAGCACGCTGCCCGGCGCCGCGGTGGCAGGCTGCGGCAAGGCCTGCGCGCGCCACACCTTCACGGGATCGGCCAAACCGGGCAGGCGAATGCTGGCGCCCGGCACCGGATTGAAGGCGCGCACGCGGCGCGACAGCAATTCGGCCGGCTGGCTGCAATCGAGCGCGGCCTCGGCCTTGTCCAGCTTGGCGGCATAGGTCACGCCTTCCTCGGGCTGCGGAGTGGGCGTCAGGCCGCCCTGGGCCAGCGCGGCCAGGGCCGCCACGATCGCCTCGCCGCCGGCCTGCGCCAGCGCGTCGTGCAATTGCGCGGCATTGGCGTCGGCGCCGATCGGCACGATGCGTTCGAGCAGCATGTCGCCGGTATCCAGGCCCGCATCCATCTGCATGATGGTGACCCCGCTGCGGTCATCACCCGCCTCGATGGCGCGCTGGATCGGCGCCGCGCCGCGCCAGCGCGGCAGCAGGCTGGCGTGGATGTTCAGGCAGCCCAGGCGCGGCAGGTCGAGCACCCACTGCGGCAGGATCAGGCCATAGGCGGCGACCACCATCACATCGGGCGCCACGCGTTCGAGCAAGGCGCGCGCCTCGGCAGCTTCATCGGGATAACGGCCATCCAGCCGCAGGCTGCGCGGCTGGGCCACCTCGATGCCGGCGTCCAGCGCCGCCTGCTTGACGGGGCTGGGCGTCAGCTTGAGCCCGCGCCCGGCCGGACGGTCGGGCTGGGTCATGACCAGGGGAATATCGTGCCCCGCCGCCCGCAGGGCGTCGAAGGCGATACGGGCGAATTCCGGCGTGCCGGCAAAAACGAGGCGCATGGGGATCGGACCGGGAAGAAGGAGACGGGCGTCAGGCGCGCAGCGCTTCGCGCTCGGCCTTTTTCAGCTTGGTCTTGATACGGTTCTGCTTCAGGTTGGACAGGTATTCGACGAATACCTTGCCCTCCAGGTGGTCGAGCTCGTGCTGCACGCACACCGCCAGCAGGCCGTCGGCATCGAACTCGAACGGCTTGCCGTCGATGTCCAGGGCTTTGCAGCGGATGCGCGAGGCGCGCTCGACTTCGTCGTAGATGCCGGGAACCGACAGGCAGCCTTCCTCGTAGATCTTGTAATCGTCGCTGCGCCAGGTGATCTCGGGATTGATCAGCACCAGCAGCTGGTTGCTTTCTTCGGAGACGTCGATGACGACCACGCGCTCGTGCACGTCGACCTGGGTCGCGGCCAGGCCCACGCCCGGCGCGTCGTACATGGTTTCGGCCATGTCGCGCACCAGTTGACGGATGCGGTCATCGACCTCGGCGACCGGCTTGGCCTTTTTGTGCAAGCGCGGATCCGGGTAGCGAAGAATAGGGAGTAAAGCCATTGAAAAGGGATCGTCGGTAATTGGTGTCCGAGTAAGAGTTTAATTCATTAGAGTCTTGATTTCTAATAGTTTTCGGCTAACCCAGGGATTATCGAAGACCGGCCCGACCCCGTTTTGGCCGGCGGCGGCCGGGACGATTCGGTCCGCCCCGCGTGGTCCCGCCCGGCCGCCGTGCGACACTCTCGGACGTCCGGCGCGCCTGTGCGCGCTTCGCCCCCTGCCTTTGCCGCGCCGGCCCCCCCGGCGCCCTTGCCCATGCCGCTCACCCACACCGCCGCTGAATTGTCCGCCTGGCTGCGCCTGTCCCTGGAACCGGGTATCGGTTCTGCCACCGCCTGCACGCTGCTGGGCGCCCTGGGCCTACCCGAACAGATCTACGCCCAGCGCGCCACGGCCCTGGCGCGCCAACTGCCGGAGGCGCTGGCACGCCAGCTGGCCGCGCCCATGCCGGCCGATATGGCGGCCCAGGTCGACAGCGCGCTGCAATGGGTCGAGGCGCCCGGCCACCACGTCCTGACGCTGTCCGACCCGGGCTATCCGCAAAACCTGCTGACGATCGCCGATCCCCCCATCCTGCTCTACGTGACCGGCGACCCGGCCTATCTGCAGGGGCCGGCGTTGGCGGTGGTGGGCGCGCGCAACGCCACGCCCGGCGGCCAGGAAAACGCCCGCGCCTTCGCCCGCCACCTGGCCGGCCATGGCTGGCGCGTGATCAGCGGCCTGGCCCTGGGTATCGACGCGGCGGCCCATGAAGGCGCGCTGGAGGCCGGCCCTGAGGGCGCCGGCACCGTCGCCGTCATGGGCACCGGCATCGACCGCATCTATCCCGCGCGCCACCGCGATCTGGCGCATCGCATCGCCGCGCACGGCGCGCTGGTGTCGGAACTGCCGCTGGGCACGGGCGCCCTGCCGCAGCACTTCCCCAAGCGCAATCGCATCGTGGCCGGGCTGGCCCGGGGCGTGCTGGTAGTGGAGGCGGCCAGGCAGAGCGGCTCGCTGATCACCGCGCGGCTGGCGGGCGAAAGCGGGCGCGAGGTGTTCGCCATTCCCGGCTCGATCCATTCGCCGCTGTCGCGCGGTTGCCATGCGCTGATCCGCCAGGGCGCCAAGCTGGTGGAAACCGCCGCCGACATCACCGACGAGCTGGGCGGCGGACCGCAGCCAGGCGCCCGCCGCGCCCAGGCGCCGGCCGCAGACACGGCCCCCGTTCATCCGGTGCTCGACGCGCTCGGCTTCGACCCCCTGCACCTGGACGCGCTGCAGGCGCGCTGCGGTCTGGACACCGCCACGCTGCAGGCGCAATTGCTCGAACTCGAACTGGCCGCGTGCGTCGCGCGCCTGGACGACGGCCGCTTCCAGCGCCTGAAGTAACGGCGCCGCGCCCGGACGAGGCGGCGTCGTGGCCGGCGCGCGGACGCCCTCGCGGCAAGCCACGGACAGCGCCCTTGGCGATGGCGCTAATATTGTCTCTGGCACCGGGCCGCCGCCGCGGCCGCCCGCCGATACCGATACAGGAAGAGACATGGCATTGCCCACACGCGTCAAGATCGTCGAGGTTTCGCCCCGCGACGGCCTGCAGAACGAAAAGGAATTCGTGCCCACCGACATCAAGGTGGAACTGATCGACCGCCTCGCGGCCGCCGGCTTTCCCAACGTCGAGGCGGCCTCGTTCGTGTCGCCCAAGTGGGTGCCGCAGATGGCCGACGGCGCCGACGTCATGGCGCGCATCCAGCGCCGCCCCGGCACGATCTACTCGGTGCTCACGCCCAACATGAAGGGCTTCGAGGGCGCCCTGGCGGCCCGCGCGGACGAAATCGTCATCTTCGGCGCGGCCAGCGAAGCCTTCTCGCAAAAGAACATCAACTGCTCCATCGCCGAATCCATTGCGCGCTTCGAGCCCGTGGTGCAGGCCGCGCGCGAGGCCGGCATCCGCGTGCGCGGCAGCATCAGTTGCGCGCTGGGCTGTCCGTACCAGGGAGAAGTGCCGATCGAAGCCGTGGTCGACGTGGCCCAGCGCTACCTGGCCATGCAGGTCGACGAGATCGACGTGGCCGACACCATCGGCGTGGGCACGCCGCAGCGCGTGCGCGACGTGATGGCCGCGGTCACCCGCGTGGTCGATCCGGCGCGCGTCTCGGGCCACTTCCACGATACCTATGGCCAGGCGCTGGCCAACATCCTGGCCTCGCTCGAAACCGGCATCTCGATCTTCCACGCCTCGGTGTCCGGCCTGGGGGGCTGCCCCTACGCCAAGGGCGCGACCGGCAACGTCGCCACCGAAGACGTGCTGTACATGCTGCGCGGCCTGGACATCGACACCGGCGTGGACTTCGACGCGGTGGTCGACATCGGCCAATGGATGTCGGCCAACCTGAACCGCAAGGGCTCCAGCCGGGCCGGCAACGCCATTGCCGCCAAGCGGGCCGCCTGACGCGGAAAACCCGTAGAATGGCTGCGCGCGTTTCGCGTGAGCGCCGGGGCCACCCGGCGCACGTCTTCTCGCCACGCTACCGGAATCCCGCCGCCGCATGACGTCCCCCGTCCCGCCCCCCTCGCCCGAGGATCACGCCGCCCTGTTGCGCGCCATCGGCCCGCTGCCCCTGTCGGGGCAGGCCTGGCCCGATTGGGTGCGCATCCTGACCTGGGTCATCCTGGCCGTGCTAGGCGTGCAGGTCGTCACCAGCAGCATCCGCGCCCCGGGCCAGCCGCTGGACAGTTCCATGGCCGTGGTGGCGGGCCTGTGCTTCATCGGCCTGCTGTTCGTGTCGTGGCATATGCAGACCTCCATCACCACCATCGACGAACACGGCCTGCGCCAGACCTGGTTCTCGCGCCGCGAGGTCGCCTGGGAAGACGTGCGCGAGGCCCGCTTCGTGCCGATGATTTTCTCCAAGCGGCTGGTGGTCTTCACGCGCCGCGGCCGGCCGGTGATCTTCCAGGGCGGCACGCGCGAACTGCGCGCGGCGTTCACCCGCATCGCCCAGGTATATCAACGCCGCTGACGATCCGGGCCAGGCAAAAAAAACCGATGCCGCGGCATCGGTTTTTTTTGCGCGGCCGCGGCCCCCGGGGGCCTGCTCGCGCCGCGCTCAGCGGATCGGCAGCGCGTACATCAAACCGCCCTGCGTCCATTGCGCATTCAGGCCGCGCTTGATCTTCAGCGGGCTGCCCTGGCCGACATTGCGCTCGAAACTCTCGCCGTAATTGCCGACCTGCTTGATGATGTTGTAGGCCCACTTCTCGTCCAGCCCCAGGTTGGCGCCAGCGCCAGGCGTCACGCCCAGGATGCGCTTGATGTTGGGGTTGTTGCTCTTGGTCTGCTCATCGACGTTGCGGGAGGTCACGCCGTACTCCTCGGCCTCGATCATGGCCGACAGCGACCAGCGCACGATGTTCAGCCAGGCGTCGTCGCCCTGGCGCACGAACGGACCCAGCGGTTCCTTCGAGATGATCTCGGGCAGCACCACGTAGTCATCGGGATTCTGCAGCTTGGAGATGCGGATCGAGGCCAGGCCCGAGGCATCGGTCGAGAACACGTCGCAGCGGCCCGCGGCGAAGGCGTTGACCACTTCGTTGAAGGTCTCGATCACCACCGGCTTGTAGGTGACGTTGTTGGCGCGCGCCCAGTCGGCCAGCGTGTTCTCGTTGGAGGTGCCGGTCTGCAGGCAAATGGTCGCGCCGTTGATCTCCTTGGCGCTCTTGACGCCCAGCGACTTGGGCACCAGGAAGCCCTGGCCATCGTAGAAATTGATGCCGGCATGGATCAGGCCCAGCGCCGTGTCGCGCTGCTGCGTCACGGTGGTGTTGCGGGTCAGCACGTCGACTTCGCCGGACTGCAGCGCGGTGAAGCGCTGCTGTGAATTGAGCGGCACCACCTTGATCTTGTCGGCATCGCCGAACACGGCCGCGGCGATGGCGCGGCACAGGTCAACGTCCAGCCCCTGCCACTTGCCCTGCGCGTCGGGCGCGGAAAAACCGGCAAAGCCGGTGGTGGTGCCGCAGGCGACCGCGCCGCGCTGGCGCACCACGTCCAGCGTTGCCGCCTGCGCCCCTTGTGCCACGGCAAACAGCATCGCCGCGCCCGCCAACCCTTTTGCAATGTTCATGACTCGTTTTCCTGTTGTTCCGGGACGCGCGAGCGCGTCAAGGCGAGAAGCTTATCGGCCCGCGGCGCGTCCGCCAAATAACCAGCATGCATTTGGGTATATCACGCCGCCAGCGAGATCGACACCGGTTCGTTGGCCTCGCAGGCATCCAGCGCGCGGCTCAGGCGCTCCATGCCCTGGGCGATCTGGCTTCCGTTCATGGTGGCGAACGACATGCGCATGGCATGCAGGTCGGCCCGCGCCGGGTCGGCGTAGAACGCCTTGCCGGGCACGTAGACCACCTCGTGCTCGATGGCGTAGGGCAACAGGCGGGTGGCGTCCACCTCGCCGGTCAGGCGCGCCCAGAAGAACATGCCGCCCTCGGGCTTGCTGAAGGTGATGCGGCCGTCCAGCTCGCGCGCCAGGGCCGTGGCCATGGCGTCGCAGCGCTGGCCATAGGCCGCCCGGATACGCGGCACGTGCTCTTCATAGCGGCCGTTGGCCAGGTATTGCGCGACCACTTCCTGGATCCAGGCGGACGAGGCCATATCGTCGGCGGCCTTGGCGCCGACACAGCGGCGGCGGATCTCGGCCGGCGCCACCAGCCAGCCGATGCGCAGGGCCGGCGCCATGGTCTTGGACATGCTGGCCAGATACACGGCCCAGTGGCGGGCCTCGCCCTCGGCCAGCGCCATGATCGGCGGCACCGCTTCGCCGGCGAAGCGCAGCTCGCTGTAGGGGTCGTCCTCGACAATCAGGAAACGGTGCTTGACCGCCAGGTCCAGCAGGCGCAAACGGCGCTGGCGCGAAAGGGTGGCGCCGCAGGGATTGGAAAACGACGCCACCACACACACGATCTTGGGCTTGACGCGGGAGGCCAGCTCGTCGAGCGCGTCGATGTCGATGCCGTCAGGGCCCGATGCCACGGTGTGCACGGTGGCGCCGGTGTAGCGCAGCGCCTGCACGGAATTGGGGAAAGCGGGCGATTCGATGATGGCGTGGTCGCCCGGTTGCAGCATCACCCGGCTCAACAGTGCCAGCGCCTGCTGCGAACCGCCGGTGACGGCCAGCTCGGTATCCGCGTTGCACTGCAGGCCGCGCGCCGCCGACAAGCGGGCCAGTTCATGGCGCAGGCTGGCCTGGCCATCGATGTTCGAATACTGCAGGCAGGCGCCCAGGCGCGCCAGCACCTGGGTCGAAGCAATCGACAGGCCATCCACGTCGAACAGTTCCTGGGCGGGATAGCCGCCCGCCAGCGAGATCGTGCCCGGGCGCAACGCGTAGGGCATGAGCGAACGGATCGGAGAAGCGGGGGGATTCAGGAAGGGCGTGGCAAAAGCGTACTCGGGCGCGGCGCTGGACATGGCGGAGGGGAACAACGAGAAGGGGAAGGAAGCCGCACGATCCATCGGGACCACGCCGGCGGGGCTAGAACATTGAAATCTAAACAAATGTGCTGAAATTCTAAGCCTGCGCTTTGGACAGGGTCAACGAAGATGGCGCCGGGCGCGGCCCCGGTGTGGCGAAACGGTGCGCGCGCGTCCTACACTATGGGACATCCCTTTCCCAAGAGAGCCGCATGACCGAAGTAGACACCATGGCCACCCGCCTGGCCCGGATCCGGCAACGCATCGCCCAGGCCTGCGCACGCGCCGGCCGGACGCCGGACAGCGTGACCCTGCTGCCCGTCAGCAAGACATTCGAGGTCGACGCCATCCGCGAGGCCATGGCGCTGGGCCTGAACCGCTTCGGCGAGAACAAGACCCAGGAATTGCGCCAGAAGGCCGCGGCCCTGGCCGGCCAGGGCCTGCAATGGGTGCTGATCGGCCACCTGCAGACCAACAAAGCCAAGGACGCCGCCCGCGACGCCACCGAACTGCAATCGCTCGACCGCCTGGATCTGGCCGAGGCGCTGCACCGTCGCCTGGTCAACGAGGGTCGGACCCTGGACGTGCTGGTGCAGGTCAAGACCTCCACCGAGCCCAGCAAGTACGGCATGGCGCCCGGCGATGTCGCCGCCTTTCTGCGCCGCATCGCGGCGGACTTCCCCACGTTGCGCGTGCAGGGCCTGATGACCATGGCCGTGAATTCCCCCGATGCGCTGGCGGTCCGCGCCTGCTTCCGCGCCCTGCGCGAGCTGCGCGACCAACTGCGCCAGGAAGGCCTCCCCGGCGTATCGCTGGAACGGCTGTCGATGGGCATGAGCGGCGATTTCGAGCTGGCGATCGAGGAAGGCTCGACCGAAGTGCGCATCGGCACCGCCATCTTCGGCGCCCGCAGCTACCCCGATCCGCAATAAGTCGCTGATTCCGGGGCGCGAAACAGGCGCATATTGCCGCGCGCCCGGGGCATAATAGCGTCGCAAAAAAATGAGGAGACATTCCATGCACAAGCACGCCCGGCGCCTGTTGGCGCTTGCCGCCCTGTCGCTCGCCGCCACCACGGCCGCAGCCCAATCCTGGCCCGCCCAGCCCATCCGCTGGATCGTGCCCTACCCGGCCGGCGGCGGCGCCGACGTGGTCGCGCGCACCGTCGCCAGCGGCATGGAAAAGCCGCTGGGCCAGACCATCGTGGTCGAGAACCGCCCTGGCGCCGCCACCATCATCGGCGCCACCGCGATCTCGCAGGCCGACCCTACCGGCTACGTCATCGGCACCGCCGACTCCGGCACGCTGGCCTACAACCCGACGCTGTACGCCAAGCTGGCCTATGACCCGGCCAAGTTCACCTACATCGGCGGCATCGCCAAGTTCCCGCTGCTGCTGGCGGTGAACGTCAATTCGCCCTACAAGACGGTCGCTGACGTGATCCAGGCCGCCAAGAAGGAACCCGGCAAGCTGACCGCCGCCTCGGCAGGCGCCGGCTCGCCGCACCATCTGGCGCTGGAGCTGTTCAAACAGCGCACCGGCGCCAACCTGCTGCACGTGCCCTACAAGGGCGCGGCGCCCGCGATCCAGGACCTGCTGGGCGGACAGGTGGACGTGATGTTCATCGACCTGGCCGCCGGCCTGCCCAACGTCAAGGCCGGCAAACTGCGCGTGCTGGGCGCGGCCACACCCGAGCGCGTCGCCGTGCTGCCCGACACGCCCACCATGGCCGAACAGGGCGTGTCCGACTTCACCGCCTACGCCTGGCAAGGCCTGGTGGCTCCCGCCGGCCTGCCCGAGCCGGTGGTCAAGAAGCTGTCCGCCGAACTCGACGCCACGCTGAAGTCGCCGGCCGTTTCGCAGAAGATGCTGGACATGGGCGTGATCCCGATGCCGATGTCGGCGCAGGACTTCAAGGCTTATGCCGACAAGGAACGCGCCACCTGGGCCGAAGTGATCAAGAAGGCCAACATCAAGCTCGAATGAGCCCGCCCTGCCCATGAAAAACGCGGCCCCCCACGGGGCCGCGTTTTTGTTTGGCGGCCGCGCCGGCCGCCCGCTGGGCCGGTCACTTGCCCGGCAGCCGAACCGCCAGGCGCAGCGACTCCACGCACCGCCGGCCCTGTTCGATGGCCTGGCCGAACGCCTCGGACACGATATCGTCGTGGCTGAACCAGCTGACCTTGCGCACGCTGCGATACCGGTATTGGTAACCCGATGCGGCGGGCTTGCCGTCCAGGTCCACGTCGATCCAGGGCGACCGCACCTGGCAATGCAGCGCCGGCGCGTCGACCCGGCCGCCCGCCAACGTCACGTCGTAGGACGCGGTTTCGGGCGTGCCCAGGTAGATATCCGCCAACTGGCCGGTCTGGCGATAGCGCGCAAAAGACTCCCACTCATCGCCCAAGTGCGATTGCGCGTACAGATATTGCCCGCCCACCCGTTCCAGCGCACGCAGATCGCGCAGCGTGGCGTCGATGCGATACGCGGCGGGCACCACGAAATCGCTGGCGGCGCGTTGCAGCTGGCAGTCCTGGTTCTCGGCGGCAAAGCCGCGGCATAGGGCCTGGTCCATCGCCGTCGCGCCGTTCTGCCGATCACCCACGCTGACTTGCGCCGCCACCATGCGCCCGAGCTCGACCGAGGCGCGCACCCGGGCCTGGCCGCCTTCGCCGAAACGTTCGTTGCGCGTCACCGCGACGCCGACGCCGGGACTTTCCAGCGGGATATCCTCGCGCCGCACATTGCCCTGGCGGTCCATGACGAACGCCCAGCGCTGCTGAATGTCGGGCATAGTGAAGCCCGGCACGAACACGGGATTGGTGGGGTCCAGCCACCAGGTCGCGCCCTGCACCCGGGCCCGCACGATGGCGTGATTGGGCGCCGCCAGCCCGGGCAGCAGGACCGCCGGCGCCAGGGTGCCGCGCGCCACCAGCGCGGGTTCGGCCTCGATGCCGGCCGCACGCAGCATGGCCACCAGCAACACGGCCAGATCCTTGCAGTCGCCATAGCCCCGGCGCTCGATCTCGTCGAGCGCGAACGGAATCTGGCCGCGCTCGCTGCTGCGCCAGTCGCCCAGGTAGCGGTAGTGTTCGTGCAAATGGCGCATCAGGCCGGCCACCGCCTGCGGCCCGGGCTGGCCGCGCTGCGCCGCGACCGCCGCGGCGGCGTTCGGCGGCAGCGCGGCCGACAGGATCGCGTTGTAGCGCTTGGCGAACGGCCCGAAGTAATCCTGCAGCGCGTCGGAACTGCCGATTTCCAGGCGCGGCGCCTGCCGCAGATAACCGCGGTCCGACTCGTTGACGTAGGCGTAGTAGTACGGCGGGGCCTTCAGCGTCACCGTGATGTGCTTGGCGTCGGGCGTTGCCTCGATGCGGTAGTCATCCATGGCCTGGCCGCGCCAGACCATCGGGCGGTCGGCGCTGAACTCGGCCCGGAAGCGCTCCTGGCGCACGGCGCGCGGCTGCAGGTCGAGCAGGTAGTGGAATTGTGTGGCCGACGGCACGCCGGCAAAGCGTTCGCGCAGGGTGTAGACGATGGTGCTGCCCACCCGCAGGTTGGGAAAGGCCAGCGACGTCTGCTTCTGCCGCAGAAAGCCCTGATCCGGATTGGGCGCCATGCGCGTATCGATCTGCGTGGCCGACAGCGGAACCGGCTTCTCGCCGGGCTGGATCAGCTCGGCGCGCTCGACCTTCAGGCTGTCGTTTTCGGCATAGCTGCGGTCGATGCGCGAAACCAGCTCGCGTCCGGCCAGGGTCAGGATGGTGTAGCGGTAGGTGCTCACGCACTCGGTGCTGTTGTCCTGGCCGAAGCGGCAGTGGAACTCGGTGTCGCCGGACAGGGGGGCCTCGCCGATGGGTTGACGCGCGGCGTGGGCCGGCAGGCTGGCCATGGCCGCCAGGAGCGCGGCCAGGAGGGAACTACGGGGAAAAACAGACATGGGCAATGCATCGCCTCTATTCAAAACTGAGACGCAATATTATTTGCAATAAAATTGCAACACAAGCTCTGCGTGGCCTGCGGCCCCCGGCGCGCCCCAAACAAAACGCCCGGCGTCACCGCCGGGCGTTCCG
The DNA here is from genome assembly GCF_021733725.1 of Achromobacter pulmonis. Taxonomy (NCBI): domain Bacteria; kingdom Pseudomonadati; phylum Pseudomonadota; class Betaproteobacteria; order Burkholderiales; family Alcaligenaceae; genus Achromobacter; species Achromobacter pulmonis. Next base: position 2,214,576 of record NZ_JAIFOT010000001.1, on the reverse strand, counting down.
CCCTGCCTATCCGCGAAGGCAGCGTCCTACACCAGCACGCGCTCGATGCCGCCCGCGTTGGCGCGGCGCACGTAGTCTTCCATCCAGCCTTCGCCCAGGATGTGGCGCGCCATTTCGACCACGATGTAATCGGCGTCCATGCCGGTGTCGCCCTCGTAGCGCGACAGGCCCTGCAGGCACGACGGGCACGAGGTCAGCACCTTGATGTCACCCGTGAAGCCGTCGCTGCGCAACGCGGCGTCGCCCTTGAGCAGTTCTTCCTGCTTGCGAAAGCGCACCTGCGTCGAGATGTCCGGCCGGCTGACCGCCAGCGTGCCCGATTCGCCGCAGCAGCGATCGCTCTTGACAGCGCCATCGCCCACCAGCGACCGCACGGTCTTCATCGGGTCCTGCAGCTTCATCGGCGTGTGACAGGGGTCGTGGTACATGTAGCGCACGCCTTTGGCCCCTTCCAGCTTGATCCCCTTTTCCAGCAGGTATTCGTGGATGTCGATCAGGCGGCAGCCCGGGAAGATCTTCTCGAACTCGTAGCCGGCCAACTGGTCGTAGCAGGTGCCACAGCTGACCACCACGGTCTTGATGTCCAGGTAGTTGAGCGTGTTGGCAACGCGATGGAACAGCACCCGGTTGTCGGTGATGATCTGCTCGGCCTTGTCGGTCATGCCGTTGCCGCGCTGCGGATAGCCGCAGCACAGGTAGCCCGGCGGCAGCACAGTCTGCACGCCGGCATGCCACAGCATCGCCTGCGTGGCCAGGCCGACCTGCGAGAACAACCGCTCCGACCCACAGCCCGGGAAGTAGAACACCGCTTCCGTGTCGGCCGTGGTGGCCTTGGGATCGCGGATGATCGGCACGTAGTTCGCGTCCTCGATGTCCAGCAGCTTGCGCGCGGTCTGCTTGGGCAGCCCGCCCGGCATCTTCTTGTTGACGAAGTGCACCACCTGCTCGCGCAGCGGCGGCTTGCCGACCGTGGCCGGCGGCGCCGAGGTCTGCTTCTTCACCAGGCCCGACAGCAGGTCATGCGCGGCCCGCTGCACCTTGTAGCCCACGCCCACCATCGCCTTGCGGGTGGCGTTGATGGTGGCCGGGTCCTTGGCGTTCAGGAAGAACATGGCGCTGGCCGTGCCCGGATTGAACGACTTGCGGCCCATGCGGCGCAGCACGGCGCGCATGTTCATCGACACGTCGCCAAAGTCGATATCGACCGGACAGGGGTTGTAGCACTTGTGGCAGACGGTACAGTGGTCGGCCACGTCCTCGAATTCTTCCCAGTGCTTCAGGCTGACGCCGCGGCGGGTCTGCTCTTCATACAGGAAGGCCTCGACCAGCAGCGAGGTCGCCAGGATCTTGTTGCGCGGCGAATACAGCAGATTGGCGCGCGGCACGTGGGTGGCGCACACCGGTTTGCACTTGCCGCAGCGCAGGCAGTCCTTGATCGAATCCGAAATGGCGCCGATGTCGCTCTGCTGCATGATCAGCGACTCGTGGCCCATCAGGTTGAAGCTGGGCGTCCAGGCATGGCGCAGGTCCGCGCCCGGCATCAGCTTGCCCGCGTTGAAGTGGCCATTGGGATCGACGCGGCGCTTGTAGGCCTGGAACGGCGCCAGTTCGGCTTCGGTCAGGAACTCGTACTTGGTCAGGCCGATGCCGTGCTCGCCCGAGATCACGCCGTCCAGGTCGCGCGCGATCTGCATGATGCGCTCGACGGCCTGGTGGGCCTCCTGCAGCATGCCGTAGTCGTCCGAGTTGACCGGGATGTTGGTGTGCACGTTGCCGTCGCCGGCGTGCATGTGCAGCGCCACGAACACGCGGCTCTTGAGCACGCGGCCGTGGATGGCGACCAGTTCGTCCAGGATCGGCTTGCGCGCCGCGCCCGAGAACGCGGCCTGCAGACCGGCCAGCACTTCGGTCTTCCACGACACGCGGATGGTGCGGTCCTGCACCACGTCGAACACGCGCGCCTGCGGCTGCGTCGCCAGACGCTCGGCCAGCGTGGGGCGCAGATGCGCCATGCCCAGCCCGTCCAGATGCGGCATGGCCTCGGCCAGCGGCAGGTCCAGGTTGTCCAGCAGCCACTGCCAGCGTTGGCGCGCCGCGGCCAGCAACTCGATGGCCTGGCGCGTGCGCTCGGCCAGCACCTCGGCGCGGGCTTCATCGTCGTCGGCGGCGTCTTCGGCCTTGCCGACGGGCAACGGCGTACAGAGGTAATCGTCCAGCGCGTCCAGCAGCCGCAGCTTGTTGCGGGTCGACAGCTCGATGTTGATGCGCTCGATATGGTCGGTGTACTCGCCCATGCGCGGCAGCGGGATCACCACGTCTTCGTTGATCTTGAAGGCGTTGGTGTGGCGCGCGATCGCGGCGGTGCGCGAACGGTCCAGCCAGAATTTCTTGCGGGCCTCGGCGCTCACCGCCACGAAGCCTTCGCCGTGGCGCGTGTTGGCCAGCCGCACCACTTCGCTGGCGGCCACGGCGACGGCGTCTTCGTCATCGCCGACGATGTCGCCGATCAGCACCATCTTGGGCAGCGAACCGCGCTTGCTCTTGGTGGCGTAGCCGACCGCGCGCAGATAGCGTTCGTCCAGGTGCTCCAGGCCGGCCAGGATGGCGCCACGGGCGCGGCCCTCGCCGTCCAGGTAGCCCTTGACCTCGACGATCGACGGAATCGCGTCGCGCGCCTGGCCGAAGAACTCCATGCAGACCGTGCGGGTGTGCTTGGGCATGCGGTGCAGCACCCAGCGTGCCGAGGTGATCAGGCCGTCGCAGCCTTCCTTCTGGATACCCGGCAGGCCGGCCAGGAACTTATCGGTGACGTCCTTGCCCAGGCCTTCCTTGCGGAACACGCGGCCGGCGATCTCCAGGGTCTCGGTCTTGAGCAGGCGTTCGCCCGGCTTGCCGCGGCCGTCGAACCACTTGAGTTCAAAGCGGGCCACGTCCACGTCGTGGATCTTGCCCATGTTGTGGTCCAGGCGCGTCACTTCGAGCCAGTTGCCGTCCGGATCGACCATGCGCCACCAGGCCAGGTTGTCGAGCGCGGTGCCCCACAGCACGGCCTTCTTGCCGCCGGCGTTCATGGCGATGTTGCCGCCCACGCACGAGGCCTCGGCCGAGGTCGGGTCCACCGCGAACACGAAACCGGCCGCTTCGGCCGCTTCCGATACGCGCTTGGTCACCACGCCGGCGCCGGCATGGATGACGGCCACGGGCTCGGTCAGGCCCGGTAAAATACAGGACTCGACCTTGCCGAGCTTGTCGAATTTCTCGGTATTGATGACGGCCGACTTCCAGGTCAGCGGAATCGCGCCGCCGGTATAGCCGGTGCCGCCGCCGCGCGGCACGATGGTCAGGCCCAGCTCGATACAGGCGGTGACCAGCGCGGCGATCTCGTCCTCGGTATCCGGCGTCAGCACCACGAACGGGTACTCCACGCGCCAGTCGGTGGCGTCGGTCACGTGCGAGACGCGCGACAGGCCGTCGAACTTGATGTTGTCGCGCGCGGTGATGCGGCCCAGCACCTTCTGCGCCTGCTTGCGCAGCATGGCGGTCTGGTCGAACTCGCCCTCGAAGGCGGCAATGGCAGAACGCGCCCGTCCCAGCAGACTGAGCACTTTTTCATCACGGTGCGGATCATGGCCGGCCTCGGCCGGGGCGCCCGGCTCGCGGCGGCGGTCGATCTCGCCCAGGCGATGGTGCAGCGCGTCGATCAGTTGCTTGCGGCGCTTGGGATTGTCCAGCAGGTCGTCCTGCAGGTAGGGGTTGCGGCGCACCACCCAGATGTCGCCCAGCACCTCGTACAACATGCGGGCGGAGCGTCCGGTGCGGCGCTCGCCGCGCAGGTCGGTCAGCAGGCTCCAGGCGTCATCGCCCAGCAGACGGCCGACGATTTCCCGATCGGAAAACGACGTGTAGTTGTAGGGGATTTCGCGCAGTCGCGCGGGTGCTGCGGGCGGCATCGCCCCGTTCAAGATGTGGCTGGCGAGAGGGGCGTTCATGGCGGCAAGAGGGGGCCCTTAAAAAATTATTTTATGCCATTGGCCGGAACTGCCCCTGAATACCCCCAGGGAAACGTCCAAAACCCTGACAATCCGGCGTTTATGCGTCCCCAATTAAGTGGGACGTCAGCGCTAGACCTGGCCGGGAAAAAGCCATAACAGGCCGGCCGTCATGACCAAGTAGCGCAGGAATTTGCCAATGGCCATGTAGGCCACGCACGGCCAGAACGGCAACCGCAGCCAGCCAGCCACCGCACACAGCGGATCGCCCACGGCCGGCAGCCAAGACAGCAGCAACGCGGGCGGCCCCATCCGATGGATCCAGTCATGGGCGCGGTGGTGCCAGCGGCCGCGCATGCGGCGCTCGGCCGGGGCATGGGGATGGTGCTCCTTCCAGCGCTCGACGGCTTTTTCCGCGCCCAGGCCCATGGCGTAGCTGATGGCCCCTCCCACGGTATTGCCGGCGGTCGCCACCAGGATGGCGGGCCAGAACATGTCCGGCGACAGCTTGAGGTAGCCGAACACCGCCGGCTCGGAGCCTAGCGGCAGCAGCGTGGCGGACACCAGCGACACAACGAAAATGGCGGGCAGGCCCACCGAGGGCAGCGCCAGCAGGCCCAACAGCCAGTGGACCGCGGATAAGAGGCTTTCTTCCATGATGGCTGCGAGTGTAGCCGCGCCCGCCGCCCTCCCCGCGCGCGTCCGGTCCATGGCGAAAGCGCCGGCACCCCATCGGCGGCCGCGGCTTTCCCTGCAATAATCGCGATCACGCCATGCTGGCGCGCGCCTGCCGCGCCGCCCACTTTTCCGCTCCTACCCCAGCGCAGTCCATGTCCACCGATTATCTGAAACGCATCCTGACCTCCAAGGTCTACGACGTCGCGGTCGAATCGCCGCTCGAAGCCGCGCCGCTGCTGTCGCAGCGCGTGGCGAACACGATCCTGCTCAAGCGCGAGGACACCCAGGCCGTCTTCAGCTTCAAGCTGCGCGGGGCTTACAACAAGATGGCCAACCTGGCCCCGGCCGCGCGCAACCGCGGTGTCATCGCGGCCTCGGCCGGCAACCACGCCCAGGGCGTGGCGCTGGCGGCTTCGCGGCTCGGCTGCCGCGCGGTCATCGTCATGCCCACCACCAGCCCGCAGGTCAAGATCGACGCGGTGCGCCGCCTTGGCGGTGAAGTCGTGCTGGCCGGCGAGAGCTTCTCCGATGCCTACGCCCACGCGCAAACGCTGGAAAAGAAGGAAAAGCTGACCTTCGTGCATCCCTTCGACGATCCCGACGTGATCGCCGGCCAGGGCACCGTGGGCATGGAGATCCTGCGCCAGCACCCCGGCCCGATCGACGCCATCTTCGTGGCGATCGGCGGCGGCGGCCTGATCGCCGGCGTGGCCGCCTACATCAAGCAGTTGCGCCCCGAGATCAAGATCATCGGTGTGCAGACCGAGGATTCCGACGCCATGCTGCGCAGCGTGCGCGCCGGACGCCGGGTGCAGTTGAACGACGTCGGGCTGTTCTCCGACGGCACCGCCGTCAAGCTGGTGGGCGCCGAAACCTTCAGGCTCACCCGCAAGTACGTGGATGATTTCGTGGTGGTGGACACCGATTCGATCTGCGCCGCCATCAAGGACGTGTTCCAGGACACCCGCAGCGTGCTGGAGCCCGCCGGCGCCATGGCCGTGGCCGGGGCCAAGCAATACGCCGCCGAGCACAAGCTCAAGGACAAGACGCTGGTCGCCATCGCCTGCGGCGCCAACATGAACTTCGACCGCCTGCGCTTCGTGGCCGAACGCGCCGAGGTCGGTGAAATGCGCGAAGCCGTCTTCGCCGTCACCATGCCGGAACAGCGCGGCAGCTTCCGCCGCTTCTGCGAGCTGGTCGGCGAACGCAGCGTGACCGAATTCAACTACCGCATCTCCGATTCGGACCGCGCCCACGTGTTCGTCGGCCTGCAGGTGTCGTCGCCGGCCGAGCCCGCGAAGATCGCCAACCACTTCCGCCGCCACGGCTTCGACACGCTCGACCTGACCCACGACGAAATGGCCAAGACCCACTTGCGCCACATGGTCGGCGGGCGCTCGGCGCAGGCGCGCGACGAACTGCTCTACCGCTTCGAATTCCCGGAGCGCCCGGGCGCGCTGATGCGTTTCCTGAACGCCATGAACCCGGACTGGAACATCAGCCTGTTCCACTACCGCAACCAGGGCGCCGACTACGGCCGCATCCTGATCGGCATCCAGGTGCCGCCGGCCGACAAGAAACAGTTCCGCCACTTTGTGGCCGATCTCGGCTATCCGCACTGGAACGAGACCGACAACCCGGCCTACAAGCTGTTCCTGTAAGCCCGCGGCGCAAAACGAGAGGGCCTCCATACGGAGGCCCTGCCCTTCTTTGCTCAAGACCCGCCCGGCCGCGACCTGTAGGGGGGGTTCGCTGTCACTCGGCGGCTCACGGAGATGTGCCGCGCATTCAGCAAGGCGCGGCCAGGCCGGGTCTGTCGCTTAGAACCGGTGACGCACACCCACGGCGAACGCGGTGTCGCGCGCATCGCGCTGGAACGCGTAGTTGTCGCCGTAAGAAGCATAGGCGTACAGGTTGGTGCGCTTGGTGAAGTCGTACGTATAGCCCAGGCTGTAGACGTTGAACGTCGCGTCGTCGCCGGTGAGCTTGTCATTGTTCGGCGTGGCGCGCTGCCAGGAACCGAACACCGCGTGACGGCCCAGCGGCACGGTGGCGCCGATCATGTAGGAGTTGGCGCGGAAGCCGTCGGCCAGTTTGAATGTGCCCAGCTTCTGCATGCCGTCCGGCGTAGTGCCCATGTTCTGGCCGATGAACCAGCCGTCGCGGGTCTGGCTGAACGCCGCCGCCACCTTCACCACCTCGAAATCGTAGGTGCCGCCGATGATGTATTCCTGGATGCGCGAGCTGGACTTGCCGCCCGTGGTGTCGTTGGACGGGTTGAAGCGGTCGTAGGCGGCGGCCAGGTTCAACGGGCCGTTCACGTATTGCACGCCCGCGGTCAGGACGCGGTTGTTGTTGCCGGTGGCGAAGCCCTTCTGCTTGTCGTCGGTGACGCTGTCATCGGCGCTGAACGAATAGCCCACGCCCACCTTGAAGCCGTCCATGCTCGGGGTCTGGTACAGCACCATGTTGTCCAGGCGCATGGTGTTGGCGCTGCTGAACGTGGTACCCAGGTTGGCGGTGTTGTAGCTGGTCGAGAACGGGTCGATCGAGCCGAAGTACTTCGACGCCAGGTTGGTCTGACGGCCGAATTCCAGGCGGCCCCACGAGTCACTGTCCAGGCCCACCGTGGCCTGGCGACCCCAGAGACGGCCGCTCTGCAACGACTGGCCGTTCATGGGACCGAAGCCGCCCTCCAGGTTGAATACGGCACGCAGGCCGTCACCCAGGTCTTCGGTGCCGCGCAGGCCGAAGCGCGAGCCGCTGCTCACGCCCTGCACGCCGCCGAGTCGGCTTTGCGAATTGCCGTTGAATTTCACCTGCTCGTAACCGATGCCGGCGTCGATCAGGCCGTAAAGCGTCACGGAGTCGGCAGCGTGCGCGGCACCGGCAAAGCCGGTCAGCAGCGCGACAGCCAATAGCGTCTTCTTCATAAAAGTCCCCAAAATGGCGAGATAAAGGCATTTCCGCAGCCACGCGGCAAAGCCGCCGCGCCCTGCGCGCCGCGGCCAGAAGAGCGCGCGGCGTCTGCACTGAATCTAGTGTCGGCCCAGGAACAATTTGAAGTAATCCGGATTTCGACGAACAACTTTCCATGGGTGGGATAATGCCCGCCACATGAAGCGCGAGGCCCGCGCGAAGGCGCTTTAACGCCTTGATATCAAATGTGAATTCTTGCTCGCAATTGCGGCGCCGGGCGTCAGGTCCGGCGCCGCGGCCACGGCCGTGCCGACATCACCTGTTGTGCCGGCCGTACAGTTTTGCGGCATTGACGCCACAGGCCGCGCGGTCCGGCGCGCCGCCCGCTCCTGCAAAAAACCCCTTGGCGAGCAAGGGGTTGTGCTTGTGCCTGACGGTCGTTCAGCGGGTTTGGGGCGGATAGTCCAGCTCGCCAAAGGTGTATTCGCCATTGGCCTTGGCCCGGGCCAGTTCTTCGCGCACCTGCTCGCGGGTCTTGCCGGCGGCGCGCGGCGCGGCGGCGGGCGGCGGGTAATCCAATTCGCCGGAAGTGACCTGGCCGGCCGCCTGGGCGGCTTGCAGTTCCTGGCGCACTTGCTCGCGCGTCAGGCTGGTCTGCTGGGCGATGGCGGGCGGGTAGTCCAGTTCGCCGAAGGTGACTTGGCCTGCGGCCTTGGCCGCCTGCAGTTCCTGGCGCACCTGTTCGCGGGTCTTGCCATCGGCGTGGGCGGCGGACATGCCCGCCAGGGTCGCGGTAACCATAAGTGCTGTAGCAAGGGCTTTCATTGTGATGACTCCATCCTAAACCTGGCACACCGTCCGCGGCCAGGGCGGCAGCGGCAATGTGACAATTCGATTGCTGAGATGAAGTATCTGGCGATCAGGACTCAGTAAAAACCCTTATTTTGGTGAACATATTTGCATAGCCGGGACAATCGCAAGACGTATCGGCAATAGCGGGGCGCACTTGGCGGAGAGGCGGAATTTGCTTGTCCCGGCTAAATAGACATTTCCACTGCCGGGACAATAAATCCACTTATCATATGACCTTGCCAGAAATGGAAATTTGATTTGAGGGCCTCATGGATATCCAGCTTAACGACATCGCGCTTTTCGTCGAGGTCGCCAAGCGCAAGAACTTCAGCCACGCCGCCGAAGCCTTGAATATTCCGACATCCACGCTCTCGCGCCGCGTCAGCGAACTCGAGCGCAGCGTGGGCATGCGGCTGCTGAACCGCAGCACGCGCAAGATCGACCTGACCGAGGCCGGCGCCATCTACTTCGAGCGCTGCCGCCACATCGTCGAAGAGGCTCGCATCGCCCACGACCAGTTGCTGGACATGGCGGTGCAGCCCAAGGGCCGCCTGCGCATTTCGCTGCCGACGAGCCTGGCGCAATTGTTCCTGCCCGCCGTGATCCGCGAGTTCCGCGAACAGCACCCCGATATCGAGTGCGATTTCGATCTGAGCATGCGGCCGATCGACCCCATCAGCAATCCGTTCGACCTGATCCTGCGCTTCGGCCAGCAACCCGACTCCAGCCTGATCTCGCGCAAGATCGTGCTGATGGCACACCAGTTGTACGCCTCGCCCGACTACCTGGCGCGCCACGGCGAGCCGCGCGTGCCGGCCGACCTGAGCCACCACGAATGCCTGCGCCCGACCATGCGCGACGAATCCTCCTTCTGGATGCTGCATTCGGGCGACAAGGTCGAACGGGTGCAGGTGTCGGGACGGCTGTCCGCCAACAACGTCGGCATGCTCGGCCGTCTGGCCGGGCAAGGCCTGGGGATTACGCCGCTGCTGGTGTTCGACGCAATGGAACGGGCCATCCAGCAGGCCGGACTGGTGCGCGTGCTGCCCGATTGGAGCCTGACGCCCCTGCCCCTGTTCGCGCTGCTGCCATCGCGCATGCTGCCGGCCAAGACCAAGGCGTTCCTGGACTTCATCCAGCCCCGGTTATCCGACGCCTGAGCGCGGGAACGCCGCAGGCTTACACCGATGCGCTGTCGTACTGACAGACGGTGTACAGCGGCGTGCCAGTGGCCGCGATCTTGGCCGAACCGCCCAGCTCGGGCAGATCGATGATGGCGGCCGCCTCGACCACATTTGCGCCCAGGCGCTGCAGCAGCTTGATGGCCGCCAGCATCGTGCCGCCGGTGGCGATCAGGTCGTCGACCAGCAGCACGCGCTGTCCGGTGCGCACCGAATCGGTATGCATCTCGACGGCCGCATTGCCATATTCCAGCGAATATTCCTCGGCCACCGTGCGGTACGGCAACTTGCCCTTCTTGCGCACCGGCACGAAGCCCAGGTTCAACTCATAGGCCAGCACACTGCCGATGATGAAGCCGCGCGCGTCAACGCCCGCGACCAGATCCAGGCGCTGGCGCATGTAGCGGTAGACGAAGAGATCGATCAATACCCGGAACGCGCGTGGATCCTGCAGCACTGGCGTGATGTCACGAAAAATGACACCGGGTTGGGGCCAGTCTGGAACGCTGCGGATGGTGCGCCGGATGTACTCGGCGTTGTCGGTCTGCATGGAAGACGGCCCTGGAGAATTGAAGCAAGGCGAACTATAACCGCGCCACCGCGCTTAAGCCAGGATTGCCACGGGCGATGACATGTCATGCAGTTGTCCACCGCGCAGCATGCAACAGCGGTCCACCGCGCCGGCCGGCAAGGCCGCGTGCGTGGCCAGCACCACCGTGCGTCCGCGCACCGCCTGCCCCAGGTCAGCCAGGAATGCCGCCTCGGCCGCCGCATCCAGCCCGGCGGTAGGCTCGTCCAGCACGATGACCGCAGCCGGCGACAACAGCGCGCGCGCCAGGCAGAGACGGCGGGCCTGGCCCGCCGACAACAGCGACCCCGTTTCGCCGGCCCAGGTGTCCAGGCCATCCGGCAGGCCGCGCACGAATTCGCCCAGGCGGGCCGCGTCGAGCGCGCGCCACAGCGCCGCATCATCGGCTTGCGGCTCGCCGATAAGCAGATTGGTGCGCAGCGTGCCCAGGAAAACTGGCGCATCCTGCGACAACAGCGCGATACGCCGATGCCAGTCCGCCTGCGCGCAAGCGCGGGCATCGACCCCGGCATAGCGTACCTGTCCGGCCAGCGGATCCTCCAGGCGCAGCAGCAGGTGCAGCAAGGTGGACTTGCCGACGCCGCTCGGCCCCAGGATCGCCACCCGCTCACCCGGCGCCACGCGCAGATGCACCTGGCGCAGCAAGGGCTCCGGCGGCGCCGAAGCGCGCGCCGGGTAGGCAAAATCCACGCCCACCAGTTCCAGCGCGCCATGCTGCGGCAAGGGGCTGGGCACGGCCGGATCGCGCATATCGGGGTCGCACTGCGTCACGTCGCGGATGCGCGCGGCGGCCGACAGGGCCGAGCCCATGCGCGAGGCCCCGCGCATGATGGGACCGGCCACTTCGAAGATGCCGATCACCGCCAGCAGCAGCCCCACCAGCAGCGGTCCCGCCAACGCGCCCGCTTCGTACTGGCCCAGGCCAAACCAGAGCATCCCCAGTACCGACGCGCCAGCCGCCGCCTGCAGGAACCACTGGCCCCTGGCCGCCACGCGCGCCTGGCTGCCGCGCGCCTGCGCGCTGGCCTCGCACAAGCGCTCGAAATGCGCATGGGTCTGGGCCTGGGCGTGCAGCGCCACCATGTCGGCATGGCCATCGACCGCATCCAGCGCGGCCGCCCGCAGCCCGGCCGCGCTCTCCTGTGCGGCCGCGCCGGGCTTGCGCGCGGCGCGCAGCAGCCAAAACGGCACCAGCACGCAGGCGCACAACAGGGCCAGCACGAAAACCAGCGCCGCCGCCGGCACCCAATATCCCAGCACCGCCGTCAAGGCCGCGCCGGCCAACAAGGCGGTGGCCAAAGGCGCCAGCACGAACAGGAAGACCGTGTCCAACGCGTCGACGTCGCCCGTCATGCGCGCCACCAGATCGCCGCTGCGATAGCGCGCCAGCTGGCGCGGCGTCAGCCGTATCAGGGCCGAGAACACCACCGCGCGCAGGTCCGCCAATAGCCGCAAGGTGGCGGCATGGCCCACCACGCGGTCGGCGTAGCGCGACACGATCCGCAGGAATGACAGGCCGCGCACCAGCGCGGACGGCGCGAACAGGTTGAAGGCGGCGCCGGCGCCAGCCAGCGCCGCGCCCGTCAGGAACCAGCCCGACACGCCCAGCAGACCCACGCCCGCCGCCACGGTCGCCAGGGCGCAGAAAAGGGCGAGCAGCAATCCCCCTTTGCGGCGCGCGTACAAGGGCAGCAGCAACAACAGATTCTTCATGCGTCTTTCACTTTTGCATCGGCCACGCGCAACACCCGCTGGAAGCGCGCCGCGACTGCGGGCGAGTGGGTGGCCAGCAGCAGCGTGCGGCCGGCGGCGAACGCCAGGATCTCGTCCAGCACACGCGCCTGCGTTGCCTCGTCCAGATGGGCGGTGGGCTCGTCCAACAGGATCAGTCCCGGATCGCGCAGGAACAGCCGCGCCAGGGCGACACGCTGCGCCTGACCGCCGGACAAACCGTGACCGCGACTACCCAGCGGCGTATCCAACCCTTGCGGCAGACCGGCAGCGAACTCCAGCACACAGGCGCGGCGGGCGGCCTCGCGCACGGCCTCGTCGGAAGCGTCCGGACGGCCCAGCCGGATGTTGTCGGCGATCGATCCGGCCAGCAATTGTGGCCGCTGGCCGATCAACGCCACCCGCGCGCGCAGGGCGGCTTCGTCCCACTGGCCCAGCGCTACCCCATCGATGGTGATGTCTCCCTGGGCGGTACGCAGACGCGCGATCGCCTCGATCAGGGTCGTCTTGCCTACGCCGCTGGGGCCCATCAGCGCCACATGCTCGCCCGGCGCCAAGGCCAGACTGGCCTCGGCCAATACGGGTTGCGGGCGACCGGGAGCGCGCATGGTCAAGCCCGCCACCGCCAGGTTCACGCCGCCGGTGGCGCAAGCCTGCGCCGCCCCGGTCACGGGCGCGTCAATCGCTTCCTGCGGCAGGCCGTCGAACAGCTTGGCGATCTGCGAGACCGCGGCCAGCGCCGCGGCCCGGTCGTGATAGTGCGCCGCGAACTGGCGCAGCGGCGCATAGACTTCCGGCGCCATCAGCAGGCAGAACAGGCCGGCCTGCAATGTGAACGGCGACCAGCGCAAGTCGAGAAAACCCAGATAGCTCAGGCCGATATACACCGCCACTCCAGCCACCCCCAGCGCGGCGAAGAACTCCAGCACCGCCGACGACAGGAAGGCGATGCGCAGCACGGACAGGGTCCGCTGGCGCAACGCGTCACTGGCGGCGGCGACCGAGGCCGCCTCGGCTTCGGCGCGTCCATATAGTTTCAGGGTGGACAGGCCGCGCAAGCGGTCGGCGAAAAATCCCGACAGGCGCGCGAAGGCCTGCAGATGACGGCGGCTGGCGCCCTGGGCGCCCCAGCCCACCAGGGCCATGAACAACGGAATCAGCGGCGCGGTGATCAGCAGCACCAGTCCCGCGACCACGTCCACCGGCAACAGCAATACAGAGAAGGCCACGGGCAGCAGCGCCGCCGCGGCCATGGTCGGCAGATATTTGGAAAAAAAGCCGTCGAGCGCCTCGACCTGATCCACCAGCGCGCTGGCGATTTCGCCGGAAGCCTGCCTGCGGCTCCAGTCCGGCCCCTTATGCAGCAGGCGCGCGAACAAGGCCTGGCGCACATGGCGCTTGATACGCTCGGCGGCATCCGCCCCGGCGCGCTCGCCGGCCCAGGTGATGCAGGCGCGCGCCAGCATCAGCGCGGCGATGGCCAGGATCTGGCCGAGCAGCTCCTGGCGCGGCACCTGCCGCACGATGGCGGCATCCAGCACGCTGGCCAGCAGCCACGCCTGGACCACCAGCAGCGCGCCCGCCAGCAGCGGCGCCGCGCCCGCCAGCATCAGCGGCAGCCGGGCCGCCCCGGCCAGCGCCCGCAGCCAGCGCGACTGTTCGCGCGGTGGCTTGCCCAGGCTGGCCGAGGGATCATGCTCCAGGCTGCTGGCGGGGCCGCTCACTCGTCGCTGCGGCTGGCGCGCGGGTCATGCGAGTGACCTTCGCGCAGCTCGAACCACATTGCATTGAGGATGGCGAATGCACACGCCAGTCCCAGGCCGAGTATCCATGAGAAATACCACATGGTGAAGGCTCCTTTGTCAGTACGAGTTGGGCGTGTCGCCCACGGATGCGTGGGTCACCTTGCCGCGCATGACGCGGTACACCCAGGCGGTGTACACCGTCACGATGGGCAGGAAGACGACCACGGCGATCACCATGATCCACAACGTCAAGTGGCTGGACGAGGCATCCCAGACCGTCAGGCCGGCCTGCGGGTTGCTCGACGACGGCATCAGGAACGGGAACAGCGAGAAGCCGACCGTCAGGATGACGCCGGCGATCGAGACCGCCGAGGCCAGGAACGACAGCACGTTGGCACGCAGCGTCAACAGCAGCAGCACCAGCACGGCGCCGGCCACGCCCAGCGCGGGCGCGATCCACATCAGCGGCCACTTGGCATAGTTGGCCATCCAGGCGCCGGCCTGCACGGCGACACTCTTGAGCATCGGATCCGACGGCCCCTGCGCGTCCACGGCGCTGGTGATGACATGGCCGTCCAAAGCCGTCACCCAGAAGCCGCCCGCGACGAACAGCACCAGCGTCAGCAATGCGCACAGGCGGCCCCAATTGCGGGCCCGCGACGACACCGGATCCTCGGTGCGCCAGGCCAGCAGCACGGCGCCGTGCATCGCCAGCATCACCACGCTGAGCACGCCGCACAGCAACGCGAATGGCGTGAACAGCTGGTAGAAATGGCCCTGGTACACCATGCGCAGCGCGTTTTCGTCAAAGGTGAACGGCACGCCCAGGATGATGTTGCCCACGGCCACGCCGAACACCAGCGAAGCCACCACGCCCGAGAAGCACAGCACGCCGTCCCAGCTGTTGCGCCAGCGCGAGCCTTCCATCTTGCTGCGGTACTTGAAGCCGACCGGGCGCAGGATCAATGCGATCAACGCCAGCATCATCGCCAGATAGAAGCCCGAGAAGGACGCGGCATACAACAGCGGCCAGGCGGCGAAGATGGCGCCGCCCGCGGTGATCAGCCACACCTGGTTGCCTTCCCAGACCGGGCCGACGACGTTGATCACGACGCGGCGTTCAGCGTCGGTCTTGGCGACCACCGGCAACAACGCGGCCACGCCCAGATCGAACCCGTCCATGATGGCGAAGCCGATCAGCAACGCGCCAAGCAGCACCCACCAGACCACCCGCAAGGTGGCGTAGTCGAAAGGAATAAGGGTATCCATTGCTTCTCTCCCCTCAGGCGCGCACGGCGGCGTGGACTGGATCGGCGGCGGCGCTGGCGGGCGCCGGCGTGTCAGACTTAGGGCCCTTCCTCACGGCATGCAGCATCACCTTCACGCCGATGATCAGCAGTGTCGTGTACAGCACCAGGAAGATCGCCAGGCTGATGGCCAGGTCGGCGACCGTCAGGCCCGAGGCCGCGTAGTACGTCGGCAGCACGCCCTCGATCACCCAGGGCTGGCGGCCATACTCGGCGACGAACCAGCCGCTCTCGATGGCGATCCATGGCATCGGCAGACTCCACAGCGCCACCTTCAGCAGGCCGCGACGGCCGTCGAGGCGGCCACGCGAGGCCAGCCAGAACGCCACGCCGAAGAACAGGATCAGGTACATGCCCACGGCCACCATGACGCGGAACGCCCAGAACAGCGGTGCCACGTTCGGCACGGTATCCACCGCCGCCTTCTTGATGTCGTCCTCGGTGACCTTGCTCATGTCGGGCTGGTAGCGCTTGACCAGCAGCGCGTAGCCGAGATCGGGCCACGTGCGATCGAACACCATGCGCGCGTCGACGTCCTTGGGATTGGCGCGGATCTTCTGCAAGGCGTCGTACGCCACCATGCCATCGCGGATACGGTTCTCGGCGCGCAGGATCAGGTCGTTGATCCCCAGCAGCGGCGTGGTCAGCGACCGCGTGCCGATGATACCCATGACGTAGGGAATCTCGATGGCGAAGTCGTTCTTGCGTTCGGCCTGGTTGGGCAGCGCGATCAGGTTGAAGGACGCGGGCGCCGGCTCGGTATGCCACATGGATTCCATGGCCGCGATCTTCATCTTCTGGTGTTCGGTCGTGAGATAGCCGCTCTCGTCGCCCAGCACCACCACGGACAGGGCCGAGGCGAGGCCAAAGCTGGCGGCCACCGCCATCGAGCGCTTGGCCAGGTCGGTGTGGCGGCCCTTGAGCAAGTACCAGGCGCTGATCGACATGACGAACATGGCGCCGGCCACATAGCCCGCGCTGACCGTGTGCACGAACTTGGCCTGCGCCACCGGGTTGAAGATGACCGCGGCGAAGTCGGTCATTTCCATGCGCATGGTGTCCGGGTTGAACACCGCGCCCACCGGGTTCTGCATCCAGCCGTTGGCGATCAGGATCCACAGCGCCGAGAAGTTGGTGCCGAACGCCACCAGCCAGGTCACCACCAGGTGGCTGACCTTGGACATGCGGTTCCAGCCGAAGAAGAACAGGCCGACGAAGGTGGCTTCCAGGAAGAAGGCCATCAGCCCTTCGAGCGCCAGCGGCGCGCCGAAGATGTCGCCCACGTAGTGGCTGTAGTACGACCAGTTCATGCCGAACTGGAACTCCATGACCACGCCCGTGGCCACGCCCAGTGCGAAGTTGATGCCGAACAGGGTGCCCCAGAACATGGTCATCCGCTTCCAGATGGGGCGGCCAGTCATGACGTACACGCTTTCCATGATGGCCAGGATGAACGACAGGCCAAGCGTGAGAGGGACGAAGAGGAAGTGGTAAAGCGCGGTCGCGGCAAACTGGAATCGCGACAGGTTGACGACGTCGAGATCAATCATGGGAGCGCTCCCAGGCAAGTGAGTGGCCACAGCAACCGGCATGGTGCCCAGGCCGTCTCTGGCGCCATGATAAGGGCGTTGTATACAGCTTCATAGAGGTTTCCTGAAAAATTCGGGACAGATCGGCGATCAGCCTTTGCCCCGCAACTTGCCGGCGAAGCCCAGCACCTTCTGCACTTTCGAACCCAGTTTCATCAGGTTCTGCAGGGTTTCCGGCGGCAGACGTTGAACCTCATCGAACCATCCGGTGGACAGTTCGATGAGCTCCAGCATTTCGGTCATGCGCTGTTGCGCGTAGGCGCCATCGGGCCCGGCCGGGGGCTCGAGCAGGGTGTCGCGCAGCAGGGTCAGGGTGGGATCGATTTCGCGCTTGCGCTTCTCTTCCATCAGGATGCGGAAGATCTCCCAGACATCCTTGGGGGTCTCGAAGTAGTCGCGGCGGTCGCCGACCTGGTGCACCAGCTTCACCAGCCGCCAGGACTGCAATTCCTTCAGGCCCAGGCTGACATTGGAGCGGGAAAAGCCCAGTGTTTCGGCGATGTCCTCGGCCGGCAGGGGCTCGGGCGCCAGGAACAGCAGGGCGTAGATCTGGCCGACGGTGCGATTGACGCCCCAACGGCTGCCCATTTCGCCAAAGTGCAGGACGAAACGTTCGGTTTGAGGGGTAAGCACCATGATCAATCCAGGCCCGCTAAAACATCGACGGCAAAAAATAGTTACGCTGATTTCAGAAATTCCTGAAATTATCGAACAAACTGTGCGAAAACACAAACCACACCCGCAATAGGGGTATAGCCGCAAGCGATGACAATTCCGGCGTTCCAGCCGCGCAATCAGTCCTGGTCCGTTGCGTGCAAACGACGAAAAAACACCCGCCGGCAGGCGGGTGGTTTGGAGGCCGGTGGGCTACCGGGGCGTCGCGGCCCGGGCCGGCGTGCGCGTCAGCCGGCCTTGACGGTCACGGCGGCGGACACGCGCTTGGCCTTGGCGCGCGCGGCGGCCACGTCTTCGGCGACCGCCAGTCCCACGCCCATGCGGCGCTTGACGAAGGATTCGGGCTTGCCGAACAGGCGGATGTCGGTGCCGGGTTCGGCCAGCGCCTGCGCCACGTTATGGAACGACACGGCCTTGGCATCGACCCCGCCGTAGATGACGCTGCTGGCGCCGGGCTGGCGCAGCGCGGTATCCACCGGCATGCCCAGCAGGGCACGGGCATGCAGCTCGAACTCGTTCTGGGCTTGGGTGATCATGGTGACCATGCCGGTATCGTGCGGGCGCGGGCTGACTTCCGAGAACCAGACCTGGTCGCCGGCCACGAACAACTCGACGCCGAAGATGCCCAACCCGCCCAGCTCGGCGGTGACCGCCAGCGCGATCTCGCGGGCCCGCTCCAGCGCGGCGGGCGACATCGGGTGCGGTTGCCAGCTTTCGACGTAATCGCCGTCGACCTGCTTGTGGCCGATCGGCTCGCAATAGTGTGTCTCGATCTGGCCGTCGGCGCCGCGCGCGCGCACGGTCAGCAGAGTGATTTCGTAATCGAAGCGGATGAAACCCTCGACGATGGCGCGGCCGCCCCCCACCCGGCCGCCTTCCTGGGCGTAGCGCCAGGCCGAGGCCACGTCGTCCGCGGTCTTGATCACGGACTGGCCCTTGCCCGATGAGGACATGACCGGCTTGATGACGCAGGGATACCCGATGCCGGCGTCGATAGCCTGGCGCAGTTCGTCCTCGGTATCGACAAAGGCGTAGGGCGAGGTGGGCAGGCCCAGGGTCTCGGCCGCCAGGCGCCGGATGCCTTCGCGGTTCATGGTCAGTTGCGCCGCCCGGGCGGTCGGCGTGACCCGCGCCACGCCGGCCGCCTCCAGTTCCACCAGCAAACCGGTGGCAATGGCCTCGATTTCGGGGACAATAACGTGCGGCCGCTCCTCGCGGATGAGCTTTTCCAGCGCCGCCGGGTCGGTCATCGACACGACATGCGCGCGATGCGCCACCTGGTGGCCCGGCGCGTCGGCATATCGATCCACCGCTATGACCTCTACGCCCAGCCGCTGCAGGGCAATGATGACCTCTTTGCCCAATTCGCCCGAGCCTAGCAGCATGACTCGGGTGGCCAGGGGGGACAGGGGCGTGCCAAGGACGGGGCTGGGAATGCTGGACATGGAGCGGGCCTGGAAAGGAAAGATTGATAGCCGGATGAAAGAGCCGCCAGGATGCCATACCCCCCAGCCCGGGGCAAACCCGCAACCTGATATTAAAATCCCCTGATGACCGACCATCCCACCACATCGTCCGAGACCGCGCTGGCATCCGCCCGCAGGACGCTGCAAATCGAAAGCCAGGGCATCCTGGACCTGTCCGCGCGGCTGGACGACGGCTTCGCGCGGGTCGTCGCCATGCTGCTGGCCTGCCGCGGCCGGGTGGTGGTCAGCGGCATCGGCAAGACCGGCCATATCGCCCGCAAGATCGCCGCGACCCTGGCCTCGACCGGCACGCCCGCCTTCTTCATGCATGCCGCCGAAGCGGTGCATGGCGACCTGGGCATGATTACCCGCGACGACGTCCTGATCGCCATTTCGTACTCGGGCTCCGGCCAGGAACTCCTCACCATCCTGCCGGTGGCGCGCCGCATGGGCGCCGGCCTGGTGGCCATTACCGGCAACCCGCAGTCCGAACTGGCCCAGCAGGCCGACGTCCACCTGGATGCCAGCGTGTCCCAGGAAGCCTGCCCGCTGAACCTCGCGCCCACCGCCAGCACCACCACCGCGCTGGCCCTGGGCGACGCGCTGGCCGTGGCCTGCCTGGAAGCGCGTGGCTTCGGCCCGCAGGACTTCGCCCGCTCGCATCCCGGCGGCGCGCTCGGCCGCCGCCTGCTGACCCATGTGCGTAACGTCATGCGCGAGGGCGACGCCCTGCCTGTGGTGGCGCTGGGCACGCCGGTCTCGCAGGCGCTCGAAGTCATGTCCGCCAAGGGCATGGGCATGACCGTGGTCTGCGATCCGCGCCGCCGCCCGGTGGGCATCTTCACCGACGGCGACCTGCGCCGCCTGATCGCACGCTACGGCGACATCCGCAGCCTGACGGTCGAGGCCGGCATGACGCGCTCGCCGCGCAGCATCAACCCGGACGCGCTGGCCGTCGAGGCCGCCCGCCAGATGGACGAACTGCGGCTCAATCACATGCTGGTGCTGGACGCCGATGGCGCCCTGCTCGGCGCCCTGCACATGCACGACCTGATGGCTGCCAAAGTGGTATGACTATGACCCTTCCTTCCTCGATCACCCACCCCGCCGAAGCACTGGTCCTGGCCCGCATCGCGCCGGCCATCCGCGAACGCGCCGCCGCCGTGCGCCTGATGGTCTTCGACGTGGACGGCGTGCTGACCGACGGCGGCTTGTACTATGGCGAAACCGGTGAAGTGCAGAAGCGCTTCCATTCGCTGGACGGCCACGGCCTGCGCCTGCTGATGGAAGGCGGCCTGAAGGTCGCCCTGATGACCGGCCGCTCCGGCCCCATCGTGGCGCGCCGCGCCGCCGAACTGGGGATTTCCGAGGTCATGCAGGGCGTGCGCGACAAAGGCGCGGCCCTGGCCGAACTTGCGCAGCGCAGCGCGGTCCAACTGAACCAGACCGGCTACATGGGCGATGACATCATCGACCTGCCGGCCATGCAACGCGCAGGCTTCGCCGCCAGCGTGCCGAATGCCCCGGGCTACGTCAGCCAGGCGGCCCACTGGATCGCCACGCACCCCGGCGGCAACGGCGCGGTGCGCGAATGCTGCGACCTGCTGCTGGCGTCCCAGGGCCGGCTGGGCAGTTTCCTGGCCGCGCCGGGGCTGCTCGGCCCGGGCGCCATCCAGTAAGCGCCGCCACCCTACCCAGACCCGATGAAAGACCGTTTTCCTTCCCTCATCGCGCTGTTCCTGCTGCTGGTGCTCGTCGCCAGCACGTACTGGGCCGCCGATTACGCGCAGCGCGCCATCCAGACGGATCCGCCGCGCCGCGTCACGCACGAAATGGACGCCTGGTCGCGCAATTTCGTGATGCTGCGCACCGATGCCACCGGCCGTCCCATCAACCGGCTGGAAGGCGAATACGCCGAGCACTTTCCCGACGACGACTCCTATCACATCACCCAGCCGCGGGCCATCGGCCAGCGCGAGGCCAGCCCGATCACCGTGGGCGTGTCCAAGACGGCCGTCATGGAACAAGGCGGCAAGCGCATCATCATGAACGGCGACGCCCATGTGCACCGCCAGCCCGACGCCAACAACGACGTCCTGGACGTGCGCAGCCAGCAACTGATCCTGCTGCCCGACGACGACGTGGTCTACACCGACCTGCCCGCCGAGGTCATCAAGGGCCGCTCGCGCATGAACGGCAAGGGCATGCGTTACAACAACAAGACACGCCAATTGCAGGTATCGGCCGCCACCGACGTGCAAATCGCCGGCACGGAAAACAAGTCGCGCCGCCCCGCCGAAACGCCTGCCAACTCCTCTGACCAGAAAAAACCATGACCGACCTCCGGATTCGCATTGCCCCCACCACGCGCCTGCTGGGCGCGGTGCTGCTGATGGCATCGGCGATGGCGCCGGCGCTCGCGGCCGATCCCCAGCCGGCCGCCGGCGCGAGCAAGGCCGCGCCCGCCGAGGAGCCCACCACCACGATCCTGTCGGATACGCTGCACTACGACGACGTCAAGAAGCAAAGCGTGTTCACCGGCAACGTCAACATGACGCGCGGCCTGATGACGCTGACCTCCGACACGCTGGAAATGCACGAGGACGCGGCCGGCAACCAGTACGGCACCGCCACCGCCAACAAGGGCAAGGTGGTGACCATCCGCCAGGAACGCCCGGAGAACTTCGAACTGATCGAAGGCAAAGGCCTGCGCGCCGAATATGACGGCACCAAGAGCACCTTCGACCTGATCGGCCAGGCGGTGGTGGTGCGGTATGTCTGTGGCAAGCCTTTCGACACCATCCGTGGCGACCGCGTGCGCTACAACGAGAAGAGCGGCACCTACGAAGCCCAGGGCGGCCCGAACTCGTCGGCCGCCGGCGGCCGGGTGCGCTCGGTGGCCGAACCGCGCGCCAAGGCCGACGCCGCCATCGCCGAGTGCCGCAAGCAACAAGCATCGAAGAAGGGGCGCTGAAGCGCCTCCCACGCCACCCATACGCAGCCACGATGAACCAACCTTCAGTGCAGAGTCCCGTGACCTCCGCCCCTTCGGGCGTCAAGCAGGGCAGCCTGCGCGCAACCGGCTTGCGCAAGACCTATAACGGCCGCACGGTGGTGCAGGACGTGTCCCTGTCCGTCTCCAGCGGCGAAGTGGTCGGCCTGCTCGGCCCCAATGGCGCCGGCAAGACCACCAGCTTCTACATGATCGTCGGCCTGGTGCCGGCCGACGCCGGACGCATCGAGATCGACGGTTCGGTCATTACCGCCATGCCGATCCACAAGCGCGCCCGCATGGGGCTGTCGTACCTGCCCCAGGACGCCTCGGTGTTCCGGCGCCTGACAGTCGAGCAGAACATCCGCGCGGTGCTTGAGCTGCAACTGGGACCGGACGGCCGCGCGCTGTCCACGCCCAAAATCAATGAACAAATGGAGCTGCTGCTCGAAGAGCTGCAGATCGGCCATATCCGCAGCAACGCCGCCATTTCGCTGTCGGGCGGCGAACGCCGCCGCGTCGAAATCGCGCGCGCCCTGGCCACCAGCCCGCGCTTCATCCTTCTGGACGAACCGTTCGCCGGGGTCGACCCCATCGCCGTGATCGAGATCCAGCGCATCGTGCGCTTCCTGAAGGGCCGCGGCATCGGCGTGCTGATCACCGACCACAACGTGCGCGAGACGCTGGGCATCTGCGACCGCGCCTACATCATCAGCGAAGGCAAGGTGCTGACCGACGGTCATCCCGACGAAATCGTCGGCGATCCGGCCGTGCGGCGCGTCTACCTGGGCGAACACTTCCGCATGTAACCCCCCCGGATTGGGGAAACTCCCAGGGCCCCCACGCAGGGCCCGGGCGCGCCCCTGGGCGGCTGCCATGAAAATGCCATGAACTTGCGCTAGGTCAGCTTGTTTTATCGGCCCGAGTCTATACACTAGTATCAAACGAACCTCTCAAACAAGGAGAACGCCTAACGACCCCAACCGCGCCTTCCGCGCAACGTTTTTTCCTCTTTTAGAAGGAGAGCACACTATGAACCTGAGCATCTGCGGTCGTCACCTCGACGTCACCCCGGCCATCCGGGAATATGTCATGAACAAACTGGCGCGAGTGCTGCGGCATTTCGATCACGTCATCGATACCCAGGTCATGCTCTCAGTAGAGCCCCTGCGGCACAGAGCCGAAATCACCATGCGTCTTAGCGGCAAGGACATTCATTGTGAAGCAACCGATGAAAATCTCTACGCAGCGATAGACCTTCTTGCTGACAAAGTCGACCGTCAGGTCATCAAGCACAAGGACAAGGTAAGAAGCCACTCGGCAGAGTCCGTGAAGCGGCAAGCGGCGAGCCTTTCGCCAACCCAGTAACACCGCGCTTCATGTCCCGCTCGCCGTGCGAGCCCAGAAACAGCGATTCCTGAATCCTGCCTAAGTCCCGGTGTCCCGCTAGACGCACAGTCCAGCCGGGGCATCGGCAAACACCCCGCTTTGTCCCCCATAGCCCCGGCCCCTGCCGCGCGGCGACACGCAAACCCCGAATTCCCCTGTTCCCGGCGATGCCATATCGCGCCGGTATACCTGCCTACGCACGAAGAATGCCCACAATCGGGCACTATCGGTCTATGCTGTCGCTCTCGTGCCGGGAGCGGCGGACTGATCCAGGAGGGTGCGGACCGCCAGGCAGCGCCTCCGACCGGAGTTTTTTGCAGTGCATCATATAACCCTATAATGATCCGATGAATCATTTGTCGCGCATCCTTCCCGCCGGCAACGTCGTCCTCGATATGCTCGCCACGAGCAAGAAGCGCGCGTTCGAACAGGCCGGCCTCCTCTTTGAAAACAACCACGGCCTGGCGCGCGCGCTCGTGTTCGACAGCCTGTTTGCACGGGAACGCCTGGGCTCGACCGCATTGGGACAAGGCGTGGCGGTGCCGCATGGCCGCGTCAAGGGCCTGGAGCAGGCGCTGGCCGCCTTCATCCGGTTGGCGCAGCCGATCGCCTTCGACGCGCCGGACGGCCAGCCCGTCTCGATGCTGCTTTGTCTGCTGGTGCCCGAGACCGCCACCCAACAACACCTGGACATCCTGGCCGAACTGGCGCAACTCATGTCCAACAAGGCCCTGCGCGAGGCCCTGGCCACCGAGCCCGACCCGGCCGTCGTGCACAAGATGCTGACCACCGGCCAACTCTGACCCCTCGCGGAAACGCTGCCATGCTTACGGTGCAGGAACTCGTCGACGACAACGCCGACAAAATCCCCTTCAACTGGATTTCCGGCCAGGGCGCCGCGGACCGCGCGATTCCCGATGACGGCATGGCGGCCGCCGACCTGGTGGGCCACCTGAACCTGATCCACCCGTCACGCATCCAGGTGTTTGGCCAGGAAGAACTGGCGTACTACACCCGCTTCGACCTGCGCCGCCGCATGCACCACATGGACGAGCTGCTGATCGGCGGCGTGCCGGCCATCCTGCTGGCCGATGGCCTGACGCCGCCGCAAGACCTGGTGGACCAATGCGACCAGCATCAGGTGCCGCTGCTGTCCACCCCGGTGGCGGCGGCGCAGCTGATCGACCTGCTGCGCATCTACCTGGGCAAGAAGCTCGCGCCCACCACCACGGTGCACGGCGTGTTCCTGGACGTGCTCGGCCTGGGCGTGCTGATCACCGGCGAGTCCGGCCTGGGCAAGAGCGAACTGGCGCTGGAACTGATCTCGCGCGGCCACGGCCTGGTGGCCGATGACGCGGTCGAGTTCTCGCGCACCGCGCCCAACATGATCGAAGGCCACTGCCCGCAACTGCTGCAGAACCTGCTGGAAGTGCGCGGCCTGGGCCTGCTCGACATCCGCACCATCTTCGGCGAGACCTCGGTGCGCCGCAAGATGCGCCTGAAGCTGATCGTGCACCTGGTGCGCGCGACCGCGCAGGACAAATTCGAACGCCTGCCGCTGCAGGACATCACCCAGGACATGCTGGGCCTGCCGGTGCGCAAGGTCATGCTGCAGGTAGCCGCCGGCCGCAACCTGGCGGTGCTGGTCGAAGCCGCCGTGCGCAATACCATCCTGAAGCTGCGCGGCATCGACACCCTGGGCGAGTTCATGGAGCGCCAGGCGATGGCGATCCTGCAAAGCAGCAAGTGAACGCGCGTCGCCCCGCGGCACCGTGAGCCTGTACGAGAAACTCGCCGACGAGATCGCCAGGTCGATCCGCGACGGCGTGCTGCGCGTGGGCGACAAGCTGCCCTCGGTGCGCGAGGCCTGCGCCACCCGCGGCGTCAGCCCGTCGACGGTGTTCCAGGCCTACTACCTGCTGGAAGCACGCGGCCTGATCCGCGCCCGCCCCCGTTCCGGCTACTACGTCAATACGCGCGGCGACAGCCTGCCGCCGGAGCCGGACACCTCCCACCCGGATGGCGAATCGACTGAGCTGGCGATCAGCGAACGCATCTTCGACATCCTCGGGTCGGTGCGCAACCGCGACGTCACGCCACTGGGATCGGCCTTTCCCTCGCCCCTGCTGTTTCCGCTGCCGCGCCTGGCCCAGGCCATGGCGGCGCACCTCAAGCGCCAGGACCCGCTGGACACGATGGAAGACCTGTCGCCCGGCAATCCGGCGCTGCGCCGGCAGATCGCGCTGCGCTACCTGATCGCCGGCATCAACGTGCCGGCCCAGGATATCGTGGTCACCAACGGCGCGCTGGAAACGCTGAACCTGTGCCTGCAAGCGGTGGCCCGACCCGGCGATACAGTCATCGTCGAGGCCCCCACCTTCTACGGCGCATTGCAGGCGCTGGAACGCCAGGGCCTAAAGGCCCTGGAAGTACCGACGCATCCGCGCACTGGTGTCGACCTGGACGCGATGGAAAGCGCGATCAAGCGCCACCGGCCCAAGGCCTGCTGGCTGATGACGCAATTCCAGAACCCGCTGGGCAGCCTGATGCCCGACGACAAGAAGCGCCAGCTGGTCGAGCTGCTGGCGCGCCACGAAATCCCGCTGATCGAGGATGACGTCTACGGCGAGCTGTATTTCGGCGCGGCCCGGCCGGTGCCCGCCAAGGCGTATGACCAGCACGGCCTGGTGCTGCACTGCTCGTCATTCTCCAAATGTCTGGCGCCCGGCTACCGCATCGGCTGGGCCAGCGCCGGCCGCTACACGCAGCGCGTGCAGCGTCTGAAACTGTCCTCGACACTGTCGGCGTCCGGCCCGGCCCAGGGCGCCCTCGCCGAGTACCTGGAACAGGGCGGCTACGACCGTCACCTGCGGCGGCTGCGCGAAACGCTGCAGGCGCAGCAGGACCTGATGGCCAACGCGATTGCGCAAGGGTTTCCCGCGGGCACGCGCGTCACCCGTCCGCAGGGCGGTTTTTTCCTGTGGCTGGACATGCCGGCGGCAGTGGATGCGCTGGCCTTGCACCGGCAGGCCCTGGCCCGCGGCATCAGCGTCGCGCCGGGCCCGATATTTTCGGCCAGCGGCCAGTTTGGCAATGCCCTGCGGCTGAACTACGGCCATCCCTGGAGCGCGTCCCAGGCCGACGCCATCCGCGCCCTGGGCGAGATGGCGCACGCGGCCTGCGGCACCGGCAGGCCCCTGTCCTGATCAGTTGCGGGTGGAGGCCGCGCGGGCGCGCTTGACCTCCAGCGGCGTCACGCCGCCTGCCTGATTGCCCCAGCTGTTGCGGATGTAGGACACCAGCATGGCAATGTCGTTGTCGTTGAGCGACTGGCCGAAAGGCGGCATGCCGTGGGGCCGCGGATTGGCCGCGGTGGCCGGCGCGAAGCCGCCATCGAGCACCATGCGGATCGCGTTCAGCGGCGACGGCGCCGTCACGGTCGGATTGCCGGCCAGGGCCGGCCACGCGCCCGGGCTGCCCTCGCCCGCCGGCTGGTGGCATTGCGCGCACTGCTGGCGGTAAATCCGGCCGCCCAGTTCCATGGCAGCGGGCGCCACCGCGGCGCGAGTCCCGGCCGCCGCCGGGCTTGCCGGCAGCGACTTCAGATACACGCCCATCGCCAGCGCGTCGGCATCGCTCAGGTGCTGCGTGCTGCCCAGCACCACCTCGGCCATCGGCCCGCTGGCGCTGGAATGCGCCGCGATGCCGGTGCGCAACAGCGCGGCGATGTCCTCGGCCGACCAGCGTCCCAGGCCCGTTTGCGGATCATTGGTGAGCGGCGGCGCATACCAGTCCAGCGTCGGGATGATGCCGCCGGCCAGGCCATCGGCCGCGCGCGTGGCCCCCAGACTGTTGCGCGGCGCATGGCAGGCGGCGCAGTGGCCCAGGCCTTCGACCAGGTAGCGGCCGCGGTTCCACTGGGTCGATTGGTCCGGATCGGGTGGCTGCACGCCCGGCCGGAAATACAGGGCGCGCCACGCCGCCAGCAGGATGCGTTGATCGTAGGGAAATTCCAGTTCCGGCGCGCGGCTGGGCTGGTTGACCGGCGTCACCGTGCGCAGATAGGCGTACAACGCGTCGGCGTCCGCGCGCGTGACGCGGGTGTATTCGGTGTACGGGAAGGCCGGATACAGCAGCGTGCCATCGCGCGACTTGCCGTTGTGCAGCGCCTGCCAGAAATCATCCGCGCTCCAGGCGCCGATGCCGGTCCGCTCGTCGGGCGTGATGTTGGGACCGTAGATCGTGCCGAACGGCGTCGGGATCGGCGTGCCGCCCGCATACGCCTGGCCGCCGCGCGCCGTATGGCAGGCCGCGCAATTGCCGGCCTGTGCCAGGTAACGCCCGCGCTCGATGCGTTGCTGCGGGTCGGCCGGCGCCGCGGCCGGGCCGGTGCTGGCGTCGTCGCGCGTGCCGAGCCAGTACAACGCGACCAGCGTGATCACGGCCAGCGCCAACAGGACGCCCAGAATACGCTTCATCAGTTTCATCCGGCGGCCCTCTCAGCGCTGCGCCTGGCTGCCGCACTCGGCGGGCAGGCGCAGGGCGCCGGCCGGCTCGGGCGCATAGGTGGCAGTTACCGGCTGCGACGACAGCCAGGCCGCCAGGGCGCCGATGTCCGCGGGAGTGAGCTTGTTGGCGATATCGGCCATGCAGTCGGGCGCGGCGGCGCGCCGCAGGCCATTCTTCCAGCTGCCGATCTGCGAGCCGATGTAGTCGCGTGGCAGGCCCAGGAGGCCGGGAATGGCGGGTAGCAGCCCGCCCAGCGCAGTGCCATGACAGGCCGTACAGGCCGGCAGGCCGCGGGCGGCATCGCCGGACAGCGCCAGTTGGCGGCCGGCTTCGAGCGTGGCGGCGGAAACCTCGGCGCGCAGCGGCGGCGGATACGGCACGTGCTGGTCGGCGAAATAGGCGGCCATTTCGTGCAGGTAGGTATCCGGCAGGCCCGCCAACAGGTGCGCCATGGGCCGGTACTGGCGCCGGCCGTCGCGGAAATTGAGCAATTGGTGGTAGAGGTATTCCTGCGGCTTGCCCGCCAGGCGCGGGTAATAACCGTCAGCGCCGGCGCGGCCCTGCTCGCCATGACAGGCGGTACAGGCGGCCACCCGGGCGACCATGGTCCCTGGCTGCAAGACCCGCGGCGCGTCCTGGGCCAGCGCGGGCGCTGCCGAAAAGGCAACAACGGTGGCGGCCACGAGGCGGGTTTTCACCCAAAACCGCGGCAGTGAAACACGACGAAAGCAAATGAGGGCTAACATCTAGGGCCAGTTAACACTAAGTCGAATTCCAACCCCGGCGCCGCATGGCGGCGGGGCGCGTAGGTGAATCGGTCGTGTGCGGGTGCCCAAGCTTAAGCCGAACCCCGCCAGGCAGTACAGGCGCAGATTCGCAGTTTACGGCCATATCAGATGCCAACCCCCGGCATCCTCCTGGAAAAGCGTGCCACAATCATGTCCATGTTGAAAGTCGTCCTCGTTACCGGCATCTCAGGCTCAGGCAAGTCGGTTGCCCTGCGCATGCTCGAGGACGCCAGCTATACCTGCGTCGACAACCTGCCCGTGCGGTTCCTGGCCGAGTTCATCGCCAATGCCCGCGACGACGGCCTGGAGCGCGTGGCGGTGGCCATCGACGTACGCTCGCCCGGCGAGCTGGCCGAACTGCCCGACGTGGTCACGGCGCTGCGCGCCATGGGGACCAGCCTGCGCGTGGTGTTCCTGGACGCCAGTACCGATACCCTGGTGCAGCGCTATTCCGAATCGCGTCGCCGCCACCCGCTGACCGACCGCCTGCAACGCGGCGGCACCACGCCTTCCCTGACCGACTGCATCGCGCTCGAACGCGAACTGCTGGCGCCGCTGCGCGAGCAGGAACATGTCATCGACACCTCCGAACTCACGCCCGGCCAGTTGCGCGCCTGGATCCGCGACCTGATCCAGGCCGACCGCGCGCCGCTGGTGCTGACCTTCGAATCGTTCGCGTACAAGCGCGGCGTGCCGCGCGACGCCGACCTGGTGTTCGACGTGCGCTGCCTGCCCAACCCCTATTACGACCGCAACCTGCGCCCCCTGACGGGCCGCGACGAGCCGGTCGCCACCTGGCTGTCCGGCTATGAGCAGGTCGGCCTGATGATCGACGATATCACCGGCTTCCTGCACCGCTGGTTGCCGCAATACACGCAGGACACCCGCAACTACCTCACGGTCGCCATCGGCTGCACCGGCGGCCAGCACCGTTCGGTCTATGTGGTCGAACAGCTGGCCAAGCGCTTTGCCGACCACGATCCGCTGCTGGTGCGCCATCGCACCCAACTGCCCGACGAATCCGCATGACCCTGTCCCGTCCGCTCCATATCCTGATGATGCTGTTGCTGGCCATTGCCGTGGCCGGCTGCTCTTCCACCGGGGGACGCAAGAAGGGCGGCGGATACTACAAGGACGACGGCCCGGACGCCAATCCGCCGTCCAACCTGGACCAGGTGCCGGACGCGGTGCCGCGCATCGAGCCGTACGCCAGCGGCGCCAATCGTCCGTATGTGGTGTTCGGCCAGCGCTATGTGCCCGATACCAGCGGCCGGCCCTACAAGCGCCAGGGCATCGCCTCGTGGTACGGCAAGAAATTCCACGGCAACTCGACCTCGATCGGCGAACCCTACGACATGTACGCGATGACGGCGGCGCACACCACACTGCCGATTCCCAGCTACGCGCGCGTCACCAGCCTGGTCAATGGCAAGACCATCATCGTGCGGGTCAATGACCGGGGTCCGTTCCACAGCGACCGCATCATGGACCTTTCCTACGTGGCGGCCTACAAGCTGGGCATCATCGGACCGGGCAGCGGGCAGGTGGTGGTCGAAAGCATCACGCAGGACGACATTCGCCGCCTGGCCTCGCAGGGAGCCCCTGCCCCCGCCCCCGCATCGGCGACCGGTTCCACGCCCGTGGCCACGCCCGTCGCCGCCGTCCCGGTGGCGCTGGCGCCCCAGCCGCTGGCGCAACAGCCGGCCCCGACGCCCGGCGCCGCGCCCGTGCGCCAGCCCGGCAGCGTCTACCTGCAGGTGGGCGCGTTCAGCCAGCCCGCCAATGCGCAGTCGCTGGTCAGCCGCATCAACAGCCAATTGGGCATGGTTGGCGCGCCCCCGGCGGCCGTCGAACAATCCAACAACCTGTACCGGGTCAAGATCGGACCCTATCCGGATCGTCAGAGCGCGCTGGACGCGGTGCAGGTGGTGTCGGACCGTATCGGCATCATGCCCAGCATCGCCGCGCAATAGCGCCGCGGCCGATCAGGCCGGCGGCCAGTCGAACGCCGGTTGCTCGAATGGCAGTTGCGCCTGCCCGTCACAGACCCGGCGCGCGCGCGGATTGCGGCTCAGGTATTGGCTGCCTTCGTGCCTGAGCAGGGCCTGCTTGCGCGGCAGGCCGCCGCCGAAGCCGGTCAGCGAAGTGTCGGCGCCGATGATGCGGTGGCACGGAATGATGATGATGACCGGGTTGCGGCCGACCGCGCCGCCAATGGCCTGGGCGCCCTTGGGACGCCCCACGGCGCGCGCCAGTTCGCCGTAGCTGGCGAGCTGGCCGAGATCGAGTTGGCACAGCGCGCGCCAAACCTCGTGCTGGAACGGCGTGCCGACCGGGTCCAGCGGCACCTCGAAATCGCGGCGCCGGCCGGCGAACCAATCCTCCAGCTCGCGCCGCGCCTGTTCCAGGATCGGATCGGATTCCGCGCGGGTCCAGCCTTCGGCCGGCGGCAACGACGCCTGGTCGGTGAACCAGGCGCCACGCAGGCCCTTGCCGCTGGCGACCAGGCGCATTTCGCCCAGGGGCGTGACCATGTCCCGGTAGACGATCGGTTCCCCCGCTTCGCCGTGATGCTTGCGGGCCGCTGCGGTATGGTTCATGGGCATTACGAATGCTTGCGGGCCAGGGCCCGGTTGTACAGGACATCGCGCGACAGGCCGGTGACCTTGGCCGCGACCTTCGAGGCGTCTCGCACCGACAGCGTTTCCAGCAGCGCATCGAGCAAGGCGTCGGCGCGCGGATCGGCGTCTTCGTCCGCCTCGCGCCCGTCCTGGGCGTGCGCGATCAACACGAATTCCCCCTGCTCCCGATGGGTGTCCGCCGCCAGCCAGGCCGCGGCCTCGCCCAGCGGGAAAGTGGCGATTTCCTCGAAGCGCTTGGTCAGTTCGCGCGCCACGGTCAACAGGCGGGCCGGACCGCAGACTTCCAGCAGATCGGCCAGCGTGGCCGCCAGGCGGTGCGGCGATTCGAACATCACCACTGGCGCAGGCAGCGCGCACCAGGTGCGCAGCCAGCGCTGACGCGCCGTGGCCTTGGGGGGCGGAAAGCCGGCAAAGGCATAGGCCGGATTCTCGTCGGTGGTGACGCCGCTGCCCATCAGCGCGGCGATCACCGCGCTGGGACCGGGCACCGGCACCACCGTGAAGCCGGCTTCGCGCACCGCGCGCACCACGCGGGCGCCCGGATCGCTGACCGCCGGCGCGCCGGCGTCGGACACCAGCGCCACCCGCTGGCCCTGTGCCAGCCGTTCGCAGATGGCCTGCGCCGCCGCGGCCTCATTGTGCCGATGGGCCGCCATCAGCGGCGTGCCGATGCCCCAGGCGTCCAGCAGCGTGCGACTGGCGCGGGTGTCTTCCGCCGCGATCACGTCGGCGCGCAGCAACGCATGCCAGGCGCGCAATCCCAGGTCGCCCAGATTGCCGATCGGCGTGGCCACCACGTATAGCGTCGAGGCGGGCCAATGCTGCCCGGCCACGCGTTCAGCGACACGGGCCCAGGCGTCGCCGGCCACCGGGGGTGAGACATTTTGATTCATTGCTGCCTACTTACGCGGAAAACCATGCCAGTGTAGCCGCCATCGCTGCGCGCTTCGGGACCGCCATGACGAATGACACCTTTGCTTTCGAACTCGCCCTGGCCGCGCGGCGCCGGGCCGCCAGGCGCCGGCGCCGCGCATCGCAGCGGCCTAGCCCGCCCGACCGCGCCGCCCCCAGGCGCTCGCCACGCCAACGCGTCGGCGACAGCCACGAAGATGCCGCGCTGCGCCTGCTGCGCGGGGCCGGCCTGGTGCTGCTGGCCCGCAATCTGGCCTGCCCCGCTGGCGAGATCGACCTGGTCATGCGCGATGGCGATGTCTTGGTGTTCGTCGAGGTGCGCTCGCGTCAGGCCGACACTTACGGCGGCGCGGCCGCCAGCATCGGCCGCGCCAAACAGGCCCGGCTGGCGCGCGCCGCCGCGCACTGGTTGCCGCGGCTGGCCGGGCACTACTGGCGCGGCACCACGCCAGCCGCCCGCTTCGACGCCGTGGTATTCGACGGCGGCCAGGTCCAGTGGCTGCGCGCGGCCTTCGAGGTGGCTTGATCCTGGCTGGCCCGTGAGATAATCGCGCCCATGGATATGACCTCTCGAATGACGTCGCACTTCCGCGATGCCATGGCCACGTACGAACAAAGCATGAACGTGCTGGCCGAGCCGCTGGCGATCGCGGTGGATGTGCTGTTCGGCGCCCTGGCCAACAACGGCAAGATTCTGGCTTGCGGCAACGGCGGTTCGGCCGCCGACGCGCAGCATTTCATCGCCGAACTGGTGGGCCGTTTCGAACGCGAACGCCTGCCCCTGGCCGGCATCGCCCTGAACACCGACACCTCGATCCTGACCGCCGTCGGCAACGATTACGGCTTCGACGAAGTCTTCGAACGCCAGGTGAACGCCTTCGGCCAGGCCGGCGACGTGCTGGTGGCCATTTCCACCAGCGGCAATTCGCCCAACGTGGTGCGCGCCATGGAAGCGGCCGCCAGCCGCGAGATGCACGTGCTGGCCCTGACCGGCAAGGGCGGCGGCGTCATGGGGGAACTCATCACGCCGATGGACGTCCATCTCTGTGTTCCCAGTGATCGCACCATGCGCATCCAGGAAGTCCATATACTGCTACTGCATGCGCTTTGCGACGGCATTGACGCTCTTCTGCTTGGAGACACCGAATGATTTCTGACGTCCGCACGGCCGCCCGCCCCCTGCTGCTCGCCGCGGCGCTGTCCGGCGCCACGCTGTCGCTGTCCGCCTGCGCCCCCCTGATCGTGGGCGGCGCGGCCGCCACCACCGCGGTGGTGGTGACCGACAGGCGTACCTCGGGCATCCAGCTCGAAGACCAGAACATGGCCTTCAAGGCCCAGAGCCAGATCTCGCAGAAACTGGGCGACACGGCGCGCGTCAACGCCATGGCCTACAGCGGCCACTTGCTGCTGACCGGCGACGTGCCCACCGAGGAAGCCAAGTCCCAGGCCACCGCCATCGCGCAGGGCGTCGAGAACGTCAAGCAGGTGATCAACCAGCTCAACGTGGGGCCGATCGCGTCCTTCGGCGTGCGCTCGAACGACACCTGGCTCACCTCCAAGGCCAAGACCGCGCTGCTCAATACCAAGTACGTGCCCTCCGGCACCATCGCCGTCACTACTGACCACAGCGTGGTCTACCTGATGGGCAAGGTGACGCAGGCCGAGAGTGACTACGCCGCCAACGCGGTGGCGGACCTGAGCGGCGTGACAAAGGTGGTTAAACTGTTTGAAATCATCAGTCGTGAAGAAGCGATTCGCCTGTCGAACAGCGGCGGCCAATCGACCACCACGGAAACCAAGGCCCCCATCGAAAGCGGCGCGGGCGCTGCCGACCACAGCAGCGCGCCCAACAGCGGTGGCAGTGCCGTAGAGGCCATGCCCATCAAATGAAAAAAGCCATCGTAGCCCTGGCCGTCCTGGTGGCGGTCGGTATCGGCGCCTGGTTCGTCATGCGCCCGGCGCAGACCGCGCCGAACGTCACCTTCACCACGCTGGAAGGCAAGACCTTCTCCATGCAGGACTTGCGCGGCAAGGTGGTACTGGTGAAGTTCTGGGCCACCAGCTGCGTCACCTGCGTCAAGC
Source organism: Achromobacter pulmonis (assembly GCF_021733725.1). Lineage (NCBI taxonomy): Bacteria > Pseudomonadati > Pseudomonadota > Betaproteobacteria > Burkholderiales > Alcaligenaceae > Achromobacter > Achromobacter pulmonis. Next base: position 2,180,541 of record NZ_JAIFOT010000001.1, on the reverse strand, counting down.
AGATGCCCGAGACCATCTCCGCCTACAACGAGTACGCGGGCAAGGGCTACGAGGCGATCGCGGTGGCCATGGACTACGATCCGCCCAACTACGTGCTGAACTTCGCCGAAAGCCGCAAGCTGCCGTTCCCGGTGGCGCTGGACACCAAGGGCGACATCGCCCGCGCCTTCGGCGACATCCGCCTGACACCCACGGCATTCCTCATCGACAAGCAGGGACGCATCATCAAGCGCTACCTGGGCGAGTACGACGTGGCGCAATTCCACGCCACCGTCGAAAAGGCGCTGGCCGCGGGCTGAGCCCGGTTCCCGCCATGAACCGCCCGCTCGCCGGGCGGTTTTTCATTGGGCACCTCCCACCACGCGTGACTGCTCGGTACGGCGCCTCGCCCCCAACCGCCACCCAAAAAAGAAACCGCCCGCATGCGCGGGCGGTTCAGGCAAAGGGTCAGGGCCGGGTCGAGATCAGAACGCCGGCACCACGGCGCCCTTGTATTTCTCGACGATGAACTTCTTCACCTCGGGCGAATGCAGCGCGTTGACCAGCTTCTTGATCCCCGGCGCGTCCTTGTTGTCCGAGCGGGTCACCAGGATGTTGGCGTACGGCGAATCCGAGCCCTCGATGAACAGCGCGTCCTTGGTCGGCACCAGGCCGGCTTCCAGCGCGTAGTTGGTGTTGATCAGGGCCAGGTCGACGTCGTCCAGCGAGCGCGGCAGCATGGCGGCCTCGAGTTCGCGGAATTTCAGTTTCTTGGGGTTGTCGGTCACGTCGGCAGCGGTCGCCAGGATGTTGGCCGGGTCCTTCAGCTTGATGATGCCCTGCTTCTGCAGCAGCACCAGTGCGCGGCCGCCGTTGGACGGGTCGTTGGGAATGGCGACGATGGCGCCGTCCTTCAGTTCGGACAGGCTCTTGATCTTCTTGGAGTAGCCGCCGAAAGGCTCGACGTGCACCAGGGCGACCGGCACCAGCGTGGCCTTGCGGTCCTTGTTGAAGGTGTCCAGGTACGGCTTGTGCTGGAAGAAGTTGGCGTCGAGCTGCTTGTCGACCAGTTGCAGGTTGGGCTGCACGTAGTCGTTGAACACCTTGATGTCGAGCTCCACCCCTTCCTTGGCCAGCTGCGGCTTGACCACTTCCAGGATCTCCGCATGCGGGACCTGGGTGGCGCCGACGACGATTTTTTCGGCATGGGCGGCGGTGGCCGCCACCAGCAAGGCCGACGCCACCAGGGCGGAACGGACGAAATTCAAACGCATGAGTTGCCTCTTTTATAAGTAGAAATTAGGGGCATATGCCCAGCCGGGAGGGAGAGGCCCCCTCGTGAGGGGCGCTCCGTTGCGAAAACGCCCCCAATTTACCCGAATGCCGGTTATTTGTCGGGCATAAAGACATGGGTTTAAAGCATAAGCAACCTGCGGGTACTACAATCCGTCGTATGCTTGCGCTACCGCGTTGCCAACGCGTTCCTGTGCAGGCATTTTTTACTGCCGGACCCCACGCCCCCATGGGGGGCAATGCCTAGGCGCCATCATCGGCGCGGGCTTTCAACCTCTAACTCTCATACCTACTTATTGCCGACTTCGCTGCCATGACCGACACCCCCGACCCTGCTGCCGTCTCGTCTCCCGCTGTCAAAGCCGCCGTGCTCTCCGAAGCGCTGCCTTATATCCGACGATTCCACGGCAAAACCATCGTGGTCAAGTACGGCGGCAACGCCATGACGGAAGAGCGCCTGCAGCGCAGCTTCGCGCATGACGTGGTGTTGCTCAAGCTGGTGGGTCTGAACCCGGTCGTGGTGCACGGCGGCGGTCCGCAGATCGACGATGCGCTGCGCCGCATCGGCAAGCAAGGCACGTTCATCCAGGGCATGCGCGTCACCGATGCCGAGACCATGGAAGTGGTCGAATGGGTGCTGGGCGGCCAGGTCCAGCAGGACATCGTCATGATGATCAACGAAGTCGGTGGCAAGGCCGTGGGCCTGACCGGCAAGGACGGTGGACTGATCCAGGCCCAGAAAAAGCTGATGGCCAACAAGGACAATCCCGCCGAGCCGATCGACATCGGTTTCGTCGGCGACATCACCCTGGTCGAGCCGGCGGTGGTCAAGGCCCTGCAGGATGACCAGTTCATCCCGGTCATCTCGCCCATCGGCTACGGCGAGGACGGCACCGCCTACAACATCAATGCCGACGTCGTCGCCGGCAAGATGGCCGAAGTCCTGGGCGCCGAAAAGCTGCTGATGCTGACCAACACCCCGGGCGTGCTGGACAAGGGCGGCAAGCTGCTGCGCAGCCTGTCGGCCCAGACCATCGACGAACTGTTCGCCGACGGCACCATCTCGGGCGGCATGTTGCCCAAGATTTCGTCCGCCCTGGACGCCGCCAAGAACGGCGTCAACTCGGTGCACATCGTCGACGGCCGCGTGCCGCACTGCCTGCTGCTGGAAATCTTGACCGACCAAGGCGTCGGCACGATGATCAGTTCGCACTGATGCGGGCGCTGCGCACCCTGCTGCGGCCGGCGGTGCGCCAGCGCCGCTCGCGCCGCACGGCCACGGGCGCCCCCGGGCGCCTGTGGCTGTTTGATCTGGACAACACGCTCCACGACACTTCCCACGCCATCTTTCCGCAGATCGACCACGGCATGACCATGGCCGTGGCCGAGGCGCTGGATGTGGACATCGACACCGCCAACGCCGTGCGCAAGCAGTACTGGCAGCGCTATGGCGCAACGATGATCGGCATGGTGCGCCACCACGGCATCGACCCGCACGCCTTCCTGCACCGCAGCCATGACTTCGACGTCGGCCCGCTGGTGCGCGCCGAGAAGGCGCTGGCCTACAAGCTGCGGCAACTGCCCGGCCGCAAGGTGCTGCTGACCAACGCGCCGCTGCATTACGCGCGCGCCGTGCTGCGGCGCCTGGGCATCCTGCGCCAGTTCGACAGTCTGTGGGCGATCGAGCACATGCGCCTGCATGGCGAATTCCGCCCCAAGCCCTCGCCCGCGCTGCTGCGCCACGTGCTGGCGCGCGAAGGCGTGCCGGCGCGCCAGGCGGTGCTGGTCGAAGACACGCTCGCCAACCTGCGCGGCGCCCGCCGCGCGGGGCTGCGCACCGTGCATGTATTCCATCCCGGCACGCCCTTCGCCCGGGGCCGCTCGCAGCGGCCGGCCTACGTCGACTTGCGGGTAAACTCCGTCAGTGATCTGCTGCTGCGCCGGCGCCCCCTGCGGGGTTGAGCGCCGGCGCGTTTCCCACTTCCACCGTCAGCCTGCGTAACACCAGACCCGTCCATGGCGAGCAAACCCGGCGAGCGCAAGACCCAGATTCTGCAGACCCTGGCCGAGATGCTGGAGCAGCCGCACGCCTCGCGCATCACCACGGCGGCGCTGGCCGCGCGCCTGGCGGTCTCGGAAGCGGCTCTCTATCGCCATTTCGCCAGCAAGGCGCAGATGTTCGAAGGGCTGATCGAATTCATCGAAACCAGCATCTTCACGCTTGTGAATCAGATCGCCAGCGCCGAACCCTATGGCCTGTCACAGGCCCACCAGACGGTGGCGATGCTGTTGACGTTCTCGGAACGCAACCGCGGCATGACGCGGGTCCTGACAGGCGACGCCCTGGTCACCGAGGACAACCGCCTGCAGGAACGGATCAATCACATCAATGACCGCATCGAGGCATCCTTGAAGCAGTCGCTGCGCATCGCCGTCACCGACGGCGGCCTGCCGCCCGAAGCCAATGTGGCCGCGCATGCAAGCCTGCTGACCCACCTGGTGCTGGGACGCTGGCTGCGCTACGCCCAGAGCGGATGGCGCGTCGCCCCCACGCTGCATCTGGACGAACAGCTGCGCCTGGCCCTGGGTTGATGCCGGCAGGCGGCCGATTTGCTTATTAACACGAGCGAATTAATCCTCAAGAATCCCTGCCGTTCGCTTATTTGTTTGTTTTTACGCAACATTCGCAGGGTTGCGAGTATCGAGGGCCGACGAGCATAATCCCCTTGACAGGTTTCCGACAAGCACGATTCCCCCTCGGATTGACACGCATCAATACGGGTTTTCCTTACTGCCGTCACGATCATTCTGTAGCGCCGGTACTTCGCTTTGATTGAGCCCCAGGCTTGAGAGCGGCGTACCGTCAGTTTGACCTCAACCGGAGATGGATATGACCGCGGAAACCGCTGTCCCTGCCTCGCAAGCCCCCAAGAAAACAAAAATTCCGATCGGTCTGGTGGCCGGCTTCCTCGTCATGATCGGCGTGCTGATGCTGCCACTGCCGGCCGATCTGCCGGTTGCCGGCCATCGCATGCTGGCCATCCTGGCGTTCGCGGTGGTGGTGTGGATCACGGAAGCCGTTTCCTATGAAGCCAGCGCCATCATGATCACGACGCTGATGGCCTTCCTGCTGGGCACCGCGCCCACCATCAAGGACCCACAGGTCGTCTATGGCACCTCGGCCGCCATCAGCATGGCGCTGACGGGTTTCTCCAATTCGGCGCTGGCGCTGGTGACCGGCGCCCTGTTCATCGCCGCGGCCATGACCTTCACCGGGCTGGACCGGCGCATCGCGCTGGTGACGCTGTCCAAGGTCGGCACCAGCACGCGCCGTATCCTGGTCGGATGTATCGCCGTGACCATCGTGTTGAGTCTGGTGGTTCCCAGCGCCACCGCCCGCAGCGCCGCCGTGGTGCCCATCATGATGGGCGTGATCGCGGCCTTCGGCGTGGACCGGCGCTCTAACATCGCCGCCGGCATCATGATCATCGTCGCGCAGGCCACCAGTATCTGGAACGTCGGCATCCAGACGGCCGCCGCGCAGAACCTGCTGACGGTCGGCTTCATGGAAAAGATGCTGGGCCAGCGCGTGGCCTGGTCGGACTGGCTGATCGCCGGCGCCCCCTGGTCGCTGATCATGTCGGCCGTGCTGATCATCATCGTGCTCAAGCTGCTGCCGCCGGAAAGCGACAGCATCGCCGGGGGCAAGGAAGCGGTCGAGAAGTCGCTGCTGGAACTGGGCCCCATGTCCAGTGCGCAAAAGCGCCTGATGGCCGTGTCCGTCATGCTGCTGCTGTTCTGGTCCACCGAAGGCAAGTTGCACAAGTTCGACACCACGTCCACCACCTACTTCGGCCTGGTGCTGCTGCTGCTGCCGCGCTTTGGCGTGATGACATGGAAAGACGTGCAGTCGCGCATCCCATGGGGCACGGTAATCGTGTTCGGCGTCGGCATCAGCCTGGGCACCGCGTTGCTGACCACGCAGGCCGGCCAGTGGCTCGGCAACCAGGTGGTGGCGCACACGGGGCTGGACCATCTCGGCCCGCTGGCGATCTTCGCCATCCTGTCGGCCTTCCTGATCATCATCCACCTGGGTTTTGCCAGCGCCACCGCGCTGACCTCGGCCATGCTGCCGATCCTGATCTCGGTGCTGGCCACGCTGCCCGGCGACTTCAGCCGCCTGGGCATGACCATGCTGCTGGGTTTCGTGGTGAGCTATGGCTTCATCCTGCCGATCAACGCGCCGCAGAACATGGTGTGCCTGGGCACGGAAACCTTCAACGCCAAGCAGTTCGCCAAGGTCGGGATCCTGGTCACCATCATCGGCTACGCGTTGATGATGCTGATGGGCATGACCTACTGGCGCTGGCTGGGCTGGCTGTAAAGAGGCCGCGCCATGAAGATCTCCATTGCCCAAGCCAACGAATACGGCCGCCGCGTGCTGATGGCGCAAGGCGTGCCGCAAGACATCGCCCGGGACGTGGCCGAGCATCTGGTGGAGTCCGACCGGGTCGGCTACACCAGCCACGGCCTGTCGATCCTGACCAACTACCGGCGCGTGCTGGGCGAAGGCCTGGCCCAGGCCGACGGCCGCCCCGAACTGCTCAACGACCGCGGCGCCATGCTGGCCTACGACGGCCATAACGGCCTGGGCCAGTACGTCGGCAAAGTCGTGATCGAGAAGGCCATCGAGCGCACGCAGCAGCACGGCCAGTGCATCGTGACGCTGCGCCGCAGCCATCACCTGGGCCGCATGGGCCATTATGGCGAGATGGTGGCGGCCAACGGCCTGATCCTGCTGGCGTTCACCAACGTGGTCAACCGCGCGCCCACGGTGGCGCCGTTCGGCGGCGCGCGCGCCTGCCTGACGACCAATCCGCTGTGCTTCGCCGGCCCGCTGCCGGGCGGCCGCCCGCCGTTCATCGTCGACATGGCGACCAGCTCGATCGCGGTCAACCGGGCTCGCGTGTTGGCGGCCAAGGGCGAGCAGGCGCCGCCGGGGTCGCTGATCGATGCGCATGGCAATCCGACCACGGACCCGGGCGCGCTGTTCACCGATCCGCCGGGCGCGCTGCTGCCGTTCGGCGGCCACAAGGGTTACGCGATGGGCCTGGTGGCCGAGCTGCTGGCGGGCGTGCTGTCCGGCGGCGGCACGATCCAGCCGGAGCACCCCCGTAACGGGGTGGCGACGAACAACATGTTCGCGCTGCTGCTGGATCCGCAGGTGGACTTCAATACGGACTGGCGCTCGATGGAAGTGGGCGCGTTCATCGACTACCTGCATGCCTGCCCGCCGCAACCGGGCGTGGATGGGGTTCAGTACCCGGGCGAGTACGAGGCTCGCAATCGGGAGCTGAACGCCGACTCGCTGGAATTCGCTCCGCCTATCTGGGAGGGGTTGAAGAAGTTGGCTGTGGACCTTGGGGTGGCTGACGCGTTGCCTTGAGGGTTTGTCGGGTGTTTGTGTTTGCGGGCGGCTTGAGGGTTCTTGAGCCGCCCGTTGCGTTGGCGGCCGGGGACGGCGGGGCTACGATTGCGGTCCGGAGCCTTCGCTCCGGACTGCCCCTGCGTCAACCTCGTACGCCTTCGGCTCCCTACGGTTTCCCTCGGGCGCATCTACACGCCCCGCCGTCCCCGGCCGCCAACGCAACGGGCTCACGTCATCTCGGTTTCACCGTTGCAGGGGCGGACTGTGTGCTTGGCGTTTTGGCCAGCAGCGGAGGGGAATAGGAGGATCTTGCGGGGCCCGCCCAAAGCCGGCCGCGCGGGCGGCCTTTTTGGGCATACGCGATGTGTGGCGTCGAGAAATTGGCGCACAGCGAACACCGCCCCGGGCGGCCTACGAAGAAAAAAGCTCAGCTCTTGACCGACCGATGCCGGCTGATGCTCATCATGATCCCGAACGCGATCCCCATGGTGAACAACGCCGTGCCGCCATAACTCATGAACGGTAGCGGCACGCCGACGACCGGCAGGATCCCCGTCACCATCCCCACATTCACGAACACGTAGATGAACAGCATCATCGTCAGCGCCCCGGACAGTAATCGCCCGAACTGTGATGAGGCGCGCGAGGCGATGGTCAGGCCGCGCGCCATCATCAGGCCATACAGCACCAGGATGGCGATGCCGCCGTACAGGCCGAACTCCTCGGCGTAGACGGCGAAAATGAAGTCGGTGGTGCGTTCGGGGATGAAGTCCAGGTGGGTCTGCGTGCCCTTCATATAGCCCTTGCCGTAGACGCCGCCCGAACCCACCGCGATCATCGACTGGATCGTGTGAAAGCCCTTGCCGAGCGGGTCGGAGCTGGGGTTTAGCAGGGTGCAGACGCGGTGCTTCTGGTAATCGTGCAGTACCACCCAGCTGACGTCCGGCTCGCACAACTGGTCTTCGTAGTAGACCAGCGTGCCGATGGCGATGACGCCGGCCAACATCACCGGGACCAGCAGCTTGAACGACAGGCCGGCGAAGTAGATGACGAAGAAGCCGGCGCCGAACACCAGCAGCGCGGTGCCCAGGTCGGGCTGCAGCACGATCAGGCCAAAAGGCGCCGCCAGCATCGCGGCGGCGGCCAGGAAGTCGCGGATGCGCACCGCGCCCTCGTGGCGCTGGAAGTACCAGGCCAGCATCATGGGCACGGCGATCTTCATCATCTCGGAAGGCTGGATGCGGGTCACGCCCAGGTTGAGCCAGCGCGTCGCGCCCTTGCTGGTTTCGCCGAAGAACTCCACGCCCAGCAGCAGCACCACCCCCACCACATAGAATGGCAGCGCCAGTTTCATCAGCCACTTGGGCGGAATCAGCGCCATCATCCACATGGCGAAGAAAGCGATGATGAAGTTGCGCGACTGCTCGGCGAAGCGCCAGTCGGTGCCGCCCACCGCCGAATGCATGACGGTCAGGCCGAGCGCGGCAAACATCAGCAAAATGGCCAGCAGCGGCCAGTCGAAGGCGGTGAAGACGCGCAGCAGGATCAGGCCGAGACGCTTCATCGTTGGCGCACCACGTCGGAAGTTATGGTTTCGACAGAGGCCAGGGCCGGGTTGTGGTCCGGCCCCGCGCTCTTGTCCTGACGCTCCTTGGCCAGCCAATAGTCGAATACCTTGCGCGCCACCGGCGCGGCCACGCTGGCGCCCCAGCCGGCATTTTCGACGATCAGCGCGACGGCGATGCGGGGATGCTCTAGCGGCGCGAAACCCATGAACAGCGCATGGTCGCGCAAGCGCTCGTCGATGGCGCTGGCGCGGTAGTGACCGCCGCGCAGGCTGAACACCTGGGCCGTGCCGGTCTTGCCGGCGGCCTGGTAGGGCGCGTTGGCGAAGGCGCGACGCGCGGTGCCGACCCGGACCACATCGGCCATGGCGTTCTTGATGACGTCGACGTTGGCCTGCTTGAGCGGAATGCGGTAGTCGGGCGTGGACTCGGTGGGGTTGGCCACGCCGGAGCGCGGATCGCGCACCGCATGCACCAGGTGCGGACGGCGGTAGAGGCCGTTGTTGGCCAGGGTCGAGGTGCCCTGCGCCAACTGCAACAGGGTGAAGGCGTTGTAGCCCTGGCCCACCGCCACCGAAATGGTCTCGCCGGCGTACCAGCGCTGGCGTTCCTTGTCCTTGTAGGCTGCGCGCTTCCATTCGGTGGACGGCAACACGCCGCGCTTTTCGCCCTCGAGGTCGATGCCGGTGATCTGGCCGAAGCCGAACTGCTTGGTGAAATCGTGCAGCGCGTTCACGCCGATCTCGGGGCCGAGCGAATAGAAGTAGGTGTCCGAGGACACCACAATGGCCTTGTGCATGTCGGTCATGCCATAGGCGGCGCCACCGGCGTTGCGGAACTTCTGGCCGCCGAACTCGAAATAGCCCGGGTCGGAGATGCGGTCCGTGGCGCGGCGCTTGCCCAGCTCCAGCGCCGCCAGGCCGACGAAGGGCTTGTAGGTCGAACCGATCGGATAGGTGCCGTACAGCGGCCGATTGATCAACGGATGGTCCGGCGACTCGTTCAGCATGCGCCAGTTGTCCACGTCGATGCCATCGACGAACAGGTTCGGGTCGAACGACGGCTGCGACACGAAGGCCAGCACCTCGCCGGTATCGGGATCGATCGCCACCAACGCGCCGCGCTGGCCTTCGAAGGCGTCCTCAGCCACTTTCTGCAGGCCCATGTCGATCGACAGCATGATGTCCGATCCGGGCACCGGGTCGATGCGGCGCAAGGTACGCATCGGCCGGCCACCGGCCGTCACTTCGACTTCTTCGAGACCGGTGCGGCCATGCAGCGCTTCTTCCCAGGTTTTCTCGATGCCTTTCTTGCCGATGACGTCGGTGCCACGATAGTTGCCCAACTGGCCGCCGCGCTCGAGTTCCTCGATATCGCCCTCGGCGATGCGGCCGATATAGCCGACCACGTGGGCGGCGGACTGCCCTTGCGGGTACTCGCGCACCCAACGCGCGCGCAACTCGACGCCGGGGAACTGGAAGGCGTGGGCGGCGAACCAGGCCGCCTCGGTATCATTGAGATTGTTGCGCAGTTGCAGGCTGGCATAGCGGCTGGATTCGGCCGCGCGCCGCTTGAAGCGGCGCTGGTCGGCCGGGCTGATATAGACCACCTGGGTCAGGCGCTCGAACAGGGCGTTCATGTTGCCGGCCTGCGCCGGCACCACTTCCAGCGTGTAGGTGCGGTAATTGCGGGCCAGCACCGCGCCGTTGCGGTCGAGGATCTCGCCGCGGCGCGGCGGGATCGGCACCACCGCGATACGGTTGCGGTCGGCGCGCTCGGACAGGCCTTCGTAGCGGTCGACCTGCAGATACCAGAACCGGCCCACCAGCACGCCGAAGCAGGCCAGCGCGAAGATGCCGCCCACCCAGGCGCGCAGGCGGAAGCGCTGCTTCTGCTGCTGACCGGTTTTCTTGAATTCGAACATGGGACGCGGCGCCGCCGTCAGGCGGAGGAAGATTCGGCGTCGTCGTCGGCGCGCTGCGGCAAATGCAGCACCCAGCCCGCCAGCGGCCACAGGGCGGCGGTGATGGCCACGCTGACGCCCCAATCCCAGCCCGGCCACTTGCCGGCCAGCCAGGCATGGATGACCTGGGTCAGCAACCGCGCGATCAGGAAGACCGGCAACATATGCATTGCCTGGCTCCAGAGATCGAAGCGTTGCAGGCGGCGATGCAGCACCACGGCGCCATAGGCGACCAGGGTGTAGGACAGCGCGTGTTCGCCCAGCAGGCCAGCATCGTGCACGTCCATCAGCAAGCCGAAGCAGAATGCGGTGAACAGGCCGACACGGCGCGGTTCATGCACGCACCAGAAGGCGATGATCAGGATCAGCACATCGGGCGCGCCCTGCCACAGGCGCCACGGCAGCAGCGACGCCAGCCACACCAGCAGGATGCTGCCCCAGACGAACACCCCGTGCGCCGGGCCCGACAGGCGCTCCGGCTGCACATTGCTGGGCGTCCCCAGGCGGCGGCGGGGTTGCCCGGAGGCTTGTTGGTTAGTCCGATCCACCGGAATCGACCTCCTGACGGTTGGATTCGGCGCGTTCCACATCCACCTGCAGGACCAGGAAGTGGCGATAGCGTTCAGGGTGGGCCAGCGGCTCGCAGACGGCGCGCGCGAAGCCCGAAGCGGTATCGCGTTCGACCGAGGTCACCTTGGCCACCGGCAAGCCGGCCGGGAACAACCCACCGACACCACTGGTGACAATGGTATCGCCTTCCTTGATGTCGGCATTGGCGGCCAGATAACGGACCTCCATCTTGCCAGGAGAGTTCCCGCCAAAGGCGATCAGGCGCAAGCCATTGCGCAGCAATTGCACCGGGATCGAAACCTGCTCGTCGGTGACCAGGGCGGCCTCGGCCGTCATCGGCGTCACCCGCACGATCTGGCCCACCACGCCGCCTTCGTCGATCACCGGCATACCGGGCGCCAGGCCGGCCTTGCTGCCCTTGTTGAACACCAGCCGCTGGTTGAACGCATTGGAGGGCTCGTACAGCACCTCGACCACCACGGCCGATTGCGCCACGGTGTCGGTCACGCCCAGCAGGCGGCGCAATTGGGCGTTTTCGGCGGCCAGCTGCGCGGCGTGCGTGGCCACCTGGGCCAGCTCGATGCGCTGGCGCTGCAAGGCTTCGTTTTCACTGCGGATGAGATTGGCGGCATTGACCCATTCGTTGACCTGCTGGACCAGATCGCGCGGCGCCATGACGGCGCGCTGGAAGGGATACAACGCCACGGACATCGCCCGGCGCGCCGGTTCCAGCATGCGCCACTGCGAATCCATGATGATCAAAGCCAATGCCAGGACGACCAGGATGACCAGCCGCACCTCTGCCGGAGGGCCGCGCCTGAATAGGGGAGGAGTCCCTTGTCGTTGCATGAATCTCAGCCCGGGCACCCGCGCCCGCTGCTCCCGCAGCGGCCGGAGCCGTGGAAAAGCGGGGCTCCGGGCTGGCGGGCGGGATTAGTCGTTGATGAAGATGGCGCCCAGTTTCTCAAGGTGTTCCAGCGCCTCGCCGCAACCACGCACGACGCAGGTCAGGGGATCATCGGCGACCACCACCGGCAAGCCGGTTTCTTCCTGCAGCAGGCGGTCGAGGTCGCGCAGCAGCGCGCCACCGCCGGTCAGGGCGATGCCCTTGTCGGTGATGTCGGCGCCGAGCTCGGGCGGGGTCTGTTCCAGGGCGATCTTGACGGCCGAGACGATCTGGTTGAGCGGATCGGTCAGCGATTCCAGGATCTCGTTGGACGAAACCGTGAAGCTGCGCGGCACGCCTTCGGCCAGATTGCGGCCCTTGACTTCGATCTCGCGGACTTCGGAACCCGGGAAGGCCGAGCCGATTTCCTTCTTGATGAGCTCGGCGGTGGGCTCGCCGATCAGCATGCCGTAGTTGCGGCGGATGTAGTTGACGATGGCCTCGTCGAACTTGTCGCCGCCGACGCGCACCGAACCCTTGTAGACCATGCCGCCCAGCGAAATGACCGCCACTTCGGTGGTGCCGCCGCCGATGTCGACGACCATGGAGCCGCTGGCGTCGGAGACGGCCAGGCCGGCGCCGATGGCCGCGGCCATGGGTTCCTCGATCAGGAACACGTGCGAGGCGCCGGCGCCGAGCGCCGATTCGCGGATGGCGCGGCGTTCGACCTGGGTCGAACCGCAGGGCACGCACACAATGATGCGCGGGCTGGGCGCCAGCATGTTGCGGGGATGCACCATGCGAATGAACTGCTTGAGCATCTGCTCGGTCACCGTGAAGTCGGCGATGACGCCGTCCTTCATGGGCCGGATGGCCTCGATGTTGCCGGGCACGCGGCCGAGCATCTGCTTGGCTTCGTGGCCGACGGCCTGGATGATCTTCTTGCCGTGAGGCCCGCCTTCATGACGGATCGCGACCACGGAGGGCTCATCGAGCACGATGCCCTTGCCGCGGACGTAGATCAGCGTATTGGCGGTACCGAGGTCGATCGCCATATCGCTGGAAAAATAACTGCGCAGGAATCCGAACATGGGAGCTCAGCTAAATTCTGGGGGGAATTGGGGTCATGCCGCGGGGCGTGCCACCCGGGAAACCCTGGGTGCGCCTGTCATCACGGCGATTAAACCGTGAATCATAACTTATAATTTCCCCGGAAATAGCGCATAAATGCAGGCTATTCAAGCTTTGTAACGGGTTTGGCATGTGCATACTGCCCAGTCCCTCCCCTCGGCCTCCGCTTCTCGATATTTGCAATCCCCATGGCGCTCAATGACACAGATGTGGCCCGCATTGCCAGGCTGGCCAGAATCGAACTGACCCCGGACCAGCGCGCCCACGCGCAGGCCGAACTCAATGGCATCCTCCACCTGATCGAACGGCTGCAGGCCGTCGATACCCAGGGCGTCGAACCCCTGGCCCACCCGCTGTCCGCCCATGAGGACATCGTGCTGCGCCTGCGCCAGGACGCCGTCACCGAAACCGCCTCGGAGGCCCGCCGCGCCGAACTGCTGGCCAACGCCCCCGACGCCCAGGACGGTCTTTTCCTGGTCCCCAAGGTTCTCGACTAAGCCATGACCCAACCCGCCCTGCACACCCAATTCGAGGGGATCGCCGCCCTGCGCGCGGCCCTCGCCCAACGCCAGGTCAGCGCCGTCGAACTGGCGCAAAGCTCGCTGGCGGCCGCCGAGGCGGCCCGCGGCCTGAACGCCTTCTTACATATTGATGCCGAATTGACGCTGGCCCAGGCGCGCGCCGCCGACGCCGCGCTGGCCGCCGGCACCGCCGGCCCCCTGGCCGGCGTGCCCATTGCCCACAAGGACGCCTTCGTCACCCGCGGCTGGCGCACCACCGCCGGCAGCAAGATGCTGGACGGCTACGTCAGCCCGTTCGACGCCACCGTGGTCGAGCGCCTGCAGGCTGCCGGCGCCGTGTCGCTGGGCAAGCTCAACTGCGACGAGTTCGCCATGGGCTCGGGCAACGAGAACTCGGCCTACGGCGTGGTCCGCAACCCCTGGGACCCCACCGCCGTGCCCGGCGGCTCCTCGGGCGGCTCGGCCGCCGCCGTGGCCGCCCGCCTGGTGGCCGCCGCCACCGGCACCGACACCGGCGGCTCGGTACGCCAGCCCGCCGCGCTGTGCGGCGTCAGCGGCATCAAGCCGACCTACGGCACCGTGTCGCGCTATGGCATGGTGGCCTTCGGCTCCAGCCTGGACCAGGCCGGCCCGCTGGCCCCCAGCAGCCGCGACCTGCTCGAACTGCTGGACGTCATCAGCGGCTTCGATCCGCGCGACGCCACCAGCCTGGAAAAATGCGATGCCGCCGTCAACGAACCGGGCCGCGTGCGGCGCGACTTCGACGCCGCGCAGGGCAAGTTCGACGCCGTCGGCAGCCAGCCCCTGAAGGGCCTGCGCATCGGCGTGCCCGAGGAATACTTCGGCGCCGGCCTGGCGCCCGACGTGGCCGCCGCGGTGCAGGCCGCCCTGGAACAGTTCGAGGCCCTGGGCGCGGTGCGCGTGCCGGTGTCGCTGCCGCGCACCGAGCTGGCCATCCCCGCCTACTACGTCATCGCTCCCGCCGAAGCCTCCAGCAACCTGGCGCGGTACGACGGCGTGCGCTACGGCCACCGCGCCGCGCAGTACGGCGACCTGAACGAGATGATCAGCCGCTCGCGCGCCGAAGGCTTCGGCGACGAGGTCAAGCGCCGCATCCTGATCGGCACCTACGTGCTGTCTCACGGCTACTACGACGCCTACTATCTGCAGGCCCAGCGCCTGCGCCGCATGATCGCCCAGGACTTCCAGCGCGCCTTCGCCGGCCAATGCGACGTCATCATGGGCCCGGTGACCCCGACGGTGGCCAAGAACATCGGCGACAACCGCGACGACCCCACCGCCGACTGGCTGGCCGACGTCTACACGCTGGGCGTCAGCCTGGCCGGCCTACCCGCCATGTCGGTTCCGTGCGGCTTCGGCACCGGCGCGGACGCGGGACAGACGCCCCCCGAGGGGGCTGCCAGCGCCTTGGGGCGGCCCGGCGGCGCAGGCCGCCGCCCCGTCGGCCTGCAGATCATCGGCAACTACTTCGACGAAGGCCGCCTCCTGGCCATCGCCGACCGCTACCAACAAGTCACGACGTGGCACAAGGCCACGCCGGCCCAGCAGGACGCCTAAGCATGAACTGGGAAATCGTCATCGGCCTGGAAACGCATACGCAGCTTTCCACCGACTCCAAGATCTTTTCGGGCAGCAGCACTGAATTCGGCGCCGCGCCCAACACGCATGCCAACGAAGTCGACCTGGCGCTGCCGGGCAGCCTGCCGGTCATGAACCGCGGCGCCGCCGAACGCGCCATCCGCTTCGGCCTGGCGGTCGGCGCCGAGATCGCGCCGCGCTCGGTGTTCGCGCGCAAGAACTACTTCTACCCCGACCTGCCCAAGGGCTACCAGATCAGCCAGTACGAGCTGCCGGTGGTGGTGGGCGGCTCGCTGTCGTTCTTCGTGGGCGAGGAAGAAAAAACCGTCAACCTGACGCGCGCCCACCTGGAAGAAGACGCCGGCAAGTCGCTGCACGACGACTTCACCCTGGCCAATGGCGCGCCGGCCAGCGGCATCGACCTGAACCGCGCGGGCACGCCGCTGCTGGAAATCGTCACCGAACCGGAAATGCGCTCGGCCGCCGAGGCCGTGGCCTACGCCCGCGCCCTGCACAGCCTGGTGGTGTGGCTCGGCATCTGCGACGGCAACATGCAGGAAGGTTCGTTCCGCTGCGACGCCAACGTGTCGGTGCGCCCGGTCGGCCAGAAGGAATTCGGCACCCGCACCGAGATCAAGAACGTCAACTCGTTCCGCTTCCTGGAACGCGCCATCACCTATGAAGCGCGGCGCCAGATCGAACTGATCGAGGACGGCGGCACCGTGGTGCAGGAAACCCGCCTGTACGACGCCGACCGCGACGAAACCCGCAGCATGCGCAGCAAGGAAGACGCGCACGACTACCGCTACTTCCCCGATCCCGACCTGCCCACGCTGGTGATCTCGCGCGCATGGGTCGACGAAGTCCGCGCCGCCATGCCCGAGCTGCCGGCCGCGCAGCGCGCCCGCTTCGAATCCGAGTACGGCCTGCCGGCCTACGACGCCGCCCAGCTGACCGTCAGCCGCGATCTGGCCGCCTACTTCGAGGCCGTGGCGCACGCGCTGCCGGCCGGCCAGGCCAAGCTCGCCGCCAACTGGATCATGGGCGAAGTGGCCGCCACCCTGAACAAGGAAGAAAAGGCCATCGCCGAATCCCCGGTGCAGGCCCCGGCCCTGGCCGCGCTGATCAACCGCATCATCGACGGCACCATCTCCAACAAGATCGCGCGCGAAGTGTTCGGCGCCATGTGGGCCGGCGAGAACGGCGGCCAGCCCGACGCCATCATCGAGGCCCGCGGCCTCAAGCAGATCAGCGACAGCGGCGCCATCGGCGCCATGATCGACGACGTGCTGGCGGCCAATCCGGCCATCGTCGAGGAATACCGCGCCGGCAAGCAGAAGGCGTTCAACTCGCTGGTGGGCCAGATCATGAAGGCGGCGCGCGGCAAGGCCAACCCGCAGCAGGTCAACGACCTGCTCAAGCAGAAGCTGGACAGCTGATCCCCGGCCGGCCCGCTGTCACGGGGGCCGGCGCAGTATCAGACCGAACCGAAGGCCGCGGCATCTTGCCGCGGCTTTTTGTTTGGCCAAGAATGGTCTGGTCGATTTTGCGCCGGAGACTTGGCCATGACCACCCCCTATCTATCCGTTCCGCAAGAACAGGTCGCCGAGCGACTGGATGAACTCATTGAAGCGGCCCATACCTGGACCCGCGTCGTCATCACCCGGGACGGCAGGGCGTATGCCCAGTTCTGGCGGGTCAACCCGCTGCTGACCGAAGAGGCGCACCGCGTGATCGAGGAACTCAAGCAATTCAAGGGCATCCCGTATGTGGACGACGCCACCTGGTGGTATGCCGTGAAGGGGATACGCGAATGACGCTCGTGCTCGATGCGTCGGTTGCCTTGAGCTGGCTGCAATTGCCCAGCCAGACCCCAGTGGGCAAGCGCTCACGATACTGGAAGGCCTGATTGACAAGCCCGCGCTTGTCCCATTGATCTGGAAGCTGGAAGTCGCCCAGGGAGCCTTACGCATCGAACGGTTGCGGCAAGCCACGCCAGACATGCTAAAAAAATTCTCGACGCGGTTGAAGATGGCGCCGGTGGTCAACGAAAGCCGCCCTGCCGCCACCTGGCTGCCGCCCTGTGTCGCCCTTGCCCGGGAACACGCCCTCAGGGTGTATGACGCGTCGTACCTGGAACTTGCGCTTTGGCACGCTGCCGCACTGGCCACCTTCGACAAGCGCCTGGCGCAAGCGGCATATGCCTGCGATGTCGTCGTCATCGGCCCTGAAGCGCCGGCCAGCAGGCTGGAGTCCCCGGCGGCCCGATACGGAAGCCGGCAGGCCAGGTCACACCGGTCCGGGTTTACTTCACCCCGTACTTCGTCCGGTACGCCTGCACTGCGTCGCGGTGTTCGGCAAATGCGGCGTCGTCCTGCAGCAGCGCCATGATGTCCGCCAGCGACGCGATCGCCACCACCGGGATGCCGTAGGTCTTGGCCACGTCCTGTACCGCCGAATGCGGCGACAGCGCGTCATCGGCGCCGGCGCGCTCCATGCGGTCCATGGCGATCAGCACGGCGGCCGGCTCGGCGCCGGCGTTGCGGATGATCTCCACCGACTCGCGCACCGAAGTGCCCGCCGTGATCACGTCGTCGATGATGACGACCTTGCCCTTGAGGGGCGCGCCCACCAGGGTGCCGCCTTCGCCGTGGTCCTTGGCTTCCTTGCGGTTGTAGGCGAACGGCACGTCGTTGCGCCCCTGCATGGCCGGATGATTGGCCAGCGCGACGGCGGTGGCGGTGGCCAGCGGGATGCCCTTGTAGGCCGGGCCGAACAGCATGTCGAAGGCCACGCCGGAATCCAGCAACGCCTGGGCGTAGAAGCCGGCCAGTTTGCCCACCGACGCGCCGCTGTTGAACAGGCCCGCATTGAAGAAGTACGGACTGATGCGGCCGGACTTGACCTTGAAGCTGCCGAAGCGCAACACGCCTTCGTTCAGGGCGAAGCGGACGAAATCGAGCGAGGTGGCGGAGGCGGTGTGGGCGGCAGACATGCGGGCAGGATCCGGGAGGTGACAAACCCCGGCATTTTATCCGGTGTCGGGGCCATTCCCGGACAACGTCGTCGAGTCGGTTAAATTCCTGGCATGGTTCCGGCCGTTCCTGGCCGCTCTACAGGAGTCCCGCTTTGCTGCGCATCACGTCGATCAACCTCAATGGCATCCGGTCCGCCTTCCGCAAGGGCCTGCAACCCTGGATGGAAAAACACGCGGCCGACGTGCTCTGCCTGCAGGAAATCAAGATTTCGGACGGCGACCTGACCGACGAATTGCGCCACCCGCCGGGCTATACCGGCCATTTCCATCACGCCGAGAAGAAGGGTTACAGCGGTGTCGGCATCTACCTGCGCGATGCGGCCGAACGCGTCAGCATCGGCCTGGGCTGCGAAGAGTTCGACCCCGAAGGCCGCATCATCCGCGCCGACTGGAAGAACCTGTCCGTCATCAGCGCCTACCTGCCCTCCGGCTCCAGCGGCGACGAGCGCCAACAGGCCAAGTACCGCTTCCTGGACCGCTTCGGCCCCTGGATCGACGAGCTGATGCGCGAACACAAGAAGACCGGCCGCGAATTCATCATCTGTGGCGACTGGAACATCGCGCACAAGGAAATCGACCTGAAGAACTGGAAGGGCAACCTGAAGAATTCCGGCTTCCTGCCCGAGGAACGCGCCTGGCTGACCGACGTGTTCGACAAGCGCGGCTTCGTCGACGTGTTCCGCGCCATCGACGACCGTCCCGACCAATACACCTGGTGGAGCAATCGCGGCCAGGCCTGGGCCAAGAACGTAGGGTGGCGCATCGACTACCAGATCGCCACGCCCGGGATCGCGGCCCGCGCCCGCAGCGTTGCCATCTACAAGGACGAACGCTTTTCCGACCACGCGCCGTTGACCATCGACTACGACGCCACACTCTGAAAAGCCGCGGCGGCGGAATCATCATTGCGCCGCCCGTGCCTGATCCGGATCAAAATATAATTAGGGACACATAATAGGAAATGGCTCCGTCAGAATAAGACCATGCTTCACTCATGCGCGGGATTCCCCTATGAGATGGCGATTGCGCGCTGCCCGCCAGGATTGAATAATATTGGGGACACATAAAATTTCCCTGTGAATTCAATGCCTCCCGCGGCGCCCCATGACAGACAAGGTTCCCGGCGCGCCACCCCAAACACCATACGTCCCCGATAAAACAATAAAAAAGTGCTTTGATATCAAGGTGATGGCGCACTTTCCCGCTTTGCGCAGGGCAACAAAATAGCCCTACAATCCCGCACCAAGCCGGTGCAACTCGCACCAAAACGGAGAAACAACGCCCCAATACGGCGCATCTCCGCACTCATTCGAAGCGCCCCCAAGGAGATCATGTTGAAAGTGCAGCGTCTGGACGACTTCCTGCGTAGCGTCGCCGTGCGCGATCCGCAGCAACCGGAATTCATGCAAGCCGTCCAAGAGGTGATGCTGAGCCTGTGGCCTTTCATCGAAAAGCACCCCCACTACGCCGAGCACGCCCTGCTCGAGCGCCTGGTGGAACCGGAACGCGTGATCCAGTTCCGCGTGTGCTGGACCGACGACAAGGGCCAGGCGCAGGTCAACCGCGCTTTCCGCATCCAGCACAGCTCGGCCATCGGCCCGTTCAAGGGCGGCATGCGTTTCCACCCCTCGGTGAACCTGTCGATCCTGAAGTTCCTGGCGTTCGAGCAGACCCTCAAGAACTCGCTGACCACGCTGCCCATGGGCGGCGGCAAGGGCGGCTCCGACTTCGACCCCAAGGGCAAGTCCGATGCGGAAGTCATGCGCTTCTGCCAGGCCCTGATGATCGAGCTGTACCGCCACCTGGGCCCGGACACCGACGTGCCGGCCGGCGACATCGGCGTGGGCGCGCGTGAAGTCGGCTTCATGGCCGGCATGATGAAAAAGCTGTCGAACTCCACCGCCAGCGTCTTCACCGGCAAGGGCCTGACCTTCGGCGGCAGCCTGATCCGCCCCGAGGCCACCGGCTACGGCACCGTCTACTTCGCCGAGGAAATGCTCAAGCGTGTCGGCAAGTCGTTCGACGGCCTGCGCGTGTCGGTCTCGGGCTCGGGCAACGTGGCCCAGTACGCCATCGAGAAGGCCATGGCGCTGGGCGCCAAGGTCGTGACGGTGTCCGACTCGAACGGCACGGTGGTGGACGAGGCCGGCTTCAACCACGAGAAGCTGGTGGCGCTGATGCACGTCAAGAACGATCTGCGCGGCCGCCTGGACGCCTACGCCCGCCAATTCGGTCTGGTCTATGAGCCCGGCAAGCGCCCCTGGCACGTGCCGGTGGACGTGGCCCTGCCCTGCGCCACCCAGAACGAGCTGGAACTGGCCGACGCGGAAACGCTGATCAAGAACGGCGTGCAATGCGTGGCCGAAGGCGCCAACATGCCCGCCACCCTGGAGGCCGCCAAGGCCTTCATCGCCGCCCGCGTGCTGTACGCGCCGGGCAAGGCCAGCAACGCCGGCGGCGTGGCCGTATCGGGCCTGGAAATGGCCCAGAACTCGGCCCGCCTGTCATGGACCCGCGAGGAGGTGGACACGCGCCTGCACGCCATCATGCGCGACATCCACGAGAATTGCGTGCGCCACGGCCACAGCGAGCGCGAATACGTCAACTACCTGGACGGCGCCAACATCGCCGGTTTCGTCAAGGTCGCCGACGCAATGCGCCAGCAAGGCCTGTACTGATCGCCAGGCCGGCGCGCCAGGCGCCGGCGCACCGCGACAAAAAAGGCGGCAGGCTCGAATCGCCCGCCGCCTTTCTTCATTGCCGAACAGTCCGGCGCGATCAGTGCTTCATCGCGCCGTGCTCGTGGCTCATGCCGGGGTTGTGCGAGGCCGGCTTGACCTTGAACTGCACCGCCACCTCGCCCGCCTTCTCGAACTTGAGCGTGGCCGGCACGGTGGCGCCCTCGGCAAACGGCGCCTTCAGCTTGATGAACATGACGTGGTAGCCGCCCGGGGCCAGTTTGACCTCGCCACTGGCCGGCAGCGCGATGCCGCCTTCGACCTGGCGCATCTTGGCCACGCCGTTGGCCGTCTCCACGGTATGCAACTCGACGCGTTCGGCGGCCTCGGAGGTGACCGACAACAGGCGATCAGGCGTCTTGGCATCGTTGTCGATGTCCATATAGCCCGCGCCGTTGGATTGCCCCGGGGCGGACGCGCGCACCCAGAGATCGTCGACCTCGACATCGCCTACCTTGTAATCCTTGGCCCAGGCCGAACCGGCTGCGCACAGGCCCAGGACGGCGACAGCGGCGAACTTGCGGATGTTCATGGGGGGTGTTCTCCTATGGGGTTAACGCCGCCGGACCAGGCTGCGGGCGGCTGACAGAACCGAGTCGGTCAAAGCTTCCATCGCTTCGGAGTTTACCCGCCAATGCTGCCAGTACAACGGCACGTCCTCCCACGCGCGGCCCCGCAGCAGCATCAACTGACCTGCGTCAAGATGTTCCTGCACCAGCGGCAGCGGATTCATGGTCCACCCCAGTCCGCCGAGCGTCGCCTGCACAAAGGCGCGGGTGGACGGCACCCACCAGACCGGCGGCTGCCACGGCGCCGGGTCGGAAATCTTGTGCGCGAACCGCGCCTGCAACGCGTCCTTGCGGTTGAACACCAACACCGGCGCCTGTGCCAGCGTCTGCGCATTCACGCCCTGGGCGAAATAGCGCTTGTGGAAAGCCGGCGTGCAGGTCGCCACGTAGCGCATGCTGCCCAGCGCATGGATGCGGCACCCCTGCACCGGATCGGCCAGCGTCGTCACCGCTCCCAGCACCGCGCCATTGCGCAGCAATGCCGCGGTGTGGTCCTGGTCCTCGGACTGCATGTCGAGCGTGGCGCGGGTACGGCTGGAGAATTGCAGGGCCGCGTCGACGAACCAGGTTTCCAGGCTGTCGTGGTTGACCGCGATGGGGATGCTGGCATGCGGCACGTCGTCGTCCGCCACCCCCAGCCGGTTCAAGGCATCGTGCTCCAGCAGCGCGGTCTGCTCGGCCAGTTGCACCAGCACCTGGCCGTCGGTGGTGGCCGCCGCCGGCACAGTGCGCTGGACCAGCAGACGCCCCATGCGATCTTCCAGCGCCTTGATTCGCTGCGACACCGCGGAGGGCGTCACGCTCAAGGCCAATGCCGCCCGCTCGAAACTGCCTTCGCGCACCACCGCGGCGAGGGCGCGCAGGTTGCCGTGATCGATTTTCATGAAATTAGTTTTACTTAATATAGTGAAGGAAAATTAGCTGTATTTCATATGCATGGCAAGCGAGAATATTGCATTGCCGGCATGCGCAACGCTGCCGGCCCGCTATCCAAGCGCCACCACAAGGCGTTGCAGTCACAAGGTTCGCCGTCATGTTCACCACGTTGTCATCCCCCCTCTTCCTTACCGCCTGGGCCAGCGGCACGGCCACCGGGCTGGGCCTGTTCGCCGTCGTTGGCGCGCAGAGCGCATTCATTCTGCGCCAGGGATTGATGCGCGCCCACCTGCTGTCGGTGGTCGCGATCTGCGCGCTGATCGACGCGGTTTTCATCTTCGCCAGCGTGTCGGGCCTGCAGGCCCTGACTTCCTGGTTTCCGTGGCTGACCACGGCCGTGCTGTGGTTCGGCGTGGCATTCCTGTCCTGGTATGCATTGCAGTCGGCGCGCCGCGCCTGGACCGCCACCGGCGGCCTGGCCGCCGCGCGCGCCGTGGTGCCATCGCGCCGCGCCGCGATGTTGGGCGCGCTGGGCTTCTCGTTGCTCAACCCGCACTTCTGGCTCGACATGGTGGTGGTGGGATCGCTGGCCCATGGCTTTGACGACGCCCGCATGGCGTTCGCCGCCGGCGCCCTCACCGCCAGCCTGCTGTGGCTGGCCGTGCTGGGCATCGGTTCGCGGCTGTTCGCGCGCTTCTTCGCCAGCGCCTCGGCCTGGCGCGTGCTGGATGGCGTCATCGCCGTGGTGATGGCCGGCCTGGCCGTCAGCCTGGCGCTCAAGGGCGTCTGACGGCCCTCCCGGGTCTCATCTCCCAAATGCCGCCGGAATACGGGGACAGACTTTCTGGTCCCACACTTTTATAATCGCCGGGTTGCCACTTCTTCGTCGGGCGCATGGCCGGCCCGCCAGACGATCATGCGCGGACCTTCTCCCTCCAAAGACGTGCGCCTGCCGCCGCTGGCCGCCATCCAGGCGTTCGAAGCCGCCGCCCGGCTCGGTTCGTTCGAGCGCGCCAGCGAAGAACTGTTCGTCACCGCCAGCGCCATCGGCAAGCGCATCGCCGCGCTGGAAGCGCAACTCGACGTCACCCTGTTCATCCGCAGCAGCCGCGGCATCACCCTGAGCGCGGCCGGACGCGAATACCTGGAACAGGTGCGCACCGCCCTGGCCCTGCTGTCGGACGCCTCGCTGCACAAGCGCGGCGAGCCCAAGCCGGAACCGCTGCGCGTGGTGTCCACCCCCACCTTCGCGCGCCAGGTGCTGATCCCCGCCCTGCCGGGCTTCACGGCCGCCCATCCCGAGGTCGAGCTGGAAATCATGCTGTCCATTCCATACCTGGACATCATGCCGCCGAATGCCGATGTCTGGATCCGTTTCGGCAGTGGCCGCTACCCCGGGCTGCACACCCGCCCCTTGACCGCCGACCCGGTTTTCGCGGTCTGTTCGCCAGCGTACCGTGACGCCCACGGGCCGTTCCGGCAACCGCGAGACCTGGCGCGCGCCGCCCTGCTGCGTTGCCCGATGGAACCATGGCGCCCCTGGCTGGCGGCCGCCGGACTGGATTGGCCGGAGCCGACGCGCGGCGTCTGGCTGGTGGACCTGGGCATGATGCTGGCGGCCGCCCGCGCCGGCCAGGGCATCGCGCTGACCCGCCGCACCCTGGCGGCCGAATGGCTGGACGAAGGCAAATTGCTGCGCGTGCTCGATATCGAGACCGCCGGAGAATCGCAGTACTACCTGTGCACCGAAACCTCGCGCCCGCCCGGCGGCGCGGTGCAAGCGTTTTCCCTATGGCTGACCGGCGTCTGCCAACGCGCCGCCCAATGGCCACGCGGCCTGGCGGCCCACCCGGAATAAATTTCCAGCCCCATCCGGAAGGAAATTCCGCGCACCGTGGCGCCGCCGTGGCTAGCATGCGCCGAACGCGGTCGCGCACGCGCCGGCCGGCGCGCGCAAGCGTCCTTGCCCCGGGTTGCCGACCTATGCTGCGTCGCAGCATCCGATTTTGTAACCCGTGCGCGCGTACTAGGTATTTACACGGAATAACCCCGTCGGGTCAGATTCGCGTAAGCGATTAAGCAGACAGTCACAACACGCAACACAGGAGCGCGCCATCCACTTTGCCTTGCCGCCTGGCGCCGGCACACGGTTTTCCACGCAGTTCTACTAATTACAACGGAGACATCCATGGATTTTCGTTTGAAGCTGCTTGCAGGAACCCTTGCTTTTGCTGTCTCGGCCGCGGGTTACGCCGCCGACCCCATCAAGATCGGCGTTACCGGCCCCTATACCGGCGGTTCTTCCTCCATGGGCGTGAGCATGCGCGATGGCGTGCGCCTGGCAATCGAGGAAATCAACAAGAGCGGCGGCGTGCTTGGCCGGCAACTGGTCGCGGTGGAGCGCGATGACGAAGCCAAGAACGAGCGCGGTGTGCAGATCGCCCAGGAACTGATCAACAAGGAACAAGTCACCGCCACGGTCGGCTACATCAACACGGGCGTGGCGCTGGCCTCGCAGCGTTTCTACCAGGATGCCAAGATTCCGGTGTTCAACAACGTGGCCACCGGCAGCGTCATCACCCATCAGTTCAAGGCGCCGGAATACAAAGACAACTACGTGTTCCGCAACTCGGCCAACGACAGCATCCAGGCGCCGATGATCGTCGAGGAAGCCGTCACCCGCCGTGGCTTCAAGAAGGTGGCGATCCTGGCCGATTCCACCAACTATGGCCAGCTGGGCCGCGAGGACCTGGAAAAGGCGCTCGACGCCAAGGGTATCAAGCCGGTGGCCGTCGAAAAGTTCAACATCAAGGACGTCGACATGACGGCCCAACTGCTCAAGGCCAAGTCCGCCGGCGCCGAAGCCGTGCTGACCTACGGCATCGGCCCCGAACTGGCGCAGATCGCCAACGGCATGGCCAAGCTGGGCTGGAAGGTGCCGATCATCGGCAGCTGGACCCTGTCGATGGCCAACTACATCGACAATTCCGGCGCCAACGGCGAAGGCGCGCGCATGCCGCAGACCTTCATCCAGGACCCCGACACGCCCAAGCGCAAGGCCTTCATCGACGCTTATCTGGCCAAATTCAAGCCCAAGAACGACCGCATCGACTCGCCGGTTTCGGCGGCCCAGGGCTATGACTCGGTGTTCCTGCTGGCCGCGGCCATCAAGCAGGCCAACTCCACCGACGGCCCGAAGATCCGCGAGGCGCTCGAGAACCTGCAAACGCCGGTCGAAGGTGTCGTGATGACCTACGACAAGCCGTTCACCCACGACAACCACGACGCCATCACCACCAAGCAAGTGCTGATTGGCGAGGTCAAGGGCGGCCGCGTGGTCAAGGCCAACTGAGTTCGTCCGAAGCAAGCGCGCGGCGGCGGCCCTGCCGCAGCCGGTGTCTCCGCGCGCGGGACACCGGCACGCCGTCGCCCGACAACAGCGTTCTGCCCAAGGGGGTTGGGACGGAACACAGCGCCTCACGACACACACCATGATTCTTCTACAGCTTATCTATAGCGGTATCGCGCTGGGCATGATCTATGCCGTCATCGCGTTCGGATACCAGCTCACTTTCGCCACCTCCGGCACCCTCAACTTCGGCCAGGGCGAAGCCCTGATGCTGGGCGCCATGGTCGGACTCACACTGGTCGGACTGGGCGTGAACTACTGGGTGATGATTCCCATTGTCTGCGTCTTCGGCTTCGCGCAAGGCGCGCTGGTCGAGCGGGTCGGCGTGCGGCCGGCCATCAAAACGCGATCGGAATTCGGCTGGATCATGGCCACCATCGCGCTGGGCATCATCTTCAAAAACGTGGCCGAGAACGTCTGGGGCCGCGATGACCTGCGCTTTCCCTCGCCGCTGCCCGAGGCGCCGATCCAGGTGATGGGCGCCAATGTGCTGCCGATGGAACTGCTGGTGGTGTTCGGCGCGCTGGCCATGATGCTGCTGGTGGAAGTGTTCAACCGCAAATCCATCTATGGCAAGGCCTTCGTCGCCACCGCCAACGACCGCGATGCCGCCGGCTTGATGGGGATCAACACCGGCATGGTGATCACGTTTTCGTATGCCCTGTCGTCACTGACCGCCGCCTTCGCGGGGGTGCTGGTGGCGCCGCTGACGTTGACCGGCGCCACCATGGGCGCGGTGCTGGGCCTGAAGGCCTTCGCGGTGGCCATCATCGGCGGCCTGTCCAGCGGCATGGGCGTGGTGGTGGGCGGACTGATCCTGGGGATCGCCGAGACCACCACCGGTTTCTATATTTCCACGGGGTACAAGGATGTGCCGGGCCTGGTCCTGCTGCTGCTCGTACTGACGTTCAAGCCCGCCGGCCTGTTCGGCAAGACCGCCATCAAGAAGGTGTAACCGATGAAACCCCTGCACCTTCTGCTTTCCGTCGTGGCGGTCGCCTGCCTGGCGGCCGTGCCGCTGGGCGTGACCAACACGTACTACCTGCACCTGATCGAAACCATCATGATTTACGCGATCCTGCTGTTCGGGCTCGATATCGTGGTGGGTTATACGGGGCAGGTGTCGCTCGGCCATGCGGGCCTGTTCGGCATCGGTTCCTACGTGGCCGGCGTCTTGTTCTTCCATCTGCAACTGCCGATCTGGGTAACCCTGCCGGCGGCCATCGTCATCGCCGCAGCGTTTGGCGTGGTGCTGGCATTGCCGGCGCTGCGCGTGACCGGGCCCTATCTGGCCATGGTGACGCTGGCGTTCGGCACCATCATCCAGATCCTGATCAACGAAATGACCTTCATGACCGAAGGCCCGCTCGGCATCAAGATCCCCAAGCCGTCGATCGGCGGGCACATCCTGACCAAGAGCGAGTACTTCTGGCTGGTGGCGGCGTTGCTGGTACTGTCGCTGATCGTGGTGCACCGCATCCTGAAATCGCACCTGGGCCGTTCGTTCGAAGCCCTGCGCGACAGCCCGATCGCCTCTGACTGCATGGGCGTGTCGGTGTACCGGCACAAGGTATTCGCCTTCGTCATCAGCGCCGGCTTCGCCGGCCTGGCGGGCGCGCTGTATTCGTATTCCGAGCAGTACATCTCGCCCAATACCTACAACTTCGAGCTGACCATCCTGTTCCTGCTGGCCATCATCATGGGCGGGCGCAAGAGCCGTACCGGCGCGTTGCTGGGCGCGTCGATCATCGTGCTGCTGCCCAAGATGCTGGACGATATCGATACCTTCCGCCTGATCGCGCTGGGCGTGGCGATCTTGGTGACAGTGGGCAGCGTGCTCGCGATGTCCAAGGGCCGCACCGACGCCCGCCGGGTGGCGGTTCCGGTGGCCGGCACCATCCTGCTGGCGGTGTTCTCGTACTGGCTGGATGCGGTGACCGACTGGCGCCTGACGATCTTCGGCGCCATGATCCTGTTTGTCGTGTACTACCTGCCGGACGGCATTGTCGGCTTTGTGCGCAACCTGTTCTTCTCGAACCGCCGCGCGGTGCTGGCGGTCAAGAAAGACCTGATCAACGAACGCGACGCGGTCCCGGATGCAATCCAGGGCAAGGGCGAGACGCTGTTGGCGGCCAAGGGGGTGCTGATGCAGTTCGGCGGCCTCAAGGCCTTGAACCAGGTTGACCTGACGGTCGAACGCGGCACCATCCACGGCCTCATCGGGCCGAACGGCTCGGGCAAGAGCACCATGATGAACGTGCTTACCGGCATCTACGTGCCCACGGCCGGCGCGGTGGAATTTTCGGGCAAGTCGCTGGTCGGCCTGGCGCCGGCCGACATCGCCGCCACGGGCATTGCCCGCACCTTCCAGAACGTGCAGCTGTTCGGCGAAATGACCGCGCTGGAGAATGTGCTGGTGGGCCTGCACCACACCTTCACCACCGGCCTGGCCGGGATCGCGCTGCGCACATCCAAGTGGAAAGGCGAAGAGCAAGGCGCCCGCGCCCGCGCCCTGGCACTGCTGGAATTCGTGGGGCTGGAGGACCTGGCGAACGAAGAAGCGCGCAACCTGCCCTACGGCAAGCAGCGCCTGCTGGAGATCGCCCGCGCGCTGGCGCTGGATCCGCAGTTGTTGCTGTTGGACGAACCGGCGGCGGGCCTGACGGCGCCCGATATCGTCGAACTGCTGGCCATCATCCGCAAGGTGCGCGACCACGGCATCACCCTGATCCTGATCGAGCACCACATGGATGTGGTGATGGGCGTGTGCGATACCGTGTCGGTGCTGGACTTCGGCCAGAAGATCGCCGAGGGGCTGCCCAACGAAGTACAGAGCAACGCCAAGGTTATCGAGGCGTATCTGGGCGGCGCGCCCGCCTGACGCCGAGGACGACAACATGCTATCGATCAAGAATCTGGAAGCGGGCTACGGGAAAGTGAAGGTGCTGCACGGCATCAGCATGGAAGTCCCCAAGGCCAAGGTGGTGACGTTGATCGGCTCGAACGGGGCCGGCAAGACAACGACGATGCGGGCGCTGTCGGGGATGATCCGGCCCACGGCGGGCGAGGTTACGCTGAGCGGCAAGCGCATCGACGGCCTGGAATCGCACCGGATCGCGCGGCTGGGACTGGCGCATTCGCCCGAGGGGCGGCGCGTGTTTCCGACGCTGTCCGTCACTGACAATCTGCTGCTGGGCGCGTTTCCCCGGCTCACCGGGAGCCGCCCCAAGGGCAACGTGCAGGCGGATCTGGAACGGGCAATGGACCTGTTTCCGCGCCTGAAGGAGCGGCGCGATCAGCTCGCGGGAACACTGTCGGGCGGCGAGCAGCAGATGCTGGCGATGGCGCGGGCGGTGATGCTCAATCCCGAGCTGGTGTTGCTGGACGAGCCGTCGATGGGACTGGCGCCGATTCTGGTGGAGGAGGTGTTCCGGATCATCGCGCGGCTCAAGGACGAAGGGGTGACGATGCTGCTGGTCGAGCAGTTCGCGGCGGCGGCGTTGAATGTCGCCGACTATGGGTACGTGCTGGAGAACGGACGGATCTCGGTGCACGGGAGTGCCGACAAGCTCAAGCACGATCCGGCAGTGGTGGCGGCCTATCTTGGGGGGTCTCACTAGCCAGGCGTGTCTCGCCCGGACCGTGAGTCCTTCAGGCGTACGGCCTGGCCGCCGACGGATTTGGCGGGCGTGCCGTTCGTGCCGGGAGGGCGACCGATGACAAAGGCAGGATTGCGCGGTGCGCGCAATCCTGCCTTTTCCTTGGGCGCGCGGAGACCCGCGCCGCGATCAGACGTCGATGGTCAGGGTGACGTCGATGTTGCCGCGGGTGGCGTTCGAGTACGGGCAGACGATGTGGGCGGCGGCGACCAGCTTTTCGGCTTCGGCGCGGTCCATGCCGGGCAGCGAGATCTTCAGTTCGGCTTCGATGCCGAAACCGGTGGGGATGGGGCCGATGCCGACCGAGCCATCGATGGTGGCGTTGGCGGGCATGGCGATCTTGTCGCGGCCGGCGACGAACTTCATGGCGCCCATGAAGCAGGCCGAATAACCGACGGCGAACAGCTGCTCGGGATTGGTGCCGGCCGCGCCGGCGCCACCCAGTTCCTTCGGCGTGGTCAGCTTGACGTTCAGGTTGCCGTCGCTGGAGACGCCAGTGCCTTCACGGCCGCCGGTGACGTGAGCGTGGGCGCGGTAGAGAACTTTTTCGATGGACATGGTGTGTTCCTTTTGGATGAAGGTGGGACTGCCAGGCTGGCGGGACCCTTCCCGCTTCGGCCCTTACTAATCAAATAGCATGCTATTTCATAGCGCACTACCTTTAACCGGGAATGACAGCACTAACTATCATCCGCCTCAAAGACTGCGGCTCAAAGACTGCCGACCAACTTTTCCCGCAATTCGTGCAACGACTTCATGGTGCCCTGCACTTCTTCCAGCGAGCACTGGGCCGCGGCGGCAATGGCGTGGGGCACGGCCTCGGCCTGGTTGCGCAGGTCGCGGCCCTGCCTGGTCAGGGCAACGATGACCTGGCGTTCGTCATCGTGTGCGCGGGTCCGGGTGACCAGGCCCGCCGCTTCCAGCCGCTTGAGCAGGGGCGTCAGCGTGGCCGAGTCCAGGAACAGGCGCGCGCCGATATCGGTGACCGTGATCTCGTCGCGTTCCCACAGCACCAGCATGACCAGGTACTGCGGGTACGTCAGATCCAGGCCGCGCAGCAGCCTGCGGTACACCTTGTTCATCGCCAGAGAGGTCGAGTACAGGGCGAAACACAGCTGGTTGTCTAGCAGCAGCGGGTTGAGCGCGCCTTTGGGCTGGGATCTGGATTTCATTGCGCAATATTAAATAGCGCGCTACTTATCGTCAAGCCCTCTTCCCGCCAATTTTTGTAACGGCCAGCCTGCCCGCGAACGGCGTCACGGCAAGCGCGGCCGCCGCCGGCGCTCAGGCGGCGTGCTCGCCTTCCTGCGCGCCGCGGTCGGAGCCGTACCGCTTGAGGCCGTCCAGGTCCAGCACCCGCACGGCGCCGTACTCGACGTTCAGCAGGCCCGCCTCTTCCAGCTTGCGCAGCGCCTGGTTGGCGCGCTGGCGCGAGACCCGGGCCAGGTAGCCGACCTCTTCCTGCGTGATCGTCAAACGCATCCCCATGCCGGGATACAGCAGGGGATTGAACAGTTCAGCCAGGCAGCGCGCCACGCGCGCGTCCGGGTCCAACAGGCGGTCGTATTCGGCCTTGCCGATGAACTGGGCGACGCGCTCGTTCAGTTGGTGCAGCAGGTAGCGGTTGAACGGGATGCTGCTATCGAGCAGCCAGTCGAAGGTCGCGGCCGGCAGGCGCGCGACGACCGAATCGCGCAACGCCACGATGTCGTACTTGCGGACTTCTCGCTTGAGCAGCGAGCCCTCGCCGATCCAGCCGCCGGCCGGCACGCCGGTCAGCGACGCGACCTTGCCTTCGGCATTGCCCACCGATACCTTGACCAGACCGGCCAGCACGCCGATCCATGCCTGGGCGAGTTCGCCTTTGCGCTCTATGATCGACCCGGCGGCCACCTGCTGCACGGAAAGGTCTCGCTCGACGCGCGTTTGCTGTTCGCTGTCGAGCACGCGAAACCAGGCCGCGGCAAGTTGCAGGGAGTCGGATAGCTGCATCGGGAATACCCTAAAAGTTCCTTGAATGTCGCGATGGTGACAGTTGGTAGCAACCCAACCTTATACCTTAACTCCTGCCGTAAATCTAAAACCAACTGGTCAAGCGCGATCGCCCGCGCGCCGCATCTCGCGGCCCCGGGTCCGATGCGCCCAAACCGGAGGAGACAACGTGGCACATTCATCGCCCGCATCCGCACAGATGCCGGCGGCGCTGGACACCTTTCCAGCGCTGCTGTTCGCGCATGCCGACGTACGCGGGTCGCGGCCCGCGATACGCGAGAAAGACCTGGGCATCTGGCAAACCCTTACCTGGTCGGAAGTGGCCGAGCACGTGCGCCAGGTCGCCCACGGGCTCGCGTCGCTGGGCATCCTGCCGGGCATGCATGTGGCCGTGATCGGCGAGAACCGCCCGCGCCTGTACATGGCCATGATGGCCGCGCAATCGCTCGGCGCGATCCCCGTTCCGCTCTACCAGGACGCCGTGGCCCAGGAAATGGTCTACGTGCTGCAGGACGCCGAAGTCAGCGTCGCGGTGGTCGAGGACCAGGAACAGGTCGACAAGATGCTGGAAGTGCGCGACCAATGCCCCGCGCTCAAGCACGTGGTCTACGATGACCCGCGCGGCCTGCGCCACTATACCGATGCGATGCTGCTGTCGTATGACCGGCTCGAGGAGATCGGCCGCGAATACGCCGCGCAACATCCCGATTTCTTCGCCCGCGCCGTCGCCGCGGTGCAGCCGCATGACGCGGCGGCGATGTTCTATACCTCGGGCACCACCGGCAAGCCCAAAGGCGTGGTGCTGACGCACCATGCGCTGATCGATCGCGCCCGCGCGGTGTCCGAAATGGAAAAGCTGACCGACCGCGAGGACGTGCTGGCCTACCTGCCGCCGGCCTGGATCGGGCAGAACATGTTCTCGTACACGCAATTGCTGGTCACCGGCTTCACCGTGAACCATCCGGAATCGCCCGACACGGTCTCGATCGACATGCGCGACATCGGGCCCACCTACTACTTCGCGCCGCCGCGCGTGCTGGAAGGCCTGCTGACCCATGTGATGATCCGCATGGAAGATGCCGGCTATCTCAAGCGCAAGCTGTTCCATGCCTGCATGAAGCTGGCGCGCCGCGTCGGCACCCGCATCCTGGATGGCGAATCGGTCAACCCCTGGGACCGCCTGCGCTACGCGCTGGGCAATGTGCTGATCTATGGCCCGCTGCGCAACGCGCTCGGCATGAGCCGCGTGCGCGTGGCCTATACCGCGGGCGAGGCCATCGGCCCCGACCTGTTCGTGTTCTACCGCTCCATCGGCATCAATCTCAAGCAACTCTATGGCTCCACCGAGACCTCGGTGTTCGTCTGCGTGCAGCCGGACGGCCAGGTGCGCGACGACACCGTCGGGCCGCCCGTGGCCGGCGTCGAGATCCGCGTGGCCGACAACGGCGAAATCCTGGTCAAGAGTCCCGGCCTGTTCAAGGAGTACTACCGCAACCCGGACGCCACGCAGGAG
The DNA here is from genome assembly GCF_021733725.1 of Achromobacter pulmonis. Classification (NCBI taxonomy): domain Bacteria; kingdom Pseudomonadati; phylum Pseudomonadota; class Betaproteobacteria; order Burkholderiales; family Alcaligenaceae; genus Achromobacter; species Achromobacter pulmonis. The sequence goes on along the minus strand of NZ_JAIFOT010000001.1, from coordinate 2,147,813 downwards.
GCGCGCAGCGCCGATGGCTGGTTCCACACAGGCGATGCGGGCTACCTGGACACCGACGGCCAGCTCAAGATCATCGACCGCGCCAAGGACGTCGGCAAGCTGGCCGACGGCAGCCTGTTCGCGCCCAAATACCTCGAGAACAAGCTCAAGTTCTTCCCGCACATCAAAGAGGCCGTGGCCTTCGGCGCCGGCCGCGACGACGTCTGCGCCTTCATCAACATCGACCTGGAAGCGGTGGGCAACTGGGCCGAGCGCCGCGGTCTGGCCTATGCCGGTTACACCGACCTGGCGGGCAAGGACGAGGTCTACCAGCTCATCGCCGAATGCGTCGAACAGGTCAACGCCGATCTGGCCACCGACCCGAAACTGTCGGCATCGCAGATCAGCCGCTTCCTGATCCTGCACAAGGAACTGGACCCGGACGATGACGAACTGACCCGCACCCGCAAGGTGCGCCGCGCATTCATTGCGCAGAAGTACGGCGTGCTGATCGACGCCCTCTTCCAGAACAAGCCCTCCCAGTACATCGAAACCGAAGTGAAATTCGAGGACGGCCGCAGCGGCAAGATCGCCGCCGACCTGAAGATCCGCCCGGTCAAGACGTTCCCCGCCATCACAGCCCGAGCCGCGTAGAGACCATGAGCAACAACGACCGCGACCAGCGCATCGGCGACGTGATGCTGGACATGCAGAACATCTCGCTGTCCTTCGGCGGCGTCAAGGCGCTGACGGACATTTCCTTCAATGTGCGCGAACACGAGATCCGCGCCATCATCGGCCCCAACGGCGCCGGCAAGAGCTCGATGCTGAACGTCATCAACGGCGTCTACACCCCGCAACAGGGCGGCATCGAGTTCCTCGGCAAGCGCTTCTCGCGCATGAACCCGCGCCGCGCCGCCGAAATGGGCATCGCCCGCACCTTCCAGAACCTGGCGCTGTTCAAGGGCATGAGCGTGCTCGACAACATCATGACCGGCCGCAACCTGCGCATGAAGTGCGGGCTGCTGGCGCAGGCTTTCCGCCTGGGCGCCGCCGAACGCGAAGAGATCGAGCACCGCCAGTTCGTCGAGAACATCATCGACTTTCTCGAAATCCAGGCCTACCGCAAGACGCCCGTCGGGCGCCTGCCCTATGGCCTGCAAAAGCGCGTCGACCTGGGCCGCGCGCTGGCCATGGAACCGCGCCTGCTGCTGCTGGACGAACCCATGGCCGGCATGAACATCGAGGAAAAGCAGGACATGAGCCGCTTCATCCTCGACGTGAACGACGAGTTCGGCACCACCATCGTGCTGATCGAGCACGACATGGGCGTGGTCATGGACATCTCCGATCGCGTCGTGGTGCTGGACTACGGCAAGAAGATCGGCGACGGCAAGCCGGAAGAAGTCCGCGCCAACGAAGACGTCATCCGCGCGTACCTGGGCGTGGACAGCGCTCCCGCCCAGGGCGCCGAAGCGCAGGCGACGCCCCCCGCCCCCAACCCTCCCCATGAGGGGCAGGGAGATAAATCAATGGCTGCACGGACATAAGGGGCGAATGATGGGATTTTTTCTGGAAACCTTGTTCGGCGGCCTGATGAGCGGCATGCTGTACGCGTTGATCGGCCTGGGCTTCGTGCTGATCTTCAAGGCCTCGGGCGTATTCAATTTCGCCCAGGGCGCGATGGTGCTGGTGGCCGCGTTGTCCATGGCGCGCTTCTCGGAGTGGCTTCCACGCTGGTTCGGCTTCGAGAACATGATCCTGGCCAATGTGCTGGCGTTCATCGTCAGCGCCATCGTGATGTTCCTGCTGGCCGTGGCGATCGAGCGTTTCGTGCTGCGCCACCTGGTCAACCAGGAGGCCACCACGCTGCTCATGGCCACGCTCGGCATCAGCTACTTCCTGGACGGCCTGGGCCAGATCGCCTTCGGCAGCTCGGTCTATTCCATCAACGTCGGCATGCCGAAAGATCCGCTGCTGATCCTGGACACGATGTTCGAGGGCGGCCTGCTGATCAATCTCGAAGACCTGACCGCCGCCGTCATCGCCGCGCTGCTGGTGGCGGCGCTGGCACTGTTCTTCCAGTTCACCTCCACCGGCCGCGCCCTGCGCGCCGTGGCGGACGACCATCAGGCGGCGCAGTCCATCGGCATTCCGCTGAACCGCATCTGGGTCATCGTCTGGAGCGTTGCCGGCTTGGTGGCGCTGGTGGCCGGCATCATCTGGGGCTCCAAGTTCGGCGTGCAATTCACGCTCTCGACCGCGGCGCTGCGGGCGCTGCCGGTGGTGATCCTGGGCGGGCTGACCTCGGTGCCGGGCGCCATCCTGGGCGGCCTGATCATCGGCGTGGGCGAAAAGCTGTCCGAAGTCTATCTGGGGTCGCTGGTCGGCGGCGGTATCGAGATCTGGTTCGCCTACGTGCTGGCGCTGGTGTTCCTGCTGTTCCGTCCGCAAGGACTGTTCGGCGAGAAGATCATCGACCGCGTCTGAGCGCCTTCTAGGATAAAAACATGTTCTATCGCGAAAACGGCCAATTCAAGACCAGCTATCGCGCTGACCAGCAGATCTTTCCGATCCGCCAGGACCGCGTCTTCATCTGGCTGCTGCTGGCGGTGGCGTTCATCGCCATCCCGGCGCTGTCCAGCGACTATCTGCTGCGCGCCATCCTGATCCCCTTCCTGATCCTGTCGCTGGCCGCCGTCGGCCTGAACATCCTGGTGGGCTATTGCGGCCAGATCTCGCTGGGCACGGGCGCCTTCATGGCGGTGGGCGCGTATGCCGCCTGGAACTTCGGCGTGCGCTTTCCGGGCATGCCGCTGATCGTCCAGATCCTGCTGGGCGGCTGCTTCGCCACCATCGTTGGCGTGATATTCGGCATCCCCAGCCTGCGCATCCGCGGCCTGTACCTGGCCGTGGCGACGCTGGCGGCGCAGTTCTTCGTCGACTGGGCGTTCCTGCGCATCCCGTTCTTCACCAACTACTCGTCGTCGGGCAACGTCTCCGTGCCGCCGCTGACCGCCTTCGGCCTGCCGGTGCAGAGCGCTCTCGAGAAATACCTGTTCGTGCTGATCCTGGTCGTGCTCTTCAGCCTGCTGGCCAAGAACCTGGTGCGCGGCGCCATCGGCCGCCAATGGATGGCGATCCGCGACATGGACGTGGCCGCCTCGGTCATCGGCATCCGCCCGATGTACGCCAAGCTCACCGCCTTCGCGGTCAGTTCCTTCATCGTCGGCGTGGCCGGCGCGCTGTGGGGCTACATCCATCTGGGCTCGTGGGAACCGCTGGCCTTTGACCTGACCCGCTCGTTCCAACTGCTGTTCATGGTCATCATCGGCGGCCTGGGCTCGATCATCGGCAGCTTCTTCGGCGCGGCCTTCATCGTGCTGGTGCCGGTGGCGCTGACCAATGTGCCGCACATGCTGGGCCTGTCGCTGTCGGTGGACATCGCCGCGCACGTCGAGCACATGGTGTTCGGCGCGCTGATCGTGTTCTTCCTGATCGCCGAACCGCACGGACTGGCACGCTTGTGGAGCATCGGCAAGGAGAAACTCCGCATCTGGCCGTTCCCCCATTAAGGAGGGCCCACCCCCGAAGCGCCTGCGGCGCTTCCCCCTCAAGGGGGCGCCGCAGGGGACCGGCAAAGCCGGATCCGCCGCGGCCCGAATGGTGTGGCTCCCGTTGTGATCATCGTCGGTAGTAGCGGTATGCGCGCCACGACCGACATCCTGAATACCCGGCTCCAGACCGGGCCAACCCCGGTGTCCGAGGGTTTATGACCCAAACACCACGCAGGAGGTAAATGGAGATGAAGCGTCTTAACCTGAAGTTGGCGGCAGCCTTGGTGGCCGCAGCCGGCGCCGTGGGCGCCGTGGCCACGCCGGCAATGGCGGCGGAAGAGCAGTTCGTTCCGTTGCTGGTGTACCGCACCGGCTCCTTCGCGCCGCTGGGCATTCCCTGGGCCGACGGCAAGCTGGATTACCTGAAGCTGGTCAACGAACGCGATGGCGGCGTCAACGGCGTCAAGATCACCTACGAGGAGTGCGAAACCGCCTACGCCACCGACCGCGGCGTGGAGTGCTACGAGCGCCTGAAGGGCAAGGGTACCGGCGCCTCCGGCTTCGACACCCAGTCCACCGGCATCACTTTCGCGGTCAGCGACAAGGCCATCGTCGACAAGGTGCCGGTCGAGACGATGGGCTACGGCCTGTCGCAATCGGTCGATGGCAGCGTGTTCGAATGGAACTTCCCGCTGCTGGGCACCTACTGGACCGCGGCCGACGTGATGATCCAGGACATCGCCAAAAAAGAAGGCGGCATGGCCAAGCTCAAGGGCAAGAAGATCGCCCTGGTCTATCACGACTCGCCCTACGGCAAGGAACCGATCCCGCTGCTGCAAAAGCGCGCCGCCAAGGAAGGCTTCGAACTGCTGCTGTATCCGGTGACCGCGCCGGGCGTGGAGCAGAAGTCCACCTGGCTGCAGATCCGCCAGGCCCGTCCGGCCTACGTGCTGCTGTGGAGCGCGGGCATCATGACGCCCACCGCCATCCGCGAAGCGCAGGCCAGCGGCTATCCGCGCGACAAGATGTACGCCATCTGGTGGGCCGGCTCGGAAGGCGATGTGAAGGACCTGGGCGATGTCGCCAAGGGCTACAACGCCATCACCATCCACAACAGCGGCGCCGAGCACGACAAGGTCTACGACGATCTGAAGAAGTACGTCTACGACAAGGGCCAGGGCGCGGACAAGACCGGCAAGACCACGCTCGGCACCATTGCCCATACCCGCGGCATGATGATCTCGATGCTGCAGGTCGAAGCGATCCGCACCGCGCAGGAAAAGTATGGCAAGGGCAAGGCCATGACGCCGGAGCAGGTGCGCTGGGGCTTCGAGAACCTGAACATCACCCAGGAACGCCTGGACCAGCTTGGCTTCGGCCACATCATGCGTCCGGTAAAGACCTCATGCAGCAACCACAAGGGTGACGACTGGGCCCGCATCGTGCAGTGGGACGGCGCCAAGTTCAAGGTCGTTTCGGACTGGTACCAGGCCGACAAGACCCTGCTCGACCCGATGGTGAAGGAAGCCGCGGCGAAGTACGCCAAGGAAAAGAACATCACGCCCCGCACTTGCGAGAACTGATGTGAACCGGCGGCCGGCGCCCCAGGGCGTCGGCCGCCACCATGCCGCAGGAACCGCCATGACCGCAGCAACGACTACCGCTACTACCGCCGACACCCCCAAGGTGCTGCTCGATGTGAACGGCATCGAGGTGATCTACAACCACGTCATCCTGGTGCTCAAGGGCGTCTCCCTGCAAGTGCCCGAAGGCAGAATCGTGGCCTTGCTGGGCGCCAACGGCGCCGGCAAGACCACCACGTTGCGCGCCATCTCGAACCTGCTCAAGGGCGAGCGCGGCGATGTCACCAAAGGCCACATCCAGTACCGCGACCAACGCATCGAGAAGTTGTCGCCGGCCGAGCTGGTCAAGCGCGGCGTGGTGCAGGTGATGGAGGGCCGTCATTGCTTCGCCCACCTGACGATCGAGGAAAACCTGCTGACCGGTGCCTATACCCGCGATCTCAGCCGCGGCGACACCAGCGCCGCGCTCGACCGCGTCTACCAGTATTTCCCGCGCCTGAAGCAGCGCCGCACCAGCCAGGCCGGCTACACCTCGGGCGGCGAACAACAGATGACCGCCATCGGCCGCGCGCTGATGGCCAACCCCAACATGATCCTGCTCGATGAACCGTCCATGGGCCTTGCGCCGCAGATCGTCGAGGAAATCTTCGAGATCGTGCGCGACCTGAACCAGCGCGAGCGCGTCAGCTTCCTGCTGGCCGAGCAGAACACCAACATCGCGCTGCGCTACGCCGACTACGGCTACATCCTGGAAAACGGCCGCGTGATGATGGACGGCGCCGCCCAAGACCTGGCCCAGAACGAGGACGTGAAAGAGTTCTACCTGGGCATTTCCAGCGGCGAACGCAAGAGTTTCCGCGACAACAAGTTCTATCGCCGCCGCAAGCGCTGGCTGGCCTGATCCCTGGAGCGGCGATGCCGGCGCGGGCCGGTGCCGCCGCCGGCAACGACACCGCAGTACGGCACACGAGAGGGTGCGATCCCATGTCCGAGTTTTTCGATGTCCTGGAAACCCGAGCGCCCGAGCAACGCGAGCGCGAGCTGATGGCGGCCCTGCCCGGCGCCATCGCGCGCGCCATCGCCCGCGCGCCGGCCATTGCCGAGCAACTGCGCGGTATCGACCCCGCCACCGTCACCTCGCGCGCCGCGCTGGCGCGCCTGCCGGTGCTGCGCAAGCACGAACTGCTGGAACGACAACAGCACAGCCGCGCTCAGGCCACGCAGCCGGCCGGCCCGCAGAAAGCCTTTGGCGGCTTCTCGGCCATCGGCTGGGGCGAAGCCATGCGCGTATTCGCCTCGCCCGGCCCGATCTATGAACCCGAAAGCGCCCGTGCCGACTACTGGCGCTTTGCCCGCGCCCTGTACGCCGCCGGCTTCCGCGCCGGCGAACTGGCCTACAACTGTTTTTCGTACCACTTCACCCCGGCCGGTTCGATGATGGAGACCGCCGCGCACGCAGTCGGCTGCACCGTGTTCCCCGGCGGCACCGGCCAGACCGAACAACAGGTCCGCGCGATCCAGGATCTGTCGCCCAGCGGCTACACCGGCACCCCCAGCTTCCTGAAGATCATCCTCGAAAAAGCCGACGAACTCGGCGTGAAGCTGGATTCATTGCGCCGCGCCCTGGTATCGGGCGAAGCCTTCCCGCCCTCGCTGCGCGACTGGCTGGCAGCGCGCGGCATCGAGGGCTACCAGGCCTATGGCAGTGCCGACCTGGGCATGATCGCGTTCGAAACGCCGGCGCGCCAGGGCCTGGTGCTGGGCGAAGACATCATCGTCGAGATCGTGCGCCCCGGCACCGGCGAGCCGGTGCCCGATGGTGAAGTGGGGGAAGTCGTGGTCACCACGCTCAACCCCGATTACCCGCTGGTGCGCTTCGGCACCGGCGACCTGTCGGCGGTGATGCCCGGCATCTCGCCCTGCGGCCGCACCAACACCCGCATCAAGGGCTGGATGGGCCGCGCCGACCAGACCACCAAAGTGCGCGGCATGTTCGTGCATCCCTCGCAGGTGGCCGACGTGGCGCGGCGCCATCCGGAAATCCTGCGGGCGCGGCTGGTCATCAGCGGCACCACCGGATCGGACAAGATGGTGTTGCGGGTGGAGTCGCGGGTGCGTGGCGAAGACCTGGCCGCGCGCATCGCCGAATCCGTGCGCGACGTGACCAAGCTGCGCAGCGACGTCGAATGGGCCGAGGCCGGCTCCCTGCCGAACGACGGCAAGGTCATCGACGACATCCGCACCTACGAATAACAAGGATAAGAAGAAGAAAGGCGCGCGCCCGGGACCGGCAAAGCCCGGGCGCGGCACCGCCTCTTTCGCGGCCGCGCCCGGCTCAGTTGCCCAGCGGACGGGCCAGCCACTCGCGGCCCTTGAGCATGCCGTTCCAGTAGATCCACGGCAGCATCGTCGCCTTCAGGAACCACGCGCTCCTGCGCGGCACTGTTGGGTCCAGCGGGAACGTGGGCAGCAACTTGCCGCCGTACCCGAACTCGGCCAGCACGATACGCCCACGCTCGACCGTCAGCGGGCACGAGCCGTAGCCGTCGTACGCGACCGGCAGCGCATGGCCCTCGCGCAGCGCCAGCAGGTTCTCGGCCACCGTGACGATCTGCTTGCGCGCCGCCGCCGCGGTCTTGGCATTGGTGGTGCTGATGCTGTCGCCCAATCCGAAGATATTGCCGTAGCGCACATGACGCAGCGTGGCCGGATCGACCTCGCACCAACCCGCCGCGTCCGCCAGCGCGCTCTGGCGCAGGAAGTCGTGCGGCACCTGCGGCGGCACCGCGTGCAGCATGTCGAACGGCTTCTCGACGCGAATGACCGCGCCCTCGGTGTCCTTGACGTCGAACCAGGCCTTGCGCGCCGGACCGTCCACCGCCACCAGGTTCGAATTGAAGGCCAGCGAAATGCCGTAGCTTTCGACGTAGCGCATCAGGGGCGGCACAAAGGTCGGCACGCCGAACAGCACCGCGCCGGCCAGGTCGAACTCGACCTCGATGCGATCGAGCACGCCGCTGCGACGCCAGTGGTCGCAAGCCAGATACATGGCCTTCTGCGGCGCGCCGGCACACTTGATCGGCATGGCCGGCTGGGTGAACAGGGCCTTGCCGCCCTTGAGCCCGCGCACCAGTTCCCACGTGTAGGGCGCCAGATCGAAACGGTAGTTCGAGGTGACGCCGTTCTTGCCCAGAGTATCGGACAGACCCTCCACCTTGTCCCAGGCCAGGCGCAGGCCCGGACAGACGATCAACTGCTGATAGCCGACCACGCTGCCATCGGCCAAGCGCAGTTGGTTGGCCTCGGGCTCGAAACCAGCGGCCGCGGCCTGCAGCCAGGTGGCGCGCCGCGGCATCACCGCCCGCGTCGGACGCACGGTCCTGGCGATGTCGAACGCGCCCCCGCCCACCAGCGTCCAGGCCGGTTGGTAATAGTGCCTGTCGCTCGGTTCGACCACCGCGATACGCAAATCCGGCCGCCGCCGCAGCAGGCTGGCGGTCACGCCGATGCCCGCAGAACCGCCGCCCACCACCACCACATCGAAATCACGCTGTGCCTGTGCTGCCGTCTGCATGCTTGTCTCCCTTCTATCGACCGGTCCGGGGCGGCCGGTTCGTCATGTACTGAATTGCCGAGAACAGCGCCATGCCGGCCACCATGGCCGCCACGAAGATCAGGGCCTCGGGCACGCCGGCCGCGGCCGCCACCAGCGCCGGCCCCGGGCAGAACCCCGCCAGGCCCCAGCCCGCGCCGAACGCCAGGCTGCCCAGCGCCAGTCGCGGGTCGATACGCGTGGCAGTGGGCCATTGCAGCGGCTCGCCGGACAGGCTGACGCGGCGCCGGCGCAGCCAGGCAAAACCCGCGGCGGTCACCGCCAGCGCGCCGCCCATCACCAGCGCCAGCGAAGGATCCCAACGCCCGGCCAGATCCAGGAAACCCAGAACCTTGGCGGGGTTGGCCATGCCGGAGATGATCAACCCCAGCCCGAACACCAGCCCTGCGAGAAACGCGAACAATGCCGCCATGTCAGGCTCCGATCAGATGTCGCACGACATACACCATGGCGAATCCGGCTGCCATGAACAGGGCGGTCGCCAGCAAGGAACGGCGCGAGCCGCGCGCCAGGCCGCAAACACCGTGACCGCTGGTGCAGCCCGAGGCGTATCGGGTGCCGATGCCCACCAGCAGGCCGGCGGCGATCAGGCGGCCGTTGCCCGCCTCCACCACGATCGGCGGCAGCGCGCTGCCCCATTGATACAGCCAGGGTGACAGACATAGCCCGAGCAAAAACGCCAGGCGCCAGGAGGCATTGCGATCAGGCGGCAGCAACCCGCCAAGGATGCCGCTGATCCCGGCGATGCGGCCCGCGCCCAGCATCATCAGGACGGCGGCCGCGCCGATGACGGCGCCGCCGGCCAGCGCGCTCCAGGGCGTGAAAGCGGCGGCGTCGATCATGATGCGAGCGCCGCCATGGTCCGGCCGCAATACAGGCTGGACAGGGTCTTCATGACCTGGCTGACCTCGAAGCTGGCCAGCTGGTAGTACACATACTTGCCCTGGCGGCGCGTGGTTGCCAGGCCTTCGTCGCGCAGCACGCCCAATTGCTGCGACAGGGTCGGCTGGCGGATACCGGTCAGGGATTCGAGTTCGCCGACATTGCGCTCGCCCTGCACCAATTGGCACAGCAGGAGCAGGCGGTCTTCATTGGCCAGCGCCTTGAGCAAGGTGCAGGCCTGCGAGGCGGACTCGCGCAGCGCGGCGACTTCGCATTCGGTAAGGGGAGCATTCATTTGATGGGGGTCAATCACCAGAAAATAGTTTGATCATTATATTGACGAATAAACTATTCAACAATATTATTTAAAAAAGTATATTGTTTCATCGACTCCGCCACCATCCGGCCAAGGCAACCGCCATGACTCCGCAGATCCAAGCCTTTTTCGACCCGGTCACTGCCACCGTCACCTATGTGGTGCACGAGCCCGCCCCTGGCGGCGCCTGCGCCATCATCGACTCGGTGCTGGACTACGATCCCAAGTCCGGCCGCACCACCACCGCCAGCGCCGACCGCGTCGCCGCCTATGTGCGCGAGCATGGCCTGCATACCGAATGGCTGCTGGAAACCCACGCCCATGCCGATCACCTGTCGGCGGCTCCGTACCTGCAGCGCCAGTTGGGCGGAACCATCGCCATCGGCGAGAGCATCCGCACCGTGCAGGGCGTATTCAAGAAGATCTTCAACCTCGAACCGCAGTTCCAGCTCGACGGCTCCCAGTTCGGCCACCTTTTTGCCGATGGCGAGACCTTCCATATCGGCGCGCTGGCCGCCAGCGCCATACATGTGCCCGGCCATACACCGGCCGACATGGCCTACCGCATCGGCGATGCGGTCTTCGTCGGCGACACCCTTTTCATGCCCGACGTCGGCACCGCGCGTTGCGATTTCCCCGGCGGCGACGCGCACCAGTTGTACCGCTCCATCCAGCGCCTGCTGAGCCTGCCCGCCGACACCACCCTGTACATGTGCCATGACTACCCGCCCGCCGGCCGCGAGGCCGCCTGGCGAACCACTGTGGCCGCGCAGCGCGCCGGCAACATCCATGTGCGCGATGGCATCTCCGAAGACGACTTCGTCGCCATGCGCACCGGACGCGATGCCACCCTGGCCATGCCCACGCTGATTCTGCCGGCCATCCAGGTCAATATCCGCGCGGGCCATTTCCCGCCAGCCGAAGACAACGGCGTGCGCTACCTCAAGATCCCGGTGGACGCCCTCTAGTTCCGCACCTGGCACGGCGCCCCCGGCGACGCACTTGCGCGCCGCCGGGATATCCCGCAAGATCGGCCGATCACCCGATTGCCGATCAGACGGAACCCCTCCATGTTCGCCGAAGCCGAAGCCGACCCAGTCCTGACCAAGGAAGCCTTCAAGCCGCTGGAAGCCAAGCTGCGTGTCGCGCTCCTGAATGCGCAATACCAGCGCCTGCAAAAGGCTGAAAAATCCCTGCTGGTCGTGGTCGCCGGCATCGACGGCGCCGGCAAAGGCGCCACCGTCAACCTGCTCAACGAGTGGATGGACCCGCGCCACATCAAGACGCTGGCCTATGGCCCGCCGGAAGGCGAGGAACTCGAACGGCCGCCGATGTGGCGCTATTGGAAAGACCTGCCCCCCAAGGGCAGCACCGGCATCGTCTTCGGCTCCTGGTATGCCCCGCTGATCCGCGAAGCGTCGCGCAAGCACCCCAACCAGGACAGCATCGAGGCCCAGTCGGTGGCCATCCGTCGCTTCGAGGCCATGCTGGCGGCCGAAGGCACGCAGATCGTCAAGCTCTGGTTCCACCTGTCGAGCGACGCCCAGCGGGCGCGCGCCAAGCGCCTGCTGGCCAGTCCCGAGACCTCCTGGCAGGTCAGCCCGATCGATCTCAAGGTACACAAGAAGTACGACCGCATCCGCAATAGCGGCCAGGTCGTCATCAATCACACCGACAGCGGCCACGCACCATGGGTGGTGATTCCCAGCGCCGACGAGAACATGCGCGCGGCGCGCACCGCCGAAGCGGTGCTGGCCGCCATGCGCCAGCAGAGCGTGCCACGCATCCCGCCGGCCTTCGTGGCCCATACCGGCCCGGCCCGCATCCTCGACCGGCTCGGCCAGCTCGACTATGACGCCAAGCTCGACCGCGAGGACTATGAGTCCGAGCTGGGCCTGCTGCAAGGCCGCCTGGCGCGCGCCGCGCGCTCGAAGAAGTTCCAGGAACGCTCGCTGGTGCTGGTATTCGAGGGTCAGGACGCCGCCGGCAAGGGTGGCGCTATCCGCCGTATCACGCATGCGCTGGACGCGCGCCAGTATGACATCACGCCGGTGGCCGCGCCCAACAGCTACGAATCGTCGCGCCCCTATCTGTGGCGCTTCTGGCGCCATGTGCCGGGGCGCGGCCGTATCGCCATCTTCGACCGCTCCTGGTACGGACGGGTGCTGGTCGAGCGGGTCGAGAAAATCACCCCACCGTCGCACTGGCGCCGCGCCTATGCCGAAATCAACGACTTCGAGGCGCAGTTGGCCGGCAGCGGCGCGCTGGTGCTGAAGTTCTGGCTGGCGATCACCGCGGACGTGCAGCTCGAACGCTTCAAGGACCGCGAGAAATCGCCGTTCAAGAACTTCAAGATCACCCCCGACGACTGGCGCAACCGCGACAAATGGAAGGAATACGCCGCCGCCACCAACGAAATGCTGGCGCGTACCGACGTCAAGCACGCGCCGTGGCATCTGATATCCGCCAACGACAAGCGCTACGCGCGCCTGCAAGTGCTATGGCACATCGTCGAAGCCCTGGAAAACCAACTCTGACCCGCTGGAGGCCCGTCTCATGAGTTCCGCCGAAATCCGCCCCGTCGTCGCCGCCGATTTTGACGTCTGGCTGCCCCTGTGGAAGGGCTACCAGGACTTCTACCGCGTCGACATCGCCGATGCCGTCACCCGCAACACCTGGGGCCGCTTCCTGGACCCGGCCGAGCCGATGCACGCCGCCCTGGCCTACGACAGCGGCAAGGCCGTCGGCCTGGTGCACTGGATCTTCCACCGCTCCACCTGGACGGCGGGCGACTACTGCTACCTGCAAGACCTGTACGTGGCCCCCGACACCCGTGGCACCGGCGCCGGCCGCAAGCTGATCGAACACGTCTATGCGCAGGCCGCCAACGCCAACTGCGCCCGCGTGTACTGGCTGACCCACGAGACCAACGCCACCGCCATGCAACTGTACGACCGCATCGCCGACCGCTCCGGCTTCATCCAATACCGCAAGGCGCTGCCATGAGCGCGCGCGATCCGGACTGTCCGCTGTGCCAGGACGACGGCGGCGCGCTGCTGTGGCGCGGGCCGCACCTGCGCCTGATCGAGGTCGATGATCCCGACTACCCCGGCTTCACCCGCGTGGTGTGGAACGGCCACCTGGCCGAGATGACCAGCCTGTCGGCCCACGGCCGCGACCTGCTGATGCGCGCGGTGTACGTGGTGGAAGAGGCGCAGCAGTCGATCCTGGCGCCGGATAAGATCAATCTGGCCTCGTTGGGCAACATGGTGCCGCACCTGCACTGGCACGTCATCCCGCGCTGGCGCGGCGACCGCCATTTCCCCGACCCGATCTGGGCGGCCCCGCGTATCGCCCCGGGCGCCGAATCCGCCGACTGGCACGCACGCCAGGCACGCGTGCGCGCCCTGCTGCCGCGCTACCGCGACCGGCTGGTCGAAGCCATGAACGCGCTGCTGTGGCACTGAACCCGTGACAAGGCCACCGGCCTCCCGGCGTCACCGTTGACCACCGGCGCGCCGCCCGCGGCGCGCCAGCCAGCGCAGATAGACGGTCTCGAGCTGGGCGGCCGTGGCGGCCGGGCTGAACCGGCCGCTCGCCACGTAGGCGCGGCCCATCCGGCCCATCTCGCGCCGGCGCGGCTCGTCGCCCAGCAGCACATCGAGCGCCTGCGCCAGCGCGGGCACATCGCCGGGCGGCACCAGCAAGCCCGAGACCCCGGGCAACAGGGTCTCCGGAACGCCGTCCACATCGCCCCCGATCACCGGCACGCCCAGCGCCGCGGCTTCGATGAACACCGTCCCCAGCGCTTCGCGGCGGGTGGGCAGCGCGAAGATATCGAATGCCATCATGACCTCGGCGATGTCTTCGCGCCACCCCAGGAAATGGATACGTCCAGCCAGCCCCAGCGCCACGGCACGGGCCCGCAGCAACGACAACATCGGTTCGCCATCGCCCGCCAGCACCAGATGCGCCCGCGGATGGCGGCTGCTGATACGCTCGAACGCGTCCAGCAGGTCGTAATGGCCCTTGTCCGCGCGCATGGCCGCGACACAGCCGACGACAGGCGTGTCGGCCGATAGCCCCAATTCGCGCCGCACGCGGGTCGCGTCGCCAGCGGCGGGGAACTCGACCGGGGAATGCACCATGGCGACCTTGCGCGGCGGCGCGCCCCTATCGAGCAATTGGCGGCGCACGAATTCGCTGACGGCGATCACGCCGTGCGCCAGCCAGGTGTAGGCATAGAGGGAATGGATCGGCTTGGCCAGGTGGCGCGTGCGCACGATCAACGGCGTGCCTGCCAGACGGGCGACAATGGCCCCCAGCACGGTATCGCGCCGGCTGTGCGTGTGGACCACATCGAAGGGCGTGCGGCGCAGGAGCCGGCGGATCCAGGCGATGGCACGCCAGCCATGAACCACGCCATCCATCGGCATCGTGTGCACCCGAAAACCGGCCTCCTGCAGCCGCCGCGCCAGCTCCGAGTGCGGCTGGCAGACCGCTTCGAGTTCGTGGCCGCGCGCGCGCATCGCCAGCATTTCCTTGTAGATGCAGTATTCCTGGCCACCGAACGAGGTGGCGGCCTCGGTGTGCAGGATGCGCAACTGCGGCCGGGCGCCCTGCACCGCGGCCGCCGGCCCGGCGGCCCCTTCGCTCCAGCTGTGACCTTGCCAGATCAGGTAGGCGCCCAGGTAGGCGCAATCGGCGGGCGCCAGCGGCGCGGCGCCATCGTGGGGCGCTTCGGCGGCAATCAGTGCGCCATCCTGCCAGACCCGGATGGCGCCGGTGGCGGACAGATCGAAACGCGCGCCCTGCGCGGCCCAATCGAGCACCTGCGCGCTGGCCTCCAATCGAGCCACCCGATAGGCGGCGTCGGGCGCTACCATGGGCTGCGGCTGTACTTCCACCATCCGGCCGGGAGCGTCCGCTGTCGGGTGATACGTCAAAACATAAAGCGGCGACAAGGCGGGATCTCCAGGAAGGCGGAATGACAGCGTTGGAGACGGCGGCCAGGCGCCGGCCCATCCAAGCGAACAGAGTCAAATCCTATAGAAATCAACACCCTTTCTATCTAGGATCAGTCTGAATTCAGGTAATATTCAATATTTGTCGTTTTACGCTGCACCGCAGCAATCAAGGAGTGGATATTGACCTTGCAGGCCTCTCCCGCGAACCGGCCCGTTTCTTTCATGCAGGCATTCCTGCGCTCGGAAGCGCTGGGCGGCTACGTCCTGATGCTGGCCGCGGTCGTCGCGCTGATCATCGCCAATAGCCCGCTCGCCCCTCATTATTTCGACGTGCTCGGCGCCAAGCTGGGGTTCCAGGCCGGGCCCGTAACGCTCAAGGAATCGGTGCTGCACTGGATCAACGATGGCCTGATGGCGGTGTTCTTCCTGCTGGTAGGCCTGGAGATCAAACGCGAAGTGCTGGATGGCCAACTGCGCGGCGCGGCCCGCATCGTGTTGCCCGGCATTGCCGCCCTGGGCGGCATGGTCATGCCGGCCCTGATCTACGTCCTGATCAACCTGGGCAGCCCGGACACCCTGCGCGGCTGGGCCATTCCGGCCGCCACCGACATCGCCTTCGCGCTGGGCATCCTGGCCCTGCTGGGCAGCCGCGTGCCAACCTCCCTGAAAGTGTTTCTGACAGCGCTGGCGATCCTGGACGACCTGGGCGCCATCGTCATCATTGCGTTGTTCTACACCTCCGAACTGAACCTGTTCGCGCTGGCCATGGCCGGGGCGCTGCTGGCCTGCCTGGTGTGTCTGAACCGGGCCGGCGTGCTGCGCCTGACGCCATATCTGCTGATCGGCATGGTGCTCTGGTATTTCGTGCTGAAGTCCGGCATACATGCCACGCTGGCCGGCGTGGCGCTGGCGCTGACCATTCCGCTGCGTCCACAGAGCCAGGGCCACGCCGGCGAGCATTCGCCGCTGCACGCGCTGGAACATGCGCTGCACAAGCCCGTGGCCCTGCTGATCGTGCCGCTGTTCGGCTTCGCCAATGCGGGGGTGTCATTTGCCGGCATGGGCCTGTCCAGCCTGGCGCAACCGGTGCCGCTGGGCGTGGCGCTGGGGCTGTTCCTGGGCAAGCAGCTGGGGGTGTTCGGCTTCGCCTGGCTGGCCATCAAGTCCGGCATCGCCAGCCTGCCGCGTCACGCCAGCTTCACCCAGCTGTACGGCGTGGCGCTGCTGTGCGGCATCGGCTTCACCATGAGCCTGTTCATCGGCGCGCTGGCCTTCTCCGATCCGGCCGCGGTCGACGCCACCAAGATCGGCGTGCTGACCGGTTCGCTGGCCTCGGCGGTGGTGGGCTTTCTGCTGCTGCGCGCCGGCGGCGCCACCGTGCCGCAGGCCAAAGCCACGGCCTAGCATCGCGCCCGGCGGGAGTAGACTGGTGGCACCGCAGACAGGAGCCGCCATGAAGCCGTCCGCCATCTCCGTGCAACGCGTCTACGAAGGCATCGGTCCCGATGGGCACTACCGGGCCCTGGTGGACCGCCTATGGCCGCGCGGCCTGCGCCGCGCCGACCTGGCACTGGACGAATGGGCCAAGGACCTCGCTCCCAGCGCCGAACTGCGCAAGTGGTTCTGCCACGTGGATGAACACTGGGACACGTTCCGCGAGCAATACCTGGCCGAATTGGCCAAGCCCGAGCAGCAGGCGCGTATGCAGGCTCTGCTGCACGCCGCTGGCGAGCGTCCGCTGACCCTGCTGTACGGCGCCCGCGACAGCGAGCACAACCAGGCGGTGGTGTTGCGCGATGCGCTGCAGGACTACGCCAGGCGCCACCGCAAGCGTCTCGCCCGCGCACCGGGCTAGCGCCTCGACCAGCGCGCCGCCCCCCTGAGGCGAACCTCGCCCGCCCTAGCGGCCTGCCGCCGTCGGATTGGACAACGGGAAGTTGCCGTCGGTCAGGCAGGCCTTGATCCAGCCATAATCGTCGCTGTCGTCGACCTCGCCATCGACCTGCGGCAAGGGCTTGGACGAATACGTCGGCGCATGCACTTTGGGCCCGGTATTCCAGCGCGCATCATCGGCAATGCTACCCGGGCAGGCAGCGTCATCGCCGTTATACGAGCAGGACGCGACCGGCACCGGTTTGTTGTCGACGACCTTGGCCACATAGCGCTGCGCGTAGACCGAGCCGGTGGCCCAATACTCTTGCGCGCTGCAGACGCGCTCATTGTTCTGGTAGTGGCGGGTCGCGAAGCAAGCGTAATACTTGTAGTCCGGCGGCAGCACATCGCACGACACCTCATAGCCGGAATAGGGGCCACCGGTGAACTGGCCGCGAAACTCACGCTGCTTCAAGGCCGTCCGGATCAGCCTTGGAATGTTGTCGCCCTTGCTGCGCTCCCTTAACTCGCCGGCACGGGCGCGGATCAGATCGGCCGCGACAGCGCCCGGCGTCTTGTCGTCAGGCAACGATTCGGCATCGGAGACCAGACCTTCCAGGCGCATGTCGCGGGCCTCGATCCAGCGGCGCTGGCTTTCCACCAGCATCTTGCGGATCTCCGCGTCGGGCGCCTGCTTGAGCAATGCGGCGTAGGCGCGGTTCAACTCGGCGTCGGCGGCCACCGCCGCGCGGTCCGAGCAGATCAGCTTCTCGGCGGGGTTGCCGGCCTTGTGGCAATCGATCGCCCACACGGGAGCCGACAAGGCGCCCACCCCTACCAGGCACAGCAACCGGGCCACGCGGTTCATGAAACGCATTGTGCTTCTCCCTGGCGTCGCGCCGCGGCTTCAACGGCTGACGACCTCACTGTCTTCCATGACGATGCGATAACGGTTGCGCAGGTCCAGGACATACGTGAAATTGGACGTGCCGGTCGCGGTCTTGCCGCGCGCCGGGCTCGATACCTTGAAATCGTAGAGGCCCTTGACCATGCACATCTGGTCCTGGCATTTGGCCCGGAGCGAGTTCTGGTCCACCACGAAGCGCCGCACCGGCCAGCGCGCGAAATAGGCCGTCTTGTCCGCCAGGATCTCCGATTTCGGGCGCGTCTTCTTGAAATAGTCGACCGTATCCGCATAGAACTCGCGCGTGAAGTTCATCGCCTCTTCATTGGTGCCGCTACCCGCCTGGATCATCAGGGTCGCAGCATTGATCGCCCGTTGTTCGTCGGAAAGCGGCGCCGGCGCGGGCTCCTTGGTCATATACGGATTCGCCACCGGCGCGGGGCCGGAGGGCGCCGGCGACGCGGCCGGACGGCGCGGCGGCAGGCGGGTATCGTCGGCTGGCGCCTGTGCCTGCGGCGCGGGCGTGGCGGCGGGCGCGGACGCGGGCGGCGTGCGCGGGCTACCCGCCTGCCGCGGCTCGCTGGCCGCCGTCTTCACGTTGCCCGTGCGGTTGATGCCGTACTTGGCGATCTCCTGAGGCGAGAAGAAATACATCTCCTTGGACGGCGTGCTGAACATGATGCCCAGGACATCCGCAGACACGCCATACTTCGGCAAGGTGGCGACGATATCCGACACGCCGAACTGGGCCTGTTCGCCCGTCATCTCAGGCGCGGTGATCTGGTGCACGCCCAGGCGGCCCTCGGCCAGGCGCTGACGCCCGGCAAAGAACACGAACGCGCAGGCCGAGGCACAGTAGCTGTCTTTGGGAATATAGGTATTGAGCCCGCGCTCATAGACCTCTTCGGCCACCACCAGCCCAATGTGCACCAGTCCGCCGCCGTTGTTCTGCAGGATGAGGGTGGAGATGGTCGGATGCTCGCGCAGCGCCTTCTTCATGTGCAGCAAATCATTGGCGCTGACCGCGCCCACATAGATCAGCAGGTTCGGCTCGCTCGGCAGATAGAAGAACGGGCCATAGCGCTCGGGCGTCTCTTGCTGCTGCGCCGGCGCCTGGGCCTGCGCGGGCGCGGTGGACAGACCGCCCATCAGGGTGAACGCCAGGCCCATGCCCAGTGCCGTCAGTTTTCTTTTCAGCATTATCAGTCCTTGTGCTCGGAACGCATGCCGCGAGCCGGATCGCCTCCGCTTCGCGCCGCCACGTCAACCAGGCGGCGCGGCCCGCCCCTCGAAACCGGGATTTTATCCATCCCGCCCGGGATCGCCATGCCCCAGGTCGGATGTCGCACGCCGCGCGTTAGCGCACCTGGCAAGCGTGCACGCCGCCGGCGATCGCGCCTGCCAGCCGCTGAATGGTCTCCGGCCTGGCCAGCCTGGCTTCCTCGTCCGGATTCACGATCACGCCCGCCTCCACCAACACCGCCGGCATGGTGGCGGTCTTGAGTACCGCCAGCCCGTCGTAGCGATGCACGCCCAGGCGGCGGTCCAGCAATGGCCGGTTCTCGCCGGCGATGGGCTCGGCGTGATACAGCGACGGCTTCTCGCCCGCCGCCAGCAACGCCTCGCCGATCGCCTTGGCACAGCGCAGGCTGTCGGCGTAGCGCGGATTGCGCTGTGAGACAAAAATGGAGAATCCCGAGAATTCGCGCTGGCGACCGGCGTCAATGTACTGCTGCTGCATCGAATCGTGGTGGATCGATATGAAGAGGTCCGCATCCGGCGCGACCCGGGTACGGCGGCCCAACGGTATCTCGGCGCCATCGGCCGACACCCGCGTCACCCGATCCCCCAGGGCCAGCAGGTCGGTGGCCACCGCGCCGCTCAAGTCCAGGTTGTACTGATACTCCACCCGGCCGCTGGCGCCCGTCGCGCCAGGCTGGCTGGGGGTATGGCCCGTGTCCACCACCACATGCGCGGCCTGCGCCACGCCAGCCCCCAGGGCCAGCAGCAACGCCGCCATGCGCCGCGCCCACCTGTCCGCCATCCTGCCGCCTTTGCCCGCCCGACCATCCATGACTGATGACACGCTAGTCTTCGCTCTGTAAGAAACCAGGATCCCGCCTGCGCGGCGGGCTCGAATGCCGCGGATTCTCGCGCAGCCGGGAGCAGCCGGCAACCGCTGAATGCAGGCCGCAGTGCGGTTGGTAACAGCAGCCGGGGCGTAGCGGGCGGCCGCCAACCTGCCGCAGCCCCGGTATCGCCACATGCGCTAGGCCGGCCCTGCGCACCGTGCTGCGCCGTCGTCCGAAGCAAATGACATAGAAAGTTACCTGACCGGACCATTCAGGCGCCTCTCATCCTGGCGCGTTACCATCAACCCATGCCCCTCGCATCCGCGGGCGCATCCCGGCTCGCGGCATCCATACCCGGAGGTCCCCAGCATGAGCAATCTGAACGGAAAAGTCGCGGTCGTCACCGGCGCCGCCAGCGGCATCGGCAAGGAAATCGCGCTGACCCTGTCGCGCGCCGGCGCCGCAGTCGCCATCGCCGACCTGAACCTGGCCGGCGCCGAGGCCGTCGCCCATGAAATCGAACAGGCCGGCGGCAAGGCCATGGGCGTGGCCATGGACGTCACCAACGAAGACGCCGTCAACCAAGGCATCGACCGCGTCGCTGCCGCCTACGGCAGCATCGACATCCTGATCTCGAACGCCGGCATCCAGATCGTCAACCCCATCGAGAACTTCGCTTTCGCCGACTGGAAGAAGATGCAGGCCATCCACGTGGACGGCGCCTTTCTCACCACCAAAGCCGCGCTCAAGCACATGTACAAGGACGATCGCGGCGGCGTCGTGATCTACATGGGCTCGGTGCATTCGCACGAAGCCTCGCCGCTCAAGTCCGCCTACGTCGCCGCCAAGCATGCGCTGCTGGGCCTGGCACGCGTGCTGGCCAAGGAAGGCGCCAAGCACAACGTGCGCTCGCACGTCATCTGCCCCGGCTTCGTGCGTACCCCGCTGGTCGAAAAGCAGATTCCCGAGCAGGCCAAGGAGCTCGGCATCAGCGAGGAAGACGTGGTCAAGAAGGTGATGCTGGGCGATACCGTCGACGGCATCTTCACCACGGTCGAGGACGTGGCGCAGACGGCGCTGTTCCTGTCGACCTTCCCCAGCGCGGCGTTCACGGGGCAGTCGTTCGTGGTCAGCCATGGGTGGTACATGCAATAGGCCCTGCGCCCTCTGGCATGCGGCGCGCGCAGCAGGCGTTGCGTCGCTTCGAATCTCGACAATCGACAGACAACCTCCCGGCCCCGCGCAGGGCCCGGAGTATTGACTGTGCGCCGCCACGCGAGACCACAGTATGGCTTAAGATAGGCGCGCTTTGGCTGCCGATGCCATAACCGGATGCAAGGAAGTGCATGGCCTTCGACTATAAAAACGCGTCGCCCGAACAACTGAAAGCGCGCTATGACGAAATCGCCCGTGAAATCGGCGACGACCAGTTCTTCACCAAGAAGGAACTGAACCACCTGCCCCACGTGCTGTACGACGACGAGGAAATCCTGGCCTTCACCTCCGGCATGATGAACAACAACACCTGGCTCATCACGCTGACCGACAAGCGCATCATCTTCCTCGACAAGGGCCTGATCTACGGACTGCGCCAGACCGCGATCGACCTGGACAAGGTCAACGCCGTGTCCGGCGAGACCGGCCTCATGTTCGGCAACATCGCCATCCAGGACAGCGCCGGCAGCTACCAGATACGCAACGTCTGGAAAAAGACCGTCATGCGGTTCGCCAACCGCGTGCAGGAGGCCATTGAGGCACGCAAGGCGCGCTTCATGCAGCAGCCCGCCGCCAAGGCCGCCGTTCCGGATGACGACATCATCGCCAAGCTGGAGCGACTGGCCAGCCTGCGCGACCGCGGCATACTGACCGACGCGGAGTTCGCCGAGCAGAAAGCGCGCATCCTGGCGGCCTGACAGCCATGGAATTCCTGATCGTCGTCGCCGTGCTGGTGGGACTGGTGGCCGGTTATTTCTTCCTCGGCATGCTGCTGAAGCTGCTGCTGCAATGGTGGCTGGCGCTAGTCTGTGCCGTGCCGCTGATCCTGCTGGCAGTGAGCTTCAGCTGGCTGGGCGCCATTGCCGCCGTCGTCGGCGTGCTGTTTCTGATCGGCGCCTGCCAGGTCTGGCAGGAATCCGCCGCCTATCTCAAGCTCGAAGCCAAGATAAACAAGGCGTTCTACTTCGACGACGTCTGACAGCCCGCGGCCGCGGCGCCCCCCCCGCCGACGCGCCGCGCAATTGTTGATACCCTTGGTCCTCACCCTCGACGCGCGCGCACGCGCCGTCCGATTTCGCCTTGAGGATTGCCATGTCTTTCAGCACCGACGCCTGGGCGCGCAACGCCGCGCTGTACGAAAAAACGCGCACCATGCCGTTCAACCAGGAACTGGCCAGCGGCCAACTCAGCGAACAGGCGTTCCGCCACTACATGATCCAGGACGCGCACTACCTGCTGGCCTTCGGCCGCGCCCTGGCCGTGGCCGCCGCCAAGGCCGACCATGCCGACGGCGTGGTGCAGTTCGCCGACGCGGCCAAGAACGCCGTGGTGGTCGAACGCAGCCTGCACGAAGGCTTCATGAAGCAGTTCGGCATCGACGCCGAGACGTTCGCCCGCACCCCGCTGTCGCCCGCCAGCCATCACTACACCAGCTTCCTCATCGCCACGGCGTGGAGCGCGCCGTACCCGGTGGCGTTGGCCGCGTTGCTGCCGTGCTTCTGGATCTATGCCGAGATCGGGCGCGACATCCACGCGCGGGCGACGCGTCCCAATCCGTATGGGGCCTGGATCGATACGTACGCCGGCGACGAATTCCACGCGCTGGTGCGTGAAGTGATCGCGTCGGTGGATCAGGCAGCGGAGAAAGCGTCGGCGCAGACGCGCGATGAGATGCATCGGGCGTATACGCATGCGGCGCAGTTGGAATGGATATTCTGGGATTCGGCGTATCGGTTGGGGGAATGGCCGATTTGAGACGCCGCGTATCAGATAGGCCCTGCGACCACGGTCAGACCTTCGGCATCACGGTCGCAGAGGGTTCCGGGCAGGGCGAAGCCGGCATCAATGGCACCACCCGTTCCGCTGCGCTGGCGCCGGGCACCGTGATGTCCTGCACCAAGACCGCGCGCCGCTCCACATAGACCTCGTAGTCCTTGCCAGCGGCTGGCGTGAAATACCCGGCATTCTTCGTCTCGGGCCAACTCGTGGTGGTCACGGACCCATAAGGCCCGGCGCTTCTGTACGTCCCGCCGACCTGACCGTAGATGGTTACCGGAATACCCGCCTTGATGATGAATTCGTCGAACACCTGGCCCCAAATGTTCGGCGAAGGCGGCATTCCAACGCTGCCGCTGCCGCGCATGTGCGAGCGCTGGATCGTCTCCAGGCCGTCGCCATGGCCGAACAGACCCGACGCGGGCAGGAAGCACGTCCTGTCAAAATCCAGGCGGATGCGATCCGCCGTATACACATACACGCGAACCCGCGCACTGCTGCCAGCGTCGTAACGGCTGAGGATATTGGGGTTGGTGGCGGAGCAACCCGCCAAGGCGCCGCCCAGCAACACAGCGGGCGCCATGCAACGCAACACAGCAATCATCTACCACTCACTCAAAAGAGAATAAATTAGCCACGGCAAACGCGGTGCTCATTTGCCATAGGAGTCGCGAGGCTCGGCCAGGCGGAACAAGCCGGGCTGAGTGCACCGGTAGGGGTAAGCCTCTACGCGCGGTTGGAATAGTCACTTAAGGAAATCATCCGCCCAGCCCAGGCACTCACCCGAAACGGTGTCATACAGCGCACCTTGATGCGAACGGCGGAATTTGTCACCTGTGGCGGGGCTGTGTCTTGGCGACACAACGATACGCCCTACCGCCTAGCTTCCTCGCTCAGGATACTTTTTCAATAATTCTACGAATGGAGGTTTCTGGAGGGTCCGGCGGTGTTCCTCGCGGGCATCCGGTTGGGAGTTCCTGACCAAGGAACGCACCTTGTCGATGTCGGCCCGCGCCCGCTCCGGCAGCTCCATCCGGTCGCAGGCCAGGCTGCGATAGGCGTATGCCCAAACATAATCCTGTTGGTAAGTCATCCCTTCGGAAAAGGCTTCTGCCGCACTAGACCACTGCCGTGCATCGATCAGTGCCCGGCCAAGATGGTAGTAACTCGGCATGCCTGGGGTGGTGCCCTTGCCTTTCAGCCCCATGTTGTCCTGAAGCATTTTCCGAAGCAGTTCGACCGCCCGTTCGGGCTGTCTGTATTGACCCAGCGAAACCTGCTCAGGTTAAGCGGCTAAAGCAAATGCCTCAGCCGGTGTCTTCATGCCGAGCGCTTGGTGTGGTCGTCGGTCGTTGTAGAGGCGTATCCAGTCGCCGATCACGCGGCTGGCATGTTGGATCGTCTCGAAGCGATGCCGATGCACGCACTGCTCTTTGAGCGTGCGGATCACACGCTCGACCATACCGTTCTGCTGAGGGCAATGCGGCGTGATGAACTCCTGGCGCAACCCATAGCCGCGTACCAGTGCGGTGTAGCTGCGCGACGTGAACACCAGCCCATTATCCGAGCGCAACAGAAACGGCATCGGCACGCGGCCCAACGTCCCGAAGCGCGCAATCAAGGCATGTTCCAGGGCGCTACCCGCGGTGCCGGCCTTGCCGCTGCGAGACAGGTGCCAGCCTAAGAGTTCGCGCGTGTGGCAGTCGATCACCAGCGCCAGCGTTGCCAACCGTCCCGGCCAGCCCACATCCGGCACATATCCGTGGACCAGCGCTCGTTAGGCATCGTTGCCACCGATGGCAGCGCCTGTATCCGCGGCCTGAAGCCGATCGGCCGCTTACGAACCTGCCAGCCCATCAGCTGGAACACGCGCTGCACGGTGTTCTTGTTGAACCCCAGCAGGTGCGCGACGGTCCGGTATCCAAACGACGGCGACTCCTTGATCATCGCCTTGATCGGCGAGGCGAACTTCGGATCAACCTTCGGCGCGGACTTCACTGGCTTGTAGTACACCGTGCGGCGCGGCACACCGAACCAGCGACACAGCTTGGCGATCGAGACGGTGATGCCCTCGGCTTGCAGTCCCTGGTGGATCGTTTCGATCACTTCTCGTCCTCGCCCAGCAGGGACTGCAATTTTTTTCTGGCGCGCAGCTCCAGCATCGCCTCGCCGTACGCCTCTTGCAGGCCTTTAAGCTGGCGCTCGTACTGTTCACGCACATCCTGCGGGTTGGCTCGCAAGGCGTTCTCCATCCCCCGCTTGCCGTCATCGACCCACTGCTCGACTTCCGATGGCGACAGGTCATATTGGCGGCTCGCCTCGGCCACTGTCGTCTTGCCTTGGATGATGTCCAGCACCAGCGCGCTTTTGCGCTTGGCTGTCCAACGTTTGATGTCTTTCTTCCATCTTCGTGCTCATCGTCATTTCCTCGATTATGACGTGAGCAGGTTTTTACTGGGTCAATACAGCTCGACGCTATGCCCCGACTCCGAACCGCGATCAGCGGCATCAGCCAACTCATTTTTGAGAGAACTGAATTTGCTAATCTTTTCACAAAGCATCCAGCTCAGGGCCCTCAAACAGCCGTATAGCGCATCCCAACCCCCCCCCGGGAAACCAAAGGACATAATCAGTTATATCAATAACCCATCAGAAAAATTGATTCAAGATGAACACGCATAAAAACGCTTGCGCACCACCCGAAAGGCTGCTTTCCTTAAAGATAAAACGCACCATTTTATTTTTCAGCACAATCATTCCCTGGCCTCACGATTGCGCCCCGCGCAGTAAATTTAAGAAAAAACAATTCGATATTTATCTTGAATAAAATTAATAAAATCCACCCTCTCTGGAAGCATCAACGCATCCCAATCCAATAGACCAAACCTCTCTAAATCCTTAATCAGACTATCAGTTCCAAAAAAATAGAGGGAATTCCAGACAATATCCTCATCCAGTCTGGCATTACCTTTTTTTTCGTCAGCCAACATAAGATTATCCAAATTAACCGGCTCCAAGGAAGAAAACAAATTATTCCAGTTAACTATTTTTACCGCCCCTCGTTGAGTACTTACTTTAAGAAAGGCAACGACCTCGCGCTTCCATTCAGCGACATTGTGGCCATCTCTCCCCCCAAGATAAGCGGGAAACACCCCATTCGGCGTAAAGTCATCGAGCCCGGCATATATAAGCTGGCGCTGATAGCGCAATCTTAGATCGCTATTCATGAAAAAAATCCTCAAAGGGCGGGGAATTTAAATTTTGCCTGTTCCCCGCTATTTATTTCCCGTATTGCTCTGCTATTTACTTCCACGGTCGCGGTTGTCTCCGCGGTTTTGGACGAGGCTTGACCTACTGGTCTATACGTAATTGCCGTGCAATCCGGCATGATCGCCACCCAACTCCCTGGTCCAGAGATATTATCCTTGACCCTCAAGGGTTTCTGCCCATTAAAGGCGGCGCGAGCAAACTCTTCTGCCGTCAGATCGGGATTCTGGGTAGGAGACATAGGAATAGGAGTTCCAGGACCATGACCTGCTCGGATTTTTCACACCACCGGGATTTGGGATTTAGCTTCGGTTAGTAATCCTGATGCAGCGACCTGGGCGGCCTGCTGCGGTGTCAAATACCCCAGACTGGAATGCAGCCTGACAGTGTTGTAATGCTCGCGCCAGTCTTCGATCACGATGCGTGCCTCGGTCCGGTTCCAGAACCATTCCATATTCAAGCACTCGTCGCGCAGCTTACCGTTAAAACTCTCGGTCGTGCCGTTCTGCCAGGGCTTGCCCGGGTCGATCAGCGCCGTCTCAATGCCTTGATCCGCAATCCATTGCAGCAAGGCGCGCGAGACGAACTCCGGGCCATTGTCCGAACGCAGATATCGGGGAGTTCCGCGGTCACTGATGACGCGGGTCAATATCTCGATCACTCTGCGTGAGCGGATTGACCCGGCCACATCAATAGCCAGGCATTCCCTCGTGTACTCATCGACCAGCGTCAGGCATTTGATCTGCTGACCGTTGGCGCACGCGTCAAAGACGAAATCATAGGACCAGACCTGGTTGGCTCGCGCCGGCGTCAGCGGTCGCGGGCGAGAAGCTGCCACGCGGCGCCGAGGCCGTTTATGGGGCACTTGCAGCCCCGCCACGTTCCACAATCGCCACGCGCGGGACATACTCATCGTGTGCCCCTCCCGGGCCAGAAATATGCTGATCCGCCGATAACCATACCGGGGATACTGGGCCGAGAGCGCCTTCATCCTCGCCACGACCGGCGCGTCCGCGCTCGCCTTGCTCGGCTCATAACGCAAACCCGAACGAGACACTTCATACAGCGTACAGGCCCGGCGCTGGGAAACCCCAAGCGAGCAAACCAGACGGGCTTGCTCCTGCCGAACCTAGTACGCTCACCACTTTCGGCGATTGACCTCCTTCATCGCCTCGATCTCCAGATCCCGCTCGACCAGCAGCTTGCGCAGCCGAGCGTTCTCGGTCTCTATTTCCTTGAGCCGGCGCACCTCGTCCACCCCAAACTCCCCGAAATGCTTGCGCCAGCCATAGATGCTCTGCTCGCTCACTCCGTGCCGCTTGGCCACGCCGGCCACCGGGTCTCGGTCACCCTCCCGCAGTATCCGAACTATCTGCTCTTCGCTGTACCTTGCCTTCTTCATCTCGCTTCCTTCTCGCGTCAGAAGCTATTTTCTCAAATACCCAGTGGTACGAATTTCTCAGAGCAGGTCAGGGGTAGCAACGATTGATTTGCCCCTTGTAGAAAGCCTAGGGAATCGAGATTGGTCGCGCTTTGTCCACCGTCATGAGTCCCCCTTGTCTTCGGCAGGAAGGGGGGATGCATTGAGCGGGCGCTAGGTAACTGAGGATGGGAGGCGATATCAGACTGAAGGTGGATGCAGAGCCCACGCTGATGCGAAGCAAGCGTGATCCGACCATCAACTTACTCTTTTTCATCCTTGTCGCGCACTCGCCCACCATTCCTATCCGCCAGCCACCCGGCGGGATAGGGCGCTCGATCAAAGGGCCGAATATTCAACTACGAGGCCCTGGCCGAATACCCTCCGATCGCCGCGACAATGAGTCCTAGTCGCGAGGCTCTGCTAGTCGTAGCAAGCCGGACTGAGCGCACTGGTAGGGATAGGCCGCTACGCACCGTTGGCGCATCGTCCGAGCCAATCGATTGGCAAAATCCGCCGCGATGCGTAGCCCATCCTTCGCCGGCCCACGGTTGGAATAGTCACGCAAGGAAATCGGATAGGAATCATCCGCCCAGCCCCGGTGCTCACCTGAAACGGCGTCATACAACCGCACCTTGATGCCAACTGAGGGGCCGTACTGTTGGTAGCCGCCGAAGCCATTGGGTTCGCCCAATGCAATCACGTACTTTGCACCGATCGTCGCAGCGTCTTCTTTCAAGGTCGGTGGACGGGCGGACTTCGGATCAACCTTGCGCAACTTGAACGTCGCTTTGATGCCTGCGGCGTCCATGGCGCCAGGTAGCTCGGCATTCAGCGCATTGCAGACGGCCTCGGCAGCGTATGACGCTGGCAGCGTAGTGCCGGCACCAATCCATCCCGTGTCGTCGATTTCCTTCTGATAATCGCAATTAGAGGTGTAGATCAGTACGGGACTGATGACTTCGCCTGGCTCAGGGTTGGTGGCGAGTGCCTCGGGAGGCGAACCCATGATGAAGGAGCAGCCTGACGTCAACAACAGCGTAGCGAAAGCAAGAATATTTTTGAAGCAGGACTCCATGGAGTTTTTGAATCCAAAACAAGATGGAGAAAATCATTCACAGTGAAAAATCTAGAGCTTGCACAATTAAGCTCCAGATCATCCACTCAATCCAGATTCTATTTTTCCAACCAGGGCGTAAATTGAATGCACATCCAGAGTAATTTAAGGAAATCCAATCGCACTATGCTCGCGATTTTTTAGGTACGTACTTTCACTGCCGATTACCCCACCTTCAACCGGCGGCTTCGGCTATGGCAACGGTAGATTTCTCCAGACACAAAAGTGATAGGCATATCAATCTTCATCCGCCGGTCGTTTCTTCCTCCTCGACTTTAGCCATCCTCGCGGATACGGCGCAAGGGAGAAAGGGCGAATCTTCAATTGCGCCGCCCGAGCGGAATATCCACCCACCAAGGCCACAACAAAACCAACATACCAAACCCAGCCAGTATTCCAAATTTCTATATCTGCAAAAAAAAGAGCGGCACCACATATTGCAAATAAATATCTATATACGGGTGCAATATTATCATCACGTATAAAAATTCGACGCATCATTTCCATAAATTTGTTCATGGCTTAATTTGCATATCTGGATTTTAGGTATTCACCAATCTCATTGAATATAATAGAACCATAGGGCATCGAATTACTGCCCAGATGTACTCCTACGTCAATAACTCCACCTGTAGCATAGGCGATGGGTTTCGGTCTGAGCATTTGCTCCAGCCCCCCCAATACCCAACTACTGACGTCAGCCGTCTTGGCTGCGCCGAGAAATAGCCCTCCATACGGATTTCCTGGCACGCTCCCCACGGTTCCAGCTATAGCGCCAAATCGGCCATTTGCTTTGGCCAAATATGCAATCACATCGGCATTCTGGTTGCGACGATCGTCATAGTCAGCGGCGCTCATTACCCTTGCCAAGCCTGCAGCGCATTCAGCGGTTACGCAGTATCGAGAGGCGGCAGATGAGGGTTTCACCGTGGATCCAGGCGATGCAAAGTTATCCCAGTAGTTCGTGCGATCCGGTTCGAGCCTGTAGTTCAGACCCGTAGGGATGTCCCGCGCGTTGGCATTGGCCACGATGAATTCCTGTAGCTGCCTGTCGGCTGGCGAAGGGACTTCCATCCAGATGTTCCTACCGTCCTCAGCACGACCGACCAGAACAAAATTGGTAGCCTTGTCGAATATCCCATCGTCGCCTATCACAACAGCCGCAGTTCCTGCATGAGTCTCCCCATCCAGTAACGTCACATCCATCCTGCGCAACTGCGTTTCAATCTGCTCGACAGTCACGTCGTATCCTACATTCTTTGCCTCTAGCGCCAATTTCTTAGCGAGTTCTTTTTCGTCGGGATGAAGCTGACGATTGAACATATCCGCAGACAGGGCCGCACCGGCACCGCTTACGCCACCCGCCAAACCACCGGCCGCGCCCGCTAGCGCATTCAGGGCGATACTGGCCACCTCCCTCTGGATGGCAGGGGGCAAACCACTCATCACCTCATCTATTGCATCTTTGAACGCAGCCGAGGCTAAATCCCCTGCAACTGTCCCGCTAATCGCGCCTGCAACATTCCCCCCGCCCAGTGCAGCGCCCGCCGCCGCGACAATGGAGTGAACAGCGATTTTCCCAACTTTTCCTTCACCCCAGATGTCGGGATTGTCTTTCGCGAGTTTTTTGGTTACGTCGCCCGCAATCTGCATCCCCAATTGCCCAAAAGCCTGCTGGAACTCAAGTTGCTCGCGAACCTTGTCCTTGTCGAAGATCTTTCCAATACTACCGTTCGCGCCTTCGGTGTCACGGCTCAGCCCGGCCGTACTATCCCTACCCGTGTCTTTATCCGAACGTACCTCGATCGTGCCCGCCGATACCGCTGCGCGGGTAGTCCCTGATTCACTTCCACTGGTGCTCCCGAAGCTTAAGCCCGATGGGCCAGCCCCCAATGCGTCACCCTTGTTCGGCTTGTCGAACGCGCCAGACATACCCAGGTTGATACCCACGGTGGTCGATTTGTATTCCGCCTTGTTATGCAGATTGCTGAACCCCAAGGTCTCGGTGGACAACCAATTTTTGCTCGCATCGGCACCGCTTGCGATGACCGCTCCGTCAAGTTGCGTGTGTTTACCGACGTAGATGTCATACCCCCCAGAGCCCGCGAACAGCCCCGTCTGCTCGATCACGCTGTCATAGTTGGACTTGGTCTTGCCGATGCTCGCGCCGAGATAGGCGTTGCCGGTCATCGACCCAAAACTGAAGCTGGCCCCCGCATTGGCCTGTTTTTGCTTGGCGTCATAGCGATCCGAATCCTGCTGGCTCGCCAGAATCAGGTTTCGGCCGATATCGGCGCGGATGCGGTCCGCCCGCGCCTGGGCGCCTTCGAGCACGGTGTCACGGCCGGAGATCAACGTCAGGTTGTCGCGCGCGCTGACCTGGGTCTCGCGATACGTCGTGCCGTTCCCCTTGGCGTTGCCGCTTCCGACGTAGCCGCTGGCAAAGATATTGATGCCGCCGCCGCTACCGCTATCAGAGACACCGATGCCGACGCCGACCTTCCAGCCGCTGTTCTTATTGGTGGAGACTTCGGTGGATGTCTGAGCCTGACTTTGCAGCATCAGGTCATTGGTCGCCGCCAGCAGTACATTCTTGCCGGCCAGGTCGCTGCCGATGATGGAGAGATTGCCCGAGCCGGCAACGCCCTTTTCGCCCAAAGCGATGATGGAGATATTGCCGCCCGCCATGACGGAAGAGCCAAAGGCGGTTTCCTGGGTGCGCTTCGTTTCGCTGACAGACTTGCTGGAGCCCAGGCTAATCTGGATCTGGGCGCTGGCGGCGTCCTTCTGCGCGACCGACGCATCGTCAGCCTTTGCCGCGTCCATCATCCGGTTGGCCTGCACCGCTTGATAAGCCGCCTGCCCCACCTTGACCGCGGCCAGCCTGCCGCTCTTGGCGTCGCCAGCTTGCTGCAAGGTGCCCTGAATCTGCTGGGCAGCGCCCAACATGCCGCCTGCCACGCCAATAGTCAGGCCGGACTGTTTGAACTCGTGATACTCATGCTGGCGTGCTTCGCCGACGCCGGCAATGATCGCGACGTTGCTGCCGACGATGGAGATATTGCCATCCTGGGCCAGCAGATTGCTCGCCATGACGCCGACATCGCGTCCCGCGTCGATAGTGAGGTTACCGCCAGCACTGCCAATCGTGCTCGCGGCATAGCCGCCACTGGCCCCGCGCATCCAATCCGTGCGTTCTTGCTTGTTGTAGCCGATGCTGAACCCGCCGCCGCCAAAGCCCGACTTTTTGACCTTTTCGTACTGATAGTCCTTGTAGGTTTCGTCCTTGGCCAGAACCTGCAGATCTCTGCCAACCGCGATCTCGACATCGCGATCACCGACGATATTCGAGCCGACGACCGTCATATCGCGTCCGGCCAGCATCGCGACCGTGTCGCCGCCAAAGGTCGAACTAACTCCCTTGGTCCATTCCGTCTCGCGGATGCGGTGCGTCGTCTTACTGGAAAGGAAGCCTTTCGTCTTGTAGTAGATCTCGTTGTACGTGTAGCCACTGGCGTCCCCCGCCAGCACGTTGATGTCGCGTCCCGCGCCAACAGCCAATTGCTTGTCCGATGCGACTTGCGCGGCGATGGCGTTGACGTCCCTCACTGCCATCAGCGTCAGGTTGCCACCTGCGGCGATCTGCGTACCGATATCCTCCGTCGTACGCATCTCCGACCGGTTCTTCTTGCCGAAGTTGAACGACTCGCCGTAGCTCGTCCCCGCGGCGGTCAGGTTGATATCGTTGCCGGCGCGAATGCTCGCATCACCGCTGGTGACGATGGCGGCAGCCTGCGCGTTGACGTCGCGGCCCGCCTGCGCATTCAGCGTCCCGGCGTCGATACGGGCCACCCCGTCGACGATGGTGTTGCTGATCCCGCCGCGCACGTTCGATTGGGTGCTGGCCGTGAGGTTGATGTCGCGGCCCGCGGTCAGCGTGACGCCATCCCCCTTGAGCAGTCCCGCCAGATTATCAATGTCATTGCGCGCATTCAGGTTGACGGTCTTGCCCTGGATCGTGCCCACGGTGTTGCGCACGTTCTGCGCATCGACCACCAGCGCATTGCGCGCACCGATGGTGCCGCTGTTGGCCACGTCGCCCGTCGCGCTGATCTGCGTGTCGCGGCCTGCAATCAACGTGCCGTCGCCGCGCAGGTCGCCCGGCTTGACGGCCAGGTAGACCTGCGGCGCCAGCACCTTTTGCTGCGTGCCGTCGGGCAGCGTGACGGTCTGCTCCACCATCCAGACGATATCGCTGGTCAGGTGGCGCATCTGCTCTTCGGTCAGCGCGGTGCCCACCGCCAGGCCGAACTGGTTGGCGAAGTCGGCGCCTGCCGACAGCAGCGCCTTGTACTGGGTTTCGTTGTCGGTGTAGTCGCCGACGAAGCGTTGGCCGCTGGCCAGCATGACCTGCTCGGCGACCAGCTTCTGCTCGTAGAAGCCGTCGCCCAGGCGCTTGAGGATATGGCCAGGATCCTGGTTCAGTTTCTCCAGCAGGAAGTCGCTGGACACCACGGTGCGCGAGCCGATGAACTGGCTGTCGGTGGCGATCAGGTAAGGCGCGTTGGGCGCCGGAACGACCTGGTACAGCTTGCTGGTCGGGATGGTCGGCGGCAGCACGACGACGGCAATGGTCTGGTTGCCGGGTAGCGTGATGCGCGTCAGCGTGGCTGGCGGCAGCGCCTGGACGATGGTGCTGCCCCCCGGCGTCTGGCCGGACGGCGCGACGGAGGCGCCGCCTTGCGCGTCGCCCAGGCCGGTCTCGATGCGTTCGGCCAGGACGGTGGCGTTGTAGTCGGAGCGGTTGTACTTGCGGGAGTCGTTCTTCTCGTAGGTGTAGGCCATGGTGCCGACACGGTCGACCGTGCGCAGCCCCTCGGCGCCGACGTTGCTCAGCGTGCCGCCTTCGGTCTTCAGGGTGCCGCCGGCGAGGATGCGACTCTTATCGTTGACGATATTGCCGGCAAGGCGGGCGTTGCCGCCAACGATGATCTTGCCCGGATCGCTTTGCGTGATGCGCGTTTCGCGCGTGATCTCGGTCACCTCGTAGAAGGTGAAGTCCTTGATCATGCGGTTGTTGCGGAAGTCGGCGTTGAACGCCTTGATCTTCTCGTTCAGCGTGTCGTACAGCTCCACGTCGTGCCTGTACTGGGCCAGGCAACTCAGGTCGCATTCGCCGGACGACGACGGCTGCCGGAGGCCGCTGGGGCGCTCTACTTGGAATACGGACCAGATCTTGGCGTCTGGCTTGTAAAGGAACTGAGCAGGGTTGCTGTAGCATTCGCCAGCATCTCCGCCGCCGCATTCATATGTCGAGGGAATGTACGCCAGGCCAATCGGCGCACTGATACCCGCCCGCCCCTCCTGGTCATTCTGGATATTGCTGTAGTCAAACGGCGGCCCATACTGGCTTTCCGGATAGCGCGCCGACGGCATCAGCAGGCGCCGCTCGTCGTACTGTCCCATCCAGCTCGGCCCGCGGCCGCAGATGGATTTGACGGTGTTGCAGAACCACATGCCCTCGCCGTCGACGATGTCGGTGGTGCCGTCCAAGCGATAGAACCATTTGGCTTCGCGGCTGACTTCGACGGTTTCGCTGGCAAAGTGCAGATTGCGATTCTGGATACTGGCCGCGGCGATGTCTGCGTTGCGCTCGGCTTCGATGGTGGCCGATTCGTTGGCCAGCAGCGTCGCCTGCCCCGCCGCCTTGCCGCCGGCGTCCAGCGTGCCGCCGATCCGCAGATCTCCCGCCGCGTAGATCAGCGCATGTTCGCGGTTGGTCAGCGTGCCCACGCCCAGGTCGATATCGCCGCGCGAGGCGATGACCGCGTTGGCGTCGTTCAGCAGGACCGGGGTCTGGATGCCGATGCGGTCGCCGTAGATGCGGCCGGTGTTGGTCAGGCTGCCGGCATGGATGCGGGTGTAGCCGCCGTCGATCAGGCCGGCGTTGGCCAGCAGGCCGCCGATGACCAGCTCGTTGTTGCGCACCGCGATCAGTTCGCCGCCGGCGCGGTTGGTCAGCGTATTGGCGGTGATCTTCAGATCCTGGCCGGAATGGATCTTGCCGTCGTTGTCGAGGTTGCCGGTGACCAGTTCCAGCGAAGTGCCGGCGGTCAGGGCGCCGCCCGTGTTGGTCAGGCTGCTGAACGCGAGCTTGGCGTTGGCGTCGGATGACACGTTGCCGCGCGCGTTGTCGAGCGCGCCGGTGGTCACGCCGAGGTCCTGGCCGGCGCCGATGCGGCCGGCCTGGTTGTCGATGGAACCGGCGTTGAGCGTGACCTGCTTGCCCATCATGCCGAGAGCGCCGGCGACCGTGCCGCCCGCGCCGGCGACGCCGTTGACGAGCGTGTCGCGGTTAATCAGGCTTCCGGCGCTCAGGGCCAGGGCATTGTCGGCCTGGATCAGGCCGGCATTGTTGTCCAGCACGCCTTGCGTCTCGAGCGAGAGGCCATTAGCCGCGACGATGCCGCGGGCGTTGGTCAGGCGTTGCGCGTCCAACGAGGCCAGGCCTTGGGCGGCGATGGTGCCGCCGGTGTTGTCGATGGCGCCGGTGACGGTGACATCCAGCGCGCCGTCCGTCGCGATGCGTCCGGCGCCGTTCTCCAGGCTGCCGCTCTTCAAATCCGCCGTGCCGCCATACAGGCCGCCGTCCTGGTTCCGCAAGACGCCGCCGCTCGTGATCGCCAACTTGCCATCGGCCTGGGCCACGCCGTTGCGGTTGTCCACGCTCGCCGCCTGAATGTCGGCGCTGCCGCCCAGCAGCTTGCCGCCTCGGTTGTCGAGTGCACCGGCAGTCTCGACACGCAAGGCGCCGTTGGCCTGCACCGTGCCGCCCTGGTTGTCGATGGCATCGGTGCCGCGCAGCGCCACGTTGTCGCCCGACACCACGCCGCTCGCCGCGTTGACCACGGACCTGCCCGTGACATCGACCGCGCCCGCGCCTGCCAGCGTGCCGCCGGTGTTGTCGATGGCGCCCGTCACGCGGCCACGAAGCGCGCCGCCGCTGGCGAGCTTGCCGCCGCTGTTGTCGAGACTGGCGGCGCGCAGCACCACCGAGCCGCCATACACTTCGCCGGCGCGGTTGCTGACCGCGCCCGTGGCATCCAGCGTCAACGCACCGCCCGCAACGAACTTGCCGCCCGACAGGCCCAGCACGCCGGCGGTGACGGCGGCATTGCCGCCCGCCACCAACACGCCGGGGTTGAGCAACTGATCGACCTGCACGCTCAACGTGCCCAACGGGCTGACCGACCCATCGGCCTGCAGGCCCGCCGTGAACGCGCCACGGTTCTCCATCTGGCGCGCCACGATGCTAGCGCCCGAGCCCGACGAGATGGCGCTGTGGTTGACGATCTTGCCGGCGGCGTTGAAGGCCAACGCACCGCCCGCGGTGGCGGTGCCCTGGTTGACGATGTCGCGTCCGCTTTGCAGCGACAGATCGCGGGCGGCCTGCACGCGGGCCGAAGGCAGGATCCTGACGTCGCCATTGGCGCTGACGGACAGCGTGCCGGTCAAGGCCGCCAGGTTGCCGCCCACGTTCACGCCCACGCCGGCTTCGGTGCCGATCAGGCGGATGCTGTTGGCGTACATGCCGCCCAGCGCCGCCACATCGAGCGCAACGCCGGTGCCCGCGCCATCCCCGGCCAATGCGGATACATCAATGCCGTCGTAGCCCACCCGCGCCGCGCCCGCGACCACGTTGAGGCGGTCGGCCCAGACCTGCGCGTTCAGCTCCAGCGTGCGGGCCAGCAGGTCGAGCTGGCTGAGATTGGCGCCATACAGGCCCGCGCCCTCGATCGCGAGGCGGCCGCTGGCGATGTCAAAACCCAGCGTGCCGTCCGGGCCGATGACCGGCTTGCCGGTGGTGAGCGTGGCGCGATTGGCATTCAGAAAGCCGCAGCCGTTGCAGGTGATACCCGCCGGGTTGGCGACGATGACGTTGGCACGGTTGCCCGCCACTTCCAGCATGCCCATCAGGCGCGACGGGTTGGCGGTAGTGACCTGGTTCAGGATGGTGGCGGCGCGCTGGTTGCCCAGCATCGGGTTGCCCGCCACCTGTCCGGCCAGTTGCGTCTGGCTGGCCGCGCCGCTGTTGTTGAGCACCACGCCCGACGGGCCGACGTTGAACTGGGTGAAACGATTGTTCGACACGCCACCGGCCGAGGGCGGCGCGATATTGACCACCGGCACGCCGTTGGCAACGCCCACCACGGGCTTCTGGCCCGCCACGCTCTTGTCGACGGAGATGGGTAGCGTCTGCGCCAGCACGGGCGTCCAGATCTGCGTGGTCAGGACCAACCAGACGACTGCGGAGCGAAGCTTGGACATGGCGAGGCAACTCTCGGTAAGCGTGAAGCAACTGAATGGACGACGGCCGGGGTGCACGAGCCCCGAACGGTCTAGAACTCGAACATCAGCGTGGCGGCGAAGACGGTGCTTTGCGTTTTCAGGTTGTCGGGCTTTTTCAGGGGCCAGCCGGCCGACAGGTCGTAGCTGGCGTTGACATAGGGCATGGCGATGCGGCCGCGCAGGCCGGCCACCGCGCCGACCAGCGTGCGGCTGGCCAGGTACTCGGCCGACGGCCCCCCGACCCGGCCGGCGTCCAGCCCGGCATAAAGCTGCTGGCCCGGCAGGCCCGCCAACCCGCCCAGGTCCAGCGACAGGTCATTGCGCAAGGTCCAGCCGTCTTCCGCGGCCAGCGTCATCTGCCCGTCGAAGCCGCGCACCGCATAGCGGTTGCCGATGGTGAAGTAATCGGCGGGCACGACCGGTGTCTTGGCGTGCTGGATCTGCCAGTTGGCCTGGTAGGCCAGTTGCTGCCCCGCCACCTTGAACGGCAGATACAGACCAGCGTTGGCGCTCAGGATGGTGCTGCGCCCATTCCAGTCCGGGTCGCCGTAGACGTAGCCGGGCTGGTTCGAAAACTGCGGCAGCGTGCCGCGCACGCCGCCGCCGATGTCCAGCACCATCTGGTCGATGTAATGACGATGGCCGTAGCTGAATTCGTAGCCGGCCACGTCGCGCCGCTGCACCTCGATGTCGATGTCGTTGAGCGTGCTGTTGGCGCGCTTGCGCAGGAACTTGAGCACGGCGGTGCCCTTGTAGCTGGCGCCGCGATACGGCACCACCGACACGCCCACCTCCACCTGCTTGCTGGTGCCGCCGTAGACGATGGGTTCCTCGAAGCCGGCCACGGTCTGGCGGTAGCGCGACTTGCTGGCCCCGGCGAACAAGGTCCAGTAGCCAAACGGGATGCTGTAGTTGATGGAGGCCGCGCGCGAGCCGGCATCGCCGTTGCGCAGGTCGGCGTTGCTGTTCCAGGACACCGACAACTGGTCGTACAGGAACAGCGGCGAATCGAGCGTGAGGCCGGCGTTGACCTGGTTCTTGCCGGTCGATTCCAGGCCGGCGTTGTCGCCGCCCACGTAGGCGTGCCAGCGCTTGCCGCTGCCGGGTTTGATGATGATGTCGGAGTCGCCCAGCTCGGGGCCGGGAGCGACGTCGATGGAGGCGTCGGCCTGGCCACCGAGGCGGCGGATGTTCTCCAGCGCCTGGTCCAGGTCGCGCTGGTTGACCTCGCCGCCGGGCCAGGTGGGCAGCGCGGTGCGCCACCAGCCGGGCGCGCCGTCGCTCCTGACCCCGGAGATGCGGCCGGGTACGTAACGCAGGGTCAGCGTGCCGCTGGCCAGCGACTGTTCGGGCACCAGCACCCGCGCGGTGATCAGGCCGCGATCGATCAGGCGCGCCATCAGGTGTTCCTGCAAGGCGCGCAACCCTTGGCCGCCGACGCATTGACCCAGCGCCGCCTCGCTGGCGCGGCGCAGCGCGGCCGGTGGTGCTGCGCCGTCCCAGATCACCTTGTCCAGCGTGAAGCAGGGGGACTCCACGGGAAACACCAGCGGCCCCTCGCCCGCGGCGGGCGCGGCGGGCGCCGACAGCACGTCCGGCCGCTCGGCGGCGCGGGCGCGCTGCGCGTCCAGGTCCTGTTCCTGGCGGCGCTGGATGTCGCCGGCACGCGCGGCCGCGTCGGCCGGCAGGGGTTGCGCGGCCAGGGGGGGCGGGGAGATCAGTAAGGCGACGAACGAAACGCACAGCGCCAGGCAGGGAAACCACCTCTGCCGGAGGCGGCTTCGCGATACGATGGTATGCACTTGTTTCTTATTGAAATTGCCGGTTTCTTTTCATAACGGAAGGTTTTTCAGTTAATTAAGTGCATATTTCAATTTATGCCGTCTTTTTCACCGATTTTCTCGCTTGTATAGAAAATACCGTTTTGAGCAGCAGCCTCGATTCGCAACATGTAATTACGCTCATACCTTACCCGTGCACAAGGATTCTGAGGGTAAGAAGAGTCTGAAAGCCGCAAAGGCGAACGCGATTTGCCCCCACGCGACTTCGCTGGTGCTGTGCCAAAATCGCGGCCATGCCGACCGATAACCGACTGATCCCCACCGCCCTCGCCACCCAGGCAGCGCAGTTGCCCGCCCCCTGGCAGGCCGCCCTGTGCGCGCCGCGCGTCGCCGAGGCGTTGCAGGCCGTGACCGCTCACGTGGAAAAGCGCCTGGCCGAGGGCGCCGTGGTGTATCCCGCCACGCCGCTGCGCGCCCTGCAGGGTCTGGCGCCGTCGGATGTGCGGGTGGTCATCTTGGGCCAGGATCCTTATCACGGTCCCGGCCAGGCGCAGGGACTGGCGTTTTCCGTGCCGGACGATTGCAAGCGTCCGCCCAGCCTGCGCAACATCTTCAACGAAATCGCCCAGGAATACCCAGGTACGCCCGTGCCGGCCGGCAATGACCTGAGTCCGTGGGCCGACCAGGGCGTGCTGCTGCTGAACACCGCGCTGACAGTCGAGGACGGCCAGCCCGCCTCGCATGCCAAGCGGGGCTGGGAAACGGTGACGGACGCCCTGATCAGCCTGGTCGCGCAGGACCCGTCGCCCAAGGTCTTCATGCTGTGGGGCGCCCATGCCCAAGCCAAGCAGGCGTTGCTGCCACGCGACAGCGGCCACCTGGTGCTGCTGGCCAATCACCCTTCGCCGCTGTCCGCCCGGCGTCCGCCCGTGCCGTTCCTGGGCTGCGGCCATTTCCTCAAGACCAATCAGTGGCTGGTCGACCAAGGGAAAAACCCTATTGATTGGCAGCTGGACAAAAAATTAATTCCCATGCAAGGCGAATTCAGGTTATGATCGCCGCACTGCACAAAACGAGTTCGGCATTTACCGCCTTGATTTAGCGGAAATTTCAGCAGTCTGCCGGGCAACCAAGCCCAGCCCATGCCGAACATCATCGATTCCTGACCTCCTTTCCTTTCGCCCTGCGTTCCGAGCAGCATTACGGGAACG
This sequence comes from Achromobacter pulmonis, assembly GCF_021733725.1. Taxonomy (NCBI): domain Bacteria; kingdom Pseudomonadati; phylum Pseudomonadota; class Betaproteobacteria; order Burkholderiales; family Alcaligenaceae; genus Achromobacter; species Achromobacter pulmonis. The sequence goes on along the minus strand of NZ_JAIFOT010000001.1, from coordinate 2,107,932 downwards.
CGCCACGCGCACGGTTGATTCGGTCGGCACGATGCTCCATCAACCGTCGCCTGGATCCGGCCGCCTAATCCCCTGGCCCGACCAAGCACTGCGCCGCATTTGATCGCGGCAAGGGAAAGTTATGTCTTTCGAAAACCTGGGCCTGGCGCCCGCCCTGTTGTCGGCCCTGCAAGAGGCCGGTTTCACCACTCCCACCACCGTTCAGGCTTCGGCCATTCCGCAGGCGCTGGCCGGCCACGACCTGATGGTCTCGTCGCAGACCGGTAGCGGCAAGACCGCCGCCTTCATGCTGCCCGCGCTGCACCGCATCGCCCAGACGCCCGCCAACAAGGGCGTCGGCGTGCAAGTGCTGGTGCTGGCCCCGACCCGCGAGCTGGCCCTGCAGGTCACCGAAGCCACCGCCGCCTACGGCCGCAAGCTGGCCGACCTGCGCACCGCCACCGTCGTCGGCGGCATGCCTTATGGCGCGCAGCTCAAGGCGCTGTCGCGTCGCGTCGACGTGCTGGTGGCCACGCCTGGCCGCCTGATCGATCACCTGAATTCGGGCCGCGTCAAACTCAACACCGTGCACACTCTGGTGCTGGACGAAGCCGACCGCATGCTGGACATGGGCTTCATCGAGGACATCGAGACCATCGTCAGCCGCCTGCCCGCCGACCGCCAGACGCTGCTGTTCTCGGCCACCCTGGACGGTACCGTGGCCAAGCTGGCCGCGCGCATGATGCGCGACCCGCAACGCATCGAAGTCGCCGGTGCCAAGGAAAAGCACACCAACATCACGCAAAGCCTGCTGTACGCCGACGATGCCAGCCACAAGATGCAGTTGCTGGATCACGTCCTGCGTGACGCCACGCTGGATCAGGCCATCGTCTTCACGTCCACCAAGCGCGGCGCCGACGACCTGGCCGACCGCCTGGCCGACCAGGGCTTTGCCGCCGCCGCCTTGCACGGTGACATGAACCAGCGCCAGCGCACCCGCACGCTGTCGCAACTGCAACGCGGCCAACTGCGCATCCTGGTCGCCACCGACGTGGCCGCCCGTGGCATCGACGTGCAAGGCATCAGCCACGCCGTCAACTTCGACCTGCCGATGCAGGCCGAGGACTACGTGCACCGCATCGGCCGTACCGGCCGTGCCGGCCGCAACGGCCTGGCGTTCACGCTGGCCACGCACTCCGAGCGCCACAAAGTGCGCCGCATCGAGCACTACATCGGCCAGTCCATCACCCCCGAAGTGATCGCCGGCCTGGAACCGAAGCGCACCCCGCGTCCGTCGACCGGCGGCGCGCCGCGCGGCGGCAAGCCGTTTGGCAAGCGCCCGGGCGGTTTTGGCGGCGGCTATCAAGGTCACCGTGAAGGCGGTTCGCGTGAAGGCCGCTCGTTCGGCGGCCCGCGTGGCGAATTCAAGCCGCGTGAAGGCGGTTACCAGGGCGCCCGCGAAGGCGGCGCAGGTGGGTACCAGGGCAACCGCCCGTTCGGCGACCGCCCGGCCCGTTCGTTCAGTGATCGCCCCAGCTTCGGTGATCGCCCCCAGCGCGAAGGCGGTTACCAGGGCAATCGTCCCTTCGGTGACCGTCCGCAACGTGAAGGCGGTTTCCGCGGCGGCGACCGTGACGCCCGTCCGAGCTTCAGCGACCGCCCCAGTTTCGGCGACCGTCCGCAGCGCGATCCGCGTCCGTTCAACGAGCGCGCCCCGCGCGAAGGCGGCTTCCGTGGCGGTGACCGCGATTCGCGCCCGAGCTTCAGCGATCGCCCCAGCTTCGGCGACCGTCCGCAACGCGAAGGCGGCTTCCGCGGCAGCGACCGCCCCAGCTTCGACAAGCGCCCCGGCGGCCCCGCCAAGCGCTTCAACAAGCCGGCCGGCGCCCGTCGCGGCTAAGGCCTGAAGGCTTCCAGCAAACCCCGCGCCTGTCGCGGGGTTTGTTTTTTGGGAAAATGCCCTATTCACGACGCCCCTGTTTCCCGCCATGCAACGCCCCGCTCCCGCTAACCTGCCCCCGCTCTCCCCCGCCGCCCAGGCCCACGGCGATGCCGCCGCCGCGCATCTGCGCGCCGCCATTGGCGCCGCCTCGGGCTGGCTGCCGTTCGATCATTGGATGGCCGAAGCGCTGTATGCACCGGGGCTGGGCTATTACGCGGCCGGCAACGTCAAGCTGGCCGAGGCCGATGCCCGTGCGCCCGCGGGCGATTTCGTCACCGCCCCGCAGCTGACGCCGCTGTTCGCCCGCACCCTGGCGCGCCAAGCGGCCCAGGTGCTGCGCCAGACCGGCACCCACACCGTGCTGGAGTTTGGCGCGGGCACCGGCGCGCTGGCCGAAGGCGTGCTGCGTGAACTGGATGCGCTGGGGCTGGCGGACGCGCAGTACCTGATTCTTGAAGTCTCGGCCGACCTGCGCGCCCGCCAGGCCGAGCGGCTGGCGCCGTTCGGCGAGCGCGTGCGCTGGCTGGATGCGCTACCCACGGGTTTTCGTGGATGCGTGCTGGCCAACGAAGTACTGGACGCCATGCCGGTGTCGCTGTTCCGCTGGAGCGACGAGGGCGCGGTGCTGGAACGCGGCGTCGCCTTGGATGCCGCCCAGGGCTTTGTCTGGGAAGACCGGCCGGCCCCGCCACGCCTGGCCGATGCGGTGACGGCGCGCATGCCCGCGCTGCCGGGCTATGTGTCCGAGATCAACCTGCAGGCCGAAGCCTGGATCGGGGGCATGGCCGGCTGGCTGGACCAAGGCGCGGCGCTGCTGATCGATTATGGCTTTCCGCAAGGCGAGTACTACCACCCCCAACGCGCGGGCGGTACGCTGATGTGCCACCTGCGTCATCACGCGCATGGCGATCCGTTCACCGCGCCGGGACTGCAGGACATCACCGCGCACGTCGACTTCACCGCCATGGCCGATGCGGCGCAGGCGGCCGGTTTGCAAGTGCTGGGCTATACGTCGCAGGCGCGTTTCCTGATGAACGCCGGCCTGATGGAGCTGCTGGCCCAACTCGATCCCAGCGATGCGCGGGCCTACGCCCAGGCGGTGGCGCCGGTGCAGAAGCTGCTCTCGGAAGCCGAGATGGGCGAGCTGTTCAAGGTGCTGGCGGTAGGCCGCGGCGTCACGGAACCGCTGATCGGCTTTGCGCGCGGCGACCGCCTCGGCAAGCTGTAGAACACGCCGCTTCAGGCGTCGCGCAACCGCTGCAGGCGCGCTTGACGCACGCTCTGCTTGATCCGCGCGGGGTCACCGGCGCAGGCCCGGGCAATGGCGCCGGCATCCACCTCACGCACCGCCTGCGCGCGAGCGCGCCAGGCGCCGATGTCCACCGGCCGCAACACCGCCACGGTCTCCAGCAGATCGAAGAAGCGCTCGGGCTTGCGCAGCGCGTCGACGCGCTCCAGCAGCGCGAGCTGGGTTTCGGCGGCATCGGCGCTGGCCGCCTGTGCCGCCTCCAGGCCCGACAGCACCTCGGGCAGCAGGCGCGCATAGTCATTGCACTCGGTGGGTACGCGCAAACGCCGGCCCAGGGCGTCGCGCCCGGGCGACAGGCGGCACAACAACGCATAACGCCCCGGCAGGGACAGCTTGCGCGCGGCCGCGCGATCGACGTCGCCGCCGGTTTCCCCGGATTCCTGCAACTCGGGCATGACGCGATCCAATGCGCCCGACTGCCGCAACACATCCAGCATGCGCGAGGGCGCGGCGGCCATCAGGCCACGCGAGACCTCTTTCCAGACGCGCTCGGGCACCAGGGCATCGGCCTCGCCGGCCTCGACCATGCGGCGGCACAGCGCCAGGGTCTCGGGCGCCACGCCGAAATCGGGGAAACGCGCCGCGAAGCGGGCCAGGCGCAGGATGCGCACGGGATCTTCCTCGAACGCCTCCCCTACATGGCGGAACACGCGTGCCTTGACGTCGCCGGCGCCGCCGAGCGGGTCCACCAGCTCGCCGTCCCGCGTCTGCGCGATGGCATTGACGGTCAGGTCGCGGCGGCGCAGGTCTTCTTCCAGCGTGACGTCGGCGCCGGTGTAGAAGGTGAAGCCCTTGTAGCCGCGGCCCGACTTGCGCTCGGTGCGCGCCAGCGCGTATTCCTCTTTGGTCACCGGATGCAGGAACACCGGGAAATCGCCGCCCACGGGAATGAAGCCGCGCCGCGCCATGTCTTCCGGCGTGGCGCCGACCACCACCCAGTCGTGGTCGCCGGGCGTCAGGCCGAGCAGCGCGTCGCGCACCGCGCCGCCCACGATATAGACCCGCAGGCCCTGCGTCGCCACATCTCCCGTCATGGCACGCTTGAGCTTTCCGCCCCCAGCGGCACCACGTTGCCCAGGCGTTCCTTGAGCGACTGCGGTTGGCCGCTGAACATCGCGGCGTAGTACACCGCATTGGACATCACGTTCTTGACGTAGGTACGGGTTTCGTTGAACGGGATGGTCTCGGCGAAGATCGCGCCCTCGACCGGATGAGTGAAGGTCGAGCGCCAGTTGTGCGGGCGGCGCGGGCCGGCGTTGTAGCCGGCGCTGGCCAGCATCTGCGAACCGTCCAGGTCGCGCAGCACCATGTTCAGGTAGTTGGTGCCCAGCTCGGTGTTGGTGTCGAAGTCGTTGACGCTGTCGGGCGTGAAGTCGCTCATGCCGATCTTGCCGGCGACCCACTTGGCGGTGGCCGGCATCAGCTGCATCAGGCCAGAGGCGCCGACGTGCGAGCGCGCGTCCATGATGAAGCGCGATTCCTGGCGGATCAGGCCGTAGACCCAGGCCGGATCCAGCGCGATGGCGTTGGCCTTGGCGGTGACGCGACCTTCGAACGGCGCGATGAAGCGCTGGCTGAAGTCGAATTCCTTTTCGGTGCGGTCCGACGTGTTGACCACGCGGTCGTAGATGTTCTCGGCGCGGGCCAGTTCGGCGGCGGCGAGCAGTTGGCGGTCCGTCATCCCGCGCAAGGTGAAGTTCCACTCCGGCACGGCTTCCTGGCGCCAGCCGAGGCGGAACAACTGCACCGCGCGGCGCAGCCCCGGATTGGCGCGGGCCTCGGCGATCTCCTGGTCGGTGACCGGCGCGGGGCGCGGCGGCACGGTGATACGGCGGCCCAGCTCCTCGGCGGACAACTGGCCGTAGAAATCAAAGCGGTCGGCAATGGAGGCGTAGGCCGCGTTGGCCTGGTCGCGGTGGCCGGTGGCGGCCAGGCCGCGCGCCTTCCAGTAGACCCAGGACGGGTCGGCCTGCTGCGCCGCCGGCATCTGCTCGATGGAAGCGATGACCCACTTCCAGTCGATTTTGGGCTGACGCAGCGCGGCGCGCACTTTCCAGCCGGCGTTGTACTCGGTCATGCGGATGTGGCCGGCCTCGTGGTACCAGTCGTCGGCACGGCTGTCCAGGTTGAGCGCGGCCACCAGCGCGTACTGGCCGCGGATCCAGGCCAGGTTCGACTTGGCCATGGACTTGGCCCATTCGCGCCGCAGGTAGGAATCGGCCACGTTGATGTCGGAGCGCGCCAGGCGCGCCAGCGCGATGGTGACCAGTTCCTTTTCGTTGCGGCCCACCGGCAGGCGATCCTGTCGCGTGAGCCAGCGCATCGGGTCCTTGATGAGAATGTCGTAGGCCTTCTGATCGCGCGGCTCGAACATGTACTGCACGAACTTGCGCGCGTCGGCGGTTTTGTTGGCCTCGATGGCATCGCGCAATTGCGGTTCGAGTTGCTCCCAGCCCAGGACGTTATCGGCCACCAGTTGGTCATATAGCGTCCAGCAGGCTCCGCCCGGGGAGAACACGGCCATGGCCTGCGCGGCGGTAGCGCGCTGGCCGGTCATGTGCTTGGCATTGAGGATCGCGCACTCGACCTGGGCATTGCTGTTCTTGACGGGAGCCAGCTTGCGCACGGTGTCGAAGTCGCCGCTGCGCGCGGCCGCCAATAACCAATCGGCGCGCAGCCGGTCGGCCAGGTAGGCATCGCCATTGCCATTGATGAATTTCTGCAGTGCCGCGGTGGGCCGGCCGCCGGCGGGCGGGCTCCACAGCTGGTAGCGCAGCAGCCAGTATTCCGGGTACATGCCCAGGGGATCGGACTTGGCCTGGGGCACCAGGGCGCCCAGTATCGACCACTGCTTGCGGCTCATGGCCTCGCGCGCGGCCACTACGGCGGCCAGGGCCGGCGTCTCGGCAGTCGGCGGCAAGCCCGCCAGCACGGCCGGCGGCACGGCGATGGCCGGCTGCGCGGCTGGCGCAGCGGATTGCGGCGCGGCGCTCACAGACGCGGTACGCTGCTGGGCGTCGACCGGGGCGCAGGCGGCCGTGAACAACGCCAGCAACGGCAGCCAGCGGCGCAGGCCGATACGGACTTCGGCGCCGTGCGGGGATTTCCCGCTGGTTTTCTGATACCGTCCGGAGTGCGGGGCCCGACCCCTTCCCGAGTGCGCGTGCGCCGGCTTCATACGCCCCCCGTGGCGACGGCTTGCGGGTCCGCGCAGTGATGGGCGCGGCAACAGGCACGGGCGCTCACGCGGCGATCGGCGCGGGTTTGCTCACGGGTTTGCTCACCGACGTGATGAGCGGCGCGCAGGTTCGCGCCGTGATACGTGTTATCGCTGACCCGCATTGTCGCCTTCATTTTTCACCCCTGTTACAGCTACCGCATGACTACGCAAAATACTCCAGAGGATACCGCAAGCCAGCTACGCACGCGATTGCGGAAACTGCGAGCCGAACTGCCAGAAGACCAACGCAGCCGCGGTGGTCTGCTGATGCGCGCGCGTCTGTTCACCTGGCTCAACGTGGCCCGCGACGAAGCCGGGCGCGGCGGCGGCCGCATCCCTTCCGTTGTGGCGGCATTCTGGCCGATGGCCGATGAACCGGATCTGCGGCCGCTCTTGCAACAATGGGTCGAAAACGGTGTCACGGTGGCGCTGCCGGTGGTGCGCGAACGCAACGCGCCGCTGGTTTTCCTGCCCTGGACGCCGGACGCGGCGTTGCGCGCCGGCCCCTACGGCATCCAGGAGCCGGCACAGGGCGCCGAAGTGCAGCCCGACGTGGTGCTGGTGCCCACCCTGGGTTACACCGAATCCGCCGACCGTCTCGGCTACGGCGGCGGTTACTATGACCGCACCCTGGCGGCGTTGCGCGACCGCGGCCACGCCTTCACCAGCATCGGCGTGGCCTGGAGCAACGGCGAACTGGACCCTGGCTATGAACCGGCCGGCCACGACTTCCGCCTGGACGCCGTCATCACACCGGACGGCTGGGTTCCCCATGCCCCGCATGCGCAATCCGGCACCGGCGATGCCACGGTGCACCGCTATACGCTACGCTGACGCACCAGTTTTGCCCGCCGGATTGCACCATAATGGTGCAATCCTCTTGATCCGCCCCTGATACCGAAGGCGGCCGCCACGCAGCCGCCCGATCCGGACCCGTTCCGCCACGCCATCCCCCCAGCGGGACAGCCGTCCCGCCTGCCTCACCACGCCCGCGTTCATTCGCAGGCTAGCCATCGGCCGCCGACCAGAGGATATTTAGCTCCTAGGCGGCCTCCCGTCCACGCCAATCCAAGTTGGCACACGGGTTGCTTATTCATTCAGACCGGCCTCGCATTGGCCGGACAACGGCCGCGCCCAAGCCGGCCGTCAGCATCTGCAACGGAGGAGCCATGAAGGACAGACCATCCCGTCCCGCCGCCTATGACGAAATGCGCGACAGCGCCGGCGGCATACGCTCCCACTACCAGGCCTTCGAGCGCTGGCACCAGGAGCAATCGGCGGAAGCCATGGCGGCGCGCCGCCTGGAGGCCGACCTGAGTTTCCGGCGGGTCGGCATCACCTTTTCGGTGGCCGGCGATGCCGCCGGCACCGAGCGCCTGATCCCGTTCGACCTGATTCCGCGCATCATCCCCGCCGACGAATGGCGCCGCCTGGAAGCCGGCCTGAAGCAGCGCGTGCGGGCGCTGAACATGTTCATCCACGACATCTACCACGGCCACGACATCGTGCGCGCCGGCGTCGTCCCGGCCGAACAGGTGTTCCTGAACGCCCAGTACCGCCCCGAAATGCAGGACGTGGACGTGGCCGAGGACATCTACTGCCACATCGCCGGGGTCGACATCGTGCGCGCCGGCGCCGGCGAGTTCTACGTGCTGGAAGACAACCTGCGGGTGCCGTCCGGTGTGTCGTACATGCTGGAGAACCGCAAGATGTCGATGCGGCTGATGCCCGATGCATTCGGCCGCGTCAAGGTCGAACCGGTGGCGCACTATCCCGACCTGCTGCTGGACAATCTGCGGGAAGTGGCGCCGCACGGCGGCGACGATCCCACCGTGGTGGTGCTGACGCCCGGCATGTACAACTCGGCCTACTTCGAGCACGCTTTCCTGGCGCAGCAGATGGGCGTGGAGCTGGTGGAAGGCCAGGATCTGTTCGTCGAGCAGAACACGGTCTACATGCGCACCACGCAAGGGCCGCGCAAGGTCGACGTGATCTACCGCCGGCTGGATGACGACTTCCTCGACCCGCTGTCGTTCCGCGCCGATTCGGCGTTGGGCGTGCCCGGCCTGCTGTCGGTGTACCGCGCCGGCCGGGTCACCCTGGCCAACGCCATCGGCACCGGCATCGCCGACGACAAATCCACCTATCTGTACGTGCCGGACATGATCCGCTTCTACCTGAGCGAAGAGCCGATCCTGTCGAACGTGCCGACCTGGCGCTGCAGCCGCCCGGACGAACTGTCGCACGTGCTGGCCAATATGCACGATCTGGTCGTCAAGGAAGTGCATGGCGCCGGCGGCTACGGCATGCTGGTGGGCCCGGCGGCGTCAAAGGCGCAGGTCGAGGCGTTCAAGGAACGCGTGCGCGCCGCCCCCGCCAACTACATTGCCCAACCGACGCTGGCGTTGTCCACCGTGCCGACCTATGTCGAATCGGGCGTGGCGCCGCGCCACGTCGATCTGCGCCCCTACGTGCTGTGCGGCAAGGACATCCGCACGGTGCCGGGCGGCCTGTGCCGCGTGGCGCTGACCGAAGGCTCGCTGGTGGTCAACAGCAGCCAGGGCGGCGGCACCAAGGACACCTGGGTTCTGGAGGAATAACGATGCTGAGCCGAACCGCCGACAACCTGTTCTGGATGTGCCGCTACACCGAGCGCGCCGAGAACACCGCGCGCATGCTGGACGTGAACCTGCAGATGTCGCTGCTGCCGCAGGACGCGCAAACGCGCGAAGGTTCATGGAACGCCGTGCTGCGCATCTCCGAATTGCAGCGGCTGTACCACGCCAAGCATGCCGCGGTATCGCCGCAGGACGTGCTGCAGTACATGGTGCGCGACGCCGAGAACCCCTCGTCCATCTACAGCTGCATGCGCGCCGCCCGCGAGAATGCGCGCGCCGTGCGTGGCAGCCTCACTACCGAAGTCTGGGAGACCTACAACACCACCTGGCTGGAACTGCTCAAGCACCTGCATACCGGGCTGCTGGAGCGCAACCCCGGCGAGTTCTTCGAGTGGGTCAAGTTCCGCTCGCACCTGGCGCGTGGCGTCACCATCGGCACCATGCTGGAAGACGAGGCGCTGTACTTCCTGCGCATCGGCATGCACCTGGAACGGGCCGACAACACCGCGCGCATGCTGGATGTGAAATTCCACGAACGCGACGCCGACGGCACGCCGCAACAACAGCAGGACGGCCGCGGCGAAGGCAGTGCGCCGGGCGCGCTGCAAAGCGAGTTCTATCGCTGGTCGGCACTGCTCAGTTCGGTGTCGGGGCTGGAAATCTATCGCAAGGTCTACCGCGACGTCATCACGCCAGACCGCGTGGCCGAACTGCTGATCCTGCATCCGGACATGCCGCGCTCGTTGCTGGCCGCCATGCGCGCAGTGGCCGACGATCTGGCACGGGTCTCGAACCAGCGTTCGACCGAGACGCAGCGGCGCGCCGGCATGCTGTGCGCCGAGCTGCAGTTCGGCCGCGTCGAGGACATCCTGGGCAGCGGCCTGCACCAGTACCTGGAGCATTTCCTGGACCGCATCAACGATCTGGGCAACCGCATCAGCCAGGACTTCCTGGTACCGCTGTCGGCATGACAAGGAGACAGGCATGAAGCAGATCATCACGCACGTCACGCACTACCGCTATACCGCGCCCGTCACCTACAGCATCCAGACCCTGCGGCTGACGCCGCGGGACGATGAACACCAGCGCGTGCTGCGCTGGCACATCGAGGCGCCCGGCGTGCTCGAGAAGCAGGTGGATGCCTATGGCAACATCACCCACACGCTGACCCTGAACCGGCCTCACACCGAGATCGAGCTGCGCGTCGTCGGCCAGGTGCTGGTCGGCGCGCTGGAGCAGGGCGCGCTGGGTGGCGAAGACAGCCGCCTGCCGGTGCATGCCTATTGCGTGCAGACGCCGCTGACGCAGGCCGACGACACCATCCTCGCCTTCGCCCGCAATGTGCTGCCCGACGGCCTGAACACGCCGGCCGATGTGCTGACCCTGGCATCCGCCATCTACGACCGGGTCGCGTACGAACCCGGCACCACCGACGTCACCACCGCCGCCGGCCAGGTGCTGGCCCTGGGCCATGGCGTCTGCCAGGACCACGCCCATCTGTTCCTGGCCTGCGTGCGCGGCCTGGGTGTGCCGGCGCGCTACGTCAGCGGCTACCTGTACACCACCTCCCAGCATGCCGCCAGCCACGCCTGGGCCGACGTCTGGCTGGCCGGCTCCGGCTGGACCAGCGTGGATGTCACCAACCGGCAGTTCGCGTCCGATTGCCACTGCCGCCTGGCGGTGGGCCGCGACTATGACTCGGCCGCGCCGGTGCGCGGGGTGCGCAGCGGGGGCGGCGAGGAATCGATGGAGGTCAATGTGCAGGTGCAGACCGCCTCGCAGCAATAACCCTATCCGGCCGCGCCGCAATACAATGCGGCGTGGCTTTTCCCATTTTTCGATCATGACCTACTGCGTAGCCGCCCGCCTCGATGCCGGCTTGGTGTTCCTGTCCGATTCCCGCACCAACGCCGGGGTCGACCAGATCAGCGTATTCCGCAAGATGACCGTCTTCGAGCGGCCGGGCGAACGCATGATGGTGCTGATGACCTCGGGCAACCTGGCGGTCAGCCAGGCCGTGCTGAATGCGCTGGCGCGCCAGCACGACGACAGCGGCGAAACCATCTGGAACGCGCCCGACATGTTCGAAGCGACCCGCCGCGTTGGCGCGGCGGTGCGCGCGGTCTACCACCGCGAGGCCGCGGCCCTGCACGAGCAGGGCGTGGATTTCAATGTCAGCCTGATCTTCGGCGGCCAGATCGGCACCGAGCACTGCCGCCTGTTCCAGGTGTATTCGGCCGGCAACTTCATCGAGGCGGGGTCCGAATGCCCGTACTTCCAGATCGGCGAGGCCAAGTACGGCAAGCCCATCCTGGACCGCGTGCTGCGTCCCGACACATCGCTGGACGAGGCCGCCAAGTGCGCGCTGATCTCGATGGATTCGACGCTGCGCTCGAACATCTCGGTGGGCCTGCCGCTGGACCTGCTGGTCTACGACGCCGACGCCCTGCGCGTCACGCATTTCGCCAGCATCGACGAGCACAACGAGTACTTCCGCATGATCCGCAACACCTGGGGCGAACGCCTGCGCCAGGTATTCGCCGAAATCCCCGACCCGCTCTGGACCCGCCCGGAAGACCCCGGCTCGCTGGTCCCCGCCAGCCGCGAACACCAACCGCTGCGCGCCGAGCCGGTGGATGTGGCGCCCCCAACCTACCCGACGCCGCAGGTGCTGGCGGAGGACCCGGGCAAGGATCAGCCGAACTAGGGCTAAGACTGGTCCCACCGTACAAACCCGGCTTTCCGCTACGCTAAACCCGGCTTGTAAAACCACAAATTCTCATCTTGCGGCTGGCGCGCCACACTGGCGCCAGCCCGTCATGCTTCGCCTTGCGGGCCGCCATAAAACCATGAGGACGAGACATGACCCCAAATTCCCCGCGCGCCCTGTGGCGCCTGGCCGGGCCGCTGCTGGCCCTGGGCTGCCTGGCCGGCGGCCCCGCCATGGCCCAGAGCGGCTATCCCAACCATGCCATTTCATTGGTCGTACCCTTCGCGGCGGGCGGTCCCACCGACGTGGTGGCGCGCAGCCTGGGCGCCGCCATGTCGCAGACCCTGGGCCAGAGCATCGTCGTCGAGAACCGCCCGGGCGCGGGCGGCACGCTGGCGGCCACGCATGTGGCCCGCGCGGCGCCGGACGGCTACACCTTCCTGATCCATCACAACGGCATGGCCACGGCGCCGGCGCTGTACCGCAAGCTGCCGTTCAATCCACTCACCGATTTCGCCTATGTCGGCCAGGTGGCCGACGTGCCCATGACACTGCTGGGCCGCAAGGATCTGCCGCCGGCCGACATGGCCGAGTTCATCCAGTATGCGCGTGCCAACGGCAGCAAGATCAATCTGGCCAACGCCGGCCTGGGCGCGGTGTCGCAGCTGTGCGGCATGCTGCTGCAGGAGGCGCTGGGCACGCAGTTCACCGCCATTCCGTATGCGGGAACGGCGCCCGCGCTGACGGCGCTGCTGGGCGGCCAGGTGGACGTGCTGTGCGATCAGACCACGCAGACGCTTCCGCACATCAGGGCGCAACGCGTGAAACTCTACGGCGTCACCACGCTCGACCGCATCAAGACGCTGCCGGACTCGCCGACGATGCAGGAAAGCGGACTGAAGGGCTTCGAGGTCAAGGTCTGGCACGGCGTGTATGCGCCCAAGGGCACGCCCCCGCAAGCAATAGCCAAGTTCAACGAGGCCTTGCGCACCGCGCTGAAGGACCCGGCCTTCACGCAGAAGATGGCCGAGTTGGGCGCCGAGATCGTGCCCGAGGCCAAGCAGACGCCGGCCAGCCTGCAAAGCTGGCTGCAGTCGGAAGTGGACAAGTGGGGGCCGATCATCCGCAAGGCGGGCGTGTACGCCGACTGACGCGCCTGGCTCGCGCCAGCGACTGGCAACGGTCAGCGCCACCTTGCCGACCGGCCGCGGCGGCAGGGTGCGCCCGGCGGCCGGTATCGTGACGCGGCCGCAATGAGGTCGAAAAAAAAAGGCCGGCGAGGGTTGCCGGCCTTTCCGTTGCCGCGCAAGACGCGGCGCGGGTATCACCTGCTCAGTTCCTTCCACACCGCCATTGGCGCCTCGGCGTGGTTGAGGGTGTAGAAATGCAGGCCCGGCGCGCCGTTGTCCAGCAGGTTCTGGCACAGCTCGGTGACCACGTCCACGCCGAACGCGCGGATCGAGGCTTTGTCGTCGCCGAACTCGGACAGGCGCAGGCGGATCCAGCGCGGCACTTCGGCACCGCACATCTCCGAAAAGCGCAGCAGCTGGGTATGGTTGGTGATGGGCATGATGCCCGGCACGATCGGCACCCGCACGCCCTTGGCCTGGGCCCGGTCGACGAAATCGAAGTAGGCGTCGGCATTGAAGAAGTACTGGGTAATGGCCGCATCGGCGCCGGCATTGACCTTGGCCACGAAATGGTCCATGTCGGCCGACACGCTGGCCGCCTGGGGATGCATTTCGGGATAGGCCGCCACTTCGATGTGGAACCAGTCGCCCGTTTCCTGGCGGATGAAAGAGACCAGTTCGTTGGCGTAGCGCAGTTCGCCAGCGTCGCCGCCCATGCCCGAGGGCAGGTCGCCGCGCAAGGCGACCACCCGCCGCACGCCTTCGTTCTTGTAGGCCAGGAGGATCTCGCGCAGGTCCTGACGCGAGGCGCCCACGCACGACAGGTGCGGCGCCGCGTCGCAGCCCAGGTTGCGCAGCGTGCGCACGGCATCGGCCGTGCCGGCGCGGGTGGAGCCGCCCGCGCCGAAGGTCACGCTGACGTATTTGGGCTGGATCGCCAGCATCTGCTTGGCCGCGCGCACCAGCCGCTCCTGGCCGGCCAGGTCGCGCGGCGGGAAGAATTCCAGGCTGAATGCGGGAGAAATCGAGTCGGACATATCGGATCAGTTATCCATGGCGCTATGCGCATCGCATGAACCAGGTCCCGCCCCATCGGGGTGCCGCGGAGCCGGCTTTGCCGGTCCGCTGGCACGCCCCCTTGAGGGGGAGCGCGTAGCGCTCGGGGGTGGGAATTCAGGGGATCAGTTTGGTAAGCAGGCCCGAAATGATGCTGTACAGGATCGCACCGCCGACGGCCCACCAGAACCCGTTGACCTGGAAGCCCTTCAGCACGGAGCCGACGAACCAGAACAACAAGGCGTTGATGACGATCAGGAAGAGGCCAAGCGTGACGATGGTGATGGGCAGCGTCAGCAGCACCAGCACCGGCTTGACCAGCATGTTGACCAGGCCCAGCACCAGCGCGGCGATGAGCGCCGATCCGAAGCTGGCCACGACGATGCCGGGCAACAGATAGGCAACGGCCAGCAGGGCCACCGCGTTCAGTATCCAGACGAGTATCAATGCCATGTTCGACCTCCTGTTGTACGCTCCGCGGTCCCGTCATCGCCAGGCGACCCGGGATCCCCGCGGACCGGAAAGCCCGCGCCGACATGGCGCGGTACTTCCCTATTTTGCTACAAGCATCAGTAGCGGTAGTGATTCGGCTTGTAAGGACCTTCGACCGGCACGCTGATGTAGTCGGCCTGATCCTTGCGCAGCGTGGTCAGTTTCACGCCGAGCTTCTTCAGATGCAGGCGCGCGACCTTCTCGTCCAGGTGCTTGGGCAGCACGTAGACTTCACCCGACTTGTAGGCGTCGTTGCGCGTGAACAGCTCGATCTGGGCGATGGTCTGGTTGGCGAACGACGACGACATCACGAACGAGGGGTGGCCGGTGGCGCAACCCAGGTTCACCAGGCGGCCCTGGGCCAGCAGGATGATGCGCTTGCCGTCCGGGAAGATGACGTGGTCGACCTGCGGCTTGATCTCTTCCCACTTGCAGTCGGCCAGGCTGGCGACGTCGATTTCGTTGTCGAAGTGGCCGATATTGCACACGATCGCCTGGTCTTTCATGGCGTTCATGTGTTCGCGGGTGATGACGTGGTAGTTGCCGGTGGCGGTGACGAAGATGTCGCCGTGGGCGGCGGCCTCTTCCATGGTCACGACCTTGAAGCCTTCCATGGCGGCCTGCAGAGCGCAGATCGGGTCGATTTCGGTGACCCACACCTGGGCGCGCAGGGCGACCAGCGCCTGGGCGCAACCCTTGCCCACGTCGCCGTAGCCGGCGACCACGGCGATCTTGCCGGCGACCATCACGTCGGTGGCGCGCTTGATGCCGTCGACCAGCGATTCACGGCAGCCGTACAGGTTGTCGAACTTGGACTTGGTGACCGAGTCGTTGACGTTGATGGCGGCAAAGGCCAGTTCGCCCTTCTGCGACATCTGGTACAGGCGGTGCACGCCGGTGGTGGTTTCCTCGGTCACGCCCTTGATCAGGGCCAGGCGGGTCGAGTACCACTTGGGGTCGCGCTCGAGCGTTTTCTTGATGGCGGCGAACAGCACGCGCTCTTCCTCGCTGCCGGGGTTGGCCAGCACTGAGATGTCTTTCTCGGCCTTGGTGCCCAGGTGCAGCATCAACGTGGCGTCGCCGCCGTCGTCGAGAATCATGTTGGCGTTCTGGCCATTGGGCCATTCGAAGATCTTGTGGGTGTACTGCCAGTACTCTTCCAGCGTTTCGCCCTTGACGGCGAAGACCGGCGTGCCCGACGCGGCGATGGCGGCGGCGGCGTGGTCTTGCGTGGAGAAGATGTTGCACGAGGCCCAGCGCACTTCGGCGCCCAGGGCCACCAGCGTTTCGATCAGCACGCCGGTCTGGATGGTCATGTGCAGGCTGCCGGCGATGCGGGCGCCCTTGAGCGGCTGCTTGGCGGCGAACTCTTCGCGGATGGCCATCAGGCCGGGCATTTCGGTTTCGGCGATGGCCAGCTCGCGGCGGCCCCAGCCTGCCAGGGACAGGTCGGCGACGATGTAGTCGGAGAAGGATTTATCGGTTACAGCGTTCATGGTGTGTAGGCTCCACGTGAATAACGAACGGCGCACGATACGGCCGGACAACGCGAACCCACCCACGACAATCGAGTGCTCGCCTTTTCCGCCATACGCGACAAAGGTGAGCGCCGTTGCTGTAACGCCGTGCATGGCACGGCGCTTGAACAGGGATTCCTGAGCCTGGCGAACCGGATTCCGCGAGTCATGGTGCATGACGGGAACCGCAAGGTCGTCGCAACGCTCCTCAGGATTGACCGGCATTGTACCGGTTTGGCCGGGACAGAGGAAAGCCCGGCGTGCAATGTCGGATCAGCCGCCGTCAACCCGCCTGGGCCAGGGAGCGCGCCGGTTCCGCGCCGCAGGTCAGCGGCACCAGCGAGGCCAGCAGATCCGAGGCCACCGCGTCCCAGCTACGCGTCAGGGCGTGCTCGCGCACGGCATGCCGGTCCAGCGGCAGCGCAGCGCGGCAGGCGTGGGCCAGGTCATCATCGAGGCAACCGGTGACGCCTTGGGTCACCACCGCCAGCGGCGCCTCGCTGCGGAACGCCGCCACCGGGGTGCCGCAGGCCATGGCCTCCAGCATCACCAGGCCGAAGGTGTCGGTCAGGCTGGGGAACACGAAAACATCCGCCGCGCCGTACAACGCCGGCAAGGCGTCATCGTTCTGCATGCCCAGGAACACGGCCTCCGGAAAGCGCTTCTTCAGCCGCGTCTCGTCGGGCCCGGCTCCCACCACCACCTTGCTGCCCGGCAGGTCCAGCGCCAGGAAGGCGTCCAGGTTCTTCTCGCGCGCCACCCGGCCGACCGACAGGAAGACGGGGCGCGGCAGGTCCTGAAACGCCTGGCCGGGGGTGGGCTGGAACTTGCGGGGATCGACGCCGCGCGACCAGATGCGCAGATTGGCGAAGCCGCGCCGCACCAGGATGTCGCGCACGGTCGGCGTGGGCACCAGCACGCACTGTGACGGCCGGTGGAACCAGCGCAGGAAGCGCCATGGCAGCGCGGCGGGAATGCCCATGCGCGCCTGCAGGTAGTCGGGAAACATCGTATGGAACGACGTGGTGAAGCGCCAGCCGCGCGCCAGCGCCATGCGCCGCGCCGCCAGGCCCAGCGGACCTTCGGTGGCGATGTGCAAGGCGTCGGGCACGATATCGCCGAGGGTGCGGCGCAAGTGCCTGCCGGGCTGCAGGCATAGCCGCAGGTCCGGCTCGGACGGCGCCGGCACGGTCCGGCTGCCCTGGGGATTGACCACGATCAGCTCGTGGCCCCAATCGGTGAGGATCTGCTGCATGGTCGTCCAGGTGCGGACGACGCCGTTGACTTGCGGATGCCAGGCATCCGTAACCAGGACGATGCGCATGATGGAGCCGGAAGTGGGCAATAGCGCGATTTAGCCCGCGCCATGTGACACCCTCAAGACCACAGCGCGCGTGGCCGGCCCGGCAGCTAGTTATTGCGGCGCGGATACCCCTGCGCCTTGATGCGGACCCAGACCTCGCGTTTTTCCTCTTCCGTCATGAAGACCCAATTGGCCACTTCCATGGCCGTACGGCCGCAGCCCCGGCAAATATCGTCGAACAGCGTGGAACATACGGCAACGCAGGGGGAATCCGAGGCCCGGAAGGCGCGCTGCGCGTCCTCGGGTTCGGGCAATTCGGTCAGATCGGCAAAGGAACGATTCATGGGCGAAGGTTACCACCAGCGGTGCGTCCCTTTTTGGATAGCCCTATCGCCCGGCGTGGCTTGATTGACAGCCGCCAAAGGCCGCGGCGGTCGCCCTCCGGCGCGCCGCCACGCCCGGCGCATGACGCTCAGCCAGCGTCCCGCTGTCCGGCCCATCCGAAGAAAACCGCCACCTCGCGCAGCAGCGCGTCCGGCGATTCCTCGGCCAGATAGTGGGCTCCCGGCAGCGGCCCGCCCGAGACCTCGTCGGCCACCGCCCGCCACAGCCCCAGGACATCGAAATTGCGCCCCACCGCGCCGCGCTCGCCCCACAGGACGCGCAGCGGCAGGCGCAGGCGCTCGCCGGCCGCGCGGCCCTGGCGGTCGTGTTCCAGATCCAGGGTGGCCGAGGCGCGGTAGTCCTCGCAGATGCCGGTGGCCCAGCCCGGCAGGCGCGCCGCACGCTCGTACTCGGCCATCGCCGCGTCGGAAAAATGCGCCAACCCGCCGGGGCGCCCCCCCATCACCGAACGCAGGTAGAACACCGGGTCGCGTTCGATCATCGTCTCCGGCATGGGCGCGGGCTGGATCAGCCAGAACCAGTGGTAATAGGCCTGGGCGAAGGCGCGGGTGGTGTTCTCGTACATATCCAGGGTCGGCGCGATATCCAGCAGCATCATGCGCCCGACGGCGTCAGCATGGTCCAGGGCCAGGCGATGCGCCACGCGGGCGCCGCGGTCGTGGGCCAGCACGTCGAAGCGCTCATGCCCCAGGACGCGCATCAGCGCCACCATGTCGGCCGCCATGGCGCGCTTGGAATGCGCGGCGTGGTCCGGCGTGGCCGCCGGCTTGTCGCTGTCGCCATAGCCGCGCAGGTCGGCCGCCACGCAGGTATGGTGGCGCGTCAGTCGCGGCCAGACGCGGTGCCAGATAGCATGGGTCTGCGGATGGCCGTGCAACAGCAGCAGGGGCGGCCCCGCGCCATCGACGCGGGCGGCGATGTGGATGCCATTGACCTCATGGCGGCGCACGGGAAGATCGAAGAATGCGGTCATTGCGGTCTGTGCCTCTCAGTTGCCAAGCCGGCTGCGCACCCGGCGCGCCACGTCTTTCATCCAGGGGTGCCGGGCCCAGTGGCCGGCCTCGAAGTGTTCCACATCCGGCAATTGCTGCAACGAGGCGCCCACCATGTCCTGGCCCTGCGCGAACATGCGGCGGTGGCGCGCCGGCAGGTCGAAGTGCGCGGTCCAGCCGTCCGCCGTCCGCAGCGCGCCTGCCAGCGCGTCGATCTCGACGGGATTGCCTGCCATATTGGACACCCGCGCCAGCAGGGCGTCGACCTCGGCCGGCGGCAGACTCACCAGCAGCAGGCCGTTGTTGAGCGCATTGAAGTAGAAGATCTCGCCGAAACTGGCGGCGACCACCGCGCGAATGCCGAACTGCATCAGGCCCCAGACCGCGTGTTCGCGGCTGGAGCCACAGCCGAAATTGGGCCCGGCCACCAGGACCGACGCGCCGGCGTAGGCGGGCTGGTTCAGCACGCAATCCGGGCGCGGCGCGCCGTTGGCGTCGAAGCGCAGGTCATAGAGCAGGCCGCGATCCAGGCCGGCCTTGTCGATGATGCGCAGGAACTGCTTGGGCATGATCTGGTCGGTGTCCAGATTGGAATACGGCAAGGGCGCGGCCACGCCGCGGATGATCTGGTTCATTGCGTCTGCTCCAGGTCGCGCACGTCGACGATGCGCCCGGCCAGTGCGGCGGCGGCGGCCATGGCGGGACTCATCAGATGGGTACGGCCGGCGCGCCCCTGGCGGCCTTCGAAGTTGCGGTTGGTGGTGGAGGCGCAGCGTTCGCCCGGACGCAGCACGTCGTCGTTCATGGCCAGGCACATGGAACAGCCGGGCTGGCGCCATTCGAAGCCGGCCTCGATCAGCGTGGCGGCAATACCCTCGGCCTCGGCCTGCGCACGCACGGCGCCGGAACCCGGCACCACCATCGCGCGCACGCCGCCGGCCACCTTGCGCCCGCGTACCACGTCGGCCACCACGCGCAGGTCTTCCATGCGGCCGTTGGTGCAGGAACCGATGAAGACCCGATCGATGGCAACGCCGGCGATCGGCGCGCCCGCTTGCAGGCCGATGTATTCCACGGCCTTCTCCAGCGCCAGGCGCGCCAGGGCATCGGGCTCGCCGCGGGGGTCGGGCACGGCGCCAGTGACCGGCACGGCCTGGTCGGGGCTGGTGCCCCAAGTCACGAAGGGCGCGATCTGCGTGGCGTCGAAGACATGCTCGGCGTCGAACACCGCATCGGCGTCCGAATGCAGGGTCGCCCAATAGGTCCGCGCCTGTGCCAGTTCCGAGGCGTCCAGGTGCCGGGCGCGGGCGGCGACATACGCGTCGGTGGTGGCGTCCGGCGCGATCAGCGCGGCGCGGGCGCCGGCTTCCACCGTCATGTTGCACAGGGTCATACGGGCTTCGGCCGACAGGCCGTCGATGGCGCTGCCGCAGTATTCGACCGCATGGCCGCGTGCGCCTTGCGCGCCGATACGGTGCACCACGTAGATCACCAGATCCTTGGCCGACACGCCAGGGGGCAGATGGCCATCGACGCGGATGCGCATATTGCGCGCCACCCGGTACACCAGGGTCTGGGTCGCCAGGATGTGTTCGACTTCTGACGTGCCGATGCCGAAGCCCAGCGCCCCCAGCGCGCCGTAGGTGGTGGTGTGGCTGTCGCCGCACAGCACCACCATGCCCGGCAGGATCATGCCGTGCTCGGGCGCGATCACGTGTTCGATGCCTTGCAGCGGATCGGTGGTGTCGAACAGCGCAATGCCCTGTGCGTCGCAATGGCGCTTCAGATTGCGCGCCTGGCGCGACGACGCCTCGTCGGCAATCACGCGCAGCGCCGCCGGCACCGGATGGGTGGGGATGATGTGGTCCACCACCGCCATCTGCTGGCCAGGCCGCAGCGCCTGGCGGCCGCGCGCGGCCAGGCCGCTGAAGGCCTGCGGGCTGGTGTACTCGTTCATGATGTGCAGGTCGACGTACAGCAGGATGTGCTCATGGTCGACGCGGGCCACCTCGTGGCTCGCCACCAGTTTGTCGTATAGCGTCATGCCGGGCATGTCGGTGCTTCCTTGCGAAAAAACGCGTCCACGCGGGGCGCGGGGTATTCCCGGGCCTCAGTTGGCCTGGATGCCGGCGTCCTTGACGATGCCGGCCCAGCGCGCCATCTCGGCCTTGACCATGGCGTCGGTCGCGGCCGGCGTGGAGATGAGCGGGTCGAAGCCCTCGCGGCGCATGCGCTCGGACAATGCGGACGATTGCAGCGCCTGCGCCAGCTTGGCATTGAGGCGGTCCACCACGGCCTGCGGCGTGCCTGCCGGCGCGCTGACCACGAACCAGGTCGTGAAGGCGTAACCGGGCAGACCCGATTCGGCGATGGTCGGCACGTCCGGCAGCAGCGGCGAACGCGAGGTGCCCGTCACGCCCAGCGCCTTGAGCTTTTTGCCATCGACCTGCGGCTTGGCCGCCGACAACACCGGGAAGCTCATCTGCACCTGGCCGCTGATGGTATCGACCATGGCCGGACCGCCTCCTTTGTAGGGCACGTGCAGGATCTGCGTGCCCGAGACCGACTTGAACAGCTCGGCGGCCATATGGAAGGTGCTGCCGGTGCCGGCCGAGCCGAAACTCAGTTCGTTGGCAGGGCGGGCGCGGATATAGGCGAGCAGTTCCTTGACGTTGTTGACCGGCAGCGACGGCGACACCGTCAGCACGTGCTGCGAGGTGCCCACGGTGCCGACCGAGCGCAGGTCGCGCTCGGTGTCGAACGGCATGTTGCGAAACAGCGCCGGGTTGATCGCCAGCGACATGGTGTTGATGGCCAGCGTGTAGCCGTTGGGCTCGGCGCGGGTCACGGCGGCCATGCCGATGTTGCCGGAGGCGCCCGCGCGGTTCTCGACGATCACGCTCTGACCCAGCGCCTTGCCCCAGGCGTCGGAAATCAGGCGGGCGGCGATATCGACGCTGCCGCCGGGCGCGAACGGCACGATCAGGGTCACCGGGCGCTGCGGGAAAGCGTCGGCCGCCGTGGCCGGCGCCATCCAGCAGGACGCGGCGGCGGCCAGCGCGCACAGCGCGCGCAACGAATGGGGGGGCTTCATGGGTGGGGTCTCCTCAAGGGTGGCCGCGTCAGGCGGCTCTGCGTATCGGTCAACCCAGTGTATAAGCCCGTTCCATTCTTATAATGGATGAATAAAATAAATCTTTATTAAATTGAATTTATAAATAGCCCTATGGATGCCCTGTCGGATCTGGCTTTCTTCTCCCTGCTGGTCAAGCACGGCAACCTGTCGGCGGCCGCGCGCGAACTGGGCCTGACGCCACCCGCCGTCAGCACCCGGCTGGCCAAGCTGGAGCAGCGCTTGGGCGTGCGCCTGCTGAACCGCAGCACGCGGCGCGTCAGCGTCACTCAGGAAGGCGAGCTGTACCTGGCCGAGGGCAGCCGCATCCTGGCCGACCTGCAGGCGCTGGAACGCTCGGTGTCCAGCAGCCGCGCCCAGCCGCAAGGGCTGCTGCGCCTGAACGCCACCTTCGGCTTTGGCCGCGCCCACGTGGCGCCTGCCGTCTCCGACTTCGCGCGGCAATACCCCGAAGTCGAGGTGCAACTGCGCCTGACCGACAGGCCGCTGAATCTGATCGAAGAGGGTTTCGATGCCGCGGTGCGTTTCGGCGACCTGCCCGACGCGCGCCTGACCGCCCGCAAGATCGCCTCCAACCGGCGCCTGCTGTGCGCATCACCGCGCTACCTGGAGACCTTTGGCGAGCCGCGCACGCCAGGGGAATTGCAGCGCCATCGCTGCATCGTGGTGCGCGAGAACGACGTGGCCTACGGCACCTGGCGGCTGGAATCCGGCGCCCGCGCGGAAACCGTGAAGGTACGTGGTCCGGTCAGTTCCAATGACGGCCAGAGCGCGCTGGAATGGGCGCTGGACGGCCACGGCATCGTCATGCGTTCGGAGTGGGAAACCGCCGCCCTGTTGCGCGCCGGCCGCTTGCGCCAGGTGCTGCCCGAATGGGCTACACCGCCGGCCGATATCCACGTGCTGTACCCGGAGCGCCTGAACCTGCCCGCCAAGACGCTGGCATTCGTCGACTTCCTGGCGCAGCGCTTCGCCCGCCACCTGCGCACGCCGGGCTCGCCGGCCGCGCCGTGGTGAAACCGCGGCCGGCCGCCATTCAGATCTCGTCGATGGCGGTGCTGGCGGGCGCGTCGCCGATGGCGTAACGGTCGCGGGTGGTGACGTAGAAGCTGGCGCCGAAACGGCCCACCGGGAAATACTCCTGCAGCCGCACGCGCCAGGTGTCGGTATCGATCAGGCCATCGCGCGCGTGCAGCCAGCGCACCTGGCCGATGAAAATCTGACGGCTGGCGGTCTCCAGCGTTTCGAACAGCGTACATTCGAACGCCACCGGCGCCTGTGCGATGCGCGGCGGCGCCACCCGCTGGCTGGGCGCGGCGTCCAGGCCGGCGTGCGCCAGCTCGCTGACATCGGCCGGCAGGCGATCGCCGCAGCGGTGCATTTTTTCGGCCATGGCCTCGTCGGTCAGGTGCACCACGAATTCTCGATCGCGCGCAATGTTGCGCGCCGTGTCCTTCAGGTTGCCGTCGTCCAGGCGATTGATGCTGACCATGACGATGGGCGGGTCCTCGCCCAGCATGTTGAACATGCTGAAGGGCGCGGCGTTGACCACGCCGTTTTCGGACAGGGTGGTGATCAGCGCGATCGGGCGCGGCACGATCAGGCTCGCCATGAGCTTATAGCGCTGATATTCGGTGATTGAATCGAAGTCGATGTCCATGTCAGGCCAGTCCCAGCATCTGGGCAAGGGTTTGGGCGGGCTGCGGGCGCTCCAGGCTGATGCGCCGCTCCAGGTCCGCGAGATGGTTGTCATTGATCCGTACGGCCTCTGCCACCTGCCCGCGTTCCATCAGGTCGACGATCTGCACGTGCTCGCCATGCTCGCAAGCGGCGTTGCCGGGCGGCTCGTACAACGCCACGATCAGCGAACAGCGCGACACCAGCTCGGCCAGGTAGCCATGCAGGATGCCATTGCCGGACAACTCGCCCAGGCGCACGTGGAACGCGCTGGCCTGGCGCGCCCAGGCCGGCTGGCCGGCCCGGTGCAGCAAGGCGTGTTCGTCGCGCAGTTGCTTGCGCAGCGAGGCGTAGTCGGCCTTGGTGGCGCGCGCCGCCGCCAACGGCAACAGCGCCGCCTCCAGGGCCCGCCGCGCCTGAAAGATCTGGCGCGTGTCTTCGGGCGTGGGTTCGGCCACCACCGCGCCGCGATTGTGGTGCAGGTCGACCACGTGCTCGTGCGCCAGCCGTTGCAGGGCCTTGCGCGCGACCGAGCGCGACACCCCGAAGATTTCGCACAGGGCCGCCTCGGGCAGTTTGGTGCCGGGCGTGAGCCGCTGGCTCATGACGCTTTCGTATACCGCTTCGCAGATGCGGCGTTCCATATCGGCATCGGGCGCCGCGTCATCCGCATCGTCGGAAGCGGCAACGGCGATGGCGCGTCGACGCGCGGGGACGGCTTTGGCGCGAGGCGGGGCGGGGCGGCGGGTAGGCATGGCGGAACTCGGTGGCTGCGTGGGGAAAAGACGGCATTCATGGGACCAGCGCCGGCGCCAGGGCATCGACATGGCGGCAAATCTCGCCCGGCGTGGCGAACCAGATCTCGCCACGGTCGCGCGCGGCCGCCAGCGGCGCCAGCGCCCGGCGCAGATGCCGCAAGCGGTAGGGCTGGCCGACGATGTACGGATGCAGCGCAATGCCCATCACCAGGGGCTGGCGCTGCGCCTGCGTCCGCATTTCCTCGAACTGGTCAAGAATCATATCGGCAAAGTCGCGCGCATCCATCTTGCGGCCCACGATCATGGGAATGTCGTTCAGCTCCTGCGGATACGGAATTGCCCACAGATCGCCAGACCGGGTGCGCATGCGCGTGGGTTGGTCATCATGGCACCAGTTCAGCGTATAGCGGTACCCGGTTTCTGCCAGCAGGTCGGGGGTGGCGCGGCTTTCCGAGATCCAGGGCGACAGCCAGCCGGCGGGCGCACCGCCGGCATGGCTGCTGATGCGGTCGCGGCAGTGCTCCAGCAGCGCCCGTTCCTCGGCTTCGGCCATCCCGCCCTGGCGATGCGCATTGCTGTACCCATGGCCGATCAACTCATCGCCGCGCGCCAGACAGGCATCGACCAGCTCGGGGCAATGGTCATACAGCGCGGTATTGATCAAGGCGCCGGCCGGCAGCCCCAGGGCGTCGAACAGCTCCAGGCAACGCCACGCGCCGACCCGGTTGCCGTACTCGCGCCAGGCGTAATTGAGCACGTCGGGATGCGGCGACGCGGGCCCCAGTTCCGCGCCCAGCCCCTCGCCAAAGGCGAAATGCTCAATGTTGAACCCCAGGTAAACCGCCAGGCGCGCGCCGTTCGGCCAGAGGTAGTCCGGCCGGCCGGAGATGGGCCGGTAGGCAAAGCGGTCATGGCCGGCCAGCGGCGCGGGCGACCAGGGCGCGGCACGCCCCGCATTAGTGCTTTGAAGCTGGGATGGATTCATTTTGGTGCAAATCCTGATGCATGATTGTGAACAAAATTCTGGATTTTTGAGAACAAAAGCAAGCTATCAACGTTGACAAACAACCGCATCCCCCCTGCGCCGAGCCCCCCTGGCGGGGGTGGCACGGATCTTGCGTCGGGAACGGCAGCAGCACTTGACCCATGCAAGATCCATTCCACTTTTCCAGGAGTGCCTGATGCGCCCGACCCGCCGTTCCTTCATGCTCCGCGCGACCGCCGCCACCCTCTTCGCGGCCGGCCTGGCCGCGCAACCCGCGCTGGCCGCCGACCCGATCAAGATCGGCCTGATCACCGCCCTCTCGGGCGAGTCGGCGCGCGCCGGCGAGGCGCTGACGCGTGGCATGACCATCGCCATCGACGAAATCAACGCCAAGGGCGGCCTGCTCGGCGGCCGCCAGATCGTGCTGGTGCGCCGCGATGACGAAGGCAACCCGGCCAAGGGCATGGCCGCCGCGCGCGAGCTGATCTACAAGGAAAAGGTGACCGTGCTGTTCGGTGGCCTGGACACGCCGGTATCGATGGCGATCGTGCCCATCGTCAACCAGGAGAAGGTGCCGTTCATGGGCCCCTGGGCCGCGGGCACCGCGATCACCCACAACAAGGGCAACCCCAATTTCGTGTTCCGCGTCTCGGCGATGGATGAGATCGTCGACAGCGCCATGGTGCAGTACGCCCGCAAGACCTTCCAGAGCGCCAAGCCCGGCATGATTCTGGTCAACAACCCCTGGGGCGAATCGAACGAAAAGGGCCTGGCCGCGGCCCTGGCGACCGCCGGGATCGCCCCGGCCGGCGTCGAGAAATTCCAGCCGAACGACCTGGACGTGACGCCGCAACTGAGCCGCCTGAAGGCGGCGGGCGCCGATACGCTGTTCATGGTGGGTAACGTGGGGCCCTCCGCGCAGGTCGTGAAATCGCTGGACCGCATGGGCTGGAAAGTGCCGGTGGTATCGCATTGGGGGCCCGCCGGCGGCCGCTTCACCGAACTGGCCGGTCCCAACGCCAAGAACGTGCATTTCGTACAGACCTACAGTTTCTTCGGCAAGCTCGGCCCGGTGGGCGAGAAAGTGATGCAGGCGCTCAAGACCAAGTATGCCGACATCAAAGGGCCGCAGGACATAACCCCGGCCGTGGGCGTGGCCAACGCCTACGACGGCATGCAACTGGCGGCACTGGCCATTGCGCAGGCCGGCTCGACCGACGGCGACGCGGTACGCCAGGGCTTCTACAAGATCGGCAAGTACGAAGGCCTGATCAAGACCTATGAGCAACCCTTCACGCCGGCTTCGCACGATGCCCTGCGCGAAGACGACTATGTCTGGACCCACTTCGTCGACAACCGCATCCTGCCCGTCAAGGGCGTGCAGTAGCCGGAAGGGAGAGACGCATGCTGTGGATGTCCGCCATCGTCAGCGGCCTGGGCCTGGGTAGCATGTATGGGCTGATGGCCCTGGGCTTCTACCTGACCTATGCCGTGTCGGGCACGGTCAATTTCGCCCAGGGCAGCTCCATGATGCTGGGCGCGGTGCTGACCTATACCTTCGCGCAGACGCTGGGCTGGCCGTTGCTGGCGGCGCTGCCGCCGGCCCTGGCCCTGTGCGCCCTGTATGGCCTGGTGGTCGAGCGGCTGGCGGTGCGCCCCTTTGCCAGCCGCGGTTCGAACGCCTGGCTGATGTCGACCGTGGCGCTGGGCATCGTGCTGGACAACGTGGTGATGTTCACGTTCGGCAAGGAACCCCGCAGCCTGCCCTCGCCCCTGGCGCAGGCGCCGGTGGAGATCGGCGGGCTGGGCCTGGGCATCTATCCGCTGCAGTTGCTGATCCCGCTGGTGGGGTTGGCGCTGGCCGCGGCCCTGCACACCCTGTCGCGTCGTACCCGCTGGGGCGTGGCGCTGCTGGCGGTGGTGCAGAACCCGAACGCGGCGCGCCTGATGGGCATCCCGGTGCGGCGCGCCATCATGGCGGCCTTTGCCGTATCGACCCTGTTCGCGGGCGTGGCCGGCGCACTGGTCGCGCCCCTGTTCAATGTGCAGGCGGACATGGGCACGTTGTTCGGATTGAAGGCTTTCGTGGTCGCCATCCTGGGCGGTATCACCAGCGCCTGGGGCGTAATGCTCGCGGGCCTGCTGTTCGGCGTGGCCGAAGCATTGATCACGGTCGCGCTCGGCTCTGGCTATACCCAGATCATCAGCTTCGCGCTGGTCATCGTCATCCTGGCCATGCGCCCCAATGGATTGTTCGGCCGCGCCGCGGTAAGGAAAGTCTGATGCAGAAGCGAAATGCGGCCTGGCGGCCGGCCCTGGCCGCCTACGCCCTGCTGGCCATCGCCAGCCTGGCCCTGGCGGCCACCGTCAATGGGTACTACGTTTTCGTGTTGGGCAATGTGGCGCTGCTGGCGCTGGCCGGCATCGGCCTGAACGTGCTGCTGGGGCTGACCGGGCAGATGTCTTTCGGCCACGCGGCGTTCTACGCCATCGGCGCGTACACGGTGGCGATCCTGACCGGCCAGGCGGGCTGGAGCTTCTGGCTGGCGTGGCCGGCCGCGGCCCTGGTGGCGGGCGCGTTCGGATTGCTGCTGGCGATTCCGGCGCTGCGGGTCCAGGGGCCTTACCTGGCAATGATCACCATCGCTTTCGGCTTCATCGTGGAGCACGCGCTGATCGAAGGCGGCGATATCAGCGGCGGCCAGAACGGCTTGATGGGCATCGCACAGCCGGCCCTCGGTGCCTTGGGCGGCGATCGCGGCGTGGCGATGCTGGCGATCGTGGCCGTGTTCGCGGCCCTGGGCGGCTATGCGTTGCTGGCGCGCGGCACATGGGGCGCGGCGATGCGCGCGGTCAAGGACAGCGAGACGGCCAGCGAATCCATCGGCATCAGTCCCCTGCTGGTCAAGGCCATGGCGTTCATGGTGTCGGCGGCCGTGGTGGGCCTGGCCGGCGGCCTGTATGCATCGCAGGCCGGCATGATCACGCCGCACAATTTCAATTTCATGCAGTCGATCCTGTTCGTGCTGGCCGTGACGATCGGCGGCGCGGGCTCGTTGGCCGGGCCGCTGCTGGGCGCGGTGGTGGTCGGCCTGCTGCCGGAACTGCTGTCGAGCCTGGAGGAATACCGCCTGCTGTTCTTCGGCGCCTTCCTGCTGGTGGTGTTGTGGGCGGCGCCCGATGGCGCCGCCGGCCTGCTGGCGCGCTGGCAGCGGCGCCGCATGACGCCAAGGCTGGCGCCGCGCCAGGGCGCGCTGGCGGCCTCGGGCCGGACTCGCCGCGCCCTGCGCGCCGATGCGCTGACAATGACTTTCGGCGGCGTGCGCGCGGTACAGGGCGTGTCCTTCCAGGTCGCGCCCGGCGCCATTACCGCGCTGATCGGTCCCAATGGCGCGGGCAAATCCACCGTCATCAACATGCTCAGCGGCTATTACCAGCCGACGGACGGCCGGGTTGCATTGGGGACCGTGCCCCTGGCGCGCCTGCCCGCTTACCGCGTGGCGCGCGCGGGCATCGCGCGCACCTACCAGACCTCGCAATTGTTCGACACGCTGAGCGTGGAGGACAACGTCGCCCTCGGCCTATTGCGCGGCCGGCTGGGCGGCCTGCTGGCCGCGCGGCGTTATCTGTCGCCCGACGCCCGCGAACGGGCCCGCGCGCTGCTGGCCTTCTGCGGTTATGAAGGCGCACTGGACGCGCCCGCCGCCGATCTGGCGCACGTCGACCGGCGCCTGGTGGAAATCGCCCGCGCGCTGGCCACTGATGCCGACATCCTGCTGATGGACGAACCCGCGGCCGGCCTGTCGCGCGAAGACAAGACACGGCTGGCGGCCCTGCTGCGACGCATCGCCGACGCCGGCGCCGGGATACTGCTGGTGGAACACGACATGGCGTTGGTGATGGGGGTCTCCGACCACATCGTGGCCATCGACGCGGGACGCGAGCTGGCCCAGGGCGGTCCCGGCGACATCCAGCAATCCGACGCGGTGCGACAGGCCTATCTGGGCGACGACGCGGCCCGGCATACGCCAGCGGCGCGTGCGCGCCCGGCCACCACGGGTCTCACGCCGGAAGTGCTGGGCGTAGGCAACCTGACCACCGGCTACGGCGCCAATCCGGTATTGCATGGCATCGACCTGCAAGTCCGCCAGGGCGAAATGGTGGCGCTGCTGGGCGCCAACGGCGCCGGCAAATCGACGTTGATGCGCACGCTGGCCGGCCTGCATCGCCCGGCGCAAGGCGGCATGCACCTGCAGGGACAGGAATTGCAGGGTTTGAGCGCCGACCGCATCGTGGCGCGCGGCCTGGTACTGGTGCCCGAGGGGCGCCAGGTATTCGCGGATTTGAGCGTGCTGGACAACATCCGGTTGGGCGCTTTCCTGCATCCGGCCGACCGCGAAGCGCGCGTGCAGGAAATGCTGGCGCGCTTTCCACGCCTGCGCGAACGGCTGCACCAGCGCGCCGGCCTGCTGTCCGGGGGTGAACAGCAGATGCTGGCGATCGCCCGCGGACTGATGTCCAAACCAGTGATCCTGCTGCTGGACGAGCCATCGCTGGGGCTGGCGCCGAAGATCATCGACGAACTGTTCGAGGCGCTGGATCAACTGCGGGCCGAATCCATGACGATCCTGCTGGTGGACCAGATGGCGGCGCTGGCCCTGTCGCTGGCCGACCGCGCTTACGTGCTGGAATCCGGCCGCGTGGCGGCGCAGGGCGCGGCGCGCGAGATCGCCGCGGACGGCGCGTTGGCGCGGGCCTATCTGGGCGCCTAGGGGCCGGCTGCAAGGCGCCCGGCACGCCCCCGCGGCCGGCCGATCAGGCCGCCTCGGCGCCCAGCCGCGCGCCGGCGCGCACGATGCCGCAACGCTTGTAGGCGCGCATCACCACCCCCACTTCGCAGGCCAGCACGCCATCGAGCTCGCCCAGCCTGCGCGTGACCACATCCCACAAATGCAGGCTGTCGCGGCACAGGACGTGCCAGAACAATTGGGAGGCGCCACTGGTGCCGAACAGGCAGCGCGTGTTCGG
The DNA here is from genome assembly GCF_021733725.1 of Achromobacter pulmonis. Taxonomy (NCBI): domain Bacteria; kingdom Pseudomonadati; phylum Pseudomonadota; class Betaproteobacteria; order Burkholderiales; family Alcaligenaceae; genus Achromobacter; species Achromobacter pulmonis. Next base: position 2,077,678 of record NZ_JAIFOT010000001.1, on the reverse strand, counting down.
ATCCAGCGCCAGATGGGCCGCCAGGGCGTCGACCGCCTGCGGCCGCACCTGCACCGAAATCACCGCCTCGACGGGAAATCCCACCAGGGCCGGCTCGACCTCCACGCGAAAACTCAGTGCGCGCCGCTCCACCAGATGCTGCAACAGGCGATGGGCGGTGGGCTCGCTGACCTCGGCCTGCGCGGCCAATTCGGCCAGGCTGGCGCGCCCGTCGCGCATCAAGTGGGCAACGATGCGTTGTTCGGGGTCGGTCAACGCCACGGGCGCCTGCGGCGGGGCGGGTTCCGGCGCGACGGGCGTGCTGCCATCGGGCTGGATACGCCATTGACCGGCGCGGCGAAAAGGCCGCAGCACCAGCCGTGCCTCCACCTGCTCGACCCCATCGATCGAAGGCAGCACCCGCGTCACCACGTCGGGCATGTCGGCCGCATCCGCCAGAGTCAGTTCGGCCATCAGATCGGCCCTGCCCGCCAGGGTCACCACCAGCTGCGCGATGCCGAGCTGCGCCAGCGCCTCGGCCGCCTCGGCCACCCGGCCCGAGCGACAGCGCACCCAGGCGTGCAGCACCACACCGCGCCCGGTCGCGAGCGGATCGGCCTCGGCGATGACGCGCAGGGCGTCGGCGTCCATCAATCGCTTGATGCGCCGGGCCACGGTGCGCTCGGCGATGCCGGTGGCCGCACCCAGCTCGCGCCAGGAGGCGCGCGGGTCGGCCTGCAGTGCCATCAGGCAGGCCAGATCGGTGTCATCGAGCGACGGCATTAGGGACTTACCCTTACTTGACGTGACTATATTCATTAATCTAACGTTCGCGCATTGATAAAAAAACAAAATTTTCTGGTTTATTTGACCAAAAAATAAATCCCGAGGCCCTTATGAGTACCCCTTCCGCAACCCTGCGCGCCGCGCAGGGGGCAAACGCCGCGCCCGTATCGCGCGCCCGCACGATTCTGGCCGGTAGTGTAGGCAATGCGGTGGAATGGTTCGATTGGACCATCTACGCGTCGTTCGCCATCTTCTTCTCCCGCCAGTTCTTCCCCGAAGGCAACGAGACCGCCGCCCTGCTGGCCACCTTCGGCATTTTCGCCGTCGGCTTCTTCATGCGCCCGGTGGGCGGCTGGGTGCTGGGCATTTTTTCCGACCGCTATGGCCGCAAGGCGGCGCTGGGCCTGACCATCCTGATGATGGCCGGCGGCTCGCTGATCATCGCGGTCACGCCGACCTATGCCACCATCGGACTGGCCGCCCCCCTGCTGCTGACCGCCGCGCGTTTGCTGCAAGGCCTGTCCCTGGGGGGTGAGTATGCCTCGGCCACGACTTTCCTGGCGGAAATGGCGCCGCCCAACAAACGCGGCTTCTATTCCAGCTTCGTCTTTTTCAGCGCCGCCGTGGGCATCCTGGCCGCCTCGGCCGTGGGCTGGCTGCTGACCTCGGTCCTGACCAAGGCCGAGATGGCCGCCTGGGGCTGGCGCATTCCGTTCTTCCTGGGCGCGCTGGGCGGTCTGGCCGGCATGTGGATCCGCCGCTCGGTGCCCGAAACCGAGGCGTTCTCGCACGCCAAGAAGGCCGGCGTCGAAAAGCAGCCGCTGCGCACCCTGCTGCGCGAGCATCCGCGTGAAGTGCTGCGTATCGTCGGCTTCTCCATCCTGACCACATTCGCGTTCTACATCTTCGTGGCCTACGTGCCCACCTACGCCATCCGCCAGGTCAAGGCCGATCCGCAAGTGGCGTTCGCCGCCAACACCGTGGCGCTGATCGTGTTCATGCTGGTGCAACCCCTGTTCGGCCTGCTGTCCGACCGCATCGGCCGCAAGCCGCAACTGATCTTCTTCGCCGCCGGCTACCTGCTGTTCTTCTATCCGCTGATGACCACGCTGGGCCCGTCGTTCGGCTCGATCCTGGCCGTGGAACTGTTCGGCCTGGTGCTGTACGCCATGTACACGTCGATCGCGCCGGCCATCATGTCGGAGCAATTCCCCACCAGCGTGCGCGCCGTGGGCATCGGCACGCCCTACAACCTGGTTGTGGCGCTGCTGGGCGGCACCACGCCATACCTGCTGACCTGGCTGCAAAGCAAGGGCATGGAGCGTTGGTTCTTCTACTACGTACTGGCGGGCGCTGTCATCACGCTGATCACCTTCATCCGCATGCCGGAGACCCGGGGCCAATCGCTCAAGTAGCACGCACCCCAGGCTTCCACGCCCCCTAACATTGCTTTCCGGCTCCCCCAAGGGGCCGGAGAGCTTTTCCTTTTCATGAGCGCCATGCCCGATCAAGACACCGCCCTGCATTTCCGAGAAGCCCGCGAACTCGCCCGCGCCATCCGCGCCGGCGCGCTGAATTCACGCCAGGTCACGCTCCACTTTCTGGACCGCATCGCGCGCGCGCCGGCCCTGGCCGCGTACAGCGAAGTCACCGCCGAGCGCGCGCTGGCCCAGGCCGAGGCCGCAGACCGCCTGCTGGCCGCCGGCATCTCGCTGGGCCCATTGCACGGCGTACCGATAGCGGTGAAAGACAGCGTGCAATGGGCCGGCACCACCGCCAGCGGCGGCTCGCTGGCCCGGCGCGGCATCGTCAGCGAACAGAGCGCCGCCGCCGCTCGCGGCCTGGCCGCGCAGGGCATGGTGATCCTGGGCAAGACCCGCATGACCGAATTCGCCTTCGGCCTGTCGGGCCAGAATCCCACCCAGGGCACGGCCCGCAATCCCTGGGACGCGGCCACCGCGCGCGCGCCCGGCGGTTCGTCCAGCGGCGCCGGCGTCGCGGTGGCGGCGGGCCTGGCGCCCCTGGCGCTGGGCGGCGACACGGGCGGTTCGGTGCGCGCGCCCGCCGCGCTGAACGGCGTGGTGGGCTACAAACCGTCATCGGGTGTCATCAGCCGAGCCGGCTGTCTGCCGCTGTCGGACACGCTGGATGTACTTGGCCCTATTGCCCGCAGCGTGGCCGACGCCCGCCTGCTGACGCAATTGCTGGCTGGCCCCGACATTGACGACGGCGCCACGCTGGCCTTGCCCGCGGCCAGCATCGCCGCCCTGCGCCGGCCGGCCGCGCGCCGTGGCGGCGCCATCGCCATACTGACGCCGCAGGCGTGGCCGACCGCGCTGGCCGACGCAGGCCTGCGCATCTGGCTCGAAGCGCAGGAACGGCTGGCTCAGGCCAGCATCCCCTCCAAGACCTGGCACCCGCCGGCATCGCTGTCGTTCGCGCGCATGGCGGACGACAACTCGCTGGTGCTGGCCTACGAGGCCTATCGCTACTTCGGCGCGCTGGCCGAAGACCCGGCCCAGCCGCTGTGGGAAGTGGTGCGCGGCCGCATCGCCGCCGGCGGCCGTATCGCGCGGGCCGACTACGAGGCCGCGCTGCAACGGCGCCAGGACGACATGGCGACGTTCGCCGCCGCCATGCAGGGTTTCGACGCCCTGCTGATGCCGGCCTGCGACCAGGCCGCCCAGGCGCTGGACGCCGCCGACGTCCGCCACGCCGGCCTGGGCAAACTGTTGCGCCCCGCCAACTTCCTGGGCGCGGCCGCGATCGCCTTGCCGGCCGGCTGCGACGCGCAAGGCATGCCGATGGCGGTGCAGTTGCTGGCCCCGGCCGGCAGCGACGCGGCCCTGCTGGACCACGCCGCGATGTTGGAGCCAGTGCTGGCGCCAGTGGCACGCACCCCCGATCTGTCGGCCTGGGGCCTTTGACCACAACCGCTGCGCCCATGAAAAAACCCCCGAAGGTTGGATCGAGGCCCAACGTTCAGGGGTCAGTTCAAGCCGCGGCTTTTTCTGCCGCGGCAGTACGCTTTACAGCGCCTTCTTCAGTTCCTGGACCTTGTCCGTGGCTTCCCACGAGAATTCCGGCTCGGAACGGCCGAAGTGGCCATACGCGGCGGTCTTGGTGTAGATCGGGCGCAGCAGGTCCAGCATGTTGACGATGCCCTTCGGACGCAGGTCGAAGTGCTCGCGCACCAGCTTGGCGATCTGGTCGTCGGGAATGACGCCGGTGCCTTCGGTGTAGACGGTGATGTTGATGGGTTCGGCCACGCCGATGGCGTAGCTGACCTGCACCTGGCACTGGCGCGCCAGGCCGGCGGCCACGATGTTCTTGGCCACGTAGCGGGCGGCGTAGGCGGCCGAACGGTCGACCTTGGACGGATCCTTGCCCGAGAACGCGCCGCCGCCGTGCGGGCACGCGCCGCCGTAGGTGTCGACGATGATCTTGCGGCCGGTCAGGCCGCAATCGCCTTGCGGGCCGCCGATGACGAAGCGGCCGGTCGGGTTGACCAGGAACTTGGTCTTGGGCGTGATCAGGCCTTCGGGGAAGCTGGGCTTGATGATGTCTTCGATGACCGCTTCGCGGATGGTCTCTTGCGTGACTTCCGGGGCGTGCTGGGTCGACAGCACCACGGTGTCGACTTCCGCCGGGCGGCCGTCGACATAGCGGAAGGTCACCTGCGACTTGGCGTCGGGACGCAGCCACGGCAGGCGGCCGTCCTTGCGCAGTTCGCTCTGGCGCTGCACCAGGCGGTGCGCGTACCAGATCGGCGCCGGCATCAGGTCGGGCGTTTCGTCGCAGGCGTAGCCGAACATCAGGCCTTGGTCGCCCGCGCCCTGGTTCAGGTAGTCTTCCGAGCTGCGGTCCACGCCCTGGGCGATGTCGGGCGACTGCTTGTCGTAGGCGACCAGCACCGCGCAACCCTTGTAGTCGATGCCGTATTCGGTGTTGTCGTAGCCGATGCGGCGGATCGTGTCGCGCGCGACCTGGATGTAGTCGACGTTGGCGGTGGTGGTGATTTCACCAGCCAGCACGACCAGGCCCGTGTTGCACAGGGTTTCCGCCGCCACGCGGGCGTTGGGGTCCTGGGTGAAGATGGCGTCCAGAATCGCGTCGGAAACCTGGTCGGCTACCTTGTCGGGGTGCCCTTCGGAAACGGATTCGGAAGTGAAGAGAAAGTCGTTGTTGGCCACAGATGCGTCCTTTGGTGTCCGGCAAGGCCGGAACGTAGGTTCACGGGCGCGTTGCACCCCGGACTGCATGAAATACGCTGATCTGGGCGCGACGCTTTAGCGGATTTGGCAAGCGACGCAGACGCGCCGTAACCTTGCCGTCGCCCCGCAAGTTGTCGGTTAACTCGGCGACGGGTCGATTTTAAGCGAAAATGCGGGTCTCATGCTTGCGCCACGGGTGGGGTCTTTCCCCCGAGCACCAGCATTACCATGCCCGATATCGCTCATTTGCCGCATGCTGCTCGTCTTATTTCGCCTGTTCGCTTCTCTGCCCCTGCCCGTCGCGCACGCGCTCGGGCGCGTGCTCGGCCGCATCGCCTATGCCTTTCCGGGTAAGTACCGGCGCCGCCTGCGGGCCAACGCGACCCAGGCCGGCTACCCGGACGCGGCCTTCGCGCGCCGGGCGGCCGGCGAGGCCGGCGCCATGATCCTGGAGATGCCACGGGTCTGGTTCCGCAATGAACAAAGCCTGGCCCAGGTCGTGTCGGACGACAACGCGGTGGTGCAAGCCGCCCGTGCCGAAAACCGCGGCATCCTGTTTCTGACCCCGCACCTGGGCTGTTTCGAGATCACCGCGCGCTACCTGGCCCGCCTGATGCCCATGACAGTGATGTTCCGCCCGCCGCGCAAGGACATCCTGGCGCCGCTGCTGGAAACCGCGCGCAACAGCTCGGCCGTCAACGCCGTGCCCGCCACCATGCAGGGCGTGCGGGAGTTCGTGCGCGCCCTGCGGCGCGGCGAATCGGTCGGCATGCTGCCGGATCAGGCGCCGGGCGTCGGCGACGGCGTCTGGGCGCCATTTTTCGGACGAATGGCCTACACCATGACCCTGCCCGGCAAGCTGGCCACCCAGACCGGCGTGCCGATCATCCTGACCGCCGGCGAACGCCTGCCCGGCGGCCGCGGCTGGCGCATCCATTATGTGCGGGTGCCCGAGCCCTTGCCCGCCGATCCCCAGGCCCAGGCCGCGCTGCTCAACGCCGCCATGGAAACGCTGATCCGCCGCTGCCCGCAGCAGTATCTCTGGAGCTACAACCGCTACAAGACCCCGCGCGGCGCCCCGCCCGCGCCCGCCGAGGACACGGACGCCGCGTCCCGCTGACGCCGCCGCAGCCCCGCCGCCCTGGTCTTATGCCCAATCTACCCATGAACGAATCGAAAACGCGCACGCTGGTCAACCTGCTGAAATGGTTCGGCCGCATGCGGCCGGCCACCCGGCTACGCATCGGCGCCGCGCTCGGCTGGCTGGCCATGCGCCTGGCCAAATCGCGCACCCGCATCGTGCGGCGCAACCTCGAACTGTGCTTCCCGGACCAGCCCGAGGCGGTGCGCGAGCGCTGGGTGCGCGAGCACTTCCGGGCACTGGCGCAATCCATCGTCGACCGTGGCGTGCTGTGGTACGGCACGCCCGAGGCCATCAAGGATATGGTCACACAGAGCGGCGCCGAACGCATCAACGCGCTGACCGCCCAGGGCCGCGCGGTGATCCTGCTGGCCCCGCACTTCATCGGCCTGGACGCCGCCGCCACCCGGCTCACCATGGAAGTGCCGAGCGCGGCCACCATGTACACGCCGCAAAGCGATCCGCATATCGACGCGGTGGTCGCCGCCGGCCGCGCCCGCTTCAACGAGGTGTTCCTGGTCAGCCGCAAGGACGGCGTGCGCGAACTGATCCGCCACCTGCGCGCGCCGCGGCCGGTGTATTACCTGCCCGACATGGACTTCGGCCGCCAGGGCGCGGTGTTCGCGCCGTTCTTCGGCGTCCAGGCGGCAACGCTGCTGGCCACCGCCCAGCTGGCCAAGAAGTGGGACGCGGCGGTGCTGCCGATCCTGGACTTCTGGAATCCGGAAACCGGCCGTTACCACGCCGAAGTGCTGCCGCCGCTGGAAAACTTCCCCGGCGACGACTCGCTGGAAGCAGCCACCGCGCGCCTGAATCGCGAGCTGGAAGCCTGGGTGCGCCGCTGCCCCAGCCAGTACTACTGGGTGCATCGCCGTTTCAAGACGCGGCCGCCGGGCGAGCCCAAGATCTACTGACGCGACGGCCGGCTCGCGGCAAGAGCAAGCCATCCGGTGACATCGCGGTTTCCCCGGCCAGAATGGGCGATAATCCCCGCATGAACTGGAACTTCACCAAAATGCATGGCGCGGGCAACGACTTCGTCGTCCTGGACGGGGTCCGCCAGGCCATCGACATGACGCCCGAGCGCGCCCGCGCCCTGGGCGATCGCCACTTCGGCATCGGCGCCGACCAGATCCTGCTGGTCGAACGCGCCACCCGGCCCGACGCCGACTTCCGCTACCGCATCTTCAACGCCGACGGCAGCGAGGTCGAACACTGCGGCAACGGCGCGCGCTGCTTCGTGCGCTTCGTGCATGAACAGGGCCTGTCCGACCGCAACCCGCTGCGCGCCGAGATCGCCACAGGCATCCTGGTGCTGGACGAAGGCGACGACGAACAGGTCACGGTCGACATGGGCAGCACCCGCTTCGACCCGGCCGCCCTGCCCTTCGACACCGCCGGCCTGGCCTCGCGCAGCGAAGGCCAGGACACCCTCTGGGAACTGGAACTCGACGTGCCCGCCGGCCTGCCCCGCACGGTGGCCCTGTCGGCCGTGGCCATCTCCAATCCGCACGCGGTGCAAGTGGTGGACAACGTCGACACCGCGCCCGTCGCCATCGTCGGCCCGCTGATCGAAACCCATCCGCGCTTTGCCCGCCGCGTCAACGCCGGCTTCATGCAGATCGTCGACCGCAACAACATCCGCCTGCGCGTGCACGAGCGCGGCGCCGGCGAAACGCTGGCCTGTGGCACCGGCGCCTGCGCCGCGGTGGCGGCGGGCATCCGCCGCGGCCTGCTCGATTCGCCGGTGCGCGTGCAGACGCGCGGCGGCGTGCTGACCATCGCCTGGAATGGCGAACAGCTACGCATGACCGGACCGGCCGAATCCGTCTTCACGGGCCAGGTCGATATCGACAAGCTCGTCTTTTCCATGGCGCTGAACCGCTGACCCCATGACCGATACCGCTTTCACCGCCCACGACATCGCCACGTTCCTGCAGGAGCACCCCGGCTTCTTCGACCAGCACGCGGACGTCTTCGCCACGCTGCAAGTGCCGCATCCGCACGGCTCGCGCGCCATCTCGCTGGGCGAGCGCCAGATCCTCACGCTGCGCGAACGCAATCGCGAACTCGAATGGCGCCTGAACGAACTGGTGCGCAACGCCACCGCCAACGAGACCATCGGCAGCCACATCTCCAAGTGGTGCTGCCGCCTGCTGTCCGAACCGGACCCGCAACGCGTGCCCGGCGAAATCGCCCTGGGCCTGGCCGAGCAATTCGAACTGAACCACGTGGCGCTGCGCCTGTGGAATCTGCCTGAACTGTCCGAAACCGGCTATGGCGAACCCGTCAGCCAGGACCTGCGTACCTTCACCGACAGCCTGAAGACGCCGTACTGCGGCACCGACACCGGCTTCGAGGCTGTCGCCTGGCTGGACGCCAAGCCCAAGTCGCTGGCGCTGGTGCCGCTGCGCCTGGAAGCCGACGGCGCCAGCGTCGGCCTGCTGGTGCTGGGCTCGGACGACCCCGAACGCTTCACCCCCGAGATGGGCACCGCGTTCCTCGACGCCATCGGCCAGCTGGCCTCCGCCGCGCTGCACCGGCTGAGCCCCGCCGCGCCCAAGGCGTGATCGAGCCATGAACACGGGAGCCCCGGAGCACGCCACACAGCGCCCGGCGCCGGACGCTCCCCTGCCCGACCCGATGACCGCCTGGTTGCGCCATCTGGAAAGCAACCGCCGCTATTCCCCCCACACGCTGGACGGCTACCGGCGTGAACTGCGTTTCCTGCTGGAGCTGGCCGAACGCGCCAGATTGCCGCTCGACCAACTCGGCAACGGCCACATCCGCCAATTCGTGGCGCGGCTGCATGCCCAGGGCCGCGGCCCGCGCAGCCTGGCCCGCACGCTGGCGGCCTGGCGCGGCTTCTATCAATGGTGGGCGCCCATGATCGGCCTGGCCGGCAATCCAGTGGCCGGCGTGCGCGCGCCCAAGGCGCCGCGCGGCCTGCCCAAGGCCTTGTCGGTGGAACAGACTCAGGCCCTGCTGGACCGCGCGCCGGCCCGGGTGGCAACCGAGCCGGCCGCGCTGCGCGACCAGGCCATGTTCGAGCTGTTGTATTCCAGTGGCCTGCGCCTGTCGGAACTGGTTGGTCTGGACCTGCGCTACACGCGCTCGGCCGACCATGAATCGCGCGGCTGGCTCAACCTGGACGACGCCGAGGTCATCGTGCTGGGCAAGGGCGGCAAGCGCCGCTCGGTGCCAGTCGGCCAGGCCGCGCTGGCAGCGCTGCGGCGCTGGATCGAGGCGCGGCCGCAACTGGCGCCGCCGGCGGCATCGGCCGACGATGCCGCCGCGCTGTTCCTGGGCGCGCGCGGGCGACGCATCTCGCCGCGCGTGGTGCAACTGCAGTTGGCGCAGGTCGCGCAGGCCGCCGGCCTGCCGACCCACGTGCATCCGCACGTGCTGCGCCACAGCTTCGCCAGCCATGTGTTGCAATCGGCGCAAGACCTGCGCGCCGTGCAAGAGATGCTGGGCCACGCCAACATCTCCACCACCCAGATCTATACCCGGCTCGACTTCCAGCATCTGGCGCGCGCCTACGACCAGGCGCATCCGCGCGCCGGACGCAAGTCCTGAGCGGGGCGCTCAGCCCCCGCCGGCCAGCATGCCGCCCAACAGCAGCACCCCCAGGGCCAGCACGGCCAAGGCGGCCAGCGCTTCCACCGCATAGCGCAGGCGCGCCGCCGCCACGCTCGACAGGCGCGTGCCCAGCGCGTTGGCTGCGCCCCCGGCCGCGACCGCCAGGCAGGCCAGCGCGGCCACGGTGAGGCCCGTGCCCAGGCCCATCGCCAACGCCGAGGCCACCCCCGCCAGGAAAAACCCCTGCGACAACGCGAACACCAGCACGATCAGCGCGCCGCTGCACGGGCGCAGGCCCACCGCGAACACGGCAGACCAGGCGCGGCGCCAATTCAGCGGCCCGGCCATCTGCTCCGCCGGCGGCACGTGGGCATGGCCACAACCGCAGGCGTCGTCATGGTCATGGTGATGATGCGCTTGAGTGTGCGTATGGGCATGGCCCTGATGTCCGGCCTGCGCGCGCGGCGCAACCGCCTGCACCGTGATCGCGCGCAATGCCGCCGCCCCCTTCAAAGCCGGCGCGTCGGCGCTCGCCGCCGCGGCGGGCATGGCCCCATCGGGTGCGGCTGCCGCCCGGGAGGTCCGCCGCCGCCACAATGGCCGGATCGCCTTGACCCACACCAGCCAGACGCCCAGCAACGTCACCAATGCATACGACGCCAACTCCAGCCAGCGCGTTGCCTGGTTCATGGCCGCCGCCGTGGCATTGAACACCACGGCCAACACCGCCACCATCGCGATCGCCACCAGGGCCTGTACCAATGACGACAACAAGGCCAGCAATGCGCCGTTGCGCGCGGTCTGGCGATTGGCCAGCACGTACGAGGAAATCACCGCCTTGCCATGGCCCGGCCCCAACGCATGAAACACGCCATAGGCGAACGACAGGCCGATCAGCAGCCAGCCACCGCCATCGGCCTGCCAGGCCCGCACCGCCGCCGTGAGCTGGCGATAGAAATGGGTCTGCCATACCGACACCTGGCCGAAAAAACTCGCCAGCCAGCCGGGACCGCCAAGCCCCGCGCCGCCGCTCTCGGGCACACCGAAGGGATGCGCGCCCTGCGCCGCGGCCACGCCGCCCCAGGCCAGGACGGCCAATGCGAGCAGCCCCGCGAGCAGGGCCGGCACTCGGCGGCCGCGCGCTACCGGCATTGCACTTCGATACGATGCGTCAGGCCCTTGGTGATGGCGAAAAGCTCCTCGGGCAACGCGTCCGGATCGGCCGGGATTGCGGCCAGTTGCTGCATGGTCTTCCAATCCAGTTCCTTGGGCTTGCGGTAAGCCTGCTTGCAGGCCGCCGCGCCAGGTCCATCCAGCGCGACCGCCCCCTTTTCCTCGAAGGCATAGGCCACGAAATACGTCGGGTCGTAGATGTCGACCTGCGCGCCCGCGGCATCCGCGGCGGCGGGCGCGGCCAGCGGCAGCGTGAAGGCCAGCGCCAGCCGCCCGGTCTTCGGGTTCCAGGTCACGCGCGCATCGCGCGGCGCGGCGAACGCCATGGTCTTGCCGGCGACAGTGACACGCGTGAAATAGTGCGAAATCGGTTCACCCAGCGCCTTCATCCAATCGCGCGCCATGCCCTTCAGGGTGTCATCCGGCAACGTGCCGTCCTTGCCCTTCTTGAGCCCCTGGGTGGCGTAGGCGCCGAACATTTCGTCGAACAGCCAGACCTGCCGCACGGCGGTGACCCGATGCTGTTCGTCCAGGTCGATCACGGCGCGGGCATCGATCCACATGTGGGGATGGGCGCTGGCGGCCGTGGCCGCCAACGCGCCCGCCACGGCGCTCAGGGCCGCAAGGCCGCGGCGAGCTGACGTACGTTCCATTCGAACATTTCCAGATAGGTGGCGCCGGGCTGTCCGGGTTTGGACAGGGCGTCGGAATACAGCGTACCACCCACCTTGGCGCCCGTTTCGCGCGCGATCTGCTGCACCAGGCGCGGACTGGTGATGTTCTCGACAAACACCGCCGGCACCTTGTCGCGCTTGACCTGCTCGATGATGCGCGCCACGTCGCCGGCCGACGGTTCGGCCGCGGTCGAGATGCCCATCGCGGAGATGAACTCGACGCCGTAGGCGTCGCCGAAATAGCCGAAGGCATCGTGCGAGGTGACCACCTTGCGGCGCTCGGCCGCGATCGCGGCGAAGGTCTTGCGGGCGGCCGCATCGGCGGCCTGCAGACGGGCGATATAGGCGTCGGCCCGCTTGCGGTAGGCGTCGGCATGGGCCGGGTCGACGGCCGCCAGGCCATCGGCCACATTGCGCGCGTAGAGCACACCATTGGCCAGGTTCTGCCAGGCGTGCGGATCGACATCGCCATGATGATGGTGGCCTCCTTCCGCGCCATGGGCGTGATCGTGATCATGGTCATGGTCATGGTCGTGATCCTTGTCGCCATGGCCGGCGAACTTGCGCGGCGTCACGCCCTTGGAAGCGATTACGGTCGATCCGGCGAAACCGGATGCCTTGACCAAGCGCGGCAGCCAGGCCTCGAAATCCAGGCCGTTGACGAACAGCACCTTGGCCGCCGCCAGCTTCTTGGCGTCGCCCGGAGTGGGCTCGTATTCGTGGGCGTCGCCGTCCGGGCCGACCAGGGTGTCGAGCCTGATGTCATTGCCGCCGACCTCGCGCACGATGTCGCCAAGGATCGAGAAACTGGCCACGACCGGCAAGGGTTCGGCGGCATGAGCCGCGCCGAAGGTCGCGGACAGCCACAAGCCAGCGGCGGCCAGCAAGGCGCGGCGGCGCGAAAGCGGCAGCAGAATGGAACGCATAGCGAATCTCCTTGGAGTTCAGGCGCGGCGCGATACGCGCCGCGCCCGCAGCAACCCGCCATGCGGGCCGCCAACGATGGAAAACAGGTAGCAAACGCCCGCGGCCAGGATGATGGCCGGCGAGGCGGGCACGTTGAAGTGGTACGACACCAGCAGGCCGGCGATCGAAGCGGCCACGCCGATGGCGGCGGCCAACGGAATCTGGCTGGCCGCCGAACGCATCCAGAAACGGGCGGCGGCGGCCGGCAGCATCATGATGCCGACCACCATGAGCGTGCCCAGTACCTGAAATCCGGCCACCAGGTTCACCACCACCAACACCAGAAAACTCATGTGCACTAAGCCGCCATGACCGCCGCTGGCGCGCAGGAAGCCAGGATCGAGGCATTCGGCCACCAACAGGCGATACAGCGCGGCCAACGCCAGCAGCGTGATGCTGGCAGTCGCCGTCACCAGCAACAAGGCGTCATCGTCCAGCCCCAGCACCGTGCCGAAGAGCACATGCAGCAGATCCATGTTGGAGCCGCGCAGCGACACCAGCAACACCCCCAGGCCCAGCGAGATCAGATAAAAGGCGGCAAAACTGGCGTCCTCGCGCAGCGGCGTCAGGCGGGCCACCAGGCCCGCCAGCAACGCCACCGCCAGGCCGGTGAGGATGCCGCCCAGCATCATGGCGCCCAGCGACAGGCCGGACAGCAGGAAACCCGCCGCCACGCCCGGCAGGATGGCATGCGACATGGCGTCGCCCATCAGGCTCATGCGCCGCAGCACCAGGAACACGCCCAGCGGCGCGGCCCCCAACGACAGGGCACTGGCGCCGGCCAGCGCGCGCCGCATGAAGCCGTAATCGAGAAAGGGCGCCACGACCCATTGCAGCGCCGTCATGCAAAAGCCCTCATATGCCAGTCGCGCGCCGTCCGCAGATGCTCTTCGGTCAGCGCGGCCGCGGTCGCGCCCCAGGCCACCACCGACCCGGACAACAGCAGGCATTGCGGAAAATGCGCGCGCACCAGGTCGAAGTCGTGCAGCACGGCGACCACCGAGCGGCCCTGGCCATGCAGCTCGCACAGCAAGGCCATCAACTCATCGGCGGTATGGCTGTCGACGGCGGCGAAGGGCTCGTCCAGCAGCAATACCGGCGCATCCTGCACCAGCATGCGGGCGAACAGGGTGCGCTGCATCTGGCCGCCCGACAGCGTATCGACGCCTCGGCCAGCCATGTCCGCCAGGCCAACGGTTTCCAGCGCGCTCATGCTGCGGTCGAGTTCCTCGGGGCCATGGCCACGCCAACTGCCGACCCGGCGCCACGCCCCCATGGCCACCAGATCCAGGACCCGGGCGGGAAAGGCGCGGTCCAGCTCGGCCGCCTGCGGCAGCCAGGCCAGCTCGGCGCGGCCGGCGCCGCCGATGTCGACGCGGCCGGACATGGGCCGCAACACCCCCATGATGCCCTTGATCAGCGTCGACTTGCCGGCGCCGTTGGGCCCGACCACCGCCGTCATAGAGCCCGGCTCGAACCGGCCCGAGACCCCGCGCAGGGCCGCATGTCCGTGCCAGCCGAACGAGGCATTGCGCAGTTCGATGGCAACCGGCGCGCGGTTCATCGCGGCCACCAGCCCAGCGCCCAGCCCGTCAGCGCCCACAATGCGAGCGCCGCGGCCAGCGCATAGGCCATGCGGCGCCAGGCGGACACGAGAAAGGCAGAGCGCAAGGCAACGCCAGGACGCGGCGTGGCCTCGGTCCGCGTGGATGGGGTGGAAGACTGGGACATGGAGACGGCGGGCGGCAAGGCAGGGTGAAACGGGGTGGAATGGCCAAAGCTCATTATGTTATATCATAACCAACAGGCTTGAATCGCGGGGTTTCGCCCGCAGCTGGGTGTTTTCTGCTACCTTCCAGGCATCTCGCGCGCGTCGCGCGCGTTCCTTATTCCAGATGAAGCCCGCCATGCCCGCTCCGCCCCGTTCTCCCCGCAGCGACACCGTAGGCGCCCAACTCAGCGTCGCCGAGGCGCTGTGCGAACAGCGTGGCCGCCGCCTGACCCCCATCCGCCGCAAGGTGCTGGAACTGTTGCTGCGCCACGGCCGCAGCCTGAAGGCCTACGAACTGCTCGACGCCATGCGCGAGGTGCATCCTGGCGCGGCGCCCCCCACGGTATACCGTGCCCTGGACTTCCTGATGGACGAAGGCCTGATCCACCGCCTGGACGCCGTCAACGCCTGGAGCGCGTGCCATGACGTCGGCGGCGCGCCGCACGACCTGCTGGTGGTCTGTACCGGCTGCGGGGCGGTCGCCGAAATTTCCGACCCGGCCATGAGCCGCCAGCTCGCCGAGCGCGTTGCGCAAACCGGCTACGTCCTGGCCACCCATGAAACCGAAATCCGGGCCCTCTGCCCCCAATGCCAGAAGCAGCAGCCCGCGGACGCCGGGCACCAACACCACTGACGGTTTGGCGCTGGCGGCAGGCTCTGCCACCGGCGCCCCCGCCCGGGCGCTTGAAATCCGGAAAATCGCCCCAAAATAGGGATATCGCCTGATACTTGACGGCGTACAGCCGCGATCTGGGCGGCTACGGCCCCCGGGTTGGCCCGGGGTTTGCCCCCTGCCCCCGACTGTGCTGTAATCCTGCGTCCGGCCGCGATCCGCGGCCCTCGCAGCCTGTGGCAGTAACATCGGTCGAACGATGTCTGGCAGGCAATCGGCAGCCGCTGCCGCCCCGCCAGATCCCGCGTTTGACCGCCGTGTTTAACCGCCTTTACTTCACGCAAGCAGCTTCGCCATGAACACCCCGCGCAGTTTGGACAAAATGGTTCCCGTCACCATCCTCACCGGCTTTCTCGGTGCGGGCAAGACCACCCTGCTCAAGCGCATCCTGACCGAGTTCCACGGCCGCCGCGTCGCCGTCATCGAAAACGAATTCGGACCGGAAAGCATCGACAACGACCTGCTGGTGCAGGACAGCGATGAAGAAATCATCGAACTGTCGAACGGCTGCGTCTGCTGCACGGTGCGTGGCGATCTGATGCGCACGCTGTCCGACCTGCGCGCCAAGCGCGAGGCCGGCACCCTGAATTTCGAACGCGTCATCCTGGAAACCACCGGCATGGCCAACCCCGGCCCGGTGTGCCAGACGTTCTTCATGGACGACGACATCGCCGAGTACTACCGCCTGGACGCGGTGGTCACGGTGGTTGACGCCAAGCACGGCATGGTGACGCTGGATGAACAGCCCGAGGCGCAGAAGCAGGTCGGCTTCGCCGACCGCATCCTGGTCTCCAAGAAAGACCTGGTCAACGACATCGACTACGAAGCGCTGCGCAGCCGCCTGTTGCGGATGAACCCGCGCGCGCCGATCACGCCGGTCAACTTCGGCGACGTCGACCTGAAGTCCATCATCGACATCAGCGGTTTCAACCTGAACTCGATCCTGGACATCGACCCGGACTTCCTGGCCGACGAACATCCCGACGCTGCCCACGACCACGACCATGACCATCACGACCATGGCCACGATCACGGTCATGACCATCACGGCCACGATCATGATCACGAGGGCGAATGTGGCGCGCACTGCAATCATGCGCATCACCACCACCCCAAGCACGACGATGAAATCGGCGCGTTCGTATTCCGTTCCAACAAGCCGTTCGATCCCGCGCGCCTTGAGGAATTCCTCGGTGGCGTCGTACAAGTCTATGGTTCCGACCTGCTGCGCTACAAGGGCATCCTGTACATGAAGGGCATCAACCGCCGCATGTTGTTCCAGGGTGTCCACATGATGATGGGCGCCGAACCCGGCAAACCGTGGACCGCGGCCGAAAAGCCGTCCACCAAGATGGTCTTCATCGGACGCAAACTGCCCCAGGAGATTTTCACCCGGGGCTTGGAGCAGTGCCTGGCGGGGTGATCCCCTTTTTGGATACGTGACGCGGTGCGACGAAGGCAGTACTGTGAGGTACGAATAGCGTAGGCAGCAAGCACACGGACCGGGAAGACAATCCCGCGCCAGGATCGATTCATAGTGGAGTGTTTTCATGGCTACCAAGGCAGCAACCAAAAAATCAAGCAAGTCGACGAGCGATACGGCGATTGATCTGCCCAGCGAGAAGGAATTGCTGGCCATGCCCGAGTCCGACTACATGAACGATCGCCAACTGGCGTTCTTCAAAGAACGGCTCAAACAACTCGAACAGGACATCCTGGCCAACGCCGGCGAGACCACCGAGCACCTGCGTGAAACGCAATTCGTGCCCGACCCCGCCGACCGCGCCACCATCGAGGAAGAACACGCGCTCGAGCTGCGCACCCGCGACCGCGAGCGCAAGCTGCTGAAGAAAGTGCAACAGTCCATCGCCCGCATCGACAGCGGCGAATACGGCTGGTGCGAGGAAACCGGCGAACCCATCGGCATCCCGCGCCTGTTGGCCCGCCCCACCGCCACCCTGTCGCTGGAAGCGCAGGAACGGCGTGAAATGCGGCAGAAGCTGTACGGCGACTGATCCGTCCCGTTATTCAAGCGCCACACTGAAAGGCTATGCTGGTTTCCAGCATGGCCTTTTTTTTTCTCGCCGCCCACCGGCCGGCCGGTTCTGGCGGTGGCGCCCGGCAAGCCTTGATTTCACCGGCATCGCCCCCAGCTAGTCCTTTCAAAGGAAGGAACGCATGGAACAATTTCACGCCACCACCATCGTGTGTGTCCGCCGCGGCAACCGCGTCGCGCTCGGCGGCGATGGCCAGGTCACCCTGGGCAACATCGTCATCAAGGGCACGGCCCGCAAAATCCGCCGCCTGTACCACGACAAGATCCTGGCCGGCTTCGCCGGCGCCACCGCCGACGCGTTCACCCTGCAGGAACGCTTCGAGGCCAAGCTCGACAAGCACCAGGGCAACCTGATGCGCGCCGCGGTCGAACTGACCCGCGACTGGCGCACCGACCGCGTCCTGCGCCGGCTCGAAGCCATGCTGATCGTGGCCGACGCCGAGCACACCCTGGTGCTGACCGGCAATGGCGACGTGCTCGAACCCGAGTACGGCCTGGCCGCCATCGGCTCGGGCGGGGCCTATGCCCAGTCCGCCGCCCTGGCGCTGCTGCGCAACACCGAACTGGCGCCCGAGGCCATCGTCAAGCAATCGCTCGAGATCGCCGGCGACATCTGCATCTACACCAACCAGAACCACGTCATCGAAACGCTGGGCGACTGACACCCGCCGCGCGGCGCCACTCGCGGCGCCGCGGCATGCCCCCAGCCAGCCTCCGCTTCAAGGATCCGCCCTCATGTCCGCCTCCAACATGACGCCCGGAGAAATCGTCTCCGAACTCGACAAGTACATCGTCGGCCAGAACCGCGCCAAGCGCGCGGTGGCGGTGGCCCTGCGCAACCGCTGGCGCCGCCAGCAGGTGGCCGAGCCGCTGCGCCACGAAATCCACCCCAAGAACATCCTCATGATCGGCCCCACCGGCGTGGGCAAGACCGAGATCGCGCGCCGCCTGGCCAAGCTGGCCAACGCGCCCTTCATCAAGATCGAGGCCACCAAGTTCACCGAGGTGGGCTACGTCGGCCGCGACGTCGACACCATCATCCGCGACCTGACCGAATACTCGATCAAGCAGACCCGCGAACTGGAAATGCGCCGCGTGCGCACCCAGGCCGAGGATGCCGCCGAAGACCGCATTCTCGACGCGCTGGTGCCGCCGCCGCGCGGCGCCTCGGGCGAGCCCGAGCGCGGCGAGGACAACAGCGCCCGCCAGACCTTCCGCAAGCGCCTGCGCGAAGGCAAGATCGACGATCTCGAAATCGAGATCGAAGTGGCGCAGGCCGTGCCGCAAATGGATGTCATGACGCCCCCGGGCATGGAGGAAATGGCCGAGCAGTTGCGCGGCATGTTCGCCGGCATGGCGCGCGACAAGAAAAAACCCAAGAAGATGAAGGTGCGCGAAGCCTTCAAGCTGATCGTCGACGAGGAAGCCGCCAAGCGCGTCAACGAGGAAGACCTGCGCGCCGCCGCCATCACCAACGTCGAACAGAACGGCATCGTGTTCCTGGACGAGATCGACAAGATCGCGGCACGTCAGGAAAGCGGTGGCGCCGACGTCTCGCGCCAGGGCGTGCAGCGCGACCTGCTGCCGCTGGTCGAAGGCACCACCGTCAACACGCGCTACGGGATGGTCCGCACCGACCACATCCTGTTCATCGCCTCGGGCGCCTTCCACCTGGCGCGTCCTTCCGACCTGATCCCCGAACTGCAAGGCCGCTTCCCGATCCGCGTCGAACTCGAATCGCTGACCGCCGAGGACTTCGTGCGCATCCTGAGCGATACCGACGCCTCGCTGACCAAGCAGTACACGGCGCTGCTGGCCACCGAAGACGTGCAGCTGGAATTCACCGACGAAGGCGTGCGCCGCTTGGCCGAACTGGCCTACGAGGTCAACGAAACCACCGAGAACATCGGTGCCCGCCGCCTCTACACCGTGATGGAAAAGCTGCTGGACGAACTGTCGTTCGACGCCACCGCCTCCAGCAACAAGACGGTCAAGATCGACGCCGCTTACGTCAACGCGCAACTGGCCGAAGCCGCCAGCAGCCAGGACCTGGCCCGCTACGTGCTGTAGGCCTCGCCGCCGGCCTCACAACCGGCGGCACCCCGACAAAAGGCCCGCCGCAAGCGATTGCGGCGGGCCTTTTGTCGGCGAAGGCGAGGCCCGCGCCCGACGCGCCCGCAGCGCCTGTCACCATGCGGACGCCCGGCCGGCGCCCGCAGCGCGTTCAATTGGTGATCGCCGTCACCACATATTTGCCATCCTTGCGCTCGGCGGTAAAGCGCACCTTGTCGCCGGCCTTGATCTTGGCCAACAGCGCCGGGTTGGCGTCGTAGACCAGCGTCATGGCCGGCAGGTCCAGCGCCTTGATGGCGTCGTGCTTGATGGTGACCTTGCCCGCGCCCGGATCGACCCGCCGCACCTCGCCACTGGCCTCGGCCTGTTGGGCGAATGCCAGCGGCGTAGCCAGCGAGACGACGGCCATCGCGGTAGCGACGGCCAAGGGCGTTGCGTATTTGCGGTTGAAAGCCATGCGTTATCCTCCGATTGCGACGAAAGCACGATGCCGGCCTGGCAGCCCGCACGCGGTTTCCACAATGCTAGGATACCGCCCTCATGCAATAGTTTCCCGGTAATAACGCAACAATCCTGACGGTTGTTTGCAAAGGACACCCCATGGCCAATCGCCTTTCAGTCATCGCCACCCGCACCGGAGACGACGGCAGCACCGGACTAGGGGACGGATCGCGCGTACCCAAGGACGCCGCCCGCATCGCCGCGCTGGGTGATGTGGATGAATTGAACAGCGTCATCGGCCTGCTGCTGACCGAGCCCATGCCGGCCGACGTGGCGGCCGA
Organism: Achromobacter pulmonis; assembly: GCF_021733725.1. Taxonomy (NCBI): domain Bacteria; kingdom Pseudomonadati; phylum Pseudomonadota; class Betaproteobacteria; order Burkholderiales; family Alcaligenaceae; genus Achromobacter; species Achromobacter pulmonis. The sequence continues at coordinate 2,057,808 of NZ_JAIFOT010000001.1, read as the reverse complement.
TTTGCTGACGATCCAACACGATTTGTTCGATATGGGTGCCGAATTGTGCATTCCTGGCCACGTCGCCCTGGCCGACGAGCAGGTGGCGCACCTGGATGCGCGGCTGGCCCACTACAACGCGGCCCTGCCGCCCCTGCGCGAATTCATCCTGCCGGGCGGTTCGCGGGCGGCGGCACACGCCCACCTGGCCCGCACCGCGTGCCGCCGCGCCGAGCGCGCGGTGGTGGCGCTGGCCCGCGCGGAAACGGTGAACGCGCCGGTGCGGCAGTACCTGAACCGGCTGTCGGACCTGATGTTCGTGCTGGCGCGCTATCTGAATCGCGAGGCAGGCAGACCCGACGTGTTCTGGACCAGCCGCGTGTCGCGCCAGGCTGCGGAATGAAAAAATGCCCCTTGCGGGGCATTTCTGATCGGGGTTGCCGCAATGCTCAGTTGGGCACGCCCGCCGCATGCGCCTGCTCATCGGCGTGGTACGACGAACGCACCATGGCCCCAACCGCCGCGTGCGAGAAGCCCATCGCATAGGCCTCGCGCTCGAACATCGCGAAGGTGTCGGGATGCACGTAGCGCAGCACCGGCAGATGGTGCTCCGACGGCTGCAGGTACTGGCCGATGGTGAGCATGTCGACGTTGTGCTCGCGCATGTCGCGCATCACCTGCAGGATTTCCTCATCGGTCTCGCCCAGGCCAAGCATCAGGCCAGACTTGGTCGGCACATCGGGGTGCAGCTTCTTGAACTCGGCCAGCAGCTTGAGCGAGTGCATGTAGTCCGAGCCCGGGCGGGCCTGCTTGTACAGGCGCGGCACCGTTTCCAGGTTGTGGTTCATCACGTCCGGGGGACCGGCATTCAGGATGGTCAACGCGCGATCCAGGCGGCCGCGGAAGTCGGGCACCAGCACCTCGATACGGGTGGAGGGCGACCGTTCGCGGATCTGGGTGATACAGTCGACGAAGTGGCCGGCGCCGCCGTCGCGCAGGTCATCGCGGTCGACCGAGGTGATGACCACGTACGACAGCTTCATCGCGGCGATGGTGCGCGCCAGGTTTTCGGGTTCCTTGGTGTCGAGCGGATCGGGACGGCCATGGCCCACATCACAGAACGGGCAGCGGCGGGTGCACTTGTCCCCCATGATCATGAACGTGGCCGTACCCTTGCCGAAGCACTCGCCGATGTTCGGGCAGGAGGCTTCCTCGCACACCGTGTGCAGATTGTGTTCGCGCAGGATGCGTTTGATGTCGTAGAAGCGCGAACCCGGCTGGGCCGCCTTGACGCGGATCCACTCCGGCTTCTTCAGGCGTTCGGCGGGAATGATCTTGATCGGAATGCGCGCCGTCTTGGCCTGGGATTTCTGTTTCTGCGTCGGATCGTACGCCGGTTCCGCGGGCGTGGCGGCGGGTTCGTTCGAGGGCACAGGCGACTCGGCAAGCGTGGACATGGGGCACCTTCACGACCGGCACGCACACGCCCCGGTCTGAGACAAAAGAAGACATTTTACCCCTTGCGCCCGAATCCGCTCGAATGGTCCGACGCCGGGCCGCCTCGGGTTATCGTCACGCCTGACGAATCCACACCGCCTTCCCGATGCCCGCCTTGCCTTCGCCCCGCCCCATCGCCCTGCTCGCCCCCCGGCTCGATTACGCGCCGGCGGCCCGCGCCATACAGGCATGCGCCGAACGACTGGCGCCGGCCGGCTACTATCTGGCCGCCGGCCCCTGGCGCGATGCCTCCCTGCTGCCACGGCTGGCCCAATTGGCGCCGGCCGCGGCGCTGGCGATCGGGCCGCTCGACGACCCGCCATTGCGCGCCGCCGTGGCGGCGCTGGAAATCCCGGTAGTGGAAACCTGGAGTGCGCCGGCCGCCCCATTGGACAGCCTGGTCACTGCCGACAACACCGAGGCAGGCCGCCTGGCGGCCCGCCATCTCGCCGAAAAAGGCCATGCCCGCGTGGCCTGCATCAGCGCCGACACCCCATGGGAACGCGCCCGCCGCGAAGGGTTCATCGCCAGCGCGGCCGCGCTGGGGCGCGACCTGGTCGCCGATATCGTGCAGCCCGAGGCCCAGCAACTGAACGACGGCCGCATGGCATTCCTGCGCCTGCTGGCCACCAATACGATTTTCGACGCGGTGTTCTGCACCTCGGACTTGCTGGCCGCCGCCACGGTGTCGGAGGCCCACAACCGCGACCTGCACGTACCGCAGGACCTGGCGGTGCTGGGGTTCACCGAGGACGGCAGCGCAGCGCAGTGGGTCCAGGGGCTGACGACGCTGGGCGTGGACGCAGCCGAACTGGGCCGGCGCGCGGGACAACTGCTGCTGGACCGGCTCGACGGCGAGCAGCCGGCCGGCACGCGGCTGACGCTCGACGTCGTGTTCGAGGCGCGCCTGAGTACTTAGCGGGTACGTGGCGGGCCCGCCGGCCGCGCCACGACTCGGCGGGTTCGCGCGGGCGCCATGGTCCGCCCCGTAAGCCGCTCAGGCCCCCGTCTCGTACAACGGCGGAAAGCCGCAATCGCGCAGCATCGCATCGGCTTCGCGCAGAAACGCCGCCGTGGAGGTCTCGGGCACGCGCGCCAGCCACTGCACCGCCTCTTGCTTGCGGCCCCGCAGCAACAGCATGCGGCCCAGGTGGAACATGCCGCGAAAATCGCCGCCCTCGGCGCAACGCCGGTAGCAATCGAACGCGCGCTCCAGATCCTGTTCCACCACCTCGCCGGCTTCGTAGAAGCGGCCGACAACGCCCATGGATTTGACGTGGCCCATCTGCGCCGCCTGCTGGTACAGGGCCAGCGCCGCCGCGCCGTTTCGCGCCACGCCTCCGCGGCCGCTCTTGAGCAGATGGGCATAGTTGTACATGCCCCAGTCCAGCCCACGATCCGCGGCCAGCCGGAACCAGTAGGCCGCCACGGTATCGTCCGCCGGCACGCCCCAGCCGTTCTCATAGCAACGGCCGATCATGTTGATGGCCATGGGGTGATCGGCGTTGGCGGCGCGCTTGAACCACGCCAGCCCTTCGGCGGGGTCACGCGGCACGCCGATGCCATCGAGCAGCATCTGGCCGAAGATGGTCTGCGCCTCGACCAGGCCCATTTCGGCCGCCGTGCGAATCCAGGCGGCGTATTGCGGCGCCGGCCCGGCGCGCAGGCTGGCCAATTGCTCGGGGGTGGTCGCGGCCACCTCGGCCGGGGTATAGCGGGTTGTCTTCATATGGGTGTCCGTGCCTGGCGCCACAAGCGGGCCAGGTTGCCCGCCAGCGCGTCGCCCACCTCGGTGGGATCGCGCCGCGTGCCACAGGATGCCATGTCGACGGTGCGCAGGCCGGCGTAGCCGCAGGGATTGATGCCGAGAAACGGCGTCAGATCCATCGCCACGTTGAGCGATACGCCGTGATAGGCACGGCCATTGCGGATCTTGATGCCCAGCGCGGCGATCTTGGCCAATTCGCTGCCGCCATCGGGATCCGGCACATACACCCCGGGCGCGCCCGGCTTGCGGCAGGCGCCGGCCACCCCCATCGCATCGAGCGTGTCGATCACCGCGGCCTCCAGCAGAGCCACGTATTCCTTCACGTACATATCGACGCGGCGCAGGTCGAACAGCGCATACGCCATGACCTGGCCCGGGCCGTGATAGGTGACCTGCCCGCCGCGGTCGCACTGCACCAGGGGAATCGCACCGGGGTTGAGCACGTGCTCGGGCAGGCCCGCCTGCCCCAGCGTATAGACCGGTGCATGCTCGCACAGCCAGATTGCGTCGGGCGTATCGGCCGAACGCTGGTCGGTGTACGCCTGCATGTCCCGCCACACGGACAGGTAGTCCGCGGGCCGCGCGAGCCACTTGATCACAACTGCTGGCCTCTACGTCTACAGGACGATTGACACCATCGGATGGCCATGCAAGGCACGGTAGAGCTCGTCGAGCTGCTCGCGCGAGGTGGCGCGCACCGTGAAGGTCAGCCCCATGTAGTTGCCGCCCTTGCTGGGCCGCATCTCGACCGTCGCCACATCGAAGCCCGGGTCGAAGCGCAGCACGACTTCAGTCAGCGTCTGGGCGAATTCAGGGTGCTGCTTGCCCATGACCTTGATGGGAAAGTCGCTGGGATATTCGATAAGGGAGTCTTCGGGCGGAATATGCATGATGGATGGCCTGGAACGTCAATATTTCTATATGGGGGCAGGCATCGTGCAGGCAAGGCCCGCCGCCGGGGCGCGCGGCGTGGGCGGCCGGCCGGCCGCCCCGCGGGGCCTAGAGCGCGGCGATGCGGGCATCATAACCCGCGCGCAATAGCTCATAAACAGGGCCGGGCTTGCCCGAACCGACCGGCCGGCCATCCAGCGCGACGATCGGCAAGACTTCCTTGGTGGCCGAGGAAAGCATCAGCTCGTCGGCCCGGATCACTTCATCCTGGGCGAGGCGGCGCGCCTCGAACGGAATGCCGGCCTCGGCCGCCAGCTCGCCCATCAGGCCATAGCGGATGCCTTCCAGGATCAGGTTGTTCTTGGGCGGCGCGAGCAGCTTGCCGCCGGACACCACCCAGATATTGGTGGACGAGCCTTCCGTGAGAAAGCCGTCGCGGAACTGCAGCACCTCGTCGACGTGGGCGTCCACCGCCTGCTGCTTGGCCAGCACGTTGCCCAGCAGCGAAACCGATTTGATTTCGCAGTGCAGCCAGCGCTCGTCGGGAATGCTGATCGCGCCAAGCCCCTGCGCGCGCTGGGCGGCCGACGGCGGCGTCCAGGCCGAGACCATGCCAAACACCGTGGGGCTCACAGCCGGCGAGGGAAACGGGTGGTCCCGCTTGGCCACGCCGCGCGTCACCTGCAGATAGACGATGCAGGTATCCAGGCGCGTGCGGTCGAGCAATTGCCGGATCAGGTCGATCCAGCCACTGCGGTCGAACGGTTGCGCGATGCGCAGGGCGGCCAGGCTGCGGTCCAGGCGGTCGAGGTGCTCGGCCATGCGAAAGGCATTGCCTTGGTACACAGGGACGACTTCGTAGATGCCATCGCCGAAAATGAAGCCGCGGTCGAGGACGGAGACCTTGGCCTCGTCCACGCGCAGGAACTCACCGTTGAGATACACCTGGCTTTCGCCCGGCACGCCCGGAATCATGAGGCACTCCTGAATTTGAAATGGAATAGGGACGGGCCTGCCGGCCCGCCCCTGGAAGCATGCAAAACGGGCGTTTCGCGCACGAAACGCCCGTTGCTAGCTTACACCCGCGGCCGCGCCCATGGCGCGCCCGCTTACTGGAACCAGCGCTTGACGGTATCGACCATGCGGCCGAAGAAACCGGCGCGCTCGACCGCATCCTGCACCACCAGCGGTTCGGTGCGCAGCACCTTGCCGTCCAGCGTGAATTGCAGCGTGCCGACCTGCTGGCCCTTGGCCAGCGGCGCGATCAACGGATCCGTGCGTTGCGCCACCGGCTTGAGTTCGCCGGCCTTGCCGCGCGGCACCGCGATGGAGACCGGGTTGGGCGGGCCGAGCTTGACGTTGTCGGCGGTGCCTTCCCATACGCGGGCATCGATACCGGGCTGGCTCTTGTCGAACAGCTTGACCGTGTCGAAGTTCTGGAAGCTCCAGTTCAGCAACTTGAGGCTTTCCTCGGCGCGCGTGGCTTCGCTGTCGGTGCCCACCACCACCACCAGGATGCGGCGATCGCCGCGCACCGCGGTCGACACCAGGCAATAGCCTGCCGAATCGGTATGGCCGGTCTTCATGCCGTCGACCGACGGGTCGGCCCACAACAGGCGGTTGCGGTTGGGCTGGGTGATCTTGTTGTAGGTGAAGCTCTTCTGCTTGTAATAGTGGAAGAACTGCGGATGATCGGTGATCAGGTGCGCCGACAGCGTGGCCAGGTCGCGCGCCGACGTCATGTGCTGCGGATCGGGCAAGCCGGTGGCGTTCATGAAGTGGGTGTTGCGCATGCCCAGGCGCTCGGCTTCCTGGTTCATGAGCGAGGCGAACGCGGTTTCGCTGCCGCCGACCGCTTCAGCCAGCGCGACCGAGGCGTCGTTGCCGGACTGCACGATCATGCCCTGGTTCAGCTCATCGACAGTAACCGGCTTGCGCGGCTCGATGAACATGCGCGAACCGCCGGTGCGCCAGGCGTGCTCGGACACGGGCACGGTCTGCTCCAGCGTCAGGCGCTTTTCCTCGAGCGCGTTGAAAACCACATAGGCCGTCATGATCTTGGTGAGCGATGCGGGCTCGACCTTCATGTCGGGATTGGAGGCCGCCAGGGTCTGGCCGCTGTTCACGTCCAGCACGATCCAGGCCTTGGCCGCGATGGTGGGCGCGGGAACCGCCGACACATCGCCCACCGGCACCGCTCCCGTTGCCGACGGCGCGCCGGCCGTGGCTCCCGCGGCGGCAGGCGCAGCGGCGGGCGCCTGCTGGGCCCAGGCTGGCAGCGACGCCGCCAGCATCGCCGACAACACCGCGCCGGCGAGGGCGCGGCGGGCAAAGACTACGGGGGAGAGAGTGGGGTAAGACAGATTCTTCATCGGCAACGTGGGTCCTGGAAAGACGCCCGCCGGCGCGGGGCTGATGGCTGACAATTATAGGCAGTCGATGAGACTCGTCCGGCCCGGGATGGGTTCCGCGGGCATTTAAAACATGCAACTTGATGCTACGCCGCGCCTAGCGCGGCACACGCATTCAATCAAGCTTGACCTTCAGGTGCGCCTGCACCAGTTGGCGCAGCACCAGCAGCTTGCCGTGGAAAAAGTGCGAAGCGCCCGGGATCACCACCACCGGAATCGAACGCGGCCGAGCCCAGTCCATGGCCTCGGACAGGGGCACGACTTCGTCCTGTTCGCCATGCACCATCAACGTATCGCCAGGCACCTGCACCTCATGCGGCTGGAAACGGTTGACGGCAGGTCCCATCAGCATCAGCGCGCTCGGCAGCACGGCATCCCCCTGGTCGACCAGCGCGGCGTAGGTCTGCGCGGCCACCGCCGTGCCAAAGGAAAATCCGGCCAGCACCCAGGGCGCGGCCGCCAGTTCCGGGTGGCGCTCGCGCATCTGCGCGACCAGCGCCAGCATGTCCTGGGTCTCGCCCACGGATTTGTCGAACGCGCCCTCGGACAACCCGACACCGCGGAAATTGGGGCGCACCGCCACCAGGCCATGCTGGACACAGGCGCGCGACAATGTGGTCACGACCTTGTTCTCGCGCGCGCCGCCCTGCAAAGGATGCGGGTGCAGCACCAGGGCCCAGCCCCGTGGCGTGCCGTCGGGCCAGTCCACCGCGCAATCGATGCGGCCGGCGGCGCCGGTAAAGGCTTGGGTTTCAGTGCTTGCGGGCATGGCGGACTCGTGCTGCTTGGAAAAAAGGGAATGTTAACCGCCCGGCCGGGCCGCGGCCCTGGGCTGGCTGGCGAGCCATCGCGCCAACTGATCGGCGGCATCATCGGTGGCCTGGCGCAACGCGGCCACGCCGCCCGCGGCATCCTGCGTCGGCGCAGGCGCCTGCGTCGCGATCCGCAACTGGCCCACCACACGGCGGCCGTCGAGCAGTACCGCCTGCAGCAACACGCGGCCCTCGCTGGCCGAACCGTCGGGCGCGAACACCTGTTCGAATTGCGACAGGTAGACCTGCAATTGCGGCGTCTGACTGCTGGCGCGCTCGGCCAGCACCGGCCCCTGCCGCGACAGGCGCTCGATCAGGCGCTGGCGCACCAACTCCGCCGGCGACGAGGCCCAGCGATAGGTCGCATACGATTGCGGCGCGGCGCTATCGCCGACACGCCAGATGACCCCGGTACTCGACAGCGCCGGCACGGCCGAGAACGCCAGCGCAATCGGTTCACGCGCGGGCAATTGCGGCGCCGGACGGGCATCCAGGCCCAGGTCGAACACCGCCGGCGGCGCACCCACGCGGCCCACGCCGCAGCCCGCCAACACCAGGGTCAGAACCAGAATCGCGCTACGCATCTTCATTTCCGCTGTCTCCCAAAACCGGCGAACCCCGCCTCGCCGGGACCGGGCGCGGCCGGCGGCGGCCCGAACAATAACGATTGCGGCGTGTTATCCACGCGACGCAGCGTGAAGGTGGCGCCGCGCGCGGCCTCGCTGACGCTGGCCGCCATGCCGGTGACCGCCGGCAGCGTCTCGCCATCCAGCCGCGACGCGGCCAGGGCGATGTCGTTCAAGCTGCGCGTGGCGGCGGCCAGCGCGCCATCGGGCGCATTCAGGCGCGCCAGCGATTGGCGCGCCTGCCGCGCCAGGTCCGCCACTTCGCGCGCCGCGCGGTCGGCCTGGCGCGAAGTGCTGTCGAGCGAATCGACCAGCGGCCCCAGCTTGGCCAGCGCCGGCCCCAGCTCGCGGCTGGCCTCTTTCAACGACTGGGTGATGTCGGCGGCATTCTGCAGACTGGCGGTCAGGGCCTGCACATTCTGCTCGCTCAACAGCCGCCGCAGCTGCTCGGTGGCGTCTTCCACGTTGGAAATGAGCCGTCCGCCGCGCTGCTCGACCCGATCGAGAAAGCCCGGACGCAATGGAATCGCCGCCGGATTGGCGTCGCTCGAAGCCAGGCGCTTGAGCGAACTGCCGTCGTCGCGCAGTTCAACATTGGCCATTCCGGTGACGCCCTGCACGCCCAGTTCAGCCCAGGTCGACTCCGTGATCGGCGTGCCCGGCGCCACGCCGATGCGGATGCGCACCTGGCCAGGCTTGTCGGGGTTCAGCGCCAGCGACTGCACCTTGCCCACCGGCACCCCCTGGTAACGGACGGTCGACTGCGGATTGAGGCCGCTGACGGCGGTGGCCGACACGATTTCATAGGCTTGCAGTTTGGTCCGGTCGCGGCCGATCCAGACGGCCACCAGCGCAGCGGCGGCCAGCAGGACCAGCGTGAAGATGCCGGCCAAGAGCGCGTGACTACGGTTTTCCATGATGCGTTCCCTTCGGCGCCATGTCCCCGAGCGCGCGCAAGCCGCGCTCGCCCAGGAAGAATGTATGAATGAACGGGTGGTCGACCTTCAGCACTTCCGGCACCGTATCGCACACGATCACCCGCTTGTCCGCCAGCACGGCGACACGGGTGGCCAGCGCGAGCAGCGTGTCCAGATCGTGCGTCACCATGACGACAGTGAATCCCAACTGCCGGTGCAGGCTACGCACCAGATCCACGAACTCGTCCGACCGCAGCGGATCCAGGCCCGCCGTGGGTTCGTCCAGGAACACCAGCTCCGGGTCCAGCGACAGTGCGCGCGCCAACGCCACGCGCTTGACCATGCCGCCGGAAAGATCCGACGGCCGTTTATCCGCGTCCTGCGCCGACAGGCCGACCATCGCCAGGCGGCACATGACCACATCGCGCACCAGGTCTTCCGGTACCGTGCGCAATTCGCGCAAGGGCAGCGCGACGTTGTCGTACACCGACAGCGCCGAGAACAGTGCGCCGGCCTGGAACAGCATGCCCCAGCGATAGGACAGGCGGCGGCGTTCGCCCGGCGTCAGTTCGGACAGGGTATTGCCCAGCACCTGAATAGTGCCGGCCGCCGGCCGTTCCAACCCGATGATCTGCCGCAGCAGCACCGTCTTGCCGGTGCCCGAACCGCCCACCAGCACCAGGATCTCGCCAGGAAAGACGGTCAGGTCCAGGTTGTCGTGCACCACGTGGTCGCCAAAGGCCGTACGCAGGCCGCGCACGGTGATCACGGGCGCGACCGTGACATCGTCCTCGATAAACAGGCGTTGCTGCTCGGCGCCGGTCATCAAATGCCCACCGAACTGAAAATGACCGCGTACAGGGCGTCCAGCAGGATCACGCCGGTGATCGAGGTCACCACCGAGGTCGTGGTGCCGCGGCCCAGGCTTTCCGTGTTGGGCTGGATGCGCAGGCCAAAATGGCAGGCGATCAGCGCGATCAGGATGCCGAAGGTGACGCCCTTCAGGATCCCGATCCAGTAATTGGTGAGGGAAATGGCGTCCGGCAGCGACTGCAGGAACCACTGCGCCGAAATGCCCAGCTGCACCTGGGCCGCCAGCATCCCGCCCAGGATCGCCATGGCGTCGGTCCAGAGCACCAGCAGCGGCATGGTCACGGCCAGCGCCACCACCCGCGGCAGGATCAGCCGCTGGCCGTGCGAAATACCCATCACCAGCATCGCGTCCAGCTCCTGGGTGACGCGCATGACGCCGATCTGCGCGGTGATGGCCGATCCGGATCGACCGGCCACCAGGATGGCCGCTAGCACCGGCCCCAGCTCACGCACGATCGACACCCCCAGCAGCCGCACGATGAACCGGTCGGCGCCGATCATCTGCAATTGCTGGGCGGACAGGTATGACAGCACCACACCGATCAGGAAGCCCACCAGGGCGGTGATGCCCAGCGCCTGCGCCCCGGTGCGGTATACCTGGGCCGAGATCTCGCGCCACGGTCCGCGCGATGGCTGGCGCAACATACCGAACAGGTCCAGCACCAATTGCCCCAGCATGATGAGCAAGGCACGCCCGTTCTCGGCCGCCTGCAGCACCCCGCCCCCGAGGGCACGCAGCCAACCCCAGGACGGTTCGGGACGAGGCGGGGCCGGCTTGCCCCCCTTGTTGGTGGCCAGGGTGGTGAATACGTCCTGCTGGCCGGCGGACCAGCGCACCCGCTCGGGCAGCTTCTCGCCCCAGGCCTGCCAGATCAGCAGCGCGCCAATGGTATCGAGCCGGCTGATGCCCTGCAGATCCCAGCGCGCGCCAGCAGCGGCGGCCTTGGCCATGGCCGCGCGGCGGCGCTCGACCTCGCCCGGCTCGGCCAGTGCCAGCACGCTCCAGTCGCCCCCGACATGGCACACGCCGGCTTCCTGGCGGAAGGGCGTGGCGGCATGGGACGCGGGCAAGGCGGAACGCGGCATGTAGCGGAATACCGATGCAAAATGTATCCACAATCATATACGCAGGCGCTGGCACGCCGCGAGCCGCGCGCGCGTGCCCTACAATCGCCGCCATGTCCGCTCACGTCCGCCCCATCGACCTGCCCGCGCCAGACGACCTGGCCCGGATGCTGGGTTCGCGCCTGCCCGCCTTCCAAGACATCGCCTGGACTGCCACCACCGGCTCGACCAATGCCGACCTGCTGACGCGCGCTCGCGCGGGCGGCGGCGCCGGCAAACCCTGGCTGCTGGGCACCCATCTGCAGGAAACCGGCCGCGGTCGCGCCGGCCGGCCCTGGCAGAACCGGGTCGGCGCGGCGCTGATGTTCTCGTGCGCCTTCGACGTCCACCTGCCTGCCGCACAGTTGCCAGCCCTGTCGCCGCTGGCCGGCCTGGCCGCCTGCGAGGCCCTGCGGGCCGTGGCCGGCCCCGGCGCCGACGGCCTCTGCATGAAATGGCCCAATGACGTGCAATGGCACGACGCCAAGCTGGCGGGCGTGCTGGTCGAGACCACCCGCAACCCGGGCGGCCGCGAAACCGGCTACACCGTGGTCATCGGCATGGGCGTGAACCTGGTCGACGCCGACGCGCTGTCGCAGGCGCTGGGGCGCCAGGTCGCGGACTGGACCTGTGTCACCCGCCACGCATCCAACCCCGCCGCCACCGCCGCCGACCTGGTCTGCGCCGCGGCGACCGCCTGGCACGAAGCCGTCCGCACCCTCGAGCGCGAGAGCTTCGACGCCTTCGCGCGGCGCTTCGACCAGGTGGACGCCCTCGCCGGCCGCGCCATCAACGTGCTGGACAAGGGCCAGGTGATCCTCAGCGGCGCCGCCTGCGGTGTCGACGGCCAGGGCCGCCTGCTGGTGCGAACCCCCGAAGGCATCAGCCCGATCTCGGTCGGAGAAATCTCGATTCGGCGGCAAGCATGATCATCCTCATCGACTCCGGCAACAGCCGCCTCAAGGTGGGCTGGCTCGATCCTGCCAGCCCCGACATGCCGCGCGAACCGGCCACGGTCGCTTTCGACGGCCTGGACCTGAACGCCCTGGACCGCTGGCTCACCGCCCTGCCGCGGCGGCCATCGCGGGCGCTGGGCGTGAACGTGGCTGGCGCCGACCGGGGCGCGGCCATTGCCGGCGTCCTGCAACGACACGGCTGCGCCGTGGCCTGGGCCACCTCCCAGCCCACCACCCTCGGGCTGGTCAATTGCTACAAGAACCCATCGCAGCTGGGCGCGGACCGCTGGGCCTCGCTGCTGGGGGTGCTGTCGCGCCTGCCCGGCACGCACCCGCCCTTCCTGCTGGCGAGCTTCGGCACCGCCACCACCATCGACACCGTGGGACCGGACAACGTCTTCGCCGGCGGCCTGATCCTGCCGGGCCCGGCCATGATGCGCAACGCGCTGGCGCACGGCACCGCCAACCTGCCGATCGCCGATGGCCAGGTCGTGCCCTATCCCACCGATACCCATGAGGCCATCGCCTCCGGCATCGCCGCCGCGCAGGCCGGCGCGGTCGTGCGCCAGTGGCTGGCCGGGCGCCAGCGCTACGGCGAGGCGCCGCAGATCTTCGCCGCCGGCGGCGGCTGGCCGGAAGTGCGCCAGGAAATCGAACACCTGCTGGCCGACACCGGCGGCGGCTTCGGCGCCGCGCCAGTGCCGATCTACCTGAACCATCCCGTCCTGGACGGGCTGGCCGCCATGGCGCGCGCCAACCCGGCGCCGCATGCCTGACCCTCGCGAGGCCGCGTCATGCGAGTACTCTTCATCCTGATTCTGCTGGCCAACCTGGGCGTCTACGCGCTCGGCCAGGGCTGGCTGGGCGTGCGCCCGGAAGACGAAGGGCGCGACACGCGCCGCTTCAGCCAGGAACTGAATCCGGGGGCCATCACCCTGGTGCCGCGCAAGCCCGGCTGAAGGATGGACTGACCGCCGGCCTCAACGCAACCAGGGCGCCAGCGCGTCCATGGTCCGCGCGGTAGCGCCGGCGTGGCTGGCGAACCAGGCCCGCGCCGCATCGCTGGCTGCGTGCCGCGCGGCAGGGTTGGCCAACAGCGCCAGCGCGGCCGCCACGGCCTGCGCCGGGTCCGGCTGGCGTTGCGCCGCGCCGGCCTCGATCGCATCGCTGGCCGCCTGCTGGAAATTGAAGGTGTGCGGCCCGACGATGACCGGCACGCCAGCGGCGCAGGCTTCGATCAGATTCTGCCCGCCCAGCGGCGCGAAACTGCCCGCCACCACCGCCACATCGGCGGCGGCGTAATAGAACGCCATTTCACCCAGCGTGTCGCCCAGCAGCACCACCGTGCGCGGCTCCGGCTCCTGCCCGCCCGAGCGCCTGACATAACTCAACCCGGCCTGCTCCAGCAGCGCGGCGGCGGCGTCGAAACGCTGGGGATGGCGCGGGATCAACAGGAACAGCGGCCCGCCGGGCCTGTCCGCGAGACGCTTGATGGCATCGATGAACGGCTCGTCCTCGCCCTCGCGGGTGCTGGCCACGGCCACCACCGGCCGGCCCAGACGCTCGCGCCAGGCCTGGCCCTCCCGTACCTGGCCCGCAGGCAACGACAGGTCGAATTTGAGATTGCCGGACACCAACGGCCGCGGCGCGCCGGCCTGCGCGAGCCGTTCAGCGTCGGTCGCGGACTGGGCCAGCACCAACTGCAACCCGGCCAGCGCCTCACGCATGACCCGCCCCATGCGCCCGGCCTGCCGCAGCGAAGACGCCGAGAAACGGGCACTCACCAACGCCATCGGTAACCTCGCGCGGCGCGCCGCGGCCAGCAGGTTCGGCCAGATCTCGCGTTCTATCAGAATGCCGCAACGCGGCTGGGCGGCAGCCAGGAAACGGCGCGTGGCGCCAGGAAAATCATAGGGCAGCCAGGCCTGGCGCAACCGGCCGCTGGCAATGGCAGCGGCAAACAGGCGCGCGCCCTCGGCACGGCCGGTGGCGGTGATATGCGTCAACAGTACCGGCAAGCCGCGATCCAGCAGCGCCTGCAACAGCGGCAGCGCGGCGCGCGTCTCGCCCAGGCTCACGGCGTGCACCCATACCGGCGCCCCGCCCCACTTATCCGCCGTGGCCGCGTCGGACACGGCTCGGCCAGGGACGGCTCGACCGAATCGTTCCGGCGAAAAGATTTCCCACTCGCCCCCGGCGCGCCTGGCGCGCCGGGCCATCCACAACCAGACCAGGGGCGCCAGCGCCCGCAACCCGAAGGTATAGACGGCGCGGTTCATCAGCGCGCGGCCAGCGCCTGCTCCACCGAAGCCATGACGGCCTCGCGCGACGGCGAGGCGCCCCGGTCGCCCAGGCTGGCGGTGTAGTTCGACCCGACCAGCGGCGTGCGCACTGGCGTGGAGGCGCGGTAGATGCCGATGGTGGGCCGCCCCAGCGCGGCCGACAAGTGGGTCAAGCCGCTGTCCAGGCCGACCATCAGGCGCGAGCCGGCCAGCAGCCGGGCAACCGAAGTCAGATCCATGCGCGGCATCACCTCGACGTCCTCCATGCCAGCCACCAGCAACCGGGCGCGCTCGGCCTCCTGGTCGTTGCCGGCCAGCAGCTTGAGCGCACAGCCGGCATCGCGCAGACGCCGGAACACCGCGCGCCAGTCGTCCTCGGGCCACAGCTTGTCGTCGCGGCTGGCCGACGGCATGATCACGGCATAGCCTCGGTCGGTATCCAGGTGGTGCAGGCGCGGCAATTCGGTCGCATCCAGGCCGTCGGCGGACACCTCATGCACGGGATCGGCACCCAGCCCCTGCCCGCCCTGGCGCGAAAACGCCTGCAGGCCGAAATCGGGCAGCCCGCCGTGCTGGTAACCGAACGTCAACGCCGCCAACTTGCGTTGGCGGATGACCGCCGGCTGCCAGAATTCCACCCGGTGGCGGACGTTATAGAACAGCGATGCCAGCGGCTCGCGCGCCGAACGCCAATCCAGCCCGTGGCGCACCCCGCGCGCCTGGCGCACCAGCCACGCAGACTTCAACAGTGCCTGCATATCCAGCACGATGTCGTATTGCTTGGACCGCAGCCGCTCCCGCAGCGCCTTGCGCTCCGCCCGCACCTGGGACGACCACCAGGCCTTGCGCCAGCGGCGGTGGGCCACCTTGATGACCTCGTTGACGGCCGGATGCCATGCGGGAATCTCGGCGAAAGCCTCTTCGGCAACCCAGTCGATTTCGGCGTCCGGCACATGGCGGGCGATGTCGGAGATGGCGGGCAGCATGTGCACCAGATCGCCGAGTGACGACGTGCGGACAATGAGAATGCGAGTTGGCATCGATTGGAAATGGCGGATTATGCGCTCGTGCCCCTACCCGGTCTTAAAGTATTATTACGCTCTATTCCGGGAGGGACTGTCGAATTATCCCGGCAATTTACAACAAAACAACCTAATCTCCCGATGACCGCTAATCCAGTTACCGACCGCAAGGTCCGTTTCGCCCTGGTAGGATGTGGGCGCATTTCCAAGAATCATATCGGCGCCATTGCGCAACACAGCGACCGCGCCGAGCTCGTGGACGTCTGTGACACCAACCCCGCCGCGCTGAAAGCCGCCGCGGAAGCCACCGGTGCCCGACCGTTCTCGTCCCTGACGGAAATGCTGGCGCATACCACCGCCGACGCGGTCATTCTGGCCACCCCGTCCGGCCTGCATCCCTGGCAGGCGATCGAAGTGGCGCAATCGGGCCGCCACGTGGTCAGCGAAAAGCCGATGGCGACCCGCTGGGAAGACGGCAAGCGCATGGTCAAGGCCTGCGACGAAGCCGGCGTGCGCCTGTTCGTCGTCAAGCAGAACCGCCGCAACGCCACGCTGCAACTGCTCAAGAAGGCCATCGAAAATGGCCGTTTCGGCCGTATCTACATGGTGACGGTCAACGTATTCTGGACCCGTCCCCAGGATTATTACGACGCCGCCCGCTGGCGCGGCAAATGGGAATGGGATGGCGGCGCCTTCATGAACCAGGCCAGCCATTATGTCGACCTGCTTGACTGGCTGGTTGGCCCCGTGGAAAGCGTGTATGCCTACACCGCCACGCTGGCCCGCCGCATCGAAGCCGAAGACACCGGCGTGGCCGCGATCCGCTGGCGCCATGGCGCCATGGGTTCGATCAACGTCACCATGCTCACCTATCCGCAGAACCTGGAAGGCTCGATCACCATCCTGGGTGAGAAGGGCACCGTGCGCGTCGGTGGCGTGGCCGTCAACCGCATCGACGAATGGAAGTTCGCCGACGAACACCCCGACGATGCCAAGATCCGCGAAGCCAACTACGAGACCACCTCGGTGTATGGCTTTGGGCACCCGCTCTACTATGACAACGTCATCCGCGTGCTGCGCGGCGAATGCGAACCCGAAACCGATGGTCGCGAAGGCCTGCAGTCGCTGGCCCTGCTGACCGCCATCTACCGTTCCGCCCGCGACGGCCTGCGCGTGCCGCTGCCGCTGGATTGACCATCATGAGCATCCATTCCACCGCCATCGTCGACGACGGCGCACAAATCGGTGCCGGTACCCGCGTCTGGCACTGGGTCCACGTTTCGGGCGGCGCCGTCATCGGCGAGGCCTGCTCCCTGGGACAGAACGTCTACGTCGGCAACCGCGTCAAGATCGGCAACCGCGTCAAGATCCAGAACAACGTCTCCGTCTACGACAACGTGACTCTTGAAGACGACGTGTTCTGTGGCCCCAGCATGGTCTTCACCAACGTGTACAACCCGCGCGCGGCCATCGAACGCAAGAACGAATACCGCGACACCGTCGTGCGTCAGGGCGCCACGCTGGGCGCCAACTGCACCATCGTGTGCGGCTCGACGGTCGGCCGCTACGCCTTCGTCGGTGCCGGCGCCGTGGTCAACCGCGACGTGCCCGATTTCGCCCTGGTGGTCGGCGTACCCGCCCGCCAGATCGGCTGGATGAGCCGCCACGGAGAACAACTGGACCTGCCGCTGACCGGCAACGGGCAGACCACCTGCCCGGCGACCGGCGACCAATACGTACTCAAAGACGGCGTGTGCCAACTGGTGTGAGACAACATGCAATTCATTGACCTGAAAAAGCAATACCAAGTCCTGCGCGACCCGATCAACGCCCGCATCCAGGCCGTGCTCGACCATGGCCAATACATCATGGGCCCCGAGGTCAAGGAACTGGAAGCCGCGCTGTGCGCCCACACCGGCGCCAAGCATTGCGTCACGGTCGCGTCGGGCACCGAGGCGCTGCTGATCGCGCTCATGGCACTGGGGGTGAAGGCCGGCGATGAAGTCATCACCACCTCGTTCACTTTCGTAGCGACGGCGGAAGTCATCGTGCTGCTGGGCGCCGTGCCGGTGTTCGTGGACGTCGAGCCCGACACCTGCAACATCAAAGTGTCGGAAATCGAAGCCAAGATCACGCCTCGCACCAAGGCCATCATCCCGGTGTCGCTGTACGGCCAGTGCGGTGACATGGACGAAGTCAACGCCATCGCCGCCAAGCACGGCATCGCGGTCGTCGAAGACGCCGCGCAAAGCTTTGGCGCTTCCTACAAGGGCAAGAAGAGCTGCAACCTGTCCACCATCGGCTGCACCAGCTTCTTCCCCAGCAAGCCCCTGGGCTGCTATGGCGACGGCGGCGCGCTGTTCACCAATGACGACGCCCTGGCGCAGGCCATGCGCGAAATCCGTGTGCACGGCCAGTCGGCCCGCTACTACCACAGCCGCATCGGCGTGGGTGGCCGCATGGATACGCTGCAATGCGCCGTCGTGCTGGGCAAGCTGGAACGCTTCGACTGGGAAGTGGAGCAACGCATCAAGATCGGTGCGCGCTACCAGGAGTTGCTGGCCGACCTGCCGGGCGGCGCGCGTACGGTCACGGTGCGTCCGGATCGCAACAGCGTCTGGGCCCAGTTCACGGTCATGGTCCCGAATCGCGAAGCCGTGATCGCGCACCTGAAGGAAGCCGGCATCCCGACGGCCATCCACTATCCTCGTCCGATCCACGCGCAGCCGGCCTATGCCCAGTTTGCCCTGGAAGATGGCGCCACGCCGGTCTCGGACGTATTGGCAGAACGCGTCATGAGCCTACCCATGCACCCGTATATGGATGACGCCACCATCGAGAGCGTTTGCACGGCACTGAAAAAGGCGCTGCTGCAATGAGTCTGAAGATCGTCACGATTGTCGGCGCTCGTCCCCAGTTCATCAAGGCCAGCGCAATCTCCCGAGAGATTCAAAACAATCGCCAAGGCCGTATCGAAGAAGTCCTGGTTCATACGGGCCAGCACTACGACGACAACATGTCCCGGGTCTTCTTCGATGAACTGGATATTCCAGCTCCGAAGCATAACTTCAACATCGCCGGCGGTTCGCATGGAGTCATGACCGGCCGCATGTTGGAAGCCATCGAAGATATCCTACTGAAAGAAAAGCCCGACTGGGTCCTGATATACGGCGATACCAACTCGACCCTGGCCGGTGCGTTGGCTGCCGCCAAACTCCATATCCCCGTGGCCCACGTGGAGGCCGGCTTGCGTTCGTTCAATATGCGCATGCCGGAAGAAGTGAACCGCATCCTTTCCGACCGCGTTTCCACTTTGCTGCTTTGTCCCACTGAGACAGCGGTACGCAACCTGGCCAACGAAGGCGTCACTAAGGGAGTGCACAACGTCGGCGACGTCATGTTTGACGTCGCGCTCTATTACGGCGAGAAAGCCCGGCGCACCAGCACAATCCTGCAACAGCTCGGCCTGACAGAAAAATCGTTCGTGCTAGCGACCTGCCATCGTGCCGAGAACACCGACGACCCAGCCCGGCTCACCGAGATCCTCTCCGCGTTGGCGCAGATTTCCGACCAGCAGACGGTAGTGCTGCCGCTGCATCCGCGTACGCGCAAGCTCATCAGCGGTGCCAAGCTGGAACCCCTGCTGCGCAACGTCCGAATTGTCGATCCTCTGGCCTTCCTCGACATGATCGCGTTGGAGCAAACCGCCAACGCCATTTTGACCGACTCTGGCGGCGTCCAAAAGGAAGCCTTCTTCTACAAGGTTCCTTGCATTACGTTCCGGGATGAAACGGAATGGGTTGAAACCATTGATTCCGGTTGGAATCAATTGGTGGGCGCGAATTGCGCCAGAATCTTGGCCGCGGCCTCGAGTATTGCCGTCCCCGCCTCGACGCCATCTCTATTTGGGCATGGTGATGCCTCAAAGCGCACCTTGGATTGCCTGGAAGCACGTAATGTTTGATAGATCGCAATTGTTGTGGAAGCACCGCAGACTTCTGTGGGCGACTACCTTGACCGACGTGAAAATGCGTTTTTCAGGAACGATTCTGGGCCGCCTTTGGACGTTGCTGTATCCACTGATGTTCCTCGGTCTGTACGCTGTCGTGTACACGATGATCTTCAAGATCAAGCTCGGCAACTACTCCACGTTTGAATACGTCCTGCTAATCTTCAGCGGACTGATCCCTTTCCTCGGTTTTTCCGAGGCATTGGGTGGCGGCGTCGGCTGCGTGCTGGGCAATAAGGGATTGGTCAAGAACACCCTATTCCCCATCGAGCTCATTCCCGTCAAAGCCGTGCTGGCCAGCTCGGTCACAATGCTGGTGGGCCTGGCGCTGCTCTTGATCTTCCTGTGGGGCAACGGCATCGTACATGCCACGCAGCTCATGCTGCCCGTCATCATCGTGTTGCAGTTGATATTCACGATTGGGCTCATCTGGCTGCTCTCGGCCATGAACGTGTTCATTCCCGATATCGCACAGACTGTGTCGATCATGACACTGTTCCTCATGCTCGTGTCGCCAATCGCCTACACACACGAGATGATCCCTCCGGCACTCGTGCCATTCATGTATCCCAATCCGCTGTACTACCTGATCATGCTGTACCGCGATGTCGCGTTCATCGGCATCATACCTACCTCCATGCTGCTCATTTTTACATTGATCGCAGGTGGATTCTTCATGCTGGGCGGCTATGTGTTTTCCCGTCTGAAACCGCTGTTCGCCGACTATGTCTGAACCGATTATCGAGATCTCGGATCTCTCCAAAATGTTTCGCATGTTCCGGTCGCCCCGCTACCGGATGATGGAAACGCTAGGGCTACCGGTCCCATCCAACAGCTACGAAGAGTTCTGGGCACTGCGAGACGTGTCCTTTTCAATTCAACCTGGCGAACGCATTGGCCTCATAGGTCGTAATGGCGCCGGCAAAAGCACGCTGCTCAAGATCGTGGCAGGTTTGCTTCGCCCTTCGGCTGGTCATGCCCGCGTGCGCGGCGAAGTCCAGGCGTTGATGGAGCTTGGCACCGGTTTTCACCCCGAATTCACCGGGCACGCCAACGTTATTTCATCGCTGGCATACCAGGGAATCACCGGAAGGGAAGCCAAAAGACTGCTGAATGATGTCATCGATTTTTCGGAACTCGATGAGTTCATGGACAAGCCAGTCAAGACGTACTCCGCCGGCATGTACTCCCGCCTCGCCTTCGCGGTCGCAACTGCCGTTCGGCCAGAAATCCTGATTATCGACGAGATTCTGGGCGCGGGCGATGCCTACTTTTCGGCGAAGTCCGCAGCCCGCATGCGTGAATTGACGTCACAGGGGACCACGGTCCTTTTCGTTTCGCACGATATGTCGGCGGTGCAGATGATCTGCGACCGCTGCATCTGGATCGAGCGTGGACGCATGATCATGGATAGTGATCCTAATGATGTGTCCAAGCGCTACGCAGCGTCGATTCGCAAGCAGGAGGAATTGCGCCTGCGCGCCATCAACCTCAAGTTGCAGCGCGGCGATGTCAGTGAATTACTGACAGGCACAGATCTGGACAAGACACATATCTTGCGCCTGGTCACACCCGCTTTCTGCGCTCCTGAAAACCCAGTCCCTATTTACCGTATTGACCTGCTGCACCACGAAGACCCCCTGGATTCAGTCATTGTCGGCGATGCCCGCGACGACGACCGTGCGGAACGTTTGCATCTATTGACGGCTAAGGGCTTCATGGAATGGGGACCCGCCTCGAAGGGGCCGGATGGACGACCATTCCGGTTAGTTGGTCGCTTCAAGGGCTCTTACAACCATGCGCCGATCAGCCTGCGCCTTCCGGTAGGCATGGGTGAGGACGTGAATTTCAGTCTCAAGATTACTCACGGCGCCATTAACGCCAATGAACCACTCATTTTGCAGATGTTCGACGGGGTGGAATACGTCACCCTGGGCAACTTGTGCAACGGCGACCAACCCATCCACGAGACCTTGATCCCTCTGAAAGCCATGGCCACCTCCAATGCGGAGCCGCCACGGGAAACCGATCAACCCGAACGTGACGATTTCACGTATGGAACGGGTGACGCGTGGATCACCGACGTCGATTTTCTAGACGCCCATGGTGTCTCACACAGGTTGTTTCATTTTTCCGAGCCAATGTATGTAAATATCAGCTGGAGAGCCAAGAAAGCGTTGGACCGTCTGGTGTTCGCCGTCTGCGTTTATGGCCTGGACGGCCGCTGTGTCTCCCAAGTTGTGTCCCCTTTCATCTCAACACAAGCCGCGGATTCACAAGGCACGATCACTGCCTCCTTCGAACCGCTACGCATTGGCAAAGGAGACTATCTGGTTTCCATCGGTATCTTTGATGGCCTGACCACCGAGACTAGCGGTGATGCCGTCGCGTTCGACGTCCAAGATCGCAAATACCGCTTGAAAATCACTCCCCCTGTGCATGCGGCCTTGGAACGCGGCGTGGTTGTGGATGATGCCCAATGGAAAATCAGCCGACTGATCTCCGGGGAGAGCAAATGAGCTCCACCTATTACGATCAAGCAACATTATGGGACGCCGCTCCGAGCGCGGCGCAGGTGGACGTCGCTCAAGCGTTGAAGGCGATGATTCCCACAGACGTGCGCACCGTGCTTGATGCAGGCTGTGGCAGCGGCATCGTGACCAACGTGCTCATAGATACCTGGGAAGTGATGGGATGTGACATCAGCCAAACTGCTTTGGCGCAGGTTAAGGCTCCTACGATTCAAGCCGACCTGACCAATCTGCCGTTCGAGAACCGAAATTTCGATCTCGTGCTGTCCAGCGATGTCATCGAACACATTCCTGACAGCGCTTATCGCACGGCCATTAACGAAATAGCGCGCGTCGCGGGCAAATACATTCTGATCGCGGTCCCGTATCGCGAGATACTTGAAGCCTCCGCAGTGCAATGCCCCAATTGCCGCACGCGGTTCCATGCCCATTATCACCAACGCTCCTACAGTGCTGCCGATTTTAATGGCCTATTCCCGGCAGATTTTGAGGTCATTTCCACCAACTTGGCCGGCGAACGTTGGCCATTCAGCAATGCTACGCTTGCGCAAACCTGTTTACAGCTCTCGGATCTGGACTATGACTTTCCGTCGGCGATATGCCCTTCCTGTGGCACGCTTCGTGGGGTTCGCGTCCCATCAGCACACACGGGTATTCTTGAGAAGCAACTGGCCGCCCTGCAATATATGCGCTGCGAACACGGCTTGGAAGCCGCCCCACCGCCGTCAGAATTGCTTGTGCTGCTGAAGCGGCGCGATGCTGGTACCACAGCGTCACCCCAGCCCATCGAAGAACCGGAGTTCTCGGGTGCGTTCGAGCGGCATGAGACGCTAGCGCTTGGCGATTGCGCTCGCATGGGACACCTGCTGAATTTCCCTCGGCAGTCCTATATCGTGCCCGACGGCGATCAATTCGATGTGCTGCTGCTGCCGGCATTGCCTGAAGTATTTTTTGCACAATCCGAACAGGCGCAGGCCCCCATCCTACACGCGTACGATGCCGTAAGTGAAGAATACGTCCCGATTCCTGTCCAGCAGCAGGAAGGCGGACAATGGGCATTCAGGTGCCCTGCTGTGTGCCCAAGCACCGTGGGATATCGGATTCGCATCCCTAAGTCCGCGGGCATATCGTTATTACAATTCCAGTGGCCCAAGCCCCTTGATCTGACGCAGTGCTTCAATCGAGCATTTGAATTTGGTGTTGCCGCGCTGAAGATGCGGACTCAACTCGAGATACAGCGTCGTGAGTATGAGGCAAAAATCGATTCACTCAACCAATTGGCCAACGATATAGAAGCACGCCGCGCGGCCGCAGAAAAAAAACTCCGCAAGTAGATTAAATCAGGGCCGATAATAAAATCAATAATGGCACGGGGCCTTGTGAAAACAAGGCCCCGTACTGCGCATCTTAAATAAATTGTTTAACCGGCATTACTCAGCGCATGAAAATATTCCACGGGCCCAATAACATCGCAGGCGCAGCTGGCGTACTGGCAAAAGCACAGCGTGCGCTTGGATATGACGCAGAAGCTGTCTGTTACAGAACGGCCACTTATGGATATCCGGCA
Organism: Achromobacter pulmonis; assembly: GCF_021733725.1. Lineage (NCBI taxonomy): Bacteria > Pseudomonadati > Pseudomonadota > Betaproteobacteria > Burkholderiales > Alcaligenaceae > Achromobacter > Achromobacter pulmonis. Next base: position 2,034,563 of record NZ_JAIFOT010000001.1, on the reverse strand, counting down.
GACCGGTACTTGAAGCGCACGATGTCTGATCGCGCCACTTCAGTCGTGCGTGAAAGCTTAACACACGATGTATTTCACTTCTATTTCGGCCAATCACTGACGGGCGGCAGCCTGTACGATATACCCTGGTTGAAACGGATGGGGAAAAAGATCTTTTTCTATTTTTGTGGATGTGATCTGCGGGATGCCAAGGCCGTTATCGCAAAATATGAGTACAGTGCCTGCAAAGTCTGCTGGCCTGCCGCATGCAGCGCCAATCGTTTGAAGGCGATGGCTACGGCGGCGACTTGTGACGGCATTTTCGTCAGTACACCGGACCTGCTGGAGTTCGTAGACGGAGCAACTTGGTTGCCACAGCCCCTCAGCTTCGAGCAATTCGACGCACTGCGGATGTCGTTACGCTCGAATCCGGTCCAGGACGAGCAAACCAGCCGCAAGGTGCGCATCGCTCATGGGCCGTCCAGCCGTATGCTCAAAGGCACCAGCTACCTTGAAGCCGCCATTGCAAAACTGCGAGCCCGCCATCTGGATGTCGAACTCATCCTAGTGGAAAACATGAGTCACGCGGAAGCAATGCAGACCTGCCTGGACGCCGACATTATCGTTGACCAATTATTGATCGGCGCCTATGGCCAGTTTTCCGTGGAAATGATGGCCCTGGGAAAGCCAACTGTCTGTTATATCCGCGACGACTTGCTACCATTATACCCTCCCGATCTTCCTATTATTTCGGCCAACCCAAGCACCATTGCAGCAGCACTCGAAGAATTGGTATGCAGTCCGGATTCATGGAAGGCCCTTGGTGAAGCAGGACTGGCCTATGCCCGAAAATATCATGATTCGCTTGCGGTCGCAAAAATAGCAATTAATAAATACGATATTAAATAGATACGAAAATTAGCGATTTTATTTCCCATGCGAATACTAATGATGACCGATGATGTGCAAATCGACCGCCGCATCATCCAGGAAGCCAAGTCGCTCATCGCCCGAAACCACGAAGTCATCCTGCTTGCGGCGCCCGGGAAAAATCTCGCACCAGCCGAGATCATAGAAGGAGTCAAGGTCGAGCGTGTGAATTTTGCGACCGGCCGTCAGCGGCTGATTGAAGTGATCGTGACACGCATCCACGGACGTTCCATCGAGTTCGCCAATGCGGGATCTACGTTAAGCCAACGAGTGGTCGCTAAAATCATCGAAATGCCGTTCAGAGTCCTGAATTTGGTACGTCGTGCAATTTGGCGTGTCATACACCCCACCAAACCAGCCCCACATTCACCTAGCCTTTCACGTGCCAAAGCAAAGATGCAGGGCGGCGGAATGTTCATCGCATCACGCTTTTTCTGGCTATGTGCTGTTCTTTCGAACCGGCTATACACCCTTACTTTGCGAGTCATCCATCGTGTCGCCAGGGCTACAAGTCGTGACGCGACATTACTTGAGCGGGCAAAGTTCTATAACCCCGATATTATTCATGCCCATGACTTGCCGCAGCTGCGAGCCGGGGTGGATTCAGCGCGAGCGTTGAAAGTGCCATTGATATACGACGCCCATGAACTCTATCCAGAGATATGTACGCTCACCCCGGAACAGCAAAAGCGACTCGGCCGCATCGAAAAGAGGCTGATCAAGGAGTGCGATGCAGTCATAACCGTCAATCCGCATTTGGCCGGCGAGTTTTCCCGCCGCTATCGCATTGCCGCACCCGATGTGATCTTGAATGCGATCGACCCATTCGCTGACCTGCATGATCAGCCACGAGATTTATTCCGGGAAGAACTGGGCATTCCGAAGTCCAAGCAAATTCTTCTTTTCCAAGGTTGGATGTCCCCGGACCGGGGCTTGCAAGACTTGGTGCGAGCCTTGGCAAACGTCCGCGAGGAAGTTCATCTGGTCTTCATGGGCTATGGCGAACTTGTCGCAGACCTGACGAGAATTGCGCAAGAGGTCAAGGTATTGGACCGGGTGCATTTCAAGAATGCAGTGCCTCAATCCGAATTACTCTATTGGACCGCCTCCGCCGATGCCGGCATCATCCCGTACCAACCCGTCGATCTGAACCATTGGTTCTGCTCGCCCAATAAGCTTTTTGAATTCGTGCAGTCTCGGCTGCCAATCATTGCCAACGACCTGCCGTATTTGCGGGACGTCATCGGCACGGACGGCATTGGCTTGGTTGCCGACATGAAATCGCTGGACGCACTTTCTATTGCGATCAATGAAATGTTCGATCCCGCCCGCGGCGGTGCGACGCGTTTCAAGCCTGCGTTGACAGCAGCCCAATACAAATACTCCTGGCAGGCTCAAGAAACCCAGTTATTTGAAATCTATGATCGCGTGGTGAAGAAAAAAGCAAAATGACGATTTCTCTCAAAATAACGAACACGCGCCCGCACTCGTACCAATACATTAATTCGTGTCATCCTGTTCGACTGCTGTTGCTGGCCCAGGCAAGCGGATCGATCACTCTGCAACGCGCAGCGCGCTTGCTGGAGCCGTCCACCTCGCTGACCCCCGGCCAGTTCGACGCGAGCGCCCGCATTAAATGGCTCCTCGGCAAGCCGACTCAAGTCCAGGCTCCCAATGGCAACGGCCAGGAGGCTTGGCACACTGAGTACCCCGCGGTGTTCGAGCAGGACGCCCGGTGGCAAATGTACTATTCGGCCATTGGCGAGGACAGCCGCTGGCGTATTCTACAATCGATATCAACCGACCAAGGTAAAACCTGGAGCCAAGGCGAAAGAGTATTTGACGAAGCAACGATGCCGTTCAAGGGAAGCTATGCGTTTCCTTCGATCATCTACGACAAGCAGCGGCAACGTTATTCGATGGTGTTTTCCGCCGATCATGCCGGCGCCGGACACTACGACGCCGTGATGCTGACCGAGTCGGTCGATCTGAAAACATGGACCATTCCAAGCACGATCTCGGCGGAAGGGGGCCTGGCGCCAATAATCTGGAACGACGGCATCCGCTATCACGTGGCCTATACAATCAAGGACGGGGCCTCCTTCCACGTGATGGAAATGCAGTCCCTGGATCGTCTATCATGGACACTTCCGACCTCGATTGCCAGCATGCGCTCCACCCTTCACGCCGGCTTCTACACCCTTGCCCGCCTTCCCGGCAAGAAAGACTTCTTCATGATGGAACGCTTTCTTGCCCCCGGACGAATCGAATGGGGCGTGATGTGCAGGGCGCAGGATTCCACGCTGATCACCGCGTCCAGAGCACCGTTCTACGTGTTGGGCGAACGCCCCGGACAATGGGACGACTACCAGTACGGCATGAGTTTCTTCCGTCCCGCAGATGGCAAGCTCCGGCTGTTCTTCAACGGCATCCCGTTCGGCGCAGAGCACGGCGGCAGAATCGGGATGGTTGACGTGGATGAAAAGGCGCTCTGGAAGAACATCGACACATCTAATTGCTATTGATCCCTCTCCCTTCTCGCGCACCTGGTCGAGAAGAGGGAAAATTGCGATCAACTACCAACATATCTACGCGTTTTTTACGGAGTTACTCAAATGGCAGTCAGCTTTATAGACTTGCGCCGCTTCGAACCTGGCTTCCAAGAAGCATGGCAGAAACAAGTCGCCGAAATGTCGGCGCGTGCCGAGTTTATCGGCGGCCAAAGCGTCGCCCGCCTGGAACAACGGCTGCGTGAAGCCACGGGCGCCAAAGAGGTCGTGAGTTGCGCGAACGGCACCGACGCCATCCAACTGGCATTGCGTGCCGCCGGCGTGGGCAAAGGCGATATCGTCCTGGTGCCCGACCTGACCTTCTGGGCCACGTTCGAAGCTGTCGTGAATGTCAACGCCACGCCGTATACGGTCGATTGCAACAAGGCTGACCAGAGCATGGATGTCGACCTGGTCGCCGAACTGCTCGGTACGGTCAAGCCCAAGGCGGTGATCGTTGTTCATCTGTACGGTTGGGGAACCGCCCGCCTGCAGGAATTGCGCACGTTGTGCCGTAAGGCCGGTGTCGTGCTGATCGAAGATTCGGCTCAGGCCTTCGGCGTCAAAGTCGACGGCGTTTCCATCTTCCAAGGGGCCCAGATTGCCACCACTTCGTTCTACCCGGCCAAGGTACTCGGCGCGGCGGGCGACGGCGGTGCGGTTTTCTGCGAAGACAAGGAACTTGCCGATGCGGTACGTCGCCTGTCCAACCATGGACGCACCGCCCACTACGGACACGGCGATGTAGGCTGGAACTCCCGCCTGGACGCCCTGCAGGCAGCCTTCCTCAATCTGGGCCTCGATCACATCGAGGCGCGCCTGGCATCCCGGCGAGAGGCCGCGAACATCTACCGCGCTGAGCTCGGCAACAAGTTCCCCGGCTTCACGGTCGCCGACGCCCCCGCCGGCTACGAAGAGAATGGCTACTGCAACGTGTGCTTCGTGGACGACTTGGCGGTCAAGGCCCGCCTGGAAGCGGCATTGAAAGAACGCCAGATCGGCTTCGGCAATATCTATCCATCGCCATTGTCCAAGCAGCCTGGCGCTGCGCCCCATCTGAAGGGGAAAGCGGGTGGAGAAACGGCGGCGTGGCTTTGCAGCCATGTCATCAACCTGCCCCTGTTTCCCTACATGACGCAGGCCGAAATTGCCGAAGTCGTGGAAACCGTCCGTACCGTTCTGAGCGCCTGAACGCGGCGTCTTAGGAGCTTTACATGAAATATGCAATTATTGGTGTTGGCAACATGGGCAAGAACCACGCCCGCGCCGTGCACGAGCTCGAGATGACCGAACTGGTTGCGGTGGCTGACGCCTCTCCGCAAACTGTCAATACGATCGCCAAGCTCTATAACTGCCAAGCCTTCGATGACTACATCAAGATGCTTGACGAGTGCGAGATCGACGCCGTTTCGATTTGTGTCCCGACAACGCTGCATACGGCCGTCGCGATGGAGTGCCTGCGGCGTGGCAAGCATGTCCTGTTGGAAAAGCCCATTGCACCAACGGTCGAGGAAGGACTGCAGTTACAAGCTTTTGCCCGTCAGCAAGGTGTACAGCTGATGGTCGGCCATATCGAACGCTTCAACCCGGCGGTCGTCAAGGTCAAGGAATTGCTGAGCAACAACGAGATAGGTCGAGTCGTTTCCGTGATGGCGCGCCGCGTCGGTGTCTTCCCACCCCAAATCCGCGACGCAAATATCGCTGTGGACCTAGCGATCCACGATCTGGACATCGTCAGTTATCTGCTGGACGAGTTTCCCACCGAGGTTACTTCGGACAAGCGGCGCAACCACATTGAACTGCGCGAAGACTCGGTAGAGTTCTTCCTGCGCTACCCGTCGGCGGCCGCATACGTGCAAGCCAACTGGATCACCCCCGTCAAGATCCGCAAACTCAACATTACCGGCACCGACGGCTATCTGGAGATGGACTACATCAACCAGAAGATTCAGTTCTACAAGAGCAACTACGAGAAATACCGCGACGAACCTGGTCACGTCAGCGGTTATTCCGACTATGTGTTGAAGTATATGGAGCCTGATCTCGTCGAGATTCAGGTGGCCAAGCGTGAACCATTGAAAGAACAGATTTCGTACTTCGTCCGCGCTGTTTCAAAGGGCGATGAAATCGACAACTCTTTCGCCATCCAGGCGCTTCGCATCGCGCTACAAGCTTAGGAACACACCGTGACCAACGAGAATAAATTCTTCGTACACGCCACCGCCGAGGTTTCTCCCAAAGCGCAAATCGGCGACGGCACCAAGATCTGGAACTACGCGCAGGTGCGTGAAGGCGTCAAGCTCGGGAGCGAGTGCATCATCGGCAAGAACGCGTATATCGACTTCGATGTACGCATTGGCTCGCGCTGCAAAATCCAAAACAACTGTTCCATTTATCATGGCGCCGAACTCGAAGATGGCGTCTTCGTCGGACCACATGTCATCTTGACCAATGACAAGCAGCCTCGGGCCATTTCGGCCGATGGTTCGCTGAAGGGCAATTCAGACTGGGTGGTCGGCCCGATCCGCATATGCTACGGCGCGGCGTTGGGCGCGGGTTCGATTATTCTTCCCAATGTCACGGTGGGACGGTTTGCATTGGTTGGCGCAGGCTCGGTCGTCACCCGCGATGTCCCCGACTACGCGCTTGTTGCGGGCAATCCGGCCAAAATCATTGGGTGGGTCGACGAACAGGGTAACCGGGTGGAGCACCCGCCGAGCCCCTAGCCCGGCAGCAGCACTCGCCTCCCTGATGATAAATTTTGTGGCCGCTCCTCTGGGAACGGCCCTTTTGCTTAAGCAAGAAAGCCATGTGCGGAATTATCGGAATTCTCTCGACAAGCAAGGGACGGGCAGCTTGGCCCCCCATGGACAAGCTGCTAAATACGATCCGTCATCGTGGTCCGGATGGCAATGGCACGGAGATAGAAGAGCGTGCAGATAGCTTTCTGAGCCTCGGCCACGCACGCCTGGCCATCATTGATCCGGAACACGGTCGTCAGCCCATGACCACTGCCGATGGTAGCCTGACCATCATCTTCAACGGTGAGATCTACAACTACCTTGAATTGCGTCGGGAGTTGATTTCCAAGGGCCATCCGATACGCTCGTATTCTGATACGGAGGTATTGCTGTATGCCTACAGAGAGTGGGGCGAGGGCTGCCTGGACCGCTTGTTGGGGATGTTTGCGTTCGCCATCTGGGACCGCAAGAACCGCCGTATCTTTTGCGCCCGTGATCGGGTTGGCATCAAGCCGTTCTACTATTTCTTCGATGGGTCGAGTTTCGTATTCGCCTCAGAAATCAAGGCGATCCTGGCTTCGGGCGCGGTTCAGGCAAAATCCGACTCCGCCGGTCTTCAAGACTACCTCACTTTTCAATTTTGCCTCGGTGAGAAAACGCTCTTCAGTCAGATTCAGAAATTGAAGCCGGGCTGGAAGCTGACAGTCTCGTTCGACTGCGACCACCTGAAGCTTGACCAGCAGGAATATTGGGACGTCAATTTCGACATCGATCATTCGCACGATGAACGCTGGTTCGTTGACCACTTGGCCGGTCTCATTGAAGACGCCACTCGGATGCACCTGCGTTCCGACGTTCCATTGGGTGCGCACCTGTCCGGCGGACTCGACTCAAGCACGGTGGTGTGCTTATCCTCGAGCCTGCTCAGCGGCGAACGACTAAAAACGTTCACGGGTGCCTTTCCCGAAGGCCCCCAGTATGACGAAACTGGCTATGCCAAACTGGTGGCGCAGGCTGCGGGAGCCGATTACCATGAAGTCTTCATCCAGGGTAAAGAACTTCCAGACGTTCTGCCCCGCCTGATGTACTACATGGATGAACCATTGGCCGGACCCGGCGTGATACCCCAGTACTACGTTTCGCAGTTGGCCGCCAAGCATGTGAAAGTCGTGCTCGGTGGCCAGGGCGGAGACGAACTCTTCATAGGGTACGCGCGCTACCTCGTTGCCTACCTGGAACAGTGCTTGTCCGGCGCCATCTATGAAACCGCGCACAATCAGCAGTATGCCGTTTCGCTCGAGTCCATCGTGCCGAACCTACCGTTGCTGCAGACGTACCGGCCAATGCTGCAAGGCCTGTGGCGCGATGGCCTGTTTGATTCCGCCGACAAGCGCTATTTCAAGCTACTCGATCGTAGCGAAGGCATGACGCAGCTGTTCAATCCGGAGATCGCACGCGGCGGCTATTCCCCGTTTGAGTCGATGCAGGAAATCTTCAACCGCAAGGACCTGCACTCGCTAATCAACCAGATGACGTATTTCGACTTGAAGGGGTCGCTGCCCGCCTTGCTCCACGTCGAAGACCGTACCAGCATGTCCGCCTCGCTGGAATCGCGAGTGCCATTGTTGGATCACCGCATCGTAGAGTTCATGGCCAGGATTCCGCCGAACATCAAGTTCGCTGGCGGACGGATGAAGCACCTGTTCAAGGAGGCCGTGCGCAACACCGTGCCGCAGCCGATCTTCGACCGCAAGGACAAGATGGGCTTCCCCACGCCTTTGGCCCAATGGACTAAAGGCGTCGCACGCGATTTCGTCCGCGACATTCTGCTTTCCAGGAACGCCCGTGAACGCGGCCTGTATGACGTATCGCAACTGGAGCGAGTGTTGGACAATGAGCGGGAGTTCGGCCGGGTCGTATGGGGATTGCTATGCCTGGAACTGTGGCACCGCATCTTCGTCGATGGCGACATGCAACCGGTCGGAGCCTGACAATGAGGGTACCGTCTCCGTCCGTGGTAATGCTCACGGCGGACCGACAAATAGACCGGCGCATCCTCCAGCAAGCACAAAGCCTGAGAAGCCATGGCTGGCAGGTGACGTTGATCGCCATGCCGTTGGACGACTCCAACCGTGCGCAAGAGGGCTCGGAGGTCGTTCGCGTGGGTGCGAGCCAGGACTCGCCCGCCCCACGGCGCGAGAACTTCATTCTCTCCGTGTACCGTGTTTTGCGAGGCCTGGTGCCTATGAATGGCCGCACAATGCGATTGGCTAAACGGTTAGCGTGGCGCTATTTCGTGGACCAAGAGCAATTCTATCAACGGCTGTATGGCGAGGCCGCCCTGCGGTTCACACCCACGGTGTTCGTCGCGCACGACCTTCCTATGCTGGCGGTCGCAAGACAAGCCGCGCAGGCCTGTGGTGCGCGACTTGTCTACGATAGCCACGAGCTCTACGCCGAGCAGGAATTCTCGCCATTTGAACGCAACAAATGGCGCGACATCGAGAGCAAGCACATCAGAGCCTGCGACGCGGTGATCACGGTCAATCCTTCCATTGCGCGTGAACTCGAGCAACGCTATCGGCTCACCGCCCCCGTCAACGTCATCTACAACGCCGCACCGCTGGAAACCCAAACGGAGAGCAGCCGCATTTTCCATGAGATGCTGCACCTGCCGCCGACCGCGCGCGTCCTGCTCATGCAAGGGGGACTCTCCGCAGGCCGCAATATCGAGACGTTGGTTCAGGCCATGAGCCGGGTACGGAACCAGGATGTGCATCTGGTACTGCTGGGCGACGGGCAGCTCAAACAGCAGATGACGCAGTTGGCAAGCCAGCTGAAGATTTCCCGTCGCGTGCATTTCCTCTCCGCCGTGCCACAGGAAGCATTGCCCAGCTACACCGCTGGCGCCGATGCGGGAAGCATCCCCTATCTGGCAACCTGTCTGAACAACCGATACTGCACGCCGAACAAGCTGTTCGAGTATGTCGCGGCCCAACTGCCAATCCTTGCGAGCGACCTGCCTGAGATAGCACGAATCGTGCGCCAATTCGATCTGGGCTTGACGGTGGATTTCAATGGCGCCGAGTCGGTGGCAAAAGGTATTGAAATGTTCTTTTCGGATCCGGATCGTCTTGACCAGTGGCGTCACAACGCCGCCGTGGCTCGCTCACAACTCTGCTGGGAAGAAGAGGAAGAGAAGCTCATCTCCATTTTTGAGGCGTTCCGGTGAAAGTCACGATCGCATATCAGTACTATCAAGGGCACGATGCGCCCGGCCATTCGCTGGTCTACGAATTGACGCAGCACCTAGCCCTGCGGCACGACGTGTCCGTCGTATCGGGCGAAGCCGGCTATATGGATCGCAAACTAGCTGCCCTGCCCTGGTATAAGCGGCTGATACGCAAAGAACAGGACGGTAGCGTCAACGTACTACGAACCTACACCTACGTAGAAAAAAAGCGCAACACACTAGGGCGGATTCTGAACTTCATTTCGTTCGCCATATCCTGCCCGCTGGGTCTGCTGTTCATCCGCAAACCCGACATCCTGCTGGCGTCATCGCCTCCCATCATGCCGATGTACACAGCAGCTTTGGTGTGCAAACTACGCCACATTCCTTTCGTGATCGAAGTGCGCGATCTCTGGCCCTCTTCGGCCGTAGAAATGGGTATTTTGCGAAACAAAAAACTCATTGCGGTCATGTCCTACATGGAACGATTTCTCTATAACCACTCAAAAACCATCGTAACCTTGACCGCCGGCATCAAAAGTGACATCGTCACCCGCGGCTGGTCTCCGGACAAGATTGAAGTTGTCACTTGTGGTGTGGATTTCGATCGCCTTTTCCCAGATGACGAAAGCGCCCAATCAATCAGGGACAAGCACGACTGGAACGGCAAGACGGTCGCTCTGTATTTTGGTGCATTGGGTATCGCCAATAATATTTCCGTTATTTTGCAGGCGGCCGACCATCTGCGCGCTCGCTCGGATATTCTTTTTGTCCTAATGGGCGATGGTGCCAAGAAAAGCGAAATACTCACGAGTATCGCGTCGGGTAGCCTGCCCAACGTACAAGTTCTGGACCCGGTGGCAAAGGACCAGGCCCGGAAATACCTGAGCGCAGCAGATATCGGACTGGCCACGCTGTTGGACATCCCCTTGTTCCATGGGGCCATACCCACCAAGCTGCTGGACTATATGGCTTGCGCCAAACCCGTCCTTTGCGGTATACGCGGCGAAGCCGAGCAGATTCTGTCCGAATCAGGAGCGGGGACCTGCTTTGAGCCCAACGATGGTCAGGCATTGGCACGGCTCGTCGAACAAATGGCCCAAAATCCGCAGACACGTACCCGCATGGGCACTGCCGGTTTGCAGTATGTGCGCCAGCACTTCTCCGCTGCAGCCGCACGGCAGAAGATGGAACAAATCCTTCTGAAGGCCTCCGGCCATCAGAACGCGATCTCTTCAGGGGATCAACCTTGATTCTTTTGCTGGTACTGTTGGCGGGCGCGATCGCGTACTCGGTCGCGTACGCACTGATCAGACACGCGGCCTGGCTACGCCTGCTGGATGTCCCCAACAGGAGGTCCTCTCACAGCACAGCCACGCCCCGCGGGGGTGGCATGGGCATCTTTGCCGCCGGCACCTCGGTTGGCATGTACCTGGTGTACCAATACTCCCTCCCGCTGGGATGGCAGGTATTAGTGTTGTCTACGGTGATCGCGGCGACCGGCTTTCTCGACGACCTGTATTCACTCTCCGCACGCGCCCGGTTCGCAATACAAACGCTTTGTTGCGCATTACTGCTGGTTGCCGCCCTGACCAACCAAACGTGGCCGACCCACTTCATGATCGGGCTGCAGCTCGGTTTGGTACTCGTATTGGGGGTATGGTGGATCAACCTGTTCAACTTCATGGACGGAATCGACGGCATTGCCGCAACGCAAGCGATATTCATGCTCGGAGCCGCGGCGCTTATTGCATCAGCATCCACGCCGAACTCCCAGTCTGAGCCTGTATGGCTGTGGATGGTCGCCACACTGGCAGGCGTCATGGGATTTCTACTGCTAAATTGGCCGCCAGCCCGAATCTTCATGGGAGATGTGGGGAGCACCTATCTGGCGTTCATGATCTTCTCATTCGCCATCATCTCGATCAGCGATAACTGGCTGCACTGGTCAACTTGGGTGATACTGGGCGCGGCGTTTGCCGTAGATGCCACGATCACCCTGCTGACCAGAATGTTGCGCGGCGAGAAATGGCATCAAGCCCATCGAAGCCACGCATACCAGCGCCTGGCACGTCGCTGGGCAAGCCACCGCTCGGTAGTCGCACTACTTATCGCATTCAACATTCTATGGGTACTGCCCTTGGCATTTTCAACCATGTACTGGGACCAGTTCCAGTATGCAGCCATCATGCTCGCCTACGCCCCACCGGTGGCAGGTGTATTGCTGGCGGGCGGAGGACAATCTGATGTTACCTGAGTACATCGGGCGCCATGTTGTCCATTTGAGCCGCCCTCTCAAGCAAACGCTCATGGTCTTGGGCGATATCGTGCTGCTCACTTTTTGTGTCTGGGCATCTTATGCCCTGCGCTTCGGGGAATGGTTTGTGCCCAATCGCGAGCAGACTTTTCTCATGTTGATCGCCCCCCTGATAGCCCTACCGATTTTCCTGAAGGCTGGACTGTACCGTTCAGTCATCCGGTACATGGGTGAACACGCGTTGTGGTCCATCATCAAGGGAATGACGCTGGCCGCCTTGATTTGGGCCGTACTGGCATTCATGACTCAAATGACCGGAGCCAGCGGCGTCCCCCGGGCGGTTCCCCTTCTTTATTGGCTGCTAGGGGTGGTATTCGTCGGCGGAGCACGCTTCACCGCGCGCTGGATGCTGTGGCTACCGGTTCGAGAGCGGTTTGCAGGCAGGCAGGTGCTGATCTATGGTGCCGGAGATGCGGGCCGTCAATTGGCCGCGACGCTCAGACAAGGGCGGGGATTTTTCCCTGCCGGCTTTCTTGACGACAATGGCGCACTGCAAGGCAAGGACGTGGGAGGCTTGCGTGTCTATGCGCCGTCTCAATTGCCTTACCTGACTGAACAGTTCGATATCCACGATGTGATCGTCACATTGCCCAGAGTCTCCCATGTCCGGCGTAAGGAAATCCTCGCCTACCTGGAACAGTTCCCCGTCCGCGTTCGCGTCCTGCCTGCCCTGTCAGACATTGCGAATGGGCGCCATTTGGTCAATATGCTGCGAGAAGTCGACATTGGCGATTTGCTAGGGCGAGATGCCGTTGTCGCGGACCCCGCGCTGCTGAACAAGTGCATACGCGACAAGGTAGTACTGATTACGGGGGCCGGTGGTTCCATTGGCTCCGAGCTATGTCGGCAAGTTGCTGCGCTGCGACCCAAACAACTTCTGATGTTGGATGCGAATGAGTTTGCGCTCTATCAGATTGATCGCATCATCCGGTCGATAGCCGACTTCGAGGTCCATGCCTACCTTGGATCTGTCGAGGATTATGCGACGATGAAAAGCCTGCTTGCGCGACATGGCGTACAAACTATATATCATGCCGCCGCCCATAAGCACGTGCCCCTGGTCGAATCCAATGTCGTGGAAGGCGCCCGCAACAATACGATGGGCACGTACTCGCTCGCAAAAGCGGCGTTCACAGCAGGTGTAGAGACATTTCTGCTAATCTCGACCGACAAGGCCGTACGTCCGACCAATGTCATGGGTGCGACCAAGCGCTGGGCCGAATTGATCGTCCAGGATTTTGCCTCCCGCGCTTCGCGGGCAGGAACTCGCCAGCATTTTTCGGCTGTGCGATTCGGCAATGTGCTGGGGTCCAGCGGATCGGTTATTCCTCTTTTCAAGGAACAGATCGCTCAAGGTGGCCCTGTAACAGTCACGCACGCCGAAGTTACCCGCTATTTCATGTCCATCCACGAAGCAGTGGAACTCGTCATCCAGGCAAGCAGCATGGCAACTGGCGGGGAAGTGTTCCTTCTGGATATGGGAGAACCAGTCAAGATCCTGGATCTTGCTCACAAGATGATCCGTATGGCGGGCCAGACTGAACGCTCGCCCGCAACGCCCGATGGCGACATCGAGATCGTCGTGACGGGCCTGCGACCTGGCGAAAAGCTATACGAAGAATTGCTGATTTCGGATCAGAACGCGCGTCCCACGCCCCATCCGAAGATCAAGATGGCCAGCGAGCATGCCTTGGAATCGGCCTCACTGGAGGAGTATTTACAGCGCCTGTCGGAGCTGATCCGAGACCAGGACTCCCAACAGATACGGCATTTGCTGATGTCGGTCGCAATCAATCCACCAACCTCTTGCGCAAACTGAAATTGTAAAATTCGGTAGTAGCCAATTGCCCGCGAAAGGATCAGAATAAGCGCAAGAGTTCCACGAAGAGTCTTCTCGGAGACAACCATGCGCATTGCAGATGCCCAGTGGATTCCTTCAACCCAGCACCAGACGTGGGATGCGTTGACCGATCCCGCCGTACTGCAGCGGTGTATTCCCGGTTGCGTCGAAGTCGTCCAGCGCAGCCCCACCGAGTATGCCGTCACCCTGCGGGCCAAGATCGCCGGTCTGGACACCGACTACGAAGGCGAGATCCTGCTCTCGGATGTCGATCCCCCCAACAGCTGCACCCTGGTGTTCGAGGGTAAGGGGCGCGCCGCCTGCCTGGCCATCGGCACCGCCCAGGTCAATTTGTCGACAAAAGACGAAGGCACCCGGCTTGCCTACACGGTCGCCGGCATGACCGGAGGCAAGCTGGCCGAGTGCGGCGAAGGGTTGGTGCTCAAGGCCGGGGAGAAGATCATCGACAAGTTCTTCACTGCCTTCATCGACTACATGGCCGCCCAGCCGCGGCTGGCGCCCCCCCCGCCGCCGCCGGAACCCGAACCCCGGGGGTTGGCGAACTCCCGCTGGTCGTGGGCGCTGGTGGTACTGGTGATCGCCGTGTTCTGGAGCTACCACGCCTTCTATAAGTAAAAACCCGTGGGGCCGGTGATATCCTTGACGGCATGACCGCCCCGTCTCTGCCATCGCCCCCACCAGAACCCGCCCATTCCCGCCACGACCTGCTGATGGGCATGGCCGGGGTGGCTGCCACCGTGGTGCTGGCGGCCTTTGATTCCACCATCATCAGTACCACGCTGCCACGGGTGGCGGAGGCCCTGAACGGCATGGCGCTGTATGCCTGGGTGGGAACGGGCTACCTGCTGGCCACCGCCGCGTCGATCATGATCTTCGGACGACTGGGCGACATGTTCGGCCGCAAGCCCCTGATGCTGGTGTCGGTCTTGATCATCGCGCTGGGCTCCATCGCCTGTGGCTTGTCGCAAACCATGGGCCAGCTGATCCTCTTTCGCACCCTGCAGGGCATCGGCGGCGGCATGATGATCGCCACCGCCTTCGCGGCGCCGGCAGATTTGTTCCCGGATGCCAAGCAACGGGTGAAATGGATGGCGCTGGTGTCGGCAGCTTTCGCCATGGCCAGCGGTATCGGCCCCGTGCTGGGCGGCGCGGCCACCCAGGCCCTGGGCTGGCGCGCCGCCTTTTTCATCTCCCCGATCGCCGCGGCGGTGGCCTTGTTCCTGCTGGCCAGATACTTCCCACGCATCCGGCCAGTCCACACCAGCGAACGGCGTATCGACTGGGTTGGCGCCGTCCTGCTGGTGGTGGCCGTAGGCGCGCCCTTGGCGGCGCTGGAATTGGGCTTTGCCGAAGGCGAGCATGCCCACCCCACCATGGGCCTGGTGCTAGCGGTGGCCGGCATTGCCGCCATCGCCCTGCTGATTCCTATCGAACGCCGGGTCGCCTCACCGATCTTTCCGCTACGCGTCCTGGCCAGCCGCGAACCACAGTTGCTGAACCTGGCTGCAATGACCGTCGGCGCAGTGATGTTCGTGCTGATCTTCTACAGCCCCCTGCTGCTGCAGCAGGTGCTGGGCTACACCCCGAGCGAGGCCGGCCTGCTGCTGACCCCGCTGGTGGCCGCGATCTCGGTGGGCAGCATCATCAATGGCCGCCTGTTTCCCCGGCAGACGGAACCGCAGCGCCTGATGGTGTTCGGCGCCGGCATGCTGGCCGTGGGCACGCTGATGGTGTTGCTGATTTCACCGGGCACCTCGGCCTGGTGGATCCTGGCCGCGTTCTTCGTCAACGGCTGTGCCCTGGGCTTCCTGCTGCCCAACCTGACGCTGTTCATGCAGATGCTGAGCGAACGCCGCGATGTGGGCGTGGCCTCTGCCCTGGTGCAGACCACCCGCGCCATCGGCAGCGCACTGGGCACCGCAGTGGTGGGCATCCTGATTTCGCACAGCACGATACTAAACGGAGTGCGCACCGGCCTGGTCGTGTGTATCGTGCTGTGCCTGATCTGCGCAGTGCTTGCGCATCGGGTCAAGATGAAAAACCTGGCCACCACGCGGGCTCAATCCTGATTCACTACCGATCATGCGCCGCCGCGACCTGCTGGACCTTCTGCTCCTGGCCTCCGTCTGGGGCGGCTCTTTCCTGTTCATGCGCTTGGCCGTGGGCGAGTTCGGACCAGTCGCGCTGATCGAACTGCGCGTTGGCCTGGCTGCTCTGTTTCTGCTGCCGGCCGCCCTGTGGCGCGGAAAGCTGCCCATCATCGCCAGACATTGGAGGGCCATACTGGTGGTGGGCGTTTTCAACGCCGCGCTGCCATTCCTCTTGTACGCCTACGCCGCCCAATCGCTCGGCGCGGGGTTTCTTTCCGTGGCCAACGCGGTCACGCCAGTGTGGGGCGCGGTGGTCGGCTGGCTGTGGCTGAAGGATCGGCTGCCCTGGTCGCGCTCACTGGGCCTGGCGATCGGCCTGCTGGGCATCGTCGTGCTGGTCTGGGACAAGCTCGATTTCCAGGCTGGCGGCACCGGCCCCGCCGTGCTGGCGGCGGTGTCGGCCCCGATTTTCTACGGCATTGCAGCCAACTGGACCAAGCGTTTCCTGACGGGCGTGGACGCTCTGTCCAACGC
The DNA here is from genome assembly GCF_021733725.1 of Achromobacter pulmonis. Taxonomy (NCBI): domain Bacteria; kingdom Pseudomonadati; phylum Pseudomonadota; class Betaproteobacteria; order Burkholderiales; family Alcaligenaceae; genus Achromobacter; species Achromobacter pulmonis. Next base: position 2,018,330 of record NZ_JAIFOT010000001.1, on the reverse strand, counting down.
CACCGGCAGCATGCTTGCCGCTTCCCTGGTGCTGCTGCCGCTGGCGTTGGCGACCTGGCCCGAAGCGCCGATATCGGCCGGGGCCTGGGGCGCCACCGTCCTGCTGGCCGTTGTCTGCACCGGGGCGGCGTACATCATCTTCTTCCGGCTGATCGCCAATGTCGGGCCGACCGGCGCGGTCAGCGTTACCTTCCTGGTGCCGGTGTTCGGCGTGGTCTGGGGTGCCTGGTTCCTGGACGAGGCCATCACCGCGTCCATCCTGGTTGGCGCCGGCATCATCCTGGTGGGCACGGCGCTGGCGCTCGGCCTGGTTGGCGGCAAGGCCCGCGCCATGGCCGGCCAGGGCCGATGACCGCCAGCGCGCCGGATCTTTCCGGACCGTAACCTAGGCGATCCGGACGCCGGCTGTTCGCGCCAGGGGCAAACCCCGCTGGTCGTTGGCCGACAACAGCGGAGCGGCGGCAGCCAGGGGCCAGGCCACTCCCAGGTCGGGGTCGTTCCACAGAAGGCATTGCTGGTGCGCCGGCTGGTAGTACGCCGTCGCCTTGTACGACACCACGGCACGCTCGGACAGCGCCAGAAAGCCATGCGCGAAGCCTTCCGGAATCCAGAGTTGCAGCCGGTTGTCGCCGGACAGGCGCTGGGCGACCCATTGTCCGAACGTCGGCGAGCCCTGGCGCACATCTACCGCGACGTCGTAGATCTCTCCCTCGGTCACGCGCAACAACTTGCCCTGGGGATCCACAGTCTGATAGTGCAAGCCACGCAACACGTGGCGGTGCGACTCCGATTGGTTGTCCTGCACGAAACGCAATTGCCGTCCCACCGCGGCATCCAGCTCCGCTTGCCGATAGGTCTCGAAGAAGCAGCCGCGCGCGTCCCGGTGCACCTCGGGTTGGATCAGCAGGACGTCAGGCAGGGCCAGGGGAGTGATGATCATCAGAACGGCAGCCGCTTGAGCAAGCTCATCAAATAATCGCCATAGCCGCTTTTCTGCAGCGGGCGGGCCAGCGCTTCCAGTTGCGCGGCATCGATCCATTGCTTGCGGAAGGCGATCTCTTCGGGACAGGCCACTTTCAGGCCCTGTCGGCGTTCCAGCGTGGCGATGAACTGACTGGCCTCGAGCAGGCTGTCATGGGTGCCGGTATCGAGCCAGGCGTGACCCCGTCCCATGATCTCGACATGCAGCCGGCCCTGATCGAGATACGCCTGGTTCAGGTCGGTGATTTCCAGCTCGTTGCGAGCCGATGGCCGAATGCCGCGCGCCAGCTCCACCACCTGGTTGTCGTAGAAGTAGAGGCCGGTCACGGCATAGCTGGACTGTGGCACCGCCGGCTTCTCTTCGATGCGCAATGCCTGGCCGCGGCCGTCGAAATGCACCACGCCATAGCGCTGCGGGTCCTGCACATGATAGGCGAACACGGTGGCGCCTTGCCGGCGCGCGTCGGCCTGCGCCAGCAATTGCGGCAGATCATGGCCATAGAAGAGGTTATCACCCAGCACCAGGGCGCAAGGCGCGCCGCCGATGAAATCGGCGCCGATCAGGAAGGCCTGCGCCAAGCCGTCCGGCGACGGCTGCACCGCATAGCGCAGGTTCAGGCCCCAACGGCTGCCGTCTCCCAGCAAATGGGCAAAGCGCGGCGCATCGTCCGGCGTGGCGATCACCAGGATGTCGCGTATGCCCGCCAGCATCAAGGTGCTGAGCGGGTAGTAAATCATCGGCTTGTCGTACACCGGCATCAGCTGCTTGCTGATGGCCAGCGTCGCCGGATGCAGCCGCGTTCCGGAGCCGCCGGCGAGGATGATGCCTTTGCGCGGCGCTGATGCCTTCATGGCAGCAAACCTCCGCACCGATGGGCCCGTGCCTCGATCTCGGCCACCCATTGGGGATTGTCCAGATACCAATGCAGGGTTTTCTCGAGCCCTGATTGGAACGTTTCGACGGGCCGCCAGCCCAGTTCGCGCTGGACGCGCGAGGTATCGATAGCGTAGCGGCGGTCGTGCCCGGCGCGGTCCGCCACTCTCGTGATCTGCACCTTGTACGACGCGCCATCGGCACGCGGACGCACCTGGTCCAGCAACGCACAGACCGCCAGCACCACCTCGAGGTTGGTGCGCTCGTTGCCCCCCCCCAGGTTGTAGGTCTCGCCCGGGCGTCCCTGCGCCAGCACCTGGCATAGTCCACGACAATGATCCGCCACATAGAGCCAGTCGCGCACATGCAGGCCATCGCCATATACCGGCAGAGGTTTGCCAGCCAACGCATTGCGTAGCACCAGGGGGATCAATTTTTCCGGAAACTGCCGCGGCCCGAAATTGTTGGAACAATGCGTCGTCAGCACCGGCAGGCCGTGGGTCTTGCCGCAGGCCCGCACCAGATGATCGCTGGCCGCCTTGCTGGCGGAATAAGGGTTGTTAGGCTGAAAGGGACTGGATTCGGTGAAGGCAGGGGCATCGGGCGACAACGAGCCGTAGACCTCGTCGGTAGAAACATGCAGGAAGCGAAAGTCGTCGCGCGCCGGACCGGCCAGGCCCGCCCAATACGCGCGCGCCGCCTCCAGCAGACCATGGGTGCCGCAGATGTTGCTCTGGATGAAGTCCCCGGATCCGGCAATGGAACGATCCACATGTGACTCCGCCGCGAAATGCAGGATCGCGCGGGGCTGGTGCGTTCGCAGCAGGCGTGTCACCAACGCGATGTCGCCGACATCGCCCACCACGAATGCATGGCGCGCGTCGTCTTTCAACCCATCCAGACTGTGCCGGTTGCCGGCATAGGTCAGCTTGTCCAGGTTGACCACGGGCTCATCGCTTTGTGCCAGCCAATCCAGCACAAAGTTGGAACCGATGAATCCGGCGCCGCCGGTGACGAGAATGCTCATTGCCTAGTGCCCGAATGAAGGCGCTGCCTTCCAGCCCAGCAGTTTACCGCCGTGGCCGCCGCTTCAATACTTATCCGACGTCCCCGTCAACGCCACCCCGATCCGCAGCAACGTATACGACACCGCATCCACCCACCGCCGCACCCACCCGCGCCGCTGATACTCCAGCGGCCGGATGAAACGCCCGCCTTGCTGGATGGCCGCCTCCAGCCGCTCCTGCAGGTCCCAGGCGAACGGCTGGTCATCGATCACCACGTTGGCCTCGCGCGCCAGCAGCAGGCTGAAGGGATCCAGGTTGGACGAACCGACCGTGGCCACATTGTCGATCACCGCCACTTTGGCATGCAGGTAGCTCGGCATGTATTCGTAGATCTCGATGCCGTCACGCAGCAGTTGGTCGTAGAGCGAGCGCGTGGCGTGGTACTGCATGCGGTATTCGACCTTGCCCTGCAGCAGCAGCCGCACCCGCACGCCGCGCGCGGCGGCCTTGGCCAGGGCGCGTCGGAACTGGCGTCCGGGGAAGAAATAGGCGTTGGCGATGAGGATGTCGCGCCGCGCCTGGCTGATGCCGTAGAGATAGGCGCGCTCGAAGGTCTGGCGAAAACGCAGGTTGTCGCGCAGCACCAGCGCGGCGCGCAAGTTGCCACAGGGCGCCACGGGCGCGTGGCTGGGCTTGGTCAGCCGCATGCGGCTCCAGTCGCGCGGATGGCGCCGCAGGCGCGCCCAGTTCAGGCGCACCCAGAGCAGGTCCTGGGCGTAGGCCGCCTCGGTCACCAGCGGGCCGCGCACCTGCACCGCGAAATCGAAGCGCGGCGCCGAAATGCCATCGGTGGGATCGAGGTCATCGTAGTCGTCGATGATGTTGATGCCGCCGATGAAGGCGACGTTGCCATCGACGATGGTGACCTTGCGGTGCAGGCGCCGCAGGCGGCTGCGCGACGGAATGAACCGGGCGAACCAGCGCGGCTCCGGACGGAACACACGGCACTGCGCCCCCGCGGCGATCAGCCGTTCGCGCAAGCTATCCGCGCTCTCGGCCGCGCCGAAGCCGTCTAGCACCACGCGGACTTTGACGCCACGGACGGCCGCCGCCATCAGGCAATCCAGCACCTTCAAGCCGGTGCGATCCAACATGAAGATGTAGGTTTCCAGATGCACGCTGGACTGCGCCGCGTCGATCGCCTGGCACAGCGCCGGGAAAAAGTCGGTGCCGTTCTGCAGCAGCCGGATATCGTTGCCGTCGGTCCACTCCAGCCTGACCTGCTCAGCCTTCACGGAAGTTCCAGCTCGGCCAGCAAGGGGGAATGATCGGACAGCCGCGCCCACTCGCGGCCGCGCAGCACGCGCGCGCTGCGCACGGCGAAGCCGCGCTGGTAGATGCGGTCCAGGCGGAACCAGGGGAAGACGGCGGGGAATGTGCGCGGCGGCGGCAGCAACAGGCGCGAGCTGCCCTCCATGCCCAGCTGGTTGGTGCGTTCGAGCACCGACACGCCGCTGCTGGGCAGGCCGCGCAAGGCGTTGCTCAGGCGCTTGACCGAATCGCGCAGGCGCGGCAATTCGCCGCCATGGCTGCGCGGCGCGTGCGAGAACACTTCGTACAGGCCGAGCTGCTGCACGAACAGCGGCGCAAGCCGGTCGCCCCAATCGTTGAAATCGCCTGCGATCAGGATCGGCTCGCCGTCCGGCACCATGCGCCGGATGCGCTCGGTCAGCGCCAGGATCTGGCGGCTGCGGCTGCCGGCGAACAGGCCCAGGTGCACCACGAAGCAATGCACGGCGCGGCCATCGAGCTCGATGCGCGCGTGCAGCAGCCCGCGCTGTTCGAGGCGGTGGTCGGAGATGTCCTGGTTCTCGTGTTCGAGGATGGGAAAGCGCGACAGCAGGGCGTTGCCGTGGTCGGTCTCGTGGCGGATGGCGTTGCGGCCATAGGCCACGTCCAGCTTGAGCGCGGCGGCCAGCGATTCGTGCTGGGCATCGAGCAGCGATTTCTGCTCGTTGCGGCCCTGTACTTCCTGCAGGAAGACCAGGTCGGGGCGCAGCCCGTACAGGCCCAGGCGCAGTTCGTTCAGGGAGTCGCGGCGGCCTAGTGCCGAGCGGCCCTTGTGGATGTTGTAGCTGACGACACGAATGAGCGACATGGAGGAGATGGCGCCTTCTCAAGACAGTGAGACCGCCGGCCGTGGTTCGCAAAAGCGGAATTGCGGCAAGCACCGCCAACGCAGGCGGCGTTTTTCAGATTACTCCAATTCCGTGCAACCTACCCACCTCGGAGACACCCTGAAACGGTATCGGCCAGGCCAGCTCATGCCAGCGCGACACATCCGGAAATGGCCTCACAAAGCCAGCGGCGAAGCAGAAATCCAGGCCACGAGCCCGAGACACCGCTCCAAGCCGGGCCACCGGGATCCGGCTTTGCCGGTCCCGCGCGGCGCCCCCCTTGAGGGGGGAGCGCCGCAGGCGCCCGGAGATGGGTTTACTTCACTTCGGTGTTGCGCAGGCGGATGTGCAGTTCGCGCAGTTGCTTCTCGTCGACCTCGGACGGCGCTTGCGTCAGCAGACACTGAGCGCGCTGGGTCTTCGGGAAGGCGATCACGTCGCGGATCGATTCAGCGCCGGTCATCATCGTGACGATGCGGTCCAGGCCGAAGGCGATGCCGCCATGCGGCGGCGCGCCGTATTGCAGCGCATCGAGCAGGAAACCGAACTTCTCGCGGGCTTCCTCGGCGCCGATCTTGAGCGCGCGGAACACCTTGCTCTGCACTTCCTCGCGGTGGATACGAACCGAGCCGCCGCCGATTTCCCAACCGTTGAGCACCATGTCATAGGCCTTGGCGAACGCCTTGCTGGGATCGGATTCCAGGAAGTCCTCGTGGCCATCCTTCGGGCTGGTGAAGGGGTGGTGGGCAGCGGTGTAGCGGCCATCTTCCTCGTCGTATTCGAACATCGGGAAGTCCACCACCCACAGCGGCATCCAGCCCGAAGAGGACAGGCCGGCCTTCTTGCCGAACTCGCTGTGGCCGATCTTTACACGCAGCGCGCCGATGGCGTCGTTGACGATCTTCTCGCGGTCGGCGCCGAAGAAGATGATGTCGCCGTCCTGCGCGCCGGTGCGCTTGACCAGTTCGGCCAGGGCGGCGTCATGCAGGTTCTTGACGATGGGCGATTGCAGGCCGTCGCGGCCCTTGGCCACTTCGTTGACCTTGATGTAGGCCAGGCCCTTGGCGCCGTAGATGCCGACGAACTGGGTGTAGGCGTCGATCTCGCTGCGCGACAGCTCGGCGCCGCCGGGCACGCGCAGCGCGACCACGCGGCTGCCAGGCGCCGTGGCGGCGGCGGCGAACACCTTGAAGTCCACATCGCGCATGACGTCGGTCATGTCGGTGAATTCCAGGTTCACGCGCAGGTCCGGCTTGTCCGACCCATAGCGGCGCATGGCTTCCGTCCAGGTCATGATCGGGAACGGCGTCGGCAGGTCGACGTCCTGCACCACCTTGAACACGTGGCGGATCATGTTCTCGAAGATTTCACGGATCTCGAACTCGTCCAGGAACGAGGTTTCGCAGTCGATCTGGGTGAATTCGGGTTGGCGATCGGCGCGCAGGTCTTCGTCGCGGAAGCACTTGGTGATCTGGTAGTAGCGGTCGAAACCGGACACCATCAGCATCTGCTTGAACAGCTGCGGCGATTGCGGCAGCGCGAAGAAGTGGCCGGCGTTCACACGCGAGGGCACCAGATAGTCGCGCGCCCCTTCCGGCGTGCTCTTGGTCAGCATCGGGGTTTCGATGTCGATGAAGCCCAATTGGTCCAGGAACTTGCGCACTTCGATGGACACGCGGTAGCGCAGCATCAGGTTGCGCTGCATCTGCGGACGGCGCAGGTCCAGCACGCGGTGCGTCAGGCGGGTGGTTTCCGACAGATTGTCGTCGTCCAGCTGGAACGGCGGCGTGACCGATGCGTTCAGGATCTCGACTTCCTTGCACAGCACTTCGACTTCGCCCGAGGCCAGCTCGGTGTTGGCCGTGCCCGCCGGACGCTCGCGCACCAGGCCGGTGACGCGGATGCAGAATTCGTTGCGCAGGCGCTCGGCGGTGGCGAAGGCGGCGTTATCCGGATCGAACACGATCTGCGCCAGGCCCGCGCGGTCGCGCAAGTCGATGAAGATGACCCCGCCGTGGTCGCGGCGGCGGTTCACCCAGCCATACAGGGTGACGGTCTGGCCGAGATGGTCGCGGCAAACCTGGCCGGTGTAGCAGGTACGCATCGGGATAACTCCGTTGTGTGCTTGGTAGTAGCGTAAAAGGTTACAGGTCGACGCCGGGCGCGCGCGGCGCGTCCGAGGCCGGAGGGAGCGGCGCCGGCCGGCCCCCTGGCGCGGAGGCCGGGGCCGGGGCGACGACGCCCATGGAAACGATGTACTTCAGGGCCGCGTCCACGCTCATCTGCAGGTCCACCGTGTCGGCACGGGGCACCATCAGGAAAAAGCCGGACGTGGGATTCGGCGTGGTTGGCACATACACGCTGATGTGGTCGCCGGGCAGCCGGTCGGCCACTTCACCGCTGGGCGTGCCGGTGACGAACGCGATGGTCCAGCTGCCAGCGCGCGGATACTGCAGCAGCACCGCGCGGCGAAACGCCTGGCCGTTGGGTGCCAGCACCGTGTCGCTGACCTGCTTGACCGAGTTGTAGATCGAACGCACCAACGGGATGCGGCCCAGCAGGTTTTCCCACTGGTCCACCATGGTACGGCCGATCAGGTTGGCCGCGAATATGCCCGTCAACAGCACCACCACGATGACCAGGACGACGCGGAAGCCGGGAATGTCGACGCCGAACAGCGACTCGGACGACAGAAAGCCAGGCACGAACCCTTCTAGGGTCGCGACCAGCAGCCCCAGCACCCACACCGTGATGACCAGGGGAACCCAGATCAACAGGCCGGTGATGAAGTACTTCTTGATGACGCGCATACGCATCGGGCGTGTACTCAGGAAGCGGTCGATCCCGCGGCGGGCGATCCCGCGGCGGGCGCGGGCGCAGGCGCGGCCGCCGCGCTGGCGGCCGGCGCGGCGCCTGCAGCAGGGGTCGACGCGGCGCCGGCGCCAGCGGCCGGCTGGCCGCCACCGCCGTTGCCACGAAAATCGGTGACGTACCAGCCCGAGCCCTTGAGCTGGAAGCCAGCCGCGGTCACTTGCTTGGAAAACGTGTTCTGGCCGCATTCGGGGCAAACCGAAAGCGGCGCGTCGGAAATCTTCTGCAGGACGTCTTTGGCATGGCCGCAGGCGCTGCACTTGTATGCGTAGATGGGCATCGAGGGCTCCCAGGCGCGGGCCCGAGGTATCAATGACCGTCGGCCGGACGTAGCGCAAAGCCAGAGGCGCGAGGGACCCTCCAAGGGAAGGTCCCGGGGCCGGGACTGGCTCCGGTCCGGATGACGGGCGGGCAGGGCCGGAAAAATACGGGAAAGTCTTGAATTTTAGCGGTTTTTCGTGAAGAGCCGGCGACACCCCCAAGGCGGGCAGCCCAAGCGGCCCGCCGGGCGCATGCGCCCCCTCCCGTCAGAGGGGTAGCAGGAACATCAGGGCGGCAACCAAGGTCGGTGCCAGAGCGGACAAAAACAGCCGTCCGGACGAAATGCTGCCGTCCGGAAAGTGGTTTTTCAGGATGGCGAAGCCCGCCGGATTGGGCGCGTTGGCGATCACCGTCAAGCCGCCCCCCGTTACCGCGCCGGCCACCAGCATGTAGCGCCAGGCCTCGCTGGTCCCCTCCACCAGCGAACCGAGGTAGGTCAGCGCGGCGTTGTCGGTAATCGCCGTCAGGGCGGTCGCGCCCCAGAACAGCACGAACGGCTCGAGCCCGCCCAACAGGTCCTGCAGCCACCATTTCTGCAGGCCGCCCAGCACCACCAGGCCCGCCAGGAAGAACCCGACCATCAGCCCCTCTTTGATCAGCAGGCGGTTCTGATGGCGCTTGTAGGCCTCGGCGAAGCCGATGAACATCATCAGCAGGCCCAGGAAGATCGCCGGATGATGCGCGGTCAGCACCACCGCCACCAGAAACACCAAGTGGACCAGCATCACCCATGCGGGCACCGGCGGGCGCTTGTCCTTGCCCTCGGGCGCGTCCACGCCGCCGCCGGTGCCGACGGAACGCTCCAGCAGCGCCTTGCGGCACACGAAGGTCAGCAGGGCCGCGTTCAGGCATACCGCGATCGCGGCGCGCCAACCGAAATGCTGCACCATGAAGGTCGAATCCCAGCCGAAGGTGGAGGCCACCATCAATACCGGCGGCGCGGCGTACGAGCTCAGCACGCCGCCAATCGAGACGTTGACGAACAGCACGCCGAGGGTCAGGTACTTGAAGCCGGCGCGGCCGCTGCTGCGGAAATAGGCATCGCGCAGCAGGATCGCCGCCAGTGTCATGGCCGCCGGCTCGGTGATGAACGAGCCGCCCAGCGGCACCAGCGACATCACCACGAAGAATGTCGCCAATTCGCGCGGCAGGGGCAAGGCGCGCGCCGTCGCGCGCACCAGCAACCCAACCAGTTCCAGGACCGGCCGGCTGGCCGCCACCACCATGATGGTGAACACGAACAGCGGCTCGGTGAAGTTGCGCGTGTCCATGTAGCCAATGGCCGAAGCAGGCCCGGACAACGCCGCCATCGCCACGATCAGGGCGAACGCCCACACGCCGAACACCGCCTCGACCTCGGCGAGCAGGTGCCAGAAGCCGGCATGGGGCCCGCCACGATGAGCCAGGCGGGCGAAGGCGGGAACGGAAAAGGTATGCAGCACCGCCACGCCGAACAGGACGGTGGCGATGATTTCTATGGGCTGGGGCATCGAAAGCGCTTCCGGAATGAGGATCCGGGCCGCGCGCGCGGCCCGGAATCGTCGGACAAGGGTCGCACTATAGCGTAGCGGGCCTGGCCCGCCCTACAGGGACAACACCAGGATCGGCCCGTTTTTCAGGCGATCGGCGCGGGCGGCTCGGCCCCTTCCTGCGCGGCCCGCATCTCCATCAGCAGGCTGTGCAGCATCTCGGTCGACAGGCCATGCAGCACCAGCCGGTAGCCGGCGCGCAACGTCGACATCGGCACCAGCGGATGGCTGTTGTTCACCAGGATTAGATGCTGCGGCGCGCCCAGCAGCTTGGCCGCGTAGATGCCGATGGTCTCGTCCAGCTGCAGCGAATTGGCCGCGCGCCAGAAGTCGTTGTCGGTCAGCATCAGCTGGTAGAGCGGCGTGAACAGTTCGATGGCGCTTTGCAGGTCGAGGAAATTCAGCTTGCCCTGCGGCATGTCCTCGAGTTTGAGATCCGGGTCGCGGATCATCGAGAAATCGACACGCTCGGGCGCGTGCATCTCCACGCCCGCATCGCGCAGCGCCTGGTTCAGGCGGATGACGAAGTTGAACAGGTTCAGGTCGTGCTTGACGAACAGCTCGTCCTTGAGGTCGTCGATCTCCATCGGTTCGAGCGGCGTGGTGCTGATGCGCACCGGCGAATTGGCCGCGATGAACGCCAGGATCTGCGCGCCCAGGTGGAAATGCCGCAGGATCAGCCAGTTGGCCTCGGGCGAAACGAAGCGCTTCAAGCCCCATGCCAGGATGCGGTGCAGCAGCCGCGAATGCGACCAGCGCCGCGGCAGGAAGGTCTTGATGATCTGGATCAGGATGATGCAGGCGCGCGCCAGCGGCCGCAGGAACGGCAGCAGGTACTGGCGCGAGCCGCAGCTCGAATCGGTCAGCCAGGCCTTCTTGACCTTGTCAGGCAGCGGAGTGCTGCGGTCCAGGTATAACGCCAGCCAGGGGCTGGGGTCGGCGGGATCATGCCCCTGGGCAAGGAATTCCGGTTCCTTGTTCATGCGGCGTCGTCCTCCATCACATGATGAAACTGCATCAGGTACAGCGCGGCCGTGCGGCGCGCCGTGTCGACAATGCGCTGCTCGGCGCGGCCGTCCTCGTCACAGTCCAGCGCCAGCTCCACCGCGCTGAGCCAGCGCGCCAGGTGGTTCTCGTCGTTGTGGCCATGGTATTCCAGGAAGCGGAACGCATCCGGCGGCAGTTTCAGGCTGGCCTTGAGCAGCGGCAACAAGGCCGGCACGATGCGCTGGCCGGTGCCCTCGATGATGTAGATGGCGCCCAAGAGACCGATCGGGTCGCGCGTGGCGGCCAGGCTGTGCAGATACGCGTTGAGCGCCTCGCCGCCCGGATTGCGGCGCAACGCGTCGATGTCGTCGATGGCGCCGCCGGCAGTGCGATAGTCCTGGAACAGGATCTGGAAGTCGTTCTGTTCCTCGCCCGCGTGCAGGTCGATCAGCGCGGCCAGCGGCTGGTATTGCTCGGTCAGCGAGGCCGCGCCTTCGCGCATCCACTTGCTGCCCTCGCGCACCTGCGGAATCCAGTTCTCCATCCAGTTCAGGTAGTCGGCGGTCTCGAAGCGGCGATTGCGCAGGCGCCGCACTACCGGCGTGCGCCAGACGCGCGAGCGGTAGTCGTGCCAGATCGCCGCCAGTTCGGTCAGCAGTTGGCCCAGGCCCTGCGGCGCCATATCCGGATCGTGCGGCGGCGCGATGGCGTCGGCATCGGCGCTGTGGGCATCCCCGCGTCCGGCCGCGGCCGGCGTGGCGCCGACGGCCACCGACGGCGCGGCGTCATGCGCGGCCTCGGCCTCCAGCAGCATATAGGCCGCCATGAACCGGCCCGACTCGGGGATGTAGCAGAAGATCTGTTCGCCCGGCTTGATCTCGCGCGTTTCCAGGAACTCGGCCAGCATGATCAGGATCGACGCCGCGCCGGTGTTGCCGCGCCAGGCCAGGTTGCTGAACCAGCGCTCGCGCGGGATCACCAGGCCCGCCTTGTCCATCAGATCCTCGACCACCGGAATGAATTTCTCGGACGAGTAATGGCACAGGAAATGGTCCACCTGATCGGGATCGAGCCAGCCATCGCGCACCAGCTTGGCATACTCGTGGATGCCAATGTCGAACAAGTGCGGCAGCAGGCGGATGTCCTGGCGCAGCGACAGCGCGCCGTCGGCCTCGGCCTCGTTCCACGACGGATAGTCCAGGTGCCCCTGCTGGCGGTCGGCCGACAGGCCCAGCTGCATGCAGACCGGGTAGTCACCCGAAAACGAACGCTGATGCACCCACTTCAACCGCAACCGCACGCCCTGTGATGCGCCCGGCAGCGGCCGGCCGCCGCGCCCCAGCAGCAGTGCGCCGGCGCCGTCCGACAGCATCCAGCGCAGGAAATGCGCGTCGAAGTCGGCGTCGTAGCCGCGCGCGGCAAAGCGCGAGCGCTTGAACAGGCGTGAAGGCAGCTCGGCCGCCACCGCCAGCGCGCTGGCATGGCCGCCCATCTCGACGCCCTGCGCCGCCACCTGGATGGCCGACACGCCCGCCGCGCAGATGCCATGCACCGACAGCGTCTCCATCGGATGCGCGGCCAGTTCGCCCTGGATCATGTTGGCGAAACCCGGCATCAGCGCATCGCCGCCGGACGAGCCGCTGGTCAGCAGCGACACGTCCGCCAGGTCGCCGTCATTGCGCCGCAGGCAGTCGCGGATGGCGTTGGCGGCCAACTGCGCATTGGTGAAAACGGTGCTGCCCTCGGCGTCGATCGCGTAGTAGCGCTGCTTGATGCCGTTCTCGGCCAGGATGCGGCTCTTGATGCGGCTGGACATGCGGTTCAGCGGCGCGATGTAGCTGTCCATGGCCTCGTTGGACACGGGTTCGCCCGGCATGAAGTAGCCGGCGCTTTCCAGATAGACTCGATTGAACGCGATAGGCATAGCGGGTCTCTAGTGGCGAAAGGGTGGGCGGCGCTAGCGCACGTGCTCGGGCGCCATGCACGAGCGGCTGCGAAAGCGCGGCAGGAATATGCCCAGCACGAACACGCGGAACATGTACGGCGTCAGGCCGCCCTCGTTCAGCGCGGGCATCACGCGGGCCCGGTAGTGGTCGCGGTGCAACCGCGTCAGTTCGGACCAGTGCGCGCGCGGATGCTCGTGGTGCGCGGTATGCAGACCGATATTGAACAGCAACGGGTTGACCAGCCCCTCGAAATTGCGGGCGTAGTTCAGGCCCGCCACGGTGCGCGGCCCGCCATCGGCGTGCGCGTGCTGCAGGTAATTGGTGGCCAGCAGCCAGTGCAGGCCATGCAGTTGCGGAATGATGACGAACACCAGCGCCTTGACCGGATTGACCGCCAGCAGGCCGCCCCACAGCCCCAGCCAGGCACCGTACTGGCACAGGCAATAGCGCCACGCGCCCGGCCAGTGCCGGCGCAATCGTCCGAGCCAGGCGTAGAACAGCGGGTACAGCACCCACACGGCTTGTGCCGGATGAATCAGGTAGCCCCACAGGTGGTTGGTATCGCCCCCGAACCGGTAGGTGCGCGCCACGTCGCGCGCGCCGTGCTTGAAGCGGTGATGGTTGGCCACATGCGCCGGATAGAACACAAAGGTGGGATGCCCCTGCAGCAACGTGATCCAGAAATCGGTGGCGCGATTGCTCCAGCGGCCGTGCCACATGCGGATGTGCGTGTGGTTGTGGTGGATCACGCCGATGCCCAGCGTCAGAAACAGCATCAACGCGTACAGCGGCCACCAGAAGCCATGCCGCCACTGCCATGCCGCCAGCGCGGGCAAGGCGACCAGGTAGGCCAGGCTCTGCCAATCGCGCCGGTTGCGCAGCACGGGCAGCCGGCGCGTCCTGCTAAGCCCGTCCGCCAAGCGATTCTCGCTGCCGGAATGCCTCCAGCTGGGGCGTGGCCGCCTCGGCCTGCAAGCGCGTGCGGAACAGGCGGTCCATGAAGGTGAACTGGAAGCCGAAATTACCGTGGTAACAGGCATGGTGCAGGTGATGCCGGCGGCTGGCGGCGAACCAGTGCGAATAGGACACGTTGGGAAAGAAGTCGTAATTGGCGTGGCCGATGCAGTTGAAGAACAGGCTGAACAGCGGCACCGACGCCAGCGACCAGAAGCTGAAATCATGCAGCACCATCGGCAGCATGATCACGTTGCCCAGCATCAGCGCCTCGATCGGATGGAAGCTATAGGTCGAGAAAGGCGTGGTCACCACCGAGCGGTGGTGCGGCAGGTGGAAGCGGCGCAGCAGCTTGGTGTGCAGCAGCCGGTGGTTGATCCAGAAATGCACGTCGTTCCAGGCCACCAGCGCCAGGATTTCGAGCGTGATCTGCTGCCAGCCGGCGTCCGGGTCCAGATGCGCCCAGCCCAGTTGCAGCAGGCCCCAGGGAAAGATCATGCCGGTGCCGAACAACAGGATCGACAGCCCCGACTGCATGAACTCGCGCCGCAACTGGCCCGGCGCCAGCGGCCGCGGGTCGAGCGGCCGGCCGATGCCCAGCGCCGGCAGGATGCGCTGGGTCAGCAGCCAGGTGGCCGCGCCGAAGAGCAGGTAGATACCGCCGAAGAACAGCAGGCCCGCCAGCATGACCTGCCAGGCGGACAATGCGACAAAAGCTTGGGCCATGAACGTTTTGTTTCACCCCGGAGAATGGCCGCATCATAAGCAATCCGTCAGCTTAGCGGGGAGACATTTATTACCAAATGAATCCGACCGCCACAAAGCGGCGGGCCCCGCGCGCAACTTCCCGCTATTGGCAGGGAAACTGCCGGTTCAGCCCTGCTACCGCCGCATCCATGCGCCGCGCCAGGGCGGCGCTGGCCGCCGGCATGGGCTCGCGCAGCTCATCGCTGAGCAGCCCCTGGCGCCCCAGCTGCGCCTTGACCGGCCCCGGATTGGGTTCGGCAAAGGCCAGTTGAATCACCGGCGCCAGCGCCTGGAACAGCTTGCGCGCCAGATCCAATTGCTGCGCCCGCACCGCCTGGTACATGGCCACGAACAGATCGGGCCGGATGTGCGCGGCCGCCGCGATCAGGCCGCTGCCGCCCAGGCACAGCAGCGACAGCGATTGCAGGTCCTCGCCCGCCAGCACGTCCATGTTGCCGTCGGCGATCAGCGCCAGGGTCTTTTCGAGCGAGCCGCCGCAATCCTTGATGGCCGCGATGTTGGGATGCGCGGCCAGCGATAACAGGGTCGCGGTTTCCAATGTCGTCCCTGTGCGGTACGGAATGTCATACAGCACCAGGGGAAAGCGCGAGGCATCGGCCAGGCTGCGGAAATAGGCGGCGGCGCCGTCCTGGCCGGGGCGCACATAGTACGGCGCGGGCGCCAGAATACCCGCCAGAGGCCGGGTGCCGAACGCGGCCAGGCGCTGCAGCACGTGGCCCTGGTGATTGCCCGCCAGGCCCATCACCACCGGCATCGCGCCGGCCTCGTTCAGCACGGCATCCAGCACCGCCAGTTGCTCGGCGTCATCGAGCGCCGCGGCTTCGCCGGTACTGCCGCAGACGATCAGCCCGTTGACGCCCGCCGCCGCGAAATGGCGCACCAGGCGGCGCAGGGCCCCGCCATCGACGGCGCCGCCGGAAAACGGCGTCACCAGGGGAATCCAGACGCCTTGGAACAGGGATTGTCGAGTTTGCATGAACACTCCTTCGGTGTAAGCGGACCGTGGTTGGACCGTACAGAAGTGCTCGGGATATCAGGGGGTGCGCGCGAGGGCGCCGTGGCGCCGCCGTGAGGCCGCTGTTCCGTCGCCCATCTGACGGAACAGCATGCTCCGGTCAGATGAGCGGCTGTTTTTTGGATTTCAGGCCGGCGCGAACCGTCGCCGCGCCGAGGGCGCGGAACAGGAAAGCGGATTGGATGGCCTGGGAAATCATGAATGGAATAAAGGGTTGAAACCGGCCGCGGACGACCGATGCGCAAATCTACCGGGCCGCCGCCACGCTGTCAACGCAGGCTCGCCAGGAAGACCGCGCACAGCGCTTCCATGCCCTGGCGATCGTCTTCGTCGAACCGGTCCGGCACGGGACTGTCCACGTCCCACACGCCGATCAGCTCGCCCTGGTGCACCAAGGGCACCACGATCTCGGAGCGCGAAGCCGCATCGCAGGCGATGTGGCCGGGAAACGCATGCACATCGGGCACCAACTGCGTCTGGCGCTGGCGGGCGGCCGCGCCGCACACGCCGCGATCGAGCGGAATGCGCACGCAGGCCGGCTTGCCCTGGAACGGCCCCAGCACCAGTTCCGTGCCGTCGAACAGGTAGAAACCCACCCAGTTCAGATCGGGCAGCGCCTGGTAGGCCAGCGCGCTCAGGTTGGCGGCATTGGCGATGCGGTCATGTTCGCCGTCGAGCAGAGCGCGGGCCTGCTTGGCCAGTTCGGCATACAGCGCGGCCTTGGAATGGGCGGCAATCGGGGCGGCTTCAAACATATATCTAAATGTAACTGTACAGGCGATTATCGGCGCAAGTGATTTTAGGGGCAGCCCGCGATAAAGGGGCCGCCTTGCTACGCTGTGGGACAATAGTTTACGCAGTAACGTCTTTACCGCCCCGTTGTCATCCCCCCGTCACCCCTCTTCTTGATTAAGAAGCAAGCCATGGACAAGCCTCTCGAACCGACGTTCGCCTTTTCCGAACGCGCCCAGCAACTCACCAGCTCCGCCATCCGCGAGATCCTCAAGGTCACCGAACGGCCCGAGGTCATTTCGTTCGCAGGCGGCCTGCCGGCGCCCGGCGGCTTTCCGGTGGAAGTGGTTCGTGCGGCATTCGACAAGGTACTGTCCACCAATGGCCGAGCGGCCCTGCAATACGGCCCCACCGAAGGTTACGCGCCGCTGCGCCAGTGGGTCGCTGACGACCTGAACCGCGCCGGCGCCAACATCACCGCCGACCAGACCCTGATCGTGTCGGGCTCGCAGCAGGCCCTGGACCTGCTGGGCAAGGTGCTGATCGACAAGGACAGCAAGGTGCTGGTCGAAGACCCCAGCTACCTCGGCGCGCTGCAATCGTTCAGCCTGTACCAGCCCAAGTTCGTGCCGGTGCCCACCGACGACGGTGGCCTCATCCCCGAAGCCATCACCCCGGAACTGGCCGCCGGCGCCCGCTTCCTGTACGCGCTGCCCAACTTCCAGAACCCCACTGGCCGCACCCTCAGCCTGGAACGCCGCATCGCGCTGGTCAAACGCGCCGCCGAGCTGGGCCTGACCATCATCGAGGACGATCCCTACGGTGAACTGCGCTACGCTGGCGAGCCGCAACCGGGCCTGATCGCACTGGCTGCTGAATACGGCGCCAACGTGGTGCGCCTGGGCACGTTCTCCAAGGTGCTGGCCCCCGGCCTGCGCCTGGGCTACATCGCCGCCGCGCGTCCGCTGATCGACAAGCTGGTACAGGCCAAGCAGGCCACCGACCTGCATACGCCCACGCTGACCCAGATGGCCGTGTACGAAATCGTCAAGGACGGCTTCCTTGAACAACACCTGCCCAACGTGCGCGAGATCTACCGCGCCCAGGGCAGTTGCATGCTGGAAGCCATCGCGCGCGAATTCCCGGCCACCGTCAGCTGGACCAAGCCCGAAGGCGGCATGTTCATCTGGTTGACGCTGCCCGAGCACATCGACAGCACCAAGCTGCTGGAAAAGGCCATCGCCCAGAACGTCGCCTTCGTGCCCGGCGCCCCCTTCTACTGCGGCGCCGGCCGCGCCAACACGCTGCGCCTGAGCTTTGCCACCGTGCCGGAAGACAAGATCCGCACCGGCATCGCCATCCTGGGCAAGCTGCTCAAGGAATACACGGCCTGAAAACCGGGTCCTGACCACCCTTGACGGTTCCACGGCCGGGCGCAGTGCCCGGCCGTTGTTTTATGCTGTCACCTTTCCTTCCATTTCTTTCGCCGTGACAGTGAGCGCTCCGCAATCCTCTCCCGTCGACCTCAGCGACATCGTTTTCACCGATTGGGTCGAACGTTGGCTGCCCAAATCCTGGCGGCCCTATGCCCGGCTGTGCCGGCTCGACCGCCCCATCGGCACGTGGCTGACGCTGCTGCCCTGTATCGCCGCGCTGGTCCAGGCCGCCGGCGGCCTGCCCGACCTGCAACGCCTGGTGGTGTTCTCGCTGGGCGCGCTGCTGATGCGCGGCATCGGCTGTACCGTCAACGACATGTGCGATCGCAACTTCGACAAGCATGTCGAACGCACCCGCTTCCGTCCGCTGACCAGCGGCCAGCTCAGCATGCGTAATGCAGTCTGGTTTTTGATCGGCCAATTATTGGTCTGCGGCTCGCTTTTGTTCTTCCTGAATGGCATGAGCCGCTGGCTCGCCGTGGCGGTTCTGCCATTCGTTTTCATCTATCCGCTGTGCAAGCGTGTCACCTACTGGCCGCAGGTCGTGCTGGGCATCTGCTTCAACTGGGGCATGCTGATGGCGTGGTCGGATACGCAGAATCATGTGCCCCTTGCCGCCATCGCGATGTGGTTCGGCGCGGTGCTCTGGCAGGTGGGTTACGACAGCATCTATGCCTACGTCGATGTGCGCGATGACCGCAGTCTGGGCCTGCATTCCACGGCTATGCGCTTCGGCGACCAGGGCAAGCTGTGGATCGGCGGCTTCTATCTGGCCACGGTGATCCTGTGGTCCTGGGGCGGCCATGCGATCGGCCTGTCGTGGGCTTATCAGGTCGGCATGGCGGCGGTCGCGGTACACCTGGCTTGGCAATTGAAAGTCTTCGACATTCAGCGTCCGGACCGCAACTTCATGCTGTTCCGCGCCAACCTATGGCTGGGCGCAATCCTGGTCGCGGCGGCGCTTGCGGGCACGCTGATCGGCTGATCCGGTGCATTGCGGGCATCTCACGCTTGGGAGATGATGGCCGCTCCGAGACGTGTTTTACGGAGACCCGCATGTCCGCTTTGACCAAAACCCTGCTGGCCGCCACCGTGGCCAGCGCACTGTCCGGCATCCTGCCGGCTCACGCCCAGACTGCCGCCGACTGCTCCGCGCAACGTGGTTGCGCCGCAAAGATCTGCCACCTCGAACGCGAGCTCACCTACGCTCGCGCCCACGGCAACTCGCATCGCGTGGCGGGTCTGCAAAGAGCGCTGGCCGAGACCCGGGCCCATTGCACCGACGGCCGCCTGGAAGCCGAACGCGAGGCCCGTGTGCGCGACAAGCAGAACAAAGTGGCCGAACGCGAAGATGAACTCAAGGCCGCTCGGGCCAAGGGCAGGCAGGACAAGATCGACAAGGCCCGGCGCAAGCTGGACGAAGCCCGCGCCGAATACGACGCCGCACTGGCCGACCTGAATCGCTGACCTTCCCGCCGTTCCCGCTCCAGGCCCGGACCTGGGGCGGCGCTTCCCGCCTGGCCCCTTCTTGCGGGCGCCTCCGCCCATTGCCCCCTTGCTGCACCGCCGCTCCCTGATCATCGGGCGGGCCGCGCTGCGCCCGCCGACCCCCAGCTATTGCGTCATCAAATGGAAATATCGCCATCTATGGTGCCATTTGGTAAAGATTTAGGTGATTAGTGGTTATTTTGGAAAGATGTTTTCAGGGAATAAGGGTTTATCCCAGGGTAATTTGCGCCCAGAATGCAACGCATCGGGACACAGCAAGCGACCCCCCGGCAATCAGGCCAGAGGTTCGGATCCCAAGCTCAAGACAAATGGAGGTCTGCTATGAAAACCCTTGCTACCGCTTTGATGCTGTCCATGTCCGTTTTCGCCGCCGCCGGCGCCCAAGCCGCTGAAGCCAACCAAGGCCCCACGCGTGCCCAGGTCCAGGCCGAACTGCAACAAGCCAAGATTTCCGGCCAATACACCTTCGGCGAAGAAGGCTACCCCGCGGCGATCGCCTCGAAGTCGAGCCTGACTTCGCAACAAGTGCAGGAACAACTGGCCCAAGCCAAGAACGCCGGCGAAGTCACCTTCGGCAATCTGGACTACCCGCCCGTTGCCCGCGCCGCCGACGCCACGTCGCTGAGCCGCAGCGAGGTCAAGGCCGAACTGGCCCAGGCCAAGGCGGATGGCCTGGTCACCTTCGGCAACATGGACTACCCCCCCATGGGCAGCTGATTGCCTGGCCTGGCAGCAGGCCCTGGCATTCGCCCCGCAAAGCCCTCCGGTTCATCCGGAGGGCTTTTGTTTTGACGTTTCGACACTTAATTAAGTCATATCGACGTTAGATATAACCGTTACGACGGTTTGCTATCTACAAATCGACAGTGCTCACGCATAGGATGAGGCCAACCCATCCCCCTCTATGCAGGAGCCGCAACATGTCCACCTCCACCAAGCCCGTCCTTCTCCTGGGTGCCGGAAAAATCGGTTTCGCCATCGCCCTGATGCTGGAACGCAGTGGCGACTATTCGGTCCTGGTTGCCGACCAGGATGCCGAGCGGCTGCGCGCCGTCGCCGAATTGGGTTGCGACACCCGTCAGGTCGCCGATGACGCGGCGTTGACGCGCTGCATCGAGGGCCGCTATGCGGTCGTCAACGCCCTGCCGTTCCATCGCGCCATCGCGGTCGCACAAGCGTGCGCCCGCGCCGGAGTGCACTATTTCGACCTGACCGAAGACGTCGCCAGCACGCATGCGATCCAGGCGCTGGCCGACGATGCGCGCACCGTGCTGATGCCGCAATGCGGCCTGGCGCCGGGCTTCATCGGCATCGTCGGCAATGCGCTGGCGCGGCGTTTCGATACGCTGCTGGACCTGCGCATGCGCGTGGGCGCGCTGCCGCGCTATCCGTCCAACAGCCTGCGCTACAACCTGACCTGGAGCACGGAGGGGTTGATCAACGAATACTGCAATCCGTGCGAGGCGATCGTCGACGGACAACTGACCAGCGTGCCCGCGCTCGAGGGCTACGAGACCTTCACGCTGGACGGCGTCGAGTACGAAGCCTTCAACACCTCGGGCGGCCTGGGTACGTTGCCCGCCACGCTGCTGGGCCGCGCGCGCAACGTCGACTACAAGTCGGTGCGCTATCCTGGCCACTGCAACCTGATGAAGCTGCTGCTCAACGATCTGCGCCTGCGCGATCGCCGCGACCTGCTCAAGGACATTTTCGAGACCGCCATCCCCACTACCGAACAGGACGTGATCGTCATCCAGGCGCAGGCCTCGGGCCACCGCCATGGCCGCCTGGAAGAAGAGTCATATCCTGTCCGCGTGTTCGGCGCGGATGTCGACGGCCACCGGCTCAGCGCCATCCAACTGTCGACCGCCGCCGGCATCTGCGCGGCGCTGGATCTGGTCGCGCAAGGGGTGCTGCCGCAACGGGGTTTCCTCGGCCAGGAACAAATCACGCTGGAGGCCCTGCTGAGCAACCGCTACGGGCGGGTCTATGCGGGCAAGCCGCTGGCCCTGGCCGGCGCGGTGACGGCGGATCGCTGAACCCCGCGAGCGCGTGACGCGTTAGGTCCAGCCCTCCAGCCGCAATGTCGCCCGCACCAGGCGCTGCTCTTCCTGCTCGATTTCGGCCAGGTTCTGCCGCACGCTGTCGACATGGTCGGCCGCCGCGCGGCGCGCCTGCTCCGGCTGGCGGCCGATCACGGCATTGAACAGCCGCGCGTGCTGCTTGTCGATCTGGCGCTTCTCGGGCGCGCGGTGGTACAGGTTGTTGACACAGGCGAACACCGACCCGAGCATCAGGTCGTTGAGCGACTGCAATGTGTGCACCAACACCGGGTTGTGCGAGGCCTCGCAGATGGCCAGGTGGAAGGCATGGTCCAGGTGCGCGTGCGTGGCGGTGTCGGCGGCCTGCGCATTCACCATGTCGTCGTAGCGGCGGCGGATCATGATGAAATCGGCCTCGGTGCCGCGCAGGGCCGCCAGCCGCGCCGAGTCCGCTTCCAGCAGCGACCGCACTTCCAGCAGGTCATACAGCGTGCGTGGCTGCGAATTGAACAGGTGCATCAGCGGCCCGGCGTCCACCTGCGAGATGCGCGCCACGAACGAGCCCTTGCCCTGCGCGGTGTGGATGATTTCGCGCGCCCGCAGCAGTTTCAGGCCCTCGCGCAGCGCGGTGCGCGACACACCCAGCTTTTCGGTCAAGCGCCGTTCGGATGGCAACGCCTGACCGGCCTTCAGGACGCCGTCCAGGATCAGGCGCTCGATACGCTCTGCCACCTCGTCCGCCACCTGGCGGGGTTTCGCTTCAGTTTCCGCGTGCATGCATTCTCCGGACCAGTGGTATGACCAAGCGTGCGCCATATGCCCACCGCCGCGGACCACTCTCTTAAGTTGCTGATATAAAACCATAAAAAAGCCTCTCCTGCTGGCCCAGGCGCAAACAAACTGGTATGACCAGCAAGTTTTGATATGGACTTTGCGGCATACGCGAACGATGATGTGGGCATCGCTTCGACCGGCGTACGTGCCGCCCAGATCTACTACCGTCAGAGACCCGCATGACTCAACGCATCCAGCACCACGGCCTGCAAGTGGCGGCCAATCTCAGCCAGTTCATCGAACAAGAGGCGCTGCCCGGCTCCGGGCTGGCCGCCGACGCGTTCTGGAAAGGGTTCGCGGCCCTGGTACATGACCTGGCGCCCAAGAACCGTGCGCTGCTCGCCGAGCGCGATCGCCTGCAGGCTGAACTCGACGCCTGGCACCGCGCCCATCCCGGCCCCATCGCCGATCCCGCCGCCTACCGCCAGTTCCTGGAAGGCATCGGCTACCTGCTGCCCCAGCCGGCCAGCGTGCGCGCCACCACCGACAACGTCGACACCGAAATTTCGCAACAGGCCGGCCCGCAGTTGGTGGTGCCGGTGTCGAACTCCCGCTATGCCCTGAACGCCGCCAACGCGCGCTGGGGCAGCCTGTACGACGCGCTCTATGGCACCGACGCGATTCCCGCCACGCCTGGCGACAGCGGCAGCGGCTACAACCCCGAGCGCGGCCGCGCCGTCATCGCCCGTGCCCGCGCCTTCCTGGACGGCGCCGCGCCGCTGGCCCAGGGCTCGCACGCCGACGCCCGCGCTTACTCGGTCGAAGACGGCCAGCTCAAGGTGGCGCTGGCCGACGGCAGCACCACGCTCAAGACGCCGGCCCAGTTCATGGGCTACCAGGGCGATGCCGGAGCGCCCAGCGCCATCCTGCTCAAGAACAACGGCTTGCATTTCGAGATCCAGATCGACCGCGCCCACACCATCGGCGCCACCGACGCCGCCGGCGTCAAGGACGTGCTGGTCGAGGCCGCGCTGACCACCATCATGGATTGCGAGGACTCGGTCGCCGCGGTCGACGCCGAGGACAAGGTCCATATCTACCGCAATTGGCTCGGCCTGATGAAGGGCGATCTCACCGAAGCGGTCACCAAGGGTGGCAAGACCTTCACCCGCAAGCTCAATCCCGACCGCCAGTACACCCGTCCCGACGGCTCGGCGCTGACCCTGCACGGCCGTTCGCTGATGTTCGTGCGCAATGTCGGCCACCTCATGACCAATCCGGCCGTGCTCGATCGCGACGGCCAGGAGATCCCCGAAGGCATTCTCGATGCCGTGGTCACCAGCCTGGCCGCGCTGCAGGACCGCGAACGCAAGCTCAACTCGCGCACCGGCTCGGTCTATATCGTCAAGCCCAAGATGCACGGCCCCGTCGAAGCCGCGTTCGCCAGCGAGCTGTTCGATCGCGTCGAAGACCTGCTGGGCCTGCCGCGCAACACCCTGAAAATGGGCATCATGGACGAAGAGCGCCGCACCAGCATCAACCTCAAGGCCTGCATCGCGGCCGCGGCGGCGCGCGTGGCGTTCATCAATACGGGCTTTCTCGACCGCACGGGCGACGAGATGCACTCCAGCATGGAGGCCGGCCCCATGCTGCGCAAGGGTGACATGAAGTCCACCGCCTGGATCACCGCCTACGAACGCAACAACGTGCTGGTCGGCCTGGACGCCGGGCTGCGCGGCCGCGCCCAGATCGGCAAGGGTATGTGGGCCATGCCCGACCTGATGGCCGCCATGCTGGAACAGAAAATCGCGCACCCCAAGGCCGGCGCCAATACCGCCTGGGTGCCGTCGCCCACCGCCGCCACTCTGCATGCGCTGCACTACCATCAGGTGGATGTGCAGGCAGTCCAGCAGGAACTCGAACGCACCCAACTCGACAGCGTGCGCGACGAGCTGCTGGCCGGCCTGCTGACGGTGCCGGTGGGTGATCGCTCGAAGTGGTCCGCCGCCGACATCCAGCAGGAGCTGGACAACAACGTGCAGGGTATCCTGGGCTACGTGGTGCGCTGGATCGACCAGGGCGTAGGCTGCTCCAAGGTGCCGGACATCCATAACGTCGGCCTCATGGAAGACCGTGCCACGCTGCGTATCTCCAGCCAGCACATCGCCAACTGGCTGCGGCATGGCGTCACCAACCGCGAGCAGGTCATGGAGACTTTCCAGCGCATGGCCAAGGTGGTCGACGGCCAGAATGCCGGCGATCCCCACTACCTGCCGATGGCCGGCAACTTCGACCATTCTCTGGCGTTCAAGGCCGCTTGCGCGCTGGTATTCGAAGGGCTGACCCAGCCCAACGGCTACACCGAACCCCTGCTGCACAAGTTCCGCCTGGAATTCAAGGCCGCGCACGCCTGATTCCGCGGTGATAGCAGCCGGCGCGCAACGCCGCTGACCGGGCAGCCCCAGGCTGCCCGGTTTTCTTTTGGCGGCACGGCCACCGCGCGATGCCGCCAATGCGCGCATACCGAGCCGACCAGGCAGCCATTTTTTCGCACGATCGTGCTAAATTGCTCGCATGACTGCCAAGACCGAAAAAAGCGAACTGACTTTCGCGGCCATCGTGGATGCGGCCCTGGACATGGCCGCCGCCCAGGGGCTCGAAAGCCTGTCGCTCGGCCAGGTGGCCAAACGCCTGGACATCAGCAAAAGCGGGGTGTTCTCGCGAGTGGGATCGCGTGAAGCCTTGCAACAGGCGGTGCTAGACGAGTACGAACGCCGCTTCGTCGCCGCGATTTTCACGCCCGCCATGGCGCAGCCCCGCGGCCTGCCGCGGCTGAACGCCCTGGTGAGCCTCTGGATCGAGCGCGCCTGCAACGTCGAACGGCTGACCGGCTGCATCTACATCGCCGGCGCCTTCGAATTCGACGATGTCGAGTCCCCCTTGCGTGAAGTCCTGGAGAACAATCTGCGGCGCTGGCGCGGCGTCATGGTGCGCACGGTGCGGCAAGCGCTGGAAGAAGGCCATCTGCGCCCGGACACCGACCCCGAACAACTGGTGTTCGAGATATACAGCCTCATGATCGGGCTGATGCACGATGCCCGCTTCCTACGCGATCCCAACGCCCACGAACGGGTGCGTGCCGCGTATGAGCGGTTGATTTCCACGTATCGCAGTTTCAAGTACATCGAGTAATCACCCCGCCGGCGCGAGCCGGTATTGTTTTCGCTTAATTTCGCACGGTCGTGCGAATTTTGAATCCGGAGTGGATCATGGCTTTCTACTATGTCGGCGCAGCAGTCATCGTGGCGGGATTGGCCCGCATCTGGTTCCTATGGCGCACCCTGCTGCGCCAACTACCCAACCTGTCCCGGCATCTGGTGCTGTTCTGAGCCATGCCGCCAGCCGGGCGGCAACCTGCACCGGATCCGGCCATGACCCTCGCGCGCGGCGTCTGTCCCGGTCTATATTCCGTATTCACTCCCCGCCTGTGCCGCCATGTCGCGTTCCGTTCATCTCCTGATCATCGATCCGCAGAATGATTTCTGCGACCTTCCCGCCAGCCATCTGCCTGTCGATCCCTTGACTGGCCAGGCGGTCGCGCCCGCGCTGCCGGTGCCTGGCGCGCACGCCGACATGCAGCGACTGGCGCGTTTCATCGACGCCACCGCGCCCGCGCTGTCTGCCATCACGGTCACACTGGACTCGCATCACCGGCTGGACATTGCCCATCCCACCTTCTGGCGCACCGGGGACGGCCGGGCGGTCGCGCCCTTCACGCCCATCACCGCCAGCCAGGTGCGTTCGGGCGCTTTCCTGCCGCGCCATGCCGACGACCTGCCGCGCACACTGACCTACCTGGACGAACTGGAAGCCCGCGGCCGCTACACGCTGATGGTGTGGCCGGTGCATTGCGAGATCGGCACCTGGGGCCACAACGTGCACGCCGACGTGCGCGCGGCCTATGCGCGGTGGGAAGACGAACACCAGTTCATCGTGCGCAAGGTGCCCAAGGGCGCCAACCCCTGGACCGAACACTACAGCGCGCTCATGGCCGAAGTGCCCGATGCCGACGATCCGCGCAGCCAGCTCAATCGCAGACTGCTCGAATCGCTGGATCGCGCCGATCTCATCGTCGTGGCGGGCGAAGCCGGCAGCCATTGCATCAAGGCGACGGTCGAGCACATCGCCGAATACCTGCCCGGCGGCAATCTGTCGCGCGTCGTGCTGTTGAACGATTGCATCAGTCCGGTCACGGGGTTCGCGGACGCGCAGGCCGCCTTCGTGCAACGCATGCGCGATCTGGGCGTACAGGCGCGCGACAGTGCCGACATGGCACGCGCGCTGACGGCATGATCCGCGGTACGCGGGTCATGTCCGCCGTGGTCCGGCGTCACCAGCGCAAGCAGCCGCAAGCTTGCGCGTTGCGGCCGCGACGATAGACGGAAAATACGGCGTCAGGCGGCGGGCTGATCCCGGCACTCGACATACAGGGCGCTGATCGCTTCGCACAGGGCGGGCGGCGCCTGGAACAGCCGTGACACCAACAGGCACCCCTGCACCGTGGCGAAAACCGCTCGCCCCGCCGCTTCGGCGCTGCCCGAGAATTTCAAGGTGCCCTCCTGGACGCCCTGCGCCAGTACGCGGGCCAGCCAAGCCTCGTGCGCCCGGAAGAATCCCTGCAATGCGCCGCGGACGCGATCCGGCAGGCTCATCATTTCGGCGGCCAGCATTCCACCCAGACACAGTTCGCCGTCGCCGCAGGCTTTCGACTCCATCATCGAAAGATAGGCATCAAGCTGGGCATGGGCCGGCTGCGCAGTGTCGATGGCACGCACGGACGCCAGCGCGCGAGCGCTGTACGCTTCGACGGCCTCGTACAGGAGGTCGTCTTTGCAGGGAAAGTAATAGTGGATGCTGGACGTCTTCACGCCCACATGCTCGGCCAGGTCCCGATAGCTGAAACCGTTGCAGCCGCGCGTGCGGATCAGTTTCTCGGCATGGGCCAGCAACTGGTCGCGGGTGGAGTTGGGGGTCGGAGTGTCCATGGGTGCATATTACCTACTAATAGATCGGTACGTCATCGGCGGAAATCCCTAGACGCCCGTCGCGGCGCTCCGATGCAACCGCGCGAACCCCGGCCGGGAAAGATCCCGCCCCCAGGGTTCGCCGTGGCCGACATCAGACTCAGCCTTGCACGGGCGGATAGTCCAGTTCGCCGCTTTCGGTCAGGCCCTGGGCGCGGGCAGCGGCCAGCTCCTGCTTCACTTGCGCGCGGCTCTTGTCACCGGCGCTGGCGAAGGCGGTCGCGGCATAGCCTTCCTCATCGCTGACCAATTCACCATTGGCGCGGGCGGCGGCCAGCTCTTGTTGCACCTGGGCGCGGGTCACCGTGCTGTGCGTGTCGAGCGCGGGCGGGTAATCCAGTTCGCCGGCATGGGCGGCGCCGAGGAACGAGGCGGTCAGGATCAAGGCGGATACGAGGGTCTTCATGAGGCTTCTCCAGTATGGATCGGTAGGGTGCAGTGAAATTGAGCTATCTATTTGTAGATAGATTCAGACTGAAAAATTCAGCCTGCAGTGGGCGGGTATTCCAGTTCGCCGCTTTCGGTCAGGCCCTGGGCGCGCGCGGCGGCCAGCTCCTGCTTCACTTGCGCGCGGCTCTTGTCACCGGCGCTGACGAAGGACACGGCGGCATAACCTTCTTCGGTGCTGACCAGTTCGCCATTGGCGCGGGCGGCGGCCAGTTCTTGCTGCACCTGGGCGCGGGTCACCGTGCTGTGCGTGTCGAGCGCGGGCGGGTAATCCAGCTCGCCGGCTTGGGCGACGCCAATGACGGAAGCGGACAGGATCAGAGCGGATACGAGGGTCTTCATGGTTGATCTCCGGATAAAAATGACTAAGTGAGGCTTCAATAAAACTATCTACTTATAGGTAGATAACTGGGTAAATAAAAAGGGACTACTGTATTTCTGGTCTGGGCGACGCCGCGTTGTTGCTTGGGTGCTGCGTCGATGGATGAATCTTACCTACTACTAGATAGATAGCGCAAGTCGTTATTGTGAAACTAAATATTTCATCTTAGCCAGCCGGACGCGCTTGGCCGCGATCCCGCACCTGTTGAAAAGCTGTGGAAAAGCCGCGAATTACGGTGCACAAGCTGTGTAGATGCTGTGCACAGCCTGTGGATGAATACCCGGCGCCCGGACATGGATCGAGTCTGCATGCGGGTTTGCGGCCGGTCGGGATAGGCGAGTACGAGCTGGGATAACGGTATGCGGGCGCCAGCCCGGAATATGGCGGAATCCGCGTCTGCGCGGGCCTTGTGCATAAGCTGTGGAAAAGACACGAAAACCGGTGGACAGGCTGTGGAAATGCGGTGCACAGGCTGTGGATAGCCGAAGGAGTCCCTGCCCCGGGGCCGGCCTGCACGCGATGGCGGCCTGCCGCGCGACCCTCTGTCCAAATGGCACAAAGCCCGGCAAGCACTAGGCTGGCCGGGCTTTGACCGGTACTGCCGTGGCGGCGATATCAGAACGGAATATCGTCGTCCATGTCGGCCAGATTGGCGCCCCCCCCCGCGGGCGCTGCCTGCGGTGCCGGGCGTTGCTGGGGAGCGGGCCGCTGGGCCGGAGCGCGCTGCTGCGGCTGACGCGCCGGCGCATCATCGTAGCCGCCGCCACCACCGTAGCTGCCACCACCGCCACCACCGTCTTCGCGGCCACCCAGCATCTGCATCTGGTCGGCGACGATTTCGGTGCTGTAGCGATCAGCACCAGTATCCTTGTCCTGCCACTTGCGGGTTTTCAGACGCCCCTCGATGTAGACCGAACGGCCCTTCTTCAGGTATTCGCCGGCGATCTCGGCCAGGCGGTTGTACATGACCACGCGATGCCATTCGGTTTCTTCGCGGCGCTCGCCCGATGCCTTGTCCTTCCAGGTGGAGGTAGTGGCAATGGACATGTTGCAGATTGCGGCCCCATCGGGGCTGTAGCGGACTTCCGGGTCGCGACCCAGGTTGCCCACGAGAATGACTTTGTTAACCGATGCCATGCCGTTGTCCCTCTGTTGTTGACCTGTGCCACGCGTTGCCGCGAGCGCGCCGGCAACAACATAAAAGCGATGTTGAAGACCGGCTTCATGAAACTCGCCGGTCACCGCAACGATGACCGGCGACGCCGGTGAAGCCCTAATTTGCCTTCTATTATCGACGAAAAGCGTCCGCCACGCCAAACCGGATTGGTGACAAAGCCATCCACCGCAGGTAACGATTTCACCGCTGTTGGCCACCGTTGGCGGCGCGATCCGCGACTTTCGCCAACGGGCCTATCAGGCCAACGGCTTGAGCGCCCAACTCACGGCCAACCAGACCGCGGCCAGCACGGCTGCCCCGATGAATACCGCGCTGGGGCCCGAGTGCGAAGCCACCCAACCGCCGAGCGCGCCGCCGGTGAACAAGCCAGCGGCCTGGGCCGTGTTGTAGAACCCCAGCGCCAGGCCCTTATAGGCTTGCGGCGCCACGCGCGACACCAGCGACGGCTGCAGCGCCTCGAGTACGTTGAAGGCCACGAAGAAACCCGTCAGGGCGGCCGCCAGGGTCAGGAAGCCATGGCTGGCGGCCGGCAGCAACGCGCATACCAGCACCAGCCCGGCCACCGCCGCGCGCAGCGCGCCACGATGGGCGCGCCGCTTTTCCGCCACGAACACCACCGGCACCATCAGCACGAACGACACCAGAATCACCGGCAGATAGACTTTCCACAACTCGCGCGCGTCCAGGCCGCCGGCCTTGGCCAGCAGCGCCGGCACCACCACGAACAGCGACACCTGGATCAGGTGCAGCACGAACACGCCGAAATTCAGCCGCAGCAGATCACCATGGGCAAGCACCTCGCGCGGCCGGGCGGCCTGCATGCTGCGGGTCTGGGTGCGCGGGACCACCGGCACCACCCAGCCGGCCACCGCCAGGCAGATCACGCCCAGACAGGCGATGGTCCAGAACAGGCCCGACAGCCCCCACCAACCCACCAGCAGCGGCGACAGCACCAGCGCCGCGGCAAACGACAGGCCGATCGAACCGCCCACCATGGCCATGGCCCGGGTGCGCACCTCGTCGCGGGTGGCGTCAGCCAACCAGGCCGTCACGGCGGCAGATATGGCGCCCGCGCCCTGGATGGCGCGGCCGATGGTGATCCAGTACACGTCGGTGGCCTGCGCGCACACGATACTGCCCGCGACGAACAACAGCAGGCCGAACAACACCACGGGACGACGCCCCCAACGGTCGGAGGCCAGGCCGAAGGGAATCTGCATGAACGCCTGAGTCAGGCCATAAATGCCCAACGCCAGGCCGACCCGGGCCGGATCGTCGCCCCCCGGCAGGCCGCGGGCGGCAACCGCGAACACCGGCAATAACAGGAACAGCCCCAGCATCCGCGCCGCGAACAGGCCGGCCAGCGCCACGCTGGCACGGCGCTCGGATGAGGTCAATTTCAGTTTCGTATCTGCCGGCATGCGGAAATTTCGAGAATGACTGGGACCGGTCCGCGCAATTGTCATGCGCTTGCAGTCTGATCTATGGCCTGGGGACTCGGCGCGCTATAGTACCAAGTTGGCCTTTGCAACTGCTTAAAAGAGCCCGATAGACGTGACCATACGCATTCGGGGTGCCCGCACCCACAATCTCAAGAACGTCTCGCTGGACCTGCCGCGCCACAAGCTGGTGGTGGTGACCGGGCTGTCCGGCTCGGGCAAGTCCTCGCTGGCGTTCGATACGCTTTACGCGGAGGGGCAGCGGCGCTACGTCGAGAGCCTGTCCGCCTACGCCCGCCAGTTCCTGCAGCTGATGGACAAGCCCGACGTCGACCTGATCGAGGGTCTGTCGCCGGCCATCTCGATCGAACAGAAGGCGGCGGGCCACAACCCGCGCTCCACCGTCGGCACCATCACCGAAATCCACGATTACCTGCGTCTCCTGTATGCGCGGGTCGGCACGCCCTACTGCCCGGACCACGGCCTGCCGCTGCAGGCGCAGAGCGTCAGCCAGATGGTGGACGCGGTGCTGTCATGGCCGGCCGAGACCCGCCTGGCGGTGCTGGCCCCCATCGCCCGCGGCAAGAAGGGCAGCTTCGAGGACGAATGCGCCAGCCTGCAGGCGCAGGGCTACGTGCGCCTGCGCGTGGACGGCCAGATGGTGGAAATCGACGGCATGGCGCCGCTGAAGAAAACCGAGAAGCACGACATCGACGTGGTCATCGACCGCTTGCGCATCAAGCCCGAAAGCAAGCAGCGCCTGGCCGAGAGCTTCGAGACCGCACTGCAGCTGGCCGACGGCCGCGCGCTGGCGCTGGACATGGACGACAGCCGCGAGCAGGTCTTTTCCAGCCGCTACGCCTGCCCGGTCTGCAGCCACAGCCTGCCGGAACTGGAACCGCGCCTGTTCAGCTTCAACAACCCGATGGGCGCCTGCCCCAGCTGCGACGGCATCGGCCAGGTCGGCTTCTTCGACCCCAAGCGCGTGGTCGCCTTCCCCGAGCTGAGCCTGGCGGCCGGCGCCATCCGTGGCTGGGACCGCCGCAATGCCTTCACCCATTCGCTGCTGACCAGCCTGGCGGCGCACTATGAATTCGATATCGAGGCGCCCTTCGAGGACCTGCCCGAGGCGCTACGCGAAAAGGTCCTGTACGGCTCGGGCGAAGAGGAGATCTCGTTCCTGTACCTGAATGAAAAGGGCCGCAGCACCGTCAAGCGCCACACTTTCGAGGGCGTCATCCCGAACCTGGAGCGCCGCTGGCGCGAAACCGATTCGGCCACCGTGCGCGAGGAACTGGGCAAGTACCGCAACATCAAGACCTGCCCCGACTGCGGCGGTTCGCGCCTGCGCCCGGAAGCGCGCAACGTGCTGATCGGCCAGGACCCGCGCGGCGGCGAGCGTCACGGCCAGGCCATCTACGAGGTCGAGGCGATGCCGTTGTCGACCTGCCTGGGGTGGTTCCGCGACCTGACCCTGACCGGCGCCAAGCAGGAGATCGCGCAGCGCATCGTGCGCGAGATCGAGGCACGCCTGAGCTTCCTGAACAACGTCGGCCTGAACTATCTGTCGCTGGATCGCAGCGCCGACACCATCTCCGGCGGCGAGGCCCAGCGCATCCGCCTGGCCAGCCAGATCGGCTCCGGCCTGACCGGCGTGATGTACGTACTGGACGAGCCCTCCATCGGCCTGCACCAGCGCGACAACGACCGCCTCATCGGCACGCTGCAGCACCTGCGCGACCTGGGCAACAGTGTCATCGTGGTCGAGCACGACGAAGACATGATCCGCATGGCCGACTGGGTCGTGGACATGGGGCCGGGCGCGGGCGAGCATGGCGGCCAAGTGGTGGCGCAGGGCGATCCCGAAACCGTGCAGCGTGACCCGAATTCACTCACCGGCCAATACCTGAGCGGCCAGCGGGCCATCGCCATCCCCAAGCGCCGCCCGGTCACCGACGACCTGCCCTGGCTGACGCTCACCGGCGCTAGCGGCAATAACCTCAAGAACGTCGACCTGCGCCTGCCCGCCGGCCGGCTGATCTGCGTCACCGGCGTGTCCGGCTCGGGCAAATCGACCCTGATCAACGACACACTGGCCGTGGCCGTATCGCGCCAACTGCACCATGCGCAAAGTGAACCCGCGCCCTACACCGCGATGCAGGGCCTGGAGAACTTCGACAAGATCATCAGCGTCGACCAGAGCCCCATCGGCCGCACGCCGCGCAGCAATCCGGCCACCTACACCGGCCTGTTCACGCCGATCCGCGAGTTGTTCGCCGGCGTGCCCGAGGCCCGCACCCGCGGCTATGACCCCGGCCGCTTCAGTTTCAACGTCAAGGGCGGGCGCTGCGAAGCCTGCCAGGGCGACGGCGTGGTCAAGGTCGAAATGCACTTCCTGCCGGATATGTACGTGCCCTGCGACGTCTGCCACGGCAAGCGCTACAACCGCGAGACGCTGGAAATCCGCTACCGTGGCCGCAACATCAGCGAAGTGCTGGACCTGACGGTCGAGCAGGCGCTGGAGTATTTCGAATCGGTGCCGGCGATCTCCCGCAAGCTGCACACGCTGATCGACGTCGGCCTGTCGTACATCCGCCTGGGCCAGAGCGCCACCACCCTGTCGGGCGGCGAGGCGCAGCGCGTGAAGCTGTCCCAGGAACTGTCGCGGCGCAGCACCGGCCGCACCCTGTACATCCTGGACGAGCCCACCACCGGCTTGCATTTCCGCGACATCGAACTGCTGCTGCAGGTGCTCAACCAGTTGGTGGACAGCGGCAATACCGTGCTCATCATCGAGCACAACCTGGACGTCATCAAGACCGCCGACTGGCTCATCGACATGGGCCCGGAAGGCGGCGACGGCGGCGGCCGGGTGGTGGCGCAAGGCACGCCGGAAGACGTGGCGGCCACACCCGAAAGCCATACCGGACACTATCTCGGCAAGCTGCTGCGCCGCACGCCAGGCGGCTGAGCCGCGCGGCGCGGCAGCGCCAGTCACTAAGGGAAATCGGCATGTACACCTTGATCATCGGCAACAAGAACTACTCCTCGTGGTCGCTGCGCCCGTGGCTGGCGCTGCGCGCCACCGGCGTCGCGTTCACCGAACAGAAACTGGGCCTGTTCACGGAAGCCTTCGCCCGCCACCTGGAAGCACTCACACCCGCTGGGCTGGTGCCGGTGCTGCTGGACGGCGACCTGGCGGTCTGGGACTCGCTGGCGATCTGCGAATACGTGGCCGAACAGCGGCCCGAGGCCCGCCTCTGGCCGCAGGACACCCGCGCCCGTGCTCGCGCCCGCTCGCTGGCCGCGCAGATGCACAGCGGCTTTGGCGCGCTGCGCCAGGCGATGCCGATGAATATCGAGGCGCATCTGCCGGGCATCGACATCCCCGAGGCCGCGCGCCAGGACATTTCCCGCATGCACGCCATCTGGCAGGACACGCGCGCCGAATTCGGCCAGGGCGGGCCGTTCCTGTTCGGCGCCTTCTCGATCGCCGATGCGTTCTTCGCGCCGGTCGTGTCGCGCTTCGTCACCTACGGCATCGCCGCGGCGGGCCCGGTGCGCGACTACATGGACGCCGTGCTGGCGTTGCCGGCGATGCAGGAATGGATGCGCGACGCACGTGCCGAGGCCACCTTCGTCGAGGCCGACGAGCCTTACCGCAAGCATCGCTGAACGCGGCGTACGCGGCGGCCGCCGCGTCCGTGAGCGGGCGCCGCCAGGGTATGGCGCACGCCCCTCAAACCATGTCGAACAAACGCCGGTGCTCGCGGATGGCGTAGCGGTCAGTCATGCCGGCGATGTAGTCGGCGATGGCACGCGCCTGGTCATTGAACGCCGCGCGGCGGTAGTCCGGCGGCAGCAGGCGTGGATCATCCAGGAACGCCGCGAACAGCTCGCGCACGATGCGCCGCGCCTTGGTGGTCATGCGCAACACGCGATAGTGGCGATAGAGGTTGTCGAACAGGAACTTCTTCAGTTCGTCGGCTTCGCGCCGGATACCTTCCGAAAATCCCGCCAGCGGCGGCGCGCGGCGCACGTCGTCGGCGCTGGCCGGCGCGGCATCGCGAATGCGCGCCAACGTGGTGCGCGTCAGGTCGCCGATCAGCGTATTGATCATGCGGCGGATGGTCTCGGCCACCGCGCGGCGCGAAGCCAGGTCGGGATAGCGCGCCAGCACTTCGGCATGGTGGCGCTGGAAGATGGACACGTCCTGCAACTGCTCCAGCGTGATCAGCCCCGAGCGCAGGCCATCGTCGATGTCGTGGTTGTTGTAGGCCACTTCATCGGCCAGATTGGCGATCTGCGCCTCCAGCGACGGCTGGGTGCGCGCCAGGAAGCGCTCGCCCACCGCGCCCAGCTGCCGCGCGTGGGCCGCCGAGCAGTGCTTGAGAATACCCTCGCGGGTCTCGAAACACAGATTCAGGCCGTTGAAGTCCGCATAGCGCTCTTCAAGCTCGTCGACCACACGCAGGCTCTGCAGATTGTGTTCGAAGCCGCCGGCCTCGGGCGCCAGTTCGCGCATGCAGGCGTTGAGTTCATCCTGGCCGGCATGGCCGAACGGCGTATGACCCAGGTCATGCGCCAGCGAAATGGCTTCGGTCAAGTCTTCGGACAGCCCCAGGCTGCGCGCCAGAGTGCGCGCGATCTGCGCCACTTCCAGGCTGTGCGTGAGCCGGGTGCGGAACAGATCCCCCTCGTGGTTCACGAACACCTGGGTCTTGTACTCCAGGCGCCGGAACGCGCCCGAATGCACGATGCGGTCACGGTCGCGCTGGAATTCGCTGCGGTTTTCCGGGGCCGGCTCGGCGTAGGTCCGGCCGCGCGATCGGGACGGGTCGGATGCGTAGGAGGCCAGTTCTTTCATCTGCGACACCGTCTCTCCTGCGGTCGTTATTGAGTGGTTCGGGCCAGCACGGCGCGCACGGCGTCTGCGGGCGCCGCCCGCATCATCGCCGCGCCGATACGGGACATGAGCACATAGCGGATTTCGCCGCCTTCGGTCTTCTTGTCGACCTGCATCAGGTCGAGCCAACGGTCGGCGCCCAGGTCGGGCGCAACCACGGGACAGCCGATGGCCTCGACCAGGGCGCGCACCCGGGCCACGTCGGCGCGCGGGAAACCGGCCACATCGGCGGACAATTCCGCCGCCTGCACCATGCCGCAACCGACAGCCTCGCCGTGCAGCCAGGCGCCGTAGCCCAGGCCCGCCTCGATGGCGTGGCCGAAGGTATGGCCCAGGTTCAGGATCGCGCGCAGGCCGGATTCGCGTTCGTCCTTGCCCACCACCTGCGCCTTCAGCTCGCAGGAGCGGCGAATGGCATAGGCGATGGCCTGCGGGTCCAGGTTGCGCAGTTTTTGTGCATTCTGCTCGCACCAGGTCCAGAATTCCGGGTCCAGGATCAGGCCGTACTTGATGACTTCGGCCAGGCCGGCCGACACTTCGCGCGCCGGCAGGGTGGCCAGCACGGCGGTATCGATCTCGACCGCCAGCGGCTGGTAGAACGCGCCGACCATGTTCTTGCCGAGCGGGTGGTTCACGGCCGTCTTGCCGCCGACCGACGAATCGACCTGGGCCAGCAGGGTCGTGGGCACCTGCACGAAGCGCACGCCACGCATGTACACCGCGGCGGCGAAACCGGTCATGTCGCCGATCACGCCGCCGCCCAGCGCCACCAGCACGCAGCGGCGGTCCAGGCGATGGGTCAGCAGGGCATCGAAGATCAGGTTCAGCGACTGCCAGTCCTTGTACGACTCGCCGTCAGGCAGCTCGATGCGCAGCACCCGCTTGCCGCTGCGCGCCAGGGCGGCTTCGGCGCGTTCGCCGTACAGCGCCGCCACGGTCGGGTTGGTCACCACCGCGATGGCGGTGGCGTCGGCGGGAATGCTCTCGTCCAGGGCATCCAGGCGCCCCGGCGCGATGCGGATCGGATACTGTCCGCCCGGGGTGTCAACCTCAACAACGTTCATATCTGCTTCTCGAAGGCTTGTAATTGCGGCAGCAGCGCCTTGACCAGGGTGTGGATGGGCATGGAGCCGGTTTCCACCACCAGGTCGGCAACTTCCTTGTAAAGGGGTTCGCGCAGCGTCATCAGATCCCGCAGGGTGCCGCGCGGATCGGCGGTGGCCAGCAGCGGCCGGTTGCGGTCGCGGCAGGTGCGGCGGAACAATTCGTCCACGCTGGCCCTCAAATAGACCACGATGCCCCGCTCGCGCAGCCGCGCCCGGTTGTCGGCGGCCAGGATCGCGCCGCCCCCCGTGGCGAGAATTATGTTGCGCCGTTGGGTACACTCTTCCAGAGCGGCGGATTCCCGGCGACGAAAAC
Source organism: Achromobacter pulmonis (assembly GCF_021733725.1). Classification (NCBI taxonomy): domain Bacteria; kingdom Pseudomonadati; phylum Pseudomonadota; class Betaproteobacteria; order Burkholderiales; family Alcaligenaceae; genus Achromobacter; species Achromobacter pulmonis. The sequence goes on along the minus strand of NZ_JAIFOT010000001.1, from coordinate 1,981,553 downwards.
CGGCCTCGCCCTCGATTTCGAAGATTACCGGCACCCGTACGCCGCAACGCGCCTCGAGCTCATGGTCCAGATCGACAAACTCGCGCCCCAGGGCACGCGCCAGGCCACGGCCGATGGTCGTCTTGCCCGCCCCCATCATCCCCACCAGGAAGACGGGCAGATCGTGCGGCAGCGACACGGCCTTGCCTGCGCATTCCGAAGCGCAAGGCGGGGTTTCGGGCGCCTCGCCGGTGGGCGCCGGGTCCGGGTCAGCCTCCGGACATGAGTGAGCGGAAAAGTTCATGACGGCATTATCACATCTGCCGCCAAGTTGCCCGCGCGCCACATTGAACTATCTTGTTACAGAAACCGGTCTCGCCCGCTGAGGTAGGACCGGAGATACCCGTAAAATCGCCGCGATGAGCAAGCCGCAGAATTCCTCCAAAAAAGACAAGCCCGCCAATAACGGTTCCCCGATATTGCGTTTTTTCGTCAAGACCGGCATTTTGTTTGCCGGCCTGTTCCTGTGTGGCGTGCTGCTGGCCGGCATGGCGCTGGCGCTGGCGTGGCCCAACCTGCCCGACCTGCACGCCATGACGGACTACCGCCCGCGGGTGCCGTTGCGCGTCTATACGGCCGACAAGGTGCTGATCGGCGAATTCGGCGAAGAGCGCCGCAACGTGCTGCGCTTCAATGAAATCCCGGACGTCATGAAGTCCGCGGTATTGGCGGCCGAAGACGACCGCTTTTACCAGCACGGCGGCATCGACTGGACCGGCGTGGTGCGCGCCGGCCTGACCAACCTGATCAACATGTCCAAGACACAGGGCGCCAGCACCATCACCATGCAGGTGGCGCGCAATTTTTACCTGTCGTCTGAAAAGACCTACTCGCGCAAGTTCTACGAGCTGCTGCTGACGTTCAAGATCGAGTCCGAGCTCTCCAAGGATCAGATCCTCGAGCTCTACATGAACCAGATCTATCTGGGGCACCGCGCCTATGGCTTCGCCGCCGCCTCGCGCACCTACTTTGGCAAGCCGCTGGCGGAAGTCACCCCGGCCGAGGCCGCCATGCTGGCCGGCATCCCCAAGGCGCCCTCGCGCTTCAATCCGATCTCCAACCGCCCCCGCGCCGAACTGCGCCAGCGCTACGTGCTGGGCCGCATGCTGTCGCTGGGTTACCTGACCGAACCCGAATACAAGCAGGCGATGGCGCAGCAGATCGTCATGAAGTCGGCCGAAGGCACGCCGGCCGGTGGCTACAGCATCCATGGCGAGTATGTGGCCGAACTGGCGCGCCAGCTGCTGTTCAACGTGTACCAGGACAACGTCTACTCGCGCGGCATCAACATCTACACCACGGTGCATTCCAAAGACCAGGAGGCAGCCTACCGCGCCGTGCGCGAAGGCGTGCTGGAATACACCCGCCGCGCGCCCTACCCCGGCCCCGAGGAACAGCTCGACCTGCCGCCCGGCACCGAGAACAACCCGCAGGCCCTGGATGAATTCCTGGACGGCGTGTTCGACAAGTTCAGCGACAGCGGCGACCTGCTGACCGCGGTGGTGCTGTCGGCCAGTCCCACCGAAGTGAAGCTGGCGCGCAGCTCGCGCGAGATCATCACCGTCACCGACAAGAAGGTGCTGAGCGTGGTGGCGCGCGCGCTCACGGACAAGGCCAAGCCCGAGCAACGCATCAAGCGCGGCTCGGTGGTCTACATCCACAAGTTCGGCGACAACTGGGAAATCATCAACATGCCGTCGGTGCAGGCCGCGTTCGTGGCGCTGTCGCCGCAGGACGGGGCGATCCGCGCCATGGTCGGCGGCTTCGACTTCTACCGCGGCAACTTCAACCGCGTGACGCAGGCCTGGCGCCAGCCCGGCTCGAACATCAAGCCGTTCATCTACGCCGCCTCGCTCGAGCGCGGCCTGACCCCGGCCACGCAGATCTCCGATCAGCCCTTCGAGCTGACCGCCGCGCAGACCGGATCCAAGGCCTGGAATCCGAAAAACTACGGCAACCAGTACGAACCCATGCTGACGCTGCGCCAGGGTCTGTACAAGTCCAAGAACATGGTCTCGATCCGCATCCTGCAAGCCATCGGCCCGCAGTATGCGCAGGACTACCTGACCCGCTTCGGTTTCGACAAGGCGCGCCAGCCCGCGGTGCTGCCGCTGGCGCTGGGCGCCGGCTCGGTCACCCCGCTGCAACTGGCCGGCGCGTTCTCCGTATTCGCCAACGGCGGCTACCGCGTCACCCCCTACCTGATCGACCGCGTCACCGACAGCAGCGGCAAGATCGTGATGCAGGCCAAACCGGTCGTGGCCGGCGACGCCGCGGCCCGCGCCATCGACCCGCGCACGGCCTGGATCATGGATGACGTGCTGCGCGGCGTCGCCACCTATGGCACCGCGGCCCGCGCCCGGTCGCTGCTCAAGCGCAACGACATTGCCGGCAAGACCGGCACCACCAATGAATCGGTGGATGCCTGGTTCTCGGGCTACACCCCGTCGCTGGTGGCCACCGCCTGGCTGGGCTTCGACCAGCCCAAGTCGCTGGGTTCGCGCGAAACCGGCGGCGGCGTGGCCATGCCGATCTGGGTCGACTACATGCAGGACGTGCTCAAGGGCGTACCCGAAGAAAAGCAGCGCCCCCGCCCCGATGGCATCATCGTCGAAAACGGCGAATACTACTTCTCGGAATTCCCGCCCGGCCAGGCCGTGGCGCGCCTGGGCCTGCCGCAAGCCGACACGCTGGGCGAGTTCCTGAACGGCCTGAACAGCGACAGCGGCGAAGACAACCGCATCAAGGTGGCGCCAGGCGTGGGCACGCAAAGCGCCCAGCCCTGGTCGCAGAAGATCCCATTCTGAGCGGACTGAAGAAGGGCCGCGATCAATGAATTGACCCCCGAAAGCGGGATATCAATCCAACCTTCGGGGGTCAATGAAATCGCCGGCCTTGAGGTGCGGCGAACGCTACAGGCGAACCGCGACGGGCACGCCGGCAGCGGCGGAACAGATCTGCGAGAGCGCATCGGGCAGATTCGGGCCGCCTCGGGTATCGTTCCAGTGCTGACCGTCGTAACGGTAGTGGAAACCACCGCTGCGCGCGGCCACCCACAGTTCCTGCATGGCGGCCTGGCTGTTCACCACCACATGGGTATTGTCTTCGAACACCATGGTCAGCACATTGCCGCTGCGGCTGGTTTCGACGTCGACGTCGAGCGAAGCCGCCCAGTCATCGGCCTGGCTTTCGATGCTGTCCAGCACCTGGTCGATCAACGCAAGAAATTCGGATTCGGTCATAATCGAGCCTGCAAGAATTACGGAGTTCCCAGTGTTCCAATTGGCATTCAGCCGCATGTCTCTACGCATTGTAGCCACGCTCGCGCTGACCGGCATGGTTGCGGCCTGCGGCTACAAGGGTCCTTTGTACATGCCCACCCCTGACGGCAAGCCACCGCCTCCCGGGCAGCGCCAGAGCACGCCCCAGGTGCCGCAGATCCCGTCCGCGCCCACGCTGCCATGACCACCGCGTTCCCGGTTCCGCCCGAACTGGCCGGGCATCCGTTCTTCCAGTACCGCAACAACGTGCTGTACGCCGAAGACGTGCCGCTGGACCATCTGGCCGGAAAACTGGGAACACCGCTCTACGTCTACTCCCGCGCGGCGCTGCGCGCCGCCTGGAACACCTACCACAGCGCCATCGGCCAGCGTCCCGTGCAGATCTGCTACGGCATGAAGGCCAACTCCAACCTGGCGGTCCTGAAGGAATTCGTCCGCCTGGGCGCCGGGTTCGACATCGTCTCGGGTGGCGAACTCAAGCGCGCCCTGGCCGTGGGCGCCAATCCCGCCCGCATCGTCTTCTCCGGAGTCGGCAAGCAGGCCTGGGAGATGCGCGCGGCGCTGAACGCTGGCGTCATGTGCTTCAACGTCGAATCCGAAGCCGAGCTGCAGCGCCTGTCCGACGTCGCCCGGGAAGCCGGCCGCCGCGCCAGGGTGGCGCTGCGCGTCAACCCGGATGTCGATGCGCAGACCCACCCGTACATTTCCACCGGCCTCAAAGAGAACAAATTCGGCATTCCCATCGCCGCCGCGCTCGACGCCTATCGTAGCGCCCGCCTGCTACCCGGTCTGGAAATCACCGGCCTGGACTGCCATATCGGATCGCAGCTGACCGACATCAGTCCCTATTTCGACGCGCTGGAAAAGCTCCTGGACCTGGTCGCCGACCTGGAGGGCATCGGCATCCGCCTGTCACACCTGGACCTGGGCGGAGGGCTAGGCATTCGCTACCACGATGAAGCCCCTCCCTCGCCCAAGGCGCTGCTGGATGGCGTGTTCCAGCGCCTGCAGGCACGAGGCCAAGGCCATTTGCGACTGGTGCTGGAACCCGGCCGTTCCCTGGTGGGCAACGCCGGCGTGCTGCTGACCACGGTCCAGTACCTGAAGCACGGCGAGGCGCGCAATTTCGCCATCGTCGATGCCGCCATGAACGACCTGTTGCGGCCGGCCCTGTACGACGCCTGGCACGGCTTGCTGCCGCTGCGGCCACGCGCCGGCGACGCGCTCGACTACGACGTCGTCGGCCCCGTCTGCGAAAGCGCCGACTGGCTGGCGCGGCAACGCGCGCTGGTGCTCGAGCAGGGCGACGTACTGGCGCTGGAGTCAGCCGGCGCCTACGGCATGACGATGGCCGGCAACTACAATACGCGGCCGCGCGCGGCTGAAGTCATGGTCGACGGCGGCCACTACCATGTGGTGCGCCAGCGTGAAACGCTGGACGACCTGTTGCGCGGCGAATCCACCCTGCCCTGAACCGGTTCCCCGCGCCATGAAATAGGCCCCGTCGAGACGGGGCCTATTGCGATGCGCGCCAGGATCAGAGCTGGCCGTACGAATGCAGCCCCGACAGGAACATGTTCACGCCCAGGAAAGCAAAACCGGTGATCAACAGGCCGGTCAGCGCCCAATAGGCCGCCATGGTGCCGCGCAGGCCCTTGATCAGCCGCATGTGCAGCCAGGCCGCATAGTTCAGCCAGACGATCAGGGCCCAGGTTTCCTTGGGATCCCACTGCCAATACGCGCCCCAGGCGTCCGCCGCCCACAGCGCGCCCAGGATGGTCGCCACCGTGAAGAAGGCAAAGCCGATGGCGATGGCGCGGTACATGATGTCGTCCAGCACCTCCAGCGGCGGCAGTGCAGCGGCGATGCGGCGCCGTCCCAGCAGGATGGCGCCAACGATGACGGCGCCGATGCCGAAATACAGCATCCAGGTCGCCGACAGGCCATCGGAGCGGAATACCATGGGCTCGGCGCACAGCAGCACGCCCAGCACGAACAGCGGCGCCAGCTTGAGCCACGACGAGGTCTGGCCGTGCTGCTTGACCAGGTAGGCGAAGCCGACCATCGCCGCCAGCGAGAAGGTGCCATAGCCGATGAAGTTGGCGGGCACGTGCAGTTTCATCCACCAGCTCTTGAGCGCCGGCACCAGCGGCTGGATCTGCCCGGCATCGCGCGTGAACGAATACCACAGCAGGAACACCACCGCCGAGGTCACCACCAGCAGCACGAAACCGCCCAGTGCGCGGGTGGCGTACTTGCGCTCGTAGTACAGGTAGAACAGGGCCGTGATCAATGCGAACAGCACGAAGACTTCGTACAGGTTGCTGACCGGGATATGACCCAGGTCCGGGCCCATCAGATGGCCCTCGCGCCAGCGCACCAGCAGCCCGGTCAGGCCGGCGAACACCGCGCCCCAGGTCAGGGCGGTGCCCAGCCACGCCGCGGTCGGGCTGAAAAAGCCGATCCAGTAGCAGACCATGGCCAGCGCGAACAGTGCGCTCATCCACAGGATGGCCGACTGTGATGAGAGCAGGTATTTCAGGAAGAATACCTGCTCGGCCCGCGCCAGGTCATTACCGTAGAGCATCAACGCCAGGCCGGCCGCGATCGCACAGGCCACCATCAGGCGGCGCAACGGACGCCACAGCCACCCCATCCAGGCCAGCACCGGCACCGTGCCGCACAGGATGATCTTCTCGTAATAGTCCATCGCGCCGCTGAAACGCGTCAGCGCGAAACCGGCGCCCGCCGCCAGCAGCAGGAAGAACACGACGTCCGTCCAATCCGGCCGGCCGCGCTGCGCGCGGCTATCACCGGTTTCGGACAGGTTGTCCTGCCAGAGGTTTTCGGGCGTGGGGGAATGCGTGGTGGTCGTCGTGGACATAGGAAACCTTAAGACCCTTTCTGGCGCAACAGCGCCTGCTTGAAGCGATCGAACTCCTGGTTGAAGTCGAGTGTACGCTTCTGCGACGTCATCGCCGCCAGGATGCCGCTGCCGCCTTCCTGCGGCCTGATCCAGATCCAGACGCGGCGATCCCGAATATAGAACATCGAGAACACGCCCAGCACCAGCAGCAGGCTGCCCAGGTAGACGGTGTTCTTGCCCGGCGTGCGGCTGACCTGAAACACGCTGGCCTGCACATGGTTGAAATCCGCCAGGGAGAAAAACACCGGCGCCGGATAAACGGTAAGGTCCGACAGCGCCGCCACCGCCAGACGCGACCACTGCGCGGCACGCTCGGCCTCGGGGCCGTCGGTGGGCACAGGCGGCAGCCCCGCCCGTTCGCGCTCGATGGCGCGCAGTTCGTTCATGCTGGCGCCGATCAGCCGGATCACCACGTCAGCCGCACGCTCCAGGTCGGCCGCCGGCGTGTTGGCCTGCAGGAACGCCGCCACGGCCTGCAGGCCGCCGCCTGCATAGGTTTCCAGGGCGCGCTCGGCGGCCGTCTGCAACGGCTGGCGGTCGGCGCCGCTGGGGCTGTTGCGCTCGGCGAAGCGGCGCGCCGCCTCCTGGCGCGCCGCCGGATCGGCCAGCGTGGCCCGCAGGCGCATGAATTCCGCCACCGAGCTATCGTCGTCGGCCGGAATCCGCAGGTAGCGGAACGGTTCGGACGGGTTGTTGCGCACCCCGGCCAGGAACACACTGGCGCCGTCCAGTTGCACCGGCAGCATGTAGTTCTGGAACTCATGCGCCTGGCCGGCATCGTCGATCAGCTTGTATTCGACACTGGGCCCCACATTACGCAGGTTCTCGTTCTTCTTGCCCGCGGCACTGCCGGCCACCGACGCCACGTGCTCGGCAAAGCTCTGGTTGCCGCCCTTGGGCTCGCCGCCGGTCATGTCTTCGACATTGATCGGGCGCAGCGCCATGATTTCCACGCCCATGCTGCGCGGGCCACGCGCGGTGTGAGCGGTTACTTCGGAGGTCTTGCCCACGGTGCCGTCAACCTTGAAGGTGGCGCTGTCCGCCCCCACCAGCGGATAGCCCTTGAGCACTACCGTGCTGCCGCCATCATCGAAACTGGACTGGTACACGGTCATGCCCTTGAAGCGCAGCGGCTCGTTGACCTCGATGGTCGAATCGAAGCTCTTGCCGGTATCCGGATCCGTCACCTCCACCTCGCTGGCAAAGCGGCTCGGCATACCCGTCGAGTAGTAATCGACGACAAACTTCTTGAGCTTCAGCGTGAAGGGCATCGGCTGCACCAGGGCGCCGTCCCCCACCATCACCACCGCGGTGCTGGCCTGCCCGTTCTCGGGCACCAATACGCTGGCACGGAAACTGGGGTTGTCCACCGACAGGCGGCCGCTTTCCGGCACCTCGGAGATCAGCATGTTCTCGACGATCGGCTTCTTGCCGCCGAACATCACCTGCAAGCGCACCGGCAGCTCGCTGTCGAGCAGCCCGCCAATGCAGATGATGACCATGGCGGCATGGGCGAACACATACCCCAACCGGTTGGCGCTGCCCTTCTTGGCCGCCAACAGCACGCCGGTGCTGTCCTGGCGCTCGCGCACCGCGTAGCCCATGCGCTTGAGCAGCGCCGTCAGGCCCGCCGCCGTCTGCGGCACGTCGGTGGGCGCCTCGGTCTCGACGCGGTGCGGAAAGGCGCGCAGGCTGCCGCCGCGCACGTGCTCGCGGAACGAACGCGCATCGCGCAGCATCTTGGGTGCGTTGCGGGTCAGGCAGACTGACGTCGAAATGACCAGGAACGCCATGATCAGCAGGAACCACCAGCTGTTGTAGACGTGCCAGATCGAGAACTTGTCGAACACCTCGAACCAGAACGGGCCGAACTGGTCGATGTAGTTGTTGGATGAGCGGTTCTGCTGCAGCACCGTCCCCACCAGGCTCGCCACGCAAATGAACATCAGCAGGCTGACCGCGAAACGCATCGAGCCCAGCAATTCAAACAGATCGCGGGGCAGGCTGCGCAGGGAGGGACGGGAATGTGTCTGAGTCGAATTCATGAAAAAAGGGGGGCCGCACGATCGGCTACCCCCCTCGTAGACAGCGCATGACGGAACCAGGTTCCATCATGCTCAGGTTGCGTGAACGCGGACCAGCCGCGCGCCTGGCCGGCGTACGGCTACCGCAGGCCAGCCGCGTAGTCCGCCACGGCCTTGATGTCGGCGTCCGACATCCGGTCCGCCACGGCGTGCATCACGTCGTTGGCGCGATCGCCGCTGCGGAACAGCTTGAGCTGCTCTTCAATATACATGGGGAACTGGCCCGACAGGCGGGGATACTGGCCCGGAATACCCGCGCCATTGGCAGAATGGCATGCCGCACAGGCGGGCACATTGCGCTCGGGCAAACCGCCGCGCCAGATCTTTTGACCCAGCTCAACCAGCTTTTCATGGCCAGCGGTGGCCGGCTCTTTCAGCGGCTGCTGCGCCAGGTACAGCGCGATGTTCTGCATGTCGGCCGGCGTCAGGTTCTGCGCCATGGCGGTCATGGGGGTGGGATTGCCGCCGGGGCCGTTGCGCAGGGGCAGCTTGGCGCCCTGCTTGACCTGGAAGTTGGTCAGTTGCTTGACCAGATATTCGTGGGGTTGCGCGGCCAGGTTGGGGTTCACCGGTATGGTGCTGTTGCCCGCCGCGCCATGACAGGACGCACAGGCGATGATGCCGCGCGAGGCGTCGCCCTGGTCAAACAACTGGCCGCCCTTGGCGGCATCTGGTTTGGCCGGGCCCGCGGCGCCATCAGCGGCGAAGCTCGTAGTAGAAAAGGCGGAGGCGCCGAGCAACAGCCCGCTCGCAACCAACATCCGGGACAGCACACGCTTCATGAAGACCTCGACGATCACATCGATCAAGGCGCAAAAAGGCGCCCACGCCTGCCCGCACATCTGGAAAACCGTATCGAACCTGGTTTGCTCGCTTGCCTGCTTGTAAGCAAACGAGACGGCTCCGCGCACGGGGACCACTGTTGCAAACGCCGGATTATACAATAGGGCTCGAAACCAACTGTAGCCAAAGCCAATCCGTGTCCCTCCTACATCGCGCCTCTTTCCTTACGTCGGCCGCTCGCCTCGACCAGTTGCCGCCTCCTGACGCGCCCGAGGTTTGCTTCGTCGGCCGCTCCAACGCCGGCAAGTCCACGGCCATCAACGTGCTGTGCAACCAGCGTCGCCTGGCCTTTTCCAGCAAGACGCCGGGCCGCACGCGCCTGATCAACATGTTCGGCCTGCCGGACCCCCTGAACCCCGAAGGCCACATCGGCTATCTGGTCGACCTGCCCGGCTACGGCTATGCCTCCGTGGCCCGCGATGAAAAGGAAAAGTGGGCGGACATCCTGGGCGGTTACCTGCGCGACCGCGAATCGCTCGCCGGCATCGTGCTGCTCATCGACATCCGCCGCGGCGTCACCGAACTGGACCGCCGCCTGGCCAACTTCATCGCCCCCACCGGCCGCCCGGTCCTGGCGCTGCTCACCAAGGCCGACAAGCTGCCCTACGGCCAACGCATGCGTACCGTGTTCTCGGTGCGCAAAGACCTGGCGGACATCGGCGCGCTGCACACCATCCCCTTCTCGGCGCCGGAGCGCATCGGTCTGGAAGAAGCTGGCGCGCACATAGAAAACTGGATTTCTCCCAAGGTCGTACCATGAACCCGCAGATCATCACCCCCGACTTCCCGGTTTCCCGCCCCCGCCGCCTGCGTCGCGACGACTACACCCGCCGCCTGGTGCGCGAAAACGCCCTCACCGTCAATGACTTGATCTACCCGGTTTTCGTGGCCGAGGGCCATGGCCTGAAGCAGGCCGTGCCGTCGCTGCCGGGTGTGGTGCGCTATTCGTTGGATACGCTGTTGCCGGTGGCCGAGGAATGCGTGGCGCTGGGAATCCCGGTGCTGTCGCTGTTTCCTGCCATCGACCCGGCGCTCAAAACGCCCGACGGCATCGAAGCCACCAACCCCGACGGCCTGATTCCGCGCGTGGTGCGTGAACTGAAAAAACAATTCCCCGACCTCGGCGTGCTGTGCGACGTGGCGCTGGATCCCTACACCAGCCACGGCCAGGACGGCGTCATCGATGAAAACGGCTACGTCGTCAACGAGCCGACCGTCGAGATCCTGGTCAAGCAGGCGCTGACGCAGGCCGCGGCCGGCGTCGACATGGTCGCCCCCAGCGACATGATGGACGGCCGCATCGGCGCCGTGCGCCGCGCGCTCGAGGCCAACGGCTACATCCACACCCAGATCATGGCCTACTCGGCCAAGTACGCCAGCGCCTTCTACGGTCCGTTCCGCGATGCGGTGGGCTCGGCCACCAACCTGGGCAAGTCCAACAAAATGGCCTACCAAATGGATCCGGGCAACCTGGACGAGGCGCTGCGCGAAGTGGCCGCCGACCTGCAGGAGGGCGCCGACATGGTCATGGTCAAGCCCGGCATGCCCTATCTGGACGTGCTGCGCCGCGTCAAGGACACCTTCCGCGTGCCGACCTTCGCCTACCAGGTGAGCGGCGAATACGCGATGATCAAGGCGGCCTCGGCCAACGGCTGGCTGGACCACGACAAGGTCATGATGGAAGCGCTGCTGGCCTTCAAGCGCGCCGGCGCCGATGGCATCCTGACGTACTTCGCGATCGAAGCGGCGCGGCTGCTCAAGCAACAACGCTGATGCCGGATGGCGGGGCCTGCCGGTCCCGCCTGTCGGCGGCGCGCATGACACATTCGGCGTGCGCCGCCGGGGCGGCTCCCGGCCTGCCCTGGCAACGCCCGCCCGCTTTCAACGCGACGCCGGCGCCCCGCGCCGCAAGCCCAGCCAAGTGCCGCTGAGAATACAGGCCAGCCCCGCCACGTGCACCCACGTGACGTGCTCGTCCAGGAACAACGCGGCAAACAGCAGGCCGAAGATCGGCAGCCAGTTCACGAACAGCGCCGCGCGGCTGATACCCAGCCTGGCAATGCCCGCGTTCCACAGGATGTTGCTGACGCCCGAGGCGATCACCGCCGAAAACAGCAGCACCAGCCACGGCCACCACGTCATGCTCCAGTTGTCCGCATCGTAGGACGACGGCGTCATGGCCGCGTGCACTATCAGCATCAGACCGCCAGCCAGATACATGTACCAGAGCATCGCCAACGGATCGAGCGTGCGCGAGATACGCTGGATCACCAACCCACCGAACACGAACACCGCCACCGCCAGGAACACGATGGCGTCGCCCCAGCCGGTCAGCCCCAGCCGCGCGCCGCTGCCCACCACCACCATCGCCACCCCTGTCAGGCCGAGCAAGGCGCCGGCGATCCGCAGCCACGTCAGCCTTTCGCGATAGAACAGCGCAGCCAGCAGCGCAGACAGCAAGGGACTGGTGGCCATCAGCAGCGTGCCGTTGGCGGCCGACGAGAACTGCAGTCCGTACACCAGCGCGGTCTGGTGCGCGTACACCACCAGGAAGCCCGCCAGCGCGACCCAGCCCAGCTCCTGCCGCCCCAGCCTGGGAATGCGGCCACGGCGCGCCTTGACGATGAGCGTGACCGCGACGAACGCCACGGCGATCCGCAAGGCCGCCAGGGCGCGGATATCCATGTGCTGTGTCAGGTACTTGATGGAGACGATGTTCAGGCCCCAGGTGGCCATGACGAACATCAATTGCAGATAGATCAGACCGGTACGGTCCTGGCTTGCATCGACTGTCGGAGACGTCACGGGCGCCGGCCTGAGGGGTTGGAGGCGCCGCCCACGCGGCGCAAGCGCTCATGGTAGCGGCCGGCTGCCGCTCAGCGCAATAGCACGCGGTCCAGCGACTGGGTGAAACGCTTGGCGTCCTGGAAACCGACCACGCGCGCGTCCGGCAATTCCTTGCCGCCCGGTTCGAAGAACATGATTCCCGGCGGCCCGAACAAGCGGAAGCGCTTGAGCAGCGCGCGGTCATCGGCGTTGTTGGCGGTCACGTCGGCCTGCACCAGCAGCATGCCGGCCATGCGTTGCGCCACGCCGGGATCGGTGAACGTGAAGCGCTCCATCTCGCGGCACGACACGCACCAGTCGGCGTAGAAATCCAGCATCACCGGTTGCTGGCTCTGCGCCAGCAGCGCGTCCAGCTCGGCGTTGTTGCGCACCCGCTTGAACTGGACCTCGCCAGCCGGCGCCGCGGCGCCGGCCACGGCCGGACCACCCGAGGCAAAGTGCGAGAGCGGCTGCAGCACATCGCGGCCACCGCTGGCCGCGCCGATCAGCCACGCGGCGGCGGCCAGGGCCAGCAACAGGCCGATGCCCTTGCCGAACATGCGCGCCGAACCGGCGCCAGCCGGCAGCGCATCGAAGGCCCGCAGCATCACCGCGCCGACGATCGCCAGGAAGGCCCAGCCGGTCATCTGCACCCAGGTCGGCACCACCGGGATCAGCATCCACCACGCGGTCGCCAGCAGCAGCATGCCGAACAACCGCTTGACGCCATCCATCCACGGACCGGCCTTGGGCAGCAGCGCGCCCGACGAGGCGCCGACGATCAGCAGCGGCACGCCCATGCCCCACGCCATCGCGAACAGGGCCGAGCCGCCCAGCACGACGTCGCCGGTCTGCGAGATGTACAGCAGCGCGCCGGCCAGCGGCGCGGCCACGCACGGCCCGACGATCAGCGCCGACAGCGCGCCCATCAGCAAGGCGCCGGTATAGCGGCCGCCGGGAATGCGCGACGACCGCTCGGCCAACCGTGCCTGAATGCCGGACGGCATCTGGAAGGTGAAGGCATCGAACATCGCCAACGCCAGCACCGCCAGCAGGACCGCGAACAGCGTCAGGATCCACGGCGTCTGCAGCCACGCGGCCAGGCCCGCGCCGCTCAGGCCAGCGGCCACGCCCAGCGCGGTGTAGACCACGGACATGCCCAGCACGTAGGTCGCCGCCAGCGCCAGCCCGCGGCCGCGCGTCGGGCGCTGCTGGCTGGCGGCGCCGCCCAGCACGATCGAGGACAGGATGGGAATCATGGGCAGCACGCACGGCGTGAACGCCAGCAACAGGCCCAGCACCAGGAACACGCCAGCCGTCTTGATCCAGCCCAGGCCGCCCAGGGCGTCGGCCAGGCCGGTATCGCCTGCGTTCACCAGCGCGCTCAGGCCGCCGCTCGAAGCCGTCGGCGCGGCGGATGCGCCACCGCCGCCCGCCAGCGCGTAGCCGCCCGCCACCGGCGTCAGCTTCACGCTGCTGTCCATCGGCGGATAGCACAGGCCGGCATCGGCGCAGCCCTGACCGGTCAGCGTCAGCGTGAACGGCTGGCCGCCGGGCGTCACCGGCACGCGGATCGCCACGTCCTGGTGATAGACCTCCATGTCCTTCTCGAAGGTCGGGTCATACTTGACGTCGCCCTTCGGATAGACCGGCTCGCCCAGTGTGGCCGCGCCCAGCGGACTGATGCTGATGCCGAAACGCTCGCGGTACATGTAGTAGCCGGGCGCCACGCGGAAACGCAGTTCGACCGTATCGGGCGCGACCATCACCGCACTGAAGACAAAGGCCTTCTCGGGTTCGAGGAACTCGGCCTCGGCGCGCGCCGGCGCGTTCCAGGCCAGCCACAGCATGGCCATGGCCAGCAATGCCAGCAGCTTGGGGAAAAAGGCACGCATCGGGGCGTGAAACCGGACTGCGGGTTGCAACATCAGTCTCTCTTGTTCTGCACGACGGCCGTCTGCTGGCGCACCCAGTCGAGATAGGGCGCGGCGCCGCCAATGACCGGCAGCACGATGATTTCGGGCACGTCGTAGGGATGCATCTGCGCCAGGGCCTGGACCACGGCTGGATGGCGCGCGTAGGTGGTCTTGATATGGATGGGGATTTCCTCGGCCCCTTCCACCTCGCCTTGCCACTGGTAGATGGACAGGCCCGGCGCGCCGAGGTTCACGCAGGCGGCCAGTCCGTCTTCGACCAGCACGTGAGCGATACGCTTGGCCAGCAACAGGTCCGGCGCATTGCTGATGACCAGCACGACGTCGTCATCGCGCAACATGGAGCCTCCTGGGAATACCCGTGTCGGATGTAACTCGGGGTATTTTATCGGTATCGCCGCTCGCGTCCGCCAACAATCAGACCGCGGCCGCCGCGCATCCTTCCCCACCCGAGGCAAGCATGTCCGACAACTGCCTGTTCTGCCGCATCGCCCGCCACGAGATCCCGGCCCACATCATCCACGAAGACGAGCGCCTGATGGCCTTCCTGGACATCCAACCGGTGCGGCCCGGGCACACGCTCATCATCCCCAAGCAGCACTATCCCTACTACGAGGACATGCCCGCCGACCTGGCCGGCCACATCCTCAACCTGGGGCAGAAGCTGGGCCGCCACATGAAGCGGCTGTATGGCGTGGACCGCGTCGGCTTCGCCTTCACTGGCATCCACGTGGCGCATACGCATGCGCATGTGATCCCCATGCATCACCCGCAGGACGTGACCTCGACCCAATACATCGAGCAGCAGGACCTCACCTTCCGCATGCCTGCCCAGGCGCCGCAGGAGGCGCTGGCGGCCATCGCCGCGCAGTTGCAGGGCGAGTTGCACGCCTCATAGCGATCGGCGCGCCAGCGCCGCCAGGACGGCCCGCAGACGCCGCGCAAAAAACAAGGGCGGGTCCGAAGACCCGCCCTTGTCGCTTATCTAGACACCGAGACTTATTCGGCGCTGTCCTCAGCGGCTTCATCGACTTCCGGACGGTCGACCAGCTCCATGAAGGCCATGGGAGCGTTGTCGCCTTGACGGAAACCCATCTTCAGCACGCGGGTGTAGCCACCGTTGCGGGCCGCGTAGCGCGGACCGATTTCGGCGAACAGCTTCACCACGGCGTCGCGATCGCGCAGACGGGCAAAAGCCAGACGCTTGTTCGCGAGGGTGGGTTCTTTACCCAGCGTGATCAGGGGCTCGATGACGCGGCGCAGTTCTTTCGCCTTGGGCAGCGTGGTCTTGATGGCTTCGTGGGTGATCAACGAAACGGCCATGTTGCGGAACATGGCAAGACGGTGACTGCTGGTGCGGTTGAGCTTACGCAAGCCATTACCGTGACGCATGATAAGTATCCTTTGAATCTAATGAAGGCGTTTCCGCCATCGGGTTATCCGGCTCTTCTATCGACCTGCAACCAGGCCGCGGTCCGGTGGAAAACGGTGCATTTTACGACGGTTTCGCAAATCGCCCGGCGGTCAGGCCGGGCGCCGCGGGAAACGCCCCTGCGACAGGGGCGCCACCCTTCGAGACTTACGGACGCTCCAGGCCCAGGGGGGGCCAGTTTTCGAGCTTCATGCCCAGCGTCAGGCCGCGCGCGGCCAGAACTTCCTTGATCTCGTTGAGCGACTTGCGACCCAGGTTCGGGGTCTTGAGCAGTTCGTTCTCGGTACGCTGGATCAGGTCGCCGATGTAGTAGATGTTTTCGGCCTTCAGGCAGTTGGCCGAACGCACGGTCAGTTCCAGGTCGTCGACCGGACGCAGCAGAACCGGGTCGATCTGCGGCGTGCCGCGGACCGGGGCTTCGTACGAATCGCCGGCGCCTTCCAGGGCGGCGAAGACCGAGATCTGGTCCATCAGGATGCGGGCCGACTGGCGCACCGCTTCCTCGGGCGAGATAACGCCGTTGGTTTCGATGTCCAGGACCAGCTTGTCCAGGTCGGTGCGCTGTTCCACGCGGGCACTTTCAACCGCGTAGCTGACGCGACGGACCGGGCTGAACGAAGCGTCCAGCACGATGCGGCCGATGGTGTGGGTGCGGTCTTCCGACAGCGCGCGCACGTTGCCCGGCACGTAACCGCGGCCCTTTTCGACCTTGATCTGCATTTCCAGCTTGCCCGCGTCCGTCAGGTTGCAGATGGCATGGCCGGGGTTGATGATCTCGACGTCGTGCGGCAGCTCGATGTCGCTGGCCAGCACGGTGCCGGCGCCGGTCTTGCGCAGGACCAGGGTGACTTCGTCACGGTTGTGCAGCTTGAAAACCACGCCCTTCAGGTTCAGCAGGATGTCGACGACATCTTCGCGAACGCCCGGGATGGTCGAGTATTCGTGCACCACGCCCGTCATCTGGACTTCGGTCGGCGCGTAGCCGGTCATCGAGGACAGCAGGATGCGGCGCAGGGCGTTGCCCAGCGTATGGCCGTAGCCGCGCTCGAACGGCTCCATCACGATCTTGGCATGGTGGGTGCCGACCGGTTCGACTTCAATGGAGCGCGGCTTCAGGAAACCTTGAGTGGACATGTACTGTGTTCCTTTTCAATACCCTCGGCTCGTTACACCGATAAGGCTGATGGACAGGGTGATACGTGAAACGCGGACGGCGCAAAACCGCCGGCCGATACTTACCGCAAAGCCCGCCCCGCCAAAAGGCGGAAAGCGGGCTGCTGCGAGACTTGCAAACCGGTCGCGAAACCAGCGAGCCAGCGACCTTGCGAAGGAGGCGCCGGCAGGCGTGATTAACGCGAGTACAGTTCGACGACCATCGATTCGTTGATGTCGCGAGCGACGTCAGCGCGATCGGGGACCGACTTGAACGTGCCGGCCAGCTTGGTCGTGTCGACTTCCACCCACTGGGGCATGCCGATGCTGGTAGCCAGGTCGAGCGATTCCTTGATACGGCCTTGCTTCTTGGCCTTTTCGCGGATCGAGATGACGTCGCCAGCCTTGACCAGCATCGAAGCGATGTCGGCGGTGTGGCCGTTCAGTTCGATGGCGCGGTGGCTCACCAGCTGGCGAGCTTCGGCGCGGGTCGAGCCGAAGCCCATGCGGTAGACGACGTTGTCCAGGCGCGATTCCAGCAGCTGGATCAGCGTTTCGCCGGTGTTGCCACGGCGACGCTCGGCTTCAGCGAAGTACTTGCGGAATTGCTTTTCCAGCACGCCGTACATGCGCTTGAGCTTTTGCTTTTCGCGCAGCTGCAGGCCGTAGTCGGAAGTGCGGGCACCCGAAGTGCGGCCGTGTTGGCCAGGCTTGGAATCCAGCTTGCACTTGGAATCCAGCGAGCGGCGGGCGCTCTTCAGGAACAGGTCAGTACCCTCGCGGCGCGAGAGCTTGCATTTGGGTCCAATATAACGTGCCATGTGGATTCCCTTTAGATACGACGACGCTTCGGCGGACGGCAGCCGTTGTGCGGAACGGGCGTGATGTCGGCGATGGACGAGATCTTGATGCCCAGCGCGTTCAGCGCGCGGACCGACGACTCACGGCCGGGGCCGGGGCCCTTGATACGCACTTCCAGCGTCTTGATGCCGTATTCCAGCGCAACGCGGCCAGCCGTTTCGGCGGCGACCTGCGCGGCGAACGGAGTCGACTTGCGCGAACCCTTGAAGCCCGCACCGCCCGACGTGGCCCACGACAAAGCGTTGCCCTGACGGTCGGTGATGGTGATGATGGTGTTGTTGAACGAAGCGTGAACGTGCGCGATGCCGTCCGAGACGTTCTTCTTGACCTTTTTGCGCACGCGCGAAGCGCCGCTGGTGGAAGCTTTCGCCATAATCCAGTTCCTCGATTATTTCTTCAGGGACGCAGCAGCACGACGCGGGCCCTTGCGGGTGCGAGCGTTGGTGCGAGTGCGCTGGCCGCGCACGGGCAGGCCGCGCTTGTGGCGCATGCCGCGGTAAGTTCCCAGGTCGATCAAACGCTTGATCGAGAGCTGCACTTCACGACGCAGGTCACCTTCGACCGTGAACACACCAACGTGTTCACGGACGCGTTCCAGTTCAGCGTCGCTCAGATCCTTGACCTTTTTGTCAAACGGGACGTTAGCCGCTTCGCAGATCTTGCGAGCGCGCGTACGACCGATGCCAAAAATGGCGGTCAGGCCGATCTCGGCGTGCTGATGCGGCGGAATGTTAATGCCAGCAATACGGGCCATGACTGTTCCTTGAATAAATCCGTTGCGTAGTCGCTAACCCGAGTTAGCCTTGACGCTGCTTGTGACGCGGGTCGGTGCAGATAACGCGCACCACGCCGTGACGTTTGATAACTTTGCAGTTGCGGCAGATCCGCTTAACCGATGCCATTACTTTCATGGTTGACTCCTAATTTTCCGTAATCCGGTTTCGCTCACTTGGAGCGGAAAACAATCCTGGCTCGCGTCAGATCATAGGGCGTGAGCTCCACTGTGACCTTGTCACCCGGCAGGATCCGGATGTAATGCATACGCATCTTGCCGGAAATATGGCCCAACACCACGTGGCCGTTTTCGAGCTTGACGCGAAATGTCGCGTTCGGGAGGTTCTCAAGAACCTCCCCTTGCATCTGAATGACGTCGTCCTTGGACATCTTTTGCTTACCGCATCGGCAAACCCGCGCCCTTGAAGTTGGCCTTCTTGAGCAACGAGTCGTACTGGTGAGACATCATGTAGGCCTGGACCTGCGCCATGAAATCCATCGTCACCACCACAATAATCAACAGAGACGTACCACCGAAGTAGAAGGGAACGTTCCACCGCATCACCAGGAATTCCGGCAACAGGCACACCAACGTGATGTAGATGGCACCTGCGAGCGTCAGACGCATCAGGATCTTGTCGATGTAGCGGGCCGTCTGTTCGCCCGGACGGATGCCCGGAACAAACGCACCACTCTTCTTCAGGTTGTCCGCCGTTTCGCGGCTGTTGAACACCAGAGCCGTGTAGAAAAAGCAGAAGAAAATAATCGCGACCGAATACAGCGTGATGTAGAGCGGTTGACGAGGCGACAGGGCCGCAGCCAGGTCGCTAAGCCAGCGCATGTTCTCGCTGCTGGAGAACCAGCTCGTGATCGTGGCCGGGAACAGGATGATCGACGACGCGAAGATCGGCGGAATCACCCCGGCCATGTTCAGCTTCAACGGCAGGTGCGAGCTTTGACCACCGTAGACCTTGTTGCCGACCTGACGCTTGGCGTAGTTCACCGTGATCTTGCGCTGTCCGCGTTCCACGAACACCACAAAAGCGGTAACCAGCACCACCAGGGCCACGATGAACAGTGCCGACAGCACGGACATCGCGTTGGTGCGAACCAGGTCCAACAGTGCAGCCAGCGCGGCGGGCAGACCCGCAACGATACCTGCGAAGATCAGGATGGAAATCCCGTTGCCGAGACCGCGTTCCGTGATCTGCTCACCCAGCCACATGACGAACATGGTGCCGGTGACCAGGGTCACGACGGTCGTGAAGCGGAACAACATGCCCGGATCGATCACCAGTCCCTGCTGGGACTCAAGCGCAACCGAAATGCCCACAGCCTGCACCAGCGCCAGCACGACCGTGCCGTAGCGGGTGTATTGGGTAATCTTCCGACGGCCGGCCTCGCCCTCTTTCTTGAGCGCTTCCAGCGACGGCACCACCACCGACATCAACTGCATGATGATGGATGCCGAAATGTACGGCATGATCCCCAGGGCAAAAATCGAGAAGCGCGAGAGCGCCCCGCCCGAGAACATGTTGAACAGGCCCAGGATCCCGCCCTGGTTCTGGCGGAACAAGTCCGCCAGCGCGTCCGGGTTGATGCCCGGAACGGGGATGTGTGTACCCAAACGGTAAACCACCAGGGCGAGCACCAGGAACACGAGGCGGCGCTTGAGATCGCCGTACCGCGTTCCGGTTTTACCCAATGCCTGCGCGTTAGCCACTCGTCACCTCGTGATCAAGCAAGCGAGCCGCCCGCGGCTTCGATGGCGGCGCGAGCGCCGGCCGTCGCGGTAATGCCCTTGAGCACCACCTTGCGCGAGAGTTCACCCGACTTGATGACCTTGGCGTAACGAACCGCCTGGCCAATCACGCCAGCCGCCTTCAGCACTTGCACGTCGATTTCGTCGACGGGCACGGCTTGCAGGTCCGACAGACGGACTTCGGCGTACAGGTGCTGACCCAGCGGGGTGAAACCACGCTTGGGCAGGCGACGCTGCAGCGGCATTTGACCGCCTTCGAAGCCAACCTTATGGAAACCGCCCGAGCGCGACTTCTGACCCTTGTGACCACGGCCGGCGGTCTTACCCAGACCCGAACCGATGCCACGGCCGACGCGGCGCTTGGCGTGCTTGCTGCCCTCAGCGGGCTTCAGCGTATTAAGTTGCATATCCGACATGGTGATTCCTTAGGCTTCCGAGACGGAAACGAGATAATCCACCTTACGGATCATCCCACGCACCTCGGGCGTATCGACCAGCACGCGGCTGCTGTTGATACGGCCCAAGCCCAGACCGCGAATCGTGTCACGGTGCGATTGCTTGGTACCGATCACGGAGCGCACGAGGGTCACTTTGATCTGCTTCTGAGCCATGATTTACCCCAGGATCTCTTCGACGGACTTGCCGCGCTTGGCAGCGACGTCCGCCGGGGTCAGGGAGGCGCGCAGGCCGTTCAACGTGGCGCGAACCATGTTGTAGGGGTTGCTCGAGCCCAGGCTCTTGGCAACCACGTTACGCACACCCATCACTTCGAAAATAGCGCGCATCGGGCCGCCGGCGATGACACCGGTACCTTCTGCAGCGGGCGAAATCAGCACGGTAGCGGCGCCATGCTTGCCGACCACGGTGTGGTGCAGCGTGCCGTTCTTCAGGGCCACCTTGAACATGCCGCGACGGGCCTGTTCCATCGCCTTCTGAACCGACACCGGCACTTCACGCGCCTTGCCCTTGCCCATGCCGACGCGGCCATCGCCATCGCCAACCACGGTCAGCGCGGCAAAGCTCATGGTGCGACCACCCTTGACCACTTTGCTCACGCGGTTGACCGCGATCATCTTTTCGCGGAGGCCGTCATCGTTCTCTTTTTCCGCGGCGTTCTTGCCTTGTACTTTAGCCATTTGACAGATCCTCGCTTAGAACTTCAGGCCGGCTTCACGCGCGGCGTCGGCCAGCGCTTTCACGCGGCCATGGTAACGAAAGCCCGAGCGATCGAAAGCGACCAGTTCGATACCGGCAGCCTTGGCCTTTTCAGCCACGCGCTTGCCAACCAGCGAAGCGGCAGCCTTGTTGCCACCTTGGCCAGACTGGCCAGCCAGCTGGGCGCGCACTTCGGCTTCCACCGTCGAGGCGCTGACCAGAACGCGATCGCCTTCCGGCGAAATGATATTGGCGTAGATGTGCTGGTTCGAGCGGAAAACCGAGAGGCGATGAACGCGCAGCTCGTTGATCTTCCGGCGGGTCGGAACCGCACGACGCAAACGGGAAACTTTTTTGTCCATGATTCGTCCTTGCGTGCGCCGTTATTTCTTCTTGGTTTCTTTGATGACGACGCGTTCGTCCGAGTAACGCACACCCTTGCCCTTGTAGGGTTCGGGTTCGCGGTACGCGCGGATTTCAGCGGCCACCTGGCCGACGACTTGCTTGTTGGAGCCCTTGATGACGATTTCCGTCTGGGTGGGGCACTCGGCCTTGATGCCGGCCGGCAACTTGTGCAAAACGTCGTGCGAGAAACCGAGCTGCAGCTTAACGGCGTCGCCTTGAACCGAGGCGCGGTAACCCACGCCAACCAGGTTCAGCTTGCGCTCGAAACCCTTGCTCACACCGTTGACCATGTTGGCCACCAGCGCGCGCAGGGTACCCGACATGGCGTTGGCGTGACGGCTTTCGTTGGCGGCGGCAAACGTCAGCTTGCCGTTGTCCAACTGGATCGTGACGTCGCCGGTCAGGGCTTGGGTCAGGGAGCCCAACGGGCCCTTGACGATGATCTGATCCTGCTTGATGTCGGCTTCGACACCTTTGGGCAGGTCGACCGGATACTTAGCGATACGTGACATTCGAATTTCTCCTTAGGCCACGTAGCACAGCACTTCGCCGCCGACACCGTTGGCGCGAGCCTTACGGTCGGTCATGACGCCGCGCGAGGTCGACACGATAGCCACGCCCAGGCCATTCATGACCTGAGGAATGCTGGTACGGCCCTTGTAGATACGCAGACCGGGGCGCGAGACGCGTTCGATGCGCTCGATGACCGGACGGCCAGCGTAGTACTTCAGGGTGATCTCGAGCTCAGGCTTGGCCTGGGTGCCCTTGATTTCGAAGCCGTCGATGTAGCCTTCGTCCTTCAGCACAGCGGCAATGGCCGCCTTCAGCTTCGAGGAGGGCATGCTCACCGTAGCTTTGTCCACTTGCTGCGCATTGCGAATGCGGGTCAGCATATCGGCGATGGGATCGCTCATGCTCATATTCTTTCTCCTACCAGCTGGCCTTGGTGATGCCGGGGATTTCACCCTTCATCGCCATTTCACGCAGTTTGTGGCGCGTCAGGCCGAACTTGCGGAACACACCGCGCGGACGACCGGTGACCACGCAACGGTTACGTTGACGCGTCGGGTTGGCATTGCGCGGCAGCTGTTGCAGCTTGAGCCGAGCTTGGTAACGTTCTTCGTCGGTCTTCGACTGGTCGTCGATGATCGACTTCAACTCAGCGCGCTTGGCGGCGAACTTGTCAGCCAGCTTGGCGCGCTTGATGTCGCGATTGATGAGGGAAAGTTTAGCCACGTCATCAGCCCCTTAGTTACGGAACGGGAAGCTGAAGGCCGTCAACAGCGCCTTGGCTTCTTCGTCGGTCTTCGCGGTGGTGGTGATGCTGATGTTCAGCCCACGCAGCGCGTCGATCTTGTCGTACTCGATTTCGGGGAAAATGATCTGCTCTTTCACCCCGATGTTGTAGTTGCCACGGCCGTCGAACGCACGACCCGAGATCCCGCGGAAGTCGCGCACGCGAGGCAGCGCAACCGCCACCAGGCGATCCAGGAATTCGTACATGCGTTGACCACGCAGCGTGACCATGCAACCGATCGGGTAGTTTTCGCGGATCTTGAAACCGGCGATAGCCTTCTTGGTCTTGGTCACGACAGGCTTTTGGCCAGCGATCTTGGTCAGGTCCGAGACGGCGTGCTCGATGACCTTCTTGTCGGCGACGGCTTCCGAGACACCCATGTTCAGGGTGATCTTGGTGATGCGCGGCACTTCCATGGCGCTCTTGTAGCCGAACTTGGCCTGCAGGTCGCCAGCGACCTTGCTCTTGTAGAAATCTTGCAAACGAGACATGTCTATCGCCCCTTACGCCTTGGCGCCGACAACGGCACCATTGGAACGGAACACGCGAACCTTGCGGCCTTCGACTTCTTGCACGCCCACGCGGTCGCCACGACCGGTGGCGGGGTTGAAGAGCGCCACATTCGAGATGTGGATCGGCATGGTCTTTTCGACGATGCCACCCGGGTTGTTGGCCATCGGGTTGGCTTTCACGTGCTTCTTGACGACGTTGACGCCTTCGACCAGAACGTGGTCGGCATCGACGCGCGCCAGCACGGTGCCGCGACGCTTCTTGTCGCGGCCGGTCAGGACGATGACTTCGTCGCCTTTACGAATGTTGTTCATCGTAGGGCTCCTTACAGCACTTCCGGGGCCAGCGACACGATCTTCATGAACTTCTCGGTACGCAGTTCACGCGTAACGGGTCCGAAGATGCGGGTGCCGATGGGCTCCAGCTTGGCATTGAGCAACACGGCGGCATTGCCACCGAAACGAATCAGCGAACCGTCCTTACGGCGCACGCCCTTGGCGGTACGAACCACCACGGCATTGTAAATTTCGCCTTTCTTGACGCGTCCGCGCGGAGCCGCATCTTTGACGCTCACCTTGATGATGTCGCCGATACCGGCATAACGGCGCTTGGAGCCACCGAGCACCTTAATGCACATGACATGACGCGCACCAGTGTTATCGGCCACGTCCAGCGTGGTCTGCATTTGGATCATGATTTTTCCTGTTCCAACTTAACTGGAAATACGGTTTTCCCCAAAAAAGGGAACACTGCAATTCCTGCCAGTTTTGGTCCCGTCAGGTCAGCCGCCCTGCTTTGTTGTTGGCTGGTGCATCGAGCTTTCGCCTCGAAGACCATCAACCGGTGGCAACGCAACGACCCTGGGTTGAAATCCTGCGGGTATTCCCCCAACACGCTGGCCCGGCTAGTTCCAGGCCAATCGACAATCTGGGAAAGCTGACCATTCTAGCCTGGTTATATTTTGAGCGCAAGTCCTTTCGTGCAGAGTGAGCAAATACGCCACAGCGCCTGTGGACAACTGCCTGCCGTCCCGCTGGGTGCGACCTTCAGTCCGCCCCCGTTTTATTCTGGTAGTACTTGCGCTCCCAGGCATCGTGGTTGGCCTTGCCTCGGCGAATTTCGTCGGTGAACGGCGCGGCCATCAGCACCAGGCGATTGAGCCATCGGATCGGTGCGCGACAGGGGCGCTCGAAATCGACGAACAGGACCGCCCGCAGGCCGTCAGTGTCGTTATGCACCTGGTGGGGATAGAGATCATCGAACACCACCGCCTCGCCTTCCCTCCAGTGGTAGCGCTCGCCGCCCACCTCGATCCAGCAACGCTCGGCCGGCTCCGGCACCACAAGCCCCAGGTGCAGGCGCAGCACCCCGTTGTAGGGTCCGGTATGCAGGGGAATGCGCTTGCCCGGCTCCAGGATGGAAAAGAACGCGGTACGCAGTCCGGGGATGCCGCGCAGCGCCTGGGCGGTTGCCGGGCAGCGGGCCAGGTTGCGGTCCGAACGCAAGCCGTAGCCCATGAAGACAAAGGTCTTCCATTGGTCATCGGAAGTGATCATGCCCACATCTGGGGACAGCTCATGGAAGGAAGGTAGCTGCTCGCGTTCGGCCAGCAAGGCGGTCAGTTCGGCGCGGATGGCGGGCGCCTGGGCCTCCAGTCGCCCCAGCCAGGGAAACTGGCGGTTCTGGAAGATGGGGTGGTCCCCCACCAGGGAGGCCTGCGCGATGCGGTGGCGCAACCAATCGATGAAACGGAAGAAGATGCGGGAATAAGCACTGGGCTGGCTGGGCGGACGCGTATCGACGGGTTGCACAATAGGTATCTACTATAGAGACAGCCAAAGATGCACCATTTTGTCCACCCGGACTCGCGCATGCAAGTGCCTGGCCATTGGCTCCTAGCCAGCGGCGGGGATTGGATCTCCCCGCGGCGTACAAGCTGGTTTAGACTGGCATGGGCGATTGCGATCGCTATCCACTCCTATTTCGCAAGGAAAAACAGGCATGTATGAACAGTTGGCGCTGTATATCGACGGCGAATTCATCGCCGGCGAGGGCAGGCGCACCCAGGACGTCATCAACCCGGCCACGCTGGAAGTGCTAGGCCAGTTGCCCCACGCCACCGAAGCGGATCTGGACCGTGCACTGGCAGCCGCCCAGCGCGCGTTCGAATCCTGGAAGAAATCTTCTCCCATGGATCGTTCCGCCATCCTGCGCAAAGTCGCCACCCTGTCGCGCGAGCGCGCCAAGGAAATCGGCCGCAACATGACGCTGGACCAGGGCAAGCCTCTGGCCGAAGCCGTCGGCGAAGTCACCTCCTGCGCCGAACACGCCGACTGGCACGCCGAGGAATGCCGCCGCATCTACGGCCGCGTGATCCCGCCGCGCAACCCGGACGTGCGCCAGATCGTGGTGCGCGAGCCGATCGGCGTCTGCGCCGCCTTCACGCCCTGGAACTTCCCGTACAACCAGGCTATTCGCAAGATCGCCGCCGCGCTCGGCGCCGGCTGCACGGTCGTGCTCAAGGGCCCCGAAGACTCCCCCAGCGCCGTCATGGCGATCGCCCGCATGTTCCACGACGCCGGCCTGCCCAAGGGCTGCCTGAACATCGTCTGGGGCGAACCGGCCAAGATTTCCGACTACCTGATCCGCTCGCCGATCGTGCGCAAGGTTTCGTTCACTGGTTCCGTGCCGGTGGGCAAGCAGCTGGCCGCGCTGGCCGGCGCCCACATGAAGCGCGTCACCATGGAATTGGGCGGCCACTCGCCGGTGCTGGTGTTCGACGACGCCGACATCGATCGCGCCGCCACCATGCTGGCCAAGTTCAAGGTCCGCAATGCCGGCCAGGTGTGTGTTTCGCCGACCCGCTTCTACGTCCAGAACGGCGCCTACGAGCAGTTCCTGGCGCGCTTTTCCGACGTGCTCAAGAACATCAAGGTCGGCGACGGCCTGGAAGCCGGCACCGACATGGGCCCGCTGGCGCACGAACGCCGCGTGCCCGCCATGAGCGCCTTCATCGACGACGCCAAGAAGCATGGCGGCAAGGTGGTGGTGGGCGGCGGCCCGCTGGATCGCAAGGGCTTCTTCTTCGCCCCCACGGTCGTGACCGACCTGCCCGACAACGCCATGCTGATGACCGAAGAGCCCTTCGGCCCGGTGGCGCCGGTGGTCCGCTTCACCGACACCGATGAGGTGCTGGCGCGCGCCAACAGCCTGCCGTTCGGCCTGTCCTCCTACGTCTTCACCAACTCGCTGCAGACCGCCACCAAGGTCTCCAACGGGCTGGAAGCCGGCATGGTCAACATCAACCATTTCGGCAGCGCGCTGGCCGAGACGCCGTTCGGCGGCATCAAGGACAGCGGCATCGGCAGCGAAGGCGGCCTGGAAACGTTCGACGGCTACCTGGTCACGAAGTACATCACGCACATCTGACCCGCTTGCTTTCGCCACGGGCCGACGGCCCGCTGCGACAAGGCCCGCGCAAGCGGGCCTTTTTCATTGCTGGCCGGCGCGCCACTCACGCGGCGACATGCCGAAGCGGCGCCTGAACAGCCGGCTGAAGTGCGAAGGATGGGCGAACCCGGCCTGGTACGCCAGCTCAGCGATGCCGCGGTGACGCTGCGCCGGGTTCAGCAGCAATTCGCGGCAGCGCTCCAGGCGCTGGTCGAAGACGAAGCTCTCCACCGACAGATCGCCCGCCTGGAACACGCGGTGCAGGTATGCCACCGACAGGCCGCAACCCTGCGCGACCCGTTGCGGAGACAGCGCCGGATCAGCCAGGTGCTGGCGGATGTAGGCCATGGCGCGCTGGCGATGCGCGATCGTCACACTGCTGTCCGCTTGCGAGGCGTGGCCCTGCCCGGGCTGCACCAGGAACAGCACGATCAAGTCGATCAATCGTTCGCCCAGCTCGGCCGCCTCGGCCGGCGACCAGCCTTCGAGCCCCTGGAACAGGTGATCCATGTAGCTGGCCAGCATCGCGCCGCGCGGCGAGCCGTCGTCGACGCGCAGCTTGTAAAAGGGACCGATGCGAGAATCGCGCTGCGACAGCGCGCTGCGCGGAAAGGACACGCTCAGGCTGCGGTAGCCATCGGCGCCGAGCGCGGTGGCCTGGTAGGGCAGGCTCTGGTTCATCAGGTACACGCAGCCAGGTTCGACCTGGAATTCACGCCCCTGTTGCCGCACGGCCAGCGGGCCCGCCAACGGCAGGCCGAAGGTATAGAACTCCTGGTCCAACCGCGAAATGTTGCCGGCGGTGCGTTCCAGCCTCTGTCCCTGATAGTGCAGGTCGTTGAACTGAAGACTGGCGCGCCGCACGTAGCGCACATGGCCGGCGAACTGGCCGGCCTGACCGCAATGCACTTCGAACGGTCCGAACGCATCCGAAAGCGCCGCGCGCCATTGTTCGTACCGCTCGGCGCCGGCGATGGCCGAAGTGACGAATTCCGTGTCGGGCATGGCGCGGTCTCCTGGTTCGCGGGCGCGGTAGGTGTTGTTGACCCTGCGTCTACATATTCTTGACTCACCGTGTCGCGGGTGGTCCGGCGCATTGTGGCCGCGCCTCGCGCAAGTCTATAGTCAGCGCCACAAGCATACAACCTGGACAACCCGGGAGGAGACGCATGGCCAACGCGCCCACACAGGCCGCTCGCCACATACCGGCTTCGCGCTATCTGCGCTGCGAGGGCCGCGAGCTGCATTACACCGAATGGGGCGACGCCGACGCCCCCGCGCTCATCATGTGGCACGGCCTGGCCCGTACGGGTCGCGACTTCGACGAACTGGCGCAGGCGCTGGCGGACGACTACCGCATCATCTGCCCCGACACGATTGGCCGCGGCCTGTCGCAATGGAGCCCGGATCCGGTGGCGGAATACCGGCTCGAGTTCTACGCCCTGCTGGCGCGCGCCCTGCTCGACGGCCTCGGCCTGGAACAGGTGCGTTGGGTCGGCACCTCGATGGGTGGCGCTACCGGTATGTACGCGGCGGCCACCACGCTGCGGGACCGCGTCTCGCACCTGGTGGTCAACGACATCGGCCCGTCGCTGCCGCAGCCGGCCATCGACCGCATCCTGGCCTATGCCGGCAACCCGCCGGCCTTCGACACGGTCACCGAACTGGAAACCTGGCTGCGCGCCGCCTATAAACCCTATGGCTGGCAGAGCGATGAACAATGGCGGCGCATGGCCGAGACCTCCATGCGCCGCCTGCCCGACGGCCGCGTCACGGCGCACTACGATCCGGCCATCGTCGGCCAGTTCCGGCATCATCCGGCGGACTACGAACGCTGGGCCGAATACGACACGCTGCGCATGCCGCTGCTATTGCTGCGCGGCGCCAACTCCGATCTGCTGCTGCCCGAGATCGCCGA
This sequence comes from Achromobacter pulmonis, assembly GCF_021733725.1. NCBI lineage: Bacteria > Pseudomonadati > Pseudomonadota > Betaproteobacteria > Burkholderiales > Alcaligenaceae > Achromobacter > Achromobacter pulmonis. Next base: position 1,952,904 of record NZ_JAIFOT010000001.1, on the reverse strand, counting down.
CGCCATGACGCGGCGCGGACCGTGCGCACACCGCATCGACTTCCCGGACTGCGGCCATGCGCCGGCCTTGAACGTCGCCCCGCAGATCGACGCCGTTCGCCACTTTCTCGCCACGCCGGCCGCCACCGCTGCCGCCGTCGCACGCTAAGAACAAGGAGACTCCCATGAAACGCATCCTGCTCGCCGCACTGGCCGGCCTGTGCCTGACTTCCACCGCCGTGGCCAAGGACTTCGTCGTGGCGCACGTCTACGACAAGACCGGACCGCTGGAGGCCTACGCCAAACAGACCCAGAACGGCCTGATGCTCGGCCTGGAATACGCCACGCAGGGCACCATGACGGTCGCCGGCCGCAAGATCCGCGTGATCGAGAAAGACAACCAGGGCAAGCCCGACGTTGCCCGCGCCCAGCTCGCCTCGGCCTATGCCGACGACGACGCCGACATCGCGGTGGGTCCGACCTCGTCTGGCGTGGCGCTGGCCATGTTGCCGATCGCCGAGGAGTACGAGAAGATCCTGCTGGTCGAACCGGCAGTCGCCGATTCGATCACCGGCGCCAAGTGGAACAAGTACGTCTTCCGCACCGGCCGCAATTCCTCGCAGGACGCCATCGCCAATGCCGTGGCCTTCGACCAGCCCGGCACCTCCATCGCGATGCTGGCGCAGGACTATGCGTTCGGCCGCGACGGCGTCAAGGCCTTCAAGGGCGCGCTCAAGCAGGCCAAGATCGTGCACGAGGAATACCTGCCGGCCAATGCCACCGACTTCACCGCCGGCGCGCAGCGCCTGTTCGATGCGCTCAAGGACCAACCCGGCCGCAAGATCATCTTCATCCTGTGGGCTGGCGCCGGCAATCCGTTCAAGATCGCCGATCTGGATCCGCAGCGCTTCGGCATCGAGATCGCCACCGGCGGCAATACCCTGGCCGCGATGACGCCGCTCAAGTCACTGGCCGGCATGGAAGGCGCGACCTATTACTACTACGGCATCCCCAAGAACCCGATCAACGACTGGCTGGTGGCCGAACACCAGAAGCGCTACGGACAGCCCCCGGATTTCTTCACCGCGGGCGGCATGTCGGCCGGCATCGCCATCGTGACGGCGTTGAACAAGACCGCCGGCAAGAGCGACACCGACACGCTGATCAAGGCGATGGAAGGCATGAGCTTCGACACGCCCAAGGGCAAGATGACCTTCCGTCCGCAAGACCACCAGGCCATGCAGTCGATGTATCACTTCCGCATCAAGAACGACGCCTCGGTGCCGTGGGCGGTGCAGGACCTGGTCAAGGAAATCACGCCCGACCAGATGGCGGTGCCGATCCAGAACAAACGCTGAGCCCTGCCCTTCATGCTGGAAACCCAATCGCTCACGATCCGCTTCGGCGGCCATGTGGCTGTCAACGCGGTGAGCTGCCGCTTCGCCCCGGGCACCCTGACGGCCATCGTCGGGCCCAACGGCGCGGGCAAGACCACTTACTTCAACCTGATCTCGGGCCAGCTGCGTGCCAGCGCCGGATCGGTGCACCTGGACGGCCGCGACCTGACCGGCCTGTCGGCGCCGGCCCGCATGCATGCCGGTCTTGGCCGCGCCTTCCAGCTGACCCAGCTGTTCCCGCGGCTGTCGGTGCGCGAGAATGTCCGGCTGGCGCTGCAATCGCGCCAGCAAGGCCTGAGTTGGCGTCAGATCCGCTTCTGGCGTACCTGGGACGACGATCGCGCGCTGCTGGCGCGCGCCGACGCCCTGCTGGAACGCACCCGGCTCACCTCCTGCCGCGACCAGGCCGCCGCCGACCTGCCCCATGGCGACCAGCGCAAGCTCGAGATCGCCATGTTGATCGCGCTGGAGCCGCAGGTCTTCATGTTCGACGAGCCCACTGCCGGCATGAGCGTGGACGACGTGCCCGTGGTGCTGGACCTGATCCGCGAAATCAAGACCGATCGGTCCAAGACCATTCTGCTGGTGGAACACAAGATGGACGTGGTGCGTGAACTGGCGGACCGCATCGTGGTGCTGCACAACGGCGAGCTGATGGCGGACGGCGATCCGGCCGAGGTGATCGCCTCGCCGATCGTGCAGCAGGCCTATCTGGGCGCCGCCCTGCCGGAGAAAACGACATGAGCGCGGCAGCCTTGTTGGAACTGAAGGATGTGCACACGCACATCGGCGCGTATCACATACTGCACGGTGTGGACCTGTCCGTGCCGGCCGCGGGCGTCACCATGCTGCTGGGCCGCAACGGCGCCGGCAAGACCACTACGCTGCGCACCATCATGGGCCTGTGGAAAGCGACGCAGGGCCATATCGGCTTCGACAGCGCCGCGGTCGGCGGCCCCGGTGTGCGCACCTCGCCGCCGGATATGGCGCGCCTGGGCATCGCCTATGTGCCAGAGAACATGGGCATCTTCGCCGACCTGTCAGTCAAAGAGAACATCCTGCTGGCCGCGCGCCAGGCGCGCAGCGCCGCGCAGTTGGACACCGCGCGGCTGGAATGGATCTTCGGCTTCTTCCCCGCGCTGCGGAAATTCTGGCTGTACCCCGCCGGTAAGCTGTCGGGCGGCCAGAAGCAGATGCTGGCCGTTGCTCGCGCCATCATCGAACCACGCCGCCTGCTGCTGGTCGACGAACCCAGCAAGGGCCTGGCGCCCGCCATCATCCAGAACATGATCGACGCCTTCATCGAACTCAAGCAGGCCGCCACCACCATTCTGCTGGTGGAGCAGAACTTCAACTTCGCGCGCCAGGTGGGCGACCACGTCGCCGTCATGGACAACGGCCGCGTGGTGCACGCTGGCGGCATGGCCGACCTGGCGCAGGACGACGCGCTGCAGACGCGCCTGCTGGGCCTGTCGCTGGGAGCGCACCAATGAGCGCCGCCGATCTCGATACGCCGCTGCCGCAGACCCGCGCCGACCTGCGTCCGGTGATGCTGGTACTGGGGCTGGCCGCCATCGCCTTGCCACTGATCGGCTCGTTCTCGACCTGGATGACGCTGACCTTCGCCGGCCTGGCGATGGGCATGATCATCTTCATCGTTGCCTCTGGCATGACGCTGGTGTTCGGCCTGATGGACGTGTTGAACTTCGGCCACGGTTTGTTCATCGCCATCGGCGCCTACATGGCGGCCACGGTGCTCGGCTCGATGTCCGACTGGACCCAGTCCGGCAGCCTGTGGCTCAACCTGGCGGCGGTGCTGCCGGCCATGATCGTCGGCATGCTGGTGGCCGGCGCGGTGGGTGTGGCGTTCGAACGCGTGATCGTGCGGCCGGTCTACGGGCAGCACCTCAAGCAGATTCTCATCACCATGGGCGGCATGATCATCGGTGAAGAGATCATCAAGATGCTGTGGGGTCCGCAGACGCTGTCGCTGCCCCTGCCCGAGGCGTTGCGCGGCGCGCTGCTGGTGGGCGACGCCGCCATCGAGAAGTTCCGCATCGTCGCGCTGGTGGTGGGCGTGGCGGTGCTGGGCGGCATGCTGTGGCTGCTCAACCGCACCAAACTCGGCCTGTTGATCCGGGCCGGGGTCGAGGACCGCGAGATGGTCGAAAGCCTGGGCTATCGCATCCGCCACCTGTTCGTCGGCGTATTCGTGGCCGGCTCGATGCTGGCCGGGCTGGGCGGCGTGTTGTGGGGACTATACCAGCAGTCCATCGTGCCGCAGCTGGGGGCCCAGGTGAACGTGCTGATCTTCATCGTCATCATGATCGGCGGCCTGGGTTCGACGGTGGGCTGCCTGATCGGCGCGCTGCTGGTCGGGTTGATGGCCAACTACACCGGCTTCCTGATGCCCAAAGCGGCGCTGTTCTCGAACATCGCGCTGATGGTCGCCATTCTGCTATGGCGTCCCCAGGGTGTGTACCCGGTCACGAATCGCTAGGAATCGCCTCCATGTCCTTCCGCCTGCTTTCCGGCGATACCCCGCGCAGCGCGCTGCTGGCGGTCATGCTGATCGCCATTGCCGTCGCGCTCGCCGCCGCGCCTTTCCTGTTTCCCGGCCCCAAGTCGCTGGCGGTGGCGGCCAAGATACTGGTGTTCGTGATCCTGGTCGCCAGCTATGACCTGTTGCTGGGCTACACCGGCATCGTCAGCTTCGCCCACACCATGTTCTTCGGTATCGGCGCCTATGGCGTGGCCATCGCCAGCGTGCGCATGGAGGCGGGCTGGCTCGCGGTACTGACCGGCACGGCCGCCGGCCTCGCCATATCGCTGGTGTTCGCGCTGATCATCGGCCTGGCCAGCCTGCGGGTGCGCGCCATCTTCTACGCCATGATCACATTGGCCGTGGCGGCGGCCTTCCAAACCCTGGTGTCGCAACTGTCTGAGCTGACCGGCGGCGAGGACGGCCTGAGCTTCAAGGTGCCGCAAATGCTGCGTCCTGCCTTCCGGCCATTCTCCGAGCCTGTCTTCGGCATCACGGTCGATGGCCGCATCATCACTTATTACCTGATCGCGGCGGTCTGCGTCGTGCTGTTCCTGATGCTGCTGCGCATCGTCAACTCGCCATTCGGAAGGGTGTTGCAGGCCATTCGCGAAAATCCGTTTCGCGCCGAGGCCATCGGTTATCGCACCGTGCTTTACCGCAGCCTGTCGAACCTGCTGGCGGCGGCCTTCGCCACGCTGGCTGGCGCGCTGTATGCGCTTTGGCTGCGCTACAACGGACCGGACACCTCGCTGTCGTTCGAGATCATGCTCAACATTCTGCTGATGGTGGTGATTGGCGGCATGGGCACCATGTACGGAGCGGTCATCGGCGCCAGCCTGTTCGTGTTCGCGCAAAGCTACCTGCAGGACGGTCTGCATGTGATCCACGATGCGGTCGGCAGCGTGGCGCCGCTGGCGCTGCTGTTCGAGCCGGACCGCTGGCTGCTGTGGCTGGGCATCCTGTTCGTGCTGTCGGTGTATTACTTCCCGAGCGGCGTAGCCGGGCGATTGCGGGAACTGAAGCAACGCTAGCCGCTCGCGCGGGTGCGCCCCACGGAGCACACCCGCGGCCGCGCAGACAAGCTACTTCACGCGGCTGCGCAGGTCATCCACACTGCGCTTGACGTCATCGACACGACGCTGCAGATCATCAATCTTGCGATCTCCGGCGCTGCCTGAGTTGCTCAGTTGCGAAACGCTGCGCGACAGCTTGTCCAGTTCATTCTTCTGGTTATCGACCGCGCGCGTCAGCTTATCGATCTCTCCTTTCTGGCTGTCGCTGCTGCGGCCGCCATCGCCCTGTTTGCGCTCCAGGTCCGCGATCTTCTGAGCCTGCTCGTCCAGCTTGCGGCTCAGGGCGTCGTTCCTGCCACGCAGTTCGTCAAGCGCCTTGGACTGATCGGAGACCTTCTGCATCAACGCTTCCAGGTCGCGCACGTTCGGGCCGGTGCGTAGTCGGCCATCGCTGCCCACCACGAACAACCGGTCATAGGTTGGCCGTTCTACCGACCAGTCCTTCAGCATGATATCCCAGGCATATGCCGTCGACGCCATCAGCCCCGCGGCAACCAATACGGCCACCCGCGCCAACCCGAGTTTGCTTAGCGATGCACGCATATGTCAGACTCCCGATCCGGTCGATGCTGAAGGGCGGATTGCTCTTCCTCGCCCGTTATATCAAGGGCGGAGCCCGAGGACGAGCACTGCCTGCCGGCAGTTGCTTCGTTCGGTTTCAATGCCTACGTCGCCAGGTTCCTGACGACGCCCGTCGGGCGGCGCCGAGAAACTAGCGCGACGCCGGTTTCGGCGCCTCGGCGCCGCGCCGCAGATCGTCGACCCGCCGCTGCATCTGGTCGACGCTGCGTTGCGCCTGGCCGCCGGCCAGTTGCGAGCCGGAGGGCGTGGGCACAAGGGGCGCCATATTCATGGATGCTCCGTTCTTCAACGGCATCATCGCCGGCGGTCGCGGATCCGCCTGCGCCGGTCTCTGCATGAAAAGGCGCTCGAGCATGCGGAGCTGGTCGCGCTGCTGCTGCAGTGCCTGTTCATTGTCCAGCAAGGCCTGTTCGTCTTCATCCTGGGTACCGAAGATCGCGGCGTGATCGCGAGACAGGCCATCGAGCCGCACACGAGGATCTGGTCCCGCATTCAATACGTTGCGGCCGATCGCCGCAGGATCCGGAGCGGGCGTCATCACCCCGGGAGCCCCGGCGCGCCTGCCTGCCATCTCACTGGCCGGCATCGGCGCCTGTGCCCGCGCGGGCACGGCGAACTGCCCGCCAATGCATAGCAGCACGAGCAACGCCACCTTACTGGAACCGTGCATGATGTCCTTGGAATCCCGACGCGATAAAGCTGCCGGACGAAAAAAAACGGCAAGGGCCTGAACCCTTGCCGTTTTACCTCAGAACGGCGAACCGTTCTGAAATCTTCACTTAGATGATACGCGCGGCTTCGACCAGACGCACCACGCTCCACGACTTCGAGCGCGAGATGGGACGGCCTTCAGCGATTTCAACCGTATCGCCTTCGTTGTACTGGTTCGATTCATCGTGCGCCTTGTACTTCGCGGAACGCATGATGATCTTGCCGAAGATGGGGTGCTTGACGCGGCGCTCAACCAGAACGACGACAGTCTTGTCCATCTTGTTGCTGACGACCTTGCCGACCAGCGTACGCTGGCGCTTGGCCACTTGGGTGTTTTGAGTTTCGCTCATCTTTATTTCCCTGCCTTCTCGGTCAGCAAGGTACGCACGCGCGCGATGTCGCGGCGCACGTTACGCAGCTGGCTGGTGTTGGCAAGCTGCTGCGTGGCCTTCTGCATACGCAGACCGAATTGCGCCTTCAGCAGGCTTTCGAGCTCTTTGCCGAGCTCTGCGGCGTCTTTCGAACGGAGTTCGCTGGCTTTCATGTCTTAGTACTCCTTAAGCACCGATATGACGCGCGACGAACGTGGTCGAAATCGGCAACTTGGCAGCGGCCAGGCGGAAAGCTTCACGCGCGAGCTCTTCGCTAACCCCTTCCATTTCGTAGAGCACCTTGCCGGGCTGAATCTCGGCGACCCAGTACTCCGGGTTGCCCTTACCGTTACCCATACGGACTTCGGCAGGTTTTTGCGAGATGGGCTTGTCCGGGAAAATGCGAATCCAGATGCGGCCGCCGCGCTTGATGTGACGGTTGATGGCACGACGAGCGGCTTCGATCTGGCGGGCGGTCAGACGGCCACGGCCGGTGGCCTTCAGACCGAATTCGCCGAACGACACGTGGGTGCCACGGGTCGCCAGACCGGTGTTGCGGCCCTTCTGCTCTTTGCGATACTTTCTGCGAGAGGGTTGCAGCATGGTTATTCTCCTTCAGGCGCCGGAGCAGCGTCCGCCTTGCGGGGACCACGGCCACGACCACCCGGACGACCGGTGCGAGCACCGTCCGGACGATCACCACGCGGAGCGCGGCGCGGACGACGTTCTTCTTCACGCGGGGCGGCGGTTTCCGGCGGCAGTTCGCCGTTGGCCAGCATGTCGCCCTTGTAGACCCAGACCTTGATGCCGATCACGCCGTACGTGGTGTGGGCTTCGGAGGTGCCGTAGTCGATGTTGGCCTTGAGGGTGTGCAGCGGCACACGGCCTTCGCGATACCACTCGGTGCGGGCAATTTCGATACCGTTCAGACGGCCCGAGCTCATGATCTTGATGCCTTGGGCACCCAGACGCATGGCGTTCTGCATCGCGCGCTTCATGGCGCGACGGAACATGATGCGCTTCTCGAGCTGTTGCGAGATCGAGTCGGCGATCAGTTGAGCATCGGTTTCCGGCTTGCGGATTTCTTCGATGTTGACGTGCACGGGCACGCCCATCAGGCGCTGCAGATCAGCCTTCAGGCTTTCGATGTCTTCGCCGCGCTTGCCGATCACCACGCCCGGACGAGCCGAGTAGACGGTGATGCGGGCATTCTTGGCGGGACGCTCGATGATCACGCGACCAACGGAGGCGCTCTTGAGCTTCTTCTTCAGGTACTCGCGGACGCGGATGTCTTCGGCCAGCATGCTGCCGAAGGCCTTGTCGTCGGCGAACCAACGCGAGGACCAATTACGGGTGACCGCGAGACGGAACCCAGTGGGGTGAATTTTCTGACCCATCGTGACTCCTTAAGCTCCGACCTTGACCGTGATGTGGCAGGTCTGCTTCTCGATACGGTTGCCGCGGCCCTTGGCGCGAGCGGAGAAGCGCTTCATCGACTGAGCCTTGTCCACGAAGATCGTGGTGACTTTCAGTTCGTCGATATCGGCGCCGTCGTTGTGCTCGGCGTTGGCGATGGCGGACTCGACAGCCTTCTTCAGGATGACGGCGGCCTTCTTCGGCGAGAAGGTGAGGATCTCGAGCGCACGGCCGACCTTCTGGCCGCGGATCAGATCCGCAACCAGACGCGTCTTTTGAGCGGAGATGTGAACCCCACGGATAATGGCAGTAGTTTCCATCGCTTACCTCTTCGCCTTCTTGTCCGCGGCGTGACCCTTGAACGTACGGGTCAGCGCGAACTCGCCCAGCTTGTGACCGACCATGTTCTCGTTGATGTAAACGGGAACATGCTGCTTGCCGTTGTGCACAGCGATCGTCAGACCGATGAACTCGGGCAGGATCGTCGAGCGACGCGACCAGGTCTTGATCGGCTTCTTGTCTTTGCCCGCGACGGCCGTGTCCACCTTTTTGATCAGGTGAGCATCGACAAACGGGCCTTTCTTGATCGAACGTGACATAGTGTTCGCCTCTTACTTGCGCTTGCGCCGTTGGACGATCATATTGTTCGTCCGCTTGTTGCGACGGGTCTTGAAACCCTTCGCCGGAGTGCCCCACGGGCTGACCGGTTCGCGTGCTTCACCGGTACGGCCTTCGCCGCCACCGTGCGGGTGATCGACCGGGTTCATGGCCACGCCACGAACCGTCGGGCGGACACCGCGCCAACGCATTGCACCGGCCTTGCCGATCTGGCGCAGGCTGTGTTCTTCGTTACCGACTTCACCGATGGTGGCACGGCATTCGATATGCACACGGCGGACTTCACCCGAGCGCAGACGCACCTGAGCGTAGGTGCCTTCGCGGGCCAGCAGGACGGCGGAAGCGCCGGCCGAACGGACCATCTGGGCACCCTTGCCGGGCAGCATTTCGACGCAGTGAATCGTCGTACCCACCGGGATGTTGCGGATCGGCAGCGTGTTGCCGGCGCGGATCGGGGCTTCGATGCCCGAGATCAACGTGGCGCCCACTTCCAGGCCGCGCGGAGCGATGATGTAGCGACGCTCGCCGTCGGCGTAGCACAGCAGAGCGATGTGCGCCGTACGGTTCGGGTCATATTCCAGACGCTCGACCTTCGCGGGGATGCCATCCTTGTCACGACGGAAGTCAACGACACGGTAGTGTTGCTTGTGACCGCCGCCACGGTGGCGGATCGTGATGTGACCGTTGTTGTTACGGCCCGAACCACGGGTCTTCTTTTCCAGCAGCGGCGCGTAGGGCTCACCCTTGTGCAGGTTCGGGCTGACAACCTTCACCATGCCACGACGGCCAGCCGAAGTCGGCTTAACTTTTACGAGGGCCATTTACTTCACCTCCGCAAAGTCGATTTCCTGGCCGTCCTTGAGCGAAACGTAGGCCTTGCGCTCGTCGCGACGACGGCCAACGAATCGGCCAAAGCGCTTGACTTTGCCCTTACGGTTGAGGACCTGCACGGACTCGACCTGCACCTTGAAGAGCAGTTCGACGGCAGCCTTGATTTCCGGCTTGGTAGCGTCAGCCACGACACGGAAAGCGACTTGCTGATTCTTCTCAGCGACGAACGTGGCCTTTTCGGTCACGATCGGAGCCAGAATGACTTGCATCAAGCGTTCAGCGTTCATCCCAGCATCTCCTCGAGTTGAGCGATGGCCGGCTTGGTGATCAGCACTTTCTTGTAGTGGACCAGCGACAACGGATCGGCATAACGGGGCTCGACAACGGCAACGTGCGGCAGGTTGCGGGTGGCGAGGTAAACATTCTCATCGACGTTGTCGGTGATGATCAGGACCGAGTCCAGGCCCAGGCTCTTCAGCTTTGCAGCGGCGGCCTTGGTCTTGGGCGATTCCAGATCGAACGATTCGACGACGGCGATGCGGTCTTCGCGAGCCAGCTGCGACAGGATCGAACGGATCCCGGCGCGGTACATCTTCTTGTTGACCTTCTGGCTGAAGTTCTCTTCCGGCGAGTTCGGGAAAATCCGACCACCGCCACGCCACAGCGGCGACGAAGTCATACCGGCGCGAGCGCGGCCGGTACCCTTCTGGCGCCAGGGCTTCTTGGTCGAGTGCTTGACTTCCGAGCGATCCTTCTGAGCGCGGTTGCCGGCACGGGCGTTGGCCTGGAAGGCCACCACGATCTGGTGAATCAGCGCTTCGTTGAAGTCACGGCCGAAGATCGTGTCGGGCGCGCTGAAAGTCGCGGCCTGACCTTGGTCGTTCAGGAGCTTGAGATCCATTTACTTACGCTCCCTTCTTGGCCGGGGCCTTGATGGCCGGACGCACGACGATGTCGGCACCAGCGTGGCCGGGGACAGCGCCCTTGACCAGCAGCAGGCCGCGCTCCACGTCAACGCGAACGACGTCGAGGTTTTGAACGGTGCGGGTGACATCACCCAGGTGACCCGCCATGCGCTTACCCGGGAAAATACGACCCGGATCTTGAGCCTGACCGATCGAGCCGGGAACGCGGTGCGAACGGGAGTTACCGTGCGAGGCGCGTTGCGAGCCGAAGTTGTGGCGCTTGATGGTACCGGCAAAGCCCTTACCGATCGTGGTGCCCGTGACGTCGACCTGTTGGCCGGCTTCGAACACCGATTCCACGGCGATCACGGCACCGGCCGAGAATTCGGCGGCGCGGGCGGGATCGAGGCGGAATTCCTTGAGGATGCTGCCGGCTTCAGCGCCGGCCTTGGCGTAGTGGCCCGTTTGCGCTTGCGGCACACGCGAGGCACGACGAGTGCCATAAGCCACCTGGATCGCGGCGTAGCCGTCGGTTTCCAGCGACTTAACTTGGGTCACGCGGTTGTTCGACACGTCCAGCACGGTCACCGGGATGGATTCACCTTCCTCGGTAAAAATGCGGGTCATGCCGACCTTGCGACCCACCAGCCCCAGCCGGTGAGCGGCGGGCGTGGGTGTCGAATTCGACATCGTTTTCTCCATTCCCGACTGCGATTGGTCGGGGCTAATCAGGCAAAAGGTAACGGCCTTTGCCCTACGACTATGTTCAACCTGGCTGTGGCTTGCACGCCCCGAAAGCTCGGATACGCATGGGCCTCGCCGTAGTTAGACCTGCCACAAAATGGCAAGCTTGGCATATTAGCACGTTTTTTTCAGGCAGCACAAGCACTTAGCAGCAAAAGCGCCCTGCCCCGCCACCCACGCGCCTGGCTGTGGCGCAAAAACAAATGGCCGCACTCCCGAAGGACTGCGGCCATTTTTCACGGGCCCGCCGGCGAAGGTGGCGGCCCCGGGGAGCGCCTTACTGCAGCGCGATTTCGACGTCGACGCCGGCCGGCAGGTCCAGACGCATCAGAGCGTCAACGGTCTTGTCGGTAGGATCAACGATGTCCATCAGGCGCTGATGGGTACGGATTTCGAACTGGTCACGCGACGTCTTGTTGACGTGCGGCGAACGCAGCACGTCGTAACGACGGATACGCGTGGGCAGCGGCACCGGGCCGCGGACAACGGCGCCCGTGCGCTTGGCGGTGTCGACGATTTCAGCGGCCGATTGATCGATCAGCTTGTAATCGAAGGCTTTCAAGCGGATACGGATCTTTTGGTTTTTCATGGCGTTTCCTAAAGAACGAGAGGCGAGGGCGCGAGCGCCCCCGCTGGTTGTGTGCTGCTTGGGTGATCCGGATTACTTCAGGATCTTGGCGACGACGCCGGCGCCGACGGTACGACCGCCTTCACGGATGGCGAAACGCAGGCCTTCTTCCATGGCGATCGGGGCCAGCAGCTTGACGGTCATCGTCACGTTGTCGCCCGGCAGAACCATTTCCTTGTCGGCCGGCAGGTCGATCGTGCCCGTCACGTCCGTCGTGCGGAAGTAGAACTGGGGACGGTAGCCGTTGAAGAACGGGGTGTGGCGGCCGCCTTCTTCCTTGGACAGGATGTACACCTCGGACGTGAAGTCCGTGTGCGGGGTGATCGAGCCCGGCTTGGCCAGAACCTGGCCGCGCTGGACGTCTTCACGCTTGGTGCCGCGCAGCAGGATGCCCACGTTGTCGCCGGCTTGACCTTGGTCCAGCAGCTTGCGGAACATTTCCACGCCGGTGCAGGTCGTCTTGACCGTCGGCACGATACCGACGATTTCGATTTCTTCGCCGACCTTGATGATGCCGCGTTCGATACGGCCGGTCACCACGGTGCCGCGACCCGAGATCGAGAACACGTCTTCGACCGGCATCAGGAACGCGCCGTCAACGGCACGCTCGGGCGTCGGGATGTAGGTGTCCAGCGCTTGCGCCAGCGACAGGATCGCTTGCTCGCCCAGTTCGCCCTTGTCGCCTTCCAGCGCCAGCTTGGCCGAACCCTTCACGATCGGGGTGTCGTCGCCCGGGAAGTCGTACTTGCTCAGCAGTTCGCGAACTTCCATTTCCACCAGCTCGAGCAGCTCGGCGTCGTCAACCATGTCGGCCTTGTTCAGGAAGACGATGATGTACGGCACGCCAACCTGGCGGCTCAGCAGGATGTGTTCACGCGTTTGCGGCATCGGGCCGTCAGCGGCCGACACAACCAGGATCGCGCCGTCCATCTGCGCCGCGCCCGTGATCATGTTCTTGACGTAGTCAGCGTGGCCCGGGCAGTCAACGTGCGCGTAGTGACGCGTTTCCGTTTCGTACTCGACGTGCGCCGTGTTGATCGTGATGCCGCGAGCCTTTTCTTCGGGAGCCGCGTCGATCTGGTCGTAGCCCTTGGCTTCGCCACCGAACTTGGTCGACAGAACGGTCGTGATGGCCGCCGTCAACGTCGTTTTGCCGTGGTCAACGTGACCAATCGTACCCACGTTCACGTGCGGCTTGGTACGTTCAAACTTGCCTTTTGCCATGATCTCTATCCTTTGACTTTCAAGGAAATTTCGATATTTGCCGCGCCGCCTTGTGGGCGGGCGCGGCGAGGGTTATTTACTTGGCCCGAGCGGCGATGACTTCGTCAGCGACGTTCTTGGGGGCCTCGGAGTAATGCTTGAATTCCATCGTGTACGTGGCACGACCTTGCGTCAGCGAACGCAGGTTCGTGGCGTAACCGAACATCTCGGCCAGCGGAACTTCAGCCTTGATGGTCTTGCCACCACCGACCATGTCGTCCATGCCCTGGACCATGCCGCGACGCGAGGACAGATCGCCCATCACGGTACCGGCGTAGTCTTCAGGCGTTTCGACTTCAACGGCCATCATCGGTTCCAGCAGCACGGGGCTGGCCTTGCGCATGCCTTCCTTGAACGCCATCGAGCCGGCCATCTTGAACGCGTTTTCGTTCGAGTCCACATCGTGGTACGAACCGAAGAACAGCGTGACCTTGACGTCCACGACCGGGTAACCGGCCAGGATGCCGGCAGGCAGCGTTTCCTGGATGCCCTTGTCCACCGCGGGGATGAATTCGCGAGGAACCACACCGCCCTTGATGGCGTCGACGAACTCGTAGCCGCCGCCCGGTTGGAGCGGTTCGACCTTCAGGACCACGTGACCGTACTGACCGCGACCGCCCGACTGCTTGACGAACTTGCCTTCGACTTCTTCGCAGGTCTTGCGGATGGTTTCACGGTAGGCCACTTGCGGCTTGCCGACGTTGGCTTCCACGCCGAATTCGCGCTTCATGCGGTCGACCAGAATTTCCAGGTGCAGCTCGCCCATGCCGGAAATGATGGTTTGGCCGGATTCTTCGTCGCTGCGCACGCGGAACGACGGATCTTCCTGTGCCAGGCGCGACAGCGCCAGGCCCATCTTTTCCTGGTCAGCCTTCGACTTGGGTTCGACGGCCTGCGAAATCACGGGCTCGGGGAACTCCATACGCTCCAGCAGGATGTGCGAATCGACGTCGCACAGCGTTTCGCCGGTCGTCACGTCCTTCAGGCCCACCACGGCGGCGATGTCACCGGCCAGAACTTCCTTGATTTCCTCGCGGTTGTTCGCGTGCATCTGCAGGATGCGGCCGATACGTTCCTTCTTGCCCTTGATGGGGTTGTAGACCGTGTCGCCCGACTTCAGGATGCCCGAGTAAACGCGCACGAAGGTCAGCTGGCCGACGAACGGATCGCTCATCAGCTTGAATGCCAGCGCCGAGAACTTCTCGTTGTCGTCGGCATTGCGGTTGATGGCGTTGCCTTCGTCGTCCTGGCCGTCGACCGGGGGGATGTCCACGGGCGAAGGCAGGTAGTCGATGACCGCGTCCAGCATGCGCTGCACGCCCTTGTTCTTGAAGGCGGTGCCGCACAGCATCGGCTGGATTTCGCCAGCGATGGTGCGTTGACGAATGGCCAGGTTGATCTCGGCCTCGTCCAGCGTACCCGACTCCAGGTACTTGTTCATCAGCTCTTCCGACGACTCGGCGGCAGCTTCAACCAGCTTTTCGCGCCATTCGGCGGCGGTGCCTTCCAGCTCGGCCGGAATGTCCTTGTAGTCGAACTTGGTGCCTTGGCTGGCCTCGTCCCAGATGATCGCCTTCATCTTGACCAGGTCGATCACGCCTTGGAACGTGTCTTCGGCGCCGATGGGGATCACGATGGGCACGGGGTTCGCGCGCAGACGCGTCTTCAGTTGGTCATAGACCTTGAAGAAGTTCGCGCCGGTACGGTCCATCTTGTTGACGAACGCCAGACGCGGCACGCCGTACTTGTTGGCTTGACGCCACACGGTTTCGGACTGGGGCTGAACACCACCCACCGCGCAGTAGACCATGCAGGCACCGTCCAGGACGCGCATGGAACGTTCCACCTCGATGGTGAAGTCCACGTGTCCCGGGGTGTCGATGATGTTGATGCGATGCTCGGGGTAGTTGCCGGCCATGCCACGCCAAAACGCCGTCGTTGCAGCCGACGTAATGGTGATGCCACGCTCTTGCTCTTGCTCCATCCAGTCCATGGTGGCGGCGCCATCATGCACTTCGCCAATCTTGTGATTGACGCCGGTGTAGAACAGGATACGTTCGGTCGTGGTGGTTTTCCCTGCATCGATGTGCGCAGAGATACCAATGTTGCGATAGCGCTCGATCGGGGTTTTGCGGGCCATGGTGGGTTAGTCCTTAAATTACCAGCGGAAATGGCTGAAGGCCTTGTTGGCCTCGGCCATCTTGTGCGTGTCTTCGCGCTTCTTCATCGCGGCGCCACGACCTTCGGAGGCGTCGATCAGTTCGCCAGCAAGACGCAGATCCATCGACTTTTCGCCACGCTTCTTGGCGGCTTCACGGAGCCAACGCATAGCCAGGGCCAGGCGGCGCACGGGGCGCACTTCAACCGGCACTTGGTAGTTGGCACCGCCAACGCGGCGGCTCTTGACTTCGACGATCGGCTTGATGTTGTTGATCGCCAGGCTGAAAACCTCGATCGGCTCCTTGCCGGTCTTGGTGGCGACTTGCTCGAGGGCACCGTAGACGATGCGCTCGGCGACGGCCTTCTTGCCGTCCAGCATGACGACGTTCATGAACTTGGCGAGTTCGACGCTGCCGAACTTGGGATCGGGCAGAATCTCGCGCTTGGGTACTTCGCGACGACGGGGCATTGTTGCTTCCTTGTGTCTGTTCAGTTGAACCGTGTTTCGTTACACGGCCATGGCCGTCCAATAAGACGACCCCTTACGTGCCGCGCACCTTCCCTTGCATTGCGGATGGCGCGGTTGCACTTCCCTAATGACGGATGGCCGCCACGCGGGGGTACTGCTGATTCGTGATCAGGCCTTCTTCGGGCGCTTGGCGCCGTACTTCGAGCGGGCTTGCTTACGATCCTTGACGCCTTGCAGGTCGAGGGAACCGCGCACGATGTGATAACGCACACCGGGCAAGTCCTTTACACGACCGCCACGCACCAGAACCACCGAGTGCTCTTGCAGGTTGTGGCCTTCACCGCCGATGTACGAAATGACTTCGTAACCGTTGGTCAGACGCACTTTGGCAACCTTACGCAGAGCGGAGTTCGGCTTCTTGGGGGTGGTGGTGTACACGCGAGTGCACACGCCGCGGCGTTGCGGGCAGTTTTCGAGCGCGGGGCTCTTGCTTTTGATGATGCTGACTTCGCGCGGCTTGCGCACGAGTTGGCTAATGGTAGGCATGACCTTTGAAATCCCTTTTACGTACCACTGGGTAAGTACTTACGTACTCGTCTCCGCGAGTGGTGACTCTCGGAGAAGGCGGCTCGCGCAAGACCGCCTCAAACGTTCAAATACGTAAAAGAGCGGGCTTGCCAACAAACCATGAAAACGCACAAACCGGATGCTTCGGAGATGGCAGCGTCGGTTGACAGGGGCTCGTGACGCACCCCTTTGGCCTTGGGTCGCCAGGCAAAGGTTGCCTGGGTGATTGACCGGACCCGTCTTCCTGGCGCTTCACTTGTTGATTGCCATTCCTGGCATCAAACTTTGCGCGCAAATAAAGCAGTAAGCCCTTTAGCATAGCTTAGAACCAGGCGCACTGTCAAAAACTTTTGTAAGCGCCGCGCCCAGGCGTGTTGCCGGCAAAAGACGACGCGTTAGGCGCAGCTCAAGGGCAAGTCGGCAAAAATGGGGCCAAATTGCCGAGGCGGGAAGATGACGACCGCTGCGGGATATTCCCTGGTCGGCAAGCGTGCTCCTCGCCCCAACCAAAGAGGCCGAAGCCCCTGCCGGCAGGATAGCGCAAGGCACGCGCCACGGGTGGTTTATTGGTCGGCGAACAGGTAGCCACTGCCGTAGACCGTGCGGATTGGCAACATCACGCCCGCCAGTTCGGCCTTGCGCCGCAGGCGGCTGACGATGACGTCAATACTGCGTGTGCCGCTGGAGCGCGCTCCGCCCCCTTCCTCCCGCAACTCGTCACCCAATTCGTTGCGCCCGACCGCCCTGCCCGCCACTTCCAGCAGCGAACGCACGATCAGTCGTTCATTGGCCGACAGGGAGATCGTCGTGCCGGAAGGCGCCGCGAGGGTCCACCCCTGGTCGCGCAACTCCCATTGGCCCGACCCAGGCTCTTCGACCGGAGCACTGTCCTGCCCGATGGGCAGACGGCGGGCCAGCGCCAACAGAATGCAGGCCAGTTCGCGAGGGTCATGCGGCGGCGGCAGGCAGGCGTCAGCGCCACTCTGCAGGCAACGCAGGCGGGTTTCCAGCGACAGATTGTTGCCCGTCACCACAATTCCCAGCGGCGAGGAGCCATGCAACCGCGCCACCAGGGCATAGCCGATTTCACCCAGCGTCCCCACGTTCAGGACCACGGCATCGTAGGTGCTGTTGCTCAACAGGCCGAATAATTCCAGAGAAGTCGAACAGCCACGGGCCGAAATTCCAGCTTGAAGCAGTGCGGACACCGCGGCGTTGCGTGCGGCCTCGTCCGGCGACATCATCAGTACGCGCAATTGATTCATAGGTTTCTTCCATCCCTTCTGCCTCCCCCCGCGCGCCGGCTGACCGCGCCGGCTGATGGGGAGGTTGGGGACAGTTTGGCCCGTTGTTCTGCAACAACTCCAGTCAAGATTCGTCAACTTTGCAATGTTTGACAGTTGTTGGCACAACGTAGCCAACAGTGACGCGACGCGAGTTATCATTCCATTACACAATCCTTTCTCCTTATTGCAGTAGGGCGCCACAGGGCGCGCTTGCGCAGCCAACCTTCGCGAGAGAGACCCCGTCTGATGAAAATCGCGTCGCTGGAAGACGACCTGGACCAGGCGAAACGCATCCAGCAAGTCCTGACTGCCGCCGGATACGCCTGCACCAGCTATCAGCAAAGCCGCGACCTGCTCGCCGCTTTGCGCAATGAAGCGTTTGACCTGGTGCTACTGGACTGGCACTTACCCGATATCGATGGCGACGATGTGGTGCGCTGGTTGCGCGCCAATATCGGCCCGCGCATTCCGGTCATTTTTCTCACCAATCGTTCCAGCGAGGACGACCTGGTCGAGGGCCTGCGCGCCGGTGCCGACGACTACATCGTCAAGCCCCTGCGGCCGCTGGAATTGCTGGCGCGTGTCGCGGCATTGCTGCGCCGCAGCCAGATCGCCGAGCCTGCCGACCAGGCCTTCGACGTGGCCAACTATCGCGTCGATCCGGCCGCGCGCTCGATCGCGCTCGATGGCGCGGCGATCGCGCTGGCGCCCAAGGAGTTCGAACTCGCGCTGCTGTTCTTCCGCAACCTGGGCCGGCTCATGTCGCGCGACGTGCTGGCCGAATGCGTCTGGAACCGCGAGATTCCCGCCACTTCCCGCACGCTCGACACGCACCTGTCGAACATCCGCCAGAAGCTGCAGCTGCGGCCGGAGCATGGCGTGCGGCTGAGTTCTTCCTACGCGCTCGGCTACCGGCTGGAATTGATCGGCGCGTCCGAAGACAGCACGCCTGCGGCGCCCTAGCGCCAAGCGGCACTAACTGGAGATCTGAACGTCATGAGCCGCTGCCGCGCGCTTTCCCTGCTTGCCTTGTTTTCCGGCCTGCTGCTCGCAACTTCCTCGCATGGTCAACCCGCTGGCGCGCTGGGCGAGGATTTCATCTACCGCGTGCGCCAGGGCGATACGCTGATCAATATTGCCTCCGCCTATACGCGCAATCCGGCCAACTGGAACCCGCTGCAGGCGCTCAATAACGTCACCACGCCCGAGCGCCTGCCGATCGGACTGGAACTGCGCATCCCCCTGTCGATGATTCCAGAGCGTGCCGCCGAGGCACGCGTGGTGCACGTCAGCGGCCAGGCGAAGCTGGACGGACAGGCGCTCAAGGCGGGGGCCAACGTGTCCGAAGGCAGCAAAGTCGTCACCGCGCCCAATGGCTTCGTCACGCTGGAGCTGGCCGACGGCTCCAAGCTCACGCTGCCGGCCGACGGCGCCGTGGAACTGACCCGCCTGCGCCAATTCGAAGGCACCGACCTGACCGACTCGGTCATCCACGTCGAACGCGGCAGTGTCGAATCCAGCGTCGCGCCTAGCGGGCAGGGAGTCGGCCGTTTCGAGGTGCGTACGCCGGTGGCCGTGACGGGCGTGCGCGGCACGCGGTTTCGCGTGCAGAGTGGCAGCCAGGGGGTACGCAGCGAAGTCCTGGAAGGCAGCGTGAGGTTGCAACCGCACGCGCCCGGCGCGGCGCCGGCGCAGCCGGTGGCCGTGGCCAAGGGCTATGGCGCGGCCATCGGTGCCGACGGCCAGGTCGCGGGCGTGCGCCGACTGCTCGCGGCGCCGCGACTGGGCGAACCGGTGCGTGCGGGTGGCGGCGTCTGGACCAGCGCCTTCGCGCCCGTGCCCGGCGCGCAGGGCTACCTGGTGCGCGTGGCGCGCGATGCCGATGGCACCCAGCTGGTGTCCTCCACCCGATTTGCCACCCCGGACATCCGCTTCAGCGCCCCCGGCCCTGGGACCTTTTACGTGTCGGTGCGGGCCATCGATGAGCTCGGCCTGGGCGGCCAGGACGCCACGGCCACTTTCACCGGCGTGAACCAGCTGATGACCAGCAGCGGCCTGGGTGTCGCCACCGGCAGCGGCGGATTCGTGACGCTGACCGAATACTAGACGGGTGCTCATGGCGGACGCCGTCGATCCCATCGACCGGACCTCGCGATCAGGCCTGTGGTTGACGGTGGCGCTGGCGCTGTTGGCCGCCTTGCTCGGCGGGTTCAACGGCCTGGGACGTATCGATCAGATCCTGTATGACCGCGCCGTCGGCTTGACCGGGCGTGACATCTCGCCCGACATCCTGATCGTCGCGATCGACGACGCCAGCATCGACGCGCTCGGCCGCTGGCCATGGCGGCGGGCGGTGCACGCCGCGCTGCTGGACCGCCTGCAAGGCGCCCGCGCGGTCGGCCTGGACCTGATCTTCGCCGAACCCGACACCACCCATCCCGGCGACGATGGCATTCTTGCCGACAGCATCCGGCGCAATGGCCGCGTCGTGCTGCCGGTGGTGCTGGATCGCCTGCGGCACCCTTCGTCGATCAGCACGCCCATTCCCGCCCTGGCCCAGGCCGCGGCCGGCAGCGGCTTCATCAACGCCAGCCTGGATGCGGATGGCGTGCTGCGCTCGGCGCAACTGACGACCCGCTACGGCGGCGAACGCTGGCAACACTTCGCGCTGAGCATGCTTGACGTAGGCGGGCAACAGGCCCTGGCCGACAGGCTGCTGCGACACGCCGGCACGGAAGGCAGCATACTGATTCCATACGCCGGGCCGGTGGCGCATACGCGTGCCGTGTCGTATCTGTCGGTGCTGCGCGGCGACGTGCCGGCCGATCAACTGCGCGGCAAGTACATCCTGGTAGGCGCCTGGGCCACGGGCCTGGGCGATGCCTACACCACGCCGGTATCGCATGACGTCAGCGGCATGCCGGGCGTGGAGATCATTGCCAATCTGCTGCAGGCGGCCAATGACGACATCGCCTTCCAGCCGCCCGCCCCCTGGCTCAACGCCCTGTTCTCGGCGCTGCCGGTGCTGTTGGCCTGCCTGGCGCTCTGGCGCCTGTCTCCCAACCTGGCACTGCTGGTGAACATTGCCCTGCTGGCGCTGGTGTTGCTCTGCAGCCTGCTGCTGCTGGGCCACAGCTATCTGTGGTTCGCGCCAACCGCGGCGCTGCTGGGCGTGGCCCTGTGCTATCCGCTATGGAGCTGGCGCAGCCAGGAAGCCGCGCTGCGCTATATGGACAACGAACTGCGGCGGTTGCAACGCGAGTATCCGCCCGTGCTGAATGAAGCCAGGGCACAGTCCGGCGGGCCCAGCGCCTCGCTCGAGAGTCGCGTCGGCGAATTGCGGCGGGCGCTGGCGCGCGTGCGCAATCTGCGGCGCTTCCTGGCCGACGGGTTGGACGGCATGCCCGACGCAACGCTGGTATTCGACCAGGATGGCCGCATGCAATTCCGCAACCAGGCCGCGGTGATGTATTTCCAGCGCTTGGGCATGCGGCCGCCGCGCGTCGGGCATCCGGCGATCCATCTGCTGGAAAAGACCATCGGCGACGAACCGACACGGCAGCGCGTGGCCCAGGTGTTGAGCGGCCAGGGGCCGGTGGCGGAACAGTCACCGTGGAGTGCCGACCTGGAGGTCCGCGACCACGCCGGCCGTGATTTGATCCTGAAGTGCGCGCCGATCCACACGGCCGAAGGCAACTTCGCCGGCACCGTCGCCACGCTGACGGACATTTCCGGCATCCGCCAAGCCGAGCGGCAACGCGAGGAGACGCTGCGCTTCATTTCGCACGACATGCGGGCGCCGCAGAGTTCCATCCTCGCGCTGGTCGAAATGACCCAGGACGGCGCCGCGCCGGATGGCAAAGACGATACCCTGGCGCGCATCGCCGCCCTGGCCAACCGTACCTTGCACCTGGTCGACGATTTCGTGCACCTGACGCGCGCCGAATCGATGGCCATCAGCGCTGTCGACCTGGATCTGGGCAGCCTGCTGCAGGACGGCGTCGATGAATTCTGGGCTGCCGCGCACAAGCGCGGCATCACGCTGGAAGTGATCCCGCCGCTGCCGGTGGCCTATGTACGCGGCGACCAGACGCTGCTGATGCGCGCCTTGAGCAACCTGATCGACAACGCGATCAAGTACAGCCCGCCGCGCACCCGCATTGCGTGCCACATCGACGCGGCGCAGGGCTATTGGCGCGTCCACATCCGCGACCAGGGACAGGGTATCGCGCCAGAGGATCTGGCGCGCCTTTTCGAGCCATTCTCGCGGGTAGGCGTCGCCACACGGGGGGATGTGGGCGGCGCGGGGCTGGGGCTGGCCTTTGTGCGCACCGTGGCGCTGCGCCATGGCGGCGACGTCGAGGTGACAAGCGAGGCCGGCGTGGGCTCGGTATTCACGCTCCGCCTGCCTGTCGCCCCCGAGGAAGCCTCGGCCTAGGGCCGGCAGGGAAGGCGGATCCGCGCCTTATTGGAAAACGTGCGAAATGACGGCGGGTCTGCCGGCCCTGACTTCCAGTGTGGTCCGATAGGGAGGCAGGTCGGCGTTGCGCAGCACCACCTGGTATTTGCCGGGAACCAGGCGCAATTCCTTGACCGGCGGACTGACGCCGCGCGCAACACCGTTGACCCATACCTCGCCCCAGGGCCGGATATCCAGGCGCACCAGAACCGGCGCCGGCTTGGGTTTCGGCGTTTCATCCTGAACCGGCTCCGATGGCGCGGCCGGTTCCTCGACCGCTGGCACGCCGGCCTCGGCCGAGGTAGCCGGCGCGGGCGGAATCGGGCTCGCGGTACCGGCATCGGCCGGGGCGGCGGCTGGCGCCTGCGGCGCGATCGTCATGCCTGCCGCTCCCGCCTCGGGCTCAGCCTGCCGCGATGCTGCGGACAGCGGCGGTCCTGACGGCGCCATGGCCGTTGCCGCAGGGCGGGCCGCCACCGGCGCGGGCGAGGTGACTGGGGGATTCGGCTGCACGACTTCGGAACGGGTGATCACGGCGTTGGTGCCGCCACCGCCGGCACGCATCCAGGCATAGACGCCAGCACCCATCAACGCCACCAGCAACAGCAGCATGAGCAATGGCCGGCCGGCGCCACGCGGCTTGCCGGCGGCCGCCGCCGGCGCGGCGGGAACGGTTGTCGCCGCGGCCCGGGATGCCTCCGGAACGACGGGCACGATTTCGGCATCCGCGGAGATATCCAGCATGGCCGCCAGTTCGCCCAAGGTCTGTGGCCGGTCGGCAGGCTGCATCGCCAGGCCGCGATCGATAGCCTCCAGGAATGCCGGGCTGTACTTCGTCAGGCCCAGCGCCATCAACGGCTCATAACTGTCGGTCGCGCGGCGCTCCGGCGCCGGGGGCGGACGCAGGCCGATGACCAGGGCATGCATGACCGCACAGAGCGCGTAAACGTCGGTCCAGGGACCGCGAGGCCATTGTGCGGAATCGGTATACAGTTCGAAAGGCGCGAACCCCGGAGCCGGCGTCACTCCTGCCCGGCGCGAGCGCGGCACCGCCAGTTCCGGCAGCAGGTGCGCGTGCGCGCCCTCATCCATGCCCACCGTATCCAGGGAAATGTCGCCGCAGATCTCGCCCTGGGCATGCAGCCCCATCAGCGACGGCAGCAGGTCCGCCAGCAAACGCTTGATGCGCGCCTCCGGCACGCCCCCCGCCGAACTGGCGGCGATGGCGCTCAATGGGCGCAAAGCGAGCGGCGCAGCGCCTGAAAAGGGGCTGCGCGGCGTATGCAGGCCGACGGATGAAGACATAATCAAAAGGCTGCGCGACGGGCGCAAGAAATCGGGTTGACGGCTGGTAGGCGGAATATTAGCCAATCCGTTACGTAAGGACATTGCCGAAAATGTCCGAGCGCATCAGGCTGTGGCACGATAGCGTATCGTCAAGTTTCTCCGAATTCGCTGGAAGCCTATGAAAATTCGCCTTCTCTATGGTGCGCTCGGATTATCGTTCGGGCTGGCCGGTTGTTCCGGCCTGAGCGCTACCGCCCCCGACCGCGCCCCCACGCCCGAGGCACTGGAACAGTTGCAACAGGTGCGTGACCAATACATGGCCGGCCATTATGGCGAAGTCATCCGACGGGTAGCGCGCTCCGATGAACTGGCGGCCTCCAGCAAGGCCGTTCGCATCGAGGCGTACAAGCTGCAGGCGTTCAGCTACTGCGTCAGCCGCTATGCACAACTGTGCGAAGACAGCTTCCGCCGCATCCTGCAGATCGATCCCTCCTTCGAACTGGCACCCAACGAAGCTGGCCATCCGATCTGGGGCCCCGTGTTCCAGCACGCCAAGGCCCAGGCGGCCAGATAACCGGGCCCTGCCACGCGCAAAAAAAGGCCGCTGATTCGCATCAGCGGCCTTTTTGCTTCTGGCCTCCCCCGCCCGGACCGCGCGGGGGATATACCGACGCGCGCCGTTACTCGGCGGCGTCCTCGCTACCCAGGTCAGTCGACGGGGCATCGGCGTCCGAACCCACCGTGACCGGCGCGTCCTCGAACGGGTTGGCCAGCTGGCGGGCGGCTTCGCGTTCCGCGGCCTCCAGGGCTTCCTTGTCCTTGCGGGCATGGTGATACGCCAGGCCGGTACCGGCCGGGATCAGGCGGCCGACGATGACGTTTTCCTTCAGGCCACGCAGGTCGTCGCGCTTGCCCATGATGGCGGCTTCGGTCAGGACACGCGTGGTCTCCTGGAACGAGGCGGCCGAGATGAACGAGTCGGTCGACAGCGAGGCCTTGGTGATACCCAGCAGCACGTTTTCGTAGGTGGCCGGACGCTTGTTCTCGGCGTTGACACGGTCGTTCTCGTTCAACAGCTCGGAGCGCTCGACCTGCTCGCCCGGGATGAACTCGGTATCGCCCGCATCGACGATGTTCACACGACGCAGCATCTGGCGAACAATCACTTCGATGTGCTTGTCGTTGATCTTCACGCCCTGCAGACGGTAAACGTCCTGCACTTCGTCGACGATGTAGGTCGCCAGCTTCTCGATGCCCTGCAGGCGCAGGATGTCGTGGGGATCGGCCGGGCCGTCCACGATCATTTCGCCCTTGTTCACCACCTGGCCGTCGTGCACCAGCACCTGCTTTTCCTTCGGAATCAGGAACTCGTGGCTGACGCCTTCCAGGTCGGTGATGACCAGGCGCTGCTTGCCCTTGGTGTCCTTGCCGAACGAGACCGTACCGGTAACGTCGGCGAGCATGCCGGCATCCTTGGGCGAGCGGGCTTCGAACAGCTCGGCCACGCGCGGCAGACCGCCGGTAATGTCGCGGGTCTTTTGCGATTCCTGCGGAATACGCGCCAGCACCTCACCCACGGCAACCTGCTGGCCGTCACGCACGGTGATCAGCGCGCCGACCGGGAACGAGATGTTCACCGAGTGATCGGTGCCGGCGATCTTGACGTCTTCGCCGTTCTCGTTGACCAGCTTGATCTGCGGACGCATGACGATCTTGCCGCCACGGGTCTTGGGCGTGATGACGACCAGCGTCGACAGGCCGGTGACTTCGTCCACCTGCTTGGCCACGGTCACGCCTTCCTCGATGTTCTCGAAGCGGACGGCGCCACCGTATTCCGACACGATCGGACGGGTCAGCGGATCCCACGTCGCCAGGCGCGCGCCGGCCTTCACGGCCTCGCCATCGCCCACCAGCACGGTCGCGCCGTACGGGATCTTGTGGCGTTCGCGCTCGCGGCCGTTGTCATCGAAGATCGCCAGTTCGCCCGAGCGCGAGATGGCAACGCGCTCGCCCTTGGCGTTGGTGACGTAGCGCATGGTGCTGGCAAAGCCGACCACGCCGCTGGACTTGGTTTCCACCGCGCTGGCCAAGGCCGAGCGCGACGCCGCGCCACCGATGTGGAACGTACGCATCGTGAGCTGCGTGCCGGGTTCACCGATGGACTGGGCGGCGATGACGCCAACCGCCTCGCCCTGGTTGACCGACGAGCCGCGGCCGAGATCACGGCCGTAGCAGCGCGCGCACAGGCCATGGCGCGTTTCGCAGGTCAGCGGGGTGCGGACCTTGACTTCGTCCACGCCGATGCGGTCGATGGTGTCGACCATGTCCTCGTCCAGCAAGGTACCGGCCGTGATGGCGGTTTCCTGCGTGTCCGGGTTGACGATGTCCACGGCGGCAACGCGGCCGAGGATACGGTCGCGCAGCGGCTCGATGACTTCACCGCCTTCCACCAGGGCCTTCATGTTGTAGCCCTGCGAGGTGCCGCAATCGTCCTCGGTGATCACCAGGTCTTGCGTCACGTCGACCAGACGACGGGTCAGGTAACCCGAGTTCGCGGTCTTCAGCGCCGTGTCGGCCAGACCCTTACGCGCACCGTGCGTCGAGATGAAGTACTG
Organism: Achromobacter pulmonis; assembly: GCF_021733725.1. Taxonomy (NCBI): domain Bacteria; kingdom Pseudomonadati; phylum Pseudomonadota; class Betaproteobacteria; order Burkholderiales; family Alcaligenaceae; genus Achromobacter; species Achromobacter pulmonis. Next base: position 1,926,998 of record NZ_JAIFOT010000001.1, on the reverse strand, counting down.
AAGCACGTTCAGGCCTTCACGGAAGTTCGCGGTGATGGGCGTTTCGATGATCGAGCCATCCGGCTTGGCCATCAGGCCGCGCATACCGGCCAGCTGGCGGATCTGGGCGGCCGAACCGCGCGCGCCCGAGTCGGCCATCATGTAGATGGAGTTGAACGACTCCTGGCGCACTTCCTCGCCGTGACGGTTGATCACGGGTTCGGTGGCCAGTTGTTCCATCATCGCCTTGCCGACCTTGTCGCCGGCCTTGCCCCAGATGTCCACCACGTTGTTGTAGCGTTCCTGGGACGTGACCAGACCCGACGAGTACTGCTTGTCGATTTCCTTCACTTCGCGGCTGGCTTCGGCCAGGATGCCTTCCTTGGCCGACGGGATCAGCATGTCGCCCATGGCGATCGAGATACCGCCACGGGTGGCCAGACGGAAGCCCGACTGCATCAGCTTGTCGGCGAAGATCACCGTGTCGCGCAGGCCGCAACGGCGGAACGACTGGTTGATCAGGCGCGAGATTTCCTTCTTCTTCAGCGCCTTGTTCAGGACGGTGAAGGGCAGGCCCTTGGGCAGGATCTCGGACAGCAGCGCGCGGCCGACGGTGGTCTCATGGCGGCGGATCACCGGCTGCCATTCGCCATTCTCGTCACGCTCGTGTTCCTTCAGACGCACGGTGATGCGGCTTTGCAGCTCGACTTCACCATTGTCGTAGGCACGTTGCACTTCGGCCACGTCGGTGAAGAAGATGCCTTCGCCCTTGCCGTTGATGCGCTCGCGCGTCGTGTAGTACAGACCCAGCACGATGTCCTGGGACGGCACGATCGACGGTTCGCCGTTGGCCGGGAACAGCACGTTGTTCGAAGCCAGCATCAGCGTGCGCGCTTCCAGCTGGGCTTCCAGCGACAGCGGCACGTGGACGGCCATCTGGTCACCGTCGAAGTCGGCGTTGAACGCCGCGCAGACCAGCGGGTGCAGCTGGATGGCCTTGCCTTCGATCAACACCGGCTCGAACGCCTGGATGCCCAGACGGTGCAGCGTCGGCGCGCGGTTCAGCATCACCGGGTGTTCGCGGATGACTTCTTCCAGGATGTCCCAGACCACCGGTTCCTGGCTTTCCACCAATTTCTTGGCGGCCTTGATGGTCGTGGCCAGGCCCATCATCTCCAGGCGATTGAAGATGAACGGCTTGAACAGTTCCAGGGCCATCAGCTTGGGCAGGCCGCACTGGTGCAGCTTGAGCTGCGGACCCACCACGATGACCGAACGGCCCGAGTAGTCGACGCGCTTGCCCAACAGGTTCTGACGGAAACGACCGCTCTTGCCCTTGATCATGTCGGCCAGGGACTTGAGCTGACGCTTGTTGGCGCCGGTCATGGCCTTGCCGCGGCGACCGTTGTCCAGCAGCGAGTCGACGGCTTCCTGCAGCATGCGCTTTTCGTTGCGCAGGATGATTTCAGGAGCCTTCAGCTCCAGCAGGCGCTTCAGACGGTTGTTGCGGTTGATGACGCGGCGGTACAGGTCGTTCAGGTCGGAGGTCGCGAAGCGGCCGCCGTCCAGCGGCACCAGCGGACGCAGGTCCGGCGGCAGCACGGGCAGCACTTCCATGACCATCCACTCGGCCTTGATGCCGGACTTCTGGAAGCCTTCCAGCACCTTCAGGCGCTTGGAGATCTTCTTGATCTTGGCTTCCGAGCTGGTGGCCTTCAGTTCGCCGCGCAGCGTTTCCACTTCACGGTCGATGTCGATGGTGCGCAGCAGTTCACGCACGGCTTCGGCGCCCATCAGGGCACGGAAGTCATCGCCGTATTCCTCGGTCTTGGCCAGGAAATCGTCGTCCGACATGATCTGGCCGCGCTTGAGCGGCGTCATGCCGGGCTCGATCACGCACCAGGCTTCGAAGTACAGCACGCGTTCGATGTCGCGCAGGGTCATGTCGAGCACCATGCCCAGACGCGACGGCAGGCTCTTCAGGAACCAGATGTGCGCGACGGGGCTGGCCAGCTCGATGTGGCCCATGCGTTCACGGCGAACCTTGGCAACGGTGACTTCAACGCCGCACTTCTCGCAGATCACGCCACGGTGCTTCAAGCGCTTGTACTTGCCGCACAGGCACTCGTAGTCCTTGATCGGGCCGAAGATCTTGGAGCAGAACAGGCCGTCGCGCTCAGGCTTGAACGTGCGGTAGTTGATGGTCTCGGGCTTGCGAACTTCGCCGTAGGACCACGAACGGATCTTCTCGGGCGAGGCGATGCCGATCTTGATGGCATCGAATTGCTCGTCTTGCGAGACTTGCTTAAAGAGGTCGAGTAGCGCTTTCATTAGTTACGCTCCAAATCCATGTCCAGGGCCAACGAGCGGATTTCCTTGACCAGCACGTTGAACGATTCCGGCATGCCGGCATCGATGACGTGATCGCCCTTGACGATGTTTTCGTATACCTTGGTGCGACCGGTGATGTCGTCGGACTTCACCGTCAGCATTTCCTGCAGGGTGTAGGCGGCGCCGTAGGCTTCCAGCGCCCACACTTCCATTTCCCCGAAACGCTGGCCACCGAACTGCGCCTTGCCGCCCAGCGGCTGCTGGGTCACGAGCGAGTACGGGCCGGTCGAACGCGCGTGCATCTTGTCGTCGACCAAGTGGTGCAGCTTCAGGTAGTGCATGTAGCCGACGGTGACCGGACGCTCGAACTTCTCGCCGGTGCGGCCGTCGTACAGCCACGCCTGCGTGCGCGAGGGCGTCAGCGCCATGCGCTTGGCGACGTCGTCCGGATAGGCCAGTTCCAGCATCTTGGTAATTTCCTCTTCGGTCGCGCCGTCGAAGACGGGCGTCGCGAACGGCACGCCGTTCTTGAGGTTCTGGGCCATTTCCATGACTTCTTCGTCGGTCAGCTCGTCGATGCGCGCGCCGGTGCCGGTCGTGTTGTAGACCTTGTCCAGGTAAGCGCGGACGTTCTTGACCTGCGCGGTGCGCTCGTCGCGCAGCATATCGGCGATGCGATGACCCACGCCCTTGGCGGCCCAGCCCAAGTGCACTTCCAGCACCTGACCCACGTTCATCCGCGAGGGCACGCCCAGCGGGTTCAGAACGATGTCGGCCGGCGTGCCGTCAGCCATGTGCGGCATGTCTTCGACCGGGGTGATGCGCGAGACCACGCCCTTGTTGCCGTGACGGCCTGCCATCTTGTCGCCAGGCTGCAGACGACGCTTCACGGCCAGGTAGACCTTGATCATCTTCAGCACGCCCGGGGGCAGCTCGTCGCCCTGCGTCAGCTTCTTGCGCTTCTCTTCGAAGGCCAGGTCGAACTGGTGGCGCTTCTGCTCGAGCGATTCCTTGGCCTGCTCCAGCACCACGGCGTGGGGCTCGTCGGCCAGACGGATGTCGAACCACTGCCAGCGATCCAGGTCGGCCAGGTAGGCCTTGGTGATCGTCGCGCCCTTGGCCAGCTTGCGCGGGCCGCCGTTGACGGTCTTGCCGACCAGCATCTTCTCGATACGGTCGAACTGGTCGTTTTCAACGATGCGCAACTGGTCGTTCAGGTCCTGGCGATAGCGGCGCAGTTCATCGTCGATGATGGACTGGGCACGCTTGTCGCGCACGATGCCTTCGCGGGTGAACACCTGCACGTCGATCACCGTGCCGGTCATGCCCGAGGGCACGCGCAGCGAGGTGTCCTTAACGTCGGAAGCCTTTTCACCGAAGATGGCGCGCAGCAGCTTTTCTTCCGGCGTCAGCTGAGTTTCGCCCTTGGGCGTGACCTTGCCGACCAGCACGTCGTCGGCGCTGACTTCGGCGCCGATGTAGGTGATGCCGGAATCGTCCAGACGGTTCAGTTGCGTCTCGGCCAGGTTGCTGATGTCGCGCGTGATTTCTTCCGGACCGAGCTTGGTGTCACGGGCAACGACCGTCAGTTCCTCGATGTGCACCGAGGTATAGCGGTCATCGGCCACGACCTTCTCGGAGATCAGGATCGAGTCTTCGAAGTTGTAGCCGTTCCAGGGCATGAACGCGATCAGCATGTTCTGGCCCAGGGCGAGTTCACCCAGGTCCGTCGATGCGCCGTCGGCCAGCACGTCACCCTTGGCGACACGGTCGCCGCGCTTGACGATGGGACGCTGGTTGATGTTCGTGTTCTGGTTGGAACGCGTGTACTTGATCAGGTTGTAGATATCGACACCGACTTCGCCGGCGACGTTTTCTTCGTCGTTCACGCGGATCACCACGCGCTCGGCGTCGACGTGGTCGACCAGGCCGCCACGCAGCGCCTGCACGGTGGTGCCCGAGTCAACGGCCACGGTGCGCTCGATACCCGTACCCACGACCGGCTTTTCCGGACGCAGGCAAGGCACGGCCTGACGTTGCATGTTGGCGCCCATCAGCGCACGGTTCGCGTCGTCGTGCTCCAGGAACGGAATCAGCGAGGCGGCGACCGACACGATCTGCGACGGAGCCACGTCCATGTAGTGCACGTTGGCCGGGGCGGTCAGCATGGTTTCGCCGGCTTCACGGCAAGCCACCAGGTCGTCCACGAACTTGCCTTCGTCATCGAGCGCGGCGTTGGCCTGCGCGATCACGTAGTGGCTTTCCTCGATGGCCGACAGGTAGTCGATCTGGTCGCTGACGCGGCCGTCGACGATCTTGCGGTAAGGCGTTTCCAGGAAGCCGTACTCGTTCAGGCGAGCATACAGCGCCATGGAGTTGATCAGGCCGATGTTCGGACCTTCCGGCGTTTCGATCGGGCAGACGCGGCCGTAGTGGGTCGGATGCACGTCACGGACTTCGAAGCCGGCGCGCTCGCGGGTCAGACCGCCCGGGCCCAGTGCGGAAACGCGGCGCTTGTGCGTGATTTCCGACAGCGGGTTGGTCTGGTCCATGAACTGCGACAGCTGGCTCGAACCGAAGAATTCCTTGATGGCGGCCGAGATCGGCTTGGAATTGATCAGGTCGTGCGGCATCAGGTTTTCGGTCTCGGCCTGGCCCAGACGTTCCTTGACGGCGCGCTCCACGCGCACGAGGCCGGCGCGGAACTGGTTTTCGGCCAGTTCGCCGACGCAACGCACGCGGCGGTTGCCCAGGTGATCGATGTCGTCGATCTGGCCACGGCCGTTACGCAGCTCAACCAGCACCTTGATGGTCTCAAGGATGTCTTCGTTGGTCAGCGTCATCGGGCCGGTGATATCCTCACCACGGCCCAGGCGGCTGTTGACCTTCATGCGGCCGACGCGCGACAGATCGTAGGTTTCTTCGCTGTAGAACAGGCGCTGGAACAGCGCTTCCACCGCTTCCTCGGTGGGCGGCTCGCCAGGACGCATCATGCGATAGATGGCAACGCGCGCGGCCATCTGGTCGGCGGTCTCATCGGTGCGCAGCGTCTGCGAGATGTACGGGCCACGGTCCAGATCGTTCGTGTAGAGCGTCTGGATGTCGTGCACGTTGGCCGCGCGCAGATTGCTCAGCACGCTTTCGGTGATCTCGTCGTTGGCGTTGGCGATGACTTCGCCGGTGTCGGCATCAACGATGTTCTTGGCCAGCACGCGGCCGTACAGGAAGTCTTCCGGCACGGAAATGCGCTGGATGCCGCCGGCAGCCAGATCGCGCAGATGCTTGGCGTTGATACGCTTGTCTTTCTCGACGATGACTTTGCCGGAACGGTCCGCAATGTCGAAACGGGCCATTTCGCCCTTCCAACGCTCGGGCACGAATTCCATCATGGCGCCTTCGCTCTTCAACTCGAAATTGTCGAAATCGAAGAAGTTGGCCAGGATCGACTCCGGCGTCATGCCGATGGCCTTGCACAGGATCGTGACGGGCATCTTGCGGCGACGGTCGACGCGGAAGAACAGGACGTCCTTGGGGTCGAACTCGAAGTCCAGCCACGAGCCGCGGTAGGGAATCACGCGGGCCGAGAACAGCAGCTTGCCGGAGCTGTGCGTCTTGCCGCGGTCGTGTTCGAAGAACACGCCGGGCGAACGGTGCAGCTGCGACACGATGACACGTTCGGTGCCGTTGATGACGAAGGAACCGGTGCCCGTCATGAGCGGAATCTCGCCCATGTAGACTTCCTGTTCCTTCACTTCCTTGACGGTGGGCTTGCTGACTTCGCGGTCAAGCAGCACCAGGCGGACCTTGGCTCGCAGGGGCGAGGCATAGGTCAGACCACGTTGCTGACATTCCTTGACATCGAACACCGGTTCGCCGAGCACGTAGCTCACGAACTCCAAGCGCGCCATACCGTTGTGACTAACGATCGGGAAAATCGACGTAAACGCCGCCTGCAAACCGTCGGCTACGCGTTCGGACGGGGCGGTATCCGCCTGCAGGAAAGTTAGGTAGGATTGAAGCTGAGTCGCCAGGAGGAAGGGAACGTTTTGAACGTCTTCACGCTTGGCGAAGCTTTTGCGGATGCGCTTTTTTTCGGTGTACGAGTAAGGCATGAGCACTCCGACTCGAGGTTGCATGGGCCGTCAACCACGGCCCCAGGTGATACGACTCCAGGAAACCCCTCTGGAAAGGGCCTGACCCCAGCAGGGGTTTCCTGGAAACGCAAAAGCCCGGGGACGGCAAATTGCGCTGTCCCCGGGCAAATTGACGCAGGTCTTACTTGACTTCGACCTTGGCGCCAGCTTCTTCCAGCTTCTTCTTGGCGGCTTCGGCGTCAGCCTTGGCAACGCCTTCCTTGACGGGCTTCGGCGCGCCGTCGACCAGGTCCTTGGCTTCCTTCAGGCCCAGGCCGGTCAGCTCGCGCACGGCCTTGATGACGGAAACCTTGTTGGCGCCGGCTTCAGCCAGGACAACGGTGAACTCGGTCTGCTCTTCAGCAGCGGCGGCAGCGCCACCGGCGGCCGGAGCGGCCACGGCCACAGCGGCGGCAGCAGCCGACACGCCGAACTTCTCTTCCATTTCCTTGATCAGCTCGGACAGTTCGAGCACGGTCATGCCAGCGATGGCGTCAAGGATTTCAGCTTTGTTAAGTGCCATTTTTAAGAACTCCAAATATTGGGTAATGCCAGGGTTTGGGTGTCGCTCGGTCGTTCAGCGAATTCCGGGAAGGACGGCGATTAAGCCGCGGCCTTCTGGTCGCGCACGGCGGCGAGGCCACGGGCGAACTTGGTCGGAACTTCGTTGAGCGTACGCACGAATTGCGCGATGGGGGCTTGCATGGTGCCCAGCAGTTTCGACAGCAACTCTTCGCGCGAGGGCATGGTGGCCAGGGCCTTCACACCTTCTTGGTTCAGCAGGCTGTTGGGCAGAGCGCCCGCCTTGATGACCAGCTTGTCGTTGCTTTTCGCGAAACCTGCGAGGACCTTGGCCGCCGTGACCGGGTCGGTGCTGATGCCATAGATCAGCGGACCGGTCAGTTGCTCGGCCAACGGCTCGAAAGCCGTGCCGGCAACAGCACGACGGGCCAGCGAGTTCTTCAGAACACGCAGATACACGCCCGATTCACGCGCAGTTTTGCGCAGTACGGTGACAGAGGCGACGTCCAGACCACGGTACTCGGCGATAACAATCGATTGCGCCTTGGCCACTTCGGCCGAGACTTCCTCGATCACCACCGCTTTCTCTTGACGATTGAGACTCACGGTTTGAACACTCCATCAAAAGACGCCTGGGGCCGGAGCCTTGCGCGTCAACCGAATGCGGCGCCTGGTCGAGTTCTTCGGGTAAAGAAATCTTCCTGGGGACGCCGTCTACGCTGGATCCGAACTATGCAAGCTTCGGGATTAAGCGGATCAGCAGGGTACTGCTTCCAGCGGAAGGAGGACCTTCGCGCCGACCTGCTCCAGCGGTCTTTGACAGCAGCATCCGGAGGAATCCGGATGCGGCCCAAAGTACGTTTACAGCTGTAGGCTTAAGCAGCCGACAGCGAGGCAATTTCCACGCGCGCACCGCCGCCCATCGTGGACGAGACGGCCAGCTTGCGCAGGTAGATGCCCTTGGCAGCGGCGGGACGGGCCTTTTGCAAGGCGTCGACCAACGCGGCCAGGTTGGTTTGCAGCTGTTCCACGTCGAACGACGCGCGGCCGATCGTGACGTGGATGATGCCGGCCTTGTCGGTACGGTACTGGACCTGACCGGCCTTGGCGTTCTTGACGGCGGTGGCGACGTCGGGCGTCACGGTGCCGACCTTCGGGTTCGGCATCAGGCCACGGGGACCCAGGACCTGACCCAGGGCACCCACGACACGCATCGTGTCGGGCGAAGCGATGACGATGTCGAAATCCATCTGGCCAGCCTTGATGCGCTCGGCCAGATCGTCCAGACCGACGATGTCGGCGCCGGCGGCCTTGGCGGCCTCAGCCTTGTCGCCCTGGGCGAACACGGCGACGCGAACCGTCTTGCCGGTGCCGGCGGGCAGCACGACCGAACCGCGGACCAGTTGATCCGACTTCTTCGGGTCGATGCCCAGCTGCACGGCCACGTCAATCGATTCGTTGAACTTGGCGACAGCGGTTTCCTTGACCAGGGTCAGGGCTTCGGCGACCGGGTACAGCTTGGTGCGGTCGATCTTTTGCGCAATGGCGGCGGCGCGCTTGCTCAGTTTTGCCATGATTAGATCCCCTCAACCGTGATGCCCATGCTGCGGGCGCTGCCAGCGATCGTGCGGACGGCGGCGTCCAGATCAGCGGCGGTCAGATCGGGGCCCTTGGCCTTGGCGATTTCTTCAGCTTGCGCACGGGTCAGCGTGCCGACCTTGTCGGTATGCGGCTTGGACGAACCCTTCTGCACGCCGGCGGCCTTCTTGATGAGGACCGTCGCGGGCGGGGTCTTCATGATGAAGGTGAAGCTCTTGTCGGCGAAGGCGGTGATCACCACCGGAATCGGCAGACCAGGCTCCATGCCTTGGGTCTTGGCGTTGAACGCCTTGCAGAATTCCATGATGTTCAGGCCACGCTGACCCAGGGCCGGGCCAATCGGGGGGGAGGGGTTAGCCTTACCAGCCGGCACTTGCAGCTTGATAAAGCCGACGATCTTCTTCGCCATGCTTTGCTCCTTGCGGGTTATATCGCCCTAGCGCGAGGCCAGGGCTCCCCGGGGTTTGAAATCAGGTCTTTTCGACCTGGCTGAAATCCAGTTCGACGGGAGTGGCACGACCGAAGATCGTGACAGACACGCGAACCTTGCTCTTTTCGTAGTTGACTTCTTCGACGTTGCCGTTGAAGTCCGCAAACGGACCTTCCTTGACCCGAACCATCTCGCCCACTTCGAACAGGATCTTGGGGCGGGGTTTCTCGACGCCCTCTTCCATCTGGGAGAGGATCTTTTCGACTTCCTTCTCGGAAATCGGGGTCGGACGATTGCCCGAGCCACCCAGAAAGCCGGTGACACGGTTGGTGTTCTTGACCAGGTGCCACGTTTCGTCGGTCAGGTCCATTTCAACCAGGACGTAACCGGGGAAAATGCGGCGCTCGGTGATCGACTTCTGGCCACCCTTGACCTCGACGACTTCCTCGGAGGGCACAAGAATGCGGCCGAAAGACGTTTGCAGGCCCGCGCGCTCGATGCGCTCGTTCAGGGCCTTGTGTACGCTTTTTTCCATGCCGGAGTACACATGGACGACATACCAACGCTTACTCATTCGCCGTCCTTATTTCCAGCCCAACAACAGGCCGTAGAGAATCCATTCGATGCCCTTGTCGAGCACCCACATGAAAATGCCCATGACCGCCACGAACGCGAAAACGATGCCCGTCATCTGGGTCGTTTCCTTGCGCGTGGGCCAGGAGACACGCTTGACTTCGTTGTACGACTCGCTGGCAAAGCTCAGGGTGCGACGGCCGGGTTCGCTGAACCAGGCGATCACGGCTGCGATCACGAGACCGCCGACAAAGACGCCGATACGAGCAGGCATCGGTTGCGCGCTGAGCACGGAAAACCCGACGATGCCAGCAATAACGACAAGAACCGCCAGCCCGAGCTTGACCCGGTCGGCGGTACTGGTTACGGTTTCTACGCTGGTATTAGACATATTGCGACGCGAGCCGCCGTGAATGCGTAACTCGCGATGATCTCCCGCGGGTTTATCCTGGCGGTGGCAGGGGCAGTAGGAATCGAACCTACAACCTTCGGTTTTGGAGACCGACGCTCTGCCAATTGAGCTATGCCCCTAAAACACTCACATTCACGTGCACTTCGCTTTTCGTTCCAGGCAAACCGCCACGCGCAGCAGCTTGCGGAACCATACATCATACTACTTTTACAGCAAAGATGGATAGAGGGACTTGAGAGTCCACTCTACCCACCCGGGTATTGCTTACTTCAGGATCTTGGCGACGACGCCGGCGCCGACGGTACGACCGCCTTCACGGATGGCGAAACGCAGGCCTTCTTCCATGGCGATCGGGGCCAGCAGCTTGACGGTCATCGTCACGTTGTCGCCCGGCAGAACCATTTCCTTGTCGGCCGGCAGGTCGATCGTGCCCGTCACGTCCGTCGTGCGGAAGTAGAACTGGGGACGGTAGCCGTTGAAGAACGGGGTGTGGCGGCCGCCTTCTTCCTTGGACAGGATGTACACCTCGGACGTGAAGTCCGTGTGCGGGGTGATCGAGCCCGGCTTGGCCAGAACCTGGCCGCGCTGGACGTCTTCACGCTTGGTGCCGCGCAGCAGGATGCCCACGTTGTCGCCGGCTTGACCTTGGTCCAGCAGCTTGCGGAACATTTCCACGCCGGTGCAGGTCGTCTTGACCGTCGGCACGATACCGACGATTTCGATTTCTTCGCCGACCTTGATGATGCCGCGTTCGATACGGCCGGTCACCACGGTGCCGCGACCCGAGATCGAGAACACGTCTTCGACCGGCATCAGGAACGCGCCGTCAACGGCACGCTCGGGCGTCGGGATGTAGGTGTCCAGCGCTTGCGCCAGCGACAGGATCGCTTGCTCGCCCAGTTCGCCCTTGTCGCCTTCCAGCGCCAGCTTGGCCGAACCCTTCACGATCGGGGTGTCGTCGCCCGGGAAGTCGTACTTGCTCAGCAGTTCGCGAACTTCCATTTCCACCAGCTCGAGCAGCTCGGCGTCGTCAACCATGTCGGCCTTGTTCAGGAAGACGATGATGTACGGCACGCCAACCTGGCGGCTCAGCAGGATGTGTTCACGCGTTTGCGGCATCGGGCCGTCAGCGGCCGACACAACCAGGATCGCGCCGTCCATCTGCGCCGCGCCCGTGATCATGTTCTTGACGTAGTCAGCGTGGCCCGGGCAGTCAACGTGCGCGTAGTGACGCGTTTCCGTTTCGTACTCGACGTGCGCCGTGTTGATCGTGATGCCGCGAGCCTTTTCTTCGGGAGCCGCGTCGATCTGGTCGTAGCCCTTGGCTTCGCCACCGAACTTGGTCGACAGAACGGTCGTGATGGCCGCCGTCAACGTCGTTTTGCCGTGGTCAACGTGACCAATCGTACCCACGTTCACGTGCGGCTTGGTACGTTCAAACTTGCCTTTTGCCATGGCTGACTCCTGACCTGGATTGCGCTTTTGACTGAAGCTGCTGACTGAAGAAAAGACTTTGGAATTTGTGGTGCCCATGGCGCGGATCGAACGCGCGACCTCTCCCTTACCAAGGGAGTGCTCTACCACTGAGCCACATGGGCATGTGTACTGCTTGGAGCGGGTGAAGGGAATCGAACCCTCGTCGTAAGCTTGGAAGGCTTCTGCTCTACCATTGAGCTACACCCGCGGCTGTCCTTTCACCACCTCACTATCTATCCCAGACTTTCAAAACGAAGGCCTTGGAAAACCTGCCGCCTTCGTTGCGAAGGCCGCCCAGTTCACTAGGCCTGCATTTTAAAATCCAGGCAAACATCGCCTGGATTCAGGTTTGGGTCTCTGGTGGAGGAGGTTGGATTCGAACCAACGTAGGCGCAAGGCCAACAGATTTACAGTCTGCCCCCTTTAACCACTCGGGCACCCCTCCAGCGGAGAACTTGAGATTATGAACACTTTCAAATCCGCTGTCAAACGCCTGGGACGAAAAATATTCAAAACTTTCGTTCTGCCTGCCGCATTTGCGCGCAGAGGGGGCGAAGCTTACAAGATTCCGCGAACGGCTGCACGAAAAAGTTCGGCGTACTGGTCCGCGGTGTAGGCGACGGGGTTGGTGCCGCCGGACGGATCCTCGCTCGCCATGCGCCCTACCCGCTCGGCCTGCGCGTCGTCGATGCCGATGTCGGCCAGGGTGTGGGGGATGCCGATGGACTCGCGCAGGCCCAGCACCCAGTCGAGCACGGCGCCCGGACGATCGTCCGCAAGCGCCAGGTAGCGCGCCAGCGCCTGCAACCGCGGCGCGATCGCGTGCTGGTTGGCCTTGAGCACGTAGGGCATCAGGATGGCGTTGAGCATGCCATGGTGTGCGTCGTACAGCGCCCCCAGCGGGTGCGCCAGCGCATGCATCGCCCCCAGGCCGCGCTGGAACGCGGTGGCGCCCATGCTGGATGCCACCAGCATCTGATGGCGCGCCTGCAGATCGGCGCCGTCCGTCACAGCCAGCGGCAGGTATTCCTTGATCATGCGCATGCCTTCCAGCGCGATGCCGGCGGCCATCGGATGAAAGAACGGCGAACAGTAGGCTTCGAGATTGTGCGACAGCGCATCCATGCCGGTCGCCGCCGTGATGCGCGGCGGCAGGCCGACGGTCAGTTCGGGGTCGAGGATGACAATGGCCGGCAGCATGCGCGCGTGGAAGATGATGCGCTTGACCTGCGCCGCCTCGTCGGTGATGACGGATGCGCGCCCCACTTCCGAGCCGGTGCCGGCGGTGGTCGGCACCGCCACCACCGGCGCCATGCCGGCAACGTTCACGCGCAGGTAGTTGTCGCCCACGTCTTCGAAGTCCCACAGGGGACGCTTCTGCCCGGCCATCAGCGCAATGGCCTTGGCCGCATCCAACGCCGAGCCGCCGCCGAACGCGATGACGCCGTCGTGGCGGCCCTCGCGATAGCGCGCCACGCCATCGTCCACATTCCTGCCGGTGGGGTTGCCCTTCACTTCGTGGAACAGGCCGCATTCGAGTCCGGCCTGGCGGCAGCCGCGCACCGCGTCGGCGATCATGGGCAGCGCGGCCAGGCCTGGGTCGGTGACCAGCAGCGGCCGCGCCATGCCGAGTTCGCGGCACCAGTCGGGCAGTTCCTCGATGCGGCCGGGGCCCGCCTTGATGGCGGTGGGATAGTTCCAGTTGACGCTGGGGACGGTCATGTCGGCTCCTGGTCGCGCGCTCAGGCGTTGCGGCGCAAATGGAAGGATTTGGCCTGGGTGAGTTGTTCGTAGCCGACGCGCGACAACGAAACGCCGCGGCCGGTGTGCTTGACGCCTGTCCACGCCAGCGCGGGATCGAGATAGTCGCAGCGGTTCATGAAGACGGTGCCGGTGTGCAGCTGGCGGCCGAGATGCAAGGCGGCCTGCTCGTCCTGCGTGAAGACGGCGGCGGTCAGGCCATAGGGGCTGTCGTTCATCAAGGCCACGGCTTCTTCGTCGCTGTCGACCGGCATCACGCCGACCACCGGGCCGAAGCACTCGTCGTTCATCACGCGCATGCGGTGATCCACCTGCGTCAACAGCGCCGGCGCCACGTATGGCGTGCCGGCGCGCGCGGCGTCAAAACGCGTGGCGTCGACCAGGTTGCGGGCGCCGCGGGACTCGGCCTCGGCAATCACTTCGCGCACCTCATCGGCGGCGCGCGTGCGCACCACCGGCCCGAGCGTGGTGTCTGGCTGCAAGGGATCGCCCAGCACGTATTCGCGGGTCAAGGCCGCGGCGCGGTCGATGAAGTCCTGGTAGCGCTCGCGCGCCACGTAGATACGCTGGATGCCGCAGCAGGACTGGCCAGAGTTGAAGAAGGCGCCGTCCACCAGCGTCTCGACCGCATGCGCCAGATTGGCGTCGGCGCGCACGTATGCGGGGTCGTTGCCGCCCAGCTCCAGGCCCACGCCGATGAATCGGCCGGCGGCGGCCTGTTCAACGCTCTGGCCGCCGCGCACCGAGCCGGTGAAGGACACGTAGCCGATCTCGGGTGCGCGGATCAGGCGCTGCGCAATGTCGTGATTGGCGTGCAGATACTGGAACACGCCGCGCGGCACGCCGGCCTCGCTGAAGGCGCGGTCGATCAGTTCGGCGCACAGCGGGGTCTGGTCGGAATGCTTGAGGATGACGGTGTTGCCGGCCATCAGCGCCGGCACGATGCTGTTGACCGCCGTCAGCAATGGATAATTCCACGGCGCGATCGTCAGCGCCACGCCGATCGGCTCGCGGCTGATGAAGCGCGTGAAGCCCGCCAGTTCCGGCACCTGGATCGGCGCCAGCGCTTCTTGCGCAATGCCGATCATGTGGCGCGCGCGCTGCTCGAAGCCATCCACTTCACCGGGCGTATAACGCAAGGGGCGTCCCATCTGGATCGTGATGGCATGCGCGATCTCCGTCTTGGCGGCGACGAAGCGCGATACCGCGTCGGACAGGATGCGGCCGCGCTGCTCGATGCCGAGCGCGTGCCACGCGGCCTGCGCGGCCTGCGCGTCAGCCAGCGCCTGCGCAACCTGCGCCTCGCTGGCGTAGGAGCGGCGCACGACTTCGCGCCCGTCTATGGGACTGATGGTGATGAGTTCCTGCGTCATGGCGACCCTGTGCATGCGTGGTGAATGAAGGAAGCGGCGGCGTTCAGATGATCTCGAAGTAGCGGGCCAGTTCCCAATCGGTGACGTGGCGGCGGAACTGGCGTTCTTCCCATTCGCGCGTGGCGGCGTAGTGCTCGACGAAAGCATCGCCGAACAGCTCGCGCGCCGCCTCCGACTGCCGCAGGCGCTGCGCCGCCTCCCACAACGTGGTGGGCAACCGTAGGTGTTCGGGGAACTGCTGCGTGTAGGCGTTGCCCTGCACCATCGGTTCGGGTTCGAGGCCCTGCTCGATACCGTACAGGCCCGACGCCAGCGCGGCGGACAGCGCCAGATACGGATTGGCGTCGGCCGAGCCGATGCGCACTTCGACGCGTTGCGACTTGTCGCTGCCGGGAATCAGGCGCAGCGCGGTAGTGCGGTTTTCCATACCCCAGGTGGCGTCCAGCGGCGCCCAGTAGCCCGGCACCAGGCGTGAATAGCTGTTGATGGTCTGCGCGTAGAGCGCCATGAATTCGGGCAGGTAGCGCTGCACGCCGGCCATGAAGGCCGTCTGCGTCGCGCTCATGCCGTGCGGGCGCGATTCATCGTAGAACGCCGAGCGGCCGCTGGTGCGGTCGCGTAGCGACAGGTGGATGTGGCCGCTCTGGCCGGGATGATCGTGCGACCACTTCGCCATGAAGGTGGCCATCAGGCCGTTCTGCTGTGCCAGCGCCTTGGTGAAGGTCTTGAAGAGGAAGGCCTTGTCGCCAGCGGCGCTAGCCTGGTCGACGGCGATGGCCGCTTCCAGCACGCCGGGCCCGGTCTCGGTATGCAGGCCTTCGATCGGCATGTCCATGCGCTCGCACATGTCGAGCAGCTTGCGATAGAAATCGCCCTGCACCGTGCTGCGCAGCATCGAATAGCCGAAGTTGCCGGGGGTCCAGTTCTCCATGTCGCGGTAGTGCTTGGCGCGCACCGAGTGCGGCGTTTCGCGGAACATGAAGAACTCGTATTCGAGCGCGGCATAGACCTCGAAGCCCATGCCGGCGGCGCGGTCTAGCGTGCGGTGCAGCAGGCGGCGCGGGCAGATGTCGGCCGCGGGGCCGTCGAATTCGGCCAGGAACAGCAGCATGTCTTCGCCGCCGGGCCCCTGCTCCAGCGGCAGCCGGCGGCATGTGCTGGGCACGATGCGCAGCTGCGCGTCGGGATACGCCGTGTGCCAGCCGGTGTACTTGGCGTTGTCGTAGAGCTGGTCGTCCAGATCCCAGCCGAACACGACGTCGCAGAACGCCAGCCCGCCGCGTAGCGCGGCCAGGAACTTGTCGCGCCTGACGTACTTGCCCAGCATGACGCCATCGACGTCGGACAGGCCGATCTTGATATGCGAGAGCGTACTGGCCTGGACCAGCCGCTCCGCGTCTTCCACCGTTGCTACCCCTAGTGCATGCATGGCTCGTTCACCTTGTCGTGGCTGAAGCGTTGCGTTGACGTGCGGGGTCGCGGGGCGCGGTGTTTCAGGTCACGGCCGCCCCAGCGCCCGCATCGCCTCGCGATGCAGTTGCGGTGTGGCGGCCGCGATCACGCGGCCCTGCGACGCGAGGCCTAACGGCTGCCCCGACCAATCGGTAATGACGCCGCCCGCGCCTTCGATCACGGGCATCAGCGCCAGATAGTCATAAGGCTGCAGGCCGGCCTCGACCACCAGGTCGACATGGCCGCTGGCCAGCAGCCCATAGCTGTAGCAATCGCCACCGTAGCGACGCATGCGCACCGTGCCGGCCAGCGTGTCGAACGCGTCCAGGTCGGGGCCGTCGAATATGTCGGGCGAGGTGGCGTAGAGGATGGCCTGGTCCAGCTGGGTGCAGGCGCTGACCCGGCAGGGCTCGCCGTTCAGGCGAGCGGGCGAACCGCTGGCGCCCAGCCAGCGCTCGGCCATCATGGGGATGTCGATCAGTCCCAGCACCGGGCGGCCGCGATGCAGCAGCGCCAGCAATGTGCCCCACAGGGGATTGCCTGAGATGAAGGCGCGGGTGCCGTCGATGGGATCGAGCGACCACACCCATTCGGCCTCCGCATGGCTGGCGCCGTATTCCTCGCCGAAGATGCCATGGTCCGGGTAGTGCTGCGCGATGGTCTCGCGCAAGGCTGCCTCGACCTCGCGGTCGGCCCGGGTGACGGGACTTTCGTCCGCTTTGGTTTCCACCGTCAAGGGGTGGCGGAACCACTGGCGCGACAAAGGCCGGACCTGATCCGCCAGCGTCTGGGCGAACGAGGAAAACACGGCCAATTGCTGCGCGGTAAGCGGCGGCGAAGTTTGCATGACGAGCTCCGAGGCGTGGCGCGGCGCAGAAAAACCCATGCGATTCGGGTTTTTCCAGTCTAGACACGTTGCCACAAATTTGCAAATATACCTAAAAACGCAACCCGGGAAACGCAACGTTTCCTCGCGCAACTTTACCGCCCCGCCGTTCGCAGAAAAGCAGCTCATCGCCGTTGCCGTGTATTCCTTTCCGGAGTTCCATCATGCAATGTAAGAAGAAGCTTGGTCTTGTGGTTGCAGTAATTTCCCTAGGTTTCGCCCAGGCCGTCCATGCCGGCGCCATCACCGTCTATACCGCGCTGGAGGAAGACGAGATCGCCGCCTACTTGAAGGCGGCCAATGCCGCCATGCCGGACGTGAAGGTGAACGTGCTGCGCCTGTCCACCGGCGATCTGGGCGCGCGCCTGATCGCCGAGGCGGACAATCCACAGCAGGACGTGATCTGGGGCTTCGCCGTCAGCAACATGTTGGACCCGCGTCTGCAGAAGCTGCTGGAGCCGTATGCGGCCAAGGGCATCGACGCCCTGCCGGCGCAATACAAGGCCGCCGACAACAAGTGGTTCGCCGCCACCGGCTATGTGGCCGCGTTCTGCGTCAACACCGACCGGCTCAAATCGAAGAACCTGCCGCTGCCAACCTCGTGGGAGGATCTGACCAAGCCGGTCTACAAGGGCGAGATTGTCATCCCCAGCCCGGCGGCATCCGGCACCGGCTATCTGCAGATCGTGGCATTGCTGCAGGGGCTGGGCGCCGAGAAAGGCTGGGCGCTGCTCAAGGACTTGGACAAGAACGTAGCGCAGTACACGTCGTCGGGCTCGCGCCCCTGCAAGATGGCGCGCGCCGGCGAGTATGCAATCGGCGTGTCGTTCGCGTTTCCGGCGATGCAGTCGATCGAGGAGGGCTTTCCGGTGAAGATGGTGATCCCGTCGAAATGGGTCGGCTATGAACTCGAAGCCTCCGGCCTCATGAAGACCGCCAAGAATCCCGCGGATGCCAAGCGTTTCCTCGACTGGACGCTGTCGGCGCAGGCCGGCGAGCTGTACAGCAAGTACAAGGAACTGGTGACGATTCCGGGCGCCGCCCCCAACAAGGCGGCCGAGGCCGCGGGCCTGCCCAAGGACCTGACCGCCGTGCTGTACCCGGTGGACTTCCAGAAATCGGCGGCGGAACGCGACACCACCATCAAGACCTGGCAGGAAACCATCAAACGCTGACGGCGCGCGCGGCCGGCGCCGCCGGCCGCCACGCCACCGCCTGGAGTGGCCATGTACCTGGAATTGCGCGGAATCCGCAAGACCTTCGACGGCGCGGTGGCGCTGGAAGGCATCGACCTGTCCGTCGGCGAGCACGAATTCGTCTGCCTGCTGGGGCCCAGCGGCTGCGGCAAGACGACCCTGCTGCGCATCGTCGCCGGGCTGCTGCCCTTCGACAGCGGTACCCTCACGCTGGGCGGACGCGACCTGTCGGCGCTGCCCGCGCGCAAACGCGGCTTCGGCATCGTGTTCCAGTCGTATTCGCTGTTCCCCAACATGACCGTCGCCCAGAACGTGGGCTACGGCCTGCGCATCCGCGGCGAAGGCCGCGAGCGCATCGACGCGCGCGTGCGCGAATTGCTGGCGCTGATCAAGCTGCCGGATTATGCACAGCGTTATCCCCATCAGTTGTCCGGCGGCCAGCAGCAACGCGTGGCGCTGGCGCGCGCACTGGCGGTGGATCCCGCGCTGATCCTGCTGGACGAGCCGCTGTCGGCGCTGGATGCGCGCGTGCGCACCGACATGCGCGCCGAGATCCACGAGGTGCAGCGTCGCCTGCAGATCCCCACCATCATGGTGACGCACGACCAGGAGGAGGCGCTGACGCTGGCCGACAAGATCGTCTGCATGAACGATGGCCGCGTCGAACAGGTGGGATCGCCGTCTGACCTGTACCTGCGGCCGCGCACGCGTTTTGTCGCCAACTTCGTCGGCTTGAGCAACCTGTTGCCGACCGACTGGGTGCGCGAGGCCATGCCAGCGCTGCTGGCGACCCGGCCGGATGGCGCCAGCGAGCGTTTCGAGGCGTGTCTGCGGCCGGAGAGCCTGCGCATCGCCGCCGATGAACGCGGACCGGGGCGCGTGCGCGAGATGACTTTCATGGGCAACCTGACACGCGTGCGGGTGGACTGGCGGGGCCGCGAATTGCTGGTCGAACAGCAAGGCGCGGCGGGCCTGTCGCGGGGCACGCCGGTGCGCCTGGACATGGCGCCGGAACAATGCGCCTGGGTTCATGTATGAACGTATCCGCCACGCCGATTCGCGCGGGAGCCCGGACATGAATACCGCTCGTATCGACGCCACCGCTTCGTCCCGCGCCAGCCGCGCGCCCGCATCGCTGGATCGGCTGTTGCTGTGGGCCTGCGTCGGCATCCCGATGACGGGCCTGGCGCTGTTTTTCCTGTATCCGTTGGCCACGGTAGGCTGGCGCAGCCTGGTGGAAAAGGACGGCGGCATCGGCCTGGGCAATTACACCGAGGTGTTCGCCACGCGCGGCATCCTGACCGCCACCGCCAACAGCCTGACGATGAGCGCGGCCACCACCGCCGTCAGCCTGCTGCTGGGTTTTGCCATTGCCTTCGGCTTGGACCGCAGCCGCATGCGCGGCAAGGCTTTCGTCAAACTGGCGCTGGTGCTGCCGCTGCTGGCGCCGTCGCTGGTGCAAGGGCTTGGACTGATCTTCATTCTCGGCCGCAATGGCCTGGTGCACCGCTGGACCGGTTGGGAGATCGACATCTACGGCTTCTGGGGATTGCTGATCTCGAACGTGTTCTATGCCCTGCCCCAGGCCGTGCTGATTCTGCAGGCGGCGCTGCGCAACACCGACGCGCGCTATTACGATGCGGCCGAGGTGATGGGCGCGTCGAGCCTGCGGCAGTTCTTCGACATCACGCTGCCAAACTGCAGGTTCGGTCTGTTGAGCGCGGCCTTCGTGGTGTTCGTCATCACCATCACCGACTTCGGCAATGCCGCGGTGATCGGCGGCAACTACCGCGTGCTGGCCACCGAGATCTACAGCCAGGTGTCGGGCCAGATGAATTTCGGCATGGGCTCGGTGGTCGGCATCCTGCTGCTGCTGCCGTCGCTGATCTCGGTGCAGATCGAGCGCGTGGCCTCGCAGCGCCAGTTCGGCGCCGCCTCGCCCAGCGGCCTGCGGGTGACGCCGCAATCGGCGCGCGGGCGCGACCTCGCGTTCACGCTGGGAGTGTCGCTGTGCGCGGGCGCCATCGTGGCGACGGTGGCCACGGTGGTGTTCGCCAGCTTCATGCGGCTATGGCCGTACCGTATGGAGTGGACCCTGAAGCACTACGACATCACGGTCAGCGGCGGTTATGCGCCACTGTGGACATCGCTGTACCTATCGCTGGCGGCCGCGGCCGGTGGCGTGCTGTTGCTGTTCTTCCTGACCTTCGGGGTGTGCCGCATTCCACGTGCCTGGGCCAAACTGGTCTACCTGGTATCGGTGCTGCCCGTGGGCGTGCCGGGACTGGTGCTGGGGCTGTCCTATATCTTCGCCTTCAACTCCCCTTCCACGCCGCTCTACGCGCTGTATGGCAGCGCCGCGCTGATCGCGCTTTGCAACTTCTACCACTATCACACGCAGGGTTTCCTGACGATGATGACCGGCATGCGCGCGGTGCCGCAGGCCCTGGAGGAAGCGGTGAGCTGCCTGGGCGGGGGCACCGCGCACGTGCTGCGCGACGCGGTGTTGCCGCAAATAGGCGCGACGGTGCTGGGCGTGTTCTTCTTCCTGTTCATGCGTTCCATGGTGACGCTGTCGGCGGTGATATTCCTGGTGACGCCGTCAATCAGCGTGGCGCCCGTTTCCGTACTGCGGCTGGACGAAGCCGGCTTCGTCTCGCAGGCCGCGGCCTATTCGACGCTTATCATGCTGGTCGTAGGTGGTTCGCTGCTGGCGATGCGCGCATTGATCGCGCTGCCGGCGCGGCGCCCCAAATAAGATTAGGAAGCATCCGATATGTGGCAAGAAGAGCGGTATCAGAGAATCCGCGCCCTGCTGTCTTCGCTGCAGCAGGTATCGACCGACCGTATCGTCGGTGAACTGGGCGTATCGCGGGAGACGGTCCGGCGCGATCTGCTGGAACTGGAGGCCATGGGCGAGTTGCGCCGCGTGCATGGCGGCGCCGTGCCGGTGCATAGCGAGCCGCCGATCACCGAACGCGTGCACACCCGCGTCAAGTACAAGCGCGCCATCGCGCGCGCCGCCGCCGGGTTGGTGGCCAGCGGCCAGACGCTGTTCCTGGACGCGGGCAGCACCACCAGCACACTGGCCGATGAGCTGGCCAAGCTGAGCGGACTGACCATCATCACCAATTCATTCGATGTGGCGCTCAAGGTGGGCGCCGCCGGCCATGGCGCCAACGAACTGATCATGCTGGGAGGCTCGGTGGGCGGCCCGGTCTGCGCCACCGCCGGCGACATCACCATCGCCGAGATCCACCGCTACCGCGCCGACGTCGCGCTGCTGTCGCCGGTGGGCGTGGACGCAGAATGCGGCGCCACCAGCTACGACCTGCGCGAGGCCGAAGTGGCCCGCGCCATGGCGGCCAACGCCAAGCAGCGCATCCTGCTGGCCGACTTCAGCAAGATCGGCCTGTGCAGCCGGGTGTCGTATTGCGAGGTCAATCGCATCGACCACCTCATCACCAACACCCAGGCACAGAAGCAGCCTGCGTTCGCGGCCCTGGCGGCCGCGGTCGGCAAGCTGCTGGTGGTATAGCGGCGCGTCAGTCGACCGACACCCCCGCCACCTTCACCATGTCGGCCCAGTACGCGGTGTCCTGCTGCAACCGCTTGCCGAACGCGTCGGGCGCACTGCCCACGGGCTGGCTGCCGCCAGCCCGGATTTTGGCGATCACATTGGGCGACTTCATCGCCTGCGCCACGGCCTGCGCCAGGTAGGCAACGCGCTCGGGCGGCGTCCCCGCCGGCGCGAACAGGCCGTACCAGTCGTCGGCCGTGATGCCATCCATGCCGGCCTGGCCAAGCGTGGGCGCGCCCTTGAAGATGCCGATGCCGTTCTCGTGGCTGAGCGCCAGGATGCGCAGCTTGCCGGCCGTGACCATCGGCTCGGCCGAGGCCGGCGAAGTGATCAGCATGTCGACGGTGCCGCCCATCAGGTCGGTGATGGCGGGCGCGGCGCCGCGATACGGCACGTGCACCAGCTTGACGTTGGCCTTCTGCGACAGCAGCGCCCCCATCAAGTGGCTCATCGTGCCGTTGCCGGGCGTGGCGTAGGTGATGACGTCCGGCTGCTTGCGCGCCGCGTCCAGGTAGTCGCCCAGCGACTTGTAGGCGCTTTCGCTGCGCGCCACCAGCACCAGCGGCGCCGAGGTGATCTGCGAGATCGGCACGAAGTCCTTGAGCGGATCGAAACCGACGTTCTTGTACAGGCGCGGGTTGACCGCCATGACGCTGGTCTGCGACATCACCAGCGTATAACCGTCAGGCTTGGCGCGCGAGACCTGTGACGTGCCAACGTTGCCGCCGGCGCCGGAGCGGTTTTCCACCACCACGCTCTGGCCGGTGATGACGCCGAGTTCCTGCGCGATCAGGCGTGCCACGCCATCGTTGCCGCCGCCGGGCGGGAATGGCGACACCACGGTAATGGCCTGCCTGGGATAGTCGGCCAGGGGCGCGAGCGTCTGGGCATGGGCATTGAGTCCCCACGCCAGGCAGGCCAGGGCGGCGGCGGTCTTGCATGCATGTTGCACGATGTACTTGTTCATCGGTATTTCCCCTTGTGGTTGGCGGCCGGATGCTCGGCCGTCCATTGCATTCCGGTTCGCCATGAACCGTCCGCGCCCCGCCGGCAAAGCGCCGGGGCGTGCTGATCGGATGAAGCGTTTCACCCGGCCGCCGTGGCGGCCGAGCTGCGATGGTTATCCTGCCGGGAAGCGATAGGCGGCGCGCTCGCGCGCGTCGATCTGCCTGACCAGATTGGTTTCCCAAGCCAGGTACTGACGCGCGGCGGCCTTATTGCCGTCGTGGCGGTCATGCACGAAAAACAGGTAGTCGATGCAATCCCGGTCGGCCGGTTCGTCGGGCGTCGCAACCAGGGGGATGCCGGCGGCCGACCAGCTGGCCGGCGTGCCCAGGTTTACCGCCACATCGTGCGCACCGAGCGCGCGCAGATCGGCCACGGCCCAGGCGGCCACGGCGCGTTCGTCGGCCAGCAGCACCAGCGGCTGCGACGGCTCCAGCGCCAGGCCGGCAAAGCGCGGCCGGATCGACCATTGCGCCCCCGCGATATGCTGGGCGCGATAACGCATGCTGGAACGGATATCGATCAGCCGCGCGCCCCGCGCCTGCGCCGCGGCCAGAGCGCGATCATCCAGCAGCCGCAGGGCGGGCTCGACCGGCGGCGCGACCGGTGCTGGAAGGTCTGCGGCCAGGCCTTCCTTGAGCACACATGCGTCCCAGCCCATCTGGCACAGCCAGCTGGCCACCACCGGCGCGCGCACGCCTTCGCCATCGAACACCACGATGCGGGCGCCGCGCACGGCCAGGTACTGGTCGGTGGCCTGGATCAACTGGCCACCCGGGGCATGCTGCGCGCCGGGCAGCGAGCCTTGCGCGTATTCCTCGGCGCTGCGCACATCGCACAGAAAGGTGCTGCGGGCCGTGTCGCCCAGCCAGGCCCGCACCTGGGCCGCGTCCACGATCGGCACGCCGTGGCGTTCGGCCAGGCCGGCCGAGCGTTGCGCCAGCGCGGGCAGGTCTTGCGGCGCGATGGCCTCGTCGTAGCGGCGGCTGGCGCCGTGGTCGAGCATGAAGTCCGCCAGATACCAGCCCTGAGTGCCGTTTTCCAGCGCATAGACCGGATTGGGCACACCCAGGTTGATCAGCGTCTGCGCGCCAATGATGCTGCGCGTGCGGCCAGCACAATTGACCACGATGGTGGTGCTCGGGTCGCGCGCCAGGGTGTGGGCGCGCAGCGCCAGTTCGCCGTTGGGGCAGCAGATGCCGCCGGGGATGCTCATCTTCTGGTATTCAGCGTAGGGCCGGCCGTCGAGCACGATCAGGTTGTCGCCGCGGCGCTGGCGCTCGGCCAGTTCGGCCGCGCTGATGCGCGGCGTATGGAAGACCTCTTCAGCCAGTTCGCCAAAAGTCTTGCTGGGTACGTTGACGCCGGCGAACGTGGCATAGCCATCGCGCTGCCATTGCGCGATGCCCCCGGCCAGGCGATAGACACGGGTATAGCCCAGCGCGCGCAAAGCCGAGGCCGCGCGCAGGGCGACGTCATCCTCGGCGCCGGCGTCATACACCACCAGGCGCACATCGCGGCGCGGCGCCAGCCGCGCGATGTCGGCTTCCAGGCGGCTGAAGGGCACCGGCGCCGCATAGAACAGGTGGGACTCGCCATACTGGCCATGCTCGCGCACGTCCAGCAACGCGATCTCGTCGCCATCGTGCAACCAGCCTTTGAGCGTGTGCGAGTCGATGTCGGCCAGCGTCGGGTGGGAAGGGGAATGCATCATCAAATCCGCAGGGAATCGGGAGAATGGGAATTCAAGGCTGGCCGCAGTTGGTCCAATGCCTGTTCGAGATCGGCAATCAGGTCGTCCGGATCTTCAAGCCCGATATGCAGGCGCAGCATGGCGCCATGCGGGGCGACAGGCAGGGACCGGGCCTTGGCCAGATTGACGGGAATCACGAGGCTCTCGAAACCGCCCCAGGAGGCGCCGATGCCAAACAGGCGCAGGGCATCGATAACGCGCTCCATGTCTGCGTCGGCGATGCCCGCGGCGAACTCCAGCGTCAACAGGCCATTGGCGCCTGAACATTCGCGCCGCCAGACCGTATGCGCGGGGTCGCCGGGCAAGGCCGGGTACAGCACGCGCGCCACCTGCGCCCTGCCCTGCAGCCATTGCGCCACGCGCAAGGCGCTGCGGGCATGCTGCGCCAGGCGCAGCGGCAGCGATCGCATGCCGCGCAGCACCAGGAACGCATCGTCGGCGCCGACGGTCTGGCCGAAATCGATACTGGCCCGTTCCAGCGCGCGCCATGCCCGGACATTGGTCACGACCGCGCCCATCATCACGTCGGCATGTCCACCCAGGTATTTGGTGGCCGCCAGAATCGAGATATCCGCGCCCAGCGCCAGCGGCTGGCACAGCAAGCCGGACGCCCAGGTATTGTCCACAGCCAGCCAGCACCCATGGCGCCGCGCCAGATCGGCCATCTGTCGCAAGCCGGGCATCTCGTAAGTGAGCGAGCCGGGCGACTCGGCATAGATCATGCGTGTGTTGGGACGCAGCAACTGCGCCAGGCCGGCGCCATCCGGCGGGTAGAAGGTGACCTCGATGCCCAGCCGCGCCAGGTGCTCGGCGCAGAAGCGCCGCACCGGTTCATATACCGCGTCGGTCACCAGCACATGATCGCCGCTGCGCAGATAGGCCAGCAGCACGGTGGCGATGGCGGCCTGTCCGGTCGGGTACAACTGGGCGCGATGGCCCTGCTCCAGCTCGACCAGCGCGTCTTCCAGCGCGTGCGTGCTGTCGGTGCCGCGCGCGCCATATGACGCCAGGCGTTCCTGTTCGCGGCGGGCGCGGGTATCACGCCAGGCCGCGACGCTGTCGAACACATAAGTGCTGGCGCGCGTGACCGGGGTATTGACCCAGCCGGCGTGGGGACGCCCGGCGCGCAGCAAGCGCGTCGCGGGCCGCAGGGGCTTGTTCATGGCGGTCAGCGGCGGGTCTGCACGCCGATCGGCATGACTTTGCAGGTACCGGCGGCCAGGTCGAAGGCCAGCCGTTCGTTCAGCGTTTCAAGGGCGCGGCCATACATGTGCAGGTGACGGATCACGCTGTCGCCCTGGATCTCGACCGCGTGGATATCGTCGGGCATGAGCGCAATGCCGGCGCCCGGCCCGACCACCACGGTGCCGCGTTGCTTCAGGTGACCGACGCCGGGCACCGAGCCATCGTCGGTGCGATCGTAGACGTAGTTGTATTCGACCCCTTCGACGGCCGCGATACAGGCCCAGGTGGTGTGGTTGTGCGGCACGATCTGCTTGCCGGGCCGCATCACGTTCAGGTAGAGCGCGTAACTTTTGTCGGCGTCCTCGCTGATCAGGTAGCGCGCTTGGCGCTCGCCGTCTTCCGGTGCCGGGTAGCGGTCCTGGGCCCACCAGTCGGTGTGGCCCGCCAGACCGATGAGTTCGTCCAGCACCACCTTCAGGCTGTCGCGGTTCAGCCCCTTATTTCCTAAAGTATTTTTAATATTTCCGACGGCGCTGTCGATGCCGAGCTGATGGGGATGCGGGGTGCTCACGATGACTTTCTCTTGTTTCACGAGTTATTACAGTCACTGTATCGCCGAGCGTCGGCGCCAACAATTTAAATTGCCTTAATATTCCATAAGCATCTCTAATGTATTTAGGCGATATCCCCGTTCCTCATGCGTAATCTCGATCTGGACCTGCTGCGTACGTTGACCGCGATCGCGCGCTACGAGACCTTTTCCGAAGCCGCCAACCGGCTGCACAAGACCCAGTCGGCCGTGACCCAGCAGATGCAGCGCCTGGAGGCGACCCTTGGCCTGCCCCTGTTCGAAAAGCAAGGCCGCAACAAGACCCTGTCCACCCATGGCAGGCGCCTGGTGGAATATGCGCGCCACATGCTGGCCATCAATGACGAAGCCCTGCGCGCGCTGCAGGACGGCCCGCTGGAGGGCGACCTGCGGCTGGGCGCGCCGCTCGACGTGGCCGACACCATCCTGCCGACGCTGCTGACCCATATCGCGCGCTCGGCGCCGCGCGTGAAACTGGAGATCCGCACCGACCGCAGCCCTATCCTGATGGACGCGCTGCGCGCGGGCGAGCTGGACCTGACGATCTCGACGCGCTTCGACCAGGATTTCGAAGGCGTGGCGTTGCGCACCTCGCCCACGGTGTGGCTGGCCTCGGCCGACTATGTGCATGACATGAATGCGCCGGTGCCACTGGTGCTGGCCGACGAGCCCAGCATCTTCCGCCGCCTGGCGTTGACTGCGCTGGAACAGGCGCAGGTGCGGTGGCACACCAACTACGTCGCGCCCAACCTGGTGGGCATCAAGGCCGCGCTGCGGGCGGGCCTGGGCGTGACGGCGCGCAGCGTGGAACTGCTGGCGCCGGAAATGCGGGTGCTGGGAGAAAAGGAAGGCCTGCCGCCGCTGCCGGACGTGACCTACTTTCTGTGGATAAGACGTGACCTGATCAATCCACTGACGCGACAGGTCTACGATATGCTGCGCACCAGCCTGGGGCTGGCGCACGGCGCTGACGCATCGCCCGATCCGTAAGGGCGACGGGCACGCAAGGCATGCCCGCGAATGCCGCGGATCGCCTCAATAGCGATCGAAGCAGCGCTGCAGGACCGTAGTGTCACGCGTTATGCACAGCGCCAGCATCAACAGGATGCGGGCCTTCTGCGGATTCAGGTCAGCAGCGGCGACAAAGCCGAGCGCGGCGTCGTCGAGTTCGACGTCACGCGCGACAAAACCGCTGCCGGTACGGCTGGAACGCACCACCGCGACGCCATTGGCCGCGGCCCGCGTCAAGCCGTCGATGGCCAGATCGGTGGCGTTGCCATCGCCCACCCCGGCCAGCACGATGCCTTCGGCCTGGCTCGCGATGAAGTCAATGACGTCGCCCTGGAGATCGGCGTGCGCATAGACGATATCCACGCGCGGCCAGCCGGCTTTTTCCAGCAATGCGAGTGAAAACTCGCTTTGTGTCGTGTGGACCGTGGTGTTGCGCGAATAGAAACATGGCGTGCCGCCGTGCATCACACCGGCGCGCCCCCGGTTGGGCGAGGCGAAGGCATTGATGCCGGCGCAGGCGATCTTCTGGATTTCGCGCGCGTAATGCACGTCTTCGTTCATGACGACCAGCGGGCCACGCCCGCGCGCGTCGGGATGGCGCGCCAGCGCCACCGCGTTGTACAGGTTGGCGGGGCCTTCGGCGCCGAGCGCCGTGGCCGGCCGCATCGCGCCCACCAGCACCACGGGTTTGTCATGGCGGACCACCAGACTGAGGAAGTACGCGGTTTCCTCAAGCGTGTCGGTGCCGTGCGTGATGACGATGCCGGCAACGGAATGATCCGCGCACAAGGCCTCGACCCGCTGCGCCAGCGCGCGCCAGACGCCGTGCGTCATGTTCTGGCTGCCAACGTTGGCGACCTGTTCGGCACGGATATCGGCCAGGCCCGCCAATTGCGGCACCGCGGCCAGCAGGTCGCCCACCGAGAACGAACCAGCCTTGTAGCCGGCGGACGTGGCGTCAGCCTGGGCGCCGGCGATGGTGCCGCCCGTGGCCAGCACCGCGATGACGGGCAACGCCTGCTCAGGCATCGACCACCCCGGACAGGCCCTGGCGTTCGAGCAGCGAGTTCAGATGTTCCCAGCCATGGAAATCAATCACGATCTGGCCCTTTTCCTTGGCGCCGACCTTGAGCGCCACGCGCGTGCCGAGATGATCGGACAGGGCCTCTTCCAGGCGCGTCAGGTCGCGCGAAACGCCGTTGGCCTTCTTCTTGGGCGAGGCCGCGCTCTCGGCTTCCTTGGCGGTCTTGGCGACCAGCTTTTCGGCTTCGCGCACCGACAGGCGGCGCGCGATGATCTGGTTGGCCAGCTGGATCTGCGTCGCGGCATCCACCGCCAGCAACGCGCGCGCATGGCCCATGTCGACGTCGCCGGCCAGCAGCATGGTCTGCACGGCGGACGCCAGGTTCAACAGGCGCAGCAGGTTGCTGGTGGCCGAACGCGAACGGCCGATGGCCTGGGCGGCCTGCTCGTGGGTCAGGCCAAATTCGTCCAGCAGGCGGCGCACGCCATGCGCCTCTTCCAGCGGGTTCAGGTCTTCGCGCTGGATGTTCTCGATCAGCGCCATGACGGCCGCGTTCTCGTCGGCGACTTCGCGCACCAGCACCGGCACTTCCTTCAGACCGGCCAGTTGCGCGGCGCGGAAACGGCGCTCGCCCGCGATGATCTCGTAATGGCCGGGCGCATCGCCCAGCGCGCGCACCAGAATGGGCTGCATGATGCCTTGTGTGCGAATCGACTCGGCCAGCTCGCCCAACGCGCCCTCGTCCATGCGGGTACGCGGCTGGTACTTGCCGGCTCGCATCTTCGAAACAGGCAAGGTGGACGGCAAACCCTCGGGCTTGGCCGGGGCCTTGCCGATGTTGTCGATGGCGGGCGCATCGGCGCCCAGCAAGGCGTCAAGTCCGCGACCCAATCCCTTGGGTTTCTTGGTGGCCATAGTTAAATCCTCTTTCCTTCTGTTTTTGGTATCCCGAACCGGGCTCAGGCGGCCGCCTGCTCGGCGGGCAGGCGGTACCAATACGCGTAACAGTCTTTGAATCCGTAGCGGTCATACAAAGCGCGCGCGGCGGTGTTTTGTGGCTCCACCTGCAGATAGGCCGTGGTGGCGCCGTTTTCGGCGCACTCGGCCAACAGGTGCTCGACCAGCCCCGCCGCGTGACCCTTGCGCCGCTGCGCCGGGTCCGTCACCACATCGAACAGGCCCGCCAGGTCACCATCGCGCACGGCCATGCCACCGGCCACGCAGGCGCCCGCGGCATCGAAAGCCAACACCGGCAGGATATCCACCGCCAAGCCTTCGAGCCGCGCCTGGTGCTCGGCCACATGCTCGGCACGGGCGGCGCGCATGCGTCCGACCGCCGCCGCGAAACGGGCAGGGTCCACTGTCCTGAAAAGCAGATCGCCCCGGGCGGGCGGCCGGGGGGCGAGCGGCATGCTCATGACTCGGGTCTCTTCGGTAAGGAGGTAGCCCCGGGAGGCCAGCTCGGCGTCCAGGGCGAAATCAGGGCCGATGGAGGTCAGGCGCAGCACCATGGGCAAGCCATGGCGCGCGTACAACGTTGAACAATACGCCAGCCGCTCATCCAGCGGACGTGTGGATAACCCCAGCACGTTGATGCTGCGCACCCGCTTGGCCGACGATGGCGCGAACCGCACCAGCCAGCCGTCGTACAGCACCTGCGCGCGCACCGCCGTGGCGTTGAGCGCGGCCTCTTCCAGGCGCGCGCGCAGCGTGTCCCGCAGGTCGCGGCGCGGCGGGTGGGAACGGACGGCGTCCGGAGGAAGAGGCATGACAGCGGACATGCGGAGTGTCAGTTGAGTTCGCGCACGCGTTCGATCATTTCGGCGCCGAACGAGATGTACGCCTGCGCGCCGCGCGAGGCGCGGTCGTAGATCACGCCCGGCATGCCGTAGCTGGGTGCTTCGGCCAGGCGCACGTTGCGCGGCACCACGGTCTTGAAGACCTTGTCGCCAAAGTGCGATTCGAGCTGCGCCGACACCTGCTGCTGCAGGGTCATGCGCGGATCGAACATCACGCGCAGCAAGCCGATGACGCGCAGGTCGTCGTTGATATTGCGATGCACCCGCTTGATGGTGTTGACCAGGTCGGACAGGCCTTCGAGCGCGAAGTACTCGCACTGCATGGGAATGATGACGCCATGCGCCGCGGCCAGGCCGTTCAGCGTCAGCAGCGAGAGCGTGGGCGGACAATCGATCAGCACGAAGTCATACTGCGTGGCGACGGTATCGATGGCGGCCTTGAGCTGGCGCTCGCGCTGGTCCATCTGCACCAGGTCGATTTCCGCGCCGGACAGTTCGCGGTTGGCGGGCAGCACGTCGTAGCCCCCCGACTCCGAACGCACGCGGGCCTGCTCGATGGTGGCTTCGCCGATCAGCACCTGGTACAGGTTCGACTCGAGGGAATTCTTGTCGATGCCGCTGCCCATGGTCGCATTGCCCTGCGGATCCAGGTCCACCAGCAGCACGCGTTGCTTGTGCGTGGCCAGCCCGGCCGCCAGGTTGATGGCGGTGGTCGTCTTGCCGACACCGCCCTTCTGGTTGGCGATGCAGAAAACGCGGGCGGTCGAGCTGGGGGGTAAGTTCTTCATAGGGTTCCTTGACTACGGCGCATCCAGATCAGGCAGCGTTCGGCTTGCAGCTCCGGCACCTGGAGCGGCTGAATATGGTCGACCTGCCATTGCCCATGCGCGTGCAGCGCCTGGATCTCTTCATCCGGGACCTTGCCCTTCATGGCGATGAGGGTACCATCGTTGCCCACATGTCGGCCCGCGAGCATCGCAAAATCCTCCAAGGAAGCGAAGGCACGCGACGTCACAATGTTGCAACCGGCCGGTTCCAGCGTCTCGATGCGCGCGTGACGCGCCTGGAGATTGGGCAGCGCCAGGACGCCGCTCATCTGCCGGACGAAGGCGGTTTTCTTTTCCACGGCGTCCACGCAGGTCACCGACCACTCAGGCCGCATGATGGCCAGGACCACGCCAGGCAGGCCGCCACCGGAGCCGACGTCGTATACCTTGGCGGGCGTGCCGGGCGCGCCCAGCGCTGCGCTGAACGGCCCCACCGCGGCCAGGCTGTCGAACAGGTGCTGCACCAGCATCTGTTGCGGGTCACGGATCGCGGTCAGGTTGTAGGTGCGATTCCAGCGCTGCATCTGCGCCAGGTAGTCGAGCAGCTTGGCCGTGGCCGCGGCGTCGGCCTGCAAGCCCAGTTGCTCGAAGGCATGGGCGAGGCGGCCGGCCATGTCCGCGCCGGCCGGGTTGGCATGGGCGCTCATGCGGCTTGCTTGCGCGAGCCGTAATGCAGGCGCTTCAGGTGGATGAGCAATAGCGAGATCGCCGCCGGCGTCACGCCGGAGATACGCCCGGCCTGGCCGATGGTCTCGGGCCGGTGCGTCTTGAGTTTCTGGCGCACTTCGAACGACAGGCTCGTCACGGCGTCGTAATCGACGTCATCCGGAATTCGCTGTTGCTCGTGCGCGATCTGTTTCTGGACCTCGTCCTGCTGGCGGGCGATATAGCCCGCGTATTTCACCTGGATTTCGACCTGCTCGGCCAACACCTCGTCGGCCGCCACCCCCGGGCCGGCCAGCAGCGTGCCGTCGGTGTTGCGGGCGGCCATCAGCGCTTCATAGGAAACATTGGGCCGTTTCAGCAGATCTGCTAGTGAGTACTCACGTTCAATTGCCTTGCCCAGCAGAGGCTCGGCCACTTCCTGCGGCAGCACGCGCGGATTGACCCAGGAGGACTTGAGCCGTTCGACTTCGGCGGCCACCGCGTCCCGCTTGCGGTTGAAGGCATCCCAACGGATATCGTCGACGATGCCCAGCTGGCGGCCGATCTCGGTCAGGCGCAGATCGGCATTGTCCTCGCGCAGGCTCAGACGATATTCGGCGCGCGAGGTGAAC
Source organism: Achromobacter pulmonis (assembly GCF_021733725.1). NCBI lineage: Bacteria > Pseudomonadati > Pseudomonadota > Betaproteobacteria > Burkholderiales > Alcaligenaceae > Achromobacter > Achromobacter pulmonis. The sequence goes on along the minus strand of NZ_JAIFOT010000001.1, from coordinate 1,894,825 downwards.
ATGCGGTACGGCTCGGTCACGCCGCGCGTAACCAGGTCATCGACCAGAACGCCCAGGTAGGCTTCATCGCGCCGCGGCGTCCACTGTTCGCGATCCAGCGCCGACAAGGCGGCATTGACCCCGGCCAGCAGACCCTGCGCGGCGGCTTCTTCGTAGCCGGTGGTGCCATTGATCTGGCCGGCGAAATACAGGCCGGCTATTGCCTTGGTTTCCAGCGTGCTCTTCAATCCACGTGGATCGAAGTAGTCATATTCGATGGCGTAGCCAGGGCGCAGGATATGGGCGTTTTCCAGGCCGGGCAAGGAATGGATCAACGCCAGCTGCACATCGAATGGCAGGCTGGTGGAGACGCCGTTGGGATAGACCTCGTGCGTGTCCAACCCTTCCGGCTCCAGGAAGACCTGGTGTGATTCCTTGTCGGCGAAACGATGGATCTTGTCCTCGATCGACGGGCAGTAGCGCGGGCCCACGCCCTCGATGACGCCGCTGTACATGGGCGAACGATCCAGGCCGCCGCGGATGATGTCGTGGGTGCGCGTGTTGGTATGCGTGATCCAGCACGGCAACTGGCGGGGGTGCATTGCCACGTTGCCCAGGTACGAGAACACCGGGATCGGATTCAGGTCACCCGGTTGTTCTTCGAGGATGCTGTAGTTGATACTGCGGCCGTCGATGCGCGGCGGTGTTCCGGTCTTCAGGCGTCCCTGCGGCAATTGCAATTCTTTCAGGCGCTGGCCGAGGGAAATGGCAGGCGGGTCACCGGCGCGGCCGCCGGAGTAGTTCTGCAGCCCCACGTGGATCAGGCCATTCAAAAAGGTGCCCGCGGTCAGGACCACGGTCTTGGCCCTGAACTTCAGACCAACCTGGGTCACGGCGCCGACCACACGATCGCCCTCCACCATCAGGTCTTCCACCGCCTGCTGGAACAGCCACAGGTTGGGCTGATTCTCGAGCCGCCCGCGAATCGCCTTGCGGTACAGGACCCGGTCGGCCTGCGCCCGGGTTGCCCGGACGGCTGGCCCCTTGGAACTGTTCAGGATGCGGAACTGAATCCCTGCCTCGTCAGTGGCCAGGGCCATGGCGCCGCCAAGGGCGTCGACTTCTTTGACGAGATGCCCCTTGCCGATCCCGCCGATGGAGGGATTGCAGGACATTTGGCCTAGGGTTTCGATGTTGTGGGTCAGTAGCAGCGTCTGGGCGCCTGTGCGCGCCGCAGCCAGCGCCGCTTCGGTACCGGCGTGACCGCCTCCGACGACGATGACATCGAATTCGCGGGGATAATCCATGATGGGGAAGGTAAGAGAGCGTTCGGTGCTCATTATAGAGGCAGGGTCAGCATGTTTCACGTGAAACATGGGTCGGCCAGGAAAAGCGGCGTAAACATGTACGCCAGGCGTGCGGAATGACAACGCCAAGTCGGGCAATCGGGTGTTGAGTGCGGCAAGTTACGGTCAATCCCGCTAGCGTTAAGCAACAGACATCGCGGCGGCGGGAACCATGCCCTGAAGTTGCACCAGTTTTCCGAGTCAAACATGGTTCAAATATGTCGGCATCTGCCGGTGTCTTGCGGATGTTCCACGTGAAACAGCGGTGCTATCCCGCTACCCCTGAGGCTGTTTCACGTGAAACATCCGAGATATCAATCAGATCACCGTGTCCAAGACAGGTCATCAAAGGACCGCGAGTGCTTGCCGGACATAGAAACCCTGTCTTCGCCCTACCCCTTGATGGAGCGCTCGATGTTCCACGTGAAACATCAGCATCAAGAGTGATACCTCTACGGTTGAGCAACGGTGTCTGATCGAGGGCGAAACCCCGGGGCAGCAATGAACCAACTGCGATGTTTCACGTGGAACATACGAAGGGGCTATACCAACAGTTGTTTCCCTGTGCCAAAAAAATCGAGAGCAGGCCCATCTATCTATCAACTCGGCAGAAAGATAGTCGTGCCGGTACGGGCCAATGCCACTTGCCGGGCAGAATGAACGCGAACACGTACCTCTTAATACCCTGGTTGAAGGGCTCAGCAAATGGGGTGTTTCACGTGAAACACGTGGCACCGCCGAACCTGCCGGTACGGAGCAGAGCCCAAGTCCGAAGAGCGGACCAGGAGCCGCACCCTCATTCCAGGGCGATAGGCGTAGACACAACGACAAGACGTTTCACGTGAAACTGAGAAATAAAGCGATGTTTTGCACCCTACCCTACCCCTACCCCCAAAAAAGATCTTTTTCCTCATGAAGATCCCACCGAATATCCCCTTGGTGCGCGATCCCGAGACTTCAGCCATTCGAGCATTTCCTGGCGGGGCGATGACCCACAACCGTCACTCAGCTGAAACATCGGCCGTCTATGAAAAGAGCCGCGCGGGAATTCCGGGAATACGCACAGGCGCCGTCGCACCGCCAATAAGTATGGGGCAACCGCATCGGCCTCAATCAAGACCGTCTTGCTAGATCAACACGGTCGTGATTTCCGTGACCAAATTGTCCACATACCCTCGTGGCCAGAAATCTGGAATATGATTCGCACCCGTCGCGCAACCCTTACCCCGTGAAACCAAATTGCCGGCGACTTATCAACAGTGACATTCACATGCCCGTCGGCGCCAGTTTCACGTGGAACAACTTTGGGGATAACTTGCCTGCGCGAGGGAGAACGCACCGGGCCGTATGACGGTATCTGGCCTCGCAACGTGCTGTCGCGATAAATGCCCAGATCCAGGAAAACACACAAAAGCGCAACCCTGCCCAGGAGAAGCGTGCTCCGCCATGCCCGCGGGTGGTTCAACGCGGCGACCCGGATTGACGCTCCTGCGGCGGCCGCAACCCTTTGCGCAGCAGTGGACAAAAATGTGGATAAACCCGGACTATCGACCCGATAAGGAACTTCGGCGTGACGTTTCAGTCCAATCGCCGCCGGCCTTCATCCGAGGTTTATCCACACCCCGCCACGCGCCCGGAGATGCCGTTCTCCATGCCGGTAGCGTATCGGCAGCCCGCGCGATTCCACTTTCATCTTGCCCGTGTCGGCCAGGTTATGCCATCGTCCTTTCGGACGAGGCATTTCGGCCAACCGCAAACATATCCGTCCGGCTGTGGAAAACCTTGCAGCTCGAGCGGCTAGCCGCGTTCTGTCATGCTTGGATCTCGCCTTCAGACCTGCCACTGATCATGGCAGAAAATCTTCCGGTAATGATTGTTCGGTCCTGTTCCAAATGCGTTGCAACATGAATATCCCCATTTCTATCCACAGCTTGCGCACCCATCTTTCGGCTATCTCGGGTGTCAATCTGTGCATAACCGTGGTGGGGATATCTCTGTGAACAACCGGACTCGACAAGGCCGATGATCGGCTCAATCGCGCTCTCCGTACCACACGCCCCGGCCCAGCCAGCATCGCCGTGAACGGCAAGAAAAGAGGTAAGGGCCTGGATTTATTGGGAAAAATCCATGTTTCACCGGAAACCTATTGAGCCTGCTGGCCTCAAATCCCCTCGTCCGACCTGAGCCGGTCCATGAATACGCGCGGACATGAAAATGTGCAAAACCACTGCCACACCATGGCTTTGCTTCAATACTACGCACCGAAATCGCCGCGGCCAAAAATAATTATCCACAAACTTATCCAAGGCATGAGAATAAGTTAGTGAACACTAACCAATGGCGAGAAAGCGGGAAATAATCATGGCCCAGATGAAACAACGCCCCAGACCTTGCGGTTCTGGGGCGTTGCGGCCAGGCCTTGCCTGGCGGACGGGAAATTGGGATTTCCCGATTTAGAGCGGGCGAATTTCGGCCGCTTGAGGTCCTTTCGGACCATCCTTGACTTCGAATTCGACTTCCTGCCCTTCGTTCAGGCTGCGATAGCCGCGGCCCTGGATGGCGGAAAAGTGTGCGAAAACATCGGTACCGCCGGCGTCCGGCGTAATGAAACCGTAACCCTTGTCAGCGTTGAACCACTTAACTTTGCCCTTCTGAGCCATTTTCCTAGCGTCCTGTAATTAACGAGATGCAATGAATCAAGGACGCCGTGAGAACTGAACGACCGGTAGGGATACCTGCGTTGCTGCTGCGTTCTCGCATGCCGCAAAAAGCGGCGAACGAGTCCGCGCGCTGCTTGAATCAACTGCGGAACCAGCATACTCATCCCACATTACAGCGTCATATTGTTGTTTTCCCCAATGTCGTATTTTTCTGACTGGAAGCCCGATACCGCTACGCGGAATTTGCCTGGCGCCGCGCCAGCCACGCGTACAGGGGGCCGGTGACAAGCACCACGAACACCATGCGCGTCACGTGAAATGCGGTCACCACCGGCACGCCCAGCTGCAGCACCTTCGCCGTGATCGCCATCTCCGCAATCCCCCCAGGCGTGGTGCCCAGGATCAAGGTCGGTATGGGCGCGGCGGACCACAAAGAAAGCAAGGCGCCCAGGCCAAAGGCCAGCCCCAGCGCCACCATGGTGAAGGCCGCCACCACTGCAATGAAGCGCGGCGCCGCGCGGAAGAAGTCGGGCCGGTAGCGGTCGCCCAGCGACCAGCCAATGAGCAATTGCCCGACCTTCGGCACATAGTCTGGCAATGCCGACAGCTCGATGCCGCATGCGGTCAACGTCATTGCAACCAGCATCGGACCGAGCACCCATGGATTGGGCCAGCGCAGCTTCAGGAAGCCCAGCCCGCCGACACTCGTCAACGCGACCAACGCCGCCAAGCCGGCGGCATCCACCGTGCGTGGCCCCGGCACGGTCGGATCCAGCCCTGCCACTCCCCACCACTGAAAGATGAACGGCACCGTGACGACCACCAGCAAGACACGCACGCTGTGCGCGGTGGCCACGCGATCGATACGGGCGCCGTGCCGCTCGGCCAGGCTGGCCATTTCGCTGGCGCCGCCAATCGCCGAGGCGAACCACGCGGTCTTGAAATCGGCGTCGGTGTAGCGTCGCAACAGCACCGTGCCAATGCACGCCAGCCCCAGTGCGAACAACATGCCGACAATGATGGGACCGGCATTGCTGCCGATATGCCCGATCACCTGCGGCGTGAAATACAGGCCCAGCGAAGTCCCGATGACCCATTGCCCGGCGTTGCGCGCCGGCCGCGGACAGAAGGTGCCACCGCCAGCGATGCGCACCGCCGCCGTCAACAGCAGCGCCCCCAGCATCCACGGCAGGGGCATATGCGCCCATACCGCCAGCAACGCGCCAGCCAATGCGATCGCCAGTCCGGCCAGAATCCTGTACCCCATGTTTTGCGCCACGCCACCGCCCACGCCATAAGCTCACGAGAATCCTGAATTATGAGTTAGTGGGATACTTACGAAAACTCTCGAGCACATACCGCGTTCCTTTTCGCGTCCACCATGATCCGATCCAAACTTCCCGACGTCGGCACCACCATCTTCACCGTCATGAGCCGCCTGGCCATCGAGCACCAGGCCATCAACCTGGGCCAGGGCTTCCCTGACTTCGATCCTGATCCCGCCCTGTGCGCGCTGGTCACCCAGGCCATGGCCGACGGTCATAACCAGTATCCCTACATGCCCGGCGTGGCGCCGCTGCGCCAGGCCATCGCCGCCAAGGTGCAGGCCCTGTATGGCCATGCCTATGATCCCGAAACCGAGATCACCGTGACCAGCGGCGCGACCGAAGCGCTGATGGCCACCGTGCTGGCCGCCGTCGGCAGCGGCGACGAAGTCGTCGTCATCGAGCCGTGCTACGACTCGTACCTGCCCGCCATCCGCCTGGCCGGCGGCACCGCCGTGCCGGTGCCGCTGCGCGCGCCCACCGCGGACGACCCGTACTACCGCATCGACTGGCAGCGCGTTCGCGATGCCATCACGTCCAAGACTCGCCTGTTGATGCTGAACTTTCCGCACAACCCGACGGGCGCCGTGCTGGACGATAGCGACCTGGATGCCCTCGAAGCCATCGTGCGCGATACCGGAGTGCTGCTGGTGTCGGACGAGGTCTATGAACACATCGTGTTCGACGGCAAGCCGCATGCGAGCGTGGCACGCCGTCCGGTGCTGGCCGAGCATGCCTTCGTGATCTCGTCGTTCGGCAAGACCTACCACACCACCGGCTGGAAGATCGGGTACTGCTGCGCGCCGCGCCAGCTCAGTGCCGAGCTGCGCAAGGTGCACCAGTTCATGGTGTTCACGGTACCGTCGCCGATGCAGTTCGCGCTCGCCGAGTTCATGCGCGATCCCAAGCCCTACCTGACGCTGCCGGCCTTCTACCAAGCCAAGCGCGACCGCCTGGCGCAAGGCCTGGCCAAGACGCGTTTCAAGCCACTGCCCAGTCCCGGCACGTTCTTCCTGCTGGCCGATTACAGCGAGATCTCCAGACAGGGCGAAGCCGACTTCGCCCGCGATCTCACGGTGCGCCACGGCGTCACGGTGATTCCGGTTTCCGCTTTCTATCAAAGGCCCGATGCGGCCGAGTCGAATCACCGCATCGTGCGCTTCTGCTTCGCCAAGCAAGATGCCACGCTGGACGCGGCACTGGAACGGTTGGCGCGGGTCTGACGGCAGGCATCACGCAGAGGAAAGCGTCCGCGCCTTCCTCGAATCAGCCGGGAATGGCCGCGGCCCAAAAAAAGGAGCGCCGCAGCGCTCCTATGCAATAACCGGTGCGTCGCCCGATGCAGGCAGGCCCTGGCGGGCGGGCCTGCACCGGCCAGCGTCACACCGATTCGGCGGCAATCTTCCTGGCCTTGCGCAAGCGGCGCAGAACCTGCGGCACCACGACCACCGAGGCCGCCGCCACCCACAACCCGATGGCGACCGGGCTGCCGAACAGCACCGAGACATTGCCGTCGGTGATCGACAAGGCGCGGCGCAGGTTCTGTTCCATCATGTCACCCAGCACCACGCCCAGTACCAGCGGCGCCATGGGCACACCGAACTTGCGCAGGAAATAACCCAGCGTACCGATGCCAGCCACCAACAGCAGATCGAAAGTGCCGGCGTTGATGGCATACACGCCGATATAGCTGATGCAAAGGATGCCCGGCACCATCAGCCAGCCCGGCACAGACAGCACCTTCGAGAACAGGCGCACCATCGGCACGTTCATGACGAACAGCAGCACGTTGGCGACGAACAGCGAAGCGATCAGGCCCCACACCAGCTCCGGCTTGGTGTCGAACAACACCGGCCCCGGCGTGATGTTGTAGAGCGTCAGCGCCCCCATCATCACCGCGGTCGTGCCCGATCCCGGTACGCCCAGCGTCAGCATCGGCACGAACGAGCCGATGGCCGACGACGTGGCGGCGGCTTCCGGAGCGACCAGCCCGCGCAAATCGCCCTTGCCGAACTTGGCATTCGGGTCCTTGGCCTCGATGATGCGCTTCTCTTGCGAATAGGCGACGGCCGCGGCAACACTGGCGCCCGCGCCAGGCAGCACGCCCACGCCGAAACCGACGAAGGCGCTGCGCACCACGCTCCACCAAGTGAACGCCAGTTCCTTCAGATTGAACAATTTGCGGCCACTGGACTTGACCTCGACACTCTGGCCCGCCGCCACTTTCTCGAGCATTTCCAGCATCTCGCTGACCGCGAACAGGGCGATCACCACCACCACGAAATCGATGCCATCGGCCAGATGCACGGAATCGAAGGTATAGCGATATACGCCCGAGTTTGCGTCCACGCCGATCACCGAGATCGACAGGCCGATCATGGCCGCCAGCACGCCCTTGATCGGTTCCTTGCCAAGCAGGCTGGTCAGGCAGCAGAAGGCAAACACCATCAGCACGAAGTATTCGGCCGGACCGAAGGCCAGCGCCCACTTGGCCAGCAGCGGCGCCAGCAGGATGATGCCCACCACCGATACGATGGCGCCGAAGAACGCCGACCAGGCCGACAGGGACAGGGCCACATTGGCCAAGCCCTGGCGCGCCAGCGGATAACCGTCCAGCGTGGTCATGATGGCGCTGGCCTCGCCGGGCACATTCAGCAGGATCGAGGTGATGCGCCCGCCATACTCGGCGCCCACATATACGGCCGCCAGCAGAATCAGCGCGGTTTCGGGCGGCAGATTCATGGCGAAAGCGATCGGGATCAGCATCGCCACGCCGTTGATCGGCCCCAGACCCGGCAGTACCCCCACCATGGTGCCGAAGAACGAACCGATCGCCGCCACCAGGATGTTGGTCCAGGAAAACGCCACGCCGAAGCCGATCGACAGATGATCAAGAATGCCGCTCATATCAGGTTCTCCAGCAGCCCGCCGGGCAGGACCACGTCCAGCACCTTGTCGAACAGGACGAAAAAGAAAGCGCTCATGACGATTCCGCCGATGGCGCACTTGGCCCAGCCGCCGCCGAACAGCCGGCCGACGAACACAGTCATCAACGCGGTCGCAATGACGAAACCGAGCCACTGGAACAGGAATGCGTAGGCGGTGGCAAACGCCACCATCAACACGATGCGGCTATTGGCCCCCGCGGGGTTCGGTTCGACCGCATTGCCGCCTTTGTAGGCCAGGCGCAGTCCGCACAAGCCGATGATCAGCGCCAGCAGCAGCGGGAAGGCGCGCGGGCCCACCGGCTCATAGGCGAACGGCGCTTCGATGCCCCATCCCGCCCAGGTCATGAAGGCAGCCAGCGCAAGCGCCGCGATGCCCAGAGTTCGATCGTTCATGATCAGCTTTCCGTTGGTAGAGAGACCGCGCGGCGCGCGCCTGTCCTGGCCGCCGGCAGCGGCCGGCGGCGCGGGATGCGGGCACGCCCGCGCGATCGGAAGGCAAGCCTCGCGGCTTATTTCTTGATCAGGCCGAAGCTATCGGCCAATTCGGCGTACTTCTTGACCTGATCCTTCACGTAGGCGTCCAGCTCCGGGCCGGTCTTGTTGAAGGGGAACAGGCCTTGCTGCTCGCGCAACTTGGCGAACTCGGGCGCGGCGCCGACGCGGTTGAAGGCGTCGACCCAGAACTGGTAATCGGCGTCCGACACCTTGGGACCGACGTAGAACCCGCGAATGATGGGCCAGACGATGTCGTAACCCTGTTCCTTCGCGGTCGGCACGGTGCCCAGCTTGCCCGGCAGGCGTTGGTCGTTGAACACCGCCAGCACCCGGATGGGAGCGCCGCCCTCGAGCATGGTGAAGGCCTCGGCGGCATCGCCCATATAAGCCTGGATATGGCCACCGCGCAGCGCCGTCACGGCCTCGCCGCCGCCTTCGAAGGCAACGAAGCGCATCTTCTTGAAGTCCACGCCTGCCGCCTTGGCGGTCAGCGCGGCCTTCATCCAGTCCTGGCTGCCGACGGTGCCGCCAGCACCCAGCACGATCTTGGTCGGATCCTGCTTGAAGGCTTCCATCAGGCCCTTTAGGTCGGTGTACGGCGAATCATTGCGCACCACCGCCACGCCATAGTCGGTGCCGATGGCGGCCAGCCAGCGCACGTCGTTGACGTTGTATTTGCCGAATTTGCCCTGCGCCAGATTCAACAGCGATCCGCCCGAGAACGCGACGATGGTGCCGGGCTCGTTGGGATGCTGCGCCACGATGTTGTTGTAGGCCACGGCGCCAATGCCGCCGGGCATATAGACGATGCGCATGGCGCTCTTGAGCGCCCCGCTCTGCTTCAGGCCCTCCGTGGCCAGGCGGCAGGTCAGGTCGAAACCGCCACCAGGCTGGGCCGGCGCGATGCATTCCGGCCGGCGCGGTTCATCGGCGGCATGGGCGGCGCCCAGGGACAGGGTGATCGCGCCGAGCGCCGCGACAGCGGCCAGGCGCAGCTTGAGGCTGGTCTGCATTCTTGCGTCTCCGAATTTATAGGTCTAGGCAGGGCTGGCGATCAGGGTATGCCACCCGATCCAGGCCTTGCGGACGTAACCGTACAAAATCGAAGCTTTCCAAACCCTTTCAAAAACCGCTATTTTTTTGATGCGGCGCAGCATCCGCTGACGTTTCCAGGGAAAACACCAGCGCGGCGCGCAAGCCCGGCAGGGGCACGCGGTTTTCCAGCACGAGCCGGGCGCCCAGCAGTTCGGCAATGGTACCGACGATGGCCAGCCCGAGGCCGGCGCCAGGCTTGTTCTTGCCGGCGGCCCCCCGGCGAAAGCGGATGCCGGCCCGGGCGATATCCTCGACCGACATGCCCGGCCCGCTGTCCTCCACCGCCAGCCAGGCCTGGCCGTCAGCGGCCCGCACCTCCACGGTGACCACACCACCGGGGGCGGTGTAACGGATGGCGTTGTCGACCAGATTGCTGAGCGCCTCGCGCAACAGCCAGTCGACGCCCGGGACCACGACCGGGTCATCGCCGGCGTCCAGGCCGATGTCGATCTGCCGCGCGCGGGCGGTGGGCAGCAGGCTGCGGATAACCCCATCGGCCAGGTCTGCCAGGTCGACCGGCTCGGCCGCCAGGCCGCCTTCGGCCAGCGAAGCGTCTTTTGCGCGCGCCAGGGCCAGCATCTGGTTGGTGGTGCGTACCGCCCTGTCCAAGCCCTCCTGCATCGCCAGAAGGGCTGTACGGACCTCCTGGGGGCATGTTTCGCGCAAGGCATAGGCGGTCTGGGTCCGCAAAACCGACAATGGCGTGCGCAATTGGTGCGAGGCGTCGTCCAGGAACTGGCTCTGGACCCTCGCCTGGGCCGCGTAGCGGGCCATGTGGAGGTTTACGGCGGCGACCAGGGGTAGGACCTCACCAGGCATCTCGGACGCGCTGACGGGGCTTAAATCGTCCGCGGAACGCCCTTCCACTTCCTGGCGCAGCCGCTCGAGGGGACGCAGGGCCATGAAAACCCCCAGGACGATCACCAGCACGCTGATCAGGATCACGGCCAGATCGCGCTCGACCGAGCGCAGCAGCACCAGGTGCAGGAAGGCCTGGCGGCTTTCCAGACCCTCGGCGACCTGGACGATAACCCGTCCCCCTTTGTTCGCGTATAGCGGGGGATCCATGGCCCGGGCCAGGGCCGCAACCCGTACCGGCGCGCCCTGGTAGGTGGCGTAGAAAAACTGCGGCTCGCCCGAGACCAGCGGCTGGGCCGGCATGGGCAGCCCGGGATGGCCGATTTCGGCCAGCCCATCCTCGGTGGCGACCCGGTAGAACACGCTGCCATTGGCCGTCAGCTCGAAGAATTCCAGCATCAGGTACGGCTGCTCCATGGCTAATCCACCGCTGGCTGTGGATATGTTGTGGTCGATCGCGCGCAGCGCGCCGGCAAGCGAGCGGTCGTAGGCCATGTCGACCTGGTTGCGCAGTTGGTGGTTGGACAACCACAGGGCGCCCATCATCACCAGAACCAGCGTCGGAATCAGCCACCACAGCAACTGCGTCTTCAAGGTGCGGTTGCGTTTTTTTTTCCTGGAAACCGGGGTTTTTTCCGGAAAACTAGTTGTCAACAGCGTTCTCCAGGCAGTAGCCCATGCCCCGCATGGTGGTGATCTGCACGCCGGTGTCCGCCAATTTTTTGCGCAACCGGTGCACCAGCACCTCGATGGCCTCCAGGTTGATATCGGCATCGTCCGTCACGATGCGATCCAGGATTTGCTGCTTGTTGATGGGTTCGCCACTTTTCTGGATCAGCACTCGCAGGACCGCGTGTTCACGTGGGGATAACTGCAAAGTCTGTCCAGAGACCGTGAATTTTTGTGCGGCCGTATCAAAAACCAGGTTTCCCAGGGTCAGCCGCGGATGTTCACGGCCCCGGCTACGGCGTACCAACGCCATCAGGCGCGCCTCCAACTCTTCCATGACGAAGGGTTTTGGCAGGAAATCGTCCGCGCCTTCATGAAGTGTCCCGATTTTTTCGGCCAGTGAATCGCGCGCGGTCAGGACCAGCACCGGCGTACGGTCGTCGCGCGCGCGAATCTTCGCCAGCAAGGTATGGCCATCCATGCCGGGAAGTCCCAGGTCAAGGATGACCGCATCGAATTCTTCGATTGCCAATCTTCTTTCGGCGACCAGTCCGTCATCGGCCCATTCGACCACAAAGCCGGCATGGCGGGCCAGGCTGCGCGAAAGCCAGCGGGCAAGTTCAGCTTCGTCTTCTATCAGGAGGATGCGCATGGACGGAGTCCGGGGGGGTGTGGCTGGGAGGTAGGAGAAAGCATGTTTGTCTTTTCCCTGTATTTCTCTTTATATAAAGACTAATGATTAATAAGGCCTGTGGATAACTACCTTAACCTTGAAAACCTGTTTTTTTTCATCGACTTGCGGCCGTTTTTGGCTGTGCAAGAACTCTGTGTGGGAAAAGAGCCGAAGTTGGACAAGATTTCGGGGCCGGTCCAAAAGCCCCGCTTGTTCAACTTGCCTCCACACAATGTGCACAACCTGCCGCCTTAGGAGTTATCCACAGGCCCTTTTTGCCAAACCGGGATCGGCAGGGGCCCTTTTACCGCGAAAAAACGCGACTTGCCTACCCTTGTTTTTGCCCCTTTCCGAGGCCGTAGAGGGGTCTGGAGGCGCCGCGGGAATCGCGCATGCGGGGGGGGGCGTCCTTGTCCGGTTGACGTTCGGCTGAACAAAAAGTGAGCAGGTTTCCGCCGTAGAATCCGCCCATGGCACGACAACTCAGAATCAAGAAACCGGCCTGGGTGACCTGGCTGAGAGGCCGCTTGCTGGCCGACAATTTGCCCACAACGCTCTGCGTGGCCGCCCTGATGGGGCTGGCTGGCGCGCTGGCGACCGTGATTTTTCGGGAACTGCTGGGATGGAGCCAGATGCTGCTGGGCGGCGCCGATTCGCCCCATGGCATGGTGTCCCTGGCGCGCGGGCTGGCGCCCTGGGAGCGATTCCTGCTGCCGGGTGTCGGCGGAGCGATCGCCGGACTGCTCCTGCAGTTGGCCGCCAAGCGACTGCCGCCGCGCGGCGCTGCCGACTATATGGAAGCCATTGCCATCGGGCGCGGCGTGATCGGTTTCCGGCAGACGGTGGCGCGCAGCATTTCTTCTTTGTTTTCAATTAGTTCGGGCGCTTCGATCGGCCGCGAAGGGCCGATGGTGCAACTGGCGGCGATGTTCTCGTCGCTGTCCGGCCGTTACCTGGTGCTGCCGCCGCGGCATTTGCGATTGTTGGTGGCCTGCGGCGCAACCGCGGGGATCACCGCGGCCTACAACGCGCCGATCGCCGGCGCATTGTTCATCTCCGAGATTGTCTATGGCGCGATTTCCTCGGCCACATTGGTGCCCCTGGTGGTGTCGTCGGTGGTGGCCAATATCGTGACGCGCCAGATCCTGCACTACGACGCGGTCTTTCATATGCCGCCGTTCGATTTCGTTTCCGGCTGGGAAGTCGCCAATTACCTGGGACTGGGCCTGATCGCGGGCATGGTGGCGCCGCAATTCCTGCGGTTTCTCGACGCATGCAAGGCGTTGTTCCGCCGCTTTTCGCTGCCGTTGTGGACCAAGATGGCGATTGGCGGCCTCGTGGTTGGCGCCCTGTCGGTGTTCAAGCCCGAGGTCTGGGGCAATGGCTACAGCGTGGTCAACAGCATGCTGCATACGGAATGGGCCTGGCAGGCGGTGGCCGCGATTCTGCTGTTCAAGATCCTGGCCACCGGCGCCAGCGTGGGGTCGGGGGCAATCGGCGGGGTGTTCACGCCCACCTTGTTTGTGGGCGCGGCGGTCGGGGCCTTGTATGGTGCCGGCCTGCATGCGCTGTTCCCGGCCGCGGACCTGTCGGCGGTGTCGAGCTACGCGGTCGTGGGCATGGGGGCGCTGCTGGCGGCCACGACCCATGCGCCGTTGATGTCGATCCTGATGATCTTCGAGATGACGTTGAGCTACGAGGTGATGTTGCCGTTGATGCTGGCGTGCATCACGGGGTTCGTGATTGCGCAGCGCATTCGGCCGGATTCGGTGTATGCGAAATCACTGGCCAGCAATCGCATCGCGCGCGAGACGCTGAAGGCCGCGCCGGTGTTGCCATCGGATAGGCCTCGCGATGCCTGATAGACAGAATTCGCGAGAAAAGGCGTGAGCAGAATAGTGAGTGGAAGCTTGCATAAATTATGCAGAAGAAGTCTTCCTGCCGGCGCAAGAGAAATAGTAGGTACCGCGCGTGGACACAGGTTTGTGTCATATGAATAAAAGCCAATCTCATTTAAAAAAATGATATTCTTTTCCTCGTGAGGCCTGGGTTCAATCAACCTACGGAGCAAAAGAACTGTCACAGTGCATTTCAAATTAACAACATGAAAATCAGATGCGTATGCTATCTGTAGTTAGATTTGCACGTGTTAATTACGGAGATGCAGGGTTTGTTGAGGAAAATAAAGTCCAAGGTATTGCTGCCCTTGGTGATTGTTATGGCGGCGGGGGGCTACGCTTATAAGGCGGCTCCCATTGATGGCAAGACGGGGCTGGAGGCGGCACAGGCCTATTCTTCTACAGAGGATTACCTGCGTCGTTTCGATCCTAACCGCTACATGCGCGCTGGCACGGATTTCTTCAATCCCAGATACAGCCCGGCTCGCCTCAACAAACCGCTGGACCAAATCGACATAACGTACGATTATCCTTTTGAGTACCTTGAGAAGGTCGAGGCCAAGCTCAGTAATATCGATCGTCGCATCGCCCTGCAAGGAATCTTTCGAAAGATAACGTCTGAGTCCAAGAACAACCTCGAACGTCATTTGGCTGTCCTGGATTTTCTGTACAAGGCTGCATATCACAATGCTTATGTCCAGCCGATGTATGAAGATAAGCAAGCGGTGTACGATCCTATCGTACTCCTCAAACTGGGCGAAATGCGTTGTGGTGGTGTGGCCCGTGTCGCCGCTGATCTGTTCGAAGCCGCCGGCTATAAAACCCGTCTGGTGCAGGCACAGGCGCACATCACCACGGAGATCTTCTATGATGGAGGGTGGCACCTTTTCGAGGCGGATTTAGTTGGTGGCCCGCCTGTCCTGATCAACGGGCACATCCCTTCTGTAGCCGAACTTGCCGATAATCCGTTTCTTATAGACAGATCACCATCGCACTTTGCGGGATTGGTTTCGCCCGGGTCGGGAATGGGTGGAGACGAGTCGCCCGTCTATCCATCCTATTACTTCTTCTCCAAGCAAGCGCTGGAGGGTCTGGATGCAGCTTACTACTACAAAACTGCTACACCCGAAGAAGCTGCGCAATCCAAGTGGTATGGGTGGAACTACTACAAGACCACCACTAATCGATGGAAGCTCAGCGATTTTGGACCAAAGTACGAACCCGCTCCACCCAACTTCAAGAACGTGAGCGTGAAGGGAGGGAAGTTCGTCGTCGAGTGGCTCCCTGCGCTCGATTCGGACAATGATCTGCTGGGTTATCGCATATTTGTGGCGACCAAAAGCAGGGGCTGGAATTACCAGGACATCAATGCCTCCGCCAGCGTCAAGAAGTACTTTGTGGGCGGCTGGAAGCCAGAAATGTATGACCATCTTTTTAAGACGCCCCCCCGCAACATTGCATTCTTCGAAACGAAATCTACTCGTGTAGAACTGCCTGTGCCGGAGACTGGGGAGCCCATATACGTGACGGTCATGCCGTTTGACCAACATGGTGAAACAGTCGGCAGACGCCTTTACAACATGTCCGCTGAGTTGAAGTTATCTGTCCCCTCGAGCTGATGGTGCGCTCCCGATGACCTGACCATTGGCACAGAGCGCGAATGCGTCCTGCCATTCTGTAAAAGGGCCGATCAGCGCATTGGCCTATTTCCCGATGCAAAAACTGGAAAAGATCTCCCCCAGCAAATCGTCGCTGGTGAATTTTCCGGTGATGCTCGACAGGCTGTCATGCGCCAGCCGCAATTCCTCGGCGAACAGGTCGAGCACGCGGTCGTCCTGCTCGGCGTGTCCGGCCGCCAGCGCCAAGTGTTCGGCGGCATCCTGCAGCGCATGCAGGTGGCGCTCGCGCGCCAGCCAGGGCGATTCGGCGCCCGGGTTCCAGCCGGCGATCCGCAGCAGTTCGGCGCGCAGCGCGTCCAGGCCGGCGCCGCGCTTGGCGGAGATGCCGAGTTCGCCGGGGCCGGCGGCAAAAGCTGTGGACAACAGGTCCACCTTGTTGAAGACCTTCAATACCGGCGTACGCGGCGGCAGCCGCGCGGTGATCTGCGCGTCCAGCTCGTGGCCCGGCTGGGTGGCGTCCTGCAGGTGCAAGATGACGTCGGCGCGTTCGATCTCCTGCCAGCTGCGGGCGATGCCGATGCTCTCGACGGTGTCTTCGGTTTCTCGCAGGCCGGCGGTGTCTACGATGTGCAGCGGTACGCCGTCGATATGGATCTGCTGCACCACTTTGTCGCGCGTGGTGCCGGCGATCGGCGTGACGATGGCGACGTCGTCGCCGGCCAGCGCGTTCAGCAGGCTGGATTTGCCGACGTTGGGCTGGCCCGCCAGCACCACATGCAGGCCTTCGCGCAGGATCACGCCCTGGCGCGCCTGGGCGATGAGATGATCCAGGTCCCCGGCCAGCTTTTCCAGCGTGGGGCGCGCCTGGTACTTCTCGAGGAAGTCGATTTCCTCTTCGGGGAAATCGAGCGTGGCCTCGACCAGCATGCGCAAATGGACGATGCGGTCGGACAGATCGTTGACGCGATTGGAGAAGTCGCCCGATAGCGACGCCATGGCGCCGCGCGCGGCGGCCACCGAGGACGCTTCGATCAGGTCGGCGACGGCCTCGGCTTGCGCCAGATCCATGCGGTCATTGAGAAATGCACGGCGGGTGAATTCACCCGGTTCGGCCAGGCGCAGGCCGAGGTCGCGGCCCGCCGCCAGGCAGCTGTCGAGCACGCGGCGCAGCACCGCGGGACCGCCGTGGCCCTGCAGTTCGAGCACGTCTTCGCCGGTGTAGGAATGCGGTCCCTTGAAGTACAGCGCGAGGCCCTCGTCGAGCCGTTCGCCATCGACCGCCTTGAACGGCAGGTAGTGCGCATGACGCGGCGTGAGTTCGCGCTGGAAGAGGCGACGCACCAGTTCGGACAGGTCTGCACCAGAAATGCGCACGACGCCAATGCCCCCTCTTCCGGGGGCGGTGGCAATGGCGGCGATGGGGGCGTGGGCGGACATATCAAGGACAACGCGAGGCTAGGACAATAGGGGAATATAACTGTTGCGCGGGGCCTTGTTTGCTGGTTAAGGTGCGCCAGAGGTTTAGAACCCGAAACATCCCTGGGAGATCATGATGGCATCTCGGTTTTCGCGTGTGTTGGCCTGTGGCTCGGTGGCCGTCCTGCTGGCCTTTGGCACCCTTAATTCGGCGCTGGCGCGCGACCTGGTGATCGGGCTCAAGACCGAGCCGTCGTCGATGGATCCGCAGTACCACGCGCTGACCCCGAATACGCAGATCTCCCAGACCATCTTCGACCCATTGGTGGCCACTGACGCCCAGCTCAAGCCGGTGCCGGCGCTGGCCGAATCCTGGACCGTCGATGGCAAGGTATGGACCTTCAAGCTGCGGCCCGGCGTCAAATTCTCCGATGGCTCGCCATTCACCGCGGAAGACGTGGTCTTTACCTATGATCGCGTGCCGAAGGTGCCGAACAGCCCGTCGCCTTTCACGCTCTACCTGGGCGCGGTGGCCAAGACTGAAGCGGTGGATCCGCTGACGCTGCGCATCACCACCAAGGAGGTGGCGCCCAACCTGTTGGTGAATCTGGCGCAATTGCCGATCATGTCGAAGAAGGCCGCGTCCGGCCCCGCGCCCGAGGGCAAGACCACCACCGAACTGAACAGCGGCGACGGCCTGGTCGGAACCGGCCCGTACAAGTTCGTGTCATGGAAGCGCGGCGCCGAATTCGTGCTGGCGCGCAATGACAACTACTGGGGCAAGAAGCCCACCTGGGACAAGGTCATCTACCGCCCGATCAGCAATGCCGCGGCGCGCGTGGCGGCCCTGCTGGCCGGTGACGTCGACATGATCGAGGATCCTCCGACCGACGATCTGCCCAAGCTCAAGGGCGACAAGAAGCTGTTCGTCGAGGAGACGCCTTCGGTGCGCGTGATATATGTGGCGCTGGACCAGTATGCCGAACCGTCGCCCGGGATCCAGGGTACCGACAAGAACCCGTTGAAGGACAAGCGCGTGCGCGAGGCGCTGTCGCTGGCGATCAACCGCGACGCGCTGGTCCAGCGGGTGATGGGCGGCGTGGCCCTGCCCGCGGGCAACCTGCTGCCTTACCCCATGTTCGGGTCGAGCAAGGAACATTCCAAGGCGCCCAAGGCCGATGTGGAAAAGGCCAAGGCCTTGCTGAAGGAAGCCGGTTATCCCAACGGTTTCTCGATCACGCTGGGGTCGCCGTCGGGCCGCTACGTCAATGATTCCAAGGTGGCGCAGGCCATCGCCTCGATGTGGACGCGCGTCGGCGTGAAAACCAGCGTCGATGCCCTGTCGCCGCCGGTGTTCTTCAAGAGCCGCGACAGCTATGCGTTCTCGGCCTACCTGGCGGGATGGTCGGTGACCAGCGGCGAAATGTCGAACGCCCTGACCTCGCTGTTGGTGACGCGCAATCCCGAAGCCGGCTTGGGCACCACCAATCGCAGCCGCTATTCCAACCCGAAGATGGATGAGCTGGTCAAGCAGGCTTCCTCCACCATGGATGACACCAAGCGCGCCGAGTTGCTGTCCAAGGCCAGCAATATGGCCATGGACGGCTATGCGATGCTGCCGGTGCACTTCGAGCTGTCGGTATGGGCGATGAAGAACGACATCCGCTACCAGGGCCGTCCCGACCAGGTCACGCTGGCGCAGTTTGCAACGCTGAAGAAGTAATGCGCGCAGCGGGCGGTATGACGTGCTAGCGACAATCGTACGAAGGCTGCTGCAAACCATCGTCGTCATGCTGGTGATGTCGGCGTTGGTGTTCGCCGGCATCTACATGGTCGGCGATCCGGTGTCGATGCTGGCCAGTCCGGAAGCCACCGAGGCCCAGCGCGCGGCCATCCGCGCTTCGCTCGGCCTGGACCTGCCGCTGTGGCGGCAGTACCTGATCTTCATGGGCCAGGCGGTGCGCGGCGATTTCGGCAACAGCTTCCTGACCGGCGAACCGGCCATGCGCCTGATCCTCGAGCGCATGCCGGCCACCGTCGAGCTGGCCAGCGTCGCCATGCTGTTGTCGGTGTTGATCGGCGTGCCGCTGGGCATCCTGGCCGGGCTCAAGCCCAAGGCGGTCGGCTCGCGCGCCATCATGACCGGCTCGGTGCTGGGGTTCTCGCTGCCCAACTTTTGGGTCGGCCTGATGCTCATCATGGTGTTCGCCGTGATGCTGGGCTGGGTGCCGGCCGGCGGCCGTGGCGACACCGTCAGCATCGGCTCGCTGCAGTTGAGCGTGCTGACCCTGGATGGCTGGCTGAGCCTGGCCCTGCCGGCCACCACCATCGCCTTCGCCAAGTGCGCCATGATCATCCGCGTGACGCGCGCCGCCACGCGCGAAGCCCTGCCGATGGACTACATCAAGTTCGCGCGCGCCAAGGGGCTGTCGGAGAAACGCGTGCTGGGCGTGCACCTGCTCAAGAACATCCTGATTCCCGTGGTGACGGTCGCGGGCCTGGAGTTCGGCCAGGTCATGGCCTTCGCGGTGGTGACCGAGACGGTGTTCTCGTGGCCCGGCATGGGCAAGCTGCTGATCGACTCCATCATCAACCTGGACCGGCCGGTGGTGGTGGCGTACCTGCTGCTGATCGTGTTCTTCCTTGTGATGCTGAACCTCGTGGTGGACATCATCTATACGGTGCTGGATCCCCGCGTACGCCTGGATAGCCGCCGATGACCGCCCCCGCGACCGCCACCGTGCCGACCGCTCCCGCCAAGGAACAGACGCCCTGGCGCCGCTTCCTGGGCGATTTCTTCGCCAGCAAGCTGGCCACGCTGGGCCTGGTGATGCTGGTGCTGATCGTCGGCGCCGCGCTGCTGGCGCCATGGATCGCGCCGCAGAACCCGTATGACCTGGCCACGCTGGACATCATGGATTCCAAGCTCAAGCCCGGCAGCGAAAGCGGCGACGGCGCCCTGCACTACTGGCTGGGCACCGACGGGCAGGCGCGCGACCTGTTGTCGGCGATTCTCTACGGCATGCGCACCAGCCTGCTGGTGGCCACCGTGTCAGTACTGGCGGCTTTCGGCATTGGCGCCACGGTCGGATTGATCGCGGCATATTTCGGTGGGCGCATCGATGCCCTGCTGATGCGGGTTGTGGATATCCAGTTGTCGTTCCCGGCGATCCTGGTGGCGCTGATGCTGCTGGCCATATTGGGCAAGGGTGTGGACAAGGTGATCATCGCGCTGATCGTGGTGCAGTGGGCCTACTTCGCCCGCGCGGCGCGCGGCGCCGCGCTGGTCGAACGTGGCAAGGAATACGTCGAGGCGGCGCGCTGCATGTCCCTGTCCTGGGGGCGGGTGCTGTTCCGCCACGTGCTGCCCAATTGCATGCCGCCGCTGATCGTGATCGCCACCATCGACCTGGCGCATGCCATCGCGCTGGAAGCCACGTTGTCGTTCCTGGGCGTGGGCGTGCCGGTGACCGAGCCGTCGCTTGGCATGCTGATCTACAACGGCTTCGAGTACCTGCTGTCGGGGCAGTACTGGATTTCGTTCTTCCCTGGCATCGCGCTGGCGCTGGCGATCATCGCCATCAACCTGGTGGGCGACCATCTGCGCGATGTGCTCAACCCGCGCCACGCGAACTGAGGGCGGACGCGATGCAGACACAAGCTGTGGAAAAGTCGCCCGCCCCCGCCGTGCTCGATGTGCGGGGGTTGAAGACGCATTTCTTCACGCGCAACGGCGTGGTCAAGGCGGTCGACGGCGTCGACCTGACGCTGGCCGAGGGCGAGATCCTGGGACTGGTGGGCGAATCCGGCTCGGGCAAGAGCATCACTGGTTTCTCGTTGATGGGCCTGCTGGATGAACCCGGCCGCATTGTCGAAGGCGAGTTGCGCCTGAACGGCGAGGACCTGCGCGGCGCATCGCCGGCGCGCTGGCGGCAGTTGCGCGGCCAGGAGATCGCCATGATCTTCCAGGATCCGATGATGACGTTGAATCCGGTGCTGCGCGTCGATACGCAGATGATCGAGGCGGTGCGGGCGCATCATCGGGTATCGCGCGAACAGGCGCGTGACCGCGCGCTGCAGACGCTGACGATGGTTGGCATCCCGTCGCCGCAGGAACGCCTGCGCGCGTATCCGCATCAGTTGTCGGGTGGCATGCGGCAGCGCGTGGCGATTGCGATCGCGTTGCTGAATTCGCCGCGCGTCATCATTGCCGATGAACCCACCACGGCGCTGGACGTAACCATCCAAGGCCAGATCCTGTTCGAAGTGCAGAAGCTGTGCCGCGAGACCGGCACCGGCCTGGTGTGGATCACACACGACCTGGCGGTGGTGGCGGGCCTGGCCGACCGCGTGTCGGTGATGTACGCCGGCCGCGTGGTCGAAACCGGCAGCACGTACGATGTCATCAGCCATCCGATGCATCCCTACACGCACGGCCTGATCGCCTCGATTCCTACGCCGCAGTCGCGCGGCCGGCCGCTGGTGCCGATTCCCGGCATGACACCGTCCTTGCTCAATCTGCCGCAGGGCTGTGCGTTTCGCGGACGCTGTCCGCGTGCCAGCGATGCCTGTCTGGCCGAACCGCAGCCGGTGCAAGTGCGCCCGGCGCAATGGGTGCGTTGCTGGCATGCCGGCGCCCCGGAGGCCCAATGAGTACAACGGATCACGCCACCGCCCCCATCCTGTCGCTGCGCGGCGTGGAGCTGCGCTTCACGCAACACGTTGACCTGGCCGGCCGCATTGCCAACCTGCTGGGCGCGGGTTTGAAGACGCAGGTGGTGCACGCCGTGGCTGGCGTGGACCTGGACGTGCAGCCGGGCGAGGTCATCGGTATTGTCGGGGAGTCGGGTTGCGGCAAGTCGACGCTGGGGCGGGTGGTGTCGGGGATTCTGCCGCCCAGCGCCGGCGAGGTGCGCTACCAGGGCCATGCGGTCCACGGCATGGCGCCGCCGCAGCGGCGCGCCTACGAGCTGGGCGTGCAGATGATCTTCCAGGATCCGTATGCATCGCTCAATCCGCGCATGCGGGTGCGCGAGATCATTGGCGAGGCGCCGGTGGCGCATGGCCTGATCCGCGCGCGCGACAAGGGCGAATACGTGGCCGGCCTGATGCGCCAGGTGGGACTCGATCCGACTTTCGCGCAGCGCTATCCGCACCAGTTCTCGGGTGGCCAGCGCCAGCGCATCGGCATCGCGCGGGCCCTGGCGCTCAAGCCCTCGGTGATCGTATGCGATGAGGCCGTGGCGGCGCTGGACGTGTCGATCCAGGCGCAGGTGCTGAATCTGTTTGAAAAGTTGCGCGATGAACTGGACCTGACGTATCTGTTCATCAGCCACAACCTGAGTGTGGTCAGTCATATCTCGGATCGCGTCGCCATCATGTACCTTGGCCGCGTGGTCGAGCTGGCGCCGACCGATATCGTGTTCCAGCGCGCCAACCATCCGTACACGCAGGCGCTGCTCAAGGAATTGCCGACACTGACGCCGGGGCGCCGCAACTACCAGCCGATCAAGGGCGAGTTGCCGTCGCCGCTGGATCCGCCGGGCGGCTGTGCGTTCCATCCGCGTTGTCCACAGGCTATGCCGCGTTGCAAGACCGAACGGCCGCTGCTGCGCGAGGTGGCGCCACTGCAGTTCAGCGCCTGCCACCTGAACGACGCGGGCTGACGCCAATCGGTAACAGCGCTGGACGCGGCCGGCGACGGGCGCGAGAATTTCCCGATACCCTGTCATACGACATCCGTTCTCTCGTTTCCGCCTCTATTCTTTCAGCTTATCCACCGCCATGAAAACCCTAGCCGAAATCGAACGCGCCCACGGTGAACTGACCGAGCTGCGCCGTGACATCCACGCCCATCCCGAACTGGCCTTCCAGGAAACGCGCACGTCCAACCTGGTGGCCGACCGCCTGCGCCAATGGGGACTGGAAGTCCATACCGGGCTGGGGAAAACCGGCGTGGTGGGCGTGCTGCGCGCCGGCAGCGGCGGCAAGACCATCGGCCTGCGCGCCGACATGGACGCGCTGCCCATGCCCGAGCACAATCGCTTCGCCCACAAGTCCACCATCAGCGGCCGCATGCATGGTTGCGGCCATGATGGCCACACCGCGATGCTGCTGGGCGCGGCGCAGTACCTGTCGACCCATCGCGATTTCGATGGCACCGTGGTGTTCATCTTCCAGCCGGCCGAGGAAGGCGGCAACGCCGGCGCGCGCGCGATGATGCAGGACGGCCTGCTCGACAGGTTTCCCTGTGACGCGGTGTTCGGCATCCACAATATGCCCGGCATGCCGGTCAACCAGTTCGGCTTTCGCGCGGGGCCGACCATGGCGTCGAGCAACCGCTGGGACATCGTCATCAAGGGGGTAGGCGGCCATGCCGCGCAGCCGCACGCGTCGGTCGACCCGATCATCGTCGCCGCCGACATGGTGCATGCGCTGCAGACGGTGATTTCGCGCAGCAAGAATCCGCTGGAGCAGGCGGTGCTGTCGATCACGCAGATCCACGCCGGCGATGCCTACAACGTGATTCCTGGCGAAGCGGTGCTGCGCGGCACGGTGCGCACCTATTCGGTCGAGGTGCTCGACAAGATCGAGCAAGACATGCGCCGCATCGCCACCACCCTGCCGCAGGTGTACGGGGGCACCGGCACGCTGGACTTCGTGCGCGCCTATCCGCCGCTGGTGAACTGGGAAAAGGAAACCGCGTTTGCCGCGCAGGTGGCCGAGGACACCTTCGGCGCCGAGAACGTGGTGCGCGACATGCCGCCCTTCATGGGAGCCGAGGACTTCTCGTTCTTCCTGGAGGCGCTTCCGGGCGCCTACCTGTTCCTGGGCAACGGCGATGGCGACCACCGCATGGAGACTTATCACGGCATGGGGCCGTGCCAGTTGCACAACCCGAACTACGACTTCAACGATGCGCTGCTGCCGGTGGGCGCGACCTATTGGGTCAAGCTGGTTCAGGCCTATCTGCCAGTGCAGAAATAACGCCGTTCCAAGGTGTTCCGGGCATTCCGGCCGTCTGTCCGGCAGGAATGCCCCAGCAAGCCGCCCGCCTGCGCCCGGGCGGCTTTTCTATATGACGCCAGGCTTTGTCCAAACACCCAGAACTTCGTTTGATATAGGTTGCGCGCTTTTCATAATGGGTCCTTCCTGATGCATCCGACCGGGCCGCGGCGCCGGGCCGGCTGGTCGCGATCTATCCCCAAGGAATGCCATGCAACTGTCCTCCGACCTGCGCGAACGACTGATTCGCACCGCCAGCGGTGCCGGCGTGGCATTGGCGCTGGCGCTCGTGGCCCTGGCGTCGCCCACGCCCGCCGTGGCCGGTGCTGTGCGATCCGGACCTGAATACGGGGAAAGCGGGTTTTCCACAACATGCCCGGGCGGTGCTATCCACAAGGCCAGTGGGATTCCTGTGGATTGCCTGTGAATAGCCTGTGGATGAATGGGGATAACTTTTTTCGGCCCAGTTGTGGAAAAGTCGCCTGCAGCGGCTTTCGGAGCAAAACGCTGGCGGAAAAAACCGGAACCGACGCAAAAAAGCCGTAAAAGCGGCAAAAAAACGCGCAGCCGGCAATAAAACGGGCGGCCCAGGGGCCGCCCATAGCGTGTTGCGCGGCGTATTGGCCGCGCCGGGACGCCGCTTCTACAGCTTCAGGCCCAGCGCCTGGGCCACGCCCGCGGCATAGGCCGGATCGGCCTTGCGGAAGTGCTCCAGCTGGCGGCGCTGGATTTCCTCGGGCACGCCGGCCATATGGCGGCCGATGTTGCCGAACAACTGCTCCTGTTGCGCTGGCGTCATCAGGCGGAACAAGGCGCCCGGCTGCGAGTAGTAGTCATCGTCCACGCGGTGGTTCCAGCGCGCGGCGGCCTGGCCGTCCAGCGGCAGCGGCGGTTCGCCAGCCGACGGGGTTTCCTGCCACTGGCCGGCGCTGTTGGGCTCGTAGTTGAGCGTGCCGCCGGCATTGCCGTCCACGCGCGCCGCGCCGTCGCGGTGGTAGCTGTGGAACGGGCAGCGTGGCGCGTTCACCGGGATCTGGTGGTGGTTGATGCCCAGGCGGTAGCGGTGCGTATCGCCATAAGAGAACAGCCGGCCCTGCAGCATCTTGTCCGGCGAAAAGTCGATGCCGGGCACCACGTTGGCGGGCGTGAAGGCGGCCTGCTCGACCTCGGCGAAGTAGTTCTCGGGATTCTTGTTCAGTTCCAGCACGCCCACTTCGATCAGCGGGTAATCGCCGTGCGGCCAGACCTTGGTCAGGTCGAACGGGTTGATGTGATAGGTCTCGGCGTCGGCCGCGGGCATGATCTGCACCTTCAGCGTCCACTTCGGGAAGTTGCCTTGCTCGATGTTGTCGAACAGGTCGCGCTGCGAGCTTTCGCGGTCATGGGCCACCACTTGCGCCGCCTCCTCGTCAGTCAGACAGGCGATGCCCTGCTGCGACTTGAAGTGGAACTTCACATAGAAGCGTTCACCCTTGGCGTTGACGAAGCTGAAGGTATGCGAGCCGAAGCCATGCTGCTGGCGCAGGTTGGCCGGGATGCCGCGATCGCTCATCAGGATGGTGACCTGGTGCAGCGATTCGGGGCTGAGTGACCAGAAATCCCAGGCCGCGGTGGCGCTGCGCAGGTTGGTCTTGGGATCGCGTTTCTGCGTGTGGATGAAGTCGGGGAATTTGAGCGGGTCGCGGATGAAGAACACCGGGGTGTTGTTGCCCACCAGGTCCCAGTTGCCTTCGTCGGTGTAGAACTTGATGGCGAAGCCGCGCACGTCGCGCTCGGCGTCGGCCGCGCCGCGTTCGCCGGCCACGGTCGAGAAGCGCAGGAACAACGGGGTCTGTTTACCGACCTTGGAGAAGATGCTGGCGCGGGTGTACTGCGTGATGTCGTGGGTGACGGTGAAGGTGCCATAGGCGCCCGAACCCTTGGCATGCACCACGCGTTCGGGAATGCGTTCACGGTCGAAATGGGCCAGCTTTTCTATCAGCCAGAAGTCCTGCAACAGCGCCGGGCCGCGCGGGCCGGCGGTCAGGGTGTTGTTGTTGTCGGCCACCGGGGCGCCCGAGGCGGTGGTCAGATGCTTCTTGTCGGTCATGGCACACACTCCCTACATAATTCCTGGAATGCGCGGCGCCTCAGGGGCCGCGCAACGTGATCGGATACCGCTCCGTATCATTGCCGGCCGGAGGGATATCTCCGACACATCATAGGGGTCATCGTTTGCAGTGTGAAGTTGATTGATTGACTAAATTCAATTGAAAATAACTATGACGAACGCGACTTGACCCGCATCGCCGACAAATCGCGCTGAAACACGGACAAAAAAAACCGGCCCCTGAGGGCCGGCTTTTCATTGCGCGGGCAGAAGATCAGCGATTGGCCGCGGCTTCCGTCTTGCGCTGCATGGCGCGGGTGATGGACCATTGCTGGGCGATCGACAGCGTGTTGTTGACGCACCAGTAGAGCACCAGGCCGGCCGGGAAGAAGAACATCATCCCGCCGAACACCAGCGGCATGATCATCATGACCTTGGCCTGGACGGGGTCCGGGGGCGTCGGGTTCAGCTTGATCTGCAGGAACATGGTGGCCATCATGATGGCGGGCAGAATGAAGTACGGGTCGCGGATCGACAGGTCGTGCACCCACAGGATCCACGGCGCGCCGCGCATTTCCACGCTGGCCAGCAGCACCCAGTACAGCGAGATGAACACCGGGATCTGCACCACCATCGGCAGGCAGCCGCCCAGCGGGTTGATCTTCTCGGTGCGGTACATCTCCATCATGGCCGCGTTGAGCTTCTGTTTGTCGTCGCCGTACTTTTCCTTCAGGGCCTGCAGGCGCGGGGCGACCTGCTTCATGCGGGCCATGGAGCGGTAGCTGGCGGCGGCCAGGGGGTAGAACAGCGCCTTGATGAGCACGGTCAGGGCGACGATGGTCCAACCCCAGTTGCCCAGGATCGAATGCAGCCAGGTCATCAGCTTGAACAGCGGCTTGGCGATGATGGTCAGCCAGCCGTAGTCCACCACCAGTTCCAGGCCGGGGGCGAGCGCCGCCATGGCCTTCTGGTCCTGCGGACCGACCCACAGATGCGAATCGACGCGGGCGGAGGCGCCCGGGGCGATATCGCCCACGGCTTCGATGGTGCGGGCGGCGTACAGGTTCTTCTGCACTTCCAGCACTTCGTTGTTGCGCGGCTTGCCTTGCGGCGGCACCCAGGCGGTGGCGAAGTAGTGCTGCACCACGGCGATCCAGCCGTTATCGGCCTGCTTGATGTAGTTGGCCTTCTTCTTCTCGATGTCGGCGAAGGTCATCTTCTGGAACTTGTCCTGTTCCGAGTAGACGGCGATGCCGGTGAAGGTGTGATAGAAGCTGGAGGTGTCGGCCGGGTCGTTGCCGTCGCGCTCGAGCTGCAAGTACAGCGCGGGCGTCACGGGGGCGCTGCCGACGTTGGCCAGGTCGTGGCGCACGTCGATGTCGTAGCGGCCGCGATGCAGGGTGAAGGTCTTGGTGACCTTGACGCCGCCCGATTCCGCCTCGAAAGTCACCACCAGGCTGTCGCCGGTCATCTGGCGCTCGGTCGAGACCACGCGGAACGGCGTCTGGTGGGTCGGGAAGCTCTGGCCATTGGGAGCGCCGACCACGCCGGTCTGGGCCACGTAGTTCAGGCCGGCAGAGCGATCGAGCAGCACGGTGGGCTTGTCGGGATGGCCGGTGGCCGGGTACTTCAGCAGCTCGGCGCGCACCAGTTGGGCGCCCAGCGTGTCGAAGGTCAGGCGCAGCACGTCGGTGGTGACGACCACCTCTTCCGAGCGCGTCGGCGCCGGCGTGGCGGCTCCCGGCACCGTGGAAGGCGCGGCCGCGGCGCTGGCGGCCGGGGCGTTGGGCACCGAAGGCGTCGCGTTGTTCGCGGCGGCCGGCGTGCCGTTGGCGTTCGTGCTGGCCGTGGGCGTGGGGCCCCCGAACAACGACGGTTTGCCGTTATGGATCTGCCAGTTGTTCCAAAGGAGCAACAGCGAGAAGGAGAAAATCATCCAGAGGACGGTTCGTCGGATATCCATGGTGCCTACTGAAGTGAATACGGGCCAGCAAAGCCCGCCAGTTTAGCGTCAATCATGCTCGGTGCGGTGGCCATGGGAACAGCAGGCACCGCCATTGGTTCCCTTGGCCGGGGGAACGGGGTCCCAGCCGCCGGGCGACCAGGGATGGCAACGGCCGATCCGGCGCAGCATCAGCCAGAAGCCGCGCCAGGGGCCGTGGCGATCAATGGCTTCGATCGCGTAAGCCGAGCAGGTCGGGGTGAAGCGGCACTGCCGGCCGATCCAGGGGCTCAGGAAAAACCTGTAGAACCGGATCGGGGCAATGAGGATGGCGGCCCCCACGGAACGCCCGCGTCGCGGGCGGCCTGCCTGCCGGGGGGCGGGCCCATTCATCGCGCTATCCGCTCGAAGTGAGCGTCCGCTTCGGCCCGGGCCGCCTGTTTCAGGGCGGTGAGCGTGGCGGGCGCCACTTTACTGTGCAGCCGCACGACGTAATCTTTTGCCGGCAGCCCCAGCCGCCGTTGGCGGAACGCTTCGCGGATGACCCGCTTGAGGGCGTTGCGCGTGGTGGCGTGGGCGGCAAAGCGCTTGGCGATCACCAGGCCCAGGCGGGCACAGGCGTCCTGGCCGGGGGGCAGATCGTTGGAAGCGGCGCTCACAACGAAAAACGCCCCTCGGGCAAGACGCCGGCCTTTGAGGGCGGCGGCGAACTCGGAGGGGCGATGCAGCCGCGCCTCCGGCGGAAGCGTGGCGCGCGGCATGGACTGCGGGTCAGGCGTGGGTCTGGCGTCTGCGCGAAGGCAAGACTTAGACGGCCAGACGCTTGCGGCCCTTGGCGCGGCGGGCGTTCAGGATGGCGCGGCCAGCGCGGGTCTTCATGCGCACGCGGAAACCATGGGTGCGCTTGCGGCGGGTAACGGAAGGTTGGTAGGTGCGTTTCATGGACGATCCACAAAAAGAACAAAAGTCAGAAGGGACCTGCCCGGAGGGTTCCTGGTCGCAAATCCGGTAGCGGGTATCTAGTAAGCGTTTCGCTGTGAATCGCACGTGACATGCGGATTCACTGGCAAAGACAGGCTTGTAGACGGGGCTCTGGTCCGGGTAATCCCCGGGCGACCTATTCAGCAAGGCACAGTGTCGGGGCGGGGTAAGTGTAACCATTACCCTGTTACCCGTGCGAATCTGGGCCTTCTGCGAAACCTTCTGACAGACAGAATTCGGAAAAGCCCACCATTTCAGCAAGTTTTCCCTGTCTTGTCAAACAGTTAAGCAGCGGCCCTGTGCAGGCTCATGCCCTACCCTGTGGATAACCCGCGCTCAGGCAAGGTAGAATCGAGGTTTGAATAAGAGCGACATGAAAGAATTCTGGCAGACCTGCGTCAGTCGTCTTGAGCAGGAACTCCCCCCCCAACAAATCAGCGCGTGGATACGACCGCTGGTCCCGCTTGCGTATGACGAAACGCAGGCGGTGCTGCGCGTTGCCGCCCCCAACCGGTTCAAGCTGGACTGGGTGCGCAAGAACTTCTCCCACCAGATCGAAGCGTTGGCCGCGGAGTGGTTCGAGCGTCCGGTACAGGTCCTGTTCGAATTGCCCACGCAAGGCGCCACCCCGCGCATGCCGGTGGCGCCGGTGCGCGCGCAGCCGCCCGTGCCGACCGCGCCTTCGGCCGCCGCGCCCCTGGGCGGCGCGCCACCGCCAGGCATGCCGGCGCAGCCCGCCGCGCCCGCCCCCGTCGCGACCACCGCGGCGGCCGCGGCCGTGAACGCGGACGCCGCCAACATCGTGTACGAGCGCTCGCGCCTGAACACCGACCTGACGTTCGAGAACTTCGTGACGGGTAAGGCCAACCAGCTGGCGCGCGCCGCCGCGCTGCAGGTGGCCGAGAACCCGGGCACTTCGTACAACCCGCTGTTCCTGTACGGCGGCGTGGGCCTGGGCAAGACCCACCTGATCCACGCCATCGGCAACGCCATGGTGGCCGCGGGCACCGGGGTGCGCGTGCGCTACGTGCACGCCGACCAGTACGTGTCCGACGTGGTCAAGGCCTACCAGCGCAAGGCGTTCGATGACTTCAAGCGCTACTACCATTCGCTCGACCTGCTGCTGATCGACGATATCCAGTTCTTCTCCGGCAAGAACCGCACGCAGGAAGAATTCTTCTATGCGTTCGAGGCGATGGTGGCGCAGCGCAAGCAGATCATCATCACCAGCGACACCTATCCGAAGGAACTGTCGGGCATCGACAGCCGCCTGATCTCGCGCTTCGATTCCGGCCTGACGGTCGCGATCGAGCCGCCCGAACTCGAGATGCGCGTGGCGATCCTGCTGCGCAAGGCCGAGTCCGAGGGCGTGCCGATGCCCGAGGAAGTGGCGTTCTTCATCGCCAAGCACCTGCGCAGCAACGTGCGTGAACTCGAAGGCGCGTTGCGCAAGGTGCTGGCGTATGCCCGTTTCCACGGCCGCGACGTGCTGACCGTGGACGTCTGCAAGGAAGCCCTGAAGGATCTGCTGTCCGTGTCCAACGGCCAGATCACCGTCGAGAACATCCAGAAGACGGTGGCGGATTTCTACAAGATCAAGGTCGCCGACATGTATTCGAAACGCCGGCCGGCCAATATCGCCTTGCCGCGCCAGGTCGCCATGTACCTGGCCAAGGAGCTGACCCAGAAAAGCCTGCCGGAAATCGGCGATCTGTTCGGTGGCCGTGACCACACCACCGTATTGCATGCCGTACGCAAGATTTCCGACGCCCGCGCCAAGCAAGCGGAGCTCAACCATACCCTGCACGTGTTGGAACAAACTCTAAAAGGATGACCATGCAACTCGTACAAACCACACGCGATGCATTGCTGAAACCGCTGTCGACCGTGGCGGGCATCGTCGAAAGACGCCATACCCTGCCCATCCTGGCGAACATCCTGATGCGCAAGGAAGGCAACAAGGTTGCCTTCATTGCGACCGACCTGGAAGTGCAGATCACTACGCATGCCGACTTTGGCGTGGGTCACGACAACGAGTCCACCACGGTCGCGGCGCGCAAGTTGCTGGACATCCTGAAGGCCCTGCCGGACACCGGCGACGTGCGCCTGGCGCTGGCCAGCAACAAGCTGTCGGTGCAGTCGGCCA
Source organism: Achromobacter pulmonis (assembly GCF_021733725.1). Taxonomy (NCBI): domain Bacteria; kingdom Pseudomonadati; phylum Pseudomonadota; class Betaproteobacteria; order Burkholderiales; family Alcaligenaceae; genus Achromobacter; species Achromobacter pulmonis. The sequence continues at coordinate 1,863,681 of NZ_JAIFOT010000001.1, read as the reverse complement.
AGAGCCGCTTCGCGTTGCAGACGCTGGCCGCCAGCGAATTCCCCACCGTGGCCCAGCCCGAGCAGTGGGATGTGTCGCTGACCATGCCGCAACGCACGCTGCGCCACCTGTTCAACATGGTGCACTTCGCCATGGCGCAGCAGGACATCCGCTACTACCTGAACGGCATGCTGCTGGTGTTCGAACCGGGCCGCGTGCGCGCGGTCGCCACCGACGGCCACCGCCTGGCGCATTGCTCCACCGAAGCCGACGGCATCAGCGAACGCCACGAAGTCATCGTGCCGCGCAAGACCGTGCTGGAAATGCAGCGCCTGCTGGAAGACTCCGATGAGCCCGTCTCGATCGACGTGGCGCCGGGCCAGATCCGTTTCCGCTTCGGCGATGTCGAGCTGGTGTCCAAGCTGGTCGAAGGCAAGTTCCCCGACTTCACCCGCGTCATCCCGACCAACTACACGCGCCACTTCCTGGTGGGCCGCGAGGCCCTGCAGGGCAGCCTGCAGCGCGCCGCCATTCTGACCACCGACAAGTTCAAGGGCGTGCGTCTGCAACTGGCGCAGAACCAGATGAAGATCTCGTCCTCCAACGCCGAGCAGGAAGAGGCGCAGGAAGAAATCGACATCGATTACGGCCACGAACCGCTGGACGTGGGCTTCAACGTCGGCTACCTGCTCGACGTGCTGGCCAACGTCAAGGTGGACAACATCCAGTGGTCGGTCATGCCCGATGCCAATGCGTCGGCGCTCATCACCCTGCCCGAAGACGACCAGTTCAAGTACGTCGTCATGCCCATGCGGATCTGAGTCCGCGTCAATGTGGGTTTGTGCCGCCCGCGGGCCCGATGGCCCGCCGGCGGTCCGGCCGCCAGGCCGTTCTTTAAAGCGTTATCGATACAGACATGTCAGATCAGCAGAACACCACTCCCGAGAACAGCGGCTACGGCGCGGACTCGATCAAGATGCTCAAGGGGCTGGAGGCCGTGCGCAAGCGCCCCGGCATGTACATCGGCGACACGTCCGACGGTACCGGCTTGCACCACATGGTGTTCGAAGTCGTCGACAACGCCATTGACGAAGCGCTGGCCGGTTATTGCGACGACATCGTCGTCACGATCCACACCGACAACTCGATCTCGGTGACCGACAACGGCCGCGGCATTCCCACGGATATCCACAAGGACGATGAATTCCACCGCAGCGCGGCGGAAATCGTCATGACCGAACTGCACGCCGGCGGCAAGTTCGACCAGAACTCGTACAAGGTGTCCGGCGGCCTGCACGGCGTGGGCGTGTCGTGCGTGAACGCGCTGTCCGAGTGGCTGCGTCTGACCATCCGCCGCAACGGCGAAGTGCACCAGATGGAATTCCGCCAGGGCGAGCGCGTCGCGCCCCTGGCCGTGACCGGCACGACCGACAAGCGCGGCACCGAAGTGCGCTTCCTGGCCGACCCGATCATCTTCAACAACATTGAGTACCACTACGAGATCCTCTCCAAGCGCCTGCGCGAGCTCTCGTTCCTGAACAACGGCGTCAAGATCCGTCTGATCGACCAGCGCCAGGGCAAGGAAGAGAACTTCGCCTTCTCCGGCGGCGTGAAGGGGTTCGTCGAATACATCAATCGCGCCAAGACGGTGCTGCATCCGAACGTGTTCTCGGTCAGCACCGAATCGTCGGCGGGCGGCGTGCCGGTGGGCGTGGAAGTGGCGATGCAGTGGAACGACAGCTACAGCGAAAGCGTGCTGTGCTTCACCAACAACATCCCGCAGCGCGACGGCGGCTCGCACCTGACCGGCCTGCGCGCGGCGATGACCCGCATCATCAACAAATACATCACTGACAATGAACTGGCCAAGAAGGCCAAGGTCGAGACCTCGGGCGACGACATGCGCGAAGGCCTGGCCTGCGTGTTGTCCGTGAAGGTGCCCGAGCCCAAGTTCAGCAGCCAGACCAAGGACAAGCTGGTGTCCAGCGAAGTGCGTCCGGCGGTCGAGGAAGCGGTGGCCCGTACGCTGGAGACCTGGCTGCTGGAGCACCCGAACGACGCCAAGGCCTTGTGCAACAAGATCGTCGAGGCCGCCCGCGCGCGCGAAGCCGCTCGCAAGGCGCGCGAAATGACGCGCCGCAAGAGCGTGCTGGAAGGCGCCGGCCTGCCCGGCAAGCTGGCCGACTGCCAGGAAAAAGACCCGGCGCTGTGCGAGCTGTACATCGTCGAGGGTGACTCCGCGGGCGGCTCGGCCAAGCAAGGCCGCGACCGCAAGTTCCAGGCCATCCTGCCGCTGCGCGGCAAGGTGCTGAACGTCGAGAAGGCACGCTTTGACCGCCTGATCGCCAGCGAACAGATCGCCACGCTGATCACCGCGCTGGGCACCAGCATCGGCCCCGACTTCAACGTCGACAAGCTGCGCTACCACCGCCTGATCATCATGACCGACGCGGACGTGGACGGCGCGCACATCCGCACGCTGCTGCTGACGCTGCTGTACCGCCAGATGCCCGAACTGGTGCAGCGCGGCTATGTCTACATCGCGCAGCCGCCGCTGTACAAGGTCAAGGTCGGCCGCGAAGAGCGCTACCTGAAGGATGACCAGGAAGAAGCGCAGTTCATGCTGCAGCAGGCCCTGAAAGACGCCGAGATCATTGCCGGCGGCAAGATCATCCGCGGTGATGAGCTGGGCGAGCTGGCGCACCAATACGTGGCTGCCGACGGCGTCATTGCGCGCCTGTCGCGCGTGTTCGACGTGGCCGCGCTGTCGGCCATGGCCGAGGGCGTGGAGATCAACCTGGAGACGGCCGAGGCCGCCGCCGATTCGGCCAAGCGCCTGGCCGACGCCATGCGCGACCCGGTCAGTGGCAATGGCGTGGAGGTCGTACCCGAGTTCGACGCCGCCACCGAGCGCCACCGCCTGTCGATCCAACGCATGCACCATGGCAATGTGCGCGTCAGCATCATCGACGCCGATTTCGTCGGTGGTTCGGACTACGCCATCCTGTCCAAGGCGGCCAAGAGCTTCTCCGGCAAGGTCGGCCCGCAGTCGCTGGTGGCCCGCGGCGAAGGCGACAAGCGCAAGGAACAGCCCGTGTCCGACTTCCGCGAAGCCATGCAGTGGCTGCGCAGCGAAGCCGAGCGCGGCATCTCCAAGCAGCGCTACAAGGGCCTGGGCGAAATGAACCCGGACCAGCTGTGGGAAACCACCATGGACCCGAAGGTGCGCCGCCTGCTGCGCGTGCAGATCGAGGACGCCATCGCGGCCGACGAGGTCTTCACCACGCTGATGGGCGACGATGTCGAACCGCGCCGCAACTTCATCGAGACGCATGCGCTGTCGGCGGGGAACATCGACGTCTGATCGTATCGCCGGCGCGTCTTGCGCGATCCGGAATACATGAAAAAGGGGCTGCCTGTGTGCAGCCCCTTTTTAATTTCCTGTGCGATCGGCCCGTGAGCCGCCGCGCGTGGCCTACCCCTGCACGTCGCTGGCCCACGGCTCCGCCGTCAACCGTTGTGCCAGATATTCGATCAGCGCCTGCACCCGCGCTGGCCGCCGGCGTCCCGGCGGCGTGACGATGTGCAGCGCGATCGGGTCGACCTGCCAATCGTCCATGGCGGTTTCCAGCGCGCCCGATTGCAGGTCTTCCCAGGCCAGGAACTCCGGCTGCAGCGCCAGGCCCAGGCCGGCTTGCAACGCCGGTGACAAGGCCTCGGCATTGTTGACGTTCAACTGCACCGGCAGCGATTGCGAGAACTCGCCGTGCTTGTCGTGGCGAAAGCGCCAGCTCGACCCGTTGCGCGCATACATGTATTGCAGCGCGGTGTGCTGCGCCAGGTCGCGCGGGTGCCTGGGCCGGCCGGCGCGCTTGAAGTAGCTGGGCGCGCCCACCAGCAGGATGCGCACCGAGCACAGGCGCCGCGCCAACAGGGTCGAGTCCACCAGGTTGGAGATGCGCAGGGCCAGGTCGAAGCGTTCGGACACCAGGTCGGATTGCTTGTCGTTGAACTCGACTTCCAGGTCGACCTCGGGATGGGCCTGCATGAAGGGCGGCAGCATCGGCGCCAGGTGGGTGACGCCGAACGACATGGGCGCGGCCAGGCGGATCTTGCCGCGCAGGCTGGTGGATTTTTCCGTGACCTCGGCCTCGACCGCCTCGCCTTCTTCGAGGATGCGGGCGGCGCGTTCCAGCGCCGCGTAGCCGGATTCGGTCAAGGACATGCTGCGCGAGGTGCGGTGGAACAGCATGGTCTTCATCTTGGTTTCCAGCCGCGTGATGGTCTTGGAGACCGTGGCCTGGGACAGGGACAGTTCGGCCGCCGCCTTGGCGAAGGAGCCCGTGTCGGCGACCTTGGCGAAGATCGCCCAGCCCTCCAGATCCGGCAGTTTGTTCATGGTGGTTCTCGCGAAGAAAGTCGCGTCGATGATAGCGGCTGACTATGTGGCGAACAAGAATGCCCCGACGGCGTGGGCCGGTAACGGCCATGTCACGGGGATCATGCAAAAAATGGAAAGGATGGAATTCCCGGTTGCGGATTCTCAGGCGGCGGGTGCTTCCCTAATATGCCCCTACCGACACACGACGTGAACGAAACCCTGCAAGCGGCAGTTCGGACACGACGGCAACGGAGCAGGCCGCAGCGGCTTGCGCAGGACCCCGAATTCACTTTGCCGCATTTTCCTGAACGATTCCTTGAGAGAGAGAGCCATCATGTCCGCCAACAAATACCTCGAAGTCCTGACCCCGCAAAACAGCCAGATCATCTTCATCGACCAGCAGCCGCAGATGGCGTTCGGCGTGCAGTCGATCGACCGCCAGACGCTCAAGAACAATGTGGTGGGCCTGGCCAAGGCCGCGCGCGCCTTCAACATCCCGACCACCATCACCACCGTGGAAACCGATGGGTTTTCAGGCAACACCTTCCCCGAGTTGCTGGCCGTGTTCCCCGAGAACAAGATCCTGGAACGCACCTCGATGAACTCGTGGGACGACCAGAATGTGCGCGATGCGCTGGCCGCCAACGGCCGCAAGAAGATCGTGGTGGCGGGCCTGTGGACTGAAGTGTGCAACACCACGTTCGCACTGTGCGCCATGCTGGAAGGCGACTACGAAATCTACATGGTGGCCGACGCCTCGGGTGGCACGACGGCCGACGCGCACAAGTACGCCATGGACCGCATGGTGCAGGCCGGCGTGGTGCCGGTGACCTGGCAGCAAGTCATGCTGGAATGGCAGCGCGACTGGGCCCGCAAGGAAACCTATGACGCCGTGACCGGCATCGCCAAGGAACACTCGGGCGCCTATGGCATGGGTATCGATTACGCCGTGACCCACGTCCACAAACTGGCCGAGCGCGTGCAGCATGGCGAACGCATCGGCCCCAATCCGGCCAAGTAAGCCGCAAGCCGCGGGTGACCGGCGATCCGGCGCCCGCGGCGATTCTCCTCGTTATCCACGGCGGGGGCGCGCGACGAGCCGCCCTGGCGATCCCGGAGCGCTTCCATGCCAGTCAATTCCACGCCCTCGCGGGGCGGTTTCGCCCCCCTGCGCCAATCCGTCTTTGCCGTGCTGTGGGCGGCCGCGGTGCTGGGCAACGTCGGCAGCTTCATGCGCGACGTCGCCAGTTCCTGGCTGGTGACCGACCTGTCGGCCAGTCCGGCGGCGGTGGCGTTGATCCAGACGGCGGCCACGCTGCCCGTCTTCCTGCTGGCGATTCCCGCCGGCGTGCTGTCGGACATTCTCGACCGCCGGCGCTTCCTGATCTTCGTGCAGGTGTTGCTGGCCTCGGTCAGCGGCACGCTGTTGCTGCTATCGCATTTCGGCGCGCTGACGGTCGATTACCTGATCGCGCTGACCTTTGTCGGCGGCATTGGCGCGGCGCTGATGGGGCCGACCTGGCAGTCGATCGTGCCGGAGCTGGTGCCGCGCGAGGACCTCAAGGGCGCGGTCGCGCTCAATTCCCTGGGCATCAATATCGCGCGCGCCATCGGCCCGGCGGCCGGCGGCCTGATCCTGGCCAGCTTCGGCGCGGCGGTGACCTACGGCATGGACGTATTGAGCTATGTGTTCGTGATTGGAGCGCTGCTGTGGTGGAAGCGCCCGGCCAAGACCGACAGCGCCCTGTCCGAGAACTTCTTCGGCGCGTTCCGGGCCGGCCTGCGCTATACCCGGGCCAGCAAGGAGCTGCATCGCGTGCTGTTGCGCGCCGCCGTGTTCTTCCTGTTCGCCAGCGCGCTCTGGGCTTTGCTGCCGCTGGTGGCGCGGCAGATGCTGGGAGGGTCTTCGGGCTTCTACGGCGTGCTGCTCGGCGCCGTGGGGGCGGGGGCCATCATCGGCGCCCTGGTCATGCCGAAGCTGGGCGCCAAGCTCGATGCCGATGGCCTGGTGCTGCTGGCCTCGGTGGTCAGCGCGGGGGTGATGGGCGTGCTGGTGTTCGCGCCGCCCCAGTGGCTGGCGGTACTGATGCTGGTGCTGCTGGGCATGGGCTGGATCACCGCGCTGACGACGTTCAACGGCGTGGCCCAGGCGATCCTGCCGAACTGGGTGCGCGGCCGCGGCCTGGCGGTGTACCTGATGGTGTTCAACGGCGCGATGGCGGCCGGCAGCCTGGGCTGGGGCCTGGTGGCGCGAGAAATCGGCGTGCCGTATGCGCTGGTGGCCAGCGCCACCGGCCTGGTGATCGTGGCGTTGCTGTTTCACCGGGCGCGGCTGCCGGTGGGCGAGGCCGACCTGCAGGCGTCGAACCACTGGCCGGAGCCGCTGGTGTCCGCACCGGTGGCGAACGATCGCGGGCCGGTGCTGATCCAGGTCGAGTACCGCATTCGCCAGGAAGACCGTCCCGCGTTCCTGGACGCGATGCGGCGCCTGTCGCAGGAGCGTCTGCGTGACGGCGCCTATGCCTGGGGCGTGGTCGAGCACACCGGCGATCCGGAGCGCGTGGTGGAGTGGTTCTTCGTGGAGTCGTGGGCCGAACACCTGCGCCAGCATCACCGCGTCTCGCATGCCGACGCGGATCTGCAGGCCGAGGCGCTGCGTTTCCATACCGGCGCGGACAAACCCGAAGTGCATCACTTCCTGGCATTGAAGCCTTGATGGCATCGCCATCGCATTCGAGTCCCCGTCCTGGAGCCGCATCATGATCGAGCGCCGTCCCCTCACCACCCTGGGCCACGCCCGCCGCGGCTGGCTCGATGTGAAGCATCATTTCTCGTTCGCCCATTACCAGGATCCCCGGCGCATGCGCTGGGGCGCGCTGCGGGCCTGGAACGACGAGACCATCGCGCCGGGCGCGGGCTTCCCGCCGCTGCTGCACATGGATATGGAGATCATCACCTGCGTGCGCGAAGGCGCCCTTACGCATGAGGATGACCTGGGCAACCGCGGCCGCACGCGCGCCGGCGACGTGCAGGTCATGAGTGCGGGCAGCGGCGTGACGCATGCCGAATTCAACATGGAGGGCGGGCCGGCGCGCGTGTTCCAGATCTGGTTCGAGCCGGACCGCCGCGGTATCCCGCCCAGCTGGGGCCGCAAATCGTTTGCGCGGGAAGCCTGCAATGGCCGCTTCGTCACGCTCGCCAGCGGCATCGAAGGCGATGACGATGCCTTGCCGATCTGCTGCGATGCGCGGCTGCTGACCGTGGCGCTCAAGGCGGGCGAAGCCGCCACCTATCAATTCGCGCGCGGCCGCCGCCGAGGCTACCTGGTTTCTTCCAAAGGCCGGCTGACCGTCAACGACGTGGAGATCGGCAGCGGCGACGGCGCCGCGATCCTGGACGAGACCGACGTGCGCATCACCGCGCTGGACGACGCCGAGTTGCTGTTGGCCGATATCCACGCTTGACCCCATCATCCCAGAGAGAATGCCTATGAAGATCTATCTACTTTCCCTTGGCGCCGGCCTGCTGGTCGGCGTGGTGTACAGCCTGCTGCAGGTGCGCTCGCCCGCACCGCCGCTGGTGGCGCTGATTGGTCTGCTCGGCATCCTGGTCGGCGAGCAGATCGTGCCGGTGGGCAAGCAGCTGCTCAACGGCACCGCCTTCGTCGCCGCCTGCGACAAGGAGCGGGCGGTGAGCCACGTGTTCGGGCAATTGCCCGGCCGCCAGGCGCAGGACAAAGATCAAAGCTGATCCAAAGGAGAATCCCCATGCCAAATGCTTCAACCCCCACCCCCGACATCATTTTCCACAACGGCCGCATCACCACCCTGGACCGCGCCAAGCCGCAGGCCAGCGCCGTGGCGATCAAGGACGGCCGCTTCGTCGCCGTCGGCACCGATGCCGAAGTCATGGCGCTGGCCGGCCCGGCCACGCGGCGCGTCGACCTGAAACAACGCGGCGCCCTGCCCGGCCTGTTCGACAACCACACCCACGTGGTGCGCGGCGGCCTGAACTACAACATGGAGCTGCGCTGGGACGGCGTGCGCTCGCTGGCCGACGCCATGGCCATGCTCAAACGCCAGGTGGCCATCACGCCCGCGCCGCAGTGGGTGCGCGTGGTGGGCGGCTTCACCGAGCACCAGTTCGCCGAGAAGCGCCTGCCCACCATCGACGAGATCAACGCCATCGCGCCCGACACGCCGGTGTTCCTGTTGCACCTGTACGACCGTGCCCTGCTCAACGGCGCCGCGCTGCGCGCGGTGGGCTACACCAAGACCACGCCCAACCCGCCGGGCGGCGAAATCATCCGCGATGCGCAGGGCAACCCCACCGGCCTGCTGCTGGCCAAGCCGAACGCGACCATCCTATATGCGACCTTGGCCAAGGGCCCCAAGCTGCCGTTCGACTACCAGGTCAATTCCACGCGCCACTTCATGCGCGAGCTGAACCGCCTGGGCGTGACCGGCGTGATCGACGCGGGCGGCGGTTTCCAGAACTATCCCGATGACTACGCCGTGATCCAGAAGCTGGCCGACGAAGGCCAGATGACGGTGCGGCTGGCCTACAACCTGTTCACGCAGAAGCCCAAGCAGGAAAAGGAAGACTTCCTGAAGTGGACGTCGAGCGTGAAGTACAAGCAGGGCACCGACTACTTCCGCCACAACGGCGCCGGCGAGATGCTGGTGTTCTCGGCCGCCGACTTCGAGGATTTCCGCGTCGAACGACCGGATATGCCGCCGGAGATGGAAGGCGAGCTGGAGGAAGTGGTGCGGGTGCTTGTGCAGAACAAGTGGCCGTGGCGCCTGCATGCCACCTATGACGAGACCATCTCGCGCGCGCTGGATGTGTTCGAGAAGGTCAACCAGGACACGCCGCTGGCCGGCCTGAACTGGTTCTTCGACCACGCCGAGACCATTTCCGACCAGTCGATCGACCGCATCGCCGCGCTGGGCGGCGGCATCGCCGTGCAGCACCGCATGGCTTACCAGGGCGAGTACTTTATCGAGCGCTACGGCGCGGCCGCGGCCGAGGCCACGCCGCCGATCGCCAAGATGCTGGACCGCGGCGTGAAGGTTTCGGCCGGCACCGACGCCACCCGGGTCGCGTCCTACAACCCGTGGGTGTCGCTGTCGTGGATGGTGACGGGCAAGACGGTGGGCGGCACCCGCCTCTATCCGGCGCGCAACTGCCTGGACCGCGAGACCGCGCTGCGCATGTGGACCGAGAACGTGGCCTGGTTCGCCAACGAGGAAGGCAAGCGCGGCCGCATCCAACCGGGCCAACTGGCCGACTTCATCGTGCCGAGCAAGGACTACTTCCGCTGCGCCGAGGAGGAGATCTCGTTTCTGACGTCCGAGCTGACGGTGGTCGGCGGCCGCGTGGTCTATGGCGCGGGCGAATTCGGCCCGCTGGACGACAACGCGCTGCCGCCGGCCATGCCGGACTGGTCGCCCACGCGCCTGTTCGGCGGCTATGCCGCCTGGGGCGACCCCGACGGCGCCGGCCGCAATTCGCTGGGCTACCGCAACATGGCGGCCTGCGGCTGCGCCAGCAGCTGCGGATTGCATGGCCACGATCATGCCAAGGCCTGGACCTCGAACGCGCCCAGCTCAGACCTGCAGGGCTTTTTCGGCGCCCTGGGTTGTTCCTGCTGGGCGGTTTGAGGAGGCCGGCCATGAACGCGACCTTTCAATGGGAGCGGCGGCTGGCCGGCCTGGCCCGGCCGTTGTTCGGTTCCGCCGCCGTGCGGTTCCTGGCCTACCTGGGCCTGTGCGCCGCGTATCTGCAAGGCGGCCTGGTCAAGCTGACCGATTTTCCTGGCGCGTTGGCCGAGATGGCGCATTTCGGGCTGGCGCCCGCGCCGCTGTTCGCGGCGCTGGTGATTGCGCTGGAGCTGTTGGCCTCGGCCATGATCCTGAGCGGCCGGCTGCGCTGGCTGGGGGCGTTGGCGCTGGCGGGCTTCACGTTGGTGGCGACGGCGATCGCGCTGCGCTACTGGGAGATGCCGGCTGGCCAGGAACGCTTCATGGCCGCCAATGCATTCTATGAGCACCTGGGGCTGGCGGGAGGATTGCTGCTGGTGGCGTGGCTGGACCTGCGCGCACCCCGTCCCGGGGCGGCAGCCACGGCCTGAGATGGCCGCGTCCCGAACACAACAAGGCCCCGCTGACGGGGCCCTGTTGTGTTCGCTGGCGGGCGGTCGTTGCGCCTACCGCGCCGGCCGCGCCTTCAGGTCCGCCATTTCCTCCTGCATCAGCTGGTGCGCATAGCGCGAGAACACGCTCACCAGCCGGGTGCGGGTGTGGTACGGCGGGTACAGCAGCGCCACCGTGACCGGCACCGCCGGACTGAAGGGCCGCACTTCGACGCCGTTGGCCTCGTATTCCTCGCGCGCGGCCAGCGGGTTGATCAGCGCCACGCCCAGGCCGGCGCCGACCAGCGCACAGACCGACGAGCCCAGCCCGGCCTCGGCCACGGTCTGGCGTTCGACCTTGGCGGCCTTGAAGACGGCGTCGATCTTTTCCCGCAGCGGGGTGGCGCTGGGGAAGGCAATGAAGGGTTCGCCGGCGAAGTCGGCCGGCTTGAGTTTTTTCAGCTTGGTCAGCCGGTGCCCCTTGGGCAGCACCGCCACGCAGTTCATGGTCAGTACCGGTTCTACCTGGATACCCGGGCTGTCGCCCGACAGCATGGCCAGGCCGGTGTCGCAGAAGCCCGAGCTGATCCAGTTGTGCACGGCGCTGGCGTTGCCGGAATGGATCGAGACCATGACGTCGGGGTATTCGGTCTTGAAGGCGGCCACGATGCGCGCCAGCAGGCCGCCGGCCAGGCGCGGCATGGCCGCCACGCTCAAGCGGCTGGCGCTGAACGAGCGGATGCTGGCGGCCGCGGACTCCAGTCCGGCCAGGCCGATGAAGGTCTTTTCCACCTCCTGGAAGAAGCGGGAACCATCCTGGGTCGGGGTCAGGCGGCTGCCGTTGCGATCGAACAGGGGAAACTGGGTAATGGCTTCCAATTGCGCAATTAAGCGGCTAACGTGCGGCTGCGAGGTATGCACTCTGCGTGCCGCGGCGGTCATGGATCCGGTCATCATGACGGCCCGGAAAGCCTCGATGTGTCGCAAGCCCATTCGTGTAATGGCCATATCAAATCCGTATAGAGGAATACCCGATTGGAACTGGATAAAACCATAACGCTAGTTGATACTTTTTGCCAGCCGCGGGGCTCATCGCGGGACGCGGCGGTACCTATGCAATCCGGCACCGCTGTTCGTGAACATAAACACGCGCCGCTCGACCGGCGCCAAGGGAATACGATGAAAGCATTTGCCGCGATTTCTGTCGCCGCCGCCCTGCTCGGCGGCGCCGCCGCCCACGCCGAAGGCGCCAGCCGCCTGGACAAGATCCGCGAAAGCGGCGTGATTACCATCGGCCACCCCGAGACCTCGGTGCCGTTCGCCTACCTGGACGGCAACCAGAAGCCGATCGGCTACACCGTCGAGATCTGCCAGGAAATCGCCCAGCACATCAAGACCGCCCTCAAGCTGCCCAAGCTGGAAGTGCGCTACAACCCGACCACGTCGGCCACCCGCATTCCGTTGCTTGCCAACGGTACCATCGATCTGGAGTGCGGCAACACCACCAACAACCTGGAACGCCACAAGCTGGTGTCGTTCGCGCCCACGACCTTCGTGGCGCAAGTGGTGCTGGTGGCGCGCAAGGACGGTGGCGTCGACCCCAACAACCTGGCTTCGTTCCGCGGCAAGACCATCGCCGCGCAGGCCGGCGGCCAGACCTTCAAGCTGATTTCGCGCTTGAACGCCGAGGGCAACCTGGGCATCACCATGGCGCCCACCAAGGATACGGCGGAAACGCTGCTGATGGTGGAATCGGGCCGCGCCGCCGGTTCGGCCAATGATGATGGCATCGCCTATGGCGTGGTGGCGTCGTCGAAGAACCCGGATGTGTTCGTGATCGGCACCAAGGGCCTGGAGATCGCCCCGTACGGCATCATGGAACCCAAGGACGACCCGGCCTTCAAGAAGGCCGTCGACGATGCGGTGCTGGACATGATCAAGACCGGCCGCGTCGCGGCGATCTACGACAAGTACTTCAATTCGCCGATCCCGCCCAAGCAGATCAACCTGAAGTACCCGATGAGCGACGCGCTCAAGCGCGCGCTGGCGCATCCCACCGACTCTGGCGACCCCAAGGCCTACGAGTAAGCCGGCACGCCGCGGCGGCCCGCCATGGGCGCCGCGGCGCCGCGCGACCCGGGGCGCCGCCCGCCGGCGCCTTTTTCTTTCGTTGTCCACAGGTCCTGAAGCATGAATTACAACTGGAGCTGGAGTGTCTTCCTGGACATGTCGCCCGATGGCGTGCACACGTTCCTGGAGACCATCCTGATCGGTGTGGGCTGGACCCTGGCGCTGGCCCTGACGGCGTGGGTGTTTTCGCTGTTGTTGGGATCGTGCCTGGGCGTGATGCGCACCGCCTCGTCGCGCCTGGCCAATGCTGCCGGCGCGACCTACGTCGAGATTTTCCGCAACGTGCCGCTGCTGGTGCAGATGTTCCTGTGGTACTTCGTGCTGCCGGAACTGTTGCCGCATGCCTGGGGCCTGGCCATGAAGCAGATGCCGCAACCCTGGGGGCAATTCGTGCCCGCCGTGCTGTGCCTGGGCTTCTATGGTTCGGCGCGCGTGTCAGAGCAACTGCGCGCCGGCATCCAGTCGCTGCCGCGCGGCCAGTTCCAGGCGGGCACTGCGCTTGGCCTGACCGAGACGCAGGTGTACCGCTACATCATCCTGCCCGAGGCCTATCGCATTGTCTTGCCGCCGCTGACTTCGGAATTCATGGGCACCATCAAGTATTCCTCGGTGGCATTGACCATCGGGCTTTTGGAGCTGACCGGCCAGACCCGCTCGATGGCGGAGTTCAGCTTCCATATCTTCGAGGCCTTCACGGCCGCGACCGTGATCTACCTGATCCTGAACGGCATCGTGGTCCTGGGCATGCGCCTGCTTGAACGCCGTGTGGCGGTCCCCGGCCTGATCGGCGCGGCGGCGAAGAACGGACGCTAGGCATCGACATGGGCAAATTCGATTTCGACGTGATCGGCAGCGCGCTGCCGTACCTGTTCAAGACCGGCATGACGTTCACGCTGACCCTGACGCTGCTGGCGGCGGTGATGGGGCTGGCGCTGGGCACGCTGCTGGCCATGATGCGGCTGTCGCGCTTCAGGATCCTGTCGGTGCCGGCCGGCATCTATGTGAACGTGATGCGTTCGGTGCCGCTGCTGCTGGTGATCTTCTGGTTCTATTTCCTGGTGCCGTATATCGCGGCGTGGATCGTGGGCTCGTCCACGCCGCTGCGGGTGGGCGCATTCAACTCGGCGGTGGTCACGTTCACGCTGTTCGAGGCGGCCTACTTCTGCGAAATCATGCGCGCCGGCATCCAGTCGATTTCGCGCGGCCAGGTGTCGGCCAGCATGGCGCTGGGGCTGAACCATTGGCAAGGCATGCGCTACGTGATCCTGCCGCAGGCGATCCGCAACATGGTGCCGGCGCTGCTGACGCGGGTCATCATCCTGTTCCAGGACACCTCGCTGGTGTACGTACTGTCGCTGACCGACTTCCTGGGCGCCGCGTCCAAGATCGGCCAGCGCGACGGCCGGCTGGTGGAACTCTATCTCTTCGTGGCGGTGGTGTATTTCGTGATCTGCTTCACGGCATCCCGTCTGGTCAAACGGCTGGAAAAGCGCGTGCGGGTGCTGCGCTAGGCGCCCAGGTTATCCACAGGTCCAACGATGCAAATCTCTTCGAAACCCCCGATGATCGAGATCAAGCAGGTCAGCAAATGGTATGGCGATTTCCAGGTGCTGGATGACTGCTCCACCACGGTTGGCCGCGGCGAAGTGGTGGTGGTGTGCGGCCCGTCCGGGTCGGGCAAGTCGACCCTGATCAAGACCGTCAACGCGCTCGAACCCTTCCAGAAAGGCGACATCATGGTCAACGGCATCCACGTCGGCGATCCGCGCACCGACCTGCCCAAGCTGCGTTCGGTGGCCGGCATGGTGTTCCAGCACTTCGAGCTGTTCCCGCATCTGTCGGTGACCGAGAACCTGTGCCTGGGCCAGGTCAAGGTACTCAAGCGCGGCAAGGACGAGGCCCGCGCCCGTGCCCTGACGCTGCTGGAGCGGGTTGGCCTGTCGGCGCACAAGGACAAGCACCCCGGCGAGTTGTCCGGCGGCCAGCAGCAGCGCGTGGCCATCGCCCGCGCCCTGTCGATGGATCCGGTGGTGATGCTGTTCGACGAGCCGACCTCGGCGCTGGACCCGGAGATGGTCAACGAGGTGCTGGACGTGATGACCGACCTGGCCGGCGAGGGCATGACGATGATGGTGGTGACCCATGAAATGGGCTTCGCCCGCCGCGTCGCCGACCGCGTCATCTTCATGGACGGCGGCAAGATCGTCGAGGATTGCCCGAAGGCGGCCTTTTTCGATGATGTCCAGGCGCGCGCGCCTCGCACGCGCCAGTTTCTTTCCAAAATTCTGCAGCACTGATAGTCATGACTGAACGGACTCCCGTCGACCCCTCCCGCGCACGCATCGACCTGCGCAGCGATACGGTGACCCACCCCACCGCCGCCATGTACGAGCGCATGCGCGCGGCGCCGATCGGCGATGATGGGCTGGACGGCGACCCCAGCGTGCGCGAGCTGGAAGCGTATGTGGCCACGCGGCTGGGCAAGGAGGCCGGGCTGTTCGTGCCCAGCTGCACCATGGCCAATCTGCTGGCCGTGCTGGCGCAGTCGCAGCGCAATGAGCAGGTGGTGCTGGAGTCCACCGCGCACATGTATACGTCCGAGCGTGGCGCGGCCACGTTTACCGGCCTGTTCTACCAGGGCGTGACCGGCGCCAATGGCGCCATGGACCTGAACCGTCTGGAAGACGCCATGCTGTCGGGCGGCCACAGGCTCAAGACGGCGCTGGTGGCGATGGAGACGTCGCACAACAACGCCGGGGGCGCGGTGCTGCCGCTGGCGCACATGCAGGCGGTGTATGGCATGGCGCAGGCCGCCGGGGTGCCGGTGCACCTGGATGGCGCGCGCCTGTTCAACGCCGCCGTGGCGCTGGGCGTGGCGCCGGCCGAGATCACGCGCCATGCGGATACGGTCTCGCTATGCCTGTCCAAGGGCCTGAGCGCGCCGGTGGGCGCGGTGCTGACCGGCGCGCGGCCGGTGCTGGCGCGGGCCCGCGTGCTGCGTCGCATGCTGGGCGGCACCCAGCGCCAGGCCGGCATCATGGCCGCGGCCGGGTTGGAAGGCGTGCAGGCCATGGGCGATCGGCTGATCGAGGACCACGCCCGCGCCCGCCGCCTGAGCGACGGCCTGAACCGGCTGGCCCCGGCGCTGTCGGCCACGGTGCCGCAGACCAACATCGTGCAGGTCGAAACCGCCGATACCGGCATGACCAATGTGCAATGGGTCACGGCGCTGGAAGACGCGGGCCTGCTGACCCGTCCGTGGGGCCGCACGCGCTTGCGTTGCGTGACCCATCGCCATATCGACGACGCGGCCATCGACCGCGCCATCGAGGCCTTCAAAAAGGTGTTGGCGAGCCGCTGAGTCGGCGTTTTTCGAGGGCGGGCGATGCGATAATACGCGCATGTCCGCCACCCACCTCTCCAAGAAAGATTATCTCTGCGCACTGACGGTAGTGGTGATCTGGGGTCTGAACTTCGTCGTCATGAAGATCGGCCTCAAGGGTCTCTCGCCCATGATGCTTGGGGCCCTGCGATTCGCCCTGGCGGCGTTTCCCCTGGTGTTGTTCGTGCGGCCGCCGCGCCTGCCGTGGCAATGGATCGCGGCCTACGGACTGGTGCAGGGCCTGGGCCAGTTCGGCCTGCTGTTCACGGCGCTCAAGTTCGGCATGCCGGCGGGCATGGCCTCGCTGGTGATCCAGACCCAGGCGTTCTTCACCTTGCTGCTGGCCGCGCCGGCGCTGCGCGAGCGGGCCCGGCCGCATCATTGGGTCGGACTGGGCGTGGCGGCGCTGGGGCTGGCGGTGATTGCCGGCGGCCGTGGCGAAGGGCCGGGGCAGATGACCATGGTGGGCTTCGTGCTGACGCTGGGCGCCGCTGCCATGTGGGCCGTGTCCAACATCATCGTGCGGCTGGCCAGCCGCAAGGCGCCCGGCTACGACCCTTTCGCTTTCATCGCGTGGAGCAGTGCCGCCCCGGTGCTGCCGTTCCTGGCGCTGGCGGCGTGGGCCGATGGCTGGGACGCAGTGGCGGGCATGATCCTGGGCATCGGCTGGGGCGAGGCGCTGTCGGTGCTGTATCTGGCGGTGCTGGCCACGCTGCTGGCCTATACCTTGTGGACCCGGCTGTTGACACGCCACCCGGCCGCGAAGATCGCCCCGTTCTCGCTGCTGGTGCCGGTGGTGGGGCTGTGGGCGGCGTCCGCGGCCTTTGGCGAGCGCCTGCTGCCATTGCAGTGGGTGGGCGCGGGCGGCGTGCTGGCGGGGCTGGTGATCAACCAGGTGGGCGGGCGCTGGCTGCGCCACCGCTGAAGCGTTCCGGCCGCTGTCAGGATGCCGCGGTGCGGTCCTGGCCCCGGGGCCTCATCCGGAACAGGTCATCCTTTACCGGCCGTGTCTCCTCCCTCCTTTGGGATGAGTGGCCCGGTGCCCTACAGCTGTTCGAAGTGCGCGTAGCGCTTGTCGGTGTACTCCCGACGCGTGACCATCTCGGTGACGCTGGCTCCGGGCGGGCCGCGCCGCAGCCATTCCAGCATGTGATCGACCTGGTCGGGCGTGCCCTGCACCAGGGCTTCGACCGTGCCGTCCAGCATGTTCTGCACCCAGCCGCGGGCGCCCAGCAGGTGCGCGCGGCGCACCGTGGCATGCCGATAGCCCACGCCCTGCACGGTGCCGCTGACGGTGACGTGGACGGTTTCTATGGCGGTGTCTTGCATTGGATTTCCTTCGGGTGATGCGCCGCAGCGCGCCAATTATCTAGGCGGTTCCGGCTACAGCGGATGGTCGATAGGCCCCCCGGGCATCGAAGCGATACGTTAGAGCTCATGTCAAAACGTGCCAACGGGATCCCCGCAAGCAAAGCTTGGAGAAGCCATTATGGAAGAGACCAGTCTGTTGTCGGAAGCAGAAACAGCGCGCTACAGGGATCAGGGATACCTGGCCCTGCAGGACATGTGCCCGGCCGATGAGGTGGGTTACATCCGCCGCACGCTGCTGGAATTGTTCGCGAACAAGACCGGCTACAACGAGGGAGCGCAATACGACTTCATCAGCCGCGACGATCCTTCCAAGCCGGCCAAGTTTCCCAGTCTGCATGATCCGCGCCATTATGCCCCGGGCCTGCTGAAAACGACCTATCACGAGCGCACCCTGGAGCTGGCGCGCCAGCTGCTGGGCGAGGATGCCGCGCTGTATGGCGAGCACGCGCTGCTCAAGCCGGCGCTGGTCGGGCCGGAGACGCCATGGCACCAGGACGAGGCGTTCCGCTCGCCGGACTTCGTCTACAACGAGTTGAGCATCTGGCTGGCGCTGCAGCCGGCCACGCTGGAGAACGGCTGCATGCAGTTCATTCCGGGCTCGAACAAGAGCGAGGTGCTGGAGCATCGTTCGCCGGGTGGCGACAAGGCGCTGCATCCGCTCGAATGCTGCGCCGATTTCCCGCGCCATCTGGCGGTGGCCGAACCGCTGCAGCCGGGCGGCTGCACCGTGCACGATGCGCGCACCCTGCATTTCACGGGGGCCAACACCTCGCCGCAGCCGCGGCTGGCGTACATCCTGATCTACAACACGCCGCCGGTCTACAAGCCGGGGCGGCGCGAGTTCCCGTGGCTGGAAGGCCGCTGGACCGATAGCCAGACGCGCAAGAAGGAATGGCACCGGCGCGGTGGCCTGGCGGTGGATGTGATGCGGCGCCTGCCGGCGGCGCGGTTGACCAGTCCGCGCTGGGTGGCGTGGGCCACGATCCGCGCCGTCAGCAAGGTCTGGCCGCGCTAGCGGGGCGCGCGCGACCGTCCGCGAGTCATGCGCCGCGGTCGCCATACAGGGGAAATCGGGGCCGGCAGGGGGACGCTTGCCGGCCCCGGCGCGTATACTGGGCGGCGCTGCGGGGCCGTGCCGCCCGGCGTGGACGGCGCGTGCCCCAAAAGGCGCGGCAGGTTCGCGCGGGACCGGGCGCCGCGGTATCGCGTCCCACTTTCCCCAGAAAAATAACCATGACCGCTGACCTTTCCACGATCACCTGCATCGAAGATCTGCGCGCGATTGCGCGCAAGCGCGTGCCGCGCATGTTCTACGACTACGCCGATTCGGGCGCCTGGACCGAAGGCACCTATCGCGCCAACGAAAGCGATTTCCAGAAGATCAAGCTGCGCCAGCGGGTGGCGGTGAACATGGAGGGCCGTTCGCTGCGCACGACGCTGGTGGGCCACGATGTGGTGATGCCGCTGGCGATTTCGCCGACGGGCCTGACCGGCATGCAGCACGCCGACGGCGAGATCCTCGCGGCCAAGGCGGCGGCGGATTTCGGCGTGCCGTTCACGTTGTCGACCATGAGCATTTGCTCGCTGGAAGACGTGGCGGCGGCGACCGGCAAGCCGTTCTGGTTCCAGCTCTACGTGATGCGCGACCGCGAGTTCGTCGGCGATCTGATCGACCGCGCCAAGGCGGCCGGTTGTTCGGCGCTGGTGCTCACGCTGGACCTGCAGATCCTGGGCCAGCGCCACAAGGACATCAAGAACGGGCTGTCGACGCCGCCCAAGCCGACCCTGCGCAACCTCATCAACCTGGCGACCAAGCCGCGCTGGTGCATGGGCATGCTGGGGACCAAGCGCCGCACCTTCGGCAACATCGTCGGCCATGCGAAGGGCGTGAGCGATCTGTCGTCGCTGTCGGCGTGGACGGCCGAGCAGTTCGATCCTAGGCTGAGCTGGGACGACGTGGAATGGATCAAGCAGCGTTGGGGCGGCAAGCTGATCATCAAGGGCATCCTGGATGTCGAGGATGCGCAGCTGGCGGCCAACAGCGGCGCCGATGCGCTGATCGTCAGCAACCACGGCGGGCGCCAGCTGGACGGGGCGATGTCGTCGATCGCGGCGCTGCCCTCGATTGCGGATGCGGTGGGGTCGAAGATCGAAGTGTGGATGGATGGCGGCGTGCGCTCGGGGCAGGACATCCTCAAGGCGGTGGCGCTGGGCGCGCGGGGCGCGATGATCGGGCGGGCCTTCCTGTACGGGTTGGGTGCTTACGGGCAGGCAGGGGTGACGCGCGTGTTGGAGATCCTTTACAAGGAAATGGATACGACGATGGCGCTTTGCGGACGGCGCAATATCGAGGTTGGGGATCGGAGTATCTTGTTGCCGGGGACTTACCCCGTCTGAGGTTTCTTGATCGGCTTGAAGCCGGTGGGTCGCTGGGTGCGGCTTGCCGGCTTTTTGCTGTCTTGCGTTCTTCGTAGGTTGGCCGGCTGCCTCACTCCCGGTTGCCGGTGCCCAGGAACTGGCTGGGGCGCCTTAGCGCCGGGTCGAACGGGTTGAGCTGGGCGCTGATGCCGGCGGCTTCGCGGCGCAGGATTTCCACGATCAAAGGCAGGCGGTCGTCGCTGATGCGTTCGACGGGGGCGGCGATGCTGAGGGCGGCGACGGTGACGCCGTTGGGGTCGTGGACGGGCACGGCAAGGCCGGCGATGTTGGGGAAGATGCCCTGGCCCTTGCTGCGCGCGTATTGGAGTTCCTGGCATTCCTTGATGCCGGCGCGCATCGAGATTTCGTCGACAAAACCCAGGTGGTGCAGGCGCGGGATGTTGAAGCGCAGGACTTCTTCGCGTTCGGCGTCGGGCAGGTTGGCCAGCAACAGCAGGCCGCCCTGGCCCAGGCCGAGCGGGACGCGGCCGCCGATGTCGCCAGTGTGCGAGCGAACCGGGAAGGCGCCGTCGATGCGGTCCAGGCAGACGGCGTCGAAGCCGCTGCGCACCAACAGGAAGATGGTGTCGTTGAGCATGCCGCTCAGGCGCAGCATGGCGGGGCGGTAGATCGAGCGCAGGGTCGATTGGTGGTTGCCGGCGTTGGCCGCGAGCGAGAAGAAAGCGACGCTGAGCTGGTAGCCCTTGCTTTGCGCGGGTTGCTCCACCATGCCTTCCTGCACCAGGCCTTGCAGCACCCGGTGGACGGTGGCCTGGGCCTGGCCGGTGCGGCTGGCGATGTCGGTCAGGCGCAGTTTTTCGCCCTTGGCGTCGGACAGGACGCGCAGCACGGCGAAGGCGCGTTGCAGCACGCCCTGGGCGCCGGTGTCTTCATTGAGTTCTGATTTCTTCATTATTCAATTCCGATAATCAAAATATACAGACGTATTTTTATCAGAAAATTCAGTTATACGGAATTAACAAGATAAAAATTCGATTATTCGGAAAACCCTAATTGACCGGCCTTTTCGGCGGCTCCTAGACTGCCCTGCATCGATTGCAACGCGGGGCCCGCCTCGCGTACCGCTTCTCACCGGGCACGGGGTTTGGAAAATGACATTTCTGCGGTTGGACAACGTCTCCAAGAATTACGGCGACCTGCGCGTCGTCTCGGATCTGAGCCTGGCGGTCGAGAAAGGGGAATTCGTGTCCTTGCTTGGGCCGTCGGGCTGCGGCAAGACCACCACGCTGCAGATGATCGCGGGCTTTGCCGAGGTGACGCACGGCAGTATCACGCTCGACGGCCGCGATATCACCCATGCCAAACCGAACACGCGCGGGCTGGGCATCGTGTTCCAGAGCTACGCGCTGTTTCCGCACCTGACGGTTGCCGACAACGTCGCGTTCGGGTTGAAGATGCGCAAGGTCGAGCGCGCCGAACGCCAGGCGCGTGTGCGCGAGGCGCTGGCGCTGGTGAAGCTGGACAAGCATGCCGACCGCTTTCCGCGTGAACTGTCGGGCGGGCAGCGCCAGCGGGTGGCGCTGGCGCGGGCGCTGGTGATCCGGCCGCCGGTGCTGCTGCTGGACGAGCCCCTGTCCAACCTTGACGCCAAGCTGCGCGAGGACATGCAATTCGAGTTGCGCGGCATCCAGAAGCAGATCGGCACCACCACCGTGATGGTGACGCACGACCAGGCCGAGGCGCTGTCGATCAGCGATCGCGTGGTGGTGATGCAGGATGGCCGCGCCACGCAGGTGGATGCGCCGTACCGGATGTACGAGCATCCGCAGAGCGAGTTCATCTCGCGTTTCGTCGGCAAGACCAATCTGCTGCCGGGCCGCGTGACCCGCTGCGGCGAGCAGGCGGAAGTGGAAACGGGCGCGCTGCGCGTGCGGGTCGATGGCGCGGGCCTGCGCCATGGCGACAGCGTGCAGTTGTCGTTGCGCCCGGAAAAGCTGGTGCCGGTGCCCGCGGGCCAGGGCAAGCTGGCCTGTGTGGTCAGTACGCGCTACTTCCTGGGCAGCCAGTGGATGTACGGACTGGATTCGCCGCTAGGGGCCTTGACGGTGCTGACCCCCAACGATGGCCGCCGTCCGCACGAGGATGGCGATGCCATCGGCCTGGACTGGGCCGAGGGCGTGCTGCGCGTGCTGCGCGCGCCGGCCGCCGCCGCCAGCGAGGCCTGACATGGCGACCCTGACCCGACCGGGCGCCGCCAGCGCGCCCAAGCCGCGCACCGACGGCCTGCTGGCCATTCTCGGTTCGATTCCGCTGGCCCTTGTGTTCCTGACGCTGGTGCTGACGCCGCTGGCGTTGACGCTGGTCCTGTCGTTCCGTCCGTTCGACTACAACGCGGGCATCCTGCCGGGGCATACCTTCGAGCATTACCTGGCGGTGGTGACCGACAGCTATTTCCTGGAGATCTTCTGGCGCACGTTCTGGATCGCGGCCGTGACCACGCTGATCTGCGTGCTGATCGGCGCGCCCGAGGCCTACATCCTGTCGCGCATGGGCAAGCCGTGGCGTTCGATCTTCCTGCTGGTGGTGCTGTCGCCCTTGCTGATTTCGCTGGTGGTGCGGGCCTTTGGCTGGAGCATGCTGCTGGGGCCGGGCGGCGCCATCGGCCGCGCCGCCGAGGCGCTGGGCCTGGGGCCGCTGCTCTACACGCCCACCGCCGTCATCATCGGCCTGGTGCATGTGATGTTGCCGTTCATGGTGATTCCGGTGTGGACCTCGCTGCAGAAGCTGGACCCCACCGTCGAGCACGCGGCGCTGTCGCTCAACGCCTCGCGCTTGCAGACGTTGTTGCGCATCGTGCTGCCGCAGGCCATGCCGGGCATCCTGTCGGGCAGCCTGATCGTGTTTGGCCTGTCGGCCAGCTCGTTCGCGATCCCGGCGCTGCTGGGCGGCCGGCGCCTGAAGATGGTGGCCACCGTGGTCTACGATGAGTTCCTGACCGAACTGAACTGGCCGATGGGCGCGGCCATTGCCATCGTGCTGCTGGTGGTCAACGTGGTCATCATGATGGCGTACAACCGCGTGGTGGAGCGCTCCTACCGGCGCAGCCTGGGCTGAGCGAGGGCAACGATCATGCAGAAAAACGGTCCCTTCGCCCTGCTCTTTAACGCCCTGGTGGTGCTGTTCGTGCTGGCGCCCCTGGTCATCGTGTGCCTGGTGGCGTTCACGCCCGAGTCCACGTTGACGGTGCCGACCACCGTGTTTTCGCTGCGCTGGTTCCGCGCGGTGTTCGAGCATTCCAACTTCATGCAGGCGTTCCAGAACAGCCTGTGGCTGGCGTTCCTGTCGGCCAGCATCGCGGTGTGCCTGGCGGTGCCGGCGGCCATCGCCATCACGCGCTACCGCTTTCCCGGGCGCAATGCGCTCAATGGCCTGTTCCTGTCGCCGCTGATGATTCCGCACCTGGTGCTGGGCGTGGCGCTGCTGCGCTTTTTCGCGCTGATGGGCACCACCGGCAGCTTCGGCTGGCTGGTGTTCAGCCACGTGGTGGTGATCACGCCTTATGTGATGCGGCTGGTGATCGGCGCGCTGGTGGGTTTCGACCGTTCGGTCGAGCACGCCGCGCTGTCCCTGGGCGCGAGCCGCGCCACGGTGTTCTTCCAGATGACGCTGCCGCTCATCATCCCGGGCGTGTCGGGCGGCTGGTTGCTGGCTTTCATCAACAGCTTCGATGAACTGACCATGTCGGTGTTCATCACCTCGCCGTCGACCATCACGCTGCCGGTGCGCATGTACATGTATGCGACCGAGTCGATCGATCCGATGATGGCGGCGGTGTCGGCGCTGGTGATCGGCCTGACCGCGGCCACCATGCTGCTGCTGGATCGCGTCTATGGGCTCGATCGCGTGCTGGTGGGACAGAAATGAAGACCGTGCCGCAAGCAGAACGGGAGATCCCGCAATCATGGCAATACTGAAACGCCTGGCTGAAACGGCCCGGCCCCCTGTCGCCTTCACGCTGGACGGCAAAGCCTGCAGCGCGCTGGCCGGCGATACCGTGCTGACCGCGGTGCTGACACAGGCCGAACAGCTGCGCGTCTCGGAGTTTGGCGGCGGCCCGCGCGCCGGCTTCTGCATGATGGGCGCTTGCCAGGACTGCTGGATGCAGCGCGAGGACGGCACCCGGCTGCGCGCGTGTTCCACGTACATCGAACCGGGCATGCGCCTGCGCAGCCTGCCGCCGCCCGCCGCCCAGGTGGCGGGCACGCTGGCGGCTGCCGTGGCCGGAGAGCAGGCGCCATGAGCATGATCCTGCCCGTGATCGTGGGCGCCGGCCCGGCCGGCGTCCGTGCCGCGCAGGCGCTGGCGGCGCAGGGCCTGCGGCCGGTGCTGCTGGACGAAGCGCCGCGCGCCGGCGGCCAGATCTACCGCCAGCCGCCGCCGGGATTCGCGCGGCCCAAGACGGCCCTGTATGGCTTCGAGCACCGCAAGGCCGACGCCCTGCATCGCCAGATGGACGCGCTGCGGGCACAGGTGGATTACCGTCCCGGCAGCCTGGTATGGAATGCCGAAGGCAAGACGTTGGATGTGCTGTGCAACGGCGCCAGCGCGCCCGTGCCCTATACCCACCTGATCCTGGCCACCGGCGCCACCGACCGCGTCCTGCCCTTCCCCGGCTGGCTGAAGCCGGGCGTCTACACACTGGGCGGGTCGCAGGTGGCGTTGAAGCACCAGGGCTGCGCCATCGGCGGGCGCGTCGCCTTCCTGGGCACGGGCCCCCTGCTCTACCTGGTTGCGTACCAGTACGCCAAGGCCGGCGCCCAGGTGGCGGCGGTGCTGGACACGTCGCGCCTGGCCGACCATTGCGCGGCATTGCCCGGCCTGCTGCGCGCGCCTGGCCTGCTGGCCAAGGGGCTGTACTACATGGCCTGGCTGCGCGCCCACGGCGTGCCGCTGGCCAGCGGCGTGCGGCCGGTGCGGGTCGAGGGCGAGGCGCGCGTAACCGGGCTGGTGTATCGCCAGGGGGCGCGCCAGCGGCGGGTGGATTGCGATGCGCTGGGTTACGGCCTGTCGCTGCGCTCCGAGACCCAGCTGGCCAGCCTGGTGGGATGCGAGTTCGCCTTCAATGCGCGGGACCGGGCCTGGACGCCGCGCCTGGATGCGGCGGGACGCAGCAGCGTTGCCGGCGTGTACCTGGCCGGCGACGGCGCCGCCATTGGGGGCGCGGATGCGGCGGAATGGGCGGGTGAGCGCGCCGCGCTGGCCTTGCTGCAAGACGCCGGGTATGCCGCGTCGTCGGCGCGGGCGCGTGAACTGGAGGCGCGTCTGGCCGCCAACGGCCGCGTGCGCGATGCGCTGGAGCGCGCTTTCCCGTTTCCCGCCGATTGGGCCGCCGATATCGCCGACGACACCGTGGTGTGCCGCTGCGAGGAAGTCACCGCGGGCACGTTGCGGGCTGCCGTCCATACCACCGGCGCGCATGAATTGAACCGCCTGAAGGCGCTGACCCGCGTCGGCATGGGCCGCTGCCAGGGCCGCATGTGCGGCGCCGGCGCGGCCGAGGTGCTGGCGCATGCCTGCGGCGCCGGGCCCGACGCGGTCGGCCGCCTGCGCGGCCAGCCCCCGGTCAAGCCCATTCCCGTGGATATCGTCTGCCTGGACCGTCCGGCAAAGGCCGCGCCATGACCGAGCGCATCGACACCGAAGTCGCCATCCTGGGCGGCGGCATCGTCGGCGGTAGCGCCGCGCTGTTCCTGCGCCGCCTGGGCGTGCCGGTGGTGCTGCTGGAAGCCGCGTTGTGCGGCGCGCGCGCCAGCGGCGTCAACTACGGCGGCGTGCGCCGCCAGGGCCGCGGGCTGGAGCAGATGCCGCTGGCGCGTCGCGCCCACGAACTGTGGGGCCAGCTGCCGCAGCTGATCGGCATCGACGGCGAATACGTGCGCTCGGGACATTTGAAGCTGGCCTGTTCCGACGAGGATATGCAGGCGCTGCACGCCTATCGGGCGCACACGCGCGGATTCGGCATGCATCTGCAGATGCTGGACCGCGCCGCGCTGGCGCAACGCTTCGGCTGGCTCGGCGCGCACGTGGTGGGCGGCTCGTTCTGCCCCGAGGACGGCCACGCCAACCCGCGCCTGGTGTCGCCTGCCTTCGGCCGTGCCGCGCGCGCGCTGGGCGCCGACGTGCGCGAGTCCACCACCGTTACCGCGGCGGTCCATGACGGCGACCGCTTCATCCTGCGGGCGGGCGACGCGCTCGAAGTGCGTTCGCGCGTCCTGCTCAATTGCGCCGGCGCCTGGGCCGGCCGTTTCGCGCAGGATTTTGGCGAGCCGGTGCCCGAAACCTCGAACCATCCGTTGATGATGGTGACCGAGCCGCTGCCGCCGTTCATGGACGTCAGCCTGGGCATGCAGGGTGGCGGCATTTACGCGCGCCAGGTGGCCCGCGGCAACTGTGTCATCGGCGGCGGCCGCGCCGTGTCGTCCGGGCCCGACTACGCCCGCCCCGGCCGCGACGCGCTGGGCGCCCTGATGGCCAACGCCGCGCGCCTGCTGCCGCCCTTGCGCGGCGCGCAGGTCATCCGCTTCTGGACTGGCGTGGAGGGCAACATGCCCGACCACAACCCGGTGCTGGGGCCCAGCGCCACCGTGCCGGGCCTGTTCCATGCCTTTGGCCTGTCGGGCGCGGGTTTCCAGATCGGCCCGGCCGTGGGCGAAGTGCTTTCCGAGCTGGTCGTGCGCGGCCGGTCTTCCATTCCCATCGACGCCTTCGGCATCGGACGATACACGGGGGCCGCTCACGGCGCCGTGGCTCGGTTGGGTCCTGTTCGTGAGCAAACGCTGGAGTCACCATGATGCACAAGAAACAGGGCGTTCGCCGCCCGTCCAAGGGGAAGTGGTTGCTGGGCCTGGCGCTGGCCGCGCTATCGGCGGGCGCCATGGCGCAGCAGAAGACGCTGTACGTCGGCATGAACGGCGGCGACATGGAACGCGCCTTCACGCAGTATGTGTTCCCGGATTTCGAGAAGGCCAACAACGTCAAGATCGTGGTGGTGCCGGGCACCTCCACGGATGTGCTGGCCAAGGCCCAGGCTTTCAAGGACAAGCCGCAGATGCACGTCATGTTCCTGGATGACGGCATCATGTCGCGCGCCATTTCCATGGGCCTGTGTGCGCCGCTGGATGACGCGCCGGTGCTCAAGGATCTGTACCCCACCGCCGTCATGAAGGACCGCATGGCTGCCGGCATCGATATCGGCATGACCGGACTGGGCTACAACACCCGCCTGTTCAGCGAAAAGGGCTGGGCGCCGCCGACCTCGTGGATGGACCTGGCCGATCCCAAGTTCAAGGGCAAGGTGGTGTTCCAGTCGGCATCCAGCAGCACCTTCGGCCTGCACGGCTTCCTGATGTTCAACCGCATCGAGGGCGGCACCGACCAGAACACCGAGCCCGGCTTCAAGAAGTGGGGGTCCACCATCGGCCCCAACGTGCTGGAGTACATCCCCAATTCGGCCAAGCTGGCCGAGATGATCCAGTCCAATGAAGCCGCCATCTTCCCGCTGACCCCGACCGCCATCGCGCGCCTGAAGAAGCGCGACATCCCGGTGGAATACGTCCAGCCCAAGGAAGGCTCGGTGATCCTGATGGTGGCCGAATGCGTCATCGCCAAGAACAGCGAACCGGAACTGGCGCAGAAGCTGGCGCTGTACCTGCTGTCGCCGCAGGCGCAGGCCAAGGCACTGGAAATGGGCGGCCATTTCCCGTCCAATACGAAGGTTCAACCGCCGGCCGGCAGCGAAGAGACGCTCAAGCGTTTCCAAGGCTACATGGCCAACGCCAAGATCCTGGACTGGGAGCAGATCAACGCCACCCGTCCGGCCTTCAACGCGCGCTGGAACCGCACGGTCGAACGCTGACGACCGGCGCGCCGCGCCGTCCGCGAGCGCTCGCGGGCAGCGCGGCGTCGATCCCACCCAGGGCGCGCGCGCCCGCAACGGAGTAGGCAAGGCATGCGGCTCATCATCAGGTCCGGCGACGAATCGGCCATGCAGGAATGGCGCGCGCATTTTCGCGTGTACGCGCCCGGCCTGGAGATCGTCGGCTGGCGCGATAAGGTCGATCCCGCTTCCATCGACTACGCCCTGGTGTGGGCCCCCGAGCCCGGCCGCCTGGCCGCTTTCCCCAATCTCAAGCTCATCATCAGCGCGGGCGCCGGCGTCGATCACATCGTCGCCGACCCGGCCTGGCCGCGCCATCTGCCCGTCGCCCGCATGGTCACGCCGCGCACCGAGACCGAGATGGCCGAATTCGTGCTCACCAGCGCCTTGATGCTGACCCGCGACCTCAAGCGCGCCATCGACCAGCAGGCCCGCCGCCACTGGGAACTTTACGACTCGCTGCGCGTGGCCGCCGACGTGCGCGTCGGCATCATGGGCCTGGGCCATCTCGGCATCGCCGCCGCGCGCCTGCTGTCGCGGGTCGGCTTTCCGGTCAGCGGCTGGTCGCGCGGCGCCAGCGCCCTGCCCGATGGCTTGCCGTCCTATGCCGGACAGGCGCAATTCGGCGAGTTCCTCGCAGGCGCCGACCTGCTGGTCTGCCTGCTGCCGGCCACCGATGCCACCCGCGGTATTCTCAATCGCGACACCTTCGCCCAGCTGCCGCGCGGCGCCAGCCTCATCAACGCCGGCCGCGGCGCCCACCTGGTCACGCAGGATCTGCTCGATGCCCTCGACGACGGCCACCTGCACCAGGCCGTGCTCGATGTGTTCGACCCCGAACCCCTGCCTCCCGAGTCTGCGCTCTGGGCCCACCCCGGCATCATCATCACGCCCCACTGCGCCGCCATCCCCGACCGCCGCGAGCGCGCCCGCCACACCGCCTGGCTGATCGCCGCCAACGAACGCGGCGAGGCCCTGCCCAATATCTACGACCCCGCGCGCGGCTACTGAAAACCCGGCAAAGCAGTTATCCACAGCTGGCTCGTTGCGCTAAAACCCCATGGGCTGTGGAAAACTTGTTTTCCCCGCGCCGCCCTCGGCTCGGCTCTCCTGGCGCCTACAGAACGCCGCCCGCCACCCGCAAAAAGATCTCCCCCCCACACAAAAAACCGCAAAATCTGCAAACCCGCCCCGCCTACATTGCTCCTCAAGGAGCCGCGCAAGTGAAACCCCAGACCCGCACCGCCTACGCCCGGCGCATGGACCCCGTCCTGCGCTGGCTGGCCAGCCACCCCGACGCCGACCCTGACCTGTACCGGTTGGCCGACCTGGCTTGCCTGTCGCCCTATCATTTCCACCGCGTCTACCGCGCGCTGATGGGCGAAACCGTGAACGCCACCGTGCAGCGCATCCGCATGCACCGCGCGGCCGTCTCGCTGGGCAGCACCGGGGATTCCTTGCGTGACGTTGCGCAGCGCGCCGGCTACGAGTCGGACGCCGCCTTCAATCGCGCGTTCGGCGCGACCTTCGGCATTGCGCCGGGGCGCTACCGCGCGACCCGCTCCCGACCCTTCAATCCCAAGGAGCTAGGCATGTACCCCATCACCATCGAAACCTTCCCCGGCGCCGTGCTGGCCGCCTTGCCGCATCAGGGCAGCTACCAGGAAATCGGCCCGGTCTTCTCCCGCGCCTTCATGCTCGCCGTCAGCCGTGGCCTGGCCGGCCCCGAGGCCATTGGCTTTGGCGTGTATTTCGACGATCCCGAGCAAGTGCCCGCGGCCCGGCTGCGGTCCATGGCCGGCATGCCGGTCGCGCCCGACGCCGATCTGGGCGACGAACTGGAGCGGTTCGAGATTCCCGCCCTGCGCTGCGCCATGCTGACCTACACCGGTCCGTACAACGAGATGGACAAGGCCTATAACTGGATGTTCTCGGAATGGCTGCCGGGCAGCGGCAGCGTGCCGGCCGACTTTCCGATGTTCGAGCAGTACCTGAACGACCCGCGCACGACGCCGCCCGCGCAATTGCGCACGCGCATCTGCATGCCGCTGAAGTAAGCGCCCGCGGCGGCGGCCGCGTCCATCAGGACCCGCCGCCGGCGTGCGCGCCCGTCAGGCCACGTTGAGCGACATCGAGTACTTCATCTTGTCGTGCGGGAACGTGGTGATGGTGGCCAGCAGCAGCACCCCGCCGCCGCCGTAGTAGCGGCGCGTGATCACAAAGCCCGCCGTCCGCGGTTCCACATGGAGCTGTCGGGCGATGCCCGCGGCGATTGGCGTGGCCGAGAATTCCTGGTTGACCTCGTGGATGCGGTTGCCGAAATGATCTTCGATCAACCGCAGCAGCGAAATGCGCGGCTGGATGTCGGCGCGCAGGTCCGAGTGCGCCGGGTCGGCGTAGATCAGCGTGCAGGCCACCGGCGTGTCCTGGTCGCCCAGCGTCTTGATGGAATTGATATGCAGCCATGAACGGCCGGCCTCGGTCCCGAGCGTCTCGGCCAGGCGCCGGGTCAGCTTGACGGTGCGCACTTCCTGCACCAGCAGCGCGGCGTTGCGCGCGTATTGCAGCAAGTCCGGGAACTGCGAAATGCGCTGCGTGAAGCGCGTGCTGGCATGGGCGGTCTCGACCCGCGTGCCCACGCCGGGGCGGCGCGACACCATGCCGGCCACCGTCAGCATGCGGATGGCCTCGCGGATGGTGTGGCGGCTGGCGCCGAACTGGTCGCACAGCTCATGCTCGGTCGGCAGCAGAGTCATGACAGGGTAGCGGCCGCTGCCGATGTCGCGCGCCAATTGCTGGTAGATGCTCTTGTAGCGCGGGCCGCCGGCCTCATCGTCCGGCACCGAGGCCTGGCCGCGGGCCTCGCGCGCGACGGCCGGATCGGGCGCGCGGTCGGAGGATCGGGTCATGGGTGGCTCCTTTTTTTGTCCTATTTCTATCGGGGTTTGTCCGGACAATAACCGATTGACAAGACAGTCTCTGCGGATCCATTATTTGTCCGGACATTCATGTACGGACAAATTGTACGGCGGACATGAGGTTGCGGGGCAAGCGGGGCCGCTTTTTTTTCAGCGGCGAGTCCATCCCCGGATTCAGGCGGCATCGGTAGTTCTTGCAGTTTTCTTCCAATAAACGGGGGTTTTCATGGGCAAGTTACTCGCAGTCCTGACGGCGGCCACGGTGGCCGCCGGTGTGTGCGCCAACGCGCAGGCGCAGCAGAAACTGGTGGTCGCCGGCTACGGCGGTTCGTTCGAAGACATCATGCGCAAAGACATCTTCCCGCCCTTCGCCAAGCAGCATGGCGTAGAGCTGGACTATGTGGCCGGCAACTCCACCAACACGGTGGCGCGCCTGCAGGCGCAGAAAAGCAACCAGCAGATCGACGTGGCGATCATCGACGACGGTCCGATGTACCAGGCCATCGCGCTCGGCTTCTGCGCGCCGATCCAGGGCCTGCCGGCCAACGATCTCTACGGCACGGCCCGCTACAAGGACGACAAGGCGGTGGCCATCGGCATCGTGGCCACCGGCATCATGTACAACAAGAAGGTCTTCGAAGAACGCAAGTGGGCTCCGCCCACCTCATGGAAGGACCTGAAGGATCCCAAGTACAAGAAGCAACTGGTGGTGCCGCCGCTGAACAACACCTATGGCCTGCACGCGCTGGTGGAATACGCCCGCGAAGGCGGGGGCGGCGAAAAGAACATCGATCCGGGTTTCAAGACCTTCAAGGACGAGATCGGCCCCAACGTGTTGGTCTACGAACCCTCGCCCGGCAAGATGACGGAACTGTTCTCCAGCGGGCAAGCCGCCATCGCCGTATGGGGCAGCGGGCGCGTCAAGGCATTCGCCGACACCGGCTTCCCGGTGGGCTTCGTCTATCCGCGCGAAGGCGCCTATGCCTTGTTGTCGTCGGTGTGTCCGGTGGCCAAGGCCAATGCCAATCCGCTGGCGCAGGCTTTCGTGAACTACCTGGTCAGCCCGCCGGTGCAGGAAAAGCTGGCCAGCGCCTATGGCTACGGTCCGGTCAACAAGCTGGCCAAGGTGGCCGACGATCCGCGCGTGCCGCTACCGATCGGCAAGCGCGCCGATGCCCTGATCGTGATCGACTGGGACACGGTCAACCAGAACCGCGAAGACTGGAACAAGCGCTGGACGCGCGAAATCGAGCGTTGAAGTTCGTACACCAGCACGCAACGGCGGCGCGGGCGCGCCGCCAGCGGGAGCATCCATGACCTATCTCGTATTGAACCGCCTGTCCAAGCGCTACGGCGACCTGACGGCGGTGGAAGACCTGAGCCTGTCGGTCGAGCGGGGCGAGTTCATCTCGCTGCTGGGACCGTCCGGTTGCGGCAAGACCACCACCTTGCAGATGATCGCCGGGTTCGTCGAACCCAGCGGCGGCAGCATCGTGCTCGACGGCAAGGACGTCAGTCGCATACCGGCCAACAAACGCGGGCTGGGCATGGTGTTCCAGAACTATGCGCTGTTTCCGCACATGACCGCGGCCGAGAACGTGTCGTTCGGCCTGGAGATGCAGCGCGTCGGCAAGCAGGAACGGCAGGCGCGCGTGGCCGAGGCGCTCAAGCTGGTGGGCCTGGCGCACCTGGCCGACCGCCATCCGGCGCGCATGTCGGGCGGCCAGCAGCAGCGCGTGGCGTTGGCGCGTGCGCTGGTGATCCGGCCTAGCGTGTTGCTGCTGGACGAGCCGCTGTCGAATCTGGATGCCAAGCTGCGCGAGGAAATGCAGCTGGAGCTGCGCAGCATCCAGCGTACCGTCGGCACCACCACCATCCTGGTGACGCACGACCAGTCCGAAGCGCTGGCCCTGTCGGATCGGGTGGTGGTGATGAACCAGGGGCGGGTCGAGCAAGTGGCGGAGCCGTTCGCCGCCTACGAGGCGCCGAACAGCCGTTTTGTCGGCGGATTCCTGGGCAAGGCCAACATCTTCACGCCGACGCCGCAGACTTATGCGGATGAGGTGCGCGCGCGCATCGGCGAGGCCCACATTCCCATGGAGGGCCAGCCGGTGCCCCAGGGTGCGGTAATCGTGCGGCCTGAGAAAATCCTGTTCGCCGAGGCCGGCGCCTGTGCCCTGCCCGGCCGCATGAAGACGCGCGTGTTCCAGGGCAACCACTGGCTGTGCCAGGTCGATACATCGGTGGGCGAGGTGCTGGTGATCCGCCAGAACGACGGCGTGCCGGTGCCGGCCGAAGGTGAAACCGTGCATCTGCGCTGGCGCGCGCAAGACATGTGCGCCGTGGCCGGCCAGGAGTCCCCGCAATGAGCGCGCGCGCCAACCCCTGGCTGTTGAGCGCGCCGGCGCTGGCCGTCTACGCCACCTTCCTGGTGGTGCCGATGGCGCTGGTGTTGCTGATCAGTTTCTTCGACTTCCAGTTCTATGGCGGCATGCAAGCCACCTTCACCTGGAAGAACTACATCGAGATCTTCAGCGACGGCTACTACTACGAGATCTACGCCCGCACCTTCGGCGTCGCGGCGCTGGTGACGGTGGCCTGCCTGCTTCTGGGCACGGCCGAGGCCTACGTGCTGTCGCGCATGGCCAATCCGTGGAAGGGCCTGTTCCTGATGGTGGTGCTGGGGCCGCTGCTGATTTCGGTGGTGGTGCGCACACTGGGCTGGGCATTGCTGTTCGGCTCCACCGGCCTGATCAACAAGGCGCTGATGGGCATTGGCCTGATCTCGACGCCGATCGACCTGATGTACAGCAACCTGGGCGTGGGCATTGCGCTGACGCACGTGCTGGTGCCGTTCATGGTGATCTCGGTGTGGGCCTCGCTGCAGCGGATCAATCCGTCGACCGAGGCCGCCGCGCTGTCGCTGGGCGCCAGCCAGTTCACCGTGATCCGGCGCGTGATCGTGCCGCAGGTGATGCCCGGCATCCTGTCCGGCTCGATCATGGTGTTCGCGATGGCGGCCAGCTCCTTCGCCACGCCGGCGATTATCGGCGGAAGGCGCCTGAAGAACGTGGCGACCGCCGCCTACGACGAGTTCCTGAACACGCTCAACTGGCCGCTGGGCGCGGCGCTGGCGGTGGTGTTGCTGGTGGCGACCGTGGTGGTGCTGCTGTCGGCCAACCGGTTGATCGAGCGCCGCTATGGCGCGGTCTTCAATCCGTCGGGGGCCTGACATGAACTTCCGCAATGGCCCGATCGGCCTGCTGTTCCATACGGTTTTCATCCTGTTCATCCTGGCGCCCATCGTCATGGTGTGCGCGGTGGCCTTCACCGCCGAAGGCTTCATCTCGCTGCCCAGCGGCGGCCTGTCGCTGCGTTGGTTCCGCGCCATTCTCGACAACCCCCGTTTCATCGAGGCGTTCTGGTTCAGCCTGGGGTTGGGCGCATTGTCGGCCACCCTGGCGATCGGGCTGGCGGTGCCGAGCGCGCTGGCGCTGGCCCGCAACCGCTTTCGCGGCCGCGAGGCGCTGGTGGCCTTTTTCCTGTCGCCGCTGATGATTCCGCACGTCGTGTTGGGGCTGGCTTTCCTGAAGTTCTTCACCACCGTGGATCTGGCGGGCACCTATGTGGGGTTGGTGGTGGCGCACGTCATCCTCATCATGCCGTACGCATTGCGCCTGGTGCTGGCGTCGGCCACCGGCATCGACCCGGCGCTGGAGCGTGCCGCGCAATCGCTGGGCGCGTCGAACTGGACCGCGTTCCGGCGCGTGGTGTTGCCGCTGTTGCTGCCGGGCGTGGTCAGTGGCTGGGTGATTGCCTTCATCACCAGTTTCGACGAGCTGACCATGTCGATCTTCATCGCCTCGCCGTCGACCACCACGCTGCCGGTGCGCATCTTCCTGCACATCGAGGACACCATCGACCCGCTGGTGACGGCGGTGTCCGCCGTGCTGATCTACGTGACCATCATCGCCATCTTCATCCTGGACCGCTTCGTGGGCCTGGAAAAGCTGTTTGTCGGAAAGGGACGCTAATGACGGACGAGAAACAACTGGCGCCGCGCGCGCCAGCGCATCGCGGCATCTACGATGCCGTGGTGATCGGTGGCGGCCTGGTCGGCTCTGCCGTGGCCTACGGGCTGCGGCGCGCGCTCGACCACGTTGCCGTGCTGGACGAGGGCGACGTGGCCTATCGCGCTTCGCGCGGCAATTTCGGGTTGGTGTGGGTGCAAAGCAAGGGCATGGGCCTGCCACGCTATGGCGTGTGGACCATGGCCTCGGCTGGCGCGTGGCCGCAGCTGGCGGAAGAACTGTTGGAACAGACCGGCGTGGACGTGCACCTGGAGCAGCGCGGCGGCCTGCACGTGTTGCTGAGCGACGAGGAAATGCAGGCGCGGGCCACCTTCATGCGTACCCTGCTGGCGCAGCCCGGCATGGCGCAGTACGACTGGAAACTGCTCGACCGCAATGAAGTGGCGGACCTGGTGCCCGGTATCGGCCCCGAGGTACGCGGCGCCACCTGGACACCGGTGGACGGCATCGCCAACCCGCTCAAGCTGCTGCGGGCGCTGCACATGAGTTTTGCACAGCGGATTGTGGATTACCTGCCGCGCTGTCCGGCGCAAAAAATCCGGCAGCGCGACGGCGTGTTCGAGATCACCACGCCTACCGGCACGGTGCGCGCGCGCAAGCTGGTGCTGGCCGGCGGCCTGTCCAACAAGGCCTTGGGCGAACAGATTGGCCTGGTCGTGCCGGTGCGCCCGCAGCGCGGCCAGATCGTGGTGCTGGAGCGCACCCGCCGCTTGCTGGAAACGCCGCTGTCCACGCTGCGCCAGACCGACGAAGGCACCTGGCTGATCGGCGATTCACAGGAAGAAGCCGGTTATGTGGACAACCATGTGGGCCTGCCCATTCTTGGCACGCTGGCCGATCGCGCCGTGCGCACGCTGCCGGCGCTGCGGGAGGTGCGCGTGGTGCGCAGCTGGGCCGCGCTGCGCGTGATGTCGCAGGACGGCTTTCCCATCTACCAGCAATCCGAAACGTGCCCCGGCGCCTTCGTCGCCACCTGTCACAGCGGCGTCACCCTGGCCGCCGCGCACGCGTTCAAACTGGCGCCCATGATCGCCGCCGGCCAATTGGCCGACGACATGGCGCCCTTCTCGACCCGGAGGTTCCATGTTCAAGAGGCTTGACGAGGCGCAGCGCCAGGCGCAGGGCGCGCCGGTACGCGTGACGGTCAACGGCGCCGAACTGCAATGCCGCGCCGGCGACAGCGTGGCCGCGGCGTTGTTCGCCGGCGGCGTGCAGGCCTGTCGCGATACCGCGGTGGGCGAGGTGCCGCGCGGGCCCTATTGCATGATGGGCGTGTGCTACGACTGCCTGGTCACGATCGACGGCCAGGCCAACCAGCAGGGCTGCATGACGGCCGTGCGTGACGGCATGAAGATCGAGCGCCAGTTGGGCGCGCGCAAGGTGCAGGCATGATCGAAACGACGCAATGCGATTTGCTGGTAGTGGGCGCGGGCCCCGCCGGACTGGCCGCCGCCACCACGGCCGCACGCCTGGGCGTGGACACAGTGCTGCTGGATGAACAACCCGCGCCGGGCGGCCAGATCTACCGCGCCATCACCACCACGCCGGTGACCGACCGCACGGTGCTGGGGCCGGACTATTGGCACGGCGCCTCGCTGGTCGAGCCCTTCCGCCAGTCGGGCGCGCGCTACTTGCCGGGCGCGACCGTGTGGGCGGTGGCCGAGCGTACCGCGCCCGAGCCGGAACGCGGGTTCGAGGTGGCCTACTCGGTGGCGGGCCAGGCGCGTGTGCTGCACGCGCGGCGCTTGCTGCTGGCCACCGGCGCGCAGGAACGGCCGTTCCCGATTCCCGGCTGGACCCTGCCCGGCGTCATCACCGCCGGCGCCGCGCAGATCCTGCTGAAGTCGGCGGGCGTGGTGCCGGCCGACCGCACGGTGCTGGCCGGCTGCGGGCCGCTGCTGTATCTGGTGGCCTGGCAGTACCTGAACGCTGGCGTGAAAGTCGACGCGCTGCTTGAAACCACGCCGCCCGGCCGCCTGCGCCAGGCATTGCCCAAGGTGTGGGACTTCCTGCGCTCGCCCTATCTGGGCAAGGGGCTGTCGCTGCTGCGCGCGGTCAAAGCGGCGGTGCCCATCGTCAAGGGCGTGACGGCGCTGCAAGCGCTGGGCCAGGACGCGCTGGAAAGCGTGCGCTATACCACCGCGGCGGGGGTAACCAAGACCTTGCCGGCGCAGCAACTGATGCTGCACCAGGGGGTGGTGCCCAACGTCAACCTGTCGCGCGCCATCGGCGCCGAGCACCGCTGGAACGCGGCGCTGGATTGCTGGGAGCCGGAGGTCGACGACTGGGGCCTGACCTCGGTCGACGGCGTCGGCATGGCGGGTGACGGGGCCGGCATCGCCGGCGCGCTGGCGGCCGAACAGCGCGGCCGGTTGGCGGCGTTGCAGGCCGCGCATCTGCTGGGCCGCATCGACGCGGCGCGGCGCGACCACGAGGCCGCCGCGCCGCGCGCCGCGCTGGCGCGGGCGGTACGCGGACGCGAATTCTTCGACACGCTCTACAAGGCGCCGGAGACCTTCCGCCGCCCCACCGGTGACACCATCGTGTGCCGCTGCGAGGAAGTGACCGCCGCCCAGGTGCGCGAGACCGTCAAGCTCGGTTGCAGCGGCCCGAACCAGATGAAGGCCTTCCTGCGATGCGGCATGGGGCCGTGTCAGGGCCGCTTCTGTGGCCTGACGGTGTCGGAACTCATCGCCGAGGAACGCGGCGTGCCGGTGCCCGAGGTCGGCTACTACCGCCTGCGCTTCCCGACCAAGCCGCTGACGCTGGGCGAACTGGCGTCGCTGCCGCAGACCGATGAATCCCGCCAGGCGGTGGTGCGCCTGAAGAAATAGGAGCCCGCCATGACGGACGCTTCGCGTTCGGCCGCCGTCATCGTCATCGGCGGCGGCCTGCACGGCAGCTCGGCCGCGCTGCACCTGGCGCGCGCCGGCGTGCCGGTGCTGGTGATCGAGAAGAACTACGTTGGCCGCCACGCCTCGGGCGTGAATGCGGGCGGCGTGCGCACGCTGTCGCGGCACCTGGCCGAAGTGCCGCTGGCGCTGGCCTCGCGCGCGCTGTGGTATCGCATTGGTGATCTGGTCGACGACGATTGCGGCTTTGAGCAGCACGGGCAGGTGCGCGTGGCCGAGAACGCGGCCGACGCGGCGGCGCTGCGCGAACGGCTCGCGATCATGCAGCAGCATGGCTACACGCATGAGCAATGGATCGAGCGCGACGATCTGCTGGCAATGATTCCCGCCTTGACGCCCACCGTGCAGGGCGGCCTGATCGCGCGCGAAGACGCCGCCGCCGACCCCTACCGCACCACGCTGGCGTTCCGCCGCAAGGCCGCCGGCCTGGGCGCGCGTTTCCTGGAAGGCGTGCGCGTGCTGCGCACGTCGCATGAGCATGGACAATGGCGGGTCGAAACCGACGCCGGCGTCTACACCGCGCCCCAGGTGCTCAACTGCGCCGGCGCTTGGGCCGACCGTATCGCCGCCGAATGGGGCGAGCCGGTGCCGCTGACCGCCATCAGCCCGATGATGCTGGTGACGCTGCGCATGGATCATTTCCTGGACGCGGTGGTGCTGGGCACCGGCCGGCCGCTGTCGTTCAAGCAGCGCGCCAATGGCACCGTGCTGATCGGCGGCGGGCGCCGCGCCTGGGTCGACCGCGACGCCGAATGGACCGAGCTGGATTTCCGCTCGCTGGCCGAGGGCGCGCGCACCGTCTGCGACCTGTTCCCGCACATGCGGCACGCCATCGTGAACCGGGGCTGGGCCGGCATCGAGGCCGCCATGCCCGACGAGATCCCGGTGATCGGCCGCAGCCGCCGCCATGACAGCGCTTTTCACGCTTTCGGCTTCTCGGCGCACGGCTTCGAACTGGGACCGATCGTCGGCCGTATCATGGCCGACCTGATCACCACTGGCGCCACCGACCTGCCGATCGCGCCGTTCGCCATCGATCGTTTCGCCGGCGCCACGGACGCGCCGGCATCCACCTCCAAGGAGCAGCACCCATGACTGATATCGTGCGCAAGGATTCCAACGAGCGGCTGAGCCGCATCGTGATGCACGGCGACACCGTGTACGTGGCGGGCGTGACCTCGTCGGCCGAAGGCGGCATCACCGCGCAGACGCGCGACGTGCTGGCCAAGATCGACGGCTACCTGACGCGCGCCGACACCGACAAGACGCGCCTGCTGTCGGTGCAGATCTGGCTCAAGGACATCGAGCGTGATTTCGCCGGCATGAACGCGGTGTGGGCCGAGTGGGCCCCGGCCAATGCGCTGCCGACCCGCGCCACCTGCGAGGCCAAACTGGCTTCGCCCGAACTGTTGGTAGAAATCGTCGTCACGGCCGCGAAGCGGCCGGGATACGTCGGCGGGCCGGTGTCGGAAGCCTGATCGGCCGGCACGAGCCGGCAGCATGACGCCGGCTCGTGTCAGTGGTAGGCCGTCGCTGCCCCGACAGCGGCGGGTGAAGGCGGCGTCTGGCCTCGGACACGCCTTATTTCGTTATCCCGTGATGCATTTTCCCGGTTTTACGCTTCCTCGCTGTTGATAATCGGCGCGTTGAAAAGGAAGTGTTTTGGATTGGCCGGCAAGCTCGGCCTCCGGGAATTCGTATCGTGCCTACCGGTCAGTTCTTTACCCGCAGTATCGAGGCATCCTGCCGCGAACGTCATGGCTTGCGGCAAGGCGGCTGGCGCCGCACGCTGGCCGCCCTGCGCGATAGCGTCTGCCTGGCGCTGTGCGTCGGGTTCATCGCCCTGACCCTCCCCCCTTTGCTGGCCGCGCAACCCCTGCCGGCCGACGCGGCCGCGCGCGCCGGCGACATCCAGCGCCGCCAGGAACAGGACCTGGACGCGCAGCGCGCCCGCGCCGCGGAACGGCCGGACGTGTTGTCGGCGCCGCCGGCCGTCGCTGGCGAGGGTGCGCTCGTCTTCCCCGACGAATCGCCCTGCTTCCGAATCAGCCAGGTGATCTGGGACGGCGCAGCACCACCGGCCGCGCTGCGCCGCGCCAGCGAGGCGGCACTGGGTCAATGCGTCGGCGGCCAAGGGTTGCGCGCCTTGCAGGAACACCTGATGGCGCGCCTGATCGATCGCGGCCTGATCACCGCGCGGGTGCTGGTGCCCGAACAGTCGCTGGCCAGCGGCACGCTGACCCTGCGTTACGTACCCGGCCGCATCTCCGGGGTCAGGAGCGACGGCGCGCCCGGCTGGTGGCGCACCGCGCTGCCCACCTGGCCCGGCGGCGAGGTCAACCAGCGCGACCTGGACCAGGCGCTGGAGAACATCCGCCGCCTCGGTGGCCAGGCCGACGCCTCCATCGACGTCGCTCCCGGCCCCGAGCTGGGCGACTCCGACATCATCATCAAACCCGGCAGCGGCAAGCGCTGGCACGCCTACGTGGGCGGCGACAACGCCGGCCTGGAATCGACCGGCAAGAACCAGGTCAACGCCGGCCTCACGCTCGATTCGCCGCTGTTCCTGTACGACCAGTTGTCGGTGTCCTGGAACAGCAACGCCGACCTGCGCAACGGCGATGCCGGCTCGCGCGCGGCCTCCATCAACTACAGCATCCCGTTTGGCTACTGGACCTTGTTCGCCGGGGCCAGCAAGTCGCGCTACCGCCAGACCGTGGCCGGCTTCGAGGAACCCATCGTCTACGGCGGCACCAGCAAGCAGGTGGAGGTGGGCGTGTCGGTGGTGCCGTATCGCGGCGCCAGCTACAAGGGCACCGCCGTGCTCAAGTTCCTGCGCAAGCGCGCCAACAGCACGCTCAACGACATCGACATCGAGGTGCAGCGGCGCGACGTGGCCGGCTACGAATTCAGCTACGGCCATCGTCATTACATCGACCAGATGGTGCTGGACATCGGCGGCGGCGTGCGCGGCACGCTGCCGCAGTTTTCGAACCAGCCCGGCTACGTCTACGGCGACCCGGACTGGAATGGGCGCAGCACCATCCTGAGCGCCAACGCTGGTCTGTATCTGCCGTTCAAGGTGGCGGGGCAGCAACTGGCCTACCAGGCCAACTGGCAGATCCAGCACGCCAAGACACCGGTCGTGCCCGCCGATTACTTCACCATCGGCAACCGCTATGCGGTGCGCGGCTTCGACGGGCAGATGACGCTGGCCGCGGAAGACGGCTGGACCTTGCGCAATGACCTGTCGCTGGACCTGGGCGGGTTGGCGGGCATGCCGGGCCAGCAGCTTTATGCCGGGCTGGACGCCGGCCGCGTTGGCGGCCCGTCGGCCCAGTACCTGGCCAGCCGCACGCTGGTCGGCGCGGTGGCCGGCCTGCGCGGCCGCATCGCCATGCCCTATGTCAACGCCAGCTACGACCTGTCGGCCGGCTGGCCCCTGAAAAAGCCCGACAACCTGAAAACACAAAGCACCGTCTTCGCCGCCACGCTGATGTTC
Source organism: Achromobacter pulmonis (assembly GCF_021733725.1). Taxonomy (NCBI): domain Bacteria; kingdom Pseudomonadati; phylum Pseudomonadota; class Betaproteobacteria; order Burkholderiales; family Alcaligenaceae; genus Achromobacter; species Achromobacter pulmonis. The sequence goes on along the minus strand of NZ_JAIFOT010000001.1, from coordinate 1,822,567 downwards.
GAGTTCTGATCCCGCCCCTTTGCGTGGCCGCAATGCCCGCAAAGCCGTCCCACCTTCTTGTTTTAACCGAGTACGCATGATGTCCAAGCTCCGTTCCCTGATCGTGTGGTCCGTGGTCTTCACGCAGGTCTGGTCGCCGGTGCTGGCGCAGACGCTGCCGATCGCGGTGGACCGAAGCGTGCCGGGTGCCAAGCCCTTCGTGGGCGTCAGCAATGGCGTGCCCGTCATCAACATCGCGCCGCCTTCGGCAGGCGGCGTGTCAAATAACCGCTACACGCAATTCAACGTCGGCCCGTCTGGGGTGGTGCTCAACAACAGCGGCGGCGCAAGCCAGACGCAACTGGCCGGGCACGTGGCGGGCAACCCGATGTTGGGCAATCGGCATGCGGGCACCATCCTCAACCAGGTGACCGCGCCGAATCCGTCGCAACTGCTCGGCACGCTGGAAGTGGCTGGAAATCGGGCGAACGTCATCGTCGCCAACCCGGCGGGCATTACGTGCAATGGCTGCGGGTTTCTGAACGCGGACCGCGCCACCCTGACCACGGGCACGCCGCGCATCGGGCCAGATGGGGGCATCGGCTTTGATGTGGCGGGAGGCCGGCTCGCGGTCGAAGGGGAAGGCCTGAACGGCATGAACCTGAGCCAGATGGACCTGATCGCGCGCACGCTGGAAATCAACGCGGGCATCTGGGCGAACCGTCTGAGCGTGACGGCCGGCGCATCGCGGGTCGACTACGGCACGGGCGCCGTATCCGCGCAGGCGGGTGATGGCCCTGCACCCGCCGTGGCGCTGGATACGGCCGCGCTGGGCGGCATGTACGCCAACAGCATCCGCCTGATCGGCACCGAGGCCGGCGTGGGGGTGAACATCGGCGGCAACCTGGCGGCGCTGACGGGCGATTTGCTGGTCAGCGCCGCTGGCGATGTGCGCATTGCGCCACGCGCCACCGTGCAGGCGGCCGGCGATCTGCGGGTGGAGAGCGGCGGCGATCTGGCCGTGCAGGGCGCGGCGCAGGCGACAGGCGCGGCCGCGCTCGTCGCCACGCGCAACGTGACGATCCCGGGCGCGGTCGGCGCGGGCTCGTCGCTGAGTATCGAGGCGGGCGGCGATGCGGCGGTGGGCGCACAAGGCAGCCTGCGCACCCAGGGCGCCTTGCGCGTGGCCGCAGGCCGGGATCTTTCGCTGTCGGGAGGACTGCTAACGTCCGGTCAGGACGCGCGCGCGCAATCGGGCCGCAATCTGACGGCGGCCGCTCAGGCGGCAATGCCGCCACCCGCCCGCGGCGGAGCCACCGAAAGCGGCGCTGGCGCGGACGCGGAGGCACGTGCGCAGCCGGGCAAGCCATCCGGCCCAGCCGCGCCCGGCGAGCCGCCCGGCGGCGTATCCACGGTGGACGGCGTGGTGTCCGCGCAAGATGGCGTCACGCTGCAAGCGGGCCGCGACCTGGTGCTGCCGCAACAGGTGCTGGTGTCGGGAACGCTGCTCACCGAGGCAGACGGGCGCGTGGCCTTGGCGGCCGGCACGCAATTGCAGTCGGCCGGCAACGTGACGATACGAGCGGGCCAGGACATGGCCCTGGGCGGAGCGGTCCTGACCGACGCGGCGCTGAGCCTGATCAGTGGCGGCGATCTGGTGCAGGGCGCGGCGGGCAGGCTGCAAGGCAAGCAGGTGCAGGCCAGTGCCGGCCGCGACCTGGCCTTGGGCGGCGCATGGGTGTCCGCAGCCGATGCTCAGGCGCGGGCCAAGCGCGATGTGCGCGTGGACGGAAAACTCAGCGCCGGTGGATCGTTGGATCTGGATGCGGGGCGTCATCTGCGGGTTGGCGCCGACGGGCAAGCAGACGCGTCGGGCCAGGCGCGCATGCACGCGGCCGGCGACCTCTCGCTGGCTGGCCTCGCGCAAAGCAATGCTGGCCTGATCTTGTCATCCAGCCGTGATCTGCAGGTCGATGGCGGCGCGTTGGCCGATGGCGGCTCCGTGTCCATGACCGCGGGCCAGGCGTTGACGCTAGGCGCCGCGAGCCGCGTGCAAGGTTGGGACCTCATCGCGCGCGCGGGCAGCGATGTGGACGCCCGAGGCGAAATGGGCGCACGGGGTGATATCGGGCTCCTGTCCGGCCGCGATCTGCGGCTTTCGGGCAAGAGCGCGGCCTCGGGCAATCTCGGCCTGCAGGCCAGGCGCGACCTGTTCACCGACGCCAATGGGCTTTGGGAGGCGAACGGCGGCGCAACGATCGCGGCCGGGCACGATGCGGCATGGGCAGGCGCCCTGCGCGCCAATCGCGGCATCGCGCTGGATGCCGCGCGCCGGCTGTCCGTCGACGGCCTCGTCACCACGGCCGAAGGCGGACTGCTGAGCGCGGCGGGGGACGCGTTGTCCATCGGCGTGACGGGCCGCCTGGTTTCCAGGGATCGCATGGGGGTGACGGCGGGCGCGGATCTGGTGATCGATGGCGAACTCAGTTCGTTGGACGAACTGTCTGTGCAGGCGGCGCGCGATGCGCGGGCCGGCGGCAAGCTGCATGCCGCAACCTCGTTGCGCATGGCGGCCGGCGGCGACCTTGCCCTGCTGCGCGGCGCCAGCGCCCGCAGCGATGGCGAATTGGCGCTGCACGGCAGCCAGGATCTGGCGCTGGCCGGCATGGCGGCGGCGGACGGTGGCATGGTCTTGAACGCGGCGCGTGACCTGACGATGGCGGGCGAGGCATTCGCTTTCGGCGGGCGGTTACGCCTGGAGGTCGGCCAGAATGCGCGGTTGGAAGCGGGCAGCCGCCTGCAAGGCCTGGGCGTGGACGCGCGCGCTGGTGGCGACTTGAGCCAGGATGGCCAACTGGTGTCCTTCGCGGACGTCAATCTGGCTGCCGGCCATGACCTGAGCGCAGACGGCGCGATCGTTGCCGATGGCAAGCTGGATCTGTCCGCTCAGGGCGACGCGCGGATTGGCGAGGCGGGGCGTCTGCAATCGGCGGGTCTGGCCACGCTGCGCGCGGACGGCGAAGTCGCCGTCGCCGGCGAGCTGCGTGGCGATGGCGGCGCGGCGGTCAATGCGGGCGGCACGCTGAATGTGCAGGGCTTGATCGCGTCGGCGCAAGGTGCGCTGACCATGAATGCCGAACAGGACCTGACGTTGGGCGCGAACGGCAGCGCCTTGGCGAGCGGCCCATTGAAGGCGCAGGCCGGCGGAGCGTTGGCCAGCGCGGGAATGTTGTCATCGCTAGCCGACCTGGCATTGGCGGCAAGCAGGAACCTGACCTTGCAGGGCCAGAGTCTCGCCACCGGCGACGTGCGCCTGAATGCGGGTGGCAGGCTCGTCAGCGCCTCCAGCGCGCAGACGCAGGCCAACGGCGCGTTGAGCGCGAACGCCGATTCGGCGACGCTGGCCGGCCAAGTCGTCGCTGGGGGCGTGACCAATCTGCGCACGAACGGCGAACTGCTTCTGGACGGTAGCTTGCTGGCACCCGGAAGCGCGCTCACGCTGGCCAGCGGCGGCGATCTGAAACTGGCCGCATCCAGCGCCATGAAGGCGGGCGGACTGCTGACCGCGCGAGCTGGCGGCGCGTTGCTTGCCGACGGCGCGATACAGGGCGACAGCGACATTCACCTGTCCGCCACGTCGGACGCGGTGCTAAACGGCAACACGGCCGCCAACGGCCTGTTGAACGTCACGGCGGGCAAGGGCCTGGGCGACCTGCGGGTCGGGCAAGACGCGCACCTGCGGGCGGCCACCACGTTGGACATGCGCGCAGGCCGCGACCTGACCGTCGCGGGGACGCTGGCTTCGATCGCGGATCTGACGCTGGCCGCTGCGCGCGACATACGCGTGGATGGCGTGGCGGCCAGCGACGCGGGTTTGACGTTGACCGGGCGCGACATCACGGTGGGCGACCCGGGCCTGATCCAGGCGGCTGCCACGATGGCTGGCGTGGCCGACCGCTCGATGACGATCGCGGGCCGCGCGGTGGCGGGCCGCACGCAATCGCTGGGCGCGGGCGAGCGCCTGTCGGTCGCGGGCACGGTCGCGGCTTTGCAGGGCGATCTGTCTCTGGCCGCCACGCGCGGCGATGCCATCTTCGGCGCGGCATCGCGCCAACAGGCGGGCGGCTCGCTCATGTTGACGGCGGGCGGCGCATTGCAGATGTCGGGCAGCAGCAGCGCCGGCCAGGATCTGTCCTTGCGCGCCGGCACCGATGCCCTGCTCGATGGCGTGATCGCCACGCGGCAAGGCATGCTCGCGGCCACCGCCGCCCGCGACCTGCGGATAGCGGCGGGCGGCCGCCTGCAAGCAGGCGCCGGACTGGCCCTGGCGGCCGGCGACGTCCTGACGCATGAGGGTCTCGCCGTTGCGGGCGCACAGGCAGACCTGAGCGCCAATACCGCATTGAGCAATACCGGCTCGGTGCTCGCCGCCGGTGATCTGCGCGTTCGCGTTCCGGGTCTGCTGCACAACGCCGGCCGCCTTGTGGCCGGTGTCGACGCCGATGGCCGCTTGCGCCTGCCAGGCAGCCTTCAGGTCAACGCGGGCACGATCCAGCATCCCGGCGCCAGCCTGGCGGGCAAGGCCATGACGTTGTCCGCCAACGGATTGCAGTTGGAGGGAGGCGTGCTGTCGGCGGCGGGCCAGATGACGCTGGCATCCACGGGCGACATCGACACGGCGGGGGCCGCCCTGCACGCCGGGGCGCTGGATCTGTCGGCGGTTCACCTGCGCAACCAGAACGGCAGGCTCACCGCCGAGGGCGAAGCCCGCGTCACACTGAGTGCAAGTCTGGACAACACCCACGGCACGCTCGCCGGCGGCGATCTGACCATCGCCACCCCGGGCGCGGTCGACAACCGCAGTGGCCTGATCCAGGCGGATGGCACGCTGGCGCTGTCAGCCGCAAGCCTGGACAACCGCGCAGCCACCGCGCCGGCTCGTGGCTTGCTGGGCCGGGTGGTCGCCGTCGAGGCTGATGGCATCAACAATCAGGGCGGCGCGATCAACGCCATCGAAGGCCTGTCGCTCAAGGCCCGTGACATTGACAACACCGCGGGCCGGATCGTCTCGCAAGGCGATGCCAGCATAGCGACCGACGTTCTGCAAAACGGCCAAGGCGAGCTGGCGGCGGGCCGGAACCTGGCGCTCGGCATCAAGGCCTCGCGGACTCTGGGCGCGCTGCGCGCGGGCGGCGATCTGTTGCTGGATTACGCCGGCTCGCTGAACCTGGATAGTGATATCACCGCGGGCCGTGACCTGACACTGAAGCTGGGCGGCGCGCTTGATAACCGGGCGCGCGTCAGTGCCGGACGCGACCTCGGCATCCGCGCCGAGTCGTTCGTGAACCATGAAACGGGCGAATGGATTGCCGGCCGTGGCAACACGATCGATGTCGCCAACGGGCTGGTCAATGACGGCCTGATCGATGGCAAGACCACCCGCATTGCGGCCGGCTTTGTGAATAACCGGGGCCGCATTTACGGCGACCAGGTATCGATCGGCGCCGGCAAACTGATCAACACGGTTGGAACCACGGGCGCGGCGGTGATCGCCTCGCGAGCGGACATGGATCTGGGCGCCGGCTCGCTCGTCAACGAGCAGGGCGCCCTGATCTACTCGGCGGCGGACGTGCGAGTGGGCGGCGCGCTGGACGCGGCGGGAGCCGCCACGGGCCAGGCCGCGCGGGTGCGCAACAGCGCGGCGACGATCGAGGCGGCAGGCCAGGCCAGCATCGCCGCGGCGTTGATCGAGAACTTGAACCCAAGCTATGCGAGCCGCACGGAGCAGGTCTCGTCCGAGCCGAAGTTCTATTTCCGGCAGGTCAATCAGGACCGGCAGGAGTTCGGGCCGTTGATGGACGGCAGCGAGTTCTTCTGGGTGTGCCATGAGTACCGGGGAATCTGCTCGCAGAATCCCGCGCAGGGCGTGGGCAAGCAGAACTGGCTGCTGCTATTGCCACCCAGCGAGAAGTACCCGGCCGCGCGCTATGGGCCGCCCTTCGACTATGGCGTGCCGAACTGGTATGGAGACTGGGGCCTGGATCCGACGGCGACCACCTGGCCGATCGCGCCCTCCTACACCCCGGCGGAGCCGGGCTGCGCGGGCATAACCGACGATGACTGCGAGATCTCGCAAGACATCTTCGCGTATGCCCCGGATGCACGGATCTGGTCGGTCTTCGGGGTCACCCCGCCCGACGGCCCGCTGCCGCAATGGGACGAAACCGAACCGGCGGCATGCCGTAACGGCAACTCATCGGTTTGCGAAGCCTATGCCGCGCGCCGCGGCGCGTATGAGCAAGCCTACGCCGACTACAAGGCGCGGCACCTCGAACTGGACGCGCGCATCAAGGAATTCAATCGCGACGTGAACAGCCGCTGGCAACACGCGTTCATGTACTACCGCGTCAATGAGACGGTCGTCGAGACCCGGACGGTGTCGTCCGATCCCGGGCAGATCCTGTCTGGCGCCGCGATGACCTTGACCGGGTCGGTCACCAACGACAAGAGCCGCATCGCCGCCGGCGGCGCGCTGTCCGTGGTCGGACCCGCCATCGACAACATCGGCGCCAGCGGCACGCGTACCGTGACGCGCGAAGGCGTCATGACCTTGAGCTTCGAGAAGCAGCGGCACGCGCGCAAATCCACGCGCTGGGAAAGCAGCAGCCCCTACGCCAGCACCTTGGCGGCCGAAGCGATTGACGTGCCGGTCGCCACCGCGACGGGCGGCGCCGCCCTGACGCTGTCGGGCGCCGCGCCGGCCGCGACCCCCATAGGCGCGCCGGAGCCGGTGCAGGTCGTCAGTGTCGATCTGCCGGGCGGCAAGGCCGTCCGCACCGTTTCCCATCCGGCCGGTATTCCCGACAACCAGCTCTTCGTGGTCAACAGGCAGCCGCAGGCGCCCTACCTGGTGGCGACCGACCCGCGCTTTACTGCCGGCCACGCCCACGTCTCCAGCGACTACCTGCTCGATCTGCTGCGGCAGCCCGGCACGCTGCCTGGGGTCTTGGCCGGCGAAACCGCGGGCGGTGGCGATCGCCGCGCCGGCGATCCCGTCCTGGTATCGCCACCCGCGCGCCAGAACGACGATATGGCAGGCGCGGGGGACGCCTTGCCGGTGGCGCGCCTGGGCGGCTGGGACGACCTGATCCCGCCGGGCGCCACGTTCCTCACGCCGGCGGGCCAGCCCCGGCGCCTGGGCGACGGATTCCATGAGCAAAAGGTGGTATCTGACCAGATTCTCGCCACCAGCGGCCAGCGCTTCCTGGAGAACTACAGCAATCAGGATGCGCAGTACAAGGCCTTGCTCGCGGCCGGCGCCCGCTTCGCACAGGCGCACGGCATCAAGCTGGGCGCCAGGCTGACCGAAGCCCAGCAGCAGTTGCTCCTCACCGATCTGGTATGGCTGGTGGAACAGCCCGTGACCCTGGCCGATGGCAGCGTCCAGTCGGTGCTGGTGCCGCAGGTGTATCTCCTGGTCCGGAAAGACGACCTGAAGGGGGACGGCACGTTGATCGCCGGGCGCGACGTCGACATCACCGCTGAGAGCGATTTCGTCAACAGTGGCGCCGTCGCGGCGCGTCAAGCCACCGTGATCCGCGCCGGCAACATCGTCAACCAGGCCGGCGGCACCCTCCAGGCGGGCGGCACCATCGACCTGATCGCGCGCGAAGACCTGACCAATCTGGCATCGCTGATCAAGGGCGACAAGATTGGCCTGAGCGCCGGACACGACATTGCACTGACCTCGACCTCGGCGTCCGAACGCGCCAGCAATACCTGGGGCACCTATCTCACGGGCATGGCGCGGATCGACGCGGGCAGCCTGGATGTGCGGGCGGGGCGCGACCTGCGCCTGACCACGGCGCAAATCGCCGCCCGGGACCACGCGCGCCTGCAAGCCGGCCGCGACGTCAACATGGCCACCCTGACCGAGCGCAAGGGCGAGCGCCTCGAGCGCGACCCGCGCAACCGCTACGAACTGAGCACGGGCCGCGAGATCGGCGCGGCGCTTGCCGCCGGCGGCAGCCTGACCCTGGCGGCGGGCCGGGACATCAACGCGCGCGCGGCCGATGTCACCGCGGGCAAGCATCTGGCGGTGCAAGCCGGGCGCGACATCAACGCGACGGCCGGCGTGCGGACGCAGCACTCCTATATCGAGTCCTACAGCAAGCAGCGCGGCTTCCTGTCCAGCCGTTCCAATCACATGGTCAACGCCATCACGACCGAGCGGGCGCAGGCCACGACCTTCACGGGCGACACGGCAACGCTGACGGCCGGCCGGGACGTAGTGGTCAGCGGCTCGAATCTGGGCGCGCAGCATGACCTGGCAGTGTCGGGCGCGCGGGATGTGAAGATCGCCGCCGGCGCCAACACCATGGACATCCGCCACTACGAGCAGGACAAGCAGTCCGGCATGGGCGCCATGGGCGGGCTGAGCTACGGCAGCCGCAAGCAAACCGACTCGCTCGATGGCAAGAACGTGTTCCATACCGCGAGCATGGTGGGCAGCGTTGAGGGCGACACGCTGATTCGCGCGAACCGCGCGCTGAACCTGACGGGCAGCAACATCGTGGCGCGCCAGGGCGATGTGGCGCTGATCGGGCGCGGCGTCAATATCGCCGCGGCGATCGACACCACGCGCGACAAGGAATACCACGAGGTCAAGCAGTCCGGCTTCAGCATCAACGCCAGGGCACCCGTGATCGATGCGATGCAGACGGCGGGAAAAATGCACCAGGCCGCCGGCAAGACCGACAACAAGGTCATGCAGGGCCTGGCGCTGGCGACCACGGGCATGGCCGCGCTCAATGCCTACGACTCGGTGATGGCGGATCCCAAGAGCGCCGGCGGCGCAAGCCTGAGCATCGACCTGGGCGCCAGCAAGAGCCAGAGCGCCACGGACCGCGCGTCTGCATCGACGGCCGGCTCGACCGTGGCTGCCGGCAGGGATATCACGCTCCTGGCCCGGGGCGCTGGGGCCGCATCGGACATTGCGGTCACGGGATCGCGCTTGTCGGCGGGCGGCAATGTCTTGCTTGAGGCCGAGGGAAGCATCCTGCTGCGGGCCGCGCAAAACACATACGAGCAGCGCACAAAGAACAAGAGTTCCAGCGCAAGCGTGGGTATCGGCGTGTCGGCCGATAGCGAGAACGGGGCTGGCGTCATGGTCAGCATCGGCGTCAGCGGCGCTCGCGGCCATGCCGATGGCCGGGATGCGAGTTGGGCCTACAGCAACGTGAGCGTTGGCAATGTGCTTGCGCTGCACTCCGGCGGCGACACCTCCTTGATCGGCGCGGCGGCACAGGCCGACCGGATCATGGCGTCGGTAGGCGGTGGCTTGCGCATCGAGACCTTGCAGGATGTCAGCACGTACGCCTCCAAGCAGCAGAGCGCCGGTGTCCAAGCCAAGATCTGCGTTTATGGCTACTGCAAGAGTTCCGTATCCGGCAACGTGGCGCAAGGCCGGATGGACAGCAACTTCAAGTCCGCCAGCGAACAGGCGGGACTGAAGGCCGGTGACGGCGGATTCCAGTTGGATGTCGCGCGAAACACGACATTGATCGGCGGGCTGATATCCAGCAGCGAGCGCGCGGCGCTCGATGGCCGAAACGCGCTCACTACCGGCACGCTGGTCGTTCAGGACGTCAAGAACACGGCGCGATACAAGGCCGACCAGATTGCGCTCAGCGGGGGCTATAGCTGGGGCGGCGACGGCGGGGGCGCACCCAAGAAAGACGACGCAGGCAAAGCGGACGTAGGCGCGAACACCCACGGCCAGGCGGCGGGCGGCGCCGACAAGGCGCGAGACCCGGCCGACAAGAGCGGCGCGTCGGCAGGCCTGCCTGCTGTCGTAGGCGCGTCCGGCAATGCCAGCTCGACCACGCGCAGCGCGATCAGCGGCGGCAACGTCGTGATTCGCGATGAGGCCGCGCAGCAGGATCTGACGGGAATGACGGCGACGGAAACGGTCGCGGCCCTGAATCGCGCCACTTCGTCCGATACGTTGAACGCGCTTAAGCCGATCTTCGACAAGGAAAAGATCGAGGCGGGATTCGAGATTGCGTCGGAGGCGCAGAAGCAGGTCGGGCAGTTCCTGGAGGCTCGGGCCAGGGAAGCCAAGGCGCTTGAAGATGCGCTGAAGGGTACGCCAGAGGGGCCGCGTAAAGAGCAATTGCGCGCCCAATACGAAGCGGCCCAGAAATGGGGACCGGGAGGCAGATACCGTGAAGCGCTGATGGCCGTGAGCTTGGCGACTGGCGCAAACGTGACGGGTAGCGCAAGCGGGTTCGTGCAAGCGGCCACCGTGAATTACTTGCAGAGCCTGAGTGCGACCAAGATCAAGGAAATTGCGCCGTTACTTGGCGGCGAAGGTTCTGCCGGACATGTGGCACTCCATGCTTTGCTCGGTTGCACGGGCGCCGCGGCAACCCGCACAAGCTGCGGCGCAGCCGCCACCGGTGCATCCGCGGGCATCGTCATCAGCCAGCTCATGGAGCAGGTGTCCGGCAAGCCATCAAGCAAGCTCGACCCCGTGGAGCGCGAGGCGCGCATCAATCTGGTGACCAGCGTGCTTGGCGGGCTGACGGCGGCGTTGGACCCGAATGCTGTGGCGGCGGTGAACGACGCAGCGCGGCTGGAGTTGGAGAACAACCAGTTTGTGGTGCCGCCGCCTGCCATGCCTTCAGTCGGGAGCCTGATAGGAGGAATCGTTGGGGGAGGGAGAAGTGGCCAGGATGTCGTCGATGTTCTGCGCGGACGTAAATCAAGCTCGATGACTCTTAATGAGGAGATTGCGAGTGCACTGCAGCGGAAATGGAACGAGTTATTTTCTCCCATAATAAGCGAATCTAATGAGAGATCGTCAAAAACTCCAAATAAAGGTGAGGCAGGAGAGTGGGTTAAAAATCCAGGTAGTGGCCAAGAACGGCTATATGGAAACGATGGGCGGCCGCTTGTCGATCTAGATTCAGATCACGACCATGGGCAGGGGACTCCACATGCGCACAACTGGGATAGGGATGCTAACGGTGCTCCAGTAAGAGGGCCTGGGGTTTCTGTATCAAAATGGCCCCGGAACTAATACTTGGTAATTGCTGAGGTATGTATGAAAGAAATGTTATCGACGTATGCTGATTTTCATGATGCAAGGTTTGTAGGGGTTGACTACTCATCCGATGATCGTGTGATTCTTTCTTTTAAGCTTGTTAATGGTGTCAGAAGGGAGGTGGTTTTAGAGAAGGTTAGATTTATTAGGGTTTGTGATTTTATTTGGCAAAATGTGGTGTCGCGCGTTTTTGATTCCACTCTTGTTGGGTCTAACTCTTCCATGTGCCTTGATAATAAAGTTGAGTGGCTGTACACGTTATCGGATGGCACTCGATTAATAGATGATGGTGCTATGGATGAAATTAAAGTGGGAGTTAGAGACGGGAGTTTTAGACTGTTTTTTTTAGAGCCCTCCTGGGGGGCTGAAGTCGTATGTTTGTGTGATAAGTGAGCAATGGGGCCTATGGGTTGGTGTCGCCAAAATAGGGCGGGGTGAAAATGAAAAAGAGAAAATATCTGAGCGCGGCAATTGTCGAGTGGACCGGGGTATGGAGCATAAAGCTCGAATACATCCAGCCGGGCAAGCCACAACAGAATGCCTACGTCGAATGGTTTAACAGGACCGTGCGCTACGAATGGCTGTCCCAATATCACTGGGACGATCTGGACCACGTACAGCGCGTCGCCACGCAGTGAATGTGGTCCTACTATCACGAGCGCCCAAATATGGCTCTGGGCGGATTTACCCTAAAACAGCGGTTGGCCATGGCCGCGTAGCGTTCCTACTTCTGGCAATAGCTAAAAATAGGGGGATTACCATGTGATTGCCCCCGATGGACGTGGCTTCGCTACGATTCGAATGGAAAATTTATTGGTTTTTTTGGAGCCTCCGAAGCCATGAATATTTTATCTACTGTGATAACAAGCCCCCCAGATCGAGAGAATTGTGTATTCGAGATTTGGGCGGGATCGCGTCAGTTGGCTGAGGTATCAAATGAGCCAGGGAGACCAATCGAAATAGAAATTTACCCCCCCATTGCGGGAGGAAAATGGAATTTCAAGCTTGAGGACCTTATGATTGCTTTGCATCAGGCGACTAAGACTTTAGCTTCTCACCAATAAGTTGGTGAAAAAGGAACCGAGTTCTAAATCGAGCCACGATGACCCTAACCCAGTTTTTAGTACCTGTGGATTCAGACGGTCAGTGCAACACCCTATTGAAAGCCTGATGGATAGAGGTGTGCAATGGTCAGTATTTACGGCGCCATGACTACGGAGAGGAAGTCTAGGATTTGGGAGCTATGGCGCAAGGGGACCCCGATGAGCTCCATTGCGCGCGACATATCTAAGCCTCCTGCGACTGTCTATTCATATCTCCTGTACCACGGAGGCATCTCGCCTAGGATATTGCTACCAACATGGTCGTTTACTCCTGCGATCCGGGCAGCCCCTGGCAGCGAGGCACCAACGAAAATACGAATGGCCTGCTACGCCAGTACTTCCCAAAAAGAACAGGCTTGGCAAACTATACGCAGTGCGAGCTTGATGCAGTTGCCGCCAAGCTAAACTCCCGGCCCAGAAAAACGTTGGGATTCAAGACCCCGGCTGAAGCGCTGGACGCAATGTTGCGCTGACCGTCTGAATCCACAATCGCTATAAATGGGGGATTACCCTACAAATTCCCCACCGGCACGATTAACGTCGGACGCATTACACCAGCGAGATAAGCATGCGGACTTTAAGATTATTGAAAGATAAAGAGAGAGCGCTGCTAACTGCGCTAATGATGGAAAGTCTCCAAGCAACACAGCTTGTTGAGTCTCTCAATCAGGTTTTGGTTGAAGAAATGGACGACGGGGGGATGGGAAGTCTACGATTTCATTATTCTGATTCGAAGTCCCGTCATTTCGCTAAGAGACTAATCGACAGAGAATTCGTAGATAGCGATGGGGTTCCCGTTCGGGTGGCAATTAATCTGGATGAGTATGGAGACATATATGAGCTTGATGTGTGGAAAGTCGATTTCTCTCCGCCGAGACGGTTCCCAGTACTGTCGAAAAAACACGATGCCAACAGCAATCAACCTTGCAACAAAGATATTTTTCGAAGGTAACGTCAAGGTCTTTTCTGAGAGTAGATAATGGCTAAGCCCGTATGCCGTGTGTTGATTCCCGATGTTCTAGAATGAGCATTTCCATTTGTGGTTACTCAACTGGAACTGCAAGGTCTCAAACTCGTCGAGATCTTTTACGGGAGGTTCACGAGATGGCTCCTATTGAGCCATTGGTGCGAAATGAACATCCCGGGTTTTCGCAGAGGCCGGTCAGCTTGAGTCAGACTACGCCGACCAGCCCGATCACTCACCCCACCATCTGAAAACTCACCCGCCCCGGCCGCCCCGGCAGATTCAACGTCGCCGTCGCCGGCGGCGTCGTCGCCACGACCTGCCCGGCGCGCAGCACCATCAGGCGCGTGGCGCGCAGGCGCAGCGCTTCGACCGGGTCGCGGGCCTGCAGCAGCACCATGTCGGCGCGCTTGCCCACTTCCAGCCCGGTCTCGTCCAGGCCAAGAATCTTCGCCGGCGTGGCCGTGACGGCCTGGAAACAGGCGCGCATCGCATCCTGGCCGGTCATCTGCGCCACGTGCAGGCCCATGTGCGCCACTTCCAGCATGTCGCCTGAACCCAGGCTGTACCAGGGGTCCATCACGCAGTCGTGGCCGAACGCCACCGGCACGCCGGCGGCCAGCAGCTCGGGCACGCGCGTCATGCCGCGGCGCTTCGGATAGGTGTCGTGGCGGCCTTGCAGCGTGATGTTGATGAGCGGGTTGGCGATGGCGGACACGCCGGCCTCGCGCATCAGCGGGATCAGCTTGGACACGTAGTAGTTGTCCATCGAATGCATCGAGGTCAGGTGCGAACCCGTGACACGGCCTTGCAGGCCCAGGCGCTGCGTGTGATAGGCCAGCGTCTCGATGTGGCGCGACAGCGGGTCGTCGCTTTCGTCGCAGTGCATGTCGACGCGCAGGCCGCGCTCGGCGGCCAGTTCGCACAGGATGCGCACGGATTCGGCGCCGTCCTGCATGGTGCGCTCGAAGTGCGGAATGCCGCCGACCACGTCCACGCCCATGTCCAGCGCGCGCTTCAGGTTGTCGAGCGCGCCCGGCGCGCGCAGCACGCCGTCCTGCGGGAAGGCGACCAGTTGCAGGTCCAGGTATGGTTTGACTTGCTCGCGCACGTGCAGCAGCGCTTCCACGGCCAGCAGGCGCGGGTCGCACACGTCGACGTGCGAGCGGATCGCCAGCAGGCCGCGCGCCACCGCCCAGTCGCAATAGGCCAGCGCGCGTTCGACCAGCGCTTCCTGCGTCAGCAGCGGCTTGAGTTCGCCCCACAGCGCGATGCCTTCGAGCAGCGTGCCCGACTGGTTCACGCGCGGCAGGCCGAATGACAGCGTCGAGTCCATGTGGAAGTGGGCGTCGACGAACGGCGAAGTCACCAACTGGCCGGCGGCGTCGATGGTCTGCGCGGCCTCGGCCTTCAGCGCCGGTTCCAGCGCCACGATGCGGCCCTGGGCCACGCCGATGTCGATGTGCTGGCGGCCGTCGGGCAGCGTGCAGTGCTTGAGGATCAGATCGAGCATAGTCAAACCTTGTGGATTACCGTTCGCCCTTGCGGTAGGGCTTCATCAGGGCCTGCGGGTAGGCGGCGCGGCGCGCCATCACCACCAGGGCCAGGATGGACAGAATATAGGGCAGCATCAGGTAGACCTGATAGGGCAGCTCGGGCAGGCCCGGCAACGCCGCCCCGCCCTGCTGCAGCCGCAGCTGCAGCGCGTCGAAGAAGGCGAAGATCAACGCGCCCAGCAGCGCCTTGCCGGGCCGCCACGAGGCGAACACCACCAGCGCCACGCAGACCCAGCCGCGGCCGTTGACCATGTTGAAGAAGAAGGCGTTGAAGGCCGCCAGTGTCAGGAAGCTGCCGGCCACGCCCATCAGTGCCGAGCCGGCGACGATGGCGCCCATGCGCAGTTTGGTTACCGACAGGCCCTGGCCTTCGGCCGCGGCGGGGTTCTCGCCCACCATGCGGATCGCCAGGCCGACCGGGGTGCGGTTCAGCACCCAGGCCAGGATCGGCACCGCGGCCAGCGCCAGCAGCGTCATCGGCGTTTGCCCGGCCAGCACCGGGCCGATCAGCGGAATGCCGTCCAGGAATTTCATTTCGGCGAACGGCGTGATGGTGGGCGGCGTGTTCACGCTGGGGAAGGTGACGCGGTAGGCGAAGTAGCTCAGGCTGGTGGCCAGCAGCGTCACGCCCAGGCCCGAGACGTGCTGCGACAGGCCCAGTGGCACCGTCAGCACCGCGTGCAGCAAGCCGAACACCGCGCCCGCCAGCGCGGCCGCCAGCACGCCCACGTACAGCGGTGCGCCCAGGTATACCACCAGCCAGCCGGTGAAGGCGCCGGCGGCCATGATGCCTTCGATGCCCAGGTTCAGCACGCCGGCGCGCTCGCACAGCAGCACACCCAGCGTGCCCAGGATCAGCGGCGTCGCCAGCCGCAACACCGCGACCCAGAAGGCCGCGGAACTCAACAGGTCCATCCATTCCATGGCGTGCTCCTCAAGCCCGGTTGCGGCGCAGGCGGTACTGCGCGAACAGCGTCGCGACCAGCATGGCGAGCAACGATGTGGCGACGATGACGTCGGCGATGTAGTTCGGCACCGCGATGGCGCGGCTCATGCTGTCCGCGCCCACCAGCATGCCGGCCACGAAGATGCTGGCCAGAATCACGCCGAGCGGATGCAGGCCCGCCAGCATGGCCACCACCACGCCGGTGTAGCCGTAGCCCGGCGACATGTCGAGCGTGACGTAGCTGGTGCGCCCGGCCACCTCGATGGCGCCGGCCAGCCCGGCCAGCGCGCCCGACAGCATGGCGGTGCCCAGCATCACGCGGTTCACCGGCAGGCCCAGAAAGCGCGAGGCGTGGGCGTTGGCGCCGACCGCGCGCATCTGGAAACCGAACACCGTATAGCGGTTTAGCAGCCACAGGCCCAGCGCCAGGCCGGCGGCCCACAGCAGGCCGGTGTGGGCGCGGGTGCGTTCGATCAGCTTGCCCAGTTCCAGGTCGGGATTGAGCGCCACCGATTGCGGCCAGCCCATGGCCATCGGGTCTTTCATGGGGCCGTCCAGCATCATCGACACGAATAGCAGCACGATGAAGTTGCCCAGCAGCGTGGTCACCACTTCGTCCACGCCCAGGCGCGTCTTGAGCAGGGCCGGGATCAGCAGCAGCAAGGCGCCGGCCAGCGCCGCCGCCAGCATCATGCCGCCGAACAGCACCGGCACGGGCAGGTCGAAGCCGGTGCCGTCATGCAGGCCGCCCACCGCCACCGCCGCCAGTGCGCCCAGGTACAGCTGGCCCTCGGCGCCGATGTTGTAGAAGCGCGCGCGAAAGGCCACGGCACAGGCCAGCCCGGTCAGCATCAGCGGCGTGGCGCGGGTCAGGGTTTCGGACAGCGCGAATTTGGAGCCGAACGCGCCTTCGAACAGCAGCGCGTAGGTGCGGCCCACCGGCGCGCCGGCCCAGGCCACCAGCAGCGTGCACACCGCCAGCGTAAAGAGGATGGCCGCGATCGGGGCCAGCGCCAGCGCGGCGCGGCTGGGCTCGGGGCGGCGTTCCAGGATCAGTTTCATTCGAGAAATGCTCAGTAGAAGGGGCGCGGCGTCAGGCGCGCGTGCCCGTCATGGCCAGGCCGACGCTGGCGGGCGTCCATTGCGCGACCGGCTTGTCGGCGACCAGCTTGCCGCCGCACAGCACGGCGATGCGGTCGGCCAGCGCGAAGATCTCCTCCAGGTCTTCCGACACCAGCAGGATGCCGGCGCCGCGGCGGCGCGCAGCCAGCAACTGTTCGCGCACGTAGGCGACCGCGCCGATATCCAGGCCCCAGGTGGGCTGGTCGGCGACGATGAAGCGCGGTTCGCGCGCCAGGGTGCGGCCCAGGATCAGCTTCTGCATGTTGCCGCCGGACAGGCTGCGGGTGCGCACGTCGAGCGAGGCGGCGCGCACGTCGAACTGCTTGGCCAGCGCCGCCGCGTAGGCGCGGCCGGCCTTGGCGCGGATCAGCCCGAAGCGCGAGAAGCGCGGGTCCTTCAGGTCTTCGACGATGGCGTTTTCCCACAGGGGGCTGTCGCCGATCATGCCTTCGCCGTGGCGGTCTTCGGGGATGCGGCCCACGTGCGCGGCGGTCCAGCCGGCCGGCGTGGTGGGCGCGGCCGCGTGTTCCGGCCCCAGGCGGATGGCGCCGTCGGACGGTTGCCGCAGGCCGGTCAGCACCGACACCAGCGCCTGCTGGCCGTTGCCGGCGACGCCGGCGATGGCGACGATTTCGTGCTTGTGCACCACCAGGTCCAGGTTGTCCAGGCGCGGCGCGCCGCCGCGCGGGTCGCGCACGGTGACCTGGGACAGCGTGACCACGGGGGCGGCCTGGCCGGCCGCCGCCATGGCCTCGGCGTGCGGCATGGCGACCTTGCGGCCCACCATCAGCTCGGCCAGTTCGGCCGGCGTGGTGGCGGCGGTGTCGCGCTCGGCCACCAGCTTGCCCTGGCGCAGCACCGCGACGCGGCGCGACACGGCCATGACTTCGTCCAGCTTGTGCGAAATGAAGATGACGGCCAGGCCCTCGTCGACGAAGCCGCGCAGCGTGGCGAACAGGTCCTGCACTTCCTGCGGCGTCAGGACGGCGGTGGGTTCGTCCAGGATCAGCACCTTGGCGCCACGGTACAGCGCCTTGAGGATTTCCACGCGCTGCTTCTCGCCGACCGACAGGCTGCCGACGCGCGCGTCCGGGTCCACCCCCAGTCCGAAGCGCTGGCCCAGCTCGACCAGTCGGCGGCGCGCCGGGCCGCGGCCCGAGGCCAGCTTCCACAGCGATTCGGTGCCGACCATGATGTTGTCCAGCACGGTCAGGTTGTCGGCCAGCGTGAAGTGCTGGTGCACCATGCCCACGCCCGCCGCCAGCGCGGCGTCGGGCCGGCCAGGAGGCAGCGGCTGGCCGAAGACTTCGATACTGCCGGCGTCGGCCACATAGTGGCCGAACAGGATCGACACCAGGGTCGATTTGCCGGCGCCGTTCTCGCCCAGCAGGGCCAGCACTTCGCCTTGCGCCAGCGTCAGCGAGACATCGTCATTGGCCGTCAGGCTGCCGAAGCGTTTGGTGATCCCTGCCAGCCGCAGGGCGAGAGGCGCTTGGTTCATCGTGCCGAGGACTTGGGTTCTTTGTCGTTGACCTGCACGCTGAAGCTGCCGTCCAGGATGGCCTTCTGCTTGGCCTGCACCTTGGCGATCAGGTCGGCGGGGATCTTGTTTTCGAAGGTGCCCAGCGGCGCCAGCGACGAACCCTTGTACTTCATCAGCGAGTACTGGCCGAAGTCGGCGGCCTTGAAGGTGCCGGCCTTGACCTGCTTGAGCGCCTCGTCGATGGTTGGCTCCATGCTCCACAGGGCCGAGGCCACCACGGTTTCGGGGTACTGCGGCTGGGTGTCGATGACGTTGCCGATGGCCAGTTTGCCGCGTTCCTTGGCGGCGTCCGACACGCCGAAGCGTTCGGCGTACAGGACGTCAGCGCCCTTGTCGATCATGGCGAAGGCGGCTTCCTTGGCCTTCGGGGGATCGAACCACGAGCCGATGAAGGTCACGGTGAATTCGGCCTTGGGATTGATTTCCTTGGCGCCCGCGATGAAGGCCTGCATCAAGCGGTTCACTTCGGGGATGGGGTAGCCGCCCACCAGGCCGATCTTGCCGGTCTTGCTCATGCCGCCGGCGATCATGCCGGTCAGGTAGGCCGGTTCCTGGATGTAGTTGTCGAACACCGAAAAGTTGGGCTGCTGCGGCTTGCCGGACGAACCCATCAGGAAGGCGGTCTGCGGGTAGTCCTTGGCCACCTTGCGGGCGGCGGCTTCCACCGCGAAGGCCTCGCCCACCACCAGCTTGTTGCCCTGCTCGGCGTACTGGCGCATGACGCGCTCGTAGTCGGCGTTGGTGACGTTTTCCGAGAACGTGTATTCGATTTCACCCCGGTCGCGCGCGGCGGTCAGCGCCTTGTGGATGCGCGATACCCATTGCTGTTCGACCGGCACCGTGTAGATGGCGGCGACCTTGGTCTTGGCGGGCGCCTGGGCCTGGGCGCCGGCCGACAGCAG
This sequence comes from Achromobacter pulmonis, assembly GCF_021733725.1. Lineage (NCBI taxonomy): Bacteria > Pseudomonadati > Pseudomonadota > Betaproteobacteria > Burkholderiales > Alcaligenaceae > Achromobacter > Achromobacter pulmonis. The sequence goes on along the minus strand of NZ_JAIFOT010000001.1, from coordinate 1,803,345 downwards.
CAGCGCGCCGGCGGCGGCGGCGGCCAGCTTCAGCAGGCCACGGCGGGCAATGCCGCCGGCGGCCGGGAGGGAAAGGGATTTCATGCGCAAGTCTCCTTCGCGGGGATGGAAAGGGAATGAGAGGGATGGCCGCGATGTCCGGGCGTCGCGGTGCGGCACGCGTGGGCGGGCGGGAACGAAGGCGTGGGATCGGTCATCGGATGGGGGGCGCCGGGGCGGCGCGCCCCGTCCGAATGGCGGGTTCGCGGCCTGTCCTGGCCAAGCAAGTTGTATGCCATGGGGTGTCCCCGCGACAAGTCGGGGGAATCCGGATGGCCGGGCGCGATTATAGGCACCCTGGCGGGCAAGCGTGGCACCAGCACGGTGCGCACCGTTGCGGTGCGTGGACACTTTTGCGCATGGGACATAGGGTTGCGGCGCGCCGCCGGCCGCCGCCGTCTGTCCGGGCCGTGGGCATCCTGGCGGCGCCGGCCCGCGCCTGGTTTTGCCACGGGGGCATAATCGCTCCATCGGCCCGCGCCTTTGACGGGCCAGGGAGACAGGCATGAAGTTGTTGTTCTTGGGCGCCGGCGGAACCGGCGGCTATTTCGGCGGCCGCGCCGCCCAGGCGGGCGCGGACGTAACCTTCCTGGTGCGCGAGGCCCGCGCCGCGCGCCTGCGCCAGCAGGGACTGCGCATCGAAAGCCCGTTCGGCGACGCCACGCTGCAACCGCAGCTGGTCACCGCCGACACGCTCAAAGGCTTCTACGACGTGGTGGTGCTCAGTTGCAAGGCCTATGACCTGCCAAGCGCCATCGACGCCATCCGCCCCGCCGTCGGCCCGGACACCGCGGTGCTGCCCATCATGAACGGCGTGCTTCAGTACGACGTGCTGGACCGCGAATTCGAACCGCACCGCGTGCTGGGCGGCCTGTGCCAGATCAACGCCACGCTCGGCCCCGAAGGCCAGGTGGTGCACCTGGGCAAGCACGCCAGTATCGTCTTCGGCGAACGCGCCGGCCCGGCCCGCAGCGCCCGTTGCGAAGCGCTGGCCGAGGCCCTGGCCGGCGGCGAGTACGTCAGCCGCCTGAGCGAAGACATCTACCAGGACATCTGGGAAAAATACGTGTTCCTGACGACGCTGGCCGCCGCCACCTGCCTGATGCGCGGCACGGTCGGCCAGATCGCGTCCACCGACGACGGCGCCGACATCATGCGCGGCCTGCTGCGCGAATCGCAGGCGGTGGCCGCCGCCAGCGGCCACGCGGTCCGGCCCGAGGCCGACGCGAATGCGCTCAAGATCCTGACCGACCCGTCCCAGCCCATGACCGCCTCGATGTTCCGCGATCTGCGCCAGGGTTTGCCGGTCGAGGCCGACCACATCGTCGGCGACATGGTGCGGCGCGCGCGCATGCTGGGGGTGGACGCCACCACCCTGCGCACCGCCTACGCCCACCTGCAGGTCTACCAGGCGCAACGCGCCGCGGCCTGATGCCGTGACCGGAACCCATTGGTGCATGGATTGCAAAAAATTCTTCCGTGTCCGTGGGTTCCTGGATCCGATCCGGCCGAATAGTATGGCTTTGCCTGTGCTCCGGACCGCACAGCGCCGCGCGTCGCGGCCACCGTCCGGAGCCCACCTTCCAGGAGCAAGACCATGAAAATCGCATTGATCGGAATCACGGGCCGTGTCGGCTCGCGCGTGGCGGACGAACTGCTCAAGCGCGGCCACCAGGTCACGGGCATCGCCCGCAACCCGGGCGACGTCAATCCCCAGCCCGGCCTGACCGTCCAGCAGGGCGATGCCACCGACCCGCAGGCGCTCACACCGCTGCTCAAGGGCCATGATGCCGTCATCAGCGCCTCGCGCTTTGTCTCGACCGACGCCAAGCCGTTGCTGGCCGCCGTCAAGGACGCCGGCGTGCCGCGCCTGCTGGTGGTCGGTGGCGCGGGCAGCCTGGAAGTCGCGCCCGGCAAGATGCTGATCGACACCCCGGAATTTCCTGACGCCTACAAGCCCGAGGCCCGTGCCGGCGTGGTGTTCCTGGACACGCTGCGCCAGGAAAGCGTGCTGAACTGGACCTTCCTGTCGCCGTCGGCGCTGTTCGAGCCGGGCGAGCGCACCGGCGCCTTCCGCCTGGGCGACGACAGCCTGCTGGCCGATGCCGACGGCAAGAGCTGGATTTCGATGGAAGACTACGCCATCGCCCTGGCCGACGAGATCGAAGCGCCCAAGCACTCGCGCCGCCGCTTCACCGTCGGCTACTGAGCCGGTCCGCGCCGCTTTGCGGCGCAGGGCTGGCACGGCCTGCCCGCGCGGCGGGCGGCCGTGTCATTCTCAGGCGAATGCCGTGGTCGCGGTAGGGTCGAATCGGCCGGTTTTGTTTGTAAACTGGCAAACCGCCAGCCGGCGGCCCTACCCTGAGTCGTTCGCATGAGCATGAAGTTGAAATCATTGGTCTTTTGCCTGTTGCTGGCCGCCAGCTGTGTGGCGCCGGTCCAGGCGGCCGCGCCGCAGTCCAACAAGGACATCGTGATGGCCTTCTTCCGCATGATGTTCCAGGACCGCGAGATCGACGAGGCGGCACGCCTGTACCTCGGCAAGCCCTACATCCAGCACAATCCCTACATGCGCGATGGCGTCGAGCCGATGCTGGACTTCTTTCCCCGGTACTTCGAACAGCACCCGCAGGCCAGCGTCGACATCAAGCGCGTCATCGCCGAGGGCGACCTGGTGATGATCCACAACTTGTGGAAGGAATCGCCGGAAGACCGCGGCCAGGCCGTGGTCGACATCTTCCGCGTCGAGAACGGCAAGATCGTCGAGCACTGGGACGTGAGCCAGGAAATCCCCGACAACCCCGCCAACCAGAACGGCATGTTCTGAGCCGCCCGCCCATGTCCGCCATCGAACCCGTCGACCTGCCCCGCGCCTACCTGCTGCTGAACCATGGCCCCACCGTGCTGGTCACCAGCGCCGACGGCGCCGAGCGCAACGTCATGGCCGCGGCCTGGGCCATGCCGTTGGATTTCAACCCACCCAAGATGCTGGTGGTGGTGGACAAGAACACCTACACCCGCGCCCTGATCGAGGCCTCCGGCGAATTCGCGCTGTGCATCCCGTCGCGCGCGCAGGCCCAGGCCACCCTGCAGGTCGGCTCGCATTCGGGCCGCGACGAAGACAAGTTCCAGGCCAGCGGCCTGACCACCTTCCCCGCCAGCAAGATCGGCGCGCCGCTGATCGAAGGCTGCCTCGGCTGGCTCGAATGCAAGGTGGTGCCCGAGCCGCACAACCAGCAGGCCTACGACCTGTTCATCGGCGAAGTGGTGGCGGCCTGGGCCGCGCCCGACGTGTTCTCCGGCAACCGCTGGCACTTCAACGACGACGCGCGCCGCTCGGTGCATTACGTCGCCGGCGGTTCGTTCTTCGCCACCGGCGAAGCGTTTGCCGTCCCCGACCCGGAGTAAGCCCATGCGCCGTGTCTACCTCGCCGGCTTCGACGTGTTCCTGCCCGACGCGGTGGCGCACGGCGAACGACTCAAGGCGCTGGCGGCCGCGAATGGCTTCGAAGGCCTCTACCCGCTGGACAACGCGCCGCCGGCCGGCCTGTCCGGCGTGGCGCTGGCGCAATGGATCTACCAGGCCAACGTGGCGATGATCCGGCGCGCCGACCTGGTGATGGCCAACCTCAACACATTCCGTGGCGCCGAACCCGACTCGGGCACGGCCTTCGAGGTCGGCTACGCCATCGCCCTGGGCAAGCCGGTGTGGGGCTATACGTCGCAGGCTGGCAGCGTGCGCGAGCAGGTCGCCGTGGGCGTGGCCGCCGACGATGCGGCGCGCGCGGTGGACGCGCAAGGCTTCACCGTCGAGGACTTCGGCTTGAACCTGAACCTGATGCTGGCGTGCAGCGCCCGCATCGTGGTGGGCAACGCCGCCGACTGCCTGGCGCGCATGGCGCGCGGCTAGCGCGCCGTCTTGCGGGTGCGGGCGGGCCGGGCCGTGGCGCGGGCCGGCGCCATGCCCAGATATCCCATCACCGCGTCCACCACCGCCTGTTCCAGCTGCCCGGCGCTGAATCCGGCCGGCGGCTCCAGCGCGGCCGCGTGCACCATGGATTCCATGATGCGCAGCACCACGTAGGTGGCCAGCTCGCGGTCGGGCTGCGCGATCTCGGCGCGATGCAGTTCCAGCAGGTGGCGCATGCGCCGGTGGATGTCCTGGTCGGCGCGGCTGTGGTCGCGCGGCGGGTCGAACAACGGGAATTCCCGCTCCAGCACGCGGTGCAACGCCGGCTCCAGCTGGTGCGCGCGCAGCGAGGCGGCGACGATGGCCGCGACCCGCTCGCGCAGCGTGGCTGCGGGGTTGCCGTCCAGCACCTGGTCGATCAGCGCCAGCATCTGCTGGTCGTGGCGGTCGTGCAGCGCCGCGATCAGCGCGTTCTTGTTGGGGAAGTACTGGTACAGCGAGCCGATGCTGACGCCGGCGGTCTCGGCGATCCGGTTGGTGTTGGTGCCGGCGTAGCCGTGCTCGGCCAGAACGCGAGCTGTCGCCTGCAAAATGGCGTCCACGGTTTGCTGTGAACGCTGCTGGCGCGGCGATTTACGGGGCTGCGGAATGGATGTCATGGGCGGCGGGGAAAGCGAGTTTCAAACCTGAGTACGGGCTCATAAAATTTCGATACGCAATGCAATTGCGTCGAGCACCGGCGGATTATGCCATCGCTGATTACAGCGAGCCGGCCGCCCGGCGCCGCTTTTCCCCCTCTTCAAGGAATCCTCATGTCGAGTGCATCGAAGGCCGCGGCGCTGCCCGCGGCCGGCGGGGCCGCGCGCCCCGTATTCATGCAGATATTGCCCCTGGCGCTGGCGGTGTTCGTTGGCTTCTTTATGGTTGGCCTGCCAATGCCGGTGCTGCCGCTCTACGTCGATGGCGTGCTGGCGCAGGGCGCGCTGGTGGTGGGTATCGTGGCCGGCCTGCAATTTGCCTCGGCGCTGCTGTCGCGTGCCTACGCCGGCGCGCTGGCCGACCGTCGCGGCGCCCGGCGCGCCGTGGTCAGCGGCTTTCTGCTGGGCTCGGTCGCCGGCCTGCTCTACCTGCTGGCCGACGACCTGGCGCGGCAGCAACCGCGCGCGGCGCTGGCCGCGCTGATGGCGGGCCGCGCCATCATGGGCTGCGCCGAGAGCCTGATTGTCACCGGCGCGCTCAGCTGGGGCGTGGGCCGCGTCGGGCCGCAGCACGCTGGCCGGGTCATGGCCTGGATCGGCGTGGCGATCTACGCCGCCTTCGGGCTGGGCGCGCCCGCCGGCATGCAGCTGTACGGCGCGGCCGGTTTTGGCGGCATTGCCTGGGCCACGGTGTTCATCCCCGTGGTGGCGTTGGCGCTGGTGCTGCCGCAACGCGGCGCGCCCGCGGCCGGCGGTGTGCGCACGCCGTTCTACCGGGTGCTGGGCCTGGTGGTGCTGCCCGGCCTGGGCCTGGCGTTGACCAGCGTCGGCTTTGGCGTCATCACCGCTTTCATCAGCCTGTTGTTCGCCGAGCGCGGCTGGAATGGCGCGGCCTGGATGTTCAGCCTGTTCGGGGTGGGCTTCATCGTGGCGCGGCTGTTCTTCGCGGGCCTGCCGGACAAGCTGGGCGGGGCGCGCGTGGCGCTGGTGTGCGTGCTGATCGAGGCGGCCGGCCAATGGCTGATCTGGATGGGCCCGACGCCGGCATGGGCGTTCGGCGGCGCGCTGTTGAGCGGCGCGGGTTACTCGCTGGCGTTCCCGGCGTTCGGCGTGGAAGCGGTGCGGCGCGTACCGCCGGCCAGCCGGGGCGCGGCAATGGGGGCGTATGTGGCGTTCCTGGATGTGGCGCTGGGCATCGCCAGCCCCGTTGCCGGCTGGTTGGCGGGCATGCAGGGCTATGGCGCGGTCTATGCGCTGGGCGGCGGGTGCGCGCTGGGCGCGATGCTGGTGGCGATGGCGCTGCGTGGCCGCGCCGCCGCCGCATAGGCTGCGCCCAGCGCAGGGCCGCGCGTGGGGCGATCTGATTGACGGTTACGGCGCCCGCCGCGGCGGGCGCCGTTTGCGTTCAGACGGTGGCGGCCATTTCCAGCACTTCGTCGTCCACCGGCGCTGCCTGGCCGTCGCGCAGCTGCTGCAGGTGGTCGGCCAGTTCGGCGATGGTCAGGGCGACCAGGCCGTGTTGGGCGGCATAACGTTCGAGCGCGGCGCCGCGCATCATGGTGCCGTCGGCGTTCATCAGTTCGCACAACACGCCGGCCGGACGCAGGCCGGCCAGGGTGGCCAGGTCGACCGAGCCTTCGGTGTGGCCGCGGCGGGTCAGCACGCCGCCGGCCTGGGCCCGCAGCGGGAAGACGTGGCCGGGGCTGACGATGTCGTCGGCCTGGGCGGTGGGCGCGATGGCGGCGCGGATGGTGGTGACGCGGTCCACGGCCGACACGCCGGTGCTGACGCCTTCGCGCGCCTCGATCGAGACGGTGAAGGCGGTGGCGAAGCGGCTTTGGTTGCGCTGGACCATGGGGGCCAGGTCCAGGCGGTCGAGCACTTCGCCGGGCAGGCACAGGCAGACGATGCCGCTGCCGTCGCGGATCAGCTTGGCCATGACGGGCACGGTCAGCTTGTCGGCGGCGACGATGAGGTCGGCCTCGTTTTCACGGTCGAAGTCATCCATGAGGATGACGGGACGGCCCAGGCGCAGGTGATGCAGGGCGCGTTGCAGGCGCACGGCGAAGGGCTGGGCGGCCAGGCTGGGGGACTGCGGGGTAAGGGTAACGTTGGACATTGAAACGCTCTCGCGAAAAAGTGGGCGAAAAACGTTTCAGGGCTCATCGACAGCCGAACGCAAACCGTCTGCCCAGGCGTTTGGCGCCCGGACAGGGGGTCATGTGACGGCACATCTTCTCTCATCCGGACTGTGACCGTCGGCCCTGGCATCTCACCAGATCTGCTGACCCCGGTGTCCGTGATGGACGCCGGGCGCTCGCGGGCTCGCCAAATTGCTTGGCATACCGCCGGTGGGGAATTTCGCCCCGCCCTGAAGACGTACTGCTTGTTTGTCGTGTTAACGACATCGGGGATTTTACGCCTGTCTTGGGAATGGGGCGGAATATGCTTATTCGGGGTGGGGGTTTGTTGGCGTCTGGGTGGGGTTCTTGGGACGCCGGGGGAGCGGGGCTGGGGGCCTGGATATCGGGTGTCGGGTGAGCGCAGCCAGCGTGGCTGCGCGGTTGGCGCCCTCGCCGCTCGATTACTTCGCGGCTTCGGTTTGCGCTTCAGCCTTTTTCTTTTTCTTCTTCTCCGGCAGGGCCAGCATGGTGCCGCGGCACGGCGGGGTGCCGCAGAGGCATTTGTAGCCTTCTTTCAGGGCCTTGGTGATGCGGCCGTCCAGGACCAGGCCGTAGTCGTACGACAGTTCGGTGCCGCGCGGGATGTCTTGCAGGGCGACGATGTAGACGCGCTTGCCGTGCTTGCCTTCCTGGGCTTCGCAGTTGGGCTCGCAGGAATGGTTGATCCAGCGGGCGTCATTGCCGTTGTCGCCGCCGTCGATGACGCGGCCGGAGCTCAGGGCGAAGAAAAAGGTGTGGAAGGGATCGTCGGGGTTGGTGGGGTGGCGGCGATCGGCTTCCTTGGCGCTGATGCGGGCGCCGCCGTATTCGATGATGCGGGTGCCCGCGGGAATCTTGCGGGCGGCGAAGACGCCGTTGCCGTGCAGCTTGGAGCGGCGCACGACGTACCAGGGCTTGATGGGGGTGTCTTCGGTGGTCATTGATTGGCGGCAGTGGGGCGGTGAGACGAAACAGAATTATATCGGCGCGCTCATGACACGATGACAGGCGTATAGTGAGCGCCGCCTTGTTTTTTCCGTACCCGCACCATGATTGTCCGTCCGCGGCCTTCCGCGCTGGCTCTGTTCTTTGTCTTGCGCGGTTCGATCATCCCGCGCATCTTCAGCCGCATCCTGGTGATCACCGTGTTGTCGTGCGTGGTGGTGTGGATGTATCACCGGCACGGGTTCTCGCCCGCGCATCTGTCGGCGGTGCCGTTTTCCCTTTTCGGGCTGGCGCTGTCGGTGTTCATGGGGTTTCGCAACAACGTCTGCTATGACCGCTGGTGGGAAGCGCGCAAGCAATGGGGCGACCTGATCGTGCAGGCGCGCAGCCTGGCGCGCGAAAGCGCGGTGCTGCTGGCGGCCAGTACCGCCAATCCGGTGCAGGAGCGGCTGGTGCGGCGCTGCATCGGCTTCGGTTATGCGCTGGCGGCGCGGCTGCGCGACCAGGACATGCTGGCGGCGGTGCAGCCGTGGGTACAGCCGGACGAGCTGGAGACACTGGCTGGCAACCGCAACGTGCCTGACGCGTTGCTGCTGGCGATCAACCGCGACCTGGCGGCCTGCCTGCGGCGCGGCGAACTGACCGACATCCTGTACCAGGCGCTGACCCAGCGGGTGGCGCAATGCGCGGCGATCCAGGCGGCCTGCGAACGCATCAAGTACACGCCGACGCCCTTCGCCTATTCGCTGCTGCTGCATCGCACCGCCTGGCTGTTCTGCCTGCTGCTGCCGTTCGGGCTGGTGGGCACGCTGGAATACATGATGCCGGTGGCGGTCACCATCATCGCCTACACCTTCTTCGGGCTGGACGCGCTGGGCGACGAACTGGAAGATCCGTTCGGCCTGGAGGAAAACGACCTGCCGCTGTCGGCGCTGGCGCGGGTGATCGAGATTGACCTGCTGGACGGGCTGGGCGTGCGGCCGCTGCCCGAACCGGCGCAGCCGGTCGATTGCGTGCTGCGCTGACATCGCCGCGGCCGTCGCGTATTCAGGGACGCGGGATGCGTTGCCTGGGCCGGCCCTGCCTGCTGCCCGTTCAGCCCGCCGGCCCGTTCAGCGGCAGCATGGTTTCCTTCAGGCGCCGCAGCACGAAACAGGATTTGCTGTGGCGGATGCCGGGGATGCGGTACAGCTGCTCGCGCAGCAGCCGCTCGTAATCGCGGGTGTCGCGCACGGCGATGCGGATGTAGTAGTCGTAGTCACCCGACACCAGGAAGGCTTCCAGCACTTCCGGGATCTGCGCCAGCGCGCGCCCGAATTCATAAAGCGTTTCCTCGCTGTGGCTTTCCAGGGTCACGTGGACGATGACCGTGTCCATGAAGCCCAGGCTGGCCGGGTCGATGTCGACCGTGTAGCCGCGGATGACGCCGGCCGCCTCCATGCGCTTGATCCGGTTCCAGCAGGGCGTGGACGACAGGCCGACCGCCGCGCCGATGTCGTTGAGGCTGGCGCGGGCGTTCTCCTGCAGCACGCGCAGAATCGCCAAATCAAACTTGTCCAGGTTCATTTTCTTTGTTTCCTCCTATCCAAAGATAAATTTACTGCGTTTGCCGGCAATTTGCGGAAAAGAAGATAAATATTCTCCCGGATTCCCAATAAGATGGATAGCATGAACGATCGCCTGCACCCCTCTGCCGTCGCCGCGCTTGCCGCGCCTGAAACTCCCCCCGCGAATGGGGCCAGGATTCTGCTGGAAACGCTGATTGCGCACGGCGTGGACACCGTGTTCGGCTATCCCGGCGGCGCCGTGCTGCCGCTGTACGACGCACTCTATGCCGAGCCGCGCCTGCGCCATGTGCTGGTGCGCCATGAACAGGCCGCGGTGCATGCCGCCGAGGGCTACGCCCGCACCACCGGCCGCACCGGCGTGGTGTTCGTGACTTCCGGGCCGGGCATGGCCAACACCACCTCGGGCCTGCTGGACGCCATGTGCGATTCGATCCCGGTGCTGTGCATCAGCGGTCAGGTCGCCACCAGCGCCATCGGCACCGACGCCTTCCAGGAATGCGACGCCATCGGCATTTCGCGCTCCGTGACCAAGTGGAACACCCAGGTGCGTGCGGTGGACGATGTCGCCAGCGTCACCGCCCGCGCCTTCGAACTGACGCGCCAGGGCCGCCCCGGCCCGGTGCTGCTGGACTTTCCCAAGGACGTGCAACTGGCGGTGCCGCGTGACGCCGACGACGATGCGCCTTATGCGCCCTCGCAGCAACGTCTGGCGGCGCTGCGCGCGCGGCGCCAGTCGGGCAAGTTGGCGCCCAAGCTGCCGCAGTCGGCGGTGCGCCGCGCCGCCGCGCTGATCGCGCAGGCCAAGCGCCCCATCTTCTACGGCGGCGGCGGCCTGGTGAACGCCGGCCCCGAGGCCTGCGCCGCCTTCACCGAGCTGGTGCGCGCCACCGGCGCGCCCTGCACCCTGACGCTGATGGGCCTGGGGGCGTTCCCCGCCTCCGATCCGCAGTTCGTCGGCATGCTGGGCATGCACGGCACGGTCGAGGCCAACCTGGCCATGCACAACGCCGACCTGGTGGTATGCATCGGCGCCCGTTTCGACGACCGCATCACCGGCAAGCTGTCCGAGTTCTGCCCGCATGCGCGCAAGATCCACATCGACATCGACCCGGCTTCCATCAACAAGGTGGTGCGGGTGGACGTGGCCCTGGTGGGCGACTGCCTGCCCCTGGTGCGCGCCCTGCACGCCGAACTGGGCGGGCCGCTCGACGCGGCGCGGCTGGCGCCGTGGTGGGCGCGGGTGCAGGCCTGGCGCGCGCAGGACTGCCTGGGCTACACCCCGGCGGCCGACGCCATCCTGCCGCAGCACCTGATGTCGCGCCTGAACGCGGCGCTGGCCGGGCGCGACGCCATCGTCTCGACCGACGTCGGCCAGCACCAGATGTGGGCGGCGCAGTACCTGCGCTTCGACCAGCCGTACCGCTGGCTCACCTCGGGCGGCGCCGGCACCATGGGCTACGGCGTGCCCGCCGCCATCGGCGCGCAGGTCGCGCATCCGGACAAGACCGTGGTGTGCGTCAGCGGCGATGCCTCGGTGCTGATGAACATCCAGGAACTGTCCACCGCCATGCAGCACCAGACGCCGGTCAAGGTCGTGCTGTGTAACAACGGCTACATGGGCATGGTGCGCCAGTGGCAGGAACTGATCCACGGCGGCCGCTACAGCCACAGCTACAACGCCTCGCTGCCCGACTTCGTGGCGCTGGCGCGGGCCTTTGGCTGGGGCGCGGCGCGGGTCGAGGACCCGGCGCAACTGGATGCGGCGCTGGCCGAATGCCTGGCGCACGACGGCCCCTACTTCCTCGACGTGGCAGTGACGGCGCAGGAGAACTGCTTTCCCATGATGCCGGCCGGCCATGGCCATCACAAGATGATGCTGGCCGAGGGCGTCTGGTACCAGGACGAGACGACCTGATCGCCTGCTAGAACTGGATCGACAGGCCGCCGTCCACCACCAGCACGTGGCCGTTCACATACGAGGCCGCCTTGGACGCCAGGAACACCGCCGCGCCGGCGATCTCTTCCGGGTCGCCCCAGCGCCCGGTGGGGTTGCGCGCCGCGATGCGCGGTCCGACAGCCGGGTCGGCCACCATGCCGGCATTGGTCTCGGTGGCGAAGGTGCCCGGCGCGATCGCGTTGCTGGTGATGCCGCGCCCGCCGAACTCCGCCGCCAGCGCTCGCACCATGCCGGTCAGCCCCTGCTTGGCGGCCGGATAGACCGCGTCGCCGGCGCGCGCCAGTTCCCCCACCACCGAGGTGATGGCGATCAGCCGGCCGCCGCCCTGGCGCACCATGCGTTCGGTGGCGTGCTTGGCCAGCAGGATGCCGGCCACCATGTCGGTGTCGATCAGTTCGCGGATCTCGGCGGCGCTGGTGGCGGCCAGCGTCTTGCGGTTGCGCGCGCCGACGTTGTTCACCAGGATGTCCAGGCGGCCGTGCTCGGCGTCGATGCGCGCGAACGCCCGCGCCATGGCCGCGTCGTCGCTGACGTCGAAGGCCAGCGCGTGCGCGTCCAGGCCGTCGCCCCGCAGCGCGGCGGCGGCGCTGGCGGCGGCCGGTTCGTTGCGGCCGTTGATCAGCACGCGCGCGCCGCTGCCGGCCAGCGCGCGGGCGATACAGAAGCCCAGCCCGCGGGCCGAGCCGGTCACCAGCGCGACCTGGCCGCTCAGGTCGAAGTTGCGCAGGTAGGGCAAGGAAGTCGTCATGGTCGGGCTCGGTTCATTCGCGGAATTCGGGCGCCCAGTGCAGCAGCCGCCGTTCCAGCCAGGTCACGCAGTACACCAGCGCGATGCCGACGATGGACAGCAGCGTGACCGCGGCGAACATGTCGGTGGCGTTCAGTGTAGCCAGCGCGGTGATCATCAGGTAGCCCATGCCGGTGGTGGAACCGACGAACTCGGCCAACACCACGCCGATCAGCGCGAAGCTGATGGCGTTGGGCAGCGCGGCGAAGGTCCAGGCCGCCGCGGTCGGGATACGCACGCGCCACAGGATCTGGCGCGGCGAGCCGCCCAGCGTGCGGCAGAAGTCGACCAGCTCGCGCTCGACGCTGCGCCCGCCCTTGTAGGTGTTGAAGAACACCAGGAAGAACACCACGAACCACGAGGTCACGACTTTCGAGGCCAGCCCCAGGCCGAAGAACATGGTGATGAGCGGCACGAAAGCGATGCGCGGCATCGAGTTGAAGGCCACGATGAACGGGTTGAACACGTCCGCCAGGAAGCGGCTGCGGCTCAGGGTCATGCCCACCAGGAAGCCGCTGCCCACGCCCACCAGCAGCCCGATCAGCGTGGCCTGCAACGTCAGCCACAGATGCGGCCAGACCGAGCGCGGTCCGGGCTGCAGCCATTCCCACAGCCGCACCGCCACGCGCGAAGGCTGGCTGATGAAGAACGGATCGAACAGCGTGTTCTGCGTGAACCACGGGATGCGCGTCAGCGTTTCCCAGGCGCCCAGGATGAGGGCCAGGATCAGGACCTGCCACAGCGTGATGCGTACGCGCCGCAAGGCGCTGGCGCGGCGGTCCAGCCGCAACTGATCCTGCAGGCTATCGGTGAATTCGGGAGCGGTCATGGCGGAATCAGGCGGCGGCGCGGAACTGCTGGCCCAGCACGCTCCAGAGGCTTTGCACATGGGCAACGAACTGCGGCGTTTCGCGCAGGGTGAAGACGTCGCGCGGATGCGGGATGGCGATGCGCTCGTCCAGCAGCACGCGGCTGGGCGGGCCGGACAGCACCACCACGCGGTCCGACAGCAGGATGGCCTCGTCCAGGTCGTGCGTGACCAGCACCACGGTCTGGCCCAGCTTGCGCCAGATCTCCATCAGCTCGCGGTGCAGGTGGGTCTTGGTGTGCGTGTCCAGCGCGCCGAATGGCTCGTCCAGCAGCAGGATGCGCGGCTCCACCGCCAGGCTCATCAGCAGCGCCACGCGCCGCCGCATGCCGCCCGACAGTTGGTGCGGAAAGGCGTCGGCGAAGGCCGTCAGGTGGCCCAGTTCCAGCAGCTCGGCCACGCGGCTGGCGATGCGCGCGGCCGGCACGCCCTGGAACTTCAGGCCCAGCGCCACGTTCTTTTTCACGCTGAACCAGGGCAGCAGCGTGTCCTTCTGGAAGATGTAGCCGAGCGCTGGCGGCACCTGGCCGTCGACCACCTGGCCGTCCACCACGATGCGGCCGGTGGTGGGCGGCAGGAAGCCGGCGATCATGTTCAGCAGCGTGCTCTTGCCGCAGCCCGAGGGGCCGACGATGGACACGAACTCGCCCGCCGCGATCTCCAGGCTGACCTCGCCCACCGCGTGGGTGGCGCCCTGGCGCGTCTGGTAGGCCTTGCCTACCCGGTCCAGCGTGATCATCAAAGGCCCCGGGCGCGGCGCACGAAGCCCATGTCGACGCACTTGGCGTAGGGCACGGTCTTGATCTCGTCGTTCGAGAACTGGCGGCCGTCGCCCATGATCGCGGTCATGCGATCGTAGGCGTCCTGGGTGATGAGGTTGTCCTTCAGGAACACCGTGTCCTTGTACACCCCGAGCGTCTTCTCGATGGCGGCGCGCGGGAAGGCGTTCAGATAATCGTCGTAGATCGTGTCGGCGATCTCGGCGGCGCTATGGGCCGTGATGAAATCCTGCGCCCGCACCAGCCCGGTGACGAAGGCCTGCACCGTCTCGGGCCGCTTCTGGATGGTGTCCTGCAGTGTCAGCGCGGCGATGCCCGGCACGTCGCCGCCCATGAACTCGTTCCACGAGGCTTCGGTGGTGGCGTCGAAGATCGGCACGCCCCAGCCTTCCTGTTTGGCTTGTTCCATCATCGACATGGTGGCCATGCTGGCGGCCACCGAGCCGGTCTTGAGCGCGCCCAGCATGGTGGCCAGGTCGCCCAGGGGGCGGATGTCGACCTTGTCGGCCACGCCGGCCTTCTGCATCAGGTACAACGCCATCAGCCAGGTGCTGGACTGCGGCTGGGTCGCGCCCACGCGCTTGCCGGCCAGGTCCTTGAGCGACGTGATCTTGCCGCTGTCGAAGTCCTCGCGCCGCACGATGACGTTGGCGTAGGTCAGCTTGCGGTCGAAGCCGAACACCAGCGTGGCCGGCTTGCCAGCCAGCGTCAGGGCCGGCGCGGCGGTGGCGGCGGTGGCGCCGAAGGCGATCTGGCCGGCCGCCAGCAGCTGGTTGGTGCGCGGGCCGCTTTGCGAATTCAGGTACTCGACCTCCAGGCCGGCTTCGCCGAAATAGCCCTTCTTGAGCGCCACGTAGCCGGCCGCGAAAAACGGATCGATGCTGCCCTGCCCGTAGACCACGCGGCCCAGCCTGGGCTGGGCGAAGGCGACACGGCCGCCGATCAAGGTCACGCCGGCCAGCGCCCCGGTGGCGGCCAGCACGCGGCGGCGGGTGGTGAAGTGGGGGCTGGTGCTCATGTCGTCCTCGGTCTTGATCGGGTTGTGATTGTTTGGCGTCAACAATACCGCAGCGGCGCTTGCCGTCCAACAATGGAAAACGCCCGGTTGCCCGGGCGTTCTCGTCGTGCCACGCCAGTGTAGACCGTGGCGGCTCAGGCCGCGGTCTTCTTGGGCGCGGCTTTCTTCACGGCCTTCTTGGCGGCGGTCTTGGTTGCCGCTTTGGTCGCCGTCTTGGTGGCCGTTTTCGTTGCGGTCTTTTTCACCGCGGCTTTCTTGGCCGGCGCTTTCTTGGCCGCCGTCTTGGTCGCGCTGGCGGCGGTCTTGGCGGGGGCGCGGCCACGGCCGGGCTTCTCGGGACGCGGCTCGAACTCGAAGCCGATCTTGCCGTCGGGCTGGCGCACCAGGAAGGCCTTGAACTTGCGGTTGGTGCGGCTGGAGACAAAGCCGTCGAGCAGGTCGGTGCGGCCGTCGGTCAGCAGCTTTTCCATCTGCTCGCGCGAGATTTCCTGCTGCAGGATGACCTTGCCGGAGCGGAAGTCGCAACTCTTCTCAGGGCCGACCGACTTCTCGCAGACGTAGCTCATGCCGTGCTCGAACACGCGCGACTGGCACTTGGGGCAGTTGCCCACCGGCGTGTGGCCGGAGAAGTCCACCGCCTCGTTGTCGTCCTCGTCGTTCTGGCCGAAGTCGAATTCCAGCTTGTACTCGTCGCTGATGCGCAGGATGGCGGCGAACGGCCGGCCCATCTTGCTGATGAAGCCCTGCAGCGGCCCGATCTCGCGCTTGGCCAGCAGTTCCTCGACTTCCGGCAGCTCGAAGGTGCGTCCGCCAGGGTGCTTGCCGATCGAGAAGTCGCAGTGGGTGCAGGCAAAGCGGCGGTAGTTCTCCTTGACCACCGCGCCGCACTTGGGGCACGGCGTCTGCAGCGTGGCGTAGTCGCCGGGCACCGTGTCGCGCTCGTATTCCTTGGCGCGCTTGACGATCACCTGCGTCATCTGGGCGATCTCGCGCATGAAGGCCTGGCGGTCCAGCGCGCCCTGCTCGATCTGCTTGAGCTTGTGTTCCCATTCGCCGGTCAGTTCGGGCGAGGTCAGTTCCGACACGTCCAGGCCCGACAGCAGCGTCATCAGCTGGCGCGCCTTGGCGGTCGGCACCAGGTCGCGGCCCTCGCGGCGCAGGTACAGCTCGTTGAGCAGGCCTTCGATAATGGCCGCGCGCGTGGCTGGCGTGCCCAGGCCGCGCTCGGACATGGCCTCGCGCAGTTCCTCGTCGTCCACCAGCTTGCCGGCGCCTTCCATGGCCGACAGCAGCGTGCCTTCGTTAAAGCGCGCCGGCGGCTTGGTGGTCAGGCCCACGGCTTCGACGTCCTCGGTGCGCACGGTCTCGCCGTCGCCCACCGGCACCAGGTTGGCGTCCTCGCCCTGGGCTTCCTTGCCGTACACGGCCAGCCAGCCCGGGTTGACCAGCACCTTGCCGTCGGTGCGGAAGCGATGCCCCTGCACTTCGGTCATGCGGGTGGTGACGCGATACTCGGCGGCCGGGAAGAACACCGCCAGGAAGCGCTTGAGCACCAGGTCGTAGAGCTTGGCCTCGGCCTCGCTCAGGTCGTGCGGGATCTGCAGCGTCGGGATGATCGCAAAGTGATCCGACACCTTCTTGTTGTCGAAGATGCGGCGGTTCGGCTTGACCCATTGCTGGCTGACCACGGTGCCGGCATGGCGCGACAGCCCGCCGACGGCGTTCGAGCCGCCCTGGGCCAGCGCGCGCATGGTTTCCTGCACCGTGCCGATGTAGTCCTCGGGCAGATAGCGCGAATCGGTACGCGGATAGGTCAGCGCCTTGTGACGTTCGTACAGGGTCTGGGCCAGCGCCAGGGTGGTCTTGGCCGAGAAGCCAAAGCGGCCGTTGGCCTCGCGTTGCAGCGAGGTCAGGTCGTACAGGGCCGGCGACATCTGGGTCGACGGCTTGGATTCCTCGGTGACGCTGCCCGGCTGTTCGCGGCAGGCGGCCACCACGCTCTGGGCGGCGGCCTGCGACCACAGGCGCGATTCGCGCTTCTCGGGGTCGCGCTCGTCCTTTTTGAAGTCCGGATCGATCCAGCGGCCCTCGTACAGGCCGGCGGCCGCCACGAAGGTGGCGCGCACTTCCCAGTAGTCGCGCGGCACGAAGCGGCGGATGCGTTCCTCGCGCTCGGCCACGATGGCCAGCGTGGGCGTCTGCACCCGGCCCACCGGCGTCTTGAAGAAGCCGCCGTCCTTGCTGTTGAAGGCGGTCATGGCGCGCGTGCCATTGATGCCGACCAGCCAGTCGGCCTCGGCGCGCGAACGGGCGGCGGCCTCCAGCGGCTTGAGCTGGGCGTCGTCGCGCAGATTGGCGAAGGCCTCGCGGATGGCGGCCTGCGTCATGGATTGCAGCCACAGGCGCTGGATCGGCTTTTTCACCCCGGCGTACTGGATGATGTAGCGGAAGATCAGCTCGCCCTCGCGTCCCGCGTCACAGGCGTTGATGATGGCATCGACGTCCTTGCGCTTGGCCAGCCGCACCAGCAGCTTGAGGCGCTCGGCCGATTTTTTGTCGGTCGGGCCCAGTTCGAATTCAGGCGGAATTACGGGCAGGTGCGTGAAGCTCCACTTCCCCTTGACCGGATCGTTGGGCGCGACCAAGCTAAGCAAATGGCCGATGCTCGACGCCAGCACGTAACGTTCGCTTTCAAAATAGTCGCCCTCGCGCGCGAAGCCTCCCAAGGCGCGTGATATATCAAGGGCCACCGAGGGCTTCTCGGCAATAATCAGCGTTTTATTCATGTGTATCCAGTGGCGGCAGACCCGCCGTAGTAGCGCGGATAATAAGATCGGAGTTTCGCGATATGCAAGTCGGCATTGAACGGCAAGTGGGATCGGAACTTCACGCATGGCGCCAATTCCTGGCACGCAGCACCCTTTGGCTGGGGGTGCTGCTGCTCGGCAGCGCCGCCATTTGCTGGGTCGCCGCGAACTGGCAGGACATGACCAAAGTGCAGCGCTTTGCCGGCGCGCAGGGCTTGCTGGCCCTGTGCGCGCTGGCCGCGGCGTGGGCCGGGTTGCGCCTGCGCGGCACCCCCGGCGTACGCCGCAGCATCCCCGGCGCGCTGCTGGCCCTGGCCGGCATCCTGCTGGGCGCGCTGCTCGCGTTATTAGGTCAAACTTACCAGACTGGCGCCGATACCTGGGAATTGTTCGCCTGGTGGGCGCTTCTGCTGCTGCCCTGGGCGCTGGCCGCGGCCAGCCAGGCGGTCTGGCTGCTGTGGGCGCTGGTGACCAACGTCGCCCTGGTCCTGTGGCTGGGTGAGCACGCCCTCAGCTGGTGGCTGATCCTCGGCGGCCCCGAGGTCGCCAGCCTGATCGTGGCCGCCTGGAACCTGCTGCTGTTGCTGGGCTGGGAACTGGCCGCGCACCGCTGGCGCGCCAGCACCTTGGTCGGACCGCGGGTCCTGGCGGCGCTGGTGATCAGCGCGCTGGTGACGGCACTGGTGTTCGGCCCGATGGTGACGGTGCTGGTGATCGGCAACGGCATGGCGGGCGGCCTGGGTTCCATCAACGGCCTGGCCTGGATCGCGGTGACGCTGGGCCTGGGTTTCTATTACCAGCGCGGCCGCCGCGACTTGGTCATCCTGGCCATGCTGGTGGCTGGCGTCATCTGCGTGTCGCTGCGCATCGTCGGCGAATGGCTGCTGCGACTGGAGCCCGGCGTCTGGGCGGCCCTGCCCCTGGCGGCGCTGCTGATGGCCGAAGGCGTGTGGGCCGCGCGCTGGCTGCGCGGGCTGGCCCAGCCGGCGCGGGCCGCCGCCGCTGCCGCGCCCGCCGATGCCGAGCCGGCCGCCGCCTCGGCCGGCAACGCGGTCGACCCGGCCGAGGCGGGCGAACCCGTGGCCCAGGTCGCGCCGCCCGCCGTGCCGCACACCGAGCCGCCCTGGTACGTGCAATGCATCCTGGGCCTGAGCGCCTGGTTGGCGACCCTGTTGCTGCTGGCGTTCGTGGCCTTCTCCGGCATCGTCAATTCCGAGGAAGGCGCGTTGGTGGCCGGCCTGGTGCTGTGCGCCGTCGGCGTGGCGGTGCTGCGCAGCGACGCCGGTCCGTTCTGGCGCCAGTGCGGCACGGCCATGGCCTTCGCCGGCCAGATCCTCATCATCTACGGCATGTCCAGCTCGACCTCGTTCGCCAGCGCCTGCCTGTTCGTGCTGCTGATGGCCACGGCGGTGTACGCGCTGGGGCCGGACGTGATCCTGCGCTTCCTGAGCGGCGGGCTGATCGCGGCGGCCGGCGCCGGCCTGATCTGGCGCGTCCTGGCGCCCGAGCTGCTGCGCGACGATCTGCTGGACGCCCTGCTGGGCTTCGACATGGCCCGCGCCGCCTTCGTCTGGCTGCCGATCGCCGTGACTGGCGCCTGGGCCACGGCGGTGATCCTGACCCTGGCGCACCGGCTGGGCGGCAAGCGCGGCCATGCGCTGCAACCGCTGGCCTGGGCCTTCCTGCTGTCGGTGCAGGGCATGGTCTGGCTGGCCAGCGGCCTGTCGGTGCTGCAACTGCCGGTCATGTGGCAATTGCACGCGCAGACCGCGCTGCTGGTGTGCGCCGGCGCCCTGCTGCCCGCGGCGGCGGCGATGGCGGTGCTGTGGCCGCGCCGCCATGTGCTGACCGCCGGCGTCACCTGGGGCGTGCCGATCGCCCTGCTGCTGTTGGCGCTGTTCTGGCTGCCCAGTCCCGGGGTCGGTTTCGCGCTGGCGTGGCTGCTGCTGGGATTCGGCCTGAACCAGTTAGGCGTGACGCTGTTCGGCGTGCTGAGCCTGCTGGCCTACCTGGGCGTCTACTACTACCAGCTCGACGTGCCGCTGCTGCAGAAGGCGCTGTGGCTGGGCGGCGGCGCGCTGCTGCTGTTCGTGCTGCGGGCGCTGGTGTGGCTGGTGCCGCGGCTGATGCGCACGCAAGCGCCTTCGCGCCGCGCGCCGCTGCCGCCCATTTCGGCGCCGTTGCGCTGGCGCACCCTGGGCATCCTTGGCGGGCTGGCGCTGGCGCTGGCCTTCGCCAATGGCGGCATCTGGCAGCGCGAGAAGCTGCTGGCCAGCGGCAAGGTGGTGATCCTGGAGCTGGCGCCGGTCGACCCGCGCTCGCTGATGCAGGGCGATTACATGGCGCTCAACTTCGCCGCCGCGCGCGAGGTCACGCGCTTGCGGCTGGGGGGCGAGCGCCAGGACGCGGACGCTTCCATCCTGGACGAAGCGTCCGACGGCTACGTGATGCTGACGCTGGATGCGCGCGGCGTGGCGCAGCCGGTGCGCATCCAGCAGGCTGCCGATCCGCGCGCCGACGGCGAGGTGCCGCTGCGCTATCGGGTGCGCGACAACCGGGTGCGCATCGTCACCAACGCCTATTTCTTCCCCGAAGGCCAGGCCAAGCGCTATGAAGCCGCCAAGTTCGGCGAGCTGCGCGTGGCCGAGAATGGCGATGCCCTGCTGGTGCGCATGCTGGGCGCGGAGCTGCAGCCGTTGTAGGGCCCGCCGCCCGCCACCCGGTGGCGGGACCGCGCATCAGGGCAACGGAAAGCGCGCCGCCCAGCGCGCCGTCGCCTCGCGCAGGAACATACCCAGGTCGGGCGCGTCCAGCGGCGCGAAGCCCAGCGCGCGCCACGCGTCTTGCAGCGCCGCCAGCGGCGCGCCCGTGTCGATGGCCGGGGCGCCGTTCTGCTTGGACAGCTTCAGGCCGCTGGCGGCGTCCAGGATCAGCGGCACGTGCAGGTAGCGCACCGGCGGCAGCCCCAGCAGCCGGCCCAGCACGCGCTGGCGCGCGGTCGAGCTGAGCAGGTCGGCGCCGCGCACCACGTCGGTCACGCCCTGCGCGCCATCGTCCACCACCACCGCCAGTTGATACGCCCACAGGCCGTCGGCGCGCTTGACGGCGATGTCGCCCACCGCCTGCGCCACGTCCTGTTCCTGCGGCCCGAGCCAGCGGTCCTCGAAGCGTTCCAGCCCGGCTGGCAGGATGACGCGCCAGGCGCGCGCCTGGCGGCCGGGCGGCAGGCCGTGGCGGCAGGTGCCGGGATAGGGGCGTTCGCCATCCGCGCCCGGGGCGGTCTGGCCGCGTAGCGCGGAATCGGCGATCTCGCGGCGGGTGCAGCCGCAGCCATAGACCAGGCCGCGCGCGGCCAGCGCGTCGAAAGCCGCCTGGTA
Source organism: Achromobacter pulmonis (assembly GCF_021733725.1). Classification (NCBI taxonomy): domain Bacteria; kingdom Pseudomonadati; phylum Pseudomonadota; class Betaproteobacteria; order Burkholderiales; family Alcaligenaceae; genus Achromobacter; species Achromobacter pulmonis. The sequence goes on along the minus strand of NZ_JAIFOT010000001.1, from coordinate 1,782,430 downwards.
GGCATCGCCGCGCGCCGATTGCCACATGACGTCGCCGTCCCAGCGCAGGCCCAGGGCCTGGAGCTGGCCCATGATGGTCTCGGCCGCGCCCGCCACGGTGCGCGGCGTGTCGACATCCTCGATGCGCAGCAGCCAGCGCCCGTGATGGGCGCGCGCGTCCAGCCAACTAGCCAGCGCGGCCACCAGCGAGCCGGCGTGCAACGGGCCGCTGGGGCTGGGGGCGAAGCGGCCGATGTAAGTCACGAAGCGAGTGAAAGCAGTGGGGTTGCGGCGACACGGCGCCGCGCGCTCGCGGCGCGCGGGCCAGGCGGATACGGACGCCGGCGTGGGCCGGCGCCGTCAGTGCAGCAAGCGGGCGCCGTCTTCGTCCAGCAGCTCTTCCAGGACCAGGTTGTCGATCTCGGCTTCCTGGCTCCAGAGAACCATGAGGGCGATGATCTTGATCTTGGCGAGCGGCACGGGCGATTCCGACGCGGCCAGGCCCCGGTCGATGACGATCTCGCGCAGCGGCGCGGGCAGCACGCCGGCCGATTCCAGGAAGGCGATGAAGCCGATGGATTCGGAGCCGAGTTGCTGGTATTCGTTATCGGTGTAGATGCGGGTGCCCGTGGTGGGGGCTTGGGCGAGATCCACACAGCGTTCGGTGGTTTCGGCCAGGCCATACAGCCAGCCGAGCGCGTCGTCGATGTCTTCGTGCTCGAACCCGGCGGCAGCCAGCCGCTTGGCCAGTACGTCAGCGGCGGGACAGGCTTGCGGCGTGTAGTAATTCTCGTACAGATAAACCAGGATATCGAACATATGGCGCAGTCTTGTGCCTGTTTGCACAGTCGGCCCGCATATCGGCAGACCAGCAAACATGGATTTTACTGTACGCTGATTTATATCCCCGGGCAACCGCCGCAAAGGCGGAGTAAAGGGGGCGTAGCGGCCTCGCGACAGTCGCGAAATCCCCGCCCCGATGCCGGCAGAATCGAGAATTCCCCAGGCGGGGCGGACTTTCCTGGGTCCGCCCCTCTTTAATACCCCTGAAGCCTATGCGGTCTTCGGCGCCGACACCAGCTTGTACTGCGTCAGCTGTCGCATGAACACCGGGATGCAGACGAGCAGGCCGATCAATCCGCTGGTCAGGCCCGGCAGAATGGTCAGCAAGGCGCCCAGGGCGCACAGCCAGCGTTCCCAGCGCTTCATGCCCACCAGCAGATAGCGCGAGAAGGCCGCCGACAGCAGCACCAGGCCGATCATGCAGCCGAACAGCGTCACGAAGAAGTCGTACCACGTGAAGCCCTGCACCGAGATCAGCAGCGAGGGCGAGAACACGAACACGAACGGCACGATCAGCTTGGTGATGCCTAGCCGGAACGCGGTATTGCCGGTCTTGAACGGATCACTGCCCGCCATGCCCGCCGCCGCATACGCCGCCAGCGCCACGGGTGGCGTGATGTCGGCCAGGATGCCGAAATAGAACACGAAGAAGTGCGCGGCGATCGGCTGCACCCCCAGTTGCACCAGCGTCGGCGCGGCCACCGCCACCATGATCAGGTAGTTGGCGGTCGTGGGAATGCCGCAGCCCATCAGGATGCAGACCACCCCCGTCATGATCAGCGCCGCGACCAGCGTCAGCGACTGGGTGTTGGCGATGGCGTCGGGAATGATCGCGCCGGCAGCTCCGGCGATCGATTGCGCCGCAGAGATCACGATGTACGAGATCTTGAAGCCCACCCCGGTCAGCGTCACCACGCCGATCACGATGCCCACCGTGCCGGCCGCCGCGCCCACCGCCAGCGCGTATTTGGCGCCGGTCTCGAAGGCCTCGTACAGGTCGCGCCAGTGCAGCCGCTGGAACGGGTTGAGCAGGCCCACGATGATGCAGCCGGTGATGCCGGCGAACGCCGCCAGGTACGGCGTGCGGCCGCTGGCCAGCACCCCGATCAGCAGCGCCAGCGGGATCAGCGTCGGCCAGCGCTTCTTGAAGGACTCGCGCAGGCGCGGCATTTCTTCCGGCGTCAGCCCGCGCAGCCCTTCGCGCTTGGCTTCGAAGTGCACCTGCATGAACATGCCGAAGAAATACAGCAGCGCGGGGAAAATGCCCGCGATGGCGATCTGTTGGTACGGGATGCCGAGAAACTCGATCATCAGGAACGCCGCCGCGCCCATGATCGGCGGCGTGATCTGGCCGCCGGTGCTGCTGGCCGCTTCCACGCCCGCGGCGAAATGGCGCGGATAGCCGATGCGGATCATCGCCGGGATGGTCAGCGAACCCACCGTCACCGCGTTCGCCACCGACGAGCCGGACAGCATGCCGAACATCGCCGAGCCGAACACCGACACCTTGGCCGGGCCGCCGGCATAGCGGCCGGCAATGGTCGAGGCCACGTCCAGGAACAACTGGCCCAGGCCGATGCGCGTGGCCAGCACGCCGAACAGCACGAAGTGGAACACGTAGGTGGCCACCACGCCGACAGCCACGCCGTACACGCCCTGGCTGGTCAGGTACATGTGGTTGACGATCTGCGACCACGTATTGCCCGCGTGCTGCAGCAGCCCGGGGAAATACGGCCCGAACGCGGCGTAGGCCATGAACACCAGGGCGATGATCGGCAGCGGCCAGCCCATGGCGCGGCGCGTCGCTTCGAGCAGCCCGATCAGCAGGATCGACCCCATGAACACGTCCTGCGGCAGCGGATTGCCCACGCGGAACGCCAGGTCCTCGAAGATGTAGGGGATGTACAGCACCGACAGGGCCAGCGCGATGGCGATGATCCAGTCATACAGCGGCACGCCGCCGGGCGCGTACCAGGTCGATTTCGGCTCGCGCTGGTAGTGCGCCTTGGAAAAGCCGAACACCAGGAAGATCAGGCTCAGCACGAAGGCCAGGTGCACCCCCCGGTGCGTGGCTTCGCGCAGCAGGCCGAAGCCGGCGGTGTAGTAATGGAACAGTGACAACGCCACCAGCAGGCCCGAGACAATCCAGGTGGCGCTTTTGTGCAGCGGCCGGAAGCGGATTTCCGAATCGTATTTCTCCGCCAGCTGCTGCGTTTTTTCGTGGTCTATTTGCATAGCCGTGCTTCTCATGTGATTCCGTGAACAGGGCCGCCCGCGGCGGCCCTGTGCATTCGCGGCGCTGGGCGCCGCGCACTCCCGCAAGGGAGACGACCGGCGCTTACTTCAGCAGGCCGATTTCCTTGTAGAACTTCTCGGCGCCCGGGTGGAACGGGATGCCGGCGCCCTTGACCGCGTTTTCGCGGGTGATGAGCTTGCCCTTGGCATGGCCGTTGTCCAGCGTCTTGCGCGTGGCGTCGCTGTACAGCGCCTTGGTGACTTCGTACACCACCTGCTCGGGCAGCTTGGCCGACGTCACCATCTGCGCGTTGACCGAGATGGTCTTGACCTCGCCCACGTTCTGGTAGGTATTGGCGGCAATGGTGTCGGGCGTGAAGAACTCCTGCTTGGCGCGCAGCGCATCGATTTCGGGGCCGACCAGCGGCACGATGTCGATACCGGCGCCGCTGGAGGCCAGTTCGGCGATGGCGCCGGCGGGGGCGCCGCCGACGAAGAAGAACGCGTCCAGGCCGCCGTCCTTGAGCTTGTCACCGGCCTGGTTGGGCTTGAGGTATTCGGCCTTGACGTCCTTGTCGGTCATGCCATAGGCGCCCAGGATCAGGCGCACGTCCACCAGCGTGCCCGAGCCCGGCTCGTCCATCGACACGCGCTTGCCCTTCAGGTCGGCCACGCTCTTGATGCCGGCGCCCTTGCGCGTCACCAGGTGGATGCTTTCCGGATACAGGGTGGCGATCAGGCGCAGGTCTTGCGCCTTGGGCTTGCCTTCGAAGGTGCCGGTGCCGCTGTAGGCCCAGAAGGCAACGTCCGATTGCGTGAAGCCTGCTTCGAACGACCCGCCCATGATGCCGTTGATGTTGGCCACCGAGCCATTGGAGGCAACCGCGGTCGCGATCAGCTTGCCGGGCTGGGACACGGCATTGGCGATGATGCCGCCGATGGGGTAGTAGGTGCCGGCGGTACCGCCGGTACCGATGCGGAAGAACTGCTGGGCCTGTGCCGATCCGGTGGCGCCGACGGCGGCAACGGCCATGGCCAGGGTAGCGATCCAATTCCTGAGTTTCATGCGAGCTTCTCCAAAATAAGTGGAAGTAACCTATTGTTTGTTGTGTTGAAATTCTGGCATGCCGGCCGCCGCGCGCCAATGGCCTGGAGGCTATCGTTTACCAGGGGGGTGCTGCACCGCGGCAAAATCCCCCGCCGGGCGGGCCGTCGCAAGCGCGCTGGCCCACGGCGGCGCAGCAGGTTTTATCACGGAGCCATTCGATGTCCCAAGAAGTCATTCGCGGCATTGCGCTGCCGCCGCCCGCCCAGGCCGGCGATCCCCTGGCCAGCGTCGATACGCCCAGCCTGGTCCTGGACCTGGCCGCGTTCGAGGCCAACCTGCGCACCATGCAGGCCTGGGCCGACCGCCACGAGGTCGCGCTGCGCCCGCACGCCAAGGCCCACAAATGCCCCGAAATCGCCCGCCGCCAGCTGGCGCTGGGCGCGCGCGGCATCTGTTGCCAGAAGGTCAGCGAGGCGGTGCCCTTCGTGGCCGCCGGCATCACCGACATCCACATCAGCAACGAAGTGGTCGGCCCGGCCAAGCTGCGCCTCTTGGGCCAGCTGGCGCGCGCCGCCAAGTTCAGCGTCTGCGTCGACAACGCCGCCAACCTGACCCAGGTCTCGCAGGCCATGGCCGCGGCCGGCGCCGAGATCGACGTGCTGGTGGAGGTGGACGTGGGCCAGGGCCGCTGCGGCGTGGCCGACGACGCCACCGTGCTGGCGCTGGCGCAGCAGGCGCGCGCCCTGCCGGGCGTGAACTTCGTCGGGCTGCAGGCCTACCACGGCTCGGTGCAGCACCTGCGCACCCGCGAGGAACGCGCCGCCGTCTGCCGCCAGGCCGCGCGCATCGCGGCGTCGTACCAATTGCTGTTGCGCGAAAGCGGCATTGCCTGCGATGTCATCACCGGCGGCGGCACCGGCAGCGTCGAATTCGACGCCGCCAGCGGCGTCTTCACCGAATTGCAGGCCGGTTCCTACGCCTTCATGGACGGCGACTACGGCGCCAACGACTGGGACGGCGCGCTGGCCTTCCAGCACAGCCTGTTCCTGCTGTCGACCGTGATGAGCACGCCCGCGCCGGACCGCGTCATCCTCGATGCCGGCCTGAAGTCCACCACCGCCGAATGCGGCCCGCCCGCGATCCACGGCGCCCCGGGGCTGCAATACGCCGCCATCAACGACGAGCATGGCGTGGTGCGCGTGGCGGCCGATGCGCGGGCGCTGGCGTTGGGCGACACCTTGTTGCTGGTGCCGTCGCACGTCGATCCCACCTTCAACCTGCACGACGGGCTGGTGGTCTACCGCGACGGCATCGTGCAGGACATCTGGGAGATATCGGCGCGCGGCTTCTCGCGCTGAGGCGCCGGGCCGGCCGCCGGGACGCGCGCTCAACGCGCCAGGTCCGTCATCCCCAGGAACTGCCGCAGCTCCGGCGTCGCCGGCGCCGTGAACAGTTCCTCGGGCGGCCCGATCTCATGCACGCGGCCCTGGTGCATGAACACCACCCGGTCGCACACCTCGCGCGCAAAGCGCATCTCGTGCGTCACCATCAGCAGCGTCATGCCGTCGGCGGCCAGTTCGCGCACCACCGCCAGCACCTCGTTGACCAGCTCCGGGTCCAGCGCCGAGGTGATCTCGTCGCACAGCAGCGCCAGCGGCTGCATCGCCAGGGCGCGGGCGATCGCCACGCGCTGCTGCTGGCCGCCCGACAATTCATCGGGCCAGGCGTCGAACTTGTGCTCCAGCCCCACCCGCGTCAGCATGGCCCGCGCCAGATCGGCGGCCTGGTCCTGCGGCATGCGCTTGGCCACCATCGGCGACAGCATCACATTGCGTCCCACCGTCAGGTGCGGGAACAGGTTGAACTGCTGGAAGATCATGCCCACCTTCAGCCGCAGCGCGCGCAACCGCAACTCGTCGTCGCCCAGTTGCGCGTCGGCCACCATGATGGCGCCGCCGTCGATCTGCTCCAGCCCGTTGATGCAGCGCAGCAGCGTGCTCTTGCCGGAACCGCTTTTGCCGATGATGGCGATCACCTCGCCGGGCTCGACGCGCAACGTCACCCCTTTCAGGACTTCGTTGTCGCCGAACTTCTTGCGGACGTCTTCAAGGGCGATGAGGGGCATGCAACTTCCTTTCCAGCAGCAGGCTGAGGCGCGACAGGGGCCAGCACAGCGCGAAGTAGATCAGCGCGGCGCAGGCATAGACGGTGAAGGGACTGAAGGTGGCGTTGGTGATCACCGTGCTGGCCTTGGACAGCTCGGTGAAACCGATGATGGAGGTCAGCGCCGTGCTCTTGACGATCTGCACCGCGAAGCCGACGGTGGGCGCCACCGCGATGCGCAGCGCCTGCGGCAGCACCACGTAGCGCATCTGCTGCACATAGCCCAGCGCCAGGCTGGCCGAGGCTTCCCACTGGCCTTTCGGAATCGCTTCCACGCAGCCGCGCCAGATCTCGGCCAGGAAGGCGCCCGCCCACAGCGTCAGCGCCGCGCCCGCCGCCAGCCACGGCGGCACTTCCAGCCCCAGCAGCGACAACCCGAAGAACGCCAGGAACAACTGCATCAGCAGCGGCGTGCCCTGGAACAGTTCGATATAGGCCCAGCTCACGCGCCGCATCAGCGGCACGCGCGAGGTTCGCATCATCAGCGCCAGCCCGCCCATCAGCGCGCCGCCGACGAACGCCACCAGCGACAGCACAACGGTCCAGCGCGCCGCCAGCAGCAGATTGCGGACGATGTCCCAGGTAGAGAACTCGATCATCGCACCGCCCTGCGGAACAACCGCTTGCCCGTCATGCGCAGCAACTGGCGCAACGATACCGCCAGCGCCAGATAGATGCCGGTGGTCACGAAATACACCTCGAACGCGCGGAAATTGCGCGACTGGATGAAATTGGCCGCGAACGTCAGGTCCTCGGCCGCGATCTGCGAACACACCGCCGAGCCCAGCATCACGATCACGATCTGCGACGACAGGGCCGGCCAGATGCGCGCCAATGCGGGTTTGAGCACGATATGGCGGAACACCTGCCAGCGTGTCATCGCCAGGCTGGCGCCAGCCTCGTACTGGCCCCTGGGCGTGGCGTCGATGCCGGCGCGGATGATCTCGGCGCTATAGGCGCCCAGGTTCAGCGCCATCGCCAGGCAGGCCGCCTGCATCTCGCTGAACTGCACGCCCAGCGACGGCAGCCCGAAGAACACGAAGAACAACTGAATCAGGAACGGCGTATTGCGCACCACCTCCACATAGGCGGTGACCGGCGCGCGCAGCCAGCGCGGCCCCTGCGTGCGGGCCCAGGCGCAGCCGATGCCCAGCGCCACGCCGGCCACCGCGCCAAAGGCGATCAGCTCGACCGTCACGCCGATGCCCTTGATGAGCACCGGCGTGTAATCGAACACGGAAGCGAAGTCGAATTGGTAAGCCATGAACCGCGCTCCGACGCGCCCGCCTTACAGGTCCTTGGGCAGGTCGGCGCCCAGCCACTTCTTGGAAATCGCCGCCAGCGAACCATCGCGCTTGGCGTTGGCCAGGATCTCGTTGACCTTGGCGCGCAGCTTGGGCTCATCCTTGTTCAGGCCGATGTAGCACGGCGAATTCTTGATCAGGAACTTGGTCTCCGGCTTCTTGGGCGGGTTGCGCGCCAGGATCGCGGCGGCCACCACGTTGCCGGTGGCGATCAGCGGCACCTGGCCCGACAGGAAGGCGGTGATGGTGCCGTTGTTGTCTTCATAGCGCTTGAGCGTGGCCGTGGGCGGAGCGATCTTGCTCAGTTCGATGTCCTCGACCGCGCCGCGCGTCACGCCGATGGTCTTGCCCGCCAGATCGGCGGCCGACGCCACCTTCAGGTCGGCCGGGCCGAACACGCCGTTGAAGAACGGCGCATACGCGTCGGAGAAGTCGATCGCCTTTTCGCGCTCGGCGTTCTTGCCCAGGCTGGAAATCACCAGGTCCACCTTGCGCGTCTGCAGGTAGGGAATGCGGTTGGCGCTGGTCACCGGCACCAGTTCCAGCTTCACGCCCAACTGCTTGGCAATCAGCGCGGCGGTGTCGATGTCATAGCCCAGCGGCTTCATGTCGGCGCCGACCGAGCCGAACGGCGGAAAGTCCTGCGGCACGGCGATCTTGATGGTGCCGGCCTTGACGATATCGTCCAGTGTGTCGGCATGCGTGAGCGGCGCGGCCAGCAAGGTGGCGGCGGTGCAAAGGGACAGCAACAGGGTTCTACGGTTCATGAGGAACTCTCCAGGGCGCGCCGCCCCGGGAGCGGGGTCGAGCGTTGCACACCAATTCGGTATACAAAACGGGAAAAGCAAGTTCCGTGCCATTTCGCGGCCCCCGGACCACGCCCGGCCGAGGCGGATGCGCCCGCACCGCCGTGGTGCGCCGCGCGCCACCGTGGCGCAGCGCGCGCACCGCCATGGACCGCGCCGGCCCCGCGCCTCCACGCGTCTGGAAATTGGCCACGCCGGTTGGTATCCACTACTATCGGCCAGTGTTCTCGCGGACGCATCGCAGGTTGGCCAATTGTCGAATCCATCCCCCTGAAGGAGATTTCCATGAGTGGTTACTACGAGTTGAAGCGCAGCGGCGATCAGTTCATGTTCAACCTGAAAGCCGCGAACCATGAAGTCATCCTCACCAGCGAGCGCTACACCAGCAAGGCCAGTGCCCAGGACGGCATCGCCTCGGTCCGGCAGAATTCGCAGGTCGACGCGCGCTACGAGCGCAAGACGGCCACCGACGGCTCGCCCTACTTCACCCTGACCGCCACCAATGGCCAGACCATCGGCCGCAGCGAGATGTATTCGAGCACCGCGGCCCGCGACAACGGCATCGCGTCGGTCAAGACCAACGGCCCCAGCACCACGGTCAAAGACAACACCTGACCCGCCCGTCCGGCCGGCCTCGCGCCGGCCGAATTCGTAACGCTACGGAACCGGGGCGGCCTCCCGCGTTACTCACGCCTTGTCTATCGATCCAACCCAAGGAGAATGGCAATGGCGTTTCATGACCTCATCAACGCGGCCGCCGACCGCTTGCAACTGGGCGGCGGCGTCGACGCCAAGGCCCAGGCGCTGGACATCCAGTTCCAGGACGACCACCCGGTGCGCATCGAGCACCACGACAGCCGCGGCCAGATCAGCCTGGCCGGCGCCATCGGCTTCTATCCGCCGCAGGCGCAGCAGGCCCGCCTGTTCGAAACGCTATTGCAAGCCCAGCTGTACGGCCTGCTGACCGACGGCTGTGCCTTCAGCGTCGACGCCGACGCCAGCAAGATCCTGTTGTTCAAGACGCTGCCGCTGGACGGCCTGGACGCCGACGGCCTGGTGCGCGCGCTGGGCGACTTCCGCCTGGTGCAGCAGACCTGGCGCAAGGCCTACGCCGACGGCAAGCTGACCGCGCAGGACACGCCGGCCCCGGCCGCCGCGGCGCCGGGCATGTCCCCCGCCCTCAACCTTGCCTGAAGGAGAACGACATGGTCGCAGGAGGAATCGGACAGGTCGGCGGTGGCCAGGTCAACGCCGTGGCGCCCGTCGGGGTGCAGCAGGCGCCGCAGAACGGCAACGTGCAGCAGGCGCAGGGCGGGTCCTGGGCCAGTACCCTCAACACCCTGGTGGAAAACGTGATCGGCGGCACCGTGCATGCCTTGTCGAACGTCGTGCGGGGAATCGATCTTTACGTGCAGTCCGAGGCCCATGCGCTCGGCAATGCGCCGGCGCCGGACCTGGACGAGATCTCGCGCACCACCGTGCTGGGTTCGCTGCCCAACGCTCCGGGCTTCCAGAGCGCGATCAACGATGGCGGCGTGCTGTCGGGGCGTTTCACCAACGCCTTGAACAACAATCAGGCGACTCAGCAGGAAACCGACGTCATGAACCGCCTGAACGGCGTTGCGCTCAATAACCTGACGCGCGGCGGCCAGGCCCTGCAAATGACCCAGCAACAGTTCCATGCCGCCCTGATGTGCGGCGGCCACTTCGTCGTCAACGATGGCGGCGCGCTCGCCAACCAACTGCAACAGGATGGCGGCGGCCAGATGCAGGCGCGCGGCTCCAGCCACTACAAGGGCTCGCCGCACCAGCAACACGGCATGGACCTGCCCGGCGTCGGCCACCTGCTGATCGGCCGCACCAACAACGGCGACAGCTTCTTCCAACTGGAATCGCACGGCGTCGGCAACCCGCAGCAAGGTTGGGGCGAATGGGCCCAGGAATTCGGCGGCCACATGCTGTCGTGGGGCATGCACATCGGCTCCAGCGCATCCTACGTGCAGATCGGCCCGCACGGCGCCATCGAAGGCAGCGAGAAGGACAACAACCACGTCGTCATCAACTGACGCAAAAACGCCGGGCCTGGGCCCGGCGTTTGTCATTGCGCGGCTTGCTTTGGGGCAGGCGCCCGACGTGATGCCCCGCAAGGCCGCCGCGCCCGCCCTCCCACCGCGCCGTCAGTCCACCTGCGCGCCCGACTGCTTGACCGCCTTGCCCCACTTCTCGACCTCGCTGGCGATGAAGGTGGCGGTGGCCTCGGGCGTCATCGGCATCGGTTCCGCGCCGCGGTCATGGAAGAACTTCTGCATCTCGGGCGTGCCCAGCACGTGGCCGATCTGCTGGCTCAGGTAGTGGGTCACCTCGGGCGGCGTGCCGCGCGGGGCCAGCACCGACGCCCAGCCAATCGCCTCGAAACCCGGATAACCGCTTTCAGCCACCGTCGGCACGTCCGGCAACTGCGGCAGGCGCTTGGCCGTCGTCACTGCCAGCGCCACCGCCTTCTTGCTCTGCACGTGCGGCAGGCCCGCCGTCACCGAATCCACCATCAGCGGCACCTGATGGCCCAGGAAATCCGCCTGCGCCGGGCCGCTGCCCTTGTACGGAATATGGCGAATGTCGATATTGGCCGCCGCCTTGAACATCTCGGCCGACAAATGCTGCGTGCCGCCGATGCCGGCGCTGGCATACGCCAGCTCGCCCGGATTGGCGCGCGCCTGCTTCACCAGCTGCTGCAGCGACGTGATGCCCGAAGCCGGCGTCGCCAGGAACATCAGCGGCACCGAGAACACCCCCGACACCGGCGCGAAATCCTTGGTCAGGCTGTAGTTGATGGTCTTGTACAGCGTCTGGTTCACCGCCGCGGCCGAACCCGCGATCACCAGCGTGTAGCCGTCCGGCGTCGCGCGCGCGGCCTGCTCCATGCCGATATTGCTACCGGCGCCGGCGCGGTTCTCCACCACGATCGGCTGCTTGAGCGCCGCGCCCAGCTTCTCGGCCAGCGCGCGGGCGAAGATATCGGTGGCCTGCCCCGGCGGGAACGGCACCACCAGGCGGATGGGACGGTCGGGATACGCCGCATGCGCGGCCGTCGTGGCCGCCGCCAGCACCAGGCCGGCGGCAAGACTGGAAAGAATTCGTGTCATGATCGGTCAGTAAAAAGCGACAAAGGGCGGCGCCTGGCGCCGGCCCTGTTGCATAAAATAGGGAGCCCCGCGCAAGCGGCCCTTTTGAGGCGGCCGTGGGGCGGATCGGCTGGGGGTGCGTCACGATAGCATCCCGCCGCCGATGCTAAATTCGGCATTTACGCGTTTCCCCACCCTTTTTCAACCCGGTTCTCACAATTCAGCAGGCACCGCCATGGAATTCAGCCAGTACAACGTCAACGCCCTCATGGAGATCACCTCCCGCCCGGACCTCGTGTTCGTGCGCGGTCAGGGGTCCTGGCTGGAGGATCACGCGGGCAAGCGATACCTGGACTTCATCCAGGGCTGGGCCGTCAACACCCTGGGCCACTGCGCCCCGGAAATGCAAAAGGCCCTGCTGGACCAGTCCAAGCTGCTGATGAACCCGTCGCCGGCCTTCTACAACCTGCCGTCCATCGAACTGGCCAGCCGCCTGACCGGCGCGTCGGTGTTCGACCGCGTGTTCTTCGCCAACAGCGGCGGCGAAGCCAACGAAGGCGCCATCAAGCTGGCGCGCAAATGGGGCCAGGTCAACAAGAAGGGCGCCTACAAGATCATCACCATGAATCACGGCTTCCACGGCCGCACGCTGGCCACGATGTCGGCGTCCGGCAAGCCGGGCTGGGACAAGATGTTCGCGCCGCAGGTGGAAGGTTTCCTGAAGGCCGAGATCAATGATCTGGAATCGGTGCGTGCGTTGATCGACGATCAGACCGTCGCCATCATGCTCGAACCCGTCCAGGGCGAAGCCGGTGTCATCCCCGCCACCAAGGAATTCATGCAGGGCCTGCGCAAGCTGGCCGATGAGCACAAGCTGCTGTTCATCGTTGATGAAGTGCAGACGGGGATGGGCCGCACCGGCACCCTGTTCGCCTACCAGCAATCCGACGTGGTGCCGGACATCATGACGCTGGCCAAGGGGATTGGCGGTGGCGTGCCGTTGGCTGCTTTGTTGGCCCGTCAGGAAGTCTGCGTGTTTTCGCATGGGGACCAGGGCGGCACGTATAACGGGAATCCGTTGATGGCTGCGGTTGGTGTGGCGGTGTTTGATGCGCTGGCTGCGCCGGGCTTCATGGAATCGGTGAATGCCCGCGCCAAGCAATTGTCCGAAGGCCTGCTGGCCCTGTCGGCCAAGTATGGGATGAAGGGTGAGCGTGGGATGGGCCTGCTGCGCGCGCTGGTGATGGATCGCGATGATGGTCCGGCGATTGTCGAGGCTGCGCGGAATCTGACGCCGAATGGACTCCTGCTGAATGCGCCGCGGGGGAATTTGCTGCGGTTTATGCCGGCGTTGAATGTGACGGCGGAAGAAATCGATACGATGCTTACGCAGTTGGATGGGTTGATTGGGCGGGTGCGTAAGGCTTGATGGAAGCGATTCGTTAAGCCATGAAGATAAGGGCCGCAAAAGCGGCCCTTATCTTTTCCATCCAGTTTACGTACTCATTCGTGCAAGGCTTCTGCCTGACGTTCTCCCAAAAAACGTGGGTATCTCAAAACTAGAGTAAGGTCGCTTCAGGCTCTTTTTGAAGAAGGAGCAGGACGCGATGAAGAAGTCACGCTACTCCGAGGCGCAAGTGACATACGCACTGCGCCAAGCAGAAGCCGGTACGCCTGTATCGGATGTTTGCCGCGGATTGGGGATATCAGAGGCGACGTTCTACAACTGGAGGAAGAAGTACGGCGATCTTGCGGCTAGCAAGATTCGTCGGCTGCGCCAGCTTGAAGAGGAAAACGCGAGGCTCAAGCGGGTTGTGGCCGACCTGACTTTGGACAAGCATATTCTGCAGGACGTGATCCGAAAAAAGGTCTGACGCCGACACGCCGCCGGGAGGTGGTTCAATGGATCCTGGACGTGCATCAGGTAGGTGTCCAGAGGGCGTGTCGGCTGGGTCAATTTTCCAGCGGCAGTTGGTATCGCAAAAGCAGCGCGCGAGATCAGTCGGCATTGCGGATGCGCATTCGAGACATCGCGATGAGCAGACCGAGATTTGGTTATGAGCGGATTCATATCCTTTTGCGCCGAGAAGGTTGGCAGGTCAATCTCAAGCGAGTCCATCGCCTGTACCGCCTGGAAGGGCTGCAGGTTCGGATGCGCGTCCGCCGCAATAAGCGGTTGAGTCTGCATCGGGGGCCCGCACCGCAAGCAACAGGTGCTGGGCAGCGCTGGAGCATGGATTTCGTGCATGATCAATTAGCTGACGGGCGAGCGTTTCGGGTGCTGACCGTCGTGGATAACTGGAGCCGTGAGAGTCCCGTGTTGGAGGTGGGTTTTCGGCTAACCGGTGACAGCGTGGTTCAGGCGCTCGATCGAGTCGCCAAGAGGGTTGCTTTGCCGGCCAGTATCACCGTCGACCATGGAACAGAATTCACGTCCAAAGCACTGGATTTATGGGCTTGGGAGAACAAAGTGTTGCTGGACTTCACTCGGCCGGGCAAACCCACAGATAACGGCCTTTGCGAGTCGTTTAACGGCCGGCTACGGGATGAGTGCCTGAACGCGCATGAATTCCTATCGCTTGAGCATGCGAAGACGGTCATTGAAGCATGGCGTGCTGATTACAATGACCACCGACCCCATGGCTCCCTCGGCATGCTGACCCCGAGTGAATACGCCAAAACACAGCAGGTCAGCCTGCCTGAGCCGACCGAATTCTAGTTTTCAACTGCTGCGAAACGGGGGTGACGTCAATATGCCAGCGTTGAATGTGACGGCTGAGGAGATTGAGGCGATGCTGGCGCAGTTGGATTGATCGCGCGAGCGCGTAAAGGTTGAAAAGAGGTTGAAGTAAAGAGCACTTTATTTTACACCATCGTTACATTGCGTATTTTACTTTTATTGATAGCGTCGCGCAGAAACGGGGCTTATGATATTTATTCACGAGTCATGGGCACTATTAAATATGCACGCGCAATATTAAAAAAGTTTGTTGTTTATATCACTTGCTAAGTTCTTGCCGGTACGATGGTCGCTACTAGTTTTTGAGAAAGAAAAAGTGTAACGGCCATCACCTTGAAAAATGGCCTTGTAGTGCTTTCCATCGTCAGTGAGATCAAAGCCGAGGCGACCCAGCGCGTTCCGGGTTTTTGCATCCATTTCTTGGTAAGTCTTGAGTAGAGTCTTGATCTCGTTTCCTAGCGCTTGGCCCGCGCCAGATGCAAGGTTGGCCGTAATCAAGTCTTGCAGTACATGTTGACGACGACTGCCCTCGCGAGCACTGCGGCTCGCATCCCTGAGGGCTTCTATGATGATATCCGCGATCTCGTGTTGATACAGGTCTTGTTCATTGCCGCGTTGGATTAGTCCGTCTGCTGAGGACTGGTTCGCCACAGAAAGTCGACGATTTTCAGAGGAAAGCCGAGATACCTCCTCCTCGGCCTCTTTTGCGCGTGCTTCTTTTGCTGCTAGGTCTGCGTCAAAGGCCTCAATATATGCGTGAAGTTCAGTGGATCCTGCGGACTTAAGTTGATCAATCCGATTGCGAGCCACCGCCTCCTTGAGGTTAGACCACGTACACGGAGTTGCCAGGCGCCGGTTAGACAAGGCAATGCGGATGTCCCTTGCAACCTCGAATTGCAGCGCTCGCGGATCAGGGGTTTCGTCATCTAGAAAGTATGCTTTTCTAGACTGAGAATTCGGCCAGTACACACCAACGGTGCCGCCAAACACATTTCTTGCCCGGGTTAAACCTTTCACTTTTATGGAAAAGGTCCTGGACGGTTCTACCACCACGTGGGCCATACCCGAAACTGATTTCGCTAACACATCAGGGTCAATTAGATGCCCACCCCGGAAACCGGTGCTTACATAAACGATGGGAAGCGAATTATTTGCGGTACCGAGAATGAGATCTGCGGCAACTTCTGCCTCTTCCTCTCCTAGTCGAAATGGGCGGTCCGTAACTGGAATTTCGCCATCTGTACCTCCACCAAGTTGATTAAGTGCTTGCCGAATGAAGTACGGCTTTTTGGGCGGAGGTAGCCTAGCAGCAGTGCTCAAAGCTTCACAGACGGTTTGAATGCTGAGGCTTTGTTTCTCATGTGTCTTAAACGTAACTATGGCAGTTGTCCACTGAAGTCCTTCTTCCATTCGTACATAGTGCAGACCGCCAATCTCAAAATCTCTTCCACCAGCTCTCGCCAAAGTTACTTGTTCATCCCCGATAGTGACGATGCGTTCCCCCTCTTTTGGTAGATCCGACAGATCAGATCTTTGGGTTTTGGTGTGTGGACTTCCTGCTATCCACTCACACGCAAGGCGCATGACTTCTTCGACAGTGTTCTTTGAATCGATCGGGAATTCTGTGGAAAAGTGAGCCATGTCTGTGCGTTGAAGGTAGATGACTAATATTAATCGGTGTTGGCCGCCATAACAGGCGGTACCAACGTTCGCATTTTGTGGGCGAAGATCTGTCGGTGAGGTCCATGTTCAGATCGTCCCACCTGCGAAGACTGGGAACTTATGTGCACGAAACTAATGTCTGAATACTATTTATTGGTGACGCCGCTTGAATAGCGATAAAAGTGGCCTGTTCGTTGATAGATTCTAGAACGAATCTGTTTCAATTGGTAGGTTGGAGGCTCCAATAGGAGAAACCGTTAAGTGATTGGGAACAGTTCTCGTGATGAGTCAAAAAGACAATGCCCCGTTCGCATGGAAAGCCAAATCAGGGTAGGGTCCGTCCCCTGTTAAGTTCGCTCGGCGAGTAACCGCCGTAGCAATTTCTTGCGTGTCGAGGATGGGATGTAAGGGTTTACCCTTATGTTTTGTCTATTATGATAAAAATTATTTAATTTGTACTATTCTAGTTACTCAAACCATATTTTTGTGCTTAAGCGCCGGTTCGTACGATCACAAGCACGGTGAATAAGTGCCTTTTTTGACATCCGCTAAGGAGGGGCTCATGAGTCAAAAGGTTACAACGTTCCATCTTAAGGATTTAAGGCTCTGGACAGAAAACCCTCGTGATGTGATTGATGCGCGAGCAAGCGACCAAACTATTGTTGATAGAGCAATTGCTGATCAACGGGGAAAATGGACTCTTCCGAAGTTGGCGCAAGAAATGGGGGAGTACTACGATTTCAGTGAATTACCAACGGTAGTTTTGCATGGGCAGACTCCGATCGTTTATGACGGAAATAGGAGAATAATTCTAGGAAAAATAAAGCATGGTCATGTTAAGGCCGATGGCATTGACGTTGCCGCTATTCCCGATTTTCCAGAAAAAATTCCTTGCAATTTATGTTCGCGAGATATAGCTCTCGCAAATATTTTTAGAAAGCACGCTGATACAGGTTCATGGCAGCCGTTGGAGCGTGATATTTTTCTGCATAAATTCATGGGAAAGCCAAAAACGCCATTTTTAATGATGGAAGAGAATACGGGTTTAATTAGTAAGAACCCACATTTGAATCAACGTTTCGTGAAGGAGGAGATTTTCCGTCCGGATACGCTAGAAGAATTAGGAATTTTTTTGGAAGATGGGAAGTTACTGAGCAAGTTCGACCCGAAGGAAACGAGAGAAATACTCGAAGATATTTCCGAGAAAATTAAAAATAGGACAATTTCGACGCGCAAAAATAGAGGGGATGTGCTGGGTGTGTTGAACCCTGATAATAGACGTGTTATTGATTCCGGCAAAAAAAAATCGGCTAAAGAGGTTGATCTTAAGAATGTCACAGAATCGACTCCTCCTAGCAATGATGGGCTGCGGCAAACCAGGCGCGTAAGAGGAAAGGGGCATGAGATATTCGGAGGTCCTCTGTATTTAAACGCCGGAGATGTCAGCAACCTGTATCGCGACATCGCTGACCTACATAGATACTACAGAGAAAATAAGAAAGATCTATCCGCGATGTTCCCTTGCTTGATCCGCATGGCCCTTCGCTTGCTCACCGAAACAGCAGCAAAAGATAAGGGGAAAGATTTAAAAGCCTATGTAAGTTCACATTTTCAAGCTGCAAAGAGTACGCTTGATACTAATGCAAAGACAACGCTTTCTAATCACAACGTGAATGAGGGAAGCCTGGTGCAGCTATTGCATACTGGCGCTCACAATTATTCTGCCGCCGCAGGTTTGGATCAAACTATTGCAGTGTCCGTTATAATTGGAGCAATACTAACTGATTCACATGGTAAGGCAGCCAAGTCGTGAGCCGCTATTGCTCCCCGTTACGATATCCAGGTGGGAAAAATTCCATTTTTCCATTTGTCTCCAATCTTTTTTATGAAAACGACCTTGTCGGCGTCGCATATGCGGAACCTTATGCGGGGGGGGCCGGACTTGCATTGCGCTTATTGTTCGAGGAGTACGTGGATCGAATATATATTAATGATTTGGATCCTGCGATTTACGCGTTCTGGAAGACTGTTCTCGAAAGATCAGATGAGTTGTGCGATTGGATAGGCCAAGTAGAGGTTTCAATGCACAATTGGCATTACTTTAAGAAGCAGCAAGGCCAAGATTTAGATTTCTTTGAAATCGCGAAAACAACATTTTTTCTCAATAGAACTAATGTTTCTGGGGTGCTAAAGGGAGGGGTTATTGGTGGTTATGAGCAGAAGGGAAAATTTAAAATAGATGCTCGCTTCAATAAAAGCGATTTAATAGCAAGGATAAGAAAAATCGCGCGATTCAAAGATAGAATAAATGTGTCAAATCTGGATGGGCTGTCCTTCGTAAAAAAAATGGATGCCATGCGGGAAGAGGTATTTATATATCTGGATCCTCCTTATTTTCAAAAAGGGTCTGATTTGTATATGAATTTCTACTCTGAAGCTGATCACAAAAAGCTATCTAGGCATGTTGAAAAAATAAAAAATAAATGGATGGTGTCCTATGATAATCACGACTTTATTTTGAATCTTTACGCCGACCGAAAAAAGGTCATGTACAAACTCTCGCAAAGTGCCTCCAATCGTGTCGGAGATGAGGTTCTAATATTTTCGGAGAAAATATCGTTTGATCAGGCGGTTTCTTCGCTAAGCCAACCTGTCTACATTTAGTAAATCGCAACGGCTGTTTGGTGCAAAATGCTAATAATAAAAATCTGCCCCATAGTCTGAAAACTTTGTGGTGAAACGAAGTTCGTATGTGCCGGCCGAGGTGCATTGTTCAGTTGTTTTTACTCTTTTATTCCGGCAGGAAAAAATGGTTGCACCAGAAAAATCAGAAACCTCAAATTCTAATAACAGGTGGTGGGAGTCTTATCTCGTTAGATATTTCCTGGGATTCGTGGTTGGCGCCATATGCATTGCAATCATTGTGGTATACGGTGGCCTGATACCCGGGGCACTATTTGTAGCAAATGAGGCGTCACGGGTAGCTTCCACTGAGCCCAAGTACGGGGTGACATCAATTGTCGTGGCGGTTGCTTTGCTGGGACTAGCATATTGTTATGTGGCTAGCACTCCGATTACTGTTTTGCATGCGGGGCGATATAGCAAGGGGGCGGCCGACAGGCTGTCGCGGTTCTTTTGGTTCGGTTGGGTTTTTGTGCTAAGCATTTTAATGTTTTTCCCACAGTTGGCGAAAGTTCAGTTTTCATGTGCATTATTTTCTTATGTGGTCACGTTTTTAATTTCTGCTCTATTAATTGCCTTTTGGCGATTTGATAAGGGCGAGCGTGTTAATCATGCAAGCAATGCGGTTGTCGATAGGTCGAATGCAATAGTGCCTGAGCCGGGGGGCGTTGATTACAGAAAGCGTGATTATCTACTGGTTTTTATATTTTCCTGCGCAATCTGGTCTTTCTCTCAATTCATTCCTCTATACTTTGGGGTTGAACCGCAGATATCCGATATTAGGCTTCTTGTAATCGGGGCGCCTGTTGTTTGGATTGGTCTTGCGCAGTATTTTGTGCTTTTTAAAATCTTCAGTGGCTCGAAGGATAACTACGAATTCTATAAGAAGCTTTTTGCAGCAAGGCGTAAAGCTGGAGCGAGAGATGTGCGTGATACATATTCCCATCTTCGCGAGCATTCGAATGCGGTCTTCATTGTGGCCGTTGAAATTAGCATGCTTGCGCTAGTGCTCGGTGGTATGAGGATAGATCGAGCTGTCGCTCCAATTTCTCATTGGGATAGCGTGACCTTTTGGCTATCGGCATTGGGAATTTGGATCGTGCCCACTATATTTATGTGGTCGCGAGCAAATGCGATGGAACGATACTTTTCAGAGAATTCCGAGCAGTTTCTCGCTGAAGAAAATGATACGGCGAGGAGCGATGCACATGAGGTAAGTGGCATCTAGTTTTTAATCGCGCCAATCTAATTACTATGCCGATATTATTTGTGGAAATTCTCGTTCAGCAAGTGTGAATGTCGGTTCTCCATGAATGGCGTTTGATAAGGCGGTGCCGCTCGTTCGGCCTTGCATTGAGAAAGCTATTGAAGTGCCAGGCTGGATTACGATCGGGTAGGTCTGGACGTATAACCAACAGTGGTCGATCTTACTTGGGATGACTGTCGCAAGTGGGATAAGTAAGGAATTCGGCCTAGTCGATTGGTGATGCAGGAGAGGCCAGGGATCGACCTACCTGCCTGGTTGACCATCGCTACAGAGAAGCTTGTTGACGTCACATATCAATCGCTGCTGTTAGTCAGATAGTGGCGTTTCTGCGTGGTAGACCGCCCGTATTCCAAACTATCATTCCTCACCCGTACAGCCTCTTTTACGGTCTATACTTTCTCGACTACCACACCAACGGTAGCCCCGGTTTGGAAGCCGGCAATGTCTTTGGCGGACCGCCGCCGCTTGGCGGCTTTTTCACGTCCGTATGCCTTTGCACGTCCCTATGGGCGGGCCCTGGCGAGGGTGCGTTCGCGCACGCCGGTTTCCAAAGACGCCGGTCTTCCAACCTTGCCTTGCGCCCGCCCACCCCATTTGGAAGTGGGGAGCGGGCTTCATCAGTCTTTGGAGCCTGTCATGCAATCCCACCCCCTCACCCAAAACCCCTGGCTGGTCGACACCGACCCCGAACACGGCCCGGTCCCCCTCTCCCACCTCTACAACATCGAACGCGCCCGCTACGCGATCCAGACCATCGCCCGCCTGGTCGGCAACAGCGCCTTGGAACCCGCCGCCACCGGCAGCCAGCCGCTGGACGCATGGACGGTGGCCGCGTTGATGGGCGGCGTGGAAGGCCTGTGCGAACACCTCGGCACCCTGACCGACGCCATGCTGGAATCGGCCCGCGCCTACGCCGATGACGCCGCCTTCGACGCCGCCACGCACACCGCGCCGCGCTCGATCCAGTAACCCGAAAAAGACCAACGGCCTGCCGCGCAACGCGTCAGGCCAGTTCCAGGCCACCAAGCGTCAGGCCCCCCATCCCCCAAGCATCAGGCAGCCCCAGCCACCCTCACCCCGCCTGTCGGAACGCCCGCCGATACCCCTTCGGGCTCGTCCCCACGATCTCCACCGGAGAATTCGTCCCCCTCATGATCGTCCGTATTGGCGGCGTCATTCCGCAATGATGCCTGCCCGGTAGCCGAGACGAACGCGTCCGCCGCACGCCCATTCCGTGGCGTTGGATGGCCTCGATCCAGCGCGATGGCTGCCGCTGCGCGGATCGCCCACACAACACGCCATTCATCCGATTTTCGTGCGTGTCTCGCCGAATCTCGGATCGTTCCTACGTCTTGTACGAACGGAGCGCGACTAAAAACGAAGTCCTGCATGGCGCTTTGCGAAACGCGCAATTGCCGATCCCAGATGTCGCCGCTGATTTGCCGCGGGCAACAGGATGTCCCCGCGGCCATCAAGACGCTTGCGCTGTCCTCCCTCCAGGCCTTCTTCAACCGAGTACGCATGATGTCCAAGCTCCGTTCCCTGATCGTGTGGTCCGTGGTTTTCACGCAGGTCTGGTCGCCGGTGCTGGCGCAGACGCTGCCGATCGCGGTGGACAGGAGCGTGCCGGGCGCTAAGCCCTTCGTGGGTGTCAGCAATGGCGTGCCCGTCATCAACATCGCGCCGCCTTCGGCCGGCGGCGTGTCGAATAACCGCTACACGCAATTCAACGTCGGCCCGTCTGGGGTGGTGCTCAACAACAGCGGCGGCGCCAGCCAGACGCAACTGGCCGGGCACGTGGCGGGCAACCCGATGTTGGGCAATCGGCATGCGGGCACCATCCTCAACCAGGTGACCGCGCCGAATCCGTCGCAACTGCTCGGCACGCTGGAAGTGGCTGGAAATCGGGCGAACGTCATCGTCGCCAACCCGGCGGGCATTACGTGCAATGGCTGCGGGTTTCTGAACGCGGACCGCGCCACCCTGACCACCGGCACGCCGCGCGTCGGGCCAGATGGGGGCATCGGATTTGATGT
Organism: Achromobacter pulmonis; assembly: GCF_021733725.1. Taxonomy (NCBI): domain Bacteria; kingdom Pseudomonadati; phylum Pseudomonadota; class Betaproteobacteria; order Burkholderiales; family Alcaligenaceae; genus Achromobacter; species Achromobacter pulmonis. The sequence goes on along the minus strand of NZ_JAIFOT010000001.1, from coordinate 1,760,543 downwards.
GGCGGGGGGCCGGCTCGCGGTCGAAGGGGAAGGCCTGAACGGCATGAACCTGAGCCAGATGGACCTGATCGCGCGCACGCTGGAGATCAACGCGGGCATCTGGGCGAACCGTCTGAACGTGACGGCCGGCGCATCGCGCGTTGACTACGGCACGGGCGCCGTATCCGCGCAGGCGGGTGATGGCCCTGCACCCGCCGTGGCGCTGGATACGGCCGCGCTGGGCGGCATGTACGCCAACAGCATCCGCCTGGTTGGCACCGAGGCCGGCGTGGGAGTGAACATCGGCGGCAATCTGGCGGCGTTGACGGGCGCCCTGTCGGTCGACGTCAACGGTGATGTCCGTATCCAGCCGTCGGGGCATATACAGGCCGCTACCGACTTGGCGGTACGTAGCGCGGGCGATGTCGCCAACGCAGGCGAGGTCGCCGCGGCCGGCGCATTGGCGTTGGATGCCGCAGGCAGGATCGCCAACAACGGGGCCATGTCCTCGGGCGCAGGCAGCCGCTTCGTGGCGGGCCGGTTCGATAACGTGGGTGCGGCGACCGTCGGCCTGCAAGCGGATGGCTCGGTGCGGCCGGCCACGCTGGACGTGCAGGCCGCGCGCATCGGCAATGCGGGCACTCTGCTGGCCGGCGGCGATGCCCTGTTGCGTGGTGACACCCTCGATCTGTCGGACGGCCAGTTGGCGGCCAGCGGCGTATTGGCCTTGGACGCCACGGGCGCGCTCGTCAACCGAGGCGGTGCGCTATATGGCGCATCGGTCTCGCTGCATGCCGGCAGCCTGGACAACACGCTTGGCAAGCTCACCAGCGGTGGCGTACTCAATGGCCACGTGGTCGGCGCCATCGATAACGGCGGGGGCACGATCGCCGGCGTGGATACGGTAGCGCTTGGCGGAAACGTCATCGTCAACGCGGCTGGTGGCGTGGTGTCCGGCCGTGCCGTGGCGATCAGCGCCACCCGCCGAATCGATAACCAGGACGGCGTGATCCAGGCCAGCGACACCGTACGTATCGATAGCGGTGGCACGTTCCACAACCAGGGCGGCAAGCTGCTTGGCGGCGACATCGCGCTACAGGCGGCCGATATCGATAACCGCGATGGCGTCCTGCAGGCGCAAGGCCCGCTGGCGGTCGCCAGCGTGGGCGCGATGCGGAACCAGGGCGGTCGCGTATACGGCGGCGTGGTCGGCATCGATGCCGGCAGTCTGGTCAACACCGCAGGCAAGCTCGCCAGCGCTGGCGCCTTGGACATTGCCATCGCGGATCGCCTCGACAACACGGACGGCACCTTGCTCGCTCAGGGCCGCGCTACGCTGGGCGCGGCAGACATGTTCAACGAACGCGGTCACGTCGCGGCCGAGAGGTTGTCGTTGGATATCCGAGGCGACCTGCGCAATCAGGGCGGCAGCGTCTACGGGGGCGTGGCCGACATCCGCGCCGCGGGCGTGCACAATGCGCGAGGCAAGATTCTTGGCGCTGGTGAACTTACGCTGAATGCCGGCGGCAAGATCGACAACGTGGGTGGCACCTTCGCCGCCGAGGGCGTGGCATTGCTGCGTGCGCAGGAGGTGGCGAACGCAAACGGCCTGATTGCCGCCGACGCTCTCACTCTTCAGACGCAAGGCATGCTCGACAACCGTGCCGGACGGATCCAGGGAGACGATGCGCTGGTCCTGCGCGCGAGCCACGTGGACAACCGCGACACGCTGGCCGACGGTATCGTGAGCCGTGTTGCCGGCGCCACGGACACCCGCGCGGCCGATACCGATCCCCTCCCCGTTCGCCTCGGGTTGGCGGGGACGCGTATCGCGCTGGAGACGGATGCCTTCGACAACCGGGCTGGCCGCATCGACGCCGGCCGCGAACTGGACCTGACCGCCGGCGCGCTCGACAACGACGGCGGCAGACTCTCATCCCAAGGCGATGCACGGCTTCAGGTCGGTGATCTGCGCAATGCCGAGGGCGAGCTGGCCACGGCCGGGTCGCTGGCCTTGGCCACCGGCACGCTGCACAACGACGGCAAGCTGCACGCGGGGCATGACTTGCGGATCACCGCCGACGCACTGACCAATGGCGCGACGGGGGAACTCATTGGCCTGCGCGGCATCGACCTCGCTATCAGCGGCGATCTGGCCAATGCCGGCCTGATCGACGGAGGGTACAGCCACATCCGTGCGGGCAGCCTGCGCAACAGCGGGCGCCTCTACGGCGACCGCATTGCCATCCAGGCGCCGGTGCTGTTGAATGACGCCGACGCCGTCATCGCCTCGCGTGGTGATATCGATCTGGGCGTGGGCACGCTGACCAACCGCGAGCATGCCCTGCTGTACGCGGCGGGAGACCTGCGGATCGGGCGCGAGTTGGATACCGCAAGTCTGGCGACGGGCCAGGCGGACACGGTCTCGAACGTATCCGCCACCCTCGAGGCCGGCGGTGACGCCCGCATCGCCGTCGATCGCATCGAAAACCTCAATCCGCATTTCACCAGCGAACAGGTCCAGGTCAGCCATGCCGACCGCAAGATCTACTACCGGCTGGAGAACGGCACCGAACTGCTGGACGGCGCCACCACGTGGCTATGCGATTCGGTCACCACCTCGTGCGGCAAGGATCCGGTGTTCCTCAACGACGACCCCGACCGCAGCCTGTTGCTGCCGTCGGCCAAGTATCCGGAGTCGCGCTACGGTCCGCCGTTCGACTACGTGCCTCGAATCAAGGGCGAAGAGGGCGTGGACGCACCTATTCCCCCAGCCTATGCGTGGGTACGGTCAGGGGGCGTACTCTCGGCACGCGTTCCTGTCCCTCGCTACCAGGCCGGCGATCGCGTCTGGCAAGTGTTCGGCGTGGACGAACCGATGCCCGTTCCCGTCCCACAGCAAAGCCAGTGCAACACCGATGATTGCACAAAGGCAGCCACCGCAGCGCGCGAAGAAGCGCTGGCGATCAACAAGGCGCGCCACGACGAACTGCAAGCCAGAATCCGCGCCTTCAACGCCGACTTCAATAACCGCCTCGTTCGCAACTTCTTCTATTACATCGTGCGCGAGGACGTCAGCGAGACTCGCGTCACGTCGTCGGACCCCGCCAGCATCGTGGCCGGTGGCGATGCCGCCTTCAGCGGTGCGGTCATCAATGACAAGAGCCGCATCGTAGCGGGCGGTGCCTTGACCGTGAATGGCCCGGGCATCGACAACCGGGGCGCGCCCGGCGAAACGCATATCGAGCGGGTCGGCTCGATCGTGTACACGGTTACCCGCCGGCGTCATCGCAACGACTCCTGGGGGCACTACGAAAGTGTCACCGACCCCGCGCGTCTGGACGTGGCAGTCGGGTCGACGATGGACCACGCCGCATTGCCCGACAGCGGTCATGCTGCGCCGCCTGCCGCGCTTCTGTCGAATCCGCCGGCCAGCGCGGCACCGTCCCGGCGGCCCGTCGCACGCATCATCGACGTGGGCGCTCCGGGCAATCAGACGGTACGCGTGGTCACCCTGCCGCCGGTATTGCCAACCAACAGGCTGTATCAAGTGGTCGCCTCGCCGGATGCGCCGGCCCTGGTCGTCACCGACCGCCAATTCACCGGTTCGCGCAGTGCCGTCTCCAGCGACATGCTGCTGCGTCGCCTCAACCAGGACCCGGGCCTGACGCTCAAGCGCCTGGGCGATGGGTTCTACGAACAGCGGCAGGTGGCCGAGCAGATCATGCTGGCCACCGGCAGCCGCTTTGTCGGCGACTACGCCGACAATGAATCGCAGTACAAGGCGCTGCTCGCGGCCGGCGCCGACTTTGCCGGCCGATTCGACCTGACGCTGGGCACCGCCCTTACCGAAGACCAGATGCGCCGGCTGACCGGCGACATCGTCTGGCTGGTCGAGACCACCGTTACGCTGCCCGACGGCTCGCGTCAGAAGGTGCTTGCGCCCCAGGTCTACCTGGCCGTCAAGCCGGGCGACCTGCGCGGCGACGGCACCTTGATCGCCGGCCGCGATACCCACATCGACGTGGCCGGCGACGTGACCAACAGCGGCACGCTGGGCGCGCGCCGCGCCCTGGTCATTAACGCCGGCGACCTGCGTAACGTCGTCGGCACCCTGCAGGCCGGCGGCATCGACCTGAACGCCCGCAACGACATCCACGACCTGGCGGGGCTGATCAAGGGCGGCGCCATCGCGCTCAAGGCGGGCCGCGACATCACGCTGTCGGCTTCGACCCGATCCAGCGCCAGCGGCGGCGTCTCCAGCACCCGCATCGACGGCGTGTCGCGCATCGACGCCGGCACGCTCGACATCCAGGCCGGGCGTGACCTCTCGGCCCAGGCTGCCGTCATCGACGCCACGGGCGCTGCGCGCATCCAGGCTGGCCACGACATCAACCTGACCAGCGCCGAGACCCGCTACGCCGAATCTTTCCGCTACGACAGCCGCAACCGCGCCGAGATGCGCGCCGCGACCGATGTTGGCACGCGCATCGCCGCGGGCGGCGACCTGACGCTGATCGCCGGCAACGATGTCAACGCCCGCGCCGCCGATGTCTCGGCGGCGGGCGGCCTGGGCGTGAACGCGCAGCGCGATATCAACGTGCTGGCGGGAGACTCGGCCGGCTACACGTACAACGAGACCTACTTCAAGGAAAAAGGATTCCTGTCCAGCAAGAAGACCCATCGCAAGAGCGAGACGGATTGGACGCGAGGCGTGAGCTCGACCTTTGGCGGCGACACGGTCGCGATGCTGACCGGGCGTGACATGACCGTCCTTGGCTCGAACGTCCTGGGCGACCGCGACGTCGGAATTGCCGTCGGCAGGGACTTGCAGGCCCTGGCCAAGGGCGAAACCTACAAGGACTACCAGTACGAAAAGGTCAAGAAGTCGGGCTTGGGTGGCGGTGGCGGATTCAGCATCGGCTACAGCACGCAACAGCGCACCGATTGGATGCGCGGCGCCAGCGGGGGCTATTCGGCCAGCACGGTGGGCAGCGCCGGCGGCAACCTCGGTATCGATGCGGGACGCAATGTCGATGTCATGGCCAGCAACCTGCTGGCCCAGGATGGCAACATTTCCGTTGCCGGCAGCAACGTCGCGGTCCGCGCCGGCGTTGGCGACGCGCGGCAACACGAATATCACGAGGTCAAACGGTCCGGCCTGACCATCGGCGTGGCTGGCGGCATGCTGGGCGCGGCCCAACAGATTCAGGGAACCTTGCAGCAAGCCGGCGAGGCCAAGGATAGCCGCCTGGCCGCCGTCAAGGTCGGGCAGGCCGCCTATCAGGCCGTGCAGGCCAATCGGATGATGGAGGCTGCAAAGGCCGACAACGCATCGGCGGCGCAGAAGGAAGCCGCCAGCGCCCAGATCCAGATCAGCCTGGGCGCCAGCAAATCCGTTAGTGAAACCAGGCGCACCCAGGACACCGCCTTCGCCTCATCCGTTATGGCCGGGGGCAATCTTTCTCTCATGGCCGCGGGCGAAAAAGACGCTGCAGGCACGGGCAACGTGTCCATCATCGGCAGCGATCTGGCCGGCAGGAACATCTTGCTGGCGGCCACCGATGACTTGATTCTGCAAAGTCAGGCCGAGACCACCACCGAAGTCTCCACCAGCAAGAACAGCGGCTGGAAGGTCGGTGTCGGCATCGGCGTGTCCGATAGCGGTAGCGGCGGCGGCATCAACGTCTTTGCCAGCGGCTTCGTGGGCAGTGGCAAGGCCCATGGCAACGGCACGACCCATCGCGAGACGCAGGTCAGCGCGCGAGACAACCTCGCGCTGATTTCCGGCCGGGACACCTTGCTGGAGGGCACCCAGGCGCGCGCCGACCGCATCCGCGCCGATATCGGCCGCAACCTGACACTGGCGAGCCAGCAGGATTCGGATCGCTACGACGCCAAGCAGAAGCAGGTCAACGCCGGGGGGAGCTTCAGCTTTGGTTCGATGACAGGCAATGCCTATCTGGGTGCGAGTGTCGGCAAGACCAAGTCCAACTACGACAGCGTCGTCGAGCAGACGGGGCTGTATGCGGGCGCGGGCGGTTATGACATCCACGTGGGCAAGCACACGCAATTGGACGGCGCGGTCGTCGCCAGCGATGCCGATACGGCGACAAACCGGCTGTCCACCGAGACGCTGGGATTCCGCGATATCCACAACACGGCGCAATACAAGTCGACCACGGTCGGCATCAACCTGGGCATGTCGGGTGCGTTCGACAAGCCGAACAAAGGCGCCGCGCTGGGCGCCGGGCCATCGGGATTGAGCTTCGCCAGCACCAGCGGCAGCGAAACGGGCACGACCCGCGCGGCGGTGTCTGCCGGCATGCTCGAGGTGCGCTCGGACAAGGAAACGGGCCGAGATAGCACGGCCGGGTTGAGCCGGGATACGGCTGGGGCGAACGGCAGTATTGGGAAGATCTTCGACAAGGACAAGGTCCGCGAGCAACTGGAGTTCCAGCAGGCGTTTGGGCAGTTGGGGATGCAGATTGCGGGGGATGTTGCCGATAGGCTCACGGCGGACGATCAACAACTCTGGGGCGAGGGCAAGCCTGGGCGCATGGCGCTGCATGCGGCCATCGCCGCGATTGGCGCGGCGCTGGGCGGTGGCGATGTGGCCGGCGCCATCTCGGGCACGCTGGCCGGTGACGCGGCCTCTGACCTCTTGCGCGATCAGGTCAATCAGGCGGTTGCTGGTTTGCCGGCGGATGCGCGCGATCAGGTGTCCAAGGTCATTCTGAACGTCGTGGCGAGCGCGGCGGGGGGCGCGACCGGCGGTATGAGCGGCGCCTCGGGTGCGTCGTTGGCCGATATGTACAACCGGCAACTGCATCCTGACGAAGGTTCGTTGATCCGAAAAAGCGCAAAGCGCTACGCCGAAAAGAATGGGATATCCGTTTCCCAGGCCGAGGAAGAACTCACCGCGCAGGCGTTGCGGCAGACCGATTCCTGGGCCGCTGAACACTATGACGAGAACCAGAAGGCCCGTGCATTCCTGGCGGAAATCGCATCGGGGACCCAGGGACCGGGTTTTGTCTATTTCGATGGCAACGCGGACGCCTCGTACGGGCATGCGCTGGTATTTGCCGGAGGTATCAAGGAAGACGCTGATCTGGCCGATCTCTACGATCGCGCAGGGGCCTGGCGGCAAGCAGGGAAGCGCTCGCCGCGCAATGTACTGACGCGCTCGAACCTCGCGTTGATTGAAGCGGCGCAAGACGTCGACAGTTACTCGACTCACCCCGATGACGTGGCCAAGCTGATCCGGACTTTGCAGGACGAGCGTGAGATCGCGCAACGCGCGGAAAAGTACCCATTGGTCGGGGTGTTTGATAGCACGCTGGCGACGATCGATCTCATCCAGCGTGGCGGTGAATATGACTTACGGTCACTGCCGATAGAGGATCGCATAGGGGTCGGCTTGGCATTGAGTGCCGGCCTGGATGGGACGCTCTCGATTGGCCAACTGCGCGGCATCGTGGCGAAGGGCAAGGCGTCGATAGCGTCAACGATCGGCCTCAAAGCGACGGGAAATCCGCTGGCCGATGCAGAAACGGCCGCACTTGATCGCATTGCACGGAACCCCAAAGGGCCTGATCACGAAAACAAGGCTCCCAATAGCGCTGTCAACGCACAAGCGCTTATTGATTTGAAAGCAGGAAAGCTGCCTGGTACGCCCAGAAAGGGCCCGGGTTCGCCAAGAAGTATGCCAGGCAGTGCAAACCCCAACGCTACTGCGGAGAATTTCGCGGAGCAGATATTTGAGGGGGCCAGGATCGACAAGTTGTTATTGGACGACTGCCCTGGTTGCTGGGTGGCCAAGACCGCAGATGGCACATTGGTTACTTATCGTCCTGCGGGTCAGGCTGGCGCCAGAACATCCTCGACCACCGCGACGGTAGAGATCAATAGCGATGTCATTAAGGCACTGAATGCAGATAAAAAAGGCGCAGGTAATATTCTAAAACTTAAATTTCCGGTGAAAAAGTGAGGTGGCACCATGAGTAATATTTCTCCCAAGTACGCAGCAATTATTCAAACTGAGTTCTATCAATTGACGTTTGATGACTATTCCCCCCGCGGACTCTTTGGCACCATTCCTTTTTTGACGAATTTTTCATCAGAATGGCAGTACGTTGTTGAAATTATGTATAGGTGCTTAAAGGTTGGTTATTGGAATCTTTGGAATGAGGGGTGGATGAAAGCACGTCAATTGCGGAATTACGAAGATTTTTGCAACAAACTATCCCAATTCAATCCAGATAAGATTTCGGACGAAGGGGCGGTATATTGGCTACAACCTCTCATTTATGCCTCCGATTTGGGCGAGCAATTGGTTGAAAAGTATAACTTGGCTCCGTTAGAAGACTATGAGGAAGGGGGGGATAGTTTTGTTTGCAAGCCAAATTTTGTTTGCAAACCATTTATCGATGAAATCGAGAATACTTTTGCTGAAAACAATATTCCTTGGGGTAAGAAACTTTTTCCGGTGAAGGCGTAGGGATGCGGGCAGGAAGCACTTTTGCGGCGGGGGCACATAATATTAAGTAAAGACCTCCTGGAGAGTAGTTTTGATGCATTTAATGAAAACGGACTTCACTGCCTTTGGGGTGCTGGTAATTTCTGTGCTATCGCTGGGCCTCACGTGGTTTTTATTTGGACGAAAAGAAATAAAAGGATGGCTTGGGGGATTCATGTATTGGTTCAAGTCTTCCCTGGTAAGTGGGTTGCTCGTGTTCATGTGGATGTGCATACGTTGGCCAGGGGTGAGCAAATGGCCGTTGGCATTATTGTCTCTTGGGCTTGCAGGATTTATTACCTTATGTAGATCGAATGCGATCCTTCTATTATTTTTTTGGTAGCGGGCGCAGTCGCTGTCAATTTTCAGTGGGGGATGGGGGTATGATTTTTCGATCTTTCATTCGCAAGGGGATCTCAAACGCTGGCTACGAGGGTCGTTATTGTGCGTTGGCGCGATATTGGTCTGGCTTGGGTTGGAATTTGATATTTTTGTTTTTACGTTGATCGGAATGGTTGTCGAGTCGGTTGGAATGTACGCAGCGAAGGCGGCCATGACCAATGCTAAGCCGTCCCGGGAAAAGTGAGGTGGCACCATGAGTAATATTTATCCCGATTACGCAGCACGTATCCAATATGATTTCTATCTATTGACCTTAGATGACTATCCACCCATTTGGTTCGCTGGCACTTCTCCTGGCGCATGGCAGTACGCCGTTGAGATTATATATAGATGCTTGAAAGTTGGTTATTGGAATCTTTGGAGTGAGGGGTGGATGAAAGCACGCCAATTGCGGAATTACGAAGATTTTTGCAGCAAACTGGCCCAATTCAATCCACATAAGCTTTCGAACGAAGGGATGATGTATTGGCTAGCACCTCTAATTTACTCCTCCGATTTGGGCGAGCAATTGGTTAAAAAATATGATTTGGCTACGTTAGAAAGCTATGAGGCAGGGAAAGAATATTCTGTCTGCAAACCATTTATCGATGAAATCGAGAAAACTTTTGCTGAAAACAATATTCCTTGGGGTAAGAAAATTTTTCCGGTGCAGGCGTAGGGATGCGGGCAGGAAGCACTTTTGCGGCGGGGGTGCATGATATTAAGGAAAGACCTCCTGGAGAGTAGTTTTGATGCATTTATTGAAAACGGACTTCACTGCCTTTGGGGTGCTGGTAATTTCTGTGCTATCGCTGGGCCTCACGTGGTTTTTATTTGGACGAAAAGAAATAAAAGGATGGCTTGGGGGATTCATGTATTGGTTCAAGTCTTCCCTGGTAAGTGGGTTGCTCGTGTTCATATGGATGTGCATACGCTGGCCTTGGGCGAGCAAGTGGCCATTGGCATTATTTTCTCTTGGAGTTGCGGGGTTTATTACCTTAGTTAGATCAGATGCCATTCTTCTATTTTTTTGGTAGCGGCCGCGGCTGCTGTCATTTGGCAGGAGTTGCAGATATCAAATTTGGAATGCTGGCTGGATTTGGTATGTCGGCTTTGTTTTAAATGGGTAGAAGAACGTGCTTATAGAAAATGGAAACTTCAAGCGCTTGGTACGCGGCCTACTCTCCCTTGTGGGCATTTCGTTGCTACTTGGTGGGCTTAGGTATGGCTCCTACCTCGTGATTTTGTTGGGCTTCTTGATCGGTTCAGTCGGGATGTACGCATCGAAGGCGTCGATGCTAGGCATCAAGCCATTTGCTGGTCGCCCCAAGGTGCAGTCAAGGTATGGCGGTGACAATTCTGATACGCCATAGAACCCGAAGCCGAAGTTTGGCCAGAAAGCGATGAATGAGCCAAGCGGCCCACGCGCTCCGTTATTTCAAGGAGCGGCGAAAGGAACTGATATCTGAGGATTGCCAATGGGGGGAGCAGTTGGGCAGACCGAACCTCAACGCCTCCAAGGCTGGTGGAGGGGTGATCTAGCCTTGAACGCGGCCGAAGTTGCTCCGTCGAATGGAGCTATTGCAGATTGGCGGTATGGGGCGCGTGGTCTCGATGCTGCAAAAGAACGAGACGATGTGCTCGATTCAGGCCAGCCAGTTTTCCAGGACGAGCCCGGGGATGCGTTCGAATTCCCGGGTATTACCCGTCACCAGCGTCAGCCCGAGCGTGCAGGCGTGCGCGCCTATCCACAGATCGTTTGCGCCAATCGGCTCGCCAGCGGCTTCCAGTTCGGCGCGCAGGTTGCCGCACTTGATGTCGACGGGCACATCCAGGGGCAGGACGGGGAGCGCGCCCAACAGGCTTTCGACTTTCGCTTGCAGCTTCGCGGACCCCTTTTTGGCGCAGCCGTAGCGCAGTTCCGCCGCGACGACGACACTGGTGAAGATCACCTTTGGGCCTACGCGCTCGATGTGGCGGGCCGCCGGGCCGTTGGGATCACGCAGCAGCGCACTGATGACGTTGGTGTCCAGCAGATAACCGCTCACAGGACGTCCTCAGGCTTGAGCGGCGCGTCGGCGATGTCTGGAAATTGGTCTTCCGGCCCAAGCGGTTCGTCCTGCCGCCATTGGGCCAACAATTCCACGATGTCGCGCGGCCCGTTTACCGGTTCGATGATGAGCTTCGTGCCCTCACGATGGATCAGCACGCGATCACCTGGCAATTCGAACTCTGCGGGAATGCGCACCGCCTGGCTGCGGTTGTTGCGAAAGAGCTTGGCTTCGCGGGGTTTGGCGGGGGAGGTCGGAATCGTCATGGCGTCTTCCTTTTGGCATATGCCAAATTGTATATGCCATGGACGAGGAAGAAAAACCGGCTCGATAAAGGGGGACTGGCTTGGCATGGTGGTCGTCTATCGTCGGCCGCAAACGCTGCAACCGACTTTTGCAGTCCATTGAAGGTAGTACCAGGGTTGCTCATCCCACATAGCTACCGGTCTGATTTGCCACGGATGTAGATCAGACCCCCTGCACAAACGCCAGCCTATATGGATCGCCCGACTGTGGTTTTATCCTTCGGGTTATCAACCTGGAATTCATCGCCGTTCCCCGAGCCGCAGAGCCCATCCCATGTCAACCCGCGACCGCCTCCAAACGTGGGCCCGGCGCGTCAAGCGCGACGGCCTGATCCTCTGGTTCGCAGCAAAGCATCCCCGCACGCCATGGCACGCCAAGGCGCTGGGCGTGTTCGTGGTGGCCTACGCCCTCAGTCCCATCGACCTGATTCCCGATTTCATCCCGGTGCTGGGTTATCTGGATGACGTGCTGTTGCTGCCGGGCCTGATCTGGTTGGCCGTCAAGCTGTCGCCGCCCGATGTTCTGCAGGAATGCCGCAACCAGGCGGACGCGTGGATGGACGCGAAGCGCGAAAAGCCGCGCAGTCGGGTGGGTGCCGTGGTGATCGTGGCATTGTGGACGGCGGCGGTGGCGGCGGTTGGCTACTGGCTATGGCGCTGACGCGGCGCCCGGTTCAATCTTCCAGAAACCCGAGCCTGCGCAGTTCCTGGATCGCGCCCAGCTCTTCATCGCGCCGCTTCTTTGGCGTGCCCATCGGCGCCGTCAGCAGTATGGCCGGTTTGTCGGATTCATCGAGGCCGCGCAAAACGCTGTCGGCAACGGGAAACGTCTTCGTGTAGGTGCCGGTCGTGAAAATGCGCGTTGCCCTTGTCCAGGGCCATGCGCAATTCCTGGCCTTCGATCTTTTGCATGGAGCGTGCGTGTCAGTTGCGGCTGGCGGTGGCCAGGCGCAGCGCCAGCGCCAGGAAGACCGACCCCAGCACGTATTGCGGCCAGCGCGACACGCGTTGGCGGCCGGCCCAGCGCCGGCTGAGCTGGTGCGCGGCGAGGATGACGGCGCCGTTGATGAACAGGCCGATGACGTTGAGGATGGTGGCCAGCACCAGGATCTGTATCGCCACCGAGCCGTCCTGCGGGCGCACGAATTGCGGGAATAGCGCCAGCACGAACAGCGCCATCTTGGGGTTGAGCAGGTTGGTCAGCAGGCCTTGCAGGAAGACTTCGCGCACGGGCGAGCGGGCCCGGCCGGCATCGGGCATGTGCGACACGGGGCGCGAGCGGAACGCGCGCACGGCCAGGTACAGCAGGTAGAGCGCGCCGACGAAGCGCACCGCGTCGTACGCCATGGGCACCGCCACGAATAGCTGCGACAGGCCAAAGGCGGCCAGTAGCGCGTGGCAGTAGGTGCCGGCCTGGATGCCGGCCAGCGAGGCGAAGCCGGCGGCGCGGCCCTGGGCGGCGCTGCGCGAGGCGATCAGTAGCATGTCGGGCCCGGGGGTCATGGCCAGGGCGACGCAGGCGCCGCCAAAGAGGACTAGCGTGGCGGGATCGAGCATGGAAGGTTCTTCGGCGGGCGGGGCGTGGACGGGGTCTTAGCGGGGCTGCTGGGGCAGGCTGCAACCGGTGTAGAACGTCTGGCAACTGGTGCCGCTGTCTTTTGCGCAGGTTTCCATGGCGCGCATGCGGGCCAGTTCTTCGCTGGCGGCGGTGGCGGAACGCACCATGACGCCACTGCCCTTGGGCGACGGGCCGTAGGCGACCGCCACGCACTGGTCGCGGTAGCTGATGTTGATCTCGCAGCGGGCGCCGCCCTTGGCGGTGCATTGGGCCAGCGCGTCTTTTTCGGCCTTGGCCTTGCTGGCCCACTCGGCGGCGATGCCGATCACGCCCGAGGGCGCGTCATAGGCGACGGCGCCCCAGCGCTGGGCGTCGCGCGAGACGGGGGCGGATGGCCCGTCCGCGCGGATTTCGCCCGGGATCGGCACGCATTGCTGGCCGGGCGTGACGGCGCTGGGGGTGTAGCCGGCGGGGCAGCCGTGCTCAGCTTGCACCGTGGCGGCGAATGACAGGTTCAGGGCGATGGCAAAGGAGGCAATGATCAGGGTACGCATGGGTCAACTCATTCGTTCGATAGACCGCCCAGCAGGGACAGGGCGGCGTCCAGCGACAGCACGGTCGTGCGTGACTCGAAAGCCGTCGCGAACAGGTGGTCGTGCACCACCGGGTCGGGGTCGTAGCAACAGTCCTTGACGGTCAGCAGGCGGTAGTCGGCGTCGCTGGCGTGGGCGATGGACGACAGCATGACGCCGGTGGAGGCCACGCCCACCATGATCAGGGTGTCGATGCCCTGCGCCGACAGGCGCGGTTGCAGGTCGGTGCCGAAGAACACGCTGGCGCGGTGGGCGAGGATGACGGGTTCGTCGTCGCGCGGGCCGAGTTCGGGCGAGACGCGGTCATGCACGAAGCGGCCCAGTTGTTTGATGCCCTGCCCGTTCTTGTTGCGCGGACTGACTTCCGGGTAGCCTGGGCTGAAATGGAGCTTGGCGAAGTAGACGCTCACACCGGCGCGGCGGGCGGCATCGCAAAGTTGCCGCGTATTGGCCAGCAGCGTGGGGGCGACCGACGGGAACAGGTCCATGATGTCGGTCTGGTAATGCATGACCAACAGGGCGCTGCGCGCCGGGGCGATGGCCAGGGGCTGGGCGGTCATGTGTCGCTCCGCGAAGAGGGTCGTCATGACCTGTCAGTGTAGCGGCAGTCGGGCGGCGTCGGGGCGCGCGGCGGCGCGGATCGGGTGATTGGCCCGCGCGCCTTCCGCGTTGTCGTCTATTTCTCGGCGTACTGCTTGCCGGCTTCGTCGTAGACGTAGGTGACCGCGTCGGCCGCGCCCAGTTGGCGGGTCTTGCCCGGGCCGGCGATCTCGGTGCCGCTGGGGGTGACGGTGATGCGAGGCATGTCGCCGCCGGGCTGCGCGGCAAAGGTCAGCTTGCCGGTCCTGGCGACACAGGGCATGACGTCGCCGTCGGCGCAGGCGGCGCTGTTGTCGTCACCGGTGTTGATGCTGCCGATGTAGGCCCAGACCTTGTCCTTGAGTTCATCGCGCGGGCCGATGTTGAAGACGAACAGCGCGTAGCCCTCGAAACTGGTGCCGTTATCGAAGCCTTGCGTCGGCACGGCCAGCACCAGCTTGCCGGCGGGCGTGCGGTATTCGAGCGGCTGGCGGCGGGTGTCGATGGCTTCGGGCCGTTCGTAGGCGCCGAACATGCCGATGGTGTGCTCCATGCCGCGGAATTTCCAGGGGCGCTCGGGGCTGGACCCGGTCAGGGTGAAGGTGGCTTCGGCCAGGTTGACCTGGGTCTCGGGGCCGGCTTCGTCCTCGCCGGGTTTGCCGTAGCGCTCGCGCGTGTCCCAGGTGAAGCCGGTGAAGTACTGCGTGCCGCCCAGTTCGAAAGCATGGCCGAACCAATAGGTGGCGATGCTGCCGTTGGCCACTTCGTACGAGTCGGCGCCCTTGCCGTCGATCTGGTAGATGGCGTACATCACCGCGGGCGCGTCGGGGGGCGCCACGGCGGCCGCCTGGGCGGTTTGGGTGGCTTGCGCGGCATCCAGGCGCGCCGCGGGGCCGGCGGCCAGGGCGGCGGGGCTGGCGGCGGCGGTCACGGCGGCGGCGAACAGGCCGGTCAGCGCGCCGCGCAGCAGGCGGGCGCGGGAGGGAGTGTCTTGCGGACGCGTTTTCATGTTGGAGATCTTCTTGTCGGCCTTCGGTATGGATGCGCCGCGGCGCGGTGCGGCGCCATGTTAGTGGCCTGCCGCGGTTGGCGTCGAACAGCAGTTTGCCAATTGTGTCGGACTGCAATCGTGGGGCGGGCTGCGGGGGCTCAGCGCCCGGCGGCAGGGCCGAAGCGTTCCAGTTTCTGCACGTCCAGGCCCATGCGCCGGCCCGAGGCCAGCAGATGCGCGGCGGCGGCCTGCCGCGCGCCTTCGGGGTCCTTGGCCCGGATGGCGTCGAACAGGCGCAGATGTTCCTGTTGCGCGGGGCGCGGTCCGCCGGCCAGCCGGGCGGAATTCTGCCAGCCCATTTCGCGCGCCTTGAGCAGTTGGCCTTCGATGAAGCCGCTGAAGGCCACCAGGTAGGCGTTCTGGGTCGAGCCGGCGATGGCGGCGTGGAAGTCGACGTCGGCCTTGGACGCGGCGGGATAGTCGCCGGCGTGCCGTTCCATGCGCGTGAGCGCGTCGCGCATGCGCGCCAGGTCGGCGGTCTTGCGGCGCAGGGCGGCGGCTTCGGCGGCGGCGGTTTCCATCCAGAAGCGCAGCTCGAACAGCTGCGCCAGGTCCTTGGCCGAGGCATCGCCGCGCGGCAGGCGCAACACGCTGCCGGCGGGGTTGGCGGCGACGTGGGCGCCCACGCCCTTGGTGGTGACGAGGATGCCGTCGGCCTTCAGTTGCGAGACGGCTTCGCGGATGACCGGGCGGCTACAGCCCAGCGTGCGCGCCAGTTCCTGTTCGGCCGGCAGGCGCGAGGCGGGCGCGAAGCGGCCTTCGGCGATCTCTTTGCGCAGGGCCGCGATGACCTGGTCCACCAGGGTCTGCGGACGCTCGATGACTTGCATGTCTGCTTCCTATCCAAAGGCGCAACAACGCCGGCGGGCAGCGCCATGGCGTCATGATATCGCTTCGCCCGGCGCCGGGC
Source organism: Achromobacter pulmonis (assembly GCF_021733725.1). Classification (NCBI taxonomy): domain Bacteria; kingdom Pseudomonadati; phylum Pseudomonadota; class Betaproteobacteria; order Burkholderiales; family Alcaligenaceae; genus Achromobacter; species Achromobacter pulmonis. The sequence continues at coordinate 1,744,618 of NZ_JAIFOT010000001.1, read as the reverse complement.
GCGGTCCCGTTGCGGGGCGGGTCATGCCTTGCTATGCTGTCTTACAGCCTGACAACCGACCGCCTTCCCCGCGCCCTGCCACGGCCGTATCCGCCGCGCGCCCCGGACGCCGCCCAGGAGCCGTCCCGCATGTCGTCCTCCTCTGAAAGCACCCTGGCGTTGCCGCAGATCGGCGACGGCCTGCCGGGCCGGCAAAGGCTCTGGGCGGTGTCCACGCTCATCCTGGGCAGCGCCATCGCCACGCTCGATACCTCCATCGCCAACACCGCGCTGCCGACCATCGCGGCGGACCTGCGCACCACGCCGGACGCGTCGATCTGGATCATCAACGCCTACCAGATCGCCATGGTCGCCACGCTGCTGCCGTTCGCGGCGCTGGGCGACATCGTCGGCCACCGCCGTGTCTACCTGTATGGCCTGCTGGTGTTCACGCTGGCGTCGCTGGCCTGTGGCGTGGCCGATTCGCTGCCGATGCTGACGGCGGCGCGCGTGCTGCAGGGCGTGGGCGCGTCGGGCATTCTGGGGGTCGGCACCGCGCTGATCCGGCTGACGTTTCCCAGCAGTCAGATCGGCCGCGCGCAGGGCATCAATGCGTTCACCGTGGCGGTGTTCTACGTGGTGGGGCCCTCGGTGGCGTCGGCGGTGCTGGCGGTCAGCACGTGGCACTGGCTGTTCCTGATCAATATCCCGCTGGGGGCGCTGGCCATGGCGATGGCCTGGCGCACGCTGCCGCACAATCCGCCGCGCAAGGCGCCGCCGCGTTTCGATGGCGTGGCGGCGTTGCTGCTGGGCGCGACCTTCGCGCTGGCCGTGCTGGCGCTGGGCGACGCGGCCCACCATGCGGGCTGGGCGCGCATCCTGCCCGAGGCCGCCGCCGCGGCGCTGTGCTGCGCCCTGCTGCTGCGGCGCCAGCGCGCGCATCCGGCGCCCATGCTGCCGGTGGACCTGTTCCGGCGGCCGCTGTTCGCCATGTCGGTGGCCACGTCCGTGCTGTCGTACGCGTCGCAGGGCTTGGCGCTGGTGGCGTTGCCGTTTCTGTTCCAGATGAGCCTGGGGCGTTCCGATGTGCAGACGGGCCTGCTCCTGACCGCCTGGCCGGTGGTGGTGGCGGTGACCGCGCCGCTGGCCGGCTTCCTGTCGGAACGCCGTTCGGTGGCGCTGCTGGGCGGCGGCGGGCTGCTGGTGCTGTGCGTCGGCATGGTGCTGGTGGCGCTGCTGCCGGCGCGGGCGTCGGATGCGGACATCATCTGGCGGCTGGCGGTGTGTGGGGCCGGCTTCGGATTCTTCCAGTCGCCCAATCTCAAGGCCTTGACGACCAGCGCGCCGGCCGAGCGCAGCGGCGCGGCCAGCGGCATCATCCCCACGGCCCGGCTGATCGGCCAGGCGTCGGGGGCGGCGCTGGTGGCGGCCTGTTTCACGTTGCTGGGCGCCGCAGGCGCGCAGGCGGCGCTGTGGATCGGCGCCCTGCTGGCGGCTGTCGCGTGTGTTGTGAGTTTTTTACGGATTCTTGCACGTGAATGACGGCGCGCGCGGACGACGCGGCGATACGCGCCGCGCGTGCGCGAAACGGCGGTTGCAACCGTGCGCACGCCTATACCTATGGATAGCTTTTCCGCTCAGATAGGACGCCTATTATGTGACATGCGATTGGACCCGATAGCCATCGAGAGCGGGTGGACAGCAGCCGGGGCGGCGCGTGTTGCGCGCCTGTCCGCGGCCTGTACCGCCTCCAGAGAATGGCATCGGTGCCAACGCGATAGTCTCGTCCCGGCACGGACAGCGTTGCGCCCCGATACGCCTTTCAGCGGGCGGGGTGCCTGACGCCTGCTCCACACAACTCCGCCGGTCTATGTGAATAAGCCTTGCACCGCCAAGGTGCATCTACAGTCACCACGGAGCCACACATGAACCGAGTGCGCCATTCCGGCATACAGCATCCCACCCCCTACTTCAACGAAGCCGAAGGCCTCAAGCGCAAGGCCAAGATCGACCGCTATCTGGACAAGAAGATGGAGGAATGGCGGCAGACCATTCCGTACGCGTCCCACATGAAGGACAAGAACATCAACATGGCGTATTACCGCCGCACCCTGATCGAGCACATCTGGCGCATCCGCCTGTCGCGGGTCAGCCAGTCCAAGGCGATCTACAAGATCGCCCAGATCTCACCCTCGGCGGCGCAGGACTATGCCCACTACCAGGCCGACGAGATGCTGCACGACAAGCTGTATATCCACGACTGCGAGGCGGCGGGGGTGACGATGGACGAGGTGCTCAAGACCGAGCCTTACCTGTCGACGCGGCTGTTCGAGGGCTTTTTCTACTACACGCTGGAACACGAGCATCCGATGGCCCCGGTGGTGTCGAACTATCTGGTCGAATACACCCAGGCCAAGCTGCAGCCCGACATCGTCAAGAACCTGCGCACCACGCTGGGCCATGACATGGTCAAGGGCCAGGAAGCCCATCTGACGGTCGATACGCGCGACGACCATTCGATGGAGATGTGGAAGATCCTGAACCAGCTGATTCTCAGCGAAGACGACTACAACGCCGTCTTCAAGTACATCGACGACGTCCAGGCCATCCTGGCGATGTTCTTCCGCGAAATCTACGAGGACACGGTGCAGCGGCCGGCCGAAAAGGCGGCCGCCTGATAAGGCGCCTGGCCGGGCCCCGAGCGGCGCGCCCCGGCAGGCGCGGCCGCGGGGCCGGCGGCGTCGGCCCGCGCGCGCGGGGCGCTGTTCCCGCGGGGGCCTGTCAGCCTTCAACTTACGTGGAGAAAGCATGTATCTACGCGTCGAACCGATCAAGGAACTGGGCACCCGGATGAACGTTCCGGCGTCCAAGCCCGAAACGCAACGCGCCATCCTCGCCGCCACGCTGGCGGACGGCACGTCCATCATCCGCAACGATCTGCGCTGCACCGAGACCGAGACCATGAAGATCGCCTGTGGCCAACTCGGCGCGAAGATCGAAGAGGCCGCCGAGGCGCTGTTCATCACAGGCACCGGCGGCCGCTTCGCGTCGAGCATCGAGGTCATCGACGCCAAGGGATCCGGCCTGGTGTTCCGCACCATGATGGCGCTGAGCTGCATGAAGGCGACCCCCACCATCCTGACCGGCGACGCGACCCTGCGCCGCCGGGTGATGCAACCGCTACTGGATGGCCTGCGCCACCTGGGGGCGAACTTCGCCTGCCTGGGCGATGAGGGCAAGGCGCCGGTGATCAACTGGGGCGCGTCGCTGAGCGGCAAGCACTGCCGGCTGGCGGGCGACATCAGCTCGCAGTTCATCACCGCGATTCTGATGGCGGCGCCGCTGACGCGGCAAGGCATCAGCCTGGAGGTGACGCCGCCAGTGCTGTCGCAGTCCTACCTGGCGCAGACGGTGGAAACGCTGCGCTGTTGCGGCATCGATGCGCAGGTCAACCCCGAGTACACGCGCTACCACGTCGCGCCGGGGGTGTACCAGCCGTTCGAGACCCGCATCAATGCCGACTACACCTCGCTGTCGTACTTGCTGATGGCGTGTACGCTGTTTCCGGGCCGCTACCGGATCGGCGGCATCGAAGAAGAGACGCTGCAGGGCGAAAAGCTGTTCGCCGACATCGTCGAGGCGCTGGGGGTGCGGCTGCGCTACGACGATGGCATGCTGCACGTTGACAGCACCAGTGCGCGCCTGGAGGGCAACTACACCTTCGACGTGCGCAACGGCCCCAATGTGATTCCCACGCTGGTGGCCTTGAGTCTGTTCGTGCGCGGCACGTTCACGGTGACCGGAGGATCGGTCACGCGGTTTCACAAGTCGTCGCGGGTGGAGTCGATGATCGGCGAGGTGCGCAAGCTGGGTGCCGACATCGAAATGCTGCGGCATGTCGATGGCCACATCGACGGCTTCGTGACGCGCGGACGGCCACGCTATGCCGGCGGCGTGACGCTCAGCAGCCGTGGCGACCATCGCAATTTCATGTCGCTGTTCGTCGCGTCGCTGCGCTGCGAGGAGGCCTGCCACCTCGACGGCTACGCCGATGTGATCTGTTCCTTTCCTGATTTCATCGACCAGTTCCGCGGCCTGGGCGTGTCCTGCGCCACGGCCCGGCAGTATTACCTGGAAGCGGCCGATGAGTAGCACGTCGCCGGCGCCGCCCTGGCGCCCGCGATTCGAACGCAACTTCGTTAAGGCGATGTGGGAGGTATACGTGGCCAGACAAATCAAGCTCTACACGAATGCGACACATGAAAACGCGCCGGCCGAACCGGCCGAGGCCGGCGATGCACGTGAAGACGCGGAAGGCCGGACCGCTGCGCCGGGCCATGGGTCCGGCGCGCATGAGGCGGATGCCGAACCCGCCTTCATTCCCCTGTCGTCGCGCCAGCACGAGATCCTCCAATACATCATCGAAGGGCATCAGAACAAGACCATCGCCGATCTGCTTGGCATCGAGCTGGTGACGGTCAAGATGCATGTCGGCATGCTGTTCAAGAAGCTCGGCGTGACCAATCGCACCATGGCGGCGGTACGCGGCGTCGAGTTGCTGAGCGATGCCGGTTCGCGTCACCATGGCCGCCGCCATCGCGGCGCCCCGGCGCGGGCCTGCGCGGCGGATTACGCCCTGCCGGCGCGGGTGCGGGCCGCGCTGCTGGATCGTTCATGATGCCGCGCACGGGCCGGGCCGGCGGTGCGAGCGAGCCCGGCGGTGGGCCGAGGGTCACGCGGCGGCGGCCACCGCGGCCGCCACCGACGGCATCACCAGTTCGTCGAAGATGTCGGGAATGATGCGGCCGGCGTCCAGCTCGGCGGCGTCGACCAATCCGGCCAGGGCGTAGACCGCCGCGCACTTCATCGCATCGGTGAAACGCGGCGCGCCGCTGTCCAGGATGCCCTTGAACAGTCCCGGATACGCCAGGCCGCCGTCGATCTGGTTGGGCAGGTCGCTGCGGCCGGTGGCGACGATGGCGGCCAGGCCGGCCACTTCGCTGGGCAGGATCTCGGGGGTGGGGTTGGCCAGCGCGAACAGGATCGGGTCGCGCGCCATGCGCGCCACGTCCGCCACCGTGATGACGCCGGGGCCGGAGACGCCCAGGAATACGTCGGCGCCGGCCATGACTTCGCCCAGGCTGCCGCTTTCCTGCAGCGGGTTGGTATGCGCGGCGAACCAGGCCTTGGCCGGGTTCAGGTCGGTGCGCTTGCGGTGGATGGCGCCGGCGCGGTCGCAGGCGATCAGCCGCTGCACGCCCAGGGCCAGGAAGATCTTGGCGCAGCCGGTGCCGGCGGCGCCCGCGCCCACCATCACCACCTTGATCTGGTCCAGCCGCTTGCCGACGCGTTTGAGGGCGTTGATCAGCGCCGCGCCGGCCGAAATCGCGGTGGCATGCTGGTCGTCGTGCAGCACGGGAATCTGCAATTCGCGGTGCAGCGCGTCTTCGATCTCGAAGCAGCGCGGCGCCGAGATGTCTTCCAGCATGATGGCGCCGAAGCCCGGCGCGATGCGCCGCACCGTGTCGATGATCTCGCCACTGTGCTTGGTGTCCAGGCAGATCGGGATCGCGTTGATGCCGGCGAAGCGCTTGAACACCAGCGCCTTGCCCTCCATGACCGGCAGAGCGGCCTTGGGGCCGACGTCGCCGATGCCGGAAACCGCCGTGCCGTCGGTGACAATGGCCACGGTGTTCTGGCGCATGGTGTAACGCGCCAGCAGCGCGGGGTCGCGCTGGATCGCGGCGGCCACGTAGGCAAAGCCCGGCGTGTAGGCACGCGCCAGGTCTTCGCGCGACTCGATGGCGACGCGGCCGCGGATTTCCAGCTTGCCGCCCAGGTGGACATCGAAGGCGGGATGGGTCAGGTCCTGCGGCGCCAGCAGTGCTTCGGTCATGGATCGTGCCTCTGCGAGGGTGGGAGGGTGCGATGGCGCTTGCGGGTCACACGCCCTGGGCGGCCTGGTAGGTGATGCGGAAGTTCTCGTCCGATTCGCGGTCGATGGATTCAACGGCGTCCGCCAGCGCGGCGCGGTCGACCTGCCACAGCGCGTCCATGACGCAGATGGCGCGGTCGGAGTCCTCCAGCCGCGTGCCGGGTTTGACATGGAATTCCAGCAGGTCCGGCGAATGCCCGCTGGTGTCGTAGTCGATGGAATCCACAGTGGCCCCCTTCTTGCCGTACTTGCTGATGAAAACGACCGCGCGGCGGTCGTCGTCGCGGTCCAGGCGATCGAGCTGCGCCACGGCGTCGGCCTGCGCATGGAAGGCGGCGATGTCGTCCGGCGCGCGCGCCAGCAGCGTCCGCAGCCACAGGTCGAGGATGGATGCGCCGGTGGCGCGCGTGGTGCTGGCGTTGATCAGGCTGCCGCCCATGCGTGGGTTGATCTCGATGATTTCCCAGCGCCGCCGAGCCTGCCAGTACTTCATTTCGACGTGGTAGGCGCCCTCGCCCAGCCCCATGCGCGTCAGGCATTCGGCCACGAAGCGTTCGCCTTCGCGCAGCGTGTCCACCGGCAGCGAGAGCGGCGGCGATATCGACATGCTTTCCAGGGTGGTGCGCGGCAGGCGTTCGACCCGCGCCTTTTCATGCACGCAGAGAACGCGCGGCCGGCCTGCCGCCGCCACGATCTCGTAGCTGAACTCCGGGCCTTCGATGTATTCCTCGGCGAAGAAGTCATAGCGGCCCATGAAGATCGCCGCCAGCTTGCCGTCCTTGAGCATCTGCGCCTGCATCGCCGGCACGTCGGTCAAGTCGTCGCGGTTTTCCAGGATGAAGCAGCCGAACGAGGCCGCGCCGCGCACCGGCTTGATGAACCATTTGCGCTGCGGATCCAGGCCGGCGGCATCGGCGCCGCTGCCGGCCGGGATCAGGCGGCAGGTGGCGGCGCTCAGGCCCTGCATCAGCAGGAACTCGCGGCAGCGATGCTTGTGCAGCGCCCGTTCCAGCGCCACGCGCGGCACGTCGGGCGCGCCGAAAGCGTGGTTCAGGTCCGCCATGAACAGGCGGTAGCCTTCGAAGGTGGCAATGGCGGCCAGGAAGCGGTAGCCGCGCTGCGCCAGTTGCGCCACGCCCGCGCGCACGTCGGCGTCGGACAGCTCGGGGCCTGCGCCCACCACCCAGGCGTCCAGCAGCGGCTGGTTGCGCTCCAGCACCGCCATGTCCGCCGGCCGCGAGCTGATGGCGACCAGCGCGATGCCGCGCGCGGCCAGCCGCTCATGCAGCTCGGCGGTGAAGGAATTGCCCTGGTGCATCAGGAGCAGCACGGCTTCCTTCATGGTCAGGCCTCGGCCAGCTGTTCGCGCTGCTGCAAGCTGCGCTGATAGGCCTGCAGCGCATCGACCAGGATGCCGGCGCCTTCGCGGCACGGATCCACCACCGGCAGGCCGGTTTCGTCCTCAAGCTGCTTGACCTGCGCGCGGTAGTCGGCGTCGCTGAAACCGGCGCTGTTGACGCTGATGGCCACCACCTTGGCGGGGCGTTCGAACACGGTCAGTTGCTCGTTCAGGCGGATCAGTTCGGGGATGGGCCGCAGCGGCGTGTTCCAGACCTTGGTGCGTTCCAGCCCGAGGCGGTGGCAGAACACCAGCGCATGCGGCAGGCCGCCGTGCAGCAGGGCCAGGGCGATGCCGCTGGCGCCGATGTGGTTGAGCGACCCCTGCCCTTCCAGCACCACCCAGTCGTTGCCCTCGGCCGCGTCCAGCACCGCTTTTTCGGCTGCGCCGGCGACGAAGTCGCTGGGGATGCAGTCCACCACGATGCCGGTGCCCGAGATCATCATGCCGCTTTGGCCGGTGGCGGCGAAGCCCGTGGCGATGCCGCGGCGCGTGGCTTCGCGGGTGATTTCCAGGGCGGTGGTCTTCTTGCCGATGTTGGAATCACTGCCACAGGTATGCGCCACGAAGCACGACAGTTCCAGCACGCGCGCCTTGTTCAGTTCCAGCGGCACCGGTTCCTTGGTTTCCCAGATGGTGATGCCGGTCTGGTCGGCGGCGCGCGCCAGGTCGGGATCGGAGCGCAGCCGGAAGTGGATGCAGTTGATGATGTGCAGGCCGTTGAGCATGGCGGTCTTGATGGGCGCCTTCCACTCCGGCGGCAACTGCGCCGAATGCAGGCCCTTGCCGATCACCAGCACCTCGGGCTTGAGCGCCAGCGCGCTTTCGATGTCCTTGACGATGGGGATGTCGCCGCCCCAGCCGATCACGTCCTGTACCCGCTTGCCCGCCTGCGTGCTGTCGATAACGGCCAGGCAGTTTTCCGGGCGATAGCGCAGGAACGAGGCGGCGACCTTGCTGGTGAACAGTCCGAAGCAGCCTTCGGCGAACACCACGCAAGGCTTGGCAAGCAGTTCAGCATGAGAAAGCGTGTCCATTCAAATCTCCCAAAGGTGGTTGCCGGAGCGGCGCTCAGGCGGGCAGGGTCTTCAGTACGTAGCGCTGCTTGATGGCGTCCAGGGCGGCCAGCACCTGGCTTTCGTCTTCCCCTTCGACCAGGAAGCGGCCGCCTTGCATGTGCGTGTAGCCGCCGCCGGTGTCCTTCAGGTATTGCTCGGGCGCCGGGATCAGCTCGCGATACACGCCGGGCACGACGCCGACCAGCGAGTTGGCCGATACCACCTTGCGCGGCAGCGGGCGGGGCCGCGGAAAGGTGATCCAGCCGGCCGCCTTCGGCGCGGCGGCCGCGCGTGGGCGCGCGGGCTGGCCCAGCATCACCTCGACCCACAGTTGGAACAGGTTGACGCCGTAGGCGCGGTGGATGGTGTAGGGCACGTCGGCGCCCGGCACGCGCGCGCCCACCTCCAGGAATACCAGTTCGCCGTCGCGGTGGAACAGTTCCAGGTGGAAGGCCGAGCCGCGCAGTTCCAGCGCGTTCAGGCAGGCCAGCGCGAAGGCCTTGCAATCCGTGGCCAGCGGCGTGTCGTGCTGGATTACCGAGCCCAGTGGCTGGCCGCCGGTCTCGAAGCCCAGGCAGGACGAGATGTAGCGGCTGACGCAGAGGAAGGGGCAATCGCCCGCCTGGTCGATGACGCCGTCGACGTGCAGGATGTCGCCGTCGATGAACTCCTCGACTTCGTGGCCGGCCGGGTCCGTGGCACGCAGGAAGGCGGCCAGTTCATCCGGCGAGTCGATCCGCCGCACGCCTTTGCTGGAGGCGCCACGCACCGGCTTGATGATCAGCGGAAAGCCCAGTTCGCGGGCCTGTTCGGTGAGCTGGGCGGCGTCCGTACAGGCGTGCCAACGTGGCACGCGCAGGCCGGCGGTGTGCAGGATGCGCTTCATGATGGTCTTGTCGCGGAAGCGGTCAGCCTGTTCGGGCGTATGGCCGGCGATGCCGAGCCGCGCGCGGATCGCCGCCGCCGTGTCCAGCAGGTATTCGGAACCGGCGAACACGTGCGTGATGGGGCCATGGCGGGCCGCCAGGCGCGCCGCGTGCGAGGCCGCTTCGGCGGCGTTGCCGATGTCGTCCGCCACCCGCACGCGCGCGCCATCGACCGAGGCCGGCAGTCCGATCGTGCCTTCCGCGTCGCACAGGTACGAGACATCGCAGTGCGGCGGGATGATCTCGTCATAGCGGCACAGCTCGTGGTCCCACTTCGGGCCGCCGCGATGCTGCGGCCAGCGGTTGAGCACCAGGATATGCGGTTTCACGCCAGTCTCCTTGGACGCTGACGCGCATCAGGCGTGGGTGGCGTAGCCGCTGGCGCGGGTGTGCAGTTCTTCCTTGAGCAGGTGCTCGCCCTGCTGCAGCGCGTACAGCGAGTTGAACGCCTTGGCCGCGATCGGCAGCGGGTAGCGCCCGCCTTCCAGCGTCACCTCGGCGCGGTGGCGGCCGCGCAGCAGATAGACGTCGGGTTCGTTGTGCGCGGCGTGCGGGCCGAAGTAGATCGGCAGCGCGTCGGCGGCGCGATAGGCCGGGATGAAGACGCGGCGGTACTGGTCGGAATGGTTGGCGTCGGAGCGGTGCAGCACTTTGCAGTGCAGGAACACGACCGTGCCGGCCTTGCCGGCGGCCACCACTTCCTGGCAGCCCGACGGCAGGTTGGCGGGGCTGACCTTGCCGCGAAAGGCGCCGTCTTCGGTGTGATCGTAGACGTTGGCCTTGTGCGAACCGGCCAGCAGCCGCAGACAGCCGTTGTCCTCGGTGGCGTCGTCCAGGTAGGTCAGGCAGGCCACCAGCTTGGAATTGGTGTGCGGGTAGTACGAGAAGTCCTGGTGCCATTCCACTGGCGAGCCGATGCGTGGCCCCTTCATGTTGAGCTTGCTGTGGTGGAACACGATGTCGGGCCCGATCAGCGATTCCAGGCGGTCGAGCAGGCGCGCGTCTTCCTGGATGCGGCGGAAGGCCTCGTGCTTTTTCGAGGGCTGCCAGATGCGGCGGATGATGCGCGCATCGCCGGGTTCGAGTTCGGCGATCTGGCGCAGGTCGGGCGCGCCGGCGATGACCGTGTCGATGGCGGTCCGCATCGAGGCGACCGCGTCACGGTCGAACAATTCGTGGACGATGAGGAATCCGTCTTTCTCGAAGGCCGCGGCTTCTTCACTGGACAGGTGATGGGACATGGGGCAGCTCCTGATGCGGATCACGGGCATCGCGGCAGGCAATGCCCTTCCATGTGCCCATGATATCGACGGCTTTTGCGCGTCAATAGATAGACGTAGGTAGGTATGGGTGGCCGATGATGCGCCGGCCGGGAGGGGCGAAGGGGCATGTCATGCCGCCGTCCTAGAATGGGGCTGTTGAACGGCATGCCCGTTGCCCGCGCCGCGGCGCGGCCCACCCAAGGAGGATTCGCCGATGATGGATATCACCCCGCTCCCTTCGGATCTGGACGCCCTGCGCCGATCGCTGGACGACATTGATCTGCCGGCCGATGTAGTTGCGCGTTTGCTGGCGCAGGCACGTCCCGCGCTGGTGCTGGCGACCGCCGCCGCCGACGAGGCGGCGATTCCGTTGGGCGCCAGCAAGATCGGCGGGCGCCCCGACCTGCCGCCCGGCATGGCCTGGCCGACGCGGCCCGCCTATCCGGATGCGGCCGAGCGCGCGGCGGGGCATCGAAGGGAGGCCGACCGCCTGCTGGCGGAGTCGAAGAAGCAAGGGTCGTGGATGACGCCGGCGCAAGGCGAGCGCTTCAGCGCCGATGCCCGCGCCCGGGCGGATGCGGTGGAGACGACCTTCCCGTTGACGTTCCTGGGACAGTTCGACCTGGTCACGCTGTCGCGCGAACCGGGATTCGACGCCGCATTGCCGCGCGAGGGCCGGCTGCTGGTGTTCTACGATTTCCTGGAGCAGGCCGAGAGTTTCACCCCCGCCGCCTCGGTGGGCTGGCGGGTGCTGTGGGACACCACGCCGGCGGCGGCGCTGCAACGGGCGCCGGTGCCGCGGGCGTTGGCCTCGCTGTCGGATGACGAGTGGACCTGCGTGTTCCGAGCGGCCCCGGTCTCGGCGCGCACGGTGCTGACGCCGATCGGCGTCGATGACGCAGGCTGGGATGCATTTGCGTTCGACGATGAGGATAGCTACGAAAGCTACCAGGATTGGCGCTCGCGGTTCGGCACGCCGGACATGGACGGCCGCGACAACCATCAGCTTGGCGGCTATCCGCAATCGTTGCAGAACGGCATGCAGGCGACCTGCCAACTGGTGTCGCACGGCCTGGATTGCGGCGGCCATGCGGCCTGGAAGAGCCAGGCGGCGCAGGCCTTGCTGCCCGGCGCGCACGAATGGCGGCTGGTGCTGCAGATCGGCGCGGACCCGCATGCCGGCATTCCGCAGCCCGGCGCCTACTATGTCCTGATGCGCGAACAGGATATCGCGGCGCGCCGGTTCGATCTGGCGCGTGTCATGTATCAATGCGACTAGCGCGTTGTGCCCGCGCCGTTACGGGGCCAGGCGGGCTGGGCCGCCGGGCCCCGTGCCTCATGCGGGAGGCTCGCCGCGCCCCAATGCCGCCGCCTGCTCGCGCAGCACGAATTTCTGGATCTTGCCGGTCGAGGTCTTGGGCAGGGCGCCGAACACCACGGTGCGCGGCGTCTTGAAGCGCGCCAGGTGTTCGCGGCAGTAGGCGATCAGGTCGTCGGCGCTGCGCGACGCGCCCTCTTTCAGCGTGACGAAGGCGCATGGGGTTTCGCCCCATACCGCGTCGGGCCGCGCCACCACGGCGGCTTCCAGCACGTCGGGGTGGCGGTACAGCACGCTTTCGATTTCCACGGTCGAGATGTTTTCGCCGCCCGAGATGATGATGTCCTTGGCGCGGTCCTTGATCTCGATGTAGCCGTCGGGATGCACCACGGCCAGGTCGCCGGAATGGAACCAGCCGCCGGCGAAGGCGTCGGCGGTGGCGTCGGGGTTGTGCAGGTAGCCCTTCATCAGCGTATTGCCGCGCAGCATGATCTCGCCCAGCGTGGCGCCGTCGGCCGGCACCGGTTGCAGGTCGGCGTCCATCACTTGCACCGCTTCGACGTTGAGCTTGCGCACGCCGATGCGCGCCTTGAGCGCGGCGCGCTCGGCCAGCGGCAGGCCGTCCCATTCCTCGTGCCAGGCGCAGCTGATCGACGGGCCATAGGTTTCGGTCAAGCCGTACAGGTGCGTGACGCCCACGCCCAGCTGTTCCATCGCTTCGATGATGGCGGCGGGCGGCGCGGCGCCGCCGGTCATGGCCTGCACGCGATGGGTGGCGCGATGGCGGACGTCGGCCGGGGCGTTGACCAGCATGTTCAGCACCACGGGGGCGGCGCAGAAGAAGCCGACCTGGTGGCGGCGGATGGCCTCGAAGATGGCCGCCGGCTCCACGCGCCGCAGGCAGACGTTGGTGCCGGCCAGCGCCGCCATGGTCCACGGGAAGCACCAGCCGTTGCAGTGGAACATGGGCAGGGTCCACAGGTAGACCGCGTGCGGCGGCATGCCGCAGGCCAGCACGTTGCCGCTGGCGTTCAGGTAGGCGCCGCGATGGTGATAGAGCACGCCTTTGGGGTTGCCGGTGGTGCCCGAGGTGTAGTTCAGGCAGAGGTTGTCCCATTCGTCCCGCGGCCCTTCCCAGGGCGCGTCGGGCGGTTGCGCGGCGAGCCAGGCTTCGTATTGCGCATCGCCTAGGTCGCCGTGGGGGCAGGCGTACTCGCTGTCCTCGATGCGCACGGTGCGCGGCGGGGTCGGCAGGTGGGCCAGCACCTCGCGCACCAGGGGCGCGTATTCGCTGTCGTACAGCAGCACGGTGGCGCCGCCGTGTTGCAGGATGAATGCCAGGGTGCGCGCGTCCAGCCGGGTGTTGAGCGCGTTCAGCACCGCGCCGGCCATCGGCACGCCAAAATGCGCTTCGTACAGGGCCGGCGTGTTCGGCGCCAGCACCGCCACCACCTCGCCTCGGCGCACGCCCCAGGCGGTGAGCGCCGCGGCCATCTGCCGGCAGCGCGCGTAGGTCGCGCGCCAGCTTTGGCTACGGTCGCCGTGCAGCAGCGCGGCGCGCTCCGGGTAGACGGCCGCGGCCCATTGCAGAAAGCCCAGCGGTGTCAGCGGCTGGTGATTGGCGGCGTTGCGCGGCAGCGCGTCGGGGGGCGATGCGGTCATGATGCGCTCCTATCGGCCGGCGGCGGCCAGGCGTGCGGATTCCCGTTGCGCGGCCTGCCAGCCCAGCGCCGCCAGCGGCGCGACGCGCGCGCCCATTTCCAGCGCGTCAGTGGCGGCGGCGTTGCCGGCGCGGGCGCGGGCATACACGCCCTGCAGGATCGCGGCGATGCGAAAGAAGCTGTAGGCCAGGTAGAAATCCCAGTTGGCTGGCGGCGTGATGCCGCGCGTGTCGCAATAGGCGTGCACGAACGCGGCTTCGTCGGGAATGCCCAGCGCCGCCAGGTCCAGGCCGGCGATGCCGCGCCACAGGGCCGGCGGGATGCGCCAGCACATGCAGTGATAGGCCAGGTCCGCCAGGGGGTGACCCAGCGTGGACAACTCCCAGTCCAGCAGCGCGATGGCGCGCGGTGCGTCGGGCGCGAACACCAGGTTGTCGATGCGGTAGTCGCCGTGCACCAGGCGGGTCTGGTCGTCATGCGGCAGGTGTTGCGGCAACCAGTCGATCAGCGCGTCCATGGCGGCGATGGCGGTGGTCTCGGTGTCGCGGTACTGGCGGGTCCAGCGCGCTACCTGCCGCGCGAAGTAGTCGCCGGCCTTGCCGTAGTCCGCCAGGCCGACGGTGGCCGGTTCCACCGCATGCAGCGCGGCCAGCACGCGGCCGGTTTCGGCGTACAACGCGGCGCGTTCGGCGGGCGCCAGGCCGGGTAGCGCGGGGTCCATGAAGACCCGGCCGCGGGCGTAGCCCATCAGGTAGAACGGCGTGCCGATGATGGCCGGATCGGCGCAGTAGTGCAGCATGGCCGGCACGGGCACGGCGGTGCCGGCCAGCGCGGCCATGACGCGGTATTCGCGGTCGATGGCGTGGGCGGACGGCAGCAGCGTGCCGGGCGGCTGCTTGCGCAGCACGCGCGCGCCGCTGGCGTCTTGCAGCAGGTAGGTCGGGTTGGACTGGCCGCCCGTCAGCGCCCGCGCGCGCAGGCCGTCGGCGCTGCCCAGGCCTTGGGCCGACAGGTAGGCGGCCAGCGCGGGCAGCCATTCAGGGGCGGCGTTCGGCGCATGGTCGGGCGCGTTCATACCAGCGCCTTGCGCGGGGCGTCCGCGTCGTCCCAATGCCAGAACGCGTCGCCCTGGTCCATCAGGTAGCGCGCCAACACCATCTTGTGCACTTCGGAGGCGCCATCCACCAGCCGCGCCTGGCGCGCGTAACGGTAGATCCATTCCAGCGGTGTGTCCTTGGAATAGCCGCGTGCGCCGTTCAGCTGCAAGGCAGTGTCGACCACCTTGTGCAGGGTTTCCGACACCACGATCTTGGCCATGGAGATTTCCTTGCGCGCGAAGTCGCCCTGGTCCAGCCGCGCGGCGGCGCGCATGGTGAGCAGGCGGCCGATCTCGATCTGCATGGCGGCGTCGCCCAGCAGCCACTGCACGCCCTCGCGGTCGGCCAGCTTCTGGCCGAAGCTGCTGCGTTCGCCGACATAGTCCACCGCCACCGCCATGGCGCGCCGCGCCAGGCCCAGCCAGCGCATGCAGTGCGTCAGGCGCGCCGGGCCCAGGCGGATCTGCGTCAGCTTGAGGCCGTCGCCCACGTCCATCAGGCGGTTCTCGTCGGGGATCTCCAGGCCGTCGAATTCCAGTTCGCAATGGCCGCCGTGTTCTTCGGGGCCCATGATGGGAATGCGGCGCACGATGCGCCAGCCGGGCTGGCCGGCGTCGAACAGAAAGGCCGACAGGCCCTTGCGCGTATCGTCCGAGGTGCGCGCGATCAGGATGAAGTGTTGCGCCGCGCCGGCGCCGGTGATGAACCACTTGCGGCCATGGATCAGCCATTTGTCGCCCTGGCGGGTGGCGGTGGTGCGCATCATCGATGGGTCCGAGCCGCTGCCCGGATTGGGTTCGGTCATAACGAAGGACGAGCGCACCTTGCCGTCGATGATGGGTTGCAGCCAGCGGTCCTGCTGGTCGGGCCGCGCCACCTGCGCCAGCACGCGCATGTTGCCGTCGTCGGGGGCGGCGGCGTTGAAGGCGGCCGGGCCGAAGATGGAACGGTTCATTTCTTCGTAGCAGGCGGCCAGGCCCACCATCGGCAGGCCCTGGCCGCCGCGCTGGCGCGGCATCTGCAAGGCCCACAGGCCGGCCTCGCGGGCCTTGGCGCGCACGCGGTCCAGCAGGGCTTCGTCGATGTTCTCGTGGGCGTCGTAGTTGGCGCGGTCGGCTTCCAGCGGAATCAGCTCGCGGTCGACGAAGGCGCGCACGCGCTGGCGGTAGTCTTCCAGTTCAGGGGGCAGCGAAAAATCCATGGCGGGGTCTCCGGATGGGGATGCAGGTTCAGAGCGAGCTGGCCAGGTGGCCGCCGTCCACGTCGATGACGGCGCCCGTCATGTAGGCCGAGGCGTCGGAGGCCAGCAGCAGCAAGGGGCCGTCCAGGTCTTGCGGCGTGCCCAGGCGGCGCTGCGGGATGCGTTTGACCAGGGCCTCGCCGGCGGGCGTGGCGAAGAAATCGCGATTGAGGTCGGTGCCGATGTAGCCGGGCGCCAGCGCGTTCACGCGGATGCCATGGCGCGCCCATTCCAGCGCCAGCGCGCGGGTCAGGTGCAGCAGGCCGGCCTTGGCGGCGGTGTAGGCGGCCACGTGCGAGGCCACGCGCTGGCCCAGGATCGAGGCGATGTTGATGATGGCGCCGGGCCGGCCGTGGCCGTGGAAGTGGCGCGCGGCGCATTGGGCCACGCGCCACGCGCCGTTCAGGTTGACGTCGATCAGGCCGGTCCATTCGTCCTCGCTGATCTCCAGCGCCGGGCGCGTCATGGCGATGCCGGCGTTGTTGACGACGATGTCCACCGGGCCCAGCGCCTGCTGCGCCTGCGCGAACGCGGCCTGCACGCTGTCGGGATGGGTGACGTCCATGCCCGCGACGCAGGCCTGGCCGCCACCGGCGCGGATCTCCTGCGCCAGCGCCTCGCCCAATTCGGTCCTGCGGCCGCACAAGGCCACGCGCGCGCCGGCCTCGGCCAGCCGCAGCGCGAAATGGCGGCCCAGGCCGCTGTAGGCGCCGGTGACCAGCGCGGTCTTGGACTTCAGGTCTTCAAACATCGGTGCGTCTCCTTTGTTTGCATACGGGCGGCATCAGGCCGCCTCGCGCGCGTTGGCGGGATGCAGTTCCACCAGCGCATCCACCGCCACCGCGCCTTGCCCCTCGGCGCCGACCATCACCGGGTTGATGTCGATCGACGCCAGCCGCGGACCGGCCGCCCGCGCGTATTCGCCCAACGCCACGGCCTGCCGCGCCAGCGCCTCGACGTCGGCTGGCGGATCGCCCCGTACCCCTTGCAGCAGCGCGCCGATGCGCAGGCCGCGCAGTTTCTCGACCACCTGCGCGGCATCGAACGGCGGCATCAGCACCGCCACGTCGCGCAGCGCCTCGACGTACTTGCCGCCGCTGCCGATCATGACAACCGGCCCCAGCACCGGATCGACGCGCGCGCCCAAGGCGCATTCGTGCAGGCCGCGGTGCATCCGCGCCACCAGCCAGGCGCCGTCGCGAACACCCAGCTTACCCAAGGTTTGGGCCTGATGGGAAAACGCCGCGCGCAGCGACGCGTCGTCGTCCAGGCCCAGCGCCACCAGTCCGTGCTCGGATTTGTGTGGCAATTGCGCCGAGCAGGCCTTCAAGGCCACCGGCGCGCCAATCCGGCGCCACGCGGCCACGGCCTCGTCGGCCGTGTGGCAGACGGCATGTTCGATCACCGCCAGCCCGTTGCCGGCCAGCAGCGCAAGACTGGCCGCTTCGGACAGGAAGCCGCCGGCCGCCTCCGGCGCCGGATCGGCCGCCACGACGCCGTGCGATGCGGGGGCCCCGCCGTCGCGCTCGCGCAAGCGGCGCAGCCGCAACAGCGCCAACAGCGCATCCATCGCCTGGATCTCGTCGGCGTACACCGGCAGGCCGTGCGCGCGGAAGGTGGCCGCTACGTTGTCCTGCCAGGCCACCACCGCCACCGGCTTGGACGCCGCCCGCGCAAAATTGGCCGCATCCGTTGCGAACGAAGCGACGTCGTAGCCGCGCCCCGCCACCGGGATGTCCAGCAGGAACATGTCGGCCGCCGGGTCGCTGCCGATCACCGGCAGCACCTGGCCAAACAGGCCGTTGTTCGACAGCAGCGCGGCGGTGATGTCCACCGGGTTCACCGTGGTGGCATAGCCGGGCAGCCGGTCGGCCAGCGCCTGCTGGGTGGCATCGGCCAGCGGCGCGATCTCCAGGCCACGCTCGGCGGCGGCGTCCGAGGCCAACACGCAGCTGGCGCCGGAGTTGCTGACCACCACCACGCGCGGCCCTTGCGGCAAGGGGGCGCGCAGGGCCAATTCGGCGTAGCGCACCAGTTCCTGCGGATCGCGCGCCCGCAGGATGCCGTGGTGTTCGAAGAAGGCGTCGACGGCGCGGTCTTCGTTGGCCAGCGCGCCGGTATGCGAGGCGGCCGCGCGGGCGCCGGCCTCGGAGCGGCCCGACTTCACCACGATCAGCGGCACGCCGCGCGCTCGCGCCAGCGCCGCCGCGTCGGCCAGCGGCCCGGCTTCGCGCAGCGATTCCAGGTACAGCAACACGCAGCCGACTTGCGGATCGCGCAGGGTCGCGCAGGCCAGCTCGGCCACCGACACGTCGGCCTCGTTGCCGGTGGCGTGCACATGGCGCACGCCGATGCCGCGCTGGCGCAGCAGGCCGTAGACCATGGCGCACATGCCGCCGCTCTGGCTGATGACCGCTACCGGCCCGTCGCCCGGCGCCACTTCCAGGAACATGGTGGAAAAGCTGGCGATGGCGCCGTTGCCGAAGTTGGCCAACCCTTGCGAGTTGGGGCCGACGATGCGCATGCCGGCGGCGCGGGCGCGCGCGGTCATCGCATCCTGCAGGGCGCGGCCGGCCTCGCCGGTTTCCGAGAAGCCGGCCGAGATGACGATGGCCGCCGCCACGCCCAGCGCGGCGCAGTCATCCACCGCCCGCACCGCCTGCTCGCCCGCCACCGCCACGATCGCCAGGTCCGGCGCCACCGGCAGCGCGGCCAGGCTGGGCCAGGCGCGCTCGCCCTGCACTTCGGCGCGTTGCGGGTTGATCGGGTACAGCGTGCCCGCATAGCCGTGGCGCCGCATGTAGTGGATGGGCCGGCCGCCGATCTTGTCCGGATTGTCGGAGGCGCCGACGATCGCGATCGAGGCCGGATCGAGCAGGCGCGCGAGGCCGGCGTCGCCGGCGGGTACAGAAGCCATGGAACTCCCCTGGATAGGATGAAGGCGGGCGCGCCGGGTCAGTTGACCGTGGCGCCGGAAGTCTTGACCACGCCGGCCCATTTCTTGACCTCGCTATCGAGGAAGCGCGCCGTGTCGGCGGGTGTCTTCCATTGCGAGGCAAAGCCCTGGGCCGCGAATTTCTGCTGGATGTCGGGGCGGCCCAGTACGTTCTGCAAGGCGCTGCTCAGGCGTTGCACCACCGCGGCCGGCGTGCCGGCCGGCGCCAGCAGCCCGTTCCAGGCGGTGGCTTCGTAGCCGGGCAGCCCGGCCTCGGCCACGGTGGGCACATCGGGCGCGGCCGGCGAGCGGCTGGCGCCGGTCACGGCCAGCGCCTTGAGCTTGCCGCCCTTGACGTAGGGCATCGACGACAGCATGGTGTCGAACATGACATCGGCCTGGCCGCCCATGACGTCGGTCAGCGCCGGCGCGCTGCCGCGATATGGCACGTGCACCATGCGCACGCCGGCCATGGCGTCGAACAGTTCCGCCGCCAGGTGCGTGGACTGGCCATTGCCCGATGAGGCGAAGGTCAGTTTGCCCGGCGTCGATTTGGCCAGCGCGATCAACTCGCCCACGTTGGCGGCCGGCAAGTCCGGCCGCGCCACGATCACCAGCGGGCCGGCGGTCAGCAGCGACACCGGCGCGAAGCTTTTGCGGGTGTCGTAGTTCAGGTTCTTGAACAGCGACATGTTGATGGCGTGGGCCGTCGTCGCCAGCAGCAGCGTATAGCCGTCGGGCGTGGCCTTGGCCACCATGTCGGCGCCGATGTTGCCGCCGGCGCCGGAACGGTTGTCGACGATGATGGTCTGCTTCAGTTCTTCGCCCAGGCCCTGCGCGACCACGCGGGCCACGATATCGGTGGGGCCGCCCGGCGGGTACGGCACCACCAGGGTGATGGGTTTGGCGGGCCAGTCCTGGGCGGCCGAGGCGGCGGCTGCCACCAGGGAAAGCGCGGCCAGGGCCGTGCGGCATGCTGCGATTGCGCGCATGATTGTCTCCTCCGTCGTGCGGATAGGTTGTTCTGCTTTGGGATGGTGTTGCCGGCGGCGCTTCAAGGCGGCCGGCGCGCCTCGAAACCGAGCAGTGCGCGGCCGTCGATCGTGATCGCGCGGCCCTGGACCTGTTGGCCGATGGCGATGCCGGCGTCGGCATGGCCCATCAGCACCGCGCCCTCTTGCAGGCGCACCAGCACCAGCACATACGGCACGTGCGCGCGCCAGAAGGCGTCGGGCGCGCGGTGGATCTCGGTGCGCGCCAGCACTTGGCCAACGCCGCCGCTGCGTTGCCATGCCAGGTTGGCGCCGCCGCAATGGGCGCAGGCGTAGGGGCGCAGGGCCCACCAGGCGCCGCAGTCTTCGCAGCGCTGCAGGTCGAGTGGGTCATGTGGCGTCATCGTGCGGTCTCCGCTTGCAGCACCAGGCTGACGTGGGCGGACAGCACGCCGCCGTCCGCATGCACCAGCGCGCAGCGCGGCGCGCCGCGCTGCCGCGCGCCCGCCTGTCCCGCCAGTTGCGTCCAGGCCTCGGCCACGTGCGCCATGCCGCCCGCCACGCCGGAATGCCCGAACGACAGCAGGCCTCCGTGCGTATTCAGCGGCAGCGGCCCGGCCGCATCGAAGTGGCCGCGGCGCGCGCGTCCGCCCGCGCCGCCGCGCGGCGCGAAGCCCAGTTCTTCCAGCAGCATGGCCAGCGTGATGGTGAAGGAATCGTAGATGCCCAGGTAGTCGACCTGGGCCTGGCCGATGCCGGCGTCGGCATAGGCCAACTTGAGCGCGCGCGCCGCGCCGGTGTCGAGGATGTCGCGCAGCGCCGACAGGTGCTGGTGGCGGTGCGCCTGCCCGGCGCCGCTGATGCGCACCGGCCCTTCGTCGGCGCCGACCACCAGCGCCACCGCGCCGTCCGAGATCGGGCAGCAGTCCAGCAGGTGCAGCGGCGTGGCAATGGGCCGCGAGGCCAGCACCTGGTCCACACTGATGGCTTCGTTCAAATGCGCATGCGGGTGGCTGGCGGCGTGGCGCCGCATCAGCGCGGCGAATTCGGCCAGGTCTTCGCGCCGGGTGCCGGTCTGGTGCATGTAGGCGCTGGCCAGCAGCGCGTAGTAGGCCGGCACCGACGCGCCGTTGGGCACTTCGGTGTCGGCTTCGCCGACCTGCGCCAGCGTCTGGATCGAGGCATCGACGGCCTGCCCGGTCAGGCGGTTCTCGCCGGCCACCACCAGCACCCGGTGGCAGCGGCCGGCCCGCACCAGTTCGCGCGCCAGCATCGCCATGGCCGCGCCGGTGGCGCCGCCCATCTGCATGCCGTGGGCGTAGTGCGGGTCCAGGCCCAGCTTTTCGCTGAGCAGCGTGGCCAGCATCAGGTGCGGGAAGGTGGTGGCGTAGCCGCACAGCACGCCGTCGATATCGGCGCGCCGCAGGCCGGCCTGCGCCAGCGCGGCGTTGGCGGCCTCGGCCATCAGGTCCAGGGCCGAGCGGCCTTCGTGGCGGCCGAAGCGCGTGGTGGCCGCGGCCAGCAGGTAGGCGTGCTGAATATCAGGCATGGGGCATCCAGGCGCGTTCGATGGCGCGGGCTTCGGCGGCCAGCGCCTGGGCCAGTTCCTGTTCGCGCGATTCAACGCGCTCGCTCAATGCCGCCACGCTGAGCGCGGCGATGGCGCGGCCGCTGGGGCCGCGCACGGCCACGCCCAGGCCGCCCATCTTTTCCACCACCACGTCCAGCAGCATGGCATGGCCGAGCTTGCGGGCGCGCGCCGTCATCTGTTCCAGCAGGCGCTCGGAATAGCGCGGGTAGCGTTCCTGCAACCGCTGGCGCACCGGCGGCAGCACCGCCTGTGTTTCGTTCTCGTCCATGGCGGCCAGCAGCGCCAGGCTGCCGGCGCCGATGCCGAGCGGTCGGCGGCTGCCGACCTCCAGGTAGTTGGCGCGGATCGGATAGTCGCCGAAGCACAGGTCCAGGCAGACGGACTCCCAGCCGGTGGGTATCGACAGGATCACCGTGTCGCCGAACTTGCGCGCCAGGCGGATCAGCGCCGGCCGCGCCAGGGCGCGCAGATCGAGGCCGTCGACCATGGCGTGATGCATGGCGTAGACCTGCGGACCGAGCATGTAATGCTTGCTGACCGGGTCTCGCTCCACGAAATCCTCGGCCTCCAGGTCTTTCAGGATACGCAGCGCCGTGGACACGTCCAGCTGCGCCGCGTGGGCGATGTCGGTCAGGCGCTGGACGCGCCGGTTCGACAGGCTGGCGAGAACGCGGCAGACCTTTTTCGTCGCAGAAACAAGGCTTGTATCCGGTGAAGACATGGCAGCGGCAGGACCCGATGGCTGAACATGGTCACAAGATAGGCAGGGCCGCGGCAGGGGTAAAGTTGCGTTGCAACAAAATTTCGCCCAGCAACAATTGCGGTTTGCCGGGGGATGCGGCCGGGGTCAGGCCGGCTCGGTTTCGGGATGCAGCGAACGCAGCTTGCGCAGCTCCGGGAACCAGCGCATCCACAACCCCGCCACCGCGATGGTGCCGACGCCGCCGATCACCACCGCCGGCACCGCGCCGAACAGCGCCGCCATCACGCCGGACTCGAATTCCCCCAGCTGGTTCGAGGCGCCGACGAACAGCGTGTTGACCGCGCTGACGCGGCCCAGCATGTGGTCGGGGGT
The DNA here is from genome assembly GCF_021733725.1 of Achromobacter pulmonis. Classification (NCBI taxonomy): domain Bacteria; kingdom Pseudomonadati; phylum Pseudomonadota; class Betaproteobacteria; order Burkholderiales; family Alcaligenaceae; genus Achromobacter; species Achromobacter pulmonis. The sequence goes on along the minus strand of NZ_JAIFOT010000001.1, from coordinate 1,722,150 downwards.
GTTGAGCTGCACCAGCGACGAGCGCACCACCACGCTGATGGCATCGGCCGCGCCCAGCACCACCAGCGCGCCTACCGACAGCGGGATCGAGGTGGATAAGCCGAACACCGTGGTGGCCAGGCCGAACAGGATCAGCGCGCCGAACAGCAGGCGGCCGACGTGCTCGCCCAGGCTCAGGCGCGCCAGCGTCAGCGACATCAGCATGGCGCCGCAGGCCGGCGCGGCGCGCAGCGCGCCCAGCGCCCAGGGGCCGGCGTGCAGGATGTCCTTGGCGAAGATCGGCAGCAGCGCGGTGGCCCCGCCCAGCAGCACCGCGAACAGGTCCAGCGACAGGGTGCCCAGCAGGATGCGGCGCTGGAAGATGAAGGTGATGCCGGCGAACAGCGTGCGCCAGGTCGTGGGTTCCCTGCGCGGGAGGGCGCGCTCGATCGACATGCTGGCGATGCAGGCAAAGCCGCACAGGTACAGCGCCGCCGCCACGCAATAGATCCAGCCGGCCCCCAGCCCGTAGCCGACGCCGCCCAGCGCCGGGCCGGCGATCTGGGCGATCTGGCCGCCGGACGAGGACAGCGCGGTGGCGCGCGGCAGCCATTCACGCGGCACGATGGCCGGAATCAGGGTGGTCAGCGTGGGCGCCTCGAAAGCGCGGGCCGCGCTCATGATGATGAGGGTGGCGTAGATCAGCGTCTTGCCGCCGACGCCATGCAGCGCGGCGACGGCCAGCAGCAGCGTGGCCAGCGCTTCGATCGCCATGCAGACGGCGACGATCTTGCGGCGGTCGTAGCGGTCGGCGACGTGGCCCACCACCAGCGTCAGCGCCGCCATCGGCAGGAACTGCGCCAGGCCGATCAGGCCCAGGTCGAGCGCGCTGCCCGACAGCGCGTAGATCTGCCAGCCCACCGCCACCGAGACGATCTGGAAGGCCAGCGAGGCGCCGATGCGCGCGAACAGGAAGTGCAGGAAGGCGGCACGGTGAAGCGGACTGGGCGAGTCGGGGGCGGGCATCGGGGCGGAACGCGCGGCAGGCGCGCGGATGGCGCCGGAATGCGCATTCTATAAACAGCCGGCTGACGCCAAACTAAAGCGCCCGCCGGCCGTGGGGTCTTGCGCGCCGCCCGGGGCGGCCGGCTTCAGGCGCCGATCGCCACCAGTTCGGCGCCTTCGGCCACCTGATCGCCGACCGCGTAGAACAGTTCCTCGACCTTGCCGTCGGCCGGCGCCGAGATGGTGTGCTCCATCTTCATGGCCTCCATCACCAGCAGCGGCTGGCCCTTGGTGACGCCGTCGCCGGCCTTGACGGCGATGGAGATGATCTTGCCCGGCATGGGCGCGGTCAGGCCGCCGCCGTGGTCGCCCTGGGTGTCCTGGGCGTGCGCCAGCGGGTCGTACAGGTCCAGCACGCGCGCGCCGCCGTCGCCGAAGACGTGCGCCTTGTCGGCATGCAGCACCACGGTGCCGGCGCGCTCGCGGCCGTCCAGGGTGATGCGCAGCACGCGCGCCGGGCCGTGCTTGTCTTCGGCGCGCCAGGCGAAGGGCTGGGCGCCGTTGCCGCTGTCCAGTGTCCAGTCGGCGCCCTGGCGCGCGACGGTGACGTGGCGCGTCTCGCCGTTGTCGATCCATTGCAGTTGGCGTTGGTAGCGGCCGCCGAGGCGCCAGCCGTCGCGCGCGGCCCACGGATCGGCCGGGGCGGCGGCGGCATGCGGCGCCGATTGCGCCTGGCCCTGGCTGGCCAGCACGGCGGCCGTGGCCAGCGCCAGCGTGGCGGCGTCGGCCGGCGCCGGCTCGGGCAGCAGGGTCGCGCGCTGGCGTTCGATCAGGCCGGTGTCGAGGTCCGCGGCGGCGAAAGCGCTGTCGCGCATCAGGCGCGCCAGGAAGGCGACGTTGGTCTGCACTCCCACCGCCTGGGTCTGCGCCAGCGCCTGCAGCATGCGGGCGCGGGCCTGGTCGCGGTCGGCCCCGTGCACGATCAGTTTGGCGATCATCGGGTCGTAGAACGGCGTGATGGTGTCGCCCGTGCGTACTCCGCCATCGACACGGATGTCGCCGTTGGCGAAGGCGACGTGGGCCGGCAGGCCCAGGTAGGCCAGCGTACCGATGGACGGCAGGAAGCCCTTCTCGGGGTTCTCGGCGTAGATGCGGGCCTCGATGGCGTGGCCGTGGATGCGCAGGTCTTCCTGGCGCGCCGGCAGCGGCTGGCCGGCGGCCACGCGCAGCTGCCATTCGACCAGGTCGTGGCCGGTAATCATCTCGGTGACCGGGTGCTCGACCTGCAGGCGCGTGTTCATTTCCATGAAGTAGAAGCGGCCGTCGGGTTCGGCGATGAATTCCACCGTGCCGGCGCCCACGTACCCCACGGCGCGCGCCGCGGCCACCGCCGCCTCGCCCATGGCGCGGCGGCGTTCCTCGGTCATGCCGGGGGCGGGCGCTTCCTCGATCACCTTCTGGTGGCGGCGCTGCACCGAGCAGTCGCGCTCGAACAGGTAGACGCAGTTGCCGTGGGAGTCGGCGAACACCTGGATCTCGATGTGGCGGGGCTTCTGCAGGTAGCGTTCGATCAGCACGCGCTCATCGCCGAAGCTGGAGGCGGCTTCGCGCTGGCACGAGGCCAGCGCGTCCAGGAAGGCGCCGGACGATTCGACCACGCGCATGCCCTTGCCGCCGCCGCCGGCGCTGGCCTTGATCAGCACCGGGTAGCCGATGGCGTCGGCCTGTTCCTTGAGGAATTGCGGGTCCTGGTTGTCGCCGTGGTAGCCGGGCACCAGCGGCACGCCGGCTTTTTCCATCAGCGACTTGGCGGCGGACTTGCTGCCCATGGCGGCGATGGCCGAGGCAGGCGGGCCGACGAAGGCGATGCCGGCCTGTTCGGCGGCTTCGGCGAAGGCTTCGTTTTCCGACAGGAAGCCGTAGCCGGGGTGGATGGCGCCGGCGCCGGTATCGCGCGCGGCCTGCAGGATGGCGTCGGCGCGCAGATAGCTGGCGCGCGGCTCGGCGCCGCCGATGTGCACGGCGAGATCGCAGGCGGCGACGTGGCGGGCGTTGGCGTCGGCGTCGGAATAGACGGCGACGGTGCGGATGCCCAGGCGGCGGGCGGTGGCGGCGACGCGGCAGGCGATTTCGCCGCGGTTGGCAATCAGCAGGGTATCGAACATGGCGTTATCCAGACTGGGATGATTCGTGGGCCGAAATGGAGCGCGCAGCGCGCTCTACATCCGGAAGACGCCGAAGCGCGTGTCTTCGATCGGCGCATTCAGCGCCGCCGACAGCGCCAGCCCCAGCACGCGGCGCGTGTCGGCCGGCGCGATGATGCCGTCGTCCCACAGCCGCGCGGTGGCGTAGTACGGATGGCCCTCGCGTTCGTACTGCTCGCGGATCGGCGCCTTGAAGGCGTCTTCCTCGGCCGCCGACCACTGGCCGCCGCGCGCCTCGATGCCGTCGCGCTTGACCGTGGCCAGCACGCTGGCGGCCTGCTCGCCGCCCATGACCGAGATGCGCGCATTCGGCCACATGAACAGCAGGCGCGGGGAATAGGCGCGGCCGCACATGCCATAGTTGCCGGCGCCGAACGAGCCGCCGATCAGCACGGTGAACTTGGGCACGTTGGCGGTGGCCACCGCGGTGACCATCTTGGCGCCGTGGCGCGCGATGCCTTCGTTTTCGTACTTGCGGCCGACCATGAAGCCGGTGATGTTCTGCAGGAACACCAGCGGGATCTTGCGCTGCGCGCACAGCTCGATGAAGTGCGCGCCCTTCTGCGCCGATTCCGAGAACAGGATGCCGTTGTTGGCGACGATGCCCACCGGCATGCCGTGGATGTGGGCAAAGCCGGTCACCAGCGTCGGGCCGAAGCGCGCCTTGAATTCGTCGAACTCGGAGCCGTCGACGATGCGGGCGATGACCTCGCGCACGTCATACGGCTTGCGCGTGTCGGCGGGGATGATGCCGTTCAGTTCGGCCGGGTCGTAGCGCGGCTCGCGCACCGGCACGGTGGCCAGCGGCGCGGGTTTCTTGCGGTTCAGGCGCGCCACGGCGCCGCGCGCCAGTTGCAGCGCGTGCATGTCGTTGGCGGCCAGGTGGTCGGCCACGCCCGACAGGCGCGTGTGCACGTCGCCGCCGCCCAGGTCCTCGGCGCTGACTTCCTCGCCAGTGGCGGCCTTCACCAGCGGCGGGCCGCCCAGGAAGATGGTGCCCTGGTTCTTGACGATGATGGACTCGTCGCTCATGGCGGGCACGTAGGCGCCGCCGGCAGTGCACGAGCCCATCACCACCGCGATCTGCGCGATGCCCTGCGCCGACATCTGCGCCTGGTTGTAGAAGATGCGGCCGAAGTGGTCGCGGTCGGGAAAGACCTCGTCCTGCTGCGGCAGGTTGGCGCCGCCGGAGTCGACCAGGTAGACGCACGGCAGCCGGTTCTGCGCCGCGATCTCCTGCGCCCGCAGGTGCTTCTTGACCGTCATCGGGTAGTAGGTGCCGCCCTTGACGGTGGCGTCGTTGCAGACGATCACGCATTCGGTGCCGGCGATGCGGCCGATGCCGGTGATGACGCCCGCGCCCGGCGCATCGCCGTCGTACATGCCGTGCGCCGCCATCGGCGACAGCTCCAGAAACGGGGAACCCGGATCAATCAGTTGCTCGACGCGGTCGCGCGGCAGCAGCTTGCCGCGCGCCACGTGCTTGGCGCGCGAGGATTCGCTGCCGCCCAGCGCGGTCTGCGCCAGTTGCCGGCTCAGGTCGTCCAGCTGCGCCTGCATGGCGCGCGCGTTGTCGGTGTAGTCCTGCGACCGCGGATTGATGCGGGATTCGATGATGGGCATGGGGTACCACCCGTCCTGCTGATTGGGATGTTGAAGGCGCTCGGGGTCGAGCGGTTTGTCTCGCTGCCCGCTGAACCGGGCATTCTTGTCATTGATGCGGGTTTTCGATCCGGATTTCGTTGCGCCTTTCCGGCAAGGCCCGCGACCGACCCGTCGCGTACTTCGCCAAACCAGAAAGGCGCAGCGGAATCCGACGCGGGAAGCGGGCAAGGCCCGCTTCCCGCATACAGCCTTAGATCATCTCGATCGCCATGGCCACGGCTTCGCCGCCGCCGATGCACAGCGTGGCCACGCCGCGCTTGCCGCCGGTCTTGCGCAGCGCGCCGATCAGCGTGGTCATCAGGCGCGCGCCGGAGGCGCCGATCGGGTGGCCCAGGGCGGTGGCGCCGCCGTGGATGTTGACCTTGTCATGCGGCAGCTTGAAGTCGGCCATGGCGGCCATGGTGACCACCGCGAAGGCTTCGTTGATCTCGTACAGGTCCACGTCCTCGGCCTTCCAGCCGGTCTTGGCGAACAGGTTCTTGAGCGCGCCGACCGGCGCGGTGGTGAACCAGCTCGGTTCCTGCGAATGCTGGCTGTGCGCCACGATGCGGGCCAGCGGCTTGACGCCGAGCTTCTCGGCGGTGGACGCGCGCATCAGCACCATGGCGGCGGCGCCGTCGGAGATCGACGACGAGTTGGCGGCGGTGACGGTGCCGTCCTTCTTGAACGCCGGCTTGAGGGTGGGGATCTTTTCCGGCATGGCCTTGGTGGGGGCCTCGTCGATGTCGACCACGGTGTCGCCCTTGCGGCCGGCCACCGTGACCGGGGTGATTTCCCACTTGAAGCTGCCATCTTCGGTGGCGGCGCGGGCGCGGCGCAGCGATTCCAGCGAGAACGCGTCCTGCTGTTCGCGGGTGAACGAATACTTGGCGGCGCAATCCTCGGCGAACACGCCCATGGCCTTGCCCTTGTCGTAGGCGTCTTCCAGGCCGTCCAGGGCCATGTGGTCATAGATGGTGCTGTGGCCGTAGCGGTAGCCCTGGCGGCCCTTGAGCATCAGGTAGGGGGCGTTGCTCATGCTTTCCTGGCCGCCGGCGACGATGACGTTGGCCGACCCCGCGGCCAGCAGGTCATGGCCGAACATGGCGGCCTTCAGGCCCGAGCCGCACACCTTGTGGATGGTGGTGCACGCCACGCCCAGCGGCAGGCCGGCGCCGAGCGCGGCCTGGCGCGCCGGGGCCTGGCCCTGGCCGGCCTGCAGCACGTTGCCCATGATGACTTCTTCGATCTGCTCCGGCTTGAGGCCGGCGCGTTCGACGGCCGCCTTGATGGCGACCGAGCCCAGTTCGTGCGCGGCCAGGCCGGACAGGCTGCCGAGCATGCCGCCCATGGGCGTGCGGGCGACGGAAACGATAACGATGGGATCTGACATGACTAGCTCCTGTGAGGATCGGGACAGCGTCTTTTACGAGGCCGCGGCGGCAATGGCCGGGCGCAGGCGCCTGTCTGTATCGTAAGGGAAAAATTCTTCAATTCGGCCTTGCGCCACCTGGTCGCGACAGGCCTGCCACCATTCCGGTTCCAGCAGGTCGGCATGGTGGCGCAGGAAGGCGGCGCGCACGCGCGCATCGCCCAGCAGGAAACGGCCGAATTCCTCGGGGAAGACGTCGTTGGGCCCGACGGCGTACCAGGGTTCCGACGCCATTTCGGCTTCTTCATTGGGGGCCGGCGGGATCCGTCTGAAATTCATTTCGGTCATGCGCTGGATTTCGTCGTAGTCGTAGAACACCACCCGGCCCAGCCGCGTCACGCCGAAGTTCTTGTAGAGCATGTCGCCCGGGAAGATGTTGGCCGTGGCCAGTTGGCGGATGGCATCGCCGTACTCGCGCACGGCCGGTTCCAGCAGCGCGTCGGGCGCCTGGCTCAGGTACAGGTTCAGCGGCGTCATGCGCCGTTCGATGTAGACGTGGCGGATGACCACCGTGTCCCCGGTTTCCTCGATCAGGCTCGGCACCAGGCGCCGCAGTTCCGCCAGCAATGGCGGCGCGAACCGGGCGCGCGGCAGCGCCACCTGCGAATACTCCCAGGTATCGGCCATGCGGCCGACGCGGTCGTGCAGCTTGACCATCTGGTACTTGCGCCGCACCGTGGCGTGGTCCATGCCGTCTTTGTCGATATGGTCCTTGATCAGCTTGAACACATAGGGGTAGGACGGCAGCGTGAACACGCACATCACCATGCCCTTGATCCCCGGCGCGATGTCGAAGGCGTCGCGCGAATGCGCCAGGTGGTGCAGGAAGTCGCGGTAGAACAGCGTCTTGCCCTGCTTCTGCAGGCCGATCATGGTGTACAGCTCGGCCTTGGGCTTGCGCGGCAACAGGCTGGCCAGGAAGTTGACCACCGCGGCCGGCGTTTCCATGTCCACCAGGAAATACGCCCGCGTGAAGCTGAACAGCGTGCTCAGGTCGTCGGCGCCCAGCAGCAGCGCATCGAGCCGCACCTGTCCGGCCGGATTGCGCATCAGCGCCACGGCAAAGGGGTAGACGGTGCCCTGGTTGATCAGGCGGCCGACGATGTAGGCGCCCTTGTTGCGAAAGAACAGCGAACCCAGCGCATGCACCTGGCAGTCGCTGGCGATGCGCCGGCCGACGTGGCGCGGCAGCTGCTGGCGCAGTTGCCGGACCGCGGCGCGCGCCAGCAGGCGGGTATCGCGCGGCAGGTCTTCGAACGGCAGCGCCAGGCCGAAATCGGCCACCATGCGGATCAGGCTCTTGTGCAGGCCTTCGGTCACCGGGTAGTAGACGCGGTACGACGGCACGCGGCTGTCCAGGTAGTCGGTGGCCACGGCCGGCCGCACGAACAGGAAGTCGTTGTGGAAATAATCGCGGTGCAGCAGCCGGCACGACACCGAATTGAAGAAGGTCTCGGCGCATTCCGGCTGGCGGTGTTCGGCCAGCAGGCCCACGAATTCCTGCTTGATCTGCTGCCAGTAGGCGGTCTGGGTTGCGGTCAGCGCGGGGCTGGCCGCGCCGTTGCCGCCCTCGGCGCCGGGAACGCCGACAGCGCCCTCGGGCCGGCCGCGCAGCACGCCTTCGAGCTGGCTGGCGCATTCGCGCACGCGCATGTCGTAATACTCGATGCGTTCGCGCGACAGGTGCTGGATGCCGTGCCAGTCGCCGGATTCGAACAGCGCCTTGGCACGCTGCGCGCTGTAGCGGAACAGGGCGTAGTGGCGGTCGAAGCCGGCCAGGATGCGGCGCGCGACGTCCAGCGGCGAGGGGCCCTGGACGGGCGCCTGCTCGATATGCTGGACGTCGGACGTGCGGATCATGGCCAGGCCGCTCAGAGGGTCTCGGCGAATAGTTCGCGGCCGATCAGCATGCGGCGGATCTCGCTGGTGCCGGCGCCGATTTCATACAGCTTGGCATCGCGCCACAGGCGGCCCACCGGGTACTCGTTGATGTAGCCGTTGCCGCCCAGGATCTGCACGCCTTCGCCGGCCATCCAGGTGGCCTTCTCGGCGGTGTAGAGGATCAGCGCGGCGCAGTCCTTGCGCACCTGGCGCACGTGTTCGGCGCCGAGGCGGTCGAGGTTCTTGCCGACCTGGTAGCAGAAGGCGCGGCTGGCCTGCAGCGTGGTGTACAGGTCGGCCACTTTGCCCTGGATCAGCTGGAATTCGCCGATGGCCTGGCCGAACTGCTTGCGGTCGTGGATGTACGGCACCACCACGTCCATGACGGCCTGCATGATGCCGACCGGGCCGCCGGACAGCACGGCGCGTTCGTAGTCCAGGCCGCTCATCAGCACCTTGACGCCGCCGTTGACCTGACCCAGCACGTTTTCCTCGGGGATCTCGCAATCCTGGAACACCAGTTCACCGGTGTGGCTGCCGCGCATGCCGAGCTTGTCCAGCTTTTGCGCCACCGAGAAACCCTTGAAGCTCTTTTCCACCAGGAAGGCGGTGATGCCGCGCTGGTGCGCCTCGGGGTCGGTCTTGGCGTAGACCACCAGGGTGTCGGCGTCGGGGCCGTTGGTGATCCACATCTTGGTGCCGTTGAGCACGTAGCGGTCGCCCTTCTTGTCGGCGCGCAGCTTCATGCTGACCACGTCCGAGCCGGCGCCCGGTTCGCTCATGGCCAGCGCGCCCACGTGCTCGCCGGAGATCAGCTTGGGCAGGTACTTGGCCTTCTGCGCCGGGGTGCCGTTGCGGTTGATCTGGTTGACGCACAGGTTGGAGTGCGCGCCATAGGACAGGCCGATGGACGCGCTGGCGCGGGAGATTTCCTCCATCGCCACCATGTGGGCCAGGTAGCCCATGTTGGCGCCGCCATATTCTTCGCTGGCCGTCATGCCCAGCACGCCCAGGTCGCCGAACTTGCGCCACAGGTCCATGGGGAACTGGTCGCTGCGGTCGACTTCGGCGGCGCGCGGCGCGATCTCGGCCTGCGCGAAAGTGCGCACGGCGTCGCGCAGCATGTCCAGGTCTTCGCCCAGATCGAAGTTCAGGCCAGGAAGGTTCATCGCTGTCTCCGTGATAGTAGGTGCTTACATTCTTATGGGCGCAAGGAGCCGCGCCGGATCTTGCCGCGTGGCCCATGATGCGCCGATCGGCGATGGCTACGCAATGATGCAGCGCAAATATTACGTTTACGTAAACGTAAATAAGAGTCGGGTTTTCCCTAGGCAAATGTTTGCGCCCCGGGGAATGGCCGTGGGTACGATGCCCTCCCGGTCCTTGACACTTGAGATGCGGGACGGAGTAAGGGGTGTCCGACCTGGCCAATCTCGACGATATTGTGGCGCTGCGGCGCGGCCTGCATGCCCCTCCCGAGCTCTGCTAAGAAGAGCACCGCGCCGGCACAAGGGGGGGTAGCCGACGCGCTGCGCGGCGAGGGCGGGCCGGTTGCGCCAGGCGAATCGGGCGGGGTGCCGGGAGGGGCGTCTCCCGGTTATCCGCGGCAACGGCGTCAGGCGGCTTTAGGCCCGAACATGATCACCAGCATCCCCGCCAGGCACAGCCCCATGCCGACATAGTCGCTGACGCTGGGCCGCACGCCATCGACGGCCCACAGCCACAGCAAGGCCATGCCGATGTACACGCCGCCATAGGCCGCGTACACGCGCCCGGACGCCGTCGGATGCAGCGTCAACAGCCAGGCAAACAGCGCCAGGCTGACGGCGGCCGGCGCCAGCAGCCAGATGGAATGGCCGCGGCGCAGCCACAGGTACGGCAGATAGCAGCCGACGATCTCGGCCAGCGCGGTCAGGACGAACAGCGCAAGCGTTTGCAGCATGGCCATGGAACGGCCTCAGGACTGCTGCGCCGCCAGCAGCTCGCGGCACTGGCGTTCCTGCACGGCGATCTCCTGCAGCGTATCTTCGATGTCGCGGCGCTGCTGTTCCAGCGTGGCGCGGTGCTGGGCCAGCACCGCCAGATACTGGCGCAACTGCACCTCGGTGTCGCCGGGGCCGTCGTACATGTCGATCAGCGTCAGGATCTCCGACAACTGCAGCCCCAGGCGCTTGCCGCGCAGGGCCAGCTTCAGGCGCGTGCGGTCGCGCGGCCCGAAGATGCGGTTGCGGCCCTCGCGCGCCGGGCTCACGATCCCCTGGTCTTCATAGAAGCGGATCGTGCGGGGCGTGACGTCGAACTCGCGGGCGAGCTCGGAGATGGTCCAGGTTGACGGGGACATGCGACGTGTGGCAGTTTACGTAAACGTAAATTATGATGACTTGACGCGATCGTCAAGCGTGGAGAGCGAGGCAATGAACCCCAACGAACAGAAGCTGCAGTATCCCTTCGCTGATTTCCAGCCCGAAGCCGGCCGCGCCCATGAGGTGGCCGAGGGCGTGAAATGGATCCGCATGCCGCTGCCGTTCGCGCTGGATCATATCAATCTCTGGCTGTTGCGTGACCGCATCGACGGCCGCGACGGCTGGACCATCGTCGATTGCGGCATCTCGCGCGACGAGGTCAAGACGCTATGGGAGCAGGTGTTCGAGAACGAACTGGAAGGCCTGCCGGTGCTGCGCGTCATCGTCACCCACATGCACCCCGACCACATCGGCCTGGCCTACTGGCTGTGCGAACGCTGGGACGCGCGGCTGTGGATGACCATGACGGACTTCATGGTCGCATCGCTATGGTCGTCACGCCGCAACGATGCAGGCGCCGGCCCTGGCGGCCAGTCGGCCGTGGACCACTTTGCCCGCCACGGCTTGACCGACCCGGATGCGCAGGAACAGATCCGCCAGCGCGCCAACTATTTCCCCAACCTGGTGCCGGCGGTGCCCGCGCGTTACACGCGCATCATGCATGGCGACCCGGTGCGCATCGGCGCGCACGACTGGCGCGTCATCGTCGGCTACGGCCACGCGCCCGAGCACGCCTCGCTGCATTCACCCGACCTGGGCGTGCTGATTTCCGGTGACATGGTGCTGCCGCGCATCTCCACCAACGTCAGCGTGTTCGACTACGAACCCGACGCCAATCCGCTGCCGTTGTACCTGCGCTCGCTCGACCGCTACGCCGACGTGCCGCGCGACACCCTGGTGCTGCCGTCGCACGGCCGGCCGTTCAAGGGCCTGCACGAGCGCATCGCGCAACAGCACGAACACCACCGCGACCGCCTGGCCGAGGTGCTGGAGGCCTGTAAGGCCGGTCCGCAATCGACCTCGGACATCGTGCCGGTGCTGTTCAAGCGCAAGCTCGACCTGCATCAACTCACCTTCGCCATGGGCGAGGCGCTGGCGCATCTGCATGCGCTGTACTTCGAGGGCAAGCTGACGCGCAGCGAAGGCGCGGACGGCATCGTCCGCTTCAAGGCGGCCTGAGGCCGCTTCAGCGCGTGGCCGTCGCCAGCCGCACGGCCAGACCCACGAACACCAGCGCCGCGATCCGGTTGAGCCAGCGCTTGGCCGTGACCGAGCGCTGCAGCAGTTCGCCGAACGCGCCCGAGAAAAAGGCGATGGCGCCGAACACCAGCAGCGTGGCCAGCATGAACACCGCGCCCAGCTGCACCGTCTGCCAGCCCACCGGCCCGAGCTTGGGCGAGGTGAACTGCGGCAGGAAGGCGAAGAAAAACAGCAGCACCTTGGGATTGGTCAGGTTCATGACGATGCCGCGGCGATACAGGGCCGACGGCTTCAGCGGCTCGGGCCGGGGGCCGTCCTCGGCGTGCACCGGCGCCCGCAGGATCTGCCACGCCAGGTAGGCCAGATACGCCGCGCCGATCAGCTTGAGCAGCGTGAAGGCCAGCGGCGAGGCGGCGAACACCGCGGCCAGCCCCAGCGCCACGGCGGCCGTGTGGCCCAGCAGGCCGGTGCACAGCCCCAGCACCACGAACAGCCCGGCCTTGCGGCCCCAGATGGCCGATTGCATCAGCACGAACAGGTTGTCGGGCCCGGGTGTGAGGGCCAGCAATACGGCAATGCCGAAGAACGCGATCAGGGCGTCGAGAGGTAGCATGGGGTCTCGCCAGAGTCGGGCGGCGCCTTGCGCGCCGGCAATCAAGTGGCATCATACGAGGAAACCAAGGAGACACCATGCCCGCCGTACCGCAAGCGCCCGCCGCGCGCCCCGACGCCGCGCTCGAAGACTGGCTGCGCGCGCGTCACAGTTGCCGCGCCTTCCTGCCCGAGCCGGTGCCGCGCGCCACCATCGAACGCATCCTGACGCTGGCGCAGCGCACCGCGTCCTGGTGCAACTGCCAGCCGTGGCAGGTGACGGTGGTGTCGGGCGACGGCGCGCGGCGCCTGAGCCGGGCCCTGGTGCAACGCGCGGCGCAGGCCGGTTTCACCCCCGATTTCCCGTTCCCGCGCGAGTACCAGGGCGACTACCTGGCACGGCGTCGCGAATCCGGCTTCCAGCTGTACGGCGCGGTGGGCGTGGCGCGCGGCGACCGCGAGGCCTACCGCCGCCAGGAGCTGCGCAACTTCCAGTTGTTCGACGCGCCGCACGTGGCCATCATCACCACGGACGAAGCGCTGGGCGAATACGGCGCCATCGATTGCGGCGGCTATGTCGCCAATTTCCTGCTGGCGGCGCAGGCCAACGGCGTAGCCACGGTGGCCCAGGCCTCGCTGGCGATGTATCCCGAAGTGCTGCGCGAGCAGCTGGGCATCGGCGCCGAGCGCCGCGTGGTCTGCGCGATCTCGTTCGGCCATGCCGATCGTGCGCATCCGGCCAACAGCTACCGCACCAGCCGCGCCGGCCTGGACGCGGCGGTGCGCTGGATCGACTGACACCGGACCTGCCTGGGGCGCGACATTCCCGCGCGTTCCTGCTACGGTTCCGATTCCCGACAATACGCAAGCATTGGCTCCAGAAGATGGCTATCCCCAAACACATCGATACGGTTTTGCAGCACGCGGGCACCGCCCCGTTCAACCCCGAGACCGGCACGGCGCCGGTGCCGCTGCCGCCGATGCGGGCCAGCACGGTGCGCTTCGAGAACCTGGCGGCATTGGAAAAGGCCCAGCGCACCAAGGCCGCCGGCGGCCGCGCCACCACTTATGGCCGCATGGGCATGGACACGCACGCCGCGCTGGAGCAGGTGTTCGCGCAGCTCGAAGGCGGCACCCATGCCTACCTGGCATCGTCAGGCATGGCGGCGATGACAATGGTGATGCTGGCGCTGTGCTCGGCCGGCGACCATGCCCTGATCTCCGATTGCGTCTACGGCCCGATGCGCGAGCTTGACGACGCCGTGCTCAAGCGCATGAACATCTCGGTCACCTACTTCGCCGCCGGCGAGGACCTGGACGCGCTGGTGCAGCCCAACACCACGCTGCTGTACGTGGAATCGCCCGGCTCGCTGCTGTTCGAGATGCTCGACATGGGCGCCATGGCCGCCGTCGCGCAGCGCCACGGCCTGGTGCTGGCCACCGACAATACCTGGGGCTCGGGCTACATCTACCGGCCGCTGACGCTGGGCGCGCAGGTGTCGGTGATCGCCGGCACCAAGTACGTGGGCGGCCATTCCGACCTGATGCTGGGCGCGGTCGTCACCCATGACGAAGCCATCGCCAAGAAGCTGAACCGTACCCAGTACGCCATGGGCTACTCCATCAGTGCCGACGACGCCTGGCTGGCGTTGCGCGGCGTGCGCACCATGCCGATCCGCATGGCGCAGCATGCACGCCATGCGCTGCAAGTGTGCGAGTTCTTCAAGCACCGGCCCGAGACCGTGCGCCTGTTCCATCCGGCCTGGCCGGAAGATCCGGGCCATGCGCTGTGGCAGCGCGACTGCACCGGCTCGAACGGCATGCTGTCGGTCGAGCTGCGCCTGTCGCCAGCGGCCGCGCGCGTGTTCGTGGACGAACTGGAACTGTTCGGCATCGGTTTCTCGTGGGGCGGCTACGAAAGCCTGGTGCAGCTGGTGTCGCCCAAGGACCTGGCGCACCATCGCTATTGGGGCGAAGGCGAGAACGCACTGGTGCGCCTGCACATCGGCCTGGAGTCGCCGCAGGACATCATCGCGGACCTGACCCAGGCCTTGGAAAAGGCCGCGGCGGTCAAGGGCTGACGCAGGGCTCCCTGCCGGGCCGGCCTCAGGCGTTGGCGCGGATCCACGCGCCGATGCGCGCCGCGATATCGTCGCTGTTGTCGTCCATCATCGGCATATGCGAATTGCCGCGGATGCCCATGGCGGCCAGGCGCCAGCTGGTGACGCGGCCGCCGTGCGCCGCCAACTGGTCGGCGTAGGCCTGCCCGGCGGTGTCCAGCCTGGCCCACAGAGGCGTGGCGTCGAGATAATCGCCATAGACGAACAGGAACGGCTTGCCCGCCACGGCGGCCGGATCCACCGCCTGCGAGAACCCGGACGGCTCGATGCCGATGACCCCGCGCACCAGGTCCGGCCGCGCCTGCTGCGCGCGGTAGGCCACTTCGCCGCCATGGCTGTGGGCCAGCACCAGGCACGGCCCGATGCGTTCCAGCGCGGCGCACAAGCCCGCCAGCGCCGCGTCGTTGTTGCCCAGCCAGCGCGGCACGGCGTGGCGGATGAACTCATCGAAGGCCGCCAGCGGAAAGCGCAGCCCGTCGAAGGCGCGGCGTTGCGCATAGTCCTCGGCGCGGCCGAAGCGGAACAGCGACCAGCTTTCCTCGGCGTTGCGCACGATGGGCGCATCCGGCCAGATCTCCTCGAACGGCGTCCAGCCGGCGCGGCCGCGCTCGACGTTGTCGACCACGTAGACCGCGTGGCCCTGCCGCACGAAGTGCTGCAGCCAGCCGTGGCGGCCGTCCGGGGTCTGTTCCCACATCGCGCCGGTCATGCCGCCGCCGTGCAGCAGCACCAGCGGCAGCGGATGGCGGCGCGCGGCCGGAATGAAGTACTGCACGTAGGCCTGCTCGACGTGGTACAGCCCGTTGGGGTCGTACGAGAGCGAGGCGGTCTTGGTGAAGGCGATCTCGCGCACCGGGCGGCCGGCGATGCGCGCCTGCCGCCCGCCTGCGTAGAAGCTGCCGAAATCGGCCAGCGCCAGGGGGCCTACTTCTTGACCAGCGGGCATTGGCTTTCCGACAGGGGCCAGGCGAGCGAGTCGCCGGGAATGGTGCGCACCACGTTGTAGTAATCCCAGGGCGCCTTGGACTGGTCGGGGGACTTGACCTGCGCCAGCATCATGTCGCGCACCACCAGGCCGTCCGCGCGGATGTGCGCGTGCAGGCTGAAGGGGTCGTCGATCGGCATCGACTTCATCTTCGCCATCACCGCATCCGAATCGGTGGTGCCGGCCGCCTGCACCGCGCGCAGGTAGTGGCGCACCGAGCTGTAGACGCCGGCTTGCAGGAAGGTGGGCGGGCGGCCCAGGCGGGCTTCGAATTTCTTGCTGAAGGCGCGCGTGCCATCGTTCATGTCCCAGTAGGACGGCACCGTCAGGTACGTGTGCTGCGCCGCCTGCAATCCCAGGCTGTGCACGTCGGTCAGCAGCAACAGCATCGCCGCCAGCTTCTGTCCGGCGTTGGTGATGCCGAATTCGGCGGCCTGCTTGATCGCCGCGATCGTGTCGCCGCCGGCATTGGCGACCGCGATGATCTGCGCCTTGGAGGCCTGCGCCTGCAGCAGGAACGAGGCGAAATCCGAGGCGTTGAGCGGATGGAACACCGTGCCCACGACCTCGCCGCCGTTGGCCTTGACCACGGTTTCGGTATCGGCGGCCAGTTGCTTGCCGAAGGCGTAGTCGGACGCCAGGATGAACCAGCGCTTGTTGCCTTCCTTGACCACGGCGGTGGCCGTGCCGCGCGACAGCGCGTAGGTGGTGTAGGTCCATTGCACGCCATAGGGCGAGCATTGCGCCTGCGTCAGCGCGGTGGTGCCGGGGCTGGAGAACAGCACCAGCTTCTTCTTTTCGCGCGCGATGCCCTGGACCGCCAGGGCCACCGACGAATTGGGCACGTCCACCACCACGTCGACGCCGTCGGTGTCGTACCACTTGCGCACCATGCTGCTGCCGATGTCGGGCCGGTGCTGGTGGTCGCCGGATACCAGCGACACGGGTTTGCCGAGCACGCTGCCGCCCAGTTCCTCGATCGCCAGGCGGGCGGCCTCGACCGAGCCGCGCCCGGTGGCGTCGGCGGTGACGCCGGCCATGTCCGTGAGGACGCCGATCTTGACGCCGTCGGCGTCATTGGCATGCGCGGCCATGCCGGCCAGGGCCAGGCTCACGCCCAGCGCCATGCGGCGCAGGAATTGCTGTCTCATCTTCCACCCCTTGTAGGCCGCGCGTGGCGGCGAATAATTATTGGAGGAAGTGTAGCGCGCGCTGTCCGCTTTGCCGCCTGCGCGCGCCCTGGGGAAGACCCCATGAAAAACACCCCAGAGGCGGGATCCGTATCCACGCTCTGGGGTGCGTTCCGGCGTCGCGCGCGACGCCTCGATGCCGGGTCTGGCGCGATTATTTACCGCGGGCCATGGGGATCAGCTGGTTCACTTCCTTCAGGGCGCCTTCGTAGCTGTTGCCGGCCATGACGGGCGAGGTCATGAACTTGCCGCCGACGGCGAACGACGGCGTGCCGTCGATGCGGTAGGCGTCGGCCAACTGGTTGGCGCGCTGCACCTGGGTCTGCACGCTGAACGACTCGAACACCGAGTCGAACTTGGCGCGGTCCACGCCTTGCGCGGCGGCCCATTCACCCATGGCCTTCTTGTCGATCAGGCGCTTGTGTTCGCCGTGGATGGCGGTGAAGACCTTGGCGTGCAGGTCGGGGCGATCCAGGGCCATCAGGGTGTAGTACAGCTGTTGCAGCGGCCGCATGCCGGCGTTGAAGGCGATCGGCACCTGCTTGAGCACGACATCGTCGGGCTTGGTCTTGGCCCAGTCCTCGACCATGGGTTCCATGGCGGCGCAGTGCGGGCAGGTGTAGGCGAAGAATTCCAGAACCTCGATCTTGCCCGGGGTATCCGACGGCAGCGGCGGATTGATCGGCACGTAGGCCTGGGCGCCCTGGGCGTGGCTGACCGGGCTGAAGAACGCGGTGGCGGTCAGCGCGGTGGCTGCCAGGATGCGGATGAGCTTGGAGGACAGCATGATGGAATGAGGTTCCTGAACAAAGAGGTTACAGACAGGGCCAGGCCCGGTTTAGTTCAATCAAGACCATGATGCGGGCGCCGTGTTACTGGCGCACCACCGCCGTTTCAATCTTGTTCTCGCCCAGCCGGCCACGGGCGCGGTTCATGTCGTCCAGGCGCGCGAACGGGCCGACGCGGACGCGATTGATCGGCTTGCCGTTGACCTCGGCCTTCTGCACCGCCACCGGCAGTCCCAGCAGGATGATGCGGGCCTTGAGCGACTCGGCATCGTCCTGGCCTCGGAACGCGCCGGCCTGCAGGTAGTAGTTGCCGTTGGCCGAGGCCGCTGGCGCCTTGGCGGCGGGGGCCGGGGCCGCCTTGGCGATAGGCGTGGGCGGCGCGCTGGCGGCCGGCGCCGCGGCGGGCGCGTTGCTGGTGCTTGGCAGGGTGGCGATCAGCGCGCCCAGGTCGTCGGACTTGCGCGACGGCTCGGCGCCGCCACCCGCGCCCGGCAGCGGTACGGGGGCCGTGGCGGTGGGGCCGGTGGGCGAGGAGCCCGCCGCGCCGTCGCGGCCGTACAGCCCGGCGTTGGGATCCGGCGCCTGGCGTGGATCCGGCAGCTTGCCCGCATCGCCTTGCCGGGAGGCACGGTCGACGAAGGGCACAGGTGCCTTGGTGACGTAGAACGCCACGACGGCGGCGACGATCAAGCCGAGGAGCAATCCGGCCAGCGCCCCGTACAGGGTGCTGCCGCTTTCGCCCGACCGGCGGGTGGTTTTGCGCTTGGTGGCCATGACCCGATGTTACATCCGCTCGGGCGCGGACACGCCCAACAGCGCCAGGCCGTTGGCCAGCACCTGGCGCGTGGTCGCGGCCAGGCGCAGGCGCGCCAGCTTGAGCGCGGGGTCGTCGACCAGCACGCGCTCGGCGTTGTACCAGCCGTGGAAATCCGCGGCGCAGTCGCGCAGCCAGAAGGCAATGTGGTGCGGGGCCAGTTCCTGGGCGGCCAGCGCCACCACGTGGGGGAACTCGGCCAGGCGCTGCATCAGCGCGAATTCGCTCGGCGCGGTCAGCAGGGACGCGTCGGCCGCGGCCACGTCGGCCGCCGGCATGCCGGCGTTATTGATCACCGAGCAGATGCGCGCGTGGGCGTACTGGATGTAATAGACCGGGTTTTCGTCGCTCTTGGACAGCGCCAGGTCGACGTCGAACACGAATTCGGTGTCGGCGCGGCGCTGGATCAGGAAATAGCGCACCGCATCGCGGCCGACCCAGTCGATCAGGTCGCGCATGGTGACGTAGCTGCCGGCGCGCTTGGAGATCTTGACCTCCTGGCCGCCGCGCATCACCTTGACCATCTTGTGCAGCACGTAGGCCGGGTAGTCCTTGGGAATGCCCTCTCCCAGCGCCTGCAGGCCGGCGCGCACGCGCGCCACGGTGCCGTGGTGGTCGCTGCCCTGGATGTTCACGGCGCGGTGGAAACCGCGTTCCCACTTGGCCTTGTGGTAGGCCACGTCCGGCACGAAATAGGTGTAGCCGCCCTCGCTCTTGCGCATGACGCGGTCTTTGTCGTCGCCGGTGCCCAGCTCGGTGGTGCGCAGCCACAGCGCGCCGCCTTCCTCGTAGGTGTGGCCGCCGGCGATCAGCGCCTTGACGGTCGCTTCCACGCGGCCCGAGGTGTACAGCGAGCTTTCCAGGTAGTAGTTGTCGAACTTCAGCCCGAACGCCTGCAGGTCCAGGTCCTGCTCGCGGCGCAGGTAGGCCACGGCGAAGGCGCGGATGTCTTCCAGGCTGTCGATGTTGCCAGTGGCGGTGACGGGTTCGCCGTCAGAGGCCTGCAGGGTCTTGCCGGCCTGGAAATCGCGGGCGATGTCCAGGATGTAGTCGCCCTTGTAGCCGTCGGCGGGCCAGTCGGGCGAATCGGTGTCCAGGCCGCGGGCGCGCGCCTGCACGCTGATGGCCAGGTTCTCGATCTGGTTGCCGGCGTCGTTGTAGTAGAACTCGCGCGTCACGTCCCAGCCGATGGCGTCGTACAGGCGGCACAGGGCGTCGCCCAGGGCGGCCTGGCGCGCGTGGCCGACGTGCAGCGGGCCGGTGGGGTTGGCGGACACGAATTCCACCAGGATCTTCTCGCCGCTGCGGGGGGCGCGGCCGAAGGCCTCGCCCTGCTCGGCCACGGCGTTGATGACGGCCTGGCGGGCGGCGGCGGTGACGCGCAGGTTGATGAAACCGGGACCGGCGATTTCGGCGCTCTCGACCAGGTCGCGGGCGCCGGGCTGCGCCAGCAGCGCGTCGACGATGGCCTGGGCCAGTTCACGCGGGTTGCGCTTGGCCGGCTTGGCCAGTTGCATGGCCACGTTGGTGGCGACGTCGCCGTGGGAGGCGACCTTGGGGCGCTCCAGCAGCACGTTGGCTCGGGCCGTATCGGCCTGGGCGTCGGGCAGGCTCTGCGCGACGGCGGCCTGGATCAGGGAGATAAGCTGTTTTTGTTGCTCGGGGAGCATGGGCGTCTGGAGAAGTTCTGGGTGGGTGACGAGAGCGGCAGCGGGCGCGGCCGGGCCGCGGGCCCGCGCGGGCGACCCACCGGCGGCGCCGGGGGGTGGGATCGGCTGGCCGGCGCGCGTCGGGAAGCACAACCACCGCGCGGACGCCGGCTCTGGGCCGCCGCGGATCCTGCCGTCACGGGAATCTCCTGAATCATAGCTTGATTTGGCGGCCATCACCGGCCGGGCGCCCCGGGGCCGGGCCGCCGTGGGCGCGGCGGGCCAGGGGGCCAGTTGGCATCCCCTGGGCGTTGCGGTAGTGTATGGAAGGTATTCAATCCGTAGGAGACCGGAATATGCTGATTACATTTCATTCCAAGGTCGTGGCCGAAGTCCTGATGCTCACGGACCATGCCAGCGCCCTGCTGCAGGCGGCAGGCAAATCCTTCGGCGACAAGATCCCCGAGCGCGGCGTGTTCACCGTCGACCAGCTCGGCCCGGCCATCCAGGGAATCGAACGGGCCATCGAAGAGGCCCAGGGGCAGTCCGACGAGGACGAGGAAGACGTGGACAAGGCGCCGGTGGCGCCGATGGCGCGCGCGGTCGGCCTGAAGGAACGGGCCTTTCCGTTGCTGGACATGATGCGCCAGTCGCAGGCGGCCGGCGCCGAGGTCACTTGGGAGGTGTCGCGCGGCTGGTAGGCCAATGTCGCCGGACCGACAATCTGCCCGGCGTTTTTTGCCTACCCTTTGCGGCTACGTCACTTCAAGGAATCCGCCCCATGCGCAGCGATATCACCATCGTTTTCGATACCCGGCGCTCGCTGGACCTCTCGGCCAACGTCGAGCCCAGCCCGCAGCGCCAGAACCAGGCCCGCGACTGGTTCGATGGCGCCTGGGAAACCCTGGGCTGCGAACCCCTGCGTCCCAGCGGCAAGGTGCTGCTGCTGGACAAGGTGCTGGGCGTGGCCGACGCGCTCGGCTATGACACCCTGTCGACCGACGAAAAGGAAGCGCGCGAGTTCGCCGAGAACCTGGCGCTGGCGCTGGAGCGCCCGCGCATCACCGTGGACCTGCCCGGCCTGACGGTCGGTTATTGACCGAGGCGGCGCCTGCCGCCCGCCGCCACGGAACCAATCCCGCGCGCCCGTTACTCATGGGCAGGGATGGCCTGGAGCCGTCCGCCGATCACCCCTTTGCGCGGAGCCCGTGACATGCGCCAGGATCGCTATCTCGCCCTGTTGAACGCCTACGCGCGCCGCCGTCCGGCCCATGCCGACGTGGCGCGCACGCAAGAGGTCGTCATCGACGGGCGCGCCATCAGCCTGTGGTGCGCGCCCGCCGAGGCCGAAGCCGACGCCGAGGACGCCCTGTTGGTGTGCCGCACCGATGTGGCGCGCTTTCCCGCGGGCCTGCCCGCCGCGGTCTGCCGCTTGCTGTTGCAGGCCAACAACCTGTGGGCTGGCACGCATGGCGCCACGCTGGGCCTGCGCGGTCACGACACTGTGATGCTCAGCGCGGCGCGCCGCGTCGGTTCCCTGAGCGCCGCCACGCTCGACACGCTGTTGGTCGAGTTGCACATCGACGCCTGCACCTGGGCCGCGCAATTGACGCGCCGCGCTGCGCCGCCCGCCGCCGGCGCCGAGGCCGGCATGCTGCACCTGCGCGCCTGATTCCGCCTGCCCTCCTGCTGGAGCCTAGCCCCATGTCCGAAGCACGCTATCACACCGCGCTGGCCGATCTTGCCGTCCATATCGGCGTGGACGCAGCCGCGCTGGCCGCCCGCCAGGAACTCATCATCGATGGCGCCGCCATCGCTCTGGCCTATGTGGACGACGGCCTGGGCGGCGCCATGCAGGGCGCCTGCCGGGTCGGCGCGCAGCCCTTGCCGGCCGAGCCGCCGGCGGGCCTGCTGCCCTTGCTGCTGCAGGCCAATACGCTTGGCCCCGCCACCCGCGGCGCCACCCTGGGCTTGCAGCGCTCGGGCCATCTGGTGCTGGCCAGCCGCCAACCGCTGGACCAGCCGTCCGAGCGCCTGGCGCAAGCCTGGCGCGACCTGGCCGAGGTTGCGGCCGGATGGGCGGCCGCCATCGATCAAGGGCTGGGCGACTCCGCCGGCCCCCGCTGAATCCGCTACGCGACAGGAGCTTCCCATGTCCCGCTATCAAACATTGCTCGCAGACTACGCGCGCCTCGCCGGCCTGGCGCCGGTCGAGGATTTCCTGGCCAGCCAGGAACTGGTCATCGCCGATCTCGTGATCGGCCTGACGGTCGAAGGCGATGCCGACCGTGGCGATATCGCCTTTTTCACCTCGCTGGGCCGGCCGGCGCCGCAGGTGGCGCGCGAGCCGCTGTTGCAGCTGATGCTGGAGGCCAATGCCCTGTGGGTGGGCACGGGTGGCTGCACGCTGGGCCTGCAGGCCGGCACCGGCGCCGTGCTGCTGTGCGCCCGGGCGCCGCTGGCCTTGTGCGATGCCCCGGCGCTGGCCGCCGCGCTGGATGCGTTCGCCGATGTCGGACTGCTGTGGCGCGAGGTGGTGCAGGGCCGCGTCACCCCCGAATTGCCGCAACGCGCGGCCTGACCCGGAGCGCCGCCATGTTCATCAATCCCAATGCCGGCCGCGTGCCCGGCGGCGAGCAGCTTCCAGCGCAGGATCACACGACCGGCACTGTGGTCGGCGCGACGGCGCCCCGGCCCGGCGCGGGCGGGTTGCAGGGCACGTTGGTGGCCGTCGGCGAAGGCGGCACCGACGCGTTGCGCGAGGATGCGGCGCAGGCGCGGGGTTGGTTCAGCGGCGCGCTGTCGGCGTTCTGGCAGGCGGCCGAGGCGTTCACCGCCGCCATGCACGGCGACCCGCTGGACGAGGACACCGACGTGCGCGCCGAAGGCGGCCCCGGTGACGGTCTGCGCACGGACGATGACGCCACCCTGAGCGAGGTAGAGGACGACGACGCCACGCTGACCGAGATCGAGGACGACGACGACGAGTTCTTCGACTGCGATGAGGAGGGGGTCGCCGCTTATAACGCCCGTCAGCTGGAGCGGCAGGCGATGCCGGGCGGCGCGACCGGCCCCTCGTCCCTGGGCGACGTGCCGGTCCTGCCGCTGTCGTCCTTGCTGGGCGAGAGCGGCGAACTGGAGGTCCAGGGCGGCGTCGAGACCGACCCGACTCCCGTGCGCGAGGAGGTGGCGCAGCAGACGCAACAGCAGCAGCAAGGCATCTTGGGCCGGCTGGCGGCCATGGGTGGCAATGCCTTGGGCGCGGTCACCGCGACCGTGACCAGCACCGCGTCGAGTGTGATGAACACGGTTGCGAGCTACCTGCCGGGCGGCGGCACGCCGGTGTCCGGGAGCGCCGGCGTCAGCGCCGGCCAGACCGTCTCCGAGCGTAATCTGGCGCGCGCCGGCGAGGTCGCGGTCAAGATCGACGCGGAAATGGCCAAGCTCAATGAGCAACTGCGGCGCATGGGCGGGGACGCGCTGCGCGTGCCCGATGGCGAACGCCTGAACGCCCCCACGCTGTCGGCCTGGGACACCTTGTCGCGCTGGAACCATCAGGTGCGCGGCGCCATGTCGGCCGGGCTGACCACGCTGGGCTGGACCACTGCCGCCGTCGCCATCCCGACCGCCACCAGTGTCATTACCTCGCCCATGGGCTGGACGCCGACCGGCATCGGCATCAACGCCACGGCCACGCTCGGCGGCGCCTATCTGGGCCTGACCGCCCTGCGCGACTTCCCCGAGCTGGCGAGCAACCGCGCCGCCCTCAGCCTGGTCGAGAGCACCTTGCAGGCGCTGCAGCCGCAGTTCCAGGAACTGGACAACCTGATCGCGCAGGAGCAATCGCGCCAGACCGCCACCGAGCGCACCATGCTGGTGTCGCTGGAGCGCGGCGCGCGCATGGAAGCGCTGCAGCGCGAATTGGCGCAGGTCGGTGAAGCGCTGCAGGCCGCGCCCTCGGCGCCGCTGCAAGGCGCCGCCACGCGCCATCCTGTGGCCCTGGGCGATGGTCAGGCTCGCGCGCAGACGCTGGGCCTGGCACAACGCGCCAAGTCGGCATTCCAATCGTTCTTCGGCTCGATCGCGCGCGGCCTGTCCAGCGTCGGCCGTTTCCTGGCCGACCTGCCCAATGTGCCGGGCCGGCTGCTCGAGCGCCGCGCCGCGGGCAAGAGCGAACTGGCCTACGTCGGGGGCGCGGGGCGCGCCGCGCTCAATCTTCTGGCGTCGCCGCGTGAAGGCGGCATCGTGCGCGATGGCGTCGACGTGCGGACCATGCAGCGCGCCGTCGATGCCGGCGGCGTGTCCCAGGGGCTGGCCGAGGTGCGCCGCCAGATGTACATCGGCGAGAACCTCACGCACGCCCTGCGCGACAATGACTCCCCCGCGTTCGGCGCGATCGCGGTGGGCACGGGCCTGCAACAGGTCGCCGCCACCGCCAACCTGACCACGGCGCGCGCCATGGCCTGGTACTTCGCGGGCGCGGCCGATGCCGCCGAGCGCGGCAACGGCCAGCAACCGGCCGTCACCCGCAACACCGATGGCAGCCTGTCGGTGGCCGATCCGGACCGCAAACTCTATAGCTTCCTGATGCATGCGCCTTCGGTCTACACCGGTTCCATGGCGGGCGAGCCGGGCGGCGAGCCGGGCCGGCTCACGCTGGACGACTACCGCCGCGGTTTTCCGGACGGCGCGCGCGGCATGCAATTTGAAACCACGCTCGACGCGCAGGGCGCCGCCGAGCTGCGCGTGCGCTTCGTTGCCGACCGCGCGCGTCCGGTGTTCACGCCGTTGGCCAATGAGCATGGCGTCTTGCTTGCCATGTACCAGGCCTTGCACAGCCCGGCGCAGCCGGGCGAGCGGCAGGCGGATTTCTCCGGCTGGTCACGCGAACAGCTGGAGGCGCATCAGTCTTCGCTGCTGGCCGCGTTGCAGCGCGAGGTCACGCTGGTCGCGGGCGACCAGCAGCAGGTCCGTGACCTGCGGGACTGGCAGAACCCGGCCTTCCTGGCCGGGCGCGCCTGAGCGCCGGGCCCGGCGGCCCGGGCCCGCGCGCGCGACGGCATCAGCGGATGCCGGCCCGCATGAACGACTGCACGAACTGGCGCTGGAACAGCAGGAAGGCGATCAGCAGGGGCGCGGCCGACATCAGCGTGGCGGCGGTGATGACTGACCAGTCGATGCCCTGGTCGGTCGACGAGAACACCTGCAGGCCCACCGTCAGCGGCCGCGATTCCACCGAGTTGGTGATGATCAGCGGCCACAGGAAATTGTTCCAGTGGTGGCTGACCGACACCAGGCCGTAGGCCACGTAAATCGGCTTGGCCAGGGGCACGTACACCTTCCACAGCACCTGCAGGGCATTGGCGCCCTCCATGCGGGCCGCCTCTTCCAGTTCGCGCGGCACGGTCTTGAAGGTCTGGCGCAGCAGGAAGATGCCGAAGGCCGAGGCGAAGTACGGCAGGCCGATGGCGAACACGGTGTCGCGCACGCCGAGCAGGCTCATGGAGCGGTAGTTCTCCACCAGCAGCACGTCCGGCATGATCATCAGCTGCAGCAGCACCAGCATGAAGACGAAATCGCGGCCACGGAACTCGAAGCGCGCGAAGGCGTAGCCGGCCAGGGTCGACAGCACCAGTTGCGCCGCCAGCACCATCGTCACCAGCAGGAAGGTATTGGCGAAATAGCGCGGGAACGGCGCCGCGTGCCAGGCGCGCGCGAAGTTGTCGAGCGTGAGCGGCGCGAACAGGTCGAAGCGGGTGGCGTAGGCCGGCGGATGGAACGCCGCCCACACGGCATAGGCCAGCGGCAGGATCCACAAGAGGCCCAGCGCCCACGCGCCCAGGGTATCGAGCTTGTCTTTCATTGATAGTGCGTCCTGCGGTCCAGCCAGCGGAACTTGACCAGCGCCGTCAGCGCCAGCACCACCAGCAGCACGACGGTCAGCGTCGCGGCGTACGCGGTGTCCCAGAAACTGAATCCCACCTGGTAGATGTAATACAGCAGCAGCGTGCTGGCGTTGTCGGGCCCGCCGCGGGTCATGACCACCACGTGGTCCACCAGCCGGAAGGCATTGATCAGCGCATTGATCAGTACGAACAGCGTGGTCGGCATCAAGAGCGGCCACAGCACGCGCCGGAAGTACTGCCAGCGCGAGGCGCCTTCCAGCATCGCCGCTTCACGCAGCGACGGCGACACCGTCTGCAACGCGGCCAGGTAGAAGATCATGAAGAAGCCCGATTCCTTCCACACCGTCACCAGCATCAGCGCCGGCAGCGCCGTTTCGCGGTTGCCGAGCCAGTTGGGTCCGGGCACGCCGAACAGCTGCGTCACCTGCGCGATCAAGCCGTACTGCGGGGTGTAGAAGAACAGCCAGATATTGGCCACCGCCACCATCGGCAGCACCGTCGGCGTGAAGTAGGCCATGCGCAGGAAACCGCGCCCGCGCAGGTTGCGGTTGACCCACAGCGCCATGATCAGCGCGATGCCGATCGAGGTGGGGATGGTGCCCAGGGCGAACCACAGGTTGTTCCAGAGCGACTGCCAGAACACCGGGTCGTCGCGCATGACGGCGTAGTTCTCCAGCCCGACAAAGCGGGCCGGGCGCGCGCCCTTGGGCGTGGAAAAGAAACTGTGCCAGAGCGTCGCCAGCGCCGGGTAATGCGTGAACGCGGCGAGCAGCACGATGGCTGGCAGCAACAGCAGCCAGCCATAAAGCGCATTCAAAGAGCGGCTCATCGTGCTTGCGGGATCACTTGTAGGAACGCAGTATGCGGTCGGCTTCGCGCTGGGCGTCGGTCAGCGCCTGCTGCGGCGTCTTGGAACCCGTCAACGCGGCCTGCAGGGCATCGTTCAGGGTCTTGGTGACGCGCTGATTTTCGTGGGTCGAGAATTCCGCCACGCTCACCTTCAGCTGATCGCGCGCCACCGTGGCGGCCGGCACTTCCTGCGCGTACTTCTTCATCTTCTCGGTCTGCCAGGCGGCCGGGGTCACGGCCACGTAGCCCGTGGCGATGCTCCAGTCGGCGGCGCGCTCGGGCGTGGTGGCCCATTGCGCGAACTTGAGCGCGGCCTGCTGCTGCTCCGGCGTGCCGCTCTTGAAGATGTAGAAATTGCCGCCGCCGGTCGGGCTGCCGCCGCGCTTTTGCTGCGGCATCATGGCCACGCCGAACGGGAAATCAGCGTTCTTGCGGAGGTTGGTCAGGTTGCCGGTGGTGGTCCAGACCATGGCGGCCTTCTTTTCCAGGAAGTCCTTGGGCGTGGTGCCCCAGTCGATCGTGCCGGTGGGCATGATCTTGTGCTTGGCCGACAGGTCGCGCCAGAACTGTGCGGCCTCGACCACGGCGGGCTTGTCCAGGTAGACCTCGTTGCCCGCCTCATTCATCAGGATGGCGCCGTTGGGCGTGGTCAGGGCCTGGAACAGCCAGTAGGCGAAGGCGCCGCCCGACGGGATCTCGATGCCCCACTGCGTGGTGTTGCCGTTGGCGTCCTGCTTGGTCAGTTTCTTGCCGTACTCGACCAGCTCGGCCCAGGTGGCGGGCGCGCGCTCGGGATCCAGGCCGGCGGCCTTGAACAGATCCTTGTTGTAGTACATCACGATGGTCGAACGCTGGAACGGCACGCCCCAGGTGTGGCCGCCGGTGCGGCTGTTCTGCATGAAGGCATCGTAGAAGCCGCCCAGCCACTTCTTGTCGGCATCGCTCTTGGCCAGGCCGTCGATCGGCACGATGGCGTCTTCGTCGATCAGCGTGAACATGTCGGTCGACAGCAGCACCGCCAGTTGCGGCGGCGTGCCGCCCTTGAGCGCGGTCAGCGCCTTGGCGATCGAGTCCTGGTACGAACCGGCATAGATCGGCTTGATCTTGATGTTGGGATTTTCCTTCTCGAAGTCCGTCACCATGTCGTCGACGATCTTGGTGATCGGGCCGCCCACGGCGACGGGGTAATAGAACTCCACTTCGACGGGCTTCTGCTGCGCCTGGGCGGGCAGCGACAGGCAGGCGGCGGCAAGGCTGGCGGCCAGGGTCTTGAGTACGATGCGTCGCATGATTGCGTTTCCTTTCCTGTGGATTGGGCGTCTTCAGCGCCCGACGGTGTTGATGACCGCCGAATCGGCGGCAAAGAAATGCTGTTGTTCGGCTGCCCACGACAGTCGCAGGGATTCGCCGGCGCGGGCCCGCAGATGGCCCCCCACGCGCACTGCCACGCCGCCGCTGTCGCCGATGCGGCAGACGACGATGGAATCGGCGCCGAAGTACTCCACGCTCTCCACCGTGGCGGCAATGCCATCGGGGTCGATGCGGATGTGTTCCGGCCGCACGCCCAGCTTGGCGGCGCCGGCGGGCGCGCCGGCGATGGCCGGGCCGTGGGTGCCGGCGATCACGGTGGCGCCGTGCAGGTTCGCCAGGGTGATCAGGTTCATGGGCGGCGTGCCGATGAAGCGCGCCGCGAATTCGGTGGCCGGACGGGCATAGAGGCCGTCCGGCGTATCGTGCTGTTCGATCTGGCCGCCGCGCAGCAGCACCACCTGGTCGGCCATGCTCATGGCCTCGGTCTGGTCGTGCGTGACGTACACCATGGTGATGCCCAGGTCCTGCTGCAAGGCGCGGATCTCGCGGCGCATCTCGTGGCGCAACTGCGCGTCCAGGTTGGACAGCGGTTCGTCCATCAGGCACACCGGGGCTTCGGAAATCACCGCGCGGCCCAGCGCCACGCGCTGTTGCTGGCCGCCCGATAGTTGCGACGGCTTGCGATCCAGCAGATGGCCCAGCCCCAGCAGCGAGGCCACGCGTTGCAGGCGCCGGTCGTAATCGCGCGCCGGTTCCTTGCGCACCTTCAGGCCGAACAGAATGTTCTCGCGCACCGACAGGTGCGGGAACAGCGCATACGACTGGAACACCATGGAAATGCGGCGCTTGGCCGGCGGCAACTGGGTCACGTCGCGGTCGCCGATGCGGATGGTGCCGGACGTGGGCGTGTCCAGCCCGGCGATCATGCGCAGGGTGGTGGACTTGCCGCAGCCGGAGGGGCCCAGCAGCACGGTGAAACTGCCGGCCGGCACGGTGAAGCTGACGCCGTGGATCGCGGCCGCGTCGCCGTATTGCTTGGTGAGGTTATCCAGAACGATGGATGACATGCTGTCTCGTAGATCTAATTTTCAGATCCGCCCGCGGCGCGTGCGATGAAAACCTTTTCATTGTGCAGCGCAAACATGACGGAGATATGGCAGGGCTTAGTGTTTGTAATCGAGATTGGCGCTCAGGCGAAGGGATATGGCCCGGGGTATTCCCCAATCACGGCATGGTGGGTGACCAGGGCGCCGTCATGCCACCAGTGCAACTGGTAGCCCGGCGGCTCCATGATGTACTGCAGCGTCGGGCGTGGGCCCAGTTCCAGCGCCAACTGGTGCGCGGTCCCGGGACAGGTCGATGCGATGGTGCCGCCGAAGCGGCGGAAGATGGTGCGATGCAGGTGTCCGCACAGCACCCGTTCGACGTTGGGATAGCGTGCCACGATGCGTTCGAGCTCGGGTGCGCCGGCCAGCAGGCCGATGTCGTCCATGTGCTCGATGCCGGTCAGGAACGGCGGATGGTGCATCAGCACCAGCGTCGGCCGGCCAGGCTGTTCGGCCAGGCGCGCGGCCAGCCAGCCCAGGCGCGCATCGCACAATTCGCCGTGGCTCTTCATCGGCACGACGGTGTCCAGCGCCAGCAGGCGCAGCGGCCAGGTCTCGACCGCGTACTGGATGAACGGCCCCTGCCCTTGCAGATAGCCATGTTCCGGAAAGGCGGCGCGCAGCTGCGCGCGGTCGTCGTGGTTGCCGGGCAGCAGGAAATACGGAATTTCAAGCGCCTGCAACTGCGCGCGCAACGCCTGGTATTCGTGCGGCCGGCCCAGGTCGGTCAGGTCGCCCGTGATCAGCACACAGTCGGGCCGCGGCGTCAGGGCGTTGAGCGCGCGCACCGCCGGCCCCAGGAAGGCGGCCGAGTCGATGATGCCGTAGGCCTTGTCGCCGGGGGTGCGCATGTGCAGGTCGGTGATCTGTGCGATGAGCATGAAGCGTGTCTCGGTCTTTGCTTATTCTGGAAAAATCAGCGGCGCACCGGGGCCGCGGTGCCGCCCACCACGATGCAATGCGGCAGGCGATTCGATTGCGGCGGTTGGCCGTGGATCTGCGCCAACAGGTTGGAGCAGGCCGCCTGGCCAATGCCGTCGCTGGGTTGCGCCACGGTGGTCAGCGGCGGCGTCAACAGCGCGCCGAAGCGCATGCCGTCGAACCCGCACACCGAAATATCGCCAGGCACCGACAGCCCCAGCGCCACCAGGTCGGCGATGACCGCCGTGGCCAGCAGGTCGTTGGAGCAGAACAGTGCGGTGGGAGCCTGCTTGCCGCGCAGCGCGGTCTTGAGGGCGTCGGCGTCGCTGCCGGTATGCGAGCTCATGGCGATATGCTGGAGCGGCGCCAGGCCCAGCTTCTTGGCGCAGGCGCGCGCGCCCGACAGGCGGCGGCGGGCGCGGTCCGAGGCGGTCAGCGGGCCGGTCACGATGGCGATGCGGCGGTGTCCCAGCGCGGCCAGGTGCGCGACCATGTCGACGGCGGCGGCGCGGTTGTCGACCGACGCGTAGGGATGGTCGGAGGATTCGTTATAGACCAGCACGTACGGCACGCCGGCGCTGTCCAGGTCGTCCAGCGTGGCGCTGCGGGCGGCATCGGCCACGGTCAGGATCAGGCCGTCGACCTGATGGTCGATCAGGCCCTGGACCGCCGCCGATTCCACCGCCGGGTCGTAGCCGGTGGCGGTCAGCATCACGCTGTAGCCGGATTCACGGGCACGCCTTTCGGCGCCTTCGAAGCACTCGGCGAATACCGGGTTGGATAGCGTCGGCAGGATCAGCCCGATGGTGCGGGTGCTGCCGGAGCGCAGGCTGCGGCCGACGCGATTGGGCCGGAAGCCCGCGCGCTTGGCGATGGCGCGGATATGCGCCAGCGTCTCCGGATGGACGATCTCGGGCTGGTTGAACGCGCGCGACACCGTGGCGGGCGAAACCCCCGCCTTGCGGGCAACTTCGATGATGGAGAATCGGGGCGATGCGCGCGACGCCATGGCTACGTGGCTGGTTATTTGCTGAAAACGTTTTCATCTTACAAGACAATTATGACCTTTGTGTTGCACGCGTTTGCGCTATGCTGATAACAACGCAACAACATAAGGCCAAGGCGCGGCGCAACACGAAATCCCTGCGAAAACGCGGTTTTTTCAGTGGTTTTCCTAATTGACGCGGCGCGCCCAATGGTTGGGTTTGTCATGGCCGGCACGCATCATGGGACGCACCGGATCAGGATAAACCCGAGGGTCAAGGGGACCGGGTGCGTAAGTCAGTACCGCGTATCTCGCGCGGCACCGGGATAGAGGAAAGGATCATGTCTACTGCCTTGAACAGACTTGGCGCGCTTGAGGCGGCGCACAAGCTGCAACGGCGCGAATTGACGGCAGTGCAATTGGTGCGGGCCTGTTTTGCTCGCATCGAGCAACGCGAAAACACCATCCATGCCTGGACGGCGCTGCAAAAGCAGGCCGCCCTCGAACACGCGGAAGCCCTCGACCAAGGCGCCTTGCGCGGCCTGCTGCACGGCCTGCCGATCGGCGTCAAGGATCTCTTCGACACCGTCGACCTGCCCACGCGTTACGGTTCGGCCATCTACGAGCGCCACCAGCCCGGACTCGACGCCGCCGCCGTGGCACTGTGTCGCCATGCCGGCGCCGTCGTGATCGGCAAGACCGTCACCACCGAATTCGCCACCTACCAGGCCGGCCCCACGCGCAACCCGCGCAACGCGGCCTACACGCCCGGCGGTTCCTCCAGCGGCTCGGCCGCGGCGGTTGCCGACGACATGGTGCCGTTTGCCCTGGGCTCGCAAACCGCCGGTTCCATCATCCGTCCCGCCTCGTACTGCGGCATCGTCGGCTACAAGCCGACCTTCGGCGCCATCTCGCGCGCCGGCGTCAAGAGCCTGGCCGAATCGCTCGACACCGTCGGCGGTTTCGCCCGCTCGGTGCCGGACGTGGCGCTGTTCGCCTCGGTGCTGATGCGCGATCCGCGCCTGCTGAACCTCGCCTATGACGCCAAGCCGCGCATCGGCATGTATCGCAGCCTGCAATGGCGCCACGCCCAGGCCGAGACCAAGGAAGCCTTCGCCCAGGCCGCCGCCACGCTGTCGCGTGCGGGCGCCCATGTCGAAGAAGTGCCGCTGCCGCCCGAGCATTGCTTGCTGGTGCAGTTGCATGCGGACATCATGGCGTTCGAGTCGTCGCAGGCGCTGGCCTACGAGCGGCTGGAACACGCCGCGCAGCTCAGCCCCAAGATCCAGGCGATCCTGGAGGCCGGCGCGCGGATCTGCGCCGAGGAACACATCGCCAACCTGGCGCGAGCCGCCGAATCGCGGGCGCGGGTGGACGGCTGGTTCGACAAGTACGACGTGCTGCTGGCGCCCGCCGCCAGCGGCGAGGCGCCTTTCGCCGACCTTGGCACGGGCGATCCGCAATTCTCGCGCGCCTGGACCCTGTTCGGCCTGCCCTGCCTGAGTCTGCCCTTCGCCACCGGCCCGCAGGGCCTGCCCGTCGGCCTGCAGTTGATCGGCAAGCGGCACGACGACCATCGCACGCTGGCGATCGCTGCCTGGGTGCATGAGCGGCTGTTGGCCGCGCGCGAGCCCGACATCGGCGCATCCGGCATGTGGCCGCGGGGCTGAGCCGGCGCGCCACGCATGCGTGGACCAACGCCGATGCCCATGAAAAAGCCCGATCCATGGATCGGGCTTTTCGTTTTACGCAGGGCCGCTTCACGGTAAGAAGCAGGCCTGGGCGCGGGAGGCGGTAACCCCCGCGCCTGCGGCCGGGGCGCGGATCACGCGGCTTCAGCGGCTTCCTGTTCGGCGGCGATGGCGCCGGCGTTGATGTGGCGGTTCACGGCGCTCAGCACGGCCTGGAACGAGGCCGTGACGATGTCGCGGTCGATGCCCACGCCAAAGCCCGTGCCCGAATCACCGACGCGCAGTTCCACATAGGAGGCGGCGCGGGTGTCAGTGCCGGTGCCGATGGCGTGCTCGTGGTAGTCCATGATGCGCACGGGCACGTCCAGCGCGGCCACGAAGGCCGAGATGGCGCCGTCGCCCTTGCCGGTCACGATGCGGCGTTCGCCGTTGTATTCGAGTTCGGCCTCGATGCTGAAGTGCTGGCCTTCGCCGGCTGCCGGGTTGCCGTCGATGCGATGGCGCACCAGCTTCCACGGCGCCTTCTGTTCCAGGTACTCGCGGTTGAAGATGGTGTGCACGTCGTCGGCGGTGACTTCGCGGCCGGTTTCGTCGGTGACGCGCTGGATGGCGCGGCTGAATTCGATCTGCAGGCGGCGCGGCAACACCAGGCCGTGTTCCTGTTCGAGCAGGTACGACACGCCGCCCTTGCCCGACTGGCTGTTGACGCGGATCACGGCGTCATAACTGCGGCCGAGGTCGGCCGGGTCGATCGGCAGGTACGGCACTTCCCAGACGGCGTCGGGCTGCTGTTGCGCGAAGCCCTTCTTGATGGCGTCCTGGTGCGAACCGGAGAAGGCCGTGAAAACCAGGTCGCCGGCATACGGATGGCGCGGGTGCACGGGCAACTGGTTGCAGTACTCGGCGCAGCGGCGCACTTCGTCGATGTCGGAGAAGTCCAGGCCCGGGTGCACGCCTTGGGTGTAGAGGTTCAAGGCCAGCGTGACCAGGTCGACGTTGCCAGTGCGCTCGCCGCTGCCGAACAGGCAGCCTTCGATGCGATCGGCGCCGGCCATCACGGCGAACTCGGCGGCGGCCACGGCGGTGCCGCGGTCATTGTGCGGGTGCACGCTCAGGACGATGCTGTCGCGGCGCGCCAGGTTCTTGTGCATCCACTCGATCTGGTCGGCGTACAGGTTGGGCGTGGTGGCCTCGATGGTGGCGGGCAGGTTCAGCACCATCTTGCAGTCCGGCGTGGGCTCCCATACGTCGGCCACGGCGTTCGAGACCTCCAGCGCGAATTCGGGTTCGGTCGTGCTGAAGACTTCGGGCGAGTACTGGTAGCGCCACTTCGTTTCCGGGTGCTTGGCCATGTACTGCTTGACCAGGCGCGTGCCGGTCGTGGCGATGTTCTTGATTTCGTCCTTGGTCATGTTGAACACGACCTTGCGGAACGCCGGGGCGCAGGCGTTGTACAAGTGGACGATGGCCTGTTTGGCGCCGGCGGCCGATTCCACCGTGCGGCTGATCAGGTCTTCACGCGACTGGGTCAGCACGATGATGGTGACGTCGTCGGGGATGCGTCTTTCGTCGATGAGCTTGCGCACGAAATCGAAGTCGGTCTGCGAGGCCGACGGGAAACCCACTTCGATTTCCTTGAAGCCGATCTTGACCAGTTGCTCGAAGAAACGGAGCTTGCGCTCGACGCTCATCGGTTCGATCAGGGCCTGGTTGCCGTCGCGCAGGTCCGTGCTCATCCAGATGGGCGGCTGCGTGATGCGGCGGCTGGGCCAGGTGCGCTCGGAAAAGTCGCGGGCAAAGGGCGCGAAAGGGACGTATTTGGTGGCGGGGTTGGCAAGCATCATCACTACACCTCGATCGGTTTCTTGTGAATCCCGGGATCGGTTTCCTCGGCCGGCATGCGGCCGGATGGCGGCCTGATATGCCAGGGTTGGCCGCGTTTGGCGGCACAAGATTCAGTTTGGAAAAAAGGAATTCGCGTGTGGCAAGCGTGGCTGCCGAGCTACCACGGGGACACTAGGCCCGGCAACCGATCGGTAGGTATAGCGATAGCGCGATGAAGGCGGTACGAGCGCGCAGGCCGGCGACCGGAGCGACGGAGCGTCCGGTGGCAATCGCGAGGGAGGTGCGGTAAGCGGCCATAGGTTGCTAGTCAAACACACTTTTGCGGCGAGCGCAATTGGAAAGGCGATAAAAAAGCCGGGGACGGATCGGTCCCCGGCGCCCGCCGGCGTCCGGCGGGCGGGTGGCGCGGCGGGCGTTATTGCGTCTGCATGTGGCCGCTCTGCACCACCTTGCCCAAGCGTTCGCGCTCGCTCTTGGTGAAGGCGACGAAACTGGCGCGCGAGCCGCCGCCCGGCTCGATGCTGCTCTGGCGCAGCGCGTCCTGCACTTCCTTGGTCTGCAGGCACTTCTCGATCGCCGCGTTCATCTTGTCGAGCACGTCCGCCGGCGTGCCGGCGGGCGCGAACAGACCGGCCCAGTGGCCGATACGCACGCCCGGGAAGCCTTCTTCGGCGGTGGTGGGGATATCCGGCGCGCTGGCCATGCGCTTGTCCCAGGTCGTGGCCAGCGCCTTGAGCTTGCCGCTGCGTATCAGCGGCAGCGTGACGATGCTGGCTTCCGACGTGGCGACGACCTGGTTGCCGATCACTGCCGTCACGCCTTCCGAACCGCTCTTGTAGGCGATGGGCTCGATCGGCAGGCCGGTGGCTTCCTTGACCATCTCGGCGACGAAATGCGGCGTGCTGCCGTTGCCGGCGGTCGAGAACGTGATGCGGTCGGTCTTGGCCTGTTTGGCGCGGGCGACGAAGTCCTTCAGGTCCTTGGCCGGGTTGGATGGATTGGCGACGATCACCGACGGGGTGATCGACAGCAGCGCGACCGGGGTCAGTTCTTCGTCCTTGTAGGGCTGATCCGAGCGGATCAGGCTATTGGTGACCGTGCCGTTGCTGCCCACCAGGTAGGTGTAGCCATCGGCGGCGCTGCGAGCGACGTGCGCGGCGCCGACCACGCCACCGGCGCCAGGGCGGTTTTCGACGATCACGGGCTGGTCCAGGGTCTTGCCCACCGCCTTGGCGATGATGCGAGCGACCAGGTCGTTGGCGCCGCCGGCGCTGAAGGGCGCGACGAACGTGATGGGCTTGTCGGGCCAGGCGGCGCAGGCCGGGGCGGCAGCGAAGGCGGCCGAGCAGGCCAGCATGAGGCCGGCGGCATACCGGACAGGGGTGCGGAACATGTAAAGCAAACTCCAGGGGCTGGCCGCGCATCCGGCAGGTCTCGGCTGCCGGTTATGTTTCAGGGTATGGGCGCGGCCGCGGTTGCGCGAGCCTGGAGGGCCAGTATAGGGGAGCCCGGCTGGCACGGGACTGAAACGCCCAGGCCGCCTTGCGGCGGCCTGGTGGCGGGGGCACAAACCGGCGGGCGTCCCGCCTCAGCGCGCCGGATCGCCGATGCGCGGCTCGACATAGCGCTGCTCGCGGGCCTCGCGGCGACGGTCGTCGCGCCCGCCGTCCGAGGGCCGCGCGGCCGTGCCGTCGAGAATTTCCGCTTGCTCGGCCACCATGGCGATCTTGCCGATGCGATTGTGGCGGATTTCCGACAGGGAGCGGTACAGGTCGCCGACGGTGAACGGTTCTTCGCGGTTGCCCCAGGCCCAGCGCAGCACGCCGACCGATTCCGCGCTCAACTGCGGCGCCAGGTCGGCCAGTACTTCGATGCGAATCGGCGTGGCGCGGCCGGACGCCAGGCTGGACGACAGCCATGCGCGTACGATGAAGAACACAATCAGGGTCCAGATGCCGGCCGCGACCCACCAGATGTAGGGGTTGACCTTCTGCACCATGTCCATGGTGGGCTGGCCCAGCGTATGCAGGAAGTCATAGTTGACGCGCTTGCCGAAATCCAGGATCCAGGAAGCGGCGAGATACCAGACGATCACGGCCACGGCGATCACGATCGCGCGCACGAGAAGTCGGGGAAGCGCCAGTTTTAGCAGGGTCTGACCGATAAGTCGGCAATCCTGGCGAACGCGTGCGGGCGAAGTCTGATTCATCATGCAAAATATTGTACCTATGACCCGTCCTATTTTAGAACTGCGGCCCGGCCAGCATCTGACGCTGACCCCTCAATTGCAGCAATCGATCCGATTGCTGCAACTGTCCACGCTCGAGCTCGAAGCGGAGATCTCGCAAGTGCTCGCCGACAATCCGTTGCTGGAGCGCGACGATGAGCCCGCGTCGGCCGAGACCCAGGCGGAATCCGAGCGCGAATCATCGGTCCAGGACGACGAGCCCGCGCCCGAGCGCGACGCGCCGGTGGAGGAAATGCCGGGTTCCGGCGGGGTCTATCCCGACGACGATTCCGGTATGCCCGAGGCGGCCCGGCCCGATACCCTGCGCGAGCACCTGCTGGGGCAATTGGTGCTGACCCGCGCCGCGCCGCGCGATGCCGCGCTGGCGGCGTTGCTGATCGACGAGCTGGACGAGAACGGTTACCTGGGCTCGCCGCTGGAGGAAATCCTGGGCTGGCTGCCGGCCGAAATGGAGCCGGACCTGGACGAGCTGCGCGCGGCGTTGTCGCTGCTGCAATCATTCGACCCGCCGGGCATCGGCGCCCGCGACATGTCCGACTGCCTGCTGTTGCAACTGCGCAACCCTGACCTGGCGCGCCTGCCCGAAGCCGCCGACCCGGCAGTGCTGGCCTGCGCCCGCCAGGTCTGTGCCCAGCATCTGGCGCTGCTGGCGACGGGCAACCACGCCAGGCTGTGCGCGGCGGCCGGTTGCGACGAGGCCACACTGCGCGCCGCCCATGCCCTGATCCTGCGTCTGGAGCCGCGTCCGGGCCGGGCCTGGACGGTGCCGGCGGCGGACTATGCGGTGCCGGATGTCATCGTGCGCAAGACGCGCCGTGGTTGGCAGGTGACGCTCAACAGCGCCGCCATGCCGCGCCTGCAGATCAACGGCCTGTACGCGCAGATGCTGGCCAACCAGAAGGAATCGGCCCACGCCGGCCTGCAGTCGCAACTGCAACAGGCCAAGTGGATGATCCGCAACGTCGAGCAGCGCTTCGACACCATCCTGCGGGTGGCGCAGGCCATCGTCGATCGCCAGACCGCCTTTTTCAGCCAGGGGCCCGCGGCCATGCGGCCGCTCATCCTGAAGGACATCGCCGGGGAACTCGGCTTGCATGAGTCGACGATTTCGCGCGCCACCACCCAGAAGTACATGCTCACTCCGTTCGGCACGCTGGAGCTCAAGCGCTTCTTCGGGGCGGGGGTGTCGACCGATGGCGGCGATGCCACGTCGGCCACCGCAGTGCAGACCTTCATCCGCCAGATGGTGGCCGAGGAGAACCGGGCCAAGCCGCTATCCGACAGCCAGATCATGGAAAAGTTGGCGGACCAGGGCATCGTCATTGCCCGCCGCACCGTCGCCAAGTATCGCGAGGCGCTGCGGATCGCGCCCGCCGCGTTGCGCAAGGCGCAGGCCGCGGCGCGCTGAATCCGCCTGCAAACGGGGTGGCGTCGGGCGCCGGACCGCGTCCGTGGCGCCTGCCTGTGTGTGGCGCCGCAGCAATAAAACGTCCCTTATTTCAAGGGGTTAGAGGCGTACGTGGTTGCAAATTATTTACGCAGGGTACTTGCCATTGCAGGAATAAATCCCGATAATTATTCTCATGTACATTTGCGTATGTAATGCCATCACCGAACGCCAAGTCCGCGCCAGCGTGGACGCGGGCGCGACGTCGCTTTCCGACCTGCAGTTCGAGTTGGGCGTGGCCACGTGTTGCGGTTGCTGCGCGGCCACCGCCGCCGAATACCTGCCTGGCGGCCGCTGCTCCAGCGTGTGCGACGTGCGCTCGATCGCCGTTCCGGTCAATCCGCCGGCCCCCCTGGCCGACGCGGGCGCGACCGCGGCGAACAGCAGCTATCCGGTCATCCAGGTCGCCGTCGCCTGAGCGGCGCCGCCACCTGCCACGGCTTGCAGGCCCAGCCCTGCAAGCCGTTTTGTTTCCGCTTCACAGAATTCCCTGATCCCCGACGCCAGTAGGCGTAGCGCCGATTCCGTCGACGGTACCGCCGGCTGCGCCGCGCCCGCCAGGCGGTGGCCCGGCGCGCGATGCCGCGGCATGCCTGCAATGCCACGCCCAGCCCTCCTGTCAATGCGGCCTGCAACCCCATGAGGTTGGGACTCTCTCCGAATAAATCGTTTGTCAATGAATGAGGCGGCGCCCAGAATGGGCTCCTCGTTTCCTGCCTGGATCGGATGTGCCATGAAGGTGTCATCAGCCGTGCGCGTTGCCGCCTTGCCTGCCGACGCGCCGATGGGCGTGACCTGGGCGCCCATCGCGGCGTTCTGTTTCCTGTGGAGTTCGGCCTTCGCCGCGGCCAAGATCGCGGTGCGCGATTGTCCGCCGCTGACCCTGCTGACGATCCGCTTCCTGATCGCTGGCGCCCTGATGCTGGGGGTGGCGGCGGCCAGTGGGCGCTGGTCGCGGCCCGGCGGCCGCGACCTGGCGGCGCTGATCCTGCTGGGCGTGTTGAACAACGCCGCGTATCTGGGTTTGAGCTGGAGCGGCATGACCACGGTCTCGTCGGCGTTCACGGCGGTGCTGATCAGCACCAATCCCCTGCTGATCGGCGTGTTGGCCGGGCCAGTGCTGGGCGAGCGGCTGGGCTGGCGCAAGATGTTCGGGCTGTGCCTGGGGCTGGGGGGCGTGGCGCTGGTGCTGCGCTCGCGCCTGTCCGGCATGCAGGAAGATACGCACGGCACGCTGCTGGTGACCGGCGGGCTGGTGGCGCTGGTCGCGGGTACGCTGCTCTACAAGCGCCTCAAGCCGGCCGCGGGCCTGTGGATGGCGACGGGGATCCAGTCGCTGGCCGGCGCGGCGGCGCTCCTGCCGGTGGCGCTGCTGCACGAGAGCATGGGCGATGCACGCATGACGGCCAGTCTGTTCTGGAGCATGGCATACATGATCGTCGCGGTATCGATCGGCGGCTATTACCTGTGGTTCATGATCCTGAGCCGGGCCAGCGCCACGGCCGCCAGCGCGCTGCATTTCCTGATGCCGCCGCTGGGCCTGTTGTTCGGTTGGGCGGTGCTGCGCGAGCCGGTATCGTGGCTCGACCTGTTGGGCATTGTGCCGATCGCGTTCGGCATCTGGCTGGCGACGCGGCGCGCGCCGTAGGGCCGCGTTTCAGCGGTTGTTCGCGCACAACGCGGCGCGCTCGGGGAGTGGTCCTAGAAATTCAGGGCCGTATCGTGCCGCTTGCGCCGCCGCGCGACCCCCGGAATGCCTGCGAATTGGCCTGATGCATGCCCGTGCAGCCCGCGCCATGCCTTGTGGTCGGATGCAAATCATCAAGTACGCATACTCATTCTCATTTATGTATCGCTTTCCGGTTGCGCTCGTAAAGCGGTTTACCAGATGCGCGCCAAGGCTAGGCGCGGCCCCGCGGCCGATGTTAGTCTGCCGGGGTTGCGTACTCGCGGCATCGTGCGCTTCTTGTCGCGATGCAGTGCGCGTCGCGCCTGACTGCAAGGAGTCCATTATGAAAGGCGATAAAACCGTCATCCAATTCTTGAACAAGCAGCTGACCAACGAGTTGACGGCGATCAACCAATACTTCCTGCATGCGCGCATGTTGAATCATTGGGGTTTCGACAAGCTCGGCAAGCACGAGTACGAGGAATCCATCGGCGAAATGAAGCATGCGGATCGCCTGATCGCGCGCATCTTCATGCTCGACGGCCTGCCCAACCTGCAAGACCTGCACAAGCTGCTGATCGGCGAAGACGTGCCGGAACTGCTGGCCTGTGACCTGAAGCTGGAGCAAGGCGCCCAGGCCACCGTGAAGGAAGCCATGGCTTATTGCGAATCGGTGCGCGACTACGTCTCGCGCGATCTGTTCCAGGACATCCTGGACGACACCGAAGAGCATATCGATTACCTGGAAACCCAGATCGACCTGATCGACAAGGTGGGCCTGCAGAACTACCTGCAAAGCCAGATGTCCGTGCCCGACTGAGGCGCTTGCCGCGGCATGCAAAATGGCGCCCCTCGGGGCGCCATTTTCTTGCAGTGCTCGCGTCTGGCGCGAGCCGTGGGATCGGATTTACTGCGGGCGGGCCGGGCATTCGGCCATCGTGCCCCAGGCCCGGTTGGGGCCGCAGTACTTGTTGCGGGCCGCCCACGAGCACGAGGGGCGTTCGAAGAAGCCCTGCGTGGCGCAGTGCGCCAGTTCGCGCTTGAGCGCGTCCTGCCAGCCGGGCGCGCCCGGCGCCGGTGACGAATTCGGCGGGGGCGGCGCCTGCACCATGGGCGTGTTGCCGTAGCCGGCGGCCTGTTGGGCCGGTGCCTGGCCGCCGTTGATGGCGGTGCCGGTGCCCGGCGCCTGCAGGTCGAGCGTGCTGACGTCAGAGGTGCCTTGCGGCAGCGGTACCTGCGAGGCCGCGGCGATTTCGCGCGCCTGGTCCTGGCTGATGCGCTCGCGCGAAATCTGCACAGCCGGATCGCTGAGGGTGTCGAACAGCGAGACCGTGTTGATGGTCCATTCGTGGTCGGCCGGTTTGTCGGGCACGCCGAGCGTGCCGTCGATGCGCGGTTGCGGGGGCTGCGCCACGTAGGGACGCCCGTTGGCGTCGAGCACGGGTTGTTGCGACGCGGCCGCATCCTGGCCGGGTGCAGGCGCGGCCTGTGGCGCGTGCGCCACCAGCCAATCACCCAGTTGAATGCCGCCCCAGGCCGACGCGCCAAGCGCCAGCAGAAGCGTTGCGAATAATAAACGCCAAGACATTGCTACCCTCAAATCTGCCGTGCGGTACCCGAACGGGTCTACGCCTTGTCTCCGAAAACCTTGCCGCCATGCTCTCGCATCGCGTGGAATTTCACATCCGGATACAGTTCCTCGGCCACGCGCAACTGCGCGGGCGAACCGATCAAAAACGCCGCCGCATCGACCACATCATAGGCGATATGGGCAGCATTGGCATCCATGAACTTGCGCAGCGCCTTGGGGTTATCGGAAGTAATCCAACGTGCCATTGTGTAGCGCGAAGGCATCATGCGCGCGTCCACGCCGTACTCGGTCTTGAGGCGGTGCGCGACCACTTCGAACTGCAGCTGGCCGACCGCGCCGAGCAGCAGCGAGCCGCCGGCGGCCTCGGGGCGGAACACCTGGATGGCGCCCTCTTCGCCCAGTTGTGTCAGGCCGGTGCGCAACTGCTTGGTGCGCAGCGGGTCTTTCACTTCGACGGCCTGGAACAGTTCCGGCGCGAAGAACGGCAGGCCGGTGAACTGCAGCGTTTCGCCTTCGGTCAGCACGTCGCCCAGTTGCAGCACGCCGTGGTTGGGAATGCCGATGACGTCGCCGGCATAGGCCTCGTCCAGCAGCTCGCGGCGTTGCGACAGGAACGACACCACGTTGTTGGGGCGCATTTCCTTGTTGGTGCGGGCGACCTTCAGGCGCATGCCGCGCTCGAAGCGGCCGGAGCTGACGCGCACGAAGGCGACGCGGTCGCGGTGCGCCGGGTCCATGTTGGCTTGCACCTTGAACACCACGCCGGTGAACTTGGGTTCCTCGGGCTGCACCTCGCGTTGCAGCGCCACGCGCGGGCCGGGCGGGGGAGCCTGTTCGACCAGCGCGTCCAGCACTTCCTGCACGCCGAAGTTGTTGATGGCCGAGCCGAAAAACACCGGGGTCTGCTTGCCGGCCAGGAACTGGTCGCGGTCGAAGGCTGGGGCGGCCTCGTTGATCAGTTCGATTTCGCCGCTGGCCTGCTCGAAGGCCGCGCCGAAGCGGCGCGCGATCTCGGGGTTGGTCAGGCCTTCGATGAAGTCGTCGTTGTCCGCGCGGCGCTCCTGGCCGGGGCGGAACACGCGCATGCGGTCGCGGCGGATGTCGAACACGCCGCCGAAGGCCTTGCCCATGCCCACCGGCCACGAGAACGGCACCGCGTCCATGCCCAGGTGGCCTTCGATTTCCGACAGCAGTTCGAGCGGTTCGCGCACTTCACGGTCCATCTTGTTGATGAATGTGATGATGGGCGTGTTGCGCGCGCGGCAGACCTGCAGCAGGCGGATGGTCTGGGGCTCGACGCCGTTGGCGGCGTCGATCACCATCAGCGCGGCATCGACCGCCGTCAGCACGCGGTAGGTGTCTTCCGAGAAGTCCTGGTGGCCCGGGGTGTCGAGCAGGTTGATGACGCAGTCGCGGTATTCCATCTGCATCACCGACGAGGCCACCGAAATGCCGCGCTGCTTTTCGATTTCCATCCAGTCGGAGGACGCGTGGCGCGAGGCCTTGCGCGCCTTGACGCTGCCGGCGATCTGGATCGCGCCCGCGAACAGCAGCAGCTTTTCGGTCAGCGTGGTCTTGCCCGCGTCGGGGTGGGAAATGATGGCGAAGGTACGGCGCCGCGCTACTTCTTGTGGGATGTTCATGATCGGAGGATTCAACCTGACGCCGCGGATTCAGCCCGGCGCGGTCCGGTATGGTGCATCGAAACAAGCGGGGCACGCGCCGTTGCCGGCGCGTGCCCCGCGCGTGGAAATTCAGGAATGGCGGCGGAACGAGGCCAGGAACACGCCCGCCAGGATGAACAGCGAACCGAAGGTGCGGTTCATCCAGCGGATGTGCCTGGCGCTGCGCAGCAGGCGCAGCACGCGCGCCGCCAGCAGCGTGTAGATGCCCATCGCCACCAGGTCGGTGAATGCCAGCGTGCCGGCCAGCGCCGCGTACTGCGGCGTCAGCGGCAAGGCGGTGTCGACGAACTGAGGCACCACCGCCAGCAGGAACACCGTGCCCTTGGGGTTCATGGTGTTGATCAGGAAGCCGCGCATCACCAGCTCGCGGATCGTGGCCTGCTTGGGATCGCCGGCATCGACCGCGACGGGCGCGGCGTCGGTGCGGATCTGGCGCACACCCAGGTAGATCAGGTAGGCCACGCCCAGGTACTTGACCACGTTGAAGGCCATTTCGGAAGTGGCCAGCACCGCGCCCAGGCCGACCGCGACCACCACGAACTGGAACAGGATGCCCAGGATCAGGCCGGCCGTGTTCCAGTAGCCGCGGGCGAACCCGTACTTCAGTCCGGAGGACATCGCCGAGATGGCCCCCGCGCCAGGCGAGAACGAAATGGCCCAGGAGGCCAGGAAGAACGTCAACCAGGTGGAAAGAGGCATGATGGCGCGGGTCCGTGGGTCGCAGTAACAGGTATGCCGCTGATATTACTTGGAGAGCAGCGCCGCGCGCGGGGCGCCGGCCGGGCGCCCGTTGCCGCCGTTGCCGGCGGGACGCGCGTTGCCGTCGGGACGGCGGTGGTTCTGCGCCGGACGCGCATCGCTGCGGCCGGCATGGGCCGGGCGCTCGGCCGGCTTGCCGTCGCGCGCGCCCTGGCCGCCGCGGTTGTCGCCGCCGGCACGGGCCGGCGCCGGGGCGCGGCCGCCATTGGCGCTACGCGGCGCGGCGTTGGCCGGGCGCGAGCGGGGCGCGCCGGCATTGCCGCCACGGCCGCCGTTACGGCCGCCGCCACGCGGCTGGCGCGCATCTTCGTCGCGTTCCTGGCGTTCGAAGGCCGCGGCGCTGGTGGCGGGCGGGGTCCAGTCCAGCACCGGCTTGCGCTCGATGGTCTTCTTGATCAGGCGCTCGATGTCCTTGAGCAGCTTGATTTCGCTGTTGTCGACCAGCGAGACGGCGGCGCCGGTGGCGCCGGCGCGGCCGGTGCGGCCGATGCGGTGCACGTAGTCTTCCGGCACGTTGGGCAGCTCGAAGTTCACCACCTGGGGCAGTTGGTCGATGTCCAGGCCGCGGGCGGCGATGTCGGTGGCCACCAGCACCGTCACGGTGCCGTCCTTGAAGCCGGCCAGCGCGCGGGTGCGGGCCGACTGGCTCTTGTTGCCGTGGATGGCGGCGGCGGTCAGGCCGTCCTTGACCAGTTTTTCGGCCAGGCGGTTGGCGCCGTGCTTGGTGCGGGTGAACACCAGCACCTGGTGCCAGCCGCTTTCACGGATGATGTGGCTGATCAGGTCGCGCTTGTGGTGCTGTTCGACCAGGTGCACGGTCTGGGTGACCAGTTCGGTGGCGGTGTTGCGCGGGGTGACCGAGACTTCGCCCGGGTTGTTCAGCACGCCGCGCGCTAGCGCGCGGATCTCGTCCGAGAAGGTGGCCGAGAACAGCAGGTTCTGGCGTTGCTTGGGCAACAGGGCCAGGATCTTGCGGATGTCGCGGATGAAGCCCATGTCGAGCATGCGGTCGGCTTCGTCCAGCACCAGGATCTC
Source organism: Achromobacter pulmonis (assembly GCF_021733725.1). NCBI lineage: Bacteria > Pseudomonadati > Pseudomonadota > Betaproteobacteria > Burkholderiales > Alcaligenaceae > Achromobacter > Achromobacter pulmonis. The sequence continues at coordinate 1,677,317 of NZ_JAIFOT010000001.1, read as the reverse complement.
GACGCCGGACAGGTCGACGGTCTTCTGACCGCAGTGGTCCAGCAGGCGGCCGGGGGTGGCCACCAGGATGTCCAGCGGCTTGCGCAGCGCGGAGATCTGCGGGTTGATGTTGACGCCGCCGAACATCACCATGGACGTCAGCGCGGTGTGCTTGCCGTAGGTCTGCACCGATTCGGCGACCTGCGCGGTCAGTTCGCGCGTGGGGGTCAGGATCAGGCAGCGCGGGCGGCCGGCCTTGCGGGCCTCCGGCTTGCGCTGCATCAGCAGGTGCAGGATGGGCAGGGTGAAGCCGGCGGTCTTGCCGGTGCCGGTCTGGGCGGCGGCCAGCAGGTCGCCACCTTTCAGCACCTGCGGAATCGCCTGGGCCTGGATGGGGGTGGGTGCGGTGTAGCCGGTATCGGCAATGGCGCGCAACAGGGAATCGGCCAGCCCGAGGTCGGCGAAAGAGGAAGAGGTAGTCAAAACAACTCCAGCGGCAGCCCGTCGCTCAAGTTGAGAGACTCCAATCCAGGCGGACGAATAAGGAGAAAAGGGAAGCGCCCCAGGGGGCGAAGCTTGGCGGCGAAGTGCCTAGCGGACGCGTGCAGATTGGCAAAGCACGCGCAGCCATTGTAGCCGATGCGCAGCCTGGGCAGGCGGGGCGGTCGCAACAGTATCGCCGGGTAACATTTTGCACGAAATATGAACGAAATCAGTGTAATCCCTAGGCAGTCCTCCCTATAATCCCACGGCTTACCTCCATCAAAAGAATTAAGGGTTGCTATGAAAAAGGCGGCAATAGCGGGTGTGGTCGTTGCACTGGGCGCAATCTGGACCGGCACGGCCTGGTACACCGGCCAGAAGGCCGAGGCGTTCGTCAAGCAGTCGATCGAAGACGGCAACGCCGAACTGAGCAAGTTCGGCGAAAAATGGGGCATGACGCCGGTGATCGAACTGATGTCGTTCGAACGCGGCGTGTTTTCCTCGACCGAGCGCTACCGCGTGAAGTTCACGCTGCCCGCCAAGGGAAGCCAGCCCGCCGAGGAACACGAGATCCAGTTCGTCGAGCATCTGTCGCACGGTCCCTTCCCGTTCAGCAACCTGGCTTCCGGCAAGCTGGCGCCGGCCATGGTCGCGAGCCGCTTCCAGATCGAGGAAACCCCGGCGGTCAAGGGCTGGTTCGCCGCCACCAAGGGCGCCACGCCACTGTCTGGCGCCTATAGCGTCAGCTATGGCAAGCATGTCTCCGGCACGTTCAACCTGGCCCCCGCCGAAGCCACCAGCAACCAGACCAAGCTGACTTTCTCCGGCATGACCGGCGATGTCGACTTCGATACCAACACCAAGCATGCGATCCTGGCGCTCAAGAGCGACAGCCTGGCGCTGGCCGGCCCGGCTGGCGAGAGCGATATCGTGGGCATGGCGGTCAAAGGCATCACGCTCGACAGCGACCTGGCGCCGGGCAAGAACGACATTGCCATGGGCAGCCAGAAGCTGGTCTTCAAGGAATGGGCCATCACGTCCAAGACCAAGCCGCCGGTCTTGTTCAAGGACACCAGCATCGGCGTGGACCTGGCCGAGGCCGATACCGGCGTGAACGCCAAGATGGTGCTGGACTTCGGCATGATCAACGTCCAGCAGAAGGACATGGCGGGCCTGCAGCTGGCGATTGGCCTGAAGAACATGGACCCCAAGGCGCTCAAGGCGCTGAACGAGGTCTATGAAGCCTCCTCGCGCCGCATGATGCAAGCCGACGGCAATGAGCCCAAGCCCGAGTTCACGCCCGAAGAGCAGCAGATCCTGAAGACCAACGTCGAGCTGCTGCTGGCCGGCAAGCCCAGCCTGTCGGTGTCGCCGTTGCAGGTGCGCACGGCCAACGGTACCTCGACCTTCAACCTGGATGTGGACCTGGCCAAGCCGGCTTCGACCGACAAGCCGGCCAGCGACCTGGCCATGGAAGCCATCCGCAAGCTCGATGCCAAGCTGGTGCTGTCCAAGGGCAACCTGGCCGACCTGATGGCGATCGAACCGCAGATGCGCGGCGTGCCGGCCGATCGCGCCGCCACGACCGCCAAGGGTCAGGCCGAAATGATCGGCACCATGGCGGTCGCGATGGGCGTGGCCAAGACGGAAAACGACAACATCGTTTCCTACTTGAACTACGCCGACGGCCAGGTGGATTTCAATGGCAAGAAAATGCCGCTGCAGCAGTTCATGATGATGGTCATGAGCGGTGCGATGGGTGGCATGCGCTGAGGCGCCATCCGAACCTGGCGCCGGCGTGAGGCCGGCGCCTCATGCGGGCCGCGGCGCCATCGGGCGCGGCGGCCCGTTTTTCATGCGGCCGCGGGCGGGCGCCGACCTGCGCCGGCGAGCCTGATTCGGGAGGGGCGAGCGTCATGAGGAAATGGGTAGCTGCCGGTGTGGCCGTGCTGGCGCTGGGCGCCATCTGGACCGGTGCGGCATGGGTGACCGGCAAGCGGTTGGAGAGCGGCATGACGCGGCTGGCCGACAGCGTCAACCAGCAGGTGCGTCAGCTTGGCGCATCGCTGGACGAATCGTTGTCGTTCGAGCAGGTGTCATACGAGCGCGGCGTGTTCGCGTCGCAGGCGCGCTACCGCCTGAAAGCGCAGCCGTCACCCGGCGACGGCGCCGCCGCGGCAGGGCGCGACGTCGAGTTCGTGGTGCGCCTGGCGCATGGGCCGTTTCCCTGGCAACGCCTGTCGCGCGGCAATCTGATCCCGGTCATGACGGCCGCCCGCGCGGAGCTGGTGTCCACGCCTGCGGTCGAGCCCTGGTTCGCCGCCGCCCGCGGCGCCATTCCCTTGACCGCTAGCGCGGTGGCGGGCTATGGCCGCGACATTACCGCTTCCCTGGCCCTGGCGCCGCTGGAGCGGGTGCGCGGCGCGGCCCGCTTCAATTTCTCGGGCCTGACCCTCCAGGCCGAGCTTGCCGGGGGCGGCAAGCACGTCGCGGTGGCACTCCGCGCCGATCACGTCGACCTGGCCGAGCCGTTCACCAAGGCGGGGGCGGACCGCATGCGCCGGCTGGCCTTGCAGGACTTGTCGATCGCGCACGAGATGACCCGCGCCGACGACGGGACCGCGGCCAGCCAGACCCGCGCAAGCCTGAAACAATGGACCCTGGATATCGATGGCAAGCCGGTCACGCTGCACGATGTCGCCGTGACCGCCGATGCCAGCGGCGCCGATACCGCCAAGCGCGGCGCGCTGGCCCTGCGGATCGCTGGTGTCGATTTGAACGGCCAACGCGCCGCCAGCCTGCGCCTGGACGCCAGCGCCAACAATCTGGATCTGGTCTCGTTCCGTGCGTTCCGCGAGAGCCTGGAGCAACCCCGGGACGGCGGCGATCTGAGCGCCAAAATGGTGGGGGCCGGCTACTTGATGAAATTCCTGCTGGGCCAGCCGCAGGTTTCGGTGTCGTCATTACGGGTCGAGACCGCCAGCGGGGCCGCGACCTTGCAGCTGGACCTGGGGCTGACCGCGCCGACGCTGTGGAATCGCTCGCCGGCCGCAGTCGTCAAGGAAGCCGTGCGCCAGCTCGATATCCGATTGTCGATGCCGGTTGCCAGTCTGGCCGACCTGATCGCGGCACGCTTGCAGGCCGGCGGTATCGCCGAGGACCTTGCGCGTGACGCAGCGCGCCAACAGGCTGACGGCCTGCGTGACCAGGTTCTGCGCGGCCCGTGGGGACGCCTGGACGACGGCAGGCTGGTCGCGAGCCTGAGCTATCAGGGGGGCGACGTGGACGTCAACGGCGAGCGCATGCCGGTCGAGCGCTTTCTGGCCTTGCTGATATCGCGCGGCGTCCCGTAAGCGCGATGCCGCGGCGCGCCCGGCCGGGCGCCAAGGCCGGGTATCAATGGGGCAAGGCGCCCGCCATCACTTCGCCGTTGCGCAGTACGGCCACATGGAAGCGCTTGTCGGCAGCGCGCATGATGTCCTCGCTCGGGTCGCCCTGCACCAGCAGCAGATCCGCCACGGCGCCCTGTTCCACCACGCCATGTCCATCCATGCCCATCAGGTCGTGGCCGCGCGAGGTGGCGGCAACCAGCGCGTCGACCGGCGTCATGCCGAACTCCACCATGTAGGCCAGCTCCATTGCGTTCTCGCCGTGCAGATTGAACGGCGTGCCGGCGTCGGTGCCCAGCGCGATGCGGCCGCCGGCCTTGTAGTACATCTGGATCGATTCGCGGTGGCGCTGCTCCACCGCGCGCGCCTTCTCCACCGCATAGGCGGGGATGCCGTTGTCGGCATTGGCGACGATGTTGCGCACCGCGGCGATGGTCGGCACCAGATAAGTTTCGGCCGCCAGCATTTCGCTCAGGCATTGCTCGTCCATGAAGATGCCGTGCTCGATGGAATCGATGCCGGCGCGCACCGCGTTCAGGATGCCCTGCGTGCCTTGCGCGTGGCTGGCCGTGCTTTTGCGGAAACGTTTGGCTTCGTGCACGCCGGCTTTCATTTCGTCGAAGCTGTAGTGCGCGTCCATGGGACTCACGCCCGGCGTCATGACGCCGCCGGTGGCCATAATCTTGACCAGGTCGCAGCCGGCATGGACTTGCTCGCGGACCGCCTTGACCACTTCTTCGCAGCCGTCGGCGACACGGCCGATACGGTTGCCGTGGCCGCCGGTCATGCAGATGATGCGCCCCGAGGCCTTGATGGACGGACCCGGGAACACGCCGCGCGCGATGGCATCGCGCACGCCGAACTCCAGGTAATCCTTGCCGCCGCAGTCACGCAGCGCCGTGAAGCCGCCACGCAGCGCGGCCTGGGCGTTCTCCAGCGCGGTCAGCGTAATCTGCGCCGGACCTTGCTTGGACATCTGCGTCTGCGGGTCGGCGCCGCCGGTATAGACCAGGTGTACGTGGCAGTCGGCCATGCCGGGCATCAGCGTCATGCCGCGGGTGTCGACGCGGCGTCCGGCAAAGCCGGTGAATTCGGCCGCCGGGGCCACACGGGTCACCCGGGCGCCCTCTACCAGCACGCCGTGGTCCGGCAGTATCGCGCCGCGCCCATCGAATACCTTGCCGCCGATGAACAGGGTCTGTGGCAACGCGCTCATGTCTTGCTCCTCGTCGTGTCGGCCGGGGTCAACCGGCCACCTCCAGTCCCGCGCGGGACATGGATTGCAGCCGTGGCATCAGTCCCAGCAGGTGCTGGCTGTAGGGGTGCTGCGGATGCTCGAACAGGGCCTCGGTCTCGGCCACTTCCAGCAGTTCGCCGTAGCGCATTACGCCCACGCGGTCGCACATCTGGCGGATCACGGGCAGGTCGTGGCTGATGAACAGCATGGTCAGGCCGAGCTGTTCCTGCAGATCCTTGAGCAGGTTCAGGATCTGCGCCTGGATCGACACGTCCAGCGCCGAGGTCGGTTCATCACAGATCAGGAAGCGCGGCCGCGTGGCCAGCGCCCGCGCGATGCAGATGCGCTGGCGCTGCCCGCCCGAGAATTCGTGCGGAAAGCGTTCGGCGGCGCGATCGCCCAGTCCGACCACGTCGAGCAGGTCGGCGACGACGCGGCGCGCCTCCGCTTCGCTGGCCGCCAGTTTGTGGAAGCGGATCGGTTCGGCCACGATGTCCAGCACGCGCATGCGCGGATTGAGCGATGAGAACGGATCCTGGAAGATCATCTGGATCTGGCGCCGGAACGGGTTGAGCTGCTTCTCGCCCTTGAGCGCGGTCAGGTCCGTGCCGCCGAAGTTCACCGTGCCGGCGCTGGGTGTATACAGGCCCGAGATCAGCCGGGCCACGGTCGACTTGCCCGAGCCGGACTCGCCCACCAGGCCGAACACCTCGCCCTCGCCGATCGAGAAATTGACGCGCTTGACCGCGTCCAGCGTGCGCTGGTTGCGTTTGAGCAGGGCATTCTTGAGCACGAAACGCATGCTCAGGTCCCGTACCTGTACCAGCGGTCCGTCGCTGCTCACGCCGAAGTCGCGCCGCTGGCCCAGCCAGTGCGTTGCCAGGTCGAGCGGCTGGGCCGGGGTCTTTACGTCCTCGATGTAGGTCACCAGCGGGAACCGCTTGAGCTTGATGTCGGGCCGTGGCACGGCAGAGATCAGGCTGCGGGTGTAGGGGTGGTCGGGGTCGCCCAGGATCTTGGCGGTCGGGCCCTGCTCGACCAGTTTGCCGTGGTACAGCACCGCGACGCGGTCGGTCACGTCGGCGATCACGCCCATGTCGTGCGTGATGATGATCATGCCGACCTCTTCCTGCCGGCAGAGCTTCTTGAGCAGCTCCAGGATCTGCGCCTGGATCGACACGTCGAGCGCGGTGGTGGGTTCGTCGGCGATGATGACCTCGGGCTCGCAGCACAGCGCCAGCGCGATCACCACGCGCTGCCGCATGCCGCCCGAGAATTGGTGCGGATACTGCTGCACGCGCAGCTCGGGCTGGTCGATGCCGACCTGCTCCAGCAACTGCACCGCGCGCTGCTTGGCCTGGTCGTGCGTCAGGTCCAGGTGCACCAGCATGGTCTCGACCAGTTGGCTTTCCACGGTCTGCAGCGGGTCGAGCGAGGTCAGCGGGTCCTGGAAGATCATGCCGATGCGGCGGCCGCGCACCTTGCGCTGCTGCGCCGGCGTCAGCGTGTCGATGCGTTCGCCGTTGAGCAGCACCGCGCCGCCCGCCAGGCGGCCGGGCGCTTCGAGCAGGCCGATGACGGCGTTGCCGATGGTCGACTTGCCGGCGCCGGATTCACCGACCACGCCCAGGATTTCGCCCTTTTCCAGGGCCAGCGATACGCCGTCCACCGCCACCAGGGTGCCGCGGCGGCTGGGAAACTCGATGCGGATGTCTTCGATGTTCAGCAGGGCCATGACGTCCTCAGCGCAGCTTGGGGTTGAGCGCGTCGCGCAGCCAGTCGCCCAGCAGATTGACCGACAGCACCAGCGCGACCAGCGCGATGCCGGGGAAGATGGAAATCCACCACATGCCCGAGAACAGGTAGCTGTTGCCGATGCGGATCAGCGTGCCCAGCGACGGCGCGGTCGGCGGCACGCCCACGCCCAGGAATGACAGCGTGGCTTCGGTGATGATGGCGATGGCCAGGTGGATGGTGGCGATCACCAGCACCGGCCCCATGACGTTGGGCAGGATGTGGCGGCGCAGGATGGTGACCGGCCCGATACCGATCAGGCGCGCCGCCTGCACGTATTCCTTGTGGCGTTCGACCAGGGTCGAGCCGCGCACGGTGCGGGCGTATTGCACCCAGCCCGAAATGCCAATGGCGAAGATCAGCACGTACAGCGCGAGTTCGTCGTGCATGTCGCGCGGCAGCAGCCCGCGCGCCACGCCGTCGATCAGCAGCGCCACCAGGATGGCGGGGAACGACAGCTGCACATCGGCGATGCGCATGATGAAGCTGTCGACACGGCCGCCGACATAGCCGCTGATCAAGCCCAGCGTGACGCCCAGCACCATCGAGAACAGCACCGACGCGAAACCCACGAGCAGCGAGACACGAGAGCCATACAGGATCGCCGACAGGATGTCGCGGCCCTGGTCATCGGTGCCGAGCAGGAAGGCGGGGCTGCCGCCTTCCTGCCAGGCCGGCGGGGTGTTGGCGTCCATGATGTCCAGGGATGCCAGGTCGAAGGGATTGTGCGGCGCGATCACCGGCGCGAACAGCGCGCCCAGCAGGATGGTCAGCGTGACCGCGGCGGCGATGATGGCGCCGGGCGAGCGTTTGAAGCTGTGCCAGAGGTCGCTGTCGGCGGCGCGCGCGAAGAAGGGAGCGATGCGGGCGTTCATGGAGGGTTCCCTTATTTGCTCTGCACGCGCAGGCGCGGGTCGACGGCGAAATACAGCAGGTCGACCACGAGGTTGATGACAACGAACATGAAGGCGATCAGCACCAGGTAGGCGGCCATCACCGGGATATCCACCATGCTGATGGCCTGGATGAACAGCAGGCCCATGCCAGGCCACTGGAACACGGTTTCGGTGATGATGGCGAAAGCGATGATGGAGCCGAGCTGCAGCCCGGTGATGGTGATGACCGGCACCATGGTGTTCTTGAGCGCGTGGCGGAAGTTGATCAGCCGTTCCGGCAGGCCGCGGGCGCGGGCGAACTTGATGAAGTCGGCGCGCAGCACCTCCAGCATTTCGGCGCGCACCAGCCGCATGATCAGGGTCATCTGGAACAGCGCCAGCGTGATCGCCGGCATGATCAGCGCCAGCAGGCCGGACTTGGTCAGAAAGCCGGTGGTCCACCAGCCCAGTTGGACCACATCGCCGCGTCCGAAGCTGGGCAGCCAGCGCAGTTGCACGCCAAAGAACAGGATCAACAGGATGCCGATGAGGAAGGTCGGCAGCGAGATCCCGGCCAGCGAGATCGCCATGAACGTCTTGGACAGCACGCCATGGCGCTTGAGCGCGGTGTAGATACCCATGGGAATGCCGAGCACCAGCGCCATCAGGGCCGATACCAGCGACAGTTCCAGCGTGGCCGGCAGGCGCTCTTCCAGCAGTTCGCTGACCGGCCGCCGATGGCGATAGGAAATGCCGAAATCGCCCCGCACGGCGTTGGCGACGAAATGGGCGTATTGCACGACGAACGGGTCATTCAGACCCAACTGTTCACGCAGTTGATCGCGCTGTTCGGGCGTGGTGTCCTGCCCGACCATGCTGGCGATCGGATCGCCGACATAGCGGAACATGGAGAACGCGATCAGCGCCACCGTCAACATCACCAGCACCGACTGGATCAGCCGCTGCGCAATAAAGGAAAGCATGGTTGGATGCCCTCTTGGTCGGAAAACGCCGGGCCGCGCATTGCCGGTCGCGGCAAGCGGGGCTGGGCCGGGCGCGCCCGGGCGGCTGGCGCCGCCGCGGGGGTCGCATCAACTTGGCGCCGCGCATGCCGTCCGGCCAGGCGCGGCGCCCGGGTACTAAGGCAGGACCACGTCGCGCAGGTCGAGCACGTCGTCGGCGCGCTGGGTGACCTTGATGTTGTCCTTCACGCCCCACGACATCGGCTGCTGGTGCAGCGGCAGGTAGCCGTAGTCGCTGCGCACGATGCCGAAGGCTTCCTTGATCATCGCGTTGCGCTTGGCCTGGTCGGTTTCGACCCCGATCTTGGCGATCAGCGCATCGACCTTCTTGTTGCAGTAGCCGCCCAGGTTGAACTGGCCCGCCGCGGTCTTGGCGTCGCGGCACGCGGTGAGGTTCAGCAGCGTGTTGTGCGCGTCGGTCGAGCTGGGCGTCCACCCCAGCATGTACATGCTGGTCTGGTTGCCGGCCTGCAGCAGGATCTTGCCGAAATACTTGGACTTGGTCTGCGCCAGCAGGTTGATCTTGATGCCCACGCGCGCCAGCATGCCGGCCACCGCCTGGCAGACCTTCTCGTCGTTGACATAACGATCGTTGGGGCAGTCCATGGTGACGGTAAAGCCCTTCGGATAGCCGGCCTCGGCCAGCAGTTTCTTGGCGCGCGCGGGATCGGGCTTGTAGGGCGCGCCGAACGATTCGTCGTAGCCATTGATCGAGGTGGCGATCAAGGAGCCCAGCGGCTTGGCCGCGTTGCGCATGATCTTCTCGTTGATGGCCTTGGTATCCACGGCCAGCACCACCGCCTCGCGCACCTTCGGGTCCTTGAAGGGATTCTTGCCCTTCACGTCCGAGAACAGCAATTCATCGCGCGCCTGGTCCATGCCGATGAAGATGGCGCGGGCTTCGGGTGCGGTCAAGGGCTTGACGCCCTTGGCGTCTTCCAGGCGCTTCCAGTCCTGCACCGGCACCGGCTGCACCAGGTCCATCTCGCCGGAGATCAGCGCGGCCACGCGCGTGGCTTCCTGCGTGATGGGCTGGAAGATGACCTCGTCGATGTTGGTCTTGATGTTCTTGTTCCAGTAGCCGTCGTAGCGCTTGAGCACCGTTTTCACGTCGGGCTGGCGCGAGACCAGCATGAACGGACCGGTGCCGTTGGCGTTCAGGTTGGCGTAGTTGCCCTGGTTGTCGCCCTTGACGTTGGTGGCCTCGGTGGTCTTGTGCTTCTCCGCCCACGACTTGCTCATGATGTAGAGAAACACCCATTCGCGCGGCAGGATCGGATTGGGCGTCGGGGTGGTGACTTCGATGGTGTAGTCGTCGATCTTCTTGATATCGGAGGCCTTGGCGCCATACCCCTTCATGTCGGAGCCGGGCGTCAGGCTGCGCTTCCAGGAGAAGATCACGTCGTCGGCGGTGAACGGCGAGCCGTCGTGGAATTTCACGCCTTTGCGCAGCTTGAAGACCCATTTGGTGGGCTCGGGGTTTTCCCAGCTCTCGGCCAGCAGCGGCGTCAGTTTCAGGTTGCCGTCATATCCGGCCAGCGTTTCGTAGATGTTGCCCTGGAAACCCAGCGTGAAGGTCTCGTTCAGGGCCATCGGGTCCATCGAGGTGGCGTCGCCCTGGTATGCCCAGTGGAAGGTCTTGGCGGCGGCGCCGGCGCTGAATGCCAGCGAGGCGGTCAGGGCCGCCACCAGTGCCGCTTGTTTCAGATAGGGAAGAGTACGCATAGCCCTCATGCTCCGTAATGCGCGGATTGCGCGACAGAAGTGATCGGGCCCTGGCCCCATGGGGAGCCGGGGCATGGCGTTGCTGCTTACGAGGAAAGGCGGTTCACGGCAGATCCAACCCCTTGTGATTGTCATGGCGGGAAGGACCACACCGATGTAGAACGAATCTTATCGATCGATTCGTTTAAGCGTCAATCGGTTTGGATTGGGGTTATTACGTGCTTGCTTCGCGTTGCGAATGGTGGGTTTGGCGCGCCGCCGGGCCGGCTAAATCAGGGGCCGGACACGGGCTCGGTGGCGAGGCTGCGCGCCAGTTCGCGCACGATCTGCTTGCGCCGCTCGCTGTCTTCATGACCCTTGGCCAGCGCCGACCAGGCCGGCCGGCTGCGCGCTTCCTTCAATGCTTCGGGCAGGGGGCCGCGGCGCAGCACTTCATCATCGGGACGATCGAGCCGCAGCGGCGCGCGCGCGGCATGGCCACGGCGTTCAAGCGCGTCGATCAGTTGCCGCTGGCGCAAGGCCAGCAGGCGCAGCACGGCGTCGTCGACACTGATTTCGCGCCAGCCGCGCAGTTTGCCGGCGACACGCTTGCCGAGCTTTTCCACGCCCTGCCACAGGCCGCCGGCCGCGGCGCCGATCAGCATGCCGGTGCCCAGGCTCAAGCCGGCGCTGAACAGGTCCACCGCCGCGCCGGCCATGGCGCCGGCGGCGGCGCCCATGCCAACCTGTACGCCCATGTCCTTGAGCGCTTGCGGGTGGAACAGGTCCATGCCCCAGCGCTCGCCTTGCAAGGGGAGCGCGTCGTCATCGAAATCGGACGCACGGAAGTTGTAGAGCGCCAGCAATGCGGTGACGCAGGCCTGTTCGCGCTGGCGTACCTGCTCGCGCAGTTGTTGTGACGCCGCGGCCAGCGCTGTCTCGTCGCCCGCGCTGGCGATGTGCAGGGCGGCGACGTCGACCAGCAGATCGGCCAGCAATTCATAGGCCGCCGCATGGCGTTCGCGGCGCTGGCGCGCCAGGCTGTCGGCCAGCCGCGCCAGCGTGTCGGCGTGGCGATCCAGCAGCACGCCGAGCTTGGCATACAGCTGTTGTTCGCCATCCAGCGGCGGCGCCACCGTATCGAATTCGACCGCGGCGTGCAGGCCCAGCCGGGCCAGGGCATCGCGCCATTCGGCGGCGCGGTGGGCGGGCGCGTTGACGAAGTTCAGCACCGGCAGCAGGGGCCGGCCGCAGGCCGCCAGGATGGCGAGTTCATCGCGATGCTTGCCCAGCACCGGATCGCGCGCGTCTATCACGTACAGCGCGGCGTCGCAGTCGAGCATTTTCTTCAGGACGCGCGCTTCCTGTTCGTAGCGGCCATGCGCTTGCGGGGTGTCGAGGAAGCGGCGGATGCGCGCCGGCCCGTCCAGCCGTTCGCCGGGCGAGTCGAGCCGCTCCAGGTATTCGAGCAGCGCGATGCTGTCTTCCATGCCGGGGGTGTCGAACCATTCCAACACCGCGCGGCCATCGAGCCGCAGGCGCGCGCCCTCGACGTGGCGGGTGGTGCCGGGCTGGTCGGCGACTTCGCCGAAAGCGGTGTCGCGCGTCAGCGTGCGCAGCAACGAGGTCTTGCCGGTGTTGGTGTGACCCACCACGGCGATGGGGATGACCGGTTCAGTCATGGCCATGCTCCAGCCAATCCAGTGGCGTGCCGCCCGGGCCGATGATGGCGGCGGCGTCCAGTCCGAGGGCGGAGAGGCGCTGGCGCCATTGCGGCTCGCGCGTCTCGGCCCCGGCCGGCGCCAATAGCCAGACGCGGGTCTGGTTGGCGTGCGCCGCCAGCTCGGCGATCAGCGCCAGGGTGCCGCGGTCGGGAGTCTGGCGCGCATCGCAGGCCACCAGCAGGCGCGAGGCGGCCGCCTGCGCCAGCGCGTCGAGCAGGCGGTTGCGTTGTTCACGGGTATCGAGGTTGCCTGCCTGGCGGATGGACGCTGCCAGCGTGGCGGGCGGCCAGTCCAGGTCGGCCGGCAGCTCCAGCCCCAGCAACACCGGTTGGCCGCCCAGTCCGGCGGGCACGGCGGTGGCCACGCGTGGCTGGTGCAGCGGATCGACCGGCCGGTCGATGCCGGTCGACTGGGCCGGTGGTTCCAGGCGGTCCCGCAGCGCGGCGTGGCCCGCCAGCGCCGGGTCAATGGCCAGGCCGCGCAGGGCGCGGCGGGTGGCGGCGATGCAGGCCAGCCAGGCCAGCAGGCGCGGCAGGATGCCATAGGTCACGAATACCCCGATCAGCCACAGCGACCATTGCACCTGCGCGTCGGCGGCCAGCGGCCGGGTGCCGTCGCTGGCGCGCACCATGGCCGGATCGGGCAGCGGGAAGCCCAGCTGCGAGGGCAGCCAGCCGATGACCTGGGTCAGCCGGACGAAGGTGTCCGGCGCCAGCAGCGTGGTGGCCCAGATGAAACGGTAGCTGGCGGTGGACAGCAACGCCAGCAGCGTCGCCAGCGCGGCCGCCAGCCCCGCCAGCCACAGTCCGTGGCTGATCGCGCCGAACAGGCCGCGCAGGGCGCCGGCGCGCGCCAGCAGGTTGAGCAGTGCCTGCGGCACCAGCGCGCTGTCGGGGCCGCGCGCCAGCTTGCGCGTGATCCAGAGCCACAGCCGCCCCAGCGGGGTCATGGCGGCGGGCCGCAGCAGAAAACTGGCCAGCCACAGCAGGAAAGTCAGCAGGTGCAGGCCGAGCAAGGCGCCCATGGCCCACAGTACATTGACGGCCCGGGTGCCGTCTCCCAGCGCGCCGGCCGCCACGCCGGCGCCGGATAGCAGCGCCAGCAGCAGCAACAGCGCCAGCACGGCGAAAGCGCTGCGGCGCCAGCCATCCACCAGCGGCGCCAGGTTCTCTTGTTGCGCCAATGCCTGCGCGCGGGCCAGGATGCGGTCCGGCAGCCCGACTTCCAATTGGCGTACCTGGCGCACGATGGCGGTGTCTTCGAGAGGCCCCCAGTGCGCTTCGCGCAAGCGGATCAGTTCGGCCAGCCAATAGGCGCGCAGCGGCGCCTGGCCGGAGGCATCGAAGGTAGCGGAAACGTCGCGGGAAGTCGGCGATGGCATCGCGGGCGGGACAGGCGATCAGGCCGCGAAGGGCGATGCGCCATTGTAGACCGCGCGCCCCGTGTCTTCAGTGGCGGCGATGCGCGGCGCGGTACTGGCCGGGCGTGACACCGACGGCGTCTCGGAATACGCGCGACAGGTGACTGGCATTGCCGAAGCCGGCCGCCTGCGCGATGCCGGCCAGGTCGCCCTTGCCGGCGGCCAGCAGGCCGCGCGCGTGGGCCAGGCGCCGGGCGCGCACCCAGGCGTGTGGCGGCGCGCCGAACGAGGCGTGGAACATGCGGGCGAAATGATAGGTGGACAGCGCGGCCACGCGGGCCAGTTGGTCCAGCGTCAAGGGGTCGGCCAGATGCGCGTCGACGTAATCCATGATCCGCCGCCGCACCGCCGGCGCGAGGCCGCCGCGCGCCGGCGGCGCGGCCTTGCGCGATACGCCTTGGCGCAGCAGATGGTGCAGCACGGTCTCGGCCGCGCTGCTGGCGGCCAGGCGCTCGGCCGGCGCGTTCCAGTCGGTGTCCAGCAGGGTCCGGCAGACGTCGGTCAGCGAGTCATCGTGGATGTAGGTGCGATCGCGCAATTCCAGCGCGCGCGGTTCGCAGTCGAGCCGCAGCACGGCTTCGCGCGCCAGCCGCTCGGGCGCGATGTACAGATGCAGGAAATGCACGGTGTCGTTCATGCACCAGCGCGAATAGTGTTCGGCGGGCAGCACGCAGAACTTGCCTGCGCCGCCGTGCAGCGCATGGCCGACGCGGAATGACTTTTCGCCGCCGTGCAGGTACAGCGAGAGCGTGTGGTGCCCGGGCATGTCGTAACCCAGCGTTTCGCGGGCGCTGCGGCCCCATTGCGAGATGGCGATCCCCTCGCCCAGCGAGGCGGCGCGCGCCAGGGTCGCGGTCGATGCGGACAGCGTGCGAAAAACGGAGAAGTCGGACGGAGCCGAAGCGGTGGTGCCCATGGAACCGAAATGCTACTGCGATCCCCGTTCGCGTGGCGCGCGTGGAGGCCGAAAAACCGCAAGAACCGGCAATTTTTTCGTCTTCGGCGGCTGCAGACTGGGCGCCGGATCCCGCGATTTTCACGGGTCCGGATCTCATGTCCTTTTTGGCCCCGCCGAGTGTCCCAAAGTGAACCTCTTCCTGTATTTCCTGACCGTCGTCATCTGGGGGACCACCTGGATCGCCATCAAGCTGCAGCTTGGGGTGGTGGCGATTCCCGTGTCCATCTTCTACCGCTTCGCACTGGCTGGCCTGGTGTTGTTCGCCGCGCTGTGGCTGACCCGAAAACTGCAGCGACTGGATCGTCGCGGGCATGCGTTGTGCCTGGGCCAGGGGCTGTGCCTGTTCTGCCTGAATTTCCTGTGCTTCTACACGGCGACGCAATGGATTCCAAGCGGCCTGGTGTCGGTGGTGTTTTCGGCCGCGACGCTGTGGAATGCGCTGAATGCGCGACTGTGGTTCGGCACGCGGATCGCGCCGCGCGTGATGTGGGCCGGCGTGATCGGATTCTCCGGCCTGCTGCTGCTGTTCTGGCCCGAGCTCGCGGGCCAGGAGGCCAGCCACGAGACGCTGCTGGGGCTGGGCTTCGCGCTGCTGGGCACCTTCTGCTTTTCCACCGGCAACATGTTGTCGTCGCTGCAGCAGCGCGCCGGCATCCGGCCGCTGACCGGCAACGCCTACAGCATGTTGTATGGCGCCAGCGTGTTGCTGGCGGGCTGCGCGGCGGCGGGCGTGCCATTCGCCTTCGACCCCTCGACGGCCTACGTCGGCGCCCTGCTCTATCTGGCGATTCCGGGCTCGGTGATCGGCTTCACCGCCTATCTGACGCTGGTGGGGCGCATGGGCCCGGCGCGCGCCGCCTATTGCACGGTGCTGTTTCCGGTGGTGGCGTTGAGCGTGTCGACCTTCGCCGAGGGCTACCAATGGACGCCGGCCGCATTGTTGGGGCTGGCGCTGGTGATGTTCGGCAACCTGCTGGTCTTCACCCGATGGTCGCCGTTCGCGCGCCGCGTGGCGGCGTGACCCGGCGCATGCCGTGCGGGCGCGCCCGCGCGGCGCCCGGGGGGCCTTACGCGCCGCGGCGTGACAGCGCGCGCAATGCGCCGAGCAGGCGGTCGATTTCGTCGTCGCGGGTCAGGTAGCTGACCGAAGCGCGCGCGATCTGCGCCAGACCGCGCGCATTCATGTCCAGCGGCGTGTACGGCACGCCGTTGCTGCCGATGATGATGCCCTGCGCGGCCAGGGCGCGCTGAAGGTCGGCGGCATCGTGTCCCGCGAGATTGAACGACACCAGGCCGGAACGATCCCGGCCCTGATCCAGCACCTCGATGCCGTCGATGGCGGCCAGTTCGTGGCGCAGGGTCTGGGCGATCGTGTCGATGCGGGCGCGGATGGCGTCCAGCCCGATGTCCAGGGCCTCGCGCAATGCGTTGGCCAGCCCGCAGCGCAAGGCCAGTGAGGCTTCGGCCGATTCGAAGCGCGCGGCGTCGTCCCGCAGTTGCGGACGGCCGTCGGCGTCCAGGGGCGCCGAATAGGTGTCGACGAAGGCGGGGGTCAGGCGCGGCAGGAAATCGCGCCGCACATAAAGCAGGCCGGTGCCGCGCGGGCCGCGCAGCGCCTTGCGGCCCGCGCCGCTCAAGACATCGCAGCCGACGTCGGCGACGTCGATCGGCAACTGGCCCACGGCCTGGGCCGCATCAATGAAATACGGCACGCCGGCGGCGCGCGCGACGCGGCCGATGGCGGCGGCCGGATTGATCAGGCCGCCATTGGCCGGCAGCCAGGTCAGCGCGATCAGCCGCACGCGTTCGTCCAGCATGGATTGCAGCGCGGCGGGGTCGACGCAGCCGCTGTCGTCCGATGGAATCGTCTCGATCCGGACGCCCGCCGGTTGTGCCGCCAGCCGCATGGCGGCAAGGTTGCCGCCCCACTCGTGGCGGCCCACCAGGATGCGGTCGCCGGCGCGCCAGGGGCCCAGTGCCGCGAAGGCTGCGCCCCAGCCGGGCGAGTTGCCGCCGGTCAGGGCGATCTCGTCGGGCTGGGCATTGAGCAGTCGCGCGGCCAGTTGTCGCGCCTCGCCCGTCTGCGCGCGCGCGGCCACGCCCGCCTCCATCGGCCCCAGCTCGGCTTCACGCCGCAGATGGGCGTGGATGGCATCGAGCGTGGCCGCGGACGGCAGCGATGCGCCGGCATGGTTGAAGTGGACGGTGGTGCGCGTGCCGGGCGTGGCGGCGCGCAGCGTGTCGAGGGCGGCGGGAGTCAGGACGGCGGCGGTCATGGCGGTTCCAGGAAAGAGGCGCCGGGCGCTGACCCGGCGCCGGGACATCAGGCGGGCGTGAGGGCGACGACGGCTTCCACTTCCACCGCCACGCCCTGCGGCAGCGAGGCCACGCCGACCGCGCTGCGCGCATGGCGGCCGGCGTCGCCGAACACTTCCACCATCAGGTCCGAAGCGCCATTGGCGACCGCGCTCTGGCGATTGAAATCCGGCGTGCTGGCGACAAACACGCCCAGGCGCACCACGCGCGCCACGCGATCCAGGCGGTCGCCGGTGGCGGCGGCGATCTGTGCCAGGATGCCCAGCGCCGACAAGCGCGCGGCCGAGACGCCGTCGGCTTCGGCAATCTGGTTGCCAAGCTGGCCCAGGAAGACGGCCTTGCCGCCGCTGCGCGAAATCTGGCCGGAGATGTACAGCAGGTTGCCTTCCTGGACGAAGGGGACGTAATTGGCGGCGGGCGCGGCCGCGGCTTCCAGCACAAGGCCGAGTTCGGCCACGCGGCCGGAGATGGTACGGGTCATGGGTGTCACCTATGAGAGGGATGAGGAAGAACGGTCCCTCATGCTATCGGCGCGGGCCGTGCCTGACCAATCAATTATTGCGAGTCAAGCATGAGAAAAAGTAATGCGTCAAGCATCCGCCGCCGCTTGGGTCAGCCATGCCTGGAACGCCTGGGCGGCGGCGCCGGACTTGCCGCGCGGGCCGACGAACCACCAGCCGATGCGCGGATCGTCCAGCGCGGTGTCCGGCAGCGCTTCCACCAGGGCGCCGCTGGCCAGCTGCGTGGCGATCAGGCGGTGGCGGCCCATGGCCATGCCCTGTCCCGCCAGCGCCGCTTCCACCACGATGTTGTAGTCGTGCAGATGCACGGTCTGGGCGCGGCTCAGGTCCAGGCCATGCTGCCGCGCCCAGGCGTCCCATTCGAACGGCAGCTGCGCGTGCGAGACCAGCAGCGGGTAGCGCAGCAGGTCGGCGGGCGCGCGCGGCCGGCGCCGGCCCGCCACCAGGGCCGGCGCGCATACCACCGACAGCCGTTCCGGCATCAGGCGTCGCGACCGCACCCCGGGCCAGGTGCCGCGGCCGTAGCGGATGGCCACGTCCACTTCGCCGGCCGCCACGTCGGCCAGGCCGATGGCGGGCAGCAATTGCAGGTCGATGTCCGGATGGCTGGCGGCGAAGTCCGGCAGGCGCGGCGCCAGCCAGCGCGTGGCGAACGAGGCCAGCAGGCCGACCCGCAGCGTGTCGCGCGCGGCCGCCGGCGCGCGGATCGTCTCGGTACCCTGGCGCAGCAATTCGAAGGCGGCGTGCACGCGCTCGTAATACGCCTGCCCGGCCGGCGTCAGCGCCACCGCGCGTGTACGGCGCTCGAACAGGGTCACGCCCAGCTCGGCTTCGAGCCGCTGGATATGGTGGCTGATGGCGCTTTGCGTGACGAACAGTTCCTCGCCCGCCAGGCTGAAGCTCAGGCGCCGGGCGGCCGCCTCGAAAGCACGCAGCGAGACCAAGGCAGGCAGGGATCGGTTGGAACGCATGGAGCGGGCGCAGCGCGGAGGAGGTGGGGCCGAAGTATCCGGCCGGAAGCCTCATTCTCGCAAATCAGGCCCCGTGGCGGAACCGGATCAGCGCGGCCGTGTGGAGATGGGTTTGCTGCGCAGGATTTCGTGGTGCACGACCTGCAGCGCCTGCCGATGCCGCGGCTGGTCGGCGGCCACGTCCCAGGTGCGCGTGGCGGATGGCGAGGCCGGATCGAGCAGTTGGAAGGCCAGGTCCGTCAGCAGGTAGGACGCCGTGGCTTGTGCGTCGCGGTGGGTTTGCCTGGGCCAGTTCGCCAGATCCCCGGTTTCACATATCCACAGGATCGCATTGACCGCCTCGGCCTGATGCGCCTTCATGACCTCGATGTCCGGCAGCGCCGTGGACACGCCGCGAACCAGCCAGGGGATGTCCTGCAACAGGCCAAACACAAGTTCAAAGGCGGTTTTTGAATCGATGGGCTGCGTGTTCGGGGACTGAGGCATGGACGGGGCCGGACTGATGCCGAGGCTTGACGGTTGATTCAACGTCAATCGTAAAACCTTTCCGTCATGCATTCGGCGGGTCGCGGCCGGTTCAGCGGGTGATCAAGTCCGAAAATCCGAGTTCGCGAATCCTGCCCTGGCGCCCATGCAAAAGGCCCGCAAGCATGTCGCGGGCCTTTCGGTGGTGCATTTTGGGTATGGCAATTCTTTGGCTCCCCGAGCTGGGCTCGAACCAGCGACCTGCGGATTAACAGTCCGTCGCTCTACCGACTGAGCTATCGGGGAACAGGTAGAGGGGGCGAATTATGCACAAATTTCGCGGGGAATGCAAAACGGCCCGGCTGGCCGCGGGGTTTATGGCGGGTCGCGCCGGGGTAATCCCTTATCATGGCACGCAGAAGGTTCGCGACCTCTCACGTTTCTCTGGATTTCACCTATGTCTTCGTTCGACATCCAATTGCTGCTTACCGCCCTGGTGAGTGTGCTGGTGCTGGTCGCCCTTATCGTCTCGCGCATCCGCATGCACCCGCTGCTGGCGCTCCTGATCGTTTCCATTGGCGTCGGCTTTGCCACCGGCATGGCGCCCACCGCCATCGCCAAGAACCTGACCGACGGCGCGGGCAAGACCCTTGGCGCCGTGGGCGTGGTGATCGCGCTGGGCGCCATGCTCGGCAAGATCCTGGCGGACTCCGGCACCACCGAGCGCCTGGCCAATGCCATCCTGACACGCACCTCGCCGCGCATGATCCCCTGGACCATGACGCTGGTGGCCTTCATCATCGGCATCCCGATGTTCTTCGAGGTCGGCCTGGTGGTGATGCTGCCGCTGATCTTCAGCGTGGCCCGCAAACTGGAAGGCCAGGAGCGCTTCAAGGGCTCGGCCTATGTGTACGTGGGCGTGCCGGTGATCTCGGCGCTGGCTGCCATGCATGGCATGGTGCCGCCGCATCCGGGGCCGCTGACCGCGATCGCCAGCCTCAAGACCAGCGTCGGCCCGACCATGATCTATGGGTTCCTGGCCGCGCTGCCGGCGATGGTCCTGGGCGGTCCGCTGTACGGCGCCTTCATCGCGCCGCGCATGCGCACCCGCCCCGACGAAGCCCTGCTCGAACAGTTCACCGTGACCCGGGCGGCCGATGCCGGTCAGGGCCAACCCAGTGTCGGCCTGGGGGTGCTGGCCGCGTTGCTGCCCGCCCTGCTGATGCTGCTGCACGCGGTGGCCGAAATGCTGTTGCCCAAGACCTCGCCCCTGCTGCATGTGGCGGCGTTCCTGGGCAATCCGATGGTCGCCATGCTGCTGGGCGTGCTGTTCGCGGCCGTGACGCTGGTGCTGCTGCGCGGCGGCGACGCCGACAAGCTGCGCGATGCGCTCGGCAAGAGCCTCAAGCCGATCGCCGGCATCATGCTGATCATCGCCGGCGGCGGCGCCTTCCAGCAGGTCCTGACCAGTGCCAAGGTGGGCGATGCCATCGTCCACCTGACTCAGCAGTTCGCGTTCCCGCCGCTGATCCTGGGCTGGCTGATTGCGATGCTGTTGTCGGTCTCGACCGGCTCGGCCACGGTTGGCATCGTCGGCGCCGCCGGCCTGCTGGCGCCGCTGGCGGGAGCCGACCCCACCCTCAACCTGCCGCTGCTGGCGCTGTCCATCGGGTGCGGTTCCTTGTTCTTCAACTACGCCAACCACGCCGGGTTCTGGATGGTGAAGGAATCGTTCGGCATGACCATGGGCGAGGCCACCAAGACGATCTCGGTGGTGCAGTCCATCGTGGCGGTGGTCGGCCTGGTCATGGTGCTGCTGTTCAACATGCTGCCGGCGCTGGGGTGAACGGCGCCACCGGCCTCGTATGATGGGCGCCGAGCGGGCCGCCTTGCAGCCCAGATAGAACAGATACCGACCGCCCGCAATCTTGATGATGAACAGGGCTTCGGCGTGGCTCGCCAGAATCGCATCGTAGAAAACCGAGGGCGGGCCAGGTCGCTGACGCCGGCCGTGATGTGACGGAACATGGATCGGCATCTCCCGATCGAGCGCTTCATAGGCAAGCGATCCTCCATGCCATGGACCGTCGCGTGGCCGTGGGTGCCGTGCATGGGGTCAAGACAAGCCTGGCCAAGCTTGATAGGCCGACATGCATTGAACTCGTTAACGGGAGGCGCGGCGCGCGACGACGTGAGCGATCAGCGAACGGGAACGTTCGGCCAGGCCTGGTAGGCGGGTGGAGCTGCCGGGCAAGGAGCCCGGGCCGTTGATGCGGATGGTGCCGGTGAAAGGAATCGAACCCTCGACCTTCTCATTACAAGTGAGCTGCTCTACCAACTGAGCTACACCGGCTTGGCGTGACGGGGCACGCGCAGGGACTGCATTGTAATGAAAAAAGGAGATCCTTTCCGGCGCCGGAGCGCTTTGCAGGACGCGGCGTCGCTCATGCCGGCCGGACGGCGGTGGCGCAGCGCCGTCTGGTTTCCCAGCCATGCAGGCGCTCGGCGCGCAGCGCCCGCCACAACTCGTCGGAGCAGAAATAACCGCTGATGCCGCTGTGCGGATGGGTCGGCCGCACGCCGAACTGGCGCGGCAGTCGCCAGAAGCAGCGGTTCTCGATGGCGGCCTGGTCCAGCACCAGCGGCGTGCCTTTCAGGTAGGAAAAGCCGTTGCTGGCTTCGTAGCCAGCCTGCCCCATGCCGCGGGCGAACTCGGTTTTCTCGATGATCACGGCATCGACCCGTGGCGGACACACCAGCAGGTGGTAGGTGCGGAACGGGCGGCGCTTGCGGCCCGTGGTCATGGTTTCGACGTCGATCGGCTGGAACCGGTGCGTATCGGGCTCCAGCGATTCCATGAGTTCGCGCACGCGCGCGCTGACCGCGAACGGCCCGCCATCCCAGCCCAGGATCGCCGGTACACGGCCTGCGCCGCGCAGGGTCAGGCGGATCTGCCGCGGGATCCGCGCCAGGTCCTCGTCCGACAGATCGTCGAACAGGCAGAGCTTGGCGAGCAACTGACGGTCGATCTGCGGCACGAATTGTGTCGACACGCCGAAGGGCGGCATTCCGATCAGGTACGGCATGGTTTGTTGCGGCTCCTGGGGCCCGGCGGCGCGCGGCACGACGCATGGCGGACGACATCAGGCCCGGTTCAGCCGTATGAGACGGGATTCCGGCAATATTTGCAAATGATACGCGCTATCGTTCCGAATTGCGGGAATTGTCAAGCGGGCGGAGCGGGGGCGGACAGGGAAACGCCCCTGGGCAGGGGCGTTTCAGATCAAGCGGGCATTACCGGCGCGGCCGGTGCGTGGCGCGGGTCCGTCGATGCAAGAGAATCCCGGTTCCGGCGCGCCGCGTCACTTGACGATCGTCAGGTGCGGACGCTTGGGTTCGTCGTCGCCGCCATCGTCGCCCGGCGGGGTGTCCGCGTCGGTTTCGGGGGCGGCAGACTCGGACGCGCCGGGTGTACCGGGCGCCGGCGGTTCGTAGGGCTGGACTTCGAAGCCCATGCCGGCGCCGGTTTCGCGCGCATAGATGGCGCTGACGGCGCCCACCGGCACGTAGACGTTTTCGGTCACGCCGCTGAAGCGGGCCTGGAATTCGATGAATTCGTTGCCCAGCACCAGGCGGTTGGTGGCCAGCGTGCCCACGTTCAGGGTGATCTGGCCGTCGCGCACATGGGCGACGGGCACCATGGTGTGCTCGTCGACTTGCACGGTGATGTACGGCGTGTAGCCGTTATCGGTGCACCATTCGTGCAGCGCGCGGATCAGATACGGTTTGGTCGAAGTTTCACCCATCACGCAACAACCTTAGCGACGCATCACTTTTTCCGAAGGCGTCAGCGCTTCGATGTAGGCCGGGCGCGAGAAAATGCGTTCCGCGTACTTTTGCAGCGGGGCCGCGTTCTTGGGCAGTTCGATGCCGTAGTGGTCCAGGCGCCACAGCAGCGGGGCCACGGCCACGTCGAGCATGGAGAATTCCTCGCCCAGCATGTACTTGTTCTTGAGCAGCATGGGAGCCAGTTGGGCCAGGCGGTCGCGGATGTTTTGGCGGGCGTTGGCCAGCTTCTTCTCGTCGGGCTTGGCGCTGCGGTCTTCCAGCGTCGAGACGTGGACGAACAACTCTTTCTCGAAGTTGTACAGGAACAGGCGGGTGCGCGCGCGCATCACCGGATCGGCCGGCATGAGCTGCGGGTGCGGGAAGCGCTCGTCGATGTACTCGTTGATGATGTTCGACTCGTACAGGACCAGGTCGCGTTCGACCAGAATGGGCACTTGACCGTACGGATTCATCACCGAGATGTCTTCGGGCTTGTTGTACAGGTCGATGTCGCGGATCTCGAAATCCATGCCCTTTTCAAACAACACGAAGCGGCAGCGTTGCGAAAACGGACACGTGGTTCCGGAATAGAGCACCATCATGGCGATAAATCCTTTATTAAAAACGAAAGGCCAGCGCCCTAATCTAGCAGGCGCTGGCCCCGATTGCCAGGCGGGGGGTAGGCATACAGCCCTAACCCGCCATTATCCACCGCCGTGAAAATGGGGGCGGATGAGCCTGGCGGGGCGTTGCGGTTAGCGCACGTGTTTCCAGTAAGAGGCGTTCAGGCGCCACATCACCAGGAAGAACAAGAGCAGGAACAACATGACACCGACGCCCAGCTGGACGCGGAAGGTCTGGACGGGTTCGGCCATCCATGCCATGAACGCGGTCAGGTCAGCGACGTCGTTGTCGTATGTTGCGGTTTGGGCCGGGTCGGCGGCCTTGAATTTGGCCTCGAAGGTGGCATGGCCGGGGTAGTTGGCTACCGGTTCGGCCTTGACCGTGGAAAAACCTTGCGCATCGTACACCGTCGTGACCCGTTCCCAGGTTTTCGGCGCGCCGTCCTTGCCTTCGACCTCGTGCATCGCCACCGTGGTCAGCTCGCGCGGACCCTGGCGTTGCCACAGCGCGTGCGGCATGCCCACGGCCGGGAACACCAGGTTGTTCCAGCCCGTGGCGCGCGAGGTATCACGGTAGAACGTGCGCAGGTAGGTATAGATGTAGTCGGAACCCGAGGGGCCGGCGTTGACGGATTTGGCGCGCGCGATCACGGACAGGTCCGGGGGCGTGGTGCCGAACCACTTCTTGGCGTCCTTGGGCGTCATGGCGACGGTCATCATGTCGCCGACCTTTTCGCCGGTGAACAGCAGGCTTTCCTTGATTTGCTGGTCGGTCAGGCCAATGTCCTTGAGCTTGTTGTAGCGCATCGACGATGCGCTATGGCAGTTCAGACAGTAGTTGACGAACAGCTTGGCGCCGTTTTGCAGCGACGCCATGTCGTTGACGCGGTAAGGCGCCTTGTCCAGCGGATAGCCGCCCTCGGCGGCGAACGTAGCGGTACACGTGAGCATCAAGGCCACGGCACCAATCAGCTTCTTGATCATGGTCGGTCCGTTATTCTGGTTGGCTCAGTGGGCGTGGAACGTCACGCGGTCGGGCACTTGCTTGAAAGTGCCCAGGCGGCTCCAGACCGGCATCAGGAAGAAGAATGCCAGGTACAGCAGCGTGCCGATCTGCGACGTGATGTTCAACGGCGGACTGGGCGGCTGCGTACCGATGTAGCCGAGCACCAGGAAGTTGACCATGAAGATGCCGTAGATCCACTTGTGCCAAGTGGGGCGGTAGCGGATCGACTTGACCGGGGAATGGTCCAGCCACGGCAGGAAGAACAGGATGACCACGGTGCCGCCCATGGCGACCACGCCCCAGAACTTGGCGTCGATCACGCGCAGCAGCACGGCCACGACGATCAGGATGCCGGGCACGGCGATGCGCATGAAGCCCTTCAGGTTGCTCTTGACCAGCAGCGCGATGGCGCCCAGCACCGAGGCCCCGGCCAGCACCCACGTGAACTCGTCGGTGGTGGCGCGCAGCATCGAGTAGAACGGCGTGAAATACCACACCGGGGCGATGTGCGGCGGCGTCTTGAGCGAGTCGGCCGGGATGAAGTTGTTGAACTCCAGGAAGTACCCGCCCATCTCCGGCGCGAAGAACACGATGAAGGCGAACACCAGCAGGAAGCCCGCGACGCCGACCAGGTCGTGCACCGTGTAGAACGGATGGAACGGAATGCCATCCTTGGGGCGACCGTACTTGTCCTTGGGGCCTTCCTTGATCTCGATGCCGTCCGGGTTGTTCGAACCGACTTCGTGCAGCGCCACCAGGTGCGCCGCCACCAGTCCCACCAGCACCAGCGGAATGGCGATGACGTGGAAGGCGAAGAAGCGGTTCAGCGTGGCGTCGGACACGACGTAGTCGCCGCGGATCCAGATCGACAGCTCGGGGCCGATGAACGGGATGGCCGCGAACAGGTTCACGATCACCTGTGCGCCCCAGTAGGACATCTGGCCCCACGGCAGGAGGTAGCCGAAGAATGCTTCGGCCATCAGACAGAGGAAGATCGCCACGCCGAAGATCCAGACCAGCTCACGCGGCTTGCGGTACGAGCCATAGAGCAGGCCGCGCAGCATGTGCAGGTAGACGACGACGAAGAACATCGAGGCGCCGGTCGAGTGCATGTAGCGCACCAGCCAGCCCCACGGGACTTCGCGCATGATGTATTCGACCGATTGGAACGCGCGCTCGGCGTCCGGCTTGTAGTGCATGACCAGGAAGATGCCGGTCACGATCTGCAGCACCAGCACCAGCAGTGCCAGGGAGCCGAAGAAATACCAAAAGTTGAAGTTTTTCGGTGCGTAGTATTCGGACAGATGCGCTTTCCAGGTGGAGGTCACCGGGAAGCGCCGGTCCAGCCAGCCCAACAGGCCTGTCGTCTCGACGGTTTTCTCGCCAGCCATGTAACAGCTCCTTCTCTAATACGTGGCGTATTTTGTTTTACTTACGTAATTCGGGAAAAAAGCGCGACGCGAGCGTCAGGCCTTGTTCTCTTCATCGACGCCCACGATGATGCGGGAGTCGGTGAGATACTGGTACGGCGGAACTTCGAGATTATCGGGAGCGGGCTTGTTCTTGTAGACCCGGCCAGCCAGGTCGAACGTGGAGCCGTGGCACGGACAGAGGAATCCGCCTTGCCAGGAGGCGCCCATGCCGCCACCGCCACCCGTTTCGAAGTGGGCGGTGGGCGAGCAGCCCAGATGGGTACAGATGCCAACACAGACGAAGAGCTCGGGCTTGCGCGAGCGGCCTTCGTTTTCTGCGTATTTGGGAGTGAAGCCGGGCCGTTTCGAGTCAGGGTCCGCCAGGAGCGCGTCCTGGGTCTTGAGGCCGGCGATTTGTTCAGGAGACCGGTGGATGATCCAGACCGGCTTGCCACGCCATTCCACGGTTTTCATGGTGCCGACCGGGATGTCGCCGATGTCGACTTCGACAGGGGCGCCGGCGGCGCGGGCTTTTTCAGAAGGGGAAAACGTGCTCACAAGCGGTATGGCCGTTGCGACACCTGCTACGCCACCTACAGCACAGGCGGTGGTTACCCAGAAACGTCGCGAAGGATCGGGCGGCAGCTTTGGATCAACCGCACCGTCATCGTCATGCACCAGCGTATCCTGACTCATCTTCCTATCCTTGTTGATGCGCCCGCTCTACGAGTAGCATCACTTCTGCGGCATCGGCTTCGCGGGAATGTGTAACAACATAGCAACCGCGTATTATAGCGCCAGCCTACTGGTGGGCGTATCACGAAGGGAGTGCTTTTATGAGCAAAGCGACTGGTTTCGTCAAAGAATTCCGGGATTTCGCTGTCAAAGGCAATGCGGTCGATTTGGCGGTTGGTGTGATCATCGGGGCGGCGTTCGGCAAGATCGTCGACTCGCTGGTCAAGGATATCGTCATGCCGCTGGTCAATTTCGTGCTTGGCGGTTCGGTCGATTTCTCGAACAAATTCCTGGTGCTGTCGATGCCCGCGGGCTACAACGGGCCGATGACGTATGCGGAGATGACGAAGGCGGGAGCGATCGTCTTTGCCTGGGGGAATTTCCTCACCATCGTCATCAATTTCGTGTTGCTGGCGTTGGTGATCTTCTGGATGGTGAAGGCCATCTACAAGGCGCGGACCAAGGCCGAGGAAGCGCCGGCTCCGGCGGCGCCGGCCCCGACGCCTGAGGATGTGGCGCTGCTGCGCGAGATCCGGGATTTGCTGAAGAAGCCATGAGCCTGAAGATAAAAGCGCCCTGCGGGGCGCTTTTTCATGGGCTCGTGGTTTGATTGCCCGGCGGACGTCGATGCTGCGTGGGCCGTCCGGGGCGGCTTCGATTACACCGGGTTGTCCAGATCCACGAATTCCACCTTGATGCCAAAGCGTTCCGCCACGGCCTGACCGAGGGCCTGGATGCCGTAGCGTTCGGTGGCGTGGTGGCCGGCGCCGAGGAAGGCGACGCCGGTTTCCTGGGCAAGGTGGAAGGTGGATTCGGAGGCTTCGCCGGTGATGTAGGCGGTGGCGCCAGCGTCGACGGCGTCGGCCAGCATGCCCTGGGCGCCGCCGGTGCACCAGGCAATGCGGGCCAGGGGCTGGTCGGGATTGCCGACGACCAGAGGCGGGCGGCCGAGCCGTTGCTGGATGCGGGCGGCGAGTTGGCCCAGGGTGGCGAGGTCGGGGGCGGCGCCGAGCCAGACCAGGTTGTCGGCGCCACAGGTGCGCGGCGTGCCGTCGTCGCGGCGTTCGGGTTCCAGGCCGAGGACGCGGGCCAGCTGGGCGTTGTTGCCGAGGCTCGGATGCGCGTCCAGGGGCAGGTGGTAGGCGTACAGGTTGAGGTCGTTCTTCAAGGCCAGTGCCATGCGGGTACGGCGCGTGCCGATGACGCGACGGTCTTCGTTGCGCCACATCCAGCCGTGGTGGACCAGCACCGCGTCGGCGCCGCGCTCGACGGCGATGCGCAACAGGGCTTCGCTGGCGGTGACACCGGTGATAATGTGTCCGACTTCGGATCGGCCTTCCACCTGCAGCCCATTGGGGCAGTAGTCTTTGAAACGCGCGGCTTGCAGGGTGTCGTCCAGCCAGGCGGCCAGGACGTGGGAGTCCACTTTACTCATTGCTAGTCCTATCAGAAACATGCGCCGATATTGGCTGATCTTCGCTCAGGCCGTCACGGTCTGCCTGGGTATTCTATTCGTCGTCACCACCTTGCGGCCGGATCTGCTGCGGTTGGGCGGGCCCGCCGCCACGTCGGGCGCGACCGCGCCGCGGGCGGCAACGGCGCCGGGAACGGCCGCGTTGCGCGCCGCCACGGGGCCGGTGTCATATGCCGACGGCGTGGCGCGGGCGGCGCCGTCGGTGGTCAACGTCTATACCACCAAGCACGTGGACGTGCCCCTGGTGCCGCTGCCGGACGACCCCATCCTGCGCCAGCTGTTCGGCCAGGTGCCGGGAGTGAGCCGGCGCCAGGCCAGTACCAGCCTGGGGTCGGGCGTGGTGGTCAACCAAGATGGCTATGTGCTGACCAATTATCACGTAGTGCAGGCCGCCGACGCCATCGAGGTGGCGCTGGCCGATGGGCGCAAGGATTCGGCCAAGGTGGTGGGCGCGGACCCGGACACCGATCTGGCGGTATTGAAGCTGGCGACCTTGCGCAACCTGCCGGCGGCCACCCTGGCGCCGGACGGCGGCCTGCGCGTGGGCGATGTCGTGCTGGCGATCGGCAATCCGTTCGGCGTGGGCCAGACCACCACGCAGGGGATCGTGTCGGCGCTGGGCCGCAACGGCCTCGGCCTGAATACCTACGAGAACTTCATCCAGACCGATGCGGCGATCAACCCGGGCAACTCGGGCGGCGCGCTGGTCGATGCGCGCGGCAACCTGGTGGGGATCAATACCGCGATCTACTCCGAATCGGGCGGGTCGATGGGTATCGGCTTCGCCACGCCGATCGATATCGCGCGCAAGGTGATGGACGAGATCGTCAAGACCGGCGGCGTCAAGCGCGGCTGGCTGGGCGTGGAACCGCAGGACCTGACAGCCGAGCTGGCGCGCGCTTTCCAGATGGGCCGCAACGCCCGCGGCGTGATCATCGCGGGAGTGCTGCGCGATGGCCCCGCCGCCAAGGGAGGATTGCGGGTCGGCGACATCGTGCAGACGGTCAACGGCAAACCGATGCTGGACACCTCGGGCTTGCTGGCCGAGATCGCGCAGTTGACCCCGGGGCAGCGCGCCACGCTGGGTGTGCTGCGCGGCGGCAAGATCGCCGAGGTGGCGGTGGTGGTGGGGACGCGGCCGGGCCTGCCGCGATGACGCGGTGGCCGGCGGCCGCCGCGCGCCGGCCATGCCGGATGGGCCGCTAGCGGACCTGGGGCTGGCGGGACGCGACCTGGCGGCGGGGCCGGCAAGGCGCGTCGAGCACCAGGCGCACCACCTGCAGCACGCGCTTGCGCGTGGCCTCGGGCTGGTGCCGCAGCAGCGCACAGATTTCGGCGCAATAGGCATCGGATTGCTCGTCCTGGTGCGGCGGGGATGCGTCAGCGGCCTGCGCGACCATGCCGTCCGCCAGCCAGGGCACCTGGGTGTCCAGCGCGCGCGCCAGCCGCTGCAGGGTGGCGCGGGTCGGCGCGTAGCGTTCTTCGCGGGTGAGGATGCGGTGGATGCAGGACTGCGGCACGCCGGAGATGCGGGCGAGCTGGTTCTGGCTTTTGATGCCGCGCCACCGCATCAGGGTGCGCAGCCGTAGGGCGAGCGACATGGCTGCAATGTAAGTTTGCAGTCGATGCGGGACAAGCGGAAAGCGTCCGCTTGTGGAAAATCGGGGGCGCGCGGCCCCCGTTTGCGCCAGCGCGCCGCGGCTTCAGTGGCGCTCGGTCAGCGAACCGTCGCCCGCGGTGTCATCGGCGCTGGGTTTGGGCGTGACCATGCGCGCGCAGATCAGCCCCAGTTCATACAGCAGGCACAGTGGCACCGCCAGCATGAACTGGCTGACCACGTCGGGCGGCGTCACCACCGCGGCGATGATGAATGCGCCCACCACCACGTAGCCGCGCGCGCTTTTGAGCTTGGACAGTTCCACCACGCCCATGCGCACCAGCAGCACCACCGCCACCGGCACCTCGAAGGTGATGCCGAACGCCATGAACATGGTCATGACGAAGCTCAGGTAGGCCTCGATGTCTGGCGCCGGCGTGATCGATTGCGGCGCGAAGGTGGCGATGAAGTGGAAGACCGTGCGGAACACCACGAAATAGCAGAACGCCATGCCCGCGATGAACAGCAGCGTGCTGGAAATGATCAGCGGCAGCGCCAGGCGCTTTTCGTGCTTGTACAGGCCGGGGGCGACGAAGGCCCAGGCCTGGTACAGCACTACCGGCAGCGCCAGGATGAACGCCGCCATCATAGTGACCTTGACCGGCACCATGAAGGGCGTGATGACGCCGGTGGCGATCATGCGCGTGCCCTGGGGCAGCGAGGCCAGCATGGGCTGGGCCAGCACGTCGTAGATGGCGGACGCGCCGGGGTAGATGAACAGAATGATGAACACCACCACCACCGCGCCGACGGCGCGCAGCAGGCGGGTGCGCAGTTCGACCAGGTGGGAGATGAAGCTTTCCTGCTGGCCGTCTTCTTGGGAGGCGTCCTGGGTCACGTTGTCGTTCCGGAGGGCGTGGCGGGCTTGGCGGCCGGCGGAGGATCGCTGGCGGCGGGCGCGTCGGCCGCGGGCGCCGGGGCGGGCGCGGGTTGCGGGGCGGGAGCGGGCTGGCCGCCGGCCGCGGGGGCGGGCGGATCCAGGTCCAGGTTCAGGTTGGGGCTGGGCGGCGCGATGGACGGCGGCGCTTCGGCCGGCTCGGCGGCCAGCGGTGTCATCAGTGGCCCGCTGGCGGCGGTGGCGCCGGCCGTTCCGGCCGCGATGGCGGGCTTGCCGCTGGCTTCGCGGGCCACCTCGTCGAGCTCGGCGCGGAACTGCTGCACCGGCTCCTGCAGCGCATTGTGGGTGTCGTGCAGCGATTGCTGCACGTCTTGCGCGGCGGTTTCCATCTCGCTCTTGAACTTGCGCAGTTCGTCCAGCTCGATTTCGCGCTGGATGTCGGACTTCACATCATTGACGTAGCGCTGGGCGCGGCCAAGCAGGTGGCCGACCGTGCGGGCGACCTTGGGCAGGCGTTCGGGGCCGATGACGATCAGCGCGATGACGCCGATCACCATCAGTTCAGTGAGGCTGACATCAAACATTCGACGGCCGCTCGGAAATTGAGGCAATGAGGACCGGCGGTTTCAGGCCGGTCCGGGGGGCAGGGCTCAGGAGTTGGATTTTTCCTTGGCCTGCACGTCGATGGTATCGCCGGAGACGCGTTGTTGCGCGATCGGCTCGGCCGGTTTGTCGCTGTTGGCGTCTTTCATGCCTTCCTTGAAGCCCTTGACGGCGCCGCCGAGGTCGGACCCGATGTTGCGCAGTTTCTTGGTGCCGAAAATCAGCGCCACGATGACCAGAACGACCAACCAATGCCAAATGCTAAAGCTACCCATGACGGTTCTCCGTATTACGCGGTGGGGGCCATGCGCCCTTTCCAGGGTCGCTGGCCGCCGAGGATGTGGAAATGCAGATGCGGGACTTCCTGGCCGCCTTCGACGCCAGAGTTGATCATGATGCGAAATCCGCCATCGGGGCCCGGACGGCAACCGTTTTCAGCGGCAAGCCGCGGCGCCAATGCCATCATTCTACCCAACCAACCTGCGTCCTCGGCCGTAATATCCTGCATGGATGTGACATGACGTCGAGGGATCAGCAATAAATGCACCGGTGCGGCCGGGTTGATATCGTGGAATGCAACAAACTCCTCGTCCTCGTAGACCTTCTTGGACGGGATCTCGCCGGCGGCGATCTTGCAGAAAATACAGTTGGCGCTCATTTTTCCGGTTCCGTGTCAGTCCTGGGGACGGCTGGCCTTCTCGGCCAGGCCCGACAGCCCTTCGCGGCGGGCCAGCTCGGCCAGCACGTCGTCGGGGCGCAGGTTGAAGTGCGTCAGCGCGACCAGGCAATGAAACCACAGGTCGGCGGTTTCGCTGACGATGCGTTCGGGCACGCCATCCTTGGCGGCCATGACCAGTTCGGTGGCTTCTTCGCCGATCTTCTTGAGGAAGGCGTCGGGGCCCTTGGACAGCAGCTTGGCCGCGTACGAGGCCTTGGGATCACCGCCGTTCTCGGGGCGGCGGGTCTCCAGGGTGTCGGCGATGCGGGCCAGGACGTCGTGGGCGGTCAGGGGCGAGTCGGTCATTTGTAGATCAGTTCGGGGTCTTTCAGCACCGGATCGACCGTGACCCAGGAGGCCTGGTCGGTCGGGCCTTCCAGGCGGCGGTAGAAGCAGCTGGCGCGGCCGGTGTGGCAGGCGATGCCGCCTTCCTGGTGCACCTTGAGCAGCACCACGTCGCCGTCGCAATCGAGGCGCAGCTCGTGCACCTGCTGCACGTGACCGGACTCCTCGCCCTTGCGCCACAGGCGCTGGCGCGAGCGCGACCAGTACACCGCGCGGCCGGTGGCGGCGGTCTCGGCCAGCGATTCGCGGTTCATCCAGGCCACCATCATGATCTGGCCGTTGTCGGCGTCCTGCGCGATGGCGGGGATCAGGCCGTTCTCGTCGAAGACGACATCGGCCATCCAGCCGGGTTCGTTGCTCATCGTCATATCCTTACTTCAATGCCCTGCGCGGCCATGAAGCGCTTGCATTCGCCGACCGTGTGCTGGCCGAAGTGGAAGATGCTGGCGGCCAGCACGGCGCTGGCGCGGCCGGTGGTGACGCCGTCGGCCAGGTGCTGCAGGGTGCCGACGCCGCCCGAGGCGATGACGGGCACCGGCACGGCGTCCGACACGGTACGGGTCAGTTCGAGGTCGAAGCCCGACTTGGTGCCGTCGCGGTCCATGCTGGTCAGCAGGATCTCGCCGGCGCCATAGGCCGCCATGCGGCGCGCCCAGGCCACGGCGTCCAGCCCGGTGGCCTTGCGGCCGCCATGGGTGAAGACTTCCCAGCGCGGCGCCTCGCCCGCGGCCGAGACGCGGCGCGCGTCGATCGCCACCACCACGCATTGCGAGCCGTGGTAGTCGGAGGCCGCGCGCACCAGTTCCGGGTTGGCCACGGCGGCGCTGTTGATGCTGATCTTGTCGGCGCCGGCGTTCAGCAGGCGCTGGATGTCCGATACCTGGCGCACGCCGCCGCCCACCGTCAGGGGGATGAAGACCTGCGAGGCGACCTGCTCGATGATGGGCAGGATCAAGTCGCGGCCGTCGCTGGTGGCGGTGATGTCCAGGAAGGTGAGCTCGTCGGCGCCCTGCTCGTTGTAGCGGCGGGCGATCTCGACGGGATCGCCGGCATCGGCGAGGTTGACGAAATTGACGCCCTTGACGACGCGGCCGGCGGTGACGTCAAGGCAGGGAATGATGCGGCGGGTCAGCGCGCTCTGGACGGGCGCGCCGGCCCCGGTGGACCTGCTGGCGTTGGTCATTTGGCCAATTCGTCGGCGCGGGCCTGCGCCGCCTGGAAGTTGAGCGTGCCTTCGTAGATGCTGCGGCCCAGGATGGCGCCTTCGACGCCCTCTTCCTCGACGGCGCACAGTGCCTCGATGTCCTGGATGCCGGCGATGCCGCCCGAGGCGTACACCGGGATGCGCACGTGCTGCGCCAGGCGCACGGTGGCCTCGACGTTCACGCCCGACAGCATGCCGTCGCGGCCGATGTCGGTGTAGATGATGGCTTCGCAGCCGTAGTCCTCGAACTTCTTGGCCAGGTCGAGCACGTCGTGGCGCGTCAGCTTGCTCCAGCCGTCGGTGGCGATCTTGCCGTCGCGGGCATCCAGGCCGACGATGATCTGGCCGGGGAAGGCGCCGCAGGCGTCCTGCAGGAAACCCGGGTTCTTGACCGCGGCGGTGCCGATGATCACGTAGGAGATGCCGGCGTCGAGATAGCGCTCGATGGTGTCGAGGTCGCGGATGCCGCCGCCGATCTGCACGGGAATGTCGTCGCCGACGGCTTCCAGGATGGCCTTGATGGGCGCTTCGTTCTTGGGCTTGCCGGCGACGGCGCCGTTCAGGTCGACCAGGTGCAGGCGGCGGGCGCCCTGTTCGAGCCACTTGGAGGCCATGGAGGCGGGGTCTTCGGAGAACACCGTTGCATCGTCCAGGTCGCCCTGGCGCAGACGCACGCAGCGTCCGTCTTTGAGATCGATGGCGGGGATCAGCAGCATGGTGGGCAGCGGGAAAATATGGGGTTGAATGGTCTGGAGCGCGTGGGCCGCAGCGGTGTGCTTGCGGCTTACGGCTGCCAGTCTACAAAATTGCGATACAGGCGCAAACCGTGCTCGGCGCTCTTCTCGGGGTGGAACTGCACCGCGAAAATGTTAGCTGCCGCCACCGCGCAGGTAAAGGCAACGCCGTAATCGGTTTCACCAACGGTCAGGCTGGTATCGGCCGGGTCGGCGTAGTAACTATGGACGAAATAGAAATGCGTGTCGTCCGGAATGCCGTCCCAGATAGGGTGAGAGCGCGTCTGGCGGACTTTGTTCCATCCCATGTGCGGGACTTTCAAGCGCTCGGGGCGGACGTCGACCAGTCCGGCGGCGCCAGTGTCGGCCTCGCAGGCCGCGTCGTCCGCCGCGACCGGGTCGGCGAAGCGCGGGCCGGCAAAGCGCCGCACCACGCCCGGGAACAGGCCCAGGCACGGGGTATCGCCCTCTTCGCTGGACTCGAACAGCATCTGTTCGCCCACGCAGACGCCCAGCAGGGGCTTGCTGCGGGCGGCCTTGACGACCGCTTCGCGCAGGCCGGATTCGTTCAGGGTGCGCATGCAGTCCGCCATGGCGCCCTGCCCGGGAAACACCACGCGGTCGGCCGCGTCGATTTCTTGGGGCTGGTTGCAGATGCGGATGTCCGCGTCGGGGGCGGCGTACTTGAGCGCGCGCGCGACGGAGTGGAAGTTGCCCATTCCGTAGTCGACGATGGCGATAGTGGTCACTTCGGTTTACCTGGTGCGTGGCGGGAGGTCGCGCAGCTTACAGCACGCCCTTGGTCGAGGGCACGACGTCGCCCATGCGCGGGTCGACTTCGATGGCCATGCGCAGCGCGCGGCCACAGGCCTTGAAGACCGTTTCGCATTGGTGGTGGGCGTTGGTGCCGCGCAGGTTGTCGATGTGCAGGGTGATCAGCGCGTGGTTGACCAGCCCCTGGAAGAACTCGCGCGTCAGGTCGACGTCGAAGGCGCCGATGTGCGAACGGGTGAAGGGGATGTGATATTCCAGGCCCGGGCGGCCGGAGAAGTCGACCACCACGCGCGACAGCGCCTCGTCCAGCGGCACGTAGGCGTGGCCGTAGCGGCGCAGGCCGGCCTTGGTGCCGACCGCCTTGGCGATGGCCATGCCCAGCGTGATGCCCACGTCTTCCACCGTGTGATGCGCATCGATGTGCAGGTCGCCCTCGGCCTTGATGTCGAGGTCGATCAGGCCATGGCGCGCGATCTGGTCCAGCATGTGGTCCAGGAACGGCACGCCGGTGTCGATCGTCTGCTTGCCGGTGCCATCCAGGTTGATGGCCACGCGGATGCGGGTTTCGTTGGTGTTGCGGGTGATCTCTGCGGTACGCATGTCAGGACTCGATTAGGCACTGAGGATGTCTTGCAGTGCCGATAGCAAAGCGGCGTTCTCGGCCGGCGCGCCTACCGAGATGCGGAGGCAGTCGGCCAGGAGCGGGTGGGCGTTGGCGAAGTTACGAACCAATATTTTGCGCTGTTTCAGGGCAAGATGCACGGCGTTGCCGTCCAGCTTGCCGGAAAAGCGCGCGAGTACGAAGTTGGCCGCGGAAGGGAATACCCTGACGCCGGGCAGCGCCGCCAGGGCCGCGGCCAGCGGCTCGCGGTCGGCGCGCAGGCGGGCGGCCTGTTCGTCCAGCACCGTTTTGTGGCGCAGCACGGTCAGCAGCGCGGCCTGGGTCAGCACGTCCAGGTTGTAGGGCGGGCGCACTTTGTCCAGCTCGGCGATCCAGTCGGGGTGGCCGGCCAGGTAGCCGAAGCGCAGGCCCGCCAGGCCGATCTTGGACACCGTGCGCATCACCACCACGTTCGGCGCGTCCAGCAGGCGCGGCATCCAACTGCGGTCGGTGAACGGCTGGTAGGCCTCGTCCACCACCACCAGACCGGGCGCGGCGGCGATGATGGCGGCCATGTCCGCGTCCGACCAGGCGCCGCCGGTGGGATTGTTGGGCACCGCCAGGAACACCACCTTGGGCTGGTGCTCGCGGATCGCCGCCAGCATGGCTGGAAGATCCAGGGACAGATCTTCGGTGAGCGGCACGCCGACGAAGCGGGCGTGGTCGAAGCGCGCGGCCATGTCGAAATAGACGAAAGATGGCCACGGCGCCAGCACCACCTCGCCCGGGTTGCAGCAGGCCTGCACCGCCATGTGGATCAGTTCGTCCGAACCGTTGCCGAACAGCACGCCGGCCTCGGCGGGCACGCCGAAGGCCGATTTCACCGCCTGGCGCAGTTCGGCCAGGTCGGCGGCCGGATAGCGGTTCAGCGGCGTGTCGCGCAGCACGCGCGCCAGGTCGTCGCGCACCGCCTCGGGCAGTTCGTAGGGCGATTCCATCGCGTCCAGCTTGATGCAGCCTTCGGCGTGCGCGACCGGATAGGCGCTCAGTTCGCGGATATCGGGCCGGATGGTGCCGGCGATGCGGCCGGCGACCTCGCTCATGGCTGGTCAATCCGGTACTGGGCGCTGGCGGCGTGGGCCTGCAGGCCCTCGCCCAGCGCCAGTTCCGCGGCGATGCGGCCAAGCGTCTGGGCGCCCTGGTGCGACACCTGGATCAGGCTGGAGCGCTTCTGGAAGTCATACACACCCAGCGGCGACGAGAAACGCGCGGTGCGCGAGGTCGGCAGCACGTGGTTGGGGCCGGCACAGTAGTCGCCCAGGGCTTCCGAGCTGAAGCGGCCCATGAAGATGGCGCCGGCGTGGCGGATCTTCGCGGTCCAGGCCTCGGGCTGCTCGGTGGAGATCTCCAGGTGTTCCGGGGCGATGTCGTTGGCGATGCGGCAGGCTTCGTCCAGGTCGCGCACCTGGATCAGCGCGCCGCGGTTGGCCAGGCTGGTGCGCAGGATGTCGGCGCGCGGCATGGTCGGCAGCAGGCGCGCGATGGCGGCCTCGACCTCGGCGATGAAGGCGGCGTCCGGGCACAGCAGGATGGATTGGGCCAGCTCGTCGTGCTCGGCCTGCGAGAACAGGTCCATGGCGATCCAGTCGGCCGGCGTCTTGCCGTCGCAGATCACCAGGATTTCGCTGGGGCCGGCGATCATGTCGATGCCGACCACGCCGAACACGCGGCGCTTGGCGGCGGCCACGTAGGCATTGCCGGGGCCGACGATCTTGTCCACGGCGGGCACGGTGGCGGTGCCGTAGGCCAGCGCGCCCACGGCCTGCGCGCCGCCGATGGCGAACACGCGGTCGACGCCGCTGATCGCGGCCGCGGCCAGCACGATCGGGTTGCGCGCGCCGTCCGGCGTGGGCGTGACCATGACCAGTTCCTGCACCCCGGCGACCTTGGCGGGGATGGCATTCATCAGCACCGACGAGGGATACGCGGCCTTGCCGCCCGGCACGTACAGGCCGACGCGGTCCAGCGGCGTGATCTGTTGGCCCAGCATGGTGCCGTCAGTCTCGGTGTAGGTCCAGGTTTCGGCGCGCTGGCGCTCGTGGTAGCGGCGCACGCGCTCGGCGGCGGCCTGCAGCGCGTCGCGCTGGGCGGCCGGCAGCGCGGCCAGGGCCGCATGCCAGTCGGCCTTGGGGATTTCGAGCGTGTCCGCGGACACATGCGGCATGCGGTCGAAACGCTGGGTGTATTCCACCAGCGCGGCATCGCCGCGGGCGCGCACGTCGGCCAGGATGCCGGCGGCGGCGCGGTCGATGGACTCGTCCTCGGTGGCCTCGAAGGCCAGCAGCTTGGACAGGGCGGATGCGAATCCGGGATCGCGAGAGTCGAGACGATTGATCAGGGCCATGGCGTTCAGGCGGGTGGCGGCGGCCGCGCCGGGGCGCGGCGGCCTGGGTCAGGCGTTGCGGGAAGCGGCGCGCTCGAAAGCGTCCAGCAGCGGTTGCAGGCGTTCGCCGCGGGTCTTGAGCGCGGCCTGGTTGACGATCAGGCGCGAGGAGATCGGCATGATGTCCTCGACCGCGACCAGGTCGTTGGCGCGCAGCGTACCGCCGGTGGACACCAGATCCACGATGCAATCGGCCAGGCCCACCAGCGGCGCCAGTTCCATCGAACCATACAGCTTGATGATGTCGACGTACACACCCTTGGCCGCAAAGTGTTCACGGGCTGACTGCACGTACTTGGTGGCCACGCGCAGGCGCGCGCCCTGGTGCACCGCGGCCTCGTAGTCGAAGCCGTTGCGCACGGCCACGGCCAGGCGGCACTTGGCGATGTTCAGGTCGATCGGCTGGTACAGGCCCCCGGGCTGCTGCGCGGCGTGCTCGATCAGCACGTCCTTGCCGGCGATGCCGAGGTCGGCCGCGCCGTACTGCACGTAGGTGGGCACGTCGGAAGCGCGCACGATGATCAGCCGCAGGCCGGGATCGCTGGTCGGCAGGATCAGCTTGCGCGAGCTTTCGGGATTCTCGGGCACCTCGATGCCGGCTTCGGCCAGCAGAGGCATGGTTTCTTCGAAGATGCGCCCCTTGGACAGAGCCAGGGTCAGGGGGGCGAGCGGGGCATTGCTCATGCCGATTCCTTGCCGGTAACGCGTTGAATGTTGGCGCCCAGGGCGCGCAGCTTGACTTCCATCCGGTCGTAGCCGCGATCCAGGTGGTAGATGCGGTCGACCAGTGTGTCGCCGTCGGCGGCCAGGCCGGCGATGACCAGGCTGGCCGAGGCCCGCAGGTCGGTGGCCATGACGGTCGCGCCCGACAGGCGGGGGA
The DNA here is from genome assembly GCF_021733725.1 of Achromobacter pulmonis. Classification (NCBI taxonomy): domain Bacteria; kingdom Pseudomonadati; phylum Pseudomonadota; class Betaproteobacteria; order Burkholderiales; family Alcaligenaceae; genus Achromobacter; species Achromobacter pulmonis. Next base: position 1,638,584 of record NZ_JAIFOT010000001.1, on the reverse strand, counting down.
TGCCGCGGACGATGGCGGTATGGCCGTCGATGTCGATGTCCGCGCCCATGCGGCGCAGTTCCTGCACGTGCATGTAGCGGTTCTCGAAGATGGTCTCGACGATCACCGAGGTGCCCTCGGCCACCGTATTCAGCGTCATCAGCTGGGCCTGCATGTCGGTGGCGAAGCCGGGGTACTCGTGGGTGCGGAAGCCGACGGCCCTGGGGCGCGTGGACATGGCGCCGCGGATCCAGTCGGGCCCGGTCTCGATGGTCAGGCCGGCCTCGGTCAGCTTGTCCAGCGTGGCGCCGAGAATGCCGGCGTCGGTGTTGCGCAGCATGATGTCGCCGCCGGCCGCGCCCACCGCGCACAGGAAGGTGCCGGCCTCAATGCGGTCGGAGATCACGCGGTGCGCGGCGCCGTGCAGGCGCTCGACGCCGTCGATCACGATGCGGTCGGTGCCGTGGCCCTGGATGCGGGCGCCCATCTTGATGAGCAGTTCGGCCAGGTCCACCACTTCGGGCTCGCGCGCGGCGTTTTCCAGCACGGTCTGGCCGTCGGCCAGCACCGCGGCCATCAGCAGGTTCTCGGTGCCGGTGACGGTGACCATGTCGGTGCGGATGGAAGCGCCCTTCAGGCGCTTGGCGCGCGCCACCACGAAGCCGTGCTCGATGCTGATGTCGGCGCCCAGCGCCGCCAGGCCCTTGATGTGCTGGTCCACCGGCCGCTGGCCGATGGTGCAGCCGCCCGGCAGGCTGACGCGGGCCTCGCCGAAGCGCGCCACCAGCGGGCCCAGCACCAGGATCGAGGCGCGCATGGTCTTGACCAGGTCGTACGGCGCTTCAAGGCTGTCGACGCGGTCGGCCTGCAGGGTGACGATGCCATCGCTGCCGCGTTCGGCGCGCACGCCCATGCGGCCCAAGAGGCGCAGCATGGTGGCGGTGTCGTTCAGGTGCGGCACATTGGAGATGGTCAGCGCGTCGGCCGTCAGCAGGCCGGCGCACAGGATCGGCAGGGCCGAGTTCTTGGCGCCGGAGATGGCGATCTCGCCGTGCAGTTTCGCGCCGCCGGTAATGCGGAGTTTGTCCATGGTCACTTGCCCGCCTGGGCGTATTCAGCCGGGGTCAGGGTGCGCATCGACAAGGCATGGATCTCGGCCTTCATGCGGTCGCCCAGCGCCGCGTAGACCAACTGATGGCGCTGGATCAGGCGCTTGCCTTCGAAGGCCGCGCTGACGATGACCGCGTCGAAATGCGAGCCGTCGCCCTGTACGTCGAGGTGTTCACAGGGCAGGCCGTCCGCGATGTATTGGCGGACTTGCGCGGGAGTGGGAAGCATGGACGTCAGTTCCTGAGTTTGTAGCCGCTGGCCAGGAGCCGCAGCGCATAGATCGAAAGCGCGAGGAACACCCCCGTCACCACCGCCAGGCTGCGCCAGGGGGAGACGTCCGACACCGAGAAGAATCCGTAGCGGAAACCGTCGATGGTGTAGAAGATGGGGTTCCAGTGGGACACCCCCTGCCAGAAGGCCGGGAGCGTATGGATGGAATAGAACACGCCGGACAGGAAGGTGGCCGGCATGATGAGGAAATTCTGGAACGCCGCCAGCTGGTCGAATTTTTCGGACCACAGGCCGGCGATCAGGCCGAGCACGCCCATGATGCCGCAGGCCAGCACCGCGAACAGCAGCAGCCACAGCGGGTTGGACGGCACCAGCGAGACGAAGAACAGCGCCACCAGCCAGACGCACAGGCCCACCGCCAGCCCGCGCACCACCGCCGCCAGCACGTAGGCGGCGAAGATGTCACGGTGCGACAGCGGCGGCAGCAGCATGAACACCAGGTTGCCGGTGATGCGGCTCTGGATCAGCGACGACGACGGGTTGGCGAAGGCGTTTTGCAGCATGCTCATCATCATGAGCCCGGGGATCAGGAACGCGGTGTACGGCACGCTGCCATAGACCATGACGCGCCCTTCGAGCACGTGGGCGAACACCAGCAGGTACAGCAGCGCGGTGATGACGGGCGCGGCGATGGTCTGGAAGCTGACTTTCCAGAAGCGCAGCAATTCCTTGCGCAGCAGGGTCGGAAAGCCCGAGCCCGCGTCCAGGCGGGGCTGCACCAATGGCTGGTTGGCGTTGGCGGCGGACTGCGTCATTGCGAAATCTCTTCAGGTTGCGGCGTGTCGTCCTGGTGCATGATGCGCACGAAGGCGTCTTCGAGATCGACGCCGCCGACACGCGCCAGCAGCGCCTGGGTGGTGTCCAGCGCCACGATGCGGCCGCCCTTGAGCATGGCGATGCGGCCGCACAGGGCTTCCGCCTCTTCCAGGTAGTGGGTGGTCAGCATGATGGTGTGGCCGGCCTTGTTCAGGCGCGAGATGAATTCCCACAGCGTGCGGCGCAGGTCGACGTCGACGCCCGCGGTGGGTTCGTCCAGCACGATCACGGGCGGGCGGTGCACCAGCGCCTGCGCCACTAGCACGCGGCGCTTCATGCCGCCGGACAGCGCGCGCATGTTCGCGTTGGCCTTGTCGGCCAGCCCCAGGTTGAAGAGGATCTCGTCGATCCAGTCGTCGTTCTTGCGCAGGCCGAAGTAGCCCGACTGGATGCGTAGCGTCTCGCGCACCGTGAAGAACGGGTCATAGACCAGTTCCTGCGGCACCACGCCCAGCGACCGCCGTGCCGACTTGTAGTCGGCCACGACATCGTAGCCACAGACGCTGGCGCGGCCGGTGGTGGCGCGCGCCAGGCCGGCCAGGATGGAAATCAGGGTGGTCTTGCCGGCGCCGTTGGGGCCGAGCAGGCCGAAGAACTCGCCGTGCTCGATGTTCAGGCTGACATTGTCCAGCGCCTGGAAGCCGGCGCCGGGCGCGCGCCCGGTGAGCCTGTCCCAGCCGCTGCGGCGCGGCGAGTAGATTTTGGAGACGTTCTCAAGACTGACGGCAGACATGACGGCGGCGAGGGAGCCCGGCAAAGAGCGAATTGATCATTATATAAGCGCCCCGTTACCCGAGGCGCCGATAGCCCCGGCGGCCGTGGGGGCGGACGGGAGTGAATTGTCCCCAAAATAACTGGCCCGGCGGGCCGCAAGGCGCGCCGGGCCGGGAACAGCCTGGACCCTGACCTATTGGTTGCGCTGGTTCAGCGCCTGGATCAGGCCGTCGATGCCATTCTGGTTGATCTGCTGGGCGAACTGGTTGCGGTAGTTCTCGATCAACCAGATGCCTTCGACGTTCATGTCGTAGATCTTCCAGCCCTGGGGCGTTTTTTCCAGGCGGTAGTCGACGCCGGTGGGTTGGCCATTGGACTGGCTGATGAGCGTGCGCACGACCACGTCGTCGGCCTTGGGGTCGCCGCGGAACGGCAGGGCCGTGATCTTGGTGCTGGACGTGACGCGGGTCAGCGCGCCGCTGTAGGTGCGCACCAGCGTGCCGCGGAACGCATCGGCCAGGGCCGTCTTCTGCTGCTCGGAGGCTTGGCGCCAGTAGCGGCCAGCCGCCAGGCGCGTGGTCTTCTGGAAGTTGACGTAGGGCAGGATGTGCTCGTTGACGACCTGGTTGATGAGGGCCGTGTTGCCCGCCTTGGCGGCGCCGTCGGCCTTCAGGACGTCCAGGGTCTCATTGGCCACGGCCAGCACGAACTGGTCCGGCGCGCTGTGGGCGTCGGGTTGCGCCTGCGCGGCGGCCGAAGCCGCCAGACCCAGCAGACCGGCAAACGCCAGACGCTGGAGCAGGGGGAAAAAAGAAAACCGCATGGAAACTCCTTGCTGTACTGAAAACGCGATCCAACAGCTTACTTGGTCGCGGGATTCGTCACGGGGGCGGGGGCGCCCTTGGCCTGGCCGGCGCCGGAGCCCTCGTCGTCCTCGTAGTTGGGCAGGTTGGATTCGTCATCCGCGCGCTGGCCGTTCACCATGGCGGCACGGCGTTGCAGATAGGCATCGCGCACGAAGCTGTACGGGTCGAGCGCCACGCGGTCGATGGTGTCGGTGGCGTTGAGCAGGCTGGCGCGGGTGTCGACCACTTCCAGGCCCCACAGCGAGTTGCGCAGCGGCACGTTGTCGATGGCGCTCACGCCCATGTAGCCATGCATGCGGCCCTGCCAGTCGCCGATCAGGCCGACGCCATCGCGCACGCTGGACGAGCCGAAGAACGGCAGCACCAGGTACGGGCCCTGGCCCAAGCCCCAGACGCCCAGGGTGGTGCCGAAGTCGTTGGGGATCTTGCGCGCGCCGTTGGCCGAGGCGACGTCGAAACAGCCGCCCACGCCCATGGTGGTGTTGAACAGGAAACGGCCGAGCGTGTTGACGAAGTCGTGGCCGCGGCCCTGCAGGAAGCTGTTGGTGCCCGACCACAGGTCGCCGACGTTGCTGAAGATGTTGTGCACGCAGCTGCGCACCGGTTCCGGCGTGACGTAGGTATAGGCCTGCGCCACCGGCTTGAAGACCGCGCGGTCGACGGTGTCGTTGAACTTGTAGACGCCGCGGTTGAAGCCTTCCCAGGGATCGCGCGGATCCGGCTGTTGCGGCGCGGCGCAACCCGCCATCAGCGCCCCGGCGGCGGCGATGGTGGCGATTCGGGAGAGAGCGTTCTTGTTCATGATCAGGGCATCCCTATCAACAGATTTGTATTCTTATTGCAGCGTGCGTCAAGCGGCGGGTTGTTGCCGCGCGTGACGGATCCTCTTTAATTTGCCGGCGCTTTCGTGCCTTCCTTCTCGGCCGACCCATACAGGAACTTGCTGATCAGCTGTTCCAGCACGATGGCGCTCTGGGTATAGCGGATCTTGCCGCCATCGGCCAGGTTGTTTTCGTCGCTTCCCGGCGTCAGGCCCAGATACTGCTCGCCCAGCAGGCCAGACGTGAGAATGGCGGCGGAAGAGTCCTTGGGAAACTGGTAGGCGGTCTCCAGGTTGATCGCGACCACCGCCTGGAAGGTCTTGTCGTCAAAGGAAATCTTGGCGATCCGTCCCACCACGACCCCGGCGCTTTTCACGGGGGCCCGCACCTTGAGGCCGCCTACGTTATCGAAATTGGCCGTCAGCGTATAGGTGGGCGCGAAAGAAAAGGTGCTCAAGTTGCCGGCGCGCAACGCCAGGAACGCCAGCGCGGCCGCGCCCAGCAAGACGAACAGGCCTACCCAGAAATCGGTTTTTTCACGAGACATGATCGATCCGTAATCAGTTTCCAAACATCAAGGCGGTGAGCAGGAAGTCCAGCCCCAGCACCGCCAGCGAACCCACCACGACCGTACGGGTGGTGGCGCGGGCGACGCCCTCGGGCGTGGGCTTGGCCTGCCAGCCCTCGTACAGCGCAACCAGCGTCACCGTGACGCCGAACACCAGGCTTTTGATGACGCCGTTGGCGACGTCGTCCCAGACATCGACGCCGCCTTGCATCTGCGACCAGAAGGCGCCGGCGTCCACGCCGATCATCAGCACCCCGACCACCCAGCCGCCCATGATGCCCACCATGGAGAACACGGCGGCCAGGATCGGCATGGCGATGATGCCGCCCCACAGGCGCGGCACCAGCACACGCCGCATCGGGTCGACCGCCATGACTTCCATGGCCGACAGCTGCTCGCCGGCCTTCATCAGCCCGATCTCGGCGGTCAGGGAGGTGCCGGCGCGCCCGGCGAACAGCAGCGCGGTGACCACCGGGCCCAGTTCGCGCACCAGCGACAGCGCCACCAGCAGGCCGAGCGATTCCTCGGCGCCGTAGCGGTTCAGCGTGTAGTAACCCTGCAGGCCCAGCACGAAGCCCACGAACATGCCGGACACGGCGATGATCAGCAGCGAGTAGTTGCCGATGAAATGGACTTGCTGCGACACCAGCCGCGGCCGCGACAGCGCGATGCCGCTGCGCGCCAGCATGGCGCCGAAGAACCGGGTGAAGTAGCCGATGCCGGCGATGCGGGTGCGTACCCAGCCGCCCAGCGCGCCCACGGCGTTGTTGGATCCGCTCATGCCTTGCGCCCTTGTTGTTGCGAAAGCCACTTCTGGAAAGCCGGCGTTTCGGGATACTGGAACGCGACCGGGCCGTCGGGTTCGCCCTTGAGGAATTGCTGCACGTAGGGGTCCGGCGAGGACGACAGGCTGTCCGGCGTGCCGGCGGCCTTGAGTTGGCCCTGTCCCACCAGATAGACCTGGTCGGCGATGGCGAACGACTCGTGCACGTCGTGGGTGATGAGCACCGAGGCGCAGCCCAGGCGGTCGGCCAGGCTGCGGATCAGGCGGGCGGTGATGCCCAGCGAAATCGGATCGAGGCCGGCGAAGGGCTCGTCGTACAGAATGAGTTCGGGCTCCAGCACGATCGCGCGGGCCAGCGCCACCCGGCGCGCCATGCCGCCGGAGATCTCGGCCACCTTCAGGTGGGCGGCGGCGCGCAGGCCGACGGCGTCGAGCTTGTCCAGCACGCGGGTGGTGATCTCGGATTCGGCCAGGCTGGTATGTTCGCGCAGCGGGAAGGCGACGTTTTCGAACACGTTCAGGTCGGTGAACAGTGCGCCCTGCTGGAACAGCACGCCCATGCGCTTGCGCAGGGACTGCAACCCGGCCGGCGTGGCCTGGGCGATGTCCTGGCCGAACGCCCGCACCGTGCCTTGTTGCGCGGTGAGCTGGCCGGTGGCGGCCCGCAGCAGCGTGGTCTTGCCCGAGCCCGAGCCGCCCATGATGGCGACCACCTGGCCCGGACGCGCTTCCATGGAAATGTCGCGCAAGACGGTGAAATCGCCGTAGCCTAGCGCCACACCTTCCAGGCGCAGGGCGAATTCCGGGGTGCTGCGGGTTTGATCGGGCATGGGCAACAAACGGGTGTTTCGGTGGCGGATGCCCTGCCGCCGCGCTCGTGCGGGGCGGGAATCCGGCCGGCGCGAGCGAGACGGGCTGCGTCGGGAAGCGCCCTGTTACTCATATGCCGGGGACGCGGAAAAACCAGTCGCACCCGGCGGCGAGGGGCCATTGTAGCCCGACCAATTGTCACCGCAGTGGGATATGCCTGTTCGTGGAACAGTGTTTTCGCCATTAGGAACAATCCGAGCCGTCCCGGCCCGTTCCCACCCCGCCGCGGCGGTGTCAGGCGTGGCCGCGCGCGGCGGCCGTCTCGCGTACCAGCCGTGCCATCAGGGCAGCGGTGCTTTCACGGCGTGCCAGGGGCGCGCCCTGCCCGGCCCACAGCGACAGGACGGCAATATTGCCAGCCTTGCCGCCAGCGGTGCGCATCGGCCGGGTCAGGGCGTTTTGCAGCGGGTATGGCAGGATATCGTCTGATAGTTGGTCGGCGTCGCGCATGAAGGCGTTTACGATCCCGCGCGCCGGCCGGCCGGAAAAGGCCCGGGTGATGCGCGATTGTTCCGGCCGGGAGGCCGGCAGCACCGCCTTGTAGGCCTCGCCGATACCGGCTTCATCGGTGGCCAGGAAGGCCGTCCCCATTTGCGCCGCGGCGGCGCCCAGGGCCAGCGCGGCGGCGATGCCGCGGCCATCCATGATGCCGCCCGAGGCGATCACCGGGACCGACACCGCGTCGGCCATCTGCGGCACCAGGGCCATGGTGCCGATCAGCGAATGCTCGAAATCGTCCAGGAAGGTGCCGCGATGCCCGCCTGCCTCGGCGCCCTGGGCCACGATGGCATCGACTCCGTCCTGTTGCAGCGCTACCGCCTCGCGCACGGTGGTGGCGGTGCCGACCGTCAGGATGCCCAGTTCGCGGCAGCGCGTCAGTGCGGCGGCCGGCATGCGGCCGAAGGTGAAGCTGAAGACGGCCGGACGCAGCCGCAGCACTGCCTCGATCTGGCCGGGCAGCGGGTCGGGTTGCGGCCCGGGCGCCACGGGGGGCGGCAGGCCGAGCTGGGCATGGTAGCGCGCCAGCAGCGCCAGCATGCGGCTGGCATCGCCCGTGAATGCGGCCTCGGGGACCGTGGCGAACAGGTTGATGGCGAATGGCCGGTCGGTGCGCTGGCGGATCGCGGTGACGGCCGCCTCGATCTGTTCAGGGCTCATATAGGCGGCCCCGAGGGAACCCAGACCCCCCGCCTTCGACGCCTCCGACACCAGTTCCACCGTCGTCGCGCCGCCCGCCATGGGCGCCTGGATGATGGGGTGGTCGAGCGGGAGCCGGTCGAGCAGGCGGGATGTCATGGGGATACTCCTGGTTGGTTTACTGGAGCTGGATGTTTCCAGCCTTGATGACCTGCGCCCACTTGGCCGTTTCATTCTTGATGAAGGCGCCGAATTCCTCGGGCGTGCCGCCGCCGGCCTGGCTGCCGGTGTCGGCGATGGCCTTTTGCACGTCCGCTTCCTTCAGGATGCGGTTGAATTCGGTGTTGAGCTTGGCGATGATGGGCGCCGGCGTGCCGGCGGGGGCGACGATGCCCTGCCAGTTGTACGACTCGAAGCCCGGCAGGCCGGATTCGGCCATGGTCGGCACGTCCGGCAGCACCGCCAGACGCTGGGCCGACGTCACCGCGATCGGGTGGATCTTCTTGCCCTGGATGGCGGGCAGCGCCGAATACCCCATCTCGAACATCATCGAGATATGGCCGCCCATCAGGTCGGTCGCGGCCAGGCTGCCCCCCTTGTAGGGGACGTGCACGATGTCGATCTTGGCCTGTTCGCGGAACATTTCGCCGGACAGGTGGTGCGCGCCGCCCACGCCGGACGAGCCGAACGACAGCTTGCCTGGCTGTTTCTTGGCCAGGGCGATCAGGTCGGCCAGGGACTTGACCGGCAGCTCGTTGTTGACGCTCAGCACCAGCGGGCTGGTTTCGATCAGGATGATGGGGGCCAGGTCCTTTTGCGGGTCGTACGGCATGTCCTTCATCAACGACGGGTTGACCGCCATCGGCGCCAGGTTGCCGGTGCCGATGGTGTAGCCGTCGGGGGCGGCCTTGGCGATCAGGTTGGTGCCGACCACGCCGCCCGCGCCCGCCTTGTTCTCGACCACGATCGGCTGGCCCAGCGACTCGCCCAGCTTGCGCGCCAGCAGGCGCACGCGGGTGTCGGCGAAGCCGCCCGGCGCGTAGGGCACGATCATGGTGATGGGCTTGGTGGGCCAGTCGGTGGCTTGGGCCTGGGCGGTGCCGCCGAGGGCGGCGCAGGTAGCCAGGGCGGCGATCAGGGGACGGAACGATTTCATGCTGGGGTGACTCCTCATTCTTAATGTGGTGGTTCCTGGGAACCCATCGCATTATGCCCAGCGTTGCTGCCCGCGGCGCTGATTTTTCCCAAGCGCCAGGCCGACAGCGCCAACAGGACCGCGCCGCCGGCCAGCACCTGCGGCAGCGTCGCGCCCCAGCGCGCGGCGCCCGAGGCCAGCAGCGGCCCCACGATCTGCCCGGCGGCGAACGCCGAGGTCATCACGGCGGCGGCCCGCGGCGCGGCGGCCCCGGCCAGGCGCTGGGCCACCAGCATGCCCGATTGTGTAATGACCATGAATGTGCCGCCGACCAGCAGCGCCGCGACAATGACGGCGGTGATGTTGTGCCACAGCGCGACAGCCAGCATGCCCAGCGCCATCAGCGCCTGCGCGCCGCGCCACACCGTCTTGTCGTCGCGGGCCCGGGCCACGCGCGGGGCCAGCAGGCAGGACAGCGCGGCGGCCAGGCCGAACAGCGGCCAAGCCCAGCCGAACACCGCGGGATCGGGGATGATCTCGCGCGCCATGGCCGGCAGGAAGGTGGCGGGGATGATGTAGCCGGCGCCGAACACGCCGTAATGCAACGCCAGCCGGCCCAGGCCCGGCGGCAGCGGCCCCGGGGCCGGCGCGGCGCCCTGCGGGCGGGCCGCCGCCGGCTGTTTCAGGCCGGCCCAGGCCAGTGTCGACAGCGCCAGGGTCAGCGCGCCCAGCGCGGTCCAGTTGGCATTGGCGCCGGCGCCTGCGGCCATCAGCGCCAGACAGGCCAGGCCTGTCAGCGCGATGCCGGCGCCGACCCCGGCGTAGGTGATGGCTGCCACCGCCGGCGCGCGCGGGTCGCCGGGACCCACGCGCCGCGTCGCGGCCACGCAGATGAAAGCGCTGGCGCTGCCGTAGCCCGCCGCCAGCCGCAGCAGGCTCCAGGCCAGGACGCCATGGCACCAAGGCATGGCCAGCGTCAGCAGCGCCACGGCCAGCAGGCTGGCGGCCAGCGTGGCGCGCGGATGGCGTGGCGGCCGCGCGGCGGCGGCCAACGCACCCAGCAGATAGCCGGCGTAATTGGCCGAGGCCAGCCAACTGCCCTGCGCCAGCGACAGGCCGGCTTCCTGCGCCATCAACGGCCAGATCGGCGTGAAGGCGAAGCGGCCGATACCCATGGCGGCGGCCAGCGCCAGCGCGGCCGGCAAGGCCAGGGCGAAGGCGCCGCGCGGGCGGGCGGGATCAGGGGAGATAGCGCTTGACATGGCTCCCACTCTACGGCTGTACTCATATCTTGAATAGTGAATTATTAAGAACTAGAGTTCTTGAAATGAGAAACTTGGACCTCGACGCGCTGCAGATCTTCAAGGCCGTGGCCGAACAGGGCGGCGTGGCGCGCGCCGCCGCCCACTTGAACCGGGTGCAGTCAAATGTGTCCACGCGCCTGAAGCAGTTGGAAGCCTCGCTGGAGGCGCCGTTGTTCCGGCGCCAGAACCGGCGTCTGGTGCTGTCGGAACAGGGGCGCGTGCTGCTGTCCTACGCCGACCGGTTGCTGCGCCTGTCGGCCGAGGCCCAGGCGGCGGTGCGCGACGGCGCGCCGCAAGGCCTGCTGCGGCTTGGCACTATGGAAAGCACGGCCGCGGCGCGCCTGCCGCCGATCCTGGCGGCCTATCACGCGGCCTGGCCGCAGGTGCGTATCGAGCTGGTGACGGGCACCTCGGGCGCGCTGGCCGCCATGGTGCGCAACTACGAGATCGAGGCCGCGTTCGTGGCGCAGCCGTTCGAGTCGCAAGGGTTGGCGCAGCAGCCGGCGTTCGACGAAGAGCTGGCCCTGATCTCGCCGCTGGCCTGGCCCGCGATCCATGGCCCCAAGGATGTGGGCGAGCGTAGCGTGATCGCGTTCGCCGCGGGCTGCTCGTATCGCCGCATCCTCGAATCATGGTTCGGCCAGGATGGCGTGGCGCCGGGCAAGGTGATGGAGTTCGCGTCGTACCACGCCATCGTCGCATGCGTGGCGGCGGGTTCGGGCGTGGCGATCGTGCCGCGCTCGGTGCTGGCGCTGCTGGGCGCGGAGCCGTCGCTGCGCGTGACGCCGCTGTCCGGCAAACACGGCCGTGCGCAGACGCGATTGATCTGGTGCGCGGACGACGAAACGCCTGCATTGCAGGCGTTGCGGCAACTACTGGCGCAGCGGCGCCAGTAGCCTGGGGCGGGAGGCGATCAGAAGCGGTAGCCGACGCCCAGCGTGGCGACCCACGGGTTGATGCGGGCGGTGCCGATGTGCTCGCCGTTGAGCTTCACCTTCGACTTGATGTCGATGTAGCGGATGTCGGCGTTCATGAACCAGCGTTCATTGATCTTGATGTCCGCGCCCAGTTGCGCGGCCACGCCCCAGGAATCGCCCATCTTCAGGTCGGAACCCTTGAGCGCGCCCTCGGCCTTGGTGTCGAAGAACTTGGTGTAGTTGATGCCCACGCCGATGTACGGCTGGACCATGCTGTCGGGCAGGATATGCCATTGCAGGCTGAGTGTCGGCGGCAGCTGCTTGCTGGAACCGATCTTGCCCAGGCCGCTGCCGCGCACGTCGTGCTGGAACGGCCAGGCGCCCAGCAGCTCGATGCCGATGTTGCGCGTGGCCATGTAGGCCAGCGTGAAGCTGGGGCGCACGTTGTTGCTGGCGTCGAGCTTGACGCTGCCGTCGAGCACCGTGCCGTTGTTGGACGTGGGACGCACCTGGGTGGCGCCGACCCGGAACAGGATATCGCCGGCTTCGTGGGCGTGGGCGGGGGCGGCAAGCATCAGGGGGGCGCCGCAGGCAGTGGCCAGGGCCAGGGCGCGGGTGCGCCGATACATCGCGAACATTTTCCTCTCTCCGTGTATTGCGTGAATGCAGGCACTCAGGTTCGCAGAGGCGGGAAAAGCCGGTCTTGACGTGTATCAAGCGGGGACATGGCGCGTGGTTGCTGCGCCACAACTGCGCGCTGAATCGGACTCAGCGCAGGGTGTCGGTGCCGCGCGGCACCGCATACGCATGGCGGAAATAGTCGCGCACGGCGCGCATGGGTCCGGTGACCTCGGCGCCCTTGCGCCATGCCAGCCCCACGTTCATCGGCGGAATCGGGTCCTTCAACTGGATGGTCTCGATGCGGCGGCCTTCCAGTGACCAGGGGCGATAGACCATGTCCGACAGCACCGCCACGCCGCCGCCGTTGGCCACCATGCTGCGCACCGCCTCGACCGACGACGTGCGCAGGCGCACGTCCGGGCGGAACGGCGTCTCGCTCCAGTAGCGCAATGCGGTATGCGCGGCCTCGTCGACGGTCAGCATGATGAATGGCTCGTGGGCCACGTCTTCCAGTGTCACGGTGTCGCGCGCCAGCAGCGGATGGCGCGCCGCCACCCACAGCCGCCGCGGCGAGCCGAAGAAGTGTTCGACCGCCAGTTCCGGGTTCACCACGTTCGAGGTCAGCAGCACCGCCATGTCGTAGCGGTGCGCGATCAGGCCTTCCTCGATGGCGTTGCGGTTCAGCTCGTGCAGTTGGATGTCCAGGTTCGGATAGAGCTGCGACAGGCGCTGCAGGTGATAGGGCAGGAAATAGCCAATCACGGTGTAGGACGCCGCCAGCAGCAGACGCCCGCTTTCGCGCCCATCGGCGCTGGGCATGCGCAGCGCCTCGTCGACCGACGACAGGATGTTGTAGGCATGGTTGAGGAAGCCGCGCCCGGTCTCGGTCAGCGCCACCCCGCTGGCGCTGCGCAGGAACAGCGGCGAGCCGACGATGTCCTCGAGTTCGCGGATCGCCGTGGTGACGGCCGATTGCGAGATCGCCAACTGGATGGCTGCCTGCGATATCTGTCCGAGTTCGGCGGCGGCGACGAAATATTTGAGCTGCCGGAGGGTGAGTGACATGGTGGAAATATCTGATTAATAGATAGTCATCCACCAGAATATCTGTTTATCCGCATCACAGGGGTGCAGCGAATCTCAGGGAAATCCCTGAAATTTCATAGGAATCTGGCAATCGCCCTGATTTGGTGCGCAATGTGGGGCATCAAAAATTCAGATAAGCATTGATCCAAAAAAAGAACTTTTTATCCCCTGGGCGCTTCGCTACTGTGCAGGCATTGCGCGGGCCACCGGCCCGCAAATGGAAGGAGATCCTGTTTCATGAGCAAGGCGACGATAGACCTGAACTCCGACATGGGCGAGGGCTTTGGTTCCTGGAAGATCGGCGATGACGTCGATGACGCCATCATGCCGCTGATCAGCTCGGCCAACATCGCCACCGGCTTTCATGCCGGCGATCCCAACATCATGAACCGCACCGTGGTGATGGCGCGCGAACACGGCATCGGCATCGGCGCGCATCCGGGCTTTCGCGATCTGGTCGGCTTCGGCCGCCGCGACCTGAACGAGAACGCCGAAGGGCTGGTCAACGACATCGTCTACCAGGTCGGCGCGCTGCGCGAGTTCGCCCGCCTCCATGGCCTGCGGCTGCAGCACGTCAAGCCGCATGGCGCGCTCTACATGCGGGCCGCGCGCGACGAGACCCTGTCGCGCCGGCTGGTGCAGACGCTGCGCGACCTGGAGCCCACGCTGATGCTGTATTGCATGGAGAACTCGCTGACCTGCAAGGTGGCGCGCGAAATGGGCCTGCCGGTGGTGCGCGAGTTCTATGCCGATCGCGACTACGACAGCAGCGGCTCGATCGTGTTCACGCGCTACACCCAGGCGCTCGATCCGGAACAGGTGGCCGACAAGGTGCTGCGCGCGTGTACCGAAGGCAAGGTGCGCACCGTGGACGGCCGCGATATTCCGATCGGTTTCGATTCCGTTTGCATCCACAGCGATACCCCCGGCGCGCTGGCGCTGGTGCAGGCCACCCGGGCCCGCCTGGAGGCGCGCGGTATCCGCATCGCGCCGCCGCAACTGTCCTGATCCGCCCAACATTCCTACACATTCCAAGGAGAAAACCATGTCGCAGCAAGAGATCCAGAGCCCCCTGCCCGGCACCTTCTATCGCCGTCCCAGCCCCGACGCCGCGCCGTTCGTCGAGGTCGGCGCCAGCGTCAAGCCCGGCGACGTGGTCGGCATTGTCGAGGTGATGAAGCAGTTCAACCAGATCGAGGCCGAGATCGGCGGCGTGGTCGCCGAGATCCTGGTGGCCGACGGCGATCCGGTCGAACCCGGCCAGGCGCTGCTGCGGATCGAGGGCTGAGGCATGGGCGTGCAATCCTTCTACCGTCCCCGCCGCATCCACACGCTGCTGGTCGCCAATCGCGGCGAAATCGCGCTGCGCGTGATCCGCGCCGCGCGCGAACTGGGTATGCGCACGGTGGCCGTCTATAGCGATGCCGACCGCGACGCGCTCGCGGTGCGCCTGGCCGACGCGGCCGTGCATATCGGGCCGGCCCATGCCAGCCGCAGCTATCTGAACGCCGACGCCCTGCTGGCGGCGGCGCGCGAGAGCGGCGCCGACGCGATCCATCCGGGCTATGGCTTCCTGGCCGAGAACGCCGACTTCTCCCAGGCCGTGACCGATGCCGGCCTGGTGTTCGTCGGCCCCGACGCCCGTACTATCCGCAGCATGGGCGACAAGGCCGCGGCGCGCGCCTGCGCCAAGGCGGCGGGCGTGCCCACCGTGCCGGGCAGCGAGGGCGTGGTCGGTTCGCTGGACGAGGCCCTGAGCCACGCGGCGCAGATCGGCTATCCGCTGATGATCAAGGCGTCCGCCGGCGGCGGCGGACGCGGCATCCGCGTGGCGGCCGACGAGGCGCAACTGCGCGAAGCCATCCCTATGGCGCAGGCCGAGGCGCGCGCCGCGTTCGGCGACGGCGGCGTCTATCTGGAACGCTACCTGCCGCGCGCGCGCCATATCGAAGTGCAGGTGCTGGGCGACGGCACGCGCGCGGTGCATCTGTTCGAACGCGAATGCTCGCTGCAGCGCCGCCGCCAGAAGGTGTTCGAGGAAGCGCCGTCGCCGGCGCTCAGCCCCGCGCTGCGCCAGGCGTTGTGCGAATCGGCGTTGCGCCTGACCGAATCGGTGTGCTATCGCGGCGCCGGCACGCTGGAATACCTGTACGACGAGGTCCGCGGCGAGTTCTACTTCATCGAGATGAACACGCGCATCCAGGTCGAGCATCCGATCACCGAGGCCATCACCGGCATCGACCTGGTGCGCGAGATGCTGCGCATTGCCGACGGCGAACCGCTGCGCCTCGCGCAATCGGACATCGTCATGCGCGGCGCCGCCATCGAATGTCGCCTGAATGCGGAAGACCCGGCGCGCAATTTTGCGCCTGGCCCCGGCACCGTGTCGCACGTGCGCTGGCCGGCCGGCCCGGGGGTGCGCATCGACTCGATGGTGTACGCCGGCAGCGTGGTGCCGCCCTATTACGATTCGCTGCTGGCCAAGCTGATCGTCTGGGACGAGGATCGCGCCGCCGCGCTGGCGCGCATGGCGCGGGCGCTGGACGAAACCGAATTCGAAGGCGTGCCGTCGACGCTGGCCCTGCACCGCGCCCTGGTGGCCGACGCGGGCGTGATCGCGGGCGACTATCACACCAACTATCTGGAAAGCTGGATGCAGCAGCGGGAGGGAACCCAATGACGGTGCGCTACACCCATGGCGGCGATGAATTCATCTTCGCCGAGATCAGCGAATCGATGTCGCTGGCTGCGTTCTTCAAGGGCATGGCGATCACCCGTGCCCTGCGCGAACGCGCCGTGCCCGGCGTCAGCGAGATTTGCCCGGCCAACGCTTCCTACCAGATCCGCTACGACCCCGAGCAGGTCGCGCCCGAGGCCATGCTGGCCATCCTGCGCGAGATCGAGGCTTCCATCGACCTGGACAACCTGCGGCTCGACACCCGCATCATCGAGGTGCCGGTGCTCTACAACGACCCCTGGACTCACGAGACGCTGATGCGTTTTCGCGAGCGCCACCAGGACCCGGACTCGACCGACCTGGAATACGCCGCGCGCATCAACGGTTTTGCGGATGTCGACGAGTTCATCGCGGCGCATTCCAGCGCGCCCTGGTTCGTGTCGATGGTCGGCTTCGTGGCCGGCCTGCCGTTCATGTTCCAGATGGTCGAGCGCGAGCGCCAGCTCGAAGTGCCCAAGTACCTGCGGCCGCGCACCGACACGCCCAAGCACACGGTGGGGCATGGCGGCTGCTTCGCCTGCATCTATTCCGTGCGCGGCGCCGGCGGCTACCAGATGTTCGGCGTGACGCCCGCGCCGATCTTCGAGCCGGCCCAGCGCCAGGCGCACCTGCGCGATTCCATGGTGTTCTTCCGTCCCGGCGACATCGTCAAGTTCAAGCCGATCAGCCGTGCCGACTATGACGCCGCGGTGGCCGAGGTCGAGGCCGGCACCTTCCGGCTCGACATCCGCCCGGTGTCGTTCTCGCTGGCCGAATTCATGGCCGCGCCGCAGCAGTACAACGCCCGCCTTCTGGAGACGCTCCATGTCGCATGACGAACCGCTCATCGAAGTGATCAAGCCCGGGCTGGCGACGTCGGTCCAGGACCGTGGCCGCCAGGGCTACTACCACCTCGGCATTCCGCCGTCGGGCGCGCTCGACCAGTACGCGCTGGCCGCCGCCAACCTGCTGGTGGGCAACCCCGAGGACGCCGCCGTGCTGGAATGCACGCTGATGGGCCCCGAACTGCGCTTCACGCGCGCCGCGGTGATCGCCGTTACCGGCGCCACCATGGTGCCCAGGATCGACGGCCAGGCGCAGGCCTGCAACGTCGCGCTGGCGGTGCCGGCCGGCGCCCGGTTGTCGTTCGACTTCGTGCAGGCCGGCGCGCGCGCCTGCCTGGCGATCGCCGGCGGCATCGACGTGCCCGAGGTGCTGGGCAGCCGCTCGACCTACACGCTGGGCGCCATCGGCGGCTTCGAGGGTCGCCGCCTGCAGGCCGGCGACCGCCTGCGCGTGGGCGCGCCGCGTCCCGGGGCGCGGGCCGGCCGCGCGCTGCCGGCGGAACTGGCCGGCGAATGCCCCAAGGAACAGGTGCTGCGCGTGGTGCCGGGTCTGTACGACCACCGCCTGATGCCGGAGTCGGCCGCCTCGTTCTACGAGGACGCCTGGAGCGTGACCTCGGAGGCCGACCGCATTGGCTACCGCTACAAGAAGGGACGGGCGCTCAAGTTCCAGCCGCGCGAGCAACCCTTTGGCGCGGGGGCGGACCCGTCCAACATCGTCGATGCCTGCTATCCGATCGGGTCGATCCAGGTGCCGGCCGGGGTGGAACCCATCATCCTGCACCGCGATGCCGTTTCCGGCGGCGGCTACGCCATGATCGGCACGGTGATCAGCGCCGACCTGGACAAGGTCGGCCAGATGCAGCCCAACCAGCAGGCCCGCTTCGAGCGCATCACGCTGGCGGCGGCCTTGCAGGCCCGCAAGGACTACCGCGCCCGCCTCGAACGCTTGCGCGCCGCCCTGGGCTGATCGCCGCCCCGCTTTCCCGTTGATTGCCGCTTTCCCTCCGGCCTGTCGCGACAGGCCGGGCGGGCGCGCTCGCGCCTGTGCTTTTCCCGTTTCACATGCTGCATGCCGTACCCGTCCGCGTTCCGCGGTTCTTCAGCACGTCAGGAGAGCCTCCATGGCCAACCTTGCTTCCAGCTCCTCATCCTCCGACCGGGACACCTCCCTGGCCACCGTAGCCGATGCCGACCGCATGGGCCGATTCCCGCTCACCATGGCCTGGTGGGCCGTCTGTAGCGCCATCTTCTACATCGTGGTCGGGGCCACGCTGGCGCTCAACTACGGCGCCCGCAACGCCATCATCGGCATGGTGCTGTCGGTGATCTCCTATGGCCTGATCAACGCCGTGATCTCGCGTTACGCGATACGCACCGGCCAATCGGTGGCGCTGTTCTCGCGCACCGTGTTCGGCACCTCGGGCGCGGCGCTGGCCACCCTGATCTTCTTCGCCACCGCCATTTACTACGCGGTGTTCGAAGGCTCGGTGATGGCGGTCGCCGCGCACCACATGTTTCCCGCCGTGCCCTATTGGGCGTTCGCGTTGATGGTGGTCATCTACAGCGTGCTGCTGATCTTCGGCAGCGTGCAGCGCTGGCTCGACAAGTTCAACGGTGTGCTGCTGCCGTTCTACCTGGGCGGCCTGCTGCTGGCGGTGGCGCTGGCCACGCGCGAATATGGCTACAGCGACGCCTGGCTGGCCTTTGGCCCGGCCGGCGGGCCGGTGGCGGGCGGCTGGTGGGATGCCTATGTGTACTACATGGGCGTATGGATCCTGATGATGTTCACCTTCGACTACGCGCGCTTCGGCCGCCGCGAGGACGCGCGCTACCATGGCCGCTACAACTTCGGCATGCCGTTCTACCTGGTCACCTTCCTGCTCAACGGCGTGGCCGGGATCTACCTGGTCAGCATCATCCCGGGCGACGGCGCCCTGAGCGAAGTGTCGGTGGTGCTGGCATTGCTCAAGCTGATGGGGCTGGGCGGCCTGTTCTTCGTCTGGGTGACGCAGACCCGCATCAATACCGCCAACTATTACCTGGCCACCATCAACATGCAGGCCTTCTTCGCGCGCTTCGGCCTGGGCGGTCCGTCCAAGGCGGTGTGGGCGGTGATCGTGGGCCTGGTGTCGTATGCGCTGATGCTGTTCGACGTGTTCGCGTATCTGCTGCAGGCGCTCGCCTATCAGGGCATCTTCGTGGTGGCGTGGGTCGCGGTGGCGCTGGTGCACATTCTGGCGGCCGGCGATGCGCCCGAGGCGGCGGGCGGCGCCAGCGCCTATAACCGCAGTGGCCTGGGCGCCTGGTTCGCGGGGGCGGTCAGCGGCCTGGCGCTGATGCATGTGAACGGGCTGGCCGCCACGTTCGCGGCGCCGGCCAGCTTCGCGGTGGCGGGCCTTGTGTACTGGCTCGCGCGTGCCGCGGTGTCCGGGCCGCGCCTGCAGCGCGGCGGCGCGTGAACCCGGGGATCGGCGTCCCGGATGCATGAAAAAGGCCGGGCCTCGCGAGAGGCCCGGCCTTTTTCGAGGGGCGCGATCAGCGCGGCAGTTCGCTCGACCCCATCAGGTAGGCGTCCACCGAGCGCGCGCACTGGCGGCCTTCACGGATCGCCCAGACCACCAGCGACTGGCCGCGGCGCATGTCCCCGGCGGTGAAGACCTTCTCCACGTTGGTGCGGTAGTCGTCGGTGTTCGCACGCACATTGCCGCGCGCGTCGCGGTCGACACCGAAAGCGTCCAGCACGGTCTGCACCGGCGACACGAAGCCCATGGCCAGCAACACCAGGTCGGCCTTGATCTCGAATTCCGAGCCTTCGACCTCGCGCATCTTCATCTGGCCGGTCGAGTCGTCCTTGAACCACTCGACGCGGGCGCCGACCAGTTTCTCGACCTTGCCATTGCTGCCCTTGAGCAGTTTGGTGGTCACCGACCAGTCGCGTTCGCAGCCTTCCTCGTGCGAGGACGAGGTGCGCAGCTTCAGCGGCCAATAGGGCCAGGTCATGGTCTTGTTCTCGGACTCGGGCGGCTGCGGCAGCAGTTCGAACTGCGTGACCGACGCGGCGCCGTGGCGGTTGCTGGTGCCGACGCAGTCGGAACCGGTGTCGCCGCCGCCGATCACCACCACGTGCTTGCCCTTGGCCAGCGTCTGGTTGGCCAGGCGGTCGCCGGCCACGGCCTTGTTCTGCTGGCGCAGGAAGTCCATGGCGAAGTACACGCCCGACAGCTCGCGGCCCGGCACCGGCAGGTCGCGCGGGGTTTCCGAGCCGCCGCTCATCACCACGGCGTCGAATTCGGCCAGCAGCGATTCGGGCGTGCGCACGGTCAGGCCGTCGGCCACCGGGTCGGACGGGTTGCCGATGTAGGTCGAGGGCGCGAATTCCACGCCTTCGGCTTCCATCTGCGAAATGCGGCGGTCGATCTGGTGCTTTTCCAGCTTGAAGTCGGGGATGCCGTAGCGCAGCAGGCCGCCGATGCGGTCGCTCTTCTCGAACAGCGTCACGGAGTGGCCGGCGCGCGCCAACTGCTGCGAGCAAGCCAGGCCGGCCGGACCCGAGCCGACCACGGCGACCTTCTTCCCGGTCTTGCGCGCCGGCACTTGCGGCACGACCCAACCTTCTTCCCAGCCCTTGTCGATGATGGCGTGCTCGATGGACTTGATGCCCACGGCGTCGCTGTTGATGTTCAAGGTACAGGCGGCTTCACACGGCGCCGGACAGATGCGGCCGGTGAACTCCGGGAAGTTGTTGGTGGAGTGCAGCACGTCCAGCGCGCGGCGCCAGTCCTGCTTGTACACCAGGTCATTCCAGTCGGGGATGATGTTGTTGACCGGGCAGCCGTTGTTGCAGAACGGGATGCCGCAGTCCATGCAGCGCGCCGCCTGCTGCTTGGCCTGGTCGTCGGTCAGGTGCAGAACGAATTCGCGCCAGTTCTTCAAGCGCTTCTGCGGGGCCTCGGCGGCCTCCTGCAGGCGCTGATATTCCATAAAGCCGGTAATCTTTCCCATGGTATCCCTCACGCAGCCAGTTGTTGCGGGTTGGCTGCACGCCACATTTCACCCAATGCGCGGCGGTAGTCCGTCGGCATGATCTTTACGAATTTGCCGCGCGAGGCCTCCCAGTCGCCCAGGATTTCGCGGGCGCGGAAGCTGCCGGTGTAGCGGAAGTGGTCTTCCACCAGGCGGCGCAGGATGGCTTCATCGGTTTCGCGCTCGCCGCCGCGCTGCGCGCTGTGCCAGACGTCGATGTTGTTCTGGGCCTGTTGCTCGGCATGCGGCAGCACGGGTTCCAGTTCGACCATCGACAGGTTGGCGCGCTGCTTGAGCGTGCGTTCCGGATCCCACACGTAGGCCACGCCGCCCGACATGCCGGCGGCGAAGTTGCGGCCGGTGGCGCCCAGCACCACCACGGTGCCACCCGTCATGTATTCGCAGCCGTGATCGCCAGTGCCTTCCACCACGGTGGCGGCGCCCGAGTTGCGCACCGCGAAGCGTTCGCCGGCCACGCCGTTGAAGAAGGCCTCTCCCGCCAGCGCGCCGTACAGGACGGTGTTGCCGGCGATGATGTGGTCGGGGCCGAAGCCGCGGAAATCATTGGGCGAACGCACGATGATGCGGCCGCCCGACAGGCCCTTGCCGACGTAGTCGTTGCCCTCGCCCACCAGATCCATGGTGATGCCGTGCGCCAGGAACGCGCCGAAACTCTGGCCGGCGGTGCCGTTGCACTGGATGTGGATGGTGTCATCGGGCAGGCCGTCGTGGCCGTAGCGCGCCGCCACCGCGCCCGACAGCATGGCGCCGATGGTGCGGTTGCGGTTGCGCACCGGCACGATGAACGAGACCTTCTCGCCCCGTTCCAGCGCCGGTTTGCTGCGTTCGATCAACTGGTGATCCAGCGCGCCGGCCAGGCCGTGATCCTGCGTTTCGGTCTGGCGCACGTCGGCGTCGGACTGGGTCTGGTGGAACACGCGGGTGAAGTCCAGGCCCTGCGCCTTCCAGTGGGACACGCCCGAGCGCATGTCGAGCAGATCGGCGCGGCCGATCAGGTCGTCGAACTTGCGGATGCCCAACTGGGCCATGATTTCGCGCACTTCCTCGGCGATGAAGAAGAAGAAGTTGACGACGTGTTCGGGCTTGCCCTGGAACTTCTTGCGCAGTTCCGGATCCTGCGTGGCCACGCCCACCGGGCAGGTATTCAGGTGGCACTTGCGCATCATGATGCAGCCTTCGACGACCAGCGGGGCCGTGGCGAAGCCGAATTCGTCGGCGCCCAGCAGCGCACCGATGACGACGTCGCGGCCGGTCTTCATCTGGCCGTCGGCCTGCACGCGGATACGGCTGCGCAGGCGGTTCAGCACCAGCGTCTGCTGGGTTTCGGCCAGGCCCAGTTCCCACGGCGTGCCCACATGCTTGATGGACGACACCGGCGAGGCGCCCGTGCCGCCGTCATGGCCGGCGATCACGACGTGGTCGGCCTTGGCCTTGGCCACGCCCGCGGCCACCGTGCCGACGCCGACTTCCGACACCAGCTTGACCGAGATCGAGGCCTTGGCATTGACGTTCTTCAGGTCGTGGATCAGCTGCGCCAGGTCTTCGATCGAGTAGATGTCATGGTGCGGCGGCGGCGAGATCAGGCCCACGCCCGGCACCGAATAGCGCAGCTTGGCGATGTATTCCGAGACCTTGTGGCCGGGCAACTGGCCGCCTTCGCCGGGCTTGGCGCCCTGCGCCATCTTGATCTGGATCTGGTCGGCCGACGACAGGTATTCGGCGGTGACGCCGAAGCGGCCCGAGGCCACCTGCTTGATCTTCGAGCGCAGCGAGTCGCCCTTCTTGAGCGCGACATCCGCTTCGATACGATCCGAGCCCAGCACCGAGGCCAGCGTGTCGCCGTCCTTGATGCCGCTGCGGCCGTCGCGCATTTCGGCGCGGTAGCGCAGTTCGTCCTCGCCGCCTTCGCCGGTGTTGGACTTGCCGCCGATGCGGTTCATGGCCACGGCCAGCACCGAGTGCGCTTCGGTCGAGATCGAGCCGAGCGACATGGCGCCGGTGGCGAAGCGCTTGACGATTTCCTTGGCCGGTTCGACGTCATCGAGCGGGATGGCGCGCGACGGATCGAAGCGGAACTCGAACAGGCCGCGCAGCGTCATGTGGCGGCGGCTCTGGTCGTTGATGATCTGCGCGTACTCTTTGTACGTGCGGTAGTTGTTGGCGCGCGAGGCGTGCTGCAGCTTGGCGATGGAGTCGGGCGTCCACATGTGCTCTTCGCCACGCACGCGGTAGGCGTATTCGCCGCCCGCATCCAGGTCGTTGGCCAGGACCGGGTCGCTGCCGAACGCGGCGCGATGCTGGCGCAGCGCTTCCTCGGCCACCTGGAAAATGCCAATGCCTTCGATGTTGGAGGCGGTGCCGGTGAAGTACTTGTTCACCAGACTGCTCTGCAGGCCGACCGCTTCGAAGATCTGCGCGCCGGTGTACGACATGTAGGTGGAGATGCCCATCTTGGACATCACTTTGTTCAGGCCCTTGCCGATCGCCTTGATGAAGTTCTTGACGGCCTTGTCCGGGTCGTTCATCTTGCCCAGCGATTCCAGCGCCAGGTAGGGGTGGATGGCTTCGGCGCCGTAGCCGCCCAGCAGCGCGAAATGATGCACTTCGCGGGCCGAGCCGGTTTCCACCACCAGGCCGGTGTTGGTACGCAGGCCGGCGCGGATCAGGTGCTGGTGCACCGCCGAGGTGGCCAGCAGCGCCGGAATCGCCACGCGTTCGCTATCGACCAGGCGGTCGGACACGATCAGGATGTTGTAGCCGCTTTGCACCGCGTCCACGGCGCGCGCGCACAGCGCCGCCACGCGGGCTTCGATACCCTCGGAGCCCCAGGCCGCCGGATAGGTGATGTCGAGTTCGTAGCTGCGGAATTTCTTGCCCGTCACCTGCTCGATGTCGCGGATCTGCGCCATGGCGGCGAAGTCCAGCACCGGCTGCGACACTTCCAGGCGCAGCGGCGGATTGACGTTGTTGATGTCCAGCAGGTTGGGCTTGGGGCCGATGAACGACACCAGCGACATCACCATCTGCTCACGGATCGGGTCGATCGGCGGGTTGGTGACCTGGGCGAACAGCTGGCGGAAATAGTTGTAGAACGGCTTGGCGCGGTCGGACAGCACAGCCAGCGGGGCGTCGTTGCCCATCGAGCCGATCACTTCCTCGCCGGTCGAGGCCATCGGTTCCAGGATGAACTTGTAATCTTCCTGGGTCCAGCCGAAAGCCTGCTGGCGATCCAGCAGCGACACCGACGATTGCGTGGCGACAGCGGCCTGGCGCGGGGCCGGCAGCGACTCCAGCTTGATCTGCAGGCGCTCGATCCATTGGCGGTACGGCCGGCTGTTGGCCAGTTGCAGCTTGATCTCGGCGTCGTCGATGATGCGGCCCTGTTCCAGGTCGATCAGGAACATCTTGCCCGGCTGCAGGCGCCACTTCTTGACGATGCGGTTCTCGGGAATCGACAGGGTGCCGGCTTCCGAGGCCAGGATGACCATATCGTCGTCCGTCACCAGGTAGCGGGCCGGGCGCAGGCCGTTGCGGTCGAGCGTGGCGCCGATCTGGCGGCCGTCGGTGAAGGCGACCGCGGCGGGGCCGTCCCACGGCTCCATCATGGCGGCGTGGTATTCGTAGAAAGCGCGGCGGCTTTCGTCCATCTGCGTGTGCTGCTCCCAGGCTTCCGGGATCATCATCATCATGGCGTGGGCCAGCGAATAGCCCGAGTTCACCAGCAGTTCGAGGCAGTTGTCGAACGTGGCGGTGTCCGACTGGCCTTCGTAGACGATGGGGTACAGCTTCTTCAGGTCGTCGCCCAGCACCGCCGACTGCATCATGCCTTCGCGGGCGCGCAGCCAGTTGAAGTTGCCCTTGACCGTATTGATTTCGCCGTTGTGGGCGATCATGCGGTACGGGTGGGCCAGCGGCCAGGCCGGGAAGGTGTTGGTCGAGAAGCGTTGGTGCACCAGCGCCAGGGCCGACACGGTGCGCGGGTCGGCCAGGTCGCGGTAGTAGCGGCCGACCTGGTCGGCCAGCAGCAGGCCTTTGTAGACCACGGTGCGCACCGAGGCCGAGGGCACGAAGTATTCCTTGCCATGCGCCAGGTGCATGTTCTGGATGGCGTGGCTGGCGGTCTTGCGGATCACGTACAGCTTGCGCTCGAGCGCGTCCGGCACCATCACGTCGGCGCCGCGGCCGATGAACAGCTGGCGGATCACGGGTTCGCAGTCGCGCACGGTGGGCGACATCGGCATGTCGACGTCCACCGGCACGTCGCGCCAACCCAGCACAACCTGGCCTTCGGCGCGCACCGAGCGTTCCAGCTCCTGCTCGCAGGCCAGGCGCGAGGCGGTTTCCTTGGGCAGGAACACCATCGCCACGCCATACTCGCCGGGCGGCGGCAGCGTGACGCCATGCTGCGCGAACTCGTCGCGGTACAGCGTATCGGGAATCTGGATCAGGATGCCGGCGCCGTCGCCCATCAGCTTGTCAGCGCCCACCGCGCCGCGGTGATCCAGGTTTTCCAGGATCTTCAGGCCTTGCTGGATGATGGCGTGGCTTTTCTTGCCCTTGATATGCGCCACGAAACCCACGCCACAGGCGTCATGTTCGTTCTTGGGGTGGTACAGGCCCTGGGCAGGCGGCAGACCGATGCGGCTGGCATCGATCGGGGTCGCCTTGGGGGTGGGACAGGAATCGTTCGGAAGGATTTGGGGCATGGCGTGCTCCGCAGTAAAGACTGCGTTCTAATGTTGCAGTGCAGGATCGGACAATACCCCCACGCGCAGTAGGGCGCAACAGAAACATACGGGGTGTGACCCTATTTAATTAGGCGCACTGCCATAGGGCATTAATATAGGGACATAGCAACTGGCGCGCCAATAAAGGCTGTCCAGACCCATGGGGTCTCCCGGGTCGGTTCCGGGTAGGTGGAATCCCTATTTCCCTCTTTATGTGTCCCTGTTTATTGTGATGCTTTTTGGCTGCGGGAACGGCCTCGCGGCGCGCGGGATGGGTGTGCCCTCCCGCCACGGGCGGGTCGGGCAGGCATGAAAAAAGCGCCCGAAGGCGCTGTGTCAGGATGCGGAGCTGGAACCGGCGCCCGGGCCGGGCCCGTTGCCGTTGCCGGCTGGCGGCGCCGGCGTGGTGGCCGGGGGCGTGTCGGTATCGGCGCCGGCTGGCGCGGCGGGTTTCTTGCGCGGACGCCCCCGCTGGCCGGGCGCCACGCGCCGGCTGGCGGTATGGGCCAGGCTGGCGATGAAGCTCGGGCCGCCCAGCGCCCATTGGCCGGAGACGGCCTGGTCGATGCGCTGCGATTCCTCGCGCGACAGGCCATCCTGCAGGCGCTTGCGGTAATTGGCCTGGCGGTCGAACGGCGTGTTGCCGCAGGCCCAGTAGTCGGCGTGGTCGGACTGCCATTGCGCCGGCGCGGCTGTTGTATTGCCGGTGTGGCTGGAGGCCGATGACCAAGGCCAGGAGTCGGGATCCTGCGACGCGCCGCTGCGTACCGGGTAGGTTTCCAGCCAGACCAGCGCGGGCAGCACCCAGGCGCCGGGTTCGAGCAAGGCCGAGCGGTAGCGGCCGGCAAACACCCGCCCGCCACGCAGGCGCGCGGCCAGGTTGCGGCCCAGGGTCTGCATCAGGCGCGGCAGGCCCTCTTCGTCGGCCGGCGTCGCGAGCAGCAGAATGCGATCGTTGGCCAGCAGCCAGCCGTGCACTGAGACGCGATGGCGCTGGGCGGATTCGCCCAGCCACGTGGCGAGCTGGTTGAGGATATCGGCCGGGGCGGGCTGCGACGGCGCCGCCAGCGGCTGGATGAAATTGGCCTGCACCAGTTGGGGCAGCCCAGGGGCGTACAGACGGGGCAGACGGGCCATAGTGTCAGGGCTTGCGCTTCCAGAAGAACGGGTTGTCTTCTCTCACGTATATAAATAGTGCCACGGTGGACGCTGGTCAAGCCCCGTAAGCACAATATGGGCACGGAATCGATACTTTTTGTGGGAAGGACTCCGTTTCGGGCAGGTTAACATTCGGCGACGGATCGTCGTACCGTGGATATACCCTAATCCCGCCCGAATTTTTCTTCCTATTTCAGACCCGGAGACCCCTGCCATGCCCGCCGCCCTGGAACTCATTTCCCAGCATCGTTGTTTCGGCGGCTCGCAGCGCTATTACCGCCACGACTCGGCCGAGATCGGCCTGCCGATGCGGTTCTCGGTGTTCGTGCCGCCCCAGGCCGAGCAGGGGCCGGTGCCGGTACTGTTCTATCTGGCCGGCCTGACCTGCACCGAGGAAACCTTCATGATCAAGGCTGGCGCCCAGCGCCTGGCGGCCGAGCTCGGTGTCATGCTGGTGGCGCCCGACACCAGCCCCCGCGGCGCCAACGTGCCCGGCGAGGATGAAAGCTGGGATCTTGGCACCGGCGCCGGCTTCTACCTGGATGCCACCACCGGCCCCTGGCGCGATCATTACCGCATGGACAGCTACGTGACGCGTGAACTGCATGCCATCGTCACTGGCGTCCTGCCCGGCGATGCGGCGCGGGTCGGCATCTTCGGGCATTCGATGGGCGGTCATGGCGCCCTGGTGCTGGCGTTGCGCAACCCGGGCAAGTTCCGGTCGGTCTCGGCCTTCGCGCCGATCGCCGCGCCCAGCCAATGCCCCTGGGGCAAGAAGGCATTCGGCGCCTACCTAGGTGACAAGCCCGACGATTGGGCCGCCTATGATGCGTCGGCGCTGATGCGCGGCCTGCGCCAGCCGTTTCCCGCGGGCATCCTGGTCGACCAGGGCACGGCCGACCAGTTCCTGGCCGAGCAGTTGTATCCCGAGGTATTCGAGGCGGCCTGCGCCGCCGCCGGCCAGCCGCTGGCGCTGCGCCGCCAGGAAGGTTACGACCATGGCTATTACTTCATCTCGACCTTCATCGAGGATCACATCCGGTTTCACGTCGAGCGGCTTGGAAAACCGGCGGGCTGATGCCTCGCTTCTATACTGGGCGGCCTGCCGTGGCAGGCCCGCGACGCCTGGCGTCCGGGGCCCGACCACGGCGTTCCCCGCATAGGATCGCCTGATTTGATCAACGGAATCGCTCCCTTCGTCTGGATCTTGCTGGCCGCGGTGGTCGTATTCCTGCCGGGCCTGGCGATGCTGTTGGGCCGCGGCGGCCCGCGTGACGAGCGCGGCCGGCGTACCTTCCAGTTCCGCCCGGTGCGGCGCCTGTTCGGCCTGATGCTGCTGCTACTGGGCGGGGTGTCGGGGTTGCTGGCGTTGTCGCTGGTGCAGTTCTTCCGCCTGACCGCCGACGAACCCGTGGCCCGCATCGAGGTGCGCCAGCAGGCTGAGGGTCAGTTCCTGGTCAATGCCAGCGCGTCAGGCGTGGGCGACAAGCCGTACGTGCTCTACGGCGACCAGTGGCAGATCGATGCGCGGGTGGTGCGTTGGCGTCTGCCGGCCCTGATGGCCGGCGCGCCGCCGCTGTACCGCCTGGAACGCCTGTCGGGCCGCTACAGCGACGCCGCGCGCGAGGCATCGGCCACCCGATCCGTCCATGCGCTGGATGACTGGCCGGCGCCGGACCTGGGTTCGCTCAAGCAGCGCTTTCCGAACTGGTTCCCGTTCGTCGATGTCCAATTTGGCAGCGCGGCCTATATGCCGCTGTTCGACGGCGCGAAGTACCAGGTCTATATGGATCCCCGTGGCGCGTTGTTCGTGCGTCCGGACGGCGAGGCCACCGCGGCCGGCCTGAAACGGCTGGGCTGGTAGGCGCAAGCTCCCGGCCGGCGCAGGTCCGGCAACCGGTGTGGATTTAAAATAGGGACATACCGGAAAAACGAAACTTTGACGCGCCGCAATAGTCGAATTAGCACTCCCTTTGCTAGAGTGCTAACATCGAATCCATGTCTTTACCCCTTCGCTTTCCGGAGACCGCCGCAATGAAGCAACCCAGTACCTCGTTGGCCACTTCCGGCAACGCCCTGGCGTTGGCCATCGCCAATCCGGGCGCACTTGGCACCATTGATGCCTACATCTCGGCCGTGAACCGCCTGCCGGTGTTGTCGGCCGAACGTGAAACCGAACTCGGTCGCCGCCTGCGCGACAGCGAAGACCTGGGCGCGGCGCGCGAGCTGGTGCTGTCGCACCTGCGCCTGGTGGTGTCGGTGGCGCGCCAGTACCTGGGCTACGGATTGCCCCATGCCGACCTGATCCAGGAAGGCAATGTCGGCCTCATGAAGGCCGTCAAGCGCTTCGATCCCGAGCGCGGCGTGCGCCTGGTGTCGTTCGCCGTGCACTGGATCAAGGCCGAAATCCACGAATACATCATCCGCAACTGGCGCCTGGTCAAGGTGGCGACCACCAAGGCCCAGCGCAAGCTGTTCTTCAATCTGCGCCGCATGCGCCCGGACGGCCAGACGCTGGATCCGGACCAGGTCGATCACATCGCGCGCGAACTCAACGTGCGCCGCGAAGACGTCAGCGAAATGGAAGTGCGCATGTCCGGCCGCGACATGTCGCTCGAAAACCAGGACGACGATGACGACAGCTTCGCGCCCATCGCCTACCTGTCCGACGACGGCCGCCAGGAACCGACCCGCGTGCTGGAACGCGCCGCGCGCGACCAGTTGCAGAGCGCGGGGCTGTCGAGCGCGCTGGAAGCGCTGGACCCGCGTTCGCGCCGCATCGTCGAAGCCCGTTGGCTGCAGGATGACGGTGGCGCCACGCTGCATGAGCTGGCACAGGAATTCGGCGTGTCGGCCGAGCGTATCCGCCAGATCGAAGCCGCCGCGTTGAAGAAGATGCGTGGCAGCCTGGCTGCCTGATTCCTCGCTGCAAGCATGCCAAGGGCCGCGATCGCGGCCCTTTTCTTTTGCGGTGACACAGGCGTGGCGCCGGGGACGGGCGCCGCCGGGGCCGTTGTAGCGTCAAGCCAATAAATTGATACAAATTCACCCCGAATTAACGCGCGTTTTCAGAAACTTAATGGAGCACGCGCCGCCTAACTTCACGTAGACCGCGAACTTTGGTTGGCAGTCTTGTCATCCGTCTCGGCTTCTCCTCTTTCCCCTCCCCTATGAGACGGATGCTTGCGGGGCACCACGCATATGGTGCCCCGTTTTTTATGCGCGCGCGCAGCGTGCGGCGCTCAAGCCGCCCGCATGCTGTCCGGATCGGGTTGCGTGGCCGTGTGCCACAGCGCATCCTGCACGCGCCGCACGCCGGTGGCCATGGAACCGTCCTGGTAGAGCTTGATCCAGCGGTAGCCGGGCGCCAGGTTGTCGACCACGTGCTTGCCGTCGCGGATGCTGAACTGGAAGCAGGTGGACGGCGTGGCCAGCATGCGCAGGTTGTGGCGGCGGCGGTCGAATTCATGGTGCACATGGCCCCACAGCAGCACGCGCACTTGCGGCCAGCGCGTCAGCAACTTGAACAGCGCCTGCGGGTTGTCGATCATCATCGAGTCATGCCAGTGACTGTCGATCTGCATGGGGTTGTGGTGCATGGCCAGCAAGGTATGCCGGCCGGGCGCTGCGGCCAGCGCGGCTTCCAGCAGATCCAGTTGGCTGTCGGGCAGGTGCCCGGCGTTCGAGCCGGGCACGGTGGTGTCCAGCGAAACCACGCGCCAGGCGCCCACGTCGCTGACCGGGGCCGACCAGTCGGGCAGTTCCTGGCGCATGGCGGCGGGCAGGTCATGGTTGCCGGGCAGGCAGCGGATCCGGGCGCCCTCCAGCGCGGGCGCGGCGCCCAGCATGGCGGCCAGGCGCCGGTAGGCCGCGGGCTCGCCGTCCTGGGACAGGTCGCCGGTCGCCAGCAGCAGGTCGGGGTGCTTGCCGTCGGCTTCGATCTGGCGCAGCACCGCGCGCAGGCTGGCGTCGGTGTTGACGCCCAGCATCACCGTGTCGGGTTCGCCGAACAGATGGCAATCGGTCAATTGGACGAGCATGGCCGGGGCATCGTTGCGGCGGGCCAGGGTGTGGACGCGTGCCAAGTGCGGCTCCTGCGAAGTTTGTGCACGGGCTCCTACCTTACCGAAAAAACGCGTCCCGGCGCGCATCGGGCGGCGCGATCGGGGTAACGAAACGTGCACCGTCATGGCCGCTCGCCGGAATCGGCCGGAAACCCGCTATTCTTGTGAAACTTCTCACAAGCTTCATGATCGGGACGCGGGCGTTTTCCATGGATGTAGGGTTTCTCGTATTCGGCCTGGCCGGTCTCCTCACCCTGGTGTGCTTCATGCCGCCGCTGGCCGGCCGCCTCAAGCTGCCGTATTCGGTGCTGCTGGCGATCGTCGGTTGCCTGCTGGGGATCGTCGTGCATCTCCATGGCTGGGCGCCCAGCTGGATTGCCGATTTCCTCGACTCGCTGGAACGCTTCGAGATTTCCTCCGAGACCTTCCTGATGGTGTTCCTGCCGGTGCTGCTGTTCGAGACCGCGCTGGCCATGAACGTACGGCGCCTGATGGACGATATCGGCCCGATCCTGATGATGGCGATTGTGGCGGTGGTGGTATGCACCGTGGTGGTCGGGGTGACGCTGGACGCCATTTCTTCCTATGGCCTGGTGGTGTGCCTGCTGCTGGGCGCCATCGTGGCCACGACCGACCCGGTGGCCGTGGTCGGCATTTTCCGCGAAGTGGGCGCGCCCAAGCGGCTGACCACGCTGGTGGAAGGTGAAAGCCTGTTCAACGACGCCGCGTCCATTGCCCTGTATTCGGTGCTGCTGGCTGTGCTGGGTGGTCATGGCGAACTCAGTGTCAGCGGCATTTTCAATGACTTCATCGTGCACTTCATCGGCGGCGGCATCGCCGGCTACGCCATGGGGCGGCTGGCTTGCTTCCTGTTTGCCTGGCTGCGCGGCTTTCCCACCGCCGAGATCACGCTGACCCTGACGCTGGCCTACCTGTCTTTCTTCATCTCCGAGCACTACCTCAATGTGTCGGGCGTGGTCGCCACGGTGATCGCCGGCCTGGTGGTCGGGTCGACCGGCCGTACCCGCATGTCGCCAACTACCTTCGAGTACCTGTCGAGTGCCTGGGAACAGTTCGGCTTCTGGGCCAACTCCCTGATCTTTCTGTTCGCGGCCATGTTGATCCCCAAGCTGATGGCGGCGGCCGACTGGCAGGAACTGGTGCTGGTGGCGGTGGTGTTCGTGGCGACGCTGGTGGCGCGCGCCATCGTGGTATTCGGCCTGCTGCCGCTGCTGGGCCTGACCCGGCTCGGCACCAAGGTCAGCAATCCCTATAAGGCGGTGATGCTGTGGGGCGGCCTGCGCGGCGCGGTGTCGCTGGCGTTGGCGCTGGCCGTGACCGAGCAGACCGGTGTACCCGAAGAGGCGCGCCAGTTCATCGCCGTGGCCACCACCGGCTTCGTGTTGCTGACGCTGTTCGTCAATGGCATCAGCCTGCGGCCGCTGATCCGCATGCTGGGGTTGAACCAGTTGTCGCCGGTCGAACGCACCATCCGCAACCAGGCGCTGGCGGTGGCGCTGGAAGACCTGCAGGGCAAGACCGACGAGGTGGCCAAGACCGAGCATATCGGCACGGAAGTGCGTGATCGCATCCGCGCCGTGTTCGATGCCAGCCTGACCAGCGTGCACGATGGTCAGGTCAGCCAGATGAGCGACGAACAGCGCGTGGCCGTCGGGCTGGCGATCGTGGCGCAGCGCGAGGAAGAAATGTTCTTCGATATCCTCAAGGCGCAGATCGTCGACTGGCGCATGGCGGAAACGCTGCTGGCGCGGGCCGAACGCCTGGAGGATGCGATCCGCATGGGCGGGGTGGCGGGCTTCGAGCGCGCCATCGTCGCCGATGTACGCTATTCCACCGCGTTCCGGCTGGCCCTGCGGCTGCACTACCTGTTCGGCTTCCAGGGCTGGCTGGCGCGCGAGCTGGGCCAGCGTTTCGCCAACCTGATGAGCAAGCGGTCGGTGGCGCAGCGCCTGATCGTGTTCGCGCGCGAACAGATTTCACCGTTGTTGGGCGAGACCGCCACGCAGCGCATCGTGGCGCTGCACCAGCGCCGGCTGGACCTGATCGAGAACGCCATGCAGGCCCTGAACCTGCAGTATCCGTCGTATGCACAGTGGCTGCAGGAGAGCTATCTGGGCCGGGTGGCGCGCGAGCTGGAGCGGATCCGCTACCGCGACATGCTCGAGCAGTTCCTGATCAGCGGCGAAGTGTACGCCGACCTGATGGCGCAATTGGAGAGCCGCTGGGCTCATATCGACACCCATCCGCCGCTGGACATCGAAATGAGCGCGGCCGACCTGATCAAGCGCGTGCCATTGTTCGAGGGGCTGTCGGCTGATTCGCTGCGCGCCATCAGCAAGCTGCTCAAGCCGCGCCTGTCGCTGCCCGACCAGCGTGTGCTGACCAAGGGCCGGCATGGCGAGGAAATGTGTTTCGTGGCCTCGGGCGCGGTGGCGGTGCACCTACCGGACAACACCATGATCGAGCTGGGCAGCGGCGAGTTCTTCGGTGAACTTGGCCTGCTGGGCGAGCAGCAGATCGCGCCCGAGGTGACATCACTGGGTTACAGCAAGCTGTTGATGCTGTCATCGCGCGATTTCCATGCCCTGTTGGCGCGCGATGAGCACCTGCGCGAGCGCATCCAGGTGGTGGCCAAGCAGCGCTTGCGCGCCATCGAGGTCTGGAAACAATTCTCGCAGGCGAACAACGCGGCGGCGGCGCCGCAGGCGCCCGTGCCATCGCCGGCGCAGGCGGCGGAAGCGGCCGAAGCGGCGGGGGCGACGGCCGACAGCGAGCTCGACACGCGGGCGGTGCAGGCGCTGCGGGCGGTCGAGCCGGGCGTGTCGGCGGCCCCCTCGGCCGCGCCACAGGCTGCCGATGCGCGGCCGGTCATGCCGCAGCAGGTCGAGACGCGCCAGGCCGGGGCGCGCGCAGTCGATCCGCGCGACGCGGAAGCGGCGCCGGGAAGCGCCAGCGCCTGATGGCGGGCCGCGCGCGCCGGCTCAGATTTCGCCGGCCGCGCGGCGCTGCATGATGTCTTCGATGATCACCAGGGCCGCTTCCAGCGTGAATTCGCCCTCGGCCACGCGCCGCACCACCGTATCGACGTCGGCGGCGGCGATCTCCATGACTTCGCCGTCGCGGTTGGCGGGGCGGGCGTCGGCCGCCAGCACGCAGGTGCTGGTGAGCACATCCTCGACCTGGTAACCCTCGGGCAGGCGGCGATGGATACGCAGGATGGTGCGCAGCGGCGAGCGCTGCGCCAGGTCCGGCGCGTCCAGGCCGGCTTCCTCGCCGCATTCGCGCACCAGCGCCGCGTCCAGGGATTCGCCGCTGCCGGCCAGTCCGCCCACCAGGGTGTCCCACATGCCAGGGTCGGTGGATTTGCTGAGCGCGCGCCGGGCGATCCAGATGCGGCCGTCCGGGGTCCAGGCGTTCAGGTGCACGGCCTTGGTCAGCAGGCCCAGCGGCCGCACCGCGGCGCGCTCGATGACGCCGAGCGCGGTGTCGCCGTCCAGCACGTCCAGCAATTCATCGCGCCAACCGCGCAGGCAGTTGGCTTGGCGCAACAGTTGCGCGGCCTGTTCCAGCACGGCGTCGAGCGCCGCGCCGGGGGGCAGGGCCGCGCCGATGCGCAGCGCGTCGGCGTCGGCCTGGATGTGGGCGGCGCCTTGCAACGCGTCACAGGCCGCATGCGTGGCCCAGCCGCAGCGGCGCCCCGCTATATATAGCGCGTGCGCGCCGACGGGGGCGGGTTCCTGGGCGCGGGCGCCCAGGGCGGCATACAGATCGGACAGCTGTTTGGGCATCTTGAGGCGCTGTTAATAAGACTGTCCGCGATTTTATGCCACCCCTGTTTACCCTGGTGCGCAACGGACGCGCGCAAATGGGGGCGGCCGGTATGAATTCAAGAGCACAAACTTACATCCATTTGCGCGTCCGCTATAATCCGCCAGTTTCTTTGTGATTTCGAGTGGGAACGCGGGGGCCGCTCTATCTCCCCCTGCCTAACCCTGCCATCTAATAATTGCGCGTAGTCCTGTTCAGTGACATCCGTGCCACTAGGCGACAAGGGCCCTCGCGCCGTGTTTCGAGGTAAGCATGAAGAAGTGGAGAGGGATACTGGGCGCTTGTGCGCTGCTGATTGGCAGCGCGGCCATTGCCCAGGTGCAGGACATGCCCGGCGGCCCGAAGGTCAATCAGCTGAACCTGCATGAAGGCGTCACGCAAATCACGCGTGATGTGATGTGGTTGCACTGGCTGTTGCTCACGATCTGTATCGTGATTTTCGTCGGCGTCTTCGGAGTGATGTTCTACTCCATCTGGGCGCACCGGAAATCGCGCGGACACAAGGCCGCGACCTTCCACGAGCACCTCGGCGTGGAAGTGGCCTGGACGGTCATCCCCTTCATCATCGTCATCGCCATGGCGTTGCCGGCCACCAAGACGGTCGTCGCCATGAAAGACACTTCCAGCGCCGACCTGACCGTCAAGGTCACCGGCTACCAGTGGAAGTGGGGCTACGAATACCTCGATGGCCCCGCCGCCGGCGTCAAATTCCTCGCCACCCTGTCGACGCCGCGCGCCCAGATCGAAGGCCGCGAGCCCAAGGGCGAGTTCTACCTGATGGAAACGGACAACCACATGGTGGTGCCCGTGGACAAGAAGGTGCGCGTGGTCCTGACCGCCGCCGACGTCATCCACTCGTGGATGGTTCCGGACTTCGGCGTCAAGCAGGATGCGATCCCCGGTTTCCTGCGCGATGCCTGGTTCCGCGCCGAAAAACCCGGCATCTACCGTGGCCAGTGCGCCGAACTGTGCGGCAAGGACCACGCCTTCATGCCCATCGTCGTGGAAGTCCTGGCGCAAGCGGACTACGATAAGTGGGTTGAGGACCAGAAAAAGAAGATGGCGGCAAACGCCGACGATCCCAATAAAGAGTGGACGGAAGCCGAACTGGTTGCCCGTGGCGAGAAGGTCTTCGCCGCCAATTGCGTGGCCTGTCACCAGGCCAACGGCAAGGGCATCCCGGGCAGTTTCCCCGCCCTCGATGGAGACAAGGTTGTGCTGGGCCCGAAAGACGTCCAGATCAACACCGTGCTGAAGGGCAAGCCCGGCACCGCCATGGCGGCGTTCGGTCCCCAGCTCAATGATGTCGAGATCGCCGCGGTCATCAGCTATACGCGCCATGCCTGGAGCAATGCCGGCAAGGGGCAGGACCCGACAGTGATGCCGAAGGACGTGGCGGCCGCGCGTTGATCGCGCCCGCTTCCCAACGCAGAGCTGGTTCCGTTTAGTCAGAGATACCCTGCCGGTTCCGTGGAACGGGGCCGGCACTCAGCAGGAAGGAGTCCATCATGAGCAGCGTCACTGTAGACCACGTGTCGCCGGGCCACGGCCACGGTCACGATGACCACCACCACGCCACCCCCACCGGCTGGCGTCGCTGGCTTTTCGCCACCAATCACAAAGACATCGGGACGATGTATCTCATCTTCTCGTTCGTCATGCTGCTCGAAGGCGGCACGCTGGCGCTGCTGCTGCGTACCGAGCTGTTCGAGCCGGGCCTGCAGTTCTTCCGCCCCGAGCTGTTCAACCAGTTCACCACCATGCACGGCCTGATCATGGTGTTCGGCGCCATCATGCCGGCCTTCGTGGGCTTCGCCAACTGGATGATCCCGATGCAGATCGGCGCGTCCGACATGGCCTTCGCGCGCATGAACAACTTCAGCTTCTGGCTGCTGCCGGTGGCCGCGATCATGCTGACGGCGTCGTTCTTCGTGCCGGGAGGCGCCACCGCCGCCGGCTGGACGCTGTACGCGCCGCTGTCGCTGCAGATGGGCCCGGGCATGGACCTGGCCATCTTCGCCATGCACATCATGGGCGCGTCCTCGATCATGGGCGCCATCAACATCATCGTGACCGTGCTGAACATGCGCGCGCCCGGCATGACGCTGATGAAGATGCCGCTGTTCTGCTGGACCTGGCTGATCACCGCCTTCCTGCTGCTGGCCGTGATGCCGGTGCTGGCCGCCGCCATCACCATGGTGCTGACCGACCGCCACTTCGGCACCGGCTTCTTCAACGCCGCCGCCGGCGGCGACCCGGTGCTGTACCAGCACGTGTTCTGGTTCTTCGGGCACCCCGAGGTCTACATCATGATCCTGCCGGCGTTCGGCATCGTGTCGGCCATCGTGCCCGCGTTCGCCCGCAAGAAGCTGTTCGGCTATGCCTCGATGGTATATGCCACCGCCTCGATCGCCGTGCTGTCGTTCATCGTCTGGGCCCACCACATGTTCACCACCGGCATGCCGGTGACCGGGCAACTGTACTTCATGTACGCCACCATGCTCATCTCCATTCCGACCGGAGTGAAGGTGTTCAACTGGGTTGCCACCATGTGGCGCGGTTCGATGACGTTCGAGACGCCGATGCTGTTCTCGATCGGCTTTATCTTCGTGTTTACGATGGGCGGCTTCACCGGCCTGATCCTGTCGGTCGCGCCGATCGACATCCAGGTGCATGACACCTATTACGTGGTGGCCCACTTCCACTACGTGCTGGTGGCCGGCTCCCTGTTCGCGCTGTTCGCCGGCACCTACTACTGGCTGCCCAAGTGGACGGGCCGCATGTACAGCGAAAAGCTGGGCAAGCTGCACTTCTGGTCGACGCTGATCTCGTTCAACGTGACCTTCTTCCCGATGCACTTCCTGGGCCTGGCCGGCATGCCGCGTCGCTACGCCGACTACGCTGCGCAGTTCACGACGTTCCACCAGATCGCCACCATCGGCGCTTTCTGGTTCGGCCTGTCGCAACTGATCTTCCTGTGGGCGGTGCTGCGCTGCTACATGGGCAAGGGCGAAAAGGCCACGGCCAAGCCGTGGGAGGGCGCCGAAGGGCTGGAATGGACGGTGCCGTCGCCCGCGCCATTCCACACCTTCGAGACGCCGCCCGAAGTCAAGTGAGCGCCGATTCCAACCCCGTAACAGGCAGCATGGCCATGACACCCGAGCAGCGCCGACGCAACAAGATCGCAGGACTGGTTCTGCTGGTATTCGTCATCGCCGTGTTCGCCTGGACCGTGTTCCGCGGTTCGGCGCTGCTGGCGGGCAAGGCCATTGGCGGATAGCGAGCCATGAGCGACGACCTGCGTGAATCCGCCCAGCGCAAGCTGAGCTTCTTCCAGACGATGAAGGCGGTGGCGTGGGGATTTTTTGGCGTCCGCAAGGGCGCGGGCTATCGCGAGGACAGCGCCAGGCTCAATCCCGTCCATGTGATCGTGGCGGGGTTGCTGGCGGCGGCGATCTTCGTGGCCGTGCTGGTGTTAATTGTGCGTTGGGCGGTATCCAGCCTGACTTGAATCACTTAATTCTATAAATCAGTACCAGGGAGAAAGCCATGAGTGCAAGCCACTCGGTTCAAGGTAAAGAGGCACCCTATTACTTCGTGCCCGCCGACTCGGGCCACCCCGTGCGCACGGCCGTGGCGCTGCTGTTCATGGGCCTGGGCGCCGCGGGCTGGATCAACGGCGTGAGCTGGGCCAAATGGTCGGTGCTGGCCGGCTTCATCGGGCTGATCGTGGTGCTGTATTACTGGTTCGGCGATGCCATCCAGGAGTCCGAGGCCGGCCTGAACAGCAAGCGCATCGACGGCTCCTACCGCTGGGGCATGAGCTGGTTCATCTTCTCGGAAGTGATGTTCTTCGCGGCGTTCTTTGGCGCCCTCTGGTACGTGCGCACCATCACCACGCCGTGGCTCGGCGACATGGACCACCGCCTGATGCTGTGGCCCGACTTCCAGGCGGTGTGGCCCAACCTAGGCCCGGCCGGCGTGGTCGAGCCCTTCCAGACCGTGGGCCCGTTCTGGCTGCCGACCATCAACACCGCGCTGCTGCTGAGCTCGGGCGTGACGCTGACCATCGCCCACCACGCGCTGCGCGAGAACCACCGCGGCAAGACCATGTTCTGGCTGGCCGCCACGGTCATCCTGGGTTTCATCTTCGTGGCCTGCCAGGCCGCTGAATACCACCACGCGTACACCGAGCTGAACCTCAAGTTCAACTCGGGCGCCTACGGTTCGCTGTTCTACATGCTGACCGGCTTCCATGGTTTCCATGTGATTCTGGGCGCCACGATGCTGACGGTCATTCTGATCCGCCTGATGCGCGGCCATTTCCGGCCCGATCATCACTTCGGCTTCGAGGGCGCCGCCTGGTACTGGCACTTCGTGGACGTGGTGTGGCTGGGCCTGTATCTGTTCGTCTACTGGTTCTAAGACGCGGGGCCCGGCAGCGCCGGGCCGATCCGCCGGACGGGGCGAGGCTGGCGGGCCGCCGGGAAACCGGCGCCACGGGCCTCGCCCTTCGCTTGCTGGCGGTCCGTGTTCCAATACGGCTGGACCGCGAGGCGCGGACCGGGGAACCGGCCGCGCGCGGGCCTATCTAAAACCGGTGCTTTCGATCCAGCCCATGTGGTGGGCGAACAGCACGAACAGGAACAGGGCCACCGACAGGCCGATGCGCACCGTCAGCGCATTGACCGTGCGGTTGGTGCTGCCTTTGTCCCGCATCAGGTAGACCAGGGCGGATGCCAGACTGGCCAGGATACCGATGAAGGCCAGTACGACGAAAACGCGCATGATGGTCTCCGGACAAAATCGATTGATTCAAGACAAATGGCCCGACCGCATTCAACCCGCTACACGGTAGCCGCTTTGCTCCTGCTGGGGATCGCCGTGGTGATCCTGGCCTCGCTGGGCCAATGGCAGCTGCGGCGGGCCGACGAGCGACGCGACATTCTGGCGGCTATCGAAGCCGGCCGCAAGCAAGCGCCCTTGGCGCTGGCGCCGTCGACCGCGCCGGCCGCCATGAAACCGTGGCGCGTGGCCGAGGCCCGCGGCACCTGGCTGCCCGAGTTCAGTGTACTGCTGGACAACCGCAACCACGACGGCAAGCCCGGCTACTGGCTGGCCACGCCGCTGCTGCTGGATGCCGGCAGCCGCAGCGCGGTGCTGGTGCTGCGCGGCTGGCTGCCGCGGGTGATCCAGGGCCAGGGCGCGCCGGTGCTGCCGGCCACGCCCGAGGGCGTGCAGACCATCAAGGGCGAGCTGTCGCCACGCGTGCCGCGCATGTTTGAATTGTGGTCGCTGGGCGGCCAGGACGCCTCCAGCCTGCCGGCCAGACTGCCCGCGGCCGGCGGCGCGGCGCCGCAGGTGCAGAACCTGCCGCTGGACGCCTATGCAAAGGCCACCGGCTTGACGCTGCTGCCCACCGTGATGAGCCAGTTCGGCAACGGCGAGGACGACGGCCTGGTGCACGACTGGCCGCAACCGTCGGTGAATTTCCAGCAGAACACGGTGTACGCCGTCGAATGGTTCTCCTTTGCCTTGTTTGCCGCCATTGCCTGGCTGGTGGTGCTGGGGGGCGCCATCAAGCGCATGCGCCAACGCGGGGCCGACCATCCGGCGGCCTGACCCCCTTTTCCGACAACAGAATCCATGACCCACGTGGCTCGCGACATGACTGCTTCCCAACCCGCCCGGCGCTCGCTGATGCCGATGGTGCTGGTGTTCCTGTGCACGCTGGCGCCGATCGTGGCGGCCTTCGTGGTCTATATGAACCCGCAATGGTGGCCGGCTGACGCCAGCAACTATGGCCAACTGATCGAGCCGCAGCGGCCGATGCCGGCGCCCGAGGCGCTCAAGCTGACCACGCTGGACGGCAAGCCGTTCGACCTGGGGAGCCTGAAGGGCAAGTGGCTGCTGGTGGCGGCCGACGGCGCGGCCTGCCCTGAAAGCTGCGCCCGCAAGCTCTACATCACCCGCAACACCCACGCCAGCCAGGGCAAGAACGTCGACCGCCTGGCGCGGGTCTGGTTCATCACCGACGACGGCCCGGTGCCGGACAAGGTGCTGCAGGCCTACCAGGGCACGGTCATGCTGCGCGCCGATCCCGATCAGTTGGCGCGTTTCCTGCTGGCGCGCGACAGCGCGGCCGGTCAACCCGGGCTGGCGCAACCGATCTGGGTGATTGATCCCCTGGGCAACCTGATGATGCAGTATCCCGCCGACGCCGACGGCGTGAAGGTGCGCAAGGACATCAGCAAGCTGGTCTATAACTCGCGCATCGGTTGAATCGGTTATTCAGTTGGTTTCCATGGAACGCATCAAAGCGCGGTATCGCAAACTCGTCTTCTTCACCTGGTTCCTGACGCTGGACCTGATCATGTTCGGCGCCTTCGTGCGCTTGACGGATTCGGGCCTGGGCTGCCCGGACTGGCCCGGCTGCTATGGCAATGTCACCCCGCTGGGGGCGATCGGCGACATCCACCAGGCCTCGCAGGCCATGCCGTTCGGCCCGGTGACGCTGTCCAAGGCCTGGATCGAGATGATCCACCGCTATGTCGGCTCGATCCTCGGTATGCTGATCATCGGCATCGTCTACATGGCGTGGCGCTACCGGCGCGAGCTGGGCCGTTCGCCGGCCCTCGCAGTGACCACGCTGGTGGCGGTGTGCGTGCAGGGCGCGTTCGGCGCCTGGACCGTGACGCACAAACTGATGCCCGCCGTGGTTACGGCGCACCTGGTATTCGGTCTGTCGGTGCTGGCGCTGATGACCTGGCTGTCGGCGCGCGAGCGGCCGCACCACGCCGTGGCCGCCGCGGCGCGGCGTTTCAAGCCCTGGGTGGTGGGCGGTTTCATCCTGCTGCTGATCCAGGTGACGCTGGGCGGCTGGGTCAGCACCAACTACGCGGCCCTGGCCTGCATGGACTTCCCCATGTGCCACGGCAAGTGGGTGCCGGACATGGACTTCCATGGCGGCTATTCGATCATCCGCGGGCTGGGCGAACTGCCGTCCGGCGAGATGATCTCGCAGCCGGCGCTAACGGCGATCCACTGGGTGCATCGCAATTTCGCCTTCGTCGTGTTCGCCTACCTGGGCGTGCTGGCCTGGCGCCTGCGCGCCGACCGCGGACTGCGCGGCCCGGCCACGCTGATGCTGGCTCTGCTGGGCGCGCAACTGCTGACAGGGCTGACCACCATCTTCTTCCAGTGGCCACTCTTGATCGCGGTGTTGCACAATGGCGGGGCGGCTGGCCTGACGCTGGCCGCCGTGGTGTTGATGGTGCGCCTGTCCACCGCGGGCGCGGCGCCGGCCGGGGGCTACGGCCCCAATTCGGTGCGCGTTTAAAATAGGGTCCATGATGACCAGTCTTGCCGCTCCCCAATCCGGATTGCTCCGCCAATATTTCGTGCTCACCAAGCCGCGCGTCACCCAGTTGGCGGTGTTCTGCGCGGTGATTGGCATGTTCCTGGCCGTGCCGGGCGTGCCGGACATGCGGCGGGTGCTGTTCGGCACCATCGGCATCTGGTTGCTGGCGGCGGCCGCCTTCGCCATCAATTGCCTGATCGAGCAGGAAGTCGACGCGCGCATGCTGCGCACGGCGCGGCGCGCCACCGCGCGCGGCACCATTTCCGCGTTCCAGGTGCTGAGCCTGTCGGGCCTGCTGGGCGGGGCCGGCATGTTCGTGCTGTACACGCTGGTCAACCCGCTGACCATGTGGCTGACCTTCGCCACCTTCGTCGGCTACGCGGTGATCTACACCATCATCCTCAAGCCGCGCACGCCGCAGAACATCGTCATCGGCGGCCTGTCGGGCGCCATGCCGCCGGCGCTGGGCTGGGCGGCGGTGGCCGATTCGGTGCCGGCCGAGGCCTGGCTGCTGGTGCTGATCATCTTCATCTGGACGCCGCCGCATTTCTGGGCGCTGGCGCTGTACCGCAACCATGACTACGCCAAGGCCGGCCTGCCGATGCTGCCGGTGACGCATGGCCAGCAGTTCACCCGCTTGCACATCCTGCTCTACAGCATCGCGCTGGTCGCCACCACGCTGCTGCCCACCGCGATCCGCATGAGTGGCGCCTTGTATCTGCTGGCGGCGCTGGTGCTGGGCGGCATGTTCGTGTCGTACGCCTGGCGGCTGTACCGCAACTACAGCGACGAACTGGCCCGCAGCATGTTCCGTTTTTCCATTCTCTACCTGGCGCTGCTGTTCGGCGCCCTGCTGGTGGACCACTGGGTCGCGCTGCTCTGACCCCCTGGAGGTTGTCGATGTCCGTATTTTCCGCCAGCCGGTGCCTGGCCCTGCGCCTGGCCACGGCCGCCGCTTTCACCGCCGCCCTGGCCGCCTGCGGTGAGCAGGCGCCCCAGTTCAAGGGCAGCGACATCAGCGGCACCCAGCTGGGCCGCGGCTTGGAACTGTCGGACTACAACGGCAAGACGCGCACGCTGCAGGACTTCGCCGGCAAGGTGGTGGTGGTGTTCTTCGGCTTCACGCAATGTCCCGACGTCTGCCCGACCTCGCTGGCCGAGCTGACCGAGGTCATGAAGAAGCTGGGGCCGGACGCCGAGCGCGTGCAGGTGCTGCTGATCACCGTGGACCCCGAGCGCGACACGCCGGAAGTGCTCAAGCAATACGTAACGGCGTTCGACCCGCGTTTTCTGGGTTTGACCGGCACGCCCGACCAGGTGAAGAAGGCGGCGGCCGCGTTCAAGGCCTACTACGCCAAGGCGCCGACCAAGGACGGC
Organism: Achromobacter pulmonis; assembly: GCF_021733725.1. Taxonomy (NCBI): domain Bacteria; kingdom Pseudomonadati; phylum Pseudomonadota; class Betaproteobacteria; order Burkholderiales; family Alcaligenaceae; genus Achromobacter; species Achromobacter pulmonis. The sequence goes on along the minus strand of NZ_JAIFOT010000001.1, from coordinate 1,595,422 downwards.
AACTACACCATGGACCATACCGCGGCGTTCTACCTGCTCGACGGCAAGGGCGAATCGCGGGTGCTGGCCAACAACAACATCGGGGTGGATGCCCTGGTGCACGATATCCAGGCCCTGCTCAAGGGCTGACGCCGCGACCGTCGCCGGCCCCCGGCCGGATGTCGCGGCCGGGCGCGCTTGCTCAAAGGCCCGCAGGCGTCATTGGCCGCCGGCCGCGCGCCAGCCGGCCAGCGCATCGCGGGCCGGGTCGGTGAGTTCCGCCTCGGGCACTTCGCGGCGGTGCGACATGATCATCAAGGCATAGGGGGCGGCCAGCGCGGCCGCTTCGGGACACAGGCGGCATTCATCGCCGGTCGAAGGCGAGCGGTTGCGCCAGTAGTTGATGGCCGCTTCGATCTGAGGCAAGGTGATGGCATTCATGAGGCTATTTTCCACGAATGCCGGGGGCTGTCCAATCGCCTTGGCGCAGCAATGAAGCGTCACCATCGCAACATGCCGAAACTGCGTCCGGGTGCTATACCACTGCCGGTTAGTAACGATGGAGCATCGTCATGAATTATCCCGCCCCTACCGAATCTCCCCGCCGCGGCCTGCATCCGCTGGTCGCGGCCGCCGCCGTCGCGGTGATCGTCATGTGCTCGGTCGGTGTGGCCGCCGTGATGGGCTGGCTGCCGACGCCATCGGCCACGCCGCACGCCGAGGATGCGCGGATCCAGGCTGGCCCCGAGGGCGGCAACCTGGCGCCGGCCCAGCCCGCAAGCCCCGGCCAGCCGCAGGCCCCGGGCGCGCGACCGCCAGCAGCCCAGGCTCAGGCCCAGGCGCAAGGCCGGCCCGCGCCCGCGCCCGCGCCGGCCGCGCAGGCCTGCCGCACCTGCGGCGTGGTGGAAACCATTCGCCAGGTGCCGGTGCCGGTCAAGGACAATAGCGACCATCTGGTCGGCACCATCGCCGGCGGCGTCGCGGGCGGGGTGGTCGGCAATCAGTTCGGCGGCGGCAGCGGCAAGACGGCGCTGACCGTGCTCGGGGCGGTGGGCGGCGCTTTGGCAGGCCGTGAAGTTGAGCGTAATATCAGGCAGCAACAAACGGTGACGCACTATGAGCTCACGGTCCGCATGAACGACGGCAGCACGCGCCAGTTCCGCAGCGCGCAGCCGTTCGCTTTCGCGTCCGGCGATCACGTGCGCGTGGAGAACAACCAGCTGCTGCCGGGATGACCGTGCCGGCCGGCAGCGTTTCTTGATCTATGGGAAGACCGGAATGAGCGACCAACACAGCAACCCGTTCGTCCTGCCCGGCATGGGCCAGAATTCCGACCTGTCGGGCAATCCCTTGCTGGCCAGCATGGAAATGATGCGCCAGGCCTGGGCCGGGCTGACCGGACCGGGCGGGCTGGCGAGCAGCCTGCCGATGGCGCCGCCCATGAACCTGGAAGACCTGGATCGCCGCATCGCCGAGCTGCGTTCGGTGGAGAACTGGCTGCGCATGAACCTGTCGATGCTGTCGAGCACGATCCAGGGCATGGAAGTGCAGCGCTCCACCATCAGCACCCTGCGCGCCTTTGTCGATTCGGCCGCCAACCTGGATCTGGGTACGGTGCGCGACAGCGGCGCGGCATCGCCGCTGGAGGTGGTGCTGGGCCTGAAGCCGGCCCCGGCCGCCAAGAGCGCGCCCAAAAGCGCCCCGCAAGACGCTCCGGCCGCCGCGCAGCCTGACTCCAAGGCATCCGAGGCCGAGGGCGGCGCGGCCGGCGCCCAGCCAGGCATGAGCGAGCAGATGGGCGCGGCGGCGCAGTCGGCCTCCAAGGCCTGGTGGGACCTGCTGCAACAGCAATTCAACCAGATCGCGGCGGCGACGGCGGCATCGATGCCCGGCAGCCAGCCCGCCGCCGAAGCCGACAAATCCCAGGCCAAGCCGGCCGCCCCGGCGGCCAAGGCCGCCAAGACGGGCGCCAAGCCCGCCCGCAAGACCGCGCGCAAACCGGCCGCCAAGGCGGCCGCCAGGAACAGCGGGCCTGCCGACGGCAAGCCCTGATTTTTTCAATCCAGGCCCGGGCCGCGAGACGGCGGCGCCGGGCATTTTCGATACCGGAACCTATGCTTAATGTAGTGATTCTCGCCGCCGGACTCGGCAAGCGCATGCAGTCGGACCTGCCCAAGGTGCTGCACACCCTGGCCGGCAAACCGATGCTGGCCCACGTGCTGGACAGCGCCCGCCAGCTCGAACCGGCTCGCATCATCGTGGTGGTCGGCCATGGCGCCGATCGTGTCAAGCAGGCCTTCAGCGGCCAGGACGATCTGCAGTTCGCGCTGCAACAGCCGCAGCAAGGCACCGGCCACGCGGTCCAGCAGGCCGTGCCGTTGCTGCGCGAAGGCGACGGCAAGGACGACGTGACTCTGGTGTTGTACGGCGACGTGCCGCTGGTTCAGCCCGAGACGCTGCGCCGTCTGCTGCAGGCGCGCGGCGCCGGCGCTGCGGTGCTGACCGAAGTGCTGGCCGACTCCACCGGCTATGGCCGCATCGTGCGCGACGCGGCCGGCAATGTCTGCCGCATCGTCGAGCACAAGGACGCTTCGGAGATCGAGCGCGCCCTCAAGGAAGTCAACACCGGCATCCTGGCCGCGCCGACCGCGCAGCTCAAGGACTGGCTCTCGCGCATCGACAACAACAACGCCCAGGGCGAGTACTACCTGACCGATGTGGTGGGCCTGGCCGTGGCCGACGGCGTGCCGGTGGGCGCGGCCCAACCGGGCGCGTCGTGGGAGACGCTGGGCGTGAACAGCCGCGTGCAGCAGGCCGAACTGGAACGCCGCTGGCAGGGTGAGCAGGCGCGCCGCCTGCTCGAGGCCGGCGTGACGCTGGCCGACCCGGCGCGCTTCGATGTGCGCGGCACGCTCACTTGCGGTCGCGACGTGTTCATCGACGTGGGCTGCGTGTTCGAGGGCCAGGTGACGCTGGCCGACGGCGTGCGCGTGGGGCCGCACTGCGTGCTGCGCGACGTCAGCATTGGCGCGGGCACGCAGATCGAGGCCTTCAGCCATCTGCAGCAGGCCCAGGTCGGCGCTGACGCGCGCATCGGCCCGTATGCCCGCCTGCGTCCGGGCGCCGAGCTGGGCGACCGCACCCACGTCGGCAATTTCGTCGAGATCAAGAAGAGCGTGCTGGGCGCCGACAGCAAGGCCAACCACCTGGCCTACATCGGCGACGCCGACATCGGCGCGCGCGTGAACGTGGGCGCGGGCACCATCACCTGCAACTACGACGGCGTCAACAAGCACCGTACCGTCGTCGAGGATGACGTCTTCATCGGATCGGATACGCAGCTGGTGGCCCCGGTGCGCGTGGGCCGCGGCGCGACCCTGGGCGCAGGCACCACCCTGACCCGCGATGCGCCGGCCGATAAGCTGACGGTGTCGCGCGGCAAGCAGGTCACCGTCGACGGTTGGCAACGGCCGGTCAAGAAGTCGTGACGCCGCCGGCGTCACAGGCGCCGGCCGACGGCGCCAGGTCCGCCGTCCCGGACGGCCTGCCGGTGCCGCGCCGCTACTGGGCGGCGGCGACCGTCATGACCGGCATCAGCCTGTCGGTGCTGGACACCACCATCGCCAACGTCGCCCTGCCGACCATCGCCACCGACCTGAACGCCTCGCCGGCGCAGGCGGTGTGGGTGGTCAACGCCTACAACCTGGCGGTGGTGATGATGCTGCTGCCCCTGTCGGCGCTGGCCGAGCGCATCGGCTTCCGGCGCATGTTCACCTTCGGGCTGGTGCTGTTCACGCTGGCGTCGCTGGGTTGCGCCCTGGCCGGCTCGCTGCTGCAGTTGACGCTGGCGCGCGTGTTCCAGGGTGTGGGGGCGGCGACGCTGATGTGCCTGTTCGGCGGGCTGGTGCGCAATATCTATCCGTTGCGGATGCTGGGGCGCGGCATCAGCATCAACGCCACCACGGTGGCGGTGATGTCGGTGCTGGGCCCGACCATCGGATCGGCGATCCTGTCGGTGGCGCCGTGGCCGTGGATCTTCGCGGTCAATCTGCCGATCTGCGTGCTGGCCATGTTCGGCCTGCGCCATCTGCCGGAAGTGCCGCGCAATGATGTGCGGCTGGACTGGATCAGCGCGTTGCTGTGCATGGTGACGCTGGGGGTGTTCATTTCCGGCATCGACATGATGGGCGAGGATCTGCTGCGCGGCATCGGCCTGGTGGCGATCGCCGCCGTGGCCGGCCTGGTGCTGGTGCGCCGCGCCAGCGGCCAGCCCGCGCCCCTGGTGCCGGTGGATCTGCTGCGAATCCGGCCGCTGGCGTTCGCGGTGGCGGCGTCGGCCTGCACCTTCGCGGCGCAGATGGCGTCATACGTGTCGCTGCCGTTCTATTTTCAGCAGGTGCTGGGCCGGCCCTACCTGGAGGTGGGCATGCTGATGGGCGCCTGGCCGGTGGGCACGGCGTTGATCGCGCCATTGGCCGGACGCCTGTCGGACCGCTATTCGGCCGCCACCCTGAGCGGGATCGGCGCGGCCACCATGGTGGCCGGCATGTTGTGGCTGGCGGCGCTGCCGGCCGAGGTGGGCAATGTGTCGATCATGGCGGGCATGTTCGTGGCCGGGGTCGGCTTCGGTTTCTTCCAGACGCCGAACAATCGCGCCATGCTGTCGGCCGCGCCGCGCGCGCGCAGCGGCGCGGCGGGCGGCCTGCAGGCGACCACCCGGGTCTTCGGCCAGAGCTTCGGCACCGCGCTGGTGGCGATCGCTTTCAGCATCAGCCTGGCGCACGGCCCCGGGCTGGCGCTGGTGCTGGGCACGATCTGCGCCGCGCTGGCGGTGGTCGTGAACACGGTGCGCTTCAGCAAGCTGCGTACGCCCTCGGAGCCGTGACGGCCAGACCGGGGGGCTGGTCGGCCGCGCCGCGCTCCGCGCGGGCGGCGGCTCGCGGCAGCCCGCCGCAAGCCCTGCGGGCCGGCCGGCTTCTATAATGGCGGCCAGCGCCGCGGCGGACGGTCCCGGCGCGGTGTTTACCTATTTTTAAGGCGTTCAGGCATGAAAATCACGGTCGTGGGTACCGGTTACGTAGGGTTGGTGTCGGGGGCGTGCCTGGCCGATATGGGCAACGACGTCATGTGCCTGGACGTGGACGCGGCCAAGATCGCCCTGTTGCGCCAGGGCGGCATCCCCATCTACGAGCCAGGCCTGGAAGACCTGGTGCGGCGCAACGTGCAGGCCGGCCGCCTGCATTTCACCGATGACGTGGCCCAGAGCGTGGACTTCGGCGACGTGCAGTTCATCGCCGTCGGCACGCCGCCGGGCGAGGACGGCTCGGCCGACCTGAAGTACGTGCTGGCGGCCGCCCGCAACATCGCCCGCCACATGACCAGCCGCAAGCTGATCGTGGACAAATCCACCGTGCCGGTCGGCACCGCCGACAAGGTGCGCGCCGCGGTGGCCGAGGAACTGGCCAAGCGTGGCGTCGAGGTGCCGTTCAGCGTTGCCTCCAACCCGGAATTCCTCAAGGAAGGCGCGGCGATCAACGACTTCATGAGCCCGGACCGGGTCATCGTCGGCGCCGACGACGACTACACCATCGGCGTCATGCGCCGCATCTATGAACCGTTCCAGCGCACCCACGACCGCCTGATGGTGATGGACGTGCGCTCGGCCGAACTCACCAAATACGCGGCCAATGCCATGCTGGCCACCCGCATCTCGTTCATGAACGAAATGGCCAACCTGGCCGAGGCGCTGGGCGCGGACATCGAGCAGGTCCGCCGCGGCATTGGCGCCGATCCGCGCATCGGTTACCACTTCCTGTATCCGGGCGCCGGTTATGGCGGCTCGTGTTTTCCCAAGGACGTGCAGGCGCTGGTCAACACCGCTGCCGACAAGGCTCTGCCGATGCGTGTGATCGAGGCGGCCGAGGCCGCCAACCACGCGCAGAAGTTCCGCCTCTCGGAAAAGCTGGTGGCGCGCTATGGCGAGGACCTGAGCGGCCGCACGTTCGCGCTGTGGGGCCTGTCGTTCAAGCCCAACACCGATGACATGCGCGAGGCGCCCAGCCTGACCGTGATCGCCGAGCTGACGCGGCGCGGCGCCAGCGTGCGCGCCTACGACCCGGTGGCCATGCACGAGGCCGCGCGGGTGCTGGACGGCAAGCCCGGCGTGAGCTTCGCCACCGACATGTACGACGCGCTCGACGGTGCCGACGCGCTGTTGATCGCCACCGAATGGAAGGTTTTCCGCGCGCCCGACTTCGACCGCGTCAAGGCGTTGCTCAAGACGCCGCTGATCATCGACGGCCGCAACCTCTACACGCCGGCCGACGTGCGCGCCCAGGGCTTCGAGTACTCGGGCATCGGCCGCGCATGAAGATCCTGCAGCTCAACTTCGAGAAAGGCTGGCGCGGCGGCGAACGCCAGACGCTGTACTGCATGCGCGCGTTCCGCAACGCCGGCCACCAGGTCGAAGTGCTGTGCCGCGAAGGCGGCCCGCTGGCCGAACGCGCGCGCCAGGAAGGCTTCGTGGCGCACACCTGCCGCAACGTGCCGGCGCAACTGGCCTTCCTGGCGCGCGCGGGCAGCGGCTACGACATCATCCATGCCCAGACCGCCAACACCATCACCTGGGCCGTGCTGACCAAGTGGCTGCACCGCCGCCCGGTGGTGTTTTCCCGCCGCACCTCGTTCGTGGTCAAGCCGAACGAGGAATGGAAGACCGGCTATAAGTGGCGCCACACCGACCTGTTCGTGGCGATCAGCGACATGGCGGCGAGCGAGCCGCGGCGCCTGGGGCTGGACCCGGTCATCATCCGCAGCGCGGTCGAGCCGCACCAGATCGACCAGGACAACGTCGCCGCGCTGGTGCGCGAGTTCGGCCTGGAAGGCAAGAAGGTCATGGCCACCTCCGCTGCGCTGATCCGCGACAAGGATCCGGTGACGCTGGTGCGCGCGGTGGCCGAACTGGCGAAGACGCGGCGCGACTTTGTCTTCCTGCACTTCGGCGCCGGCGGCGACCGCGAACAGCAGGCGCGCGACGAGGCGCGGACGCTGGGCGTCGAGGACGTCTACCGCTTCGCCGGCTTTCGCAAGGGCGTCGAGGACTTCTACAGCATCCTCGACGTGTTCGTCATGAGTTCCGAGGAAGAGGCGCTGGGCAGCAGCGTGCTGGACGCCTTCCTGCAACGCGTGCCGGTGGTGTCCACCGATGCCGGCGGCCTGAAGGAAAGCCTGGCCGACGGCCGCGGCGTGCTGTGCGCGGTGGCCGACTTCCACGCCATGGCTCTGGGCATGGCGCGCTGCCTGGATGACGCCGCCTTCCGCCAGGAGATCACCGAGCGCGCCTATCGCTACGTGCGTGACGAACACGACGTGCAGAAGATGGGCAACCGCTACCTGGCGCAGTTCGAGCGCCTGCTGGCCGCCCGCTGAACCGCGCGGCGCCTGCCGGCGGGGTGCTTACCCGCGCGGATCGATGCGGGTCTCGAACTTGGCGCGATGCACCGAGAAGAATGTGCGCACATTGCGCACATTGGCGTGCGCGGTGAAGGCGCGGTGCGCCAGCGCGTGATAGGCCGGCATGTCCTTGACCTGCGCGATCACCACGAAGTCGGGTCCCGGCGACACGCGGTAGCACTGCAGCACTGCCGGTTCGGCCAGCATGATCCGTTCGAAGGCATCCAGGCTTTCGGCCGCCTGCACATCCAGCGTGATCTCGACAATGGCGGTCAGTGTGCTGCCCAGCTTGCCGGGCGCCAGGATGGCGACCTGGCGCGCGATCACCCCTTCTTCCACCAGGCGCCGCACCCGCCGCAGGCAGGTTGGCGGCGAGGCGTGCACACGCGCGGCCAGTTCCTGGTTGGTCAGGGAGTTGTCGTCCTGGAGTTGTTCCAGAATCCGCAGATCCAGGTCGTCCAGCTCGGGCAGGGTTACCGGCTGATTTTGCATGATTAATTCATTAATGCATGTTCAGTGAAATATTATTTAATCACAAATATGTAAGTGAATAAACTGTCAAATTTGACCAGATAAAGAAATCAAATTTCTTGATGGTGCGCGCACAATGCGTTCCGTACTCGAACTTTCAGGAGTCTCCCCCTATGTGCGGCATTGTTGGCGCCGTCGCCCAGCGCGACATCACCCCGATCCTGGTCGAAGGCCTCAAGCGCCTGGAATACCGCGGCTATGACTCCTGCGGCGTGGCCGTGTACGCCGACGGCCACCTGCGCCGCACGCGCAGCACCCAACGCGTGGCCGAGCTGGCCGAGCAGGTTGCCCAGGACCACCTGCAAGGTTTCACCGGCATCGCCCACACGCGCTGGGCCACGCACGGCGTGCCGGCCACGCATAACGCCCATCCGCATTTCTCGCACCTGGGCAACGACGAGCCGCGCATCGCGCTGGTGCACAACGGCATCATCGAGAACCACGACGAACTGCGCGCCGAACTGCAGGCCGCGGGTTACGTTTTCGAAAGCCAGACCGACACCGAAGTGATCGCGCATCTGGTCAATCACCTGTACGCCGGCGACTTGTTCGAGGCCGTGCAGAACGCCGTGCGTCGCCTGCACGGCGCCTACGCCATCGCCGTCTTCTGCCGCGACGAGCCGCACCGCGTGGTCGGCGCGCGCCAGGGGTCGCCCCTGGTGGTGGGCGTGGGCCAGAACGAGAATTTCCTGGCCTCGGACGCGCTGGCGCTGGCCGGCACCACCGATCAGATCATCTACCTGGAAGACGGCGACGTCGTCGATCTGCAACTGGCGCGCGTCTGGATCGTGGACGCCCAGGGCAAGAGCGTGGAACGCCAGGTGCACACCGTGCACGTGCACACCGGCGCGGCCGAACTCGGTCCCTACCGCCACTACATGCAGAAGGAAATCTTCGAACAACCGCGCGCGGTTGGCGACACGCTGCAGGACATCGAGTCCATCACGCCCGAACTCTTCGGCGACCAGGCCTACAAGATCTTCAAGGATGTCGATTCCCTGCTGATCCTGGCCTGCGGCACCAGCTACTACGCCGGCCTGACCGCCAAATACTGGATCGAGTCCATCGCCAAGATCCCGGTGGCCGTCGAAATCGCCAGTGAGTACCGCTACCGCGACAGCGTGCCGAACCCGCGCTCGCTGGTCGTGACGATTTCGCAGTCGGGCGAGACCGCCGATACCCTGGCGGCGCTCAAGCACGCCCGCTCGCTGGGCATGGAAAACACGCTGACCATCTGCAACGTGTCCACCAGCGCCATGGTGCGCGAGTGCAAGCTGTCGTACATCACGCGCGCCGGCGTCGAAATCGGCGTGGCCTCGACCAAGGCCTTCACCACGCAGCTGACCGCGTTGTTCCTGCTGACGCTGGCGCTGGCCCAAGTGCGTGGCCGCCTGACCGACGAGCAGGAGGCCGAGCACCTGAAAGCGCTGCGCCACCTGCCGGTGGCCATCGGCTCGGTGCTGGCGCTGGAACCGCAGATCATGGCCTGGGCCGACCGCTTCGCCTCCAAGGAAAACGCGCTGTTCCTGGGCCGCGGCATGCACTACCCGATCGCGCTGGAAGGCGCGCTCAAGCTCAAGGAAATCAGCTACATCCACGCCGAGGCCTATCCGGCCGGCGAACTCAAGCACGGCCCGCTGGCCCTGGTGACCGAGCACATGCCCGTGGTCACCATCGCGCCCAAGGACGAGCTGCTGGAAAAGCTGAAGTCCAACATGCAGGAAGTGCGCGCGCGTGGCGGCGAGCTGTACGTGTTCGCCGACGCCGACAGCAAGATTCAGAGCGCCGAAGGCATGCACGTGATCCGCATGCCCGAGCACTACGGCAAACTGTCGCCGATCCTGCATACGGTGCCGCTGCAGCTGCTGTCGTACCACACCGCGTGCGCTCGCGGCACCGACGTGGACAAGCCGCGCAATCTGGCCAAGAGTGTGACGGTGGAGTGAGCCGCCAGGCAGGCTGGGTGAAGATTGAAGATAAGAAATAAAGTCTGTATTAAGAAATAAAATCTGTACTCCAGCAACGTTTGTAAAAAGTGCTTGTTTAGATTTCAAAATTCACTAAGTATCTTTAAAAAGCGAAAGAGGCCGCATGCCGCGGTCTCTTTCGCTTTTGGTGTTTGGATGAGACAGCTTTATGGCGCGTGAAAACGCGAAATAAAGTCGGTCGCAGCACATGTATTGACCCAGTAAAAACCTGCTCACGTCATAATCGAGGAAATGACGATGAGCACGAAGATGGAAGAAGACATCAAACGCTGGACAGCCAAGCGCAAAGGCGCGCTGGTGCTGGACATCATCCAAGGCAAGACGACAGTGGCCGAGGCGAGCCGCCAATATGACCTGTCGCCATCGGAAGTCGAGCGGTGGGTCGATGACGGCAAGCGGGGGATGGAGAACGCCTTGCGAGCCAACCCGCAGGATGTGCGTGAACAGTACGAGCGCCAGCTTAAAGGCCTGCAAGAGGCGTACGGCGAGGCGATGCTGGAGCTGCGCGCCAGAAAAAAATTGCAGTCCCTGCTGGGCGAGGACGAGAAGTGATCGAGACTCGGCGTCCCCGACGATCCGCCAGGGACTGCAAGCCGAGGGCATCACGGTCTCGATCGCCAAGCTGTGTCGCTGGTTCGGTGTGCCGCGCCGCACGGTGTACTACAAGGCGGTGAAGTCCGCGCCAAAGGTTGACCCGAAGTTCGCCTCGCCGATCAAGGCGGTGATCGAGGAGTCGCCGTCGTTTGGATACCGGACCGTCGCGCCCCTGCTGGGGTTCAACAAGAACACCGTGCAACGCGTGTTTCAGTTGATGGGCTGGCAAGTTCGTAAGCGGCCGATCGGCTTCAGGCCTCGGATCCAGGCGCTGCCCTCGGTGGCAACGATGCCTAACGAACGCTGGTCCACGGATATGTGCCGGGTGTGGGCTGGCCGGGACGGTTGGGCAACGCTGGCGCTGGTGATCGACTGCCACACGCGCGAACTCTTAGGCTGGCACCTGTCTCGCAGCGGCAAGGCGGGCACCGCGGGTAGCGCCCTGGAACATGCCTTGATTGCGCGCTTCGGGGCGTTGGGCCGCGTACCGATACCGTTCCTGTTGCGCTCGGATAATGGGCTGGTGTTCACGTCGCGCAGCTACACCGCACTGGTACGCGGTTATGAATTGCGCCAGGAGTTCATCACACCGCATTGCCCTCAGCAGAACGGTATGGTCAAGCGCGTGATACGCACGCTCAAAGAGCAGTGTGTGCATCGATATCGCTTCGAGACGATCCAACATGCCAGCCGCGTGATCGGCGACTGGATAGGCTTTTACAGCGACCGACGACCACACCAGGCGCTTGGCATGAAAACACCGGCTGAGGCATTTGCTTTAGCCGCTTAACCTGGGCAGGTTCCGCTGGGTCAATACAAGTACGCCGTACCGGCGAGCCAGGCGCTTTACACTTTGCTGCGGATGTATATGCGCGGTCGCCTGCCCCCCTTGCCCGGTGGAATCCCTGAGCCCGCCCCCGCCGTACCCTGAGACGACCTATGACAGACTTTCATCCCGACATGAGCCGCGAGGCGTTTGCCGCAGCACTTCGCGAGAACACGCAGGCGCAGCAGTTCCCCGGGGCGATGCTCATGCCCAAGAGCCGTCACGACTATGTGGGCGCGGTCATCGCCATCACAGGCACCTTGTATTTTGAGGGGGGCCATACACAGGTTAAGCGGGACGCAATCGCACAGTGTTTTGACGATTACGTAGCGCAGGCGGGCGATGCTCTCACATGGCTGTGGCGTGGAGAGCCCCCGTCAGGCCCGCCGTGCATGCCCTACGCCAAAGCTCCGAAGATCCGCGATTTTTTCAAAACGCTCGACGAAGACGAGAAGCTCGACCTGCAGTACACGAGCGGCATCAAGCGCGAGGACGCCGGTCCCAACTCCTTTTATGTCAACGCCGCACCGGCTTGGACCGCTAAAAAAACAGGCCGTCTGGACGTGCTGCGGTTTGCGTTGCCCTTTGTTGATATTGTCGAGCAACCCAAAGTCTTTCAAGCCTTGTTCGTCGAGTTTGCAGGCCGGCTGCAAGCACTGCATGGTCATGGTGGTTTTGGTTTTGTGCTGTCCCCGTCGGAATGGAACAGTAACCAGCCCACCGAAGCCTTCGCGTCGGAGCAGGCCCGCGGCGTTGACGTAGGGGCACCAGTATTCTCCGCCATGGTGCTCAAACCCAACACGCTCAAGACGGTGTCTTGGCTGACCGCAATCAATCGCGACATGGTGACGCAGGCCGGCGGCTTGCACACGTTGCGCTCGGAATTGCCTCCGGACTGGTTTGCCTTCTATGACTATGGCGCCGGTATCGTCATTCAGGCTGGCAATGAGCCCGACCTGGCTGCGACGGCGATTGATCCTAAGCCTCCGCAGTACGCACTTCCGAACGCAGCGCTCAAACAGCTGCGCAGCGCCGTGTTTGGGCTACACCTGGCAGCCAGTGCCGCCGGCGAACCGCGGCTGACCGGACTGAAAGGCGAAGTGTGGATAGAGCGTTTCGATGTGTCTGACGACGAGCTACTCGATGTGAAGGCACGACTGCTGGATACGCCGCGGCTGGATTCAAGTCACACTCTGGACGGCCGCCTGTAGCGCAGCCGGGGAACCAGCCCCATTCCGAAAGCTGACGCTCGCGGATGGTACGCGGCCGCGGCTGGCTTGAGTAACCAAGCGAACTTTATTCCTGTTCTTCACGGCTGAAAACGGGAAATAAAGTCGGTCGCAGAGGGACTGTCAGGCCAGGCTTAGCAAGGCGAAATAGGGAGCGGAGGTCAAGCGCATGCGGGCTGGACGCTCCGACTCACCATTCTTGCGGTCGTTCAGAGGCCGAGCTCCGACAGGCCCGGATGATCGTCGGGCCGGCGGCCGAGCGGCCAATGGAACTTTCGCTCCGATTCCTTGATCGGCATGTCGTTGACGCAGGCGTAGCGGCGTTGCATCAGTCCATCAGGCATGAACTCCCAGTTCTCGTTTCCATAAGAACGGAACCAGTTGCCCGCGTCGTCGTGCCACTCGTAGGCATAACGCACGGCGATCCGGTTGCCATCGTGGGCCCAGAGTTCCTTGATGAGCCGGTAGTCGAGTTCCTTCTTCCATTTCCGATCCAGGAAGGCTTGGGCTTCCGTCCGGTTGTTGGCGAACTCGGCGCGATTGCGCCATTTGGTATCCAGCGTGTAGGCCAGTGCGACCTTCGCGGCGTCGCGCGAGTTCCAGCCATCTTCCGCGAGCCGTACCTTCTGGATGGCGGTTTCTTTCGTGAACGGCGGCAGGGGGGGACGAGTTTCCATGATTGCTCCTGGGCAAAAGAAAGTAGAACGATCTGTCTACATGCGCAGGTTAATGCAAGTGGAACGACCTGTCTACTTCAAATTGCGGGCAGTGGACCGATCTGTCTACAATGCGCCATGACACGCAACACTCCCCCCGTCGACACGCTCTCGCCTCGTGAACGCATCCTGCATGCGGCCCATGCCCTGTTTTACGGCCAGGGCATCCGCGCCACCGGGGTCGACAAGATCATCGAAGCCGCCGCTGTCACCAAGGTGACGTTCTATCGGCACTATCCCAGCAAGGAATTGCTGGTGATGGCGTATCTCGAGTTCCGCCACGAACGCTGGATGCAGTGGTTTCGAGAGAGTCTCGCTTCCAATCTGGACTCCGGCGCCTCGAAGATCGACTCGCTGGCGCTTACGCTGCGCGATTGGTTCGACAGCGAGGATTTCCGCGGTTGCGCCTTTCTGAATGCCGTGGCCGAGTTCGGCTCCACGCATCCCGCCATTTTGAAGATCGTGCGCGAGCACAAGAAGGACGTCGCGAGATGTCTGGACGTGCTCTTCGAGAGCCCTGGTCACACCCTGGGCGCCGCCCTTACGGTCGCGATTGACGGCGCCATCGTGCATGCCCAGATGGGCGAATCCACCGATCGCGCCATCGATGCGATGCGGAGTCTCTCGCACTGCGTGCTGGATGATTGACGGCCGGGAAGGCGATGGCGTCGCCGGCCATGCCTTGCGTCGTTCGATGTGCTCCAGCAGGTACCGTGAAATGGGCTTGACTGGTCACTGGCGCAGCCAGGCCAGCCAAGTTCGCGCGGCTTTTCAGCAAAAATGATCACACCCAAACCGGATACCCCTATGGCTTGGGTGCGGCTATTTCACTTCAGCGCAAACGCGCCTTCAACTCTTCACTAGCTTGATGCAAAGCGGCGCGCGTAGCCGGCACGTCAGCTAGCACATTGAGCAGGCCGAAGTCGTGAATCATGCCGTTATAGCGGGTTGAGACCACGTTCACACCTGCGGCATCCAGCTTGCGTGCGTAGGCTTCACCTTCATCGCGCAGCACGTCCTTCTCGGCCGTCTGGATCAGCGTCGGGGGAAGCCCCTTCAACTGCTCGGATGTTGCCAGCAGCGGCGAGGCGTAAATCTCCTGGCGCTGCTTCGGGTCGGTGGTATAGGCATCCCAGAACCACTTCATCATGCCCTTGGTCAGGAAGTGGCCGTTGGCATACTCGTCGTAGGACGCATTCTCGAAGTTGGCGTTGGTGACGGGCCAGAACAATACTTGCGAGCGCAGCTTGGGCGTGCCCTTGGCCTTGGCCATCAGCGCCACCACCGTGGCCATGTTGCCGCCTACGCTGTTGCCCACAATGGCCAGCCGCTTACCATCCACATTTATCTGCGAGCCGTTGTCAGCTACCCACTTGGTGGCCGCGTAGATTTCGTTGATGGCCACGGGGTAACGCGCCTCGGGCGAAGGGGTGTAGTTCACGAAAATCCCCACCACGCCGGAGTCGGCGACCAGATCGCGAACGAAGCGCTCGTGCGTCGGAAAATCGCCCAGAATCCAGCCGCCGCCATGCACGAAGATGAACGCGGGCAATACGCCTTTGGAGCCGGCGGGACGAACGATGTTCAACACGATCGGCTTGCCATCAACGGTGATCGTTTTCTCGCTCACGTCGGCAGGCGCTAGCTTCGCGCCCTTCTGTGCGCCAACAAGCACTTGGCGGGCATCGGCAGGCGACAGCGTTTCCAGTGGCTGGCCACCGCCTTTAGCCAAGGCTTCGAGGAAGGCTTGGGTATTGCGCTCGACACCGGGACTGCCTGCCGCCAGGGACAGGGTGGACGCCAGAGCCATGGCAGAGGCGGCGATGAGCTTGTTTGTGAACTTCATGATGCTGATCCTTTGGTTGAAGATGAATAGGGCCGTGAGACTCAAACGAGGCTCAAGCGCGGCTGATTTGCAGATCGACCTCAATGCCGAAACCGGTTGGGATTGCACCCGCCAGCGCCACCAAGTTCCCGTGGGGGGAAAGCCGGACTTTCAGGACGCCAACCGAAGAGGGGGCGCTCCCTTCACGACCGCCGATGGCAGTGGCTTGGGCGCGGTACAGGAGTTTTCTGATCGACATAAGGTCCTCCTTGTGACTTGAGGTTGAATGGAGCCGGGTGGCAGGACGAACTTTAGAACTGGACGCGGTACGGATGGGTTCATAAAATGCATAAAACTTGATTAGGAGTTCCAAATTGACCGATGCATGTACCGACCGCTTGGGGGCACTGCTGAACCACTTCCCGGTACGCGCACGCATGTTTCATTCGGGTGCCATGTGCGGCATCACCGATTTCTCCGCCCCAAACGAGGGTGGTCAGATGCATTTGGTCAGGACAGGGGCGGTGGAGGTCATCCATCCTGGGCGCCCCTCACTCCAGGTGAACGCTCCAAGCCTGCTGCTCTATCCGCGCCCCATGTCCAGGCGCTTTATGACGGACACCCAGCGCGGCTCAGACCTGGTGTGTGCAGATCTTCAATTCGATGGCGGAATTTCAAATCCGGTGGCGGGTGCGTTGCCCGACGTGATCTGCTTGGCGCTGGATGACGTCGATGGGGTCGATCAAGTGCTGACGCTGCTGTTCGATGAGGCATTCGGCAACAACTGTGGTCGGCATGTGCTAATTGACCGGTTGTTCGAGGTGGTGTTGATTCAGGTGTTGCGGCACTTGATGGAGACAGGGAAGATCAGCGGGGGCATGCTGGCCGGCTTGTCGCACCCCAAGTTGCGCCACGCCCTCGTGGCAATGCACGATCAACCGCGGCAAGCATGGTCACTGGATACGCTGGCCGGCATCTCGGGAATGTCCCGTACCGTATTCGCCAACAGTTTCCGCAGCGTTGTCGGTTGTACCCCTGGCGTTTATTTACAGGGCTGGCGCATCAGGTTGGCGCAGCGGGCGTTGCGACAGGGGCGGCCGTTGAAGATGATCGCGATTGAGGTTGGTTACGGCAGTGAAGCCGCGCTTTCTCGCGCATTCAAGGCACATTGCAGCATGACGCCACGGGAATGGCGAAACGGCACGCTTCCCGATAGTGCAAGCGTCCGCTGAAAGCGGCCTCGCGCGCTTCGCTTTCCGTTTTCTGAGCCCCCCCTCATTGGACGCTGGCCGGGCCGATCATGGGGCGGGAGCGCATCGGCTTGCTGGCGTCGCCATCGGAGGATTTTTGGGAAGCCCGATACGCCAAGGCGTTTTCTGTGTTGATCTTCGAGAGCCTTGCTGTTCACCCCCGGGGTGGCCCTTCATGCTCGCCATCGACGGCGCCGTCGTTCTTTGCCTTTGACCTGGTCCCCGCAGGTAGCAAGTGACTGGCCCTCGCTGAGAACCGCCAGTTTCGGAGGCCATCGCGGCGATTGCGCTGAGCAACGTAAAATGTCAGGCTTCCAGCCTCTACATGCATCCCTTATGAATCTTGAACGACTACGTCGCGAATTTCCCGACTTCGACATAACAACCCTGCCGCCCCTTCCCGAAGGATATTTCGACACGTCGAGCTATATCGATGCCGCTCCTTCGTTCGAGAACGAGGCGCGTAGTTTGAAGGTGTATGTCGACTACGCCAACTATGCCGACCGCGAATCCGGCAGGAGCCAGCGCTTCTGCGTGTCACGCTACGACGAGGAAGCTGGCGACTTCGAGGATGTCGCCCTGTCGACGAACGATTGGGCCGAAGTCATGCGCTTCCTGACCGCCTGAGCGCTCCGGGCATTGCGCGATCAACGCCACCTGCGAGCGCCACGCCGTACCGGCCGGCTGGCCGCCGGCGTTGCTCCCGCCACCCCGAAGCGCTCCGTCATCTCAATGGCGGTACGACAGCGTAAGCAAGGTAATGCGGCCATCGCCCAGCGCGACGGCGTTACGCACCCCTCCGGCGTAGTAGTGTTTATCGAGGAGGTTGTTGACGGTCAGCGCCGCGCGCCAGCGTTCCGCGTTATAGGCCACGCCAGCATCCGCCACGACATAACCAGGCAGGTCGTAGCCGTAGGTATAGCGGCTTCCTTCGCCGCGCAGGCCGCCGGTCAGTTCCCAGCCGGTCAGGCTGCCGCGCATCCGATAGCGCGCGGTCACGTTGAAGCTGTGCCGCGGGACGCTGTTAAGGCGGGTATTGTCGGTCGACGGCTGTTGGCCGCCATCGTCGACGACAACGGCCGAGAGATACGCGTAGCCTCCCGTCAGGCTCAGGCCGTTGCCCAGGTCCGACGCCCATCCCAGTTCCGCGCCGCGCGTGCGCTGCTTGCCGACCGCGATGCTGTAACCGTCGTTCAACGGGTCCGCCTGGAGGACGTTGCGGCGCTCAAGATCGAACGCCGCCACGGTGATGCTGGTTGCGCCCTCGTCAAGGTCGATTTTTACGCCGGCTTCCCATTGGCTGCCGCTTTCCGGCTTGAATGCGCTGCCGTTCGCGTCGGTGCCGCTGTTTGGATAGAACGATGTGGCATAGCTGACATAGGGCCGCACGCCTGGCAGGACCTCGTACATCAATGCGCCTGATCCCGTGATGGCGTTGTCGCTGCTGTCCTCTCGCGATTGGGTGCGATGGTCGGTCGAGTAGGTGGTTGCGGTGTCATGGCGCAGGCCGAAGACCGCGTTCCATTTCTCTCCCAAAGCGATCTGGTCGCGGGCATACAGCCCGATCGAGCGGACGGTGCTGCTGCTGTCGGTGCGCGGATTGGCGGGGCAGTTGATGGGGCTGCCGTAAACCGGTTGGTACACGTTGAGGTCCCGCACCGAGCAGTTGTACGACAGACTGTTCTCGCGCGTGCGCAGGTAGTCCAGGCCCAGGGTGATTTCGTGGCGGCCGAATCCCGTTGCGAATTTCCGCTGCGCGTTGGTGTCCAGCGTGATCGTGTCGCCGTCCCAATGCTGGTCCGTGGCGGTGCGCCGCAGCGTCTGATTGTCGGCGCGCAATAGGCCGTTGGCGACCAACTGGCCGTTGAGGGTGAAGGTTTGCCAACGCACGTTCTGATTGACCGTCCAGCCATTGTCGAAGCGATGCGTCAGCGCATAGCCCACGCGGCTCTGGTAGCCGCGATAGGGGTCCTGGCCAGGCTCGCCGGTAAAGCGGTCGCGGGGGATCGCGCCATTGGGATTTGGCTTGACCGATCCTACGATCGGCAAGCCCTGCTGGCGGATGTAACGGCGTTCCTGGTAGCTGGTCAGGATCGTGAAATCCGTGCGCGGACCCAGATCCAATGACAGCGACGGGGCTATGAACCGGTTCTTGAACCACACGTGGTCGGTTTCGTCATGCGAATTCATGGCCAGGGCATTGATGCGAAAGGCCGCCTTGCCGTTCTCCGACAAAGGCGTGCCCATGTCCAGCGTGGCCTGTCGGAAGTCATGGCTGCCCAGGGTGGTGGCGACATCGGCGAAGGCCTCGGCGCGCGGGCGTTTGCTGACCATGTTGACCAGGCCGCCAGGAAGAACCTGGCCGTAAAGCAGCGAGGCGGGCCCCTTCAGGACCTCCACTTGTTCCACGCCGAAAAGCGTTTCGGCGATGCGATTGCTTGCCGCCGTGCGCAGCCCGTCCAGGAATACGGAATCCGAGGCCACCTGGCCGCGGATGATGAGGTCGTCCCAGCCGCGACGGCCAAACTGATTGGCGACCACGCCGGGCACGTTGTGCAGCGCATCGGCCAGGGTCTGCGCCTGCTGCGCGTCCAGGACCGCCCGCGGTACCACGGTGATCGACTGGGGCGTCTTGGCCAGGGGAACGGATGACTTGTTGACCGCCGGCGGTGCGACAGGGTTGAACAGGTTGCCTTCGCCAGAATCGCCCTCCCCGGTAACGCGCACGGCGGGCAGTTGTACGGCGGAATCAGGCGTCTGCGCAGGCGCGGTGAAAGGCGCGGCAAGGGCCACGGCGGCGGCGAATGCCGGAGCGGAACGAAGGTGCATGGCAGGGATGGCTGGCGGCGAAGGGCTGGAGAGGATGGATGCGCAAAACCCCGCGCATCAATGAGAATGGAAACCATTTATTGTAACCTTACAATACGTTCCCACGCGCAACCTTCCCTGCGCCGTTGGCCAATGACGGTTTCAACCGGTCAGCAGCCTGCCATTCAGGAGCATTTGCAGCGTTCTGAAGAAGAGAACCGCGATCGCGATGCTCAGCAGGGCGAGCAGGATGATTGCAATCAGCGTGACCGGCCAGGCCTGGGCGAACATCGAGTACTTCAGCGCGGCACTTGCGAGAGCCGCCATTGGAAAGCTGATGGCCCACCATCCGGAAGCGAACGGAATTCCCTTGCGAAATACTTTGGGCGCCAGTGTCAGGAAGAGGAAGAGACCGAAGTAGAACAGCAGCCCGGAGAACGTGTCGACACGCTGGGTGAAGTTGGTGTAGGCGAGAAACCCCACTTCAAACGGCGCCATCATGATCAACAGCGACGGAATCATGGCGGCCGGCAGGGGCTCGTGATGAATCACGCGCGACATGATGATCGTAAAGAACAAGAGGGCAATCATTGTTCCAACGGCCAGTGCGAACAGGTTGAGCTCATGGGCCCACGGCATGGGCATGGTGCCCCCGGCGACCGCGATATCCAGTGTGGCGACCCCGGGAATGAACCACGCGGGAACCGCATGCCGGGTTTCGATCTTGCCCTGCAGCAGCCGGCTTGCAATGGTGAAGCTGAATGCGACCGTGGCAACGGCCCCCACCCCCCAGACCGCTTCGGCGAGCGGCTGGCTCACCGGTGAAATCACAGCGGAAAGCAGCAGGACGGCAATTGTGATCGTGCCAAAGAAGTTGCCCGCGACCGGGTGCCGAAACTCGGCGGCGACCGCCGCCGGATGCCTGATTGCCTTGGCGAGATAGCCGCCGCCAAGCACCAGGAACACCAAAATGGCAAGCAGCCCGGTTGCCGCGGATATCAGCGGCGTAACGCCGAATTGCTGGCTGGCTTGGCGCCATGCGATCGAGAGTCCGGCAATGCCCATGACCGCTGCGAACAGGTTGACGGGCAAGTGTTCAAGGGAAGCGCTGCATTGCAGGGCCTCCGGTTTGGTGCTCGAAAGGGTGGACACGGCGCATCTCCAGATGTCCGGCGCGTTCGCCGGGGACGTCTGGATCGTAGGAGCTTCTCGGGGGAAAGATAACCCCGCATAATTGGGAATCATCCTCTCAAGAAATGAGAACATGACCGATCGTCTCGAAGCCATGTCGATTCTGGTTGCCGTGGTCGATGCAGGGAGTCTTTCCGCGGCGGCCCGCAAGCTGGAGATTCCGCTTGCGACGGTCAGCCGCAAGGTCGCGGATCTGGAGTCGCACCTGAAAACCCGACTGCTGCATCGCTCCACCCGGCGACTTGCCCTGACCGAAGCCGGTCAATCCTATGTCGCCGCGTGCCGGCGCATTCTGGAAGAAGTGGGAGAGGCCGAGCGCGCCGCGTCGGGGGAATACGCGGCGCCCAAAGGGGAGCTGGTCGTGACCGCGCCGGTCGTCTTCGGACGCGTGCATCTGGTGCCCGTGGTCGCGGAATTCCTCAGGACCTATCCGGACGTCGATGTGCGGATGGTGCTGACCGATCGCGTGATGCATCTCCTGGAAGATCAGATCGACGTGGCCGTGCGGATCGCGGAGCTCTCCGACAGCAGTTTCATCGCCAGGCGGGTTGGCACGACACGTCGGGTGGTCTGCGCCAGTCCGGCCTACTTCGCCGCGCATGGCACGCCGAGGCACCCGCTTGAGCTGGCTGGTCACGCATGCGTCACCATGGAACAGATTGCGTCCAGGCAAGTCTGGACCTTCGGGGCCGGCAAGGCGGAGGTGGCGGTGCCGATCCGCTCGCGGCTTGCCGTGAGCACCGCGGAAGCCGCAATCGAAGCGGCCATGGCCGGGGTCGGTCTGACGCGCGTGCTGTCCTACCAGATCGCGGATGCGCTGCGTGCCGGTGCGGTCAGGACCGTGCTCGACGCGTTCGAGCCGGCGCCATGGCCCATCAGCCTGGTCCACCCCGGGCAGGGCATCCTGCCGCTGAAGTTGCGCGCTTTTCTTGATTTCGCCGGGCCGCGATTGAAGGCCCGGCTCGATGAGCTGGGCGTCTGACGGCGCTTTCCGGCTCGTTCACCCCACGAGGTCCGCCCGATCGCCGGCGGCAAGACGTACGTTCCCGAAGTGGTCGAGCTAGTCGATGGTCTTGCCTTGCCGGTCGATGGTCTGCCACCGGCCGCCCGACCACCAGCGGTGTTCGCCGTCGCTTTCTTGCCGGCAGCCGACGCCGGCCCGGGTCCGGCCCTCTTCGAAGGGCAAGGCGCAGTCATAGACCGGGGCGATGACGATGGCGCCGGTCTCTTCGTCGGCATAGCCGATCTTGCCGTTCAGGCGGATGCGGTAGCGGCCGTCCCGCGGGTAGTCCGGGCCGTTGTCGAACAGGTAGACCTGGTAGGGTTCCTGCAAGTGTTGGTCGACGACGCGCAAGCCGCCGGACGGCTTGTCCAGGTAGATGCAATAGCGGAACGGATTGCCGGCGGTGAAGCACTCGTCGATCCAGCCCGGATCCTCGGCCCGTTGTCTGAGGGTTTCGCGCGCCCGAGCGGCCTCGGCGTCGGTATCGGTCTGGGCCGTGGCCAGGAAGGGAACCAGCAGGCAGGCAAAGCAGAGCGGGCGGATGAAAGGCATGGCGGGGGACGTCCGGCGTGGCGGGAGGTCCATCATATGCCGGGCGCGGCCTGCGCCCGGCCGCGGCGATGCCGCGCGGGAAGGAGGGAGGTCAGGCCGGGGCGGCAGGGCCGCCGCCGCCGTCCATTGCCGCGCCTGTCATGGCGTCGCTGCTGGCGCCGCCATCCATGCCGCCGCCCATGGCGCCGCCTTCGATCGCCTGTGCGCTTTTTTCGGCCTCGGCCAGGGCGTCGCGCACCTCGGCGACCTGCTTCTGGGCTTCCTTGTCCTGTTGCCGCAGCTTGCTCTTGAGCATCGCGAGCAGTTCCTTCATGGCGCGGATGGCGTCGCGCACGGCCTGAGCGTCTTCCTGGCGGCGCTGGCGCGCGGCTTGCGGGTCCTGGCGGGATGCGCCGGTGACGCCGTCTTTGTCGTCCGGGTTGCCGGCGGTGTCGGTGTCGCCGGAGGTGGCGGTGTCGTCCGCGGCGGCGCGGGCCGAGGCGGCGCCGTCTTGCGCGGCCGGATCGGCAGGGGTCGCGTCGGCCTCGGCGCTGGGATCCATGGCGCTGTCGCTGGCGGCGGCGTAGGCCGACAGGGCGCGCGAGGTGGCGGCGTGGGCCTGCGATTCGCCGTCGGCACCGGTGCCATCGGCCGTGGCGGCCGCGGCCGGTCCGGCGGCGTCGGCGCTGGCCTGGCCCCCCTGCGCGCCATGGACCACGGGGGCGGCGCCGCCCGCCGATCTG
Source organism: Achromobacter pulmonis (assembly GCF_021733725.1). Taxonomy (NCBI): domain Bacteria; kingdom Pseudomonadati; phylum Pseudomonadota; class Betaproteobacteria; order Burkholderiales; family Alcaligenaceae; genus Achromobacter; species Achromobacter pulmonis. The sequence continues at coordinate 1,572,756 of NZ_JAIFOT010000001.1, read as the reverse complement.
CCGGTGGCGAGTTGTGCGCCGCCGCTGTCCTTGAGCGCGTTGGCGGCCTGGCCGAGTTCGCCGGCCAGTTGGCGCAGCTCGCGCAGGATGACCTTGGCCGCGGCCTTGCCCAAGAACATCAGCATCTTCTTGAGCGTATCGATGCGCTGTTTGATCTGCGCGATGCGGGCGCGCGCCAGGTCCTGGCGCGACTGGGCCGCGTCGGCGGCGATGTGGAGCGCCGCCTTGCGCGCCTTGGCGGCGCGCTCCAGGGCCTCGTCGCTGAGGACGACACGGATCGAGACGGGTTGGGCGGCTTGCGCGCCGTCCCGGTCTTGTCCGGCGGCGGTATCGGCGCGCCGGGCGGCGGCGCGGGCGTCGTGGTCCGCGGGAACGGTTTGCGCAAGAGGGGTGTCGGGGGCCAGGGGTTGCATGGGGATTCCGTTGTGGCGGGACGCGTGGCGTCGTGGCGGGCCGGCGCGGCCCGCACCCGCGATGCTGCGGTGATACGGGATGTACGGCAGGCCGGCGCCGGTTCTTTAACCGGGTTGCTTGGGATCTGTCCGAGAAAGTGCCATGACCCGTGGCGGTGGTATCTTCTGCCCCATGTCCGCCCCAGATTCCTCTCCGTCCCTGTCCACCCTGCCCCAGGCGCCGGATGCCGCCAGCCGCGGCGCCAGCCCGGCCCAGCCCTATGTGCAGGCATCCGGCACGACGCGCACGCTGCACTTTTCCGATAAGGTCATCCAGAGCCGCATGTCCACCCTCAGCCCGGACGCGCTGGACCTGGAATACACGCGCATGATGATGGGGTTCGTGCTGTTCGCGCCGGCGCCCGCGGACATCCTGATGGTGGGTCTGGGCGGCGGCTCGCTGGCCAAGTTCTGCCACCGTTACCTGGCGCAGTCGCGTATCGAGGTGGTCGAGGTCGACCCGGGGGTCATCGCCTTGCGCGACACGTTCATGGTGCCGCCCGATGGCGAGCGCTTCAAGGTGGTCCTGGCCGATGCGGCCGAGCATCTGCGCGGGCTGCGCGAAGCCGCTGACGTGCTGCTGCTGGACGGCTTCGACGACGCCGGCATTCCGCCCGGGCTGTGTTCCGCGGATTTCTACGCGGACTGCCATCGCGCGCTGCGCGACGACGGCATCCTGGTGATCAATTTCCATGTGAACCATCCGCTGCACCATGTCTATCTCGAGCGGGTACGGGCTGCGTTCGGCGGCGCCATGTTCGAGGTGGTGGACGACGATATGACCAACAGCATCGTGTTTGCCTGCAAGGGGGACTTGCTGGACGATCCGGCCGTGGCGGACTTGAAGCGGCCGGCGGTCATTCCCAAGGACGCCTGGCGTCAGTTGATGCCGACCTTGCGCGTCATCGGCGCGACGCGGGAATTGAAGTGAAGCGGTGCGGTAGCCAGGGGGGCTGCTAACGTCCGGTAGCGCGCGGCCTGGTTTTGTTGCACATGCGCCGCGTGCATGTGGCGCCGCCTTGCTAGCATCCCCGCTTTTCCCGCATCGTCAGGACCCCCGCACATGAGTATCTTTTCCCGCTTCTTCGGCCGCGCCGAATCGCCCGCGGCCGCCGCCGCTTCCCTGGTGGCCAATCCTGCGATGAAGGACGGCCCGTGCCTGCAGGTGGTGTTTGCCGCGCCCTTGGCGCTGCGGGCCGAGGCGCTGGCGGCGGCGCTGCGCGCCTATCACCCCGAGATGCGCGAGGCGCGCGCCGAGATCGAGCCGGACATGCCGGAACTGCTGGCCCTGGCCGGCTGGGGCAAGCATGTGGTGCGCCTGGTGGGGTTTGACGCGCCCTTCCCGCATGACGCGCTGGAAGCGTGCGTGGCGCCGGCCCACTATCCCGCCGAGGTCAAGGAACAGGTGCGCGGCCATGTCAGCCATGTGCTGCTGTACTACGCAGGTTTCGAAACGGACCCGCTCGAGCAGTACGTGGCGCTGGCGGCGGTGGCCGGGGCGCTGACGGATTCGCAGGCCGTCGCGGTGCTGAACGAAGGCGCCCGCACATCGTTGCCCGCGGGCGTGTTCGCGCGCGACTCGATGGGCGACGAGAGCCTGGAACTGCTGCGTTCGCTGCCCTTGAACATGCTGTACTGCGGCTTCGTGAAATACGAGGTCGAAGGCGTCCAGGGCGTGTGGATGCGCACCTATGGCGCCGGGCGCTTCGGGCTGCCGGATTTCGCCGCGCTGGCCGAGGGCCATCACCAGGGCGAGCTGTATTCGGACATGTTCAACAACATCATGGCCTACCTGCGCGAGAGCGGCGCCGAGCTGGCCGCCGGACACACCATGCAGATCGGCGAAGACCGCTACATGAGACTGCGCGAGCCGCTGGAGACCGAGTACTTCCTGCACGGGCCGGACGCGGTGCTGGTCACGGAGATCATCGACGCCTCGCAGGTCAACACTCCGGCCGGCGACCGCAGCGACTGACCCCGAACCCGCCGGCGCTCCGGCCGACGCGCCCGCGTCTCCCCAGCCAACCGCAAGCCACCGGGACGGGAGCCCGACATGAACCCGATCATGCGTATCGTCGTGTTGGCGCTGGTCGAGCAGTTGGCGATGTGGCCGCCGGCGCCGCAGTGCTGGCGCAGGCGACCATACCGTTGGCGGAGTCGGGCTACTACGCCATAACAGGGGGTGCAGTCCAGCAACAGCAATGGCGGCCTGATCGGCCTGCTGGTGCAGGCGGTGGGGTACCAGGTCGTCAATACGCTGTCGGATCGCAGTTACCCTGAGCACGGCCCGCGGCACCCCCGCGTCCGGACTTCGTTTCCGCCGTCGTGATCGGTCCGGTCCGGGCCCGTCGGCGGTTCAAGGGGGCGCGGCCTGGCCAGTGGCCGCTTCCGCGCGGTCCGGCCAGTCCTGGTTGAAATGCGCGCCACGGCTCTCACGGCGTGCCTGGGCGTCGCCCACGATCAGGTCGGCGACCAGGGCCAGATTGCGCAGTTCCAGCAGCGCCAGGCCGTCGTCAGCAGGGTCGTGCGCTTCAAGCGCGCGCCGCAATGCGCGGATGTGGTCGGCGGCGCGCCGCAACGAGGCATCACTGCGCACGATACCCGCATCGCGGCTCATCGAGGCCCGCAGCGCCTGACGCTGCCGCGCCACGCAAGCGGCCATGGCCGCGGCGTCGGCCGGCGCGGCATGGGCCGGCGCCACGGCGGTCGCCATGGCGGCGCCGGATGGCGTGGCGAGGGGGCTGGCCAGGATATCGCGCGCCGCGGCGCGCCCGGTGACGACACATTCCAGTAGCGAATTGCTGGCCAGCCGGTTGGCGCCGTGCAGGCCGGTGCAGGCGGCTTCGCCCACGGCATACAGGCCGGGCACGCTGCTGCGGCCGTCGGTGTCGGTGGCGATGCCGCCACAGGTGTAGTGGGCGGTCGGCGCCACGGGGATGGGCGTGGTCGCGATGTCCAGGCCCAGGGCCAGGCAGCGTCCGTGGATCAGAGGAAAGTGCGCCAGCAGGAAATCGCGGGGCTGGTGGCGGATGTCCAGATGGACGCAGTCGAGCGCGTGGCGCTGCATCTCGGCATGGATGGCGCGCGCCACGATGTCGCGCGGCGCCAGCTCCGCGCGCGGATCGTGGGCGGGCATGAAGCGGCTGCCGTCGGGCAGGCACAGTCTTCCGCCTTCGCCGCGCACGGCCTCCGAGATCAGGAAGCCGTCGGCGCGCGGGTGGTGCAGGCCGGTGGGGTGGAATTGCGTGAACGCCAGGTTGGCGACCCGGGCGCCGGCGCGCGCGGCGATGGCAATGCCGTCGCCGGTGGCGCTGGGCGGTGCGGTGGTGCTGGCGTAGACCTGGCCGGCGCCGCCGGTGGCGATCACGACTTGCGCGGCGGCGATATCGCGGCGCAGGCCTCGGTCCAGATCCAGCAGGCGCACGCCGTGGCAGCGGCTGCCGGGCGCGCCGGACAGCAGCAGGTCGATGGCGCAGTGCCGCGCCAGTACGGTGATCGCGGGCTGCTGCTCGACCCGCGCCACGAGCGCGGCGATGATGGCGCGGCCGGTGGCATCGGCGGCATGGGCGATGCGGCGTTGGCCATGGCCGCCTTCGCGCGTCAGGTGCAGGTGCGCACCCTCGGTCGAGAAGGCCACTCCCTGGGCCTGCAGCCAGCCGATGGCCGCGCAGGCCTGGTCGATGATGGCGCGCGCGGCGTTCGCGTCGCACAGGCCGGCGCCGGCCTCCAGGGTATCGCGCAGGTGCGCGGCCACGCTGTCGCCCGGACCCAGTGGCGCGGCGATACCGCCCTGCGCATGCTGGCTGGCGCCGGAGCGCAGCGCGCCCTTGCTGACCAGGGCCACGCGCCGGTGCGGCGCCAATTCCAGCGCAGCGGCCAGGCCGGCCAAGCCGCTGCCGATGATGATGACGTCGAATGCCATGGCGGAGGCTCCGGGGTGCGGCATCAGGCCGGCCCGACCCGCTGGAACAGCGCGCCGTCGCGCGCCAGGTCGCCGCTGGCGCGTACCGGACGCTTGCGCGTGTCGGCGAAGTCCAGCATGCGGTCGATCGGCGCCTTGGCGCGGCGCGCCAAGGCCGGGTCCAGCAGGATTTCGTTGGCGCCGTGTTCGAGCGTGTGAGCCAGGCCGGCCAATCCGTTCATCGCCATCCAGGGACAGTGGGCGCAGCTTTTGCAGGTGGCGCTGTCGCCGGCGGTGGGGGCCGCCAGGAACGTCTTGCCGGGCGCCCGCTGGCGCATCTTGTGCAGGATGCCCTGGTCAGTGGCGACGATCAGGCGCGGCGCGTCCAGGTGGCGGGCGGCTTCGATCAGCTGGGTGGTGGAGCCGACCACGTCGGCCTGCGCCAGGACGGACGATGGCGACTCGGGGTGGGCCAGCACGCGCGCGTCGGGATAGGCGGCCCGCATCAGTTCCAGCTCGGTACCCTTGAACTCGTCGTGCACCAGGCAGGCGCCCTGCCACAGCAGCATGTCGGCGCCGGTCTGGGCCTGCACATAGCGGCCCAGATGGCGGTCGGGGGCCCAGAGGATCTTTTCGCCGCGCGCATGCAGGTCGGCGACCAGATCGAGCGCGACCGACGAGGTCACGACCCAGTCGGCACGCGCTTTCACGGCGGCGCTGGTGTTGGCGTAGACCACCACGGTGCGATCCGGGTGGGCATCGCACCAGTCGGCGAAGGCCGGGGCGGGGCAGCCCAGATCGAGCGAACAACTGGCGTCGAGGTCCGGCATCAGCACGCGCTTGGCGGGGCTGAGGATCTTGGCGGTCTCTCCCATGAAGCGCACGCCGGCCACCACCAGGGTCGCGGCCGGGTGGTCGCGGCCGAAGCGCGCCATCTCCAGCGAATCACCGACACAGCCGCCAGTGGCTTCGGCCAGTTCCTGGACGTCGCCGTCGACGTAGTAATGCGCCACCAGCACTGCGTTTTCGCGCGCCAGCAGCGCGCGGATGCGTTGCGCCGCCTCGGCGCGTCCGGCGGTCGACAGGGGCGCAGGCACGCGGGCCCAAGCCTGGCCGACGGCGCCGGGATGGCTGGCAGTGGGCAGGTCGAAGGCGACGGTGCGCAGGGGGGCGGCGGTCATGATGGACTCCTTGGGCGCTTTAAATGCTCATATTGAGCATTTTTTGGGGAAAAAAAGAGCTGATTTATGCTCATTGAAAGCATAAATCAGATCCGAGGGATTTCCACCCATGTTTTCCCGGGGGTTCCGGCCCTCGTTCCCGCCGGGCGCACCGGGGGGCCTATGCCGGAGAACATTGGCGTTTGAGGTCCGGCCCGCCGCAGGGGCCGGGGATTCCCCCGGGCCGGCGCCGCCATGCCGCCGCCGGTCAGGCCGCGCAGCCCGCCCGGGCGCGGCGTTCGCCCGCAGCCGGCCAGAGACGCAACAGCAACGCCCCGCCGGCTGCCGCCGTGGCCACCAGTGTCACGCCGATCCAGCCCCAGTGCGCCAGCGCCAGGCTGCCCAGCGCTCCGCCCGCGGCCATACCGATGAAGACGCTGACCATCAGCACGGCGTTGAGGCGGCTGCGGGCGGCCGGGTCGATGCCGTAGACGATGCTCTGGTGCGCGATCAGCGCCACCTGAATGCCCAGGTCGAAGCCGATGGCGCTGGCCGCGATCAGCCACAGGCCGGATTGGGCGGACAGCAGCGGCAGCAGCGCCATGGCGGCGAACGACACGGTCGTGAGCGCGGCGCCCAGGCGGCTGACGGCGTGCGGGCCGCGCCGGTCGGCATAGCGTCCGGCCAGTGGCGCGGCCAGCGCTCCCGCCGCGCCCGCCAGGCCAAAGGCGCCGGCGGCGGCGGCGCCGAGATGGAATGGCGCTTCGTGCAGCATCACCGCCAACGTCGACCAGAAGGCGCTGAAACCCAGCGACAGCAGGCCTTGTGCCGTGGCGGCGCGGCGCAGTTCGCCATGCTGGCGCCACAGCCGCGGCAGCGAGGCCAGCAATTCGCGGTAGGGCAGCCGGGTGGTTGGCGCGAAGGCTGGCAGGCCGCGCCACAGGGCCGCGCCCAGCGCCAGGATGGACACCGCCGCGACCAGGAACATGGTGCGCCAGCCGAGCTGTTCGGCCACCACGCCGCTGATGACGCGCGACAGCAGAATGCCCAGCAGCAGGCCGGTCATCACCGTGCCGACGATGCGGCCGCGGTGCGCCGGGGGCGCCAGCGTGGCGGCGGCCGGCACGATGTCCTGGGCCAGGGTGGCGGACAGGCCGATGGCGAAACTGGCGGCCAGCAGCACGCCGATCGCGGGCGCGAGGGCGGCCAGCAGCAGGGCTGCGCTGAGCGCCGCGGCCTTGATCAGGACAATGCGCTTGCGGTCGTAGCGGTCGCCCAGCGGGGCCAGCGTCAATATGCCGAACGCATAACCAAGCTGGGTCAGCGTGGGAATCCAGCCGAGCGCGGCGGGGCTGGCGCGCAGGTCCGCGCCAAGGATGCCGAGCATGGGCTGGTTGTAGTACAGCGACGCGACCGCCAGGCCGGCGCCGATCGCCAGCAGCAGCACCAGGCCGGCGGAGAGCTCTTGGGTGGGGGGCGCGTCGTGCGCCCGGGTATCGGAGGGCATAGTCGGAATCCGTTCGGAAAAGCACCGCGAGGTGGGTACGGCGCAGATTCTGCGCGCATGGGCGGGCCCTGAGTAGCCGTCCGTCGGGTAGATCCGTTATACGATAGACGTATGACCATCCCCGCCCTGGCCGCCCCGACCGGCTCCGACCGCATATTGTTGATCGAGACCTTCGTGCGCATCGTGGAGGCCGGCAGCCTGTCGGCCGCCGCGGCGCAATTGGGGGCCACGCAGCCCACGGTCAGCCGCCGCCTGCAACAGCTCGAACGTTCGCTGGCGGTGCGCTTGCTGCAGCGTTCGACCCACGCCATCGGCCTGACCGAGGACGGCCAGCGCTGCTACGAGCGCGCCAAGGAACTGCTGGCCTCCTGGCAGTCGTTCGAGAGCGATGTGCGCGGGGCCGGCGAGGCGCTGGCGGGTACGTTGCGCGTGGTGGCGCCGCACGCGTTCGGCCAGAATCAATTCATGGACGCGCTGGCGCAGTACCTGCGCCAGTACCCGCGCATGCATGTCGAATGGCTGCTGCATGACCGGTTGCCGGATTTCATTGCCGAAAACATCGATTGCGCCATCAAGGTCGGTCCTGTGGAGGACCCCTCGGTGGTGGCGGTCAAGCTGGGCGAGGTGCCGCGCAGCGTCATGGCGGCGCCGTCGCTGTTGGGCGGCGGTCCGGTTCCCGCGCATCCGTCCGAACTGGCCGGCCTGCCCTGGCTGGCGCTGCGCACGTTCTATCGCGACCAGGTCAGCCTGACCCACGTGGATACCGGCGAGGTCGCGAGCTTCGAGATCCAGCCGCGCCTGTCGACCGACGGCCTGTACGCGCTGCGCAAGGCAGCCTTGCTGGGCCTGGGCGTGGGCATCGCATCGGCCTGGGCGCTACGCGAGGAACTGGCCACAGGCCAGTTGGTGCAGTTGGCGCCGCAATGGCGCGCCGCGCCGCTGCCGGTGTACCTGGTCTATGCGCCGTCGCGGCTGCAGCCGGCGCGCCTGCGGCGCTTCATCGAGACCATGCGCGAACACCTGCCATCGGAGTTGCGCGCCGACGCGCGCCAGGCCTGAGGGCCGCTCCAGGGCGATGGCGCCGGTTTGCGACAAGTGGCAGCGGCCGTTGCCAGAATGGCAGATTCCTCGCATTTCGTGTGGAAAGTGGGCGCTAGGCATTGACCTGGGCATCGGACAGAATTTCCGTATCAGGACCATCAGGGGAAAACAATGACGACACTGCTCACCACCACCGATGTTGCGAAAATCGTGGCCGCGCAGGGACCGCGCAAGGTGTTCGAGGATCTGCTGGATTACCTGCTGGCCGACTTCCTGCGCTGGCCGGAGTTCGACAAAAGCGCGCGCGTGGCCAGCCATTCGGCCAGCGGCGTGATCGAGTTGATGCCCATCGCCGATCATGATCTCTACAGTTTCAAGTACGTCAATGGCCATCCCGGCAATCCGGCGGCCGGCCTGAGCACCGTGATGGCCTTTGGCGCCCTGGCGCAGGTCAGCACTGGCGAGCCTTTGCTGATCAGTGAAATGACCCTGACCACCGCGCTGCGCACCGCCGCCACCTCGGCGCTGGCCGCGCGCGCCCTGGCCCGGCCGGGGGCGCGCAGCATGGCGCTGATCGGCAATGGCGCGCAGAGCGAATTCCAGGCGCTGGCGTTCCATCACATCCTCGGCATCGACACGCTGCACCTGCATGATGTCGATCCGGCCGCCAGCGACAAGCTGGCGCGCAACCTGGCCGATGTGCCGGGCCTGCGCCTGCGACGTTTCGACAGCACCGCCGCCGCCGTCCGGGACGTGGACATCGTGACCACGGTGACGGCCGACAAGGCCTACGCCACCATCCTCACGGCCGACATGGTCGAGCCCGGCATGCACATCAATGCCGTCGGCGGCGACTGTCCCGGCAAGACCGAGTTGCATGCCGATGTGCTGCGCGCCGGCCCCGTGTTCGTCGAATACGAGCCGCAGACACGCATCGAAGGCGATCTGCAGCAGATGCCGGCCGACTTCGCGGTGACCGAGCTGTGGCAAGTGCTGACCGGCCAGCGTGCCGGCCGCCAGGACGCACGCGACGTGACCGTGTTCGACTCGGTCGGCTTCGCGCTGGAGGATTTCTCGGCCCTGCGCTGGCTGCGCGACAGCGCGCTCAAGCATGGTGCTGGTACGCGCATCGAAGTGGCGCCGGACCTGGCCGATCCGAAGAACCTGTTCGAACGGGTGCGCGCCCGCCAGGCCGCGGCCCGCGCCAGCCAGGCATTGCTGCGGGGCTGACGCGCCACCGCCGCGGCGCTATGGCTGCGGTGGCGGTTCGTGCGATACCGGCCGCCCCAGCAGGTATCCCTGGAAGTGCGAGCAGCCTTCCTGGGTCAGCCGTTCCAGCTGCGCCGGTGTTTCGACGCCCTCGGCGGTGGTGGGGATGTCCAGGCTGCGGCCGATACCGTTGATGGCGCGGATGATGGCCAGCGCTTCCTTGCTCGATTCGACGTCCTGGGTGAAGGACTTGTCGATCTTGATCTTGTCGAACTCGAAGGTGCGCAGGTATCCCAGCGACGAATAGCCGGTGCCGAAGTCGTCCAGCGCCACTTTCACGCCGAGTTGCTTGAGCCGGTTCAGTGTGTTCAGGTTGGCCTCGGAGTTGGCCAGCAGCACCGATTCGGTGATCTCCAGCTCCAGCCGGCTGGCCGCCAGGCCCGAGGTGGCCAGGGCGGACTCCACCAGCGACACCAGCGCGCTGTTGTTGAACTGCGTGGCCGACAGGTTCACCGCCACGGTTTCGTGCGCGTCCCAGGTCATGGCCTCGCGACAGGCCTCATGCAAGGTGAAGGCGCCCAACTCGTGGATCAGCCCGGTTTCCTCGGCGATCGGGATGAAGTCGTTGGGCATGATCAGGCCCTTGGCCGGATGTTGCCAGCGCATCAGGGCTTCGCGGCCCACCGTGCGCACGTGGCTGGTGTCTTTGATGGGCTGGTAGTACAGCTGCAACTGGTGCGACAGGATCGCCTGGCGCAGGTCCATCTCCATTTCGTGGCGCTTGAGCGCGGCGGCTTCCATTTCGGGCTTGAAGAACGCCAGGCAGTTGCGGCCATTGCGCTTGGCTTCGTAGAGCGCCATGTCGGCGTAGCGCAGCAGGTGGTCTGCGCCTGACTCCTGCGCGGTGGCGCGCGCGATGCCGATGCTGACGCTGACCGGCACGGTATGGCCGTCGACCTGGAACGGCTCGCGCACTGCGTCGATCAGGCGTTGCGCCATCTGGCGCAGGTCGTCGGTTTTCTCGATGCCGGGCAGCACGACCGCGAATTCGTCGCCGCCCAGGCGCGCCAGCGTGTCCTGTTCGCGCAGATTCTTGGCCAGGCGCCGCGCCAGCTGGCGCAGCAGTTCGTCGCCGTGCAAGTGACCCAGCGTGTCGTTGACGCTCTTGAAGTTGTCCAGGTCCAGGCACAGCACCGCGGCGCTGCGTTCGCGGCCATCGGGCGCCAGCGCCTTGAGCAGCCGCTCGCGGAACAGCCGGCGGTTGGGAATGCCGGTCAGGGTGTCGTGGTGCGCCATGTAGCGCACCTGAGCCTGCGCGGCGTTCTCGTCGGTGATGTCATCGGCGATCAGCAGCACGTAACGCGAGCGCGGATCGTTGCTGTGGAATACCAGCGTCCGGCTGCGCAGGGTGCGCGGTCCGCGCCCCGTCATCACTTCCTCCTGGCCCGCCTCGCGCAGCGCGCCATCCGAGCGCAGGGCGTCGTTGGTCAGGCGCTCGAAGAACTCATGCACGGCGGGCGGCAGGCACTGCTGCATGGTCAGCCCTAGCATCTGTTCGCGGCGCGCGCCGAAGGCGGCCTCGGTCTGGCGGTTGGCCAGCAGGATGCGGCGCGACACGGCGTCCAGCACCAGCACGCAAGAGGGGATGTGCGAGACCACCGCTTCCAGGAAACTCGATAGCGAGGTCAGCTCGCTGTTGTAGCGTTCGGCCAGATCCTTGGCTTGCAGCAGCTGCAATTCACGTTCACGCCGCTCGGTGCAGTCGCGGGTGATCTTGGCGTAGCCGATGAGGGCGCCGGCGTCGTCGTGAATGGCATCGATCACGACATGGGCCCAGAACGGCGTGCCGTCCTTGCGGATGCGCCAGCCTTCGGCCTCGAAGCGGCCTTGCTCGCGGGCAGTGGCCAGGCCGCGCGCGGGAAGGCCGGCGGCCTGGTCGGACGGGCTGTAGAAGCAGGAGAAGTGCCGTCCCACGATTTCGTCGCGCGTATAGCCCTTGGCGCGCTGCGCGCCGGCGTTCCAATTGGCGACCGTGCCGTCGGGGTTCAGCATGTAGATTGCGTAGTCGACGACACCTTGCACGAGGTGCCGGTACATGACGTCGGAATTTTCGAGGATCATTGGATTGGGCGGGCGTTGCGGGATTCGCGGCACTCCCTTTACGTCGTGCCGCCGTGATTATTTACCGGCATGGCGCGAAAAGGCGCATTCTTGCCGATCTTGACGCATTAAGTCGGATCCTTGCGCCGGGCAACGGACCTGGCGCAAGCAGCAGGCGTGTGCCGCGCCTAGCGTCCCATGCGCTGTTTCAGCGCCTGCGTGATCATCGGGATGTCGAGATCCTGGCCCGGATGTTTCTCGCAGAAGTCGTACAGCACGGCGATATAGGCGTTGCCGAGCAGCTTGGTGATGGCGCCGGCGGTGGTGGCGGCGATGGTGCCGCCCACCGCGCTGCCGGCACCGGGAATGAACTTGAGCAGGCCCGACACCACCGAGCGGCCGACCAGCGTGGCCGCGGACGCGCCCAGCGACGAGGTCACCAGCGTGCTGATGGCGGTGGTGTTCAGTTCCATGCCGAAGGTGATGCCGATCTTGGCGATCATGCCGACCTGGATCGGCACCAGGGCTACCGCGTCCGAGAACGGGATCGGCGCGGCGGCGGCCGATGCGGCCAGGCCGGCGGCGACGTTGACCTCTATTTCAGCCCGCTTTTTTTTTACTTCGAGGGCCTTGAGATTGCGGGTCGATAGGGCGTTGGCGTAGGCGCGCTGTTGCGATTCGGGGATGTACTGCGCGGTGGCTTCGATCAGCGCGTCCAGCCCCATGGGCGGCAGGTCGGCGCCCAGCTCCTCGATGTGCTCGGGCAGGGCGCGCACCGCCACCACCTGCCGCGCGCGCGGCAGCAGCGCGCGGACCTGTTCCAGGAACGGGCTGTTCTTGCGCGCCTTGGTGAGCACGCCGATCACCGGAATGCCGGCATCGGCCAGCAGCGCGCACAATTCGATTTCGGCGTCTTCGACACGGTGGCTGCTTTCCTGGAGGCAGAGCCAGGCGACGTGCAAATGCCGGTCCGGGTCTTGCGCGGCGGCGCGCTCGCCGATCAGGTCGGCCAGTTGCTGGCGCGAGCGCGCGTAGTCGCCGACCTCCAGCCCGCGGGTATCGATGATGGTCAGCGGGTGGCCGGGACGCGAGAACTCCTGGGTGGTTTGCGTGACCGGCTTGCCGGCGCCGGTCCTGGCCAGGTCGCCGCGGAACACCGCGTTGATGAGGGTGCTCTTGCCGACGCCGGTCTTGCCGGCGACCAGGATGTTGACGCGGCCGGCGCCGCGGGTGGCGGTGCTGATCGCGTCGGCGATCGCGTCCTGCAACTGCGGGGTGTCATGGCGAGGCGGATTCATGGCTGGCGGACGGCGCGAAAGTCGGGCATGGCCTGATTCTAGCGACAAATGCGCGCGCGGGCCGGACCGCGCCGGGCGTGTCAGCCGTACAGGTGTTCCGCTTGCGGGAAGCGGCGGGACCGCACGTCGGCCGCATAATCGCGGGCGGCGGCCTGGATGCGCTCGGCCAGGCTGTCATAGCGTTTGACGAAGCGGGCGGTGCGGTCGAACATGCCCAGCATGTCGTCCACTACCAGCACCTGGCCGTCACAGCCGGCCGAGGCGCCGATGCCGATGGTGGGGCAGGCAATGGCCTCGGTAACGGCCAGCGCCAGCGGCTCGACCACGCCTTCGATCACCACCGCGAACGCGCCCGCGTCGGCCACCGCGCTGGCGTCGGCGGCGATGCGGGCGTATTCGGCCTGGCCACGGCCGCGCGCGCCGTAGCCGCCGAGGAGGTTGACCGCCTGCGGGGTCAGGCCGATGTGCGCCATCACCGGAATGCCGCGCGCCGTCAGGCAGGCAATGGCCGGCGCCATGGCCTGACCGCCCTCCAGCTTGACCGCGCTGGCGCCGGTTTCCTTCAGGATGCGCGCGGCCGAGTGAAACGCCTGCTCGGGGCTGGCCTCATAGCTGCCGAAAGGCATGTCCACGACGACCAATGCCTGGCGCGCGCCGCGCACCACGGCGGCGCCGTGCGCGATCATCATGTCGAGCGTGACCGGCACGGTGGACGGCAGGCCGTAGAGAGTCTGCGCCAGGCTATCGCCCACCAGCAGCGCGTCGCAGTGCGGGTCCAGCAGTTCGGCCATGCGCGCGGTGTAGGCGGTGAGCATGACCAGCGGCTCGGCGCGCTTGCGGGCGCGAAACGCCGGGACGGTCATGCGGCGCGGCGCGGCGGGTGCGGAAGTCAACGTGGCGGTGGTAGACATGCGAGGCTCCTGTATGCGGCGCGCGCGGCCCGGGTACGGGGGGTGGCGCGCCGCAAAGGTATATCACGACGCGGCGCCGGGCGCAGCCGCCAGGGCCGCGCGCATGTCCTCGAGAAAGGCGGCGGCAATGTCGTTCAGCTGGCTGCGCCGCTTGGCCACCATACTGATCTCGACATCGTACTGGTAAGTGTCGGCGTCGAGCGCGTGCAGCAGGCCGGCCGCGACATACGGCGCCGCATAGTGTTCGGGCAGGTAGCCCAGGTGCGCGCCGGACAGGATCAGGATCAGCGCGGCCTCCATGTTGTCGGCTTCCGAAGTAATGCGGCGCGGGCGGCCGGCGAACGAGGACTCGGGCAGCGGATAGGAGCGCCAGGTCCAGTCGGCATCGGCGAGATCCGCCTCGGTGACGCGGCCGGCGCTGCCGGCCAGCGGATGGGTGGCGCCGCAATAGGCGATCTGCCGCTCCTGGAACAACGGCGTGTAGTCGAGCATCGGCACGCGGTGCAGGAAGTAGCCGATGGCCACCTGCATTTCGTCCTTCAGGATCAGTTCTTCGAGTTCGCGCGGGCTGCGGATCAGCACCGACAGCCGCACCGCCTCGTCGCGCCGGCGGAATTTCTCGATGGCGTGGCCGATGCGCGCGTTCTGCGCCATGGTGGCGTTGCCGATCAGGCCCAGCGTGAGATTGCCGACCAATTGCCGGTGCATGTTGCGGGCCTGCGCGCTGAAGTCGTCCAGCGAGGCCAGCGCGCGCCGCGCCAGCTTGTCGAAGCGTTGCCCTCTGGCGCTCAGGCGAAAGCCGCCGCGACCGCGCTCGCACAGCGTGAATCCGAGCCGTGTTTCGAGCGTGGCGAGCTGGCTGCTGATGGTGGACTGGCCCACGCCCAGCAGGGCCTGCGCGGCCGATACGCCGCCGGCGTCGACGATGGTGAGGAAGACGCGGATCAGGCGCAGGTCGAGGTCGGAAACGTTCGAGAGCATAGGGTTAATACCGAAAGAACATTGATGAATATCGATGTGAATTTTCCGAACTAAGCATGGATGGAAAAAGTCCGGATTCCTATTATTCCACCGGTGTTATCGATTCGACCCGGCTGCGGTGCCGTCGCCGGAGGGCGGGCGGATCGAGGTCTGGAAAGCCTGATTTTCCAGATTCACTTCTATTGCAATAGTTGTTTTGGCGGCGGTGGCCAATCCGCGTGCGTGCCGCACGCGAACGGACAAGGGGAAGGACATGTTTGTCGACATAGCCGTGGTCGCGGTCTATCTGGCCGCGATGCTGCTGCTGGGCTGGTACGGCATGCGCCGCGCCAGGACGCAGGAGGATTTCCTGGTGGCGGGCCGCAATCTGGGGCCGGCCTTCTACATGGGCACGATGGCCGCCACGGTGCTGGGCGGCGCCAGCACCGTCGGCACGGTGCGGCTGGGGTATGTGCATGGCATCTCGGGTTTCTGGCTGTGCGCCATGCTGGGCCTGGGCATCATCGTGCTCAATGTGTGCCTGGCCAGGCCGCTGCTGAAGCTGCGCATTTACACCGTGACGCAGATCCTGGAGTTCCGCTACAGCGCGCGCACGCGGCATGTCAGCGCGCTCGTGATGATGGCCTACGCGCTGATGCTGGCGGCGACCTCGGTGATCGCGACCGGCACGGTGATGCAGGTGTTGTTCGACATGCCCTTCTGGCTGGCGATCCTGGTGGGTGGCGGCGTGGTGGTCGTGTATTCGGCCGTGGGCGGCATGTGGTCGCTCACCCTGACCGATATCGTGCAGTTCCTGATCAAGACCGTCGGCCTGATGGCGGTGCTGCTGCCGATCTGTCTGTACCGGGTCGGCGGCTGGGACCAGTTGGTGGCGAAATTGCCGCCGACCAGTTTCGAGGCCACCGCGATCGGCTGGCCCACCATTCTTACCTACTTCCTGATCTACTTCTTCGGCATCCTGATCGGCCAGGATATCTGGCAACGGGTCTTCACCGCCCGCAGCGAGCGGGTGGCGCGCCTGGCGGGCGCGGCCGCGGGCATGTACTGCATTGTCTACGGCCTGGTGGGGGCATTGATCGGCATGACCGCCAGGGTGCTGCTGCCGGATCTCGACAACGTCAACAATGCCTTTGCCGCCATCGTGCAGGCCGAACTGCCGGCCGGCATCCGCGGCCTGGTGATCGCGGCGGCGCTGGCGGCGATGATGTCCACCGCCAGTGCGGCGATGCTGGCCTCGGCCACTGTGCTGGCCGAAGACCTGCTGCCGGCCCTGCGCGGCGGGCGCGGCTTTGCGCACGTGCGCAGCCATCGGCTGATGACGCTGCTGGTCGGTCTGGTCACGCTGGGCATCGCGCTGGCGGTGGATGACGTGCTCGATGCGCTGACCTGCGCCTACAACCTGCTGGTGGGCGGCATGCTGGTGCCGATTCTGGGCGCGATCTGGTGGCGCCGCGCGACCACGGCGGCGGCGATCGCCAGCATGTTGCTGGGCTGCGCCACGGCGGTCGGTTGCATGATCCGCGACGGGCTGGCGGCCAATACGCCGATCTACGCCAGCCTGGCCGTCAGCGCCATCAGTTTCATTGTTATCAGCCTGATGGGGCAGGCGCCCGCGCCCGCCCCTGGCGCAACCTCTTCCAGGAGTGCTCCATGAGTTTCACGCCCGAAAAACTGGCCGCCTTGCGCGCCCGGTTCGGTGGATCCAACGAGGCCGTCATCCACGACCCGCATTTTCGCGCGGTGGCGGCTAATGTCATCGACGACAGCGGCACGCGCAGCGCGCCCTATGCCGGCATGCCGACACTGTTGGACGCGCCGGCGCGGCAGATCGATTGGCAGCGGCCGGATTTCGGGGATCTGCAGGTGGCGCTGCTGGGGGTGCCGATGGACCTGGGCGCGAGCAATCGCAGCGGCTGTCGTTTCGGGCCGCGCGCCTTGCGCGCCATCGAGCGGGTCGGTCCCTACAACCACGCGCTCAAGTGCGTGCCGGTGCGCGAATTGCGCGTGGCCGACATTGGCGATGTGCCGATGCGCAGCCGCTTCAGCCTGGAGCAGTCGCACGCCGATATCCATGCGGCCTACGAAAAGATCGTGGCGGCCGGCGTCACGCCGCTAACGGTCGGCGGCGATCATTCGGTGACGCTGCCGATTCTGCGCGCGCTGGGGGCCAGGCAACCGGTGGCGCTGGTGCACTTCGATGCGCACTGTGACACCGGCGGCCCATTCGACGGCAGCCGCTTCCACCATGGCGGGCCGTTTCGCCAGGCGGTGCTGGAAGGCGTGCTCGATCCCACCCGCACCATCCAGATCGGCATTCGCGGTTCGGCCGAATATCTTTGGGAGTTCTCGTACGAATCGGGTATGACGGTGATCCACGCCGAGGACATTCCGCGCCTGGGCGTAGAGGCCATCGTCGCCCGGGCGCGCGCCGTGGTCGGCGATACGCCTGTCTATGTGTCGTTCGACATCGATTGCCTGGACCCGGCCTTCGCGCCCGGCACCGGCACGCCCGAGGTCGGCGGCGTGACGGTGCGCGAGGCCCAGGCCATGCTGCGTGGGCTGGCGGGCCTGGACATCGTCGGCGGCGACCTGGTGGAGGTGGCGCCGTCGTACGACGCCACCGCCAACACGGCGCACGCCGGCGCGCAGATCCTGTTCGAGATCCTGAGCCTGATGCGCCTGCGCGGCGCGCGCTGAACCGCCGTCGCGCCGCCCCGCCCTCACTCGCTGTACGTCTTGGTGCTGTACAGGCTGATCGGCAGCCGGTTCAGCACCGGCAGGCCGGACACGGGGTCCTTGGCCTGTTTGTCGATGTAGGCCTGCAGGACATCGGCGTCGAGCACGCCGATGTCCTGGCGCCGCGCCGCCGGCACACTGGCCAGCGTCTTGTAGCCGTCGCCGCCGGTGGCGTTGAAGCTCAGGACGAACAGCTTGTACGTGCGGTCCGGGTCGAGCGGCAGCCAACCGCCGCCGGCGTTGTCGAACACCTCGATGTTGGAGACGCGGTTGCCCTCGGCCAGGGCCGCATTCACGTCCCAACGCAGCCCGCCGGCATAGGGGTAGGGGCCGGTGGAACCCCCCGGCCCATAGACCGCCTGCATGCCGTCCTCCAGCATGCTCTTGACTTCGGCGCCGGTGATCTCCAGGCGCCACAGCATATTGCCGAAGGGCACCACCTCGATCACGTTGGCGGCGGTCACATTGCCCAGCAGCGGCACGCGCACGCCGCCGCCGCTCTGCAGCGAGATGTCGGCGCCGCCGTAGCGGGTATTGGCCACGTCGAGATAGGCCTGCGCCACCAGTTGCTGGATGTCACCGCCATGCAGGCTGACGTTGCCCAGTGTGTTGCAGGCGACGCTGGAACGGCCATAGTCGCGCGAGCCCGGGCCGCCGGGTACGCGCCGCGAGCACAGTTCCTGGGGCACTGTCGCCACCAGGCTGGCGCTGAAGGCATCTACCTTGGCCTTGAACGGCTGCAGCACCGCCATGGCCCGCGCGTCCGGCGCCTGTTCCCGCAGGAAACCGCTGGCGGCCACATCGGCCTGGATGGCGGCCAGATCGGGCGCGGAAGGCTCGGCGCCAGCGATTGTGAAGGTATCGCCGATCAGCACGTGCGGGGTGCCGGCGCAGGCCGTCACATCGCCATTGGCGTCGAAGCTGACCTTGAGTTCGCCGACCACCTGCGAGTACTCCCAGGCCTGGACCAGGCAGACGCGCTTGCCGTCCTTGTCGCGCAGTTCGGTGGGGTAAGCGCCGGCGGGCGTGCCGACGCCGTAGGCCGATAACGCATCCGGGCCCAGCAGGGTGTGCGAATCGCCGCCCACCACCACGTCGACGCCGCTCAGATTGGGGATGATCCGCTTGTCGTAGTCGTAGCCGATGTGGCTCATCACCACGATCTTGTTGACGCCTTGCGCGCGCAGCGCGTCGATCTGTTGCTGCGCGGCGGCGGTCTCGTCGGAGAAGCGCGTGCCGGGATCGGGACTGGACGACTGTTGCGTCTTGTTGGCGATGGTCAGCCCGACCAGGCCGATGGGCTGGCCATCGCGCTGCAGCACGATAGATGGCCTGACCAGGCCGGGCGCGCGCGCCGGGTTCAACGCCGAGTTGGCGCCGAAGGTGACGTTGGCGCTGAGCAGGGGCGTCTGGCAGGTTCCGGCATGCAGCAGCTCGATGAAGCGCTTCAGGCCGCTGTCGCCCTTGTCGAACTCATGGTTGCCGAGCGTCATGGCGTCGAAGCAGACCGTGTTCATGAGGGTGGCGTCGGCCTCGCCGGGCTCGCCCGCGCGGTTGAAATAGAGCGTGCCGGTGGTGGCATCGCCGGCATGCAGCTTGAGCACATTGGGCGCTTGCGCGGCGAGCGCTTCGAAGGCGGCCGTCACGCGCGCGAAGCCGCCCACCTGGGTGTTGACGGCGACACGCGTGCCGGCCGCGTCCAGCAGCTTCAGGTCTTTCTTCTTGCTGTCCAGGTTGGAATGATGATCGTTGATATGCAGGATGGTCAGTGCCATCGGCCGGCTGGCGGCCGGGGCGGGGCTGGCGGGCGTTTTGTCGTCCTCGTTGCCGCCACAACCGGCCAGCAGCGCCGCCAGGCTCAAGGCGGCCGCGCTGGCGTTCCTTTTCCACGTGATCATTCGCGCGCATCCTCTGTCGTCGGAGGACGCATGGTCGCGGGCCGAGATGACGTGAAGATGAATGACAGGCCTGTCACATCCGGACCCGGCCGTTATCGCGCGGCCGTCATGAAACGGCGCGGGCCCGGTGCTTGCGCACCGGGCCCGCGCGGGGACACTGCCGTGGCGTCAGTAGTGGATCACGGTGCGGATCGACTTGCCGTCGTGCATCAGGTCGAAGGCCTCGTTGATGCGGCTCAGCGGCAGGGTGTGGGTCACGAACGGATCCAGGTCGATTTTGCCGCTCATGGCATCCTCGACCATGCCGGGCAACTGCGTGCGGCCCTTGACGCCGCCGAAAGCCGAGCCGCGCCAGACGCGGCCGGTGACCAGCTGGAACGGGCGCGTGCTGATTTCCTGGCCGGCGCCGGCCACGCCGATGATGATGCTCTCGCCCCAGCCCTTGTGGCAGCATTCGAGCGCGGCGCGCATCACGTGCACGTTGCCGATGCATTCGAACGAGAAGTCCACGCCGCCGTCGGTGAGTTCGACGATCACGTCCTGGATCGGCTTGTCGTAGTCCTTGGGGTTGATGCAGTCGGTGGCGCCCATGGCGCTGGCCAACACGAACTTGTTGGGATTGGTGTCGACCGCGATGATACGGCCGGCCTTGGCCTGCACCGCGCCCTGGATCACCGCCAGGCCGATGCCGCCCAGGCCGAACACGGCCACGGTGTCGCCTTCCTTGACCTTGGCGGTGTTGTGCACCGCGCCCAGGCCGGTGGTGACGCCGCAGCCCAGCAGGCACACCTTCTCGTGCGGAGCGGCCGGGTTGATCTTGGCCAGCGAGATCTCGTTGACCACGGTGTATTCGCTGAAGGTCGAGCAGCCCATGTAGTGGTAGAGCGGCTTGCCCTCGTAGCTGAAGCGCGAGGTGCCGTCGGGCATCACGCCCTTGCCTTGCGTGGCGCGCACTTTCTGGCACAGGTTGGTCTTGCCCGACAGGCAGAACTTGCACTCGCGGCATTCCGCGGTATAGAGCGGGATGACATGATCGCCCGGCTTGAGCGAGGTCACGCCCTCGCCGACCTCGACCACCACGCCGGCGCCTTCATGGCCGAGCACGGCGGGAAACAGGCCTTCGGGATCGTCACCGCTCAGGGTGAAGGCGTCGGTGTGACAGACGCCGGTGTGCGTGATCCGCACCAGCACCTCGCCGCGTTGGGGCGGCGCGACGTCGATTTCAACGATTTCCAGCGGCTTGCCAGGGCCGAATGCGACGGCTGCGCGTGATTTCATAAGGGGCTCCACGAGGTCGGATGGGGTTATTTCAGGTAGGAACGGACGATCCGCATGATCTGGTCGATCTCCGCTTCGGGTTCGATCGCGGCGCCGGGCCGTTCACCCTGCGAGGATTGCAGGAAGGTCTCCCGCAGATGGCTTTCGAGCACTTCGGCCATCAGGCCGGTGGCCGCGCCGCGCAGGGCGGCCAGTTGTTGCAGCAGCGCGCCGCATTCCGTGCCCTCGTTGACCGCGCGCTCGAGCGCCAGCGCCTGGCCCTGGATGCGGCGCAGGCGCGTGGTGACACGTTTCTTCTCTGCGGGGGAATGGGGCACGGCAGGCTCCGTTAGATACAGGGGGGGAGTATACGCAAGCGAGGCCGCCGCGTCCAGCGCGGGCCGCCTGTCTGTACATGTCGAGCTGACCCCTATAATCGGGATTCGTCCCATGGCACGACACAGGATACCTCTTGGCCTCTCCCCCGCCCCGTCTGCCGGCCCAGCCCTCGGCCCTGCCGGCGCCGCTGTACGCCCAGCTCAAGCAGATGATCGCCCAGCAGATCCGCAGCGGCGCATGGCCGGCGCATTACCGCGTGCCCTCGGAAAGCGAGCTGGTGCGGGAGCTGGGCTATTCCCGCATGACGGTCAACCGCGCGCTGCGCGAACTGACGGCCGAGGGGCTGCTGGTGCGCATGCAGGGCGTGGGCACGTTCGTGGCCCAGCCCAAGACCCGCTCGGCGCTGTTCGCGGTCAACAACATCGCCGATGAGATCACCGCGCGCGGCCATCGCCACCACGCGCGCGTGGTGCGGCTGGCCGAGGAACCGGCCGGCGGCGAGCAGGCCGCCGCGCTCGACATTCGCGAGGGCCAGCCGCTATTCCATTCGCTTATCGTGCATTACGAGGACGACGTGCCGATCCAGCTCGAGGACCGCTACGTCAACGTGCGTCTGGCGCCTGACTATCTGAAGCAGGACTTCACCCGCCATACGCCTTATGAATACCTGACGCGCGTGGCGCCGCTGACCGAGGGCGAGCATGTGGTCGAGGCCATTGTCGCCAAGCCGCGCGAGTGCCAGTTGCTGCAGATCGAGCGCAGCGAACCCTGTCTGCTGATCCGCCGCCGCACCTGGTCGGGCGAACGCGCCGTCACCCTGGCGCGCTTGATCCACCCCGGTTCGCGCCATCGCCTTGAAGGAAAGTTCACCACATGACTCCGTTCGATGTGCGCCTGTACCGGGCACAGGATTACCCGCGCATGCCCTGGCGCAATGGCGGCGGCACCACCCAGGAAGTGGCCTGCAATGAAGGCGGCAGCAGCGCCGCGTTCGAATGGCGCCTGTCCATCGCCGACGTGGCGCAGGACGGCGGGTTCTCGCTCTTTCGCGGCCAGCAACGCATCATCACGGTGCTCGAAGGCGCCGGCATCGCGCTGACTGTCGACGGCCAGGCGCAGGCGCCGTTGCGGCCGCGCCAGGCCTATGCGTTCTCCGGCGAAGCGCGGGTCGACTGCCGCCTGCTGGCGGGCGCCATCCGCGACTTCAATCTGATCTACTCGCCGCGTCACTACCGCGCCCGGCTGCAGTGGATCGGCGGCGTGCGCGAGTGGGCGTTCCATAGCGCCGCCAGCACGGTGTTGCTGCTGAATGCGGGGCAGGCGCTGACCGTCCAGCGTGACGGCCGCGCCTTGCTCGAACCAGCGCGCTACGACTGCCTGCACATCGAACAGCAGGCCGCGGCGCGCGAGGACGGCCGCGATGATCTGGCCGAGTACCGGCTGGCGTCGGCGTCGATGCTGGACGCCTGCCTGATCGAACTGCAGCGGCGCCACGGTTGAACGGCCTCAGCCACTGATCGGTCGTTTTTGTACGGGAAATCCCTGACCGCAAAACAACTCCATCGGACTTGTATATACAAGCATAGGCATCCTATGATTCGGCATCCGCCGCGTTTCACCGCGCGCCGCCCTCGAACACGGAGACTGCCTTGGAAAAATCGAACCGATACCGCGACGTCGAGATCCGCGCCCCGCGCGGCAACCAGCTGACGGCCAAGAGCTGGCTGACCGAAGCGCCGCTGCGGATGCTGATGAACAACCTCGACCCGGACGTGGCCGAGAATCCCAGGGAGCTGGTGGTGTACGGCGGCATTGGCCGCGCCGCGCGCGACTGGGACTGCTACGACCGGATCGTCGAGACGCTCAAGCGGCTGGAGGACGACGAAACCCTGCTGGTACAGTCGGGCAAGCCGGTGGGCGTGTTCAAGACCCACGCCAACGCGCCGCGCGTGCTGATCGCCAATTCCAACCTGGTGCCGCACTGGGCCACCTGGGAACACTTCAACGAGCTGGACGCCAAGGGCCTGGCGATGTATGGCCAGATGACCGCCGGCAGCTGGATCTACATCGGCAGCCAGGGCATCGTGCAAGGCACCTACGAGACCTTCGTGGAGGCCGGCCGCCAGCACTACGGCGGCGACCTGGCCGGCCGCTGGGTGCTGACCGCCGGCCTGGGCGGCATGGGCGGCGCGCAGCCGCTGGCCGCGACGCTGGCCGGCGCCTGCTCGCTGAACATCGAGTGCCAGCAGGCCAGCATCGACTTTCGCCTGCGCACCCGCTACGTCGACGAGCAGGCCCGCGACCTGGACGACGCGCTGGCGCGCATCGCTCGCTACACCGCGGAAGGCCGCGCGGTATCGATCGCGCTGTGCGGCAACGCCGCCGAGGTGCTGCCCGAACTGGTGCGCCGCGGCGTGCGGCCGGACATGGTGACCGACCAGACCAGCGCCCACGATCCGCTCAACGGCTACCTGCCGGTCGGCTGGACCTGGGCCGAGTACCGCGAACGCGCGGCGCGCGAACCGGCCGCGGTGGTCAAGGCCGCCAAGCAGTCGATGGCCGTCCACGTGCGCGCCATGCTGGCTTTCCAGCAGCTGGGGGTGCCGACCTTCGACTATGGCAACAACATCCGCCAGATGGCCAAGGAGGAAGGCGTGGCCAACGCCTTCGATTTCCCGGGCTTCGTACCCGCCTACATCCGGCCGCTGTTCTGCCGCGGCGTCGGTCCGTTCCGCTGGGCCGCGCTGTCGGGCGACCCGCAGGACATCTACAAGACCGACGCCAAGGTCAAGGAACTGATTCCCGACGATGCCCACCTGCATCGCTGGCTCGACATGGCGCGCGAACGCATCCGCTTTCAGGGCCTGCCGGCGCGCATCTGCTGGGTCGGCCTGGGCCAGCGCGCCAGGCTGGGCCTGGCGTTCAACGAGATGGTGCGCAGCGGCGAACTGTCGGCGCCCGTGGTGATTGGCCGCGACCACCTGGACTCCGGCTCGGTGGCCAGCCCCAACCGCGAGACCGAGGCCATGCGCGATGGCACCGACGCGGTGTCCGATTGGCCGCTGCTCAACGCCCTGCTGAACACCGCGGGCGGCGCCACCTGGGTCTCGCTGCATCACGGCGGCGGCGTGGGCATGGGCTTCTCGCAGCACGCCGGCATGGTGATCGTGTGCGATGGCACCGACGCGGCGGCCGAGCGCATCGCCCGCGTGCTGACCAACGATCCGGGAACCGGCGTGATGCGCCATGCCGATGCCGGCTACGACATCGCCATCGACTGCGCCCGCGAACAGGGCCTGGACCTGCCCATGGTCGACGCCATCCGTTGAGACGGCGGCACGCTGTGGAACAACCAGGGCGCCGCCGGACGGTGTCCACGAGGAGACCTCTCATGCAGCAGGACCGCGCGGCGCAAAAAGGGGCGTTGATCGAACGACGCTCCATCGACCACATCCCGGAGAGCGAGCGCCACGGCCGGCTCTACAGCCAGTTCACGCTCTGGCTCGGCGCCAACCTGCAGATCACCGCCATTGTCACGGGCGCGCTGGCGGTGGTGCTGGGTGGCGATGTGTTCTGGTCGCTGATCGGCCCGTTCATCGGCCAAGTGTTCGGCGGCGCCGTGATGGCCCTGCACGCGGCGCAGGGGCCCAGGCTGGGCCTGCCGCAGATGATCTCCAGCCGGGTGCAGTTCGGCGTCTACGGCGCGGCGATCCCCATCGTACTGGTGTGCCTGATGTACCTGGGCTTCACCGCCACGGGCACGGTGCTGTCGGGCCAGGCCATCGGCCAGCTGCTCGGGGTCAGCGACAGCGCGGGCATCCTGCTGTTCGCCGCCGTCATCGTGCTGGTGACTGTGTTCGGCTACCGCATGATCCACCTCATCGGCCGCGTGGCCAGCGTGCTGGGGCTGGTCGCCTTCGTTTACCTGTTCAGCCGCGTGGTCGCGCTGGGCGACCTCAGCCAGTTGCTGCGGATCCGCCATTTCAGCTGGACCGCGTTCCTGCTGGCGGTATCGCTGGCGGCCTCCTGGCAGATCGCTTACGGCCCCTACGTGGCCGACTATTCGCGCTACCTGCCCAGCCGCACGTCGCCGCTCAGGACCTTTCTGGCGGTCGGCGCGGGCTCGGTGCTGGGCGCGCAGATCGCCATGACGCTGGGCGTGCTGGCGGCGGCCATGGCGGCCGGACAGTTCGCCGGCCGCGAGGTGGCCTACATCGTCGGCCTGGGCGGCGCGGGCGCCACGGCGGCGCTGCTGTACTTCAGCATCGCGTTCGGCAAGGTCACCATCTCGACGCTGAATTCGTATGGCAGCTTCATGTGCATCGCCACCATCATCAGCGGCTTTCGCGGCCATGTGGACATCTCGCGGCGCCAGCGGCTGGTGTTCGTGCTGCTGATCGTGGGCGCGGCCACCTGTGTGGCGCTGGCGGGGCAGCACTCGTTCCTGAACGCCTTCAAGTCGTTCATCCTGTTCCTGCTGGCCTTCTTCACGCCCTGGAGCGCCGTCAACCTGGTCGACTACTACTTGATCAACCGCGAACGCTACGACGTGGCCGCGCTGTCGGACCCCGATGGCCGCTACGGCCGCTGGAACTGGCCCGGCATCCTGGTCTACGTGACGGGCGTGCTGGTGCAGATGCCCTTCATCTCGACCAAGCTCTACACCGGTCCGATGGTCGCGCACCTGGGCGGCGTGGATATTTCCTGGATCATCGGGCTGGTGGTGCCCGGCATCCTCTACTTCATCTTCGCCCGCCGCGCCGGGCAACCCGCGCGCGTGCCGGCGCGGCGCGGCCACGATATTGCATGACACCGCAGCCTCATCCTGGAGAACAAGAAATGGACCTGCACCTCGAACCCGGCCGCCTGACGCTGGCGCAACTGCGCCAGGCGTACCAGCATCCGGTCCGCCTGACGCTGGACCCGACCGCCTACGGCCCGATCGACGCCAGCGTCGCCTGCGTCGAGCGCATCATCGCCGAAGGCCGCACGGCCTACGGCATCAACACCGGCTTCGGCCTGCTGGCGTCCACCAGGATCGCGCGCGAGGACCTGCAGGCGCTGCAACGCTCGCTGGTGCTGTCGCACGCGGCCGGCGTGGGCGAGGCGCTGGACGACGCCCTGGTGCGCCTGATCATGGTGCTCAAGATCAACAGCCTGGCGCGCGGCCGTTCGGGCATCCGCCGCCGGGTCATCGACAGCCTGATCGCGCTGGTCAACGCCGGCGTCTATCCGCATATCCCGCTGAAGGGGTCGGTGGGCGCTTCCGGCGACCTGGCGCCGCTGGCGCACATGTCGCTGCTGTTGCTGGGCGAAAGCCGCGCCCGCTGCGACGGCCAGTGGCTGCCCGCCAAGGCGGCGCTGGCCCGCGCCGGGCTGGAGCCGCTGACGCTGGCGGCCAAGGAAGGCCTGGCGTTGCTGAACGGCACCCAGGTGTCCACCGCCTACGCCTTGCGCGGGTTGTTCGAGGCCGAGGACCTGCTGGCCGCCGGCCTGGTCTGCGGCAGCCTCAGCGTCGAGGCCATGCTCGGGTCGCGCGTGCCGTTCGACGCCCGTATCCACGACGCCCGGGGTCAGCCGGGCCAGATCGACGTGGCCGCCGTCTACCGTGACCTGCTGACCGATGACAGCGAAGTCGGCCATTCGCACGCCGACTGCGACAAGGTGCAGGACCCCTATTCGCTGCGCTGCCAGCCGCAGGTGATGGGCGCCTGCCTGACGCAGATCCGTCATGTGGCGCAGGTGCTGCGGATCGAGGCCAATGCCGTCTCCGACAACCCGCTGGTGTTCGCCGAACAGGGCGACGTGCTGTCGGGCGGCAACTTCCACGCCGAGCCGGTGGCGCTGGTGGCCGACAACCTGGCCCTGGCGTTGGCCGAGATCGGCGCGCTGTCCGAGCGCCGCATTTCGCTCATGATGGACAAGCACATGTCGCAGCTGCCGCCATTCCTGGTGAGCAACGGCGGCGTCAACTCGGGCTTCATGATCGCGCAGGTGACCGCGGCCGCGCTGGCCAGCGATAACAAGGCGCTGGCCCACCCGGCCAGCGTCGACAGCCTGCCAACCTCGGCCAACCAGGAAGACCACGTGTCGATGGCGCCCAACGCCGGCAAGCGGCTCTGGCCGATGGCCGACAACGTGCGCGACATTCTGGCGATCGAGTGGCTGGGCGCCTGCCAGGGTCTGGACTTCCGCGCCGGCCTGAAGACATCGCCCAAGCTGGAGCGCGCCCGCGCCCTGCTGCGCGAAAAGGTGGCGCATTACGAGAGAGACCGTTTCTTCGCGCCCGACATCGAGGCCGCCAGCCAACTGATCGCCGGCCGCCAACTGAACGCGCTGATGCCGGCCGGCCTGTTGCCCAGCCTGTGATGTCTGCCGGCGGCCGGCGCGCGCCGGGCGAGGCGCCGTCCCCTGGACGCTGGCCGTCGCTCGGCCAAAAAATATGGAGACAAGGATGCAGACTCAGGAGAAGAATCTCAGGCGAGGCCTGCCGGCGCGACATGGGTCGGGCTGTGGCGCCAGGTCTATCGCCTGTGGGTACGGCCCCAGGGCCCTGGCTGCGGCGTCGGCGCCCCGCGCGCCGAGGCCGCGGATTGAGCCGCCGGCATGGCGGATGACAGGAGTCTTTCGATGAAGCAGGTATGGCGCAATTGCCAAGCGGCGACGATGGCTGGCGGGCGGTACGCGGTGATCGAGCGGGCCGCGCTGGTGACCCGGGACGAGCGGATCGAATGGATCGGCCCGGAGCGGGCGCTGCCCGGCGGTATCGATGCGCCCTCGCACGACCTGGGCGGCGCCTGGGTGACGCCGGGCCTGATCGACTGCCATACCCACCTGGTGTTCGGCGGCAACCGCAGCCAGGAGTTCGAGCAGCGCCTGCAGGGGGTGGATTACGCGGTGATCGCGGCCCAGGGCGGCGGCATCGCCAGCACGGTGCGCGCCACCCGCGCTGCCACTGAGCAGGAACTGTATGCCAGCGCCCGGCTGCGCGCGCTGCACCTGCTGCGAGACGGCGTGACCACGCTGGAGATCAAGTCCGGCTATGGTCTGGATCTGCCCAATGAACGCAAGATGTTGCGGGTGGCGCGCCACCTGGGACAGACGCTGCCGCTGACCGTGCGCGCCACCTGTCTGGCGGCGCATGCGTTGCCGCCGGAATTCGCCGGCCGTGCCGATGATTACATCGACGAGGTCGCGCGCCGCATGTTGCCAATGCTGGCGGCCGAGGGCCTGGTGGATGCGGTGGACGCGTTCTGCGAGCACCTGGCGTTCTCGCCGGCGCAGGTTGAACGGGTGTTCCAGGCCGCGGCCCAGCTTGGCTTGCCGGTGAAACTGCACGCCGAGCAGTTGTCGCCGCTGCATGGCGCCAGCCTGGCCGCGCGTTACGACGCGCTATCCGCCGATCACCTGGAATACCTGACCGAAGCCGACGTGCGCGCCATGGCCGCCTCCGGCACCGTGGCGGTGCTGCTGCCGGGCGCGTTCTATGCCCTGCGCGAAACGCAGCTGCCGCCCGTAGACCTGCTGCGCCGTCATGGGGTGCCCATCGCGATATCCACCGACCTCAATCCGGGCACTTCGCCGGCGTTGTCGTTGCGGCTGATGTTGAGCATGGCGTGTACGCTGTTGCGCCTCACGCCGGAGGAGGCGCTGGCGGGCGCCACGGTCCACGCGGCGCGCGCGCTCGGCCTGCAGGCCAGCCACGGTGTGCTGGCGGCCGGCATGACCGCGGATTTCGTGGCATGGGAGATTGCGCACCCCGCCGAGCTGGCGTATTGGATCGGCGGCGAATTGCCCAAGCGGGTCATTCGCCACGGCCAACAGGTCTGCGCCACCTCGCTGGCCTGACGCGTGTGGACGGCCGCGCCGGCGATGCCGGCATGGCCGCCACGGCGCCTCAGGCCGACAGCGCCAGCCGCTCGCGCACCGGCAGGGTACGCTGTTCGTGTTCGAGCGGATGGGTCGGCAGCCGGAAGGCGCTGACCGACTGTTGCAGCCGCTGGGCCTGCGATTCGAGCGAAGCCGCCGCGGCGGCCGCCTGTTCGACCAGGGCCGCGTTCTGTTGCGTGACCTGGTCCATCTGCGTGACCGCCGTATTGACCTGGTCGATGCCTGTGACCTGTTCTTGCGAGGCGGTGGCGATGTCGCCGACCAGGGTGGTGAGCCGCTCGATCGCGGCCTGGATTTCCTCCATGGTGCGCCCGGCCGTTTCCACCTGGGCCGCGCCGGCTTGCACGGTTGACCCCGAGGTCGCCAGCAGTTGCTTGATTTCCTTGGCGGCGCTGGCGCTGCGCTGCGCCAGCGAGCGCACTTCGCCGGCCACCACCGCGAAGCCCTTGCCCTGTTCACCGGCCCGGGCCGCTTCCACGGCGGCGTTCAAGGCCAGGATATTGGTCTGGAACGCAATGCCGTCGATGACGCCGACAATATCCTCGATACGCCCGGAGTCCTGGGCGATTTCGCGCATGGTGCTCACCGCGCTGCGCACCGCCGCGCCGCCGCGGCGGGCCACATCCGAAGCCTCGGTGGCCATGGCGTTGGCCTGGCGCGCGTTGTCGGCGTTGCTGGTGACGGTGGACAGCAACTGTTCCATGCTGGCCGCGGTTTCTTCGAGCGAGGCTGCTTGTTGTTCGGTCCGGCTGGACAGATCCTGGTTGCCGGCGGCGATTTCGCTGGAGCCCGTGTTGATCTCGGCCACCCCGTCACGCACCGTGTGCACGGTGCGCACCAGGCTGGACTGCATTTCCTGCAGATACGGAATCAACTGGCCGACACAGTTGCGGCCGAAGGGCGCGATGGGCACGGTCAGGTCGCCGGCGGCGATATGCTGGAAATGCCGCTTGATGTCGTCCAGCGGCCGGCGCACGAAGAGCACCACGTAGCGGTCGCCCAGGAACAGCAGCAGCAGCGTCACGCCCAGCACGATGCCGATGCCGGCATAGGCGTTGCGGCGCTCGCCGATCGCATCGGCCCGCATCGAATCCTGGCGTTCCTGCGCATAGACCTCGTATTTTTCGATGCTCGCCCCGAAGGCCCGGCTGGCGACGATCACCGGGCCGGTGGCATGGGCGCGCGCCTTCTCGACCTCGTCCGCGGCGAGCAGCCTGCGCTGCGTGTCGATGTCGCCGACCAGGGCGTCGAACCCGCGCTGCAGCGGCTCCAGGATGGCGGCGGGGGTGTCGTCCTTGGCCGACGCCAGGAAGGCGGCCTGGTACTTTCGCGCCAGCGTCATGGCGGCGTCGATGCTGCGGTTTTCCTCGGCCGCCGGTCCGGCCAGGCCGTCGCGCGCATATTCCAGCTGGCGCGACAGCCGCAGGCGCGCCCGCATGATCTGGTCGTTGACGCGGGAAAGGGCGGAAACTTCATTCAGGAGCGCATAGCTGGCAGTGAGCGCTTCCCCGGAGTTGCGCAGGCCTTTTACGCTGATGGCCGACTGGCCCGCGAGCAGGGCGCTGATCAGGAGCAGCGTGCACAGGATCATGCGGCGGATGGTGATGTCTTTCAGGAACTTTGTCATACGTGTCTTTCCAGGGTGTAGGAGACTGCTACATCCCGGACAACGTCCCCGCGCCACCGATATTTAGCGGGTGTTGCACATCTTACGTATATGTCTGGCGCGGCCTGATTTATAACGACATAAAACGCAATAAAAAGCGGGTTCAGCGGGCGGCGGGCATTTCGGCCGGTTCGAGCGCGCCAAAGCGCAGCCGCGCGAAGCTGGCCAGGCTCGCCAGCGCGGCGCTCAGCCCGCCAAGCCACAGCGCCATCACCGCGCCATGGCTGCTCGAGACATTGAAACAGGCCGCCACCAGGGCCGCGCCGCTGGCCTGCCCGAGCAATCGCACCGTGCCGATCATGCCGCTGGCGCCACCGGCGCGCGAGGGCGGCGCCGAGGTCATGATGGCGCGCAGGTTGGGTGACTGGAAAAAGCCGAAGCCGGCGCCGCACAGCGCCATGCGCCAGGCGATGTCCCATGCCGATGGCGTCGCCGGCAGCAGCGCCAGCGAGACCATGCCCAGGGCCAGCAGCGCCAGCCCGACCCCGCCCAGGATGCCGGCCGGATAGCGGTCCGACATGCGCCCGGCGATGGGCGCCATGAAGGCCACCACAACCGGCCAGGGCGTGATCAGAAAGCCGGTATGCACCTGGCTGTAGCCCAGTACGGTCTGGAACAGGAACGGCAGCGACACGAAGGCCAGCGCTTGCGCCGCGAAAGCGCAGACCGCAGTGGCGGCCGACAGCGCGAACAGCGGCCGGCGCAGCAGGTCCACCGCCAGGATCGGCGCGGGATGGCCGGCTTGTCGCCGCATCAGCAGCCAGAGGCTGGCGACCGTCAGGCCCCATTCCAGGGCGACGCGTTGCCACGGCGCGCTGTGCGCCAATT
The DNA here is from genome assembly GCF_021733725.1 of Achromobacter pulmonis. Lineage (NCBI taxonomy): Bacteria > Pseudomonadati > Pseudomonadota > Betaproteobacteria > Burkholderiales > Alcaligenaceae > Achromobacter > Achromobacter pulmonis. Next base: position 1,541,582 of record NZ_JAIFOT010000001.1, on the reverse strand, counting down.
CATTCGACCCCAGCACGAACAGCCCCAGCGTCAGCGCGCACAGCGCCGCGGCAAGACCGTCGAAGCCATGCGGCGCGCGTGTGGTCTGGGGCAGGCCGCGCAGGCCCAGGCCGACCGCCAGCAGGCCGATCGGCACATTGATCAGGAACAGCCAATGCCAAGAGCCCAGCAAGAGGATGGCCGATGCCGCGGTCGGCCCGGCGGCGAACGACAGCCCCACCACCATGGCGTTCAGGCCCATGCCGCGCCCCAGCACCGGCGCGGGGTAGATAAAGCGCAGCAGGGCGGCATTCACGCTCATGACGCCGGCGGCGCCCAGCCCTTGCAGGATGCGGGCGGCCACCAGTACCGGCAGCGACGGGGCCAGCCCGCAGGCCAGCGAGGCCAGCGTGAAGACCGCGATGCCGACCATGTAGACGCGGCGGTGTCCCAGGATCTCGCCCAGCGCGGCGGCCGGCAGCAGGCCGGCGACCATGGCCAGCTGGTACCCGCTGATGACCCAGATGGAGCCGGCATCGCTGGCGCGCAGGTCGCGGGCGATGGTCGGCAGCGCGGTGTTGGCGATGGCAGTGTCGAGGCTGGCCATGCAAACGGCCAGCATCACAGCCAGCAGCGCGCCCAGGCGCTCGGACGCGGGCAGACCCTGGCCCGCGGGATGGATGGTGTGGTGCGAGAAAGAGAGCATGGGGCGCCGCGGCAAGAGACCGGGGCGCGGGAGCACGCCGGCTTTGGGTGAGGGTTGATTCTAGTTTACGTTCTGAACCCCATTACGATTGCGGACCCGGCGGCCGTGGCTTGACCGGCCAGAACAGCGTGGCCGGCCGTTGCCAGATGCGTCGGCGCACGCCAAGGGTCAATGCCTGGCGGTCGCCGCGGCGCAGGTTGCGCGAGCGCAGCGCCACGTCGAAGGCCAGCGCGAAGCTGACGCCCACGTTCAGCACGCCGGTCAACGCGGTGCCCGCGACTGCCAGCCAGAACGCCGGCGTGTGCACCACTTCCCAGCCCAGCGCGCCGATGGCCGAGCCGAGCTGGCCTGCGCTCAGCGTCACGTGGCGCACTTCGACGTGCGGACCGAAGAAGCTGACGATGGCCGGGCCCAGGCCCAGCATCAGGCCCAGCGACACATTGCCGGCGATACCGGCGATATTGCGCTGCCAGAACCCGGCCCAGCGCGCCGCGCCGCGCGCGCCGAACAGGTGGCGCATGCGGCGGTCGTAGGCCATCACGTCGTGCACGCGGTGCAGCGCGAACCAGTTGTCGGCCCAGCCGGCGATCAGGCTGGACAGCCACAGCAGCACGCCGGTGGCCGCGGCGTAGATCGGCGTGGGCCCCCAGATCGAAAAGGAGTCCAGCGTCGCCTGCGCCTTGTGCGCATCGATCAGCGGCCGTTGCAGCCCATGCTGCGCCACCCATTGCGCCGCCCAGGCCAGCGGAAACACCACCGCCAGGTTGCCCAGGATGGCCGCGGCGTTCGAGCGGATCATCGACAGGGTGTCGTCGAGGAAGGCTTCGCGGCCCTCGGGCGTGTTGGCTTCATCCAGGCGGTGCGCCAGCGCCGGCCCGGTCATGGCCGGCTGTTTCGTCGCCAGCGTGAAATGGGAGAAATGGATGGCCAGGAAACCGCCGGCGTAGTTCAGCGCGGCCAGCAGCCCTTCGATGAACTTGTCCAGGTGCAGCGAAACGATGAAGAACTTCAGGTAGACGGTCAGCACCATCAACAGGCCGCCGCCGGCCGAGGCCTTGAGCATCGCCAGGTATTCCGCACTGTCGCGCGCGATGTAATGCTCGCCGGTTTCGGCGGTGCGGTCCATGACGCGGCGCGCCAACTGGGCGAACGACGAGGCCGCCAGGTGGCGGATACTGCTGCGCGCCTGGGTCGAGCGGATCAGCTCGGCGATCAGATGCACGTATTTGTGGCGCTGCGTCGGGTCGACCCACACGCCCAGCAGCAACTCGATGCGCGCCAGCCGCAGCTTCATGCGTTCGATCTGGAAGACGACTTCGACCGATACCCCGTTCTGTTCCAGTTCGGCGTAGACATGCTGCGAGGCGGCGCGGCAGCTGTCGAGTTGCGCGCGAAACAGGTTGAGGCGGCGGGCGAAGACCTCGCGCGGTGTGTCGGCTGGGCTGTCGCAGAGTTCGGCGGCGGCGGCCGCCAGGGCGAAGAACGGGCTTTCCCGCACCCGGCCCGGCAGGCGCGAGCGGATGTCCTGGCTCAGGCCGGTGGCGCGCACCTGGCTGGCCAGCACCTGGATGCTGCTGGTGAGTGCATCGACCAGGTGGCGTGGAGGGGCTTCGGGGGCGGCCGCGTCGATGCGGTCGATGCCATCGCCGTGGCGCAACAGGCGCCGCATGCGGGCGCGGGTGTCCTCGTCCAGCGCTTCGATCCAGGCGGCGTCATGGGATTTGCGGAAAATCAGAGAGAACAGTCCGAACATGTCGCTGCGGTTCGGCGGTGGCGGCAGCAGCCGCGCCTGCGCGCGTTCCCAGAATTCACCCCAGAAGCCAGGGTGCGAGGCCACGCCCGTATCGCATAGCAGCGAGGTGGGATCGTTATCGGCAACCAGCGAGCGCAGCGTGGCAGCCACCGGGGCAGCCAGCGCCGGGTTGTTCTCCAGCACCTGCAGCGCGTAGCGCAGCCGCGCATGTTGCGGGTGGCGGCCATCTTCGGCCGGGTCGCGCCCGGGGCGGTCGATCCAGCGGCACAGGTCCACCATCCACAGGTTGCGCTGCGCCAGCGGCGCTTCAGGATCGGCGCTGGCCAGGATGGTGTCGAGTTGCGGCCCGCCATGCCGCGACGCAAGCCATTTACGCCAGAGGGAGTTCAGCATGGGAGCCTCGCGCGGGTCAGGACGGTTCGGGTTCACGCCGCAGTGAAAAGCCCTGCGCGTCGTTCATGGTCAGATAGCTGACATTGCGCGAGACCCGCGGCGGCTGGTCGCCGCTGTGCATCGCCCGCAGTTCGTCCAGCACCATCTTGTCGGCCAGCGTCATACGGTCGATCATGCGCAGATACTGCATCCAGCTTTCGACCAGGAATACCTCGCGCCATACGCCCTCGCGCTCCAGGTCGCGGAACAGCTGCCATTGCTGCGCGCCGTTGCGCAGCCGCAGCAGGCGCAGCGGGCGCGCCGCGTGGATCAGGGCGGACAGCTTTTCCGTGGGGATCAGGTATTCCACCGCCACCAGCACCGCGCCATGCCGGGTGTTGAAGCCAGCCGCCGACAGCGCCGGTTCGGCGGCGTCGGCGCGCGCCAGCGATTGCGTGTCCACCGGCTCGGGCAGGCGGGAGCGGTATAGCAGCGCGACGGTGACCGCCAGCGTGATGCCCGCGGCCGACAGGGCGCCGGACACGCCCATGGTGCCGGCGAAGTGGCCCCACATGAACGAACCGGCCGCCAGTCCGCCGAAGATCGCCGTCTGGTACAGCGCCAGCGAACGCGCCTTGACCCAGTCGGGCACCAGCATCTGCACGGTGGTGTTGTAGGTGGCCAGCACCCCGATCCAGCAGGCGCCGGACAGCAGCAACGCCGGAAACGCCAGCCACAGCGTGCGGGTCAGCCCCAGCCCCAGCAGGCAGGCGGCCAGCAGGCCCGCCGCGGCGCTCACCAGGCCGCTGGCGCCCCAGGCCGCCTGCAGCCGCCGCACCACGACGCTGCCGAGGATGGCGCCCAGGCCCAGCGCGCCCAGCATGTAGCCGTACAGCAGGGCGTTGCCCTGTTCGTGGGCGTAGGCCAGCAAGGGCAGCAGCGCCCACAGCGCGCTGGCCGACAGGCCGAAGGCGAAGGCGCGCAGCATCACCACTCGCGTCACGGTGGAATGCTGGGTATAGCGCAGGGCGGCCACCACGCCTTCGAGTAGCCGTTCTGGCGGCAACCGCCGCGCCGGGACATCGTGGCGCCAGCGCCAGATGGCCCAGATCAGGCTGCCATAGCAGACGCAGTTCAGCAGGAACACGGTGGGCGCGCCGGCCGCGCCCAACAGCAGGCCGCCGATCGCCGGCCCGACCGCGCGCGCCACGTTGTAGTTGACGCTATTGAGCAGCACCGCGCTGCCGATGTGCTCGCGCGGCACCTGTTCGCCCACCGCCGCCTGCCAGGCGGGCGTGACGATGGCGCTGCCGATGGCGATGCAGAAGACCGACACGATCAGGGTGACCGGGTGCAGCAGGCCGAGATAGGCCAGGATGGTGATGAAGATGCCGCCGGCCAGTTCCAGCAGCATGCCGGTCAGCATGACCTTGCGGCGGTCGTAGTTGTCCGCCAGCACGCCGGTCAGGATCGACAGCGCCACCAGCGGAAAGGCCGCGGCCACCTGGATCATGGCAACCATCAGCGGACTGCTCTGCTCGGTGGTGATGACCCAGGCCGCGGCGACCGACTGGGCCCAGGTGCCGAGGTTGGCGAACAGATTGGCGATCCAGATGAGGCGGAAGGCGGGGAAGGCGAAGGGAGACAGCGTGCCGGCTCGCAGCACCGGGCGCGGCGGCGCGGCGGCCGTACCCGGCGCGGTGGGGGGCAGATCGTTGGTGGCCGAAACGGGCTGGAGCATGGCGGCTTTTGTCATCGCCCGGCGGCGGCGGGCGGGAGCCGTCCAATGGTACGCCTATTGGGGCGTCACGGTGGCGACGAGTCGGCGGGGGAGTGCCGGGCCGCGCGTCCGCAGGGGCGCGCGGCACGGGGCTCAGGGCTTGGCGGACGGCCCGCGCGGCGGATAGGCCTGATTCAGGTATTCGACGATGAGCGGCACCTGTTCGGCCGGTATCGGCGCGCCGTAGGTGCCGGCCATCTTCTTGACTTCGGCCTCCCAGAAGCCCGGCGGCATGGGCGGTTGCGACGAGAGATAGTCGACCGAATGGCACATCAGGCACAGGGTGGCGCCCTGGGCGCCGGGGCCGGTGCCGGGGCGCAGGGTGGCGGTCTCCTGGGGCAGCTGGATGTCCAGGGCCAGCGCGGGGGTGGCGGCGCAGGCGGCGGCCAAGGCCAGGACGAGGCGGACGAGTCGGATCATGGCGCTCTCCTCAGGCGGCGTCGACGCGCACGGTTTCGACCACATTGCGCATGTACCCGGCCGGATTCCAGCGCGCCTCCAGCGGCTGGGTCTCGCCGGCCATGTTGGTGGCGCGTGCCATCAGTTGGTAGGCGCCGGCTTGCGCCGGGGTGAAATCGGCGTGCCATTCGCGGAAGGAATAGCGGCCCAGATCGCGGCCCAGCTTGGCGGCATGCCAGGTCTTGCCGCCGTCGGCGGAGAACTGGACGCCGCGGATGCCCTGGCCGCCGTCGAAGGCGATACCGCGCACCGGCACGCGCTTGCCCTTGGCCACACGGGCGCCATCGGCCAGGCTGGTGATGAAGCTGCGCACGTTATAGCGGCCGATGGGACGGGTCTTGCCGGGTGCCTTGCCCGGCGGCGTACAGGCGCAGTCGTTGTCGGGGATGCGATAGGCCTTCTGCATCCAGAAGCCGTCGAATTCCCGGTCGAGCACCTGGATGTCGGCCAGGTGCTTGACCCAGTAGGTGCCGTAATAGCCCGGCACCACCAGCCGCACCGGATAGCCGTTGAGCATGGGCAGGTCGGCGCCGTTCATGGCATAGGCCAGCATCACCTCGCCGTCGAGCGCGTGGGCCGCGTCCAGCGCCTTGATGAACTCGGGCGTGCCTTGCAGCACCGGCCGGTCCAGCCCCTCGAAGGTCACCTGGCGCGCGCCAGCCTTGATGCCGGCCTTGTCCAGCACCCGCTTGAGCGGGATGCCGAGCCAGCGGGCGTTGCCCATGGCGCCGTTGCCCGATTGGCCGCCACCGACACGCGGCTCGAAAAAGCCGCGGCTGTTGCCGGAGCACTGGGTCACCGCCACCAGCTCGACCGGTGCGCCGAACTGCTGCTTCAGGTCGGCCAGCGACAGTTCCAGCGGCGTGGCCACCATTCCGCCCACGCGCAGCCGGTAGGCGGCGGGGTCGATGGCAGTGGGAATATTGGCCAGGTGGTAGCGCACGAAGAAGGCATCGTTGGGCGTGATCAGGTCTTCATTGAAGACGGCGAACGGTGTTTCCAGTTGCGGGGGCCGCGAGGTCTGCCGGATCAGGGGGCGCTTCTGCGGGTAGGCGATCAGGTCGCGCTCTCCGTTGGCGAAAGGCAGGGTGACGGTGGCCGGGGCCGCCAGGCTGGTGAGGGCGTGGCCGGCCAGTGTGCTGGTCGCGCCCAGGGTGCAGGCCTGGCGCAGGAAGCGTCGGCGCCCATCCGGATCGAATGCGCTCATGCTTGTCTCCTCGTGTTTTCTAGTACCCTCGCCTGCGGCGCGGTCGATTCAGGCTACGCCTGCCGGCCTGAAAAATACGTTAACAGTTGCATCGGCCGTTTCAATAACCGGGTTTTCCGCGCCGCGCGCCTGACGCCAGAATGAGACTGACTTTCAATCGAAGAGCCTTCGCGGCCCTGCTCGCGGTGACCGCCGTGGAGGTGCTGATCGCGACCCTGGGCAAGCCCTATCCGCTGTTGCGCGGATTCGTGGGCGATGTGGTGGCGGTGGGTTGGGCTTATCTGGTGTACCGCAGCTTCATCCGCGCCAGCGTGCTGCCTTTGGCGCTGGCGGCCCTGCTGACCGGCTATGCGGTTGAACTGGGCCAGTACCTGGCGCGCCACTTTGGCTGGCGCCTGGAACAACCGGTGCTGCGCGTGGTTCTGGGCAGCGTGCCCGATTGGTGGGACATGCTGGCCTATACGCTGGGGTTCTTCCTGGTGCTGCTGCTGACGGCGCGGCGGCGGCCGCGCCCGCAAGACGCTGGCGGCCGCGCCGCCGAACGCGACGTTCGGCCCTGAGGCGATTGCGCGGCGGGCGTTTGCCCGACTCGCATGCAATGCGGGGCGCGGCCCCCGCGCACGCTCAGCCGGCCTGACCGACCGGCGTGCCTTCGCCAGCCTGCCCGGCGCGCGCTGCCTGCGCGCGCAGCCGCGCATTGCGGAAGGGGGCCAGGCATTCGGCCCAGGACGAGGGTAACAGGGGCGTGGCGTGGCGGACCGCATCGCGGCGGGCGTAATGCGCCAGCAATTGCTGGCCGATCGGGGCGTCTCCCAGGGGGTGGCGGGTAGTCATGGTATTTCCGGATTGCATTGAAAGTGTATTCATTGTACCAGGGTAAACCCGGAGTTCCAACCTCGGCACCTTCATCCAACACGTTGATGTCAAAGGGACAGTCCCCGTTGGCAGTCATGGCAACGGGAATACCCTAGTCGATCAAAACAGTAGACGGTATACAATGTTCTGCATCGGTCGAGGTTTTCGGCCGGCCCCCACCTAGACCTGGAGCGCGTCATGGCAGAACTGATGAACCGAGATGAATTCCGTACCGCGTTGGAAAACGCGATCAAGGGCAAGAGCGCCAACGCGTCGCCCTTTTCCATTGCCTGGGCCGAAGGCAAGCTCAGCCGCGAGCATCTGGCGCGCTGGGCCGAGAATCACTATCACTATGTCGGTCCGTTCGCCGACTATCTGGGCTATCTGTACGCCCGCACGCCCGACACCTACACCGAGGCCAAGGACTTCCTGCTGGCCAACATGTACGAAGAGGAAATCGGCGGCGACCGCCATACCGACCTGCTGATCCGTTTCGCCGAGGCCTGCGGCACCAGCCGCGAACGGGTCACCAATCCGGACAACATGTCGCCCACCACCCGGGCCCTGCAAAGCTGGTGCTATGCCGTGGCGATGCGCGAAGACCCCATCGTGGCCGTGGCCGGCCTGGTGGTGGGTCTGGAATCGCAAGTGCCGTCGATCTACCGCAAGCAGACGCCGACCTTGCGCGAAAAATACGGCTTCACCGACGAGGAAGTGGAATTCTTCGACCTGCACATCGTGTCCGATGAAATCCACGGTGAACGCGGCTACCAGATCGTGCTGGAGCATGCCAACACGGTCGAGCTGCAGCAACGTTGCCTGAAGATCTGCGAAATCGGCGCGCAGATGCGTCTGCTCTATACCACCGCGCTCTATACCGATTACGTGCAGCAGGAAATCGCGCTGCCGGAACTGGGCCTGGCGGCCTGATGCCCCATTCGCGGCGACGGCCCGCGCCCTGGCGCGGGCCATCGCCGCGGGGTCCAACCGGATAACCCATCCATGCCTACCGTCGTATTCCACAAAGGCGACCAGACCTATACCGGTGAGGTGCCGGACAACGCCAACCTGGTGGTCCGCGCCGGCATCCGGCAATTCCCCTTCCCGCACCTGCGCTACGAGTGTGGCATGGGCAAATGCGCCAAATGTGCCTGCCGCGTGCTGGCGGGCGCGGAACACCTGCCGCCAGTGAACTGGAAGGAAAAAAAGCAGTTGGGCGAGCGCATCGACGCGGGCTACCGGCTGGCTTGCCAGTTGTGGCTGGGCCATGACATCGAACTGGCCCAGGATGCCGAGGTGGCGGTCGCGTCCGTGCCCGTGCCCGCGGCCACGGTCGGGCAGCCCTAGCGCGCCGCGCGTGCTCCCCGTCCACCAGCCCCGGCGCCGCCGCTCAACCCGATGCAAAGGAACCGCGCATGACCCGCGACGCGAATGACGCCGTGTTCGTGATCCTGACGTCCAAGCCCGGCGTGTACCGCACCGAGGTGGACGCGCAGGCCGAGATCGTCGAGACCTATGACTACGCCTGCGATGGCAGGACGCGCGCCGTGTTCAGCATTGCCCGCCTGCACGGGCCGGCGCGCCTGCTGGTCACCGAGGAAACCCCGCCCTATATCGTCAACCGCGTGCCGTCCAAGTTCCTGGACGCGTTCGCCACGCTCGAGGCCGCGCGCCGCGAGCTGGCGCACCTGAGCCGCTTCGGCAGCATGCAAACCACCTTGACGCGGCGTCCCGGCCCCGTCGCGGAGCAGTGAGCAGCATATGGTCAAGATTACGTTTCTATCGAATGGCGGCAAGGTGGCCCAGGCGCCCGAGAACAGCAACTTGCTGCGGGTGTCGCTCAAGGAGCAGGGCGGCATCCCCTTCAAGTGCGGCGGCGGCCTGTGCGGCACCTGCAAATGCCGCATCGAACAGGGGGTGGAAAACACCGACGCCATCAAACCCAAGGAGCGCAAGCACCTGCGGCCCGAGGACTTCGAGGCCGGCTACCGCATGGCCTGCCAGACTTTCGTGCTGGGCGACGTGGCGGTATCGTGGGTGGTGCGTGACGGCAAGGGCGTGGTGGTGGACGGCGCCAGCAGCCAGCCGGCGCCGGCGATACCCTGATGGCGCGGCGCCGCCCTCAGGCGGCCGACGAATGCGCCTGGCGCGTGTCGGTGTAGGCCTTGGCGGCGTTATGCACGTGCTGGCTGGCCAATAGCGCGGCCAGGTCGCCGTTGCCGGCGATGACGGCGTTCAGGATCTGCGAGTGCTCGTCCCAGTTCTGCTTGGCGCGGTGCATGTTGCTGGGCGCGAACAGCAGCGCGGTGCGGTCGCGCAACGACCGCATCAGGTCGGTCAGCACCACATTGCCGCCGATGGTGGCCAGCATTTCGTGGAATTGCGAATTCAGCGCCAGGAACTTGTCCAACTGCTCGCTGCGCGCGGCCTCGGCGCCCTCGCGCAGGAATGCCTGCAGGCGCTCGACCGTTTCGTTATCGCGGCGCTGGGCCGCCAACTTGGCGTTCAGGCCCTCGAGCGTGGCGCGCACTTCCACCATGTCATAGGCCACCGCGTCCGACAGCACCGAGACCGACGCGCCGCGGCGCGGTTCGATGGTGACCAGGCCTTCGGCCGCCAGCGCCCGCAGCGCCTCGCGCACCGGGATGCGCGACACGCCCATCTCCTCGGACAGCCGCCCTTCGACCAGGCGGTCGCCAGGGGTGAATTCACCGCTGAGGATGCGCTCGCGCAGCTTGTCGCGGATGACCGCGAACAACTGCGGATGCTGCTCGCCGATTTTCAGCGGGGCAGATGACTGGGTGTCTACGGCTTGCGGGCTGACGGGCGTAGTGGTCATGGCGAGCAGGTCTGGCGGAATGGATACAGTCTTCATTGTATTACCGGGCGGCGCGCCGGCGGCGGGTCACGCGGACCTCAGCCGGCCCACAGGGCCTTGCCGATCACGCCCAGCGCGCCCAGGGCGCAGGCCGCCAGCAGCACGGCGCGCACGGCGCGCGGCGGCAGCCGATGGCGCAGGCGCCCCGAAACCGCGAATCCCGCCAGCAGGAAAGGCGCCAGGCTCAGGGCCAGGCCGGCGTGGTAGCCGGTGTAGCGGCGCGCCCAGGCCAGCATGGCCAGCGAGAAGATCGAGCCCAGGAACAGCACCATGCCGAGCGTGGCGCGCAGCCGCGCCGGTTCAGTGTGCTGCAGCACCAGGGCGATCGGCGGGGCGCCGACCGAGGTCATGGTGCCCATGATGCCCGAGGCCACGCCCGCGCCCGAGACGCGTCCGGGCGTGGCGGTAAACCGCAGCCCGGCCACGCTGAGCGCGACTGCCGCCAGGATCATGGCGGCGAACAACAGTCCCAATGTCTGCGGCGCGAAACGCGCCATGGCGTAGATGGCGATGAGCGTGCCGGCGGCGCGTCCGCCCAGAGCGTAGGCGACCGCTGGCCAGTCGATGGCGGCGCGTTCGCGCAGCGCGGTCAGCAGGGAAATGAAGCCGCCCAGGGTCAATAGCGGCCCCGGCGCGAGTTGCGGGAAGCACAACGCCGCCACCGGCGCGGCGAACATGGCGAAGCCGATGCCGCCCACGCCCTGTGCCAGCGCCGCGCCGAACACCACCGCGGCCATGGCGGCGTAATGCCAGAAATCCGGAAGGTAGTTTGCCATGCCGACGTCGCGTCTTTTTGTATACGATAGTCTATAGAAGAATGGGCGATGCACCAACATTGGGCCGATGCCCCAACATAATGCGCTGATTTTCCACGAATATTCATGGAATTTTCAGAATTATCGCTTTCCCTAAGCACTGCATATTTCAATTGGTATAGCGCACAACGAAATATAGTATACCGACGTGGCGACTTAACAGCCACGTAGACAAGGGGAATAGCGCATGCAATCGGACGTCGTGCTCAACGCCGCTCACTGGATGTACCTGATCAGCGTCGCCGCGATCATCCTGACGATGATCCTGCGGGCCAATGTGGTGGTGCCGTCGGTGATCGGCACTTTCCTGGTCGTGCTGGCCATCACCGGCAATCCGATCAGCGCGCTGATCGGGATTTTCTCGGCCAGCTTCGTGGCCGCCAAAGAGCTCTTCAATATTTTCTTGGTGATCACTTTCATGACCGCCCTGCTCAATGCGCTCAAGACGCTGCAGGCGGACGTGCGCATGGTGCAGCCATTCCGGCGGGTGATGCGCGGCGGGCACTCGTCGTTCATCATCATCGCCCTCTGTACGTATGTGATCTCGCTGTTCTTCTGGCCCACGCCGGCGGTGCCGCTGGTGTCGGCGATCCTGCTGCCCGCAGCCATCGCGGCCGGGCTGCCGCCGCTGGCGGGGGCCATGGCGATCGCCATCGCCGGGCAGGGCATGGCGCTGTCGTCGGACTACGTGATCGGCGTGGCGCCGGGCATCAGCGCCAAGGCTGCCGGCGCCGCCGTCAGCGCCGCGGTGGTGGCGGACCGGGCGCTGGTGCTGTCGCTGATCACCGGAGCGGTGGCGTTGACGGCGGCCTATCTGTTGATACGCAAGCACATCGTGCCGGCCGACGCGCGCCTGTTGTCGGCCTGGCAGGCGCGGGCGCAGGACGGCAGCCTGGCCGAGATCGAGCATTCCGGTTCGTTCGACAAGGCCGAGCTGGCGCGCGGCACCATGGGCGCCAACCCGGCGCTGCCGCGCGGCCCCGGCCTGGACGACGAGGAGCGGCGCCGGGTGCGCTGGTCGCGGGTGTTCGCGGTGGTGACGCCGCTGGCTTTCCTGGGCGTGATCGCGGTGATGGTGCTGCCGCGGCTGTTCCCGGCGCTGCCGGCCCTGCGCGGCGGCGACGCGGCGGCGCTGGTGGGCGGTGTGGCGTTCGTGGTGATGATGCTGGTGACGCTGGCCGCCGAGGGGCCGCGCAAGATGCTCGACGTCTGCCCCGAGCACGTCACCGATGGTTTCGTGTTCGCCTTCAAGGCAATGGGCTCGGTGTTGCCCATCGCGGGTTTTTTCTTCATCGGCGCCAACGAGACCGCCGCGCAGATTCTGGGCATGCCGCAAGCGCAGGCGCCGGGCCTGCTGTTCGAAGTGATTTCGGCCGGGCAGCACCTGATTCCGGAAAACCACTTCCTGGTGGCGTTCGGCGTGTTGCTGGTGGGCATGATCACCGGCATTGACGGCTCGGGCTTCGCCGGCCTGCCGTTGACCGGCACGCTCTCGGGCGCGCTCGGACCGGTGGTAGGTGTGGACCCGGCGACCCTGGCGGCGGTCGGGCAGATGGGCGCGGTCTGGACCGGCGGCGGCACACTGATCGCCTGGTCATCGCTGATCGCGGTGGCGGGGTTCGCGCGGGTGCATGTGTTGTCGCTGGTGCGGGCGCTGCTATTGCCCGTCGTGCTGGCGCTATGCGTGTCCACCATCTGCGCCGTGCTGATCTGGGGTTGAGGGCGGGTTCGGGTTTACGTGGATCGAATCAAACGGATTAAAGTATACAATGTTCAGAAATTACCTAAGACGGCCAATTTCCGGGCATTCCGGCCAGCCCGGCAAAGGAACAACCTCCGTGGACGATCTCTCGCAGCAGGCATTTCTCAACTACATCGGCGGTGAATGGGTGGCGTGCGCCTCGGGCGCTACGGCGCCCAACCTGAACCCCGCCGACACGTCGGACGTGGTGGGGCACTTTCAGCAATCGGACGCGGCCGATGCCGCCCGCGCGGTGGCGGCCGCCGCCAACGCGTTCGCCGCCTGGCGCGACACGCCGATCTCCAAGCGCGCCGCCATCCTGTTTCGCGCGGCCCAGATCCTGGAAGACCGGGCCGACCGCGTGGCGCGGGAATTGACCCGCGAGGAAGGCAAGAGCCTGGGGCTGGCGCGCGACGAAGTGCTGCGCTCGGCCCAGACCCTGCGTTTCTACGCCGTGGAGGGGCAGTCGTTCACGGGCGAGACCTTCGTCAATGACGATCCCGACATGGTGGTCTACAGCCAGCGCGAACCGCTGGGCGTGGTCACGGTGATCTCGCCATGGAATTTCCCCATCTCGATTCCGGCCCGCAAGATCGCGCCGGCGCTCATCACCGGCAACACGGTGGTGTTCAAGCCCTCATCCGATGCGCCATTGAGCGGTTACCGGCTGGCCGAGGCGTTTGTCGACGCCGGCCTGCCGCCCGGGGTGCTGAATTTCCTCACCGGCCCCGCCTCGAAGGTGGGCCAGGCCATCACCACCGCGCCGGCGGTGCGCGCCATCTCCTTCACCGGCTCGACCGCCGCCGGTGAACAGATCCACCGCGGCGCCGGTCTGACCACGCGCACGCAGATGGAACTGGGCGGCAAGAACCCGCTGATCGTGCTGGCGGACGCGGACCTGGACCGCGCGGTGGATCTGGCGGTCAAGGGCGGCTTTTCGCTCAGCGGCCAGGCCTGCACCGGCACCAGCCGGCTGCTGGTCGACCGCAAGGTGATGGCGGCGTTCACCGACAAGCTGCTGGCGCGCATGGGCAAGCTGACCATCGGCAACGGCCTGGACGGCAATTTCGACCTGGGGCCGCTGGCCACGCGCAAGCAGCTCGATACGGTGCTGAGCTATATCGCGTTGGGCAAGCAGGAAGCGACCCACCTGACCGGCGGCGAGCGCCTGCAAGGCCCGGGCTTCGACCACGGCTATTTCGTGACGCCGGCCCTGTTCGCCGACGTGACGCAGCAGATGCGGATCGCGCGCGAGGAAATCTTCGGCCCGGTGCTGGCGCTGATCGCGGTGGATGGCTACGACGAGGCCATCGCCTGCGCCAACGACACCGAGTACGGCCTGTCGGCCGCCATCGCCACCACGGATGCGCGCTATGCCCATCGCTTTGCCCGCGACATCCAGGCCGGCACCGTCAAGATCAACCGCACCACCACCGGCAACCTCATCAACGCCCCGTTCGGCGGCCTGAAAAGCTCCAGCACCTCGACGTTCCGCGAGTCGGGCCGCGTCGGATTGGAGTTCTACACGCAGATCAAGACCGTCTACCGCGCCGGCTGACGGCCCACCTGGAGCAAGGACATGAAGCAGATATATCGCCTGGAACTCGAAGAAGCGCGTCTCATGGTGCGCGCGGCCATAGCCCGTTCGGAGCAGATTGGCGTGCTCGAATCGGTATGCATCGTCGACGATGGCGGCTATCCGATCGCGCTGGAACGCATGGACGGCGCCCGCATCACCGGCCCGCAGATCGCCTGGAACAAGGCCTTCACGGCGGCCGGGCACAAGCGCTCCACGCACCTGTTCACGACCCCGCCCAACGGCCCCGCCCTGCCGGGCAATGAGGCCTTTGGCATCCAGTGGAGCTTCGAGGGCAAGTTCGCCGCGTTCGTGGGCGGCTTTCCGATCGTGGTCAATGACGAGGTGATCGGCGGCGTCGGCCTGAGCGGCGGCAATGGCGAGCAGGATACCCAGGCGGGGCTGGCGGCGCTGACCGCGCTGGCCGAACTGCTGGAGCCGCGCGGCATGAAAGTGCTGGTGCAGGCCGACATCAAGAAATAGGCGGCTGGCGGTCATGGCATATCGCGTGCAGATCCTCGAAACCGGACAGGCCTTCATGGTCGAACCGGATGAATCCGTGTTGCAGGCGGCCGAGCGCGCCGCGATCCGGCTGCCGCACGAATGTACCTTCGGCGGCTGCGGCACCTGCCGCGTCAAGCTGGCCGAAGGCGCCGTCACGTATGAGGAATTCCCCATGGCGCTGACGCCGCAAGAGGCGGCGCAGGGCTATGCCCTGGCCTGCCAGGCGCGGCCTTGCGGCGACCTGTGCATCAGCGTGCCGAATCCGCGCCCGTTCGCCGAGCCCCGCCGCCTGGCGGCCAGCGTGCAGGAGATCACGGCGCTGTGCGACGACGTCATCCACCTGACGCTGGCGCTGCCGCCGGACACGCCGCTGGACTATGCGCCCGGCCAGTACATGAACGTGGTGCTGCCCGACGGCGCCACCCGCAGCTTCTCGATGGCGTCGGCGCCGGCCGCCAACCGGCTCGATTTCCATGTGCGGCGCATTCCCGGCGGCCGCTATACCGATCATTGGCTGGGCCAGGCACGGCCTGGCGCGACGCTCGAGATCGAAGCGCCGCTGGGGGTGTTCAGCTATCACGAGCAAGACTGGCGGCCCATGATCATGATGGCCACTGGCACCGGCATCGCGCCGATCAAGGCCATCCTGGAATCGCTGCTGGACAATGAAGATTGCCCGCCGGTGACGCTCTACTGGGGCATGCGCACCGAGGCCGACCTGTATCTGCGCGACGTGATCGAGAGTTGGGCCGGGCGCCTGTACGAATTCAATTTCGTTCCGGTGCTGTCGCGCGCCAGTGCCGATTGGCGGGGACGGCGTGGCCACGTGCAGCAGGCGGTGGTGGCGGACCATGCCGATCTGTCCGAGCACGCCTTCTACCTGTGCGGCGCGCCGGCCATGATCAGCGAGGCGACCGCGTTGCTGGCAGAGCGCGGCGCCAGTCTGGACCACGTCTACGCCGACAGCTTCACCTTCCAGCACGCGCCGGCCACGGCCGTGATGCCGTAGCCGCAGCGGCCCGGCGCCGTCAGCCCGGAAAGGCGCCGCCGCGCGGCAGCCTCGGGAACGCCCGCTAGCGGAACACCAACACCGGCAACTTGGTGCGCGCCAGCACGCGCTGGGTTTCGCTGCCCAGCAGGAAGCCGGTCATGCCGTGGCGGCCGTGCGACCCCATCACGATCAGGTCGCAGCCGCGCTGCTGCGCGGTGTCGACGATGGCTTCGTGCGGATGGTCGTTGATCACCACGGCGCTGTCGCACGGCACCAGCGCGTGGCGCGCCTCGGCTTCAAGGCCTTCGAGGTAGGCGGTGGCGTTTTTGCGGGCCTGGTCGGTGTGCTGGGCCTGGTGGGCGCCCAGCATTTCCGCCTGGTAGATGGTCAGGTGGTCTTCAGGGATGGCGCGCAGCAGGGTGACCGTCGCGTTCATTTCCTTGGCGAACGCGAGCGCTTTCTTGAAGGCCGATTCGGACAGCAGCGAGCCGTCCACGGCGATGAGCAGATGCCTGTACATGTTGCGTCTCCTTTGGGAAAAGGAACGTCCAGCAAGGGCAGGTCCAGTATAGGGCGGCGCCCTGGCGCGATCCAGTACGGCTTTCGGCCGAGTCGCGCGGCTGGCCAGCAATGTTTTTTTGCGATTGTTGCGATCGGATAAATCCCCGCCTGTTGCGGGGCGGCAACACGCTTTCGGGTTTGCCGACCCGGCGCCGACTTACGGTTTTTTGACAGGCGGCTATGCCAAAATGGCAGCCGCCGGGATCGGTGCCCGATCCCCTTTTGTCGGACCTGGAAATTGAATCCCTTGCATTTTGTCCGCTGCGCCATTTTCGGCGCAGGGATGGCGCTCAGCGCCGTCGCGGCGTCGGCCCCGATTTTTGTCCTGAATTCCCTGGATGCGAACGTCAGCATCGTCGATCCGGCCACCTACACCGAACTGCGGCGTGTTCCCACCGGCAAGGAACCGCACCACCTGTATCTCACGCCTGACCGGAAGTCGCTGATGGTGGCCAATGCCACCGGCGATTCGATCACGCTGATGGATCCCAAGACCGGCGAAGTGCAGCGCACCCTGACCGGCATTGTCGATCCCTACCAGCTGCAGTTCTCGCCGGACATGAAGTGGTTCGTCACGGCGGCCAACCGCCTGGACCACATCGACATCTACGCCTGGCAGCCGCTGGAAAAGGGCTTCGACCTGAAACTGGTCAAGCGCATCCCGGCCGGCAAGACGCCCAGCCACATCATGATCGACGCCAAGAGCACCACGGCGTACGTCACGTTGCAGGACAGCGATCAGCTCATCGCCATCGACCTGGCCACGCAGACGCCCAAGTGGACCGTTTCGGTGGGCAAGACGCCGGCCGACGTGTTCCTCACGCCCGACCAGAAGACGCTGCTGGTGGCGCTGACCGGCGATTCCTACGTCGAGGCCTATGACGTCAGCAAGGGCCCGGCCAAGCTGATTTCGCGCATCAAGACCGCCGCCGGCGCGCACGCCTTCCGCGCCCAGGGCGACCACCGCCACCTGTTTGTCAGCAACCGCACCGCCAACTCCATCAGCCGCATCGACATGCAGACGCTGGCGGTGGTCGATACCTTCCCGGTGCCGGGCGGTCCCGACTGCATGGACGTGCTGGCTGACGGCAAGACCCTGCTGGTCACCTCGCGCTGGGCCCGCAAGCTCACCGTGGTGGACCTGGAGCAGAAGAAAGTCGTCAAGCAGGTCAATGTCGGCAAATCGCCGCACGGCGTCTGGACGCTGAACCATGCGCCGACCCGCTGAACGGCTGGCCGCCGCCGTCTGCCTGGCGCTGGCGGCGCAGGCCGCCACGGCGGCCCCGGCGTCCTGTGACAAGCCGGTCTACCTGACCTTCGACACCGGCCACATGGGCGTGGCGCCGCTGATCGCCGAGGTGCTGGCGCGCCATCACGTCAAGGTCACGTTCTTCCTGGCCAACGAGCGCACCCTGACCGACGGCAGCAGCCTGGACGACCACTGGGCGCCCTGGTGGAGGGCGCGCGCCGCCGAGGGCCACGTGTTTGGCTCGCACACCTACGACCACGTCTACTGGCAGGGCGACCTGCCGGATGGCAAGTTCCGCGTCAAACCCAGCGCCGGCCCCGACGCCGGCAAGCGCCAGACCTGGACGGCCGAGCAGTACTGCGCCGAGATCAAGCGTTCCGCCACCCGTTTCACGCAGATGACCGGCAAGCAGATGCTGCCGCTGTACCGCGCGCCGGGGGGCAAGACCTCGCCGGCCTTGCTGCGCGCGGCCAAGGCCTGCGGTTACGCGCACGTGGGCTGGGCGCCGGCCGGCTTCCTGGGCGACGAACTGCCCAGCGACAAATACCCCAACGCCAGGCTGCTGGAGCAGGCGCTGCGCACCATCAAGCCGGGTGACATCCTGCTGGCGCACCTGGGCATCTGGTCGCGCCAGGACCCCTGGGCCCCGGCCGTGCTGGAACCGCTGATTGAAGGCCTGCAGCGCAAGGGGTATTGTTTTGCCACCTTGGATACGCATCCCGCTTACCGCGACTGGATCGCCACGCATCACTGATCATGGATACGCTGAGTCAATGGTTCGGGAACTGCCAGCAATGGCTGTTCGAAACCCTGGTGCAGCCGGCGCTGTTCCACCTGGGCCTGAGCAATTTCATCGAGGACGGCTATGACGCCACCATGTGGCTGCTGGTCGGCCTGCTGCAGGTGGCCGTGCTGGTGTTGGTGTTCGGCCCGCTGCAGCGCCTGCGCCCGGTCGAGCCGGTCGTCGACCGGCGCCAGATCGGCATCGACGTGATCTATACCCTGATCCACCGCCTGGGCCTGTTCCGCCTGGCGCTGTTTTTCACCATCGACCCATTCTGGGACAGCATCTTCGGGCAACTGCACATCTGGGGTTTCGCGCCGTTCCAGCTCGACCAGTACTGGCCCGGCGTGACCGACCAGGCCTGGGTCAGCCTGATCATCTACCTGCTGCTGTTCGATCTGGTGGACTACCTGTACCACCGTGCCCAGCACCGTTTCGCCTGGCTCTGGGCGCTGCACGCGGTGCATCACAGCCAGCGCCAGATGACCATCTGGAGCGACGACCGCAACCACCTGCTAGACGACATGCTGCGCGACGTGGTGGTGGTGTTCGTGTCGCAGCTGGTGGGTGTGCCGCCGGCGCAGTTCGTGGCGATCGTGGCCATCACCCAGCTGGCGCAGAGCTTCTCGCACGCCAATCTGCGCATGCACTTTGGCGCCATCGGCGAGCGCCTGCTGGTCAGCCCGCGCTTTCACCGCCATCACCATTCCATCGCCTACGACGCCTCGACCCCGGGGGCGGCCGGCGGCTACAACTTCGCCGCGCTGTTCCCGGTCTGGGACGTGCTGTTCCGCTCGGCGCGCTTCGGCGTCGGCTACGGCCCCACCGGCATCCATGATCAGCAGCCGGAACTGGGCGGCCGCGACTACGGCCGGGGCTTCTGGGCGCAGCAGTGGCTGGGTCTCAAGCGCATGGTGGGCCGCGACCGCGAGCCGGCCGTGACGGCGTCGCCGTCGCCGTCGCGCCCGCCGGGCGCGGCCGAGGGGGCCTGACGCGCCGCGCGGCATCGTCGCCAAGAGAAACCGGGCCTTCAAGGCCCGGTTTTTTCATGTTGGCTATTCTTGCGACCCGAACGCTGGCCGTCGCAAGAATAGCCGCCCCTCGCCGGGCCGCCCCAAGGGCGGGCAGCCCTCTCGGGGGCAGCTAGCGCGCGGCGTGGCGCTCAACCCCCTTCATGAGTGGTCTCGCGCTTGATCTCGTCGTGGCGCCGTTCCATTTCCTGGCGCAGTTCGCGGCGCAGGCGGGCGGCCTCGAAGCGCTGCTTTTCCTCGAGGTTGCGCGGCGCCAGCGGCGGCACCGCGGTGGGCGCGCCCTGGTCGTCCACCGCCACCATCGTGAAGTAACAGCTATTGGTGTGGCGCACCAGCTTCTTGCGGATGTCCTCGGTCACCACCTTGATGCCGATTTCCATCGAGGTGCGGCCGGTGTAGTTCACCGCCGCCAGGAAAGTCACCAGCTCGCCGACGTGGATCGGTTCGCGGAACACGACCTGGTCGACCGACAGGGTCACGACGTACTGGCCCGCATAGCGGCTGGCACAGGCATAGGCGACCTGGTCGAGGTACTTGAGGATGGTTCCGCCGTGCACATTACCCGAGAAATTCGCCATATCGGGCGTCATCAGGATGGTCATCGACAGTTGGTGGCTAAAGGCTTCGTCCATGGCGGGCGTTCTACTCGGCGACAAAAACGCCTATGGTAGTGGCGAAACCCTGTCATGACGCCGTCGGCGGCGCGTCTGTCAGGGTTTCTTCGCGGGGGCGGCGGGCGTGGATGCGCCCACGGCGGGCGGGACTGCGGGTGCCGGCGCGGCCTGCGGCTCGGGTTCCGGCTCAGGCTCGGGTTCGTCGCGCACGGCGGGCGGCGGCGCCCACAGGCCGTCCAGCAAGGCCGGCCCGGGGGCATAGACGCGCAGCAGCACGTATACCGGCCCGCTGGCGGCCAGCGGCAGCCAGTTGGACTGGGCCCCGGGCTCGGGGGCGCCGTGGCTGAGCAGCAGGTCGAGCGAGCCATCGGCGTTGTATTGCAGCGGATCGCGCACGCCCAGCGCGTAGCGCCCGATCGGGTTGGCCATCGGCTGGCCCTGCGCGTCATAGGCGGCCAGCGACCACAGCGCGCCTGCCGGCGGCAACTGGCCGCTGTCGAAATGCAGCGTGTAGCGGTGGGCGCCGTCCAGCGGCCGGCCCTGGCTGTCGGCCGCCAGCAGCAGCGCCGACAGGTCTTCGGCCAGCCCGGCGCCGGGCTGGGCCTGGGCCGACAACGCGCGCCGCAGGTATGCGTTGCCGTAGACGCCGACGCTGGCCGTCTCCCGCTGCCAGCCGTTGACACTGGTCAGGCTGACGCCGGCGGCCGCCTGCATACGTTCGCGCGCGTCGCGCAGGCCGCGCCGCAGGCCCTGCTTGACGGGGTGGTCGAGCTTGTAAAAGTCGAACGGCCGCCCGGGGATCAGCCCGACCCGGCGCAACTGGGCCAGCACCGGCTGGTCGGTGGCGTGCGCGGGGTTGCGGCGCAGCAATTCGGCGGCGTAGGTGAAGAAGGCGTCGGTCGGCATCGACTCGACCTGTTCGCGTACCGGCGTTGTCAGGTCCAGTGACGGGTCGGCCTTGATCCGCTGCGATTGCGGCGGCAGATTCCACTGCGCCAGCGGCGTCAGGGTGAAGCCATCCTGCAGCGCGTGCACCGCCGGATAGTCGGCCGGGCCGCCGGTCTGGATCAGCGAGCGGGCCCAGACGTAGGCGGTGGGCGCGTCGATGCGCGGCATGCCCGAGGGCAGGGTGCCGGTCCAGCCCGGCGGTACGATCGCGGTGTTGCCGCGGGTGGTGCCGGTGCTGCGCTTGCCGAAGGTGGCGAAGGCCTCATTCCACAGGTCCAGCAGCGTCAGCGTATACAGGCGGCCCTGGCTGTCGGGCACCGACAGCACCACCGGGCCGGCGCTCAGGTCGAGCCAGGCGGTACTGCGCAGCATGTCGGGATTGGCCCAGGGCGTGGCCGCGCCGGGACGCGGTAGGGCGCGCGCGTGCAGGAAGGCATTGGCCGGCGCGCCTTCGGCGCCCTGCGACGGATGCGTGAACTGGCGCCGTGTCAGGTCCAGCGTGAGCAACGGGTAGAAATACAGATAGCCTGCCATCGCCGCCTCGCGGGCGGACTCGGTGGCCGCCGCCGCCGGGGTCAGCGGCGGCGCGGCGGCGGCCGGGGCCAGGCTCGGCGCGGCCAGTGACAGGGACAGGAGCAAGGGGGCGAAACAGCGCATCGGCGCTCCAACAGGCAGGCGGGACGGGCGGAAAAGCGGGTCGGAACCCGCCGCCGGCAATGGTAGCAGTCGCGCGATGATCCAAAATCCGCGAAGAACCCTGATTCTGGCGGCTTATCGGTTCGCAGCGACTGATTTCGTCGCGGCGGGATCGCCAGGCATGGCGCCCGCTCCGCGCTGAGCCTATACTTGATTTCATATCCTTGGGATCCGTAGGGGCTTTGCCCGGACCGGCCCTCGGCTTCCCCCATTTCACCCGGAGAGGAGTGCTTCATGGTCAACATGAACCGCCGCCAGTTCTTCAAGGTGACCGGTACTACGCTGGCCGGCTCGAGCCTGGCCTTGCTGGGGGCAGCCCCCGGCACGGCCATGGCCGAGGTGCGCCAGTACAAGCTTGCGCGCATGACGGAAACGCGCAACACCTGTCCCTACTGTTCGGTCGCCTGTGGTCTGCTGATGTACGGCCTGGGCGACGGCGCCAAGAACGCCCGCGCCAGCATCATGCACATCGAGGGCGACCCCGACCACCCCGTCAACCGCGGCACGCTCTGTCCCAAGGGCGCGGCCCTGATCGACTTCATCCACAGCCCCAACCGCCTGATGTACCCGGAGTACCGGGCACCCGGTTCGGACAAGTGGGTGCGGATGTCGTGGGACGAGGCCCTGACCCGCATCACCAAGCTCATGAAGGCCGACCGTGACGCCAACTTCGTCGAAAAGACCGAAGACGGCAAAACGGTCAACCGGTGGCTGACCACCGGCATGCTGGCCGCCTCGGCAAGCAGCAACGAGGTGGGCTACATCACGCACAAGACCGTGCGCAGCATGGGGATGCTGGCGTTCGACAACCAAGCCCGTGTCTGACATGGCCCGACGGTGGCAGGTCTTGCCCCGACGTTTGGCCGTGGAGCGATGACGAACCATTGGGTCGACATCAAGAACGCGGACGTAGTACTGATCATGGGTGGCAATGCCGCCGAGGCCCACCCGTGCGGGTTCAAATGGGTCACGGAAGCGAAAGCCCACAACAAGGCGAAGCTGATCGTCGTGGATCCGCGCTTTACGCGCTCGGCATCCGTGGCGGACTTCTACGCGCCCATCCGTACCGGCACCGACATCATCTTCCTGGGTGGCGTCATCAAGTACCTGTTGGATCACGACAAGATCCAGCACGAGTACGTGCGCAACTACACCGACTTCTCGTTTATCGTGCGCGAGGACTTCGCCTTCGACGCGGGGCTGTATTCGGGCTACAACGCCGAGAAGCGCAGCTACGACAAGGCCAGCTGGGACTACGAGCGCGGCGATGACGGCTATGTCAAGACCGACCCGACGCTGCAGCATCCGCGCACGGTCTACCAGCTGCTGAAGAAGCACTACTCGCGCTATACCGAGGAAATGGTCGAGCGGGTCTGCGGCACGCCGCGGGACAAGTTCCTGAAGGTATGCGAGATGCTGGCGTCCACCGCCACCCCCGATCGCGCCACCAGCGTCATGTACGCGCTGGGCTGGACGCAGCATTCCATCGGCTCGCAGATCATCCGCACCGGCGCCATGGTGCAGCTGCTGCTGGGCAATATCGGCGTAGCCGGCGGCGGCATGAACGCGCTGCGCGGGCACTCGAACATCCAGGGCCTGACAGACCTGGGCCTGATGTCGAATCTGCTGCCCGGCTACCTGACCCTGCCCAACGAGCCCGAGCAGGACTACGGTCAGTACATCGCCGCGCGCGCGCTCAAGCCGCTCAGGCCCAACCAGCTCAGCTACTGGCAGAACTACGGCAAGTTCCACGTCAGCCTGATGAAGGCCTGGTGGGGCAAGGCCGCGACCGCCGAGAACAACTGGGCGTTCGACTACCTGCCCAAGCTCGACAAGCTCTACGACATGCTGCAGGTCTACGAGCTGATGCACCAGGGCAAGATGAACGGCTATCTGGCGCAGGGCTTCAACCCGCTGGCGGCCGCGCCCAACAAGGCCAAGCTGAACCAGGGTTTCGCCAAGTTGAAGTATCTGGTGATCATGGACCCGCTGGCCACCGAGACCTCGGAGTTCTGGCGCAACGCCGGCGAGGCCAACGACGTCGATCCCAAGCAGATCCAGACCGAGGTGTTCCGCCTGCCCACCACCTGCTTCGCCGAGGAAGATGGCGCGCTGGTGAACTCCGGGCGCTGGTTGCAATGGCACTGGAAGGGCGCCGAGCCGCCGGGCGAGGCCAAGAGCGATATCGAGATCATGTCGCAGATCTTCACGCGCCTGCGCAAGATGTACCAGGAAGAAGGCGGCAAGTATCCCGACCCCATCGTCAACCTGTCGTGGCCGTATTCCAACCCGCAAAGCCCGACCCCGGAGGAACTGGCCAAGGAATATTCCGGCAAGGCCCTGGTCGACCTGGCCGATCCCAAGGACCCCGCCAGGATCACGCGCAAGGGCGGCGAGCAATTGGCCGGTTTCGCCGAGCTGCGCGACGACGGTTCCACCGCCAGCGGCTGCTGGATCTTCGCCGGCGCCTGGGGGCCGGGCGGCAACCTGATGGCGCGCCGCGACAACAGCGATCCGACCGGCATCGGCCAGACCCTGAACTGGGCCTGGGCCTGGCCGGCCAACCGCCGCATCCTGTACAACCGGGCGTCCTGTGACGTCTCGGGCAAGCCGTTCGACCCGCGCCGCAGCCTGATTTCCTGGAACGGCAAGGCCTGGGTCGGCGCCGACATTCCCGATTTCAAGGGCGACGAGAACCCTGACGGCGGCATGGGGCCGTTCATCATGAACCCCGAGGGCGTGGCGCGCTTCTTCGCGCGCGCCGGCATGGCCGAAGGGCCATTCCCGGAACACTACGAGCCGTTCGAGACGCCGCTGGGCTACAACCCGCTGTATCCGCAGGCCAAGGGCGTCACTAACAACCCGGCGGCGCGCGTGTTCAAGGACGACCTGGCGGCGATGGGCACGGTGGACAAGTTTCCGTACGTGGCCACCACCTACCGCCTGACCGAGCACTTCCATTACTGGACCAAGAACGTCCGCATCAACGCGATCCTGCAACCCGAGCAGTTCGTCGAGATCAGCGAAGTCATGGCCAAGGAATTGGGAATCGCCAACGGCTCGCGCGTCAAGGTGTCGTCCAACCGCGGCTACATCAAGGCGGTGGCGCTGGTCACCAAGCGCCTGCGGCCGCTGACCATCGAGGGCAAGACCGTCTACCACGTCGGCATTCCGATCCACTGGGGCTTTGTCGGTATCGCGAAGCCCGGCTTCCTGGCCAACACCCTGACGCCATTCGTGGGCGACGGCAATTCCCAGACACCGGAATTCAAGTCGTTCCTGGTGCAGGTCGAGAAGATCTAGGAGAGCGCACATGTCTATGCAATCCCTCGACATCAAACGGCGCTCGGCCACCACCACGCCGCCTCCCGGCATTCGCGAACCCATCACCGGGTCCGTGGCCAAGCTGATCGACGTCTCCAAGTGCATCGGCTGCAAGGCCTGCCAGAGCGCCTGCATGGAGTGGAACGACCTGCGCGACGAGATCGGCACCAACGTCGGCGTCTACGACAACCCGGCCGACCTGACCGAGCATTCCTGGACCGTGATGCGCTTCTCGGAATACGAGAACACGCAAGGCGACCTGGAGTGGCTGATCCGCAAGGACGGCTGCATGCACTGCGAGGACCCGGGCTGCCTGAAGGCCTGCCCCTCCCCGGGCGCCATCATCCAGTACAACAACGGCATCGTCGATTTCCACGAAGAGAACTGCATCGGTTGCGGCTACTGCATCACCGGCTGCCCGTTCAACGTGCCGCGCATCAGCAAGAAGGACCACAAGGCGTACAAGTGCACCCTGTGTTCCGACCGCGTGGCCGTCGGCCAGGAGCCGGCCTGCGTCAAGGCCTGTCCCACCGGCGCCATCGTGTTCGGCACCAAGGACGACATGAAGCAACACGCCGCCGAGCGCATCGAGGACCTGAAGTCGCGCGGCTTCGAGCAGGCCGGCCTGTATGACCCGCAGGGCGTGGGCGGCACCCATGTGATGTACGTGCTGCATCACGCCGACCAGCCCGGGCTGTACCACGGACTGCCGCAGGACCCGCAGATCAGCCCGATGGTGGCGCTGTGGAAGGGCATCGCCAAGCCGCTGGGGGTGGCCGCCATGGCCCTGACGGCGCTGGCCGGTTTCTTCCATTACGCCCGCGTCGGCCGCAACGAGGTCGACGAGGAAGACGAACGCCGTGCCGAAGAGGAGATCCGCCATGACTGACGATCGCCATCACCGCCGGATCAAGCGCTATTCGCCCGGCGAGCGCACCAACCACTGGATCATCGCCCTCACGTTCATCCTGCTGGCGTTGTCCGGGCTGGCGCTGTTCCACCCGTCGATGTTCTGGCTCGCCAACCTGTTCGGCGGCGGTCCCTGGACCCGCATCCTGCACCCGTTCATCGGGCTGGTGATGTTCTTCTGCTTCGTGGTGTTCGCCGGCCACATGTGGCGCCACAACCTGATGACCAAGGCCGACCGCCAGTGGCTGAGCCAGCTCAATGACGTGGTCGAGAACCGCGAGGACAAGCTGCCCGAGGTCGGCAAGTACAACGCCGGCCAGAAGCTGCTGTTCTACGTGCTGATCCTGTGCATGCTGGGGCTGTTCGCCAGCGGCATCGTGATCTGGCGCGATTACTTCGCCTTCTATTTCCCGATCTGGGTCGTGCGCGCGGCCTCGGTGCTGCATGCCGTTTGTGCATTGGTGCTGATTTGCGCGATCATTGTGCATATTTATGCGGCGATCTGGGTCAAGGGCTCGCTCACGGCGATGCTGCGCGGCTACGTGACCGCGGGCTGGGCGTGGAAACACCACCGCGCCTGGTTCCGCGAGCAAATCGGCAAGCAGTCCACCACGAAGTAAGCGGGCGCCGCCTGGCTGGCGTCCGCGTCCCTGGCGTGGCGGGCCGGCCGGGTTGGCACTTCCCGATCCCACCGCACGGCTGTCGCCCCTTTGTGGGGCGGCAGCCGTGTTCGTTTATCTGGAGACGCAATTGCAGCGAATTCTTCCGCGTGGCGAAATCGAAGCGCTAGACCACAACACCATTCCCCGCGTCCAGCTGCCCGCGCGCGAGTCGGTTTTCGCGACGCGCGCCGCGCGCCTGCGGCAGTTGGCTGTCGACAGTCCGGTGGCCGATTACCTGCTGCTGATGGCGCGGCTGGTGGACGCGCAACAGCGGGCGCTGCGCGACTGCGCCGCGCCGCCGGCATCGGAAGATCGCATTGCGCTGGCGCAGGCCCATGGCATGCCGCCGTTGCAGGCGGTGGGTTGGCCGCGCACCGCGCTGTGGCGCGATATCCTGCGCCGGCTGGTCGACGACGTGGCCGGCGGCCAGGACGTGCCGGCCGAGGCGCTGGAGGTTTGCGCGGCGTTGCGCCGCGCGCTGGATGAAGACACCGAATCGCTGGAGGACCTGGCCGAGGCGCTGCTGTCGGAGCAGCATCGCGGCGTCGATGGCGCCGCCGCGCCCTTCGTCATGGCCGCGCTGCAGGTCTATTGGACCGACCTGGCCAGCCGTTTCGACGAAAAGCAATTGCCGGTTGCCTCGCCCTTCGGCGTTTGCCCGGTCTGCGCCAGCTTGCCGGTGGCCAGCGTGGTGCGCGTGGGAGGACAATTCGAAGGCTACCGCTACCTGTGTTGCAGCCTGTGCGCAACGCAATGGCACATGGTGCGCGTCAAATGCTCGCATTGCGAGGACGTCGAATCGGTCGCCTACCAGGCCATCGAGGGGCGCACGCCGGCCATCAAGGCCGAGACCTGCGACCATTGCCACACCTATCGCAAGATCTTCTACCAGGACAAGGACTTGAACGTCGAGCCGGTGGCCGACGATCTCGCCAGCCTGATGTTGGACGTGCTGGTGGGCGAAGCCGGCTATTCGCGCGCCAGCGGCAATCCGTTGCTATGGCACGGCGCCGAGGAGGAGTGAGCATGACCGGGTTTGCCGCCGCCGCCGAGATTCCCGCGCTCGACCGGTTGCTGAACGCACCGGCCGTGGCCGCGGCGCTGGATGTGCATGGCCGCACCCAGGTGGTGGCGGCCTTGCGCCGTCACCTGGATGCGTTGCGGCAACGCGCCGTGGCGGGCGAATTGCCGCGCGCGGAACTGGCCGAAAGCTGCGTGGCGGCAGCCGTCGATGCCGCGTTGGCGCGTGCCAGTGCGCCGCGCCTGCGCGCCGTCTACAACCTGACCGGCACCGTGTTGCACACCAACCTCGGGCGCGCCCTGCTGCCTGACGAGGCGGTGGCCTCGGTGCTGCGCGCGCTGACCACGCCGGCCAATCTGGAATTCGACCTGGACACGGGCGGCCGTGGCGACCGCGACGACCTGATCGACGACCTGCTGTGCGAACTGACCGGCGCCGAGGCCGCCACCGTGGTCAACAACAACGCGGCCGCCGTGCTGCTGATGCTGAACGCGCTGGCCGACCGCCGCGAGGCGGTGGTGTCGCGCGGCGAGCTGGTCGAGATTGGCGGCGCTTTCCGCATCCCGGACATCATGAAGCGCGCCGGCGCCAGGTTGGTCGAGGTCGGCACCACCAACCGCACCCATGCCGCCGACTACGAGAACGCCATTGGCCCGCGCACCGCGATGCTGATGAAAGTGCATTGCAGCAACTACGCCGTCACCGGCTTCACCAAGAGCGTCAGCGTGGCCGAGGTGGCGGCGCTGGCGCATGCGCGCGGCCTGCCCGCCACGGTGGACCTGGGCAGCGGCACGCTGGTGGACCTGACCCAGTTCGGCCTGCCGCGCGAGGACACCGTGCGCGAGACCATCGCCGCCGGCGCCGACCTGGTGACCTTCAGCGGCGACAAGCTGCTGGGCGGCCCGCAGGCCGGCCTGCTGGTGGGACGCGCCGACCTGATCCGCAAGATCAAGAAGAACCCGCTCAAGCGCGCCCTGCGCGTGGGCAAGCTGACGCTGGCCGCGCTCGAGCCGGTGCTGCAGCTGTACCGCGCGCCCGAATTCCTGGCGCAGCGCCTGACCACGCTGCGCCTGTTGACCCGGCCGCAGCGCGAGATCCAGCCGCAGGCCGAGCGCCTGCGCGGCGCGCTGGCGCACGCGGCGGGCGCGGATTACGAGGTCGAGGCGGTGCCGATGTTCAGCCAGATCGGCAGCGGCGCGCTGCCGGTGGACCAACTGTCCAGCTACGGGCTGGCGGTGCGCTATCGCGGCAAGGGGCGCCCCGGGCGTCACCTGGACCGCCTGGAGACGCGCTTGCGCAACCTGCCGGTGCCGGTGATCGGCCGCATCGCCGACGATGCCCTGTGGCTCGACCTGCGCTGCCTGGAAGCGCGCGACGAGGACGCCTTCGCGGCGCAATTGGCGGAGCCGCTGGCATGATCGTCGGCACCGCCGGCCATATCGATCATGGCAAGACCACGCTGGTGCGGGCGCTGACGGGCGTCGATACCGATCGCCTGAAGGAAGAGAAGGCGCGCGGCATTTCCATCGAGCTGGGCTACGCCTACACGCCGCTGCCCAACGGCGACGTGCTGGGTTTCATCGACGTGCCAGGCCATGAGAAGCTGGTGCACACTATGGCTGCGGGCGCCAGCGGCATCGACTTTGGCCTGCTGGTGGTGGCCGCCGACGACGGCGTCATGCCGCAGACGCGCGAACATCTGGCGATCCTGGCGTTGCTGGGCGTGGCGCGTGGCGCGGTGGCGTTGACCAAGGCCGACCGCGCCGACACGGACCGGCTGGCGGCGGTGCGGGCCGATATCGCGGCGCTGGCGGCCGGCACGTTCCTGCATGACGCGCCGGTGTTCGAGGTGTGCGCGGCCCGCGCCGGTGACGCGGGCGTGGCGCGGCTCAAGCAGCATCTGGACGAGGCCGCGCAGGCGCTTGGCGCGCGCGACGGCGCGGGCCTGTTCCGGCTGGCGGTGGACAGGGTCTTTACGCTGGCCGGCCATGGCACGGTGGTGACCGGCACCGTCCATGGCGGGCGCGCCCGCGTCGGCGACGAAGACGCCGATCTGCGCCTGATGCCGGCCGGGACGCGGGTGCGAGTGCGCGGCATCCACGCGCAGAACCAGCCCAGCGAGACCGGCGCGGCCGGGCAGCGTTGCGCGCTCAACCTGGCGGGCATCGACAAGGATGCGATCACGCGCGGCGACTGGATCGCGGACGCGCGCTGCTTCCAGCCGTCGCGCCATGTCGACGTGACGCTGGCGTTGCTGTCTTCGGCCGATGCGCCCTTGCGCCCCTGGACGCCGCTGCATGTGCATCTGGGCGCGGCGCGGCACATGGCGCACGTGGTGCCGCTGTCGGCCGATGCGCTGGCGCCGGGGCAATCGGGCTGGGTGCAGCTGGTTTTCGATGCGCCGGTGTGCGCGATGCCGGGCGACCGCTACATCGTGCGCAACGCGCAGGCCACGCGCACCGTGGGCGGCGGCCGGGTGCTCGATCCGAATGCGCCGGACCGCAAGCGCCGCGCGCCGGCGCGGCTGCAATGGCTGCAAGGCGTGGCGGACATGCTGCAAGGGGGCGGGTTGCAGCCGCTGCTGGCGCAGGCCGCGCTGGGCCTGGACGAAACGGCGCTGCAACGCCTGACCGGCAAGCCGGTGCGTGAACTGCCGGCGCCGGATGGCGCGGTCTGGATCGAGCCGCGCACGCCGCAGGGCACGCGCACGCTGATCCTGGCCACGCACTGGGAAGCGCTGCGGGCGCGGGTGGAGCAGGCGCTGGCGACATTCCACCAGGGGGCGCCGGACGAGCCGGGGCCGGACGGCTCACGCCTGCGCCGCATGGCTTTGCCGGCGGCGCCCGAGGCGCTGTGGCAGGGGCTGTTGGACGATCTGCGGCAGCAGGGCCGGGTGCTGCGCAATGGGCCGTGGCTGCATCTGCCGGGCCACACCGCGGCGCTGGCCGAGGCCGAGGCGCAACTGGCGCAACGCCTGCTGCCGCTGCTGGCGGCCGGGGCCTACGATCCGCCGTGGGTGCGCGACCTGGCGCGCGCGTTGGGCGAGCCGGAGGAGCGGGTGCGGCAAGTGCTGCGCAAACTGCTGCGGCGCGCGGACGTGGCGCAGGTGGTGAAGGATCTGTTCTATCACCGCGAACGGGTGACGCAACTGGCGGCGCTGGCGGTCGAGCTTGCCGCGAAGCCGGATGGGTTGAACGCGGCGGCCTTCCGCGATGCCACCGGCCTGGGGCGCAAACGCGCGATCCAGATCCTGGAGTTCTTCGACCGGACGGGGCTGACGCGGCGGGTGCGGGACACGCATGTGCTGCGGGCCGATAGCGCCTACTTGGCTGACGGACAGGCGCTATCATAGGCAGGTCTTTCCGGAAGGCATCCGTGTCCGGTGGCACGGCCGGGCTTCAAACCCGGTTGGGGGCGTCAGACGCTCCCAGGTAGGTTCGACTCCTGCTGCCTTCCGCCAATCCTTCTCGCGGGCGGTCCCCGGTTCTGCCATCGCGCTGGCGTCAGCGCGGCGCCGCGCGCAACATCCTGGTGACGACGCGGTTGATGTTCTCGGCCTGCCAGTCAAGGGCGCCGAGATGCCAGTGGCGGATGCTGCCGCTGCGGTCGACCAGATAGTTGGCGGGCAGGCCTGCGGCGTTCCATTTCCTTGAGGTCGTGCTGTTGCGGTCGTGCAGGACGGTGCCGGCGATGGGCCATTTGGCCAGAAAGGTGGTGATCTTTCCCAGGGCTTCGCCAACGTTGACGGCGACCAGGCGCAGGCCTTCTTCGCGGTGGCGTTTGGCCATGGCGGACATGAGGGGGATTTCGTCGCGGCAGGGATCGCACCAGGTGGCCCAGAAGCTGACGATGACGACATTGCCGCGCCAGGCGGCAAGTTTCTGTTCGCGCCCCGAGAGGTCTGGCAGGACCAGAGGCGGGGTGGGCAGGGTCCAGGGCGCCCAGTCGGGGCCGGTGGCAGCCTTCAGGGCGCTGTCGCTGGCGGCGGCGCGGGCCCAGGCGGGCAGCGCCGCCAGCGACAGGGCGGATTGCAGGAGCAGGCGGCGGCTGGCCATGGCGACGCCGCCGGGTCACGTGGCTAGCTGGCGCGCGCTCAGGGTGTAGCGGAAGCTGTCGGGGTCGAGGCTGTCGAGGCGGCCGTCGGCGGTTTCGCCGTTGGGGTACATCAGGAACGGGATGGGACCGTGGGCGGTGCCGGGCAGGGCGACGTCGTGGCCGTGGTTGTAGGCCACCCAGTTCATTTCCCAGGCGCCGAACAGCATGACGCGGGCGGCACGCACGCGCGCGTCGGTGGCGGGCAGGTCGCCGGGCGGTTCTTCCAGCATGACCTTGCGCACGTCGGCCGGGTCGACCGGGATCCAGCCGTAGCCGTCGGCGTAGAACTCGGCGCGGCAATGCTGCGCCTTTGTCACGTCGCCGGCTTTGCCTAGGCTCTTGAAGCCAAGCTGCGAGTTGGCCACGCGCAGCCCGTAGGCATCGCGGGCAGGGATGCCGGCCGCGCGCGCCAGGGCGACGAACAGCGCGTTGATGTCGGCGCATTTGCCGTTCAGGTCGTTGGCGGTGAGCATGTAGCGCACGTCGCCGGTGCCGCAGCCCGGGGTGGCGGCGGTGCGGCAGGTGTTGGCGACCACCCAGTCATAGAGGGCGCGAGCGCGCGCCAGGGCGCCCTGGTGGCCTGCGGTGATGCGGTCGGCGGTGCTTTTGACGATGCCGTCGGTCGGCAGCAAAGCGGTGGGCCTGAGGAATTCACGCAGGGTGGCGGCGCTTTCGCGCGGCGCGCCCGGGGACGGTCGGGTCAGGTCGACGCGCCGGTTGCGGGTCTGGAATCGGCTGGTGACTTTGACCTCGCGCGGCGCCTGGGCGTCGGGCCATTGCACCGCCAGCATCCGCACATCGTAGCCGGGCGCCTGCACCAACTGCGCCTCGCCGCCACCGCTGACCAGCCAGGCGCTCTGCACGCCGCGCTGGTAGTCGGTGTCGGTGGCATAGGGCACGGGAATCCAGATGCGGGCCTGGGCGCCGGGGTCCTGGAGGCGGACCAGGGTGGTCAATTCGAAGGTACGCCAACCGGCGTCCACAGGCGCCTGCGCGGCGCGCGCGGCCAGGGGCAAGGCCGCTTGGGTGGCGCACAGGGCGCCCGAGAAACGGAGAAAGTGTCGGCGGTCCATGAAGCCCTCACGCGTGGTGAATGTTGGCTGTCGGTGCGCCCGGTGGCGGGCGGCCGTCCGTTGCTGCCTGCTGCTTGGCTCATCATAGGGCTATTTGGGGGCGCGGTGCTATCCTTTTCCCATCCCCTACGGAGAGACCGACATGACCCAGGATGCAGCGTCCGCGGCGGTGCCGCGCTTGACTTCGTTATCGCATGGCGGCGGCTGCGGCTGCAAGATCGCGCCCGGCGTGCTGTCGCAGCTGCTGGCGCGCTGTGGGCCGGCTACCGCCTACCCCGGCCTGCTGGTGGGTACCGAAACCGCCGACGATGCCGCCGTCTACCGCCTCAACGACGAGCAGGCGCTGATCGCGACCACCGACTTCTTCATGCCGATCGTCGACGATCCCTACGATTTCGGCCGCATCGCCGCCACCAACGCGCTGTCGGACGTGTACGCCATGGGCGGCACGCCGATCATGGCGCTGGCGATTGTCGGCATGCCGATCAACGTGCTGCCGCACGCGGTCATCGCCGATATCCTGCGCGGCGGCGAGTCGGTCTGCCGGGATGCCGGCATCCCGGTCGCGGGCGGCCACAGCATCGATTCGGTCGAGCCGATCTACGGCCTGGCGGCGATGGGGCTGGTGCATCCGGACCGCATCAAGCGCAATGCGGACGCGCGCGCCGGCGATGTGCTGGTGCTGGGCAAGGGATTGGGGGTAGGCATCCTGTCGGCGGCCTTGAAGAAGAACCGGCTGGATGCGGACGGCTACCGCGTGATGATCGACACCACCACCCGCCTGAACCGCCCCGGCGCGGCGTTGGCGGCGATGGATGGCGTGCACGCCATCACCGACGTCACCGGTTTCGGCCTGCTGGGCCATGCGCTGGAGATGGCGCGCGGCGCGGGGCTGACGGCCACCTTGCGGCGCGAGGCGCTACCGTGGTTGCCGGGCGTGCGCGCCTTGGCCGCCGATGGCGTGATCACGGGCGCATCGGGCCGCAACTGGGCCTCGTACGGCGCCTCGATCCGGCTGGGCGCGGATGTCACCGATACCGAGCGCGCCCTGCTGACCGATCCGCAGACCTCCGGAGGGCTGTTGGTGGCCTGCGCGCCCGAAGCGGCGCCGGCGGTGCTGGACCTGTTCCGCCAGCAGGGCTTCGCCGATGCCGCCGTTGTCGGCGAGATGCGCGCGGGCGAGGCGCTGGTGCGCGTCGACTAGCCCGCCATACGTTGCCGCCCCGGCCGTCTCAGGGCCGGTCAGGCCGCAATGACACCTGGTGCTGCACCTGATAATTGATCTGCCATTGCAGCAAGGGGGCATAGGCGTCGAGCCGGGCCTGTTCGGCCGCCTGGGCCGGCGTTGCCGCCTGCTCGGCGGCCAGTGCCAGGCCCGTCTGCGCGGCCCATGGCAGGATGCGGCCCTGCCGGTCGCTGCGGTAGGCGCCATCGCGCGTGATCAGCAGGCGCGGGTTGTTGAAGCCGAAGCACCATTGCGGATCGGGCCGCGCGGCCAGCAGGTCGCAGCCGCTGCGGAAGTATGGCGTGTCCGGCAGGCTCAGGTGATACAGCGTCGGCAGGATGTCCTTGTGGCTGCCCGGCCGCGAGGGATCGTAGGTCGACTGCCCGCGATAGGCGGCCGGCACGTACAGATAGAAGGGCACCGCGTGGGCCAGCGCGGCATCGGTCTCCCGGGCATAGTCGACGCCCAGGATATTGTGGTCGCCAGTGACGGCGACGATGGTGCGGGCGCCCTGGGGCGAGCTTTTCAAGCCGGTCAGGAAGCGGCCCAATTGGTCATTGGCATAGCGCAAGGTGTCGAACGCATCCTCCAGGCCCGACCAGTGGGCGTAGTAGGGCAGCCGCTTGATATCGCGCAGGTCCAGGCCGCCGCGCTGGCCGCCCTCGGGCACCAGGAAAGGCGGATGGTGGGTCGTGGACAGGGCGACGATGAACAGCCGTTCGCCATCGCGGTCGGCCCGCGCCAGCCGCTCGGCGATATAGCGGAACATGTATTCGTCCGGCACGCCCCAGGCGCCCGGCCGGGCCTCGGGATAGCGCTGTTTCAGGGTCAGTTGGTCGGCGAATTCGTGCGCGCCCAGATGGCTGGCAAAGCGCCCCAGGTTGCGCCAGGTGGCCGCGCCCGAGGTGACGAACACCACCCGGTAGCCGCGCGCCAGGAAGGGCGTGAAGGCATTGCTTGCAAAGTCGGCGTGAGCCGCCGACGATTGGCTGATGGCCGGCACCGGGCTGCGCACCAGCAGGCGGCTGAGTGAATCGATGGTGCCGTTGCCTTCGGACAGGAAGCGGTCGAAGCGCCAGTCCTGCCGCCAATGCGGCCGCAGTGCGCCGAGCAGGTCGCGGCCGGGCAGGTCGTACATGGCCATGTGATGCCCCATGCTCTCCATCACCTGCAGCACGACATGGGGAGGCTGGTCGCGGGCCTGCGGATTGGCGCCGGTGCTGGCCATGAAGGGCTGCAGGCCATGGCCGGGGCGGCCCAGGAAGCGCTGGTACAGTTGCGCGCCCTCATCGTCGCTGACCGGCGTGAAGCGTTTGTCGTTGCCGCGCTCGGACAATGCCCAGAAGAACGCCGAAATGCCATTGGGCGCAATATCGTTGAGCAGGCGCAGCGACGAGATGCCGGCGTCGTCCTTGTTGAGCGGGAAGGTGCCGAGCGAGCCGCGGCAGGCCAGCACGGTGAGGCCGAGGATCAGCGCCAGCCGCGCCGCGCTGTGCGCCAGGCCGCGCCGTGCCAGTCGCGCGCGCAGGACCCCGGCGCCCCAGCGGCGCGCCAGCCAGTAGGTGGCGCCCAGCACCGCCGCCAGCAACGCCAGGGTCCGCAACACCGGATAGCCGTGCCACAGCGTCACCAGGATGGCGTGGGTGTCGTCGTCCATCAGGCCGAACACGAAGATGTCGATCGAGCGCGAAAAGGTGGCGAAGTAGTACACGCTGACCACCGTGCTGGCGGCGAACAGGGTTGCCAGCACGGCGCCCAGACCCGGCAGGCAGCGCAGCCACCGGGCCTGCATCGCCGGGCGGGCCGCCAGCACCAGCGCCGCCAGCAGCGGCGCCGCGAACGCGATCGCCGCGACCTTGATGTCGAACAGCAGGCCGACCAGCAGCGTGCGGTTGATGTCCTGCGTCAGCGCCGCGTAGGCGCCGGGAGGCGCATACGCGGCCAGCAGGTAGGCGCGGCCGGCGCCCTGCGCGAGTACCGACACCAGCCACGGCGCCAGCAGGATCAGAAAGGAACGTTGGAAATTGAGAAACCAGGTTTGCCAGGCGTCGGCGGAACGGAAGAGCTTCATCTGCGCCATGAAGAGAAAAGGCGGGGAAGCCGCCGGAAAACGGCGGCAACGGACCCGCGCCCGACAGGGGGGCGCGGGGGGCATTCGCAGGGGGAGTTCGGATCGATGCGGGCTATGCAGGCCGCAATCTACCGCAGGGGAGGCGCGAATCTATGAAGGTTTGTATAGAACTTGTAGCGTGCCGCCCAGGGAGAGGCCGGGTCTGTCAGTCCGACAATGTTGGCGCGCGGGCGGATATCGGTATTTATCGGTCCGATTCCGGTGTCAGCAGCGGCGCCGTGGCCGTGGCTTGCTGCACCAGCCAGCGCGTCACGATCTCGGCATCGGGCGTGCTGCGGCGGGCGTTGCGCACCAGCCAGTAGGCGTGTTCGGTGGCGTCTGCCGGTTGGCCCCCCACCGTGACTAGGCGGCGGTCTGCCAGCATCGGCGCGATCAACGCCAGCCGTCCCAGCGCGATGCCGTGGCCGGCCAGCGCCGCGTGCACGATCTGGTCGTACTGGTTGAAGCGCAGCATGCCTTTGGGCCGCACTCGGCCCAGGCCGCGCGCATTGAGCCATTCCGACCATTGCAGCCAGGGCCGGGTGGGATCGTCGAATTCGAGCAGTACGTGGCGCTGCAATTCGCGCGCGTCCAGGGCGCGCGCCTGGAGCGAGGGATGGGCCACCGGCACCACGGATTCGCCGAACAGCCAGATAGCGCCGTCCGGCACCGTGTCGCGCAGGCTGTAGCGGATGGCGATGTCGACGCTTTCGCGGTCGATGTCGATGACCCGGTTGTCGGCCGCCACGCGCACGTCGATATTCGGATAGGCCGCCTGGAAGTCCCCCAGCCGCGGCAGCAGCCACAGCGACGCCACGCCGATGGTGGTGGTGACCGTGACCGGCGTGCGGCGTTCCGGCGCGCGCAGTTGTTCGGTCAGATCGCCCAGCTGGCTCAGCCAGGTGTCGGCCATCCGGAACAGTTGCGCGCCCTCGGAGGTGAATGAGACGCTGCGAAAGCCCCGCACCAGCAGCGGCACGCCCAGATGGGCCTCCAGCGCCCGGATCTGCCGGCTGACCGCCGACTGTGTCACGTGCAGGTCCTGAGCCGCCAACGTGATGCTCATGCGGCGGCCGACGGCGACGAAGCCGCGCACCAGGTCAAGCGGAGGGAGTTTGGCCAAGGGGTATGACATTCGTAAAACTCATGCGTATGCGGCGGAAATGTCGCTTGAGCAATATAACGCCTGCGGCGTCCAATATGACTCAGACGACGGGTGAAGCGGTGGCAAGCCGATGACGCCCGCCATGATGGCCGCCATCGCGGCGGGGGGTTGCGCCATGATCCGAATATGTTGCACTGCGGGAATGTCATTCCGTTTGGCCCAGGGTTCGACTATGCTGCTCAGGCGCGCCTCGGGGGTTCGCATCGTCTGTCATGCCGGCACGGTCTGGATGTCCGAGTATCGGTGCCGCGATGACAGCGTGCTGCAAGCCGGCGAGTCCATCATCGTGGCCAGCAATCGCGACGTCGTCCTCAGCGGCCTGCCGCAAGCGCAGGTCGCCCTGATATCCCGGGTTTCCCCGTCGTTGGAGCTTTTGTCATGAATGCGCCCCTGCCTGCCATGCCCCGCCTCGAGATGTGGTTCGATTTCGCCAGCCCATACAGCTACCTGGCGATCGAGCGCATCGAGGCCTTGGCGAGGCAGGCTGACGTGCGGGTCGACCTGCGGCCGTTCCTGCTGGGGCCGATCTTCCAGGCCCAGGGTTGGCACGACACGCCTTTCCGGCTGTTTCCTGGCAAGGGCGCCTACATGATGCGCGACATCGCCCGCCTGGCCGAAAAATACGGCGTGCCTTACCACCGTCCGAGTTTGTTTCCGCGCATGAGCGTGCTGCCCGCCCGCATCGCGCGGCTGGGTCAGGACGAACCGTGGTGCCGCGATTTCTGCCTGGCCGTGTTCCGCGCCAATTTCCAGCATGACCAGGACATCCAGGCCGAGGACGTGGTGCATACGCTGTTGACCGGCCTGTCGCTCGATGCCGATGCATTGATCGCGCGTGGCAAGTCCGAGGCCGCCAAGGAGGCGTTGCGCCGCCAGGTGGACCAGGCGCGCAACCTGGGCCTGTTCGGCGCGCCCACCTTCTTTGTCGATGGCGAGATGTTCTGGGGCAATGACCGCCTCGAAGACGCGCTTGAATGGACCCGCCGCGCGGCCGTCGGCGTCCGGGCCGCGGCCAACGGCTGAAACCGTCCGAGCCATTGCCGTGCCGCCATCGCCTGGCGGCGGCATCGTCGCTTTACGGACGTTTGTTCCTTTTTTCCTCGACGTTTTATCCGCAATGAAAAACAGCAGCAGTCCGCTTCGCGGCGCACCCATGCCGGGTGGCCGTTCGTTCACGCAATTCCGCGCCGCGCGCATCCGTCGCGTTTCGTTCCAGTGGCAGCAGCAGTCCGGCAGCGCAGAGCCGGCCGCCAAGGGCGGCGGGCCGCAGCGCACCTGACGCGCCGCGCCCGCCCTGGGGGGGGCCTCAGCCGTGCGTGACCGGCGCCACGTTGGCCCACTCCTCGTCCGAGTACAGCCGGGAACGCAGCAGAAAGCGCTGGCCTTCGGCGCTATCGAGCGAAAAGGCGCCGCCGCGTCCGGGCACCGCGTCGATGATCAACTGGGTGTGCTCCCAGTAGGCGAACTGGTCTTCGCCCATGTAGAACGGGCAACCCTCCAGATCGCCCAGCAGCACGTCCGAAGCGCCCACCATGAACTCGCCCTGCGCATAGCACATGGGCGAGCTGCCGTCGCAGCAGCCGCCGGACTGGTGGAACATCAGCGGCCCGTGCCTGGCTCGCAGGGTCTCGATCAAGGCACGGGCCGCGTCGGTGGCGACCACGCGGGGAGTGGGTCCTGGCATGATGGGCTCCTCGCCGCCCCGGGGGTCAGAAGAACCCCAGCTTCTTGGGCGAATAGCTCACCAGCAGGTTCTTGGTCTGCTGGTAGTGGTTGAGCATCATCTTGTGGTTCTCGCGGCCGATGCCCGATTGCTTGTAGCCGCCGAAGGCCGCATGCGCGGGATAGGCGTGATAGCAATTGGTCCATACGCGCCCGGCCTTGATGGCGCGGCCCATGCGATAGCACGTGTTGGCATCGCGCGACCAGACGCCCGCGCCCAGGCCGTAGAGCGTGTCGTTGGCCAGCGCCAGCGCGTCATCGGCGTCCTTGAACGTGGTCACCGCCACCACGGGCCCGAAGATCTCTTCCTGGAACACGCGCATCTTGTTGTGGCCCTTGAAGACGGTGGGCTGCACGTAGTAGCCGCCTTCGAGCGCGCCCGGCAGCTGCGCGCGCGCGCCGCCGGCCAGCACCGCCGCGCCTTCCTGCTTGCCGATGTCCAGGTACGACAGGATCTTCTCCAATTGCTCGGTCGACGCCTGCGCGCCCAGCATGGTGTCGCCATCGAGCGGGTTACCCTGCTTGATCTCGGCCACGCGCTTGAGCGCGCGCTCCATGAACTTGTCGTAGAGCGATTCCTGGATCAGCGCGCGGCTGGGGCAGGTGCAGACCTCGCCCTGGTTGAGCGCGAACATGACGAAGCCTTCGATGGCCTTGTCCAGGAAGTCATCGTCCTGCGCGGCCACGTCGGCAAAGAAGATGTTGGGCGACTTGCCGCCCAGCTCCAGCGTCACCGGGATGATGTTCTGCGACGCATACTGCATGATCAGGCGGCCGGTGGTGGTTTCGCCGGTGAAGGCGATCTTGGCGATGCGCTTGCTGGAGGCCAGCGGCTTGCCCGCTTC
Source organism: Achromobacter pulmonis (assembly GCF_021733725.1). Classification (NCBI taxonomy): domain Bacteria; kingdom Pseudomonadati; phylum Pseudomonadota; class Betaproteobacteria; order Burkholderiales; family Alcaligenaceae; genus Achromobacter; species Achromobacter pulmonis. The sequence continues at coordinate 1,501,932 of NZ_JAIFOT010000001.1, read as the reverse complement.
CAGGCCGAAGCCGGTGACCACGTTGACCACGCCCGGCGGCAGCAGGTCCCCCACCAGCTCCATCAGCAGCAGGATGCCCAGCGGCGTCTGCTCGGCCGGCTTGAGCACCACGCAGTTGCCCGCGGCCAGCGCCGGCGCCAGCTTCCAGGCGGCCATCAGGATGGGAAAGTTCCACGGGATGATCTGGCCGACCACGCCCAGCGGCTCGTTGAAGTGATAGGCCACGGTGTCGTGGTCGATCTCGGACAGCCCGCCTTCCTGGCTGCGGATGCACGAGGCGAAATAGCGGAAGTGGTCGATCGCCAGCGGGATGTCGGCGGCGCGGGCCTCCCGGATCGGCTTGCCGTTGTCCCAGGTCTCGGCGGTGGCCAGGCGTTCGAGGTTGGCTTCCATCACGTCGGCGATGCGCATCAGGATCTGCGCGCGTTCGGCCGCCGGGGTCGCACCCCATTTGGGCGCGGCGCGATGCGCGGCGTCCAGCGCCAGTTCGATGTCGCGTTCTTTCGAGCGGGCGTTGCGGGTCAGCACCTGGCCGGTGACGGGCGTGACGTTGTCGAAGTATTCGCCGTCGGCGGGCGCCTGCCATTTGCCGTCGATGAAGTTGTCGTACTGCGTCCTGAGGTCCAGGCGCATGCCATAGGATTCGGGGGTGACGCGGGTTGCGATGTCCATGCTTGTCTCCGTATAGATCGGTGTAACGGCAGTCGGGTGCCTGCTTCGTATCAAGCAAACCGCGTGCCATGTCGGGGGACGCGGCTGGACAAGCGCGCGTGCCGCGTGCGAAAGTACATTTCCACGCGCCGGCAAGGGCGTGGGCGGTCTGGCGCCGCCCCAGGGTGTCGCGTTTCGCGACACCGTCGCGGAACAGGTGTCGCAGAACACCGTCCAAGGAGACATGCATGGCCACTCAATCCCGTTGGCAATCGCTGACGCACGCGCGCCAGCTGTTCAACCAGCAGGGCGTGGTGCCCGGCGGGCTGGTCGCCGAGCCCATCCTGCGTTCCTGGCGGCGCTGCGCCGACCTGGGTATCGACATGCGCGGCGCCCGCCGCGCCGAACCCATGACCGCCGCCGAATTGCGCGAGGCGCGCCAGCGCAACGAAGCCCTGCGGCGCATGTCGGAACCGGCCATGGCGCTGTTGCGCCGCGAGGGCGGCAGCGATGGGCTGGTGATCCTGTCAGATGCGCAGGGGCTGGTGCTGGACAGCGACGGCGACATCGATTTCGCGCAACGCGCCTCGCGCGTGGCCCTGATGCCCGGCGCCCCATGGGACGAAGCGGCGGCCGGCACCAATGCCATCGGCACCGCGCTGGCGGAAGGCCGCTCTATCATCGTCGACGGCGCCGAACACTACTTCGAGCCGAACCGCATCCTGACCTGCGCGGCGGTGCCGATCACCGACAGCGAAGGCCGCATGCTGGGGGTACTGGACCTGTCCAGCCCGGCGCGCGAGGTGCGCCCCGACGTGCTGGCGCGGGTGCGCGCGGCCGTCGACCTGATCGAACACCAGTTGTTCGATACGGCGCATGAACCCTGCGCGGTGCTGCATCTGCACGTCGACCGTTCCGGCCTGGGCACGCCCGGCGAGGGGTTGCTGGCCTTCCAGGGGGACCTGCTGGTCGGGGCCAACCGCCGCGCCATGCAGGCCCTCGGCCTGGCGGCCACGGCGCTGGGCGTCTATCGCTATGCGGATCTGTTCGACGGCGACCTGGAGCAGGCGCCCGACGCGGCTGGGCGCGTGCATGCGCGCGGCGGCGCCATCTATCACGCGCGCTTGCGCCGGCCCCGCGCCCGCCCGCCGGTGGCGCCGCCGCGCCTGCCAGCCACGCCGGCCACGCCGGCGCCGCTGGCGCGCGGCGAGGCGGCCAGCTTCGACGCCGCCACCCTGAGCGCGCTGGCGCGCGCGGTGCATCTGTCGGACGCGGGTGTTTCGATTCTGCTGCAAGGCGAGACGGGGGCCGGCAAGGAAGTGTTCGCGCGCCAGCTGCACGCGCGCAGCCGCCGCGCCGGCGGCCCGTTCGTGGCGGTCAATTGCGCGGCGCTGCCCGAAACCCTGATCGAATCCGAATTGTTCGGCTACGAAGACGGCGCGTTCACTGGTGCGCGCCGCCAGGGCAGCAAGGGCTTGCTGCGGCAGGCGCACGGCGGCGTGCTGTTCCTGGACGAGATCGGCGACATGCCGCTGGCATTGCAGTCGCGCCTGCTGCGGGTGCTGCAATCGCGCGAAGTGTCGCCGCTGGGCGCGGCGCGGCCGGTGCCGGTGGATTTCACGCTGGTGTGCGCCACCCATCGTCCGCTGGCGCATGAAGGGGCCGGCGCGCCGGTGCGCGCCGACCTGTATTTCCGCATCGCCGAATACACCGTGACGCTGGCGCCGCTGCGCGAGCGCGTCGATCTGCGTGAACTATTGCGCGCGCAGTGGGCCGCGCAAGGCGCGGGGCCGGTGTTGCCGGCCGAGATCGAGGAAACCCTGGTGCGCTATGCCTGGCCCGGCAACTACCGCCAACTGGCGGCGGTGCTGCGCACGCTGCATGTGCTGGCGGGCGCGTCAGGCGTGGTCGAGCGCAACATGCTGCCGGCCGACATCGGCGGCGCGGCGGCGGCGCCGTCCCTGCCGCCCGCGACCAGCCTGCAGGCGGTGGCCGACGATGCGATCCGGGCGGCGCTGGCCGCGCACGCGGGCAACGTCAGCGCCGCGGCGCGCGCACTGGGCGTGCATCGCAGCACGTTATACCGGCGCGCCGCCGCACTGGGGGTGGCGCGTCCGCGCTGATCCGGGGTCAGCCGACCAGCCGGGCCAGCTCGGCGCCCGGGTCGGGGGCGCGCATGAAGGCCTCGCCGACCAGGAAGGCATCGACCTTGTGCTCGCGCATGCGGCGCACGTCCTCGGGCGCCAGGATGCCGCTCTCGGTCACCACGCGCTTGCCGGCGGGAATGCGCGGCAACAGATCCAGCGTGTTCTGCAGGCTGGTCTCGAAGGTGCGCAGATTGCGGTTGTTGATGCCCAGCAGCGGCGTCTTGAGGGTCAGCGCGATGTCCAGTTCCTGGGCATCGTGCACTTCCACCAGCACGTCCATGCCCAGCTCCATGGCCAGCGTTTCCATCTCGCGCAGTTGCGCCGGGGTGAGCGCGGCCACGATCAGCAGCACGCAGTCGGCGCCCATCGCGCGCGCCGAGATGATCTGGTAGGGGTCGATCACGAAGTCCTTGCGCAGCACCGGCAGCGAGCACGCCGCGCGCGCCTGGCGCAGGTGGTCGTGCGAGCCCTGGAAGAACTGCACGTCGGTCAGCACCGACAGGCAGGCCGCGCCATGCACGGCATACGAGGATGCAATTTCAGCCGGTTGAAAGGTCTCGCGCAGCACGCCCTTGGACGGCGAGGCCTTCTTGATTTCGGCGATGACGCCGGCCTTGCCCTGCGAGATCTTGTCTTCGATGGCCTGGGCGAAGCCGCGCACGTCCTGGCGCGCCTGCGCTTCGCGCAGGACTTCGGCTTCGCTGCGCATCTGGCGCGCGGCGGCGACTTCCTCGGCCTTGACGGCGAGGATCTTCGCGAGAATATCGTTCATTTCTGGAATTTCCGGGTATATGCGCAGAAATCTTCCAGCTTGGCTCGCGCCGCGCCGGTGGAGATCAGTTCAAATGCTAGCGCTAACGCTGCGGGAATGGAATCGGCTTTGTTGCCTGCGTAAATGGCCAGGCCCGCATTGAGCGCGACGATATCACGGGCGGTGCCCGGGACATTGTCCAGCGCTTCAATGACAAGCTCGCGCGATTGTTCGCGATTGGACACCTTGATGCCGCGGTTGGACATCATGGATAGCCCGTAGTCCTCGGGGTGGATTTCGTACTCGCTGATCTTGCCGTCCTTGAGCTCGCCCACCAGGGTGGCGCCGCCCAGCGAGGCCTCGTCCATGCCGTCCTTGCCATGCACCACCAGCACGTGGCGCGAGCTCAGGCGTTCCAGCACGCGCACCTGGATGCCGACCAGGTCGGGGTGGAACACGCCCATCAACTGGTTGGCGGCGCCGGCCGGATTGGTCAGCGGGCCGAGGATGTTGAAGATGGTGCGCACCGCCAGTTCCTTGCGGACCGCGGCCACGTTCTTCATCGCGCCGTGGTGGGCCGGCGCGAACATGAAGCCGATGCCGGTGGCCTGGATGCACTCGGCCACCTGCTCGGGCGTCAGCACCAGGTTGGCGCCCAGCGCTTCCAGCACGTCGGCGCTGCCGCTCGAGGACGAGGCGCTGCGGTTGCCGTGCTTGGCGATGGGCACGCCGGCCGCCGCCGCCACGAACATGGCGGTGGTGGAAATGTTGAAGGTGTGGCTGCCGTCGCCGCCGGTGCCGCACATGTCGAGCAGGTCTTCGGGGTTGGGCGTGACCACCGGCGTGGCGAATTCGCGCATGACCTGCGCAGCCGCGGTGATTTCGCCGATCGTTTCCTTTTTCACGCGCAGGCCCATCAGCAGCGCGCTGGCGATCTGCGGCGACATCTCGCCGCGCATCAGCGTGCGCATCAGGTGCAGCATTTCGTCGTGGAAAATTTCGCGGTGTTCGATACAGCGCGTCAGCGCTTCGGAGGGGGAGATCGTCACGGTGCGTCCTTCTTAGGCGAGGTTCAGGAAATTGCGCAGCAGGGCGTGGCCGTGTTCGCTGAGCACGGATTCGGGATGGAACTGTACTCCGTACAGGGGCAGCGTCTTGTGGCGCACGCCCATGATGTCGCCATCCGGGGCCGTGGCGGTCACGGCCAGGCAGTCGGGCAGGGTCGCCGGGTCGATGGTCAGCGAGTTGTAGCGGATGACAGTGTACGGCGTCGGCAGGCCGGTGAAGATGTCCGTTCCGGTATGCGAAATCTGCACGGTCTTGCCGTGCATGATCTGCTGGGCGCGGACGATGTCGCCGCCATAGGCGGCGCCGATGGCCTGGTGGCCCAGGCATACGCCCAGGATCGGCTTCTTGCCGGCGAAGGCCTGGATGACGGGCACCGAGATGCCGGCCTCGGCCGGCGAGCAGGGGCCGGGCGACACGCAGATGCGGTCGGGGTTGAGCGCGGCGATCTCTTCCAGGGTGATCTGGTCGTTGCGCGCCACGCGCACGTCCTCGCCCAGCTCACCGAAGTACTGGACCAGGTTGTAGGTAAACGAGTCGTAGTTGTCGATCATCAACAGCATTTTTTTCTCCAGGCGGGCCGGCGCGCGGCCCGGGGCGGTCATTGGGGGCGTCGGGCGTCTCAGATGGGCTCGTCCAGGCCGTGCTGGACCTGCTCGGCGGCGCGCAGCACGGCGCGGGCCTTGGCCTCGGTCTCGGCCCATTCGGCTTCGGGATTGGAGTCGGCAACGATGCCGGCGGCGGCCTGCACGTACAGCGTGCCGTCCTTGATGACGCCGGTGCGGATGGCGATGGCCACGTCCATTTCGCCGCCATAGCTGAGGTAGCCGGCCGCGCCGCCGTAGATGCCGCGGCGCACGGGTTCGAGTTCGTCGATGATCTTCATGGCCTCGACCTTGGGCGCGCCGGTCAAGGTGCCGGCCGGGAACGAGGCGCGCAGCACGTCCATGCTGCTCATGCCGGGATTCAGGTTGCCGGTGACGTTGGACACCAGATGCATCACGTGCGAATAGCGCTCGATCACCATGGTGTCGCTGACCTTGACCGAACCCACTTCGGCGACGCGGCCGACGTCGTTGCGGGCCAGGTCGATCAGCATCACGTGCTCGGCCACTTCCTTGGGATCGGCCTTGAGCTCGGCGGCCAGGGCGGCGTCTTCCTCGGGCGTGGCGCCGCGCTTGCGGGTGCCGGCCAGCGGGCGGATGGTGACCTGCGACTTGGGCGCGCCGTCCACCACCACGCGCTCCTGGCGCACCAGGATCTCGGGCGAGGCGCCGACCACCTGGAAATCACCGAAGTTCCAGAAGTACATGTAGGGAGAGGGATTGAGCGAGCGCAGGGCGCGGTACAGCGAGAGGGGGGAGTCGCGGAAGGGCTTGGCGATGACCTGGCCGATCTGCACCTGCATCAGGTCGCCGGCGGCGATGTGCTCCTTGGCGCGGCGCACGGCCGCCAGGTAGTCTTCCTTCTTGAAGTCGCGCCGTTCCTCGGTCTGCATGCTGGCGTGGCTGTAGGGGATCTCGACCGGGCGTCGCAGGCGCGCGCGCAGGTCGTGCAGGCGCTGCTGCGCGCGGCTGTAGCTTTCGGGCTGGCCCGGGTCGGCGTAGACCATCAGGTAGATGCGGCCGGCCAGGTTGTCGACGATGACCAGCTCGTCCACGTGCATCAGCATCAGGTCGGGGGTGCCGCCTTCCATGCCGGCCGGGAACGGTTTGACGGCGGGGCCCAGGCACGGCTCGATGTGGCGCACCGTGTCGTAGCCGAAATAGCCGGCCAGGCCGCCGCAGAAGCGCGGCATGCCGGGGCGCAGGGCCACCTTGAAACGGGCCTGGTACTGCTCGATGAAGGCCAGCGGATCGCCGTCATGGGTTTCCACCACCTGGCCGTCGTGCAGCACTTCGGTGCGGGTGCCGCTGGCGCGGATCACCGTGCGGGCCGGCAGGCCGATGAAGGAATAGCGGCCGAAGCGTTCGCCGCCCACCACCGATTCCATCAGGCAGGTCATGCGGCCGCCCTGCGGGCCGGCGTGGGCCAACTTCAGGTAGATGCCCAGCGGGGTGTCCAGGTCGGCGTAGGTCTCGGCGACCAGCGGGATGCGGTTGTAGCCTTGGGCGGCGAGGGCTTTGAATTCGATTTCGGTCATGTCGGTCTCGGGGGCGATGGGTATCTGCTTGGGACCAGGCACACAACAAAAAGCCCGGTCCAGGTTACTGGTTCCGGGCTTGGCTCTGTGTTCTACACAGTATCGGCGCTAGGCGGTGTGGTACGCGTCTAGGGCCGGGAAGGGAATCATCGCCACCCGGAAGACAAACGCCACCAGCGCCACGAGGCGCCGAGCATTTGGTTCTGGATGGAAACGTTCATCAGGGAGATATCGGTTCGATAGTCAGGTATGCCGTCAAAGGCGTGGACCCCGGCTTCAGGCCTGGGCTTTCGCGGCGTTCTGGTTTTGATTCCAGAGCTCCACCCACTGGGCGGCGTTGACGAGCGTGTCCACTATACCATCGACATCGAGCTCGCGCACGTCACGTCCTTCGTTGTAGCCATACGGCACCACCAGCACCTGGGTGCCGGCGCTGCGGCCGGCCTGGGCGTCGTTGATGGAATCGCCGATAGTGACGGCCTCGGCCACCGTCACGCCCAGCAGTTCGCAGGCGTGCAGCACCTGGTCCGGGTCGGGCTTGCGGCGGGTGCAGGTGTCGCCGCACACCACCGCGTCGAAAAACCCGGCCAGGCCGGTGCGTTGCAGCAGCGGCAGGGTGAATTCGGTGGGCTTGTTGGTGACCACGGCCAGCTTCAGGCCCTGTTCGCGCATGTGCTTGAGGCCCTCGATGACGCCCGGGTAGACCTGGGCGCGTTCGCCGTTGACCAGGTGGTAGTGGCGGTAGAAGGCCTCGCGCGCCCGGTCGAAGTCCTCGGGCGAGGGATCGGCGGCGTCCAGGCTGCCGGCCAGGCTGCGGCGCACCAGGTTGTCCACCCCTTTGCCGACGAAGGTGGCCACGACATCCTCGCGCAGGGCGATCATGCCGAGTTCCACGCGCATGGCGTTGGCGGCGAAGGCCAGGTCGGGGATGGAGTCGAGCAGGGTGCCGTCCAGGTCCAGCAGCGCGGCGCGAAAGGGAGTCATGGCGGGGTTCCTCAGACGGCGGTGGTTTCGCCGATGGCGATCTGCTCGCGCATGGACTTGATGATGCCGGGGTAGTCGGGCTTGCCGAAGATGGCCGAGCCGGCCACGAAGGTGTCGGCGCCGGCGCGGCGGATCTCGGCGATGTTGTCGATCTTCACGCCGCCGTCCACCTGCAGCACGATTTCCTGGCCGCCGGCCTGGGTCCAGGCGTCGATGCGGGCGCGGGCCTCGCGCAGCTTGGTCAGCGCGCCGGGGATGAAGCTCTGGCCGCCGAAGCCGGGGTTGACCGACATGATCAGCACCAGGTCGACCTTGTCCATGACGTGGTCCAGGTAGGACAGGGGCGTGGCGGGGTTGAACACCAGGCCGGCCTTACAGCCGTTCTCGCGGATCAGCGACAGGGTGCGGTCGACGTGGCGGCTGGCTTCCGGGTGGAAGCTGATGTAATTGGCGCCGGCCTTGGCGAACATCGGCACCAGGGCGTCCACCGGCTCGACCATCAGGTGCACGTCGATCGGCACGGAAACATGGGGACGGATCGCCGCGCAGACCATGGGGCCGATGGTCAGGTTGGGCACATAGTGGTTGTCCATCACATCGAAGTGGATCCAGTCGGCGCCGGCGGCGACCACATCGCGCACTTCCTCGCCCAGGCGGGCGAAGTCGGCGGACAGGATGCTGGGGGTGATGCGGGTGGTGGTAGACATGGCGTTCGGGGTGGGTAAGGGCATAATGTGCCATTATTGCAGCTTGCTCGTGCCACACAGGAAAGGACTGTGAAACCCTACGACCTGAGCGTCTCTGTCACTCCGCGCTTCGTGCCTGAACAGTCCGATCCCGGCGAACAGCAGTTCGTGTTCGCCTATACCGTGCGCATCACCAACACCGGTGAGCATCCGGCCCAGGTGATCAGCCGCCACTGGATTATCACCGATGGCAACCAGCGCGTGCAGGAAGTGCGCGGGCTGGGCGTGGTGGGCCAGCAGCCGCTGCTGGCGCCGGGCGAGACCTTCGAATACACCAGCGGCTGCCCGCTGCCCACGCCGGTCGGCACGATGCGCGGCACCTATCATTGCGTCGGCGAGAACGGCATTCCGTTCGAAGTGCCGATTTCCGAATTCGTCCTGGCCATGCCGCGCACCCTGCACTGACGGGACGCGGCCATACGTTGTACGGTTTTCCATCTGCTCATGAAGCGCATTCTTAGCCTGTCCGTGCTGTCGGTCCTGCTGGCGGCGTGTACCACCCCTTCAGAGATCCCGCCCGAGTCCGGCGCGCCCGGCGCGCCCGGCGCCCGCCCCGCGGCCGTCGACGGCCCGCTGGTGGTGCCGGCGCTGTCGGCCCTGCCCGATACGCCGCCGCGCGCCCTGGCCGGCAAGTACAAGGCCGGCACCTGGGCCGAGATGCCGGGCTGGAGCAGCGACGACCTGAGCCAGTTCTGGCCCCTGTTCCTGCGCAACTGCAAGGGGCTGATGCGCCCGACCAGCGGCAACCTGGCCGCGCCCGCGCGCGCCACGCCGCGCGCCTGGCAGCCGGTCTGTGCCGCCGCGGCCGACCCGTCGCGGGCGCCGGCCGCCAACGATCCCGAGGGCGTGCGCCGCTTTCTGCAGACCTATCTGCAACCGTGGCGCCTGAACACGGCCGACGGCAAGCCGGCCACCAATACCGTCACCGGCTACTACGAGCCGCTGGTGCGCGGCTCGCGCCGCCAGGGCGGCCACTACCAATGGCCGCTGTACGCGGTGCCGGCCGACCTGCTGACCATCGACCTGGGCTCGGTCTACCCCGACCTGGCCGGCAAGCGTGTGCGCGGCAAGCTCGAAGGCAAGCGCGTCGTGCCCTACGACACCCGCGCTGCCATCGAGGCCTCCGGCCGCCGCCCGCCGGTAGTGGTGTGGGTGGACGACCCGGTCGACAATTTCTTCCTGCAGGTGCAGGGCTCGGGCCGCGTGCTGCTGACCGACGGCCCCGACAGCGGCAAGACCATCCGCGTGGCCTACGCCGACCACAACGGCCAGCCCTACGTATCCATCGGCCGCTGGCTGGCCGAGCGCGGCGAACTGTCCGCCGACCAGGCCTCGATGCAGAACATCCGCGCCTGGGCCCGGCGCAATCCCAAGCGCGTGCCCGAAATGCTCAATGCCAACCCGGCCGTGGTGTTCTTCCGCGAAGAGCCGGTGATCGACCCCGAACTCGGGCCCAAGGGCGCCTATGGCGTCAACCTGGCGCCGAAACGCGCCATCGCGGTGGACGCCGGTTTCGTGCCGCTGGGCACGCCGGTGTTCCTGGCCACCACCTTCCCGGCTTCCGACCGGCCGCTGCAGCGCCTGGTGTTCGCGCAGGACACCGGCACCGCCATCCGCGGCGCGGCGCGCGCCGACTTCTACTGGGGCTTCGGCGATGAGGCCGGCCAGCAGGCCGGACGCATGAAGCAACGCGGCCAGATGTGGCTGCTGTGGCCGAAACAGGCCGGGGAGCCGACCGCAAGATGACACACCAGATCGTGGTTTGCGGGGCCGGCATCGTCGGCCTGTCCTCGGCCCTGGCGCTGGCCCGCCGCGGCCAGCGCGTGGCCCTGCTGGCGCCGCGCGTGACCGTGCCGCCGGCCGATCCCAACCATTACCATGCGCGCGTCTACGCCATTTCGCCCGCCAGCCAGCGTTTCCTGGCCGAGCTGGGCGTGTGGGAGGCGATGCCGTCGGCCCGCCTGACGCCGGTGCAGGCCATGGAGATCCATGGCGACGCCGACGGCCTGGTGCACCTGAACGCCTGGCAGGCGGCGCTGCCGCAATTGGCCTGGATCGTCGAATCCGGCGAAATCGAGCGGGTGCTGATCCAGGCGGTGCGCATGTTCGGCATCCCCTGGCTGGAAGACCGCTGCACCGGCTACCAGGCCGGCACGGTGGAAACCGAGAGCGGCGCGCGCATCCAGGCCGAATTGTTCGTCGGCGCCGATGGCGCGGCCTCGCCGCTGCGCACCGCCGCCGGCCTCAAGCACGACGCCGTCTCCTACAACGACACCGGGCTGGTGGTGAACCTGGACGCCGAGCGCGCCCACCAGGGCACCGCCTTCCAGTGGTTCCGCGACGACGGCGTGCTGGCGCTGCTGCCGCTGCCGGATACGGCCGACGGTCCGCAGGTGTCGATGGTCTGGTCGATGCGCGACGCGCAGGCGCGGGAATTGCTGGCCTTGCCCCCCGACGCACAGGCGCCCCGGCTGGAGTCGCTGCTGGAGCACGCAGCGCAGGGCCGGTTGGGCCGCCTGAAGGTGCGCAGCAAGCTGCATGGCTTCCCGCTGACGCTGGAACGCGCGCAGATGGTGGCGCCTGGCATCGCGCTGGCCGGCGACGCCGCCCACCGCCTGCATCCGCTGGCGGGGCAGGGGCTGAACCTGGGCCTGGGCGACGTCGAGGCGCTGGCGCGCACCGTGGCCGGGCGCGAGTCCTACCGCCAGGCCGGCGACCTGCGGGTGCTGCACCGCTACCAGCGCGCCCGCGCCGAGCCGGTGTTGGCCCTGCGGCTGGCCACCGACGGCCTGCACAAGCTGTTCGGCTCGCGCGCCACGCCGCTGGCCTGGCTGCGCAACGCCGGCATGCATTGGGTCGAGCGCGCGCCGTTGATCAAGCGGCGCCTGATCGCCGGGGCGTCGACCAACTGAGCATCAGCCGCCGGCGTGGAACCCGGCGGCGGCCGGCAGGTCTGATTCCGGCTCCCCCGGGCGCGCATTCCCGCGGCGCGGGGAATGCATCGGTTACGCTTTCGGCCGTAGACCGCGATATGTCACGATCCAAACAGGAGTCCGCATGAATTTCCGTTTCCCCGCCGTATTGGCCGCCAGTTGCATGGCCGCGGGTCTGGGCCTGTCCGGCGCCCTGGCGCACGCCGCCGGCGACAAATCCGTCTCCACCACTGCGGTCGGCCAGACGGACAAGGGCAGCAAGCGCTATGCCACCACCCAGGTGGCGCCGGCTGACCCGGTGGCGGACGCGGTCAAGGACCGTTTCCGGCAGCGCTTCACCGGCATGGACGTGACCGCGGTGCGCCGCACGCCCTATGGGCTGTTCGAGGTGCAGGTGGGCATGGACCTGATCTACACCGATGAAAAAGTGACCTGGGTCATGGAAGGGCCGCTGATCGACGCCATGACGCGCCGCGACGTCACGCGCGAGTCGCAGGAAAAGCTCGGTTCGGTCCCGTTCGATCAGCTGCCGCTGGACCTGGCCCTCAAGCAGGTCAAGGGCGATGGTTCGCGCAAGGTCGCGATTTTCGAAGATCCCAACTGCGGCTACTGCAAGCAGCTGCGCAAGACGCTGGAAGACGTTGACAACATCACCGTCTACACCTTCCTCTATCCAATCCTGTCGCCGGACTCCAATACCAAGGTGCGCGATGTCTGGTGCGCCTCGGACCCGGGCCAGGCCTGGGATGACTGGATGCTGCGCGGCAAGAAGCCGGCCGCCGCCGATTGCAGCGTGCCCGAGGACAAGCTGCTGGCGCTGGGCAAGCAACTGATGGTGCGCGGCACCCCGACCCTGTTTTTTGCCGACGGCTCGCGCATCAGCGGCGCGCTGCCGCTGGACCAGCTCAAGGCACGATTGAACTGACCGGCGCGGGTCGCGTCGGCCGGGCGGCTGGCGCGGCAAGCGCCACGCCACCCGGAGACAGACTTGAAAATCGCAATACTCGACGATTACCACGACGTCGCCAAGCGCTACGCGGATTGGGAATCCCTCGGCGGCGATGCCGAAGTGCGGATCTTCAACAACTTCATCCCCGATGACCAGGTAGACGCGACGCTCGAACCCTTCGACGTGATCGTGGCCATGCGCGAACGCACGCCATTCCCCGCCGGCCGCATCCGCGCGCTGCCGAACCTGCGCCTGCTGGTCACCACCGGCATGCGCAACAACGCCATCGACCTGCCGGCCTGTGCCGCGCAGGGCATCGTGGTCAGCGGCGCGCCGGGCAGCGCTGACGCCAGCACCGCCACCGCCGAACTGGCCTGGGCCCATATCCTGGGCCTGTTCAAGCACTTGCCCGCCGAAGACGCGGCAATGCGCCGCGGCATGTGGCAGACCGGCATGCCCGAACCCCTGGCCGGCAAGCGGCTCGGCGTGCTGGGGCTGGGCAAGCTGGGCGCCGCGGTGGCCAGGGTCGGGCTGGCCTTCGGCATGGACGTGGTGGCCTGGAGCCCCAACCTGACCGACGAGCGCGCCCGCGAGGCCGGCGTCACGCGGGTCGACAAGCACGAACTGTTCTCGACCTCCGACGTGGTCAGCCTGCATCTGATCCTGTCCGAGCGCAGCCGCCATATCGTCGATGCCGCCGCGTTGGCCGCGATGAAGCCGACCGCCTACCTGGTGAACACCTCGCGCGCCGGACTGGTGGACCAGGAGGCGTTGATGGACGCGCTGGTGAAGTTCCGCATCGCCGGCGCCGGCCTGGACGTGTATCCGGAAGAGCCGCTATCGCCAACCGACAGCGTGCGCGACCTGGACAATGTCATCCTGACGCCACACCTGGGCTATGTCAGCCGCGAGAACTTCGAGGCCTTCTACCGCAACGCGTTGGAGGCCGTGAAGGCCTGGCGTGACGGTCAGCCGGTGCGGGTGTTGAACGCCTGAGCCGGCTCGACGAAAAGGCCCCGAAAATCCACCGGCGGGTGGGTCTTCGGGGCCTTTTGCCGTGCGCGTTCGGCGCGCGCGGGGCGGCGTTCAGCCGCGGGTGAAGATGACTTTCTTTTCGACGATGCCGGCCGCATCCGGCGTGGCGGGCGTATCGCCACAGGCCTCGGCGGTTGCCGCCGACGGATCGACCGCGTCGAATGCCGTGTCGCCATTGGCATCCGGCACCCCGGTCGGCTTGAGGCCGACGAAATCGAACAGGTCGCGGTCCATCAGGTGCGACGGCACTACCCGCGAGAGCGCGTTGAAGACGTTCCATGAACGGCCCGGATGCTGCCGGTCCCATTCCTTGATCATGCGGCCGACTTCCTTGCGCTTCAGGTTTTCCTGGGAGCCGCACAGGTTGCAGGGGATGATCGGGAACTGCTTGAGTTCGGCGTAGGCGATCAGGTCGGTTTCCGGCACGTAGGCCAGCGGCCGGATGACGGTGTGGCGGCCGTCATCGGACACCAGCTTGGGCGGCATGCCCTTGGCCTTGCCGCCGTAGAACAGGTTCAGGAAGAAGGTGCCAAGGATGTCGTCGCGGTGATGGCCGAGCGCAATCTTGGTGGCGCCCAGCTCCGAGGCCACGCGGTAAAGGATGCCGCGGCGCAGGCGCGAACAGAGCGAGCACATCGTCTTGCCCTCTTCGAGCACGCGCGTGACGATGGAGTAGGTGTCCTGGGTCTCGATGTGGAACTTCACGCCCAGCTCGGTGAGGTAGCGCGGCAGGATGTCGGCGGGAAAGCCGGGCTGCTTCTGGTCGAGGTTGACCGCGATCAGCTCGAACGGGAACGGCGCGCGCTTTTGCAGCTGGAGCAGGATGTCCAGCATGGCGTAGGAGTCCTTGCCGCCCGACAGGCACACCATCACGCGGTCGCCCGACTCGATCATGTTGTAGTCGGAAATGGCGCGCGTGGTTTCGCGCGCCAGCCGCTTGGTCAGCTTGTTGCCTTCGTGGCGGGCCTTCTTGTCGTCGGGGCCGGCCACGGCGGCGCCAGCCGGCGCTGCCGCATCGGTGTTTTCCGCCACGGCGCGGATGTCAGGGGAGGCGATATCGTTCATGGTCAACGCGAGATCTGGATTTCCACGCCCACCGCCGCACAGTCGGAAAAGGCCATGGGCTTGCTGATGCGCAGGCGCAGCGAGCGGATTTCATGGAAGTCGGCCAACAGGCGCGCGGCGACTTGTTCCACCAGGGTTTCGATCAGGTTCACGTGCGCCTGGGTGCATTCCTCGACGATGGCCTCGCGCAGGCGGCGGTAGTCCAGCACGCTGTGGATGTCGTGGTCATCGACCGAGCGCTGGATGTCGACGTCGAATTCGGCATCGACGTGCAGCGGCTGGGTCGCGCGGCGTTCGTGTTCGAGGATGCCGATGCGGGCGTCGAGCGCGAGCCCGGAAAGGATGATGCGGCGAGTGGGCATGATGAAAACCTGGGTGGAATCCCGGAATTGTAAGGCGGCGGCGGACCGGGCCGGGTCCGCTGGCTACAATCCGGCCATGGCCGGGCGCCCGCGCGGGGGCGGCGACGGCGAACAAGGGATGAAATGCAACAGATGCACGATGCGGTCATTGTAGGGGGCGGCCCGGCCGGCGCCTCCTGCGCCCTCTGGCTGGCCCGGCTCGGCCTGGCGCCGCTGCTGGTCGAGGCCGGCGGCCGCCTGGGCGGCCTGAGCGCGGGCAACCCATTCGTCGACGACTGGATCGCGGTGCTGCCCGGCATGACCGGCGAACAGGTGGCCGCCAACATCGACACCAGCGTGCGCGCCGCGGGCGTGCCGCTGCGCCTGGACACCCGGGTGACGGCCGTGCGGCCGTGCAAGGGCGGCATCGAGGCAACGCTTTCCGGCACCAATGGGGACGTATCGCAGGTGCGCGGCCGCACCCTGGTGATCGCCTCGGGCGTGCGTGCCAAGGGCTTTCCGGAACATCCGCCCGGCTCCAGCTGGCCCGGCGTGCTGATCGGGCCGGGTTCGCCCATCGTGGCGCAGGACTACTCCGGCCTGTCGGTGGCGGTGCTGGGCGGCGGCGACAACGCTTTCGAGAACTACGTCTACGTGCGCAACCGCGGCGCCCGCGCGGTGCACCTGTACGCCCGCAGCGTGCGGGCGCAGCAGCAATGGGTGCTGCGCGCCGGCAAGGAAGGCGTGCGCATCGGCCCGTATCAGGTCGACCCGGCCACGCGCAGCGTCGACGGCCAGCGCTATGACCTGATCCTGGTGTTCTACGGCTGGGAGCCGCAGGCGGCGTTTGCCGACGGCCTGCAGCTGGCGCGCGACGAGCGTGGCTACATCCGCACCGATTTCGCCACCGCCGAGACCAGCGTGCCGGACATCTACGCCATCGGCGAGGTGGCCCACCGCATGCATCCCTGCGTGGTCACGTCGATGGCGGACGGCGTGGTGGCCGCCAAGGCGATCCAGCGGCGCTGGGAACGAGCCGGGGAGTAGCGCCGGGCGCGCCGCCACGATGCGCCGCCGGCTGCGCACGCGTCCGGATTGAGTTCCGCCAGCGCACGGGTAATAATAATTATTCTCAAATAAGCCTGTCCGGTCCTCCCGGATCGTTTCCCATGTTCCATTCCCGCGCCAGCCGCGCTACGGCCGCCGCCGACTATCACCGCATCGACGCGGCCTTCGATCTCGCCAACGGCCGCGGCCTGCGCGCCGGCGTGTTCCGCCGTGGCCGCACCGAATGGCGCGAAGAAGCCCTGTATCCCGGCCTGAAGGTCATCCTGCTCGACGGGCGCGTCAGCAGCCGGGTCGAGGACCGCCAGTCGCTGGCCCTGCGCGGCCCGGTGCTGTGCCTGGCCTGGGCGCCGGGGCAGGCGCGCGGCGCCGACGCGTTCGAGGCCGGCGTCGACCAGCAATTTACGCTGGCGACGTTGCCGGCGGGGCAACTGCGCGACGAACTGGGCATCGACCCTGATTTCCTGCGGGGCCTGGATCCCGCGGCGGGCGCCGACGGCCCCGTCTTCTGGCACGGCGCGGCGGGCCGCGAGGCGCGGCGCGTCGCGGCCCAGGTGCGGGTCTGCCCCTACGAGGGCGCGGCGCGCGCGCTGTATCTGGCGGCCAAGAGCCTGGAATTGGCGGCGGTGGCCCTGGCCCAGGCCGGGCAGGCGTTGCCCGCTGGCGGCGCCGCGTCGCCCGTGGCCGCCGCCCGCGAACTGGATGCGGCGCACGAGGCGCACCGCCGCCTGGCCGCCGATCTGCGCGAGGCGCCATCGCCCGCGGCGCTGGCGCGCGAACTCGGGCTCAACGCGCGTCAGCTGGACCTGGCGTTCAAGCGCGCCTTCGGCGTCAGCATGGCGAGCCATCTGCAGGAAACGCGCCTGACGCGCGGCCGCGAGCTGATCCTGAACGGCGGCCTGAGCGTGTCCGAAGCGGCTTGGCACGTGGGCTACGCGCCCGCGCATTTCTCGGTGGCCTTCCGGCGCCGTTTCGGCGCCGTGCCCAGCAGCCTGCGCTGAGCGCGCCGGGGCCGTCGGGTGCGACAAGCACGGGCTTCAGCGCGCCAGTAGGAACCCCAGCACCGCTTCGCGGAATTCATCCGGTTGTTCGATGTTGGACAGGTGCACCGCCTCCAGCAGGCGCCATTGCGCGCCGGGCACGGTCGCGGCGATCTGCTCGCCATGGCTGGCGGCGGTGACGGTGTCGTCACGGCCCGCGATCACCAGCGTCGGCCGCGGGATCAGCGCGATGGTGCGGCGCAGGTCGGCATCGCGCACCGCCGCGAACGCGCCCGCCAGGCCGTGCCGGTCGGTGTTGAGCAGCATGTCGCGGAACGTGTCGATGACCGGTCCGCCGGCCTGCAGCATCGCGGCCGGGAACCAGTTCGCCAGGAAGGTCTCGGCGGACTCCTTCATGTCCGGCGCCTGCAGCGTGGCGGCGATGCGCTCGTCCCATTGCGGCGCGGGCCCGAGATAGGGCGAGGTGTTGGCCAGGATCAGGCGGTCGATGCGGTCCGGCGCATGCACGCCCAGCCATTGGCCGATGATGCCGCCCAGCGACAGGCCGAGGAAGTGGGCGCGTTCCACGCCCAGCGCATCGAACAGCTCCAGCACGTCGCGGCCGAGCCGGTCCAGCGAATAAGGGCCGGCCGGCACGCTGGAATCGCCATGGCCGCGGGTGTCGAAGCGCAGCACGCAGAAGTGCCGCGCCAGCGCCGGCACCAGGTCGTCCCACATGCGCAGCGTGGTGCCGATGGAGTTGGACAGGGCCAGCACCGGCAGGCCGGCGTCGCCGTCCCAGCGGTAAGCGATGCGGGCGCCGTCGCCCGTGGTGATGAAAGTCGTGTCGGTAGTCATGATGAGCGTCCTGTCTTGTATGAGGGAGGTGCGGGGCTCGGGGCGATGTCGCGCTCATCTGCCGGGCCGGGCAACGGTGTCGACCGTGAGACGGATCGTAGTTGCGGCCCATCCTGAAAGAAATTACAAAGATCGCACAGTCACTGTAGGAAAACCTGACATGAGCGAATTCACGCTGCACGACCTGCAGTGCTTCGACGCGGTGGTGCGGGCCGGCGGCTTCCAGGCCGCGGCCGAGACGCTACATCGCTCGCACCCCGCGGTGTTCGCGGCCGTGGCCAAGCTGGAACGGCAACTGGATCTGGCGCTGCTGGACCGCAGCGGCTACCGTGTACGGCCCACCGCCGCCGGGCAGTCGTTCCATGCGCGCGCCCAGGCGCTGCTGCGCGAACTGGCGGGCCTGCGGGCCCATGCCGAGCAACTGGCGATGGGCCAGGAAAGCGAATTGAACGTGGTGCTCGGCGACTTCTGCCCGCGCCCGCTGCTGCTGAGGCTGCTGGGCCAGTTTTTCGCGCAGTGGCCGGCCACGCGCCTGAACCTGCACTTCGAGGCCGTGACCGGGCCGTGGGAACGGCTGATGGATGGGGATGCCGACCTGATCCTGCATCGCGTGGAACCGGGCGATGCGCGCGTCGAATGGCTGGAACTGGGCAGCGTGCCGTTCGTGCCGGTGGCCGCGCCGGGCTATCTGGCGCCGTCGCCGCGCGCCCTGCGGCCCGAACACCTGCACGACTACACCCAGTGCGTCATGCGCGACACCGCCCGCCACACGCCGGCGCGCGACTACTTCATGGTCGAGGGGGCGCGCCAGTGCACCGTGGCCGACCAGCTGATGAAGAAGGAGATCATCCTGCTGGGCCTGGGCTGGGGCCACATGCCGCGCTTCCTGGTCGAAGAGGAATTGCGCGACGGCCGCCTGCTGTCGCTGGCCAACCGCTACCTGCCGGGCAGCACCGAGACGCTGGCCGCCGCGCGGCGCGCCGACCGGCCGCAGGGGCCGGTCATAGCGCGCCTGTGGGACGCCCTGCGCGCCCACGCGCCGGCCATCCGCCAGGCGGTGTCGCCGGTGAAAAAACGAAAGCCTTAATCCGGAATTCGAAAGCCTTTTGCATTGCCCGCCGCGGCGCCGTTGAAGATGATTATCAATCTTGTTGAACGGGCTGGAAGCGGAGGGAATGGTGGGTATCGAGACACGTGGGATTCGCGCGAAACGGGGGCGTCCGGCGCGCGGGCGGGCCGCTTCCCACAACGGCGCCGCATGGCTGCGGCGCGGCGCCATGATGATGGGCCTGGCGGCGGGCGCGCACGCCGGTGCGCAAACGGCTGGGCCGGCCGATACGGCCACGCTGGCGCCGGTGACGGTGCGGGGCGAGCAGGTCGGCGTCACCGAAGGCAGCGCGTCCTACACCGCGCCCAGCGTCACCATCGGCGGCAAGCTGCCGTTGTCGCTGCGCGAGATTCCGCAATCGGTGTCGGTCATCACGCGCCAGCGCATCGAGGACCAGAACCTGGCGTCGCTGGAGGACGCCATGGCGCAGACGCCGGGCATCACCATCGACCTGATGGGCACCGCCGCGGTGCCGCAGTTCTATTCGCGTGGCTTCCAGATCGAGTACTTCCAGTACGACGGCGTGCCGATGCAGACCGGCGGTGCGTCATGGGCGCAGCCCGATCTGTTCATGTTCGACCACGTCGAGCTGTTGCGCGGCGCGGCCGGCCTGTTCAACGGCGCCGGCCAGCCGGGCGGCGTCATCAACCTGGTGCGCAAGCGTCCCACGCGTGAGCTGCAATTCAGCGGCTCGGCCAGCGCCGGGTCGTGGGACAACTATCGCGGCGAACTCGACCTGTCGACGCCGCTGAACGCATCAGGTTCGGTGCGCGGCCGCATCGCCACCGCGCAGGAAGACCGCAAGTACTTCTACGACGTGGCCAATTCGCGCAAGCAGGCCTACTACGGCATCGTCGAAGCCGACCTGGGCGAGCGCACGCTGCTGACCGTGGGCGGCAGCTACCAGAAGCGCGACTGGTTGCCCTACATGATGCAGCTGCCACGTTACAAGGATGGCGGCGATCTCGGCCTGACGCGCGGCACCTACCTGGGCGCCGACTGGAACCGCTGGGACTTCGAGAACACGCAGGTGTTCGCCGAGCTGGCGCACCAGTTCTCGTCGGACTGGAGCGTCAAGCTCAACGTCAACCAGGCCGAGGAAACCAGCAAGCTCAAGTACGCCTACGTGCGCGGCGCCGTCGACCGCCAGACCGGCCTGGGGCCGCGACTGTACGGCGGCGGCAACCAGTATCGCAATGAACAGCTGGGCGTGGACCTGATGGTGACCGGCGCGTTCGAGGCGCTGGGACGCCGCCACGAACTGGTATTTGGCGGCAACTGGTACGACCGCAGCGCGCGTACCTACAACGCCTATTCGCTGCCGGGCTTCGCGGCGCGGCCGGTGGACGTCTTCCATTACGACGTGCACGACTATCCGGAGCCGGCCGATCCGCAATGGGGCAGCAAGAGCGATGTCAAGACGCGCCAGTCGGGCATCTACGCGATGGCGCGCCTGAAGGTGGCCGACCCGCTGACGCTGGTGCTGGGCTCGCGGATGAGCTGGTGGCGCACGCAGAGCACCAATCTGATCAGCGGCCGCGGCGATCCGGCCATCAGCGAACATGGCCGCATGACGCCCTACGCCGGGCTGGTGTACGACATCGACAGCCACTGGACCGCCTACGCCAGCTACGCCGACATCTTCCGCGTGCAGAGCGACCTGCGCTCGGCCAGCGGCGGATCGCTGCCGCCGGTGGTGGGGTCCAACTACGAAACGGGCCTGAAAAGCGAATGGCTGGACGGCAGGCTGAATACCTCGTTCGCGTTGTTCCGCATCACCGAACGCAACCGCGCGCAGCGTGACCCGAACTACCCCGAGGTCGGCGATTGCTGCTACGAGGCCAGCGGCCAGGTGCGCAGCCAGGGCTTCGAGACCGAGGTGTCGGGGCGGCTCGCGCCGGGCTGGGAAGTAGCGGGCGGCTACACCTTCAACACCACGCGTTACCTGAAGGACAACAACCACGGCGGCGCGGTCTTCCGCACCTTCACGCCCCGGCACATCTTCCAGCTGTGGACCACCTACCAGCTTCCCGGCCTATGGAACCGCTGGAGCGTGGGCGGCGGCGTCAACGTCAAGAGCGGCATCTACACCGAAAGCGCGGCCCAGGGGCCGGTCAGCGGCAGCGCCGTGCGCGTGTCGCAAGGCGGTTACGCGATCTGGAACGCGCGCGTCGGCTACCGCGTCAACGAGCACGTCTCACTGGGGCTGAACGTCAACAACCTGTTCGACAAGGTCTATTACCAGCGCCTGGGCAACGCCGACATGGGCAACGCCTATGGCGAGCCGCGCAGTTTCATGCTGAGCATGCGCGTCAAGTACTGACGCCGGCCTGGAACGCATCAACCGAGTGCCCTCGGGGCACGCATCACAAGGAGAACACCATGCACGCCTTCCTGTCGCAGCCATTGCGCGCCGCCGTCCTGGGGCTGGCGCTGTGCGCGGGCGCCATGGCGCAGTCCGCCGCGCCCGTCACTCCGGCGTCGGCGCCGGCCGCGTCCGCCTGGGCCGCCGGCGAGTACCGCTGGCACATCGACGATCGCAACGGTGAGCCGCCCTACACCTTGCGGCTGTACGTGCAGCCGCTGCCATCGGGCGATTACGTCCTGACCGGCAGCCTGCTGCTGGACGATGCCGAACTCGGCGCCCACGGTTCGGCGCGGTTGCGCGATGGCCAGCTGGTGCTGGACCTGACCGCCAGCGGCGGCGTGCTGCAGGCGCCGATGGACGAGGGCAAGCGCCGCCTCTATCCCAAGGGCAAGGCGCCCGCGCGCGTGGACTCGGCGGGCTTTGCCACAATGCGCGCGCTGCTCGATCCGCAATCGCTCGAAGGCGTGGTGCAGCGCTACCAGACCAACGTCGTCACGGGGCACCACGTGCAGGGGCCGATGTATGCCAACAGCGTGATCCGCCGCATGCCGTAGTGCGGCCGTGCCGCTCAGTATTTGCCCGTCAGCAGTTCACCGGCGTCGGGCACGCGCGTTTCCAGGTCCAGCACCTTGAGCATGCGATAGACCGTGGCCGCGGCGGCGGTCACCACCGGCAGGCCCAAGCGGTCCTGCACCGGCTGGATCGACGCCAGCGATGGCATCTGCACGCAGGCCGACAGCACCACGGCATCAACGCCGCGCGTATCCAGGCGCTCGACGTGGCTGGCCGGCGCCATCGGGTCCTGCGCGCCCACCTTCAGGTTGTCGGCGATCTCCAGCGACAGGCTGTCGTGCACTTCGATGCCTTCGTGTTCGATGTAGTCCACCACCAGTTTGGTCAGCGGTTTCATGTAGGGCGTCAGGATCGCGACCTTGCGCGCGCCGATGGCGTGCAGGCCTTCGACCAGCGCGCCGGCGCTGGAGACGATGGGCGCAGGGGCGCCGTTGGCCACAGTGGCCTGGTGCAGCCGTTCCTGCGAGGCGCGATGGTAGCCCAGGCCTTGCGCCATGATGGCCACCAGGCAGGCATAGCCCAGCACGTCGACGCGGGCGTCCGACAGTTCCTGCGCACAGCGGTCGGATTCGCGGTCCATTGAGGCCAGCTCCGCCGCCGTCACCTGCTTCATGCGCATGCGGCTGGAGTGGAAGGTGAAGCGTTCGGGCGCGATGGTCTCGCGCCGGCGCAGCATGGCGGGGATTTCCGTTTCCATGGTGGTGTTGGAACTGGGAACGATCTGGCCGATGCGCAGGACGCGGGGCGACTGGGTCATGGCGGGTCTCCGGTGGGCATTGTCTGCGCCCAAGGTGGCGCGCAAGCAATTCTGCTCGCCGCGAACGATAGTTTCCAATATAGTTTTTGTCTGGTTTCATATCTTTCGCAAATCATTGGCCGCCATGGAAATCCGCCAACTCCGTTATTTCGCCGTGCTGGCCGAAGAACTCAACTTCACCCGCGCGGCCGCTCGGCTGCATATTTCGCAGCCGCCGCTGAGTCTGCAGATCGCCCAGCTCGAACGCGAACTGGAGGTCAGGCTGTTCGACCGCACCAACCGCCGGGTAGCGCTGACCGCGGCCGGCGCGGCCTTCCTGAACGACGTGCGCGCCACGCTCGCCGGTCTCAAGGACGCCACGGTGCGGGCGCGCGCGGTGGACCAGGGCAGGGCGGGGCGGGTCGAGATCGGCCTGTCCGGCTCGCATTTCTTGGGGCCGGTGCCGGCGCTGATCGCGCGCCATGCCGCCAGCCATCCGCAGGTCTCGGTGCTGCTCAACGAAATGAACCCGGCGGCGCAGTTGGAAGCGCTGCGCGGCCATCGCATCGACGTCAGCATCTCGCGCACGGCGGTCGATGACGACGAACTGCAATCGCTGGCGCTATGGCCCGATCCGGTGGTGGCGGCGCTGCCCGCCGGCCACCGACTGGCCGGCCGCAAGCGGCTGGCATTGTCCGATCTGGCGCGGGACGCGTTCGTGATGCTGCGCACCGACACCTCGGCCTTTGCCCGCGAGCTGGCCGACACCTGCGCCCGCGCCGGTCTGGCGCAGGCGGTGGCGCAGCGCGTGGCGGAAGTGCCGGCGCAGTTGGCGCTGGTGGCGGCCGGACTGGGCGTGGCGCTGGTGCCGCGGTCGACCTGCGGCCACTTCGGCGCGCGGATCGCGGTGTGCGCGCTGCCGGCCACGGTCGGCAGCGGCATGGTCTACGCCGTCACGCGGCGCGACGACGGCAACCGCGCGCTGCAGGCTTTCCTGCGCACGGCGGCGCAGATGGCGGCGCGCCCGGCGCGCTGACCGCGGCGGCGCTCTTTTGCGCAGGCGAAGCCGCTCCTCCAGATTCCGGAATAGGCATTCGGCGGCATCGCGGCCACACTCTCCCGCACAAGCTGATCCGCGCAATGATCACGCAGGGAGACAAGCATGCCGCATCCGCAACGCTGCGCCGACATCACCGCGCGCTTTCGCGCCATGGGCGGGCAGGCCGGTGGCAACGCGCCGGCCGAGTACATCGCCTTCATCGGCCAGGAACACGCCCGCTGGACGCGGACCGTGGACACCGCCGGCCTTGCCCAGGAGCGCTAAGTGATCGACAAGATTCAGGCTCGCATGATCGACGCCGTGGCCATCATCCCCGACGGCGCCAGCGTGCTGGTGGGGGGCTTTGGCGAAGCCGGCGTGCCGTACGAGTTATTGCACTGCCTGGCCGAGCTGGGCCGGCGCGACCTGACCGTTATCGCCAACAACGCCGGCACCTACGACCGCGGCATCGCCGCGCTGCTCGATCGGCGGCAGGTGCGCAAGATCATCTGCTCACATCCGCGCCCGCCCAATTCCGAGGCCTTCGCCCGCGCCTATCGCGCCGGCGAAGTGGAGCTGGAATGCGTGCCGCAAGGCACCCTGGCCGAGCGCCTGCGCGCGGCCGGCGCCGGCCTGGGGCCGTTCTACACGCCCACCGGCTACGGCACCGAGCTGGCGCAAGGCCGCCGCCAGGAGGTGATCGACGGCGTCGGCTACGTGCTCGAACAGCCGCTGCGCGGCGATTACGCGCTGATCCGCGCGCACCAGGGCGACCGCTGGGGCAACCTGATGTACCGCCACGCCGCGCGTAATTTCAATCCGGTGATGTGCATGGCCGCCGGCCATGCCATCGCCCAGGTCGACGAGGTCGTGCCGCTGGGCGCCTTCGCGCCCGAGCAGGTCATGACGCCCGGCCTGTTCGTCAAAACCGTGGTGCGCGTGGAGACCTGAGATGCCGACGATCACCCCCCTGACCCGCCAGCAGGTCGCGCAATTGCTGGCCGGCGACATTCCGGATGGCTCGGTCGTCAATCTCGGCATCGGTATGCCGACCCTGGTCGGCGACTACCTGCCATCCGACAAGGACATCCTGCTGCACAGCGAGAACGGCATCACTGGCATGGGGCCGGCGGCCGCGGGCGAGGCCATCGATCCCGACCTCATCAACGCCAGCCGCCAGCCTGTCACCCTGTTGCCGGGCGCCTCCATTACCGAGCACACCGTGTCGTTCGCCATGATGCGCGGCGGCCACCTCGACTACGCCGTGCTGGGCGCTTTCCAGGTGTCGGAACGCGGCGATCTGGCCAACTGGAAAACCGACGCCGCCGACGCCATTCCCGCCGTGGGCGGCGCGATGGACCTGGCCGTCGGCGCCCGCCAGGTGCTGGCCATGATGGAACACCGTGGCCGCGACGGCGCGCCCAAGATCCTGCGCCAGTGCCGCTATCCGCTCACCGGCGCCGGCGTCGTCACGCGCATCTACAGCGACCTGGCCGTGATCGACGTCACGCCCGCCGGCCTGCGCGTGTACGCCATTTTGCAAGGCGTCAGCGCCGGGGACCTGCAGGTCGCGACCGAAGCGCCCTTGGGGTTCGACGCCACGCCGCGCCGCATCACGCTGGACGCCGCCGGCGTGCCGCGTTACGCCTGAACTTTCCGGAGCCGCTCATGCACCGTTCATGCTTTGCCGCGCTAGCCCTCGCTGCCGGACTGCTCCAGTCCGCGCCGGCGCCGGCCGCCGACGGCTACCCCGACAAACCCATCACGCTGCTGATCCCGTACCCGCCTGGCGGCAGCGCCGACATGCTGGCGCGTCCGCTGGGCGCGGCCCTGCAGAAGAAGTGGAACCAGCCCGTGGTGCTGGAGTACAAGCCGGGCGCCGGCGGCGCCATCGCTTCCGCCCAACTGGCCCGCGCCAGGCCCGACGGCTATACCCTGCTGATGGTGCTGGCTGCCCACGCCATCAACCCCAGCCTCTACCCCTCGCTGCCCTACGACACGCGCCGCGACTTCGCGCCGGTCTCGCTGGTCGCGACCTTGCCCATGCTGGTGGCGGCTCCGCCCTCCACGCCGGCCGACACCATCCCGCAGCTCATCGCCTACGCCAGGGCGCATCCCGGCAAGCTCAGCTTCGCCTCCGCCGGCAACGGCAACACCAGCCACCTGGCCGCCGAAATGTTCAAGCACCAGACCGGCACCGATATGCTGCATGTCCCCTACAAGGGCAGCGGCCCCGCCGTCGTCGCCCTGCTCGGGGGCGAAGTCTCGCTGATGTTCGACAGCATCTCCACCTCGCTGCCGCAAGTCCAGGCCGGCAAACTCAAGGCCCTGGCCGTCACCGGCGAACATCGCTCGCCGCTGCTGCCCGATGTGCCGACCGTCGCCGAAACCGTTCCCGGTTTCGTCGTTAACGGCTGGTACGGCATCCTCGCTCCCGCCGCCACCCCGCCCGCCATCCTCGACACCCTCAGCAGGGCCATCGCCGCCGCGATCGACGCGCCCGACCTGAAGGCTCAACTGAATAGCTACGGCTACGAAACCGTAGGCTCCACCCCCGCCGCCTTTGCCGGCCACATCGACAGGGAACTGGACACCTGGAAACGAGCCGTCGAGGCCTCCGGCGCCAAGTTGAACTGACCCAGATACGAAGAGGGCCTTCAGAAGAAGGCCCCAGGAGACTCACCCAAACGACAACACGCAATCCAAGGCCTCGGGCTCGCCGAGCCGCACCTGGAACACCCTCAATTCATCGCGCCTGAACACATGCACGCTCACGCGGTCCCCCGCCCGATAGTGTCCCAGCAGCACCTCCAGGCCGGCGGCCCCGTCGACCTTCAGGCCATCGATCGCCACCAGCACATCGCCAGCCGACAACCCGCCCTTATGCGCGGCGCCACCTTCCAGCACCGTCGCCAGCGTCAGTGAATCCCCCTGCTTGCGGGTGCGCGCATCCAGGGCAGGAATGTTGGCCGAAGCCTTCCATTGCAGTTTCACCCCCTGCGGCGCCAGCAACGCCGCCAGCGGCACATCCGCCGTGCCGTAGGCATGCCGCGCGATGAAGCGCCGCGCATCCACCCCGGTGGCTTCCTGGATCAGCGCCGGCAGCCCATCCTCTGGCAGGCCCTGCGCCTTGCCGCGATAGAAATCGCGCCCGTAACGCTGCCACAGCAGGCGCATCACATCATCCAGCGAATGCGCGCCGCCTGATTCCTGGCGGATCAGCAGGTCCAGCCCCAGCGCCACCAGCGCGCCCTTGGTGTAATAGCTGACCAGCGCATTGGGGGAGTTCTCGTCCGGCTTGTAATAGCGGGTCCAGGCATCGAACGAACTTTCCGCCACCGACTGCTTGTGCCGCCCCGGCGTGCGCGCCACGCTGGTGATGGTCTTGGCCAGCAGGCGCAGGTAATCGTTCTGCGTGATGGCGTTGGAACGCAGCAGCAGCAGATCATCGTAGTAGGACGTGAAGCCCTCGAACACCCACAGCAGCCGCGTCAGGTCCGGCTGCGCCAGGTTGTACGGCACAAACGCCTGCGGCTTGATGCGCTTGACGTTCCAGGTGTGGAAATACTCGTGGCTGACCAGCCCCAGGAACCCGCGATAGCCTTCGCCCTGGCCCAGCTGGCCCAGCACTGGCAGGTCCTTGCGCGCCGTCATCAGCGCGGTGCTGGCGCGATGCTCCAGGCCACCGTAGCCGTCGCCGGTGACCATCGTCATGAAAACGTAGCGGTCGGCGCTGTCCAGGAACGGCGCGCGCTTGCTGCGCGGTTCGAAGAAGGCGATCTGGGTTTCGCAGATCTTGCGCACGTCGGCGGTGATGCGGGCCAGGTCCAGGTTGGGCGCGACGCCCGTGAACACCAGCTCGTGTTCGGCGCCATGCGCGGTGAAACGGGCCACCTGCGGCGTGCCCATTTCCACCGGATGGTCGATCAGCGCGTCGTAGTCCGGGGCCAGGTACAGGCCGAAGCCGTGCCGCCGTGCCGCGCCCCGGTGGCCGCGCGCCTCGGGCAGGCTGGTGTAGACCTTCCAGCCTTCGATGCCGCGCGGCGGCGCCAGGTCCACCAGGCAGGGCAGGTGATCCTGCCCATGCACTCGCAGGAACACGCTGGTGCCGTTGAAGAAACCGTGCGTTTCGTCCAGGTGCGCGCCGCGCACCGACAGGTCCCAGGCATAGACCGTGTACTCGATCCGCAGCGGGCCTGCGCAAGGCGCGGCCTGCCAGGTGTGGTTGTCTATTTTGTCGACAACCACGCGGCGGTTGCCCGAATGGGCCGTCAGCGACTCGATCTGGCGCGAGAAATCGCGGATCAGATAGCTGCCCGGAATCCAGGCCGGCAGCGACAGGCGCTGGCCGTCGGGCGAGGGCGACTGGATGGTTAGGGTTATCCGGTAGCGGTGCCCCGCGGGGTCGTGGGGCGCGAGGCGGTAAAGTATGGGGAAAGCATCGGTTTTTTCCATGCGTATATCTTATTTCATCCCATCCTCTGGAGACAGGTAATGAGCGAGTCGTTTGTGCTGGTCGAAACCCGCGGCCGCGTCGGTGTGCTGACGCTGAACCGCCCCAAGGCGCTCAACGCGCTCAACGATCAACTGATGAACGAACTCGGAGCGGCGCTGCTGGCTTTCGAGGCGGATGCGGACATCGGCGCCGTGGTCATCACCGGCAGTGAAAAGGCCTTTGCCGCGGGGGCCGACATCGGCGCCATGAAGGACTGGTCGTACATGGACGTGTACGGCAGCGAATACATCACGCGCAACTGGGAGACCCTCAAGCGCATCCGCAAGCCCGTGATCGCCGCGGTTGCCGGCTACGCGCTGGGCGGCGGCTGCGAGCTGGCCATGATGTGCGACATCATCATTGCCGCCGACACGGCCAAGTTCGGCCAGCCCGAGATCAAGCTGGGCGTCATTCCGGGCGCCGGCGGCACCCAGCGCCTGCCGCGCGCGGTGGGCAAGGCCAAGGCCATGGACATGGCCCTGACCGCCCGCATGATGGGCGCCGAGGAAGCCGAGCGCGCCGGCCTGGTGTCGCGCGTGGTGCCGGCCGACAAGCTGATGGACGAGGCCATGGAGGCGGCTACCGTGATCGCCTCGATGTCGCTGCCGTCGGTCATGATGGCCAAGGAATGCGTCAACCGCGCCTTCGAAGGGTCGCTCAACGAAGGCCTGCTGTTCGAGCGCCGCCTGTTCCATTCGCTGTTCGCCACCGAGGACCAGAAGGAAGGCATGGCCGCGTTCACCGAGAAGCGCAAGCCGGACTTCAAGCACCGTTGAGCCCTGTCGCGCCGCTTGCGGGTCCATACACGGTCCCCGCAAGCCGCGCGGCCGGTCCGATCACGCGCCCGCCCAGGGCGCGTTTTTCATGCGCGGGCGGTGGGAGCAGGCGTTGCGCCTTGAAACTTTTGAATAGCACATTGTTGCAGCGATCAGCCCTACCCTGAAAAGGCGTCACTCTGAAAACGAGCTGTCGCGCCAGAGGGGTTTGCCCGACCTGGTAAGCCCCATGCGCGGCGGCTTGTGTGCAAACAATAAGCAACAAGGAGCCTTGCATGCGTACTTTCCCCTTTCATCGCCGGTGGCCCGCCGCCGCGCTCGCGGGTGCCCTCAGTCTCTGCTTCGTGACCGCTACGCAAGCCCAATCGCCGCGGCCGACGCTGCGGCTGGTGTCCGAAACGCCGTACCCCGCAGCGGCCGCGCCCGCGCCGCAAATGAGCGCGCAGGAACTGCGCGACATTGCCATCGACGCCTATGTCTACGCCTATCCCATGGTGTTGATGGAGCTGGCGCGCCGCAAGGCCACCGCGGTGCAGGCGCCGCTGGATGGCAAGGCGCCCGTCAACCAGTTCGGCCACAAGGCCGCGTTCCCCGATCCGCGCGCCGCCGACACGCCGTGGCCCAGCGCCGACGCGTTGTATTCCAGTCTCTGGTTTGACGTGTCGCGCGCACCGCTGATCGTACGCCTGCCCGACAGCGGCAACCGCTACACCGTGCTGTCGGCGCTGGACATGTGGAGCGACGTGTTCGCCTCGCGCGGCACGCGCACCAACGGCCCCGGCGCCCAGTCGTTCGCCATCGTCGGCCCGAACTGGCAGGGCGCGCTGCCGCCGGGCATGGACGTGATCCATAGCCCCACCTCGACCGGCTGGCTGATCGGCTGGACGCAGACCGGCGGCCCGCAGGACTACGCCGCGGTCAACCAGATCCAGGCCAATATGTCGGCCAGCCCGATGGTGCCGCCGGTGGCGCCAGTGCCCGGGCGTCATCGTGGCGCCGGCAGCACCAGGCCCTATCCGCAGACCGGCCCGGGCGTGGGCACGGCGCCGATCGGCAGCGACGTTCCCATGCCGATGCCCGTCAACGTGCCCGACGGCACGCCGGCCGAGCAGGCCGCGAGCATGGATGCCGCTTCGTTCTTCACGCTGTTCTTCGACGTCATGCGCAACAACCCGCCGCATGCCAACGACACGCCGATGCTGGATCGCATGCGCCGCATCGGTCTGGACGGGCGCCAGCCGTTTTCGTACGGCCGCCTGAGTCCGGCCGTGCAGCAGGCGCTGGCCGACGCGCAGCCGCTGGCTGGCCGCCGCATCGCCGACGGCGTGTCGCGCCTGGCCACGCCCATCAATGGCTGGAACACCGTGCTCACCGGTATCGGCACCTATGGCACCGACTACACCCGCCGCGCCGCCATCGCCTACGCCGGCCTGGGCGCGCCGACGCCGGAGGACGTGCTCTATCCTGTCACCGCTGCCGACAGCAAGGGGCGGGCGCTGAATTCGGATGAAGACTACGTGCTGCATTTCGACAAGGGCCAGTTGCCGCCGGCCAATGCTTTCTGGTCGCTGCACGTCTACAACGCCAAGCATGGCTTTCCCGATAATCCCGCCAACCGCTACGTGCTGCGCAGCACCGACGGCCTGAAGTACAACGCCGACGGCTCGCTCGATCTCTATATCCAGCGCCGCGACCCGGGCGAGCGCAAGCGCGCCAACTGGCTCGCCACCCCGGCCGCCGACGGCCCGTTCCTGCTCAGCATGCGCCTGTACTGGCCGCAGGACGTGGCGCTCGACGGACTGTGGGCGCCGCCGCCCGTCAAGGAAGATTGAATCGGGATGGCCGGGAGTCTCGCCCGGCCAGCTTTGCCCCGGGGCCCCGCAAGGGGCTTTTTTTCGGCCTTTTCGGGCCATCGGTCGGCACACGCGCGGCGGTCCCGGGCTGGCCGCCGCGCCAATTCGCGTCCCCAATTTTCCGGCCGCGCCGCGCGCGTTGAGGGGCATGTTGCCGCCTTACAAACTGCCGAAAGTTCATTTGCTCGGGTAAAAAGAAACACGCTATACTCTGCGGGTTTGACGCTTGCGGGATAAGAACACGTGGCGGTAATTTCGCCTGAGTTCTGACAGGGGCAAGGCTTGCAGTATGGCTTTGAGCGGGGAAAGTTTGATGCAGCAGAACACAGTGCGGCACGAACCTGCGCGCCGGGGGGAGCAACCCTTCAGGGAAGATGATCCCGAAGGACATCACTCCAGGGGAAACATCCCCGGGGGAGACGCCTCCCATCAGTCGGCGCAACAGGGCGGGGCACGCCAGGTTCTGGCGGATCAGGATCCGGTGGACCGGGTACTGGTTCTCAGCGACGCGGATCGTGCGGCGCTGGATGCGCAAGCTGGCCGCGGTCTCTTGTTGGCACTGGCGGCGCAAGGCGCCATGGGGCTCGCAGCAGCAGTAATAGCGGGGGTTGTCGGAGGGGCGGCGGCAGGTTGGTCGGCGCTGGCGGGGGCAGGAGCGTATTTCATACCCAATGCGTTGTTCGCATTGCGCCTGGCTGTCAGTGTCCGGACCGGTAAGGCCAGTCCCTTTACCTTTCTCTCTGGTGAGTTGATCAAGTTGTTCGCAACGGCATTGCTGTTGTGGCTGCTTTCGCGTGTGGCGCAGGACAGCCTGGTCTGGCCTGCGGTGCTGCTGGGTCTGATACTCACCTTGAAGGGATATCTCCTGCTTTTGATGTTCCGCAAGTTGTCATAGCGCGCCGGGTAGGTGTACGGCAAACGGAATCGTGGAATCGTCCGGCTCGCAAGGGCTCGGGCATACAGCAAATAGGGTAGGATTCAAATGGCTGCTGCCAGCGACGTGTCGCCTCAGTCCGCTTATATTCAGCACCACCTGGTGCACCTGAACAATACGGGCGAAAAACAGACTGCAATTGCTCAGTTTGACATCATCAACTACGACTCGTTGTTCTGGTCCGGCCTGACGGGCCTGATCGTCATCTTCTTCCTGTGGCGCGCCGCCCGCCGCGCGACCGCCGGCGTCCCGGGCCGCTTCCAGGCTTTCGTGGAAATGATCGTCGACATGGTCGACGACCAGGCCAAGGGCATCGTCCACAATGCCAAGAGCCGTCTCTTCATTGCTCCGCTCGCGCTCACCGTGTTCCTCTGGATCATCCTGATGAACGCGCTGGACCTGCTGCCTGTCGACCTGCTGCCGTCGATCTGGCGCTGGACCGGCCTGGGCGCGCACCATGGCGACCCCCTCTATTACCACCGCGTGCTGCCGACCGCCGACCTGAACGTGCCGATGGGCATGTCGCTGGGCGTGCTGCTGCTGATGTTCTACTACGGCATCAAGATCAAGCACCCGGGCGGCTTCGTCAAGGAACTGTTCACCGCGCCGTTCCACGCGCATGGCCTGGGCGCTCTCGTCCTGGCGCCGTTCAACCTGCTGCTGAACCTGATCGAATACGCCGCCAAGTCGGTGTCGCTGGGCATGCGGTTGTTCGGCAACATGTTCGCCGGCGAACTGATTTTCATGCTGATCGCCCTCTTGGGCGGCGCCTGGACCGGCTTCAACGGTGCCAGCATCGGCTTGGGAATCGGCCATGTGCTGGCCGGCTCGATCTGGGCCATCTTCCACATCCTGATCGTCTTGCTCCAGGCCTTCATCTTCATGATGCTGACCCTGGTGTATCTCGGCCAGGCGCACGAAGGCCACTGATCCCCCGAATTTCCGGCGCCGGCCATCCGGGCGGCGCTGGATAGCAAGATCCTCTTGCATTGAGCAGTACCCAATCTTTTATTTTTTGACTTCAGATTTCTAACCAAGGAGTTGTCATGACCAACGTCGCTTTCGTTGCTCTCGCTTGCGGTCTTATCATCGGTCTGGGCGCTATCGGCGCTTGCATCGGCATCGCACTGATGGGCGGCAAATATCTGGAAGCTTCGGCTCGTCAGCCTGAACTGATGAACGCTCTGCAAACCAAGATGTTCCTGCTGGCTGGCCTGATCGACGCGGCATTCCTGATCGGCGTGGGTATCGCCATGCTGTTCGCCTTCGCCAACCCGTTCGTCGGCTAAGGCACGCCCGCCGGCGAAAAGGCGGGTCATGACGCTGGTGGCGATGCGGGCTTGAGCCCCGTCGCCGACCGGCAAAGTATCGAGTGCTCCGCGTTGCCCGTCCCGGGTGCCGTCGGAGCCGCAAGGTGTTAAAGGAACGACCGTGAATCTGAACGCGACGATCATTTTCCAGATGCTCGTGTTCTTCGTTCTGGGCTGGTTCACGATGAAATTCGTGTGGCCTCCTCTGACGAAGGCGATGGACGAGCGCCGCCAAAAAATCGCCGATGGCCTTGCCGCCGCGGAGAAGGGCAAGGCCGATCTGGCCCAGGCCCAGGCGCGCGTCAGTCTGATCGAGGCTTCTGCCAAGTCCGAAAACCACGCCCGCATCATCGAGGCCGAAAAGCAAGCCGCCTCCCTGATCGAGCAGGCCCGCCGTGAAGCGGAAGCCGAGCGTGCCCGCATCGTGGCGCAAGCCGCACAGGACGCCGCGCAGGAAGTCCAGCGCGCCCGTGACGCGCTGCGCGACGACGTTGCCGCGCTGGCTGTCAAGGGTGCTGAACAGATCCTCAAGCGCGAGGTTGACGCCCGCGCCCACGCCGAGCTGCTGAACCAGCTTCGCGCGCAGCTTTAATCCGGGACCGTCATGGCTGAACTTTCCACTGTTGCCAGGCCCTACGCCGAAGCCTTGTTCGCCGCCGCGTGCGACGACAAGGCCGGCCTGCAGGCTTGGGCCGACCTGGTCAGCGAGCTGTCGCAGGTCGCCTCCAACCCCGACGTGCGCGAGGCCATGGCCGATCCGCGTCTGGGCGACACGCAGCGCGTCGAGCTGTTCTCCGGCCTGGTGAAGGCCGAACTGCCCCAGGCCGCCCGCAATTTCATCGCGCTGCTGGTCGAAAACGACCGGCTGCTGCTGTTGCCCGAAATCGCCACGCAATTCGTGGCGTTGCGGAACCGTCACGACGGCACGGCGCAGGCGGAAATCACCAGCGCGTTCGAGCTGAGCGATGCCCAGGTCCAAGAACTGGTCGCCGGCCTCGAGAAGAAATTCGGCCTGAAGCTCAAGCCCGTCGTCACTGTCGACCAGTCGTTGATCGGCGGCGTGCGCGTGGCCGTCGGAGACCAGGTGCTCGATACTTCCGTACAAGCCCAATTGGCCCGCATGCGCGATACGCTCGCCGCTTAAAGGCAGCACTAACAGGATTCCAGGAGTCAATATGCAACTCAATCCCTCCGAGATCAGCGAACTGCTCAAGAGCCGCATCGAGGGCCTGGGCGCTTCGGCTGATGTCCGTACTCAGGGCACCGTCGTGTCCGTGACCGACGGTATTACCCGCATCCACGGCCTGTCCGACGTGATGCAGGGCGAAATGCTCGAATTCCCCAACAACGTCTTCGGCTTGGCGCTCAACCTCGAGCGCGATTCCGTTGGCGCCGTTATTCTCGGTGACTACACCGGCGTGTCCGAAGGCGACGCGGTCAAGACGACCGGCCGCATTCTGGAAGTGCCGGTCGGCCCCGAACTGAAAGGCCGCGTGGTCAACACGCTGGGCGAGCCGATCGACGGCAAGGGCCCGATCAATGCCAAGGCCACCGACATCATCGAAAAAGTGGCCCCCGGCGTTATCGCCCGCCGCTCGGTGTCGCAGCCGCTGCAAACCGGCATCAAGGCTATCGACTCGATGGTTCCCATCGGCCGTGGCCAGCGCGAACTGATCATCGGCGACCGCCAGACCGGCAAGACCGCCGTGGCCGTCGACACCATCATCAGCCAGAAGGGCAAGGGCGTCACCTGCGTGTACGTCGCCATCGGCCAGAAGGCGTCGACCATCAACAACGTGGTGCGCAAGCTCGAAGAGCACGGCGCGCTGGAATACACCATCGTCGTGGCCGCCTCGGCCTCCGACTCGGCCGCCATGCAGTACCTGGCCGCCTACGCCGGCTGCACGATGGGCGAATACTTCCGCGATCGTGGCGAAGACGCGCTGATCGTCTATGACGACCTGACCAAGCAAGCCTGGGCCTACCGCCAGGTCTCGCTGCTGTTGCGCCGTCCGCCCGGCCGCGAAGCCTACCCGGGCGACGTGTTCTACCTGCACTCGCGCCTGCTGGAACGCGCCGCCCGCGTGAACGAAGACTACGTCGAGAAGTTCACCGGTGGCGCCGTCAAGGGCAAGACCGGCTCGCTGACCGCGCTGCCGATCATCGAAACCCAGGCGGGCGACGTGTCGGCCTTCGTTCCGACCAACGTGATCTCGATCACGGACGGCCAGATCTTCCTGGAAACCGACCTGTTCAACGCAGGTGTGCGTCCCGCCATCAACGCCGGTATCTCGGTGTCGCGCGTGGGCGGCGCCGCCCAGACCAAGGTCGTCAAGAAGCTGTCCGGCGGTATCCGTACCGACCTGGCGCAGTACCGTGAACTGGCCGCCTTCGCGCAGTTCGCCTCGGATCTGGACGACGCCACCCGTCGCCAGCTCGAGCGCGGCAAGCGCGTGGTCGAACTGCTCAAGCAGCCGCAATACCAGCCGCTGCAAGTGTGGGAACTGGCCGTCACGCTGTACACGGTGAACAACGGCTACCTCGACGACGTGGACGTGGCCCAGGTGCTGTCGTTCGAGAAGTCGCTCAAGGACCAGCTCAAGGCCAAGCACGCCGACCTGATCCAGCGCGTCGAAGACACCAAGGAACTGTCCAAGGACGACGAAAGCGAACTCGCCGCCGCCATCCAGGAATTCAAGAAGCACGGTGCTTTTTAAGAAAGTGATGGGTTAGGCGTCAGCGGCGCCTCACCCATCCTTATCGGATGGTTGAGGCGCAAGCGCCAACCCATCGGCCAGTCTTCACAGGAAAGCGCAATGCCCGGAATTAAGGAAATCCGAACCAAGATCAAGAGCGTGCAAAACACGCGCAAGATCACCAAGGCGATGGAAATGGTCGCCGCATCCAAGATGCGCAAGGCGCAGGAACGGATGCGCGCGGGCCGTCCGTACGCCACCAAGGTGCGCGAGATCGCCGCGCACCTGATGCAGGCCAACCCCGAGTACAGCCACCCGTACCTGGTCGAGCGCGAAGTCAAGGCGGTCGGCGTGGTCATGGTGACGACGGACAAGGGTCTGTGCGGCGGCTTGAACACCAACATCACCCGCGTGGTGCTGTCGAAGCTGAAAGAGTTCGAAAAGAACGGCATCACCGTTCAGGCGACCGCTTTCGGCAACAAGGGCGTGGGCGTGCTGTCCCGTATCGGCGCCAAGCTGGTTTCCCAGGAAGTGCAACTGGGCGACAAGCCGCAGCTGGATCGCCTGTTGGGCGCGATCAAGGTGCAGCTGGACGCCTACCTGGAAGGCCGCATCGATGCGCTGTACGTGGCCTCGACCCGCTTCGTCAATACGATGAAGCAGGAGCCGCTGTTCCTGCGTCTGCTGCCCCTGGCCAGCGGTTTGGAAGATCCGTACCAGACGGGCGCCGAAAGCCTGGCCAAGACTTCGGAAGTGAAATCGGATTACAGCTGGGATTACATCTACGAACCCGACGCTCGTAGCGTGATCGACGACCTGCTGCAGCGTTACGTGGAAGGCCTGCTGTACCAAGCCGTGGCCGAGAACATGGCTTCGGAGCAGTCGGCCCGGATGGTCGCCATGAAGGCGGCGTCGGACAACGCCAAGAAGGTCATCGGCGATCTGCAGCTGGTCTACAACAAGACCCGCCAGGCCGCGATCACCAAGGAAATTTCGGAAATCGTAGGGGGCGCTGCCGCCGTCTGAGGCAGGCAGCATCCCGTCAAAAGCTATCAAGCAAGGAATCGACATGAGCAACGGAACCATCGTTCAGTGCATCGGCGCCGTGGTGGATATTCAGTTCCCCCGCGATCACATGCCCAAGATCTACGAAGCGCTTACTCTGGTCGACGAGGGTTCCTCGTTCGCCGAAAAGGGTCTGACGCTGGAAGTGCAGCAACAGCTGGGTGACGGCGTGGTGCGTACCATCGCCCTGGGCTCCAGCGACGGCCTGCGCCGCGGCATGAAGGTCGCCGGCACCGGCGCCCCGATCTCGGTGCCCGTCGGCACCGGCACGCTCGGCCGCATCATGGACGTGCTGGGTCGTCCCATCGACGAAGCCGGCCCGATCCAGCACGAAGAAAAGCGTGGCATCCACCAACCGGCCCCCCGTTTCGACGAGCTGTCGCCGTCGGTGGAACTGCTGGAAACCGGCATCAAGGTTATCGACCTGGTGTGCCCGTTCGCCAAGGGCGGCAAGGTCGGCCTGTTCGGCGGCGCCGGCGTGGGCAAGACCGTCAACATGATGGAACTGATTAACAACATCGCCAAGCAGCACAGCGGCTTGTCGGTGTTCGCCGGCGTGGGTGAGCGTACCCGTGAAGGCAACGACTTCTACCACGAAATGGAAGAGTCGAACGTTCTGGACAAGGTGGCGATGGTGTTCGGTCAGATGAACGAACCCCCGGGCAACCGTCTGCGCGTGGCGCTGACCGGCCTGACCATGGCCGAGAAGTTCCGCGACGAAGGCCGCGACATCCTGTTCTTCGTCGACAACATCTACCGCTACACGCTGGCCGGTACCGAAGTGTCGGCGCTGCTGGGCCGTATGCCGTCGGCGGTGGGCTACCAGCCCACGCTGGCCGAGGAAATGGGCAAGCTGCAAGAGCGCATCACGTCCACCAAGACCGGCTCGATCACCTCGATCCAGGCCGTGTACGTGCCCGCTGACGACTTGACCGACCCGTCGCCCGCCACCACCTTCCAGCATTTGGACTCGACCGTCGTGCTGTCGCGTGACATCGCCGCCCTGGGTATCTACCCGGCCGTGGACCCGCTGGATTCGTCCAGCCGCCAGCTCGACCCGCAAGTCGTCGGCGAAGAACACTACGCCGTGGCCCGTGGCGTGCAGCAGACGCTGCAGCGCTACAAGGAACTGCGCGACATCATCGCGATTCTGGGCATGGACGAACTGTCGCCGGAAGACAAGCAGGCCGTGGCCCGCGCCCGTAAGATCCAGCGTTTCCTGTCGCAGCCGTTCCACGTGGCCGAAGTGTTCACCGGTTCGCCCGGCAAGTACGTGCCGCTGGCCGAAACCATCCGTGGTTTCAAGATGATCGTGAACGGCGAGTGCGATGCGCTGCCGGAACAGGCCTTCTACATGGTCGGCTCGATCGACGAGGCCTTCGAGAAGGCCAAGAAACTGCAATAAGGAACCGATATGGCTACCCTGCATGTGGATGTCGTCAGCGCAGAGGAAGCGATCTTCTCCGGTGAGGCGAAGTTCGTGGTGCTGCCTGGCGAAGCGGGTGAGCTGGGCATTCTGCCCGGTCACACCCCGCTGATCTCGCGCATACGCCCCGGGACGGTCAAGATCGTCCGTGCCGACCAAGGCGAGGAAAACATCTTCGTCGCCGGGGGCATTCTGGAAGTGCAGCCGGGCAGCGTGACGGTCCTGGCCGACACCGCCATCCGCGCCGCCGACCTGGACGAAGCCCGTGCCCTGGAAGCGCGCAAGCGCGCCGAAGAGGCCCTGGCCAACGCCAAGGACAAGGCCGACATCGCGGTTGTCGAGGCCGAGCTGGCGATGCTGGCGGCGCAAGCCATTGCCGCGCGCAAGCTGCGTCAAGGCGGCCGCTCGCACTGAGCGCACGACCCGCCGGGGTTCGCCCCGGATCGAAAAAAGCGGCCAATGGCCGCTTTTTTCATTGGAACCGCCGGCGCTCGCGGTCGCGCGGGGCAATCGGCGCCGGCTTGCGGGCGGCCACCCTCGGTCACCCGCGACCGGCTTGCGTTCTCTACGAATAGCGACACGCCGGGCGCGCCGTTAGTCTCCAGGTATTGCAATTCGAGCCTGGAGGAACGGCATGCGAGAAACCATGGATTGCGGGGTATTGCTGGCCCCCGGCCACGAAACCGCCATGGGCGCCTGGGTCGCGCGCGATCAACCCCGGCTGGCGCGCGTGCGCCTGCATCTGGTGCCGCTGCGTGCGCCCGGCAGCGTGCCTGGCGGACTCGACACCCACGCCCTGGCCGAGCTCGCGGTCAGCCTGCGCCGCTACGATCATTGCATCCTGCCGGTGGCGCTGGCATCGCTGGCCTGGACCCGCATGTCCTTGCAGCAGGCCAGCCGCGCCTTGGTCACGCCGCTGCTGCTGCTGGTGCACGACATGACCGCGCCAGCCATCGAAGACCTGCTGCGGCTGGGCGCCGCCGATTTCATCACGGCGCCGTGCTGCCTTGAAAGCCTGCGCGTACGGCTGGCGCGGCTGGCACGCCGGGCGCCGCTGCTGGCGCCGACGCTGGAAGAACCGGCGGCGGTCTACGCCGGGCCGGCGCAGCGGCCCGCCGGCCGGCTGCATGCGCGGCCGCGGGTCGCGCGGCAGGTGTTGCAGCAGGGGCTGGCAGGGCTGCGCTACCAGCCCGATCGCACCACACAGGAACCCTTCCGGCAGGCCAAGTCGCGCGTGGTCGACGGCTTCGAGTCAGACTACATCCGCCTGGCCCTGTCGCGCCACCAGGGCAATGTGGCGCGGGCGGCGCGCGCCTCCAGCAAGCACCGCCGTGCATTCTGGGCGCTGATGCGCAAGCACGGCATCGATGCCGCGCCTTATCGCCGCATGGCCGAGCAGGCGCCACAACCCGATTGAGGCAATCCGCGCGGTTTTGCGCCACGGCAAGCGGGTCTGCCGGCGGCGCCGCGCCCTGTCAGCTTGGGGCAGTAGAATCATGGCTTCCGATCATCGAGGATAGTCGTGTCCGCTTCCGTTTTGAAGAACGATGTGTTCTTGCGCGCGCTGCTGCGCGAGCCCGTGCCCTACACCCCCATCTGGCTGATGCGCCAGGCGGGCCGCTACCTGCCCGAGTACCGCCAGACGCGGGCCCGGGCCGGTTCCTTCATGGGGCTGGCACAGAACCCGGACTACGCCTCGGAGGTCACCCTGCAGCCGCTCGAGCGCTACGACCTGGACGCGGCCATCCTGTTCTCCGACATTCTTACCGTGCCGCACGCCATGGGCCTGGGCCTGGACTTCGCCGAAGGCGAGGGGCCGCGCTTCGCCCGCCCGGTGCGCACCGAGGAAGACGTGGCGCGCCTGGCCGTGCCCGACATGGATAAGCTGCGCTACGTGTTCGACGCCGTCGGCACCATCCGCCGCGACCTGGACGGCAAGGTCCCGCTGATCGGCTTTGCCGGCAGTCCCTGGACCATCGCCTGCTACATGGTCGAGGGGCGGGGTAGCGACGACTACCGCCTGATCAAGACCATGCTGTATTCGCGCCCGGACCTGCTGCACCGCATCCTGGAAATCAACGCCGAGGCCACGCTGCAATACCTGAACGCGCAGATCGCCGCGGGCGCGCAGGCCGTCATGCTGTTCGACAGTTGGGGCGGCGTGCTGGCCGACGGCTTGTTCCAGCAATTTTCACTGGCCTACACCCGCAAGGTGGTGGCCGGCCTGACGCGCGAACACGAAGGGCGCCGCGTGCCGGTCATCGTCTTCACCAAGGGCGGTGGGCAGTGGCTCGAAGACATCGCCGCCTGCGGCTGCGATGCCGTGGGCCTGGACTGGACGGTCGACCTGGCCGCGGCGCGGCGCCGCACCGGCGACTCGGTCGCGTTCCAGGGCAACCTCGATCCGATGGCCCTGTTC
This sequence comes from Achromobacter pulmonis, assembly GCF_021733725.1. Classification (NCBI taxonomy): domain Bacteria; kingdom Pseudomonadati; phylum Pseudomonadota; class Betaproteobacteria; order Burkholderiales; family Alcaligenaceae; genus Achromobacter; species Achromobacter pulmonis. The sequence goes on along the minus strand of NZ_JAIFOT010000001.1, from coordinate 1,461,421 downwards.
GGCGGCGCCGACGCCATCCGCGCCGAGGCGCGCCGCGTGCTGGATGCGTTCGGGCCGGTGGGCAAGGGGGGCCATGTGTTCAATCTGGGCCACGGCATTTCGCGTTTCACCCCACCCGAAGCGGTAGCCGAATTGGTCGACGAAGTCCACCATCACAGCCGCTCGCTCAGGGGGTAAGTGAGTGAACGCTTCGGTCCGCAGGGCCGGGCGTCGAGGGCTGCCGGACACAGTTGTGCACAGCAAGATTACGCTCGGGGAAAACCCTTTAGAAGCTGGCTTACAATCTTGGAAGTTTGTATAAGCCACTGTTTTTATTGGAATAAAATGGGTTTTCAACAAAGTTGCAAGAGTTGATGCAATCTTGCCTTATTCCAATTTTTGACGTTGCTCTTGCCTTTTCCCCAAAGTTATCCACAGGCTGGGTCTGGAGTTCCGGACCCGCTTGCGGCGACAATCCCTGCTGGCCCGGTTTTCGGCCGGCCCATCATCCTGATGCCGTTTTTCCCGGTCCCGGCCGGTTCGCCCTGTCCATGCCGCGCTCCCTGATCCATGTCTGAAGTCTTCGCACTGGTCGAATCCACGCCGGCCGCGGCCGTCTGCTGGGTGCGGGTCGCGCTGGACGTGCCGCTGCCCGGCCCGTTCGACTACCGCCACCATGAGCCGATCGCCGCCGGCCTGCGGGTGATCGTGCCGTTCGGCCGCCGCAAGCTGGTCGGCGTGGTGGTCGACAACCCGGCCGAGCCTTCCTACGAGCCGAAGCAGATCAAACCGATCGAGGAGGTATTGCAGGATCTGCCGCCCTTCGATGAGGGCTGGCTGCGCCTGGCGCGCTTTGCCGCCGAGTATTACCAGCGGCCGCTGGGCGAAGTGATGCTGCCGACCCTGCCGCCGCCGCTGCGCAAACCGACCGCCTACCAGGGCAAGCGCTCGGCCGGCGGTCCGGTGGCGCGGCTGGACGGGCGCAAGCGCAAGGTCGTCCGCCAGCCGGCCGCGGCCGACCAGCCGCCCGAATTGAATGACGCCCAGCGCGAGGCGGTCGATACCATCGCCGGACTTTCCGGGTTCAAGGCGGTGCTGTTGTACGGCGTGACCGGCAGCGGCAAGACCGAGGTCTACCTGCGCGCCGCCGAGAAAGTGCTGGCGGCCGGCCGCCAGGTGCTCTTGATGGTGCCGGAAATCAACCTGACGCCGCAGCTGGAAGGCGCCCTGCGCGCCCGGCTCGAAGGCTTGCTCGGATCGGATGGGCTGGCGGTGATGCACAGCGGCCTGTCCGATGGCGAGCGATTGCAGGCATGGGCGCGCGCGCAGCGCGGCCAGGCGCGCATGCTGCTCGGCACGCGCATGGCGATCTTCGCGCCCATGAGCGAGCTGGGGCTGATCGTGGTCGATGAAGAACACGATGCCTCCTACAAGCAGCAGGATGGCCTGCGCTATTCCGCGCGGGATCTGGCGGTATGGCGCGCGCATGACCTGGGCATTCCGGTGGTGCTCGGTTCGGCCACGCCGTCGTTGGAAACCTGGCAGCACGCCGAGCGCGGCCGCTACTTGCGCCTGTCCCTGCCGGCGCGCGCCCGCGCCAGTTCGCTGCCGGCCATGAAGCTGGTCGATACCCGCCGCTTGCCGATGAAGCACGGCATGTCGCCACAACTGCTGGAGGCTGTCGGCGAGCGGCTGGCGCGCAAGGAGCAGTCGCTGATTTTCCTGAATCGGCGCGGCTTCGCCCCGGTGCTGCATTGCCAGTCCTGCGGCTGGGTCAGCAATTGTCCGCGCTGTACCGCTTTCACCGTATTGCATCGCACCGCCGGCCATGGCCACCGCCTGCATTGCCACCATTGCGGCTACCAGGCGCCGGTGCCGCATGCCTGCCCCGAATGCGGCGACCAGGACCTGGCGCCGATGGGGCGCGGCACGCAGCGCGTCGAGGAACACCTGGCCGAACTGTTTCCCGAGGCGCGCATCCTGCGCATCGATGCCGACAGCACCCGCAAGAAGGGCAGCGCCGAGGCCCTGTTCGCGTCGGTGCATGCGGGCGAGGTCGATATCCTGGTGGGCACGCAGATGGTGGCCAAGGGCCACGACTTCGCGCGGCTCGGCCTGGTGGGCGTGCTCAATCCGGATTCGGCGTTGTTTGCGCACGATTTCCGCGCGCCGGAGCGGCTGTTCGCGCAGTTGATGCAGGTGGCTGGCCGCGCCGGCCGCCATCATGGCAACGGCCAGGTCATCATCCAGACCGGCTATCCCGAGCAGCCGGTGTATCAGGCCTTGCTGCGGCACGATTACGCGGGTTTCGCGCGCCATGCGCTGCAGGAGCGCGAAAGCACCGGCCTGCCGCCGTTTGCGTATCAGGCGTTGCTGACGGCCGAGGCGCGCGAGCTGGCGGTGGCGCAGGCGTTCCTGCAACAGGCGCGCGCCTTGCCCGAAGGCGAATGGGCTGCCGATTTCCCGGGGCTGGACGCGGTCATGCTGTACGACCCGGTGCCGCTGCGCGTGGTGCGGGTGGCCAACATCGAGCGCGCCCAACTGCTGGTGGAAAGCAGTAGCCGTCCCGCCTTGCAGACGTTCCTGGCGTCATGGTCGCACCACCTACCGTACCTGGCCAACGAGGCCCGGGTGCGCTGGCAGTTGGAGGTCGATCCGCTGGAAATCTGACCGGCGCGCCCGCCGCGTACCCGTTTACTCTATGTCGTTCCCGTTTTCCCGAATCCCATGTCCGCACACGAACCCATCGGCCACGGCCTGAATCCCGCGCAGAAAGAGGCGGTGCTGTACCTGGATGGCCCCTGCCTGGTGCTGGCCGGCGCCGGCAGCGGCAAGACGCGCGTCATCACGCAGAAGATCGCCTATCTGTTGCGCGAATGCGGCTACATGGGCCGCAACGTGGTGGCGCTGACGTTCACCAACAAGGCCGCGCGCGAGATGGACGAGCGCGTCAGGACGCTGGTGGACCGCAAGCTGGGCAAGGGTCTGACCATCAGTACCTTCCATTCGCTGGGCGTGAAGCTGTTGCGCGAAGAAGCGCGCAACGCTGGCCTGAAGCCGACCTTCTCGATCCTCGACGCCGATGACGCCATGGCGATCATCCAGGAACTGCTGGCCACCACCGACAAGGGCCGCCTGCGCCACGTGCAGGGCATCATCTCGTTGTGGAAGAACGCGCTGATGGAACCCGACGACGCCGCGCGCGAGGCCATCACGCCGGGCGACGTCGAAGCCGCCAACGTCTATCGCAGCTATGCCGCCACGCTGGCCGCCTATCAGGCGGTGGACTTCGACGACCTGATCCGCATCCCGGCCATCCTGCTGGCCAACAATGAAGAGGTGCGCACGCGCTGGCAGAACCGCGTGCGCTACCTGCTGGTCGACGAGTACCAGGACACCAACGTCTGTCAGTACCGCCTGGTGCAGTTGCTAACCGGCTCGCGCGCCATGTTCACCGCCGTGGGCGACGACGACCAGGCCATCTACGCCTGGCGTGGCGCGACCATCGAGAACTTGGCCAAGCTCACCACCGACTATCCCAATCTCAAGCTCATCAAGCTGGAGCAGAACTACCGCTCGGTGCAGCGCATCCTGGCGGCGGCCAACCAGGTGATCGAGAAGAACCCCAAGCTGTTCGAAAAGAAGCTGTGGTCGGACCTGGGCGTGGGCGAGCCGATCGTGGTGTGCGCCATGGATGGCGAGGAACACGAGGCCGAATCCATCGCCATGAAGATCTCGGCGTCGCGTTTCGAGCGCCAGGCACAGTGGAAGGATTTCGCCATCCTGTATCGCGGCAATCACCAGTCGCGCATCCTGGAGCAGGCGCTGCGCAACCTGAAGATCCCCTACACGATCGCGGGCGGCCAGAGCTTTTTCGACAAGGCCGAGGTGCGCGATATCCTGGCCTATCTGCGGCTGCTGGCCAACGACGAGGACGATCCGGCCTTCATCCGCGCCGCCACCACACCCAAGCGCGGCATCGGCCAGGCCACCTTGCAGACGCTGGGACAGTACGCGGCCAGCCGCGAGCTGTCGCTGCTGGCCGCGGTCGCCGAGACCGGGCTGGAAAGCCTGCTGGCGCCGCGCCAGCTCGAACCGCTGCGCACGTTCACCGAATTCATCCGCCGCATGCAGTGGCGCGCCGGCCGTGGCGCCACCGCCGGCACCGACGGCGCGCCGGCCGAGCCCGCCGGCGTCATCCTGGACGACCTGGTGCAGGCCATCCAGTACGAACGCCACCTGTTCGAGCTGTTCGACGAACGCCCGGCCCAGACCCGCTGGCAGAATGTGCTGGAACTGACCGGCTGGCTCAAGCGCAAGGCCGAGGAGGACAACATGTCCCTGTTCGAGCTGGTGCAGCACGTGGCGCTGGTGACTATGCTCGAACGCGGCGAGGAAGAAGAGCCGGACGCGGTCAAGATGTCGACGCTGCACGCGTCCAAGGGCCTGGAGTATCCGCACGTCTACCTGGCCGGTGTCGAGGAAGGCCTGCTGCCGCACCTGGGCAAGGACGACGAGGTTGGCGACCCGGCGCGCGCCGCCGAGAACCTGGCCACCCGCATCCAGGAAGAACGGCGGCTGATGTACGTGGGCATCACCCGCGCCCAGCGCAGCCTGCATTTGAGCTGGTGCAAGCGCCGCCGCCGGGCGCGCGAGGACCTGGTGCGCGAGCCTTCGCGCTTCATCGAGGAAATGGGCCTGGACGCCCCGGGCATCCAGGAAGACGAGACCACCGCCGCCATGAATCCCAAGGAGCGCATGGCCATGCTCAAGGCATTGCTGAAGAAGTGATGCCGCAATAAATTACAAGACCGGGAGGCGCGCGCGGGGCTATACCTGCCGCTTTGCACCATGGCGCTGACGATGAAGGACGATGTGCGTTATCGACCGGTGCCCGGTACGCCGGGCCTGGTGCTGGGCGTGGCGCGCCTGGTCGATTTCCGGTTCGAGCGGCATTACCACGTCGACTACCACATCGGCCTGGTGACCCAGGGCGTGCAGCGCCAGACCTTCCGCGGCCGCAGCACGCTGCTGGGCCCGGGGGGCATCGCCCTGATGCCGCCGGGCGAGGTGCATGACGGCGCCGGCGTGGCCGACTATGGCCATTCCCATACCCTGAACACGTTTCGCATCGCGCCAGAGCTGATGCGCGGCTTCATCGCCGAGGTTTCGGACGGCGCGCCCGACGAATGCTTCCTGGGCACCCTGATCGAAGACGCCGGCCTGGCCGCCCGCTTCGTGGCCCTGCACGCGTCATGGATGGCGGACGCCGCCGCCGGGCCGCTGGCGCACGAGGCCGCGTCGCTGGCCTTGATGGGCGCGCTGTTCGCGCGTACCGGCGTGGTGAAGCCGCAGCAGGTGCGCGGAGGCCTGTCGGCGTCCCATCTGCGGGGGGTGCTGGATTATTGCCAGGCGCACCTGGGCGAGAAGATCGGGCTGGAGGATCTGGCGCGCCTGTGCGGGCTGAGCCGCTATCAGTTCCTGCGCCGCTTCGCGCTGTCGGTGGGCCTGACGCCCCACGCCTGGCTGACGCGGCTGCGGCTGGAGCGGGCCTGCGCCACGCTGGCGCGGGCGCCGGCCTCGATCGCGCAGGTCGCGGCCGAGGTCGGCTTCTACGATCAGAGCCATTTCAACCGCGCTTTTCGCTCGGCCTACGGCGTGGCGCCGTCGGCCTACCGGCGCGCGGCCTGAGCGCGGACGGGCCGCCGCGCCAGTCCACCGCGACGAGCCTATCGCAACTGCGCCCGCAATGCCGCCAGGAAATGGTCGACATCGGCTTCACGCGTGGTGAACGAGGTGACCAGCCGCGCCACCCCCGGGCCCCAGCGGTCATGATAGAAGCGAAAGCCCTGCGCCAGCAGGCCGTCGATCGCGGCGGTGGGCAGCCGGCAGAACAGGATGTTGGCCTCGGCCGGTCCCTGCAGTTCGATGCCGGGCAGCCCCGCCATGCCGGCCGCCAGCCGCGCCGCCATGGCGTTGGCCTGGCGCGCGTTGCGCAGCCACAAGTCGTCGGCCAGATAGGCGTCCATTTGCGCCGACAGCAGCCGCATCTTCGAGAACAGGTGGCCGCCGCGCTTGCGCCGGTAGGCCAGCTCGGCGGCGCGTCCGGGTTCGAACAGCACGATGGCCTCGGCGCCCAGTACGCCGTTTTTGGTGGCGCCGAACGACAGCGCCGCGACCCCGGCTTTCCAGGTCATTTCCGCGGGCGTGCAGCCCAGGCTGACCAAGGCATTGGCGAAGCGCGCGCCATCCATGTGCAGGGGCAGTCCGGCATCGCGGCAGACGGCGCCGATGGCCTGGATCTCGTCCAGCGTGTACACGCTGCCGGTTTCCGTGGCCTGGGTGATGCTGACGCAGGCAGGCGGCATCGAGTGCACGTCGCCGGCCTTGCGACGCGCTTCCTGGGCGAGCAGGGCGGGGTCGAGCTTGGATGCGGCGCCGTCGAGCAGCGCCAGGCGCGCGCCGCCGCTGTAGAACTGCGGCGCGCCGCATTCGTCGTTGGCGATGTGGCTGTGCGCGTGGCACAGCACGCTGCCCCATGGCGGTGTCAGCGCCGCCAGCGCCAGCGAGTTGGCGGCCGTGCCGGTGGGCACCAGCAGCACGTCGACGTCGCGCTCGAAGATCTCGGCCAGGCGGCGCTCGACACGCAGCGTGATGTCGTCGGCGCCGTAGGCGGGAGCCTGTCCCTCATTGGCCTGTTGCAGCGCGGCCAGGATCTGCGGGCTGGCGCCGGCGGTGTTGTCGCTGGCAAAGCCCAGCTGTGGCGTGAAAGCGGTGGGGGGATGCAAAATGGAAGGCTCCGGAGAAGCTGTCAGTCCCGCACTATGTCGCGCGCCGCCGCGCCGGGCTTGTAGAAAATTGCGCCCGGCTCCTACACTGGGGCACACCCGCCGCCTCGCGCCGGGGTTGTTTCCAAGGAGCGCATCATGTGCCGCTGGCTGGCTTATACCGGGAGTCCCCTGCAAATGGAGAGCGTGCTGTTCAAGGCCAGGCACTCGCTGATCGACCAGAGCCTGCATTCGCGCATGGGCGCCACCACCACCAACGGCGACGGCTTCGGCCTGGGCTGGTACGGCAAGCCCGTGGAGCCGCCGTTCCGCTACCGCAGCGTGCATCCGGCCTGGAACGACCGCAATCTGCGCGAGGCCGCGCGCGCCATCCATTCGCCGCTGTTCGTGGCCCACATCCGCGCCGCCACCGACACGCCGGCCCAGGAAACCAATTGCCACCCGTTCCGCCACGGCAACTGGCTGTTCGTGCACAACGGCGTCATCCGCGACTATCCCTTGCTGCGGCGCGACCTGATGCTGATGATCGCGCCGGCGTACTTCGGCTCGCTGGAAGGGTCGACCGATTCCGAGGTGATGTTCCTGCTGGCGCTGAGCTTCGGCCTGGAGACAGACCCGCTGCCGGCGCTGGCGCGCATGGTCGGCGCGGTCGAGGAAACCGGCCGGCGCCATGGCGTGGCCCGGCCGATCAACATGACGGTCTGCGCGCTGGACGGCGAGCGCCTGATCGCGGTGCGCTATTCCAGCGAGCGCGATTCGCGCACGCTGTTCCATAACACCTGCGTGCGCCACTTGCGCGAACTCTATCCCGACGACCCGAAGGTCGCGGCCCTGGATGACGATGCCTTCCTGCTGCTGTCCGAACCGTTGAGCGAAATGCCCGGCGTCTGGGAAGAGGTGCCCGAGTCCACCGCCATCATCGCGGGCCATGGCCGGGTCGAGCATTATCCGTTCGTGCCGCAGCCGCCGGGCGCTTGAAGCCTGCCGCATTGCGCGGCTGGGCCACCTCTGGCGGGACATGTCCGCGCGGACCCGACGCGCCGCCATCGAGCGGCATGCGGCCGACACCGGTGGCTGGCCCGCTCAGTGTCCCGTATGCAACGCCGGGTTCAGCGTGCCCCAGGCGGCCGTGCGCACCAGCGTTTCGACCGCGCCCGTCTGCGAGTTGCGGCGAAACAGCAGCCCGTGCTGGCCCGCCAGTTCCACGGCCTTGACCACCGCGCCCTCCGGCGTCAGCACGCGTGTGCCGGCGGTGATGTAGCAGCCTGCCTCCACCACGCAGTCATCGCCCAGCGAGATGCCGATGCCGGAATTGGCGCCCAGCAGGCAGCGCTTGCCAATGGCCACCACCTGTTTGCCACCGCCGGACATGGTGCCCATGATGGATGCGCCGCCGCCGATGTCGGTGCCGTCATCGACGATGACGCCGGCGCTGATGCGGCCTTCGACCATGGAGGCGCCCAGGGTGCCGGCGTTGAAGTTGCAGAAGCCCTCGTGCAGCACGGTGGTGCCGGCCGCCAGGTGCGCGCCCAGGCGCACGCGGGCGGTGTCGGCGATGCGCACGCCGGCGGGCACCACGTAGTCGGTCATGCGCGGGATCTTGTCGACGCCGCGGATCTCCAGCACTTGCCCGGTGGCACGCAATTGCCAACGCAAGGCATCGACCTGATCGACGGCGCAAGGGCCGGCAGAGGTCCAGGCCACATTGGCCAGCACGTTGAACAGGCCGTCCAGGTTGGCGCCATGCGGCCGGATCAGCCGGTGGCTGAGCAGGTGCAGGCGCAGATAGGCGTCGTGCGCGTCGGCGGGCGGCGCGTCGAGCGAGGCGATGGCGGTACGCACGGCGACGATGTCGACCTTGCGGCGGGTGTCGCGTCCCAGCGAAGTGGGAACGTGCTCGCCGAGCGCGGCGCGGGCTTCTTCCGGCGTCAGGTGCCGCGTGCCGCCAGCGGGCGTGTTGTCGGCCAGGGACGGACGGGGATACCAGGTGTCCAGGATGGTTCCGTCGGCGGCGATCGTGGCCAGGCCGTAGGCGATGGCGCTGTTTGCGGTTTTTTCTTGCATGGCTTCTTTGCGGGGACGTCTCTCTCGGCGCCCATTTTAGGGCCAGACTGCCGCCCGCAGGCGCCTTGATTGCCTGTCATATTTACCCGTCACCCTGGCGCAGTTCGGACGCACGCCAGGTGCGCCGACGGGTGAAACGACAATGGGAGGCCACCATGGAAAACATGCCTGAACGCGGCGCCGACACCTTGCAGCGACATATGCGCCTGCAGGAAGACCTGATCGACAGTCTGGATGAAGAGCTGGAAATGGAGCTCGACGACTGGCGCGGCGACAACGGCGACGCCAGGGGCGAGTCCTGGCACGCGCAGCGGCGTCGGTACTTCCGCGAGCTGCTGCGCCTGCAGGGGGAGCTGGTCAAGCTGCAGGACTGGGTGATGCACAGCGGACATCGCCTGGTGGTGCTGTTCGAAGGGCGCGACGCGGCCGGCAAGGGAGGCGTCATCAAGCGCATCACGCAGCGCCTGAACCCGCGCGTGTGCCGGGTGGCCGCGCTGCCCGCGCCGAGTTCGCGCGAGCGCACGCAATGGTATTTCCAGCGCTACGCTGCGCACCTGCCCGCCGCCGGCGAGATCGTGTTGTTCGATCGCAGCTGGTACAACCGGGCGGGCGTGGAGCGCGTCATGGGCTTTTGCAGCGACGCAGAGTACGAGGAATTCTTCCGCTCGGTGCCCGAGTTCGAGAAGATGCTCGTGCGCAGCGGCATCCAGATCGTCAAATACTGGTTCTCGGTGTCCGACAACGAACAGGAGTCGCGCTTCCAGAGCCGCATCGACGATCCGCTCAAGCAATGGAAGCTGAGCCCGATGGACCTGGAAAGCCGTCGTCGCTGGGAGGCCTACACGCAGGCCAAGGAAGTCATGCTGGAACGCTCGCACATTCCGGAATCACCCTGGTGGGTGGTGCGCGCCGATGACAAGAAGACGGCGCGGCTGAACTGCATCAGCCATCTGCTGGAACAGGTGCCCTACCATCCCGTGACGCATGCGGAGGTGGTGTTACCCGAGCGGGTTCACCACCAGGACTACCTGCGCCACCCGGTGCCCGAAGAGATGTTCGTGCCGGAGAAATTCTAGGCCGCAGGGTACGGCGGGCTGCTGCGTTCGCCTGCTGGCGGCGCCGGCCCGCCAGCGCGTTGCAGATTGGGGAGGCGCCTACTTGCTGCCTGGCTGTGGGCCGGGCAATTCGTTCTTGGTCCAGAGCACGAACGCGTTGAGCAGCGGGCGGAACAACGACGCGTCCAAGCCGTCCCAGTTGAATGCCTGGAGCGTCGTCTTGAACACCGTCTTGCCTGTGCTGGCATCCATGGCCTGCAACGAACCTTCGTAGTGATAGCCGCCCTTCCACCAGTTGCCCACGTCGAGGATGAGGAAATTCCCGATTTGCTTGCTGAGCAGGTTCAGCCCCAGCAAGTTCGAGACGTCTGACACCTTGTCCTGCAAATGCCAGGCAATGATCTTCTGATCGATGTCTTTTCTCGTCAGCACCTGCTCGAAGGTTCCAAGGTGCTCGATGGACGTCTGGAAGTAATCGATGGTCTCCAGGTAGCCCCAGTTGGATTTGACGTTGATGAACAGCATGCGCCGGTAGGCGGGATCAAAGCGCTCGGCGACTTCGATATCGGATGGCGCGATCCCGACGGTGGTGGAGAACAATCCCGTGGTGGCATCGGGCTTGACCGGCTTCAATGTTGCCCCGCATCCCGCGAGACTGATAAATAGAATGATCGCGATCAGGATGCGCATGTCTGGGAATACCTGGTGGGCTGCCGTGCATGAGAGACCTGTCTTGCCGGGGCAGACGTCATGTCTTTTGCACGAGAATAGATCGGTAAGAGTATCGATTGATAATCTATGCCGATTCCAGAACCCCGAGGGCATGGGCATGGGCATGCGTATGCAAGACCGATCCGAAAGGAATGTTCCGGATCGTCAGCGAAGTCGTTCTGCCGTTCCTGCGTGGCCACGCTTCGCCGCCTCATCGAGCTGGCGTTACGCCAGCTCCTTCAACTGCGGCTTCCAGAACTTACGCCAGTTCCTTGAGCAGCAGTTCCCAGAACGTCAGGCGCTGCGCCAGCGTTGAAATCAGGATGTACTCATTCAACGTATGCGCGCCGTCGCCGTCGGCCCCCAGGCCGTCCAGCGTCGGAATCCCCATGGCGGAGGTGAAGTTGGCATCGCTGCCGCCGCCGGTCATCGGCGCGTCTTCCAGCAGGAAGCCGGCGCGTTCGGCATAGCCCTGCACCAGCGCCAGCAAGGCGGCGGCTTCCTCGGTCTTCACCATCGGCGGGCGGTTCAGTTCCACGTCGATATCCAGTTCCACGTCCGGACCCACCGCGCACAGCTCGCGCATGCGGCGCAGCACGTCCTCGGCCGCGCCCATGTCGGGCACGCGGAAGTCCACCACGCAGCGGCACAGGGCCGGCACCGTGTTGGTCACGGTGCCGCCGGCGATCGTGCCCACGCTCACGGTGATGCCGCGCTCATAGTCCGTCATCGCTTCCAGCGCCAGCACCTGGTGCGCCATCTCGCGGATCGCACTGCGGCCCTTTTCATGCTGCATGCCGGCATGGGCCGGACGGCCCTTGACGTTCAGGTTCAGCATGCCGGTGCCCTTGCGCGCCGTCACGCACTTGCCGCCGTTGGGGCGGGCCGGCTCGCACACCAGCGCGTACTTGGCGTTGGCGGCGAAGCGTTCGATATGGGCGCGCGAGGCATGGCTGCCGGTTTCCTCGTCGGGCACCACCAGGAAGTCCACCGGCAGTTGCGTCGCGCCGGGGCGCGCCACGCCGGCCAGCGCCGTCAGCGCCAGATAAATGCCGGCCTTCATGTCATAGCTGCCGGGGCCGTAGAGGCGGTCGCCGTCGATGCGCACCGGGTTCTCCAGCAGCGTGCCGACCGGGTGCACCGTGTCCATGTGGGCCAGGATCAGGATGCCCGGGCGGGTGTCGCCGGCGGCGCGGTTGGTGGCGTACAGCAGCGGGCCGGTGGCCGGGCCGAGCGAGGACAGTTCCACCGTCAGGCCGGCCGCGGCCGCGTAGTCGGCGATGATGCGGGCCATGGCGGCGATGCCATCGGGAAAGTTCGAGGGCGATTCGCATTGCAGCCAGCTCTGGATGCCGGCGACGAGTTGTTCAGTGCGGGAAGTGGATGACATGGCGATTCTGCTAGCGGGAATGAAAGGGGGCGTTCAGGCGACCTGCTGGCCGGCCAGGCGAGCCAGTTCGGCATCGCTCGGCATGGCGCCGTCGAACCACAGGCTGGCGCAGACGGCGGACATGGCGCGGCCATCGTGGCCGATGCCGGGCACCACTTGCAGCGTCCAGTTGAACGGCACGCCGCGGCGCTCGGCCTCCTTGCGGCCGGCCTCGAAGTAGTTGTGGGCGCGGGCGTAGCGGTGCGGGCCCTGGCGCATGGCGGCCGGTTCCGATGGCAGGTTGGGATCGTCGGTGGCGATGTCCTGGTCGCCGGCCAGGATCATCATCGGGTAGCCCAGCAGCTTGACCAGGTGGTCTTCGGTCAGGCCGACACCGTCCATGCCTTCGGGGAACGGATAGTCGAAGGTCGGCAGCGTGTACCAGCCGGGGTTGCCGGCCGCCACCGCCTTGAACGGCGCGTGCGACTGGCTGCTCATCAGGCGGTGCACGAACTGGCCGCCTGCCGAGTGGCCGAACAGATACACGTTTTCACCATCGGTGATCTCGGCGTCGATCATGTCGCGGATCACGTTGCCCACCAGCGCGTAGGTCCAGCCGTCGATGTGGCGCGGGTTGCCGCCGGCCGAGAACACGCGGCCATTGTTGTAGCTTTCCACGCCCGGCCAGATCTCGTTGGAGAAGGTCAGCGCCACGATCAGCAGCTTGTGCTTGTCGGCGGCCTCGACCCAGAAGTCGCGGTATTCGTCGCCGTTGCGCAGCACGCCGTGTTGCACGATCACCACCGGACGGTCCGGGGTGTAGCCGTAGGGGCGGTAGGTCTGCAGCTTGAACGGGCGATCGGAATTGCGATCCTCGTCGATATAGGCGATGGCGTTGCGGCCGGCATGGCCCATTTCGATGGCGATGCGGTCCACGTTGGACATGTCAGAGGGTTTCATGGCGTTCAGGCGGTGGCTTCGTTCAGATGGCAGGCCGACCAGTGGCCCGGGGATATTTCCTGCAACGCCGGCGCCTGCTCGCGGCAGCGCGGCATGGCGTGCGGGCAGCGCGGGTTGAAGGTACAGCCCGACGGTGGGTTCAGCGGCGACGGGATCTCGCCCTTGATCGGGGTGAACTTGCGGCCGCGCCGCGCCACGTCCGGCACCTCGGCCATCAGGGCCTGGGTGTAGGGGTGGTTGGCGCGCGCGAAGATCTCGGCCGACGTCGAGATTTCGACGATCTTGCCCAGGTACATGATGGCCACGCGATCCGAAATGTGGCGCACCACGCCCAGGTCGTGGCTGATGAACAGGTAGGTGAAGCCGTGCTGTTCGCGCAGATCCATGAACAGGTTGATCACCTGCGCCTGGATCGATACGTCCAGCGCCGCCACCGGCTCGTCGCACACCAGGAATTTGGGCGCCACCATCAGCGCGCGGGCGATGCCGATGCGCTGGCGCTGGCCGCCCGAGATCTGGTGCGGGAAGCGGTCACGGTATTCGGTGTCCAGGCCCACTTCGGTCAAGGCCTGGTCGATGCGCGCGGGGATCTCGGCCGGCGGCGCCAGCTTGTGCACCTTGAGCGATTCGCCCAGGATCTGGCGCAGGCGCTGGCGCGGATTGAGCGAGGCCTGCGGGTCCTGGAAAATCATCTGCACGCCCAGCGTGTAGGCCAGTTTCTCGCGGCCGCTCAGGCGGCGCGGGTCCTGGCCCTGGTACAGCAATTCGCCTTCGGTCTGGCGATGCAGGCCGGCGACCACGCGGCCCAGGGTGGACTTGCCGCAGCCGGACTCGCCCACCAGCCCGACGACTTCGCCGCGGCCGATGCGCAGGTCGACGCCATTGACGGCATAGACGGTGCGGCGGTCGATCGGGCGGCCGGCCAGGGCCAGGATGCGCTGCGCCAGATCCGGGCGCTGTTCGAAGCGCTTGTGGACGTTCCTGAGCTCGATGACAGGGGTATCGGCTTGACTCATGCTTGCTCGGCCTCGCGGGCAATCGGGACGTAACAGCGATAGCTGCGCGAACCTTCGGTGGTGACGGTGGGGGCTTGCTCGGTGCAGCGCGTGACCGCGTGGGTGCAGCGCGGCCGGAACGCACAGCCCGACGGGCGGCCGGCCAGGCTCGGCGCCATGCCGTTGATCTGGTGCAGCCGCGCGCCCGGCGCGGTGGCGCCGGGCATCGAATCGAGCAGACCGCGGGTGTAGGGATGGCGCGGCGCGTCCAGCACCTGTTCGACCGGGCCGCTCTCGACGATGCGGCCGGCATACATGACGGCGACGCGGTCGGCCAGCTCGGCCACCACGCCCAGGTCGTGGGTGATCCAGATCAGCGCGGTGTTGTGCTCGCGGCAGATCTCCTGCATGCGGTACAGGATCTGGCCCTGGATGGTCACGTCCAGCGCCGTGGTCGGCTCGTCACAGATGATCAGGTCGGGCTTGTTGAGCATGGCGATGGCGATCGCCACGCGCTGGCGCATGCCGCCCGAGAACTCATGCGGATAGCTTTTCAGGCGCTTCTCCGGCGCGGGGATGCCGACCATGGCGAGCGCCTCGCGGCAGCGTTCCAGCGCTTCGGCGCGCGGCACGTTCTCGTGCGTCAGGATGGCTTCCATCATCTGCTCGCCGATGCGCAGCACCGGATTGAGCGTCATCAGCGGGTCCTGGAAGATCATGGCGATGCGATTGCCGCGCAGTTGCCGCATCTGCTCTTCGGAGAGCTTGCGCAGATCATTGCCCTTGAACTTCACTTCGCCGTCGACGACCTCTCCGGGCGGGTCGATCAGCCCCAGCAGCGAGAAACCGGTGACCGACTTGCCCGAGCCGGACTCGCCGACCAGGCCCACGATTTCGCCGCGGCGCACCGTCAGGTCGACGCCGTCGACCGCCAGCCATGCGCCGGCCTCGGTATGGAATGCGGTGCGCAAGCCGCGCACATCAAGAAGGACTTCACTCATCGCTTGGGGTCCAGGCTTTCGCGCAGGCGGTCGCCGACGATATTGATGGAAAGAATAAGCAACAACAGCGCAATGCCCGGGAACAGGCTGATCCAGTAGTCGCCCGACAGCAGATACTGGAAGCCGTTCGAGATCAGCAGGCCCAGCGACGGTTCGGTGATCGGCACGCCGACGCCCAGGAACGACAGCGTTGCTTCCAGCGCGATGGCGGTGGCGATCTGGATGGTGGCGAACACCATGACCGGGCCCAGGCAGTTGGGCAGCAGGTGGAACACCATGATGCGCCAGGCCGGGAAGCCCAGGTTGGTGGCGGCCTCGACGTATTCCTTGCGCCGCTCCTGCAGCGCGCGGCTGCGCATGATGCGGGCATAGTGGCCCCACTGCACCAGCACCAGCGCCAGGATCACCTTGTCGACCCCGCGCCCCAGCACCACCAGCAGCACCAGCGCCACCAGGATGGTCGGAAAGCCCAGGATGAAGTCGACGATGCGCATCAGCACGGTGTCGACCAGGCCGCCGACGTAGGCGGCCACCAGGCCGACCGCGCCGCCCACGGCGGTGGCCAGCGTCACCGCCGACAGACCCACCATCAGGCTGATGCGCAGGCCGTAGAGGATGGCGCTGAGCATGTCGCGGCCCTGGTCGTCGGTGCCGAGCCAGGCGATGCTGCCGTCCATCAGCGCCTGGCGCGGCGCCAGGCGGCCGTCCAGCAGCGACAGGTTGGCCAGATCATAGGGATTCTGCGGCGCGAAGTAGGGCGCGAACACCACCAGCAGCACCAGGACGGCCAGGGCGATGGCCGACCCGCGCACGGTGGGGCGGGCCCGCAGTTTCTTCAGGATCGAGGCGCGCTTGGGTGTATCGGCCAGGGGCTGGACGGTACGGGTGCGGCCGGAGTTGGGAGATTGAGCCATGGAAGTTATTGAGCGGGGGTCACGAGCTGCACGCGCGGGTCGAGCGCGGCGTACAGAATGTCCACGACCAGGTTGATGACGACGAAAATCAGGGTCACCAGCATCACGTAGGCGACCACCACGGGGCGGTCGAGCTGGTAGACGCTGTCGATGAGCAGCTTGCCCATGCCGGGCCAGGCGAACACGGTCTCGGTGATGGTGGAATAGGCGATCAGGCTGCCGAATTCCATGCCGATGACGGTGACCACCGGGATCAGGATGTTGCGCAGGATGTGGCGGCGCACGATGCGGCCGGGCTTGATGCCCTTGGCGCGCGCGAATTTCACGTAGTCCTGGCTACGGGCCTCGACCACGCCCGAGGCGGTCAGGCGCAGCACCAGTGCGATGTTGGCCAGCGCCAGGTTGATGGCCGGCATGATCAGGTGCGCCCAGCCGTCGGCCGTCAGGATCGACAGGCGCACGCCCAGCACCGTCACGGTGTCGCCCCGGCCGGTGGCGGGCAGCCAGCCGAGCCAGACCGCGAACAGCAGGATCAGCATCATGCCCTGCCAGAAGTTGGGCAGCGAAAAACCCAGCACCGACGACGACATGATGCCGCGGCCCAGCGGTTCATCGCGGTACAGGCCGGCCACCAGGCCCAGCGGAATGCCGATCACACAGGTCAGTCCGATGGCCACGATCACCAGTTCGAAGGTGGCGGGGATGCGCTGCACGATCAGCTCGATGGCCGGGATACCATGCACGAACGAGGTGCCCAGGTCGCCGTGCAGCGCGCGCCACAGGAATCCTGTGTATTGCTGCCACACGGGCAGGTCCAGGCCGAGGCGGGCGATCATCGCCTCGCGCGCCGCCTGGCTGGCTTCGGGGCTGACCAGCAGTTCGATCGGGTCGCCCACGGCATACACCGCGAAGAAGACCACGACCGAGACGGCCAGCAGCACGAACAGACTCTGGATCAGTCTGCGTAGGATGAAAAGGGCCACGTGATATTTCCTTGGTGGGCTCGGGGGGTTGCAGGCGCCGGAACGGCGATCTTATTGGGCGGGCCTGGCCGACATGGCCAGGGTCAGGGACTCTTGCAGCCGCTTTTGGCGCGCGGCCGGACCGACGGTGGTCGGGGCGCGCTTGGGGAAGTAGACCGATCGCGTCATCGCGTCCGCGGTGGTCTTGATGCCCACGCGCGACAGGTACTGGGCCTTCGCCAGCGTACAGGTGGATAACGCGCTGTGGATGAAAACGTTTGCGGACATGCTGCTTCCCTTGGCGGTTTTTATATGAGGCGGCGCGCCATCGAGGGCGCGCCGCGCGCGGCATCAGACGATGGGTTGCGCCAGCCGCACCACCGTGACCCCGGCCCGCAGGTTGGCGGTCGACGGCATGATCAGCACGCAGTCATCGTAGGGCGTGGTCACCGGCTCGCCTTCGGACCAGCCGATGAGGGTGCCGGCGCGCGCCAGCGTCTCCAGGCCCTTCCAGGGCTCGGCGAAACGGAAATCGGCGCTCTTGGCGGCGATGGCGTGGGTCACGCGCAGCGCGCGCTGGGCGCTGGCCTGCGGCGCGAACCAGGCGGCGGGCAGGTCGGCCTGGTCGACCGTGCCGGCGGCCACCAGGAAACGCGCCATCTGGTCGAGCGCCACGCCGCGCGCCTCGGGCGCGCCATGGAAGCCGCATTCGATCAGCAGCGAACGGGTGCCGTTGTCGCCGGCCTCGCCGAAGCGGCCGTAGTCGCGCATGCGCACGCCAGCGGCGTGGCCGGCGTCGGCGATGATGGTGGCGGGGTTGCCCAGCGACAGGGCCAGGTCGATGTTGCGTTGTTCCAGGCCGGTCAGCTGCAGCGGCACGTCGGAATTGCTCATCGAGTGGAAGTCCAGCAGCCAGTCGGCCTGCGCCACCCATGGACGCAGGGCGGCGGCGCGGCGGCGTTCCTGGCTGATGGGCTGGGCCAGCTTGTCGTCGCTCCAGACCCGGTTCATGTCCTCATCGACGAAGCGCGCCGGCGCGTAGTTGGCCGGATCGAAGCGATCGAACGCGGCCAGGTTGCAGAATGCCAGCGTCAGCGAGCCGCGGCGCGGTCGCAGGCCGGCGGCCAGCGCGTCCTTCAGGGCCCAGGCGCCGCACAGTTCATTGCCGTGGATCAGCGCGCTGAGGATCACGCGCTTGCCCGGCACGCCGGTGTCGAAATGCCAGACGCCGGGGGTATCCGTGTTGCCCACGCGCTCGGCCGCCAGATCCGGACAGGCGAGCAGGAAAGGGCGCGGACGGGACGCGGTAGGGGACGAGGACATGGGAACTCCGATCAAGCGAAGGGGATTGTATAGGGGATGGCGCGGAACGACGGTCAGGCGGCGTTCAACCGGCGGCCGTTCGCCGGCGTTGCGCGGCCACGGCCGCGCCCTGTTCGCCCAGGTCCCAGAACAGGCCGGCCATCACCGCCACGGCCTCGCGCGCCACGGACGCGAGCAGGTGTTCGTCCGGGCCGTGCTGGCAACAGGCGGGGTAGGAATGCGGCACCCAGATCGTGGGCAGTCCCAGCACCTCCGAAAAGGCGTCGTTGGGCACCGTGCCGCCCAGGTTTGGCAGCAGCGCGGGCGTCTTGCCGGTGGTGGCGGCCAGCGAGGCCACGGCCCAACGCGCCCACGGGTCGTCCGGGTCCAGCCGCGTGGCCGGCGTGCCGCGCCGCACGCGGACGGCGACCTGCGACAGGCCCTGCGCGTCCAGGTGCCGGCGCAGGATGCCCTCGGCCTGGCGCCAGTCGGTGCCGACCACGAAACGCAGATTGCAGGTGGCGCTGGCGCGCGGCGGAATCGCGCCCACCGGATTGTCGGGATTGCCGGTCTTGTAGGCCAGCACTTCCAGCGTGTTCCAGCCGAACAGGCGTTCGGCCAGCGACAGGCCGGGCTCGCCCCATGCCGGGTCGATGTCGGGTGCGTCGTCGTCCTGCCCGACCTGGATGTCCGCCAGGGCCTGGCGCACGGCCGGCGGGATGGGGGGCGGGCGCAGGCCGTCCACCAGCAGCCGGCCCCGCGCGTCCACCAGGCTGGCCAGCGCATTCGCCAGAATGATGCCGGGGTTGGGCAGCACGCCGCCCCAGTTGCCGGAATGGTGGGCATGGCCGCGCAGGTCGACCGTCAGGTCGAACAGCAGCGTGCCGCGCGATCCCAGGAACAGCGTCGGCCGGTCGGCCGCCAGCCGCGGTCCGTCGGAAGCAATGAAGACATCGGCGGCCAGCGACTCGCGCCAGGCGTCGCAGGCCTGGTGCAGGCCGGGCGAGCCGACCTCCTCGCCGCATTCCACCAGCATGCGCAGGTTGAAGCCCAGCCGTCCGCCGCGTTCGGCCCGGACCTGTTCCAGCGCGGTCATATTGATGCAGTACTGTCCTTTGTTGTCGGCTGTGCCGCGGCCGTACCAGCGATCGCCTTCGGCCGTCAGCCGCCACGGTGACAGTCCGGCGCGCCACTGGTCGTCGTAGCCACGCACGACGTCGCCATGGGCGTACATCAGCACGGTGGGCAGGCCCGGGTCTTCGATGTGTTCGGCCAGCAGGAAGGGCGGGCCGCCAGCCGCCGGATTGTCCGCGACATGCCAGGCGCAGCCCAGCCCCGCCAGGCGCGGCGCCACCGCCGCGCGCAGATAGTCGTGCAGCGCCGCGCGCTGGCCGGGGTCCTGGCTTTCGGTTTGGTGGGCGACCAGTTCCGCCAGGTCGCGTTGCAAGGCGCCGCTTTCGGCGTACGCGACCGCGCGGCCGATAGCGGCGGCGCGGCTCGGGTGGGTGACTGCTGCTGACACGGACTTCCCCTTTTCGTGGCCGGGCGCGTCAGGAGGCCCGGCTGGATCGTTGCGCAAATTCTAGGATCAGGGGAGCTTTCTCTACAATTAGAATATTTATCGGGAGCTTTGCATAAAAGGCAAGGCTCATGGTGACCACTTCCCGCCCCAACGAGGCCGAACATGCATGGCATTGCCTTGCGGTACTTTGTCGAGGTCGCCCAGGCCGGCAGCCTGAGCGGCGCATCCGAGCGCCTGCACGTGGCGGTGTCAGCCATCAGCCGGCAGATCGCCAAGCTGGAAGAAGAGGCTGGCGCGCCGCTGTTCGAGCGCGCCGCGCGCGGCATGCTGCTGAGCGAGGCCGGCCGGCTGCTGCTGGCGCATGCGCGCCGCACCTTGCTGGAATCGGACTCGGTGCTGCAGGAGATCGCCGCGCTCAAGGGCATGGCGCGCAACGAGATCCGCATGGCGGCGGTCGAGGGCGTGGCGCGGATCTTCCTGCCCTCCGCCATGGCGCGGTTCCGCCGCGACTGGCCCGAGGTCCGCTTCGATCTGTACGTCGGCACGCCGGCCGACGTCGCGCGGCGGGTCGCCGAGGGCAGCGTCGAGCTGGGCATGACCTTCAACGTCGAACGCCTCAGTGGCGTCAGCGTGCGCTATTCGCGGCGCGCGCCGGTGCACGCGGTGATGGCGGCGGGCCATCCCCTGGCCGGACGCAAGAGCGTCAGCCTGCAGGACCTGGGCCGCTATCCGCTGGCGCTGACCGGCCCGGGCACCACCACCCGCCACCTGTTCGAGATGGGCTGCCTGTTGGAGTCGGTGCAGCTCGAACCCACCTTCACCTGCAACGATTCCTCGCCGCTGCACGGTTTCGTGTTCGGTTCCGACGCCATCATGCTCAGCGGCTATATCTCGGTGGCCTGGAGCCTGAAGCGCGACGAATTGGTGGCGGTGCCCATCTCCAACGCGCAATTGCAGTCGCGCACGCTGCAGCTGCATGTCATGCAGGGGCGCCGGCTGCCGTCCAAGACGGAAGCCTTCATCGACCTGCTGTCGCGCGAACTGGACGTGCTGCTGGCGCAGGGGCCGGGCGCCTGAGGCGCCGGCTCGCGGGGCGCGCCCCAGCAAAAACGGCTGCCCGAAGGCAGCCGTTTTTCAACGCGCGCGACGGATGGCTTACTTGGCGTCGGGCTTGACCGACGTGGCCAGCGTGAACTGGTCGCGGCGGCCTTCGTAGGAGATGCCCTTGCGGAAGGCCCAGATGCTGCTTTCGAAGTGCAGCGGGATCAGCGGCACGTTGTCCAGCGCGATCTGGGTGGCTTCCTGCAGCAGCTTTTCGCGCTTGGGCGCGTCGACGGTGACGATGGCCTGCTTGTAGACCTTGTCGAAGTCGGCGTTGCTGAAACCGCCATAGTTGCTGGTGCCCAGGCTCTTGGGCGAATCGAGCGAGGCGACCCACAGCTGGAACAGCGCCGAGGCTTCGCCCGTTTCCGCCGGCCAGCCGCCCATCGAGAAGCTGAACTCGCGCTTGGCGCGCTTGGGGAAGTAGATCGAGGCGGTCATGGCATCGACATGCGTCTTGATGCCGACGCGGGCCAGGTACTGGGCCACGGCCTGCGCTACCTGGCCGTCATTGACGTAGCGGTCGTTGGTCGACGACAGCGTCAGTTCGAAGCCGTTGGGGTAGCCGGCTTCGGCTAGCAGCTTCTTGGCGCCTTCCGGGTCGTACTTGATTTCCGGGGCCTTGGGCAGCGCGCCGAACATGCCGTCGGGCATGTACTGGTAGGCCGGGGTGGCCATGCCGTCCATGATGCGGGCGGTGATGGTCTTGCGATCGATGGCCATCGAGATGGCCTTGCGCACGCGCAGGTCCTGCAGCGGATTCTTGCCGTCGGCGCTCTTGACGAACGGGCTCGGATTGCGCGCCACGTCGGGCTGGAAGAACACCAGGCGGGTCGAGGGCGTGGCCACGAAACCGAACTTGGGATTGTCCTTCAGGCGCTGCAGGTCACGCGCGGCGGGGTTTTCGATCATGTCGAAGTCGCCCGACAGCAGGCCGGTCAGGCGCGGGCCGGCGGCCGGCACCGGCACGAACTTCACTTCCTTCCAGTAGGGCTTCGGGCCCCAGTAGTTCTCGTTGCGCACCAGCTCGATGCCGGTGCCCTTGACGTAGGACTTCAGGGTGTACGGGCCGGTGCCGATGGCGTCCTTGCCGTTGTTGAAGTCGGCCACGGTCGGCCAGGCGCCGGTCACGCCGCAACCCTTCTTCGGGTCGAACGTCAGCTTGCCGTGCTCGACGATGCCGTTCCAGATGATCGGCAGCGAGCGCGCCAGTTCGGCGGGCATCAGCGGGAAGGGGGTGCCGGTCTTGATGATGACGGTGTGCGCATCCGGCGTCTGCACGTCGGTGATCAGCTTGGTCGTGTCCATGTAGGACTGCGACACATTGGTTTCGTTGTTCAGCGTGCGGCAGATCGTGAACAGCACGTCCTCGGACGTGAACGGTTTGCCGTTCGAGAACTTGACGTCGTCGCGCAGCTTGAATTCCCAGGTCAGGTCATCCAGGTTCTTCCAGGACGTGGCCAGCGCCGGCACCAGCTTCATGTCGGCGCTGCGGCCCACCAGCGAACTGTAGACGTGCGCCGAGAGCGCGTCGTTCTGCGTCATCTTGTGGTAGTGGGGATCGGCCGAGGTGGGTTCGGCCGACAGGCCGATCTTCAGCGTCTGGGCCTGGGCTGCGGCCAAGGGAATGGCGGCGGCCACGAGGGCCAGGGTAGTACGCAACTTCATGGTGACAACTCCGGATGGGAAACGAACCGGATCGTGCTTTGCGGCGGCAAACAGCGGATCAGCCAACCGGGGGAACTGGACGTCGGCCGGGGGGGCTTGCGGTGTTTTTGCGCCAGGCACGACGGCAAGGGGCCGATTATCGGTAGGCGGTTCGCGCGCTGTCAATGCGCGCCGGGCCGACGCTAGGGTAAACGCCAAGAGGCGAAAATCCGCTGTCGCCGCGCGCCAAATGCCAATCGCCCCAGCGTGAAACGGTCCCGCTTCGGGACGGCTTCGCACTGGGGCGACAGGGATGAGTGCTGCGCAATGGGAGGCAGGGCGTCGCGGGGACCCCGCAAGCGGGGCCGGCGCGGCGCAAGCGCGGCCGGTAAGGGGAGCAAGGCTCCTGGCCGGGGGGCGCCAGGGTCCGATGCAAAGGGCGCCGCATCGGCGGCGGGCGTTGCACCGGCAGCGCGTCAGGCTGAATCGCGGGAGATCGGTCGCGAATCAGCCTGCCACGGCTGGTCTTACCACTGCGAGCCGGAGAAGCGCGAGCTGGCGGCGCGGGCCTGGTTCATCGATTCGTTGACTTCGTCGATGAAGGCGAACACGCCAGAGACAGCGGCGGCGATGGCCTTGCCGGCCTTCTTCAGGCTGGTCAGCGGGTGGGAATTCGGTTGGTTCTCGAGAGCGCCGCGGAGCAGGTCACGCTCCAGCGCGTCGGTCAGGCGGGCAGTGTGGTTCAGGGTCAGTTCGCTCATGGTTGGCTCCAGTCCGTTTCGTCTTGGGGTAAACCATTATAGGGATAACCCTAAATTAAAAGCAACGCGTTTTTAAGGGAAAACCCTAGTATGTTGTAAAAATGTATGTGGCACGGGGACTTAGGCCGAAGGACCGCCATTGCGCAGCCCCCTGGCGGCGTCGGCCAGCTCGCCCGCAGTCAGCCCGATCGGCCCGATGCCCCGGGCCACCAGGGCGTCCGCCGCCGCGCCGTGCAGCCAGACCGCGCCGGCCACGGCCTGGTCCAGTGGCAGGCGCTGGGCCAGCAGCGAGCCCAGCATGCCAGCCAATACGTCCCCGGTTCCGGCGGTGGCCAGCCCGGGGTTGCCGCTGGTGTTGCAGCGCCATTGGCCGTCGGGGGCGCAGACCACCGTACCCGCGCCCTTCAGGACTACCCAGGCGCTGAAGCGCCGCGCCAAGGCCTGGGCGGCGGCGGGGCGGTCGGCCTGGATGCGGGCGGTTTCCTGGCGCAGCAGGCGGCCGGCCTCGGCCGGGTGCGGGGTCAGCACCACCGGGCCATCGCCCCAGTTGGGCTGGATGCCGCCGTTGGCCAGCAGGTTCAGGCCATCGGCATCCAGCACCAGCGGCGCGCGGTGGCGCAGCACGAACAGTTCCGACAGGGCGTTGGCGGCGCCCGCGCCGGCGCCGATGCCGCAACCGGCGACCCAGGCGGTGACGCCCCAGTCCGTGTCCAGCAGCGAACGCGCATCGCGCAGCATCAACTCGGGTTGCAGCGGATCGCAGGGCAGCGGCGCGCTGTCCTGGGCGAAGCCCACCAGGACCTTGCCGGCGCCGGTCTTGAGCGCGGCGCGCGCGGCCAGCAGCGCCGCGCCTTCCATGCCGCGTCCGCCGCCCACCACGCCGACGGTGCCGAAACTGCCTTTGTGGGTGTCGGCGCCGCGCACGGCGAACAAGGCCGGCAGGTCATCGCGGCGGATTTCGCCGGCAAAGCGGGAGGCGGAGGTGTTCATGGGCTGAGGCTCCAGGATCGGCGAGCGGCATCGGAACGGGTGCCATCCACTATAGTGCCCCAAAACGCGCGGCCTTCCGCCCGCGCCACCGGAGACGACGATGACCGATATCACGCTGGAACACTATTCCGCCTATGAGTCCCTCAAGCTGCGCCGCCATCCCAACGGCGTGCTGGAGCTGATCATGGGGTCCAAGGATGGCAAGCCGGGCAAGCTGTCCACCGCCGACGACCGGATGCACCGCGAGCTGGCCGACATCTGGCGCGATATCGACACCGACCCGGACACCCGGGTGGTGGTGATTCGCGGCGAGGGCAAGGGCTTCTCGGGCGGCGGCGATCTGGACCTGGTGCAGCAGATGGCGGAAGACTTCGATGTGCGCACCCGCGTCTGGCGCGAGGCGCGCGACCTGGTCTACAACATCATCAATTGCAGCAAGCCGATCGTCTCGGCGATGCACGGCGCCGCCGTGGGCGCCGGCCTGGTGGCCGGCCTGCTGGCCGACATCTCGATCGCCGCGCGCGATGCCCGCATCATCGACGGCCACACCCGTTTGGGCGTCACCGCGGGCGACCACGCCGCCATCGTCTGGCCGCTGCTGTGCGGCATGGCGCGCGCCAAGTACTACCTGATGCTGTGCGAGACCGTGAGCGGCGAAGAGGCCGAGCGCATCGGCCTGGTGTCGCTGTGCGTGGACGAGGCCGAGCTGATCGGCCGCGCCTTCGAGGTGGCCAACCGCCTGGCGGCTGGTTCGCAGACCGCGATCCGCTGGACCAAGTATTCGCTGAACAACTGGCTGCGCATGGCCGGCCCGACGTTCGACACCTCGCTGGCGCTGGAATTCATGGGGTTCGGCGGCCCGGACGTACGCGAAGGCGTGCAGTCGCTGCGCGAGCGGCGCGCGCCGAACTTCCGGCCTGATTCGCCATTCTGAGGCGGGCGGGCGCGGCTGTCGCTCCGCCGTGCCGGATACGCCGGCCCGGCAAGGCGCGCCCACTGGGACGCGCTGGCCGGACCTACTTCTTGAAGAACGCCGCGAACGCGGCCTGCGCCTCTTCGGTCTGCAGGCGGGCGCGAAACTGCTGCGCCTCATCATCGAGCGTGTCCTGGATCGCCTGCCGGTCCGGCCGCTTGAGCATGGCCTTGGTGAGCCGCAGCGCGGCGGGAGGCTGCTTGGCCAGGCTGGCGGCGGTGGCCTGCGCCGCCGCCAGGGCGCCGCCCTGGGCGGTGACTGCCGTGGCCAGGCCGGCATCGCAGGCCTCCCGGGCCGAGAACGCCTTGCCTTGCAACAGCCATTCGGCGGCGCGGCGGGCGCCGGCCAGGCGCGGCAGCAGCAGGCTGGAGGCGCCTTCGGGGCACAGGCCCAGCGCCACGAACGGCAGGCGCAGCGTGGCGCCTTCGCCGATGTAGACGAAGTCGCAGTGCTGCAGCAGCGTCACGCCGATGCCGATGGCATAGCCCTCGACGGCGGCGATGACCGGCACGTCGGCCTGTGTCAGGGCGCGCAGGAAGGTCAGGCCGGCGCTGTCGCCGGCGCCCCGCTCGGCCTGGAAATCGCGCAGGTCGTTGCCGGCGGTGAAATGTTCGCCGGCGCCGGCCAGGATTACCGCCGACACGCTGGTGTCGGCGCTGGCCAGCGCGAGCTGTTCGGTCAACGCGGCGTAGGTGGCCGTGTCGAGCGCGTTGCGGCGTTCCTGGCGGTCGATCACCAGCGTCAGCACCGCGCCCTCGCGCGTGACGCGCAAGCCGGCGCTCATGCGAAGGTCCTGGCGGCCAGTTGCGCCTTGGCCTCGGCGTATTCGCGGCGCAGCGTGTCGACGATCTGGCGCGTGGGTTGCACGCTGGCGATGTTGCCGACGCCCTGGCCCGCGCCCCAGATGTCCTTCCAGGGCTTGACGCGGCTGGAACCGAAATTGGAGGCGCCGCTGTCCGGCTGCGGCAGGTTGGCCGGATCGAGGCCGGCGGCGGCAATGCTGGCCTTGAGATAGTTGCCCGGAATGCCGGTGAAGAAAGGGGTGTAGAGGATGTCGGTGGCGCTGGCCTCGACGATGGCGGCCTTGTAGCCGTCGCTGGCGTTGGCTTCCTCGCTGGCGATGAAGCGCGTGCCCATATAGGCGAAGTCCACGCCCATGGCGAGCGCGGCCAGTATCTGGGCGCCGGAGGTGATGGCGCCCGACAGGATCAGCGGGCCATCATAGAAGCGGCGCACTTCGGACACCAGCGCGAACGGGCTGAGCGTGCCGGCATGGCCGCCTGCGCCCGCACACACCAGGATCAGGCCATCCACGCCCGCTTCCAGCGCTTTTTCGGCGTGGCGGATGGTGGTGACGTCATGGAACACCTTGCCGCCCCAGTCGTGGATGCCTTTGACCAGGTCGCCGGGCGCGCGCAGGCTGGTGATGATCAGCGGCACGCGATGGCTGGCGCACACCGCCAGGTCCTGTTCGAGCCGGTCGTTGGACTGGTGGATGATCTGGTTGACGGCGTAGGGCGCGACCGCCGCGCCCGGGTTGGCCTCGCGGTACGAGGCCAGGCCGGCCTGGATCTCGTCGAGCCAGTCGGTCAGCAGACTCTGCGGGCGCGCGTTGAGGGCGGGAAACGAACCGACGATGCCGCTCGTGCATTGCGCGATGACCAGCTTCGGGTTGGACACGATGAACATGGGGGCGCTGATGACCGGCAGGGACATCTGGCCATACAGATCTGTCACGAGGGAATGGGGCATAACGTCGTCGTCGCGTGTGGTTTCGGGTTGAGCGCCCTGGCCGCGCTTGAGTCGCGGAAAGGGATGTGTCTATAATTACCTACCGACCGTCCGGTAATTAATTAATCTTTATTTAACGGCAAGCGTCGAACCGCTGTCAATGGAACGGAACCGCACGCGATCCGGCATTGGCGCGCTCGATGCCGCCCTGAACAGGCCTTCCATGGCGACTTCCGCAGCCCCCGCCACCAAACGCGCCCGCGCCGGCCGTCCGCCGACCCTGGTGGCGCCGCGCGAACGCATCCTGGCCGAAGCCGCCAAGCTGTTCGCGCGCAGCGGCTACGACGGCAGTTCGGTGTCGGATCTGGCCGCCGCCATCGGCGTGTCCAAGGCCGCCATCTATCACTACTTCACCACCAAGCAGGACATCTACGACGCCATCATTCTGGCCGTGCTCAATGGCCTGACCCAGAACGTGGGCCAGGACGTGGCGCGTGCCGAGGGAGGCGCCGCCCGCCTGCGCGCTTTCATGGTGGGACACGCGCGTTACTTCGAGCAGCATCACGCCGAGTTCGTCACCATGCTGATCGGCTATTCCGGCATGGCGCTGCCCGAGCGCGAGGATGCCGCGCGCCTGCGCGATGGCTACGAGAAGCGCCTGCGCGACTTGATCGCCCAAGGCGTGGCCGAGGGCGCCTTCCGGCCGCTGGACGTGCCCGCCACCGGTCGCGCCGTGCTGTCGATGCTGAACTGGATGGTGCGCTGGTACAAGCCCGGCCAGGGCGACAGCGCCGAGACCATCGCCGCCGGCTATTTCGATTTACTGGTTGGCGGCATGCGCCCCTGAGCGCTGCCGCCCCGCACTCCGAGAGACTTTGATCATGGCCCTGGATACCGAAACCCTGAACCTGTTGCTGGACGCCGTGCGCCGCTTCGTGCACGAACGCCTGATTCCCGCCGAGGACGAACTGGCCGCCAGCGGTCAGGTGCCGCCGGACATCGTCGCCGAAATGCGCGAGCTGGGGCTGTTCGGCCTGTCGATCTCGCCCGACCACGGCGGCCTGGGCCTGACGATGGAAGAGGAAGTGAAGGTGGTGTTCGAGCTGGGCCAGACCTCGCCCGCATTCCGCTCGCTGGCCGGCACCAACATCGGCATCGGCTCGCAGGCCATCGTGCTGGCCGGCACCGACGAACAGCGCGCCCGCTATCTGCCGCGCCTGGCCAGCGGCGAGCTGATCGGCTCGTTTGCCCTGACCGAACCCGACGCCGGCTCCGACGCCATGGCGCTGCGCCTGTCGGCCGAACGCGACGGCGACCACTATGTGCTCAACGGCACCAAGCGCTACATCACCAACGCGCCCATCGCCGGCCTGTTCTCGGTGATGGCGCGCACCGCGCCCGAACGCCGCGCCAACTCGATCTCGTGCTTCCTGGTCGAAGCCGGCACGCCGGGGCTCATCATCGGCAAGCCCGACAAGAAAATGGGCCAGGCCGGCGCGCTGACCAGCGACGTGGTCTTCGACAACTGCCGTGTCCCCGCCTCGGCCCTGCTGGGCGGCGAGGAGGGCAACGGTTTCCGCACCTCGATGCGGGTGCTGGACAAAGGTCGCCTGCACATCTCGGCCCTGTGCGTCGGCATTGCCGACCGCCTGCTGCGCGACGCTGTCCAATACGCCACCGAACGCAAGCAGTTCGGCCAGCCCATCGCCGAATTCCAGCTGATCCAGGCCATGATCGCCGACAGCCAGGCCGAACTCTACGCCGCGCGCTGCATGGTGCTGGATGCCGCCCGCATGCGCGACCGCGGCGAGAACACCACCATGCAGGCCGCCTGCTGCAAGCTCTACGCCACCGAAATGGTCGGCCGCGTCGCCGACCGCGCCGTCCAGATCCACGGCGGCGCCGGCTACATGTCCGAATACGCCGTGGAACGCTTCTACCGCGACGTGCGCCTGTTCCGCATCTTCGAAGGCACCTCGCAGATCCAGCAACTGGTCATCGCCCGCGAGGTCATCAAGGCGCATAGCTGAGCACACCGCCCACCCCGGCGCCCCACAGCAAAAGGCGTCTCAAGAACCCAGACGCGTCCGCCCACCGACCACCCCAACACACCCAAGCCCCCACCGGCTAATATCCCCTTTGACCCACATCCTTTGGCGAAAAGAGAAAAGATGTCGCAACGTCCCGCTCCCCTAACAGGCATCCGCGTCCTGGACCTGACCCGCGTGCTAGCCGGCCCCTGGTGTACCCAGAACCTGGCCGACCTTGGCGCCGAAGTCATCAAGATCGAACGCCCCGGGGCCGGTGACGACACCCGCGCCTGGGGCCCTCCGTACCTGAAGGACGCGGCCGGCAACGACACCACCGAAGCCGCCTACTACCTCTCGGCCAACCGCAACAAGTTCTCCGTCGCCCTTGATATCGCTTCCCCGCGCGGCGCTGAGCTGGTGCGTGAACTGGCCATGCAGAGCGACATCCTGGTCGAGAATTTCAAGGTCGGCGGCCTGGCCAAATACGGCCTGGACTACGCCAGCCTCAAGGAAGTGAACCCGCGCCTGATCTATTGCTCCATTACCGGCTTCGGCCAGACCGGCCCTTACGCCAGCCGTCCCGGCTACGACTTCATGATCCAGGGCATGGGCGGCCTGATGAGCATCACCGGCGAGCGCGACGACCTGCCCGGCGGCGGTCCGCAAAAGGCGGGCGTGGCGGTGGCTGACCTGATGACCGGCATGTACTCCACCGTCGGCATCCTGGCCGCGCTGCACGAGCGTTCCGTCAGCGGCCTGGGCCAGCACATCGACATGGCGCTGCTGGACTGCCAGGTCGCCATGCTGGCGAACCAGAACCTGAACTTCATGACCTCCGGCAAGGCGCCGCGCCGCGCCGGCAACGCCCACCAGAACCTGGTGCCGTACCAGGTCTTCGCGGCCAGCGACGGCCACCTGATCGTCGCCGTGGGCAACGACAGCCAGTTCCGCAACTACTGCGGCGCCATCGGCTTGCCCGAGCTGTCGGCCGATCCGCGTTTTGCCACCAACCCGCAGCGCGTCAAGAACCGCGAGGCGCTGGTGCCGTTGCTGGCCGAACGCATGGCCACCGGCGCGCGCGACCACTGGCTCGCCGCGCTCGAAGCGGTGGGCGTGCCGGCCGGCCCGATCAACACGCTCGATCAGGTCTACGAAGACCCGCAGGTGCTGGCGCGCGGCATGAAGCGCGAACTGCCGCATCCGGCGGCGGGCACCGTGCCGATGGCCGCCAGCCCCCTGAAGTTCTCGGGCAGCCCGGTCGAGTACCGGCGCGCGCCGCCCATGCTGGGCGAACACACCGCGCAGGTGCTGTCCGAAAAGCTCGGGCTCTCGGCGGCGGAAATCCAGGCGCTGGCGCAAAGCCCGTCCTGATCTACAGGCATCGCGCGGCCGCCGCGCATACACCATTCCAATGACTGGCAGGAGAAGTTGATGACGGAGATTCAAACCATCGGCGTCGTGGGCGCCGGGGCCATGGGGCGAGGCATTGCCCAGATCGCGGCGCAGGCCGGCCTGCGGGTGCGCCTGTATGACACCAGCGCCGACGCCGTGGCCGCCGCGCGCGAGTCGCTGCGCCAGGTCTGGGACAAGCTGGCGCAGAAGGGCAAGCTGACGGCCGCCGACGCACAGGCCGCGCTGGAGCGGGTCGAGTCCGCCACCGCGCTGACCGACATGGCGGCGTGCCAGCTGGTGGTCGAAGCCATCGTCGAGCGCCTGGACGTCAAGCGCGACCTGTTCGCCGCCCTGGAAGGCGTGGTGGCCGATGACTGCATCCTGGCCTCCAACACCTCGTCGCTGTCGATCACCGCCATTGCCGCCGCCTGCAAGCTGCCGCAGCGCGTCGCGGGCTACCACTTCTTCAATCCGGTGGCGCTGATGAAGGTGGTCGAGGTGATCGACGGTCTGCGCAGCGCGCCCGAGACCGGCGATGCGCTGGCCGAGCTGGCGCGCCGCATGGGCCACACGCCGGTGCGCGCCAAGGATATGCCGGGCTTCATCGTGAATCACGCGGGCCGTGGCATGAACACCGAAGGCCTGCGCGTGGCGCAGGAGTCGGTGGCCACCTTTGCGCAAGTGGATGCCATCATGCGCGAGCAAGCCGGTTTCCGCATGGGCCCGTTCGAGCTGCTGGACCTGACCGCGCTGGACGTCTCGCATCCGGTGATGGAATCCATCTACCGCCAGTTCTTCGACGAGCCGCGCTTCCGTCCGTCACCCATCACCACCGTGCGTCTGGCCGGCGGCCTGATCGGCCGCAAGGCCGGCGAAGGCTTCTACAAATATGTGGACGGCCAGAAGCAGGTGCCCGCCGAGCCGCCCGTGCCGGCATTGCCGCAAGGCCTGAAGGTCTGGGTCAGCCCGCGCCATGCGGAAGGCTACGCGCGCGCCACCGCGTTGCTGGAAAAGCTGGGCGCGCCGCTGGTCTCCGGCGCCGCGCCGGCGGCCGACACGCTCATCATCGTCACGCCGTTCGGTGAGGACGTCTCCACCACCGTGTCGGCGCAGGGCCTGGACCCGGCGCGCTGCGTCGGCCTGGATACCCTGCATGCCTTCGACAAGGCCGCCCGCCGCACCGTCATGGTGTCGCCGGCCACGCAGGACAAGTGGCGCGATGCCGCGCACGCGCTGCTGGCCGGCGATGGCGTGCCGGTCTCGGTGATCCAGGATTCGCCGGGCTTCGTGGCCCAGCGCATCGTGGCCATGATCGTCAACATCGCCGCCGACATCGCGCAGCAGCAGATCGCCACGCCCGAGGACATCGACCGCGCGGTGACGCTGGGCCTGGGCTATCCGGTGGGGCCGCTGGCCCTGGGCGATGCGCTGGGCGCGGAACGCATCCTCGAAATCCTCAAGAGCATGCAGCGCGTCACGGGCGATCCGCGCTATCGTCCCAGCCTGTGGCTGCAGCGTCGCGTGCAGCTGGGCATGTCGTTGCTCAAGACGTACGCGGCCGATTGAGGCCGCGCCAAGTAAAAAGCCCTTCGACGCATCGAAGGGCTTTTTTTCGTCCTGCGCCGGGCGGCGCGAAGGGTGTGCGCGTGGCTTACTTGGCCGCGTTCACCATGTATTGCACGGCCGCGCGGATGTCGTCTTCCGAGGCGTTGGCCGCGCCGCCCTTGGGCGGCATGGGCGGCTTGCCCTGCATCGCGACCTTGACCATGGCGTCCATGCCGGTCTTGATGTAGGGCTCCCAGGCGGCCTTGTCGCCGAACTTGGGGGCGTTGGCCACGCCGGTGGCGTGGCAGGCGAAACAGACGCTCTTGTAGAGCTTTTCGCCGGCGGGGTTGACCGCGGCAGTCTGTTGCGGCGCGGGTGCGGCGGCGGCCGGGGCAGCAGCGGCAGCGGCGGGGGCAGCAGCGGCTGCGGGGGCAGCAACGGCAGGAGCCGCAGCGGCAGGAGCCGCAGCGGCAACGGGAGCCGCGGCAGCCGGCGCAGCCTCGGCTTCCTTCTTGGCGCCGTCTTCAGCCGGCGCGGCCGGCTCCGGCAGCGACCCGCCGGACTTGTTGGCCATGTAGACCACGGCGCGTGCGACTTCGTAATCGGACAGCGTCGGGTTGCCGCCCTTGGCGGGCATGCCGCCCTTGCCGTGCAGGGCCACGTTCAGCATGGTGTCGAAGCCGGACTGGATGAAGGGGGCCCAAGCGGCGTTGTCACCGACCTTGGGCGCGCCCGCCACGCCGGCGGTATGACAGGCCGTACAGACCGCGGCGAAGACTTGCTCGCCGGTCTTGAATACCTTGGGGGCATTGGCGTCGACCAATTCGAACCCGGCAACAGGGGCGATGCGCTTGGTGACGGCCTCACTCGATAGCGTGTCCGAGCCGGCGCCGACCTTGGCGCCCGAGGCGACCATGTTCACCAGTAGGATGATGATGGCGATAGGCACCACGAAAGCCAGAATGACCGTGACGATCAGTTGCTTCGGGGTCTTGATGGGGGAGGAGTGCTCTTCTATGTGTTCCTGCTCGTTGCTCATGACCAAATCCTGCTAACGGGTACCGGGGCGCCTGGCGGCGGCAACAGAAAATCAGTACTGCACAAAGGGCGGCAAAAAGCAGACCGCCTTGCAAGCAAACGCTGGATTATATAACGGTGTCAGGGACGCGCGTCCAACAGCCGGACGGGGTTTTCACGCAGTTTTCCCGGCGAATCCATCACCTTCATGCAGATTGCGGAAAACTGGGTACAATACCGCCTCCTTGCGCTGCGCCCGTAGTTCAATGGATAGAATGAGAGTTTCCGAAGCTCTTGATACAGGTTCGATTCCTGTCGGGCGCGCCAAAAAATCAAAGACTTAGGCGTTGTGTGTGACCGCAGCGTGACCAAAACGCCTAAGTGAGTTCCCTCTAGTCGGCCTGTCCCGACTCTGCAGGCTGGTGCTGGGCGACGAGCTGGCGCATCTTGTCCTTCTCGCGTTGATTGGCTGCGCCATCAATCCATTTCGAATACACCTCGAAGAACATCTTGGCGTTCTTGTGGCCCATCTGCCTCGACAGGTAACCGGGGTTCATACCCGCATGCAGGCCCATGGTGGCGTAGGTGTGGCGCGTTTGCCTTGCGTCGCGCTCGCGGATCCCAAGTTCCGCTAGGGCCTGGTGCCAGATTGCGAGAGGGGCTGCAGTATCGGTCAGCCGATCGCCAGTCACGGGGTTCAGAAATACCATTTCTCCGCAGTCGTAGGTGATGCGTTTCTGCCGCTGCAGGGCCTCAAGCGCAAGTTCTTGAAGATCGACATCCCTGACCACCATCGTCTTGGTGCCCTTGTCTACGCGACGCACCCTCGCGCTATCGATTCGGACTTGCTCCCGCCGAAAATCGACCCGGTTCCAGCGGAGGGCTATCGCTTCAGATGGACGCAGGCCAGCAAAGAAGGCGACGGCGAAGTAGTTCCACCAACCCTCGGCGAAATGGTCTCGCAGGTGGTCCAGCACTAACAGCACTTCGTTGATTTCAAGCGGATCCGGTGGCGGTTTCTGCCCCTTCCGGCTGTCAATTTCCAACGTGATATTCGTGGGCACCCTGCCGGTCTTCGTTGCCATCGCCCAGATTCCACGTAGAGGCGTCATGGCATTGTTGAACGTCTTGGCCGCGAGCGGCGGAAGCTCCGAGATTTCAAGCAGCAGGTCTTCGTAGGTGATATCCGCGATTTCCCGCTCACCGAGAGTTGGGCGCCAATAGTTGTTCAGCGTGTTCTCGTATTCATCCAGGGTTGTGGCGGCGACTTGTGGCTTGACGACCAGAAGCCAGCGATCTGCCGCGGCGTCGAACGTCATGGGACCTGCCGACTCTGTCGCATTGACCGCTCGGGGCGAATCTGGAAAGTACCGAGAGAAGTCCGCCCAGGTGAACTTGTCGAGGCGGATCGAATGCAGAATTTCGTCGCGCAACCTCGCGGCGACGCGTTGATTGGCGATGGTCGGGCGGAGATTTACGCGCTCGCGATAGCGCTTTCCGTTCCAGCGGAAATCGACGAGGATCGACGTCGTCCGCGGGTAGACCCCTTCGAGGTGCTCTTTGATACCCATTCGTCGTAGGCTCCCAAATTGATGTGTTGTCGGTTGTCCTGGGACCACTTCCAGTGTGTGCCTTCGATGAGATGGCCGTTGCGGATCAAGTGTCGGAATGAGTCGAGGGAGCGGCCCGTAACTTCGCAAGCCTTTTCCATCAAAACCCAGTTCACAGGGCGGTAGTTGAGGACCATGATTGCTTCTCTTTGAGTGTGACGCTATCGGGCCGCGACGAGCTTTGGCTTGCGCCAAGCTCCGGCGGCAGCGCTGACGCCTACAAGACGGGTCTAGCCGCCTGGAATGGCGTCGGAGGGCGGCTTCCTAATTTTGGGGGGAAGTCGGGCACTGGATCGCCGATAGCGGCATTCCATGACCACCATCCGTCTTCGCCATACGTGCCGTTGTAGAACACAGCCTTTTCAGCTTTCCGAGCTTGGTATTCAGCGGTGGCCATACCCCAGACCTCCAGCGGCATGGGGTTCTCCATGTCCTTGAGCCAAAAGTCCGGAAAGGTCGCATCTTCGCCAGCGTCAAAGCGAAGAGGCTTTTCGAATCGGCGCTTGGTTGCAATCAGTTGGTCCGCAATCAACGCCTCGTACCCAGAGTCCACCGGAATCCACTCGCGAGTTACGTGCATCAGCGCCGCGTCGACGACTTGAGCGCGAACCGTGCCGCCAGAGGACTTCGGTGGGTCTGTCTGCACAATTGCCACAACAGGGTTGCCTGCACGCCAGGCATCCAACTCCCGACCGAAACTGCGCTCGAGCGCGTGCCAGATGCCCTCGTCAAGCGCCAGGTGCGGGATTCCATGAAATGCTGATATGGGCATCAAGCTTGCGCCGTCCATGCCTTCCTGGTGTTGCGCCAACGGTGCAACCACGACCAGGCGCCGGCGGTGGCTCACGGCATCCAGGGTTTTCGCCTTGTTGTAGCTGGCCTGCTGGCCTGCGCTGGTGGGCGTGGCGACAATCAGATTCTGTGCGAGGCGCACACGGCCCGCATACGTAGTCGCGGCAACACGCATGACATGATGGTGAACGACACCCACATTGCGCTTGCCTTCCATGCCGGGTGACCAGGTGTTCAGCGCCGCTTGGGTCCAAAGGAAGTGGAGCAGACCTTTCAGGGTCATGCTGGCCTGGCTGGATCGCGAGCGTGATGGCGGAGCCTTGGGCTTACCCGGCGATGTTGTGTCAGCGCTTTCGGGCGCCGCTGTTGGCCGTTGCTGTAGGCCGACCTTCAATTTGATCTTCGTGGCACCATCGTCCAGCTCTTGAACGACACCGCGCCGGTATGAGCCCAGGCCCGACATTGCGGGGTCTGCAGCGTAGTAAAGGCAGTCTTCGCTATGTTCGCTTCCCGTTTCCGGGAACCGCGCCAAGTGGAAGCGATCGGAGCTTGGCCGGCTGTGAATCGACAGGCGTTTATCGCCGGCTCCAGGGCAAAGGCAGCGTACTTCAGCCTTGCCATGGGAGAGGAGCAACACTCGCTTCCATGCGTCGGCGTATTGCTCTTCAGTTTGGAATTGCGGCGAGTAGGAGCGGGGTGCGCCGCCCACCCGGATCTCGACAGGATAGAGCCTTCTGTCCATGTGGGGTTCCTCCGTTCGCCAGTTTCGCAACCGGATGCTATTTGTCGTTTGGCAGGCAGGGGAAGCAGCGGCCCAAGCGGCCCAGGCCGGACTTCCTCGCGTGTTTAAGTGCGTTCGGCCGCTGCGGCATATGACTGGTAAAGCAGATACATCATGGTGCAACTGATGGGGAATCCAAGGGCGAGCACTTGAGGTGTAGTGAGTTTCCCCAATTCGCCGCTTATCCAGAGCCCGAGCAGACTGGCTTGCACGAGCACCGATAGGCCGATCCCCACGCGTCCGGCGACCTTTAGCCAGAAGATGGCGCGATAGTGCTTATCCTTGTCGAGCTGCCAAGCCGTGTCGAGAAGCCATGCCCCGGCAAATAGTCCGAGTACGGCGACGGTGAACCCGCCCCAGAAACTTCCGCCCACGGTGACAGCCCACGCAATGTCATGCCATTTGGTGATGGCTACCGACATAGAGGCGACGCAAATTGCGACCACAGCTGCTATGGCTACCACCCCGATCGCAATGGTCACCACCAGGATGGCGCTATCCCTGGCCGCTTTGGCCGGTGTTACTCCGCGGCGTTCTTTGTTGTTTGACACAGTTAGTAGACTCCTCAATTGTTCCAAAAGGCGCTATATCTGGGTTGACGTGACGCTTGACGTAATCCTCTTGGTACCCTTTGAGTGCCAGGACAATACCCATTCCAGCGGCCACGGCAAATATGAAAAGTGCAGTTCTCATAAGCGTCATCAAGGTTGACGCGAGCGGGTTAGCCGCCCGGTATGGACCGATAGGCTCCGGCCCTTCTTCATCCGAATCGGAGCACTCGCCCCGGAAGTGTTTAGCCGCTAAACAGGGCGTCACAGGAATGCCGATTCGGATGTCGCATGCGAGATACCACAACGCATGCGACTTCCTGCCGACTTGCACGGCGCAAAAAGGTTGGGCCCTTTCGGTGTTCGCCCTATCCGTTACTCGCCACGGAAGGCACGCAGATACTGCTTGGGCGCTCGGGCTGGGCTCCTCCGGCAGCGCTAGCCACTCGGAATGCTTCACACGACGTCAGGGGGCACTTCGTGCCTCTGCCTCGACGTCTCCGAGATTGATGTGGACGCTGACTTTTGCACCGGCGCCTACCCTGTTTTTGTTGTTTTCGCTTCCCCGGTAGACCAGCGGACTTCACGGGTCGCCAGCTGACACATCAATTCTTGCCGCTTGTTTTTGTCCCCGGGGCCTTTCATTCCTCACGGCAAGCTCCCCTTGGCGTCGCTTCACAGCGAGCGCAGGACGGTCAAACATTTCGGATTGTGAAAGAACAAAACGGGTTTTTTCCCGGTGAGCTAAAATATAACGAAAGTCATAAAATAGCGCAATACTCTAGTTATAAAAATAGGAATATTTGGTTTCGCAAATCTCATTTGCTTACTTTGAAGGCAAATCTATACAACGTAGGTACTACCGCTAGGTTTGCTCGGGCTGGCGAGCGCTTCGGGATGGGATTTGCCGGAAGCCCTTGCAGATGGCAGGAACGCACTGAGGCCTTGCGCCTACGCGGTTCTTTTGGTCTCGATGGCGCCCGCGATGAAGTCTGCAAGCCGGACATCCAGTTCGTGACGCTTGGCAGCAGAAAGGGACTCGAAGTCATGCAGACGGGCGATCTTGAACGGCCAGTACCCGGAAGATGGCGTGTTCTCCGCCTCTTGGCCGTAAACAAGCCAATTGGTATCCACCCCAAGAGCCTTGGCAATGTCGGTGATATGGCGCGTGGCTCCGCCGCGCTCGATTTTGGCGATCGCTGCTTGTGTGAGGTTGGCCAGGTCCGCAAGCTGTTCTTGGGTGAGCCTTAGCTCTTTGCGGCGTTGCTTGATCCTGGCGCCAATCGCCGTCTGATTCATGCGCGGAGCGTATTCTTGTAGTTGTGGCGCGTCAAAAACTATAGGAATAAAATTCTGTTGGACTAAAAATAACTATAGTTATAAAATGAGATCTATGACTGATCGTTCAGACGACCTAGGACCTTCCCAACCTGCTCTTAAGAGGGCAATTGCACTGGCTGGAGGGACGCAAGAGGCGCTCGCCCGAATCTTGGGAGTGACCCAGCCGGCCGTCAACAAAATGCTCAAGAGCAAGGCCCCCCTGGGGTCGACGCACTGTGTGCGGATTTTCAAAACCCTTGGCATCCCGCGGGAAGAGCTAAGGCCCACCGACTATTGGGAGGTTTGGCCCGACCTGCAGCGGCCATCACCCCCCACTCTGCACAAACCCTGACTGCGTTTAGCGGCTAAACGAGGAACCATCGCCCAGCCGCCAGACCTTATCCTCTCGAGAGGCAATGATGAAGACTGTTGTGATCGCGAACGGCAAAGGCGGAGTTGGAAAGACCGCCGACGCTGCCCACATCGCATTCCATGCGGCCGAAGCGGGCTACAAAACCCTGGTGATCGACCTCGATACCGGCAACCTCTCCAAGACGATGCGCCAGCACCGGCTGGAAGTGCCGGCGAGCGCATTGTTCCTCGATCAGCCGCCCGCCATACCGTCGATCTCCGGGGCCATAAGCTTGGTGCATGCGGACCGCCTGCTTGCAAATGTCATCTACATGCCTGCGGAGAAGGCCTTCAAGAATTACCCGGCAAACCTGCATGAGTTCGAAGCCCGTGGATTTGACCTCTGCGTCGTCGACACGCCAGCGAACATCGGCATCGCAACAATCACCGCGCTGAGTTCCGCTGACGCGGTCATCAGCCCGGTGGAAATGGAGGACTACAGCATCGAGGGCATCAAGGACATGATGCGCGTAATCGTGGGAGCCAAGCAGAGGAATCCGAGTCTGCAATTTCTCGGCATCGTGCCCAACCGCGTCGACCGCCGCAATCCTCGCCAAGTCAAGCACTTGGAAGAAGTCCAGGCCGCTCATGCCAAGCTGCTTGCGCCCGTCGTCGTTGGCCTGCGCGCCAGCGTGGCGGAAGCTCTCGCTGCTGGTGAACCAGTCTGGAAAAGCAAGAAGACGACCGCGCGTGCGGCTGGTGCCGAAATGCATGCGCTGGGTCAGCACGTACTGCAAATGATGGGGATCGCCAGATGACCTCTGCATCGCACATCATGCCGGGAGGCCTCGATCTGGATGGCCTGGGCGACCTTGCATCGCTGCTGGATGGCCCCAAGCAGGCCGAGGGCTACAAGATGTATGACGTCGCCCGAATTCACCCGGACAAGAACAACAAACGACGTGATGGCAACCAAGGCCTGACGAAGGAAAGCATCGGTGAAATGGCCGCCTCCATTCAGGAACGCCAGCGCCAGGGGAAGAGGGGGGTGATGGTCCCCATCTCGTTGCGACCGCACCCCACTATTCCCGGCGACTTCATCATCAACCACGGTCACCGTCGCTATCTGGGAACGATCGAGGCGGGTCTCCAGCAGATCCCCGGGCACGAAGATCATGATTTCGATGACTTCGACCAAGTAATCGAGAACCTCCAACGCGAAAAGCTCAACGGCCGAGAATTGGCGGATTTCATCGGCGGGAAACTCGCGGAAGGAATGACGCAAGCCGACATTGCCCGCAAATTGGGCAAATCTAAGGCGTGGGTCAGCATGCACGTTTCGATGCTTAGCCTTCCCGAACCTGTTGCCGATGCAGTTGCGAACGGGCAGCTGACTGACGTCACGTTGGCAAAAGAACTGGC
Organism: Achromobacter pulmonis; assembly: GCF_021733725.1. Lineage (NCBI taxonomy): Bacteria > Pseudomonadati > Pseudomonadota > Betaproteobacteria > Burkholderiales > Alcaligenaceae > Achromobacter > Achromobacter pulmonis. The sequence continues at coordinate 1,421,788 of NZ_JAIFOT010000001.1, read as the reverse complement.
CGTTGCTCATCGCGAAGATCCGAAGGCTGTTGAGGGCCTCCTGCAATCTCCGGAAAGAAAGCCCACGCGGGCAGAAGTCAAGGCGATCAGAAAGTCGGCGAAGGCACAAGGCAAGGAACAACCCGATAGCGGACATCAGGGTGCTGCGGAGGTAACTCCAAGCGCGGAGGACGCAATGCGGATAGTCCGACAAGCTTCTACGTACGTCATCCTCAACGACGACACTGGTACGTCGCGCCAAGCTCCTGAAAATCCGCCCAGCGTACAGGCGGCATTTGCCAAGATGTGCGAGGAACGGTCTCGTGAACTCGCCGAGCGACCGGCGCGAATGGAGGCTGGAGAAGCCGCGCTAAAGCGGCTGCTGCCGATCGCGCAGAGGGATACAGGCCAGTCGCAGGTGATAGCCCGGTTCCTGTTGAATCTCTATAACGGAAACAGATTCCCGTTCGACAACACCGATCTGCGTCGATTGGACAACGAGCTTGTAGAAGACTGCATTGCGGTGCTGCGAATGGATGCTCGCCCGCAGCAGGAAGTACATCGCTATTTCGAGCACGGGTCGAAGATCTGGGAGGCGCTGGCGAAGGACTGGGGGTTCAGGGATTTCTATGGCGATGATTCCTGGCGGACCACGAATGCCAACGTTTAGCGGCTAAACAACACAACCCATGGAGCTACGGATGGACATTGCACTCAAGAACATCGATGCGCAAATCAGCAGGCTGCAGCAGGAGCAGGAACGACTGAAGGCAACGCTGCGACGCACGGAAGAAGTGAGGAAGATCATCGTGCTGATGCGAGACACCGCCATCACACCTCAAGAAGTTCCCGAGGCGTTTGGCGCTCGCCGTTCCACGAAGCCTAAAGCGGGGAATCCCAACAAGGGACGCGCCCGGGGGCCCGTTGCCGCCAAGTACCGCCACCCAGCCACAGGAGCATCTTGGAGGGGCAGAGGACGGACGCCGCGGTGGTTGGCTGCCGAGGAGGGTGCTAGCAAGAGCCGTGAAGAGTATCGTAACGGCCGTTCCATCCGCGAGTTTGTTGGCCAAGTGGCGCGAGGGGCCGGCTATGCGATCGACTGGAAGGGAGTGGACCGCGCTGACATGATCCGAGCGTCCATAGAGGCCTACGAGGTCGACTCCACCCGCATGGCGAGCCTGATACGCACCAACATCTGCGATCTGGATCAGGAACGGGCGATCGACCTGGCTAGGGCTATTGTCGGCGAAAAGTGGCGGTCCACCCGGCGACACCTAGTCGTACATACGAAGGCGTCATCCTAGGTGTGACCGAGCGCCATGTCGTGCAAGAACACGGTGATGAGATAGCGCTTCATTTCAAGCGCTCGTTGCTCCAAACGCCCATATTGGAAGCGGGAAACTCTGTCGCAGTGCGCTATCCACACGGCGGCGTCGGCCTGGTCAAAGGTCAAAGTGGTGAAAGGCCAGTGCCGTTGTTGGATCACGATCTTGAACGGACCCGCGACAAAGATCTGGAACGCTAGCAGTCGAAGTTCGTTGAAGGCGGAAAGGCGACATCTATCGTCCGCTTGTCATAGAAGCGTTGTAGCTGGTCGCCCGACGTGACAAGCTTCGAAAGGGGCGCTTTGGGTCGGGAGCTTTCTGTCGTTGATGACAGCTCCCGGCCAACAAGAGGCATTGACAGCCCGCAAGCCGACGGCCGCTTGCGGGCTGGAAGCTGACACACGTTCATGCCGCAAATCGCTATCGGCCAGGTGCTTGATGCTTGCCTCCATTGCCACCCATTCCGTTGCTCCGCGAGATTACCTAGTCGTTTTGCGCGACTTTGACGACGTCACGTCGTGCGCGATCTCGGAGAGTCGCTTATCACCGAGCAATTGAAGCAACGTATTTTCTGCTGAACCCAACGCCTCATTGACGTGGCGATTTACCGCCGCCTCCACCGGACAAGTGTGATTGTCGTCGGCTAGGCCGATCACAAACGGCGCGGTATGTCCAATGGCCTGGTAGACATCTCTCACCGTAAGATCGTTGAGGTCACAGGCGAGCGCCCAGCCTCCGCCTGGACCACCAGTCGACTTTACGTACCCCGATTCGCGTAGCGCAGCCATCGTTCGGCGGACAAAGACGGGGTTCGTATGCAGCATCAGCGCAATCGTCTCTGAGGTGGTCGCACCTCCTCGAAGATGCATGTGGATAAGGATGTGCAGAAGTCGAGCCAGTCGGGTATCGCGTTGCATATTAAGAAGCTTGGTAATGCGCAACTTTTAATGTTACGCTATCTCGGGATTCTTGTGTGCATACATCTCTGCCAGAGCAACCATGACCGCATACCGTCAAACGTTTATTGAAGCAAACGGAATTCGCCTGCATGTCGCTGAACAGGGCGACGGCCCGTTGGTGCTCCTTTGTCACGGCTTTCCTGAAACCTCGCATGCTTGGCGCCATCAACTGGCGGCACTTGCGCACGCCGGCTTCCACGCAATAGCACCGGATCTGCGTGGCTACGGATCAAGCGAATGCCCAACGGCAATCGGACAGTACACGACGTTAGACGTTGTCGGTGACCTGGTGGCGCTCGTTGACATTCTCGGAGAGCGCGACGCAGTTGTTGTAGGAAACGATTGGGGTGCAACCATTGCTTGGCAAGCCGCGTTGCTTCGGCCTGACCGCTTTCGCGCTGTCGTTGCGCTTGGGGTGCCAATGATGGGCCGCGCGCCGATGACGCCGAGCCGGCTTTTTCCGCAGACCGACCAAACGAGGTTCTATACGCATTACTTTTCCGAACCTGGGTTGGCCGAAACCGAACTTGAGCGTGACGTTGCCACGACATTGCGCAAGATCTATTTTTCCGCATCAGGCGACGTCGGAGCCCGCGACGCAAATACGCCCAATCCATTCGGACTCGTGCCGCGAAGTGGTGGACTCCTTGACTCTCTGATTGATCCACCTTTGTTGCCCGCGTGGCTCGCACCCACCGACCTTGACAAGTTTGTGCAAGCATTCAGCATTTCTGGCTTTCGCGGTGGATTGAATTACTACCGCAACCTCGATCGCAATTGGGAAGTGCAATCGGCTTTGGAGGGCCTGCTCGTCGAGGTTCCTGCCCTGTACCTTGTCGGCGAGCGAGACACAGGTCTGGCAATGCCAGGCATGCACGAAATTATCGACGGCATGCCCCAGATCGTGCCCAGGCTGTCGGCTTCTCGGGTCGTTCCGCGAGCAGGGCATTGGCTGCAACAGGAGGCGCCGGATTTCGTCAACGCGACATTGATTGAGTTTCTCCGCGATCTTTGATGTACACGGGCGCGATCTGACGGTTCAACTACGGTTAGCGGCCGTTCCGCCCGCAGAACGGTATGTCGGAGAAGGGTCGGAAGCGGTCGAACGGCTCAAGGTACCTTCCTCCCAGGCTACCTCCAACTTCAGCGAGCCAATGTCAAGTTGAACGAAATTTGACACTAGCCGTCGACTATAAGTCGCCTCATCAACGGCATTAACACGAACGCCAAAGGGATAGCCCAAGTCAATACCCAAGCCACAATAAAACCTGGGCGTTTGATCTCTGCTCTTCGTGCTGGAGTGACGGCAAATGCTGTGATTCCGGAAAAATAGGCAGCGCCGACGACGAAAACTATGCCTGGATGAATCGCGCCAAAGCAAAGTGCACTGAGCGCGAATCCAAGAGTGGTAAGTGTGGCTACAGATCCAAGCGCCATTACTCGCAATTCCACATGCGCAACCATATGCATTAAGCGGCCTATTGATTCCACACGGGGCAGGACGCGGAGCAACAGAAGATGGAGCAGCTTGAGTAACCAGACCAGCCCAGTCAGAATAACCAGCGACTCGAACGCGATATGCTCTTGAAGTAGGTCACTTCCCCAATTCTTCCCGCCAAAATTGTCGTAACCGTACTTTTGGACAAATCCAAGCACGATGCCAAGCAGGCCGAAGAACAGGCCGTCCTTCCTCATTTCCGTGAATACGCGAGACCATTGCGTCGGACTAAGTACCTCGTTGTCCGCGTTGGACTCACGTGCCAAGTTAGGGAAAAGATTCTTCACTGCGTCTCCTTGGCCCAATGTAGGACCTCTGTGCCTAGATTGTCGCCCACCGTGCAACTCATTCGAATCCGCGTTCATTCGAACCCGTGGATATGTGGATGATCGCTGCGCGACCGCCTGGCTCGCTACGCTCGGCCCGTGGACAACCCTGCTGGACAAACGGTGGACAGGCTTTGCCTGCCCACGCGCTTGACCACAGGGTATGCCCACCGGCTACCAGGCTTCACCCACATATCCACCGGTCCCCACCAGATCCCAATTTGAAATACGGACTTCACAACAGAAGTTCTTCTGCAGCGCCCGCTATGGTTTAGCCGCTAAACCTCGCATTGATTCGGGTTCCTAGGACGACGTGGTGCACGTGCATCTGGGGCCGGGCGGCCAATATGCAGAGTGCGCCGAGCCTCACTGGCCTGTTGTGAATGCGTGGGAGCCCTAGACCGGGTCCGCCCGCTTGGCCGACCAGAACCAATGGCTGTGTTTGGCTCGTCTGGCCTTCTGGCGCCGGAAGGTGATGCGCACCAGACCGGCGTGGCCTGCGTCAATTTCGACTGGGTAGTCGCGGTCCTCGGCGGTCACGGCCGGCGGCGGAGTGAGGGCGGCCTGGGCCACGTACGTGCCCTGGACCCGTTCCAGAATTCCGTTGTAGTCCATGGTCGTCTTCTACAGCGGCCCCATGCCCTTGCGCAGCTTGCGCGGATCTTCCAGCAGCTCGGCCGTCATTTGCTCTTGCTCCTGCACACAGGGCTCTTGGGGGAGATCTTCCACTGCTTGGTCATAGACCACGCCCGTTATGCCGACGGGGCGCTTCAGCTCGTCGACCATCTGGTGAAAGCGTAACGGCCAGGTGCGCAGGCGCTTGACCTCCCATAGCAGGGCAATCACATCAGGGTTCCACGGCTGGCGCTCATATATGGCGCGCAGCTGCTCGGCGGTCAGGGGTGGACGGAAAGGCATGGCTGAGAATACTGTATGAACATGGGGCTTCACCTATCTGTGTGGGCCCTCAAATTAGTGCCCCATGATGATCTAAATCTGACTTGGGATGGAGCCTACGCGAACAACTAATCCGATGCGTGCGGCAAACCGGATCTCGAAAATTGGACGATGACGCTCAGGCCGGTTTGCCTCTCTTCATCCGAGAAGTCGAGTCGAATCTCTGCGCCGACGCGATGGGCAACCGTTTGGACGATGGATAGCCCCAGTCCCGAACCGATCTGCTCGTTGCCGAGCGTGCGGTAGAAGGGATCAAAAACCCGGTCCCGTTCGGCTAGCGGAATGCCTGGTCCGTTGTCCTGAACACAAAGCTCGGTCTTCCCTTCTGATGCACTCACGAAAAGATCGACCCTCCCGCCCTCCGGCGTGTAGCGAATGGCGTTGTCCACCAGATTTTTGACCAGGGTGATCATGTCCATCTCGCTCGCCCACACCTCTGCATCTTGCGTGCCTTCGACCCCGATATCGATGTGCTTGGACTCGGCCAACGGCATGAGATCTTCCAGCACACGGCGGTAGATGCTTTGGACGGATACCGGCGACTTCGGTCCGTCAGTGGCCGACTGTGCCTTGGCCAAAGCTAGGAGTTGATTTAGCAGGCTTCGGCCGCGCTCGATCCCTTGGCGCAAGACCGTTAGTCTCTCACGTGCCTGGCCGGACATTTCCGCATCTGCCAGCCGCTCGGCTTGCAGCGAGAGAGCAGTCAGAGGCGAGCGTAGCTCGTGCGCGGCATCCGCCACAAAGCGGCGCTGGGTTTCCAAAGACTGGCCGACACGGGCGAGCAGGCGATTGATTGCGACGACGAACGGACGCACCTCGGCCGGAAGGTGACGGTCTTCGATGGGGTGCAGTTCCTGTTCGGCGCGCAGGTCTATTTCCTTGGAAAGCGCGGCAATGGGGCGGAACATCTTGCGCACCAGGTCGGCGACGATCAATAGCAGTACCGGCATAAGAATCAGAAAAGGCATCACGGTGCGCAGCGCTGCATCGCGGGCGATTTCATTGCGGAAGCCAGCTTCTTGTGCCACGGCAATGCCTTCACCGGCAGCCGTGGTCTTGACCAGCACGCGGAACGACTCGCCACCGACCTCGAGCGTGTGCAATCCATCGGCGAGTGTCGTCGGAAGGGGAAGTGTGCCGCCTGCATCCACGCTTGCCTCAGATGGATTGACTTCGCCTAAGCGCTGGACGATCACACGCGATTCTTCATCGAAATCGTTGGGGTGAACATCTATTGTCGGCGGGGCCGGTGACAGGCGCTGCCGATCCATGATCTGTGCCACCTGGCGTAGAACATCGTCCTGTAGCTCATGGGCTTCGTCGAAGGCCGATAGGAACGAAAAGACACCTGCCACGACGGCCACCACGAGGATGGCCAGCGATAGGGTGACGGACAGCTTGAGCTGAACCGACTCGTTCAAGCGCCTTTTGAGACCATCCATCCGAGCCCCCTGACATTCTTGATGATTTCGCTTCCGAGCTTGCGCCGCAGTGCGTGGATCAAATACTCAACGGCGTTGCTTTCGACTTCTTCGCCCCACCCGTATATGCGATCCTCCAGTTCGCTGCGCGAGAGAATGGCTCCGGGCCTGGCCAGCAGGGCTTGCAGCAGCGAGAACTCGCGATTGGAGAGTTGCTGGGCGGCGGCGCCATTGACACGCGCCTCTTTGGTGGCCAGATCGAGGGAAACCACGCCATTGCTCATCATCGGTCCGGATGCCCCGGCTTTGCGGCGCAGCACGGCGCGCATGCGGGCCTGCAGCTCCGTCATCTCAAAAGGCTTGAGCACGTAATCGTCGGCTCCGCCATCCAGGCCGCGCAGCCGGTCATCGAGGCCGTCCCGAGCGGTGATGATGATCAGCGGCACGCCGTTGTCGCTGGCGCGGACATCGCGCAAGACCTGCAACCCGTCCTTGCCCGGCAGGCCAAGGTCCAGCAGGAGCAGGTCGTAATGCTGGCTGCCCAATGCCGCCAGCGCGCTTTGCCCATCCCGCACCCAATCGACCGCGTACGCGGCGTCCTTCAATGCGCCTTGGACCGCCTCGCCAATCATGAGATCGTCTTCGACCAGCAAAACCCGCATATTTTCTCCAGGCAGTCCGGGTAAGCGGCTCAAGGCAGCATCGATCTGAATACACCGTCTTTGAGCACGAAGTGGTGGTAGAGGGCGGCAACCGCATGAATACCCGCCAGCCAGATGATGGCATCTCCCAGGAAGGAGTGGATATCGCCCCAATCGGTCATGCCAAGGATCGGAGCGGACGCGATCCAAGGCAGTTCGGTAATGCGCAAGCCGCCCAGCAGCGTCAGTGGTTGGCCTTCCGTAGCCAGTGTCAGCAAAGCGGTCAACGGCAATGCAAACAGCAGGGTCCACAAGGCTATGTGCATCAATCTGGAGGCCAGATGCAGCTTGGGTTCGAGCTTGTGATCAGGCGCGCCCGAGCGCACGGCAACCCACAACAGGCGCAGAAAGGTCAGGGCAAAGATGCTTATTCCCAACGTTTCGTGCCACACGATGTCCAGTCGTGCGCCGGGATCGCCATTGGCATGGACCAGGCGTCCGAAATCTCCGGGGCCGAGAACAAAGGCGGCAAGAATGAGGATGACGGTGAGCCAGTGAAAGGTCTTGCTGATTCCGTCGTAGTGAATGGCTTCGGTCTTGCTCATTTTCTCTCCTGGAATTTGCCGCGCCGCTTGCGCCGCGGCTTAAGTTTAATGCGCGGTCCTGGCTGCCTGTTGCTTGAAGAGCAGGATGGCGGCTAGCATGAATGCCAGCAGCGCGGCCGACGCCGAGTAGCGATCCAGCGCCAGACCGCCGGCGCTCAGCGGCTTGTCCAGAAAATCGCCCACCACGGCACCCAGTGGGCGGGTCAGGATAAACGCCGCCCAGAAAAGCAGCGTGCGGGATATACCCGTCCAGTAGTAGGCTGCCACAATCAGAGCAAGCAACCCACTAAACACGACGGCTGCGCCTGTATAGCCCAGGCCCGCCGTATCAGCCGTCCAGTCACCCAACGCCGTGCCTAGAGTCTGGGAAAACATAATCGTCAGCCAATAAAACGCTTCCGCCTTGGGTGAACTGACGGTGCTCACTGACACAGAGCCGAGACTGCGATGCCAGACTAAGAGCGAACCTAGCAACAAGACCAGCAGCAAACTCGAACCGCCAGCGTACCCGATTCCGAGTGAACGATCCGCAAAATCGGCTAGCGTCGTGCCGACTGTCGTAGTAGCGATGATGGTGACCCAATACAGAAAGGGGTGGAAGCGCTTGGCCTTGACCTGCGCGACAACGGCGGCCAGGAAGACCACTGCGAATATGCCTGTCCCGACCAGGTAGCCCAGGTTCATGGACATCGAGACAGCGTCGCCTCCAGTTTCGCCGAGCGTTGTGGCGGCGATTTTGATGAGCCAAAAGCCCAGCGTAACTTCGGGCACCTTGGCCAATGCATCTTGGAGGCCGACAGTCGATTCATTGGTGTTCATTTTCTTCTCCAAATGTGGTTCTTTGCTGCTTGAGTCAGATCGGGATGTGCCCCCTCTCTACCCGATGTCCCTCGTGGGCTGTGTCGCGCAATCAGCCAGGCGAGAAAAATTGACACGGCAAGCAGCGCCAAGCCCCATAGTTCATCGGCATCGACGCTTTGCAGTGCGTACGCCAGTGCATGACCCGTGCCGTAGCCGAGACCGCCAATCAGCACGGCCCAGAACACGGCGCCAACGAAGTTAAGCACCAGAAAGCGGGACCAAGGCACGCGGCTCATGCCGATCGCGATCGGCCCGGCAACGCGCAGGCCGTAGAGGAAGCGAATTGACAGAATCAACGGCAGGTGATGACGCTCGAGCAAAAGGGCCACCCGCAGAGCGCGGGGCTGCAACGCAGGAAAGCGTGTCAGCAGAGTAGCCCCGTAGTGCCGACCAATCAGAAAGAACAACTGATCTCCGATAAAGCTGGCCACCGCCGCCACGACCATTACCGCCTGGATTGAAAGATGGCCGCGCGCTGCGGCGGCGCCGGCGATCAGCAGTACGGACTCGCCTTCGAGAAAGCTCCCAACGGCCACGGCTGGCAGGCCCCAGCTCTGGACCCAGCTGGCAATGTCCATGTTCAGTTCCTACCTTCGAGTGAGTCGAAGGTTTTCAGCAGCGCACCCATCTCAGCCTTGCAGTCGGCTTGATTCGGCGTTTCAGCGCGCAGTGCTGCCAACGCCTTATCGATGGCCTTGTCGAGGGCATGCCAGTCATTGGCGGCTCGAGGCTTTAGGCCTGCCTCAGCCGAATCCCATTCCGTCTCCAAATCCTTGATGCGTCTCTTGGCAGCGGGCAGATCACCGTTGTCTACGATGGCGGCTACATCGGCAGCAATATTACGAAATGCATTCAGGTCACCTAGCTTGGAAGCAGTTTTACCCGGCGACGTCGTGCTAGCGTTGGCCGCGGCAGCGGGCTCGGCGCTCGCGCCGCCTTGGTCGGCTGGCTTGGAGCAGCCAGCGGCGAGGGCGACGAGTGCCACCGCCGAAGCGGTCGCGGCAAAGCGGGCGATAGAGTGCTGCTTGCGCATGGTTTCTCCTTGAAAATTGAGAAGAGGGTTACTTGGCGGCTTGGACTGAGCGTCCTGCGTTCATGCCGAACTGCGCAACGGCCACCAGCATGACAATGACGGAGAGGAACAGGGCGCTAGTCCACATAGCCCCCATGCCGAGGCCCCCATAAGTCTTGGCTTGCGTCAGCAGGTCGCCGAGCGCAGCGCCGAAGGGACGAGTCAGGATGTAGCCGATCCAGAAAGTCAAAACGGCATTTCCACCCATGCGCCATGCGGCAAAGGTGATGCCGATCAGCGCACCAAAGGCGACTGCGCCCCAAGTAAAGCCCAAGCCCAGCGCCTCGGTCGCCAGATCGCCGGCAGCGGTGCCCAGCGCAAATGTGCACAGGATGGCTGACCAATAGAACAGTTCCCGCTTGCGCGTCACGACGTTATGGATGGATAGGGTACGTTCAACCCGATACCAGACGAAGAAGATCGCGGCGAGCGCTGCGGCGAAAACCGAGGTGCTGACGTATAGGCTGACACCCAGGCCATCTGTTAATAGGTCAGTTATCTGGGTACCGACCACGCTGACCAGCAAGACTGTCAGCCAGTAGATCCAAGGGGTGTAGCGGCGAGTACGCAACTGCATGAACAATGCGGCTGCTAGCAAAGTGGCCATGACCGTACGGGTCACGCCTTGGCCCCAGCCCGCGTTGACCGCCAGGAAGTCAGCCCCCGTCTCGCCCACCGTGGTGGACATGATCTTGATGATCCAAAACGACAACGTTACTTCAGGGACTTTGTTGAGCCAGCCGCTTGCTCCGACCGTGGGCAAATTGTTCATGGCGTTCTCCTGCCGAGGTGAAAGGGATTGCCGCTAGTCTGACCAAGCAGACTTAGCCGATCCATAGGCTCACTCGCGCACCCATCCCAGCGCGATCAGCCTGCCGAACAACTTGCGATAGATACAGGCGGCCAATCGGTAGATCGGTCCCAGATACCAACGTGCTCCGTGTAGCGTCAGAGCGGCACTGAACGCTGCGACCACGATGGCACCAACCATGTCCAGCGGAAAGTGAACCCCCAGGTAGATGCGCGACCAGGCGATGGGGAGGGCAAACAGTGCCAAAGCGATACCAACTCTTCGCAGTCCTCGCTGCATCAGAATGCTGAGGGCGACCGACCACCAGAGCGTCAGGTGATCGCTGGGAAATGACGAGTCGGCAACGTGGGGAATGAGCGTACGCCCCAGCCCGATCATGAAAGGCCGGGGGTGCGACCAAACCAGGCCGATGACTTGGTTGGCCAGCAGTCCAACCAAGCCGGACGCGGTAGCTATCAGCAGCGTCTTTCGGGTGTTCTCGTTGCCACGCAGCCAGCCGATGCCGATCAGGATCGGGACGGCCCAGATGAGCCATTCCGCAAAGAAAGTGGCCAGAGTCACCACCAGAGCATTCGGGTGTTCAGGCGCATTGAGCCACAGGAAGATTGTTTGATTGAGGTGTTCCATCAAGTCTCCGTGCCGGATCACGGCGTCATGCGCGATCCGGCCACACTGGCGGGCGGTCAATCTTGCTTGTCGTGGCCATCATCGTGATCCGCCTTGTCCTCGGCAGACGAGATGACCGTGCCCTTTTCGGCATCGACCCGGACATCGAAGACTTTTGCCCCGCTGACAACTTCCACGTCGTAGACCCAGCCTTGCTTCGAGTTTTCGTACTCGGCGCGTGATGCCTTGCCATTGGCGTGCTGCTCGGCAACGGCGACGGCCTGGGTGAGAGCAATCTTGGCCTTGGTGATCGCCAGGGCGTCGTTTTCCATGCTGCCTTTGGCGGCATAGGCGGCAGCGCCAGTCGTAGCAATGACGATGGCCAGTAGGGCGAGTTTGGTGTAGCGGTACATGAGCATCTCCAGAAGGGTGCAGGGATTTGCACGGTGGAGAACTTACGCAGACAAACTTAGCTGCCACTGAGGCGAGCCGTTACTGTTATCGCGAGGGAGAGTTGGGATTGGCTTGGCTCACTTTATTTCCTGCCTTTTAAGACGACCTCAAGAGGAAGGAAGAATTGAGATCTTCGGCACAAGAGCCTAGTTCTCCTTGCTCCGATTAGCGCAGCTGCCTTGGTAAGTATTCGGTCGCGCGAAATACTCGTCAGTGAACTCCCTGCACGAAGCCCCCCCGGCAAATCTGGACTCGTCCGATTATATTGGCCACTGGAAAAGACTATCCCATTGGCGGAATATTTGGCAGAATCAAGACCCGGTCATGTTTTTTCGCGGATGCCGATGAGCAAACATAGATTTGCCTTGAGCGGGGTATACCATGCGTTTCTGAACAATTGGCGCCCGTTTGTCCTGGGCCTGCTGATTGTCTTCACCGCCGCGATCTCGTGCGTTTTGTATTTTTATGGCTCTGAGCGTGCTGAGCGCGCAGCGGTCGCTATTGGCGGAACATTAATTGGAATGCTGCTCATTGGTTTTTTCGTATGTAGACGTTGATCCTCAATAGAAAATTCAGTGAGCCATGTCCAGCTTGAGCCAAAAGAAATCCTCGCCGCGGCACGCGAGGTCGTTCTGCAGGAGATCCGGCGTGGCCAGCCTATGGATTCGCCGAAGCTCGTGCGCGAGTTCCTGCAGCTGCGGTTGAACCGCAGTCTGGAGCACGAAGTGTTCGGCATCATGTACCTGAACCCGCGTGCCGAACTGATCGCATATGAAGAGCCGTTCCGTGGCACGTTGAGCAGCGCGCCTGTATACCCACGCGAGATCGTCAAAGCTGCCCTGGCGCACAACGCGGCGAGCGTGATCTTGGCGCACAACCATCCGAGCGGCCATGCCGAGCCGAGCGCGGCCGACATCAACATAACGCGTCATCTCAAAGATGCACTTGCGTTGGTCGGCACCAACGTCCTCGACCACCTGATCGTGGGTGGCGGCAAGATCGTCTCGTTCGTAGAGAAGGGGATCATGCCTTGACCTGCAGCGCCTGGCCTGGCGCTGGTGTCAGGCCTTGGGCGCATCTTTGCCCTGCGCACGCCGGGCTCAAGGGGCTTTCGCGGCATATAGCCGCTCGCTGCGCTCGCTTTATATTCCACGACCCCTTGCCCCCGGCGCTTGTTCCGCAGGGCGCCAGTGCTCCCGTCCCGCCACCCGGCCGGGCCCTACTTCTGAGGAGCACGATATGACCCAACCCATTCTATCCGTCGCACGCCTGGTGCCCGATGGCGATCGCACCGACTTTCTGCCCAGGGCGTTCGGGCGCCGCCTGATGCTGCGCGGCGAAATCAGTGTCTACAACTGGCTCGACCGTCTTTCGAAAGATTATGCGGGCGGCTACTGGCACTACTACGAAATTCCGAACGGCTTTTACATGGCGCCGGCCGACTACAAATCGCTTCGCATCGAATGGCCGACGAACTGGTGCGATCGCATCATGTCGGCGGACGCCGCCGGCATCGTGGCCACGCTCTTCACCCTCTGCGAATTGTGCGGTCAGTATCCGAGGGTCGACTTGATCGAGAAGTACCACGCGCTGCGCGACTTCGCCGGCGAACACGCCGAGGCAAACGCCATCTTCGCGGCGATCGATTGACGCTATCCCGGCCCGCTTCGGCGGGCCCTTCTTCTGCGCGCCATCAGGCTATCGAGGCGCAGTCCCTGCTAAGTGGCGCTGCAGGGCAACGGCTGCGCTTTGAAGTTGGACCGTTGAAAGCCATACGGGGTGGCGGGTCTGCTTTCCCGGTCATGATGCCACGCCGTTCTCGCGTTCAAGTGCGGCGCGGTGCCGGCTTTGCCGGCACCGCTTGCGGCCGCGGCCGTCTTCGACACTTGAGCGCTGCGCTGCGCCGTGCCTCTCAAGTTCCGGGCATTCCCGCCCTGGCAACCGGAGAGATCAAATGGCCAAAACCTCAAATGCACAACAGCGTCGCTTTCTGAACAACGCCGACGCACACCGGAAGGAGATCGTCGGCCTGCTACGCCAAGTGGCACACACGCGGGGGATCGACCGCGTCTGGAGCGATTGGGTGGAGATCTGCGCGATCGCATTGGCCCGTGCCGATCTCGCGCAACAGGAGGTGCGCGAGCAGCGCTACCTGCAGATGATCGCCCAGTACGAGCGGTCCGAACTCGACAAGCTCGTGCAGGCCTTCGCGCACTTGGTGATGTCCTACGAACTGCGCGTTGAGGCGGCAGACTTTGGCGATGTCCTGGGGAGCACCTTCATGATGCTGGATATGGGCAACGCGGGCGCCGGTCAATTTTTCACGCCATACGAGGTGTCGCGCCTGATGGGAGGCATGATGATGGGCGATGGCCAGGCGCTGGTCGACAAGACAAACGAGCAAGGATTCGTCCGCGTGCTGGAGCCGGCCTGCGGCGCAGGCGGCATGCTGATAGCGGCAGCACACGCGATGCACGAAGCTGGCCTGAACTACCAGCAGTGCATGCACGCGACGGCGATCGACATCGATCAGCGCTGCGTGTACATGACGTTCATCCAACTCGCGCTGCTGCACGTGCCTGCCGTGGTCATTCACGGCAACGGCCTGACAGGGGAATGCCGTGGCCAGTGGTTCACGCCGGCTCATATCCTGGGCGGCTGGAGCGCACGGCTTCGGCGCCGGGAAGCGGAAGAGGGCGCTCGAGCGCTCGTGCAGGAGCCGGTGGCCAAGGTAGTGGCGCGTGCTGACCTGGGTGCGGCTGACGCTGACGTGCCCGAGGTCGAGCAGCCGCTGCAGGTGATTCCGAAGTCGATTCGCCAGGCTGCCGTAGCTGGCCAGATGTCGCTCTTCTAGTGAGGTTGCGATAGCCCCACCCGGGGCCAGGCGCGCCGGCGGCGCGCCATCCTCTTCCCGTGGGTGCCATCAAGCACTGCACGGTGCACACAGTCGCATCCCCCTCCCGCACGGACGACCGGGCCGCGGCACGCGGCTTTGTAGCCGCGGCCCATCTTCAAGGGCTTTCGCGGCATAAACCGTTCGCTACGCTCACTATTTATTCCACGTCCCTTGACCGCGCTCTCATGGGCTGCGCCCGCATGCCCCGTGCAGTGCAATGCAGATCGGCTGACATTGCTGCACGCAAGGAGCCAACCATGAGTCGTGTTGTCCTGGGCGATTGCCTGTCCATTCTCCCCACCTTGCCGGATCGCTGCGTCGACCTGGTGCTGACCGATCCGCCATATCTCGTCAACTACGTGGACCGCTCCGGCCGGAGCATTGCGAACGATCGTACTGATGAGTGGCTGGCGCCCGCATTCGCGCAGATGTTCCGCGTCCTTCGCGATGACGCTTTCTGCATTTCGTTCTACGGCTGGAATCGTGTTGACCGATTCTTTGCGGCCTGGCGCGCCGCCGGCTTTCGCGTTGTCGGCCACCTGGTTTTCGCAAAGCAGTACCAATCCAAGGCCCGATTTCTGGCGTATCAGCATGAGTCCGCGTACTTGTTGGCTAAGGGCCAGCCGGCGTTGCCGGCCGAGCCCTTGCCGGACGTCATGCAGTGGAAGTACAGCGGCAACCGCCACCATCCCACGCAAAAGCCCGTCGGGTGCCTGGCGCCGCTGATTGAGTCTTTCAGCCGCCCGCGGGACATTGTGTTGGATCCCTTTGCTGGTTCCGGTTCGACGTGCGTTGCCGCCCGCCAGGTCGGACGGCGGTTCTACGGGATCGAAATGGACCCGAAATATCACGCGGCCGCGGTGGAGCGTCTACATCTGGCCCAGCAAGAGAGGATCGCAGCATGAACCACAAGAGCATCGATTTGGAGGGGTTGTCTTCTTTCATGCGGGGGTACGGGCGCACGAACCGTGATGGTCTGGTGACCATTGCCGAATATCGCGGATGGCCGGCACTTGCCCGCAGGGAGGTGGACCGACGTATGGAGAAGGTACTGGAATCACTTCCGCATCTCGAAGTGGTCGCCATAGCGAATGGCGAAATTCATCTCAACGACTTTGCCCGCGAAATTCTGGCCAATCTGGAGATGGAGTAAACCATGGAAAAACCCACACTTTCCGAAGGTGCGCAGCAGGAACTGTTGCGTATTGCACGCGAGCATCTATTTTTGGAGACGCTTGAAACCCGAAAAAGTGGCTTGGATTTTCGGGGGCAAGCGGTCTGGTGCATTAGAGATGCCCTGGAGGCCGCCTACCTGGCCGGGATGGTGGATCACTACCGGAAGAGACACTAGGGCGTGTCCCTACGCCTGACGGCTACGGGCCGGGCTCTCATGCTACGCATCGGGCCTGGCGGCGCTGCGCGCTGTCGCTTGCCCACGGCCTTCGGCCGAATTTGAGCCCTACGGGCTTGGGGCGCTCGCCGCGCGGCCGACTCGGGATCGCTATCGAGCAGGCGCAATGCCTGTCCTGTAAGTCCGCCGCCCTAAACCGCCGACTGTATCACTGCGTTCCTCGTTCCAAGGGTTCGCTTCGCCGGGTGCTCTCCCGTTCGGTGCTCGGCCTTCGGCCTGCGCTCCGCATGCGGCATCCGCGCCCGCCCTTTCCAGTCGTCTCTCCGTGATCCAGCACGGCAAGGGCGACGAACTAACAGGACGGGCGGCAAACAACGCGCAGCCGCCGAACTGCGAAACCCGATTCGAAAACCTACGCAGGGGCTCGGAATCTTCAGTCCAGGTCAGCACTTCAAACCAAACGATTGCACAGGAAATTCCATGGCTAACACCGTACAGATTGCAAATGACTCCAAGCCGGTTGCAGTTTTTCTTCGCGGCTTGAACGCCCGCCTTGGATGGGCAAAAGCAGGTCGTGAAGGCGACTCGATTTCCGCCATGCAAGCCGCAGAGGGCGACGGCTACCACGACTTTCAAGCCGGACGTGCTTGGACTGACGTCCCGCCGCTGCTCGCGGATGTCCCGGAATTGGCGGCTTCTTGGTCCAAGGGATGGGATCACGCCTACACCTGGACCTTGCCCGAATCTTTCTGACAAGGAGCCCAAATGCCTACTAACGTCGTGCTCTACATCCGGCCCGCTTGCGCCCAAAGTGACCTTTCTAAAGTCGCTCTGACCGATCGTGGGATCAAGTTCACTTTGCGCAGCGCCACGGATTACGCAGCCGCCCTCTCGGCCAAAGGCTTCTCGTCCGCGCCCGTGTTGACCGTCACAGTTGAGAACGAGTTGATCGCATGGGAAGGCCATCGCCCGGAGCTGATCGAAATGCTGGCCGACTTGATGGACACCGGCCCGGTTGGTGCGCACGGCCTGCGCGACAGGGACGTGGCAGAGGACGCGGTGCTGACCCGGTTCAAAGTCATGCAGGAGATTCGCGACCATCAACTGAGCGCCGAAGGCTTTTTCGCCGATCACGGAAACCACCCGCTGTATCGCGGGCGCGACCTGTTGAACTGGCTCGGCTACTAAACGAAAAGCCCCTACTCGGCTGCAACCGATAGGGGCTTGCACCTCGACCCACCCGTCAAAAGGAGAATCGTGATGAACCACGACTTTATCAGATTGGCGCATGACATGCGCCGCGCCCATCGGCTGGGCCTGAGCTTTCGCATCCCCGCGATGACGATGCGCCAGCTTACCGCCCTCATTGCCGCGCTCGACGCGGCCGAAGTCCCCGCCCAACTGCACTGATCTCGATAACGACTGGAACCCAATCATGAACCTCGATTCCAACGAACTCGCCGCCGTTCACGCCGCCGCAACGCGCATGGATATCCCCCATTCGCAACTGCGTCTGAGCGACACGTATCAAGCCCGTGGCGCGCAGGACCGCAAGCAGGACGCGGAGATTTTTGAACTGAAAGCTACTATCCAGGCGATGGGCGGTTTGTTGCAGAACCTCGTTGTTGTGGCCGCGCCGGACGGTTCCTATGAGGTGTGCGCGGGCGGCCGGCGCTGGACGGCCCTCGGCCTGCTGATCGACGACGGGGTTTTTCCCGCCGATTACCCGGTCCCGTGCCTCGTGATTCCGGGCGATTATGCGCACCACGCCAGCCTGATCGAAAACGTCGGACGCAAAGCGATGCACCCGGCAGACGTGTATGCGGGATATGCGCGGCTGCGGGCCGAAAACTGGACGGTGGCGGCCATCGCCGCCGCGCATGGTGCGTCGGAGTCGGCCGTCAAGAAGCTGCTGGCGCTGGGTAGCGTGTCACCCACGCTCATGCAGTTGTTCCGGGACGGCAAGATCAAGATGGACGAAATGCAGGCGCTGGCGTCTGTCTCTGACCATGCCCGCCAGGAGGCGGCATGGAAGGCGTCGGCGGGCCAATACTGGAACCGCGATGACCACATTCGCCAGTTGCTGGCCGAAACGGAAATGCGCGGCGATTCGCCCTTGGCGCGGTACGTGACGGTCGCCGCATACGAGAAGGCGGGCGGCGAGGTTCGCCGGGACCTCTTTGAGAACGACGCCTATCTCGCCGATCCGGAGAAGGCGCGCAGCATGGCCGATGCCAAGATGCAGCGATCCAAGCTGTTCAAAGCGGTGCAGGCAGAGGGCTGGTTGTGGGTGGAATGCCGCGTGTCTTTCGAGTATGCGGACAAAAAGCCGTTTGGCGAAATTCAGCGCGTCCACCAGGAGCCCAGCAAGGCCCTGGCCAAGCTGATCGACGGACTGCAAAAGAAGATCGAAACGGCGCGGCCGAAGCTTGCTGAACTGCAAGAGGTTGACGGCTACGACGATGCCGACCTGGACAAGGTTCGTGGTGTCATTCGCGGCTACGAAGGGCAAATCCGGGAAATCCGGGCCGAGCTTTACAACTACCCGGCCGACTTGAAAGCCCTGTGCGGTGCGATTGTGCACCTGGACTATCAAGGCGAATTAACCGTCACCCGTGGCCTGATCCGCCAGGACGAGCGTGACGCGGTGGCCCAGGCCATGCGCAGCGGCGACGGAGACGGCCAGCCGACGGCGGGGGTGGACTTGCCCCCCGTCATGACCCGTCCTGTGCATTCCGAGGCCCTCACCAACCGGCTCCAATCGCAGCGCGTCATTGCCCTCCAGGCCGAAATCATGGCTCGCCCGACGCTCGCGCTCAGCCTGCTTATCGAGCAGATGCTGGGTGATTTCGACAGGACTCGCCGCAGCAGCGCCGGAGACACGTTCGATCTTTCGATTCGGACTGCACACTACGAACTGGCGAAGACGGACGAAGGCATCAAGGAAAGTGCGGCCTGGTCGGCGGTCCACGCTCAAATTGAGGCCGTGACGAAGCAGGTTCCAGAAGACGGCGCGGCGGTACTGCCATGGCTGTTGAAGCAATCGCACGCGGACCTCATCGATTTGCTGGCTGTGCTTACCAGCGTTTCGATTTACCGCCGCCAAAGCCATGCCTATGGTGAAGAACCCCGTCACCTTGACCGCTTGAGCGCAGTGATTGGCCTGGACATGGCCAAGTGGTGGAAGCCGACCACGCAATCCTACCTTGCCCACGTGTCAAAGGACCGAATTGCGGCGGTGGTCACCGAGGCGCTCGATGCAGAGCAGGCGAAGCCGCTGCTTGCCATGAAGAAGGCCCAGGCCGCTGCCGCAGCCGAGCAACTGCTGGAAGGGAACGGCTGGGTGCCTGAAATGATGCGCGTTCAACCTCTTGAGATCGAAATGCCGGTTGAACACCCAATGGGCGAGATGGAGGCGTAACCCGCGACGCCCTCCAATGCAAGGCCGTCCGAAGGCGGCCTTGCTCGCGTTGCGCAGGTGAACGGCGGTCAGATGGGTAGGGCTTGCCCTTCAATTAAATTGTTAGTACAATTAAATCATGCTAACCGTTATCGAAACCGACGAATTTAGTGCCTGGGCCGAGAAGGTCTGGAGCGAATCCGAGCGGGAGGCATTCGTGGATTGGATCGCGGCAAACCCGGAGGCGGGTGACGTGATTCCTGGCTCGGGAGGGTGCCGGAAGGTGCGTTGGTCTCGCGCCGGCATGGGAAAGCGTGGTGGCGCGAGGGTCATCTACTACTTGCGGTTGGCTAACGGCGAAGTGGTGCTGCTGATTGTGTACGCCAAGGCGAAGTTCGACAACATCTCGGCTGCCGTCCTGGCGAAATTGAAGGAGAAATTCGATGCCCAAGAAAATTGATCCCGAAGTGGCTGAATTCGAAGCCGCGCTCTTGCGCAGTGCTGACCAGGCTGTTGCGGGGCGGTACGCCCGCGTCCACACGCCGGAGCAAATCTCGGCGCGCCGCCGGGGCCGGCCTGTCGGAAGCACTGCGGCCGTGCGTAAATCCGCTACCACCATTCGTCTTGATGTAGAGGTCCTGGCTGCTTTCAAGGCGACTGGGCAGGGGTGGCAGACGCGCATGAACAATGCCTTGAGGGACTGGCTTGAGACTCACCAGTTGACCTGACCAGCACCGGGCTATACCTACGCGCTAAACCTGCGCCAAAGCAAATGGGCCACCTTCGGGTGGCCCATTTGCTTTGTGGAGGCGGTGGCTTTGTGCGGGGCGGCTGATCCCACCGGCTGCGCCGGCGGGGCCGTCCGTCGGACGATGTGAGCGTCCCCCGGACGCTCACCGGCGCCCTTAAGGTCCCCGCCGCCAGGGCGGCGTCGGGCCCCTTAAGGCCACCACACAGGACGCACCCTGCGGGTGCGGTCATCTTTCTGATTTTCTTGTGTTTTTTCTGCGCAGAGTGGTTTTCTTTTGTATGACAACGAAAAAGGCTTCAAACCGCGAAACCTGCGCTAGGCTTGACTCTTGACGCTAGTGCCCGCGTATACAAATGCCGGGTTAGGCTGATTTCGGCGTCGCGATAGGCCCTCTTGTGACGTTACGTCTATGGAACGTGACGCTGCGTCTACGAGCTGTGACATGGTGTCGACATGGTGCGTCCTGTTGTCGACCCGTTGTGACTCCATGTCTACGCGCAGTGACAGGCGTCGAAAAAAGTGCAGAAGAGCAAGCGGCCAAAGCGCCGCTCCCTTTTAGCATCCAATCGAGTGCGGCTGGCCACCTCACACTAACGGCCACTTCCGGTACAAGATTCAGCGATTTCCCCGTCCCGCAAATCACGACCGACCGCATCCGACCCTCAAGAGACATGGATGCCCCGTGCTCAAGCCTTCGTGAACTCCTGAACGGGTGATCTACTTAACCCGCATGGTCAGATAATTTGCGCACGAATGGAACGCCATGTTCGACGCGAGTCAAAGGGGAAAGTGTTGGCAATATGTTTTCGGCCCCGGGTACTGGACTCGGAAATAGTGACGACTATCCTGGGGCGGAACTCGCTTTGTGAAAATCGGCTCGCGCCGTAGTCTGGACTGCGAACTGCCCAAAGGAAGAGGGATCACGTGCACCTGTGCGCTCAATAGAGCGTGTTATCGGTCATGTTTTGCCACAGTATTTTTCGGTCCAACCGTCGTCCGCGATAGATCACTTCGCCGAAGGTTTCGTCGATGATGCGGCGAGGACCATCGCCTTGATAAATGTGTACGTGTATACCTTGCTCTTGCGCTCGATTGGCGGTCCACAATACAGCGGGAGTCGATGACCAAATGTCGAAGTGATGTCCGTCGTACTCGTCCAGATTGATCGAGCGCTCGGGACGGATGTATTCGTTCGCGCGGTGAAACTGATCATGAAGCGGCTTGAGTGGTGTAGAAACGATTTTCCCTGCACTGATGACGCTATCGTTGCCACAGTTGCCGCAGAAATGCTTCGAGTGTGGATGGCGGGCAAAACTTCCTAGATCCAAATGCGGATATCCGCACTTCTTGCAGGTCACGCAATCGGCTTCAGCCTTAGTCTCGATCGAACGCACGAATTCAAATGCCGCAGGCGGGGTTACCTGGATGTGGGTGATCTCCGTACTCGCGAATAGCCCCGCATCCTGATTGTACGAGCACACAATCGCGTCGAAATCGCGATCAAGAGTTTTGCGCTCCACCCCGGCGAAGCGCTTGTGAACATGGATTTTCGGTGCCCGTTTTTCAATTGGGCGACTTGAGAGTGCGGGCGGCAGCGAGCACCAGATGCCGATTTCCTCGAATTCGTTGAAATCGACCACGAGAGGGTCGACGACGTAACTCATGGGCATCGCGTGATTGCTGCAACGCACCTCGCCCGTAGGGGGAAGTGCTTCGCGGTCAGCTATCGTGCCCCAGTGCATTTGGTGCGTTTTGCAATACCAGCGCTTGGCGCCGTTGCGAAATTTACCGCACGGAATGATGTGACAGGGAAGGATCGCGTCGTTTCCTGACTTGCCTTCAAAATGGCCAAAAACCTCTTCGGAACTGACTGCGATATTCCCGATTGTCCGCCCGGCAGCCCAACAGATTGCTGAAGCAGCGGAGAAGTCACGATGGTCCAGGCCGAGTTCGAGATCCTCCTCGTTACCGAGCCTCTTGAGAAACTCCTTCTTGGCCATCCCCGTGCCGGGATTTGACCACTCGCACTCCCACACCTCAACGAGGCCGGTTTCTCGGTTAAGTTTTCGCGAATAGAACATCTTGGTTTTCGTCTGTAATTATGGGCCCGTACGGCACGCTGTTGCGTGAACTGTGGTCATTTTGAGACCCATCGCGGGATGGATTGGAAGGCGCCCGTGCTCAGCCAGGCCGACCTGAAGCGACTCGGACGGCTTCCTTGTAACTGAAGTCGATTTGGGTGCCGTCTACCCGATGCACGTGAAAGCCGTCGCTGCTCCAACCCTCGCCGCGATTGCGTTGCTTTGAGAAGAAGGCGACACCAGCGCCAGCCTTCGTGGCAGCGCCTGGAGGTAGCACGCTGTCATAGACCTGCAGTAATGCCGCTAGATCGGAGTGGTCGTCGACGTCCGTGACACGCTCACCCAGGGTGCTGCGGAAGAGCATTCCCTTGAAATGATCCATGGCTTCACTCTGAGTGCGCCAGTGCCGGCCGTTGGAAAGTTTTACGGACTTGGTCATATTCACCTCATTATTGATCGCCAATGCGGATCGGCAGTGTGATCTTCGGCTCAAGTGCCTTCAGCACGCTATGGGCCTGCAGGATCTCCTCGTGCAGGTTCGTGTGGCGGAGGGCCTCCACGGTGAGCACCAAGGCATATGGAATGAGTTCGCTGCCGGCACTAGCCTGCCCCCCGCCTTCGCGCGCGTTGTAGTGAATATCGAAAGTGGACTCCTGCAGGCTCGTGCCACGCATCGTGTGGCTGGCGTGGAGGACGGTTTCCCACTTGCCCAGGTCGGCCCTTTCCTCCTGCTCGGTGCGGAACTCTTTCGAGGAGAAGAACGACCGCGTCTTGACCTGCTTACCCGACGACTTGCTCGAATGCGGTCGGAAAGTGATCTTCAGGCCGGCTTTGGTGTACGCCGCTGCATCCTCGACATCGACCGGGCTGGCATAGCAGAAGGTCGCCGTCAGCTTCACCATGCCTTCCAGTGGCCCCTTCGGCAAGGGCACGTGCGCACGCAAAAACTTGCCAGGATTCAGGCGCCCCTGATAAACAATGCGGGCCATTCCGTCGCCGCACACGATCAGCTCATTCAGATCTGATGGCACGCGTCCCCAGCCCGTCTCCTCCGCTGGGTCCGTGTCATGTGCATGCGAAGCATGGATCACGAGCGCCTTGATCGTCAGCGGCCTGACCGCCTCACCGAGCACGGCGCGCACGCCGATTGCGCTGCGCAAGGCCAGCGGTGCGGCGAAACTCGTTCCCATCGTCGTGGACAGCGTGGGGCGGTGACCGGTCGCAGCGATATGGAAGTACTCCTTGGGGCAGCCGCCGAAGGCGACTACGTCTGGCTTGCGGCGACCTGGGCTGCGGCCTGGTCCGACGGCACTATAGCCCGCCTTAGCCCACGACTTTCCGGTGTGTGTACAAGCGCCGACCGAAAGAGCGTTCACGCTGTCGGCCGGCACCTGAATGCGATTCAAGCCACCAAGCGACGGTTGCTCGCCATTGTTGCCAGCAGCAACCGTTAGTAGCGTTTCGCCGTCGGACAGCAGGCTGTCGATAAGTGCCGTCCAGCCATGGACATCATCGTCGTCCATCGGTAGTTCGGGGCCCAGGCTGAGGTTGATGAATTGGTACTGCCCGGTCAGTAACACTTCTTCGATGTGGCCCAGCGTTCTGTACAGCTCCAGCCGGTCCTCGTTGCCGGTTTGGTCGTCCAACACCCGGTAGTGGTCGACGTAAGAGTACGGACGAGCGGCCGCCTGTCCTGGCTCAATCGGACCGAACAGCACCGCGGATGTCACGCCCAAACCGTGGTCAAGATACTCGGTGACGTCGTTACCGGAAGGATCTGACTCGACATACTTCTCCACGAACTGGCCGAGCACGTGCTGCGAAGGGAGACCACCATCGAGGACCGCCACCGTGGGTTCTCGGGACAGCGGCTCGGCCCGCGGCACCTCGAAGGGCACCGACAGCGACGTAGCGCGCATGAACGGCCGGAAGCTGCGCAGCGGCGGCATCGGGCGCACGACCCGCATCAGTGCGAACTGGGCAAGTTCCGATAGGCGCTCGGCATTGCCCCGGACGGGCAGGAACATCATCCCGCCCACCGGAATCGCTAGCTCCGTATGCACCTTGAAGCCGCACTGCTCGGCGTAGGCAACGAAGGCGTGCTGCGTGCGAGCGGGCCCGCCGTCTGGCAGAAGGTGCAGGCCCACCTCAAAGACATCCTCGGCAGCATCGGCTACGCCGTGGCGAACGCGGTCGGCCGAGTCCATTGCGGCAATGTCCTCGATTTCAGCGAACTGCAAAGCTGGCCCTGTGAGTTCCTGAAGTGACGCGATCACACCAGGCAGGCGGGCGAAGGTGTCGCGCCGCCCTGCCACAAACAGCTGGGTCGTATCGGACTCCTCGGGTGCCGTCTTGCGCAACTCGACGCGCGGTTTCTTGCGGATGGTCTTGCTTCCTACGGATGTTAGACCCGCTTGCCGCAGGAACCCTTTCGGGAAGAACGTCTTGGCGATGAAGGTCGGATGCAGGTCCAACTTGGCGACCGCGTAGCCGTCGGGGCACGCGGCGCTGGGCAGTTCATTGATGTCGCTCAACGCCTGCAGGACCTGCGGCATCAAATGCTGACGCGCCTGCGCAAGCGTGTAGGGCCGCACTTTCTCCGCAATCATCGGCGGGGGGTCGATGTCATAGGTGAGTAGTTCACCGCGTCCTATGATGAAACGTGTGGCCATCAAGTGTCCTTTCTAGGTCTGCCACGAACAGCAGAGGGGCCGGCGTGTTTGCGGATGGTGTCGCGCGACACGCCAGTAAGCGCGCGTATCTTGTCGTGGGGGAAGCCCGACTTGGCGAGTCGTACAGCCAGCTCGCGCCGCTGCCCAAGCTCTAGCTTGTGGGCGTGCTGGGCGGCAAGCGACATTGCCAGGTCCACCGGATCGACCTCGTCCAGCAGTGCGGCCCTGCGCAGCGCCGCGATGGCGCGCTCGACGTCCGACAGCGACAATCCTTCCATGGAGTACGCGAGTAAGGGAATCACGCCGGAAAAGGATTCCTGGGCGCTGCCCAGGAAACGACGAACCGCAGTCTCCATCAGACCAGCAGGAGGCTTGTCGAAATGCAACACATGGTCGAATCGCCGCCACAGCGCCGGGTCCACCAGCTCGGGGTGGTTCGTCGCGGCGAGCAGGAGGCCAGAGGAAGGCCACGCATCGACCTCCTGAAGGATTGCGGTTACCAGCCGCTTTAGTTCTCCGACATCAGACTCATCACTGCGGCGCTTGGCGATTGCATCTACTTCGTCCAGCAGCAGAACGGCTTCGGAACGCTTGGCATGGTCAAACACGGCGCGAAGATTGTTACCGGTCTTTCCCAATAGGCTGCTCATGACAGTGGTGAGGTCGAGCACCCACAGTGGTTTGCCCAGTTGAAATGCAATCCAGCGGGCTGAAAGGGTCTTGCCCACTCCCGGCGGACCGACGAGGATCGCCGAACGGGTCGGCAGCATTCCGTGCGTTTCAAGCAACGACCTCTGCTGCCGTTCCTTGATGATTGTCTGAATTCCGCGGTCGAGTTCATCGGTGAGCAGTGGCGGCTCCAGACCCTCTAGATCGTCGAACACCCGAATCAATGAGTTCCGCGAATCCGAGTCAATCGGCAACGTCATCGCTTCCGCGGCCGCATCCGGCATCACGCGACGCAGGACCGACTGTGAGGCGCTGCGAGTTGGGGTTGCCCGCAGCGCCTCGCCGAAGCGGCTAGCGAGAACGGGGTGCGACATCCTGTACTTGCGTACCATCTTGGCGAGCAGCAGGCGCACCGCGTCAGGCGACTCCGACGCGGCGAGTTGCGCTAAAATAGCGAAATCCTCTTCCAATTCTGAGAGGTCGTCACTTTTTATTGCGGTCTTCCTATGAATAGCGGGCATTTATGCTTTCCAATAATTGACGAATTATCGCATAGAAATGAAGAGCAATGAGAAATATTTGACGTTGAGCGGGGCCGCGGGCACTCTCGCTGTGGCATCCTACAAGGCTGTTGAGGTAGCTCTCAGTGCGACAGATTGATGCAGCATCTTTTAAGCACTGCATGCAAGGGTCCGCAGTGTCATGGATGCGGTGACTGTCACGCCACTCGACCCGCCGCGGATGGCCGGCGACCGCTTATGGCCGATTCTGTTGAAAAACTCGCGGCCGTCTCGGTCGTCTGGCAGAATTTGCAAAGCGCCAACGAGTTCGGAGAGCACCGACATGATGGGTCATCAAGCGAGCGGGCAAGAGCGGTTGTTCTACGCTTTCAACCTTGAAGACGTCGTTCCGCCGACCCATCTTCTTAGAGCCATCGATCGCTGTCTGGATCTGAAGAACCTCCACCAACACCTGGCGGAGCACTACAGCCATACGGGCCGTCCGTCCATTGACCCCGAACTTATGATCCGGATGCTGATCATTGGGTATTGCTACGGCATCCGCTCCGAGCGTCGTCTGTGCGAAGAAGTTCAACTGAATCTTGCATATCGATGGTTCTGTCGTCTCGGCCTCGAGGATGCAGTGCCCGATCACTCGACCTTCTCCAAGAACCGACATGGACGTTTCCGCGCCAGCGATACCTTCCGCTGGTTGTTCGATGAAGTGGTCCGCCGTTGCATGGCTGTGGGCCTAGTCAAAGGCGAAGGCTTCGCTGTCGATGCCAGCGTCGTGGCTGCTGATGCTAGCCGCCAGCGCGGTGTTCCTGCCAGTGAGGCCACTGACTGGTCGAACCCCGCACTCAGCACGCGTGCCGTGCGCGAGTATCTCGAAGCGCTCGACGACGAAGCGTTCGAACAATCCGTTCCCCGGCGAATCTCGCTGACCGATCCGCAGTCACAGTGGACGGCCGCCCCTGGCGGTCCCGCATTCTTCGCTTATTCGACAAACTATCTGCTCGATACCGAGCATGGCGTGATCCTCGATGTCGAAGCCACCCCTGCACATCGCACCGCAGAAGTGGACTCTACCAAGACGATGGTGGATCGTGTCGAGGAACGATTCGACATCATCCCTGATCGACTCATCGGCGATACCGCTTACGGCACGGCGCCGATGCTAGCGTGGATGGTGCAAGACAAGGGGATAGAGCCGCACGTCCCCGTCTGGGACAGAACCCAGCGCAAGGACGACAGTCTATCGAGCAGCGACTTCGAATGGGATGGCGAGGCCAACGAATATCGTTGCCCCGAGGGCCATGCACTGCGCAGCGAGCGGCGCATGTTCATGATCGAACGCACTCACGTCACCAAGGCGGGCACCGTAATCTACCGGGCCAGCAACACGGACTGCGGTAAGTGCGCGATGTAGCCCCGATGCTGCCCCAATACGCCGATGCGCAAGATCGCTCGCAGCATTCACGAGGATGCACGCGATGTAGCCAGGCGTATCGGCGCCACCGTGCAGTACCAGCGCTCACGTCACGAACGAAAGAAAGTCGAGGTGCTGTTTGCACACCTCAAACGTATTTTGAAGACCAACCGCTTGCGGCTACGCGGACTTACTGGTGCAGCAGACGAATTCACGCTTGCAGCAGCCGTTCAAAACCTACGTCGTCTCGCGATGCTTACCTCTCCGGGGCCACCGGTTCAGGGCACAGGTGCGCCCAGTTGAGGCGAAACCCACCGATTAACAAGGCAATCGGGCATCAGTACCCGGTTCCAATCGAAAAAATGGCGAAAGCCGCCAGGTCATCGGCCTTGTAAGCGCGACAAATCGCGACGCGCAATCGAGTTTTTCAACAAAATCGGCCGGAAGCGGTCGATCGTGCTGTAGCCAACGGTAGTCGACGAGGGCCTGGAGATTGCCCGGCCAGTTGTACATGCCAGAGCCCCGAAAACCCAAAGTTTTATTACTTCTTTGCGACGGGCTTGGGAATTGTCGACATCAACACTTCGGGGTAGGCAACCTCCTGCTTCACACGCTGCCACTCGGCTTTCAAGATGGCTTCCGTCTGGTCTTGCGCTTCGCGGATCAGGTGAATCGTTCTGTCTAGCAGCTCCTTCGCCTCAGCTCGTGTGCGCGCGCCTTGGGTACGATGCAGCGATTTCCTGATGAGGTCGAGGCACTCCCGAAGCTTGACGTGTAGGTCCTTTTTCGGGTTCAGTCGGAACATGAGGCGGATATGTCGCTCCTGATGCTCGCGGTCACGCGCACCGTTCTCCGGTGAAAAAGCGTCAGCGACGTCCTGAAAAATCTTGCTGGCCATCACTGGGTCGATTTCTCCCGCATCATTTTTCGCGTCCTCCTGGACTCGCAATGCCGCACGGGAGCGCATACCATCCCACTTCCATACGATCTCTTGCGACAAAGCCAGATAGAACGCCATGTCTGTGCGAAGCTCATCAATCCACTTTTGGCGCTTATCTGCAACGAAAGTTGCCGTTGTGCGATGTGATACCAGGTGCTGCAGATCAAGCTGCTTCGCAATTTGTCGACGACTTAGATAAGCGATCAAAAACTGTACTGCGACACTGCACGCGGCAACACCTACCGCCCCAGTCCACTCAGTTGTTGTTACTTCCATTGGAACTCACCATCAGCACTATTTAAACGCGAGATGGTAATTGATTTGGCGTGCAGTTGCGCTGTGGCAACCCTAAGGTGCTTTCGGACCACGTTAAAACGCTACGCTCAGAGATATAACTCCTAACGAATACAATCGATGACAGCTCCTGGCCGAGAGCCGCCCTTGTCGACCGGCCGATGACGACCCTAAGCGGTCGGTCGCCCTAAGCCCTATCCTTGATTCGGCGAACGCGCGCCAGCGCGCGCAGCACCGGAGGGTTCCCGATGCCGGGCGGTATGTAGGGATCGTCGTCCGGTCGTAGCGCCATCAAATCGGGATCGTTGTCGCTAACCTCCCACGCCTGCCTGACGTGAAGTTCGCGCATGGGGATCGGTTTGACCGGGATAGGGATTGGCTGGCCGCGCCTCCCTGGAAGATGAAACGGCACAAGCAGAAACGAGCCCGCGTGGGCATAGGCTCCAAGGAAAGCATCAAGATGCGCGCTACTTTTTGGATACATGCGGTTGTTGCGAGTGACGTAGCCGAACAGCTGCCCGCCCTTCAGCTCGTCCCCGAAATGCATCGGCGGGCCGATCGACACGCAATAGGCATTGGAATCTTTGTTATCGACGCCACGCAGGATGGTGATCCGCAAATGCTCGGTGCCATCGTCGCTGCCGATGCGCGCATGCCAGCCGGCAAAAATCTCTTCGGCGGCTTCACGGTTCTCGAAGCAGAGGCCAAGAAACGGAATGTCGTCACATGGCGCGGGCGTGTATATGAAGGCTGAGCCGTTCCACTGTGCCCGGTTCCACGCCTCCACGTCGATCGGAGAGCGCACTTCATAAACAGTATGCGGCATCTCCTTCATGTCAAAGCTGCCAGGCGGCGGCTCGCCTTCACCAAAGACCGGCGGGCCTGCGGGATGTTCGTCTCCAGTAGGCGCCCAAGCTTGGGTGCGTTGATCGGGATAGAGAACGGGCTCTTTCTCAGCGAGGGCCAGCGGTACGGGGACGCCTTTGCCGAAGACGTTGCACGTCATCAGCGGCACGTTGCAGAAGATGAGCGCACGGTCGAATACCCGCTCTTCGACGGCAAGTTGCTCAAGCCATTGCTGGGGTTCGGCGAAGCCCATCATGCGGCCAACGATCAGGGCGAGTGCCTGATGGCAAAAATTTCGGAATGCTTGGGCGTCTTCCCGCGACTCACCTGCAAAGCTCGGGCTGTAGGTTATGATGCCAAGGGAGGAGCCCCGCGCGCTCTCGAACCGGATCGAGGGCGCAGCGATATGCGCCACATCCGCAGCCACACGCACGGTCAACCTGTCGACGTTTGGCAGCACTCGCGCGCCGAGGCTCGTGGCGACGAAGCTCTCGATCACACCCAGGATCGTTTCCGCGATCTGTATTCCCTGCACATCTGCGTCTGTCTCAAAGGTCAGCTTAACGCCGAGGATGCGGGTTGAGAGCACGCGCATGTCATCAAGGGTCAACTTCGGCGCCGTTCGGATGCCGTGTTCCGGCCCGGCATCCCATAGCGCTTGGATGAGGGCCTGCATTTCGTTATCGCCGACATCTGGCGGAATCGAGCTTTCTTCTCGTAGCTGGTCGAGCCGGCCAAGAAGGAACAGGACCGGCATCCGCGCTTCAAACAGCGCATACTCATCAAGAATATCAGGCAGACGCGTGAGGTCTTCTCGCCGATTGAACGGCGCTCTGATCAGCAGCGCGCTCATCAGCATCGCGTTGCCATGGCGGCACCGATCAACGGCTTCGTCGTTCATTCCACGTGCGTTTTGAACGATTAGCTCGAGCTGATGTGTGAGTATGGCGTAGCCCACCCGCCCAAGAGATAGTTCCATACGCATTAGTCCGTGCAGCATGGCGGGGCTAATTGCGCCCAGACTGCCGTCTACCATGGTGCCCGCCGTAACCTGATGGCTGATGACGGAGAGTGCGCAGACCCGCGCCGCCCACCATAATCCGACCTTGTTGTACGCCATGGCAAGGCCGCCCAGCGCGAGCATCAGTTCGCGTTCGAACTCTTTCTTCACAAGGCGATCGATCGCCTTGCCGAACCAGCGGATCGCCTCGTAGGTTTCGCCTTGCTCCAGCTTCTGATGGCCGCGGGTCACCAACATGGTCGCCGCTTCACCCTCACCGGTTCGCTGTGCCTGCACTTCTGCGATGGCGGAAAACAGCGCGTCGAAAGCGTCACTGTCCTTGATATAAGTTCCAAGCTCCGTGAGCGAGTCCGCGAGCTCTTCGAAAGGAAACATGCCGTATCCGTCGGCGCCGGCGACCACTTCGCGAAGCGCCACCCAGATATCGTCCATGGGCTCATCGGGGCGCTCATGGCGGCGATTGATCATCTCGACGAACAATTGCAGCGAGCGGGCATGCAGCGCGCTGTTGGGCCGGGTCTTATCGGCCGCGATATCGGCGAGAATTTTCGCGAGCGTGGCTTTACGCTCCGAGATCTTGGCCTGCGTTTCGTCCAGGGCGCCGGCGAGTACGGCCATGCGCAGCACGGACCACAGGTTTGTCAGCTTGGAGGCCAGCTCTGCATTTCTTAGGTCCACCACGAGGTCTGCGGCATCACCGTACAGCTCTGACAGAAGGTCGAAGTCGTCGAACCAGAAGTTCGCTGTCCACGCCCAGTTATAGACGATCTTGTATTCGAGCAGATGGTTTCCCGCCTTCCGTGCGACGCGGCGGGCCTGCGTAAACCGCCCCTCAACTTCAGAGCGGGGTCGTTCAAGGCCTCGGGCCGCAAGCGCGGCCTCCAGCATGTCTTCAGCGACAAGGGTCGGCAGCCGGGACGTATCCGCAATCTGCGCGTCCAGCGTCTCAAGCTCTTTGATGCGCACTTGGTCACGTGGGCCGGTTTCAGTGGTTTGGCGCTTGAGTTCATCGCTCATGCCGAGGGCGGTCACGGCAAGCGGCGCGCGCCCGTGCTCGAACACGCACTCCAGAATCCAGGCCTGATCAAGGATGGTGACCGGCACGCCATGCTCTTTCAGGAGCGCCAACTCGATGTCGGCCCGGTCTTTCGCGCGCGCATTGCGGCTCGTGATGAAGTAGATTTTGGTGTAGCCGCGATCCGTCTCGGCTATCTTTTTAACGTCGCTGCGGACCTTGCCCTTCCACTGCTCCTTGGCGCTGATCGCAAATGCCCAGCGTTCAGACGCGGCCTCTGGCTGCCCTATGTACCAGCGGTCGGAGATCTCCGGGCTGACTTCGTAGGTTTCAGTATCAACCTTGCCATCTCCTCCGCCACTAGGGCCAGTGTTTGGACGCAAATTTGGGCAGATTTCGACGGCGGCCAGCTTGCGCGCGAATTTCTCGAAAACATTCTCTTCGTTGCGCGCCGTGATCGTATCCAGGTGGTTTGCCAGCACCTCCCGTGTGAGCGCGAATTCTGTGCCGTCTCGTGTGTCTGAAAACAGGTATGGGCGCCGCTTCCGCATAAAGCTGGACGGCACATAACGCGGGCTGTCTTCGGGTAGATCGTCTGTCATGTGCACAAATATAGAGCACGCCGGATAAGCCGGACAAATCGTGCACCGCGCTAATACGATGTAAATTGAGAACCTGATGACGCTTTACTGGGAGCCTGCGCATCTGGAATGCACTCGCAGATATTTTCTCAAGTATCGCGTGCCTAGGAATTTGCGCTGAGTTGCGGCGCCAGTAGGCCTCCGCTTAAGGCTTGTCGCCGAGCGGCTCTACCCCATAGTCATTTCGGTCGCAATGCCGTCAAGCGCCCGTTTGGGCTGTATCTCCGGCGAAGCCGCCTTTACTCCCAGGGTTCTGCCGTGTCGCGCTTCGAAGGCCCGCTTCTGGTCGGAAGTCGTCTATGGTCGATTTTCGACCCGAAGCGGAAGTACGACAGTTCCCCAAGCGGACACAGGCGAACCTCGTCGGAGGACGATTGCTTAATGCAATTTCGTCAGGATCCCAACGAGGCCCGCTACAACGATGCAAGGAAGCCCATGGACTTTAAACCGATTGGCCGAGCAGAGGTTGAGGCGATTGTTCTTAAGCTTCTTCCGCCGAGACACGCTACAGACGCGCTGCGGTTGGCCACTTGAAGCCGGTTGGTTGGCGTGCCAAGGCTACTCTTCATGGCTCTTCTGTTTCTGAGGTGCTTTAACCGACGGCGATACGGCAGATGTATGCCGATATTGACGGAACATTAGGCGCCATATCGGTTTTGTATCAAAATGCCGGTTAGAAGACGAAGGGGGAGGACGTCAGAATGAAGTTTGGGGAGAGTTCGCTTGAGCTCGGTTTCCTGTACCTCTACACATAACAACCGCCGTAGCATCGACGATAACAAATCTAGTGACATGAAGACACATGAAATCCCGGCTGCTGCGGAATCCGCTCGTATAGCAGTCCCTGTAGCTTTCCCAGAAGCGCCTGGAACAGCCACAGCGGCTACAAGCGCAGCAGGGTTCGCCTCTTCGCCCGTCCGCTTAGCTTGCATAGAAGTCTGTAACTTTCGGCGGCTGTCGCGCACTCGTCTTGACCTCGATGAGGAGACCACCATACTGGTGGGGGCCAACAATAGCGGGAAGACCTCGCTGCTTACGGTCCTTCGGAACTTTCTGAGCGAGACATCGGCTTTCCGCGCCTACGACTTGAGCCTGTCGAACTGGGCCAAGCTGCGCGACCTCAGCAAGGCCTGGGAGGTGCTTGCTGATGACCCGACAACCGAGACCAAAGATGAGGAGGCTTGGGCGGCGCAGCTTCAGAAACTTCTCGCATGCATGCCGTTCGTGGACCTTTGGTTCGACGTGAAGGAGGGCGCCTACAACTACGTAGCGCCGTTCATCACATCGCTGAAGTGGGCAGGCGGGGCTGTAGGCGTCCGAGTTCGTCTGGAGCCGGTGTCGACTACCAAGGACCTACGAAAGCTGGCCGGCGCGTATCGCGCTGCCCGGGCGCCCGTGAAGGCTCTGCCGAAGAACGGCCATGCTTGGCCCGTTGACATCATCGACTACTGGCTCGGTAATCCCGCCGACCTTCGCCGTGTTTCTGCATATCGCCTTGACCCGGCAAAGGGGCCGCTTGCGGTCAAGAAGGGCGTGACCCTTCAGGACTTGGCGGCAGGCGCGACGCAAGTCGAAATCAGCCACCTTCGCAAGCTCATTCGTGTTGACTTCGTTGCGGCGCAGCGAGGCCTCGGTGCCGAGGAGGACGAAGCAAAGTCGGAGACGGCGAACTCTCGCCCAGGCTTGTTCTCAAGCCAGCTTTTGAAGTTTGCGCGGCAACATCTGAACGTCTCGACCAGCAGCTATGGGAACGGCGAGGAGCTGATTGCTGCGATTGCGAAAGCGCAGGCAGAGTTGGACAAGTCCGTCTACAACGCACTGCAGCCAGCGATGGAAGACGTCGAGGTGCTCGGATACCCGGGCCTACACGACCCACAGCAGTTCCACTTCCGCACCCGAATCAAGACGACCGACCTACTTGCCCACAGTACTGCTGTGCAGTACAGCGCCGACAAAACGGTCCTAGATGAGGCCCTTCCAGAGCACTCCATCGGTCTCGGATATCAGAACCTGCAGTCGCTCAGCTTCATGCTGGTTTCCTTCCGGACGGCTCGATTGAATCCACCCGAGGGGGCGCCGGCTGCGGTTCACATTGTGATGGTGGAGGAGCCTGAAGCTCACCTTCACGTGCAGGTCCAGCGCAACTTCTCATCCAACGCGTTGGGTCTCATTAAGCCAAAGGGCGAGCCGCATTCGAGCCTCAAGAGCCAACTGCTCATCAGCACTCACTCAAGCCATCTGGCCCATGGAGACAGCTTCACCCGACTTCGATATGTCAAGCGGATTCCAGGTACAGCTACTGGAGCAAAGCCGAGCACGGAGGTGGTGAACCTTGGCGATGTGTTCGGCGACGACATCGAAACCCGGACATTTGCGGAGCGCTATTTCCAGGTACAGCACACCGACCTGCTGTTCGCTGATGCCGCCATCTTTGTGGAAGGAACAGCAGAGCGAATGCTTGTGCCGCTGTTTATCGAACGGGACTTCCCTAGGCTTGCCAAGAAGTACCTGTCGTTCCTGGACATCGGAGGGAGCCATGCGCACAGGCTTAAACCACTTGTGGAGCGTCTAGGCATCCCGACGGCCGTCGTCACCGACCTCGACCCGGTCATCCCCAAGATCAACAAGAAGGGTCGCTTGGTCCGGGCTGCAGTCCACATCGCGGGCCAAGCGGAGCTCGAGTGCGGGAACGACACGCTGACGAAGTGGCATCCGAACCTGCCGAGCTTCAACGACTACGGCAAGCCGACTGCGGCACATCTTGAGTGGGTGTCTCCCACGGGCCTGAAGGTGCGCTTTGCCTGGCAGGCTCCGGTGACTGCAGCGAGTAACCAGTGGCCGAGTTCGTTCGAAGACTCTCTCATCCTTACGAACATCGACTGGTTCAAGAAACTGGACAACGAGAAGGATGTCGATGGGAAGAAGGTGAAGCACGTCGGGACGCTGGGCAAGGTCTTGGGGCTCGTTCTCGACCACCCTGACCACGCGGAGCTTCTCGAGGAACTGCACGACATGCTTCATGGCTCATTCAGCAAGGGGGACTTTGCCGCGACGCTGTTTGAGCGGCTAAACGCTGGCACGAATCTGAAGTGCCCGGACTATATCGCTGACGCACTGACTTGGTTGAGTGCTCAGCTGAAGGTCACCGAGGGGGAGACTCCATGAGCGCGGACGTGGAGCCTAGAGGCAATGAGCGCGATGCTTATGTGGTTGAGGACATCTGCGGCTATGTCACCGCCGCGGCACCGCGCAGCTTTTTCCTGTTCGCTGGAGCTGGCTCAGGAAAGACTCGCACCCTGGTGGAAGTACTCCGCCGAATCACGGGAGTGGTTGAGCATCAAGCCGGCGGCGAGTTCGCTAAGCGCCTGCGTAGCCGAGGTCAAACGGTCCGAGTTATCACGTACACGAAGAACGCCACGGCAGTGGTTGGCGGCAGGTTGGGGGAGAATCACCTGACCGTAGTCTCCACCATCCACTCGTTCTGCTGGGAACTCATCCAAGGCTTCGATGGGGACATCCAAGATGCTCTGCTCGCGTTGAACGCTAACGCCCTTGCGGAAGCCAAGGCGGCAGCAGCGGCGAAGAAGCGTGGAGAGACCGAGACGGACCGCAGAAAGTATGCCGAGATTGAAGAGAAGGCCGATGAGATCCGCGGCATCACCAAGTTCCTCTATCACCCTGACAAGACAACCCATGGTATGGGAGCGTTGTCGCACACGAGCGTGCTGAGCGTTGCGGCGTGGCTCATCAGCAACCGACCTACGCTGCGTCGAATCCTTGAGGACCGCCATCCCCTCGTTCTCATCGACGAGTCGCAGGACACCATGAAGGGCATACTAGATGCGTTGCTCGGCGTCGCTAAGGAGCGACCGGGGAGATTCCATCTCGGTCTACTGGGAGACCATCGACAGCGCATTTATCCCGATGGCCATAGGGACCTGCCATCGCATGTGCCGGACACGTGGGCTGTGCCAGCGCTGAAGATGAACCATCGGAGCCAGAAGCGAATCGTCGACCTCATCAACGCAATCTGGGATGCCGACGTGGTTGGGCGGACCCAGCCGAAGACAGGCTTCGCTCAGCACCCGCGGACGGAGAAGACCGGTGGCATCGTTCGAATCTTCATTGGCAATGCGAACGAGGTCACGGAGTCGAAGATGGAGAAGGAGGCGGGCTGTGCTCGTGTCATGGCTCAAGTTACAGGACAAAACGCCTGGAGTGATGCTGAGAAGGGATACAAGACGCTGGCGCTGGAACACAAGCTTGCGGCCAAGCGAGGACGGTTCCTCGACGCGTACAGCGCGATGCAGCTCCTGGACAAGGATGCTGCGAACCCCAAGAGCAATGGTGAGCGCTCGGGTCCGAACATGGTGCGACCGCTACTTGGCTCGGTCCTTGACTTGGCGGAATGCGTCGACATAGCCGGTCAGCTCGACGAGTTCTCCTCGATGGAGGTACTTAGACAGGCCGCAGCATTAGCAAACCTTCCCGATGATGTGGTCGAAAAGCGAGCGGCCTTGGACAAACTCAGTTCAGCGATAGCAGAGTTCGCGACGCTCACTCGTAAGCCAGGGAGTACTGTTCGCGACGTTATGCGTCCGTTGCTTGAAGCGGGTGTCTTTGAAGTTGATGCCCGCTTTGTGACGGCGTTCAATGATGAGTCTGAGCCTCCGCCGGCTCCAGTTGGCCGAGGCAAGGAGGACAAGGAAGTCAGACGGCGCAGGGGTTGGTGTGCACTCTTCGACACTGAATGGGAGGAGATTGGGCGCTATCGGCAGTACTTGCGTGGTGAAACCGAGTTGGCCACCCACCAGGTGGTCAAAGGTTCAGAGTTTCCGCACGTCATGGTCGTTATGGATGACCTTGAAGCGAAGGGCAGCGGCTTCTCTTACGAAAGGGTATTCGGAGTCGAGGCGCTGAACGATTCCGACTTGGAGAGCATCGAAGAGGGCGATGAGACATCAGTCGACCGGACCCTTCGATTGCTCTACGTCACCTGCAGTCGAGCGGAGGAGAGCCTGGCTCTAGTCCTCTGGTCGAAGAACCCTCAAGCGGCGCGCGAGGCCGTTTTGAAAACTGGCTGGTTTGAGGGCGAAGAGATAGGGATTCTGGCCTGATGGGCTGAGTTCACCGGAGATTGGGTTGCCGGGAAGCAAAAGTACTGGAGATTTCCCTTGTTGCCCCGTGAATACTCACAGATACCCCATGATTCATCTCATGGGAATCCTCGGTTGAGATTTTTGGGGGACCATCAAATGTCACTCGTGGCCATTCGTCGCATCTGCAATGTGGGTTACTACAAAGTTAATCTTCGAGCCAGGGGAGTTCTTCGTTGGGGCCGTAAATGTAGTCGTCAGAAATGTAGAACTTTCCGCTCTTCTTCGGACCGTAGATGTAGCCATCTGAGATGTAGTATTTGCCGCTATTTCTTGGCCCATAAATGTAGCCATTCTGAATATAGAAACGACCTGACTCTTTGGGGCCGTAGATGTAACCGTTGGAAATGTAGTATTTGCCAGAACTCATACGCCTCTCCTCTTGAGTTTTTCTTAGCTCGTAAATTTACAGGACTAATTTCCGTTTTTGGCCGGATTTCGGTGCGTGGGCTAGTGACCGGTCTTGGCCGAGAGCAGCCAGACACGATTGGCGCCTTCCGACCAATTACAACCATTTCAATGGGCGTTCACATTGGTCGCCCCTTGACGATAAACTATTGCTTTACTTGAAACCGGCCAACAATGAGCGGAAACGAGCCAGGAGTAATCGATGTCTTCAATGAATACATGCGGGAGGCTGCCCGAGCCAATGGAGTAACCTACCGACCGTTTGCCTTTGGATCAAGCGATAAGGACCTCGCAGATTACTTACTTTCTAGCGAGAGCCGATACGTGCTAGTCGAGTTCAAAGATTCGGATGGCGACCTGAACTCCGAGCGAGAGAAACCTAAACGGCATAAGCTCTGCAAAGCTCTGGAGTGCGAGCCTTTGATTGCAAAACTCCATGATAGATGTCATTTCATCTCGTGGGCAGGCCGACAAGACCTTGCTCTATGGCTGAACATCTACCGACACGAAGTATGTAACTGCAGTCGAATGGGCACGGATTGCGGGCTGGCACAGGAAAAGCCGAACGAAAAGGAGCGAATTCGCGCTGACACCTTCGCTCAAAGCTTCTTCGCGAGGATAAGCACCAGAGGTGTAGATTTTGCGGCCCTTCGTCGCTATGTAGATTGGGTTTTTACTCAGCAAGGCGGGCAAGAAAAAATACGCTTGGTAATGCGAGGGCAGGGGGATGCCACGATCAAGAGAGTTGGACTGGAGGAGTTGCATCGTGCGCTTCAACAAACGCCGCCACCTAGTCCCCCGGCAGCTTCGAAGCGCCCAGGCATGAAGCTGTAGGGACCGCCAGGTTGTGTCCGGGAGCCGTCTATGACAACAAACGGCTCCCGGACATGGGCAGTCACTGACCAACGGGGCCCTTCTAGTGTTAGTCTGCTGCACCCGAAGACGAAAGCCAGCCAGGCAAACACGGTAGCGTTTCCCGCCCCTTGGCCACAGTATCGAGCAGCCTTTCTCAAGTTTCCATCTCTATCTGCTGCAGTCTCGGTTTCGGGCGCCATGGCCGTGTGGTTTCCAGGCCAATATCGAGTGCGGCAGTCTTCTCTTCAAGACGATCGACTGCGCGTCCAAGCTTCTCAGCGTTGTTAGTGTAGATGTCCGCTTGAAAGCGGGCCCGTGAGATGGCGACGTAGTAGACGTCGCGCTGCGTTGTTCGGCTGTAGCTTTCGGCATTGATGAGTACCCGATTGCACGTCAGCCCTTGCGCGCTATGGCTCGTCGTCGCATAGGCGCGATCCAAGTGGAGTGGGGTAGACGCTGCGTCCAGCGTCAGGCGCCTTCCGCCGTTGCCGATCGTCACTGTGGTCGGGGTGACCGCCAGGACCTCGAAGCGGCCACCATTTACCAGGTCCAACTTGGCATCGTTCCGCGTCACGCGAACCCAGTCACCCGCGGACAGCTCGGCTTCCACCGGCTGATAAACCGAGAGTTTCGTCGTTCTCGCCGGATTAAATGTCAACCTCGTCTTCGTGGCGATATGCTCGACCTCCAGCTCGTTCGGCTTATCAGGATTGGCGCCGACTACGCGGTACATCTCGTCTTGCTTGAGACCTCCGATTTTGTAGTCTCGCTCAGGCTGGATGATGTCGTTATGGCGGTAGTAGTGCGCCACACGGCGTTCGGCCTGTGTGGTATCGCGCCGAGTGAGCAAGTTAAATTCGAAGCCGCGGCCGGCCAAGCCTAGAGCCTGATGCGTCGCTTCGTTAAGCGCGTTGCGCGACTTGTTCGTTCCCGTCACGATGAGCGTTTCGCGCCGGTCGTCGATGTCTTGTGCCGCGTATTCGGCTGCGATGCGCCGATAACGCGCGACGTCTTCGCCGATGGTGTGTACAGATCGCAGCTTTGTTTTGATGACGCCCAACGAGGTGGACGCCCGACCTCGCGCGGCATGCTCAACCGCCTCTTTCAACTCAGGAGATTTCTGCCGGATAATGTCGCCCATCAGGGCGGTGGCCATACCGGCATCCTGCAGTTGGTGGAAAGGGCGCCCCGCCTCAATCGCCTTGGTCTGGCCAGTATCGCCCAGCATGACCACGCGCGCGCCGTCCGCTTCGGCCATCTTCATGAGGCGTTCCATGATGCGCGCCGGCACTACGCCCGCCTCGTCGATCACCAGGACGGTACTCGCGTCCAGTTTGAAGCGGTCCTGCTGGCGCGCTTCCAGGACCGATGCGACGGTGCGCGCTTCCATCCCGAGTTCGCGCAGCGCTTCGATCTGCTTGCCGTAGGAGGCCACCGCCTTGACCGTGAACCCAGCAGATTGGGCGGCCGTCTTGACCTGCGCCAACATATGGGACTTGCCCGTGCCGGCAAGACCTTGTATGCCTATAAAGCGGTTGGTGCTCGTGAGGATCAACTCAGCGGCCGCCAACTGACCAGGTTTGAGCCGTCGACCCGACAACGCCGCTTGGGCAGCTTCGACCTGTAGGATGGGCTCGACCATGTCTCTTCCTTCGCGTTCGATCTGCAGGATTCGCTTTTCCCGTTCGCGGGCTACTTGCGTGGTATACCGGGCGTTCGTGGGAACGAGTTCGCCACGAGCGATTGCCTGACGAACATGGGCTTCGGCTTGCTTCTTGGTCATCCCGTCCTCTTGATGCTGGCTGATCCAGGCTGATCGAGACAGCCCTTTGCCATCGCGCTCGTGAGATTGGCGGTACTCCAGCGTGCCCAGGATCAAATGCCCCTTGTCCAGGGATCGCCTGACGGCCGCCTTGATATCGCCCAACTCCATGCCGGTCCCTCGGGAGCGCAGCAGCGCTGTCTTGAGAAGCGCCTTGCCATCCATCACCGACTCACGTTCGGTGTGGTGTTTGATGGCCCACCGCAGGCATTCATCGGCGACGATGGCAAGCGCTTCGGGTGATCGCTCGATGGTCTTGTCTTCACGCGTTTTGGTCGGCGTGAAGTCAATATTGAGTTCGACGGCCTGGCGTTCCCAATC
Organism: Achromobacter pulmonis; assembly: GCF_021733725.1. Classification (NCBI taxonomy): domain Bacteria; kingdom Pseudomonadati; phylum Pseudomonadota; class Betaproteobacteria; order Burkholderiales; family Alcaligenaceae; genus Achromobacter; species Achromobacter pulmonis. The sequence goes on along the minus strand of NZ_JAIFOT010000001.1, from coordinate 1,381,206 downwards.
GCGCTGCAGCTCGTCCCGGGTAATCTCAGCGGCTTTTCCCTTGCGGGTCTTCAGTGCGATGGTCTGCTTCTGCGCACGACTGGCGGTTTGTCGGTCCAGCCCCATCGCTTCCAGCTCAGCGTTGACGTCTTGTGAGCGCTTGGACAGCGCCTCGATCTGCTCGCGCGAGACGTGGGCCAATTCGAAGCTCTTACCCTCGTAGCGTATGGTATGGCCGGACTTCTCCAACTCGCTGGCCAACTCAGCCTGATATACGGACTCGGCGATTGCTTTTAGGCGGAAAATTTCATCATTGGAGATCGCCGCCCACTTTCCATCGGCGCGCTGCGTGACGTTCATCAACACCGCATGCGTGTGTAGTTGCGGATCCGAATACTGGCCCTCGGTGGGCCGAGCGGTCTCGTGGCGGAACTTGGCGATCACCGCGTTGCCGGTTCGCTCCATTGTGGTGACGCCCTTCTCGGTATGGCGCGCGCGAACTAGCTCCTGTTCGATGAATTCCAGCGCCTTCGTGACCGCGAGATCGTGAGCGTTAATAACGGCGCCGTCTTTGCCGATCAGGGCCTGGATGCTCACGCTTTTGGGCGGGGAGAAGGTCATATCCAGTGCGGCGCGGGCCTCTGAATCCAGGCGCACAGAGCGAGAGAGCTGCACGTCGGGGCCAAAATCTCCTTTCAGCGCACGCAGAAATTCCTCGTGTTCGACCGCGCCAGTCAAGCCGAGCGCCGCGGCGCCCTTGCCTTGCCACTGCGCAGCCGTGCCATCGCGGCTGTAGTAGTCATCCTTCTGGTCCGCGTAGTAGTGCGACGCCATGGTGGCGGCAATGCGGTGTACGGTTTTCATCGAGATCATGATGATGCCATCGGGTTGAGCGCCGCCGGAGCGCTGGCCGGCGGCGGGCATTGACGGTTATGCCGCCAAGGTCGGGTCTTCGGGCAGGTCAACTTGCTGCCAAGGCTGGGGCGTGTTGGCGGCCTGGTGGCTGGCGGCGCGAGCCTTGACGCGCGTGGACTCTTCGAAGGGCGCGTTGCGCACGGCGAAGGTGACGGGCTCCAGGACGAACTTGGCGATCGGGCGGTCACCGGCGAAGGCGACCCAGCCCGTCAGATCCGGCAGCGTCTGGACCTGCGCGGGCGTGACGACGCGTTCAGTCGAACGCACCATGCGCTCGCTGGTGTTGCGCGCGCTGCCCGGATTTCGGCTGTCGGTGTACTCGGGACGCGCGACCTCGTGCTCGCCCAGGGCCTTGGACATTTCTTCGGCGGTCGCCGGGTCCGTCTTGGATCCGCCGAGCACGACGAGCGAGCGGAAGCTCGCGCGCAGAGTCTGCGCCATCTTCTCGCCGAAGATATCGTCCAACTGCGAGACGGTCTGCAGGCCCGCCAGGCAGCAGCCGCCTTTGCGCCGGCCCTTGGTCAGGTAGTCTTCGATACTGGCGAGCTTTTCCATCGAGGCCAGTTCATCGATCACGAGCCACCAACGCCGGAAATAGCTCTCGGGTAGCGACAGCAGGGCTGAGCAAAAGACATCAACCCAGGTCGAGACGAGCGGCTTCATGGCTTCCTTCATGTCTTCGCGCCAGGTGATGTAGAGGTTCCCGGTGCCTACCTCCATCCAGTCTCGGATGCTGAACTTGCCGGCCGGTACGGTGACGTGTTCGGCCAGATACTTGGACAGCACGAACCGCGCACTGGTAAGCGCCTTGCTGGCTTCGGCCGAGCCGGCGAAAAGCGATTCGGCCAGGGTGCCGGTCAGGAAGGTGCGCAGATCCTTGTCGGATGCGATGGTCGTCCAGCGGAACAGCTCTTCCACGGATGGTGTACCCAAATCATGGAGCTTGCGCGCAGTCTCCCGCAGCAGGAGGCGGGCATAACCATTCCATTCTTCGGTATTGGCGTCCTTGCCAAGGGGCACGATGGAAAGCGCAATCCGCTTCCAGTCATACTCGGCGCGAACTTCGTTGAAGAACGACCAGCCTTCGGTGCGCTGATCGTAGGGGTTGAGCAGGACGTCGGTCGGACGCCCGAAGCGGCTGTACAGATCGCCGTCGGGGTCCACGATGACCATGCGGTCGGCGCGCTTTTGCGCCGAGAAAACCAGGCCACGCAGCAGCACGGATTTGCCGCTGCCGGTGGCGCCGTTGAGCAACGTGTGCAGGTTCTCGATGTTGGTGGGCATCGGGACGCCCGCCACATCGATCTGGGCGGCATGGGGCTCCGCGCACAGCTTGCGCAGCTTCTTGATGGGGACAGCTTCGGTGCCGCGGATGTGTTTGGCGTAGCCCGCACCATCAAAGCCCTTCTTGGTGGCATGGCGCTTGAGCGCGAAGGCAAGTGAGAAGGCGATGACCAATCCGAGGATCGGGGCGGCGATGAGCGGGATATGCTCGGGCGTGGCCTGGATCCAGCGCGCGAGAATCAGCCAGGTGATCCGGTTGAACGGGATGCCCGACATCGCCTTGGCGGTAAAGAACCAGGCAAAGCAGGGCAGAAGTAGGACGGCGAGCCGGAGGATGCGCCGGCGAGTATCGGGTGCCATGGATATCCTTGCGAGAGGGGGGAAGTGCCACGCGCGTGGCGCGAGGCGCCGGTCGGACGTTGACCAGGCCGGCAAGAGAGGGCGGGTCAGAGGGTGATGGCGAGGACGGCCGCGCAGAGGGTGGCGCCCAAGAAACTGCTGGCCACGCAGAGCAGGCCGGCCCGCCAGGCGGTGGCGGGAAGTGCGCCCTGGGCCAAGCGTGATGCGCCGCGCAGCTCGCTCGTGGCGTGGGCGAGGGTTCGGGTTGTATCCAGCATGGCCCGGCTGGCGTGGTCGGCCGCTTGAGTGGCGGCCTCCTGGCCGGCTTGGCGGATGGTGCCGGGCAACGCCGCCAGCGCCTGCTGGATATCGGCCTGCTGTAGGGCGATCTGCTCGAGGCGACCGATCAACTGGTGGCTCTCGCGCAGGATCTCCTGGTAGAGCAGCTCCACCTTGCTTCGGGGCGGCGCGTGTGCCGGCGCGGTCTGCGGGGCATCGGTCATGACCCGCTCCTAAGCAAAGAGCGCGTTGAAGGCATGGTCAAGCTGCCGATCGACGGGCCGGGCCAGCGATTGCAGTGCATGCATGTCGCTCAGATGGGAGGTGAGCGCGGTGTCCGTGCGATCAGCTTCGCGCAGCAACTGGCGGTAGTCGGTCGTGTCGGCCAGGATCTCCTTGATGGTAGTGCGCTTGTTGGCCAGGAGGTCAAAGACCTCGTTCTCGAAGATCGCGGCCTCCGGGTTTGCCAGAAAGCCGCCTGCCTGGCGTGCGTAACCGAAGATGGCGGCGAACTCGTCGCGCACGTCGGCGTCGACGCGGTTAAAGAGCACGCGCACGCGTTCTGCCGGCACGCCGATCTGGGCCAGGGCCTGGATCGTCTTGATGGTCTCGCGTTGCGCTTTTCCGGAAGCAACGACAGGCAACACGTAGTAGTCGACCTCGAGGTGGGCCTGGTCGTACTTCACCAGTTCGGCCAGGAAGTCCTCGATGTTCGACGCGCCCACGTCGACGATCGCCGCTTCGGCCATAAGCAGCTTGCGAAAGAGGCGTCCGAATTGTTCGCCGCGTAGCTGCTCGACGTCCAGGCCGAGGTCTGCGGCGCTTTCGTTGGTGGATTCGACCGCGATGATCTCCGCGTCCGGCACGCGCGGAGCGAAGACGTGGCTGGTGGCCATGGTCTTACCGACGGAGCCGGAATAGTTCAGGGTAGCGATTTTCATTGGGGAGAATTCCTATTTCTGGCGGCCGAGTTCGGCCAGTTGGTTGAGGTCAATGGTGTCGGCGGATCTACGCAGTTGAACGAGATCGCCCTTGGTGGTGACGGTGCCGGGGCGGCGCATGTCAGGGGCGGGGGAAGGCGGTTGCGGTGTAGACGCCATTGCGGTCATGGCAGAAGCTTCACGGGACGCACCCGGAGATATGCGTGCGGTGACTTTGGACTGTTGTGTGCGCCATCGATAGCGTGCTTGACGAATGGAAGCCGCCTTCATGGGGATTCCAGCACTTTCTAGTGCGGCAGCGATGGCCACATACGGGACGCCTTGCTGAACCAGTTCATCAATGAGCGGCAGCAACGTTCGAAATCGGGCGCGAACTTCAGATTGTCGTAGGGCGTTTAGCTGCTGAACGGCATCCTGGGTGTCGGACGTCGGTGGCGGGGATTGGCTTTTTCGCATGATGAAAATGCCCGGAGCCTCCGGGCTGCAGACGGGGTTGATGGGAGGGGGAGCCGCGCCCGCATGGCGGGCGTGGGGGAACCGTTGCGGTTCCCCAGGGGGGTCGGAAGCGCGGACGCCGCAAGGCGGCCGGCCAGGGGGGCAGCAGCCCCCGCGCTTTGGGGGCCGTTCATCTCCGCCCGGCGAGCGGGGTTTTCGCCGGGAAAGGGACGCTTGCTCTCGGGGCCGAGGGGGAGTTGCTGTGGCGGATCTGGGCAAGCGACCTGCGCGAGTCGCAGGCGGTGCCACGGGGCGGGGCCGTGGCCAGCAGTTGGGGCGTGGCGCGGCCAAAGGCCCGCAGCGCCCCGGGGGGCTACCTTTCCCCCGCCCGGCGGGGCGCAGCGCCGGCGGAGAGGGGGACTGAAGCTATGGGTTTCAGGCCGGCGCCGCAGGCGTCGGGGCGAAGGGAGCGAAAGCGACCGAAGGGTAGGCGGATCGGCCGGCGATTTGCCGCAGCGCCTCGCGCGCGACCCTCTTTGAAACCTATAAACCTATAAATACCTATAGAGGCCCGTTTTTGGGACTAGCAAAACGCCTTTTTTGGGACTAGCGCCAGCCAAAAACGGGACGGGCAAAACGTGATCTTGGGCTAAGCCCGAATTTGGGACAGGCGAAGAAATTGGGACCGGCTGTGTATAACCGGTCAGGGTGGTGGCACAAGCCCGGCCGCTCGAAATACCCGGGCCTTGAAATCGGGCGGGGGCTCATCGGGGGCCTGTTCAAGCCCCAGGGCCTTGCCCTTGGCCACGATGCCGGACCAACTGCTTTGCCACGACTTGCGCGTGGACGACTGCCTTTCCCATTCGCGGAACACCCATAGGCGCCAGGATTCGAACCAGTCTTCGGACATGCCCGCCTCGCCCGGCCGTGAGCGCATGTACGCGCTGAACGTGGCAGCCATGGCGTCGATCTTCTCAGCAGTCCAGTGCGGCCGCTCGCGTTGCGCCCAGGTTCGCCAGCGGGCGGGCAAGCTCCACTCTGCCGGCAGCCGCGTGGCACCGGCGCCGCTATACGCCCGGGCTGCAGATCTGCGTCGGTGGCCACGCGTCTGCATGCCCTGCATTTGGGCCGGCGTTGCCGGTCGCGCCGACGGGACTTCGGCGGCCGATGGTGTGGTCGAAGTGGCCAGGCACGGCGTGGCGGGATCTGACTCGATGTCTGGCCAAACGTTTCGCGTGGCCCCGACAATCCCGCCGGCCGTCTTGAGCGCTTGGTCGTGATCCTGCGCCTGCTGGGCGGGGCAGAAAGACGCTACCGCGTATTCGGCGACCCGATCGGTCTCGACACCGCGGTCTGCGTTGTCCTTGCTGTCTCCCGCATCCTGAACGGTGTCAGGCGTCGGCGCTGCTAAGTCGAGGCCCTGCTGGGCGGGCTTGGATGCGTGCTGATAGTCGGCCTGGTGAGCCGCAGTGGCCATATTGATGCGGGGGACGGCATTCGGACACAAGCGATAGACGACGCTGCTGCGGTTTTCGCCCGCGCGCATGAGCGTGTCCTGGATGGCACCCAACTGACGCAGCCTGGCCAGAGCCTCAATGACGGTCTTACGGTTCAGGTGTGTGATCTTGGCCAGGTACTCAATGGAGGCGAACACCGTCCAGTCCCGGGCGTCGTAGCGAACGAGTTGGGCCAGGCTCAAGAGGATCAACTTGGACGATGACTTCTGGACGTCGGCCATTCTGGCCCATTTGCATGCTTCGACACTCATGGTCGCCCCTTGTGCTGCTGAAGGTTTTTACCGGGTAACGGATGGGTTCGTGTCGGGCCGATCACGCGTGGCCCTCCTGGACAGATTCGGCGATGGAGGCGCGCGGCCGAAGCGGCAGGCCGTGCTTTTCGTAGAACTCGCGGCGGGCCAGCAGCCAGGCCTTGTAGGGCCAGGCGCGGCGCTCGCCCCAGGGGTAGGCATCACGGATGGCAAGGTGGATCTGGTCCAGGGACAGGCCATTGGCCTGGCCGTCTTGATACACCTGCTGCATGATCTTGTAAGCCATGCGAGTGCGCGCTTCCTGCGCGCCGCGTTGGCGGATCGCTTGGGTCATGGAAGTCTCCGGGAAGTACAGGCGCTCGGCCAACGATGGTGCTGACAGAGCGAGAGAGAAATGTCGGGCAGACGCGGGCGCGTCGACGGTATGGCGTGTGGCGCTCGCCCCATGGCGAGGGGCACTGTTTAGGGGCCGGGCATCGCGCAGCGTGCCGGCGGGCCGCTGCGTGATTTGTTTGCCAGTGTTCGCCAGCCCGGGGCACGCGGGTATTGCAGTGGCCCGCGAAGTCCTAAGCGATACCGCCGGCGTGGAGAGGTGCTGCGGCGGGCCAAAGGGCGTGTACTGCGAGGGGACGATTACAGGCCGGCGCTGGCGCCGGGATTGAAATAAACCTGGACGAGCTTGTAGTCGGCGAAGTAGAGCGAGATGTCCAACGTCGAGTGCAGGTATTGCAGGATCGTGGGCACATCCAGCGAGTTGCCGGCAACGGACTGCTTGACCAGCAGCGCCACGCGCGGGAACGTGTCTAGCGGACCGTTGGAGTGGGTGGTGGTGACCGATCCCGGGTGGCCGGTATTGAGCGCACTCAGGTAATCCCAGGCTTCAGGGCCGCGCAGCTCGGACAGAAAGATCCGGTCGGGCGAGCTGCGCATGGCGGCTGCGATGCAGTCCGTGGCCGAAATACGACCGGCGCTCGCGCCGTAGATCATGTGGACCTTGTTGTCATGGTTGGGCAGCATGAGCTCGTGGACGTCCTCAACGGTGAGCAGGCGCTCGGTGGTCGGAACGCATTCGATGAGGCTGCGGGCAAAGGTGGTTTTGCCGGAGCCAGTCTTGCCCGAGACAATGATGTTCTTGCGCCCGAGCACTGCCTGGGTCAGAAAGCCCAGCATGTCGCGACGGTCCAACAGATCCAGCAACTCGCGATCTTGTGGGGAAAGCGTCTCGCGCGTTGCCGGCGCCGGACTGACGTTGACCCAGTTGTCGAACGCGCCGTCGGTCTGGAGTTCAGGCAGTGTTTTGACCAGGTTGGCGTGCTTGCGGATGTTGACCGACAGCGTGCCGTTGACCACGGCCGGGGGCTGGGCGACCTGGCCGCGTTCGCCATCGGGCATCAGCAGCGACATGATGGGCGAGAAGTTCACGCCGTTGAAGCTTGCCATGGCCGAGACCAGCGCCTGCAGATAGTCAAACGAGAGCGAAGCATCTTCGCAGCGGTGCCATTGCCCCCAGCGCCGAACCAGGATGAGGCCTGGGCGGGGGATGGTGACTTCGCGCACCAGGTCTTCGGCCATGTATTGGGCAATGGGCTGCATCATTTGGCGCAGCGCGATGTCGCTGGCCACCGCCGCGCCGGTGGTGGCAGAGGGAAAGCCATTCATATTGATAGGGTAGGGGTGGGCAGACCCGGTCCCCCTTGGGAAGGGCGGCCGGACCTGGCTGTTGAGGAAGGGACGTGCTGGCGCCGCTGCCTGGTGCATTACCGGGCAATCGGGCGCAGGTCGTAGACCGAACTGAAATCCAGGTCGCGCGCGACATAGATGCCAATACGGCCACCCTGGTTGCGGTACAGGGTGGGGGGGATGTTGATCGAGTTGTCCAGCACGGTGCTGACGGCGTTTTGGGCCGCGTCCCCGGTCGAGTCAAAGCGAATCGACCCGCTCCCGTTGCCACCCCGAGACGAAGCCCAGCTCCCTAGGTCGCCGATAAGGCTCACCAGGATGGCGCCGCCAAAGCGCTCGGCAAAGTGAGTGTCAATATGCCCGTCTAGGCCTGCTTCGCCCAATGGCCCCGTACCCGGCGAATCAAGATGGATGATGACCCCCTTGGGCGTCTCCAGCCGGGACCAGACCACGCCGATGCGAGGCTGGCCTTGCGCGAGAACGCCTTGCTGGTAGCCGATGAACTTCGTGCCTGCGTCGATCAGGACGACCCGCCCGCTGGTCGAGCGCACATCATGCGGCGCATAGCAAGTGATCATGCCGGCCTGGGCGCTCACGAACTTCGTGTCCTGCAGGCAATCGATCATGGTGCCTTGGGTCACGAGCATGTCGCGGTTGCCCAGAGTGCCAGCACGCGCCGCGTTGAGTTTCATGGGCTTGAGACGCTCGGACATGGGGCCGCTGTCAGCCTCGCGGGCGGGCGCGGCGGCTGGCGCCGTGTTGGCGCTTTGCTGCTCCCCGTCCTTCTTCGCTTGCAGGCTACTGGACAACCGTCGTTGCATGACCGGATCCACCACGATGGACTTGGCGATTTCGCCCAGGCCAGCCTCTGTCGCGGGCACTGCGGTTGCTGTGGGGGACGATTCGGCGGGCGGCGACGGCGGCGGCGGGGCAGGGGCGGGTTCCGGTGGACTGCGCAGCTTCAGGCCAGGCATGATGTTCTCGATCCGTGCCGGGATTCCGGCGACAGCATGCGGATCAGCCTGGTCAATGCCGTTAAACCACCGCCAGAACAGCGACCCCACGATCATGAGCGCCATCAGCAGCAATAGCATGAAGAACGCCTTGGCGCCGGGTGTACGCGGTTTGGCCGCGCCTTGAAGATCCGGCCGGCCCCGTGCCTCGATCTGGGCCTGCTGTCGCTCGATCTCGGCAACCGCATCCACCGGGGCGCTGGAGCCCCGTTTGCGTTTGAGAAGCTTCATGGCAGCGGCTCCTCGCGCAGTACCCGTTGGACCGTGGGCGAGACGGTGCCAGTGGGCAGTGTGCGCGCCGCGGCCGGTGCATCATTGTGGATTGCAACCACTTTCTCGCCCAGACGCAGGTGCCAGCGCGCGGCTGTGCGGTGCAGTACGATCGTGCGATCGCCGTCCATATGACGGTTGGTGATCACCTCGTGACCATCCGGATCCACGAAATACACCGTGGGCAGGTCCTGGCCAGGCGCGAAGCGCAACCAGGTCTGCGCACCATCGTCCCAGGCCGCCTCGGGTCCGATGACAGTGTCACCGCTCATGGTGTAGCTCTGCCAGTTGATGGCCAGGTCGTCCGTGGCCAGATCCTGCTGCACGCGATCCTTCTCTGCCTGTGCGGCCGACCTGGCTTGTTCGGCTTCGGGGTAGCGCAGCACGACCCGGAACACCTCCCGGCCGTTGCGCTGCTTGGCGTACTTGAGCAGGAACGAGTAATTGCGTTTGGTAGTGATGTAGATCAGGTTCGTGTCGGCCTGCTCCACGATGGGCTTGAGCAACAGGTGCTTGCCGATCTGCTGAAAGTCATAGGCGGCCGAGTCGCCAAAGGCGTGTGTCACGTAGTCCTCATCGTCGTTCAACTGGATCTGCGTGGCCACGCCCAACGTGGTGTCGATCTGCACGACGTCGGCCGGATCGTAGTCGGTCCAGCGGATACGCTGATCCTTGGGGGAGGCGGCGGGCCGATCAAGTGCCCAGGCGGGCGGCGCGGCCGCGCACAAGGCAAGTGCGAGCGCCGCCGCCACGGCGCAGTGAATGCGGGTTCTCATCGGCTGTGTTCCATCCCGTGAGTGTGGCCACGATGGTGTTGGTGCAGGTGCTGCATCTCCATGCCGGCCTGCTTGTCGTGATCGGCATCGCGCACCAGGCCCACGCCGCCAACCGCCTTGAAGGGGTAGCTGATGGCGAGCGACTCCTCCTGGCCACTCAGCTCGAACGAACGGTTCAGCGTGTTGCGCGCATGCACGATGAGATCGCCCGTGTCGCGGTCGAGCTGGATCAGGCAGTTCGGTGTGGTGCCCACGACCGGGCCGCGGTACTCGCGGCCATCTTCGGGCTGCCGGATCTGACGATCCTGTTCGCCGTAGAGTTCGACCGGGCGGCGCGCTTCGCGGATGCGTTCCTCAAAGTGCTTGCCGATGCGATCGGCGGCCATGACGATGGTGGGCAGACGCAGGTTGGAGTCCTTGTGCAGGTGATCCTTGGCCAGACGGGCGGCGCCGTAGAGATCGGTCTTGGCGTAGCGCTCGAGGTCGCGCAAAAGGGCCGTGCGCTCGGCGTTGGACAGGCTGTGAGCCTTCTCCAGGCGGCTGGCCAGCTCGGTGATGTGCTGTTTCTTCATGACGATTACCTCAGCGTTTCCACGTCAGTGGTGTAGGTGATGACCTGAAAGCCCAGCGGGTTGTCACGCCCGATGCTTTCGGTCAGAGGGGTGTTTACATAGCGGTAGGCGAGCGTGGCGATGAGCTGCTCGGGTTTGTGATTGGCGTCCGCGCCTTCCAGATGGCGAGTGAAGCGGACGGTGGCGCTCCGGTTGGGTCCAAGCGAGATGCTGCGCACGTTCACGATGATTCGGGTGTGCTTGCCGTAGCGCGTGTCCAGGGCCTCATAGCCGGTGTTCGCGTTGTCCTGGAACTTGGCGTAGTAGGCGCGCTGGACATCCGGGGCGCTAAAGAGGCCGCAGCGGTCGTAGTTGTTCTGGATGGTGTTCCAGTCATAGCCTTCGCAGGCGAGCACGTACTGGTGGATGAAGAACCGGGCGATGCGTTCGCCGTAGTCTTCCTTGCCGTTGCCGAGCTGCGTGACGTGCTCGATCTCGCCGGTGGCGTCGTTCACGCGCACCACGTAGGGCAGCGGGGCTTCCTTGAGCGGAAAGATCGAGGCCAGCGCGCCGGCCGACAGGATGGCCATGGCCATCGCTCCGATAGCCACGCGCCAGGCGACGCGCCGTGAGGTGAGCAGTTCGGTGAGCAGATCGCGCTCCAGGCCACGTTTGCGCTCGACCTCTTGTTGGATGGAGAGCTTCGGATCATCGGTCGGCATGGGGACCTCGCGAAAGCAGGAGCGTGGCGTGTCGTGCGGGGGAAATGGACGACAACGGGCGAGCCGCGGCGAGCGCGGCCAGAATAGGGAGCTTCATCGGTTCTCCGGGGAGAAAAGGAGGGGGGCTAATGCGGGCGCGTCGGTGTCAGACCAGACGCGTCAGGGTAGGCGGGAGAATGCCTGAGGAGGGGGGCAGATCGGGTCAGCGGGATGAAAGTGCACCGCACAATGAGAAAGGCACGACGAATGCCGTGCCTTTCTGAGGACGCTGTATGCAGGACGGACGAAGAATTACCAGTTTTCTTCATCCATTTGTCGTTTATGGCGCTTTCGCCATGCAGGCATTTCCTCGTCGCGGATGGCAGATGCCGATCCAGTGCCAACCATCAGCAGCGTTGGCCACTTGACGCAGATGTACCAAAGCGGGCGGACTATCCAGTTCCAGCTTGCACGAGCCAAGCTGAACCACTGAAATGCCGTGACCGGCTGCTCGGCCGAGGCTGCTGCTGCGGGCGTGACAGGAATGTCAGCACCTGCAACCGGCCTTTGTGTCAGCGGTTTACCCAGCGGTGTGATCAGACTCATGTGGTTCTCTCGTAGGACACTATTGAAATCTAGGTTTTGCTAACGAGCAGAAATCATGTTAGCCGATCCTCCCAAGGAAGGGAACAGATACGCCACCACCATCCCCACCGCTAATTTTCGCCGTAATCGTTGAAACCTGCGCCAGCATCTGTTTCGCGCACATCATGAAGAAAATGAGCGCAGTCAACATTCCAAAGACATTGATCTGGTCAGCACTCGTTGTGTCCAGTAGTCCTTGTTGCAGCATGCCGAACATGCCCATGATGAACATAAAGACAAGCATGAAAAGGCCGGCGTAGATCGCGTAATAGACCGCCTGCCGAAGCCACCTATTGAAGAAGTCTTTGGTGACGTCAAACAGCAGCGCAAGGATGCAGATAGGCCCCAGCACCACCACCAGCCCCATGCCGAGCTTGACCGTGATCAGCACGATCATGCCGATGGCACTCATGATGGACGAGATTACCGTGATGATGAGGGCGATCAGCACGAAGACGAAGGCCTTGCCAATGTTCTTGATGCCGGTGGGCGCACGCTCCTGTAGTCGGGTGCTGATCTCGGTGCCGTTGTTGGCCGCATCGTCCATGATCTGTGCCGGCGTCTTGAGCGTTCCCGTGAAAAGCTTGGCGACGTCGGTCGGAAGCTCAAGCATGACGCCGGCGATCTGTTTTTGATACAGACCGCCGGCGCCGGCAATGCCCACGATAACGGCAATGGTCACGAGCTTGCGCGTAGCTTGTAGGATCGGCGTCTGGATGGCGCCGGTCATGATGAGCCAACCGTACCAAATCAGCGCGATCGACAATCCCAACCCAACGACCGGCATGATCCTTTCAGTGACGGAGGCCACCAACGGCGTGACAACGTCGACCAGCATCTTAGTGATTGACTTGTCGATCCAGTCCGCGATCCAGCCCAGGCTAAAGAGCTGGACACCAGTCGTCGGGGCGGCCATTACCGTACTCCCGGCAACGGTGCGCGGATCGCGTCGAGGCTAAAGGCGCTGGCCGCAAGCTTGTCGGCCTGGGCTTCCATCAGGGCTTGCTCGGCTTGCAACTGGCGCTGCAGGCCATCGGCGCGACTTTGGTCGACCTGGATGTTCGCCTGTTCCACCAGTAGACGCGCCTGCAGATCTGCAATCGCCTTGGGATCCTGCGTCTGGTTGATCTGGGACTGCAGCTTGTTGACTTGGGCCATTCGTGCCGTCATGGCCTTTTGAGTCTGTTCCATGAGCGCCTGGCTGCGCAGCGCGAGGCTGTCGGCACGGGCATCCAGGTTCTTGCGATCGGCCTCGTAGTTGCCCGTCAGGCGTTCTTCGCGCTCGATGCGCTTGAGGATCTCGCCAAAATCACCTCCCGTGGCGTTAGCCGCGCGCAGCACCTGGCGCGCATCTTCGGGCAGGGCTTCGCGGATGGCGGGGTTATTCAGGATGTCGCCTAGATTGCGAGTGCCGGTCAAGGATTCGAGGTGGCGGCGCTGGTTATCGAGCTGGTCTTTGAGAACGGCGATCTGCTCTGCGTACTTGGCGATGGATTCGGCATGCTTGATGGCGCGGTCGGCGATCGCGGCGCCGTCCACGACTGGGATGCCGCTGGCGTGCGCCGGCGTGATGGCGGTCGTGGCCAGGGTGGCGCTGAGGATGAAGGCGGCCACGCGCCGCAGGGGGGGTGTCATGTTGGGCATGTTCAGTTCCTGGTCGCCTCGCGGGCGAGAGTAAGGTAGTGCTGCAACCACTGTTCGGGATCTTCGCCGCACGCGGCAATCGCTTGCTCAGCGAGTTCAGCCATGTCAGCGGATCCCGAGAAGACGAGGATCGAATCGGGGCAGGTCGACAGATCCAGCGTGGCGGTGACGGTCGAGCCGCCTTGCTTGATGACAAACTGGCGACTGAATTCGCCCAGGTTCTTCACGAGCCTGAACTCGGCCGGCGTGAGCTTGAACTGGTCGATGTAGGTGGTCGCTGTGGCTTCGGGGTTGGGCAGGTAGATCTGGGTGGCCGACTGCTGGATCATGGAGCGGCCCACGGGGATCTCGCTGATCGCCTCGGGTTCCTGGGTGGCGTAGGCGAAGACACCGTTCTTCTTGCGGATCGTGCGGCTCACGTTCTGCATGAACCACTGGAAGTACGGCACCTTGAGCGGGTGCTGAACCTCATCGAAGAAGTACGCAAAGCGCCGGCCATCGACCATTTGTTCAGTGCGGTAGAGCAGATAAGTGATGGCCGCGTCGCGGATCTCGTCGTGGTCCAGGAACTCGGTCAGATCAAAGCCAAACAGGTTTGTGACCGACAGATCCAGGAGATCGGTCTCATTGTCCAGGAGCCATCCGTTGGCGTGGCCCACGCACCAGCGCTGCAGGCGCTCACGCAGGCTGAGCGTGGCGCCCTCGGAAGGCGCTGCCGGCAGAAACTGCAGGAGCGTGGACAGACGCCTTTGAGCGCGTGGCAAAAAGCTCACCAGCTTTTGGACCGCGGCCTCGATCTGTTTTTGTTCGCTCATGGTTGCCGCCTGAGCCCCGTCGGCCGCCAACTGCTTGGTCATCGTGACCATGAAGGCGATGCTCTTGGCGGTGGGCTCGAGCTGCAGGTAGTTCCAACCCGTGGCCGTGCCCATCTGCATGGGGAAGTACCTACCGCCCATCTGCATGATTGCTACTTGCATGCCGCGATCCTTGTCAAAGACCGCGGCGGTGTAGCCGAACTTACGGGCTTGTGAGATGAAATGACCCAGGGCCACGGTCTTGCCGGTGCCGGACTTGCCGATGATCGAGGTGTTTCCCAAACGCCGCTTGCCGGTTTCGTCGGCTTCCTCCAGGGACGCGTGGAAATTCATGTAGTACGGCGTGCCGCCCGTTGTTTTGAGCATTGTCACCGCCGGCCCCCACGGGTTGCCCGCTGGTTTGCCATAGAGATAGTTGTGCATGGACGAGAAGCACAGGAAGTTCAGAGACGTGATCGGGCAGGGCCGCGGGCGCCATTTCCAGTTGCCGGGAAGTTGTGCAGCCCAGCCAGCGATGAGCGCACGGTCCACCAGGCGCGCCACGATCTCGCTGCTAGCGAGGGTCCCGCTGATCTCGGCGGCCGCGCGCAGTGCGTGCTCGCTGTTCTCGCCAAATACCTGCAACGTGGCGTGGTGATCACCCATGACGAACTTTCCCGAGGACAGGTCATCGCGTGCTTTCTTCAGGTCGGCGATCTGACTGGCCGAGTAATCGCCCGAGTCCTCCAGCCATTTGATCTGACGGGTCAGGGCTTTCAGACCTTCTGCCTTGGGCATGGAGCCGAAGGACTGCGAGAGCACGAATTCGTAGGGCTGGTTGAGAAGGTCGTTCAGGTGCCCGGGCTTGGTATTGTTGCAGTACTCGCGCACTTCGAGCATCACGTAGCGCCGTGTCCAGTCCGGGCCGCGCATCTCGGCCTGTTCGCCGTGCGTGGAAAAGAACTGGCGACTGGTGGGCAGGTAGTTGTATAGCCGGGCGTCGGTGACAGGGACTGGCGACATCTTGCCGTTGAGCAGGAAGCCGAAGAACTCAGCCGGCTCCGAGAACAGTCCGACGCGTTTGGGAGCGTTGACTGCGCTCTCTTGCTGGCTGTCCTCGATGGCGATGCCGTCGCTCCCCGTCTTGTCTTCGGTCGCAACGCTACGCTCGACGATCTTGAGCAGCTCGGGCGAATAGCGCTTGAGCGTGCCCGCCAGCGTCTTGTTGATTTCCTCCAGGTGATTGATTGCCTGGGTCTGCCAGGCGAGTGCCTGGCTGGCGGTGCGCCGCTCGAAGTTCGACAGCAGGCGCAGGGCCGGGTCGACCTGGGCGCGCATCAGGATGGTCAGGTACATCTCGTTGATCATCGGGGGCTTGCCGTCGAAGGCCTTGCGGTAGGCAGCGTCGTGGGCGCGTGAGAACGCATCCGGATAGTCGCTCTCGGGGTATTCCGAGACGCAGCGGCGTACCAGGTGGCTCCACAGGCCGAAGCCGGCGGGCCAGCCTCGCAGGACGTTGTTGATCTCCTCGAGCCACAGGCAATGCTCTTCCTCGGAATAGCCTTGGAAGGTCCGACCGTCGATGCGCCAGACGCTCAGGTACTCCCAGTCGCGTGTGGCGACGATGGCGTCGGTGACGTGATGCGAGAAGGGAACGTAATGGCTGACGGCCGGCTCATGGGCGGGCAGCGTGGGCGATAGGTGAGTCATTGGCTTTGGCGAGAGAGCAGCCGACACCAGGGCCGGCGCTTGCTATAGGGGGAGGGCGTGAGCGAGATCGCGCCCCAGAAGCGCTTGTTGTTGGCGAAGAACTTGGTCTTGAGCCACAGCTCCCAGATCCAGAAGGCGCGGTCGTCGTTGCGGCTCAGGACGGCCACAACCGGGTAGAGGATGGGGCCAATCGCCCAGCCCCAGAGCGTGAACATGGCCACAAAGAGCGTGAGCAGAACCAAGGCGACGAAGGCGCGGGTGGGCACGCCGCCTTTGATGGTGGCCGCGCGCGTGGCGCCCTTGAAGAGCGGGTAATGGTTCGACGGGACGCTTGAGGGTTCGATGTGGGGCGAGGTTGCGGGCGCGACCGTGGGGGCCTTGCCGGGCGCTGCCATCGTCAGCCCCAGAAGTATTTGATGAAGCCGCCGGCGATGGCGCCAGCGAAGACGACGCCCACGCCCCATTGGATGGCGGTGTCTTTACGGACCAGGTCGCTCGCATAGGCCAGGCCAATCAGCCCGCCAATCATGGTCGCGCAGATTGGGATGATGAGCCAGAGCCAGTCCTTGAAGTTCTGCAGGGCCGAGGTGCCCTTTTCGAGTTGAGCGAAGGCGGGGTCGGGGTGCAGCAAGAGGAGTGCGGCGACAGCCAGGTAGCCGAGAACCATGACCGACTGCGACATAGGCGGTGTCGAGGTACCGCAGGACGTCTGGGACGAAGCGGGGAGGTTGACGGCGGTTTGGGAGGACATACGCATTGGAAACTCCATACAGGAGCGCCGCCTGGCGCATGAGCGCAGGGCGGCAGCAGGTGGAAATGGGAAAACAGGGGCACGTTCGTCTAGCAGCCGTGTTTAGCTGCTAAACATGAGTGTGAGCGGCTAGCCTTTGTACGGATTACCGCGGAGGACGAGCAATGGGAGCGCCGAAGACGGCGGTCGGTGCGTCTTCGCGTTCAGTGTCGATGGCGGCGGCCTCAGTGGTTGCGAAGGCATCGCCGCGTGGGTTGGCGAAGGCGTCTGCACGCTTGCGTTCAAAAGCACCAGGTCGCCGAGTTGAGGCGGAGGATGATGCTGACGATCGGGGCGCGCTCGATGAACGGGCGGATCTAGGGTCCTGGGCCAGCGCTGGCACGGGAACACCGGCGCCGGCGAGCACTTTGCTCACATAGCCGTTTCTGAATCCATCGGTGAGATTTCCGGTGTTGTAGCAACTGAACGCGGCGTAGAGCGCGGCCTGGTTGCGACCGTGCCGCGCTTGAGCACGCTGATAGCAGTTGACGAGGACGCGCTGCGCCGAGGCGAGGTTCACGCACGGGTCAAAAATCGTCTCAGGCGTGACGCCAAGCCACTTCCAGTTGCGTACATTGATCTGGCCATAGCCCACGTCGAAGTTCACGCCATGGTCGATCAGCTTGCGCACTTCCCGCACCGCTTCTTGGCGCGAGGCGGGGCGGATGCTGCGGTGGGGCTTACTGTTCACCCCAATTACGAGCGGGTTGAAGGCGGACTCGTGGCGCACGACGGCTGCCAAGGTGCTGATGTGCACGTCTGGCGCGCATTGGCGAGCGAGGGTGGGGAAGTCCATGGCTAGCAGGTCCATGGTTCAGTTTCCCGCGCTGCCATAGTTTTCACGGGCGGCCTTCTTGGCGGCTTGCTCGCGCTGATAGCGGGTCAGGGCGGCTTCGTAGCGGTTGGCTTCGACCCAGAAGCCGTCCTCTTCGGGCTTACCCACGTAGCGCGGCAGCTCATCGGTGATGCGCACGTACTCGTGCAGGATGTAGGCGGCGCAGTAGGAGGGCATGC
Source organism: Achromobacter pulmonis (assembly GCF_021733725.1). Classification (NCBI taxonomy): domain Bacteria; kingdom Pseudomonadati; phylum Pseudomonadota; class Betaproteobacteria; order Burkholderiales; family Alcaligenaceae; genus Achromobacter; species Achromobacter pulmonis. The sequence goes on along the minus strand of NZ_JAIFOT010000001.1, from coordinate 1,363,678 downwards.
GGTCGGCGATGGCCGAACCCGTCGTGCCGTAGTCGCCACCCGGACCCAGGTCATAGCGTAAGGTGGCGTTGAGCATGGCGGCATCGCACCGGCCGGCCCCGCGCGCCATGGCGTCGACCAGGCGCTGCATGGGCGAGGATTCCTTGGCCGACGGGCATAGGTTCAGGAAATCCCTGCGGGCATCGATCGTGTCCGAGAGCTTGCGCTTCTTGATACTGAAGAACCGCGACAGCGCGGGATCGCATTCGTGGGGCGGCTTGCTGCCCGCCAGGCACAGGATCGCCGCGCAGGCCAGGCCCGGGTCGCCTTCGAGGGTTGAGGTGTCGGGCAAGGGAAAGGTGAGAGGGATGCCGGTGGCGGGGGCCAGGCTGGGCAAGAATGTCAGGACAAAGAGCATCATCAGGCGTTGCAGGAGTTGCATGACGGGTTATCTCCAGGAGAAGCAGGCGAGGATTGTCAGGTCACGGGGGGGAGGCAATGTCGGAACTGAGACCATCATCAAGTGCCGGCAACGCAGATGCCCATGATCTCCTGCGACGAAGATCCAAAGCTGACCCTCAGCTTCAAGACCTGGTTGTGGAAATACATGCCGAAGACGCTGGCCTCGCCACGGCCATTGGTGGTGGTCGTGTTGGTGTTGATCGCACCAATGCCAACCACCGACCAGTTCAAGGTGACGCCGGCCGCGGCGGAGCCGTCCGGGTAGTTGGCCCGGACCTTGTATTCGGTGCTGCGGCAGTTCACGCCATTGGGCCGCGTGAGGATCGTGAAAACGGCCTGCGAGGGAGCTACGGCCTGACAACTGGATTGCCAAGCTCCCCAGCTTGTGTACGCCACATCATTGGGGTTGGCCTGCAGGATGTAGGCTGTGCGGTACCGGACTTGGCTACCCGTGTAGCCGGTTGGGCATTGGGTCGATTCGGTCTGCGTTTCGGCGCGTCGGCATCCACCATAGGTCGTGTGCCAGGAGTGACCTGCAACGCACCCACCAGGTGGCAGAGGGGCACTCTGGTTGATCTGTACGGACAGGTGCTGCAGATCTGTCTGCAGTTGCACATCGGCTTGTGCGACAGCGTTGGCAACCGGAACCATTCCGAGAGTGGAGAGGAAGGCGAGCGTATAGGCGCGCGCCCGAGAGAGAAGGCGGAATTTCATGGGGAATCTCCGGGAGGTAAGGCGAACTATCCCTTGCAGCCTTGGATGACTCCGGCACGCGCTGTGGCGTCGGTCGGAGTGATGACGATGCGGTCATTTGCAAGCGTGGCACCCTGGGTGACGCGCACGTAGCTGGCGCCGGCATTCTGGAATGTGCCGGCAAAGGTGCCGTTGACGGATACGGCGCCAGCGGCGTTGACGTTGCCGCTGCCTTGGATGGTGCCGTTGACGATGCCAGCAACGTTCACATCTTCGCCGGTGACAGTGACTCCCAGGCCCTGGAGGGCAACATGACGCCAGGGGGTCAGGCCGGGGGGGCAGGCCAGCGCCGGCACGGTGGCGTTGTTGGGCAGATTCTCGAAGACGCCGGTGACGAGATGGCTCGCGGCCGCGAACCAGGTACCGCTCACGCACACGGCCAGCATCTTGTTCGCAGTCGAGGCGTATAGGCCTTCGGGCGAGCAGGAGGTACCAGGCACGACGGCGGTGTTGAGCAGCAGGCCCTGGTTGGACTGGATCGTCTGGTCAACCGTAAGCGAGTTGTGCAGGGTGACGGGCCGGGTTTCTCCGTGACGCACGAATTGCCCGAAGGGCGTGGCGTCAAGCCCAGCAGCTAGCACGGCGTGTCCCGGTTGCGGGCTGAAGTCAAACCAGGCTCGGGGTGCATTCAGGAGCGCACCTGTGACTTGAGTGCCGCCGCGCGCGTCGTGGCCCGCGTAGCCATCGGTGGATAGCAGCACCTTGGCCAAGAGCGAAGGGGAGAAGCGCGCCCGATCACTCGAGGGCGTCGTGCAGTCGCCCGGGACGCGTCGGCTGCGCTGCGCGTTGATCGGATGGCAGGTATATACAAACGCCGTGGTCTGGCAGTCCACGCCTGGGCAGGTCCCTTCGCGTACCAGCACGAAGCGGACGTTGTCGCCCAGAATAGGGAAGCGCGGCGTGGTGGTGGGTAGAAGTCCGAGGTTTACGAGATCGGTGACACTGCCGCGGGCCACTTGGGCTCCCTGCACGTTGGACCAGGTCAAGCCTGCCGGCGCGGCGTCTCCGGCGACCAAGGGATCGTCGCGGATCCAGGACTGGTACTTGAGCTGCAGATCCACGACGGCGCCCCGCACTTGTAGGAGGTAGCGGCCGGTGCTGGCGGCCGCGTTGTCGTCGATGGCGTCGCGCTGCTGGCCACCTACGAAGATGGACGCAAGCGTGGCCAGCGCGATGGTGATGATGATGGCGATCACGGCGGATCCTTCATAAGAGGCGAGGGGCCGAGCCCGTAAAGAGAGCTAGAGCTTCTTGTCCAGAAAGAGGTGGGTGTCCGGAGGTACGGTCGGCATGGCGTTGGCCAGGGCAAGGAACTCGCTGTCGAGCCATGCTCTTACGTTTGCCTTTGCGATCGAGCCTCGGTTGCGCGCGTCGTCCTGCAAGCGGCGATAGGCGTCAATGTCGACCGGGTCATATCGGGCGAGCAAGCTGTCGAGCAGCGACACGTAGGTCCACGGGCGCTTGCTCCAGCGCAGGGCGAGTCGGTGCGCGACGAAGCCCGCGAGCAGGACCAGGCCGTAGAAGCCGATGAGGAAGTTCGTGGTGACGGCCTGGTCGATCAACTGATGGGTGGTACCCACCAAGCCGACCACGACAAGAAATGCGATCAGGCGCGCAAAGTCTTCGCGTGGCGAGATGAGACGGAACACCGAGATTTTGCGGTAAGTGTTGGCGATCCGCCGCAAGTGGCGGCGCTTGCGCTTGAGGGGGGCCAGTTGCGCTTTGCGCGCAGCCTGGTCGGTTTGGAATGAGGCGGGCATGGGGAACGTCCGGTGATACCCGGCCGAGGCCGGGCGAGGTACAGGGCTATCGCGTGGCAAAAACGAAGGTGTTGGAGTCACCCTTCTCGCACAGGCCCTGGGCGGTGGAAGGGTCGTAGGCGCCTACTTCGTTGTTGCTGCCCAGGGTTTTGGCCGCCGAGCCGTTGACCGAGATAGTCTCGGCGACTGAGTTGAGCGTGGAGGCAAGCGTCGGGCAGGCCTTCGCGTTGACGTTGGTGAGCGTGATGGAGAAGGCGCTACCCATGGCACCGCCGCCGAGCGCCGCGGGCGCCAGCGTGATGGTGCCATTGCTGCCCACGCCCGAGCCGCCCAGACGGTGGGACACCGTGGTGGTGGAAACCCGAAAGACCGACGAGCCTTGCAGCGACGGCACCAGGTTGCTGGCGGTGTTGATGTTGGCGTACGGGGTCACTGTGTCGGATTCGCCGAGTACGCGGGTGCGGGCCATGAAGCGTTGCAGCTCGCCGGCGGCGTAGGGCACGCGCATTTCGATGAGAAAACCATTGACGGCCGGCACGCCAAAGACGACGGCCAGGATCAGCAGGCCTGCGACCACGGCCACTTCGACCAGGCTGAACTGGCCGAGTTGGCGGTAGGCGGCCGGGTTGGTGCGCTTCATGCGGGTGCTCAAGCCGAATGCCCGTATGTGGAACGGCGCGCGGCATGCGGCAGGTGTTAGGCGAGGACGATGCATCAGAGAAAACTCCTGATAAGAAAAGCAGATAGGGGCAGGAAATGCAGGACTTACGTGACGACCGAGGCCAGGCGTCAGAAGCTCGAGAGCATCATGGCGCTGCGCAGATCGAAGATGACGGCGTAGTGCCAGGCGAGGATGCCCAGGAGGGCAGCGACAGAGCCGAGCAGGAGAATCCAGCGGATGACGAGCGCGCGGCGCTCGATGCGCTTGACCATGGCGGTCTCCAACCGGATGCGGGTTTTTTGCAAGGCCACGTCCAGGCCAAGGGCATCGGCCAGATCCTCGAGATACCAGTAACTTTCGCGATCCAGTAGACCCACATCGAAGATGGCCGCGCCGTCAGCGACATCATCGAGCTTGGTGATCATGGCTTGCAGGCGGGCGCTCAACCAGCGCGAGGCGCTGGCGCGTTGCGCGCTGATCGCTTCACGCAGCGGCACCGAGACGCCGGCGCGGGCTTTGAGTGCGGTGGCCAAGGAACTGACCACCGCCACGGCCTGAATGTCGCGGTACAGTCGATAAGGCCCCCAAGTGTCGAGCCAGCGCCGCACCCGACCATCCCAGTGCGCAAAGGACAGGGGCAGCGCGACGAGGCAGCCGATCGAGACCAGCCACAGAACAATGCCCCGGTCGCGGATCCACTGCGCAAGGCCGAAGAACGTGCTCGCCCAGGGGCCGTAGTAGCTCTGGTCCAGGGGCGGGAAGGCGGCCAGAAGTTCTGGCGCCGTCACGTAGGGCACGAAGATCATGATGACCACCCACAGGATCGCCAGGGCGACCAGCCCCGCGAGCAGCGTCCACTTCAGGATGGACTTTAGAGTGTTGGTCAATCGCACCTGCGAGGCCATGTCACGCAGTCCATCGATGAGGATGTCATCGCCGCGGCGCTGTAGCGTGGCCAGGTCGGCCACTTCGCGCGCCGGCAGCGTGCCCTGGGTGGCGTGGCCGAGATCACCGCCATCGGCCATGCCATAGGCCCAGTGCGCCGAGAGAAGCCCGCGGGCGGTGCTTGGGCCGTAGCGTGCTGCGTCTGCCTGGAAGATCCGCAGCAAGGTGCGCTGGCCGGCGCTGTCGGAGATCATGTCCGCCAGGTACTCGTACCAGTCGTCGCGGTGCTTGGCAAAACGGTCGGCGGCGAGCTTGATGCGTAGCCGCGTGATAAGGGCTCTCATGGCTTGCCCCGATCGAGGGACGCGAAGGTGACGAAGTGCTGCTCGATGTCCCGGGGATCGAGCATGCCTTGGCTCATCTTGTAGACCGCGCACTCCATCGAACTCTTACCATTCATATCCGGGTCATCGAATGCCGCGGTGCGTTGGGCCTGGAAGATCTCCAAGAGGCGAAGTTCGTTGCCTTGGGCAATGGCGCGCAGCGCCTCGGGGTCCATACCCGGCTCGAAGAGCTCGGCCACGACGGTACGTCCTGCGTAGCCATAGAGTTCAGGGATGCCTTTGGCGCGACAGCATGGGCAACCCTCGGGGTTGCGCACGCGGATAAGGGGCTGATCTACACCGTAGAGCCGTTCGATGCGGCCGATGTAGGCCCGCCACCAGTCGCCCGAGCGCGGCTCTCCGATGAGGTCTGGAGCACCCTCAAAGAGGGCGCCGGCCGGCAGTGCACACTCGCATAAGACCGGAAGCAACGTCTGGTGTACGAGCAGCTTGAGGAATCCGGGCGCACCCAACGCGTCCCAGGGCACACCGATTTGCGCCGAGGCGAGCCGCGAGGGGATCCCGAGGGCGCGACCCACGTGCAAGGTGGCGTAGCAACTGGCGCCGGACTGGGTGATGTCCAGAAACGCTTGGCCTGTCAGGATGTCGCGGATTTCGCCGAGGAACACGTCGCTGGCGGCCGCGCGCTTGAGCGCCATCAGTTTGGACTGGAACGCTTCCTTGTCGGCTTCGGCGTTGCTGCGCGGCAAGCTGGCCTGTAGCGTATTGGGCAGCCTTTGCTCGACCGGATCTTCCAGCGTCATGACTTTGCGCGTGGCAGGCAGGCGAATGATGAGCTGGCCGTTGCTGGTGGTCTTGCCAGAGCCCGGCACGCCGCCAAACACGATGGCTCCGCCCAGGCTTTGCATGGCGCGCTCGAACTGCTCGATCTGGGACGGCAGAAAGCCCAGGCTCGCAAAATCGACCGATTCGACCTTGGCATCCAGGTCCAGGACGCGCAGCGTGATGGATGGCCCCGAGTCGGCGATGAATGACCCCCAGCGCAGCAGGTAGTTGCGGTCGTCAATGACTTCGTATAACCGACCTTGCTGTTCTTGCTTGGTGTTGAACACGGCGCCATTGCCCCCGGACACATCTTGCCAGGCCACTTGGGCCATTTCGCGCAGGCGCTCGGTAGGCATGGACAAGTGTGCCGGTGTGACGTACCGGCCATCAATGGTGGCGCTTACCTTGGAGAGTGCGCTGGAATCATCGATGTTCAGATGTAGGTCACTTGCGCCGTTACGAATGGCCCATGCGATCAGGTCATGAAACCCCGTGCGCACCGCCGAACGTCCGCCGTCGGCTCCCACCTTGGCGGCCAGTTCCTTGCCGCCCAGCCGCTCGCGCACCAGCGTGAGCAGCACGACCGGGGCCACCGTGTAGATCGCCACCCCGCGCCGGTGCTTGTCGGCTCGCCTAGCACGCTCGAGCACGGCCCGGAAGATGTCGGTATCGAGCTGGCCGCGTTTGACGAAGACGGCGTAGTGATCCGCCTCGAGTTCGGCCACGCACGCGATGACCGCCGCGTCGGGGCCAGACCAATCGACCTTGAGCGCCCGAAAGCGCGGTTGCAGATCGGCCACGTCTTTCATGGTTCCGAGGTCTGCGCGGGGTTCATCGCTGGGCGGATTGTCGGAGTGAGGTTGCGGTGCATGCGCATCATGGGGGAATGCCCGCTCGTTATTGGCGGCTGAAATGTCTTCGGCCAGGCGGCGCGAGAACATGCGGCGCAGCCACTGGATCGGGGACGTCATGGGTGATCCTCATTCAGGCAGACCGATATCGTGGTCTCGGTATCGTGGCGGTGGTCAACGAACTGGGCGCAGGGCGTGGCGATCTTGACTAGGCGCAAGCTTGTATCGCGCCCGGTGGCCGGCAGCGGCTGCCCGGTGCGATAGAGCAGGTCCTGTCCGTCGATCTGGACGATGGCAGCGAGGTGACCCCCAACACCGACAATGCCCTTGAGGCGGGCATTGGGCTTGGACTTAGTCGGGATCGGCGCCGGCGCAGGCGGAGAGGGAGCGTTAACTGTGGCTGGAAGGTTGACCGCAGTGGGAAGCGCGGCGGTACCCTGGATGGCGCCGGAGCGCCGCTCGGTGGCCAGAGCACGTTGAGCGTCTTCTTCCAGCAGCTCGCGCACGAGATGCGCGGGCGGGGCGGGCGGCGGCGCGGGGACGACGTGATCCGTCGCCGATTGCGCGGCGGCCGAAAGCGGCGCGGCCACGCTGGTCAGCAGACCGAAGAGCATCGGCCAGCACGCACGTCGCGGCTTAGTGGGGGTGAACATAGAGAACTCCGTCGAGAGTGGCGTCCAGGCGGCTGGCGGTGAGCCGCGCCTGGGCTTCGGGCTGGTAGCGCACCTGTAATTGCGTGATGGCCGAGGTAGCGGGGAGCGCCAGGCCATAGAGCGAGCGCAGGGGCGCATTGATCGTGAAGGTGCGCATGGCGGGAATTGCCATGTCGGCGGGCAACTCCACGGGCTGCTCCAGCCCATTGGGCAGTCGGATATTGGGAACGCGTACCGGTGCGGCCTTGGTGGCATCGAGCTTGACGTCCTGCAGCGCCGGACTTAGGCCCTGCCAGCCTGGGATCCAGGTGCGGTCCAGGTCGGCTGATCGTGGGATGTCCGCCAGCAGCAGCGGCTGCACGGCAGACGCCGGCGACAACGCCCACGTCACGCGTGCCGTCTCCAGGCTCTGGAAGGACACTTTCCACGCAGGGGGCAGCACCGCCTTGAGCGTGTTGTTGTCGGCAAGCTTGCCGCGCGCGTATTCGGCCGCGCACGTGCCGGTAGCGGGCGTGCAGGCCACTTCCTTGAGTACCCAGCGGCCGGGCGTAACCGGCACCCGGGTGATGACATCCAGCAGGTGTGCCAACCCTGCCTGCCCATCGGTTCGGGTGCTCTGTGCCCACTGGTCGAGTGCTTGGCGCCAGGGCGCGTGCGCATCCACGGCGGTGCGCACTTGTTCCAAGCGTTGACGCTCGAGGGCTTCGCGCTCGTGCCACCAAGTCTGGAAGGTGTCCCAGACGAAATAGGCAAGGATGAGCGCCAGCACGACCCACCATAGGGGCGAGATCATGGACAGTCGGAAGGACGCCCGGCGCAGAGACGACTGCGCATTTGCAAGTGCGGCCAACTGACTGAACTGGAAAGGCAGCGCTCCCGGGTGATCGGCCCCGTGGATGGCGGCGTCACGATAGCGGTCGATCAGGGCATCGAGCGCCTTGCGGGCGGCTTGAGCGTTTTCCAGGATGCGGTCGCCACCTGTCTGGACTGTGCCATTGATGGCCACGGCTACCCAGAAGCTGCCGTCCGGCAGTTCGGTGCATACGATCTGTGTGCCGTGCCGGTACAACTGCGCGAAGGCGGCCGCGGCCGAGTACAGACGGGTTTTGGCGCTGGCGCGGCGATCGCGCCCCATGGCGGTGAGAAGGCCCACTGCGGGGCTACGCGGGCCGGCTTGGGTGAAGTGCGTGGCGCCAGCCTGGTGCGCGGCTTTCATCGCCGCGGCAGTCAGATCCTGGCCAAGTACGGTTTGCCAACTCATGCCAACCACCAGCGCGTTCTGCGTGCCGGCGATGGGTAATGTGTGATAGCGCGGTTGCCGGGCCACGATCAGTATCCTTCTTCGGGGATGGCGGTCATCAGCAGCAGCGTGACTTGTTGCTTGTCCTGCGCCGCGTCAGAGCCGCCTGCGACGATCGGGGCGCGTTCGTCCAGGCGCCGGCGCGTGCTGTTGCCTGCTGCCTGCTCGAACCCGCCGACGATTGAGGGCCGCCCGGGGCTGAGTTCGACCTGCAGAATGGCGCCTTGCCCGCCGATGTTGGCCTGCTGCACAAAAGAGGGGGAGTCGGGCGAGCCGAACTCCACTTTCTGCAGCGCGCCGATCAGCCGCTTGTCGTCGTAGGAGAGCGTGAGTTGCACGCGGCCGTCGTCCTGGGCGTTGGGCACGACGGTCAGGAATGTGCCCACAGTCTTCTCGTCCTGCGTGACGCTCACTGTCGGCCCCGAAGCATCCGAGTAGCTCTGCGTTTGCTGCAGATCCTTGATGTACGGCACGTTTTGGTGCATGGCGAAGGTTGCCGGGCGAAGGTTGGAGGCCAGGAGCGGGATGCTGGTGTGGCGCACAACAGTGCCGACTTCGTTCAAGGCGCTCAGCAGGAATTTCGTGCCGGCGAAGGGACCGTTACCGACTGTCGCGCCCAGGGCGCCGGCGGCTTTGGTGGAGTCCAGCAGCGCGCCCGGAGCGTCGCCTGCGGCCGCGTTCGCACGCCCAAGACTGTTGTAAATCAGGTGCCAGTCCACCGCAGCCTGGCTGGTGTGGTCCAACTGCACCGTGATCTCTTCGAAGAGCATGCGCACGCTGCGCGACATGATGCGGTTCTCCGAGTCGAGAAACCGGCCCACTGCATCAAGCGCATCCTTGGTGTCGGTGATCACAATACTGTTTGCTGCACCGTTTGCCGCCTTGACCACGCCGGCGCGCGTCAGATACTGGCTGACCTTGGTGATGACTGCTTGTGCAGGCAGGGTTTGGCTAGCTGTCGTGTACTTGGATCGGTTCTGCGAGGCGAACTGACCATTCGCGCTTAGTGAACCCCCTTGACCCGTCAGGCCCAGCTCCAGGCTCGTCTCGGGCGTCAGCTCGAGCGCCTTGACATAGAAGGTCCGGGTCTCAGTGCGGTAAAAGCGGATAGCGCCGACCTTTTCGTCATAGCGCCAGTAGATGCCCAGGTGCAGGGCCATGGCGTCGAGGACGGTTGACAGCGGCGCCTGGCCGGCCGGCAGCGGTTCCATCTTGGTGCGGGCCACCCCCTGGGGCAGCGCCGGGCCCGCGACACGGTCTACGCCGGCCTCGGGCACCAGGGCGGGCACCAGCGTATCGGCGCTGGCGACCGCGCCCGAACTGGTGGCCACCTGGACGGCCATCTGTTCATTGCCAAGGCGCGGCAGGAAATACTCGCGCGGCAGGAGGGCGTCCGGGGCAACCTGGGTGAGGATGCCAGTGGCCAACTGGATGCGCTGGGCCAGCGTGGTGAGGTCGGCGGCGCCGCTCTCAAAGAGCAGGGTGGTGTTAACGTTGGCGCGCAGAGCCAGCGGCAGGGTAACGTCGCGGGCGAGTGGCTGGGGCCGTCCCGCGACCCAGGGCAGATCGACCACTTGCCCACGTGCGCGAGCCGGATCGCGGACCTGGTCTTTGAAGGCGTGAAGCGCAAGATCGCTGCGCTCGCGTTGGGTGGTGGCGCGATCGTGAAGGCGGTCGGTGGCCTGCAGTGCCGAGCAGCCGGCCAGCGCGGCGAAGGCCAGCAGCGGGGCCAAGAAACGGAGACGGGGCATAGGGAAGGTCCTGGTGGAGCGCGGTCAGGGCGAGGGCGTAGCCGCTGCAGCGCGGTTGCAACTGCGCGTGAAGGGGATGATGCGCAGCACGTGGTTGGCGTAGAAGCAGGGCCGCACGGGCGAATCGGTCATGGCGATCGCCTCGGAGAGCGCGCGGATCGCGTCTTCGAACGAGTCGGCTTCGAACTGGGCCGGGGCTTGGATGGGCAGGTCGAAGTTCAGCTCCCACTGATCCGGGCCGAACGTCCAGCCGGCCTTGGTGGCCCAGCGCGCGAGGGCCTGGCGCACCGTGCCGTCTTCTGGTTGGATCAGCCAGACGGGCTTGGGGATAAAGGGTTCGGGCGCGGGCACGGCTTCGGGCGTCGGCAACGCCGTTGGGGCTTCGGGCGGGGGTGGGAGATCAGTCGGCGGGGCGGGGTCGGCCGTAGCCGGCAGCGCAGGAAGTGCATCCGACGTGGTGAGCGTGGCGCTCGCAATCCGGATAGGTTCACTGGAGGGCGGCGTGGCCTCGGGCTCCGGAGCCGGCGAAGCCGAAGGGGCGGCGACGGCGGGTGGCTCCGGTGGCGCATCAGGAATCGGAATGGCGGCCACGGCGACCGGGGCAGTGGTCTGCGCTGGGTCGGTCGCCGTGGTTGCCGTTGCCGTCGCCGTTGCAGTCGGCTGATCTGTCTTGCGCGGATCGCCGTGGTTGATTGCGATGCGGGGGCCATCGCCGGGTGTGGGCGCGGCGGGCGGTACGAAGCCGCAGGCCGAAAGAACGCAGGCGACCGAGACGACGGCCGCCAGAAGACGGGCATGCATGGGATGAACTCCGATGAGGTAGGACGTGGCTCCCGCGTCGATGACGGGATGGAGCAGCCAGGTGAATGGCGCGGGTGGGTGTCTTAGTCGAGCAGGCTGCAGAAGAGCCGCGTCTCGAAAGCTTTAGCGCTCAAGTGGCGCGTGAGGTGGACCAAGGCTCTATTTGCTGGCGTTCGAGTTCATGACGAACGGCACGCACGTCGGCTGGTGATGCAAGCCGGCGCAACAGTAGGAGGATTTCCAGATGGATGGAGAGTGTGCCCTTGGCCTCCTCGGTTGGCAGTCCCACGTCGAGCAGACTTAGGCGCAATTGGGCTACCTGATCCGAAACACTGTCCTCGGCTTCCAAGCGAAACCGTAGGTATTGCGACAGGCGCATGCCGACTTGGGCCGCGGCGGCCTCATAGCGCTGGTGAGCGTCGGCGGATAGCCGAAAGCTGACCGGACGTTCAAGCAGGGGCTTCAAACAGGCGGCCCTCCTCTACGACGATGTGTCCTATGGCTTCCGCAAATGCTTGCTTGAAGGCGTCTTGCCGAATGCGGCGCTCAAGGGATGTGTCAAACTTGCCTTTGCAGTGCTCGATGAACTTGAGATCGCGAAATCTGGCCGGGCTGGCATCGGGAGCCGCTTCGAACCAGGTGCGAGCTGCTTGGCGAGCAGCCCGAGCTGTGGACGGGTATTCAAAGCGGGGTTCATGGCGGCCAGGCGTTAGCCTGCCCGATCGGTGGGTAATCGTCATGGTGTCGGATTCCTAGGGGGAGTGCCCCTGCGGGACGGGCTTTCGCGTACTGGAATGGTTATTGCAAGGCCGCCGGGTCCTAGCCAGAGTGGCCGTTCGAGCACGACCGAGTGTGTCCATTTTTGGGACCATCGGCACCATTTAGTGCCACTTGGCGCCGCTAAAACACGCCTAACTTCTGGGAAAAGTCGCGCTATTTGGTTCTAATTGGCGCATGCACAGATTCGATTCCTGTCGGGCGCGCCATAGCATCAACGACTTACTTTTTTGGGCCCAGGCAGCGCAAATTCGCGCGTGTTCTTTGGCCTCTTCCCGTCCTCCGCGCCAAGCCGGTGCCGGTGGCGCTGGAATAGCGCGGCGACGGCCGCGCACACGCTAGGCGCGGTTCGTGGCCTGCTCTTGGGCGGACTGCTCCAGCATCTTTTGATAGGCGCTGTAATAACAGGCCGCCGCCGCGCGGGCGTGGCCCAGCATGCGGATACGCACGAGTTCGGTGTCGCCGGATAGAAACGCTTCGTACAGGCCCCGCATGCCCTGAAGGATGATGCTGCGGATTTCCTTGTCGTCCATCGTCACCAGGCGCACCACCTGCACGTGATCGATGTAGCGTGAGATCACCTCGGCCAGCTCGCGGTTGGGCACCATGGTCAGCCAGGCCCACCGGAAATGCGCGTTGCTGCGCATGAATTCGTCAATGTCGGTGCGGGCATGCGCGTCTTCGGCGCATTCCAGGGCAGCCTTCATGTCGGCCAGGCCCTTGGGGCCGGCGTGCACCGAGGCCGAGGCGGCCGCGGCGGGCTCAAGCAACGTGCGGATCTCGAAAATCTCGTTCATCTCGCCCAGCGTGAACCGGCGCAGCACGAAGCCGCGCGCCGTGCCTTCCAGCAGGCCTTCGCTCTTGAGCTGCATCAGCGCTTCGCGCACGGGCATGCGCGACACCTCGAGCTCTTCGGCAATGTCGTGATCCACCAGCCGGTCTTCCAGACGGATCAGGCCCATCTGTATGCGCTCTCGGACGATGCCGTACACCTGTTCGCGCAGGTTCGGCTTGCGCGCCGTGTCTCTGGTTCTGTTTTTTGCCTTCATCACTGCCTGTCGGCCTTAATCGTTTTGCGCCTGGAACGTGCAACAAGGCGCGCCCATGCTGGCGCACCGGGTCTCGCGAAACGTGCTTGCTTTGCCGGCGACCAATGCGCTGACGGCCTCCAGCATACCTGTAATCGCATGGCAGACCGGGCGGTCGGACCCGGTGATTGCCATCGCGAACGGGCTGTTGTCCACCTCTAGCGCCAGCGCGTCCGCGCCGGCCGTCTGGAAGCGCCAGACTCCCCAGCCCAGGTCGGCGGCGGCCTGCGCCATCACTTGCAGAAACTGCGCGCGGTCGGGCGCGCCTTGCGTCTGATAGGCCCGCGCGGATGCGCCGCCGTGGCTGCGCACCGATGCCTGCAGGCTGCCAAGTGCGGCGTCGCGTTGCGCGGGGGGCAGGGCGGCGAACAGCCCCATCAGTACGTCGGCGCGCAGCATGACGTAGCGGCGGTCGGCATCCAGGATGGCGCCTGCATCGGCGTCCCATACCAAGCGTTCTTGCAGTTGTCCCATTTGATCTGTTCCATAGCCGGGCCGGCGGGGCGTGGAGGCGGGTGTAGCGGCTCTCAGGGCGGGGTTATCCCTTAACAATATATTGTTTAAGCGATTAGTAAACCACTGATATTAGGGTAAATAATTAGTTTAAAGTTCAACTAATAGTGCTTAAATCCACAACAGTATACTGTTCGCGCGGCAGTGCCGGGCGCCTTTGCAACGATTCCGATATCGGAGGCCGTTCATGATTGACGCAGGGTGGGTAAGGTGGTTTGGCAGAGCCCTGGTGGCCTGTCTGGCAATGGTGTGCAGCGGGCTTATGGCGTCCTCCGCGTGGGCGCAGTCGGACAAGCCAGCGGCGCCGCCGGAAGAACTGAAAATCGCGTATCCGGTGGATGTGCCGTCATGGGATCCCACCGCCGTCACGTTCCCGGCGGGGCAGTCGCTGTACAAGGCGGTATTCGATTCCGCGCTGTTCATAGACGGGGATCTGAAGCTGCAACCGGCGCTGATCAAAAGCTGGCGCTGGCTGGACGACAAGAATATGCGGCTGGGCATCGTGCTGCGCGACGACGTGACGTTCCACGATGGCTCCAAGCTGACGACCGACGATTTCAAGTTCAGTTTCCTGGACCGCCCCAAGCAGGACAAGCGCCTGGCCATCAACGGCTTCTTCGGCGCGCTGCAAGACATTCAAGTCAGCAGCCCCACCGAAGCCACGATGGTTTTTTCCACGCCGACCCCGACGGCGCCGAACTATCTGGGTTTTCTTACCTCGTACATCCTGCCCCACGCCTACTTCGAAAAAGTGGGCGAAGACGGCTTCCAGGCCGCGCCCATTGGCGCCGGTCCGTACAAGGTCGTGCGCTATGAACGCGGGTCTCGCGTGGTGCTGGAGGCGTATGACAAATACTGGGGGCCAAAACCCGCCATCAAGCGCGTCGTGTTCGAGTTCGTGCCGGATTCGTCGGCGCGCGTGGCGATGCTGGAATCGGGCCGGGCCGACGTCGCGGTGCAGATTCCGCTGCGCGAAGTGAACCGCCTGAACAAAAGCCCCGCGCTCAAGGCCGAGGTCTATCCGTACAGCGAGATCTTCATCCTGCAGATTCCCAGCTATGTGCCGGCATTCCAGAATGAGCACGTGCGCCGCGCCTTGCACCTGGCCATCAACAAGCAGGCCATTTCCAAGGCGTTCTATGCCAACGTGGCCAAGCCGCTTTCCGTGTTGGCCACGCCCGGGTCGCCGGGCGATGTGGCCGGCTTCAACTATGCGTTTGACAAGGCTGCGGCGCAGGCCGAGCTGGCTCGCGCGGGATACGGACCGGACAAACCGCTGAAGATCCAATTCCTGTCGACCAACAACACCTTTCCCAGCGACTACGAAATGGCGCGCGCCATTGTGCAGATGTGGTCGCAGATCGGGGTGCAGGCCGATTTGCAAGAGATCACGCTGGCGAAGTACCTGGAACTGAGCCATTCATCGAAGGTGCCCGGCGTAATGCTGTACAGCTGGGCCAACGCCACCGGCGACCCCGAAATATTCGCCGGCAAGATCCTGGACCCGCGCCTGCGCTTTTCCACCTGGAAAGAACCGGAACTGGCCAAGACCATCGACGCGCTGGCGGCCCAGGCCGACCCAGACAAGCGCATCCAGGGCTACCGCGACCTGGCGCGCCTGGCCACCGAACACGCCTGGAGCCTGCCGCTGTTGCAATCCGTGGCCACGGTGGCGTCCAAGAAATCCGTGGACATGCAGGTCTATCAAACCGGCTACATCCTGCCCGCGACCTATCGCTGGAGCCGCTGATGTGGGCTGCGCTGGTATCCCATTTTGTGCGGCGGCTGGCGGTGGCGGTGCCCACCATGCTGGCGCTGTCCGTAGTGGTCTTCGTGGTGTTGCGCTTGTTGCCCGCGGACCCCTTGGGCATGATGCTGCCGCCCAGCGCAACCAGCGCTGAAGTCGAGGCCTTGCGGCACACGATGGGGCTGGACCGGTCCCTGATCGTGCAATACGGCATCTGGCTGGGGCAGGTGCTGCACGGCGACCTGGGGCGTTCCATCAGCTCCGGCGTGCCGGTCACGCAACTGATCGCAACCACCTTGCCGGCCACGTTGGAGCTATCGATCGTCGCGCTCATCATGGCGCTTGCCATCAGCGTTCCGGGCGGCTTGCTGCTGTACGTGCTGCACGACCGCCGCGGCGAACTGATCGCCGACACGGGACTGGTGCTGCTGATCTCCATTCCCGGGTTCCTGTGGGGAATATTCCTGATGCTGGGCTTCGGCGTGCATTGGCCCATTCTGCCGTTCTCGGGCAGGTTCAGTTCGGACGTGGCCATGTCGGGGCCAACCGGCTTCGTGCTGCTGGACTTCCTGTTGCAGGGTCGCTGGGCGGCATGGGGCGACGCGGCATCGCACCTGGTGTTGCCGGCCCTGGCGTTAGCGCTGGGGTTCAGCCCCTTGATCGTGCGGGTGCTGCGCGCCAGCCTGCTGGAAGCCAGCCACGAACAATACGTAACCGTTGCGCGGCTGCGCGGTCAGCCCGAACGGCGCGTGATTCTGCGCCACATGCTGCGCAACGCGTTCTTGCCCACGCTGACGCTGATCGGCGTGCAGTTCGGTTTTCTGTTTGGCGGCACCTTGCTGATCGAGATGATCTTCTCTTTCCCCGGCCTGGGCAACATGATGGTGCAGGCGGTGCGCAACCATGACCTGCCGTTGATCCAGGGCATTTCGCTGGTCTTTTGCGCGGTGATCCTGCTGATCAATGCCAGCGTTGACTGCCTGTATGCCGTGATCGACCCACGCCTGAGAGACCTCTGATGACGACGCTGAATTTTCACGCGGTCCCGGTTGCCGTCCGTCTGTCTGGCTGGTGGGCTGCGCTGCGCGCATCGCCCAAGGCGGCGCTGGGCGGGGCGATTGTGCTGGCGCTGCTGGCGGTGGCGCTGTTTGCGCCCGTCATTGCGCCGAACGATCCGCTGGCGCAGGACCTGCTATCTCCCTTGTTGCCGCCGGCCTGGGCGGCGGACGGGTTGTCGCAATACCCGCTGGGTACCGACAGCCTGGGCCGCTGTGTGCTGTCGCGCCTGATCTTCGGCACGCGCGTGGCCTTGTGGGTGGGCCTTTGCGCCGCCACGGGCGCGATGCTGGTCGGCTGCACCCTGGCCCTGGTGGCGGCCTATTTCGGCGGCCGCGTGGACAAGGCCATCGGCTATCTGGTGGACCTGTGGATGTCGTTTCCGCCGGTGGTGCTGTCGCTGATCCTGATGGTGGGACTGGGCACCGGCGTGGGTAACGTGATTCTTGCCATCGTGCTGGTGGACTGGACGCGGTTCTGCCGGGTGGTGCGGGCCGAGGCTTTGAAGATCCGCCGCAACGACTATGTGACGGCGGCGCGGCTGATGGGCTTTGGCCACCTGCGGGTGATGGTGCGCGAGATGCTGCCGGGCCTGGTGCCGCTGATCCTCACCTTGTTCAGCCTGCAGATCGGCATCGCCATCATTGTCGAGGCCATCCTCAGCTTTGTCGGGCTGTCGGTGCCCGCTGATGTTGTTGCCTGGGGTGTCATGATCGCCGACGCCCGCAGCACCATGCAGGAAGCCATCTGGACCCTGATCGCGCCGGTGACCGGCATTGTGTTGACGGTGTTCGGATTCAATTTGCTCAGCGACGGCATGCGCCAGATGCTGGATCCGCGCAAGCGTGGAAGGAACTAGGGCCATGTCGCTGTTGAGCTTGCAGAACCTGACGCTTACCGTAACCGTCGACGTGGGCGGCAAGCGCCTGCCCGCCGCCGTTTTGCGCGGCATAGACCTGGAGGTTCCCGAGGGGCGCATGCTGGGCCTGGTCGGCGAATCGGGCGCGGGAAAAAGCATGGTTGGCCGCATGGTGGCGGGCAACCTGCCTCCCGGGTTCACGATCACGCAGGGCGCGATATATTTTCGTGGCGTCGATTTGACCCTGCTGTCCGCCGCGCAGCACCGCGCCATGTTGGGGAGGCAGATTGCGTTCATTCCGCAAGAGCCGCTGTCCGGCCTCAACCCCGCGCTGACGATACGCCAGCAACTGTTCGAACACCTGCGCCATGTGGGCATCCCGGCGGCGCGGCACGAGTCTTATGCCAGGGAGCGCCTGCACGAGGTCGGCTTGGCCGACGCGGCCGGCATGCTGGCGCGGTATCCGCACCAGATGTCGGGCGGACAGTGCCAGCGCATTCTGATCGCCATGGCGTTCTGCGGCGACCCGGCACTGATCTTTGCCGACGAACCCACCACCGCGCTGGACGTCATCACCCAGGCGCAGATCATGCGGGTGCTGGCGGAACAACAGCGGCGCCACAAGACGTCGGTGGTGTTGGTGACCCATGATCTGCGCTTGGCCGCGCACGTCTGCGATTCGATCGCCGTCCTGTACGCCGGCGAAGTGGTGGAATTCGGTTCGGCGCGCCAGGTGCTGGACGAGCCCCTGCATCCCTACACGCGCAGCCTGAAGGAATCCGCGCCAGGCATGACGGCACCGACGCAGGCCCTGCGCACCTTGCCCGACTTCATGCCCGGCTTGCGTGACTTCGCGACGCTACGCGGATGCCGGTTTGCGTCTCGCTGCCCGTCGCGTCAAGACGTTTGCGGCCAGCGCGATATCGCGTTGCTCGACCGTGGCGGCGAGCGCGCCGCGCGTTGCCTGCCGTCCATTCCGCCCTTGCGCGCTCCGGCAGACGACGGCGGAGCCACGTTCCTGGCGATGCGCGCCATGCCGTCTTCACGCGCGGAACCGGTCGTGACGCTCAGCGACGTTGCGCTCAGCTATCCCGGGCGCGCGCGCCTGTTCAAGGCCAGGCCCCAACTGCAGATCCTGCAGCCCTTGTCGCTGTCCGTCGCGCAAGGGGAGTTTCTGGGTATCGTCGGTGAAAGCGGCAGCGGCAAGACCAGCCTTGCCCGCCTTATCGCCGGAATGGTCCCGGCAAGCGCGGGCCGCATTGTGTATGGCACATCCGGGCCTCCCGCCAACACGCCTTCCGCAAAGCCGTTGCGGCCGGCCACTGGCCGCGCGCCGCTGGCGAACCCGCATGACGTGCAATTGGTATTTCAGAACCCCGATTCCGCCCTGAATCCGCGGCGCACCGTGGGTTCGCTGGTAACCCAGATCTTGGAAGCTGCGCCCGCCGACGCAGGCGCCGGCACGGGGCGTTCGGCGCGCCTGGAGGCGGCGCTGCGCCTGTTGGCGTCGGTCGGCCTGCCGCCGGAGGCCGTGGACCGCTTGCCCTCGCAGCTATCCGGCGGACAGAAGCAGCGCGTCAACATCGCCCGCGCGCTATGCGTGACGCCGCGTCTGATCGTGGCCGACGAAATCGTCTCAGGTCTGGATGTGTCGGTACAGGCGCTGATCCTGAACCTGTTGCTGCGGTTGAAGCAGGAACTGGGCATCGCCCTGGTGTTCGTGTCGCACGACCTGGCCGTCGTCCGCTATCTGTGCACGCGTGTGCTGGTGCTGCACCAGGGCAACGTCGTGGAACAAGGCCCCGTCGATGAGGTCTTTGAACGGCCCCGGCATCCCTACACCCGCGCGCTGATCGCGGCCGTGCCCCCGGATTCCGCCAGCCGCGCCTGGACGCCTATATCCGTTGGCGATACGCCCGCGCCGAACCTGGCGCAAGCGGCGGCTTGACGCCAAACCATGAATGCTCAGGAGACGCTATGAAGGACGGTTCTTTTCAGCAGGGGTTCGAACATCTGGTCGGGCCAGACCAGGTGCACCGGGACTTGTACACCGACCCCGATGTGTATCGCGCCGAGCAGGCCCGGTTGTGGACGCGCGCCTGGGTGTACGTGGGGCATGAGAGCCAGACGCCCGCCGTGGGCGACTACACTACCACCGACATTGCCGGGCAGTCGATGATCATGCTGCGCGGCAGCGCGAACGAGGTGGTGGTGCTGATGAACCGGTGCGCGCACAAGGGCAGCCAGTTGGTGCACGAGCGCGCGGGCAATTGCGGCAAGGTATTGCGTTGCCCTTATCACGCCTGGTCCTATCGCCTGGATGGCAGCCTGCTGTCCATCCCCTTGAAGAACGACTACGAGGGCACGAACCTGTCTGCCTGCCCGTCCGGAAAAGGCCTGGCATCGCCGGGCGCCTACGTGAACTACAAGGGCTTTGTGTTTGCTCGGATCAGCCACGACGGCCCGGACTTCGAGTCCTATTTCGGGGAAGCCCTTGCCACGCTCGACAACATGGTGGCGCGCGCGCCGGACGGCGAACTGTGCGTGCTGGGCGCGCCCTTGCGCAACCGCATCGGCTGCAACTGGAAGCTCTACCTGGAAAACGTCAACGACACCGTGCATCCCATCTCGACGCACGAATCGGCCGCCAGCGCCGCGAAGCACGTGGCGCAAGACCTGCCCGAAGGCGGCGACACCGTCTTGGCCATGGAGCAATTGCTTCCCTTCGGCGCGGGCTACAGCTTTTATTCGGAGATGGGCGCGCGGGTGCTGCCGCACGGGCACAGCATCCTGGGCACGAAGTTCAGCATCCATACTGGCTACGCCCCGCTGCCCGACTATCAAGCCGAACTGGAAGCGCGCCATGGCAAAGAGGGGGCGCAACAGATCCTGGCGTTTTCCCCGCAAAACACGGTGCTTTATCCCAGCCTGGCAGCCAAGGCGTCGCCCATGATCCTCCGCGTGCTGCGTCCGCTGGCGGTCAATGAGACCCTGATCGAAACCTGGGCTTTCGCGCCCAAGAACGCGCCGGCCCGCCTGCGCCAGCGCGCCGCTTCGTACGCCAGGTTGGTGTTCTCGCCCATGTCGGTTGTCGCGCATGATGACGTGCATCTGTTCGAAAGCCAGCAACGTGGCCTGGCCTGTGACGGTAATGAATGGTTGAGCCTGCACCGAGGCTATCGGGAAGGCGAACTTCATGCCGGCGCCAGTTCAATTGAGAGCGGCAATAACGAGTGGGTCATACGCAACCAGCACCGTGGCTGGCTGAACCTGATGGGAGACACGGCGTGACAACGGATCGGATCGACCTGGATACCATGACGCTACAGGCAGCCCTGGGCGCATTCGTCTACCACGAGGCCATGCTGCTGGACACGCAGCGCTACGACGAGTGGCTGTCTTTGTACGCGGAGGGGGGCTTGTATTGGATGCCGCTGTCGCCGGACCAGCCCCTGGGGGACGAGGCGCCATCCTTGCTCTACGAAGATCTGCTGCTGTTGCGGCTACGCATGCAGCGGTATGGCAATCCCCGTGCACACTCGCTGCATCCGGCGGTGCGCGGGCTACGCATCCTGCAGGCGCCGCAGTGGGTTCAAGCCGAGCCCGGCTCTACCTTGCACCAGACGCGCACCCCCTTCCTGTATGTGGAGACGCAAGGTGATGCGCAACGCATGCTGGCCGCAACCGCCCATCACACCATTGAAGGCACGCCGGGCGCATTCAAGCTGCGCATGAAAAAGGTCGTCCTGCTTAACGCGGATGCCAGCCTGCCGGCTATTCAGTTGTTGTTATAGGCCCTGGCGGGTGGAGAGCGGCGCGGATTCAGATTGAGGCACTGGACAAAGCAGGCTCAGGCGGCTTGGCAGGCTTCCTATACCAAGATCAAGAAAACGACTAATCGATTGACGATATCGACCGAGGTATCTTTAAATAGCGTTTTGTTACAAAATCTGAAAAATTGCGATGCGCCTGCCCAAAGATCTGCCCTTTTCCTATGCGCTGTTGCCGGCGCTGCTCGTCGCGGGCTCGGCCCCGCTTTTCGCCGCGCCCGCGCCGCTGGATGGCTGTAGCGCGACCGGCAGCGTCGTCGCGCTGCAATGCGGTCCCACCGAGATCGAACTTCGCGGCGGCGCCGGCACTTCGTCGCTGGTGGTCAAGGATGTCACCGCCTCGTCCGTGTCCCTGCGCAACGATCCGTCCGTTTCGACGGGGCCGTTCGTGCAGAACCTGACCATCAGCGGCAACACCACGCTCGAGCGCAACGACTATCCCGCCGTATTCCTGAATTCGAGCGCGAATGACTGGAGCGTGAACGTCACTATCGGCACGGGCGTCACGTTGCGCTCGGCCGGACCGTTCGGCGCGCTCTGGATCCGCTCGGAAAGCGCGGACACGGCATTTCGCAACGATATCTATATCGACAGCGCGGCGACCGTGGTCGCCACCGGCAGCGATACCTATGGCATTTCCGCCACCTCCAACAATGGCACCGTTACCCTGATCAATCGCGGCGCCGTGACTTCCACCCAGGCGCGCGGCCTGTATGCCGACGGCGGCAACGTCGCCCGGCCGGGCACGGTCCTGATCCGCAACCTGGGCACGGTGCAGGCCTACCAGGCCGCCGCGCGCGCGATCAATTACGCGGGCACGTCGCGGATCGAAAACGCGGGCAGCGTGCGCTCGACGACCCTCCAGGGGCTGGTCGCATGGTCGAGCAATGGCGGCGCGGAAATCGTCAACAGCGGCACGGTGATCGCCGATCACTATGATGCGGTGGTGGCCGCCGGCACCGGCGCCGATACCCTGGTCTACAACAGCGGCACGATCACCGCCAATCGCCAGGCTGGCCAGCCGCAGACCGGACCCGGATTCTCGGCCATCCGCGTCTACACCGACGGCAATGGCGCGGTCACCGCCACCAATACCGCCAGCGGCGTGCTCAACGCCACGGCGGACGCGGGGATCAACGCCGCCACCGACCTGGGCAATGTCTCGGTCTTGAATGCGGGCCGCATCAATGCCCGCTATGGCATTCAGGCCAGCTCGAGCGGCGGCCAGGTCAACCTGACCAACCAGGGCACCATGACGGTCAGCGATGCGACCGGCGCCGGGGTTTATGTCACGGCCGCGGCGGCGGGGGGCTCGCTGGCCAACAGCGGCACCATCGCCAGCGCGGGCGATGCCGTGCGCGTGGCCGATGGCGTCAGTTTCCGCGTCGACAACCAGGCCGGTGGCGTGCTGTCCGGCGGCTTGTCGCTGGGCGACCGGACCCGCCTGGCGAACGCCGGCGTCATCCTGCTCAAGCAGGGCGCCGACCTGGCCAATCCGCGCTACACCGGTACCGCGCTCGCAGGCCGCGTCGGCGGCGATTTCACCCAGGCCGGCGGCGGCACCTTGCGCATCGCGGCCGCCAGCGCCAGCGACTACAGCAAGCTGGCGGTGGGTGGCAGCGCCACGCTGGGCGGCACGATTGATGTGGACGTCAAGTCGAGCTATGGCGGCGATACCCTGGCCAATGTGGTCACGGCAACGGGCGGCGTCACCAACAATGGCCTGGCGGTGACCGACAATTCGTTGCGCTACGCCTTCTCGGCCGTGTTCGGCGCCAATGGCGTGGACCTGGCCGCGCGCGATACTGGCATGCGCAGCATCCAGGGTGCGGTGGGCTCGCAGGCGCCCGGCGCTCGCGGCGCCGCCGCGGTCTTCGACGCGCTGCTGGCCCAGGGAACCTCCTCGCCCGAGCTGCAGCGCGCGCTGGACACGATCGTCAACAGCAGTAACAGCAGCGAAGTCAACGCCGTCGTGCAGCAGACGCTGCCGCTACTGACGGGCAACGGGCTGTCGCTGGCCAACAATACGATGGCCACCGTCAATTCGGTGGTGCAGGCGCGCATCGACGCCGGTCGCGGCATGGCCTCGGGCGACGGCTTTTTCAGTGACCGTCATATCTGGATCAAGCCTTTTGGCACGCACTCGCGTCAGCAGGACCAGGACGGCGTGACCGGCTACAGCGCCGATACCGGCGGCCTGGTCATCGGCCTGGATGGCAGCTTGAGGCCCGGTACCGACCTGGGCCTGGCCTTTGCCTATTCGCACACCGACGTGTCGAGCAACCCGAGCGGTCCGCGGCAGAAGTCCGACATCGACAGCTATCAACTGATTGCCTATGGCTCGCAGGCGCTGGACAGCCGGTCCGACCTGTTCTACCAGTTCGATGGCGGCCGGATGCGCAACAAGGGCCAGCGACAGATCGACCTTGCCGGCCTGAGCGCGCAATCGCGCTATGACAGCAAGACCGTGCATGCCGGGATTGGCGTGGACCGGCGCTACGCGCTGAGTGAACGCAGTGTCTTCGCGCCGTCGTTGCGCCTGGACTACACCTGGATCAAGGATGACGCTTATCGCGAGCAGGGCGCGGGCGGCCTGAACCTGCAGGTCAAGTCCCGCAGCACGGATGCGTTGGTGCTCGGGCTGGACGGCAAGTTCACGCACGCGCTGACGGACCGCTTCACCGCCACGGCCAATCTGGGCGCCGGCTATGACCTCTACAACCGCGATGCCCGCATCACGGCCGCTTTCGCCGGCGCGGCCGACGCGGCCTTCGTGACCTACGGCACCAGCCAGTCTCCCTGGCTGTTGCGCGCTGGGGCGGGCCTGGCGTACACCACGCAGAATGGCACGGAGATCTCGGGCCGCTATGACGCCACACGTCGCGATGGCTTCTTCGGCCAGACGGCTTCGCTGCGTGTCCGCTGGCTGTTCTAAGGGCGCGCGCCGTCGTCCTGGCGGCCTGGCCTGGCGGGCCGCGTTGGCGGCGCTGCTGGCGCTGGCCGCCGGCTGTAGTGTGCCCCCGACGCGGGATGCGCGCGTCGCGCACGCCGACGCAGTGGCCGCGTCGCGCGGTTGGACCGCGTTGACCTTGCCCGCGGCCGGTTTTGCGCTGCGCGCGTATGTGCCGGCGGCGCGGCCAGCGCAGCCGGGATGGCTGACCGTGTACATCGAAGGCGATGGCCTGGCGTGGCTGACGCCATCCCAAGCGTCAGGGGATCCGACGCCGGCAGAGCCTGTCGGGTTGCGCCTGGCCTTGGCGCAGCCCGACGGGCTGGCCGCCTATCTGGCGCGTCCCTGCCAGTACACGGGCGCGCAACGCCCGCCCTGTTCTGCCGCGTATTGGACCGCGCGGCGTTTCTCGCCGGAAGTGGTGGCCGCTACCAATGCGGCGCTGGATGCCTTGCAACGCCGGCTGGGGCCGCGCGATCTGGTGCTCGTCGGGTACTCGGGCGGGGCGGCGATTGCGGCCCTGGCCGCCGCTCGCCGTCATGACGTGATCGGGCTGGTGACCGTGGCCGGTAACCTCGACCTGGCCGGCTGGGCGCGCTTGCATGACCTGGCGCCATTGACCGGATCGCTCGATCCCGCCCTGGAAACGGACCGGCTCGCGGGCGTGGCGCAATACCATTTCACCGGCGCGCGCGATACGGTTGTGCCGCCGGCGCTCGCGCGCGGCTATGCCGCCCGCTATCCCCAGGCCGCGCGGCCACCGGTCGTCAGCGTCCCGGACGCGACGCACCATTGCTGCTGGCAAGCGCAGTGGCCGGAACTGTGGCGCCGCGCCGCGGCTTTCCTGGCCTCCGCCCACGCCGGTACGCGCTGATTGTTGCCGCCAGGGCAACACCGTGTGCCCGGCGCCGTACCTACCGCGGCCTGCCGGGCTGACCTACGATCTGGGCATCATTGTTCCAGCAGGCGCGCCGTCCGGCGCGGTACGGGCTGGACGCACCTGTCCATCGAGGGAATCACCATGAGTCAACGCCTGAACGCTTTCGCCCAATCGCCCGAACTGTTCAAGAAATTCGTCGAGTTCGGCATGCTCGTGAAATCCGGCGCGATCGAGCCGTCAATCCTGTCCCTGGTCGAAATCAGGGCTTCGCAGATCAACGGCTGCGGCTTCTGCCTGGACATGCATGTGAAAGAAGCCAAGATCCACGGCGAGCGCGAACTGCGCCTGCATCACGTCGCGATCTGGCGCGAGTCGACCGAATTCTCGCCGCGCGAACGCGCCTGCCTGGCGTGGACCGAGGCCCTGACCACGCTGGGCGCGCAGGGCGTGCCTGATGAGGTGTACGAGCGCGTGCGCACGCAATTGTCGGAGAAGGAGATTGCCGACCTGAGTTTCGCCATCATGGCGATCAATGGCTGGAACCGCTTGAACGTGGGCTTCCGGACCGTGCCGGGTTCGGCCGATAAAGCCTATGGCCTGGACAAGGCCAAGTTCAACTGAGGAGACAGCATGAAGATCCTGGTAATCGGCGGCACAGGCCTGATCGGCGCCAGACTCGTCAGGCGGCTTGTCGAGCGCGGCCATGACGCAATTGCCGCATCGCCCGCGACGGGCGTCAACACCCTTACCGGCGAAGGCCTGGACGCCGCGCTGGCCGGCGTCGACACGGTGGTCGACGTGGCCAACTCGCCATCGTTCGAAGACAAGGCCGTATTGGCGTTTTTCCAGACGTCGGGACGCAATCTGCTGGCCGCCGAGGCGCGCGCCGGTGTGCGCCACCACGTGGCGCTGTCGGTGGTGGGCACGCAGCGGCTGTCCGAAAGTGGCTATTTCCGTGGCAAGATCGCGCAGGAGGCCCTGATCCAGGCGGCCGGCATTCCCTACACCATCGTCCATAGCACGCAATTCTTCGAGTTCCTGGCCGGCATCGTGCAGTCGAGCACCGAGGGCGACCAGGTGCGGCTGTCGCCGGCCTACGTCCAGCCGATCGCTGCCGACGACGTGGCGTTGGCCATGGCCGATGCGACGCTGGCCGCGCCGGTCAATGGCATCGTGGAAATCGCCGGGCCTGAGCGCGTGCGCCTGGCCGAGCTGGCGCAGCGCTATATGGCCCGGATCGGCGACCTGCGAAGTGTGCAGGCGGATGCGCAGGCGCGCTATTTCGGCGCGGCGCTCGATGACGCGACGTTGGTGCCAGCCGCCGGCGCGCGCCTGGGCGCGATCGACTTCGATACCTGGTTCGGCCGCTCGGGCGCGCGACCGTAGCGAAGGGCTCGCCTTTGGTCGCGACCCGGTCGATGGCCTGTTCGCGTTGAGCGCGGACGTCAACATCCATCTGCCCGGCGTCGACCAGGCGCTGGTGCGCGACACCGAGCGCCTGTGTCCCTACGCCAAGATGACGCAAGGCGGCATCGAAAGCGTGGTGGCGCTGACGCAATGAGCGTCACGTGGCAGGCGGCGACAGGCTGTCGATGATCTGCAGGTCCAGCGCGCGGATGCGTTCGGTCATGTAGTCGATGAAGACGCGCATGCGCGTCGGCAGGTGCTGCCGGCTCAGGAAGCACAGGTAATGTCCGCGGTCGTCCGGCGCGTGGTGCGGCAGGCAGGCCACCAGCGTGCCGGCGCGCAGGTGTTCACAGGCCTGGTAGCCGGCGATCTGCGCCAGGCCGTGGCCGTCCAGTACCGCCTGCAACACCAGGTCGGCGTCGTTGAACGTGAGCATCGCGGGTGGGGTCACTTTGCGCAGGCGGCCGTCGACCTTGAATTCCCATTCGTAGACCCGGCCCGAGGCCAGTCGGAAGTTGACGCAGCGGTGGCGGCCGATGGCGTCGACGCTGTCCGGCAGACCGTGGCGTGCCGCATACTCCGGCGAGGCGCACAGCATCATCTGCATGGGAATCACCTTGCGGGCGATCACCTGGCTGTCTTCCATGCGGCCATTGCGGAACGAGATGTCGACGCGGTCGGTGGTGAAGTCGGTGGGGCCGTCGTCCAGCAACAGTTCCACCGAGATGCCCGGATGGGCGGCGCGGAACGCCTGCAGCAGGGGCGCGACCACCTTGCGGCCGAACCCCACGGTCGAGCACACCCGCAATTGGCCCGCGGGCGGCCCCTCGCGCAGCTCGCGCATGTCGTCCAGGGCCCGCACGATGTGTTCCACGCCGGGGTGGCACTGTTCATAGAAGCGCTTGCCTTCGACGGTCAGTGAGGTGCTGCGGGTGGTGCGCAGGAACAGGCGCGTGCCCAGTTGGTCTTCCAGCTTCTGGACGCTGCGGCTGACGGCCGAACGGCCGATACCCAGGCGGTCGCCGGCTTTGGCGAAATTGCCTTCGGCGGCGACGGCGATGAAGGCGACCACGCCGGCATAGCTGGTGGCGAAACTGTCGGCCAGCGAATCCGACGCGGCGCACGCGGGGGAAGAAGACGAGGCGAGAGGGGAGATCGACATGATGGCGGCTCGGCGAGTGGGTTGATCCTACCCTCCAAGACGCGGCGCCCGCCGGCTTTGTGACATCGTCCCCGAAAAAAAGCGGTCTGCATCGGCGGCCCCCGGGGCATGCGGGGCCGCCATGGGTATTGCCTACTGGATGGGAACCAGCGCGGGCGCGCCGGGATTCTTGATCAGCACCACCAGGAAGCGGGCGGGCCGGGTCTGGCTGGCGTTGCGCCCCACCGTGTGAATGTCGTCCGGCCCTTCGTAGTAGGTCTGGCCGGCGGTCAGGGTGACCGCCTTGCCGCCCTTGACCTGCATGACGATGCTGCCTTCGAGCACGTAGACGAAGGCGGAGGCGTCATGGCGGTGGATGGGGTCGGCGGCGCCGGGCGGGTAGTCGACGGTGATCATCAGCGCTTCCTTGCCGGGGACGCCCGGCAAGGCCTTACTCATGAGTTCCGTGACGACCGGATCGGCCGCGCCGCCGGTATGCGGGGAATGGGGGGCGGCGGCCTGGGCCAGCGGGCCCAGCAGCGACACGCCGACGGCGGCAAGGGTGATGGCGATCTTTCCGGGCGTTGACATGGCCGGTCCTCGATTCAATGGAGACAGGCGCATCGTAGAAGTGCCGCCGGCCAGGCGGTAGTCCCCTGCAGGGGATCACCATGTTGCCCGCCAGGCACCAACGCGGCGGGCGCTCAGGCGTGGGCCAGCGTGGCGGCGATGCGTGCCAGTTTGTCGGGATTGCGCTGCACCAGGACGCGCGTCAGGCGTTCACCATCCGTGTCGTAGGACTGCACGGATTCGAGCTGGCCGTCGATGAAGCGCAGCAGCGTCCATTGCCCATTCACTTCGACCACCTCGATGCGCAGCGCATCGCGGTAGCGGCGCTTGCCCGCATAGAACAATTGCGCCAACCGTTTGCCACCCACCAGGCTGGCGAAGCTGCCGACCTTGCCGCCGCCATCGCCGATGAGTTCGGCGTCATCGCTCAACAGGGCGTGCAGGCCATGGAAATCGCTGCGCTGCATGGCGTCGGCGAAGGCCAGCAGCAGGCGCCGCAGCGTGGCCCGCGGCACGGCCTCGCGCGGGGCGCCCTGGCGCAACTGCAAGCGGGCCCGGTGCACCAGCTGGCGGACCGCGGCGGGACGCTTGTCCAGGGTCCGCGCGATGTCTTCGTAGTCGGCGTCGAAGACATCGCGCATCAGGAAGGCGGCGCGGGCGTCCGGCGACAGGCGTTCCAGCATGAACAGGAACGCCACCGATACGTCATCGGCCCGTTCGTGGATCTGCTCGGGCGTGGCCGGGGCGGCCATCAGCATGGGTTCGGGCAGCCACACGCCGACGTAGCGTGCGCGCTCGGCCTTGGCCAGGCGCAGGCGGTCGATGGCCAGGCGGGTGGTGGTGGTGACCAGCCACGCCTCGGCGTTGTCCACGCGGGCGCGGTCGGCGCCGTGCCAGCGCAGCCAGGCATCCTGCACCACGTCCTCGGCCTCGGCCACTTCACCGAGCATGCGGTAGGCGATGGCATACAGGCGGGGGCGATGACGATCGAACTGGGTCACCGAATCGGTCATGGCGGGGAGGAGAGGGAAGGCAGGGTACGAACATTTTGCCGCAGCCGGCCGGGGCCAGACAAGCCGCGCGCACTTTCATAGCACATCGCAATGACAGGCCTGGGCACGTGGGCGAGGCCAGGGCGGATGTCGGCTGCGCGCCACGATGCCGTCCGATTCCCGTGAATTGCGCGGATTGCGCGGCTTTTGCGGCGCCGCGCAAAAAGACTGACATACAGCGTCCCTAGAATCCGTTCCGGTCATGCGCGGAAGCCGCCGCCTGCGTGCCGCTCCGCATATGCATGTCTTGTCAATCAACGGGAATCTGTAATGAAGAAAACTCTGCTCGTCACCGCTCTCTTCGCCGCGCTGTCCGGCGTGGCGCAGGCTGAAACCTCGGTGACTCTGTACGGCCTGATCGATACCGGCGTGGGTTTCCAGCGCATCAAGGGTAACGATGGCTACAAGGAATCGAAGGTCGGCATGTCCAACGGCGTGTCCAGCGGTTCGCGCTGGGGCCTGCGCGGTGCCGAAGACCTGGGCGATGGCCTGAGCGCGGTGTTCACGCTGGAAAGCGGCTTCAACTCGACCAACGGCCAGTCGGGCCAGAGCGGCCGCCTGTTTGGCCGCCAAGCCACCGTCGGCCTGAAGAGCAATGCCTGGGGCCAGCTGGACTTCGGCCGCCAGACCAACATCGCTTCGAAGTACATCGCCCCGATCGATCCGTTCAGCGCCAGCTACGGCCAGGCCAACGTGGGCGCTGCCTTCAGCGCCGCCAACACGGTCCGCTACGACAACATGGTCATGTATCAGACCCCGTCGTTCAGCGGCTTCCAGTTCGGCTTGGGCTACTCGTTCAACGTGGCCGACACGACCTCCGCGCAAACCGGCTTCAAGACCGCCGACAACACGCGTGGCATCACCACCGGCCTGCGCTATGTCAACGGTCCCCTGAATGTGGCGCTGACCTACGACCAGTTGAACCCGGCCAACCAGCTCGGCACCGACGAGACGCCGAAACAATGGATCATTGGCGCTTCGTATGACTTCGAAGTGGTCAAGCTTGGCCTGGCTTATGGCCAGACGCGTGACGGCTGGTTCGGCGGCCAATCGATCAACGCCTTCGGCAGTGGCAGCCCCGCCGCCAAGGGCCTGAGCACCAATGCGATCGCCAAGGACTTCAAGTCGAATGCGTACCTGGTCGGCCTGTCGGCGCCGCTCGGTGGCGCTGGCAACCTGATGGTGTCGTGGCAGCGTGCCGACGCCAACAACACCTCGTTGACGGGCGACGATGCGACCATGAACATCTACAGCCTGGGCTACACCTACAACTTGTCCAAGCGCACCAACCTGTACGCGCTGGCGTCGTATGCGACGAACTTCGCCTTCGTCGACGGCGTGAAGAGCACCGTCGGCATGGTGGGCGTGCGTCACCGCTTCTAAGCGGCGGCCAGCGCTCCGGCGGCGCGCGCGGGATGCGCGTTGCCGGAGCGCCGCGGTTGTATTGAGCGGACTGGGCGTCTTACCCGGCCACAGACGCGAAAAAAGCGGCCACCTCCCTAGCTCCACTCTCAGTCCGCTCACCCCAACTTCGGCGGGATGCGCACACGTTCAGCGGTCCATGCGCCGCCGGCGCCGCGATGTGGCGTCGGCGGCGTTGGCATTGGGCGCGGCCAAGGCGGCGCGGTCAGTCGTCCAGCGACGGCACCGTGCCGATCTGCGCCAGGATGCGCGGCGACTCCATGTCGCCGGTTTCCTTGTCGATCATGACCTCGTAGGCGGCCACGCCGGCGAACTTGGCAGCCATGGCGTTGGCGATGCGGATGGCGCCGAACTCGCTGCTGGCGGGCCGGATCTCGCCGGGGGCCACGCCATTGGCGGCGGCGCGGTAGGGAACGACGATGTATTGGATGACGTGAGTCTGGGCGATATGGGCGGCTTCGGACACAGGAGTCTCCTGGACGACGTTTCTGGGGCGAGCGAAATGTAGCACGGTGAACTGTGTTTTTGTACAGTATTTTTCGTGGCGCTGACGGTTTTTTTCGCCAGGAATGACGGGCTCAAGGAAAACCCCTAGCGCGCAATCATTGCCCGATTCCACCGTCACCTCTAATATTTTCGAAAATCTTTTGATTTTTATAAAAAGAGGCAAGGGATGGAAGCGAACAGGTACGACGCCTATCGGGAAGACACCGCCGGCCGCGCCAACGTGGCGGATTCGCCCGAGCGCATCGCCTATTACCAGGACCTGGCGCGGCTCGAAACCGGCGCGCTCTGGACCGTCGCCAACAAGATCGAACCGTGGGCGCCGCGCTCGGCGTCGGTGCCGGTGGTCTGGCGCTACCAGGAGCTGCGTGGCCACGTGTTGCGCTCGGCCGAGCTGGTGTC
Source organism: Achromobacter pulmonis (assembly GCF_021733725.1). NCBI lineage: Bacteria > Pseudomonadati > Pseudomonadota > Betaproteobacteria > Burkholderiales > Alcaligenaceae > Achromobacter > Achromobacter pulmonis. The sequence goes on along the minus strand of NZ_JAIFOT010000001.1, from coordinate 1,332,455 downwards.
GCCCGAAGAAGCCGGCCGCCGCGTGATCTACCTGAACAACCCGGGCCGGCGCGACGTCGCCGCCGCGGTCGGCTGGCTGTATTCGGGCCTGCAGGTGATGCGGCCGGGCGAACTGGCCTCGGCGCACAAGCATTCGCATTCGGCGCTGCGTTTCATCATGGAAGGCCAGGGCGCCTTCACGGTGGTGGACGGCCACAAGATGACGCTGGGCGCGAACGATTTCGTGCTCACGCCCAACGGCACCTGGCACGAACATGGCGTGGCCGAAGACGGCACCACCTGCATCTGGCAGGACGGCCTGGACATCCCGCTGGTCAACGCCTTCGAGGCCGGTTTCTATGCCGTGCATCCCGACCTGAACCAGACCGTGACGCACCCGGTGGATGACACCAGCGCCGCCTGGGGCAATGCCGCGCTGCGGCCGCAGACGACGGGCTGGACCAAGCCGTATTCGCCGCTGTTCAAGTACGAATGGGAGCCCACCTACGAAGCGCTGCGCCGCCATGCGCGGGTGTCGGCGGGCAGCCCCTACGACGGCATCCTGATGGAGTACGTCAACCCCGCCACCGGCGGCCCGGTCATGCCGACCATCGGCGCCAGCATGCAGCTGCTGCGTCCGGGCGAGCACACCAAGGCGCACCGCCACACCGGCAGCTTCCTCTACCAGGTGGCCAAGGGCAGCGGCTTTTCGGTCATCGACGGCAAGCGCTACGACTGGACCGAGCGCGACATCTTCTGTGTGCCGTCGTGGGCCGTGCACGAGCACGCCAACCTGTCGTCCAACGACGATGCCTGCCTGTTCTGTTTCAACGACCTGCCGGTGATGCGCGCGCTGGCGCTGTACCGCGAGGAAGCGGTCAAGGACAACGACGGCCACCAGAAACTGATCTAGCGGCTGGCGCCCACCCTACTGAATCTTTATCCGCCGCCCGGCGCAAGCCGGGCGCCTGTCTCAACTCGTTTTGAATTTCCTGGAGTTCCTATGCGCTTGGTAACTTTTCGCGCCCATCCCACCGCCGCCGCCCGCCTGGGCGCGCTGGCCGAAGGCTATGTGATCGACCTGGCCCTGTTGGGCGCGGCCGGCGGCGTGGCGCTGCCGGACGACATGCTGGCCTTCATCGATCTGGGCCCCGTGGCCGTGGCGCAGGCCGCCAGGCTGATGGAGGCGTACCGCGGCGCCTGGCCTGTGGGCACCGCGTTGCCACAGGAGAACGTCAAGCTGCTGGCGCCGATTCCGCGCCCGCGCAAGAACATCTTCGGCATCGGCCTGAACTACGTCGAACACGTGGCCGAATCGAGCCGCACGCTGGATACCTCGGCCGACCTGCCCAAGCAGCCGGTGATTTTCTCCAAGCCGCCCACTACCGTGATCGGCCCGGGCGATCCCATCGAGCATAACGCCAAGATCACCCAGCAACTGGATTGGGAAGTGGAACTGGCGGTGATCATGGGCCGCCGCGCCTCGCGCGTGGCCGAGGCCGATGCGCTGTCGTACGTGTTCGGCTACAGCGTGATGCTCGACATGAGCGCGCGCGACTGCCGCCGCGCCGGCCAGTGGATCTATTCCAAGGGCCAGGATACCTATGCGCCGTTCGGCCCCTGCATCGTCACGGCCGACGAGATTCCCGATCCGCAGGTGCTGGACCTGTGGCTGACGGTCAACGGCGAGAAAAAGCAGGGCTCGAACACGCGCCACATGTTGTTCAAGGTGCCATTCCTGATCGCGGACATCAGCGCCGGCATCACGCTGGAGCCGGGCGACATCATCGCCACCGGCACGCCGGAAGGCGTGGGCGCGGGCCGCAAGCCGCAGGAATGGCTGTGGCCGGGCGATGTGGTGGTGGCGTGCGTGGAAGGCATCGGCACGCTGCGCCATCCGGTGGTGGCGGTCTAGGCGAAATTCCGGCGCGCGTCGCGCGGCGGTCTCCAAGGGGAAAACAATGATCAAGCAAACACTGTGGGCGGCGGGCCTGGCCTGGACGCTGGGCGGCGCGGCGCAGGCGGCCGAACCGGTCAAGATCGGCTTCATCGCCACGCTGTCGACGCCGGCCGGCTATATCGGCGAGGACGAGCGCGACGCCTTCAACCTGGCGATCAAGCAGGGCGGCGGCATGCTGGGCGGGGTGCCGGTGCAACTGGTGATCGAGGACGATGGCTTGAAGCCGGCCAACGCCAAGCAGGCGGCGGACCGCATGCTGCAATCGGGCATCAAGCTGTTCACCGGCGTCAACTTCTCGAACGTGCTGGCGGCGGTGGTGCCGGGCGTGGTCAGGTCGGGCGCGTTCTACGTCAGCCTGAACCCGGGGCCGTCGAACTTCGCCGGCGAGAAGTGCGACCAGAACTACTTCGTGGCTTCGTACCAGAACGACGCCTTCCACACGGCCGGCGGCGTGGCGGCCAACGAACTGGGCTACAAGCGCGTGGCGCTGCTGGCGCCCAACTACCAGGCCGGGCGCGATGCCATCGAAGGCTTCAAGCGCACCTACAAGGGCGAGGTGGCCGCCGAGATCTACACCAAGCTGGACCAGTCGGACTTCTCGGTCGAGCTGGCGCGGGTGCGGTCGCTGGCGCCGGACGCGGTCTACCAGTTCCATCCGGGCGGCACCGGCATCAACTTCGTCAAGCAGTACGCGGCGGCGGGCCTGAACAAGACTGTGCCGATGCTGATGCCGAGCTTCTCGATGGACGCGCGCATGATCAAGGCCACCGGCGAGGCGTCACTGGGCGCGTACACCACCGGCATCTGGTCGCAGGACTTCGACAATCCGCAGTCCAAGGCCTTCGTGCGGGCTTTCAAGGAGGCCTATGGCCGCGTGCCCACCGACTACGCCATGCAGGCCTATGACACGGCGCAGCTGATCGGCGCCGGCCTGAAGGCCACCGGCGGCGACCTGTCGCGCCAGGCCGAGTTCCGCGCTGCGCTGCGCCAGCCGGCGTTCGCCTCGCTGCGCGGCAAGTTCAGCATGAACACCAACCAGCACCCGGTACAGGACCTGTACCTGATGCGGATCGAGAAGGATGCCGACGGCAACCTGGCGCCGCACCGGGTGCGCAAGCTGGTGTCCGATGACAAGGACGCCTACGCCCAATTCTGCAAGATGCCGTCATGACCTTGTTCTTCGAACAGATGCTCAACGGGCTGCAGTTCGGCGCGATGCTGTTCCTGCTCGCGGCCGGGCTGACCCTGATCTTCGGGATCATGGGCGTGGTGAATCTGACCCACGGCTCGTTCTACATGGTGGGCGCGTACTGCGCGGCCTATGCCATCGGCACCACCGGCTCGTTCCTGGCGGGCGTGCTGGCGGCGCTGCTGGGGGCGGGGCTGTACGGCGTGTCGGTGGAGTTGCTGGTGATCCGCAAACTGTACAAGCGCGATCACCTGTACCAGGTGCTGGCGACGTTCGGCCTGCTGCTGTTCTCCAACGAGGCGGTCAGCCTGATATTCGGGCGGCGGCCGCCGCTGGTGGGCATCCCGTCCTTCCTGGAAGGCGCGGTGACGCTGGCGCCGGGGTTCCAGTATCCGCTGATCCGGCTGTCGTTCATCGCGGTCGGCGCGCTGGTGGCCGTGGGGCTGTGGTGGCTGGTGAACCGCACCCGCATCGGCATGCTGATCCGCGCCGGCGCCGACGACCGCGAAATGGTCGACGCGCTGGGCGTGGACATCAAGAAGCTCTACACCCTGGTGTTCGGCCTGGGCGCTCTGCTCTGCGGCCTGGCGGGGGTGATGGCGGCGCCGCTGCTGGCGGTGGAAATCGGCATGGGCGAACGCATCCTGATCACCACCTTCGTGGTCATTGTGATTGGCGGCGTGGGCTCGGTGCGCGGCGCGCTGGCGGGGGCGCTGCTGGTGGGCATGGTCGACAGCATGGGGCGGGCCTTCCTGCCGCAACTGCTGGGCGCGGTGTTTTCCCCGGCCACGGCCGATCCGCTGGCGGCGGGCCTGGCATCGGCCAGTATCTATGTGTTGATGGCGATTGTGCTGATCGCCAAGCCGGGCGGCCTGTTCCCGGCGCGGGGATGATGATGGCAAAGAGACTTTCGAATCGCGCGCGCTGGGGGCTGGCCGGGTTGATCCTGCTGCTGGCGCTGCCGGGCGCGGCAGCGGCCACGGACACGCCGTTCCTGGTCGGCGTGGTGACGCGCTTTCTGATCTACGGCCTGGCCGCGGTCAGCCTGGACCTGGTGATCGGCTATGGCGCCATGGTCAGTTTCGGCCATGCGATGTTCTTCGGGCTGGGCGGCTATGCGGTGGGCATCATCGCCTTCCACACCACGGAAGCCGGGCCGCTGTTCGGCTGGGCCGGCAGCAACGCCGCGCTGGTGGTGTGGCCGATCGCGCTGGTCGTGTGCGCGCTGGCGGGCTGGTTGTTCGGCTACCTGGCGCTGCGCACGCGCGGCGTGCAGTTCATCATGATCACCCTGGCGTTCGGGCAGATGGTGTATTTCATCCTGGTGTCGCTGCAGTTCTATGGCGGTGACGATGGCTTGATGATCTCGCAGCGCAACGTGCTGCCAGGCCTCAACCTGGAGAATCCGCTGACGTTCTACTACGTCTGCCTGGCGCTGCTGACGATCTGGACGCTGCTGTGCATCCGCATCACCAACTCGCGTTTCGGCATGGTGTTGCAGGCGCTGCGCCAGAGCGAGCGGCGCGCCATCAACCTGGGCGTGGCGCCCACGCCGTACCGCCTGAGCGCCTTCGTGCTGTCGGCGGTGGGCACGGGGCTGGCGGGCGTGCTGTGGGCCAACTACGCCGGGCTGGTGACGCCCGACATGGCGGCCTGGACCAAGTCGGGCGAGCTGATGGCGATCGTCATTCTCGGTGGCGTGGGCACGCTGCTGGGCCCGATCGCCGGCGCGGCGGTGTTCCTGGGGCTGGAGCAGATGCTGTCGTCGCTGACCGAGCATTGGCTGCTGTACATGGGGCCGATATTGGTGCTGGTGGTGCTGTGGGGCCAGAAGGGTCTGTTCGGCCGCCTCTTGGAGACGCGCCATGCGGATTGAACCCACCTCCCTGCTGCGCCTGACGCAGCTGCGCAAGGCGTTCGACGCGGTGGTCGCCACCAATGGCGTGGACCTGGACGTGCGCGCCGGGGAAATCCACGCCATCATCGGCCCGAACGGCGCCGGCAAGTCGACGCTGATCGCACAGATCTGCGGCGAGATCCGGCCGGACTCGGGCACCATCGAGCTGGACGGGCGCGACGTGACGGCGCTGCGCGCCTTCGAGCGCGCCCGACTGGGGCTGGGGCGCTCGTTCCAGATCACCGAACTGTGCCAGGAATACACCGCGCTGGAAAACGTGATCCTGTCCAGCATGCTCAAGGGCGGCCGCGCCTTTGGGGCCTGGTCCGATCCGCGTCGCGATGCCGGCCTGAAAGCGCAGGCCATGCAATGGCTCACGCACGTCGGGCTGGCCGAGCGCCGCCACGTGCGCACCGCGGACCTGGCCCACGGCGAGAAGCGCCAACTGGAACTGGCGGTGGCCCTGGCGCGCGCGCCGCGCCTGCTGCTGCTGGACGAGCCCATGGCCGGCATGGGGCCGGAGGAATCGGCGCGCATGACGCGCCTGCTGCTGGGCATGAAGGGCGACTACGGCATCCTGCTGGTCGAGCACGACATGGATGCGGTGTTCGCGCTGGCCGACCGCATCAGTGTGCTGGTCTACGGCAAGGTGGTGTTCAGCGGCGCGCCCGACGAGGTGCGGCGTCATCCGGAAGTGCGCGCCGCCTACCTGGGAGAAGAGCATGTTGAAGGTTGAGGGCCTGACCGGCGGCTACGGGTCGAGCAAGGTGCTGTTCGGCATGGCCTTCGAGGCCGCCGAGGGCGAGGTGATCTCGCTGATCGGCCGCAACGGCATGGGCAAGACCACCACCATCAAGACACTGATGGGCATGCTGCCGGCCACCGGCGGCCAGGTGCAATTCCGGGGCCAGGCGCTGTCGCGGCCGGCGCCGAGCGCGGTGGCGCGGCTGGGCGTGGGGCTGGTGCCGGAAGGGCGCCGCGTGTTCGGCTCGCTTTCGGTGGAGGAGAACCTGGTGGCCACCTCGCGCGCCGCGCCCGGCGGCTGGGACCTGGCGCGCGTCTACGCGCTGTTCCCGCGTCTGAGGGAACGCCGCGCGCAGTCGTCGCGCACGCTCTCGGGCGGCGAGCAGCAGATGCTGGTGGTGGGCCGCGCGCTGATGACCAATCCCAAGCTGCTGATCCTGGACGAAGCCACCGAAGGGTTGGCGCCGCTGATCCGCCAGGAGATCTGGCGTTGCCTGCGCGCGTTGAAGGCCGAAGGCCAGACCATCCTGGTGATCGACAAGAATCTGCCCGAAATGGCGACGCTGGTGGACCGCCACTACATCGTCGACAAGGGCCGCGTGGCCTGGTCCGGCGCGCCCGCGGAATTGTCCGCGCAGCCCGAACTGGCGCAACGTTATCTCGGCATCTGACCGTATCTGGGAGCCATACGCATGTTGAACCTGCCCGTCTTCAAGGCCGCTGCCGTCCAGGCGGCCCCGGTGTTCCTGGACACCGACGCCACCGTCGACAAGACCTGTGCGCTGATCGCCGAGGCCGCCGGCCACGGCGCCACCCTGGTGGCCTTTCCCGAGGTGTTTGTTTCGGCCTATCCCTACTGGAGCTGGGTCATGAACCCGGTGCAGGGCAGTCCGTGGTTCGAGAAGCTCTGCAAGAGCGCAATCGAACTGCCCGGGCCGGAGATCCGCCGCATCGCGCAGGCCGCGCGCCAGCACCGCGTCAACGTGGTGGTGGGCGTGAACGAGCGCAGCCGCCATGGCGTGGGCACGATCTACAACACCATGGTCTTCATCAACGACGAGGGCCGCATCCTCGGCCGCCACCGCAAGCTGGTGCCGACCTGGGCCGAAAAGCTGACCTGGGCCCACGGCGACGGCGAATCGCTGCGCGTCTATGACACCTCGGTCGGCAAGCTCGGCGGCCTGGCCTGCGGCGAGAACACCAACACGCTGGCGCGCTTCGCGCTGCTGGCGCAGGGCGAAATGGTGCACGTCGCCAGCTATATCTCGCTGCCGGTGGCGCCGCCCGACTACGACATGGCCGAGGCCATCCGCCTGCGGGCGGCGGCGCACTCGTTCGAGGGCAAGGTGTTCACGGTGGTGTCCTGCTCCACCATTTCCACCGAAATCCAGGACGCCATCAGCGCCAGCCATCCGGAGGCGCGCGAAATGCTGGCGCGCCGCAACAGCGCGTTTTCGGGGATATTGGGGCCGGACGGCCGCGTGATCGGCGAGCCGCTGATCGACGACGAAGGCATCGTCTATGCCGATATCGACCTGTCGCGCTGCATCCAGCCGCGCCAGATGCACGACATCGTCGGCCACTACAACCGTTTCGATGTGTTCGACCTGCGCGTGAACCGGCGGCCGCTGCAGGCGGCGCGCTATGACGACCTGGCCGACTCGGGCGCGGCCGACCTGGATGGCGGCTTCGAACCCTTGCCCGAGGCGCCGCGTGAGGCGCGCGGGTGAGGGCGGCCGGGCCGCGGGTAGAATGGGCCGCCTGAGCGCCCGCCGGCCCCGGCCCCAGGCCGCTGACATCTGGAGAGTACGTTGAAGCCAAGAATCAAAGCTTCCCGCCAGGACGAGCCCGGCGCCGACGGGAGCGCCGAGGTCGAGGAAATCACGCTGTCCGAGCAGGTCTACCGCCTGCTGCGGCGCGACATCATGAGCGGCGCGTTCGCGCCCGGCCAGTCGTTGCGCCTGGAGTTGCTCAAGCAACGCTATGGCAGCAGTTTCTCGCCGATCCGCGAGGCGCTGAACCGCCTGCGCAGCGAACGCATGGTGATCACCACCACCTCGCGCGGCTTTCGCATCGCGCCGCTATCGGTCGAGGAAATGTGGGATGCCTGCGAAACCCGCATCCTGATCGATTGCGATGCCTTGCGGCGCTCGCTGGCCAACGCCGACGACGCCTGGGAGGCGCGCCTGGTCGGCGCCTACCACGCGCTGACGCGGGCCGCGCAGCGCGCCAGCGAAGCCGTGCCGCCCAGCCAGGAGCTGGAAGACTCGCTGGAAGCGCGCCATCTGGATTTCCATCACGCGCTGATCGGCGCCTGCCGCTCGCACTGGCTGCTGGACCTGTCCACGCAGCTGTATGCGCAGACCGAGCGCTACCGGCGCCCGGCGCGCGCCGGCGCCACCGCCTATGGCCCCGAACGCAATGTCGACGACGAGCACCGCCAACTGCTGGAGGCGGCGCTGTCGCGCGATGCCGAGCGCTCGGTGGCGATGCTGGCGGCGCACTATCGCAAGACCGCGCAATTCATCGAACACATCATTTCCCAGGACGACAGGCAGGCCATTCATGCGTGACTCGGTTATCGATCTCTTTTTCCCCACCATCGCCGAGCGCGAGGTGCAATACAACGCTCGCGAGTCAGTGGCGGATTTCGACGCCTGCGTGCGCCGCTACGCCGAATCGGCCGCCGCGGTGAAATCGCGCCGCCCGGGCCTGCTGGACCTGCGCTACGGCATGGGCGAGGACGAGCGGCTGGACCTGTTCCTGCCCGCCGCCAGCCGCGCGCCGGCGCCGCTGTTCGTGTTCATCCACGGCGGCTATTGGCGCGCGCAGCGCAAGGAAGACGCGCCGGTCATGGCCGAAGCCTTCAACGCGGCCGGCGCGGCCGTGGCGGTGCCGGAATACACCCTGGCGCCCGAGGCGACCCTGCCCGAAGTGGTGCGCGAAATGCGTTCGGCGCTGGCCTGGCTGTACCGCAACGCCGCCACCTACGGCATCGACCCCGACCGCATTTATGTTGGCGGCAGCTCCGCCGGCGGCCATCTGGCGGGGATGCTGGCCGCGCCCGGCTGGCCGGCCCGCTACGGGGTGCCGGACGACATCGTCAAGGGCACGCTGGCGCTGAGCGGCCTGTTCGACCTGCGGCCGCTGTGCGACATCCTGCCCAATACCTGGCTGCAGCTGACGCCGGACCAGGCGGCGCGTCACAGCCCGATCTTCAACCTGCCCGAGCGCGCGGGCCCGATGCTGCTCGCGGTGGGTGGCCTGGAGACGCAGGGTTTCAAGAACCAGACCGAGGCGTTCGAGCGGGCCTGGACCGGCGCGGGCCTGCAAGCCACGCGCGTCCCCACGCCGCATTGCAATCACTTCGACCTGGTGAACGAACTGGAGGACCCGGCCAGCGATCTGACCCGCGCCACGCTGGCGATGATGGGCCTGGCGCCGCAGCCGTAAGCGGGCGCGTCATGGCCGACCTGAAGCTGCTCGAAGACCTGATCGCGCTGGCGCAGAGCGGCAGTTTCGTGCGCGCCGCCGAGGCGCGGCACGTGACGCACCCCGCGTTCGGCCGCCGCATCCGCGCCCTGGAGGCCTGGGCCGGCGCGCCGCTGGTGGACCGCCAGCGCGTGCCGGTCACGCTGACCGCCGAAGGCGAGGCGCTGCTCAAGACCGCCACCCAGGTGGTCGAGCAGATGGGCTTGGTGCGCCACCGGATCCGCAGTTCCGGCGCGGGCGGCGAAGCGGTGCTGCGCATTGCCACCGGCCGCAGCCTGGCGCGCACCCTGGTGGCCGACTGGATCGCGCGCCTGCGGCATCGCGCGCCCAAGGTGTTGACCGAGGGCACCCAGCTGGAAATCTCCACGGGCAAGATGGAAGACATGGCGGTGCGGCTGGAGCAGGGCAAGGTCGACCTGCTTTGCTGCTACGAGCATCCGGCCCTGTCGATGCCGCTCAATCCGGTGCGCTACCGCTACATGACGCTGGGCACCGACAAGCTGGTGCCGGTGAGCCAGGCCGATGGCCGCGGTCGCGCCCGTTACGTGTTGGGCGAAGGCGGCCATCCGGTGCCGCTCATCACCTACGCCGGCGGCTTGTCGATGGAACGCATCCTCGGCGATCGGCTCGAATCCACGCCCTATGCGCTGGTGCCGTTTGTGCGCAGTGATTCGCTCGACGCCGCCCATGGCGCGGCGGCCAAGGGGCTGGGCGTGGCCTGGCTGCCGTGGTCGATGGTGGCGGCCGATTGCCGCCGTGGCACCCTGGTATCGCTGGGCGGACGCAGCGACGAAATCGCTTTCGAAGTGCGCCTGTACCGCTCGCGGGCGCGCCTGGCGGACGTGGCCGAGGCGGCCTGGGAAGCCACCGCCAACCGCAAGGCCTAGGGCCTGGGCGAGGCGTCTTTCAGGGAGGCTGCCGCGGGCCGCCCGGCGTACGGGCGAACATCGTGAAGCTTGCCTCCTGCCAACCCAATCAGCACTGGAATGTGCTGATTTGGCACATTATGGCCCGGCAGCGCGCCGCAGAATGTCTTCCGACATTTCAAACGAGACGGCGCCGCCGTCCACGACAGCACCCCAGGGAGAAACTCATGATTTCCATTACGCATCCGCTACGCGGCGCGTTGGCCGCGCTCTGCGCCGCGTCGACGCTGGCCATCGCCGCGCCGGCCGGCGCCGCCGGCTACCCCGATCATCCGATTTCGCTGGTCGTCGGTTATCCCGCCGGCGGCAGCGTCGACCTGACTGCGCGCCTGTTCGGCGAGGAACTGGCCAAGCGCCTGGGCCAGAGCGTGGTGATCGAGAACGCCGGCGGCGCCGGCGGCACCATCGGCGCGCAGCGGGTGGCCCGGGCCGCACCGGATGGCTACACGCTGCTGCTGGGCGCGACCAATGAGATGGTCATCGCCCGCATGATCAACAGCGCCGTGAAGTACGACGGCGCCAAGGATTTCACCGCGCTGGGCGTGATCGCGTCCCAGCCCATGCTGTTGGCGGCCAGCAAGCAGTCGGGCGTCAAGAACGCGGCCGACTATCTGCAGAAGCTGCGCGCCGCGGCGCCGGGCACCTTCAATTACGGCTCATCCGGCGTGGGCACGTCGCTGCATCTGGCCGGCGAAATGGTCAACCAGTCCACCGCCACGCGCGCCGAGCATGTCCCGTACCGCGGCGTGTCGCCGCTGGTGACCGACCTGATGAGCGGACAGCTGGACTTCGGCATGCTGGTGCTGTCATCCGGCCTGCCGCAGGTCCGTGGCGGCAATATCGTGGCGGTGGGCGTGACGCAGAAGCAGCGCTCGCCGGTGGCGCCGGACATCCCCGCGCTGGCCGAGACTCCGGGCTTCGAAGCGGTCGATGTCAGCGTGTCGTTCTCGCTGTATGGCCCGGCCGGCCTGCCGGAACCGGTGGCATCGAAGCTGCGCGCGGCGCTGGCCGACACGCTCAAGTCTGAACAATTCCGCACCAAGATGCAGGAGGCCGGCGGCGTGCTGGCGCAAGTGGGCGTGGATCCGGTGGCCTACCAGGCCGAGGAAGCGCGCAAGTACGGCGCGCTGGTCAAGGCCGCCAGGATCGAGGCGCAGTAGCGCGCATCCGGGCCGGACGGCGACGGCCGCCCCTTGGCGGCCGTCGCCGTGTCCGGCTACACGTTTTCCATCATCCTTTTCCGCAGCAACGCAGGCAACACCATGGATTTCACGCTTCCCGTTCCCGACCTCGCCGCCGAGCGCCTGGGCAATACCGACACACCGGGCGTCTGGCATTTCGATTCGGGCTTGCCGGGCCGCGCCCTGATGCTGTCGGCGCTGGTGCACGGCAACGAACTATGCGGCGCCTGGGCGCTCAAGGATCTGCTGGCGGCGGGGCTGCGGCCGCGGCGTGGGCGCCTGACATTGGCCTTTTGCAACCTGCCGGCGTTCGACCGTTTCGATCTGGCGCGCCACGACGCCTCGCGTTTCGTGGACGAGGATATGAACCGTGTCTGGAGCGCCGAGCGGCTGGACAATCCCACCAGCAGCGATCGCCGGCGCGCGGCGCAATTGCGGCCCTGGGTCGAGCGCGCCGACTGGCTGCTGGACCTGCATTCCATGCATGAACCGGGCGCACCCCTGCTGCTGACCGGTGTGCTGCCGCGCAATATTGCGCTGGCGCGACGCCTGAAGGCGCCGCAGCACGTGATCGTGGACGCCGGCCACAAGGACGGCGTGCGCATGCGCGACTATGGCCGCTTCGGCGATGCATCGAACGACGACGCCTGCGCGTTGTTGATCGAATGCGGGTTTCATGGCGATCCAGCCGCGCGCGGTGTGGCGCGCGACATGGTGGCGCGCATGTTGGTCGAGTCGGGCGTGATCGATGCGGACGATGTGCCGGCCGGCTGGCGGCAGCCGGACGCGGCCACGCAGCGCGTGCTGGAAGTCACCGACGCGGTGGTGGCGCCGTCGATGGACCTGCGCTTCTCGCAACCCTGGCAGGGCCTGGAAACGCTGGAGAAGGCGGGGTCGGAGATCGGCCGCGCCGACGGCCGGGCGATCGTCACGCCCTATGACAATTGCACCCTGGTGATGCCGTCGCTGCGCCAGCTCAAGCCGGGCGTGACGGTGGTGCGGCTGGCGCGTGCCTACGCGGGCTGAAGGCGCGCACAGCGCACGGCGAGCGCGGCGCCGCGGTCGTCGACCGCGGGCGGCGCCCCGAGGCCGTCACTGCTGCGGCGTATAGCGCAGCTCGTCGAGCTGATAGCCTTGCGCGGTCGCGGCCGCCAGGGCGCGGTCCAGGTCTTCCTTGGGCAACTGCGGCGAGCGTGACAGGATCCACAGGTACTTGCGGTTGGGCGTGCCGACCACGGCCCAACGGTAATCCGGATCGAGTCCGATGATCCAATAGTCGCCTTTGAACGGCTTGAAGAACGACACTTCGAGCTTGGCGTTGTTGCTGCCTTCGACCACGGTGGCGGTGCCCGAGGCCGAGTCGATGTCGCCGTCCTTGGTGCGGCAGCGGTTGTTCACCCCGACGGTGCCGTCCGGGTGTTGCGTGTACTCGGCGGTGGTGTCGCCCACGCAGTTGCGCTGGAAGAACATCGGAAAATTGGCGATCTCGTACCACTTGCCGGCATAGCGCTTCAGGTCGACCGATGCCACGGTCTGCATGGGCGGCGGCGCGGCGTGGGAGATCCCGGCCGCGCCGGCGGCCAGGGCCAGCAGTAATGTTGCAATGCGGCGCATGGGGAAAGCCTCCTGATCCAAAACCCTAACAATACGCCTTATTTGCGCGGGGCCTTCAGGGCGGCGTGATAGCGGGCGACGTAGGTGTCGAAGTCGACGTCATCGGACTGCTCGATGCGCAATTGTTCGGCGCTGGAATCGAGCGCGGCCTGGCGGTACTCGGCCGCGACCGCTGCGGCCAGCGGCTCGGCGCGCAGGGCCTGCGCATGGCCCCGGCTCTGGCGCAGCGAATAGTCGTGGAACGATTCGCCGCTGTCGCTCAGCGCGGCCAGCAGGCGCGCCGACGGCGTGGCGTCGGGCTGGCCGAGCTTGGCGCGCTGCACGGCCAGGCTGTCGGCGTAGGCGCTGCCGCCCAGGGCCGCGTCGTACAGGGCGGCATAGGGCGCGATCTGGTCCAGCAGTTCCTGGCCCCATTGCGCCAGGCCGATGGCCTGGCCGTCGCGGTTCAGCTGCAGGCCGGGCTTGCGGCCTTCCTTGACCACGGTGGCGAAGTTGTCGGCGCTGCGTTGACAGTAGCCGTTGGCGGGGAAGAACGGGCTGTCGGCGGCGGCGCAGAACAGCAGAAAGGCGTCAACGAAGCGGCTGGTGTCGGCGTCGATGCCCACGGGCGAATCGGGGTTGATGTCCAGGCAGCGCACTTCCACGTACTGCACGCCGCGCTCGGCCAGCGCGGTGATCGGGCGTTCGCAGCGGCCGGTGGCGCGCTTGGGGCGGATGCTGGAGTAGTACTCGTTTTCGATCTGCAGCACGTTGGTGTTGAGCTGGATCCATTCGCCGTTGCGATGCGTGCCGATCTTCTGGTAGTCGGGCCAGGGCTGCGTGACCGCGTCGTACAGGCGGCCCAGGAACGTGTCGAGGTCGTTGTAGCAGAGCTTGAGCTGTGATTGGGCCTTGTTCTGGTAGCCCAGGTCGCTCATGCGCAGGCTGGTGGCATGGGGCAGGTACAGGGTGTGGTCGCCCAGCCGCTGCAGGCCGTGTTCGCCATCGCGCAGGAAGTCGCGCGCCAGCGCGGGCGCGGCGCCGAACAGGTACATCAGCAGCCAGGAGTAGCGCGTGAAGTTGCGGATCAGGCCGATGTAGCCGCGCGAGCGCCGCTCCTGGTCGGTGCCGGGCTGGGTGTCGAGCACCTGCCACAGCGCCTCGGGCAGCGAGAAGTTGTAATGCACGCCGGCAATGCACTGCATGGTCTTGCCGTAGCGCTCGGCCAGGCCGCGGCGATAGACATGCTTGAGCATGCCGGTGTTGGACGTGCCGTACCAGGCGATGGGAATGTCGGCCTCGGCCGGCAGGGTGGCCGGCATCGACTGGTTCCAGATCAGTTCGTGGTCCAGCACGCTGTAGACGTGGCGGTGGGTGGCGGTCAGCTCGGCCAGCAGGGCGTCGACGTTGTCGTGGGTGCCGGTGATCAGTTCGAGCAGGGATTCCGAATAGTCGGTGGTGACGTGTTCGTTGGTCAGCGCGGAGCCGAGCCCGGCCGGGTGCGGCGTGCGGGCCAGGATGCCTTGCTCATCGACGCGCAGGCCTTCTTTTTCGATGCCTCGCAGGGTCTGGGCCAGGAGCGCGCGGTTGGCTTCCAGGCGGGAGAGGCGTTGGGCGGCGGTATCAGTCACGGAATCTTCTCGGAGGGGTCGTCGCCGGATTTTACGGGGTGCTGGCCTCCTCTGCCGAGGGAGCCAGTACTGGAGACAGGGACAATTGTGCGGCGGTGCGCGCCAGCCATTCGTCCAGGTCGGCGTAGACCGGGTCGGCGATGGGGGCGGTTTCGTTGAAAATCTCGTGCCAGGCGGTGTCGTACCAGCGCAATGTCAGCAATTCGGCCGGGGCCCGCTGGGCGAACTGGCGGCTGCCTTCGGCTGCCACGATCGAGTCGTCGCCGGCCACCATCAGCAGGGTGCGACAGGGCAGCAGGTGCGCCTCGCGCAGCGATTCGCGGCCACCTTCGTCGACGAAACGGGCCAGCCGGCCGGTCATGCTGCGGCGCACCAGCGGGTCGGACCGGTACGCCTTGACCACGGCCCGGTCATGCGAGATGCGGGCCGGCGCCAGGCCGTGGGGGACCCGCAGGTCGGGCGCGTGCAGCGACATCCAGGTCAGGGTGCGGCGCACCCAGGGCGGCACATTGACCACAAACGGGGGCGAACTGAGCACCAGGGCGTCGATGGGCGCCAGCTGCCGCAGCGCGAGCCGCACCGACACCAGGGCGCCCAGGCTGTGGCCCAGCAGGATGGGCGGACGGCCCTGGGCGCTGCTCCAGGCGGCCAGGCGGGCAGCGGCGTCGGTCACCAGGTCTTCCTGGTGCGCCAGGGTGGCCGGGCGTCCACCCGAGCGGCCATGGCCGCGGTGGTCATGCGCGCCCACGGTCCAGCCGCGGGCGGCCAGCCAGCGCGCCAGCCGGTCGTAGCGCCCGGCATGCTCGCTCAGGCCGTGCAGCAGGTAGATGCTGGGCGTGCCCGGGCCGACTACCGGCGGGGGCACATTCGGGGCGGCGGGCCAGACATAATTGGCCAGGGGCGTGCCGTCGGGCGCTGGGGTCATCGAAATCGGCGACAATTTGGGGCTGTCCTCGAAATGAAAAGACCGTGGGTCTTTACGGTAATGACGATTTCATCGCTGTTTCGTTTCATGTTCAAGAAAGCCGGCGTAATTCTTGCGCTGGCGCTGCTGGTCAGCGCCTGTTCGCCGCGTTACAACTGGCGCGAGGTCGATGTGGCCGACGGCCACGCGCGGGCGGCTTTCCCGAACCGGGTGCAGACCGAGACCCGTAAATTGCGGCTGGATACCCATACGCTGGATTTCACCCTGGCCAGCGCGACCGTTGGCGAGGCGGTGTTCGCCATCGGCTCGGCGCCGCTGCCGCCCGAGATCGCCGCCGATCCGGTAGCCCGCCAGGCGCTGGGCGTGGCGCTGATGCGCTCGTTGTACGTCAACATGCAGGCGCCGCCGCCCACCGCATGGCCGCCCTACGGGCAGGACATCGACGTGCAGGGCAAGGCCATGGGCAAGCCCGGCTGGCTGCGGGCGCGGGTGTGGATCACCGACACCATGCTGATCGAGGCGGTGGCGGCGGGCACCGAGGCCAGCCTGCCCGAGGAGCGGGCGCGTGAATTCCTGAGGTCGGTCGTGGTCAAGCCGTGACCGGATGCAGCAGTCCGCGCCTGATGGCCGTCGCCACCGCGGCGCGCCGGCCCCGCACCTGCAGCTTGCGGCAGGCGTTGCGCAGGTGGAAGTTGACGGTGCTTTCGCTGATGTCGAGGATGCGGGCGGTTTCCCAACTGGTCTTGCCGATGGCGCTCCAGTGCAGCGAGGCCGATTCTCGCGGCGACAGCCGGACGACGGCGGGCGGAGGGGCGAAAGCGGATTTGGCGGACATGGCGGATTCGGCGCGAAGTGGCTGGCAAAGACAACCCATGCTCCGATCGGCGGCGCGCGGCCGACAAGCGCCGATGCCGGCACGTATCTCACTTTGAATCTCTGATGGAATAAACGGATGCTGGCCATCGTGCAGTTCTATTTGTCGGCCATCGTATTGATGTTGCCGCTGCTGTCCTGCGTCGGCATTGGCGTGTTCTGGGGCAAGCGCGACCTGCCGTTCGGCGGCGCCTTCATCACCACGCTGGTGACGTCGGTGACCACGCCGGCGCTGGTGTTCCACACCTTCGTCACCACGCGTCTGGACGACCGCGCGCTGGCCGACGTGGCGGCCGCCACGCTGCTGGCGTTATTGCTGTGCGCGCTGGCTTGCGCCGCGCTGCTCAAGCTGGGCCGCCTGCCGGTGCGCACGCTGCTGCCGACGGCGTTCCTGCCCAACGCCGGCAACCTCGGCCTGCCGATTTCGCAACTGGCGTTCGGCGATGCCGGCCTGTCCGTGGCGGTGGCGTTCTTCGCTGTCAACTCGTTTGTCATGCACACCATCGCGGTGCGGTTGTTGCCCGGGGTCAACACCAAGGGCAGCTGGAAAAGTCCCATCCTGTTGGCGTCGGTGGTGGCGGTCGCGATGCGGCTGCTGAATATTCCGGTGCCCGCCTGGCTGATCGAGACGGCCCGCATGCTGGGCGCGGTGACGGTGCCCCTGATGCTGCTGAGCCTGGGCCACGCGCTGGCGCTGATCCCCGCCAACGGCCTGCGCGATGGCGCCAAGGTGGCGCTGATGCGGTTGGTGACCGGCCTGGCCGCGGGCCTGGCGATTGTCTGGGTCCTGAACCTGGAACCGGTGCTGGCCGGCGCCCTGACCTTGCAGATGGCCATGCCCTGCGCGGTGGTCAGCTACATGTACGCCAAGCGCTACACCGCCATGGGCGATACCGCCGCGGGCGCCGTACTGGTGTCAACGGTGGTGTTCCTGCTGCTGGCGCCACTGATGCTCTGGTTCAGCCACGCCGGCATGTAGCACGGCCGTGGTCCTGCCGCCGCGCGGCGCCGGTCAACGGCGGCCGCGTTTTTTTGCGCCGCGCGCACGTCCGCCACGCGGGCGCAATGTCACGCACCGTGTCATTTCCTCGCCCGGTTTTCCGGCAATCGACGGCTGCGCATTCAGGCTGTCCGATTCTGGGCGGCATGCGCTTCTTTCACGCCCGGCCTTCAGATATTTTTCATAGCCAATTGGCCGTGATGGTCGATTCACTCACTTGGTTTGGTGTGTCGGACCCGAGGCGCATGGCGCCGCTTCCTGCTACCCAGAATCAACGCGTCACCTGTGATTCCCGGCTCCGGCGCCTCGCCGTGGCCGATGTTGGAAAACAATCAAAATGTCTCAACCTGTCCGTCCGCGGAAACCTCACCGGCCGTCGCGTGGCCCTGCAATCTCCGACTGCCGGCGGGCGGGGTTTCCATCCCGCCCGGTGCCTGTCCGCGGCATGTCGATGCTGTTGCTGGCGCTGGCCGCTGCCTGGTGCGTACCGGCATGGGCCGCGCTGCCAGACCTGCCCGCGCCGCAAGCTTCCGACAAGCGTGAACTCGAACGCGCCTTCGCGTCGTTCCTGCGGGAAGCGGCCCGGTCCGAGCAGGTGCGCCGCGATGCGCGCGGCAATCCGCTGATGGCCGCGGCCAGCGGCGCGCGCGCGGGCGCTTCGAGGCCCAGCCTGACCGTGCCCATGGGCGACAGCCGCCTGTCGCTGGCGCGGGACGCCTTCGCGCTGTCCACGCCCGATTCGCGTTTCCGCATCGGCGGCGGCGCCATGGACGATGCGCCGATCGGCCGCGTCGAATATTCCCACCTCATCACCGACCGTTTCGCGTTGGGCGCAAGCATGCAGGTGGGCCAGTACCAGCGCGAACTGATCGGCCGCGGCATCTTCGTCGATGCCAGCAAGCAGTATGAGTTCGATGCCGCCGTGTCGCTCATGAAGGGCCGGCCATCGTTCGATTTCGATTCCGGCAGCGCGCGCGTGCCGGTCACGCAGCTGGCTGGCGTGCTGGCCGCGCGCCGGCTGTTCGCGCCGGAATCGGGGGTGGGGCTGCAGTCGCTGGGCGCGTCCGCGTGGGGCGCGCGGGCCCGCAGCCCCAACGACCTTTCCAGCCGCACGGTGATCCAGGACTACGCCGACTACACCCGGCTGCTCTACGATCCGCGGCGCATCTCCACCGGCCGGTTGTACGGCGCCAGCCTGGACCTGCAATACGCGCCGTTCTCCTCGCTCGTGCTCAGCACTTCGCTGGGCATGGAGCACGAACGCTACCCGATGGGCGATGGCTCCGTCGAAAGCCGCCGCCGTCCCTACCTGTCGGGCGGGCTGAAGTTCGAGTTCTACAAGGACTACCTGCTGGACATGCGCGTGTCGAACGGCGTGTCGCGCGATTTCGTCGCCACCCTGGCTGGCGACAAGGCGCGCCTGTCGTTCGGCCTGTCGCGCGGCCGCGACGGCGCCCTGAACAGCAAGACGGTCATGGTCTACGTCGACCTGATGAAGCTGATCTCGCCCGCGCGCTACACGGCTGACGCCAGTTCACTGGCGATGCGCGAATCGTTGCGGCAATTCACGGGCGAGCGCCTGCTCGACAAGGCCGTTTCGCGTCCAGACCATATTCCGCAAACCTTCCTGGCCAAGGTCGATCGCACCGGCGTTCGGGAAGTCTTCGTCGAGAAGGCCGGCCTGCCGCCGGGCGCCACCGTCAGCGCCGACGGCCAGCGCCTGGTCGTGGCCGTGGGCAGCGGCGGCCTGACGCTGGACGCCGTGCAGAGAAACGGCGCCGTGCTGTCCGCGCCGCCGCAGTTCTCGGTCGCGCCGGCGCAACTCACGGTCGACTTGTTCACGCTGCCCGTTCCGGCGCAGATCGACGAGTACGTCGCGCGTGTCACCGACGCCACCATGGCCTCCTACAACGTCAAGATCACCGTGGGCCGTAAATGAACCGTCCGATGAAGATGTCCAAACCCCTCCAAGCGGCTTCCGAGCTGGTTTTCCACTGCCTCATCGGGGCGGGCTTTGTCCTGTCCGTGTCCAGCGCTGGCGCGGCGTTCGCCGCGTCGCGGCTCGACGTGGTCAATGTGGTGATCGAGCGGCTCAGCGCCACCCCGAATATGGTCTTCCGGGACCCGGCCCCGCTCGCGGTCCGGGTCGGGGGCGTGCTGGCCAACCCGGCAAGCAGCGACCAGCCCGCCAGCAAGGGCGCCATCAGCTACCTGTCGAGCGATCCGGCGATCGCGCGGGTTGCCGCCGATGGCTCGGTCGAAGCGGTCGCGCCCGGCACGGTCACCATTACCGCCGTCCAGGCTGCCGACCCACCCGCTTTCGAGGCGGGCACCGGCAGCTATCCGCTCAGCGTCATCGGCGGTTGGGCGGCTGTCACCGCCCTCACGTCGCGGACCTGGCTGGTCGATGAGCCCGTCGAGCCGTTCACGCCCGTGGGCGTTACCGGCGCCATCAACGGCCCGCTGCGCTACACCATCACGCCGGCGTTGCCCGCCGGGCTGACCTTTGCCGCCGATACCGGCGTGCTGTCGGGCAGCGCCACGGCCGAATCGCCCTTGACCGCCTATACCGTGCGGGTCAGCGACAGCGGCGCATCGGCGCCGCCGATCGAAGCGACATTCACGCTGGGCGTGGCGCCCGCGTTGCGGTTCGACGTCACGCATGGCGACATGACGGCGCTGGCGAACACCCCCTTCACCGGAACGGCGCCGCTGACCGTCGCGGGCGGGGTCGGCACACTGCGCTATGCCATTACCCCGGCGTTGCCGGCTGGCCTGACCATGGACCCGGACACCGGGGCCATCAGCGGTACCCCGGCGGCCGTTTCGGCCGCGGCCAGCTATACCGTCACCGTCACCGACGGCGCCTCGCCCGCCCACACGATCACTGGCAGTTTCACGCTGGCCGTCAATGGCATGCTCGCGGCGACGCCGGTGGCGGCGAACCAGGACGTCGTGGCCGGCGATGCCATCGACTTCCACCCGGTGACGGCCGCCGGCGGCGTCGGCAGCCTGCATTACGCGGTATCGCCCACGCTGCCCGCTGGCCTGCGTCTGGATGCGGCCACCGGCGCCATCACGGGCACGGCCACGACGGCCTCGCCCGCCACCACCTACACCGTCACCGTCGCGGACGACGCCTCGCCCGCCCACACCACCACCGGCAGTTTCACGCTGGCCGTCAATGGCATGCTTGAGGCGACGCCCGCGGTGGCGGACCGGAGCGTCATGGCCGGCGATGCCGTCGACTTCCACCCGGTGACGGCCGCCGGTGGCGTCGGCAACCTGCATTACGCGGTATCCCCCACGCTGCCCGCTGGCCTGCGCCTGGATGCGGCCACGGGCGCCATCACCGGCACGGCCACGACCGCCTCGGCCGCCGCCACCTACACCGTCACCGTGACGGACGACGCTTCGCCCGCTCACACCACCACCGGCAGTTTCACGCTGGCCGTCAATGGCGTGCTCGCGACGACGCCTGCGGTGACGACCCAGAACGTCGTGGCCGGCGATGCCATCGACTTCCGTCCGGTGACGGCCACTGGCGGCGTGGGAGACTTGCATTACGCGGTATCGCCGACGCTGCCCGCTGGCCTGCGCCTGGATGTGGCCACCGGCGCCATCACGGGCACGGCCACGACGGCCTCGCCCGCCGCCACCTACACCGTCACCGTGACGGACGGGGCCTCACCCGCTCACACCACCACCGGCAGTTTCACGCTGGCCGTCAATGGCATGCTTGCGGCAACGCCCGCAGTGACGAACCAAAGCGTCATGGCTGGCGATGCCGTCGACTTCCGCCCGGTGACGGCCGCCGGCGGCATGGGCAACCTGCATTACGAGGTAACGCCCACATTGCCCGCCGGGCTGCGGATGGATGCGGCCACCGGCGCCATCACGGGCACGGCCACGACGGCCTCGCCCGCCGCCACCTACACCGTCACCGTGACGGACGGGGCCTCGCCCGCTCACACCACCACCGGCAGTTTCACGCTGGCCGTCAATGGCGTGCTCGCGGCGACGTCCGCGGTGACGACCCAAAACGTCGTGGCCGGCGACGCCGTCGATTTTCGCCCGTTGACGGCCGCCGGCGGCGTCGGCGACCTGCATTACGCGGTATCGCCGACGCTGCCCGCTGGCCTGCAGTTGGATGCGGCCACCGGCGCCATCACGGGCACGGCCACGACGGCCTCGCCCGCCGCCACCTACACCGTCACCGTGACCGACGACGCCACGCCCCGGCATTCGATCAACGCCAGCTTCTCGCTGGGCATCGCCGAGAGCCTGTCGGCCACCAAGGCGGCGACTGTCGCGCAGGTCGTGGTCATGGGCGATACCGTTAGCATCACACCGGTGACAGCCGCCGGGGGCGCCGGCACGCTGCACTTCGGCGTGGCGCCGCCCCTGCCGGCCGGGCTGACGATGAACGCCACCACCGGCGCCATCACTGGCACACCGACGGCCGAATCGAAGGAAACCACGTACACCGTCACGGTCACCGACGACGCCGCGCATTCGGCCACCGCCACCTTCCCGCTGCAGGTCAATGTGGGCCTGACGTCGAATTTATTCAACGCGGCCGAGACGCACCGCGTCACGGACCCGGTGGACTACACGCCGGCCAACACCTTCGGTGGGGTGCCGCCATATCAGTTCTCGGTGACGCCGGCGCTGCCCGCGGGCCTGTCCATGGACGCGGCCACCGGTAACATCAAGGGGGTCGCGACCGCGCCGTCTCCGTACACCACCTACACGTACACCGTGTTGGATAGCGCCACGCCAACGCCCCATTCGGCGAGCGGCAGCTTCTCGCTGGAGATCGCGGCGGCGCTCGCCGCGACGGTCCAGGCGCAGACGATATCCGTGCTTGCCACGGACACGGTCAATGTGACACCGGTCAAGGCTGAGGGCGGCCTTGGGTTGCATCACTTCAGCGTGCAACCCGACCTGCCCGCCGGTCTCAAGATGGATGCCTTGAGCGGCACTATCGAAAGCGTTGCCGGGACCCCCATAGAGGTGTCCGCCGCCCGCGAATACACCGTCACCGTTGTCGACAGCGCGGAGCCCCGCCAAACCGTGACTGGCCGATTCACCCTGGCGGTGGCCCCAGGCATCGTCGCCGCGCCCGCGGCCACGCCGTTGCCGCCGATGGCCCTCAATCAACCGCTGGCCGCCACCGGCAGTCCGGTGACGGTCTCCGGCGGGGTTGGGGCGTTCACGTATAGCGTGAGCCCGCCATTGCCGGCCGGCCTGGCCATGGACCCGGCCACCGGCGTGATCTCCGGGACGCCGACCGCCGAGCAGATCGACGCCGATCCCGAGAAATACACCGTCACGGTCACCGACAGCGCCACGCCCGCGCACACGGCCACCGCCCGGTTCGGTCTCGTGGTGTACGAGCCCGTGACGGCGACCGTCCTGGAGGCCAAAAAGACCTACATGCTCGGCGATGCCATCAGTTTCCAGCCCGTGAAAGGCACGGGCGCGGGCAACCGGCAGCTCAAGTACCGCATGAATGGCGGAGGCTTGCCGGCGGGAATGCAGATAGATCCCGATACCGGCGTCATCACCGGCACCGCGAACGAGGCGCTCGGAGAGGACACCTACAGCGTCGGGGTCTGGGACCCGGCGGTGGCAGGGGTGGTGGCCCAGGGCGGCTTTTTCAGCCTGGAGATCCGTCCAGCGCTTGAAGTGACGCTGACGACGGACGTTCTGGTCAGGTCCAACCAGGTTAATGACGTTTCCGCCGATGATTTCGCGACGGTGTCGGGCGGGGTCGGAAACGTCACCATCACCCTGAAGCCGGATGAATCCACGGACGCGACATTGATGAAGTACATCACGGTGTCGGACGGCGGCCCAACCGGCCGCGATGCGATCAAGGTCGTGGTGGCCCGGCATCCGGAAACGGTTACCGACCCCACCGCGCACATCGTCGGGTTCTTCGAGCTGACGGCCACCGATGCGGCGGGGCACCAGATCATCGAGGAGTTCCAGGTCGACTGGGTTGGCTTGATGGAGGGCTGACGCGGCCAATCCCTAGCGCCCCCGGGGCCGGCCACGACGCGCCTGGCGCGTCGCGGTCGGGCGGTGGCGTGCGGCCAGCGCTTACGCCGCGCCCGCCATCGCGCGTAGTTGTGCCATCAGCGCATCGGGAATCTCCACGCCATGCTTGAGCGCCTCGTCACGCAGTTTGCGACGGCGGTCGCCGGGCAGGCGCACGCCGTCGTCTTCCAGCATCGCTTCCACCAGGGTCTCGACCCGCTCCAGGTAAGCGTCGTCGCCGGCCAGCGCGCCAGGGTCGATGGCCATGAAGGCCTGGCCCAGCCGCGCCGGGCCGCCTGCATCGACGAAGAACGACTCCGTCTCGAAACCGAATTGTGAGCCGGTCAGGGCGCACGCCAGCAGTTCAATGATCAGCGCCAGCATCGCGCCCTTGACGCCGCCGGCCGGCAGCATGCTGCCGGCCAGTCCGGCCTTGGGGTCGGTGGTGGGCTGGCCATCGGCGTCCAGCGCCCAGCCCAGCGGAATCGGCTGGTTGTCGCGCGCGGCGATCATGAGCTTGCCGCGCGCCACCTGCGACAAGGACAGGTCGATGACGATGCGGCCGCCGCCGCGCCGGGGGAACACGGCGGCGATCGGGTTGGTGCCGAACAGCGGGCGTTTGCCGCCCCAGGCCGGCATGGCGGCGGGCGAATTGCTCAGCGCCAGCGCGACCAGGCCGGCGTCGGCCAGGGCTTCCAGGTGATAGCCGGCCTCGCCGAAGTGGTGGCTGTTGGCCACCCCGATGAAGGCCACGCCCTGCTCGCGCGCGCGGCGGCCGGCCTCGGCCACCGCCAGGGCGCAGGCCGGGAACGCCAGGCCCGAGCCGGCGTCGATCAGCGCCGCGCCGCCGCGCTCGCGCACGATGCGCGGCACGGCGCTACCGATGGCGCGGCCGGTGCGCAGGTGGCCGGCATAGAACGGCACGCGCGACAGGCCATGCGAGCTCAGGCCCTGGCTTTCGGCGAAGACCAGCGCGCGGGCGGTGCTATCGGCCATGGCTGGGTTGGCGCCCGCGGCGGCCAGGCCTGCCGCGGCCAGGTGTTGCAGTTCGTCCAGATAAATGTGAGTCATATCCTTCCCGTCAGCGAGGCGCGCCGCGTTTTATTCGGCGCCGCCGGTAAGCGCTATTGTCACCCCGGCGGCCACCATATCGGAAACCCGGGTGTTGGCTTCCTGAGTCAGGCCAGCAATGTGCGGGGTCAGGATCAGGTTGGGAGCGCCGGCCAGCGCGCCGCCGGCGGGCAGGGGTTCCTGTTCGAACACGTCCAGCGCCGCGCCGCGCAACTGGCCGGCGCGCAGCGCCGCCGCCAGCGCGGCCTCGTCGACGATGCCGCCGCGCGCCGTGTTGATCAGTACCGCGCCCGGCCGCATGGCGGCGATACGGTCGGCGTCCAGCAGATGCCGGGTGGCGGCGGTCAGCGGCACATGCAGGGTGACGGCGTCGGCCTGGGCCAGCAGCTCGTCCAGTTCCAGCCGCGTGGCCCCGGTCTCGGCCCAGGCCGGGTGGGTCGCCGGCAGCGCCGCGTCGCAGGCGACCACGCGCATGCCCAGGCCGGCGGCCAGCCGCGCGGTCAACTGGCCGATGCCGCCAAAGCCCACCACGCCCAGGGTGCGGCCGTGCGCCTCCAGCCCTTGCGACAGGACCGTGCGCGGCCACTGGCCGGCGGCCACTTCGGCGCTGGCGGCATACGCGCTGCGCAGTAGCGCGAGCAGCGTGCCGATGACGTATTCGGCCACCGCGCGCGCGTTGGCGCCGGTGGCTGGCACCACCTGGATGCCGCGCGCCGCGCAGCCGGGCAGGTCGATGTTGTCCAGCCCCACGCCCAGCCGGCCAACCGCCCGCAGGCGCGGCGCGGCCGCCAGCAGCGCCGCGTCCACCTGGCTGCGGTTGCGCACGATGAGGGCGTCGGCCGCGCTGGCCGCCCGCAGCAGGTCGTCGCGCCGTTCCACCAGGTCGGGGGCGTAGCGCACGTCGAAACGCTGCCGCAAGGCATCGACGGCGGGCGCGTCCATGAACTCCGAGATAAGCACATGCATGGGTCGGCTCCGGCGTCAGGCGATCTGGATGTTGGCGTCGCGGATGATCTTGGCCCAGCGGTCCACCTCGGTGCGCAGGTAGCTGCCGAATTCCGCCGGTCCGCGCGGCTGTGGCACAAAGCCCAGTTGTGTCAGCGCCTGCTTCATGGCGGGTTGCGAGACCTGCTTGACGATGGCATCGCCGATGCGCTGCACGAGTTCCGGCGGCGTGTTGGCCGGCGCCATGACCCCGGTGAAATTCTCCACGATCAGGTCGGGCAGGCCGGCCTGCGCCACCGTCGGCACGTCGGGCAGGTCGGCGCTGCGGGCGCGCGTGGTAATGGCCAGAGCGCGCAGCGAGCCGTTCTTCACGTGCGCCAGCGATTCGGGGTAATTGGAGAAGACCACGTCCAGGTGGCCGCCGATGAGGTCGGTCAGCGACGGCGCGCCGCCTTTGTAAGGCACGTGCATCAACTGGACGCCGGTCAGCTTCTGGTAGAGCGCCAGCGTCAGGTGCGGCGGCGTGCCGTTGCCGCTGGAGCCGGCCGCCAGCGGCTTGGCGGCGGCCGCGCGTGCCAGGTCCGCCATGGTCTTGATGGGGCTCTTGGCGTTGACCACCACCATGATGGGCGAAGACGCCAGCCCGGCCAGCGGCACCAGGTCGCGGGTCAGGTCGTAGCCTGCCTTGCCGGCGAACAGCGTGGCATTGGCGGCATGCGACAGGGTGATCGCCAGCCAGGTGTAGCCATCGGGCGCGGCGTGCGACACATGCGCCGCGCCGATGTTGGCGCTGCCGCCGGGGCGGTTCTCGATCACGATGTTCCAGCTTTCGGCATCGTTCAAGGCCTTGCCTACCTGGCGCGCGGCCACGTCGGTCAGGCCGCCGGGCGGGAACGGCACCACATAGCTGATGGGCCGGTCCGGCCAGGCGCCTTTCTGCGCCAGCGCCCGTTGCCATGGGGTCAGCGCACAGAGGCCGGCCGCGCCGAGCGTGGCCAGTACGCGGCGGCGCTGGGCGTCGTCGATAGGGGGGTGTTGCTCGCGATTCATCTGTCTTCCTCCTTGGGGGTGGCGCCCGGGTAGGAATGCTTACGCCTGTGCTGCCGTGGCGGCTTGCGCCCGGGTCTGCATGCTTTTGTGCGTGTGCTCCGAGGGAACTGCGGTGCTGCGGGAATGCCGTCCGTACGGCATGGACGGCGGTTGGCGCGCGGCGCGGCCGGGGTTGCGGCGCAACCCGGCCGCGCCGGTGCGCCGTCAGGCGCTTTCGAAGATGCGGGTCAGGACGAATTCGCGGTGGCCCAGGGCTTCGGCCGCGGTCCAGCGGCCGTTGGCGGTGGCCAGCATGGATTCGAGCAGCTCGTCGCCAGCCTGGTTCAGGTCGATCTCGCGCTGCAGCAGGCCGCTGGTGTCGACGTCGATGTGTTCCGACATGGTGCGCACCGTGCGCGGGTTGGCGCAGATCTTGATGACCGGCAGGATCGGGTTGCCGATGACGTTGCCCTGGCCGGTGGGAAAGAAGTGCACCGCGTAGCCGGAGGCCGCGCACAGCGTCACCATCTCGGCCGCGGCTGAGGACGAATCCATGAACCACAGACCCGGGCCGTCGGGGATCTCGGCCTTGTCCAGCACGCCGTCGACGCGGCACTGCTTGCCGATCTTCTGGATGTTGCCCAGCGCCTTTTCCTCGATGGTGGTCAGGCCGCCGGCGATGTTGCCCTTGGTGGGTTGCGATTCGGACAGGTCGCTGGTCTTCCAGCGGTCGATCATGGCCTGGTAGCGGTCGAACATGAACATGAAGCGCTCGCGCACCGCGTCGTTGGCGCAGCGCGCCGCGACGATGTGCTCGCCGCCGGTCAGTTCCGAGGTTTCGCCGAACACCAGGGTCGAGCCCAGCGCGTAGAGCTTGTCGAAGGCGTTGCCCACGGTCGGGTTGGCGCCGCAGCCGGAGGTGGTGTCGGACTCGCCGCATTTGGTCGAGACCCACAGGTCCGAGATCGGACACGTGCTGCGGGTCAGGGCGGTGGCGTAGTGCACGAACTCCTTGGCGCAGCGCGAGGCCCGCATGATGGTGTCGTGGTCGCCATGCAGTTCGATGCTGAAGCCCATGACCGGCTTGCCGGTGGCGGCGATGCCGTCGACCACGCGCTTGGTCCAGCCTTCCTCGATGCCGATCACCACCACCGCCGCCACGTTGGGGTTGCAGCCGGTGCCGATGAGCGTGCGGAAGTGCAGTTCCAGGTCCTCGCCGAATTGCAGGCGGCCGTAGGGGTGGGGCAGGGCCAGGGTGCCCTTGATGTTGTTGGCCACGGCCTCGGCCGCGGCGTTGGAGATGTCGTCCACGGGCAGCACGATGACGTGGTTGCGCACGCCGACCCGGCCGTTGTCGCGGCGGTAGCCCTGGAAGGTGGTCTGAGCATTGATGACGGACATGATGGTTTCCTGTGTGGGCGAAGGGAGCGGCTTACCAGCGCTTGGTCTTGATGTTGTGCACATGGGCGTGCTGGCCGGCCTGGATCGGCGCCACCACGCGGCCGATGTCCACGCCGTACTTGTAGACCGTGTCGCCCACGGCCATGTCCTTCATCGCCACCTTGTGGCCGATGGGGATGTCCTGCGAGGCCCGCACATGGACGATCTTGTCCTCGTCCATGATCCAGGCATTGAGCTCCGTTCCGGCGGTCAGGCCTTCCACCACGGCGACCGCCACCGTGTCCTTGGCATCGTGCAATACGGCGTGAATCATCGTCTTCCTCTCCTGGGTGAGCGCCGCGGCGGACTGCCGCGGGCGCTTCGGATCACAACGTCCGGCAAATCTTAGGGCCGGCTTTTTTCCATGTCAACTAAATCATATATATGAATTGAATGACTTGAGAAGGTGCCGCGCGCGCCGCTACACTGGAGGTCCTGATTTATTGCGATGCACCCATGAACACCAGCCTGTCATCGACTGTGCCTTTGGGCAGTCCCTTGTACGAGCAGGTCAAGCTGGCCGTGCTTGCCGCGCTGGCGCAAGGCGAGTGGAAGCAGGGCGAGGCGATTCCGCCGGAGAAGCACCTGGCCGAGCGTTTCGGCGTGTCGATCGGCACGCTGCGCAAGGCGATCGACGAACTGGCCGCCGAGAACATCCTGGTGCGGCACCAGGGCCGCGGCACCTATGTGGCGGCGCACACCCGCAACCACCACTTCTTCAAGTTCTTCCGCATCCTGCGCCAGGATGGCCACAAGTCGTACCCGACCACCGAGCTGCTGCGTTTTCGCCGCGTCAAGGCCTCGGCCGAGGCCCGCGACAAGCTCGGCCTGGCCGCGGGCGCCTACGTGTTCGAATTCCTCAACATGCTGTCGCTCAACGGCGACGTGGTGATGGTCGACGACATCTGCCTGCCGGAATCGCGCTTTCCGGGCATGACCGAAGCGCACCTGCGCGAGCGCGCCAGCACGCTGTATGCGCTTTACCAGGATGTGTTCGGCGTCAACGTCATCGCCACCGACGAACGCCTGCGCACCTGCCTGGCGGACCGTGCCCACGCGCGCTGGCTGGGCGTGGCCGAAGGCGCGGCGTTGCTAGAGATCCGCCGCGTGGCCTATTCGTACAACCGTCAGCCGGTCGAATGGCGCATCTCGCGCGTCAACACCGGGCGCTATGAATACCTCGGCCATGAGCCCTGGGAGGCGGGCGCCTGAGCCGGACCGGGCGCGGACCCGCTGCCCGCCGCCCGCCCAGCCGCTTGCCGACCCCGCCGCCAGCAGTGCTAGAATTCCTGCCGCACCACCCAATTTTCGGCGCCGATTTGCCTGATCCGCTTGCGGGCGCCTTCCAATAAATCCAGCTAAAGAGGTCCGTATGACCACTCCTGCCCAGAATTTGGCCGGTGATCCGGCCAGTGCCGCGCCCGCGAACCTGCCCGCCGCCATTGTTCGGTCCGATGCCGCTGATCCCGGTTCCGTCGGACCGGTCGCTCCCGTCTTCCTGCGTTTCGACGAGCCCTTGCCGCTGCTCAGCGGCCAGTCGCTGGCCAGCTACGAGCTGGCGGTCGAAACCTATGGCACGCTCAACGCCACCCGCAGCAACGCGGTGCTGATCTGCCACGCCCTGAATGCCTCGCACCACGTCGCGGGCCAGGCCGCGGACAACCCCGGCGACGTCGGCTGGTGGGACAACATGGTGGGCCCGGGCAAGCCGGTGGACACCAACGTGTTCTTCGTCATCGGCGTCAACAACCTGGGGTCGTGCTTCGGCTCGACCGGGCCGGCCAGCATCAACCCCGAGACCGGCAAGCCCTGGGGCGCGGCGTTTCCCGTGTTGACGGTGGAGGACTGGGTGCGGGCGCAGGCGCGGGTCGCGGACCATTTCGGCATCGAGCGCTTCGCCGCCGTGATGGGCGGCTCGCTGGGCGGCATGCAGGCCCTGAGCTGGGCCATCACGCTGCCCGAGCGCGTGGCCCACTGCGTGGTCATCGCCAGCACGCCGCGCCTGTCGGCGCAGAACATCGGCTTCAATGAGGTGGCGCGCCGCGCCATCATCACCGACCCGGATTTCCACGGCGGCGATTACTACGCGCAGGACACCGTGCCGCGCCGCGGCCTGTCGGTGGCGCGCATGATCGGCCATATCACGTACCTGTCCGACGACGACATGGCCGAGAAATTCGGCCGCGCCCAACGCGAGCCGGCCGCCGACGGCGCCTACCGCTATGGCTACGACGTTGAATTCGAGGTCGAGTCGTACCTGCGCTACCAGGGCGAGAAGTTCACGCGCTATTTCGACGCCAATACCTATCTGCTGATCACCCGCGCGCTGGATTATTTCGATCCGGCCCGCGAGACCGGCGGCGATCTGGCGCGCGCGCTGGCGCCGGCCAAGTCGGATTTCCTCTTGGTGTCGTTCACGACCGACTGGCGCTTTCCGCCGGAGCGCTCGCGCGAGATCGTGCGCGCCTTGCTCAAGAATTCCAGCCCCGTCACTTACGCCGAGATCGACGCGCCGCACGGGCACGATGCCTTCCTGCTGGACGATGCGCGCTACCATGCCGTGGTGCGCGGCTATTACGAGCGCATTGCCCGCGAATTGGGGCTGACCGCCGCTCAGACCGAAGGACGCTCCGCATGAATCCCGTGACTCCCCGTCCCGCCGTCAACACGCTGCGCCCCGACCTGGCGCGCATCGCCAGCTGGATCGAACCCGGCAGCCGGGTGCTGGACCTGGGGTGCGGCGACGGCGCGCTGCTGGCGCACCTGCGCGACCACCGCCAGGTGCGCGGCGCGGGCGTCGAACTGGACGACACCTGCGTCATCGCCTGCGTGCGGCGCGGCGTCGAGGTGATCCAACAGAACCTGGAAGACGGCCTGGCGCTGTTCGACGACAAGCAGTTCGACACCGTGGTGCTGTCGCAGACGCTGCAGTCCATGCACCGCACCGAGCACATCCTGCGCGAGATGGCGCGGGTGGCGCGCCATGGGGTGGTGTCGTTTCCCAATTTCGGCTACTGGCCGCATGGCTGGGCCATCCTGCGCGGCCGCATGCCGGTGACGGGCCAGATGCCCTACCAGTGGTACAACACGCCCAACATCCACCTGTGCACGTTGCGCGACTTCGAGCAACTGGCCGCCGAACTCGGCCTGCGCATCCTGGAGCGCGCCACCTTCAACGAAGGGCGCGAGATCAAGGTCTTTCCGAGCTGGCGCAGCACCCTGGCGGTGTACCGCTTCGCCTCGCCCTGATATTCTGAAACGCCGGCTGACGGCCTGGGTGGCAGCGCCTAAAATGCCGCAGGCCCGCCGCGCCCGGCCGCGCGTGGCGCCGGCCCGTTTCAGGAGACCGTCATTTTCTTTGCTTCCAATGTCTACACCAGTCGCCGCGTTGCGCCTCTGCTGGTCCTGGGGTTCGCCAGCGGATTGCCGCTGGCCCTGACCAGCGGCACCTTGCAGGCCTGGGCCACGGTGGCCGGCGTGCCGCTGCAGCAGATCGGTTTCCTGACCCTGGTGGGTTCGGCCTACACGCTCAAGTTTCTGTGGGCGCCGCTGGTGGACCGCTATGCGCCGCCGCTGCTTGGAAGGCGCCGGGGCTGGATGCTGGTGACGCAGGTGTTGCTGGGGCTGGCGATCATGGTCATGGGCACGATGTCGCCGTCGTCGGCCTTGCAGGGGCTGGCCCTGCTGGCGGTGCTGGTGGCGTTCCTGTCGGCCACCCAGGACATTGCCTTCGACGCCTATTGCACCGATGTGCTGCGCAAGGACGAACGCGGCGCCGGCGCGGCTATCAAGGTCATGGGCTACCGCGTGGCCATGATCGTCTCCGGCGGGCTGGCGCTGATCATGGCGGATCGATGGATCGGCTGGGGCTATACCTATGTGGTGATGGGGGGGCTGATGCTGCTGTGCGCGTTTGCGACGTTGTGGGCGCCCGAACCGGAGCAGCTGTCGCAGCCCCCGCGCAGCCTGGGCGAGGCGGTATCGGCGCCGTTGCAGGAATTCTTCACCCGGCGCGGCGCGCTGGCGATATTGTTGTTGATCGTGCTGTACAAGCTGGGCGACGCCTTTGCCGGCGCGCTCTCGACTACCTTCCTGATCCGCGGCGCGGGCTACACGCCCACCGAGGTCGGCGCGGTCAACAAGGTCATGGGCATGGCCGCGACCGTCATTGGCGCCCTGGCCGGCGGCCTCGTCATGTCGCGCTGGAGCCTGTACCGCTCGCTGATGGTCTTCGGGCTGCTGCAGGCGGTGTCCAACCTGGGCTACTGGCTGATCTCGGTCAGTCCCAAGAACATCTGGCTGATGGGCGCGGCGGTCGGGCTGGAAAACCTGTGCGGCGGCCTGGGCACGGCGGCCTTCGTCGGGCTCTTGATGGCCCTGTGCCGCCAGCGCTTCTCGGCCACGCAGTTCGCGCTGCTGTCCGCGCTATCGGCGGTTGGCCGCACCTACCTGGCCGGGCCGCTGACGCCGCCCCTGGTCGAGCACCTGGGCTGGCCCGGGTTCTTCCTGGTGACGGTGGCGATCGCCTTGCCGGGCCTGCTGCTGCTGCACGCGATGCGCGGCCGCATCGAGGCCATGATCCAGAACGGCGACGGCTGACGCCGGGGCCGCCTGGGCCCGGCGCCCGCCTTCGCGTTATTCCTCGCCGGTCAGCCGGACGATCAGCACGTCGCTGGGCAAGGCTTCCAGCAACCGCTCGGCGACGCTGCCGATAGCCGTGCGCAGCAGGCCGGTACGGCCATGGGTGCCGGTGACGACCAGATCGGAACGATGGTTGAACGAATATTCCGACAGCACCGTTTCCGGCTGGCCGCATTCCATTACGACGTTGGGCGGCGCCACGTCGGCCAGTTCTGGCGTGGCGGCGATGAACTCGCGCGAACTCTGCTCGGCCGCGTGGTAGAAGCTGCGGGTCACGGCGTCGTCCGGCACGGGGTTCTTGCCCTGGAACGGCACGTCGTAGGCATGGAACAGCGTCAGGCTGGCGTTAGGCACCAGTTGCAGCGCGGCGCGCAGCGCCTGGCGCGAGCCGGCCGAAAAGTCGGTGGCGACCAGCACGTCGCGATACGGCTTGCGCGGCCGGTTCTTGACCACCAGCACGGGCTGGCGCGCCTGGCGCACCAGCTTTTCGACCGTGGTGCCCAGCAGCAGGCGGCCCAGGGTTTCGTCGCGCGCGATGCCGGCGATGATCAGCGAGCAGCCGAAGCTGTCGGCCGTTTCCATGATGCATGTCAGCGGATCGCCCTTGGTGACCACGACTTCGGTGGGCACGCCAGCGTTGGCCAGGTCCTCGGCCAGTTCACGCTCGGCCAGGGCCTTGTGGTCGGCCGCCAGCCGCCGCCAGACCGGCGTGGTCAGGCGGGCCGGCGCGGCATGGTTTTCCATGACGTGCAGCACCACCAGTTTGGTATTGAGTTCCTTGGCCAGTTGCAGCGCGCGGTCCAGGGCGCGATCGCCCCGCGCGCTCAGGTCCGTGGCCAGAAGGATGGGGCCGGTGTGTTGTGACATGCGTTTCTCCCGATATGGGGCCGGCCGTTGGCTCCCGCTAGCCTCCGGCTGGCCGAAATCGCCCTTGCGGGCATACCCCATTGTCCCGCCGGACCAGGGGCGGCGGCTTGACCGATATCAACGCGCTTCCAGCGTCAGACAGGCGCGCGCGAGCGGCAATCGCCCGGCGGCCGCGCTGTCAATACAATGAGGCCTGCCGTCCGCCGCGCGACCGTCTCCGGTTCTGCCGCGGACCTGTCCGTCCACCGGCCCGGTCCATGTTCTACGATCTTTCGCCCGTTCTGCTGCATTCCCTTTACCTGGTCGCCATCGTGGCCGAGGCCATGACGGCGGCGCTGTCGGCTGGCCGCCGCGACATGGACTGGATGGGAGTCTGCATCATCGCCTGCGTCACCGCGCTGGGCGGAGGTTCGTTGCGCGACGTGCTGCTGGGGCACTATCCGCTGACCTGGGTGATCCATCCCGAATACCTGTGGATGACGGCGGGGGCGGCGTTGCTGACGGCGCTGATCGCGCCGGTGATGCGGCGCCTGCGCAGCGTGTTCCTGCTGGCCGATGCGCTGGGCCTGGTGGCGTTCACGGTGATCGGCTGCCAGGTGGCGCAGCTGATGCAGCTGCCGATCACGGTGGTGCTCATCAGCGGCATGATCACCGGCTGTGCCGGCGGGGTGCTGCGCGATGTGCTTTGTAACGAAGTGCCACTGCTGTTCCGCAAGGAACTGTATGCCAGTGTGTCAGTGGTGACCGGGGCGCTTTACCTGGGCGCGCAGGCCCTGGGCCTGCCGGCCAATGCGGCGGTGCCGATCGCCCTGGCGGCCGGGCTGGCGCTGCGTTTGCTGGCGCTGCGCTTCAATTGGCAGATGCCGAAGTTCGTGTATCGGGACGATTGGCACTGAGCCGGGTGTCGATGCGCATTCCTGCAACAATTTTCCTATTTATGTTTCAATTTTTTTCTAGTATCTTCTCGATATCGCAATACTTGCATCACGCAGTACAAGGGGAGCCGATTGGACGTCAAAGCGCCCGCCACGATTCCGTACTTCCTACAGGAACAGATTCGTGAGTTGATAGTGGATGGCACTATCAGGCCCGGGCAGCCATTGCGGGAACAAGAACTGGAGCAGCGTTTCGGCACCAGCCGCAGCCCCATCCGGGAAGCGCTGCGCCTGCTGGAACTGAGCGGCCTGGTGACTCATGTCCAGCGCAAAGGTTTCCGGGTCACCCTGTATACCGAAAGCCAGATCCGCCACCTGTACAAGCTGCGCGCGGAACTGGAGGCCTATTGCATTCGCCAGGTCGCCGAGGTGGACGATATTTCGCCGCTGGTGGCCGAGTTGCAAGGCTATGACGCGGCGATTGCCGCCGCCTTGGCCAAGCGCGACGTGCGCGCTTACATCGTGGCGCAGCGCGAGTTCTACCTGGCCATTGCCCGCTACACCGGCAACTCGCCGCTGGCGGACGTGCTGACCCGGCTGTACGAGCAGGTCGAGCCGCTGCGCTACCTGCGGGCGCGCCAGAGCATGGAATCGAACAATCTGCAGGCCTATCCCCACGGCATCACGCAGGCCCTGGCCAGCCGTGATTTCGACCGTGCCGCCGAGCTGACCCGCAACTACGTGCTGGAAGTGTTGCCGGGTATCCTGCGCGCCTACCGCGAGGCTTCGCTGCTGGACGCGGAAGAGCCGGCGCCACGCTACGGGCGCGGCTAGCGCCGGCGGCCCGCCGCGCCGGTGGCGCTAGCCGGCGGCCAGGGCGCGCCTCGCCGGCCGGCGGCCCAGACGGGGTCTCAGGCCTGTGCCGACGGCGTGCGCACGGCGATGCCGGCCTGTTCCAGCGCCTCGCGGATGGCGCGGGCGAAGACCAGCGCATTGGGCTGGTCGCCATGGATACAGAGCGTGTCGGCCTGCACCGCTACGTCCTTGCCGTCGACCGAGCGCACCTTGCCTTCCCTGACCATGCGCACCACCTGCGCCACCGCCTGGCCGACGTCTTCGATCATGGCGCCGGCGCGGGTGCGCGGGGTCAGCGAGCCATCGTCCTGGTAGGAGCGGTCGGCGAAGACCTCGTTGGCCGCCGCCAGCCCGATGGCGCGCGCGGCGTCGATCAGCTTGCTGCCCGCCAGCCCGTACAGCACCAGCGAGGCATCGACGTCCTTGATCGCCTGGCAGATGGCGCGCGCCAGGCCTTCGTCCTTGGCAGCCATGTTGTAGAGCGCGCCATGCGCCTTGACGTGATGCAGCCGCGCGCCTTGCGAAGCGGCCACGCCGGCCAGCGCGCCGATCTGGTAGACCGTGATGTCGTAGGCCTCGTCCGGCGTGGTCGGGATGGCGCGGCGGCCGAAGCCGGCCAGGTCCTGCAGGCTGGGGTGCGCGCCCAGCGCCACGCCCTGCGCGAGGGCGGCGGCCACGGTCTTGCGCATGGTGGCGGGGTCGCCGCCATGGAAGCCGCAGGCGATGTTGGCCGAGCTGACGAAGGCCAGCACCGCGGCGTCGTTGCCCATGCTCCAGGCGCCGTAGCTTTCGCCCATGTCGCAGTTCAGGTCGATGCTTGTGCTCATGAGGGGGTTCCTGTCGTTGCCAGCCGCGCGCGCAGCGGCGCCAGCGCGTCCAGCAATTGGGTGAAGGCGCGCTCGCGCTCGCCGTCCAGGCGCTGCGCCTCGTCCAGCTCGATGCGCGCAAAGCGCAGCGTGCGGCCGGGCGCCGATTGCGCCAGTAGCGGCAGGTCGACGGTGGCGATCTGCGCGATCTTGGGATAGCCGCCAGTGGTCTGCCGGTCGGCCATGAGAATGATGGCTTCGCCGCCGGCCGGCACCTGCACGGTGCCGAAGCAGGCGGCTTCCGACAGCATCTGGCGCGGCTGGCTCATGGACAGCGCCGGGCCTTGCAGGCGGTAGCCCATGCGGTCCGACTGCGGACTGATGCGGAACTCGGCGCCGCCAAAGGCCTGGCGGCTGGCCTCGGTGAATTCCTGCCACTGCAGGCCGGGCAGGAAGCGGATGGTGTCGCGCTGCTTGGCGCCGAGCGCGCCGGGCAGGTAGATGCGCAAGTCCCACAGCGCCTTTTGCAGCGCGTCGAGGTCGTCGCCGGCCAGCGTGTGGCGCAGGCCGACCTGGTCGCCCTTGGTCAGCGCGCGGCCCTTGAAACCGCCGAAACCGCTGCGCAGGTAGGTGGTTTCGCTGCCCATCACCGGCGTCAGCGCGAAGCCGCCATGGACGGCCAGATAGCCGCGCACGCCGTTGGCGGGCCGGGCGCCGAAGGCCAGCACGTCGCCGGCGCGGGCGATCAGCGGGCGATGCAGCGCGATCTCCTGGCCGTTGAGCGTGGCGCCCAGGTCGGCCCCGGCCAGCGCGAAGCAGGCCGGCGCGTCAAAGCGCAAGGTCGGGCCGGTCAGCGTCATTTCGAGCGTGGCCGGGTCGCCGCTGTTGCCGGCCAGCGCGTTGGCCAGGCGGTGGCCGCGTTCGTCCATGGCGCCGGCGGCCGGGATGCCCTGGTGTTGGTAG
Organism: Achromobacter pulmonis; assembly: GCF_021733725.1. Lineage (NCBI taxonomy): Bacteria > Pseudomonadati > Pseudomonadota > Betaproteobacteria > Burkholderiales > Alcaligenaceae > Achromobacter > Achromobacter pulmonis. The sequence goes on along the minus strand of NZ_JAIFOT010000001.1, from coordinate 1,295,528 downwards.
CCCTCGCGGCCGCGGTCCTGGAAGCTGGACAGCATGCCCGGCTTGATGACGGTGATGCTCATGGCCGGGCCTCCCGCAGGCGCTCGAATTCGTCGGCGCTGATCGGCACGAAGCGCACCGAGTCGCCCGGTTGCAGGTAGGCGGCGGGTTCGCGTGCGGGGTCGAACATGGTCAGGGGCGTGGTGCCGATGATGTGCCAGCCGCCCGGCAGGCGGTTGGGGTAGATCACGGTCTGGCGGTTGGCGATGGCCACCGCGCCGGGCGGCACGGCGGTGCGCGGCGAGGCGCGTCGCGGCAGATTCAGTTTTTCGTCGTGTACGCCCAGGTAGGCGTGGCCGGGGGCGAAGCCCAGCATGAACACCATGCTGCGCGGGCCGCTGTGCAGCGCGATGACCTGGTCGGCAGTCAGGCCGGCGGCGCGGGCGACCTCGTCGAGGTCGGGACCGTGCTCGCCGCCGTAGCAAACGGGGACGTCGATCTCGCGGCCGGCGGCGGCGTCCACCGCGATGCCGTCGGCCAGCAGCGCTTCGATGCGCTCGGCCAGATCGGCGTAGGTGGGGCCGTTGCCCAGGCCGTCGGGCCGGTAGTGCACCGCCACCGCCACGAACGACGGCACCACGTCGGTCACGCCCGGCAGGCCGGCCTCGCGCAGTCGGCGCGCCGCCGCCAGGCAGGTACGGCCGATGGCGGCGTCGATCTGGTCGCCGAACGTGATGAGCAGGCAGCGATCACCCTGGGGCTGGATGCGCCAGGCGGCTTCGGCCGGAGAAGATGTGTCTGATATTGCGTTCAACGGCACGAAACCTGTAGAGACGGATTACTTGGCGAACAACGAGTCCAGGTTCTTGAACGCCTTGAATTCCAGCGCATTGCCCGACGGGTCCAGGAAGAACATGGTGGCCTGCTCGCCGACTTCGCCCTTGAAGCGGATGTAGGGCTCGATGACGAACTCGGTGCCGGCATCGGTCAGGCGCTTGGCCATGGCTTCCCATTGTTCCATGGAAAGCACCGCGCCGAAATGGCGCACCGGCACATTGTGCGAGTCGACCGCGCTGGTGGCCTTGTGGCCGCACTCGCTGGGGGCCAGGTGGGCGACGATCTGGTGGCCGTAGAAATTGAAGTCGATCCAGTCGGGCGAGCTGCGGCCCTCCGGACAGCCGAGCTTTTCACCATAGAAGGCGCGGGCTTCGGCCAGGTCGCGGACCGGGAAGGCCAGGTGGAACGGCGGCAGATTGGTTTGAGCGGTCATGAAAAGCTCCGGGTCAGACGGAAAAGGTAATTCAGAATGCGGACCGTCACCAGTGGGGCGTGTCCGGACCCGTAAGTTTATGAATTGTTTTTTTGATTGAAAAACGATATTTTTTGTGTCTTAGCATCGAAAATATTGATTGTGATCAAAGAATTCAAAACCTTCATTGCGGTCGCGCGCGACGGTACCTTCACCGGGGCGGGGACCCGCCTGGGCCTGACGCAGTCGGCGGTCAGCGCCCAGATCCGGCGGTTGGAGGACTACCTGGGGGTGGCATTGTTCGATCGCAGCGCGCGCGCCGCGGTGTTGAACGCCCACGGCCGCGAGATGCTGCCGCAGGCCGAGGAACTGGTGGCCATGGCCGAGCGCATGGCGGCCAGTGCCGGGGGCGGCCATGTCAGCGGCTCGCTGCGCATCGGCGCCATCGCCTCGGCGCAGCAGGACCTGCTGGTGCGGGCGCTGGCCGAATTCCGCGCCGGCTACCCCGACGTGCGCGTGCGCATCGTGCCCGGGGTGTCGCTGGCGCTGCTGGGGCAGGTGGACGCGGGCGAGGTCGACATGGCGCTGCTGATCCGGCCGCCGTTCGCGCTGCCGCCGGAACTGGGCTGGCAGCCGCTGCTGCGCGAGGAAGTGGTGCTGGCGATGCCCGCGGCGCTGGCGCCGACGCCGTGGCGCGAGGCGCTGACCACGCAGCCGTTCATCCGCTACGACCGCGCCTCGTTCGGGGGGCGGGTGGTCGACCTGTTCCTGAAGAAGCAGCGCATCGCCGTGCACGAAGCGGTGGAACTGGACGAGATCGAGGCCATCGCCAACATGGTGCGCCATGGCTTGGGCGTGGCGTTGCTGCCGCGCCTGCGCGGACTGGACACGGACGGCCTGCGGCTGGTGTCGCTGGGGGAGGCCGCCTTTTACCGCGAGATCGGCCTGATCGGACGGTTGCCGTTTGACTCGGGCAGCGTCGGCGGCAAGATGGCGGAGTGCCTGGCCAGGGCGGCCGGCGCGATGCCGGCCCCCTGACACCGGCCGCGCTAGAACGCCGCGGTCACCGACAGCAGCAGCGTGCGCGGCGCCGCCACGGTCAGGCCTTCGCGCGCGGCGGATTGCCAGTAACGCTTGTTGAACACGTTTTCCAGCGTCGCCCGCAAGGTCACGGGCGTGCGGTTGATGTTCGTCGCATAGCGCGCGCCCACGTCGAAGCGGGTCCAGCCCGGCAGTTGCTGCGTATTGGCCGCGTCGACGTACTGGGTGCTGGTGCGCAGCACGCGCGCCGTCAGGGTCAGGCCCTGCGCGAACGGCGTGTCCCATTCCGCCGCGGCGTTGAATTGCCAGCGTGGCACGGCGGGCGCGGCGTGCCCGTCGTTCGCGCCGCCGCGGGTCTTGGTCAGCATGCCCTGGGTATAGGCCACGCCGCCAAGCAGGCGCACACGCCGCGCCAGTTCGCCTTGCAGCAGGAATTCCACGCCGCGGTTACGCTGCCGGCCATCGGCCTGGTAGCGCAGCGTATCGGGGTCGACGTAGGCGCTGGGCTGCTCGATCTGGAACGCGCTCAACGTGGTGGCGAGGGTGCCGAAGTCGTACTTGGCTCCGATCTCGTACTGCCTGGACACGTCCGGCTTGAGCGTTTCGCCCGCATTCGCGGCCTCGGCCGGCGCGGTGCCGCCCTGGCTCAGGCCCTCGATGTAATTGCCGTACAGGGACAGATGCGGGCCGGGCTTGAGCGTCAGGGCGAACGCCGGCGTGAGGGCCGACTTGCCGTAGTCCGAAGTGCGGTCGCCGGTCGCCGGGTTGTAGTTCACCGATTGCACGCGTTGCTGGCGCAGGCCGGCCGTCAACTGCACCGCGCCGTCCAGCACGGACAGGGTGTCGGCCAGCGCCACGCTGTACAGCCGCGTGTCGCTGGTCTTGCCCAGATCGGTGGGCTTGGCGATGTCTGGCCTGGCCAGGTCGACGGGATCGTAAAGGTTGGAGAACACGGTGGAAGCGCGCACCCGCGCCGACGAATAATCAATGTCGAGGAAGCTGGCGGACAGGGTGGGTTCGTGCTGGATCGGGCCGGTGTCGAAGCGGCCGCGGAGGCCGATTTCTCCGGTCTTGCTCAACAGCCTTTCGTTGAGGCGGGCGGGCACCGAACCGATCCGTCCGGTGCCGTCGAGCATCAGCCAGGTTGTTTGCAAGCTCTCGAAATCGTGGCGCCGCGCGCCCAGCGCGCCGTAGACCGTCCAGTCATCGGAAAGATCATATTCGGCCCGCACGTCGCCGCTCCATTCCTTCGCCTTCCAGTAGGTCCAGTCGGGGAAGACGTTGCGTTTCGGATCCGGCGCGCGGCCGATCTCCTGGCCCGCGCCGGGCGGGAACAGCAGGCCGCTGCGGGCGTCCGTCACGCGGTTCTGGTAGTTGATGTCGCCGTCGATGCGGAAACGGTTGCCGCGATAGTCCAGCCCGAGCGAAAGCGCGCCCAGGTCCTCGCTGGCGCCGGAGATGTTCATGTCGCCGCCGCTGCGCAGCACGTTCAGCCGCACGCCGGCGCGGTCATCCTCGCCGAAACGGCGCGAAATGTCTGCCTGCGCGCCGAACTGGCTGTTCTCGATGTACGACAGCGTCACGCGGTTGAGCGGCTCGTCGCCAGCGCGCTTGGGCACCAGGTTGATCGCGCCGCCGATCGAGCCGAAGGGCGCCATGCCGTTGAGCAGCGCATTGGGGCCGCGCAGCACCTCGACGCGTTCGATGCCGATCAGGGACGTGGCGTTGCGCGGCGAAATGCCGTACAGGCCGTTATAGGCGACGTCGTAATTGAACAGTGTGAAGCCGCGGATGTTGAATTCGTCGCGGCCAGCGCCGCGCGCGTAGGTGTTGCGCACCGAGGGATCGTTGATCAGCACATCGCCAATGTTTTGCGCCTGCTGGTCTTCGATCAACTTGGCGGTGTACGCCGTTGCGCTGAAGGGGGTGTCGAGGAAGTCGCGGTTGCCGAGCAGGCCGATGCGCGCGCCGCGCGCCACTTCACCGCCCGCGTACGCTTCGGGCAGGCCCGAGGCGCTGGCGCCTGTCACCACGACGGCGGGCAAGGTGGTGGCCGAGGCCGCCGGCGCGGGCCGCAGCGCATAGCCGCCCTCGGGCCGACGCACGGCTTGCAGGCCGGTGTTGCTCAGCAGGATCCGGAATGCGGTGTCCACGCGGTAGGCGCCGCGCACGCCGGGGCTGGTTTTGCCCGCCGTCATGTCGGCCGGCACGCTGAGCAGGATGTTCGACTGTTCTGCGAAGCGGCTCAGCGCGCCGGCCAGCGGGCCGGCGGGGACGTCATAGGCATGGGGGGCGCTGGCGGCGGGCGCCGCGTTCTGCGCGTGCGCCGTTGTGACAGCCGTCGCGGTCATCAGGAGCGCGCCCAGCACGGTCTGGCGCAACATGCGATTCACGGCGGCCGGCCGTGGCAATGAAGGGGGAGACGACCCGGGACGGGCGGGGTGTTGCGGGCGGCGCATGGAGCGGTCTTCCTTGGAGTAGGGGTGGACAAGGAGGGGCCAACCGCTTGCGCATACGGCGCGTCGGCCTGCGGCCCGGCAGGGGCCGGGCCGCAGGGGGGGGGCGTTGCGGTCCGCGGGGTCCTCTTTCCTTGTTGATCGGACGAGCGACGGAAAAGCGAACCAGGACGCGCATTTTTTTTGGAGGGGCCGCGCGCGGCCGGCGGCGCGGACCGGTTTACTTCGGTTCCAGCGTCACCCACCAAGGCAAGGTGCGCTGGACGCGTATCGGCAACTCGCGTTCGAGCATCGCCAGCGTGCGCGGCAGGTCGTTGGCCGGATAGCGGCCGATCACGCGCAGGCTGGCGATGCGGGGATCGACGCCGGTGTAGCCGAGGTGATAACGCCCCAATTCCGCGACGAGCTCGCCCAGCGGCAGGTTTTCGGCCAGGAGCACGCCGCGTGACCAGGCTTGCCGGGCGGGGTCGGCCGGCGCGGCCGCCGAGATGGCGTCGGCGCTGTAGCGTTTTTGTTCGCCACGGTTAACGAGCGCTTCCCGCCCGGAGAGCGTGCGGATCCGTACCTGACCCTCGTAGACCGCCAGCAGGATGTCGTCGTCGGCCTGCCTGACGGTGTAGCGGGTGCCCAGGGCCTGCAGCCGGCCGAAGCGGGTGTCGACGAAGAACGGGCGCTGGCGCGGGTCTTGGGCGGTGTCGATGAGGATTTCGCCGCCAGCCAGGGTCAACAGGCGTTGCGTGTCGTCCAAGCGCACGTCGATGGCGCTGCGGGTGTTGAGCCAGACGCGGGTGCCGTCGTCCAGGACGAGCCGGCGTTGCTCGCCGATTCCGGTGGCGTAGTCGGCGCGCCAGGCCGTCACCACGGCGGGCAGCGGTGTGAACCGCCAACCGAACCAGCCCAGCAGGCCGACACCGCCGAGCGCGAGGATGCGTCCCGCCGCCCGGCGGCGCGCGGACGGGCGCTGCGAGGCGACCTGTATTGCCTGCTCGCCGGCATCGCGTTCACCGTCGGCGCGCAGCACGGCGAAGCGGCGGCTCACCGCCTCGACGTGTGCCCATGCGCTGCGGTGTTCGGGCCGCGCGTCGAGCCACTGTTGCCAGGCCAGACGCTGCTGGGTGCCGATATCGGCATTCTGCAGGCGCGCATACCACTCGGCCGCGACTTTCAGGCTCTCATGATCCGCGCGTGCCGCGAGGTCCGACGCCATGGCGGGGCGGGGCGCCGCCACTAGTTCAACCCGGCGTCGATCAACGCCAGGTGCAGCATGGCCTGGGCCAGGTATTTCTGTACCATCCGCGGCGATACCCCCATCTGGGCGGCGATCTCGCGGGTAGAGCGTCCATGAATCTGTGCCTGGATGAATGCCGTGCGCGTTTTTTCCGGCAGGCGGCCGAGCCATTCGCCGACTTCCAGCAGGGTCTCGATGACCAGCGCCTGGTGCTCGGGCGATGGCGCGCAGGCTTGCGGCAGGGCGGCCAGGCTGTCCAGCCAGGCCTGTTCCACCTGCCGGCGGCGCCAGAGGTCGGTGCACAGGCCCTGGGCCATGGCGCGCAGATAGGCCCGCGCGGCGCCGGCGCTGGCAAAGCCCTCCGGCGCGGGCCGCACGATCAGCCGCAGGAACGCGTCGTGCGCCAGGTCGGCGGCATCCGCGGCGTTGCCCAGGCGGCGCCGCAGCCATCCCAGCAACCAGCCATGATGATCGCTGTAGAGAGCGTGCAGGTCTTGCTGCACGGGAAGATCGGCGGCGGACATCGGACGGACTTGGGCGCGGCAACCGCGCCAATTGCGATATGGATAGGAATGGTTATCGTTTATACCTGAAGTCCGTATCGTCGCGCAATGCCGCGCGCCAGCGGCTCGCGAAGCGATGCGTGCCCGGATCGATGCCAGCCAGCGCGATAGCGCGCATGAGCGGCCTCGCAAAAAGAACAATCCCCACTCGGCGTGCCGCTTCGTGGGGATCGGGCTGCCCTTCTCATCAAGCCCGCGTATCGCGGGCTGCGGGGGGGCGTGGCCGCGTCTTAGACGCGGTCGCAGCGCACCGTGATCGGATGATCGCGCAGCGCCGTCATGACGACGTCGTCGACCTGGCCTTCGACGTCGGTGATGACATAGCCGATCTGGCCCTTGGTCTGCAGCGTCTGGCTGACGATGTTCAGGCCGTGCTGCGCCATCAGGTTGTCGAGCGTGCCGAGCGCGCCGGGGGCGTTGCGGTGCACATGCAGGATGCGCGTGGCGCCGGCCGGCTCCAGGTAGGGCAGCTCGGGGAAATTGACCGCGCCCTTGGTGGTGCCGGCCTGCAGGAAGCGCACCAGTTTTTCGGCCACTTCGCGGCCGATGTTCTCTTGCGATTCCTGCGTGCTGCCGCCGATGTGCGGGGTCAGGATGACGTTGGGCAGGCCGATCAGCGGGCTGGCCAGCGGTTCATCGGCGCTCTTGGGTTCGGTGGGGAACACGTCGAGCGCGGCGCCGGCCAGGTGGCCGGACTTGAGCGCGGCGTGCAGGGCGTCGATGTCGACCACGGTGCCGCGCGAGGCGTTGATGAGGATGGCGCCGCGGCGCATGCGCGCGATGGTCTGCGCATTCATTATGTTCTCGGTCGACTTGCCGCCGGGCACGTGCAGGGTGACCACGTCGGCCTGTTCCAGCAGGTCGTTGAGCGAGCCGGCCGGGCGTGCGTTGCCCAGCGGCAGCTTGGCTTCGACGTCATGGTAGATGACGCGCATGCCGAGGCCTTCGGCCAGGGTGCTGATCTGCGAGCCGATATTGCCGTAGCCGACGATGCCGAGGGTCTTGCCGCGCGTTTCGAAGGCGCCGGCGGCGCTCTTGTCCCAGTGGCCGAGATGCACGCGGGCGTTCTTCTCGGGGATGCGGCGCAGCAGCAGGATGGCTTCGCCCAGCACCAGCTCGGCCACCGAGCGGGTATTGGAGAAGGGCGCGTTGAACACCGGGATGCCACGCTGCATGGCGGTGTCGAGGTCGACCTGATTGGTGCCGATGCAGAAGCAGCCGACGACGCGCAGGTCGGGATTGCCGGACAGCAGGGCGGCATCCAGATGGGTGCGAGAACGGATGCCGACGACATGGGCGCCGCGCAGGGCGTCCTGCAACTGCGCTGGCGGCAGGGCCGCGGCGTGCGTGACGATGTCGGTATGGCCGGCGGCTTCGAAGACGGCGCGGGCGCTCGGATGGATGTTCTCGAACAGGACGATGTGTGCCATGACTGCCAGGGGTGAGGTAGGAAATGCGTTCTATTTATTGTGGCGCATTTCCGCTGCGGTGCAAAAGGTACCCATAGCCATGGTGGGGATGAATTGTTTCAGGCGGGTGGCCGGGGCGTGCCCGACCACGGCGCTCAGCGATACGCCTGGAACACCTTGGCGCCGCCGCGCCTGTCCACCAGCAGGACATCGTGCGGGGTCTTGCGGCCGCCGTATTCGGGGCCGTCCATGCCGGGCGAGCCCAGCGGCATCCCGGGGGCGGCCAGGCCGGCGGCGTCGGGTTTCTCCAGCAGCAGGCGGCGTACGTCGCTGGCGGGCACGTGGCCCTCGATGGCGTAGCCGTCCACCACGGCCGTGTGGCAGGAGCCATAGTCGGCCATGCCGGCGTTGCGGCGCACCGGGCCGGTGTCCTGGACGTCGTGGGTGGTGACTTCGAAGCCGTTGTCGCGCATGTGCTTGACCCAATCCTCGCAACAGCCGCAGGTGGGGGTCTTCCAGACCTGGACCTTGGGCGCGGACTGGGCCTGCGCGAGGATTGGCGCATAAAGCGGCAGGGACAGCGCGGCCGCCACGATCAGGCGGGCGGGAACGAGGATTGTTTTCATGGATCTCCGCGAGAAGGATCAGAACCAGAAGCGCACGCCCGCCAGCACGGCGGCCTGCGAGCGGCCTTGGCCGGCGGCGGAGGCGTAGTCCGCGGTGCGGCCGAATTTACGCGCAAAGGATACCCCGACGTAGGGCGCGAACTGGCGCGTGACCTCGTAACGCAGGCGCAGCGACAGCGAACCGCTGGACAGACCGGAGCCCACGCCGCGTTCGGGATCGTTGCGACCGTAGGCGCTGGCTTCGATTTCGGGGGTGAAAATCAGACGCTGGGTAAGCAGCAGGTCGTATTCGGCCTTCATGGCCAGCGCGGTGCGGCCGGACGGGCCGGCGTAGGCGGTGGTTTCGAACTCGATGTTGTAGGGCAGCACGCCCTCGATGCCGAGCGCGGCCCAGTTGCGTTTGGGGCCGGTGCCGAAATCACGCCGCGCGCCCACTTGCAGGTCCCAGAACGGCGAGATGGCGTGGCTCCAGAAGGCCTCGACCTTGGCGCCGGAGCCGCCGCCGCTTTCGCGTTCGCCTTCGCTCTTGACCACCAGCCGGTCGGTGGCGGTGCCCCACCAGAAACGGCCGTCCCATTCCAGCGCGTTCTGGCCGTCGCGGTTGCGCGACCCGCCGAACTTGTCGAACAGCAGCCGCGACGAGGCGTCGTTGTCCATCATGTGCGGGTGGATGCCGTAGCTGTCATAGCCGCGCGGGCTGGCGCCGTCGCTGGACGGCAGGCTGCCGACGGGGGGGACGGCGGCGGGCGTGCCGTGGTCCATGCCGGTCATGGACGAATGATCCATGGCGGGCGGTGTCGCCGGCTGCGGCTTGGGGGCGCCCGGGTTCATGTCTGGCATCGAACCGTGATCCATGCCGGCGTGGTCGCTCATGGCCTGGCCCAGGGCGGGCTGGCCGGCCAGGAACGCCAGCAGGGCGGCGGCGGGCGCGGCGCGGCGGAACAGGGGAAAGGAAGTACGCATCGTCCGGTTTCTCATCGCCTACGCCACCACGACCGCCCTGAACATGCCGGCCTCCATGTGGTACAGCAGGTGGCAGTGGTAGGCCCAGTTGCCGCGCGCATCGGCGCTGACGCGGTAGCTCAGGCGCTGCGCGGGGTTGAGCGACAGGGTGTGCTTGCGTACCTGGAAGGCGCCGTCGGGCGATTCCAGGTCGCTCCACAGGCCGTGCAGGTGGATGGGGTGAGTCATCATGGTGTCGTTGACCAGCACGAAGCGCACGCGCTCGCCGTAGCGCAGCAAGATGGGCTTGGCGTCGGAGAACTTCACGCCGTTGAATGACCACATGTAGCGTTCCATGTTGCCGGTCAGGTGCAATTCGATCTCGCGGGTCGGTGCGCGGTTGTCGTCGGGTTCGCGGATCGCGCGCAGGTCGGCGTAGGTCAGCACGCGGCGGCCGTTGTTGCGCAGGCCGATGCCGGGGTCGTCCAGGCGGGTGGACACCACGTCGGGCAGCATCGAATTGCCGGGGCCGCGTTCTGCCGGATAGGGATGCCTGACCTCGACGATGCCGCCCTGAGCGGCGCCGTCGCCATGGCTGGCGCCGTGGTCCATGCCCGCCATCGCGTCGGCGGCGGGGGCCGTCCCGTGGTTCATGCCGCTCGTCCCCGCCATGTCGTGGCCGCCGCCGCCCATGTCGTGCTTCATGCCCATGTCCATCATGCCGAGCAGTTGCACGCGGTCCACCTGCGGCACCGCCGCCTGCATGCCGGGGCGCGGCGCCAGGGTGGCGCGGGCGTAGCCGGAACGGTCCATGGCCTGCGAGAAGATGGTGTAGGCGCGGTCTTCGGCGGGCTCCACGATCACGTCGTAAGTCTCGGCCACGGCGATGCGGAATTCCTCCACCTCGACCGGCCGCACGTCCTGGCCGTCGGCCGCCACCACCGTCATCTTCAGGCCGGGAATGCGCACGTCGAAATACGTCATGGCCGAGCCGTTGATGAAGCGCAGCCGCACGCGCTCGCCGGGCTTGAACAGCCCGGTCCAGTTGCCGGCGGGCGTTGCGCCGTTGGTCAGGAAGGTATAGGTGGCGCCGGACACGTCCGCCAGGTCGGACGGGTTCATGCGCATCTGTTCCCACATCAGGCGCTCGGACAACGCCGCGCGCCAACCCTTCTCACCCGCGTCGCGGATCAGGCTCTGCACGCTGGGCTGGTTGTGGTTGTAGTAGTCGGGCATGGCCTTGAGCTTGTTGAAGACCCGCATCGGATCTTCGTCCGTCCAGTCCGACAGCAGCACGATGTAGTCACGATCCGAAGCGATGGGATCGGGCCGCCGCGGCTCGATCACGATGGCGCCGTATAGGCCGGTCTGTTCCTGGAAGCCCGAATGGCTGTGGTACCAGTAGGTGCCGCTCTGGCGCAGGTCGAAGCGGTAGGTGAAGGTCTGGCCCGGATCGATGCCGGCAAAGCTCAGGCCCGGCACGCCGTCCATGCCGGTGGGCAGCAGGATGCCGTGCCAGTGGATCGAGGTCTGTTCGCGCAGGCGGTTGGTGACGTGCAGCGTGACCGTGTCGCCCTCGCGCCAGCGCAGCAGGGGCGCGGGCACCTGGCCGTTGACCGTGGTGGCGATGCGGGCGGCGCCGGTGTAGTTCACCGGGGTCTCGCCGATCTCCAGGTGGAATTCGGTGCCGCGCAGTTCGGCGGGCATGGCCGGGGCCGCAGGCGGGGTCGCGCTGGCGGCGCGCCAGCCGCCCAGCGCCGCCAGCGCGCCGCCGGCAGCCAGCCCCTGCACGAAGCGGCGGCGCGCGGGAATGGGGAAGGCTTTCATGGCGGATTGGCGGCGACGCCGCGGGTGATGCGGGGCAAAGTGCCTGTCATGCTGTTCCCTTCATAGGGGTTGACCATGGCGGCACTTTAGGAAAACCGGGGTGACCCGGTTCTGTCGGTTGGATTACTTCTTTGTAATGTTGGCGCCGACGGCCGTGGGCGCGGGCCCGCGCAGGGTGATGCCGACCACCGTGCCGGCGGCGCCGCAGGCGGCGTCGACCTCGCCGCCGTGCATGCGGGCGATGGCGCGCACGATCGCCAGGCCCAGGCCGTGGCCTTCGCTGCGCGGCGCGTGCGCCTGGCCCGAGCGGAAGAAGCGGTCGAAGATGCGCGGCAGGTCGGCGGCCGGGATCGGCACGCCGGGGTTGCGTACCTCGATCCGCGCGCCGGTCGGCAGCGGTTGGCAGGCCAGCACGATCTCGCCGCCGCGCGGCGTGGCCCTGATGGCGTTGGAGATCAGGTTGGCGAGCGCGCGGCGCACCAGCCCGGGGTTGGCGGCGACGCGGGCATCGCCGTCGCAGCGCAGCGTGACGCCGCTGTCCTCCAGCGCCGCCTCGTAGAAGTCGGCGACGCGCCGGGCCTCGGCGGCCAGCGACACCGGCGCCAGGTCGACGGCCCGTTCGCCGCGGTCGGCGCGGGCCAGGAACAGCATGTCGTTGACCAGCGTCTTCAGGTCTTCCAGCGTTTCCAGGTTGGATTCGAGCGCGTCGCGCAGTTCGGCGGCATCGCGGCCGCTGGACAGGGTCACCTGGGTGCCGTTGATCAGCGTGGCCAGCGGCGTGCGCAGTTCGTGCGCGACGTCGGCGTTGAAGCCTTCCATCTGCTGGTAGGCGGTCTGCAGCCGCTCCAGCGTGCGGTTGAACGACAGCACCAGTTCATGCAATTCGCGGTCGGTGTCGCGCAGCGGCAGGCGCACGGCCAGATTGTCCGGCTGGATGCGCGCGGCCTGTTCCGACAGCCGGCGCGTGGGCGCCATGCTGCGGCGCACGGCCCAGGCCGCCAGCACAACAGTGGCGCCGACCCATAGCGCGCAGATCAGCGCCAGTGCGGTGCCGTAGGCATAGAGGAACTGCGAGCTGGTGCGGGTGCTGACCGCCACCGTCAGTTGCGCGCCGGGCAGGATGCGGTCATCGACCGCGACACGCAGGCCGCGCATGCGGGTGCCGTCGGCGCGCTGCAGCAGCACCTGCCGGTCCGGCAGAGTCTGCAGCGTGTCGGGCGCCTCGCCGCCGTAGACCGGGTGCCCTTGCGCGTCGACGATCCAGATGCCCAGCTGGCTCTGGCCGGCGCGCATGTCGTCGAAGGTGGCGGCCAGCTCGCGCAGGCCGCGCGCGCTGTTCTGCATGTCGATCAGGTGATTGATCAGCTCCAGCTTGCCGCTGACTTCGGTGATCTCCTGGCGCTCGACTTCGCGCTTGAGGGCCCAGAACAGGGTGGCCCCGGCCAGGCTGGAGACCAGCAGGGCGATGGCGCCCAGCAGCAGGGTCAGGCGCGCCTGCATCGAGCGCACGCGCGGCAGCTTCATTCGCGCGCCGGCTCCGGCCGCGCTTCGAGCACGTAGCCCATGCCGCGCACGGTGTGCAGCAGCTTGGCCTCGAACGGGTCGTCCAGCTTGCCGCGCAGGCGCCGCACGGCCACGTCGATGACGTTGGTGTCGCTGTCGAAATTCATGTCCCAGACCTGCTCGGCCAGGGTGGTGCGCGACAGCACCTGGCCCTGGCGCCGCAGCAGCAAGGCCAGCAGGTTGAATTCCTTGGCGGTCAGGTCCAGGCGGCGGCCGCCGCGCGCAACCTTGCGGCGCGCCAGGTCCAGCTCCAGGTCGGCCAGGCGGAACACGGTGGGTTCCTGCGAACGGCCGCGCCGCAGCAGGGCCTGCACGCGCGCCAGCAGCTCGGAGAAGGCGAAGGGCTTGACCAGGTAGTCGTCGGCGCCGCCTTCGAGCCCGCGCACGCGGTCTTCGACGGCATCGCGCGCGGTCAGCATCAGGATCGGCGTGTCCTTGTTGGCGCGCACGGCGGCCAGGATGCCGAAGCCGTCCAGGCCGGGCAGCATCACGTCCAGCACGATCAGGTCGTAGGCGACTTCCAGCGCCAGGTGCAGGCCGTTGACGCCGTCGCGCGCCAGGTCGACGACGTGGCTCTGTTCCGACAACCCTTTCTTGAGGTAGTCGGCCAGCTTGGGTTCGTCTTCGATGACCAGGATGCGCATGGCCGGAAATTTACCATCCGTGCCGCGCTTGCGGCACGGGGGCGCGGCGGCTCAGGCGGCCGGGTCGATGGCGATGCGGTCGGGCGGGAAGCGCAGCGCGAACACGCTGCCCTTGCCCGGCTCGCTGCTGATGAGCAGTTCGGCGTCGTGGCGCATGGCGATGTGCTTGGTGATGGCCAGGCCCAGGCCGGTGCCGCCGACGGCGCGCGAACGGCCGCGGTCGACGCGGTAGAAGCGCTCGGTCAGGCGCGGGATGTGCCGCGCGGGGATGCCGATGCCGGTGTCCTGCACGCTGTAGCGGGCGCCGCCGTCGGCTTCGCGTTCCCAGCGCACGGTGATGGTGCCGCCGTCCGGCGTGTAGCGTACGGCATTGGTCAGCAGGTTGGACAGGGCCGAGGTCAGTTCGGTCTCGGCGCCAAGCACGTCGAGGGTTTCGTCGACGTGCCATTCGAGCACGTGGCGGCCGCCCGACAGGGCCTCGATCTGTTGGCGCGCCTTCTGCAGCAGCGCGCCCATGTTGACCGCGCGCGGGTCGCTGCCGGGCGACGACTCCAGCGTCGATAGTGTCAGCAGGTCCTCGACGATGGCCTGCATGCGCTGCGCCTGCTCGTGCATCATGTCCAGGTACTGCGCGCGCTGCTCGGGCGGCAGGGCGTCGGCGGGCATGTCGCGCAGCGTTTCGAGGAAGCCGGCCAGCACCGTCAGCGGCGTGCGCAGTTCGTGCGAGACGTTGGCGACGAAATCGCGGCGGGTGGTTTCGAGGCGCTCGATCTGGGTGACGTCGCGGGTGATGAGCAGGCGCTGGTTGCTGGCGTAGGCCGTCAGTTGCATCATCATCAGCCGTTCCTGGCCGTTCTGGCCCAGGCGCACCAGGATCGGGTCGGGCCAGGCGGCGCGGTGGGCGTACTCGACGAATTCCGGCGCGCGCAGCAGGTTCAGCAGGTTGTGGCCGCGGTCGGCCGGCAGCCGCAGGCCCAGATGCTGGCGCGCCATGCGGTTGCACCAGTCGATCTGGAAATCTTCATTGAGCGTGACCGCGCCGTCCGGCAGGGCCTGGGCCGCTGCCAGCATGCCTTGCATGGTGTCGCGGGTTTCGGCCAGCTCGCGGGCGCGGGCCCGGGTGTAGCGGTAGAGCGGGGCGAGGATGTCGTCCCAGGGGCCCACCGAAGCGGGCGGGGAGGTGTCCGGGTGCCTGGCCCAATGGGAAACCAGGTGCAGGCGCCAGCTGCGCCACAGCAGCATGGTGACCAGCGCGGCGCTGAACAGCGCCCAGCCGGCCGGATCGCCAATGAGCCATTGCGCCAAGAGCGCGATCGCCGCCCACAGGGCGACCAGGATAAGGGTGCGCAGCCAGATCATCGTGCGGCAGTTTTACCGCGCCGGGACCTGTGCCGTAAACCGGTAGCCGCTGCCGCGCACCGTTTCCACGTGCGCATCGTGACCGCTGGGTTCCAGCGCCTTGCGCAGGCGGCGGATGTGGACGTCGACGGTGCGTTCCTCGACGAACACGTGATCGCCCCAGACCTGGTCCAGCAATTGCGAGCGCGAGAACACGCGTTCCGGGTGGGTCATGAAGAAATGCAGCAGGCGGAATTCGGTGGGGCCGATCTGCAGCGATTGGCTGTTGCCCGACAGGCGGTGCGTGACGGGGTCCAGCTTGAGGCCGCCGACGTCGATCACGTCGTCGGTCAGCTGCGGCGCGCGGCGGCGCAGGACAGCCTTGATGCGGGCCATCAGCTCCTTGGGCGAGAAGGGCTTGGTGATGTAGTCGTCGGCGCCGGCTTCGAGGCCGTCGACCTTGTCCTGCTCGGAGCCCTTGGCGGTCAGCATGATGACCGGCACGGCGCGGGTGCGCTCGTCGTTGCGCAGCTTGCGCGCCATGGCCAGGCCGGAGGTGCCGGGCAGCATCCAGTCCAGCAGAATCAGGTCCGGCAGTTCGGCGCGGATCAGGGTCTGGGCCTGGTCGGCGTCGAACGCGCGCAGCACTTTGTGGCCGGCGAAGGACAGGTTGACGGCGATCAGTTCCTGGATGGCGGGTTCGTCTTCGACGACGAGGATGGTGCTGGACATGGCGAATTGGGCACGCTTCTGAGCGCCGGCGCGGCGCGAACATTGCGATAGTATGGCCGCAATATTTCAGGTATGTGACCGCCAGGCGTCGTCCCGCGTCCGAGGGCGGCATTCGGCGGCCCCCGATAGGCTACCATTGGACGATATATCGGGAATTCACCATGCAAAACCCCTCCGAATCGCAACATTCCGCGGATTCCGCGCCCCAATCGACGCATTTCGGCTTCCAATCGGTGCCGGAAACCGAAAAAGCCCGCAAAGTCGCCGAAGTCTTCCACTCGGTCGCGCAGCGCTACGACATCATGAACGATTTCATGTCGGCCGGGCTGCACCGCGTCTGGAAGGCCTTCACCATCGGCCGCGCCGCCATCCGCCCCGGCATGAAGGTGCTGGACATTGCCGGGGGCACGGGCGACCTGGCCCGCGCCTTCGCCAAGCGCGCCGGCCCCACCGGCGAGGTCTGGCTGACCGACATCAACGATTCCATGCTGCGGGTCGGCCGCGACCGCCTGGCCGATGCCGGCCTGCTGGTGCCCACCGCCGTCTGTGACGCCGAGCGCCTGCCGTTCCCGTCGGGCTATTTCGACCGCGTCAGCGTGGCCTTCGGCCTGCGCAACATGACCCACAAGGACCGCGCCCTGGCCGAGATGACCCGCGTGCTCAAGCCGGGAGGCAAGCTGCTGGTGCTGGAATTCTCGCGCATCGCCAAGCCGCTGGCGCCGGCCTACGACTGGTATTCCTTCAACGTGCTGCCCTGGCTGGGCAAGACCGTGGCCAAGGACGAAGCCAGCTACCGCTACCTGGCCGAATCCATCCGCATGCACCCCGACCAGGAAACCCTGGCCGACATGCTGCGTACCGCCGGCCTGGAACGGGTGCAGTACTTCAACCTGACCGCCGGCATCGCCGCCCTGCACGAGGGCGTGCGCCTGGCCTGACGCGCCTTGGTCCGATACGGCTTGCCTTCGCCCCGGGGGAACTTGTGGGGCGACGGCTTGTCCGTTATTCTTACGTCATTCAGATTAATGTAAGGAAGTCGCGCTGAAGGACCGCACGATCCGTGCGGCTTTCCGCTGCTCGGGGCAGCGGGGGCGCGGGTACGAGGGAGCACATCCATGACCAAATTCTGTTTCTCGCGGTTTGTCGCCGCGGCGCTCATCGCCATTTCCGGCGCCGCGCTGGTAACGGCGTCGTTTGACGCCGAAGCCCGCCGAGCCGGCGGCGGCGGCAGCTTCGGCCGCCAATCCTCCAATGTGACCCAGCAGCGCCAGGCCACCACGCCGCCGACCGCCGCCAGCAACACCGCGGGCGCCACCGCGGCGCCGGCCGCCGCGGGCGCGGCCACGGCGGGTGCCGCGGGCGCCGCCGCCAAGAGCGGCGCGTCGCGCTGGCTCGGCCCCATCGCCGGCATTGCCGCCGGCCTGGGCATCGCCGCGCTGCTGTCGAGCATGGGCCTGTCGGGCGCCTTCGCCGAGTTCCTGGGGTCGGCCCTGCTGATCGCCGCGGTCGTGTTCGCCGTGATGTTCATCATCCGCCGCCTGCGCGGCGCGGCGCCGCGTCCGGCCACCCAGGGCGCCTTCGGCGGCGCCAACAATGCGCCCGGCCAGCCGCAGCAGCAGCCCATGTGGCGTGAGGCGCTGAAGCCGTCCGCTCCGGCCGCAGCGCCGGTTGCCGCCGCCGCTGCCGCCCCGGCCGCCGTGCTGCCCAAGGCGGGCGACGACAACAACTGGTTCGTGCCGGGCGACTTCGACACGCCCAACTTCCTGAAGCAGGCCAAGGACCAGTTCGTGCGCATCCAGGCCATCTGGGACAGCGGCAGCACCGACCGCCTGCGCGACTACCTGACCGACGACCTGATCACCGAGCTCAAGCCGCAGCTGGCCGAGCGCGGCGCCTCGCCCAACAAGACCGAGGTGGTGCTGCTGAACGCCGAGCTGCTGGGCATCGAAACCGTGTCCGACGGCCACCTGGCCAGCGTGCGCTTCTCGGGCATGCTGCGCGAGGCGCCGGGCGCCGAAGCCTTCCGCTTCGAGGAAGTCTGGAACCTGTTCAAGCCCGCCAACGGCGGCTGGCTGCTGGCCGGCATCCAGCAGATCCCGGTGGAATACGCCAGCTGATCTGGCTGGCGCCTGTCTCCCGATATCACGGCGGCCGCGTGGCCGCCGCCCCAACCGGCCCATCAGGGCCGGTTTTTCCATGCGCGGGCGCAAACCCCGCCCAGACTGCCCGGAACATACCCTCATCCAACCCGGTACACTCCCGATTTACCCATCAACTTCGTCAGCCCCGTCGCCCGGGGCCGCGGACTGTCATGTTGCCCTTTTCGTTTCTGCCCACTCCCTCCCGGTTGGCCGTCGGCGCGCTCAACACCCTGTTGCAGCGCGAGGACTGGGCGCGCGAACGCCTGGCGCGCCATGCTGGCAAGACCGTGCGTTTCGCGCTGGGCGGATTCACCCTGGGCCTGACTATCGACAGTGAGGGGCTGGCGGCCCAGGCCGACGCCGCGGTGGTGCCCGACGTGACCCTGACGGTGGCGCCCGAGAAGCTGCCGTTGCCGCGGCTGGGCGCGGGCGGCGAGGCGCCCGATTTCGCCGAGGCCACGCACATTTCCGGCGATGCCGCGCTGGCGCAGGTGGTGGCGGACCTGTCCAAGCAGCTGCGCTGGGACCCGGAAGACAGTCTGGCGCGGCTGGTGGGCGACATTCCCGCGTTGCGCATCGCCGGCGGGCTGCGCGCGGCGGCGGGCGGCGCGCGTCAGGCCGGCCAGCGCCTGGCCGAGAACGTGTCCGAATACCTGGCCGAGGAAAACGGCATGCTGTTGGGCCGTCCGGCGCTGGATCAATGGCGTCTGGACCTGGCCGAGCTGAATGCCCGCGCCGACGCGCTGGCGCGCTCGGCCGCCGCCTTGCAAACCCGGCTGGCCTCGGCTGCCGCCAAGCGAGGCGCCTGACCCATGTTCCCCTTGCTGCGCCTGTTCCGCATCATCCTGGTTTCGCTGCGCTATGGCCTGGACGAGCTGGTGCTCTCCAGCCTCAACCACCCGCTGGCGACCTGCCTGCTGCGCGTCATCCGCCTGGGCACCCGGCCGCGCCAGCCGCGCGGTCTGCGGTTGCGGCTGGCGCTGGAATCGCTGGGCCCCATCTTCGTCAAGTTCGGCCAGGTGCTGTCGACCCGCCGCGACCTGATCCCGGCCGACATCGCCAATGAACTGGCGCTGCTGCAGGATCGCGTGCCGCCGTTCCCATCGGCTCGCGCCGCCGCCTGCATCGAGGCCGCGCTGGGCGCGCCGCCGGAAAAGCTGTTCGCGCAGTTCGAGGTCGACCCGGTGGCGTCGGCATCCATCGCCCAGGTGCACTTCGCGGTGCTGCACGACGGCCGCGAGGTGGCGGTCAAGGTGCTGCGCCCGGGCATGCTCAGCATCATCGAGAAAGACCTGTCGCTGCTCAAGATCGTGGCGCGCATCATCGAGCGCCTGGGCGCCGATGGCCGCCGTCTCAAGCCACGCGAGGTGGTGGCCGAGTTCGACAAATACCTGCACGACGAACTCGACCTGGTGCGCGAGGCGTCCAATTGCAGCCAGCTGCGCCGCAACTTCGGTCCGGAATCGGGCCGCGGCGACATGCTGATGGTGCCCGAGGTGATCTGGGAATACACCACCTCCACCGTGTTCACCATGCAACGCATGTATGGCGTGCCGGTGGGCCAGGTCGAGCGCATGCGCGCGGCCGGCATCGACATCCCGACCCTGGCGCGCACCGGCGTCGAGATCTTCTTCACGCAGGTGTTCACCGACGGCTTTTTCCACGCCGACATGCACCCGGGCAATATCTACGTGTCCGACCGGCCCGAGACGCTGGGCAGCTACATCGCGCTGGACTTCGGCATCGTCGGTTCGCTGTCGGAATTCGACAAGAACTACCTGGCGCAGAACTTCCTGGCCTTCTTCCACCGCGACTACCGCCGCGTGGCGCAATTGCATATCGAGTCGGGCTGGGTGCCGCCCGACACGCGCGAGGAAGAGCTGGAGGGCGCGGTGCGCGCCGTCTGCGAACCCTATTTTGACCGGCCGTTGTCGGAGATTTCGCTGGGCCAGGTGCTGCTGCGCCTGTTCCAGACTTCGCGCCGGTTCAATGTGGAGATCCAGCCGCAGCTGGTGCTGCTGCAAAAGACGTTGCTGAACGTCGAAGGCCTGGGGCGGCAGCTCGACCCCAACCTGGATCTCTGGAAGACCGCCAAGCCCTACCTGGAACGCTGGATGCGCCAGCGTGTCGGGATCAAGGGCTTGCGGCAGAGCCTGGAAAAAGAAGCCGCGCAGTGGTCGCAGATGCTGCCGGCGCTTCCCAGGCTGGTCCATGACCACCTGAACCGCCCGAACCTGTCGCCGGCGCTGCTGGCCGAGATGGTGCAACTGCGGCGGGCCCAGGAGCAGGGCAACCGGCTCATCGCGGCGCTGGTTGGCGTGCTGGCCCTGGGCATCGGGGTGGCGCTGTGGGCCTTGACCCGATAGGCGGCGCGATGATGTAGGTGCGATCCCCTGTCATGTTTCATTCATGAAACGGTCATCATAGCTTCGCGGGAGACGGCGAAAAATAGCGCTGCGGAGGCTTGTGCAGCGTCACGCCGGCAAGCGCGTGCGCCATTCATCAATTTCCATAGCCCCACTAGCGGGACGAAAACAAGGGCAGAACATGCTTTATCCTGAACTCTTCAAGACCATGGAAGCGGTGCGCTGGAACATGGCGCACGATATTCCCTGGGGCGACTTCGATCGCAGCAAGCTCTCGGACGAGCAGGCGCAAACGATCAAGATGAACGCCATCACCGAATGGGCCGCGCTGCCGGCCACCGAGATGTTCCTGCGCGACAATCGCGGCGACAGCGATTTCTGCGCGTTCATGTCGGTGTGGTTCTTCGAGGAACAGAAGCATTCCCTGGTGCTGATCGAATACCTGCGCCGTTTCCGTCCCGACCTGGTGCCCACCGAAGAAGAGCTGCACAACGTGCGTTTCGAATTCGACGTTGCGCCCGAGCTGGAAACGCTGATGCTGCACTTCTGCGGCGAAGTGCGCCTGAACCATTGGTACCGCCGCGCCGCCGAATGGCATACCGAGCCGGTCATCAAGGCCATCTACAAGACCGTGGCGCAGGACGAGGCCCGCCACGCCGGCGCCTACCTGCAGTACATGCGCCGCGCGCTGCACAACCGCGGCGAGGACACCAGCGTCCAGGCGCGCCTGGCGTTCTCCAAGATCGGCGTGCTGATGGCCTCGGCCGGCCGCACCCAGCAGGCGCTGCACCCGACCAACCTGCACGTCAACAAGGACCTGTTCCCCAACGATACGGTGCAGTCGCGCCTGCCCGAGCCGGGCTGGCTGGAGCACTGGCTGGACAGCCAGATCCGCTTTGACGGCGTCTGGGAGCAGAAGGTCGCCACCCGCATCCTGCACATCCTGTCCAAGCTGATGGACCGCAGCTTCGAGACGGTCAAGGACTTGAACCGCTACCGCAAGGAAATGACGGCGCTGGTGTTGCCCCGGGAAAAGGACATCGTGCTGGCCGGCGCCTGAGCCGGCGCTGTCCCCCGGGGTTGGCCGCACAGGCCGGCCGGGGCGGCCGCCGTCGTACAATCGCGCCATGCCAGCCGCCCGTTTCGAATCCAAAGTCCTGTCCCGCGACGACTGCGTCGCCGCCGTCGCCGCTGGCCGCTATCCGCGGCCGCTGGTGTTCACCAATGGCGTCTTCGACATCCTGCATCGCGGGCACGCCACCTACCTGGACCAGGCCGCCCAGTTGGGCGCCACGCTGGTCGTGGCGGTCAACACCGATGAATCGGTGCGCCGGCTGGGCAAGGGCGAAGAGCGTCCCCTGAACCGCATGGAGGACCGCGCCGCGCTGCTGGCGGCGCTGGGCTTCGTCACCGTGGTCACGTCGTTCCACGAGGACACGCCCGAGGCCCTGATCGGCCAGCTCAAGCCTGACCTGATCGTCAAGGGCGGCGACTACGACATGGAGAAACTGCCCGAGACGGCCCTGGTCAAGTCCTGGGGCGGGCGCGCGGTGGCGATTCCGTTCGAGTTCGAGCGCTCCACCACGGCGCTGGTCAGGAAGATCCAGGGCGCCTGAGGCGGCCCTCCCGCGCTCAGCGCGGCTCGCGCAGCAGGCGGTTGATGGCGTCCAGGTCGGCTTCGCCGAGGATGCCGCTGGTGGCCTTCAGGCGCAGCCCCGCCAATACCGTGCTGTAGCGCGCCAGCGCCAGGTCGCGCTGGGTGGCATAGAGCTGCTGCTGGGCGTTGAGCACGTCCAGGTTGATGCGCACGCCCACTTCATAACCCGTGCGGTTGGCCTCGACCGCGGCGCGGCTGGACTTCTCGCCGGCCTCGAGCGCCTGGATGCGCGCCAGGCCGCTGGTGACGCCGGTGTAGTACTGGCGCGCGGCCTGCACCGCCTGGCGCCGCGCGGCCTCGAAATCATGGCGCGCCTTTTGTTCCAACTGCACTTTTTCCGTCACCTGCGACGACACGCCGCCGCCCGAATACAGCGGAATCGACAGCACCACGCCGATGGTGCTGTCGATCGGCTTGCCCGGCGCGGCGTTGCGCATCACGGCGTCGCTGGCGCTGCCGCTGGTGGCGCGCAGGTTCAGCGTGGGGTAGTGGCCGCTCTTGGCGATCTGGATCTCGCGGCCGGCGATGCGGGTCAGCAGTTGGGCCCGCAGCACCTCGAGGCTGGAGGACTCGGCCTGCGTGCTCCAGTCGGCCACCCGCGCCGGCTGCGGCGCCGGTAGTTGCACGCCGGGCGGCAGCTCGGCCAGCGCCCCGGGCGGGCTGCCGATGATCCGGGCCAGCTCGTCGCGGCGCACGTCCAGGTCATTCTGCAGCCGCAGCTCCTGCGCCACCACCAGGTCATAGCGCGCCTGCGCCTCGTAGGTGTCGGTGATGGTGGCGTTGCCGAGTTCGAAATTGCGCTTGGCCGACTCCAGCTGCCCGGCCACGGCGGCTTTTTCGGCCTCGGTCGCGGTCAGGGCATCCTGGGCGTACAGCACATTGAAATAGGCGTCGGCCACGCGCAGCAGCAGGTCCTGGTAGGCCTGCCGCAACTGCACTTCGACGTCGGCCACGATCAGCTTGGACTGCTCGTAGTTCTGCCAGCGGGCCCAGTCGAACAGGGGTTGGGTCAGCGCCAGGTCCCAGACGCCGCGGCCGCCGCTGTAGGCCATGCTCAGGCCGCGGGTGCTGCGGGTTTCCTGGTAAGCGCCACCGACGCCGGCCGAGACTTCGGGCAGCAGCAGGGCGCGCGCCTGCGGTTCCTTTTCCAGGCCGGCGCGGTATTTGGCGCGCGCCGCGGCGTAGATCGGGTCATTGCCGAGGGCGGATTGCCACACCTGCAGCAGGTTCTGCGCGCACGCGAGGGACGGACCGACACTTGCGGCGGAGGTAAAAACCAGTAAAGCCGTAAGCAGTCGGACGCGCATGATGTGTCAGGAGGAGGGGGGCTGCTCCAGGGAATCCGGGGCCGGGAGCCCGTTGCCGGGCGGACCGGCCCAGGGGATTCAGAACTTGAACTGCGACACCGTGGCGCCGCGCAGGGGCTTGATGACCGTTTCGAACAGATTGACGGTTTCGAAGCTGGCGGCGGTGGTGCGGGTGATGCGACAGGCCGTCATGACGGGGGCCTGGCCGACGACGACGACCAGGCGGCCACCCACGCGCAACTGGTACTTGAGGGCATCCGGCACGACCGGCACGGAGCCTGTCACCAGGATCGCGTCGTATTCGGTGGAACCCCAGCCGTTGCGGCCGTCGCCGGTCTCGACCTTGACGTTGGTGACGTTGTTCATCTGCAGGTTCTGCTGCGCGAACGTGACCAGGCGGCTGTCGATCTCGACCGAGGTGACCTGCTGCGCCAGGTAGCCCAGCAAGGCGGCCTGGTAGCCCGAGCCGGTGCCGATTTCCAGCACGCAGTCGGATTTGCTCAGTTGCAGTTCCTGGGCCAGGCGGGCCTCGACCTTGGGCGCCAGCATGTTCTGGCGGGTGTTGACCGCGTTGATTTCCAGCGGCAGTTCCAGGTCGGAAAACGCCAGGGCGCGCAGGGCCGGCGGAACGAACTGTTCGCGGCGCACATCGAACAGCGCTTGCAGCACGTTGGCGTCCAGGACGTCCCACGGGCGGATCTGCTGTTCCACCATGTTGAAGCGGGCTTGTTCTACGTCGGGCAGGGTCGAAGCGTTCATGACGGTCTGAAAAAAAGCGGAGGAATCAGCCGACCATTGTACCGATTCGTAGCGTCCTGTGACGCCGCCGGGTGGGCCGGCGGGTTATCGCCTGGGCAAAGCGCCCGCCCGCCCGGCGCTTTCGGACGCGATGAGGGGGCATTGCGTGGCGCGCGAGGAGCCGGCAACCGGGGACGGTATGCCCCCGGCCGACCTTACCACCAGGCGTGGAAGTGATGCACCGGCCCGTGGCCGGAGCCGACCGACAGGCGTTCGGCGTGGCGGATGGCCTCGGTCAGGTAGGCCTTGGCGCGGCGGGCGGCCTCGGGCACATCCTCGACCTGCGGCAGCAGGGCGGCCAGGGCGGCCGACAGGGTGCAGCCGGTGCCGTGGGTATTGGCGGTCTCGATGCGGTGGCCGGGCAGCTCGATCATGCGGTCGCCGTCGTGCAGCAGGTCGATGGTGTCGTTGCCGGGCAGGTGGCCACCCTTGACCATGACCCAGCGCTGGCCCGCGTGCGCCAGCTTGTTGCGCAGGCGCTCGGCCACGCGCCGCATCTCCTTGACCGTTTCCACCGGCCGCTCTTCGAGCAGCACGCCGGCTTCAGGCAGGTTGGGGGTCAGCAGCGTGGCCTGCGGCAGCAGGGCTTCGCGCATGGCGCCGACGGCATCGCGCTCCAGCAGCAGGTCGCCGCTCTTGGCCACCATGACCGGGTCCAGCACCACGTGAGCCGGGGTCCACTTGGCCAGTTTTTCGGCCACCACCTGGATGACCGGCTGCTGGCCCAGCATGCCGATCTTGACGGCATCGATGCGCACATCGGCGAACAGGGTGTCGATCTGCTGGCCGACGAAGGCCGGCGGCACCGGCGAGATGCCGCTGACGCCCTGGGTATTCTGGGCGGTGAGCGCGGCGATCACGGCGCAGCCGTAGGCGCCCAGGGCGCTCATGGCCTTGACGTCGGCCAGGATGCCGGCGCCGCCGGACGGGTCGACGCCGGCAATGGTGAGCGCGTTGGGGATGGGACGGCCGCCGCCGGCCGCTTGGCGGCTGCTCATTTGGCGGCGCCGGGGGCGGCGGTGATCAGGCCCTCGGTGGGCGAGCTGGGCGCGCCGCTGTAGAGCTTCCTGGGCATGCGGCCGGCCAGGAAAGCCTCGCGGCCGGATTCCACGCCCTTCTTCATGGCGCTGGCCATCAGCACCGGGTCGCGCGCGGCGGCGATGGCGGTGTTCATCAGCACGGCATCGCAGCCCAGTTCCATGGCAATGGCGGCGTCCGAGGCGGTGCCCACGCCGGCGTCCACCACCACCGGCACGCGGGCCTGGTCGATGATCAGGCGCAGGTTCCAGGGGTTGAGGATGCCCATGCCGGAGCCGATCAGCGAGGCCAGCGGCATCACGGCCACGGCGCCCATGTCTTCGAGCATGCGGCACTGGATGGGATCGTCGGTGCAATAGACCATGACCTGGAAGCCCTCATCGACCAGCGTCTTGGTGGCCTTGAGGGTTTCGGGCATGTTGGGGAACAGCGTGTGCGGATCGCCCAGCACTTCCAGCTTGACCAGGGCGTGGCCGTCCAGCAGTTCGCGCGCCAGGCGCAGCGTGCGCACCGCGTCGTCGGCCGAGTAGCAGCCGGCGGTGTTGGGCAGCAGCGTGAACTTGGACATCGGCACGTAGTCGAGCAGGTTGGGCTCGCCCGGGTTCTGGCCGATGTTGGTGCGGCGGATGGCGACCGTGACGATCTCCGTGCCGCTGGCGTCCAGCGCGGCGCGGGTCTGTTCGAAATCCTTGTACTTGCCGGTGCCGACGAGCAGGCGCGACGAGTAGGCGCGGCCGGCGATGGTGAGAGTGTCTTGAGTGGTCATGGCGGTGTGTCAAAGGGCGGGCGCGCGCTGCGGGACCCGCGGGGCTGGCTGATCATCGGGCGGATCAACGGGTTGATCACGGTTAGGCGAATGATAAAGCACGGGGCGGCGCGCCCGCCCGCGCGGCGGGGCCGCGGCGTTCCAGAAATCGCGCTTGGCGCGCAGCCATGGGGCGCGCCAATGACCGGGTCGGCGGCAGGGGTATCCCTGGCGGCCGGCGTGGCGAGGCTGCGCGGGGCTGCGCGCGCTGGGCCGCCTAGGGTTGGCGCAACCGGTCCAGGTCCGCGCACAACTGCTCGGCCGCGTCGACCAGGCGCGGGCCAGGGCGATAGAGCGCGTCGGCATCGATGCCGTAGACGTGGCCGGCCTGCGCCGCCGGCAGGCCCATGGCGCGCCAGGCGGCCAGGTTGCGGGCGGTGTCGGCGGGCGTGGAGACGCCGGCCAGCACCGCGTCGGGCCGCGCCGCCAGCACGCTTTCCAGGCCGACCTGCGGCGCCACCACGGGCGCGTCGCCAAACACATTGACGCCGCCGCACAGGCGCAGCGCGTCGCTGACGATGCTGGTGTGGTTGAGGGTGTAGAGGGGGGCCAGGCCCGCCTGCACGAACACGCGCACCGGCGCGCGGCCGGCGTAGCGCGCGGCCAGCGCGTCCAGGCGCGCGCGCAGGGCCCGGGCGGCGGGGGCGGCCCGCGCCTCGGTGCCGAACAGCACGCCCAGGCGCTCGACCGCGTCGGGAATGGCCGCCAGCGTCTGCGGATCGCTGTAGTAGAGGGCCACGCCCAGCTTGTCCATCACGCGCGCCAGCGGCGCGGCGGCGGACGGTTGCCAGGCGATGACCAGGTCGGGCCGGGTGGCGGCCACGCGTTCGGGATCGGGCTGGGTGCCGTCGCCGATGACGGGCAGGGCGCGGGCGGCGGGCGGATAGTCGCTGCCGCGGATGGTGGCGACCAGGTAGTCGCCGGCGCCGGCCGCGTAGACCAGCTCGGTGGCGTGTGGCGCCAGGGTGACCGCGCGCCGCGCTGGCGCGGCCAAGGTGACCTCGCGGCCGCGATCGTCGCGCGCGTGGATGGCCGCCGGGCTGCCTGCGGCGGTATCGGCCGCCGCCGCGCCCGGGGCGGACAGCAGCCCCAGGACGGCGAGCGAAAGGGCGCGGACGCAGGTCATGCGAGGGATCGATAGGTCGGCGTGGAACAACGCCGACTATATCGGATCGCCGCTCAGTAACGCACCGTGAGGGACGCGTAGAAGTTGCGGCCGGGCGCGGGGTACAGGTTGTAGTTGGCAACCGGGCCCAGCATCTGGAACGAGGCATCGCCGCCACGGATGCCGTAGGTGGCGTACTTGCGGTCCAGGATGTTGTTGATGCCGAACGCGCCTTCGATGTTGCGGGTGAACTTGTAGGCCACCTTGGTATTGAAGAGCACGTAGGCGTCCAGCTGGGTATCGAACTGGTTGGCCTGGTCGTTGTCCATGCGCGACTTGCCCACGTACTGCGCCGTCACGTTCCACAGGAAGGCGTCGGTGGGGCGCCAGGTCACGCCGGCGTTGGCCAGCCACTTGGGCGCCAGCGGCACGGTCTTGCCCGACAGGTCGACGCCGGCGTAGGTGCCCGAGCGGAATTGCGCTTCCATCCAGGTCAGGTTGGCGTCCAGCGTCAGGCTGCTGGTCAGCTTGTGGTGGCCTTCCAGCTCGATGCCCTGGCGGCGGGTCGGATCGAGGTTGGTGTTGGCGCCCGTGCCCGGGCCCCACATGCCGTCGGCCAGCGGGTTGTACTGGATCTCGTTGGTCAGGTCATAGCGGAACCACGACAGGCGCGCGCTGGTGGTGTCCGAGGCCCAGGTCACGCCCAGTTCCTTGTCGGTGGACGTCTGCGGCGCCAGCGGCGACTGCACCGACAGCGCTTCATCGGCGTTGGGCAGGCGGAAGCTGCGGCCGACCTTGCCGTACAGGCCGAAACCGGCGGCCAGGTCCTGGCGCACGCCCAGTTGCCAGGCGGTCAGGTGGTGGCCCTTGTCCGATTCCTCGCCCGAGCCGGAAATCACTTCGAGCTTGTCGGAGGCGTACTGGCGGCGCGCGCCCAGGGTGACGTAGGTGCTGTCGGTGGCGCGGATCTGGCCTTCGGCGAACAGGCCGTACTGGTGCTGGCGCGACTGCCACTTGGAGGGGGCGAAGTCGTAGTAGGCGTTCTGGTCGGCGGAGGTCTTGGCTTCCTGCGCGTCGGCGCCGAACACCACGCTGTGGCCGCCGTTGATCGGCAGGCGGTAGCGCAGGCTGGCCAGGTTCTCTTCCAGCTTCTGCTGGCGCAGCGTGTCACCGAAACCGTCGTACGACAGGCCGTTGAGCTTCTTCTCGCGGGTCGAGGCGTCGGCGTACAGCGTGCCCACGCCGAGCTGCTGCTCGACCTGCAGGCCGAAGGTGGTGGTGGTGGTCTTGACGAAGTCGACCTTGTTCTTGGCGCCGCGCGGGTCGCTTTCGAACTGGTTTTCGCCGGTGGTCGGGTTGATCAGGCGCGGGCCGGGCAGGTCCAGTTTCTGCGTGGTGGTGTTGCCGAACAGGCGGATCGAGCCGCTGTCGTGGCGGAAGGTGATGCCGCCGCCGCCGCCCTCGCGGCTTTCGCCGCTGTGCTCGCGGTAGCCGTCGCTGTGCAGCGATTGCATGTAGGCATCCACGCCCACTTTCTGGTTGTTCAGGGCCACGGCGGCGTCGTACTGGCGCAGGCCGTAGCTGCCGAAGGTGGCGGTGGCGCGGGCCGTGACCGGTTCCTTGGCGAAATCCTTGCGGGTGATGATGTTGATCACGCCGCCGGTGGCGCCGCCGCCGTATTGCACCGAGCCGCTGCCGCGCACGATTTCGACGCGTTCGACCTGATCCAGCGGCACCACGCCCAGGCTCGGGGCCGACAGGTCGTTGGTGTTCTGCTTGACGCCGTCGATCATGATCAGCGTGTTGCTGGCGCCGGTGATGCCGAAGCCGCGCAGGTCGACGATGGCGTTGTCGCTGGCGCTGGTGGTGTTGATCAGGTGGATGCCGGCTTGCGTCGACAGCAGGTCCTGCATGGTGCGGGCGCTGCTGGCGGCGATGTCTTCGGCGGTGATGACCGAGATCGACACCGGCAGCGTGCGGCCATCGGTCGGCACGCGCTGGGCGGTGACGGTGATGGCGTCAAGTTCGGGGGTGGCGGCTTGCTGGGCGGCCGACAGGGCCGGGGCGGAGCAGAGCAGGGCGCCGGCGTAGCGCCGGATGGAGCGGGATTTCATCTACTGGACCTCGATGCGACCCGCGACCCCGCAGGTCAATCACGATGGGGAGGAAACCCGGGCCACGCCGCGTCCCGGGAGGGGGCGGGTGCCGGACGGGCGTCCTGGCGATCGAACAGGCCGGTATCGGGCTGCCATGGGCGCATCGCGCGCATGGGGACCGTTGCGGGGGCAGCACAGGCTGGATACCCGCCATGCCAGCCTGGTGGGCGGCGGGGCGGACGTCTTCCTGTTTCCCGTTTACCTTTCGCACGCGGACCGGCAAGTGTTGCGTTCTTGCCTGTCCCGTTGCGCCGAAAGCACCGGTTCGGGGCCGAAACTGTATCATCGCGGGCCGTAACAGGGTCCGTTTTGTTACGATCAGGGGTTGATTTTTCGGCGTTTATCGCATTTTCGCGACATTCGCGCCGTCGTCCCTGCTGTCCCAAACTTTCCTTCCGGACCCGAACGTGCCGTATCCCCGCCTGCCTTATCCGCCCGAGAGCTTTACCCGTGGCGGCGATTTCGCCCGATTGCTCGGCCAGCGCATCCTGATCCTGGATGGCGCCATGGGCACGATGATCCAGCGCTACAAGCTGGGCGAGGCCGATTTCCGTGGCGAGCGTTTCGCCGACCACGGCAAGGACCTGAAGGGCGACAACGAATTGCTGTCGCTGGTGCGGCCGGACGTGATCGCGGAGATCCACCGCCAGTACCTGGAGGCTGGCGCCGACGTCATCGAAACCAACACCTTCGGCGCCACCTCGATCGCGCAGGGCGACTACGACCTGCCGGAACTGGCCTACGAATTGAACCTGGTGTCGGCACAGCTGGCGCGCGCGGCCTGTGACCAGTACAGCACGCCGGACAAGCCGCGCTTCGTGGCCGGCGCGCTCGGCCCCCAGCCCAAAACGGCGTCGATCTCGCCCGACGTGAACGATCCGGGCGCGCGCAACGTCACCTTCGACGAGCTGCGGGTGGCCTATATCGAGCAGCTCAATGGCCTGCTGGATGGCGGCATCGACATCGTGCTGATCGAAACCATCTTCGATACGCTCAACGCCAAGGCGGCGATCTTCGCCACCGAGGAAGTGTTCGAGCAGCGCGGCGTGCGCCTGCCGGTGATGATCTCGGGCACCGTCACCGACGCCTCCGGCCGCATCCTGTCGGGCCAGACGGTCGAGGCTTTCTGGAATTCGGTGCGCCACGCGCGTCCGGTCACCATCGGCCTGAACTGCGCGCTGGGCGCGGCGCTGATGCGCCCGTACGTGGCCGAGCTGTCCAAGATCTGCGACACCTACGTCTGCGTCTATCCCAACGCCGGCCTGCCCAACCCGATGGCCGAAACCGGCTTCGACGAGACGCCGGCCGACACCTCGGCGCTGCTGGAGGAATTCGCCCGCGCCGGGCTGGTGAACATGTCGGGCGGCTGCTGCGGCACCACGCCCGACCACATCCGCGCCATCGCCGACAAGGTCACGGCGCTGACGCCGCGGGTGGTGCCGGAGATCCCCGTCAAGACCCGCCTGTCGGGCCTGGAGCCGCTGAACATCGACGAAGACACGCTGTTCGTGAACGTGGGCGAACGCACCAACGTCACCGGCAGCAAGATGTTCGCGCGCCTGATCCGCGAAGAGAAATACGACGAGGCGCTGGCCGTGGCCCGTCAGCAGGTCGAGAACGGCGCGCAGATCATCGACATCAACATGGACGAGGCGATGCTGGACTCGGTGGCGTGCATGCACCGCTTCCTGAACCTGATCGCCTCCGAGCCCGACATCGCGCGGGTGCCGGTGATGATCGACAGTTCCAAATGGGAAGTGATCGAAACCGGCCTGAAGTGCGTGCAGGGCAAGCCGGTGGTCAACTCGATCTCGATGAAGGAAGGCCTGGAGCCGTTCCGCCACCACGCCCGCCTGTGCCGCCGCTATGGCGCGGCGGTGGTGGTGATGGCGTTCGACGAGCTGGGCCAGGCCGACACGCTGGAGCGCCGCAAGGAAATCTGCGGCCGCGCCTACAAGATCCTGGTCGAGGAAGAAGGCTTCCCGCCGGAAGACATCATTTTCGATCCCAACGTGTTCGCGGTCGCCACCGGCATCGACGAGCACAACCATTACGCCGTCGATTTCATCGAGGGCACCCGCTGGATCCGCGACAACCTGCCCCATGCCCGTATTTCGGGCGGGGTGTCGAACGTGAGCTTCTCGTTCCGCGGCAACGAGCCGATGCGCGAAGCCATCCACACGGTGTTCCTGTACTACGCGGTCAAGGAAGGCATGACGATGGGCATCGTCAACGCCGGCCAGCTGGGCGTGTACGCCGACCTCGATCCCACGCTGCGCGACCTGGTCGAGGACGTGGTGCTGGACCGCGCCGAGCCGGTCGGCAAGACCGATCCGGCCGATGAGCGCACGCCGACCGAACGCCTGGTGCAGTTCGCCGACACGGTGAAGGGCTCGGGCGCCAAGAAGGAAGAAGATCTGGCCTGGCGCAACGCGGAGGTCGAGGCGCGCCTGTCGCATGCGCTGGTGCACGGCATCACCGCCTTCATCGTCGAGGACACCGAAGAGGTGCGGCAGAAGATCGCCGCGCGCGGCGGCCGCCCGATCGAGGTGATCGAAGGCCCGCTGATGGACGGCATGAACGTGGTCGGCGACCTGTTCGGCGCCGGCAAGATGTTCCTGCCGCAGGTGGTGAAGTCGGCGCGCGTGATGAAGCAGGCCGTGGCCCACCTGATTCCCTTCATCGAAGAGGAAAAGCGCCAGATCGCGGCGGCTGGCGGCGACGTGCGCGCCAAGGGCAAGATCGTCATCGCCACGGTCAAGGGCGACGTGCACGACATCGGCAAGAACATCGTGTCGGTGGTCCTGCAGTGCAACAACTTCGAAGTGGTGAACATGGGCGTGATGGTGCCCTGCGCCCAGATCCTGGAGAAGGCCAAGGAAGAGAATGCCGACATCGTCGGCCTGTCGGGCCTGATCACGCCGAGCCTGGAGGAAATGGCTTACGTCGCCTCGGAAATGCAGCGCGACGAGTATTTCCGCAGCCGCAAGGTGCCGCTGATGATCGGCGGCGCCACCACCAGCCGCGTGCATACCGCCGTGAAGATCGCGCCCAACTACGAAGGCCCGGTGATCTACGTGCCGGACGCCAGCCGCTCGGTGGGCGTGGCCACCAGCCTCATGTCCGACCAGGCGGACGCCTACCTGGCGGAATTGGCCAAGGAATACGAGGACGTGCGCCGCCGCCACGCCAACCGCAAGGCCACGCCGATCCTGCCGCTGGCCGAGGCGCGCGCCTCGCGCCCGCAGATCGACTGGGACCGCTATACGCCGCCGCGCCCCAAGTTCATCGGCCGCCGCACCTTCAAGAGCTACGACCTGGCCGAGATCGCCAAATACGTGGATTGGGGCCCATTCTTCCAGACCTGGAGCCTGTTCGGCCCGTTCCCGGCGATCCTGGACGACAAGGTGGTGGGCGAGCAGGCGCGCAAGGTCTATGCCGACGGCCTGGCCATGATGAAGCGCATCGTCGAGGGCCGCTGGCTGACTGCCAATGGCGTGGTCGGCTTCTATCCGGCCAACCGCGTCAACGACGAGGACATCGAGGTCTACAAGGACGAGAGCCGCAGCGAGGTGCTGTTCACCTACCGCA
Organism: Achromobacter pulmonis; assembly: GCF_021733725.1. Taxonomy (NCBI): domain Bacteria; kingdom Pseudomonadati; phylum Pseudomonadota; class Betaproteobacteria; order Burkholderiales; family Alcaligenaceae; genus Achromobacter; species Achromobacter pulmonis. The sequence continues at coordinate 1,262,967 of NZ_JAIFOT010000001.1, read as the reverse complement.
ACCTGCGCCAGCAGGGCGCCAAGCGCGAGGGGGTCAGCAACAAGTCGCTGGCCGATTTCATCGCGCCCAAGTCCAGCGGCAAGCTGGACTACATCGGCATGTTCGCGGTGACCGCCGGTCTGGGCATCGAGAAGAAGGAAGCCGAATTCGAGAAGGCGCTGGACGACTACTCCGGCATCATGCTCAAGTCGCTGGCCGACCGCCTGGCCGAAGCTTTCGCCGAATGCCTGCACGCCCGCGTGCGCCAGGACCTGTGGGGCTACGCGCCCGACGAGGCGCTGTCCAACGACGACATGATCGCCGAGAAGTACGTCGGCATCCGCCCGGCGCCCGGCTATCCGGCCTGCCCGGAACACGTGGTCAAGACCGACATGTTCCGCGTGCTGGACGGCGCCGACATCGGCATGATGCTGACCGACAGCTATGCCATGTTCCCCGCTTCGAGCGTGTCGGGCTTCTACTTCAGCCACCCGCAGTCGCAGTACTTCAACGTCGGCATCATCGGCGAAGACCAGTTGCAGGACTACGCCGCGCGCAGCGGCCGCAGCATCGAGGATCTGAAGCGCACGCTGGCGCCGAACCTGGGTTGAAGGCCGGGCGGCGAGGGATTGGCCTTTATGGCCTTTCCCGGCGTGGGGCGCCTGGCATGCCCGCCAGGCACAGGAGCGCCCCAAGGGCCAGAGAGGCGACCGCCAACGCCATCGATGCGTACATGCCATGCATGAATGCCCGTGGCGCGGTGTCGCGCACCAGATACCCGAACACGGCAACGCCCAGCATGCCGCCAATCTGCCTGGCCGAGTTGAGTACGCCCGAGGCAATGCCGGCGCGCGACACATCCACCGACGAGAGCGTGGCATTGGTCATGGTGGGGATCGTCAGCGCGATGCCGCCGCCGGCCATCAGCATCGGCACGACAAGCAGTGCGTAGCGACCGTCGCGGCTGGCCAGCAGCAGCATCAGGTAGCCGGCGGTCGCGAGCCCCAACCCCAGCACCATCAGGCGGCGCGCGCCCAAGCGGGCAATAAGCCGGCCTGCCACGATATTCGCGCCGATCAGGACGACTGTCATGGGCAGGAATGCAAATCCCGCCTGTTGGGGCGACAGGTGCTGCTGGATCTGGAAGAACAGACTCAGCACGAACACCAGGCCGTAGTACGCGAAGTTCACCATCATGCCGGACACGGATGAAACCGTGAACATCGGCACGCGGAACAACGCCAGTGGCAGCATCGGCGTTGGCGCATGCGATTCGATCCAGAGAAAGGCGCCGAGTCCCAGCGCGAAGGCTGCGAGGCCGGCCAGGACCCACGCATCGCCCCAGCCCCGCGAACCTGCTTCGATCAGGCTGGCCGTGAGCGCCGCGAGCGCCACCGCGGCGGCCGCCTGGCCCGGCCAATCCAGATCCCGCCGCGCGCCTGCGGTATCGCGCGGTACGTGGCGCAGCGTCAGGACGAGGCCGATCATGCCGAGCGGCAGATTCAACAGGAAGATGGCGCGCCAGCCGAGATGCGTGACCAGTACGCCGCCCAGCACCGGCCCGGCCGCCAGCGCAAGCGCGCCGACCGCGCCCCACCAGCCGACCGCGCGATTGCGCGCAATCGCGGACTGAAACGCCCGTTGCAGCATCGATAGTGAATTGGGCACCAGCAGCGCGGCGCCGATGCCCTGCGCAAGGCGGGCCGCGATCAGCAACTCCAGGCTGTTCGCCAGGCCGCACAGCAGTGATGACAGCGTGAACAGTGTCAGGCCCCACAAGAACATGCGGCGCGCGCCGATGCGATCGCCCAGGGCGCCACTGGTCAGCAATAGCGCGGCGAATGCCAGGGTGTAGGCGTTGACCACCCACTGCAATCCGGTAATGCCTGTTGAAAACTCCTGGCGCAGGGCTTCCAGGGCGACATTGACGACACTGACATCGAGCAGCACGAGGGCGAAACCCGTGGCCGCGGCCAGCAGCGTGCCGCGCGGGGAGTGAGGACGAGAAGGCATGACGAGAATCCGGGGGACGTTGATCTGACGCCATGCTAGGCAGTATGAATATGTGCGTAAATTCCATAAAATTGCCAGTCAGACTGGAGAAAACGCACAGATGTTCGACTGGGAGAACCTGCGCTATTTCGTGGCGATCGCCCGTGCCGGGACACTCTCCGGCGCGGCGCGGGCATTGCGCGTTGATCACGCGACGGTCAGCCGCCGCCTGGGCGCGCTGGAAGCCGAACTGCAGATGCAACTGGTCGAGCGGCTGCCGCGCGCCTGCCGGCTGACGGCGCGCGGCGGGCAGATCCTGGAACTGGCGCAGCAGATGGAAACGGCGGCTTTTGGCATTGCGCGCCGCGCCCGTGCCCATCAAGCGCCGCTGGACGCGAAAGTCACCTTGAGCGCGCCTCCCGTCTTGGCGACGCATTTGTTGGCGCGCCATCTGGCGGCTCTGCGGCTGGCCCACCCCAGGCTCCAGCTCGCGGTGCTGGCGCAGGCGCAACAGGTATCGCTGAGCCGGCGCGAGGCGGACATCGCCTTGCGGCTGGTGCGGCCAAAGGAATCCAGCAACGTGATCCGGCGCATCGGGCGCATGCCGTTCGCGCTCTATGCGCAGCGCGACTACGCCGCCACGGTGGCGCCAGCGGATTGGGCGTTCATCGCCTACGATGAGTCCCTGGCCGACATGCCTCAGCAAAGCTGGTTGCTGGAATTCGCGGGCGGCAGGCCGGTGGTCTGCGAATTGAGCGATATCAGCGGCCATCTGGCCGCGGCCCGCGCGGGAGCGGGCGTGGCAGGACTGCCCTGCTTCATTGGCGACGCGCATGCCGACCTGACGCGGCTGGCGCATCCGGGTGACGCTTTCTCGCGGGACATCTGGCTGGTCGTGCATCGCGACCTTCGCCGCCTGAAGCCGGTGCGCGTCGTCATGGATTACCTTGTGGACATCGTCTCGCAAACGCCCATGCTGTCGCTTGACTAGCCTGCCGCCGTTGGCGGCCGGCTTTCCGGGCGTTCCGCCGTCAGTCCAGCGCCGACGCGCCAGCCCGCGCCGGCGGCGCCAAGCGTCCCAGGACGCTTTCGAGCGCCAGCCCGACCGCAAGAATCGTGCGGTCCGCGCCAGGCAAGCCATCCACCTCCAGCCCGACCGGCAGGCCCCCGTCCGACAATCCCGCCGGCAGGCTGAGCCCGGGCAGCCCCGCGTTGCTACCGGGGTCGACGTTGCGCGCCAGCCGCATGAACGATTCCAGGCTGCTGGCCTGCGGTCCGGCCAGGGGCGGCGTCACGGGAACCGTGGGGAACAGCAGTCCGTGCAGCGCATGCTGCTGGAAGGCATGGCGGTAGACGTCGATGAGCGCGTCGCGATGCACCGCGATGGCGCTGTCGTACAGGGGCTGCAATGGCAGCCGTTCGCCCGAGGGCGTGGGCAGCACGCCTGGCACGATCATGTCGTCGAAGATGGCCTTGACGTCCGGGCTGGAGATCTGCGCCACCAGTTCCTCGAAACTGACGCCGACGCCATGGCGTTGCAGGTAGGCGATGAGATCGGGCTTTTGTTCGTACAGGCACAGCGGCATGCCGGTGGCGGCGTTGCTGGCTTCCAGGCCGGGCATGTCCAGCGGGATGAGGGTGACGCCAGCGGCGCGCAGCCGCTCCAGGGCGGCCTGGGCCGTGGCCGCCACCTGCGGGTCCAGGTCCTGCCAGAAATAGCCGGGCAGGCCCAGGCGCAGCTCGGCCGCGGGCAGGGGGGGCAGAGGGGTGGCCTCGCCGGCCAGCACGGCATCCAGCAGCGCGATGTCGGCCATGCTGTTGGCGATGGGCCCGGGCGTATCGCGGGTATGCGAAATCGGCGTGATGCCCGAACCGTCATAGCGGCCCACCGACGGCCGGAAGCCGACGGCGCCATTGAGCGCGGCCGGCAGGCGCACCGAGGCGCCCGTGTCGGTGCCGAGCGCGGCTGGCACCAGGCGCGCGCCCACGGCGGCGCCGCTGCCCGAGGACGAGCCGCCGGCGATGCGTTCCGGGTCGTAGGCGTTGCGCGTGCCCGCGCCGCGCGGGCCGGGGTAAGCGGTGTTGTAGCCGGAGACGCCGAAGGCCAGTTCGTGCATGTGGGTCTTGCCGACGATGACGGCGCCGGCTTCGCGCAGGCGCCGCACGACCGGGGCATCCTCGGCGGGGACGAAGTCGCGCAAGGCCGGGGTGCCCGCGGTATTGGACAGTCCGGCGACGTGGATGTTGTCCTTGATGGCCAGGGGCACGCCCTCCAGGGGCCGCGCAGCGCGGCCGGCGGCGCGCGCCGCGTCGGCCGCCCGTGCCTGCGCCAACGCGCCGTCGGCGTCGACGGTGATGAAGGCGTTGAGGTCCTGGCGCGACGCGATGCGGTCCAGGCAGGCCTGCGTGAGGGCCGCGCTGGTGACGCGGCCGTCGCGCAGCAGTGCCGCGGCTTCGGTCACGGTCGGGCAGGTCAGGGGGGGCTCGGGGGTGGCCATGGCGGTGAATCCTTCTCGTCGGTTCGATGTTTGTCGATTGCGGCTTTTCGGGTCGATCCCTTCTATACAGGGTCGACCGTAGCATTGTCGAGCGCCGCGCGCCCGGCGGGCGGTCCGCCCCGTGGTCGCCAGCCGCGCGCCCGGGCGCCTCTGGCGCTAAGATAGGCGACCCTTATACACGTACAAGTCCCTTGCTTATCCTGGTATGAATGCCTCCCCCCCAGCCGGCGCCGCCGGCCACGAAGGCTCCCGCCTGCGCCGCCAGGCGCTGGGCGAATTCGTGCGCAGCGCCCGCTCGCGCATCACGCCGCAGATGGCCGGCCTGCCCGAAGGCATGCGCCGCCGCACGCCGGGACTGCGGCGCGAAGAGGTGGCGCAACTGTGCGGCATCAGCGTCACCTGGTACACCTGGATCGAGCAGGGCCGCGAGGTGTCGGTATCGCCGTCGGTGTGGTCGCGCATCGCGGGGGTGCTGCAATTGGCGCGGGCCGAGCGAGCCTATCTGTTCGACCTGGCCGACTGCGCCGATCCGCAGCATGCGCGCGATGACGCGCTGGGCGCGCCGGGTTCGTTGCGCGAATGCGTGGACGCCATTACCGCGCCGGCTTACGTGCTGGACCGTGCCTGGAACGTGCTGGCCTGCAATGAACCGCTGCGCGAACTGTTCGACGATTGGCCGGCGCGCGATCCCGAGCCGAACCTGCTGCGCTACATCTTTCTGGACCCGGCGGCGCGCGCGCTGGTGGTGGACTGGGAGCAGCGCGCGCGGCGCGTGGTGGCCGAGTTCCGGGCGGATGCCGGCGCGCATCTGGATGAGCCGGCGGTGCTGGCCCTGATCGATACGCTGAACCGGCAGAGCGCGGTGTTTGCCCATTGGTGGAACCGGCACGCGGTGGTCGAGCGCGAAGGGGGGCTGCGCGAGTTCGCGCACCCGCGGCGCGGCCGCGTGGCCTTTCAGCAGATCACCTTCCGCCTGGCGACGCACCTGGACCTGAAGCTGGTGATGCTGCTGGACGGGGCCGGGCCGGGCTGAGGTGGCGCGCCGGGACGCCGGGCGGCTCCGTAGTCCCGCCCGGCGCGGGACGATGCTCAGAACAGCGTGCCGTGCGCCGCGTTCGCCTGTGCCAGTCCCAACAGCAATTTCTTGACCGGCGCCGGCAGCGCCGTGGCCGCCAGGTCGTCGGGCGCCACCCAGCGGCTGGGCGGATGGCCGACGACCTGGCTGGCCGCGCGCACCTCGACCCACCAGGGCCGTACATGCAGCCGGTAGTGCGTGAAGGTGTGCGAGAACGCCGCCAGGGCGCTGTGCCGTTCCGGCTCCAGCCCCAGCGCCCGCGAGGCCGCGCCAGGGTCGCCGGCCACGTCGAATTCCGGCAGGCTCCACAGACCGCCCCAGATGCCGGGTTCGGGCCGTTGCTGCAGCAGATAGGCGCCGCGCCATTGCAGCACCAGCATGGCGATCTCGCGTTCCGGAATCGCCTTGCGGGCCTTGGGCGTGGGCAGTTCGGCCTGGCGGCCTTCGCGCCGGGCGACGCAGGTATCGGCGACCGGGCAGCGGTCGCAGGCCGGCTTGCCGCGCGTACAGAGCGTAGCGCCCAGGTCCATCAGGCCCTGCGTGTAGGCGGCCATGTCCAGGCCGGGGGCGGCCTCGACCTGGGCGTCGGCCAGGGCCCACAGGCGCTGTTCGACCTCGCGCTTGGCGGGATCGCCGGCGATGCCGAAGTGGCGGGTGAAGACGCGCTTGACGTTGCCGTCCAGGATCGGCGAGCGTTCGCCATAAGCGAAGGCAGCAATGGCGGCGGCGGTGGAGCGGCCGATGCCGGGCAGGGTGGCGATGGCTTCGGCGCTGGGCGGGAAGCGGCCGTTCCAGTCGCGCGCGATCTCCTGGGCGCAGCGGTGCAGGTTGCGGGCGCGGGCGTAGTAGCCCAGGCCGGCCCAGTAGGGCATCACGTCTTCCTGGGCGGCGGCGGCCAGCGCGGCGACGTCGGGGAAACGCTGCAGGAAACGTTCGTAGTAGGGGATCACCGTGGCCACCTGCGTCTGCTGCAGCATGATCTCGGAGAGCCAGATGCGGTAGGGGTCCCGGGTGTTCTGCCAGGGGAGATCGTGGCGGCCATGCTGGCGTTGCCAGGCGACGATGCGGGGGGCGAAGTCCATGCCCGCAATTATCGCATCGCCCTATTGCCGGGGGTGGGGGGAGCGGTTACAACCGTAGGACAGAGGCGCATCGAGCGCCCGGAATTCACCTCCCGCCGCTTGTCCGCATGCGCTTCAAGAGGGCGTGATGCGTTGGCTGCCGCGGGCGTTCCACGACCCTCGGAGTAGACATGAATGCCCCCCTTACGCCCGCGCTGCGCGCGGCGCTCGAGACCGTCCAGCTGGACGACAAGTACACCCTGGAAAGCGGCCGCGCCTGGATGAGCGGCATCCACGCCCTGGTGCGCCTGCCGATGATGCAGCGGCTGCGCGACCTGCGCGCGGGGCTGAACACGGCGGGCTTCGTGTCGGGCTACCGGGGCTCGCCATTGGGCGGGGTCGACCAGAACATGTGGAAGGCGGCCAAGTACCTGAAGGCGCACCACGTCGAGTTCCAGCCGGGCATCAACGAGGACCTGGCGGCCACGGCGGTGTGGGGCACGCAGCAGGTCAATCTGTTCCCCGGCGCCAAGTACGACGGCGTGTTCGGCATGTGGTACGGCAAGGGGCCGGGCGTGGACCGCTGCGGCGACGTGTTCAAGCACGCCAACGCGGCCGGCACCTCGCCGCACGGCGGCGTGCTGGTGGTGGCCGGCGATGATCACCCGGCCAAGTCGTCGACGCTGCCGCACCAGAGCGACCACATCCTCAAGGCCTGCATGATCCCGGCGTTGTTTCCGTCGAGCGTGCAGGAGGTGCTGGACTACGGCCTGCATGGCTGGGCCATGAGCCGCTATGCCGGCGTCTGGGTCGGGATGAAGTGCATCACCGACATCGTCGAGGTGTCGGCCTCGGTGGACGTGGACCCGTACCGAGTGCAGATCGTGCTGCCCGAGGATTTCCTGCTGCCGCCGGACGGCCTGAACATCCGCATCCCCGACACGCCGCTGCAGCAGGAGGCGCGGCTGCTGGACTACAAGCTGTACGCGGCGCTGGCCTACGCCCGGGCCAACAACCTGAACCGCGAGCTGTGGCAGGTGCCGGCGCGCGATGCGCGCTTCGGCATCATGACCTCGGGCAAGGCCTACCTGGACACGCGCCAGGCGCTGTCCGACCTGGGGCTCAGCGATGCCGTGTGCCAGCGCATCGGCCTGAGGCTGTTCAAGGTCGGCATGGTATGGCCGCTGGAGTCCACCGGTATGGCGCGCTTTGCCGACGGCCTGGACGAGATCCTGGTGGTCGAGGAAAAGCGCCAGGTGCTGGAATACCAGCTCAAGGAAGAACTGTTCAGCTGGATCGGCAGCGGCAAGAAGATTCCGCGCGTGGTCGGCAAGTTCGACGACAAGGACGGTGGCGAATGGGCGGTGCCGCAGGGCAACTGGCTGCTGCCGGCGCATTACGAGTTTTCGCCGGCGATGGTGGCCAAGGCCATCGCCGCGCGCCTGCTGCGCTTCGAGTTGCCGGCCGACGTGCGCGCCGGCATCGAGGCGCGGCTGGCTTTCATCGCCGATCGCGAACAGGCACTGGCGCGTCCGCGCGTGGTGGAGGACCGCAAGCCGTGGTTCTGTTCGGGCTGTCCGCACAATACGTCCACGCGGGTGCCGGAAGGCTCGCGCGGCATGGCCGGCATCGGCTGCCACTACATGGTGACCTGGATGGGCCGCAATACCCAGGTCTACACCCAGATGGGCGGCGAGGGCGTGCCGTGGCTGGGGCAGGCGCCGTTCACCGAAGAAAAGCACGTGTTCGCCAACCTCGGCGACGGCACCTACTTTCATTCGGGCCTGCTGGCGATCCGCGCGGCGGTGGCGGCCAAGGCGCCGATCACCTACAAGATCCTGTTCAACGACGCGGTGGCCATGACCGGCGGGCAGCCGGTGGACGGCCCCATCAGCGTGCCGATGATCAGCCGCCAGGTGGCGGCCGAGGGCATCGACAAGATCGTAGTGGTCACCGACGAGCCGGAGAAATACCAGGGCATGGCCGGCATGGCGCCGGGCGTGCCGGTCAAGCACCGCGACGAGCTGGACGCGGTGATGCGCGAACTGCGCGAACACCCCGGCGTGTCGGTGCTGATCTACGACCAGACCTGCGCCACCGAGAAGCGCCGCCGCCGCAAGCGCGGCGCCTATCCCGATCCGGCGCGGCGCGTGGTCATCAACGAGCGCGTGTGCGAAGGCTGCGGTGACTGTTCGCAGAAATCGCATTGCCTGTCGGTGGAACCGCTGGAGACCGAGTTCGGCCGCAAGCGCGCCATCAACCAGTCCAGCTGCAACAAGGACTTCTCCTGTCTGAAGGGCTTCTGCCCCAGCTTCGTCACGGTGGAAGGCGGCAAGCTGCGCAAGCCGCGCGCGCTGGCGCCGGAGGGCGCGGTCGATGACGACGTGCCGCAGCCGGCGTTGCCGGCGCTGGCGCAGGCTTATGGCGTGTTCATCGCCGGCGTGGGCGGCACCGGCGTGGTCACCATCGGCCAGTTGCTGGGCATGGCGGCGCACCTGGAGGGCAAGGGCTGTTCGGTGCTGGACATGGCCGGCCTGGCGCAGAAGGGCGGCGCGGTGTATTCGCACGTGGTGCTGGCGCAGACGCCGGAACACCTGATGAACACGCGCGTGGCCATGGGCGAGGCCGACCTGATGCTGGCCGGCGACCTGGTGGTGGCGACCAGCGCCGACGCCATGGCGCGGCTGCGTCCCGGCCGCTCGCGCGCGCTGCTCAACAGCGACACCGCGCCCACCGCCGCGTTCGTCACCAATCCCGACTGGACGCTGCCGGGCGGCAACCTGGCGGCGGACCTGCAGGCCGCCTGCGGCAAGGACAACCTGCACACGGTGGATGCCTCGGCGCTGGCCGTGGGCCTGCTGGGTGACGCCATCTATTCCAACCCGTTGATGATGGGCTATGCCTACCAGAAGGGCTGGCTGCCGCTGTCACGCGAGGCCTTGCTGCGCGCCATCGAGCTCAATGGCCAACAGGTGCCCAATAACCTGGCCGCTTTCGCCTGGGGCCGGCGCGCGGCCCATGACCTGGCCGGCGTCACGCGCCTGCTGGCCAATGGCGGCGCGCCGGCGCATCCGGAAGGCATCATCGAGATCCGCCGCCCGCGCGCGCCCAGCCCGGTGGTGGAACTGAAGAAGCCGGCCGGCGAACTGGAACGCCTGGTCGAGGCGCGCCGCGCGTTCCTGACGCAGTATCAGGACGCCGCCTACGCCAAGCAGTACACCGACCTGGTGGCCAAGGTGGCGCATGCCGAGCATGAGGCCACCGGCACCCAGCGCCTGGCGCTGGCAGTGGCGCGCTACTACTTCAAGCTGCTGGCCTACAAGGATGAGTACGAGGTGGCGCGGCTGTATACGGACGGCGAATTCCTCAAGCGCGTCGGCGAGCAGTTCGAGGGCGACTGGAAGCTGCGCTTTCACCTGGCGCCGCCGCTGTTCGCGCGCCGCGGCCCGGACGGACATCTGGTCAAGAAGGCCTACGGTCCCGGCATGTTGCGGGTGTTCCGTCTGTTGGCGCGCATGAAGCGCCTGCGCGGCACGCGCCTGGATCCTTTCGGCTACACCCGCGAGCGCCGCGCCGAGCGCGAGCTGGCGCGCGAGTATCACGAGACGCTGACCGCGATCCTGTGCAAGCTCAATCGCGGCAACCTGGAGCGCGCGGTGGCGCTGGCCAGCGTGCCCGAAGAGATCCGTGGCTACGGCCACGTGAAAGAGGCGGCGATGGAGAAGGCCGCCGCGCGGCGCGAGGCCCTGCTCAAGGACTTCAGCGCCAGCGTGGTGTCGATCGGCGGCGTGCGTGCGGCGTAGCGGGGGGCGGCCGTCGGGCCGCTGGATAGTGCCGGCCGCCCTGCGCGCCGGCGCCCCGTGCGGCTTTCACGCCGGATAGTGCGCGTCGTCCAGCAGCATGTCCTCGAAGAACGCGCCGTAGCGACCCTGCGGATCGCGCAGGTGGATCTCCAGGATCCAGCGCATCTCCGACGGTCGGATCGCCAGGTCGGCGAGCGAGCCGGTGTGGATCGCCGCGTGCGGGAAGTCGGACACGCGGTGGCCGGGCAGGTCGAAATTCAGTTCCCAGCCCATGGCGCGCGCCTGGCGGTCGGCGTAGGCGTACAGCGCCTGGCCGCTCAGCCGCTCGCGCAGCCAGACGCCGCGCACATCGTGGAACAGCGCCTCGGCGTCGCGCGCGCAGCGCGCCTGCCCGGGGTCATCGCCCACCACGTAGCTCTTGCCGCCGTCGCCTTCCCAGGCGTCCAGGCGCGGCGCGATGTCGAGAAAGAAGATGTCGTGTTCGCCCAGCGCCACACCGGGCGCGGACGCCTGGCGCATGGCCTTCATGGTGTTGGCGCCGAAGCGCACGCGGGTGGGATGCCAGCTGAGCGCCAGGCCGGCGTCGATCAGGGTCTGCTTGGCCATGGCGACGGCGTCTTCCTCGATCATGCCGGGGCGGATGCGCGTGGCGATATCCTCGATGGCCTGGCGTGTCTTGTTGCGAGCCAGTAGCATGCCGTCGACGGAAAAGGCGGGACCGACGCGTTCGCTGGGGTCGGAGGAGGGCGTTTGCATGCTGCATTTCCTTGCGTGGCGAGCCCGGAGGGCGATGCAAGACAGTCTGCGCGGACGTCCGGCCACGGGCCAGCGTCGGGCGGGACGGATTCCGGCCAGCATGGCGCAGCTGACGGCCAAGGCCCCGGAAGGCGGCGGATTGCGGCCGCCGTGGCACGGTTTGCGGCCACGCCTGACGCGGGGGATCGGCATGCTGGAAGGCTTGGGCTAAGGTAGCGTTTAGCGGCGGCAGCGCTCAGTCGCGCCGCGCCCACCCTCTCGCCCTCGACCCCATGAAATCCGTTGCCATCCTCGTGTTTCCCGGCGTGCAGTCGCTGGACGTCTGCGGACCGCTGGATGTGTTCGCCGAGGCCAACCGTTTCCTGTTGCCCGCGCGCCAGTACCGGATGGAACTGATCGGCCTGACGCGCGGCGTGGTGCCCTGTTCCAACGGCATGCTGCTGACGCCGCAGCGCCACTACGCCGAGGTCGCGGACGTGCCCGATCTGCTGCTGGCGGCCGGCGGCCCGGGCCTGCCGGCGGCGCGGGAATCGGATGACGCGCTGGCCTGGCTGCGCGCGGCCTGCGCGCGGGCCGAGCGCTACGGCTCGATCTGCAATGGCGTTTTCCTGCTGGCGCGTGCCGGCCTGCCCGCGGGCGCCACGGTCACCACCCACTGGAACGACGCGCCGGCGTTGGCGGCGCGCTATCCGGACCTGCGGGTCGAGACCGACCGCCTGTACGCGCAGGACGGCCGGCTGCACACGTCGGCGGGGGTGACCGCCGGCATCGACCTGGCGCTGTATCTGGTGGCACAGGACCACGGGCAGGAGGTGGCGCTGAACGTGGCCAAGCGGCTGGTGGTGTTCATGCAGCGCGCTGGCGGGCAATCGCAGTTCAGCCCGTTTCTGACGCCCTTCGTCGAGGAGACCTCGGCGGTGGCGCAGGTGCAGCAGTACGTGCTGGGGCATCTGGCCGACGATCTCGGCGTGGACGCGCTGGCGGCGGTGGCCAACATGAGCCGCCGCAACTTCTCTCGGGTGTTTCTGCGGGATGCGGGCGTCACGCCGGCGGATTTCGTCGAAAGCGTCCGGCTGGATGCGGCCCGCGCGCGGCTGGAGCGCGCGTCGGCGCCGCTCAAGACCGTGGCGTTTGATTGCGGCTTCCGTGATGCGCGGCACCTGCGCGAGGTGTTCCAGCGGCGGCTGGGCGTGTCGCCCAGCCAGTACCGCGCCAGCTTCGGCTGCTGACGGGGCGGCGGGTTCAGCCGCCCGCGGTTTCCGGCTTGCGGCGGCGGGTGACGCCGGTATCGAAGCGCTCCACGCCGGGACGCGTGGCGGGACGATCGAAGCGCTCGACCCCCGGACGGTCGAATCGTTCGACGCCGGGGCGATCGCCGCCCGCACGGGCGGCGGGCCGGTCGAAACGTTCCACGCCGGGCCGCGCAAAGCGCTCGACCCGCGGCGGGCTTTGGGTCTTGGCCTGCACGCTTTCGGCGGCAGCCTGTTCGCGCTTGGCGATGATTTCTTCGGCGCGCTGATGGTGCGGCGCCATCTTGCGCACCATCACGCGGCCGTTGCGCGGGAAATAGTTGATGCGGCGCGCATGCACGTCGCCCAGGTCCTGGGCCTTGACCGGGATGCCTTCGGTGCGCAGGTAGTTCAGCACGAACTGGCCGTTGCGCTCGCCGATGTTCATCTGCTGCATCGCCGACAGCACCGCGCCGCCGCCGAACACCTTGGCTTCGAGGCGGTCGCGCACCGCGCCGGCCTTGAGCAGTTCGTTGATCAGCACTTCCATGGCGAAGGCGCCATAGCGCATGGTGGCCGAGGCGGGCGACTGCATGTCGCCCTCGGGCAGCATGAAGTGGTTCATGCCGCCGACTCCGTTGACCGGGTCGTGAATGCAGGCAGCCACGCACGAGCCGAGCACGGTCGAGATCATGATGTCTTCGTCGGTGACGTAGTACTCGTTGGGAAGTACCTTCACCGCCTGGGATTGGAACGCGCTATCGAAGTAATGGCGCGTCGCGCGGGCGTCAAGACGGGCGACCATGGGGCGGAATCAGGGGCAAGGACAACGGTTGGATCACGAAAGGCGGCGCTCGTAGGACAGAAAAACGTTTCAAAATATGTAGAAAAATGTCGCTTTATTCTTGCACATTTGGCCGGAAATAGGGGGAAAAGCTATGTAACCGCAACGTTGCGATGGCCCCCGGAAATATGACCGTTTGTCCATCGGTTGCATCCTAACCACGGCTGGGCGCGGCCGTTCCCCGGATCACGGGGGCGAACGGGGGCTATACGTGGCTTTAGGGGAATGTGCCCGGAGACGGCCGGGCGGGAAGAGGCCCGCGCCGGCCGCCCGATCCCGGGTCAGAAGCGCGTGCTGCGGGTCACGGACCAGCGCGCCGACAACGCGCCGAGGGCGGCTGAGGCGATGATGGCGGCCAGCAATGCCGGGGCGCCGGGCAAATGCAAGGCGAATTCCGCCCCATAGCTGCGGGCCAGGCCGAGCAGGGCGTTGTTCAGCGGCGACAGCGCCACGGCCGCCACGCCGATGGCCAGCAGCGAAGCCAGGGCGCCGGACAGGGCGCCCAGGTACAGGAAGGGGCGCCGCACGAACGATTCGGTGGCGCCCACCAGCCGCGCCACCGCGATCTCCTCGCGTTGCGACAGGGCCTGCATGCGCACGGTGTTGAACACCGTGGCCAGCACCACCACCGCCACGCAGGCAGCCAGGAAGCCCAGTCCGATACGGGCGAAACGCAGGATCGCCTCCAGGCGCTGGACCCAGGCGCTGTCCAGCTGCACCAGATCCACCTGATCCCATTGCTTCCAGGCGCGCGCCAGTTTGTCGGCGCGGCCGGCCAGGTCTTCGCCGTCGGCCAGGGTCACCACCACCGCGTCAGGCAGGGGATTGCCCGGCAGCACGGCCAGCGCCTGTTGCCAGGCCGGGTTGGCGCGCAGGGCGGCGAGGGCGTCGTCGCGGCCGACCACGCGCACCGCGCGCACGTCGCCGGCGTACTCGCCCTGGATGCGCCTGGCCACGTCGGCGGCGGCGCCGGCGGGCGCGTCGACCCGCATGAAGACGGTGACTTCAGGGGTGACGGACATCTGCCGCGCCACCGGCTGCACCGATACCAGGATGGCGCTGCCCAGCAGCGGCAGGGCCAGGGCCAGGGCCATCACCAGCAGGTTGGCGAGCGACGAGAAGGGTTGTTTCACCAGCCGGCGCAAGGTGACCATGAGGGCATAGCGATGCTGCCGCAGCCAGGCGTTCATGCCGGTTCTCCCGCGATGCCTTGGCCAGCGTTGGCCGCGGGCGTGGGGGCGCCGTGCGAGTCGGAGAACTTGCCGGGGTCGATGCGCAGGGTGCGGGTGGCGTAGCGCGCCATGAGTTCCTGGTCGTGCGAGGCGATCAGCGTGGTGACGCCGACGCGGTTGAAGTCGCGGAACACGTTCATGATGCGCTGCGCGTTGTCGTGGTCGAGGTTGGCGGTGGGCTCGTCGGCGATCAGGATGGCGGGCCGGTTGACGATGGCGCGGGCGATCGCCAGGCGCTGCTGTTCGCCGCCGGACAGTTCGATGGGGTTGAGGTCTTCCTTGCCCGACAGCCCGACCTTGTCGAGCGCGGCGCGCGCGCGGGCGGCGGCCGAGTCCCAGGGGTGGCCGGTGACCGCCAGCGGCAGCATCACGTTTTCAAAGGCGCTGCGATCGAACAGCAGGTGGGTGTCCTGCAGGATCACGCCGACGGCGCGGCGCAGGTAGGGCCGGGCGCGCGCCGGCAGCTTGTCGAGCCGCTGGCCGTTGACCTGGATCGCGCCGCGGCTGGCGGGCTCGAGCCCGCCGATCAGCTTGAGCAGGGTGGACTTGCCCGCGCCGGAGGGACCCGACACGAAAACGAACTCGCCCGCGCTTACGCGGAAGTTGATGTCGGCCAGGATATTGCGGCCGCGGCCATACGATTTGAAGACGTGCTGGAATTCGATCATGGCGGCTGTCGGATGAAGCCGCAATAGTAACTCGGGGACAGTGAGCTGGCCTAAAACGGCGCAGCGGGCACGGCCGGAAAAAGTGTCCCGATGTGACCACTCATGGGTCGGACCAAGTGACCACCTGGACACTCTTTTCGGACGCAAAGAAGTGTCCCCGTTTTTGTCGTCAAACCCTGTTTGATTTCATCCAGTGTCCCTATATTTCAAGGGAATTCCCGGATGCGGAGGCTGCTGTGCGGACGCTACCATCCGCCCCATGCGTAAAGCCCAACCCGGCCTTGCGTTCGGCTTCGCAACACCCCTACGGAGATCACGATGAAAGTACTGAAACTCGCTGCCATTGGCGCTGCCCTGTTCGCGGTATCCGCGGCCGCTAACGCAGGTGCGACCTTCGATAACGTCAAGAAAAAAGGGTTTGTCCAATGCGGTGTTTCGACCGGCATTCCGGGCTTCTCGATCGCGGACAGCAAGGGTGAATACAAGGGCCTGGACGTGGACATGTGCCGCGCCATCGCCGCCACCATGTTCGGCGATGCCAGCAAGTTCAAGGTCACGCCGCTGAACACGCAGCAGCGCTTCACCGCCCTGCAGTCCGGCGAAGTGGACGTGCTGACCCGCAACACCACCGTCACGCTGACGCGCGACACCACGCTGGGCCTGATCGGCGTGGGCGTGAACTACTACGACAGCCAGGGCGTCATGGTCTCGAAAGACCTGAACGTCAAGAGCGCGAAAGAACTGAACGGCGCCACCATCTGCGTGCAGCCGGGCACCACCACCGAACTGAACCTGGCCGACTGGTTCCGCAGCCAGAAGATCGAATTCAAGCCGGTCGTGATCGACAAGTACGACGAAATCATCCGCGCCTTCGCGGCTGGCCGTTGCGATGCCTTCACGACCGACAAGTCGCAGCTGGCCTCGACCCGCACCACGCTGGAGAATCCCGACAAGTACGTGATCCTGCCGGAAGACTTCTCCAAGGAGCCGCTGGGCCCCATGGTGCGCCAGGGCGACGAGCAATGGTTCAACGTGGTGCGCTGGTCGCTGAACGCGATGCTGGAAGCCGAGGAATACGGCATCACGTCCAAGAACGTGGATGCGATGCTCAAGAGCACCAATCCCAACATCCAACGCATCCTGGGCGTGACGCCTGGCATGGGCAAGAACCTGGGCGTGGATGACAAGTGGGCCTATAACATCATCAAGCAGGTCGGCAACTACGGCGAAAGCTTCGAGGCCACGCTGGGCAAGAGCAGCGCGATGAAGCTGGAGCGCGGCCTGAATGCCAGCTACAAGCAAGGTGGCTTGATGTACGGCTGGCCGGTGCGCTAACACACGGCTGCCGGCATGGCGCCCTGGGCGCCATGCCTGGCCCGCCTTCGAGCGGGCGGCAGGAGTGGACGGCGCGGGCCGCAAGGCCCCGGCCGCCCGGTGTCCGACTTCTGTAGATTCATCCAATGACAACGCCAAATAAAAACGCCCCGATTTCGGCACCTCCCCGGCGTCTGAACTGGAACGATCCCGGCGTGCGCGCCGTGGTCTACCAAGTGATCGCACTGGCCGCCGTCGCGGCCGCGGTATGGTTCCTGGTTTCAAACACGCTGCACAACCTGTCCGTGCGCAATATCGCCACGGGCTTTGATTTTCTTGACCGCGAGGCCGGTTTCGCCATTGGCGAGACGTCCATCGCCTACTCTCCCGCCGACACCTATGGGCGCGCCATTCTGGTGGGGCTGCTCAACACCCTGCGCGTTGCCGTGCTCGGTATCGTGCTGGCGACGATCTTCGGCACCCTGATCGGCGTTGGCCGCCTGTCCAAGAACTGGCTCGTGGCCAAGATCTGTTCGGTCTATGTCGAAGTGATGCGCAACGTGCCGCTGCTGCTGCAGCTGTTCTTCTGGTACGCGCTGATCACCGAGAACATGCCGGGCCCGCGCCAGGCGCAAAACCCGCTGCCGGGCGTGTTCATTTCCAACCGGGGCCTGAAAGTGCCGGGCCTGGAAGGCTATTCGCTGGACTGGATACTGGGCGGCCTGGGCCTGGCGATCGTCGCCATCCTGTTCCTGGGACACTGGGGCAAAAAGCGCCAGGAAGCCACCGGCCAGGTGTTTCCGCTGGGGCGCGTTGCGCTTGGCCTGATCATCGGCCTGCCGGTGCTGGGGTGGCTGGTCAGCGGCGCGTCGCTGACCCTGGATATGCCGGTGCTCAAGGGCTTCAACTTCGCCGGCGGCCTGACCCTCTCGCCGGAGTTCGCCGCGCTGCTGGCGGGCCTGGTGATCTACACCTCGGCGTTCATCGCCGAAGTGGTGCGCTCGGGCATCCAGGCGGTCAATACCGGCCAATGGGAAGCCGCCGGCGCGCTGGGCCTGCGCCGCAAGCAGGTGCTGCGCCTGGTGGTGCTGCCGCAGGCGCTGCGCGTGATCATCCCGCCGATGACCAGCCAGTTCCTCAACCTCACCAAGAACAGCTCGCTGGCCGTGGCCATTGGCTATCCGGACATCGTGTCGGTGGTCAACACCACGCTGAACCAGACCGGGCAGGCCATCGAGGGCATTCTCATCATCATGGGCGCGTACCTCACGGTCAGCCTGTCGATCTCGATCTTCATGAACTGGTACAACAAGCGCATCGCGCTGGTGGAGCGTTGATATGAGCAGCACTACGCATACCCCCAGCGAAGGGCTGCCGCCGCCCAAGACCCACGTAGGCGCCTGGGCGTGGCTGCGCTCGCGCCTGTTCTCCTCGCCGCTCAACATCCTGATCACGGTGCTGTTGGCGTGGTTCCTGCTGATGGCGCTGCCGGCGCTGTTCGAATGGGCCTTCATCAAGGCCAATTACACCGCCACCAATGCGCAGGAATGCCGCGCCTCGGTGGGGGGCGCCTGCTGGGCCTTCATCATCGAGAAGCACCGGCTGATCCTGTTCGGCACCTATCCCTACGACGAGCAATGGCGGCCGCTGATCGCGACCATCATCCTGGTCGCGGTGATCGTGTGCAGCGGCATCCGCCGCTTCTGGAATTGGAAGCTCGCCATCATCTGGACCTTCGGCCTGGTCGCCGTGGCGATTCTGATGTGGGGCGGCGTGCTGGGCCTGACCTACGTCGAGAACGCGCGCTGGGGCGGCCTGCCGCTGACGCTGATCCTGTCGACGTTCGGCATCGCCTTCGCTTTCCCGATCGGCGTGCTGCTGGCGCTGGGCCGGCGCTCGAAGATGCCGGCCATCAAGGCGCTGTGCGTCGTGTACATCGAGCTGATCCGCGGCGTGCCGCTGATCAGCCTGCTGTTCATGTCGTCGGTGATGCTGCCGCTGTTCCTGCCCGAGGGCTTCTCGATCGACAAGCTGCTGCGCGCGCAGATCGCGATCATCATGTTCGCGGCCGCGTACATCGCCGAAACGGTGCGCGGCGGCCTGCAGGCGATCCCGAAGGGCCAGTACGAAGGCGCCGATTCGCTCGGCCTGAACTACTGGCAGCAGATGCGCAAGATCATCCTGCCGCAGGCGCTCAAGATCGTGATCCCGCCGCTGGTGAGCATCTTCATCGCGCTGTTCAAAGACACCTCGCTGGTGGTGATCATCGGCATCTTCGACCTGACGCTGGCGGCCAAGGCGGCCCTGTCCGACGCGGCATGGCGCGGATTCGGGGTGGAGGCGTATCTGTTCATCTCGCTGATCTACTTCGTCTTCTGCTTCTCCATGTCCAAATACAGTCAGGCGCTGGAAAAACGCCTGGCCACGGGCCACGCACGCTAGAACCTTGCCGCGGGTCCGCCCCGGGCGGACCCGCAACGCGATATTTACGGGAGTACAGGCATGTCTGATGCCATCATTCGACTGCAGGACGTGAACAAGTGGTACGGCCAGTTCCACGTGCTGCGCAACATCAACCTGGACGTGGCGCCGGGTGAGCGCATCGTGGTGTGCGGGCCGTCCGGCTCGGGCAAGTCCACCATGATCCGCTGCATCAACCGGCTCGAAGAGCACCAGCAAGGCCACATCATCGTGGACGGCACGGAGCTCACCAACGACCTCAAGCACATCGAGACCATCCGCAAGGACGTCGGCATGGTGTTCCAGCACTTCAACCTGTTCCCGCACCTGACGGTGCTGGAGAACCTGACGCTGGGCCCGATGTGGGTGCTGAAAAAGCCGCGCGCTGAGGCCGAGGCCACGGCCATGGAGTACCTGGAGCGCGTGCGCATTCCGGATCAGGCCAAGAAATTCCCCGGCCAACTGTCGGGCGGCCAGCAGCAGCGCGTGGCGATCGCCCGTTCGCTGTGCATGAGCCCCAAGATCATGCTGTTCGATGAGCCGACCTCGGCGCTCGACCCGGAAATGGTCAAGGAAGTGCTGGACGTGATGGTCAACCTGGCCCAGGAAAGCGGCATGACGATGCTGTGCGTGACCCACGAAATGGGTTTCGCGCGCAAGGTCGCCAACCGCGTCATCTTCATGGACCGCGGCGAGATCATCGAGCAGAACAGCCCGGACGAGTTCTTCGACAATCCGCAGAACGAGCGCACCAAGCTGTTCCTGAGCCAGATCCTGCATTGAGCGGGCGGCGGCGCCGGCCTGCGCCTGGCCACGGTCGACGCCTTGCCTGAACCGACCCCCGGAAGTTGGACGAAGATCCAACCTTCGGGGGTTTTTACTGATACGCCTGGATTTGTCGCGGGCGCCGCGCGGGGGGGGGGCGCGCCGGTATGCCGGTCAGCCGAACAACGGCCGCTTTCCGTGGTATCCCTTTGTTACGCCGTTTACCCCGCTGCGGTATGCTACCCACCGCCATCGATGCACAGAGAGGAGCAAACGAAATGAAACCGACCCCCCGCAGCGCCGTGCGCCGCATCTTGCTGGGCGGCGCCGCGGCCCTGGCCGCCACGCTGACCCTGGGCGCGCCCGCGCTGGCCCAGAACACCGACTTCCCCACCAAGCCGTTGCGCTTCGTGGTGCCATACCCGCCCGGCGGCCCGCTCGACACCATGGCCCGCATGCTGGCCGAGAAGGTGCGCGGCTCGCTCGGCCAACCAGTGGTGGTGGAAAACCGCTCCGGCGCCGGCGGCAACATCGGCGCCGACCTGGTGGCCAAGGCCCCGGCCGATGGTTACACGCTGGTGATGGGCGCCGTGGCGACCCATGCCATCAACCCCTGGCTGTTCGCCAATCTGCCGTATGACCCGATCAAGGACTTCGCGCCGGTCACCATCGTGGCCGCGGTGCCGAACGTGCTGGTCATGAACCTCGATTTCGCCAAGAAAAACAAGATCGAGACGCTGGCCGACCTGATCGACTACGCCAAGAAGAATCCGGGCAAGCTGAACTACGGTTCGGGCGGCAACGGCAGCGCCGGCCACCTGTCCGGCGAACTGCTCAAGGCGCGCGCCGGCATCAACGTCGAGCACATCCCCTACCAGGGCGCGGCGCCGGCGCAGCTGGCGCTGCTGTCGGGCCAGTCGGACTTCATGTTCGACAACCTGGCGGCCGCGGCGCCGCTGATCAAGGACGGCAAGGTCAAGGCGCTGGCCGTGACCACCGCCAAGCGCTCGTCGCTGCTGGCCGACGTGCCGACGGTGGAAGAGTCGGGCATCAAGGGCTTCGACCTGGGCACCTGGTTCGGCGTGTTCACGACCGGCGGCACGCCGGCGCCGGTGGTGGCCAAGCTGAACAAGGCCTATGCCCAGGCCATGCAGCAGCCCGACGTCAAGCAGCGCCTGCTGCTGATGGGTTCGGAAGCGGCGCCGATGACGCCCGAAGCCTTCGCCGAATTCGTCAAGAACGAAAAGGCCAAGTACCAGGAGATCGTCAAGATCTCCGGCGCCAGCCTGAACTGACGGCGGACGCCTGGCGCGTTCCCGCGGGAACGCGCCAGCGCCGCTACATCTTGCAGTCGGCCGCGTGCACGTCGGTGTGATCGCGGGCGATGACCTTCAGGTTCCTGTAGACCAGCTTGCCGTCGGGGCCGGCCTCGATATGCAACAGGTACCAGTCCTGCACCGGATGCTGATTGGGACCGAACCGGAACTTGCCGCGCACGCTGGGGAAATCGGCGCGCCGCAGCGCCTCGCGGAACGCATCGGCCTTGCCGGTAACGTCGCCGTCCACGGCCTTGAGGGCCGAGCCGATCAGGTTGGCGGTGTCGTAGGCCTGCGCCGCGTAGGCGGTCGGCGCGCGGTTGTAGGCCTTGGTGAAGGCCTCGACGAAATGCTTGTTCTGCGCGTTGTCCAGGTCCGCGCTCCACAGCGAACTCAGATAGAAGCCCTTGCCGGCGCTGCCGGTGGCGGCCAGCATGCGTTCGTCCATCGAGTAGATCGGCGTGATCATCCTGATCTTGTCGGCCAGGCCGGAGTTGGCGTACTGCTTGGTCAGGTTGATACCGGCGCCGCCCGGGTGGAACTGGAAGATGGCGTCGGGGGCGAGCGAGCGGATGCGCGCCAGTTCTACCGAGAAATCGGCCTGATCGAGCTTGGTGTAGATCTCTTCGGCGATCTCGCCCTTGTAGGTGCGCTTGAAACCGGCGACCGCATCGCGTCCGGCCTGGTAGTTGGGCGCCATGACCACGACGCGCTTGGCGCCCAGTTCATTGGCGGCCATGCCGGCGGTGTCGGCGTATGAGTCGTTCTGGAACGCCACCGCGAAGTAGTTCGGGTTGCAGGCCTTGCCGGCATAGTTCGAGGGGCCGGCGTTCAGGCTGACATAGAAGCCGCCGGCATTGAGCACCGTCGGCCCGACGGCCGCCATGACGTTGGAGAAATTGACGCCCGTGAACAGGCGTACGCCGCCCTGCACCATCTTGTCGGCGATCTGCTTGGCGTTGGCCGGCTTGAGCGCGTCGTCTTCCACCCGCACGTTGACCGGCACGCCGCCGAGCTTGCCGCCGCCTTCCTTGACCGCCAGCATGAAGGCATCGCGCTCGTCCTCGCCGATGTAGCCGGCGGGCGTGGACAGCGTGCCGATGAAACCGATGTCCACGGGTTTCTGCTGCGCCTGGACGCCGCCGGCGGCCAATGCCAGCAGCAGCGCGGCGCCGCCGCGGGTGATGCGTGTCGTCATGGTTGTCTCCTCCTGTGCCTGTTTTTTCTATGGCTGGATGGGGCCCGCGAGACAGTTCTCCACCTTCCAGCCGTAGAGCCACTGCAACGCGTCGTAGAACTGGGACTGGTCGCGGCCGGTCCACAGCGTGTTGCGCACGGTGCGTTCGACGCCCCGCGCGTGATAGAGGCGGCCCATCTCGCGCGTCGACCAGACCACGCGCGCGCTGCGCGGGATGCGCACCGATTCGTACAGGCGGAAGGCGGCCTGCAGGTCGTGATCGCAGCGCTGGACGGCCTCGCCCAGCGTCACCGCGTCTTCCAGCGCCATGCAGGCGCCCTGGGCCATGTATTGGGTCATGGGGTGGGCGGCATCGCCCAGGATCGTGACGCGGCCCTGGCCCCATTGCTCGACCGGCTCGCGGTCGGCGGTGGCCCAGCGCTTCCAGGACGTGGGGCGGTCCAGCATCTGGCGCGGGCGTGGGTGGATGCCCTGGAAGTACGACAGCACTTCCTCCTTGCTGCCTTCGCGCACGCCCCACTGTTCCTGTTCGCGGCTGTGGAAGGTCACCACCAGGTTGTATTGCTGGCCGCCGCGCAACGGGTAATGCACCAGGTGGCAGTGCGGGCCGGCCCACAGCACCGGCGCGTTGATGCGCAGTTCCTCGGGCATGTTGTCGCGCTCGACCACGGCGCGGTAGACCACGTGGCCGGTCACGCGGGGCGGGTCGCCGATCAGGTGCTCGCGGATCACCGACTTGACGCCGTCGGCGCCGACCACGGCGTCGGCCTGGTAGCGGTTGCCGTCGGTGTCGGTGACCTCGACGCGCCTGCCGTCCTGTGTGACCGCGGCGATCTGGGTCGAGGTGCGAAAGCGGATCAGCGGGTTCTGCTGCACGGCTTCCAGAATCGACAGGTGGATGTCGGCGCGGTGGATCACGGCATAGGGGCCGCCGAAGCGCGCGCGGAAGGCGGCGCCGGTGTCGATGCGCACCACTTCGCGCGCGTCGACCGCGTCCATCATGATGATGTGGTCGGTGAACACCGCGCGCTGGCGCGCCGTGGCGCCCACGCCCAGTGCGTCGAGCGCGGCGAAGGCATTGGGGCCGAGCTGGATGCCGGCGCCGATTTCGCCGATGTGCGCGGCCTGTTCCAGCAGTTGCACCGCGATGCCCTGGCGCGTCAGCGCCAGCGCCGCGGCCAGGCCGCCGATGCCGCCGCCCACGACGATGACGGATTGGGGCGGGTTCTTTGCGGGGGTTGCGTTCATTACCGGGTTCCTTGCGGGTTCATTCCTGGCGGCCGAGGAAGGCGCCTTGCCGTTGCAACTGCGCCTGCAGCGCCGCCATCGGCACGTCGGCGGGGGCGTGGCCGTCGCGCAGCGCCATGGCGGCCGCGGTGCCGGCGGCCTCGCCCATGACGAAGCAGCTGCCGCTGACGCGCGCGGCCGACTGGCCCTCGTGGGTCATCGAGGCGCAGCGCCCGGCCACCAGCACGTTGGTGGCGATGCCCGGGCCGCGGCGCGGCACCATCATGCGGAACGGCAACTGGTTGTAGCCGCGCGATTCGGGAATCGGCGGCCACAGCCATTGCACATCGCCGGCGGTGTGCATTTCCAGCGGCCAGCCATTGACGCCGATGCTGTCTTCGAAATCGGCGCAGCCCAGCACGTCTTCCTTGGTCAGCATGGCCTCGCCGACGATGCGGCGGGTTTCGCGGATGCCCAGCTGCGGCGCGATGTCCAGCACATAGGCGTTTTCGAAGCCCGGCACCTTGGCGCGCAGGAACTTCAGGTATTCCGTGATCTGGCGGCGGCCTTCCAGCTCGCCGGCCGAGAGCGAGGCGGCGTCGGTGCCGTCGGCCGCGCTGCCATCGGTGTTGGCCAGTTGCGTCACGTTGACGCGCCATTCGTAGTCATGCTTTTGCGGCCGCACGATGGCGCCGCGCCGCGGAAAGGTGAATTCGCCGCTGGCGGCGGCCTGGTCCATCAGTTGCGGGATGGTCTTCCAGGCTTCCTGGGCGCGGGCGCCGTCGACGTTGCCGACCTTGAACATCAGCGTGGGGTAGAGCATGTGGCCGTGGGCATCGCCTTTCTCGAACGGCAGGCCGCCCCATTGCGCGATGTCGGCATCGCCCGAGCAGTCGATGAAGACCTTGCCGCGCACGGCGCAGCGGCCCGACTTGGTTTCCAGGAACAGCGCATCGACATTGCCGGCGGCATCGCGCGCCACCCCCGTGGCCAGCGCGTGGAACAGGATGTGCGCGCCGCTGTCCTGCACCATACCGTCGGCCGCGCACTTGAAGGCCGAGATGTCATAGGCCTGGGCGTGGATCTTGCCCAGGATCAGGTGCGGGTCGTTCAGCCCGTCCAGCGCGCGCATGCGGTCGAGCAGTTCATCGGTCATGCCGTGCACGACCTGGCGGATGGCGCCGCGCACGTTCGCGTGCAGCCCGCAGAAGTTGGAGACGCCCGCCGCCGTGCCCATGCCGCCGAGAAAGCCATAGCGTTCCACCAGCAGCACGCTGGCGCCGTTGCGGGCAGCGCTGGCGGCGGCCAGGATGCCGGCGGGGCCGCCGCCCAGCACGACGACGTCGTAGTCGCCGTAAAGCGGTACCTGGCGGGCGGGTTCGGTGAGGGTCATGCCTGTCTCCTTGCTTGTCCTGCTTGACTGCGTCATGTGTTGCGAATTGCCGGGCCGGCGGCGGCGCCTTTGCGGAAGCCCCTATCGCCAGCCCCTATTACCGGTCCCATGTACCGGCGGGTCACTGCCCCTTGATGCCGAGCTTGGTGATGAGCGGCTTCCAGCGCTTGAGCTCATCGTCCATGTAGGCGCGGAACTCCGCCGGCGTGCTGCCCACCGGGTCCATGAACTGCGCCTGCAGGCGCTTGGTCACCTCGGGGTCGCGGATCGCCTGGATCAGCGCGTCCGACAGCTTCTTCTGGATGTCGGCGGGCACCTTGGACGAGATCACGAACCCGATCCAGGCCGAGCCCTCGATGCCGGGCACGCCCACTTCAGCCAGCGTGGGAATCTCGGGCAGCAGCGCGGAGCGCTTGGACGAGGTCACGGCCAGCGCCTTCAGGCGGCCGTCCTTGACCATGCTCATGACCGCGATCGGCGGCAGCGCGGCGAACTGCGTGTCGCCCGACAGCAGCGATGTCAGCGCGGCCGGCGACGAGGGATAGGGCACATGCGTGGCGCGCGCGCCGATCTGCTGCAGCATCAGCTCCACCGCCAGGTGCGAGACGGTGCCAGCCCCGGGGGAAGGGAAGTTGTACTTGTCGGGGTTCTTCTTGAGCGCATCGAGCAACTGCCCGATAGTGCTGATGCCGGCGCTGGCCGGTACCACCAGCACGTTGGGCTGGTGCACCGCCAGCGTCAGCGGCGACAGGTCGGTGGCGGGGGCATACGGCAGCTTGTCGAACAGCAGCGTGTTGTTCACCAGCGGACCGGTGATCGATACGCCGAAGGTGTAGCCGTCGGGCTTGGCGTTGGCGATGGCGAAGGTGCCGATGTTGCCGCTGGCGCCCGGCTTGTTTTCCACCACGACGGTCTGGCCGAGAATGGCGCCGGCCTTCTCGCCGACGATGCGCGCGACCTGGTCGGGGCTGGAACCAGGCCCGAACGGCACCAGCGCCTTGAGCGGCTGCGACGGCCAGGCGTCGGCGGCCTGCGCCGCGCCCAATGGCGCCAGCGTGATCAGTCCCAGCGCCAGCGCGCGCGCCGCGACAGCGCGCGTCCGCGCCAGGGTTGAGGATTTATGCATGTTTGTCTCCCGCGATTTTCATATTGTTGAAGTAGGTCTGTTCGTTGGCGATGAAGGCCGCCACCATGGCGCGGTAGGCCGCGTCCACCACCTGGTCCAGGTTCTCGAAGCCCGGGTTGTGACGCTCGGCCAGGCGCCGCACTTTCTCGAAGACCTCGGCCTGGCGCGCCGGCGCGCTGACCTGGAAGGCGTCGCGCTTGAAGCGCGCGGCGTCCTTGACGTACATGGCGCGCTCGGCCATCAGGCGCACGATCTCATCGTCCAGGCGGTCGATGTTGGCGCGCACCTCGGCCAGGTTGGCGCACAGCGGGCGGTAGGCCGGATCGGTGTACTCGCGCAGCGGCGCACCCTGGGTGTCGGGCTCCTGGCCCGGAGAAGCTTGCGAAGTCACTTGATGTAGTCCGGTTGGTTGGCGGGCGCGGCCTGCTGGAAGGCGGGCTGCGCGAGGCAGTGTTCATAGACGCCGACCAGGCGCGGGTAGCCGGACAGGTCGCAGCCCATGCGCTGGGCGTTGGCCACCTGCGGCACCAGGCAACAGTCGGCCAGCGTCGGCGTGTCGCCGCAGCAATAGGGGCCTTGGCCATGGCGCGCCAGCAGGGCCTCGACCGCGGTCAGGCCCTCGCGGATCCAATGGTGGTACCAGGCGTTCTTCTGCGCATCGGTGGCGCCCAGCGCTTCCTGCAGGTAGCGCAGGATGCGCATGTTGTTGACCGGGTGGATGTCGCAGGCAATGGCATTAGCCAATTCCAGCACCCGGGCGCGTGGGCGCGGCGCGGCCGGAATCAGGCGCGGCTCGGGGTGCGTGGCGTCCAGGTAGTCGATGATGGCGAGCGATTGCGTCAGCTGGAAATCGCCGTCCGTCAGCAGCGGCACGCCGGCCGACGGGTTCTGCGCCACGTAGCCGGCGGCGCGCTGCTCCTGCTTGCGCAGGTTGACCGGCACGATGTCGAAGGGCAGGCCCTTGAGCGCCAGCGCGATGCGCACGCGGTACGAGGTGGAGCTGTTGAAGAAGCTGTGCAGTTGCATGGATGTCGGTCCTCAGGCGATCTGCACGCTGAGCGTGCCCAGGCCGTCCACCCCGCCCAGCATCGTGTCGCCGCGCACCACCGGGCCCACGCCGTCGGGCGTGCCGGTATAGATCAGGTCGCCGGCTTCCAGGCGGAAGTACTTGGACAGGTAGGCGATGGTCTCGGCGACGGACCAGATCAGCTTGCCGATGTCGCTTCGTTGCTTGTCGGCGCCGTTGACCTGCAGCCAGATGCCGGCATGATGGAGATCGCCCGCCTGCGCCGCGGGCAGCAGCGGGCCGATCGGCGCGCTCTGGTCGAAGGCCTTGCCCAGCTCCCAGGGACGGCCGGCCTCGCGCATCTTCATCTGCAGGTCGCGGCGCGTCATGTCCAGGCCGACGGCATAGCCCCACACGTGTTCCAGCGCGGACTCGACCGCGATATTGGCGCCGCCTTTGCCGATGGCCGCGACCAGCTCGATCTCATAGTGCAGGTTGGCGGTTTCGGGCGGGTAGGGCAGCGAAAGCGTGCTGCCCTCGGCCACCGGCACCACGGCGTCGGCCGGCTTGCAGAAGAAGAACGGCGGCTCGCGGTCGGGATCGAAGCCCATTTCACGGGCGTGGGCGGCGTAGTTGCGGCCGACGCAATAGACGCGGCGCACGGGAAAGCGGTCCTGGCTGCCGGCGACGGGCACGGCGACAGGGTCGGCGGGAGCAAACACGTAAGACATGAATCAACCTTTGAAGGCGGAACGAAAAGGGGAAGGCAGGCGCGGCGGCCCGCCGGCGTCAGGCGATGCGTTCTTCGCGCCACAGGCCCAGTGCGTCCTGCACCGGGCGGTCGGAATAGCTGAACAGCGTGGCGTCTTCCAGCGCCGCCAGCTGCACCGGCTGCCACGACGGCGCGACGAACACGTCGCGCGGGCCGAAATGGAATTCGGCGTCACCGATGCGGGCGATGCCGCGGCCTTCCACCACGCTGTAGACGGTGGAGTCGGTGCTGCGATAGGCCTTGCCCTGGAAGCCGGCCGGCAGCAACTGCATGAAGGTGGCCATGGTGGGCATGGGGTAGCCGCCCGTGGCCGGGTTCAGGTAGCGCAGCTTGACGCCGTCCCAGGGGTCCAGTTCGCCGTGGCGGTAGAGCGCGTCCAGCGCCTCGCGGCTGCGCTCGTAGGGGTAGTTGAAGATCGGCGAGGTGCCGCTGGCGGCGCGGTGGCGCACTGGCGCCATGTTGTGGCCGTAGCGCGCCATGCTGTCGCCTTCCGGGCGCGTGACCGGCTGGGTGGCGGACGGATAGTTCTCGGCGAAGCCGGCGTCCAGGAAACGCAGCAGGGGAATGTCCAGGCCGTCGAGCCAGACCACCGGTTCGCCGCCTTCGACGGTCTCGGCGTTGCCGTGGTCGTGCCAGGTCCAGGACGGCGTGATGATGAAGTCGCCCGGATGCATGGTGGTGCGCTCGCCGTTGACGGCGGTATAGGCGCCGCTGCCCTCGACGATGAAGCGTAGCGCCGATTGGGTGTGGCGGTGGCTGGGCGCGATCTCGCCGGGCAGGATCAACTGCAGGCCGGCATACAGGCTCTGCGTGATGCTGGCCTGGCCGGGCAGGCCGGGGTTCTCCAGGATCAGCACGCGCCGCACGGCTTCCTCGGCGCTGATGAGCGAGCCGGAGGCCAGCACGTCATCGCGCACCTCGTCGTATTTCCAGATGGCCGGCACGCAGCGCGGCGCGGGCTGGCGCGGCACCAGGTTGTGCAGCGATTCCCACAAGGGGGCCATGTGCTTCTGGGCGATGCGCGCGTAATAGGCGGCGCGATCCGCGCCGAGGGGGTGGCCGTCGGGCATGGTTGTCTCCTGGGGCCGGCGTCGGCGCCGGCTTCTGTCGCCCCGTCGCGGCGGGCGCGGCGGGACCTGATATGGAGGCGATTATGCGGAACGAGCTATGTGTTTTGAAATGAAATTATCTTATTATCCATACCAATAACAATATGGATAAGAGACAAGGGGGGCTCCATGGACTGGACTCACCGGTTGCGGCTGCGCAACCTGAAAATGCTGCTCAGCCTGGCCCAGACCCGCAACATCAGCCATTCGGCCGCCATGCTCAACACGACCCAGCCGGGGCTGTCGAAATGGCTGAAGGATCTGGAAGACGACATTGGCCTGCCGCTGTTCGAGCGCCATGCGCGCGGCCTGCGGCCGACGCCGCATGGCGACGTGCTGATCGCGCACGCGCAGCGGGTCGAGGCGCAGCTGGACCGCGCCAGCGCCGACATGGCCGCCTTGCGCGAGGGCGGCGGCGGCCGGGTGGTGATCGGCGCCTCGGGCGCGTCGGCGTCGGACACCGTGCCGCTGGCGGTGATGAAGCTGCTCGAACGCATGCCGCAGGCGCGTGTGAAACTGGTGGAGGGCACCACCGACCGCCTGCTGGCGCAACTGGCGCAGGGCGACTTGGACATCGTGGTGGGCCGCTCGGCGCCCGAGCACCATGATCCGGCCATCCGCTTCGAAGCGCTGTACTTGGAGCCGATCCACCTGGTGGCGCGGCCGCGCCATCCGCTGTTCGCGCTGGAGCAGCCGGGCTGGCCGGATCTGCTGTCGTACCGCTGGATCCTGTGGCCCAAGGGCACGCCGATCCGCAACGCGGTCGACGCCGCGCTGGCCTCGGCCGGGCAGGCGCCGCCGGCCGACCACGTCGAGTCCAATTCGGTCACCATCAACCTCACCTTGATCAACAACAGCGACATGATCGGGGTGGCCTCGCACCGCGCCGCGCTGCGCTTCGCGCAGATGAAGGCGATGCGCATCATCCCGGTGCGGTTGTCGGGCTTCGGCTCGGTGGCCATGTACTGGCGCGAGGACGCGTTCCGGCCGACCGCCGTGCAGGAGGCCATGGCCGCTCTGCGCAAGACGGTGGCCGAACACGCCCCGGGCGTGACGAGGCTGTGATGGCGCCGTCCGGCCCCGGGCTGAATGCGCTGATCGCGCAATGCCGGCGGCTGGAGGCGGCGCTGCGCCAGGATGGCGGCCAGGCGAGCGCGCCGGAAGCGTCCGCGGCCATGCACCGCTTCGTCGCCGCGATGGATGCGCGCGCCGCGCCGCCGGGCCTGTGGTCGCCGCTGGCGCTGGCGGTACTGACGATGGTGGGCGGCATCGGCGTGGGCATCGGCCTCTTGAGCCTGTTGCTGCGCCCGGCGGGGCCGGCGCTGGCCGCCTTCGCGCTGGTGCTGGCCTGCGTCGTGACGGCATTGGTGCTGGCGATCGGCGTGGTGGCCTTCATGAGCGGCCACAGCCTGGGCCTGGTGCTGCTCAAGCGCACGGCGCTGGTGCTGGCGGCGGCGGGCGTGCTGGGCCTGGTCGCCTGGTCGCAGGGCGATATGCGGGCGGTCGGGCCGGTGGTGGCGCTGTTGGGCGGCGCGGGCGCCTGGCTGCTGATGAACAGCAATGCGTTCTATGTGTTCGCCGGTTACCGCATGGCGTTGCGGGCGATGCAGGCGCGGGCGCGGCGGCCCTGAGTGGCCGGCCGGCGCGCCTCGGTGGCGCGCCGGATGGCGGCCATTTACCTGGCGGAGTTGGCCCAGCCCTTGGACAATTCCACCGCCTGGCGCCAGCGCTGCATGCGGGCCTGGCGCACCGATTCCGGCCAGGCCGGCTCGAAGGTGCGCTCGGCCTGCCACTTGGAGGCGAATTCGTCCTGGCTGGACCAGAACCCGACCGCCAGGCCCGCCAGTCCGGCCGCGCCCAGCGCGGTCGATTCGGCCACCCGCGGCCGCACCACCGGCACGCCCAGCAGGTCGGCCTGCATCTGCATCAGCAGATCGTTGCGGGCCGCGCCGCCGTCCACCCGCAGCTCGGTCAGGGCGATGCCGCTGTCGCCATTCATGCAGCTCAGCAGTTCGGCGCTTTGCAGCGCAATCGATTCGAGCGTGGCGCGGGCGATGTGGGCGCGGGTGGTGCCGCGCGTCAGGCCCACCAGCGTGCCGCGGGCGTAGGGATCCCAGTGCGGCGCGCCCAGGCCGGCGAAGGCCGGCACCATGAACACGTCGTCGGTGTCGGCCACGCTGGCGGCCAGCGATTCGATTTCCTCGGAGCGCTGGATGATGCCCAGGCCGTCGCGCAGCCATTGCACCGCGGCGCCGGCCACGAACACGCCGCCTTCCAGCATGTAGGCCGGGCGCCAGCCGTCCTGGCCCGCCACCGGCAGGCCCCAGCCGACGGTCGACAGCAGGTGGTTGCGCGACTGCACCGGCTTGTCGCCCACGTTCATCAGCATGAAGCAGCCGGTGCCATAGGTGTTCTTGGCCATGCCGGGTTTGAAGCAGGCCTGGCCGAAGGTGGCGGCCTGCTGGTCGCCGGCCACGCCGGCGATGGGGATCGAGCCGCCCAGCCATTCGGGCAGGGCTTCGCCCACCACCGCGCTGCTGGCGGCGATCGACGGCAGCACGCTGCGCGGAATCTTCAGCAGCGCCAGGATCTCGTCGTTCCAGTCCTGCGTGTGCAGGTCGAACAGCATGGTGCGCGAGGCGTTGCTGGGGTCGGTGCTGTGCACCGCGCCGCCGGTCAGTTGCCAGATCAGCCAGGTGTCGACGGTGCCGAAGGCCAGTTCGCCGCGCTCGGCCTTCTGGCGCGCGCCCGGCACATGATCCAGCAGCCAGGCCAGCTTGGTGCCGGAGAAGTAGGCGTCCAGTACCAGCCCGGTGCGCGATTGCAGGAAATCGGCGTGGCCGTCCTGGCGCAACTGGTCGCACATGGGGGCGGTGCGGCGGTCCTGCCAGACGATGGCGCGGGCCAGCGGGCGGCCGCTGGCGCGGTCCCAGATCAGAGTGGTTTCGCGCTGGTTGGTGATACCGATGGCGGCCACGTCGGCGGCGCTGGCGGCGGCATTGCGCAAGGCCTCGCGCGCCACGTCGAGCTGGCTGTGCCAGATCTCGCCGGGGTCGTGTTCGACCCAGCCCGGCCGCGGGTAGTGCTGGCGGAATTCACGTTGGCCGATGCCGCGCACCACGCCGTCGCGGTCGAACACGATGGCGCGGGAGCTGGTCGTGCCCTGGTCCAGGGCCAGGATAAATTCATTCGTCGTCACTGTTTTTGGCGCCGTTCAGGTGTGCCCCGGCCAGCGGGTCGAGGCGTCTAAAGGAAAAGACCGAGGCCGCGCACAGCAGGCCGATGACGATGAAGCCGGCGATCACGTCGCCCACCGCCAGCGTGTCGGCCCCGCGCAGGGTCATGCTGATGTTCAGCGTCACCGCCGCCACGCCCACGCCCAGGCTGATGCCCAGTTGCTGCGCCATGGCGGCGAAGCTGCTGGCGCGGCTCATTCTGGCCGAGGGGATGTCGGCATAGGTTAGCGTATTTACGCCGGTGAATTGCAGCGAGCGAAAGAAACCGCCCACCAGCAGGATGGCGATCATCAGCCAGACCGGGGTGGTGGGCGTGAAGGTGGCGCAGATCACGATGAAGGCGCCGGTCAGCACCGCGTTCACGGTCAGCACGCGGCGAAAGCCGAAGTGCCTGACGATGGGCGTGGCGACGAATTTCATCAGCAGCGCGCCGGCGGCGCTGGCGAAGGTGATCAGGCCGGCCGAGAACGGCGACAGGCCGAAGCCCACTTGCAGCAGCATGGCCAGCAGGAAGGGCGTGGCGCCCACGGCGAAGCGGCACAGGTTGCCGCCGAGCGTCGAGATGGCGAAGGTCGGAATGCGCATCAGCGCCAGGTCGATGATGGGATGCTCGGTGCGGCGCGCATGCCGGCCATAGAGCAGGCCACAGGCGATGCCCACGGCGATCAGGCCTAGCAGCAGCGGCAGCGGCATGACGTCGCGGCCGATGGCCTCGAAGCCGCTGACCAGGGTCGCCAGGCACACCGCGCTGAGCAGGAAACCGATCCAGTCCAGGCGCGGCGCGGCGGCTTCCTTGATTTCCGCCACGTAGCGCAGCACCAGCACGATGCCGAGCACGCCGATGGGGATGTTGATCAGGAAGATCCAGTGCCACGACATGTACGTGACCATGAAGCCGCCCAGCGGCGGCCCGATCACCGGCCCCAGCAGCGCCGGGATCGACAGGAACGACATGGCCTTGAGCAGGTCCTGCTTGGGCACGGTGCGCAGCAGGATGATGCGGCCGACCGGCACCATCATGGCGCCGGCCATGCCCTGCACCACCCGGGCGATGACCAGCTGTGGCAGGTCCTGCGACAGGGCGCAGGCCACGGAACTCAGGGTGAACAGGCCGATGGCGGCGATGAAGACGCGGCGCGCGCCGTAGCGGTCGGCGGCCCAGCCGCTGACCGGCACGAACACGGCCACCGACAGCAGGTAGGCGGTGATGGCGACGTTCAGCCGCACCGGGGTCGATCCCAGGGCCCGCGCCATGGCCGGCAGGGCGGTGGCGACCACGGTGGCGTCCAGCATCTGCATGAATAGCGCGCAGCCGACGATGAAGGGAATCATGCGCGCCGCGCGTACCGCGTCCGGGGTTGAAGGAGGAGCGGGATTGGCTGCGGCTGCGGATTCGGCGGACATGGCGGAGGCGGGCGGTGGGACCCGGAAGATTGTAACGCCGGGCCCCGGGCCGGCGTGCAGTAAACTCCGGGTATCCGAAACCCACTGAAATTGGTGCCATGGCAACCAACTACGAATCCGAGATCACCCAGTTCCTGAAAGACTACAAGCAGTCGCATCCTGGCACCGAAGAGCGCCAGCGCGAAGGCCGCGCCCGTCTCTGGGACAAGCCGCAGGACCCGGAACTGCTGGAAGGCTTCCGCGCGGCCCGCGTGCCGCAAAGGCCGTACGTGTATCAGGCCGACTGATACCGTTGCGGCAGCCATGGCCCACAACCCCTCCGTCCCGGGCGATGCCCTGGCCGCGCTAGTGGAACCCTCCGTCGACAGCACGCCGGATACCGTCGACAGCGTCGCCTTCGCGCGCCTGTACGGCGAGCCGCTGTTCCAGATGCCGACGGACCTGTACATT
The DNA here is from genome assembly GCF_021733725.1 of Achromobacter pulmonis. Classification (NCBI taxonomy): domain Bacteria; kingdom Pseudomonadati; phylum Pseudomonadota; class Betaproteobacteria; order Burkholderiales; family Alcaligenaceae; genus Achromobacter; species Achromobacter pulmonis. Next base: position 1,229,054 of record NZ_JAIFOT010000001.1, on the reverse strand, counting down.
CCGCCGGACGCGCTGGAGGTGTTCCTGGAGGCCTTCGAGGGGCCGCTGGACCTGCTGCTCTACCTGATCCGCAAGCAGAACTTCAATGTGCTGGACATCCCGATGGCGGATGTCACGCGGCAGTACCTGTCGTATGTGGAACAGATCCGCATCCACAACCTGGAACTGGCCGCCGAGTACCTGCTGATGGCGGCCATGCTGATCGAGATCAAGTCGCGCATGCTGCTGCCGGTCAAGAAGACCGACACCGGCGAAGAGCCCGAGGACCCGCGCGCCGAACTGGTGCGCCGCCTGCTCGAATACGAACAGATGAAGCTGGCCGCGCAGAAGCTCGACGCCTTGCCGCAGCTGGGCCGCGACTTCGTCACCAGCCATGCGGTCGCCGACTTGAGCGTCGAGCGCATGCTGCCCGAGGTCAGCGTCGACGACCTGCGCGCCGCGTGGGCCGACATCATGAAGCGGGCCAAGCTCAACCAGCACCATCACATCACCCGCGAACAGCTGTCGGTGCGCGACCACATGACGCACATCCTGCGGCGCCTGAACGACGTGCGCTTCATGGAGTTCGGCGACCTGTTCATGGAACGGGTGCGCGAAGGCGCGCCGGCCGCGGTGGTGGTGGTGCATTTCATCGCCATGCTGGAACTGGCGCGCGAGTCGCTGCTGGAAATCACCCAGGCCGAGCCGTACGCGCCCATCTACGTGCGCCTGGCCTATACCAGCGTTGCGGCGGTCGCCGCCTGATCCGATTCCCCCCGGGCTGTGCGCCCAATCCCGGAGATTTCCCTTGAAAGTCGTCCACACCATCCAGGAATTGCGCGACCACCTGCGCGGCCAGAACCGCGTCTCGTTCGTGCCCACCATGGGCAACCTGCACGAAGGCCACCTGGCGCTGATGAAGCTGGCGCGCCAGCACGGCGATCCGGTGGTCGCCAGCATCTTCGTGAACCGCCTGCAATTCGGGCCGAACGAGGATTTCGACCAATACCCGCGCACCCTGGCCGCCGACATCGAGAAACTCGAGCGTGCGCGCGACGTCTATGTGCTGTTCGCGCCCAATGAGCGCGAGATGTACCCGGAACCGCAGAACTTTCGCGTGCAGCCGCCGGACGACCTGGGCGACATTCTCGAAGGCGAGTTCCGTCCGGGCTTCTTCGCCGGCGTCAGCACCGTGGTGCTCAAGCTGTTTTCCTGTGTCCAGCCGCGGGTGGCGGTGTTTGGCAAGAAGGATTACCAGCAGCTGATGGTGGTGCGCAACATGTGCCGCCAGTTCCAGCTGCCGGTGGAGGTGCTGGCGCACGAGACCGTGCGCGCCGACGACGGCCTGGCGCTGTCTTCGCGCAACCGCTACCTGAGCGATGCCGAGCGCGCCGAGGCGCCTGCCCTGTACGCCGCGCTGCGGCAGCTGGGTCAGCGCCTGGCGGCGGGCGAACGCGATGCCGCCGCGCTCGAAGCCGATGCCACCCGGCACCTGACCGATCGCGGTTGGCAGGTCGATTACATCGCCCTGCGCCGCCAGCGCGACCTCAAGCGTCCGGAAGCCGCCGACCTGCTGGCCGGCGAACCCGTGGTGGTGCTGGCCGCCGCCAAGCTGGGCGCGACGCGTCTGATCGACAATCTGGAACTGTCCTACACGGCCTGATCCGGTCCGAGATTCATCCAGACCGGGGGCGCCCGCTCGCGTCGCCGGCCCGTGCGCGGCAGGAGCCGCGTTCACCGGCGCGCGGCTCCCCCTGACAAAATTGCCAGCTTACGCGGCCAGCCGCGGGGGGGCAGACTCTCTGCAACCTTTCATTGCAGAGTTGTTCTATGTACGTTCCCCATCCCGATCTGCCCGCCATCCTCTCCGTGTTGACGCCGCGCGAGCGCGAGATCGTCGATTACATCGTGGCAGGGCGTCCCAACAAGGTCATCGCCATCGACCTGGAGATCTCGCTGCGCACCGTCGAAGCCCATCGCGCCCGGATCTTCGCCAAGCTCGACGTGCGCAACGCCATGGCGCTGGCATGCCGGCTGTGCGGGCGCGGCCACTCCGGCGTGGCGCCAGCGGCGCCGACGATGTCCGGCTGCGCGCGGGCCGGGTCCGCGCCGGCCCGCTATGCGACCTCCCCTGACACGGTCGCCGTGGTGATCGCGGATCGCGCCACGGAGCTTGTCAAAAAAGGATTCTGGAGCAAGTAGGCGCTCACATCGGGCAGCGCTGGAGGCGCGCCGCGAAAGACACAGGGCCTGCCGACGCGTTGTCAGGCAGGCCCTGCGGTGGGTGCTGGCGGCTGGCGGATCAGCGGCCGGCCAGGCTCAGGGGCACTGGGGCGCCTGGGCCTTGGCCAGTTCGTCGATCGGATCGAGATCCGGCTGACGCGTCAGGTTGTAGTTCAGGTTGGGCGTCTTGCCACCGATGGAGCGCACGCGCAGCACGTTGTTGGCGGCCACGACGAATTCGACCCGCACGTTGCCCCGGGCATCGAGCAGGATGACGCGCGGCGGATGTTCGTCGGTGGCATCCCAGCAGCCTTGTTCGACCACCGGCGCCGCCTTTTTCGGATCGTCTTCCAGGTAGGCGGTGCGGCCGCGCCAGCGGCCGTTGGGCGCCAGCGTCAGGGTCACGCGCTGCGCCGTGCATTGCATGGCGGGCGAGAAACACGGCAGGGTGCCCATGTAGGTCTGCGGCTGCGGCACCAGGCTGTTGGCGGCGGTGCTTTGCGAGGCAACCGGCGCTGGCGCGGGGGCGGCGGCATCGGCGCTGGCCCCTTCGGGCACGGCCTGGCCGTCCTCGGTGGTGGCGCCCTGGCTGGCGGCAGCCTGCGACGGGGTCTTCTTCTGGTCGGGCTTGAGCGCGATCTGCACCTGCGACGGCGCCCGCAGCACGGTGCGATAACCCGCGCCGGAACCCTGGTACTGGGCGTCGGTCACGGTGCTTTCGGCGGGGGGATCGTAATAGCCTTCGGTGCGTTGCTGGGCACAGCCCGCGGCACCCAGCGCCGTGCCCGCTAGCAGCAGCCCCAGAATGCCGAGTTTACGGGGGCGGGTAAGGAGGTGGACGCGCGCGGTCATGGCAACTGATCCGTAAATTGAGTCTGTCTCCGATTTTACGCACTTATGCGAAGATTCGATACGTTCACCCCAACCGTGAAAGGCGCCGGCGGCACTTTATGCACAAATTACGACACGGCTCCGGGCGGCCCGCCCGCGGGCGCGCCGTTCCCACCGGATGGCGGACCCGCCGCGCCGCTTGGCCGGAGCGGCCATGACAACGCTCTGGCATGTCTTTCCCATACCCCTGGCGTGGTTCGTGGCGTTGGCCGCGCTGGCCGGCCTGGCGGTCGGCAGCTGGCTGACCCAGGTGACCCATCGCCTGCCGCGTCTCATGGAGCGCGAATGGCAGGCGCATTGCCAGGAGACGGCGGGCCAGGCGCGGCCGCCCGCCGATCCTGGCCTGTGGGCGCTGGCGGCGCATTGTCCGCATTGCGCCGCGCCCGTGACCGGGTGGCGCCGCTTGCCGTTGGCGGGGTGGCTGGCGCTGCGCGGCCGTTGCGCCGCCTGCCAGGCGCCGATCGGCTGGCGCTATCCCGCCATCGAAGGGTTCACCGCCGTGCTGTTCGCCGTCTGCGCCTGGCGCTTCGGCGCCACCCCCATCGCGCTGTGCGCCATGGGGCTGTCGGCGGCGCTGGTGGCGTTGGCCTGGATCGACTTGGAATCGACGCTGCTGCCCGATGCCATTACGTTGCCGCTGGCCTGGGCCGGCCTGCTGGTGAACCTGTTCGATGCCTTCACTCCCTTGCCGATGGCGGTGGTGGGCGCGGTCGCCGGCTATCTGTTCCTGTGGGTTATCTTTCATGCATTCCGCCTGCTGACCGGGCGTGAAGGCATGGGCTTTGGCGACTTCAAGCTGCTGGCGGCGCTGGGGGCCTGGTTCGGCGTCGGCGCGCTGCCCATGCTGCTGCTGGCCGCGTCGGTGGCGGGCGTGCTGGTGGGAGGCGCCCTGACGCTCAGCGGCCGGGTCCGCCGGGGCCAGGCGCTGCCATTCGGTCCGTACCTGGCGCTGGCCGGCCTGGCCGTGCTGCTGCTGGGGGGCGAGCAGGGCCTGGGGTGGTTGTTGTGAACGCGCGCATGGCCCGCGGCGGCACGCGCCGGATGGCGTAGCCGGGCGGGGCCGGGCCGCAAGCGAAGGACGAACATGTTCAAGATTGGTTTGACAGGCGGCATCGGCTCGGGCAAGTCGCGCGTGGCCGACATGCTGGGCGAATGGGGCGCGTCGGTGATCGACACCGATGAGATCGCGCGTGCGCTGACGGCGGCGGGCGGTGGCGCCATGGACGCCATCGAGCGCGAGTTCGGCCCGGACGCATTGACGCCGGCCGGCGCGCTCGATCGCGACTGGATGCGCGAGCGCGCCTTTGCCGACGCCCAGGTCCGCCTGCGCCTGGAGGCCATCCTGCATCCGGCCATCGGCCTGGAGACCGAGCGCCAGGCCGAGGCCGCGCGCGGCGCCTACCTGGTATTCGTGGTGCCGCTGCTGGTGGAGTCGATCGCGCGCTGGCGCGATCGTGTCGATCGCATCTGTGTGGTGGACTGCGATCCGGACACGCAGGTGGCGCGCGTGCGGGCGCGCAGCGGGCTGACGGACTCAGCCATCCGGCGTATCATGGCGGCACAGGCTGCGCGGGCCAGCCGGCTCGAAGTCGCGGACGACGTCATCGACAATGGCGGCGCGACCTCGCCGGCGCATTTGCGCGCGCAGGCAAAGATCCTGCACGACCGCTGGCTTGCACTGGCGGCCTCGACGGGCCGGCAAGCCCCGGGCTTGGCCGGCACTCCCGAATAATCCCGGCCCGCGGGCCGGCTTCCGATGGGCCTGATTACAAGCGTGATTGTTTTCGAATATCCCTTCAATGAGCGCATTCGCGCTTACCTGCGGCTCGAATACCTGTTCGACAGGCTGTTCTTCTTTGCCCGCGAGGGGGATTCACGCCTGCACCAGGTCGCCGTCACCTCGTTGTTCGACCTGCTCGACGTGTGCGAGCGCACCGACGTCAAGGGCGCGGTGCTGCAGGACCTCGAACGCCAGCGCGTGGCGCTGGTGGGCCTGCGCGATCACCCCGGGGTGGCGCAGGACGCGCTCGAAGGCATGCTGCGCGAGCTGGAGAAAGTCTCGGCGTCGCTCGCCGCGCCCGGCAAGACCGGCCAGTCGTTGCGGGAAAACGAATGGCTCACCAGCCTGCGTGGCCGGCTGGCGGTGCCCGGCGGCGCCACCCAGGTCGACATGCCCTCGTACTATGCCTGGCAGCAAAAGCCCGAGGCCGCGCGTTGCGCCGACCTGCAGGCCTGGCTGGCTCCCTTCGCTCCGCTGTTCGAGGGCCTGACCATGGCGCTGCGCCTGTTGCGCGAGTCCGGCCGCAAGACCGACATCGTGGCCGAGCAGGGCGCCTACCAGCAGATGCTGGGCGGCAAGCAGTACCAGTTGCTGCGGGTGTGGGTGGACTCGGCCCAGGGCGTGTTTCCCGAGATCAGCGCCAACAAGTACATGATCTGGATCCGCTTCTCGACCCAGGACGGCGAGTTCAAACCCCAGCAGGTGGCCCGCAGCATCCCGTTCCAGATGACGCTCTGCAATTCCTGAGGCGGCATACGGGCAACCGGTATTCGGGCAGCCCGCATCCGGGCTTGCCTCGCACCGGCGAGCGGCAGCACGCGTAGCCCGCCGCCCGGACGCCGTGTCCGGCGTCGATCCCGCCCCGATTCCTGTTGCGGCCTATTTCAGCGGCAACGGGCAATCACGGAAATGTCGGCCGCCTGGGTCACAATACGGTTTTCTCCGTCTGTGCCGGAACCGTATCCCATGTCCGATAGCCGTCCCGTTTCATCGCCTTCCCGCTGGACCCGCCGCAGAATCATCGGGCTGGCGGTGCTGTTGCTGGTGGTTGCCGGTATTGCCTGGCTGGCGCTGCGGCCGGCGGCCAAGCCGGGCGGCGGGCGGCCGGGCGCGGGCGGGCGGCCCAACATGGCCGCGGCGATGGCCAATATGGCCGTGCCGGTGCGGGTGGCCAGCGCCGTCACGCAGGACATCGACATCTTCCTCAAGTCCCTGGGCACCGTTACGGCCTACAACACCGTCACCGTGCGCAGCCGCGTCAGCGGCGAACTGGTCGACGTGGCCTTCCAGGAAGGCCAGCGGGTCAAGGCCGGCGATCTGCTGGCCCAGGTCGACCCGCGCGCCTTCCAGGTGGCGCTGGATCAGGCCCGCGGCACGCAGATGCAGAACCTGGCGCTGCTCGAAAACGCGCGCCGCGATCTGCAGCGCTACCAGGCCCTGTTCAAGCAGGACTCCATCGCCAAGCAGCAGGTCGACACCCAGGCCGCGCTGGTGCGCCAGTACGAAGGCACCATCAAGAGCGACCAGGCCAATGTCGACAATGCCCGGCTGCAGCTGGACTACGCCCGCATCACCGCGCCGATCAGCGGCCGGCTCGGCCTGCGCCTGGTCGACCGCGGCAACCTGGTGTCCAGCTCGGACACCAATGGCCTGGTGGTGATCACGCAGACCCAGCCGATCTCGGTGGTGTTCACGCTGCCCGAGACGCAGTTGCCGGAAGTGCGCGCCGAACTGGCCCAGGGCAAGACCCTGGCGGTGCAAGCCTATGATCGCGCCGACACCCACCGCATCGCGTCCGGCACGCTGGAGACGCTGGACAACCAGATCGACGTTGCCACCGGCACCCTCAAGCTCAAGGCCAGGTTCGACAACCAGGACGACGCGCTGTTTCCCAACCAGTTCGTCAACGTGCGTCTGCACGTGTTGACACGCAAGGGCGTGACCGCGATTCCGACGGCGGCGGTGCAGCAGGGGTCGGCCGGCGCCTTCGTGTTCCTGGTGCAGCCGGACAATACCGTGCAGGTCAGGCAGGTCAAGCTGGGCGCCATCAACAACGGCATGGTGGCCGTCAACGAAGGCCTGCAGCCGGGCGATCGCGTCGTCACCGAGGGCACCGACCGCCTGCGCGCTGGCGCCAAGGTCGAGATCGTGGGTGGCGACAAGGTGATTCCCGCCGCCAAGGACAAGTCGCTGGGCGGGGGCGCGCCGGCGGGCACCACGCCCGCCACGCGCTGACCCGGAGGCCGCGCCGTGAGCCCGTCGCGCCTGTTCATTCTGCGGCCGGTGGCCACCACGCTGTCGATGGTGGCCATCCTGATCGCCGGCTTCATCGCCTACCGTCTGCTGCCGGTCGCGGCCCTGCCCGAAGTCGACTACCCCACCATCCAGGTGACCACGCTGTACCCGGGCGCGAGTCCCGATGTGATGACGTCGCTGGTGACCTCGCCGCTGGAGCGGCAGTTCGGCCAGATGCCGGGCCTGAACCAGATGTCGTCGACCAGTTCGGGCGGCGCCTCGGTCATCACCATGCAGTTCAACCTGACGCTGCCGCTGGACGTGGCCGAGCAGCAGGTGCAGGCCGCCATCAACGCGGCGTCCAACCTGCTGCCCAGCGACCTGCCGGTGCCGCCGACCTATAACAAGGTCAACCCGGCCGACGCGGCGGTGCTGACGTTGGCGATCACCTCGCCGACCATGCCGCTGCCGCAGGTGCGCGACCTGGTGGACACGCGGGTGGCGCAGAAGCTGTCGCAGATTCCGGGCGTGGGCCTGGTGAGCGTGGCGGGCGGGCAGCGCCCGGCCGTGCGCGTGCAGGTCAATCCGCAGGCGCTGGCGGCCAATGGCCTGGGGCTGGCCGACCTGCGCACCGCCGTGGTGGGCGCCAACGTCAACCAGCCCAAGGGCAACCTGGATGGGCCGCTGCGCTCGACCACCGTCAACGCCAACGACCAGCTCAAGACGCCGACCGACTACAACAACCTGATCATCGCCTACAAGAACAACGCGCCCCTGCGCCTGTCGGATGTGGCGCGCGCGGTCGAGGGCGCCGAGGACACGCGCCAGGCCGCCTGGGCCGGCGACAAACCGGCCATCCTGCTCAACATCCAGCGCCAGCCTGGCGCCAACGTCATCGACGTGGTCAACCGCATCCAGGCGCTGCTGCCGCAACTGCGCGCCGCGCTGCCGGCCACGCTGGACGTGACGGTGGTGTCGGATCGCACCCAGACCATCCGCGACTCGGTGGCCGACGTGCAGTTCGAGATGCTGCTGGCGGTGGCGCTGGTGGTGATGGTGACCTTTGTGTTCCTGCGCAGCCTGACCGCGACGCTGATTCCCAGCGTGGTGGTGCCGCTGTCGCTGGTGGGCACCTTCGGCATCATGTACCTGGCGGGCTTTTCCATCAACAACCTGACGCTGATGGCGCTGACCATCGCCACCGGTTTCGTGGTGGACGACGCCATCGTCATGATCGAGAACATCGCCCGCCACATCGAAGAAGGCGAGACGCCGCTGCAGGCCGCGCTCAAGGGCGCGCAGCAGATCGGCTTCACGCTGATCTCGTTGACCTTCTCGTTGATCGCGGTGCTGATTCCGCTGCTGTTCATGACCGAGGTGGTGGGCCGGCTGTTCCGCGAGTTCGCCATCACGCTGGCGGTGTCGATCCTGATATCGCTGGTGGTGTCGCTGACACTGACACCGATGATGTGCGCGCGCCTGCTGCGCGCCGAATCCGAACAGAAGCATGGCCGCTTCCATCAGGTCACCGGCGCCTTCATCGACCGCACCATCGCCGCCTACGACCGCATGCTGCAGAAGGTGCTGCGGCATCAGCCGCTGACCCTGCTGGTGGCGCTGGCCACCTTCGCGCTGACGGTGCTGCTGTACATCCTGGTTCCCAAGGGCTTTTTCCCGCAGCAGGACACCGGGTTGATCCAGGCCATTACGCAGGCGCCGCAATCGATCTCGTTCACCGCCATGGCCGAGCGCCAGCAGGCGGCGGCGCGCTTGGCGCTGGAGGATCCCGATGTGCAGGCGGTGTCGTCGTTCATCGGCGTGGATGGCAGCAACGCCACGCTCAGCGCCGGCCGCATGCAGATCGCGCTCAAGCCGCAGTCCGAGCGCAGCGGTGATCTGCGCGCCGTCATGGCGCGGCTGCAGGAAGCCTTTGGCAAGCAGGATGGCCTGACCGTCTACATGCAGCCGGTGCAGGACCTGACCATCGAGGACCGGGTCAGCCGCACGCAATACCAGATGACGCTGTCCAATCCGGACCTGAAGGTGCTGAGCGAATGGACCCCCAAGCTGATCGAGCGGCTGCGCCAGGTGCCGGGCCTGACGGACGTGACCGATGACCTGCAGGATGACGGCTTGCAGACCTGGGTCGAGATCGACCGCGACGCCGCCTCGCGCCTGGGAATTACGGCGTCGGTGGTGGACGAGGCGCTGTACGACGCCTTCGGCCAGCGCCTGATATCCACCATCTTCACCCAGTCCAACCAATACCGCGTGGTGCTGGAGGTGCAGCCGCAGTTCCAGATGAACCCGGCCTCGCTGGGCCAGATCCACGTGCCGACCTCCTCCGGCGCGCAAGTGCCGTTGTCGTCCATCGCCCGCATCACCGAGGGCAAGACGGTGCTGGCAGTGAACCGGCTGGACCAGTTCCCGATGGTCACGGTGTCGTTCAACCTGGCGCGCGGCGCCTCGCTGTCCGACGCGGTCGAGGCGATCACCGCGGCCGAGGCCGGGATCGGCCTGCCGGCCGGCATCGAGACACGTTTCCAAGGGGCGGCGCTGGCGTTCCAGAATTCGCTGTCGAGCACGCTGTGGCTGATCCTGGCGGCCATCGTCACCATGTACATCGTGCTGGGCGTGCTGTACGAAAGCTACATCCACCCCATCACCATCCTCTCGACGCTGCCGTCGGCCGGGGTCGGCGCGCTGCTGGCGCTGCTGATCAGCGGCACCGAGCTGGACATGATCGGCATCATCGGCATCATCCTGCTGATCGGCATCGTCAAGAAAAACGCCATCATGATGATCGACTTCGCGCTCGACGCCGAGCGCAAGCGCGGGCTGTCGCCGCGCGCCGCGATCCATGAGGCGGCGCTGCTGCGCTTCCGGCCGATCCTGATGACCACGCTGGCCGCGTTGTTCGGCGCACTGCCGCTGATGCTGTCGACCGGCACCGGCGCCGAGCTGCGCCAGCCGCTCGGCCTGGTGATGGTCGGCGGCCTGCTGCTGAGCCAGGTGCTGACGCTGTTCACCACGCCGGTGATCTACCTGATGTTCGACCGCCTGTCGCGGCGCTGGCGCGGCCTGCGCGAAGCGCCTGCCGGAGACGCGCCGTGATCCTGTCGGCGCCCTTCATCGTGCGGCCGGTGGCGACCACGCTGCTGTCGCTGGCGGTCGTGCTGGCGGGCATGCTGTCGTTCTTCCTGCTGCCGGTGGCGCCGCTGCCGCAGATGGACATTCCCACCATCTCGGTGTCGGCCAGCCTGCCGGGCGCCAGCCCCGAGACCATGGCCTCCAGCGTCGCCACGCCGCTGGAGCGCTCGCTGGGCAGCATCGCCGGCGTGACCGAGATGACGTCCAGCAGCACGCAGGGTTCGACCCGCGTGACCTTGCAATTCGATCTGTCGCGCGACATCAACGGCGCTGCCCGCGACGTGCAGGCCGCCATCAACGCGGCGCGCTCGCTGCTGCCGACCAGCCTGCGCAGCAACCCTACGTATCACAAGTTCAACCCGTCGGACGCGCCCATCATGACGCTGGCGATGACGTCCGATACCCTGAGCCAGGGGCAGATGTACGACCTGGCCTCGACCATCGTGGCGCAGAAGCTGTCGCAGGTGAATGGGGTGGGCGAGGTCACGGTGGGCGGCAGTTCGCTGCCAGCGGTGCGCGTGACCGTGCTGCCGGGCGCGCTGGCCAATCGCGGCGTGTCGCTGGACGAAGTGCGCACCGCGCTGGCCAATGCCAACGCCAACCGGCCCAAGGGGGTGCTGGAGAACGACCGCTACCACTGGCAGATCATGGTCAACGACCAGCTCAGCCGCGCCGAGCAGTACCGGCCGCTGATCGTGGCCTGGCGCGACGGCGCGCCGGTGCGGGTGGCGGACGTGGCCAAGGTCGAGGATTCGGTCGAGGATCTGTACCAGACCGGTTTCTTCAATCAGCGCAATGCGATCCTGATGATCGTGCGGCGCCAGGCCGACGCCAACATCATCGAGACCGTGGACGCGGTGCGCGCCCAGTTGCCGACGCTGCTGGCGCTGATGCCGGCCGACGTGCAGCTGACCGTGGCGCAGGACCGCACGCCCAGCATCCGCGCTTCGCTGCACGAGGCCGAGTTGACGCTGATCATCTCGGTGGGCCTGGTGGTGCTGGTGGTGCTGCTTTTCCTGCGGCGCTGGCGCGCGGCCATCATTCCCAGCATCGCGGTGCCGGTATCCCTGATCGGCACCTTCTGCGTCATGTATCTGTGCGGCTTCACGCTCAATACCATTTCGCTGATGGCGCTGATCGTGGCCACCGGCTTCGTGGTGGATGACGCCATCGTGGTGCTGGAGAACATCATGCGCCACGTCGAGAACGGCATGTCGCCGATGCGGGCGGCGCTGCGCGGCTCGCGCGAGGTGGGCTTCACGGTGCTGTCGATGAGCCTGTCGCTGGTGGCGGTGTTCATTCCGATCCTGCTGATGGGCGGATTGGCGGGGCGCCTGTTCCGCGAGTTCGCGGTGACGCTGTCGGCGTCCATCATGGTGTCGCTGGTGGTGTCGCTGACGCTGACGCCGATGATGTGCGCGCGCCTGCTCAAGGCCGAACCCCACCAGCCCAAGCCGCCCGGCCGCCTGGCGCGCTGGGCCGAGAGCGGCTTCGACTGGATGCAGGACGGCTACCGCCGCAGCCTGGCCTGGGCGCTGGCGCACAGCCGCCTGATGATGCTGGTGCTGGCGGCGGCGGTGGGGTTGAACCTGTACCTGTACACCGTGGTGCCCAAGGGCTTCTTTCCGCAACAGGATACCGGCCAATTGCTGGGCTTCTTCCGGGTCGACCAGGGCACCTCGTTCCAGGCCACGGTGCCCAAGCTGGAAGCCCTGCGCAAGGTGGTGCTGGCCGATCCGGCGGTGCAGAGCATGACCGGCTACGCCGGCGGCCGTGGCGGCAGCAACAGCAGCTTCATGCAGATCCAGCTCAAGCCGCTGGCGCAGCGCAAGGTATCGGCCGAAGCTGTCATCAACCGCCTGCGGGCGCGATTGCAGAACATGCCGGGCGCGCGCATGTTCCTGGTGGCGCAGCAGGACATCCGCGTCGGCGGCCGCCAGAGCCAGGGGTCGTACGACTACACGTTGATGTCTGGCGACCTGCAACTGTTGCGCACCTGGATGCCCAAGGTGCAGCAGGCCATGGCCAAGGTGCCCGAGATCACCGACGTCGACACCGATGTCGAGGACAAGGGCCGCGAGATCAACCTGGTGATCGATCGCGATGCCGCGACCCGGCTGGGCGTGAGCATGTCGACCATTTCCGCCGTGCTCAACAATTCCTTCAGCCAGCGCCAGGTATCGGTGATGTACGGGCCGCTGAACCAGTACCACGTGGTGCTGGGGGTGGACCCGAAGTTCGCCCAGGATATCGAGTCGCTCAAGCAGGTCGAGGTCATCACGGCGAGCGGCGAGCGCGTGCCGATGGCCGCGTTCGCCCGCTTCGAGAACGCCAACGCGCCGCTCAGCGTGCAGCACCAGGGGCTGTTCGTCGCGGACACGGTGTCGTTCAGCCTGGCGCCGGGCGTGTCGCTGGGCCAGGCCACCGCCGCCATTGACGCCGCGGTGGCGCGCATCGGGCTGCCTTCGGACCAGATCCAGGCCGGCTTCCAGGGCACGGCGGCGGTGCTGCAGCAAACGCTGTCGCAGCAGCCGTGGCTGATCCTGGCGGCGCTGGTCACCATGTACATCGTGCTGGGCATCCTGTACGAGAGCTTCGTGCATCCGCTGACGATCCTGTCGACCCTGCCGTCGGCCGGGCTGGGCGCGTTGCTGGCGCTGCTGCTGGTGCGCACCGACTTCACGCTGATCGCGCTGATCGGGGTGTTCCTGCTGATCGGCATCGTCAAGAAAAATGCCATCATGATGGTGGACTTCGCGCTCGAGGCCGAGCGTAACCAGCACATGGCGCCCAGGGAGGCGATCTTCCAGGCCTGCCTGACGCGCTTCAGGCCGATCATGATGACGACCATGGCCGCCATCTTCGGCGCGCTGCCGTTGGTCCTGGCGTCCGGCGCCGGCGTCGAGATGCGCCAGCCGCTGGGCATTACCATCGTGGGCGGACTGGTGTTGAGCCAGATCCTGACGCTGTACACCACCCCGGTGGTCTATCTCTACCTTGACCGTTTCCGTCTCTGGGCCGCGCGCGGGCGCACCCGGCGCGGCGGCGCCGCTTCGATAGAACAACCATGATCCGCAACGCCAAGTCTCCTGCTTTCGCCTTCCTGCCGCGCGCCGGCCTCACGCTGGCGTTGTGCGCGGCGCTGGCCGCCTGCGCCGTCGGTCCCGACTACCAGCGGCCGGCGCTGGACCTGGGCAACGTCTACAAAGAAGGGCAAGGCGAAGTGCCGGGCTGGAAGCGGGCCGAGCCGCGCGATGTCGCCGACCGCGGCCAATGGTGGCGCGTCTACGACGATGCCACGCTCGACGGCCTGGTGGACCGGCTCAATGCCTCCAACCAGACCATCGCCCAGGCCGAGGCCAACTACCGCCAGGCGCTCGGCCTGGTGCGCGGCGCGCGCGCCGGCTTCTTCCCCACGGTGGGGGCGGGCGCGGGCCTGACCCGCTCCGGCAGCGGCGGGGGCAGCGGTGCGTCGTCCTCGTCGGCCGGCGGGGGCAACGTCGCCAATCAATATTCGCTGACCGGCAGCGTCAGCTGGGAGCTGGACGTGTGGGGCCGGGTGCGGCGCAGCGTCGAAGCCTCCGAGGCCAGCGCCGCCGCCAGCCTGGCGGACCTGGCCGCGACCCGCCTGAGCGCGCAGGCCGCGTTGGTGCAGGCCTATCTGCAGCTGCGCGTGCTGGACGAGCAGAAGCGCCTGCTGGACGCCACCGTCGCGGCCTACGAGAAGTCGCTGCAACTCACGCAGAACCGCTATAACGTCGGCGTGGCGGGGCAGGCGGACGTGGCCGTGGCGCGCACCCAACTCGAAAGCACGCGCGCGCAGTCGATCGACCTGGATTGGCAGCGCGGCCAGTACGAGCACGCCATCGCGGTGCTGATGGGACAGGCGCCGTCGCAGTTCAGCCTGCCGCCGGCGCCCTTCTCGGTGCAATTGCCGCAGATCCCGGTGGGGCTGCCGTCCGAGCTGCTGGAGCGCCGGCCTGACGTGGCCGCCGCCGAGCGCCGCGCGGCCGCCGCCAATGCGCAGATCGGCGTGGCGCAGGCCGCCTGGTTCCCGAGCCTGACGCTGTCGGCCGACGGCGGGTTCCGCAATGGCCAGTTCGCCGAGCTGCTGACCGCCCCGGCACGTTTCTGGTCGCTGGGGCCGGCGCTGGCGCTGACGCTTTTCGACGGCGGCGCGCGCCAGGCGCAGGTCGAGCAGGCGCGCGCATCCTATGACGCGCAGGCAGCGGCGTACCGCCAGGCGGCGCTGACCGGACTGCGCGAGGTCGAGGACTACCTGATCCAGTTGCGCGTGCTGGAGAACGAGCAGGCCGTGCAGCGCCGCGCCCTGGAGTCGGCGCGCGAATCGCTGCGGCTGATCCAGAACCAGTACAAGGCCGGCCTGGTGGACTACCTGAGTGTGGCCGTGGTGGATGCCACCGCGCTCAGTAACGAGCGCAGCGCGCTCAGCCTGTATGGCAACCGCCTGGTGGCCAGCGTCAATCTGATAGTCGCCCTGGGCGGCGGCTGGGACGGGCTGGCGCCGCAGGATGGCGCGGGCGCGGGCCAGACCGTGGCGCCAGCGGCCCCGCAACCGGCCAGCCGGCCCTAGGGATAACGCCCGATTCCTCTTTCTCCCGATTGACAAGCCGGGCCCCCGGGTTCCTAATGCGGGAAAAGTGACCGCATGGTCACGTCGGGCGCCAGCCCGCGACACGAAGGCCTGCCCACGGCAGCGCCGGCCGTGTCGAACCGCGAAGTACCGATGCACCCGATTCCGTTTGATCAATCGAACACTTCACACGAAGGGGAAAGAGGATGGGCAGGTTGTTTCGTGCAGGAACCGGCGCCGTGCGGGCGCTCGCGGGGGCGGCCGCGATAGCGGGCGCCATGATTGCCCCGGCCGCCGCGGCCACGTGGCCGGAGCGGCCCATCACCCTGATCGTGCCGTTCCCGCCGGGCGGCACCACCGATATCTTTGCGCGCACCATCGCCGAGCACTTGCGGCCGGCGCTGGGCCAGTCCATCGTGGTCGAGAACAAGCCCGGCGCTGCCGGCAACCTGGGCGTGGCGGCGGCGGCGCGCGCCCGGCCGGACGGCTACACCATCGTGCTGGGCTCGATCGGCACGCAAAGCGTCAATGAGTTCCTGTACAGCAACATCGGCTTCGATCCCGCCACCGACCTGGTACCGCTGGGCATGATCGCGTCCACGCCCAACGTGATGGCGGTCGCGGCCGGTTCGCCGTGGCGCACGTTGCAGGATGTCGTGGCCGCGGTGAAGAAAGACCCGGGCAAGTACTCCTATGCCTCGCCGGGTATCGGGTCTTCAGTGCACCTGACGGGCGCCTATTTCGAATCGATGGCCGGCCTGCAGATGCTGCATGTGCCGTTCAAGGGCTCGTCGGCGGCGATACCGGCGGTGATCGGCGGGCAGGTCGACATTCTGATGGACAACCTGCCCAGTTCGATGGCCGCGCTCAAGGCCGGCGACCGTCTGCGCGGCATCGCGGTGACGTCGGCCGAGCGCAGTCCGGCCGCGCCCGACCTGCCGACCATGGCCGAAGCCGGCCTGCCCGGCTTCGAGGTCACGGCCTGGTCGGGCCTGTATGCGCCGCGTGGCACGCCGGCGCCGGTCGTCGAAAAACTGATCGCCGCCATGAAGCAGGCGCTGCAATCTCCCGCCTTGAAACAGTCGCTGGCGCAGGGCGGCGCCACGCCGGGCAACCTGTTCGGCGCCGACCTGGCAGCCTTCGAGGTGAAGGAACGCGACAAGTGGGGCAAGCTGATCCAGAGCCGCGCCATCAAGGCGGACTGAGGCCGGGACGGCGGCCGGGCGCGTTGCCGGCCGCGATCATGCGGAACGCGCCGCTGCCGGCGCGCCTTCAGGCCGCCAGGGCGAATGCGGCCGCCTCGACCGCTGGACGCTGGCCGCGCATCAGGTCGACCAGCATGCGCGCGCTGCCGGCGGCCAGCGTAAAGCCCAGGCCGCCGTGGCCGGCATTGAGCCACAGGTTGTGCCACGGGGTGGCGCCGATCAGCGGCTTGCCGTCGGGGCGCGCCGGTCGCAGGCCGGCCCAGGTCTGCGGCGCGCCGGCCGGATTCAGGCGCGGGAAGAAGCGCGCCACATCCGCTTCCAGGCTGCGTGTGCGGCGCGGATCGACGGCGCCGTCGGCGGCGCCGATATCGACCATGCCCGCCACCCGCAGGCGCTGCCCCAGCCGGGCATAGACCACCTTGCGGCCGATGTCGCTGATGCTCGAGGCGGGCGCGATGCTGTCGGGCGTCAGGGCGTAGGTCAGGCTGTAGCCCTTGAGCGGATAGATGCGCAGGTCCAGCCCGATGCGGCGCGCCAGCGCCTGGGCGCCGATGCCGCCGGCCAGCACGTAATGGTCGGCCTGCAGCTCGCCTTGCGGCGTGGCCAGCGCGACGATGCGGCCGCCTTCGGCGCGCAACGCCGTGACCGGGGTGTCGAAATGAAAATCCACCGCGCCGGGCGCGGCGCGCAGCAGGCGTTCGAGTTCGGTGCACAGCCTCAGGCAGTCTCCGGCGTCCTCGGTGGGCGTGTAGATGGCGCCGGCGATGCTGGCGCCGATGTCGGCCAGCGCCGGCTCCAGGTCGAGGCAGGCCTGTCGGTCCAGGGCGCGTTGCTCGCAGCCCAGCGTGGCCTGGTAGTCCCTCTGCGCCAGCGCGCGGCCGTAGGCGGCGGCGTCCTGGTACACCAGCAGCTTGCCGCGCGAGCTGAAATCGAAATCGGGCCGTTCGCGCTCGACGAGATCGTGCACGCATTGGCGGCTGTAGAGTCCCAGGGCCAGCAACTCGCGGGTGGTGGCGCGGCTGCGGCCATGGGTGCAGGCCTGCAGGAAATGCAGGCACCAGCGCCATTGCGCCGGGTCCAGCCGCGGCCGCCAGCGCAGCGGCGTGTCGCGGCCCAGCAGCCAGGCGGGCAACCTGGGCAGCACGGCGGGGTCGGCTAGCGGCGCGACGAAGCTGTAGCTGAGCTGGGCGCCGTTGGCCCGGCTGGTGGCCAGGCCGGGGCCGGGCCCGGCGTCGACCACGCTGACCCGATGGCCTTCGCGGTGCAGATAGTAGGCGGTGGCCATGCCGACCACGCCCGCGCCGATGACGATTGTGTGCATGATGCTCCGGGAACGGGGCGCCGCCCGCGAGCGGCGCCGGATGACGGGATTCAGGCGGCCCAGGCAGGCGTCTCGAAGCCGGGCGCGGCGCGGTCCGCGCCGCGCAACAGGCGGCCGGGGCGGGCGCCGGTGGGCGCCCCGCCGGCTTCCACCAGTTGGCCATTGACCAGCACGGCCTGGATGCCGGCGGACGGTTGCAGCGGCTCGGCGAAGGTGGCCATATCGGCCACCCTGGCCGGGTCGAACACCACCACGTCGGCATAGCTGCCGGCGCGCAGCACGCCGCGATCGCGCAGGCCGAACTGGGCCGCGGTCAGGCTGGTCATGCGGCGGATCGCCTCTTCCATGCCCAGCACCCGCATTTCGCGCACATAGCGTCCCAGCACCCGCGAGAACGCGCCCCACAGGCGCGGATGCGGCCGCTGGTCGTGCGGCAGGCCGTCGGAGCCGATCATCACGCTGCCGTGGCCGATGACGCGCTTGACGTCGTCTTCGTCCATCGAGAAATAGATGGCGCCGCCAGGCGACAGCTCCTCGGCCAGGCGCTGCGGGTCCTTGCCCTCGCGCGCCGCCAGTTCGCGCAGATCCACGCCCTGGATCTCGGGCCGCGCCTGCGACCAGGTAACGATGATCTTCTCGCCGGCCGGCACCCGGCGCGGTTCCAGGATGGTGGACGAGGCGGCGTAGGGGTAGACGTCCATGCCCAGCGGCTGGTCGGCGCGCACGCGGTCGAACAGCGCCAGCGTTTCGGCGGTGCGGCCGTGGTTGTGCTTGCCGGTGACCTTGTGGTGCGACAGGATCGCCGGCACGTCGGCGGCGCGGCCGATCAGGAAGGCTTCTTCCATGGCGTCGCAGACGTGGTCGGCCTCGTCGCGCAGGTGGGTGGTGTACAGGCCCTGCCAGGACGACAGCGGCTCGGCCACGCCGATCACTTCCTCGGTGCTGGCGTGCATGGCGGTGGGGTAGTACAGGCCGGTGGACAGGCCCGCGGCCCCGGCCGCCATGGCCTGGTCCAGCGCATGGCGCATGGCGGCGATCTCGCGCTTGTCGGCGGGCCGGTCCAGGCGCGCCATGGCCGACACCCGCAGGCTCGAATGCCCCACCAGGGCCAGGCTGTTGACGGCGGCCGGGCTGGCGTCGAGGGCGGCGGCGTAGTCCTGCATGCGGGCATACAGTTCGCCGGTGTGCTGCGCCAGCAGGTTCAGCGGCGGCGGCACGGCATCGCCGGGCGCGTGCACCGGCGCCAGGCTGATGCCGCAGTTGCCGGTGACCACGGTGGTGACGCCCTGGCTGACCTTGGGCCGCATCAGCGGCGAATTGAGCAGGGCGCGGTCGTCGTGGGTGTGGCAGTCGATGAAGCCCGGCGCCACCACCTGGCGGCTGGCGTCGATGCGGCGCGCCGCCCGCCAGCCCGAGCCGTCGCCGAGGGCGGCGATGCGTTCGCCGCGGATCGCCAGGTCGGCGCGGCGCGCCGGGCCGCCCAGGCCGTCGGCAATGCGGCCGCCGCTGATGATGAGGTCATATTCCTGCGGGTCGGGTTGCGCGGGCATGGGGCGGTCAGGTCTCGGTGTCGGCGGGCGGCCGCGGCTTCTTGCGGCGCGCCTCCAGGTTGGCCAGGGATTCTTGGTTGAGCGCAGCGGGAAAACCGTGCTTGACCAGGTGTTCGAGCGCGCCGTTGATGCGGTCCCAGCCTTCCGGGGTGCGCAGCGGCACGCCCAGGAAGTGGCTTTCGGTCTTGGCGCGCAGCATCAGGTACAGCACGCCCGCCAGCATCACGCTGACCACGGCGGGCGTATCCATGTCGTCGGTCAGGCCGTCGACGCGGTCGATGAAACCGCGCGCGGCGCGCTCGCGGCGTTCGGCCAGCGGCGCGGACACCTCGTTGCGTTCGATCAGCTCCCAGCGGCGCACCTCGCGCAGCGTCTCGTTGCCGGCCAGCGCGTCGAGCTGCGCGCGCAGCATCGACAGCACCAGTTCGCCCGGGCTGCGCTGGCTGGATTCGCCGGCGGCCAGCAGGCCGGGGTTGCGGGTCCAGAAGTCCTGTTCCTGCATCCAGGCCAGCATCAGGCCGGGCATGCCGTCGAAGTAGCGGTAGATCAGCTCCTTGCTGACGCCGGCGCGCTTGGCGATGGCGTTGATACCCACGCCGCCCATGCCGGTTTCCTTGATCTGGTCTTCCAGCGCTTGCAGTATCTGGCGCTCGGTATTCTCACGTCGGGACATTGGCCGGTTCCTTCATGATGATGAGGGAGCGGGCGGGGTCCGGCAGACCGAACACCCGGCCGTCGGCCATATCCACAACGAGTTCGCTGACGGTATGGCCGATATGCCTGCCATCTTGCCAGACTTCGCTGCCCAGGTAGATGGCATTGGCGCGCCGCCGGGTCACCGGCAGCGATGGGTCGGCCTGTTCGATGGCGGTGACGCGCAGCCGGTCGTCCACCCGCACCCGGTCGCGCGGGCCGGCGGTGATGGCCACGGGAGCGCGCAGGCTCAGGGCGCGATAGGCGCCGACGCCGCCGGTCAGCACCTGCCAGGCCAGGTCGGCCATGGCCTCGGCCAGGGGCGGGCAGGGAAAGATCGAATTGTGCAGCAGCGCCAGCCGGCTGGCGCCGTCGTCGCGCCCGGCCTGGCCCTGGTCGGGCCGGCGCGCCACGCGGGCGCTGTTGCCGCAGGCCAGTTGGCCGGACGCGGACAATGCGATCAGGCCGGCATCGACTTCCGGATGCGCATGCAGCACCTCGGCCACGGCGACCTGCGCCGGCTCGCCCGCCGCCAGGCGCCGCAGCACTGCCTGATTGAGTGGCACGCCGTCGGCGCCGGGACGGTTGGGCAGGCGGTGGCCGGTCACCAGGCCGACGCCATCGGCGCCGGGCAGGAACTGCGCCAGCGGTTCGGGGCGGTCGGGGCCGCTTTCGATCAGCGCGGCATGGCGCGCCCGCAGCCAGGCCGGCGGCAGGTCCAGCGCGGTGACGCCGCCGCGCTGGCAGGCCGCATGATGAACCCGGCCTGCCTCGTCCAGCACCGCGAACACGGCGAAGCCGCCGATGGCGCCGTGGCCCAGCAGCTCGGCGCCCAGGGCGGCGGCGCGCACGGCCGCGCCGGCGTTGGATCCGTATGCCGCGATGCCGATGGTCATGCGTGCTTCCTAGTCCGTGTTGCTCGTCACGGGATCGACGATGTTCAGGTTGGTGATGAAGCGCTGGAACAGCATGGCCAGCGCCAGCGGCGGCAGGGCGGCCAGCATGCTGGCGGCGGCGAACAGCCCCAGGTCGGCGCGAAAGCCCGGCATCAGCGGCGACAGGCCCAGCAGCGCCGCGGACAGGGTCTGGGCCGAGGTGCCGCCGGTCAATACGATGGCGAACAGCAGGTCGTTCCAGCCCACCAGGAAGGCGATGATGAAGGCCGCCGCGATGCCCGGCAGCGCCATCGGCAGGGTCACGTGGCGCAGCATCTGCCAGCGGGTGCAGCCGTCCATGCGCGCAGCCCGTTCGATCTCGACCGGCAGCGAGGCGAAATAGCCCATCAGCACCCACGACAGCAGCGGGATCACGGCGGTCAGGTAGACGATCCACAGGCCGAACAGGCTGCCGGCCAGGCCGATGGCGGCGAAGAACACGTAGTACGGGATCAGCAGCGCGATGGGCGGCAGCGTGCGCGAGGCCAGCAGCACGTACAGCAGCGGCCCCTTGAACGGAAACTCGAAGCGCCCCAGCACATAGCCGGCCAATGTGGCGATGGCGGTGCCCGCGGCCGCGGCCGGCAGCGCCACCAGCGCGCTGTTGACGAACCCCGCCATGATGGCACGGGTCTGGCCGCCGAAGATGGAATCGGAACTGGACAGGCCCAGCACCCGCAGATAGTTGTCGAAGGTGTAGCCCCCAGCATGGTTCGCCACGCCCATGATGATGGCCGACTCGTCCATGAACGAGGCCTTCAGCGTCCAGTACAGCGGGAACAGGCACCAGAACGCCACCAGGGCCACGCCCGCGCCCACCAGCCAGGGGCGCCAGCCTTCGCCGGCCACGCGGGCCGCGTCATTGCGCATGATGGCCTCCTTGCGTGCGCTTCTTGCGGATCAGCATGAAGTAGGCGGTGGCCAGCAACAGCGACAGCACCGTCAGCAGGAATGCCGCGGCCGAGGCCAGCCCGTACTTCGAGAACTCGAAGTTGTAGCGGAAGATCAGCAGCGGCAGGATCTGCGTGGACGTGCCGGGCCCGCCGCGCGTCAGCGAGAACAGCAGGTCGAATTGGCGTACCGCCTCCACCGTCATCACCACCAGCACGATCAGCGTGGTGTGCTTCAGGTGCGGCAGGGTGATGTGGCGAAAGCGCGCCAGCGGGCCGGCGCCGTCCACCCGCGCCGCGCGGTACAGATCGCGCGGAATGGTCTGCAGCGCCGCCAGGTAGAAGAAGCTGCCCAGCGGCGCGATGTGCCAGACGAAGGCCAGCGCCACCCAGAACAGGGCCCAGTCGCTGTTCAGCCACACCGTGCCCGGACCGGCCAGCCCGAGCGGCGCCAGCAGGCCGGTGAGCGCGCCGAAGCTGGGATTGAGCAGGAACGAGAACACCGTCGCCGTCACCACCTGCGACATGGCCCACGGCAGCAGCGCCAGGCCACGCACCAGGCCGCGCAGCGGCATGTCCTCGTTCAGCACCAGGGCGATGCCCAAGGCCGCCACGAACGAGCCGGCCACGCACATCGCGACGAAGCCCAGGCTGCGCCAGATGGCATCGGTGACGGCGCTGTCGGACAGCACTTCGCCATACAGGTCGGCGCCGACGAACTCATGGGTCCGCAGGATGGCGTTGGTGTCGTGCAGGCTGAGCCAGAACGAATAGCCCAGCGGCACGCCGATGATGAGGGTGTTGAGCGCGTACACCGCGATGATCACCGTGAGCGCGAAGCCCAGGTCCGACATCTCCTTGCCGCCGCGGGCGGGCAGCGGCACGGACGCGCGCGGCAGGCTGGCGGCGCTCATGCGCGCGGCTCCTCGCCGCCATGGACCCGCAGGCCGGCGGCGTCGAACAGGTACAGGCGGGCCGCCGGCAACGCCAGCGCGATCGGTGCGCCGACCTCGTAGCGCCGTTCCGGCGACAACCTGGCGCGCAGCCGCGGGCCGTCCTCGCCGGCGGTGGTGATGTCGATGAACTGGTCCGAACCCACCGGCTCGACTGCCCACACCCGGCCCTGCAGCAGCAGGCCGTCGCCGGCCAGCGGCGCCGGCGCCATGGCCTCGGGGCGGATGCCCAGGGCGGCCTGGCTGCCGGCCGGCAGCCGGCGCGCGGCGGCCGCCAGCGCGGCGGGCAGCGGATAGGTGCCGCCCGCATTGCGCAGCGCCGGCGCGCCGTCGTGCGCCTCCAGCGTGCCGCGCAGGAAGTTCATGCCGGGGTTGCCGATGAAGTCCGCCACTTCCATGGTGGCGGGGCGGCGGTAGATGGTGTCAGGGTCGGCGAACTGCAGCAGGTTGCCGCCCGACATGACGGCGATGCGGTCCGCCAGCGTCATGGCCTCGACCTGGTCATGCGTGACGTAGATGAAGGTCGCGTTCAGGCTGCGGTGCAGGCGCTTGAGTTCGACCCGCATGTCGGTGCGCAGCTTGGCGTCCAGGCTGGACAGCGGCTCGTCGAACAGGAACAGGTCGGGGTCGCGCACCACCGCGCGGCCGATCGCCACGCGCTGGCGCTGCCCGCCCGACAGCTGGTAGGGTTTGCGGTCCAGCATCGATTCGACCCGCAGCAGCGCGGCCGCCCGGTCCACTTTGGCGCGCACTTCGGCGGCCGGCAGCTTCTGCATGCGCAGCGGAAAACCGATGTTCTCGCGCACCGTCATGTGCGGATAAAGCGCGATGCTCTGGAACACCATGGCGACGTTGCGCCGGTGCGGCGGCACCTGGTCCACGCGCCGGTCGTCAATGCGGATCTGGCCGCCGGTGGGCGTGTCCAGGCCGGCGATCATGTTCAGCGTGGTGGTCTTGCCGCAGCCCGACGGCCCCAGCAAAACCACGAATTCGCCGTCGCGGATGTCCAGGTCGAGCGAGCGCACCGCCTGGAAGTGGGTGTACGACTTCTCTATGCCTTGCAGGCAGACGCTGGCCATGTCATCAGCTCCGCTTGAGGATCTTGGCGTACTTCTTGTACAGGCCGTCCCAGCGCGCGCGCAGTTCAGTGGCCACCTGGGCCGGCGTGCGAGTGCCCTTGATCAGCATGTCCTGCGCGATCATCTCGTGCATGCCGGTGTCCCATTCCTGGTACCACGGCGCTTTCAGGATGTTGGCGGCCACGGCCTTTTCGCGGCCCTCGAACAGCCATTGGTAGACCTGCTCCCGATGCGCCGGATACATCCATTTCATGATGGCGGCGCGGCTGTCGGGGTCGCGGTACAGCTCGGGGAAGGGCACTTCCAGGTTGGCCTTGGCGATCCAGTTCTTGTGCGTGGTCAACTGACCGGCACGGTCGCGGTAGCCGAAGTACTTGACCAGCTCCCACAGCGCGGCCTGCTCGGCGTCGCTGCGCTTGCGCGTCGACATGCACAGCAGCGCGTGCCCCACCAGCACGGTGTCGTGGGTGGCGCCCGGCACCACCGGGTTGTAGCTGGAATAGTCGGCGATCTGGCTCTTGGCCGGATCGTTGTAGTTGAAGCTGTAGTAATCGATGTTCAGGTGGAAGGCGTGCTGGCCCTTCATCCAGGAACTGGAGGTCTCGGTGCCTGACCACGTCAGCACGGCGCGCTGCACCAGTTCGTCGTCCCACCAGCGCTTCCAGTCGGACAGCACCTTGGTCAGTGGGGTGTCGGGGCCGAAGGTGGCGCGCAATTCGCCGTCGACGAAACGCTCGCCCTCGGCAAAGCATTGCGCGATCAGGGCCCACGGCAGGCCGGTCCAGGCGTTGTACCAGGGCATCAGCATCGGATGCTCGGCCAGCCCCTTTTTCTTGATGTCGCGCGCCTGCTTTTCGACCGTGGCCCAGTCCTGCGGATAGTCGGCGGCGTTGGCGGTGCCGCCGTAGCCGGCTGCGCCCAGGATCTTCTCGTTGCGGAACAGCGCGTAGGGGCCGCCGTTGTAATAGGTCAGGCCGAGGTAGCGGCCGTCGGTGGCCTTGGCGTCCTCGACGATGCCGGGAAACATCTGCTTCTGGATCTCGTCCAGGCCGGGCATGTCGTCGATCGGTCGGATCCAGCCGGCCGCGTACCAGCGCGAGGCCTGGCCGCGCTGGGCGTAGAACATGTCCAGCGGCGCCTTGGCGGCCAGTTGCGTTTCCAGCACCGCGGCGTAGTCGCCGGGGATGGGCGACAGGTTCACCGGCACGCCGCTTTCCTGCGTGAAGCGGGCGGCGCCCTGTTGCACGATTTCGCTGCCCCAGGGCCAGAAGGCGAAGGTCAGTGGCGAGGCCGCCTGTGCCAGCGCCCGCAGGGGCCAGCCGCCGGCCGCCAGCCCGGCCGCGCCGGCCAGGCCTGCGGCGCCGCGCAGGATGAAGTCGCGACGCTGGGCGTCGGCCGGGAATGGACCGCAGCGGTCATCGGGAGGGGGAGGCAGGGGCATGCTGGACTTCCTTGTTGTGGGAACGACGACAAAGAAACGGTGCAGCAAAAGCAATCAAGCGGGACGGCAGGACGGTGGCGCCGGCCCTCAAACGTGACCACTTGGTCACATCAGTCGCCAAGATAGGACGCCGCCACCTTTTGCGGCAAGGGGGGAGTTTCCCTAGGGCGTAAAAAAACCGGCGCGGCGCGCCGGTCGTGGGCGGGTGGCGATCCAGGCCCGCGTCAGATCAGGCCGCGGATGCCGGCGATGCCGTGCGCGCCGTGGCGCAGGGCCTGCGAGACGGTCTGGGTGGATTGCCCGCCGATCGCGAAGACCGGGATGCCGGCATCGCGGTTGCCGGCGACGAAGCCGTCCCAGCCCAGCGTCGGCGCGCCCGGGTGGCTGGGCGTGTCCAGCACCGGGCCGAGCACGGCGAAATCCGCGCCCAGTTCGCGCGCATGCACCACCTGGGCGTTGTCGTGCGCCGAGACGCCCACCAGCGCGCCCGCCGGCAGGTCGGGCCGGGCCGTCAGCCGCGCGGCGTCGGCGCTGCGCAGGTGCACGCCGTCGGCCTCGCGCCACCAGGCGGCCGGATGGGCGCTGTTGACCAGCACCCGCGCGCCCGCGGCGTGGCAGCGCTTGACGATCTGCAGCAAGGCCTCGCGCAGCGAGGCCGAGGCCGGGCCGTCGGGCCATTGCGGTTCGCGCAACTGCACCAGCTTGACGCCGCGCGCCAGCGCCGCGTCCAACCGGCCCAGGAAGGAGGACAGGCCGGCGCGCGAGCCGATGGAACTGATGCCATAGGCCGTCGGCAGCTGCAGCCAGCGCAGCGGCGGCAGGGTGGCCGGCAGCAGGTCGCCGACCGCCGCCGCATTGGCCGGATCGACCCACTCCAGGCGCTGGTTTTCCAGGCTGCGCGGCTCGCCTTCCCAGGCAGTGACGTGGCAGAACGCCAGCCGCACCGTGGTGTGCGGATAGGCGTGCACGTAGGTCACCCACGGCCGCGACTGCGTCACGCGGATGCCGATCTCTTCCTGCAGCTCGCGCGCCAGCGCCTGCAGCACGGTTTCGCCGGGTTCGAGCTTGCCGCCGGGCAGTTCCCACCAGCCCGACCAGGGCTTGCCTTCGGGGCGTTGGCCCAGCAGCAGCATGCCGTCCGGGCGCAGGATCAGGCCGGCGGCGACATCGATGATTTTGTCAGACATGGCGGGCAGCCCAGTCGCGGGCGAATTGATAGGCGACACGGCCCGAGCGCGAGCCGCGCTCGATGGTCCATTGCAGCGCCTCGGTGCGGGACGGTTCGATCTGCGCTTCCGGGCAGCCCAGCTCGCGCAGCCAGTGGTAGACGATGTCGAGGTAGTCGTCCTGCTTGAAGGGATAGAACGACAGCCACAGCCCGAAGCGCTCGGACAGCGAGATCTTCTCTTCGACGGTTTCGCCGGGGTGGATCTCGCCGTCGGGCTGGTGCTTGGCCTGCAGGTTCTCGCTCATGTATTCCGGCATCAGGTGGCGCCGGTTGGAGGTGGCATAGATCAGCACGTTGTCGCCCGCGGCGGCGACCGAGCCGTCCAGCACGGACTTGAGCGCCTTGTAGCCGGCCTCGCCTTCCTCGAACGACAGATCGTCGCAGAAGACGATGAAGCGCTCGGGGCGCGAGGCCACCAGTTCGACGATGTCGGCCAGGTCGGCCAGGTCGGACTTGTCGACCTCGATCAGCCGCAGGCCGCGGTCGCCGTAGGCCGCGAGCATGGCCTTGACCAGCGAGCTCTTGCCGGTGCCGCGGGCGCCGGTCATGAGGACGTTATTGGCGGGCTTCTTGTCGATGAATTGCCGCGTGTTGCGGTCGATGATGCCTTTCTGGCGCTCGATGTGCTGCAGGTCTTCGAGTTCGATGCGGGCCACGTGGCGCACGGCGTCGAGCCAGCCGCGCGAACCGCGTTTGCGCCAGCGGAAGGCGTGGGCGTTCCAGTCGATGTCAGGCGGGGCGGGGGGCAGCCAGGCTTCGAGCTGTGCCAGCACGCGCTCGGCGCGCTGGATGAGGGTGGTGAATTCGGTCGCGGTCACGGTGTGGTCCAGGAAGAGCGAACGGACGGGCCCGGCATCGGTCCCGCGTCGCTTTCGCGGGCGCCGTCGGATCCGGCAGACAATGCCGGGGTTCCGCGCCCGGGGATCAGCCGGGCGGATGGCGGGTCTTGATCAGGAACGGTAGTCGGCGTTGATCGACACGTACTCGTGCGAGAAGTCGCAGGTGTAGACGGTGTCATTGACCTGGCCGCGGCCCAGCGCGATGCGCACGCTGATCTCGGCCTGCTTCATCACGCGCTGGCCGTCGGCTTCCTGGTAGTCGGGGTTGCGGCCGCCGTCCTTGGCCACCAGCACGTCGTCGAGCCACAGGCGGATCTTCGACACGTCCAGGTCGTCGATGCCGGCGTAGCCCACGGCGGCCAGGATGCGGCCCAGGTTGGGGTCCGAGGCGAAGAAGGCGGTCTTGACCAGCGGCGAGTGGGCCACGGCGTAGGCCACCTTGAGGGCTTCCTCGGTGGTGCCGGCCTCTTCGACGCGGATGGTCATGAACTTGGTGGCGCCTTCGGCGTCGCGCACGATCTTCTGCGCCAGTTCCAGCGCGGCGGCGGTCAGCGCCTCGCGCACGGCGGCGTAGGCGGCGTCGGACTCGGCATTGACTTCGACGCCCGACTTGCCCGTGGCGACGATGATGAACGAGTCATTGGTGGAGGTGTCGCCGTCGACCGTGATGCGGTTGAACGACGCGTCGGCGATTTCCACCGCCAGCTTGCGCAGCAGCGGCTGGGCGATGCCGGCGTCGGTGGCCAGGAAGCTCAGCATGGTCGCCATGTTGGGGCGGATCATGCCGGCGCCCTTGCTGATGCCGGTGAAGGTGACGGTCTTGCCGTCGATCTGGACGCGGCGCGATGCGATCTTGGGCAGCGTGTCGGTGGTCATGATGCCGTGCGCCGCGCTCGACCAGTGGTCGGCGCCCAGGTTGGCGATGGCGCCCGGCAGGCCGGCGAACAGGCGGTCCAGCGGCAGCGGTTCGAGGATCACGCCGGTCGAGAACGGCAACACCTGGGCGGCGGGCACGCCCAGCAGGCGGCCCAGTTCGGCGCAGGTGTCCTGGGCCTTCTTCAGGCCTTCGGCGCCGGTGCCGGCGTTGGCATTGCCGGTGTTGATGACCAGCGCGCGGATCGGGCCGCCGTCGGCCAGGTGGGCCTGGCACACCTGCACGGGCGCCGCGCAGAAACGGTTGCGGGTGAACACGCCGGCCACGCTGCTGCCTTCGGCCAGGCGGAAAACCGTCAGGTCGCGTCGGTTGGCTTTGCGGATGCCGGCCTCGGTAACGCCGATTTCAACGCCGGCAACAGGGAAAATTTCGGACTCGGAGGGGATCTGCAGGTTAACGGCCATGACTTCGTCTCATGAATGAGCTGGACGGAAATCGCCGCCAGCGAAAGGCGGCGCGTGGGGGAAAGCTTCGTATTATCCCACTGCTTTGCGACAGGCGGCGGCGGGCGCCGGAGCGCCGGCCGTCAGGGCGCGGTGCGCATGGCGGCCACGTCCAGCACCCCGGCATCGCGGTTCGAGAGGATGGCGCGCACGGTGCCGTCGGGCGCCTGCAGCACCGACATGCCGGCCGCGATCTCCTTGCCGTCGGCCTGGCGCGCGGCGCGGCCGCGCGAGGGCGAGAACAGCAGGTCGCCGGGCTGCATGCCGGGTACGCGCGGGCTGGCCGTGAGCATGCGGGTGCCGGTGGGGTAGGTGATGCTGCCCAGCGTGCTCTCGCGCCCCAGCAGGCCCTCGAACCCCAGCAGGCGGCGCTGCGCGTCCAGGGTCATGTCCACCTTCAGCAGCGGCATGCCGGCCACCGACAGGGGGTCGCTCCCCTCGGCGCGCAGCAGCCAGCGCGGCGCCGGGTTGGCGGGATCGGGCGCGCTGGCGCGCACCGCCTCGTCCACCTTGAGCCAGGCGCCAGCCGGCACCGGCTGCTGGTCCAGGGTATTGCCGATGGCCAGGTGGCAACTGGAGAACCGCGGCTGGCCGCTCAGCACGACGAATTCAATCCGATGACCGTGGGCGCAGAGCCAGCCGTCCTGAGCCTGGTCGCGGGCGATCTCGACGGACAGGGTCTCGGGCTGGCGGGCGGTGGCGGCGTAATGGAACAGCCGGGTGGCGCTCACGCCCTGCACGCTGGCCGGGTGGTCGTCGGGAAAGGTGGCGCGGTCGAACGAGGCCGGATCGCCGGCGCTGGCCAGGCGCAGCGCCGTACCCGCCGGCATGTCGACCCCGGCCAGCCGCGCGGGCTGGGCCAGCACCAGGTTGAAGTCGCTGCCGAGGCGGGCATCGCGCTGGGCCGCCAGCCACAGGCTCAGCTGCTGGTAGGGAAAGAGGCCGCCGACCAGGGCCAGCAGCGCCATCAGGACCGTGCCGCCACGGCGATGGCCGCCCAGCCACCGGCGGGCGCCCTGGCTGGTGGCCAGGATGGCCAGCCAGGTCAGCAGCGTCGACAGGCAGGCCAGCGAGATGGCCATCAAGACGTAGTAATTACCGCCAGGAAGAGATACCGGAATCATGCCGGCAATTATGCGCCAAACCGTTGGCGCTTTTCTGGCGGCCGGATCGGACCGCGTCAGTCCTTGGGGCCGGCCGAGCGGGTCGCCACCACCTGTAGTTTCAGTTCACCCAGCGCCTGGAACAGCGCGTTGCGGCTGCCCTCCGGCAGTTCGCCGAACATCGACTTGACCCACGATTCGTGGGCCCGCGCCATTTTGGCGAAGCTCTTGCGGCCTTGCGGCGTCAGCTTGATGAGTGAGCTGCGGCGGTCGGACTCGACCTTGGTGCGCACCACCAGGCCTTCCTTTTCGAGCTGGTCGGTGATGCCGGTGATATTGCCGTTGGTCACCATCATGTGGCGCGACAATTCGCCCATCTTCATGCCCTTGGGCGCGCGCTGCAATTGCGCCATCAGATCGAAGCGCGGCAGGGTGGTGTCGAATTCGTTGCGCAACCGGCTGCGGATCTCGCCTTCGATGAGATTGGCGCAGGTCAGCATGCGCAGCCACAGGCGCAGCGCGTGATGATCATCGGGGGCGGCGCGGGATTCCAGGTCGGGAGCGTCTGTCATGGTGGGGGAAGATTACCGGGAATGCGTGGATGGGTTTGTATTCTTGAGTATCGGGCCGATGTCGGGTAATGTCCGCGCGGGTGCCCGCGCCGTGGATCATTGGTAAAAACCCTAGACTTGTTTTGCCGAATACTTTAAACCTAAACTATGAACCACGCCAGTTCCCCCCATGCCGCATCACGGGATCGGCTGCCACGGGCACCGGTCTGACGGCCGCCTGACCGGGCCGGCGGGCCGGCCATAGAAGTCCTTCGAATCGCAATCCCAGAACAACACCCTCTGCGCGGCTCGCGCACGGAGCACACCACCATGCGTTTCATCACTTCCCTTATTGCCGCCGCCGCCCTGGTGCCGGCACTGGCACACGCCGATCCGGTCAAGGTCGGCATCGCGAATGACATTTCCGGTCCGTTCTCGGCCCTGGGCGCCGAGGCCCGCGACGGCTTCAACCTGGCGATCAAGCAGCTGGGCAGCAAGCTCGGCGGCCAGCCCGCCGAATTCCTGCAGACCGACATGGGCGGCAACCCCGACCAGGCCCGCCAACTGGTCACGCGTTACATCCAGCGCGACAAGGTCGATTTCTTCACCGGCCCGATCGGCTCGAACGTGGCCCTGGCCGTCGGCCCCGCCTTGTTCGCGGCCAAGGTGCCGTACCTGTCGAACAACCCCGGCCCCAGCCAGTTCGCCGGCGCCCAGTGCAACCACTATTGGTTCGGCACCTCGTACCAGAATGACGCTTTCCACGAAGCCGCCGGCAAGGTGGCGGCCGACCGCGGCTTCAAGAAGATGTTCATCATGGCGCCGGACTACCCCGCCGGCAAGGACGCGCTGACCGGCTTCAAGCGCGGCTACAAGATCGCGCCGGGCGACGAGGTCTACACCAAGCTGGGCCAGATCGACTATGCCGCCGAAATCGCCCAGATCCGCGCCGCCAAGCCGGACGCGGTCTATATCTTCCTGCCGGGCGGCATGGGCATCAACTTCGTCAAGCAGTTCGTGTCCGCCGGCCTGTCGCAAAGCGTCAAGCTGATCGGTCCGGGCTTCTCGGCCGACGAGGACGTGATCCAGGCCGTGGGCGAGCCGATGCTGGGCATGTACAACACGGCGCAGTGGGCGCATGACCTGGACGTGCCGCAGAACAAGGCCTTCGTCGAAGCCTTCCGCAAGGAATACAACGGCCGCTACCCGTCGGTGTACGCCGCCCAGGCCTACGACGTCATCATGGCCATGGACGCCGCCGTCAAGCAGGCCGGCGGCAAGGCCTCCGACCGCGAGGCCATCATCAAGGCGCTGGCCAAGGCCGACTACCCCTCGGTGCGCGGCAGCTTCACCTACGGCAAGAACCACTATCCGATCCAGGCCTACTACCTGCGCGTGGTCGACAAGGATGCCAGCGGCCGCATCACCAACAAGCTGGTGGGCAAGGTGTTCGACAAGTACCAGGACGTCTACGTCGGCGACTGCAAGCTGTAAGAACCAAGAACGGCTACATGCAATGTGGCCCCGCCCGCGGGGTCGCACGGATCCGGCTTGGCCGGTCCGTCGCGGCGCCCCCTTGAGGGGGCAAGCGCGCAGCGCTTCGGGGGTGGGGCTGCAGCAGAGGGGATTTTCATGACGTTCACGCTCATCATCGAGCAATTGCTGAACGGTCTGCAGTTTGGGTTGATGTTGTTTCTGATTGCGGCCGGGCTGACCCTGGTGTTCGGCATCATGGACATCATGAATCTGGCGCACGGCTCGCTCTATATGGCAGGCGCTTATGTCGCCGCCGAAACCATGCAGCGCACGGGATCGTTCACGGCCGCCGTGCTGGTCGCCGCCGTCGCCACCGGGCTGGTCGGGGTGGTGCTGGAACTGACGCTGATCCGCCGTCTGGCGCTGCGCGACCACCTGGCCCAGGTGCTGGGCACCTACGCGGTCATCCTCATCGCCAATGATTTGGTCAAGATGATCTGGGGCCCGGCCCCGGTCATGCTGAACATGCCGGCGCTGCTGTCCGGGCCGGTGCGCCTGTTGCCCGATCTGCTGTATCCCGCCTACCGCCTGATGATCATCGTCTTCGGCGTGGCCTCGGCCGTGGGGCTGTACTGGTTCGTGACGCGCACCCGCGCCGGCGTGCTGGTGCGGGCCGGCGCCTCGAACCGCCAGATGGCCACCCTGATGGGGGTGCGCGTGCCGCTGTTGTTCCTGGGCGTGTTCGTGCTGGGCGCCATGCTGGCGGCCGTGGCCGGCGCGCTGCTGGGGCCGATCACCTCGGTGCAGGTCGGCATGGGCGAGGAAATCCTGATCCTGGTGCTGGTGTGCATCGTCATCGGCGGCATCGGCTCGATCCGCGGCGCTTTCGTCGGCGCGCTGCTGGTGGGCATGGTCGACACCGCCGGGCGCGCCTTCCTGCCGATGTTGCTGCGCCAGGTGTTTTCGCCGGCGGTCGCCTCCAGCGTCGGCCCGACGCTGGCGGCCATCGCCATCTACGTGCTGATGGCGGCGGTCCTGGTGTTCCGGCCTTCCGGCCTGTTTCCGGCGCGAGGCTGATGATGCGGACTTCTTCGATGCTCTGGACCCTGGCCCTGCTGGCCGCGCTGGCGGCGTTCCCGCTGGTGGCGCCGGCGCTTGGCCTGGACTTCTATATTTCCTTCGTGCGGCGCGTGCTGATCTACGCACTGGCCGCCACCAGCCTGAACCTGATCCTGGGCTATGGCGGCATGGTGGCGCTGGGCCACGCGGCATTCTTTGGCGCCGGCGCCTACGCGGTCGGCATCCTGGCGATGGCGGGCGTGACCTCGGCCCTGGTGTCGTGGCCGGTTGCGATGCTGCTGGCGGCGCTGTTGGCCTGCCTCACGGGCGCGGTGTCGCTGCGCACCCGCGGCGTGTACTTCATCATGATCACCCTGGCCTTCGCGCAGATGCTGTTCTACATCTTCATCTCGCTGCGCCAGTACGGCGGCGAGGACGGGCTGAACCTGCCGGGCTACTCGTCGTTGCCGGGTATCGATTTGGCCGACGACCGGTCGTTCTACTACCTGGTGTTGGTGATTTTCGTTGTCATGATGTGGCTGTTCGGGCGGGTGACGCAATCGCGCTTCGGCACCGCGCTGCAGGGCATCCGGGAAAACGAGTCGCGCATGGAATCGATGGGGTATCCGGTCTACCGCATCAAGTTGACCTCCTTCACGCTGAGTGGCGCCGCGGCCGGACTGGCCGGCGCGCTGCTGGCCAACCACAACCTGTTCATCTCGCCCAGCCTGATGCACTGGACCCAGTCGGCCAATCTGCTGATCATGGTGCTGGTGGGCGGCATCGGCCTGCGCTACGGCGGCGTGGCCGGCGCGGTGGTGATGCTGGTGCTGGAGGAAGTGCTGCGCCAGTGGACCGAATACTGGCACCTGCCCCTGGGCGTGCTGCTGCTGTGCGTGGTGTTCGGCGCGCCGCGCGGCCTGGTGGGCCTGTTCGGCCCGCTGTTCGGCGGCCGTGCCGCGCAAACCGGCAAGGCGGGATCATGAACCAGACGCACACCTCATCGCAGGCGCCCGCGCTGCGGGCCAGCAACCTGGTGCGCCGTTTCGGCGCGCTGGTGGCCACCGACAATGTCTCGATCTCCTTGAATCCGGGGGAGATCCATGCCCTGATCGGCCCCAACGGCGCCGGCAAATCGACCCTGATCCACCTGCTGTCCGGCACGTTGGCGGCCGATTCGGGCTCGCTGGCCGTGGACGGCCGCGACGTCACCGCCATGAACGCCCACCAGCGCGTGGCGGCGGGGCTGTCGCGCTCGTACCAGATCACCAACATCTTCAAGCAATCCAGTGTGCTGGACAATCTGGTGCTGGCGGCGCAGGCCCACGCCGGCAGCAGCTTCCGCTTCTGGAAGCCGCGCGCCGCCGAAGCGGCGCTGTACGAGCAGGCGCGCGAACTGGCGCGCGAGTGCGCCATCGACGCCAGCCTGCTGGACCGTGCCGCCGGCACGCTGCCGCACGGCGAACAGCGCAAGGTGGAGTTCGCGCTGGCGCTGGCCGCGCGGCCGCGCGTGCTGCTGCTGGATGAGCCCATGGCCGGCATGGGGCCCGACGAAACCCTGCGCCTGACCGAACTGATCGAGTCGCTGCGCGGCCGCGCCGCCATGTTGCTGGTCGAGCACGACATGCAGGCGGTGTTCCGGCTGGCCGACCGCATTTCGGTGCTGGTGTATGGCCGTGTGATCGCCACCGGCACGCCCGATGAGATCCGCGCCAATCCGGATGTGCGCCAGGCCTACCTGGGTGACGATGAAACGGCGCCCGCGCGCCAGGAGAGTGCCTGATGCTCAGCATTGAATCGGCCCAGAGCGGCTACGGCGCCAGCCAGGTGCTGTTCGGCGTGGACCTGGAAATCGGCGCCGGCCAGGTGGTGACGCTCCTGGGCCGCAACGGCATGGGCAAGACCACGCTGCTGCGCACGCTGTTCGGCCAGTTGCCGCTGCGCGGCGGCAAGATCCATTTTGCCGGCCAGGACATCAGCGGCTGGAGCCCGGACCGTATCGCCCGCAGCGGCATGGCCATCGTGCCGGAAGGGCGCCAGTGCTTTCCCAACCTGACGGTGCGCGAACACCTGACCGCCTTCGTGGCCGCGCGCAATCCCGCCATCGGCGAGCCCTGGACGCCCGAGCGCGTCTTCGAGCTGTTCCCGCGCCTGGGGGAACGCGCCCGCAACATGGGCAACCAGTTGTCGGGCGGCGAGCAGCAGATGCTGGCCATCGGCCGCGCGCTGGTGACCAACCCGCGCCTCTTGATCCTGGACGAAGCCACCGAGGGCCTGGCGCCCAAGATCCGCGAGGAGATCTGGCACTGCCTGGCGCGCCTGCGGCAGGCCGGGCAGACCATCCTGGTGATCGACAAGTACGTCGAGCGCCTGCTGAGCCTGGCCGACCGCCACGTCATCCTCGAACGCGGCAAGGTGGTCTGGAGCGGCGACTCCGCAGCCCTGGATGCCGACCGCGGCCTCTGGGAACGTTACCTGGGTGTGTAGCGTGAAAGCCGCAGTTTCGGCGCGGCAGTCAGCCATTTTTTCGATATAAAACGCAATAAACGCGCGGTTCGCCCGAAATAGGCCAGCCTTTGGCAAATTCGCGCGTTTACGCCTGTTTCCATTCATCCGATGGTTCTCTACACTTAGCGCGCCGTGCGTACCGCGTGGATGCGTCACGTCTTATCAAGCTGTCAGGGAAGACTTCGCATGGCGAAATGGGGTTTGCGCAAAAAATCATTGATGGCATTGCTGCTGGCGTGCGTGGTCGCGCTGGCGCCGGCCGCGCTGATCGGCTGGCAGGTGCTGGACGGGGTGCGCGACCACTTCGGCCGCGCCTTCGCCGACAACTTCACGCAATTGAACCGCCAGCGCATCCTGGCGCCGGTCTCGCGCGAGCTGGCGCTGTCGCAGCGCCTGGCCGACAGCGAGGTGACGCGCCGCTGGCTGCGCAATGAAAGCGATCCGGCCGCGCGCGAGCTGTTCTTCCGCGAGGCCGACGGCTACCGCCGCGACCTGCTGGGCCGCGCCTATTTCATTGCCAGCGCCGCCACCGGCCACTACTACTTCAACGATGACCAGCCGTTGTCGGAAGCGCCGCGCTATACGCTCAGCCGCGCGGCGGCCGACGATAGCTGGTTCTACAACTCGCTCAAGGCGAGCGCGCGCTACAACATCAACGTCAATCCCGACCTCAAGCTCAAGACCACGCGGGTCTGGATCAACGTGCAGGTGCGCGATGGTGACCAGGTCATCGGCCTGACCGGCGCCGGGCTGGACGTGGGCGGCTTCCTGCGTGACTTCGTCAACAGCGGCCAGCCGGGCGTCACGCCCATCATCGTTGACGAGGAGGGCGCGATCCAGGCGCATATGGACCCCGCCCTGATCGCCTACAACTCGGGGGCCGGGGGCGCCAACGGCCGCGGCATGGTGTTCAACCTGCTCGACCCCGGCAGCAGCCGCGATGAGCTGCGCTCGGCGCTGCACGCGGCCCAGGCCGACCCGCAGTCGGTGCAGTCGGCCTGGGTTTCGATCGACGGCGTGCGCCAGCTGGTGTCGGTGGCCTACATGCCCGAGTTGCACTGGCATGTGCTGACCGTGGTCGACCTGGGCGCGGCCCGGGTGCTGGATACCGACTGGCTGTGGCCGGCGGCGATCGGCCTGGTACTGCTGTTCGCGGCCTTGTTGCTGTGCTTCGGCTACGCCATCGAACGCCTGATGCTGCGGCCCTTGCGCCGCCTGCAGCAGTCGGCCCGGGCCATCGCCGACGGCAGCTACGACGTGCGCCTGCCGCCCGGCGGACAGGATGAGATCGGCGACCTGAGCCGCGCTTTCGGCGTGATGGCCGACAAGGTGCGCCAGCACACCGCCGAACTCGAGAGCAAGGTGCGCGAACGCACCTCCGAGCTGGAGGACGCCAACCGCGCCATGGCGGCCGCGCACAAGAAGATCGGCGATTCCATCGACTACGCCAGCCTGATCCAGCGCGCCATTCTGCCTGACCGCCAGTTGACCCAGTCGCTCGGCGCCCATCATTTCGTGCTGTGGAAGCCCCGTGATGTGGTGGGCGGCGATTTCTACGTGTTCCGCTCCGATGGCGCCAATTGTCTGCTGGGCATCATGGACTGCGCCGGCCATGGCGTGCCGGGCGCGCTGATGACCATGCTGGCGCGCGCCGCCATCGACCTGGCGATCACCGAGGCCGGTCCGTCCGATCCCGCGGGCATCCTGACGCGCACCGACAGCGCCATCCGCGCCATGCTTGCGGATGCGCAACTGCCGCGGGCGCTGGCCACCAATACCGACGCGGGGCTGGTATATATTGACCGCCAGGCCGGCAGCTTGCGGTATGCCGGCGCCAAGATCAGCCTGTACGCCAGCGACGGCGAAACCCTGCGCGAAGTGCCGGGAGGCAAGCGCGCGCTGGGCGACAAGCGGACCGGGACTTACCAGAACGTCGAATTGCGCCTGGAGCCGGGCTGGACGTACTACCTGGCAACCGACGGCTTCCTGGACCAGGCCGGTGGCGAGCATGGCTTCGGCTTCGGCAACACGCGTTTCGCCGAAATGCTCAAGAGACACGCGCGCCAGCCGTTAACCGAGCAGGCGGCCGCCTTTACCGAAGTCCTGGCCCGGTACCAGGGCGGCCGGCCCCAGCGCGACGACATTACCTTGCTGTCTTTCCGTTTCGAATAATCGTTATCAGGGCGGTAACTCCCATGAATGCCTCGGATCTCTACGCATTGGGCGAGCGTTTCGACCAGAACCGCACCTTGTTGTGCTTCAACGGGCCGATCTCGCGCAGCCTGATCGAAGAAATCGGCAATGCGCTGAAGAACTACCTGAATGCCGAGCACGCGCGTCCGGCGGAAGCGATGGATGTGTTCTCGGTCTACATCGAGATGATCCAGAACATCCGCCAGTATGCCGCCCAGAACGGCGACGCCGACGCCTGCGCCACGGTGGTGATCGGGCGCCGCGACGAAAGCCGCTATGTGGTGTCGGCCGGCAACCTGGTCAAGGCCGAGGACGGGCAAAGCCTGGTGGCGCGCATCCAGCAACTGGCCACGCTGGACAAGGCCGCCTTGAAGGCGGAATACAAGACGCAGCTGCACAAGCCGCGCACGCCCGGCGCCGCGTCGGGGGCCGGCCTGGGCCTGATCGATATCGCGCGCCGGGCCGGCGCGCCGCTGGAAGCCAGCCTGACGCCCGCGGCGGGCGAGGGCCGGGCCTTCTTCAGCTTGAGCGTCGTGATCTGACCGGCGCGCCAAAGCCCAAGAAAATTTTCGGAGTCATTGATGAAAGACCTAGAAATTCCCGGGACCCAGTCCACGCCCGCCATCACCGCCGATGCCGCCGCCGGCGTGCTGGCGATGCGCGGCGACTCGTATCCCGAGAACTCCTTCGAGCTGTTCGGCCCCGTGATCGAATGGGTCGAAGCCTATCTGCTCGGCTCGGCCGCGCCGTTGAAGCTCGAACTGGAACTGCTCTACCTGAACACCAGCAGCATCAAGTCGGTCATGGACATCTTCGACCTGCTGGAGGCCGCCCACGCCAACGGCCGCGAGGTCAGCGTGACGTGGTTCTACGACATGCGCAACGAGCGCGTCGGCGAGTTGGCCGAGGAATTCAAGGAAGATTGCACCTTCCCGTTCTCGGTCGTTGGCCGGCAATGAAGCACGGCAACGCCGAACTGGACGAACGCATCGCCACGCTGCTGGCCGACCCGGCATACGCCGGGCATCCGCTGCGCGAGGCCCTGCAGGACCTGTGGCGGCATACCGCCGAGCAGATGGCGCGGATCGAGCGCGTCACCCACCTGTCGGACGCCTATCAGTCGATGGCGCACCAGCGCGAAATGGGGCTGTGCGAACAGTTCGACCGGCAGTTGCAGCGGCTGGCGCGTATTGCGCGTATCTCCGATCATTACCAGAGCATGATGCGCGACCTGAACAAGACGCTGGAAGAGACGTCGCGCCGGGATCCGCTGACCGGCCTGCTGAACCGCCGCGCGCTGATGGAGATGATCAAGCAGGAGGTGCAGCGCGCCACCCGCGGCGGGCAGGCCTTCGTGGTCGCCATGCTCGACGTCGACCATTTCAAGGCGGTCAATGACCGTTATGGCCATGAAATCGGCGATCGCGCCCTGGTGGAATTGGCTGGCGCCATGCGCAACAGCCTGCGCGAGTACGACCTGTGCGGCCGCTGGGGCGGCGAGGAATTCCTGGTGCTGTTGCCCGCGACCCCGCCCGAAACGGCGCAGGGGGTGATGGACCGACTGGTGGGCGCGGTGCGCGGTCTGGCCATCGACGTCGGGCCTGACGTATTGCGCCTGACCGTCAGCATCGGCATGGCCTGCCACCAACTCGGAGAGACCTTTTCAGAAACGCTCAGCCGGGCGGACCAGGCGCTGTACCTGGCCAAGCAGGATGGACGCGATCGCGTCGCACTTGGATTCCCCCGGCGCTGAATGAACCCGGAACCGCAGTCTTCCGGTATGGAGCCCCTTATGCTTGATTCTCATCCCGGCGGTTCGAGCGTGGCCCCGCAGGGGACCGCGTGGCAGACGAGCAACTATCTGGCGACGATCGACCGGGCACTGCTGCTGTTCGATTTCGATACCGCCGGCTCCCTGCTGCACGCGAATGACAATTTCCTGGCCACGCTGGATTATCCGCGCGCCGACATCGCCTGCTTGCGCCACGACCTGCTGTGCGACAGCATGGACGAAGGCAAGGGCATTGCCGGCGCCGAACAGATCTGGGCGCGGCTGCGCCGCGGCGAGTTTTTTTCGGGCACCTGCCGCTATCGCAAGCGCTGCGGCGCATCGGTGTGGATCGAAGCCACCTATATGCCGATGCGCGACGCCAGCGGCGAGGTGCGCCGCATCGCGGTCATTTCGCGCAAATCCATCGCCGACGCCGAGCGCCAGGAGGAAGTCCGCCTGTTGTTGCTGGGTATCAACGAAACCGGCAATGCCGTGGCGGTGTCCGGCCGTGATGGCCGCATTGTCTATGTCAACGAGGGTTTCCAGCGCATGCTGGGATTCTCGCGCGCCGACGCCCGCGACCAGGAACTGGGCGAACTGTTGGCCGGCGGCCGTCCCGACGGCGGCACCCGCGAGGAACTGGACCGCCGCATCGCCTGCCGCGAGGGCTATCACAAGGACGTGCTGGTCTATGACCGCGGCGGCAAGCCGCTGTGGGTGTCGGTCATGGCCAATTCGGTGTTCGACGAGCGCGGGTCGCTGGTCAATATCGTCGATGTGCTGACCGACATCACGCCCACCAAGGTGCACGAGGTGCTGCAGCGCCGTGTGCTGCAGGCGATGGTGAACGAGGCCTCGGTGGTCGAGGTGATGAACATGGTCTGCCGCGAGGTCGAGCGCCTGGCGCCGGAAGTGGCGGCCACCGTCCTGCGGGTGGACGATGACGGCAAGTTGCGGCCCCTGGCGGCGCCGAGCATGCCCCCCGCCTACAGCGAGGCGCTCGACGGCGAGGCCATCGGTCCGCAAGTGGGCGCCTGCGGCACAGCGGCGTTCCTGGGCCGGCCAGTGATCGTGCCGGATATCGCCACCGATCCGTTGTGGGAAAACTATCGCCATCTGCCGCTGCCGGAGGACATCAAGGCCTGCTGGTCTTCGCCCATCAAGTCGAGCGATGGCCGCGTGATCGGCACATTCGGCTTCTATTTCCGCGAACGCCGCCTGCCGGACGACTTCCACCATCGGCTGGTGGATGTGTGCGTGTATCTGTGCGCGCTGGCGCTGGAGCGCGAGGAGGCTCGTGCCCGTATCCGCCAGCTGGCGTTCTACGACGAACTGACCGGCCTGCCGAACCGCAATCTGCTGCTCGCCCAGGCCGAGCAGGCCATCGCCCGCGCCGAGCCGGAGCGCAAGCGCGTGGCGGTGCTGTTCCTGGACCTGGACCGCTTCAAGCAGGTCAACGACACGCTGGGACATCCCATCGGTGATGCGCTGCTGCGCGACATTGCCCAGCGCCTGCGGCGTCTGGCGCGCGCCTCCGACATCGTCGGCCGCCTCTCGGGCGACGAGTTCGTGGTGCTGATGCCCGATTTCGAGCATGGCCGCCTGACGGCGGCGGCCGAGCACATCCTGGTGTCGCTGGCGCAACCGTTCGTGGTGGGCGGCATCACGCTCAACCCGTCGGTGAGCATCGGCATCAGCGTGTTCCCCGAGAACGGCCGCGACATGGACACGCTGCTGCGTCACGCCGACATGGCCATGTATCAGGCCAAGACCGCGGGCCGCAACCGCATTTCGTTCTTCAGCGCCGAGATGAACCGCCAGGCCCAGGAGCGTCTGGCGCTGGAAGCGGCGCTGCGCGATGCGCTGGAGGGCCGCGCGTTGCGCCTGCATTACCAGCCGCAGGTGGGGCTGAATAACGGCACCCTGTATGGGGTGGAGGCGCTGGCGCGCTGGCGCCATCCGACGCTGGGGGATATATCGCCGGCGCGTTTCGTGCCGCTGGCCGAGGAATGCGGGCTGATCGGCGACCTGGGCGACTGGGCGGTGCGCGAGGCTTGCTCGCAATTGTCGATTTGGCGCCATGGCGGGCTGCAGGTGCCGTCGGTGTCGGTGAATCTGTCGGCGACCAATTTCCACAACCTGAACCTGCCGCGCATGATCGCCGCGACGCTGGCCGAATTCGGCCTGGCGGCGTCAGACCTGATGCTGGAGATCACCGAGGGCGTGGTGCTGGACGCCACGGCGGGCACGCTGCGCACGATCGCGGAACTGCATCGCCTGGGGGTGCGCCTGTCGATGGACGACTTCGGCACCGGCTATTCAAGCCTGGGGCATTTGCGGCGCCTGATCGTGGATGAGCTGAAGCTGGACCGCAGTTTCGTTCAGGGGTTGGAGAGCGACGACGCGGCCCGCGCGTTGACGAGCGCGGTGATCCGGATCGGCGAGAGCCTGAGCCTGCCGGTGGTGGCCGAGGGGATCGAGAATGAAGAGCAGCGGCGCTTCCTGATCGAACAGGGGTGCGCGGCCGGGCAGGGCTTCCTGTTTTCGCCGCCGTTGCCGGCGGATGATCTTGAGGAGTGGTTGCGGGCGCGGGGGTGAGCGGTCTGCTTTTCTTGCGGCGCCTGAGTGCTTAAGGCGCCTCCGCTGCCCCCCACCGGCACCTCCCCTCCCTGCACCCCACGGGCGAACCCCAAGCCCGTCCCCAGAATCCCAGCCCCTCCACGTTTCCCCCATTTGCGATCCTCTCATTCCAGGTATATATTTCAAGCCTAAACTATCAAGGCCTAAAAATAGCAGCGACCCGCCCCAAGCTTCCGGGCCGCACTTCTTGGAGCGTTACGGCAATGAAAATCGTATGCATTGGTGGTGGCCCCGCCGGCCTGTATTTCGGTCTGCTCATGAAGTTGCAGGACCCGGCCAACGAAGTCACCGTGATCGAGCGCAACCGACCCTATGACACCTTCGGCTGGGGCGTGGTGTTTTCGGATGCCACCATGCAGAATCTGCGCGAAGCCGATCCGGTTTCCGCCCAGACCATCGGCGATGCCTTCAACCACTGGGACGACATCGACATCCACTTCAAGGGCCGCAGCCTCCGCAGCGGCGGCCACGGCTTCATCGGCATCGGCCGCAAGAAGCTGCTCAACATCCTGCAGGCGCGCTGCGAAGATGTCGGCGTCAAGCTGGTGTTCGAGAACTTCGTGCAGGACGACCAGGCCATCGCCCGCGAATACGACGCCGATCTGGTCATTGCCTCGGACGGCATCAACAGCCAGATCCGCATCCGCTACGCCGACACCTTCCATCCCGATATCGACCAGCGCCGCTGCCGCTTCGTCTGGCTCGGCACCAAGAAGACCTTCGACGCCTTTACCTTCGCCTTCGTGCAGACCGAGCACGGCTGGTTCCAGGCGCATGCCTACCGCTACGAAGACGGC
Source organism: Achromobacter pulmonis (assembly GCF_021733725.1). NCBI lineage: Bacteria > Pseudomonadati > Pseudomonadota > Betaproteobacteria > Burkholderiales > Alcaligenaceae > Achromobacter > Achromobacter pulmonis. Next base: position 1,186,593 of record NZ_JAIFOT010000001.1, on the reverse strand, counting down.
ATGTCGACCTTCATCGTCGAGACGCCCGAAGAGACCTGGCAGGCCGCCGGCATCGAGCAGATGAGCCAGGAAGACGGCATCGCCTATTGCGAGAAGCTGTTCGCGCCGTGGCTCGACGGCAACCCGCTGGTCAGCAATGCCTCGCACCTGCGTGGCTCGGCCATCTGGATCCGCTTCCCGCGCGTCATCTGCAACACCTGGGTGCACTGGAACTCGCTGGACACGCCGCGCGGTAAGCGCGCCGTGCCGGTGGTGCTGATGGGCGACGCGGCGCACACCGCGCACTTCTCCATCGGCTCGGGCACCAAGCTGGCGCTGGAAGACGCGATCGAGCTGGCGCGCTGCCTGAGCGGCGCCGAAGGCAGCGTCGAACGCGGCCTGAAGCACTACGAGGAAGTGCGCAGCGTCGAGGTACTGAAGATCCAGAACGCCGCCCGCAACTCCACCGAGTGGTTCGAGAACGTGGCGCGCTACGCCGAACTCGAACCCGAGCAGTTCGCCTATTCGCTGCTGACCCGCTCGCAGCGCATCTCGCACGAAAACCTGCGGCTGCGCGATCCGGCCTGGCTGGAAGGCTTCGAGCGCTGGATCGCCGAGCATGCTGGCGCGCCGGCGCCGGCCGGCCAGCGGCCCGCGCTGCCGATGCTGACGCCGTACCGGGCGCGCGGCGTGACGCTGAAGAACCGCATCATGGTGTCGCCGATGGCCATGTATTCCTGCACCGACGGCGTGCCGGGCGATTTCCACCTGGTCCACCTGGGCGCGCGCGCCATGGGCGGCGCCGGGCTGGTGATGGTGGAAATGACCTGCGTTTCGCCCGATGGCCGCATCACCCCGGGGTGCCCGGGCCTGTGGAATGACGCGCAGCAACAGGCCTTTGCCCGCATCGTCGGTTTCGTGCATGGCAACAGCGACGCCCGCATCGGCGTGCAGCTGGGCCACGCCGGCCGCAAGGGTTCGACCCAATTGGGCTGGCAGAAGATCGATCACCCGCTGGCCGAAGGCAACTGGCCGCTGCTGTCGGCCTCGGCGCTGCCGTACATCGAGGGCGTGTCACAGACGCCGCGCGCCATGACGCGCGCCGACATGGACGACGTGCGCGACAACTTCGTGGCCGCCGCGCGCCGCGCCCAGGCCGCCGGTTTCGATTGGCTCGAACTGCACTGCGCCCACGGCTATCTGCTGTCCAGTTTCATCTCGCCGCTGACCAACCACCGCGACGACGAATACGGCGGCAGCCTGGAGAACCGCTTGCGCTTCCCGCTGGAAGTGTTCCGCGCGGTGCGCGCCGTCTGGCCCGAGGACAAGCCGATGTCGGTGCGGATCTCGGCCAGCGACTGGGTCGAGGGCGGCATCACCGCCGATGATGCCGTCGAGATCGCGCGCCACTTCAAGGCCGCCGGGGCCGACATGATCGACTGCTCGTCGGGCCAGGTCAGCAAGGAAGAAAAGCCGGTCTACGGCCGCATGTTCCAGACCCCGTTCGCCGACCGCGTGCGCAACGAGGCCGGCATCCCCACCATCGCGGTGGGGGCGATCTTCGAGGCCGACCACGCCAACGCCATCATCGCCTCGGGCCGCGCCGACCTGTGCGCGCTGGCCCGTCCCCATCTGGCGGATGCCTCCTGGACGCTGCGCGAAGCGGCCCGCGTGGGCTATCGCGATGTGGCCTGGCCGAGCCAGTACTTCGCCGGCAAGCGCCAGCTGGAAACCAATTTCGAGCGCGCCGCCGCCATGGCGCAACTGGATATCAAATGAGCGCTTCCTCCCTTCCCCTGGCGGGGCGCCACGCGCTGGTGACGGGCGGCGCCCGCGGCATCGGCCTGGCCAGCGCCCGCGCGCTGCTGGCGCGCGGCGCCCGCGTCACGCTGCTGGGCCGCGACGGCGGCGCGCTGGACGCGGCGGTCGACAGCCTGGCCAGCCTGGGCCAGGTGCAGGCGGTCAGCGCCGACATCGCCGATGAGGCTTCGGTGCGCCAGGCCTTCGCCCAGGCCGAGGCCGAGCTCGGCCCGGTGCTGGTGCTGGTGAACAACGCCGGCCAGGCGGTCAGCCAGCGCTTCGACCGCACCGACGCCGCGCTGTGGCAGTCGATGCTGGCGGTCAACCTGACCGGCACCTTCCACTGCATCCAGGCGGCCTTGCCTGGCATGCTGGCGGCCCGGTGGGGCCGCGTCATCAACGTGGCCAGCACCGCCGGCCTGATCGGCTACGCCTACGTCAGCGCCTACTGCGCGGCCAAGCACGGCGTGATCGGCCTGACCCGCTCGCTGGCGCTGGAAACGGCGCAGAAGGGCGTCACCATCAACGCCGTCTGCCCGGGCTATACCGAGACCGACATCGTGCGCGGCGCGGTCACCAATATCGTCGAGAAGACCGGCATGACGCCGCAAGCCGCCCGCGCCAAGCTGGCCGAGCGCAATCCGCAGGGCCGCCTGGTGCAGCCCGAAGAAGTGGCCGAAACGGTCGCCTGGCTGGCGCTGCCGGCCTCGTCGTCCATCAATGGCCAGGCCATCGCCGTCGACGGCGGCGAAGTGATGACCGGCTGAGCCGGCACGTCCCCACTCCATCCCACGATTCCACCACGGAGACAGCATGAGCACGCAGCCCGAAGAGCACACCATGAAGCACCACAAGCGCCCGCTGGCCGGCTACCAGGCGCGGACGTTCCTGTGGCAGGTGTCGGCCGACGGCAAGGTCGCCACCATCACGCTCAACCGCCCCGAGCGCAAGAACCCGCTGACCTTCGATTCCTACGCCGAACTGCGCGACCTGTTCCGCGCGCTGGTGTACGCGACCGACATCAAGGTGGTGGTGGTGGCCGGCGCCGGCGGCAACTTCTGCTCGGGCGGCGACGTGCATGAAATCATCGGCCCGCTGACGAAGATGAGCATGCCCGAGCTGCTGGACTTCACCCGCATGACGGGCGACCTGGTCAAGGCCATGCGCGCCTGCCCGCAGCCCATCGTGGCGGCCGTGGACGGCGTTTGCGCCGGCGCCGGCGCGATGGTGGCGCTGGCCGCCGACATGCGCCTGGGCACGCCGGCCGCGCGTACCGCCTTCCTGTTCACGCGGGTGGGCCTGGCGGGCGCCGACATGGGCGCGTGCACGCTGCTGCCGCGCATGATCGGCCAGGGGCGCGCCTCCGAGCTGCTGTACACCGGCCGCGCCATGACCGCCGAGGAAGGCGCCAGCTGGGGCTTTTTCAACGCCCTGCACGCATCGGATGCGCTGATGGACGCGGCGGCCAAGCTGGCCGCGCAGCTGGCCGCGGGCCCGACCTTCGCCCACGGCGTGACCAAGAAGCTGCTGCACCAGGAATGGAACATGGGCGTGGATGAGGCCATCGAAGCCGAAGCCGAGGCGCAGGCCATCTGCATGCAGACGCGCGACTTCCACCGCGCCTACGAGGCGTTCGTCGCCAAACAAAAACCCGTCTTCGAGGGGAACTGATGATGCGCGACGCAAGCTGGCTGGACTGGCCCTTTTTCGACGACGCCCACCGCAAGCTGGCGCACGAGGTGGACAGTTGGTGCGAAGGCGCCCTGGGGGACGTCGATCACCACGATGCCGACGCCGCCTGCCGCAAGCTGGTCAAGGCCATGGGCCAGGCCGGCTGGCTGCGCTACGCGGTCGCCGGCGGTCCCGGCGGCGCCTGGGGCGGGGCGCTGCCCGAAGTCGACTCGCGCTCGGTCTGCGTCCTGCGCGAGACTTTCGCGCGCCACGAGGGCCTGGCGGATTTCGCCTTCGCCATGCAGGGCCTGGGCAGCGGCGCGATCTCGCTGATGGGGTCGGACGCGCTGCGCCAACGCTACCTGCCGCGGGTGGCGGCCGGCGAGGCCATCGCGGCCTTCGCGCTGTCGGAACCGGATGCCGGCTCGGACGTGGCCGCGCTGGCCTGCGAGGCGCGGCGGGACGGCGACCACTACGTGCTCAACGGCGCCAAGACCTGGATTTCCAACGGCGGCATCGCCGACTTCTATTGCGTGTTCGCGCGCACCGGCGAGGCGCCGGGCGCGCGCGGTATCAGCGCCTTCGTGGTGGATGCCGACACGCCGGGGTTCGAGGTCTCGGAGCGCATCGAACTGATCGCGCCGCATCCGCTGGCCACCATCACCTTCGACAACTGCCGCATCCCGGTGGCGCAGCGGCTGGGCGAGGCGGGACAGGGTTTCAAGCTGGCCATGATGACGCTGGACATCTTCCGCGCCTCGGTGGCGGCCGCCGCGCTGGGCTTTGCCCGCCGCGCGCTGGACGAAGGGCTGGCGCGCGCCAAGTCGCGCCGCATGTTCGGCCAGACGCTGGCCGATCTGCAACTGACGCAGGCCGCGCTCGGCGACATGGCCACGGCCATCGACGCCTCGGCGCTGCTGACCTACCGCGCCGCGTGGATGCGCGACGTGCAGAAACAACGCACCACGCGCGAGGCGGCCATGGCCAAGATGACGGCCACCGAATCGGCGCAGAGCGTGATCGACCGCGCGCTGCAGATGTTCGGCGGCGCCGGCGTGGTCTCGGGGATGCCGGTGGAGAAGCTTTACAGGGAAATCAGAGCGCTGCGTATCTACGAAGGCGCCACGGAAGTGCAGAAGTTGATCATCGCCCGCGAGTTGCTGAAAGCCTGAGCGAGCCATCGAGCTTGCGCTTTCGGCACTGTCAACCACATCGCAGCAGCAAGGGGAATTGCATGGAAGTATCCGCCCACATCGACACCTTCACCCGGGACAATCTGCCCCCGGGCGAACAATGGCCAGAATTCCTGCTGGACGGCCCGGACGTGGCCTACCCAAAACGTTTCAATTGCGCCGTCGAACTGGTGGACGCCATGGTCGGGCGCGGCCATGGCGAGCGCATCGCGTTGCGCTGGGCGCAGGATGGCAAGTCGGCCAGCATGACCTACCGCGAGCTGGCCGCGCTGACCAACCGCATCGCCCGCGTGCTGGTCGAGGACATGAAGCTGGTGCCGGGCAACCGGCTGCTGCTGCGCGGCCCCAACAACCCGATGATGGCCGCTTCGTGGCTGGCCGCCATCAAGGCCGGCCTGGTGACGGTGCCAACCATGCCGCTGCTGCGCGCCAAGGAGCTCAAGCAGATCATCGACAAGGCGCAGATCCAGGCGGTGCTGTGCGATGTCCGCCTGAAGGACGAGGCGCAGTTCTGCGCCCAGCCGGATCATGAGCAGCATTGTCCGGGCCTGGCGCAGATTGTGTATTTCAACGATACGGCGCCCGATGCGCTGGACACGCTGGCCGCCGCCAAGCCGGACGACTTCGCCGCCTGCGATACCGCCGCCGACGACGTCTGCCTGATCGCGTTCACCAGCGGCACCACGGGCGCGCCCAAGGGCTGCATGCACTTCCATCGCGACGTGCTGGCGATGTGCGATCTGTTTCCCAAGCATGTCATCAAGCCGGGGCCGGACGATATCTTTTGCGGCACGCCGCCGCTGGCGTTCACTTTCGGGCTGGGCGGGCTGCTGTGCTTCCCGCTGCGGGTCGGCGCCAGCACGGTGCTGGCCGAGCGCCTGACGCCGGAGAGCCTGTTGCAGCTGATCCAGGATTTCCGCGCCACCATTGTCTTCACCGCGCCCACGTTCTACCGCCAGATGGCGGCGCTGGTGGGCAAGTTCGACCTGTCCTCGCTCAAGAAGAGCGTGTCGGCCGGCGAGGCGCTGCCCGATGCGACCCGGCAGTTGTGGAAGCAGGCCAGCGGCATCGAGATGATCGACGGCATTGGCGGCACGGAGATGATCCACGTGTTCGTGTCGAGCCCGCCCGAGTCGGTGCGCCGCGGCGCCATCGGCCGGGTCGTGCCGGGTTATATCGCCCAGATCGTGGACGACGAGATGAACCCGGTGCCCAATGGCACGGTGGGCCGCCTGGCGATCAAGGGGCCGACCGGCTGCCGCTACCTGGCCGACGAGCGCCAGCGGCGCTTCGTGCAGAAGGGCTGGAACCTGCCGGGCGACACCTTCGTGCAGGACGACGACGGCTATCTGTTCTACCAGGCGCGCAACGACGACATGATCGTCTCGGCCGGCTACAACATCGCCGGCCCTGAGGTCGAGGACGCGCTGCTGCGCCACGAGGCGGTGGCCGAATGCGGCGTGGTCGGCGCGCCCGACGAGGAGCGCGGCCAGCTGGTCAAGGCCTTCGTGGTGCTCAAGCCGGGTTTTGCGCCCAGCGAGGCGCTGGTGGCGGCGTTGCAGCAGTTCGTCAAGGCCAGCATCGCACCTTACAAGTATCCCCGCGCCATCGAGTTCGTATCGGCGCTGCCGCGCACCGAGACGGGCAAGCTGCAGCGTTTCGCGTTGCGCAAGATGGCGTGATTTTTTGCATCAAGGAAATTCCATGGCAGCACCTTTCATCAGCCAGGTCGAAGTCCGCTTCCGTCATTGCGATCCGGCGGGCATCGTTTTCTATCCTCGCTACTTCGAGATGATCAATGACTTTGTCGAGGAATGGTTCGACAAGGGCATGGGGTTGCCATTCCACGCGCTGCATGTGGAGCGCCACATCGGCACGCCGATGGCGTCGGTGACGTGCGATTTCAGTGCGCCGAGCCGCTGGCATGAGAGGCTGCGCCAGACGCTGCAGGTGCAGCGCATCGGCGGCGCGTCGTTCAAGGCGCTGGTGCGGTTCGAGGGGCCGGACGGGCAGTTGCGGTTGTCGGCGACGCTGACGATCGTGACGGTGGATCTGCGCACGATGAAGTCGATGCCGTTGCCGGCGGATCTGCGCGAGCGCATGCAGGATTATCTGGTCGCCGCCGAGTGAGTGCGGTGGTGGTCACCCTGGTGTTTGTTTTTTGATAATAGGATGAGACGTTATGAAGATTCTGCAACCGCCGGATTGGATGGCGCCGAGGGGCTATTCGAATGGGATCCTGACCGAGATGACGGTGGGGAGCAAGCTGGTGTTCGTGGGCGGGCAGGTGGGCTGGAACGGGCAGCAACAGTTCGAGTCGGATGACCTGGCCGATCAGGTTCGGCAGACGTTGGCGAATATCGTGGCGATTCTTGCCGAAGGCGGAGCCAGGCCTGAGCATATCGTGCGGATGACGTGGTATGTGACGGACAAGGATGCCTATGTGGCGGCGTATCCGGAGATCGGCAAGCACTATCGTGAATTGATCGGGCGGCATTTTCCGGCGATGACGGCGGTGGAGGTGGCGGATCTGGTTGAGGATCGGGCCAAGGTGGAGATTGAAGTGACGGCTGTTGTGCCGGCTTGAATGTGGGGCCTGCCTGGCGTGTGATGCGCGCCGGGTTGGGTTCTTGAGCCGCGGGTGACGGGGCAGGCGGGGGATGGCGAGGCTACGATTGCAGTCCGGAGCCTTCGCTCCGGACTGCCCCGTTGTCATCCTCGTCCGCCTTCGGCTCCCTACGGATTCCCTCGGGCGCATCTACACGCCCCGCCATCCCCCGCCTGCCCCGTCACCCGCTCACGATGAGAATTAATGGCGGATGCCGGGGAGGGCGCGTTTCTTGGCGTTCTTGGCGGCGGTAATTCTTGTTCAGAGCGGCTTGCGGGGCCCGCTTCAAGGCGGCCGCGCGGGCGGCCTTTTGACGCTTACGTGGTGTCTTGCGGGGGGCGGATGACGCTGCGCGCTTGCGGGGGTCGCGTTATCACGTATGTGTTGATTTAACTACGTTAGTAGTTATGTGCCCGTGGCTGCGGGTTTGGCGCATGGCGCCAGGTGGCTGGCTATTTGCCGGCTTGGAAAGTTTCGCGGGGGAGTTCGCCGAAGCGGTCGCGGTAGTACTCGGAGAATCTGCCCAGGTGGCTGATGCCGACGGAGACGGCCACCTCGGTCACGCTTTCGCAGGCGCCTTGTTGCAGCTTTTCGCGGGCGGCATCCAGCCGCAGGACGCGCAGCGCCTGCATGGGGGTGGTCTCGCGGTGCTGTTGGAACAGGCGCGTGAGCGCGCTGGGGCTGGCGCCGGCGCCGCGGGCGATGTCGGTGAGGGTCAGCGGGGCGGCCAGGTGGGCGCGCATGTAGGCTTCGGCCTGGGCGATGCGGCGCGGCAGGGCGGGGGCCAGGCCGGCGTGGCGTTGCCAGGTGTTGGGCTGGTTGTAGAGCAGGTGCAGGACCAGTGTGTCTTCCAGGTGTTCGAGCCAGGCGGCCGGGGGCCTTGGGGCGCCGTCGTCCAGGGTGGGCAGCAGGTGGATCAGGCTGGTCATCATGCTGCGCCAGGCGGCGCCCACGGGGGTGTCCAGGCGCAGGGCGGGGCTGAAGTCCAGGGGGCGGGCGGCGGCGTCGCCGAAGACGCGGTGACCGATGGCTTCGAGTTTGCCGCGCGGGATCTTCAGCAGCAGTTGTTCGCAGCCGGCTTCCCAGTGCAGCTTCAGGGCGCGGTTGGGGGCGATGACGGCGGCGCAGTCGGGATGGGCATCGACGCAGTCGGCGCCGCATTCGATGCGGGCGCGGCCGCGCAGCGGCACCTGCACCAGCATGAAGTCCTGCAGCCGGTCGGGTTCGATGTGGACTTCGGCACCGTAGCGCAGCGTACAGACGCTCAGGGCGCCGAAGCGGGCGCGGTTCAGTTCGGCGTCGACGCGGCCGCCTTTCCAGGTCAGGCGATGGTCCTTGAGCGCCTCGGAGACGCGCTCGCGGGTTTCGGCGGGCTGGGTGGAACTGAAGACGCGTTGTTTGAGCAATGGCGCCAGCTCGATGCGGGACCAGCCGTGCATGGATGCCTCCGGGACGGGAACGCTCCCGTATCGCCGTCGAGCGTAATGCAATCGTCAAGCCTTTGGAATTAAGTGAATCCCGGATAGGCGTGGGCCGAATCGGATAGAGCGGGGCGCGCGCCGGCCCTAAGCTGGGGGTTGTTGGAAGGCGGCGCCGTGGCGCGTAAGCTGGCAGTTTTCATCGGTGGCAGGGTGTACCGACGGCAGACGGATTCTGTCAGCATTGCGCCGGCGGCGCCGGCGGCTATCTGGGGAATGTCTCATGAACGGAAAACGGTGGCGCCGCGGTGCGCTGGGGGCGTTGGTGGCGGCGGCCTGTATGGCGGTGGCGACGGGCGCGGCGGCGGCGGACAGGATCAAGGTGGGCCTGCTGACCACGCTGTCCGGGCCGGGCGCGGCGCTGGGCAATGAGATCCGCGACGGCTTCAATCTCGCGCTGCAACATACCGGCGGCAAGCTGGGCGGGCTGCCGGCCGAGGTGGTGGTGGCCGATGACCAGCAGAAGGCCGACGCCGGGCGTCAGGCGGTCGAGCGGCTGCTCAAGCGCGACAAGGTCGATGTCATGACCGGCATCGTGTTCTCCAATGTGCTGCTGCCGGTGATGCCGGCCATCCTGCAGTCGGGCACGATCTATCTCAGCACCAATACCGGACCCGAGAACTATGCGGGCGCCGGCTGCAACCCGAATTTCTTCGCGGTGGCCTGGCAAAACGAGGACATCCCGGCGGCCATGGGCAAGTACGCCGCCGACCAGGGCTTCAAGCGGGTGGCGCTGATCGCGCCGGACTATCCGGGCGGGCGCGAGTCGCTCAATGGCTTCAAGCGCCTGTACAAGGGCGGGCTGTCCGAGGAGATCTACACCCAGTTGGGCCAACTCGATTATGGCGTGGAGATCACGCGCCTGCGCGCCAGCAAGCCGGACGCCGTGTTCTTCTTCCTGCCGGGCGGCATGGGCGTGAATTTCATCAAGCAGTTCAACGGCGCCGGCCTGGGCAAGGACATCGCGCTGCTGGCGCCGGGCTTTTCGGGCGACGAGGACACCATCGCCGCGGTGGGCGCGCCGATCGAGGGCCTGCACAATTCTTCGCAGTGGGCCGCCGACCTGGACAACGCCGCCAACCGCAAGTTCGTCGAGGATTTCAAGAAGGCCTACAACCGCACCCCCACGCTCTATGCCTCGCAGGGTTACGACGCGGCCATGCTGCTGGACAGCGCGGTCCGGCAGACCGGCGGCAAGCTGGGCGCCGACGCGTTGCGGCCGGCGCTGCGCCGCGCCGATTTCAAGTCGGTGCGCGGCGATTTCAAGTTCAATCGCAACCAGTATCCGATCCAGAACTACTACCTGCGCACCATCGTCAAGGGCGCGGACGGCAAGCTGGCCAACAAGCTGTCGGGCACGCTGCTGACGCAATATCACGATCCGTTCGCCGCCGCCTGCCAGATGAAGTAGGCCGGGCGACGCAAGCATCAAGGAGAGACGCATGACCGCAACCATCACGACGCGCGAGGTGACCGTCGCCTCGCACGACGGCAAGTCCTTTGGCGCCTACCTGGCCGTGCCCGCCTCGGGCCACGGGCCGGGGCTGGTGCTGTGCCAGGAGATCTTCGGCATCAACGATTTCATGCGCCGCGCCGCGCAGGCGTTGGCCGAGGAAGGCTATGTGGTGCTGGCGCCGGACCTGTTCTGGCGCCAGCAACCCGGCATCCAGCTGACCGACGGACCAGCCGACATGCCGCGGGCCTTCGAGCTGTACCAGCGTTTCGATGTCGATCTGGGCGTCAAGGATGTCGCCTCGACCCTGGCGGCGCTGCGGGCGCTGCCCGAGCAGGAAGGCGGCGCCGGCGTGCTGGGTTACTGCCTGGGCGGCAAGCTGGCCTACCTGGCCGCCTGCCGCACCGATGCCGACGTGGCCATCGGCTATTACGGCGTGGGCATCGAGGACAGCCTGGACGAGGCCGCCAACCTGCGCGGCCGGCTGGTGCTGCACATTGCCGAGCAGGACGGCTTCTGCCCGCCGCCGGCGCGCCAGCGAATTCTGGAGGCGCTGGGCGGCAAGCCGAACGTCGAGCTGTACGTCTATCCGGGCATGGACCATGCTTTTGCCCGCACCGGCGGCGAGCACTACGACAAGCCGTCGGCGCTGATGGCGCACCAGCGCAGCATGGCCGCGCTGCAACGGGTGATCGGCCCGCAGTTCGATTATTCGTATCTGTGGGACAAGCACTGCGAGTACGAATTCGGCACCCGCGACGTGGCCGCGACCATGGCCACGATGGTGGCCGAGCCCTACGTCAACCACATCCCCACCATGACGGGCGGCGTCGGCTATCGCGAGCTGTCGCGCTTCTACCAGCACCACTTCGTCAACAGCAATCCGCCGGACACGAAGCTGGTGCCGTTGTCGCGCACTGTGGGCGCGACGCAGATTGTCGACGAGCTGCTGTTCTGCTTCACCCACACCACCGAGATCGACTGGCTGCTGCCTGGCATCGCGCCCACCGGCAAGTACGTCGAGATCCCGCTGGTGGCCATCGTCAAGTTCCGCGGCGACAAGCTCTGCCACGAGCATATCTATTGGGACCAGGCCAGCGTGCTGGTGCAGATCGGCGTGCTCGATCCCAAGGGCCTGCCGGTGGCGGGCCGCGAGACCGCGCAGAAGCTGCTCGACGAAACCCTGCCCTCGAATACTTTGATGGCGCGCTGGAAAGACAGCGAGAACAAGTAGGAGACCGCCATGCCGTATAGCGATCAACAATTGGGCGAGATGGTGCGCGGCGACAGTGTGCACCGCGCCCTGTACACCGATCCGGCGATTTTCGAGCTGGAGATGCAGCGCATCTACGGCCGCGCCTGGGTCTACGTCGGCCACGAAAGTCAGGTGCCCAGGACCGGCGACTATCACACCACGCGTCTGGGCGACCAGGACGTGCTGATGGTGCGCGCCAGTGACGGCCGTGTGCACGTGCTGTACAACCGCTGCCCGCACAAGGGCGCGAAGGTGGTGGCGGACGGCGACGGCTGTGTCGGCAAGTTTTTCCGCTGCCCCTATCACGCCTGGACCTTCAAGCTGGATGGGAGCCATCTTGGGGTGCCGCTCAAGCAGGGGCTGGAAGGCACTTCGTACGATCCCACCGATCCGACCTTTTCGATGCGCCGCCTGCCGCGCGTCGAAAGCTATCGTGGCTTCGTCTTCGCCAGTCAGGCGCGCGACGGCCAGGGCCTGGCGGAATTCCTGGGCGGCGTGCGCTCGTCGATCGACAACCTCTGCGACCGCTCGCCGGTGGGCGAGGTGGAAGTGGCCGGCGGCATCTTCCGCGTGATGCAGCGCTCGAACTGGAAGGTGTTCTACGAGAATCTGCACGACACCATGCACGCCCGCGTGACGCACGAATCATCCTTTGCCGCCGCCCGCGACGAGGCCAAGGAGATCGGCGAGATGCCGTTCGAGCTGCACATCATGGACGGCAACGGCGAACCCTACGAGTTCTGGGAAAAGCTGGAGCTGCGCGCCTACGACAACGGCCACGGCTACATGGAAGGCATCTTCAACCCGGGCGCGGCCGAACGCGATCCGGTGTCGCGCGCCCACTTCGAGTCGCTGACCGCGGCCTATGGCGCCGAGCGCGCCCGCGAGATCCTGGGCATGAACCGCCACAATACCGTTATCTACGGCAGCGGTTCGCCGCATACGGTGTTCCAGCAGTTCCGCGTGATCCGCCCGATCGCCGTCGACCGCACCCTGATCGAGATCCAGACCTTCCGCTGCAAGGGCGCGCCCGAGGGCGTGTTCAAGCGCGCCATGCTGTACGCCAACGTGATCAATTCGCCGTCGTCCAACGTCATGCCGGACGATATCGAACTCTACAACCGCTGCCAGGAAGGCAACGCCACCCGGGGCGGCGAGTGGGTCAGCATGCACCGTTATCACGGCACCGACCGCCGCGACGCCGACGGCATGGTGTCGGTCAACGGCACCAGCGAGTTGCCGATGCGCAACCAGTTTCGCGCCTGGAAGAACTACATGGAGGCCGGTCCCGTGGCGCCCGTCCACGGCCAAGGAGAAGGCGCATGCTGCTAGACCTGGAATTCGACGTATCCACCGCCAACCTGGCGCCGGCCGACGTGCCGGCCGAGGCCTACCACCGCATCGCCCAGTTCCTGTACCGCGAGGCGCGGCTGCTGGACGAGCGCCGCTACGACGACTGGCAGGCGCTGTGGACCGACGACGGCATGTACTGGATGCCGCGCGAGCCGGGCCAGGCCAGCCCTTACGACCATATCTCGTTGTTCTGGGAGGACCGCATGCTGCGCGACGTGCGCATCCGCCGGCTGCAGCATCCGCGCAATTGGTCGCAGCAGCCGCCCACGCGCAGCGCGCGGCTGGTGGGCGGGGTGCAGGTCGAGGGCGTGGATGCCGGCGGCAACCTGGTGGTGCACTCGGCATTCCAGATGACCGAGTGGCGCAAGCGCCAGCCGCGCCAATTGGCCGGCCGCTATACCCACAAACTGGCGGCCGCCGGCGACAGCTGGCGTATCCGCATGAAGCGCGTCGACCTGGTCAACTGCGATGATGCGCACGACGTGTTCGAGGTGTTTGTGTGAGCGCGAGCGATACCGCGGTGCTGGCGCTGCACTACCAGAACGACGTGCTGCATCCCGCCGGCAAGATCCGCGTCGGGCTGGACGCCGACGGCGAGGTGCGCCAGCGCGTGCTGCGCGGCGCCGCGGCGTTGCTCGACGGCGCGCGTGGTCATGGCCTGCCGATCGTGCATGTGCGTATCGCATTCCGTCCCGACTATGCCGACCTGCTGCCCAACTGCGCGATCTTCCGCAACGTCGCCAGCATCGGCGCGGTGGCCGAAGGCCAGTGGGGCAGCGCCTTCTACGACGGCCTGCAGCCGCTGGCGGGCAGTACGCGCGAGTTCGTGGTCAAACACACCCGGATCAGCGCCTTTTACGGCACGCCGCTGGAGGAAACCCTGCGGCTGCTGGGCGCGCGCCGGCTGGTGGTGGCCGGCGTGGCCACGCATTCGGTAGTTGAAGGCACCGTGCGCCACGCCGCCGATATCGGCTTCCATGTCATGGTGGCCGAAGACGCCTGCGCTGCGGCGGACCCGGCGGTACACGATGCCTCGCTGGCCAGCATGCGCCTGATCGCGCAGACCGGCTCGGTGGCGCAGGCGGTAAGCTGGGCGGCCACGCCCCATTGATCTAGGACCCCATCATGGATTTTTCAGGCTTTCCCGGCTTGGCCGGCAAGACCGCCATCGTCACCGGCGGCACCCAGGGACTGGGCGCGGACATCGCCCGCGGCCTGGCGGCGGCTGGCGCCAATGTGGTGCTGGTGGGGCGCAACGCCCAGGCCGGACAGGCGCTGGCCGGCGAAATCGGCGCGGCCGCGCTGTTCCAGGAAACCGACATCGGCCGCGACGAGCAGATCCGGCAATGTCTGGACGCGGCGCTGGCGCGCTTCGGCCGGGTCGACATCTTGGTGAACAACGCCTGCCAGTACAACGATCGCGGGCTGGCCTCCAGCCGCGAGGAATGGCACGCCACGCTCGACACCAACCTGGTGTCGGCCGCCATTTTCACGCAGATGGCGGCGCCGCTGCTGCCGCGCGGCGGGGTGGTGGTCAACCTGGGCAGCACCGGCGGCAAGTTCGGCGCCGCGGGGCGGGCGCTGTATCCGGCGTCCAAGGCGGCGTTGCTGCAGATCACCAAGAACTTCGCGGTGGAACTGGCGCCGGCCGGCGTGCGCGTGCTGGCGGTGTCGCCGGCCTGGACCTGGTCGCCTTCGGTCGAGCAACTGGCGGGCGGCTCGCGCGCCGCGGCCGACGCGGTGGGCGCGCACTTCCATCCGCTGGGCCGGGTCGGCTCGGGCGAAGAGATCGCGGCGGCGGTGTGTTTCGCTTGCTCGGATGCGGCCTCGTGGATGACGGGCGTGGATATCCCGGTGGACGGCGGCTTCTCGATCCTGGGGCCGGATCGCGGGATTTCCCCGCGCGCCTGGTTCAAGCAGCTGGCGCCCTGAGCCCCTCGCCGGCCGGGGCGAGGGCGGGGCGGCGCGCCGCGCGCAAAGATACCGGCGGCAGGCCGGCGCGCGTCAGCGGATGACGATCTCGCCTTCTTCCAGGCCGGCCTTGCCGCCGACCTGATCCTCCATGAATTCCTGCATGCGGTTGCCCACCTGGATCCGGGTGCCGCCACAGAAGCGCCGCGCGGCGATGATGGTGGCGGTATGCAGCGGCTGCAGATCGCGGATCAGCTGGGCCTCTTCCTCGTCCAGCTCGATCAGGTCGCGGCCCAACTTGGTGTGGGTATTGCGGGCGCGGTCGACCACGTCGCCAGCGGCGCGTCCCGGGTTGGCCTGCAGGAACAGCAGCAACTGCTCCAGCTTGGCCTTTTCCTCGTTCATTTTCAGGCGTTTGCGTGTCAGCGCCGAGCGCTTGATGTCGGCGTGCGGATCCAGTCCGGCCTGCACCAGCGTGGGCACGCCCGCCGGTGACCCGATGGTGCCCGCGCGCACCGATTGCAGCGCGCGGGTCTGGCCGCCGGTGATCGCGGTCTGCTGGGCGCTGGGCGGGCCGACATTGACGCTGCCGCCGGCCGCGATGCTGCTCTGGCGGATCTCGCGCTCGACCTCGACGTTCTGGCCGGCGCTGATGATGGCGTTGGTGATGAAGCGGGCACGCACTTCGCCGCCACAGACGATGTGGGCGGTGCGCGCGGCCGCGTTGGCGCCGCCGCTGGCGTCCGACATGGCCTCGGCCATGCCGATGATGCCGCCCTTGACCGTGACGTTGCCGCCGGCCTCGACCAGCGCGGCTTCCATGGTGCCGTTGACGACCACGTCGCCCGTCACCCGCACTTCCATGGTGGCGCTGATGTCGCCGCGCACCTGCAGCGAGCCCTGGAAGTTGATGTTGCCGGTGGACAGGTCGACCGCGTCCACCTCGACCACCGGATTGACCTGCGCGCCCTGGTGGATCAGCTTGGGCGAGCCGGCGATGGCGGCGCGCAGCAGGTTGGGGTCCTCGGGGTCGATTTCGACGCCGGACATTTCGGCGTTGAACGGCGTGTCCGGCAGTTCTTCCGGCAGCACCGGCTGGCCCAGCACGTTGCGGCCATCGATGCCGGGCAGCGGCGGAATGCGGCGCATCAGCGGCATGCCGGGCGTCACCAGCAGCAGACTGCCCAGGTCGCGGTAGTCGATCTGCGCCAGGTCATCCAATTCCTGGGCGCGCGGCTTGAGGCGATCCAGCAGACTCTCGAAGCGGGTGGGGGTGCCGCGCGTGGGCGGTGTGCCCTGCGCGATCAGCACGGTTTGCGGGCCGCCGCGTTCGACGGCCTCGGCCAGTTCCTGTTCCAGCACGCCGTGGATGATGCCCTGGTCGGCGATGGCCTGGCGCAGCGCCGCCAGGCTCACCGGCTTGCCGCCCTTGGGCGGGTGCAGCGTGACCAGGGCCGACATGCAGGTGGCGTCCACTTCCAGGTCGAACGAGCCGTCGACCAGCTTGCCCACCGGAACCTGTACCCTTTCGGTGGCCTGGCGGGCCAGCTCGATGAAGGCGATGACGGCGTGGTTATCCAACGCCTCGGTCGACCAGCCTTGGGCGCTGGCCAGGGCGGCCAGGGCGTCCCAGCTCGGCAGGGCGGCAGGCGGCGTGGCGTCGGGGGCATCCTGGGACGCGACATCCTGGGCCGTGCCGTCGTGGACGGTGCTGTCCTGGGCCGCGGCGTCCTGCGGCGCGGCATCGCCGGCCGGGGCATCCCCGGGCGTGCCGGCGGCGCTGTCCGGCACGGATGGCGGCGTGTATATCGCCGTCAGGACGTTGGTATTGGCATCCAGCACCAGCTGGAGCGTGTTGTCTGCGCCCATCTCCGCCTCCCGCCCGGCGGCTTTTCGCCGGGGTTCATTCATTTAGTAATTAAACGAAATATTGCGACATATGTTAACCCAGGAAGCGGGGGCTACTGCGCAGTAATCGTCCTGGAACGGGCACAAATGGTCTAGATGCGGCCCTTATTTCAGACCGATTGCCCCCCTCGGCGGGGCGCGTGGCCGCGATCGCGCCTCCCGCCCTGGCTGCCATTCGCCCTGGGGATGAACAAGCTCTAGGCCATCGGCAGGAGCGACAAAGCGCGCGCGGCGGCTCAGCATAAGTGTCCGATGTCATCTCCCCTTTGCTGCCGCCGGAGCGTCGACGCCATGTCCCGATCCCTTTCTTTCCTGTCGTCCCTGCCGCGCCGCGGGCGCGCGGCCACGGCCGGCCTGGCCATCGTCACCCTGGTGGCCGCCGCGGCGCTCCTGGCGCCGGCGGGCAGCGCCCGCGCCGACGAGATTTACCGCTACCGCGATCCGTTCGGCGTCTGGCGCGCCATGAAAGTGCCCAACGGCTATGCCAAGTACTACAAGCGCGCCCAGGCCCGCGTCGCCGTGCGCGGCAACCGCGTCAAGGTCTGTCTGGAATGCGAGCCGCGCGCCGGCGACGGCGCCAGCCTGCTGGGGGTGCGCCAGCGCGCCGCGCGCTGGGGGCCGACGCCGCCGCCCACCGCGCACGACGAACTGATCGCGCAGGCGGCCAGGGATTCGGGGGTGGACCGGGCGCTGATTACCGCGGTCATCGCGGTGGAGTCCGGCTTTCGCAGCGATGCGCGCTCGCCCAAGGGGGCGCTGGGCTTGATGCAGCTGATGCCGGCGACGGCAGCCACGCTGCTGGTGTCGGACGACATCGAAAGGGCGCTGGTCGATCCCGCCACCAACGTGAAGGCGGGGTCGAACCTGCTGCGCCGCCTGATCGACCAGTATCCCGGCCGGCTGGACCTGGCGCTGGCGGCATACAACGCGGGCGAGGGCGCGGTGCGTAAGTACGACGCGGTTCCGCCCTACGCCGAGACGCAGCAGTACGTGCGCGACGTCACCGCGCTGTATCGGCAGTACAAGACCCCCTAGGACAACGGCCCGTGGCGGATGCCGGCGGGCCGTCGGGTAGCAAGGGGCGGGCGCGGGCCGCGCCCGGCGTGCCGGTCAGAGGGTTGCGAACACTTTCGCGGCGATATCCAGCGTGGCCTGGATCACGGCGTCGTCATGGGTGGCCGAGACGAAGCCGGCCTCGAACGCCGAGGGCGCGAAATGCACGCCGTGGTCCAGCATGGCATGGAAAAAGCGGTTGAAGCGCGCGGTGTCGCAGGCCGAGACCTCGGCGAAGGTGGCCGGCACCTTGTCGCTGAAATAGATGCCGAACATGCCGCCCACCGAGTCGGCCGAGAACGGCAGGCCGGCGGCGCGGGCGCGCTCCTGCAGGCCCTGGGCCAGCTTGGCGGTCTGCGCCGTCAGCTTGTCGTAGAAGCCGGGCGCGGCGATCAGGCGCAGCGTGGCCAGGCCGGCGGCCACGGCCACCGGATTGCCCGACAGCGTGCCCGCCTGGTAGACGCCGCCCAGCGGCGCGATGTGCTTCATGATCTCGGCGCTGCCGCCGAAGGCGCCCACCGGCATGCCGCCGCCGATCACCTTGGCCAGCGTGGTCAGGTCGGGCTTGACGCCCGACAGGCCCTGCACCCCCTGCGGGCCGACGCGGAAACCGGTCATGACCTCGTCGAAGATCAGCAGCGCGCCATGCTGCGTGCAGACCTCGCGCAGCCCTTCCAGAAAGCCGGCGGCCGGCTTGATCAGGTTCATATTGCCGGCGATCGGCTCGACGATGATGCAGGCGATGTCGGCGCCGTGCTGGGCGAAGGCCGCGCGCACCGCGTCCAGGTTGTTGTATTCCAGGGTCAGCGTGTGCGAGACGAACTCGGGCGGCACGCCGGCCGAGCTGGGGTTGCCGAAGGTCAGCAGGCCCGAGCCGGCCTTGACCAGCAAGCTGTCGGAATGGCCGTGGTAGCAGCCCTCGAACTTGACGATCTTGTTGCGGCCGGTGGCGCCGCGCGCCAGGCGGATGGCGGTCATGGTGGCCTCGGTGCCGGAGCTGACCAGGCGCACCTGTTCCAGCGACGGCAGGCGCGCGATCAGCACTTCGGCCAGCTCGATCTCGGCCTCAGTGGGGGCGCCGAACGACAGGCCGTTGACGGCCGCTTCCTGTACCGCGCGCACCACTTCCGGATGGGAGTGGCCCAGGATGGCCGGGCCCCACGAACCGACGTAGTCGATGTACTGCTTGTCTTCCGCGTCCCAGACGTAAGGACCCTGCGCGCGCTTGATGAAGCGCGGCGTGCCGCCCACGGAGCGGAAGGCGCGCACGGGCGAGTTGACGCCGCCGGGGATGCTGCGGCAGGCGCGTTCGAAAAGCTGGGCGTTACGGGACATGGCGGTCAGGGCTTCTGGTTGCGGTTGATGGAGTAGGGCGCGGCGCAGGCCGCGGCGGCGGCGCGGATGGCGGGCGCCTCGAACAGGCCGGTGATGACGGCGACCGAATCGGCGCCGGCGGCGGCCACCAGCGCGGCGTTGTCGGGCGTGATGCCGCCGATGGCGACCACGGCCGGACGCGGCGCGTCGCGCTCCTCGACCAGCGCGCGGGCCTCGGTCAGCACCGACAGCGGCGCGCGCACGGTGTCCGGCTTGACGCGCGAGGGGAACATGGCGCCGAAGGCGATGTAGTCGGCCCCGGCGTCGAGCAGCTCGCGGGCGCGGGCCAGGTCATCGTAGCTGGAACCGCCCAGGATTAGGTCGGGGCCGGCTTCGGCGCGGATGCGCGCCAGGCTGTCGTCGTCGCGGCCGACGTGGGCGCCGTCGGCGCCGACCTCGAGCGCCAGGCGCCAGTCGTCATTGATCAGGAACACCACGCCCAGTTCGCGGCACAGCGGCGCCAGGGCGCGCGCCTGTTCGGCGCGCACGGCGTCGGGCACATCCTTGCGGCGCAGTTGCAGCGCGCGCATGCCGCCCTCGGCGGCCTGGCGCACCGCGCGCATCAGGCGCTCGGTGTCGTCCCATTCGGGGGTGACGCCGTACAGGCCGGTGGGAAAACGCAGGGCTTTCATTGCGGTTGGATCCGGTTGGGAATGCGCCGGCCCATGCCCGGCAGGAAGCTGGCGGCGACCGCGGCGTCGGCGTGGGCCAGGCCCTGGCGCACCGCCTCGGGCATCTCCAGGCCACGCGCCAGCTGGGCGGTGATGGCGGTGGCGGCCAGGCCGCCGGCATCGCCATTGCGGTCGGGCGGCGCCTGCCAGGGCAGCGTGGTGGTCTGGCCATTGGGGCCGAGCAGCACGTTGGCGTAATGGCCGGGCCGCTGCGGGCTGCCCAGCACCAGCACCCATTCGGCGCCGGCCGCGACCAGCGCATGCATCGGCGAAGGTGCGTCCCCGATATCGATGTCGCCGTCGGCGTGCCATTGGGCCAGGCGCAGATGTTCGACGACCAGCAGGTCGGTCTGCGGCAGCACCAGTTCGAGCACGGCGGCCAGCAGATCGTCGGCCTCGTCCTCGTCGGCGGCGTCGGCCGGCACCTGGGCGCGCTGGCCCAGGTGCAGCACCAGCGGCACCTGGCTGTAATCGGCGGCCACCTGCGCGGCCACGCTTGCCGTTTCCGCGGTGTATAGTCCGCCCACCTTGATCGCCTGCACCGACATGTCCTCGAGCAGGCAGCGGGCCTGGTCGTCCAGCAGGTCGGGCGACACGGGATGGATTTCTTCGATGCCGGCGGTATCCTGCACCGTCAGCGCCGTGACGGCCGCCAGGCCATGACAGCCCAGGCGGGCACAGGTGACGGCATCCGCGGGCAAGCCGTCGGCGCCCGAGGGGTCGAGCGGGCCGAAGACCAAAACGAGAGGGGGAGTAACGGGGGCCACGTGGACAGCGCTAGAGTAAGGGTACCCGGACTCATTTTGCGGAGAATCAGGGGAACCCCTATTGGGTTTCGGTAAGATTGTCCCCATTCTAATGGATGCCTCCCGCCTTTGCCCTGTAGCGGGGACGACGGCAGGGAATTGATGTAAGAGAGAACTATGCGTACTTGGATGTGTCTGATTTGCGGCTGGGTCTACGACGAAGAGGCTGGCCTGCCCGACGAAGGTATTGCGCCCGGCACGCGCTGGGAAGATGTGCCGCCGAACTGGGTCTGTCCCGAATGCGGTGCCCGCAAAGAGGACTTCGAACTGATGGAAATCTGAACCCGCAGCGCCGACGTATTCCGCCAAGGCTTGCAACGAGGGGCGGCCATGTCCGCTCCGCGCTTCCGACGGGCCACGCCATGGTGGCGGCCCCCGGCTTATCAGACTACCCACAGAGGGGTTGCCATGACGGAAAAACACCACGAAGAGGCCAGCACGCAGGCCGCCAACTTCGCCAACCAGTTCCTGATCGCCATGCCGGGCATGGTCGAAGGCAGTCTGGCCGGCTCGGTCATCTATGTTTGCGAACACAGCGAGCGCGGCGCCCTGGGCCTGGTCATCAACCGGCCCACCGACCTGACGCTCGGCACCCTGTTCGAACGCATCGACCTGGCGCTCGAAATCGGGCCGGTCAAGGACACCCTGGTGTTCTTCGGCGGCCCGGTACAGACCGACCGCGGTTTCGTGCTGCACGCGCCCGCCGGCGACTACAGCTCCAGCATCAAGCTGGGCGAAATGGCCCTGACCACCTCGCGCGACGTGTTGCAGGCCGTGGCCGACGGCAACGGCCCGGCCCGCATGCTGGTCACGCTGGGCTATGCCGGCTGGGGCGCCGGCCAGCTCGAAAGCGAGATGGGCCAGAACGCCTGGCTGTCGGTCGGCGCCGATGACCACATCATCTTCGACGTGCCCCCCGAGGAACGCTATCCGGCCGCGCTCAAGCTGCTGGGCATCGATCCGGTGATGCTGGCCGGCGACGCGGGCCATGCCTGAAGAAACCCTGCTGGCCTTCGACTTCGGCGAAAAGAAAATCGGCGTGGCCATCGGCAATACGCTGACGCGCCACGCGCGGCCGCTGGAGATCATCTTCAGCGAAGTGCGCGACGTGCGTTTCGCGCGCATCGAGGCCTTGCTGCGCGAATGGCAGCCGCACCGCGTGGTGGTCGGCCTGGCGCTCGCCAGCGACGGCGGCGAACAGCCCGCCACCGCGCGCTGCCGCCGTTTTGCCAACCAGCTGCATGGCCGCTTCGGCGTCGCCGTCGAACTGGTCGACGAACGCGGCTCCAGCGTGCAGGCGCAGCAGTTGCTGGGCACCCACGCGGCCGACGACGCCATGGCGGCGGCCGTCATCCTGCAACGCTACCTGGACAAGCCGCCGGCGCCCTGATGCCGGCGCTGGCCCGCCCATGCTCAATCCGCAACTCGACCGCCACGGTGAACTGATTCATCTGCTGACCACGGAAGGGTTGCCGCGCCGTCATGTCGAGCGGCTGCTGGATGCGGCGGCGGCCGGTGCCGCCGCCGCATCCACCGCACCTGCCGCCGACCTGCCGTTGTTCCTCAGCCTGCCCGCCGCCGACACTGGCTTGCGCCAGGACTTCGAGGCTGCCGCCGTGCGCCTGGGGCTGCGGCCCGTGGCGCTGGAGGCCAGCGCAGGCCAGGGCGCCGATGCCGGCGTCGATCGCGGCCATGGCGTGGGCGCCGGCGAGGCCGCGTCGGCGCGGGGCGGCGGGGCCTTGTCTGCCGCCACTGTGGCCGCCGGCCTGCCCGCCGGCATCCTGGCGCTGCGCCACCCGGCCAGCGGCGCCGCCATCTGCGCCGCCGGCGCCCGGGCGCCGGGCCTGCGTATCCTCAATGCCGGCGATGGCGCGCACGCCGACCCGCTGCCGGCGCTGGCCCGGCTGCAGGCGATGTTGCGGGCCAAGGGCGATCTGACCAACCTGGCCGTCGCGCTGGTGGGCGACATCCGCCATAGTGCCGTGGCCCGCAGCCTGATCCATGCCATGACCACGCTGGGCGTGCCCGAAGTGCGCGCCGCCGCGCCGCGCACCCTGCTGCCCGATGGCCTGCCGCAGCTGGGCGTGCGCGCCTGTGGCGCGCTGCACGAATGCCTGGCCGACGCCGACGTCGTGGTCGTGCTGCCCTTGCGGTCCGAACGCATGAGCGGCGCGCTGTTGCCGTCGGCGCGCGAGTACGCCGCCGGTTACGGCCTGACGCCTGCCCGCCTGGCCGCGGCCAGGCCCGATGCCCTGCTGCTGCCCGCCGCCGCGCTGACGCCGGGCATCGAGGTCGATGGCGATATTGCCGCCGGCCTGGTGGACACCGAGGCGGATCTGGTCCGCGCCGAACACGATTTACGCCTGGCCGCCCTGAGTGTGCTGGCGGGAGCCGCCGCATGAGGCTACACATCGCCAATGGCCGACTGATCGACCCGGCCAACGGCCGCGACGGTATCCAGGACCTGTTCATCGCCGACGGCCGCGTGGTGGCGGTCGGCCAGGCGCCGGACGGTTTCCAGCCCGACCGGCGGATCGACGCCACCGGCCTGGCGGTGCTGCCGGGCCTGGTGGACCTGTCGGCTCGCGTGCAGCGCCAGGATGCCGGCGCGCCGAACGATTGGCGTCTGTCTCTTTCCGAGCTGCGCGCGGCCCTGGCCGGCGGCGTGACCACGCTGGCCATGCCGCCGGACGCCGATACGCCCCAGGACGAACCGGCCAAGGTCGAGGCGCTGCTGCGCGAGGCGCCGCCCGGCCACGGCCGGGTGCTGCCGATCGGCGCCCTGACCGTCGGCCTGCGCGGTGAAACCCTGGCCGAAATGCGCCTGCTGGCGCAGGCCGGTTGCCTGGCGTTCTCGCAGGGCGAATCCGGCATCGCCGACACCCGGGTGCTGTGGGGCGCCATGCGCTATGCCGCCGGGCTGGGGCTGGCGTTGTGGTTGCGGCCGCAGGACCCGTGGCTGGGGCAGGGCGCGGTGGTTGCCGCCGGCGCCTACGCCGACCGCCTGGGCCTGGAGGGCCTGCCGCCGCAGGCCGAAGTGCTGGCCTTGCAAACGATTTTCGAACTGCAACGCGCCAGCGGCGCGCGCGTGCATCTGTCGCGCCTGTCCACCGCGGGCGGCCTGGAACTGCTGCGCGCCGCGCGCCGCGAAGGACTGCCGGTCAGCGCGGACGTCTCGGCCAACAGCCTGCACCTGACAGACGTGGACATCGGCTATTTCAATACCGATTTCCACCTGCGCCCGCCGCTGCGCGGCCAGCGCGACCGCGACGCAATCCAGGCGGCGCTGCGCGAGGGCCTGGTGCAGGCGCTGTGTTCGGACCACGCCGTGGTGGACGACGCGGGCAAGGCGGTGCCGTTCCCGCAATCGCAACCCGGCGCCACCGGCCTGGAATTGTTGCTGTCGCTGACGCTGAAATGGGCCCGCGACGGCCGCCTGCCGTTGCCGCAGGCGCTGGCCCGGGTGACCTCCGGGCCGGCAGCGCTGCTGCGTGATCTGTCGCCGGCATTGTCCGGGCTGGGCGAACTGGGCGTGGGCGCTCCCGCCGATCTGTGCCTGGTGGACCTGGAGGACGAATGGCTGGTGGCGCCCGGCGCCTTGCACAGCCACAGCCGTCATACACCGTTCGCGGGTATGATGCTGCCCGGTCGAGTCCGCGTCACCTTGGTGGGTGGCCGCCCGGCCTGGGAGACCCCTGTTTGAAGCTGCTGCGCTTTGTTCTTCGCCTTTTGCTGGTGGTGCCGTTGATCCTCTTCGGCCTGCTGTGCGTGGGCCTGGTGTATCCGCTGCTGCGCCCGAAGTCGCGCGCCTGGCTCAACCGTACCTGGTCGCGCTGCCTGATGGCGGCCTGCGGCCTGCGGATCGTCTTCAAAGGCGAGCCGCGCATGACCGGGCCCGTGCTGCTGGTGGCGAACCACGTGTCCTGGATCGATATCTTCGTGCTGAATTCGGCCCGCGCGACCTCGTTCGTGGCCAAGAGCGAGATCCGCAGCTGGCCGGTGATCGGCTGGCTGGTGGCGGGCGCCGGCACGCTTTTCATCGAACGCGGCCAACGCCACGCGGTGCATGCGATGGGCGAGTCGATGCTGGCGCGCTTCAAGCAGGGCGATGCGGTCGGCCTGTTCCCGGAAGGCACGACGAGCGAAGGTTTCACGCTGCGTCCGTTCCACGCCAGCCTGTTCGAGCCGGCCCGCGCGGCGGCGGTCGAGATCCAACCGGTGGCGCTGCGCTTCCTGCAACACGGTGAACGCAGCGGTTTCGCGGCGTTCATCGGAGAGGAAACGCTGGTGGTCAACCTCTGGCGGGTGCTGGGCGCCACCGGGCTGTCGGTGGAAGTGGTGTTTCTGCCGGTGCTGGCGGCCAGGCATGCCGACGGGACCTTGCCGACGCGGCTGGAGCTGTCGCATCAGGCACGCGATGCGATTCAGGCGGTGCTTTGAGGTTTGTGTTGCTGCAGGCTTGGACGGTTGCTTCTTGCTTGTGGTGGTTTGAGTGTTTTTCTTGGCGTCGTCGTTTGATCTTCGTAGGTCGCCCCTCGGTCGGGCGGACCCAATGGCGGGCAGCCCGAGGGGCTGCGAGCATCTAGGCTTGTCGCGCTGCCAGAGCCGTGTGCGGGGAATGGAACCTGCGGGGCTGCCCATCGCGGCCGCGCTGCGCGCGGTATTTCATTGGCACACGATTGCGACGTGCCCACGCCGCCGGGCTGCTGGCGCGCTCCCTACCGTGCTGGCACCGTTCCACACGGACACCCTTCCCACACGCGAGAGCATCATCATCTCGACGCAAGACGCCGCGTAAGCCGCAAAAGGCCGCCCGCGCGGCCGGCTTGCGGCGGGCCCCGCAAGACCGTCCTCTCCAGCCCCGATGTGCGCCAGCATGCCAAGCACGCAGGCCGTCCCGACGCCCGAGGCTACGTCTCATCGCGAGCGCGTGGCGGGGGCGGTGGGGGCTGGCGGGGCGTGTAGATGCGCCCGAGGGAATCCGTAGGGAGCCGAAGGCGTACGAGGATGACGAAGGGGCAGTCCGGAGCGAACGCGCCGGACCGCAATCGTAGCCCCGCCAGCCCCCACCGACCCCGACACGCGCGCCTAAAGAACCCAACTCCCGCGACACAACCCCAAGCGCAACCACCCATTCACCGCCGAATCTCGGCCAGGAACTTGCGCGCCCGGTCCGTCTGCGGACTGACAAAGAACGCCTCGGGTCCGCCCACCTCGACGATACGGCCCGCATCCATGAACCACACGGTATCGGCCACCTCCCGGGCAAAGCCCATTTCGTGCGTCACGCACACCATGGTCATGCCGTCCCGGGCCAGGTCTTTCATCACCTGCAGCACCTCGCCCACCATCTCGGGGTCCAGCGCGCTGGTCGGCTCGTCGAACAGCATCACGGGCGGATTCATCGCCAGCGCCCGCGCGATCGCCACGCGCTGCTGCTGGCCGCCGGACAACTGCGCCGGATAGGCGTCAGCCTTGTGCGCCAGGCCCACGCGCTCCAGCAACTGCATGGCCCGTTCGCGCGCTTCGGGGCGGCGGGCGCGTTTCAGTTGCAGCGGCGCCAGCATCAGGTTGTCCAGCACCGACAGGTGCGGGAACAGGTTGAACTGCTGGAACACGAAGCCGATATGGCTGCGCAGCGTGTCCAGGTGCACCTTGCCGCCATAGATGTCCTGGCCGTCGACCTCGATCACGCCCTGCTGGATCGGCTCGAGCCGGTTGACCGTGCGGATCAGCGTCGACTTGCCCGAACCGGACGGGCCGCACACCACCACCACTTCGCCGCGCCGGACCTGCGCCGTCACGTCGGCCAGCGCCTGGTAATCGCCATACCACTTCTGCACTTCGGAAAATCGGATCATATCGGGACCACCTTGGGGGCAGGCGCGCGGCCGGCGCGGCGTCTGCCGATGCGTTTCTCGGTCAGGTGCACCAGAGCGCTCAGGCCGAAATTCAGGATGAAATAAGTCAGCGCCAGTAGCGCGAACACTTCGAATGGCTTGGTCAGCAGCACGCTGTTGATCTGGTTGGCGGCATAGGTCAGTTCCTGCACGCTGATCACATAGGCCAGCGAGGTCTCCTTCACGGTCGAGACGAACTGGCTCAGCATGCTGGGCAGCATGTTGTAGAGCGCCTGCGGCAGGATCACGCGCCGCATGGTCTGCAGGTACGACAGCCCGAGCGCGCGGCTGGCCTCCTGCTGGCCGCGCGGCAGCGCCTGGATGCCGGCGCGGATGATCTCGGCCAGATAGGCGCTTTCGTAGCACACCAGCGCCACCACCATCGTCGTGGTGCCGGCCACTGGCCGGCCGATGAGCAGCGGCACGAAGAAATAGGCCCAGAAGATGAACATCAGCAGCGGCAGGCCGCGCACCAGGTACACCATGGCCGAGGCCGGCCAGCGCAGCGCGCGGTACGGGCTGATGCGGCCCAATGCCAGCAGTACGCCGCAAGGCAGCGCCAGCGCCAGGCTGACCGCGGCCAGGCCGAGCGTGGCGGCCAGGCCGCCGATGGGGCCGTGCGGATACTGGCCGATGAGCAGCAGCAGCCAGTTGTCTTTGAGGATATCCCACATTCAATGGCCTCCCAGCGGGCGGTAGCGCCGCTGCAGCAGCGCGCCGCCGCCCATGATCAGGAACGACAGCAGCAGATAGATCGCCGTCACCACCGCGTAGGCCTCGAAGGTGCGGAACGTGTAGTTCTCGATTTCGCGGCCGGCGGCGGTCAGTTCGGCCACGCCGATGGCCATCGCCAGGCTGGTGTTCTTGACCAGCAGCAGCGTCTGGTTCAACAGCGGCGGAATGGCGATGCGGAAGGCCTGCGGCAGCACCACGCAGCGCATGGTGCGCAAAAAGCCCAGTCCCAGCGCCCGCGCCGCCTCGACCTGCCCCGGAGGAATGCCGCGCACCGCGCTGCGCAGGTCTTCGCAGACATAGGCCGACATCACCAGGCCGATGGCGATGCACGACAGGATGAACTCGCTGCCATGGGCGTTGAGCCAGTCGGCCGCCGCCTGCGGCAGCAACGCCGGCACGCCGAAGTACCAGAACAGGATGTGCACCAGCATGGGCACGTTGCGGTGGAAGGCCACGTACAGCGCGATCAGCGCGTTGGCCACGGGCGAGCCCGTCAGGCGGATGACCGCCAGCAGGCTGCCCACCAGGAAGGCCAGGATCCAGGCCAGCCCGGCCAGCGCCAGGGTGGTGACCAGCCCCCTGAGCAGCCAGGCCGGGTACTCCCCCTGGAAGATGGCGGAGAAGTCGAAAACGTAATGCATCGGCAAAGGCTCCGGCGCGCGCGGCGCGTCAACCCTTGATCGCTTCGATGCGGAAGTCGCGTTTCATGCTGAACGGGGTGCCGGGGCCGAACCACTTGTCGAAGATCTGCGTGGCCTTGCCCGATGCCTCCATGCCGTCGAGCACCTTGTTGACCTGGTTCAGCATGGCCGTGTCGCCGCGGCGCACGCCCATGCCCCACGGCTCCACGAACAGCGCGGGTTCGAGGATCTTGACCGGCACCGCGCTGGATGCGGCCTGCTGCTTGAGCTTGACCAGCATCAGTTCGGAGGCGACGAAGCCGCTGACCTTGCCTTGCTGCAGGGCCAGGAAGGCGCCGCTGGGGTCCTTGAACGTCACCGGGTCGACATTCGGGATGAACTTGCGCGCCCCTTGTTCCGAGGACGAGCCGCGCACGGCGCTGACACGCTTGCCGGCCAGGTCGGCGGGCGACTTCAGGTCCTTGTCCGAGGCGCGCGCCAGCACTTTCTGCAGGCTCACGAAATGCTGGTGCGAATAATCGATCTGCTTGGCCCGCTCGGGGCTCCAGCCCAGGTTCGCCGCGACCACGTCGACGCGGCCGGCGATCAGTTCAGGGATGCGGGCCTCGACCGCGATCAGCTTCAGTTCCAGCGGCACCCCCAGGCTGTCGGCCACCGCCTGGCACATGTCTACCTCGTAGCCGACGATGGCGCGGGTCTTGGGGTCCTGGAAGCTGAACGGCTCGGCCGTGCCCATGGTGCCGCAGATGAACTTGCCGCGCGCCTTGATGTCCTGCAGCGTATCGGCGTGGGCCATGGGGGCCAGGGTGGCGGCCAGGCCGACGGCGGCCGCGCAGGTGATGATCCATTGCTTCATGTTGATTCCCTTGAAATATAGGTATGGGTACTGCCAACGGCGGCGACCCCGGCGCGGGGCCGCCGGATTCAAGCCAGCCGGCCGCAGGCCGCAGCGATGCGGCGGCAGCCTTCCTCGATGTGATCCATCGAGGTGGCGAAACTCAGGCGCAGATAGGGCGACAGGCCGTAGGCCGTGCCGTCCAGCACCGCGACGCCCGCCTCGTCCAACAGGAACATGACGACGTCCAGGTCGGTGCGCAACGTCAGGCCGCCCGGCGTGCGACGGCCCAGCAGGCCCTCGACGCAGGGATAGACGTAGAACGCGCCCTGCGGGCGCGGGCAGCGGATTCCCGGCACGGCGTCCAGCAGCGCCACGATGCGGTCGCGGCGTGCGTGAAACACCGCGGCCGCTTCGCCGACGCAGGCCTGGTCAGCGCTCAGGGCAACGCGCGCGGCGGCCTGGCTGATGGCGCTGACGCAACTGGTGCTCTGCGAGATCAGCGTGGCCATGGCCTTGATCAGCGCCTTGGGGCCGCCGGCGTAGCCCAGGCGCCAACCGGTCATGGCGTAGGCCTTGGAGACGCCGTTGATGGTCAGCGTGCGATCGGCCAGCTCGGGGGCGACCGCGGCCGGTGAAGCATGGCGCTGGTCGCCATAGGCCAGGTGCTCATAGATCTCGTCGGTCATCAGCCACACCTGGGGGTGGCGCGCCAGCACCGCCGCCAGCGCGCGCAGCTCCGGTGCGCTGTACATGGCGCCGGTCGGGTTGCCCGGCGTGTTCAGCAGCAGCCACTTGGTGCGCGGCGTGATGGCCTGCTCCAGCGCGGCGGGCGTGAGCTTGAAGCCGTCGGCCTCGGGGCAGGCCAGCACCACCGGCGTACCGTCGTTGACCAGCACCATGTCGGGATACGACACCCAGTAAGGCGCCGGGATGATGACCTCGTCGCCGGCCTGCACGGTGGCGGCCAGCGCGGTATGGAGCAACTGCTTGGCGCCCACGCCGACGATCAGTTCGTCGAGCGCGTAGTCCAGCCCGTTCTCGCGCTGGAACTTGGCGCGCACGGCTTCCAGCAGCGGCCGCGCGCCGGTCGAGGCGGTATAGCGGATGTCGCCGCTGTTGAGCGCGTCGATGCCGGCCTGCACAATGTGCGCCGGCGTCGGCAGGTCGGGCTCGCCGACGGTGAAGTCGATGATGTCGCGTCCCTGCGCGCGCAACTGGTCGACGCGGGTCTTGGCCGCCATGCTCGGCGACGGTTTGATGGCGCGGGCGCGCGCCGCCAGGAATTCGGTGGCGGCGCCGTTCATGCCAGCCCCTTGGCGGCGAAGGCCGCCTGCATCCAGCTCTGCGTGCGGGCGCCGCCATCGATCTCGGCCATGATGCGCGCTTCCTTGTCGGCATGCGCGCGCGCCGCCGCGATCAGCGCCGGCGCCTCGTCGGCCGCGAAGCTCACCAGGCCGTCTTCGTCGCCCACCACGATGTCGCCCGGATGGATCACCTGGCCGCCGATGGAGACGGGCACGTTGACCTCGCCGGGGCCGTCCTTGTAGGGGCCTCGGTGGATATGGCCGCGCGCATAGCAGGGAAACGCGTCGGCTTCGAACGCGCCGACGTCGCGGATGGCGCCATCCACCACCACGCCGGCGCAGCCGTGCGCCTGCAGGTAGCGTTTCATGATCTCGCCCAGCACGGCATTGGACAGGTCGCCGCCGGCATCCACCACCAGCACGTGGCCGGGCTGTACCTGCATCATGGCCTTGTAGATCATCAGGTTGTCGCCGGGGCGGGTCTTGACGGTGAGCGCGGTGCCGACCAGCTTGCCGGCGCGGTTGTAGCGATGCAGTCCGGCAATGCCTTCACGGCGCGCCAGATTGTCGCTCAGGTGCGGCGTGACGATGCCGGCCAGCGCCTGCAGGATGGATTCGGGGGCAACGGGGGCGGCCGGCAATATGCGCGTGCCGGTGATGGGGGTGGCCATGGCGGTCTGCGTAGTCCTGAAACGAATGAGTCAGACCGAATGTTCGGCGCTTTCGGCATTTCGAAAAAGGGATTAAATTTCCATGATCTTCATCTACTAAGGGAATATAAGGGTTAGCCCTTATCGGAAATTTTGGAATGAATCAGACCCTGTCGCGAAGCCCCGCATGCTGACCTTCAAGCAGATCGAGGCGCTCTACTGGACGGTGCGCCTGGGCACGTTCTCGGCCTCGGCGCAGAAGCTGCACACGACCCAATCGGCCATCACCAAGCGCATCCAGGAACTGGAGGCGGATTTCGACGTGGCCCTGTTCGACCGCTCCGGCCACCGCGCCGCGCTGACCGCGCGCGGCCACGAGGTCTATGCGCTGGCCGAGGAAATGCTGGGCCAGCGCGACCGCCTGCTGGTGCGCCTGAAGGGCCAGCACACCCTGACCGGCACGTTCCGTTTCGGCATCACCGAAATCACCGCGATGACCTGGTTGCCGGCCCTGATCCGCCTGCTGCGCGCGCACTATCCGCGCATTACGCTGGAGCCGCATATCGACCTGGGCGCGGACCTGCAGAAGCGCTTGCAGGCGGGGCAACTGGACATGGCGTTCCTGCATGGGGAGTTCGCCGAACCCGGTCTGCAGGTCGTGACCTTGCAGCGCCTCGAATTCGCCTGGATGGGCAGTCCCGACATGATCGACCCGAGCCGCATCTACACGCCCGCCGCCATCGCCGCGCTGCCGCTGCTGCGCCAGAGCCGGGAATCGGGGCTGAACATGATCTACGACGGCTGGCTCAAGCCACACACGCCGGCCAGCAACATGTTCACCATCAACAGCCTGATCGCGATGGCCGGCCTGACCGCGGCGGGATTTGGGGTGAGCTGCCTGCCGCGGGATTATTTCGCCGACATGGTCAGCGCCAGGCAGTTGGTGATCGCGCGCACGAGCACCGCGGCGCCGCAGTCGGTGTATTGCGCCATGTACCGGCGCGGGGCCGACGACGCGTTCAGCGAGAGCGTGGCCGAGCTGGCGCGCAGTTGCTGTGATTTTTCTTCGAAGGGACGGCAGTAGGGCGCGCCCGGCGTTACTGGGACAATGGGTCCTGGAACTGCGAACACTTGACCTGCACCAGCTTGTGGTCCTGCAACCGTAGCGCGGTCAAGGCGCCGCCCCACACGCACCCCGTGTCCAGGCAGATCACATCCGGCCGCATCATCAGGCCCAGCGTCGACCAATGGCCGAACACCGTCGTCACATTGCGGGTCGCCCGATTCGGCACGTCGAACCAGGGCACCAGGCCCGCCGGCCAGGCGCCGGGCGCCACCTTGGTGGCGAACTCCATGTGGCCATTCGGCGTGCACAGGCGGATGCGCGTCAGCGCATTGATGATCACCCGCATGCGCTTGCCGCCCTTGTGGTCTTCCTTCCACGTGGCCGGCTCGTTGCCGTACATCTTCTGCAGCGCTTTCTGCCAGTTCGGGCCGCGCAGCGCATCCTGCACTTCGGCGGCCAGCGACAGCGTCTTGGCCACGTCCCACTTGGCCAGCGTGCCCGCGTGCACCATCAGGTGGTTTTGCTCGAAATGCGCCAGCGGGCGCGAGCGCAGCCAGTCGATCAGGTCGGCCGCATCTGGCGCGCGCAGGATCTCGTCGAGCGTGTCGGACTTGGACGGCTTGCGCACCCCCGCGGCGGCCGCCAGCAGGTGCAGGTCATGGTTGCCCAGCACCACCGTGGCGCGCTCGCCCAGGTCGATGATGCGGCGCAGGGTCGCGAGCGACTGCGGGCCGCGGTTGACCAGGTCCCCGGCGAACCAGAAGCGCGATTGCGGGTCGCCGACCAGATCGGGATGGGACAGCAAGCGATCCAGCGGCGAGCAGCAACCTTGCACGTCGCCGATCATCCAGATACTGCCGTTCATGCGGGACTCTTGCTCCAGGGCCAACGTTGTTGGACGATACGGGTGATGGTGTGGCGGTATTCCATGTAGCTCATGGCGCCCAGCGCCAGCGCCATGGCGCCGATGTTCGGCCCCAGGGCGGTAAGCCAGGGCGGCCACTTGCCCAGCATGCCGACGTTCAGGGCCAGCTGGTTGAGCATGAAGAAGCCCACGCCCAGCAGGATGCCGATGAACACCTTGGCGCCCACGCCGCCGCGGCGCGTCTGCATCAGGCCGATGGGGGCGGCGATGGTGATCATCACCAGCAGCGTGAACGGATATGCCAGTTTGCGCCACAAGGCGACGACCTGTCGACCGTATTGCAGCTGGTTGTTGCGCAAATAATCCACATAGTCCAGCAGTGTCACGATCGACATGCGTTCGGGCGTCAGGACCCGGGCCAGCAGGCGTTCGGCGCTCAGGGTGGTGTCGACCGTGCGCTCGGGCACCTTGACCACCACCGCTGGCGGGTTCTTCGGCGGGCGGGCGTCGGCCAGCGCCTCGGCGGCCTTGTCGTCCAGCCGGGTCTCGGACACGTTCTTGAGCACCAGGTCGCCGTGGGCGAACTGGCCGTTGGGCGCGGTCGACAGCACCGACAGGGTCAGGTCTTTCTTGAATTCGTACAGCGTGACGCCGGTGACCTGCCCGTCGCCCTGCAATTCCGCGATGTTGATGATGCGGGTGCCGCCGTCGGCGGTGGGCTCCTTGAACCAGTAGCCGCTGTTCAGGCGGTCGCCGCCGGCCTTGCCGCGGAACATCAGGTTGGCCTCGCCGGACTTCATCTCGGCCCAGGGAGTGACGTATTCGGACAGCAAGGCGGCGCCGATCATCAGCGGCACGGTCACGATCCAGAGCATGCGCAGCAGGCGCATGCCGCTGACCCCCGAGACCCGCAGGATCACCAGTTCGTTGCGTTGCGCCAGGCCGGCCAGCGCCAGGATGGCGCCGATCAGCAGGCCGATGGGCAGCAGGTCGTAGAGACGGGTCGGGATGGCCAGCGCCTGCATGTACAGCAGGGCCATCATGGAGAACTTGTCGCCCACGTTGTCCAGGTCGTCCACCAGCGCGAAGAACGTGAAAAGGCCCAGCAGGGCCAGAAGGACCACTGCGCAAGAGCGATAGATCTCGCGGGCCAGGTAGCGACGTGCGGTACGCATGAAAAAGGGCGAAGAAGCGCTAAACGTGAAAGCTTAACAAATCCGGCCGGCCAGGGTGGGCGGGTGCTTGCCAGCGCGGCCGGCCGGTGTCTCAGGGAATGTCGACCAGCCGCATCCGCCGGGTCAGGGTGTAGACACGGGAATTCAGGTAATTGGAGTTGCGGTGGCTGTCATAGAAGCGGGGATTGGGCAGCATGGCCGCCAGCCGCGCCGACTGGCTGACGCCCAGATTGGCCGCCGGCACGTTGAAATAATGCTTGGCCGCCGCCTGGGCGCCGAACACGCCGGTACCCCATTCCGCAACGTTCAGGTACAGCTCGAGGATGCGTTCCTTGGTCATGACGTGTTCGATCATGTAGGTCAGCACCAGTTCCTGCCCCTTGCGCAGGTAGCT
The DNA here is from genome assembly GCF_021733725.1 of Achromobacter pulmonis. Taxonomy (NCBI): domain Bacteria; kingdom Pseudomonadati; phylum Pseudomonadota; class Betaproteobacteria; order Burkholderiales; family Alcaligenaceae; genus Achromobacter; species Achromobacter pulmonis. The sequence continues at coordinate 1,152,512 of NZ_JAIFOT010000001.1, read as the reverse complement.
GCGGGAACTGGACAGGAACAGGTTCTTGGCCAATTGCTGCGTGATGGTCGAGCCGCCGCGCATCTTGCTGCGTCCGGCCGCCTCCTGTTTCTGGTTGTATTCCCAGGCCTTGCGGATGGCGTCCCATTCGACGCCGTCATGTTCGGTGAAATTGGAATCCTCGGACGCCACCACCGCCAGTTTCAGGCTGCGGTTGATCCTGTCGTAGGGCACCCACTCGTACTTCAGCTGGAAATCGGGGTTGCCGTCCCGCAGGCGCGCCAGTTCCTCGCGCATGATCGCGCTGCTGCCAGGGTTCTGATAGTTGTACCAGACCACCAGCCCGAACAGCCAGAACTGGTACAGCAAGACCGCGCACGCCAACGCCATCAGCGTGCCCGTGATGATCCGGAACCAGGAGCGGCCCTTGCCGCTCTTGCCGCGCGCGGCCATGGCCTCAGTTCCCGGCCATGAGCGCCTCGCGCAGCGCGGTCAGCACCGGGGCGGGGTCGGGCCGCACGCCGTGCCAGATGAAGAAGCTCTCGGCCGCCTGGCCCACCAGCATGCCGAGGCCGTCGGCGGTGAGGCTGGCGCCGTCTGCCTGGGCCTGGCGCATGAACGCCGTCGGCTGGGCGCCGTACATCATGTCGTAGGCGGCCGCGCCCTCGGCGTACAGGCCGGCCGGCAGATCCGGGGCGGCGTCCTGCAGGCCGCTGGCGGTGGCGTTGATCACCAGGTCCCAGCCGCCGGACCGGACGGCGTCGGCCAGGCCGCCGGCCGTCACCTGGGTCTGCGGCTCCGCGCCGCTCTCGCGCCAGCCTTCGGCCAGTTCGAGGGCGCGGGCGGCGGTGCGGTTGACGATATGGATGCGGGCGCAGCCGGCCTGGGCCAGCGGCTGCAGCACGCCCCGGGCGGCGCCGCCGGCGCCCGCCAGCAGCACCGCGGCGCCGTTCAGGCGCACGCCCAGGCGCAGCAGGTCGGACACCAGGCCGATGCCGTCGGTATTGCAGCCGTGCCAGGCGCCGTCGCGCCACGACAGGGTGTTGACCGCGCCGGCCAGCCGGGCGCGGCTGGACAGATGCGCCGCGGCCAGCGCATAGGCGTCCTGCTTGAACGGTACGGTCACGTTCAGGCCCAGGCCTCCCTCGGCGGCGAAGGCGGCCACGGCCGCCGCGAAGCCGTCCACCGGCGCCAGCAGGCGCTCGTAGCGCAGCGGCTTGCCGGTCTGACGGGAAAACAGCGCATGGATCTGCGGCGAGCGGCTGTGTGCGATGGGATTGCCGATCACGGCATAGCGGGCAAGCGGGGGCGCCTCGGTCATGGGGCTTCGGTTTCCAGGGTGTCGTTGACGAAATGCCAGGTGCGGGTGATGACCAGCACGTCGGTATCGCGCGCGATGTCGGGCGGGAAGGGCGGGAACGGCGCGGCCAGTTGCACGATGCGGCGCGCGGCCTGGTTCAGCACCGCGTGGGGCGAGGGCTGGTCGATTTCGACATTGGCGATGCTGCCGTCGGCGCGCACCGATACGGTGATGCGCAGCGAGCCATAGATGCGGCCGCGCGCCTCGTCCGGATAGTGCTGGGTGCCGACGGTTTCGATGCGGGTGCGCCAGGCATCCAGGTAGGCGGCATAGCGCGAGGCCGCAGCCGAGGGCGCCACGAACTGCTTGCGCGGCTCGGCGCTGTACTGCTGGACCTTGGCCGCCAGCGCCGCGATCTGGGCATTCTGGATGACGCTGGCCTGGTCTTCGGCATCCTGGCCGGGCTCGTTGCCCTCGGGCCAGGGGTTGACGGCCTGGCGCTCGGCGCCGGTCTTGTCGGCCGCCCGCAGCTGGGTCATCAGGCGGGCCTGTTCCGCTTCAAGTTGGACCTGGCGCCGCCGCATGGCCTCCAGCACGATGGTTTCGGCCGAGGCGCCGGTCTGGGGCAGCGGCGTGGTGGACAGGCCGCGTTCGGCATTGCCGCCGCCGCTCATCTGGTTCTGCGCCTGGGCGCGCGGCGTGTCGGGCGGGGTCTCGCTGCGCGCGTTCAGCAGCACGATTTCCAGGCTGGCGGCGGGCGGGCGCGACAGGGCCGGCGCGCCGAAGCGCCACGCCAGCGCGCCGGCGTGCACCAACAGCGAAATCGCGATGCCGATACGCAGGTAGTGCTGGGCGGGCGCGGCCAGCCACCGCAGCGGCCGGCTCAGCGGGGAGGGGGAGTCAGCGAGGCGTTGCACGCACGCATTGTAGAGCCACTCCGCCCGCCGCCGTCACCTTACCTGGACGGGCGCGCGAACACCCAGACCTTGCTGGCGGGCAAGGCCAGGCGGCAGAGCGCGGGTTCGCGTCCCTCGGGGCCGTAGGCGCGCAGCGCCAGGGTGTCGGCCGGGTCCGCGTCGGGGGTGCGGAACAGGTATTCCCAGCGGTCGCCCAGGTACATGCTGGTCAGGAGCGGCATGTCGATATGGTTGCCGTCCGGATCGTCCGCCAGGCGCACCTGTTCGACCCGGATCACGGCGGTGGCGTCCTGGCCGGCGGCCAGGCCCTCGCCCGCCTTGCCCCACAGCGCCCAGCCGCGGCCCTCGATGCGGGCGCGGCCATCGCGCACCTCGGTGACCTTGCCGTCCAGGCGGTTGTTGCTGCCCATGAATTCGGCGGTGAACAGCGTCGATGGCGAGCCGTACATCTCCTGCGGCGTGCCCTGCTGCTCGATCTTGCCGTTGTTCAGCAGCAGGATTCGGTCCGAAATCGCCATGGCTTCGCTCTGGTCATGCGTCACCATCAATGCCGACAGGCCCAGGCGGATGATCAGTTCGCGCAGGAAGGCGCGGGCTTCCTCGCGCAGCTTGGCGTCCAGGTTGGACAGCGGCTCGTCCAGCAGGATCACCGGCGGGCTATACACCAGGGCGCGGCCGATGGCCACGCGCTGTTGCTGTCCGCCGGACAGCGCATGCGGATGGCGCTGGCCGAGCTTGCCCAGGCCGAGCTGGTCCAGCACCGCCTGCACGCGTTCGCGCACTTCGCCGGACGGCACCTTGCGCAGCTTGAGCGGGTAGGCGACGTTGTCGAAAACGGTCTTGTGCGGCCATAGCGCATACGACTGGAACACCAGGCCCAGGTTGCGTTCCTCGGCCGGGATCTCGGTGCGGGCGGCGCCGTCGTACACGGTGCGCTCGCCGATGGTGATGCGGCCGCGCTTGGGCCCTTCCAGGCCGGCCACGGCGCGCAGCAGGGTGGTCTTGCCGCTGCCCGAAGGGCCCAGCAGCGATACCACTTCACCCTGGCGCAACTGCATCGACACGCCCTTGAGCACCGGGTTGTCGCCGTAATCCAGGTGCAGGTCTTCTACAGAAAGCTCAATCATGAAGTTTGACTCCGAATCGCAGGGCGATACCCAGGCCGATCACGACCAGAACGATATTGATGAAGGAAAGCGCGGCCACGATGTCGATGGCGCCCGAGGCCCACAGCGACACCAGCATGGAGCCGATGGTCTCGGTGCCGGGCGACAGCAGGTAGACGCCGGTGGAGTATTCGCGCTCGAAAATCAGGAACATCAGCAGCCACGAGCCGATCAGGCCATACTTGGCCAGCGGCACCGTGACGTGGCGCGTGACCTGGCCGCGGCGCGCGCCGGCGCTGCGGGCGGCCTCTTCCAGCTCGGGGCCGACCTGCAGCAGCGTCGAGGAGATCAGCCGCAGGCCGTAGGCCATCCATACCACCGTGTAGGCCAGCCACACGCTGAAGATGGTGCTGCGCATGGCGCGCAGCCATTCGACGAAGTTCTCGCGCAGCCATTCCGCGAACGGCAGGCCCGACAGCCAGCCGCCCAGGTCGGCGTCGAGCGCGTTGTCCAGCCACATCGGCACGAACAGGAATACCCACAGGAACGCCAGCCCCGCCAGCAGGCCAGGCACGGCGCGCGGCACCAGCACGCTGTAGTCCATGAAGCGCGTGACGTTGTCCGGCTTGCGGTGCATGGCCAGGCCGACGAAGGTATAGCAGGTCACCGCCAGCGCGCCGCCGAACACGCCAATGGCCACCGAGTTGACGATCGCGCGCATCAGGTTGGGCTGCGAGAACACGGTGCGGAACGCGTCCAGCGACAGCACGTCGAACAACGACACGCCCAGGCCCCAGTTGGACACGAACGCGCGCAGCAGCACGCCCAGCAGCGGCACCACGATGGCGACCAGCAGCCAGAACGCCACCACCGCGCCGGCGACCCAGCGCCATTTGCCCAGCGGCAGCGGACGCGCGCGCGACGCCTTGCCCTTGACGGTGACAAAGCGGTTGGCGGTGCGCATCAGGCGGCGCTGCAACATGACCAGCGGGATCGTCATGCAGATCAGCACCACGGCCACCGCGGCCATCAAGTGGTACGACGGAATCCCGAGCTTGTTGGTCAGCTTGTACAGATACGTCGCCAGCACCAGGTTGCCCTCGGGGTCTCCCAGCACCAGCACCAGGCCGAACACCTCCAGGCCCAGGAAGAACAGCAGCACGGTGGCATACAGCATGGCCGGCCGCACCATGGGCAGGCTCACCGACATCATCACGCGCAGCGGCGAGGCGCCGCTGACGCGCGCCGCCTCCTCGACGTCCGAGCCCATGCTGCGCAGCGCCGACGAGATGTACAGGTAGGCATGCGGCACGTGCGTCAGGCCGGCGATGATGACGATGCTGGTCAGCGAATACACATTCCAGGGCACGAAGCCGAGGAGGCTCTGCACCCAGGCCGAGAAGAAGCCCACCGGACCCGCCGCCACCACGTAACCGAAGCCCAGCACCATCGGCGAGACGAAGATCGGCACCAGGATCAGCGGCTCGATCCAGCGCCGTCCCGGCAGATCGGTCCGGATCATCAGGAACGCCAGCATGCCCCCCAGCGGGATGGCGATGATGGCCAGCCCGAACGCCAGGATGAAGCCGCTTTTCAGTGCCTTGTAGAAATCGGGGTCCGCGAAGATGAAGCGGAACGCGTCCAGGCTGAAGACCTTGGACGGCGAAAAGAAGGGCGCGGAGAGAAAGCTCTGGATGATGATGAACGACAGCGGCACGTAGATGGCCAAGGCTGTGATCAGCACCACCACGCCGCGCGGCAGGGACTGCCATTTTCTGCGCAATGACTGCATGGGGAAATCCTGTTGTCTCGATAGGCGCGGACAGCGTCCGTCGGCCCCGCGCGCCCGCCCGCCTGCCGGCGGCGCACGGGGCGGCAAGCCCCCCGCGCGCCACGGGCGCTCAGGCTTACTTGCCGGTGGCGGCGCGCCAGTCCTTGATGAACTGCAGGCGCTTGTTCTGCTCCAGGTAGTCCAGCAGCGTTTCGTTGACCGGGATCGGCTTGAGCGAGGCGCCCAGCTTCTTGGTCATGCCGTCAACGTCGTTGTCGCCGTCGATGTCGTCACGGACCGAGGCCAGGTCGGCCTGGTTGGCCATGATTTCCTGGCCCTTGCGCGACAGCAGGTAGTCCATCCACAGCTTGGCGGCGTTGCGGTGCTTGGCCTTCTTGCTGATGAACGCCACGCGCGACAGCACCAGCGCGTAGTCGGTGGGATAGGCCACGCCCAGCGAGGGATCGGTCTTGGCGCGGGTCTCGGCGTACGAACCCAGGATGTTGTAGCCAATCAGGTTTTCGCCCGAGGACACGCGTTCCATCATGGTGCCGGTGGACGATTGCACCACCAGTCCGCCCTTGGCGATGTCCTTGAGCGTTTCGAAGTACTTGGGATCGTTGTTCTTGTCCTGTACCGCCAGCATGAAGCCGACCGCCGATTTCTCGATGTCGTAGGTGGTGACCTTGTTCTTGAACTTGTCCGGCTGGCTGGCGATCAGCTTGGCCAGGGCGCCGTGCGTGGTCGGCACTTCGTTGGCGGGCACCAGGCGCTTGTTGTAGATGAATACCGCCGGTTCGTAGGTGGTGCCGTAGGCCGAGTCCTTCCATACCGCCCAGGCCGGCAGCTTGGACACCTCGGGCGATTTGTATTTCAGCGCGTAGTCGGTGGCCAGCTTGAGGGCCGAGTCCATCGACGAGCTCCAGACGATGTCGCCGCTGCTGCCGCCCGCGGCCTGCTCGCTGATGTAGCGGTTGTACAGCTCGGTGCTGTTCATGTCGTTGTATTCGACCTTGACGCCGGGATACATCGCCTCGAAGCCCTTGATGATGGGGCCGGCGGCCTTGGTGTCGGTGGTCGAGTAGATCACGACCTTGCCTTCCTTCTTGGCTCCGTCGAGGATCTTCTGGTAGTCGGCCGGATAACCGGCGGGAACCTGCTGGGCGTGGGCGCTACCGGCGGCGATGGCGAACGCAGCGGCGCAGGCGGCCGCCAGTCTGGACTTGGCAAGCATGTCTTGTCTCCGTTTGGAATAGGTATCGACAGGCGCGGGAGCCTGCTTGGCACCCATCTTAGGATTCGGTGTCTGTCGTCGTCCTGTCATGGCGCGGCAGTGGGGATAGGGGTAATCCCGCTGTCCGGGCGCGGGCCGGCCGAGGCGGCGCTACGGCCGTTCGGGCGTGTCGGTGACCAGCCGGATCCAGTTCTGCACGAAGCGCGAGTGGCGCCGCTGGTCCAATCCCACCAGCAGCGCCGGCGACAGCACCACCGGCTGCACGATGCCCTGCGAGCGCGCCAGCACCGCTTCCGAGGTCCAGCGGCCGGGCGTGTCTTCCATGATCGAACCCAGCGCCGCATGGCTCGACGCCACCTGCTGGCCGGCCGGCGACAGCAGCCAATCGACCAGGGCGCGGCCCAGGTCCGGGTGGGGCGCGCGCCGCGCGATCAGCACCGAGCGCGCCAGCACCAGCACATAGTCCTGCGGGAACACCACGCCGATCTTCGCGCCCGCCGCCTGGCGCGACAGGGCATACGAACCGAGGACGTTGTAGCCCAGGTCAATTTCGTCGTTTTCGATGGCGTCCAGCAGCTCGGCGCTGGTGGCCGACAACCGCACGCCGACCTGGCCGAAGGCGTTGGCCAGGCCCCAGAAGTTCGACGACACCAGTTCGTCCTGCTCGGCCATCAGGTAGCCCACGCTGCTGCGCGAGATGTCGTAGGTGCCGACGCGTCCGTGCAGCCGCGCGCGATCGTGCTCCAGCGTGCGCAGCAGGTCCTGGCGCGAACGCGGCACGGTGGCCTCGGTGTAGCGCTTGGGGTTGTAGACGATCACCGCCGGCTCGAAGGTGAAGCCGTAGACCTCGTCGCGCCACACCGCCCACGATGGCAGCCTGGCCGCGTACGGCGACGCATAACGCTGCGCGTAGCCGTCGTTGGCCAGGCGGATCTGCAGGTCCGAGGCCGAACTCATCAGCACGTCCACGTCCTTGAGCCGGTCCTCGATGGCGGCCTCGTACAGTTCGCGGCTGCCCATCTCGCGGTACACCACGGTCACGTCGGGCCGCTGTGCCTGGAAGCCGAGGATCAGCGGCGCCACCACCGGGGTGTCGGTGGGGCCGGCGATGGTCAGCACGCGCGATGACGGCTGCGGCGCCGGGTAGCGGGTGACGATCTGCGCGTTTTCCGCCGCCCGCGCCGCGCCGGGGGGCGCGCCCAGCAACACCAGCGCCGCGCCGGCCGCGGCCAGCCAGGCGGCCATTGCGCGGCCGGCGCGCTGGCGCGCCAGCGGCAGGATGACGCGCGCCGACAGGCCGCCGCCGGGCCGGTCTTGCAGCCACAGCGAGCCGCCATGCGCCACGGCCACCGAGCGCACGATGGCCAGGCCCAGGCCCGAGCCCGGCAGCGATTCACCGGTGCGGCCGCGGGTGAAACGCTGCTGCACCGCATCCTTTTCGTCGTCGGCGATGCCCGGCCCGCGGTCGGACACTGTCAAGGCCACCCGGTAGCCTGCCACGGGCGTGGCCTGGATATCGACGGTGCCCTGCGGCGCGTAGCGCAGGGCGTTGTCCACCAGGTTGCGCAGCATCTCCCGCAACGCCACGCGATCGCCGGCGATGCGGGCGCGCCGCACGGCCGGCGCGATGTCGATACGCAGGCGCCTTGCCTCCAGCGGGCCGATGCGGCGGCGGGTTTCGTTGATGGTCTCGGCCACGCCCACCAGCGCGCGCGCGCCCTTGCCCAGGCGATGGGTGATCGTGGCGTCCATCAGCAACTGATTGATGAGCTGGCTGGCGTGGGTGGCATTCTGGTGGATGCGGCCGAGGCGCTCGTGCAGGCGCTGGGGATCGGTTTCATCCAGCGCCACTTCGGCCTGCGCGCGCAGCGAGGCCAGCGGCGTACGCACCTGGTGGGCGGCATCGGCGACCAGGGTATTGAGGGTGTCCATGATGCCCGACAGGCGTTGCATGAAAGCGTTCAGGGCCTCGACCAGGCGCCGCACCTCGGTGGGCACGGGCGTGACCAGCGGCGCCAGGTCGTCCGGCGCCCGCTGCCGCAATTCGCCCTCGACCACCGCCAGCGGCGCGAAGGCGCGCTGCACGCCGAACCATAGCAGGCCCAGCGCCACCAGCGACACCACAATCAGCGGCAGCACGCTGCGGCCCAGGATTTCATCGGCCAGTGCCTCGCGCGATCCCAGCGTTTCCGCCACCCGCACGGTGACCCAGCCGGCGTGCTGGCTGGCCGACACCAGCCGGCCGACGGTGGCGACACGCACCGGCTCATCGTGATAGCGCAGATAGGTGAAGACCGGCGTGGCCGATTGCGCCAGCGGCAGGCCGGGGGCCAGATCGGCGTAGCCGGTAATCAGCCGGCCATTGGAGGCGCGGGCTTCATAGAACACCCGTTCGCTGCCCGACAGCATGGCCAGGGACGAGACCGGTGGTTCGACAGTGACGCCGTTGTCCTCGATCTGCACGGAGCCGGCAATGGTCAGCGCCGACGCCGCCAGCAGCCGGTCGAAGGCCTGCTCGGCCGCGCGTTGGGCATAGCCGCGCAGGAAGAACACCAGGCCGATCAGGGCGCAGGCCAGCAGCGCCGCGCCCAGCGTGAAGACGCGGCGGCGGATGGAGAAGCTCTCAGGCGGGCTCATGGCTGCGGGCCTGGTAGCCGACGCCGCGCACGGTGACGATATCGATGGACGCGCCCGCCAGCTTCTTGCGCAGGCGCGAGATCAGCAGTTCCAGCGCGTTGAGCGAACCGTCGTCCAGGTCGAACAGCTGGTTCATGAGCCGTTCCTTGGCGACCGTCTGGCCCAGTTTTCCCAGCAGGATCTCCAGCAGGCGGAATTCGCGCCGGCCCAGTTCCAGTGGCGCGCCGGCCAGCATGACGTGGCGGTTGGCCAGGTCCAGGCTCAGGTTGCCGTAGGTGGTGATACTGCTGGTCTGCCCGGCGGGGCGCCGCAGCAGGGCCCGCAGGCGGGCTTCGAGTTCACGCAGGTCGAAGGGCTTGACGAGGTAGTCGTCGGCGCCCAGGTCGAGCATGTCGATCTTGTCTTCGATCTCGGAACGCGCGGTCATGACGAGCACGGGCGCGTCCAGCCCGGCGGCGCGCAGTTCGCGGATGACGCTGAAGCCATCCTTGCCGGGCAGGTTGATGTCCAGCACCAGGGCATCCCAGGTCTCGTCCCGGCCCCAGCGCAGCGCGGCGATGCCATCACGCACCCATTGCACGCTGTGGCCCGCCGAGCGCAGCTTGCTTTCCACGGCATCGCCCAGGTCGAGGTTGTCCTCGACCAGCAGAATGCGCATGTCCGTCCTCCGAAATTTGATTTGTGATTTTTCTCGGGAGTTTAACGGGAGGTTTTGATGCTGTCGCGGCGGGGGGATGGGTTCTTTTGGCCGCCCGTGGCGTCGGCGGCCGGTGGGCGCGGGGCTACGATTGCGGTCCGGAGCGTTCGCTCCGGACTGCCCCTGCGTCAACCTCGTACGCCTGCGGCTCCCTACGGTTTCCCTCGGGCGCATCTACACGCCCCGCGCCCACCGGCCGCCGACGCCACGGGCTGCAGCATGATCATTTCACCGGCGCGGGGGCGAATCGAGTGCTTGGCGTTTTGGTGAGATAGTCAAGTGGAGCGGAAAATCTTGCGGGGCCGCCAAAACCGGCCGCGCGGGCGGCCTTCTTTGGCATTTGGGGAGAGGTCGGGCGAGAAGCGGAGGAATCGGTGAGGCAAGGCCGGCGGTGCTCCGTTTGGAAGAATCCGGGATGCATCGGGCGTTCTTTCCCGTGGAGAGGATCAGCGATGCATCGGGTGTTCTTCCTCGTGGAAGGATCAGCGGTGCATCGCCAGACATCTTCCCCGTCAGCCGTTCTTCCCTGGCATCAGGCGCGCGCTAAGTCCGTCATGCGCAAGCCACCCTCCACCGCGCGCCGCCCACACTCTCCCCCGACCGGACGGCGCCCCAAGCAAGCAACCCGCCACCCGCGCGCAGCGCCAACACGCCAAGCCAAGATACCGCGTAAGTTGCGGGCGGCCTAAGAAAGACCACCCCGCCGCCAGCAGAAACAGCCTAACGACAAGCCAAACGCCGCCCTAAGCAGCAGCCTCTTCAGCCGCCGGCCCCACCTGCCCCACATACCGGCAATCCAGCTCCAGCGACAACTCATCCATCCCCAGGATCTCCACCTCCACCGCCGTCCCGCGTTCCAGCTCGGGCATCCCCCCGATCCGGGTGACGAGCGGGCAGTTGGCGAAGCGCACCAGGTCTTCGCGCAGCACGTGCGCCACGGTGCGGGTGATGTGGTGCTGCTTCAGCCAGCGCAGGCACCAGTAGCGCTCCATCGCGCTCTGGAACTCGGCCCAGGCCGCGTACTGCGCATCGAAGGCGCCGATGATCGCGAACAGGTCCGCGTCGCGCGGCTTGAAGGGGGCCACCAGGCGCGCCGAGACGCCGTGCTCGACCGCGGCGATCAGCTGCCACTGGTTCACCAGGTCCACATAGCGGCGCAGCGGCGACGTGCTCCAGGCATATTGCGGCACGCCGATGGCTTCGTGCGGCAGTGCCTGGGTGCTCATGCGGACGCGGCCGGCCTGTTGCGAGCGGTAGATGCCCGGCACGCCGTGCTGGTGCAGCAGGCCGCCCCACAGGTTGTTGGCCAGGATCATGTATTCGGCCACCATCCGGTCCAGCGGCGCGTTGCGCTGGCGCGGCACCAGCCGCACCGGGGTGTCGGGATCGTCGGGGTCACCGTCCAGGTAGAAGCTGTATTCCACCCGCGAATTGTTCTCGGGCTTGCCGCGCACGTTCTCGCGCTGCGCCGACAGCGCCTGCGCCAGCTTCCACAGCGGGCGCAGCCAGTGGCCGTAGGGCAGGTCGGCGGAGGTGTCGTTCAGGCTTGCTTCGGTGACCTGCGCGTCGAGCATGTTGTGGCGCAGGTTCTCGCGCACCACCACGCGCTCCAGGCGCGTGTCGGATTCGATGATCTCGCCGGTTTCCGGATTGGCCACCACGTACAGCGACAGCACCGGCACCTCGCGGCCGGCGTCCAACGAGAACGCCTTGATCACGTTGTCGGGCTGCATCGGGATCTTGTCGCCCGGCATGTAGACGGTCGACAGGCGGGCGCGCGCCAGCTTGTCGAACTCGCTGTCGCGCGTCACGCTCAGGCCGGGCACGGCCACGTGGATGCCGACGCGCAGGTTGCCGTCGGCCAGCGTCGAGACCGACAGGGCGTCGTCGATTTCCGTGGTGGTGATGTCGTCGACCGAATAGATCTCGGCGTCGGACAGCGGCAGTTCGCGGTCGATCGGCGGCAGTTCCAGTTCGGGGAACGCCAGGCCGCGCGGGAAGTTCACCGCCAGGAAGCGGCGCTTGTGCAGCGCCAGCGCGTGCGGCCAGGCGCCCAGTTCCAGCAGCAGGCGGTCAGGGCTCTTGCCGAGCTTGGCGCAGGCGGCGTCCAGCGCCTTCCATTGCTGTGAATTCTTGTCGGGCCGGATCAGCAGCGATTCGGCGGCCTGGGCGATGGGTTCGGGCAAGCGGCCGGCGGCCATCTCGTCGACCCATTCCTGCTGCTGCTCGGCCTGGCGCTGCTTTTTCTCCAGCGCGGCCAGGGCGGCGGCCAGGATGTCGGGCGGGGCCGGGCGATAGCGGCCCTTGCCGCGGCGGTGAAAATAGGCGGGCGCGCCGTGCAGGCGCATCAGCAGCGCGGCCTGCTCGACCGGGGTGGGGGCGTGGCCGAAGTAATCGGCCGCCAGCGCGGGCGAATCGAATTCTTCCTGGGGCGCGCATTCCCACAGGAATTGCAGGTCCAGGGTCTCGGCCAGGGCGGCCGCCTGGCTCATCAGCGCGGCCGGTTCGGGCGCGGCGAAATTGAACAGCGTGTTGGCGCGCTTGATCTTGCTGCGCTTGCCCGATTCCGACTCCACCTGCAGGCTGGCGTCGGTTTCGGACAGGATATGGCCGGCCTTGAAGCTGCCGTCGTCTTCGTAAAACACATACATGGTGAGGGTCGTCCTGGGCGGCGCGTGAGCGCCGCCTTGCGCAGCGATATATATATAAGAGTGTAGTGAGTTATCTGGGGTCGGTCGGCGTGGCGCCAAGGGCGAACGCCAGCACCTCCGGCATCCAGTCGGCGAAATCGGACAGGCCATGATCGCTGCCTTGCACGATGCGCTGGCGGCAGCCTGCGTAGCGATCGCGCATTTCGCGCCAGTCCAGCACCTCGTCGCCGGTCGCCGCCACCAGGAAATACCGTTCCGGCTGGCTGATGCGGCTGACGTGCAGGGCGGACAGTTCCGCCACATATTCCGGCAGAAACATGAAGGGCGCGTCGGAATGATACATGCGGTGCTCGCCCACCTGGGTCGCCAGGTCGCGCGCGGCCTCGACCGCGGGATTGAGCAGCACCGCCTTGCAACCGAGCTGCTCGGCCAGCCAGGTGGCGTAGAAACCGCCCAGCGACGAGCCGATCACGGTCAGCGCGCGCGGGTCGGCGGCGCCGGCCAACTGCTGGCCGGCGATGCGCAGCGCCAGGTCGATGGCCTGGCGCGGGCTGGCCGGCAACTGCGGGCAGGCCCAGTCGCCTGCCAGACCGCGGGCGGCCATGGCGTCGGCCATCATGCGGGCCTTGAATGAGGCCGGCGAGGAACGAAAGCCGTGCAGGTAAAGGATCATTGCGTGCCTTTCCGATCGGTCGGCCTGGGTCGCGGGCGGAGGCGCCCGCCTCAGCCGCGCGCCTCCAGGGCGGCCAGCAGCTTGCCGTGGATGCCGCCAAAGCCGCCGTTGCTCATCACCAGCACCTGGTCGCCCGGCAGGGCGGCCTGGGTGACGGCTGCCACCAGGGCATCGATGTCATCGTAACTGGAAGCGCGCTCGCCCAGAGGCGCCAGCACCTCGGCCGGGTTCCAGCCCAGCGCATGTTTGCCGGCGCGGGCGCCGAAGCAGAACACCAGGTCGGCATCGCGCAGGGAGTCCGGCAGGCGCGCGGCCATGGCGCCCAGCTTCATGGTGTTGGAGCGCGGTTCCAGCACCGCCAGGATGCGCGCCGGGCCCACCTGGCGGCGCAGGCCTTCCAGGGTGGTGGCGATGGCGGTGGGGTGGTGCGCGAAATCGTCGTAGACCTTGACGCCATTGACCGTGCCGCGCAGCTCCATCCGGCGCTTCACGCCGCCGAAACGGCTCAGCGCCTCGACGCCCTCGGCGGCCGGCACGCCGGCGTGATCGGCCGCGGCCAGCGCGGCCAGGGCATTCATGCGGTTGTGTTCCCCGCTCAGGGTCCAGCGAACCGTGCCGACGGCGATGCCGTCGCGGCGCACCGCAAAGGCGCCGTCGGCGTCGGGCGTGCCGGCTTGCCAGGCGCCATCGGCGCCGAACGTGACGGTTTCAGACCAGCATCCGCGCGCAATCACGCGATCCAGGGCGTCAGCGTGCGCCGGGCGGATGATGCGGCCGGTTCCCGGGATGGTGCGCACCAGGTGATGGAATTGCGTTTCGATGGCCGCCAGATCGGGAAAGATATCGGCGTGATCGTATTCCAGGTTGTTCAGGATGGCGGTGCGCGGCCGGTAGTGGACGAACTTCGAGCGCTTGTCGAAGAACGCCGTGTCGTACTCGTCCGCCTCGATCACGAAGGGACGCCGCGCCGGGTCATAGCGTGCCGATACATGCAGATCGGTGGCCACGCCGCCGATCAGGAAGTTGGGCGCCAGGCCCGCGGCTTCCAGGATCCAGGCCAGCATCGAACTGGTGGTGGTCTTGCCGTGGGTGCCGGCCACGGCCAGCACGTGGGCGCCAGGCAGGATGTTGTCGCCCAGCCACTGCGGGCCGGACACATAGCGCGCGCCCGATTCCAGGATGGCTTCCATCAGGGGGTTGCCACGGCTGACGACATTGCCGATGACGTACAGGTCCGGCTTGAGCGCCATCTGTTCCGGACCGAAGCCTTCGATCAGTTCGATTCCCTGTTCGGACAACTGGGTGCTCATGGGCGGGTAGACGCCCGCATCGCAGCCCGTGACCTTGTGGCCGGCGGCGCGCGCGATCAGCGCCAGGCCGCCCATGAACGTACCGCAGATGCCAAGAATGTGCAGATGCATTGAAAACTCTCCTGCCCCGCATTGTATAGATAGGCGGCGGTCATGCCGGCGCGCCGGCGCTTGCGGCGCAAACCGGCCGCAGCGGTTATGATCGCGCCATGAATCGACGCCTACTCCTTTCCGCCGCCGTGGCCGTGGCCGCCACGGTCGCGGGTGGCTACACCTTGCTGGGCCGAAACAAGCCGCAGCCGGCGGCGCCCGCCGCCGAGGATCCCGTCGCCGCCCTGATACAGATGAAATTGCCCGACCTGAACGGCGCGACGCAGTCGCTGGCCGGCTGGAAAGGCCAACCCATCGTGGTCAATTTCTGGGCCACCTGGTGCGCGCCCTGCGTCAGGGAAATGCCCGAACTCGACGCTTTGCAGAAAAAACACCCGCAGGTTCGCTTTGTCGGCATCGGGGTCGATTCAGCGTCCAACATGCAAAAATTTGTCGAGAAAGTACAGGTTTCCTATCCCTTGTGGGTGATGGGCGCCGGGGCGGTCGATACCCTGCGCAAACTCGGAAACCCGAGCGGCGGCTTGCCATTTACTATTGTTTTCAATGCAGATGGCAGCATTAACCGGAAGATATTGGGTGAAATCCAACCGGATGACCTGAGCCAGACACTCTCTGGTTTTAAGGCGTAAGTCTGTTGGACAAATAGTAGGAATTGGCGTAAAAAGCTGGTTTATCGGCTGTTTTGCCAACAATTGGCAATCCACTCATTGGCAAGCGCATGGCGCAAAACATACTGGTATTGCATGGCCCGAACCTGAACCTGCTCGGCACCCGGGAACCTCATATCTACGGCAGCCTCACGCTGTCTCAGATCAACGAGGGCCTGGAGCGGCTGGCCGGTGAATTGGGCGCCACGCTGAACGCGTGGCAAGGCAATCATGAAGGCGCGCTGGTTGACCGCATTCAGGCGGCCCGGCAAGACGGCACCGATTTCATCATCATCAACGCGGCGGCATATACGCACACCAGCGTCGCGATTCGCGATGCGCTGGCCGGGGTCGCGATCCCATTTATTGAAGTACATTTGTCCAACCTGTATAAGCGAGAGCCCTTCAGGCATCACTCATATCTGTCCGACTTGGCGGTGGGCCTCATCAGCGGCCTGGGCGCGGACGGTTACGAAGCGGCTCTGCGTTACGCAGTGCGGCATTGATCTCGCATCAACTCTCAGCTTTTACATCTTATATGGCGCGGACCCGGACACCGGGGCGTTGCCGACACTATCTCGGGAAGCAGCTTCTATGGACCTTCGAAAACTCAAAACCCTGATCGACCTGGTGGCTGAATCGGGCATCGCCGAGCTGGAAATCACTGAAGGCGAAGGCAAGGTTCGCATCGTCAAGTTCTCGCAGACCCTGCAGCCGGTGGCCTACCACCAGCCGGAAGCCGGCGCCGCCGCCGCGCCGGTCGCGCCTGCTGCCCCGGCCGCGCCGGCCGCGCCGGCCGAGGCCGCCCCGGTGGTGCAGGGCCACGTGGTCAAGGCGCCGATGGTCGGCACCTTCTATCGCTCGCCGAATCCGGGCGCCGCGCCGTTCATCGACGTCGGCCAGTCGGTCAAGGAAGGCGATCCGCTGTGCATCATTGAAGCCATGAAGCTGCTCAATGAAATCGAAGCCGACAAGTCCGGCGTCATCAAAGAAATCCTGGTCGAGAACGGCGAGCCCGTCGAGTACGGCCAACCCCTGTTCGTCATTGGCTGATAGCTGAAATGTTCGAAAAAATCCTGATCGCCAATCGGGGCGAAATCGCCCTGCGCATTCAGCGCGCCTGCCGCGAGCTGGGCATCAAGACCGTGGTGGTGCACTCCGAGGCCGACCGCGAAGCCAAGTACGTGCGCCTGGCCGATGAATCCGTGTGCATAGGGCCTGCGCCGTCGCGTGAGAGCTACCTCAACATGCCGGCCATCATTTCGGCGGCCGAAGTCACGGATTCCGAGGCAATCCACCCGGGTTACGGGTTCTTGTCCGAAAATGCCGACTTCGCCGATCGCGTCGAAAAGAGCGGCTTCGTGTTCATCGGCCCGCGCCCCGACACTATCCGCCTGATGGGCGACAAGGTCAGCGCCAAGCGCGCCATGATCGAAGCCGGCGTGCCGGTGGTGCCGGGCTCCGAGGGCGCGTTGCCCGACGATCCGCAGGAAATCATCCGTGTTGCGCGCGAAGTCGGCTATCCGGTCATCATCAAGGCCGCCGGCGGCGGTGGTGGCCGTGGCATGCGCGTGGTGTACACCGAGGCCGCGTTGCTGAACGCCGTCACCATGACGCGTTCGGAAGCGGGCGCCGCGTTCAACAACCCGGAAGTCTATATGGAGAAGTTCCTCGAGAACCCGCGCCATGTGGAAATCCAGGTGCTGGCCGACGGCGGTCGCAACGCCGTCTGGCTGGGCGAGCGCGACTGCTCCATGCAGCGCCGCCACCAGAAGGTCATCGAGGAAGCGCCGGCCCCGGGCATCGCGCGCCGCCTGATCGAGCGCATCGGCGACCGCTGTGCCGACGCCTGCCGCAAGATGGGCTACCGCGGCGCCGGCACGTTCGAGTTCCTGTATGAAAATGGCGAGTTCTATTTCATCGAAATGAACACCCGCATCCAGGTCGAACACCCGGTCACCGAGCTGATCACCGGCATCGACCTGGTGCAGCAGCAGATCCTGATCGCCGCCGGCGAGAAGTTCACGCTGCGCCAGCGCGACATCACCTTCAAGGGCCATGCGATCGAGTGCCGCATCAACGCCGAGGATCCGTTCCGCTTCGTGCCCAGCCCCGGCCGCATCACCAACTGGCACACGCCGGGCGGCCCGGGCGTGCGCATCGATTCGCATGCGTTCAACGGCTATTTCGTGCCGCCGAACTATGATTCGATGATCGCCAAGGTCATCACCTACGGCGATACGCGCGACCAGGCCCTGGCGCGCATGCGCACGGCGCTGTCGGAAATGGTGGTGGAAGGCATTTCCACCAATATCCCGCTGCACCGCGAACTGCTGCAGGATGCCCGCTTCGTCGAAGGCGGCACCAGCATCCACTACCTGGAAAACAAGCTGGCCCAGCGTCCCTGATCAGCCGATAGCAGGGGGGCCTCGGCCCCCTTTTTACTGCCTTAACCGGCCACCCGGGCCGCGGCGCATGCCGCGGCCCGTTGGCCAGATGGAAGAATCATCATGCGTGAACTCGTGCTCCACTGCCAGGAGGCGCAAGCCGAAGCCCTGTCCGACGCGCTGCTGGAAGCGGGCGTGCTGTCGGTGTCGGTCGAGGACGCCGACCTGGGCACCGACGACGAGCGTCCGCTGTTCGGCGAGCCGGGCACCGAGCCCGACGTGCAGGCCTGGGAACGCAACCGCGTCGTGGCCCTGCTGCCGGACGGAGCCGATCCCGCGCAGATCATGGAAGAAGCCGCCGCGGCCGGCGAACTCGATCCCGCCTTGTTCGCCGGCTGGAGCCTGCGCGACGTGCCGGACGCCGACTGGGTGCGCCTGACGCAATCGCAGTTCGGTCCCATCCACATCGCCGAACGTCTCTGGATCGTGCCCAGCTGGCACCGCGACAGCCCGGACGTGCCGGGCCTGGAAACCGCCGCGGCCGAGGACGGGGCCATCCATATCGAACTCGACCCGGGCCTGGCTTTCGGCACCGGCAGCCATCCGACCACGCACCTGTGCCTGGCCTGGCTCGAAGCCGAACTGCCCCGCGGCGCGACGCTGCTGGACTATGGCTGCGGCTCGGGCATCCTGGCGATTGCCGCGCGCAAGCTGGGCGCCGGCCCCACCCAGGCGGTCGACATCGACGCCCAGGCGGTGCAGAGCACGGTCTTCAACGCCGAGGTCAACCACGTCGAATTGCAGGCCATGCTGCCCGACGGCCTGGCCGAGGGCACCTTCGAGGTGGTCGTGGCCAACATCCTGTCCAACCCGCTCAAGGTGCTGGCCCCGATGCTGGCCGGCCGGGTGGCCGCGGGCGGCCACCTGGTGTTGTCCGGCGTGCTGGAGCGGCAGGCCGAGGAAGTGGCCGCCGCCTACGCGCCCTGGATCGCCATGTCGGTCTGGCGCGCCCGCGACGGCTGGGTCTGCCTGCACGGCCAGAAGGCCTGAGTTTTTCGCCGGATCGCGCCATGGCCCTGACCACCCGTTGCCCGCAATGCGGTACGTCATTCAAGGTGGTGCCCGACCAGCTTCGGGTCCGCAATGGCCTGGTGCGCTGCGGCGCCTGCGCCACCGTGTTCGACGGCCGCGCCTGCCTGCTGCCGGCGACGGGCGTACCGGCGGCTGACGTTCCCAAGCCGGCCGCCGTCACGCCACAGATCCCGCCCGCGCCCGCCGAACCGCCGGCCAGCGCGGTGCCGCAGGCGATCGCCGCGCCGGTGCTGGCGCCGTCGCCGGACGCGCCCGCGCCATCCGTCGGCGAGGCGCCGCCAGCGCAGCGTGCGTCCGCCGAGCCGCGCGCCGTGGCCCCGTGGGACGACCTGCCCGCGGCCCCGGGCGCACCGGAGAGCGCCGCTCATCGCGCCGCCGCGCCGGCGCCTGCCGCCCCTGCCGTGCCGCCCGCCGTGCTGCGCGGCCGCGAGGATATCCGGCGGCGCATCGAACCGGACGCCGTGCTGGCGCAAGAGGGCGACGACGACGAGGACGAAAACGAAGACCTGGACCGCTACGACGAAGCATCGCGGCCTGACCCCGCGCCACCCTGGCAAGCGCCCGCCGGGCCGCGCGACGAGCCCCTCGTGGCGGTGCGCGACAGCGCGCGCCGGGACGCGCCGCGCAGCCCCCGTCCGGCCGAGCCGGTGTTCGTGGTGCCTGAATCCCCCCGGCCTGGGCAACCCGGCCACGGCGAGGGCGCCGGTGGATACCGCCATCATGACGATCGGGATGACGACGGCCCGCGCGACCACGACGATGGCGGGGCCGAGCCGATCCTGGGCGACCTGCGCACGCGCTACTCCAGCGCCACCGATGTCGGCCGCGCGCCGCCCGAATTCCTCGACCAGGATCGCCAGGAGCGACGTGGCCTGCTGCGCAGGCTGTGGGGCTATGCCTGCCTGGCCGGGTTGCTCGCGCTGGGCCTGCAACTGCTGTATGTGTATCGCATCGACCTGGCCAATTCGGTGCCGGTCCTGCGGCCCGCGCTCGAAGCCGCCTGCCAGCCGCTGGGCTGCACGGTCGGTTATGCGCGCCGCCTCGAACGCATCGCCATCTCGTCGTCATCGCTGCAGCCGCCCGCCGGTGCGGCTGCCATTGATGACGGCCGCACGCGGCTGGTGCTGAACCTGGTGCTGCGCAACCGCTACGACAAGCCGCAGCACTGGCCGGCGCTGGTGCTGGACCTGACTGATTTGTCGGATACCGTGGTGGTGCGGCGGGTGCTGATGCCCGAGAATTACCTCACGCCCGAGCAATTGCGGGGCCCGTTCGAACCGGCGGGCGAACTGAAGATCTCCGTGCCGATTGAAGTGACAGGCGTTCAAGTCAACGGCTACCAACTCGACAAATTCTTTCCCTGAAGGATGACATTCATGGCACCTCCTGTCCTGATCTGCGGTTCGATGGCGTTCGACACCATCGCGGTGTTCGAAGGCCGTTTCAAAGAGCACATCATGGCCGATCGCATCCAATCCCTGAGCGTGTCGTTCCTGGTGCCCAGCATGCGCAAGGAATACGGCGGTTGTTCGGGCAACATCGCCTACAACCTGAATCTGCTGGGCGGCCATCCGGTGCCGGTGGCCACCGTGGGCGAGGATGCCGGCGAATACCTCGAACGCCTGACCGAACTGGGCATCGACGTCAGCCGCGTCAAGGTAGTGCCCGGCACCTTCACCGCGCAGTGCTTCATCACCACCGACCTGGACGACAGTCAGATCGCCGCCTTCCACCCGGGCGCCATGTCATTCTCGGCCAGCAACGACCTGAGCGATGCCAAGGCCGCCTGGGGCATCGTCGCCCCGGACGCCAAGGAAGGCATGTTCGCCCACGCCGAGCGCCTGCACCAGCGCGGCATTCCCTTCATCTTCGACCTGGGCCAGGCCATGCCGCTGTTCGACGGCGCCGACCTGGAACGCATGCTGGGCCTGGCACAGGTCCTGACCGTCAACGATTACGAAGCCGGCGTGGTCGAGCAGCGCACCGGCCGCAGCGTGGCCGAGATCGCGACCCGGCTGCAGGCCGTGGTCGTCACGCGCGGCGCCGAAGGCGCCACGTTGCTCACGGAAGGCAAGACCATCCAGATCGAACCCGTGCGCGCCGCGCAGGTAGTCGACCCCACTGGCTGCGGCGATGCCCAGCGCGGCGGCCTGCTCTACGGCCTGACCAGCGGCTGGAGCTGGGAAGACAGCTGCCGCCTGGGCAATGTCATGGGCGCCATCAAGATTGCCTCGCGCGGCCCGCAGAACCATGCGCCTTCGCGCGCCGAGATCGACGCCGTGCTGCACGCCACCTATGGCATCCGCCTGCCTGCCTGATTCCTCATCCAGGTTTCTCGGGAACCCGGGCATGCCGGCATGGTCGAAATGCCGTCGCGCAACCGGCTACGATTTTTCCATCGTGGCCGCGTTGTCAGCCGCTTTTCTGCCCGTGGCGGGGCGTTTCAGTGTGTTGCACGTTAGGCTGTCGCCCTGCCAGGGCGGAGTATGATCAGAGCGTCGGCAATGCCCGATCGAGGAGTCCAAATGAACCAAAGCAAAACCTTTTCCTTGTTGACGCCGCGTACCGGCCGATGGCTGGCCGTGGCGGCCGTCGTGACCTCGATGGCTGTCCTGGGCGGTTGTGCCAATCGCAGTGCCTCCAGCGGCGTGTATAGCTACGACCAGGCGCAACGCGAACAGATCGTCCGCACGGGTACCGTGACGGGCGTGCGTCCCATCGTCATCCAGAACGACAAGTCCAGCGGCGCCGGCCTGCTGGCCGGAGGGGCCTTGGGTGGCGTGGCAGGTAACGCCATCGGCGGCGGCACGGGCCGCACCATCGCCACGGTGGGCGGCGCCATTCTCGGCGCCCTGGCCGGCAATGCCGTGGAAAATCAGGTTGGCAAGAATTCCGGCTACGAAATCACGGTGCGGCTGGATAACGGTGAAACCCGCGTCGTCGCGCAGGAAGCGGATGTGCCCATCAGCGTGGGCCAGCGTGTGCAGGTCATCAGCGGCGCCGGCCCGACCCGCGTCACGCCGATGTGACCCTGCCGTCTCCCTGGCTGCGGCCAGCACCGAAAAGCCCGCCTCGCGCGGGCTTTTTTTTTTGCCCGCGTGCGGGGCTTGCCCCCCTGGGGCAAGACGCAGGGCGGGGTGGCCTGGCCTGGCCGGAATCTGTCGCTCGGCCGCAACGCGGCTCCGGGTGTTTACCCGCAAGCGTTACGTTTCCCAGCCTTTTATGGCGATTTGGCGCGCAAGTTTCATGGCGATTCGACGTTTGCAATGCCATGATTGCACCCGTGCCCGGCGCCGCAGCGTGATTTTGATGTAACCAAGTGCATCGTCTTGGTAATCTCTGGTGCCGTAGCCGTCAGTCGATTTTCAGCTGTTTTCCGTATACTCGCCGTCCTGAACTCGGGGCGGGGAGGATTTTGCCGACGAGGCAATGTAACGTCGTACCATCTATGCACACCGAGCAAGAACTCCACACCAAGATCGGCGCGATCGTCGAGTCGATCGTCATGAAGAAAGTCACTCCCGATACGCAACTGATTGCCTCCGGCCTGGTCGATTCGCTCGCCGCGGTGGATATCACGCTGGCGGTCGAGGCGGAGTACGGCTGCAGCATCCCGGCTCCCGAGATCGCGGAGCACCTGCAGTCGGTACGCGCGCTCGCCGGCTATGTCGCTGCCAATCTTTCGTAACCCCCGCCTGCTGTCCCATGTCGCGGCCGCGACCACCGCGGTGGCGCTGGCATATGGGGCATTTTGCGGCGCGGACGACCTGCTGTCGCGCGTCGTCCGCCCGGTTTCGACGGCGCCGGCGTCCAGCAGCAATTATCTGCCGAATCTGGGGCCGGACTGGGGCACCCAGCACGTCAACCTCAACCGCCTGGGCAATGCGCTCAGCGACGGCACCCTGGTAGTGCTGGGTTCGTCCGAACTGTCCAGCCACGACCTGCGCTTTGTGCCCTATCGCTTCTTTCCCGAGGAGTTGAAGGTGCCGACGCTGGCCTATGGGCACGCGATGTTCCAGTCTTATGGCATCGTCAGCGTGCTGGAATCGGTGGCGGACTCGCTGACCCCCAATACTCGCCTGGTGATCATGGTGTCGCCGGCCTGGTTCGCCTCCGGCGGCCAACTGCCGCGCAGCGCGTTTGCCGAGCACGTCACCGGGCCGGTCTGGGACCGGCTGTGGGACAAGCCCAGCACGCGCGAGCAGATGCAGAACTGGATCAGCGACAACGCCAATTGGGGCCTGTTGTGGTTGATCGCCAACGGCCAGGTCGCCGAGCTCAAGGACAAGCTGTCGCTATGGTGGAACGCGCGCAAGGAACCCGCGCCCGATCGCCCGCGCAGCAAGCTGTCGGTGCCCGCGCACCGTTTCGTGACGTGGCCGTCGTCGGCGCGGCTCAACCCCGGCCAGTGGTCGCGGCTGACGCACGAGGCGCGCGTGGTGGAACACCAGCTCGGCGGCAACAACCCCTACGACGTGCGCGACGACTACTACAAGCAATACCTGGCGCCGCTGTATTCCCCGGCCCGCAACGAGTTTGCCAACGTCGATCCGCTCACCCGCACCGAGCTGGGTGACTTGTCGCGTGTCATGGCCCTGCTGCAACGGCGCAAGGTCAAGGCCTACTTCGTGATCCAGCCGTTCAATCCCAAGCTCATCCTGGACGTCGAGCGTTTCGACCCGGTGGTGGCCGCCATCACCGGCATGTGCCAACGCTATCAGATGGGGTGCCTGGACTTGTACAGCATTCCCTTCGAGCCAGGCATGGTGCGCGACGACATGCACCTGGCCGAGCTCGGCTGGGCGCTGGCGGACCAAGGCATTGCGGAGTACTTTTCCCGATGAAACTCTCTCACGAAGCCGACGCGGCGCAGGGCGACGCCGGCGAAGGCCGGATGGCCCGCAAGGCGGCTGCCCGGGCCTGGGGCCGTCGCTTTCTCTGGCATCTCTGCCTGTATGTCGGGGTGATCCTGGTGTTCGTGCTGCAGGCGCAGCCCACCACGGGCGGCGGCGGACCGATCAAGGTCGAATTCCAATACCAACAGTTCTGACCGCAGCATGGAATTGTTCGCAAGCTTGAGTTTTTTCGGCGGCGCCCTGTGCGGTGGTCTGGGGCTGCTGGCCTACCGTTCGTTCGGCATGCCGCTGCGCATCGGCTATCGCCACATCATCGGCGTGATCTGCCTGGGCGTGTGGATGGCGGTGTTCTGGGCGCGCCCGTACCAGCCCATCGCGCTGCTGGCGATCTCGGGCGGGGCGTTGTGGGCCATGCGCCGCCGCTACATCCCGACCTGGCTGGCAGTCATCATCACCATGACGCCGCTGCTGCTGGTCAAGACCGGCGTATCGCACCTGGGCGCGATGCTGGGCCTGTCGTTTGCCACCTTCCGCGCCATCGACGTACTGCTGTTCGCGCCGCGCAACGAGCGCCTGTCGCCGCTGGACTACTTCATCTATCTGTTCTTCCCGCTGACGCTGCTGGCCGGGCCGATGTATCGCTGGCGCAATTTCCAGGCCGACCTCAAGCGCGGCTACGAAGGCGTCAACCTGAACACCTGGCTGACCGGCCTGGAGTTGATCATGCTGGGCGTGATCCAGAAGTTCGGCCTGGCCGAGCTGATCTGGCGCTATGGCCTGGCAACGCTGGACGCGCATGACTACTCATTCAGCGGCGTGGCGCTCAACGCGTCGCTGTATAGCGCCTATCTGTTCTTCGATTTCGCCGGCTATTCCACCATGGCCATTGGTATCGGCATGCTGTTCGGCTTCTCGTTGCCGATCAATTTCCGCAACCCGCTGGCCACGCTCAATCCGCAGGACTTCTGGCGCCGCTGGCACATCAGCCTGTCCGAGTGGCTGCGCGATGTCGTGTTCATGCCGATCTACAAGGCCTTGAGCAAGAACGCATTCTTCTCGCGCCACCGCATGGCGGCGCAGAACATCGGTATTTTCGCCACGCTGCTGGCGATGGGCGTGTGGAACGGGCTGTCGCTGCACTACATCGTCAGCGGCCTGATGTTCGGCACTTACTCCGTGGGCCACAACCTGCTGGTCAACGCCGCCCGGACCCGGCCCGCGCTGCAGGCCGTCCTGGCCCGGCCCACCATGCGTTTTCTCGGGCGTGTGCTCACGCTGATCCTGGCTGCGCTGGCGCTCTACGTGTTCAGCGGCCGCAGCCCCATCTGAAGCCGGGAGTTTCGGCATGCGTTTCGACCTGAAGACCTTCCAGTTCGTTGACTCCGCGCGCGCGCCCGACGCGCCGGCGGTGATTGGCGCCGACCGCAGTCTGAGCTGGGCGCAACTGCGCGCCGAGGCCGAGGCCTGGGCCGAGCAGGCGCGCCAGTATGGGGTGGCGCCGGACGTGCCGGTGGCCATTTATGGCCACAAACAGGCGGCATTCTTCGTTGCCATGGTCGGCGCGCTGTTGATTGGCGCACCATTCGTGCCGGTCGACACGATCTATCCGCCGCAACGGCTGGGCCGCATCGTCGAGATCGTGCGCGCCGCCGCCATCTACGATGCCGCCACCCAGGTATTCGAGCCGGGCGAGGGCGCCGAGTTGGCCGAGCGCGGCCTGGCCTACGTCATGTTCACCTCCGGCAGCACCGGCGATCCGAAGGGCGTGCAGATCGGCCGCGAAAGCGTGGGCCTGCTGGGCGACTGGATGCTGGGCAGTTTCGGTCTGGGCGAGGCGCCGGTGTTCATGAACCAGGCGCCGTTCAGCTTCGACCTGTCGATGTATGAGGTGTTCGCCACGCTGGCCGCCGGCGGCACCTGTGTGCTCAACGCGCGCGAGCAGATTGGCGCGGCTGCCACTTGGATGAACCACCTGGCGCAGCACGATGTGACCGTGTGGGTGTCGACGCCGTCATTCGCGCACCAGCAATTGGCCAACCGAGATTTCGCGCCGGCCACGCTGCCGACCCTGCGCACCTTCCTGTTCTGCGGCGAGCCCCTGCCGGCGGCGCTGGCGAAAAAGCTGCGCCAGCGTTTCCCGGATGCGGTGATCCTGAACACCTATGGCCCCACCGAGGCCACCGTCGCCACCACCTGGATCGCTATCACCGATGCGGTCCTGGCGGCGCACGACCCGCTGCCGGTCGGCCACGCCAAGCCCGCATGCGAGCTGCGGATCCTGGACGGCGAGATCTGCATCATCGGTGATCACGTCATGCGCGGCTACCTCAATCGCCAGGATCTGAACGCGGCCAAGCTGTTCGTGGCCGAGGATGGCCGCCGCGGCTTTCGCACCGGCGACCTGGGGCAACTGGAGGCGGACGGGTTGCTGTTCTGCCGCGGCCGCATGGACGACCAGATCAAGCTCAACGGCTATCGCATCGAGCTGGCGGAGATCGACGAGGCCTTGCATGGGTTGCCGGGGGTGCAGGGCGGGGCCTGCGCGGTATTGCGCCGGCCGGATGGCACGGCGGTGCGCCTGATCGGCTTTGTCGCCGGACTGACGCAAGCGCAGGCCAACCAGCTGCTTGACCAGGATGCGCTATCGGGTTGGAAGGAACGGCTGGCCCGGCGTCTGCCGCCCTATATGGTGCCGTCCGAGCTGGTGTCGTGCGCGGCGTTGCCGATGTCGAACAACCATAAGATCGACCGCAAGAAACTGCTCGACATCTACGCCACGATCCCGGCGTGAGGCGCCAGCGCGCGCGGCCAGCGGCGCGCCAGCAAAACGGCCCGCGCGGCTTGCCGGGCCGTTTTCGTTTTCAAATGCCCATCAGGCCGTAGCTCAGGCGCGCCAGGACCATCAGCAGCACTTGGGCGATGATCAGCAGCACCAGCGGCGAGAAGTCGATCGAGCTGCGCGGCAGCAAGCGGCGGATGGGGTCCAGCATGGGCGCAGTCAGCGTCTGCAACAGCGGCATCATGGGCGCCATCGGGTTGACCCACGACAGCACCGCCTGGATCAGCGTCAGCCACACCACCAGGTTGAGCGCCCACTTGAGCGCCATCAGCAGCGCCGACAGCATGGCCGAGGGCAGCAGCACGGCGGGAATCAGCGCGCCGAGCGCGACCAGCCAGGACAGCACCATATAGACCAGCGCGGCCAGCCAGGTAGCGACCAGGCTGGTCCAGTCGATCTTGTTGCCGGCGGGGATGATCTTGCGCAGCGGCATCACCAGCCAATTCGTGGCCTGGTAGACGGCGCGGGCCAGCGGATTGAACGGATGCATCCGTATCGCGTGCATCCAGGCGCGCGCGATCAGGGCGGCGCCGAACAGCGTGAACGCAATTTCGAGCAGGAAGCGGAGAATTTCACCGAGCATGGGCGCGATCTACCTAATGAAGACAGCAATTATTGTCTCACGCCAATGCGGCAATGGTGATACCCGAGGTGCCGGCGGGGAGCCCCCCGGCGCGTGCTGGCGGCAAACAAAAACCGCCTGGCCAGGGCCAGGCGGCTTGAGGTACCGCGACCGCGGAGACTCGTCCGATTACGGGCGGCCACCCGTCGGGAACGGCCACGACGCGGCGGGATTCAGCGCGGTCTTCGCGCCCGGGGCGGCAGCCGTGGACGGCGGCGTGGCGGGCTTCTTCGGAGCGGCTTTCTTCGCGGCGGGCTTCTTGGCGGCGGCGGGCTTGGCTGCCGGCTTGGCAGCGGGCTTCTTGGCGGCCGGAGCCTTCTTGGCGACGACCTTCTTGGCTACCGCTTTCTTGGCGGGGGCCTTTTTGGCAACCGCTTTCTTGGCGACGGCCTTCTTGGCGACGGCTTTCTTGGCAACCGCCTTCTTGGCTACCGCTTTCTTGGCGGGGGCCTTTTTGGCAACCGCTTTCTTGGCGACGGCCTTCTTGGCGACGGCTTTCTTGGCAACGGCCTTCTTGGCTACCGCTTTCTTGGCGACGACCTTCTTGGCAGCGGCCTTCTTGGCTACCGGCTTCTTGGCCGCGACTTTCTTGGCGACGGCCTTCTTGGCTACCGCTTTCTTGGCGACCTTCTTGGCGGCCGGCTTCTTGGCGGCAACCTTCTTCACCGCCGGCTTCTTGGCGGCGACCTTCTTGACTGCTACCTTCTTGACGGCAGCTTTCTTGGCCGGGGCGGCCTTCTTCGCTACTGCCTTCTTGGCGGCGGGCTTCTTCACCGCTTTCTTTACGGCTTTCTTGGCTGTTGCCATGGTCATGCTCCTTAGGTTCAGGGGTCCCAGAACTTAAACCCGTGCCCCGATCCGCCAACAAGGCGAACCGTGCCCGGGCTATTCATCGGCGCATGCCGCTGTCCTGTGCGAGCAACAGCTACTACGGTTTGCGCTAATGAATTCGGCACAGCCATTTGATATGGCCCCCGCTCCTTTGGCGCGAGCCATTTCAAATGGCGCCGGTGGGCAGTCTGATCACAGACCGCCTACCGCTTGTTCTACGTGTTCGAAAACACCCTGACCTGGGAGATCGTCTTCGAGCCTGGCGCGAACGCAACGCTCTTTGGTAGAGCGTGCCCGCGCCTGGCCCGAAGGCGAACTACGTTACTCCCAGCTCAGCGTGCCACCGGTTTGGTATTCGATCACGCGAGTTTCAAAAAAGTTGCGTTCCTTCTTAAGGTCGATCATTTCCGCCATCCACGGGAAGGGATTTTCTTCCTGCGGGTACAGCGGTTCGATACCGATTTGCTGGCAACGACGGTTGGCGATGAAGCGCAGGTAGGATTTGAACATGGGGGCGTTCAAGCCCAGCACACCGCGCGGCATCGTGTCTTCGGCGTAAGCGTATTCGAGTTCGACCGCTTTGCGGAAGAGTTCGCGGATTTCTTCGCGGAATTCCGGCGTCCACAGATGCGGATTTTCCAGTTTGACGGTGTTGATCAGGTCGATGCCGAAATTGCAGTGCATGGATTCATCGCGCAGGATGTACATGTACTGCTCGGCCGCGCCGGTCATCTTGTTCTGGCGGCCCAGCGCCAGGATCTGCGTGAAGCCAACGTAGAAGAACAGGCCTTCCATCAGGCAAGCGAAGACGATCAGCGACTTCAGCAGCGTCTGGTCGGCTTCGGGCGTGCCCGTCTTGAAGTTGGGGTCCGCGATCGCGTCGATGAACGGAATCAGGAACTCGTCCTTGGCGCGGATGGACGGCACTTCGTTGTAAGCGTTGAAGATCTCCGCTTCGTCCAGGTCCAGGCTTTCGACGATGTATTGATAGGCGTGCGTGTGGATGGCTTCTTCGAAGGCCTGGCGCAGCAGGAACTGGCGGCATTCGGGCGCCGTGATGTGGCGGTAGGTGCCCAGCACGATGTTGTTCGCGGCCAGCGAGTCGGCCGTGACGAAGAAACCCAGGTTGCGCTTGACGATGCGGCGCTCGTCCTCGGTGAGCCCGTTCGGGTTCTTCCAGAGGGCGATGTCGCGCGACATGTTGATTTCCTGCGGCATCCAGTGGTTCGCGCAAGTGGCCAGGTATTTCTCCCATGCCCACTTGTACTTGAACGGCACCAGCTGGTTGACGTCGGTCTGGCCGTTGATGATGCGCTTGTCGGCCACCTTCACGCGTTGCGAGGCGGCGCTGCCGCTGGCGGCCAGGCCGGCCGCGTGTTGCGGCGCGGCCGGGGTCGGCATGGCGGCGTCACCGAACACGCCGGTCGCCGCCCGGACTTCGGGCGCAGCCTGCCCGCCCGCCGCGGGCGCGGGGGCTTGTGCAGGTTGCGTGGCGAGGGTGTCGTCTTCCCAATTAATCATGATTCATTCTCCGGAGGCGGTTATTGGCAGGCTTCGCACTCTTCGAAGCCGGGGTCGCCCGGCCGCATGGTGCAAACCGCCCCGAGAACTTCGGGTTCCGGCAAAACAGGTGCAGCGGACACGGGCGCGGAGGTGGACTGGCCACCGGCGCTGACGGCGTTCAGTTCGCCGCCGCGTCCCGTCGACTTCTCGGCGCTGGTGGCGCCAAGGGTACGCAGGTAGTAGGTCGTCTTCAGGCCACGCTTCCAGGCCAGCTTGTAGGTGTCGTCCAGCTTCTTGCCGGAGGCGCCGGCCATGTAGATGTTCAGCGACTGGGCTTGATCGATCCACTTCTGGCGACGCGACGCGCATTCCACCAGCCAGCTCGGTTCGACTTCGAACGCGGTGGCGTAGAGTTCGCGGAGTTCGGAAGGTACGCGATCGATGCGGGACAGGCTGCCGTCGAAGTACTTGAGGTCGGCGACCATGACTTCGTCCCAGAGACCGAGTTTCTTCAGGTCACGCACGAGGTAATCGTTAACGACCGTGAACTCGCCGGAGAGATTCGATTTGACGTACAAGTTCTGGAAAGTGGGTTCGATGCACGCAGATACACCAATGATATTGGAAATAGTCGCGGTTGGGGCGATTGCGATGCAATTGGAGTTGCGCATGCCATGTTGTTTGATGCGCGCGCGCAACGTATCCCAATCGAGCGTGCTCGATTCATCGACCTCGACATGACCGCCGCGTTCATCGCGCAGCATCTTCAACGTGTCTTGCGGCAGAATGCCACGCGACCACAGCGAGCCTTCATACGATTGATAGCGGCCACGTTCTTCGGCCAGCAGGCTCGAAGCCCAGTAGGCGTGATAGCACACCGCTTCCATCGAGCGATCGGCGAATTCGACGGCGGCTTGCGACGCGTACGGCACGCGCATCATTTGCAGGCAGTCCTGGAAACCCATGATGCCCATGCCCACCGGACGATGGCGCGCGTTGGAGTTGCGGGCCTTGTCGACGGCGTAATAGTTGATGTCGATGACGTTGTCGAGCATGCGCATGGCGATGCTGACCGTGCGCTTGATCTTGTCGTGGTCGAGTTCGAAACCGCCGCCGGCGGCCGGCTTCATGTGCGCCACCAGGTTCACCGAACCCAGGTTGCAAACCGCGATTTCCGATTCGTTGGTGTTCAGCGTGATCTCGGTGCACAGGTTCGAGCTGTGGACCACACCGACGTGCTGCTGCGGCGAACGGATGTTGCAAGGATCCTTGAAGGTGATCCACGGGTGGCCGGTTTCGAACAGCATCGACAGCATCTTGCGCCACAGGGTCAGCGCCGGCATCTTTTTGAACAGCTTCAGTTCGCCGCTGGCCACGCGCGCTTCATAGCCGACATAGGCTTCCTCGAAAGCCTTGCCGTACTTGTCGTGCAGGTCGGGGCAGTCGGACGGCGAGAACAGCGTCCATTCGCCGCCTTCCATGACGCGCTTCATGAACAGGTCGGGAATCCAGTTCGCCGTGTTCATGTCGTGGGTGCGGCGGCGCTCGTCGCCGGTGTTCTTGCGCAGTTCGAGGAATTCCTCGATGTCCAGGTGCCACGATTCCAGGTAGGTGCAGACCGCGCCCTTGCGCTTGCCGCCCTGGTTCACCGCCACGGCGGTGTCGTTGACGACCTTCAGGAACGGGACCACGCCCTGGCTTTCGCCGTTGGTGCCCTTGATGTGGCTGCGCAGCGCGCGCACCGGGGTCCAGTCGTTGCCCAGGCCGCCGGCATACTTGGCCAGCAGCGCGTTTTCCTTGATGGCGTCGTAGATGCCTTCCAGATCGTCGGAGACAGTGGTCAGGTAGCACGACGACAGCTGCGAGTGCAGGGTGCCCGAGTTGAACAGCGTCGGGGTCGAGCTCATGAAGTCGAACGACGACAGGATTTCGTAGAACTCGATGGCGCGGGCTTCGCGATCGGTCTCGCGCAGCGCCAGGCCCATGGCCACGCGCATGAAGAACACCTGCGGCAGTTCGATGCGGGTGCCGCGGATGTGCAGGAAGTAGCGGTCGTACAGGGTCTGCAGGCCGAGGTAGCCGAATTGCAGGTCGCGCTTGGCGTTCAGGGCGTGGCCCAGCTTGGTCAGGTCATAGCTGGCCAGCTCGGGCGACAGCAGGCCGCCTTCGATGCCGCGGGCGATGAAGGTGGGGAAGTATTCGGCGTAGCGCGCGACCATGCCGTCCTGCGAGACTTCCTCGCCCAGCACTTCCTTGCGGATCGTGTGCAGCAGCAGACGGGCGGTGACCTGGCTGTAGGCCGGGTCCTTTTCGACCAGCGCGCGCGCCGACAGGATGGCGGACTTGAACACTTCGTCGACGGGGATGCCGTCGTACAGGTTCTTGACCGTTTCCTTCAGGATGGTTTCGGAGTCGATGAACTCGGCCAGGCCTTCACCGGCGGCGACGATGGTGGCGCGCAGGCCGGCGATGTCCAGCGGACGGCGGACACCCGCGTCCGTGACGTGCAGCACGTTTTCCTGCGGCGCGGCGTCGGCCTTTTGCTGGCCTTCGGCGGCCGCGGCGGCGGCGCGTTCCTGGGTGCGCTTTTCGCGATAGAGCACATAGGCGCGGGCGACGTCATGCTGGCCCGAACGCATCAGGGCCAGTTCGACCTGGTCCTGCACGTCTTCGATATGGAAGGTGCCGCCGCCCGGACGGTTGCGCACCAGCGCGTTGACGGCCTGGGTGGTCAGCTGTTCGACCAGCTCGCGCACGCGCGCCGAGGCCGCGCCCTGGCCGCCGTTGACGGCCAGGAAGGCCTTGGTCATGGCGATGGCGATCTTGCCGGGTTCGAACCCGACCACCGAGCCATTGCGGCGGATGATGTTGTAGCTGGCCCATTGCCCGCCGTTGGCGTCGGCCGGGGAATCGGTTTGAGAGGGCGGCACGGCCGAGGGCCGGGTCACAGAGGCGATCGTAGTCTGCATGGAAGCTCCTGTGCGAAAAGCGCGTAGATAGCGACATGACGACGTCATGTCAGGTACGAAATCTGGATCTTATTGAGGGGGTCGCAACGCTTGGACGGACGAATCCGTGTGGCGTGGCCGACGAGAATCAGCAGTTAGGCGACCACAACATGTAGTGTAGCACCCCTCGTTGGACACTAATTCTAGTGATCGAGTCCGGTGGCTACAAGAAGAAGATAGGATCGGGTTCCCAAAACATTGTTACTAAATGCACTGGGCGCGCCTAGCAAGGCGCGCCCAGGATATTGCGGCTCAACGCGAGTGTTTATGCGGTTTTCCGCAGGGGCACATCGCGCGGGGCAGGCGCCGTATAGCTTTGCATCAAGCGCGCCAGCTCCGTCCTGTACTTGTCGACGTTGGCAGCCTTCACGTGGCCAAAGCCGCGGATGGTTTCTGCAAGGGCGGCGATTGTAGCCGCTTGCGCCAGATTGTCGCGATTCAACCCTGCCAGCAACTGGTCTATGGTCTGGCGGTACTCGCTCACCAGGGCCCGTTCCATCTTGCGTTCGGCCGTGTGGCCGAAGGGATCGAACCAGGTGCCGCGCAGGCGCTTGAAGCGGGTCAGCAGCTTGAGCGCGGTCATGGTGCGCGGGCCCAGCGTCATCTTGCGCGGCACGCCGGTGCGCGGGTCCTTGCGCGCGAAGATCGGCGGCGCCATGTGAAAGCGCAGGCTGTAGTCGCCTTCGAACTGACCCTTGAGCTGCGCCTGGAAGGCGTCGCCGGTGTACAGGCGGGCGACTTCGTATTCGTCCTTGTAGGCCATCAGCTTGAACAGGCTGCGCGCCACCGCCATGGCCAGGCGCGGGGTTTTGGCGTCGGGCGCCAGTTCGCGCTCGCGCGCGGCCACGCGCTCGACCAGCTCGCGGTAGGACTGGGCGTAGGCGGCGTCCTGGTAGGCGGTCAGGTCGTCGACGCGGCGCGCCACGGCGCGTTCGAACGATTCCGGCACATGCAGTTGCACCACCTGGGCGCGCGGACGCAGCGCGCCTTCCAGCGCCTCGGGCTGGTGCGCGGCCAGGCGGCCGCTGTCGAACGCGGCGCGGTTGGCGGCCACGGCGACGCCGTTCAGTTCGATGGCGCGGTTGATGGCGGCCTGCGACAGCGGCACGCCGCCGCGCTGCCAGGCGTAGCCCAGCATGAACATGTTCGACAGGATGCTGTCGCCGAACAGCGCCAGCGCGGCTTCGTGCGCGTCGATGGCGGCGGTGTGGTCCTCGCCGGCGGCGTGGCGGATCTTGGCCAGCAGCGCTGCCGGCCGCATGGCGGCGTCCGGATTGCGGGTGAAATCGGACACCGGCGCGACGTAGGTGTTGACGGTGACCTGGGTGTGGCCGCGGCGCAGCGCGCCCAGCGAGTCGGGCGCCACGGCCGCGACCGGGTCGCACAGGATGGCGGCGTCGGCCTGCTGCCAGTCCAGGCGCACCGGACCGGCGGCGGCGCCGGCGGGCGCCAGGCGGATGTGGCTGACCACGGTGCCGCCCTTTTGCGCCAGGCCGGTCAGGTCCAGCACCGCGGCCGACAGGCCTTCCAGGTGGGCCGCCATCGAGACAATGGCGCCGATGGTGATGACGCCGGTGCCGCCCATGCCCGCCACCAGCAGGCGGTAGGGACGCTCCAGCGCCGGCGGCTGCGGCAGCGGCAGTTGCCGAATCAGTTGCTGCAGACGTTCCTGGTCGGCCTTGGGCGCGGCGCTCTTTCTGGGTTTGCCGCCCATCACCGAGACGAAGCTGGGGCAGAAGCCTTCGGCGCAGGAGTAGTCCTTGTTGCAGCTTGACTGGTCGATGGCGCGCTTGCGGCCATACGGCGTTTCCAGCGGCACCACCGACAGGCAGTTCGATTGCACGCCGCAGTCGCCACAGCCCTCGCACACCGCGCTGTTGATCAGCATGCGGCGGGCCGGGTCGGGGAACTGGTTCTTCTTGCGGCGGCGGCGCTTTTCGGCGGCGCAGGTCTGGTCGTGGATCAGCACGGTGACGCCGGGAATCTCGCGCAGCTCGCGCTGCAGCGCGTCCAGTTCGCGGCGGTGGTGCACCTTGATGCCGGCGCCCAGATCGACGCCGCGGTATTTTTCCGGTTCGTCACTGGTGACGACGATGCGGGCCACGTTCTCGCCGCGCAACTGCTGGCAGATCTGCGGCACCGAGATCGGGCCGTCCACCGGCTGGCCGCCGGTCATGGCGACGGCGTCGTTGAACAGGATCTTGTAGGTAATGTTGGCCTTGGCGGCCACGGCCTGGCGGATCGCCAGATAGCCGGAGTGGTAGTAGGTGCCTTCCCCCATGTTCTGGAAGATGTGCGGCATCTTGGTATAGCGCGACAGGCCGATCCAGTCGACCCCTTCGCCGCCCATCTGGGTCAGGCCGCCGGTGTCGCGGTCCATCCAGGCGGCCATGTAATGGCAGCCCACGCCCGACAGCGCCTGGCTGCCTTCGGGCACCTTGGTCGAGGTGCTGTGCGGACAGCCGGAACAGAAGTAGGGACGGCGGCGCATGCCGTCGGCGTCGTTGGATAGCATGTCCTGGCAATCGAAGGTCGCCAGGTCGACGCCGGGTTGCAGGCCGGCGCTGCGCGACAGCCACATGGCCAGCGGGCGCGCCAGCAGCGACGGGCGCAACTGGCCGGCGGACGGCACCAGCACCTCGCCGTCGAAGCCCTTTTTGCCGACCACGGTGGCGCGCTCGGGCAGGTTGAACAGCAGATCCTTGAGCTGCGTCTCGACCACGGCGCCTTTTTCCTCGACCACGAGGATATGCGACAGGCCGCGCGCGAAATCGAGCATGCGTTCGGCATCCAGCGGCCAGGTCAGGCCGGGCTTGTAGATGCGCACCGGTGCATTGGCGGTGACGGTGTCCACGCCCAGGCGCGACAGCGCTTCCATGGTGTCCAGGTGGGCCTTGCCGACCGTGACGATGCCGACCGTGGCCTTGGGCGCCGGACAGGTCAGGCGGTCGATGCTGTGGCGGCGGGCGAAGGCGGCAACCGCCTTCATGCGCAGGTTCATGCGGGTTTCGACCGCCAGCGACAGGAAGTCGCGGGCGGAGTATTCCAGCGCTTCCGGCGGCAGGTCCGGGTCGGCCGGCATGTCGTAGTTGCGCACCGGCGCGGGCGTGAACGAGTGGCCGCTCTCGATGGTTTCGGACACGGCCTTGAAGGCGACCCAGGCGCCGGAATGGCGCGACAGGGCCCAGCCCCACAGGGCGAAGGTCTCGTATTCGTCGATCGAGGCCGGGTGCACGATGGGCATCTGCCAGCCAATCAGCGAGGCCTCGCTGGCGTGCGGAATCGAGGAGGAGACGGCAGTGTGGTCGTCGCCCACCACCACCAGCACGCCGCCGTGGCGCGAGGCGCCGGCGGCATTGCCATGGTGCAGGGCATCGCCGGCGCGGTCCACGCCGGGGCCCTTGCCGTACCACATGGCGAAGACGCCATCGACCTTGCGGTCGGCGCGCACGCCGGCCTGCTGCGTGCCCATGACGGCGGTGGCGGCCATGTCTTCATTGATGCCGGGCAGGAACGAGATCTGGTTGGCGTCGAGCGCCTTTTGCGCCTTCCACATCGCCATGTCCACGCCGCCCAGGGGCGAGCCGCGGTAGCCGGAGACGAAGCCGGCGGTGTTCAGGCCGCGCTCGCGGTCGACCCGGCGCTGGGTCAGCATGATGCGGACCAGGGCCTGGGTGCCGGTCAGGAAAATGCGGCCGGTCTCGCGGGTGAGGTTATCGGCGAGCTGGTAATCGAGGTCCAGCGTGGGCTCGGGGGCGGGGGTGCCGTCCATGATGAATGCTCCTGTAGTCGGCACCATGATAGGTTCGCGTGACCGCAGGTTTATTGCGTTTTTGGATCGTGCAATCCCTATAATTCGCAATGAATATTTCGTATTCTCGGAATTTCGACCCAAACAGGAGACAAAACGATGGACAAGACCGATATCGGCATCCTCAAGGCCCTGCAGGAGGACGGCCGGGCCTCGGCGCAGCAGTTGTCAGAAAAGGTGGGCTTATCGGCGGCGCCGGTGTGGCGCCGGGTGAAGGCGCTGGAGGCCAGTGGGGTGATTCAGGGCTACAGCGCACAGGTGGACCGCAGCAAGGTGGGGCTGGGGTGCATGTTCGCGCAGATCAGCCTGGAGCGGCATTCGGCGAACACGGTGGAGAACTTCGAGCGCTCGGTGCGGGACGCGCCGGAGATTCTCGAATGCTACGCGGTCACCGGGGATTCGGATTTTCTGCTGAAGATTCTGGTGGAGAGCCCGGAGGCTTATGACCGGTTCTTGCATCGGTTCTTGTTCAATATGCCAGGGATCCGGCAGACGCGCACGATTGTGGCGTTGCGGGAGATCAAGCATGAGTTGAAGTTGCCTTTGTAGGGGGGGCTTCTTTGGTTGCTTGCGGGGGGGGGGTTCTTAAGGCGCGGGTGACGGGGCAGGCGGGGGATGGCGGGGCTACGATTGCGGCCCGGAGCGTTCGCTCCGGACTGCCCCTGCGTCAACCTCGTCCGCCTGCGGCTCCCTTCGGTTTCCCTTGGGCGCATCTACACGCCCCGCCATCCCCCGCCTGCCCCGTCACCCGCTCGCGATGAGGCTTAACGGCCGCCTTGTGGCATTTGGGTGTCTTGAGTCGGCGACCTGCGCATCATCGCTTTGGTTCGATGTGCTCGGCTTGTGATGGTCTCTGTATCGCGACGCCCTCTATATATAGAGGGCGTTTCTTTATTTGCGGTGGGGGGTTACTGGGGCTGGATGCCGGAGATCTTGATCCATTCCTTCCAGCGGGCGGTGTCTTCCTTGACGAAGGTGTCGAAGCGGGTGACGTCCATGGCTTCGGGGGTGAGACCGAGGGCGCGCAGCTTGGCGGCGGTGGCGGGGTCGTTGACGGCGGCCTGGGTGGCGGCGTTCATTTTGGCGACGATGTCGGGCGGGGTGCCGGCGGGGGCGGACAGGCCGAGCCAGCCGGCGACGACGAAATCAGGGTAGTAGGTCGACATGGTGGGGACGTCGGGCCAGGCGGGGTGGCGCTTGGCGGCCGTGACGGCGAGCGGGGTGAGGCCCTTGCCGTCGATCTGGCCCATGGCGGTCAGGTAGTCGACGAAGGCGAAGCTGATCTGCTTGCCGCGCAGGTCGGTGATGATCTGGGTGATGTTCTTGTAGCCGGCGCCGCTGATATTGATGCCGGCGCGTTGCTTGAAGAGTTCGGACGGCACTTGCGAGGACGAACTGTAGTAGCCGAAGAAGACCTCGCCCGGATGCTTCTTGGCGTACTCGACCAGTTCGGGCACGGTGCGATAGGGGCTGTCGGGAGAAACGATGCCGACCGTACCGAAGGTGCCGAGCATGCCGACCTGCACGAAGTCCTTTTGCGCATCGTAAGGCAGGCGCTTGTAGAGGAACTGGTTGGCGGCATGGGTGGAGTTGGTGGACAGCAGGAAGGTGTAGCCGTCGGCGGGCGCGTTCTTGGCGGCGTTGGTGCCGACGATGCCGCCGGCGCCAGGCCGGTCTTCGACGATCACGGTCTGGCCGGTCTGCTGGCCCAGGAATTGGGCGAAGGTGCGCGCGGTCAGGTCGGCGGCGCCGCCGGAGGCGGACGGCACGATCAGCGTGATGGGTTTCTCGGGCCAGCCGGCAGCGTGGGACGCGCCAGCCAGCAGCAGGCTGGCGGCGGCGAGCGCGTGGCGCAGGATCGAGCGGGGCGCGAAGGCGGTGCGGGTCATGGTTGTCTCCTGGAGCGGCGGTGGCGCCGTCATGTTTTGTGGTGTCTGGAAGAAGGCATCGCGGTTCAGCCGAACTGCCGGCGATACCAGTCGAGGATGGCGTTCGCGCCGACCTGCCATTGGTCGCCGTACATCATGCAATGCGGCTGTCCGGCGAGGACGGCATGGGAAAAACCGTACAAGCGCGCAATGGCGTGGTCCTGGCCCGGCGGATGGCGGTCGTGGGTGTCCAGGCCGGCCTCCAGGCACAGGCCGGGCGCGGTAATGGCGGCCGGATCGACCGGGACGCGCAGCAGGTAGCGGTCGTTGAGCACGCGCGGGCTTTCGGGATTGAGGCGTTGCATCACGCGGCCGACGTCGCGGGTTGGCGAGGTGGCCAGGAAACGGGCGCGGATTTCGCTGGCGGCCGGCGCGGCGCGCGCGATGCCGGCGGGCACGGGCGGCAGGCCGAGCGCGCCGGGCAGGTTGGCCGGCGGCGACGGCGCCATCAGCACCACGCCGGCCACGTCGCGCTGGCTGGCGGCCAGCAGCGCGGGCAGGGCGCCCATGCTGTGGCCCGCCACCACCGTGGGCGCGTCCAGCAGGTCGAGCGCGCTGACCACGTCGGCGGCCAGATCGGCGATGCCGGCGTCGACAAAGCCGGCGTCCTGCGGCAAAGGGCCGTGGCCGCGCGGATCGACGGCGGCGCAGGCCAGGCCGGCGCGGGCGAAGTAATCCAGGTAATGCGCATAGCACCAGGCGCCGTGATAGGCGCCCGGCACGAACAACAGGCCGGGCCGGCCATTCGGCGCGGCGGCGGTGAGCAACCGTCCCTGGCCGGCGGGACGGGCGGGCAGCCGGTCGGCCAGGCTGAAGTCCAGCGGATCGACGGCGTGGGCGGCGGCGGGGGAAACGGCGGCGGTAGTCATTGCGGCCATGTTAAGGGCCGCCCTATGATGAGAAAACTTTATTTTTCCTATGATTTGATAAGTTCTTCAAATAGGATACCGCGATGCCCGCCTTGCCCGAGCTGTCCATTTCCCATTACCGGCACTTCCTGCTGGTGGCCGAATTGCGCAGCTTCCGCGCCGCCGCCGCGCGCGCATTCCGTTCGCAGCCGGCGCTGTCGCTGTCGATCCGCGAAATGGAACAGCGCCTGGGCCAGCCGCTGTTCGAGCGCGGCAACGGCAATGCGCTGACGCGCTTCGGCCAGGACTGCCTGCCGCTGGCGCGCGAACTGGTGGAACACCATGACCGGGTGGCGGGAACGCTGGCGGGGCTGGCCAGCAACGAGGCCGGCACCTTGACCATGGCCTCGGTGGCGACCGTGGCGACGCATTGGCTGCCCGAATTGGTGGCGGCCTACCGCGAGCGCTTTCCGGCGGTGGCGCTGCGCCTGTTCGACGACAACTCGGAGGGCGTGGAACGGATGGTGCTGGCCGGCGAGGTCGAACTGGGCGTCTGCAGCCCGGTGCTGCGCGACCGGCGGCTGGCGTTCGAGCCGCTGTTGCGTGATGCTTTCGGCCTGGTCTGCCATCGCGGCCATCCGCTGGCGGGCCGCAAGTCCGTGACTTGGCGCGAGATCGCCGGGCTGCCGCTGGTGGGCACGGTGGCGCACCGCCAACTGGCGGATTATCCGCAGGCCGCGTTCATGATGGAACGCCAGGTGTTCGTGTCCAACATGATGTCGCTGCTGGCTATGCTCGAACGCGGGGTGGGGGTGACGGTGCTGGCGCGGCTGGGGGTGCCGCCGGATTCGCCCGGTCTGGTTTTCGTGCCACTGGCGCGGCCGCGCATCGAGCGCGAGCTGGGTATCACGCGCCTGGCTGGCCGCAGCCTGTCGCCGGCCGCCGCGCGCATGGAGGAAATGCTGCGTGCCAAAGGGGCGCGCGGCACGCGCGATGTCGCTTGAAACCAACGCATTTTTGCGTGTTGAGGCCTTAAAACAGGGGCTTTCCGGCAAGGACTGTTGCGCAATTGCACACGGCGCGGATCGTCGTTGATTCTTCATGCGCGGCTCTTTAGAGTGCGTGATGTTTGTTGCGCGAAGAGCGTGCCGGTTCGTACGGCGCGGCGCGTCGGCAGACGTGTTGAGGAAGTCATGAGCAGTGTGTATTTGCGTTCGGCGGGCGTGGCCTGCGCCCTTCTGGTCGTGGCCGGCTGCGCCACCAGGAAACCCGCCGCCATCACCGAGGCCCAGCCGGAAGCGCCACCCAAGCCGGTCGCTTGCACACCCGCCAAGGGCGGCGATCCCATGATCGGCACCTGGTATTCGAATTCCAGGCCGAAGGGCGTCAGCGGTGACTTCCAAACGCTCACAGTGCTGTATGCCGACGGCCGCATGGCCTACGAGACCCAACTGAAGATCGGCCGCAAGACGCGCCCGGCACTACGCGAGACGGGCTGCTGGAGCGTGGTGGACGGCATCTATACGATGCAGACCACCCAATCGAACGGCGAAATCGTCGACGCCACCGATCCGATCTATATCAATCGCTATCGCGTCGAGAGGGTCGAGCAGGCCAGGCTGACGCTGCGCGAGCTCAAGAGCGGCGGCCAGGTGGTCACCGCACGCCGCATGCCGCAGGGCTACCGCCTGCCATATTGACCGACCCGGGGGGGCTTGGGTCCACGCGCCGCGTTGCGCCGCACGGACGGAACCCGGCGTCCGGCGTCGCCAAGCGGACCGGGCTGCGGTAAGGTGCGGACTTCGTCCTCCATTCCGCCGCCGGCCCGTCATGCCCGCCCTCTCTTCCGAAGCGCGCGCCATTGCGCTGCTTGCCCTGGCCGCTTTCGTCAGCGCCAGCGCTTTCCGTATCTGTGATCCCATGCTGCCGCAGCTGGCCGCCGAATTCGGCGCCACCACCGGCCAGGCCGCGCGCGCCGTGACCGCGTTCGCGGTGGCCTATGGTGTGTTGCAGATGTTCTTCGGCCCGGTCGGCGACCGCTACGGCAAGTACCGTGTCGTCAGCGTGGCGACGTTCGCCTGCGCGCTGGGCAGCGCCGGCGCGTTCCTGGCCGAGACGCTGGACATGCTGGTGGTGTGCCGGGCGCTGTCGGGGGCGGCGGGGGCCGGCATCGTGCCGCTGTCGATGGCCTGGATCGGCGACACCGTGCCTTACGAGCGCCGCCAGGCGACGCTGGCGCGGTTCCTGACCGGTACCATCCTGGGCATGGCGACCGGTCAGTTGGCCGGCGGCCTGTTCGCCGACACCCTGGGCTGGCGCTGGGCCTTCGCGGCGCTGGTGTGCGGCTACCTGGTGGTCGGCATGCTGCTGCTGCGGGAAGTGCGGCGCCAGCGTGCGCTGGGGCTGGGCGTGGTCGATCCGAACGCGCCACGGCAGGGCTTCGTGGCGCAGGCGCGGCTGGTGCTGGGCGTGCCGTGGGCGCGCGTGGTGCTGGCCACGGTATTCATCGAGGGCCTGCTGGTGTTCGGCGCCCTGGCGTTCGCGCCTTCCTACCTGCACGAACGCTTCGATATTTCGCTGACCGCGGCCGGCGCGTTGGTGGCGGTGTACGCGGTGGGCGGGCTGCTCTACACGGTGGTGGCCGGCCGCATCCTCAAGCGCCTGGGCGAACGCGGCCTGGCGGTGGCGGGCGGGCTGGTGCTGGGCGTGGCATTCCTGTCCTACCTGCTGGGGCCGGTCTGGGCGTGGAGCCTGCTGGCCAGCGTGCTGGCGGGCTTCGGTTACTACCTGCTGCACGCCACGCTGCAGACCAACGCCACCCAGATGGTGCCGTCGGCGCGCGGTACGGCGGTGGCCTGGTTCGCGTCCTGCCTCTTCATGGGACAGGCGGCGGGGGTGGCGCTGGCCGGCTCGGTGGTGGACGAGGCTGGCGCGGCGGTGCTGTTCGGCGGCGCGGCGGTACTCTTGCCGCTGCTGGGCGCGTTTTTCTCGCGGGCCCTGAAGGCGCGGCCCAAGGCGGCTTAAGAACCTCCGGCGGCGCGGCGCGAGCGCCCGGCGCCGGCCGGGCGGCCGCAAAAAAGCCCCGAACGGCCTGGCCGGACGGGGCTTCGCGGGCGACGCCAGGGTCAGATCGCGGCCAGGCGCTTGATCACGACATCCTTGCCCAGCAGGGCCAGCACCGCGTCGACCGCGGGCGTCTGGGGCTGGCCGGTCACGGCCACGCGCAGCGGGATCGCCAGCTGCGGCATCTTCAGGCCACGGTCGGCCAGCACGGCCTTGATCAGGGCCGAGATGGCCTCGCGGGTCCAGTCGGCGCCCTGGGCGCGCTGGGCGAAATCGGCCAGCGC
The DNA here is from genome assembly GCF_021733725.1 of Achromobacter pulmonis. Classification (NCBI taxonomy): domain Bacteria; kingdom Pseudomonadati; phylum Pseudomonadota; class Betaproteobacteria; order Burkholderiales; family Alcaligenaceae; genus Achromobacter; species Achromobacter pulmonis. The sequence goes on along the minus strand of NZ_JAIFOT010000001.1, from coordinate 1,110,407 downwards.
TTCGCGCGCGGCGGCGGTCAGGTGCTGTTCGACCAGTTCCGGCGCGGCCGGTTTGAATTCACCGCAAAACAGCATGGCGCCGTCGGCCAGTTGTTCGAGGGTCTCGGCGCGGTCCTTGAGCAGGCCCATCACGCCCGGCAGGTCGATCTTTTCCGGATGGCCGCCGCGCTGGGCGACTCGCGGGGCCACGCGCTCGGCCAGTTCGGCGTTGTCCATCTGCTTGATGTAGTGGGCGTTGACCCAGTTCAGCTTCTTCGGGTCCCATTGCGAAGCCGACTTGGACAGGTGGCGGGTGTCGAACCATTGCACCAGCTGGTCGCGGCTGAAGAGTTCGTCGTCGCCGTGGCTCCAGCCCAGGCGCGCCAGGTAGTTGATCATGGCCTCGGGCAGGTAGCCCTCGTTGTCATATTCCATGACATTGACCGCACCATGGCGCTTGGACAGCTTTTCGCCGTCCGGGCCGAGGATCATGGGCACGTGGCCGTATTCGGGCAGGGTGGCGCCCAGCGCGCGCAGGATGTTGATCTGGCGCGGGGTGTTGTTGACGTGGTCATCGCCGCGCAGCACGTGGGTGATGCCCATGTCCCAGTCGTCCACCACCACGCAGAAGTTGTAGGTGGGGGTGCCGTCCGGGCGCGCGATGATCAGGTCGTCCAGCTCGGTGTTGTCGAAGCTGATGGGGCCCTTGACCATGTCGTTCCAGGCGGTGGCGCCGTCCTGGGGGTTCTTGAAGCGCACCACCGGCTTGCGGCCCTCCGGTACCGGCGGCAGGGTCTTGCCCGGTTCGGGGCGCCAGGTGCCGTCGTAACGCGGCTTGTCGCCGCGGGCGCGGGCGGCCTCGCGCATGGCCTCGACTTCCTCGGGCGAGCTATAGCAGTGGTACGCCGTGCCGGCGGCCAGCATCTGCGCCACCACTTCACGGTAGCGGTCCATGCGCTGCATCTGATAGAACGGGCCCTCGTCCGGCTGCATGCCGAGCCATTCCATGCTGTCCAGGATGGCCTGCACCGCTTCCGGCGTGGAGCGTTCGACGTCGGTGTCTTCGATGCGCAGCACGAACGTGCCCTTGTGATGGCGCGCGAAGGCCCAGGAGAACAGCGCGGTGCGGGCGCCGCCCAGGTGCAGGAAGCCCGTGGGCGAAGGCGCGAAGCGGGTACGGATGGGGGAGGTGGCGTTGGAGGTCATAGGTGGCAATGATAGCGGCTGCGGCGCCACGGATATGGCGCCGGGCTGGCCCGGATCAAGCGGATGGCGGGGTTGTCTTGTTACGATGAACGCTATTTTAGATTAGTGCCTGTTCCCGCCATGCTGCGACACGCTCTTGCCCCGATGTTCGAACCCGGTTCGCTGGTGATCGTCTCCGATCGGCCGCTGCCGGCGGCGAATTCGCTGTCGCCCGCGCTCAAGGCCAAAACCACCCTGGTGGCCTGCGCAAGCGGCGCCGCGCCCGACCTGCCGGATACGCTGCAGGGCCTGGCCGCGGGCGAGCGGCCCGATCTGGCCCTGGTTTGCGTTTCGCCGGCGGTGCTGCCCGAGACCCTGCGCCGGCTGTCGCCGCTGGCGCCACGCGCGGTCATTCTGCTGCCGCACGAGCTGCCCGATCCCTACCCGCGCGGCACCCTGGCGCTGTGCCGCGCCTGGGCCGAGGAAAACCGCTGCGAACTGCTCGGGCCGCGCTCGTTCGGCGCGCAACGCCCGCATGCCGGCCTGAACCTGAGCCAGCACCCGGTGCTGGCGCGCGCCGGCCGGGTGGCGCTGCTGGCGCAGTCGCGCTCCATCATGGCCGCCGTGATGGACTGGGCCGAAGACGTGCACATCGGCTTTTCCACCGCTGTGTCGCTGGGCGACGAGGCGGTAGTGGGCCTGTCCAAGGTGCTGGACTACCTGGCCAGCGACCCGCGCACCGACAGCATCGTGCTGTATCTGGAAGACGTCGGCCCGGCGCGCGAATTCATGAGCGCGCTGCGGGCCGCGGCCAGCGTCAAGCCGGTCATCGTGCTCAAGGCCGGGCGCGCCGACAGCGACAGCGGCGACGCCATTTTCGATGCCGCGCTGCGGCGCGCGGGCGCGGTGCGGGTGCGCTACTTCGTGCAATTGTTCTCGGCGGTCAAGGTGCTGGGCTACACGCGCCGTCCCAAGGGCCGGCGCGTGGCGCTGATCTCCAACGGCAGCGGGCCGCCCCAGTTGGCCATGGACCTGATCGGCCCCGAAGCGGCCGTGCTGCGCGCCGAACTGGCGCCGGCCACGCAGCGCGCCCTGGCGGCGATGCTGGAGCGGGACGCGGCCAGCGCCAATCCGGTCATCACCTATGTGCCGCTGACGCCGGAACGGATCCGCGCCATGCTCGACGTGGTGCTGGACGACGCCGGCGTGGACGGCGTATTGGTGCTGCTGGCGCCCGACGCCCTGGCCGACTTGCCCGCAGTGGCGCGCGAGCTGGCGCTGATCGCGCCCAAGGCTCGCAAGCCCGTGGTCACCTGCTTCATGGGCGATGCCGGCATGCGGCCGCTGCGGCGCATGCTGGACGATGCCGGCACGTCGGCCTTTCGCACGCCGGAGTCGGCGGCCGACGCCTTCGGCGTGCTGGCGACGCACCACTACAACCAGCAACTGCTGCTGCAGACCCAGCCTCCCGAACCCGCCACCCATGTGCCCGACCTGGCCGCCGCGCGCGACATCCTGGCGCGGGTGCGGGCCGATTGCCGGCGCGAACTGACCACCTCCGAAATCCGCTCGCTGCTGTCGCTGTTCTATGTGCCGCTGCGCGATATGCCGCTGGACGTGGCCGCGGCCGAGCCGGAATCCCGGCCCATGGCGATCCGGGTACGGCGCGACCCGCAGTTCGGGCCGGTCATCCGTTTCGGCGCCGGCGGGCCGGACGCGGAGCTGTCGCCATCCGATCGGGGAATCGATCTGCCGCCGCTCAACGGCTTCCTGGCGCGCCAGATGATCGAGCGCAGCCGGCTGTGGCGCCGGGTGCTGGCGCCGCGCGTCGGCCACCTGGCCGCCGAGGCGCTGCAGCAGGCGCTGGTGCTGGTGTCGGAAATGGTGTCCGAACTGCCCGACATCGAGACCCTGGATATCGACCCGCTCTACGCCGGCGAGACCCATCTGCGCGCCGGCGGCCTGCGCCTGACACTGGCCGAAAAGCCGGGCTGCGAAGCGCCGCAGACCGCCGGCTATCCGCACATGGCGATCCATCCGTACCCGGCGCGCCTGGTGCAGGTGCGCCGTTTCGCCGATGGCATCCCCTGGGTGCTGCGGCCGATCCGTCCCGAGGACGGCCAGCCGCTGCAGGATTTCATCCGCGGCCTGTCGGAGCGTTCGCGCTACATGCGCTTCGTATCGATGATGCGCGAGCTGACCCCGCGCATGGTGTCGCGCTATACCCAGGTGGACTATCACCGCGAACTGGCGCTGGTGGCCGCCACCCAGGTGCCCAATCCCGCCAATCGCGGCCATCCGCACGAGGTGCTGGTGGGCTTCGCCCACTACCTGCGCAACCCGGATGGGCGTGGCGCCGAATACGCGCTGGTGATCGGCGACGACTGGCAGCGGCGCGGCCTGGGCCGCCAGCTGATGACGGCGCTGATCGACGCGGCGCGCGAGCAGGGGCTGGAATACATCGACGGCCTGGTGCTGTCGACCAACCGGCCGATGCTGGCGCTGATGACCAGCCTGGGCTTCACCAACGATCCGGACCCGGAAGACCCGACCATGCGCCGGGTCTGGCTCAACCTGGCCTGAGCCGGCGCCGCGGCGGATGTGTCAGGCCGTCCTGCGGGCGGCCTGCGCCGGCCGCAGGCGCGTCGCCACTTCGTCCACCGACAGCACGTCGCCGAAGAACAGCAGCCAGCCGTGCAGCGCGTGCTCATGTTCGGCCGGTGTCACTGCGGCCAGCGCATCGTCCACCATGATGGTGCGGAAGTCGCGCATCATGGCGTCGCGCGCGGTCGATTCGCAGCAGACGTTGGTGACCGTGCCGGCGATCAGCAGCGTATCCACGCCCCGTCCGCGCAGCAGCGGCTCCAGTTCCGACGAGCCCGTCGCCATGGCGCTGTAGAAGCGCTTGACCACGCGCAGATCGCTGTCGGCCGGCCGCAGTTCGGGATGCAGGGCGAAGCCCGGCGAGTCGCGGCGCAGTGTTTCCAGGCGCCGCGCGCTGCGCTCGGGTGTCAGCATCACGCCATGGTGGTGCGACCAGAAGGCGTCGGCGTTGTCGGAGGCGGTCTGCACCCACACCACCGTGCCGCCGGCCGCGCGCACCGCCTCGCACAGGCGGTTGACTGGCGCGATGATGCCGCGCGCCGCGGCGCATTCGCCTTGGTAGCCGGGAAGCGTGAAGTACTGCTGCATGTCGATGACCACCACCGCGGTGCGGGCGCCGGGCAGGGTGTCATAGGGATGCAGGCAGCCCTGGCGGGCGATGACGCGGTCCTGGACCCATTGCGGAATCTGCATAGCGGTTCCTTATCCGTAGCGCCGCGCCACGGCGGCTTCGATGCGATACACCACCAGATACATCGCGCTGGAGATCAGCGCCAGCATGGTGATGGCGGTCATGACGATGTTCAGCTTGAAGACCTGGCTGCCGTTCATGATGAGAAAGCCCAGGCCCGAGTCGGCCGACTGGAATTCACCGACGATGACCCCCACCAGCGCCAGGCCGATGTTCATCTTCACGGCGGCAATCAGCGTCGGCACGCTGCCCGGCAGCACCACCTTGGTCAGCACCTGCCAGCGGCTGGCGCCGAAGGTGCGCGCCAGCTTGACCTTGTTCAGGTCAATGGCGCGAAAGCCGGCATACACCACCATGATGGTCACGAACACCGCGATCGCCACGGCCATGCCGTAGACCGCGTAATCCGACCCCAGCCACAGGTAGAAAATCGGCACGAAGGCGATCTTGGGCATCGCGTTGGCCACCACCAGGAATGGGTCCAGCACCTTGTAGAGGAAGTCCGACCACCACAGCGCGGCGGCGACGATGATGCCGATCACCATGCTCAGGGTGAAGCCCACCAGCGTGGCCCACAGCGTGGTGGCGATGTGATGCGCCAGGTTGCCCTGGTTCCACAGTTCCAGGAAGGTCGGCCACAGCGCGCTCGGATAGCTGGTCAGCAGCGGATTGAGGATGTGCATGCGCGGCAGGATTTCCCAGGCGCACAGGAACACCACCAGCAGCAGCGCCTGGGCGACGCGGATGTGGCGGCGGCGGGCGCGGTCGCGCCGCAGATAGTCCAGGTACTTCTGGCTGGGCGCGGGCACGGCGCGCAGCGGCACGGTATTGGCGACAGGTGCGTTCACGGCTCAACCCTCCACATGGACATCCAGCTCGTCCCAGAGCTGTTTGAAATAGGCATTGAATTCCGGCCGGGAGCGGGCCTGGAACGGGGTCGGCCGCGCGCCTTCCCCGTAGTGGATGCGATACTGGCTTTTCAGGCGGCCGGGCCGGCGCGACAGCACGATGACGCGGTCGGTCATGGCGATGGCTTCGCCGATGTCGTGCGTTACCAGCACCACGGTCTTGCCCTCGCGCCGCAGGATATCGACCACCTCGTCGGAGATCGCCAGCCGGGTCTGCGAATCGAGCGCCGAGAACGGCTCGTCCAGCAGGATCACATCGGGCTCGGTGACCAGCGTGCGCGCCAGCGCCGCGCGCTGGCGCATACCGCCCGACAGCTGGCGCGGCGTGTGCGACAGGAATGCGCCCAGCCCGCATTTTTCCAGCAGGTGCACCGCGCGCGCCTCGCTGCGCGCGTCGCGCCGGCCCTGGATCTCGGCGCCCAGCATGACGTTTTCCAGAATGCTGCGCCACTCGAACAGATAGTCCTGCTGCAGCATGTAGCCGATACGCGGATTCGGTTCGGTGACCGCCTGGCCATCGATCATCACGGCGCCTGACGTGGGGGTGATCAGCCCCGCGATCAGCGACAGCAATGTGCTCTTGCCACAGCCGCTCTGGCCGATCAGGCTGACGAATTCGCCTGGCGCCAGCGTGAACGACACCTTGGACAGGGCTTCGGTCTCGCCTTCCGGCGTGAAATAGCTCAGGCAGACATCGCGCAGCTCGATCTTGGCGGTGGCCGCGTCCGGCTTCAGGTTATGGACGACGGCGTTCATTGCGGCACCTTCCTGGCGAAGTCCGCCACCACCACGTCCTCGTACTTGACGCGGGCGCTGTCCTTCATGACCGCGCTGGCCACCAGCATGTCCTGCAGCCGGTTCATGGCGTCGGCCGTCACCAGCGGCGACGTCTTCCAGATCCGGTACCGCTTGTAGCGCTCGATGGCCTCGGTCACCGCGGCCGCGTCCATGCCGGGGAAATAGGCCATGATCTGCGGCGCCAGCGTGGCCGCCGGCGTGTCCTGCACGTACTTTTCGGCGCGTGCCACCACGTTGGTCCAGGCCTGGATGACCTTGGGATTGTCGTGGATGTATTTGTCGGTGGCGGTGAATACTGTGTAGTCCACCTGGCCGACTTCGTGGCCGACCGAGGCCACGATATATCCCTTGCCGTTGCGCACCAGCTCGCCGGCCTCGGGCTCCAGGAATATGCCGTAGTCGCCCTGGCCGGCCATCCAGGCGCCGGCGCGCGCCGGGATGCCGATATTGTTGAGCAGCTTGACGTCCTTTTGCGGGTCCAGGCCGTGCTTGCGCAGCGCCGTTTCCAAGAACACGACCGGGTTCGAGCCGGGGCGAAAGCCGATCACTGCCTTGCCCTTGAGCATGTTCCAGTCGAATTTCTCGACCGGCTTGCGCGCCAGCAGGAAAAAGCCGTCCGTGGCGGTCAGGCCGGCGAAGATCTTCGGCTTGACCGGCGATTCGCTGTTCTGCACGTAGATCGAGGCCTCGGGGCCGATCAGCACGATGTCGGCGCTGCCCGAGAGCAGGGCGGTCATGCCCTTGTCCGTGCCTTGCGAGGTTTTCATGGATACGTCCAGCCCGGCGTCCTTGAAGTAGCCCTGCGACAGGGCGACATACTTGGGCACATAGAGGATGGAGCGCACCACTTCTTCGTAGCGCACTTTGACGGGGGGATTCAGGGCCTGGCCATGGCTGGCGAGAGGGGCGAACGCGGCGCTGAGCGTAGCGAGCAGCGCAACGGCTGCCCGGCGGGGCGATGACAAGGATTTCACGGGACTTTCTCCTGCGTCTATATGCCTCGCCGGACCCGGCGCGACACGGCCAAATGGGGATGGAGCGACTGCAACAACAGGGAAGCCCGAACTTGGGTGGCCCGGGCCGATACGGCTTGGATCGAATACTATATTCAATACAAACAGGCCACAAGACTTTTGGGGATTGGTGTTTTCTCTATGAGCGAGCGCCGTCCTGCCTCGGAGAACCCGAAGCTGGGATACCACTTGGTATACAAAAAGGGGGAATCAGCCCGTCAAGCGGCGTGACGGGCGGGCAGGGCGGAGGGCGCTGCCGGTTTCAGGCCAGTACCTGCTGCAGGAAGCGCGAGATATCGGCCACTTCCTCGGCGCAGACCGAGTGCGGCATGGGGTAGGTGTGCCAGCGCACGTCATAGCCCAGGCGTTCCAGTTCGGCCCGCGAGGCCTCGGCGCGCGGCAGCGCTACCACTGGGTCGTACAGGCCGTGAGCCAGAAAGATCGGCGTGCGCTGGTTGGCTGGCGCGCGCTCGGCCTCGGCGCTGTCCAGCAGCGGCAGGTAGCCCGACAGGCCCATCATGCCGGCCAGCTTGTCCTGCAGGCGCAAGCCCGTGTGCAGCGTCATGGCGCAGCCTTGCGAGAAGCCCGCCAGCACGATGTTCGCGGTCGGGATGCCGCGCGCATTCTCGCGCGCGATCAACTTGTGGATCGCCGCTTCCGAGGCGCGGATGCCCTTGGCGTCTTCCACCCGCACCAGGTCCATCACCAGGATGTCGTACCAGGAACGCATCGCCATGCCATTGTTGATGGTGACGGGCTGCACCGGGGCGTTGGGAAACACGAAACGCACGCCGAGGTCGGCCGGCAGGTCCAGTTCCGGCACGATCGGCGCGAAGTCGTTGCCGTCGGCGCCCAGGCCGTGCAGCCAGATCACGGCGTGCGTGGGATTCGAGGCGGTTTCGATCTCGATGCAATCGAGCAGGTCGGTCGGGGCGTTCATGGACGGCGGCATCAGTGGTTGAGGGTCTTGAGCGCCTGGAACAGGGCGCGGTAATGCTTCTTCTGCGGCTCCTGCCCTTGCAGCAGGGCGGCATTGGCCAGCTTTTCCTTGCGCGCGGCGCGGATCACCGAGCGCAATTGCTGCACGTCCGCCTGCGGATTGTCGTTCAGCAGCTTGGTCAGCGCCTCGCCATCGTCGAGCAGGCGGTCACGCAGGGTTTCCAGGCGATGCATGGCCGCAGTTTCCTCGCGCGAGCCGTTTTCCCAGACGTCGAGCTGGGCGCGGATCTCGTCGGCGGGGGCGTCGCGCATCAGCTTGCCCACGAAATGGGTCTGACGGCGCCGGCCTTCGCGGCTGGTGGTGCGCTGCGCCTCGCGGATCGCCTCGTAGAGACGCTCGGCCAGGGGCAGTTGCTTGAGGCGTTCGGGGGACAGTTCGATCAGTTGCTTGCCGAGATCCAGCAGCGCATGCATTTCGCGCTTGATCTGCGACTTGCTGGGACGATCGTAGCCGTTCTCGTCGTAGCCGTCGGTGGGTTCTTCTTCGATGTGGGAATTCATGGAAAACTGCGCAATGACAGACTTGGCTATGATAACCGTCTCTGCAAATTGGACAGCAATGGTCAAATCCTCCTCCTCCTTGCCGCTGGCGGCCAATCACGCGCGTTTTTCCGAACTCGTCGAGCAAACCCTGGCCTACGCGCGCCAGATCGGCGCCTCGGACGCCGCGGCCGAAGTTTCCGAAAGCCTGGGCCTGTCGGTATCGGTGCGCAAGAACGACATCGAAACCGTCGAACAGACCCGCGACCGCTCGCTCGACCTGACGGTCTACGCCGGCCAGAGCCGCGGCTCCGCCTCGACCTCCGACTTCTCCGAAGCCGCGCTGCGCCAGACGGTCGAAGCCGCCTGGCACATCGCCCGCCACACCGCCGCCGATCCGGCCGCCGGCCTGCCCGACGCCGACCAGTTGGCCACCGAATTCCCCGACCTCGATCTGCACCGCGCCTGGGCGGTCTCCACCGAGGAAGCCGCCGAGCTGGCGCTGCGCGCCGAACGCGCCGCGCGCGAGGTCGATGCCCGCATCACCAATACCGACGGCGCCACGGTCGGCACCTATGAAGGCCAGTTCGTCATGGGCAACACCCGTGGCTTCCTGGGCGGCTACCCGTATTCGCGCCACAGCCTGTCGGTGGCGCCCATCGCCGGCCGCGGCAACGGCATGCAGCGCGACTACTGGTATACCTCCGAGCGCGACCCGGCCAAGCTGGCCACGCCCGAGGCCGTCGGCCGCTACGCCGCCGAACGCACCCTGTCGCGCCTGTCGGCGCGCCGCATCCGCACCGGCAAGTTCCCGGTGCTGTTCGAGGCGCCGCTGGCGCTCGGCCTGGTCGGCGCCCTGACGCAGGCCGCCAACGGCGGCGCGCTGTACCGCAAGGCCAGCTTCCTGCTCGATGCGCTGGGCAAGCCGATCTTCCCCGAACACATCAACCTGACCGAGGACCCGCACATCCGCGGCGCCATGGGCAGCTCGCCGTTCGACGACGAAGGCGTGCGCACGCGCAAGCGCAACGTGGTGTCGGCCGGCGTGCTGGAAGGCTATTTCCTGTCCTCCTACACCGCGCGCAAGCTCGGCATGCAGACCACCGGCAACGCCGGCGGCTCGCACAACCTGGTCTTCAGTTCCACGCTGACGCGCCGCGGCGACGATTTCGAAGCCATGCTCAAGAAGATGGGCACGGGCTTCCTGGTCACCGAACTGATCGGCCAGGGCGTGAACTACGTCACCGGCGACTACTCGCGCGGCGCTTTCGGCTACTGGGTCGAAAACGGCCAGATCCAGCACGCGGTGCAGGAAGTCACCATTGCAGGCAACCTGTCGGACATGTTCCGCCAGATCGTCGCGGTGGGCGCCGATACCATCTCGCGCGGCACCAAGACCACCGGCTCGATCCTGATCGAGCAGATGGCGATCGCCGGCACCTGATTGCTCCGCGCCCGCGCCATGTCGCCCGCCCACGCGGGGCCTTCGGCCCACGGGGCGGGCGTTTTCATTGGCGCGGCCGGGGCCGGTCGCGGCGCTTCGCGCCGGCCACGGCACCCAGCCCGTCTTTGCAATCCTTTATCGCTTGGGAATTCCTCTAGCCGTCAGGCCCATTTGCAACGTGTAATATCCGGCGGGTATTGCTCGAACGCGTATCGGTGTAGAGGAGCAAAGAGATGCAACGACGTTCATTCCTGAAGCAGGCGGGCCTGGGGACCATGGCGGCGGGGGCGGCGGTCAGCGCGCCCGCCCTGGCCCAGGACTCGCCCTCCATCAGTTGGCGCCTGGCGTCCGGCTTTCCCGCCGCGCTGGATCTGCGTACCGGCGCCGGCGAGATGTTCTGCAAGTTCGTCGCCGATGCCACCGGCGGCAAATTCAGCATCCGCCCGCAGGCTGATGGCGCAATCGCGTCCGCGGCCGAACTGCTGGATGCCGTCGGCGCCGCCAAGGTGGAATGCGCCCACGTCTCCTCGGCCGCCTGTTTCGCCAAGAATCCCGCCTTCTGCTTCGATTCCGCCGTGCCATTCGGGCTCGACACCGGTTCGATGGACGCCTGGATGCTCGAGGGCGACGGCCTGCGCCTGACGCGCGAGCTGTTCAAGGCGCACAAGATCCTCAACTTCCCCCTGGGCAACACCGGGCCGCAGATGGGCCTGTGGTCCAACCGCGAAATCAAGCGCGCCACCGACCTGAAAGACCTGAAGATGCGCGTCGACGGCCTGGCGGCGCAGGTGCTGGCGCGTCTGGGCGTGGTGCCGCAGGGGGCCGAATCGGCGGCGCAGGCAGAGGCCGCCAAGCAGGCCGGGGCCGCCCGGGCATCCCAGGACGGCAAGCCGGAAGCGGGCGCCGCGCCCGCCGGCCCGGACGCCGTGGCCGGGGCGGGCGCCTACGACGACGCCAAACTGGGCCTGAACAAGACCGCGAAGTTCTATTACGGCCCGAGCTGGTGGGCCCCCAGTGAACAGCTGTCGCTCTATATCAATGAAGAGGCCTGGGCCAAGTTGCCCAAGCACTACCAGGCGGCGCTCGAGGCCGCCGCCCTGGCCGCGCATACCCGCACCACTGCGGCCTATGCCGCCCGCAATCCGGCGGCGCTGGCCCAGTTGGTCGCCGCCGGCGCCCAGGTGCGCGCCCTGCCGCGCTCGGTCATGGACGCCGCCTTCGAGGCCGCCGAGCAGGTCTACGCGGCGCTGGGCGAGAAAGATCCGAAGTTCAAGGAAATCCACGACAACTACATGGGCTGGCGCGACCACGCGATGCCCTGGTTCCGCCTGACGCAAGGCGCCTACGACCAGTATCTGGGCGTGGCGTTGTCGGCGCGGGGGTGAGCAGGCCCGGGTGCCGAATGGCATTCGGTAGGAGGTGGGGTTTTCGCTGACAACCCCGTATTTTTTACAAAAAAATGGGCGGTTTTGCTCCTTTTGTTGAACGGCATTCGAGTTTCGGCCTGATACAAAGGAGTAATATCCCGGGTCTTGACGCGCAAACGTGACGCCTTCACGCGCCATTGGACGTCAATCCGGCGGGTACATCCCGGCCTGGATAACCAACATTCCGAGACAGACTTTAAGGTGGTATCAACCATGCAATCCAAGACCAAGAAGCTGCTGGCCGCGCTGATCGCTGCCGGTATCGTCCCGGCCGCCCATGCGGCTGACATCAAGTTGGGCGTGGCCGAAGCCCTGTCCGGCGGCGCCGCGCAATACGGTGTGTCGATCCGCAATGGTTTCCAACTGGCGGCCGACGAAATCAATGCCGCCGGCGGAATCAACGGCAACAAGATTGTGCTGGTGGTCGAAGACGAGCAGGGCAAGAAAGAAGAAGCGATCAACGTCTTCAAGAAGCTGATCTTCAAGGACAACGTCCTGATGGTCTTCGGTCCGACGCTGTCGAACTCGGCCCAGGCCGCCGACCCGATCGCCCAGGCTGCCAAGACGGTCGCCTTCGGCACCTCCAACACCGCCGACGGCATCACCTCCATCGGCAACTACGTGTTCCGCAATTCGGTCACCGAAGCCGACGTGCTGCCGGCCACCATTGCCACCGTCAAGGCCAAGACCGGCCTGAAGAACGTGGCGGTGCTCTACGGCAACGACGACGTCTTCACCAAGAGCGGCTACGACAACTTCAAGAAGGCCCTGGAAGACCAGAAGATTCCGGTCACCACGACCGAAACCTTTGCCAAGGGCGACGTCGACTTCAAGGCCCAGCTCACCAAGATCAAGGGCACCAACCCCGACGCCATCGTGCTGTCGGCGCTGCTGGCCGAAGGCGCCCCGATCATGGTGCAGGCCCGCCAACTGGGCCTGAACGTGCCCGTCATCGGCGGCAACGGCATGAACTCGGTCAAGATCTTCGACCTGGCCCCCGGCGGCGCGTCGAACAACCTGTGGATCGGCAGCCCGTGGTCGATCGAGAACAAGGCCCCCGCGAACGTCAAGTTCATCGACGCCTACAAGGCCAAGTTCAACGGCGCGCCCGACCAGTTCGCGGCCCAGTCGTACGACGCCATGCATATCGTGGCCCAGGCCCTGAAGAACACCAAGCTGACCGGTGAACTGGCCAAGGACCGCGCCGCCCTGCGCGATGCGCTGCCCTCGGTGCAATGGAGCGGCGCCACCGGCCCGTTCAAGTTCCGCCAGGCCAAGGACCGCGCCGGCAAGCCCGCTGGCTATGACGCCGACCAGGCGCCGATCGTCAGTGTGACCAAGGACGGCAAGTACGTCATCGAGAAGTAAGCAGTCGGCATCCCCGCGCGGGGGGATGCGCCTTGCGGACGGCGGCTGGCCGCGGTCCGCAAGGCGCTTTTTATCGTAGGACTCCCCAGGAATAGAACGGCTCTCTCAGGGCGGCAGGTCCACGCAATGCGCGGCGTGGAAGGCCTTACACAGGCCTGCCCCGGGTCCCGAAGCCGAGCCTGGCGAGCGGCAAGTCCACGCGGGGGGCGCGGCGTGGAGGCTCTTTTTTGATTTGGAATATGTCCCATCATGTTGGAACAACAATTCGTTAACGCCTTGTCGCTGGGCTGTGTGTACGCACTGTTCGCGCTGGGCTTCACGCTGGTATTCGGCGTGCTCGGGGTCATCAACCTCGCGCATGGCGCCGTCTTCATGGTGGGAGCCTACGCGGCGCTCTCCGTGGTGCAGCATTTCGGCCTGCCCCTGTGGGCGGCCCTGATGGTGGCATTTTTCGTCGCCGGTTTCACCGGGGTCATCATCGACTACCTGGTGCTCAAGCCGCTGCGCAAGCGCAATGCGCCGCACCTGATCCCCATGATCGCCACGATCGGCGTCGGCATCATCCTGAACAACGGCGCGCAAGGCATTTTCGGCGCGGGCAACATGCGGTTCCCGCACGGCACCGTCCCCGAGGATGTGATCGAGATCGCCGGCCTGCACCTGACCGTGATCGAACTGGGCATCATCTTCCTGTCGTTCGCGCTCATGGCGCTGCTGATGTTCGTCATGCGGCGCACCCAATTCGGCCGCGCCCTGCGCGCCATCGCCGAATCGCCCAAGGCCGCCTGGCTGCTGGGCATCAACGTCGAAAAGCTCTTCATCACCACCTCGTTCGCCGCGGCCGCCCTGGGCGGGGTCGCGGGCGTGCTGATCGGCCTGTACTCGAACGCGCTGTTCCCGCTGATGGGCCAGCCGATGCTGCACAAGGGCATCGCGGTCATCATCCTGGGCGGCATGGGCGACATTCGCGGCGCCATGCTGGGCGGGCTGTTCCTGGGCTTCGCCGAAGTGCTGTCGGTGGCCTATATCGGCTCCACCATGCGCGACGCGGTGGCATTCGGCCTGCTGTTCCTGATTCTGCTGGTGCGTCCGCAGGGTCTGTTCGGCAAAGTGGTTCAACGCAAGGCTTGAGTATGAGCGGATTCGAAAATTTCTGGGCCATCTATGGCAACCTGGTGCTGACCCTCGGCACCAACGCCCTGCTGGCCCTCTCCATCTGGCTGACGCTTGCCTGCGGCATGCTGGCCATGGCCAATGCGGCCTTCATGGGCATCGGCGCGTACGCCGCGGCGTTGCTCACCATGAACTACGACGTCTCGTTTCCGGTCGCGCTGGCCGGCGGCATGGCGGCGCCGGCCCTGGTGGCGGCGCTGATCGGCTTGCCGACCTTACGCCTGTCCGGGGTCTACCTGGCCATGGCCACGCTGGGCTTTGGCGAGGTGGTGCGCGTGACGGTGCTGAACACCGAGTCGCTCACCGGCGGCGCGCTCGGCCTCAACGGCATCCCGCAACTGACCCAGTGGTGGCATGTCATCCTGGCCTTGGTCATCGTCCTGGTGGTGCTGTGGCGCGTGCGCGCGTCCAAGATCGGCCGAGCCTTCGAGGCCATCCGCGGCGACGAAACCGCGGCCGGCCTGATGGGCATCGACGTGCGCGCCAACAAGATGCTGGCCTTCGTGGCGGGCGCGATGATCGCCGGCCTGGCCGGCGCGCTGAATGCCCACCTGACGTTCTTCATCGGCCCCAACGAATACGGCTTTGACCGGGGCGTGGAAATCCTGACCATGGCCATCCTGGGCGGCATCGGCGGTCTGGCCGGTCCCGTGCTGGGCAGCTTCATCATTACCGTGCTGCCCGAACTGCTGCGCGGTTTCGCGGATTTCCGCCTGGTCATCAACGGAGTGATCCTGGTGGTGATTGTGCTGTTCCTGCCGCAAGGCATCTGGGATCCGGCGCGCTTCAAGCGCTGGATGCGTCAAGGAGGCAAGCGCCATGCTTGAGCTGACCTCCGTTTCCAAGAGCTTTGGCGGCCTGCACGTGCTGCATGACGTCAGCCTGTCGGTGCCCGAAGGCGCGATCTTCGGCCTGATCGGCCCCAACGGCGCCGGCAAGACCACGGTGTTCAACCTGATCACCGGCCTGCTGCCGCCCAGCGGCGGCAGCATCACCTTTAATGGTGAAAGCCTGCTGCGCAGGAAGCCGCATGCCATCACCCGCATGGGCATCGCCCGCACCTTCCAGAACATCCGTCTCTTCAAGGAGATGACGCTGCTGGAAAACGTGGTGGTGGGCGCCTACCGCCACATGAATTACGGCTTTCCCAGCCTGCTGCTGGGTCTGCCGGGTTACCGCGAGCACGAAAAGCGCGCCCGCGAGCGCGCCCACGAGCTGCTGACCTGGATGCGGCTGGACCACAAGGCCAATGACCTGGCCGACAACCTGTCCTACGGCGAACAGCGCCGCCTGGAGCTGGCGCGCGCGCTGGCCACCGAGCCCAAGCTGCTGTTGCTGGACGAGCCGGTCGCCGGCATGAACACCGGCGAGCGCGCCGAGCTGATGCGCGAGATTCTGGCGATCCGCGACCGCGGCTACACCATCCTCATGATCGAGCACGACATGCGCTTCGTGATGGGGCTGTGCGAGCGCATCGCGGTGCTGAACTTCGGCAAGATCATCGCTTGCGGCGGGCCCGAAGAGATCCGCAACAACGAGCAGGTCATCGAGGCCTACCTGGGCCGCGAAGACGACGACGACACCGAAAACGCGGAGGCCGCACAATGAGCACGATGCTGGAAGTCCGCGGACTCGAGGTCAACTACGGCCACATCGAAGCCGTCCGCGGCATCGACCTGGACCTGCAAGCCAAGGAAATCACAGCCCTGGTCGGCGCCAACGGCGCCGGCAAATCGACCACGCTGCTGGCGCTGTCGGGCCTGCTGCCCAAGGCGCGCGGCAAGATCCTGTTCGAAGGCGAGGACGTCACCAACCTGGCGCCGCACCAACTGGTGGCGCGCGGCATCGTGCAGGTGCCGGAAGGCCGGGCCATCCTCACCACCATGACCGTGCTGGAGAACCTCGAGCTGGGCGCCTACCGCCGCGGCCTGAAGAATGTCGACTCGGACCTGGAATATGTCTTCAACCTGTTCCCGCGCCTGAAAGAGCGGATCACCGGCATCGCCGGCAACCTCTCCGGCGGCGAGCAGCAGATGCTGGCGATCGGCCGCGCCCTGATGGCCAAGCCGCGTCTGCTGCTGCTGGACGAGCCGTCGATGGGCCTGGCGCCGATCGTGGTGCAGGAAATTTTCCGCTCGCTGCGGGCGATCAATGCCGACGGCCTGACGCTGTTCCTGGTGGAGCAGAATGTGCGTCAGGCGCTCAAGATCGCGCAACACGGCTATGTGCTGGAGAATGGCGCCATGGCGCTGTCGGGTACCGGTCGCGGGCTGCTGGGCCACCCGCGGGTGCTGGAAGCCTACCTGGGCGCTTGATTCGCGCCCGGCGGATACGGGGGCCCAGGCATGGCCGAGAGGTCATGCTTGCGTCCCTTTTTAAGAATGCGACAGCCGCCCGCCAGGGTACGGCGGTCGGTTTGCCTGGATCTCCCTATGCTTGCCCAATTTTTGAGCATCCGTGGTAGAATTTCGGGCTTTCCCTCATTTTGACCATTGCACGGGCGGGTAATAACGCTTAGGCGGGACGTCGATAGGGATGACGGAGTCGGCTGAAACCCAGTTTCTGGGAAGACGCGGGTTCCGCCGTCTAGTTGAGGGAAAAACCTGGCTGGATCGTCCAGCCGGAGACCATTTTCATTTCTAGGAACCATCATGAAGACCTTTGTGGCCAAGCCGCATGAAGTCCAACGTGACTGGTTTGTGATCGACGCCAAGGGCAAAGTCCTCGGTCGTGTGGCCAGCGAAGTCGCACGTCGTCTGCGTGGCAAGCACAAACCTGAATTCACGCCGCACGTTGATACCGGCGATTACATCGTCATCATCAACGCTTCCGATATCGTCGTCACCGGTACCAAGGCGAAGGACAAGAAGTACTTCCGCCACACCACGTACCCGGGCGGTATCCGCGAAACGAACTTCGAGAAGATGCAAGAGCGTTTTCCCGGTCGCGCCATTCAGAAGGCCGTCAAGGGCATGCTGCCCAAGGGTCCTCTGGGCTACGCCATGATCAAGAAGCTGAAGGTCTATGCCGGTGCCGAGCACCCGCACACCGCCCAGCAGCCCAAGACGCTGGATATCTAAGGAAACGCCATGATCGGTAACTGGAACTACGGAACCGGCCGTCGCAAAACTTCGGTGGCTCGCGTTTTCATCAAGAAAGGCACCGGCAAGATCGTCGTCAACGGCAAGCCCGTCGACGAGTTCTTCGCTCGTGAAACCGGCCGCATGGTCGTGCGCCAGCCGCTGGAACTGACCGGCCACCTGGAATCGTTCGACATCAAGGTCAACGTGCACGGCGGCGGTGAAACCGGCCAGGCCGGCGCAGTCCGTCACGGCATCACGCGTGCCCTGATCGACTACGACGCGACCCTGAAGCCCGCGCTGTCGCAAGCTGGCTTTGTGACCCGCGATGCCCGCGAAGTCGAACGCAAGAAGGTCGGCTTCCGCAAGGCGCGCCGTCGCAAGCAGTTCAGCAAGCGTTAATCGCTGCGAAAAAAGCCCGCCTCGTGCGGGCTTTTTTTTACATCCCGGGGCCCCGGCCCCGATCCAGGCCCGCGGAACTCCGCGGGCTTCGTCCGGTCGGACTCCGGTCGCCGCGCGGTTTCCCGTATGGCGGCAAGGCCGGTTGTCCGAGCGATACAATCGAGCCTCGTTCTACGAAGAGCACACATCATGGCCCAAGCATCGAACTCCCGTATCAAGGTTGGTATCGTCGGCGGCACCGGTTATACCGGCGTCGAACTGCTGCGCTTGCTGTCGCAGCATCCCCATGTGGAATTGACCGCCATCACGTCCCGCAAGGAAGACGGGCTGCCGGTGGCCGACATGTACCCGAACCTGCGCGGCCGCGTGCGGATCGCCTTTTCCGCGCCGGAAAAGGCCACGCTGACCGACTGCGATGTGGTGTTCTTCGCCACGCCCCATGGCGTGGCCATGGCCCAGGCCCAGGAACTGATCGCCGCCGGCACCAAGGTCATCGACCTGGCCGCGGACTTCCGCCTACAGGACGTGCCTACCTTCGAACGCTGGTACAAGATTCCCCATACCTGCCCGGACATCCTGGCTGAATCGCAGTATGGCCTGGTCGAGCTGAACCGCGAAGCCATCGCCAAGGCGCGCGTCATCGGCAACCCGGGTTGCTATCCGACCACGGTGCTGCTGGGCCTGGCTCCGCTGCTCGAAGGCGGCAAACAGCTGGTCGACGCACAGACCCTGATCGCGGACTGCAAGTCGGGCGTGTCCGGCGCCGGCCGCAAGGCCGAGGTCGGCTCGCTGTTCTCCGAAGCGTCGGACAACTTCAAGGCCTACGGCGTGGCTGGCCACCGCCATCATCCGGAAATCGTCGCCCAGCTCGAGAAGATCGCTGGCGGCAAGGTCGGCCTGACTTTCGTGCCGCATCTGGTGCCGATGATCCGCGGCATGTACTCGACCCTCTACGCCCGCATCCAGCCCGAGGCGCGCGACACCGACTTCCAGGCTCTGTTCGAGCAGCGCTATGCCGACGAGCCGTTCGTCGACGTCATGCCCGCCGGCAGCCTGCCCGAGACGCGCTCGGTGCGCGCCTCGAACAACCTGCGTATCGCGCTGTCGCGTCCGGGCGGCGGCGACCAGCTCATCATCATGGTGGTGCAGGACAACCTGGTGAAGGGCGCGGCCGGCCAGGCGGTGCAGAACATGAACCTGATGTTCGGCTTCACCGAAACCCTCGGCCTGGATCAGGTCGCGATCCTGCCCTGAGTTGCGGTTGGGCTGGCGGTCCGCCGCCGGCCCGTTCACCATGTCCGACGATTCTCCCGGCCTCCCTCGCGCTTCCCGCCCCGGTGTTGCCTTGCGGGTCACTGCCGGCGTGCTGGCGGGGGCGCTGGCGGGCGCGGCGGCGGGTTACTACTATGCGCGCGCGGTCTACCGGCCAGTGGACGCGGTGGTGCTCAGCGTCGCGCAGGTCGAGGCGCGCGACGAGGCCATGCGTCAGCAGGCGGTCCAATTGCGTTACGTGCGTGGCCAGCTCGATACCGCCGATGGCGAGCTGGTGATCGAGCGCTCGGCGCGTCAGGAACTCGAAACCCAATTGCATGGCGCGCAGGCCGAACTCGGCCGCGTGCGTGACCAGTTGGCCTTTTACGAACAGTTGCTGCCGCCTGGTCCGGAAGGCACCGTGGGCATCCGCGGCGCCCAGATCGACCGCGATGGCGCCGGCCTGCGCTACAAGGTGCTGCTGATGCGCAGCGGCCGCGGCGGCGCGGCGCCGTTTGCCGGCACGCTGCGGTTCCAGGCCACCGGCATGCTCAAGGGCGAAATCGTTACCGTGGACCTGGCGCCGATGCAGGTCAAGGCCGAGAACGGCTCCGAGCCGGCCACGGCCGAGAACGCCGCGACTGCATCGCTTGCCTTGCAGTTCGACCAGTACCAGCGCAGCCAGGGCATCCTGGCGCTGCCCGAGGGATTCGTCCCTGAAAACGTGACCATCAGCGTGCTGGAGGGCGATGTGGTCCGTGCCTCCCGCAGCGTCAAGCTCGAACTTTGAGTCCGGGCGGCGCTGCGCTATAGTGACTACATGCGAGTGGCGCAGCCGCTCATCGGAATATGGCCCCAGCGGCCAGGAGTGAATCATGAATGCAGTGACCGAAACCGTCGACCTGCAGGCCGCCCCGCCTGCTCCCCTGGTGTTCACCGACTCGGCAGCCGCCAAGGTCAAGGACCTGCTGGCCGAGGAAGGCAACCCCGAGTTGAAGCTGCGCGTGTTCGTGCAGGGCGGTGGCTGTTCGGGTTTCCAGTACGGTTTCACGTTCGACGAAGTCGTCAACGAAGACGATACCGTGCTCGACAAGGCTGGCGTGCAACTGCTGGTCGATCCCATGAGCTTCCAATACCTGGTCGGCGCCGAGATCGACTACAAGGAAGACCTGGAGGGCGCGCAGTTCGTCATCCGCAATCCCAACGCCACTACCACCTGCGGCTGCGGCTCGTCGTTCTCGGTGTAAACCGCGCTGGCGGCGGATCGTCCGCCAGTCAAAAAAAAGCCCTTCGGCAAGCCGAAGGGCTTTTTCATTGGGCGCCTGGCGGGCTCAGGCCGGGTAGAGGGCGCCCAGGATGCGTGGGCCGCGCGCGCCGGTGACGCTGGGCAGGCCGGCGGGCCGCCGCGCCAGGAAGGCCTGGGCCAGCCAGGCGAAAGCCAGCGCTTCGACCTGCTGCGCCGGCACGCCCAGCGCGTCAGTGGGGTGGACCGGGCGTTGCAGGCAATACGCCAATTCGCGCATCAGGCCCGGGTTATGGGCGCCGCCGCCACACACATAGAGTTCGCGCACATCGGCGCCCGCGGCGTCGATGGCGTTGGCGACGGTGCGGGCCGTCAGGCGCAGCAAGGTCGCCTGCACGTCCTGCGCAGCGGGGGTGGGGCCGTCGAAGGCGGCCAGCCGGTCGTCCAGCCAGCGCAGGTTGAACAAGTCGCGGCCGGTCGATTTGGGAGGCGGCAACGCGAACCAGGGTTCGCTGGCGATCAGTTGCTCCAGCAACGGCGCCAGCACCTGGCCGCTGGCGGCCCAGCGGCCATCGGTGTCGTAAGCCCGCCCCAGGTGCCGCTGGCACCAACCGTCCAGCAAGACATTGGCCGGGCCTGTATCGAAGCCGCGCGGCGGCTGGCCCGGCACCAACAGAGTGACATTGGCGATACCCCCCAGATTCAGCACCGCGCGGCCCTGCCGCGCGCCAAACACCGCGGCGTGGAAGGGCGGCACCAGCGGCGCGCCCTGGCCGCCGGCGGCCACGTCGCGGCTGCGGAAGTCCGCCACCACGTCGATACCGGTCAGCTCCGCGAGCAGCGCGGGTGCGTTCAATTGCGCGGTGTAGCCGAGATCGGGGCGGTGGCGCACCGTCTGGCCGTGGGCGCCGATGGCGGCGATGTCCCGCGCCGGCAGGCTGGCGCGGGCCTGCAGGTCGGCCACCACGCGCGCATACAGGCGCGCCAGTTCATTGGCGGCCAGGGCGGAGCGGGCCAGTTCGTCTTCGCCGGCAAGGTTCAGCGCCAGGAACTCGGCGCGCAATGCGGCCGGCATGGGCAGGCTGGCGCTGGCCAGCAACCGCGGCGGCTGGCCGGGGCGCAGTTGCGCCAGGACGCCATCCACGCCGTCCACGCTGGTGCCGGACATGAGGCCGATGAAATGCTGGGGTACGGTCATGGCGATGGCTGCCTGAAAAAAAGCGGCCCGGCATCGAGGTGCGCGGGCCGCCTTGCGGGTGCATCATGCCGGCCAGCCTAGCGGCTGGCCACGTTGGTCAGGGTGTCGGGCAGGGTCTGCTGGAACTGGGTCAGCAGTTGGATCTGCTGCTTGTACGGCGTCACGGCCTGATTGAAGGCGCGGACTTCCGCGGGCTCCAGGGTGCGGGCCACGGGCAGGTCCACCGAAAGCGGGTCGATGGGCTGGTTGTCGACGCGGAACTCATAATGCAGATGCGGCCCGGTCGCCCAGCCAGTGGCGCCCACGTAGCCGATCAGCTGGCCCTGGGAGACCTTGGTGCCCTTGGTGATTCCCGCGGCGATGCGGCTCTGGTGGGCATACAGGGTCGAGTACTTGCCGTGGTGCTTGATGATCACGACGTTGCCGTAGCCGTTCTGCCATCCGGCGAATTCCACCGTGCCGTCGGCCGTGGTGTGGATTGGCGTGCCCGAGGGCGCGGCGTAGTCCACGCCTTTGTGGCCGGTCCAGGTCTTGTGGATCGGGTGCATGCGCATGCCGAACGTCGAGCTGATGCGGCTGAACTTCAGGGCGGTGCGCAGGAACGCGCCGCGCAGGCTGGTGCCGTCGAAATCGTAGTACGAGCCGGTCTTGTCGTCGGGGCTGAACCAGACGGCGTTGTAGGTCTTGCCGTTGTTGATGAATTCCAGGGCCAGCACCCGGCCGGCGCCGGCGTAGCGGCCGTCGTGCGAACGCACTTCGTAGACCACGCGGAATTGGTCGCCCTGGCGCAGGTCGCGCAAGAAGTCGATCTTGGCGCTGAGGATGTCGGCCATCTGCATGGTGACCGAATCGGGGATGCCGGCGGCATCGGTGGCGCCGAACAGCGAGGAGCGGATCGTGCCGACCGCCACGCGCGTCTGGCGCTCGGTGTTCTCGGTGACTTCCTCGGCCTTGTAGCCATCGTCGGTGCGCGCGACGTGCAGCATGCGGGTGACGACCTGGCCTTCGGCCTCGTTGCCCGGGGTGTGGATATAGCGCAGCCAGATCAGCTTGCCTTCGGCGTCGGTGGCGGCCTGCACCGAGCGGCCCGGGTACAGCTTGTAGATGCTGCGGGCGCTGGCGTCGTGGGTCAGGAAGGCTTGCAGGCCCGGCGAATCCAGTTCCAGGCGCTGCAGCACGGCGGCCAGCGTGTCGCCCGGACGGATGCGGGTTTCGCTGATGTAGGGTGCGGCGCTGGGCGTGCTGACTTCGACCTGCTCGGTGGTGAGCGGCAGAATGCTCTGGATGACGCGGGTGGGGGGGAGTTCGCTGCGGTCGGGTTGCTGCACCATGCCCAAGGCGGCGGCGCCGGCAAACAGACCCACGGCGGTGACCAGAAGCGTGCGGCGGAAAAGCCCCGAGCGATGGGACTTGGGTTCGACGGGCGCAAATACGGCGGCAACTTTGCGCTTGATGCTACTCGCCAGGTCGTGGAGGCCACGATTCATCGTGAAGATACCCTCTCAGGTGGCATGAGCTCGCAGGGTGCGTGACACGAACGGCCCCCGCGCGCCACGTTTTTCGGGGCAAGGGCTGGCGCGGGGCGCATCTTGTGAACAACGGGTGGTAACCGGAAGCGCAACTGCGTACATATGACAGTTGCGTATGATTAGGGCGGTATCCTAGCTGATTCGGCTAGAATTTTCGATAGTTTTCGTCACTTTTTACACCTTTTATCGGCTAAAGCCGTCCTGGCCCCCCTTACATGTCACCCTCAGAAGCCCCCATCACCCCCGAAGTCGAAGCCGATCTGCGTATTGCCAAGCGCGGATGCGATGAGCTGCTGGTCGAATCCGAATTCGCCCGCAAGCTGGCCCGCAGCCGCGCCACCGGCGTGCCGCTGCGCATCAAGCTGGGGCTGGACCCGACCGCGCCCGACATCCACCTGGGCCACACGGTGGTGCTCAACAAGATGCGCCAGCTCCAGGACCTGGGCCATACGGTCATCTTCCTGATCGGCGACTTCACTTCGACCATTGGCGATCCCAGCGGCCGCAACAGCACCCGTCCGCCGCTGACGCGCGAACAGATCGAGGCCAACGCCAAGACCTACTATGCGCAGGCCAGCCTGGTGCTGGATCCGGCCCGCACCGAGATCCGCTACAACTCCGAGTGGTGCGATCCGCTGGGCGCGCGCGGCATGATCCAGCTGGCGTCGCGCTACACCGTGGCGCGCATGATGGAACGCGAGGATTTCACCAAGCGCTTCAAAGGCGGCATTCCGATCTCGGTGCATGAATTCCTGTATCCGCTGATGCAGGGTTACGACTCGGTGGCGCTGAAGTCCGATCTGGAGCTGGGGGGCACCGATCAGAAGTTCAACCTGCTGGTCGGCCGCGAGCTGCAAAAGGAATATGGGCAAGAGCCGCAGTGCATCCTGACGATGCCGCTGCTGGTCGGCACCGACGGCGTCGAGAAGATGTCCAAGTCCAAGGGCAATTACATCGGTATTTCGGAGTCGCCCGATTCGATGTTCGGCAAGCTGATGTCGATTTCCGACACGCTGATGTGGCGCTACTTCGAGCTGCTCTCGTTCCGCTCGCTGGAAGACATCGCGGCGTTGCGTCAGGAGATCGATGGCGGCCGCAATCCGCGCGATGCCAAGGTCATGCTGGCGCAGGAGATCATCACCCGGTTCCACTCGGCCAAGGCGGCCGACGACGCGTTGGCCGCGTTCGAGGCGCGTTTCCGCGACGGCGCGATCCCGCAAGACATGCCCGAGGTCAGCATCGGCGGCGCGCCGGTCGGTATCCTCAAGCTGCTGCGCGAGGCGGGGCTGGTGGCATCGGGTTCGGAGGGGCAGCGCAACGTCGAGCAAGGCGGGGTGCGCGTCAATGGCGACCGGGTCGAAGACAAATCGTTGCAACTGCCCGCAGGGACTTACGTCGTCCAGGTGGGCAAGCGCAAGTTCGCGCGTGTTAAGTTGAACCCATAATCGCGAAGATTTTGCTACGCTGGAGGGACGTTCAAGGCTGGGATGCCTTCGCAGCACTTCAAGGAGCACGACATGAAACTTTCGAGTTTGTCTTTTTCCGATAACGAGTCGATTCCGGAGCGCTACGCCTTCGGCAAGATCGATGCGCAATCGCACGTCGCGCTGGCAGACAACTACAACCCGCAGTTTTCCTGGGACGACGTCCCGGCGGGCACCCAGTCGTTCGCCTTGATCTGCCACGATCCGGACGTCCCCTCCAAGCCCGACGACGTCAACCAGGAAGGCCGCGAGGTGCCGGCCGACCTGCCGCGGGTGGATTTCTTCCATTGGGTGCTGGTGGACCTGGCCGCCGACATGCGCGAAATCGAGGAAGGCGCCTTCTCCAGTGGCATCACGCCGCGTGGCAAGGGCGGGCCGCTGGCGCCGCTGGATGCCCGCCAGGGCATCAACTCGTACTCGTCCTGGTTCGCCAACGACCACGACATGAGCGGCGACTACTTCGGCTACGACGGCCCGTGCCCACCCTGGAACGACTCGCTGGTGCACCGCTATGTGTTCACGCTGTACGCGCTGGACGTCCATTCGCTGAACCTGCAAGGCTCGTTCAACGGTGAAGATGCCTTGCGCGCCATCCAGAAGCACGTGCTGGCGCAGGCGTCGCTGACCGGCACCTACACGCTCAACCCGAGGCTGGCGCCCAAGCTGATCGGGGCAACCTCGGCATCCTGAGCGCCGGGGCGTCAAAATGGGCCGCAATCCCTGCGGCCCATTTTCATTTGTGGAACCGTTGCCGCCCGCGCGCCGCTTTCAGGCGCTGGCGCGTTTCAGCCGCAGCAGCGCCACGCCGAAGGCCACGAACACCGACCCCACCGCCCGGTTGATCCAGCGCACCGCTCGCGGCTGCTGGAACAGGCGGCGGGCGCGGCGCGCCAGCAGTCCGTAGGCCAGCAGCGAGGGCAGCGACAGGCCCATGAAGATGCCGGTCAGGATGAAGAACTGCGGCAGCAGGGGCTCGGCCGCGTTCAGGAACTGCGGAAAAAGCGCGGTGAAAAACAGGATCGGCTTGGGGTTCAGGCCGGCCACGAAGGCCGCTTCCAGATAGAGCGCCAGCGCCCCGCGCGGCGCGCCGGCGCTGCCCGGCGGCGGCGCGGCCACGCTGCTGCGGCCCAGCAGGTGGCGCAGGCCCAGGTAGATCAGGTACGCGGCGCCGGCGATCTTGAGGGCGGCGAACAGCAGGGCCGACGACTGCAGCACCACGCCCAGGCCCAGCATGGCGGCGGCGGACAGCAGGAACAGCCCCGTGACATTGCCCAGTGATGACGGCAACACCGCGCGCAGGCCGCCGGCGGCGCCATTGCGCATGGCCAGGATGCTGGCGGGGCCGGGCGTGATGACGCTGACGGCGGCGACCAGGGTGTAGGCAAGCAGAGTCTGCGTTTGCATGAAAGTTTCTCAAGTCGGGTTGAGAGGGGTTTCCGGCCGCGCGGGGATGGCGGAAATTTCGCGTCCTTGAGGGGAATTTTGCCTCCATTCGGGGCATTTTGACGACAGGCAAAGTGGCGTGACGCGGTAAACTATCCGTCATTATCCGGGTTTACCCGCCCGGGCGCAGTTTCCTCCTCTCTTACCGCCTCAGGAACCCCCCGTCATGTTTGACCGCAACCTCACCCTCTCCAAGGCTGACCCGGAAGTCTGGGCCGCCATCCAGAAGGAAGACGTTCGCCAGGAGCAGCACATCGAGCTGATCGCTTCGGAGAACTACGCCAGCCCGGCCGTCATGGAAGCCCAGGGCACGCAGCTCACGAACAAGTACGCCGAGGGCTACCCGGGCAAGCGTTACTACGGCGGTTGCGAATACGTCGACGTGGTCGAGCAACTGGCCATCGATCGCCTGAAGCAGATCTTCGGCGCCGAAGCCGCCAACGTGCAGCCCAACTCGGGCTCGCAGGCCAACCAGGGCGTGTACATGGCCGTCCTGAAGCCGGGCGACACCGTGCTGGGCATGAGCCTGGCCGAAGGCGGCCACCTGACCCACGGCGCGTCGGTCAACGCCTCGGGCAAACTGTACAACTTCATCTCGTACGGCCTGGACGAAAACGAAGTCCTGAACTACGCCCAGGTCGAGCAACTGGCCAAGGAACACAAGCCCAAGCTGATCGTCGCCGGCGCCTCGGCCTATGCCCTGCACATCGACTTCGAGCGCATGGCCCGTATCGCCCATGACAACGGCGCGCTGTTCATGGTCGACATCGCCCACTATGCCGGCCTGGTGGCCGGTGGCGCCTACCCGAACCCGGTGCCGCACGCCGATTTCGTCACCTCGACCACGCACAAGTCGCTGCGCGGCCCGCGCGGCGGCGTCATCATGATGAAGGCGGAATTCGAAAAGGTCGTCAATTCGGCCATCTTCCCCGGCATCCAGGGCGGCCCGCTGATGCATGTCATCGCCGGCAAGGCGGTGGCTTTCAAGGAAGCGCTGGAACCCGAATTCAAGACCTACGCGCAGCAAGTGGTCAAGAACGCCAAGGTGCTGGCCGACACGCTGGTCAAGCGTGGCCTGCGCATCGTCTCGGGCCGCACCGAAAGCCACGTCATGCTGGTGGACCTGCGTTCCAAGGGCATCACCGGCAAGGAAGCCGAAGCGGTGCTGGGCCAGGCCCACATCACGGTCAACAAGAACGCCATCCCGAACGATCCGGAAAAGCCCTTCGTGACCAGCGGCATCCGCCTGGGCACGCCGGCCATGACCACCCGCGGCTTCACCGAAGCCGAGGCCGAGCTGACCGCCAACCTGATCGCCGACGTGCTGGACAACCCGCGCGACGAGGCCAATATCGCCGCCGTGCGCGCCAAGGTCAACGAACTGACCTCGCGCCTGCCGGTGTACGGCCGCAAGTAATGCCGCCACGGCGGTGGCTCCGCGCCGCCCGCGCCTAGAGGGGACGGCTCCGCAAGGGGCCGTCCTTTTGTTTTAGGGCCAATGGCGCTTGCGTGTCGGCGGCCTCCAGGGCAAAAATATTAGGGACGAATTTGTCATGATCGACACGGGCAAGCCGTCGCATCGTTACAATATGGGCGAATTATTGCTTTCCGTGTTTTCAGGGATCACACATGCGGTGTCCATTTTGCGGCAACTCCGAAACGCAGGTCGTTGACAGCCGTGTCTCGGAAGAGGGCGACGCCATTCGTCGTCGGCGCCGCTGCCAGTCCTGTGACAAGCGCTTCACCACGTATGAACGGGTGGAGCTGGCATTGCCGTCCGTGGTCAAGCGCAACGGCAGCCGCAGCGACTACGATCCCGCCAAGCTGCGCGCCAGCCTGAGCCTGGCGCTGCGCAAGCGTCCGGTCAGCACCGAGGACGTGGACGCCGCCGTGGCCCGCATCGAGGAACAACTGCTGGCCAGCGGCCTGCGCGAAGTGGCTTCCGGCCATATCGGCGAACTGGTCATGAACGAGTTGCGCAAACTCGACAAAGTGGCCTACGTACGTTTCGCCTCGGTCTACAAGAGCTTCGAGGACATCGGCGAATTCGTCGAGGCGATCCGCGAAATGCAGGGGCCGGTGCTGCCGGGCAAGCTGCGCAAGGAGTGAGCCGCCCGTCCGCTTCAGCGGCGCGGCGCGCGCCGCCCCGGCCGGCCGGCTGCTGGCACTAGGCGGCTACGGCGCCGGCGCGCGCGCCATGCTGGGCGTCTGCGGCTGAAATCTGCGCCACACGCGGCGCAGGTGCTGGGCCGAGCCGAAGCCCGATTTTTCCGCCACGGCTTCCAGATTCAAGCGGGTTTCGCGCAGCATGTCGCGCGCCAGCGCCACGCGTATCTGATACAGGTAATCCATCGGCGTGCAGCCGGCATGTTCATGGAACAGGCGCGTCAGGTGGCGCGGGCTGGTGTGGGCTTGTTCGGCCAGCGACTGCGCCGACCAGGGCGCCGCCGGGTTGCGCACGACCGCGTCCTGCACCCGGTGCACGCCGGGATGCATATGGTTGCGGTGCTCCAGCCAGGGGGACAAGGCCGAGTCGCTGCCGGCGCGCCGCTGGTACACCACCATGTCGCGCGCCACTTCGCTGGCCACCCGCGGGCCGCAGTGACGCGACACCATGTGCAACGCCAGATCGATGCCGGCGGTGATGCCGGCGCTGCTGACCAGGTTGCCATCCTCGACGAAGATGCGGTTGTCGTGCAATCGGGCGCTCGGATCCATGTCGGCGAGCTGCGCCAGGCAGCTGTGGTGCGTGGTGCACTCGCGCTGGCGCGTCAGGCCGGCCGCGGCGGCGAACAGCGCGCCGGCGCAGACGGTCATCAAGGTGAAGCCGTCGACCGGGTGGCGCCGCGCCAGCCAGTCGATGATCCGGCGGGCCTCGGGTTCGTCCAGCCGGGTGGGTTTGCCGACCACGCCCGAGATGATCACCAGGGCCTCGGGCGGCAACTGCTCGGGCAAGGGCTGGATCCGCGCCAGGTGCAGGCCGGGAATGCCGCTTTCGATTTCGGTCGAGGGGCCGCAGAAATGCTGCTCAAAGGCGCCGGGACACAGCTTGTTGGCGACCCGGAACGCCTCGGCCGGTCCGGCCACGTCGAGCAGCACGATTCCCCGGGGCAGGATGAAGTGCACGGGAATCATGGCGGCTCGTCCTCAGTGCGCGTCGGCGAAGACGTCGGCGGCGCGGGCAATGCGGGCAAAACGGCCCTGCAGCACCAGTTCGGTGGCATCGCGGATCTCGGCCGGGGTGTAGTGCTTGCCGGACGGGCTCTGCATCGCGAAGGTCAGCGTGGCGTCGGTCGGGAACACCACCTTGAAGCCGTCGTCGCTGGCGTGGCGGGTGGTGGTCTCGCAGCATTGTTCGGTGCGGATGCCGCTGACGATGACGCCCTCGACACCGTGCGTGCGCAGCCAGTCCTGCAAGGTGGCGCCGTCGGCATCCCTGGCGTAGAGCGAGGAGTGCACGGTCTTGTGGAACACCGCGTCGGGTTCGATGTGCAGTTCCTTCAGGGTCTTGACGTGGCCGGAGGCCAGCGAGAACGGGTTGGCCGGATCATTGGCGGCGCTGGTGTGGAATACCTGCAGCACCGGGACGCCGCGGGCGCGGGCGGCGTCGATCAGGCCCTGCAGTTGCGAGATGAATGCCGGATATTCCGATTCATCCCAAAACGGACGTTGACGAAAAGAATCCTGGACGTCGATGACAATCAATGCCTGTTTCATGGCTGCGGGCTCCTTGCCGAGGTATTTCAGGGGGGGTGGCATATTGTGATGCCGCCGGCAGCGCCGGGCGAGGCCGGCTCCAGACCAGCATCGGCCTGAAACGGACATTGAGCGGCAGGCCCGGGAAGCATCATAGCGCGCCCCGCGGCGACACGCCCCGGCGGCGCGCCGCGGACATACAATCCCAGCATGATGATGAACCCCAGCGTGAACCCCAGCGAACCCGAAGACCTGTCCTGGATGCGGCGCGCCCTGGCGCTGGCGCAGACCGTCATGTACTCGACCGCGCCCAATCCCCGGGTCGGCTGCGTCATCGTGCGCGATGGCCGGGTCCTGGGCGAAGGCGCGACCCAGCCGCCTGGAGGGCCGCACGCCGAAGTCTGCGCCCTGCGCGATGCCCAGGCGCGCGGCGAATCGGTGGCGGGCGCCACCGTTTACGTCACGCTGGAGCCGTGCAGCCATTTCGGCCGTACGCCGCCCTGCGTCGAGGCGCTGCTGGCGGCTGCGCCGGCGCGCGTGGTGGTGGCGATCGGCGATCCCAATCCGCTGGTCAACGGCAAGGGCCTGGCGCGGCTGCGCGAGGCCGGCATTGCCGTCACCACGGGCATCTGCCGCGAAGAGGCGCTGGCGCTGAATGCCGGTTTCATTGCGCGCATGAGCCGCGGGCGGCCTTGGACCTGGCTCAAGATGGCGACGTCGCTGGACGGACGCAGCGCGCTGCAGAACGGCCTGTCGCAATGGATCACCGGCCCCGAGGCGCGCGCCGACGGGCATCGCTGGCGCGCGCGCAGCTGCGTGGTGCTGACCGGCATCGGCACGATACTCAAGGACGACCCGCAACTGACCGTGCGTAGCGTGGCGACGCCGCGCCAGCCGCGCCGGGCGGTAGTCGACGGCCGCTTCGAGATTCCCGAGGACGCGCGCCTGTTCGATGGCGGCGAGGTCATCGTGTTCACGGCCCGCGCCGATGCCGCCAAGCAGGCGCGGCTGGAAGCCCGGAATGTGCGCGTGGTGCCGATGCCGGCCGAGACGCCCGATCGGGTCGATCTGCCGGCGATGATGCACTGGCTGGCCGCGCAGCAGTGCAACGAAGTCCACGTCGAGGCCGGCGCGGGCCTGAGCGGCGCGCTGGTGGCGGCAGGCTGCATCGATGAACTGCTGATCTATATGGCGCCGATGCTGTTGGGCGACGCCGCCGGCGTGGTCAAGCTGCCGCTGCTTGAGCGCCTGGATGGCGCGCCGCGTTACGAATTCATCGAGGCCGAGCGGGTTGCCGCCGACCTGCGCGTGCGTGCGCGGGTGCCGGAGCATTGGCGCGGACTGCTGCGGCGGGTCGCGTTGCCCGCCGCAGAGGAGCCCTAGCGTCTCCTGCCGGCGGCGGCCGGGCCGCCATCGCGCCAGGCCCACAGGCCGGCGCCAAGCGCCGCCAGGGCCAGCAACCCGCTGGCTAGCAACAGGCCGGCATGCTGCTGGCGTGCGTGTTCCCAGGCCTTCCATGCCTGGATGTAGTGAAAGCGCGCGGCCGACTGGAAATCCGGCTCCGGGCATTCGCGGCCGAAGGTGTCGCCGAAGGGCACCCGCGCGCCCTGATCCACATACCGCAGGTAGATGGCGGTGGCGCGCGCCGGCGTGTCATCGATCACGTAGCTTGCGCCGTGGCACAGCACGGCCGCGAAGGCCTGCGAGCGGGAGGGCAGTTCGTCGGCCGCTTTCAGTGCGTAGCCGGCGGCGATCTGGCGGTAGTGGTAGCGCACGTTGGGGCGCGCCTCGCTGGCCGCGTAGCGGGCGCGTTCCTCCGGGGTCACGTAAGGGCCGGGCAGGTCCGCCTCGGCCCGTTGCCGGGGAGTATCCATTGGCTGCCCGGCGTCTGCGCGCGCCTCGCGCCACCAGGGGTTGGCATCGCGGCCGGCGCCCGCCGAGTAGTTGCCATCGTAGACGGCGTAGTCAGGCCCCTGCTCGTAGCCCATGATGCGGATGCCGTCACGGCGCGCCAGCGCCGCGGCGTCATACCAGGCCCTGGCGCGGCGGGTGCGGCCCCAGGCGCTGCCCGCCGTCTGCAGCGCGGTTGCATACTGGGCGGCGCGCAGGCGCACGTCGGACTCCCGGATCGTCCAGTTGCCGTCGTCATCGTCGACGCGGGCAAAGCGCGGGTCGTCATCGGCCGGAAAATAAGGCAGGGCCTCGGCTGCGCGGCCTTCGCGCACCAGGCGCCGGGCCAGCAGCTGGCGCAGGCGGTCGTGCGCGGGCGGGGGATTCAGGCGGCGCCATGCATAGAACTGGTCGGGGGTATAGCTGCCAAAGCCGGCCGGGCGCGCAGGCGCCGGCGTGGCGGCAGGCAGGCGGTCGACATAGGCCTTGAGTTCCTCGGTGGTGAGCACGCGTTCGGCCACGTAGGCGGCGTCGTTCCAGTAAGGCGACTGGGTCCAGCCTTCAGCGGGCCGGTTGGCGCCGTCGCCGGCCGCGGCCGCGCGATACAGCTGGTCCAGCGCTTCCACGTATTGGCCACGCGACAGCGACAGCACGCCTTGCTCGGCCTTGAGCCGCGCGCCCGATTCCGGTTCGACGCTGCCATCGGCGCGCGGAAACGCCCCGACGGCGCGCGCATAGGCCTGGGCGGCGAGTTCGTTGTCGCCGCGGCGGATGGCCAGCTTGGCCCGTACCCACCACGCCAATGCCGTGTCGAGCCGGTTGGCCAGGGCCTGGGCCAGATCGTAGCGGCCGACGCGGTAGGCCAGCGCCGCGACCCGGTCAGCGTTGGCGATGCGCTGCGGTTCCTGGGTCTGCAACGCGGCCGCCAGCGATTGCAGGGCCGGGTTCGGCGCCACGTTGGGAGCGCCGTCGGCGGCATCGGCCAGGCTCAGGCGGCCGCTGCGTTCGAAGTTGGCGAACGGGTCGCGCGCGCTGTCGGGCTTGCCGTCGACAATGTCGCCGATCCGGGCCAGGCCATACGCCACCAGCAGGCGCTGACCGACCGGATCGTCGATCAGCCGGCCGGCGCGGGCTGGCGAGGTCAGCGCCCAGTCGGCGATCAGGCGCAGCGATTCGCGCCCACTGACCGAGTCGCGCGCGGCCTGGGCGGCGTACAGGCGCACCGCCTGTTGCAGATCGGGGGGCGCCACGGCGTCCAGACAGGGCGTCGCGTTGACGACGTCTGCGTAGGCGCATTGCCCCAGATTGCCGCGCAACGACAGTCGCGCCTGCTGGCCGTAGCTGGCGACGGCCAGGCCGAGGGGATCGGGAGCCCCATGCCGCGCCAGGTCGCGCACGCGGGCATAGCCCTGCGCCGATGCTGCCGCATCCGTGATCTCGGCCAACATGTAAGTGGCCCAGACGCTGCGTGTCGCGGCCTGTTCGGCGGGCAGCGCCAGAATTGCCCGCAGGCGCTGACGCGCCCGTTCCCAACGGTCCTCGTCCGGCGCTTGCGGCGCCGTGCGGTAGTCGACCGCGGCCGCGGCATAGAGGCGGACGGCTTCGGGCAGGCCCGCGCCTGCGGCGTAGGCCTGGTCGCCATCGGCGCGCGCGCGCATCGTTCGCACCTGTTCGTATTGCGTTGGTGTGAGCGTGGCGTCGTAGGATTCCGGGATGGCGTCGGAGCGGTAGCTGCCGTCCGGCAGCAGCGGCGACTCATTGGCCCGCAGCGCATCCGCGGCGGGCACCAGCCGCGCCGCCTCATAGGCGAATGAATTGGCGGGCGTGCCTTGCAGGGTGCTCGCGCGATCATCCAGCAATTGCGGCGGGAAGTCGGGACCACAGGCGATGACGAGGCCGGTGCCGGCCAGCAGCAGGGCGACGGCCAGCGTTTTACGGTTGTACATGCAAGCTCGGCGTTGGGGAGTCACAGCGGATCCATCCTATGGCGCGTTCAGCGCCGGCGCGCAGCAGGCCATCCTGCGCGCGCCGAAGATACCTGCCCTTGCGATCGTACTCAAGGGTATAGCCGTT
The DNA here is from genome assembly GCF_021733725.1 of Achromobacter pulmonis. Taxonomy (NCBI): domain Bacteria; kingdom Pseudomonadati; phylum Pseudomonadota; class Betaproteobacteria; order Burkholderiales; family Alcaligenaceae; genus Achromobacter; species Achromobacter pulmonis. The sequence continues at coordinate 1,077,049 of NZ_JAIFOT010000001.1, read as the reverse complement.
GATGCCGTCGGCGGCGGCGCAGCGGGCGTCCAGTCTGACCATGAAGGGCAGCGGCATGTCGGCGTTGCCGCGGTTGGCCAGCAGCACGTCGCGCGCGCCGCCGGAGTCCGGCGGATTGATCGCGACTGCCAGCGCCGGCGCCAGGGGCTGGCGCGCCAGCACCGCGCGCCAGGTCCGCAGGCTCCAGGCGCGCGTGTCGGCCTGGGTCGGCAGGCGGAACCAGACGATGCCGGCCAGGCGCGCCGGGCGCGCGCGATCGAGCGCACCGACAAAGGCCGCGACGGTGCCTGGCGCGGCCAGCAGTTCGGCCGAACGGCCGCCCGGCATCAACGCCGGCCGTTCGCTTTCGACCGCAACGATCTGGCCTTGTTCGTCCCATGCGACCCGGCTGCCGTAGGCCGGCAGCGCCACCCGCCAAGGTTTGCCGGTGCGCTGGGCGTAAGCGTCGAGCCAGGCACGCGCGTGCGCGGCGTCGAACAGCAGCCCCTGCGCCGGGTTCGATACGGCATGCACTTGCAACACCGTTTCGTCCGGTACCGCCAGCAGGCCGGCCAGCGCGGGGCTGTCCAGCCAGGTGGGCAGCGCGGTGATCGACAACGGCAGGTCGGGCGGTAGCCGGGTCTTCAACGTGGTCAGCAGCGCGGTATAGGCCGGCAGCCGCGCGGTGGCGCAGTCGTAGTCGATTTCCAGGCCGGCCAGCGCGATGCCGGCGTTGCGCCAGACGGCGAGCGTGGCGGTGGCGCGCGCGGCAATCTCGGCCTCGCGCAACGCGCCGACGCGGCCATCCAGCCGCAGCACCAGCACCACCGGACGGCCGGTCGCCGCCAGCGCGGCCAGGTCGGGCGCCGCTTCGAACCAGACGCCGTCGGCGCGCAGTTCGGCCGCCAGCACGCGCCACGATCGCAGCACATCGGCGCTTTCATTCAGCGCCTGGACCAGCGCGGGCGTCCAGCGCCGCTGCCAGACATAGGCATCGTTGGGCAAAGGAGGCAGGGCGCGTTCGCAGGCCGCCAGCAGCACGGCGCAGAACGGCAGGAGGCAAAGCGCCGCGAGACGCCGGCCGCGCATCGACGCGCGGCTGATGCGAGACCCATGCATGACGGGACGCAGGCGTGACGGCATGGTGTACGGGACAGCGTTTGAATGGCGGCGCGAGGCGCCAGGTCGGCCAATGCGAGATTCTATCCTTGACGGCGCAAGGGGTATTAGCACTCTGCCGCCCCGGCTGCCAATCGATGCCGCGACAGCCTATGACAAGCGCCGGGACAGCGTTTGCCGGCGCGGCTTGCGGCCTGATCGCAGCAAGTTTGAGAACGATTTTCGCGCCTCATATAAGGGTTGTCGATGGGTGTTTTTTTACCGCATTGCCTCAAATGAATTGCCACAAAGCCGTCAAATCGGCTTAGCATAAGCCCATGACTTGGCGCTACGCGCGCATGGCTTGCTCCACGACCCGCCACGCGCCCTCGTCACCACGGATTCCAGTGTCGTGTACCGGCGCTTTCATATACCCGGACCGGCGCTTGCTGAACGCAGTCGCTTTGCGCCGTTCAGACCGTTCGCTGCCATCGCATAGCGAACGCACCGGACTTGTGTCCGGATCATAAGAATCCACCGGGATATCGCTCATCCCTTCAAATAATTGCTGACCATTTCATGCGTGGCCGCATCGTGCGCCCGTGCTACAGCGATATGCTGAAGGCGAAGGGCTGAACTTATTCACGTTGGTTGCAATCCTTGATGGAACTTGTGTCTCAAGTGCGCAGCCTAAACGGAAAGGGCCCGATCGTGCTCTTGGTTGATGTGTGGCGAAAGCAACATACAACCGTGCCGAGATTGCTGAAGGCGAGATTGACTAGTCACGCTCAAGCACTGAGGCACACAATGGGGACACGTAGGGACGTAATGGCTTTTTCGCGTGTTGTAGGAGGTTTCCGTGCAAAACATCGTCGAAGGCTTCAAGTCGCAGTATGCAAGAGAGCAGGAGTCAGAGCTTTCCCTCGAGGAATATCTGAACCTCGCCAAACGTGATCCGATGGCATACGCCAGCCCTGCTGAACGCATGCTGGCGGCGATTGGCGAACCTGAGATCGTGGATACGCGCAACGACCCACGTCTTTCCCGTTTGTTTTCCAACCGGACCATCCGGCGCTATCCGGCGTTCCAGGAGTTCTACGGCATGGAGGACGTGATCGGGCAGATCGTGGCGTTCTTCAAGCATGCCGCGCAGGGACTGGAAGAGCGCAAGCAAATCCTCTATCTGCTGGGACCGGTGGGCGGCGGCAAGTCGTCCATCGCCGAACGCCTCAAGGTGCTGATGGAGCGCTATCCCATCTACGCGCTCAAGGGCTCGCCCGTGAACGAGTCGCCGCTTGGCCTGTTCCATCCGGAACGGTTCGGCGACACGCTCGAAAAGGAATACGGCATTCCGCGCCGCTACCTCAGCGGCATCATGTCGCCGTGGGCGGTCAAGCGCCTGAAGGAGTTCGACGGCGATATCTCGCAATTCCGCGTGGTGCGCCTGAACCCGTCGGTGCTGCGCCAGGTGGCGATCGCCAAGACCGAGCCGGGCGACGAAAACAACCAGGACATTTCGTCGCTGGTCGGCAAGGTCGACATCCGCAAGCTCGACCGCCACTCGCAGGATGACCCGGACGCCTACAGCTATTCCGGCGGCTTGTGCCTGGCCAACCAGGGCCTGCTCGAGTTCGTTGAAATGTTCAAGGCGCCGATCAAGATGCTGCACCCGCTGCTGACGGCGACCCAGGAAGGCAACTTCAAGGGCACCGAGGGCTTCTCGGCGATTCCGTTCAACGGCTGCATCCTGGCGCACTCGAACGAGTCGGAGTGGCAGACCTTCCGCAACAACAAGCACAACGAGGCGTTCCTCGACCGTATCTATATCGTCAAGGTGCCTTACTGCCTGCAGGTGTCGGAAGAAGTCCGCATCTACGAAAAGCTGCTGCATCACAGCTCGCTGTCGACGGCGCCATGCGCGCCGGGAACGCTGGACATGATGGCGCAGTTCTCGGTGCTGACCCGGCTGAAGGAGCCGGAGAACTCCAGTATCTACTCGAAGCTGCGCGTCTATGACGGTGAAAGCCTCAAGGACGTCGACCCCAAGGCTAAGGCGCTGCAGGAGTACAAGGACTACGCGGGCACCGATGAAGGCATGAACGGCGTTTCGACGCGCTTCGCCTACAAGATCCTGTCCAGCGTCTTCAACTATGACCAGACGGAAGTGGCGGCCAATCCGGTGCACCTGATGTACGTGCTCGAACAGCGTATCGGGCGCGAGGACTATCCGGAGGAAATCCGCCGGCGCTACCTGGAGTTCATCAAGGGCTTCCTGGCGCCGCGCTATGCCGAGTTCATCGGCAAGGAAATCCAGACGGCCTACCTGGAGTCGTACTCGGAGTATGGCCAGAACATCTTCGACCGCTACGTCACGTTCGCCGACTGCTGGATCCAGGACGAGGAATTCCGCGACCCGGAAACCGGCGAGAGCTTCGACCGCAGCGCCTTGAACGATGAACTGGAGAAGATCGAGAAGCCCGCCGGCATTGCCAACCCCAAGGACTTCCGCAACGAGATCGTGAACTTCGTGCTGCGGGCGCGCGCCAACAACAATGGCCGCAACCCGACCTGGACCAGCTATGAAAAGCTGCGCGAAGTGATCGAGAAGAAGATGTTCTCGAACACGGAAGACCTGCTGCCGGTGATCTCGTTCAACGCCAAGGCATCGGCCGAGGACAAGAGCAAGCATCAGAGCTTCGTCGACCGGATGGTGGAGAAGGGCTACACGGAAAAGCAGGTCAGGCTGCTGTGCGAGTGGTATCTCCGTGTGAGGAAGTCTTCCTGAGTGAGGTGAATCATGAATTCACTGATCGATCGCCGTCTTAACGGGCGTAACAAGAGCGCCGTCAATCGGGAGCGCTTTCTGCGGCGCTACAAGGACCAGATCCGCAAGGCGGTCCACGGGATGATCCGCGACCGCTCGATCCAGGACATGGATCAGGGCGGCGAGATCAACCTGCCCGCCCGCGATATTTCCGAGCCGACCTTCCGGCACGGCGCGGGCGGCGACCGGGAAATGGTGCATCCGGGCAACCGCGAGTTCGCCAAGGGCGACACGTTCGACCGGCCTCAGGGGGGAGAAGGCCAGGGCGGGTCCGAACCCGGCGAGGGCGAGGCGGTCGATCAGTTCACCTTCAGCCTGTCGCGGGCCGAATTCCTCAACCTGTTCTTCGAAGACCTGGAACTGCCTCACCTGGCGCGCACCCAGCTGGGCGAGGTCAGCCAGAAGAAATGGCAGCGCGCCGGCTACACCACCACCGGTTCGCCCAGCATGCTCAGCATCAGCCGCACGCTGAAGTCGTCGCTGGCGCGGCGGGTGGCGCTGAGCGTGAAGGCGCGCGCCGACCTGGAAGACGCGGAAGAACGCCTGGCCAAGGCCAGGGCGGCGGGCGCGCCCGCCGATCAGATCAAGGCCCTGGAGCAGGACGTCGAGGACTGCCGCGAGCGCCTGGCGCGCGTGCCGTTCCTGGACGACCTGGACCTGCGCTACCGCAACCGCGTGTCGGTCTCGATCCCGATGGCGCGCGCGGTCATGTTCTGCCTGATGGACGTGTCCGGCTCGATGGACGAGGGCAAGAAGGACCTGGCCAAGCGCTTCTTCACGCTGCTGTACCTGTTCCTGTCGCGCAAATACGAGCACGTCGACCTGGTCTTCATCCGCCACACCGACAATGCCGAGGAAGTGGACGAGCAGACTTTCTTCTACGATCCCAAGAGCGGCGGCACGATCGTGCTGTCGGCGCTGGAGTTGATGCGCGAGATCGTCGAGAAGCGCTATCCGCCCACGGCCTGGAACGTGTATGCGGCGCAGGCCAGCGACGGCGACTCGTTCGGCGCCGACGCCGGCAAGAGCGCGCGCTTCCTGGCCGAGCACCTGCTGCCGGCCTCGCGCTACTTCGCCTATATCGAAATCCCCGACTCGCAGGAGGCGCGCAAGAGCAGCCTGTGGGCCGAGTATGAACAGAAGCTGGAGCCGCATTTCGTGATGCGGCGCATTTGCGAGCGCGGGGAAATCTATCCCGTGTTCCATGACCTGTTCAAGAAGGAAACCGCATGAATGCCATCCTGGGCGCACTCGTGGAGCCGGAATCGGCCGACAGCCCGCGGCCGTTGTCGCAAGGTTCCGAATGGACGTTCGAACTGATCCAGTCCTATGACGACGCGATCTCGCAGGTCGCGCGCGAGTACGGGCTGGACACCTATCCGAACCAGATCGAGGTCATCACCTCGGAGCAGATGCTGGACGCGTACGCGTCGGCGGGCCTGCCCATCGGTTATCCGCACTGGTCGTACGGCAAGGAGTTCATCCGCAACGAGCAGTACTACCGACGCGGCATGCAGGGCCTGGCCTACGAGATCGTGATCAACTCCAACCCCTGCATCGCGTATCTGATGGAAGAGAATTCCATGACGATGCAGGCGCTGGTGATCGCGCATGCGTGCTACGGCCACAACTCGTTCTTCAAGGGCAACTACCTGTTCCGCCAATGGACCGACGCCGATGGCGTGCTGGACTACCTGGTGTTCGCCCGCAAGTACGTGATGGATTGCGAGGATCGCTACGGCATCGACGCGGTGGAAGCGCTGCTGGATTCCTGTCACGCGCTGTCGCACCATGGGGTGGACCGCTACAAGCGGCCGACGCCGATCTCGTACAAGGAAGAGGCCGCGCGCCAGGCCGAGCGCCAGGAGCACGCCCGCCTGCAGTACAACGACCTGTGGCGCACGCTGCCGCGGCTGGAATCCGACCGGGACGAGCGCATCGCCGCGCCCGTGTTCCCACCGGAGCCGGAAGAGAACCTGCTGTATTTCATCGAGAAGTACTCGCCCAAGCTGGCGCCGTGGCAGAAGGAGCTGGTGCGCATCGTGCGCAAGGTCGCCCAGTACTTCTATCCGCAGACCCAGACCAAGGTGATGAACGAAGGCTGGGCCACGTTCTGGCACTACACCATTCTGAACCGGCTGCACGAGAAGGGCCTGGTCAACGACGGCTTCATGATGGAGTTCCTGCAGAGCCACACCAATGTCGTCAGCCAGCGCGGCTTCGACGAGCGCGGCTACGGCGGCATCAATCCGTACGCGCTGGGCTTCGCGATGATGTCGGATATCCGCCGCATCTGCGAAAAGCCCACCGATGAGGACCGCCGCTGGTTCCCCGACATCGCCGGCGGCGACTGGCTCAAGACGCTGGACTTCGCCATGCGCAACTTCAAGGACGAGTCGTTCATCTCGCAGTACTTGTCGCCGCGCCTGATCCGCGAGTTCCGCTTCTTCGCGATCTCCGATCACCAGGCCAATCCCAAGCTGGAAGTGGCCGCCATCCACGACGACGAAGGCTACCGTGACATCCGCCGCCTGTTGGCCGCGCAGCACAACCGCGACAACCAGGTGCCGGACATCCAGGTGATCCGTTTCAATCGCGACACCGACCGTTCGCTGGTGCTGCGCCACTTGAAGAGTCGCGGCCGGCCGCTGGCGGCCGAGGACGCCGAGCAGGTGATGAAGCATCTGGCGCGGTTGTGGGGGTTCCGGGTGCGGCTGGAGGAAACCGAGCCGGATGGCACGGTCAGCGCCTACCGCGAGCAGGATCCGCCGAACGCCTGAACGAGTCTGGCTGTGGTCCGGACGCGGGCGTCCGGGAGGGTCGCCGCGGGGCGGGCACGGGCGCCTGCGACAAAAAGGGGACGCAATAACGTCCCCTTTTTCTTTGCCTGCGCCGCCAATGCAGCTTTCTTGCCGATCTGCTAGAATCGCGGATTCGCATTTTCAGCAATGCGTACCGGATCAGGACAGGTGGCCGAGTGGTTGAAGGCGCACGCCTGGAAAGCGTGTATACGTCAAAAGCGTATCGGGGGTTCGAATCCCCCTCTGTCCGCCAAGATTTCCTCAGGAATGGCCCGGGGTTGCTCCTCAGCCCCCTAGCCTCAAAACCCGCATGAACATTGGTTCTGCGGGTTTTTTTGTTGCCGCGCGGGCGCCACGGGAAGCGGCGTGCGCCTTGCTCGGGCAGCCAGGCGCTGTGTGGCGCCGCTCGAACGATCTAGTTTCGCACCACGCCGCGAAAGGCCGCCGAGAGCGCGGCCAGCGCATCGCGCGCGCGGCTGTCCCTGACCCGGGTATGCAGCAGGATGGGCAGCCGCGGCAGATCCGGCAGCCCCAGCCTGGGGCCGACGTCGACCGCGCCGAACGGCACCATGCGCGCGGCAAGCGCGGCCACCCCGAGCCCGGCAATGACAGCCGCGGCGACCGTCATCACGCCGCCGCCGACGAACACTTCGGTCCAGGGTATGCCTGCCTCATCGAGCAGTTGTCCGGCCATGGCGCGCACGCCACAGGGCTCGGCCATCGTGGCCAGCGGCAGCGGCTCGTCCGCGCGATGCTGCCAGCCAGGCATGGCGAACCAGCCGAATTTCTCTTCGGCGAGCACTTCCCCGTCGCCGCGCCCCGCGTGGAAGCGAACGATCACCGTATCGAGTTCCCGGCGGTCGAAACTTTGCAGCAGCTCGCCCGAGGTTCCGATCCGGATTTCGATCAGCAGTTGCGGGTCCTGCGCGTTCATGCGCGCGATCAGCGCGGGCAGTTCCGGACCCGCCACATGGTCGCTGATGCCGATGGCAAGGCGTTGCCGCGTGCCTGCGGCGACCGAGACCGCCCGGTCGTGCGCCTCGATCAGCTTGCGCGCATGTTCGAGAAAGGTCGCGCCCTGGGCCGAAAGCTCCACGTAGCGCGGGGTTCGTTCGACCAGCCGGAAGCCCAGCCGGTCTTCAAGCCGTTTCAGCTTCAGGCTGACCGCGGCCTGCGTGGTCCGCGATGCTTCGGCGGCGCGGGTGAAGCTGCCCAGTTCCGCGATGCGGATGAAGGCTCTGACCGCTTCCAGGTCGAGGGCGCGCTTGGTCATTTCAAATCTTTATCGTTGAAATAAGAATGCATAAGTTATCAGAATAGATAATAGATGCCGGGACCACAAAGGAGGAAATTCCCTATGCCGTTCGCTCATATCTCATTGCGCTCCGGAAAGACGGAGGCCTGCAGGCAGGCCATCTTCGACGGCGTCTACCGCGCGTTGCGCGAGACGTTCGACGTGCCCGAAGATGACCAGTTCATGGTCATGACCGAGCATGAGGCCGCCAACTTCCGCTACGGGGCGACCTATCTCGATATCGCTCGAAGCGACGATCTGGTGTTCATCCAGATCACCGCGAACAACACGCGTACGTTGGAGCAGAAGAAGGCGCTGTTCCGGCGGATTGCGCAGTTGCTCAGTGAAAATCCTGGCCTGCGGCCCGAGGACGTGTTCGTGAATCTGGTCGAAGTCCTGAAGGAAAACTGGTCGCTGGGTGGCGGTCTCGCGCAATACGCCTGATCTGGCCGGCGGCGGGGCCCGCATCGCCGGGGCTTTCCTGACCCGTGACGCGAGCCTTGCCCGGAAAGCCAGTTGAAAGTTCTGTTGGGCCTGGAAAGGCGTTTCAGAGGGAAGCCGCGCGAAGAATGTTTCAGCGTGGCGATTTGGATTTCGACTGATTGCAATAGCATCGACGCTGATCGCGTCGATTCATAAACTCCGCCTGCGCTTCGATCCCGCGCCCGTATCGCCCGACCATCGAGCGTCGCGTTACGGCGGGAGGAGCGTTGTGCGAGCCTGCCGCCGCGCTGTCGATATGACATTGCCGGTACGCCCGCTTTACCTGATCTTGAGAAGCGTGGCGCATCATGTTCGATTGGTTTCGACGCAAGTGGTTCGGCTGGTCCGCGGAGCAGACGCGGATGGTGCCGAGCTTTCCCGGGCCCGACCAGGTGGAGCCGGGCGGACGGCGAGGCAGCGCCACCGGCATGGTGGTGGCGTTTTTCACCCGCGACAGCATTTACGAGACGGAAAAGAACCGCCTGCTGCGCTCGGCGCAGAGGCTGGGGCTTGCGGTCGACGCCGAGCCGATCGAATCCACCGGGTCCTGGGTGCGCAACGCGTCCATGAAGCCGTCGGTGCTGGTCGCCATGCGCAGGAAGCACATCGGGCCGCTACTGTATGTCGACGTGGACGCGGTATTCCATCGCGATCCGTGGCCGGCGCTGGCCGCGCTGGATTGCGATATCGCCGCCTATCATGAACCCGAGGGGCACTTGCTGAGCGGCACGCTGTTCATCAACCATACGCCGGCCGCCGCCGAGCTGCTGCAGGCGTGGGCGCAGGCCTGCGCGGACAATCCCGACGAATGGGATCAGGTGGTGCTGGAGCGCCTGCTTGCCAGCGATGCCGCGTCCGCCGCGCCACGCTATCGGCAGGCGCGGTTGCCGGTTGCCTATTGCTGGATCTTCGACAAGACCGACAACGCGCCGTGCGATGAGGTTTTCATCGAGCACCTGCAGGCCAGCCGGGAAGCCAAGCAGCGCAAGCGCATTTTCGGCCGGCCGGTGCGCGCGGTGCGGCGGCGCCGCGACCGGGTGCGCGCGATCGAGCGGATCCTGTTTGAATGAAAGGGCGCGGTCAGACGCCGGAATACATGACACGTCCCGCAATCGGCATCGGCGCCCGCAGGATCGAGCCCGATTCGGATTCAGTGATGTATAGCGTCTTGCGGTCCGGGCCGCCGAAGGCGACGTTGGTCGTCAATGCGCCCAAGGGCGAATTGATGCGCAGCATGGGTTCGCCACGGTGGCTGAACAACCAGACCGCGCCCAACCCCACGTGCGCCACCGCCAGGTTGCCTGCCTCGTCGATGGCCAGGCCGTCGGGGCCGCCTCCGCCGGACATCTGGATGAAGGTGCCGACCTTGGTCACCTTGCCCTCCCGGGTCAGCGGCACGCGCCAGATGGCATTGGCGCGCGTGACCGCGACATACAGGGTCGATTCGCCGGGATCCAGCACCAGGCCATTGGGGCTGGGGATATTGTCCAGCAGGCAGTCGATCTGCCCGTCGGCGCGACGCCGGAAGACCCGGCCTGTCTGGTCATGCCACCCGGTCAGGCCCTGATCGGTGAAGTACAGGTCGCCATTGGAGGCGAATACCAGGTCGTTGACCGCCTTGAGGCGTTCGAGGTGGATCCGCTCGAGCACCGGCTTGACCGAGCCGGTCTGCGGATCGAGCAACATGATGCCCCGGGCATAGTCCGCGATGAAGATGCGGCCGTCCTGATGGATCTTCAGGCCGTTGGGCTCGCCATCGTATTCGGCGATCAGCTCGAACCGGCCTTGCGGGTCGACCCGGAACACGCGGCCCCAGGGCACGTCCACGCAATATAGGCGGCCCTGGGCATCGAAGGAGGGGCCCTCCAGCAACGAGTGCGGCGGTTGGTTGCCGGGTTGATAGCGATGCCATTCCGAGGTGCCTTCCGGTTTGCGGAAGACGTCGGGCAGGCGGGCAAAGACTTCGGCTTCAATGGCTGGCGGTGCGGCGTACATGGCTTCCCTGTGGCAACGGATGAAGGGGGCTGGGCGAGGTTTCAGGAGATCCGTTCGGTGGTGCCGACGAACTCCAGCGGGCAGTAGAAGCCGCCATGGAACTGGGCGGCGATCGGGTCCTCGGGGATGTCCCTGGCCAGGATCTCCGCGGCGAATACCTCGGAGTCGTCCTGCGGCTGGTAGCCCAGGAATTTCACATGGCTGTTGTCCCAGCGGTTGCGCAGGTTGTTCGACACGCCATAGATCACCACGAAGTGGTACGACGCGTGTTCGATGCAGCGTTGCGCCAGTTGGGCCATGTCGCGGTGGCTCAGCCAGGTCAGCAGTTGCCGGGCCTCGCTCGGGTGGTCGGGCGTGCGGAACGTGCCGATGCGCAGGCAGGCGACCGACATGCCGTACTTGTCGGCATACATTCTGCCCAGCGCCTCGCCGAAGACCTTCGACACGCCATAGAGGGAGTCGGGCCGGGGCTCCACGGTATTGTCGAGAAAGCGTTCGCGTCGATGGTAGCCGACGGCATGGTTCGAGCTGGCGAAGATGACGCGGGGCACATGCTGCCGGCGGGCGGCTTCGAACACGTTGTAGCACCCGTCGATGTTCATCGGCAGGATCTTGTCCCAGGTGTCCACGCCCGGGATGCCGGCGAGGTGGATGACGCAGTCGATGCCTTCCATGCAGCGCTCGACGGATGCCATGTCGCGCACGTCGAGCGTGCAGATTTCCTCGCCCGCCTGGGCGGGCTCCTGTTCGGCAATGTCGGCCAGGCGCAGCAAGGCATAGCGACCGCGCAGCTGGGTGCGCAGGCATTTGCCGATGTTGCCGGCCGCGCCGGTGATTAGTACCCGCAGGTTCTCTGGTTCGGCGAAGCTGGTCATCTTCATTCCTGTGTCGGTTCCGGGAAGGTTCACGGGTTGGCCTTGGCTTTGGCCTTGGCAGCCATCACGGCGTCATAGAGCGCCTGGCCGTTCGGGGCCTGCCCGACGAGTTTTTGTACCACCGGGCGGGTCGCCAGCACCAGCGAATCGAGATCGCTCGGGTAGACCACGGTCACGCCTTTTTCCGCCATGGTCTTCATGCCTTCGTCATAGACCTTCTTGTAGTAGTCGCGGGCGTAGGCCATGGCTTCGTCGGCGGCGGCCTTGACCATTTTCTGTTCGTCAGCGGAAAGCGCGTCCCAGCGCGTCTTGGACATGACCAGCAGGGCAGGATGGATGTTGATATGCGTCATGTTGAAGTACTTGGACACCTCGATGAACTTGTCGGACACGAACTGGTCGGGTGTCGTTTCACCGCCATCGATGACCTTCTGCTGCAGGGCCAGGTACAGCTCGGAGTAGGCCATCGGGGTGGCTTGCGCGCCCAGCGTCTTGTAGCTCTCGACATAGCCGGGCGACTGGATGACGCGGATCTTCATGCCCTTCAGATCGGCCGCGGTGTTGATGGCGCGGTCGCCGAAGACGTTGCGCTCGATGGCCGAGAACCAGCCCAGGCCGACCAGGCCATACTTGGGCAGGATGTCCATGAACTTGTCACCGACCGGTCCTGCCAGGATTTCGTTGGCTTGCTGGACGTTGTCGAACAGGAAGGGCACGTCGAAGACCAGGAATTCCTTCACCACGTTGTTCAGCGCCGGCTGGCCGGTCACGAACAGGTCGGTGGCGCCGGCCACCGCGCCCTGGATCATGGTGATTTCGCCGCCCAGCTGCGAATGCGGGAACACCGTGACGGTGATCTTGCCGTTGGACTTCTCTTTCAGGATGTCGGCGAATTTCTGCGTGCCGACGTGGAACGGGCTGTCCGTGGTGAGCGTGTGGCCCACGTCCATGTTCAGGGCGTGCGACGCGGTGGACAGCAGCAGCAGGCTCGCGGCACCAATGCCGAGAATGGTCTTGATCAGGCGCATGTTTTGTCTCCTGGATGATTCTGGTTTTGTTATTTCGATTCAGGCCGGGCGCGGGCGCCCGGCGTTGCGACCTACAGAAACGCCGTACTGATGGCGGGAATGTAAGAGATGATGAGGATGTCGATGATCAGGACCGCGAGGAACAAGAGCAGGTAGCGGGCCAGTTCATGCATCTTCAGTTGAGCGACTTCGCACACCACGAACAGGTTCACGCCCACCGGGGGCGTCACCATGCCCACGGCGAGGTTGGTGATGACGATCATGCCGAAGTGGAAGGGGTCGATGCCAAAGCTCACGCTGATGGGGGCAAGGATCGGAACGATGATCAGGATCGCGGCCAGTGCCTCGATGAACATGCCGACGATGAACAGCATGCCGTTCACCAGCAGCAGGAAGGCGATGGGGCTGGTGGTGACCGATCCGAGCATGGCGGCCACGCGTTGCGGCACCTGGTTGATCGTCAGCAGATAGGCGAAAACCGCGGCAAAGGCGACGATCAGCAGGATGATCGCGGACATCACGGCGGCCCGGCCGAAGATGCCCAGCAGGTTCCTGGGCGTGATTTCCTTGTAGACGAACATTCCCAGCACCAGGCCGTACAGCACCGCCACGCAAGAAGCTTCGGTCGGCGTGAACAGCCCGCCGTAGATGCCGCCCAGGATGATGACGGGCATCATCAGCGCCAGGGTTGCGTCCCGCAGGGCCGCCACAACGCCCCGGGTCCAGTTTTTCAGGCTGACCGTGCGCACCTCGTCGCAGCCCTTGATGCTGGCAATGACGCAGACCGTCAGGATCAGTGACAACGCAATCAGCAAGCCGGGAAGGATCCCCGCGATGAACAGCGCGCCGACCGAGACATTGGCCGTCAGTGCATAGACCACCATCGGAATCGAGGGCGGAATGATGGCGCCAAGTTCGCCCGACGACGCGGCGATGGAGGCCGCGAACGAGCGGGGATAGCCCTTTTTTTCCATTTCCGGGATCAGCACGGAGCCGATCGCGGCGGTGGTGGCCGACGACGACCCGGATACCGTGGCGAACAACAGGGACGTCAGCACCGCAACGGCGCCCAGGCCGCCCCGGATCCAGCCGACGAAGGCGTTGGCCAGCTGCACCAGCCGGCGCGCGACGCCGCCGGACTGCATCAGATGGCCCGCGAGGATGAAGAACGGCACCGCCATCAGGCTGAACGAATCCAGCGACTGGAACGCCATCTGCGCCACGATCAACAGCGACTTGTCGCCCGACTGCAAGGCCATGGCCGCCGACAGCCCCAAGGCCGTCATGATGGGCGCACCGATCAGCATGATCGCGAAAAAGGAGACGCCTAGTACCAGGATCATAATGCCCCCTCGACACTGCTCTTGATTTCCATCGCCTCTTCCATTTCCGCCGACTCGCGCAGCGGCGACGGCGCGTCCAGCAGTTCCCTCGCGGCATTCGTAAGCGTGTTGGCGCACATGAGCAGGCAGCCGATCGCCATCAACGCATAGACATACGCCATGGGCATTTCCATTGCGGGAGACCATTGCTTCAGCCCGAGTTCGATCAGCCGAACGGATTTCCAGACCAGCAGCATGGCCAGCGCCAGGGTCAGCAGGTGGGACACCAGCCGCAGCCAGCGGGCCAGCCGCCTGGGAACCAGGCTGACGAAGATGTCGACGCCGATGAGCCGCAGGTGGTAGGCGGCGGCCGCGCCGCCGATGAAGACGCTGCCGACCATCAGATAGCGCGCAAGCTCTTCGGCCCATGGTGTCGTCAGCGGGATGCCGGTGTAGGTGTAGAGCAGCCGCGCGAAAACGGATACCGAAATGGCAATGAGCATGCCCAGAAGGAACAGGCCGGCGCACTTTTCCGCCAGGTTGTTGATGGCGAGCATGGTGCGTTGCAGTGCCAGGAATTTCTCGTGGGAGGCGCAGCGTTCGCTCATAAGGCCTCCCCGGTCTGGTGGTGTGGTGTCATCAAGTCTCCCCTTGGTGGTGGTCGGTATTGCCAACGGTTGTTTTTTTTAGGTTGGCGCATCGGTCTTGCGCGCGGCGTCAGCGATGGTTCTCCTCATCGGCAAGGATGCGGGCGGCCTTGCGCAGCGCGGTTTCGTAGCGCTGCTGCTCGATGGCGACCTGCTCGGGCGTCCATTGGTAGAACCCGCGCAGGCTGGCCGATTTGACGCCGATGTCACCGTCGTCCACCAGCTTGCGCATGTAGGCGCTGGGCGCCTGGTCGGTGCGCAGGTACGGGTACATCGTGGTGGCGGCGGCGCAATGGATGTCGATGCCTGCCAGGTCCTTTTGCAGCAACGGGCCGGCGGCGATGTAGCGGAATCCAAAGCCGTAGCGAACCGCGGCGTCGACGTCCTCGGCCGAGGCGAAATCTTCTTCGACCAGGGCGATGGCTTCGCGCATCAAGGCATGCTGGATCCGGTTGGCGAGAAAGCCGGGAATATCGCGCTTGACGCGGATGGGCTTCTTGCCGACGCCGCGCATGATGTCGCTGACCTGCCGGGCGATTCCGGGGTCGGAAACGGCGCTGCTTACCACTTCGACCGCCGGCACCAGATGCGCGGGCATGAAGAAGTGCAGCCCCAGCATCCGGCGCTGCGTGGAGAGGTCCGCGCCGATCCGGCTGATGGGGAAACTGGAGGAGTTGCTGGTCAGCGGCGTCGGGGCCGGACACAGGGCTTCGAGTTCGGCGAAGACGGCCTGCTTGAGCGCCAGATCCTCGAACACGCATTCAATGACGATGTCGACGCCGTTCCAGTCGATATCGGCCAGCGTGCCGTGCACGACAAGCGACTCTGCGTCGCCTTCGGCGCCTAGCGCCTGTCGGGCCGCCCGCACTTTCGCGGGTACGGCACGGCGGGCCGCCGTTGCCGATTCGGCCACATGGACACGCCACCCCGCCACGTCGAACATGGCGGCGATCGCGCATCCCATGGTGCCACCGCCCACCACAACCACCTTGCTGATGTTGGACATCTCTTTCCCCGTATTAAGGCTTGGTCAAGTGCTGGGGCACAATTTACCGAGGTGCTTGTGATTGGTAAAATTCAAATAAACGAATAGAGTTTTCAAAAAAACAAATAACTCGCCGGCCACTGAATTCAATGGGGAGATTTCGTTAATGCTCGGCGATCTCAAGCAGTTGCGTGCATTTCTTGCCATTGCGCGCCTTGGCAATTTCACGCGCGCCGCATACGAACTGAACATTTCCCAGTCGGCGCTGACGATCCAGATCCAGCAGCTCGAGACACACTTGCGGACGCAGTTGTTTGATCGCAACCGCAGAAGCGTCAATCTCACGCCTCAGGGCCAGGAGCTTTTCTCCCGCATCGAACGCCTGGTCGTGGAAATCGAAGACCTGGTCACTTACGCCCGGGATGCGAACGATCCGGATCGCGGCACGGTGACCGTCGCGGCCTTGCCGTCGGTAGCCGCTGGCCTGTTGCCTCGCGCGATTCACCGGCTGAACCGTGAATACCCGCGTATCACCGTGCGCATACGCGACACCGTCGCGGCCCGCCTGACCTACCTGATCCGCAATGGCGAGGTGGATTTCGGCGTGGGCAGCCCGGTCAAGCGCGACCAGGAACTGGTGTGGGAAAAGTTGATGACCGACCGCTTCTGCGCCTTCGTCGCGCCCGACTATCCGTGGACCACGCGCGACAGCGTGACGCTCAGGGAACTGGCCGGGCCGCCGCTGATTCTGCCGGTCAGGGAAAGCAGCATCCGCATGCATATCGAAGCCGCGGCCGACAAGCACCGGATCTCGCTGCCGGCGGCCTACGAGGCCGTCTACAACTCGACCATCATGGCGATGGCGGCCCAGGGGCTGGGGGTAGCCGTGCTTTCCGAACTGGTGGTGCGCAGCGGCGATGCCAACCGCCTGCGCCGCATTTCGATCGAGGACCCGCCGCTGTACCGGTTCATCGGTATCCTGCGGCGGGCGGGCCGTTCGTTGTCGCGGCCGGCGGAGTTACTGATTGATGCCTTGCGGACGGTTGCCGGCGGGGATTGAGCCGCTGTGGCCGGCGTGGGGGGCGTTCGCTGCCGGCTTCCTGAATCCCTGGCGGGCCCAGGGCTTTTGCATGGCCGCGTGCCGCCATGTTCTACGCTAACCCTCTGTCCCCGGAGATTGTCATGTCCAAGATCACCATCGATTTCGTTTCCGACGTTGCCTGTCCCTGGTGCGCGGTTGGCCTGGGCGGCCTGCTGGCCGCCATCGACCGCGTGCGCGATGAGGCCGAGGTCGAGCTGCATTTCCAGCCGTTCGAACTGAACCCCGATATGCCCGGCGGCGGACAGAACACCATCGAGCGGTTGATGGCGAAGTATGGTTACAGTCGCGAGCAGGTGCAGGCCAACCGCAAAGTGATCAGCGAGCGGGCGGCGGCCGTCGGCATGCGCATGCGCATGGCGGACGACAACCGGTCGTTCAATACCTTTGACGCGCATCGCCTGCTGCATTGGGCCGGCCTGGAAGGCCAGGGCAGCCAGACGGCGCTGAAAAAGCGCCTGCTGGAGACCTATCATTACGACAACCAGGACACCAGCGATGTCGAGGTGCTGGTGCAGGCGGCGGCCGATGCCGGCCTGGACGCGGCCGAGGCGCGCGCGGTGCTGGCGTCGGGCCGCTATGCCGAAGCGGTGCGCAAGGAAGAGGCCGTGTGGCGCGACCGGGGCATCACTTCGGTGCCGTCGGTGATCCTTAACGGCAAGTACCTGGTCTCGGGCGGTCAACCGCCCGACGTGTTCGAGCAGGCGCTGCGCCAGGTGGCGCGCGAGGGCTGAGACGCCCGCGCCGCGTGGCGGCCGGAAGACATATTTTTCGGTATAGGCTATGCAGATTTGCCATACACTGCGCAACCATGAGCCGACCGCTGAATTTCCGTCAGATCGAAGCCTTCCATGCGGTAATGCTGGCCGGCACCACTACCGGCGCGGCGCAGATGCTGCGCACCACGCAACCGTCGATCAGCCGCCTGCTGGCGCAGGCGCAGCAGGCCAGCGGCCTGAAACTGTTCGATATGGAGCGCGGCCGCCTGCGGCCGACCCGCGAAGCCAAGGACCTGTTCGACACGGTCAAGCGGCACTTCGTCGGCCTGGAACGCATCGAGGATCGCGTCGCCGCCATGCGCCGCAGCGGCAGCGGCGTATTGCGGCTGGCCTGCACGCCGGCGCTGGGCCTGGGCATGCTGCCGGGCGCGGTCGAGGAATTCGCGCAACGTTATCCCGACGTGCACATCAACATGCAGACGGTGGGCAGCCAATATCTGCGCGAGGGCCTGCTGCACGGCACCTATGACGTCGTGGTGACGACGGTGCCGCTGGACGGCGCGCACCTGGCGCTGCAGAGCCTGCACGAGAGCGCGGCGGTCTGCGTGATGCGGCCGGATCATCCGCTTGCCACCCTGCCGGCCATCGGTATTTCCGACCTGAACGAGCGCCGCCTGCTGGTGTTGAACGCCGACGACGATGTCTATCTGCAGTTGCGCGGCGAGATGCTGGCGCATCATGTGCAGCCGGCGTCCGAGATCGAGACCACCTATTCCTCGACGATCTGCGCGCTGGCCGCGGCGGGCACGGGCCTGGGGATCGTCAATCCTTACATTGCCGAGGTCTTCGCGCAGCAACTGGCGATCCGGCCGTTCTCTCCCAGGCTGCCGGTGCGGGTCTGCATGGCCTATCCGGCGCAGACGGCGCCGTCGGTTGTGACCGAGACCTTTGTGGAAATCCTGACGCGGCGTTTCCAGGGCATGGCGAACCTTGTCTGAGCCGGCGCCGCGCCCGCGCGGAACGCGGACCCGTGCCGTGTTACTAATCCCTCATTGTGCAGATTGCTCCAGGAGTTCTACCCGCCATGTCCGCCGTCTTTGTCCGAGTCCGTAAGCGCCATGCCGCCGCGCACCCCGCGGGAGCGGCGCGATGACGCCGCGCGCCGGGCAGACGCTGGGACTGGAGATGGAAATGGCGGTGGCGCGGCGCGACAGCGGCGCCAGCCACCTGGTGGGAGGCTATTTCGAGTCGCTCGCCGCCATCAAGGCCGCGCGCGGGGAAGCCCCCCAAGTGGCGCGCATTGGCGAGCGCGCCGTCAGTGTGTCGGTCGCGGCCGGCGAGAGCGGGCTGGACAATGGTTTCAACCTGCTGGAAACCGCGTTCGCGCCGGTGTCCGAGACGCAGGGCGGCCTGGCGGAACTGGCGCGGCGCGCCAGCCGCGAATTGCGCGATGCCTGCGATGCGCTGGCCGGCGAGGACGCGCTATTGCTGAACGCCTCGGAACACCCGGATTGCACCCTGGATCCGCGCTGGTATGCGGCGGCGCACGTGCCGCGTCCGATCTACCGCGAGCTGGTTGGCCACCGGGAATGGCTGCATCGCGTCGGCATCGACGCCAAGGCCCAGAACAGTCCCTGCACATCGGTGGCGGTCGGGCAGGCCGCGCGGGCGTTGAACGTGGTGCTGGCACTGGCCCCCGCCAGCATTGCGCTGTTTGCCAACAGCCCGCTGGAGAACGGCCGCGTCACCGGGTTGAAGGAAAACCGACTGACGGTATGGGACCGCATGTTCCGCCATTCGCGCTATGCCGGCGATCACTATCTGCAGCGCTTGCCTGAACGTCCGTTCGTGGACCTGGGCGACTATTTCCGCTGGATGTTCGCGCCGGGCACGGCCAGCCGCTGCCTGCCGCTGGCGGCGGACGAAGGCTACAAGTCCGCCACCGGCGTATACCTGAGCGGGGCGCCGTCGCTGGCGGCATTCCTGGCCTCCGATGGCTGGCGCGGGCGGCGTTCGGATACCGGCGAATGGGTGACGGTCGCGCCGCAGGGCGGGCATTTCGAGTATTCGCAGTTCGCGCATTTTCTCGATGCGCGCTGGCGCTACCGGCTGGCGGCGCCGCTGCCGCTGGAGGCGCTGCGCGAGGCCTGGCGTCAGCCGGGCGGCATCGAGGACCTATATGAACGCCTGGGCGCCAGCGGCTATATCGAGGGCCGCGCGCCGGGGGCGGGGTTCGCCGACGCGCAGCTGTTGGACGAGG
This sequence comes from Achromobacter pulmonis, assembly GCF_021733725.1. Classification (NCBI taxonomy): domain Bacteria; kingdom Pseudomonadati; phylum Pseudomonadota; class Betaproteobacteria; order Burkholderiales; family Alcaligenaceae; genus Achromobacter; species Achromobacter pulmonis. The sequence goes on along the minus strand of NZ_JAIFOT010000001.1, from coordinate 1,057,640 downwards.
CCGGCGCGCAGGTGGCGGCCACGCGGGTGATGGCGCCGTCCGCCGTGCAGTTGGGGCTGATGCGCAACCTGTCGCAGGCCGAGGATCTGCTGCGGTCATGGGGGTGGCTGCGGTTGCGCGCCATGCGCGCCGATGCGATCCGCGATGCGCTGCACGATGCCGCCGTGCTCGACCTGGCCACCGAGGTGCTGGCGGTGGCCGAGGCCGGGCTGGCGCCGCATGAGCGCCATTGGCTGGCCTATGCGAACTATGCCGTGGAGGCGCGCAGCACCGGCGCGGACCGCCTGCTGCGCTTGTGGCGCGAACACGCGGGCGCTTCCGACCGGCTGGCGCGGGTGTGCCGCGCCAGGGCCGTGCTGCCGCTCTGAGCGTCAGGCGGGCGCGCTCAGACGCGCAGCATCGGATTCGGTCCGGGCGCCTGATCCGCATCCAGCAGGGCCAGCAGTTGCTGTTGCGGACCATCCAGCGCCGGGCCGCTGCGCAGCGCCTGCTTTTCGTCGTCGGTCAGCAGACCGGCCAGCTCCTCCAGGTTGTCGCATTCCATGGCGTAGGCCTGCTGGGTCCGGGCATCGATCTGTTCCAGCGACTTCCAGGCCGACAGCATATGGGCCTGGTGCTGGGTCTCGTCGCTGATGCTCGAGGTCAGCGTGCCGATGCTGCCATGGAACACGGGCAGCGCATTGGGCCCGGCGTCGCGGATCTTGACCCGGTCCGCCACGCCGGTGGCGGCCTGATCGGGATGGCTGGTGATCAGATTGACGAAGAATGACTTGATCTTGCCCAGCACGCCGGGCTCGGGCCGCTGCGGCGGACCGCCGTGCATGATCTGGTAGGCCTTGCCGTTCTGGTCGAAGGTCAGCAGCAGGGTGCGGGCCTGCGTCTGCGCCAGCGCCTCGCCGGTCAGCGCGGTCGGCACGCCCTGGGCATTGGCCGGGTGGGTGAAGACTTCGGAGGGCATGTTGCTGCCGATGCCGCCGTCGGCGTAGACCTTCCTGCCTTGATCGGGACTTTCCATCGCCACCGCCTTGAAGGCGACTGGAAAGGCCATGGAAATGCGCGCGGCATATGCCACCGGCATGTCTGGCGTGGTCTCGGCGCTGAAGTACTCTTCGCGTTGGTCGGTCTTGTTCCAGCCGGTAAGGGTGAGCTGCTTGAATTTCTCCGGCGCCAGCTGGTTCAGCAGCTTGAGGTCGCCGAACGTGATCATGTTGTCTTTGTGGGCCTGGTCCAGGTCGGGCAACTGCTGCAGGGTGGTCAGGCGCTCGAGCTGCCGCCCGTCCAGCTGCCCGCGGTCGGCCAGCGCCACCAGCTTGTCCTGGAAGGCCTCGGTATTCCAGTGCGCCGACAGATAGCTTTGCACGCTATGCATGGTGGCCTGGTCCACCGCTTTGAGCGAGTTGACGGCCGGCGCCAGGCCGCCCTCCAGCTGCAGATCCGGGTAGACGCGCGCCAGGTCGCCGCCGCCGCGCAGCGCATCCAGCACGCCCGGCCGGAACAGCGTTTCGGCCGGGCCTTTTTCGAATTGGGCCGCGCTCAGGCCGGCGGCCAGGCAGGTTGCGGTAAGCGCGCCCGCCGACGAGCCGGCCAGGTGCTTGACGCCGGCCAGCATGCCGGCCTTTTCCATCTGGTCCAGTCCCGCGCTGTAACCGATGCCCTTGGCGCCGCCGCCGCGCAGCACCATGTTCTCAAGCTGCGGCGCGGGGCGGATGACGACGAACTTGTTGCCGCGCGGAATGATCTGCGGCCGCGTGTCCACCGGAGCCAGGTTGGACAGCAGTTCGGAGCGGGCCGCGTCGACCTTGAGGCGATCCAGCGCCATCGCCGCCTGCTTGCCGGCGGACTTCATGGCGCTGGCGAAGTCCTTGCCGTCGACCGAGCCGTCTTCCTTGCGCGGCAAGGCGTCGAAGGTGCGCTGGACGATGGCGTCGAACCGGGTCTGCACGTCACTGGCGAAATGCTCGATGCCCTTGGGGCCCATCATGTTGGCGAGGGCGCTGGTCTCCTGCTCGAAATACTGCTGGAACGATTGCCGGGCCGCGTCCAGGTGCGCGCCGTCGCGGTCGGGCGTGACGAACAGCCCCTTGAGCTGGCCCAGCAATGAAGTGGGGGGCTGCGCGGGCGGCTGCCAGACGGTGGCGGCGGCACTGTTCTGGATGGCGCTGGAGATATTGTTCATGCCAGGGCTCCCGGAAGCGGGGCGCCGCTGGCGGCGGCGGGGGCGCCATACGAGATCTGCGCGCCTTCGAGCGCCAGGCCACGCACCAGCGCGCGGGTGTCGAGCGCTTGCGTGACCTGGTACTGCAACCAGCGTGGCCAGGTTTCCTCATCGAGCCGTTCGAGCCCGATGCGACCGGTGGCGGTGATGAACTGGCGGCTGTCCAGGCCGACCGCGTAGGCATGGCCGCGTAACGCGTTCTGGTTGATCAGCAAGGCGCTTTTGATGACGGCGCGGCGCAGCGAGCCTTGCAGGGCGGCGGCATCGTGCAGGAAGAAGTCCGTCACCAGCAGCCGGTTGGAGGGATGCAGCGTGACGCGGCCGGGCAGGTCGTCAAACAGCAGGTCGAACTGGCGCGCGCCGGCCGGCAGCGTTTCCAGCCCGCAGGCCCGGGCCAGGCGGGCCAGGTCGCGCTCGGCCTGGCGGGCGTCGCCCTGCGGGCCGCGCGGCAAAGGCGGGATGGACGGCGCGGTCTGCGGCGCATCGTGGTGCAGGCTGTCCAGCGTTCGCAGCAGGTGCTCGGCGATGTCGTGCAGCGCCTGCGCATCGCAGGGCGTAAACAGCGGCAGGCTGAGGCTGGGTCCCAATTCCGGAGAGATGCCGCCGATCAGGCCGGCGGCCAGGCGCGTATCGAAGCTGCGGCGCAACAGCGCCTCGCCCTGCGGGTCGTCGAAGCCGGGGGCATCGCCGAAGGCATGGCGCCAGGCGCTGAGCACGACGCTGCCGTCCTGCGCATTGCGCGTCATGCCGATCTGGTGGTGTTCGTCCAGCGGCACCGCCCATTGCGCCGGCGATTGCGTGTCGCCCGCGTGGAAATGCGCGTCCGTGTACTGCGCGGCGGCCTGCGCGATGTCGAAGAGGGAGTTGAGCGCCATGATGAACTCGCGAAGTGGGAATCACGCCTTGAGTAACAGCAGGCCGCCCGCGGGTTCCCTGCCGACGCTTGGGATTCGCGCATTACGGATGCGATAATGTCGACTCTTCAATTTCGCGCCCGGATGTCGCGCCTGATAGCGGCCAGCGGCGCCATACCGCTACCGTGTCAGATTCCCACTTCGCCCAGGTGCTATCCGAGCTTGGCCAGGCGCTCGGCATCCCCGCCCTGGCGCCCGCCGAGGGCGGGCTGTGCCAACTGGCGTTCGATGGCCGTCATCTGGTGCAGCTGATGGAGCATGGCGCGCGCGGCCAGATCCTGCTGTCGTGTGCGGTGGGCGGGGGCAGGATGGACGGCGCCCAGGCCTTGCTGGCGGCGCAGGGCAATTTCCTGCAGGCCGCAGGCGGCGTGGTGGCCTGCGCCGCGCCCGACGGCCGCATGCATCTGCAACTGGGCATCGCGCGCGAACAATGCGGGGCGCAAGCGCTGCTGGCCGCCATCGAGGCGCTGCTCGATCAGGTCGAGGCCTGGGAAAAACGCATCGCGCGCGCGGCGCCCCAGGACGACGCGCCGCGGCGCAATCCCGCCTTCATGATGCAGTCGGTCTAGGGCGCCGGCGCGCGCGCCGCGCCGCTGCCGGTTCAACTGGCCTTCTGGATGACGCCCTTGAGCGAATCCGCGATCTGCTTGGTGATGGTGCTCTGGATCTCGATCAGCATGGTCCACTGCTGCACCTGCTGCTGCATCTTCAGCATGTCGGCCTGCGATACGCTGCCGTCGGCGTTGGTGCGCATGTTCGACAAGGTCGTCTGCAGATTGCTTTCTTGCGAGCGGATGCTGTCGTAGATGGTGTTGTTGACACTGTTGAAATTCAGGCCGGACGAGCCGGTCAGTCCGTTCAGGGCCATGTTGTGTCTCCTAGCGGGTCAGGGGAAAAGGGGAGGCGCCGGGCTCGGCGGCCGGCGCAAGTTCGGCCAGCACGTCGCGCGCGGCGGCGGCGGCCTGCGCCACCGCCTGGCATTGCTGGAACGCGACGGGCACCAGGCCCGAGTCCAGTTGCCGGCAGGCGCGTTGTTCCAGGGCGGCGAGCCGTTGCGCCAGCGTGGCGCGCAGCGCCGCGCCGTCGGGGCCGGCGAGGCGTTGTTCCAGTTCGGTGAGGGCGGTGGCAGCGTTCATGCGGGCGGGAGCGGTTAGGGAGTCAGCGCGTCACGATGGCGGTGCGCGGGCCTTCGAAGATGATGCGGGTGTTTTCCACGGCGACCAGGCGGTACTTGCGGTAGACGCCGCCGACCAGCAGCTTACTGCCGTCTTCCAAAACGACAAAGGGTTGCGGTCCGCCGACGACGCTGCGGATCACGAAGGGCACGCTGTCGGCGGTCGGCGCGGCGCTGGCGGCGGCCAGCCGCGCCACGCCCAGGTGGCGCTGGTTGAAGTCGTCCAGCACCTCGCGCAGGCGCGCCTGCTGGTCGTCATCGAGCGCGCCGGCCGCGATTTCCAGATGGTCCGGCTTCCAGGCCAGGGTGATGCCGGACAGGCCGGCGTCCACCAACTGGCTCGACAGCGTATCGCTGAGCTGCTGCGTCAAGGCAATGTCGTTGCCCAGCACCGTCATGCCGGGCAACTGCGCCCGCAGCGCGTCCAGCGCCGAGGCGCGTTCGCGCGCGCTGCTGGCGATGCCGGCCACCACCAGCCGGCCGTCGCCTTCGTAGCGCGGTTCGTAGCGCACATTGAAGGCGCGCAGCGCGCCGCGGGCCGTGCGCACGACTTCGTCTTCATTGCTGATGCGCATCGCCGGCATCGGCCAGACCTGCGACAGCGCTGCCGCCACGGCATCCTGCTCGGCCGCATTGCGGACCCAGCCCGACACCGTCACTGTGCCATTGCGCGACATCGAAACGTGCAGCCGCGAGGCCAGGCCCATGCGTTCGAAGATGGCGGAAATCTGCCCCACGGACTTCTCGGCGGCGGCCAGGCGCGGGTCGACCTGCGGCGCGCGGCTGGCGGTCGATGGCGGCATCAGGGCCAGGAAGATGGCCACGATGATGGTCAGTGCCACCGCGCCCAGGCCCAGCAGCATCGGCCACGAGTCGCGCTTGCGGCGCACCGGGGCCGGGGGAGGCGGACGGCGTTCCTGCGGGCGCGCCGCGCCGGCGGCCGGCGCGGCAGTCTCGGGCGGCGGCGCCGCCTCGGGCGCGGTCACGGCCGGGGCGACGGCATCGTTGGCGGCGTCGGGCGCGTTGGTCCAGGGGTCGCCGCGGCGGGCCACCGTGATCCAGACCGGGCCCAGCGGCACCGGGCGGTTGAACGGGGTGGCGGGCGTTTGGGCCGGCGCGGCGTCGTCCAGCGCCAGGTCCCAGCCGCCCTCGCCGATGCGCACGCGCGCGGCGCGCGGCCCCATGCCGTCGTCGGCCAGCACGATGTCGCAGGCCGGATCGGCGCCCAGCACCGAGCCATCGGCCACCAGGCAGCGGGCGTCGCGGTGCAGGCCGGACAGCACGCGGAGTTCCAGCGCTTCGCTCATGACAGGGCTCCGGTTGCGGGCGGATTCACAGGTCCACCCTGGCCAGCGGCTGCACGTTGATTTCCTGGGTCAGCTCCTGGTAGGACAGAACCGGCAGTTCGTACAGGTCCTGTTCGATCATCTTGCGCAGGTAGCGGCGAATGTCCATCGAGGTCAGCAGCACCGGCTTTTGCGCTGCCGCCGCCAGGTCGCCGGTGACGCGCTTGATGTTGTCCACCAGCTTCTTGGAGGCATTGGGGTCGAGCGCCAGGTAGCTGCCGGCGGAGGTCTGGCGGATGGCGCCGCGCACGGTTTCCTCGACATTGGGCGCGAGCAGGTAGGCCGGCAGGATATTCTGGCCGCTGGAGTATTTGTAGCTGATATGGCGCTTGAGCGAGACGCGCACGTATTCGGTCAGCAGCACCGAATCCTTTTCCTTCTGGCCCCATTCGATCAGGGCTTCCAGCACCGCGCGCAGGTTGCGCACCGAGATGTCCTCGGACACCAGCCGCTGCAGGATTTCGGCGATTTTCTGCACCGGCATCACGCGCAGCGCTTCCTTGACCAGGTCGGGGAAGCGGTCTTCCATGGCGGTCAGCAGGAAGCGGGTTTCCTGGATGCCGATGAAATCCGACGAGTATTTTTTCAGTACGAAGGCCAGGTGCCAGGTCAGCACCTGGTGCGGGTCCAGGAAGGGAATGCCGGCGGCCGACAGGGTCGGGGCCAGGCCGGCCTCGACCCACAGCGTGGGGATGTTCGGCAGGAAGCGCTTGTCGGTTTCATACGGCACCTGCAGCGCCTGCAGGTTCTGCTCGGTATCGCGCACCAGCACCGACCCCGGGCGCAGCTTGCCCTGGGATACCGGCACCTCGGACAGCAGAATGTTGTAGCTGTCCGGCGGCAGGGCGTCGTTGAAGCGCAGTTGGATGCCGGGGAATGGCACGCCCAGGTCGAAATACAGGGCGCGGCGGATCTTGAGCAGTTCGTCGTTGAGCTCATCGGCATCGAAGCTGCGCTGCAGCGCGGCGGCCACGTCGATCATCAACGGCAAGGTGGGCGCGAATTCGGCGCTGCCATCGGTGCGCGGCTTGGCCTGCGGTTTCTGGCCGTCGGCGGCCAGCGCCGGAATCTCGGTGATTTCGCCGGTCTTCTCGTCCACCACCTTGCGGGTGCCGCGCAGCAGTACGAAGCCGACGGTGCCGACCACCGCGGCCAGCGCCAGGAAGGTCAGGGTGGGCATGCCGGGGATCAGGCCCATGCCGATGGCGATGGCGGCCGCGATCAGCAGCGCGCGCGGCTGGGCCAGCACCTGGGCGCCGATGTCCTTGCCGACGTTGGAAGGGCCGTCGCCGGTCTGCACCCGGGTCACGATGATGCCGGCGCAGATGGCGATGAACAGGGCCGGGATCTGCGCGATCAGGCCGTCGCCGATGGTCAGGATCGAATACACCTGCACCGCTTCGCCGGCGGACAGGCCGCGCTGCATGGTGCCGATGAGAATGCCCCCGAGCAGGTTGACCGAGACGATGATGAGCCCGGCAATGGCGTCGCCCTTGACGAATTTCATGGCGCCGTCCATGGCGCCATAGAGCTGGCTTTCCTTTTCCACCAGCGAGCGGCGCTTGCGCGCCTCGTCCATGTCGATGGTGCCGGCGCGCAGGTCGGCGTCGATCGACATCTGCTTGCCGGGCATGGCGTCCAGCGAGAAGCGCGCCGCCACCTCGGCCACGCGTTCGGCGCCCTTGGTGATGACCACGAACTGCACGATGGTGAGGATCAGGAACACCACCAGGCCGACGATCAGGTTGCCCCCCACCACGAAGTTGCCGAAGGTCTCGATGATGTGGCCGGCATCGCCCTGCAGCAGGATCAGGCGGGTGGTGGCAATCGAAATGCCCAGGCGGAACAGGGTGGTGACCAGCAGCACCGAGGGAAAGGAGGAAAAGGCCAGCGGCGACGGCAGGTACATCGCCACCATCAGTAGAATCGCCGACAGCGTCATGTTGGTGCCGATCAGCACATCGACCAGGGCCGTCGGCAGCGGCAGGATCATCATGAAGATGATCGAGACGATCAGCACCGCCAGGACGATATCGTTGCGGCTGGTGGCGACGGCGACGGCGCGGTTCAGGGCTTGCATGGGACGGCTCAAGTCGTTTCTGCTTCGGTAGAGGCGGCCGCCGGGACGGGCCGCAGGGCAACATAGGCACGCATGGCCGCGGCGGCCTCGTCGCGGCGTTCCAGGGCCAGCAGCGCCTGCGAGCGGATCAGGTGGAAGGGCGCGTCGACGCCGCCCTGCATGGCCAGCTGGTCCAGGGTCGACAGGGCCGCGTCCGGCTTGCCGGCGCGCAACTGCGCCAGTGCCAGCGTGGCCAGCTGGCGGCCGTCGGCCAACCCCAGCGTGCGCAGGGCATTCAGCAACACCGCGGTCTTTTCGGGCCGGTTGTTTTCGAGATAGACGTAGGCCAGCAGGCTGAGCAGCTCGCGGGCATCGGGCGGCAGGAGCATGGACGCGTTCATCCCTGGTACAGCGCGCTGCGATACATGGTGACCAGATCGCGCAGTCCGGCTTCGTCCTTGAGCAGCCGCACCGCGCGGTTCAGCGCGCGCGCCTCGTCCGGACTGGCGTCCTGGCGCTGCTCGGCCGCGGCGGCCAGGCTGTCCAGCGTCGCTTGCAGGGTCTGCGCGAACTTGCCGGGCAGCAGCAGGTCGCGGTTGGCGATGGCGGGGCGCAATTGCTGGTCGAGGTAGCGGCCGGTATTGGGCGTGTCGAGCAACTGAGCCAGTTGCGCCTTGACGCCGTCGGTGGGCGGCGCCAGCTCCTGGCGTTCCGGCAGGTGTTGGCCGGCGGCTTCGCGGCCGGCATAGGAAATGCCGTCCAGCCCGCGGTCGAAGGCGAAACCACTGATGCGCATATCGGACATGGTGTGGGGGTCTCCGTCGCCAGGGTCAGTCGGTGCGGGTGTCGTCGAGCCAGCGCGCCAGCCGCTCCACCGCCTGCCGCAGCGCGGGCGCGTCGCTGTGGTCGATGGGCAGGCGGGTCAGGGCCAGCAGGCGGGGAATGCCGTCCTGTTCGCGCAGGGCGGCCTGCACCGGGGCGCCGTCCAGGTGCGCATGGTGCGCGCGCCGCCAGGCCCGCAGCAGGCGCGGTGCGGCGTCGTAGGGCACCGGGTCCGACACATAGACCAGCACCTCGGTCGCGGCCGCCTCGATGGCGACCCGGCGGCCCGAGTCCAGTTGCAGCGCCAGGTTGCCGCGCGGACCCAGGGCCAGCCGTTCCAGGCCGATGCTTTCGCCGAAGGCGCCGAGGGCGCGATCCAGGCTGTTCATTCGTATTCCTCGTCGATGGCCGCGTCCAGGGCCAGTTGCGCCGCGCCCAAGGCCGACTGGCGGGCATCCATGTCGGGGAACATCGGCAGCGGCAGGTCCTTGAGCACCGCCCGCACGCCGCCCAGGAAAGCGATGCGCGCGGCGACCGAATCGGCGCCATGCGAGGCCGCCAGGGCGGTGAAGCGCGATTCCGACAGCCACTTTTCGTTGCTGATGTTGACCAGGTCCTGCATCAGCCGCTCGGCCGCCAACGGCTTGCCGTGTTCGCGCGCCATCTTTTCGCCGAGTTCGCCGCAGCCGTCCAGCACGGTGACGGCCACGCCCAGTTGATACAGGTCCTGCATCAGGGCCTGCAACCGGTCGGGGCTGGTGGAGGGGCGCGCCGCGGCCAGGTCCAGGCCCAGCGCCTGGATCAGTTGTTGCAGGCCGCGCGTCACGTCCTGTCCGCCGAAACGTTCCAGCGCCAGCGAGAGGGTCTTGGCCAGCGAGTTTTCGCCCAGCACCACGTCCTGGTAGGTGCGCTGGAAATCTGCTACCCCTTGGGCGTCGTCGGCGTAGCCGGCGGCCGCGCCGACGGTGTTCAGGCTGGCGCGGATCTGCGGACCGCTTTCCAGTTCCAGGTCGGCCAGCGCCTCGCGCAGCCCGTCGAGCACCGCTTCGGGCGCGCCCTCGCGCTCGCCCTGGCGCAGCGCGTATTGCAGGCCGAGGTATTGCCGGGCCGGATCGCCGAATGCCTGGGCCGCGGCCTGGCGCGGATCGGCGCGGCCGGCCAGCAGATGGCGCGCCAGCTCGATCAGCTTTTCCTGGGCATCGGCGTCGTGCGATTCGGCCAGATAGGCCACGATGGCTTCGGTGCTGAGCAGTTGCAGCGGCGCTTCGCGGCCGATCTTGCGCTCGGCGTGGTGTTTGTCCTCGGTTTTCTCGGCCATGTGCAGGCTGAGTTCCTCGGCGGCATCGGCCAGCGAGACTTCGCCTTCGACCGCCATGGCGGCCTGACCCAGCATCGTGCCGACCTGCTGCTGGCCGTGCTGGGAGTCGGCATGCGAGGTCGTGGACGAGAAGGCGGAGGCGGGCAGGCCGGCGTCGATACGGTTCATGAGGGCGCGGGAAAGGGCGGCTGACAGCCGCGCATGGTCTGGGGTAGTAACGGCTGGGCGAGGAAAGTTCCATCCTGTTTGCATGGAACCAAGGCCGGCCGCCGGTTACGTACACCGGCAGGCCGCGGATTCCCCGGAACCCGGACGCGCCGCACCGAATTTCAGGGTTAACCCGTGCCGTCCAGGCGCCGTGCAGCGGCGCCAGCGGCCGAATCAAGGAGAAAGGAATGGCTACGGTTTCCGGAGTGGGAGTCGGGAGTGTCGCGGGCATGGACCTGTCGAGCATGGATCTGGAGACCGCGCTGATGGCGGTGCAGACCCAGCGTTCGCAGTTGCTGGAGGACGCCCTGCGCCAGCAGCTGGATTCGGTCAACGGCCGCAATGCGCAGATGGCGGGCCTGAACGAGTCGATGAATGCGAAGAACGCCGAGAACCTGAAGCTGGAGTCGTCCAGCGTGGCGCTGCAGGGGCAGATCGACCAGCTCAAGGATCTGCAGGGGCGCCTGTCGGCGAGCAAGTGTCCGAACCCCGAGGGCTGGTACGGTTTGTCCTGGGGGCAGGGCGACGACAAGGCGCTTTCGCACGCCACGCTTGACCAGATCAAGGCGGCGGGGCTGACGATCCCGACCGGCGACGACGCGCCCCGCGATGTCGATCGCAACGGCACCATGGACGCGAAGGGGCGGGTGGTGCAGGGCTTCGTCGACCAGCTGGGCGCCAAGATTTCGGCGCTCGAGGCCCAGATCGCCAGCAATGGCAAGACCATCGAGGCCAACAAGCAGGCGGTCACCGAAATCAAGAGTTCGCTCGACAACCTGAGCAACACCCAGCAGATGGAGATGCTGCGGCTGCAGGGGCTGACCGGCAAGCGCAATGAAGCCTTCGATGTGATGACCAACTTCATCAAGAAGATGCAGGAAAGCCGGTCGTCCATCATTGGCAACATGCGTTGATGGCGTGAACGGGGGCGGATGATGACCGGACCTGTGAGCGGCAGCCAACCCAACCTGGGGGGCGTGGGGCTGGAGAGTTCCAGCGGTGTGCGTGGCGCCGACCTGGTGGGCGCCGACCAGGAGACCGCCATGCTCAGTGTGCAGGGCGAGCGTGGGCGCCTGCTCGACAAGCAGGTCGAGACGCAGATCCAGGAATTGCGCGCGCTCAACCGCCGCCTTGAGCTGCTCAACACGGTGCAGGCCGGCCTGAAGGCGGTGCAGGCACAGTTCAACGCGGGCGCCAAGTACGACAAGGAATGGGACGACGCCAGCGGTGGCTGGAGCTTCGCGCTGGCCGATCGCATCAATCGGGCGGCGGCCGAGGCTGGCCTCAACCTGGGGTTCGCCGCCGACAGCAACTCCTGGCGCCTGTTCGGCCACATGGGCGACATGAAGGACTTTGCCCGCGCCTACCTGCCTGCCGATCAGGCCGATCAGTTGGCGCATTGGCGCGACGAGGGCGACCTGGGCGGCTATCTGCTGGCCGCGGAGCTGGTCGACCAGATGGCGGGCCACGATGGCTTCATGACCCCCGACTACCCCGGGCAAACCCTTAATCGCTGCCCGGGCGGCATCCGCTACGACTCGGAATATGGCGAGCTGCGCCAGGCCGTGACCCGGGTCCAGGGCGCCATCGACGAGGCTTCGAGCCTGCAGCAGGACCAGATGCTGCGGCTGCAGGCACTGATGAACCGCCGCAACGAGTCGGCCGACATGCTGAGCAATTACGTCAGGAAGATGCAGGACAGCCGGATGGCGATTTCCGAGAAGATTCGTGGAACCTGAAGCCGGGTTCCGTTACTTACGCTGCATAGTCGGTCAACCGCAACATCGAACCCGGACGATAGGGCCGGACCAGGAGCTTCTTCCATGAGCGTGAACATGAACCCCGCCGGCGTCGGCGCCATCAACATGACCGATCTTTCGGGCATGGACATCGAGACCGCCCTGATGATGGTGCAGACCGAGCGCACCAAACTGCTGGACAGCCAGCTCAAGAGCCAGATCGAGGAAGTGCAGAAGCGCAACGAACTGACCGGCGCGCTCAACGACATGCAGGCCAAGCTCAACGGCATGAAGGGCACGCTGGACTCCAAGGACGCCAAACCGGGCGACAGAGTCAGCGAAGGCGCCGGCACGCCCACCAACAAGACGCTGGCCACCGAATACGCGACCCAGGCGTTCAAGCTGGGCATGGATCCGGCGCCGGTGACGGCGACGCCGATCAAGGATGCCGCCGGCAATGTCGTCGGCGCCACCGTGACCGGCATGCCGACCCGTGAAGGGCTGGAAAAGGCCATTCCCGACCTCAAGAGCAAGCTCGATTCCGCCAGCAACAGCCAGCAGATGGACATGCTGCGCCTGCAAAGCCTGTCGAACAAGCGCAACGAGGCCTTCGACACCATGACCAATTTCATCAAGAAGATGCAGGACAGCCGTTCGTCGATCATCGGCAACATGCGCTGATCCTCCTTCCTTTCCACCTGCCCGCAATCCGGAGAACGGCAATGGCCGACACCCAAGACCAGAACATCCAGGACCTTATCGAACGCGCCGACGCCGCCGTGCGCGAAGCCCAGCGGTCCATCGAGGCATCCGACGACAACCTGCGCAAACTGGGGCTGGATCCGGACAAGGTCCGCGCCACGCTCCAGGCGCAGCCGATGGACGAGCGCCAGCGCGAGGAAGCCGAGGCGCTGTTCCGCCAGGACATGGAGGCGGTCGACCGCGAGGTCGAGCAGGAAGCCGCTTATGCGCGCCAGCGCAGCACGCCGCGGGCGCCGGGCGCCCCGGTCAAGCGTCCGCGCACGATGGTCTGACCCAGCCGCCCGGGAGCCCGCCATGAATACCGCCGCCCAGGCGCCGATGACCGGCGCGGAATACGCAGCGCTGCATGACCAGATCGTTGACCAGATGGCCCGGGGCGGCAGCCTGGGCCAGCTCAAGGGCATGACCGCCGACGAGTGCGAGGCGCTCTACGCCCTGGGCTATGGCCTGTATGAAAAGGGGCGCTATGCCGATGCGCTCAAGGTGCTGGCCTACCTGGTGACGCTGGACCACACCGAGCATCGCTACCTGGTGGCGCTGGGCGCCACGGCCCAGGCCATGGGCAAGCACGCCGATGCGCTGCAGCAGTACATGGCCGCCACGCTGCTTGACCCGCTGGAGCCGGCGCCCGTGTTCCATGCGGCCCAATGCCTGCTCGAAATGGGACAACCCGCCGCCGCCCTGCAGTCGTGCGACCTGGCGCTGGCCATGTGCAAACCGGATCGCCATGCCGCGCTGGCCGAGCGCGCGCGCGGCCTGCGCGATCTGCTGGCGGCGCGTGGGGCCAAGGAGAATTGAGATGATCAACGTCAACAACCCGGGCGCCATCAATCCGGCGCTGCTCGATCCGCTGGCCGGCGCGGAAGCCGCGCAGGCGGCAACCCCCGGCTATACCTCGCTGGATGCCACCCAGTTCGTCGGCAAGGGCGGCGCCGCCGACAAACTGGCGTCCCTGGGCCTGCCGCCGCCTGGTCAGGGGGACATCGCGGGCGCGGCCGATGCGCTGAACAAGCTGATGGCCAATGCCGATACCGACATGTACGCGGTGATGGCCCTGCTGCAGAAGATCTCGCAGGAACAGCGCAACGCGGCCCGGGCCGACCGCGCCGCCTCGCTGGATGCGCAGACGCAGTCGCTGCTGGCCGCGGCCGACAAGATCAAGGAAGCGGCCGAAGAACGCTTCAAGGGGGCGCTGGCACAGGGCATCAGCCAGATCGTAGGCGGGGCCATGCAGGCCGGCATCGGCGCCGCGGGCGTGGCGGCCACGGGGGCCTCGGCCCGCATGACCACCACGTCCAGCCCGTTGACCGCGCAGCAGACCGTGACGCAGGCCAGGCTGGATGGCTTTGCCACCAATTCCGCCGGCATCGGCCAGGGCTTGAGTGGCATGACCGGCGGCGTGGGCGGCATTGTCCAGGCGGCCTATGACCAGAAGGCGGGCCTGGCCGACGCGGAGCGATCGCGGCTGGAAGCCGATGCCAAGGTCGCCGAATCGGGGGCGCAACACGCCAACGACGTGATGCAGCAGATGATGGACGTCATCCGCGATATCCGCGACAAGCTCGGCGCGATCGAACAGAGCCGCAGCGAAACCAATCGCGGCATCGCCCGCAATCTCTGAGCCTGCCAGGGGAGCCAAGATCATGGATATCCGCCCTTCCACCGGCAATGCCGGGCTGACGCCGGCACTGGACCCGTCCGGCGCGGGCGCCGCCACGGGCGCGGCGGCCGAAGCCGCCCTGCGCGCCGCCAGCGGCCTGGACCTGGCCGCCCTGGCCTCGCAGTGGGCATCGAGCGTGGCGCAGGCGCGCAGCGGCGGCGGCGACGGCGTCACCAACGCCAATGGCAAGCCCGCCATCGCTCCGCCGAGCCGCGAGTTTTCGGCCGCCGAAATGGTGGACCTGCTGCGCGCCCTGCAGGGCAAGACGCAGGATGCGCAATTGCGCTCGGCCAAGGAGAACATCGAGAACAACCGCATCGAGCAGGCCAAGAACAACGAAGAGCAGGCCCGCAAGGTCGATGAATGGATCCAGAAGAGCAAGGAAGCCGAGAAAGGCGGCATCCTGGGCAAGATATTCGGCTGGATCGGCGCCATCGTGGCCGCGATCGCGGCGGCGCTGATGGTGGTGGCGGCGGTGGCGGCCACGGCCGTCACGGGCGGCGCCGCCGGTCCGGTCATGGTGACGCTGGCGGCGATCGCGGTGGCGGGCGCGGTCAGCCTGTTGGCGAACCAGATATCGGCCGAATGCGGCGGCCCCGAGATCAGCATCAGCAATCTGATCACCCAGGCCGTGAGCAAGCTGCTGCAGGCCTTCGGCGTCGAGCCCGAGCTGGCCGAGAAGATCGGCAACATTGTGGCCGGCGCGTCCATGCTGATGACGGGCGCGGTCCTGATCGAGCCCGGCGCGCTGGGCAAGATGGCCGGCGCCATCGCGGTGGTGGCCGGGGCCGACCCGCAGACCGCGGGCTATATCGCCATGGCGGTCGGCCTGGCCGCGACGATCACGGTCGGGGTGGTGATGGCGGTTGCCTCGTTCGGCGCCGGCGCCGTGTCGGCCGGGGCCAACGCGGCCGCCAACGTCGGCTCGCAGACCGCGCGCAGCGTGGCCGATACCGTCAAGACCGCTGGCCAGGTGGCATCGGGCGCGGCCGCCGTGGCCAAGGGGACGGGGCAGGTCATCACCGGCGCCGAGACCATCAAGTCGGCGCAGGCGCAGGAGGCGGCCGACAAGGTGCTGGCCGACAAGAAGGCGCTGGAGGCCTTGCTGGTCAAGCTGCAGGCCTCGATGGAAGAAGACCGTGACCGGATCAAGAGCGTGATGCAGGCCATGGACGAGTCGATGCAGATGGTCAGCAAGATGATCAATGCGGCGGCCGACAGCATGAGCCAGGTCACCGCCAATATCGGCAAGCGCGCCATGGTCTGAATGGCATCAATATCGGAGCGAACCAAGTGTCCCTATCCTCACCCGCGACCTCGCGCAGCGCCTTCGGGCAGCAACTGTATGACGGCCTGGCCGCCTTGCCCGGCAGCCAGCGGCTCACCGCCGACCAGCTCGAGGTGATCTACGCCATGGCCTACGCCCACGTGGCGCAGGCCCAGTACGCCCAGGCGCTGCCGCTGTTTGCCTTCCTGTCGCAGTACGGTCCGACCCGCAAGCATTACCTGACCGGGCTGGCGCTGTGCCTGCAGATGCAGGCCCGCTTTGACGAGGCGATCCGGATTTATTCGCTGATCGGCGTGTTGTACCCGCTGGCGCCGGAGGCCACGCTGCGCGTGGCCGAATGCCAGCTGGCGTTGGCGCAGACCGGGGCGGCGCGCGAATCGTTGCAACTGGTGGCGCAGGCCGCCCAGGCTGACAGTAGCCATGCGTCATTGGGGGCGCGCGCGGCCAGCCTGTTGGCGCTGCTCGACAAAGGCGCCCTGCCGTGAACCAGAAACGATATGAACGATAGGGTCGAAGCAGGCTCGGCAGCAGCCGTCTCGGATGAGACGGCTTTTGTGCTTGATGCCGATGACGCGCGCGTCTTGACCGAAGTGGGATTCCTGGCCGCCGGCCGTGGCGACGTGGCGCGCGCCGATGTCATCTTCCAGGCGCTGCGCGCCTTGCGGCCGGGCCGCGCCTATCCCTGGCTGGGACTGGCGGTGGCGCGCCTGAACGCGGGCCGGGCGGACGAGGCGGTGCGGCTGCTGGAGCAGGGCGAGGCCAGCGCGGCGGCTGAACGCGGGCTGCTGGCGGCCTGGCGCGGGCTGGCGCTGCAACTGGCTGGCCGCACTGCCGAAAGCACGCGCCTGCTGCAAGCCTGCGCGCAAGGCGGCGAGGGCGCGGAGGGCATCGCACTGGCCCGTTCGCTGCTGGGCTTGCCGGCCGAAATGAACGACGACCCTTCCCGTGTGAACAAGTCCTAGGATAAATATGGAGATCACCGCGCTTTCCGCCGCAATGGCGCCCGTGCTGGACACGGTCAAGACCGCGCCGTCCGAGCTGGTCACGGAACGCTTCGCCCAATTGATGGCCGCGCCCGAAGCGGGCGCGCCCGCGCTCACCGGCCTGCAGGCTGCTTTGCAATCGGCCTTCACGCCCGCGATCGACGCCGCGCCTGCCACGCTCGGCAACCAGATTCT
Organism: Achromobacter pulmonis; assembly: GCF_021733725.1. Classification (NCBI taxonomy): domain Bacteria; kingdom Pseudomonadati; phylum Pseudomonadota; class Betaproteobacteria; order Burkholderiales; family Alcaligenaceae; genus Achromobacter; species Achromobacter pulmonis. Next base: position 1,040,958 of record NZ_JAIFOT010000001.1, on the reverse strand, counting down.
GGCCAGTCTGCGTAGTACCACCACCGAGTATTCGGAGAAGTGGCAAAACATCGCCGGCCGTCTCGATGCCATGTCGTCCGCGCCGGCCATTGCCGACATGCTGCGGCTGCAGGCCGACCTGGTGCAGGTGTCGGTGCAGTACGAACTGGTCGGCAAGGCGGTCTCGCGCACCACGCAGAACGTCGATTCGCTTGTCAGGATGTCCTAATGCACGCTGTTTCAACCCTGTCTTTTCCCGCGGCGCTGTCGCGCCTGCGCTGGCTGCTGCTGGGCCTGGCGCTGTTGCTGGCCGCTTGCGGCTCGCGCGTGGAGCTGTTCTCGGCCGCCAACGAAAGCGAGGCCAACGAGGTGCTGTCGGTGCTGCTCGATGCCGGCATCGCCGCGCAGAAGGCCGCCACCAAGGCCGGCGTGGCGGTGTCGGTGGACGGCGCGCAGGTGGCGCGCGCACTCGACATCCTGCGGGCGCGCGGCCTGCCGCGCGAACGCTTCGACGGCATGGGGCAGATCTTCCGCAAGGAAGGGCTGGTGTCCTCGCCGCTGGAAGAGCGCGCCCGCTATATCTACGCGCTGTCGCAGGAGCTGACCAACACGCTGTCGCAGATGGACGGCGTGCTGGCCGCGAGAGTCCACGTGGTGTTGCCCGAGCGCGGCGGCGTGGGTGAAAACACCACGCCCTCGACCGCCGCGGTCTTCATCAAGCACCAGACGGGCTACAACCTGGACGCGCTGCAACCGCAGATCCGCAAGCTGGTGACGCACGCGATTCCAGGATTGACGGAAGACCGGGTCTCGATCGCCCTGGTGTCGGCGCAACCGGCGGCCTCGGCGCCGGCCGCCGGCATGGCCACGCGGCAGGTGCTGGGCATCGAGGTCGGCGCGGATTCGTCGGCGACGTTGCTGGTCTGGCTGGTGGGGCTGATTCTGCTGGTGCTGATCCTGGCCGCCGCCCTGGGCTACCTGCTGTGGCGCTATGGCATGCCTGGCCGCGCCCAGCCCGCGCGCCGCGAGCCCGCGGCCGAGGCCCGTTGACGATGGCTTACGCGTCGGCCGTGCTGGATCGCAGGCTGGTTGCATTCAACCAGCTGCCCAGCCACACCCTGCACCCGAGCCGCCATGAACGCCATGCGCCGCCGGCCGCGTTCGCCGTGATCGCCGCGGCGCCTGCGCTGGCGCCGGCCTGGCATCGGCACTGGTCGCGCGACATCCTGGAGACGCTGGGCCTGTGGCAGCGCCCGGTCATCGATGCCACCCGCCCCGAACTGGCGTTGGCGCTGCTGGCGCCGGATGCGCTGGCACGCTGCGCGCGCCAGCTGGGCGCGGTGCTGTGCGGCCCACGGCTGCGCCGCGTCATCGCCGGCGACGACGTGCGCACGCTGATCGGCCGCTTCGGCGCCGACCTGCTGGATTTCACCCGCCGCACCGCCGGCGGCCTGCATGCAGGCCTGGCCGAGACGGCCGCCTGGTCATTGGACGACACTGCGGCCGCGGTCGACACGCTGGGCCTGGGCGCGCTGCGCGCGGCCCTGAGCGACGGCGGTCCCGAGCTGGCGCAGCGGGCCGAACTGAAACTGCCCGACCTGCCCGCGGCGCCCGCGCCGCTACCGGCAGCGCAGGCGCTGTCGCTAGGCTTGTCCCTGCTCAAGCAAACGGATCCCACATGGCTTTCCTCATTCCCCGCGATCCGCTGACGCCGCGCGCCGCGGACACCGGCGGCGCCGGGCGCATCGACCCCGCCGCGCGCATATTGCGGGCCGCCGAAAGGGCGGCCTGGGCCGATGCCGGCCAATTGCTGGCGCGGGCGCAGGCGCAGGCCGACGCCATCGTCGCCGGCGCTCAGGCGGCGTTCGAGGCCGAGCGCCAGCGCGGCTATGACGAAGGCCACGAAGCAGCGCTGCTCGACCAGGCCGAGAAGATGATCGAGACGGTCGGCCGCACGGTGGAGTATTTCGCCGGCGTCGAGAACGAAATGGTCGAGCTGGTGATGTCGGCCGTGCGCAAGGTGGTCGATGGCTTTGATGACCGCGAGAAGGTCATGGTGGTGGTGCGCAACGCCCTGGCGGTGGTGCGCAACCAGAAGCAGATGACGCTGCGCCTGAATCCGGCGGAAGTCGATACCGTGCGCGAGCAGATCAATGACCTGCTGGCGGCCTATCCCGGCGTCGGCTACCTGGACATCCTGGCCGACGGCCGGCTGGCGCGCGGCGCCTGCATCCTGGAAAGCGAGATCGGCATGGTCGAAGCCAGCCTGGAAGGGCAGATCCAGGCCTTGCGCCAGGCATTCCAGCGCACCCTGGGCAGCCGGGTCTAGCGATGCGCCAGTTCGACTACATCTCCGAGATGATGGCGCTGGCGCTGCAGGACACGCCGACGCTGCGCATCAAGGGCCGCGTCACGCAGGTGATCGGCACCATCATCAAGGCGGTGGTGCCGTCGGTGAAGGTGGGCGAGGTCTGCATCCTGCGCAACCCCGGCGAGAACTTCGAGATGAAGGGCGAGGTCGTGGGTTTTGCCCGCGATGCCGCATTGCTGACGCCGATTGGCGACATGTATGGCATCTCCACCGCCACCGAGGTCATCCCCACCGGCCGCGCCCACATGGTGCCGGTCGGGCCCGGCCTGCTGGGCCGGGTGCTGGACGGGTTGGGCCGGCCGCTGGACGAGGCCGAGCTGGGGCCGCTGGAGGCCAGCAAGTTCTACCCCGTGTTCGCCGAGGCGCCCGACCCGCTCAAGCGCCGCATCATCTCGCAGCCGCTGGAACTCGGCGTGCGCGCGCTGGACAGCGTGCTGACCTGCGGCGAGGGCCAGCGCATGGGGATCTTCGCGGCCGCCGGCGGCGGCAAATCGACGCTGATGGGCATGTTGGTCAAGGGCGCGGCGGTCGACGTGACGGTGGTCGCGCTGATCGGCGAACGCGGCCGCGAAGTGCGCGAATTCCTGGAACATGAGCTGGGTCGCGAAGGCCGGCGCAAAAGCGTGATCGTCTGCGCCACCAGCGACAAGTCGTCGATGGAACGGGCCAAGGCCGCCTATGTGGCCACCGCCATCGCCGAGTACTTCCGCGACCAGGGCAAGCGGGTGCTGTTCCTGATGGATTCGGTGACGCGCTTTGCCCGCGCCCAGCGCGAGATCGGCCTGGCGGCGGGCGAGCCGCCCACCCGCCGCGGCTATCCGCCTTCGGTGTTCGCCACGCTGCCCAAGTTGATGGAGCGCGCCGGCATGAACGAGCACGGCTCCATCACCGCCCTGTACACGGTGCTGGTGGAGGGCGACGACATGACCGAGCCCATCGCCGACGAGACCCGTTCCATTCTGGACGGCCACATCGTGCTGTCGCGCAAGCTGGGCGCGGCCAATCATTACCCCGCCATCGATGTGCTGGCGTCGGCCAGCCGCGTCATGAATGCGGTCATCACGCCCGAGCACAAGCGCGCCGCCGGCCGCCTGCGCGAACTGATGGCCAAGTACCAGGAAGTCGAGCTGCTGGTGAAGATCGGCGAATACAAGCGCGGCGGCGATGCGGTGACCGACGAGGCCATCGACAAAATCGGCGCCATCAACCAGTTCCTGCGCCAGCGCACCGATGAACGCGCCACGCTGGCCGAGGCGCTGGCGCAGATGAGCGGCATCGTGGGGACGGCATGAGCGTGTTCGACGAGCTGCTCGCTATCAAGCGCTTTCGCGAAGGCCAGGCCGAAATCGCGGTGTCGCGCCAGCGTCAGCGCCACGCCGAGGCCGAGGCCGCGCGCCAGGCGTCCGAGCAGGCGCTGGCGGATTTCCGCGACGAATCCGCGCGGCGCGAGCGCGCTATGTACCGCGACCTGTGCAGCCGCGTGGTGCGGGTGCGCGAGATCGAGAATGTGCTGCAGGGCGTGGCCGGCCTGCGCGACGGCGAGCGCCGCTGCGAACAGGCATTGGAGCAGGCGGCGCAGCGCCTGCGCGACGAAGCCCGGGCGCTGGCCGAGCGCCGCGAACAGCACCAGCAGGCGGTGCGCCTGACCGGCAAGTTCGTGGAACTGGCCAGCATTCACCTGGCCGAGCATCTCAAGGCGCTGGAGCACAAGGAAGACCAGGAAATGGAAGAGGCCGCCTCGCTGTCGCGCGATCGCGAGGACTGGGAACAGCACGAGGAGTTCGAACCGGCATGAGCATAGACCGACGCATCGGACTGGACACCGCCATCGCCCAGGGGTCGGGGTTGACCCAATCGGACGGCCAGGCGCCTGGCCGCCAGGCCAGCGATGCCGACCGGCGCGCGTTCGAGCAGGCCATGGCGCAGGGCGGCGAGGCCGCGCCGGCCGATGCGCCGGCCACACCTTCGCCGTTTTCGCTGTTCGGCGCCGGCCGCGCCGAGACCGCCCAGCCTGCCGCCGCGCCGCCGCAGGCATTGACGCAGGCGCTGCTCGGCAGCGCCGAGCAACTGCTGGTGGCCGATGGCAGCCAGGGCCGGCGCCAGGTGCGAGTGGAATTGAAGGATGAGGTGCTGCCCGGCGTCAGCGTGTCGGTCTACGAGGCCGAGGGCCGCGTCGTCGCCGATTTCAGCTGCGCCAGCGAGACCTCGCGTGAACGCCTGGCCAGTCTGGCGCGGCCGCTGGCCGAGCAACTGGCCGAGAGCCTGGGCCGGCCGACGCGCGTGCGCGTCGGCACCGATGACCCGGAAGACCCCTGCCTGGCGGAGACCGACGCCGACGCGCCGCTCCGTTGATCCCTGGAACCCATGACCGCAAGTACTTCATTTTCCCCTTCTCCGCTGCCGTTGCCGCGCCTGTCCGGCAACGAGGCCCGCGCGCGCTCGCTGATCGCCCGCCATGGCGCCGACCTGACGGTCATGCTGGCGCCGCTGGCCGGCAGCGATGCCGAACCCGCGCGCTGGCGCCTGGGCTTCACGCCTGGCGTGCCCGACGCCGTGCGGCAGTCGGCCACGCTGTCGGCCGATCTGGAATGGGCCGGCGCGCGGCTGCGCCTGGGCCTGCCGGCAGGCGCAGCCGAGGCCTGGCTGGCGGCGCGTCTGCCGGACCTGGATGCCGGCGAGCTGCCGCCGGCCCTGGCGCTGGCTGCCATCGAGACCTTGCTGGCCGAAGTGGTCGCGGGTCTGGGCCAGGCATCGCCCGGCGGCCCGCTGCGGGTGGTCGGCCGCGACACCCCGGCGCCGGCGCTGCCGCATGACTGGACGCTCGCCGCGCGCCATCCCGCCAGCGGCGATACGGTCTACGCCACGCTGGCGGCCGATGGCCTGGGCCTGATGCTGTTGGCCGGCCTGATCGGCCGTGCCGCGCCCGCGGCCAACGATATCGACGCCGACGCCGTGCCGGTGCGCCTTGCCGCCTGCCTGGGATGGACCCACCTGGGCGCGGCCGAGTTGCGCAGCCTGGCGCCGCGCGACACCGTGTTCCTCGACCATTGCCTGATCTCGCCCGACGGCGAGCTGTGGCTTGGCGCTGGCGGCCAAGGGCTGCGCGTGCGCCGCCAGGATTCCTCATACCTCGTTACCCAAGGCTGGACCTCCCTCATGACCGAGACGCCGCAACCGCCGCTGGACGCCGACGCGGGCGATCAGACGCCGCTCGATATCGACGCCATCCCCGTCCGACTGACTTTCGAACTGGGCGAACGCCAGATCACCCTGGGCGAGCTGCGCCAGTTGCAGCCTGGCGAGACCTTCGACCTGGCGCGGCCGCTGGCGGACGGGCCGGTGCTGGTGCGCGCCAACGGCGCGCTGGTGGGCAGCGGCGAGTTGGTCGAGATCGATGGCCGCATCGGCGTGACGCTGCACCGCCTCGGCAAGGCAGGCGCATGAACGGCGCGGATCCGATCAGTCTGGCGGTGGTCCTGGCGCTGCTGGCGCTGGTGCCGCTGGCCGCGGTCATGACCACGTCGTTCCTGAAGATCGCGGTGGTGCTGACGCTGGTGCGCAATGCCCTGGGGGTACAGCAGGTGCCGCCCAACATGGCCTTGTACGGGCTGGCGCTGATCCTGTCGGCCTACGTCATGGGGCCGGTGGTGATGCAGATCGGCGACGAACTGCGCGCGCCGCCGGCGGCGGTGGCGCCGGGCGCGCCCGAGCCGGACCGGCTCGAAGGCATCCTCGACGCGGTGACGCGCGGCGCCGAACCGATGCGCGCATTCATGCTGAAGAATAGCCGCGCCGAGCAGCGCGATTTCTTCCTGCGCACTGCCCGCGGCCTGTGGGGCGAGCAGCAGGCCCGCAACCTGAAGGAAGACGACCTGCTGGTGCTGATTCCGTCGTTCCTGTTGTCGGAGCTGACCGCGGCTTTCCAGATCGGCTTCCTGCTGTACCTGCCGTTCGTCATCATCGACTTGATCGTGTCCAACATCCTGCTGGCGATGGGCATGATGATGGTGTCGCCGGTCACGATCTCCATGCCCCTGAAGCTGTTCCTGTTCGTCATGGTCGACGGCTGGACGCGGCTGATCCAGGGCCTGGTGCTGTCCTACACCTGAGGCCGCCATGGGAACCGTCGATCTTGTCTCGTACATGACCCAGGCGCTTTACCTGGTGCTGTGGCTGTCGCTGCCGCCGATCGCCGTGGCGGCGATCGTGGGTACCCTGTTTTCGCTGTTCCAGGCCCTGACGCAGATCCAGGAACAGACGCTGTCGTTCGCCATCAAGCTGATCGCGGTGTTCGCCACCATCATGCTGACGGCGCGCTGGCTCAGCGCCGAGCTGTACAACTTCACGATTTCCGTGTTCGACCTCTTCTACAAGATCCATTAGGAGCGGCCGGCCATCATGATCTCGGGCATCACTTACGCCGAAGCCAAAGTCTTCCTGGGGACGCTGGCGCTGACGCAGCCGCGCATTCTGGCGCTGTGCGCGATGCTGCCGCTGTTCAACCGCCAGCTGCTGCCCGGCATGCTGCGCTACGCCCTGTGCGCCGCCATCGGCCTGGTGCTGGTGCCGGCGCTGGCGCCGCGCTACGCCGTGATCGAGCTGAGCGCGGTCGATCTGGTGCTGCTGGTGGCCAAGGAAGTCTTCATCGGCCTGGTGATGGGCTTCCTGGTGGCGATTCCGTTCTGGATCTTCGAGGCGGTGGGCTTCGTGGTCGACAACCAGCGCGGCGCCAGTCTGGGCGCCACCATCAACCCGGCCACCGGCAACGACTCGTCGCCCCTGGGCATCCTGTTCAACCAGGCGTTCATGGTGTTCTTCCTGGTGGGCGGCGGCTTCATGCTGATGCTGACCATGCTGTACGACAGCTTCCGTCTTTGGGACCTGTGGGACTGGGCGCCGACCCTGCGGCGCGAAAGCGTGCCGCTGATGCTGGACCAGTTGGGCCGTTTCCTGCGGCTGACGCTGCTGTTCGCCGCGCCCGCCATCATCTCGATGTTCCTGGCCGAGGTCGGGCTGGCGCTGGTCAGCCGCTTCGCGCCGCAATTGCAGGTGTTCTTCCTGGCCATGCCGATCAAGAGCGCGCTGGCATTGCTGGTGATGGTGCTGTACATGAGCACGCTGTTCGAGTATGCCGCCGAGGCCACCGGCCAGATCGGCGTGGCCTTGCCGTTCCTGGACAACCAATGGCGGGCGCCATGAGCGGCGAAAAAACCGAACAGCCAACCCAGAAGAAGCTGCGCGAAGCGCGCCAGAAAGGCGACGTCGCGCACAGCAAGGACTTCACCCAGACGCTGCTGGTGTTGGCGTTGTTCGGCTACATGCTGGGCAATGCCCACGGCATCATCGAGGCCCTGGGCCGGCTGGTCCTGATTCCGTCGACGCTGGTGGGGCAGCCGTTCGAGCAGGCGCTGCCGGTGGCGCTGGAGGCGGCCCTGCGCGAGGCCGTCTACCTGGTGCTGCCGTTCGTGCTGATCGTGCTGGTGATCGGCATGTTCGCCGAGTTCCTGCAGGTGGGGGTGGTGCTGGCGTTCGAGAAGCTCAAGCCTTCAGCCAAGAAGCTCAATGTGATGAGCAACCTGAAGAACATCTTCTCCAAGAAAAACCTGGTGGAGTTGCTGAAATCCATCATCAAGATCGCGTTCCTGTCGGTGCTGGTGACGCTGGTGGTGCGTGATGCGTTGCCCGAGCTGATGGCGGTGCCGCACAGCGGCCTGGCCGGGCTGGAGGCGGGCGTGGGCGGCATGATGCGCACGCTGATCGTGAACATCGCGGTGGCATATGTGGTGATTTCCCTGGCCGATTTCGTCTGGCAGCGCATGCAGTACCGCAAGGGGCTGATGATGAGCAAGGAAGACATCAAGCAGGAATTCAAGGAGATGGAGGGCGACCCCCACATCAAGCACAAGCGCAAGCACCTGCACCAGGAAATGGTGATGCATGGCGCCGTCGCCAGCACGCGCAAGGCGTCGGTGCTGGTGACCAATCCCACCCACCTGGCGGTGGCGATCTACTACGAACCCGACGAAACGCCGCTGCCGGTGGTGCTGGCCAAGGGTGAGGGCGCGCTGGCCGAGCAGATGATGCAAGCGGCGCGCGAGGCTGGCGTGCCGGTGATGCAGAACATTCCCCTGGCGCGGGCGCTGATGGCGTCCGCGCAACCCGATCAATACATTCCCAGCGAGCTGATCGAGCCGGTCGCCGAAGTCCTGCGGCTGGTCAGGAAGCTGGCCGGCAATCCGGAAGACCCGACATGAATGCATCCCAGCACCCCCTGATTTCGGCCTATGCGGCGCGCCACGGCCTGCCGCCTTCGACCCGCGCCGATGGCCGCCTCACCGTGGTGATCGACCAGGCCTATCGCGTGCATCTGCAGCCGGCGCGCGATGGGTGGCTGGCCCTGAGCGCGCGCCTGTGCCCGCTGCCGGCCGGGCAGGCCGAGCGCGATGCCCTGGTGATCGAGCTTGGCAAGCTGGCCGCCGGCATGCTGTCGCGCCATGCGGCCTGCTGCGTGGTCGACCCGCAGGACCGGGCCCTGTGGCTGCAACAGACGCTGCAGCCGGCCAGCGGCGATCTGGCGCTGGACGAGGCCGTGGGGGCTTTTGCCAATGCACTGTCTTTTTGGGCCGGCGCCGTGCGGCGGCTGGCATGAATACGCGTTACGGGCATGCGGCCCGAGGAGAAAGAGTGTTGAAGCGGATGATTCTGGCGACCGCGCTGTCGCTGGGCCTGGCGGCCGGCGCGCAGTCCGCGCCCAACTGGCCGAACGTGCCCTACAGCTACTATGCCCGCGACGAGAACCTGCAGACGCTGCTGCGCGAATTCGCCGGCGGCTTCAGCCTGTCGCTGCAACTCGGGCCCAACGTCAATGGCACGGTCAACGGCAAGTTCAACGCCAATTCGCCGACCGAGTTCATGGACCGGCTGGGCGGGGTGTACGGCTTCAACTGGTTCGTCTACGCCGGCACGTTGTTCGTCAGCCGTACCAACGACATGAAGACGCGCTCGGTCAGCGCCATGGGCAGCTCCATCAGCGCGTTGCGCCAGGCGCTGCAGCAGCTCGGCGTGCTGGACCCGCGCTTCGGCTGGGGCGAGCTGCCCGATCAAGGCATCGCGCTGGTGTCCGGCCCGCCCGGTTACGTCGACCTGGTCGAACGCACCGTGGCCGCCTTGCCGATGGGGGCGGGCGGCCAGCAGGTGGCGGTGTTCCGGCTCAAGCACGCCTCGGTCAATGACCGCACCATCAGCTACCGCGACCAGAAGGTGGTGACGCCGGGCCTGTCGACCGTGCTGCGCAACCTGATCACGGGCGGCGGCGGTGGCGCCAACAATGAAACCCTGGCCGCCATCGCGGCGCCCTTGCGCGACAATCCGCCGGCCTTTCCGCAGGTCAATGGCAGCGATGGGGCCGCCGGCCAGGCCGGGGCCCAGCCGGCCGCGCCCGCGGCCACCGGCAAATCCGGGCTGCGCCTGCGCGAACCCACGGTACAGGCCGATGCGCGCCTGAACGCCATCATCGTGCAGGACATTCCCGACCGAATCCCCATCTACCGCAGCCTGATCGAGCAGCTCGACCTGCCCAGCACGCTGGTCGAGATCGAAGCCATGATCGTGGATGTGAATTCGGACCTGGTCAGCGAACTGGGCGTGACCTGGGGCGCGCGCGCCGGTTCGACCACGTTCGGCTATGGCAACCTGGGCCTGGGCACCAGCGGCGGGCTGCCGCTGGAAAGCGGCGCGGCGCTGTCGCCCGGCACCATCGGCGTGAGCGTCGGCAACACGCTGGCGGCGCGCTTGCGCGCCCTGCAGACCAAGGGCCAGGCCAACATCCTGTCGCAACCGTCGATCCTGACCGCGGACAACCTCGGTGCCATGATCGACCTGTCCGACACCTTCTACATCCAGACCCGCGGCGAACGCGTGGCGACGGTGACGCCGGTGACCGTGGGCACGTCGCTGCGCGTGACGCCCCGCTACATCGAGTCGAAGGACGGCGCGCGCGTCGAATTGACGGTCGATATCGAGGACGGCCGCATCCAGGAAGAACGCCAGATCGACAACCTGCCGACCGTGCGCAAGAGCAATATCAGCACCCTGGCCATCGTTGGCAACGACCAGACCCTGCTGATCGGCGGCTACAACAGCAGCCAGAATTCCGAGCAGGTCGACAAGGTGCCGATTCTGGGCGACATCCCGGGCCTGGGACTGCTGTTCTCGAACAAGTCGAAGACCGTGCAGCGGCGCGAGCGCCTGTTCCTGATCCGGCCCAAGGTGGTGGCGATCAATGGCGAAGTGGTGGCCACGCCCGGCGTGTCCGGCACCGGCCCCATGCTCAACGCCACCTGGGGCGGCGAAGGCCGCATGACGGCGGGGCAGTATCTCGACCTGGCGCAAAGCCAGCGTACCCGCATCGTGTTCGGGCCGAACGTGCAATTGCGCCGCAGCAACGGGCCGGTGCGCGCCTCCGAATGGCTGGATGGCACGCCCTCGGCGGCGCCGCTGCTGGAAGGCAAGTCCAGCGCGCAGCAAGGTCCGGTGATCCAGGTCGAGCCGGTGGCGGCGCCGGGGACGGGCAGGGCGCCCTAGCCGGGGCGCATGGCCATGCGGGGGGATGCCTTCGGATGGCCGCGGAGGGGGCGGCTCAGTCGTCGAGCCGCAGCCCTTTCTGGGCCAGCTTCTCGCGCAGGGCCGCACGGGCGCGCGACAGGCGGCTGCGCACGGTGCCGACCGGCACTGTCAGCAGCGCGGCGGCGTCTTCGTACGAAATCTCGTCGATGCCGACCATGAGAAGGATGTCGCGCATGTTTTCCGGCAGTTCGTCCAGCGATTCCTGCAGCAAGGCCAGGGTCTGGTTCTGTTCCAGCACGCGATCGGGGGACAGGTCGCTGGTGGCATGCTCGGCCAGCAGGCTGTCGCTGACGAAATCATGGCGGCGCTCGGGGGCGCGCGACAGATAGTTGCGCACCAGGTTCAGCGCGATGCCGTAGAGCCAGGAGGAGAGTTGCGATTCGCCGCGGAAGCTGCGGTATGAGCGGGCCGCTTCGACAAAAGCCTGTTGGGCCAGGTCTTCGGCCTCGGTGGTGTTGCCGATGTGCTTGATGATGAAGCGCTGGAGCCGGGTGGAGTGCTCCCGCACCAGGTCGCGCAGCAGATATTGTTCATCCATGTCCCAACCCCGCCCCTCGCCGTCAGCGCGAACGGGCGGCAAATCCGTCTCGGCGGAAGCGGCTGTGCAGTCGCTGGGATGGGTCATGGATTGGGAAAAGAAACGTGTATTCAGCTACAAGTTACTACCGGTCTGCGGCGAATTATCGCAGCTTACCGGTGTCACAATATTTCGAAAATCGAAATATTGAGGCAAAAGTAAGATTTTTTGCGTCAGATATGTAAAAACAAGTAATCGATGGTGGCGATATTCCGGAGAGCGGAATCTCGATCGGCGAGGGGACCGGTGTCAGCCGGATTTGAGTTGGTCGCGCAACCAGGCGGCGGCGGTGGCCAGCGAAACCGGGCTCTGCCCCGACAGGGCCGCCTGCTCGAAGCGTGCCTGCATGGCTTGGTCGAGCGCATCGCGGCGGCTGGCGTCCAGGCTGGCGGCAGCCACGCCTGTGTCGCGACAGGCTTGCTGGAAGGCGGGGGTATCGGCGCTGGCCGAGACCGCCAGGCGGGTCAGGAAGTCGACGCCCGAGAGGGCATCGCGCGAGGTCTGCGCCATGTCCAGCGCCTGCGCGACGGTGCGGGCCGCCAGCGGCTTGCCGGGGTTGGGTTCCAGCCCGAGCTCGCGCGACACCGCGCTGGCGATGCCCTGGCCATAGCTGTGGGCCAGCGCCTGCGCGAACAGGCTGGTGGTGTCGACATTCGGCGCCACCCACGCCACGCTGCGGCCGCCGGGCGTGGTCCCCATGCCCAGGACCTGCAGCTTTTCGCCGGCGATGTCGACATAAACGTCCTGGCCGCTCTGCGCCGCCTTGGCGAAGGCTTCGAGAGAGACGAACGGCGAGGAAGGGGTAACCGATGAAATTGTCATGCAGCCAATAAATCCGGCGTGTCCAAGGTCGGGCCCGTAGGAGATTCAACAGCCCCTGTGGTTGAGTAACCCGGCTGGCGCTTTGGTTCCATCGCCGCGACACGTACGCGGATTTTATGCTATCGCGCGGTTTTCCCGCCGAGGTCTGGCAACGGAGCGTTACCGCGCCTCGTAGACTTCGTCGGCCGCCAGCAGAATATCCACCGGCGGATCGAAGCCGATGACACGCGCGGTCTGCAGGTTCAGGGCGATCTTGGCCGGATCGATCCAGACCTGGCTCAATTCGCGCGCCTTGGCGCCGTTGAAGATCCGCGCCATGGTCTCGGCGTAGAACAGGCCGACATAGGAATAGTCGGCCTGGGCCAGGCTCAGCAGCAGCCCGTGCTTGACCTCTTCGGAGCCCAGCATCGAGAAGCTCGGCACGCGCGCCTGGCGCAGGATCTCGGCCACCGTGTCGATCGAAGCCGGGGTCACGCCCCGGTGCACCGTGACGTAGGCGGCATCGATCTGCGGCGCCAGCTTGGCATAGCATTCGAGCGCATTGCGGGTCGCGGCTTCCTGCGGGATGCCATTGGATGGCGCATTGCAGGTCACCACCTTGAAGCCCTGCTCGCGCGCCACCTGCTCGACCGCGTCGACCGCGCTGTAGGTACGGCCTTCGGGGCTGTCTTCGTACACCAGGCCGAGACGCTTGAACGGCACGATTTCGTGGAACAGGCGCACCTGGCGCTGATAGCGCTCGGGCTGCACGCGGGCATGCAGGTTGTCCAGGCCGCTGTCCTGCGCCGAACGGGTGATGCGGGCGCCGATCGCGTCGCTGGTCGAAGCGACGATGGTGGGCACCGGCGCGCCCATCGCGGCCATGTCCTGGCCGGCCCAGGTGCCCATGGCGATGATCAGGTCGATATCCTTCCTGCTCTCCAGCCGCTGCTTGATGGCCTCGCGCACCGCGGGCCGCTGGGCGGCGTCGAAGTTGCCGGGCTGCCACCAGGCGTCGCGCACGAATTCCAGCGTGTCGCTGTGGGCGTTGTCGGCCAGGTAGTTCCACATCTGCCTGCCGTTCAGGCCATCGGGAATGGCCGGCACGGTGATCCAGCCCAGCTTCTGCAGGCCCTCGACCGTGACGCGCAGGGTGCGGGGATACTCGCTGTAGTCGCCGCTCTCGAAATAGCCGATGCGCCATTTCTTGCCGTCCGGTCGCGTCACGGGGTGGGTCGGGAACACCTGGGAGGGGGCAGTGGCGGCCGGGGACGGCGCCGCCCCGGCCTGGGCGTGGCTCGCGGCGGGCGCCAGCAGGGCCAGGCTCAACAAGAGGGTGGACAGCGAAGTCTTCATGGGCGGCGGATCACGATCAGGGTGATGTCATCGGATTGTTCCGCGCCGTCGGCGAACGCCTGCACGTCTTCCAGCAGACGCTTGGCCAGGCTGGCCGCCGGCACGGGAGGGTTGGACAGCACGGCCAGCAGGCGCGGATCGCCATACTGCGCATTGTGCGGATTGACGGCCTCGGTGATGCCGTCGGTGTAGCCCACCAGCATCTCGCCCGGCGCCAGCACCGTCGACAGGCAGCGGTATTGCAGGTCTTCCTGCACGCCACAGGCCGGGCCGCTGCGGCCTTCCAGCAGCCGCACCACGCCATCGGCGCCCACGATCGCCGGCGGCAGATGGCCGGCATTGGCCCATTTGAGTTCGCCCGTGGTCAGGTCGAGCACGCCGACCAGCAGCGTGACGAACATCATGTTGGGGTTGTTCTCGGACAGGCGGTTGTTGATCTTCTGCATGATCAGCGCCGGATCGGTCTCGTCCTCGGCGGTGGCGCGGATCAGCGTGCGGGTGACGGCCATGAACAGCGCCGCCGGCACGCCCTTGTCCGACACGTCGCCAATGGCCAGGCACAACCGGCCGTCGGGCAGGGTGAAGTAGTCGTACAGATCGCCGCCGACTTCCTTGGCCGGCAGCATCACCGCGTTCAGGTCGACCTGTTCGCGCGTGAGCGGCGACAGCGGCACCGGCAGCAGGCCGAGCTGGATCGCGCGGGCGATGTTCAGTTCGCTCTCGAAGCGTTCGCGCGCGGTGGTCTCGCGCATCAAGCGGGCCACGTTCTCGCGCAGCTTGCGGTCCATGAACAGGAACGACGACGCCAGGCGTCCGACCTCGTCCTTGTGCTTGTCCGGCAGCGCGGCGATATGGGCCGGCACGCTGGCGGCCGCGGTCAGGTCCTGCTCGGGCAACTGGCGGGCATAGTGGGTCAGCGTTTCCAGCGGCCTGACAATGCGCGCCGCCACCAGCCAGGCACACACCAGCGCCACCAGCATCATGCCCACGAAGATCAGCGCCTGCCGGTTCAGCAGTTCGCGCGCCGGCGCCGTCAGGTCGCTTTCGGGCACGGCCGCCACCACGGTCCAGCCCAACGGCGCGAAGCGCGCGCTGTCGATCCGCCAGGTGCCGTTGCCGCCATCGAACCGCAGGCTTTGCAGCTTGCCATTGGCGTCCTGGCGCGCCAGCAGCGTGCGCAGGGGCGTGCCGCCCTGGTCGCGGACCTCCATCAGACCGGCGCGGGCCTCGGGCGGGGGCACGATCATGCGGCCGTCGTCGGCCACAATGAAGATGAAGCCGGACTGTGCCAGGGTCAGCTTCGTCAGCGTGTCGCGCACCGAGTTTTCCAACTGGGCGCGGCGGTTGTCGACCTGCTCGATGACATCCTGGGCGCTGTCGGAAATGGCGAATACCCAGTTCCAGGGACGGAAATAGCCGAAATAGGCATAGCGCGTTTCGCCGTCGCCGCGCTGGGCCGACGGCGGCCAGCGATAGATGGCGAAGCCATAGCCCGAGGTACGGCTTTCCTCGAGCAACGCTTGTGCCAGCGGCCGGTTCTTGAAGTCGGACAGCGTCGACAGATCGCGGTCGATCATGTCGGGGTCGCCGCTGGCCAGCACCCGGAAATCGGCATCGTAGACAAAGGCGTAGCGGCGGTCGTTGAGCTTGAGGCGGTTGATCCAGGCGCGCGCCATGCCCTTGGCCGCGCCCGGCGTCACCAGGCCGCGGTCGGCCAGGTCGGCGTAGGTGCCGAGCGCCGCCGCGACCACCGTGCCGCTTTGCATCAGCTGGCGCCGGCCGCTGCGCACGGTGGAGATCTTGTCCGCCAGCAGCGCGCCCCAGCGGGCCTCGGCATCGCGCAGCACCAGTTCCATCACGTTGCTGACGGCATGGCGTTCGCTGTTCATCACCGTGCGCGTGACGTTGCGCTGCGAGGTCAGCATCACGAATGCCGCCACCGCCAGAAGCAGCGCTACGACCAGTAGAAAAATCTTGCTACGGAGCGAGCGCAACGACATGGGGGCAAGGGGAGGCGGATGAGGTGAAGGCGTGAAATAAGATGCAATTTGCATTAATTGTAAATACCATTGGTGCCCGTGTGTAAATACTTTGCGACGGCGTGGCCTCATGCGTAGCGAACCAATACAAATAGTGCTCGATGGGTTGCGCCGCCGCCCGGTCCTGGAAGTCACGCTGGCCTGTCTGGCCGTGCTGCTGCTGGCGCAGGCGCTGATCGGCGCGCTCAGCCTGTCGGCCCTGAACCGCCTGGTGGTCGACACCACCGCCGATCGCGTCGAAGTGGTGGCGCGGCGCGTGGCCGGCAATATCGAGAATGGCCTGCGCCTGGGCAAGCCGCTGGAACAGTATTTCGGCCTGCGCGACACCTTGCGCGATGGCCTGGCCGGTTCGCGCGGGGTGCAAGGCGCCGCGGTGCTGCTGGCCGATGGCCAGGCGCTGGCGACGCAGGGCGAGTTGCCCGAGGACGCGGCACACCTGGCGCGCACCCTGGACGCGGGGCGCGCGACCGCCGCCGGCGTGGCGCGGCGCGGTTCCGGCGCCCTGGTCGCGGTGGCCGGCGATCGCGTGACCGTCGCCGTGCCGCTGAGCGCCGCGGGCGGCAAGGCGCTGGGGGCCGTGGTGCTGTCGGCCAGCCAGGACGGCGAGGCCAGCCGCCGCTTGCTCCTCGACAACCTGCAGGTGCTGCTGGCCGTTACCGCGCTGGTGGGGCTGGGTCTGGCCGCCGTCTTCAAATACATCGTGCCGCTGACCTCGCTGGCCGCTGGCGGCCGAGCGCGTTTCGTCGTGCCGCTGCTGGCTCTGATGCTGGCGCAGGGCGTGTACGCCGCCTACACCATCTCCACTTTCCGCAGCGGCTGGCTCGAGGTCACGCGCAACAACGTCGGCCTGCTGGCCGAAGGCCTGCAGCGCGACCTGAACCGGGTGCTTGGCTACGGTCTGGAAGTGGACCGGCTGCGCGGCGTCGAGGCGCCGTTCACGCGCCTGGCCGCGACGTTTCCGGCGGTGGCGCAGATCGAACTGACCGATCGCGACGGCCGCGTCCTGTATGGCGCCGACGCGCGCGGCGCGATCGACGTGGCGGGTCTGCCGCCGGTCCGCCCGCAGGCCGACGACCTGACGCTGGTGCTGCCGGTGGGCTCGGCGCTGGCCGATCCGAAGGCGCATGGCGATCTGGTGCTGCGCCTGTCCGGCGACGTCATCGCCGCCGGCGTGCGCAGCCGCGCGCTGGACGCCGTGACGGTTGTGGCGGTGGCGTTGGTGGCCGCGATCGAAATGTTGCTGCTGCTGGCGTTGTTGATGAACCGCGCCTTTGCCGCGCGCGCCACGTTGCCGGACGGCAGCCGCGTCGGCCCGGACGATGAGTCCGAGGTGGGCCGTATCGCGCGGCCGGTGATGTTCGGCTTCCTGTTCGCCTGGGCGCTGCCGCTGGGCTTCCTGCCGCTCTATGCGCGCAGCCTGCCCGCGGGCGGGCTGGACCTGCCGGCCAATCTGTTGCTGGCCCTGCCGATCTCGGTGGAGATGGGCTGCGGGCTGCTGACCTCGCTGCTGGCCGGCCGCCTCACCGACCGCAAGGGCTGGCAGGTGCCGGTGCTGGCCGGCCTGGGCGTGTCCGCTGCTGGCATGCTGGCGTGCGCGGCGGCCGCCAATCTGTGGATGTTCAGCGCCGCGCGCGGCCTGGTGGGGTTGGGCTACGGCCTGACCTGGATGGGCCTGCAAGGCTTTATCGTGACGCGCAGTCCGCCGCTGTACCGCGGCCGCAACATGACCGGCGTGATCGCCGGCCTGTTCGCCGGGCACCTGTCGGGCGCGGCGGTGGGCGCCATGTTGATGGAGCAGGTGGGCTTTCGCGCGGTGTTCGCGGTCGGCGCCGTGATGCTGGTCATGCCGCTGGCCGGCGTGCTCATCCTGATGCGCCCCTACATGGAGCGCGGCCGCAAGTCGGCCACGCAGGCCGCGGTCCGCGCCCACGCGCATCTCTCGCAGACGCTCAAGCTGTTGTTCACGCGCGATTTCGGCCTGTTGCTGCTGGGCAGCGTGATTCCATTCTCGATCGCGCAGGTCGGGCTGCTGTCGTTTGCCCTGCCGCTGTACCTGGAGGCCGAAGGCGTGGCGGCTTCCAGCATTGGCCGCGTGCTGATGATCTACGGCCTGTGTGTCATCTACGTCGGACCATTGATGGGCCGCGTGGTGGACCGCAGCAGCATCAAGAAAAGCTGGATCGTGTTGGGCGGCCTGGTGGGCAGCCTCGGCATGCTGGGCCTGTACTTCAACAGCGGCCTGCTGGCCGCCGCCGCCGCGGTGCTGTTGCTGGCGCTGGCCAGTTGCTTTGCCGGCGCTTCGCAATCGCCCTACATGCTGGCCTTGCCCCAGGTGCAGCGCTACGGCGCGGCCGGCGCCACCAGCGTCATGCGCGCCGCCGACAAGCTTGGCCAGATGGCCGGGCCGCTGGTGGTCGGCGCGATGTTCGGCGCCGCCGGCATGGGCGCGGGGCTGGCCGCGACCGGTGTGATCTATCTGGCCGCCACCGTGCTGTTCCTGTTGTTCGCGCCGGCCCGGCCGCGCCAGGACACGGCCTGAACCTGCGGCCCCGGCGCGCGCCGCCGCGGCGGTTCGACGGTCGCTGCGGTGCCGGGGCGCTGCCATTCAACGCGCGCCGGCCAGTGCCACCGGCACGCGCGCACTCAGTCCCGTGAGCAATTGCGCGGCAATGGTGCCCGCCGCCAGCGCCACTTCCTCGACCGGCAGGCCATCGGCGCCCCATAACGTCACGGGCGCGCCGATCGCGGCCTGGGGCACGGGACCGAGATCCACCGCCATCATGTCCATCGACACGCGCCCCAGCAGGCGCGTGCGCGCGCCGGCCACCACCACCGGCGTGCCGGTGGGCGCATGGCGCGGATAGCCATCGGCATAACCGCAGGTGACGATGCCCACGTCCATTGCCGTGGGCGCGATGAAGGCGGCGCTGTAGCCGACCCCGGCACCCGCCCGCACGCGCTGGATGCCCACGACCTGCGAGTGCAGGGACATGGCCGGCAGCAGGCCGAGCGCGGCCGCGCTGCATTCGGCGAAGGGGCTGGCGCCGTACAGCGCCAGGCCCGGGCGGACCCATTGGGTGGCGGCGGCCCGCGCGGCATGGCCCAGCATCGCCGCGGAATTGCTGGTGGAGACCGGGCCGGGCAGGCCCGCGATCACGTCGCGAAAGCGCGCGTCGGCCTGCGCCACGCCGTCGGCTTCATCGGCGCGCGCATAGTGGTTCAGGTGGCCGACTTCGCCGATCAGTCCGCGTCCGGACAGCTCGCGCGCCAGCGCGAATGCGGCGCGGTAGTCATCGGCGCAGAAACCGGTGTGGTGGATGTCGCCGGCAAAGCGCAGCCAGACCGCCGGCCGCTCGGCGGCGGGCGCCTGCGCCAGCCACTGCAATTGCGCGGCGTGCGTGATCACCAGGTGCAGGTGCGGCGAGTCCAGCAATAGCGTGTCGGCTTGCGAATACAGCCCGCCATAGACCAGTACCGGGCCGTCCCAGCCCAGCCGGCGGCAGGCGCGCGCTTCATCCAGGTGCAGCACCGCCAGGCCGTCAGCCTCACGCAGCGCGGGCAGCACGCGCGCCAGGCCATGGCCGTAGGCATCGGCCTTGACAGTGGCCCACAGCCGCGGCGCGCCCGCGGCGGGCAGGGCGGCACGCAAGCGCGCCAGGTTATGGGCCACGGCGCCCGCGTCGACGCGGGCATACAGGGGGCGGGCAAGCAATCCTTCTGGACGATAGGGAGCGTTCACGGGCGGCATCTGGACGTGGGCTGCGCGCAACCGGCGCGCAGTCTATGCATGAGTGACAGATGACCGGCTCTGGTTCGGTACTTTCTGTCTATGTGTTGCTCAAACTCGATAGCGCGTCTTGATATGGCGCGCCGGTGAAGTCATGCGGCGCGCATCACCAGCGTCAGGTGGTTCTCGTTGCCGGCGCGCGCGTAGCGCAGGTCATGCAGATAGTGCTGCATCAGCCGCACGCCGTGGCCGCCGATTTCGGCATCATCGAGCGAGGCGGCCAATGGGGGAGGCGGGGTCAGGGTGGGATCGTACGGCCGGCCATTGTCGATGATCTCCAGCGAGATCCACTCGGCGTCCTGGCGGCAGGCCAGGTGGACGCGGGCCGGTTCGGGGGCCTGCAGGGGATCGTCGAAGGCGTATGAAACGATGTTCGTCAGCGCTTCGTCCAGGCTCAAGGACAGACCGAAACTCAGCTTGGGCGACCAGGCCTCGCGCTCGGCGATGGCTTCAAGCCATTCAATGGCGCAAGCGACGGCGCGGGAGTCGGGGACGAGGTCAAGCGTATCGGACTGAGGGGGCATGGTCGCCTTGCGTTCAGGGGTACACGTGCAGGTGGAAGTATGCCCGATTGCGGCCGGCTGGCGTATGGGGGGCGCGCATCGTGCTTGTCCTGGCACAATTTCGCGCTTGGCCGCGCGGGCGCCTCGCGTATCATCTCGGCATTGCGCCGCGGCCGAATTGCAGGGATCGGGGCGCTGGTCAATTTCCGGGAACCACTATGAATCTCGCAGTCGAGAAAGTCGGGGAAGTGCTGGTTGTCGCGCCCGAAGGTCAGATCAACAGCGGCAACGCCGCGGGCATCGAGGCGGACTTGCTGTCGCACGTGGAAAAGGGCGAGCGCCGCTTTGTCCTCGACATGTCGAACCTGAACTACATTTCCAGCGCCGGCCTGCGCGTGGTGCTGGTATTGGCCAAGCGGCTCAAGCAGGCCTCGGGCGCGCTCGCGCTCTGCGCCATGCAGCCGCATGTGCGCGAGGTATTCGATATCAGCGGATTCCTGGCCATCCTCACGGTGGTCGACACGCGCCAGGAAGCGGTCGCCAAGGTCGGCTGAGACGCCGCGCGCAGCCTGCCGGCGCGCGCGGCCCGCGCGTCAGCGCTTGCGGTTTTCGTGCGAGGTATCCAGCACGTCATCCTCGGGTGTAATGACCCCGGGGTCGCCGGGCGGCTCGATGGCGCGGCCCTGCCGCGGCATGCCCGCCACCATGGGACTCTGGTCGGGCATCGGCAGGATTTCGGTGCCCTTGCGCGGATCGACGGCCGGCGTCGGCGGGGGTGCGGCGCGGGAGGAATCGCTGGCGGTTTTCAGCATGATGAAGTCTCCGGTTGCGGGCGTCCCGGGATGGCGACGCGCCAGGGATCTCTCCTCATCTTAGGGCCGCGGGCGGCGCGCCGCGCGGATTGCGCTGTCACGTTTGCAAGGGGCTGTTGCAGCGCCCGGGCCGCCTTTGCCGCCGGCCCCGGCCCTTATAATGCCGAGCGCGTGTCCCCGTCGCGCCAGCGCCACTGCCGGGGGCGGCGCGACACCGCGCGACCGCGCCCGGCCTTCTTCATTTCCAGCTGCCCACCTTGACCGAATCCGTCGAACGCTCCTTGCATGCCGAACTCGTCGCCGTCCTGGTCGCCGTCACCCATGGCGAGCCGCGCGTGCTGACGACCGAAGACGCGCGGGCGCTGCCGGCCGGGCCGTTCGAACTGTCCCACCGTTCGCTGCAGGCCGGCCTGCGCGCCTGGGTCGAGGCGCAGACCCATCATCCGCTGGGTTATGTCGAGCAGCTCTACACCTTTGCCGACGGCGACCGCTCCGACGAGTCGGGCGCGCGCGTCATGTCGGTCAGCTATCTCGGCCTCACGCGCGAGGCTGGCGAGACCGGCGTGGCGCAAGTCGGCTGGCAGGACTGGTACCGCTATTTCCCCTGGGAAGACCGGCGCGCGGACACGGCGCTGGTCGACGATCTGATCGTGCCGCGCTTGCGGGCCTGGTGCGACGATACCGCCGACGCCGCGCTGCGCAAGCGCCGCCAACAGCGTGTCGCCATCACCTTCGGGCTCGACGGCGCGGCCTGGAACGAAGACATGGTGCTGCAGCGCTATGAATTGCTGTTCGAGGCCGGCCTGGTGCCCGAGGCGGCGCGGCGGCAACCGGGCGCGGCGGCCGCGCTGGTGCCGGGCGAGCCGATGCGCCACGATCATCGCCGCATCCTGGCCACCGGCATCGCGCGGCTGCGCGCCAAGATCAAGTACCGGCCGGTCGTGTTCGAACTGATGCCGGCGCAATTCACCCTGCTGCAACTGCAACAGGCGGTCGAAGCCCTGGCCGGGCGCGGCCTGCACAAGCAGAACTTCCGCCGTCTGATCGAGCAGCAGGCGCTGGTGGAAGAGACCGGCGACATGGCGACCGGCACGGCGGGCCGGCCCGCCAAGCTGTTCCGCTTCCGCCGCGACGTATTGCTCGAGCGCGCCATCGCCGGCAGCAAGCTGCCCTTGTCGCGCAGCCTGTGACGCTTGACAAGCGCATATACTCATCTCTAGCATAAGTGCCTGCGCATCGTGTGCGCGCCTTTTTTTAACCACAAAATACTCAAAATGAGCATTAAAGCTGAAGCGCCTGCCCCCCGTTTGGCCATTCCCTCCCTGCCGGATGTCATGCTGGAGCCGCTGGTGCGCGCGGCCCTGCTCGAAGACCTGGGCCGCGCCGGCGACCTGACCACCGACGCCATCGTGCCGGCTGACGCGGTGGCGCATACCCGCCTGGTGGCGCGCCAGGATGGCGTCCTGGCCGGGCTCGACCTGGCGCGCCTGGCGTTCCGCGCCCTCGATCCCGCCATCGAGTTCAGCGTGGCGCAACGCGATGGCGCGGATCTGGCGCCCGGCACCGAAATCGCCACGCTGCGTGGCAATGCCCGCGCCATGCTCAGCGCCGAACGGGTGGCGCTGAACTTCCTCTGCCACCTGAGCGGCGTGGCCACGGCCACGGCCTCCATCGCCCGCGCCATCGCCGGCTACGGCGCCCGCGTCACCTGCACCCGCAAGACCATGCCAGGCCTGCGCGCGGTGCAGAAGTACGCGGTGCGGGTGGGGGGCGGCAGCAATCACCGGTACGGCCTGGACGACGCCGTGCTGATCAAGGACAACCACATCGCGCTGGCCGGCGGTGTCGAGACCGCCGTGCGGCGCGCCCGTGCCGGCGTTGGCCACATGGTCAAGATCGAACTGGAAGTGGACACCCTGGCGCAGTTGGAAACCGCGCTGGCGCTGGGCGTGGACGTGGTGCTGCTGGACAACATGAGCCTGGACGAGCTGCGCCAGGCTGTCGCCATGGCGCGCGGCCGCGCCATCACCGAAGCATCCGGCCGCATCACCCCCGACACCGCCGCCGCGGTGGCCGCCACCGGCGTCGACCAGATCGCGGTGGGCTGGCTGACCCACAGCGCCAAGGTGCTGGACATCGGCCTGGACGCCTGAGCCCGGCCCGCCGCCACGGACACGCATCATGAAACGCGCGCTTCGATTTTCCCCCTTGCTGCTGGCCCTGGCGCTGGCCGCCTGCGGCAACCCGCCATCCGGCGACACGCCGGCCGACGCGGCCTACCCCGGCCGCCCGATCACTATTGTGGTGACTTTCCCGCCCGGCGGCGGCACCGACCTGCTGGCGCGGCGCCTGGGCGCCAGCCTGCAGGAGCAGTTCGGCCAGCCGGTGGTGGTCGAGAACCGGCCTGGCGCCAGTGGCAACATCGGCGCCCGCATCGTGGCCGAAGCGCCGCCCGATGGTTACACCCTGCTGATGGTCAACAGTTCGTTCGCGATCAACCCGGGGGTTTACCGCAATCTGGGCTTCGCGCCCAAACGCGACTTCGCGGCGGTGATCAACGTGGCCTTCGTACCGTCCGTATTCGTGGTGCCGGCGGCATCGCCGCTGCGCACGCTGGACGACGCGCGCAATGCCGCGCGGCGCGATCATCCTTTGGCGTTCGCCTCCTGCGGTAACGGCACGCCGCAGCACCTGGCGGGCGAGATGCTGGCCCGGGCCAGCGGCGCGGTGTTGCAGCATGTGCCCTACAAAGGCTGCGGGCCGGCCCTGACCGGCGTGGCGTCGGGCCAGGTCGGTATGGGCGTGGTCACGGCTTCCAGCGCCGCGCCCCTGATCGCGGCGGGTAAGCTGCGCGCCCTGGCGGTCACCTCGCCGCAGCGTTCCCCGCTGCTGCCAACCGTGCCGACGGTGGCCGAACAGGGGGTGGCCGGGTATGCGCTGGATCAGTGGCATGGCCTGCTGGCGCCGGCCGCCACGCCGCCGGCCGTCATTGCCAAGCTCAATGCCACGGCCACGCGCGTCATGCAGCGCGCCGATGTGCAGAAAGCCCTGCGCGAGCAGGGCTTCACACCCGCCACGAGCACGCCGCGCGGGTTCCAGGACATGATCAATGCCGATATCGACCGCTACACGGCGCTGACCGCCGCGATCGGCCTGCGGGCCGATTGAGCGGGCTTCACCCAGGCCTGCCCGGGCGCATGGCGCCCAGCCAGGCCGAGGGTTGCGGCCCCCGGTCGCGCCATGGCGACCGTCAGGCCGCGGCGCGGGCGTGCTGCTCCAGCTGTTCCTTCAGGCCGGGCTGCAGCTTGAGCTGGCGCGCCAGTTCATCCAGGTAGGCGCGTTCCATATAGCTTTCCTCGTCCACCACCAACAGGCTGGCCAGGTACATCTCGGCCGCCATTTCGGGCGTCCTGGCGGCCCGCGCGATCTGGGCCGGATCGAGTGGGCGCGACAGCTCGGCTTCCAGCCAACCGCGGTCCTGCGCGTCGTTGGACAGCTTGGCCAGCTCCGTTTCCAGCAGGCTGCGTTCTTCGGGACCGATATGGCCGTCGGCCTTGGCCGCGCCGATCATCGCGCTCAGCACCGCCGAGCTGTGCTGCTCGGCCTCGGGCGCGGGCAGGCGGTCCAGCGTCTGCGGCGGCGCGGCCGCCGCGCCGGCCTGGTTGCGCTGCCAGTCGCCGTAGGCCCGGTAGGCCAGGGCGCCGAGGGCGGCCATGCCGCCATACATGGCGACCTTGCCGCCGATCTTGCGGGCCTTCTTGCTGCCCAGCAGCAGGCCGAGCGCGCCGGCCCCCAGGGCGCCGCCGCCCAGGCCGGCCAGGAGCGAGCCACCCTTGCCGCCGGTGGCGTTTTTTACGGTCGAGCCGGCGTCGGCCAACAGGCCCTGGCCGGATTGCAGTAATTGGTCTAGAAGTTGTCTGGCGCTCATGCGGGTTTCCTGTGTGTGCAAGCCTCTTGCGGACAGGAATGTCCGACCGCCGTTCCGGACGGAAGTTCAGCTTACAGTCAGAAATGGATGTTGCACCGGGGCGGCCCGATGGCGGCGGATGCTACAACCTGGGTTGGGGCGGCCGCGCGCGCCGCCCGCAACGCGAGGACTTCCGCCCATGACTATCCACGTGCGCCAGAACGCGCCCAACACCCTGCAATTCACCGCCACGGCCGAAGGCCGCGACCTGCCGCTGGACATGCCGCAGCCGCAAGGGGCCGGCCCCGATCCGCACGACTATTTCGACACGGCGCTGGGCGGCTGCAAGGCCATGACCCTGATGGTCTATGCGCAGCGCAAGGGCCTGCCGCTGGAATCGGTGGGGGTGGACGTGGTGCGCGACGCGAGCGAAGAACGCAAAGGCATTTATCGCCTGACAGCCAAGCTGACGCTGCATGGCGAGTTGTCGGACGCGCAGATCGACGAATTGCTGGCCGTGGCCGAGAAGTGCCCCATCCACAAGCTGATGACGGCGGTGGACGTGCAGGTGTCCACGCTGATCGTGCGGCCGGCCTGAGACGCCGGCGTGCCGGGTGGGGGGCCACCCGGCACGGAACGTGACCGGGCAGGGCGCCCGGCCCACCCGCGGAATTACTCTTCCATGCCCGGGACGACGGTCGAGAAACCGGCGTCGACGTGGGTGATTTCGCCGGTGACGCCGGCGGCCAGATCCGACAACATGAACGCGGCCACGTTGCCGACATCGTCGATGGTGACGTTGCGGCGCAGCGGCGCCTGGGCCTCGACGAACTTCAGGATCGCCGAGAAGTCCTTGATGCCGCTGGCGGCCAGCGTCTTGATCGGGCCGGCCGAAATGCCGTTGGCGCGGATGCCGCGCGGGCCCAGCGCCGTGGCCAGGTAACGCACGCTGGCTTCGAGCGAGGCCTTGGCCAGGCCCATGGTGTTGTAGTTGGGCACCACCCGCTCGGCGCCCAGGTAGGTCAGGGTCAGCACCGAGCCGTTGCGGCCTTCCATCAGCGGCAGCGCGGCCTTGGCCATGGCTGCGAAGCTGTAGGCGGAAATGTCGTGGGCGATGCGAAAGCCCTCGCGCGACAGGCCGTCCAGGAAGTTGCCGGCGATGGCTTCGCGCGGCGCGAAGCCGATGGAATGCACCAGGCCGTCCAGGCCGTCCCAGCGCTTGGCCAGGTCGGCGAAGGTGGCTTCGATCTGGCTGTCCTCGGCGACGTCGCAGGGCAGCACGATGTCGCTGCCGAATTCGGCGGCGAATTCGGCCACGCGGTCCTTGAAGCGGTCACCGACGTAGGTGAAGGCCAGTTCGGCGCCCTGCTGGTGGCAGGCGCGCGCGATGCCGTAGGCGATGGAGCGGTTGGAAAGCACCCCGGTGACCAGGATGCGTTTGCCGGCGAGAAAGCCCATGTGTGGTTCCTTTGATTTTTTTCCTGCTGGAGACCGCCTATTTTAAGGAGTTTGGCGGCCGCGCGGACAAAACAGCGCGGCGCCCTGGGGGGGCGCCGCTGCGAAAGACGGATCGGGCGGGATCAGCCGCGGGCGTTGGTGCCCGGCACGCGCAGCCGCACGCCGATCTTGAGATTGCTGCCCTTGAGGTTGTTGAGGGCGCGCAGCGCCTGGACCGAGGTGCCGTACTGCTTGGCCAGCGAGAACAGGGTGTCGCCCTGGCGCACCTTGTGAGTGCGCACATTGGGACGGGCGGCGGCGCGCGCGGACGGCGCGACGGCCTTGCCGCGTGGCGCCTTGCCGCTGTCGGCCGAGGCCGCGTCCAGGGCGCCGACCGGCGCGGCCAGCGAGGCCAGTTGCACGCCGCTGTTACCCGGGTCGCCCGGCACCAGCAGCGATTGGCCCGAGGCGGTCTTGTGGCGCGAGCCGATGTCGTTGATTTCGCGCAGCTTGGATTCGGTCAGGCCGAAGCGCTTGGCGATCGAGGCATAGGATTCGCCCCGGCGCGAGTGGTAGACCTTCCAGGCGCTCAGGTCGCCCTTGTAGTTGGTCAGGTTGGCGTTGAAGATCTCGACCCGATCGGCGGGCAGCAGCAGCGTGGGTGCGTGGTCGCCACGGATCACCGGCCGGTTGAACGACGGGTTCAGGGCCTTGAATTCGTCCAGCGGCATTTCGGCCAGCTTGGCGGCGATTTCCAGGTCGATGTCGCTGTTCTTGCGCACCGTCACGAAATACGGGGTGTTGCCGACCGGCGGCAGCACCACGGCGTAGCGCTGCGGGTCGGCGATGATGTTCTTGATGGCCTGCAGCTTCGGCACGTAGTTGCGGGTCTCGTCCGGCATGTTCAGGGACAGGTAGTCCGTGGGCAGGCCGGCGGCTTCATTCTTGGCCATGGCGCGCTGCACCGAGCCTTCGCCCCAGTTGTACGAGGCCAGCGCCAGGTACCAGTCGCCCTGCATTTCGAACAGCTTTTCCAGGTAGTCCAGCGCCGCGTTGGTCGAGGCGATGGGGTCGCGGCGCTCGTCGCGCCACCAGTCCTGCTTCAGGTTGAAATGCTGGCCGGTGGCCGGCACGAACTGCCACAGGCCTGAGGCCTGGGCGCGCGACAGCGCGGTGGGGTTGTAGGCGCTCTCGACGAACGGCAGCAACGCCAGCTCGGTCGGCAGGCCGCGGCGGTTGATCTCGTCGACGATGAAATACAGGTACTTGCCGGCGCGTTCGGCCATGCGCTGCACCGCCTCGGGGTGGGACGCGTAGTAGTCGGTCCACTGCTGCGAGAGGTCGGTGTTCAGGTTGGGAATGGCGAAGCCGCGGCGGATGCGGTCCCAGGCATCGATCGGCGGGTTGGTCAGGTCGACCGTGCGGGACGTGTCGCGGGCGATATAGCGCCCTTGGGAGTTGGTGGTGAGGTTCTTGCTGTCGTGGGATTGGGTTCCTGCGCAACCGGCGAGGACTGCCAGCAGAAGCGGCAGAAGGAGTCGGGAGAAATTCATCGGGCGGTCACTTGAAATCGTTCTTCCATTCACGAAGGGAGGCAAACACCTCTACCGGCGTCGGGTGGTCGTGGCCGGCCCAGTGGTCTGCGGCGCGGACGACGTCAGCTTGCTGCGTACGCAAAAACGGATTGGTCGCGCGTTCCTGGCCGATGGTCGACGGAAGCGTGGGGAGACCTTCTGCGCGTAATTGCCGGGCCCGCTGATACCACCGTTGCAGGGTGCGGTTGGCGGGTTCGACCGCCATGGCCCAGCGCAAGTTGGCTAGAGTGTACTCGTGTGCGCAAAAAACCTGTGTATCTGGCGGTAAAACAGAAAATTTTTCCAAGGAATCAGACATTTGCTCGGGAGTTCCCTCGAAAAGCCGGCCACAGCCGCCGGCAAACAGGGTGTCGCCACAGAACAGCACAGGCTGTTTTCCCGCCGCCCGGCCGATGTAGGCGATGTGGCCGGCGGTATGCCCCGGCACGTCCAGCACGCCCAGGTCCAGGTCCAGTTCCGGCAGCACCACGCGGTCGCCTTCGACCAGTGGCACATCGCAGCGCGGCAGCTTTTCGCGCGCCGGGCCATACACCGTGACGTCGCCGGTGCGGGACAATTCCAACACGCCGCCCACATGGTCGCCGTGATGGTGCGTGAGTAGAATGGCGCGCAGTTGCAGGCCTTCGCGGGCCAGCCATTGCCGCACCGGGCCGGCTTCGCCGGGGTCGACCACGGCGGCCTGGCCGGCGCGCGCGATGGCCCAGATATAGTTGTCGCTGAAGGCGGGCAAAGGCAAGACCGCGGCGTTGCTTTCGCGGCCGCCTGCGGGGGCGGTCAAGGCTTGCATGGGATTCGAAGGAAATGGACGTGGCAGAAGAGACTCCGCCGATTGTAGAACTGGCCGAATGGTTCCAGACGCCGCCAGGGCAATATGCCCTGGCCTGGGAGCGCGCGCAGTTCGACGCAGCGGTGGCCGATGTCTTCGGATATTACGCCTGGCAGGTCGGGCTGGCCGACCTGAACCTGCTGCGCGCCAACCGCATGCCCTTCAAGGGCTACGTCGGCACCGAGACTCCCACGCCCGAGAACATCGCCGGCTGGCAGTCGCGGGTGGTGCTGGCCCAGCCCGAGGCGCTGCCGTTCGAATCGCAAAGCGTCGATCTGCTGATCCTGCCGCATGCCTTCGAGTGCACCGACGAGCCGCACAACGTGCTGCGCGAGGTCGAGCGGGTGCTGGTGCCGGAAGGGCGGGTGGTGATCTCCGGCTTCAACCCCTGGAGCATGTGGGGCGCGCGCACGCGCATGCCGGGCATGGAGCCCTGGCTGCCGCAACCGCCTGCGTCGCAGGTGTCGCTGCCGCGCCTG
Source organism: Achromobacter pulmonis (assembly GCF_021733725.1). Classification (NCBI taxonomy): domain Bacteria; kingdom Pseudomonadati; phylum Pseudomonadota; class Betaproteobacteria; order Burkholderiales; family Alcaligenaceae; genus Achromobacter; species Achromobacter pulmonis. The sequence goes on along the minus strand of NZ_JAIFOT010000001.1, from coordinate 1,011,864 downwards.
AAAGACTGGTTCAAGCTGCTGTCGCTGGAGGTCGAACAAAGCCATTTCGGCTGCTACGCGCCGGCCTGCCGCAGCGAGAAATGGCTGCAGCGCTGGGGCTTCCTGGAGTCGGCGGGCGCCCGCTGGTGGAGCGTGGGCGGCGCGGTCTACCTGGTGTCGGCCGTCAAGCGCGTGGCCGGCATGCGTATCATCGGCCCGGCCTGGAAGACCAAGCCCAAGCGCGCCCGCGCGGCCTCCGTGGTGGTCAACCGCCAGGCGGGCGACGGCTTGGACCGTTCCTGAGCGCCGCGGCCGCCCTCCCCATCGTGAAAGAACAAGGACATACAAGCAGCACCATGCAGGACAACAACGCGAACGAGCAAAAAGTGGAAATGTGGACCGACGGCGCCTGCAAGGGCAATCCCGGTCCGGGCGGCTGGGGGGTGCTGATGCGCGCCGGCGCGCACGAAAAGACCATGCACGGCGGCGAGGCCCAGACCACCAACAACCGCATGGAACTGCTGGCCGTGATCGAGGGCCTGCGCGCGCTCAAGCGCCCCTGCCTCGTCACCATCCACACCGACTCCCAGTACGTCATGAAGGGCATGACCGAATGGCTGGCCAACTGGAAGCGGCGCGGCTGGATGACTGCCGACAAGAAACCGGTCAAGAATGCCGAGCTGTGGCAGGCGCTGGATGACCAGGTGCGCCGCCATACCGTGTCGTGGCGCTGGGTGCGCGGCCATGCCGGCGATCCCGGCAACGAACGCGCCGACCAATTGGCCAATCAGGGCGTGGAGTCCGTGCGGCGCGGTTGACGCGCCGCCCCGCATCGGGAAATACCCTGGGTCGGCCAGTTTCGTGCTTTCAGCCCGCTTCAGGAATGTTCCAGGTTGTAAATCCGGTGCTAAAGTGCCAAGCCTTGTTCCTGTTCCAGCGGCGCCGTTCCAGCGGGGGATGCCTGGCGCGCGCCGCGATACCGCCACAATCGCATGAAAAAAACAGCATTGCTGGCCGCCATCGCGGCCGGAGTGGCCGCGGGGGCCGCTCTGGGCGTATACGTGCCGCGCTGGCTGGCGCCCGCGCCGGCCGCCGTTGGCAGCGCCGTGTCCGCCAGACCTGCGGCCAAACCCGTCGCGGTGCGGGTCGAGGTGGCCGCGGTCACGGAAATCCCGTTTGCCCGCGGCCTGTCGGCGGTGGGCAGCCTGCGCTCGAATGAAGCGGTGATGCTGCGGCCGGAGGTCGCGGGCCGGATTCAGTCGATCGAATTCGAGGAAGGCCAGCCGGTCAAGCGCGGCCAGGTGCTGGTCCGCCTGGACGATTCCGTGCCGCGCGCCGAACTGGCGCAGGCCCGCGCCAATCTGACGCTGGCGCAGAGCCATTACCGCCGCGCCGTCGAGTTGCAGGGCAAGGGCTTCGTCAGCCAGCAGGCGCGCGACGAGTCGGCCAGCAATCTCAAAGTGCAGGAAGCCGCGGTGGCCCTGGCCCAGGCGCGGCTCGACAAAATGACTATCACCGCGCCGTTCGCCGGGTTCGCCGGTCTGCGCAGCGTGTCGGTGGGCGACTACGTGAACCAGGGCCAGGACTTGGCGCCGCTCGAGGCGATCGACCCGCTCAAGGTGGATTTCCGGGTGCCCGAAATGTATCTGAACAAGGTCGGCGTGGGCCAGCAGCTGACGCTGCGCATGGATGCGCTGCCCGGCCAGGAGCGCCCCGGCCTGGTGTACGCGGTCAGCCCGCTGGTCGATGCCGGCGGCCGCTCCATCCTGTTGCGCGCCACCGTGGCGAATCAGGATTCGCTGCTGCGCCCAGGCATGTTTGCCCGCGTGCAGCTGCTGTTCAACCAGGACAAGGCGCTGGTCGCGCCCGAGGCGGCGCTGGCGCCGTCCGGCGAAACGCAGTACGTCTACCGGGTCAGGGACGGCGTGGCCGAGCGGCGCGAGGTCACGATCGGCGAGCGCCGCGAGGGCAAGGTCGAGATCCTGACCGGGGTCGCCGTCGGCGATCAACTGGTGGTGTCCGGGTTGCAGCGCGTCACCGACGGCGGCCCGGTACAGATCGTCAAGACCGGCGCCTGACGCCATCCTTCCAGCGAACGGCGGCCTCTCATGCGTATCTCGGAAACCTGTATCAAGCGGCCGGTGTTCGCATCGGTGCTGTCGCTGGTCATCGTGTTGATCGGCCTGATCTCGTATTCGCGGCTGACGGTGCGCGAGTATCCCAAGATCGACGAGCCCATCGTCTCGGTCGATACCACCTACAAGGGCGCCTCGCCCGAAGTGATCGAGTCGCAGGTGACCAAGCCGCTGGAGGACCAGTTGGCCGGTATCGAGGGGGTGGACGTGATGACTTCGCGCAGCCGCTCCGAGCGCAGCCTGATCAACATCAGGTTCAACCTGTCGCGCAATCCCGACGCGGCCGCCGCCGAAGTGCGCGACAAGGTCTCGCGCGCGCGCCGCTTCCTGCCCGACGAGATCGACGAACCCATCATCGGCAAGGTCGAGGCCGATTCGCAGCCCATCATCTACATCGCGGTCGAGTCCGGTACATATTCGGCGATCCAGACCTCCGACTACATCAACCGCTACATCAAGACCCGCCTGTCGGTGCTGCCCGGGGCGGCCGAGGTGCGGGTATTCGGCGAGCGCCTGCCGTCGATGCGCATTTATGTCGACCGCGACAAGCTCGCGGCCTACGGCCTGACGGTGCAGGACGTGGAATCCGCGTTGCGCAGCCAGAACGTGGAAATTCCGGCCGGCCGCATTGAGTCGCGGGCGCGCGAGTTCTCGGTGGTGTCGTCCACCGACCTGCAGACGCCGGCGCAGTTCGAGAACGTCATCGTCGCCAACGTGAAGGGCTATCCGGTGCGCCTGCGCGACGTCTCCAAGGTCGAGATCGGCGCGGCCAACGACCGCATCCTGTCGCGCTTCAATGGCAAGCCGGCCATCAATATCGGCGTGACGCGCCAGTCCACCGCCAATCCGCTGGAACTGTCGAAGGCCGCGCGCGAAGAGGTGGCGCGGCTGAACGAGAACCTGCCGGCCGGCATGAAGCTGAATATCGCTTATGACTCGTCGGTGTTCATCGAGCGTTCCATCGACTCGGTGTTCCATACCATCGGCGAGGCCATCGTCCTGGTGGTGCTGGTGATCTTCTTCTTCCTGCGCAACCTGCGCGCCAGCATCATTCCGATTGTCACCATCCCGGTATCGCTGGTGGGCGCCTGCGCCCTGATGTACCTGTTCGGCTTTTCCATCAACACGCTGACGCTGCTGGCGATGGTGCTGGCCATTGGCCTGGTGGTGGATGACGCCATCGTGGTGCTGGAGAACATCTTCCGCCATATCGAGGCGGGCATGCCGCGCAGGGAGGCGGCATTGCGCGGCTCGCGCGAGATCGGCTTCGCCGTGGTGGCCATGACCATGACCCTGGTCACGGTGTACGCGCCGCTGGCGTTCGCCACCGGCCGCACCGGACGCCTGTTCATTGAGTTCGCGCTGGCATTGGCCGGCGCGGTGCTGGTGTCCGGCTTCGTGGCGTTGACGCTCACGCCCATGATGTGTTCGGTGCTGCTGCGCCACCAGAGCAGCCACAGCCGCTGGTACAACCTGATCGAAGGCTGGCTCGATGCGATGAGCAACGGCTACCGCCGCGCCCTGGGGCTGGCGTTGCGCCACCGCTGGGTGGTGGTGGCGGTCGGCCTCGCGGTTGCGGCCGGCAGCGGCGTGCTGTTCAAGGTGGTGAAGAGCGAACTGGCGCCGGTCGAGGACCGCGGCGTGGTGTTCGGCTTAGTCAGCTCGCCCGAGGGCGCCACGCTCAACTACACCCTGGACAGCATGCTCGGCATCGAACAGTTCTATGCCGCCATCCCCGAGGCCAGCGGCAGCCAGGTGACGGTGGGCTTTCCCACGGTCACCGACGGCACCGCGATCCTGCGCCTGAAGCCCTGGGAACAGCGCGAGCGCCGGCAACAGGCCATCACGCGGGAGTTGCAGCCGTTGTTCGCGTCGCTGCCCGGCGTGCGCGCCTTCCCGACCAATCCGCCGTCGCTGGGCCAGTCGGCGCGCTCCAAGCCGATCGAATTCATCATCATGAGCCAGGCCTCGTACGAGGAGCTGGCGCGCCTGACCGCGGTGTTCCTGGCGGAATTGCGCAAGTATCCGGGCCTGCTCAACCTGGACACCGATCTGCGCCTGAACACGCCCGAGCTGCGGGTGCGGGTCGACCGCGACAAGATGGCCGACGTCGGCGCCAACGTCGATACCGTCGGCCGTACGCTCGAATCGATGCTGGGCGGGCGCCAGGTCACGCGCTACAAGGACCAGGGCGAACAGTACGACGTGATCGTGCAGGTCACGCCGCGCGACCGTGCCAATCCCACCGACATCTCCGGCATCTACGTGCGGGCGCGCGACGGCAGCATGGTGCAGCTGGACAATCTGCTGGGCGTGCACGAGGGCGTTTCGCCACAGTCGCTCAATCACTTCAACCGACTGCGCGCGGTCAAGATCGACGCCGCCGTGGCGCCGGGCTACGCGCTGGGCGAGGTGCTGACGCACATGCACCAAGTGGCGCGCGATGTGCTGCCCAACACCGTGGTGACCGACCTGGACGGCCAGTCGCGCGAATTCCGCGATTCTTCCGGCAGCATCTACCTGGTGTTCGCCATGGCGCTGGCCTTCATTTACCTGGTGCTGGCGGCCCAGTTCGAAAGCTGGCGCAATCCCTTCATCATCATGCTGTCGGTGCCGCTGTCCATGACCGGCGCGTTGCTGGCGCTGTGGCTGACGGGGGGCACGCTGTCGATCTACAGCCAGATCGGCCTAATCACCCTGGTGGGCCTGATCACCAAGCACGGCATCCTGATCGTCGAGTTCACCAACCAGTTGCGCGACGAGGGCAAGGCGCTGTTCGAGGCCGTGACCGAGGCCAGCGTGTTGCGCCTGCGGCCGATCCTGATGACCACGGGCGCCATGGTGCTCGGCACCGTGCCGCTGGCGTTGTCCTCGGGCGCGGGCGCCGAATCGCGCCAGCAAATCGGCTGGGTCCTGGTGGGCGGGCTGATGCTGGGTACACTATTGACCTTGTTCGTCGTGCCGGTGGCCTACACCCTGATCGCCACCGCACGCAGGAAACCCGGCCCGGCCGGCAGCGCAGCGCATCCTTCGGCCGAGCCGCCGGATGACCCGGCGCCGCCGGCGTCCGCGGCCCACGCGTCGGAATAGCTTTATGCGCCAGATCATCTTTGACACTGAAACCACCGGGCTGGATCCGGCCCAGGGACACCGCATCGTCGAAATCGGTTGCGTCGAACTGGTCAACCGGATGGCCACCGGCAACAACCTGCATATCTACCTGAATCCGGACCGCGACAGCGACCCCGAGGCGCTGGCGGTGCACGGCCTGACCACCGAGTTCCTGTCCGACAAGCCGCGTTTCGGCGATATCGCCGATGAGTTCGTCCAGTTCATCCAGGGCGCCGAACTGATCGCGCACAACGCGTCCTTCGACGTGAAGTTCTTCAACGCCGAGCTGGCCAAGACCGGCCGCGGCCAGATCACCGAGTACTGCGAGACCATCACGGACTCGTTGCTGCATGCCCGCTCCCTGTTCCCCGGCAAGCGCAACTCGCTGGACGCCCTGTGCGACCGCTTCGGCATTTCGAACGCGCACCGCACGCTGCACGGCGCATTGCTCGACTCGCAGCTGCTGGCGGAAGTCTGGCTGGCCATGACCCGCGGCCAGGACGCGCTGCTGATCGATGTCGACGACAACGACTCCGGCGCCGGCAACGGCGTGGTGCTGGCGAAATTCGATGCCTCCGGCCTGCCGGTGGTGAAGGCCAGCGACGCCGAACTGGCCGAGCACGAAACCTACCTGGCGGCGCTGGACAAGTCGGTCGGCGGCGAGTGTGTCTGGCGCAAACTGGACGCGCCGGTGGCGGCCGCTTGAAGTTTTTTCGAGGCGACTTGCGCACTTGCAAAAAAGCGTGCTAATATTTCGCCTCTTTCGGGGTGGTTAGCTCAGTGGTAGAGCACTGCCTTCACACGGCAGGGGTCACTGGTTCGAACCCAGTACTACCCACCAAAGACCCTCGAAACGCATCGCCAGGCTGTACCGTGGCAATCGCGATTCGAGACGGGTCGAAGGCAAGCCTCATGGCAAGCCCGACGCCACAGCAATGAAGCCAACCCTAGCGGTTGGCTTTTTTGTTTTTGCGCGTCTTGGGGAGGTTCTCTCTGTCGCAAGCGAGGTTGCGCTTGATCTGTCGCAAGCGTGATTGCCGGGTTTGCGTCCCATCGTGTCGCGGGTTGTCTATGATGTGCAGGCAGGGCGGCCCCGCATGCCTTGGCCGGAACAAAGACGCGTCGCTTACCGGGAGACCCCACTATGCACCCCAGCACCAACACCATGTTGATCATCATCGTCACGGGCGTGGCGCTCATGCTGCTCGGGTTTGGCCTGCGCGACCGCAACATCGGCATGGGGCTCATGGGCATTGGCCTCATCACGGCCATCGGCACCATCATCTACAAGGCGTACATCACCTTCTATTGAGGCCGACGCCGCGTCCACCCGCGGCGGCTCGGGGCCTCGGCGCGTGTCAGGCGCCGGGCGGGGCCAGCCGCGCCGCTCGCGCCAGCAGGGTGTCGAGCTGATTGGCGAACGCCTTGCGGTCGGCCTGGCTGAACGACGATGGCCCGCCCGTGTCTACGCCACTGGCCCGCAATTCCTCCATCATGTCGCGCAGCGCCAGCCGTTCGCGGATGGTTTCCGGCGTATAGCGTTCACCGCGCGGGTTCAGCGCCAGTGCGCCTTTCTCCAGCACTTGCGCGGCCAATGGAATGTCGCCGGTGATCACCAGATCGCCCGCCACCGCGCGCTCGGTGATGTGCGCGTCGGCCACATCGAAGCCGCGCGGCACCTGCACCGCGCGTATCAGTGGCGACGGCGGTGTGCGCAGTGCCTGGTTGGCCACCAGGGTCAGGGGCAACTGCCAGCGCTGGGCGGCGCGGAACAGGATGTCCTTGATGACTCCGGGGCAGGCATCGGCGTCGACCCAGATGTGCATCAGCCCAGGGCCTTCTGCAACGCCTCTGCGACGATGTCGTTGGTGCTCAGGCCGCGTTCGGCGGCCGCGGCCCGCAACTGATCCGCCTGCGCCTGCGACAGCTTCAGCGGAAAGGGCACCAGGCCGGCGGCCTGGTCGAGCTTGCGCTGTTCGCGCCGGTCGGGCATTTGCGAGGCCGTGCCGAAACGGTCGGGCGTGGCGGCTTGCTTGAGCTGGCCGGCCAGCTTCAGCGCCTGGTTCTTTTGCAGATCGAATTTATTCATGAGGATTCCTGAGAGGGAGCGCCATCATAAGCGCAAGCGCCGTCAGCGGGGTTTGGCGTTCTCGAGCGCGGCCAGGCCTTCCTCGGCGCCATCGTGCAGCGGCACCGTCAGGCCGCGCCGGGCGTTGGCGACATTGACCTGGGCGCCCTGGGCCGAGCCTGCGGCCAGCAGGTCCTGCCCGGTCTGGTAGACCGCGCGCACCACTTGCAGGGCCTCGTCGCGGGTCAGGTCCGAAGTGGTCAGCAGCAGGGCCGCGGTGCCGATCGTGGCGACCGGCTCGGGCTGGTTCGGGTAGGTGCCGGCCGGGATGGCCAGCGACATCAGCGCGTCGTTCTGCGCGGCCAGGGCCTTGATCGCGGCCGGATCGAGCGGCAGCAGTTTCAGGTGCGCTTGTGTCAGCGCATCGCGCAAGGGCGTGGCGGGGATGCCGATCACCTGCGCGGCGGCGTCGATCGCGCCGGCATTGAGCGCCGGAAGCGAGGCGGCGAACGGGGTCGCAACGGCCTCGTAGTCGCGTCCGGCCTGCAGGCCGTGCGCCGCCAGCACCGCCTGCAGCGTGGTGCGTACCGCCGACCCTTCGGCGCCGAGCGCGATCTTCTTGCCTTTCAGGTCGCGCACCGCGCGCAAGTGGGTGTCGTCGCGCACCACAATGTGCACCATTTCGGGATACAGGCTGCCCAGCGCGCGCAGGCTGGCGAATGGCCCTTGGTCGGCGAACGGGCCGCGGCCTTCGTAGGCCAGCTTGGCGGTATCGGCCTGGGCCAGCCCGACCACCGCGTCGCCGCTGCGTAGCAACGCGATGTTCTCGGCGCCGCCCGTGGTGATCAGCGGCGTGACGCGGATCTGGCGGGCCTGGCCGACCGCGGCCAGGGCGCGCGCGAACGTGACGTATTCGCCGCGATCCGGGCCGCCCGCCAGCGGGTAGCCCTGCTGCATACGCGCCAGGCGGCCGTTGATGCGGGCGACCGAGCGCTCCAGTTCCTGCTGCACCACGTGCTGGGCCGTGCTGGACGCGCTGTAGGCGACCGAATGGGTGATCTGGTCGAGCGTGTCGAGCAGCCGCTGCGTGACGGGCGGGGGCGCGCCGGTGTCGAGCGACGGCGCTTCGGCCGCCTTGAAGCCGGCCGGCGTCACCAGCGTCCAGGTATCGCCGTCCTTGCGGTAGATGGCGCTGGCGTGCGCGACAATCAGGTCGCCGGCGTGGTTGCCGCTGGATGTCACGCCGCTGATGCTGCGCGGGCCTGCGCCCAGCAGGGTCACCAGTGCCGCCGCGCCGGGCTGATCCCAGGCGCCCAGGGAGATGTCGCGGGTGACTTCCAGCCGCAGGTCGTAATAGACCACGCGGCGGGTTTCGCCGGCGGGGGCATTGCTGTCGGTGGCGGAGCCCATCCGCTTGAGTTCGTCGATGCGGAACAGGCCCGCGCCATAGGTGGCCGCCAGGCCGCGCTCGACATCCGCGCGCAGCATGTCGCTGTCGGGCGCGCGGCTGCACGCGGCAAGCAGGAGGCACAAGGCCAGCAGCAGGATACGCTTGAGCATGTTCATATCCCCCCCACGAATGGCAAGGAGATCAACGAGGTCAGCACGATCACGTTGAGGATATCCACCAGGAACGCGCCCGTCACCGGCACCACGATGAAAGACTGCGGCGCCGGGCCATGGCGCCGCGTCAGCGCCTGCATATTGGCGATGGCGGTCGCGGTGGCGCCCAGCGAAAAACCGCAGAACGCGGCCGACATGATCGCGGCCTCGTAGTCGCGCTTGAGCAGGCGGAACACCACCAAGGCCGAATACAGCGCGCAGAACAGCATCTGCACCGCCAGGATCAGCGCCAGCGGTCCGGCCAGCCGCGCCACGCTGCTCAGGTCCAGGGCCATCATGGTCATGGCCAGGAACAAGGACAGCGCGATGGTGCCGATGATCTCGGTGGCGCGGTCGTCCAGCTTCAAGCCGAGGCGCTCGCCGCCGTTGCGGATCAGCACGCCGGTCGCCAGGCACCAGAGAAAGTTGGGCAGGCTCACCGGTGCGCCTTCCACCAGCGTGGCCAGATAGCCGCCCGCCACCAGGCAGATGAAAGCCGCCGTCATGGAGGTGATGAACGAGGCGGCGCTCGAGGGCGGCTGAGCCTCGCTCAGGTCCGGCACCGCGTGGCCCGCCGCGGCCTGGCGATCCAGGCTGCCCGCCAGCTTGTGACGCCGCATCAGCCATTCCGCGACCGGGCCGCCGACCACGCCGCCCAGCACCAGGCCCATGGTTGCCGCGGTCATTGCCAGGGCCATCACATCCTGGATGTTGTTGACGTCGGCGAAGCGGCTGGCATAGGCCGCGCCCGTGCCGTGGCCGCCGACCAGGGTGATGGTGCCGCCCAGCAGCCCCATCAGCGGGTGCATGTCCAGCAACCAGGCCATTCCCAGCCCGACCAGGTTCTGCAGCACCAGGAAGGGGACCAGCGCCAGCAGGAAGGCGATCAGGCGCGGGCCGCCCTTGGCCAGCAGCTTCAGGTTCGCCGTCAGGCCGATGCAGCCGAAGAACAGCAGCAACAGGGTCGGCTTGATGCTGGTCTCGAGCGAGATGGCGTGGCCGCCCCAGGTCGAGAGCGCATAGGCGCCGATCGCGAACAGCAGGCCGCCGACAATGGGGTCCGGGATGCTGTAGCGGCCCAGCACCCCGATACGGGAGGTCAGGACGCGACCGATGGCCAGGACCAGGCAGCAGGCCAGCAGGGATTGGACGGGCGAGAGTGAAATCATGGAAACCTTCGCGCCCCGGCGGGACGCAGCGAAGTCAGGCTGTCGGGATTGTTGCCACCCTGTTTTTCCGGGATTGCGTTCCCATCTTAACGGGGTGCCGCCCATGCGGCACGCGTGGCAACGGCGGGAGGAGGGCGCGCCTCCTTCCTGGCTCAGAGTGGAAAGGCGCGCGTCATATAGGTGGCCTGTGGCCCGTAGCCTTCGAGCTTGGCAGTCAGGCTGCGGCTGTCATCGGCGACCGGCGTGTAACCGTGGCGGCTCCAGTAGCCCACGGCCGTGCCCAGCGACACCAGGCTGGCGCGGCACAGCCCCGCCTGCGCCGCGTGTCCGGCCGCCATCCGCAGCAGGGCCTGTCCTACGCCCAGTCCCTGTGCGGCCGGGGCCACGGCGCAGTCATGCAGGAACCAATGGTCGGCCGCCTCGGGCAGGGCGGTCAGCGGCGCATCCAGGGTGGGCGGCAGGCCCGCGTCCCAGGGATACGACACCAGATAACCCAACAGGCCATGCGCGGCGGAGCCGTGGGCAGCTTGCGCCACCCAGCAATGCGCCGGCGCCAGCGCCAGCCGGTTCAGGAAGAAGCCGGCGCTTTCCAGCAGGAAATCCGGATAGGCGCGGGCCTGGATGTCCAGGATGCCGTCCACGTCACCGCTCAGCATGGGGCGGACTCGATATTGCATAACCATCAGTGAAAACAAGAACTTTGCGCATTTTACCGATGCCTGGAGGACGCCGCTTTACGCACTTAAAAAATAGGGACGTATAAAAATACGGTCTGCGCGCCGCCTTGCCGCGGGGGCGCCACCGTCCCCGGAATCGGTGTGCTTGCCCTTGGTCCGATAGGCTTGGCATTTGATGAAAATTCAACGTCGGCTTACGCATACTGCGCGGCATAGACTCCCGCATTCCCATTGCCGAGCATCATGCATATCCAATTCCGGTCCGAGCCCCTGGGGCAACAAGTGCTGGCCAAACCGCTGCCCGTGGACGCGGTCTGGCGCACCGCCGCCGCCAACGTGCCCTACGACGCCTGCGTCACCTGCGTCATTCCCTGCCTCAACGAATGCGAGAACCTGCGCGTGCTGCTGCCGCTGCTGCGCAGCCGCTTGGCGGCCCTGTGCACCGGCTGGGAGATCATCGTCGCCGATGACGGAAGCACCGACGGCACCGAGGCGCTGATGGCCGAATGGTCGCAATATGACGGGTTCCGCTACGTGCAGCTGTCGCGCAATTTCGGCAAGGAAGCCGCGCTCAGCGCCGGCCTGGAAAGCGCGACCGGCGATGTCGTCATCTGTTTGGACGCCGACATGCAACATCCGCCCGCGCTGATCGAGCAGATGCTGGCGCGCTGGGCCGCCGGAGCCGAAATGGTCTATGCGGTGCGCGAAGGCCGCAACGATGAATCCTGGATCAAGCGTACCGGCGCCCGCTGGTTCTACAAATTGCTCAGCGGCGCCAGGGGCGTGGATGTGCCGGCCCACGCCGGCGATTTCCGCCTGATGAGCCGCAACGTGGTCGATGCGCTGAACGCGCTGCCCGAACGCACCCGCTTCATGAAAGGCCTGTATGCCTGGGTCGGCTTCAAGGGCGAAGCGCTGCCCTACACGCCCGACGAGCGCATGCATGGCGACAGCCGCTTCGGCGGCATGCGCCTGGCGCGGCTGGCGCTGGACGGCCTGACCGCATTCACCACCTGGCCGCTGCGCCTGGTCAGTCTGGTCGGCGTGCTGTTCGCGGTGGTGGCGATGGCCTATGCCACCTTCCTGGTGGTCGACTATCTGGTGTCGGGCAATCCCGTGTCAGGCTGGACCACGATCGTCACCGCCGTCCTGTTCTTCGCCGGCGTCAACCTGATCTCGCTGGGCGTGGTGGGCGAATACGTCGCCCGCATCTTCGACGAGGTCAAGGGACGGCCGCTATTCGTGGTGCGTCGCCGCCAAGGGCAGGCCGCCCGTAACGGCAAGGTACCGCACTGATGGCCGCCGTCAAGCAAGACCCGGCGCGTTCCAACTGGATCCCGCCGGCGGGCGGATTGCTGCTCGCCATCGGCTTCTGGCTGGCCTTTCTGGCCTGGGTGCGGCCCCTGACGCTGCCCGACGAGGGCCGCTACGCCGGTGTCGCCTGGGACATGCTGCGCAGCGGCTCGCACATGGTGCCGTTGCTCGACGGCATGCCTTACTTCCACAAGCCGCCGCTCTATTACTGGCTCACCGAATTGTCGTTCAGCGTGTTCGGCGTGCATCCGTGGGCCGCGCGCCTGCCGTCGTTGCTGGTTGCCTGGGCCGCGCTGGCCGCGCTGTATGGCTTCGTGCGGCGCTATCGGGATGCCGCCACCGCCACGCTGACCGCGCTGGTGCTGGCCACCATGCCTTTTTTCTACGGCGGCGCGCAGTTCGCCAACCTGGACATGCTGGTGGCCGGCATGATCACGCTGTGCGTGCTGGCCGCGGCCGATGCGGTGTTGCGCCTGGAGCGCGGCCAGGCCTACCGCTGGATGTCGTTGGCCGCCGCGGCGCTGGCCGGCCTGGCGGTGCTGGCCAAGGGGCTCATCGGCCTGGTGCTGCCCGGCGCCATCCTGTTCATCTGGCTGGTATGGGGCCGTCGCTGGCGTGCCCTGGCCGCGCTGCTGTGGCCGCCGGCGCTGCTGGTGTTCGCGGCCGTGGCCGTGCCGTGGTTCGTGCTCATGCAGATCCGTTACCCCGGCTTCTACGACTACTTCTTCGTCTACCAGCATTTCCAGCGCTTCGCCGCCAGCGGTTTCAACAACGCCCAGCCGTTCTGGTTCTACCTGCCCGTGGTGGTGGGCCTGAGCCTGCCCTGGTCGCTGTGGGGCGGGGGGCTGCTGCGCAAGGCCTTCTGGGGCGACGGTCCGCAGCGCGACCTGCGGCGCCTGGCGCTGATCTGGTGCGTGGTGGTGGTGGGCTTTTTCTCGCTGCCGCATTCCAAGCTGATCGGTTATGTGGTGCCGGCGCTGCCGCCCCTGGCGTTCCTGCTGGCTGAAGTGATCGCCGCCGCCGGGCGCCAGAAGTCCGACGCGCTGTTTTCGCGCCTGGTGCGGATTTGCGCTGGCGTGGGCGCTGGCATCTGCGTGGTGGCCATTGGCATCGCCGCCCACAGCGCCCGGGGCAGCGCGGGACCGCTGGCCGCCGTGATCCGGCCGCTGGCCCAGCCAGGCGATACCTATGTCTCGCTGCACACCTACCCGTTCGACCTGGCGTTGTATGCCCAGGCGCCCAAGCCGAGCTGGGTGGTGGACGACTGGCTCAATCCGGAAGTGCCGGTGCGCGACAACTGGCGCAAGGAGCTCTATGACGCGGCCAAGTTCGAGCCCGCGGTCGGCAAGCAGGTCCTGGTCAGCTCGGATGAATTCCATGCCCGCCTGTGCGCGGCGCCCGACGGCGCCCGCTACTGGGTCTGGGGCACCCGGTCGGATTCGGGCAATTACCGCGCGCTGGCCGGCCTGGAGCCGGTGGCGACCAGTGTGAAATACGTGATGTGGCTGGTGGTGTCGGATGCCGCCTTCAAGCAGCGGACTTGTGGCGGAACGCCCAAAGCCGGCTCGTGATGAAGGTGGCGAACGCCAGCACGATCAGGATGAGGGCCAGCAGGATGTCATAGCGAACCGCCGTTACCCGCAGCAACCAGGCGTACGCGGATTCATTGATGATGAAGCCTGCGGCTGAAATGAAGAAGAAACGGCGGGCTGCTATGGTCCAGGGTGTTTTCGAATGTCTGAACGTGAGCCGGTAGTGTCCGCTGAAGGAAACGACGAACGCCACCAGCCAGCCGACCAGGTTGGCCAGCAACGGGGCGGCGCCGAAGGCTTCCACGCAGGTGACGGCGACGCCCCAGTGTGTGGCGGCCGCTGCGCATCCGACGGCGATGAACAGGATGACTTGCTGGACCAGGGCGCGCATGTGGGGCGTGTCGACGAAGAAATGCGGGGAGAGGATTTGACCAAACGCATAGTGGTTTGCGGTGATGATTTTGGCATGAATGGCGACATTGATGAAGGCATGATCACGCTCGCCGCGATGGGCCGTTTGAGCGCGGTCAGTTGCCTGTCGCTGGGCCCGACCTTTCTGGCCAATGCCCCTCGGCTGGCGGCGCAGGACGCCGACCTCGGCCTGCATGTGAACTTCACCGAACCCCTTGGCGGCGGCGCCGATGCCGACCTGCCTTCGCTGCCGCGCCTGATCCTGCGCGCCTATGCCCGGCGCCTGCCGGTGGACTGGATCGACCGGCACCTGGCGCGCCAGTTCGACGCTTTCGAAGCCGCTTTCGGCCGCGCGCCCGATTATGTCGATGGCCACCAGCATGTGCATCAGTTGCCGGTGATCCGTGAGCGCCTGTTGGCCTTGCTCAAGCAACGCTACGGGGGCCGCATGCCCTGGTTGCGCCATACCGCGCCCGGCATGCTTTGCGGCATTCCGTTGAAGGAATCGATCAAGGCCCGCGTCATCGGGGCGCTGGGCGCGGCCGCGCTGGCCCGCAGCGCCCGTCGCGAAGGCCTGCGCACCAATCGCCGCCTGCTGGGCGTCTATGACTTCGAGGGTGGCAAGCGGCGCTATGCCGATCTGTTGCAGAACTGGCTGTTCAATGCCCGCGATTGCGATCTGCTGATGTGCCATCCGGCCAAGGATAGTCACGGCGACAGCGCCATGGCGCGCCAGCGCCGCGCCGAATACGAGGTGCTGGCCTGCCCCAAGCTGGGCGATTGGCTGGCGGCCAACGGCGTGCGTATCGCGCGCCTGCCGCTGGACGCGCGCGCGGCGCCCACCAGCGGCCGATGCGCCGCGCGCGGCGGCGCCCTCCTCGGCGGACCTCGCTAGGCCTGGGTCAGGTTCTGCAGCAGCCAGGCGCCGGCCGGTCCCAACGGCCGGCGGGTCGACCAGACCGCGTCCACCCGGATCTGGCGCGGCCAGCCCGGCACCGTCAGTTCCACCAGTTGGCCGCCACCGAAGCGTTGCAGCATCCAGCGTGGCAGCTCGGTCCAGCCGAACCCCAGGGTGGCCATTTCCAGCAGCATCAGGTAGCCCGGCGCCGACCAGGTCGAATGCGATGGGGCGTTCTCCCGGTCATCCAGTTCGTAGGTGCTCAGGCGCAGTTCGCGTGCGCGCGTCAGATGGTCCTCGGTCACCGCCGGCAATGCCGCCAGCGGATGGCCACGGCCCACGCACAACACGATTTCCGACGCCTCGCGCAGTGTCGCGCGGGCCATGTCGGGCGGATAGCTGTCCTGCGCCGCCATCAGCCCCAGGTGGGCGCGGCCTTGCTGCACCAGCGCCACCACATCCTCGTATTCCGCGATCAGGCACTCGAAGCGCAGCGTCGGATAGCGCTGGTCGATCTGGCCGAGCATGGTCTCGAAGGTCTCCGACTGAAATGTGTCCGACAGCACGACGGTCAGGCGCGGTTCCAGGCCGGCCGAGAGTTGGCTGGCGCTGCGGTTCAGGCGGTCATTGGCCGCCAATACCTGTAAGGCCTGGTGCAGCAGCACCTGGCCGGCCTCGGTCAGGGTGGGCTGGCGCTGGCTGCGGTCGAACAAGGTCACGTTCAGGTCGACCTCGAGGTTGGCGATGGTCTCGCTGACGGTGGACTGGCTCTTGCCCAGCTTGCGGGCCGCGGCCGAAAACGTGCCTTCGGCGGCCACCTGGGCAAAGGTGGCCAGGGATTCCAGGGAATGGCGCATCATGGGCTGCCTGCGGTTGGTATCGGAATTTCCGATGGATTCTATCTTTATCGTACCGGAAATATCGTCGAAAATCGCCGTGTTCCCGAAGCAACCGACCTTAGAGGTGGGTCATGACGCAAGCCAAGAAAACCATCAAAGAGCGCTTTTTCCACGCTTTTCTGTTCGAAATCCTCGCCATCGGCCTGTGCGCGCCGGTCGCGGCCTGGGCCATGGGCAAATCGCTGTTCGAAATGGGCGTGCTGACCGCGGTGATCGCCTGGATCGCGCTGGTCTGGAACATGATCTACAACGCCGCCTTCGATCGCCTCGAAAATCGCCTGGGCATCACCCGCAACCTGCGGGTGCGCGTGATCCATGCCTTCGGCTTCGAACTGGGGCTGATCCTCATCGTGATTCCGCTGGCCGCCTGGTGGCTCGACATCAGCCTGTGGCAGGCCTTCGTGCTGGATATCGCGCTGGTGCTGTTCTACCTGCCGTACGCCTTTTTCTACAACCTGGGTTACGACCGCGCCCGGCCGCGTGTCATGGCGTGGCTGGCGCGTCGCGCCGACGCTCAGCCGGTCTTGCGCGGATAGGCACGGCTGGCGTCGCGCATGAACGCCTGCACGGCGTCATCGTATTGCTGGCCGCTGCGGAACGCGCCCGAATGGGAAGCGCCCTCGATCTTGACCAGCCGCTTGAGTTCAGGCGGCACGCCGCGCGCGGCGGCATACAGCGCATCGCTCATGGTATGCGGCACCACGCGGTCGGCCGTGCCGTGCAGGAACAGCATTGGTGTATGCAGTTGCGCCAGCGTCTGCACCGAGTCGAACGGTTGCGTGACCAGCAGGCTGGCGCCCGGTACGCGACCCCACTTCATGGTCGCCAGCATGTCGCTGATGCTGGTGAAGCTGGACTCGACGATCAGCCCGGCGAAATCCGGCTGTTCCGGGCGCGCCGCCAGTTTGATGGCGATGGCGCCGCCCAGGCTGTGGCCATAGATGAAGCGGCGCGACGGGTCGGGCTGCAACTGCGCCAGTTCCTTCAGCCCGGCCGTGGCGTCCTCCAGGGCGCTGGCCTCCGAGGGCAGGCGCGGCGTCGATGCGCCAAAGCCGCGGTAGTCGATCGCCAGCACGGAATACCCCTTGCGGGTCCAGCCATCGATCCGGAAAGCGCTGCCATTGAGGTTCCAGCGCGCGCCGTGCAGATACAGCACCGTGGGCGCGCCGGCCTTGGGGCTTTGCCAGTACCAGGCCCGGACCTGCTCGCCATTGGCCAATGCCAGATCGTAGACCCGCGTGCCTTTGGCCGGCTCGCGCCACCAGGTCTGCGGCTCGGATTGCGGCGAGAAAATCCTCTGGCGTTGCCAGGAATCCAGTTGCGAGCAGCCGACCACGCTGGCGGCGGCGAGGACGGCGGCGCCGAACAGACGGCGGACGGTGGGGCGGGGCAGGGCAGGCATGAGGGATCGGACCCACGCCGACGGGCGTGGTTGCGCCGCCAGCATACAACGCCAACTGTTGGCCGATCGCTTCAAGCGGTGTCCGGATGCATCTCGCGCGCCAATGCCAGCCAGGCCTGCGCCGCGGGCGACAGGTAGCCGCCACGGCGCCAGACCAGGCCCATCTCCCAGTCGGTGCGGGCATCGCGCAGCGGCACCAGCGCCACGCCGGCGTGGCGTTCTTCCTCGGCCTTGACGCGGGGCAGGAAGGCCACGCCCAGGCCGGCGCTGACCAGCGCCACGATGAAGTCGATCTGGCCGCTGCGGGCGGCGATGGCCGGGGCGAAGCCGGCTCGTTGGCAGGCGTCCTGGATGATGCGGTTCAGGGCAAAGCCGGTCTCGAACAGGATGAAGGGCGAGGCGCGCAATTGTTCCAGGCCGACGCTGGCGGCGCGGGCGTGGGCATGGTCGGCGGGCAGCAGGGCCAGCAGCGGTTCACGCGCCACCGGCTGCCAGTCGAAGTTGTCCGAGTCCGGCCGCAGCGACGCGGCCAGTTCGATATCGCCGGCCATGACCATTTCTTCCAGCCGATGGCCGCCATGTTCCAGCAGGCTGATCTCGATATGGGGGTAGCGGCCGCGAAAGCGCGCGAACATGGGCGCGAACAGGGTGCTGCTGCCCAGGGGCGGCAAGCCCAGCCGCAGCACGCCCCGCCTGAGCCCGCGCAACTCGTCCAGCTCGGCATACAGGTCGTCGCGCTCGGCCAGCATTTTCAGCGCGCGCCGGTAGACGATTTCACCCGCCTCGGTCAGCTGCGGCGGCTGGGCCTGGCGGTCGAGCAGCGGCATGCCGATCTCGTCTTCCAGTTGGCGCACGGCCTTGCTGACAGTGGGCTGGGTGGCGAAAACGACTTTCGCTGCCTGGGAAAAGCCGCCCTGGCGGACGACTTCCACCAGCGCGCGCAGGGGACGCAGCTCCATAGTTATGCCTTTTTCGAATAGGTAGATTCAACAAATTCATTTTATCTATGGGCTGGTCCGGCGTAAAACGGTGGGGTTCGCTGGAAATTCCCATGTCTCGCCGTCGCTATCGCACCATCCTGCGCAGCCTGCTGCGCCGCAGCCGCGCGCTGCAAATTGCTGTTCTCATCCTGTTTTCGCTGCTTGGCCAGGCGCTGGCCCATGCCGCCGGCCTGCCGATCCCGGGCGGCGTCATTGGCATGGCGCTGGTGCTGGCATTGCTGGCATCGGGCCGGTTGCGGCTGCGCAATATGCGCCGCGGCGCCAGCTGGCTGCTGGGCGAGATGCTGCTGTTCTTCGTGCCGGCGGTGATGTCGCTGCTGGATCACCGCGAATTCCTGGGCGTGCTGGGGGTCAAGCTGCTGGCCGTGATCCTGCTGGGCACGGCCCTGGTCATGATCGGCACCGCGCTGACGATCGACCTGTGCTACCGCTGGATGAACCGCCATGCGGGCTGACTTCAATCTGCTGTTCTGGCCGCTGGCCACGGTGCTGGCCTATGTGTGCGCGCGCCTGTTCTATCGCCGTTATGCCTATTGGTGGACGTCGACCCTGGTGGTCGCGCCGGCCCTGCTGCTGTTGCTGGCCTTGCTGTTGCATACCGGCTATCGCGACTACATGTCCGGCTCGCATTGGCTGATGATGATGTTGGGCCCGGTCATCGTCGCCTTTGCCCTGCCGCTGTACGAGCAGCGCGCGCTGATCCGGCGCTATTGGCCGGTGCTGGTGGCGGGCGTGGCGGTCGGCAGCGCCATTGCCGGCGCCAGCGCCTGGCTGCTGGGCGGCCTGCTGGACCTGCCGCCCGATCTGCGCTTGAGTCTGTTGCCGCGCTCGGTGGCCACGCCGTTTGCGGTCGCGGTGTCGTCGCACGTCGGTGGCGTGCCCGACCTGACGGCCGTGTTCGTCATCGTCACGGGCGTATTCGGCGCCGCCATCGGCCAGTTCATGCGCCGCTGGCTGCCGCTGCGCTCGGCCCTGGCGCGCGGTGCCTTGTTCGGCATGGGCGCGCATGGCGCCGGCACGGCCAAGGCGCGCGAACTGGCGGTCGAAGAGGGCGCGGTGGCGGGGCTGGTGATGGTGATGGCGGGCCTGTTCAACGTGCTCGTCACGCCCGCCGTGGTGGTAGCGCTGCTGGCCTGAGGGGGGGCGGCGCGCGCCGTTCAGGCCGGCGGCCGCGCGTGGGCCGGCTTGCCTAATGCAACGCTTCCTGCGCCACGGGATACAGCGAGGCGACCAGCAGCAACGCCATGGTGACGTTGAAGGCGCGGATCGTCTTGGGCTTGTGCAGCACCCGCCGCAGCGCCGTGCCGAAGGTGACCCAGATGCCGATGCTCGGCAGATTGACGATGCCGCAAACCACGGTGGCGATGACCAGGTTGGCGAAAAAACCCGTCTGCGGCGTGTAGGTGGCGATGATGCCCACCGCCATGACCCAGGCCTTGGGGTTGACCCACTGGAACGCCGCCGCCTGCAGGAAGGTCATGGGCTTGCCACGCGCCTCGCCTTCTTGCATGCCGCCCGAGTTGGCGATCTTCCAGGCCAGGTACAGCAGGTAGGCAGCGCCCGCGTACTTCAGCACGGTGTAGAGCACCGGTATCTGCTGGAACGCCGAACCGAGTCCGATGCCCACCAGGAAAATCATCAGGGTGAAGCCCAGGTTCACGCCCAGCAGGTGCGGTACGCTGCGGCGCAAGCCGAAATTCAGGCCGGAGGCGGCCAGCATGACATTGTTCGGCCCGGGCGTGATCGAGCTGACCAGGGCGAATAGCGCCAGGGGGCCCAGCAACGACAGGGAGGCGAGCGGCACATCGGCCAGATTGGGGAACTGCATCATTTCTTGACTCCAACGATCGCGCGGCGGCCGCCGGCGATGACCACGATGACGGCAACGGCGAACAGAAACGTGGTCAGGTCTACCGATTCACCGAAAAACAGGGCTGCAGCCACGACCGTCAGGAACGGCTGCAGCAATTGGATCTGCCCGACGCGCGCGATACCGCCGGCGGCCAGACCGCGATACCAGGCGAAAAAGCCCAGGAACATCGAGCCGAACGCCAAGTAGGCGCAGGCCCAGAGGACGCCGGCGGCGGGCCAGCCCGCCTGGTTCGAGGCCATCCAGCCGACCGGCACGGCGAGCACTGGCGCGCTGATCGCCAGCGCCCAGCAGATGGTGCGCCAGCCGCCCAGCGTGCGCGAGGCGCGCGCGCCTTCCGCATAACCCATACCGCCCAGCAGCACGGCCAGCAACAGCCAGAAATCGCCCATCGCCAAGGTTCCGTGGCCCTCGCGCAGTGCAA
The DNA here is from genome assembly GCF_021733725.1 of Achromobacter pulmonis. Classification (NCBI taxonomy): domain Bacteria; kingdom Pseudomonadati; phylum Pseudomonadota; class Betaproteobacteria; order Burkholderiales; family Alcaligenaceae; genus Achromobacter; species Achromobacter pulmonis. Next base: position 991,372 of record NZ_JAIFOT010000001.1, on the reverse strand, counting down.
ATGCGCACACCAGCGCGGCGCCGACCAGGGCCCAGCCCCAGAACGCCGGCGAGGGCCGCTCGCCACTGCGCCAGGCAGCGAAGACGGCCGTGGACAGCGGCAGCAAGCCATTGAACACCGCGCCATGCGACGACGCCACCGTCTGCATCGCCAGGGTCGAGGCCAGCGGCCAGCCGACCACGATGCCGAGCGCGGCCAGGATGACGCCCGGCCACTCGCGGCGGTCGGGCCGCCGGCTGCGCGTCAGCCACAATAAGACCAGCGCCGGCACGGCCGCCAGCAAAGCCCGCCCCAGGCCCACCAGCAGCGGCGGCAGTTCGGCCACCGCGACCCGGGTCATGGGCAGGGTCAACGAGAACACCAACACGCCCAGCAGGCCATAGCCATAGCCTTCCCAGGGCGGGACGGAGGCGCCGGCTGGCGCGGCCTGGGGCGATGGGTACAGCGCGGAACGGGGCATCGTGGGCATCCGGAAATCGGGGGCGGCCCGCAGGGCTTGCAGGTCGGCGCCATTGCTGTCACTCTACGCATAGTCATCGGTACAGTACCGGTACACTTTTGCATGTCACTTTAACCACTGGCCTGGTGAAATCCCCATGACAGTTGCTTCCCCTTCCATGCCCTGGCAGCCGGTGCGCCAGGCCGACGCCACGCTGGTGGCGCAATTGGCCGACGGGCTGGCCCGTCGCATCGACGAACAGGGCCTGCGCCCCGGCACTCGCCTGCCGTCCATCCGGAAGATGGCGGAGCAATCCGGTGTCAGCCGTTTCACCGTGGTGGAGGCCTACGACCGGCTGGTGGCGCGCGGTCTGGTGCAGTCGCGGCGTGGCGCCGGATTCTTCGTGCGGGCCCGCAGCGGTCCGCTGGCGCCGGTCGCCAGCGCCGGGACGCCCGCCTCCCAGACCTTCGTCCCGCCGGCCCGCGTCGATATCGCCTGGCTGTTGCGCAGCATGTTCCGCGAGGGAGGCGGCCCCGGCATGCCGGGAGGCGCCGGGCTGTTGCCGGCCGACTGGCTCGATCCGGAAATGGTGGCGGGCGCGGTGCGCGCGGTCGGCCGTTCGGTGCGCGGCCACCTGGTGTCCTATGGCCACCCGCAGGGGTTTCTGCCGCTGCGCCAGCAGATCGCTGCCTCGCTGCAGAGCGATGGCGTGCCCGCCCATCCCGAACACAACCTGCTCACCACCAATGGCGTCACCCACGGGCTCGACTTGATCGCCCGCCTGCTGGTGCAGCCGGGCGATACCGTGCTGGTCGAGGATCCGGCCTGGTTCGTCATCTTTGGCCGCCTGGCGGCCTTTGGCGCGCGCCTGATCGGTGTGCCGCGGGGTCCCGATGGCCCCGATATCGCGCTGCTCGAGCAGCTGGCGGCGCAGCACAAGCCCAAGCTGTTCATCATCAACAGCGCGGTGCACAACCCCACCGGCCACACCTTGTCGGCTGGCGCCGCCTACGACATCCTGCGCATCGCCGAACGCCATGACTTCCTGGTGGTCGAAGACGACACCTATGGCGAGTTGCATCCCGGCGGCGCCATGAAACTGGCGGTGCTGGACCGGCTCAATCGCGTCATCCTGGTCAGCGGCTACTCCAAGATGCTGGCGGCCAGCCTGCGCGTGGGCTACCTGGCCGCCAACCCCGACATCCTGCAGAAACTCGCCGACCTGAAAATGCTGGCAGGCCTGACCTCGCCCGAACTGGGCGAACGCGTGGTGCACCGGGTGCTGATGGAGGGCCAGTATCGTCGCCATATCGAGCGCGTACGCCAGCGGGTGGACGAGGCCCGCCAGCGCTGCCTGAAAGGGCTGCTCAAGCTGGGCCTGACGATCGAGCATGAGCCGCAGGCCGGCATGTTCGTGTGGGCCGATTGCGGCCGCGACAGCGAAGTGCTGGCCCGGGCCGCGGCCGATCGCGGCATGTTGCTGGCGCCCGGCACCTTGTTTTCGCCGTCGCAGGAGCCATCGACCATGCTGCGTTTCTCGGTATCCATGGCCGACGATCGCGGCGTGTGGAATGTGCTGGAAAAGCTCTTCGCCTGAAGCCGCTCCTACAATAATATGCAGTTCTCTTCATCCAGGAATCGCCATGTCCGCACCGATCAAGCCCCTTACCGAGAATTTCGCCGTCGCCCCGCAACTGGGGCCTGAAGATATGGCCGATGTGGCCGCCGCCGGTTACAAGAGCGTCATCATCAACCGGCCCGACTTCGAAGGCGGCCCCGACCAGCCGACCGCCGCCGACGTATCCAAGGCCGCCGCCGCCGCCGGCCTGAAAATCGAATACCAACCGGTGGTCGGCAGCGCCATGACGGCCGCCGACGTGGTTCGCTTCGCCGAGCTGCTGCGAACCTTGCCGGGCCCGGTGCTGGCGTACTGCCGCACCGGCACCCGCTGCACCAATCTGTTCGCCGCCGCCCAGCAACTGGGTTGATGCGCATCAAGGCCCCCGGGTTCGCTTGATGTGAACCTGGCGGGTTTCCGGTAGCATGGAACTTCCTCTCAAACAGGAGCAGGCAAGATGTTCAAGAAGATCCTGATTCCCACCGACGGCTCGCCGCTGTCGGCCCAAGCCGCCAACGCCGGCATTTCCTTCGCGCGCTCCGTCGGCGCCGATGTCGTCGCCCTCTACGTGACGCAGCCCTTCGCCGCCACCATCGGCTTCGACGGCATGGCCGCCGCCTACGCCATCACCGACGAAGACTACGAAAAGGCCTCGGCCGAACAGGCCGACAAGTACCTCAAGCAGATCACCGACCGCGCCGACACCGCCGGCGTGAAGTCCGAGGCGCGCGCCGTGTCCAACTTCAACGTGGCCGACGGCATCGTGCAGGCCGCCGCCGACGCCGGTTGCGACCTGATCTTCATCGGCAGCCACGGCCGCAGTGGCCTGTCGCGCCTGCTGCTGGGCAGCGTCACCGCCAAGGTGCTGTCGCTGGCCAGCACCGCGGTGCTGGTGTACCGCGTCAAGGAAGAAAAGAAGTAATTCCGCGGGCCGCCGCCGTTATCAGGGCAATGTCAGGCCCGCCGGCGCCGATGCCATGCCAAGCCCCTCCTCGCCGAGGGGCTTTTTCATGTCCGCCCGCACCCCTATGGCGCATGTGGCTAAAGCTTGTAATGCGGCTTGCGGCGCGTAATATTCATGGATAGTGCGGGCGCGGTTTCGCAATCCCCGAGCACACCTCTCAACGCGGCATGGCGCCCGCCGCGGCAGTATCCGGTCGGACCTGCCGCCCACTCCTGGTGATTACTGCAAGGAACGAGGCCATGACTCGCAAGACGCCTATCGAGCTATACCGGAATATCGGCATCAGCGCCCACATCGACGCGGGCAAGACGACGACCACCGAGCGCATCCTCTTCTATACCGGCATCACCCACAAGATCGGCGAAGTCCACAACGGCGCCGCCGTGATGGATTGGATGGAGCAGGAACAGGAGCGCGGCATCACCATCACCTCCGCCGCCACCACCGCGTTCTGGAAAGGCATGGCCGGCAATTACCCGGAACACCGCATCAATATCATCGACACGCCGGGCCACGTCGACTTCACCATCGAGGTCGAGCGCTCAATGCGCGTACTGGACGGCGCCGTCATGGTCTATGACGCGGTCGGCGGCGTGCAACCGCAATCCGAGACTGTCTGGCGCCAGGCCAACAAGTACCGCGTGCCGCGGCTGGCCTTCGTCAACAAGATGGATCGCGTCGGCGCCGACTTCCTGCGCGTGCAGCGCCAGATCAGCGAGCGCCTCAAGGGCGATGCCGTGCCGGTGCAACTGCCCGTGGGCGCCGAAGACGGCTTCGAGGGCGTGATCGACCTGGTCAAGATGAAGGCCATCATCTGGGACGACGCCAGCCAGGGCGTGCGCTTCGAATACCGCGACATCCCGCCGGCGCTGCAGGCGCAGGCGCAGGAATGGCACGACAAGATGGTCGAGAAGGCCGCCGAGGCCAACGAGGCGCTGCTCGAAAAATACCTGGGCGGCGAAGCGCTGACCGAGGCCGAAATCAAACAGGGCCTGCGCCTGCGCACGATCGCCAACGAGATCGTGCCGATGCTGTGCGGCAGCGCCTTCAAGAACAAGGGCGTGCAGGCCATGCTGGACGCGGTCATCGACTACCTGCCGTCGCCGGTCGACGTGCCCGCCATCAAGGGCCACGACGAACGCGACCACGAAATCGAGCGCCATCCCACCGACAAGGAACCGTTCTCGGCGCTGGCCTTCAAGATCATGACCGACCCGTTCGTGGGCCAGTTGGTGTTCTTCCGGGTCTATTCCGGCGTGGTCAAGTCCGGCGACTCGGTCTACAACCCGGTCAAGGAAAAGAAGGAACGCCTGGGCCGCATCCTGCAGATGCACGCCAACGAGCGGCGCGAGATCACCGAAGTCTACGCCGGCGACATCGCCGCCGCGGTGGGCGTCAAGGACGTCACCACCGGTGACACGCTGACCGACCCGTCGCACGTCATCGTGCTGGAGCGCATGGTGTTCCCCGAGCCCGTCATTTCGCAGGCGGTCGAGCCCAAGACCAAGGCCGACCAGGAAAAGATGGGCATCGCCCTGGGCCGGCTGGCGCAGGAAGACCCGTCGTTCCGCGTGCGTACCGACGAGGAATCCGGCCAGACCATCATCTCCGGCATGGGCGAGCTGCACCTGGAAATCCTGGTCGACCGCATGAAGCGCGAGTTCGGCGTCGAGGCCACGGTGGGCAAGCCGCAGGTGGCCTACCGCGAGACCATCCGCAAGACCTGTGACGAAGTCGAAGGCAAGTTCGTCAAGCAGTCGGGCGGCCGTGGCCAGTACGGCCACGTAGTGCTCAAGCTCGAACCGCAGGAACCGGGCAAGGGCTACGAGTTCGTCGACGCCATCAAGGGCGGCGTGGTGCCGCGCGAGTTCATCCCGGCGGTGGACAAGGGCATCCGCGAAGCGCTCAACGCCGGCGTGCTGGCGGGCTATCCGGTGGTCGACGTGAAGGTGACGCTGTTCTTCGGGTCGTACCACGACGTCGACTCGAACGAAAACGCCTTCAAGATGGCCGGCTCGATGGCGTTCAAGGAAGGCATGCGGCGTGCCGATCCGGTGCTGCTCGAACCGATGATGCAGGTCGAGGTGGAAACGCCCGAGGACTTCACCGGCAACGTCATGGGCGATCTGTCGTCGCGCCGTGGCATGGTGCAGGGCATGGAAGACATCGCTGGCGGCGGCGGTAAAGTGGTGCGCGCCGAGGTGCCGCTGGCCGAGATGTTCGGCTACTCCACCTCGCTGCGTTCGCTGACGCAGGGCCGCGCTACCTACACGATGGAGTTCAAGCACTACGCCGAAGCGCCGCGCCAGGTGGCGCAGGAAGTGATGGCGGCCCAGGGCGCGGGCCGCTGATTGCCGTCATGCGATGGCAGGGGCCGCCGATCCGGCGGCTTGTTTTCAGGCCGGCGCCGCGGCGCCGGCCGTTGTGGCCCGCATGCGCGAGGATGCCAGCTTCACGCCCAGCAGGATCATCACGAAGCCGTAGGCATGAAACAGTTGCGGCGTCTCGCCCAGCAGCGGCCAGGCCAGCAGCGCCGCATACACCGGCACCAGGAACATCGACAGGCCCGCCGTGGCCGGACCGGCGCGGCTGATCAGCCGGCCGTAGACGTAGTACGCGCCCAGGCTGGGCACCACCGCCAGGAACAGCAGCACCGCCGCCAGCCGTGGATCGCTCCAGGGCGCAACGGCGCCAGCGGCGGCCTCGATGCCGGCGAATGGCGCCAGCGCGATCGCGCCGCCCAGCATCATCGCGGCCAGCCGCGCGCCGTCCGGCACCGCCGGCAGCGTCAGGCGCTTTTGCAGCACGGTATAGAACGCCCAGCCGGTGGCGGCCAGTAGCACCCACAGGTCGCCCTGGCCGAACGCCAGCCGCGCCAGCGCCCAGGCGTCGCCGCGCGTCAACACCACCAGCACGCCGCCCAGCGCCAGCGTCAGGCCGGTGGCGCGCAGCGGCGAGAGCGGCTTGCGCCAGATCACCGCTTCCAGCAGCGCCACCAGGATCGGGCTGCACGAGAAGATCAGGGCGATGTTGGTGGCGCTGGTGCTCTGGGCGCCGATGTATTGCGGCGCCACCGCCACGCCCATGCCCAACACCGCGAGCGGCAGTAGCGTGGGCAGGCCATGCCACAATGCCTGGCGATGCCGCAGCAGGGCCGGTCCGGCCAGCGGCAACAGGATCAGGAAGGCGATCAGCCAGCGGCCGAAGGCCAGGAATACGGGGGGCAGGGCGGCGTCGTGGGCCCAGCGGGCAGCCACCATGTTGGAGGCGAATAGCGCCGGCGCGGCCAGGAGCATGGCGGCGCCGGACCAGCCCAGGCCGGTTCTTGCGGGTACTGCTGCTGCGTGAGACATGATTTCCCGCCGCGCGGATCGGCGCGCGGCATACTGCGGTGGACGACACCGGCGCCAAGGCCGGGTTGTGCCACGGCGCGGGCGCGGGATCCGACGGGCGGGGTAATGCCCGTCTTGCAGGAAAGTCTACGGCGGGAGCGGGAAAATAGGTTTCCTGATTCTCGCCATTCTGGCGGTAATGGAGGAATATATGTCCTCTAGAATCAGGTTTTTCAGGGATATTCTCTTCTAAAGAGCCTCCGCCGTGTCCAGCCCACCCAAAATCGACGAAACCGACCGCAGGATCCTGCGCGCCTTGCGCGCCGACGGCCGCCTCACCAACCTGAAACTGGCCGAGCAGGTCGGCCTGTCGCCCACGCCCTGCTGGAACCGGGTTAAGGCGCTGGAAGACGCGGGGGTGATCGAGGGCTACGCGGCCCTGTTGAACCAGAAGGCGCTGGGTCTGCCCGACACCGTCATGATCGAGGTCACGCTCGAGCACCACGATGACGACACCCTGGCGCGCTTCGGCGAGGCGATCACGCGCCTGCCGCAAGTGGTTGAGGCCTTCCTGGTGACAGGCGAATACGACTACCTGATCAAGGTGGCGGTGGCCGGCACCGAAGGCTACGAGGAATTCCTGCGCAAGCGGCTCTACAAGCTGCCTGGCGTGCGGCACAGCCGCTCGACCTTCGTGCTCAAACGCCTCAAGCACACGCCGTCGGTCGAACCCTGACGGCGCGCGCGGCTCAGCCGCGCAGGAACGATTCGATGGCGCCGTTGAAGGCGCGCGGGTTGCCCAGGTTCATGCCATGCGACGAACCGGCGATATTCACCCGCTGCGCCTGCGGCAGCCATTGCGCCAGCGCGTCGAGCACCGCGGGATAAGGCGACGGGCTGAGCGCGCCGCCGATCAGCAGCGTCGGCAGCGTCAGCGAACCGATCTGTTCCGGCGCGAGGGCCGCCGGGGTTTCGCGCGCCTGGCCGAACAGCGTGCCGGCGTTGTCGCGCACCATTTCCTTGAACCAGGGCACCATGCGCTGCCAGGTGTCCGGCCCGGTCACGGTGTCCACGAACAGCGCCAGGCCTTCTTCCACGGCGCCGCCGCGGATCAGTTCGAGCGCCCGCTGGCGAAACCCGCCGCGGGTATCGTCGCCGCCGGGCAGGGGCAGTCCCGGATCGGCCAGCGTCAGGCTGAGCAGCGCGTCGGGGCGCGCCAGCGCCGCTTCCAGCGCCACGCGGCCGCCGCGTGAATGGCCCACCAGATGGGCCGGCCCGCCGGCCACCCGGTCGATGAAATCGAGCACGTCGGCGCCGTGCTGCGCCACCGAGAAGCCCTCGCCCTCGCCATCCCAGCTTTCTGGCCAGTAACGCCGCAGGCACACCGCCAGCACGCGGAACGAGCGGCCCAGCGGCGCCATCTGCGATTTCCAGTAGCGGCAGTCGGACAGCGAGCCATGCACCAGCACCAGCGGCGCGCCTTCGCCGTACTCGGTGTAGGACATGGCATAGCCGCCGATATTGGCGCTTTGCAGGGGCAGGACAGGTTCGGAACGCATCGGGTCGGGGTCGGGAAATCCAGGCGGGCATTCTAGCCGTTTCACCCCCGCGGCAGCGTCACGCCCGCGCCCACGGCGGGGGCATTGGCGAGACTGATAAACTCGTCACCCGATCTTTTTGTCTTGAACGGAGTTCGCCAGATGTCCATCGCTACCCCCGCCGATCTTCCCGAGTCCGCCCGGCGCGTCGCCCGCCTGTTGGCCGAGTTGGGCCACGATAAGCCGGTAGTGGTGCTGCCGCAGACCGGCAAGACCTCGGCGGAAGCGGCGGCTGGCCTGGGGTGCGAGGTGGCGCAGATCGCCAAGTCGATCATCTTCCGCCGCGCCTCGGACGATGCGCCGGTGCTGGTCATCGCCAGCGGCGTCAATCGCGTCGACGAGGCCAAGGTCGCCAGCCAGGTCGGCGCGCTGGCCAAGGCCGATGCCAAGTTCGTGCGCGACATGACCGGCTATGCCATCGGCGGCGTCTGCCCCATCGGCCACGCGGTCAAGCCTGTCATGCTGCTCGACCAGGACCTGTTCCAGTACGACAGTCTGTGGGCGGCGGCGGGGCACCCGCACGCGGTGTTCAACCTGACGCCGCAGCAGTTGGCCGCCATGACCGGCGCGCCGGTCGCCGATGTGGCGCAGCGCGCCTAGTACATCAGCGTTCCGCGCCGCGTGGCCCCCTGTTCAGCGCGGGTGCGCGTCAAGGCCGTCGATCAACACCTGCAAGCGCCCGCGCGAGCAGGCCTCGACCCGTCCCTGGACCCCATACACCGTGGCCAGCGATGCCGGCGTGATGACCTCGGCCGGCGCGCCGGCGGCGGCCAGCCGGCCGCCATGGATCATCACGGCCCGCTCGGCGTGTTGCAATGCCACGTTCAAGTCGTGCAACACGATCACCGTGATCAGCCCGTGCTGCGCGGTTTCCTGCTTCAGCAGCCGCATCACATGGAACTGGTAATTCAGGTCCAGCGCCGACAGCGGTTCGTCCAGCAACAACACACGCGGCCGGCGCACCAGCGCCTGCGCCAAGCCCACCAGCTGCTTCTGGCCGCCGGACAGCGCGTCCAGATAAGACAGCGCCAAGTGGCCGATGCCCAGCCGTTCCAGCAGCCGGTCGATCCCCGGCAGGTCCGCCGGCGGACCCTCGGCTTCGCTGGCGCGGGCCGCCACCAGCACTGACTCGAACACCCGCAGGTGCACGGCGGCCGGCAGGCTTTGCGGCAGATAGGCCAGGTGGCGCGCGCGGGCCGCGAAATCCAGCCGCGCCAGGTCCAGGTCGTCCAGTCGCGCATGGCCGGCGCGCACTTTCACCAGCCCTGCCAGCGCCTTTAGCAGCGTCGATTTGCCGCTGCCATTGGGACCCAGCAGGGCCGTGACCTCGCCGGCGCCCAACCGGGGCAGCGACAGGTCGTGCAGCACCTGCGTGCCGCCATAGCCGGCGGTGATACCGCCGACCGCCAGCGCCGGCGCGGCGCCCGTCATGGCAGGCTCCGGCGCAGCACCACCGCCACGAAGAATGGAATGCCGATCAGCGAGGTGACGATGCCCACCGGCACGATCACGCCCGGCACCAGATTCTTGGACGCCACCGAAGCGAGCGACAGGATGACGCCGCCCACCAGCGCGCTCCCCGGCAGGAAGAAGCGGTGATCCTCGCCCACCAGGCGGCGGGCGATGTGCGGCGCGATCAGGCCGATGAAGCCAATGGTGCCGACGAACGCCACGGCCAGCGCCGACAGCAGGCTGACGCGGGCCAGCGCCGCCACGCGCACGCGGCGCACGTCCACGCCGAAACTGGCGGCGCGTTCCTCGCCCAACCGCAGCGCGGTCAATTTCCAGGACTGACGCATGGCTAGCGGCAGCGCCAGCGCGAACGCCAGCCCCAGGATGGCCACGGTGGTCCAGCTGGAGCGCGTCAGGCTGCCCATGGTCCAGAACACCAGGTTCTGCAGGGCCTCGGCGCTGGCGGTGAACTGCACCAGCGACACCAGCGCGTTGAAGGTGAACACCATGGCGATGCCGAACAACACCACGCCCGGGGTATTCAGGCCCCCCCGGCGCGCGACGCCGTCCAGCAACAGCGCCGCCAGCATGGCGAACAGGAAGGCGTTGCCGGCGATCAGCCAGCCCTCGGAAACCCCGGGCACGCCCAGGTGCAGCACGATCGCCAGCGATGCGCCGAAGGCGGCCGCCGACGACACGCCCAGTGTGAACGGGCTGGCCAGGGGGTTGTTCAGAATGGTCTGCATTTCGGCGCCAGCCAGGCCCAGCGCCATGCCCACCAGCGCGGCCATCAGCGCGTAGGGCAGCCGGATATCCCAGACGATGACGCGTAGCGTCGGGTCGGACGAGGCTGGCGCGCTCAGGGCCTGCCACAACTCGGCGGCACTCAGCGCGGACGGCCCCACGGTGAAGTCCAGCAGCAGCCCAATGCAAATCGCCGCCAGCAGCAGGGCGATGAGCCCCGCGCGGCGGCGCAGAATGTGCCGGTAGGCGGCAACCGCGGTGGCGGCTTGCGCCATTACTGCAGCAGTTGCAGGCGGCTCTTGGCCGTGGTGGCGGCCGGCGTGGTCGGATAGTCGCGCACGATGCGTTGCAGCGTGGTCTTGGCGCCGGCGCGGTTGTTCAGCTCGATCTGGCTGCCGGCGATGACCAGCAGGGCGTCCGGCGCGCGGGCGTTGTCGGGGGCTTTCTGCACCATGGCGGTCAACTGCTCGATCGCGCCTTTGAAGTCCTTCAGCGCATAGCGGCTGCTGCCCAGGTAGAACTGGGCGCTGGGCGCGAGCTGGCTGGCCGGGTAGAGCGCGGTGAACGCGGCCAGCGATTCGGAGGCGTCCTTGTACTGACCCTTGCGGAACAGGTCGATGGCGCCATCGTAGGCGGCTTGTTCCTGCGGATCGCCCGCGGTGGCGCCCGGCGGGTTGGCGCCGCCCGGGGCGCCTCCCGGCCGGTTGCCGCTGGGCTGCTGGCGCGATACCAGTTCGAGCTGGTCGCGCAACTGGGCGATTTCCTGCTGCAGGGCCTGGATCTGGTCGGCCAGTTGCAGCTTGGCGCGTTGGTTCTGCTCGTTCTGTTGCTGCACCTGCTGGCGCAAATCCAGGATGGCCTTGCGGGCCTCATCATCGGAGAAAGCGTGGGCAGGCGCCGCCAGGGCAGCCAGCACCAGGCCGGTGGCCGCCAGCAAGGGACGCAGGGACAGAACGGTATCGCGCATGAAAATTCCCAGGGATCAAAAAAACAAACGTCGGAACGGCCGGCTGACCGTCCCGACGCGTGGTGGGGCACTTAACTATACGGAAAGCTTAACGCTGATAGACGATATCGGCGCGGCGGTTTTCCGCAAAGTCGGCTTCCGACGAGCCAGTCGCCTTCGGCTTTTCCTTGCCGAAGCTGATGGTCTCGATCTGGTTGTCGCTGACGCCCAGCAGGGTCATCATGCGACGCACGGCGTCGGCACGGCGCTGGCCCAGGGCCAGGTTGTATTCGGCGCCGCCGCGTTCGTCGGTGTTGCCTTCGATCTTGATTTTTTGCTGCTGGTGCGAAGCCAGGTAGCGGGCGTGGGTCTCCACCAGGCCACGGTACTGGTCGGAGACCGTGTAGCTGTCGAAGTCAAAGTATACCGAGCGCTGTTGCGCCAGGATGCTTTGAGGGTTGAAGGGATCAAGGATCTGGCCAGTAGCCGAGGATCCTTGGCCAGCGCCTCCGCCCTGACCCGCTTTATCGTCGAGAGGGACGGAGCTGCAAGCTGCCAGGGTGGCAGCCAGCGCGGCGATGGTTAGGCTTTTGGCAATGCGCGACTTCATGATAGTTCCTTTGCAAAGAGAGTCACACGTGTTATCGGGTAAATGGGCCCCAAGTCGGTTCACGTATTTCCCCATTCAGTACCGAAAGCGTCTGCCGTACGCGACCATCGCTCGAAACACCAGCAAGCACGCTACGTCCGTTTTGGATGGCGGCGTAGAGGACTTGCATGCCATTCGGCGCGAAGCTTGGCGACTGATCGTCACGACCATCGGTCAGCAAGGTCTCCGTGCCTGAGGACAGGTTCAACGATGCGATACGGAACGCGCCGTCTCGTCTGGCAACGTACAGCAGCGTCGATCCATCTGGGGAAATTCGGGGTGAGATGTTGTAACCACCATTAAACGTGAGGCGGCGAGCATCGCCACCGTCCAGGCCGGTTTGATAAATTTGCGGCCCGCCGCTGCGGTCACTGGTAAAGATAATGGAACGGCCGTCCGGCGTAAAGCTCGGCTCGGTGTCAATCCCGGGAGAACGCGTAACGCGCTTCATATTCGAGCCGCCGGCCGCGCTGACGATGTAAATTTGCGACAGCCCATCACGCGTCAGGGCCACGGCGAGCTGCGTGCCATCGGGCGACCAGCCGGGAGCGCTGTTGTTGCCCTTGAAGTTGGCGACCGGCACGCGGGCGCTGGTGGCCAGCGTATGCACATACACCACGGGCTTGCCGGATTCGAAGCTCACGTAGGCCAGCTTGGAGCCATCGGGCGACCAGGCCGGCGAGATGATCGGCTCGCGCGAGCGCAGGGCCACCTGGGGATTCTGGCCGTCGGCGTCAGCCACCTGCAGTTCGTAGGTGGCGCCTTGCTTGAGCACGTAGGCGATGCGGGTCGAGAACACGCCGCGCACGCCGGTGATCTTTTCGTAGATGCGGTCGGCGATCTGGTGGGCAACGCGGCGCAGTTCCTGTTCGGTGCCCGAGAACGCCACGCCATCGAGCTGGTTCTTTTTGACCGTGTCGGCCAGGCGGTAGCGGACGTCGTAGCGGCCGTCATTGCCGCGCACGATGCTGCCATAGGCAATGAAGTCGGCCCCCTTGGCACGCCAGTCGTCGTGGGCGATGGGGGAATCGACATTCAGGCCCGAGCCGGCGGCGCTGATCAGGCGGAACTGGCCGGTGCGGGTCAGGTCGGCGCGGATCACCTCTGCCAGGGCGCGGCCATGGGCGTCGTCCACCGCGAAGTCGGCGATCGCCACGGGGTATTGGGTGGCACCGGTGCCGGAAATGTCGACGCGCAACTGCGCCTGGGCCGGCTTCATGGCCATCAGGCAGGCAAGCGCCAACAGCAGCAGGCCGAGTCCATACGATCGCCAGAGAGCGAGGGGGGGAACTCGTCGGCTAGGGGCGGGAGTCATAATCAGCAATCTCCTGTCAATCATACATTCTGTAGACAACGTCAATGATGGGCTCGTAGCGGCCGGTCGAAGGCTTGGGGAAGGGGTTGCAGCGGCGGATGCCGGTCTCGACCGCACGGTCGAAGCCCGCGTTGCCGGAGGAACTGGTCAATGTGACCCCGTTCACCTTCCCGTCAGAACCTAACTTTACCCGGTATTGGGCTGTCGGATTGTTCGAGCCGCTTCGCGGCGGAGGCGGGTAGGCCACGCCAGGTTGCACGCAGGCGCGGACCTTGGCGCCATAGCCGCTGTCGTTGCCGCCACCGGCCTGGTTGCGATCCGCGGTGCCGCCGGGGATGCCGGCCGCGCCCAGGGCGTCGTTGCGGAACGCGTCCTTGAGCGCCTTGTCGGCCGCGGCCTTCTTGGCGGCTTCTTCCTTGGCCTTCTTCTCGGCAGCGGCCTTCGCCGCGGCGGCTTTCTCGGCTGCGGCTTTCTCGGCCGCGGCTTTCTCCGCCGCCGCCTTTTCGGCGGCCGCCTTCTTGGCGGCATCTTCCTTGGCCTTCTTTTCGGCAGCCGCCTTCTCGGCCGCGGCCTTGTCCGCCGCCGCCTTGTCCGCGGCGGCCTTTTCGGCTGCGGCCTTTTCAGCGGCGGCTTTCTCGGCTGCCTGGCGTTCCTGTTCGAGGCGCTTCTTTTCCTTCAACTCGGCCTGTTTGCGCTCTTCCGCCAGGCGCGCCTTTTCCTTTGCAGCCTCGGCCTCCTGGCGAGCCTGTTCTTCCTGCTCGCGCTTTTTCTTGGCTTCCTGCAGGGCGATTTCCGGATCCACTTCTTCCGCTTTGGGCTGGGCCTGCGGTTCCGGCTTGGGCGGCGGCGCGGGCGCCGGCTCGGGCTGCTTCTGCGGCTCGGGCTCGGGCTCCGGTTGCGGCTTGGGCTCGGGTTTGGGCGGTTCGGGCTGCGGCGGGGGTGAGACCGGTGAATTGCCGTCGGCCCACAATTGCACTTGCACCGGACCGGGATTTTCGGTGTGCCAGTTCAGATTGACGATCAACACGGCCAGCAGCAGCGCGTGCACCAGCAACGCCAGGATCAGGGCGATCCGGTTGTCGTTGTTGGGGGGCGTGGCCGGCGGGCCGCTGTGGTGTCGAATAATGGGTGGGGTCATGGGCATTGCGAGCCGGCGGAAGGCCTCGCGTTAGCGTTTTTTCGCAGGAGCGGGCTGATTGCCGCCGGCGGATTGGTCCACCAGCAGGCCCAGGCGGGTGATGCCATTGGTACGCAGTTCGTCCATGACCTTCACCACCGTTTCGTAAGGCACCTTGCCGTCGGCCGCGATCACCACCGGCGTCTCGGCCGTGATGCGCGAACGCACCTGCGCCACCAGCTCGGGGCGGGCGATGTCCTGCATCGTGGCGCCGGGTTCGCGAATGCGCAGCGCGATCTTGCCGTCTTCCGAAATCTGGACTTCCAGGGGCTTGACCGGAACGTCCGACGCCGCGCCAACCGAGGGCAGCTGGATCAGGCCCGGCGTGATCAGCGGCGCGGTCACCATGAAGATGACCAGCAGCACCAGCATCACGTCGATGTAGGGCACCACATTGATGTCGGCCTTCATGCGGCGGCCGGACCTGCCGCGCGAGCTTAGCGAGGGCATCAGCGCACCTGCCGTTGCAGAATGTTCAGGAATTCATCGACGAAGCTGTCGAAGCGGATCGAGATGCGGTCGATGTCGTTGGTGAAGCGGTTGTAGGCCACCACGGCGGGGATGGCGGCGAACAGGCCGATGGCGGTGGCGATCAGCGCTTCGGCAATGCCGGGGGCCACCGAGGCCAGCGTGGCCTGCTGCATGTTCGACAGGCCGATGAAGGCGTGCATGATGCCCCAGACAGTGCCGAGCAGGCCGATATAGGGCGAAACCGAGCCGGCCGAAGCCAGGAAGTTCAGGTGCGACTCCAGCGCGTCCATTTCGCGCTGGTAGGCGGCGCGCATGGCGCGGCGCGGGCCGTCGAGCAGGGCGGTGGCGTCATTGACGGCGCCGCCACGGCGGGCTTTCAGGAATTCGGTCATGCCGGCGTCGAAGATGCGGGCCAGCGCGCCTTGCTCGTCGCGGCGCGATGCCACGGCCTGTTGCAGCATCGACAGGTCGCCGCCCGACCAGAAGTCGTCCTCGAAACGGCGGGTCTGGGCATGGGCGCGCTTGATGGCCAGCCGCTTGGCGAAGATGTAGGTCCAGGACATGATCGAAATGCCAAGGAGCATCAGCATGATCAACTGGACCGGCACGCTGGCGTGCGTAATCAACGAAAGCAACGACATGTCGTTGGTGGCTTGCATGGTTATTCCTGAATTGATTCCAGTTTGGCGCGGACGTCGGCCGGCAGTTCCACCGGCCGCATGTGGACGGCATCGACGCAGCAGACTTGGATATTGCCTTCGGCAAGCAGTTCCCCGTCCCGTTCTGCGCGCTGCGCGAAGTGTATCGAAGCGCGGCCCAGTCGTGTGACCCGGCTGCGTATGGTAAGCAAATCGTCCAGTCTGGCCGGCTTGCGATAGGACATGTCCAGCGAGCGGACGACGAACAGCCGCTGTTCGCTAGCGGCCAGGCCGGATTGGTTGACCCCCAGGTCGCGCAGCCATTCGGTGCGGGCGCGCTCCAGGAATTTCAAGTAGTTGGCGTAGAAAACCACCCCGCCCGCGTCCGTGTCCTCGTAATAGACACGGACTTGCAGGAGGGATTCGGCGGACTTCGGATCGGTCACGATGCGGGTTTCGATAATGCGGGTCGGGACGCGGAAAGTCCGTTCTTGCTTCAGGGTTTAAGGCGGTTCACAGCGTGTCGAGTTTCGTCAGCACGGCTTCAAGCGCGGACTCTACCGGAATCTTGGCCGCTTCGGTTTCGCGACGGGCCTGCAATTCCACCACACCGTCGTTCAAGCCGCGTTCTCCAACTGTTACACGGAGCGGCGCGCCGATCAATTCCCACTCGGCGAACATCACGCCCGGGCGGGCGTCGCGGTCGTCCAGGATGACGTCCACGCCGCGCGCCAGCAGCGATTCGTACAGTTTCAGAGAGGTGTTACGCACGGTTTCGCTTTTGCCCCAGCCCACCGGGCAGATGACGACTTCGAACGGTGCGATGGCGCGCGGCCAGATGATGCCGCGGGCATCGTGGTTCTGCTCGATGGCGGCGCCGACGATGCGGGTGACGCCGATGCCGTAGCAGCCCATTTCCAGGACGGCCGGCTTGCCGGTCTCGTCCAGGAAGGTGGCCTTGAGGGCTTCGGAGTACTTTTTACCCAGGTAGAAAACGTGGCCGACCTCGATGCCGCGCTGGATCGACAGCGTGCCCTTGCCATCCGGCGAGGGATCGCCGGCCACTACGTTGCGCAGGTCGGCCACCCGTTCCGGCTCGGGCAGGTCGCGGCCCCAGTTCACGCCCTGGATGTGGAAATCTTCGCGGTTGGCGCCGCAGACGAAATCGGCCATGTTGGCCACGGTGCGGTCGGCGATGACGTGTACCGGGCGCACGGTGCGCACCGGCCCCAGGTAGCCGGGCTTGCAGCCGAAATGCTCGACGATCTCGGTTTCCGTGGCGAAACGGAAACCGGCCAGGCCCGGCAGCTTGCCGGCCTTGATTTCGTTGAGTTCGTGGTCGCCGCGCAGCAGCAGCAGCCAGATGTCGACCTTGCCCTTGTCGCCGTCGGTGGCCAGGACAATGGACTTCACCGTGCGCTCCAGCGGCAGCCCCAGCAGGCGTGCCACGTCCTCGCACTTGGCCGCGCCCGGGGTGGCCACGTCGGCCATCGGCTGGGTGGCCGCGCCGCGCTCGGCGTACAGGCAGGGCGCCTCGGCCAGTTCGATGTTGGCGGCGTAGTCGGAATCGGCGTTGTAGACCAGCAGGTCCTCGCCGGTGTCGGCGATCACCTGGAATTCATGGCTGCGGCTGCCGCCGATGGAGCCGGTATCGGCCGCCACCGCGCGGAACTCCAGGCCCAGTCGGCCGAAGATGCGCATGTAGGCGGCGTACATGTTGTCGTAGCTGCGCTGGGCGCCGGCCTCGTCGCGGTCGAAGGAGTAGGCATCCTTCATGGTGAATTCCCGGCCGCGCATCAACCCGAAGCGGGGGCGGCGCTCGTCCCGGAACTTGGTCTGGATGTGATAGAAATTCAACGGCAACTGCCGGTAGCTGTGGATCTCGTTGCGGGCGATGTCGGTGATCACCTCTTCGGAGGTCGGCTGCAGCACGAAATCGCGCTGGTGCCGGTCCTTGATGCGCAGCAGTTCGGCGCCGTACTGCTCCCAGCGGCCCGATTCCATCCAGAGTTCGGCCGGCTGGACCACCGGCATCAGCAGTTCGATGGCGCCGGAGGCGTTCATTTCCTCCCGGACGATCGCCTCGACCTTGCGGATGATCTTCAGGCCCAGGGGCATGTAGGTGTAGATGCCACCCGCGAGCTTGCGGATCATGCCGGCCCGGGTCATCAGCTGGTGGCTGGCGACTTCGGCTTCGGAAGGGGCTTCTTTGAGGGTGTTGATGTGGTAGTTGGATGCGCGCATGTTTAAAGGTGGCAGCAGATACGTATAATCGACTGTAATTGTATTGAATTCGGTGGGGGTGGCCCATGCTTGACCGCGAAGGCTACCGCCCCAATGTCGGCATCATTCTCGTCAATAACAGAAACGAGGTCTTTTGGGGCAAGCGTATCAGGGAACATGCCTGGCAGTTCCCGCAGGGCGGCATCAAGTACGGCGAAAGCCCGGTGCAGGCCATGTATCGCGAGCTCCATGAAGAGGTGGGCCTGAAGCCCGAGCATGTCCGTATTTTGGGGCGTACACGCGATTGGTTACGTTATAACGTGCCCGATCACTTCGTCCGGCGTGAGTGGCGCGGCCACTATAAAGGACAAAAGCAGATTTGGTTCTTGTTGCGCCTGGTGGGACGTGACAGCGACGTTTGCCTGCGCGCGACGCAGCATCCGGAATTCGACGCCTGGCGCTGGAGCCAGTACTGGGTGCCGCTGGATGCCGTGATCGAGTTCAAGCGCGACGTCTACACCCAGGCGTTGAACGAGTTGTCGGCAATCCTCTTTCGGCGTCATCACGAAACCCGCTACCTGCGTCAGCGCGTGCATGGGCAGCGGACGGCAGAAAACTTGCCCGAAGGAACGGACGGTCATGCGCATATTGTTGGTTGAAGATGAACGGGACATGGCGTCCTGGCTGATGCGCGCGCTCGCGCAAAGCGGGTTTGTGCCGGATCACGCCGCCGACGCGCGCACGGCCGAAGCGTTCATGGCGGGCACCGAATACGATGCCATCGTCATGGACCTGCGCCTGCCCGACAAGCATGGCCTGGTGGTGCTGCGCGAGATGCGCAATCGCGACGACCGCACCCCAGTGCTGCTGCTGACCGCCCAGGGCGCGCTGCAGGACCGGGTGCGCGGGCTGAACCTGGGCGCCGATGACTTCCTCACCAAGCCCTTCGCCCTCGAAGAACTGGAAGCCCGCCTGACCGCGCTGGTGCGCCGCAGCCGCGGCCGCCAGCATCCGCGCCTGCAGTGCGGCTCGCTGTCCTACGACAGCGAAAGCCGCGCCTTCACGCTGGACGGTTCGCTGTTGTTCCTGACCCCGCGCGAGCACGCCGCCCTGGCGGCCCTGCTGACGCGCAGCGGCTATCCGGTGGACAAGTCGCAACTGTTCGGCAAGGTGTTCACCCACGACAGCGAGGCCAACCCCGACGCCATCGAGGTGGTGCTGCATCGCCTGCGCAAGAAGCTGGCTGGCAGCGACGTGCGCATCGTCACCGTGCGCGGGCTGGGCTACATGCTGGAAAGCGTCGCCAGCGAAGCCGCCGACTCCTGACCCCCACGTGAGCCTCCGGATTCCTGGGTTGCCGCGGGTCGGCATCCGCGCGCTGCTGATCATCCTGCTGCTGCCCGGCGTGGTGGCGCTGCTGGTCATCGACAGCCTGAACGACTACCGCACCCTTTCCGAAATCACCAACGAGGCCTACGACAGCGCGCTGGTCGAACCCGCCCGGGTCCTGGAAAGCAGTCTGGAGTTCACGCCCGACGGGTCGCTGCAGGTGGCCACGCCCCTGTACGCCCAGGTCATGCTGGAATCGCGCGCCGGGCTGCGCAAGTACTTCCGCATCGAACAGATCGATCCGCCGCTGCCGGACGGTGCGCCGGTGCCGACCGCGCAGGGCAAGACCCTGCTGGGCATGCCCGAGCTGCCGCGCCCGCCGAGCTGGCCGCGTTCCAATGGCCCGCCGGTGTTCTACGACGGCGTCTACCGCAACGACCCGGTGCGGGTGGTGTCGCTGGTGCGTGACCTGTACTACCAAGGGGCGCATCGCCAGGTGCTGGTGCTGGTCGCCGAAAGCACCGGCAAGCGCATCGAGGCCGAAAACAGCGCCCGCCGGCAGGAAATCCTGCGCGATGCCCGCATGCTGGCGCTGGTGGTGCTGCTGGTGTGGTGGGGCGTGTCCTGGGCCCTGAAGCCGTTGCGCCGCCTGCGCGCCGACATCCGCAACCGCCGGCCCGACGACCTGACCGCGCTCGACGCATCGCGCGTGCCCAGCGAGGTGGCGCCGCTGGTCGATGCCGTCAATCACCACATCGCCCGCTACCGCCGCGTGCTCGAAGAGCAATCACACTTCCTGGCGGACGCGTCGCACCAATTGCGCACGCCGCTGGCCATCATGCTGACCCAGGCGCAATACGCCCTGCGCGAGCGCGATCCGGCCCGGGCCCAGGAGGGATTGCGCGCGATCGTCGACCAACTGGGACGCACCCGGCGCCTGACCGAGCAGTTGTTGTCGCTGGCCCACGCCAACCAGTCGGACCAGGTGCCACGGCAATTGCTCGACATGAATGCCGTATCGCGTGAAGTGGTATTGCAATACCTGCCGCTGGCGCACGAGAAACAGCAGGATCTGGGCTGGGTGCAGGCCGTCAACGAGCAAGGCCAGGAAGCCGAGGCGCCGGCGTCCGGCAACGAAGCTGAATTGCACGAAGCGTTGTCCAACCTGGTGCACAACGCCATCCACTACGCGCCGGTGGGCGCGCGCATCACGGTCTCGGTCGGCCGGGTCGATAAGCGTATCGAGGTGGCCGTGTCCGACAACGGTCCTGGCCTGGAACCGCTCTTGCGCGCCCGGGCCTTCGCCCGTTTCGAGCGGGTCGGCACCGACAAGCCGGTGGCTTCCTCGGGGTCGGGGCTGGGGCTGGCCATCGCCCGCGCCTATGCCCGCCGCAATGACGGCGATATCGAATTGCGCGACGGCGAGCCCAACGCCCAGGGCGGAGTGGGCCTGGCGGCGGTGCTGTGGCTGCCGCTGGCGACGACCGTGTCGCAATACCCGCGGCCGGCCGACGCCGAGTTCAGCGGCGAACAATGACCGGCGGGCGCGCAGCCGCGCCCAAGCTTTCATTCGGTTGTCCTCCTCGATCTTGCGCTTCGCTCGGATTCCCATCAGGGATAACCCCCGAATTCAGCATCGCGACAGCGCACAGAAAGCGAATTAGCAGCTTCCTTCCGTAATCTGCCAGCCGGCTTGCTGGAAAAAGCCGGACGGCGCACGTCTTGGGTGCCGTCCCGAGGGTCCGCACGACCCTGCTTCAGGAGGAAGGAAGTGCAAAAAACAATTAATAGAAAGGACTATTACGGCGGTGCGCTGATGGTCCTTGTCGGATTGGGGGCGATCTATGGTGGTACGGACTATCACATCGGAACGCTCAGTCACATGGGGCCGGGGTTCTTTCCCGCGGCACTGGGCGCACTGCTGGCGCTAACCGGGATCCTGATCGCGATCTCGGCGCGTTCCGGCGAATCCACGCCTCCCGCGCCTGGCGACGGCCATGCGCACGGACTGCCGGATTTCCGTGGCAGCGCCTGCATTCTGCTGGGCACGCTGGCCTTCCTGTTGCTGGGCCATTACGGCGGGCTGCTGCCGGCCACGTTTGCCATTGTGTTCATCTCGGCCCTGGGCGACCGCAAGAATACGGTCAAGCAGGCGTTCGTGTTGTCGGTCGGCATGTCCGTCATCGCGGTGGTGGTTTTCTGGTGGGCGCTGCAACTGCAGCTGCCGCTGTTTCGTTGGGGTTGATACGCCATGATTTCTCAAGCTTTGACCGACCTCTGGTACGGCTTCGGCGTCGCGTTCCAGCTCCACAATCTGATGTGGTCGTTCTTCGGCGTGCTGGTGGGCAACCTCATTGGCGTGCTGCCGGGCATGGGCGCGCTGTCGGCCATCTCGATCCTGCTGCCGCTCACCTACGTGATGCACCCGGTGCCTGCCATCCTGATGCTGGCCGGCATCTTCTATGGCTCGCAATACGGTGGCGCCATCGGCGCGATCCTGCTCAACCTGCCTTCGCACCCGCCGCACGCGGTCACCTGCCTTGACGGGTATCCGATGACCAAGCAGGGCAAGGGCGGGACGGCGCTCGGTATCACGATGATCTGCTCGTTCTTCGCGGCGTCGGTCGGCATCATCGTCATGATCTTCGCCTCGCCGCTGCTGGTCGAAATCGCGTTCAAGTTCGGCCCGACCGAGATCTTCTCGATCATGCTGCTGGGCCTGCTGGCCGGCGCCACCATGTCGCGTGGTTCGCCGCTCAAGGGCGTGGCCATGACGCTGTTCGGCCTGATGTGCGGCGTGGTCGGCACCGACGTGAACACCGGCACCATCCGCTTCTCGTTCGGCCTGCTCGACCTGTCCGATGGCCTGGAACTGGTGGCGATCTCGATGGGCCTGTTCGGCGTGGCCGACTTCCTCATGAGCGTCAACCGCATGACCATCATCGGCAGCGGCGCCAAGCTGAGCCTGCGCGACATGCGTCCGAGCAAGCAGGAACTGAAAAAGGCCTTCTGGCCGATGGTGCGCGGCACGGCCGTCGGCACGCTGTTCGGCGCCATGCCCGGCACCGGTCCCACCATCACCACCTTCGTGGCCTACGCCCTGGAGCGCAAGATCTCCAAGACGCCCGAGAAGTTCGGCACCGGCATGATCGCCGGCGTGGCCTCGCCGGAAGCCTCGTCGCACTCCAAGACGCAGGTCGACTTCATCCCGACCATGAGCCTGGGCATTCCTGGTGACGCGGTGATGGCGCTGATCCTGGGGGCCCTGCTGATCCAGGGTATCCAGCCTGGTCCGCAGCTCATTACCGAGCACCCGGACATCTTCTGGGGCCTGATCGCCAGCTTCTGGGTCGGCAACGTGCTGCTGATGGTGCTCAACGTGCCGCTGATCGGCGTGTGGGTCAAGCTGCTGCAGGTGCCTTACCGGTATCTGTTCCCGTCGGCCATGTTCTTCATCGCGGTGGGCGTCTTCAGTACCCAGAACAGCCTGTTCCAGATCTGGGAAGTACTGGCTTTCGGGGTGATCGGCGCCATTCTGATGACGCTGGAATTCTCGGTCGCGCCCATCCTGCTCGGCTTCGTGCTGGGGCCCATGGTCGAAGAGAACTTCCGCCGTGCTCTGCTGTTGTCGCGCGGTAACCTGGCCGTGTTCATCGAGCGCCCCATCAGCGCCTGGTTCATCGCCGCCAGTACGCTGCTGGTCGTGCTGCAACTGTGGGCCTTTGCGCGCCGCAACCGCAACAAGAACAAGCCTGCGGTGACGCAAGCGGCCTGATCGGCTTGCGGTCGTTGTTTCTGGCGAACGGCCCGGCTTCATGCCGGGCCGTTTGATTTACGCGCCATCTTCCTCCATGCTTGCGGTTTCTCTCGCTCGTCCGGATTCCCGCCATGCATATCCTGTTTGCCTGTCCCCTGCACGACCCCGACGTCTGGGTCCCGCGCCTGGAAGCCGCCATGCCCGGCTGTCGCATTTCCGTCTGGAATCCCGATGGCCCGCCGTCCGGCGCCGAGGTCGCCCTGGTATGGAAACCACCGGTCGAGCTGTTCCAGCACGAGACCCGCATCGAGACGCTGTTCAACCTGGGTGCTGGCGTGGACGCGTTGCTCCAGATGAAAGAGATTCCGCCGCACGTGCGCATCGTCCGCCTCGAGGACGCCGGCATGTCGGTGCAGATGGCCGAGTACGCGCTCTATGCGCTGCTGCGCGTGTCGCGCGATTTCCAGGCTTTCGACGAGTCGCAGGCGCGCCAGCACTGGGACACCCGCGAAGGCACGCGCCAGGCCGATTGGCCGGTGGGCGTGCTGGGCCTGGGCCAGGTCGGCGCGCGCGTGGCGCAGACGCTGGCCGAATTTGGCTATCCGGTCGCGGGCTGGTCGCGCAGCCCGCGCGAGATCCCTGGCGTGCAATCCTTTTCCGGCCAGGACGCGTTGCCGGCGTTCCTGGCCCGCACCCGCTTCCTGGTGAACGTGCTGCCGCTCACGTCCGACACCCGCGGCATCCTCAACCGTGACACGCTCGGCCAGTTGCTGCCCGAGGCGCATCTGGTCAACGTCGGCCGGGGTGAACACCTGGTCGAGGAAGACCTGGTGCAGATGCTCGAAGAAGGGGAAATCGCCGGCGCGACGCTGGACGTGTTCCATACCGAGCCGCTGCCCAAGGACCATCCGTTCTGGCGCGATCCGCGGGTGCATGTCACGCCGCACATCGCCGCCCGCACGCTGCGCGACGAGAGCATCGAGCAGATCGCCGGCAAGGTCGCCCGGCTGATGCGCGGCGAACCCATCACCGGCGTGGTCGAGCGCGCGCGCGGCTATTGAGCCGCAGGCGCCGTGGCGCCTTGCTTCTCCAGCCGCTGATAGGTGGGGGGCAGGCGCTGCGACAGGAAGTCCAGCAACGTGCGCACGGCCGGCATCATGCCGCGCCGCGACGGGTAAATGCAGTGCACGATGCCTTCCGGGGATTGCCATTGCGGCAGCACCGGCACCAACTGGCCGCGGCGCAGTTCTTCCTGGGTCGCGATCGATGGCAACAGCGCGATGCCGCGGCCGCGCACGGCGGCTTCCACCAGCACGATGAAGTCATTGCATGACAGCTGCGGCTTGAGCTCGATATGCACCTCTTCACCCTTGTCGTTGCGTAGCGGCCAGCGCACCTCGTTCTGCGGGTCGCTGAAACTCAGCGTGGTATGCGATGCCAGATCCTGCGGCGTGTCGGGCGCGCCGTGACGCTGGATGTAGGCCGGGCTGGCCACCAGCGTGCCGCGCGCGGTGCCCAGATGGCGCACCACCAATTCGGCGTCGGTGTCGAGCTTGGTGCGCACGCGTAGCGCCAGATCCACGCCCTCGCGGATCAGGTCCACCCGGCGGTTGGTCACCAGCAACTGCACTGAAATGGCCGGCCAGGCGTCCAGGAATTCCGGCAGCAGCGGCGCCAGCACGTCCTGCGCGATCGAGACCGGACAACTGACCACCACCGGCCCGGTGGGCTCGGCCTGCAGCTGGCGCATGGCGTCGTCGGCGGCGCGGGCCGAGGCGGCCATCTCGCGGCAGTAGTGCAGATAGCGTTCACCGGCGGCGGTCAGGCGCAGGCGCCGCGTGGTGCGTTGCAGGAGCCGCACGCCCAGGCTTTCTTCCAGGTGCGAAATGCGGCGTGACAGGCGGGATTTGGGAATATCCAGGGCCCGCGCCGCAGCGCTGAAACCGCCTTGTTCGACGACTTGGGAAAAATAATAGAGGTCGTTTAGATCTTGCATGATTGTTCTATGTTTGGAACGAACAGTTCATCATACCTGGGTTTATGTGATCAATTAAGCGATCTACAGTGACGCCATGCACTCAAGACCCGCGCTTTTCGCGGTCCGCACTGGAGATCACGTTATGAAGACCCTTGTCATCCTGTCCTCGATTCTCGGCAGCCGCTCGCATAGCAAGGAGCTGGCCGACCACATGGTGGCCCGCATCAAGCAGGCCGATCCCGCCGCTGTCGTCACCATCCGTGATCTCGGCGCCGAACCGTTGCCGTACTTCGATGGCGCCACCGCTGGCGCGCTGTTCACGCCCGCCGATGCGCGCACGCTGGAGCAGCAACGCATCGTCGAACGTGGCGATGCCCTGATCGCGGAACTGCTGCAGGCCGATCGTGTCGTGTTCGCGGTGCCGGTCTATAACTTCAACCTGCCGGCCCAGTTCAAGAGCTATCTGGATCACGTGGCCCGTGCCGGGGTCACGTTCCGTTATACGCCGGAAGGCGTGGCCGAGGGGCTGGTGAAGGGTAAGCAGGTGTTCGTGCTGACGGCGCGCGGCGGCAAGGCCGAAGGCACCCCCAACGACACCATGACTCCGTACCTGCGGCAGATGCTCGGCTTCCTGGGCATGAACGAGGTCACCTTCATCGCCGCCGAAGGCATGGCGATGGGCGAAGTCGCGGCGCTCGAAGGGGTGGCGCTGGCGCGCCAGCGCATCGATGCGCTCGACCTGGCACCGGCGCAGGTTGCGCGGCAAGCGGCCTGAGACGATAAAAAGCGGACCCGGGGGTCCGCTATTTTCATGCCGGGCGGTCAGTCAATCGCGCAGGCGCTTGATCAGGCTGGACGTATCCCAGCGGCCGCCGCCCATCTTCTGCACATCGCCGTAGAACTGGTCCACCAGCGCCGTCAGCGGCAGGCGGGCGCCATTGTGGCGCGCCTCGGCCAGCACCAGGCCCAGATCTTTGCGCATCCAGTCCACCGCGAAGCCGAAGTCGAATTTATCGTCGACCATGGTGCCGCCGCGGTTCTCCATCTGCCAGCTCTGCGCCGCGCCCTTGCTGATCACGTCCAGCACCAGCTTCATGTCGAGATCGGCGGCCTGGCCGAACGCCACGGCTTCGGACAAGCCCTGCACGATGCCGGCGATACAGATCTGGTTGACCATTTTGGCCAGTTGTCCGGCTCCCGGGGGGCCCACGCGCGTTACGGCGCGGCCGAAGGCCTGCGCCACCGGTTTGATGGCGTCGAACACGGCTTGCTCGCCGCCGCACATGATCGTCAGCGCGCCATTGACCGCGCCGGCCTGGCCGCCCGACACCGGCGCATCGATGAAATTCAGTCCCAGGTCCTTGGCTTGCGCGT
Source organism: Achromobacter pulmonis (assembly GCF_021733725.1). Lineage (NCBI taxonomy): Bacteria > Pseudomonadati > Pseudomonadota > Betaproteobacteria > Burkholderiales > Alcaligenaceae > Achromobacter > Achromobacter pulmonis. Next base: position 965,368 of record NZ_JAIFOT010000001.1, on the reverse strand, counting down.
AAAGCTCGCGCGCCACATCGGCCGAGGCGGTGGTGTGGTCCACGAACACCGCGCCTGGCGCCATGCCGGCGAACGCGCCGTCGGGCCCAAGCGTCACGCTGCGCAGGTCGTCGTCGTTGCCGACGCAGGCGAACACGATCTGCGCGCCGGCCACGGCCTCGCGCGGCGTCACGGCGCTGCGGCCGCCGAACTCGGCCGCCCAGGCCTGCGCCTTGGACTGCGTGCGGTTGTACACGGTGACGTCGTGCCCGGCGCGAGCCAGGTGGCCGGCCATGGGCAGGCCCATCACGCCCAGGCCGAGGAATGCGACTTTCTGGGCCACGACCGCGTCGTAGCTCTTGGTACCGATCGATGCCATGCAGGGGACTCCGCTGTGGAAAGGAAAACCTGAGGCAGTAACCTTAACGCAATCAAAAGCCGGCGGCGAGTCCATCGCGGCGGCTGTCGCTGGCGCTGACGTAGCCATCGACTGCCGGATCGCCCAGGCGCCAGATGAACTGGCCGGAACCGAAGTCCATATAAGGGTCGTCAATGCCTTGCAGCACATGACCGCGCGCGCGCAGTCCCTGCACAACGGCGGCCGGCATCGAGGCCTCGATGTCCACGGCCAGCCCTTGGTGCCATTTCCAGCGCGGCGCATCGCAGGCGGCCTGCGGCTGCTGGCCGTAGTCGAGCATGCGCACCAGCGTCTGTACCTGACCTTGCGGCTGCATGTTGCCCCCCATCACGCCAAAGCTCATGACCGGCGCGCCATCGCGCATCAGGAAGCCTGGAATGATGGTGTGGAAGGGGCGCTTGCCGCCCGCCACGGCATTGGGATGGCCGGCCTCGGCGCTGAAGCAGTGACCGCGGTTCTGCAGGCTGACGCCAGTGCCCGGCACCACCACGCCCGAGCCGAAGCCCATGTAGTTTGACTGGATGAAGCTCACCATCATGCCGTTGCGGTCGGCGGCGGTCAGGTAGACCGTGCCGCCCTGCGGCGCATGGCCGCAGGCGAATACCTGGGCGACATTGGGGTCGATCAGCCGGGCGCGTTCGGCCAGGTAATCGGAGCGCAGCATCTGCTCGGGCGCCAGGCGCATGTGGCGGGCGTCGGCCACGTGCGTATAGACATCGGCGAACGCCAGCTTCATGGCCTCGAGCAGCAGGTGCTGGGTGTCGGGGTGGTCGATCGGGCGCGCCGCCAGATCGAAGTGCTGCAGGATGCCCAGTGCGATCAGGGCGGCGATGCCCTGGCCGTTCGGCGGGATCTGGTGCAGGGTATGGCCCCGGTAGGCCTGGCTGATCGGCGTCACCCACTCGGGGGTGAAATCCCGCAGGTCGGCCAGCGTCATGGCGGCATCATGGGCCTGGGCGTGGGCCACCAGCTTGTGCGCCGTCTCGCCTTCGTAGAAATCGCGGCCACCGCTGGCGGCAATGCGCTTGAGCGTCGCCGCGGCGCCTTTCAGGATGAAATGCTCGCCGATCTGCGGCGCGCGGCCGCGTGGCAGGAAGTGTTCGGCGAAGCCAGGTTGCGGCTGCAGCATATCGGCCTGCGCGGCCCACTTTTGCTGCACCATGGGGCTGATGGCGAAGCCGCGTTCGGCGTAATCGATGGCGGGCGCCAGCACGTCGGCGAACGCCATGGACCCGAGTTTTTCATGCAGTGCGGCCCAGCCGGCCACGCAGCCCGGCACGGTGACGCTGTCCCAGCCGCGGGTCGGCACCACGCCCTGGTGCCGGCGGCGGAAGTACTCCGGGTTCCAGGCCGCGGGGGCCGGGCCCGAGGCGTTCAGGCCATGCAGCCGGGCGCCGTCCCAGACGATGGCGAAGCAATCCGAACCCAGGCCGTTGCTGACCGGTTCGGTCAGTGTCAGCGTCGCGGCCGCGGCGATGGCCGCATCCACCGCGTTGCCGCCGCTGGCCAGCACGCGCAGCCCGGCCTGGGCCGCCAGCGGTTGCGAGGTGGCGACGATATTGCGCGCGAAGACCGGCGTACGCAGCGTGGGGTAGGGGTTGTTCCAGTCGAAATTCATGTCGAATCATCGCGTGGGGGTAAACCCGTAGCTTAACGTAGATGTCCGGGGTTGCGCGCACACCCTGTATTGGGTCGTAGTATTTTGTTTCTTTCGGCGCCGCACCCTGAATCGACGAGCCAGCCGCGCGCCCAAAGAAAAACCCCCGGCCGGGGCCGGGGGTTCGGGCAGGGCGGGTAGGCCGCCGCGTAACGCGGCGGCGCCGTCCTCAATCTTCTTCGACGAAAGTCTCTTCGCGCTTCTTGCGGATCGCCGGCAGAGCGACCAGGATCACCAGGAATGCGGCCACGGCCAGCAGCGAGGCCGACAGCGGGCGCGTCACGAAGGTGCTGAAGTCGCCGCGCGACAGCAGCAGAGCGCGCCGGAAGTTCTCTTCCATCATGGGGCCGAGCACCAGGCCCAGCAGCAGCGGGGCGCCTTCGCACTTCAGCTTCGACCAGACATAGCCGATGATGCCGAAGATGGCGGTGGTGAAGATGTCGAACGTGTTGTAGTTCAACGAATACACACCGATCGTGCAGAACACCAGGATCGCCGGGAACAGGATGCGGTAGGGCACCTTCAGCAGCTTGACCCACAGGCCGATCAGCGGCAGGTTCAGCACCACCAGCATCAGGTTGCCGATCCACATCGAAGCGATCAGGCCCCAGAACAGCTCGGGGTGGCTCGACATGACCTGCGGGCCGGGCTGGATATTGTGGATCGTCATCGCGCCAACCATCAGCGCCATCACAGCGTTGCCCGGGATACCCAGGGTCAGCAGCGGGATGAACGAAGTCTGGGCGGCGGCGTTGTTGGCCGATTCCGGGCCAGCCAGGCCGGCCGGGTGGCCCTTGCCGAAGCGCTCCGGATTCTTCGAGATCTTCTTTTCCAGCGTGTAGGAGGCGAACGACGACAGCACCGCGCCACCACCCGGCAGAATACCCAGGGCCGAACCCAGGGCCGTGCCGCGCAGCACCGCCGGCGCCGATTCCTTGAATTCCTGCTTGTTGGGATAGAGCGAGCCGATCTTGTCGGTGATGTCGACGCGGTTTTCCTTCTGCTCCAGGTTGGTCATGATCTCGGCGAAGCCGAACACGCCCATGGCCACGATGGCAAAGTCGATGCCGTCCTGCAGTTCCGGGATGCCGAAGTCGAAGCGGGCCACGCCCGAGTTGACGTCGGTGCCGACCATGCCCAGCAACAGGCCCAGGATGATCATCGCGATCGCCTTGGGCAGCGAGCCCGAGGCCAGCACCACGGCGCCGACCAGGCCCAGGCACATCAGCGAGAAGTACTCGGCGGGGCCGAACTTGAAGGCGACTTCAGCCAGCGGGGGCGCGAATGCGGCCAGCAGCAGCGTGGCCACGCAACCGGCGAAGAACGAGCCCAGCGCGGCGATGGCCAGCGCGGCACCGGCGCGGCCATTGCGCGCCATCTGGTGGCCGTCCAGCACGGTCACGACCGCCGAGGTTTCCCCAGGCAGGGCCACCAGGATGGCGGTGGTGGAGCCGCCATACTGGGCGCCGTAGTAAATGCCCGCCAGCATGATCAGGCCGGCCACCGGGGGCAGCACGTACGTGATCGGCAACAGCATTGCAATGGTTGGCACCGGGCCGATCCCCGGCAGCACGCCGATCAGCGTGCCCAGGATGCAGCCCAGCAGGGCGTAGAGCAGGTTCTCGGGCGTGAACGCCACCGAGAAACCCATCATCAGGTGATCAATCAATTCCATGGCCGCTTGCTCCTCAATTCATACCCAGAAACGACGGCCACAGCGGGAAAATCAGCCCCAGCCCCTTGACGAACGCCAGATACGAGAACACCACCAGGAAGATGCCGTTGGCGACAGCCACCTTCAGGTTGAACTCATGGCTGGCCAGGCTGCTGATGACCACCAGCAGGAACACCGAGATATAGATACCCAGCAGTTTCAGGACCAGGCCGTAGAACACCACCGAACCGACCACCAGCGCGACGATGCGCCAGTCGAATTTGTCGACGTGGGTTTCATGGGCCTTCTTCGACATCGAGCCAAGCAGCACGATGGCACCTAGCAATGCGAGAACGATGCCCAGCCAGAAAGGAAAATACCCGGGGCCCATCCGGGCGGCAGTACCCATTTGGTAGCTGCTGGCTTGCCAGGCGAATCCCAGTCCGAGGGCGATGAACATCACCCCCGACCAGAAGTCCTGTCGATTGCGTAGCTGCATGATTGGTTGGCTCCTGTTTACAGCATGTAGATAAAAAGGGTTTGTGGTCTGCCGCTCTCGCCGAAAGGCGAGTGACAGGCACAAAAAAGGCACGTCGGGGTGCCCTTGGTTTTTATGAAAGCGTCGTCGAGGCTTCTTGAAAGGCCGAATGGTAATGGACGCCTGCAACGATGCAAACCCTGTAAGCTAGGTGAAAGCCTGGGGTTTTCCCTAAAATTGGGGAACTCCCGATCCTCAGTTGTAACGGGGGGACCAGATTGAGGGCTTTTTGAAAGCTAAGTGAAAGTTGATAGAAAGAAATGCGAAAGCGGTCCGGCTGGATCGCCGCGATGCGCCGCGCGGGGGACTTTTCTAGTGTGGCCTGATCGGGTATGTTGCCGGCCGCTGGCATAAGTGCCGCATTTCCTACCGAATATTGCCGTGTTTCTCACCTTGCGTGAAGAGGCCCGATTCCCCACTGGATGGTTTACGATAGCGCCCATGCTGCAAGACCTAGACCAACTCGCCGCCCGTATCGGGCAACTGGTGCAACGCACCCGGCAACTGCATGCCGAGCGTGACGCATTGCGCGCGCGCCTGAATGAATCAGAAGCCGAGCAGCGTATGCTCAAGCAACGCGTCACCGAGCGCGATGCCGACATCGCCACGCTGCAAAGCAAACTGCAGGACAACGACGGCGCCGTGACCGCGATGCTCGAGCAGGCGCAGAAGGCCGAAGCGGCCTTGCGCGAACAGCTTGCGCGCGAGACCGCCGAGCGCCAGTCGCTCGAAGCGCGGTTCTCCGCCCGCGAAACCGAACTGCAGGGCAACCTGCAGCGCCGCGACACCGAACTACAGCGCTTGCGCGTGGCTGCCGCCTCGGCCCGCGAGCGCATCGACGCCGTCCTGGCCCGCCTGCCGGGTGCGCCGTCCGGAGAGCAACACTGATGGAACGCGTAGATGTAACGATACTCGGGCGCGACTACTCGCTGGCATGCTCGGCCGAGGAAAAGCCCACGCTGCTGGCCGCCGTGCGTCATGTCGATCAGCTCATGCTGCGTATCCAGGGTTCCGGCAAGGTCTCCAGCAACGAGCGCATCGCCGTGATGGCCGCGCTGCAAGTGGCGGGGGAATTGCTAGCGATGAAAGCGCCGGATGGTCCGCTGGGCGGTTTGGCGGTCGGCGACTTCAAGCGTAGAATCGAGGACATGAACGCAGTCCTGGATGATGCCCTGTCAGGGCAAGAAAAGCTGCTCTGACGTTCATACGCAGTTTTCACCACAGATTTTTCAGTTTGTCCCTGCCGTGTCCGTGACCTGGCCATACATTCTCTGAACCTATGTCTTATGGCATATTGGTTGCGGGAGTGCAGAGCTGGAGCGATTGTCTCTCGTAGACGAACCCGACGCTCTTCGGAACGCGACCACCTTGAACCTCAGGGTTCGAGATGCCGGCCTTGACGGCACAGGCGGGGCATCTTTCCCAGCGGGCCTGCCACGAGCGCAGGTCCGCGTCGGGCGCCTCCCCCCATCGTCCTCCCTCATAGGACCAGTCCATGTCGAAATCCCCCGTTTTTTCGCTGACCAAACTTGGCGCGGCGTGCGCGACCGTGGCCGCGCTTTCCCTGACGCAGCCCGTCTTCGCGCAGACCCAGGCGCCGGCTCCCGCCGCGGCGGAGTCCGCGGCCAATCGCTCGCCGGAACTGACCCTGCAGGCCACCGCATCCTCCGAGGTCAAGCAGGACACGGTACGCATTTCGCTGTCGGCCGAAGTCGAAGCGGCGGACCAGCCCACCGCCGGCAAGAAGCTGACCGAGATGCTGGAAGACGTGGTCAAGCGCGCACGCGACACCAAGGGGGTCGAAGTGCGCACCGGCAGCGTCAACGTCTGGCCCAATACCATCAGCAGCAGCAAGGGCAAGACCAGCACCACCTGGCGCGGCCAGGGCGAAGTGATTCTCGAATCCAAGGATTTCGCGGCCGCCGCCGCGCTGGCGTCCAAGCTGTCCGACAAGACCGCTATTTCCAATATCAGCTTCTCGCTGTCGCGCGCCGTGCGCGATGCCGAGGAACGCAAGCTGCTCAAGGAAGCCGCCCAGGCGTTCAAGGAGCGCGCGCTGGCCGCCGCCAACGCTTTCGGTTTCTCGGGCTACCGCCTGAGCAAGCTCGAACTGGGCGGCGCCGGCGGCGTTACGCCGATGCCGCGCATGATGAACGCGATGGCCAAGGACGCGTCGGGTGGCGCCGGCTTCAGCGCCGACGTTCCCCTGGAGTCGGGGAACGTCACGGTCAGCATTTCGGTCAACGGGACGATCGTTTTGCAGTAAGCACAAACATGATGGCGCCCAGGACGACCATCGGCAGGGACAGCCACTGTCCCATGCTCAACCCGCCCGCGAGCAGGCCCAGGAAGTTGTCCGGCTCGCGGGTGAATTCCACCAGGAAGCGGAACGTTCCGTAGCCCATCAGGAAAACCGCGCTTACCTGGCCCTGGGGGCGCGGCTTGCTCGAGAACCACCACATCAGCGCGAACAGCACGATGCCTTCCAGCCCCAGCTCATACAGTTGCGACGGATGACGCGGGATGCCATCGCCGCTGCTCGGGAACACCATTGCCCACGGCACGTCGGTCGGACGGCCCCACAGTTCGCCGTTGATGAAATTGCCCAGGCGGCCAAAGCCCAGTCCCAGCGGAATCAAGGGCGCGATGAAATCACTAAAGGCGAAAAAGGGCAGGCGCTTCTTGCGGGCGAACAGCAGCATCACCACGATCACGCCGATCAACCCGCCGTGGAACGACATACCGCCCTCCCACAGGTAGGCCACTTCCAGCGGATGCGCCAGGTAGTAGCCCGGCTTGTAGAGCAGCACGTAACCCAGTCGTCCGCCCAGCACCACGCCCAGCACGCTGTAGAAGATCAGGTCTTCCAGGTCGCGCACGTTCAGAGTGGTGGTGTGGCCGCTGGTGATGCGGTAGCGGCCCAGCAGGTACACCAGGGCAAAGCCCACCAGGTACATCAGTCCGTACCAATGGATGGACAAAGGCCCGATCTGCAGGGCAATGGGGTCGAATTTGGGATATTGCAGCATGTTCCGCCCGACACAATGAAGTTGAATGATAATAACCGGCAAGCCCTGCGATAGATCGACAGGCGAGGCGCTCGCCCTTGAATGCCGATGTATCCCGAGACTCGCCCGCGAGCGAGCTGGCCACCCACCCGGGCGCGATCGCCATGTCCGCGCCCTGACGGCCGACAGGAGACAACAGACCATGTCGCACAACGAACGTTCCCGCCACATCACGCACGGCGTTGCCCGGGCTCCCAACCGCGCCATGTATTACGCGCTGGGCTACCAGGAAGCCGACTTCGACAACCCCATGATCGGTGTGGCCAATGGTCATTCGACCATCACGCCCTGCAACAGCGGTCTGCAGCGCCTGGCCGACGCCGCCATCGAGGCCATCCGCGGCGCCAAGGCCAATCCGCAGGTGTTTGGCACCCCCACCATTTCCGACGGCATGTCCATGGGTACCGAGGGCATGAAGTATTCGCTGGTGTCGCGTGAGGTTATCGCCGACTGTATCGAGACCGCCACCCAGGGCCAGTGGATGGACGGCGTGGTGGTCATCGGTGGCTGCGACAAGAACATGCCCGGCGGCATGATCGCCCTGGCGCGCACGAACGTGCCGGGCATCTATGTCTATGGCGGCACCATCAAGCCGGGCCGATACCAGGGTAAGGACCTGACCATCGTTTCGGTATTCGAGGCGGTCGGCGAATACACCATGGGCCGCATGGATGAGGCCGATTTCAAGCAGATCGAGAAATGCGCCATTCCCGGCTCCGGCTCGTGTGGCGGCATGTACACCGCCAACACCATGAGCTCGGCTTTCGAGGCCATGGGCATGAGCCTGCCGTACTCCAGCACCATGGCCAATGAAGACGACGAAAAGGTCGTCTCGGCGGCGGAATCCGCCCGGGTATTGGTGGAGGCGGTCAGGCGCGGCCTGCGTCCGCGCGACATCATCACGCGCGAGTCCATCGAGAACGCCGTCTCCGTCATCATGGCGACGGGCGGTTCGACCAACGCGGTGCTGCATTTCCTGGCCATCGCCCACGCCGCCGACGTGCCCTGGACCATCGACGACTTCGAACGCATCCGCCAGCGCGTGCCGGTGCTGTGCGATCTCAAGCCGTCCGGCAAGTACGTGGCCACCGACCTGCACCGCGCCGGCGGCATTCCCCAAGTCATGAAGCTGCTGCTCAACGCGGGCCTGCTGCACGGCGATTGCATGACCATCACCGGCCAGACCGTGGCGCAATCGTTGGCCGATGTGCCCGACACGCCGCGTGCCGATCAGGACGTGATCATGCCGCTGGACCGCGCCCTCTACCCTCAAGGCCATCTGGCCATCCTCAAGGGCAACCTGTCGCCCGAAGGATGCGTAGCCAAGATTACGGGGCTGAAGAACCCGGTGATCACGGGCCCGGCACGCGTGTTCGATTCCGAGGATGACGCCATGGCCGCCATCATGGCGCGCCAGATCCACGATGGCGATGTGGTGGTGATCCGCTACGAGGGTCCCAAGGGCGGACCCGGCATGCGGGAAATGCTGGCGCCGACCTCCGCGCTGGTGGGGCAGGGGCTGGGCGAAACCGTGGGGCTCATCACGGACGGACGTTTTTCGGGCGGTACCTGGGGCATGGTGGTGGGCCACGTGGCGCCGGAGGCTTTCGTCGGCGGTCCCATCGCGCTGATCCGCGAGGGCGATTCGGTTACCATCGATGCCCACCAGCTGCTGTTGCAGCTCAATATCAGCGACGATGAAATGGCGGCTCGTCGCCAGGCCTGGGTCCAGCCCAAGCCGCGTTATACACGCGGTGTGCTTGCCAAGTTCGGCAAGCTCGCCAGCACCGCGAGCCGTGGGGCAGTAACCGATGCATTCGATTCGTAGTCTGTTGGCGGTCGCCGCCAGCCTGTTGGCCGCTGGCGCGGCGCAGGCACAAACCACCGGCCTGGAACTGGCCAAGAGCAAGGCCTGCATGGCCTGTCACCAGGTCGACGTCAAGCGCGTCGGCCCGCCCTTGGCCAGCGTGGCCGAGCGCTATGCCGGGCAGGGCGATGCCATGGTGGATTATCTGGCCGGCAAGATCCGCAGCGGGGGGCGCGGCACCTGGGGTGCGGTGCCCATGCCGGCGCAAACCCATGTCAGTCCGGAAGATGCCCGTCTGTTGGCCGAATGGATTCTGTCGCTGGCGCCAGCGAAGAAGTAGTCGTATCGTCTCTGGAAAGATTCAGGAAAGGAATGGTCATGGCAGAACAACCCTCCCCGGGCAATGAGGTCGCCGTCCTCGGCGGCGGCTGTTTCTGGTGCGTCGAGGCGGTCTTTACCGACCTGCGCGGCGTCAAGAGCGTGCTGCCCGGCTACAGCGGCGGACACGTCGACAACCCCAGCTACGAACAGGTCTGCGGCAAGGACACCGGCCACATCGAAGTGGCGCGCGTCGAATTCGACCCGGCCGAACTGTCCTACAGCGACCTGCTGCGCGTGTTCTTCGCCACCCACGACCCGACCACCCCGGGCCGCCAGGGCAATGACGTCGGCCCGCAGTACGAGTCGGCCATCTTCTGGCAGAACGACACCCAGCGCGCGCAGGCCGAAGCCGTCATCGCCGAGGTCGAGGCGCAGAAGGTCTACGACGCGCCCATCGTCACCAAGTTGCTGGCGCCCGCGCACTTCTGGCAGGCCGAGGACTATCACCGCGATTATTTCGCCCTGCATCCCGAGCAGGGCTATTGCCAGTTCGTGATCGCGCCCAAGGTCGCCAAGTTCCGCAAGCAGTTCCAGGATCGCCTGAAGAAATAAGGCAGGCGAAAAAAAACCTCGCGCCAAGCGAGGTTTCAAGCCCAGCGCCGGACACATGAGTACCGGCGCGGGAGGGGGAAGCGGTCAGTCGACGGCTTTCACCACGCCACGGCGCATCTGGTCCAGTTCGATGGACTCGAACAGCGCCTTGAAATTGCCTTCGCCGAAACCGTCGTTGCCCTTGCGCTGGATGATCTCGAAGAAGATCGGGCCGATCTGGTTCTCGGTGAAGATCTGCAGCAGCAGGCCGCCGTCGGGGGCGCCATCCAGCAAGATGCGGTTCTTCTGCAGGCGCTGCACGTCTTCGCCATGGTTGGGCAGGCGGCGGTCCAGCAGCTCGTAGTAGGTCTCCGGCGTATCCAGGAACACCACGCCGTTGGCGCGCAGCGCCTCGATCGTGCTGTAGATGTCCTCGGTGGCCATGGCGATGTGCTGGATGCCTTCGCCGCGGTACAGGTCCAGGTACTCCTGGATCTGGCCCTTTTCTTCCGTGCCTTCCTCGTTGATGGGAATGCGAATGTTGCCGCACGGCGAGGTCATGGCCTTGGACTTCACGCCCGTCACCTTGCCCTCGATGTCGAAGTAGCGCACCTCGCGGAAGTTGAACAGGCGCTCGTAGAATTCCGACCATTCCGCCATGCGGCCCTTGTGCACATTGTGCGTCAGGTGGTCCACCAGCGTCAGGCCGGCGCCGCGGTGGTTCAGGTCGGCCTGCGCGTTCTGCGGATCCACCGGCACGAAGTCGACGTCATAGATGCTGATGTCACCAATGCCGCCGTGGCCTTCCTTGCCATTCCAGCGGTCCACCAGGTAGATCAGCGAGTCGCCGATGCCCTTGATGGCGGGGATGTTCAGTTCCATCGGGCCGCTATGCGAGTCGAAACCCCAGGCGCCCAGTTCCAGCGCGCGCTTATACGCGGCGGCGGCGTCCTGCACGCGAAAGCCGATCGCACAGATCGACGGGCCATGCAGGCGGGCGAAACGTTGCGCGAAGGAATCGGGTTCGGCGTTGATCAGGAAATTCACGCCGCCCTGGCGGTACAGCGTCACGTCCTTGTGGCGGTGCTTGGCGATTGCCTTGAAGCCCAGCAGTTCGAACACCTTGCGCAGCGCGGCGGGGTCCGGCGCGGCATATTCGATGAATTCGAACCCGGCGGTGCCCATCGGGTTGTCCCAGGGTTGGAAAGCGCTGCTCATGTGTCTGCTCCCTTGCGTCGTTGTAGAGGCGACTTGTCGTTCAAGTCTAGGATGAAGATTGTAGGGAGGAAAGGCAGGCAGACAATTGCAAACATGTCGCGAAAGTGGCCTGATTGAGCAATAATATTGCCGAAGATAAAAAATATGGGGCTGAAAATGTCTGACATAGAGCTGGATAGGACAGATCTAAGGATCCTGGCCGAATTGCAACGGGATGGCCGCCTGAGCAACCAGGAACTGGCCGATCGCGTCTCCCTGTCGCCCAGCCCCTGCCTGCGCCGGGTGCGGCGGCTGGAAGAGAAGGGCTTCATCAAGAAATACGTGGCGCTGATCGACGCCGAGAAGGTCGGGCTGGGCCTGCTGGCCTACGTCAACATCCGCCTGAATAAACACAGCGGTTCCAGCCACGCGCCCATGAGCGACTTCGCCCGCGACGTCCAGCTCTGGCCCGAGGTAGTCGAGTGCTACGCCATGTCCGGCGACATGGACTACCTGTTGCGTATCCAGGTCGCCGACCTGGCGCATTTCTCGCGGTTCGCCATGGACACCTTGATGCGCCATCCCGCGGTGGTGGATATGCGGTCGTTCTTCGCGCTTCAGCAGATCAAGGAAACCACCGAGCTGCGACTGTAGCGGAAATGGGGGGAGGCCCGCGTCTGCAGCGCTCTCTGTATATAGGAGAGGGCTGCGGGAGGCGGAAGAGGCGGGTGTGCCCTCTATGTATAAGAGTAGAGGCTGTTTCCCAATGGATAGCGGCAGTCTCTACATATAGATATTGCGTGCAGAGGGGCCGCCTATCAGCGAGCAGGCCGAAATCCAGGGCCACGTAGGGGGCGGCAAATATCGCGGCTGTCTCTACCCTCTATATAGAGAGAGGAATGAACTGCGTCAGCCCCGAGGGCGCGACAGGATCGTTGCTCCACTACGGCGCTTCGCTGGAGGTGCGTCGTAAGGGATGCGCAGGCCCGGTAGCGCAGAGCGGATGCCGCTCGCATGGCAAATAAGGGGTGTGTCCCTGTCAATCATCATCTTTCTGCAAAATGCGTGTCATGCTGGCGTGACAAGCCGAAATTCTGTGCTATAGTCTCGCTCCTTCGCAGTTCAAGCAGTTTTGTTGAGCGGCGGGGCCAGGCAAGTGCAACGGATCCGAAGGCTACGGCAAGCGGGTTTGTCGCGGGGCAGCAAGGCGGTGGGTCAGTGATGATTCTTTCGAACCGGCGGTCAGCGAATTTTGCGTAAGTCGGTGCAAATCAGGCAGAAGCCAGTTGCACGATCTGCAAAAATTGTGCTATAGTCTTGGGCTTGGCTGGTGACGGCGAATCAGGGTTTACCCGGTAGGGTGGTCTGAACAGCGTTGCAAGCCGACTGGGCGGTAACCAACCTCTGGAGCGATCCAGGGCTGCTGAAGGTGGAGTGATTCACTGGCTGGCAGGGTTGCAGGAAAGGGTGCAAGTCAGGCAGAAGCCGGTTGCATAATCTGCAAAAGTTGTGTTATAGTTTCAGGCTTGGCGGTTACCGAAAACTTAGGGATAACCCTGATATTTCGATAGCTGCTAAAGAGGAAAGCCTGGCGTTAGCCGGGTGAGACCTGAAGAGGTCGTAGGCAAGGCAGCGAAATGAAGTAAGTGACGCTGACTTGACAAACGATAAAAACTTCTTCATAATCTCGTTTCTCTGCTGCTGACACAGCGATCGACGCGAAAGCGAAATCGCCGAGGAAAGCAGAAGATGCAGTAAGTAGTACAGAATTTAGCAGTACCGCTCTTTAACAATTAAACAACCGATAAGTGTGGGCGCTTGATGCGAGTGCGCAGTGGTCAGGTTTTAAACCCTGGTCACAAGCACAATGAAATCAAGTGCTCACTAGAAGTGAAGTACCTTAGACGTCAAGTTTAAGAACATACCTCACTTCCTTTGAGTAGCGACGTATGACTCGGTTCTTCGGAACTAAGAAATACGAAACAAATACAGAGATTAAACTGAAGAGTTTGATCCTGGCTCAGATTGAACGCTAGCGGGATGCCTTACACATGCAAGTCGAACGGCAGCACGGACTTCGGTCTGGTGGCGAGTGGCGAACGGGTGAGTAATGTATCGGAACGTGCCCAGTAGCGGGGGATAACTACGCGAAAGCGTAGCTAATACCGCATACGCCCTACGGGGGAAAGCAGGGGATCGCAAGACCTTGCACTATTGGAGCGGCCGATATCGGATTAGCTAGTTGGTGGGGTAACGGCTCACCAAGGCGACGATCCGTAGCTGGTTTGAGAGGACGACCAGCCACACTGGGACTGAGACACGGCCCAGACTCCTACGGGAGGCAGCAGTGGGGAATTTTGGACAATGGGGGAAACCCTGATCCAGCCATCCCGCGTGTGCGATGAAGGCCTTCGGGTTGTAAAGCACTTTTGGCAGGAAAGAAACGTCGCGGGTTAATACCCCGCGGAACTGACGGTACCTGCAGAATAAGCACCGGCTAACTACGTGCCAGCAGCCGCGGTAATACGTAGGGTGCAAGCGTTAATCGGAATTACTGGGCGTAAAGCGTGCGCAGGCGGTTCGGAAAGAAAGATGTGAAATCCCAGAGCTTAACTTTGGAACTGCATTTTTAACTACCGGGCTAGAGTGTGTCAGAGGGAGGTGGAATTCCGCGTGTAGCAGTGAAATGCGTAGATATGCGGAGGAACACCGATGGCGAAGGCAGCCTCCTGGGATAACACTGACGCTCATGCACGAAAGCGTGGGGAGCAAACAGGATTAGATACCCTGGTAGTCCACGCCCTAAACGATGTCAACTAGCTGTTGGGGTCTTCGGACCTTGGTAGCGCAGCTAACGCGTGAAGTTGACCGCCTGGGGAGTACGGTCGCAAGATTAAAACTCAAAGGAATTGACGGGGACCCGCACAAGCGGTGGATGATGTGGATTAATTCGATGCAACGCGAAAAACCTTACCTACCCTTGACATGTCTGGAATGCCGAAGAGATTTGGCAGTGCTCGCAAGAGAACTGGAACACAGGTGCTGCATGGCTGTCGTCAGCTCGTGTCGTGAGATGTTGGGTTAAGTCCCGCAACGAGCGCAACCCTTGTCATTAGTTGCTACGAAAGGGCACTCTAATGAGACTGCCGGTGACAAACCGGAGGAAGGTGGGGATGACGTCAAGTCCTCATGGCCCTTATGGGTAGGGCTTCACACGTCATACAATGGTCGGGACAGAGGGTCGCCAACCCGCGAGGGGGAGCCAATCCCAGAAACCCGATCGTAGTCCGGATCGCAGTCTGCAACTCGACTGCGTGAAGTCGGAATCGCTAGTAATCGCGGATCAGCATGTCGCGGTGAATACGTTCCCGGGTCTTGTACACACCGCCCGTCACACCATGGGAGTGGGTTTTACCAGAAGTAGTTAGCCTAACCGCAAGGGGGGCGATTACCACGGTAGGATTCATGACTGGGGTGAAGTCGTAACAAGGTAGCCGTATCGGAAGGTGCGGCTGGATCACCTCCTTTCAGAGCTTAGTGCTCGTGTTAAGCGTCCACTCTTATCGGTTGTTTGATATAGCTGGGATCGGTTGTGGGCTTGGGTAGAGGGACTCCTCCCTGTGTCCATGACTTCTGACTACTGATCCGAGAAGGTTTTGGGTCTGTAGCTCAGTCGGTTAGAGCACCGTCTTGATAAGGCGGGGGTCGTTGGTTCGAATCCAACCAGACCCACCAAGTATTCGCGGGCATGAGATGTCGTGGATATGGGGGTGTAGCTCAGCTGGGAGAGCGCCTGCTTTGCAAGCAGGATGTCATCGGTTCGATCCCGTTCACCTCCACCAAGATCTTGATCACCTGGTGGTGATGTAGAAGCTAACTCATAACGCTGCGAGCAGCGCTATGAGTTGGGTTTTACCCAACAGCTATATTCGTTCTTTAACAATCTGGAAGAAGCACAACGAAATGTGCTCATCAAGTAGTCAGCGTTGCTGATGAAGATGGGTACGGGTTGTGATTGCATTAATTTTGTTCCAAGTTCTCAAGACTGGGGTGAATAACCTCAGACTGCTTTGAAACTTATGAACGGCACAAACGCTAATACTCAGGTCCTATAGCCTACAGCGTTATAGGATCAAGCGACTAAGTGCATATGGTGGATGCCTTGGCGATCACAGGCGATGAAGGACGTAGTAGCCTGCGAAAAGCTGCGGGGAGCTGGCAAACAAGCTTTGATCCGCAGATATCCGAATGGGGAAACCCACTGCGCAAGCAGTATCCCTGACTGAATACATAGGTCAGTGGAGGCGAACCGGGTGAACTGAAACATCTCAGTAGCTCGAGGAAAAGAAATCAACCGAGATTCCGAAAGTAGTGGCGAGCGAAATCGGAAGAGCCTTTACGTTTTAGCATGCAAGATAGTCGAACGGAATGGAAAGTCCGGCCGTAGCAGGTGATAGCCCTGTAGACGAAATTTTGTGTGTGGAACTAAGCGTAAGAAAAGTAGGGCGGGACACGTGAAATCCTGTTTGAAGATGGGGGGACCATCCTCCAAGGCTAAATACTCGTGATCGACCGATAGTGAACCAGTACCGTGAGGGAAAGGCGAAAAGAACCCCGGAAGGGGAGTGAAATAGATCCTGAAACCGTATGCATACAAACAGTAGGAGCCTCCTTGTGGGGTGACTGCGTACCTTTTGTATAATGGGTCAGCGACTTACATTCAGTGGCAAGGTTAACCGAATAGGGAAGCCGTAGCGAAAGCGAGTCCGAATAGGGCGATTCAGTCGCTGGGTGTAGACCCGAAACCAGATGATCTATCCATGGCCAGGTTGAAGGCACGGTAACACGTGCTGGAGGACCGAACCCACTAATGTTGAAAAATTAGGGGATGAGCTGTGGATAGGGGTGAAAGGCTAAACAAATCTGGAAATAGCTGGTTCTCTCCGAAAACTATTTAGGTAGTGCCTCAAGTATTACTGCGGGGGGTAGAGCACTGTTATAGCTAGGGGGTCATGGCGACTTACCAAACTATGGCAAACTCCGAATACCCGCAAGTACAGCTTGGGAGACAGAGCACCGGGTGCTAACGTCCGGACTCAAGAGGGAAACAACCCAGACCGCCAGCTAAGGTCCCGAATTATCGCTAAGTGGGAAACGAAGTGGGAAGGCATAGACAGTCAGGAGGTTGGCTTAGAAGCAGCCATCCTTTAAAGAAAGCGTAATAGCTCACTGATCGAGTCGTCCTGCGCGGAAGATGTAACGGGGCTAAGCGATAAACCGAAGCTGCGGGTGTGCACTTTGTGCACGCGGTAGGAGAGCGTTCTGTAAGCCTGCGAAGGTGGCTTGTAAAGGCTGCTGGAGGTATCAGAAGTGCGAATGCTGACATGAGTAGCGATAAAGGGGGTGAAAAGCCCCCTCGCCGTAAGTCCAAGGTTTCCTGCGCAACGTTCATCGGCGCAGGGTGAGTCGGCCCCTAAGGCGAGGCAGAGATGCGTAGCTGATGGGAAGCTGGTTAATATTCCAGCACCGTCGTACAGTGCGATGGGGGGACGGATCGCGGAAGATCATCAGGGTGTTGGATGTCCCTGTTGACGTATCGAAGATGGCGCTTAGGCAAATCCGGGCGCGTAAATCAAGGGTACGGCACGAGCGAGCATAGCTTGCGAAGTGATTGGAAGTGGTTCCAAGAAAAGCCTCTAAGCTTCAGCTGTACGAGACCGTACCGCAAACCGACACAGGTGGACGGGATGAATATTCCAAGGCGCTTGAGAGAACTCAGGAGAAGGAACTCGGCAAATTGATACCGTAACTTCGGGAGAAGGTATACCCCGGTAGTGTGAAGCGCCTGCGCGCTTAGCATGATGGGGTCGCAGAGAATCGGTGGCTGCGACTGTTTATTAAAAACACAGCACTCTGCAAAGACGAAAGTCGACGTATAGGGTGTGACGCCTGCCCGGTGCCGGAAGGTTAAGTGATGGGGTGCAAGCTCTTGATCGAAGCCCCGGTAAACGGCGGCCGTAACTATAACGGTCCTAAGGTAGCGAAATTCCTTGTCGGGTAAGTTCCGACCTGCACGAATGGCGTAACGATGGCCACACTGTCTCCTCCTGAGACTCAGCGAAGTTGAAGTGTTTGTGATGATGCAATCTACCCGCGGCTAGACGGAAAGACCCCATGAACCTTTACTGTAGCTTTGCATTGATCTGTGAACCGGCCTGTGTAGGATAGGTGGGAGGCTTTGAAGCGTGGTCGCTAGATCACGTGGAGCCATCCTTGAAATACCACCCTGGTTTGTTTGCGGTTCTAACCTTGGTCCGTTATCCGGATCGGGGACAGTGCATGGTGGGCAGTTTGACTGGGGCGGTCTCCTCCCAAAGTGTAACGGAGGAGTTCGAAGGTACGCTAGGTACGGTCGGAAATCGTGCTGATAGTGCAATGGCATAAGCGTGCTTGACTGTGAGACTGACAAGTCGAACAGGTGCGAAAGCAGGACATAGTGATCCGGTGGTTCTGAATGGAAGGGCCATCGCTCAACGGATAAAAGGTACTCTGGGGATAACAGGCTGATACCGCCCAAGAGTTCATATCGACGGCGGTGTTTGGCACCTCGATGTCGGCTCATCTCATCCTGGGGCTGTAGCCGGTCCCAAGGGTATGGCTGTTCGCCATTTAAAGAGGTACGTGAGCTGGGTTTAAAACGTCGTGAGACAGTTTGGTCCCTATCTGCCGTGGGCGTTGGATACTTGACGGAGCCTGCTCCTAGTACGAGAGGACCGGAGTGGACGTACCTCTGGTGTACCGGTTGTCATGCCAATGGCATTGCCGGGTAGCTAAGTACGGAAGAGATAACCGCTGAAGGCATCTAAGCGGGAAACTCGTCTGAAGATTAGGTATCCCGGGGACTTGATCCCCCTAAAGAGTCGTTCGAGACCAGGACGTTGATAGGTCGGGTGTGGAAGCGCAGTAATGCGTTAAGCTAACCGATACTAATTGCTCGTGAGGCTTGATCCTATAACACTGATGGTTATGACCTGGTGATGTAGCGTTCCAAGTGTCGTTCAATACAAAATCTGGCTGCCCCGTCAGCAGCCAGCCAACACCAATTACACCCACCTGTGCGTGATCGTCGAGCACCGCTCTGATCACCACACGTTGCGCTTCTTCCAAGATTGGAGCGGTTGTCCCCAAGGACAGCCTCTCAACCCGTTACGCCTGACGACCATAGCAAGGTGGTACCACTCCTTCCCATCCCGAACAGGACAGTGAAACGCCTTTGCGCCGATGATAGTGGACGGACGTCTGTGAAAGTAGGTCATCGTCAGGCTTTTATTGCTCAAAACCCCATAGGCTCGCGCCTGTGGGGTTTTGTTTTTGGCCGCGCGGAAAGTACAAGCCCACCGAGTCGGAAGGGCGGGCGAGAAAGTCGTCCGACACGCCTGAAACCCGCGCCAGCATTGAATGTGCCCAAATAACAACGCCCGTGGACCAGTCGGGTTTGTGCGGTAAGATTGACCGAGTCAATTGTTGTTGGAGCGTAATCGTGAGTGATACCCAGACCCCCGCGCCCGGTACGGCATTGGACCTGCGCACGCTGACCCACGTGGCCTATGGTTTGTTTGCCCTGGGCTTTCTGACCAGTGGTTTCTTGGGCATTGCCACGCTGGCCTCAGTCGTGTTGATGTACCTGAAGCGTTCCGACGTTGCAGGTACGGTCTATGCAACGCATTTTGATTGGTTGCTGCGCACCTTCTGGTGGGCGTTGCTGTGGCTGGCCATCAGCAGCTTGGCGGTGCTCATCTATATCGGATGGATCGGCGTCGTCGCCACCATCGTGTGGGGCCTGTACCGCCTGATCAAGGGTTGGCTTGCATTGCTGGATGGCACGGCACCGACCTCGTATGCGTGATCCGGATCGTGCCTGACGGAAAAAGCCGGCGTATGCCGGCTTTTTTATTTGATGAGCGCAACCGCAGGCGATCCCCGCCAACCCCGCTCAGGGTGAGAGTGGTGGTTCGAACCGTGGGCGGGTGATGGATTGCGTCGTCAAGGGAAAGGACGCGCTCGTTGGCGGCAAAGGTCTGTTGCCGCGGCCATCAGCCGGCCATCCCGGCCTTGCCTGATGCAGGGCCTGCAGCGCATTGGAAAGGATCTGGGGTGGAAGTCGCCGGATTGCCCATCGTTATGATGGGGGCTGACGGCAGGAGCTGGAGAGCTTGCTTGTGGAGTACAGCTTCAGGGGTACTGCGGGTCGAACCCGCCCGGCGTTCAAGCCAGGGCGTTGAGGCATAGCCAAGGCAGGGACGTACCAAGTACGCCCTTTGCCCGCTTACTTCAGATGTGCGTTGACCAGCTTGGTCAGTTCGAACATCGTGACCTGATCCTTGCCGAAGATCGGGCGCAGCTTGGCATCGGCGTTGATGTTGCGCTTGTTGCTCGCATCTTGCAGGTTGTGCTTCTTGATGTATTCCCAGATCTTCTTGGTGACCTCGGTGCGCGGCACGGCTTCCGAACCGATCACAGCGGCCAGTTCGGCGCTGGGAGTCAGGGGCTTCATGAATGCAGCGTTCGGCTTGCGCGCGGTCGCGGGTTTGGAGGTTGTGGCCATAATGCGGCGCTCCTTCTCTGGCTGTTGGAAAAATTGTCCTGCGGCCGGAGCATAACGTGTCTCTCCCCTAAAGACAAAGGCATTTATCCTCTGTAGCAACTAAAATATCGCCACTGTCCCCCCTTCCACGTCATTCTGTAACCTCCTATGTACGCACGTTCTGCTTTGGAATCAATTCGCTTGTTTCATGACGAATTGACGGCGCTGCGGCGCGACCTGCACGCTCATCCCGAGTTGGGCTTCGAAGAAGTCCGCACGTCTGGGATCGTGGCGGGCGCGTTGGAGGCGCTGGGCATCGAGGTGCACCGGGGCATTGGCAAGACAGGCGTGGTGGGCGTCATTCGCGGCAAACGCTGCGACAGCGGACGCATGATCGGCCTGCGCGCCGACATGGACGCCCTGCCCATGACCGAAGACAACGACTTTGGCCACAAGTCGACCAAGCCCGGCCTGATGCATGGTTGCGGCCATGACGGCCATACGGCGGTATTGATCGGGGCGGCCCGGTACCTGGCGCAGACCCGCAACTTCGATGGCACGGCGGTACTCATCTTCCAGCCGGCCGAGGAAGGGCGCGGGGGGGCCAAAGCCATGATGGAGGACGGGCTATTTGACACCTTTCCCTGTGATGCCATCTACGCCTTGCACAACTGGCCCGGGCTGAAGCCCGGTACCATCGGCATCAACCCGGGACCGATGATGGCGGCGGCCGACCGTTTCGAGATCCTCATTACCGGCCGCGGCGGTCATGGCGCGCATCCTTATCAGACGATCGATCCGGTCACTATCGCTGGCCAGGTCATCACCGCGCTGCAGACCATTGTGTCGCGCAACGTCAATCCGCTGGATTCCGCGGTAGTATCGATCGGTTCGCTGCAGGCCGGCCATCCTGGCGCGATGAGCGTGATCCCGCGCGAGGCGCGGCTGGTGGGCACGGTGCGCACCTTCCGCAAGTCGGTGCAGGAGATGGTGGAGACGCGCATGCGCGAGTTGGTCACCGCCATCGCCGGCGCATTCGGCGGCACCGCTGAGCTAACCTATGAGCGCATCTATCCCGCGACCCTGAACACGCCGCAACACGCCAATCTGGTCGCGGATATCGCCACCGAGATGATCGGCAAGGAAAACGTGGTGCGCGACCTGGTCCCGTCGATGGGTTCCGAAGATTTTTCCTTCATGCTGCAGAGCAAGCCAGGCGCTTATTTCCGTCTGGGCCAAGGCGGAGCCGAGTCTGGCTGCGTGCTGCACAACTCGCATTTCGATTTCAACGATGCCGTCATTCCCCTGGGCAGCGCGATGTTCTGCGCGCTGGCTGAACGGGGCATGCCGCTGGCAGATTAAGAAGCCTTCCCATGTCTACGCAAAATACGACTCGACTGACCATCACCCGCCCCGACGATTGGCACTTGCACCTGCGCGATGGCGCCGCGCTGGAAGCGGTGGTGGCGGATACGGCGCGACAGTTTGCCCGCGCCATCATCATGCCCAATCTGAAGCCGCCGGTAACCACCACTGAACAGGCCGTGGCCTATCGCGGCCGCATTCTGGCGGCGCTGGCCAAGGCGGGCGGCGATGTTGGCGCTTTCACGCCGTTGATGACGCTGTACTTGACCGACAACACCAGCGCCGAAGAGATCTTCCGCGCGCACGAGTCCGGCCAGGTCTGTGCGGTCAAGCTGTATCCGGCCGGGGCCACCACCAATTCCGACGCCGGTGTCACCGATCTGCTGGGCAAGTGCGCCAAGGCATTGGAAGCGCTCGAGAAGTGTGGCATGCCGCTATTGGTGCATGGCGAAGTGACCGATCCGTCGATAGACGTGTTCGATCGCGAGGCGATCTTCGTGGAACGGGTGATGAAGCCGCTGCGGCGTGCGTTCCCCGCCTTGAAGGTGGTGTTCGAGCACATCACGACCAAGGAGGGCGCCGAGTATGTGCGTGATGCCGAAGGTCCGATCGCGGCCACGATCACGCCGCAGCATCTGCTGTACAACCGCAACGCGATTTTCCAGGGTGGCGTGCGGCCGCATTGGTATTGCCTGCCGATCCTCAAGCGTGAAACCCACCGCCAGGCGCTGGTGGCGGCCGCGACCAGCGGCAGCCCACGCTTCTTCCTGGGAACCGACAGTGCGCCGCATGCCCGTGGCCTGAAGGAGCATGCCTGCGGCTGTGCCGGCTGCTACACCGCTTTGCATGCGATGGAGTTGTATGCGACCGCGTTCGATGCCGTCGGCAAGCTGGACCAGCTGGAAGGGTTCGCCAGTTTCCACGGGCCGGATTTCTACGGTTTGCCGCGCAATACGGGAACCTTGACCCTGGTGCGGGAGACCTTCCAGATTCCGGAAGAACTGCCGTTCGGCAATACCGCGCTGGTGCCCCTGGCCGCGGGCGAGACGCTGGCCTGGCGCGCCACGTCGTAGGCACGCCGGTGGCGCATCCCGCGCCGTTGGCGATGCGCCAGATATCGTAGTGGGCCGCAGCAAGCCGTGGTAGCCCGCTGCCCCAGCCTCAGAGGCCGCCTTCGCGGCGCGCCTCGAGCAATTCCCAGCGCGCGAATTTCTCTTCGAGCTCGCTTTCGAGCTTGGACAGTTCGCCGTTGATGCGTTCGACTTCGGCGGGCGCATCGCGGTACAGGCTGCCATCGGCCAGCTTGCCGGCCAGCGCCGCCTGCTGCGCCTCGAGCGCGGCGATGGCGTCGGGCAGGCCCTCGAGTTCGCGCAAATCCCACGAATTCATTTTGGCGGCTCGTACCGGCTTTGCCTTGGCGGCCTTGGCGCGGGCGGCGGCTTCATCGGCGGCGCGCGCCTTGGCAGTATCTTCCGCGGTGCTTTCGACGAGCGCCGGGGCGGGCCGCTGGGCGACCCATTCGTCGTAGCCGCCGACATAATCGCGCCAGTGGCCGTTGCCCTCGTAGGCGATGGTCTGGGTGACGACGTTGTTCAGGAATGCGCGGTCGTGGCTCACCAGCAGCACCGTGCCGGAATATTCCTGCAGCAGTTCTTCAAGCAACTCGAGCGTTTCGATATCGAGATCGTTGGTGGGTTCGTCCAGCACCAGCACGTTGGCCGGACGCGCGAACAGGCGCGCCAGCAGCAGGCGCGCGCGTTCCCCGCCGGACAGGCTGCGCACGGGCGAGCCGGCGCGCGCGGGTGAGAACAGGAAGTCGCCGAGATAGCTCATGACATGCTTGCGGGTGCCGCCGATCTCGACCCATTCGCTACCCGGGCTGATGATGTCGACCAGCGTTGCGTTCTCGTCGAGCTGGGCGCGCATCTGGTCAAAGTAGGCCACCGACACGTTGGTGCCGGTGCGGGTCTTGCCGCTGTCGGGCGGCATTTCGCCCAGGATCAGCTTGAGCAGCGTGGTCTTGCCGGCGCCGTTGGGGCCGATGATGCCGATACGGTCGCCGCGCAGGATGGTGGTGGAGTAGTCGTCCACCACGACCTTGTCGCCGAAGCGCTTGCTGACGTGTTCCAGTTCGGCCACCAGCTTGCCGGAGCGCTGGCCTTCGGCCAGTGCCAACGACACGTCGCCGACGCGTTCACGGCGCTCGGCGCGTTCGACCCGCAGGCGTTCCAGGCGCCGCACGCGGCCTTCGTTGCGGGTGCGGCGGGCTTCCACGCCCTTGCGGATCCAGACTTCTTCCTGGGCCAGGAGTTTGTCGAAACGGGCTTGCTCGAGGCGCTCGGATTCCAGCCACTGGGCCTTGCGCTCTTGCCATTGCGAGAAGTTGCCGGGGAAGCTGAGCAGCCGCCCGCGGTCGAGTTCGACGATGCGGGTAGCCACTGAATCGAGGAAACGGCGGTCGTGGGTGATGATGACCGCGGCGCCCTTCCAGGTGCGCAGCATTTCCTCGAGCCAGGCAATGCCGTCGAAGTCCAGGTGGTTGGTGGGCTCGTCCAGCAGCAGCAGGTCGGGCTCCTCGACCAGGGCGCGGGCCAGCGCGACCCGCTTGCGGGTGCCACCGGACAGGCCGGCGATCTGGGCGTCCGCGGGCAGGCCGAGTTTTTCCAGGATGGCGCGCACGCGCGAGGGGCGCTGCCAGTCTTCGTGGTCGCCTTCGACGTTGCAGACCACGTCGAAGACGGTGGCATTTTCGTCCAGTTCCGGTTCCTGTTCGACGGTGGCCACGCGCAGGCCTGAGCTGCGGGCGATGTCGCCGTCGTCTGGCGCGGTGCGGCCGTCCAGCAGCCGCAGCAACGAGGACTTGCCGGCGCCATTGCGGCCGATGAGGCCGATGCGCTCGCCGGCCTGGATGGCGAAGTCGGCATGGTCCAGCAATGGGTGATGGCCGTAGGCCAGCTGGATGTCGGTCAGGGTGATGAGCGTTGCGAGGGCCATGTAGGGAGTCGTTTTTGCGGCGGGATAAGCGGATCAGGCCATATTGTCGCAGGAACCCGGGCGGCTGTTCGGGGACGGAGCCGAGACCTGTACTAGAATACGCACCGCAAGGCGGGTCGGGCGATCGCGGTGGATGCGAATCCATCGAGGAAGGTCCGGACTCCACAGGGCAGGGTAGCGGCTAACGGCCGTCCGGTCGCGTCTTCGGACGCGGTCGAGGAACAGGGCCACAGAGACGAGTCTGCGGGGCGGGCGTGCCATGCGCGCACCGATACGGCCATCTCCGTATCGCGCCAGCCGGTAACGGCGGGCGGCATCGCAGGGTGAAACGCGGCAACCTCTACCCGGAGCAACATCAAATAGGCATGCGTGCGGCTTTCGGGTCGTGAAGGGCGGCTCCGTCCGAGTATGCGGGTAGATGGCTACAGCGGCTCAGCAATGATCCGCGCAGAGGAATGATCGTCCGCCAGGGAAACCTGGTGTACAGAATCCGGCCTATAGGCCCGTCTTGCATTGGATTT
This sequence comes from Achromobacter pulmonis, assembly GCF_021733725.1. Lineage (NCBI taxonomy): Bacteria > Pseudomonadati > Pseudomonadota > Betaproteobacteria > Burkholderiales > Alcaligenaceae > Achromobacter > Achromobacter pulmonis. The sequence continues at coordinate 940,674 of NZ_JAIFOT010000001.1, read as the reverse complement.
CCGATCGGCGCGCGCTGCCGCGCGGCTTTTTTCAGGTCTCGATGTCCGCCATCTGGCGCGCAGCCCCCGCCAGTCTTCGGCCGGCGGGCCGGGTAAAACAATGCAAAGGCATTGTTAGCCGCCACTTCTTAAGAACCACATTTAGATAGTGACGCAACCTCCTGATTTATTGGGAGGTTTTTCTATTGGTGAATTTACAAGTTGCTCTAAGTCCTTGTTGTGATTGAAAAAATTGCAACCGTGCGCTTGACCGCCCCATTGCCATACCGTAGAGTGGGAAATAGTAGGAAATTGTGCAATTAAGTGGGGTAAAAGTGGTGTTTCAGGGAAGCAGCGCGCTCACGCTGGATGCCAAGGGGCGGATCTCGATTCCGACCCGGCATCGTGACGCGCTCATGGCGCAGGCCGAAGGCCGCCTGACCCTGACCCGCCACCCGGACGGCTGCCTGCTGGTGTACCCGCGGCCCGAGTGGGAAAAGAAGCGCGAGCAGATTGCCGCCTTTCCCATGACGGCTCGCGCGTTGCAGCGGCTGCTGCTGGGCAACGCTCAGGACGTGGAGCTGGACGGCTCTGGCCGCGTCCTGATCGCGCCTGAACTGCGCAACGCTTCCGGATTGACGCGCGAGGTGATGCTGCTCGGTATGGGCGCGCACTTCGAGCTGTGGGATGCCGCTACCCTGGCAAGCCGCGAGGCTGAAGACCTGGCCAAGGGTATGCCGGATGTGTTGAATCAGTTTTCGTTCTGAAAGAGTTATGGAATTCGAACATCGGCCCGTCCTGCTGGAGCCGACGGTGGACGCGCTGTTGCTGGCCGATTTCGGCGGCAAGGGCGCGACACGGTCGCACGCCCAGGACGAGCCGGCTGCGGCTACGCGCAAGGAACGGGGTGTCTTCGTGGATGGCACCTTCGGTCGCGGCGGCCACAGCCGCGAGCTGCTTGGCCGCCTGGGCCCGGCCGCCCGTCTGGTGGTGTTCGATAAGGACCCCGAGGCGATCGCCGTCGCCAATGCGTTGGCGGCGGTGGATTCCCGGGTGACGGTGGTGCACGGCGGCTTTGCCACCATGGCCGAAGCGTTGCGGCAACGCGGCATCGACAAGGTCGATGGCGTGATGCTGGATCTGGGCGTGTCGTCGCCTCAGATCGACGATGCCGAGCGCGGTTTCTCGTTCATGCGGGATGGCCCGCTCGACATGCGGATGGACACCACTCGTGGACCCACGGTGGCGGATTGGCTGGCGCAAGCCAGTGTGGATGAGATGCGGGAGGTCATAGCGGATTATGGCGAAGAACGGTTTGCTTTTCAGGTTGCAAAGGCGATTGCTGCTCGCCGCGCAACAAGGCCGCTGCGCACCACGCTCGAGCTTGCCGAGTGCGTCGCCAGCGCCGTCCGCACGCGCGAAAAGGGGCAGCATCCGGCCACACGCACCTTTCAAGCTCTACGGATTTACATCAATCGGGAACTCGAAGAGCTCGCGCGCACCCTCGCGTCAGCTCTAGATCTGCTCGCCCCGGGGGGGAGGTTGGCGGTGATCAGCTTTCATTCGCTCGAAGACCGCATGGTCAAGCAGTGCATCGCGGCGGCGGCGCGTCCGGCTGCCGCGCATGCGCGCTTGCCCTTGCGCGAAAGCGAAATGCCCCAGCCGGTGCTGCGCTCCCTGGGGCGCGTGCTGGCCGAAGACGATGAAGTCTCGGCCAATGCGCGCGCCCGTTCGGCGGTGCTGCGGGTCGCCGAACGCACCGCCACGCCCTTGCCCGCCGAGGGCGGCATGGCATTCGTGAAAATCGGTTCGCTGCCCGGCAGCGATCTGGCTCCGCCGCCTCGCCGCGGCGGCAAGGGAGGGCGCCGCTGATGGGTCGCGTCAACCTGATCGTTGCGGCTTTGCTGATGCTGTCGGCCATTTCCCTGGTCACCAGCCGGTATCAGTCGCGCCAGCTCTTTGTCGAGTTGGGTCGCGATCAGGCGCAGGCACGCGACCTGGAAACCAACTGGCGGCGCCTGCAGCTGGAACGCGCCGAGCTGGCGCGCAATGCCCGGGTCGATGTGATCGCGCGCGACACGTTGAAGATGATTCCCATCGTGCCTGACCGCACGCTGTACCTGAATCAACCGCCGCTGCCGCCCGGTGGAGGTGCCCGATGAAGCGCGTGCCCTTCTTCGATAATCCGGTGTTGCGCGGGCAACTGCCGACCTGGCGCGCGCGTTTGGTGCTGATCCTGCTGTTCGGCGGCTTCACCGTGCTGGCCGGCCGTGCCCTGTTCCTGCAAGGGCTGTCCACCGAATTCCTGCAGCAGCAGGGCGAGCGCCGTTACGAGCGCACCCTGACGCTGTCGGCCACCCGCGGCAAGATCATGGACCGCAACGGCTCGGTGCTCGCTTCGAGCGTGCCGGCGCGCGCCATCTGGGCCATTCCCGAAGACCTCAAGCAGGCCACGTCCGCCCAGTTGGATGCGCTGGCCAAGTTGCTGGAAACGCCCATCGCCGACCTGCGGCGCCGGGTCGACGAAGACAGGAACTTCGTGTATCTGAAGCGCCAGGTTTCGATGGACGTGGCCGACAAGATCAAGCAACTGGGGCTGCCCGGCGTGCATCAGCAACCCGAGACCCGCCGTTACTACCCCGACGGCGAGGTGATGGCGCACGTCGTCGGCTTCAATAATGTCGAAGATCAAGGGCAGGAAGGCGTCGAGCTGACGTTCAATCAGCAGTTGTCGGGCCGGCCGGGCAGCCGGCGTGTCATCAAGGACCGGCTGGGCCGGGTGATCGAGGATGTGCAGGCCGTGACCCTGCCGGTCGATGGCCGCGACCTGCGCCTGTCCATCGATACCCGTCTGCAATACCTGGTGTTCAAGGAATTGAAGGACGCCATGGAAAAGCACCAGGCCAAGGGTGCCACCGCCGTGATCGTGGATGTGCATACCGGCGAGATCCTGGCGCTGGCGAGCCTGCCGACATTCGATCCGAACCGGCGCGAAACCTTCCATGGCGCGAACCTGCGCAACCAGGCCATCACCGACACGTTCGAGCCCGGCTCGATCATGAAGCCGTTCACCGCCGCCTTGGCGCTGGACCTGGGCCGTATCACGACGTCGACACTGTTCGAGACCGGCAACGGTCGTTTCACCTATCAGGGCAGCACCATCAGCGATGTCAGCCGCAACGGTACGCTGGACGTGGCTGGCGTGCTGCGCAAGTCCAGCAACATCGGCATGACGATGATCTCCGAGAAGTTGGAGTCGCGCGAAATGTGGGACCGCTTCACCGAGTTGGGACTGGGGCAGGCGCCGCAGGTGGGATTCCCGGGCGCGGCCCCTGGCCGCCTGCGGCCGTGGGAACGCTGGCGCTTGATCGAAAAGGCCACCATGGCCTATGGCTATGGCTTGTCGGTGTCGCTGCTGCAGGTGGCGCGCGCCTATACGGTGTTTGCCCGCAACGGCGACATGGTGTCGCTGACCCTCGTCAAGCGCGACAGCGATCCCACCAGCGTCAAGATCTACACGCCCAAGACCACCGCGCTGGTGCGCGGCATGCTGGAGGCCGCCGCCGGGCCGGAAGGCACCAAGGCCGCCCAGGTCCAGGGTTACCGCGTGGCGGGCAAGAGCGGCACCGCGCGCAAGATCGTCGATGGCAAGTACAGCATGCAGCGCTACCGCAGCTCGTATGTGGGATTCGCGCCGGTGTCCGATCCCAAGATCGTGGTCGCGGTATCGATCGACGAGCCCACGGTCGGCGGTTACTACGGCGGCGCGATCGCCGCGCCCGTGTTCTCCCATATCGTCGGCGGGAGTCTGCGGTTGATGGGGGTGCGGCCGGACGCGCCCTTCGAGTCGACAATCGTTGCCGGTATCAAGGAGCCAGGCAGATGAGCGCCAAGGGCTTCCTCTCATCCTCCGTCGCCACGGTCGAACACGCCGTGGCGTGGTTGCATTCGCGCGTGTCGTTGACCGCGCACCTGAAGCTGGACTCCCGCGAGATCGAGCCGGGCGACGTGTTCGTTGCCTGCCCGGGACTGTCCAGCGACGGCCGCCTGTATATAGAGAAGGCGTTGGCGCTGGGCGCCAGCGCGGTGTTGTTCGAAGCGCCCGCGACCGAAGCCATCGAGGCCGCGGCGGCGGCCGGCAATACGCCGATGCTGCCGGTGAGCGGTCTGCGCGCCCTGTTGGGCGAGTTGGGCGACACCTGGTACGGCCGGCCGTCGGCGGCGCTGGCGGTGGTGGCCGTGACCGGCACCAACGGCAAGACTTCGTCGGTGCAGTGGATCGCCCACGCGCTGGGACGCAACGACAAGCCCTGCGGCACCATTGGCACCCTGGGCGCGGTGCTGCCCGACGGGCAGACGCTGGGCGGCCATCTCACCACGCCGGACGTGCTGACCGTGCACCGTCTGCTGGCGGCCATGCGCGATGCCGGCGCCAAGGCGGTGGCGATGGAGGCGTCGTCCATCGGCATCGAACAGGGCCGTATGGATGGCGTGCGGGTGGCGCTGGCCGCCTATACCAACCTGACCCGCGATCACCTCGATTATCACGGCACGATGGCGCGGTACGAGGCGGCCAAGGCCAGCCTGTTCCGCTGGCCGGGGCTGAGCGCCGCGGTGGTCAACGCCGACGACGAAGCCGGTCGCCGCCTGATCGCCTCGCTGCCGCCGGCGCTGTCGGTGATGGGCTACAGCCTGAGCGCGGATCCGGCGATTCCTGCCGCGATGCGTGCGCGCGACCTGCAGGCCACCGCGCAAGGACAGATATTCACGCTGGTGTCGCCGCATGGCGAGGCGCAGATCGTGACGCGCCTGCTGGGAGCGCACAACGTCTCGAACTTGTTGCTGGTGGCGGGCGTGCTCTACAAACTGGGCCTGCCCTTCGCGCAGATCGCGCGCGAACTGGCCGCGACCGATCCGGTGGATGGTCGACTGCAAACGGTGGAACCGGTGGCGCTCGCCTCCCAGGCCCATGCCGGCCGCGGGGCGCTGGTGGTGGTCGATTATTCGCACACGCCGGACTCGCTGGCGCGCGCCTTGATGGCGTTGCGCCCGGTGGCCCAGGCGCGCGCCGGCCGCCTGGTATGCGTGTTCGGTTGTGGCGGCGATCGCGACGCAGGCAAACGCCCCGAGATGGGACGCATCGCAGCCGAGCTGGCCGACCATGTCGTGGTGTCGAGCGACAATCCGCGCAGCGAATCGCCCGACGTCATCGTGGCGCAGATCGTTGCCGGCATTCCGGCTTCGGTGATGGCCGAGGTCCAGGTGGACCGTGCCCGCGCCATTATGCAGACCATCTGGGCCAGCGCGCCGGAAGACGTGGTGCTGCTGGCGGGCAAGGGGCACGAGACCTACCAGGAAATCGCCGGCGAGAAACTGCCTTTCGATGACCGGGAATGGGCGCGGCTGGCGCTGTTGCTGCCGCAGGTCAAAGGCGTTTCCACCGACACCCGGCGCATTGGCGCCGGCGAGATGTTCGTGGCGCTGGTGGGCGAGAACTTCGACGCCCACAATTATCTGGACCAGGCCGCCGAGCGCGGCGCCTGCGCCGCGGTGGTGGCGCACGCCGTGCCGGAATCGAGCCTGCCGCAACTGGTGCTGGGCGATACCCGCGTGGCGCTGATGCGTATCGGCGCCGCCTGGCGCGCCCGCTTCTCGCTGCCGGTGGTGGCGGTGACAGGCAGCAACGGCAAGACCACTACCAAGGAAATGATCTCGGCCATGCTGGCCGGCTGGCAAGGCGAGGAAGGCCGTCTCGCGACCGCTGGCAACCTGAACAATGACATCGGCGTGCCGCTGACGGTGCTGCGCCTGCGGCCGGAGCACCGCGCCGCCGTGTTCGAACTGGGCATGAACCACCCGGGCGAGATCGCCCAATTGGCGGCGATCGCGGCGCCCAGCGTGGCGCTGGTCACCAACGCCCAGCGCGAGCACCAGGAATTCATGCATACCGTGGAAGCGGTGGCGCTGGAAAACGGTGCCGCCATCGCCGCGCTGCCGGCGGATGGCGTGGCCGTGTATCCGGGCGACGAGCCGTACGCGGCGATCTGGGACAAGCTCGCCGCGCCGCGCCGCGCGTTGCGCTTCGGCCTGCAGCCGGGGCTGGATGTCTACGCCGAACAGATTCTGGCGGACGTCGATTCGACGCGTTGCCGCGTGGTGACGCCGATGGGCAATGCCGATCTAGTGTTGCCGGTGCCTGGCGTGCACAACCTGCGCAATGCGCTGGCGGCGATCGCCAGCAGCATCGCCGCAGGCGTGCCGCTGGATGTCGCCGTGCGGGCGCTGGCTGGTTTCAGTCCAGTCGCGGGCCGCATGCAGCACAAGAAATTGAGTGACGGAACGTTGCTCATCGACGACACCTACAATGCCAACCCCGACTCGGTTCGCGTGGCCATCGATGTGCTAGCCCGCATGGCCGGCACGCGTGTCCTGGTGCTGGGCGATATGGGCGAAGTCGGGGACAACGGCCCCGCCATGCATGAAGAGGTGGGCAATTACGCGCGCGAGCTCGGGCTCGACGCGCTCATCACGCTAGGCGAAGCCAGCCGGGCGGCCGCGGCCGCCTACGGTTCGGGCGCGCACGCCTGCGCATCGGTAGACGAAGTGGTTGCCGCATTGCGCGGCCTGCGCGCGTCCTGCGTATTGGTGAAAGGATCGCGCTTTATGCGCATGGAGCGGGTAGTGACGGCTTTTACTTCGAATGACGGACATGCGTCCAAGGGGCAGGGGGACAACCATGCTGCTTGAGATCGCCCGCCTGCTTTCCGATGATGTGCGCGCCTTGGGTGTGTTCGAGTACATCACGCTGCGCGCGGTGCTGGCCTGCGCCACCGCGCTGCTGATCGGCCTGGTGGCCGGCCCGCGCGTGATCCGCAAGCTGACCGAGATGAAGATCGGCCAGGCGGTGCGTTCCTATGGCCCGGAAAGCCACCTGGTCAAGACTGGCACGCCGACCATGGGGGGCGTGCTGATCCTGATTTCCATCGCCATCAGCACGTTGTTGTGGGCCGACTGGACCAACCGCTTCGTCTGGGTGGTGCTGCTGGTGACCTTCGGTTTTGGTTGGATCGGCTGGATGGACGATTACCGCAAGGTGGTCTATCGCGATCCCGAAGGCATGCCGGCGCGCCAGAAGTTTTTCTGGCAGGCCTCCATCGGCCTGGTGGCGGCGGTGTATCTGGCATTTGCCGTGTCGGCGCCGGCCAACGCCGAGTTGTGGCCCCTGTTCAAGGCCTGGGTCGGTAGTGGCTTCACGATGTCGCTGCCGACGCGCGCGGACCTGATCGTGCCGTTCTTCAAGACGGTCAGCTATCCGCTGGGCGTGCTCGGCTTCGTGGCGTTGACCTGGGCTGTGATCGTCGGCACCAGCAACGCTGTCAATCTGACCGACGGCCTGGATGGCCTGGCGATCATGCCCACCGTGATGGTCGGCAGCGCGCTGGGCATCTTCGCCTACGTGGTCGGCCGTGTCGACTACTCGAAGTATCTGTTGTTCCCGTATATCCCGGGCGCCTCGGAGCTGATGGTGCTGTGCGCGGCGATCGGCGGCGCGGGGCTGGCATTTTTATGGTTCAACGCGTATCCGGCGCAGGTGTTCATGGGTGACGTCGGCGCGTTGGCGCTGGGTGGGGCGCTGGGCACGATCGCGGTCATCGTGCGCCAGGAGATCGTGCTGTTCATCATGGGCGGCGTGTTCGTGGTCGAGACCCTGTCGGTGATGATCCAGGTGACGTGGTTCAAGTACACCAAGCGACGTTATGGAACAGGTCGACGCATATTCCGCATGGCTCCGCTGCATCATCACTTCGAAGTGGGCGGCTGGAAGGAAACCCAGGTGGTCGTGCGTTTCTGGATCATCAGCATGATGCTGGTGCTGATTGGCCTCTCTACCCTGAAGTTGCGATGAATATGAATGAAACCTCCCGCGCCGACGCGCCGCTCGTCCTGATCCTTGGATTGGGCGAGTCGGGTGTCGCCGCCGCACGCTGGAGCGCCCGCCAGGGCGCCCGCCTGCGCGTGGCCGACACGCGCGCCGAGCCGGGGGGATTGTCCGCGCTGCGCGATGCGCTGGCGCAGGCCGAGGTGGAATACCGCCTGGGCTGCGACACGTCTTTCGATCTCGCGCTGCTGGATGGGGTCGACCAGGTCGTCGTCAGCCCGGGGCTGGCGCCCGACGGCGCGCCGGCCGGCGATCTGCTGCGCGAAGCCAAGGCTCGCGGCATCGAAGTCGTCGGCGAGATCGAGCTGTTTGCGCGGGCGCTGGCCGAACTGGCCGAGACCCGTGAATACCGTCCGCGCGTGCTGGCCGTGACCGGCACCAATGGCAAGACCACCGTCACCGCGCTGGCGCGCGACCTGATCGCGGCCAGCGGCCTGTCGGTGCAGGCTGCCGGCAATATCAGTCCGGCCGCGTTGACCGCCTTGATGCAGGCGCTGGATGCCGATGCGCTGCCGCAAGTGTGGGTGCTGGAACTGTCGAGCTTCCAGCTGGAGACTACGCACACGCTGATGGCCGACGCGGCCGTCGTGCTCAACGTGACGCAGGATCACCTGGACTGGCATGGCGGCATGGACGCCTATGCGCGGGCCAAGGCGCGCCTGCTGAAGATGACGCGCATCGCCATTGTCAATCGCGATGATCCGTATACCGTGGACATGGTGCCGTCGCTGGATGCCATGCCGGTGCGCAGCTTCGGCCGCGACGTGCCGGAGCTGGTCGGCGACATGGGCCTGGATCTGGGGCAGGGCGTGGCCTGGCTGGTGGCGGCCGAGCCGGTCGATTTCGACGAACCCGTGGCGCCGGTGCGCCGCAAGAAGGGCGCGCCGGAGCCGGTGCGGGCCAAGGGCCGCATGAGCCGCCTGATGCCGGTCGATGCCCTGCGCATCCGCGGCATCCACAATGCCTTGAATGCGCTGGCCGCGTTGCAGCTGGCACGTTGCCTCGACCTCGGTTGGGGCCCGATGCTGCGCGCCCTGCGTGAATATGCCGGCGAACCGCATCGTGCCGCTTTTGTGCGCAATATCGGCGGCGTGGACTACATCAACGATAGCAAGGGCACCAACGTCGGCGCTACCGTGGCCGCGCTCGAAGGCATGGGCCAGCCGGTGGTGCTGATCGCCGGCGGCCAGGGCAAGGGCCAGGACTTCTCGCCGTTGATTCCGGTGGTGTCGCGCCATGCGCGCGCCGTGCTGCTGATCGGCCAGGATGGCCCCGAGATCGGCCGGGTGCTGGCCGCCACTGGCGTCGACTGCATTGCCGTGGCATCGCTGCGTGACGCCGTGCGCCGCGCCGCCGAACTGGCGCAGGCCGGTGACGTGGTGCTGCTGTCGCCCGCCTGCGCCAGCCTGGACATGTTCCGCAACTACCCGCATCGCGGGCAAGTGTTTGTGGAAGAGGTCGAAGACCTGGCCCGCGACCGAGGAGAGGTGGCATGAGCCTGATCGCCGATCTCACCGCCAGCGTCAATGCCGTACGGCCCGGCCGTACCCGCATGCGCAATTTCGACATGCCGCTCGCGATCGCGGCCTCGACGTTGCTGCTGCTCGGCCTGCTGATGGTGTACTCGGCGTCGATCGCGCTGGCCGACGGCCCGCGCTATGCGTCGTATGGACGCTATTACTTCGTGATCCGCCATGGCTTGTTCGTCTGCACCGGCCTGGTGGCGGGGGCGGTTGTGCTGGCGGTGCCGATCCGCGTCTGGCAGCGCCTGGCGGTACCGCTGTTCGTGGTGGCGATAGTGCTGCTGGCGGCGGTGCTGGTCCCGGGGATCGGCCGCGAGGTCAACGGCGCGCACCGTTGGATCCCGCTGGGCCCGCTGAATTTCCAGCCGTCCGAACTGATGAAGCTGGCCGCGCTGCTGTATGCGGCCGACTACACGGTGCGCAAGCAGGAGCACATGCAGGCCTTCGCACGCGGCTTTTTGCCGATGGCGTTCGCGCTGGCGGGCGTGGGCATGCTGCTGCTGCTCGAACCCGACCTGGGCGCGTTCATGGTGATCGTGGCGATCGCGATCGGCATCCTGTTCCTGGGCGGCATCAACGGCAAATACTTCAGCAGCCTGCTGGCGGTGCTGGTCAGCACCTTCCTGATGCTGATCTGGCTGTCGCCGTGGCGCCGCGCGCGTCTGTTCGCCTATCTGGATCCCTGGAACGAAGACAATGCCTACGGCAGCGCCTATCAGTTGTCGCATTCGCTGATCGCCCTGGGACGCGGCGAATGGCTGGGCGTGGGCCTGGGCGCCAGCGTCGAGAAGCTGCACTACCTGCCCGAAGCCCATACTGACTTTCTGATGGCGGTGGTGGGCGAGGAACTCGGCTTCGCCGGCGTGATGCTGGTGATCACGCTGTTCGCCATCATCGTCTATCGCGGTTTCGACATCGGCCGCCAGGCCATCGCCATGGAACGCACGTTCGCCGGTCTGGTGGCGCACGGCGTGGCGATGTGGTTCGGGGTGCAGGCCTTCATCAACATGGGGGTGTGCCTGGGGCTGCTGCCGACCAAAGGGCTGACGCTGCCGCTGATGAGTTATGGCGGCTCGGGCGTGGTGATGAATCTGTGCGCCCTGGCCATGCTGATACGGGTGGATGTGGAAAACCGCATCATGATGCGCGGAGGACGGGTATGACCGCGTCGTCGCGCACCATCCTGATCATGGCCGGCGGCACCGGCGGCCACATCATGCCCGGCCTGGCCGTGGCCGATGTGCTGCGCCAGCGTGGCTGGCGCGTGCTGTGGCTGGGCAACCCCGACAAGATGGAAGGCAAACTGGTGCCGCCGCGCGGCATCGAGCTGGTGCCGCTGCGCTTTGCCGGCGTGCGCGGCAAGGGCGTGGCGGCGTTGCTGAAGCTGCCTTTCCTGCTGCTGCGCGCCTGCGCGCAGGCGTGGTCGCGCCTGTCGGCGGTGCGCCCCGACGTGGTGCTGGGCATGGGCGGCTATGTCGCCTTCCCCGGTGGCGTCATCGCGGCGCTGCGCGGCACGCCGCTGGTGGTGCACGAACAGAATGCGGTGGCCGGCACCGCCAACAAGTGGCTGGCCCGCATGGCGCGCCGCGTGCTGAGCGGGTTCCCCGGCGTGCTGCCCAAGGGCGAGGCCATGGGCAACCCGGTGCGCGCCGACCTGTGCGCCTTGCCCGATCCGGCGCAGCGCTATGCCGGCCGTGGCGGTCCGCTGCGGCTGCTGGTGGTGGGCGGCAGCCTCGGTGCTCAGGCGCTCAATACCGCTGTGCCGCAGGCGCTGGCGCGCCTGCCACGGGAAAGCCGTCCCGTGGTGGTGCATCAGGCCGGCGAACAACACTTGCCGGCGCTGCAGCAGGCCTACGCCCAGGCGGGTGTGGCGGCCGACTGCCGCGCCTTCATCGACGACATGGCCGGCGCCATGGGCGATGCCGACCTGCTGATCTGCCGCGCGGGCGCCATGACGGTGTCCGAAGTGGCCGCGGCGGGCGTGGCGGCGCTGTTCGTGCCGTTCCCCCATGCCATCGACGACCATCAAACCGCCAACGCGCGCTTCCTGAGCGACGCGCAGGCCGCCTGGCTGCAGCCGCAGAACGCCTTGAGCCCCGAGTGGCTGGCGGACTGGCTTGGCCAGCGCAACCGACAAGAACTGCAAGCCGTCGCAGAACGGGCCCGCGCGCATGCGCACCCGGAAGCGGCGGCGCACATCGCCGACGTCTGTGAACAGGCAGCGGGGCGTTCATCATGAAACACAGAATCCAACATATCCATTTCGTAGGCATCGGCGGCTCCGGCATGAGCGGCATCGCCGAGGTGCTGCTCAACCTGGGCTACACCGTCAGCGGTTCCGACCTGAACGAGTCGGCGGTGACGCGCCGTCTGGCCGGCCTGGGCGTGAACATCGCCATCGGTCACGTCGCCAGCAACGTCACCGGCGCTGGCGCCATCGTCACCTCCACCGCGGTGGCGGGCGACAACCCCGAGGTCATCGCGGCCCGCGCCGCGCGCATCCCGGTGGTGCCGCGCGCCATCATGCTGGCCGAGCTGATGCGTCTGAAGCGCGGCATCGCGGTGGCCGGCACGCATGGCAAGACCACCACCACGAGCTTGGTGGCAAGCGTGCTGGCCGCGGCCGACCTGGACCCGACCTTCGTGATCGGCGGGCGCCTGAATTCGGCCGGCGCCAACGCGCGCCTGGGGCAGGGCGACTACATCGTGGTCGAGGCCGACGAATCCGACGCCTCGTTCCTGAACCTGCTGCCGGTGATGGCCATCGTGACCAACATCGACGCCGATCACATGGACACCTATGGCCACGACGTGGCCCGCCTCAAGAGCGCATTCATCGAGTTCACCCAGCGCCTGCCGTTCTACGGCAGCGCGGTGCTGTGCAGCGACGACGCCAACGTGCGCGAGATCATGCCGTTCGTGTCGCGCCCCATCACCACCTACGGCCTGAACGAAGAGGCCATGGTGCGCGGCTATGAGGTGCGGGCCGAGGGCACGCGCATGCGTTTCAACGTGCAGCGCAGCCAGGGTGACACGCTGTTGCCGCCGCTACAGGTGGAACTGAACCTGCCGGGCCTGCACAACGTGCGCAACGCGTTGGCGGCGATCGCCGTGGCGACCGAACTGGGCGTGTCCGACGAGGCGATCCGCGATGCGCTGGCCTCGTTCAAGGGTGTGGGCCGGCGCTTCACGCAGACGGGCGAGTTCCCGGTGCCCGCCGCGCATGGCGGCGGCGCCTTCACGGTGATCGACGACTACGGCCATCACCCGGTGGAAATGGCCGCCACGCTGGCCGCCGCCCGCGGCGCCTGGCCTGACCGCCGCATCGTGCTGGCGTTCCAGCCGCACCGCTATACGCGCACCCGCGATTGCTTCGAGGACTTCGTGCGCGTGCTGGGCACGGCCGACGCGGTGTTGCTGACCGAGGTCTATTCGGCCGGCGAGCCGCCGCTGGTGGCCGCCGACGGCCGTGCCCTGTCACGCGCCTTGCGCGTGGCCGGCAAGGTCGAGCCGGTGTTCGTCGAGGACGTGGCCGACCTGCCGCAGGCAGTGGTGGATTTCGTGCGCGATGGCGACGTGGTCATCGTCATGGGCGCGGGGTCGATCAGCAAGGTCCCGGCCCAAGTTGGAGAATTGGCATGAGCGCGACATTCGGCAAAGTGGGTGTGTTGTACGGCGGCCGGTCCGCCGAACGCGAAGTGTCCCTGATGTCCGGGGCCGGCGTGCACGAGGCGTTGCTGAGCGCCGGCGTCGATGCGCATTTGTTCGACACGGGCGAGCGCAGTCTGGCGGAACTGGCGGCAGAGGGCTTCGAACGCGTGTTCATCGCGCTGCATGGCCGCTTCGGCGAAGACGGCTCGATCCAGGGCGCGCTCGAACTGCTGGGCATTCCGTACACCGGCAGCGGTCCGCTGGCTTCCGCGCTGGCCATGGACAAGACCATGACCAAGCGGGTGTGGCTGCAACACGGCCTGCCCACGCCCGCATTCGAATTGCTGGACGCCGAGACCGAGCTGCGCCTGGTGCCCGATCGTCTGTGCCTGCCCTTGATCATCAAGCCGCCGCATGAAGGGTCGACGGTAGGCATCACCAAGGTCGTGGGTTATTCCGACATGAAGGAAGCCTATGCCCTGGCCGCCAAGTTCGACGCCGAAGTGCTGGCCGAGCAGTTCATCGCGGGCCGCGAATTGACGGTGGCGATACTGGGGGGCGGCAAGACCGCGCGCGCGTTGCCGGTGATCGAGATCGCCGCGCCCGGCGGCAACTACGACTACGAGCACAAGTACTTCTCCGACGACACGCAGTACTTCTGCCCGGCGGCGCTGCCGCCGGCCGTGGCCGAGGAAGTCGCCGACATCGCGGTGCGCGCCTATCGCGCGCTGGGCTGCGAAGGCTGGGGCCGCGCCGATTTCATGCTGGACGCCGACAACCGCCCCTGGCTGCTTGAAATGAATACCTCGCCCGGCATGACCAGCCATTCGCTGGTGCCGATGGCGGCTCGTGCCACCGGCATGAGCTATGCCGAACTGTGCGTGGCGATCCTGGCCGATGCCTCGTGCAAGTTGCACAGCGCGGCCCGTAATCCTTGACCCGGACATTCTGTGTGGAACGACGCTCGCACTACCAACCTGATCGCCAACACGCTAGCCGTGCTGGCGGTCTGCGCCATGCTCGTCGCGGGCGTGGTGTGGGTGGTGCAACGGCCGTATTTCACCTTGTCGGCGATCGAACTGGAATCCATGCCGGATACCGAGTTGCACTATGTCTCGCCGGGCGCGGTGCGCGCGGCGATCGTCGGCCGCTTCAAGGGCAATTTCTTCACGGTGGACCTGAACGAGGCGCGCGAGATCTTCGAGTCGGTGCCCTGGGTGCGCCACGCCACCGTGCGGCGGATCTGGCCCAACGTGCTGCGTGTGCGCATCGAGGAGCAGCAGCCGCTCGCGCTGTGGAACGAGAACCAGATGATCAACACCTGGGGCGAGGCGTTCACGGCCAACACGGGCGAGGTGGACGACGAGACAGTGTTGCCGCAGTTCTCCGGCCCCGAGGGCACCGAGTCGCTGGTGGTGCAACGCTACGCCGAGCTGGCGCGCTGGTTCGCGCCGCTCGATATGCACGTCAAGCAGCTGGAGCTCAGTCCGCGCTATGCCTGGCGCGTGGTGCTGTCCAACGGCATGCTGCTGGACCTGGGCCGCGATCCGGGCGCCGACGCGCCGGATCCGCATGGTCTGCCCGGCGCGCTGCCGTTCGCGGCGCGCATTCAACGTTTTGTGCAGGCCTGGCCCGCCGTGGCGGGGCGCCTGGAAGGGCGCACCATCACGCAGGCCGACCTGCGCTATCCCAATGGTTTCGCCCTGGCGCTGGCCCCGTTGCCCGCGTCGGCAAACAAACCCAAATCCACACCGAAACCTCCCAAGAAACGCTAACGCCATGACCCGTGACATCAAGGACCTTATCGTCGCCCTCGATATCGGCACCAGCAAGGTGGTGGCTGTGGTGGCTGAAATCCTGCCCGAAGGGCGATTCGAAGTGCTCGGTCTCGGCCAGCACGAGTCGCGCGGCATGCGCAAGGGCGTGGTCGTCAATATCGAGACCACCGTGAATTCGATTCAGCGCGCGCTTGAAGAAGCCGAGCTGATGGCGGATTGCAAGATCCGCGACGTCTACACCGGCATCGCCGGCAGCCATATCCGCAGCTTCAATTCCAGCGGCATGGTCGCCGTGAAGGACAAGGAAGTCACCGCCACCGATGTCGCCCGCGTCATCGAGACCGCCAAGGCGGTGAACATCCCGACCGACCAGCAGGTGCTGCACGTGCTGACGCAGGAATTCATTGTCGATGGACAGGAAGATATCCGCGAACCCATTGGCATGAGCGGCCTGCGCCTGGAAGTGCGCGTGCACATCGTGACCGGCGCGGTCAGCGCGGCGCAGAACATCGTCAAGTGCGTGCGCCGCTGCGGCCTGGAAGTGCAGGACCTGATCCTGCAACCGCTGGCCTCGAGCCTGGCCGTGCTGACCGCCGACGAGAAGGAGCTGGGCGTGGTCCTGGTGGACATCGGCGGCGGCACCACCGACGTGGCGATCTTCACTGGCGGCGCGATCCGCCACACCGCCGTGCTGCCGATCGCCGGCGACCAGATCACCAATGACATTGCGGCCATGCTGCGCACGCCGACGCCCGATGCCGAGGAAATCAAGCTGCGCTATGGCGTGGCCAAGCAGGTGCTGGCCAGCCCCGACGAATCGGTGGAAGTGCCGGGCCTGGGCGACCGCGGTCCGCGCCAGGTCAAGCGCCAAGCGCTGGGCGCGGTGATCGAGCCGCGCGTGGAAGAGCTGTTCACGCTGGTGCAGCAGGTGGTGCGCGACTCCGGCTACGAGGACCTGCTGGCTTCCGGCGTGGTGCTGACCGGTGGCTCGGCGCAATTGCCCGGCATGATCGAACTGGCCGAGGACGTGTTCCTCAAGCCGGTGCGTGTGGCGGTGCCCGAGTACGAAGGCAGCCTGGCGGATGTGATGCGCAACCCGCGTTTTTCGACCGTGATGGGGCTGTTGCAGGAAGCGCGCATGCAGCGCGTGCGCGGCCGCAAGGTCGCCGCGCAGACCGGCAATTTCAAGAGCCTGTTGGCGCGCATGAAGGAATGGTTCATGAATTGAAGAGGGGGGCAGGTTGGGGCCTGCTCCTTGGCACGATTCGCAGCGGTAAGGCGGGCCGGGCCAGAAAGGGGAGGCGTCTCAAACCCGTTGCGGACCAAAGCAGTCGGCTTCGGCTTTGAGGCGATTCACAAAATATAGGTTGTTGGGGAATTTTTGTGATTTGCAAAATCGGACTTGTGAGGGAGTCATCATGATGAACTTTGAGATGCTTGAGAACAACACCAAAGGGACCGTAATCAAGGTCGTTGGTGTGGGCGGTGCGGGCGGCAATGCCGTCGCGCACATGATTCGCAGCGGCGTGCATGGCGTGGACTTCATCTGCGCCAACACCGATGCGCAGGCGCTGGCGGCGACCAACGCCCCGGTGCAGATCCGCCTGGGCCGCACCGGCCTGGGCGCGGGCGCCAAGCCCGAGCAAGGCCGCGCGTCGGCCGAAACCGCGCGTGAAGAGATCCGTGCCGCCCTGAACGGCGCGCACATGGTCTTCATCACTGCCGGCATGGGCGGCGGCACCGGCACGGGCGCGGGCCCGGTCGTGGCCGAAGTCGCCAAGGAGCTGGGCATTCTGACGGTGGGCGTGGTCACCAAGCCCTTCTCGTTCGAAGGCAACAAGCGCCTGAAGATGGCCGAGGACGGCATCGCCGAACTGGCCAAGCACGTGCATTCGCTCATCGTGGTGCTCAACGAGAACCTGTATGAGCTGATGGACGAGGACGCGACGCAGGAAGACTGCTTCCGTTCGGCCGACGATATCCTGCACAACGCCTGCGCGGGTATCGCCGAAATCATCAACGTCGAAGGCAACGTCAACGTCGACTTCGAAGACGTCAAGACGATCATGGGCGAGCAGGGCCAGGCCATGATGGGCACGGCATCGGCATCGGGCGCTGACCGCGCCCGCGTCGCCGCCGAGCACGCCATTGCCTGCCCGCTGCTGGAAGGCGTGGATCTGAACGGCGCGCGCGGCGTGCTGGTCAACATCACCGCCAGCCGCTCGCTGAAGATGCGCGAAACGCGCGAAATCATGGAAACGATCCGCAGCTACGCTTCGGACGACGCCACCGTGATCTTCGGCACCGCCTACGACGAATCGATGGGTGAAAACCTGCGCGTGACGGTGGTTGCGACCGGCCTGGGCCGTGCGCAGGCGCGTCCGCAACTGGTGCAGAACACCGCCGAGGCGCTGCGCACCGGCACCGACAACCTGCCCATGGGCACGATGCCGGCCGCCGGCCAGGGCGACTACCGCAATCTGGACATGCCGTCGGTGATGCGCAATCCGCGCAGCCAGGCGTCGGCCCAGGTGCGCGCGCTGGAAAGCTCGGGCATGGATCACTTCGACATCCCGGCGTTCCTGCGCAAGCAGGCGGATTGAACCTGGGGCCTGGTTTCAGGCTCCCATGCACTCCCTCATCTCCGGCTTGCCTGTCCCCGCAGGCAAGCCGGAGGCGGAGCGGTCCGTGTTTCGTTTGTATCGCTTGAATCGGGGACAGTCTTATCGGTCGGTCCAGACGCCTTGATGGCGTTGAGAACCGGACAGAGTTACAATACGACGGTTATGCCGGCAATTTCTTGTCATCTTGACGGCTTCCTGGCCCTAAATACCTTAGTCTCATGTTCCGACAGCGCAGCATCCAGAATCTCGTCCGCACGACAGGCGTCGGCGTCCACTCCGGACGGCGGGTCGAGCTCACCCTGCGTCCGGCGGCGCCCAATACAGGCATCGTGTTCCACCGCGTCGACCTGCCCGAAGTCGTAGACTTGCCGGCGCAGGCCATGGGCGTGGGCGATACGCGCATGGCATCGGTGCTGCAACAGGGCAACGTCCGCGTGTCGACGGTGGAACATCTCATGTCGGCGCTGGCCGGCCTGGGCATCGACAATCTGCATATCGACCTCACTGCCGAAGAAGTCCCCATCATGGACGGCAGTGCGGCAACCTTCGTGTACCTGTTGCGCTCGGCGGGCATTGTCGAGCAGAACGCGCCCAAGCAGTTCATCCGCGTGTTGAAGACGGTGGAAGTGCGCGAGGGCGAAGGCCGCAACGAGAAGTGGGCCAGGCTTGAACCCCATGAAGGGTACGCGCTGGCCTTCTCGATCGACTTCCGCCACCCGGCTATCGACTCGACCGCGAATTTCGCTGAAATCGACTTCGCCACCCATTCGTACGTGCGCGAGATCGCGCGCGCCCGCACCTTCGGCTTCGTCAACGAAGTCGAGGCGCTGCGCTCGATGGGCCTGGCCCGTGGCGGCAGCCTGGACAACGCCATCGTGATGGATGAATACCGGGTGCTGAACAGCGATGGCCTGCGCTATGACGACGAATTCGTGAAGCACAAGATCCTGGACGCCATCGGCGACCTGTATCTGTTGGGCAAGCCCCTGGTGGCGCGCTACGTGGCGTGCAAGTCGGGCCACGGCCTGAACAACCAGCTGGCGCGCGCGCTGCTGCAGCAGCGCGATGCCTGGGAGTTGGTGACCTACGAATCGCAAGCCGAGGCGCCGCAGGCGTTCCGGCACGAATGGCAACTGGCCTGAGGCCGGTTTGCCACTGATGGCCGGTGTGCCGGGGTCCGTCCCCGGCACACCGGCCATTTTCATTGGACGGCGCCGACAGGCCTGATCCGTACGCGCCGGCGGCACCGCCTGGCGCAGGCCGCGGCGGTCATCCCGTCCGGCAATCCGGCCATGGCGGCCATCCGAAGGGGCGGCATCCAGGCGAGCCCGGCGATCTTCAGCTACTCTTGTGGTGCTTCAATAGCTTGGCGACCGCGTCGGCCAGCGGGCCGGGGCGCAGGTTGTCGTGCAGGGTCTCGAAGGCGCCCAGCGCGGCCTCTCCCAGCGGCTGCGCCTCTTTGGGCGGCAGCGGCTTGCGGGTGCCGGGCTTGGGCAGGCCGGCTTGTACCTTGACCGCAATTTCGTTAAGGTTCCAGCCTTGGTTCGCCAAGGCCTGCGCGATGCGCGGGGCCAATTGACGCATCTTCGCCGCGTGCGCGGCACTGGGCACCACCAGTTGAAGGCGCTGGTTTTCCAGCTTGCCTACCTGGCAGACGGAACCCAGCGGGGCGGGCAGGATCGCCGCCACCGCATATTGGATTTGCAAGTGCTTGCGGGCGGTCGCCAGTACCCCGGCGCCCCGCATGTCATGACCCAGCCATCCCAGGGCGGTATTTTCCCTTCGCCGGCTGGAACTGGAACGTTGGCGGTATGAAGTAGGTCTATTCATCCCGGCTCTGAGAATTAGGAAGCAAACCTTGAAAATCGTGATTATGCACGCCCGCGATGGGCAGGACGGGCATTTCACCCTGGGAGGCGCGCGCCTGGCGTTGTTTCTCGGGGGCGCGCTGATCACGGCCGCCATCTTCGGCGCGGCCCTCCAGCGCTACATTACGCCTATGCTGCCCGCGGTACGCACCGTCGGGTGGCCGTTGGCCGAGCAACCGGGGCGCGATGCGGATTTCCTGCGCGGCAACATGAACCTGCTGGCCGCCAAGGTCGGGGCGCTGCAGGCCAAGCTGGCCAGCATCGACGGCCTGGGCCAGCGGGTGGCGAAAGTCGCGGGCGTGGCCTATACCGACCCCGAAGTGGCCAGGCAGTTGGCCGGGGCGCCGGTCGATACGTCGCAAGCGCCTGAAGCCACGCAGGTAATGGATGATCTGCTCACCGAAGGCGCGCCGGCCGGCGCCACTTCAGCCGAGGCCCTGGGCCGCCAGTTGGACGAGATCCAGGAGCGGCTGGCGCTGCAGAGCGATAACCTCAAGCTGCTGGACGCGGCGCTGACGCGGCGTTCCGCCGACCAGGCGCGCATGCCGACGGCGATGCCGATCACCGACTATCCCTATCTCAGTTCCTCCTATGGCTGGCGCCGCAACCCGGTCACCGGGCGGCCGGCGATGCACGAAGGGCTGGACTTCGCCGCGCCGCCGGGCACGCCGATCCTGGCGGCATCGGGCGGCGTGGTGCTGGAAGCCAAATTCCATCCGGGCTACGGCAACATGGTCGAAATCGATCATGGCGACGGCCTGATTACGCGTTACGCCCACGCCTCGTCCCTGCTGGTCAAGCAGGGGCAGTTGGTCGAGCGCGGCCAGCCGGTGGCGCGGGTCGGCTCGTCCGGCCGCTCCACCGGACCGCACCTGCATTTCGAGGTGCGCCTGGCCGGCCAGCCGCTCGATCCGCGCCTGTTCCTGGGGGCACAGCAGAACGCTCCGCCGACGCTGGCGCAAGCCGGCGCCAGCAGCGCCGCGCGCTGATGCGCGATCCGGGCTACAGTGCCACCTGGCCATAGGATCAGGCTATAACGCGCCAGGTGCGTTAAACTGGTTCGTTTCCCAGCGGGACCCCCGCTCAACCAATAAATCAAGTCACGGGCGACGCCGTCCTTTGCCCCTTGCGGGTGCGGCGGGACTCGTGCGGCCGACATACGCATGGTTTCTCTGCTCAAAAAACTCATAGGCAGCCGCAACGACCGGCTGCTTAAGCAGTATCGCAAGCTGGTAACCCAGATCAATGGGCTGGAGCCCAAGATCTCCGCGCTTTCCGATGCGGAACTGGCGGCCAAGACCGCGGAATTCCGCGCCCGCCACGCGCAGGGCACGTCGCTCGACGAGCTGCTGCCCGAAGCCTTCGCTGTCGTGCGTGAAGCCGGCAAGCGGGTGTTCGGCATGCGCCACTTCGACGTCCAGATGCTGGGCGGTATCGCGCTGCACAGCGGCAAGATCGCCGAAATGCGCACGGGGGAAGGCAAGACGCTGATGGCGACCCTGCCGGTCTACCTGAACGCGATCGCCGGCAAGGGCGTGCACGTGGTCACGGTGAACGACTACCTGGCCCGCCGCGACGCCGAATGGATGGGCCGCCTTTATCACTTCCTGGGCCTGACCACGGGCGTGGTGGTGCCGCAGCAGCCGAACGAGGAAAAGAAGGCCGCCTACGCCGCCGACATCACCTACGGCACCAACAACGAATTCGGTTTCGACTACCTGCGCGACAACATGGAATACCGTGTTGAGGACCGGCGCCAGCGCGGCCTGTTCTACGCCATTGTCGACGAAGTGGACTCGATCCTGATCGACGAGGCGCGCACGCCGCTGATCATCTCCGGCCAAGCCGAAGACCATACCGAACTCTACATCCGCATGAACGCGGTGCCGCCGCTGCTGACCCGCATGGCCAGCGAGCCCAAGCCGCAGGAGCCGGAACCCGAGGGCGACTACTGGGTCGACGAAAAAAGCCAGCAGGTCTACCTGTCGGAAGCCGGCCACGTCAACGCCGAAGGCATCCTGGCGCGCCTGGGCATCCTGCCCGAGGGCGAGTCGCTGTACGACCCGCGCCACATCGCGCTGATGCACCACCTGATGGTGGCGCTGCGCGCCAACACGCTGTTCTTCCGCGACCAGCAGTACGTGGTGCAGGACGGCGAAGTCATCATCGTCGATGAATTCACGGGCCGCCTGATGGTGGGCCGCCGCTGGTCCGACGGCCTGCACCAGGCGGTCGAGGCCAAGGAAGGCGTGAAGATCCAGCACGAGAACCAGACGCTGGCCTCGATCACCTTCCAGAACTACTTCCGCATGTACGAGAAGCTGTCCGGCATGACCGGCACGGCCGATACGGAAGCGTACGAGTTCCAGGAGATCTACGGGCTTGAAACGGTCATCATCCCGACCAACAAGCCCATGGTCCGCAAGGACCAGAACGACCAGGTGTTCAAGACCGACGCGGAAAAGTACAACGCCATCCTCGAGGACATCCGCGACTGCCACGAGCGCGGCCAGCCGGTGCTGGTGGGCACCACCAGCATCGAGAACTCGGAGCTGCTGTCGGGCCTGCTGAAAAAGGCCAAGCTGCCGCACGAAGTGCTGAACGCCAAGCAGCATGCGCGCGAAGCCGAGATCGTCGCCGAAGCCGGCAAGCCGGGCCACATCACCATCGCCACCAACATGGCGGGCCGCGGCACTGACATCGTGCTGGGCGGCAGCGTCGACAAGCAGGTCGACCTGATCCGCGCCGACGAGGCGCTGTCCGAGGACGAGAAGACCGCGCGCATCGAGAAGGTGCGTGCCGACTGGAAGCCGCTCAACGATCAGGTCAAGGCCGCCGGCGGCCTGCGCATCATCGGCACCGAACGCCATGAATCGCGCCGTATCGACAACCAGCTGCGCGGCCGTGCTGGCCGCCAGGGCGATCCGGGCTCGTCGCGTTTCTACCTGTCGCTGGAAGATTCGCTGATGCGCATCTTCGCCGGCGATCGTGTGCGCGCCATCATGGAGCGCCTCAAGCTGCCCGAGGGCGAGCCGATCGAGGCCGGCATGGTGACGCGCTCCATCGAGACCGCGCAGCGCAAGGTGGAAGGCCGCAACTTCGACATCCGCAAGCAATTGCTGGAATATGACGACGTCGCCAACGACCAGCGCAAGGTGCTGTACACGCAGCGCAACGAAGTGCTGGAAGCGGCGAGCGTCGGTCCCATGGTCGAGAACCTGCGCGACGCCGCCGTGGTCGAGCTGTTCAACACCTACGTGCCGCCCGAGTCGGTGGAAGAGCAGTGGGATATCCCCGCGCTGCAGAAGGCGCTCGAGGCCGATTGGCAAGTTCACTTGCCGCTGGTCGAGATGCTCGAGAAGGAAGCGAACCTGACCGACGAAGACCTGCGCGAGCGCGTGGTCGCGGCGGCGCGCGGCGTCTACCAGGGCAAGGTCGACCAGGTCGGCGTGGAATCGTGGTCGCAGTTCGAGCGTTCGATCATGCTGCAGGCGATCGACACGCACTGGCGCGAGCACCTGTCGGCGCTGGACTACCTGCGCCAGGGCATCCATCTGCGTGGCTATGCGCAGAAGAATCCCAAGCAGGAATACAAGCGCGAGGCCTTCGAATTGTTCTCGGGCATGCTGGACCGCATCCGCGACGATGTGGTGCGCGTGCTGATGACGGTGCGCGTGCAGTCGTCCGAGCAGGTCGAGCAGGCCGAGGCCGAGGCGGCCCAGTCGCATGTGCAGAACGTGCAATACCACCATTCGGACTACGACGAGGCATTGGCCCAGGCAGCCGACGACTCTGGCGCCCAGCCGGTGCGCAACGTGATGCCCAAGGTGGGGCGCAACGATCCCTGCCCGTGCGGCAGCGGCAAGAAGTACAAGCAGTGCCACGGCAAGCTGGTCTGAGCGGATAACGCCATGCTGCATGCCGTCGGCCAGACCGAGTTCGACCACGCCGTGGTCATGGTGCGCGACCGGCTCGACGCGCTGGCGCCGCACTTCGAGCGCCAGGGCTTTCACCTGAGCGACAAGGCCGTGCACAACCTCGGTTCGTGCAATCGCCTGATCGTGCTCGAAGGCACATACGTCGAACTGCTGGGCTGGCCGCCCGGCGCGCCACCGGCGCGCAAGGAAATTGCCGATTCGCCCTTCGGGCTCGAGGCGCTGGTGTTCCGCACCTACGACGCCGAGGCCACGCGCGAGCGTCTGCTCGCCGCCGGCTTCGCCGTCAATCCGATGCAGGAATTGTCGCGTCCCGCCATGCTGGACGGCCAGGAAGTGCAGGCCCGTTTCCACACCGTGCGTTTCGCCGAGCAGCCGCTGCCCGGCATCCGCATGTATTTCTGCCGCCACCTGACGCCCGAGTGTGTCTGGTCGCCTGCGCTGATGGCCCACCCCAATGGCGCCCGCGGCTTGTATCGCATCGACGCCCGCGCCGCCCAGCCGCGGCAGGTGGCGGAGCGTCTGGCCCTGGTGGCCGGCGTCACGGCCGAGGCCGCGGCCGGCGGCGGCTGGGACGTGCCCCTGGCCAACCTGCGGATCCACGTGCGGGAAGATCCCGCGGCCGTCGTGCCCACGCTGGCGACGTTGACGCTGGAAAACCGCGACGGCGCCCACTACACCCTCGATACCGGCGTCTGAACCCGGCGTCTGACGCGACCCGCGCCTGTGTGGCGCGGCGCGCCATCCGCCGTCTCCGCTTTGATTCCATTTCACGCCCTTTGTCGAACAGGGGCGCAGCGTTGCCGCGCGCGTTGCGGGCAAACCCGGGTTGCGAAGCAAAGTGTATGCACTTTAGTATGCACTTCATATCCTTTCCCCCCGTCCTGGCGGCCCATCCCTCTATGACACAATCCCGACCCGCGGCCCGCACCATGGCCGGCCAGGCCGAGTTGTACAGCGCTGTCAAGGCGATGGCGGTCAGCTTCGAGTTCAAGCCGGGCGAGCGCATCAACGAAGTGGAATTGGCGCGGCGCTTGAATGTCAGTCGCACGCCCCTGCGCGAGGTGCTCAACCAGTTGATGGTGGAGGGATTTCTGACGCGCTCGGTGAACCGCGGCTTTATCGCCCGGTTGCTGGATGCCAAGCAGATCCACAGTCTTTACGAGTACCGTGCGGTGCTCGAGGCCGGCATCGTGCGCGCGGCCTGCGAGCGCGCCAGCGATGAGGAACTGGTGGCATTGCGTGCCTTCGTCGAACGTTCGCGCGATGTGCCCGAGGACAGCGATGCGACCCGCCTGCTGGAACTGGACGAGGCATTTCACCTGATGCTGGCGCGCCATACGCGCAACGACGAATTCGTGCGCGCGCTGGAAAGCGTCAACGCGCGCATCCACTTCGTGCGTTGGATCGACATGCAGCAGGGGCGCCGCAGCCATACCCAGGGCGAGCACATGCGTATCGTCGAGGCGCTTGAGCGGCGCGACATCGATGTGCTGCCGGACATGATGCGCAGCCATATCGGCAGGCGGCTGGACCAGATCACGGACGTCATCCGCACCGGCTTTTCCACGATTTACATGCGGGACCAGGCCGAACCCG
This sequence comes from Achromobacter pulmonis, assembly GCF_021733725.1. NCBI lineage: Bacteria > Pseudomonadati > Pseudomonadota > Betaproteobacteria > Burkholderiales > Alcaligenaceae > Achromobacter > Achromobacter pulmonis. The sequence goes on along the minus strand of NZ_JAIFOT010000001.1, from coordinate 915,778 downwards.
CTTCGGTAATGCCGGCCAACACCACAACATCAGGGGAAAACTCATGAACCATTCAACGATCCGGCGCGCCCTCGCGGCCGTCTGCGCGCTGGCCGCGCTGGGGGGCGGATTCGGCGCCGCGCCCGCCCATGCGGAGGAAAAGCCGCTGGTCCTGGTGGTGCCCTATCCGCCGGGCGGCAGCACCGACATCCTGGCCCGCATCATGCAGCCGCGGCTGTCGAAGGAATTGGGCGGCCGTGCCGTGGTGGTGGAAAACCGTCCGGGCGCCGCCAGCCAGATCGCCACCGCTTTCGTGGCCCGGGCCGAGCCCGATGGCAGCACGCTGCTGGTGAGCTTCGACAACCACGGCATCAATCCGGCGGTGAAACCGAAGCTGCCGTACGACACCTTCAAGGACTTCGTCGCGATCACGCAGACCGTGCGCTTTCCGCTGGTGCTGGGCGCCAACCCGAGCGTGCCGGGCGACAACCTGAAGGAATTCCTGGCGGCCGCGGCCAAGCAGCCGCCCAACAAATTCAACTATGCCTCCACCGGCGTGGGGTCGCTGAATCACCTGGCGCCCGAAGAACTCAAGCGCCTGTCGAAAGTCGAGTTGCTGCACGTGCCGTACGGCGGCGGCGGTCCGGCGATCCAGGCGGTGGTGGGTGGCCAGGCCAACATGACCTGGCTGAGCTTCGCGGCGCTGCGTGGCCAGATCCAGGCCGGCAAGATCAAGCCGCTGGCCGTGGCCGGCGACAAGCGCCTGCCGGACCTGCCCAACGTGCCGACGGTTGCCGAGTCCGGTTTCCCCGGATTCGTTGCCTATTCGTGGAGCGGCATGTTCGCGCCCAAGGGTACGCCGGAGGCGACCATCAAGAAACTGACGCAGGCCTTCAATACGGTGCTGGCCGATCCCGAGGTCAAGAAGAAACTGGAAGAGGCGGGCTTCGAGATTGTGGCGTCGAACGGCCCGGCGCTGGATGCCTACGTGAAGGCGGAATACAACCGCTGGAGCCAATTCATCAAGCGCAACAACATCAATCTGGATAACTGAGCGGTCTGGGGCGCGGCGCCGCGGGGCGCCGCCCGATCCGCATACCGCATGGAGAAGACATGGATACCTTGACCGGCGCCGAAGCAATGGTGCGGATGCTGCAACACAACGGCGTCAAACACATTTTCGGTCTTTGTGGCGATACCAGCCTGCCGTTCTACGACGCGCTCTGCCGGCTCGATCACGGCATGCGGCACATCCTGACCCGGGACGAGCGCAGCGCCGGCTACATGGCCGACGCCTATGCCCGCGTGACCGGCAAGGTTGGCGTGTGCGAAGGCCCGAGCGGCGGCGGCGCGACCTACTTGTTGCCGGGACTGGTGGAGGCCAACGAGTCGTCCATCCCGGTGCTGGGCATCACCTCCGATGTGGCGGTGGGCTCGCGCGGCAAGTATCCGCTGACCGAGCTGGATCAGGAAGCGCTGTACCGGCCGCTGACCAAGTGGAACCGCACCATCGACCGCGCCGACCAGATCCCCGGCATGGTGCGCGCGGCTTTCCGCGCCATGACCACCGGCAAGCCCGGCGCGGCGCACCTGTGCTTTCCCTATGACGTCATGAAGCAGCAGGTGGATGCCGCCGACGTCTGGGCCCAGCCCGAACACGCGCAATTCCCGTCGCTGCGCTACGCGCCGGATCCGGCCGACGTGGCGCGCGCCGCGCAGCGGCTGGTGGGCGCGCGCGCCCCCGTGATCATCTGCGGTGGCGGCGTGGTGATCGCCGGCGCCTGCGGCGCCTTGCAGGAACTGGCCGAAAGCCTGAAGGCGGCGGTCTGCGTGACCGTCAGCGGGCAGGGCAGCCTGGCGGATACCCACCCGCTCAACGCCGGCGTGGTCGGCTCCAACGGCGGCGTGATGGCAACGCGCGATGTGGTGGCCGCGGCCGATGTGGTGTTGTTCGTCGGCTGCCGGGCCGGGTCGACCTCGACCGAACATTGGCGCTTCCCGAACCGCGACGTGCCGATCCTGCACATCGATATCGACCCGATGGTGATCGGCGCCAACTACCTGACGGAAGTGGGCATGGTGGGCGACGCCAAGCTGGCCTTGCAGGCGCTGGGCGCCGAAGTGCAGGCGCGTCTGGCGCATCGGCCCGCCGACGCGGCCGACGGCGCGGTGCTGGCCGGCCGCGCCAAGGCCGCGCGCCGCGCGCAGCTGGAGCCGTTGGCCAGCAGCCTGGACACGCCGATCCGTCCCGAGCGCGTGGTGCAGTCGCTCAACCGCCTGTTGCCCGATGACGCCGTGGTGTGCGCCGACCCGGGCACGCCATGCCCGTATTTCTCGGCTTATTACGACGTGTCACGACCGGGCCGCCACTTCATCACCAACCGTGCCCATGGCGCATTGGGTTTCTCGATGTCGGCGGCGCTGGGGGCGTGGGTCGGCCGGCCGAACGCCAAGTGCGTCTCGGTCATGGGCGACGGCAGCTTCGGTTTCACGGTCGGCGAGCTGGAGACCATCGTGCGCCATAAGGCGCCGTTGCTGATGGTGGTGTTCTCGAATTCGGTCTATGGCTGGATCAAGGCCAGCCAGAAGGCCGGCTACGACAAGCGCTACTACAGCGTGGACTTCGACCGCACCGACCACGCCCGCATCGCCGAAGCCTATGGCGTGAAGGCGTGGCGGGTCGAGGACCCGGCCAAGCTGGACGCGGCGATCAAGGCGGCCATGGAGCATGACGGGCCGGCGCTGATCGACGTGGTGGCGCAGCCGCTGCAGGACGCCGCTGCGCCGGTCAGCCAGTGGATGGGCTGACCAGCGGACGGGCAGAACAAAGCGGGGCCAGGGGTGGCCCCGCTTTGTTCATGGCGCTGGCGGCGGTGTTCAGTGCGGCGCGAGCGTCGGCACCAGATGGTTGACGCCGGTACAGAGGTCGGCCTGGTCGACGCCATACAGGTGCAGGGATACCGCGATGCCGGGGCCGGCATTGCCGAGCCGGTGGATCTGGCGCAGCCCCGGGGTGGCGGTGACGATATCGCCCGGACGGCGGCGGACTTCGCCACACGTCACAGCGGCACCGGCGTTCGGGTCCCAGCGGTAGTGGGTTTCGGTCAGCTCGCCCTGCAAGACCTGGTAGGTGCACCAGGTCTTGTGGCCGTGGACTGGACTGAATTGTCCCGGGCGCCAGATCAGGTAGGCGATGGTGAAGGCGCCGTGCGGATCGGCGTAGGCGATGTGGCGGGTGTAGCGGTCGGGGTGGCCCGCGCGCAGCGCGTCGGGCAGGGCGCGCAGCATGTCGCCGGCATTGGCGACACTGGCGGCCAGCTCGTGCAGCAGGGCGCGCGCGGCGTTCATCTGGGCGGCCTGCACCGATTCACACAGCGAGCGCAGGTTGGCGGTGGCGAGTGGGAGGGGGGACATGGCGGTACGCCCTGAGTGACAAGCCTTCATCTTAGGGATTCGCGCTGGAATACCTTTGCCAAATCGGCCCGCCCTGTGCCAATGTTTAGAAAAAAATTCCACCCCTGCCGCCCGCCAGCGCTCCTATACTGATTCGCTTCTTGGTACCACTCTGGAGGGTCGGGCATGGATCTTGGGATCAGCGGCAAGACGGCATTGGTATTCGGCGGCAGTCGCGGCATGGGCCGGGCGTGTGCGCTGCAATTGGCGCGCGAGGGGGTGGCGGTCACGATCGCCGCCCGCAATCCGCAGACGCTGGAACAGGCCGCGACCGAAATCTCGCAGGCGGCGGGCATTGGCGTGGGCTGGGTCTCGGCCGATCTGACCCAGCCGCAGGGCCGTGACGCCGCGCTGGCCGCCTGCCCGCATCCCGACATCCTGGTGAACAATGCCGACGGTCCGCTGCCGGGCGATTTCCGCGATTGGTCGCACGAAGACTGGGTCGCGGCGCTGGACGCGATGATGCTGGGGCCGATCGACATGATCCGGCGGGTGCTCGATGGCATGATCGAGCGGCGCTTCGGGCGCATCGTCAACATCGTGTCGCGCAGTGTCAAGGCGCCGCATGCCGAACTGGGGCTGTCCAACGGCGCGCGCGCCGGATTGATTGGCTTTGTCAGCGGCCTGGCGCGGCAGACCGTGCGCCACAATGTGACCATCAATAATCTCTTGCCGGGGGCGTTCGCGACCGACGCGCAGGCGCGCCACATCCGCGGCATGCTGGAGCAGGGCGGCAAGACCTTCGAGCAGCTGTGGGACGAGCGCGGCCGCGCCAATCCGGCTGGCCGCTATGGCCAGCCTGAAGAGCTGGGGGCGCTGTGCGCTTACGTCTGCTCGGCGCAGGCGGGTTACATGACGGCGCAGAACATCCTGATCGACGGCGGCGGCTACCCGGGCACTTACTGACGCCGCCGGCGGCGCCGGCCGCTCGGCCCCGCGGCGCGATGTGCGGCCGAGCCTCGATATATCCCTAGGGTGTTCCGCGGCTGGACGCCGACGGGACGGCAGGGCAAGATGGCGCCGATATCGCTTGAGGAACCTCCATGGACCAGACGGACATCAAGATCCTGGCGTTGCTGCAGAAGGATGCCACCTGCTCGGTCGCCGAGATCGCCGAACAGGTCAACCTGTCCGTCACGCCATGCTGGCGCCGCATCCAGAAGCTCAAGGACGATGGGGTCATTGCCCGCAACGCCATCCTGCTGGACCCGCGCGCACTGGGACTGAACCTGACCGTGTTCGTGTCCATCAAGACCAGCCAGCACAATGAGAAATGGACCCAGAGCCTGATCAATGCCGTCATGGCGTTGCCCAACGTGGTCGAGTTCCACCGCATGGCGGGCGATATCGATTACCTGCTCAAGGTCGTGGTCGAGGACATGGCGGCCTATGACCGCTTCTACCGCCGCCTGATCGGGGCGGTGGACCTGCTGGACGTCAGCGCCAGTTTCTCGATGGAAGTCATCAAGAGCACCACGGAGTTGCCGCTGGACGCGGTCTAGCGGCCTGCGGGCCCGGAGCGCCGCCGCTTCCGGTGTGCCGCTTGCCCGCCGGGAAGAAGGGCGCGGACGGCATGGGCGCAATTTTTTTTCTCCGGCAGCCGCTTGCGGCGAATACAAATTTCTTTCGGCGTGTTGCTCGCGGCCTATCTCGCAATGCTTTTGCGCGGCAGGCGGCGTAGGATATCCGGCATTCCTGATGGAATGAACCCGCGATACCAGAGGACCCTATGTCGTTGGCAGTACCCGCCGGCTGTGCCGGATCGGCGCAGACGCACGCCGCGTCGGCGGACGCGCTTTTGGCTGGATGGAATGGCACTGACGACCTGTGGCTGTTCGCCTACGGGTCCCTGATCTGGCATCCCGGGTTTGCCTGGCGCGAACGGCGCCTGGCCACGGTGCGCGGCTACCACCGCTCGCTGTGCCTGTGGTCGCATGACCATCGCGGGTCGCCCGACAATCCCGGGCTGGTGTTCGGCCTGGACCGCGGCGGTTGCTGCCGTGGCGTGGCCTACCAGATCGCGGCCAACGATGTGCCGGCGGTGTTCGAGGCGCTATGGCGCCGCGAGATGGTCACCGGCGCCTATACGCCGCGCTGGCTGGCTTGCCATACCGAGCCGGCGCCGGTGCGGGCCTTGGTGTTCCTGCTCAACCGCGCTTGCCAGGAATACGCCGCCGGCCTGACCGATGACCGCCTGCTGGCGTCGGTGCGCAACGCGGTCGGGCATTCGGGGCCGTGCCTGGACTATGTGGTGGAAACCGAGAAGGCGCTACGCGCCCATGGCATCGACGACTGGCGCCTGGGTGAGCTGGTGCGCCGGCTCGGCTTGCAGCCCTGCTGAGGCCGGCGTCGGCCGGCCCGGGTGTCAGAAGGCCCAGCGGCCGAACATGAACAGCACGTTGCCGGCGCCGCGCGAGCCGGGGATGTAGGTGGCGTAGAGCATGGTGTCCTTGTAGCCGGCCGAGACCAGCGGCAGCACGCCAGGGAAGGGCACGTAGCTCATGATGTCGTGGCGCGCGGTCAGGAAGACCGTATAGCCGGCGCCCAGTCGGAAGTTTTCGCCGACCCGCCCGATTTTCAGGAAGCCATAGCCGGCGATGGGTTCGACCTTGCTGTGCGAGTCCAGGAAAGCCATGGCGTACAGGCCCTGCCAGTCGCCGTCTTCGTCGTAGATGCTGCGGCCATAGCCACCGCCCCAGGCCAGCTCGTTGAAGCTGTTGATCTTTTCACGGCTGTACATGGCGCGGTTGTGCCATGAATAGCCACTGAAGTAGAGGTCGTTGCCGCCTTCGGTCCAGATCTGGTCGAGGCGTTGACAGGCGGACTGGGCCCAGGAAGGCAGGTTGTCGCAGGCGTGCGCGGCGGCGCTGAAGGTCGAGAGCAGCAGGCAGAAAAGCGCTGCCCGGAATTTGGCGGTCATTGTAGGGACAGAAAATGATGACAACCCCGTTACTGTAACGGAGCTGCCGATCTTTTTACTGTCATGCCGCTGTCAACACGGGACCCTGGATGTGCCATGAAACAATCGTGGCCACATCCGTTGTTGAGGCGCTACAGCAGGAAAATCGTCGCCAGGCCGAGGAAGATGAAAAAGCCCAGCGAGTCGGTGGCGAAGGTCAGCAGCACCGACGATCCCATGGCCGGGTCCTTGCCGAACCGGGCCCGCACCATCGGCACCAGCACGCCCACCGAGGCGCCGACGAGCATGTTGCAGACCATGGCCGCCATCATGACCAGCGCGATCGAGATCGAGTGCGAGATGGCCCAGGCGAACAGGGCCGCCACCAGGCTGCCGCACAGGCCCACCATCAGGGTCACGAGCAATTCGCGCTTGACCAGCTGCCACAGGTTGCGGCCGGTGATGCGGCCCATGGCCAGGGCGCGGATGATCAGCGTCATGGTCTGGTTGCCCGAGTTGCCGCCGATGCCGGCGACGATCGACATCAGGAACGCCAGGATCACGATCTGGCTGACGGTGCCCTCGAATTGCGAAGCCACGAACGAGGCCGTGGCGGCGGTACAGAGGTTGAACAGCAGCCACGGGGCGCGGTTGCGCAGCGCGGTGCTGACCGGCGCGAAGATGTCTTCTTCCTGCAGACCGGCGCGCGACAGGGCCTGTTCCTGCGAGTCCTCGCGCATCACGTCGACCACGTCGGCGATGGTGACGCGGCCGATCAGGCGGCCCTGGTCGTCCATCACGGGCGCCGAGACCAGGTCGTAGCGTTCGAATGCGCCGGCGGCGTCAGCGTCCGAGTCGAGCGGGTTGAGCGTCAGGAAATCGGAGTTCATGACGGCGCGCACCTCGGTCTCGGGCTCGCTGACCAGCAGGCGCGACAGCGGCAGGATGCCCTGCAGCTTGTCCTGGCGGTCGACCACGAAGATCTGGTCGGTGTGGTCGGGCAACTCGTGCAGGCGGCGCAGGTAGCGCAGCACCACCTCGAGCGTGACGTCCTCGCGCACCCGGACCATTTCGAAGTCCATGATGGCGCCGACGCTGTCTTCCGGATAGCCCATGGCTTCCAGCAACTGCGCCCGTTCTTCCTCGGTCAGGCCCTTCTGCACTTCGGCCACGACGTCCGGCGGCAGGTCGGGAGCCAGGTCCGCCAGTTCGTCGGCGTCCATGTTGCCGGTGGCTGCCACCAGGTCCTGGCGGTCCATCGCTTCGATCAGCGATTCCCGCACCCAGTCCTCGACCTCGAGCAGCACGTCGGCATCGTGCTCGGGGCTGACCAGTTTCCAGATGGCCTGGCGCTCGTCCTTGGGCAGCGATTCCAGGATGAAAGCGATGTCCGCGGGATGCAGGCCGTCCAGCAGCGTCTTGAGTTCCGCCTCGTGCTGGCGGTGCACCAGGTCCTCGACCAGGTTGGCCTTGGAATCGCCTTCTTCCTGGCGGTGCACCAGGTCGGCGACCAGTTGCTGGCGGCGCAGGCATTCCTGGACTTCGGCCAGGGCGTGCTGCGCGTCTTCCGGGTCGAGGCGGCGGGGCGTCGCGGGCGGTTTCTGCGCGGCGGCGGACTGCGTCATGCGTTACGACTCAAAGAATGGGGAGAGGGCGGCTGCGCCGTGCTTCGTCGGTGGCGACGTAGGTCAGCGTGGCCTCGGTGACCTTGACCACCTCGGCGTCCAGGCGCTGGCGTTCCGCGTAGACCTCGACCGAGACGGTGACGGACGTGGTGCCGGTCTTGACGATGGCGGCGTAGAAACTGAGCAGGTCACCCACGAACACGGGCTGCTTGAACTGGAAGGCGTTGACGGCGACGGTGGCGACCCGGCCGGCGGCGCGGCGGGCGGCCGGGATGGATCCGGCGATGTCGACCTGGGACATGATCCAGCCGCCGAAGACGTCCCCATGGATGTTGGCGTCCGCGGGCATCGGCATGACGCGCAATACCGCCTCGCGATTGGCGGGCAGGGTCGTGAAGGGGGTTTGGGTGCTGGAGGTCATGCGGCCGGCTCCAATGCAAGGCAACCAGCCGATTATGCAGGAAAAACGTGGCGCCGGCGCGAGCCGGCGCCACGTTGGCGCGCTTCGTGGCAGCGGGCGCGGATCAGGAGGCCAGCTTGACGATGCCGTAGCCGCCGACCAGCAGCCACGCGTAGAGGATCAGGCCCAACGCCATCACGCGGGGACCGGCCTTGCGGATGTTGGCGAAGCGGGTCTCGATGCCCAGCGCGGTCATGGCCATGGTCAGGGCGAAGACATCCAGGCGGCGGATCGCGGCGACGGCGTCGGCCGGAATGATGTTGAGCGAATTGATGATGGCCAGGGCCAGGAAGCCGACCGCGAACCAGGGGATCGGCAGCTTGGCGCCCTTGGCGCCGCCGCCGGCGTGGCTGGCGGCGCTGCGCAGATACAGGCCGAGCACCAGCAGTACCGGCACCAGCAGCGCGACCCGGGTCATCTTGACGATGGTGGCGACTTCCGTGGTGGCGGGGTCGATGTTGCTGGCCGCTCCGACGACCTGCGCGACTTCGTGGATGGTGCCGCCGATGTAGATGCCCAGGGCCTGGGTGTCGAAATGCAGCCAGCCCGCGTGGTACAGCACCGGATACAGGAACATCGACAGGGTGCCGAACAGCACCACGGTGGCCACCGCCACGGCGCTCTTGTGCGGCTGCGCCCGCAGGGTCGGCTCGAATGCCAGCACCGCGGCCGCGCCACAGATGGCGCTGCCGGCGGCGGTCAGCATGGCGGTATCGCGGTCCAGCCCCAGCATGCGCTGGCCGACCCAGGTGCCGAGCAGCAGCGTGCCCACCACCACCGCCACCGACACCGCCAGGCCCGGCAGGCCGACGGCAGCGATTTGCTGAATGCTGATGTTCAGCCCATAAAAAGCCACCGCGATACGCAGCAAGCGGCGCGCAGTGAAGTTGACGCCCACGCCCCAGTCGACCGGCATGGTGCCGCGCAGGAAGTTGCCATACAGCATGCCGCAGACGATGCCCACCACCAACGGCGAAAAGCCCAGCTGGCGGATGGCGGGCAGGTCCGCCAGTTGCATGACCGCCGCCGACATGAGGCCGACGAACAGGACTCCGTTGAGCTTGTCGCGCCAGGGCGTGGCGGCGGCCGTGGCGGCGGGCGCCGCAGTGGGAGCGGCAGGTTGGGGGGCGGTGGTGGTGGCAGTGCTCATGGCGGGCCTTTCTGCATATCTAAATAACTAGACGAAATAATAATTTCAGGCCCGTTATTTGGAAAATTTTCATTTTTGATATGAAATATCGGGAATTCTGATAGTTAGGTGCCGCCACGTCGCCGTGGCACGCCGCCCGTGCCCATGACCCCGGACCAATTGCTAACCTTCGCCACCGTGGCCGACGCCGGCAATATCAGCCGCGCGGCGCAGCAACTGCACCTGTCGCAGCCCGCGGTCTCGGGCCAATTGCGGGCGTTGCAGGAATGGTTTGGCGAACCACTGTATCGCCGCAGCGGCCATGGCATCGCGCTGACCGAGGCGGGCGAGCGTTTGGCTGAGCAGGCGCGCCAGTTGCGCCAGGTGTACCGCCAGGCGCAGGCGGTGCGGGAGTCCTGGCGCGGCCTGGAAACCGGGGTGTTGCGCCTGGGGGCCAGCACCACGCCGGCCAGTTATCTCCTGCCCGGGCTGGTGGCGGATTTCCGCCACGCCTTTCCCGCCGTCAGCCTGCACCTGTCCGATGGCAATACCCGTGAAATCGTCGAACGCCTGCCGGCGCTGGATCTGGCCTTCATCGAAGGCGACGTGCCCGCGGGTCTGCCCGCCGATACCGCCGTGCATGCCTGGCGCCAGGACGAGGTGGTGGCGATCGTGCGCGCCGATCATGCCTTGGCGGGCAAGGGCGCGGTGACATTGCGGGACCTGGCGGCCTCGGCGCTGGTGATGCGCGAGCCCGGGTCGGGCGTGCGGCGGCTGGTCGAGCGCGCCTTCGCCGACGCCGGCCTGGCGCCGTCGGTGGGGCTGGAACTGGCCGGGGTGGAGGGCGTGAAGCAGGCGGTGCGGGCCGGGCTGGGCGTGGGTTTTGTCTCGGCCATGTCGATGCGGCACGAGGATGGCGCGCTGGCGGCGTTGCGGTTGTTGCCACGGCCCCTGACGCGCACTTTGAGCATTCTGGTGCCGCATGCCGACGCCGCCGCTCGCGCCACCCAGCGCTTCCTGGCCATGTGCCAGGCGGTACGGAACGGGCCGGCGGAAGGCTAGGGCCGGCCGCGCTTCCGGGGCGCCGCGCGCGGGCCGGACGTTGGCCGCCAGCGCGCGGGGAGCGCGGCCTCAGGGCTTGGCCAGGCGCTTGAGCGCCAGTTGCACCCAGTAGGTGCCGCCCAGCGGCAGCAGTTCATCGTTGAAGTCATAGCTGCCGTTATGCAGCATGCACGGACCGAGGCCATGGCCTGCGGCGCGGTGGTCGCCCACGCCATTGCCGATCCAGACGTAGCACCCCGGCAGCTCCTGCAGCATGAAGGCGAAGTCCTCGGCGCCCATGGTGGGCTGGACATGGTCGTTGACCTTGTCGTCGCCGACGATGTCGCGCATGACCTCGGCACAGAAAGCCGCTTCTTCCGGATGGTTGATGGTGGGCGGGTAATTGCGCTGGAACGTGAATTCCACTTCGCAGTCCATCGCCGCGCAGGTGTGGCGCGCGATCTCTTCCATGCGGCGTTCGATCAGGTCCAGCACGTCCAGCGTGAAGGTGCGCACCGTGCCGCGCAGTTCGGCGTGGTTGGGCACCACGTTGTCGGCGCTGCCGGCGTGGATCTGGGTGATGCTGAGCACCGCGGCGTCGAGCGGATTGCGGTTGCGCGTGATGATGGTCTGCAGCGACTGTGCCATCTGCACCGCCGCCATGACCGGATCGATGCCCAGGTTGGGCATGCCGGCATGCGTGCCCTTGCCCTTGATGACGATGGAAAACTCGTTGCTGGAGGCCATGATGGGGCCGGCGGTCACGCCGAACTGGCCGGGTGCCATGCCGGGCCAGTTGTGCATGCCGAATACCGCTTCCATGGGAAAGCGGGTGAACAGGCCGTCGTCGATCATGCGCTTGGCGCCGCCGCCGCCTTCCTCCGCGGGCTGGAAGATGACATAGACCGTGCCGGCGAAATCGCGGTGCTGCGACAGGTAGCGCGCCGCCGCCAGCAGCATGGCGGTATGGCCGTCGTGGCCGCAGGCGTGCATCTTGCCGGCGTGCTGGCTGGCGTGGGCGAATGTGTTGGCTTCCTGCATGGGCAGCGCATCCATGTCGGCACGCAGGCCGACCGCGCGTTCGCCCGGCCGGTTGCCGCGGATGATGCCGACCACGCCGGTGCCGCCGAGGCCACGGTGGATTTCAATGTCCCATTCCTCGAGCTTGGCCGCGACCACGTCGGCGGTACGGAATTCCTCGAACGCCAATTCGGGGTGCGCGTGGATATCGCGCCGGATCTGGGAGATCTCGTCGCGCCAGGCGACGATGGGATCGAGCAGTTTCATGGGAAGCTTCGGGCGGAATTTGGGAACGCAACAAGGTTATCATCAATCAAAAGCCAATTTAATGGAGACAAACACCATGACTCGCCCGTGGCTTGCCCATTACCCGCAGGGGGTTCCCGCCGATATCTCCATCGACGAGTACGCATCGCTTACCGACCTGCTGGACCGGGCCTGCAAGCAATATGCCGGGCGCGTCGCCTGCACCGCCATGGGCAGCGACATCACCTATGCGCAACTGGATGCGCACGGCCGCGCGTTCGCCGGCTGGTTGCAGAGTCTGGACCTGCCCAAAGGATCGCGGGTCGCGCTGATGATGCCCAACGTGCCGGCCTATCTGGTGGCCCTGCTGGGTACCTTGCGGGCCGGTCATGCGGTGGTCAATGTCAACCCGCTGTACACCACCGAGGAATTGCAGCGGCAGTTGCTCGACAGCGGCGCGGCGGTCATCGTCATTCTTGAGAATTTCGCCCATACCCTGCAGAACGTGTCCGAGCGCGGTCAGCTCAGGCACGTCGTGGTGACCGGGCCGGGCGACCTGCTGGGCGGCCTGAAGGCGCCGCTGGTGAACCTGGCGGCGCGCTACATCAAGAAGATGGTGCCCCCCTGGCATATCGATGGCGCGCTGATGCTGCCGAAGGTGCTGGCCAAAGGAGCCGGCCTGCCGTTCACCGCCCCGGCCATTTCGATGGACGATCTGGCGGTGCTGCAATACACGGGCGGCACTACCGGGGTGCCCAAGGGCGCCATGCTGACGCATCGCAACCTCACCGCCAATGTGAAGCAGATGGAGGCGGTGGCGGCGCCCGCGCTGCGCGACATGACCGACCGCCAGATCACTGTGCTCAGTGCCTTGCCGCTGTACCACGTGTTCGCCATGACGGTCTGCGGCCTGTATGGCATGTATGCGGGCATGCGCAACGTGCTGATCATCAATCCGCGCGACCAACCATCACTGGTCCAGGCCTGGCGCAAGACGCCCATTAATGTGTTTCCCGGCGTCAATACGCTGTTCAACGCGCTGGTGCACAACGAGGATTTCGCCAGGCTGGATTTCTCGGGGCTGCGCCTGGCCCTGGGGGGCGGCATGGCGGTGCAGCAGGCGGTGGCCGAGCGCTGGCTGAAGATCACCGGGCGGCCCCTGATCGAAGGCTACGGGTTGTCGGAGACCTCGCCGGTGGCCACGGTCAATCCGTGCGACGCCACGGCCTATTCCGGTTCCATCGGCCTGCCGTTGCCGTCCACGTATGTCGCCATCCTGGACGACGCCGGCAACGAGGTGCCATTGGGCGAGCGTGGCGAGGTCAGCATTCGCGGACCGCAGGTCATGGCCGGCTACTGGCAGAAGCCCGAGGAGACGCGCCACGTCATGACGGCCGACGGCTTCTTCCGCACCGGCGATATCGGCATCATGGACGACAAGGGCTACACGCGCATCGTCGACCGCAAGAAGGACATGATCACGGTGTCAGGCTTCAAGGTCTATCCGAACGAGGTGGAGGCGGCGGTGTCGCAGATGCCTGGCGTGCTCGAATGCGCGGCCATCGGCGTGCCGGACGAGCATTCGGGCGAGGCGGTCAAGGTGTTCGTGGTGAAGAAAGACCCGTCGCTGACCGAGGCGCAGGTGCAGCAATGGTGCAAGGACAAGCTGACCGGCTACAAACGGCCGCGCTTCGTGGAGTTCCGCGACGAATTGCCCAAGAGCAACGTCGGCAAGATCCTGCGGCGTGAATTGCGGCCCGGCGCCGAGGCCGCCGCGCCACAGGGGCAGGCGGCCTGACGCCACGGGGCCGCCGGGCGTCAGCCCGGCGGGTCCAGGTGCGGCGCGATCATCCCATGCAGGGCGCGTTCGATGTCCGGGTTGCCGGCCACCACGCGCCCGCCGATGGGCCAGGAATCCCGCTGGTGCATATCGCTGCAGGCGCCGCCCGCCTCGCGCACGATCAGCGTGCCGGCGGCCACGTCCCAGGGCGCCAGGCCCATTTCCCAATAGCCGTCGTAGCGGCCGCAGGCGGTCCAGGCCAGATCGAGCGCGGCCGCGCCCATGCGCCGCACGCCGCGCGCCCGGTTGATGGCGTCGTGCAGCATCGGCATGTACTGGCTGGCGAAGGAGAAATCGCGGAATGGGAAGCCCGTGGCGAGCACCGCGTCGTCGAGCGTGCGGGTGCGCGAGCAGGTGATGCGGCGGCCATTGAGCCACGCGCCCAGGCCATACACCGCGGTGAACAATTCCTCGCGGCAGGGATCGTAGACCACGCCGGCCACCGGCATGTCCCGCGCCAAGCGTTCGTTGGCCGAGATGGCGGTGCCGGCATGCGCGATCAGCGCGATCGACACCGCATAGTGCGGGATGTCGTGCAGGAAATTGGTGGTGCCGTCCAGCGGATCGATGTACCAAGTGGCCGCGCCCTGCGCCTGGCCGCCGGTTTCCTCGGCGACGATGCCGAACTGCGGCGTGCGCGTCTGCAATTCGTCGATGATGGCGGCTTCGGCCTCGCGGTCGGCTTGCGACACCAGATCGTTGCGCGCCTTGCGATCGATCACGAGATCGGCGCGGTGATGCGCGTAGGATTGCAGGATGGCCGCGCCGGCATGGGCTGCAGTGACCGCGGCGTCGAGCGCCGCGCACAGGTCGATGGGCGAGGTCAGCGAGCGGGGCGGATCATAGGTTTCCATGAAACCAGTGTAAGCCCAGGCATGCGTCAAAACCGTTGCGGAGAGCCAAAAGCCGCGCCGCGCGTGGCGTACATCCAACGCGGAAGGAACGCGTCAGCCGATAATCCTTTTTTTCCGCCTTTCCCGATATTTCCTGAGCCGGTTTCCATGTCTTCGTCCTATGTGCCCCTGACCCCCGCCGTTGTCGGATTCGACGCGCAAGGCCGGCTTTACAGCCCGGCATATGGCGACGTCTATCACTCGCCCTCGGGCGCGCTGGGGCAGGCCGAGCAGGTGTTCCTGCGTGGCAACGGGTTGCCGGAGCGCTGGCGGGGACGCGGGGCGTTCACCGTATGCGAGACCGGTTTCGGCCTGGGCCTGAATTTCCTGGCGTTGTGGCGCGCCTGGCGCGACGATCCGCAGCGCCCGCGCCGATTGCATATGGTCTCGCTGGAGGCGCATCCCTTCGGCCGCGAGGACCTGGCGGCGTTATTGGCGCGGCATGCGCCGGAGCCGCTCGCGGGCCTGGCGGCGCAATTGGCGGCGCGATGGCCGCCGTTGTTGCCGGGCCTGCATCGACTCGAATTCGAAGCGGGCGCGGTGACCCTGACGCTCGGTTTCGGCGATGCGCAGGCCCTGGCGCCGCGCATCGCGGCGCGTGTGGATGCTTATTTCCTCGATGGCTTCGCGCCCGAACGCAATCCGCGCATGTGGGATACGCCGTTGCTGCGAAATCTGGCCCGGCTTGCGGCGCCGGGCGCCACGCTTGCCACCTGGGCCTGCACCGGAGAGCTGCGGCGGGCGTTGCAGGCTGCGGGTTTCGAGGCGCGGCGAGCGCCGGGCTATGGCGGCAAATGGCACATGACGGTGGCAACGGCGAGCGGGGGCGCGGACGCCGCGCCGGCGGCGGACGATGACGCGCGCCATGCGCTGGTGGTGGGCGCCGGACTGGCGGGCGCGGGCATTGCGCAGGCGCTGGCCTTGCGCGGCTGGCGCGTGACCGTGCTGGATGCGGCCCTGGGGCAAGGGGAGGCGGCGCATGCCGGCCACGTGGCGGCGGCGTTGACGCCAGTGCTGGCGCGCGACGACAACGCCCGCGCACGCCTGTCGCGCGCCGGTAGCGGGCGCGCCCTGGCCCGATGGGCCGGCCTGCCGGGCGGCGCCGCGCCGCGGGTCTGCGGCACGGTGCAACTGGATCGGGACGCGGGCCGCGCGGCGGCGCTGGCGGACACCCTGGCAACCCTGGCGTTTCCCGCCGATTGGGTGCGCGCGGTGAGCCAGGACGAGGCCAGCGCGCTGGCGGGCCTGCCGTTGGCGCGCGGCGGGGTGTTTTTCGGCCAGGGCATGCTGGTGCAGCCCAGCCTGTTGATTCCCGCCCTGTTGGCGACACCGGGCGTGCGGGTCGTGCCGGCCCAGGTGGCGCGGCTGACGCGCGCGGCCAGCGGCTGGTGCGCGCGGGATGGGGCGGACTCGATCTTGGCGCAGGCCGATACCGTGGTGCTCGCCAATGCATTTGGCGCGCGTGCCGTACTGGACGCCAGCGGCCTGCTGGCGCCGTTGCCGCGGGTGGCGCAGATGCACGCGCTGGCGGGAGAAGTCACGCTGATCCCTGCCGCCGCGCTGGGCGGCGGCCCGCGCTGCGTGGTGGGCGGCGAAGGCTACCTGTTGCCGGATACCGGCGCCGGGTGCGTGGCGGGCAGCACCTACGTGCATGGCGCCGCGGAGGCGCGGGTCGGCGCCGAAGGCCAGCGCGTCACCCTGGACAAGGCGGCCGGCCTGCTGGGCGCTGGCGCCTTGCGGGCCCTGGCGCCGGGCACGTTGCCGGGCTGGGCGGGATGGCGGGCGGTGCTGCCAGGCCGCCTGCCCGCGGTGGGCGAACTCGCCCATGCGCCCGGCCTGTGGCTGGCTGCCGGCTATGCGTCGCGCGGGTTGTCGTGGTCGGCGTTGATGGGCGATCTGATCGCGGCGCGGCTGGGCGGCGAGCCGTCACCTCTTGAAACCGATCTGTCCGCGCTGATCGCTCCGCGCTGAAAAGCGGGGGCGGCGGGCGCGGGCGCACAGGCGTAGAATGGCAAAAAATGCCAGGATTTGGCGCCAGATAGGCCCGTGTTGGGCGCGAACCTGGCGTTGCGGCGGCTTGCCGGCGATGCGTCGGATTAGGGCCGGCCGGGGGCTTTGCGACCCCTTTTTTGGATGATATCGCTGTCCAAAAGAGGGACCGAGTTTATTTCAAAGCTCAAATCCGTCAAAATAGCGTCTTTTGATGGTTTTTGGCTTAAGCCGGGGGATGCTCTGTGCCGCCCAAGTTCGACTTTGCCCATACTACCCAGCTCGAGAATGTAGAGCTGCTGACGTCCCGCCCCAGTCGCATCGATTTCGACGCGGGCGATGGGTTGCACCTGGTAGTCGAGGCGCATGCGCCTGGTGTGTTTCGCCTGCGCTGCGGCGAGGCGAACCACCTTACCGATGACAAGCCTGGCGCGCGTGCGCGCGCCGTGGCCGAGATGTTGCTCGCGCGCCAGGAGGCGGTGGGCGAGGCCGCCATCGCCCCACGCGATGGCGGGGACGGTTGGCGCATCACCCAGGGCGACGTGGCCCTGGAAATCCAATCCAACCCCGTACGCTTCGTGCTCTATCGCAACGAAGAGCGGGTGTTCGAGTCCGAGGTCTCCGCGCATACGCCCGCATTCGGGTACAACGCGCTGGACCAGGCCGACGACGCGGTATGGACGGCGGGCTTCACCCTGCTGCCCGAAGAGCGCGTCTATGGCTTGGGCGAAACCCCGGGCGACCTGAATCGCCGCGAGGAATCCGTGGTCTCCGACGACCCGGAACACCGAGCCCTGCCGCTGGCATGGAGCCCGCGCGGCTGGGGCGTGTATGTCAACACGATGCGTCGCGTCGAACACGCGGTGGGCGTGGCGCCGGCCGATTCGGCCTATGTCGTCAGCGTCGATGACGTGGTCCTGGACGTGTTCCTGTTCGCCGGTGAGCCCGCCGAAATCCTGAACCAGTACACCGCGCTGACCGGCCGCGCCGGCCAGCCGGTGCTGTGGGCCATGGGCGCCTGGCTGCAGCAGGCCAGCGGCGAAATGCCGACGCAGACCGTGGCGCTGCTGGGCCGCATGCGCGAACACCAGATCCCGGTCGACGCGGTGACGCTGGCGCAGCCGGCGGCATGGGGCTTCCAGGCCGACAAGACCGTGTTCGAATGGGACGCCCAGCGCTTCCCGGATGCCAAGCAGATGCTGGCGCTGTTTCACAAGCACAACGTGCATGTGGCCGCGTCGGGCTTTCCCGGCGTCATCAAGACCAGCCCGCTGTTCGAGGAACTCGAAGACCGTGGTTGGTTGCTCACGCGCGAAGATGGCTCGGCACAGGTGTTCGACGGCAACCGCGCCACCTCGGGCCAGCCGTACGGCCTGCTGGACCTGACCTATCGCGACATCTACAACCTGTGGGTCGAGCGCCATCGCCAATTGGTCGAGGACGGCCTGGACGCGCCCGCCTGCGATGCTCAGATCGCCATTCCCGACGGCGTGTCCGCGCGCAACGGTGAAACCGGCCCGGCGCTGCGCAGCATGTATCCGCTGCTGGTGCGCCGCGCGCTGTTCGACGCCGTCGCCGGCCTGAAGGTGCCGCCCGAAGGCGTGGTGCCCAGCACCGACCTGTTCCCCGCCGCGCAGCGCCTGCCGTGGCAGGTGGGGCCGCAGGTCGACAACACCTGGGAAGGCCTGCGCCATACCCTGCGCACCGCATTGTCGATCGGCGCCTCGGGCCTGCCGGTCCAGGTGCATGGCATTGGCACCGGCTCGCGCGGCACCGCCGACATGACGCCCGAGTTGTACCTGCGCTGGCTGACCGCCGGCGTGTTCTCGGCGAATTTCTCCTTCCAGGGCGTGGCGGGCCTGTTGCCGTGGGACTTTGGCGACGAGACGCTGGCGCACGTCAAGACCTGGATGCAGTGGCGCTATCGCCTGGTGCCCTACGTGCTGGGCGCCATCGAGGACGCGGCGCGCACCGGCCTACCGGTGCAGCGTTCAATGGCCATGTCGTTCCCCAACGACCCGCACGCGCACGAATGGGATCTGCAATACCTGCTGGGTCCGGCCCTGCTGGTGGCGCCGATCACCGCGCCGGGCAGCCAGCAGCGGGTGTATCTGCCCAAGGGCGATGCCTGGTGGGACCTGAACACCGGCCACCGCTACGAAGGCGGCACCACCTGGACCATCGATTGCGACCTGGGCCAGTTCCCGGTGTTCGGGCGCGAAGGGCACATGCTCTGTCTCGGTCCGGCGGCGCAGCACACGGGTGAATTCAATTCGGCCCGCATCCTGGATGAAGTCTGGATGTTCGGCATGCCGGTGCACAACCCAGTGGTCATGCGCAACAAGATCCGTGTCATGCAGATGCAGGGCTCCAGCTATATCAAGGGGCTGGAAGGTCTGCGCATCTCGCCGTCCGAGGGGCTGGAGGTCAAGCGCCGCGGCGCGGAAGTCCGTATTTCGCGCGCGCGCTGAGGCGGCTGGGGCCGGTTCGCCGGCCATCGAAAAAAAGGGCAGTCAGGAAGGCTTTCCTTCCCGACTGCCCTTTACGTCTTTGCGCTGGCGCATTTTATATTACTGTAAGTTATTAAAAATGGAAAAAACGGTCGTTCTCTTCAGAAGAGAAAAGATACAAAATCGCTTGCCATGATTCAGATCGAGAACCTATCCAAGACCTACGCCACGCCGCATGGCCAGTTCCAGGCGCTGCGGGGCATCAACCTGCACATCCAGCAGGGCGAGGTCTTCGGCATCATCGGCCCCAGCGGGGCCGGTAAAAGCACGCTGGTCCAGTGCATCAACCTGCTGGAACGCCCCAACGAGGGTTCCATCTCGATTGGCGGGCAGGCCCTGACCGGGCTGAGCGAGGCGCAGTTGCGCGCCCAGCGCCGCCGCATCGGCATGGTGTTCCAGGGCTTCAACCTGCTGTCGCGCCGCACGGTGTACGGCAACGTGGCGCTGCCGCTGGAAATCGCCGGCGTTGCCAAGAGCGAGATCCCGGCCCGCGTCGAACGCCTGCTGGCCCTGGTGGGCCTGGAGCACCTGCGCGACCGCTATCCCAGCCAGATCAGTGGCGGCCAGAAGCAGCGCGTCGGCATCGCGCGCGCACTGGCCAACAATCCGGACGTGCTGCTCAGCGATGAGGCCACGTCGGCGCTCGATCCCGAGACCACCCACAACATCCTGGCGCTGCTGCGCGACATCAACCGCAAGACCGGCATCACCGTAGTCATGATCACGCACCAGATGGAAGTGGTGCGCGAGGTCTGCGACCGCGTGGCCGTGCTGTCGCAGGGCGAAGTGGTCGAGATGGGCAGCACGCGCGAAGTGTTCGCGCAGCCGCGCCATGAAGTGACCCGCGCCATGGTGTCGGCCGCGACCGCGTCTGACCTGAGCGACGCCACGCTGGCAGCGGTCAAGCAGCGCATCGAGACACTGGCCGCCGCCAAACCGGGCCAGGCCGTGCGCCTGCTGCGCCTGTCGCTGACCGGCACCGACGCGTCGGGCTCGTTCCTGTCCGACCTGGCGACGCAGTATTCGCTGGACGTGGGCCTGGTGCAGGCGCGCGTCGAAGACATCCAGGGCGTGGCCGTCGGCACGATGTTCGTGCTGGCCCAAGGCACGCCCGCCGCGGTCAAGGACGCCCTCGCCGCGTTGACCGCCCGTGACATCACCGTTGAAGAAATCGCTCATGAGCCCGCAACTGATCGACCTGCTTATTACGTCGCTGCTTGATACCCTGCTGATGGTGGGGGTGGCCAGCGCCATCGCGGTGCTGGTCGGCATTCCGCTGGGCGTGATCCTGACCGTGACCGCGCGCGGCAACATGCTGGAGAACCAGGCCGTCAACCACGCGCTGGGCGCGGTCATCAACGCCACCCGTTCGGTGCCGTTCGTGATCCTGATGGTCGCCATCATTCCGTTCACGCGCCTGGTGGCGCAGACCTCGATCGGCACCACCGCCGCCATCGTGCCGCTGTCGGTGGCCGCGATCCCGTTCATGGCGCGCATCGCCGAGAACGCCATGCGCGAAGTCGATCCGGGCCTGATCACCGCCGCGCGCGCCATGGGCGCCTCGCCGATGC
The DNA here is from genome assembly GCF_021733725.1 of Achromobacter pulmonis. Taxonomy (NCBI): domain Bacteria; kingdom Pseudomonadati; phylum Pseudomonadota; class Betaproteobacteria; order Burkholderiales; family Alcaligenaceae; genus Achromobacter; species Achromobacter pulmonis. Next base: position 895,123 of record NZ_JAIFOT010000001.1, on the reverse strand, counting down.
AGATCATCATGAAGGTGCTGCTGCCCGAGGCGCTGCCCGGCCTGATCGCCGCCACGATCGTCACCGTGGTCAGCCTGATCGGCTACTCGGCCATGGCCGGCGCCATCGGTGGCGGTGGCCTGGGCGACCTGGCGATCCGCTACGGCTACCAGCGCTTCCAGTCCGACGTGATGGCCGCCGTGGTCATCGTGCTGATCGTGCTGGTGCAACTGATCCAGAGCCTGGGCGACCGCTACGTGCGCCGCATCTCGCACCGTTGAGCGCGGGCGCCATCCATTCTTCCCTCTCCTTCCGACATTCGGGATATTCGCAACATGAGCATCAAGGTTTTGAAGTCGCTGGCCGCGTTCGCCCTCGGCGCCGCCGTATTCACCCAGCCCGCGCTGGCGCAGGACAAGCCGCTGAAGGTTGGCGTCACCGCCGGCCCGCACGCCCAGATCTTCGACGTGGTCAAGCAGGAAGCCGCCAAGCAGGGGCTGAACGTCCAGGTGATCGAATTCACCGACTACGTGCAGCCGAACGTCGCGCTGGCATCCGGTGACCTGGACATGAACAGCTATCAGCACCAGCCCTACCTGGACAACGCCAACGCCGACCGTGGCTACAAGCTGGTCAGCATCGCCAAGACCGTGATTTTCCCGATCGGCATCTACAGCAAGAAGATCAAGTCGCTGGCGGAGTTGAAGGACGGCGCCCGCATCGCGCTGCCGAACGATCCCACCAACGGCGGCCGCGCCCTGTTGCTGCTGCAGGCCAATGGCCTGATCAAGCTGCGTCCGGAAGCGGGCCTGAAGGCCACGCCGATCGACGTCATCGAGAACCCGAAGAAGCTGCGCTTCATCGAACTGGACGCCGCCCAACTGCCGCGTTCGCTGGACGACACCGACGCCTCGGCCGTGAACACCAACTTCGCGCTGGAAGCCGGCCTGAATCCGGCCACCGACGCGATTGCCCAGGAGTCGCCCGACTCGCCCTACGCCAACGTGCTGGTGGTGCGTGAAAAGGACAAGGACCGTCCCGAATTCGCCAAGCTGGTCAGCATCTACCACAGCCCGGCGGTCAAGCAGTTCATCGAGACCAAGTTCAAGGGCGCGGTGGTCGCTGCCTGGTAAGCCGGAAGCGTCACCCTCATAACAGGACGGCCGCGCGAGCGGCCGTTTTGCATTGGGGCAGGGGCGAGCGCGCCGTCATTTTTTTGACAAGGCTGGCGAAATCAGCCATAATTTCGGGCTTCAGTCGGGCTGATAGCTCAGTCGGTAGAGCAGCGGACTTTTAATCCGTTGGTCGCGAGTTCGAGTCTCGCTCAGCCCACCACTCATTTCTGGTTCAGCGCTTGCTGGATCTCTGATGTGCAAATTGCAGATCTGCAAAAATGCAGATGTGCGACGAAAGCCCCTGGTTTCGCAACCAGGGGCTTTTTGTTTGTGGCGAAGGAGCGGGCGGGGCGTGGGCCCACATACGGGCACTGAGTACGTTGTGCGCCACCTATATGGGCCGAGGCGAGAGCTCGAGCGTTGACCCAACCGTGATCCAAAAGGCTGATCAAAACCGCTGATCAAAACCGCAGATCAAAGCGGCAGCAGCGCCGTTGCCTCGATCTCCACCAGCATGCCATCGAGCGCCAGCCGCGGCACCGGGATCAAGGTGCAAGCGGGCGCCAGGTGGATGCCCCAGCGCGACTTGATCTCGTTGGAGAACAGCGCCAGGCGCTCCTGGCTGTGGTCGACCACCAGCACCGTCAGCTTGGCGACGTCGAACAGGGTGGCGCCGGCCGCTTGCAAGGCAGTCTGGACGTTGTCCAGCGCCTGGCGCACTTGGGCGAGGAAATCGGGGGAGAGTTCGCCCCGACTGTTTTCGCCGCCCTGGCCGGCGGCGAACACCAGCCGGGCGGGCGTGTCGGCCACGGCCACGTGCGAGTAGCCATTGGGGCGAGGGTCATACAGGCCAGGCGGATTGATGAAGGCGAGCGAGGACAGGGCGGGGGTGATGCGGGACGACATGCGGGGCTCCGTGGACAAACCGTATTGATGAAGCCGCAGTATCGAACCTCAACCGCGGTTGAGGTCAAGGGATCGGTCGCCGCCATCACCTGTCGGCCGTGCCGACGGATCAGGACAGGGGGCGCGGCGGCATCGCCGACAGATCGGCCAGGCTCAGGCCGCAGCCGCGCGCGCGTTCGGCCAGGGTGGCGCTTTGCTCCAGCGCCCGCTGGCTTTCGATCAGCAGCACGTCGAGCTGTTCATCCAGCGACGAGGCCATGGCCCAGGCCCGCTCGGCGAACTCGACCGAGAAGGCGTCGACACAGGTCTTGCAGATGGCGGCGCCGTTGCGTTCCAGCAGCGGGGCGCCTTGGGCCAGCGTCGAGAGGCAGAATTGACAGGCGAGGGCGCGGCTCATGCGTCGTGGGCTCGTGGTCGGATGAAGGCCGGCCGCGGCGCTGCCGCGGGGCCTGACCTACGGACAACGGCCGATCGGGCGGAGTCTTAAGCCCCGGGCCCCGCGGCCCGGCCCGGAACCGCGTTCAGTTCACCATGGCCGGCCGCAGCGGCATCGCAATTGCCTGGGGCGTGACGTCGATCACCGTTTCGACCGGCAGCTTGAAGAACGCGGCGGTGGCCGCCAGGCGTTTGGCCTGTTCTTCCAGCGAGGCGGCGGCGGCAGCGGCCTGTTCGACCAGGGCGGCGTTCTGCTGGGTGACGTCGTCCATCTGCGTCACGGCGCCGTTGATCTGGTCGATGCCGGTGGCCTGTTCGGTCGAAGCTTCGGTGATTTCCGCCATGATCTGCGTAACGCGCTGCACCGAGGTCACGATCTCCTGCATGGTGTCGCCGGCGGCGCGCACCTGCTCGGCGCCGCTGGCGACGTTGCCGGATGACTGTTCGATCAGGTCCTTCACTTCGCGCGCCGCCTGGGCGCTGCGCTGCGCCAGGGTGCGCACTTCGCCGGCGACCACCGCGAATCCCTTGCCCTGTTCGCCGGCGCGGGCGGCTTCGACCGCCGCGTTCAGGGCCAGGATGTTGGTCTGGAAGGCGATGCCATCGATCACCGAGACGATTTCCGCGATGCGGCGCGAGCTTTCCGAGATACGGTCCATGGTCGTCACCACCTGGCCCACGGCCTCGCCGCCGCGCAGGGCGATGCTGCGGCTCTCGGCCGCCAGGGTATTGGCCTGATGGGCGTGTTCGGTGTTCTGCTTGACCGTCGTGGCCAGTTCCTCCATGGATGCGGCGGTTTGTTCCAAGGAGGCGGCCTGTTCCTCGGTGCGCGCCGACAGGTTGGTGTTGCCCGAGGCGATCTCGGCGGCGCCGGTGTTGATCTCGGTGACGCTGCGGCGCACTTCGCTGACGGTGCGCGTGAGGCTTTCCTGCATGCGCTTGAGCGCCGTGAACAGGATGCCGATCTCGTTGTCGCTGTTCACCGCGACCCGCTGGGTCAGGTCGCCGGAGGCGATGCGGTCGAAATGCACGGCGGCGTCCTTCAGCGGTTGCAGCACCTGGCGGCCGATGAAGCGCCAGCAGCCCAGCGCCAGTACCGCGGCCAGTGCCAGCATGACGATGGCGGACAGTTGGGCCCGTTCGTAGCGCAGGTCGGAGGCGGTGTTGATGGAGGCGCTGCGGCGCTCGGTGTGTTCGAGGAAGGCGGTCACGCGCTCGGCAAAGCGGGCGTCGGCGCTCCGGGTGTCCGCCACGGCGCTTGCATAGCCCTCGGCGGATTGCTTCTGCAAGGCCTGCTCCAGTGTCTGGATGCTGCCGACGTAGGCGTTGAAGACGCTGTCCAGTTCGCTCGCCAGCTTCGTGCCCGCGGCGGTGGCCTTGGACACGCGCTGGTACACCGCGAAGCGCTTGCGCGCCTCCTGCAGCGCCTGATTGGCCTGGTCGATGCTGGCCTGGGCCTGGCTGCCCTTGCCGGAAACGATGTCCAGGTACGCCGCCACCAGGGTCAGGCGACTGCGCAACAGCAATGTCTGCGCTTCATACAGCGGCCGGGTCTGTTCGGCGGCGACCGAGTTCAGGTCGTCGACCGCGCGATCGGCGGCCTTGGCGTACAGCCACCCCATGCCGGTGGCGACCGCCAGCGCCAGGACGAAGAGGGCCAGCACGGCCAGCAGACCGGTGCGTATCTTCAGATTCTTCAGCATGGTGGGCTCCTGTGTATGACGCGGGCGACCTGGCGAACCGGGCACCCTGAAAACCGGAGCCAATGTAAATTTGAATTACAAATCTAACAATTAATTATTTTTCACCCGGGCATTCTGCTTTCGGCAATGCCTGGGTCAGGGGCCGTCAGGGGGTGTCGCTGCGGATGAAGCGCAGGAAGCGGTGGGCGGCGTCCGACAGCGGGCGCGAAGCGTGGGTCTGGAACTGGAGCTGGCCGGCGTTGAGCAGTGCGTCGTTGATTGGACGGCAGATGAGGCGGCCGGCTTCGAGCTGGTCGGCGGCGGTCAGGCGGGCGCACAGGGTGATGGCGTCGCCCATGAGGACGTAGTGATAGGCCGCATCCGGCAGGTTTGAGGTAAAGGCCGGCGACAGCGTGATGTTATACAGGCTGCAGGCCATTTCCAGCACTTGCCGCAGGGCGCTGCCGCTATCGGGCAGGGCCAGCGGATAAGCGGACAGTTGGGTGATGTGCAGCGAGTCGCAGGCGGCCAGCGGATGGCCCGGGCGCATGACCGCGACGATTTCGGCCGGGTGCGAATGGATGACGGCGATGTCCTTTTCCGCCGCGTGGCTGTAGGTGACGCCAATGTCGGCCTGGGCCGAGCGGACGCGCTCGGCCACCAGACCGGCATCCAGGATATGAAGGTGAAACCGGATGGACGGGTGTTCGGCCTGGAACGCCGCGAACTTGCGCGGCAGGGCATAGGCGGCGAAGCCGGGCGCGCCAGCGATTTTCACGGTCTGGATATAACGGCCGTTCTGGCTGTCGATTTCGGCATAGGTGCGCGCGGCGTCGGCCTCGACGCGGCGCGCATGGTCGGCCAGGATGCGGCCGACTTCGGTGACCCGCATGCCTTTGGGGTGGCGCTCGAACAGCTGATTCTGCAGGCGCTGTTCCAGGCCGGCGATCTGCCGGCTGACGGCCGAACTGACGACGTTGAGGCGCGCGGCGGCGCCATTGACGGAACCTGTGTCGACGACGGTGAGAAAGTAACGAAGCGCGGTGCTGTCAAATTGGAATCGCTTCATTGGTATGAGTGCCGTAAATCGCAGTGTCGAGTCCGGGCGGCGGGCAAGCGCTACGGACAGCGCGGGCGGTGGCGGTCCGTGGGGGTGCCGCGCGCCGTGGCGTCTGGCGGACACTGCGATCAACAGTGTCGGACCATGGAAGCGGGCGCGGGTTGCGCCGCGGGCGGGACGGGAGCGCTTTCCGGAGGGTGTCGGGGCGCCGGAAGACCGATCCCGGGAGCCTGCGGGACAGGCGATGGGCCTGACGTGGAATTTAGTCCAGCAACACCTTTTGCCACAATCGCAAATTTCTCAATATTGCATTCTAATTTCAGCAATAACCCCGGATGCCGGACTTTGTGGCCGGATCGGGGAGGTGCGCCAAAAAAAAACGCGCCCGAAGGCGCGTCTGGAAGCGGGGAGAGTGGCGGTCCGGTTCAGTCCACCCGGAAACCGCCGGGGCCGGCCTGCCCCAGCAGTTCACGCGCGCATTGCACCGCTTCATGCGGCGTGGCCACGGCCAGGAAGGGCATGCCGAACGCGCGCGCCATCTTCTCGCCGCGCTTGCGGATCTGGGCGAGCGCGGCGCTATCGCGCTCGATCGCGATGAAAGCGCGGCAGCGAGCCTTCAGGCGCGGCATGTTGCTGGTCTGCCATTCGATCATGGCCTTGCGATCGTCATGGCTGGCTTGCTGGCGCATGTCCGGCACCACCATGACGAAGGTCTGTGGGTTGTCGACCAGCATTTCCATCTCGCGGATCCAGCTGGCGGCGTAACCGGCCGGCGCGCTGCCGTGCCGCGCGGTGACGATGGGGAATTGGGACAGGTCGTGGAAGAAAAACTGGTCGCGGTTCATTCGAATGCTCCAATGGAGGGGATGGGGGCGTCCTTGCGGCAGCCGCAGCCGCCGTAAAGCACCAGGCTGTAGGACTCCAGCGTGAAGCCGCTGTCCTTCGCGATCTTGCGAACCCGTTGCGCCATGGCGGTGTCGCTGGATTCCTGGATGCGGCCGCAGTGGCGGCAGACCAGGTGGTCGTGATGTCCCTTGTCGTTCAGCTCATACACGGTGGAATGCGAGTCGAGTTGAGTCCGTTTGAGCAGCCCGGCGTCCTCGAGTTGCGTGATGACGCGATAGACCGTGGCCAGGCCGATGCGGCTGTGCTCCGAGATGAGGTTGCGGTAGATATCCGCGGCGCTCAGGTGCTGGTCCGCGTGCTGGTGGAAGATGTCGAGGATCTTCAGGCGTGGGAAAGTGGCTTTGATGCCGGCCACGCGCAAGCGGGTATGGTCCATGATGATTCTCCGTGCCGGGGGCGATGCCTCAATGATGAGAATGATGTACATTTTCAAGAACGCCCGCTAACGCGAACCCGTCAACCTGTAGCTCGAACCTGCCAACCATGCCCGACCTGGCCGTGGTCCACCACGCCCTTCCCGGCGTTCTGCTGACGCCCTTCAGCATCCGGCACCCGCGGACGTCCAAAGGCATCGCCGTGCCTGACCATGCTCACGACGAGGGCATGCTGGTGCTGGTGCATGCCGGCCTGGTGCTGGTGCAGGCCGGCAGCCAGGTCTGGACGGTGCTGCCAGGCAGCCTCGGCTGGATTCCCCCGGGCGTGCAGCATGCCGCCCGCTGGTTCGGCGAGGCGCGCGGTTCGTTCCTGTACGTGCGGGCCGACGCCTGCGAGCGATTGCCGGATCACTGCCGTTCCTGGCCGTCGTCGCGCCTGATCGACGCCTTGATCGAGCGCTTCACCACCAGCCAGGCCGGTGAACTGTCGGAGGCCTATCTGGCGCAGCTGTTCGACGTGCTGCTGGCCGAGATCACGCAGCGCGATCACGCCCCGATGCTGCTGCCAATGCCGGACGATCCGCGCCTGCAGGACCTGGCCAATTCCCTGCTGGGCACGCCCGACGATCCATCGGGCATCGACGATTGGGCGCAACGCCTGAACATGTCGCCGCGGACCCTGATGCGCCGCTTCCGCCAGGAAACCGGCGTCACGCTGGGTCAGTGGCGCCAGCAGGCGCGGCTGTTGCGGGCGCTGGAGATGCTGTGCCGCGGCGACTCCGTGACCGAGGCGGCGCTGGCGGTAGGCTACGAAAGCACCAGCGCCTTCATCGGCAGTTTCCGCGGCGCCTTCGGCATGACCCCCACGCGCTACCTCGCCGGCCGCGAATAAGCGCGCGTCAGCGGACCGCCTCCGGCCGCCGGGATGCGCGCGAGGCAGGCGGGCAGGGCGCTGCCCCGTCGCGGTCCACCCTTTACGGATCTTCACGTTTTTCCGACAGATGTGCGGATCTTCGCGCGCGCCGCGTGCCTACCATGGCGTCAGGGTAGGACAGGGCTTCCCGTTCCGCCCGTCATGCATCAAGGGTGTTCCATGAATTGCCAACCATTGCTCGCCCCGCCGCAGGCTGGCGGCGGCGCCCCGCCGGCTCCGGCACTTGTCTTCGCCTCGATCCTGGCGCGCCTGCTGACGGCCACCCGCCGCGCCTGGCAGCTCGACGCCACGGCCGGAGCCACGCCATGACGGCGCCGCGCACCGCCGCGTTGCTGATCCACGGGCTGGGTGGCACCGAATTCGACATGGGGTCGCTGCACCGGGTGCTGGGGCGCGCGGGCGTGGACACTCATGGCGTGACGCTGCCCGGCCACGCGGGCCGCCCCGAAGATCTGTTGGACGTGCGGGTCGAGGATTGGATGGCGGTGGTCACCTGCCGCTACCGCGAGTTATGCACGCAGTACGAGCAGGTGCACGTCATCGGCATGTGCCTGGGCGCGTTGCTGGCGGTGGAACTGTGCAAGCGCGAGTCGCATAGCCGTGGCACGCTGGTGGCGCTGTCGGCGCCGGTGTTTCTGGATGGCTGGAGCACGCCTTGGTATCGCGCCTTGCGCCACCTGCTGTACCACGTTCCGGGCGTGCCGCGCCGCATTCGTGTCGAGGAAGAAGACCCCTACGGCGTCAAGAGTGAATTGGTGCGGGCGTTCATCAAGGCCGGTTTCGCGCGTGGCGACGGCTTTCATTACCAATGGGTGCCGCTGGCCTGCGTGCGCCAGGTCGACCGGCTGCGCCGCATGGTCAAGCGCGGGCTGGAACGTATGCGCTGTCCGGTCCTGGTGATGCACGCGATCGAGGACGAGCTGACCAGCCCGCGCTCGGCGCGGCTGCTGGGGGCGCGGATTCCCGGCGCGTCGGTGGTGTTGCTGCGCGACAGCTATCACATGATCTGCGTTGATCATGAGCGCGAACGCGTCATGCAGAACGTGTTGAGTTTCCTGGGCAAGGATCCTGGCATCGTGCGGCCGCGCCGGCGCGCCAGCGCGGCCCGCGCCTGTCGTGTCGGCGAGGAGGCGCCACGACAGGCCGAGGGCCTGCTGGCCGCCGCCCGCTAAGGACGGCGCCGCATCAGGCGGCGGCGGGCTGGTCGGGCTGGTTGGGGTGCGAGGGGCCTTGCGGGTCGTTTTCCGCATCGGGCCGTGGCGGCACCGGCGCCAGTCCCAGCGCCAGCCGCAGCCGTTGGCAATCCGGATTGGGCGAACCGTCGGGCTGCCAGATATCGAATTCGCGGCACGGCGTGGGGCGGTTTTCGTAGATGGCGCAATGGATCCCCGGCCGTCCCAACTGGCCGCGCAGTGCGACGCAGCGGCCGGCTCCCATCTCGGTGCCTTTCATGCAGGCCCGTAGCGGACTGATCTGCGTGACCAGTTCGAGCGGCACGTGGCCGCCGTTTTCCCCGGCCAATTCCCCGATATAGAACGACACCCGGAAATGCGAGCAACAGGCGCCGCAGTCCAGGCAGGGGTTGGCGGCGGGGTTGCTGTCGCCGGCCAGCAGGGCGGGCGATACCAGAGTCAGGGCGGCAGTCTCGAGCAGGGACATGGGGGTATCCGGATACCTGTCCAGCCCGGCATGACGCACAACGGGCTTGCATGTCGCAAGCCCGCCTGCTCGACCCGGGGCGCGCGAGGACAGGGCCGGCGCGGGATCAGGGGTGGAGATAGTAGCGGGATTCGCTATGCGGCCGCCATGCCTTTTTTCGGGGACGTTGCTGCGGTAGCATTTGACACCCGACAGCCGCCAGGACGCTTCCCATGACAGCCAATTCCGATTTCCCCGACGGCCTTGCCCGTTGCCGCTGGGTCGATACGTCCGCCGAATACATGGCGTACCACGATACCGAATGGGGGCGTCCGCAAGGCGATGACCGCGCTCTGTTCGAGCAGTTGTGTCTCGAAGGGTTCCAGTCGGGCCTGAGCTGGCGCACCATCCTGAACAAGCGCGAGGCATTCCGCCGTGGGTTCGCCGGGTTCGACCCGGCCAAGGTGGCGCGCTTCGGTGACAGGCAGGTCGAGACGTTGCTGGCCGACGCCGGCATCGTGCGGCATCGCGGCAAGATCGAAGCCGTCATCAACAACGCCGGGCGGGCGCTTGAAATGATCGCGCGTGAAGGCTCGCTGGGCGCGTTCTTCTGGCGTTTCGAAGCGCCGGCCGGGGAGCCTTCGACGCGCGGCGCGTCGACTTCGCCGCAGTCCGAGGCCTTGTCCAAGGCCCTCAAGAAGCTGGGCTGGAAGTTCGTTGGGCCGACGACGGTCTATGCGTTCATGCAGTCGGTAGGCATGGTCAACGACCATCATCCCGATTGCCATTGCCACCGCGCGAGCGAGCAGGCGCGCCAGGCGTTCCGCCGGCCAGCGTAGGGAGTCAGCGGGCCGCGCCCGGGAGGCAATAGCGGCCTTCGCGGTAGGCCCAGCTGGGCCACAGCGCGTGTGCCAGCGCCTCGCCGGCCAGGTCCGGGTCCAGCGGCACCGGGGCGTAGTCTTGCGGCGCGGTATAGCGGTACTGCACCGGCGGCTTGTTCGGCGCCATCACCAGCAGGTGGTCTTCCTTCAGGTAGCCATAGGTGTTGTCGTACTGCATGATGGCGCGGCCCGGCGTGCTGCGGGTCAGGTCGTGGCCGAGCATCGGATGTTCGGTGTCGACGCCGATCAGCGACAGCAGCGTCGGCGCCAGGTCGATCTGGCTGATCAGGCGGTCGTCGCGCCGCGCTTCGATGCCCGCGCCCAGGATCACCGCCGGAATATGGAAATGGCGCACCGGCACCAGGCTGGCGCCGAACACGCGCGAGTCATGGTCGGCGGCGATCAGGAACACCGTGTTTTCCCAATAGGGCGCGGCCTTGGCGCGTTCGAAGAAACGGCCCAGCGCCCAGTCGGCATAGCGCACGGTGTTCTCCACGGTGGCCGGGTTGCCTTCGGTCTGGATGCGCCCCGCCGGGTATTCCCAGGGCGAGTGGTTCGAGACGCTGAAGGCCAGCGTGAAGGTGGGTTGGTCGCCGTCTTCGCGCAGCAGCCGGTCGAGTTGGTTGAACATGTCTTCGTCCGAGGCGCCCCAGGTGCCGACGAAGGCCGGGTCGACGAAGTCCTCGCGGTCGACGATCTGCCTGAAGCCATTGCCCAGGAAGAAGCCCTTCATGTTGTCGAAGTGCGATTCGCCGCCATAGATGAAGCGCGAGTGATAACCGTGACGGCCCAGCAGGTCGGCCAGCGAGAAGAAGCCGCGCTGCGAGCGCGGCAGTTTCAGCACCGCCTGGGCCGGGGTCGGCAGGAAGCCGGTGACGACGGCCTCCAGGCCTCGCACCGAGCGTGTGCCCGTGGCATAGGCACGGGTGAAGGTCCAGGCGTCTCGTGCCAGGGCGTCGAGCTCGGGGGTCAGGTCCATGCCGCCCAGGCTGGCGCTGTATTGGGCGCCCAGGCTTTCCTCGAGAATGATGACCAGGTTGAGCGGGCGCGAGGTCTGGCGGCTGGCGGGCTGGCGATGCAGGCTGGGATGGTGCGCGTCGGGCGGGGGATAGGGCAGGCCGGCGCGCGCCAGGACGCGGCGGTGCATGTCGTCGTCGTCCATGTCGCCATAGACGGCGGAGGCCGACTTCTCGTTTTTCATGCTGTAGACGGCATAGAACACGTTGTACAGCGAGTTCAGCGCCAGGGTGTTGAGCATGCCATCGGAACTGTAGGCGACCGACGAGGGGTTGATCGGGCGGTGGCCGAGCGTGCCGCGGATCGCCAGGATCACCACGGCCAGGATCGCCAGGCTCGCCAGCGGCATTTGCCACCAGGCCAGCGGCGCGTCGGGCGCGGCGTGGCCGAACAGACTGTAAGCGCCCCAGCCGATCAGGCCCAGGGCGCCGAAACCGCCCAGCAGCGCGCCCTTGTAGCCGCGCCACAGCATGCCGGAAACCTCGCGCGGGTGTTTCAGGTATTCGACGAACAGCCGATTGGGACGGGTGTCGTATTCCAGGATGAATGGTGGCGTGGCGACTTCCAGGAAGGCCAGCAGGATGAAGGCGACCAGGTACCAGATGCCGGCGGCGGTGGCGGCGAACGGCAGGTGGCCGAACCAGGGCGACAGCACCGCCGGCAACGCCGCCAGCACGCCGATCTGGTGGGCGTCGATGCGCAGGCCGCCCAGCAGCAGGGGCGCGAGCCCGCCGGCATCGCGCACGCGCCGCCATTGCCAGGCGGCCAGGGCCAGTCGGCTAAGGGTCAGCAGGGCAAAGGCTGCCACCACGAAGATCAAGCTTGAATGCCGCATCGGGCCTCCTGGTAGTACTGCGGTTCCGCGCGCGGCGGCGGCGGGTCGATCGCCCCGCGCATTTGAACAGGGCCGGCGTCAAAAAAACGGTAGGAATCATGCCTTCCCGTCCGGCGAAGTCTCCGGCCGGGCCAGCCCGCTTTGTAACTTTTGCCGACCGGGCTCTCTGTGACACGGAAAAATCCGTACACATTATGAGGCCGGCAAGCTTAACCCGCCCGGCCCAGCGCGCTACCCTTGAGGGTAAATAGGGCCGGGGCAGCGGCGCGCCGGCGGCAACGGCAAGGATGATAACGATGACGCGCAGAACAAAAATAGTGGGCGGGATCGTGGGGGGGCTGGCCCTCCTGGTGGCGGTAGCGGTGGTGGTGATTGCCACGTTCGACTGGAATCGCGCCAGGCCGATGATCAATGAGCGCGTCAGCGCGGCCATCGGACGGCCCTTCGCCATCAACGGCGACCTGAGCGTCGCGTGGTCGCGGGAACCGGACCAGGGCGGATGGCGCGCCTGGGTGCCGTGGCCGCACATCGTGGCCAACGATATCCGCATCGGCAACACCGATTGGGCCAAGGCGCCGCAGTTCGCGACCCTCAAACGTGGCGAGTTCAGCCTGGCGCCGCTGCCCCTGCTGCGTCAGCGGGTGGTGATACGGCGGATCCAGTTGACCGAGCCGTCCGCTGACCTGGAGCGCCTGGCCGACGGCCGCGCCAATTGGGTCTTTACCCTGCCAGAGAGCGGCGAGCCATCCCCCTGGGTGTTGGATATCAATGAAATCGGCTTTGACAAGGGCCGCATTGGCCTGACCGACGCGATCCTGCAGGCCGATCTGACCGTGCAGGTCGATCCACTCGGCAAGCCGGTGCCGTTCGCCGACGTGGCCGGTGCGGCTTTCGCCGCGCAGGATGCGAAAGCCGCGCCGCGCGACTACGTTTTCGGCTGGAAGGTGGCGGGCAGGTACAAGGGCCTGCCCGCCAAGGGCGAGGGCAAGGTCGGCGGCATGCTGGCCCTGCAGGAGCCCCGGCAGCCGTTTCCGGTACAGGCCGAGGTGACGATCGGCGGCACCAGGGCGGCCGTGGCCGGCACCCTGACCGATCCGGTCAACCTGGGCGCGCTGGACCTGCGCCTGAGGCTGTCGGGCGGATCCATGGCGCAGTTGTATCCGCTGACCGGCGTGACGCTGCCGGACACGCCGCCGTATTCCACCGACGGCCATCTGGTGGCCAGGCTGCGCAACGCCGGCGGCGCGGTGTTCGACTACCGCGATTTCAACGGCCGCGTCGGCGACAGCGACCTGCATGGCGACGTGTCGTTCTCGTTGGCCGCGCCGCGTCCCCGGCTGACCGGCAAGCTGTCGTCCAGGCAACTGCGCATGGCCGATCTGGGGCCGTTGATCGGCGTGCAGTCCGGCAAGGCCACGCCGCCGCAGGACAAGGCCAAGGATGCGCCGGCCAAGCCGCCGGGCGGCAAGGTGCTGCCTACGCAGGCATTTCGCACCGACCGCTGGCGCGACATGGATGCCGATGTGGCGCTGGAGGCCGGCCGCATCGTGCATGACGCCAAGCTGCCGTTGTCCGACCTGTCGGTGCATCTGGTGCTGCAGGACGGCCAGCTGACGCTCGACCCGCTGCGTTTCGGTATGGCGGGCGGCAGCATGGCCGCGAGCGTGCGGCTCGACGGCGCCGACGCGCCGTTGACCGGCCGCGTCGAGATGCACGCGCGGCGCCTGCGCCTGAAGCAACTGTTCCCCGCTACCGAGGCCATGCAGAAGACACTGGGCGAGTTGAATGGCGATCTAGCGCTTTCCGGCACGGGCAATTCCGTGGCCGCGCTGCTCGGGTCGGCCAGCGGCGATGTGAAGATGCTGGTCAACGATGGCGTGATCAGCCGCAGCCTGATGGAGATTGCCGGGCTGAATGTGGGCAACTACGTCGTCTCCAAGCTGTTCGGCGACGACGAGGTCAAGATCAATTGCGGCGCCGCGGACCTGGAAATGAAGCGCGGCCTGATGACGCCGCGCGTGTTCGTGTTCGACACCGAGAATGCGCTGATCAACATCACCGGCACCGCCGACTTCAAGGACGAGAAGCTCGATCTGGATATCACGCCGGACAGCAAGGGGTTTCGCATCTTCTCGCTGCGGTCGCCGCTGTATGTGCGCGGCACCTTCGGCAAGCCGGACGTGGGCGTGCATGTGGGGCCGCTGGCGGCCCGCGGCGCGGGCATGGTGGCGCTGGGCGTGATCCTGACGCCGGCGGCGGGCCTGCTGGCGCTGATCGCGCCCAGCACCAGCGACGATAATTCCTGCGGCATGCTGCTCAAGCAGATGCGCACGCCGCCCAAGGCGCCAGCGCCCAAGGGCAGGTAGCGCGGTCAGCGCGGCAGCGCCACGCGCGCGCCGCCGTCGGCCTGGTTGTCGGCGACGCAGACCGTGTTGCGGCCGTGGTTCTTGGCATAGTAGAGCGCCCGGTCGGCGCGTTGGATGACCTCGTCCAGCGTGGCGCCATGGGCCGGATAGCCGGCCACGCCGGCCGACAGGGTGATGGGCGCGGGCAGGCCCGCTTCGGTTCCCAGACGCGCCAGTTTGCGGCGCAGGCGTTCGGCCGAGGCCACCGCCGCCGCCAGGGGCGCGCCCGGCATCAGCATGACGAACTCCTCGCCGCCGCTGCGGGCCACGGTGTCTCCCTGGCGCGAGCCGTCGGCCAGCAGCTTCGCCAGCACCCGCAGGGCCTGGTCGCCGGCGGCATGGCCATGGCGGTCATTGATCGCCTTGAAGTGGTCGATGTCCAACGCCACGATGGCGAGCGGCGTCTCCGCCGCCTGCAGCAGCGTCATGGCCTCATTCAGGCCGCGGCGGTTCAACAGGCCGGTGAGCGTGTCGGTGGTGGACGCGCGGCGCAGGTCGCGGATCTTGTGCTGGATCGACGTCAGCCCCATCAACAGCGCACGTTTGAGCTGGGTGGCCTCGAAATACCACGAGCGCACCTTGCGGATGCGCTCGGCCGAGTCGGGATCCTGCATGTGTCTGGCGATGCCGGCCAATTCACCGAGCGGCCGCGCGATCCAGCGCGACAGCAGCCACAGCAGCACAATCGAAATCAGCAGCAGCGGCAGCGTATTGCGGGCCGTGGCCATCAGCAGGTCGTTGAGCGGCAGCAGCGTGCTGGCCACCGGCCGTTGCGCGATGATGGTCCAGCCAGCGCTGGGCACCGGGGCATAGCCGGCCAGGATCGCAGTCCCCGCGGCATCGGTGAAGCGCAATTCGCCGGTTTCGCCACGCAGCGCGGCCCGCAGCGCGTCCTTGTCGGCGGAAGCCTGTCCGAGGCGGCTGCGGTCGGGGTGATAGATCAGGGTGCCGTCGCGCGACAGCACATACAGCAGCGAGTCGTCGCGGTTGAAGTGCTGGCCGAGCAACCGGTCGAGCACATTGTCTTCGTGCAAATAGAGCGTGCCGGCGATATAGCCGAGATAGCGATAGTCGCGCGAGAAGATGGGGTGGGTGCAGAGGATGAGCCAGCGGCCGTTGCGGGCCCGGAACGGTTCGCTGATGACCGGACGGCGGGTGCTCAGCGCGGTGCGGGCGGCATCGCTGGTCATCTGTTGGCCCAGCAGTTGCGGATAGGAGGTCGATGCCGCCAGCACCTTGCCCTGTGACGAGACGATAAAGCTGGAATTGAAATGGCCGAGCTGCTCCTCCTGGCGGCGGGCCTCCGCCGTCATCAGCCCGGGCTGGGTTTCCATATCGGCCAGCACATCGGCGCTGTAGGCCAGGTGGCGCCGCAGATCGCCCAGGAAGTACTCGGTGGTGGCGGCCAGCTTCGCGGCGTAGACGCGATTGCTCTCGAGCGCGTTGTGCAGCAGCAGGTCGCGTTGCACGAGATAGCTGGCGTGCAGCCCCGCCGCCAGCACCAGGAAGATCGACAGCAGGCTGACCCAGAGGATGAGGCGCCGCAGGTCGATGCGGAACATGGTCAGCCCCTTCAGGCTTGGGCGCGTCCGGGCGGAAGGCCGGACGGCGGCGAGCCGCCGGTGATCGCGTCCCAGGCGCACATCGCCTGGCGCGCCACGGCTTGCAGGGTCTTGCGGCTGGCGCCGTCGCGCGCCTGGATCGACATTCCGTGCAGGATGGTGGTGTAGAAGGCGGCCAGCCCTTTCAGGTCGGCGCCGGGGGGGAGTTCACCCGCGGCCGCGGCGGCGGTCAGGCGCGCCAGGATGCAGCCTTGCATGTCGCGCCGGTTGTCTCCGAGGAAGGCGCCGACGCCGTCGTGGCTGTTGGCGCCGGATGGCGCGCCCAACACGATCAGGCAGCCAGGCGGGGCGCCGGGGGCGGTGAAGCGCTCGGCCGCCGCCAGCAGCATGCCGCGCACGCCTTCGCGGGCGGTGGCGCCAGCAGCGAGCGCTTGCCGCGAGGCGGCGCCATCGGTGTCGCGGTAAAGCTGAACCGCTTCGCGAAAGAGCCCCTCTTTTGAACCGAATGCGCCATACAGGCTGGGCGAGTTGATACCCATCGCGGCCGTCAGATCGGTTAGCGATGCTCCTTCGTATCCCTTCGACCAGAAGACTTCCATGGCCTTGCGCAAGGCCTGGGCTCGGTCGAAGTTCCGGGGGCGCCCACGTTCTGCCATATAGCGGGAATTTTACCCGCGGGAGATATTTTGTGTTGATCGATAAAAAACTGTTGACGGCCGTGCGGCGGTATTGGAATATATTTTGTATTGATCACTACAAATAAGGATTGAGCCATGCAGAACCTGGACGGAAAAGTCGCTTTCGTGACCGGCGGCAGCCGCGGCATCGGCGCGGCCATCGTGCGCCGCCTGGCGGCGCACGGGGCCGACGTCGCTTTCACCTATGTCAGCGAGGCATCGCGCGACACTGCCGCGGCGCTGGCGCGCGAGGTCGAGTCTGGCGGCCGCCGCGCGCGCGCCATCCAGGCCGATTCGGCCGACGCGGCGCAGGTGCGGCAGGCGGTCGGCCAGGCCATCGCCGAGCTGGGGCCGGTGGACGTGCTGGTGAACAATGCCGGCATCTTCCTGGCGGGCCCGCTGGACGAGGTGACGCCGGACGACTACGAGCGCACCATGAACATCAACGTGCGCGCGCCGTTCGTCGCGGTCCAGGCGGCGCTGGCCACGATGCCGCAGGGCGGCCGCATCATCAACATCGGCAGTTGCCTGGCCGAACGCTCGGGCCGCGCCGGCGTGACGCTTTACGCGGCCAGCAAATCCGCGCTGCTGGGCATGACCCGCGGCCTGGCGCGCGACCTGGGCGCGCGCGGCATCACGGCCAACGTGGTCCATCCGGGACCGATCGATACCGACATGAACCCGGCCAACGGCGAACGCGCCGGTGACCTGGTGGCGGTGCTGTCCTTGCCGCATTACGGCGAAGCGCGCGATATCGCCGGCATGGTGGCTTTCCTGGCCGGGCCGGATGGCCGCTACGTGACGGGGGCGAGCCTGGCGGTGGACGGCGGCTACGCGGCCTGATCCTCGTGGCTAGCGACTTTTTTGTGATCGCCAGGACACTGACTTGCACAATCAAAAAAAGCTCTCTATAATCTCGCTTCTTCGCTGATCAAACACAACGAAACGCGGCAAAACTTGGCGAAAGCAGGGTTTCCAAAGCGGGAGTCGTGAATGAACATGCAGGGCTGTTAGCTCAGTTGGTAGAGCAGCGGACTCTTAATCCGTAGGTCGAGTGTTCGAGCCACTCACAGCCCACCAGAATTCTCTAGTAGTATCAAGCGTCAAGCCCACCGGAAACGGTGGGCTTTTTGCTTTCCGGGGATTTTGACCGTGCGCCTGGCGGGATCTCTCTTGCTCGACCGCACCTCTGACGCACGGCGGGCAACACACAGCGCATGGAGTCCATATGTATGACGTCATCGGTGACATTCACGGCGAAGACCTGAAGCTCGAGGGCCTGTTGCGCCATCTCGGGTACGTGCCGGCAGGCAGGGGCTACCAGGCTCCCCGGGGCCGCCAGGCGGTGTTTCTTGGCGATCTGGTGGATCGAGGCGCGGGGCAGCGGCGGGTCCTGGAAATCGTGCGGGCCATGATGGATGACGGCCAGGCCTTGTGCATCATGGGTAACCATGAATTCAACGCCATCGGCTACGCCACCGAAGACCCGCGCAATCCAGGCGAGTTCCTGCGGCCCAATCGTGGCGACTCGGAAACGAGCCGCAAGAACCGCAAGCAGCACAGCGCATTCATCAATCAGATCGGTGAAGGCAGTCCGGAGCATGCCGCCTGGGTGGCGTGGTTTCGCCAACTGCCGCCCTGGATGGACTTGGGCGGCATCCGGCTTGCGCACGCCTGCTGGGACGACGGCGCAGTCGAGGTCCTGACCGATGCCGGCTGGACGCCTGGCAAATCACTGGACGATGCCGTGCTGCTGGCCGTTCACCAAAAGGGCTCGGATCTGGAGCAAGCCAGGAAGCTGCTCACGTCAGGGATGGAGTTGGCCTTGCCGGACGGCCGCTACATCGAGGACAAGGAGGGGCACCGCCATTACCAGGTGCGGCTTGCCAATTGGCGCGATTGGGCCAATGCCCTGCATGAGGTCGCCCTGGTGCCGGCTGGCCAAGAGCCGCAGATTCATGGTCTGGCATTGCCCGAGAACTTCAGGCGGACACCGATCACCGGCGCGCCCATTTTCATCGGACATCACTGGTTCAAGGGGCAGCCCAGAATCGAGAGCGGCAAGCTGGCCTGCCTGGACTGGTCGGCGGCGGCGGGAGGGCCGTTGGTGGCTTACCGTTGGGATGGCGAAGAGGTGCTGTCCAACGAAAAGCTGGTCTGGGAACGGTGATGCTGCCGTTCCGGCGCGTGCTCAGCCGTATTCCAGCTGATAGAAATGCTGGCTGGCGATCAGGGTGGCGCCGCAGGACGTGCGCATGCCTTCCAGCGCGGTCATGCGGTCCGAGGCAACGTTCTGCACGCCTTCAACAATGGTGTGCGTGCCGCCGCACTTGGGGCAGGTGACACGGTCGCCAAGACGGGCCATGGGCTGGCCGAAGATGACGACGGTTTCATCGCCGGTCACGACCACGCCGCCGTGCGACGTCTTATCGCCTTTGCGGATGACAGGGCGTTGGGACATGTTGCGCGAGAGATATTTGTTTACAGATACGTGCCGTCGGGCGCCAGCCGCGCCGGGCCGGCCACGAAGGTGCCGTCGGGCGCCATGCGCACAGGCCCGCCGCCGCCCTTGTAGCTGCCGTCCGGCGCGCGCTGCGGCGTACCGGCCACATAGGTGCCATCCGGCGCGCGGGTGATGGGCCCGTCGCCACCGACGATGGTGCCATCGGGCGCGCGGCGCGGGGTGCCTGCGATGAAGCGCCCGTCGGGCAGCATACGGATCGATTTGGTCGTCATGAATGCTCCTTGGGTAGGTGCGCAGATCATAGCGAAGCATCGTGATGCGCCTTGTAATAGGACGTGTCATCTTTGAACGTTATACGTAAGCCGTTGTGGGATGATTTGCGCCTATTCACCGACTTGCGCCTATGACTGACATCCACGCTTTGCTGCAACCGATACCCGGTGACGCGCCATGCGGCGTCGATCTGGTGTTTTCGCCCGAATTCGACGCGATCCGCGAGGCCCGCCGGCACGATGATCCCCAGCTCGACCAGGGGGATTGGGTCATCGACCTGAAAGAGGCCGACTGGCCGGAGGTGATGCGTATTTGCTCCACGGTGCTGCGTGAGCGCAGCAAGGACATACGCATTGCGTCGTGGCTTGCCGAGGCCTGGGCCAAGACGCGCGGGTTCGCGGGTCTGCGCGATGGTTATGTGCTGATCGACGGCCTGTGCCGCGATTACTGGGACGGGCTGCATCCCGTGCCGGAAGATGGCGATGTGCAGCAGCGCGTCGGCAATCTGGCGTGGCTGCTGTCGCGCTCGCAGCAACTCATCGGCGAGATTCCGCTGACCCAGGCCGATGGCGCGCGCTACGGCGCGGTGCTGTGGGAGGCGGCGAGCCAACTGGCCAATGCCGTCAAGCGCACGCCGGACAATGCCAACGAACTGACGCGCGGCAAGCTCACGCTGGACCGTTTCGATGCCGCGCGGCGCGATACGCCGCCATCGTTCTATTCCGAGCTGGACACGCAGCTCGAGGGATGCGCGCAGGCGCTCGCGCAATTGGAGCGCACGCTGGATGAGCGGCTGGGCGAAGACAGCCCGGCGTTCTCCCGGGTGCGCGAGTCGCTGCGCAATGTGACGGAACTGGCGCATCGGTTCGCGCGCGACGCCGGCCTGCTGGTGCGTGCCGACCTGGCGCCGCCGTCCGCGCCTTCCGCGCCCGCCGTTCCCGTTCGTGTGGAGCCCACCTTGCCCGCCGCCGATCATTTTCCTGTTGCCGATGCGCCAGCCCATGGCGCGCCGCCGGCCGCCGCGCGCGGCCCGATCCAGACCCGTGAGCAGGCGCTGGCGCAGCTGCGCGAAGTGGCGGATTTCTTCCGCCGCACCGAGCCGCACAGTCCGGTGGCCTATCTGGCCGACAAGGCGGCGAGTTGGGGTGAAATGTCCTTGCACCTGTGGTTGCGCACGGTGGTCAAGAACGACGAGACCTTGTCGGGCCTGGAAGAACTGCTCGGCATCAAGAAGGCCGGCGAGGGCAACTGAGGCGCCTGGCCGGCCAGGCGGGCGGGTCAGCCCGCTCCCGGCCCCGGCGGCGCCGGGGGGCGGTCCCGGGGGGCTCAGCGCGCCGCGCGGAACTCGATGCGCCGGTTCTTGGCGCGGCCTTCCGGCGTGGCATTGGTGGCCACCGGTTGGTCCGGGCCGACGCCCACCGCTTCGAAGCGCGAGACCGGCAGCCCTTTGTCCGCCAGGTAGTCCCGCACCGCGTCGGCGCGCGCCTGGCTCAACGCCAGGTTGGTGCTGCGGCTGCCGGAACTGTCGGTGTGGCCGATGATCTGGATCTTGTCGGCGCGCAGCTTCGGCACGGCGTCGGCCACGCGGTCCAGCAACTCGCGCCCGCGCGCGGTCAAGCGGGCGCTGCCGGTCTCAAATTCCACCACCCGGTTGCTCAGCAGGTTGTCCAGCACGTCCTGCTCGTCCTTGCCGGCCGATACGCGCAGGCCGTTGACGATCTTGTAGGTGGGGTTGAGCGCGGTCGCGAAAGTGCTGGCGATGCGCTGGCGCGAGGCTTCGTTGTCCACCTCGCCACGTAGCCGGATCTGGGTGCCGTCGATTTCCAGTTGGCCGCGATTGATCTGCTTGAGGGGGCTGTCGAGCAGCTTGCCCACGTGCTGCGACCAGTTCGGCGGCGCGACCACGCCGCCGACATCGATGCGGTCGATCACATTGCCCACGCCATACACTTTCTGCAGCCGTTGCAGCACGTCGGCCTTGGTGGCCTCGTCGGGCACCGCGCCACTGGCGACGACCTGGCCGGGTTGGGGAATGACGTTGGCGGGCACCACCGTGGCCGCGTCCTGGGCATAGAGCGGGCCGGCGCAGGCGATGGCCAGGAGCAGTGAAATTATGCGCATGTCCTAGGCTCCGATAAAAACTTCGCGGAAGGTCTCCAGCGCCTGGCGCAGGGAGAGCCGCGGTTGATCCAGATAGCTCGATAGCTTGGCCAGGCCGTGGCTGGCGCTGACATGGTCACGCACCCAGGGGGCATCCTCCAGCACGATGTAATGCTGCGCCAAGGCCTGCGGCGTCGACAGCAGGGTTGCCAGCGTCTGCGGCGATGCGCCGCGAAAGCCCACCACCAGCCGGTGCTTGCCCGCGATCTGTCCGATGAACATGGCGATCTCGAAGTCGGCGCGGTTGAGAAACGGCGCGATCAGCGTCATCCAGTACGTCGCCACCAGGTTGATATAGAGCGGGTCGTCGGGCAGCGGCAGCGCCAGGCCGGTGTCCAGTTGCGACGAGCCGCTGGACATGACCGGCGCCAACAGGATGCCCAGGGCCAGCACGATGTCGTGCATGCTGGCGGCATGGCCGTTGCCGCGCAGCATCGCCTGCACGCGCTCGATTGTCTGCAAATCGATGAAGGCGTCGAAGCCGTCGTCGGCGGCGGTGCGGATCTCGCCTTCCAGATCGTTCAGCGTCTGCAGCGCGGCGGCGGGGTCGCCTTCCTGCATGAGTTGCGCGGCGGCGCTGCCCATGCGGTTCCACATGCGGCTGAAGGCCAGCGGGCTGCGCGCGATGAAGTCGAGCGGACGCGACACTTCCACCGAGGTCGCGCTGATGAACGGGAAGCGCCGCCCGGATTGGTCCCGGCTGGGCTGCAAGTGGCCTGCGATGGCCAGCTTGCCGCGCGAGCCCAGCACCGCGAAGGGCACCGGCTGCGCCTCGTCGTACAGCGTTTTCCAGTGCGGGTCCTGGGCCAGGATCTCCATGGTGTTCGCGACCCAGGCATCCAGCGTCGCCATCAGCTGCGGATGCGAGGTGTTCTTGACGAAGTCGCCACGCGACGGAATCTTGCCGAAGTAGGCCGTACGGAACATGGGGGACTGCGGATGGCTCATTGCTGCGCTCCGGCAGGCGTCGGGGCGACGGAGGGTTGAGGGGACACGCCCGCGACCGTGGCGGGCAGGCGCAGGTTGCGCAGGCCCTGGCTGCCCGGCTCGGTGCCGCCGGCGCTGGCCGCTTGGGCATTGCTGATGATGCGCAGCCTGACCGGCACCGTGATGTTGGATCGGGTCCAGCTCATCTCGAAACTGCCATCCGGGTTGGGCTTGCGTTGGGCGCCGGAGATCAGGCGCTCCAGGCCGAAACGGCCTGGTTCGTTGACGATTTCGACCACGGTGCCGTCGAAGGCGGTGGCCGTAATGCGCGCGCCCGGCGCGCCCTGCGCGTTGGGCCAGATGAAGTTGACCCATTGCGGAGGCGTGTTGCGGTAGCGCAGCTGCTGGCCGTCGATCTCGATCGTGTACTCGGTGACGCCGCTGGCCGGCTTGGGCTGGATCTGGAACAGTGTCTGCGGCTGGCTGGCCGCGCCCGATCCGGCCGCGCCGCCCGACAGCGGGGCGACCCACTGCGCGAAATTGGCGGTGAAGGACGGTTGCAGGTCGATGCCCATGTCGCCCCAGGTGCGGGCGGTCAGGATGTCGCCCCGGCGCACCGTCAGCGGCCCCAGGGTTTCATTGACATACCTGGCGATGCTGCCCTGCGGGCCGAAGACCTGGGCGATCTCCTCGCTGCTGGCCTCGATGCCCGCCTTGGTCGAGAACGGGTACTTTTCGGCCAGGTTCTGCATGAAGCCCTGGTAGACCTGGGCATTCCATACCTTGTTCAGTTCGACCTGCGCGGGCTGCATGGCGACGGCGTAGCCCTGGATCAGTGGGCGCACCAGCAGCGGGCGCAGCGTCTCGCGCTGCGCCGGCGTCAGGCCGGCAAGCATCTGCTCGTCCACCAGCTTGAGCGCATCGGCCAGTTCCGAGTCCTTGCCTTCCAGCGTCTGGCGCATCAGCAGCAACGCGCCCGGCCCCGGGTCGCCCTGGTTGTTGATCAGGTTGAAACGGGTGCGGATCTTGGACAACGCGTTCATGTAGTTGCCCAGCAGCGACTG
The DNA here is from genome assembly GCF_021733725.1 of Achromobacter pulmonis. Taxonomy (NCBI): domain Bacteria; kingdom Pseudomonadati; phylum Pseudomonadota; class Betaproteobacteria; order Burkholderiales; family Alcaligenaceae; genus Achromobacter; species Achromobacter pulmonis. Next base: position 871,829 of record NZ_JAIFOT010000001.1, on the reverse strand, counting down.
GTTGTCGCGCGTGACCACCAGGCGCGCCACGTCGGAGAACTCGCGGCCCACCGGGCCCATCGGGATCTGTTCACCGCCGGGCGCCACCGCGGCCGGCTTCGGCTGGCCCTGGCGCAGGATCACGCGCTTGAACCAGGCGACCACGCCGGTCTGGGCCTGCGCAATGCCGGTATTGATCAGCGACGGGTTGTCCCACGACGTCTGTTCATAGGTGGTGTTGATCAGCTTGACCAGCGGCGAGTTCTGCGGGTCGCCCAGGCGATTCATACCTTGCACCGCCTGCTCGAAGCTGGTGAAGGGCTTGATGGTGACGCCGCGCAGCATCTTTTGCCATTCCTGCGCGTACTCGGTCTTGTACATCGTCGCCAGGCTTTTCTGGATCTGCTCGGGGCTGCCTTCCAGCGTGAGGTCGTCGCGCGCGTTCACCCCCAGCACCCAGTCGCTGGTTTGGACTTCGCGGCGCGCGGCTTCGCCGATTGCCGGCTCGATGTATTGTTCCCAGGCTTCGCGCGTGAACGTGCCCGGCACCGCATAGCTGCCCGCGACCACGGCGGCATCGGCCTCGCCCAGGATGCGGGCGACGGTCATGGCGGGGAAGCGCGTGGCCGCGCGCGCCTTGAGCGTGGCATAGGCGCGTTCGCGCGCCGGCATGCCCTGCATCACGCTGCGCAGGTTGCCGCGCGTGCGCTCGACCAGGGCCAGATTGGTTTCGATCTGGGGCCAGTCGGCATCGGCCGCGCGCGCCACGTAGAACGAGATCAGGCGCTCCGCGCTGCGGATCAGCTGGTCGCGCGGCATGGCGCCGCGATTGGTCTCCAGCCATCCGCGCCAGAAGCGGGTGATCTGGTCGGACAGATGAGTGGGGTCCACGTGCTCGCGATTGGCCATCATCAGATAGGTCTTGAGCGCGTTGTAGGCGTCGTCGACGTCCGTGGGCGAGGCATCCTGGAACAGGGTGTCGCCGGCATTGTCGCGTACCGGCTGAGCCTGGGGCGGCGTCGGGCGAGCCGCGCCGGCGGCCGCCGCCTGCGACACGTCGACACGGCCCAGGTAATCCTCCAGGCTGGCTTTGACCGGCACCAGCATGAACTGGCGCAGGCCGTTGTAATACTCGGCCAGCAGGCGCTGCTTGAGCACGTCGCCCTGGTACAGGCCCAACCCGAGCGACAACGGCCGGCTGTTGGAATAACGGTCCAATTGCTCGATGCGGTCCTGAAGGATCTCCATGGCTTCCAGCCGGCTCTGCAGGTCGGTGCGCTCGCTTTGCAGGCGCACCACCTTGTCCAGGTCGGCCTGCACATTGCTGGCCAGTTGCCGGTTGCCCAGATAGGACCAGCTCCAGCCGCCCAGCACCAGTCCCAGCGTCAGCACCAGGCCGGAAAACGCCAGGTAGCGCATGCGGACCTTGTTCGGGCTGGCGTGCTGCCGAACCAGTTTCTTGTCGGCGAAGATCACGCTGGAGAACAGGTCGCGCAGGAAAAATCCATTGTGCGAGGCGACGCTGCGCGCGGCTTCACGCGAGGCCGGGCGCAACGCGAAGCGCTCGGCGAGCTTGTCGGTGGAGGTGCTGCGCGAGGCGCCTTCCTGCAAGGCGCTGGTGAAGTAGAAGCCGCGGAACACCGGCTTGTACTGGAACGGATTGGTTTCGAACAGCGTCGATAGGAAGGTACGCAATGCCGGCTTGATGCCGGCGAATTCCAGCGGAAAGGTCAGCAGCCCTGGCGGCAGGGCGCCGTTGCGGCGCAGCGAGATCTGCGCCGTGCCCATTTCCTTCAGGCCTTCGTAGAGTTCATCGAAGCGCTCGTCAAACAGCGTCAGCACATCGCGGCTTTCGTCGGCGCCGTACGGAAGCGTTGCGCCCCAGACGCGGTCGCGCTCGCGCGCGTCGGCATCGGCGAAGAATTCGGAGAATCCCGCGATCAGGTCCGCTTTCGTGAAGATCACGTATACCGGGGCGAACACTTCCAGCCTGTCGGTCAATTCCTGCACGCGCTGGCGCAGGTTCTTGGCCAGGTTGATGGCGAATTCCGGGCCGGCATCCGTCAGCTCGCTGATACTGGCCGCCACGATGATGCCGTTAATCGGCGCCTTGGGGCGGTGCCGCTTGAGCAGGTCCAGAAAGCTCATCCACTCGTTGCGGTCTTCTTCGTGCACCGAATAGCGGCCGGCCGTGTCCAGCAGGATGCCCTCCGTGGTGAAGAACCAATCGCAGTTGCGGGTGCCGCCCACGCCCCGCACGGCGGCGCCATTCTTGTCGGCGAAGGGAAATTGCAGGCCCGAATTGATGACGGCGCTGCTCTTGCCCGCCGCGGGATTGCCGATGACGATGTACCAGGGCAGCTCGTACAGCGCTTCGTTGCCCGACGTCTGGCCGATCTTGGAGGTCTTGATGGTGCGCACGGCCTGTGTCAGGCGCGCGCGCAGCGCGTCGATTTCGCTGCGGTTGGCGGCGGGGCTGGCGGCGGCGCCGGTCTGCACCTGCTGCTCCAGCATGTCGCCCAGCTTCTGGTTGGCGCGCCGCGCGCGGCGCCGGCGCCAGAGGTAGGCGCAGAGCCACAGGCACAGCAGCACGCCCAGCACCAGGCCGGCCCAGGTCATGGCGATCTGCATGGTGTCGGCGAACAGGAACAGGAACACGATCAGCGCGACCAGTCCGATCAGCATGAAGGTGCGCGGGTTGGCGAACACGCGTCCGCTCCAGTAGCGGAAGTCGCTCATGGCGCTGGAAAATCGAGAAAGCAATCCTGATGGGCTACGCATGGTTTTCGCTTTTGTTTTGGGGTCAGGCGGTCGCGCTGGCGGCAGGTCGGGAGACCAGCGCCGCGGCGCGCAATGCGGGGTCTTGCAGGGTAAGGGTGAGCACGGGTTGGTCCAACTGCATGCAGGTTTCGCCGGCCACGGCCAGCGTCAGCAGCGAGGCCGCCGCGCCCGTGTGGCCACAGGCCACGCCGAGGGCCTGGCAGTCTTTGCCGCCATCCAGATGGGCAAACAACTGCGTGGCCACGCTCAACGGTTCCAGGGGACGGCTGCCGCGGTGATCGGCATCGCTGAGAATATGGGCGATGCTGTCGGGCGCGACACGGGCGGCCTGCAGCAGGTCGCGCGCCAGGTCCGTCAGGGGCGCTTCGGCCTGGGCGCCCCGCGCGTCGGCCGGCTTCTGCCGTGGCAGTACCGGCGACAGCGTGAGCTGCAGTTCGGCCTGGGTCCCGGCGGGCGCCAGCAGCAGGCCGGCGGCGGCTTCGCCTGGCACGCGCCCCTGCGGATTGGCGTGCGTCAATAGCGCCGACGAGGCGTCCCAACTGGCGACCTGCTCGGCGTCGAGATAGCCATCGCCGGCCAGCACGATGCACCATTGCGGCTCGGCCTGGGCATCGCCCGGCTCGGCGGCAAGCTGGCGCAACAACTGCTCGGCGGCCATGGTGTCGCGCGCCGGGTGGCCGGCGGCGCGGATACGGGCGTCGGGCCAGACCCCGGCGGCCGCGCGCACCGCCGCGAGCGCGCGTTGCCGCGCCGCGTCGGACCAGTGCGCCGGCAGCAGCACCTCGAAGCGCAGCAACGGCCAATCTGCCTCGCGCGCCGGCACATCCAGATCCGTGACGCGCGCATGCGCCTCTTGGGTCAGCGCGCGCGCGACCTCGGCCAGCAGCGCCGTGGCTCGCAGCGTGGCCGTGGCCAGGGCGTCGGCGGGCGCGCCCTGTTCCCGCGCGGCGGCGTACAGTTCCATATCGTCCATGCCGGGCACGCGCGCGGCGAAGATCGGAAAGCCCTGCGGTGTTTTGAGTTCGGCGTCCAGCTCTGGACGCTTCTGTTCGGCCAGCGCCGTGGCGATGGCGGCAGTGTCGGCGCCCACCGCGGCGCGCGCGGCGACGGCGATGAGGCGCAACTCGGCGGCGGGCGGCGGCGCGTTGGCCGGCGACGCGGCCTCGGCCGTTGCGGGTGCGGCCCGGGGGGCGCGGGCCGCGCGCACCAGGCGCGCACCGAGCCAGAATGCGGCCAGGAGCGCTAGCGGCAACGCGAACAGGTACAGCCCGATGTCCACGCCGGTGGGCAGCGTGCGCGACTCTTGCCACCAGATGATGACGGCCAGCCACACCACGGCGAACAGGGCCAGGACGATCAGTCCTTTTTTGAGCAGGCGGAGCATTATTGCGCGGCCTCCCGCGCACGTTGCATGACGCCCGGCCGGCGCAGTTCCACATGGCCGAAGTCCATCATCTTCCAGCGGCCGCCCCAGGTCAGGCCAACCAGCTCGGCCGTCTGGCCGAACAGTTCATAGCCACGCATGGCCCAGGGATCCTTTTCGGAGATCACGATCTTGCCATCGCGATAGAACGCGCTGTCCGCGGCCAGGCCAAACTGGTGGTAGCTCTGGAAGGCGCCGGCGTTCGTCACATGCGATCCCAGGCCCGCCAGTTCTTCCTGCCGTTCGGGGCTGCGGTAGCCTTCGATCAGGGCCATTTCGTAGCCGTGCTGCTCACGCATGATGCGGTAGGCCAACAGCAGCCGTTGACGGAAATCGGCGTCCAGCAGGTCCCAGTTGCGGCTCGCGCCAGCCAGCTTCGGACGCACCAGTTCGACCTCGCGCGTGGTGAAGGCTTCGGGTGGCAGGGCAGGGGGCGGCGCGAGCCGTTCGCCTTCCAGCAAGGCCTGGATCCGGCGGTCCGGACCGGTGGTCTGGGTGCTGTAAACGAATGTGTGATTGTGTCGCATGACGAAAGCAAAAAGTGACGGAAGCGACACAACTGCCAGCCCGATCAGCACCTGCCAGCGATAGCGTCGTACCCACTCCAGCGACGCGCCGACCCCCCTGCCAACAGCGCCGGCCGTGCCGCCCACGGCGTCACCGACCTGGCTCGCGCTGCGCGTTGCGCCCCGTGCCACGCCTGCTACGCACGCGCGCACACCCCGGGCCGCGCCTTGGCGCAGAGCGGGGAAAAACAGGAGAGCGGATACGCCCACCGCCAGCAAAAAATACAGAGGCAGCAGTAACAGCAAGGTAGGTCCCTCATGTGAAGGCGTAATCTTTTGTTCTATTCGCGCATGAGGCAAGCGATCCGGCGTTGCAAACAGCGTCCGACCCTTAGGAATCGTAACAAGGAGCAATGATCGAGATAAGCCTATCGGGTATTCTCGTCGGGCTTGGTTACAGGGGGGCTGCACACGCCTCCTGCTGACACGGGAATCCGCATGGCAGAAGAGAAAGAAAAAGCTCGCCCTACGATGACCGCGCCGAGTCTGCTCAGCGCTTCACCGGCCGCGCGTGGCGAGGCCGACTCATCGCGCATCCTGGCCGCGCTGGAAGGACGCGCGCCGGAAGCCGAGGTCAAACACATGGCAACGCCGCATGGCTCGCGCGCGCGGCGTTGGACCGCGCTGGCGTTGGTGCTGGCTTTGCTGGCGGGCGGCATCGCGTGGGTGATCCACGACGAAGGCGCGGCGCCCATGGTGGCGCAGGCGCCCGCCGCCGTGTCCGGCACCGTGCCCACAGCGGCCGCCGGCGCTTCATTGCCGCGGGCATCGCTTTCGGCAGCACCCACCGGCAATAATCCGCTTAGCGCCCTGGAAGCGCCGCCCGCGGTGGCGTCCATCATTGACGAGGCGCCGCCCGCGCGCGATGAGAATCTGGGGCGCGGTGAGCCCGAGCCGCCAGGCGCGCCGACCAATCCGCTGTCCGTGCTGGCGATGACGCCGCCGGCCGCCGCGGCGCCGGCGCCCGGGCCCACGCGCCAGGCCGCGAGCCAGGGCGCGCAATCGGCGAATGCGCCGCGCGCGGCCAAGCCCGCCGCCGCGCCGCGCAAGAACGCAAAGCCCGCCGATACCGATGCCGCGCTATTGTCGGCGTTGATGAGCTATGGCCTGCCGCCCGCATCGCCACCAGGAACGCGCGTCTATAAATCGGATGGCATCTTCATACGCGAGATGCCGGGTTCGCCCTTGTCCGAGCGGCTGAAGGAATGCCGCCGATTGAGTTTCATCGAGAGCGAGCAATGCCGCCTGCGCGTGTGCGCGGGCCAGTGGGGCACCGCGGTGGAATGCCCGACGCCGCAAGCCAACATCGAACCCTGAATTCTTTCCGGCCGCAGCGGCCGGCATCGCCCACGTCCGCACGAGGTTTTCGTTCCATGGCTGTCAACGCTAGCAACGCCGGTTTCAGCGCCGAGTCCCGCCTCTACCGCCTCGATGGCGAGGGCGCGCTGTCGGCCCTGCAGGTCGAAGGCTGGGTGGCGCGCGAAGGGCTGTCCACGCTCGGCGAGATGCGCGTGGTGGCGCTGGCCGAGGACGCCACGCTGGATCTGAATGACATGGTGTCGCGGCCCGCCACCCTGTGGACCACACGCGCCGACGGCAGCGAGGCCGGCCGCAGCGGCGTGGTGCGCGCGGCCGAAATGCTGGGCGGCAACGCGGGCATGGCGCGCTATCGCCTGACGCTGGCGCCATGGCTGTGGCTGGCCACGCAGCGGCGCGACAGCCGCATCTATGAGAAGCAGTCCGTGCTCGATATCGTGCGCCACGTGCTGGACGGCTACGAGGGCTACACCTACAAAGTGTCTCCAGACGTCGAGGGCCACCTGGCCGGACTGCCCGCGCGCGCCTACACCACGCAGTATCGTGAAACCGATTACGCCTTCCTGTCGCGTCTGCTCGCGGAAGCCGGGCTGGGCTGGACCACGGTCGAGGACGATAGCGCCCCGGCGCGTCACGCCGTGTTGATCTTTGCCGACAGTCGCGTTCTGGGCGAGGACGCCGAGTCGGCGGGCGGGGGCGTGCGGTTCCAGCGCGCCCATGCGAGCGAATCGCGCGATGGCGTGCAGGCCATCGCGCGCCGGCGGCGCCGGAGCGTGGAGCGGGTGACGCTGCTGGCCTGGCATGAGACCGGCAAGTACGCCATCACCGGGCAGGCGCTGGCCGGCCCCGCCAGCGGCGCCGATGACGAGCGCGCGGGGCTGGAATGGTTTGAGCCGTTGGGGCAGGGCGGGCTGCTGAACCAGGCGCATGCCCAGTTCCAGGCCAACCTGCTGATGCAGGCGACGCAGGCCCACGCCGAGACCTTCATCGGGCGCGGCAATGTGCGCACTTTCCGTTCGGGCACGCGGTTTACGCTGCGCGAGATGTCGCCGCTGGGCCCGGCGGGCGAGCCGGGCTTTGAGCCGGTGTTCGCGCTGGACCGCGTGGAACACGTGGGCGTCAACAATCTGCCCGGGCAGAACGATGCCAGCCTGGCTGACCGGTTGGGCGCGCTGGACGACTTTCTCTGCTTTGACGATGAACATGCCCGCGGCGCGGATTTCGAGGCCGGCGCCGGAGACGATCCGGACGCGGGAGCTGGAGCCCTGGTCGAACTGGACGACGGGCTTGGCCAGTCGCGCTCGCCAGACCGGGACGAGGCCGCGTTCGATGCGCAACGCCCCGACGCGGCGGTGCTGGCGCGCGCGCATGAAGTCGGCTACGCCAACCGCTTTCGCGCGCTGCGCTGCGACCGGCCGTGGCGCGCCTTGCCAGTGGCCGCGCGTGGCGCAAGGCTGGCGGGCGCGCCTTCCGCCGTTGGCGTCCACACGGCCATCGTCACCAATGCCGAAGGCGCTACCGAGGCCAGCGGTGAAGACGAGATCCATCGCAATGCGCGGGGCGATGTGCGGGTGCGTTTCCATTGGCAATCCACAGGCGAGGGTTTGGCGAATAGCCGCTGGGTGCGGGTGGCGCAGCGCCAGGCGGGCGCGGGCATGGGAATGAGCTTCGTGCCGCGCATCGGCCAGGAGGTGCTGGTTCGATTCCTGGATGAAGACATCGACCAGCCGCTGGTCGTCGGCGCGCTCTACAACGGGCGCGGCGAAGGCGGCATTCCGTCCACGCCTGGCGGCAGGGCGGGCGAGCCGATGAATGCCGAGGTGTACGCGGCCGCTTCCGATGGCAAACCGAGCGCGCAGGCCAACCTGGCCAGCGGCAATGCGCCTGCGTGGCATGGCGCGGCGGGCGGCGACGATCAGCATCGCAACGCGGCCGCCCTGAGCGGTTTCAAGAGCAAGGAATTCGGCGGCGACGGCTACAACCAGATCGTGTTCGACGACAGCGATGGCCAGCTGCGCATGCAGATCAAGTCCACGCAGGCGGCTAGCGAATTGAATCTGGGGCACCTGATCCACCAGAGCGGCAACTATCGCGGCAATGTGCGCGGCGTGGGCGCGGAGCTGCGCACCGACGCGTTTGGCGCCGTGCGTGGCGGGGGCGGCGTGCTGCTCACCACGTATGCCGCCGGCGGCAGCGAGCCTGCGGGCGACGCGGCGGCGCCGCTGGCGTTGGCTGGGCAGGCCGACATCATGGCGCAGTCGTTCGACGGGGTGATCGGCGCGCACCAAGGCGTGCGGCTGGCTTCGGCGCGCGGCACTGCCGCGGCGGGCGCGAGCCGGCTGGATGGCGAACGCCCGCCGCTGGCCGCCATGACGCATGCGGTATCGGGCACCGTGGCGGGCGAGGCGATTGGCGGCGCGGTCGGCGATGTGTCGGCCAAGCACACTGAGGCGGCCGAAGGTAAGGTGCCGCACCTGACTGATCCCTTGGTGTTGATGGCCGGCCGCGCGGGCCTGACGCAGGCGGCGGGGCGCAACGTGCAGGTCGCGGCTGGCGAACTGGTGCACTGGTCATCGGGGCGGGACCACAACCTGGCCGTCATCGGCGCGTTGCGCGTGCATACGGGCCAGGCGTTGGGCATCGTGGCGGGGGTGCAGAAGGGCGGTGCGGAATCCGGCCTGGATCTCATCGCCGGTACTGGCGAGGTGGACGTCATTTCGCAACATGACGTGTTGACGGTGCAGGCGCGGCAGGACCTGCGCATGGTCAGCGCCAATGCCGGCATCGAGTACGCCTCGCCCCAGCGCATCCGCATCGCGAACGCGGCGGGCGCCAGCATCGTGATCGAAGGCGGCAACATCACCGTGACGGCGCCGGGCCGCATTGACGTCAAGACCGGCAACAAGCAATTCGCCGGGCCGACGCAGATGCCCTATCCGTTCCCGCAGTTCACCGTCTGCAAGACCTGCATTCTGGACGCCCAGGAAAGCGTGCAGTCCATCACCGACAAGGCGTGACGGCGATGGCTTATTCCTGGCAGGACGCGCTGCGGTCCACGTTCTCCGAATTGCCGCATCACCGCGGCCCCCACGGCGAAGCCGCGCGCGCTTACGCGATCGTCGATTTCCGCGGCCACCCCGATCTGCTGGCGCGCATCCGCGCCACCCCAGACCTGAGCTTCGGCTCGATCTGGGCGCAGACAGGGCTGGACATCTATGCCGACGTGGCGCCTTTGCTGATCGAAATCGATGGCGCCTCGCAGGGCGTGTTGCGGGGACCGCGCTACGCGGGCTTCAACACGGTGCTGGTGCGCGTGCTGGAGGCGCTGCATGAGCGCGCCGGCGGCCGCTATGCGATGCAGTGCTTTGCCTCGGCGGTGCCGCTGGAAAAGCTGCTCGCGCACTTTGGCCGTTTCTGCGACTACGCCTTGCCGGACGCCAGCGAGTTCTTCCTGCACTGGTATGACAGCCGCATTCTCGCGCGCGCCCTGCTGGTGTGGACTCCCGAGCAGCGCGCGCGTTTCGCGGCGCCCATGATCACGCTGCGCTACGCGCTGCGCGATGGTTCGCAGGCCGAGCTGCCGGGCACGGGACGGCTGCCCGCCGAGCGCGCGCAAGGCATCGAGCGCTTCACACCGGAACAGCACCAGATGCTGTTCGATCTGGATTACCCCGACAAACTGGCGGTGCAGTTGCGCCGCCTGTATCCGGGCCTGTTGCCCGGCAATCCCGACCAGGACGCGCTGGTGCCGCGTGTGCAGGCACAGTTGGAGCGCGCGCGCGCGCATGGCGTGGCGGGCGACAAGGACACGTTCGACTACGTCGCCTGGGGCGTGTCGATCTCGCCGTGCTTTGACGAACACGCGCGGATACGGGAATGCCTGCGCGCGTATCGGCCGGGCGTCGAGGGCGGATTGGCCAAAGCGCTGGCGGACGTGCCGGACGCCGTGTGGGATGAGGTGCAGGCGCGGCAGCGGGCCGCCAGGGAGATAGGTGATGCGTGAAGCGCCGTCGCCGCAACGAGATGGCATGAAGCCGGACAATTCGGGAGCAAGGAATGCGTAAAGGCTTGATCGGCGTGCTGATATGGCTGGGCCTGTTGGCCGGCTGCAATGGCGAACCCACCTATCAGGGCGTCAGTTTCGTGACGTACAACTACACGCCGTGGGAGCTGTCATCGGTGCGTCTGGTCGACGCATCGGGCGCGGCCGCCGGCACGTCGGCCATTCCGTCCGGCGGGGGCGCGGGCAGCGTGACTTGCTGCTACACCCTGAAGGGCACCGATTTCATCGTCAAGTGGCGTGGCGGCGACGTGGACGAAATGCGCAAGCACCTGTTCGACGGCAAGCTCGACGACGTGGTGTTCAACAAGGAAACCAAGGTGCACTTTCCCGCCGCGAGCGTGCCGGACGGCGAAGGTCCGGTGATTCTTGAACTGCATATCTATCCGGACGAGCACATGGAGCTGGCGTTGAGCCGCAAGCTGCTGGGGCAGGTGCGGATTCCGATCGTCGATACCACCCGCTGGCTCTACGAGAACCATCGCGATGCGCTCGGCGCTTACCGGAACATCCATGAAGTCGGCAATGTGCTGGGCAAGGTCGCCCGGCAGGCCTGGACGCGTTATCGCATCGAGGATGGCGAGGACATGCGCGGCTATATGTACCTGTATTTCGTTGTCGCGTCGGATTTCGACAAGGACGCGGCGCTTTCCGCCCTGTTGAAGGATGCGAATAGAAAGCCCGGCGACTTCGGCCGCGCGGTGTTCCGCCTGTCCAAGGAGCGGATCGCGCAGATCAAGGCGGCGGGAACCGCGCCCGGAGACAAGAATGTCTGAGTTGCAAGTGCCAGAGCAGGACCGCACGCCCGCGTCGGTGTTGAAGGCCATGGCCGAGAACGCGGCCGCCTATCCCAAGGATTCCTGCACCGAATGCGGGTTGACGCTGCGCATGGGATTCTTCTTCGACGGCTTTGGCCGGAACAAGGACCTGGACGAGGCCAACCCCACTTTCCTGTCGAACGTCAGCCGCCTGTGGATGGCGCACTTTTCCGAGGGCGACCGCGACCGGCCGAAGAAGCAGCATTGGCTGCGATTCTACTATTCCGGCATCGGCGTGGAGCTGAACGAGGACGCTAAGCGGGATGTGATCATCAACGCCATGGCGATCGCGGGCGGGCAGATGGCCGACAAGGCGGCGGCGAGCGTGAAGGACGCGGCGAAGAACATTACGCGGCTGGATGAAGTGCCCGACATGGATGGCATGGGGCGGCTCAAAAAGGCCACCAAGCAGTCGATCAAGGACGGCTCCTACCAGCCCATGGTGAAGGCCTACAAGGATGTCATCAAGGACGTCAAGAGCCTGCCCGAGAAGACGGTGCGGATCTGGAATGCGATGGATCCGGAGCGCCTGGGCAACCGGGCGCGCGCCACGGTGCGCGGGTTCTGGGCGGACTTCAGGAAAAATCCGCTGAAGGTGGCCTGGACCGCGGGGAAGAATGTCGCCAAGGCGACGCTGCTGGAAGGGGTGCCGGTGGTGCGGGACAACCAGACGGTGGCCTACCTGATGGGAACCGGGGTGGACACGCGCCTGGACGCGGCCAAGCGCCAGTTCGAGCAGGCTTACGAGCAGGCCAATGCCGGCACGGAAAAGGTCGTGCGGATCGAGATTTCCGTATTCGGCGGCGACCGCGGGGGCATTATCGCCAAGCAATTCGTCAACGATATCGTCAAGAAATACAAGCGCCGCCACGATCAGGACCTGGCAATCATTGGAAAAGACGGCGCGCCCAATGCGCAGATCCGTATCCGCTTCCTGGGGCTGTTCGATTCCGTGGCCTCGATCATGGATGAGAACACCTTCCTGGGGTTCCTGCCGGTCACCGACCTGATCAAGCAAAGCCACAAGGACCGCAACCTGGCCGTGCCCGCGGCGGTGGAGAAGGCGGTGCATTTCGCGGCGGCGCATGAACTGCGCCGCAACCAGCGGATGGATTCGCTGGAAAAGACGCGCGGTTTGCAGTATCTGTATCCCGGCTCCAGTGGCGACGTGACGGGCGTGGCGCCGCAGGGGTCGCTGGGCACGCGGGCATCGCTGTCGCGCGTGCCGCTGCGAGAAATGATGAATCTGGCCATCGCGCAGGGCGCCGCCATCCATTGCATGGAGTCGCTGTACGAGACCAATATCACGGCCTACAGCATGCTGACGCTGGCCAGCCCCATCGAGGCCGAGGGCCAGAAGCACTATGTGCAGGATCTGGTGGCCGCTTACCGCGAATTGGTCAAGTACGAGCCGGGCTGCGACTTTGCGCCACACATGGAGGTGTTTCTGCGCTGGCTGGCGGTCCGCTATCAGGACCCGGTGTTCCGCGCGGGGCTGTCCGATCCGGCCGAGCAATGGATCAAGGATCGTGATTTCTTCACGCCTGAGCAGGAGCTCATGCAGGAACAGCGCCGCCTGTCGATGCTCTCTTCGGAAGCGCTTGCCAAGCCCGAGACCACGGCGCGGGCGCGTGAACTGGAAGCGCTGGTCAAAGAGCGCCGCGAACGCGCCGACGCCAGTCGGGGCGAGGCGCCGCCACAGCGGTTCAAGCCGTTATGGGAGCGCCTGGAAGAGGAATACAAGCGCTTGGAAAACAGCGAGCGCCAGGATGCGGCGACCGAACAGCGCCGCCAGGACCTGGCGCGCAATAACCCGCAGGTCCTGCGCGCCATCGAGCAGATGGAGCAGGACCAGCGCGACCGCCAGGACATGCGCGACGAGATCATCCGGCGCGGCGGCGGCACGCCGGAAAAGCGGGTCGATCCGCTGGCCGACATGAAGGCCGAGCGCGCGATGCAGCAGCGCCTGCTGACGGCCTGGCGCGAAGCGCGCGACGGCAAGACCCAACTGCCGGCCAAGGTCATGACGCTGTTCGATTGGCTGGTGCACGACGCCATGCTGAGCAGTTGGCCCGACCATCTGCTGGCCAGCACCACGATGTACTTCCGCGTGCGCGACAAAGACGTGTTCGCCAAGACTGATGCGAAGGCGGAGATGGCGCAGCGCGCCGACGACATGCGCAACGCCGAGCGGGTGGAAGGCCAGGCCGCGCGCAATGAGCAGAACCTGCGGCAGATGACGCCGGCGCGGCCCTGAGCGGCGGCGTGGCGGTGATGGCGGCGGCCCTGGAAAGCAGGGCCGCTTTTTTTTCGTGGCGCCCTACTTGGCGCCGTCTTCGACCTCGATGGTCACGGTGTTCGATTTCACGTCCTCGGCCTCGATATAGACCTCGTACGTGGCCGGCGTGGCGGGCAGGTGCAGCACGCCGGCCATGTCGGTGGTGAAGCGCGTTTCCACTGTCATGCCCGGGGGCAGCGCGATCTTGGGCGGTGTCGGGCCCTTGCTGGGATCGACGGCAACGTTGGGCAGCTTGGGACGCACGTAGTCGAACGCGACACCGCGATAGACCTTGCCGCTGCGTGTATCCACCGCCACGAAGCGTGGCAGTTGCGGGTTCTCGACCGCGGGCAGGATGCCGCGCGCGCAGATGGGAATCGTCAGGGTGTTGCCGTCGCGGATCTTCACGCGCGAAGGCGCGGCAATGCGCATCTGCGCGTCGTAGCCCTGCAGCGGCGGCATGCAGGCATGCTCTTGCTGCGAATGCGGGGGCACCGAGGCGAAAGTGGCGGGCTCGATCCAGTCGGTAGTCATGATGGGCATCTTGAATGTGTCAGGCAGCGAGGATTCTTGGTGGCGGAGAGAATGGCATCAGAATGAACTCCAGCCTTCGGAGCAGTCCACTTTGCGCACGGCCTTGCTGCAGCTCGGGCAGAAGTGGATGTTGGCGCAGGTGATGCCGTACATCACGCATTGTCCGATCTCGTCGCTGTACTCTCCATTCTGGTCGGGCAGGCCAAAGTAGCAGTGGCCTCCCATGTTGTAGTAGAAGTGTTGCGGCGGATCCAGCTTGGAGTCGTCGGCCGAGGGGTCTTCATCGCGCAGACCGGGCCAATCCGGGCCGCTGGGCACCATGCCGAGCAGGTGGCCCATTTCGTGCGCCAGCGTTTCGGTCAGGTAGGCCTGCGAGTTGGGCTCGTACGGGTCCAGCGTGGACACAAACAGCAGGTTGGTGCCGGTGAGCGCCAGGCCCGCGTAGCTCGCGGCCACCGTGTTGAACTGGATATTGAGCATGCCGCGCAAGGGCGTGGCGGAAATCCGGGTCAGGTCGACGGTGACGGAGAAGACGGCGCCGGAGCTTTCGCGGACCGGCGTCATCAGGTGGCGCGGAATCGGGATCGACCGCTCCACGCCCGAGGCGTCCGTATGGATGTAGCGGGCATGCACCAACCAATCGTCGCCGTCGTCGAATTCGTACCAGAGGCTGGCAAGCGTGCGATCGTCGTTGAGGATGGGAACGGTCATGACGCGCCCGCCCGGGCCGGCTGGAACGGGCAGGCGCATGTCGCCACTGGTGCCGGGCGCGGCCAGTCGGTCGACGTGACAGACCACCAGGGTGTAGGGCTCGCGCTGCTTGCCCGGGGAACTGGCGTACACGCGGCGCACCGCGTCCATGATGGCCTGCTGCGCGGTAGGGCTGTCGGCCGCGTCGACCGCCGAGCGCCCGCGGAATCGCAGGCGGGGCAGTTGGATCATGTCGATGCCGTGCAGCGCGAACTCCGCCGTGACCGGGGTGACGTCGGCCAGATGGGCGGCCGGACGCGCGCTCATGCACATGACTTCCTGGATGTACAGGCGGCGCGCGGTCTCGACGCGTTCCGTCTTGATCAACTGACCGCGTTCGTCGCGCACTTCGAACAGATAGACGTTGCGGCCGGCGGCGGGCAGGGCGATGTCGTCGACGATGCGGGTGCCGTCCGCGTCCGTGACATAGCTGCGCGGGTTGGCGTGCGGCTCCTGATAGCTGGCGCGGCGGCCGCGTTCGCGGCTGGAATAGGCGATGTTGCCGGGGTCGGCCTTGACGGTGATGGTGAACCGGTGCGAGCCGGGACGGTTGAATTCCACGTGGATGCGCGGGCGGCGGGTCTGGCGCTCGGTGGTGGTCAGCGCGTTGCCGTCGTTCCAGCGCTCGTCGGCGCGTTCCAGGTTCACGTACTGCAGGCGCGCGCTGTCCTGGCGGCCGCGATAGGTCGAGACGCCGGGCACCACCCGGCCGGCGTCGCCGGCCGCGGGCGTATCGCCAGGCAGATGGGTGCCCTGCGTGCGCGCCACGGGACCCAGGCCGATCGTGTCCAGCACGTCGCGGGCGATCTGCGGCAGGGGCGAATCGGCCACGCCCGGGATTTTCATCAGCACCTCGGCCACCTTGGGCAGTGTTTCGGTGGCCAGGGTGGGCGATTGCAGGATGGCGCCGATCACGCCCGGCACAGCCGATGAGGACAGCCCCGGCATGCTGAGGATGGCGCCGGCGACGGCCGGGATGTTGGCCTGCTTGACGTCGGGCAGCGTGAAAAGGGTGTCGACGGCCGACCCGAGGGCGGCGGCCCGGTCGCCGGCGCTGTTCAGCGCTTGCGTCATGACGGGCACGATGGCCGCGCCCACGTTGGCGCTGACCCCGCTGGACAGAAACGTCGACGCGCCGCTCATGGCCGTGGAGGCGGCGCCGGCCTGTTGCGCAAAGGTGGCGAGTCCGCCGCCACCTGCCACCGCGGAGACGCCCGTGGCGCCGACGCCGCCCGTCGTCGCGGAGCCGGCGACGGCATTGGCGCTGGCGGGCGCGCCCGCGTTTGCTGCCGTGGCGGCGCCGCCCGCGGCCGACAGGTCGGTGGCGCGGGTAGCCGGTGCGCTGGCGCTCATGCCGGCCGCGCGCGCGGTGGTGCTGCCGAGGACCGTATCGGGGCTGGCGGCGGAGGCGACGGCGCTGGTGGTGGCGGTGGGGGAGGTGCCCGCCGTTGCGAGCGAAGCGCCGGCCGCCGCCGCAGCAGCATTGCCGGCGATACCCGTAGCGGTACCGCTGCCAATACCCGTGAGGCCAGCGGCTGGGGCAGATTGCGTGTCAGGCAGTCCCGCGCCTTGCGGCAGGTCGGCGGCGCCAGCGCCCGGCACGAAGCTGGGAGGGGGGGCGGACGTTTCCGCCAAGGAGGGCGTGGCGGGGGGCGCCGCGTCCACTGCCGGCGCTGGCGAGGCCGTCGGCAGCGCGCCAGGGGCGCCGATGGCGGACACGGAGTCGCCTGGCATGGCGTCCGACGTCGGCATGGCGGGCGCGCCTTGGGCCATCGCGCCGGACGCCGGCAGCGCGGTTGCGGCTTCGCCTTGCGGCATGGCCGCGGACAGCGTGGCTGCCGCCTCGACTTGCGGCATGGCGGCTGGCGGGACATCGCGGCCCGCGGCGCCGGGCATGGCCATGCCAGACGGCACGGAGAGGGACGGCGGTTCCGCCGCGGCCGGCAAGCCGCCATGCGAGGCGGACGTGGCGTGCGCCAGTTGTGCGGCCTCGCTGGCGGCCGCCGTCGTGGCGCCGAGCAGGCTGCCCGCGCCCGCAGCGAGCGAGGCGAGCAAGGCCGCGTTCGGCGGCGTGGCCGGATGGGACCGGAGGGCGCCGTCCGTTGCCTGTGGCGCGTGGCCGCCAGTCGGGGCGGTGGCGGCAAGCGTGGCCCGGGCGGCGTCGTGGTGGTTCGGCTTGCCGGAGGCCGGCGCGAGGGAATCGCCCGGAGGGGCGGCGGCGAACCGTTGCGGCGCGGCTTGCGCGGCGTGCCGGGCCGGCGCCGATCCGGATGGTGGCGTGGCGCCATCTGGCGCCGCGCTGGCCGGGGCGACGAAGGCCAGCGCAGTGGACGATGCCGGCGTGGCGAAGGCGGCGGCAGCGCCCGTGGCTGTCGGGATGCCTGGCGCGGCCGGGTTGGCCGGCCCGCCCGGGGTGGCATGGGCGTCGGCCCGGCCGGCGACAAGATGGCGCCCGTCAGCGGCCCGAGGGCTGCTGTCTTCGAGACGGGGGCGCGCCGGGCCGGTGGCCGCCATTGTGCCGGCAGCGGCCGCCAGTGCGCCGGGGGCCGCTGTCGATGCGCCGGCCTGGCCCATGTCCTGCAAGGCGGCGTCGGCGAGGCGGGCGGTGGGGCGCCACGCGTCAGGGGCGGAGGCTGGCGCGGCTGGCGTGGCGGCAGGATCGGTGGCGGCGGATGCCGCAGCGAGCATGCCGTCCGCCGGATTCGGGGCGGTCAGGCCGGCGGCAGCGCCCGCCTGCATGCCCGCGTCATGGGCGGCCAGGCCCGTCGCGCTGGCCGCGAGCCCCGGCGTACTGCTGACGTCTGCCGTGGCCGAGGCAAGGCCAGCGCTGCTGCCGGCGTCAGCGAGAGCCCCTCTGTGGGTGTGGACGCCAGTTCCCGCGTCAGGCAGGTCGGCGCCGGCCATGCCGGCCGAGGGGAGATTCGCCGCAGCGCCTGTCTGCGCCCCGCCGGCAGCCAGAGCCGCGTTCGCCGGCTGGGCGCTGGCGCTGTCCGCCGATGCGGCCGCCGTGGCGGAGAAGGCGGACTCGCCGGTGGCTGCGGGGGCGGTCGCGGGGGCGCCGCCGAAGGTCGTGCCCGTCGCGGGCGAGGCCGGGACGGACACGGTGGGCGTTCCGGCGGCCTGCAGCGTCGCCGCGCCAGGCGCCGCGAGGGCAGCGGCGCTGGCCGAAGGGGAGGGCGAGGAAGCCGTGGCTTCGAAAGCCGTTGCTGGTGCGGTGGTGGACGCCGACGCCGATGTCTGGGCAGATGCCGATGCGGCGACAGGCGCACCAGCGGCAGTCGAGGCGGCTCCTGTAGCAGAGGTAGCTCCTGTAGCAGAAGTCGCTCCTGTAGCAGAGGTAGCTCCTGCAGCAGAGGTAGCTCCTGTAGCAGAGGTAGCTCCTGTAGCAGAGGTAGCTCCTGTAGCAGAAGTCGCTCCTGTAGCAGAAGTCGCTCCTGTAGCAGAAGTAGCTCCTGTAGCAGAAGTCGCTCCCGCGGCGGAGGTGGCTTCGGTAGCGGAGGTCGCCGCGACGGGGGCGGCGGCGGCGGAGCCGGCCCCGGCGCGCGCCGCGTCACCGGTACCCAGGGCGGCATCCGTGCCAGCGGTGCCCGCTCCCATCCCCGCCAGGCCCGCCGCGCCGCTGATCATCGAGGACGCACCTTGCGGCGCGGCGGCTGCCAGCATGTCGGTGGCGGCGGGCAGGGCGGACATCGGGTCCTTGACCAGAGCGGCCGCCTGGGAAACGGCGCCCGCGGCGGACGCGGCGCTGTCCAGCATGCCGCCTGCGCCCGGCGCCACGGCGCCCAGCAGACCGTTGGCCGCGGGCAGCGCCGACATGGGATTTGCGGCCATTGCCTGCGCTTGCGACACCAGGCCCATGGCGTTCCTGGCCTTGGCCAGCAGGCCGCCGGCGGCGGGGCTGGCCTGGCCCAGCAGGCCGGGTGCGGCCGACAGCGCGCCCATGGGATGCTTCGCCAGGTCGGCCAGCGCATTGGCCTGGCCGGCCAACTGCGACAGTTTGCCGGCCGCGCTGGCGGCCGTTTCGCCCAGGCCCTCCGGCACGATATCGCCGAGGGCGCCCGTTGCGCCGCCAAAGCCCGCCATCAGGCTGGCTCCGGCCTTCTTGGCCGTCTTGGCGAAGGCGCCGTCCTTGTGCACCAGTTCCGCGCTCACGATGAGCGGATCGTCGACGGTGGTGCTGGGCAATGCCGGCAGGCTGGCGGCATCGCTGCCGGGACCGACGAAGTTGTGCGTCGCGCCCTTGACCGAAAACAGGCCGGGTCCCTTGAACACGATGTCCGCACCGTCGAGCGTGACGCTGCCGCCCGCCGCCTGCAGGGTGACGCGTTGGTTGCCCAGGATTTCGATGCCTTCGGCCGACGAGGTCACGGTGATTTCCTGTCCCGCCAGTGCTTCAAGGATGTCGGTGTGCGCATGCAGCGACACGGGCGCCTGCGCCGAAATCGCGCGGATCGGCCCTTGTTGCGCGAACACGCTCGCGGAGCGGGCCGACACGGCGGCGTACGTCTGCGTGGCCGCCACATGCGCATCGGATTGCGCGGTGGCATGCAGATGCTCGCCCGCGTGCAGCACGGCGCTGGCCGGCGTGGCGAGATTCAGCGAGTTGGGGGAGTCGACCAGCAGGTGCGGGCCATTGATGCGTTCGATGTGGGCTTGGGCCGAGCGTTGGCCATTGACGGCCTTTCCCGCGGCCTGGCCATTGACCTGGGGCGCATAGCGGCCGTCCTGTTCCGGGTCGAGCGCCTGGAGGAGTTCGTCGTAGCCCGCGGCCGCCGCCAAGGGGCGCGCCTGATGCTGGCCGGCGCTGTCGTTGAGCCGGCGCGAGGCGTCCTGCGCGCCGCGCAGCAGCAGCAGGGCCTCCTGGGCATCGGCCTGGGTCGACTTGCCTTGTTCGCGCGCCGTCGCCGACACCAGCATGCCCTGGCCTGAGCGTGCCACGGCCCAGGCATCCGAGCGCAGTTCGAAACCCGTGCCGCGCCATGGCCCCCGGCTGGCCTCGTCCAGGCCCTGTTCCACCAGATAGCCCAGGCCCAGCTGCGTGGCCGCGGTGGAACTGGCCAGGCGCGTGCGCAGCTTGCCCTTGGTGTCGTCGAAGACCCATTGGTTGCGGCCGGCGCCATCCAGGCCCTGGCTATGCCAGCCGCTCAGCACGCCCGCGTGATTGGCGTCGCCGTCTTCGCCCGCGGACCAGGGCGGCAGATCGGCGTCGTTGTATAGCTGGCCCGCCACGACAGGCTGGTCGATGTCGCCGTCGATGAATTCGACGATGACTTCGGTGCCGCCGCGCGGCAGATGGTGGGCGCCCCAGTTGGGCCCCGCCTGGGCGCTGGCCACGCGCAGCCAGGTGCCGGAGCGGTCGTCGCCGGGCGCGTTGCCGCGGGTGTCGCCATGCGTGCGCTGCGGCAGGCCGCCACTCAGCGGCTTCTCACCGCGTTGCCAGGGAAACTGCACCTTCACGCGCAGGTCGCGGTCAGACGTAATGGGCGCATCGTTGGCGCTGACCACCACGGCGGCCAGGCCTTCGGGCGCCGTGGGGCGCGCGCGCCACGCCGGCATCAGCGCCGCCGCCTCGGGCTGCGCGCTGAAACGGTTGCGATAGGTGCCGTGTTCCAGGTCCGGCCTGTCCAGGACCTGCGCGGCCTGGCCGCCCAAGTTGTTGGTGGCCTCATGCGTGACTTCGAGCAGCACGTATCGATTGCCGGCAAGCTCGTCGATGGCCTGTGCGCCGCCGCCTTGCGCGTAGCGGTCATGCTGGCTCAAGGCGAAGATCCGGCCGGGCGCCAGCGAGCGGGCCGTGCCGGCGCCTTCGAACCGCAGCAGCCGCGACTCGTGCGCGCGCAGCGAACGCGCCGCGCTCTGCTCGGCGGCGGCGTCATCGGCGTAGCGGCCGTGGCCGGCGTAATCGTAGTCCTCCAGCACGGGCAGCGTCTCGACCCGGACCTGCGATTGCGATTGGGCCGCATGCGCGGTCAGGGTGCGCTCGTTCCAGGCCGCGCGCGCCACGCTGCCCGGGCGCACCGACTGCGCTGCGGCAAAGCGCGTGATGCTGTCGCGGGTTTCCGTGGCATCGCTGCGGTGAAACCGCAGGGGCGAGGCGGGGTCTTCCGGGCGCGCCGCGCCGGCGTCGAAGATCACCACGCGATGGCGCGCGCCGCCGCCATCGCCTTGGCCCTCATCCTGCTGGTGTTCGAAGCGGTAGCTCAGGCCGGCTTCCGCCAGGATGCGCTGCACGAACGCCAGGTCCGATTCGCGGTACTGCGTGCAGAGGGGGCGGGGCTTTGGCGCCTCGGTGAGCTCGAAGGCGAACGCCGCCTGGGGATAATCCGAAAAGACCTCGCTGACGATGTCCTGCACCGACAGGTCCTGATAGACGAAACTGTCGCGGCGCAAGGCCAGCGCGGCCATCCAGGGCGCGGCGTGCAGGCGGTAGCGCGCCAGCCCGCCGTCGGCGCCCAGCGCGTCCACGCCTTCCACCACCGCGTGCCAGCGCCGCATCGAGCCATCGGCCTGCAGCAGGCTGACGCTGATTTCCTTGCCCAGCAAGATCGCCACGTCCAGCTCGGCGCTGGCGGCCAGGCAATCGAGTGTCAGCGAGAACAGGCGCGACACGCCTTCGCGCAGGCGCATGTGCTCGACCACCAGCTCGGCATCCAGCGCGGTGCTCAGGCGCAGCATGCGCGCTTGTTGCGACAGGGTGGCGATGTTGAGCGTGGAATAGGCCGGGGCGTCAGATGGCAAGGCGTTCATAGGGCTGGGCGGTAATCGATCGGCGGGACCAGAGGCGCGTGCGAGTGTGTCGGCTGCCGCTAAGGCAGCGATATCGTCAAATGGGCCGCGCGCGGACCCAACTTGACGATGTCGTGATAGGGCGCCATCGCGGTCTGCATTTCGGTGTTCAGGAAGTGGCCCATGCCCAGGTACGCGAGCAGGCCCAGCAACGCGAACAGCGCCATGATCGACCACAGCGGCACGTCGCGCTTGAGCGTGTGCGCCACCTTGTCGGGCAGGGGCCAGTGCGGCGCGAAGCCGGTGCGCTTGCCGCGCAACAGCGCAATCTCGTCGCCCAGCCGCGCGGTCAGGTATCCCAGCTTTTCCTGGCCCTCGATCAGGTACTTGCCCTGGAAGCCGAGCAGCAGGCACATGTAATAGACCTCCAGCGATTGCAGGCGCGGCGCGCCCTGCGCGCGCAGGTCTTCGAGCCGGGCGAAAAAGTTCTCGCCCGCCAGCTGTTCGCCGAACAGCGTGAGTTGCAGCGGCTGCAGCATCCAGGCGTCGCGGATGGCGAAATGGGAATTCAACACGGTCTCATCGACGGCGGCGCAGAATGCGTACTTGGTGGCGTAGACGTCCTCGGCGGCGGCGTCCATTTTCTTGGCGGCGCGCTCGTAGTCCGCCAGGAACTGCTGCACCCGCGCCGAGAACGCGGCCGCGTCGGCGGGTTCCTGCCCGCTCTTGAGCAAGAACAGCATCAGGAAGCCGTCGTACAACAGATCCAGCAATGACCTGGCCGGGCGGCTGGCGTGAAATTCCGCCGCGCGCGGCGGCAGCGTTGCTGCTGGCATCAGGGAGGGGGTGTCAGCGGTCATGGCGGTGTCGTTCCTGTCAGCGGGTCACTGCGATCAAATCCAGCTTGAGTTCGGGAATGCCGGCGGGGGCGTAGATGGCGATGCTGCGCGCCTGCAGCATGCGGTCATAGAGCGAGCCGCGGGTCTGCAGGGCGAAATAGATGGCGCCAGGCTTGACCGGCACGGCGGGCGGCACCTGCGGCGTGTAGGTGAGCGGCACGCCTGGCATGGCGGACAGCACCAGCTTGTCCACGTCTTCAGGCGCGCCGACCTTGAAGCGCATGGGCACGCTCTCCGCCAGTTCGGCGGCGGGCATCGCGGCCTGCACCGACAGGTACAGCGAGGTGGTTTCGTCGAGCTTTTCCGAGTCGAGCCGCCCCATGTGGAACGAAGGACGCAGTTCTTCGAGCACGATGGAGAAGTAACGCGTCGAGATCACGGTTTCGAGCAAGTCGCGCAGGATCTCGTCCATGCGGGCGAAGGCCGGCCCGGGCGCATCGTGGCGATACACCGGCAGATCCGCCAGCGTGTGCTCCTTGGAGAACGTCATCAGCGCGCCCGCCAGCCGCGCCAATTCCTGGAACAGGCGCTCGGGATGCAGTTGCGGATGATGGAACAGGTGCGACAGCGTGGCGTAGGCCTCGTTGGCGGTGTGCAGCAGCCAGAAGGACGCCACATCGCCCGAGCGGAATTCGATGATGTTCTTGCTGGGTTCGCGGTGAAAGCCGTAGAGCGCGTTGACTTTGGCCTGCAGGGCATCGAGCAGTCGACGCAATTGCTCGTGCAGCGCGCCCGAGGCGGCCAGCGACAGGCTCGGCGGGATGAAAGCGCTGTCCAGTTCGTAGCCCGCGCTGGCGGTGCGCCGCACGCGCGCCACCGGGATCGCCAGCAGGGCGTCACGCGGTTCGAACTCGGAAATCAGGCGCACGTCTTTGCGCAGGAAGGCAAGTTCGGCGGTGGTGGCGCCGGTATAGAGGTCGGGCGCGGGCGTATTGTTGTGCGTGTAGCGCGTGTCGAACCCGCCCGCGGCCTGCGCATCGCGGTAGTTGCCGCCGATCGCTTTCAGCGGATGGATCGCCAGATAGAACACGGCTTCGCTCACGCCGTCCAGCGCCGTCAGCGCGACAGGGGGCGGCAGTTCGTCGCCGTGCGGCGCGCTGTAGAGTTCGCCATCCGGAAACACGGCGCTCATCTCGGTGGCGCGCAACATGCCATTGGCCAGCGCCGAGGCATCGAAACGCGCGGCGCGCAGCCCCCATGCATAGGGATGCAGCGCCCGGGCCATCTCGGCCAGCCGGTCTTCGTGATAGGCGTCCTGCCGCTGGAAATGCTGCGGACGCAGAAACAAACCCTCGCCCCAGAGGACTTTGGCTGAGTAACTCAAAATAGACGCTCCCTGTTTCGTCTTTCCCGGTTTCTATATCGCTATATATAGAGAAGGTTGGATGGACAGCGACGGCCGCGATGCGCGCGTCAACCCGGACACTGCACGCCGGACAAGCGCGATGGATCGTAGGCGGGCACGCCCGCCGGCAACGCGGGCTCGCCCGTGGCCACCGTCAGCGCGCACGCATGCGCGCCCAGGACAATACCGCTGTCTTCCACGTCTTCGACCTTGAATACGTACTTCCAACGCATCGGCGCGGGGGCATAGAACAGCCCGGCGATGGCGATGTAATCCGCCTGCTTGGGGACTTTCTCGACCGTCTCATAACGCTGTCCCGGCGTGAGCGTAAGCTCGCGCGAACCCAGCATCGATTCCCCCAGCGCCGCTTTCTCCCCGGCAGTGTCTATCAATTGCGTGAGCGGCGCACGCTGGAATTGCTCAGGATTCTTCAGGTAGTATATTTTTGTAACTACCGCCATCGATTGGCCGCTGCCGGCATTCAGATTTTCTCCGGCATGAATCGCCAGATTCACTTCCACGGGCGCGTTTTCAGGCTTTTTCAAACCCGCCATCTCCATCGCGTTGCCGGTCAAACCGGCCACCGCGCCAATGGCCGATACGGCCGCACATCCAGTAATGGCGCCGCTTGCGAGCACGCACGCCATTACCGCGAACAAACGTGATAAATGGATATGTTTGGTCATGGCCCTTTATACCGGAAGTGTGTGAAGCAATACAGATCGCGGCATGATGCGTGCAAAATCGACGCAAGTAACATGAAGACACTCGCTGTAGCGCTGCACTAACAAAAGGTTGTTGAAATACGGCCCCTAGTTACAACCTTGCTAGGTGCTTAAAAATGCCCTTTTCCCGCCTCGTTGTTATTGCAGGTGTCGTTGCATTAATGGCCGGCTGCGCATCCGTCAAACCGCAGTCGGAAGCTGAATACAAACAGTCCATGGCCGCGGCGCAAAAGACGCTGGAGCAGAAAGGCGTCGACCAGGCCGTCGCGCAGTTTGAAGAGATTGCGCAGCGCAATCCCTCCAAGGGCGAGCCATGGTCCTACATCGCGAAAATCCGTTTCGACGAACAGAAATACGGCCAGGCAATCGTGGCCGCCGATGAAACCTTGAGCCGCGATCCGGATGATTTCGTGGCCAAGACGGTGCGCGCCGTCGGCGGTCTGCGCGTGGCCATGCAGTCGCTGGCCGATCTGCGCGCCGACGCGTTATTGGCCGGCAATGCCCGTGCCGATGCCGTGGCGCTGGCCGCATCGATGCGCGAAACGCTGGGCCAGGACGTGCTGTTCCCCGAGGGCCGCCGGCCGCGTCCGCGCCAGCCGCGCAAGGCCGATCCGGCCCCGTCCGCCGCTGCGGCGCCCGCCGCCGGCGCGGCAGCCGCGCAATCGTCGGCCGCGCCCGCGAGTACGCCCGCGGCCGCGTCGTCGACCCGGCCGTCCACGCCGCAACCCGCCACGCCTCCCGCCCAGCAGCCCAACCGCGCGCCGAATCCGTTCGGCGACCTGCTTACCAAGTGATTCGCCCGGGAGCGCCGCCCCGCGCGGCGCGCCCCGGTCCGACAGACCCGATCCTTTGCACGGAGCCTTCCATGGCCAAGAAAGAAAGCGTTCAGAAACGATTGCAGAAAGTCCGTCCACCGCGCGTTCAGCTTACGTATGACGTGGAAAAGGGCGATGCCATCGAACAAAAGGAACTTCCCTTCGTCGTCGGCGTGGTGGGCGATTTTTCGGCGCAGTCCGAGGCCGAACTGCCGCGCCTGAAGGATCGCAAGTTCGTCAACATCGATGTCGATAATTTCGACGACGTGATGCGCGGACTGGAGCCGCGCGCGGCGTACCGGGTGAAGAACCGCCTGACGGAAGAGGGCGGCACGTTCGGCGTGGACATGAAGTTCCGCTCCATCGAGGATTTCCGTCCGGAAGCCGTGGTGCAGCAAGTGGACCCGCTGCGCGAGCTGCTGGACATCCGCACCAAGCTGGCCGACCTGCGCAACAAGCTGGCCGGCAATGACAAGCTCGAAGACCTGCTGGGCGAAGTGCTGACCAGCACCGAAAAGCTGCAACAGCTGACCAGCGAGACCGACAAGGGAGGCCGCAATGAGTAATTCCGCCGCCGCGCAAAACGCCGCCGCCACCGCTTCCGATGCCCCGGGCGGGCTGTTGGACCAGATCGTCGAGCAAAGCCGCGTCGCCAAATCCACCGCCGAGCATGATCGCGCCAAGGACATCATCGGCGAGCTGGTGCGCGAAGTCATGAAGGGCACCGTGGTGGTGTCCGACAACCTGTCGGCCATGCTGGACGCGCGCGTCGCCGAACTGGACCGCCTGATTTCGGCCCAGCTCAGCGAAGTGATGCACGCACCGGAATTCCAGAAGCTGGAAAGCACCTGGCGCGGCCTGCACTACCTGTGCCAGGAGACGGATACCAGCCCGATGCTGAAGATCAAGGTGCTGAACGTCACCAAGCGCGACCTGGTGCGCGACTTCCAGACCGCGATCGACTTCGATCAGAGCCTGATGTTCAAGAAGGTGTACGAAGAGGAATTCGGCACCTTCGGCGGCGCCCCGTTCGGCGCGCTGCTGGGCAACTTCGAGATCACGCGCCAGCCCGAGGACATGTATTTCATCGAGCAGATGTCGCACGTGGCCGCCGCGTCGCACGCGCCGTTCATCGCCTCGGCATCGCCCGAGCTGCTGGGGCTGGACAGTTTCGCCGACCTGGGCCGCCCGCGCGACCTGGCCAAGGTATTCGACACCGTGGAATACACCAAGTGGCGCAGCTTCCGCGATTCGGAGGATTCGCGCTACGTCGGCCTGACCATGCCGCGCTTTCTGGGCCGCCTGCCCTACGACCCGGTCGAGGGCACCACGGTCGAAGGCTTCAATTTCGTCGAGGATGTGGACGGCACCGATCACGCCAAGTACCTGTGGTGCAACGCCGCCTGGGCCTTCGGCGCGCGCCTGACGGCGGCCTTCGCCGATTTTGGCTGGTGCGCGGCGATCCGGGGCGTGGAAGGCGGCGGGCTGGTGGAGAACCTGCCCACCCATACCTTCAAGACGGACGACGGTGAAATCGCCCTCAAGTGCCCGACCGAAATCGCCATTACCGACCGCCGGGAAAAGGAACTGAGCGACCTGGGGCTGATCCCGCTGGTGCATTGCAAGAACTCGGATTACGCGGCTTTCTTCGGCGCCCAGTCGGTGCAGAAGGCCAAGAAGTACAACACGGACAGCGCCAACGCCAACGCGGTGTTGTCGGCGCAGCTGCAATACATCTTCTCGGTATCGCGCGTGGCGCACTACCTGAAGGCGATGATGCGCGACAAGATCGGCAGCTTCGCGTCGGCGCAGTCCGTAGAGAGTTTCCTGAATCGCTGGGTGTCGCAGTATGTGCTGCTGGACGACAACGCGACGCAGGAACAAAAAGCGCAGTTCCCGCTGCGCGAAGCTTCGGTGCAAGTGGCCGAGGTGCCCGGGCGCCCCGGCGTCTTCCGTGCCGTGGCGTTCTTGCGGCCGCATTTCCAGCTTGACGAACTCTCGATTTCCCTGCGCCTGGTCGCCGAATTGCCGGCCCAGGCCCAGAAATCCTGAGCGTCATTGCACTGACAACTCATCCATTCAAAGAGGTTATCGACAATGAAGGACATCTACGTCAAGTTCGGCAATCCTGCGCTCAAGGGCGAGTCGCAAGACAAGGACCATCCGGATTGGATCGAAGTCAGCTCGTGGCGCCACGAGATCATCCAGCCGCGTTCGGCCACTGCCTCGACCTCGGGCGGCCATACCGCCGAGCGCACCGAACATGGGGAAATGGTCTTCACCAAGGATCTGGACGTGGTCAGCCCGTTGCTGTATCAGCACGCCTCGGGCGGCACCACCTTCGATGAGGTCACGATCGACTTCCTGCGCGCCGACGGCGAGGGCAACCGCGTCAAGTACCTCGAAATCAAGCTGAAGTACGTGATCATCGCGCGCGTGGCGCCGGAGGTGGTTGCCGAAGGCCTGCCGCACGAGTCCTTCTCGCTGAAGTACGCCGCGGTGCAGTGGAAGTACACGCAGCAGAAGGTGGGCGGCAATCAGGGCGGCAATGCCCAGGGCGCCTGGAGCCTGACCAAGAACGACAAGACCTATTCGGTCTGATCGCGGCCGGCAGGTTGGAAGACCGCGGCCCGAGCCGGGTCGCTGTCTTTTTTATTCGAGGCCCCGATGAAAGGATTCGAACCGAGTCTGTTCGACAAGTTGTTCGAAGCAGAGGGCCAGTCGCCCTATGCGTTGCGGCGTTTGTCGATCGAGGAAATGAAGGAGACGGTGGCGCGCGACATCGAGGCCCTGTTGAATACCCGCATGGTGTTCACCGAGCAGGATCTGCGGCGCTACCCGAACTGCCAGCGCTCGTTGCTGACGTACGGGCTGTCGGACTTCTCCGGGCTGAGCCTGGCGAGCCACTACGACCGCGAGTTCATCTGCCGTTCGCTGGAGCAGGCGATCGCGCGGCATGAGCCGAGATTGACGCACGTACGGGTCATGCTGCAGGTCGACAGCCGGGCCACATCGGTGCTGTATTTCGCGATCACGGCCATGCTGGACGTGGGGCCGGCTCACGAGCCCGTGACCTTCGACGCGACCTTGCAGCCCTCGACCCTGCAGTACTCCGTGACCAAGGGCTGGGCCAAAAGCCCGGCCACGGTCTGACGCATCGGTCGGTGGCGCAGGTGCGCCGGCGCGCCGGACAGGAACACATCAATGGAAGAATTGCTGCCCTATTACGAGCGCGAACTTGGCTTCTTGCGAACCTCGTCGCGCGACTTCGCCGAGCGCTATCCGAAGATCGCCGCGCGTTTGGGGCTGTCGGGCGAGACCTGCGAGGACCCGCACGTCGAGCGCATGATCGAGTCGTTCGCCTTGCTCAGCGCCCGCATCAACAAGAAGCTGGACGACGATTACCCAGAATTCACCGAAGCGCTTTTCGAGGTGATGTACCCGCATTACCTGCGGCCGTTTCCCTCCTGCAGCGTCGCCCAGTTCGACCTGGGCGGCGCCGGCGCCCAGCTGACCGCGCCCGTGCGTATCGGCCGCGGCACCGAATTGAAATCGCATCCGGTGCGCGGCGTGTCGTGCCGCTTCCGCACGGCTTATGAGGTCACGCTGGCGCCCGTCGAGGTGCAGCGCGCGGGGTTCGTGTCCAGCGCCAATGCCCCGGCCACGGCCAAGCTGCCCGCCGGCGTCACCGGCCGCTTCTCGGTCACGCTGGGGTGCCTGGGCGAGAGCCAGCATTTCGGCATGCCGGGTATCGACCGGCTGCGCCTTTATCTGCACGGCGAACCGTCGTTCGTGGCGGCGCTGCGCGACGCCTTGTTCCTGCGCGCGGCCGCGGCCTATGTCGAGCTGCAGCCGGGGCGCTGGGAGCGCTTGCCGGCGATTCCGCTGGCGCAGGTCGGACTGGCCGAGGAAGATGCGCTGATCGATTTTCCGGCCAGTTCGCATCCGGCGTATCGCCTTCTGGCCGAGTATTTCGTCTTTGCCGAGAAATTCAATTTCGTCGATATCGACCTGGCGGCGCTGCGCCCCTATCTGGGCAATGCGCGGCAGTTCACGCTGCACCTGCCGGTGAGCGGGCTGCGCGCCGATTCCAATACGGCGCGGCTACTGGAGTCGACCTCGGCCGACAATCTGCGGCTGGGCTGCTCGCCGGTGGTCAACCTGTTCACCCAGCGCGCCGATCCGATCCGCGTGACCCACGCGGCCGAATCCTATCCCGTGGTGGCCGATGCACGGCGCGCCTACGGATACGAGGTCTATTCCATCGACCGGGTGCGCCAGGTACGGCAGAACGCCCAGGGCGACGCGGTGGTGGATTTCCGGCCGTTCTACTCATTGCATCATGGCGAGTCGCCGGAGTCCGCCGGTCATTATTGGACGATGCGGCGCGATGCCGCGATGGCGCAGCGCAGCCCGGGATACGAAACCGAGATTTCAATTGTCGATATCGATTTCGATCCGTCGGTGCCGCAGACCGAAACCCTGAGCCTGGACCTGACCTGCACCAATCGCGACCTGCCGGCGCAGATCGCGGTAGGGCAGGCGGGCGGCGACCTGTTCCTGGAAGGCGGCACCGTCGCGCGCGCCATCCGGATGCTGCGCCGGCCGACGCATTCGCATCGCTTCCAGCAGGGACGCGCGGCGCATTGGCGGCTGATTTCGCATCTGGCGCTGAACCACTTGTCGCTGGTGCAGAGCGGCCTGCCCGCCTTGAAGGAAACCCTGCGGCTGTACGACCTGTCGGGGTCGGCGGTGGCGGCGCGCCAGATCGAAGGCCTGGTCGGCCTGGACTACAAGCCAGCCACGCACTGGCTGCCGGGAGAGCCATTCGCCACTTTCGTGCGCGGTATCGAGATTCGTCTCACCGTCAATGAAGATCACTTCGTGGGCACCAGCCTGCATGCCTTCGTGGCCGTGATCAACCGGTTCTTTGGCCTGTATGTGCACGCCAACAGCTTCGTGCAGTTGGTCGTGCTGTCGCGCCGCGGCGCGGAGGAATTACTACGATGCCCCCCATGCAACGGCGACGCCATCCTAGCGTGATGGATGCGCTGCTGGCAGAGCCGCAGCGCTTCAAGTTTTTCCAGGCGGTGCGCCTGCTGGAGCAGTGCTTCGCGCGCCAGGAACGCGGCGCGACCCGTCACCCCGTACCGGTGCACCTGCGCTTTCCCAACGCGCCGGGGCTGGGCTTTCCGCCGAGCGAAATTGTCGATGCCGTGGCGTACGACAAGAATGGCGAGGTGCTGGCCGACCAGGCGGCGCGCCAGGCCGCGGTGGCCGAAGGTCGGCTGGGCCGGGTGGACGTGACGCCGGCCTTCTTCGGCCTGCTGGGCGGCCAGGGCGCGTTGCCGCTGCATTATTCCGAAATGCTGGCGCAACGGGAGAGCCTGCGGCGCGACCGCGGCGCGCGCGCCTTTTTCGACATTTTCTCGAACCGGGCGGCGGCGCTGTTCTACGCCGCCTGGAAGAAATACCGCATGTCATTGCGGCATGAAACCGAGCAGGACCATCATTACCTGCCGCTGTTGCTGGCCCTGGGCGGCATCGGCCATCCGGCACTGCGCGACCGGCTGCACAATGGCGCCGGCCGGGTGTTCGACGAATCCGTGGCCCACTACGCCGCGGCCGCGCGCCAGCGGCCCGTATCGGCGCCGTTCCTGCAGCGTGTGCTGCAGGATTACTTTGGCGTGCCGCTGCGGGTGGAGCAGTTCGTGGGCCGCTGGTATGACGTGCCGCCGCAGAACCGTACCCAGTTGGGACAACCGGGCGCCGTGCTGGGCGTGTCCGCGCTGGCGGGCGATCGCATCTGGCAGCGCGACCTGCGCATCCGGTTGTGGATCGGTCCGTTGTCGCGCCAGGCCTTCGGCGAGTTCCTGCCGGGCGGCGAGCGCGCGCAGGCGCTCGAAAAACTGCTGACGATGTTCGGCGGCATGACGTTCGAGTACGAAGTGCGGCTGGTTCTGGCGCGCGAGAGCGTTGCGCCCAGCCAGCTGGGCGGGGACGGCCAAGTGCGCCTGGGCTGGAATTCGTTCCTGTGCAGCGGGCCGGCGAACGAGGACCGCGACGACGCCAGCTACGAGCTGCACACCATTCATTGATCCCATTCCAACGTAGAGACCCATGGCGACTCCGCTGAAGACCTTGATCGGGAAGTTGAACCAGACCTGCCGCCAGGCCGCTGAACGCGCGGCCAGCCTGTGCATGGCGCAAGGCCATTACGAAGTGGACCTGGAACATCTGTTCCTGGCGCTGCTGGAAAAGCCGGCCAGCGATGTCAGCATCATTGCGCGGCGCTGCCACATCCATACCGATGCGCTGGAGGCCGACCTGAAGGCCGAGATCGGCCGTTTCAAGAATGGCAATACACGCACGCCCGTGTTCTCGGCGCACTTGCCGAAACTGTTCGAGCACGCCTGGCTGATCGCCTCGCTGGATACGCAGACCACCCGCATACGCTCCGGGCATCTGCTGCTGGCGCTGCTGACGGAGCCCGATCTGGCGCAGTTGGCGCGCCGCGGCTCGCCGCTGTTCGAATCGTTCCGCCTGGACGCGCTCAAGCATGATTTCGCCGCGTTGACGCAGGGCTCGGAAGAGGCGGGGCAGGCGGTCGGCTTTGCCGATGGCGTGGCGTCCCAGGCCGGCGCCGGGCAGCCCGCGCCGGCCCTGTCGCAGACGCCCGCGCTGGACCAGTACACCACCAATCTGACCGAGCGTGCGCGCGAGGGCCGCATCGATCCGGTGATCGGCCGCGATGCCGAGATCCGCCAGATGATCGATATCCTGACGCGGCGGCGGCAAAACAATCCCATCCTGACCGGCGAAGCGGGCGTGGGCAAGACCGCCGTGGTCGAGGGACTGGCGCTGCGGATCGTGGCGGGCGACGTGCCGCCGTCCCTGGCCGGCGTGACGCTGCGGGTGCTGGACATGGGCCTGCTGCAGGCGGGCGCCAGCGTCAAGGGCGAGTTCGAGAACCGGCTGAAGAACGTGATCGACGAGGTCAAGCAGAGCCCGTCGCCCATCATCCTGTTCATCGACGAGGCGCACACGATGATCGGCGCGGGCGGACAGGCGGGCCAGAACGATGCCGCCAACCTGCTCAAGCCCGCCCTGGCGCGCGGCGAGTTGCGCACCATTGCCGCCACCACCTGGAGCGAATACAAGAAATACTTCGAGAAAGACGCCGCGCTGGCGCGCCGCTTCCAGGTGGTCAAGGTCGAGGAACCGGACGAAGCGTTGGCGGCATCGATGCTGCGCGGCATGGCGCCATTGATGGAGAACCATTTCGGCGTGCGCATCCTGGACGAGGCGATCGTTGCGGCGGCGCGGCTGTCGCACCGCTACATCACCGGCCGTCAACTGCCGGACAAGGCCGTCAGCGTGCTGGACACGGCCTGCGCGCGCGTGGCGCTGGGCCGCAGCGCCACGCCGGCGCTGATCGACGACGCGCGCCATCGCCTGACGCGGCTGCGCACCGAGCGGGAGGCGCTGCGCCGCGAAGCCGCCACCGGCGGCCCGCAGCCGCGGCTGGCGGAACTGGATGCCGAGATCGCGGCGGGCGAGGCGACGCTGGCCGAGGCCGAGGCCCGGCACGCGGCCGAGACCGAGCTGGTTGCAAGGATTCATGCCCTGCGCGCCGAGCTGGAAGCCGCGGGCCTGGATGCGCAAATTCCCGCCCCCGCCGGGGACAAGGCGCCCGCCGCGGGCCGGCGCAAGGCGGCGCCGACCCCGCTGACGCCCGCGCAGCAGCGCCTGGCCGGCCTGATGGACGAGTTGCGCGCCCTGCAGGGCGAACAGCCGCTGGTGCCGGCGTGCGTCGACGGGCAGATCGTGGCCGAAGTCATCGCGGCCTGGACCGGGATTCCGCTTGGCCGCATGGTGAACGACGAGATCCGCACCGTGCTGCAGCTCCAACCCATGCTGGCCGAGCGCGTCATCGGTCAGGACCACGCGCTGCACGCCATCGCGCAGCGCGTGCGCACGGCCCGCGCCGGCCTGGAAGATCCGGACAAGCCCAAGGGCGTGTTCCTGTTCGTGGGGCCGTCGGGCGTGGGCAAGACCGAGACCGCGCTGGCGCTGGCCGATATCCTCTATGGCGGCGAGCGCAAGCTGGTCACGATCAATATGAGTGAATACCAGGAAGCCCACAGCATCTCCGGCCTGAAGGGCTCGCCGCCCGGGTACGTGGGGTATGGCGAAGGGGGCGTGCTGACCGAGGCGGTGCGCCGCCAGCCCTACAGCGTGGTGCTGCTGGACGAAATCGAGAAGGCCCATCCCGATGTGCTGGAGCTGTTCTTCCAGGTATTCGACAAGGGCGTGATGGATGACGCGGAAGGGCGCGAGATCGATTTTCGCAACACGCTGATCATCCTGACGTCCAACGTCGGCTCCGGCGCCATCATGCAGGCCTGCTTGAACAAGCCGGCCGCCGAGCGCCCGTCGCCCGACCAACTGTCGGAACTGCTGGCGCCGCAGCTGTACAAGGCCTTCAAGCCCGCGTTCTTGGGGCGCATGAAGACCATTCCGTATTTTCCGGTGGATGACGATGCGCTGGCGCACATCATCGGTCTGAAGCTCGGGCGCATCGCCCGCCGCGTGCAGGCCACGCATCGCGCCGTATTCGAATGGGACGAGGCGTTGGTGGAGGCCGTGCTGGCGCGCTGCACCGAAGTGGATACGGGCGCGCGCAATGTCGACCATATTCTGAACGGAACGCTGCTGCCGGAGATTGCCGAGCAGGTGCTCAGCCGCATGGCGCAGGGTGAAGGCATCGCCAGGGTCCGCGTGAGCGCGGGCAAGAATGGCGAGTTCCGGTTCCGGATGAGCTGACCAGAGGAGACGCCGACATGGCCCTTGAATCCGCCGCTGCCAGCCTGTTGGGCGCAGGCTTTACCCAGGCCGACCGCCTGTTGGACCTGACGACGCCGCTGGGGCAGGACAAATTGCTGGCCGAGCGGCTGCATGGCAGCGAACAACTGAGCGATGGCGGCTTCGTGCTGCACCTGGACGCGCTCTCCGACGATGCGCACATTCCGCTGAAGTCGCTGATCGGCCAGCCCGCGCAGGTGAAGCTGCAGACGGCGCTGGGACGTGACGAACACCGCGTCTGGTGCGGCCTGGTGACCGAGGCGCGATTCGAGGGGGCCAACGGCGGCTTTGCCCGCTACCGCCTGCGCATCGAGCCTTGGCTGGCGTTGCTGCGCCAGCGGCGCGACAGCTTTGCGTTCCAGGATCTGTCGGTGATCGACATTGTCGACAGCGTGTTTGGCGACTACCAGGGGCAGGGCGCGCTGGCGCCCCAGTGGCGCTGGGAAGTGAAGGACCGCGAGGCCTATGCCAAGCGCAGCCTGACGATCCAGTACCGCGAAACCGACTTTGCCTTCGTGGAGCGCCTGCTGGCCGAAGAGGGACTGTTTTACTGGGTCGAGCATGAAGCCGGCGAGGGCGGGCCCGGCGCCCACACCCTCGTCATCGCCGACCATAATGGCGCTTTCGGGGCGGGCCCGCAGGACAGCATCCCGTTTCAGCGCGCCGATGCCACCGAGGCGCAGGACTCGATCCAGGTCTGGCGCCAGAGCCGTGCCTGGCGCACCAACGCCGTGCGCCTGGCCACCTGGGACTATCGCGCCATGCACGCGCGCCAGGCCAGCGCCCAGGTCGAAGACACGTTCGCCAATGCGATGGAACTGGCGGACTCGGACTACCCCGGGCAGTACCTGTTCGAGGATGGCGCGCAGGGCGAGCGGCTGGCGCACAACGCGCTGGCGGCGCAGCGCGTGCGCCAGTCGCGCTACGAAGGCGAGGGCACGGCGCGTACCCTGGCGCCGGGGCAGCGCTTCACCCTGACGGGACACTGGGGGCCGTCACAAGACGCGGGCGCGGAATTCGTGGTGATCGCCATCGGCCATGAGGCCCGCAACAATTTCGACGAAAGCCTGGGCCGGGCCGTGACGCAGGCGCTGGGCGCGGCGGGCGCAGCCGCGGACAGCGAGGCGGACTTCTATCGCAACCGCTTCGAAGCCATTGCCGCCACGCTGGAATACCGGCCCAGCACGCGCGATGGCCACGGCGCGCGGCTGCATCCGCGCCCCACCGTGCATGGCGCGCAGACCGCGCTGGTGGTTGGCGCCGGCGATCCGGTCCATACCGATCGCGACCATCGCATCAAGATCCAATTCCATTGGCAGCGCGGCAGCGCGTCGAGCAACCGCCAGGTTCATCCGGCCGGCGACGACAACGCGCCGGCCAGCGACACCCTGGGTACATGGGTGCGCGTGGCCGAGCCGGTGGCCGGGTCGGACTGGGGCGGGCATTTCGTGCCGCGCCTGGGGCAGGAGGTGCTGGTGCAGTTCATGCATGGCGATATCGACCGCCCCGTCGTGGTTGGCGCCCTGTACAACGGCGCCGGCGCCGAGAACGCGGCGATCAACCAGGTGCAGGGCGGCGCGGCCAAGGCCACCGGCAACGCGCCCGCCTGGTTCGCGGGCAGCGAGGCGGGGCATGCGCACAACGTGGTGATGTCGGGTTTCAAGACCCAGGCGCTGGCCGCCAGCGGGCAGGGCATGGGCGGCTACAACCAGCTGGTGCAGGACGACACGCCGGGCCAGTCGCGGTTGACGGCATCGACCTCGCAGGCCGAAGCGCGGTTGAACCTGGGGCATCTGAAGCAGCAGCGCGATAACGAGCGGCTGTCGGACCTGGGCCATGGCGCCGAGCTGGCCACCAGCGAGGCGTTGGCGTTGCGGGCGGGGGCCGGGCTGCTGATCAGCGCCGACAAGCGCGAAGACGCGGCGGGCGGCCTGCTGGATAGCGAAGAGGCCATCAGGCTGATGGAAACGGCCATCGAGCAGGCCGGCGAATTGTCCGCCACCGCCGGCCGCCAGGAAGCTGGGCTCCCAGGCGATGCGGACAAGCCGCGGGCCTTGAACGAGTTGGACGCGGTGCGCGGGATCCTGGAAGGCAGCCAGGCCGAGGCCGAGGCGCGCGTGCCGGCCTACACCCAGCCGCATATCCAGGTCAGCGCGCCCAAGGGAATCGGCCAGTACACGCCGCGCAATGCCTATATGGTGGCTGGCGCCACGTTGTGCCAGGTCGCCCCGGACGTGAATTGGGCGGCGGGCGCGGACCTGTCGATGTGCGTGGCGCAAGGGGTGGTGCTGTTCACCAAGGGCCTGGGCGGCGACGGCCGCGCGGTGGACCAGCAGGGCATCCGCCTGCACGCGGCGGGCGGGCAGCTGCGGCTGCACAGTCAGAAGGCGCGCATACGGCTGGCGGCGGAGAAGACGGTGACACTGGTGTCGGCGCAGGGCGCGGTGGAGGTGAACGCGGCCCGCAAGGTCCTGGCCACGGCCGCCGGCGCGTATATGCGTATCGAAGGCGGCGGCATTCAGCTGCATGCGCCCGGCAAGGTGGAACTGAAGGCGGGCGTGCATAACTGGGTCGGGCCGCAAAGCGGCGCCGGGCCCGCGCAACCACCGCAGGGCGATCTGGAAGGCTGCGCCGCGGCGCTCGAGGACGCGGCCGGCAGCGGCGCATTGGCGGCATGACGATGGACACCCTGCGCCACTGCCCCGAGTACTGGACGGCCAGCGCCGAAGCCAGCGTCGAGCGCGCCATCGCGGGTCTGCGCGCGGTGTTGGACGGATGCGCCAGCCGGCGCGTGCTGCTGTTGTGCGATTCGACCCTGGCCGATCCGCTGGCTGGGATGATCGAGTCGGCCGGCCTGGCGCGCCGCGGGGTCGATCTGATTTCGCAAGGCGCCACCGCGCCGCCCCTGTATCTGGCCGAAGTGCCGGATGAGTTGCGCCACGAGCGTCTGGTAAACGCCAGCCTGCGGCTGGCCGTGGATGAAGCCGTGCGTCCGGCGCCGGCCGCCCGGCGGGCGCGCTCGATGTCGGCCTGGCTGGCGACGGATCTGCCGCTGGCGGAAGTCGCGCAGCGCCTGGTTCAGCGGGCGCGCCTGCGCGATGCGCAGGGACGCGTGCGCATCCTGCGGTTCTGGGATCCGCGCACCACGCAATTTCAGGGCGAGCTGTATGCGGGCGCGGTACCGGCCTCGTGGATACCGGGCGTCACGTGGATGAGCGTGGACGGGTTCGGGCGGTGGCAGGCGCTGCCGGATACGCCCGGCCCGATGCAGACCGCCACGCCGGACTGGCCGCGCCTGGCGCGGCTTGGCCGCGTCAACGCCGTGCTGCAACGCTTGAACGCGGACGGCCTGCGCGGTGACGCGTCGGTGTTGGAGGCAGTGCGGCGCGCGCTGGATGCCGGGGCCGCCTGTGGCATCGACGATGACGAGGACCTGGCGCTGTTCGCCGCCTGGCGGCTGCGGCTGGCCGCGCCGCTGGAGCGCGCGCCTTCGTTCGAGGCCTTGCTGCGCGAAGTGCGCGAGGAAGGCGGCCGCCTCTATCGCGCCGCCGAAGATATGGACGACGAGGACTGGCAGGTGTTCGCGCAAGAGGCGCGGGCACGGGAGGAGCTGCAAGGATGACGACTGACTACGACGCGCTGCCCTGCAAGGGCAAGTTCTGCGGCCGGCCGGGGCTGCCCATCCTGCCCATGCGGATCGCGTACGTGCCGGGCGGCAAGAACGACCTGCCCGATGGCGTATATATAGACCCGGAGCTCTATTACGAGACCATGCGCCAGGGCGCCTACATGCTGCGTGCGATCACGGCCGGGTATGTGTATATCTGGGACCCGCGTCGCAGCTACGGTTGGCGCGCGTTCGCGGCGACCGCCACGGGCCAGATGAAGGAAGTGCCGGTCGACGACGATAACCGCCCGGCCGAACAGCCGACATTCACCTGCACGCGCGAAGGGCATGGGCTGGAATCGACGCTGATCAACGTCGAGGCCCCCGCCAATGCGTCGCGCACGGTGTGGGTGGGTTATTCGCGGGTCTGGTGGACGCGCGATATCCGCCGCGATCTGGCGCGCAACGAGCGCTGGCGCAAGAAGATCATGGTGGAGCTGGACGCCAAGGCGGTGTGGGCGGGCGGCCATCCCAAGCCCGAGACTGGCTTTCGCGTGGCGGAGGACGGCGCCAACCTCGCCAGCCACGCGATCGAGTTTCGCGATGCGGCGGGGGCCGCCACGCTGTTCGGCAATACCCTGGCGCCGGCCGTGAGCGTGTTCGGCGGCCAAGGCGCGGCGGTGGCGGCCAAGATGCGGCAGATGACGCCCAAGGGCGGCGTGGTGCTGGCGCTGCGCGATCCCGTGGGCGTGTTGGCGGATGTGTCGACCTGGCGCAATAAATGCATGGGCGAGCTGGCCGAGCACCATCTGGACCCGACCCGCCTGCGCGAAGTGGGTGTGGCGCAGATCATCGACGGCCTGCAAAAGCAGATGGGCTCCAGCGGTGACGAGCTCAGTCGCCTGCGTGAACGGATCGACACCGGCAAGGTCGCCAAGACGCTCAGCGACAACAAGGCCGCCATCTCCCGGATGCGCGAGAAGATCGAGGGGGCAGGCAAGGACTGGGCCTGGTGGTATAGCCGCGATACGTTCTGGCTGGCGCTCAAGGCCTACTCCCCCAAGGACGCCGCCGCCGGCGAGCGGTTGGAAGAAGACATGGCGCTGTGCGTGGATGGCGCGGGCGCGGTCGAAAGCGAGCACAAGGCCATCGACGATTCGCTGAAGGACGAAGACAGCGACAGCACCTATGCGGCGATCTGGCGGGCGCTGGCGGCGAACGATGGCGAGCTGCTGGGCTTCCTGGACCGCGAAGCCAAAGGCAAGGTCATCTCCAAGCAGGTCTCCAGCGTCCGCAGAATGGTCAAGAGCTACAACGATTGGCTCAAGGCGCGAGCGGCCAAGGGGCAGCTGCCGCCGATGCGGGCGGCGGGCGCGGCGATCGGCCGTTTCATGGCGACGCAGTTGCTGCGGCTGACCTTGTCGGGCGACCCCATCGCTGAACGCGTCGCGGCGCGCGTCACGCTGACGATGTCGGCGCGCATGAACATCGTGGTGGCCGTGCGCACGCATACCACCACCGTGCCGCGGATGATCGCCGACATGCACCAGATCGTCTGGGAGCCGGACCCGACGTCCCTGACCGTGGGCGGGAGAGGCGACATCGGTATCTACGCGAGCAAGCAGATGCAGGCCGGCTGGATCGGGACCCAGGCGGAGCGCGCCACGCCGGTCACGTTCAACTACATCATTCCCGAGGAAGTCGACGCGCAATTGAACCGCGCGGCCACGGCGCGCCCGCGTCCTGGCGGCGGCGCATCGCCGCAGCTGTCGCTGCCAGCGCCTCCCCCGGTGCTGGCCCTGCCCGCGCCCACCATGTCGCCGCTGGCGGGCCTGGTCAAATGGGCCAAGAGCAAGGACGGCGCCAACGCCGGGGCGACGGGCGTATTGACGCTGGTGGCGCTGTACTCGTCGGTCTCCGATCTGCGCGAGGCGCAAGTCATCCACGACGCCAAGGCCGCGCGCAAGGCCTGGTTCGGTATCACGTCGGGGGTGCTGGGCGTGGGCAGCGTGGCGATCGAAGTGACGGCGGGCGGGATCGGCGCGCGCGTGGCCAGCAATACCGCCTTCACCATGAACCTGAAGCTGAACATGCGCCTGACTGCCGTGCGCACGGCGGGGGCGGTGTTCGCGGCGGCGGCTACGTTTGTCGACGGAGCCAACAACGCGCTGAGCGCCATCGATCAATATGATGTGAAGAACTACGAGGCAGGCGGCGCCTATGCGACCTCGTCCGTGTTCCTGTTGCTGTCCGGGCTTACCGGCGTCGCCACGGCGCTGATTTCGCTGGGCGGGGCCCTCAGCACGGCCGGTGTCGTGGCGGGCGCGGGAGGCTTTGGCGGCGCCCTGGTCGGCCTGACCAGCGGCGGCACCGTGCTGTTGGGGATCCCCGTGTGGGGCTGGATCGCGCTGGGCCTTTGCCTGCTGGCGGCCGGGCTGTACTTCAAGTTCTGGGGCGACAGCGCCAAGGACAGCGAGCTGGAAATCTGGTTCACGCGCTGCTGCATGCGCTCGGCGCAATTCGAGGACGTGGAAGACCGCACGCTCTACGAAACGCGGGAAGATGAACTGGAGGCCTTCAACCGGGCCGTGTTCGGTGTGCGCGTGACGCTGGATTGGAAGGGGTTCTTGAAGGGCGAAGTCTTCGGCCGCGACCGCCTGGTGCTGGAAGTGACCATGCCGGGCTATTCCGAGCACAGTGACTACGCGTATAACCTCAAGCTGGTCGGGCAGGGTGTCAGCGCGGTGGTGTCTAGCAAGGGCTCGCCGCGCTCGGCGGACCCGGAGTTGCAGCCGCGCGGACCATCCAATGCGCAGCTCGTGCAGGGCCGGCCGCGCGAGGAAACCTGGGCCGATCGCGTCGACCAATACGTCGACAACATGAGCGCTCGCCCGGGGTGGGCGGATGTCTGGCGCTGGATACGCAAGGATCGCAGCCAGTCGATCGAATTCACCTCCAAGCCTTGGGACGAGTCGGTGCAGTTCCATGTGAGCAACGGTTGCGCGATCCTGCGCACCGAAGTGCTGGTCGATGACGATATCTTCCAGGAGGCGATCATCAAGGTGGAATACTGGCCCGACCCGGATCGCATGCCCGACATTCGCGCGCTACCGGTGGGGGGCAATGGCGCAAACTTCGTGAAGGCGAGTAATTGACAAGGTTCAAGCATGAATAGCAACGAAGGGATCCAGGCGTCGGTCTACACCCGGTGGCACCAGTTGTCGGTGCCGTTGGCGTTCGCCTTGGCGGCAGGCAGCTTCATGCTGGTGGTGTTCAATCGCGGTCCGCTGGGCCTGGCGGCCACGCTGGCGGTGCTGGGTCTGCTGGTGCCGCCGCTGGTGGCATTCAAGGGCTTTCCCACGCGCAACGCCGTGAGGGTGACGGCCGAAGGACTGGAGTTTTCGCGCCGTTCCTCGATCGCTTTCGCCGACTTGTCCAGTTGGGGTACGGACGATTATCTCAAGCTGGTCCGTCCCGGCCGGCCGACGTTGCTGGTCAGCGCGGTGGACCTGCCCAGCCGTGAACGCCTGCTGCGTGAATTCGAGCAGGCATTGGCGGCGTGGCAAAGGCGCCAGCCGGCCGGCACCGAGGCCGCGCGGCGCACGCATTTCTATGGTTCCGCGGGCGGGCGCCTGGTGGGCCTGTGCATCACCGCGCTGGGCGGGGCGGCGGCGCTCATGGCGCTGAACCTGCGCGAGCCGTCGCTTTCGCTGGCCGCCGTCGGCGGGCTGGGGGCGCTGTTCGGGTTGGCGCTGCTGTTCGGCAGGCGCGGCTGAGCCGCGCGGCGGTAAGCGCGGGCGCTAGAAATCCCGCGCCAGCGCGACCGCCTGGGCCTTGGCCGCTTCGATGGCCTGGGCGGCGCGCCCGTCCCAGGTGTGTTCCACCATCACGCGGAGCACCTCCTGGACGCCGATGAACCTGAGCCAGAAGTCGAGATAGTCGGCCTGGTGCGCGAACCCGGGGTCGACCGGGCTGGCCGCCGGATCGTGGCCCTGTCCGCGCACATGCACCACCAGTGCGCGGGGAATCCGCAGCAACGGGCCATAGGCGCGTCCGTCGAAACTGAACAACAGGCCGCGCTGGCTGACCAGGTCGATGAGCTGCTTGAGCTTGTAGGGCAGCCCGAAATTCCACATCGGCACGCCCACCACGATCCGCTGCGCCTGCTCGAAGCGCCGGACCAGGCCGGCAATGCGCGTCCAGGCCGCGGTTTCGGCGGCGTCCAGCGGCTCGCGGGCGACGGCCTTGTACTTGGCGCCGATGGCGCCACTGTCGAATTCGGGCAGGTCGGCTTCCCACAGATTCAAGGTGTCGACCGCCAGGGCCGGGCATGTCCTGCCGTAGGCCTGGAGGAAGGCGTTGGTGATGGCGAACGATGCCGAGCGGGGGCCGCGGGGCGAAGACACGATGTGCAAGAGACGCATGCTGCGGGTTCCTGTGGCGCAGTTGGGGGCGTGGCCTTTCGACGGCGCCGCGCGAAAGTCCCGATATTTGATTGCAATTGCAATCGTATGGTCGAAAGATTGTATCGGTGCGCGATGTAATTGCAAGTGCAAATAATCGGAACCGGCTTCATGCCAGCGGCGTGTTGGCGGACGTCGTAGTCGGGATTAATGCTGGACTTAAAGCAGCCTGTATCCCGGCTAAAGCACGCGGGCGCACGGTGTCTCTATAGTGAGGGCATCGAATCACTGGGAGTGCCTGCCATGTCCGTTCTTGCCCCGTCCGCCGCCTATCCGCGGGTGGTCCTGTTCGATCTGCTGACGGCGTTGCTCGATTCCTGGACGGTGTGGAATGGCGCAGCGGGTTCCGAGGCCAAGGGCCGGGCTTGGCGCGCCGAGTATCTGCGGCTGACCTATGGCTGCGGCGCTTATCGGCCTTATGAGGAATTGGTCGAGGCCGCCGCCACGGCGGTGGGCCTGCCGGCCAGCGCGCCGCAGGCGCTGGAGAGCGGCTGGGACGATCTGCCGGTATGGGATGGCGCGCGCGAGTTGCTGGCCGCGTTGCGGCCGCACTGCCGGCTCGGCGTGGTCACCAACTGTTCGCGGCGCCTGGGGCATCGCGCCGCCGCGCTGCTGGGCGTGGCGTGGGACGTGGTGGTGACCTCGGAAGAGGCGGGCTACTACAAACCCGATCCGCGCCCCTACCAGATGGCGCTGGCGCGCCTCGAAACGCCGGCATCGCAGGCGGCGTTCGTGGCCGGTTCGGGGTATGACCTGTTCGGCACCCGCAAGGTCGGGCTACGCACCTATTGGCATAACCGTGTCGGCCTGGCCTTGCCGCAGGGCGCGCCGGCGCCGGCGGCGCAGTCACCGCGGCTCGAGGGGGTGTTGCCGTGGCTGGCGGCGCCCGGTGCGGCGCCGGGCTGAGCGCCGGCCGGTACAAACTGTTGCGCGCGTCCGGCTGACATGGCGGGCGGGCCCGGGCGTAACATGATCCTGCCGGCATGGTGCCGGCACACCGACAGGATCGTGGAGGTTGTCATGTACTCGGGAACCATGCTCAAGCGTATCGCTGTAGTCGCGGCTTCAGGAGCCCTGGTGGCGGGGTGCGCCACCCAGCAACAGACCAATACCGCGGTGGGGACGGGGGCGGGTGCGGCGGTGGGGGCCGGCATCGGCGCCCTGATCGGCCACGGCACGGGCGCCGCCGTGGGAGCCGGCATAGGCGCGGTGGCCGGCGGCCTGATCGGCTACAACTGGAAGGTGGTGAAGGACGACGTGCAGCGCTCGGGAGCGACTTCGCTGGGCATTGACGTGGTTGAAATGCCGGATGGCAGCCTGAAGGTCAATATCCCCAGCAATGTGTCTTTCGATACCGACAAGACCAACCTCAAGCCGGCGCTGCTGCCGGTGCTCGACAGCGTGGCGCGTGCGCTCAACCAGCATCCCGAACTGCGCGCCAAGGTCGTGGGGCATACCGATAGCACGGGCGCGCTGGCGCACAACCAGACGCTGTCGGTGAACCGCGCGCGCAGCGTCACCGACTATCTGGCGCGGCAGGGCGTGGCCGCGACGCGCCTGTCGATCGAGGGACGCGGACCGAGCGATCCGATCGGCGACAATGCCACCGCCGAAGGCCGGGCGCTCAACCGCCGCGTCGAAATCTATCTGTACGCGGTCAGGCAATAGCGCCCGGCAACCGCCATGCGCGCCGGCGGGCCATCGGCGGTGACGCCGGCCCGCGCGTGCCTCGGCGCATGGTTCCGCAGGCCTTTCCTGGAGTTCGTCATGAGTATGTTTCCCCCTGCGCGCATCGGTAGCGACATCGCGCTGGCGGCCCTGTCGGGGTGGCAGGCCGTCGCCATGCGCGATGCCATCGAAAAGCGCTTTCGCTTCGCCAATTTCAACGCCGCGTTCGGCTTCATGACGCGGGTGGCGATGTTCGCCGAGAAGCTGAACCATCACCCCGAATGGACCAATGTCTACAACCGGGTCGACGTGATGCTGACCACGCATGATGCCGGCGGCGTGACCGAATTGGATGTGCGCATGGCGCAATTCATGGATGAAGTGGCCGCGCAATTCGGCGCGACCGCCCCCAAGGCGGCGGGCTAGGGCCTGTGCGAGGCGCCTGTCAGGGGCGGGATCCCACGGACCGCGGAGCGCGGGTCAGTCTTGCGGCGTGCCGGGACGCTGGCGCTGATGGGCGATCAGGCGATCGAGCATGTCGCCCAGCTGGCGCTGTTCGTCGGCGCTCAGGCAGCCGAAGATTTCTTCGTTGCGGCGCGCGATCAGATCCATGATGCGCCGGTATTGCGCCTGGCCGGCGACGGTAGGCGACAGCACGACGCCGCGGCCGTCGGCGGTCGAGTCCTTTTTTTCTATCAGCCCGCGCTCGGCCAGCGCCTGCGCCGAACGGCTGGCCTGGCCCTTGTTCAGGTTGGCCGCCAGGGCCAGGTCATTGACCGACAGCGGCGCATAGCGGCCGATGGCGGCCAGGCAGCGCGCTTCGCCTAGCGGAATGCCGCAGTCCTGCAGGTAGGCGCGGTTCGTATCCCGATCCGTGATCTTGTTGATCGTGTGCAGGCGGTAGGTCAGGAAGCGTTCGAGGGCGGGCGGGGTCACGTCGGTCGGTCGGCGGTGGCGTTGGAATAGTGTGCCACAGGGTCCGCG
Source organism: Achromobacter pulmonis (assembly GCF_021733725.1). Classification (NCBI taxonomy): domain Bacteria; kingdom Pseudomonadati; phylum Pseudomonadota; class Betaproteobacteria; order Burkholderiales; family Alcaligenaceae; genus Achromobacter; species Achromobacter pulmonis. Next base: position 827,226 of record NZ_JAIFOT010000001.1, on the reverse strand, counting down.
CAGGCCGCCTCGGCCTGCGCCAGCAAGGCGGCGGCGGTCGAGGCGTCCGGCAGCCGCGCCAGCGCGGCCAGGCCCAGGATCGACAGGAATAGCGGCGCCTGGGCCGGACCGACGCGCGTCAAGGTCTGCGCCATTCGGGTATAGACCTGATCCAGTTCATCGTTGCTCATGCGTGGGGCTCCGGCGCGGTGGCAGGGATCATCGGGTAATAGGGCGCCAGGGCGGCGCGCAGTATGCGGTCGTCGGGGTGGTCCCAGCGGCCCAGCACGTAGCCGTCGGGCCGCAGCAGGTACACGCTGCCGGGGCGCGCGCCGAAGCGGTCGCGCAGATGGCCGTGGGGATCCCCCCAGGCGTCGGGCGCGGCGCCGCCGACGGGCAGCAGCCGCAGCGGATCCGGCGCCGTCCGGGTGGCGCCGGCAAGCGCCCGCAGGCGCTGGGCCTGCGCGGTGTCGGGCGCGCAGGCCAGCAGCACGAAGCCCTGACCGAAGCAGGCGCTGAGATAGCATGGCGCCATGTCCGCGTCGGCCAGCAGCAGGTCGGGCGCCGGTTGGCCGGGGGCGGCGCCGGGGCTCTGGCGTGGCGCGCCATCGGCCAGGTTCAAGAGCGAGCCGGGGTAGGCGATGGGGGCCGACTGGCGGGGATTGATCAGCGGGCGCACATGCTCGTCCGTCAGCGCCAGCCGCAAGGCGGCTTCGCGCATCAGGCGGAAGCCATAATCCGGCGGCGCCATGAATTCGGTGCTCTTGGCGCCGTAGGCCAGGTTTTGGCGGGTGGCGTGGACGCGCTCGTCGCTGTAGCTATCGAGCAAGTCCGGCTGCGCTTGCCCGCGCAGCACCCAGGCCAGCTTCCAGGCCAGGTTGCCGGCATCATCCAGCCCCGAGTTCAGGCCGCGCACGCCAAAGATCGGCACCAGGTGGGCGGCATCGCCGGCGAACAGCACCCGGCCGTGGCGGTAACGTTCCAGCGTCAGGCACTTGGCGTTGTACAGCGAGATCCACAGCGGCTTCCAGGGGGCCGTTTCGCCGATCATGTCCAGGTGGCTCTGCACCCGTGGCAGCACGTTGCCGGGCTTGACGGCCTCGGCCGCGTCCTCGTCGTCGCGGATCTGGTAGTCGACCCGCCAGACATTGCCGGGCTGCCGGTGCATCAGCAGCGTGGAGCCGGGATTGGAGGGCGGGTCGAACCAGGCCAGCCGTTCGACCGGGCGGCTGGAGGCCTGCTCGATATCGACGATGACGTACCGGCCTTCGTACTGCATGCCCTCCAGTTTCAGGCCCAACGCCTCGCGCACGCTGCTGCGTCCGCCATCGCAGGCCACCAGCCAGTCGGCCTGGATCGTCCGGCGCTGTCCGTCGAGGTCCGCCTCGACCCGCACGCCGTCCGCTTCCGGCCGTACCGCCACGGCGCGCGCGGCCCATTGCAGCGTCGCCCGGCCCGGTTGCCGCAGCATGGCCTGATGGGCATATTCCTCGACGAAGTACTGCTGGATATTGACCATGGGCGCGAAACGCTGCAGCGGATCGTGCGGCATGTCAAAGCGCAGCACTTCGCGGTCGCGGTAGTAACTGCGGCCCCCCGTCCAGGGCAGGCCGGTGGCGGTGAGCGCGGCGTCGGCGCCGGTCCAGGACAGGATCTCCTGCGAGCGGCGCGAAATGCAGATGGCGCGGCTGCCGCTGCAATAGCTGTCGTCGGCCTCCAGCGTGAGCGAGGCAATGCCGTAGCGCGCCAGCAGCGCGGCCAGGGTGAGCCCGACCGGACCGCCGCCGACGATCAGGACAGGCACGCGGGAAGGCAGTGTCATGCAGTCTCCGAATTTTGGTTGTTTGCGCAACTATATCGCTTGCTTGGTTGTGGGCGCAACCATTTTGCGCAGGCACAAAAAAACCCGCCGGATGGGCGGGTTTCCTGGAGACGGCGGCGCTCAGTTGCGCACGTTGTAGATGCGCATGGCTTGCTGCTTCTGATTGCCGTCCATGACGCGCAGCACCACCACCCTGGGAGTGAAGCCATCGGGCAGCTTGAGCTGGCCCAACGCGTAATCGTAGCGGTCGACATCGAGGGCCGGGCCGTCCGGCGTGACGGTGGCGGCGCGGCCGTTGGTGTAGCTGCCCTCGATCGCGAAGGTGAGGGTGCCCTTGAAGGCCGGCGCGCTGCGGTCTTCGCGCATGACCAGCACCTGGTAATCGAGCAGGCCCGGCTGGCGCTTGAAGGTGGCCGAGCGGATGCCCAGATTGCCGCCGCGGGGATCGGGCGGCATGGCATCCTGGAACAGCACCAGTTCCTTGTTCAGCGTTTCCAGCTTGGCGCGGGCGTCCGCCAGGTCGGCGGTGAGTTTCTCATGGCCGGCCTTGTTGGCGTCGCGCTGCTGGGTCGCTTCTTCGAGCTGGCTCTGCAGGCGCTGGTTCTCCAGCTTGGACGCGCTCAGTTCGGTGTGCAGTTGCTCGGATTGCTCCACGGTCAGCCGTTGCGGGCCGTAGTTGGTCTGCAGGAAGAGCACGCCGCCCGCGCCCAGGGCGATGCCCACCAGCAGCAGGACGAGCCAGCGCGGCATGCGGCGCGTGCGTTGGCCCGGTTGGTATACGGAGGGCTTGAATACGGCCCGTTGTGATCTTCCAAACATCCCCATTCCTAGAAAACACCCTGTGGTAATGCCTGGCCGCGCGCCGCGCGCGCCGACCAAAGCGTCAGAGAATACCCGGTTAACCGGGTGCGTTGGGTGCGCGGACAAGCCTGGTTGCGCACCTTGATATTGTGAAATATGTGGGCATCGGCCCGGCCTCAGGCCAGGCCGGAACCCAGTTCGGCGTCGAGATCGGCGAGCCGCTGAGGGGTGCCCACATCGACCCAGCGGCCGGTGTGGCGCGCGCCGCGCACGCGATCCTGCTGCATGGCTTGCCGCAACAGCGGCGCCAGCCGGGCGGCCGTGCCGCGGGCCACGCCCGCGAATAGCATGGGATGGTAGACGCCGATGCCGGAGAAGGTCAAACGGGGCTCGCCGTCAGCGCCCACCCGGCCGTCGCGCTGCAACGTGAAATCTCCTTGCGGGTGTTGCGGCGGGTTGTCCACCAGCAGCAGCCAGGCGCCGCTTGGGGGCAGCCGCGCCGCCTGCATGCCGGCGGCGGCCGGATCCCAGTCGCACCAGACGTCGCCGTTGATCACCAGAAAAGGGTCCGGACCGAGCAGGGGCAAGGCCTGCGCGATGCCGCCGGCGGTTTCCAGGGCGGTGCCCTCGGCGGAATAGCGCAGGCGCAGGCCAAAGGCGGAGCCGTCGCCCAGGGCGCGTTCGATCTCGTGGCCGAGCCAGGCGTGGTTGATGACCACGTCCTGGAAGCCGGCCGCGGCCAGCCGTTCCAGATGCCAGGCGATCAGCGGCTTGCCGCCGACGGGCAGCAAGGGTTTGGGCAACCGGTCGGTCAGCGGCCGCATGCGCTCGCCGCGGCCCGCGGCCAGGATCATGGCGCGCATCAGAAGGTGTATCCGACGCTGACCTGGCGGTCGTCGAGCTTGTCCAGCAGGCGCAGCAGGGGCGTGAAGACGCCGTAGCGCTGCGCCACCTGGCGCACGTAGGCGTTCACGCGCGGCATGTGGGCCAGGTAGTGGGCCTTGCCGTCGCGGTGGTTCAGGCGCGCGAACACGCCCAGGATGCGCAGGTTGCGCTGCAGGCCCATCCATTCATAGGCGCGGTGGAACTCGGCGAAGTCGGCGTCGACCGGCAGGCCGGCCGCGCGCGCCATTTCCCAGTAGCGGATGGCCCAGTCCAACTGTTGCGGCTCTTCCCAGGTGGTGCGGGCGTCGGTAACCAGCGATGCCAGGTCGTAGGTGATGGGCCCGGCCAGGGCGTCCTGGAAGTCGATCACCCCCGGGTTGGGACCATACTGCGGTTGGTCGCAGACCATCAGGTTGGGCGAGTGGTAGTCGCGGTGCACCAGCACGGTCGGCTGGCCGCCATTGCTCGCCGACAGCAGGGCGAAGATCTTCTCCAGGGCCTGCGCGGTCTTGTCGTCGAGCGTGGCGCCGTGGTGCTTCTGCACGTACCACTCGGGAAACAGCTTGAGCTCCTCGGCCAGCCGCGAAGCGTCATAGGCGCCCAGGCCGGTAGTCCTGGCCTGCTGCAGGCGCACCAGCGCCGCCAGGGCATCGCGATACATCGATTGCAGGCGGGCGTCGTCGACGCCGTCCTGGATGCGCTGGTAATAGGTCTGCTCGCCCAGGTCGGACAGCAGCAGCAGGCCCTGGCCGAGGTCCTGCTCGATGACGGCGGGCACGTTCAGGCCGGCATCGCGCAGCAACTGGCCCACGTGCAGGAATGGGCGGCAGTCTTCGTGCTGCGGCGGGGCGTCCATCACAATCAGGGTGCGGCCGGCGGCGTCCAGGCGGAAATAGCGACGGAAACTGGCATCGGCAGAGGCGGGGCGCAGCGTATCCACCGCCAGGCCCAGGGCGGCGGGCAGGCCTTGCAGCCAGGCGCGGATCTGCTCCAGGCGGGGGTCGTGATCGTTTTTCAAGGATGATCCGTGTCAGAAGAGCAATATTGCGTAAAAAAGGGGCGCGCACACATAAGGCTGGGCGTTGGGCGCGGCTTCTCTATAATACCGGCTCGTTTCCGTTAGCATTGGCCCTTTCCAGGCGCCTTTGCCTGGTTCCCCCATCGTCAAAAAGGGCTGTTTTCACTCGTGCGCAAGGTTCGGTGGTTGATCCTATCTGCTATCAGCGTCGCCGGGGCCGTTCAGGCCCAGGGCAGCCAGGGTTCGGCTCCCGCGTCGACCTCGATCACCGCGGCTCCCGAGCTGCGCACGTCTCCCGGCTTGCGGATGCACCGCCTGCCGGACGGCAATATCCCCGCCTATCTGGAAGCGGACACCATCGAAGGTGACCCGGATTCCGACCTGACCCTGACGGGAGCGGCCCAGGTGCGCCGCATCGACGGCGTGATCAAGGGCGACCGCATCAACTACCGCAAGGATACCGGCGAGGTCGACGTGCAGGGCAATGCGCGCATGATGCGCGATGGCACCCTGGTCACCGGTCCGAACGCCAAGTTCAACGTCGACAAGTATTCCGGCGAAGTCGAGAAACCCAGCTTCTGGCTGGGCGCCACCGGCGGCTTCGCCGTGGCCGAGAAGGCCGACATCTTCAGCAAGTCGCAGATGCGGCTGCATACCGTCACGTACAGCGGCTGCTCGTGCGAGACGCCGTCCTGGTACATCAAGGCCAACACGGTCGACATCGACTTCGACGAAAACGAAGGGGTGGCCCGCAATGGCGTGCTGTATTTCAAGGACGTGCCGATCCTGGCTTCGCCCTACATGACCTTCCCGGTCAAGAAAGAGCGCAAGTCGGGCTTCCTGATGCCGACCTACGGCACCACCAGCAAGGGCGGGTTCGATTTCTCGATACCGTATTACCTGAACATCGCGCCCAACTATGACGCGACCCTGCAGCCCCGCTATTTTTCCAAGCGCGGCCTGCAACTGGGCGGCGAATTCCGCTACCTGGGGGCGAGCTATGCCGGCAGCATCTACGGCGCTTACCTGCCGCATGACAATGTCAGCGGCGAAGACCGCTGGATGTACTGGTGGCGCCACCAGCAGCTGTTCGGCAACGGCTTCTATGCCGACTGGGACGTGGCCAAGGTGTCGGACAACGACTACTTCCGCGACATCTCCCAATTGGGCCTGAACCAGGCGTCCACCACCTATCTGCCGCAGCGCGCGCGGGTGGGCTGGTCCTCGACCTACTGGAGCGCCTATGCGCAGGTGTACAAGTACCAGACGCTGCAGGATCCGGACGCGCTGCTGACGCCGCCCTACGACAAGCAGCCCGAACTGTACCTGCGCGGCGCCCGCTACGACTGGGGCGGTTTCGATCTGGATTGGACCTCGACGGCGGTGCGTTTCAGCAAGCCGCTGTTCCTGGGCAATCGCAATGGCCCCAATGGCGACCGCTTCCAGACCTATCCCACGGTGTCCTACCCGATCGTCCGGCCGGGCTGGTTCGTGATTCCCAAGGCGGGCGTCAACTACACCCAATACCAGACCAGTTGGTACAACGGCGACTGGCTCGGCCTGAATTCGGGCACGGCCAATGCCGGCACCGCGTTCGGCTATCCGCGTTCGCAATCGCGCACGGTGCCGATCATGTCGCTGGATGCCGGCCTGATCTTCGAGCGCGACACCACGCTGTTCGGCAAGTCGTCGATCCAGACCCTGGAGCCGCGCCTGTATTACCTGCGCGTGCCGTACCGCGACCAGTCCAAGATCCCGGTCTATGACACGTCGCTGTCCGACTTCAGTTTCTCGCAGGCCTTCGAGGAAAACATCTATTCGGGCGGCTGGGACCGTATTTCCAACGCCAACCAGCTGACCGCCGCGCTGACCACGCGCTGGCTCGATGCCTCGACCGGCTTCGAGCGCGCCTCGCTGGCCGTGGCGCAGCGCCTGTATTTCGCCGACCAGAAAGTGACGCTGCCGGGCGAGACGCCGCGCGAGAACGTGCGTTCCGACTTCCTGGTGGGCGCCAGCGCTGCGCTGACCGACACCTTCAGCACCGATGCGGCGGCCCAGTACAACCCCTACGACAACCGCTGGTCGCGCGCCTTGCTGAGCGGCCGCTGGTCGCCGCAGCGCCTGACGACCGTGGCGCTGGCCTACCGCTACCAGCGCGATCCGCAGCCCGGCGTGCAGTATCAGCCGCAGGGACAGAACCAGATCAGCCTGGCTGTGCAATGGCCCTTCACCAAGCGCTGGTACGGCGTGGGTCGTATCGACTATTCACTGCGCAACGGTCCGTCGAGCACGGTCAGCGGCACCAACGACTCGCCCCGTATCACGCAGGCCATCGCCGGCCTCGAATACAAGGGCGACTGCTGCTGGGTCGGCCGGATGGTGTTCCAGCGCTATGCCGTGTCCGCCACCGATGCCAACACGGCCTTGTTCTTCCAGCTGGAACTGACCGGACTGGGTTCCCTCGGGACCGATCCGATGAACCTGCTGAACAGAAGTATCCCCGGTTACTCGCGCATTACCCCGCCTGTGCCCGCCGGGACCACATTTGAAAGGTATGAATGATGCGTAGGTTGCACTCTTTGCGCCGCTTTACCGGCAACGCGCTCTTGCTGGCCATTTGCGCCGCTTTCCCGGCCGCGCATGCGGCGGAGCCGAACGGCAAGGGTGCCCGGAACGCGCCCGCCGCGCAGAAAAGCGCGCCGCCGCCCGCCGGCGAGCAGTTCGTGGACGGCATCGCCGCCGTGGTCGACAAGGATGTGATCACCCTGCGCGAGCTGCGCGATGCCTCGACCCGCATCGCCGGCGAACTGAAGACGCGCGGCATCCAGGTGCCCGACGACAAGACCTTGCAGCACCAGGTGCTGCAACGTCTCATCATGGAACGCGTGCAGCGCCATGAGGCCGACCGCCTCGGCATCCGCGTCGACGACGCCCAGGTCGACCAGGCCATTGCCACCATCGCCGGCCGCAACAAGATCAGCGTGGCGCAACTGCGCCAGGAAATCGAGAAAACCGGCGTCACCTGGGACAGCTACCGCAAGTCGCTGAAGGACGAAATCCGCGCGGATCGCCTGCGCCAGCGTGCGGTGGACTCCACCATCGTCATTTCCGACGCGGAGGTCGACGCATTCCTCAAGGATCAGCGCCGCAACCCGGCCTTCGCCGCCGCGGCCCAGCGCGCCCAGCCGCAACCCCAACCCGAGGCCGCGCCCGAGCAGGCGGCCGCGGCCGGCCCGATGCTCTACGCCGTCGCCCAGATCCTGGTGCGCGTGCCGGAAGGTTCCTCGCCCGAGCAATTGGCGGCATTGCGCCGCAAGGCCGAGGACCTGCTGGCGCGGGTCAAGCGCGGCGATGACTTCGCCAGCCTGGCCGCCGCCAATTCCGACGGCCCCGAAGCCCTGCAGGGCGGCGTCATGGGCGTGCGTCCGCTGGATGGCTGGCCCGACCTGTTCGCCAAGGCCATCGCCAACCTGCAGAAGGGGCAGGTCAGCGGCCTGCTCCAGAGCGGCAACGGTTTCCACATCCTCAAGGTGATGGACCGCGGCACTGCCCAGCCGGCGCCCAGCCGCACCGCGCGCGCTCCGGCGCCCGCGCAGGCTCCCCAGCCGCAACCGCAGCCGCAACCGCAGCCGCAGGCGCAGCAGGGGCCGGTGGAAGTGATGCAGACGCATGCCCGCCACATTCTGATCAAGACCTCGACCGTCATGAGCGACGCGCAGGCCCGCCAGCGCCTGGAGCAGATACGCCAGCGCCTGGTGGCCGGCGATGCCAAGTTCGCCGACATGGCGCGCCAGTACTCGCAGGACGCGACCGCGCCGCAGGGCGGCGACCTGGGCTGGCTCAATCCCGGTGAAACCGTGCCGCCGTTCGAGGCCGCCATGAATGCCCTCAAGCCGGGCGAGATCAGCCAGCCCATCCAGACGCCGTTCGGCTGGCACCTGATCCAGGTCGAAGAGCGCCGCCAGCATGACGCCACCGATGACCTGGCCCGCATGAAGGCCCGCCAGACCCTGTTCGAGCGCCGCGCCCAACCGGCTTTCGAAGACTGGCTGGACCAACTGCGCGCCCAGGCGTACGTGGACAACCGGCTGGAGAAGCAGGACCGTATCAACCAGAACAACCGCTGATCACAGCCCGGGCTTTTCATGTCTCAACACCAGGCGCGCAAGCGCTTTGGCCAGAACTTCCTGACCGACGAGAGCGTGGTCGAGTCGATCGTGCGGGCGGTCAATCCCGCCCGCGGCGACTCCGTGGTCGAGATCGGGCCCGGCCTGTCGGCGCTGACGCGGCCGCTGCTGGAGCGGCTCGACCATCTGACCGCCGTCGAGATCGACCGCGACCTGGCGGCGCGCCTGCGCAAGCAGTTCGACGAAGGCCGCCTGACCGTGGTCGAGGCCGATGCGCTGACAGTGGATTTTTCGCAGTTCGGCGCGGGGCTGCGGGTGGTCGGCAACCTGCCTTACAACATTTCCAGCCCGCTGCTGTTCCATCTGATGACCTGGGCCGATCACATCCGCGACCAGCATTTCATGTTGCAGCGCGAAGTGATCGACCGCATGGTCGCGCAGCCGGGCAGCGGTGATTTCAGCCGCCTGTCGGTGATGCTGCAATCGCGCTATCGCATGCACAAGCTGTTCGACGTGCCGCCCGAAGCCTTCGACCCGCCGCCCAAGGTGGTGTCGGCCATCGTGCGCATGGTGCCCTTGCCGGCCGAGCGCCTGCGTCCGGTCAGCGCGCGCGCCTTCGAGACGGTGGTGGCGCGTGCCTTCTCGCAGCGCCGCAAGATGCTGCGCCGGGTGCTGGCCGACTGGGCGCCGCAGGTGCCCTGGGAGGCGCTGGACATTGCGCCCACCGCGCGCGCCGAGGATATCTCGGTGGATCGCTACATCCGTCTGTCGGACGCGCTGGTCGAGGCCGGCATTTTGCAGGGCGGCTGACACCGCGTCGCCCCCAAGGCCGGCAAAAACCCGCGTCGAGCGGGTTTTTTTGTCGTGGCGCGGGAGGCGCGGCTACAGCATGCGCTTCTGCGCCGCCATCCACAATTGCATGACGTCGCGGGCGCGGTCGTGCAGCAGGCGCTCGGCGTCGGCCAGGGCCTGTTGCAGCGTGATGGGGCCGGGGGCCAGGCTGAAGGCGGCGCTGATGCCGACGCCATGCAAGGCTTCGTAGCCTTCGCCCAGCGAGCCGGCCAGGGCCACCACCGGCACGCCGGCCTGGTGCGCGATGCGGGCCACGCCCGCCGGCGTCTTGCCACGCAGGGTCTGGGCATCCATGCGGCCTTCGCCGGTGAAGGCGAGCGTGGCGCCCTCCATGGCCCGTGCCAGTCCGCCGAGTTCGGCGACGATCTCGATGCCCGGCCGGAATTGGGCATCCAGGAAAGCCTTGGCGGCGAAGCCCAGGCCGCCCGCCGCGCCCGCGCCAGCCTCGTGGCGGTGGTCGCGACCCAACTGGCGCGCGCAGAGATCGGCGAAGTGGTCCAGCATGGCGTCCAGCGTTTGCACCTGTTCGGGCGTAGCGCCTTTCTGCGGGCCGAAGACATGCGAGGCGCCCTGCGGACCGCATAGCGGGTTGTCGACGTCGGAGGCAATGACGATGCGCGTCTTCGCCAGCCGCGGATCGAGGCCGCGCGGGTCGATGCTGGCCAGTTGGCCCAGCGCGCCGCCGCCGGGCGGCAGGCTGCGGCCGTCGGCATCGAGCAGGCGCAGGCCCAGCGCCGTCAGCATGCCCGCGCCGCCGTCATTGGTGGCCGAGCCGCCCAGACCGAGGATGATGCGTGCGGCGCCGGCATCCAGCGCCGCCAGGATCAGTTCCCCCACGCCGTGGCTGCTGGCGCGCAGCGGGTCACGCCTGGCCGGCGCGATAAGTTCAAGGCCCGCGGCGGCGGCCATTTCGATGACGGCGGTGCCGTCTTCGAGCAGGCCCCAGGTGGCGTCGACCTTGTGGCCGAGCGCATCGTTGACCGTGTGCTGGCGGGCCTGGCCGCCAGCCGCGGCCAACACCGCCTCGACCGTGCCTTCGCCGCCGTCGGCCATCGGGATGCAGACCGTGTGCGCGCCGGGACAGGCGGCCTTGACGCCACGCGCGATGGCCGCGGCCGCGTCGGGGGCGGAAATACTTTCCTTGAAAGAGTCGGGTGCGATGACGATTTTCACGAGGTCGGCCACGGATCGTTGGGGACGGGATGCCGATCATGATACCCGCGTGTCCGCCGCCGTCGTACCATAGCGCTTTCGTTGTTCATGTGAGAGTGGATCGCCATGCCTGTATTGCGCCGCACCAAAATTGTCGCCACCCTGGGGCCCTCGACGTCGACGCCGGAACGCATCGACGCCATGATCAAGGCCGGCCTGGACGTGGCGCGGCTGAACTTCTCGCATGGCAGCGCCGATGACCATCGCGAGCGTGCCCGGCTGGTGCGCGAGAGCGCCGCGCGGCAGGGCCGCTTCGTCGCCATCATGGGCGACCTGCAAGGGCCCAAGATCCGCATTGCGCGCTTCACCGACAAGCTGGTGCAACTGCAGGTGGGTCAGCCGTTCACGCTGTCGCGGGTGCATCCGAAGGACGCGGGCACCGCCAGCATCGTCGGCATCGACTATCCCGAGCTGGTGACCGACTGCCGCGTCGGCGACGAGCTGCTGCTCGATGACGGCCGCGTGGTGCTGGTGGTGGACCGGGTCGAGGGTGACGAGGTCCACACCACAGTCACGGTGGGCGGTCCGCTGTCCAACAACAAGGGCATCAACCGGCGCGGCGGCGGCCTGTCCGCGCCCAGCCTGACCGACAAGGACCGGGTCGACATCAAGCTGGCCGCTGAAATGCAATTGGACTACGTGGCGGTGTCGTTCCCGCGCTATGGCAGCGACATCGACGAGGCGCGCGCGTTGCTGCGCGCCGCCGGCAGCGAGGCCTGGATCATCGCCAAGATCGAGCGCGCCGAAGCCGTGGCCGACGACGAGGCGCTCGATGCGCTGATCCGCGCCAGCGATGGCGTGATGGTGGCGCGCGGCGACCTGGGGGTGGAAGTCGGCGATGCCGAATTGGTGGGCATCCAGAAGCGCATCATCCAGCACGCCCGCACCCTCAACAAAGTGGTGATCACCGCGACCCAGATGATGGAATCGATGATCTCCAGTCCGATGCCCACGCGCGCCGAAGTGTCGGACGTGGCCAACGCGGTGCTGGATTACACCGATGCGGTGATGCTGTCGGCCGAGAGCGCCTCCGGAGCGTATCCGGTGGAAACGGTGCAGGCCATGGCGCGCGTCTGCCTGGGCGCGGAAAAGCATCCCACCAGCACTCAGTCGCACCACCGGCTGGGCGAGACCTTCTCGCGCTGCGACGAGACCATCGCGCTGGCCGCCATGTACGCGGCCAATCACTTCCCGGGCGTCAAGGCCATCATCGCGCTGACCGAAAGCGGCCACACGCCGCTGATCATGTCGCGCATCCGCTCGGGCGTGCCGATCTACTGCTACAGCCCGCACAGTGTCACGCAGAACCGCGTGACCATGTTCCGCGGCGTGTACACGATTCCGTTCGCGCCGTCGGATTATGAGCCGGCCGACCTCAGCAACGCCGCCATCGACGAGCTGAAGAAGCGCAACCTGGTGCAGGCCGGCGACTGGGTCATCCTGACCAAGGGCGATTTCTACCGCGACAGCGGCGGCACCAATGGCATGAAGATCCTGCTGGTGGATTGACGGGGCGTCAGCCGAAGAACCAGTAGCACACGCCGATGGCCGCCAGCACGCCGGCCAGGTCGGCGACCAGCGCGCAACCCACCGCGTGGCGCGCGCGCAGGATGCCGACCGAACCGAAATACACCGCCAGCACGTAAAAGGTGGTTTCGGTGCTGCCTTGCATCACGGCCGCCAGCAGCGCGGGGAAACTGTCCACGCCAAAATGCGTCATGGTCTCGAGCATCATGGCGCGCGCCGCGCTGCCCGAGAACGGCTTGACCAGCGCGGTCGGCAGCGCATCGACGAAGCGCGTGTCCCAGCCGGCGTGCGAGGCTGCCCAGCGGATGCCGTCGAGCAGGAAGTCGAGCGCGCCCGAGGCCCGCAATACCCCGACCGCGCACAGCATCGCCACCAGGTAGGGCAGCAGGCTCTTGGCGATGTCGAAGCCCTCCTTGGCGCCCTCGATGAAGGCCTCGTAGACCGGCACCTTCTTCCAGGCGCCGGCGATGAGAAACGCCAGCAGGATGCTGAACAGCGCCAGGTTGCCCATCAGCGACGACAGCGCGGCGATGGCGCTGGCGGACATGCTGGCCAGCAGCGCCATGAAACCGCCCAGCAGCAGCGCCGCGCCGCCCAGCCACAGCATGACGACGGGATCGAGCAGCCGCAGGCGCTGGCACGCCGCCACCGCCAGCAAGCCCGCCAGCGTCGACGCGCTGGTGGCCAGCAGGATGGGCAGGAACACCAGCGTCGGATCGGCCGCGCCCTGCTGCGCGCGGAACATGAACAGCGTCACTGGCAACAGGGTCAGCGACGAGGCGTTGAGCACCAGGAACAGGATCTGGGCGTTGCTGGCGACTTCCGGAGTGGGATTGAGCGATTGCAATTCGCGCATGGCGCGCAGGCCGATGGGGGTGGCGGCGTTGTCCAGGCCCAGGCCGTTGGCGGCGAAGTTCAGGGTGATCAGGCCGATCGCGGGGTGATTGCGCGGCACTTCGGGCATCAGGCGGCTGAACAGCGGCCCCAGCAGCCACGCCAGCCGCTCTACCAGCCCGGCGCGTTCGGCGATGCGCAGGAAACCCAGCCACAGCGTCAGCGTGCCGAACAGCAGCACCATGACCTCGACCGACACCCGCGCCATGTCGAACAGGCTGGCGACCATGGCGTGGAACACATCCGGATCGCCGATGGCCAGCCAGCGGTACAGGGCGGCCGCGGCGGCAGTCAGGAAAAAGCCCAGCCAGAGTTTGTTCAGCATGCGGTGTGTACCCGTACAGCGATTGGATTGCGCACCAGCGCGGGGAGATCCATTGTCGCAGAGTCGGCGTGCCGCGGTTTGGCCTGGACGGCGCAATTCTGGTACTTTGATTCGATACGCCCAGTAGCATCTCGAATATAGGGGGAACAGATGGATTTCAACGCATGGCGCCGGCGCCGCATCTCCGAGCCCGCGTACCGTTGGGCCCGCAACGCGATGCCGCCGCTCTCCGCCACCGAGCGCGAGGCCATCGAGGCCGGCGATACCTGGTGGGAGGCCGACCTGTTCACCGGCAACCCGAATTGGCGCAAGCTGCTGGACCTGCCCGCGGCGACCCTGACGCCCGATGAGCAGCGTTTCATCGACGGCCCGGTGGCGCAACTGTGCGCCATGCTGGACGAATGGGACATCACCTGGCATCGGCGCGACCTGCCCGCGGAAGTCTGGGATTTTCTCAAGGCACAGCGTTTTTTCGGCATGATCATCCCCAAGCGCCACGGCGGCCTGGGTTTCTCGCCCTATGCGCACTCCGAGGTGGTGCGGCGCATCTCCGCCTATTCGATCACCGCCGGCGTCACGGTCATGGTGCCCAACTCGCTCGGGCCGGGCGAGCTGCTGATGCAGTTCGGCACGCAGGCCCAGCGCGATTACTGGCTGCCGCGCCTGGCCGACGGCCGCGAGGTGCCGTGCTTCGGGCTGACCAGCCCCGAGGCCGGTTCCGACGCCGCCTCCATGGTGGACACCGGCGTGGTCTGCCGCCAGGTGATCGATGGCCGCGAGCTGATCGGCGTGCGCCTGAACTGGCACAAGCGCTACATCACGCTGGGGCCGGTCGCCACCGTGCTGGGGCTGGCGTTCAAGATGTCCGACCCCGACGGCATCCTGGGTGGGGCGCGCGACATCGGCATCTCGGTGGCGCTGGTGCCGACCGACGCGCCCGGTGTCGAGATCGGCCGCCGCCATCTGCCGGCGATGCAGGTTTTCCAGAACGGCCCCAATCGCGGGCGCGACGTGTTCGTGCCGCTGGACGCCCTGATCGGCGGGGTCGAGCGCGCCGGCCATGGCTGGCAGATGCTGATGAGCGCGCTGGCCGCCGGGCGCGGTATTTCGCTGCCGTCGCTGTCGGCGGCGGCGTGCGTGATGAGCGCGCATGCCACCGGCATGTATGCGCGGGTGCGCGAACAGTTCGGCCTTCCCGTCGGCAAGTTCGAGGGCGTGCAGGAAAAGCTGGCCAGCCTGGCGGGCAATGCCTACCTGGTGGAAGCGGCGCGGCGCCTGACCTGCGCGGCGCTGAACCAGGGCGTCAAGCCGGCCGTGGTGTCGGGCATCATGAAATACCATGCGACCGAGCGCATGCGGGTGTCGGTCAACGATGCCATGGACGTGCACGCGGGGCGCGCCGTGATCGACGGGCCCAGCAATTACCTCGGGGCGCTGTACCGTGCGGTGCCCATCGCCATCACGGTCGAGGGCGCCAACATCCTGACGCGTAATCTGATCATCTTCGGCCAGGGCGCGATCCGCGCCCATCCCTACCTGATGCCGGAAATCCTGGCGCTCGGCAATCCCGACGAAGAGCGCGGCATGGAGGTGTTCCATGACGTGTTCTGGCGCCATCTGCGCCACGCCGGCATGAATACCCTGCGCGCCATCGGCCGCGCCTGGACCGGCGGCGTGCTGGCGCCGTCACCGGTGTCCGGCCCGACCGCCAGCCATTACCGCCGGCTGGGCCGCTATGCCGCCGGTTTCGCGCTGCTGGCCGACGCCGCGCTGGCGCGGCTGGGCGGCGGCCTCAAGCGCCGCGAGATGCTGTCGGCGCGGCTGGGCGACATCCTGTCCGAGCTATACCTGCTGTCGGCCGTGCTCAAACGCTGGGAGGACGAGGGGCGCAAGCATGACGACCTGCCGCTGGTGCATTGGTGCATGGCGCGCGGCTACGCCGAGATCGAAACGCGCATGGACCAGGTGCTGTCCAACCTGCCCGGCCGGCCGCTGGCCTGGGCCTTGCGGGCCGCGATCCTGCCGCGCCGGTCGGCACGGGGGCCGGATGATGCGCTGACCCGCGAATGCGCGGAACTGCTGCTCAAGCCGTCGCCGACGCATGCGCGGCTGGCCGCCGACCTCCAGCGTACGTCCGCCGAGACGGGCGCCGGCGATGATCCGCTGGCGCTGCTGACCCGCGCCTTCGCCCTGGTGGACGCGGTGCAGCCGATCCGTGACCGGCTGCGCCAGTCGGGCGTGCGCGATTGGCGCGAAGCGCACCGGCACGGCGCCATCACGGCGGCCCAGGCGGCACAGCTGGAAGAGGCCGAGGCGCTCGTGTCGCAGGTGCTGCAGGTGGATGATTTCGCGCCGGAGGAATTGGCGCCGGACGCGGACCCGCGCCGGGCGCCGGCGGACGCTCAATCGTCCTGATTCGGATCCATGCCCGGAAACAGGATTTCGGTGAAGCCGAACTTCGAGAAATCCTGGATCCGGGAGGGGTAGAGGCGGCCGATCAGGTGGTCGCATTCGTGCTGCACCACGCGGGCGTGGAAGCCCTCGGCCTCGCGCTCGATGTCGCGGCCGTAGGGGTCCTTGCCCTGGTAGCGGATATGGCGGTAGCGCGGCACCAGGCCGCGCAGCCCCGGCACCGACAGGCAGCCTTCCCAGCCGTCTTCCATGTCGTCCGACAGCGGCGTGATGACCGGATTGCACAGGATGGTCTGCGGCACCGCGGGCGCATCGGGATAGCGCTCGTTGCGGTCGAAGCCGAAGATGACCAGTTGCAGGTCCACGCCGATCTGCGGCGCGGCCAGCCCCACCCCTTGCGCCGCCGCCATGGTCTCGAACATGTCTTCGATCAGGGCGTGCAGCTCGGGAGTGTCGAAGCGTTCGACCGGCGGCGCCACGCGCAGCAGCCGGGGGTCGCCCATTTTCAGGATGGTATGGATCATGGCGATGGTGGGCGGAGCCTCAGTCCACCCGTCCTTTCTTCTGGATGAACTCGATCTTATAGCCGTCCGGATCCTCGATGAAGGCGATCACGGTGCTGCCGTGCTTCATCGGGCCGGCCTCGCGGGTGACCTTGCCGCCGCGTTCCTTGACCTTGTCACAGGCCTCGTAGGCGTTGTCGACTTCCAGGGCGATGTGGCCGTAGCCGGTGCCCAGGTCGTACTTGTCGGTGTCCCAGTTGTGGGTCAGCTCGATCACGGCGCCTTCGGATTCTTCCTGGTAGCCGACGAAGGCCAGCGTGAACTTGCCGTCGGGGTAGTCGTTGCGGCGCAGCACGCGCATGCCAAGCACGTTGGTGTAGAAGTCGATGGACTTGTCGAGGTTGCCGACTCGCAGCATGGTGTGGAGCATACGCATGGTGAAATTCCTTTAGCGATGAGGGGCGGAGTCACGGAACCGGTTGCCGCGGCGGGCGCAACCGGCCTAGAACTGAGGAAGCGACGCCGGGTCGTGGCGTCGCAGTACGTTTTTCGCTGCTTCGAAATCCGGCAGGATCTGGCCGACTTCGCGCCAGAAGTCCTGGCTGTGGTTCATTTCGCGCAGGTGGGCCAGTTCGTGCGCGATGACATAGTCGATGATGGCCGGCGCGAAGTGGATCAGGCGCCAGTTCAGCATGATGTTGCCGTCGCTGGTGCACGAACCCCAGCGCGTGGCCGCGGACGACAGGCGCCAGCGGCGGATCTTCAGGCCGCTGATCTGCAGGAAATGCGCCAGCCGGGCGCCGAACCAGGCGCCGGCGCGCTGTTGCAGCCAGGCCTGGGCGGCATCGCGGACGCGGCCCTGGTCGGCGTCGGCCGGCAGTGCCAGCCAGAGCGTGTCGCCGTCAGCCGGCGCTTCGGCGTCGCCGGACAGGCGGGTCTGACGGCTGTCGCCGCCCACGCCCAGCACGATGCGCTTGCCCAGGTAGGGCAACTCGCCGCCGGCCTGCCAGCGTGTGTGCGCCATCGCCAACTGCTGCTTGCGGGTATGCCACTCGCGCAGCTTGGCGACGATCCAGCGGGATTTTTCGCGCACCGCGTCGTCGATCTGCGTCAGCGTGACCCAGTTGGGCGCGGTGACGCGCAGGCCGTCGTCGGTGATGACGAAGCCGATGCTGCGGCGGCGCGAGCGCAGCAGCACGAAGCCGATGGGTTGCGGGCCGGTGTCCACCTCGCGCCAGCGCGCGCCGGGCGGCAGCGGATCGGGGCAGGGAGTGGGCACGCGCGCGGCGGCGTTGGGCGATGGCGTCAGCAGCGGTTCGCCGGCGGGCCCGGGCGCGCTGGCGGCGGCGGGAGGAAACAGCGGCGCGGGGGGCGTGGCCACCGGCGCCTTGCGGGGCGCGGGAGACGCGGTCAGCGGCGATGCGTCCAGGGACGCATCGGCGTCTTGCACGTCGAACAGGAGTTCGAGCTGGTCAGTGCTGGGCATACCTTTCTGGATTGAGACGCCGCATTTCCCCTTCGATCCAGTCCTGGACTTTCCGGTTCAGTTCCTCGGGGGAGATTCCTTTCGATTCTATCGCGGGACCGATGGACAGCGTAACCATGCCCGGATGTTTCACGAAGGCGTTGCGGCGCCAGCATTCGCCGGCGTTGTGCGCCACCGGGATGACCACCGCGCCGGTGCGCGAGGCCAGCAGCGCGCCGCCCATCTTGAAGCGCGCGGTCTTGCCTGGCGGCACGCGGGTGCCTTCGGGAAACAGCAGCGGCCAGCGGCCTTCGTCCAGCCTTGCCTGTCCCTGCTTGACCACCTGTTCGAAGGCGTCGCGGCCCTTGGCGCGGTCGATGGCGATCATGCGCAGCAGCGCCAGGCCCCAGCCGAAGAACGGCACCAGGTGCAGTTCCTTCTTGTAGACGAAGCAGACCTCGCGCGGCATGTGGGCCGGGAAGAACAGGGTCTCCCAGGCCGACTGGTGCTTGGACAGCAGCACCGCCGGGCCGTCGGGCAGATTTTCCCAGCCCTTGACCTGCCAGCGGATGCCGCAGATGACCTTGGCGCCCCAGATCGCCAGGCGCGGCCAGCCCACCGTGAGCTTGTAGCGCAGGTGCTGCGGCAGCGGCGCCCACAGCACGCAGGCGAACGCGTATGGGATGACCGTGACGGACAGGAACAGGAAGTAGAGGAGCGAGCGCAGCCAGGCCATCAGTTGTCCTGCAGCAGGGCGTCGACCACGGCCGACAGGTCGTCGCAGACCCGGGTGCTCTCGGGCAGGCCACCCTTGGCCAGCGTCTTCCCGCCATTGCCGGTCCGCACCAGCCAGGGCGAGCAGCCGGCCGCGGCGGCGGCCTGCAGGTCGCGCAGCGAGTCGCCCACGGCCGGCACGCCGGCCAGCTCGGCATCATAGCGGTGGCCGATCTGCTCGAACAGGCCGGGACGCGGCTTGCGGCAGGTGCAGTTGTCGTCCGGGCCGTGCGGGCACATGAAGATGGCATCGACGCTGCCACCGGCCGCGGCCAGCTCGCGCCGCATCTTGGTGTGGATGGCGGTCAGCGTGTCCATGTCGAACAGGCCGCGGGCCAGGCCCGACTGGTTGGTGGCGACCACCACCGTCCAGTCCGCCTGGGTCAGGCGGGCGATGGCCTGCAGGCTGCCGGGCAGGGCGATCCATTCGTCGGGATGCTTGACGAAGGCGTCGCTGTCCTGGTTGATGACGCCGTCGCGGTCGAGGATGATGAGTTTCACTGTGCCAGCCTGGAAATGTCAGCGACCTGGTTCATCAGGGTGTGCAACTGCCCCAGCAGCGCCAGCCGGTTGGCGCGCACCGCCGGGTCCTCCGCCATCACCATGACGTCGGCGAAGAAGGCGTCCACCGGTTCGCGCGCCTGGGCCAGGGTGCGCAGGTTGGCGGCGAAATCGCCGGCGGCCAGTTGCGCCTCGGCTTGCGGGCGCAGCGTGGCGATGGCGGCGGCCAGCGTCTTTTCGGCGGGTTCGACCAGGGCGTCGGCATTGACCGCGCCGATCTCGCCTTCGGCCTTCTTGAGCAGATTGCCGATGCGCTTGTTGGCGGCGGCCAGGCTGGCGGCCTCGGGCATCTGCGCGAAGGCGGCGGCGGCGCGCACGCGCGCGGCCACCTGGTGCAGCGGCGGCGTCAGGGCGACGACGGCCTCGACCGCGTTGCGGTCATGTTCGTTGATCAGCTGGTTGCGGTAGCGCTCATAGATGAAGGCGCGCACCTCGGCCAGCGTCTCGGCGGGGATCTTGCCGGCCGGGAAGGTGGCGGCGGTGGCGGCCAGCAGGCCGTCCAGCGACAGCGGGCCGTCCTGGTTGAGCTTGAGCCAGCCGCCGGCGGCCAGTTGCTCGAAGGCGCTGATCAGGCCCAGCGCGGCGCGGCGCAGGCCGAAGGGGTCGCGTTCGCCGGTGGGCGCCAGACCGATCGCCCAGATGCCGACCAGGGTTTCGGCGCGTTCGGCGATGAACAGCGTGGCGGCCGTCAGGTCGTCCTGCGAGACCGGCGTGTCGTAGCGGTTGCGGTACTGGGTGCGCAGCGCCTGCACGACGCTGTCCGGCTCGCCGTCTCCGGCGGCGTAGTAGGCGCCCATGATGCCTTGCAGCTCGGGGAATTCGCCCACCATGTTCGAGCCCAGGTCGGCCTTGGCCAGCAGGGCGGCGCGGTCGGCGGCGGCGACGTCGCCGCCCAGCTTGCCGGCCACATCGCGGGCGATGGCGCGCACGCGTTCGACGCGTTCGAGCTGGGTGCCCAGCTTGTTGTGGTAGACGATCGAGCCCAGCTGTTCGACGCGCGCGGCCAGCGGCGTCTTGCGGTCGGTCTCGAAGAAGAACTGGGCGTCGGCCAGGCGCGGACGCACCACGCGCTGGTTGCCTTCGACGATGTTCACCGGGTTGTCCGTGTGCATGTTGCTCACGATCAGGAAGCGGTGCGTCAGGCGGCCGCTGGCCGGGTCGAACAGCGGGAAGTACTTCTGGTTCAGGCGCATGGTCAGGATCAGGCATTCCTGCGGCACTTGCAGAAACTGTTCCTCGAACTCGCCCACGTAGACGGTGGGGTGTTCGACCAGGGCGGTGACTTCATCGAGCAGGGCGGCCACTTCCGGGTCGTCGCCCAGCGTGGCCGACAGGCGGCCGGCGTGCTCCAGCAACTGGCGCTGGATCTCGTCGCGGCGGCCTTCGAACGAGGCCACTACGCGGCCCTTCTCGGCCAGGGTGGCGGCGTAGGCGTCGGCATCGGCGATGGTGATGGCGCCGCTGCTCATGTAGCGGTGGCCCAGCGTGTCGCGGCCGGCATTCAGGCCAAGCGCGGCCACGGGCACGACGTCGGCGCCGAACAGCGCGATCAGGCCGTGCGCCGGGCGCACGAACTTGACGGTGGTGACGCCATCGGCCAGCTGGTAGCGCATGACCTTGGGGATCGGCAGGCCGTCGATGGCCGCGTCGATGCCTTCCTGCAGGCCGGCGGCCAGCGCGGCGCCGGGGGCGGTGCCGCGGGCGACCAGGTAATCCTGCTTGCCGTCGGATTCACGTTCCAGGGTGGAAAGGTCGATGTTCTCCAGGCCCTTGGCGGCCAGCTTCTTCTGCAGCGCCGGGGTGGCCTTGCCGTCTTCGGTCAGGCCGATCTTCACCGGCATCAGCTTTTCGGCGTAGGCCTGGTCGGGCGCCTGGGCCAGCACGGCCGACAGGCGCACCGCCAGGCGGCGCGGCGTGGCGTAGGGCTGCACGGTGCAGCCGTCTGCCAGCAGGCCGTGGCGCGCCAGCGTGGCGCGCACGCCTTCGGCGAAAGCCTGGCCCAGCTTCTGCAGGGCCTTGGGCGGGAGTTCTTCGGTCAGCAGCTCGACCAGCAGGGGGCGGATGTTCGTCGTCATTTATGCAGCCTCCCCGGCGGCCTGGTCGCGGCCCAGCATGGGAAAGCCCAGTCGTTCGCGGGAATCGTAATAAGCCTGCGCGACGGCGCGCGACAGGTTGCGGATGCGGCCGATGTAGGCGGCGCGCTCGGTGACGCTGATCGCGCCGCGCGCGTCCAGCATGTTGAAGGTGTGCGCGGCCTTGAGCGTGGCCTCGTAGGCGGGCAGGGCCAGCGGCACGTCCATCAGGCGCTTGGCCTCGGCTTCGTAGTCGTTGAAGTGCGCGAACAGCATCTCGGCCGACGAGTACTCGAAGTTGTAGGTCGACTGTTCCACTTCGTTCTGGTGGAACACGTCGCGGTACAGCACGCGCCTGCCGTTGGCGCCTTCGGTCCAGACCAGGTCGTACACGCTTTGCACGTCCTGCAGATACATGGCCAGGCGTTCCAGGCCGTAGGTGATCTCGCCCGTGGTCGGGGTGCAATCCAGGCCGCCGACCTGCTGGAAGTAGGTGAACTGGGTCACTTCCATGCCGTTCAGCCAGACTTCCCAGCCCAGGCCCCAGGCGCCCAGCGTGGGGTTTTCCCAGTCGTCCTCGACGAAGCGGATGTCGTGCTGCGTGGGGTCGATGCCCAGCGCCTTGAGCGAGCCGATGTACAGGTCCAGGATTTCCGGGGGCGCGGGTTTCAGCACCACCTGGTACTGGTAATAGTGCTGCAGGCGGTTGGGGTTTTCGCCGTAGCGGCCGTCCTTGGGCCGGCGCGAGGGCTGCACGTAGGCCGCGCGCCAGGGTTCCGGGCCGATCGCCCGCAGGAAGGTGGCGGTGTGCGAGGTGCCGGCGCCGACTTCCATGTCGTAGGGCTGCAGCAGGGCGCAACCCTGCTTGTCCCAGTATTCCTGGAGCGTAAGGATGATTTGCTGAAAGGTGAGCATAGGATTCTTGGAATTCGGTCGCCGGGCGACGTTTGCCGTGGGCGTGGGAAACCCGGCATTTTAACTGGCCCGGGGCGGCCCTGGGGCCGGACCCCGGAATCACGGTTACATCCACGCGGTTACATCTTTGCCGCGACGTGTCCCAGGTGGACACCGCCCGGGCGCCGCCCTGCGGCGGGCGGGCATTGGTCGTATCATTCCGGGTTGACCTGTCTTATATAAAACCAACATCCAACCCCCCCGGAAGGAGCATCCGCATGTCTGACCTGATCAAGGTGGAAGTCGCCGACGGCATCCAGATCATCACCATCAACCGCCCCGAGGCCAAGAACGCCATCAACCTGGAAACCGCCCAGGCCATGGCCGCCGCGCTGGATCAGATGGACAGCCGCGACGACGTGCGCATCGGCATCCTGACGGGCGCGGGCGGGACGTTCTCGTCGGGCATGGACCTGAAGGCCTTCGCCAAGTCGGGCCAGCGCCCCTACGTCGAGGGCCGGGGCTTCGCCGGGCTGAACGAAGCGCCGCCGAAAAAGCCGCTGATCGCCGCGGTCGAGGGCTACGCGCTGGCCGGCGGTTGCGAGATGGCCCTGGCGTCCGACCTGATCGTGGCCGCCAGCAATGCCAAGTTCGGCCTGCCCGAGGTCAAGCGTGGCCTGGTGGCCGGCGCCGGTGGCATGCTGCGCCTGCCGCGCCGCTTGCCGTACCACATCGCCATGGAAGTGATCCTGACCGGCGACATGCTGGGCGCCGAGCGCGCCTACGGCTTCGGCCTGGTCAATCGCCTGACCGAGCCGGGCGGCGCCCTGGCCGGCGCGCTGGAGCTGGCCCGCGCCATCGTCGAAAACGGCCCGCTGTCGGTGCAGACCGCCAAGAGCATCGTGGCGCAGTCCGGCGACTGGACCCAGGAAGAGATGTTCAACCGCCAGCGTCCGCTGATCGCCCATATCTTCGCGTCGGCCGACGCCAAGGAAGGCGCCACGGCTTTCGCGGAAAAGCGCAAGCCGGTCTGGCAAGGCAAATGAATGAATGCGCCCACGCCGCGCCCGCTGCGCGAGCTGGCTGCCCCCCAGGGGGGGCTTTTGCCTTGGGGCGGCCCGGCGGGGGAGAGACCCCCACGCCGCGCCCGCTGCGCGAGCTGGCTGCCCCCCAGGGGGGCCCTTTTGCCTTGGGGCGGCCCGGCGGCAAAAGAAAAGTATTCCTTTCACCCGCGCGGCTGGCCGGTAGGGCGGCCGCGTTTTCACGTTATCCCTTCGTTAATCGCATATCGCCATGTCCGTCCTCATCAAAGAAGAAGACTTCATCCAGTCGATAGCCGATGGCATCCAGTTCATCAGCTATTACCATCCCGTTGACTACATCCGCCACCTGGCGCGCGCCTACGAGCGCGAGGAAAGCCCGGCCGCGCGCGATGCGATGGCCCAGATCCTGACCAACTCGCGCATGTGCGCCGAGGGCAAGCGTCCGCTGTGCCAGGACACCGGCATCGTCAACGTCTTCCTGAAGGTCGGCATGGGCGTGCGTTTCGACACCAAGCGCACCCTGCAGGAACTGTGCGACGAAGGCGTCCGCCGCGGCTACCTGAACCCGGACAACCCCCTGCGCGCCTCGGTGCTGGACGACCCGCTGTTCGCCCGCAAGAACACCCGCGACAACACCCCCTGTATCCTGCACGTCGAACTGGTCCCGGGTGACAAGGTCGACGTGCAGCTGGCGTCGAAGGGCGGCGGTTCGGAAAACAAGTCCAAGTTCGCCATGCTCAACCCCAGCGATTCGCTGGTGGACTGGGTGCTCAAGACGGTCCCGACCATGGGCGCCGGCTGGTGCCCGCCGGGCATGCTGGGCATCGGCGTCGGCGGCACCGCCGAAAAGGCCATGCTGATGGCCAAGCAGTCGTTGATGGAAGACATCGACATGTACGAACTGCTGGCCCGCGGCCCGCAGAACAAGCTCGAAGCGCTGCGCATCGAACTGTACGAAAAGGTCAACGCGCTGGGCATTGGCGCCCAGGGCCTGGGCGGCCTGACCACGGTGCTGGACGTCAAGATCAACACCTTCCCGACGCACGCGGCCTCCAAGCCCGTCGCCATGATCCCGAACTGCGCGGCCACCCGCCATGCCCACTTCGAGCTGGACGGCTCGGGCCCGGCGCGCCTGGACCCGCCGTCGCTGTCCGAATGGCCGGAAGTGCACTGGGCGCCGGACTACAACAAGTCCAAGCAGGTCGACCTGAACTCGCTGACCAAGGAAGAAGTCGCCAGCTGGAAGCCGGGCCAGACCCTGCTGCTGTCGGGCAAGATGCTGACCGGCCGCGACGCCGCGCACAAGCGCATCCAGGACATGCTGGCCAAGGGCGAGCCGCTGCCGGTGGACTTCACCAACCGCGTCATCTACTACGTCGGTCCGGTCGATCCGGTGCGCGACGAAGTGGTGGGCCCGGCCGGCCCCACCACCGCGACCCGCATGGACAAGTTCACCGACATGATGCTGGAGCAGACCGGCCTGATCGCCATGATCGGCAAGTCCGAGCGCGGCCCGGTCGCCATCGAGTCGATCAAGAAGCACGGCTCGGCCTACCTGATGGCCGTGGGCGGCGCGGCCTACCTGGTGTCCAAGGCGATCCGCGGCGCCAAGGTGCTGGGCTTTGCGGACCTGGGCATGGAAGCCATCTACGAGTTCGACGTGAAGGACATGCCGGTGACCGTGGCGGTGGATGCCCAGGGCACCTCGGTCCACACCACCGGCCCGAAGGAATGGCAGGCCAGGATCGGCAAGATTCCCGTCGCCGTGGCGTAAGCCGGCAGCGGCAACGCAAATCGGGCGCCGATCACGGCGCCCGATTTTTTTTTGGCGATGCATGGCGCGCCCGCGTGGGGGCCTCATTTCGTTCGTCCGCCGCAGCGCGCCTGTTTCAGTAGCGCACGTATTCCAGCGCCGGTTGGGCGGACGTCCGCGCGCCGGTCGTTGTGCCGGCCTTGGCGGGGCTGGGCTGCGCGTCATAGACGCCTTGCAGTTCCTGGGCCGCTTCGGCCGTCATCTGGGTGATGTCCTCGGTGACTTCGCCCAGCTTGGCCGACTGCGCCAGCGACACTTCCACGACTTCGCCCATGATCTCGGTGACGCGGCGCGACGAGGTGACGATGTTCTCCATGGTTGCGCCAGCGGACTGCACCTGTTCGGCGCCGTTGCCGATCTGCTCGACCGAGGTGGTGATCAGGTGCTTGATCTCCTTGGCCGCGGCGGCGCTGTTCTGCGCCAGGCTGCGCACTTCCGCCGCCACCACCGCGAACCCCCGGCCGTGCGGGCCGGCCCGCGCCGCTTCGACCGCGGCGTTCAGCGCCAGGATGTTGGTCTGGAAGGCAATGCCGTCCATCACGCCAATGATTTCGGAGATGCGCCGCGAGCTGTCGGTGATGGCGCCCATCGTGGCCACCACACCGGCCACGGTCTTGCCGCCCTCCTCGGCAACGCGACAGGCATCGCGTGCCAGGATATTGGCCTGGCTGGCGCGTTCGGCGTTCTCGGTCAGGCCTTGCACCGCCACGCGCAGCGTCTGCGCGGCGGTGAAGCGCTTGGTGATGTCGGTGGCGAATTTCACCACTTTGAACGGCCGCCCCTCGGCGTCGAAGATGGGGTTGTAGCTGGCCTCGATCCAGACGCGCCGGCCATTCTTGCCGATGCGCAGGTACTGGCCGGTGTCGTACTGGCCGCCGCGCAGCTTGCGCCAGAAGTCCTGGTAGGCCGGGGCGCGCACTTCCTCGGGCAGCACCAGCATGCTGTGATGGCGGCCGCGCAATTCGTCCGCGCGATAGCCCATCGCCTCCAGGAACAGGTCGTTGGCGCGGATGATGGTGCCGTCCAGTTCGAATTCGATGATGCCCTGCACCTTGGAGATGGCCGCCAACTGGCCTTCGGTGTCGGCCTGGCGGCACTGCTGCTCGGTGACGTCCATCGCATACTTGGCCACCTTGAAAGGCCGGCCCTGCGGGTCGAGGATCGGGTTGTAGCTGGCCTGCAGCCAGACGTCGCTGCCGTCCTTGTGGATGCGGCGATAGCGTCCGGCGTCGTATTCGCCGCGCTTGAGCTTGTCCCAGAAGGCCCGGTACTGCTGCGAATCGCGGCGCTCGGGCGCGACGAACAGGCGGTGATGCTGGCCCACCAGCTCGCTCAGCGCGTAGCCCATGAGGTCGAGGAAATTCCGGTTGGCCGCCAGTACATGGCCGTCCAGGTCGAACTCGATGATCGCCTGCGCCTTGTGGATGGCCGCGAGCTGCCCTTGCAGGTCGGCATGTCGGGTATCGCGTTCGCGGCGGAACAGGCGCTTGAGGGGGCGGATCGCTGGCATGAAGGCTCGCTCGGCGCGATGGGCGGTGAATGAATCGGTGGCCCGAATCATAGAATCAAAACCCTCGCCGGATGCGCGCCTTCATTCGTTATGTTGTCCGATATGTGGGGGCGTCACTCAGCGCCTTGGCGATGCGTCTCCATCCATTCCGCGATGGCCCGCGGCGACTTGCCCAGCACCTCGCGCAGCACTTCCTCGGTGTGCTGGCCCAGCAGCGGCGGGGCGCGCCGATACACCACCGGAGAATCCGAAAAGCGCAACGGACTGGCGGTGACGGGCGCGACACCGCCCGCCGGATGCGGCAGGTCGCGGCGCAGCTGCCGCGCCTGCGCCTGCGGGTGCGCAAACGCCTGGGCGATGTTGTTGATCGGCCCGCAGGGCACGCCGACCGCCTCCAGCCTGGCGATCCAGTCGTCGCGTGCGCCCTGGCGCATGATGGCGGCCAGTATCGCCACCAGTTCCTCGCGGTGGGTCACGCGCAGCCGGTTGCTGGCAAAGCGCGGATCGTCGCCCAGTTCCGGCGCGCCGATGGCGTTGCAATAGGCGCGGTACTGCGATTCGTTGCCGGTGGCGACGATCAGGTGGCCGTCGCTGGCGGCGAATACCTGGTAGGGCACCACGTTCTGGTGGGCATTGCCGGCGCGCGTCGGCGCCACGCCGGAATTGAAGTAGTTGGAATTCTGGTTGGCCAGCAGCGCCACGTGGCTGTCCAGCAGCGCGATATCCAGATGCTGCCCGAGCCCGCTGCGATGGCGTTCCTGCAGCGCCGCCAGGATGGCCACGGTGGCGTACATGCCGGTGACGATGTCGGTGACCGCCACGCCGGCCTTCTGCGGGCCGCCGCCGGGCAGGTCGTCGCGTTCACCAGTGATGCTCATCAGGCCGCCCATGCCCTGGATCATGAAGTCGTAGCCAGGGCGCCGCGCGAACGGCCCGTCCTGGCCGAAGCCGGTGACCGAACAATAGATCAGGCGCGGGTTGATGGCCTTCAGGCTGGCGTAGTCCAGTCCGTACTTGGCCAGGCCGCCGACCTTGAAATTCTCCACCAGGATGTCGCTGACCGCGGCCAGTTCGCGGATCAGCGCCGCGCCTTGCGGCGTGGCCATGTCGGCCTCGACCGAGCGCTTGTTGCGGTTGGCGCTGAGATAGTAGGCCGACTCGTTGGTGTCGACGCCCTCGCCATCCTTGAGGAAAGGCGGCCCCCAGGCGCGGGTATCGTCGCCCACGCCGGGGCGCTCGATCTTGATGACGTCGGCGCCCAGGTCGGCCAGGTTCTGCGTGCACCACGGGCCGGCCAGGATGCGCGACAG
Source organism: Achromobacter pulmonis (assembly GCF_021733725.1). Taxonomy (NCBI): domain Bacteria; kingdom Pseudomonadati; phylum Pseudomonadota; class Betaproteobacteria; order Burkholderiales; family Alcaligenaceae; genus Achromobacter; species Achromobacter pulmonis. Next base: position 799,427 of record NZ_JAIFOT010000001.1, on the reverse strand, counting down.
GTCCAGCACGCGGATGCCGTCCAGCGCGGGCGGGCGCGTCATGGCCGCACCTCGGCGGTGCCGTGGCTCATGACGACGATGTCGCGCTCGACGGCGCGGGCGATGAAGCGGATCTGGCCATCGGCCATGCGCCACATGTCGCATTGCAGGGTTTCACCCGGATAGACCGGGGCCGAGAAGCGCGCGTCCAGCCGCGTCAGGCGCGCGGCATCGTAGTCGCACCAACTCTTGACCAGCGCATGCGCGGCCACGCCGTAGGAGCACAGACCATGCAGGATCGGCTTGGGATAGCCGGCCTGGTGCGCAACCTCGGGGTCGGCGTGCAGCGGATTGCGGTCGGCGTTCAGGCGATACAGCAGCGCCGCCTGCGGCGGGATGCGCAGTTCGCAGCGGCGTTCGGGTTCGCCTTGCGGCGCGGCGGGCAGCGGTTCGGGGCCGGCGTCGCCCTGGCCGAAGCCGCCATCGCCACGGCAGAAGGTGCTCTGTTGCAGCGTCGCCAGGTGCGCGCCGGCGCTGTCGTGCAGGGTGCGCTCCGTGATGACGATGGCGCCCTTGTCCGCGCCCTTGTCGATGACGTGGGTGACGCGGCTCCTGCCGATCACGGTGCCGGACGTGGGCAAGGGCGCGTGCACCGCCAGCCGCTGCTCGCCATGCACCAGCCGCACCCAGTCGATGCCGGCGCGCGGGTCGCTCATCCAGAATCCGGGGTAGCCCAGCACCACGCTCATGGTGGGAAAGGCGCGCAGGTCCTTTTCGTACACGTAGCGCAACTGCCGGGGGTCCTCGGGGTCCTGCCCCAGGCCGATGCCCAGCGCGTACAGCATGGTGTCCTTGTCGTCGTAGTGCTGGCGCACGTCGTCGAAACGCCAGTGCTTCACGGTTGCATAGTCGAGCGGCATGGCGGCCTCAAATGGGATCCCAGTCGATCACGTCGGGCGAGCGCTCCAACGCGTAGAAGTGCTTGCGCATGGCGGGCACGGCGATCTCGCCGATCAGCTCGGGCGTCCAGCCTTCGCTGTAGTGCACGCTGCGCAGCGGCCGCGGCTGGCTCATCAGCATGATCTCGTTGGCGCGCACCGCGAACACCTGCGCGGTGATGGCGCTGGCCGCGTCACTGGCCAGGTACACGGCCATGGGCGCGACCTTGTCGGCTTCCATCTTCTTGAGTTTCTCGACGCGCGCCTTTTCCTCGTCGGTCTCGGCGGGAATGGAGCTGGTCATGCGGCTCCAGGCGAACGGCGCGATGCAGTTCGAACGCACGTTGTAGCGCGCCATGTCCAGCGCGATCGACTTGGACAGCGCCACGATGCCGAGCTTGGCGGCAGCGTAGTTGGCCTGGCCGAAGTTGCCGATCAGGCCCGAGGTGGACGTCATGTGCACCAAGGCGCCCGCTTCCTGTTCGCGGAAATACGGCGCCGCGGCGCGGCTCATGAAGAACGAGCCGTTCAGATGCACGTCGATGACCTGGCGCCATTCTTCTTCGCTCATCTTGTGGAACACGCGGTCGCGCAGATTGCCGGCGTTGTTGACCACCGCGTCGATGCGGCCGAAGGCGTCGATGGCGGTCTGGATGACGCGGCTGGCGCTGTCGTAGGCGGCCACGCTGTCGGTGTTGGCGACGGCCTGTCCGCCGGCCGCGGTGATTTCGCGCGCCACGGCCTGCGCGGGGCCTTCGCCGCCGCCTTCGCCGGTAAGCGAGACGCCGATGTCGTTGACCACCACCTTGGCGCCCGCCCGCGCCATGGCCAACGCGATGCCGCGGCCGATGCCGCCGCCCGCGCCGGTAACGACCACTACCTTGCCGGAAACAATACCGCTCATTGGGACTCACTCCTGATGCCGCGGCACGCCGCGAGGGAAACCATTCCGCGTCAAACCGTATGGTTTACGGGGTTGCACCATGGTATGTTCGTCACGGCATTCGAAGAATTCAAAATTAGAAATGCCCCCCTTCTGTGTGGTGGAACATGAGACATGACCTGACTGACCTGCGGCTCTTCGTGAACGTGGGAGAGACGCTCAATCTGACCCGTGCGGCCGAACGCACGTTCCTGTCGCTGCCCGCCGCCAGCGCGCGCGTCAAGCACATGGAAGAGGCCTTCAAGGCGCGCCTGCTGGTGCGCATGGCCACGGGCGTGGCGCTGACGCCAGCCGGCGAGGTACTGCTGAAACACGCCAACGCCGTGTTCCGCCAGCTCGAATGCCTGAACGCCGACCTGCAGCCTTATGCCAGCGGGCTGAAGGGCAGGCTGCGCCTGCTGGCCAACACCACCGCCACCAATTCGTTCCTGGCCGACGCCCTGTCGACCTTCCTGGCCGAGAACCCGGACGTGGATGTCGAACTGGAGGAGAAAATCTCGGGCGACATCGTCATCGCGATTCGCGCCGGCGCCGGCGACCTGGGGCTGGTGGCCGGCAACATCGATGTCGAGGGCCTGGACGTGACCCCGCTGTTCCGCGATGAGCTCACGGTGGTGACGGCGCTGGACCATCCGCTGGCGGCATCGACGTCAGCCCATTTCGCCGATCTGGTCGACGCCTACCAGTTCGTCGGCATCCATCCCGACAGCGCCATCCAGACCTTCCTGGAAGACATCGCCAGCGGCCTGGGCAAGCGCATTTGCCAGCGCGTGCACGTAGGCAGCTTCGAGGCCGTGTGCCGCATGGTCGAGGCGGGGGCCGGCATCGCGGTGGTGCCGCGCGCCTGCGCCGCGCGCTACAGCCGGCCCGACGCCCTGCACGTGCTGAAGTTGGAAGACTCCTGGGCGCTGCGCGACCGGCTGTTGTGCCGCCAGCGCGGCCGCGACCTGCCCAGTTTCGCCGAGTGCTTCATCGAGCACGTGCAGCGCGCGGCGCGGGGGCAGTAGCGCGAACGGGCGCCGTCGCCGCGATGCGGCAAGGGGCGCGGGAGCGTCCGGCCGTCGAACCTGGGCGTGCGGCGAAAGAGGGGCTTTTGCAAATGTGTAGCGGCAAAGCGCGGCTGTGCGGCAAATAATAAAAAAAAGCCCGGCCACGCCGCCGACAAAAACGAAACCCAGGAGACCGCCTTGCCAGATTCCCAACGCCGCCGCGTCATCGCGGGGCTGGGCGCCGTGTGCGCCTCGACCTTGCTGACCCCTTTCGCCCGCGCCGCCAACTGGCCCGGCCATGCCGTAACGTTCATCGTGCCGTTTCCCGCGGGCGGCCCGGTCGATACCACCGCGCGCTTCACGGCGCAGCCGCTCGGCCACCTGTGGTCGGTGCCGACGGTGGTGGACAACCGCTCGGGCGCGGGCGGCATCGTCGGCGCGCAATTCGCCGCCAAGGCCGAGCCGGACGGCTACAACTTTTTCTTCGCCTCCATTCACCATGCCGTGCTGCCCAGCTTGCGCGACAACCTCACCTATGACATCAACCGTGATTTCGTGCCGGTGGGCATGGCGGCGGTGTTCCCGATCGTGCTGGTGGTGAATCCGTCGCTGCCGGTGAATTCGGTGAGCGAACTGATTGCCTACGCCAAGGCGAATCCGGGCAGGCTGTCGTTCGGCTCGTCCGGCACGGGCGGCGGCACGCACCTGGCAGGCGAACTGTTCAACGCGATGGCGGGCGTGAAGATCCAGCACATTCCCTATCGCGGCAGCGCGCCGGCGATGCAGGACTTGCTGGGCGGCCAGGTGCAGGTGATGTTCGCGGACGGCCCCTCGGCCGTGCCGCACCTGAAGACCGGCAAGGTGCGGGCGCTGGGCGTGGGCAATCCCGCGCGCTCGAGCATGCTGCCCGAGGTGCCGACCATCGCCGAGTCCGGATTGCCCGGCTACGAGGCGTATTCGTGGAGCGGGTTGATGGCGCCGAAGGGCACGCCGGCGCAGATCGTGGCGCGGGTGAACGCGGACATGGTGAAAGTGCTGTCCGATCCTTCGACGGCCAAGGCAATGCTGGCCGCGGGCGCGGAGCCCCGGCCGGGCAGCCCCGAGGCGTTCGGCGCGTTCGTGCGCGGCGAGGTCGTCAAATGGCGCGAGGTGATCAACAAGGCGGGGATCAAGCTGGAGTAGGCGGCCCGCTGCCGTCCCCGGCCGCCTGGCGCGAACCCCGGTCCGATGCGGTCCCCACTGGCGGTTCCCGCCGCGCTAGCGGAAGTTGTTGCTTTGTATTACATTTGCAGGCGCTGCGCGGATCAGACCGCGCGACCTCCCAGCGCTCTTCCATCGAGCAGACTTGCCATCCCGAGCGCTGGCATTCACACCATACCGCCTTGCGGGTCCAGGCCGTGCCTTCCCGGCTGCCGTTCGCCATGCACGGCGGTATACAAGGGGATTCCATGATTCAAAACCGAGCGGGCCTCGTTACCCATGGCGCGCTGTGCGCCGCATCGGCGTCGCAGATGTCTCTACCCGCCACCGGCATGTCGGCTCGCGCTGCCGTGTCGGCGCGTTTACCGGCCGGCGCCCGGTTCGCCCTGGCGGCCGGCGGCAGCGCCCTTGCGTTGGCGCTCGCCGGGACGTCGGCGCCCGCCTGGGCCGCCTGTTCCGCTGGCGACATCAGCGGTTGCGGCGCGCCGGGCGGGGCCGGTTTCCCCGGACGCAGCGGCGCCGGCGGGACCGGAAATGGTCAAGGCGGCGGATCGAGCCAGCTCGACGGGGGCGGCGTGACGGTGCAGATTCCGGGAAGCTGGGGGGCCTCGGGTACGGGTGGCACAGGCGCGGCGGGCGACGGCGGTAGCGCCGCGGGCAATGCGCCCGCGACATCCACTACTGCCGGCACCGCCACCGTAGTCGCCTCCTTGGGCGGTGCGGCCGGCAACACCGGGCCGGACGGCGCCAATTTCGGCAGCGGTGGCAATGGCGGGAATACGGGGCTCTTTTACTCCGGCGGAAATCTCACTGTGTCCGCTCCGGCGACACTATCGGGCGGCGCCGGCGGCGCCGGCGGCAATACCAGTAACGGCTTGACGGGCAACGGCGGCGGCGGCGGTGGCGGTGGCAGCGGCCTGATATCGACATCGGCCTTGGCCTCGATCACCAACTTAGGGATGATCGTCGGCGGGGTGGGGGGCATCGGCGGCGCCGGCGGCTTCGGCGGCGGCGGTGGTGCCGGCGGCGATGGCCTGCTCGCGGTGGGGGGCCAAGCCACCATCATTAACGTCGGCAGCATTACCGGTGGCACGGGCGGTAACGCCGGCGCGGGTGCGTCCGGCAGCGGCGCGGACGGCGCCGCAGGGGTCGGCGTCAATCTTGCCGGCACCGGCAATTCCGTGGCGAATACCGGCACGATCGCGGGCGGCGCCGGTAACGGCGGCGGGGTCGGTATCGTGACCCGGGGCGCGGACACGATCAGCAACTCGGGCACCATCATCGGCGGCATCGGCCCGGGCGGCGCCCGGGCCGCGGCCATTGAGTTCGGCGGCGCGGGCAACACATTGAATCTGTTGTCAGGCTCCCTCATCGTCGGCAACCTGATGCTCGATGCGGGGGCGACGGCCACCATCGCCGCGCAAAATGCGGGGCTCGCGCTGGATAACAACGTGGTGTTGACCGACGCCGCATCCGGCGTCACGTTTTCCACCGCCGCGAATAGCCTGGCGCAGTCGGGCGTCATCTCCGGCGCGGGCTCGGTGAGTGCCAGCGGCACGGGGACGTTGACGATGTCGGGCGTCAATACCTTCACCGGCGCCACCACGATCAGCGGCGGCACGCTCGCCCTGACCGGCGCCGGCAGTCTCGCCGCGTCGTCGGGCGTGGTGGTGAACGCGGTATTCGACATCTCCGGGGTGACGGCCGGGGCGTCGATCAAGGCACTGTCCGGCTCGGGCACGGTACGTCTCGGCGCGCAGTCACTGTCGCTCACCAATGCCGCGGGCGCGTTCGATGGCGTCATCGACGGCACCGGCGGCGTCCGCGTCAGCGCCGGCAACCAGACCCTGACGGGCGTGAACACCTATACAGGCGCCACCACGATCGACAGCGGCGCGACGCTCACGCTCAGTGGCAGCGGCAGTGTGGCGGCATCGAGCGGCGTGAACAACAACGGTACGCTGGACATTTCGGCAACCACGAGCGGCGTGTCCCTGGCCAGTCTCGCGGGCACCGGCACGGTCGCCCTGGGCGCGCGCACCCTGACGTTGACGAACGCCTCCGGCGCCTTTTCCGGCGCTTTCAGCGGCACCGGCTCACTGGTCAAGCAAGGCACCGGCATGCTGGTGATCAACGGTTCCAACAACGCATTCAGCGGCACCACGACGGTCGACGGGGGCACCCTGCAGGTGGGCGATGCCAGCCATGGCGGCGCGGAGTTGGGGGGCAACGTCGCCGTTGGCGCGCAGGGCGTGCTGGGCGGGCACGGCACGGTTCTGGGCAATGTCACCAACGGCGGGACGGTATCGCCGGGCGGCTCTATCGGCACCCTGAGCGTCGGCGGCAACTACACGCAGGCGTCGAACGCGACGCTGGCCATCGAGGTGAGTCCGACTGCGGCCTCGCTGCTGAAAGTGTCGGGCAGCGCGTCCCTGAACGGCACGCTGGCGATCACGTACACGCCCGGCACGTATTCGGCCACGCGCTACAACGTAGTGAGCGCGGCCAACGGTATCAGCGGCCGTTTCTCGTCGGTCACCGGCACGCTGGTCTCGGGCGCGGACCTGAACGGCCTGAGTTCTTCGGTGGCCTACGGCGCCAACGATGTTGCCCTGGTGCTGGGCATCGGCGTCCCGGGCGATACGCCCGTGGTCATCGCGCCGGTCCACACCAGCATCTATACGGCGCTTGGCTCCGCTGCCCTGATGAGCGCGCAATCCGCCACGGCAGCGCTGCTCGACCGCGCAACGCCGCGCACCGTCGGCACCGCCGAAGACGCGGCAGGCGCGCCGGGCAAGGTATGGGTCTGGGCCAACGCCACGGGGCGGCATGGCCGCCTGTCCGGCTCGGGCGGACAACCCGGCTTCCAGGAAAACCAGTACGGCTTTCTCGCCGGCGCGCAAAAGCGCGTGGAGCGCAACACATTCGGCCTGGCGATGGGCTACTCGCATGCCGACCTGTCGGAGGAGCAGACCGAAAACTCCGGCACGCGCGACACGGTGCGGCTGGCAACCTACGCCAGCCGCGACATGGGGCTGGTCGATGTCACCGGCATGCTCGGCTATGGCTTGCATTTCCTGTCGCAGAAGCGGCCGTTCGACAACGCCGGCACGGCCAAGGGCGACCATATCGGCCAGGAGTTCACGGCGGCGGCGCAGGTCAGCAAACCCATCGCGCTTGCCGGGACGGTCATGACGCCGCGGCTGGGCCTGCGCTATGCATACTTCTACGCCAACAGCTTTGACGAAAGCGGCGCGCGCGGGCAGAACCTGCATGTCGGCTCGGACAGCACCCGCAGCCTGCAACCCTATGTCGGCGTGACCTTCGACAAGACGTTCGATAACATGCGGCGCCCGCTGAACCTGCAGGTGCGCGCCGCCTACGCGCATGAACTGCTCGACACCGGCCGCGCCGTCACGGTGGCGTCGCAGGATGGCACGCGCTTTGCGGCGCCCGGCGCCGATCTGTCGCGCGGTTTCCTGACGTTCGGCGCCAGCGTCGGCTGGTCGCTGACCCGGCAACTGGGCGTCTCGCTTGCTTACGATGCGCTCGTCAATACGTCGCGCGCGTCCTCCCAGGCGGGCAGCGTCAGGATGAGCTATCGCTTCTGACGCTCAGCCCAGCAGCGCCTGGCGGGCCTGCCGGTATTCCGCTTCGAGCAGGCCCACCAGCTCGGCCACCGGCAGCAGTTCCTGCGTGGCGCCGACGCCCTGGCCCGCGCTCCAGATGTCTTTCCAGGCCCTGGGGCGCGTGTGCTTGTCCAGGTTGGGAGGCGGGGCGTCGCCGGGCAACCGGGCGGGGTCCAGGCCGGCGGCGCGGATGCTCTGCGCCAGGTAGTTGGCGGGCACGCCCGAGAAATAGGGCGTGCAGGTGATGTCGGCCGCCTGCGCGCGCAGGATCATTTCGCGGTAGGCGTCGTTGGCCAGCGATTCGCGGGTCGCGATGAAGCGGGTGCCCATGTAGGCGAAATCGCAGCCCATGGCCTGGGCGGCCAGGATGTCCTTGCCATGGCTGATGCAGCCGGACAGCGCCAGCGGGCCGTCGTAGAAGGCGCGGATCTCATTGACCAGGGCGATGGGGTTGAGCTGGCCGGCGTGGCCGCCAGCGCCGGCGGCCACCAGGATCAGGCCGTCCACGCCGGCATCGAGGGCGCGGCGCGCATGGCGCACGTTGGTGACGTCGTGATAGACCTGGCCGCCATAGGCGTGGACGGCGCGGACCACGGCCTCGGGCGGATGCAGCGAGGTAATGAGGAGCGGCACGCGGCGTTCGACGCAGATGTCCAGGTCGCCCTGCCAGCGGGCGTTGCTCGGGTGGACGACGAGGTTGACGCCGTAGGGCGCGATGACCGCGCCTGGATCCTCCTTGCGCGCGCGGGCCAGCCTGTCCTCGATGCGGCTGATCCACTCGTGCAGTTGTTCTTGCGGCCGCGCATTCAGCGAGGGAAAGGTGCCGATGATGCCGGCGCCGCATTGCGCCGCCACCAGGTCCGGGCCGGAAACCAGGAACATGGGGGCGCCGATAAGAGGCAATCGGGTCTGCGCGCGCAATGCGGGGGGCGTCATGGGCGGTTTCCGGTAGGCGTCAGTTGGCCTGGATGTTGGCGCTTTTGATCACATCGGCCCACAAGGCATATTCGCGGTCGATGCGCTGTTGCAGGGCGGCGGCGTCACCCGTGTCGATGGTGTAGCCGCCGTCGGTCATGGCGCGGCGGAAGGCGGGGTCCTGCGACACCTCGGACAGCGCGCGCGCCAGGCGCGCCTGCACCGCGTCGGGCAGCTTGCGCGGGCCGACCAGCGCGTACCAGCCGACCACCTCGTAGTCCTTCATGCCGGCCTCGATCATGGTGGGCACGTCGGGCAACTCGGGGTTGCGGGTGCGCGACGTGACCGCCAGCGCGCGCGCCTTGCCGCTCTTGATGAACGGAATCGCGGTGCTGGTGATGTCGAACATGAAGGTGATCTTGCCGCTGACCACGTCCATCATGGCGGGCGAGTTGCCGCGATAGGGTACGTGCAGCATGGGTACGCCGGCCTGCTTTTTCAGCAGCTCGGCCGACAGGTGGTTGGAGGCGCCGATGCCGGCCGAGCCGAATGACACGGCGTCCGGGTGGGCGCGGGCATAGTCGACCAGGCCGGCGACGTCGCGCGCCGGGATCTGCGGGCCCACCAGCAGCACGTTGGCATAGTCCACGACCAGGCCGATCAGCGAGAAGTCCTTGCGCGGATCGAAGAGGGTACTGCGCTGCACCAACGGCGACATGGTCAATGTCGGGCTGGCGGCAAAGCCCAGCAGATAGCCGTCGGGCGGCGCCTTGGCGGTGGCGTCCGAGGCGATCATGCCGCTGGCGCCGGCGCGGTTCTCGACCACGACCGTCTGGCCCAGCTTGTCTCCCAGGTATTTGGCGAAGACGCGCGCGGTGGTGTCCACCGGGCCGCCGGGGGCGTAGCCCACCAGCAGGCGGATGGGGCGGTCGGGGTAGGCGCTGTCGGCGGCGGCGCTGGCGCCGGCCGCCATGGCCGTCACGGCGGCAGCCGCGGCGAGCAAGGTCTTGATGTTCACGCTCATGTCTCCTTGTGTAATGGGCCGGTCGCGGAGCGGAACAGCGCAGCCGCGCCTACGCCAGCCTTTCTTTCAGCGGCTGCTTGAGGATCTTGCCGCTGACGGTGGTGGGAATCGTGTCGATGCAATGGATCTGCGCGGGCCGCTTGTACGGCGCCAGCTGGGCGCGCAGGTGCAGCATCAGCAGGCGGGTATCCAGGCGCGTGCCGGCCAGCGGCTCGACGAAGGCGATGACTTCCTCGTTGTGGTCGGCGGTGGGGCGGCCGACCACCGCCGACAGGCGCACGCCGGGGAAAGCGTTGATGACCGCCTCCACCTCGATCGGGTAGACGTTGAAGCCGGACCGGATGATCAGGTCCTTGGAGCGGCCGGCGATATACAACGCGCCGCGTTCGTCTTGGTAGCCGATGTCGCCGGTGGCGAGCCAGCCCCCGGGCAGCAGCGCCTGCGCCGTCTGCGCCGGGTCGCGGTAGTAGCCCAGCATCACACCGGGGCCGCGGATCAGGATGTCGCCGCGTTCTCCCGGCCGCGGCGGGTCGGCCTCGGGGCTGCCGATGCGCAGCTCGACCCCGTCCACCGGGTAGCCGGCGCTGCAATCCGTGGGCGGCGCGTCGATGTCGGTGATGAACATGGAACCGGCGTACTCGGTGATGCCATAGCCGTGATGCATGGCGACGCCGAAATAGCGTTCGGCGTCGCGCTTGAGGGTGGGGTCGAGCGCCGCGCCGCCGGTGTACAGGTAGCGCAGTGCCGGCGCGCGCAGTTCGCCGCGCGGCGGCGCGGCCGCCAGCATGCGGTTGAACATGGTCGGCACGCCCTGCAGGATGCTGACGCCCGGATGGGCCAGTGCCTTGAAGGCATCCTCGGGATCGAAGCGGCTGCGCAGCACCAGGCTGGCGCCGGCATGCAGCGTGGCCATCAGCACGGTGGCGATGCCGAAGATGTGCGATAGCGGCAGCGCGGCGTAGCCGATGTCCTGCGGCGTGAGGCGGCGCGAGGCAGCCGAAACGCCGGCAAAGTGCAGCAGGCCGCGATGCGGCACCATGACCCCTTTGGGGGCGCCGGTGGTGCCGGACGTGTAGATCACGGTGGCGACCTCGGCGGCCAGAGCACCGGCTTCGGGTTGCGTCGGGCTGTCCGCGTGCCGCGCCTGCACGCCCGGGCCCCAGGTCTCGGCGTCGGCGGGACGCGCGCTGGCGGCCTCGGCGTGGGCCGTGGCGGCGGCGGAGACGCCGCAGGTATAGAGCGTGATCTCGGGCTGGGCATGAGCGCTGATCGCGGCGATCTCACGCGCCGACAGGCGCGCGTTCACCCCCACCGGCCAGGCGCCGGCGAGGCCGCAGCCGAACAGCGCGGCGATCATGGCGGCGCAATTCTCGCCGACCATCAACACGCGGTGCCCCGGCCGCACACCCGCCGCCGCCAGCCAGTCGGCCGCGTGCCGGACCCGTTGCCAAAGCTGCGCGTAGGTCAGGATGCCGCCGCCTTCCTCGTACAGGCAGATGGCGTCGGGCTGGCGGCTGGCCTGGCGGGCCAGCAACTGGTGGATGCGGGTAAGCGGTTCGGTGTGCGACATGGTTGCTGCGGTCGGGATCAAAGCGTGGCGGCAGTGCCGAGGATGGCGGTGGCCTGGCTGGACAGGGTGCCGCCGTTGCCATGCACCAGCGCCAGTTCGGCGCCGGCCACCTGGCGCGCCCCGGCCTCGCCGCGCAATTGCCGCACCGCCTCGATCATGATGAAGACGCCGTACATGCCCGGATGCACGCAGCACAGGCCGCCGCCGTTGGTGTTGACCGGCAGCCGTCCGCCGGGGGCGATGGCGCCGCCGGCGATGAAGTCCTTGCTCTCGCCCTTGGCGCAGAAGCCCAGGTCCTCCAGGAACAGCAGGGTGTTGATGGTGAAGGCGTCGTACAGCTCGACCACATCGATGTCCTTGGGCGTCACGCCCGCCATGGCGTAGGCGCGGCGGCCCGATTCGCTGGCGGCGGTGACGGTCAGGTCTTCCATCGACGAGATCTGGCGGTTCCAGACGGCGGTGGCGTTGCCCAGCACATAGACCGGCGGCCGCGGCAGGTCGCGGGCGCGGTCGGCGCGCACCAGCACGTAGGCGCCCGCGCCGTCGGTGACCAGGCAGCAGTCGCGCACGCTCAGAGGGTCGGACACCATGCGCGCGGCCAGGATCTGTTCCAGCGTGGCCGGGTCGCGCAGTTGGGCCTCGGGATTGAGCTGGGCCCACTGGTTGGCGGCCAGCGCCACCTGCGCCAGGTGCTCGCGGCGGGTGCCGTACTGGTGCATGTGACGCGCCGCCGCCAGCGCATACGACGACAGCGGGCTCAACGGGTCATACGGCGTCTCGTAGGGCTGCGGATCGAACTGCTTGCGCACGCGGCCGATTTCGGCGCGGCTCAGCGTCGAAGTGCGCTGCGTGCTGCCATAGCAGACCAGCACCGCGTTGCATTGGCCCGAGGCCAGCGCGTGCAGCGCCGGCAGCAGGTGCGCCACGAAGCTGCTGCCGCCCAGCATGGTGCTGTCGATGAAGCTGGGGCGGATGCCCAGGTGCTCGACGACCGGCATCGCCCACATCGGCGCGGCCACGCTGGCGGTGCAGAGGCCATCGATGTCGCGCATCGACAGGCCGGCGTCGGCCACGGCGCGCTGCGCCGCCTGCACCAGGATTTCCATTTCGGTGAAGCCGTGGGCCTGGCCCAGGCCGGCATGACCCACCCCTGCCACCGCGACGGCGCCGCGCAGATCGTTCAGCGTCATTGCGCCTCCTCGTTGGGAACAAAGACCAGCAGTCCGCGGCCTTCGGTCACGGCTACCTGTGCGCGCACCGCCATGCCGATGCGCACGGCCTCGGGCGCCACGCCTTCGACCCGGCTCATCAGGCGCACGCCGTCGGCCAGATCAATCAGCGCCACGTTGTAGTCGCCGCCCGCCTCGGGCTTGCGCCGCACGATGGTGGTGGAATAGACCGTGCCGCGGCCGTCCGGCACGCGCCACGACAACTGATCCGCGCCGCAATGGGGGCAGAGCATGCGGGGATAGAACACGGCGCGGTCGCAGGCGCCGCAGTGCTGGATCTGGAAGCGCCCCTGGTCGAGCGCCTGGCGGTACTGCGCCTCGACGCCTTCGGTGGCGCGTGGGTCGGTTGCGGTCATTGCATACGTTTCCGGATGGATGAGCCGCCAGTGTCGGGGCTGGCGCCGGCCCATGCCATTCTTCATTGCTGAAGCAGGCCTTTTGCCGACCCGTAGTGCCGTGCCCTACACCGAGGCAGAAGCCGGTCTTCGGCAACCGCAGATTGTCCGACGCGCGGTCGCCATGGCTAGATACCCGCCAAAGGAGGTAGGCCATGAATCTGACCTGGACGCCGGAAGAAATCCGGTTCCGCGAAATGGTGCGCGCGTTCGCCGCCGACCGGCTGCCGCGCGACATCCGCGACAAGGTGCGCCGGCACCAGCGCCTGGAGCGCGACGACTACGTGCGCTGGCACAACATCCTGGCCGACCAGGGCTGGGGCGCGCCGAACTGGCCGGTCGAGCACGGCGGCACGGGCTGGAACGCGCTGGAGCGATTGATCTTCGAAGTCGAATGCTTCAAGGCCGGCGCGCCGCGGCTGTTGCCGTTCGGCCTGTCCATGATCGGCCCGGTGCTGATGAAGTACGGCAGCGCCGAGCAGCAGGCGCGCTTCCTGCCGCGCATGCCGCGGGTGCAGGACTGGTGGTGCCAGGGCTATTCCGAGCCCGGCTCGGGCTCGGATCTGGCCTCGCTCAAGACCCGCGCGGTGCGCGACGGCGATGACTACGTGGTCAATGGCCAGAAGACCTGGACCACGCTGGCGCAATACGCCGACTGGATGTTCTGCCTGGCGCGCACCGATCCCGAGGCGCGCGCCCAGCGTGGCATTTCGATGCTGCTGCTGGACATGCGCGCGCCGGGCGTGACCGTGCGCCCGATCCGCACGCTCGACGGCGGCCACGACGTCAACGAAGTCTGGCTGGAGAACGTGCGCGTGCCGGCCGCCAATCTCGTCGGCGAGGAAAATCAGGGCTGGACCTACGCCAAGTACCTGCTGGGCCATGAACGCACCGGCATCGCCGGCCTGGGCCATTGCCATCGCGAACTCGGCATCCTCAAGGACATGGCCGCGCGCGCCACCGCGCGCGGCCGGCCCCTGCTGGCCGATAGCCGCATGCGCGACCGCATCTCGCGCATCGAGGTCGACATCATGGCGCTGGAAATGCTGCTGCTGCGCGTGGCCGCCAGCAACGGCGGCACGCCCGGCCCGGAAGCCTCGGTGCTGAAGATCCGTGGTTCCGAGATCCAGCAGGACCTGGCCATGCTGCAGATGGAAGTGGCCGGCCCCGATGCCTGGCCCTACGACCCCGAATGGATGCTGGCCGAGGCCGCGTATCACGGTCCTGGCCCGGAGCTGGCGGCGGCCTCGGGCGCCGGCTATGCCGACATGCGCAAGACCTCGATCTACGGCGGCACCACTGAAGTGCAGAAGGGCATCATCGCCCGCCTGGTGCTGGGCCTGTAGGCCCGGCCCGCATCCGCAAGGAACACGACGCATGGATTTCCTCTATACCGAAGAACAGCGCATGCTGGCCGACAGCCTGCGCCGCCTGGTGGACCAGGCATGGACCCGGTCGCAGCGCCGCGCCCGCGAGGCGGCGGGGCGGCTCGATCCGGCGGCCTGGGCCGCGCTGGCCGAGCTGGGCGTGCTGGGCCTGAACATCCCACAGGAAGCGGGCGGCTTTGGCGAAGTGCCGGCCAGCTTGTTGCCGGTGCACCTGGAACTGGGGCGCGGATTGGTGGCCGAGCCGGTGATCCCCAGCGCGGTGATGGGCGCGGCCCTGATCGGCGCCTGCGGCGATGCGGCGCGCGCGCACTGGTTGCCCGCCATCGCCTCGGGCGAAAAGGTGGTCAGCGTGGCCTACCAGGAACCCGGGCGCCGCTATCAGGACGATCCCCAGGCCTGCCGCGCCACGCGCGGCGGCAACGGCTGGCGCCTGGACGGCGCCAAGCATCTGGTGTGGCACGGCGCGGCCGCCCACGCCTGGCTGGTGAGCGCGCGTGACGAAGACGGCGCCACGCTGTTGTTCGCGGTGCCGGCCGATGCCGCCGGGGCGCATCTCACCGATACGCCGACGCTGGATGGCGCGCGCTGTGCGCGCCTGGATTTCGACGCGCTGTCGTTGTCGGCCGACGCCCTGCTGGCGCGAGGCGAAGCGGCCGACGCCGCCTTGGCGCAGGCGCTGCAATGGGGCACCGCCGCGCTGTGCGCCCATGCGGCGGGCGCGATGGAACGATTGCTGGAAATCACCGTCGACTATCTCAAGACGCGCAAGCAGTTCGGCCAGCCGCTGGCGACGTTCCAGGCGCTGCAGCACCGTCTGGCGGAAATGCTGGTGGCCAAGGAGCTGGCGCTGTCGATGGCCTACGTGGCCGTGGCCGCCCTGACCGAAGCCGACCCGGCGCAGCGCCGCCGCATGCTGGCCTCGGCCAAGCTCGAAACCGCGCGCGCCGGCCGGCTGGTGGCGCAGATGGCGGTGCAACTGCACGGCGGCATGGGCATGACGGACGAACTGGAGGTCGGCGACTTCTTCAAGCGCCTGACGGTGGCGGACCTGCTGCTGGGCGACAGCGCCGAGCAGTTGGCGGTGCTGGAGGAACTGGCATGAGCGCCGCGGACGATACCCAGATCATCTTCACCCTGGAGCAGGGCGTCGGCGTCATCACGCTCAACCGTCCTGAGCGCTTGAACAGCTTCACCGCTGTCATGCACGCCGAACTGGCGCGGGCGCTGGACACGCTGGAAGCGCATGCCGGACTGCGCGGCGTGATCCTGACCGGCGCCGGGCGCGGTTTTTGCGCCGGCCAGGACCTGGCCGAACGCAAGCCGGCCGAGGACGGCTCGCGCCGCGACCTGAGCGAGAACCTGGAAAAACACTACAAGCCGCTGATCCTGCGGTTGCGCGCACTGCCGGCGCCGGTGGTGTGCGTCATGAACGGCGTCGCGGCCGGGGCTGGCGCCAGCCTGGCGCTGGCGTGCGACGTGGTGTTCGCGGTGGAATCGGCGCGCTTCATCCAGGCCTTCAGCAAGATCGGCCTGTTGCCGGATGCCGGCGGCACCTGGTTCCTGCCGCGCCTGGTGGGGTCGGCGCGGGCCATGGGCGCGGCCTTGTTCGGCGAGGCGCTCAGCGCGCGTCAGGCCGAGGCCTGGGGCCTGATCTGGCGTGTGGTGCCGGATGCGGACCTGGCGGCCACGCTGGCCGAGGTCCGCGCCACCCTGGCGGCCGGGCCGACCCGCGCCTATGCCGCGACCAAGGCCGCTCTGCACGCGTCCAGCGGCAACACGCTGGCGCAGCAGTTCGACCTGGAATGCGGCTTGCAGCGCCAGCTGGGCTACACCGACGATTACCTGGAGGGCATGCGCGCCTTCGCACAAAAGCGCGCGCCTGCGTTCAAGGGACGCTAGGACGCGTAATCGAAGCAGGGGACAGTGCGCGAAAGCGCGCCGCCGCCGCGGTTACCGTTGCCGATCGGCGAGGCCTCAGGCGGCCGCCGGCTGTCGGATCTGTCCGATCAGTTCGCGCGCGCAGCCGGGCAGGGCGTCGATGTCGCGCACCAGCAGCTTGCGTTCGCGCACCACCCAGGGCTCGTCCAGTTCCACCACCTGCAGCTTCATTTCCGCGCCATAGCGGCGCGCGGCGGAATCCGGGATCACGCCCACGCCCACCCCGGCCTGCACCATGCGGCAGATCGAGTCGAAGCTGTACAGCTGGATGCGTTGCGGCAGGCGCTGGCCCACACGTTCGAGCTGGTCGCGCAGGAACGCCACCAGGGTCGAGCCTTCGTGCATGGTGATGAAGGGGTAGCGCACCGCGTCGGCCAGCTTGACCTTGTCCTGGCCCTGCAGCGCATGGCCGTTGGGCACCACCAGCACCAGGCGGTCGGTGCTGAAGTGGATGGTCTGCAATTCGGGCGCGTCGACCGGGCCGGCGACGATGCCCAGGTCGGTGGTGCCGTCCAGCACGCCGCGCACGATGTCGCGCGTCAGGCGTTCCTGCAGGTCGACGGTGACACCGGGATGGCCCGCCAGGAACTGCGCCAGGATGTCCGGCATGAATTCCGTCACCGCGGTGGTGTTGGCGAAAATGCGGATGTGGCCGGCGTCGCCGTCGGCCTGCTCCTGGAAGTCGTGCTTCAGGTGGTCGACCTGGCGCATGATGACCCGCGCATGCTGCAGCAGCCGCTGGCCGGCCGGGGTGATTTCCACGCCACGGCTGTCGCGGTACAACAGGCGGGTGTTGAGCTGGTTCTCCAGCGCCTTGATGCGCACGCTGACCGCGGCCAGCGACAGGTGCGCCCGCTTGGCGGCTTGCGTCAGGCTGGGGGATTCGGCGATGTGGATGAACAGGCGGAGGTCGGCGAGATCGAAGTGCATGGCGCCTATATTACGGCGGCCGGCGCTGGTCGCACGATTCAGGCGCCCCAAACCCGGCCTTGAGGAAAAATGAATTCACAGTATCCCCGCCATGCGGGATGCTAGCTGTCAGATCAATCATCAGAGGAATTTCGGCATGACATCGACAGACCCGGCCGGCTGGATCGGCAGCGGCGAGCGCCGGGCGGACGCCCTGGACCCCGGCCATGCGGCGCGCATCGCCGCCACGCTGGGCGCTCCCGCGCCCGCCGCCGGCGACCCCCTGCCGCCTTTGTGGCAGTGGGCGTTCTTTATCAGCACAGTCGCGGCCGACGGGTTGGGGACGGATGGGCATCCCGCCCGTGGCGGCTTCCTGCCGCCCGCGCACGACCGCAACCGGATGTGGGCCGGCGGCCGCGTCGAATTCCGCCAGCCGCTGCGCGTGGGCGTGCCGGCAGAACGGGTCTCGGTGGTGGCCGACGTCAAGGAAAAGGCCGGCCGCACCGGCGCGCTGCTGTTCGTGACGGTGCGCCACGAGTACCGCCAGGACGGCGAGGTGGCCATTCTCGAAGAGCAGGACATCGTCTATCGCCAGCCCTCGCCGCCCAAGCTCACCGGCGCCGAGCCGGCGCCGCAGGCGCAGTGGCGCGACACCATCGAGCCGTCGTCGGTGCTGCTGTTCCGCTACTCGGCCGTGACCTTCAACGGCCACCGCATTCATTACGACCATCCCTACGTCACCGGCACCGAAGGCTATCCGGGCCTGGTGGTGCACGGCCCGCTGATCGCCACCGAGATGGTCGCCGCGTTCCTGCGCGCCCATCCCGGCGCGCGCCCCACGCACCTGTCGTACCGTGGCCTGCGGCCACTGATTTCGCCCACGCCCTTCCAGGTGGCCGGCCGCCTCGACGAACCGGGCCTGGCCCGGCTCTGGGCCGAGCAGGACGGCACGCTGGCCCACCAGGCCGAACTGAGGTTCACCGCATGAGCACGCCAGCCCCCCGCCCGCTGGACGGCATTACCGTCGTCAGCCTCGAACACGCCATCGCCGCCCCGTTCTGCACCCGCCAACTGGCGGACATGGGCGCGCGCGTCATCAAGATCGAACGCCCCGGCGCGGGCGACTTCGCCCGCGGCTACGACGAGCGCGTGCGGGGCCTGTCGTCGCACTTCGTCTGGACCAACCGCTCCAAGGAAAGCCTGACGCTGGACCTCAAGCGCGACGAGGCCGGCGACATCATGGAACGCCTGCTGCAACAGGCCGACGTGCTGGTGCAGAACCTGGCGCCGGGCGCCGCGGCGCGCCTGGGCCTGTCGTTCGAGGCCCTGCACGCCCGCTTCCCGCGCCTGATCGTCTGCGACATCTCCGGCTATGGCGAAGGCGGCCCCTACCAGGACAAGAAGGCCTACGACCTGCTGATCCAGAGCGAAAGCGGCTTCCTGTCGGTCACCGGCACGGCCGACGACCCGGTCAAGGCGGGCTGCTCCATCGCCGACATCTCGGCCGGCATGTACGCCTATTCCGCCATCCTCAACGCGCTGCTGCTGCGCCAGAAGACAGGCCAGGGCAGCCGCCTGGACGTCTCCATGCTCGAAAGCATGGTCGAGTGGATGGGCTTTCCGATGTACTACGCGTTCGAGGGCGCCAAGCCGCCGGTGCGCGCCGGCGCGGCCCACGCCTCGATCTACCCGTACGGCCCGTTCCCCACCGGCGACGGCAACACCATCATGCTGGGCCTGCAGAACGAACGCGAATGGCGCGTGTTCTGCGCCCAGGTGCTGCGCCAGGCCGAGTTGGCCGAGGACCCGCGCTTTGCCACCAACTCGCTGCGCACTGCCAACCGCGAAGCCTTGCGCGCGCTGATCGTGGCGGCCTTCGCCGACCTCAGCGTGCAGCAGGTCACCAACCGACTCGAAGACGCGCAGATCGCCAATGCCCGCGTCAATGACATGGCCGGTGTCTGGGCCCACCCGCAATTGCGGGCGCGCGACCGCTGGAGCCAGGTCGACAGCCCGGCCGGCACGCTGCCGGCGCTGCTGCCGCCGGCTAGCAGCAATGCCTTCGCGCCGCGCATGGCGGCGGTGCCCGCCGTGGGCGAGAATACGGATGCGGTGCTAGCATCGTTGGGATACGCGCCCGAACAGGTGGCGCAATTCCATGCTTCGGAGGTGGTGTGATGCATTCCGTCGTTCGTACCGCGCTGTTCGTGCCGGCCTCCCGTCCCGATCGCATCCCCAAGGCCCTGGCCAGCGGCGCCGACGCCGTCATCGTCGACCTGGAAGACGCGGTCGAACACCTGGCCAAGGCCTCGGCGCGCGAGGCGCTCTGTGATTTCCTCGGCACGCAGCCGCAGGCGCGCGTGTGGGTGCGGATCAACGACGCCTCCACCTCGTGGCACGACGACGACCTCAAGGCCTGCCGCGGCAAGCCGGCGGTGGCCGGCATCCTGCTGCCCAAGGCCGAGAGCCTGGCGCAGGTGCGCCACGTCGCGCAGGCCGGGCTGCCGGTCATTCCCATCCTGGAAACCGCGCGCGGCATCCTCAACGCCGCCGAGGTCGCCGACACGCCCGGCGTGGCGCGGCTGGCCTTCGGCAGCCTCGACTACGGCCTGGACCTGGGCCTGGCGCCGGACACCGCCGGCGCCGAAACGGTCCTGGACCACGCCCGCGTGCAGGTGCTGCTGCAGACCCGCTCGGCCGGGCTGGCGCCGGCGCTGGACGGCGTATTCCCTGGCGTCCAGGACCAGGCTGGCCTGTCCGCCGCCGCGGCGCGCGCGCAGCAGATGGGCTTTGGCGGCATGCTGTGCATCCATCCGGCACAGGTGCCGGCGATCCACGCCGCCTTCGCGCCCGATCCGGCCGAGCTGGCCTGGGCTCGCCGCGTGGTCCAGGCGCACCGCGACAAGGCCGCCGGCACCTTCATGCTGGACGGCGCCATGGTCGATGCGCCCGTCATCAGCCGCGCCCGCCGCGTGCTGGCGCAGGCGGGGGAGGCCGCCGGCGGCTGACCCGTCCGGCGCTGGCCGGCCTACAATCCGGCAACCCCTTTTCGCGGACGGTCTCATGAGTGCAGCGCTTTTCATCGGGCATACCTATATCGACGTCACCGTGCTGGCCGACGAGTGGCCCACCGGCGACGAGAAAAGCGTGGCGCGCGACTACGCCGTGTCATTCGGCGGCAATGCCGTCACCGCGGCCTTCGCCTGCGGCCAGCTCGGTACGAAGCCCGACCTGATCTGCTCGCTGGCGCCGGACTGGCTGGGCCATATGTACACCGACATGGCGGCCGCGCACGGCGTCACGCTGCACGGGCGCCAGGTGCGGCGCTCGTCGCTGTCGTTCATCATGCCCAACCATGGCAAGCGCGCCATCGTGCGGGCGCGCGACGCGGACTATCTGAACGACTTCCCGCGCCTGGACGTCAGCGGCTATCGCGCGCTGCACCTGGACGGCCACCAGCCCGACGCCGCGCTGCACTACGCGCGCGCCTGCCGCCAGGCCGGCATCCTGACCTCGCTCGATGGCGGCGGCGTGCGCGAAAACACCGACGAATTGCTGCGCCACATCGACGTGGCGGTGTGTGCCGAGCGCATGTGCGAACAGCTGGGCCTGTCGCCGCACGGATTGCTGGACCTGCTCAAGCAGCGCGGCTGCCGCATCGGCGCGGTGACGCTGGGCGAGCGCGGCATGCTCTGGTACGACGAAACCGGCGCGGTCGACACGCTGCCGTCGCTGGACGTGCCGGCCGAGCGCATCATCGATACCTCCGGCGCGGGCGATGTGTTCCACGGCGCCTATGTCTGGTCTTACCTGAACCGGCCCGAGCTGGCCTGGAAAGAGCACTTCACCTTCGCCCGCGCCGCCTCGGCGCACAAGATTCAGCACCTGGGCAACGAGGCTGGCCTGCCCGCCGTGGACGACGTCGAGCGCGCCATGCTGGCGTTCGCGCCCAAGGCCTAGCGCGGCAAAAAAGACAGGGGGGCGGGCCGCGCCGTCCGGCGCGGTTCAGGCCAGGCGTTCGATCGGTTGGTCGGTGAGGTCGCCGAGCCAGGCGTCGATGCCGCGCCCGGCCAGTGTCAGCGCCGGCGCCAGGTCGCGCAGCGGGCGCAGCACGAAGGCGCGCAGCCGCATGCGCGGATGCGGCAGTGTCAGGCGCTCGTGCGCCAGCGTGGTGTCGCCGTGCAGCAGCAGATCCAGGTCGAGCGTGCGCGGCGCGTTGCGGTAGGGCCGCTCGCGGCCGTGGCGCAGCTCCAGCGCCTGCAGCTGGTCCAGCAGAGCCAGCGGCGCCAGCGTGGTGTCCAGGGCCGCGACCGCGTTGACGAAGTCCGGGCCGCTGGCATCCACCGGCGCGGTGCGGTAGAACGGCGAGGCCGTCACCGCCAGGATGCCGTCGGTGGCGGCCAGTTCGGCCAGCACCGCGCGCAGCGTGGCCGCGCTGTCGCCCAGGTTGGCGCCCAGCCCGATATAGGCGCGCACGGGGGCGGCCATGGCCTTATTCGGCGCTGCCGGCATTGCCGCCGCCACCGCCCGCGCTGCGGGAGGGCGAGCGGCGGCGCGGGCGGCGCTTGCGCGCGGCCGGCGCCGGGCCATCGCCGGCCTCGCGCGGCAGGCGCGAGATTTCCTCGATCATGTCGGCGCGGGTGGCGTCGTCGGCATTGGCCAGGTCCATCCACCACTGCGCCAGCACGCTGTCGAACTCGCCGGCGGCGGCGCGCAGTTGCAGGAAGTCGCAGGCGGCGCGAAAGCGCGGCTGCTCGATCATGCGGAAAATGGTCTTGCCCATGCGGCGCTCGAAGCGCGGCTGCATGAACCAGATCTCGCGCATGTCGGACGAGAAACGGCGCTGGATCGCCAGCTTCTCGGTTTGCTCGTCGAGCACCGAATCGGCGGCCTGCGACAGCGCCGGGATGGTGTGCTCGCCCTGGGCGCGCAACTGCTTCCAGCGCACCTCCACCTGCTGCCACAGCAGCGCGGCGAACAGAAAGCTGGGGCTGATGGTCTTGCCGGCGCGCACGCGGGCGTCGGTGCGTTCCAGCGCCAGCTCCACGAAGTGCTCGCCGCCCGGCTGTTCCAGCACCACGTCCAGCAGCGGCAGCAGGCCGTTGTGCAGGCCGTCGGCGCGCAGTTGGCGCAGGCAGTCCATCGCGTGGCCGCAGGTCAGCAGCTTGAGCATCTCGTCGAACAGGCGCGAGGCCGGCACGTTCTCGATCAGGTCGGCCATGGTGCGGATCGGCTGGCGCGTGGCCGGATCCAGGGTGCCGTTGAGCTTGGCGGCAAAGCGCACCGCGCGCAGCATGCGCACCGGGTCTTCGCGATAGCGCTTGGCCGGATCGCCGATCATGCGGATCTGGCGCTTCTTCAGGTCGGCCACGCCGTCGTGGAAGTCGATCACTTCCTCGTTGTGCGGGTCGTAGTACAGCGCGTTCATGGTGAAGTCGCGGCGCGCCGCGTCTTCCTCGTGGGTGCCGAACACGTTGTCGCGCAGGATGCGGCCGTGCGCGTCGGTTTCCTGGTCTTCCGAGGCAGGCGCGCGGAAGGTGGAGGTCTCGATGATTTCCTGGCCGAACACCACGTGCACCAGCTGGAAGCGGCGGCCGATGATGCGGGCGCGGCGGAACAGCGGGCGGATCTGCTCGGGCGTGGCGTTGGTGGCCACGTCGAAGTCCTTGGGTTCCAGGCCGACGATCAGGTCGCGCACCGCGCCACCCACGATATAGGCTTCATAGCCGTGCTGGCGCAGCACTTCGCACACCTTGATGGCATGGCGCGAGACATTGCGGCGGTCGATGCCGTGCTTGTCGCGTCCGATGCGCAAGGGCCCCCGGGCTGCCGGCGCGAACAGTCGGCCGACGAATTTTTTTATGGTTTCGGTGATCATTTAGGACTTGGCATCAATGACGTGGTCGAACAGGTCGATCACTTGCCAGCCCCGTTCCATGGCGATGGCGCGCAGGCTGGGGCTGGGGTTGGCGGCGATCGGGCGGGTCACCTTTTCGAGCAGCGGGACATCGTTGACCGAATCGCTATAGAAAAACGATTCGGGGAAATCCGCAAGCCCCAGGCCCATGGCGGCCAGCCAATCGTTCACGCGCACCACCTTGCCTTCCTTGAAGCTGGGGGTGCCGAGAATGCGGCCGGTATAGCGGCCGCGCTGGACTTCGGCGTCGGTGGCCACCAGGTGGGGGATGCCGAAGGCGCGGGCAATGGGGGCGGTGACGAAGCTGTTGGTGGCGGTGACCACGGCGCACAGGTCACCGGCCGCCAGGTGCGATTCCACCAGCTCGCGCGCGGCGGGCGTGATCGACGGCCGGATGACTTCGGCCATGAAGTCTTCGTGCCAGGCCGCCAGCTCGAACGGCGCGTGCGCGGCCAGCAGGCCCAGCATGAACTCGGCGGCCTGCTCGGCGGTGAGTTCGCCGCGGTTGTAGCGGTCCATCAGGTCGTCGTTGCGGCGGCGGGCCTCGTCGGGATCACCGGCGCGGCCGGTGCGTGCCAGGTAGTCGGCCCATTGGTAGTCGCTGTCCAGCGGCAACAGGGTGTGATCCAGGTCGAACAGGGCGAGACGTCGGGAGGTCATGTGCGTTGTGAATCAGGGTCTGCGAGCATGGCGCGCAGCAGGGGCAGGGTGATGGGACGGCCAGTGGCCAGGGAATAGCGGTCCAGCGCGTCCAGCAACGCCGCCAGCTTGCGGATGTCGCGCTCGTGGTGCGTCAACATCCAGTTGATGATTTCGGGCGCCAGGTGCAGGCCGCGCTCGGCCGCTTGCGCGGCCAGCGCCGCCAGCTTGTCGGCGTCGGACAATGGGTCCAGGCGGAACACCAGGTCCCAGCCCAGCCGGGTGCGCAGGTCTTCGCGCAGCGGCATCGACAGCGGCGAGCGGTCGCCAGCGACGGCCAGCGCGAAGGCGCGGCCGGTGGCGGCGGATTCGCGCCAGCGGTTGTACAGGGCAAACAGGCCCGCCTGGCGGTGGTCGTCCATGCGGTGCACGTCGTCCACGGCCACGAACTTGGGCATGGGCGACTTGGAATCGGCTTCGGCCAGCACGCGCAGGATGTTGGCGCTGTTGGCCGCTTCGATATAGACGGCGTCGGGGCGCGCGGTCAGCGCGCGCAGCAGGTGGCTGCGGCCGCAGCCCGCCGCGCCCCAGATATACAGCGCGCGGCCGGGAGCGAGCGTGCGCACGGCTGCCAGCGCCTCTCCGTTGGGACCGGCGATGTAGTTGTTCAGCGAAGGCGCTGGCGCGGGAAGAACGTCGAGCAGCAGCTGGCGGTTCATGAGAGGTTATCGATCAGGCGGGGCATGGCTGGGGGGCGAACCCATGGCCGGCGGCGGCGTTGCCCGCCAGAAGCTGGCAAAATCACTATCGGCCAACCCTACACTTTAAACCACCCGGGGCGCCGGTGTCGCGTCCCAGCCCATTGCCTGGCTTGGGTTTGCGCCAAAATGGCGCCGCGCCGGGCCGGGGCCGTCCCGCCCGCCGCGGACGGCTTTCGCCGGCCGCCGGCCTGGACCGGGCCGCAACATCGTAAAATGCAGGGCGTTCCACCCCAATTCCCAGCAATTGTTACATATCCCACGGCATTTCTCATGACGAATCAACCCAAAGCTCCCCTGACCTACCGTGACGCCGGTGTCGACATCGACGCGGGCGACGCCCTGGTCGACCGTATCAAACCGCTTGCGGCGCGCACCATGCGCCCCGGGGTGCTGGCCGGTATCGGCGGCTTTGGCGGCCTGTTCGAAGTGCCCAAGCACTACAAGGAACCCGTGCTGGTCTCGGGCACCGACGGCGTCGGCACCAAGCTGCGCCTGGCGTTCGACTGGAACCGCCACGACACCGTCGGCATCGACCTGGTGGCGATGAGCGTCAACGACATCCTGGTGCAGGGCGCCGAGCCGCTGTTCTTTCTGGATTACTTCGGTTGCGGCAAGCTTTCGGTGGACACGGCGGCGGCGGTGGTGGGTGGCATCGCCAAGGGCTGCGAACTGTCGGGCTGCGCCCTGATCGGCGGTGAAACCGCCGAGATGCCGGGCATGTACCCGGACGGCGAATACGACCTGGCCGGGTTCGCGGTGGGCGCGGTCGAGAAGTCGGCCATCATCGACGGCAAGTCGATCAAGGTCGGCGACGTGGTGCTGGGCCTGGCGTCCAGCGGCGCGCACTCGAACGGCTATTCGCTGCTGCGCAAGATCCTGGAACGCGCCGGCGCCAAGCCCGACGACGACTTCCACGGCCAGCCGCTGGTCGACGTGGTCATGGCCCCGACCCGCATCTACGTCAAGCAGGTGCTGGCCGCGCTGGCCAAGCACGGCACCGCCATCAAGGGCCTGGCCCACATCACCGGCGGCGGCCTGCTCGACAACGTGCCGCGCATCCTGCAGGACGGCCTGTCGGCCCGCCTGCGGCGCGATAGCTGGGAAATGCCCAAGCTGTTCCAGTGGCTGCAGGAACAGGGCGGCGTCGAGGACACCGAGATGTACCGCGTCTTCAACTGCGGCATCGGTATGGTGCTGGTGGTGGACCCGGCCCAGGCCGACGCCATCGCCGCCACGCTGCGCGAGCAGGGCGAAACCGTCAGCAAGCTGGGCGAGATCGTCGCCCAGACCGAAGGCATGCCGCAGACCGTGGTGGTCTGAGCCGGCAAGGCCGCATGACAAGACCCGCCCTGGTGGCGGGTTTTTTACTTTCGCGGTTAGAAGAATTTCACCCGCCCCGCGTCCTCGCGGAATTCTTCCCCCGTATCCAGATCCGTGCGCCACAGGGTGTCGTGAACGGACAGAAAGCCACGCATATCCTGGTTGGCGGCTCGCGCGTCGCGCCACGCCGCCTGGAACCAGGCGAGGTATGTCTGCGTCATTTTTTCGCGCAGTTCATCGCAAAAATCATCGTCCTCGTTATCCATGGCTTCAGTCAACGCGGCGTCGACATCCGGCGGAATCAACGGCAGCGGCAACGTCAGCGGCAGGCCCCGCCCACAGTAGCCGGAACGCGTGTTCAATGGAATCGCGACGGGCGCGAACGACTCCCAGTCGTACTCGAAGTGAATGGCGTCCACGGCTTCCTTGGAAACGCCCGGATTCAGCGTGAACGGGCGCTCCTGAAGCAACCGCCGGATTTCGCTGATCAAGGCTTTGTCTTGCGTGCGCAGCATGGCGGCAAAAGACGGGTGTGCTTCGTTGATGTCCATCCGTTCAGTATCCAGGGATCCATGGCCGCCGCGGGCGGCCGGTTGCGATGCGAGGCCGGGCCCGAAGGCGGGCATCCACTTGCGTCAGGGCGCGTCGGCCAGCGCCACGGCCATCGCGTCGATGGTCTGCGCCACCGCGTCGGCCGCCAGGCAGTCGACGATGATGCGCTCGGGCTGCGCCCGCAGCCAGGTGATCTGGCGCTTGGCCAGTTGGCGGGTCGCGGCGATGCCTTGCTCGCGGGCCTCGTCCAGGCGGACCTCGCCATCCAGGTGGGCCCACATCTGGCGGTAGCCCACGCAGCGCACCGACGGCAGGCCGGGGTGCAGGTCGGCGCGCGCGTGCAGGCCGCGCACCTCGTCCAGCAGGCCGTTGCTCAGCATGGCGTCAAAGCGCTGTTCGATGCGCGCGTGCAGCGCGGCGCGGTCGGAGGGTTCGAGGCTGATGGTCAGGTAACGGTCGGCGCCGTCATCGGGCGGCCGTTGGCCGCGGCTGAGCAGGGCGGACATGGGCCGGCCCGACAACTGGCAGATTTCCAGCGCGCGCTGGATGCGCTGGCTGTCGTTGGGCGCCAGCCGCGCCGCCGTGACAGGGTCCAGCACGGCCAATTCGGCGTGCAGCGCCGGCCAGCCGTCGCGGGCGGCGCGGGCTTCCAGCTCGGCGCGCAGCGCGGGGTCGGCCTGCGGCAGGTCGTCCAGGCCGTCGCGCAGCGCCTTGTAGTACATCATGGTGCCGCCGGCCAGAAGCGGAATGCGGCCGCGCGCGCGGATCTCGGCAATCAGGCGCAGGGCGTCGGCGCGGAATTCGGCGGCCGAATACGACTGCGCCGGGTCCCGGATATCAAGCAGGTGCTGAGGCACCTGCGCTTGTTCGGCCAGTGACGGCTTGGCGGTGCCGATGTCCATGCCGCGATAGATCGTGGCGGAATCGACGTTGACGATCTCCAGCGGCCAGCGTTCGGCCAGCGCCAGGGTGGACGCGCTCTTGCCGGCGGCGGTGGGGCCGGCCAGGCAGATGACGAGCGGGGAGGTGGGCCTGGACAACGTCTATTGCCCGCGCAGGAACAGCTTGTCCAGGTCGGACACCGACCATTGCACCCAAGTGGGCCGGCCGTGGTTGCACTGGTCGGCGCGTTCGGTGGCTTCCATCTGCCGCAGCAGACCGTTCATCTCTTCGATCGTGAGCTTGCGGTTGGCGCGCACTGAGCCGTGGCAGGCCATGGTCGACAGCAGCTCGTTGCGCTGTTCGGTCAGCAAACGCGACACGCCCACGCCGGCCAGATCGCGCAGCACGGCGCGGGCCAGTGTCTCGATATCGCCGCGCGCCAGGATGGCGGGTACCGAACGCACCGCGATCGACGTTGGGCCGGACGGGCGCATCTGGAAGCCGAGGTCTTCCAGCTGTTCCTGGAATTCCTCGACCACCGCCACGTCTTTTTCCTGGGCGTGGAACACCACCGGCACCAGCAGGTCCTGGCGCGGCAGGCTGCGCGCGTCCAGCGCCTGCTTGAGCTGTTCGTAGACCACCCGCTCGTGGGCGGCGTGCATGTCCACCAGCACCATGCCGCGGCGGTTCTGCGCCAGGATGTAGATGCCGTGCAGTTGGCCCAGCGCCATGCCGAGCGGGTGTTCCTCGTCGGCCGGCAGCGTCGGCGCCGGCGAGGCCAGGGGCGTTGGCGTGGCCGCATCGCGCAGCGGCTCGACGCGCGATGCGGTGTCGTCGTTCAGCGGGCGGTACAGCGATTGCCAGTCGGCGGCGGGAATGCCGGCCGGCTCCGCGTGCAGACGGAACGGCACTTGCGTGTGCGGGCGTTGCGGTGTCGGGGAGGGCCGCAGGCCGTAGCCGGGCGCGGCGCTCTGGCCGGCGCCGTGGTGGCCGGGGCGGGGCGCGGGCGCGTCGGCCAGCGCGGACGCGGGCAGTCCGCCGGACGCAACCGGGGATGACGGCGACACGGTCTCGAATTCATCGTCGTCGCGTGCGCTCGCGGCCGGCGCCACCGCCGATGAGCCGCCGGTCTGCGCCAGCGTCTGGCTGACCGCATGATTGACGAAGCGGTGCACGGCGCCGCTGTCGCGGAAGCGCACCTCGTGCTTGGCCGGGTGCACGTTGACGTCGACCGCGCCCGGGTCGATGTCCAGGAACAGCACGTAGGCCGGCTGGCGGTCGCCGTGCAGCACGTCGGCGTAGGCGGCGCGCAGCGCGTGGCTGACGGTGCGGTCGCGCACGTAGCGGCCGTTGACATATAGGTACTGCCGATCGGCGCGGGCGCGCGCCGCGGTGGGGCGGGTGATCATGCCGGCCAGGCTGACCGTGCCGACACTGTGCGACAGCAGCAGGCCATGCTCGGCAAATTCCGCGCCCAGCACGTCGCGGATGCGCTGCGGCGGCTCGGCCGGCAGCCATTGACGCTGCGCGCGGTCGTGGTGGAACAGGCGGAAGGCGATCTGCGGATGCGCCAGCGCGATGCGCTCCATGGCATCGACGCAGTGCCCGAATTCGGTGGCTTCCGAGCGCAGGAACTTGCGCCGCGCCGGCACCGCGTCGAACAACTGGCGCACGTCCACCGTGGTGCCCGGCGGGCCCGAGGCGGGGCTGACCTGCATGTTGCCGGCCTGGATCTGCCAGGCGTGTTCGCCGTCGCGCGTGCGCGAGATGATCGACACCTGCGCCACCGAAGCGATCGAGGCCAGGGCTTCGCCGCGGAACCCCATCGACGCGACCGATTCCAGTTCGCGCAGGTCGCGGATCTTGCTGGTGGCATGGCGCGCCAGCGCCAGCGGCAGTTCTTCCGGGGGGATGCCGCCGCCGTCGTCGGTCACGGCGATGCGGCGGATGCCGCCACCCTCCAGGCGCACCTCAATCGCGCGGGCACCCGCGTCGATGGCGTTCTCGAGGATTTCCTTGAGCACCGAGGCGGGTCTCTCGATCACCTCGCCCGCGGCGATCTGGCTGATCAGCAGATCGGGCAGCGCAAGAATGGAGCGGCGTTCTGTCATGAGGGATTCCGGTGTAGCTACAAGGATGATTTTAGCCTCTTGACCCGGTGGGCTATAGTCGTTGCCTGATTCCCCTTCCGCCTCCAGGGACGTATTGATGCTTGATTTTTTCCAAATGGTGCTCCACATCGACCAGACCCTCGGGGTCTGGGTCCAGCAGTACGGCGTGTGGGTCTATCTGGTGCTGTTCCTGATCGTTTTCGCGGAAACCGGGCTGGTGGTGCTGCCGTTCCTGCCGGGCGATTCGTTGCTGTTCATCGCCGGCGCCTTCGGCGCCACGGGCAGCCTGGACCCGGTGCTGCTGGCGGCGTTGCTGATCGTGGCCGCCATCACCGGCAACAGCGTGAACTACGCCATCGGCCGCTATATCGGCCCGCGCGTGTTCTCGATGAACCTGCGCTTTCTGGACCGTGGTGCGCTGATGCGCACGCATGCGTTCTACGAGAAGCACGGCGGCAAGACCATCGTCATGTCGCGCTTCATCCCGGTGGTGCGCACGTTCGCGCCGTTCGTGGCCGGCGTGGCCGGCATGCCGCTGTCGCGTTTCCAGCTGTTCAACATTCTGGGCGCGCTGCTGTGGGTGGTGAGCCTGGTGGCGGCGGGGTATTTCTTCGGCAACATTCCGCTGGTCAAGGAACACCTGAACACCATTGTGCTGATCGGCCTGGGCGCGGCCATCGTGCCGGTGGTTGGCGCGGCGTTGTTCAAGCTGCTGCGCGCGCGCCGGGGCGGCTAGCGGCGCCGCTGGGCGCGCAGCCGCTGCCGGAAAGGGAGCAAGGACGAAATCAGAAGATTGCCGTGACGCTTAGCTGGTAAGTCCTGCCAGGCGCCACGCCAAGAGCGATATCACGCAGATCCTGATCCGAGGTCATCGGCATTTTCCTATTGCTGGCGTAATTCCAATACTTGCGATTGGTGAGGTTGTAAATGCCCATCGCCAGTGTCAGGTGTTTCTTCACGTTGTAATAAGCCGTCAGATCGAAAATGCTATAGCCAGGAATGCGCTTGTAGTCCTTTTCGTATTTCTCGGCATATTCCTCAAATGTAAGACTGCAATTGTTGGAGAAATTCTGCCGGACGGGATCGACCGCCTGCTTCCCCTTGACGAAGGTGGCGGTGATGCTCGCACCATAACGGTTTTGAGGGTCGTCCCAGGCCAATGAGGCAATGGCTTTAACCGGTAGGACACTGTCCAGGTCCACCCAGCCATCGCCCGAATACGATGATTTCGATTTGCCTTGGTTGTACCCTACGGCAAAAGTGCTGCTCAGCCCTCTGGCGTTCCTGAACAGGGCGCCATAGTTGATCCGGGTTATCAATTCGGCGCCGTAGATATACGCCTTGTCGCGATTTTCCGCGATGGTGAGGCTGGAAATCGAGGCTGGAAGCTTGGCAAGCAGGTTCTCAACGCCGGGTTTCGGCAAGCCTGTTCGGTAATCCCGCAAGGCGTATTTGCGGTTGTAGATGAAATTATCGTAGCTGTTGTAGAACACATTGCCGCGCACGGTGATTCCACTCGTGGCCTGGCCAACCACCCCCAATTCAAACTGATTGCTGGTTTCGGACTTCAAGTCGGAATTGCCAACCATGGCTGGCGATGCGCGTCCAACCTTGGGGTGCAGCCAGATTCCCGCTATTTGACTGCTGGTGGGGTAGGAAACGCCGCGTTTGTATTGCAGATAGGTATTGAACTGGGGGTTGAGCGCATACATGACGGTCAACGAAGGCAACAACTTGCCGTCCGTGAACGTCTTGCTGTGTATCTGATTGATTTCTTCCAGAGTCAACCCGCCCAGTGCCTTGTCGTCGGCGGGCGCGTCAAAGCCTTGCGGTTTGATTCTGTGCCATGAATATTTCAGCCCCGGCATTACGGAAAAGGCGCCGATGGTGACGGTGTCACCCAGCCACACATTCGTATCGTAAGTTCTGTTGTTGCCCTGTGGCTGCAAGGTTGGATATTCGTCGCCAACTTGCCTGAAGGGCCGCGAAAACTGTACCGCCGAGAAATTCACGCCGTAATTCAGTGTCTGGACGCCATATTCCTTGGTGATTTCGCTCTGGAAGCCAAAAGTCTTGGTGTTCAAATCGGAGAAGGTCGACACATTCTCCAATGGGCTTTCCGTCTCTTGTCCGGTAAACCACGACATGAAGGAAGTGGCGATATCTTGCTGTGTAAAGGTATTGTCGCTGACGCGCGTCTGCTGGTAGAAGGCCCTGTTTTCCATCGTGTCTATCAGCCAGTTGTTTTTTGGCGTAAACACATGGGCCAGGCTGACTGAATGGCGTTGCGTGGCGTTCTTCTGCCTGGCCGAGCCAACAATGCTTTCGTGGGCGGCGAGGCTATTCAGCTTTTTGTACATGGGCGCGCTTTCCGCGCTGGATTTGTGATAGAAATCCAGTGTGCCCATGATGCGGTTGCTGTTGTCGATGTCGACCACGCCATTGATCAGCGCGGCGTCGGAATGCCAGCGCATCGGGTAGGCAGCCAGATAATCGCTGTTGTTTTGCGTCTGCCGGCCATCGCGCCGGCTGTAGGCGAACAGAACCCTGGCGCTATCGTTGCCGAACGCCGAGGTCACGCCGTTGTGCCAGGCATGGTCGGCCGAGTCGAACTCGCCGGTGTAATCAAAATAGCTGCTTTCAGTGTCGGTGAGATACGCGTCCGGCGATTTGCTGATAAATGACACCGAGCCGCCCACCACGTTCTTGACCGTACTTTGCCGCGCCGAGCCTGACGTAATGTTCACCTGGCCGTACAGATAGGGGTCGATGTAATCGCGGCCGATGCCAAAAGTGTCTTCGCCGGTCGTGACTGCGTAACTGCGGCCGGTGGCGTCCGGCAAGGGGATCCCGTTGACATCCAAGGCCACGCGGTTGCCATCCAGGCCGCGAATGTTATAACTGCTGTAACCGCCACGGTCAAAGCTGGATTTGCCGTTGCGAGAACCGCTATTTACGCCTGATGCGCTGATCAGGGGTTGATAGCGCATGATGGTGCCAAAATCATTCCCGCCTATCTTTTTCAGCTCGTCAGCAGAAATGGACTGGGTGGTCACGTCTTCCGGCTTGATGGTCGTGGTGACGGTGATCGGCGAGAAAATCTTCACCCCATTATGGGCGCCCTTCCTGGCCTCGTCAGGCACGGCCTCGCTTGGCGCGCTCTGGCCATACGAGGTTGTGGATAACAAGAGGGCGGCTGCCAGCGATATTTTCGTGCATTTCATTTTCCAGGATCCCTGCATGATAAATACAGGATGGCGCTGGAATGCGGGGCGGGGTGGCGGCGGCCATAAATCTTTCCAAAAGGATGGCTGCTAATTTACCCAGGCTGACTGCGAAGCGTTGTGGGGATCAGTCTGAAAATCCAGAGGCAAGTCTTGCACTCGCCTTTATATAAGATCGGGTAACCCGGGACGTGTGAATGAGCGCATGGGGGCGCCCCAAAAGAAAAGGGCCATGCGCGCGCGCATGGCCCTGATTGCGACCGGCGGGCGGTCAGCTGATGTTGCCCAGCCGCGCCAGCGGCGGATTGGCGGTGAAGTAGCGCTGGATGCCGGTCATCATGGCCTGCGCCAGCTTCTCCTGGTGCGCCGAACTCTTGAGCAGGGCCTCTTCCTGCGGGTTGCTGATGAAGGCCGTTTCCACCAGCACCGACGGAATGTCAGGCGCTTTCAGCACGGCGAAGCCGGCCTGTTCGACGCTGTTCTTGTGCAGCCGGTTGATCTTCTTGATTTCGTCCAGGAAGGCGCTGCCGAGCTTGAGCGAGTCGTTGATCTGCGCGGTGGTGGACAGGTCCAGCAGCACCTTGGCGACCTGGCGGTCGTGGCTGCCCAGATTGACGCCGCCGATCAGGTCGGCCGCGTTTTCCTTGTCGGCCATCCAGCGCGCCTGGGCGCTGGAGGCGCCGCGCTGCGACAGCGCGAACACTGAGGAACCGTTGGCCGTGGGCTTGATCCAGGCGTCGGCATGGATCGACACGAATAGGTCGGCATGCACCCGGCGCGCCTTCTGCACGCGCACATGCAGCGGCACGAAGAAGTCGTCGTCGCGTGTCAGGTAGGCGCGCATGTAGGGCTGGGCGTCGATCAGCGCTTTCAGGCGCCGCGCGATGCGCAGCACCACGTCTTTTTCGCGCAGGCCGCTGCGGCCGATGGCGCCTGGGTCCTCGCCGCCGTGGCCGGGGTCGAGCGCGATGGTCAGCATGCGCTGCTTGCCGCGGCTGGCGGTGGCCGGGGGCGACTTGGGTATCGGCAGCGGCGCGGCCGGCTGCTGGCCCTTCACCCGTGGCGGTTCCGGTGGATCGGCGCGCGTGGCGGGGTTGCGCTGGATGTCTTCGAGGATGCGCGCCAGCGGATCGTCGGCGTCGGGTCCGGTTTTGTTGAGAATCGCCACCAGGGGGTCCTGGGCGACCTTGGGGTACAGGTCCAGCACCAGGCGGTATTGGTAATCGGCTACCGGCTTGAGGGTGAACACCTGCGGCGCCACCGCCTGTTTCAGGTCGAACACCAGCCGCACCACGTTGGGACGGTTCTGCGCCACCCGCAGGCTCTGGATGTAGGGATCGCCGGGCCGGACCTTGGAGACCAGGTCGTTCAGGGCAGCGCTCAGGGTCAGTCCCTCGATATCGACCACCAGGCGATGCGGATTTTCCAGGGTGAAGTGTTCGGCCTTGAGCTCGCTGTCCAGTTCCAGCGTGACGCGGGTGTATTCGTCGGCGGGCCAGGTGCGCACCGCGAGGATGGTGGCGGCCTGCGCCAGCCGGGGCACCACCGGCAGGACGAGCAGGGTGGCGGCGACGCTGATCAGGCGGCGTCGGGTGGCGCCGGCTGCGGGGAGGGCGCCGTTACGGGCGGGGGGACAATCGCGTTCAACCATGTTTGTCCTCGGGCGGTGTACGCGGTCAGGGTGGCGTCGCGTCCCTGGCCGGCATACGCCAGGGAAATCTGCAGGTCGGGAGGGGGCAAAAGGCCCTCAGCCCGCTCCGGCCATTCGATCAAAACGACCGCATCTTCACGCAGTAAATCCCGGAATCCTGCGTCCAACCATTCGCGCGAATCACTAAATCTATAAAAATCAAGGTGATAGAAGTATAAGTTAGAAACTTTATAGGATTCAAGCAGCGCGTAGCTCGGACTCTTGATTCGGCCTGTGATGCCGCATTCCCGCAACAATGCCCTGGAGAAGGCCGTTTTTCCTGCCCCCAGGTCGCCTTGGAGATGGATACATGCGCCTGCCAGCCCGGTTTCGCGGCCAGAGACAAGCGGGGCGAGCTGCCGCGCCAACGCTTCCGTGGCGGCTTCATCGGGCAGGTGCAGGGTCAGGCTGCGTAGGGGAACGGACATGGCGCGGGTCGCGGGGCGAGTGGTAAAAGGTCAGGATGGGAAATACCGATTGAACGCGATTATAGGAATTCGGGTTTCTGCTAATCTTATAAGTGATTGCTATTCTCAAATGGTCCGGCCAGGCGGAGTCCCGCCGGCCGCGACGGACGCCGCCACGGAGCAGTAAGCGCCATGAAGACCCGCATCGAAAAAGACACTTTTGGCCCCATCGAAGTCCCCGAGGATCACCTCTGGGGCGCGCAGACGCAGCGCTCGCTGCATTTTTTCTCGATCTCCACCGAGAAGATGCCCGAGCCGCTGGTCATCGCGATGGCGCGCCTGAAGCGCGCGGCCGCCAAGGTCAATGCCGAACTTGGGGAGCTCGACCCCACGATCGCCGATGGCATCGTCCGCGCCGCCGATGAGGTCATCGCCGGCAAGTGGCCCAACGAATTCCCGCTGTCCGTGTGGCAGACCGGCTCCGGTACCCAGAGCAACATGAACATGAACGAGGTGCT
Organism: Achromobacter pulmonis; assembly: GCF_021733725.1. Lineage (NCBI taxonomy): Bacteria > Pseudomonadati > Pseudomonadota > Betaproteobacteria > Burkholderiales > Alcaligenaceae > Achromobacter > Achromobacter pulmonis. Next base: position 764,360 of record NZ_JAIFOT010000001.1, on the reverse strand, counting down.
GGCCAACCGCGCCTCCGAATTGCTGGGTGGCGTGCGCGGCGAGGAACGCAAGGTCCACCCCAACGACCACGTCAACCGCGGCCAGTCGTCCAACGACACCTTCCCCACGGCCATGCACGTGGCGGCCGCGGTCGAAGTCGAACACCGCCTGCTGCCGGCCCTGAAGGCCCTGCGTGCCACCTTCGCCGCCAAGAGCGCCGAGTTCTACGACATCGTCAAGATCGGCCGCACCCACCTGCAGGACGCCACCCCGCTGACCCTGGGCCAGGAATTGTCGGGCTACGTCGCCCAGCTCGACCTGGCCGAGCAGCAGATCCGTGCCACGCTGCCGGGCCTGCACCAGTTGGCCATCGGCGGCACCGCCGTCGGCACCGGATTGAACGCCCATCCGCAATTCAGCGCCAAGGTCTCGGCCGAACTGGCCCACGCCACCGAAACCGCGTTCGTGTCCGCGCCCAACAAGTTCCAGGCGCTGGCCTCGCACGAAGGCCTGTTGTTCGCCCACGGCGCGCTCAAGTCGCTCGCCGCCGGCCTCATGAAGATCGCCAACGACGTGCGCTGGCTGTCCAGCGGCCCGCGTTCCGGCCTGGGTGAAATCAGCATCCCCGAAAACGAACCCGGCAGCTCCATCATGCCGGGCAAGGTCAACCCGACCCAGTGCGAAGCCATCACCATGCTGGCGGCCCAGGTCCTGGGCAACGATGTCGCCATCAACATCGGCGGCGCCAGCGGCAACTTCGAGCTGAACGTCTACAAGCCCCTGGTGATCCACAATTTCCTGCAGTCGGTGCGCCTGTTGACCGATGGCATGGCGAGCTTCAACCAGCATTGCGCCGCCGGCATCCAGCCCAACCGCGAGCGCATCGCCGAACTGGTCGACCGCTCGTTGATGCTGGTCACCGCGCTGAACCCCCACATTGGCTACGACAAGGCCGCCCAGATCGCCAAGAAGGCGCACAAGGAAGGCCTGTCGCTGAAGGAATCGGCGCTGGCCCTGGGCTACGTCACCGAAGCCCAATTCGCCGAATGGGTCGTGCCGTCGAGCATGACGAACGCCGGCAAGTAAGCCCTGACGCCATCGAGCGCAAGCCGCCCCGCAAGGGGCGGCTTTTTTGATGCGCGTTGTACCGTCCTGTTGATCCTGGCGTCAGGCGTTCAGGCATTCCCCGTCAGCAGCAGCCACCCCGGAATCGTCAGCGCCGAAAACAGCGTGCCCAGGGAAATGAGCACCGCCACCATCCGCCCGTCCCCACCCATCCGCATTGCCAGCACGTAGGCCGCCGAAGCCGTGGGCAAGGCCGCGAACAGCAACAGCATCCGCCCCTCCAGCGGCGCCAGCCCCAGCACTCTGGCCACGGCCAGCGCCACCAGCGGCAGCGCCACCAGCTTCACCGCCAGCATCCACGCGATCAAGCGGCCGTAGCCCTTGCCGCCTTCCCATGCCAGGCTGGCCCCCACGCACAGAATCCCCAGCGCGATCGCGGCCGCGCCCAGCCGCGCCAGCACCGTGTCCACCGGCCCGGGCAGGTGCAGTCCCGCCAGATTGCAGGCCAGCCCCGCCAGCGTCGATATCACCAGGGGATTGCGCGCCAGCTCGCGCAGCAGATTGCCGCCGTTATGGCGCGCCAGCCCGTACACCGCGGCCACGTTGGCCATCGGCACGGCGAAGCCGATGATCAGCGCCATTACCGTTTGCCCTTGCGTGCCGCCCAGGCTGGCGGAGAGGGCCAGTCCGATATAGGTGTTGAACCGGTAACCGCATTGCGCCGACGAGGCCAGGCCCAGCGACGAGGGTTTCAGCACCGGACCCGCCAGCCACGACAGGGCCACGCCAGAGACGATCACCGCCGCGGTTGCCTGCAACAGTATTGCGGCGTTGCCTGCGCTGATCGGTGTGCGCAGGATGGCCTGAAATAGCAGGGCGGGGAACAGCACGAAGTAGACCAGGCGCTCGGTGCCGGCAAAGAATTCGCGCGAAAAATTCAATTTGTGGCGGAGCGCCCACCCGAGCGCGACCAGCATGAAATCAGGGAAAACCAGCAGTGCAACCGACATGGGAATTTGCGTTTTTTCGTGAGCGCCCGCCGGAGATCGGCGCGCTATGCGACGGTAAGCGTTTGCTGCTATTCTCCGTCATTCTGGCGGGCGCGTGTGCCACAAGCAACTCGATAAAAAGCACGGTTTTCTGCCCTGCATTCCAAGCGATGCCCCGCCGACGCTAACTGCTCACCCGTTCACAGACGGGGGCGCCACAAGACGGTCCGTTCACACTCGGGCACGCACATTTGGAGGAAACACACCAATGATTAAAGTTCGCTCCCTGGCTGTCGCCATCGCGCTGGCCGCCGGTACGGTCGGTGCCGCTCACGCCGCCGACGCCTATCCCAACAAGCCGATCCGCGTCATCGTGCCGTTCGCGCCGGGCGGTTCGACCGACATCATCGCGCGCCTGGTGACGCAGCGCATGAGCCAGGAACTGGGCCAGCCCATGGTGGTCGAGAACAAGGGCGGCGCCGGTGGCGCCATCGGCGCGGCCGAAGCCGCGCGCGCCGAGCCGGACGGCTACACCCTGTCGATCGCCACGGTCTCGACCATGGCCGTCAACCCGGCGTGCCGCCCCAACGACCTGCCCTACGATCCGATCAAGGACTTCCAGCCGGTCACTAACTTCGCCAACACCGCCAACGTGGTCGCCGTGAATCCGAAGTTCCCGGCCAAGGATTTCAAGGGCTTCGTCGAAGAACTGAAGAAGAACCCCGGCAAGTATTCCTATGGCAGCTCGGGCACTTGCGGCGTGCTGCACCTGATGGGCGAATCGTTCAAGATGGCCACCGGCACCGACATCGTGCACGTGCCGTACAAGGGCTCGGGCCCGGCCGTGGCCGACGCCGTCGGCGGCCAGATCGAAATCCTTTTCGACAACCTGCCGTCCTCGATGCCGCAGATCAAGGCGGGCAAGCTGAACGCCATGGCGATCGCGTGGCCGCAGGAAATTCCTGCCATCAAGGGCGTGCCGACCTTCAAGGAAGCCGGCTTCCCGGTCCTGAACCAGCCGGTCTGGTATGGCCTGCTGGCGCCCAAGGGCACCCCCATGGACGTCGTCAACAAGCTGCGTGACGCGGCGGTCGTGGCCCTGAAAGACCCGAAGGTCATCAAGGCGCTGGATGACCAGGGCTCGGCGCCGTCGGGCAACACGCCGGAGGAATTCGCCAAGGAGATCAAGGAGCAATTCGACTGGGCGAAAGACGTCGTGAAAAAGCAGAACATCAAGCTGGACTGACGACATCGCAGGCGGCACGGGCGCGCGCCCGTCCGCCGCCTCGCGTGGCGCGCCTTGCGCGCAGACCCTCGAACGCTGGACCTGGTCCCAGCATTCGAGGGTTTTTTACATGGTGGGTCAGGGTTCCAGCGCGGCCTGGCTGGCGGCGCAGGCCGCGCGCAGGCGCTCGATCAGGTCGCGTTGCAGGGCCGTCAGGGGATCCTGGCTGCGAGCCAGCACGCTGATCGGCACCTGCAGCACCGGCGTCAGGCGCCGCAGCCGCATGTCCGGACGCCGCATGGCCTGGGCCGTGATGGCGTCGACGATGGCATCGCCCGCGCCCGCCTGGGCCAGCGCGCAGGCCACATAGTGAGTCTGCACCCGCACCGCTGCGCGCGGATCCAGACCCTGCGCATCCAGCGCCATTTGCAGCAACGCGCCCGCCGCGTCGCTGGCGTCCAGCAGGATCAGGGTGTCGCCGGCGATGTCGGCCAGCGCCAGCGGACCGCCGTCGCCGCCGCCGCGCCCCAGGTGCACCAGTTCGGTATGGCCCAGTTCGATCCGCGTCAGCCCGGGCGTGTCGTGGGTATCGAAGGTCACGGCCAGGTCCAGCTCGCGAGTCAGCATGCCGCGCACCAGTTCGGCGCTGTGATACGTATGGATATCGAAGGTGATGCCGGGTTGGGCGGCGCGGCTGTCGCGCACCACGCCGGGCAGCAGGCCCAGGCCGAGCGCCGGCGCGCAGCCCAGCCGCAAGTGGGCATGGGGGCGGTCGCGCAGGCTGGCGGCCAGGCGGCGCACGCTGTCCAGATCCTGGTTCAGGCGCGCCACCTCGGGTGTCAGGATATCGGCCTCGCGCGTGGCGACCAGCCGCCCCTTGATGCGTTCGAACAGTTTGAAGCCCAGTTGCGCCTCGGCGCTGGCCAGCAGCTTGCTGGCCGCAGGCTGGGTGATGTGCAGCGCCGCCGCGGCCTGGGTCAGGGAACCAGTACGGCGGATGGCTTCGAAGATCTCGATATGGCGCAGGCGCATGAGGCGGGCGGGGGTTGGCGCAAACCCGCATTCTACGGCGCATCGCGGCGCGCGCGACAGCGGCGGCGGCCTTGTCTATCATGGCATCCATGCCGGCCTGCCGGCGCCACCATGGAGTCCGTCATGCGCGTGTGCCGTGCCGCCGCCGCCCTCTTGTCCGCCGCCACGCTGGCCGCGGCCGCACCCGCCTGGGCTCGTTCGCCGGCGGCCACCGAGGACCTGAATCCCGAAGCCGCCACCGGCAGCCAGGCGCGGGCGCTGGTGCGCGCGCCGCATTTCATGATGGTCGCGGCCAATCCGCTGGCGACCGCGGCCGGCGAGGAAATGCTGCGCCGGGGCGGCAGCGTGGTGGATGCCGCCATTGCCACGCAGCTCGTGTTGAACCTGGTGGAGCCGCAATCCTCCGGCATCGGCGGCGGCGCCTTCATGGTGGTGTATTCAGCCAAGGACCACCGCATCGTGACCTACGACAGCCGCGAGACGGCGCCCGCCGCGGCGCGGCCGGACCGGTTCCTGGACGCCGACGGCAAGCCGCTGCCCTTTGCGCAGGCGGTCAACAATGGCATGGCGGTGGGTGTGCCCGGCCTGTTGCGCGGCCTGGAGCTGGCGCATAAGCGCCAGGGCAAGCTGCCATGGGCCGACCTGTTTCAGCCGGCGATCCGCCTGGCCGAACAGGGCTTTGCCGTGTCGCCGCGCCTGCACAAGCTGCTGGCGGGCAACCGGGCGCTGCCGCGCCAGCCGGCGGCCGCGGCCTATTTCTATGCGCCCGACGGCAGCGCCTGGCCGATCGGCCATGTGCTGAAGAACCCGGCCTTCGCGGCCACTTTGCGGGCGGTGGCGCAAGGCGGCGCGGACGCCTTCTACCAGGGCGACATCGCGCGCGACATCGTCGCGGCGGTGCATGCCCACCCCAAGCCGGGCGACCTGACGCTGGCCGATCTGGCCGGCTACCGGCCGCGCCAGCGCGAGCCGGTCTGCGGCGCCTATCGCGGTTATGAATTGTGCGGCATGGGTCCGCCCAGCAGCGGTCCGATCGCGGTGCTGGAGATGCTGGGCGAGCTGGAGCAATACCCCATGGGCAGCTACGCGCCCGGCAGCGTGGAGGCGGTGCACTACTTCGCCGAGGCCGGCCGGCTGGCGTTCGCCGACCGGGATTTCTATGTGGCCGATCCGGATTTCGTGCATGTCCCGGTGCGCGCCATGCTGGATCCGGCCTATCTGCGGGCGCGCGGCGCGCTGATCCGTCCCGACCGCAGCATGAAAGTCGCGCTGCCCGGCGACCCCGAGGGCAAGCTGCTGGCGCCGGGGCGCGACAACGCCCTGGAACGGCCCTCCACCAGCCACCTGGTGGCGGTGGACGCCGACGGCAATGCGCTGTCGATGACCACCACCATCGAGAACGAGTTCGGCAGCAAGATCTTCGTGCGCGGCTTCCTGCTGAACAACGAAATGACGGATTTCTCGTCGTCGTTCCGGGATCCCGAAGGCCGGCTGGTGGCCAACCGCGTCGAGCCGGGCAAGCGTCCGCGCAGCGCCATGGCGCCGATGATCGTGCTGCGCGACGGCAAGCCCTATCTGCTGGTGGGTTCGCCGGGCGGCAGCGCCATCATCAACTACGTCGCCAAGACCATCATGGCGGTATTGGACTGGAAGCTCGACATCCAGGCCGCGGCGGCCTTGCCCAACATGGGCAGCCGCAACAAGGAGACTGAACTGGAGCGGGGCACCGCGCTGGAGGCGCTGGCGCCGGCGCTCGAACGCATGGGGCATCCCGTGAAGATCACCGATTTCCCCAGCGGCATCCATGGCATCGTGATCGACCGCGACGGCCTGCAGGGCGGGGCCGACCCCCGCCGCGAAGGGCTGGCGCTGGGCGGCTAGGGGGGGGCATGCCGCCCGGCGCCCGTATGCGCCGGTGCTGCCACGGGCCCGGCGCCGGGCGCGAGCGCGTCCGGCCGCGCCGCTACGGCCCGGTCGGTTCCAGGTCCGGCGGCAGGCTGCGCAACGTGGCTGGCGTGCGCGACAGCTTGATCGGCGAGCCGACGCCGCGATAGTCGCCCTGTTCCAGCACCATGCCGCGATGCCGGGTGTGCGGGTGCGCGAGCGCCTGGTCCACCGTCTGCACCGCTGCCGCGGGCACGCCGGCGCGCAGCAGGCGGTCCGCCAGCGCCACCGCATCGTGCCGCGCCAGCAACGCCGCCAGATCGTCGCGCAGCGCCTGCCGGTGCGCCAGCCGATCGGCATTGGCGGCATAGCGCGGGTCAGCGGCCAGCGCCGGTGCGTCCAGCACCTGCGCCAACAGCGCGAACTGACGGTTGTTGCCGACCGCCAGGAATATCGGCCCGCTGGCGGTCGGCAGGGTCTCGTAGGGGGCGATGTTGGGGTGCGCATTGCCGCTGCGGCGTGGCGTGTTGCCGCTGTAGAAGTAGTTTGGCGCATGCGGATGCAGCAGCGACAGCGCGCAGTCGTACAGCGTGATGTCGAGGAACTGGCCCAGCCCGCTGCGCCCGCGCTCGTTCAAGGCCAGCAGGATGGCCACCGCCGCGTTCAGGCCGGTCACCATGTCCACCACCGGCAGGCCGACGCGCGTGGCCTCGCCATCGGCCTCGCCGTTCACGCTCATCAGTCCGCACATGGCCTGGGCGCAGGCGTCGTAGCCGGGCAGCCCGCCCAGCGGGCCATCGGCGCCGAAGCCGCTGACGCGGCAATGGATCAGCGCCGGAAAGCGCTGGCTCAGCGTGTCGTAGCCCAGCCCCCATTTCTCCAGCGTACCCGGCTTGAAGTTCTCGACCAGTACGTCGGCGTCGGCCAGCAGGTGGCGCAGCAGGTCCTGGCCCGCCGCTTGCGACAGATCCAGCGTCATGCCGCGCTTGTTGCGGTTGACGCCGACGAAGTACGAGGCCGTGTCGCCCAGGAACGGCGGGCCCCAGCCGCGCGTTTCGTCGCCGCCGGGCGGCTCGATCTTGAGCACATCGGCGCCATGGTCGGCCAGTATCTGGGTGCAATACGGCCCCCCCAGCACGCGCGACAGGTCGATCACTTTGCTGCCGGCGAGGGCGCCGGCGTTCGGTAGCTTGGGTGCCATGGCGCCTCAGGGGTCAGTCGATGGAAACGTTGGCGCTCTTGATGAGCGCGCGCCACTTCGGCACTTCGGTGGCGATGAAGGAGGACAGGCCCTGCGGCGTCTGATCCTGCGCGCGCACGATGCCCTGGCTGTGCAGGGTCTGTTCGATCACGGGGTCGGACAGCGCCGTCTTGAATGCCTGGTTCAGCTTGGCCACGACGTCCGCCGGCGTATCCTTGGGCGCGACAATGCCGAAGAACACGCTGACGTCATAGCCGGCCAGTCCTTGTTCGGACAGCGTGGGCAGCTCGGGCAGCGCATCGGAGCGTTGCGCGCTGGCCAGGCCGATGGCGCGCAGCTTGCCGGCCTTGATGTACGGCAGCGCGGTCAGGATATCGGTGAACGACATCGACACCTGGCCGCCCAGCAGGTCGTTGAGCGCCGGCCCGGTGCCCTTGTACGGAATGTGCATGATGCGGGTGCCGGCCATCTGGTTGAACAGAATGCCGGCCAGGTGCGACGACGCGCCGTTGCCGGACGAGGCATAGCTGAGCTTGTCCGGGTTCTTCTTGGCGTAGGCGATCAGTTCCCGCGCGTTGTTGGCCGGCACCGACGGATTCACCACCAGGATGTTGGGCAGATGGCCGATGCGGATGATGGGAGCGAAACTGGTTTCGGGGTTGTAGCCTTGGTTCTTGTACAGGCTGATGTTGATGGCCAGCGGCCCCGAGGTGCCGAACAGCAGGGTGTAGCCGTCCGGCTTGGCATTGGCGACGTACTCCGAGCCGATGTTGCCGCCGGCGCCGCTGCGGTTCTCGACGATCACGGTCTGGCCCAAGGGGTCCTTTAGCTTGTCGGCCAGGCGACGCGCCAGCGCGTCGGTGGGGCCGCCGGGCGGGAATGGCACGACCAGCGTGACCGGGCGCGCCGGCCAGGCGTCGGCGGCCAGCGCCGGCGGCGCGGCGGCAATGGCGGCGGCCGCCAGCAGCAAGGGGGTGAACAGGCGTTTCATGGGTGTCTCCAGTGGTGTGGGCGCGCTGGCTGTGCCGCCAGCGTCGGGGTGGGGCGCCGTATTACAGCGCGTCTTGCAGAATGCCGCGGCAGGCGGCGCTTTCGTCGGTAGGGATGGCGTAGGGGTCGCGCGGCGCCAGGCGATGCTGCAAGACCTGGTCGGCCAGCAGCGCCCGGCTGGCCAGGCCCGCGCCCGCGGCTTCCCAGCGCAGCGCCGCCATCGACACCGCGTGGTACAGCAGCGAGGCGGCCTGACGCGCCAGTTCGTCGCGGCCCTCCCGCGCGGCGCGTTCGGCCAGGGCATAGGTCTGCCGCAGGGCGTCGGCCTGCATCGCGGCCAGCGCCGGGGGGCAGGGCACGCCTTCGGCCAGCAATTGGTCGACATGGCGTTGCAGCGCCGGCAGCGAGCCTTCCTTTTTGATGGCGCGCAGCACGTCCAGCGCGACGATGTTGCTCGTGCCTTCCCAGATCGAGCCCAGGTGCGCATCGCGCACCAGGCGCGGTTCGGTCCATTCCTCGATGTAGCCGCAGCCGCCGCGCACCTCCATGCCGTCGCCGGTGACCTTGCGGGCATCGCGGCAGGCGCGGAACTTGATCAGCGGCGTCAGGATGCGCGCCAGGGCCGGATCGCCCCGGCCCTGGTCGGCGTCGGCCAGCGCGCGGGCGGTCTGGAACATGACGCTGCGCGCCTGCTCCGCCCACACGGTCATCTTGACCAGTTGGCGTTGCATCAGCGGCATGTCGATCAGGCGCTTGCCGAAGGCGCGGCGGTGTTGCGATACGTAGACTGCCTCCGTGACGGCGCGGCGCATCAGGCCGGCCGCGCGCATGCCGTTGGACAGGCGCGAGTTGTTGATCATGTCCGCCATGTGCTTGAAGCCCTTGCCGCGCTCGCCCACCAGCCAGGCCACCGCGCCTTCCAGCCGGATTTCGCCGCTGGCCATGGAGCGCGTGCCGAGCTTGTCCTTCAGGCGCAGGATGCGGTAGTGGTTGTGCGAGCCGTCGGCCAGTTCGCGCGGCAGCAGGAACAGGGATACGCCCTTCAGGCCGGGCTCGCTTTCGCTGCGCGCCAGCACCATGGCGAAGCCGGCGTCGGGGTTGGAGCAGAACCATTTGTCGCCGTGGATGCGCCAGCTGCCATCGTCCTGACGGGCGGCCGTCACTTCGGTGGCGCTGACATCCGAGCCGGCGCCCTGCTCGGTCATGAACATGGCGCCCTGGCGCAGCGTGTCGAAGTCCTGGCTGGTGACCTGCGGCAGCACCCGTTCCACCAGCGCCGGATCGCCGAATTTGCGCAGGGTACGGGCCAGGGAATCGGTCATGCTGACCGGGCAGCACAGGCCAAACTCGGCCTGCACGAACAGATGGCTCAGGGCGTACTTGGCGGCGGCCGGCATGGGTTCGGGCCAGCCCAGCACGCCGCCGCGGTGCGACAGCGCCGCCAGGCCGAATTCACTGTAGGCCAGGCGTTCCAGTTCGACGTAGGCGGGGTGCTTGTCGATGCGGGATTCGTCGGCGCCGGCGCGGCTGCGCACCGACAGGGTGGGGGGATGCTTGTCGGCGGTGGCCGCCAGTTCGTCCATGTGGCCGCCAGCCAGGGCCCCCAGGCGATCCAGGTGCGGCAGCAGGTGCGCATGCAGCGCGGGCGGCAGGTAGCGCTGAGCCAGCGGCGCGGCGTAGGGATCGGCGCGGAACAGGTTCAGGCCGCGCGCGTCCGGAATGGGCGGGGCGGCGGTGGCAACGGGGTGGGCGGGGGTATCCATGGCGGCATCCTGCGCAAAAGGGGATCGCTGGCATGGTGCGACGATGGATTAATCTATACAAATACCGTTTTAATGTAGACCTATCCAAAAAAAATATGGATCTCGGGGCGCCGCCCAGGGAGGAGACCGATGGACCTGGACCCGCGCCTGCTGCGCTATTTCATCGCCGTGGCCGAAGAGCGCCATTTCAGCCGCGCCGCCGCGCGCCTGCATATTTCCCAGCCGCCGTTGAGCTACGCCATCCGCCAGCTCGAGGACAACGTCGGCGCGCGCCTGCTGGCGCGCACCAGTCGGCAGGTGGAGCTGACCGCCGCCGGCCAGGTGCTGTACCGCGAGGCGCAGACCCTGCTGCGCCAGGCCGAGGACGTGCGCATGCTGGTGCAGCGGGTCGACGCCGGTCTGCGCGGCCGCCTGCGCATCGGCTTCGTGGGGTCGATGCTGTATCGCGGCCTGCCGGCCCTGCTGGGGACGATGCGGGCCGAACTGCCTGACGTGGAGCATGTGCTGACCGAACTGAATTCGCACGACCAGATCGAGGCGGTGCGGCGCGGCGAGCAGGACCTGGGCTTCATCCATGCCAACCCGGTGCCGGCCGGCGTGGCCGCGCGCGACCTGCTGGCCGAGCCTTTCGTGGTCTGCCTGCCCGCCAGCCACCCGCTGGCCGGGCGCCAGTCGCTGGCGCTGGCCGAACTGGCCGCGGACGATTTCGTGTTTTTCGCAAGAGCGGCGTCGCCCAGCTATTACGAGACGGTGCTGTCGCTGTGCGTGGGGGCCGGCTTCATGCCGGTGGTGCGGCACGAGGTGCGCCACTGGCTGAGCGTGGCCTCGCTGGTGTCGCAGGGGCTGGGGGTGTCGATCGTGCCGTCCTGCCTGTCGCGCAGCGGCCTGGCGGGAACGCGCTTCATCGCCTTCGAGCATCAGGCGCGCTCGGTCAGCCAGGTGATCTGGCCAGGGACCGAGCGCACGCCGCTGCAGGACAAGGCGCTGGCGCTGGTGGCGCGCCAGTTTCCCGCCAGCGCGCGCGGGAAAGACAAGTCCAGGCCTGGCGGCCGGGGCGCATGAAGCCTGGCGGCCCGCCGCGGGCGGCGGGCCGGACAAGCGCCTAGCGGAACACCACGGTCTTGTTGCGGTTCAGCAGAATGCGGTGCTCGACGTGGCTGCGCACGGCGCGCGACAGCACCAGCGACTCGATATCGCTGCCGACCTGGGTCAGGTCCTGCGCCGTCATGGTGTGGTCGACACGCTCGATGTCCTGGTCGATGATCGGGCCTTCGTCCAGGTCCGAGGTGACGAAGTGGGCGGTGGCGCCGATGATCTTGACGCCGCGCGCGTGCGCCTGGTGATACGGGCGGGCGCCCTTGAAGCTGGGCAGGAAACTGTGGTGGATGTTGATGGCGCGGCCATTGAGCGCCTGGCACATCTCGGCCGACAGGATCTGCATGTAGCGCGCCAGCACCACCAGGTCGATGTCGTAGCGGTCCACCAGCGCCAGCACCTGCCGCTCCTGTTCGGCCTTGGTGTCGGGCGTGACCGGCAGATGGTGGAACGGAATGCCGTAGGAGGCGGCCAGGCCGGCGTAGTCGTTGTGGTTGGAGACGATGGCCGCCACGTCCGCGTGCAGCTGGCCGCTGTGGACGCGGAACAGCAGGTCGTTCAGGCAGTGGCCCTGCTTGCTGACCATGATCAGCAGGCGTTCCTTGCGGCGGGCGTCGTGCAGCTGCAATTGCATGCCGTACTCGGCCGCCATCTCGTCCAGGCGGGCGCGCAGGGCGTCCGGGGCTTCGCCGGCGGGCAGGTCGAAGTGCACCCGCAGGAAGAAGCGGCCGGTTTCCTCGTCGCCGAACTGCTGCGAATCGAGGATGTTGCAACCCGATTCGAACAGCAGGCCGCTGACGCGGAAGACGATGCCGGTGCGGTCGGGGCAGGACAGGGTCAGGATGTAGTCGTTGTGCTGCATTGTTCAGGGAAAAGAAGGTGAGGAAGCGTCATCGGCCAGGCGCGCCAGGGCTTCTTCCGCCAGCGCCAGGCTGGAGGTCAGTCCGGGCGATTCTATGCCAAACAGGTTCACCAGGCCGGGCACGCCGTGCGCGGCCGGACCGGCGATGACGAAGTCGGCTGCCGGTTCGTGCGGACCGGAAATCTTGGGGCGGATGCCGGTGTAGCCGGGCGCCAGGGCGTCGTCCGGCAGCGCCGGCCAATAGCTGCGCACGGCGGCGTAGAAGACCTCGGCGCGCGCCGGGTCGAGGGTGTAGTCCTCGGTGCCGACCCATTCGGTATCGGGGCCGAACTTGGCCTGGCCGCCCATGTCGAGCGTCAGGTGCACGCCCAGGCCGGCATGCTGCGGCACCGGGTAGATCAGGCGCGAGAACGGCGCCCGGCCGGACAGCGTGAAATAGCTGCCCTTGCACAGGTAGTCGGTGGGGATGCTGGCGGCCGGCACGCCCTCGATGCGGCGCGCCAGCGCCGGGGCCTGCAGGCCGGCCGAGTTGATCAGCACGTTGCAGCGCAGGCTCATGGCTTCGTCGCCGCCGAATTGCAGTTCGAATCCGCCTTCGGGACAGGCACGGCCGGAGACCAGCGGAGTGTGGAACACGCATTGCGCGCCGGCATTCTCGGCATCGCCCTGGTAGGCCAGCATCAACGCATGGCTGTCGACGATGCCGGTGGAAGGCGACACCAGCGCGGCGGTGCAGCGCAGGGCGGGCTCCAGCCGCATGGCGTCCTCGCCGGAAATGAACTGCAGGTCATCCACGCCATTGGCGCGGGCGCGCTGCGCAATGCCTGCCAGTTGGGCGGCCTGTTCGGTGTCGGTCGCCACGATCAGCTTGCCCAGCCGCTTGTGCGGAATGCCGCGTTCGGCGCAATAGGCGTACAGCAGGTGCTTGCCGCGCACGCACAGGCGGGCCTTGAGACTGCCCGCCGGGTAATAGATGCCGGCGTGGATCACTTCGGAGTTGCGTGAACTGGTACCGGTGCCGATGGCTTCGGTGGCCTCGGCCACCAGCACTTCGCGGCCCGATTGGGCCAGGGCGCGGGCGATGGCCAGGCCGACCACGCCGGCGCCGATCACGACGCAATCGATATCGACGCTCACGAGACCGCTCCCTGGCCGCGGGAACCGGCCGGCGTCAGGTCGAATCCGCCGGCATGAAAGACCAGCGGCGGCTCGCTGCTATGTCCGCAACGTTCGACTTCTCCCACCATGATGACGTGATCTCCTTCGACGTAGCGGCTGCGGTTGTGGCATTCGAACCAGGCGGCGCAATGGCCGTCCAGCATCGGGGTGCCGCCCGGCGCGTGGTGCACGGTGAGGCCCGCATAGCGCTCGGGCGTCTTGCCGGTGGCAAAGCGCCGCGCCAGGGCAATCTGTCCGGCGCCCAGCACGTTGACGACATAGCGCTGGCACTGCTCGAAAGCGGCCAGCGACGAGGAATTCCGCGACAGGCTCCACAGCACCAGCGGTGGGTTCAGCGAGACCGAATTGAAGGAACTGACCGTGAGCCCGATCGGCGCGCCATCGAGGTCGGCGGTCGTCACGACCGTCACACCGGTGGCGTAGCGGCCCAGCGCGGTACGGAAAAAGGCGGCATCGAAATCAGGGGAGGAGGCTGGCATGCAAGTGAGAGATGGGGCGGGCGCCGCGGCGAGGCGCGGCGCCCGGCGGCGTCAAGGCGACAGGCGTTCGATCTTCCAGCCCTGGCCGTCGGCGACATAGCGCAGGCGGTCATGCAGGCGCGAGGGCCGGCCTTGCCAGAATTCCAGGGTGGTGGGCTTGAGGCGGTAGCCCCCCCAGTGCGGCGGGCGCGGCGGCTGGTCGCCGTAGCGGGCGCGGAATTCCTGCTCGCGGGCCTCCAGCTCGGCGCGGGTGATGGGCTGGCTCTGGCGCGAGGCCCAGGCGCCGATGCGCGAACCGGCCGGGCGGCTGTGGTAATAGGCGTCCGATTCCTCGGCCGACACTTTCTCCACCACACCCTCGATGCGCACCTGGCGCTCAAGCGGTTGCCAGAAGAACAGCAGGCAGGCGCGCGGCTCGGCCAGCAGGTCGGTGCCCTTGCGCGACTCGTAATTGGTGAAGAACGTGAAACCGTGCTCGTCGAAGCCCTTGACCAGGACGATGCGGGCGCTGGGCTGGCCAGCGGCGTCGACGGTGGCCAGGGTCATGGCGTTGGGCTCGGGCACCTTGGCGGCCAGGGCTTCGTCGAACCAGCGGGTGAACTGCTCGAACGGGGACGCGGCCGCCTCGCCTTCCAGCAGCACATTCTTTTCGTAGCTTTGACGCAGATCGGAGACAGACATGGGGCGTGTGTTTCAGCGTTGATGACAAGCAGTTTATACCGCCGCAGATACGCTCCCCTTATTGACCCCGCGCAGGGCCCGGGGAAGTTTTTGCGCCGGAAGGGCGCCGGGGACGTGTCAGGCGCCCTCGGGCAGGCCGTGGCCGTCCTGTTCCAGGCGCCGGGCGATAGTGTCGAGCCGGGCATCGTGGATGCCGGCGGCGCGCAGCGCCTGGGCGGTCTGCACCACGTATTCGGTGCAGGGGCCATAGCGGCCGGCGGCACGGCGCACGATGGCCAGCAGTTCGGCCTCGGGCAGCGCGCGGATATAGGCGGGGTTGTCGCGGTTCATGATGAACACCAGCGCGCGCACCGTGCCGGCGTCCGTGTTGCAGTTGATCCAGCGCGGCAGATAGGCCCCGGTCGACATCTCGCGCTCCCACAGCGCCGGGAAGTAGGCCGGCACCTGGCGGCCCGCCAGGCGGTAGACCACGCCGCGGCAGGAACCGCCGCGGTCCAGGCCGAACACCAGTCCGGGGCATTCCGGCGTGCCGCGGTTGACCCGTGACCACAGGCACAGCGCGCGGTGATGGCCGCGCAGGGTGGCCAGCCGGCGTTCCTCGAAGTCGAAGTCGGGACGCCAGATCAGTGATCCGTACCCATATACCCACACGTCCTCGCCGTCGCGCCAATGTTGCAGGGCGGCCTGCAGGGAGGCTTGCCGCTCTTCGGGGGTCCAGAGGCGGAAAGGCAGGCTGGCGCCGGCCACGGGGGGAGAGGACTGCATGTTCACGACGACGGTTTCCGGTCAGACTCGAGCGGGGGGTTGCGATTGGCCCAGCCACCGGCCATCAAGGCCACGGAATAGGCCCAGAACAGCGGGGCAACGCCGATGACCGCACCGAGCGCGCCGAAGGTCAGCGGCAGGGACACCTGGGATCCGTTGATCAGCGCCATCCGCAGCCCGACGGCTTCGGCGGCGCGGCCCGGCGGCGAATGCTGGTGCAGCAATGAAAGCATACTCGGTTGGCAGCACCCCAGCGCAAGCCCAAGGATGAATGACAGCACGATCAGGATGCCAACGTCGGTGAAAAGCGGGTAAAGCATGAAATCGATGGCGGCGGTGGCCATGGCCGTCCGTACCAGGGTCCACGACCGCACTCGGCGCTGGATAAGCGGCAATACGAGGCGGATGACGAACGTTGCCCCCGCGAAGGACGCAAGAATGACGCCGATGGTGGTGGCCGACAGGCCGATGGCAACGCCAAAGATCGGCACCACGAACAGATGCGTGTCCCAGGCGCCCGACAGGATGGTATTGACCATCAGGATGCGGCGCAGCGCCGGCACCGCCAACAGCTCGGTCACGCGGCGGCGCTGCGCCTGCCTGGCGCCGGACAACTGCGAATCGACCGCCCTCAATTGGCGGCGCAACATGTACAAGCCGCCGGCGGACAGCAGCGGGCCCAGCGTCAGCAGGCCGAATGCCAGCCGCGTGCCCAGATGGTCGATCGCCAGGCCGGCAATCAGCGGCCCCGAGAAACCCGAGCCGGCCAGCGCCAGCGACATCAGCGAAAAATTGCGCAGGCGCTGGGTCGGTTCGGCATGACCCAGCAGATCCTGCGTGGCCACCTGGTGCAGCATGAAGCCGATGCCGATGCAGCAGGAGGCCACCAGCAGCGCGGACTGGGTCTGCGACAGAAACGGCAATGCCGTGCCGGTTGCCACCAGCGCGGTACCGATGACCAGTGGGCGCACGATGCCGACCCGGTCGACCCAGCGGCCGGCGCCCACCGAGAACAGCATCGGCAATACCGCGAATACCGCCACCAGCGTTCCGACCTTGAAGGTCGACAGGCCCATCTGCAGCGCCGTCAGGGACACCGTGATCCGTCCCCCCGTGAGCGCCACGTGGTTCAGCATGGCCAGCACGCACAACAACGCCGCCCCGGAAAACTCCGGGGCGGCGTTGTGAGTAGAGGGAGAGGGGGGCGGATTGGACACGGATGCGGCGTAACTGAGTCCATTCTGTGCCTATCGTCGGCCTATGTCGAGGCGCGCTTATTTTGCGTCGCCGCAATCCATGATGAGCCGGGGCGAGCGGATAGGCTGCATCTATGGCCCTTCTACGGCAAGGATGCCGCAAGATGGCATCACGTTGCGGACAGGGTTGCGCAAAATGGAAACGCTAATGCGCCGCAACAGATGTATCGTTCATGCAACGGAACAATTCTCCTGGTCGCGCGACCCAATGGGGGCTTTACCGTTTTTCACCCTTTCGGCACAGATAGCCATGCTTTGACGGCACTCGCCGTTTAGCATGAGCGGTCAGTATGGGTACGCATGACTCCGCCGATCCGCGTCGACGCATTCGGGAGGCGGAGAGTGCCTCCGCCGCCTTCTCCTGACTGGTTCAATGAAAAAACCTCGCAGCAAAGTCCAGCGTTACAGCCTGATCGCCGTTGTTCTTCTGGTCATCGTCTTTGGCGTCCGGGCCGCGTTTTTCTCGTCGCCGCCACCGCCCACCTTCGCCGTGGCCGAGGTCGTGCGCGGCAACCTCGAAGACAGTGTGCTGGCCAGCGGCACCATGGATGCCATCGAGCGCGTCAGCGTCGGCGCGCAGGCCTCCGGCCAGTTGAAATCGCTGAAGGTGGCGCTGGGCGACCGGGTGAAAAAAGGGCAACTGGTCGCCGAAATCGATGACCTGACCCAGCAGAACGACCTGCGCAACGCCCAGGCCGCGCTGCAGACCCGCCGCGCCGAGCGCGCCGCCAAGGTGGCGACCCTGAAGCAGGCCGAGCTGGCCTTCCGCCGCCAGCGCCAGATGCTGGCGGCCGACGCCAGTTCGCGCGAGAACTATGAGGCGGCCGAGGCCACGCTGGGCGTGACGCGCGCCGACATCGCCGCGCTCGACGCCCAGATCGTCCAGGCCGAGATCGAGGTCGACAAGGCCAAGGTCAACCTGGGCTACACCCGCATCGTCTCCCCCATCGATGGCGTGGTGGTGGCGGTGGTGACCAAGGAAGGCCAGACCGTCAACGCGATCCAGAGCGCGCCCACCATCATCAAGGTGGCCCAGGTGGCCACCATGACCATCAAGGCGCAGATCTCCGAGGCCGACGTGACCCGCGTCAAGCCGGGCCTGCCGGTGTACTTCACCATCCTGGGCGAGCCCGATCACCGCTACCACGCTACGCTGCGCGCGGTCGAGCCGGCGCCGGACTCGATCCAGAAGGACGACGCCACCTCGTCGCTGACCTCGTCCAGCGCCAATTCCACCAGCGCGGCGGTCTATTACAACGGCTTGTTCGACGTGCCCAACCCCGACGAGAAGCTGCGCATTTCCATGACCGCGCAGGTCTCCATCGTGCTGGGCGAGGCGCGCGACGCCGTGGTGGTGCCCGCCTCGGCCCTGGGCAAGCGCGGCGCGGACGGCCGCTACGAAGTGCGGGTGGTGGGCAAGGACAACCAGACCGAGACCCGCCTGGTCAGGATCGGCATGAACAACAACGTGCAGGCGCAAGTGCTGGATGGCCTGGCGGTGGGCGAGCGGGTGGTGTCGGCCGACGCCGCGCCAGCGGCGGCGGGACGCTGACATGGCTGCACCGTTGATTTCGCTGTCCGGGGTCCGGCGCGAATTCCCCGCGGGCGAGCAGACCATCGCCGTCCTCAAGGACATCGACCTGACCATCGAGGCCGGGGAAATGGTGGCCATCGTCGGCGCGTCCGGGTCGGGCAAGTCGACCCTGATGAACATCCTGGGCTGCCTGGACCGCGCCACCAGCGGCGACTACCGCGTCAGCGGGCGCAGCACCGGCGAACTGGATCCGGACGAGCTGGCCGAACTGCGCCGCGAGCATTTCGGCTTCATCTTCCAGCGCTACCACCTGCTGTCCGACCTGACGGCGCAGGGCAACGTCGAGGTGCCGGCCGTCTATGCCGGCAAGCGCCGCGAGGCGCGGCTGGCGCGCGCCGCCGAATTGCTCGAACGCCTGGGGCTGGGCGAGCGCACCGGCCACCGTCCTGGCCAGTTGTCCGGCGGCCAGCAGCAGCGCGTGAGCATTGCCCGCGCGCTGATGAACGGCGGCGACATCATCCTGGCCGACGAGCCGACCGGCGCGCTGGACACGCATACCGGCCAGGAAGTGCTGCGCATCCTCGAAGAGCTGAACGCCGCCGGCCACACCATCATCCTGGTCACCCACGACATGAACGTGGCGCGCCACGCGCAGCGCATCATCGAGATCAGCGACGGCGAGATCGTCGCCGACCAGCGCAATCCCGACGCGCCGCGCATCGAGGCGGCGCGCGAAGCAGCCGCGCCGCTGCCGCCGCGCCCGGCCTGGCAGGCCTACCTGGACCGCTGTGGCGAGGCGCTGCGCATGGCGCTGCTGGCCATGAACGCGCACCGCCTGCGCACCTCGCTGACCATGCTGGGCATCATCATCGGCATTGCCGCGGTGGTGTCGGTGGTGGCGCTGGGCGAGGGCTCGCGCCAGAAGATCCTGGAAGATATCAGCGAGATCGGCACCAACACCGTCGAGGTGTTCCCGGGCAAGGACTTCGGCGACGAAAAGGCCATGACCATCCGCACCCTGGTGCCGGCCGATGCCGAGGCCCTGTCACGCGAGTCCTACGTGGACAGCGTCACGCCCGAGGTTTCCACCAGCAACACGCTGCGCTATCGCAATGTGGCGGTGAACGGCTCGATCCAGGGCGTGGGCGAGCAGTACTTCCGCGTGCGCGCGGTCAAGCTGGCGCAGGGCAAGTTCTTCGATGCCACCAGCGTGGCGCGGCGCGCCCAGGAAGTGGTGATCGACGAGAGCACCCGCAAGACCTTGTTCGGTTCGCACACCGACCCGATCGGGCAGGTCGTGTTCCTGGGGTCGATGCCGGCGCGGGTGATCGGCGTCACGAAAAAGAACGACACCGTGTTCGGCAACAACGAAACCCTGAATGTGTGGATTCCTTACACCACGGCGCTGTCGCGCGTGCTGGGACAGCAGCATCTGAAAAGCATCACCGTGCGCGTCAACGACGCCGCGCCGCCAGCGGCCGCCGAACAGGCCATCACCAAGGTGCTGCTGCGCCGCCACGTGGTGAAGGATTTCTTCGTGTTCAACACCGATGCGATCCGCAAGACCATCGAGCGCACCACGGCCACCATGACGCTGCTGGTGTCGCTGATCGCGCTGATCTCGCTGATGGTCGGCGGCATCGGCGTCATGAACATCATGCTGGTGTCGGTGACCGAGCGTACCCGCGAGATCGGCGTGCGCATGGCGGTGGGCGCGCGTCGCAGCGACATCATGCAGCAGTTCCTGATCGAAGCCGTGCTGGTCTGCCTGATCGGCGGCGCCGTGGGCATCGCGCTGTCGCTGGGGCTGGGCGTGCTGGTGTCCAAGGCTACCGGCGGTTCGTTCCGCATGATCTATTCGACCGCGTCGATGGTGGCGGCCTTCACCTGCTCGACACTGATCGGCGTGCTGTTCGGCTATTTACCGGCGCGCAACGCGGCGCGCCTGGACCCCGTCGAGGCCCTGGCCCGGGAATGAGGAAGATGAAAGTGGTTTCCCTGATCCGCAAACCCGCCGCAGTGGCCCTGACGCTGGCCCTGGCCGGCTGTGGCGGTCTGCTAAAAAGCGAATACCGCGCGCCCGCGACGCAGGCGCCGCCCGCCTGGACCCATGGCGCCGCTGCGGCCCCCGCCAGCGCGCTGGCCACCGGCGGCGCCTGGTGGCGCAATTTCAACGACCCGGTGCTGAACGGCCTGGTCGACGGCGCGCTGGCGCGCAACAACGACCTGGCCGCCGCCGCCATCCGCGTGCGCCGCGCGCAACTGCAGGCCGGCTTGGCGCAGGACCAGCTGATCCCGCAACTGTCCGGCACCGGCAACGTGACGCGCGCCCGCAACCTGCGCGGCGAACGCGAAATCACCCGCACCAACAGCGCCGAACTGTCGATCGGCTACGAGGTCGACCTGTGGGGCAAGCTCTCGCGCCAGCTCGATGCCGCCGAATGGGAGGCATTGGCCAGCGAGCAGGACCGCCAGAGTTCGGCGCTGTCGCTGGTGGGCACCACGGCCACGCTGTACTGGCAGACCGCCTTCATCAACCAGCGCATCGCCAGCAGCCTGGAGAGCATCGCCTACGCCCGCAAGACGCAGGACCTGGTGCGCGCGCAGTACGCCGCCGGCGGCGCCTCGGCGCTGGAGCTGGCCGAGGCCGAGCAGACCGTGGCGAGCCAGCAGGCGGCGCACGCGCTGCTGGTGCAGCAGCGCGTGGAATACGTGAACGCCCTGGCGATCCTGTTCGACGGCCCGCCCGACCGTACCATGGCCGACCCGCAACGCCTGCCGCAATACCCGCTGCCGCAGGCGCGCGAAGGCGTGCCGGCCGAACTGCTGGGTCGTCGCCCGGATCTGCGCGCCGCCGAATTGCGGCTGCGCGAATCGCTGTCCAACATCGACGCGGCGCGCGCCAGTTTCTATCCGACGCTGAACCTGACCGGCGCGCTGGGCAGCTCCAGTCCGACGCTGTCGAATGTGCTGCAGAACCCCGTGGGATCGTTGGCGGGAGCGCTGACGCTGCCATTCCTGCAATGGAACCGCCTGAGCCTGAACCTGCGCGTGTCGCAGGCCGATTTCGACGAGCGGGTCGTGAGCTTCCGCCAGGCCCTGTACCAGGCGATGGCGGACGTGGAGAACGCCTTGTCCAATCGTACCCAGTTGCGCCTGCAGGCCGAGCAACTGGACGCGTCCCTGAAGGCGGCGCGCGAGGCCGAGCGCCTGTACGAGGTACGCTACCGGGCCGGCTCGGTCTCGTTGCGGTTCTGGCTGGACGCGCAGGAAAAGCGGCGCGCGGCCGAGATCGCGCGGGACGAGAACGCCCTGAACCGCCTGATCAACCAGGTGAAGGTCTATCAGGCGCTGGGCGGCGACGATGCCGTGCCGACGCGGAACGATTCCGTCGGTGTGAATGCACGCTGATCCTTCCGCCCCGGCCACGCGCGGCGCAAGACCCCCCTCCGCGCCCATATAAAATACCCCCATGATCCCCCCAGAAGAAAAAGCCGACATCGCCCGCCGCTTCGGCAGCCTGTCCCGCCTCTATGGCCCCGACGCTCCCGCCCGCCTGCAAGGCGCCCACATCGCCGTCGCCGGCCTGGGTGGCGTTGGCTCCTGGACCGTCGAAGCCCTGGCCCGTTGCGGCGTCGGCGCCCTGACGCTGATCGACCTGGACCACATCGCCGAATCCAACGTCAACCGGCAGATCCATGCCCTGACGCAAACCCTGGGGCAATCCAAGGTGGATGCCATGGCCGAGCGCGTCTTGGCCATCAATCCCGAGTGCCGCCTGACACGCGTCGATGATTTCGTATCGCCGGAGAACGTCGGGCAAGTGCTGCCCGGTCCCTACCACGCCATCATCGACTGCACCGATCAGGCCACCGCCAAGATCGCCATGATCCTGCATGCGCGGGCGCTGGGGATACCGATGCTGCTGTGTGGCGGCGCCGGCGGCAAGACCGATCCGCTGGCGTTGCGCGCCGGCGACTTGTCGGCCGCCGTCAACGACGCCTTGCTGTCCAAGCTGCGCAACAAGCTGCGGCGCGAGCATGGGTTTCCGCGGGCGTCCGACAAGAACGGCAAGGCGCTCAAGCGCGTGCCGAAGATGGGGATTCATGCCCTGTGGTTCGATCAGCCCGCCATCCTGCCCGATGAATGGACGCGGCAGGCCGAGGCCGAGGACGATATGGGTGCCTCGGCGCAGGCCGTGGCGCCGCAGGGGTTGTCCTGCGCCGGCTATGGCTCGGTGGTCACCGTGACCGCCGCCATGGGCATGGCGGCCGCCAACGAGGCCTTGCGGCTGGCGCTGTAAGGCGGGGACTGGCGCCGCCCGGTTCGGAATGGCGGGCCGCCGCGCCGCGCTTGCGGCGCCGCGCCATGCTCACAGCGCTACGAACACCACGCCGTCCTCGATCCTGACCGGATAGGTGGCCAGGTTGTCGCGCAGCGGCGAACAGAGCGCGCGGCCGTCGCGCACGTCGAAGCGGCCCTGGTGCAGCGGGCACTCGATCTCGTGGCCCGTCAGGAAACCGTCGCACAGGCGCGCATTGCCGTGCGTACAGAGGTTGTCGGTGGCGTAGACGTTGCCTTCCACGCCGTACAGCGCGATCTCGCGATCGCCCGCCTGCACGGCGATCACGTCCTCGTCCGGCACGTCGGCCAACGCGATGGCCTTGATCCAATTCGTAGTCATGTCCTGGTGTCCTGGTCAGATGGGGTAGATCAGCGAATTCGGGATCAGCTCGCTGTCGAAGATGCACAGGCGCGACTCGAACTTCAGTCCGTCGGGCGTCTGCCGGATCACGTCCAGGTAGCGGCCGACGTTGTAGACCGTGGTCAGCTGGTTCGGCTTGGTGCGGAACACCGCGTAGTTGGCTTCCGATTCGATCCGGTCGCCCTGCACCGACAGCACGCGCGGCGCGCCGACCACGTGGCGTTGGTAGTACGGATCATGGAAGATGGTGTCGGTGGCGCCGTAGATGCGGTCCTTGAGCATGCCGCGGCTCTCGAACGACATGGTCGCCAGCGGGTAGCCGCGCTCGTGGTTCTCGCGCGGCAGCACCTTGTAGACACAGTCCTCCAGGAAGAACTCGGGCCATTGCGCCCACTGTTCGGCGTCGAGCGCGGCGGCGTAGTCGGTGTACAGCCGGGTCAGTTGGTAGTACAGGGGAAAGTCCAGCATCCTTACGCCTCCGCTTCCATCACGCGGCGCCAATAGGCGTACATGCCGCGGATCAGGGTTTCGGTCACCATGTGGTCGGTGTTCTCGGCGGTCTTGCCGCCCAGCTCGGCCACGCTGCGGTGCCAGGGCTTCTGCGCGAAGCCGGATTGCGAGAACTCGATGACTTCGCCGTCGTCGGCCGACACGAAGCCGGCGGGGCCGAACAGGTTGGCCTGGCGCAGGCGGCGCTGCGTCATCTCGGGCGTGTCGTCGGCAAAGCCGAAGTGCGTCCAGACAAAGTCGAAGGCGTCGTGGCCCACCGGCTGGATGTGGCGCGTCGACAGCGAATTGACCTGCTGCTGGATGATCACGCTGGGGAACAGCGTCATCAGCACGGCGGTCGGGCCGTTCCACCAGGGCTCCGGCACGATGTCGAGAAAGCGGTCGTCGTTCAGCGTCATCTGCTCCTTGAAGCTGGACACGCCGCTGGTGACGCTGCCCTTGCCGCCCTGGCCGCGGGTCGAGATCATGGCGGCGTGGCGGAAGTGGCGGTCCATCTTCAGCTCCGAGCGATTGTCCGCGCGCCACAGTCCGAAGGTGACGAACCAGGTGTGCAGCAGGCCCGGGTGGTACGGGTCCTTGATGTTCTCCTGCATCAGCTTCCAGTTGCCGGGAATGCGCTGGCGGCTGTAGCCGTGGATCACCAGTTGGCGGCCATCGAAGACCCGGTCGAAGTAGTGCAGGATGTCCGGGCCCAGGTAGTCCTCCAGCGGCTCGACCTCATGGTCGAACGAGGCGAACACCACGCCGTTGCGGCAGGCCACGGCCAGCTTGGTCAGGCCGTGTTCCTCGGGTTTGAAGTCGGGCGGCATACCGCCGTTGACGCGGCCGTCCTGCTTGACGCCGCGGCGGAACGGCACGCCGATCAGATTGCCCTGCAGGTCGTAATTCCATTGGTGGTAGGGGCAGACGAATTCGCTGCGGTTGCCGGACCGTTCGCGGCAGAACTGCACGCCGCGGTGGGCGCAGACGTTCTCCACCACGCGCACCTGGCCGTCGTTGTCGCGCAGCAGGATGACCGAACGCTCGCCCACGGCGGTGCGCTTGAAGTCGCCGGGGTTGGGGATTTCCGCTTCCAGGCCGACGTAGCTCCAGTGGCCGCGATAGAAGAAGCGCGCCAGCTCGCGCTGGTGCAGGGCGGCGTCGGTGTAGACGCCGAAGGGAATGCGGTGGCTGCCGTCGCCCTGCCAGGGCGGCACGAACGACAGCGGCTGTTCGGGGGCGTTCATCGGCGGCCTCCGGCGAGGCGGCCGCGCCGACAGGGCGGGGCGGGGGGATGGCGCATGGTTGTCTCCTTCATCCATCGGGGCCCGCGCGGCATGGGCGCAGGCGTTTGTTGCATCATCGGCCAGGGTGTGAAATAAATAAATAGAATCTGGATGATGACAACAATCACCAAAATGAATATTGGTGGAGACAAGCATGAACCTGCAAGACATGGACCTGAACCTGCTGGTCGTGTTCAACGCGTTGTGCAAGCACGGCCGTGTGTCGGCGGTGGCGCAGAACCTGGGCATCTCGCAGCCTGGCGTCAGCAACGCGCTGGGTCGGCTGCGCAAGCTGCTGGGCGACGAGCTGTTCCTGCGCACCTCGCGCGGCATGGTGCCCACGCCGTATGCCGAGGCGCTGGCGCAACCCATCGCCGACGCGCTGGCAGCGCTGCACGGCACGCTCAACGCCCGCGCCAGCTTCGATCCGGCGCGCAGCGAGCGGGCCTTCGTCATCGGCGTCAACGACGTCGGTGAAACCTATTTCCTGCCGCGCCTGATGCGGGCCCTGGACGGCGCCGCGCCCGGCGTCA
The DNA here is from genome assembly GCF_021733725.1 of Achromobacter pulmonis. Classification (NCBI taxonomy): domain Bacteria; kingdom Pseudomonadati; phylum Pseudomonadota; class Betaproteobacteria; order Burkholderiales; family Alcaligenaceae; genus Achromobacter; species Achromobacter pulmonis. The sequence goes on along the minus strand of NZ_JAIFOT010000001.1, from coordinate 739,367 downwards.
CCATCCGCACCGTGCGCACCACCTCGATCGACGTGAAGGACGAGATGGAGCGCGGCCGCATCGATCTGGCGATGGGATTCCTGCCGGGCCTGAAGCACGGCTTCTTCCAGCGCCGGCTGTTCCGCCAGCCGTACGTGTGCATTTTCCGCGAGGACCACCCGCTGGCGCGCACCGGCGTGTCGGCGCGGCAGTTCCGCGCCGCCGAGCACGTCGCCATCGTGTCCGAGGGCACCGGCCACGGCGTGGTCGACCAGGTCATCGAGCAGGCCGGCATTCGCCGGCGCCTGCGCCTGACGGTGCCGCACTTCATGGCGGTGGGGCCGGTGCTGCAGGCCACCGACATGATCGCGGTGGTGCCGCGCCGCTTCGCCGATTGCGCCTGCAAGCCCTTCGGCCTGGCCACCGCGCCCTGTCCGGTGAAGATCCCGGAGTCCGTCATCAACGTGTTCTGGCATGCCCGTAACCACCGCGAGCCCGCCAACCAGTGGCTGCGGCAGGTGGTGGTGGAGCAGTTCGCGGATTAGCGGGACCCGCGCGCGAGGCGGGCGGCCGGTTCAGGCTTCGCGCAGGGTCACCGTGAACCAGCCGCGCAAGGCGTTGGACAGGCGGATCTCTTCAGCCGCATGCAGATCGGCCAGGGTCAGCACCCGTTCCTTGGCGTTGCCGGTGTCGAGCAGTTCGGCGCGCTGCACGCCGGGCAGACAGCCACTATCGACCGGCGGGGTGTACCACTCGCCATCCAGGCGCAGGTAGACGTTGCTGCGGCTGCCTTCGCACAGCTCGCCGCGTTCGTTCAGGTAGACCAGGTCGAAGATGTGCGGATGGGCCGGCAGCCATTCGATGGTCTTGGTGTACCAGGGCCGGTAGGTGGTCTTGTAGCGCAGCAGCGGTTCGGACGAGCGCAGCGCCTCGGGCGCCAGCATGATTTCCTGCACCGCCGGCAGCGGCGGCAGCACGGCGGTCTGGATGTGGCGGTTGCCATCGCGCGCGGCCAGCAGACGCAGGCGGTGCGCGCCAGGCGTGTTCAGGCTGAGGGCGGCGATCATGATGTCGCTTTCGACCGCGCCGCCGCCCCAGGCATAGCCCAGCGCCTTGCAGGAGTGCTCCAGACGGCGCAGGTGGCGCGCCAGCAGCGGCACGCGACGCTCGGCATCGACCAGGATGGTCTCGATCAGTTCGGGTTGCATGGGGGCTCCTGGGAAACGGCCGACGGTGGCGGGCGGGGCCGGGTTCTATCCTACCCCGCGGACGCGGATTGCGCACTCAGGCGCGCAGGATACGGGCCTTCCAGTGGCATTCCTGCCATTCCTCGGCCGGGTCGGAGTCATGCACGATGCCGCCGCCGACGCTGTAGACGCCATGCCCGGCCCGGTCCAGCACCAAGGTGCGGATGGCCACGTTGAGCGAGAAATCGCCGTCCGGGGCCAGCCAGCCGATGCTGCCGCAGTACAGGCCGCGCGGCGCGGTCTCCATCTGGCGGATGCGGCGCATGGCGGCGACCTTGGGCGCGCCGGTGATCGAGCCGCAGGGAAACAGCGCGCGCAGCACGTCTTCGAGCGTGGCGTCAGGCGCCCGCGCCGAGACGGTCGAGGTCATGGTCCAGACCGTGGGATAGCGTTCCAGCGCGAACAGCGCCTCGACCGTGACCGAGCCCGGTTCGGCCAGCCGGCCCAGGTCGTTGCGCAGCAGGTCGACGATCATCAGGTTCTCGGCGCGGTTTTTCTCGCTGGCCAGCAGCGCCTGGCCCAGGCGCTGGTCCTCGGCCGGATCGGGATGGCGGGGCGCCGTGCCCTTCATGGGGCGGGTGGTCAATCGCGCACCGCGGCGGGTCACGAACAGCTCGGGCGAGAACGACAGCACCGTGCGCGCGCCGTCCTCGATGTAGGCGCCGTGCGCCACAGGATTGCGGGCGGCGATGCGGCGGTATAGCGTGGTCGCGTCGCCCTGGTATTGCACGTCCAGCGGCTGGGTGTAGTTGACCTGGTACAGCTCGCCGGCGCCGATCAGGTCGCGGATGGCGTCGATCCGGCGCACATAGGCGGCTTCGGTCATGCGCGGCGCGGGAATGCTGAGCGCGCCTGGCGCGCTGTCGGCCGCCGGCGCGTCCCACGGGGCTTCGTCGAACTTGCGCTCGAATACCAGCGCCGTCAGGCGCGCCCGGCCGTCGTCATGCGGCGGCGTCCAGGGGCCGGCGGGCGCGGGCAGGGCGGCTTCCGGCAGCAGCCATTCGCCCAGCTCGTAATCCAGCAGCAGGGCAACCCAGTGCCCGCGTCGGCGCGCCGCGTCGATGGCGGCCAGGGCGGGGCCGACCTCGGCCGCCGCGCGCGCCTCGATGCGGGCGCAAAAACCGTCCAGCCGCAGCGCGCGGCCGGCCAGCCGGTCTTCAAAACGACAATGCATGACTCTCTTTTACTGTTGCGCCAGGAATTCCGTCAGGACGCGGCCGGTATGGGAGTGGTCGCGCAAGGTCATGACGTGTTCCGGCGAGCCCTGCGCCACCAGCTTGCCGCCGCCGGTGCCGCCTTCGGGGCCCAGGTCCAGCAGCCAGTCGGCTTCGGCGATGACGTCGAGATTATGTTCGATCACCACCACCGTGTTGCCGGCTTCCACCAGGCGATGCAGCACGTGGATCAGCTTTTCCACGTCGGCCATCGACAGGCCCACGGTCGGCTCATCCAGCACGTACAGCGTGTGCGGGATGCGCGAGGCGCGGCCGGTCTTGATCAGGCCGTCGGTCAGGCGCGCCTTGGATAGCTCGGTCACCAGCTTGATGCGCTGCGCCTCGCCGCCGGACAGCGTCGGCGACGGCTGGCCCAGCGTCAGGTAGCCCAGGCCGACGTCCTGCATCAGTTGCAGCGGACGGTGGATCTTGGGATGGGCGGCGAAGTACTCGATGGCGTCATCGACTTCCATGGCCAGCAGTTCGCCGGCGTTCTTGCCGCGCATCTGCACGCTCAGCGTGTCGCTGTTGAAGCGCGCGCCGTTGCAGGCATCGCACGGCACCTTCACGTCGGGCAGGAAGTTCATTTCGATGGTGCGCATGCCCTGGCCTTCGCAGATCGGGCAGCGGCCGTCGCCGGTGTTGAACGAGAAGCGCGCCGCCGTCCAGCCGCGCATGCGCGCTTCGCGCGTGTCGGCGAACTGCTTGCGCACGTCGTCCCAGAAGCCGACGTAGGTGGCCGGGCACGAGCGCGGTGTCTTGCCGATCGGGGTCTGGTCCACTTCCAGCACGCGGTCGATCGCCTCCCAGCCGCGGATGCTCTCGCAGCCGGCCCAGCCGGGCGCCTTGCCCTGCGAAACGGCCTGCATCAGGTTGTCCAGCAGCACTTCGCGCGCCAGCGTCGATTTGCCGGAACCGGATACGCCGGTGACCACGCTCAGGCGGCCCACCGGGATCTTGGCGTCAACGCTGCGCAGGTTGTGCAGGCGCGCGCCCTTGATCTCGATCATCGGCGTGTCGGCCTCGACCGGGCGGCGGCCTTGCAACGGGTGTTGCAGCGGCTTGGCCAGGTAGCGGCCGGTGACGGATTCGGGCGCGTCGATCAGGTCCTGCGCGCTGCCCTGCGCCACCACGCGGCCGCCGCGGATGCCGGCGCCGGGGCCGATATCGATGATGTGCGAGGCGCGGCGGATGGTGTCGTCGTCATGCTCGACCACCACCAGCGTGTTGCCGTTGCCTTCCAGCCGCGCCAGTGCGTCCAGCAGGATACGGTTGTCGCGCGGGTGCAGGCCGATGGTGGGCTCGTCCAGCACATAGCAGACGCCTTGCAGATTGGAGCCGAGCTGCGCCGCCAGGCGGATGCGCTGCGCCTCGCCGCCCGACAGGGTGGGGGCGGCGCGGTCCAGCGCCAGGTAGTTCAGGCCGACTTCCTGCATGAAGTTCAGGCGGCCGCGGATTTCGGTGAGGATGTCGCGGGCGATCTCGCCTTCGCGGCCGCGCGCCACCAGTCCGGTGAAGAAGGTATGCGCGTCCGACACCGGCAGCGCGGCCAGTTCGGCGATTGACTTGTCGCGCCAGCGCACCGCGCGGGCGACCCGGTTCAGCCGCTGGCCGTCGCACTGCGTGCAGACCTTGGCCTCGCCTTCGTACCAGGCGTTCCAGGCGGTTTCCTCGCCGGTCTGCGCTTCGTCGAAGCCCTGCAATTGCAGGCCGGTGCCGAAGCAGCCGGTGCACCAGCCGTGCTTGGAGTTGTACGAGAACAGGCGCGGATCGGGCTCGGGGAAACTGGTGCCGCACGACGGGCAGGCGCGCTTGACCGAGAAATGCTGCTGCTGCAGTTCGCTGTTGAGCGCCTCGTGCAGCTTGTCCACCGGCCACACCACCGACATCACGCCCTGGCCATTTTCCAGCGCGCTCTTGACCGCGGCGCGCAGGTCGGCCTCGTTGGCCGGGTCGACCACCACGTCGGCCACCGGCAGCTCGATGGTGTGTTCCTTGTAGCGGTCCAGGCGCGGCCACGGCGCCACGGGGATGAATTCGCCGTCGACCCGCAGGTGCGTATGGCCCTTGGAGCCGGCCCACTTGGCCAGGTCGGTGTAGTAGCCCTTGCGCGCGGTGACCAGCGGCGCCAGCAGGCCGATGTGCTCGCCCTTGCGTTCGCGCAGCAGGCGCGCCACGATCTGGTCGGTGTTCTGCGGCTCCACCGCGACGTTGCAGTCAGGGCAGTATTGCGTGCCCAGCTTCACGTACAGCAGGCGCAGGAAGTGATGGATCTCGGTCATCGTGGCCACGGTCGACTTGCGTCCGCCGCGGCTGGTGCGCTGCTCGATGGCCACGGTGGGCGGGATGCCGAAGATGGCGTCCACGTCGGGCTTGCCGGCCGGCTGCACGATGGCGCGGGCGTAGGCGTTGAGCGATTCGAGGTAGCGGCGCTGGCCTTCGTTGAACAGGATATCGAAGGCCAGGGTCGATTTGCCCGAGCCGGACACGCCGGTGATCACGGTGAACTTGTCGCGCGGAATCTCGACGCTGACGTTCTTCAGGTTGTGCTCGCGCGCGTTGCGGATCTCGATCGCCAGGTTGTTGTCCTGGCGGCGCTTGCGCATGACCGATTGCAGCGGCGTGCCTTCGCCGGCGCCATAGCTGGCGGTGGGTTCGGCGACCAGGGCCGTCAGGCCGGCCTGCTCGGCTTCCTGCGCATCGATGTCGCTGCTGACCACCACGTCGACCGGCAGGATGCTGACTTCGTAGTCGCGCAGCGCCGCGCCGGTGTGCGAGCCGGGGTTGGCCATCAGGTCCTGCGGCGTGCCGACGCCGATCACCAGGCCGCCGGCATCGCCGCCTTCGGGGCCCAGGTCGATCAGCCAGTCGGCCGCGCGGATCACGTCCAGGTTGTGTTCGATGACCAGCAGCGTGTGGCCCGCGGCCAGCAGCTTGCGGAAGGCGCGCATCAGGCGCGCCACGTCATCGAAGTGCAGGCCGGTGGTGGGCTCGTCAAACAGGAACAGGCTGCGCTTCTTGGCGACCTTGGCGGTGGAGATGCCGCTGCGCGCCGCTTCGGCCAGGTGGCCGGCCAGCTTCAGGCGCTGCGCCTCGCCGCCCGACAGCGTTGGCACCGGCTGGCCCAGCCGCACGTATTCCAGGCCGACATCGGCCAGCGGCGCCAGGCCGGTCTGCACGTCGCGCAGGCCCTTGAAGAACGTCAGCGCCTCGCTCACCGTCATTTCCAGCACCTCGTCGATCGAGGCGCTCTTGCCCAGGTGCTCGACGCGCACTTCCAGCACTTCGGGGCGGAAGCGCTTGCCGTCGCAATCGGGGCAACGCAGGTAGACGTCGGACAGGAACTGCATCTCGACGTGCTCGAAGCCGGTGCCGCCGCAGGTCGGGCAACGGCCGTCGCCGCCGTTGAAGCTGAAAGTGCCGGCGGTGTAGGCGCGTTCGCGCGCCAGCGGCGCCTGGGCGAACAGCTTGCGGATCGCGTCGAACGCGCCGACGTAGCTGGCCGGGTTGGAGCGCGCGGTCTTGCCGATCGGGGTCTGGTCGACCATGACGACGTCGGCGATCTGCTCGGCGCCCAGCAGGCGCTCGAAGGCGCCCGGCGCTTCCGACGGCTTGCCCTTTTGCTTGAGCAGGGCCGGGTAGAGCACGTCCTGCACCAGGGTCGATTTGCCCGAGCCGGACACGCCCGTGACGCACACCAGCCGGCCCAGCGGCAGCTCGACCGAGACATTCTTCAGGTTGTGCGCGCTGACGCCTTCGAGCAGCAGGCGCGGCGTGCTGGCCGCCACCGGCATGGGGCGCGGCGCTTCGACGCGCTGGCGTCCGCCGAGGTAGTCGCCGGTCAGCGTGCGGGCCGCGCGCAGTTGCGCCGGCGTGCCGTCGAACACGATCTGGCCGCCGCGTTCGCCGGGGCCGGGACCGATGTCGATGATGCGGTCGGCGGCCACCATGACCTGCGGGTCATGCTCGACCACCACCAGCGTGTTGCCGGCGCTGCGCAGGCGGTGCATGACCTCGACCACGCGGTGCATGTCGCGCGGGTGCAGGCCGATGGACGGCTCGTCCAGCACGAACAGCGTGTTCACCAGCGAGGTGCCGAGCGCGGTGGTCAGGTTGATGCGCTGCACTTCGCCGCCTGACAGCGTACGGCTCTGGCGGTCCAGCGTCAGGTAGCCCAGGCCGACGTCGCACAGGAACTTCAGGCGCGCGCGCACCTCGGTCATGAGCAGGTCGGTGGCGGCGTCGAGCGCGCCTTCGAACGACAGGGCGTCGAAGAACGCGCGCACCCGCTCGATCGGCAGCAGCATCACGTCGTGGATCGACAAGCCGTCCAGGTTGTCGAGCTGCTCGCGGCTCCAGTTGGCGCCGACCGGCATGAAGCGCTTGTAGCGGCCATCGTCGGGCGGCAGCACGGTGTCGGCCTCGGCCTTGGTGCCCAGGCGCCACAGCAGCGCGTCGGGCTTGAGGCGCGCGCCGTTGCAGGTGGGGCAGGGCGTGTAGCTGCGGTATTTGGACAGCAGCACGCGCACGTGCATCTTGTACGACTTGGTCTCGAGCCAGTCGAAGAAGCGTTGCACGCCGTACCACTGGTGTTTCCAGGCGTCGTTGCCGCCCTTCCAGTCGGGCGTGCCGTATAGCACCCAGCGCTTGTGTTCCTCGCTCATGCTCTTCCACGGCACCCCCAGCGGGATGCCGGCGCGCGGCGCATATTTCTGCAGGTCGTCCTGGCATTCCTTGTACGACGGCGTGGTCCAGGGCTTGATGGCGCCTTCCAGCAGGGTCTTGTTCTCGTCGGGGATGACCAGGCCGAAGTCGATGCCGATCACGCGGCCGAAGCCGCGGCAGGCCTCGCAGGCGCCCAGCGGCGAGTTGAACGAGAAGCTGCTGGGCAACGGATCGGTGTACTCGATATCGCAGTCGGCGCAGTGCAGCCGGTCGCTGTACTTCCAGAGATGCGCGTCGGCGCCCTCGGCGTCCATGGCGTACACGGCCAGGTGCCCGGCGCCCATGCGCAGCGCGGTGTCCAGCGCTTCCATCACGCGTTCGCGCTCGGTGCCGGCGAAGCGGAAGCGGTCCTGGATGACATGCAGGATGCGGCGCGCCTCGGTGGCGGCCTTGGCCTTGCCCTTTTCCTTCTTGGCGCCCTTGGCCGGCGCGGCGGCGCGCGGCACGGCGGTTTCCTCGGTATGCACGCGGGTATAGCCCTGCTGCTCGAGGAAGCCGCGCACTTCGTCTTCGGTGAAGTTGGCGGGCACCGCGATGGGGAAGGTCACCACCAGGCGCGGGTCGCCGGCGGCGGCGGCGCGTTCGGCCAGCGAGCGGTAGATGGAGTCGGGCGTGTCGCGCTGCACCACCTTGCCGCAGCCGCGGCAGTGCAGGCGCGCGCCGCGCGCGAATAGCAGCTTGATGTGGTCATTGAGCTCGGTCATCGTGCCGACCGTGCTGCGCGAGCTGCGCACCGGGTTGGTCTGGTCGATGGCGATGGCCGGCAGGATGCCCTCGATACGGTCCACCTGGGGCTTGTCCATGCGGTCCAGGAACTGGCGCGCATAGGGCGAGAAGGTCTCCACGTAGCGGCGCTGGCCCTCGGCATAGAGGGTGTCGAAGGCCAGCGAACTTTTGCCGGACCCCGACACCCCGGTCACGACTACCAGTTCGCCGGTGGCGATGGTCAGGTCGAGGTTCTTGAGATTGTTCTGGCGGGCGCCAACGATGCGGATTTGGGAGCTCATGGACGGTATCGTAGCCTGAGGGAGGGCGGGGCCCCGGACGGCGGCCTGTGGCTGGTTCGGGGCGTGGCGATGTGGAATAATTGCCTATATCGTGAGGTATGTGTCCACAATGTGGGCAATCATGCGCGACGCTGCTGTACAAATAAACAGTATCGCAGATTCGTCTGAATTTAGCGCGCTTTGCCTGCGGTATTCCGCAGCGACACGGGCGCGGGACATCTTCCAGAGGTGGGGGTGATGGTGTCGGAAACCAAGGTGGCGGGCGCGGCGGCGTTCGCCAAGTTCATGGCGGTGCTGCAGGCGGTGGCCGATGCCCCGCAGCCGCCCAGCGCGGCGGCGCTGGCGCGCCGTTGCGGCTATCCCCGGCCCACGGTCTACCGAATTGTCGCGGCGCTGGCCGAGCAAGGCATGCTGGCCGAGACCGGCGGCGCCTATCGCCTGGGGCCGCGCCTGCTGGCGCTGGCCAGCCGCGCCTGGTCGCAGTTCGACCTGCGCGCCACGCTGGCGGCCGACCTGCGGGCGCTACGCGATGCCACTGGCGAAACCGTGCACCTGGCGGTGCCGGCCGGCGCCGAAATGATCTACATCGACAAGCTCGAAAGCCCTGGGCCGGTGCGCATGGCCTCGCGCGTCGGCGCGGCGGTGGCGCTGCATTCCAGCGCGGTCGGCAAGGCCTATCTGGCGGCGCTTGGCGAAGCGGCGCGCGAACCCCTGCTGCGCGACCTGCCGCTGGAACCGCGCATGCCCGGCACGCTGGCGGACTTGCCCGCGCTGCGGGCCGCGCTGGCCGAGACGGCGGCGCGCGGCTATGCCCTGGACAACGAGGAAAACGAGCCCGGCATCGTCTGCTACGGCGTGGCGCTGCGCGACGCCGCCGGTCAGCCGGTGGCCTGCGTCAGCATCAGCACCCTGCTGTTTCGCCGCCATGATGACCCGCAATCCGCCTATATCGAACCCCTGCTGCGGCTGCGCGATGCGGCCACGGCCAGACTCGCCCTGCTGCCTGCCGGCGGCGCCTGAACGATCCCTCCCGAAAGGAATGCCATGACCGCTGCTCCCCGTGCCTCGAAACTCGACGCCTTGCTCGCCGCCCGGGTCGTGCCCGTGCTGCGCTACCAGGACGCCGCCACCGCGGCCTACGCCGCCGAGGTGGCCGTGGCCGCCGGCTGCGCCACGCTGGAACTGACCTGGACCATTCCCGGCGTCACCGCCCTGGTGCGCGCGTTGCGCGACAAGCACGGCCCCGCGCTGCTGCTGGGCGTGGGCACGGTGCTGGACGAGACCCAGGCGCGCCAGGCCCTGGTGGCCGGCGCCGACTTCCTGGTGTCGCCGGCCCTGGCCACCGAGATCGTCGACCTGGCGCACGCCGCCGATGCCCTGTGCCTGCTGGGCGCCTTCACCCCCACCGACGTGCTGGCCGCGCGCCGCGCCGGTGTCGATGTGGTCAAGGTGTTTCCGGCCGACACCGGCGGCCCCAAGCACCTGGCGGCGTTGAAGTCGGTGTACCCGGATACGGTGTTCTGCCCCACGGGCGGCGTCACCGCCGAGAACATGGCGTCCTACTTCGCCGCCGGCGCCGGCCTGGTCGGCATCGGCAGCAACCTCTACGACAAAGCCGCCTTCGCCGCGCGCGACACCGCCGCGCTGGTGGCGCAGATCACCCGCACCCGCGAGGCCGCCCATGGCTGATTTCGATATCGTCGCGCTGGGCGAGCCGCTGGTCGAGCTGAACCAGACCGGGCAGGACCCGCGCCAGTTCCTGCAAGGTTTCGGCGGCGACACTTCCAATGCCATCATCGCCGCGGCCCGCCAGGGCGCGCGCTGCGCCTATCTGACACGGGTCGGCGACGACGCCTTCGGCGCGCAGTTCCTGGCGCTGTGGCGCGAAGAGGACGTGGACACCTCGGGCGTCGAGGTCGACCCCAGCGCCCATACCGGCCTGTATTTCGTGCAGCACGGTCCCGACGGCCATGCCTTCAGCTATCTGCGCCGGGGCTCCGCCGCCAGCCTGATGACTCCCGCCAGCCTCGACGGGGGGCTGATCGAACGCGCCCGGTTCCTGCACGTCTCGGGCATCAGCCTGGCAATCAGCACCAGCGCCTGCGACACCGTCTTCGCCGCCATCGCCCGCGCTCGCGCGGCCGGCGTGCAGGTCAGCCTGGATTCGAACCTGCGGCTGCGCCTGTGGCCGCTGGACCGGGCCCGCGCCGTGCTGCGCGAGGCGCTGTGCCATGCCGACCTGTTCCTGCCGAGCATGGACGACATGCAGCACCTGACCGGCAACGACGACCCCGAGCGCACGCTCGACTGGATCCGCGACGCCGGCGCCACGGGCGTGGTGGTGCTGAAGCTGGGCAAGGACGGCGCCATCATCGACGATGGCAAGACCCGCACCCCGGTGGCGGCGCTGCGCGTGGACGCAATCGACGCCACCGGCGCCGGCGATTGCTTCGCCGGCAGCCTGCTGGCGCGCCGCTGCCAGGGTGACGACTGGGCCGACGCGGTGCGCTACGCCAACGTGGCGGCGGCGCTGTCGACGCTGGGTTATGGCGCGGTCGACCCCTTGCCGCGCGCCGAGCAGGTGCTGGCCAAGCTGCGGACCTGAGGCAGCGGTCGTCCTGACCGCCGGCCCAAAGAAAAATCCCCGCCGGTTCGCACCAGCGGGGATTTTTTTCGATCAGGCGGCGCGCCAGGAACCTGGCGCGGCGCGCGTGTCACATTTAGACGCGCTTGATCTTTTCCAGCATCTTGAACACACCCTTAGGCGACTTGACGAACAAGCGCTTGAAGGCCTTGCCCAGGCAACGGCGTTCCAGGGTGTTGCGACGCACGCGTTTGCGTTCAGCCATGTTGATTCTCCTGTTGAATTTGCGGAAATCGAATTAGCGGATCGAAATCTGCCTCCAGGCTTGGCTTGAAGGCGTCTTGGACCCGACCGCACAACCGGAAACCGGGCTGGCGGGGAAATTGGGTAACTCGGTATTCTAGCCTGAAAGTGGCGAGGGTGCCAATTTTGGGGGGGCCAGCCTGCAGACCCAACAAGACAAAAAATAGGGACACACTTAGGCCCGCCGATCCCGCCACGCGCGGCTCAAGAACCCGCATCGTCCAAAAAACAAAGACTACTCAGCCGGTCCCAACTTAGGCCGAATGAAATCCATGAACGCCCGGGTCTTGGCCGGCTGGATACTCGACGGATAAATCACGTAGATGGAAATGGGATCCACCGACCACCCCGGCAACACCCGCCGCAACGAATTGCGCTTGATGATCGGATCCAGCGCCTGGCAATGCGGCATCCGCGTGATCGCCAGATCCAGTCCCGCCAGGGTCCCCGCGATACTCATGTTGTTGGCCGCCAGATGCCCGCTCACGGGAACCTGCTCGCGCACCTGGCCGTTGTACAGCGTCCAATGGGAATGGGCGTCATCGATTGTCGTGCGCAGGCACTGATGCTGCGTCAGGTCCCCCGGCGTCTTTGGCTCGCCGAAGCGTTCCAGATAGCGGTCCGACGCATAAAGGTAGTTGTCCAGCGACACCAGCTCCTGCACCACCGCGCCGTCGCTGCGCGGCGCCGGCGCGCCGCCATTGCCATTGCCGGTGTCGATATTGGCAACCGGATAGTCGCTGTTGCGGCCGAATCGCAGCACGATGTCGAACGGCGTGCCCTGGGCATCCGACGCCGTCATCATGCTCAGGTCGAACTCGCACTCCACTTCCGGATAGCGGTCCGTGAAATCCCTGATCGTCTCCGGCAGCAGCCAGATCGCCAGGCTATAGGGCATCGACACCCGCAGATTGCCGGACGGGCCGCCCGACAATGTCTGTAATTGCTCGTGCGCCAGGCGCGCCTCGTCGATCAGGCCCTGGCAGCGGCTCATGTAGGCCGCGCCCGCCTCGGTCAGGTCCAGGCGGCGGGTGTTGCGATTGATCAGGCGCAGGCCGATCGCGCGTTCCAGCTCGTTGATACGGCGTGACAGCGTCGACGTGGGCATGTTCAGGGCCCGGGCGGCCAGGCTGAAGCTCTTGCGCTTGGCAACCTCTACGAACAAGGCGATGTCATTGAGCTGGACGGTCGAAGCTTCCATAGGCATTCCGGTGTGGGCCGCCCGAGTTTACGCCACTCCGGCGCCCCGTCCCAAAGGGGGCGGCGGTTGCCAGGACCCGTCCGGGAATCCGCGCATTGTCAGATTTGATTGCAAATTTGCATGCGATGGCATCAGTTGGCACAGGCATTTCCCCTACACTTCAGGCGAAAACGACACAGACCAAGACCGCAGCGGTTGTCCGGAAATCGCAAAGGGGCACAGTTCGCATGACCGATACACCGACGTTCTTCACCGTCCTGACGCCCACCTACAACCGGGCGGGCACGCTGCATCGGGTGTATGAATCGCTTTCCCGCCAGACGTTCCGGGATTTCGAGTGGGTGATCGTGGACGACGGTTCCACCGACAACACGCACGAGGCCGTGCTCGACTGGCAGCAACGCGCCAACTTTCCCATCCGCTACTTCTGGCAGAACAACCAGCACAAGAAAACCGCTTTCAACCGCGGCGTGCGCGAGGCCCACGGCGAGCTGATCGTGGCGCTGGACAGCGACGATGAAATGCCGGCGCAAGCGCTAGCCACCTTCAAGGCCGCCTGGGATGCCATCCCGCCGGCGCGCCGGGACGCCTATGTCGCGGTGACCGGCCTGTGCGCGCGACCCGACGGCAGCATCGTCGGCGACCGCTATCCGCAGGACGTGTTCGACAGTACCTCCGTGGACGTGTACTTCCGTTACCGCATCAAGGGCGAGAAATTCGGCTGTATGCGCACCGACATCCTGCGCAAGTTCCCCTTTCCCGAAGACGTGGCCGGGTTCGTGCCGGAAAGCCTGGTGTGGTGGGCGATTGCGCGGGCCGGCTATCTCAGCCGTTTCATCAACCAGGTGGTGCGCACCTATCACGACACACCGGGCGGCTTGAGCCAGGGGGCGGTCTCGGTTGGCAACAATGCCCAGGGCCTGTACCTGCTGGCCTGGGACATGCTGCAGCATCACCTGGAATTTTTCCGCTTCCGGCCGCGCGAATTCATCATGGCCGCCGCGCGCTACACACGCTTCCGGCTGCACCTGAAGCACTCCGGCGTGCCGACGGCGGTGCAGGCGTACCGCCTGACCAACCCCTGGGCGCGGCTGATGGTGGGGGCGATGTGGCCGCTGGGTTATGCGCTGTATCGCCGCGACCGGCGGCGCGGCGTGGCCTGAACGGCGGCCGGACGCCCGCCGCGGCCTGCTGGCAAAGCGCTGCGCAATACTACGCCGGGGCCGGCGCTGCGTGTCCCAGCCCCAGGTAGACCTCGACCACGCGCGGGTCCACGGCGACCTGGGCGGCCGGACCTTCCAGTGTGACGCTGCCGGTTTCCAGCACGTAGGCGTAGTCCGCCACCTGCAGCGCGGCGCGCGCGTTCTGCTCGATCAGCAGGATCGACACGCCCATGGCGCGCAACTGCTCGACGATGCGGAACACCTCGCGCACGATGCGCGGCGCCAGGCCCAGGCTGGGTTCGTCCAGCATGAGCAGGCGCGGCTTGGCCATCAGCGCGCGGCCCACCGCCAGCATCTGGCGTTCGCCGCCGGACAGCGTGCCCGCCAGCTGCCCGCGGCGTTCGCGCAGGCGCGGAAACAGGTCGTAGACCTCGGCCAGCGTCTGGTCCTGGTCGCGCAGGCCGCGGCGGAAGCGGTCGAAGGCGCCCAGCATCAGGTTGTCCTCCACTGACATCTCGGCGAACAGTTCGCGCTTTTCCGGCACCAGGTTCATGCCGGCGGCCACCATTTCCTCGATCTCGGCGTGTTCCTGGCGCTTGCCGCCGAACACGATCTCGCCGCGCGAGGGCAGCACGCCCATGATGGCCGACAGCAGCGTGGTCTTGCCGGCGCCGTTGGGGCCGATCACGGTCACGATCTTGCCCTCGTCCACCGACAGGCTCACGCCCGAGACGGCCTCAACCTTGTCATAGGCCACGCGCAGGTCGCGCACTTCCAGCAGTTTCGCGCTCATCATTCCGCTCCACCCAGATAGGCTTCCAGCACCGCGGGGTTGTGCTGGATCTCGGCCGGCAGGCCCTCGGCGATCTTCTCGCCGAAGTCCATCACCAGCACGCGGTCCACCAGGCCCATCACGAAATCCATGTCGTGCTCGACCAGCAGGATCGCCATGCCCTCGGCCCGCAGCTTCTTCAGCAATTCGGCCAGTTCGCGCTTTTCCTGGTAGCGCAGGCCGGCGGCCGGTTCGTCCAGCAGCAGGATGCAGGGGTCGGACGCCAGCGCCCGCGCGATCTCCAGGATGCGCTGCTGGCCCAGCGCCAGCGAGCCGGCCTCGTCGTGCAGGTGCTTGCCCAGGCCAACGCGCTCGACCTGGCGCGCGGCCTCGGCCAGCAGGCGGGCTTCCTCGGCGCGGTCCAGCCGCCAGGCGGCCGGCAGCACGCCGCGATGGCCACGCAGGTGGGCGCCGATGGCGACGTTCTCCAGCACGCTCATGCGGCCCAGCAGGCGCACGTGCTGGAAGGTGCGCGACAGGCCCAGGCGGGCGATGCGGCGCGCGCCGGCGCCGGCCACCGGCTGCCCCAGCAGCGTGACCTGGCCAGAGGTGGGCGTGTCCACGCCAGAGATCTGGTTGAACATGGTGCTCTTGCCGGCCCCGTTGGGGCCGATCAGCGCCAGGATCTCGCCGGCGCGGATTTCCAGGTTCATGGCATTGTTGGCGACCAGGCCGCCGAACTTGCGGGTCACGTCGACGGCCTTGAGCACCACCTCGCCGCGCGGCGGCATCGGCTTGCGCGGCAGCGGCTCGGCCTGCGGGTCAATCTGCCGCGGGCGCTTGCGCACCGGCACGCAGCGCGCCAGCACCGGCCACAGGCCGCCGCGGAAGCGGTGCAACAGCAGCACCATGCCGAAGCCGAACACGATCACCTCGAAGTTGCCGCTCTGGCCCAGCAGCTTGGGCAGCCAGTCCTGCAGCCATTGCTTGAGCACCGTGAACACACCCGCGCCGACCAGCGCGCCCCAGACCTGGCCGGCGCCGCCGATGACGGTCATGAACAGGTATTCGATGCCCATCTGCAGGCCGAACGGGTTCGGATTGACGAAGCGTTGCATGTGCGCGTAAAGCCAGCCCGAGGCGCAGGCCTGCAGCGCCGCGATGATGAAGATCACCATGCGCGAGCGGGCCGTGTCCACGCCCATCGACTCGGCCATGACGCGCCCGCCCTTGAGGGCGCGGATGGCGCGCCCTTCGCGCGAGTCCAGCAGGTTGCTGGTCGACCACATGGCCACCAGCAGGAAGGCCCAGATCAGATAGAAGATGTCTTCGCCCTGCGTCAGCGCCCAGCCGAACAGGTGGATGGCCGGCACATCGGGAATGCCGGTGTGGCCGCCCAGGCCTTCGACCGAGCCGAAGGCGAAGTACAGCGACAGGCCCCAGGCGATGGTGCCCAGCGGCAGGAAGTGGCCGGACAGCTTGAGCGTGATGGCGCCCAGCAGGTAGGCCACCACCAGGGTCAGCAGCAGCCCGGCCAGCAGCGTCAGCCAGGGCGACGCGCCGATCCACGCCAGCCAGGCGGGCAGGGCGTCGGCGCGGGTGGTGAGCAGCGCGGTGGTGTAGGCCCCCACGCCGACGAAGGCGGCCTGGCCGAAGCTGGTCAGCCCGCCGACGCCGGTCAGCAGCACCAGCCCCAGCGCCACCATGGCGTACAGGCCGATGTAGTTCAGCAGGGTGACGTAGAACGGCGGCAGTCCCAGCGGCGCGACCGCCAGCAGCGCCAGGAACACGATGACGAGGTGGCGCGGGGTCATTCTTCTTCTTCCTCGACGTGGTGGCTTTTCAGGGAACGCCAGAGCAGCACGGGGATGATCAGCGTGAAGACGATGATCTCCTTGTAGGCGCTGGCCCAGAACGAGGAAAAGGCCTCGATCAGGCCGACCAGCAAGGCGCCGGCGGCGGCCAGCGGGTAGCTCACCAGGCCGCCGATGATGGCGCCGACGAAGCCCTTCAGGCTGACCATGAAGCCGGAATCGAAATACATGGTGGTGATGGGCGCGATCAGGATGCCCGAAACGGTGCCGATCAGCGCCGCCAGGAAGAATGTGGCCTTGCCGGCGAACACCGGCGAGATGCCCATCAGCCGCGCACCCAGCCGGTTGAAGGCGGCGGCGCGCAAGGCCTTGCCGTACATCGAGCGTTCGAAGAACTGGTACAGCACCACGATCAGCAGCGCCGACACCGCTACCACCCAGAGCGCCTGGCTGTTGACGTTGATCGGACCCAGCGCCAGGCTGGCCTCGTTGAACGGCGCGGTACGCGCGCCCTCGGCGCCGAAGGCCAGCAGGCCCAGGCCCACCAGCGCCAGGTGCACCGCGATCGACACGATCAGCAGCACCAGCGTCGAGGCCGAGGCGATCGGCTGGTAGAACAGGCGATACAGCTGCGGCCCCATCGGCACCACCAGCAACAGCGTCAGCAGCGCCTGCACCGCCATCGGCAGCTGCGCCAGCGGCAGGCGGTAGAGCAGCGCGGCCAGCGCCAGCGGATACACCGCCTTGGCGCCGATGCGCCACAGGGGCGCGCGGCGGCCGGAGCGCCTGGCGCGCGCGATCAGGTCGGCCACGGCCTCGGCCAGGGCGAAGGCCAGCAGCAGCCACACCAGCAGCACCGGTTTACCGGCCTGCAAGGCGGCCATCGTGAGCGCGCCGAAGGCGACGAACTCGCCCTGGGGGATGAACAGCACGCGGGTAACGGTAAAGACCAGCAGGATGGACAAGGCCAGCAGCGCATAGATGGCGCCGTTGGTGATGCCGTCCTGCCCGAGTATCAGGGCGATCTGAGCATTCATCGGTACTTCCGGATAGAACGGAAAAACATTGCAGCGGTTTTATTCCCCCCGAAGCGCTGCGCGCTTCCCCCCGGGGGGCATGCCTGCGGACCGGCGGTGCCGGCTCCGCGGCATCTCGATGTGGCAGCGTTCAAGGGGGGTTACTTGACTAGCGTCCAGTTGCCGTCCTTGACCATGATGAGTTCACGGCCGCGGTCGTCGAAGCCGCTGTGGTCGGCGGCGCTCATGTTGTAGACGCCCTGGGTGCCGACCAGCTCGTGAGTCTGTTCCAGCGCGTCGCGCAGCGCGCTGCGGAACTCCTTGGTGCCGGGCTTGCCGGCTTTCTCGGCCAGCGGAACCGCCTTTTCCAGCAGCAGGCCGGCGTCGTAGACGTTGGCGCCGAAGGTGGCGGGCTTGGAGCCATTGAGTTTTTCGTAGGCGGCGATGTAGTCGCTGGCGACCTTCTTGGACGGATTGCTGTCAGGCATTTCCGGCAGCACCAGCATCAGGCTGGCCGCCAATATGGTGCCTTCGACCTTCTTGCCGCCAAGCTTGAGGAAGTCGGGCAGCGCGGCGCCGTGGGTCTGGTAGAACTTGCCCTTGTAGCCCTGGTCGAACAGCGTCGTCTGCGGCAGCACGCTGGCGGCGCCGGGCGCGGCCACCAGCACGGCATCGGGCTTGGCCGCCAGGATCTTCAGCGCCTGGCCGGTGACCGAGCTGTCAAAGCGCAGATAGCGCTCGTTGGCCGTGATCTTGATGCCTTTGGCGGCCGCCAAGCCGGAGAACACCTTGTACCAGTTCTCGCCATAGGGATCGTTCAGGCCGATGAAGCCGACCGTCTTGATACCGGTCTTGGCCATGTGGTCGACCAGGGCGCGGGCGATGATGTCGTCGTTCTGGGTGGTCTTGAAGACCCATTTCTTCTGTTCGTTCATCGGCAGCACCACGGCCGCGGTGCCCACCGGCGCCAGCATCGGCACGCCGGCCTCGGCGGCGAACTGGATCACGCCCATGGCGTTGGGCGAGCCGGACGGGCCGATCAGCGCGTCCACGTTCTGTTCGGTGATGAGCTTCTTGAAGGCCGTGACCGAATTGGTCGAATCGCTGGCGTCGTCCAGCGAGATGTACTCCACGGTCAGATCGCCGATCTTCTTGGGCAGCAGCGGCACCGTGTTCTTCTGCGGGATGCCGACCAGCGCGGTGGGGCCGGTGGACGAGGTGACGACGCCGACCTTGACCTGGGCCAGGGCGGGCAGGGAGACCAGGGTGGCCAGCACGGCGGCGGCCAGGGGGAGTTTCTTCGACAGCATGGCAAAACCTCCGGATAGGGAGCAGAGTGGGTGCGGCTGGAAAACGGAGAAAACGGGCAAGGCGGAAATTATTTTCGGCTTCAACTTTCTGAGAGACGCGGCACTGCACTGTAGACCTGGTCTCGGTGCTTACCTATCCGTCAAAACCCGAAGCGGATGCGCGGGACGCCGCTCAGATGGTGATGGAGCTGACGCTGGCGCCGCCGCAGACGAACAGCGTCTGGCCGGTAACGAAGCTGTTGGCCGGGTCGGCGAAGAACATCACCGCCCGCGCCACGTCGTCCGCGCGCCCCAGCCGCTTGACCGGGATGCCGTTGGCCAATTGCTTTTCGCGTTCGCTGCCGGGTTCGATTACGTCGTAGAACATGTCGGTCTGGATCGGGCCCGGCGCCACCACGTTGACGGTGATGCCGTAGGGCGCCAGTTCCAGCGACCAGGTGCGCGCCATGCCGACCATGCCGGCCTTGGTGGCGGAATAGGCGGTGCGGGTGGGCAGGCCCAGCGCGCCGCGCGAGGACATCATGACGATGCGGCCGAACTTGCGTTCCTGCATGCCGGGCAACGCCGCCTGCGCCAGGCTGATGGCCGCGCCCAGGTGGATCTGGGTCAGGCCGTGCAGTTCCTCCTGGGTCACCTGCGGCAGCAGGTTGGGCCAGATGACGCCGGCGTTGTGGATGACATGGCTGACCGGAAAGCGCGCCACGATTTCAGCGCCCGCCTGCGCGGTGGCGTCGGCGTCGAGCAGGTCGACCTGCACGTTGTGCAGGCGCGGGTGGCTGAAGTCGGCGGCGCGGCGCGCCATCGAGATCACCTCGTAGCCGGCGTCGAGCATGCTGCGGCAGATCTCGGCGCCGATACCGGCGCTGCCGCCGGTGACGATGGCGACGTTGGTTTGCGTCATGGTGATTCCCCCTGTGTTCTGTTGTTATGCGTGGCCGGTCAGGCGCGCGGCGCCAGCGCCAGCACCCGCAGCGGGCTGCCCGAGCCGCTGCGGATCTTCAGCGGCGCCGAGAAGATCACCGCGCCGGTGGGCGGCAACTGATCCAGGTTGGTCAGGCATTGCAGCCCATAGCGGTTGTTGCCGTGCATGAAGTAGTGGCAGGGGTAGGGCGGATTCAGGTGGTGGGCCTGGCCGGCGTCGGTGCCCACCGACTCGGTGCCGAAGCCGTGCACGTCGCGTTCCTTGATCAGCCACGGCACCACCTCGGCGTCGGGGCCGGGCGAATGGGCGCCGTCTTCCTGCATGTTCAGGTATTCGGCCGGCTTGGCGCGCTTGGACCAGTCGGTGCGCATCAGCACCCACGAGCGGGCCGGAATGCGGCCGTGCTTTTCTTCCCACGTCTTGACGAAGTCGATGGTCAGCAGGAAGTCGGGGTTGTCGCGCGCCTCGGCCGAACAGTCGATGACGCAGGCGCCGGCGATGAAGGCCTCCACCGGGATAGTGTCGACGGTGTTGTCGGGCTGGTCCTTGCCGGTGACCCAGTGCACCGGCGCGTCGAAGTGGGTGCCCGTGTGCTCGGAGCAAGAAAAATTGTTCCAGTACCAGGCCGGGCCGCGCTCGTCGTAGCGCGAGATCTCCTCGATGCGGAAGGGCCAGGCCTGGCCGAACTCCGGCGGCAGCACGATGGTCGGGAACTCGGGCGTCAGCGTCTCGGTCAGGTCCACCAGGCGGATGCGGCCCGACACCAGTTCGGTCATGAATTGCGCAAGTATGGGTTGGCTCATCTGTTGCTCCTTTGGTTTGCGTGTCGGGGGCGTCAGGCGCCCAGTTCCCGTTCCAGTCCCTTGGGGTTCTCCGCCAGCCGCGCGCGGAATTCCTGCGCCACGTCGCCGACGTACACGTCCTCGAGGCCTTCCTTCAGTGCGCGCACGATGGCGTTCGCGATGGCCGCGGGGGCCACGCGCGGGGGCGGCGTGCGCTGCTCCCACTCATGGTCCACCGGACCCGGAAACACATTCACCACGCGCACGCCGGCCGGCCGCATTTCCGCCCGCAGGCATTGCGCCAGTGACAGCGCGGCGGCCTTGGAGGCCGACCACATGCCGCGCGCCGGCAGGTTGACGTGGGCGTAGATCGACAGCACGTTGACCCAGGCCGTGGCGTTGTTGACGCCGTCGGCGGCGCGGCCGCACAGCGCCGGGCCGAAGCCCTGCGCCAGCCGCATCAGGCCCAGCACGTTGACGTCCAGGGCGTCGCGCGCGGTGTTGACATCCTTGCGCCCGAGCAGTCCGCCTTCGCGCTCCTGGTCGGCGGTGTTGACCAGGATCTCGACCTTGCCGCCGATCGAGGCGGCCGCGCGCTCGACCGCGTCGCTGTCGGTTACGTCCAGCGCCAGCACCTGCACCCGCGGATCGGCCGCCAGCGCGTCGAAGGCGGCATCGCGGCGCCAGGTCTGCGGGTCGCCCACGAACACCGTGGGACTGCCGGCGTCCAGCAGCGCGCGCGCCACCGCCAGGCCCACCGCCGACTTGCCGTCGGTGACCAGCGCCCGGCGGAACTTCGGATCGCACGAGGTCTCGCGCAAGGTCTTGTCGTCTTCCATGTTGGGCGTATTCCTTTCGGGCAGGGCGATCATCACGGCCTGGCCGCTGCGATCGAGCTTCAGCGCCAGCCGCACGCGGGCGCCGTCGGCGCAGTCCTGGTGCACGTGCGCCACCACCGACGGGCCGGCGTCCATGCGCACCGTGCCCACGCGCCAAGGCAGGCGTTCACGGAAATAGAGGTCGTTGCTGTGGTGCAGGGTGGTGCTGACCAGCAGTTCGCCGCGCGGGTCCACCGGCCGCCACGGCAGGCGTTCCGACAGGCAATGGCCGCAGACTTCACGCGGCGGGTATTGCACCGCGCCGCAATCGGCGCAGGTCTGCAGTTCGAAGCGCCCTTCGGCGGCCGCGGCCGTCAGCCCCAGCGCCGCGCGGCTGCGGGCGCCGGGCGGCAGGGTCGGCTGGCGCGTGCGCGCCACGGGATTTTTGCGCGGCGGCTTGACTAGCGGCTCGGTCATGCGTCGCTCCTGGCCAGGATGGCCGCGGCGGTGCACAGGCCGCGGTCGTAGTTGATCATGCCGAAGCCGCTGACCAGGCCCAGCCGCGCGTCGGCCACCTGGGTGCCGCCGGCCGTGCCGGTCAACTGGCGCAACGCTTCGACCAGGCCGAGGTAGCCACCGGCAGCGCCGGCCTGGCCCACCGACAGCTGGCCGCCGTTGGTGTTGAAGGGCAAGCTGCCGTCGACGGTGAAGGTATTGGCGCGCACGAACGCCGGCGCCTCGCCCTTGGGGCAGAAGCCCAGGTCTTCCATCTGCATCAGGTTGATGACCGGGTAGTCGTCATAGGCCTGCAGGAAATCCATGTCGGCCGGCGCGGCGCCGGCCATGCCGTAGAGCTCGTCGATGTCCATGGTCCAGCCGCCGCGGGTCTGGATCGGATCCTCGATCCAGGCGTTGTGGCGCTCGATGGTGGACAGGATGCGGGCGTAGGGCAGGTTCAGCGCCCGCGCCCGGTCCTCGCGCATGACCAGGAAGCCGTCGGCGCCGGCGCACGGCATGACGCAGTCGAACAGGTGGATCGGGTCGGTGATGACGCGCGCGTCCAGGTATTGACCGAGCGTCAGCGGTTTTTTCATCAGCGCGTGCGGATAGCGCAGGGCGTTGTCGCGCTGCGCCACGCAGACCTTGCCGAAGTCTTCGCGGGTGGCGCCGGTGCTGCGCATGTAGTGCGCGGTCAGCAGCGCGAAGCTAGCGTTGGGGCCGCCCGCGCCGTACGGATAGACCGCATCCTGGGCGAAGCGCGAAAACTGGCTGACGGTGTTGCGGAACGAGTCGACCTGGTTGGTGTCGCCCGCGATGCAGGCGACGATGCCGGCGTCGCCCGCCTGCACCGCGCGCGCGGCGCGGCGCAGGGCGCCCACGCCGCTGGCGCCGCCCATGGGGATGTGATCGAGCCAGCGCGGACTCATGCCCAGGTGCTGCGTCAGGCCCACGGCGGTGTCCGGCGCCAGCGTGAAGCTGGACACGCACAGGCCGTCGATGTCGGTCTTGGCGATGCCGGCCTGGCGGATCAGCGCGCCCAGCGCGCGGCCCAGCCACCAGTGGGCGGCATGGGTGGAGTAGCGCTCGTAGGGAATGCTGACGGGCAGGGCCGCCACCACGCCGTCGTAGCGGGCGCGCGGCGCGCTCATCGGGCCGGCTCCTGGCGTTTCTTCATGGCGGTGGTGTCGACGCAGCAGGCCGTTCCCGGCAGGGTTGGCGCCAGCGCCTTCATCTCGCCGCGCTGGATCTTGTTGGTGGTGGTCAGCGGCAGGCTGTCGACGAAGGCGACGTAGCCGGGCGCCTTGTAGTAGGCCAGTTGCTGCAGGCTCCATTGCACGATGTCGCGGGCCGCGCCGGCGCGGGCGGCCGCGTCGGCGGTCGGCGTTTCGGCCACCACGCAGGCCAGCACCTCGTCGCCGCGCACCGGGTCGGGCACGGCGGCCACCGCCACCGCCTTGACCAGCGGATGCTGCAACAGCACGCTTTCGACTTCCACCGCCGAGATGTTCTCGCCGCTGCGGCGGATCACGTTCTTCTTGCGATCGACGAAGCGCAGCGCGCCGTCGGCCTCGCGCCGGACGATGTCGCCGGTATGGAACCAGCCGTCTTCCCACGCCTGGGCGGTGGCGTCGGCGTCCTTCAGGTAGCCGGCGAAGAAGCCGTAGCGCGGGTCTTCGCCGGCATGGCGCACCAGCAGCTCGCCCGGCTCGCCCGCCGCGGCCTCGGCGCCATGATCGGCGACGATGCGCACCTGCACGTCGTCTTCCTCGCGGCCGAAGCAGCTGCTGCCGATGTGGCGCGGTTCCTGGTTGGCGATGATGACCGCGCCGGCGCCGGTCTCGGTCATGGCCCAGGCTTCCAGCAGCGGGAAGCCGAAGCGTTCCTCGAACGGTTGGTGCAGCTTGCGGTCAACGCCGGCGCCGAAGCCGAAGCGTATCGCTGGCTGCCTGTCCCGCGGCGACGGCTCGGCCTTCATCAGGATCGCCGGCATCACGCCCAGGTAGTGCAGCACGGTGGCGCCCGAGTCGCGCACGCTGTCCCACCAGGTCTTGGGGTGGAAGCGATCCAGCGGAATCAGGCAGCCGCCGGTCAGCACCATGGCCATGGCGGAATAGGCCATGGCGTTCATGTGCACCAGCGGCAGCGGCGTCAGCATGCGTTCCTCGCCGGGACGCAGTTCGGCCAGGCCGCCGATGCGGGCGTACCAGCCGCCCGCGTGCAGGAAGTAGCGGTTCGGCAGAATGCAGCCTTTGGGGCGGCCGGTGGTGCCGGACGTGTACAGCAGCGCGCATTCGCTCAGCTCGTCGGGTTCGCCTGCCAGCGGCGCGGGGAAGGGCGCCGCGGGCGGCGCGTCGTCCGGGCCCATCACGCGCAACGGCCGGCCGGCGCGCTCGGCGGCGGCCAGCAGGTCGGCGTGGCGCTCGGGCAGGGCCACGGCCAGCGCGATCTCGGAGTGGCCGGTCAGGTATTCCAGTTCCGCCGCGCGCAGGTCGGGATTGATCGGCACCACCGACACGCCCAGCGCGTTCAGCGCGAACCAGTGCAGGAAGAAGGCCGGACGGTTTTCCAGCAACAGGCCGGCGCGATGGCCGTGACCGTAGCCGGCGCGCGCATAGGCCGCGCGCAGCGTTTCGATGGCGCTGGCCGCCTGCGCATAGCTCAGCTCGCCGGCGCCGATGCCATAGATGGCGGCGGTTTCCGGCAGGATGCACAGGAAGGGGCGGGCGCCGTGGCGCGCTGCGGTGTCCAGGAATGCCTGGTGGACGGTGGTGCTCACAAGCCGCTCCTACATGAACAATTGGATGTTGCCGAAGGCGGCGTCGCAATTCACCAAGTCGACGCGCTTGAGGCGGATGCGCAGCGCGCCGTCCTGCTCGACCAGATGATGCGTGGCCCAGCCGGCGTACAGGGTCTGCGTGTCCTGCCGCGTCTCGACGTAATGGAAGGCGGTGCGCAGCACGTGGCGGCCCTGCCCGGGCGCCGATTCGGGATGATCGCGCTCGATGGTGGGCGCCTGCAACAGGTGGTGGCAGCGGCTCCTGGGTTGCTGCGAGAACGTGCGCTGGCCCGCCAGCCGCTCGACCCGCACGCGCAGCAGCAGCTTGTCCTCATACATCAGCGAGGCGTGCAGCCGGGCGTCGGTCTGGTCGTGCGCCAGGGGCATCCAGTAGTAGCCATCGTCGGTGTACAGGTCGAGCCAGTCCTCGAAGCGCAGTTCGTCAAGCAGGCGCGCCTCGGCGTAGACGAAATCGATCAGGTCGCGGTCGCTCAAGCTCATGCCTGCTCCGTCATGTAGCGGCCCCATGCGCGGTACTGGTTGCGCATCTGCCATTCGTTGGTGCCGTTGGTGGTGACGTTTTTCTGGCCGGCTTCGGCCGGGTCGTACAGGCGGCCGACATTGACCCA
The DNA here is from genome assembly GCF_021733725.1 of Achromobacter pulmonis. Lineage (NCBI taxonomy): Bacteria > Pseudomonadati > Pseudomonadota > Betaproteobacteria > Burkholderiales > Alcaligenaceae > Achromobacter > Achromobacter pulmonis. The sequence goes on along the minus strand of NZ_JAIFOT010000001.1, from coordinate 714,604 downwards.
GTCGCGGGCGCGCGATTGCAGGCCGTCCTGGGCGCGTTCGTACATCTCCAGGTCGTCGTGGCCGACCACGGAGGTGGGGGCGTTGATCAGGCGGTTGTACATGAGCGTGCGCTCCAGCAACAGGTCAGGCGCGCCGACCAGGCGGAAGGTCCACGACTCCACCAGGGTGCGGTCGGCGGCGATCGGCTTGAACACGCGCAGGGTCTGGATCGGGCCCTTGACCATGATGTTGGGGAAGTACACCGTGTTGTGGCGCACGTCGCCCAGGATCTGGTGCGCGCGCTCCTCGCCATAGGCCGCGACCATCGATTCCCAGTAGCCGGGGACGCCCGAGTACGCGGCGTGGATCGAATCGGATACGCCGGTATGGCCGTGGCCGTTTTCCCAGACGCGGATGCCCATGTTCTCGAAGAATTCGTAGGGCGAAATGAACGGCGCGAACAGTTCCACCGCCATCGGCTTGGGCGTGCCGGCGGGCGCCTGCTCCCACACCTTGACCGCGGTGCCGGCCGACGATTCGTGCGCCACCATCGGGTGGCAGGTGTCGGTCTGGTTGTCGACCAGCATCTTCCAGTTGCAGCGGTGCATGTAGCGCAGCACGCCGCCGGCCACTTCCAGCCGGCCCTCGGGCGAGCGGTCGACCATGTTGTCCAGCGTCGACAACGCGTCGCCGAAGAAGTCCTCGAACGATTGGCCGTTGGGATTCAGGCGGCAGAACACGAAACCGCGGTGGTTGCGTACGTCCTTCACCGCCGCCATGCCCTGGCTGGCCTCGCACTGTTCCAGGCCGGTGTTCTCATAGCCCTTCTTCAGCGGAATCGACAACAGGCTGCCGTCGGTCTTGAAGGTCCAGGCGTGATACGGGCAGCGGAAGAACTTGCCGGTGTTGCCGCAGGCGTCGCCCGCCACCATGGTGCCCTTGTGCGGGCAGCGGTTGTGCAGCACGCGCACCGAGCGGTCGCTGTGGCGCACCATCACCACCGGCTGGTTGCCGACGGTAGTGGTGATGTAGTCGCCCGGGTTGGGCACCTGGCTGTCGTGGCCGACGTAGACCCAGGTGTTGGCGTACAACCGTTCCATCTCCAGGTCGAACAGCTCGGGGTCGATGAACAGGTCCTTGTGCACCTCGGTCTCGCGCAGCAGCGCGCGGATGGCGTCGGGGTTGTCGCGGTATTTGGCCATGGGGGTCTCCTCGTCTCGCGCCCGCCGCTACAGGTCCAGCACCAGGCGCGCCGACTTGGCGCGAGAGATGCAGATCTGGATGATCTTGCCGCTGGCTTTCTCGGTATCCGACAGGTAGTAGTCGCGGTGGTCGGGCTCGCCTTCCAGCACCGTGGCCTGGCACACGCCGCATTCGCCGCGCTTGCAGTCGTACATCGGGTCGCAGCCTTCCTCTTCCATCACGTCAACGATGGTCTTGTCGGCGGGAATGGTCAGCACCCGGCCGGATTGGCGCAGCTCGACCTCGAAGGGCTGGTCGCCGGCCTGCGGCGCGGCGGTGGCGAACAGCTCGAAATGGATGTGGGCGTCGGGCCAGTGGCGCGCGCGCGCTTCCTGGATGACGGCGTCGATCAGGCCCTTGGGGCCGCACACATACAGGTGCTGGCGCGGATTGGCGGCGTCCAGCAGCGCCTTCAGGTCGAAGCGGCAGGCGTCGTCGTCATCGGCATGCGGCACCAGCGCGTCGCCGGCCAGCGCCTGCAGCTCCGGTAGGAACGCCAGCTGGTCGCGGCTGCGGCCGCTGTAGTGCAGTTCGAAGGCGCGGCCGGCGGCCTTGAGCGCCGCCGCCATGGACGCCACCGGCGTGATGCCGATGCCGCCGGCGATCAGCAGCACCGGCTCGTCGCCGGCCGGACCTTCGTGCAGCGGGAAATCGTTCTTGGGGCCTTCGGCACTGAGTGTGTCGCCAACCGCCAGGCCGTGCATGTGGCGCGAGCCGCCCGCGCTGGCTTGCTCCAGCCGCACGCCCAGGCGGTACTCGACGGGTTCGGCGAAGCGGCCGGCTTCCGGCGTCAGTTGCACCAGCGAATAGCAGCGCGGTTCGCGCAGGCCTGGCACGCTCACCTTCAGGTGCGCGCCGGGGCCGAAAGCGGGCAGGGCGCCGCCATCCTCGCGCGCCAGGCGCAGCGAGCGGATCAGCGGCGATTCCTGCCGCACTTCACGGACGATGAGTTTCAGGGTTTGCACGGCGTCGTCTCTATCTCGGTGTCAGGCGGCCAGTTTCTCGGCCAGTTGGCGTTCCAGGGGGCCGCATTTCTCGTCGGCCAGCGCGGCCTGGCGCAGCGCGCGCAGCGATGCCGCCGCGTCCGGCCGGCCCGCCAGCTTGGCGGCGGCCGCGATCAGTTGGCGGTACTTGCCGCCGCCGCGCACGTGGGTGTCGCTGTAGCCTTTGACCAGGCGGCGGCAGTTCACGGTTTCCACCGCCAGGTCGTAGTCGCGCGGCGCCAGGCTGGCGATCAGGTCGAGCCATTGCGCCAGGCCTTCGGATTCGATCTGGTGGCGCAGCGTGCGGCGGCGGAAACGGCGCATGCCGGCCAGCGTGTACAGCATCAGGAAGCCGCCCAGCGTGCCGCTCTGCATGCGGCGGCCCTTGCCCAGGCGGCGCTCGACGAAACCGCCGAAGGCCTTGGATCGTTCCAGCCAGCGGCCCAGGCCGGCCGGCAGCGTGCCGCAGATCTCTTCCAGCCGCGGGTGCATGAATTCGGTCGTGTAGACCAGTTGGCCGGGCTTGGCGCCGACCTCGGCGCGCACCCGTTCGAAGCGCGTGCCGCGCGTCTTCAGGTCGGCCACGCGGATGACGTCGTCGTAGGCCATGGCGGTGGCCAGGTAGCGCGCGGCGGCACAGGTCAGCGCCCATTGCTTCGATTCGCCGCCATGGCGCGCGTCCAGTTCGCGGATCGCGGTCATGCGGGCCAGGTAGTCTTCGGCGTATGCCAGATCCTGGAACTCGATCTGGCGGCGCGCGCCGGCCGTCAGCAGTGGCTGCGCACAGGCGGGAAAGTCGCGGGTGATGCGGTCCAGCAATGCCTGTGACCGCGGGCTGGCGGCGCGTTCGGGCACGGCGGGCACGGGGCGCGTCAGGTCGATTGCGGCCGGTTGCGCCGGCGCCTGTGCGGCGGCCTCGAAGCCCAGCGCGAAGGCGCGCAGGCTGGCGTCCACGCCGACGCCGGCGCGGCGCACGGTGGCCTCGAAATCGTCGCGCGAGAACGGCAAGGCGCCGCTGCCGGCCACGGCGCCGAACAGGCTGGCGCTGATGACGCTGCCGGCGCGGTCGGCCAGTTCCTGCAAGTCGGAGCAGAGGAAGCGGCGGGCCGCGGCGCGGCCGGCTTCCAGCACTTTGTTGGGATCGGCGATGCCGTTGCCCGGCGCCGATTTCTCGCTGACCGCGTAGCTGCGGTGCGACGAGGCGATCAGCACGCTGCGGTCGGGCGTGACCAGACCGCGCTGGATGGCGCGGCCGCCTTCCATCAGCTCGGCCGCCACCACCAGGTCGACGTCGCCCGGCGTGGGCATCAACGCCAGCGCGGGCGCGCGGCCGGCGCGGTCCACGTCGGCCTCGGGCAGCAGTTCCAGGTAATAGATGGTGGCGCCGGTGCGCTGGGCCACGCCCGGCACCGAGGTGGTCTGGGCCCACCAGCCGGCGTGCTCGGCCATGTCGACGATCCAGTCGGCCAGCACGCCGCCGCCCTGGCCGCCCATGGCCAGGATGGCGATCTTGATGGGAGTGCCTTGCTGCAATGCCACCGGGTTCATGGGGCGGGTCCTCACAGGGCAAATTTGGCCAGGCGCGCTTCGCGGCGGCGCTGCAGGTAGCCGATCACGCCCTGGCGCAGGCGCGCCAGGAAACGGTCGCGGCCGCTGGGGTTGTGGACGATGTCGGCGCGGTAGAAAGACGGGCACAGCACGGCGGCGTGCGCCACTTCGCCGCAGTTGCCGCAGCCGACGCAACTGCTCTCGACGTGGGCCACCGGGTCTTCCTTGAGAGGATCGCCGCTGTCCTTGACCGTCAGCGACGGGCAGCCGGACAGCCGGATACAGGCATGGTCGCCGGTGCAGACGTCGGGGTCGACGCCGAAGCGTTCCTTGACCACGCGCTTGCCGGCCTTGACCGCCTGGTTGAACAGCGGCTTGATGCGGCGCTGCTTGTTCAGCATGCATTCGGACTGGGCGATGATGACCTTGGGGCCCTTGATGTCGGTGGTCAGCGCTTCCTCGATGGTGGCGCGTACCTTGGCCACGTCGTAGGTGCGGTCGAGCGTGCGCACCCACTTCACGCCCACGCCGCGCACGGCCTGGTCGATGGGGTTATTGGTGGAGCGATCCGGATTCTCGGCGCGCGAGGACAGGATGTCCTGCCCGCCGGTGGCCGAGGCGTAGAAGTTGTCGACGATGACGATGACGCCGTCGTACTTGTTGAACACCGCATTGCCGATGCCCGAGGCCAGGCCGTTGTGCCAGAAGCCGCCGTCGCCCATGATGGAGATCGGCCGCTTGGCCGCCGGTACGTTGAAGGCCGCGGCGCTGGAGGCGCCCAGGCCGTAGCCCATGGTGGTGGCGCCCAGGTTGAAGGGCGGCAGGATCGAGAACAGGTGGCAGCCGATGTCGCAGGAAATATGATGCTGGCCCAGCGTCTCCTGCGCCAGCGTCAGGGCCGAGAAGATCGGCCGTTCCGGACAGCCGGTACAGAAGCCGGCAGGACGCGGCGGCACCACGGCGGCCAGTTCCGCGACGTGCTTGTGGAAAGTGATGGGCTGTTCGGCCGGGCGCGGCGCCGGCTTGGGCCGCGTGATCTCGGTGACCTGCAGCGCGGGTTGCGCCGCGCCGCTGTCGGCGGCCACGGCCGGATGGGTCTGCAGCGATTCCGGACGCTCGCGCTTGAGGAATTCACGCAGGCCGTCGCGCATCACCTGGGTGGTGTATTCGCCGGCCATCGGCAGCACGTCCTTGCCGGACAGCTTCGTATCGACGCCGGCCTTGCGCAGCACCGCGTGCAGCGCCTGCTCCAGGTAATCGGGCTGGCCTTCCTCCAGCAGCAGCACGGCGCGCTTGTCGCGGCAGAAATCGATGACCTCGTCCTCGATCACCGGGTAGGCCACGTTCATCACATACAGCGGAATGCGGCTGTTGCCGAAGTTGTCCGCCAGGCCCAGCAATTGCAGGGCGCGGATCACGCCGTTGTAGAGGCCGCCTTGCAGGATCAGGCCGATGTCGTCCTGGTCGCCGTCGAAGTGCTCGTTGAGCTTGTGTTCCTTGATATAGCGGATGGCGGCGGGCCAGCGTTCCTTGATTTTTTCCTGCTCGTGCAGGAAAGAGGCCGGCGGCAGCACAATGCGGCTGGTGTCGCGCGCCGGGTTTTCCAGCGCCTCGGCCAGCGAAAACGCCGGCCGCTGGTTGTCCTTGGCGATGAAGCGGCCATGCACGTGGCAGCCGCGGATGCGCAGCTGCAGCATCACCGGCGTCTTGCTGGCTTCCGACAACGCGAAGCCGTCTTCCACCGCCTTGACCATGCTTTCAAGGTTGGGACGCGGATCGAGCAGCCAGATCTGCGATTTCATGGCGAACGCATGCGAGCGTTCCTGCATGATGGACGAGCCTTCGCCGTAGTCTTCGCCGACGATCACCAGCGCGCCGCCGGTGACGCCGCCCGAGGCCAGGTTGGCCAGCGCGTCCGAGGCGACGTTGGTGCCGACGGTGGATTTCCAGGTGACCGCGCCACGGATCGGATACATGACCGAGGCGGCCAGCGTGGCGGCGGCGGTGGCCTCGGAAGCGCTGGCCTCGAAGTGCACGCCCAGTTCCTGCAGGATGTCGTTGGCGTCGGCCAGCACGTCCATCAGGTGCGAGATGGGCGAACCCTGGTAGCCCGCCACATAGCCCACGCCGGATTGCAGCAGCGCCTTGGTGACCGCGAGAATGCCTTCGCCGCGGAACTCTTCGCCCGCGCCGATGCGCAACTGCTGGACTTCTTTCTTGAAAGACCTTTCAGCCATCTCGAACTCCTCTACGCGGACCGGCATCCGGGTCCCGCAGCCATGCTGCTTAGCAGCAACGCCATGTCACGAAATTTCGCCCTGAAAAATACTTTAGGAGTCAACGTTTTAGCTGTCAACAAAAAAGATGAAATTTCATGGAATCAAAAAAATATCACGCTAAAACAAGGGTGTATATACTGGTTGTTCTCTATCCCGAGCGCCCGAAAAAGGCGCTTTGATGGTGCAAAAACGGGTTGCGCTTCGGGGTATACCCTGTGCTGCGCAACAGCATTGCGCCGCGTCATGGCGCGCGCCCGCGCCAACGTGGTGCAATGCGCCTGCCGGCCTCGGGTCGTCCATTCAATATTGATGCGTGGGAGCGGAACAACATGCGGTCGGACAAGCAGGGCGAAGGTACCCAGGGCGGCGGCGCGCGCTTCGTCGACGACTACCTGGCCTACCTGCTGGCGCAGGCCAGCCAGCGCATCTCGGCGGAATTCCATCAGCAGGTCAAGGCGGCCGGATTGTCGGTGACCGAATGGCGGGTGCTTGCCAGCCTGGAAGGCAGCCAGGGCGAGACCATCGGCGATCTGGCGGTGCTCGCCATCACCAAGCAACCGACCCTCAGCAAGGTGGTGCAGCGCATGGAAGCCGAAGGTCTGGTGGCGCGTACGGGCGTGCGCGCCGATCGCCGCCAGACGCGCGTGGTCATCACCACCAAGGGCCGCAACCTGATCGCCGCGCTGTGCGGCCAGGCCATGCAGCACCAGAAGGCGGTGCTGGCGCCGTTCGGCGAGGACAAGGCGGCCTTGCTGATCGACATGCTGCGGCTGCTGATGACCGAACACGTGCCGCTGGACCTGCCGCTGGATACCGACGAATAGGCGCGTACACGGCCCGCCCCCGGCCCGGAAGCTCGACGGCGGCTTTTTGGCCGGGCAAACGTTGTTCACTTTCGGGGAGCAGCGTTTTTTTTCTCATATTCATATATGTCCCTGAATAGGTTTTCCCTGTGAAAACCCCCTCCGCTACGCATAAACCCTTAATTGACGGGGTTCCTGGCGCTAGGCAATATCGCGCCGATATTCAGACTACTGTCAGGAGTTGAATCTATGCGCCGCACTTTGATTGCTATCGCGATCGCCGCCGCCGTGGCCGCGCCCTCGATCGGGCAGGCCAAGACCTTCCGCTGGGCCGCCCAGGGCGACATCCTCACCTTCGATCCCCACTCGCAGAACGAAGGCATGACGATCGCCGCCAACAGCTACGTGTATGAGCCGCTGGTGGACTACGACAAGGACTTCAAGGTGGTGCCGCGCCTGGCAACCGAATGGCAGCAGGTTTCGCCCACGCTCTACCGCTTCAAGCTGCGCCCCGGCGTCAAGTTCCACGACGGCGCCGCCTTCACTGCCGACGATGTGGTGTTCTCGGTGCACCGCGCCATGGCGCCCACCTCGAACTACAAGGCCTATACCACCGGCATCAAGGAAGCGCGCAAGATCGACGACCTGACGGTCGAGATCGAGACCTCCGCGCCCAACCCGGTGCTGCTGCGCCAGTTGCCCAACGTGTTCATCATGAACAAGGCCTGGTCGGAAAAGAACAACATCGCCAAGCCGCAGGATTTCGTCAACAAGGAAGACACCTTCGGCGCGCGCAACACCAACGGCACCGGCCCCTACAAGCTGAAGTCGCGCGAAGTCGACGTGCGCACCGTGTTCGAAGAGAACAAGGACTGGTGGAACAAGGCCAACAAGGTCGGCAACGTCACCGAAGTGGTGTTCACGCCGATCAAGCAGAACGCCACCCGCACCGCCGCGCTGCTGTCGGGCGAGATCGACTTCGTGCTCGATCCGGCCGCGCAGGACCTGGACCGCCTGCGCCAGTCGGCCAAGGTGGTCGAGGGCAATGAATACCGCACCATCTACCTGGGCCTGGACCAGAAGCGTCCCGAGCTGCAGTACTCGAACATCAAGGGCAAGAACCCGTTCCAGGACATCCGCGTGCGCGAGGCGCTGTACCGCGCCATCGACGTCGACGCCATCAAGCGCGCCGTGATGCGCGGCCTGTCGGCGCCCACCGGCACCATGATCGCGCCGCAGGTCCACGGCTGGACCGAATCGCTGCACAAGCGCGTGCCCTACGACCCCGCGAAAGCCCGCGCCCTGCTCAAGGAGGCCGGCTACGACGGCACCCTGAACTTCACGCTCGACTGCCCCAACAACCGCTACATCAACGACGAAGCGATCTGCCAGGCCGTGGTCGGCATGTGGGCCAAGGTGGGCGTGAAGGCGAGCATGAACGCCATGCCGCGTTCGACCTACTTCCCCAAGGTGCAGAGCGCCGACACCAGCGCCTATCTGTTCGGCTGGGGCGTGCCGACGTTCGACGCCATGTACACGTTGCAGAACCTGATCCGCACCAAGGGCGAGGGCGCGGACGGCATGTACAACCTGGGCAACTACAGCAACAAGGAACTGGACGCGATCATCGATCGCATCAAGACCGAGACCGATGCGGCCAAGCGCGACGCCGACATCCGCAAAGTGCTGGAAGTCCACGCCCAGGAATTCGGCCACATCCCGCTGCACGACCAGGTCATTCCCTGGGCCATGCGCAAGAACGTGTCGGTGATCCACCGCGCCGACAACCGCCTCGTTGCCGACTGGGTCAAGGTCGACTGACCCCGCCCCGGCTAAACAGACAGCGAAGCCCCGCGGGGTTTCGCCGTCCTGCCTTTCCCGCCTATGTTCGCTTTCATACTGCGCCGCCTGTTGCAGGCCGTAGCGGTGATGCTCACCGTCGCGCTGCTGGCCTTCGTGCTTTTCCAATACGTCGGCGACCCTGTCACCATCATGCTGGGACAGGACGCCACCGATGCCGAGCGCATCGAACTGCGTGAGCGCCTGGGCCTGAACCAGCCCGCCATCGTCCAGTTCGGCCATTTCGTGGCCAACGCCGCGCAAGGCAATTTCGGTATTTCCCTGCGCCAGAGCGAACCGGTCTCCAGCCTGCTCAAGTCGCGCCTGCCAGCCACGCTGGAACTGTCCATGGTGGCGGCCCTGCTGGCGCTGGTGGTGGGCGTGCCCCTGGGCGTATACACCGCGCTCAAGCGCAACAGCCTGCTGTCGCAACTGCTGCTGGCCGGCTCGCTGCTTGGGGTGTCGTTGCCGACCTTCCTGATCGGCATCCTGCTGATTCTGGTGTTCTCGGTGCAATTGGGCTGGCTGCCCAGTTACGGCCGCGGCGATACCGTGGCGCTGGGCTGGTGGACCTCCGGGCTGTTCACCGCCAACGGCTGGAAACACCTGATCCTGCCCTCGATCACGCTGTCGCTGTTCCAGATGACGCTGGTGCTGCGGCTGGTGCGCTCGGAGATGCTGGAGGTGCTGCGTTCGGACTACATCAAGTTCGCCCGCGCCCGGGGCCTGAAGCGCCGCGCCATTCATTTCGGCCACGCGCTCAAGAACACCATGGTGCCCGTCATCACCATCACCGGGCTGCAGCTGGGCGGCATCATCGCCTTCGCCATCGTGACCGAAACGGTGTTCCAGTGGCCCGGCATGGGCCTGCTGTTCATCCAGGCGGTGCAATTTGCCGACGTGCCGGTGATGGCCGCGTACCTGTGCCTGATCGCGCTGGTGTTCGTGGTGATCAACCTGATCGTCGATCTTCTGTATTTTGTCGTGGACCCGCGCCTGCGTTCCGGGCTGACCCGCGGCGGAGGTGGCCACTGATGCGTGCCGTACTGAAACGCTGGTGGGACAGCGATATCGCCTGGGCCTGGCGCCGGGCGCCCGTGGCCATCGTCGCCACCGTCATGCTGGCGGCGCTGCTGATCGGCTCGTTCGGCGCCGGCTGGGTGGCGCCGCACAATCCGTTCGACCTGACCCAGGTCGAGTTGCTGGACGCGCTGCTGCCGCCGGCCTGGTCGCCCGACGGCCAGTCGACCTATCTGCTGGGCACCGACAGCCAGGGCCGCGACCTGTATTCGGCCATCCTCTACGGCACTCGCGTGTCGCTGCTGATCGGGCTGGCCTCGGTGCTGCTGTCGATGCTGATCGGTATCGTGCTGGGGCTGGTCTCGGGGTACGCGGGCGGGCGCATCGATGCTTTCATCATGCGCGTCGCCGATGTGCAGTTGTCGTTCCCGGCGATCCTGATCGCGCTCCTGATCGACGGCGTGGCGCGGGCGGCGGTGCCGCGCGAGCTGCACGAGATCATCGCGTTCCCGGTGCTGATCGGCGCCATCGCGCTTGCCGGTTGGCCGCAGTATGCGCGCACGGTGCGCGGTTCGACCCTGGTGGAGAAGAACCGCGAATACGTGCAGGCGGCGCGCGTGATCGGCGTGGCTTCACCCGTCATCATGTTCCGCCATGTGCTGCCCAATGTGTTGGGGCCGGTGCTGGTGCTGGCCACGGTGCATCTGGCGACCGCCATCATCACCGAGGCGACGCTCTCGTTTCTGGGGGTGGGAGTGCCGCCGACAGCGCCGTCGCTGGGCACGCTGATCCGCATCGGCAACGATTTCCTGTTTTCCGGCGAGTGGTGGATCACCATCTTCCCGGGCGCGGCGCTGGTGCTGCTGGTGCTGTCGGTCAACCTGCTGGGTGATTGGCTGCGCGACGCATTGAATCCACGCCTGAACTAGAGATATACCCATGAGCGCATTACTTGAAGTCCGCAACCTGCGCGTCGAGTTTCCGACGCGCCGCGGCACGCTACGCGCCCTGGACGATGTGTCCTTTTCCATCCAGGCGGGTGAAGTCCTGGGCGTGGTGGGGGAATCGGGCGCCGGCAAGTCGCTGACCGGGGCGTCCATCATCGGCCTGCTGGAGCCGCCCGGCCGTATCGCCGGCGGCGAGATCCTGCTGGCCGGCCGCCGCATCGACAACCTGCCCGACGAGCAGATGCGCCGCGTGCGCGGCCGCGAGATCGGGGCGGTGTTCCAGGATCCGCTGACCTCCCTGAACCCGCTGTACACGGTGGGCCGGCAATTGGCCGAGACCATCGTGACGCACCTGGACCTGAGCTGGTCGCAGGCGCGCGACCGGGCGGTCGAGCTGCTGGCGGCGACCGGCATCCCGGCGGCGCGCGAGCGCATCGACCATTACCCGCACCAGTTCTCCGGCGGCATGCGGCAGCGCGTGGTGATCGCGCTGGCGCTGGCGGCCGAGCCCAGGCTGGTGGTGGCCGATGAGCCGACCACGGCGCTGGACGTGTCGATACAGGCCCAGATCATCGAACTGCTCAAGCGCCTGTGCCGCGAGCAGGGCACGGCGGTGATGCTGATCACCCACGACATGGGCGTGATCGCGGAGACGGCCGATCGCGTGGCGGTGATGTACGCGGGCCGGGTGGCCGAGATCGGCCCGGTGCGCGATGTGATCCACCAGCCGCGTCATCCCTATACGGCGGGACTGATGGGATCGATTCCCTCGCTGCAGGGGCATACCGAGCGGCTGGTGCAGATCGACGGCAGCATGCCGCGCCTGAACGCGATTCCGCCAGGCTGTGCCTTCAATCCACGCTGCGGCCGGCGCCTGCCGCGCTGCGGCCACGACCGGCCCGAGTTGATGCCGGCGGGCACGTCCCGCGCGGCCTGTTGGTTGCATGCAAACGAAACCGAGGTGACGGCATGAGCACGCCGCTGGTGCAAGTGAACGACGCGGCGCGCTGGTTCGATGTGTCGCCGCCCTGGCTGGAACGCAAGCTGGCGGGCAAGCCGCGCGTGCTGCTGCGCGCGGTCGATGGCGTGTCGTTCGAGATCAATCGCGGCGAGACGCTGGCGCTGGTGGGCGAGTCGGGCTGTGGCAAGTCGACGGTGGCGCGCATGCTGGTGGGACTGTATGGCCTGACGCGCGGCGACATCCGCTTCGACGGCCAGCCGCTGTCGCGCATGGCGGAGCCGGGCGGGCGCGCGCTGCGCAAGCGGCTGCAGATGATCTTCCAGGACCCGTACGCGAGCCTGAATCCGCGCTGGCGCGTCGGCCGCATCATTGCCGAGCCGATGCTGACGCATACCAAGATGACGCCGGCCGAGCGCATGGCGCGGGTCGGCGACCTGCTCAGCCAGGTGGGGCTGGACCCGGCCGACCAGGGTCGCTATCCGCACCAGTTCTCGGGCGGCCAGCGCCAGCGCATTTCGATTGCGCGGGCGCTGGCGGTGAATCCCGAGTTCCTGGTGTGCGATGAGCCGACCTCGGCGCTGGATGTGTCGGTGCAGGCGCAGGTGCTGAACCTGATGAAGGATCTACAGCGCGAGTTGGGGCTGACCTATCTGTTCATCTCGCACAATCTGGCGGTGGTGCATCACGTGGCCGATCGGGTCGGGGTGATGTATCTCGGGCGGATGGTGGAGGTGGCGCCGCGCGATGAGCTGTTCGCGCGGCCGCGGCATCCGTATACGCGGATGCTGCTGGAGGCGATTCCGGACATCGACGGGGCCGGCAAGCCGCGCACGGCGGTGGCGGGGGAAGTGCCGAATCCGTTGAATCCGCCGTCAGGGTGTACGTTTCATCCGCGCTGTCCGCATGCGAACGAGCGGTGCCGGGCGGAGGCGCCGCAGGCTCGGATGGCGGGGGTAGCGGTTGTGGCTTGCCATGCGGTGGAGGAAGGGCGGATTGCAGTCTGACCCGGTGTTGGCGCCTTGGTGAATTCTTGAGGTGTCTCGCGGCGGGCGGCTCGTCGTGTCCGCCTGCTTTCTCGTTCAGTGGCGGTGGCCGGAATCGTTGTGGTCGTGGACGTGATCGTGGCCGTCGTCTTCGTCCTCTTCGTCTTCGTCGTCTTCCTCGTCCGGGTCGGGCAGGGGCTCCTCGGTCAGGGCGAAGGGCAGCACGTCTTCCAGGCTGTCGGACCAGGCCGACTCTTCGCCGTCGTGGTCCAGCTTGATGAAGCGTTCGCCTTCGTTCAGCGAGATCTGGATGGCCCAGAGGTAGAGGCAGTCGTAGGTGTCGTCGCCGGTCTGGGGCAGGCCGCCGCGATTGCCCAGGAGGCGGGCGCCGGGGCCGCCCAGCTGGACGCGGGTCTGGTCTTCGCCGGGTTCGGCGTTCTCGTCGATGGGCACGCCATAGGTGACCCATTCGGTGCCTTCTTCACCCAGGACCACTTCGGCCAGGACCGGCTTGCCCAGGTAGGCACTGAGGGCGTCGGCGGTCTTGGCGAGCATGTCCAGCTCGGTCGCGCTGAAATGGGTCAGGGAAGGCGGGGGCGTGGCGGAGGCGGACATGGAGGTTCCTGGCGCGATGATGCCGCGGGGACGGCGTTACGAAAAAACAGACGCTATTGTCTCGCGATCGCGCGCGGCTTGCATCCGACGGTTGGATGACGAAGGTGGCGGGTGGCCGCGAGGTTGCTTCAGGCGGGCGCGGCGGCGCGCTTGCGGGCCGTGTCGGGTGACTGGCCGGTCAAGCGCTGGAACATGGCGATGAAGGCCGAAGGGGTGCTGTAGCCGAGTTCGCGTGCCACGGCCTGCACGGGTTGGCCGGCGTCGAGCCGTTCGAGCGCGCTGACCACGCGCAGGCGTTGCCGCCATTCATTGAAGGACATGCCCAAGTGCTGCTGGCAGTGGCGCAGCAGCGTGCGTTCAGTGATGCCGGCGGTGGCGGCCCAATGGGCGGCGCCGCGCTTGTCGCCGGGTTGGCGTTGCAGCGCGGCCAGGACGGACGCCAACACGGGCTCGGTGGTGGACGGCAGATAGCTGGCGTAGACGCGCGCGACGCGGATCTGGTCGATGACGACCTGGGCCAGGCGCCGGTCTTCCGGCGTATCTGGATAGGCGATGCCGCGCCGTTCGAAGTCGGCCAGAATAGCGCGCATGACCGGGCTGATCTCCAGCGTGCACGGCGTGGCGGGCAGGTCGGCGCAGGCGGCGGCGGGGATGTCGATGCAGGCGTAGTGCACTTCGACCTGGTTCTGGCAGCAGTGCGGTACGCCGGGTGGTATCCAGATGGCGTACTGCGGGGGCGACAGGTAGGTCGAGTCCTCGATGCCGATTTCCATGATGCCGGACAGCGCGAAATTCAATTCGCCCCACGGCGAGGCATGGCGCTGGATGCGCGAGTGCGGCAGGAAGTGCAGGATGCGGCAGGCCAGCGGATAGGGCCGCGCCGGGCCGAGGTCGGGCGGGGAAACGGCAGGGGCCATGTCCGAAGTTCGGTGGAGTTTGTCGGTTTTTCATTATATACAGCGAGTCGGACAGATCCTAAACTGGCCAGCCATCTTTCCGCTCTGGCTGTTTTTCCATGACCCGCGCTGCTGTTTCGCCCTCTCCCGCCCGCTATTTGCTGTTTCCGTTGCTGGCGGCGCTGATCTGGTCGGTCAACATGATCGTGACCAAGATGGCGGCCGGCGTGATCGCGCCCGCCGCCATCGGCTTTTACCGCTGGGCGCTGGCGGGGCTGCTGCTGACGCCTTTTGCGTTGCCGGCCGCCTGGCGCCAGCGGCGCGCGCTGTGGCCGTACCTGCCCAAGTTCGCGGTGCTCGGCGGCCTGGGCATGGCGCTGTACCAGGGCCTGGCGTATGTGGCGGCCGGCAGCACCACCGCCACCAATATGGGCATCATCACCGCGATGATTCCGCTGCTGACCATCGCCGTCAGCGCCGTGGTGCTGCGGGAGCGGCCTTCCGTGATGGCGCTGCTGGGCGGCCTGCTGTCGCTGGCGGGATTGGCGCTGTTGATCGGCGAAGGCGATCCGGCGCGGTTGCTGGCGGTGGGCGCGAACCACGGTGACGTGTTGATGGGCGTGGCGGCGCTGGCCTATGCGCTGTACGGCGTGCTGCTGCGGCGCTGGGGCCTGCCGGCCGGGCCGTGGGTGTCGCTGTACGTGCAGGTGGCGTTTGGCGTGCTGTTCCAGTTGCCGGCTTTCCTGATGGCGCCGGCCTCGCCGCTCAATGGCGACAACCTGCCGCTGGTGCTCTATGCCGGCCTGTTCCCGTCGCTGTTCGCGCCGTTCCTGTGGATGCAGGGCGTGCGCCACCTGGGGCCGGCGCGCGCCAGCGTGTTCCTGAACCTGATGCCGGTGGCCACGGTGGCGATCGCGGCGCTGTTCCTGGACGAAAAGCCGCATCTGTTCCATATCGTCGGCGGCGCGATGGCGCTGGCCGGCGTGATGCTGGCACAGATGCGCGCGCCATTCGCCGGCTCACGGCGGGCTCGGGCGGCGTCGTAGGGCGCGGCGGGCGCGGGCCGGGATGCGGCGCGCGCCTGTCCGGGTTCCGGCCTACAATCAACGATTCTTCAGCTTTCTTACCCTATACGAGCCCATGGCCCAATACGTCTACACCATGAACCGCGTCGGCAAGATCGTGCCGCCCAAGCGGCAGATCCTGCGTGACATCTCCCTTTCGTTTTTTCCTGGCGCCAAGATCGGCGTGCTGGGCCTGAACGGCTCGGGCAAGTCGACGCTGCTGAAGATCATGGCGGGTGTGGATCGCGAGATCGAAGGCGAAGCCATCCCCATGCCGGGCCTGAATATCGGCTACCTGCCGCAGGAGCCGCAGCTCAACCCCGAGCACACCGTGCGCCAGGCGGTTGAAGAAGGCCTGGGCGCGGTGGTCACCGCCAAGAAGCGCCTGGACGAGGTCTACGCCGCCTACGCCGAGCCGGACGCCGACTTCGACGCGCTGGCCGCCGAGCAGGCCGAGCTGGAAGCCATCATCGCGGCCGCCGCTTCCAGCGGCGCCGACGACATCGAGCATCAGATGGAAATCGCCGCCGACGCGCTGCGCCTGCCGCCTTGGGATGCCATCGTCGGCAACCTGTCCGGCGGTGAAAAGCGCCGCGTGGCGCTGTGCCGCCTGCTGCTGTCCAAGCCCGACATGCTGCTGCTGGACGAACCGACCAACCACCTGGATGCCGAAAGCGTCGAATGGCTGGAACAGTTCCTGCACAAGTTCCCGGGCACCGTCGTGGGCGTGACCCACGATCGCTACTTCCTGGACAACGCGGCCGAGTGGATCCTCGAACTGGATCGCGGCTACGGCATCCCCTGGAAGGGCAATTACAGCTCGTGGCTGGAACAGAAGGAAGACCGCCTCAAGCAGGAAGAGTCGTCCGAATCGGCCCGCCAGAAGACCATCAAGAAAGAACTGGAGTGGGTGCGCCAGAACCCGAAGGGCCGCCAGGCCAAGGCCAAGGCGCGCCTGGCCCGCTTCGAGGAACTGTCGTCCTACGAATACCAGAAGCGCAACGAAACCCAGGAAATCTTCATTCCGGTGGGTGAGCGCCTGGGCAACGAGGTCATCGAATTCAACAACGTCAGCAAGGCCTACGGCGACCGCCTGCTGATCGACAACCTCAGCTTCAAGGTGCCGCCGGGCGCCATCGTCGGCATCATCGGCGCCAACGGCGCCGGTAAGTCGACGCTGTTCCGCATGATCGCGGGCCGCGAGCAGCCCGATTCGGGCGAAGTGAAGATCGGCCAGACCGTCAAGCTGGCCTACGTCGACCAGTCGCGCGATGCGCTCGAAGACAAGAAGACCGTGTTCGACGCGGTCGCCGACGGCGCTGACCTGCTCACCGTGGGCAAGTTCGAAATGTCCTCGCGCGCCTACCTGGGCCGCTTCAACTTCAAGGGCGGCGACCAGAACAAGGTGGTCGGCCAACTGTCGGGGGGTGAACGCGGCCGCCTGCACATGGCCAAGACGCTGATCGCCGGCGGCAACGTGCTGCTGCTGGACGAACCGTCCAACGACCTCGACGTCGAAACGCTGCGCGCGCTCGAAGACGCGCTGCTGGAGTTCCCCGGCAGCGTCATGGTCATCAGCCACGATCGCTGGTTCCTGGACCGTATCGCCACGCACATCCTGGCCTTCGAAGGCGATTCGCAAGTGGTGTTCTTCGACGGCAACTACCAGGAGTACGAAGCCGACAAGAAGCGCCGCCTGGGCGAAGAGGGCGCCAAGCCCAAGCGCCTGCGCTACAAGGCGCTGAAGTAAGCGCGCCTGCCAGTCAGCCTGAGAATCCCGGCCATTGCGCCGGGATTTTTTTTTGCCGGCCTGGGCCCGGGTGACGGTCCTGGCGCCAGGCAGGCAGACCGGCGAGCCTGCCGCGATATCATGAGCGCTATGGCGTCGCGCAGGCGGTGGCCCGCCGATGCGGCGCGATCAGGCCGTTCTCAAGATTCCAGGAGATCCCCATGCTGCTGCAAGCTTCCGATTCCACGCTGCTCATCGTCGATATGCAGGGGCGCCTGATGCCGGCGATCCACGACGGCGACGCGGTGGTGGCGGCCAACGCCAAGCTGGCGCGGGCCGCGCGGCTGCTGGAGGTGCCGGTGGTCGCCACCGAGCATCACGGCAAGATGCTCGGTGTCACGGTGGCGCCGCTGGCCGAACTGGTGCAGTCCACCTTCCAGAAGATGCACTTCGCGGCCACGCGCGAACGCGGCTTCGATGCCTGGCTGCCGGCCGCGCGCAAAACCGTGCTGGTCACCGGTTGCGAGGCGCACATCTGCGTGTTGCAGACCGTCATCGGCCTGACTGAAATGGGCTACAAGGCGGTGCTGGTGACCGATGCGGCCGGCTCGCGCAAGCCCGCCGACCACCATGCCGCGCTGCGCCGCGCGCGTGCCCATGGCGCCGAGATCGTCACCACCGAAATGGCGATCTTCGAATGGATGGAAACTTGCGAGCATGCGCGGTTTCGGGACGTGTTACGTCTGGTCAAATAGGGGGTGCCAGCTGCAACATTGTCCCGGGGAGTCGCAAAGATTCCCTCGCCCTTTGACACAATTCCTGGGCAAACTTCACACCCCGCGCACGGATATTTTGCGATCCTGGAGATTCCAAACCCATAAGGGGTATCGTGCGCTCGCGTCAGGACTCAGGTGCGGCCCCGGGGACAAGAATAGGAGCCTCATCATGAAAATCGCATCTCTTTCCAAAATCTGTGTCGCTGTGGCCATGACCGCCGCAATGGCGGGATGCTCGTCGTGGGACAGCATGAGCCACCGTCAGAAAAGCACGGTGGGCGGTGCGGCGCTCGGCGGTGTGGCGGGTGCTGTCATCACCAATGGCGGCATCCTGGGCACGGTGGGGGGCGCGGCCATCGGCGGTGTCATTGGCGACCAGGTGGGCAAGCACTGAGCCACGGCGCCCCGCGCCGCCGCCTGTGCGACGGCGCCAGACGCAAAAACGCCCGGCATCGCCGGGCGTTTTTCGTTGCGGGCGCCGCGAGCGCCCGAGTCCGGCGCCGGCCAGCGGCGCGCGGAACGCTTCAAGACTCGCTTTGCGGCATCTCGATCTTCACTTCCAGGACTTCCAGGGTGTCCTGGCGTTCCAGGTGCACCTTGATGTCTTCGGGATTGATCTTCACGTACTTCGAGATCACCGCGATCAGCTCCTGCTGCAATTGCGGCAGGTAGTCGGGCGAGTCGCCGCGGCCCCGCTCGTGGGCCAGGATGATCTGCAACCGTTCCTTGGCGACGGACGCGGAAGTTTTCTTTTGACCAAGCAGAAACGACAGGAAGGACATTGCTTACTTGCCTCCGAACAGGCGCTTCAGGAAACCCGGCTTTTCATAATCGGTAAAGCGCAGGGCCTTGTCTTCGCCCAGGTAGCGGGCCACGACGTCTTTGTAGGCCTCGGAGACGTCGGTGTCTTTCAGGTGGATGGCGGGCAGGCCCTGGTTGGAGGCTTGCAGCACGGCTTCGGATTCGGGAATGACGCCGATCAGCTTGATGCGCAGGATGTCCTCGATGTCGCCCAGCGACAGCATTTCGCCGTCGACCACGCGCTTGGGGTTGTAGCGCGTCAGCAGCAGGTATTCCTTGACCGGTTCGTCACCCTCGACGGCGCGCTTGGACTTGGCCGCCAGGATGCCCAGGATGCGGTCGGAGTCGCGTACCGACGAAACCTCGGGGTTGGTCACGACCAGTGCGTCGTCGGCGAAATAGGCCGCCATCAGCGCGCCGGTTTCGATGCCGGCGGGCGAGTCGCAGACGATGTAGTCGAAGCCCATTTCCTTCAGGTCGTTGATGACCTTTTCCACGCCTTCCTGCGTCAGCGCATCCTTGTCGCGCGTCTGCGAGGCCGGCAGGATGAACAGGTTTTCAAGCTGCTTGTCCTTGATCAGCGCCTGGTTGAGCGTGGCTTCGCCCTGGATCACGTTGACGAAGTCGTACACCACGCGGCGCTCGCAGCCCATGATGAGATCGAGGTTGCGCAGGCCGACATCGAAGTCGATGACAGCGGTCTTGTGGCCCCGCATCGCGAGGCCCGCGGAAAAACTGGCGCTCGTCGTGGTTTTGCCCACGCCGCCTTTGCCGGAAGTCACCACAACAATGCGTGTCATGACGATCAAACCCTTATGTTCGAATAAATCGCGTTATCGTAAAGCAAAAAGCCCGTGTAAGGCTTCTTACAGAATGTGTTGAATGCGCGCGGATTGCGTTGATGCAACCGTGGCTTGCAGGAACGGCCCGGGCCGGGATCGGCGGCGCCCATCATGGGGCCGCGGCGCGGGTGCGCCATGTCAGGCTTTCAGCGCCTCGATGCGCAGGGTATCGCCGTCCAGGCGCACCAGCGCGGGCTGGTTGTGCAGCGACCGGTCCAGCTTGTCCTCCACCACGCGGTACACGCCGGCCACGGCCAGCAGTTCGGCATCCAGATGCGTGGTGAAGATGCGTGCCGAGGTGTCGCCGCGCGCGCCGGCCATGGCCTTGCCGCGCAGCGGGCCGTACACGTGCACGTTGCCGTCGGCGATGACTTCGGCGCCCTGGCTCACCATGCCGATCACGACCAGGTCGGTATGGCGCGCATAGACCCGTTGGCCCGAGCGCAGCGGCCGGGTAATGACCAGGGCCGACGAAGACTGGGGCGCGGCCGGCGTCGGGCTGGGCGCCGACGTGGTGCTGGCGGCGGCGCGCCCGGGCAGCGGATCGGCGGCTTGGGCGGGTTGCTCCGCGGCCTTGTCCTTTGCCTGGCCGGCGTCGATGGCGCCTTCGGCGGCGGCAGAGGGTGTGGCAGTGGGGGCGGGCGCGATCTCGACCGCGGCCGCCGGCACGGACGGCACCGGCGTCGCCACGTCGTTGGGCGGCGCGGTGTCGATCACTTGCGCCGGCCGGGCCGAAGGGGTGGACAGTTCCACGGGCGTCAGGCCGGCGGCGCGGGCCGCGTCCAGGTTGGCGCCCTCGGCCACCACGCCGATGGGGGGCAGGTTGTGCGCGCGCAGGGCGGCGACCAGCGCGTCCCAGTCAATGGTCTCTTCGACGCGGCTGGCGTCGACGACCACGGGCTCGTTCTCGAAGAAACTGCCGGCATCGGCCATGCGCTTGGCCAGCGCGGCGTTCAGGCGCTCGGGGTCGGCGC
The DNA here is from genome assembly GCF_021733725.1 of Achromobacter pulmonis. Lineage (NCBI taxonomy): Bacteria > Pseudomonadati > Pseudomonadota > Betaproteobacteria > Burkholderiales > Alcaligenaceae > Achromobacter > Achromobacter pulmonis. The sequence continues at coordinate 694,322 of NZ_JAIFOT010000001.1, read as the reverse complement.
TGTGCAGGACCACCCGGATGGCATACAGGGTGGCGCTCTTGAAGTCCAGGGCTAGGGATTCAGTGTTCATCTTGATTGGGGCTGGCGGTTCGGGGCGCCTGGAAGGGGCGCGCGCAACCGGCTGCGGAATGTCGGGCATGATAACCCGCCGCGGGCCCGCGCAATCGCTTCGCCAAGGGGAAAAACCCCGGGCTGTGCGGGGGATAGCGGCGCGGCCGGCCCTGGAAAACCGACCGCGCGGCGGATCAACCCTGCGCCCAGGAATCCCGCAACGTCACCACGCGGTTCAGCACCGGCTTTTCCGCCGTCGAGTCCTTGAGATCGGCGGTGAAGTAGCCCAGGCGCTCGAACTGCCAGGTGGCCCCCGGCGTGGCGATCGTGCCCGGCTCCAGCCAGGCGGTTACCGTCTGCTTGGAGTTCGGGTTCAGGCAAGCGATGAAGTCCTTGTCGCCGCCGTCCGGGCGCGGGTCCGCGAACAGGCGGTCGTACAGGTGGATCTGCGCCGGCACCGCATGGGCGGCGCTGACCCAGGTGATATTGCCCTTGACCTTGACGCTGTCCGCGCCCGGCGTGCCGCTCTTGGTGTCCGGCAGGTACTCGGCCTGCACTTCGACCACCTCGCCCGCCTCGTTCTTGGTGAAGCCGGTGCAGCGCACCACATAACCGTACTTCAGGCGCACCGTGTTGCCCGGGAACAGGCGGAAATACTTCTTCGGCGCTTCCTCGCGGAAATCGTCGCGCTCGATCCAGAGTTCGCGCGACAGCGGGAATTCGCGCACGCCGGCATCCGGATCGTGCGGATTGCGCGGCGCCGTGCAGAGCTCGGTCTGGCCTTCCGGATAGTTGGTGATGACCAGCTTGAGCGGGTCCAGCACCGCCACCGAGCGCGGCGCGATCGGATCCAGGTCGTCGCGCACGGCCTGTTCCAGCAGGCTGTAGTCGATGCGCGAATCCGACTTCGACACCGCCGTGCGGTCGCAGAACAGGCGGATCGAGGCCGGGGTGTAGCCACGGCGGCGCAGGCCGAAAATGGTCGGCATGCGCGGATCGTCCCAGCCGTCCACGTGGCCTTCGCGCACCAGTTGCAGCAGCTTGCGCTTGCTGGTGACCACGTAGCTCAGGTTCAGGCGGGCGAATTCGTACTGGTGCGGCAGCGGCCGGGCCAGCTTGCCCAGTTCCGCCAGGCGTTCCAGGATCCAGTCATAGAACGGCCGCTGGTCTTCGAACTCCAGCGTGCAGACGCTGTGGGTGATGCCTTCGAGCGCATCCTCGACCGGGTGGGCCCAGCTGTACATCGGGTAGATGCACCACTGGTTGCCGGTGCGGTGGTGGGTGGCGTGGCGCACGCGGTACATGACCGGGTCGCGCAGGTTGATGTTGGGCGAGGCCATGTTGATCTTGGCACGCAGCACCAGGCTGCCGTCCGGGTGCTTGCCGTCGCGCATCTCGCGCAGCAGCGCGATCGACTCGGCGGCCGGGCGGTTGCGCCAGGGCGAGTCGGTGCCGGGTTCGGTCAGGGTGCCGCGGTTGGCGCGGATCTCGTCGGGGCTCTGTTCGTCGACATAGGCGTGGCCGGCCTCGACCAGCGCCTCGGCGAATTCATACATGTAGCCGAAGTAGTCGCTGGCGAAATACAGGTTGTCGCGGCCATCGGCCTTCCAGTCGAAGCCGAGCCAATGCACCGCCTCGATGATGGCGTCAACGTATTCCTGGTCTTCCTTCTCGGGGTTGGTGTCGTCAAAGCGCAGGTGACAGACACCGCCGAAGTCGCGGGCCAGGCCGAAGTTCACGCAGATGCTCTTGGCGTGGCCGATGTGCAGGTAGCCGTTGGGCTCCGGCGGAAAACGGGTGCGGATCTTTGCCGGATCGGGCTCGCCCTGCTGCTGCACGGCGGCCGGCCCAGGCTTGCCCGCCCAACGCTTGCCCTGGAAGCGGTTGGCTTGCAGGTCGTCTTCAACGATGTTGAGCAGGAAATTTGATGCGGCGGGGGTCGGCGTCGTGGCGGAGGTCATTCTTGAAAGAATAGGAAAAAGCAGCGACAAAGCGTCAATTTTGCCACGTTCCCGCGGCGAGCCCTTTTTGGCCCGCTGCAAGCGGTTTCAAACCGGCCCCCATTGTCATGTAACTGGCTCTACACTACGGGCCATCATGGATATCTCCACCCTTTCCCTGGCCCGCGCGCAATTCGTGGCCAGCCTGAGCTTCCTGGCGCTGTTCCTGGCCGTGGCCCTGGCGCTGGCTTGGGTTCTGCTGTTCTTCAAGATCCGCGCCCGCGTTTCGGGACGCAGCGGCTGGACCGCCGCCTATCGCTTCTGGGTCCGCATCTTCGCCCTGTCGTTCGTGCTCACGCTGGCCGCTTGCGTGCCGGTGCTGATCCAGCTGGGCAGCTTGTGGTCCGGGCTGATGGACAAGATCGGCAACGTCGCCGGCCCGCTGCTGGGCTACGGCATCCTGTCGGTCTTCATTCTCAAGTCCTGCTTCCTCGGCGTCATGCTGTTCGGCCAGCGCCGGGTGTCGGATGGCATCCATACCCTGGCGGTGCTGATGGTGGCGGTCGGCCAGCTGGTGGCGCTGTTCTGGGTGCTGGCGCTGCAATCCTGGATGCAGACGCCGGATGGCGCGGTGCTGGTCGATGGCCGCTACCAGGTCTACGACTGGGCCGCGGTGGTGCTCAACCCCTCCGTCGGCTGGCGCCTGGCGGGGGTGGTGGTGGGCGCGGCCCTGGCCGCCGCCTTCCTGATGATGGGCGTGACCGCGCTGCAAGCGCTGCGTCGTCCGCTTGGCGACGGCGAGCGTGCCACGTTCAAGACTGGCCTGGTCATCGCCGCGCTGGCCGCCGTGCTGCAATTGCCCGTGGCCGTCGGCGCCGGCCAGACAATGGCCAAGTACCAACCGGCCAAGGCTGCCGCCGCCGCTGGCTACTGGGAAAGCGGCAGCGAGCCGAACCTGGTGCTGTTCGGCTGGCCCGACGCCCGCGCCCACACCAACGTGGCGGACTGGACCCTGCGCAATGCCGGCGGCATGTGGCTGCACCGCAACGAGGACGGTACCTACCAGGGGCTGGACAAGTACTCGGGCATGCTGCCGCCGGTGGCGCTGACGTTCTGGTCGCTGCGGGTCGCCGCGGGGCTGGGCCTGCTGATGCTGGCCGTTTCCTGGGTCACCTTCCTGTGGACCTGGCGCCGCGGCATGGACGTCGCGGTGCTGCCGCCATGGTGGCAGCGCGTGCTGTGCGGCATGATGTTCTCGGGCGGCATCGCCGTGGTGGCCGGCTGGTGGGTTTCCGTGATCGGTCTGCAGCCCTTCGTCGTCAACGGCACGGTCACGCAATCCGAGGTGCTGGGCAGCGTGTCCTCCAGCACCGTGCTCTATGGCCTGGCCGGCTACGGCCTGTTGTACGCATTGCTGCTGGCGGCCTTCGCCGGCATGCTGTTCCACGCGGCCCGCTACGGCGTGGTGCCGGTGCGCAAACTGGGTGGAGGCACGCCATGATTGCCATGCTCGCGGCTTCGCAGGGGTTGAGCCCCGACGATCCCTCCTTCTGGATGCCGCTCGCGTTCATGGGCCTGCTGTTCATCGTCATCGCCGCGGGCGTGGTGCTGGACGGCTTCGACCTGGGCGTGGGGATCCTGCTGCAACTGGCGCCCGAGCAGGAGCGGGGGCGCATGATGAGCCTGCTGAGTCCCTGGCGCGATGCCAACGAGTTCTGGCTGCTGCTGGGCATGGGCCTGTTCGCCTCGGCCTTCCCGTTCGCGTGGGGCGCCGTGCTGGGCAAGCTGTACGGGCCGCTCACGTTCATGGTGCTGGGGGTGGTGCTGCGCAGTGTGGCGTTCGAATTCCGCATCCGCGCCCGCACCGAGGCCAAGCCGCGCTGGATTCTCGGCTTCTGGGCCGGCTCGCTGATAACCGCCTTCGGCCAGGGCATGCTGCTGGGGCGCATCGCCACCGGCTACCAATCCGATGCCGGCTACGGCTGGTTCGCGCTGTTCGTCGGCCTCTGCGCGGTGGCTGCCTATGTGCTGCTGGGCGCGTCCTGGCTGGTGATGCGGGTCGATGGCGACCTGCAACGCCGCGCCGCCAACTGGGCGCGCCACGCGATCCGTTGGACTGCCGTCGGCATGGTCGCCATTGCCGTCACGCTGGGCCTGGCCAACGCCGGTATCTTCTACAAGTGGAGCAACATCGCCCACCTGAGCCTCGCGGCCACCGTCTGGCTGCTGATGCTGGCGGGCTTTGTCGCCGCCGAAATGCTGCTGGCGCGCCTGCCTGGCCGCGCCGACCGCTTCAGCTGGCTGCCGTTCGTACTATGCGTGGCGCTGTTCCTGCTGATGCTGAGCGGCCTGGCCTACAGCCTGTTCCCCTACTTGATCCTGGACGACATGACGCTGTGGGACGGCGCCGGCGCGCTGGGCTCGATGCGGCTGGTGATGGCCGGCGCGGTGGTGGGGATCCCGGTGGTGCTGGTGTTCAATATCCTGGCCTACCGCTCGGTGTTCGGCAAGGAGCGCGCGCCCGTGCCGCTGTTGCCGCCGCCGTCGTCTTGACCGCTGCCGCGGGATACGCCGGCGGCCGGCAGCCGTGCCGGCGCGTCTTGGTCCCGCACCCCGGCGCGCGGATGCCGTCCGGCGCCCGGCGCTACAGCACCGGCCGCGCCACCCGCTGCAGGATTTCCTCGCCGTAGGCTTCCAGCTTGCGCGCGCCGACGCCACTGATGTGGCTGAGTGCGTCCATCGAGTCCGGCTGGGCCAGCGCGATCTCGCGCAGCGTGGCATCGTGGAAGATGACATAGGCCGGCACGCCGTGGCTCTTGGCCACTTCTCCGCGCCAGGCGCGCAGCGCCTCGAACACCGGCTGCAGTTCGGCGGGCAGGTCGATCGCCGCGGCCTTGGCGCGGCTGCCGCCGGTCTTGCCGGAGCGGGTCTTCTTTTCGGATTCGCGCCGCAGCATCAGTTGGCGCTCGCCCTTGAGCACGGCGCGGCTGCCTTCGGTCAGGGCCAGCGTGCCATAGCCTTCGTTGTCGACCGTCAGCAGGCCCTGCGCCAGCAGCTGCCGCAGCACGCCGCGCCAGGCCGTGTCGCTCAGGTCTTCGCCCACGCCAAACACGCTGAGGGTTTCGTGGCCATGCTGCCTGGTGCGTTCGGTGACCTTGCCGCGCAGGATGTCGATGATGTGGCCGGCGCCATAGCGCTGGCCGCGTTCCTTCCAGAGCCGGTACACCGCCGACAGCACTTTCTGCGCGGCCACCGTGCCGTCCCAGGCCTGGGGCGGGTCGAGGCAGACATCGCAATTGCCGCAGGCGCTGATGTGCTGGCCGAAATACGCCAGCAGCCGCACCCGCCGGCATTCCACGGTTTCGCACAGGCCCAACATGGCGTCCAACTGCTGGCCGAGGCGGCGGCGATACGCGTCGTCGCCGGGGGATTCGTCGATCATGCGGCGCTGCTGCACCACGTCTTGCAGGCCGTAGGCCAGCCAGGCAGTGGCGGGCAGGCCGTCGCGGCCGGCGCGGCCGGTCTCCTGGTAATAGCCCTCGACCGACTTGGGCAGGTCGATGTGGGCCACGAAGCGCACGTCGGGCTTGTCGATGCCCATGCCGAAGGCGATGGTGGCGACCATGACCACGCCGTCCTCGCGCAGGAAGCGCGCCTGGTTGGCGGCCCGCACCTGCGCGCTGAGCCCGGCGTGATAGGGCATGGCGTCGATGCCCTGGTTGCAGAGGAATTCGGCCGTTTCCTCGACCCGCGCCCGCGACAGGGCGTAGACCACGCCGGATTCGCCTTCGTGTTCGGTGCGGATCATGTCCAGCAACTGCTTGCGCACCTCGTTTTTTTCGACGATGCGGTAGCGGATGTTGGGGCGGTCGAAACTGGAAACGAAATGGTGCGCGTCGGTCAGCGACAGGCGCTGGGCAATTTCGGTGCGGGTCTCGGCGGTGGCGGTGGCGGTCAGCGCGATGCGCGGCACGTCGGGCCAGCGCTCGTGCAGCATCGACAGGCCCAGGTATTCCGGCCGGAAGTCGTGGCCCCATTGCGAGACGCAGTGGGCCTCGTCGATGGCGAACAGGGCGATGTTGCCGCGTTCCAGCAACTGCAGGCAGCGGTCGGTCAGCAGGCGCTCGGGCGCCACATACAGCAGGTCGAGCTCGCCGGCCAGGAAGGCCTGCTCGACGTCGCGGGCCACGCGCCATTCCTGGGTCGAATTCAGGAAGGCGGCGCGCACGCCGAGTTCGGTCAGCGCGTCGACCTGATCCTGCATCAGCGCGATCAGCGGCGACACGACGATGCCGGTGCCCGCGCGCACCAGCGACGGAATCTGGTAACAGAGCGACTTGCCGCCGCCGGTGGGCATCAGCACCAGCGCGTCGCCGCCGTCGATGACTTGCTGGACGATGGCTTGCTGGTCGCCGCGGAAGGATTCGTAACCGAAAACGCGCTGCAGGACACCTAGGGCGCGCGTGTCAGACATGGGGGTAGGCCGTGAGCATCATGGCGGGGATTTTAAGCCGCAAATCCGGCCGCCCGGGCGCGGCTGGACATTTCCGTCCGTCGGCCCGCCGATTCACCAGCTCAGCCACGTGCCGCGCATGAAGGCGTCCACCGGCATGCTGAGATTGGCGCGCCACTCGTAATGGCCCGAAATGATGTCGCGATCGGCCCCCACCGCCAGCTTGACCCGCGGCGCCACGAACATGCTGTGACTCAGGCCGAACCGCTGTTCGGCCTGCGCCGAGCCTTCGTGCAGCCCCGAATAGGTGCCGCTCAAAGTGCCCCAGCCGGTGATGGGCACCCCGGCCGAGAAGGTGTTGCGGGTTTGCGGCGCGCTGGCCACGCCGCCGGTATAGGTGGACAGGTCGCCGAAACCGGCGCCGATCTGTTCGTTGGTGTAGCCCAGATTGACCATATCGGCCACGTCGACGCGGTAGCCGAAGCGGTAGCGCCAGGCGTTGGTGGCATCGAACGAACTCTGGGTGGCGCCGGCCTGGAAGGTGCCGTAGTCGCCGGCGGAGTAGGTGGTGCCCAGGCCGCGGGTGGTCAGCGATGGCGCGCTCTGCATCTGGCCTTCCAGTGTCAGCACCGGCGTCAGCCCGTAGCGCACCGTGCCATTCCCGACCGAGGCGCCATAGTCGACCGCTCCCGAGGTGGCGGCCGGGTCCATGCGGTTGAGCCGTCCGAGCGACGACGAATAGCCGAACGCGCCCTCCGCCAGCGGTGCCGTGCTGCTTTGCAGGTTGGAGATCTGCAGCCCGCCGACCGGCGCGCTGCTGCCCCAGGCGGGCGCATTGGCGCTGATATTGCCCACCGCGAACGACGGCCCGCTGAGGTTGCGGTAGGTCCAGCTGCGGTCGCCGTCGTAGCGCAGGCCGTCCTGGCCGCTGACCGAGGCAAACCAGGGGCGGCTGGGGCGCGACACGCCGGAGATGACGACCACTGGCGGCCGGGGTATGTCCCCGCTTTCGAGGTCGAACGTATAGTCGGGCGTTTCGGCCGGGGCCGCGGCGATCTCGGCGGTGTCGCAGCCCAGCGGGCCGGCGGCGGCATCGCCGGACAGGGTCGGCCCTGTCCCCGGTATCACTTCGGCGTCGCTGCCGGCCACGCTGGTGTCCATGGCCGGCTCGCTCGTCTGCATTTCGCAGGGAGCCGGGTCCAGCGGCACCGCCCGCGAGGCCATCGAGGTGGCCGGCCGCACCGGCACCGGCTGCACTGGCGACAGCACGCCGATGCCGCGCGCGATGTAGGCTGGCACCGGCGCAGCGGATGTGGAGACGGCCGACGCGCTGCCGAACGCCGGCATCATAGGGCTGGCCAGTCCAGCCACGAATACCGTGTGCAGCAATAACCGTTTGCGCCAATGTGCAGGGGCGACCATAACCGACAGTGTAGAAAGGGGACGTTGCCGCCGCTGTAAACGATTTTTAGTAAACCCGACCAGCGTATGCGCGGGCAATGGGCGGTATTTTAGGGCCAGTCCGATTGCCGTGCCATGTCGGCGCCAATGGGCCGGCATCCGCGCCAAACATCGTGCAACAGGTATATTTCAGATGATTTCCCGGCTCTTGCCGCCGACGTCGGACGGCTCCACTATGGCATCCATGGACAATCCCCACACCAAGCTGCTGGTCGTCGACGACGACCCGGCCCTGCGGCAACTGCTGGCCGACTACCTGAACCGCCATGGCTACGACACGCTGCTGGCGCCGGACGCCAGCGACCTGCCGTCGCGCATCACCCGCTATGCCCCCGATCTGCTGGTGCTGGACCGCATGCTGCCGGGCGGCGACGGGGCCGATGCCTGTCGCCGCCTGCGCGAACAGGGCGAGGACATCCCCGTGATCCTGCTGACCGCCCGCGACGAGGCGGTGGATCGCATCATCGGCCTGGAGGCTGGCGCCGACGACTACGTCGGCAAGCCCTTCGATCCCCGCGAATTGCTGGCCCGCATCGAGGCCGTGCTGCGGCGCAAGCGCGGCCCCTCGGCGCTGACCAAGGACGCGCCGGTCACCTTCGGCCCGTTCCTGTTCGACCCCTCCACCCGCCAGCTCTCGCGCGACGGCACGGTGGTCAAGCTCACCGGCGGCGAAATCAACCTGCTCGAGGCGCTGGTGCGCAATGCCGGCAAGCCGCTGTCACGCGAACGCCTGCTGGCGCTGGCGCGTGACGACGACGCCGGCGAACGCAACGACCGCGCCATCGATATCGCCATCCTGCGCCTGCGCCGCGTCATCGAGGACGACCCCAAGCAACCCCGCTGGATCCAGACCGTCTGGGGCATCGGCTACCGGTTCTCGCCCTGATGCGCTTCTCCGCCAGTTCCCTGGTGCCGCGCTCGCTGCGGGCGCGGCTGATTCTCCTGATTCTCGGCTCGGTGCTGTTGACGCAGGCGGCGACGCTGGTGACCGTCTCGTACTTCCGCCACAAGTTCATGGAAGACGTGGCCATCGGCTACATCACCACCACCATCCGTACCCTGCGCGCGGCCGTGTCGCAGGTGCCGGCCGAGGACCGCGCCGATTTCGTGCGCGCCGCCTCGCAGAACCAGTGGCGGCTGTGGTCGCGGGTATTGCCGGCCGAAGCCAAGCTGCAACGTTTCAATGGCCGCCGTCCGCCGCCGCGCAATCTGCCGCGGCCGCCGCTGCCGAACGCGCAGATCCACGGGCCGCCTTTGCCGCCGGACATGCGCGGCGACGAGCGCGAGGTCGACGAGCAGGCGGCCGAGCGCGCGCGTCAGCGCGAACGTGAAGAATATGTGCGCCGCCACAAACCCGAGCCCGACGACATCCGCCGCGATCTGCGCGGGCTGGTGCAGCAGCTCAACGAGCGCCTGAACGACGGCACCCGCGTCGCGCTGTCGCATGGACCCACGCCGGAAATCTTCATTTCGCTGGCGCCCAACCCGGCCACCGAGGACGCGCCGCGCCTGCGCGAATGGCTGGTCATCCCGCTCGACCGTCTCGATCCGCCCGTGGCCACGCCGTTGGTCGCGGCCTGGCTCGGCGGCCTGGGCCTGTTGCTGTTGCTGGCGGTGGGCTTCTCGTGGCATATCACCCGGCCCATCACCCGCCTGGCCGACGCTGCCGATCGCCTGGCCGCCGGCCAGCCGCAGCGGGTCGAGCCCTCCGGTCCGCACGAAACCCGCGTGCTGGGCGAGCGCTTCAACGCCATGCTGGACGCGCTGGCCGAGTCCGATTCGGTCAGGCGCACGCTGTTGTCGGGTTTGCCGCACGACCTGAAGGGGCCGCTGTCGCGCATGTGGCTGCGCATCGAACTGGCCGACGATTCCGCCCTCAAGGAGGGGCTGCGCACCGACCTGCAGGACATGCAGCACATGGTCGACCAGTTCATCGGTTTCGTGCGCGGCACCGATCCGGCGGCCTACCGCTACGCCTCGATGGCGCTGCCCGACTGGCTCACCGAGCGCGTCAATGCCTGGCGTGGCGCGGGCACCGACATCCAGCTCAAGACCTACGACGGCGATGATGCGCTGGTGGTGCAGGGCGATGCCGTCGCCCTGGGCCGGCTGCTCGACAACCTGATCGGCAACGCCCTGAACCACGGCGCGCCCCCGGTCGATGTCAGCCTGCGCCGCGAAGGCCGCGATGCGGTGCTGGACGTGGCCGACCATGGCCCGGGCATCGCGCCGGAACGCCGCCAGGAGGCATTGCGGCCGTTCAGCCGCCTGGACGCTGCCCGTACCCGCACCGGCAGCGTCGGCCTGGGACTGGCGCTGGCCGAGGCCATCGCCCGCGCCCACGGCGGCTCGCTGGAACTGCTGCAGGCCGGGTCGGGCGGGTTGTGCGTGCGGGTCAAGCTGCCGGTCGCGGACGGCGGCTGATCCGGCCCGGGCGCGTTTTGCACCCGGCGCCGGCGCCGCGTGCGGCGGTTACGGTACGATGCAGCATCCCGCTCAGCATTCTGTTGTTTCCGCACCATGGCCATCCAGTCCGATTCGCTTTCCTCTCGTCCCGACGCGCCCCGCATCGTGGCGCCGCAGCCGGCGTCGCCCAACGAGGAGTCGATCGAACGCGCCCTGCGTCCCAAGGCGTTGCAGGAGTATGTCGGCCAGCAGCGTGCGCGCGAACAGCTCGAGATCTTCATCGCCGCCGCCCGCAAGCGCGGCGAGGCGCTGGACCACGTGCTGCTGTTCGGCCCGCCGGGCCTGGGCAAGACCACGCTGGCCCACATCATCGCGCACGAAATGGGCGTGCAGCTGCGCCAGACCTCCGGCCCCGTGCTCGAACGTCCCGGCGACCTGGCCGCGCTGCTGACCAACCTGGAAAAGAACGACGTCCTGTTCATCGACGAAATCCACCGCCTGTCTCCCGTGGTCGAGGAAATCCTCTATCCGGCGCTGGAGGATTTCCAGATCGACATCCTGATCGGCGAAGGCCCGGCCGCGCGCAGCGTCAAGCTCGACCTGCAGCCGTTCACGCTGGTCGGCGCCACCACCCGCGCCGGCATGCTCACCAACCCGCTGCGCGACCGTTTCGGTATCGTTTCGCGGCTGGAGTTCTACAACGCCGACGACCTCGGCCGCATCGTCACCCGCAGCGCCGGCCTGCTCAATGCCATCATCACGCCGGATGGCGCCGCCGAGGTGGCGCGCCGCGCCCGCGGCACGCCGCGCATCGCCAACCGCCTGCTGCGGCGCGTGCGAGACTACGCCGAGGTCAAGGCGGGCGGCACGATCGACGCCGATGTCGCCGGCCGCGCCCTGGCCATGCTCGAGGTCGATCCGCAAGGCCTGGACCTGATGGACCGCAAGCTGCTCGAGGCCATCATCCACAAGTTCGACGGCGGCCCCGTGGGCGTCGACAGCCTGGCCGCCGCCATCGGCGAAGAACGCGACACCATCGAGGACGTGATCGAGCCCTACCTGATCCAGCATGGCTATCTGCAGCGCACGCCGCGCGGCCGCACCGCCACCCTGAGCACCTGGCGCCACCTGGGCTTGACCCCGCCCGCGGGCTCAGCCAGCGGCAGCGGCGAGCTGTTCGGCAAGTAAATCGCTCGGGCATCCCGGGGCAGCGGCGCCGGCGGGTTTATGATCCGGAGGTTTCGTTTCCGACTTTCTCCGCGATCCAAGGACTGCTTCCATGCTGCCCGAACTACCTTCATTCGACGACGTCGCGCGCGCCAGCGAGCGCCTGGCCGGCCATGCGCATCGCACGCCGGTGCTGACCTCGACCACCGCCGACGCCATCGCCGGCGCCTCGCTGTTCTTCAAGTGCGAGAACTTCCAGCGCATGGGCGCGTTCAAGTTCCGCGGCGGCTTCAACGCCATCGCGCGCCTGACCCCTGAGCAGCGTGCCGCCGGCGTGGTCACGTTTTCGTCGGGCAACCATGCGCAGGCGATTGCGCTGGCCTCCAAGCTGCAGGGCGTGCAGGCCACCATCATCATGCCGCTGGATGCGCCCGCGGCCAAGCGTGCCGCCACCGAGGGCTACGGCGGCCGGATCGTCACCTACGACCGCTACACCGAAGATCGCGAGGAAATCGCCCGCCGCATTCAGGCCGAGACCGGCGCCACGCTGATTCCGCCGTACGACCACGAGGACGTGATCGCGGGGCAGGGCACCGCGGCCAAGGAGCTGTTCGAGGACGTCGGCGAATTGGATTACCTGTTCGTGTGCCTGGGCGGCGGCGGGCTGTTGTCGGGCTCGGCGCTGTCGGCGTTCGCGCTCAGTCCGCGCTGCCTGGTCTATGGCGTCGAGCCGGAAGCCGGCAACGACGGCCAGCAATCGCTGCGCAAGGGCGAGATCGTCCGCATCCAGGCGCCCAAGACCCTGGCCGATGGCGCCGCCACCACCCATCTGGGCCATCTGACCTTCCCCCTCATCCAGAAGTACGTGCGCGACATCGTCACGGTGACGGATGAGCAGTTGGTCTCGACCATGAAATTCTTCGCCGAGCGCATGAAGATGGTGGTGGAACCCACCGGCTGCCTGGCGGCCGCGGCCGTGCTGCAGGGGGTGGTGCCGGTGCGCGGCGCGCGCGTGGGCGTCATCATCAGCGGCGGCAACGTCGACCTTCCGGCCTACGGCAAGTTGCTGGCGGGCTGACCCGGCCAGGCCGGAGCGCCGGCGGGATATCGTCCGGCGCTTTGGCCGCGCGCTTGCGGATGCGGCCGGTGCAAGGCAGAATCGGGCCTGAATCCTGAAGAACAGGGGCTGCTACATGCGTATCCTTGTCATCGGCGGCACCGGCTTCATCGGCCGTCATCTCATCGCCCGGCTGTCGGGCGGGCAGCACCAGATCCTGGTGCCCACCCGCCGCTACGGCCAGGGGCGCGAACTCCAGATCCTGCCCACCGTCACGTTGGTCGACAGCGACGTGCATGACGACGACGCGCTCGATCGCCTCGTGCGCGGCTGCGACGCCGTGGTCAACCTGGTCGGCATCCTGCACGGCAATGCCGGCCGACCCTATGGTTCCGATTTCGCGAAGGCGCACGTGCACCTGCCGCAACGCATCGCGCGCGCCTGCCGCCGCCAGGGCGTGCGCCGGCTGCTGCATGTCAGCGCGCTGGGGGCGGATTCCAGCGGCGCCAGCATGTACCAACGTTCCAAGGGCGATGGCGAGGCCGCCATCAAGCAGGAACTGGCCGGCTGGCGTGAAGGCGGCTGGACCCTCTTCCGCCCGTCGGTGGTGTTCGGGCCTGATGACAATTTCACCAACCTGTTCGCGCGTCTGGCGCGCTGGCTGCCGGTGCTGCCGCTGGCCGGCGCGAATGCGCGCATGCAGCCGGTGTATGTGGGCGACGTGGTGGCGGCGATGCTGGCGGCGCTGGGCGATACGCATACCTGCGGCAAGACTTACGAGCTGGGCGGGCCGCAGGTCTACACCCTGGGCGAGATCGCGCGCCTGTGCGCGGCCTGGAGTGGCCATCCGCGGCCCGTGGTGGGCATGCCGATGGGCGTGGGCCGCATGCAGGCCTTGCTGTTCGAATGCCTGCCGGGCGAACCGCTGATGTCGCGCGACAATCTCGATTCCCTGCGCAGCGACAACGTCTGCGGCGCGCCGATGGCGCCCGAATTGAACGTGGTGCCGACCGGCCTGGAGGCCGTGGCGCCCGGTTACCTGGCGCCGGCGCGATAGGGGCGCGGTCCGGGCGCGCCGCTCAGCGCACCAGCGCCTTCAAGGCCTGCTTGATGCCGTCCGACACGCCGACGCCTTCCGGCAGCGTCTTCAGGGCCGACAACGATTCCTTCTCGGAGTACCCCAGCGCCAGCAGCGCATTCAGGATGTCGGACTGGTTGTCCTGCACCGCGTGCGCGCTGGCGCCGATGTCCGCGCCCAGCTTGCCGCGCATTTCCAGCAGCAGACGTTCGGCGGTCTTCTTGCCGATGCCCGGCACGCGCGTCAGGCGGCCCGATTCCTGCAGCGTGATGGCCTGGGCCAGATCGGCCACCGACAGGCCCGACAGGACCGATAGCGCGGTGCGAGCGCCGATGCCGCTGACCTTGATCAGCTCGCGGAAGGCGCTGCGTTCGCCGGCGGTGGCGAAGCCATAGAGGATGTGGGCGTCTTCGCGCACCGTCAGGTGCGTATACAAGGTGACGCGCGCGCCGGTTTCCGGCAGCGAATACAGCGTGCTCATGGGCACGTCGATGTCATAGCCCAGACCGTTGACGTCCACGCACACAGTGGGCGGCAGTTTCTCGATCAGGGTTCCGGTGATGCGTCCGATCATGGTGGCAGTGGCCTGGCAAAAGAGGGGCCGCGTCAGTCGCGGCGGATGCGGGGATTCTATACGGGTCCGCGCGCCGGGGGGCGGGCCCGCCTCAGCCGAGCAGGCGGCCGTTGCGCATGCGGGTTCTGCCGCCCAGGCTCAGGCGGGTGCCCAGTTGCGTCAGCTTGTCCTGCAAGGGGCCGACGTGGGCGTGGCAGATGGCACAGGCCAGGGCGTCGGCCGAGTCGGGGGCGGGCGTGCCGTCCAGCGCCAGCAGGTGCTGCACCATCATCTGCACCTGCTCCTTGGCGGCGCGGCCGGTGCCCACCACCGCCTTCTTGATCTGCAGCGCGGTGTACTCATGCACCGCCAGCGAACTGTCGGCCAGCGCGCAAAGCGCCGCGCCGCGCGCCTGGCCCAGCAGCAGGGTGGAGGCCGGATTGGTGTTCAGGAAGACGATTTCCAGCGCGGCCACGTCGGGTTGCGTGTCGCGCGCCACCTGGCGCAGATTGTCCAGGATGACCTTGAGGCGTTCGGACAGCGTCAGCGCCGGCGGCACCACGATGGTGCCGCTGGCGACGTAACGCAGGCGCGGGCCGTCGGCATCGATCACACCGAAGCCGGTGCGGCGCAAGCCGGGATCGATGCCGAGGACGCGCATCAGTGGCGGAAGTGGCGGGTGCTGGTCAGCACCATGGCGATGCCGTGCTCGTCGGCCGCGGCGATGACTTCGTCATCGCGCACGCTGCCGCCGGGCTGGATCACGCAGGTCGCACCCGCGGCCACCACCACGTCCAGGCCGTCGCGGAACGGGAAGAAGGCGTCCGAGGCCACCGCCGAGCCCTTCAGCGTCAAGCCGGCGTTCTCGGCCTTGATCGAGGCGATGCGGGCCGAGTCGATGCGGCTCATCTGGCCGGCGCCCACGCCCAGCGTCATGCCGCCGCCGACGAACACGATGGCGTTGGACTTGACGTACTTGGCGACCTTCCAGGCGAACGCCAGGTCGTTCATTTCCTGCTCGGTGGGCTGGCGCTTGGTGACCACTTTCAGGGCGTCGCGCGGCACGTTGTAGGCATCCGGCGTCTGCACCAGCCAGCCGCCGCCGACGCGCTTGACGTCGAAGGCGTTCTGGCCCGTGCCCATCGGCACTTCCAGCACGCGCACGTTCTTCTTGGCGGCCAGGATGGCGAGCGCCGCGCCGTCATAGGCGGGCGCCAGCAGCACTTCCAGGAACTGGGCGCTGACCGCTTCGGCAGTGGCGGCGTCGACCGGGCGGTTGAAGGCGATGATGCCGCCGAAGGCCGAGGTCGGGTCGGTCTTGAAGGCCTGCTGGTAGGCGCCCAGGGTGTCGGCCGCCACGGCCACGCCGCAGGGGTTGGCGTGCTTGACGATGACGCAGGCGGGCGCCTCGAAGCTGCGCGCGCATTCCCAGGCGGCATCGGCGTCGGCGATGTTGTTGTACGACAGTTCCTTGCCCTGCAACTGGCGGTAGTTGCCCAGCAGGCCGGCGGGACGTTGCGCGTCGACGTAGAACGCCGCATTCTGGTGCGGGTTCTCGCCATAGCGCAGCGCTTGCTGTTGCTTGACCTGCAGGGTCAGCGTGCCGGGCCATTCCTGGCGGGCCGGCACGGCATCCTGCGCCGGCTCGGCCTCGGTCAGGCTGGTCAGGTAGGCGGCGATGGCGCCATCGTAGGCGGCGGTGTGGGCGTAGACCTTGGCGGCCAGCGCCAGGCGCAGGCCGTAGGAGGTGGCGCCGCCCTGGTCCATTTCGGACAGTACGCGCGAATAGTCGGCCGGGTCGATCACCACCGTCACGCCACCGGCCTCGGTGCCGTGGTTCTTGGCGGCGGCGCGCAGCATGGCCGGGCCGCCGATGTCGATGTTCTCGACCGCGTCGGCGAACGTGCAATCGGGCTTGGCCACGGTTTCGCGGAACGGATACAGGTTGACCACCAGCATGTCGATGCGATCGATGCCGGCCGCCTTGATGGTGTCCATGTGCTCGGCGCTGTCGCGGCGGGCCAGCAGGCCGCCGTGGATCTTCGGGTGCAGCGTCTTGACGCGGCCGTCCAGGATCTCGGGCGAGCCGGTATGGGCGGCCACTTCGGTGACGGTCAGGCCGGCGTCGGCCAGCAGGCGGGCGGTGCCGCCGGTCGACAGCAGGCGTACGCCACGCGCGGCCAGGGCGCGGGCAAATTCAACGATGCCGGTCTTGTCGGACACCGAAAGCAGGGCGGTTTCGATTTTCATGGTGAGGGACGGGAGTGGGGCGCGTACGCCTGTCTCGCTTCAGGTCGGGATGGGAAATCGGTGAAGCGGGCGCGCCTGCCGGCCCGCCCGCGCGGCAATGCTCTATACCTGGATGTTGTGGGCCAGCAGCTTCTTGCGCAGGGTGTTGCGGGTGATGCCCAGCATTTCGGATGCCCGCGACTGATTGCCGCCAGACCGTTCCAACGCCACTTCAAGCACCGGGCGCTCCACGCAGCGCATCACCATGTCCCACATGTCGTGGGGCTCGGATTCACCCAGGTCTTCGAAATAGCGCTCCAGGCTGGCGCGCACGCATTCTTCCAGGACATCTTTCTTGCTCATCGGAGTACAGATATTTTTATGTTGGTGTTGAGGCGGTTATGCCGCCAGCAGGGCTTTCGCGACCGGCGCCGGGTTGGGGTTGCCGTCACGGGAAAGATTGAGGAACCATTCCGACACCGCCCGCCACTGGTCGCGGGTGTTGTCGATGAGGTTCATGCGGTCGCGGAACGAGTCCGCGCCCGGCAGGCCGTCCAGATACCACCCTATGTGCTTGCGCGCCGTGCGTACGCCGGTGTGTTCGCCATAGAAGCGGTAGTGGTCGTCGAGATGTTCGAGCAGCAGTTCGCGCATTTCCCCATAGCTGGGAGGGGCCAGTATTTCGCCCGTGCGCAGATAGTGATCAACTTCGCGGAAGATCCAGGGCCGCCCTTGGGCTGCCCGGCCGATCATGACCGCGTCGGCGCCAGTGTAATCCAGGACGCGCCTGGCCTTTTCGGGCGAGTCGATATCGCCATTGGCGATCAGCGGGATTTTCAGCTCGGCGCGGACGGCGCGGATAGTGTCATATTCCGCCTCGCCCGTATAGAGGTCGGCGCGCGTGCGTCCATGCAGTGTGAGCGCGGCGATGCCGGCGTTTTCGGCCAGCCTGGCCACGCGCAGGGCGTTGCGGCTGTCGCGGTCCCAGCCGGTGCGGGTCTTGAGCGTGACCGGCACGCCCAGCGGCGCGCAGGCCTCGACCACGGCCTCCAGGATGCGGGCGATCAGGTCCTCGTGGCGCAGCAGGGCCGAGCCCGAGGCGACGTTGCAGACCTTTTTTACCGGGCAGCCCATGTTGATGTCGATGATGCGCGCGCCCTTGTTGGCGTTGAACACGGCGGCCTCGGCCATCATGGCCGGGTCGGCCCCGGCGATCTGCACCGATATGGGGGCGATCTCGCCATCGTGATTCAGGCGGCGCGAGGTCTTGACGCTATCCCACAGCCTGGGGTTGCTGGCGGCCATTTCCGAGACGGCATAACCCGCCCCCAGTTTCTTGCAGAGCTGACGGAAAGGGCGGTCCGTCACGCCCGCCATGGGCGCGACCAGAACGTTGTTGGGAAGAGTCCACGGGCCGATGCGCATGCTCACATTTTAACCGGCTCGATCGAACCCTCTTTTTTGTCCCGCAACCGCTTGGTAACAGCCGGACGAAAAAGGGCAGGATCAGACCCGGAAACCCTGTAGCAGATGGCGCGCCAGCGGCGCCCGCAGTGGCGCGGCCAGGTCCAGGCCCAGCAGGGCCAGGCCGCAGGCATGCTCGACCGGCGCCAGGCCGGTGGCGAAGATGCGCGGCATCAGGTCGGTGACACTGGCGGTGATGAGCCGGTCCACCTGGCGCGCGCGGGCGAAATCGCGCAGCGCCTGGGCCGGAGTGGCGTTCGGCTGCGCCAGCCAGCCGCCTAGAGACTGGGCCAGCCGGGCGGCATCGCGCAGTCCCAGGTTGAGCCCCTGGCCGGCCACCGGGTGCAGCGTCTGCGCCGCATTGCCGATCACGGCTACGCGGCCTTGCACCAGGCCGCGGCGCGCGTTCAGCGCCAGCGGGAAGACGTGGCGCGGCGCCTGGCACGTCAGGCGGCCGAGACGATCGCCAAAGGCCGCGCTCAGGGCCTGCGAGAAGGCGAGATTGTCCAGCGCCGCCAGTTCGGCCGCGCGCTCGGGCGCGCTGCACCAGACCACTGAATAAGCGTCCGGGGTCTGCGGGTGCGGCAGCAGCGCCAGCGGCCCCTCGGCGGTGAAGCGCTCCCAGGCCCAGCCGCGGCGCGGCAGGCTGGCGTGGGCGGTGGTCAGCAGGGCGTGCTGGCCGTAGTCGCGGCGCACGTCGCCGCCGCCGGCGCCATCGGACTGCACCGCGATCCGGCAACTCAGCGCGGTCTCGCCCTGGCTGATGCGCACGCCGTCGGCATCCTGGCCATCGACCACGGCCGGCGGCCCGGACAGCAGCGTGACACCGCTGGCGGCTACGCATTCCTCCAGCCTGGCGTGCAGCGCCGAGTAGGCGACCACGCAGCCCAGCTGCGGTACGTCGAAATCGGTGTTGCGGATCACGCTGCGGCCGAGTCGGCCGCGCTGCGAGACGTGGATGTTGAGGATGTCCGCCGACCTGGCCGGCCAGGCATGCAACGATTCGAGCAGCACGCGGCTGCCATGGTTCATGGCCAGCACGCGCGGGTCGGTGGCGGGCACGGCGGCGGGCGCAGCCGCCGCGCCCTGCAGCAGGGCAATGCGGGACGGGTCCGGCGCCACGCGCGCCAGCATCAACGCCAGGACACGCCCCACGGGGCCGGCGCCGAGAATCGCAATGTCGAAGGCGGAGAGAGTCATGCCGGGATTTTACCTGTCCACTACAATCCGGTTCTGCCGGCGCGGCTTGGCGCCCGGGACCCATTACCGGTTGATCGATATGACGCAGCTTGAGGCTTCTTCTTCGCTGTCCGCCACCGTCGCGCGCCGCCCTCGCGGCAAGGTCGCCGTCGGCCTGCTGGCCTGTCTGTTCGGCTGGCTCGGCGCGCACTGGTGGTACCTGGGGCGGCGCCATGCCTGGCTGGTGACGACGCTGGCGCTGCTCAGTCTGTTCTGCGCGCTGCGCTACTACCCCGTCTGGTACGACAACCCGGCCTTCTTCCTCTTGTTCATTCCCATGATCGACGGTTTCATCGAGAGCGCGGTGTTCTCGCTGATGCCGGACGAGAAATTCGACCGGCGCTACAACCCCGGGCTACCGCCATCCCCGAAGACCGGCTGGGGGCCGGTGCTGGTCGCCATCCTGGCCTGCCTGGTCGGCGCCACCGTGTCCATGTTCGCCATCGCGATGGTGGTGGTCTATGTGTGGGTGGCGATGGGCTGGCTGGATGGGCTGGCGCTGTAGGCCGGGGTCGGGCCGGCGGGAGGCGCGCCGCGCCCGGCAAGCGGCGCGGCCCCGCGTGCCGATGGGTTATTCGCGCATCAGCGCCTCGATTTCGCCGGCCTGCACCGGCACGCCGCGGGTAATCAGCTCGCAACCCTCGTCCGTCACCAGCGCATCGTCCTCGGTGCGGATGCCGATGTTCCAATAGGCCTCGGGCACGTCATCGGCCGGGCGGACATAGATGCCCGGCTCGATCGTCAGCATCATGCCGGTTTCCAGCTTGCGCCAGGGGCGCTCGGCGCCTGGCGCCGCGCCCGGCTGGCGGTAGTCGCCCACGTCATGCACGTCCAGCCCCAGCCAGTGGCCCGTGCGGTGCATATAGAAGCGGCTGTAGTCGCCCGACTCGATCACCCCGTCCAGCGACCCTTTGAGCAGTTTCAGGTCGAGCATGCCCTGCGCCAGCACGCGGACCGCGGCCTCGTGGCCGTCGTTCCAGCCGCGGCCCGGCGCGGTGGCCTGGGCCGCGGCCTCCTGGGCCGCCACCGTCAGGTCGTACAGGGCGCGCTGGGGGCCGCTGTAGCGGCCATTCACCGGGAAGGTGCGGGTGATGTCGCTGGCGTAGCTGTCGACTTCGCAGCCGGCGTCAATCAACACCAGGTCGCCGTCGCGCAGCACCGCTTCGCCGGCAGGGTAGTGCAGCACGCAGGCATTGGCGCCGGCCGCGACGATGCTGTTGTAGGCCACCGCCTGGGCGCCGTGGCGGCGGAACTCATACAGCAGTTCCGCTTCCAGTTCGTATTCGCGCATGCCCGCGCGAGTGGCCCGCATGGCGCGCGCGTGGGCGCCAGCGGAGATCTTGGCGGCGCGCCGCATCGCGGCGATTTCGCTGGCGTCCTTGATCAGCCGCATCTCGGCCAGGATCGGGCGGATGTCCAGTTGCCGCGCGGGCGGCTGGTGGCCGCCGCGGCTGGCTTCGCGCGCCGCCGCCAGCCAGCGGTGCAGCCGGCCGTCGCTGCGCTTGTCGCCCGCCAGCGGCGCATACAGGGTCGGCTGGTCCAGCAGCAGCTTGGGCACCAGTTCGTCCAGCGCGTCCAGAGGATGCGCGTCGTCGAAGCCGAAGTGCTCGGCCGCCGCTTCCGGGCCGAAGCGCCGGCCTTCCCAGATCTCGTGCTCGATATGGCGAGGCCGGCAGAACAGCAGGGCGCGGTCGGTGGCCCCGGCGATCAGCACCAGCCAGGCGCCGGGTTCGGTGAAACCAGTGAGGTAGAAGAAGTCGCTGTCGTGCCGGTAGGGGTATTCGGCGTCACGGTTGCGGATGGCTTCGGGCGCGGTGGCCAGGACGGCGATGCCGCCGCCGTCGGCGCGCATCCGCGCCATCAGGCGCTGGCGGCGGGCGGCAAAAGGGGCGATATCGGTGGGAGGCAGGCTCATGGGCAAGGGGGGCGCAAGGCCCGGCGGGAAGCTGTGGTGCCACTTACTTTACTCGCCGTGCCGCCGATGCGACAGCCCGCGCGCATTCCCCCACCCGACACATGGATTCACTGGACTGTCACCGATGGACTGCTACAATCGCGGCTCTGTCATTGGGGAGTAGCCATCCTTTGTCCCCAAAGGAGTTAGCGTCAACAGACTTGGTGGTTCGGTACCGCGCAGCGGTCGCCAGAACGCCATGGCGCTAACGGTCTCCATGCCGCGGTCCGCCCGCGCATGGATCAGCCAGGCGAGACCTTTGGCCGCGTAGCGTTCACCCTGGCCGGGCGAGCCGCTGCGTCGCGCCAATTGGTTTCTGCTCGTCCGGCTCGTCCCCATGTTGCTTACCCTGTTCCTGTTTTTCCTGTCCGCGGCAGTGATCTATCTCGCCTGCGAATTCTTCGTCAATGGCGTCGAATGGGTCGGACACCGCTTCCAGCTCGGCGCCACCGCGACCGGCACCGTGCTGGCCGCATTCGGCACCGCCCTGCCCGAAAGCGCCGTGACCTTCATGGCGGTGGTGTTCGGCGATACGCCCGAACAGAAGGACATCGGCGTCGGCGCCGCCATGGGCGGCCCGCTGGTGCTGGCGACACTGGCCTACGCGGTGGTCGGTTTCGCCCTGTGGCGCGCCCGTCGCGGCCAGCCTGCCCAGGCCAACTGTATCAACGCGGACCAGCGCCGGCTGGCCCGCGACCAGGCCTGGTTCATGGGCATCTTCGTCTTCAAGGTCGGCCTGGGCCTGCTGGCCTTCGCCTGGAAGCCGTGGCTCGGCATCCTGTTCCTGGCCACCTACGGCCTGTACGTCAAGCGCGAGCTGAGCAATGACGAGGAATGCCTGGACTGCGAGGACCTGGAGCCGCTCAAGCTGCGTCCCCGCGACGACAATCCCTCGATGTTCTGGGCCGTGACCCAGACGCTGCTGGCGCTGATCGTGATCGCCGGCGCGTCGCACGTGTTCGTCAACCAGATCGAACTGCTGGGCATCGCCATGGGCGCCTCGCCGCACGTGGCCGCGCTGCTGCTGGCGCCCGTTGCCACGGAACTGCCGGAGATCATGAACGCGCTGATCTGGGTGCGCCAGGGCAAGGAACGCCTGGCGCTGGCCAATATCTCGGGCGCCATGATGATTCAGGCCACCATCCCCAGCGCCCTCGGCATCTTCCTGACCCCCTGGCTGCTCGACGGCCCGCTGCTGGCCGCGGGCTTGTTCACCATGCTGTCCATCGGCCTGTTGTGGCTGCGCTTCCGCCGTGCCGGCATGAGCGTGCCGGCGTTGTCGGCGGCGGGCGGCTTCTACGCGCTGTTCGCGGCCTACTTGGGTTGGCATTTCTACGCGTGACGGCATGACGGCGCGAGGCCTCGCGCCGGGTTGCACAAAAAGCAATTTTTGTGCCGGAAAACCTTGTCCATCAGTGGAAACCCGCGTAAAATCGTGCCCGTTATCCATCCCAGGAGCAGTCTTCGTGAATACCGATTCCGGCGAAAGTAGTCGATCTTGTATCGACGCCGCTGTTTGACAGGTCCACGCAGAACTCCGTCTGCCGCAGCCTGTTGAGCAGGTTGCGGTTTTATCCCAGGTCCGGGGCCTTATGCCCGGCGACAGCGCAAGCCAACGGCTTGCGGGGATGCTCCCCAACATAATCCGCCAGAACCGCCGCCAGTCGCAGCGCTTGTGGTCGTGCACGTCTCTTCCGTGCGCGTCAGGCGCGGTGGACTTGCGTGCGCGCGTATACGCGAAAGCCGCTCCCCATTCGCAATGGAGGTCGCTATGCGTTTCTTCGACTTGTTCCTGCGCCGCGCCGGCGTCGACCGTGCCACCGCCTTGGGCCGCCGCCGCGGCACGTCGCGCCTGACGGTCATCTGCCCGCGTAATGAATTGGGCGCGCTGCGCAAGCAGATCTGCCTGGACTTCAGCGCCGCCGGGCTCGATGTTTCGCAAGTGCAGATCGACCAGGGGCGCGACCCCGGCATGGCGTCGGCCTGCATTACCGTGAATTGCCCGCCCGAGCTGCGTGGCGAACTGATGTCGCAAGCCCGTCGGCTGAGCGCCAACCCCGCCGTGCGCCATGTGCATTTCGGCGCGCAACCGCTGGCGGCCTGAATCCGCCCGTCATCCCAAGGAGAGACCATGCCCAGTGCCTTAGACCCCGAGCCTCGATTGCGCCCTGCGCGCGGTACCGGCCTGCCTGTCTGACCTGTCTCCTCCTTTGCGAGCCGACTGGCCGGACACTCACCCGGTCTAGTACGGAATCCGCAGCCCCGAACCCCCGGCCTGGCCCGCTCGACGCGCGTCACTGCCGCCGGTCCCGGTTCTCCCGCTAGTTTCCCGTTCCGCTTCCCGCACCCGGCGCGCCTCGACGCGATCCGGACGCCGGCAACATCGCCCCGGTGCCTGCGCACGCCCGTACGGGGCGGCAACGGCCCGCCTCCGTGCGGGCCGCGGCCCCGTGCTGCCCGCGCGCGGCGCCTGGCGTCTGTCGTCCGTGTCTTCCCCAACAACACCAATAACGGGAACACTCCGATGTTCACATTCCTCAAGACCTTTTTCTCCTCCGCCGCCGGGCTGCGGCGGTCGGGGCGCCATTTCCGGCGTTCTCCCCTGCTGGAGCAGGGCGGCGCGCAAGCCGCCGCCGACAGCTCCGACGCCGCGCGCCGCGCCAATCGCCGCATGCTCGATGTGGCCCAGCGGGATGTCGAGGCGCTGTTCTCTCTGTTCCGCAGCAGCCGCGGCGGACTCTCGCAGGCCCAGGCAGAAGAGGCCCGCGCCCGCTACGGCGCCAATGACGTCGACCACGAAAAGCCGCTGACCTGGTATGCGCACCTCTGGCAATCGTTCCGCAATCCCTTCAACCTGCTGCTGACCGGACTGGCTTTGCTGTCCTGGGTCACCGACGTGTACATGGCCGGACCCGACGACCCGTCATGGAAGGGCGTCATCATCATTGGCTCGATGGTGGCGATCTCGACGCTGCTGCGCTTCGTGCAGGAGCGCCGTTCCAATCGCGCCGCCGAAGCGCTCAAGGCCATGGTGCAGAACACCGCCACCGTGCTGCGCAGCGATCCCGCCGGCATGGCCGAGGGGGATGCCCGCCGCTTCTTCGGCGCCACACTGCACGGCTCGGGTTCGCGCCAGATCGAGGTGCCACTGGCGGAGCTGGTGCCCGGCGATGTGGTGCTGCTGTCCGCCGGCGACATGATCCCGGCCGATTGCCGTATCCTGGGCGCGAAGGACCTGTTCGTGGCGCAGGCCGCGCTCACCGGGGAATCGCTGCCGGTGGAGAAGTACGCGGAGGCACGGGCCCAGACGGGCAACGCGCTGGAACTGGAGAACATGGCCTTCATGGGCACCAACGTGGTCAGCGGTTCAGGCAGCGCGCTGGTGGTGGCCACAGGCGCCGGCACCTATTTCGGCCAGTTGGCCGGACGCGTGACCCAGGCCTCGCGCATGCCGACGCAGTTCCAGCAGGGGATCAACCGCGTCAGCTGGGTGCTGATCCGCTTCATGCTGGTGATGGCGCCGATCGTGCTGCTGATCAACGGCTTCACCAAGGGCGACTGGCTCGAGGCCTTGCTGTTTGCGCTGGCCATCGCCGTCGGCCTGACGCCGGAAATGCTGCCGATGATCGTCACCGCCACGCTGGCCAAGGGCGCGGTGCGGATGTCGCGGCGCAAAGTCGTGGTCAAGCGGCTGGACGCGATCCAGAACCTGGGCGCCATGAACGTGCTCTGCACCGACAAGACCGGTACCCTGACCCAGGACCGCATCGCGCTCGAACGCCATACCGACGTATACGGCGCCACCAGCGACGATGTGCTGGCCTACGCCTATCTCAACAGCTACTACCAGACCGGCCTGAAGAACCTGCTCGACGTGGCCGTGCTGCGCCACGCCGAGGTGGAGCGCAAACTCGACCTGGCCGCCCGCTACCGCAAGATCGACGAAATTCCGTTCGACTTCTCGCGTCGCCGCATGTCGGTGGTGGTCAGCGAAACCGAGAACGGCCGCGAGCATCATGAACTGATCTGCAAGGGCGCGCTGGAGGAAATGCTGTCGGTCTGCACCCGGCTGCGGGTCGGCAATGACGTCCACCTGTTGACCGACGCGCGCCGTGCCGACATCCGCGGCGTCACCGCCGACCTGAACCGCGACGGGCTGCGGGTGATCGCGGTGGGCGTGCGCGAGTTGCCGCCCACCCAGCAGGCCTATGGCGTGGCCGACGAGGCCGACCTGGTGCTGGTCGGATACATCGCCTTCCTCGATCCCCCCAAGGAATCCACCGGCCCGGCGCTGGCCGCCCTGCGCGACTCCGGCATCGAGGTCAAGGTGCTGACCGGCGATGTCGAACTGGTGACGCAGAAAGTGTGCCGCGAAGTCGGCTTCGACGTGCGCAAGGTCTGCCTGGGCGCCGACATCGAGTCCATGGATGACGGCCGGCTGGCCGTGGCGGTGCGCGAGGCCAATGTGTTCGCCCGCCTGACCCCGGCGCACAAGGAGCGCATCGTGCGGATGTTGCGCGCCCAGGGCAATACCGTGGGTTTCATGGGCGATGGCATCAACGACGCCCCGGCCCTGCGCGCCGCGGACGTGGGCATCTCGGTGGATTCGGCGGTCGATATCTCGAAGGAGGCCGCCGACATCATCCTGCTGGAAAAGAGCCTGATGGTGCTGGAGGACGGCGTGATCGAGGGCCGCAAGACCTTCTGCAACATGCTCAAGTACCTGAAGATGACCGCCAGCTCCAATTTCGGCAACGTCTTCTCGGTGCTGGTGGCCAGCGCCTTCCTGCCGTTCCTGCCGATGTTGCCGATCCACCTGCTGCTGCAGAACTTGATGTACGACATCTCGCAGACCGCGATTCCGTTCGACAACGTGGACGAGGAGCTGCTGAAAAAGCCGCAGCAATGGGATCCCGCCGGGCTTGGCCGCTTCATGGTGTTCTTCGGGCCGATCAGTTCCCTTTTCGATATCGCCACGTATGCGCTCATGTGGTACGTGTTCCAGGCCAATGCGCCCGAGCACCAGACCCTGTTCCAATCGGGCTGGTTCGTCGAGGGCCTGTTGTCGCAGACGCTCATCGTGCATATGATCCGCACACGCAAGGTGCCGTTCCTGCAGAGCCGGGCCGCCTGGCCATTGATGGCGATGACGGCGATGGTGGTGGGGTTGGGAGTGTTCCTGCCGTTCTCGCCCTTGGCCGGATATTTCCAGTTGCAGGCGCTGCCGTGGAGCTACTTCCCCTGGCTGGCGGGCATCCTGTTGGGCTACTGCGCGCTGACCCAATTGCTCAAGGGCCTCTGGGTACGCCGCTATGGTTGGCAATAGGCATTCTTGACATGTACCGCGGCGGGCCAGCCCGCCGCGGCTTCTGGAGAACAGCATGAAAATCTCGACTGTTGCCGCCGCCATGGTGGCGGGCGCGGCCTGTTGGCTGCCGGGCGCCTGTGCGGCCGCCGACCCTCCGGGGGTGCAGCTCTACGGCGTGGTCGACGCCGGTATCGCCACCACGCATATCTCGGGGCAGGGCAGCCATACCGGCATGCTCAGTGGCGGCCTGACCGATTCCCTGTGGGGGTTGCGCGCAAGCGAGGACCTGGGCGATGGCTGGCATACCCGCTTCCAGCTTGAAAGCGGCTTCGACCCGGCCACCGGCAAGCGCGCCGACGATGCGCGCCTGTTCAACTATGGCGCCTGGGTCGGTTTGGCCCACGACCGCTATGGCGACCTGCGCCTGGGGCGCCAGTACACCGTCGGCAAGACCTACGGCAATGCGCTGGAACTGGCGTCCTGGAAGGAAATGGGCATGGGCGCCACTTTCAAGGCTTCGGACAACTACCAGTTCAGCAACCTGATCAACTACTACACCCCCACCTGGAACGGCTTGCAGGCCGGCATCGGCTACGCCTTCGATGCCGACGACCGTGGCCGCTTCCAGACGGCGGCCAACAACCGCGCGCTCAGCCTGGGCGTGAAGTACGAGGAAGGGCCTTGGCTGGCGGTCGCCACCTGGGATCGGATGCGCCTGGCCGAGCCGCCCGCGGGCAGCGACGGACAGCCGCAGGCGCTGCAACTGGGCATCGCCTACGATTTCGAGGTGGTCAAGGTGTCGCTGGCCTGGTCGCGCCAGCGCAACGGCTACGTCGGTCTGGACGGGGGCGATCCGGACAACCTGGGCCAGAACCTGGGGCCGGCGGCCTTCGTGCGCGGCGGTCGCGTCAATGCCTGGCTGCTGGGCGCCAGCGTGCCGGTGGGCCATGGCGCGGTGGTGGCGCAGTGGTCGCTGGCGCAGCCCGACTGGAAATGGGAGGACGGTTCGACGGCGCGCAATGCGCAAGTGTTGACATTGGGTTATACGTATGACCTGTCGCCGCGCACCACGCTCTATGCGTTCGCCGGCTACGCGTCCAATTACACCCTGGACAACCAGTTCGACCCGGGGCATTCCCACACCACGCGCTTCGGCACCGGCATTGCGCACCGGTTTTGAGGCGCGAAGGGCGGCCGGGTCCACTACAATCGACCCGGCCGCGCGTTCAGGCCCGGCAGGGCCGGGGCGCGCCCCGTCGGCATTTTCCGGATGACCCGCATGGACAGTCTCGAATGGCTCATACCCTGGGAGTTCTCTCCCACGCTGGTGGCCCCCTTTCTGGTGGCCATCGTGCTGTTCGTGCGCGGGCAGCGCGTGCACCACGTGACGGCGGCGCGCCGCGTGCTGTTCTGGGTGGGCATGGTGCTGTTGTACCTGTCGCTGCACACCCGTCTGGATTATTACGCCGAGCGCATGTTTTTCATCCACCGTATCCAGCATCTGGTGCTGCACCACCTGGGGCCCTTGCTGGTGATGGCGGCGTTTCCCGGGCAGGTCATGCGGGCCGGGCTGCCGCTGCGCTGGCGCGTGCGCCTGCGTGACTTCCTGCGCACCGGCGCCGGCCGCGCCACCGTGGCGGCGCTGACCCACAAGATCCTCGTGCCGGCGCTGTTCGTGTTCCTGGTGCTGGTCTGGTTGATCCCGTCGGTGCAGTTCTACTCCATGCTCGACTGGCGGTTGTACCGACTGATGAACTGGTCGGTGGTGATCAGCGGCTTCATGTACTGGAACCTGATCCTGGACCGCCGCCCTGCGCCGCCGGCCGCGATGACGCCGGGCGGGCGCGTGATATCACCGATCCTGACGATGCTGCCGCAGATGGTGGCGGGCGCCGTCATCGCCTTCACCGAAAGCGATATCTATCCCTTGTTCGAATTGTGCGGCCGGGCCATCGCCATGTCGGCGCAGACCGACCAGACCATCGGCGGGCTGACCATGTGGATTCCCGCCGCGTTGGTCGAGGTGATCGGGCTGATGGTGGCGCTGGGCACGCTGATGCGTTTATCGGCCAAAGGCCGTTTGCGCAAGGCCGACCGCGATGCCCTGGCACGTGCCAGGGCGCGCCGGGCGGCGTCGGTCTAGCTGCCACCAGGGCCTGGCGGCGGGCAGGGGGGCAGGCGGCCGCTTGCGGCCGCCGTGTCATTCCGGCAGCAGGCCGTGGTATTTCTTGCCGAGCGCCACGGTGGCCTGGAACATCCCGGCCTTGTTGCCGCAGTCATAGCGCGTGCCTTCGTAGCGATGCGCATACACCGCGCGTTCGCGCATCATCGAGGCGATGCCGTCGGTCAGCTGGATCTCGTTGCCGGCGCCCATCTTGGTCGAGCGCAGGTGGTCGAAGATCGCCGCTTCCAGCACGTAGCGTCCCACCACCGCGAGGGTCGACGGGGCGGCGGCGGGATCGGGTTTTTCGACGATGTGGGTGACGCGCTCGGTACGGCCATCGCCCTCGCCATCGCGGGTGGCCACGATGCCATACTTGCGCGTGTCTTCGCGCGGCACATCCTGCACGCCCAGCACGCTGGCGTTCTGCGCCACGGCGATGTCCACCAGTTGCTTCATGGCCGGCGTGTCGGCGTCGATCAGGTCGTCGGCCAGCAGCACGGCGAAGGGCTCGTCGCCCACGGCCGGCGCGGCCGACAGCACCGCGTGGCCCAGACCCAGCGGCGCCGATTGGCGGATATAGAGGCAATTGACGTGGGCGGGTAGAATGCCCCGCACCATGGCGAGAAGCTCGTGCTTGCCCTTGCTTTCGAGGTCGGATTCCAGCTCGGGCGCGGAATCGAAATGGTCTTCGATGGCCCGTTTGTTGCGACCCGTAACGAAGATCAGGTCGGTGATACCGGCGGCCACGGCTTCTTCGACGGCGTACTGGATCAGCGGCTTGTCGACCACGGGCAGCATTTCCTTGGGCATCGCCTTGGTGGCGGGCAGGAACCGCGTGCCCATGCCGGCGACAGGGAAAACGGCTTTACGGACGGGACGCATTGAAACCTCGTTTGGGGTATCGATGAAACATTTTAAGCGCATCGCTATCATAGGCTCATGAACCGCAGGAAAATGCCATCCATTTGCTCGATTGCGCGGCGAGGCGCGACCATCGGAATCTGTGTCGCGCTGGCGGTGCCAGCCTTGCCCGTGACGGCCTGGGCCCAGCCGGTGGGCCTGCCCTCGATGGGCGCGGCTTCCGCCGCGGACCTGTCGCCCGCGCTGGAGCGCAGTCTGGGCGAAGCCATCATGTCGCAGGGGCGGCGCGATCCGACCTACGTCGATGATCCCGAACTCAGCCAGTACCTCACCACCATGGGGCGCAAGCTGGCGGCGTTCTCGCCCGGCGCGGTGCCCGATGTCGAGATGTTCGGCGTGCGCGACCCCGAGATCAACGCGTTCGCCATGCCGGGCGGCTTCATCGGCGTCAACACCGGGCTGATCGTGTCCTCCGGCAGCGAATCCGAACTGGCGGCGGTGCTGGCGCACGAAATCGGCCACGTGGTCCAGCGGCACATCGCGCGCGGTATGACGCAGCAGAGCCAGAACAGCATGGTCATGCTGGCGAGCCTGGCGGGCGCGCTGCTGGCGGCGCTGGCCGGCGGTGGCGGCAACCTGGCGATGGGCGTGGCCGCGTTCGGCCAGGCCGCCGCCATCAATCGCCAGCTGGGCTTCTCGCGCGATGCCGAGCGCGAGGCCGACCGCGCCGGCTTCACCATGTTGACCAAGGCGGGCTATGACCCGCAAGGCATGGCGCAGATGTTCTCGCGCCTCATGAGCGCCTCGCGCCTGAACGAAGGCGCCGGCGGCGGCTCGTGGGCCAGTACCCACCCGCTGTCCATCGAGCGTATGTCCGATGTGCAGAACCGGGTGCGTTCGCTACCGCCATCTCGCCATGTCGACAGCGATGATTTCTGGTACATCCGCGCCAAGATGCGCGTGGTGCAAGGGCGCGATGCGGTCAGCCTGCGCACCGCCGGACAGCAGTTGCAGGACGAGGCCCAGGCCCTGTCCGGGGTGCGCCGTTCGGCCGCGTACTACGGCCTGGCCCTGCAGGCGTTCCAGCGCAACAGCCTGGACGAAGCCGAGCGCCAGCTCGCGCAGGCCGCCGCCGACGGTCGCGATTCGCCGCAGATGGCCAAGCTTGCCGTCGATATCGCGTTGGCGCGCAAGGATTACCGGCGGGCCCAGGACCTGGCGCAGGCCGCGATCCGGCGCTGGCCCGGGCAGCGGGCGCTGGGCATCGCCTACGCCTCGGCGCTGCAGGCCAATGGCCGCCACGCCGAGGCCCAGGAGTATCTGCGCGCCAGGATCAAGCAGTGGGGCTCGGACGAGCCCAGCCTCTACCAGATGCTGGCGCAGAGCGAAGAGCGCACCGGCAAGCCGGTGCAGGCGCGCCGCGACCTGGCGCGCTATTACGTGATGACAGGCGCCTTCGCGGCGGCGGAGTCGCAGCTGCAGCAGGCGCGCGGCATGTCCACCGATTTCTACGAGCAATCGCAGATCGACGTGCAGATCAAGGAAGTCAAGGACCGGCTGGCCGAAGAGCGCCAGTTGCTGGAGCGTTTCAAGTCGGGTTGATGCGGCGCCGGTGCGCGCGTGGGCGCTGCCGGGGCGAGCCGGGCCCGCGCCAGCGCCGGAACCGGTGCGCAGGCCGCGCCTGGCGAACGACTACAGGCCGGTCTCGAAGAATCGGCCCAGCCGCTGCGGCAGCCAGCCCAGGTGGGCCGGAAACGCCCCCGTCGGGAATCCCGCGTGGCCGCCGTCGGTCGGCTGGTGCAAGAGGATGCTGGACGAGCACTCGTCCGGCTTGGGCAGGGCGCTGGCGGGAATGAATGGATCGTTCAGCGCGTTCAGCACCAGCGTCGGCACCGCGATCCGTGGCAGCCAGGGCTTGCTTGAGGCCCGTGTCCAGTAATCGAGCGCATTGCGGAACCCATGCATGGGCGCGGTGTAGGCGTCGTCGAAATCGCGCAGGTCGCGCGCGTGGGCGATGCGCATCACGTCGATGGCGCCGGGATAGCGGTGCGCCTTCTCCAGGACCTTGTGCTTGAGCGTCTTGAGGAAATGGCCGGTGTAGACCTTGCGGTTGAAGAACCCGGTCGACAGCGTCTTGCCGCAGGCCACCAGGTCCAGCGGCACCGACACGCCCGCGCAGGCTGTCAGCCAGCCGGTGTCTTCCTGGTGTTCGCCCAGGTATTTCAGCAGAGCATTGCCGCCCAGCGACACGCCCACCGCGTGCCAGCGCGCGTGCGGGATACGGTCGCGCACCGTGTTCAGCAGGAAGCCGACCTCGGCCGAGTCGCCGGAATAATACGCCCGCGCCAGGCGGTTGGGCACACCCGAGCAGCCGCGGAAGTGGGCGATGACGACGATCCAGCCACGCGCCCGGAAGTGGTGCGCGATGGACTGGGCATAGCGGCTGTTGCTGCCGCCTTCCAGGCCATGGAACAGCAGCAGCGCCGGCGTGTCGGCCGTCTGCGGCAATGATTTCCAGTCGGCTTCGGTCATCCAGCGCGCGGCCGCGGTCTTGCCGTTGGCGACCGGCCGCTGGCCGCTCACGGGCGCGCCGTCGGCGGCCTTGTGCGGGAACAGCCCGGGCCCGGTCCAATCGAAATCGACGAAGTCGGTGTCGGGCGTTTCGACCCGGTCGCGCACGAAGGCGATGCGGTGGTACTGCGCGAACAGCGCGGCGTAGACCGTCTGGGCATCGCCTCCGGGCAGCCAGGAGGGAACAGGGCAGGGCGTTGTGTCGAAGCGAGCAGCAGCCAAAGTCGACCCGATCAGTGCAGCATGTCGGGCACGTCGTGCAAGTCGAGCACCCCGGCTTCGGTGGGCGCCGACGAGGCGTGGTGCATGACCATGCGCCAGCCGGTGGGGCCCTTGTGATAGATATTGGTGGCGTAGCAGTTGGCGAACTGCGTGCCTTCCCGTGTGCGCACCGCGACCTGCTCGACCAGTACATGCACCGCGCACATCATGCTCAGCATGACCAGCGGGCGCAGCGGCCGGATGTGCAACGGCCCATTCGCCAGCACGTGTTGCCAGGATTCCTGCACGGCCGAGTGGCCGACGATGCGCAGGCCGCCCGGGTGAATGCAGACGACTTCCTCGTCGTCCGCCCACACCTGCATCAGGCGGACGGTGTCCCCCTGCTCAAGGGCTTCATAGAAGGCGTGTTCTGCTTCTTCGGGCGTGGCGAACATGGTGGCGGAACGGATGGCTATTGGGCGGCGGGTCTTCTCAGTGGCCGTGGCCGTGCAGCACGGTGCCGGGCTTGAGCCGATACTCGGCGCCACAATAGGCGCAGCGCGCCGAGCCGTTGTGGGCGACGTCCAGGAAGACGCGCGGGTGCATGCTCCACAGCGGGGCCTTGGGACCCGGACAGAACACAGGCAGGTCTTCGGCGCCGACTTCGATGACTTCGTGGGGGGCGGCGGCCGGGGCAGCGGCGGTCATGGAATTTCCTGAATAAAAAATACCGGTGATACGGTAGGTTGGGGCAGTAATGCTGCCCTGCCAGGGCAGGGCGGCGCGAATCAGACTTTGCTCAGCCAGTGATGGTACTTCGGGTTGCGGCCATTCACCATGTCAAAAAACGCCTTCTGCAGTTTCTCGGTGATGGGGCCGCGCCGGCCCGAGCCGATCTGGCGGTTGTCGACCTCGCGGATCGGCGTGACTTCCGCGGCGGTGCCGGTGAAGAAGGCTTCGTCGGCGATGTAAACGTCGTCGCGCGTCAGGCGCTTGGTCACCACGCGCAGGCCGAAATCGGCCGCCAGCGCATGGATGGTGGAGCGGGTGATGCCGGTCAGCGCCGAGGCGATTTCGGGCTCGCACAGCACGCCATCCTTGACCAGGAACAGGTTTTCGCCCGAGCCTTCGGCCACGAAGCCCTCGGTGTCCAGCAGCAGGGCCTCGTCGTAGCCGTCCTGCAGGGCCTCGGTATTGGCCAGGATCGAGTTGGCGTAGGTGCTGGCGACCTTGGCGCGCGGCATGGTCACATTGACATGCTGGCGGGCGAACGACGATACCTTGACCCGAATGCCCTGCGACAGGGCTTCTTCGCCCAGGTAGGCGCCCCAGGGCCAGGCGGCGATGGCCACGTGCACCTTGGCGCCCTTGGGCGACACGCCCATCTTTTCGGGGCCGTAGAACACCAGCGGGCGCAGGTAGCAGGATTCCAGCTGGTTCTCGCGCACCACCGCGCGCTGGGCTTCGTTGATCGTGTCGCGATCGAACGGCATCGGAATCTGGTAAATGTGCGCCGAGTTGAACAGACGGTTGGTGTGGTCTTCGAGGCGGAAGATGGCGGTGCCGATCTCGGAGCGGTAGGCGCGCACGCCCTCGAATACCGACAGGCCGTAGTGCAGGGAGTGCGTCAGGACGTGCGTGGTCGCATCGCGCCAGGGCACGAGCTTGCCGTCATACCAGATGAAGCCATCGCGGTCAGCCATCGACATGGTCTGCTCCCTGTCTAAACCCGAGGGCCGTATTGTATCAAGCGGCGAGGTTACAATAACGCGCTATTCGCGCACCGGCGCGGTGCCCTCGGGCGCCGACGGGCCCGGCGGGCGAACAGGTTGTCGTGCGTTTCCTTTCCCACAGAGTTTCCATGTCGTCCTGTCCGAATCCCCAGGGGCCCGCCGTTGTCCTCTGAGTCTGCGCTTTCCGAATCCGAAGATCCGCGGCAGGTCCGCCAGGAGCGCATCGCCGCTTTCCGCGCCGGGGTCCACGCCATCGTGCCCGCCCTGATCGCCACCGCCACCTGGGGGCTGGTGACCGGCGTGGCCATGGTCAAGTCGGGCCTGACCGAATCCATGGCATTGGCCATGACCCTGCTGCTGTACGCCGGATCGGCGCAGCTCACGTCCCTGCCACTGATCGCCACCGGCGCGCCGCTCTGGCTGGTCTTTGCCGCCGGTTGCGTGGTGAATCTGCGCTTCCTGATCTTCGGCGCGGCGTTGCAACCCTATTTCCGCCACCTGTCCTGGCCCAAGCGGCTGGGGCTGGGCTACTTCACCACCGACATGGGCTTCGTGCTGTTCATGCCGCGCTTCGGTGACGCCGCCGAGCGCGGCACCCGCGAACAACTGTGGTATTTCCTCGGCACCATTGCGCCGGGCTGGTTGGTCTGGCAGACCTCGTCCATCATCGGCATCTACCTGGGGACCATGGTGCCGTCGGCCTGGTCGCTGGATTTCGCGGCGGTGCTGGCGCTGTTGGCCATTACGGTGCCGCTGGCCAATTCCAAACCCATGCTGGTGTCGATGCTGGCCGCGGGCGTGGTCGCCTGGACCGGCCAGGTGCTGCCGCTGCGCCTGGGCCTGGCGGCCGCGGTCATCGCGGGCGTGGTGGCCGGCATGTGGGCCGAACGCTTCTTCAAGGCGCGCACATGACATTCTGGCCGTCCGAAATCTACGTCTATTCGGCGATCCTGCTGCTGGCGCTGTGCAGTGTGCTGACGCGCGCCGGCTTCATGCTGTTCGGCGACTACATCCCGCTGCCCGATGGGGTGCGCCGCGCGCTGCGCTATGCGCCCGCCGCCGCGCTCACCGCCATCGTGGTGCCCGACCTGCTGCCCTGGAAGGCCGGGCTGGGCCCGCTGTTCGACTACAAGCTGGTGGCTGGCATCGTCGCCATTCTGGTGTTTCTGCGCACCCGCAGCGCGGTGTTGGTCATCGTGGTCGGCATGCTGGTGCTGTGGGGGCTGCGCTGGCTGGCGGGTTGAGGCCGGTCAGCCGAGCGCCGCGGCGGCTTCCATTTCGGATTTCAGCCCGCTGAGGAAATAGCGTTTCAGGATCAGCCTGGGCAGCAGGCGCAAGGCCGTATTGCGCAGGCCAAAGGCGAATGCCGAGGCCGGCACGTAGACGGGCGCCAGCTTGCGGCTGCGCTGCTGCAGGCTGTCGATCACCGGGCGCAGCCGCCGCTCATGGGCCGCCAGGGCCTGTTCGATCGGCAGCCTGCCCAGTTCCTGCGCCAGCACGTAGGCGCCGGCCAATGCCATCCCCGCGCCCTGGCCAGAAATCAGGGACAGGCTATGGGCGGCGTCGCCGGCCAGCAGGATGCGGCCCTGATGCCAGCGCGGCAGCTCGACCAGCGCCAGGTCATCCATGACGATCGGCGTGTCGGCGGTCAGTGTGTCCAGCTGCCGGCCCACTTCCGCGTGGGTGGTGCGCGCCAGTTCCCGCAGCAGGCCCAGCCGCCGCGGCGCCTCGACCCAGCCGGTCTCGTGGCTGCGCCAGACGTGCAGGGCTGCTTTGCGGCCGCCGCCCAGCCCATGATATTCGACCTGATGGCCCGGCGCGGCATAGGACACGAAGTCGCGCGCCATGCCGGTGTCGTCGTCGACGTCATAGGCCGCATAACGGTAGCCCAGCGGCGATGGCGCCGCCGCTTCGGCGCCGAAGACCTGGGCGCGCAGGGGCGAGCGCACGCCATCGGCGCCGATCAGCAGATCGGCGCGCAATTGGGACCCATCCGACAATGTCACGTCCACGCCATGGGCATCCTGGCTACAGCCCGCCACCGTGGTGGCCAGCCGGATCTCGGCGTGGTCGCGCACGGCGGCGTGCAGCACCTGCACGAGATCGGTGCGGCGCAGGGTGATCCAGTCCAGTTGCCGCAGCAGTTCGCGATAGCGGATCCGCATCACCTCGCGGCCGCGGCGGTCGCGATAGACGTTCTCGCCGATTTCGCGCTCCACGGCGCGCAGGGCGGGCACCAGTTCCATGCGGCGGGCGGTCAGCAGGCCGGGGCCGGACAGGCCCATCATGTAGCCGCCATCGCGCAGATGCGGCGCGCGTTCGGCCACCACGGCGCGCCAGCCCTGCCGGGCCAGCCACCAGGCGCAGGCCAGCCCGGCGACGCCGGCGCCCGCAATGACGACGGTGCGTTCAGACATGTTCATTCTCCAGAAGACGAGGGCGGCGCGGCGCGCCGCATCAGGACGAAAAGGGCGGGCAGGCCGGCCGCGCCCAGGACGGCGGCGATGCCGAAGCAGGCGCCATAGCCCAGGTGCTGCGCCAGCCAGCCAGCGGCCAGGCCGCCGACCATGGCGACCAGCGCGTCGGCGCACTGGAACAGCGT
This sequence comes from Achromobacter pulmonis, assembly GCF_021733725.1. Lineage (NCBI taxonomy): Bacteria > Pseudomonadati > Pseudomonadota > Betaproteobacteria > Burkholderiales > Alcaligenaceae > Achromobacter > Achromobacter pulmonis. The sequence goes on along the minus strand of NZ_JAIFOT010000001.1, from coordinate 657,830 downwards.
GAAATCGACGCCGGCCTGGGCCGGCGAGGCCTGCCCCATGAGAAAGGCGTACAGCGCGACGAAACCGGTGGCGGCCGTGGCCGCCTTGAGCAGCGCCAGCGCCACCAGCCAGCCGGGGCCGGCGGCCGGCAACCCCAGGCCGGGCGCGGCGACGCCGGCCACGAACAGGATCAGCGCGGCCGCCTGCAGGGCCATGGCCGCGACCACCGCGCGCGGCGCCCGCCAGCGTTGCAGCGCCAGCGCTCCCAGCAAGGTGCCCGCCAGTCCCGCGACGACCGCGCCGGCGCCGTTGATCCAGCCCACCGAGGCCAGCGGCACGCCGCGGTCCAGCAACAGCGGCGAGGTCATGCCGGCGGCGAGCCGCGAGCCGACCTGGAACACCACGGTGATGAGCAGGCCAAGCCGCACGCCTGGCCGGCCCAGCGCGTGCGCCAGGCTGGGGCGGTGCGCTGGCGCATCGGCCGCGCGGGCCGGCTCGCGCAGCCCGGCGAACGGCAGGGTCAGCAGCAGCACCAGCAGGCCCATCACGGCGGCCGCCACGCGCCAGCCATGGCTGTCCGCCAGCACCACGAACAGCCCCGCCCCCAGGAACATGCCCAGATAGCTGGAACCGACCTGGGTCGCATTGCCCCAGCCGCGCCGGCGCGCCGCCAGTTGCTCGACCGCGAAGGCGTCGCCGGCAATGTCGACGGTGGCCGCGGTGAGGGAGATCAGGCCAAGCACGGCCAGCAGCACGGGCAGGGTCGGCTGGCCCAGGATGGCCAGCAGGAACAGCAACGCGGCCAGCAGCCATTGGCCCGGCAGCACGATGCGCCGGGTGCGCCGCAGCGCCTGGCCCTGGGGCAGGCGATAGCGCTCGATCCACGGCGCCCACAGGAATTTCAGGGCCCACGGCAGGAAGGCCAGATAGGCCAGGCCCACCTGGCCCAGCGGCGCGCCACTGTCGCGCAGCAGCGCCGGCACGCCCTGGAAGGCGATGCCGCTGACCAAGCTCTGGACCATGCAGATGCCGCCGATGGCGGCAATGACCCGCGCGGTCGGCAGACGCGCGGGGGAGGCGTTCGGCATCGCGTCGGGTCCCGGCGTCAGTATTCGAAGGCGACGTTCAGGCCCACGGTGCGGCCGGGATCGACCTGCGCGTAGCTGCCGCGCGCGCCGCCGCCAAAGGCGTAGGTGCGGTAGCGCCGGTCGGTCAGGTTGTTGACGTACAGCGTGGCCTCGACCTGCGGCCGGATGCGCCATGCCAGGCTCAGGTCGACCAGCGTGTAGGCGTCCTGGCGCAGGCTGTTGCCGATGTCGAAGAACTGCGCGCCGATCCGGCGCACGGTCAGGGCCGGCGAGAGGCGGCCGATGCCCGCGTCGAAGTGGCCGCGGGCGCTGGCGTTCAGGCCGTAGCCCGGCGAGAACGGCACGCGGTTGCCGTCGCAGCCGGGGCAGACCGCATCGCTGTTGAAACTGCGGAACGTGGTGTGGTTTAGAAAACCGTCCAGCCCCAGTGTCCATTGCGACGTCACGTCCCAGCTCAGGTCGAACTCGACGCCGGTCGAGCGCGTATTGCCGACGTTCTCGATGTGCTGATAGCCGATCTGGTCGCTGACATAGAGTTGCGCATCGCGGATGTCGGTGCGGTACAGCGCGGCCCCGCCGCGCAACGTATCGCCGTCAAAGCGCGCGCCCGCTTCGTAGCTGACGCCGCGTTCCTTGCCGAAGGGACGCGCATCGGCCGGGTTGGACGGCGCCAGGTTGTAGCCGCCGGGCTTGTAGCCTTGCGCCGCATTGGCGTACACGCGCCATTCGGGCGACAGGCGGTAGCCGGCGGACAGCTTGCCGAGCACCGTGCTGCCCGACGTCGTGCCCGCGCCGCCGAAGGGGTCCTGGCCGTAGGTCACGCCATTGAGCGTCGAGCCGTCGTAGCGGGTGGATGCCTTGTCGCGGGAATAACGCAGGCCGGCCGACAGATCGAGCGCGTGGGTGGCGTGCCAGGTGGCGTCGCCATAGAGGGCGATTGATTCGCTGGTGTTGCGGGAGCCGGCCGTGAATGCGTCGATTTGCATCCCGGGCATCTGCATCTGGCTGAGCGCGGAACGCGACTGCGTGACCCGCTGGCGGTACAGGCCCACGACGCCGTCGACCGCGTGCGTGCCGGTGGTCGACAGGCGCAGTTCCTGCATCTGCTGGCGCCAGCGCTCGGGCTGGCTGGTGTAGGTCGGCCCGAGGGTGAAGTGGCGGTCGTAGTGCAACTGCTGCCAGGCGGCCACCGCATTCAGGCGCCAGCCATCGAAATCGTAGCGGCCGGTCAGCGCCTGGCTGCCGCTGCAGCGCTTCTGGTAGGGATCGGCCAGCGACGCAGGCATGTCCGGGGAAATCGCGGCTTGCCGGCTGCCGGGATCGTCGAAGGGCACGTAGACGTCCTGGCTGCCGCGGGTGCATTCGCCGCTGACCGCCAGGCCCATTTCCCAGGGGCTGCCGGCCGGCGCCAACCGCAGACGCGCCGCGCCCGCGTTGGCCGAGGTGCCGCCGACATGGCTGGCGCCGGTGACCGGGTTGTCGAGCCGGCCGGGGGCGTCGTTGACCGCGGCGGCCACCGAGCCGTACAGCAGGTTGTCGACCAGCGGCCCGCCGCCGCTGGCCTTGAACAGGTAACCGTCGCGGCTGGCGACGCCGGCGGCGGCGCGGAAGTAGGGATCGTTGTCCGGTTGCCGCGACACGATGTTCAACACGCCGCCCATCGCGCTCTTGCCATACAGCGTGCCTTGCGGGCCTTTCAGCAGTTCCACGCGTTCGACGTCGGTCAGCAGCTGTGAGGCGAAGGTGGGCAACTGCGGCACGCCGTCCACGTAGACGGTGAGCGCGGGGTTGTAGAAGTCCTGGGCCGACGTGATGCCGCGCACCGAAATGACGGGGAACAGGAACGACCCGCTGCTGGACATCTGTACGCCCGGCAGCACGCGCGACAGTTGCAGGGTGCTGTCGACCTGCGCGGCGTGCAGGGTGTCGGCCGGCACCACCACGGCGGCGCCATTGAAATCGCGCAGCGCCTGTTCCTGCTTGCTCGCGGTGACGGTGATGGGGGCCAGCTCGCTGACGGACTGGGACTGCGCGGCGGCGGGAACGGCCAGGGCGCACAGGGCGGCCGTCAGCGCGGTGTGGCGGAAGGGGAGCGAAAGTGTCATGTCGTCGAAGCGGGATTTCAGTAGAATTATTAATGAGAATTATTGTTATTGGGATCGGGGCGCACTAACGGTTTCCGTACCCGCACTGTTCAATTCGGGGTCTAAATTTGGATTTCGCCACTGGCGTGCTGGCGCCCGCGACCGACTGGCCGGGACACCGTTGCGGCCACCCCTTGCTGCCCGCCGCGCCGATTCCCGCTGCATGGGCGGCGCTGTCACGGGTGGAGGCGTTCGACGAAGACCTGACCCTGTCGGTCTGGAACGGCGCGCCGGAAGTCGGCCTGGACGTCGCCGCCGAGGGCCCGCCCATGTTCTGCATCGCCGTCTTCCTGGAAGGCCGGGCCTGCATGTCGATCGACGGCGGGGTGCCGCTGAACGTCGGCTCCGGCATGGCCGTGGTGCAGACGGGCGAACGCGGGGCGCGGGGCCGTTTCCAGATGCCGGGCGGGCAAGCCGTCCGCCTGGTGGACATCCGTTATTCATCCGCCGGGCTGTTACGCGCCGGGGGCCGGCCGCTGGCGGCCCTGCGCGGCGCGTTCGTGCTGGATCACAGCGTGCCGGCGGCCGGTTCGTTGATGGCCGGCTTTCCGGCGCCGCCCGGCCTGCTGCGGTTGGCCGCCGACGTCCTGGACTGCCGCCACGAAGACGCCACCGCGCGCCGGCTGTACATGCGCGCCAAGGCGCTCGAGGCCCTGGCCATCGTGCTGGAAACCATGAGCGGCGCGGCCGGAGAGACGCCGGTGGCGGCCCGCGAGCGGCGCCAGCTGGCGCAGGCCCGGCGCCTGATCGAGGCCCGCTACGGCGAGGAATGGACGGTGCTGCGCCTGGCGCGCGAGGTTGGCCTGAGCGAGAAAAAGCTCAAGGCGGGCTTTCGCCAGGTGGCCGGACGCTCCGTCCACGCCTACCTGAAGGCGGTGCGGCTGGATGCCGCGGCGTCCATGCTGGAGGCGGGATACCGGGTCACCGATGCCGCGCTGGCCACCGGATTCGGCAACCTCAGCCATTTCAGCAAGAGCTTCCGCCAGGCCAAAGGAGTCGCCCCCCGGCACTGGCTTGACCGCCCCGGCGCCCGGCTGCGCTAAAATCAAGTTATCCACAGCAATCCGGGCCTGGTACTGCCCTCATAAGTATCGAAACCAGAATGCGCCACCTGGCCAGCAAGGCAGGGTGCTGATTACCCGCGATGCGCATGCGTCTCGAGGTGGTTCGCACATGGCCGCGCGAGCGTGGCGCGCGTTCCGGTTGTCCCGATGCATATGCAGTGCAGTGCTCGCAGCACTCTCGTTTTGTTCTTTTTCACTGGTCCCGGTACTTGCCTAACCCTGATGACTGAATCCACTCAATCCGCAGCACCCACCGCCGCAGCAGCGGCGCCCACGCCCACGTTTTCCGACTTCGGGCTGCATCCCCTGCTGTTGCAATCGATCGCCGAAACCGGCTACACCACGCCCACCCCGATCCAGGCGCAGGCCATTCCCGTCGTGGTCGAAGGGCGCGATGTCATGGGCGCGGCCCAGACCGGCACCGGCAAGACGGCGGCGTTCACGCTGCCAATCCTGCACCGCCTGATGCCGCTGGCCAACACCAGCGCCTCGCCCGCGCGCCATCCGGTGCGCGCGCTGATCCTGACGCCCACGCGCGAGCTGGCCGACCAGGTATACGAAAGCGTCAAGCGCTACAGCAAGCAGACGCCGCTGCGTTCCGCGGTGGTGTTCGGCGGCGTCGATATCGGTCCGCAGAAAGAAGCGCTGCGTCGCGGGTGCGAAGTGCTGGTGGCCACGCCCGGCCGCCTGCTGGACCACGTCGAGCAGAAGAACGTGAATCTGAGCCAAGTCGGCATCCTGGTGCTGGACGAAGCCGACCGCATGCTGGACATGGGCTTCCTGCCCGACCTGGAACGCATCATCCGGCTGCTGCCCGCGCAGCGCCAGGGCCTGCTGTTCTCGGCCACCTTCAGCAACGAAATCCGCAAGCTCGGCCGTTCGTACCTGAACCATCCGGTGGAAATCGAAGTCGCGGCGCGCAACGCCACGGCCAACACCATCACGCAGATCGCCTACAAGATGAGCGGCGACCAGAAGCGCGCGGCGGTGGTGCACCTGGTGAAGTCGCGCGGCCTGAATCAGGTCATCGTGTTCTCGAACACCAAGATCGGCACGGCGCGCCTGGCGCGCGAACTCGAGCGCGACGGCGTCAAGGCCGAATCGATCCACGGCGACAAGACCCAGGCCGACCGCATGAAAGCGCTCGAGGCCTTCAAGGCCGGCGAACTCGAAGTGCTGGTGGCCACCGACGTGGCGGCGCGCGGCCTGGACGTGGCCGGCGTGCCTTGCGTCATCAACTACGACCTGCCGTACAACGCTGAAGACTACGTGCACCGCATCGGCCGCACGGGCCGCGCCGGCGCCTCGGGCGAGGCCATCGCGCTGTTCACCGCCGATGAAGAGCGTTTCCTGCTGGACATCGAGAAGCTGATCAAGCGCGAAGTGCCGCGCGGTACCCTGGAACTGCCGGCCGATCTGGTCGCCCGCAGCCACGGCCGGCGCGAAGAGCGCGGCCCGTCGTCGCGCGATGGCGGCCGCGAGCGTGGCCGTTCGTCGGATCGCCGCTCGGGCGGTGGCACGACGCGCCAACCGGTGGATGATTTCTTCCTCAAGCCCTACGAGCCTTCGGCAGCGTCGGCCCAGGTCGAAGAGCAGGCGCCGCGCCAGAATGGCAATTCGTCTGCGCCCAAGCGCCAACTGGCCGTGCTGTTGGGCGGCAGCCGCAAGTAGCGGGCACGCCTGCGTGGTGGCATCGTTGACGTCATCCACGACCATGAAAAAAGCGCCAGGCACGGCGCTTTTTTTGCGGCTGGAGGCCTCAGGCGGCGAGGAGCCGGGGTAGATCCGGCAGCGCTGTCGTCACGGGCGCGCTGTGCTCGTCCAGGCTGTCGAGCAAGCGTTCGAGATGGCCGATGTGGGGCAGCATGGGGCCATAGAAGACGACCCGCCCGCCGATCTGGACCAGCAGGGTGGGGAAGTTCTCGACGTCGACTTCGCCCAGCAGCTCGGCGTGGTCTTCGATGTCGATCCAGGTGAATACATGCTGGGGCCGGGCGCTGGACAGCGCCCGCAGCTTGGGTTTGTATTCTTCGCAGGTGTCACACCACGCGGCGCAGAAGCAAGCGACCAGCCAGGCTTGCGGCGAGGCGGCCAGTTGTGCCCGCAGGGCGGTGAGATCGGAGCCGGGTACCAGTAATGTCATACGAGCGCGGGAAAGCAGGTTTGACTATCATACCCGGGATGATCACCCGCCATTCCTGCCTACATGCCTGTCCTGCGTCCTGACTCCGAATCCACCGGCACCAGCCGCTTCGCTCGCAGCACCGGGGGCGTGGCGCAGGCCTTCAAGCGCGCCCTGGTGTCGCAGTGCCACCCGACGATGCTGTTTGCGCTGCTGCTGCCCTTCCTGATTGCGCTGCTCGGCGCGCTACTGCTGTTCTGGCTGTTCTGGACACCGCTCACCGACTGGCTGGCCGCTCAGGCATCGCATTGGGACTTCATCAACCGCACCGACGAATGGTTGCTGGCGATGGGCTTGTTCTCGCTCAAGCTCTATCTGGTGCCGTTGGTCGCGGTATCGATCCTGTTGCCGCTGTCGGGTGTGCTGGGCCTGGCGATCGCAGCGGTGTTCGTCATGCCGCTGGTGCTGCGCCACGTGAGCCAGCGCGAATACGCGAGCCTGCGTCATCAGGGCAAACTGGCCACCGCCGTCAGTGTCTGGAACGCGGTCTGGGTGTCGGGCGCGTTCGTGCTTGGCTGGCTGTTCACCCTGCCGCTCTGGCTGGTGCCGCCCATGGCCCTGGTGCTGCCGGTCTTCTGGTGGACGTTCGCCTTCTCGCGCATGATGCGGGTCGACGCCATCGTCGAGCATGCCAGCCCCACCGAACGCAAACTGATCCTCGAACGCCACAATGGCGGGTTCTGGATCATCGGCCTGATCTGTGCCCTGCTCAACCTGTTGCCACCGGCCTGGATCGTCCTGCCGGTGTTTTCGGCGCTGGTCTATGCGCACTATGGACTGGACGCACTCCAGCGCCTGCGCCAGGAACGCACCATCGATGTCGCCTGAGGCGGTATCGCGCTCATTCAATCCCACTCTCTGGAACCGGACATGGCAGCAGAACCCGCCTCCCGCCGCATCGGCCTCATCATCGTCGGCGACGAAATCCTCTCTGGCCGCCGGCAGGACAAGCACTTTTCCAAGGTGGTCGAATTGCTTGGCGCCCGCGGCATGCAGCTGGGATGGGCGCAATTCCTGCCGGATGACCGCGACACCCTGGTGGACGCCTATCGGCGCAGCTTCGCCAGTGGCGACGTGGTGTTCTCTTGCGGCGGCATCGGTGGCACGCCCGACGACCACACCCGGCAGGCCGCGGCCGCCGCCCTGGGACGGGCGCTGGCCTTGCACCCCGAGGCCGAGCAGGCGATCGCGTTGCGCACGGCCGAGATGGCGGCCAAGGGGCAGGGCACGGCCGACATGAGTGCGCCCGAGAACCAGCAGCGGCTGCAGATGGGCATGTTCCCCGAGGGCTCCGAGATCGTGCCGAACCCGTACAACCGCATCCCCGGGTTCTTCATCCAGGATCACACATTCGTGCCGGGATTTCCCGTGATGGCGTGGCCGATGCTCGAGTGGACGCTCGATACACGCTATCGTGCGTTGCAGCATATCCGTCGTCACGCCGAGCATTCCTTCCTGGTGTTCGGCATGCCCGAGTCGCGCATCACGCCGGCCATGCAAACCGTGGAAACGCGCTGGCCGGGTGTGCGGGCCTTCAGCCTGCCCAGCGTGGGCGAGGCCGGCGGCACGCCGCATATCGACCTGGGCGTGAAGGGCGAACCCGAGGGGGCGGCCGAGGCTTTGGCCTTCTTGCGGGCGGAAGTGCTGCGCCTGGGAGGCAAGCTGGCGCCGCCGGGAATCTGATGGATAGGCATGGCCCTGGTCAAGCGCCTCGGCAGTCCGATGGGCAAAAAAACGATTGCCAAATGGCCCGGTAAATTTCACAATACGGGAAAGAACTGTTTGCTGCGTTGCCGCAAGTAAGGTCTCTTTCGGCGGCGCGGCGCTAGCCACTGTTGGTCCCATGTCCCGTCCTTCTTTCACTCGCAATGCCCAGGAAGCCGAAACCGATGGCGCCGCGGGCAGTCCCATCGCCATCCAGGTCATCGAGCGCGCCATGCGCCTGCTCGACGCGCTGGCCGCGCAGCCTGATCCCGTCACGCTCAAGGAATTGTCCGCGACCACGGGCCTGCACGCGTCCACCGCGCACCGCATCCTGAATGACCTGGTGGTGGGGCGCTACGTCGAGCGGGTGGACAATGGCCTCTACCAGCTAGGCATGCGCCTGCTGGAGCTGGGGTCGCTCGTCAAGGGACGGCTCAATGTGCGCGAAGCGGCGATCGCCGCGATGCGCTCGCTGCACAAGCTGACCGGCCAGACCATTAACCTGTCGGTGCAGCAGGGTGATGAAATCGTCTATATCGACCGGGCCTGGAGCGAGCGCTCGGGCATGCAGGTGGTGCGCGCCATCGGGGGCCGTGCGCCATTGCATCTGACCTCCACCGGCAAGCTGTTCCTGTCCACTGCCGATACGCGTCAGGTGCGCGCGTACGCCTTGCGCACGGGCCTGGCCGGGCATACCCGCAACAGCCTGACCGATCTCGACCGGCTCGAGCGCGAGCTGGCGCTGGTGCGCCGCCATGGCTACGCGCGCGACAACGAGGAACTGGAGCTTGGGGTGCGATGCATCGCCGCCGGTATTTTCGATGACACCGGCAAACTGGTGGCGGGTCTGTCGATCTCGGCGCCGGCGGAACGTCTGCAGGACGACTGGATCAAGGCCCTGGTCGATACCGCCGCGAGTATTTCCGAGGCGCTCGGCTATGAACCCTCGGTGTCCAGCGGTTTCAACGGATTGGGCATGGCGGCGGAAGCCCTGCGCCCCTGAGGCGCGCCGGGCGTCCATCCTGCCGAAGGACACGACAGGCCCCGCCAGGGCGGGGCCTGGTCAGGTTACTGCGGTTCGACGCCGGCTTTCTTGAACAGCTCGGCCCACTGCGGCACTTGCTGCTTGACCTTGGCCTCCAGGGCCTGGGGATTGGCGTCGGCGGTCAGCACCGTGGCGCCCAGCTGTTTCATGCGTTCCTGGAACTTCGGATCCGCAAGGCCAGCCTGCAGGCTCTTGACCAGCTTGTCGACCACCGGCTTGGGCGTGCCCTTCGGCACCCACATGCCATGCCAGATGCCGACCTCGAAGCCCTTGTAGCCGGATTCGTCCATGGTCGGGAGCTTCGGCAGGGTGGGCACGCGCTTGAGGCTGGTGACGGCATAGGCCTTGACCTTGCCGCCGTCGATCTGTTGCGTGGTGTTGGTGGTCTGGTCGCAAAGCATGTCGACCTGCTTGCCCAGCAGGTCGTTCATGGCGGGGGCCGTGCCCTTGTAGGGAATGGTCAGCAGCTGCACGCCCAGCGCTTCGACCAGCATGGTGCCGCACAGGTGGCTGGCGGCCCCGATGCCGGCGTTGGCCAGCGAAACCTTGTCCTTGTTCTTTTTGACGTACTCGGCCAGTTCCTGGATGGTGTTGGGCGGGAAGTCGGCGCGCGCGATGATGGTCATGGGCACATCGACGACCAGGCCGATCGGCTCGAAGCTCTTGTAGGGGTCGTATCCCGGATTCTTGTACAGCGAGGGCGCGGTCGAGAAGCCGGCATGCATCAGCAGCACCGAATAGCCGTCGGGCTGCGAACGGGCCACCTGCGTGGTGCCGATCGTGCCGCCCGCGCCGCCCTTGTTTTCGACCACGACGGTCTGGCCCAGCGAGTGCCGCATGGCTTCAGCCAGCGAACGCGCGACGTTGTCCGTCGGGCCGCCTGCGGCGAACGGCACCACCATGTTGATGGGGCGTTCCGGGAATTCCGCGTGGGCGGCGCCGGCCGCGAGCATGGCGCTGGCCGCGAGCAGGGCCGATAGCGTGCGGGGGATGAGGGTCATGAAGTCTCCAATTGCAGGGTTTTGCTTGCTGCGATGTGTTTTTGACCGCTGACTTATTGTTTGTATTTGTCTGTCATCAGCGTGCAAGCAGTGTAGAAAAGAATTGATACGCCGTCATGTCCGGTATTTCCCGGATCCTGGGAAATCCTTGTCCTGGATCAAACCCGGTCCGGGGCTTGCACTGTTAATGTGCAAATAGTTGTTGCGTTGCACCAATATTGCTTGACAACGATTTTCAGGCCCGTAGAATGTCAATTGTGCAGTGCATCAAACGGGCCGGCGGTAGCTTGTAGTACCAGTTTCCGCGCACGTTCCTTATTTCGTCGCAGACACCATCCTTACCTGCCGGACAGCCTCCGGCGACCCCTAAAAGGAGCAATTCTATGAGCGCTATCCCGCAACAAGTCCTGGACCGTCAAAAAGCCGGCATCAATACTTTCGTGGCCGCCCAGTCGGCCGTGTTCGCCGGTTTCGAAAAACTGGTCGAGCTGAACCTGAAGGTCGTGCGCGCCACCCTGGACGAAGTCGCCCAGAAGTCGCAACAAGCCGCTGAAGTGAAGGACCCGCAGGAAGCCGCGGCGTTCGCCTCCGGCCTGCTGCAGCCGGGCGCCGAAAAGGCCCTGGCCTACACCAAGCACGTGTACGACATCGTTGCCGGCGTGCAAGGCAACCTGGTCAAGCTGACCGAAGAACAAATCGCCGAAGGCCAACAGCAACTGAGCGACGCCGTCGAGCAGTTCTCGAAGAACGCCCCCACGGGTTCGGAAAGCGCCGTCGCCCTGATCAAGTCGTCGCTGGCCACCGCCAACAGCGCCTACGATTCGCTGACCAAGGCCGCCAAGCAGGCCGCTGAAGTCGCCGAATCCAACATGAATGCCGCCGCCAACGCGACCTTCAAGGCCGCGACGGATGCCGCCGACGCCGCCACCAAGGTCGCCAGCCGCAGCCGTCGCAGCGCCTGAGTATTCGCGCGCGCAGGGCTGCGCAAATCGCAGTTATGTAGTACTGTTGAGTGACAGAGCAGAGCTGGAATTAGGGCCACCCTTCGGGTGGCCTCTTTTTTTGCCTGTTCCTGCGCGGCGCGTCCGGCCGGCGGCAGGGGGCTGCCCGGGCTGCAAAGGCCCGCCAGGCGGTCTTCGCGGCCAAGTATCCCGGCCCTTCGGGCGGCAGGGGGCGATCAGGCCCGGCGGGCCACCGCCCGCACGCATTCCCCCACCAGGGCGGGGCCGCGGTAGATCAAGCCCGTGTACAGCTGCACCGCGTCGGCGCCGGCCTCGATCTTTTCGCGGGCCTGCCGGCCCGATAGCACGCCGCCCACGCCGATGATCGCCAGGCTGTCGCCCAATTGCTGCCTGAGGCGGCGGATCACCGCCAGCGACAGCTCATGCACCGGCGCGCCGGACAGGCCGCCGGCCTCGTCGGCGTGCGCCATGCCCGTGACGGCCTCGCGCGACAGCGTGGTGTTGGTGGCGATGACGCCGTCGATGCCGTGGCGCGGCAGGGCCTCGGCGATCGCATCGATCTGCTCGGTTGTCAGGTCCGGGGCGATCTTCACCGCCATCGGCACGCGGCGCTGGTACTGGTCTTCGAGCGCATGGCGTTTGTCCGCCAGTTGCGCCAGCAGCGCCGACAGTTCATCGCCGCCCTGCAGCGCGCGCAGGTTCTTGGTGTTGGGCGACGAGATGTTCACCGTCACGTAGTCGGCATGCGGATAGACACCCGCCAGGCCGATCAGGTAGTCGTCGGCCGCGCGCTCGATCGGCGTGTCGGCGTTCTTGCCGATGTTCAGCCCCAGGATGCCGCCCTGCTTGCGCCATTGGCTGCGTTGCACGTTGGCCAGGAACGCGTCCAGCCCCTGGTTGTTGAAGCCCAGGCGGTTGATCAGCGCATTGGCCCGCGGCAGGCGGAACATGCGGGGCTTGGGGTTGCCCGGCTGCGCGCGGGGTGTCACCGTGCCGACCTCGATGAAGCCAAATCCCAGATTGCCCAGCGCGTCGATATAGGCGCCGTTCTTGTCCAGTCCGGCCGCCAGCCCGATGGGGTTGGCCAACTGCATTCCCATCAGCCTGCATGGCGCCTTCGGCTGCGCGTGCAGCAGCTTGCGCGTGGCGCCGCAATCATAGGCCCGCTGCAACCCCGACAGGGTGACTTCGTGGGCGGTTTCCGCGTCCATGGCGAACAGCGCCGGGCGGGCCAGGGGATAGGCGTGGAAGAGGATCGACATGGAGCGGGATTGTAAAGGGTCTGGGCCCCGACATCCGCGGCGACGCGCTGGCGCGCTTCAGGCGGGGCCCGGGGTGGGCGCAGGACGTTCGCCCCAGGTGCCGTCCATCAGGTATTGAGCCGGGTGGAAGCTGGCCTTGTACGACATCTTGCGGCTGTCCTCGATCCAGTAGCCCAGATAGAGCCAGGGCAGGTTGAGGGTGCGGCACTGCTCGATCTGCCACAGGATGCTGTAGGTGCCCAGGCTGCCCGGCACGTCGGGATCGTAGAAGGTATAGACGGACGACAGGCCATCGTCGAGCACGTCGATGATCGAGACCATCATCAGCACGCCGTCCGGATCGCGGAATTCCACCAGGCGGGTATTGACGCGGCTGGTCAGCAGGAATTGCGCGTACTGGGTGCGGCTGTCCTCGTCCATGCCGCCGCCCGGATGGCGGCCCTGCTGGTAGCGGGTGTAGAGCCGGTAGTGTTCGGGAGACCAGGCCAACTCGGCCACGAATGACTGCAGGTCGCGGTGCTCGCGCCAGGCGCGGCGCTGGCTGCGATTGGGGGCGAAGCCGGCGGTGTCGACGCGCACCGGCACACAGGCGCGGCAGTTGTCGCAGTGCGGTCGATAGGTGAACAGCCCGCTGCGGCGAAAACCCTGTTCGACCAGTTGCGAATAGGTGCCGGCATTGATCAGGTGGCCGGGCGCGGCAACCTGCGACCGCGCTTGGCGATCCGGCAGGTAACTGCAGGGATACGGCGCGGTTGCGTAGAACTGCAGCGTGGAGAAGGGGAGTTCTTTTAGCTGGCTCATGTGGCGTCCCGGCCAGTGCGTGACGGAGACAGGTACATATTAACGCCTAACCTGCGATCACATGTGGACCGGGACATCCTCTTGGGGAGGCGTCAGGTTCGCGCCGCCGTCAGCGGCGTCAGCCGGCCGCTGCTGTCGAGCCAGCCCGGTGCCCAGGCAAGGGGGGGCTCGGCGCAGGCGGCGCGGACATGCGCCAGGAAGTGCGAGCGCGGCACGGGCCGCGCGCCCAGGCTGGCAAGATGGCGTGTCTGCTGCTGGCAGTCGATCCACTGCACGCCCTGGGTGCTGAGGTAGCGCACCAGGTAGGCCAGCGCGATCTTCGAGGCATTGGGCACCAGCGTGAACATCGATTCACCGAAAAACATGCGGCCCAGGCTGATGCCGTACAGCCCGCCCGCCAGTTCGCCGTCGATCCAGGTTTCGATGCTGTGGACGTAGCCGGCCTGGTGCCAGGCGGCATACGCCTGGCGCATCGCCGCGGTAATCCAGGTGCCCGGCTGGCCGTCACGCGGCGCGGCGCATTGCGCCATCACGGTGCTGAAGACCGTGTCCACCCGCACCTGGACGCGCGGCGCGGCGTCGTGTTTCTGGCGTGCGATCTGGCGCAGCAGCTTGCGCAGTGAGTGCGAGGGCGCGAAGTCCTGGCAGGCCAGCACCATGCGCGGATCGGGACTCCACCACAGGATGGGTTCGCCTTCGGAATACCACGGAAAGATGCCGTTCGAATAGGCCTGGATCAGGCGGGGCGCCGACAGGTCGGCGCCAGCCGCCAGCAGGCCGTCCGGATCGGTCAGGGCGAACTCGGCTGGCGGAAACGGCGTGTCGGCGGCGAGCCAGGGCAGCTTCAACGGTGCGATTCTAGGGTGTAGTGGTGAGGGCCGAATGTGCCGCGCTTGCGGTCCTCGAAGTAGCGTTGCAACGTGGTCGCCACGGTGCGGAACGCCAGGTCGTCCCAGGGAATCTCGGCCTCGTCGTAGAAGCGGGCCTCCAGGCTCTCCGGGCCGGGATCCAGCTCGGGGCCCAGCACCTCGGCCAGGTAGAAGACATGGACTTGCTCGATCTGCGGCACGTCGATGATGGTGTAGATATCGCCCAGCCGGATGCGCGCGCCGGATTCCTCCAGCGTTTCGCGGCCGGCTCCCTGCGCGGTGCTCTCGCCCAGCTCCATGAAGCCGGCCGGCAGCGTCCAGGTGTTGTAGCGCGGCTCGATCGCGCGTCGGCACAGCAGCACGCGGTTGTCCAGCACCGGCACCGTGCCCACCACCAGGCGCGGGTTCTGGTAGTGGATCGCGCCGCAGTGGTCGCAGATGTCGCGCTCGCGGTTGTCGCCCTCGGGCACCCGGCGGTTCACCGGCGAGCCGCACTGGCTGCAGAAGTTGGCACGGCGCGGCGCGGGGAAGTATTCGAGGGGCGATTTGGCGGTCATGGATACGATTCTAACGGCTGCGGCGCCGGCTGGCGCGGCGGGCGGGCGCCATCGGCGTTCCGCTGCCGAAGCGGGCTTCCAAGTGCTCGACAAAGGAGCGCACCTTGGGCGACAGGAAGCGCCGGTGCGGATACGCGGCGTACATGGAAATCGGGGTATGGGTGTAGTCCGGCAGCAGGGCGGTGAGGCGGCCGCTGCGCACGTCCTCGCCCACCAGGAACTCCGGCTGCAGAATCACGCCGTGTCCGGCCAGCGCGGCGGTGCGCAGCACATCGCCATTGTTGGCGCGCAGGGCGGCATTGATCCGCACCAGATGAGTGACGCCGTCCTTCTCGAAATGCCATTCGTTGCCGGTACTGGCGTAGGCGTAGTGCAGGCAGCGGTGCAGCTTCAGGTCTTCGGGGGTGCGCGGCACGCCGTGACGTTCCAGATAGACCGGTGCCGCGCACACCAGCAGTTGCTGCGGCGCCAACGGCCGGGCCACCAACGAGGAATCCTGCAGCGGGCCAATGCGCACGGCGACGTCGTAGCCGTCCTCGACCAGGTCGACCACGCGGTCGTTCAGGTCCAGGTCGATGATCACGTCCGGATAGCGCAGCAGGTATTCGGCGATGGCCGGCCCCAGGTGCAGGATGCCGAACGACACCGGGGCGCTGACGCGCAGGCGGCCGCTGGGCACCTGGCCTTCGGCCTGCAGCGACAGTTCCAGGTCGGCCACTTCGGCCAGGATGGGGCGCACGCGCTCATAGAAGGCGCGACCCGCGTCGGTCATGCTGAGCTTGCGGGTGGTGCGATTCAGCAGCCGCACGCCATACTTTTCTTCCAAGTAGGCGATCTGCCGTGTAACCACGGAACGTGCCTGGCCCATCTTGTCCGCGGCGGCCGCGAACGAGCCCAGTTCGACGACCCGGGCATAGGTCTGCATGGCAGTGTGGGTATCCATGATTGTTTCTTAAAGGGGAACAATAAGTTGCGATTTTGCAGGTTTATCTTTGTTTTTGGAATCGCAAGAATAGCGGCCATGAAGAATCTTCCCGTCCTGGGCGATTCGCTCACGGAGAATGCAATGATCGATACCCGTACCGCGCCGTATGCCGCGCTCCTGCTCCGCCTCGCGCTGGGCGTGATGTTCCTGGCCCACGGCCTGACCAAGTTGCTGGTGTTCACGCTGCCCGGCACCGCGCAGTTCTTCGCCAAGATCGGCTTTGCCGGCTGGTTGGCGTATCCGGTGACCTTCTTTGAGATCGGCGCCGGCGTGCTGTTGATTCTCGGCGTATGGCCGCGCTGGATCGCGGTGATCGCCGCGGTGCAACTGTTCGTGGCGTCGACGGTGCATTTTGGCAATGGCTGGGGTTTCAGCAACCCGGGCGGCGGTTGGGAATACCCGATTTTCCTGGCCGTGGCGGCCGCCGTGCTGGCGCTGCTGGGGGACGGCAAGTACGCGCTGCTCAAGCGCGGTCGCGGCGGCTGAGCGTCTCGCGCATCACGCAGTCCGCAGGAGCGGGCGTCATCGCGGCCGAGGCGTGGCCGCCGCGGGCAGGCAAGGCCCGCCACGCCCCTTCGGTGGGCCTTAGGCCTCAGGGTTGGCCTGGAAGCCCAGCGTGAGGGGCACGGCGCCGCGCTCGAGCAGGCGCAGCGGCGCCGTGCCGTAGATGCCGGGCAGCGTGACATCCAGGGGGCGCGCCGGCGCCAACTGTTCCAGCGACGCCAGCAGCGGCTTGCCGTCCGGCGTGGCCAGCCGCTCCATCAGCGGCGCCAGGTCGCGATCCAGCACGATGCCGCCGCCTTGCGCGGTCATGGCATACAACTGCCCGGTGTCATCCAGCCACCAACTGGCAATCGCGGTTACCGGTTCATCGGTGTGGGTGCGCAGCGCGCGGCCTTCGTCGTCCAGCCGCAGCACATACGGTGCCGCGTCCAGCCGCAGGAACACGCGCTGCGGACCGTTCTGGAAAAACCAGCGGCCCGCGTCGTCGTGTTCGTAGTTGCGGTTGATGAAACCCAGGATCTGCGGATTGGTGATGGGCTCGCCTGCGCCGCCCTGTGCCGCCAGTCCTTGTGGATGCAGGCGCCAGCGGCCGCGCGGATCCAGCGACAGCCAGCCGAACACCGCGGGCACGTCGGGCCAGCGGGCGATGGCGTCTTTGACCGAAGGATCCATGTTCAGGGGCGGATGATGATGGGAGGCGGATTGATGACGATGGCGGGCGCGGGCATGGCCGGCACCAGCACCGGCTGCGGCGCGTAGCCGTAGCGGTAATCATCGCGGCATTTGCGCTTTTCGGTGTATTCGCCGTTGCGCTTCCACTTGCGCTCGACTTTGCACGCACCGTCCCAGTACTTCTCTTTGTACTCGCCGCGGCCATGTCCATGGCGGTGGTGATGTCGATCGGAATCCGCTTCGGCGGCCCAGGGCGCCAGCGCCATCAATGTGGCGGCGGACAGGGCGAGCAGGGAGGGGCGGCCGCGGCGCGATGAGTGATTGTTGTGCATGGAGTCGGCGTCAAATGAAAACGGCGTCACCTTAGCAATCAATCGATTGACCGGGCGTAGGGATGGGTAACGAGATGCAGGGGGGGAGATACTGGAGGCGCAAGCCGGAATCGAACCGACGTACACGGATTTGCAATCCGCTGCATAACCACTCTGCCATTGCGCCAGTACTGCAAGAAAAAAGGAAGCGCGGTATAGGCCGGTGCTTCCTTTTTGTATTTGGAGCGGGAGACGAGTCTCGAACTCGCGACCTCAACCTTGGCAAGGTTGCGCTCTACCAACTGAGCTACTCCCGCGGGGCACTGCGTTTGATGAACCGGGGATCAGATCCCACTAGTCGCTTTTTGAACTAGCCGCTTTTTTGAAAGAGGCCGTGTCCACCAAAGACAGCGATTATACACAGTTTTTAGGACTTGTGCGGGCCTGTCGGCAGGTCTCGCAAAAAAGTCGCCGCAACGATGCGCGGGCCCCGGATTCCCTTGCAATGGGCCGAGAGATTGCGCGGGCAAGGTGCGTGGCATTGATGGCGATGCGGGCATCGAGGCGCAAGGCGGCAAAGCAGAACTGGGGAGGGGAGACGACGGGAATCCGTCGTTGAAGAAAGCGGCGCCGATGATGCCGGGCGATCCGGTCAATAAGACATCCGGCTGGCGGATCCAACGATGCGGCGCGTTCAAGAAAACGGCACATCGGATGGAGCGGGAGACGAGTCTCGAACTCGCGACCTCAACCTTGGCAAGGTTGCGCTCTACCAACTGAGCTACTCCCGCGCGGATACTGCGTACTGCGAAGAGGCGAGAGTATACCTTAATTCGACGCCGGAGCAAGCGGGCGTGCCCGCATCGCGACCCGGGCGGTGTTGCCCAGGCAATATGGCCCAGGCCAAATGCCGATTCATGGCGCTTTTTCATCGGGGCTCCTGGCGGCACCATGAGGGTATGCGGCGATGTCGTCCGCAATCCATTCCACAAAGGTGTACGCAACATGACCCAGCGTTTGAATTATTTCCAGGTCTCCGCCGACCTGTCCAAGCATTACCTCGACTTTAGCGCCGCGCTGAAAAAGAAGGCTGTCATCCGGGAGTTCAATGACCTCGTGACGATCCGCGCCTCGCAGATCAATGGCTGCGGTTTCTGCCTGGACATGCACGTCAAGCAGGCCAGGATCGGCGGTGAGCGTGAGCTGCGCCTGCACCATGTGGCGATCTGGCGTGAATCCCCGCTGTTCAGTCCGCGCGAGCGCGCCGCGCTGGAATGGACCGAGGCGCTCACCACATTGCATCCGCACGGCGTGGCGGACGCGGTGTACCAGCAGGTCCGTAGCCAGTTGTCCGAAGAGGAAATCTCGGATCTGACCTTCCTGGTGGTGGGCATCAACGGCTGGAACCGCCTGAACGTCGCTTTCCGTACCGAGCCAGGTTCCGCCGACGAGGCGTTCGGCCTGGACAAGGCCGGGTTGAAATAGGCGGATTCAAGCGGCGGCGGCGCCTCGCCCGTGGGCGGCGCCGTCGCTACATCAGTTCCAGGATGCGGCGGCCAAGCTGCTCGGCGCGTTCCTGCGACTCGATGTTGGTGAAGCTCATCAGCAGGCCGGCGCCGCATGGCGCGGCGCTCGTCCAGCGCGACAGGGCGTGTGCGTAGATGCCGTGCTCGAGCATGCGCTGCGCCAGCGGGCGATCCGTCTGGTGACCCTGCATCCGCACCAGCAGGTGCATGCCGCCCGGTTGCGGATCGATCGGCATGGCGGGGCCGAATACCTTGGCCAGCCCCGCTGCAGTGGCGTTGCGGCGTTCCGCATAGAGCCGCCGCATGCGTTGGATGTGGCGCGCGAAATGACCCTCCAGCATGAAGGCGCTGACCAGCGCCTGGGTCAGTCCGGGGATGCCATTGCCGAGCACGCGGTTGACATCCTCGAAGCGCCGCACCTGGGCCTCGGGCACCACCAGGTACGCGAGGCGGATGCCGGGAAACATGACCTTGCTGAACGTGCCCGCGTATAGCACGCGGCCTTGCCGGTCCAGGCTCTTGAGCGCCGGCAGCGGCCGGCTGACGTAGCGGTATTCGCCGTCGTAGTCGTCTTCGACGATCCAGCGTTGATGGCGCCCGGCCCACTCCAGCAGCGCCTGGCGCCGCGTCAACGACAGGGTCACGCTCAGCGGGCTTTGGTGGGCGGGTGTCACGATCGCGGCGCTCGCATGCGGCGCCTGCGCGATACCCCGCGACACCATGATGCCCTCGGCATCGACTTCCACCGGCGCCGACGCCAGGCCCGAGTGCTTCAGCAGCTCTCGCGTGGGGGGGTAACCTGGGTCTTCCACCCAGACCTGGTCCCCGGGTTGCAGCAGCGCCTGGATCACCAGGTTCAGGCTTTCGCGATAGCCGGACGTGATGAACACCTGCGCCGGCGTGCAGTGGATGCCGCGCGCGACCTGCAGGTGCGCGGCGATCGCATTGCGCAGCGCGGGCAGGCCATCGGCGGGCGGGTAGGACAGGTCGGCCGCCTGCGTGGCGCGCAGGTGGCGGGCGCCAAGCCGCGCCCAGATCTTGCGCGGAAAGGCATCCAGCGCCGGTAGCCCCATCTGGAACGGCAGCAGCGTCGGCGGCTGGCGCCATGTGTCGGGGTCGGTCTTGGCGGGGGGCGGCGAGGGGCGCGGCGCGGCCTGGGCCTGCAGGCCGGGCGTGACCACGGTGCCGGCCTGGCCGCGCGGCTGCACATAGCCTTCGGCGTGCAGCAGCGAGTAGGCCATCTCGATGGTGCCGCGCGCCACGCCCAGGTCCTTGGCCAATGCGCGCGCGGATGGAATGCGGTCGCCGGGCTTGAGCGTGCCCTGGGCGATGGCGCCGCGGAAGCGCTCATAGACCTGCCGGTACAGCGGATCGTCGTCGGAAGTGGCGGGCGGCAGATTGGCGAGGGAGGCGGGCGTCATGGCCTAGTTAGAAGATCAATTTATGGTTCTTCAAATTATGGCATGGCGTCCTTAGCATCATGCTTGTGCCCGCCCTTGCGGCGGGCGGTTTCTTTCAAGACAGGATCCTCATGAGTCAACCGGACATCCGCCCTATCGAGACCGACGAGGCGCTGCGCGCCTGCTTTCCGGTCATGCGGGAATTGCGCCCGCACCTGGCCGGCGCGCCCGATTTCGTCGAGCGCGTTGCGCGCATGCGCGCCGAACATTACGCCCTGCTGGCGGTGTGGGAGGGCGATGCGCCCGTCGCGCTGGCCGGTTATCGCTTCCAGGAAAACCTGATCTACGGCCGCTTCCTCTACGTCGACGACCTGGTCGTCACCGAACAGAGTCGCGGCACGCGTCATGGCGCCAGCCTGCTGCAGGCGCTTGAGCGGATGGCGCGCGCGGCCGGCTGCGCTAAGCTGGTGCTGGATACTGGGCTGGCCAACGCGCTGGCGCAGCGCTTCTACTTCCGGCAGGGGTTGCTGACCGGCGCGATGCGCTTCAGCAAGGCGCTGGGGGAGCAAGCGGCATGAGCGTCCTGCGTTTGACCTGCAGCCCGCGCGGCACGGAATCGGAAAGCCATCGGCTGTCGCAGTTCATCGTCGATGCCTTGGCGCGTGCCGATATCGAACGCGGCCGCGATGTTATCGAGATCGATGCCAATCTTCTGGCGCACGTGGATGCCGAGTATGCCCGCGCGTTGGGTTCGCCCGCTGACCCCGACGGCGATCCGAGCGGCGCGCTGCGCCAGTCCGATCGACTGATCCAATCCCTGGCCGAGGCCGACTACGTGGTCATCGCCACGCCGATGCACAACTACACGGTGCCGTCGGGGTTGAAAGCGTGGATCGATCATGTGGTGCGGGTGCGCAGCACGTTCAGCGTGACGCGCGAAGGCAAGGTGGGCGTGCTGGCGGACAGGCCGGTCTTCGTGGCGGTGTCGTCCGGCGGCCTGTTCTCCGGAGCCGAGGCGCGCCAGCCGGATTTCCTGACGCCCTACCTGAAGGCGGCGCTTGCCACGATCGGCTTGAAGCGCCTGACGTTCTTCTCGGTGGAGGGCACTGCGATGGGCGGGCTGGCCCTGGAGGCGGCGCGGCTGCGGACCCAGGCGGCGATAGCAGCGTATTTCGCGGGCGCGACGGACGCCGTGGCCGAGGTTGCCATCCAGGCATCCATCCATGCGTCTTCGTAGCCCTGGTCGTCAATGATGAACTTCGCGCCTGGGGGGCAGGCGCAGGTAGTCGACGATCCGCGGCGGCAGCGTCGCCAGGTGCGCGGCGGGGATTGGCGGGTAGAAGCCTTCGGCGGCCGAGTCTTCGCTGCAGTGGATGAACCAGCTGATGGTGCCGTGCTGCGGGCGACCCAGGAGCGAGCCGTTCATGACCGGCTCGGAAATGAAAAAAGGGCCCGCGGGCCCTTTCTTGCAACATGGATAGTGTAAGAACACTGTCCATAGAATCTGGAGCGGGAGACGAGTCTCGAACTCGCGACCTCAACCTTGGCAAGGTTGCGCTCTACCAACTGAGCTACTCCCGCATGGGTCCGCAAGGGCTGGCGGGTGGAAATTCCACGCTTGCCAGATGCAAACCATTTCTTATTGCCAACCGCTTTCGCGATTGCCTGATCAACTTGGTTATCGATCAGAAGGCGCGCATTCTACATGATTTTTTTCGATCGTGCTTGCCGCGGGCAGTTGCCGGGACAGGCGGATCGCGCTGAGCTTTGCGTTGCCGCGTCAACCCTTGCGGGCGTCCTGGCGAATCTGGCTGCCAAGCTCAATCAAGTAATATGAGCGAAGACAGAAAATATAGCATACCCGGTAGTATCCATGTCAAATTCCTCTGCCAGCACGCCTGCCTTGATCCCCTCGACGCGGGATCTTTCCGTCCTGAATACCCTGGGCCTGGCCGCCACGGCCCGGGCCTGCGTGACGCTTGAGGATGTGGCGCAATTGCCGGGGCTGTCCGCCCTTGCCGCGCAATACGAGCCGCTGCTGGTGCTGGGCGGGGGCAGCAATGTGGTGCTGCCCGAGAGCGTGCCGGGCCTGGTGGCGCGCGTGGCTTTGCGCGGTGTGCGCCTGCTGCGGGCAGAAGCCGGCGCATGGCTGGTGGAGGCGGCCGGCGGCGAAACCTGGCACGGTTTCGTGGCCGAGTGCGTGAAGCAGGGGTGGGATGGCCTGGAAAATCTGGCGTTGATCCCGGGCACGGTCGGCGCGGCGCCGGTGCAGAACATCGGCGCCTACGGGGTCGAGCTGGCCGACCGCTTCGATAGCCTGACGGCCTGGGATGTGCAGGCAGGCCGGTATGTCGACATGAGCGCGGCGGATTGCCGTTTTGCCTATCGCGATAGCGTCTTCAAGCATCAGCCGCCCGGCCGTTGGGTGATCGTGGCGGTGCGCTTGCGCCTGCCGCGGCCCTGGCGGCCGGTGCTGTCGTATCCGGACCTGCAACGCTATCCCGGCCTGGCGGGGGAGCCGTCGGCGCGGGCCATTTTCGAGGCGGTCTGCGAGATCCGGCGCGCCAAGCTGCCGGACCCGGCGGTCACCGGCAACGCTGGCAGTTTCTTCAAAAATCCCATTGTGTCGGCCGCGCGGCGCGATGCGCTTGCCGCGCTTCATCCCGGGCTGGTGTCGTATCCGCAACCGGACGGCAGCTACAAGCTGGCCGCCGGCTGGCTGATCGACCAGTGCGGCTGGAAGGGCCGCAGCCTGGGCGCGGCGGGCGTGCACGAGCGGCAGGCGCTGGTGCTGGTGAATCGGGGCGGCGCCACCGCTGCCGACATCCTGGCGCTGGCGCGCGCGATTCAGGACACGGTCGCCGAGCGCTACGGCGTGGCGCTGGAGCCGGAACCCGTGATGGTGTGAGCGGGATGCCCAACAAAAAAAGGACCCTCGCGGGTCCTTTTCTTGGCGTGGCGGCATCAGAGTCCCAGCACCGCCTGCATGTCGTACAGGCCATTGTGCTTGTCTTGCAGGAAGCGCGCCGCGCGCACCGCGCCTTCGGCGTAGGTGGCGCGGCTGGCCGAGCGATGGGTGATCTCGATGCGTTCGCCGATGCCGCAGAATGACACCGTGTGGTCGCCAACGATATCGCCGCCGCGCAGCACCGAGAAGCCGATGGTGCCCGGCTTGCGCACGCCGGTATCGCCGTGGCGGCTCCAGGTGGCCACGTCGGGCAGGGCGACGTCCCAGGCCGAGGCGATGGTCTCGCCCATCTTGAGCGCGGTGCCCGAGGGGGCGTCGACCTTGTTGCGATGGTGGGCTTCGAAGATCTCGACGTCGTAGCCCGAATTCAGGATGCGGGCAGCCATGTCCAGCAGCTTGAGGGTGGCATTCACGCCCACGCTCATGTTGGGAGCGAACACGATGGCGGTTTTCTGCGCGGCCACTTCGATGGCGGCGCGGCCGTTGTCATCGAAGCCGGTGGTGCCGATGACGGCCTTCACGCCCAGCCGGGCGCAGGCATGCAGGTGTTCCAGCGTACCTTCGGGGCGGGTGAAGTCGATCAGGCAGTCGGCGTTGGCCAGCGCGGCCAGGTCGTCGGTGATGGCGACGCCGGTCTGCTGGCCTAGCGGAGCCCCCGCGTCCTGGCCCAGCGAGGCTGAACCTTTGCGGCCGAGGGCAACCGTCAGTTGCAGGCCGTCGGCGTTGAGGACGGCGTCGATCAGCATCTGGCCCATACGGCCGCCGGCGCCGGCGATAGCAATACGCATGAAGAAAGTCCTTGGGGTTAGCGCAGCGGCTCGGGCGCGTTGCCGGGCTGGCCGGGGTACTGGTTCATCGGGCTGGTGGGGGCGGCGGCGTCGCGCTTTTTCTGATCTTCTTCCTGCTTGAGCCGGGCTTCGTCTTCGCTCAGGCGCTTGTCGGCCTTTTCGTCGGCGGCGGCGCTGGGAGTGTTCAACTGATAGGGCTGCAGGTCGGGCTGCTTGTCGCCTTCCCAGCGGGTCAGCCGGTCGTTCTCGAACCAGACCGTGAACTTGCGTTCCTGGGCTTTACCGTAGCCGGGCTTGTAGTAGTAGGGGTAGTCCCAGCGATTGGCGTGCAGCACGCTCGTCAGGGTGGGGCTGCCCAGGGCGAAGCGGACCTGTTCGCGCGTCATGCCCGGCTGCAGCAGGGCGACCTGCTCCTGGGTGATCCAGTTGCCTTGCTGGACACCGGCCTTGTAGGGGAAGCCCCACTTGTCCCCCGTGCAGCCGGCGAGGGCGACGGCCAGGGCGGCGATGGCCAAACCGGTCTTGAGCGAGCGGGAAGGAATTCGTGCAATCATGGACACTACGCGCCCCTATTATTTGGAAGCAGACAAAACCGTTATCATAAAGGTTTCATAAGGATAGTTCTGCGGGGCGGCAGGAATTCTGGGGGAGCCGGCTCGCGGTGACCGAGTATCCTTGCCCATGCCCACGCGGACGGAGAGCGATTACACCATGAGCGACCAAAGCGAACTGAAAAACATGGGTTTGAAGGCGACTTTCCCGCGCCTGAAAATTCTTGATATCTTCCGTAAGTCGGACCAGCGCCACCTCAGCGCCGAAGACGTCTATCGTGCCCTGATCGGCGAAAACGTCGAAATCGGCCTGGCCACCGTCTATCGCGTCCTGACCCAGTTCGAGCAGGCCGGCATCCTCGCCCGTAGCCAGTTCGACAGCGGCAAGGCCGTGTTCGAGCTGAACGACGGCGACCACCATGATCACCTGATCTGCACCAATTGCGGCAAGGTGGTCGAATTCTCCGATCCGGATATCGAAAAGCGGCAGCAGAAGATCGCCAAGGACAACGGTTTCGCGCTGGAAAGCCACGCCATGGTGCTGTACGGCATCTGCGGCAGCTGCCTGAAAGGCCGCTGAGCGGCCGTCGCGCCGGACCGTGGCAGCGCTCGCCGCGGTCCGGTGAAGGCAAAAGCCCCTTCTTCAAGAAGGGGCTTTTTTTATTCCCGGACGCAATCCCGGTGCAGGAGATCGCGCCCGGCAAGGGCGGTGGGGGGAACGGATGACGCCTGCGCCCCGCCTCAGGCGGGCGCGCGGCCGACGCTTTCCAGCATCTCCCGCGCGTGTTCGCGAGTGGTGGCGGTGAGCTTGATGCCGCCCAGCATGCGGGCGATTTCCTCGACCCGGGCGCTGTCGTCCAGCTCCTCGATGCGCGAGCGCGTGGTGCCGCGCGATTCGGTCTTGCTGACCAGGAACTGGTTGTTGCCGCAGGCCGCGACCTGCGGCAGGTGGGTGACGCACAGCACCTGGTGGCGTTCGCCCAGTTCGCGCAGCAGTTTGCCGACGGCCTCGGCCACGGCGCCGCCAACGCCACTGTCGACCTCATCGAAGATCAGGGTGGGCACGCGCGCCGCGCGGCTGGCGATGACTGACAGCGCCAGCGAGATGCGCGACAGCTCGCCGCCCGAGGCGACCTTGGCCAGCGGTCGTGGCGTGGTGCCGGCGTGGCCGGCCACCAGGAATTCCACCTGCTCGGTGCCATGGGCCGATGGCGCGGCCGCCGCCAGTGTGGGTTCGAACTTGCCGCCCTGCATGGCCAGCGTCTGCATCGCCTGCGTGACTTGCTTGCCGAGATCCTTGGCGACCTTGCGGCGCGCCGTCGTGAGCTTGGCGGCGACGGCTTCGTATTGCGCCTGCGCCGTCTGCGCCTGGGCGCGCAACGCGTCGATATCGGCGGCCGCCTGCAGGGCCGACAGTTCGGCGTGCAGGCCGTCGCGCAATTCGCACAGGGCCTCGGGTTCGGCGCGGAACTTGCGGGCGGTTTCGAATACCGCGCTCAGGCGCGCCTCGACGTCGGCCAGCCGCTGCGGATCGAGATCGACGCGGCTGACGTAGTTGTTCAGGTCGGATACGGCTTCGCTAATGGCGATGCGCGCGGATTCGAGTTCGTCGTGGATATCCTGCAGGCCGGGGTCGTGCCGCAGCATCTGTTGGAGGCGATGGTTGGCGGCGGTCAGGCGGTGATGGGCCGAATCTCCCTCGCCGTCAAGGGCGTCCAGGATCTGCGTGGCGCCATCCAGCAGCGACTGCGAGTGCGACAGGCGGGTGTGTTCAGATTGCAGCGCATCCCATTCATCCGGCGCGAGGCCAAGGCGATCGAGTTCGTCGACCTGCCATTGCAGCCGCTCACGCTCGGCGGCCAGGCCGGCGGCGTCCTTTTCGGCCAGTTCCAGCTGCCGCGCCAACCCGCGCCATTGCTTCCAGGCGTGCGCCACCGCCTGACGCAGTTCGCCGTGGCCGCCGTGGGCATCCAGCAGGTCACGCTGGGCCTCGGGCCGCATCAGGCTCTGGTGCGCGTGCTGGCCATGGATGTCGACCAGGCTGTCGCCGAGTTCGCGCAATTGCGTGACGGTGGCGGGCGTGCCGTTGATGTAGGCGCGGCTGCGGCCCTGCGCGTCGATCACGCGGCGCAGCGCCAGTTCTTCGTCGGCGTCGAATTCGCGTTCGGCCAGCCAGGCGCGCAGGGCCGGCGGGGTGTCGAAGACGGCGGTGATGTCGGCGCGCGCGGCGCCTTCGCGCAGCACGCTGACGTCGCCGCGTTCGCCCAGCGCCAGGGCGAGCGCGTCGATGAGGATGGATTTACCCGCCCCGGTCTCGCCGGAGAAGACGGTGAAGCCGGGGCCGAAATGGATTTCGGTCTGCTCGACGATGACGAAGTCGCGGATGTGCAGGGTGCGCAGCATGGCGGGGCGCTTACTACTCTACGTTGTCGGTGGCCTGCGGCATCAGGTTCCAATGCAGCTTGCGGCGCAGGGTGGAAAAGAAGCTGTAGCCTTCCGGGTGCACGAATCGGATGGTGTACGGCGCGCGTTGCACCACGATGCGGTCGCCGGGCTGCAGGTCGGACCAGGTCTGCATGTCGAAATGCACGCTGGCGCCGACCTCGACGCGGCCCATGGCGGTGAGCGTCATGTTCAGCACGCCGGTGTCGGGAATGACGATGGGGCGGTTGGACAGGGTCTGGGGCGCCACCGGCACCAGCACCATGGCGTTCATGCCGGGGTGCAGGATCGGACCGTTGGCCGACAGCGCGTAGGCGGTCGAGCCCGTGGGGGTGGCGATGATCAGGCCGTCGGCGCGCTGGGTGTACATGAAGGCGCCGTCGAGTTCGACCCGCACTTCGATCATGCCGCCGCGCCCGGCGCGGTTGAGCACCACATCGTTCAGCGCCGAGGCCGCGTACATCTGCTGATCGCCGCGCCAGGCGCTGCCTTCCAGCAGCATGCGTTCCTCGATCTGGAAGTTGCCTTCCAGTACGCGCGTCAGGGCGCCGTGCGCGTCCTGCACCGGGATGTCGGTAATGAAGCCCAGATGGCCGTGGTTGATGCCGACCACCGGCACGCCGTAGGGGGCGAGATGGCGGGCGGCGCCCAGCACCGTGCCGTCACCGCCCATGACCACCGCCAGCGAGGCATCCTTGCCGATCTGCTCGTAGGTGGCGACCGGATATTCCGTGAGGCCGGTATTGCGGGCCGTGTCGGCGTCGACCAGCACCTGCCGCCCGGCCTGCGTGAGCGCGTGCGCAAGCGCCCTCAACGGAGTGGCCAGGCCGGCGTCCTGGTATCTGCCGATCAGCGCGACGATAGGAAAGTGCATGGTGGCGAGGCGAATCAAAAAACGGAATCGGCCCGGAATCGGGCCCGTTGGCCGATTATATGGGGCCGCATATCGGCTTGCGGGACAAAAATCGCCTTAATTGGAAAAGATTCCCTAAAATACGGGGTATGGATGACCGCGCACGCGCTTTACTGAAGGCGTTGATAGAACGCTACATCGCCGATGGGCAACCAGTCGGCTCGCGGACGCTATCGAAAGTCTTCGATCTGTCGCCCGCCACTATCCGCAATGTCATGGCGGACCTGGAGGAATTGGGGCTGATCCACAGTCCGCACACTTCGGCGGGGCGTATTCCGACGCCGCGCGGCTATCGCATGTTCGTCGATTCCCTGCTGGCGGTGCAGTCCTATCAGCTTGAACCGCATAACATGGGCGACATGCTGGCGGCGGCCGAGCCCACCCGCGCGGTCAATGCGGCGGCGGCGCTGCTGTCGAACCTGACGCAGTTCGCCGGCGTGGTGCTGACGCCCAAGCGCGCCCAGGTGTTTCGCCAGATCGAATTCATCCGCCTGTCCGACAAGCGGGTGTTGCTGATCATCGTCACCCCCGACGGCGACGTGCAGAACCGCATCCTGTTCGTGCAGCGCGACTATGCCGAGGCCGAGCTGCTGGAGGCCGGCAACTTCTTCAACGTGCATTTCGCCGGCAAGTCCTTCGACGCGGTGCGGCGCACCCTGTCCACCGAACTGGCCCAGTTGCGCGAGGACATCTCGCGCCTGATGCAGGCGGCGGTCGAGGCCAGCGCCGAGGCGGCCGAGGACGGCGACGCCGTGGTCATTTCGGGCGAGCGCAAGCTGCTCGACGTCACCGACATCGCCTCCGACATGGACCGGCTGCGCAAGATGTTCTCGCTGTTCGAAAAGAAGACCGATCTGCTGCAGTTGCTCGACGTGTCCAGCCGCGCCCAGGGCGTGCAGATCTATATCGGCGGCGATTCCCAGCTGGTGCCGATGGAAGAAGTCTCGGTGATCACCGCGCCCTATGGCGTGGACGGCAAGGTGGTCGGCACGCTTGGCGTGATCGGTCCGACCCGCATGGCCTACGAGCGCGTCATTCCTATCGTGGACATCACGGCACGGCTGCTGTCCAACGCCCTCAGTCACAACCAGTAGTTCCATTCGAACCGACATCCTCCTGGCGGAGGAAGGGGAGTTTTTGTGTTTCTTCGCCTGTTCAAGTATCTCTGGCCTGAACGCTACCTGCCCGAAACCGAGCAGGACGACCCCTTCAACGAAGACCCGCCGCCGCGCGCGGCGGCCAAGGTCGGCGTGCTGCTGGTGAACCTGGGTACCCCGGATACCCCGACCAAGCGCGATATCCGCAAGTACCTCGGCGAATTCCTCTCGGACCCGCGTGTGATCGAGATCCCGCGCTATCTCTGGAAGCCGATCCTGCACGGCCTGGTGTTGACCCTGCGCCCCAAGAAGTTGGCGCCGCGCTATGCCGGCATCTGGCTCGAAGGCGGCTCGCCGCTGATGGTCTACAGCCAGCGCCAGGCCGAGGGCGTGCGGGCCACGCTGGCTGCCGCCGGGGTCGAGGCGGTGGTGGAGTTGGGTATGCGCTACGGCAACCCGTCGATTCCCGATGCCATCTCGCGCCTGCGGGCGCAGGGGTGCGAACGCATCCTGACCGTGCCGCTGTATCCGCAATATGCCGCCAGCACCACCGCCACCGTGGTCGATGCCGTGACGCATCACGCCGGCCGGCTGCGCGACCAGCCGGAAATGCGCTTCACCAAGCGTTTCCATGAGGAACCGGCCTACCTCGATCCGCTGGCCGCCCGTATCGAGGCCTATTGGCGTGAACATGGCAAGCCGCAGCGATTGGTGATGAGTTTCCACGGCCTGCCGCGCTATTCCATCGAACTGGGCGACCCGTATTACCGCGATTGCATGGAGACCGCGCGGCTGCTGTCGCAACGCCTGTCGCTGCCGCGCGAGCAGATCGAAGTGACCTTCCAGAGTCGTTTCGGTACCGCCCGCTGGCTTGAGCCCTACACCGAGCCGACCCTCAAGGCGCTGGCCGCCTCGGGCGTTACCGAGGTGGATGTGGTGTGTCCGGGATTTGTGGCAGACTGTCTGGAAACCCTGGAAGAGATCAGCCTGGAGTGCCGCGACGCCTTTCTCGGCGCGGGCGGCCGGCAGTTCCGTTACATCCCGGCGCTGAATGACGATCCGGCCTGGATCGCGGGGTTGGCCAGCCTGGTGGAACGACACTTGCAGGGGTGGCCCACACATCCACGGACTTGAAGGAGAGGGCGCATGCAGCATGATCCCAAGACGGACAAGATTGTGAAAAAGGGGAACGTCAGTACCCCGGTGGACGAGGATCAGGTCGAGCACGAGCTGGACGAGGCGCTGGCCGAGACCTTTCCGGCCAGCGACCCCATCGCGATCAATCCTGAACCCGAAGATGATCCCGAGGTCGACCGGGCCCTGAAGGACTCCTTTCCCGCCAGCGACGCGCCGGCCCCGGCCCAGCCGGGTAAGAAGTGACCTGTCGATGATCGGAACGGGCGCCGTTTTGCGCCCGGATCCCGGAGGTCGAGGGGAATTTCCTGGAGGTTGAGCGCTTTTGGCCGTAGGTTTGGTCCCGCCGCAACGGTGGCCCGCGACGGGGAATATTTGCTTTCCCGGGCTTGAAATAGGGGTATTGGCCCCCATTCATGGTTGCGAAAGCCATTCTTTTTGGAGGATTCCCCATGACGGCACCCAACGAGCCTGTAGATCAGACGCCCGGATTCGGCGAAGACGCCGATGCGGCCCCCGCGGCCCAGGACGCGGCACAGGCCGAGTTGAACGAATTGCGGGCCCAGCTGGACGCGGCCCAGGCTACCGTCAACGAGCAACAGGACCAGCTTCTGCGCATTCGCGCCGACGCCGAGAACGTGCGCCGCCGCGCCCAGGAAGAAGTCTCCAAGGCGCGCAAGTTCGGTATCGAGTCGTTCGCCGAAAGCCTGGTGCCGGTCAAGGACAGCCTGGAGGCCGCGCTGGCCCAGGCCGACCAGACCGTCGAAACCCTGCGCGAGGGCGTCGAAGTCACGCTCAAGCAGCTGGCGGCGGCCTTCGAGCGCAACCTGCTCAAGGAAATCGCGCCGGCCCAGGGTGACAAGTTCGATCCGCACCTGCACCAGGCGATTTCCTCGGTCCCGTCGGAGCAGCCCGCCAATACGGTGATCCAGCTGCTGCAGAAGGGCTACGCCATCGCCGACCGCACCCTGCGTCCGGCCCTGGTGGTGGTGTCCGCCGGCCAAGGCTGAACGGACGGCGCGCCATGACCGGCCCCAGGTTCGACCCGGCCCAGGTTTTCGCGGTGTTCGGCATGCGGCATGTCGACACCGCGGGCTTCGATGCCGCCGTGGTCGAGGCGCCGGGGACGGACCTGCGCTGCGTATTCCTGTGGGGCCAGGATTGCTATAACTGCAATCTCTTCAAGCAGGCGGCGTTGCTGCACCAGGAATCCCTGCTGGACCTGGGTCTTGGCTGGTTCGAGGCCGACGTGTACGCCGATGAACCCTTGGGCCGCCGCTTTTCCCTGCATGGCGTCCCCACTTTTGTGTTCTACCGAGCCGGAAAGCGGCTCGGACGCATTACCGGTTGGCCCGGATTGCCCCAGTTCACGGCGGCGGTCCGGCGCCTGCAGGAAGCGCCGGCGGAAAATTCCAGCCAGGTGTCTTGAAAAACCCTGTAGGCAGCCCCAGTTATGTGGGGACAGGAAATTTCTCTCTAATTTCACAGATTTATCCAAGGTAACCCGACCATGAGCAAAATTATTGGCATCGACCTGGGCACGACCAACAGCTGCGTGGCTGTCATGGACGGCGGTCAGGTCAAGATCATTGAAAACGCCGAAGGCGCCCGGACCACCCCCTCGATCGTCGCTTACATGGACGACGGTGAAACGCTGGTGGGCGCGCCCGCCAAGCGCCAGGCGGTGACCAACCCCAAGAACACCCTGTACGCGGTGAAGCGCCTGATCGGCCGCAAGTTCGAGGAAAAGGCGGTGCAGAAGGACATCAACCTGATGCCCTATGCCATCGTCAAGGCCGACAACGGTGACGCCTGGGTGGAAGTGCGCGGCAAGAAGATGGCGCCTCCCCAAGTGTCGGCCGACGTGCTGCGCAAGATGAAGAAAACCGCCGAGGACTACCTGGGCGAGGAAGTGACCGAAGCCGTCATCACGGTGCCGGCCTACTTCAACGACAGCCAGCGCCAGGCCACCAAGGACGCCGGCCGCATCGCCGGCCTCGAAGTCAAGCGCATCATCAACGAGCCGACCGCGGCCGCGTTGGCCTTCGGCCTGGACAAGACCGAAAAGGGCGACCGCAAGATCGCCGTCTATGACCTGGGCGGCGGCACGTTCGACGTGTCCATCATCGAAATCGCCGACGTCGATGGCGAAAAGCAGTTCGAAGTGCTGTCGACCAACGGCGACACCTTCCTGGGCGGCGAAGACTTCGACCAGCGCATCATCGACTACATCATCGGCGAGTTCAAGAAGGAACAGGGCGTCGACCTGTCCAAGGACGTGCTGGCCTTGCAGCGCCTGAAGGAAGCCGCCGAAAAGGCCAAGATCGAGCTGTCCTCGAGCCAGCAGACCGAGATCAACCTGCCGTACATCACGGCTGATGCCTCGGGTCCGAAGCACCTGAACCTGAAGATCACGCGCGCCAAGCTGGAAGCGCTGGTCGAGGAACTGATCGAGCGCACCATCGAGCCCTGCCGCGTGGCCATCAAGGACGCCGGCGTGAAGGTTTCCGACATCGACGACGTGATCCTGGTCGGCGGCATGACCCGCATGCCCAAGGTCCAGGAAAAGGTGAAGGAATTCTTCGGCAAGGAGCCGCGCAAGGATGTGAACCCCGACGAAGCCGTCGCCGCGGGCGCCGCCATCCAGGGTTCCGTGCTGTCGGGCGACCGCAAGGACGTGCTGCTGCTGGACGTCACCCCCCTGTCCCTGGGTATCGAAACCCTGGGCGGCGTGATGACCAAGATGATCCAGAAGAACACGACCATTCCGACCCGGTTCTCGCAGACCTTCTCGACCGCCGACGACAACCAGCCGGCCGTGACGATCAAGGTCTTCCAGGGTGAGCGTGAAATCGCCGCGGGCAACAAGGCCCTGGGCGAGTTCAACCTCGAAGGGATCCCGCCGTCGCCGCGTGGCATGCCGCAGATCGAAGTCACGTTCGACATCGACGCCAACGGCATCCTGCACGTGTCGGCCAAGGACAAGGGCACCGGCAAGGAAAACAAGATCACCATCAAGGCCAACTCGGGTCTGTCGGAAGACGAGATCCAGCGCATGGTCAAGGATGCCGAGGCCAACGCCGAGGAAGATCACCGCGTTGCCGAGCTGGCCCAGGCCCGTAACCAGGCCGATGCGCTGGTGCACGCCACCCGCAAGTCGCTGACCGAATACGGCGACAAGCTCGAGGCGTCCGAGAAGGAAGGCATCGAAGCGGCCATCAAGGAGCTCGAGGACACGCTGAAGGACGGCGACAAGGCGGCCATCGACGCCAAGGTCGAAGCCTTGTCGACCGCTTCGCAGAAACTCGGCGAAAAGATGTACGCCGACATGCAGGCGCAGCAAGCCGCCGGCCAGCAGCAGGCCGCCGACAACGCGAAGCCGGTGGACGACAACGTCGTCGACGCCGACTTCAAGGAAGTCAAGCGCGACCAATAATGGCCGGGCGCTGACCTGCCTCTGCCGCCCGGTAGCCGGAGAAATCCGCCTACCGGGCGAACTCATTCTGTAGCACTGAAAAGAAGGCTCCTTCCCGGGCCCACCGATCATGGCAAAACGCGACTATTACGACATCCTGGGCGTGGCGAAAAACGCTTCGGATGACGAACTCAAGAAGGCCTATCGAAAGCTGGCCATGAAATACCATCCGGACCGCAATCCGGACAGCAAAGAAGCCGAAGAGAAGTTCAAGGAAGCCAAGGAAGCCTACGAGGTCCTGGGCGATGAACAGAAGCGCGCCGCATACGACCGCTACGGCCACGCGGGCGTCGACCCCAACGCCGCCGGCATGGGCGGTGGCATGGGCGGCGGTTTCGCCGATGCGTTCGGCGACATTTTTGGCGAGATATTCGGCGGCGGCGGTGGCCGTCGCGGGGGCGGCGGCCCGCAGGTGTACCGCGGCGCCGATCTCAAATATGCGCTGGAAATCACGCTGGAGCAGGCGGCCGCCGGCTTCGACACCGAGATCCGCGTCCCCAGCTGGGAACACTGCGACACCTGCCACGGGTCCGGCGCCAAACCCGGCACCTCGCCCAAGACCTGCCGCACCTGCGGCGGTTCCGGCGCGGTGCGCATGCAGCAGGGCTTCTTCAGCGTCCAGCAGACCTGCCCGACCTGCCATGGCAATGGCAAGGAAATCACCGATCCCTGCACGGCCTGCGATGGCGTCGGCCGCATCCGCCGCAACAAGACCCTGCAGGTCAAGATTCCGGCCGGCATCGATGACGGCATGCGCATCCGCTCCAGCGGCAACGGCGAACCGGGCATCAATGGCGGTCCGCCGGGCGATCTGTATGTGGAAATCCACATCAAGCAGCACAAGATCTTCCAGCGCGATGGCGATGACCTGCACTGCGAGCTGACCATCCCGTTCACCACGGCGGCGCTGGGCGGCGAGCTGCAGGTGCCGACGCTGGGCGGCAAGGCCGAGATCTCGATTCCCGAGGGCACGCAGTCGGGCAAGACCTTCCGCCTGCGCGGCAAGGGCATCCGCGGCGTGCGCGGCAGCTACCCGGGCGACCTGTACTGCCATGTGGTGGTCGAGACGCCGGTGCGCCTGAGCGACGACCAGAAGCACATCCTGCGCCAGTTCGAGGCCTCGCTGAACGACGGGGGCGACCGCCACTCGCCGCAAAGCAAGTCGTGGACCGATCGCGTCAAGGAGTTCTTCAGCTGAATCGCATGAGCTGATCGCCGCCCCGCGAGGCGCATCACGGCCCAGCATCCGGAGACTTCCGGGTGCTGGGCCGTTGTCCGTGGGCGTTCCTGCGCCAGGGCAAAAAAAACCGCGGCTTGCGCCGCGGTTTCACTGCAGGTACTGCTACTTCAGACTTCGTACTGCTACTACAGGTACTGCCACTTCATACTGCTACTGCGGGTACTGCTACAACAACCGCGTGGTGCGGCCTTATCCACGCGCCTGTTTTGCCGCTGTGGCCGAAAAAACCGACCTCGGGCCACGATGCCGCCCGAGGCCGGCCGGGCTACAGCAAGCAGCTCACCGGGTGATCGGGGGATACTCGAGTTCGCCGAAGGTGTATTGGCCGCTGGCCTTGGCCTGGGCCAGCTCCTGCTGGACTTCAGCGCGCGACTTGGCGCTGGCCGGAGCCGCGGCGACGGGCGGGTAGTCCAGTTCGCCGAAGGTGTATTCGCCGCTGGCCTTGGCCTGTTGCAGCTGGGCTTGCACGTCCTGCGAGCTCAGGCTGGTGGTCTGGGGCAGGGCGGGCGGGTAGTCCAGTTCGCCGAAGGTGTATTGACCGTTGATCTTGGCCTGTTGCAGTTCGGTCGCCACTTGGGCGCTCGACTTGGCTTGTTCGACACCGGCGGCCTGGGCGCCGGCTCCCGCCAGGGCTAGGGAAATCAGCAGGGTAGTCGTCAGGGTTTTCATAATGACCTCCAATATGTTGTGGGGCGGGGCCGCATCTGGCGGCTTGCCGTCGTGGTTCGTTGTTTGTTCCCGATGAATGAATTGTGCGCGGCATTTCACCTGGGATAAACCCGTATATTCTGAAAACATCTTTCCAAATAAGCATGCAATAAAAATTTGGATAAGAAATTTCCCCGTTTATGGCATGGTCTTGGTGATGGTCGGCCCCTTTTTCTGTCGCCGGCATGCGCGGCAGGCGAAAAAAAACCCCTGCCGCAGCAGGGGTCGGAACAGCGGGAGGACGCGGCGCGTCAGGGCGCTTTTTTCTTGAAGTCACCGGCGACGGCGGTACTGAAGCCGTCGGGCCGCAGGTACTTGCGCAGCGCCGCGTTGACTGCCGCGGGCGTGAGCGCGCTGATCTTCCGGTCCATCTCGGCCGACCATTCGAAGCTGCGGCCGCGCTGCAGATAGTCGAGCCACGTGCCTGCCAGCACGTCGTCCTGGGCGCGCGCCAGGTTGCGGTAGTTCAGCAACGCGGTGATGCCATCCGAGATTTCCTTATCGCTGAAACCGTCCTTGAGCACGCGGGCGAGTTCTTCGCCGATGGCCTTTTCCAGGCGTTCGCGGTTCTGCGGCGCGTAGATGGCGTACATGGTCCAGCTGGCGCTGGGTTCGAACGACGAGACCGACAACGAGCTGCGCACGTTGTAGGACAGGCCTTCGGTTTCACGTACGCGGTTCCACAGGCGCGAGGTCTCCGAGGCGCCGAACAGATAGTTGGCCAGGTACAGCGCCGGATAGTCGGCATCCGTGTCCTGCAGCTTCAGCGGCATGCGCGAGATGTAGAACGCATTGGCCTTGTCGGGCGTCTCGATGTCGAACTGCTTGGCCGGGATGTCGCGGTAGGGGTTGGCGACGCGGGTATAGGCGGGGGCGCGCTTCCAGCCGGCCAGGCCATCCGCAATGGCCTTTTCCACCGCGCCGGGCTCGAAATCTCCCACCGCGGTGTATTCGATCTTGCCCGCGCCGTAGAACTTGGCGTGGAACTTGGCCAGCGCCTCGCGGTTCAAGGCGCGGATGCCGGCCAGCGACTCCTCGAACGTCGGCACATAGCGCAGATCGTTGGCCGGCCACGGATTGTCCTGGCGAGCCAGGGCGCGCGCGGCCAGGGCCTGCGGTTCGGTCATGGCGTTCTGGATCGAGGTTTCGAGTTGGCGTTGGTATTCCTCGATCTGTTCCTTGGGGAAGTTGGCGTTGCGCACGATGTCCAGCGCCAGGCGGGTCAGCTCGGGCAGGTTCTCGCGCTTGGTGGACATGGCGATCTTGAGCGTAGTGCCGCCGCCGCTGAAGCCCAATTCGGCCTGCAACTGGTCCAGGCGGTCCTGGATGTCCTGACGCGACAGCTTGGCGGTGCCGCGCATCAGCAGGTCGGCCACGGCGCTGGCGTTGACGCGCTGGCCGAGCAGGTCTTTTTCGTTGCCGAACTGGATCAGCATCTGCGCCTGCACGCGGTTACCGCGGGTGGCCTTGGGCAGCAGGGCCAGTTGTACCGGGCCATTGGGCAGGTCGAGCGTCTTGCGCTGAGTCAGGCGGTCGATGTTCTGCGGCGAAGGGTCGAAGGCGGAGGCGGCCTTGAAATCGGGGTCTCCCTTGTAGTCCTTGAAGACCTCGGTGAGATCGGCGCGCTGCATCTGCGGCGTGCGCACCGGCTTGTCGGTGGGGATGTAGCGGCCTTCGATGCGGTTGCTCTGGATCAGGTAGGTGGTGGCGGCCTGCTGCACTTCGGCCAGCGTGGCCTTGCGAGCGCGGTCGCGCTGCAGGAAGAACAGGCGCCAGTCGCCGGCGGCGATGGCCTCGGACAGCGCCACGCCGACCTGTTCGGGATCGCTGTAGGTCTGCTCCCAGGAGGTCAGCCACTTGCTGCGGGCCCGGTCAAGCTCCTGCTGGGTGAAGGGCTTCTTGCCCAGGCTTTCCAGCGTGTTGGTCAGGGCCTTCATGGCGGCGTCCTGGTTCTTGCCCGGCGTCAATTGCGCCGCGAACATCGCCAGGCCCGGGTCCAGGTTCTCCATGGTGAAACCGAACACGCCCGAGGCCAGCTTGGTCGGCACCAGCGCATGATAGAGGCGGCCCGACGGCGTATCGGCCAGGATGGTGGTGGCCAGGTCGAAAGGCACGAAGTCGGGGCTGCCGGCGGCGGGGATGTGGTACATCGCCGCGACCAGCGGCGTGCCGCCGGCGCGGCGCAGGGTGACGCTGCGCTCGCCGTCCTGGGCCGGCTCGATGGTGTATTCAGGCGGCAGCTTGCGGTCCGGCTTGGGCAGCTTACCCAGGGTGGCTTCGATGTCAGCCAGGGTGGCCTGCGGATCGAACTTGCCGGCCACGATCAGCACCGCGTTGTCGGGCTGGTAGTACTCGTGGTAGAAGGCGCGCAACTGGCCGATGTCGACGTTTTCGACGTCGGAACGGGCGCCGATGGTGTTCTTGCCGTAGCTGTGCCATTGGTAGGCGGCGGCCTGCATCTTCTGCATGAGGATGCGGAAGGGGCTGTTTTCGCCGCTTTCCATCTCGTTGCGCACCACGGTCATTTCGGAATCGAGGTCTTCCTTGGCGATCAGGGAGTTGACCATGGCATCGGCCTGCCAGCCAAGGTACCACTTGAGGGTGTCGGGGTTGGCGGCGAAGCTGGCGAAATAATTGGTGCGGTCGCTGGAGGTCGAGCCGTTGGCCTGCAGGCCGCGGCGCGAGAACTCGCCCATCGCATTGCGGGTGGTGGAGGTGCCCTTGAACAGCATGTGTTCAAGCAGGTGGGCCATGCCGGTCTGGCCGTAATTCTCGTTGCGCGAGCCGACCAGGTAGGTCATGTTGACCGTGGTCGACGGCTTGGATTCATCGGGCACCAGCAGGACCCGCAGGCCGTTGCTGAGGCGGTATTCGGTAATGCCTTCAATCGAGGCGGCCTCCGTGACGCCATCCGGCAGGCTGGCGGCTCCGGCCTGGAAGGCCAGGAAGGATGTGAACAGCAGCGCGCCCAGAGGGCGCGGCAGCTTCGATATGGACAGGCGCATGGCGGACTATTCCTTTGGCATGGCAGAATCCGTTGGAGTGTATACGGTGTGAATGGTTCAGGGCCTTGGGCCCCCGCACGCCGCTCCGTCATTCTGTCTGGAAAACCGCGCATGTCGCTATCCCTTGAAATCGAGACTCCCCGGCTGGTGCTGCGACAGTGGCTGGCTGCCGACCGCAAGCCGTTCGCCGCCATGAATACGGATGCGGGCGTGACCCGCTACCTTCTGCCGATGAGCGCGGCGCAAAGCGACGCGTTGGCCGACCGGTTGGCCGCGGGCATCGACGAATACGGTTGGGGATTCTGGGCCGTCGAAGCGCCGGGCGTCGCGCCGTTCATCGGATTCGTCGGGATCAAGGCGCTGGCGCCGACGCTGCCGTTCGCGCCCGGCGTGGAAATCGGCTGGCGCCTGGCGGCGCCCTACTGGGGCAGGGGCTATGCCAGCGAAGCCGCGCAGGCGGCGTTGCGGGTGGGGTTCGAGCAGGTTGGCGTGCCCGAGATCGTGGCGTTCACGGTGCCGGAAAACGAGCCATCGCGCGCGGTGATGCGGCGCCTGGGCATGCGCGAAGATGCACAGCGCTTCGAGCATCCGGCGGTGCCGGACGGCCATCCGTTGAAGACGCATGTGTTGTATCGGCTGGCGCGCGAGGCCTGGCGGGCGCGGAAAAATGGTGACGCAGGCCCAGGCTCGGAGCCGTTTGCAGCGGCATAAGTACCGGCAGCCCCTGTCATGCCGGCGTGTTGCGGCGCAACATCCTGGCGTGGCGCGGCCGATTTGAGATCGGAGCGGGCGCGGGTGTAAGCTTTGCAGAACGTAGTTGCTGTTGTCGACGGGACGCGCGACAGCCGTCTACAGGTTTCCCGTCCAACGCCAGCCGCCGCCCCGCCGGGCCGCATCGGCAGCATGCCGGAACGCGCGTCCCCGCCCCGCGGGCGACGACGGTGCTTGTTGTTCGCGCCTTCGCCGCCGGCATCCTGCCGGCGCATCTTTCGGAGGAACGACCCATGCTGACCGAGATCGTCACGCGTGCCTTGTCCCAGTTGACCGGCAGCCCCATGAGCGGCGACCGCATCAAAGGACAATTCCAGTACGCCTATGCCAGTGATGACGGCCAATTCGTGGCCATACTGACCCATGACATGACCACCTACGTGGTGGATCTGCGCGCGCAGCGCTACTTCGCGGAGTGCGGCGGTTCGCCGCGCGGCTTTGCCGGGCACGTGCTCGAAATGGAGGGCGCGCAGGCCCGCGAACATCCCTGGCCCGCGGCCAACGACCTGTTTGACCTGGACATGGACGCCGACGAATTGTGCTGGCGCCAGTGCCCTGGCGTACGCGGCATGGCCGGGATCCCCCACCGATCAGTCGAGAGCCGCGCCGCCTGAGAGTGGCCAGAAGCGGCAGTCCCTTCACTGAACCGGCGATTACGCCGGTTTTTTTTGTCGCGGCATTGCCGCGGCTCGCTACAATCCGCGGCATGACTACGCACGCTGACACGGGCGCCCCTCAGGGCGCCATCCTGGTCGATTGCACGCACGAGCGCCACGCGGACCAGATTCTGGCCATTTTCAACGAGGCCATCCTCACCTCGACCGCGTTGTATGACTACAAGCCGCGGCCGCGCGAGGCGATGCAGGGCTGGTTCCAGGCCAAGGCCGGTGGCGGATTCCCGGTGGTGGGTTTCGAAAACGCGGCGGGCGAGTTGATGGCATTCGCCAGCTATGGCACGTTCCGCGCCTGGCCTGCCTACAAGTATTCGGTCGAGCATTCCGTCTATGTCGACGGCCGTTTTCGCGGGCAGGGATTGGGCGAGGCATTGATGCGCGTGCTGATCGGGCGCGCCCGCGCCAACCAGGTGCATGTGATGATCGGCGGTATCGACGCGGCCAACCAGGGCAGCATACGGCTGCATGAGAAGCTGGGTTTCGTGCACGCCGGCACCATTCGCGAGGCCGGTTTCAAGTTCGGCCGCTGGCTCGACCTGGCGTTCTATCAGCTGACGCTGGACACGCCGGCGCAGCCGGTGGATGGCTGAGGCGCGACACCGCGGAGAGCGGCCGGCAGGTTACTTGGACAGCACCCGCATCGCCTGCTCCAGCCCCGCGACCGTCACCGGGTACATGCGGTCCTGCATGATGTCGCGCATCAGCGCGATGGACTGGCGGTACTGCCACGACGCGGTGGGCTCGGGATTGAGCCACACGGACTTGGGCCAGGCATCCAGCAGCCGGCGCATCCACTGCGCGCCGGGTTCCTTGTTGTAGTGCTCGACCGAGCCGCCCGGCTGCAGGATCTCGTAGGGGCTCATGGTGGCATCGCCGACAATGATCAGGCGCCAGTCGGGGTTGTATTTACGCAGCACGTCCCAGGTGTCGAAGCGTTCGTTCTGACGCCGCCGGTTGCTCTGCCACAGGCTCTCGTAGGGGCAATTGTGGAAGTAGTAGACCTCGAGGTTGCGGAACTCGCTGCGCGCCGCGGAGAACAGTTCCTCGACGCGGCCGATGTGGTCGTCCATGCTGCCGCCGACGTCCAGCAGCATCAGCACCTTGACCGTGTTGTGGCGCTCCGGGACCATGCGCAGGTCCAGGTGGCCGGCGTTGCGCGCGGTGCTGGCGATGGTGTCATCCAGGTCCAGCTCGAGTTCGGCGCCTTCGCGCGCGAAGCGCCGCAGGCGACGCAGCGCGATCTTGAAGTTGCGCGTGCCGAGTTCGACCTGGTCGTCGTAGTCCTTGAACTGGCGCATGTCCCAGACCTTGACCGCGCTGCGGTTGCCGGCCGACTGGCCGCCGACGCGGATGCCTTCGGGGTGGTAGCCGCCGTTGCCGAAGGGCGAGGTGCCGCCGGTGCCGATCCATTTGCTGCCGCCGGCGTGGCGCTCCTTCTGCTCTTCCATGCGCTCCTTGAAGAGCGCCATCAGCTTGTCCCAGCCGTGCTTCTCGATGGCGGCTTTTTCTTCCGGCGTCAGGCTTTTCTCGAACTGCTTGATGAGCCAGTCCAGCGGGATGTCCTTGCCGGCCGGCAGCGCCGCCTCGATGCCCTTGTAGTAGGCGCCGAAGGCCTTGTCATAGCGGTCGTAGAGCGATTCGTCCTTGACCAGCGCAGTGCGCGCCAGGAAGTAGAAGTCGTCCAGCGTGGGCGTCATCAGGTCCTGGCGCAGCGCGTCCACCAGTGTCAGATATTCCTGCACCGAAACCGGCAGTTTGTGGGCCCGCAAGTGGTAGAAAAAGTCGATCAGCATGGCGGCCGCCGTTGGGGGCGCGTCAGCGGCGCTGGGTGCCGCGGGTCATGGCGGCGAGCCGTTCCAGCAAGTGCACGTCCTGCTCGTTCTTGAGCAGGGCGCCCGCCATCAGCGGCACCGCGGTGGCGGTGTGGGCGTCGATCTGCGCCGCGCTGACGTCTTCGGCCAGCAGCAGGCGCAACCAGTCCAGCAGTTCCGAGGTGGACGGCTTTTTCTTCAGGCCAGGCGCATCGCGCAGGGCGAAGAAAGTGTCGAGCGCCGCGCGCAGCACGTCCTGCTTGAGTTCGGGGAAGTGCACCGCGACGATGTCGCGCATGGTGTCGCGATCGGGGAAGCGGATGTAGTGGAAGAAGCAGCGGCGCAGGAAGGCGTCGGGCAGGTCCTTCTCGTTGTTGGAGGTGATGATGACCAGCGGGCGGTGGCGCGCGGCGATGGTCTGGCGCGTTTCGTAGACATGGAATTCCATGCGGTCGAGTTCGCGCAGCAGATCGTTGGGGAATTCGATGTCGGCCTTGTCGATCTCGTCGATCAGCACCACCACTGGCTGCTCGGCCTCGAACGCCTGCCACAGCGTGCCTTGCACGATGTAGTTGCGGATGTCGCGCACTTTCTCGTCGCCGAGCTGCGAGTCGCGCAGGCGCGACACCGCGTCGTATTCGTACAGACCCTGATGCGCCTTGGTGGTCGACTTGATGTGCCACTGCAGCAAAGGGCGGCCCAGCGCGCGCGCCACTTCCTCGGCCAGCATGGTCTTGCCGGTGCCGGGTTCACCCTTGATCAGCAGCGGGCGTTGCAGCGTCAACGCGGCGTTGACGGCAAGCTTGAGGTCATCGGTGGCGACGTAACGATCGGTGCCATCGAAGCGTGTTTGCGGTGCGGAAGGAGCGGTCTGGGCAGCGGACATGGATCGGTGGGCTTCTCGGAGTTGAGGGAGATCAAGGCCATTTTCGGGTATTAATCCTAGACAATTATCGTACAATCAGGCGGTTTTGCAGTGGGGTTCGACCCGCAACGTGTTTGCCGGGGGCCTTTCCGTGTGAGCAGGCCCTAGTCCTCAAGCCATACCAAGAAGAGCCATCCCAATGAAGTTGCGATTCTCTCTGAAGTACACGGTTTCTCTGCTGACCTTGGCCTCCTGTGCGATCGCCGGCCAGGCAGCCGCTGCGGACGCGGCGCCGGTCGGCAACGTCCAGAATGCCCGTGACAAGGTCTCCATGTGCATCGGTTGCCACGGCATCGAAGGCTACAAGGCGACCTTCCCCGAGCTGTACCACGTCCCGATGATCGCCGGCCAGAACGCCAAATACATCGAGACCGCCCTCAACGAGTACAAGAAAGGCGCGCGCAGCCATCCCACGATGGACGCCATTGCCGGCAGCCTGTCCGACCAGGACATCGCCGATCTGGCCGCGTACTACTCGAATCTGAAATGACAGGGGGCAATCACATGAACCGCATCATGCTTGCCCTCGCGGGCGCGACGTTGGCCATTTCGGGCGCGACTGCCCAGGCCCAGGACCTGGCGGCCGGCAAGGCCGTGTTCGACAAATTCAATTGCGCCTCCTGCCATGGCGCCGACGCCAAGACGGCGGTGGACCCGGCCTATCCGACGCTGGCCGGCCAGCACGCCGACTACCTGGTGCATGCGCTCAAGGCCTACCGCCGTGGCGCCTCGGGCAGCGCGGCCACGGCCAACGTGCGCAAGAATCCCATCATGGGCGCTTTCGCCACTCAACTGTCCGACCAGGACATCGGCAATGTGGCGGCCTGGCTGTCCTCGTTGCCGAGCGACCTGGGCGTGCGCAAATAAGGCCGCGCGCCCCGGCGCAAACGCAAAAAACCCTCGGGTGACCGAGGGTTTTTCATGGGGCGCGGCAACGGCCTAGCGCTCGGCGCGCTGGCGGATCAGGTCGATGTAGGTATCGCTGTCCAGCGGCGTGCCCAGGCGTTGGGCTTCCCAGACCACCCGGCCCAGGCATTCCATGATCTCGTGCGCCGCCTGGTGCGCATCGCTGCGCGCCACCAGGCGCTGGTAGGCGTTGCGGATGCCTGGCGGGTGGTCGATGGACAACTGCTCGGCGATGGCCAGGTGCATCGACAGGTGCAGGAATGGGTTGGTGCGGCCTTTCTCCACCGCGTATTCGGCGCTCATGGCCTCGGGGCTTTCCAGGTCGGCATGGTATTCCTGGTGCTCGATGATCCAGTCCAGGGCCATGGCCTCCAGCGGGGTCAGGACTTCGTTGGCGCGGTGCTTGCGCCAGGTTTCGATGAAGAATTCGCGGACTTGGTCGCGGGAAGGGTTGAACATTGTCAGACGGTTG
Organism: Achromobacter pulmonis; assembly: GCF_021733725.1. Classification (NCBI taxonomy): domain Bacteria; kingdom Pseudomonadati; phylum Pseudomonadota; class Betaproteobacteria; order Burkholderiales; family Alcaligenaceae; genus Achromobacter; species Achromobacter pulmonis. The sequence goes on along the minus strand of NZ_JAIFOT010000001.1, from coordinate 613,893 downwards.
CCAGGCTGGCCAGAGAGGCCTTTATTTTACCGCCCGCCGGCACGTCGCCCGCCCGCCGGCGCCAATGCGATATAGAATTGGTTGCTATCCGCCATCCAGTGGGCGTTCGGCCAGGGCCACGCGGCCCGCGGCGCTCACGCCAGCCGATGCGGCGCGCGTGCAGAAAAACCACCCGGAGCAAATGGAGCATTCATGTCCTATCAACATATCAAGGTGCCCGCTGGGGGCCAGAAGATCACGGTCAATGCTGATTTCTCGCTGAATGTGCCTGATCAGCCCATCGTGCCCTACATCGAGGGCGACGGCACGGGCGCGGACATCACCCCCGTGATGATCAAGGTCGTCGATGCCGCGGTGCAAAAGGCCTACGGCGGCAAGCGCAAGATCCACTGGATGGAAGTCTATGCCGGCGAGAAGGCCACCAAGGTCTATGGCCCGGACGTCTGGCTGCCCGACGAGACCCTGGAGGTCGTCAAGGACTACGTGGTGTCGATCAAGGGCCCTCTGACCACCCCGGTCGGCGGCGGCATCCGTTCGCTGAACGTGGCGCTGCGCCAGCAACTGGACCTGTACGTCTGCCTGCGCCCGGTGGCCTATTTCAAGGGCGTGCCTTCGCCGGTGCGCGAACCCGAAAAGACCAACATGGTGATCTTCCGCGAGAATTCGGAAGACATCTACGCCGGTATCGAATACATGGCCGAGAGCGAGCAGGCCAAGGAACTGATCCAGTTCCTGCAGACCAAGCTCGGCGTCAAGAAGATCCGTTTTCCCAACACCTCGTCCATTGGCATCAAGCCGGTGTCGCGCGAAGGCACCGAGCGCCTGGTGCGCAAGGCGGCGCAGTACGTCATCGACAACGACCGTACCTCGCTGACCCTGGTGCACAAGGGCAACATCATGAAGTTCACGGAGGGCGGCTTCCGCGACTGGGGCTACGCGCTGCTGCAGAAGGAATTCGGCGCGCAACTGATCGACGGCGGCCCGTGGTGCAAGTTCAAGAATCCCAAGACCGGCCGTGAGATCATCGTCAAGGACGTCATCGCCGACGCGTTCCTGCAGCAGATCCTGTTGCGCCCGGCCGAATACGACGTGATCGCCACGTTGAACCTGAACGGCGACTACATCTCCGACGCGCTGGCCGCGCAGGTGGGCGGCATCGGCATCGCCCCGGGCGCTAACCTGTCCGACTCGGTCGCCATGTTCGAGGCCACGCACGGCACGGCGCCCAAGTACGCGGGCAAGGACTATGTGAACCCGGGGTCCGAGATCCTGTCGGCGGAAATGATGCTGCGCCACATGGGTTGGACCGAGGCGGCCGATCTGATCATCTCCAGCATGGAGAAATCGATCCTGTCCAAGAAGGTGACGTACGACTTCGCCCGCCTGCTCGAAGGGGCGACGCAGGTGTCATGCTCGGGCTTCGGCCAGGTCATGATCGAAAACATGTGACGGGATCTTTCCTTGTCGGCGTGCCACCTGAAAACCCGCAAGCCCTCTGGCCTGCGGGTTTTTTCAGGGCCCGCATGTTCTTTCCGGTCTGGCCTGCGCAACTGTGCGCGCTTTATGCGTCGGGGTATGACAAAAAGAAATAATTTGTGATTATTGTGACAGTATAATTACAGCGCTTGTAATACGGTAATCCCTTCAGCCCGCGTATTTTTCTTTGATATGGCACAACCCGCCCCCGATATGCCGCCTTACGATGCCTCGGCTTCTGTGCGTGGCTTGCGCGAAGCCAAGCGCATCGCGCTACTGATGGCGCCCAGGCTGGGCGACACGCTGTTGATGATGACGATGGCGCACAATCTGGCTGCGCATGGGCGCGAGGTCACCGTTTTTGGCGATTTTGCCTATGGCCTGAGGACCTGGTTCCCGGGTATGGACATCCGGCCGTCGCTGCCGAAGGAGCAGGCCGCGCAGGCGCTGGCCGGCTATGATTGCGCGGCGCAGATGCATATAGGCTGGCCATACGCCCTGCACGACGTTGCCGCATCCTATTTCTATTACGACGCGCACGTGGTCATTACGGGCAAGGGCTTCGTCAAGCTCAACCAGATCAGTGATTACTGCCGCGATGTATTGGAACTGCCTTTGTCTGGCACCGATATCGGCCTGCGGCCCCCGGTGGCGGGGCGTCATCGTGTGTTCGAAGCCCGGGTGGCGGTGCATCCGTCGTCCACGGGCGCCCAGCGGTGCTGGGCGCCCCGGCATTTTGTCGAGCTTGGCCTGCGCCTGCAGCGACAAGGGTATGAGCCGGTTTTCATTCTGGCGCCGCACGAGCGGGCCGAATGGGCCTGCCTGACGGATGCGGGCCTGCCCATCCAGCAGTCACCATCATTGGCTGATGTGGCCGCGTTCATCCATGAGTGCGGTTGGTTCATCGGCAACGAGTCCGGCATTGGCCACCTGGCTTCCAGCGTCGGGGTGCCAACCTTGACCTTGACGGGCCGCCCGACCCGTACCAAGGCCTGGCGGCCGGGCTGGTCGATGTCGCGCATCGCCTATCCCGCCTACATCCCGGGCGGCCGTTGGCGTGACCGGCTGTGGCGCGAGTGGTTGCGACCGGGCAGCGTCATGGCGGCGTTCGAAGGGTTGACGCGCGACTATAAAAAATCCATGGCGGCCTCCAAGGCCGTCCGTTCTTGACTCCGGACAGCGGTGCCGCGGTGAATGGTTGCTCGATTCCGCGCAAACCGTTGCTGCCTGTGCGCTGGCCAATTCCTATCCCTAGATGTGCCGACCGGTCGTCGCAAAGGCTGAGCTGAACCTATCATGTCCATTAATTGCTTGCGCAGCGTCGCATTCCTGACGTTGCTGATCCCCGCTCTGGCCCTGACCAGCGCCGTGGGCGGACCCGCCATCCTCTACCTGACGGCTGTGATCGCATTGACGGCGATGGCGATGAACCTGGTGCGCTCCGGCGAACCCTTTGCGTTGCGCGAACTGTGGCCGATGGCCGTGGCACTGATGGCGCCGCTGCTGGCGATGCTCGTCAGCAGCACCTACCTGGGGGTGTGGAGTTCTTCTGAAATCGAGAAGCTGCTGCGATTCGCCCTGGCGGTGCCGGTCTGCTGGCTGTTGCTGCGGGTGCCCCGCAACTGGCTGCAGCATGTGCAATGGAGCTTCCTGTTCGGTGCCTTCGCCGGTTCGCTGATGCTGATCTACATCGTGCATTCCCCGAGTCTGGGCCGTGGCGCGGTTTCCGATTTTGGCGGGCGCTATAACGCCGTGGCCTTTGCCGACCTGACGATTCTTTTCGGCCTGGGAGCGCTCCTGACGCTACCCTGGCGGTTGTCGCCCTGGCCTCGTCTCGAGGCGGGGCTGAAGATTGCCGCGGTGCCCCTCAGCATCTATGGCGTCTGGGTATCGCAGACGCGCAGCAGTTGGGCCTTGCTGCTGGTGTTCGGCCTGGTCTATCTGCTGACCAAGCGCCAGTGGCGCCTGCGCAGCAAACTGTTGTTCCTGGGCGGTCTGGTCATGGTGATGGCGGTGGTGGCCGCCGTGTCCTGGCATTCGAAGGAAAGCCGCTGGAAAGGGGTGGTGTCGGACCTGAACCGCTACGAGCAACATGATCGCGATACCTCGGTGGGAATCCGCATCCAGCTGTGGGAAGCCTCGTGGCTGATGTTCAAACAAAGCCCGCTGGTCGGTGTCGGCGTGCCGCACTTCCGGTCCGAACTGGTGAAGCTGCAGAAGCAGGGCATCGTGACGGAAGAGGTGGCGGTTGGTTATGGCGAGCCCCACAACGATATGCTGGGGGCGTTGGCCGGTTATGGCCTGCTGGGCCTGCTCAGCATCCTGGCGCTGTATCTGATTCCGGCGGCGATTTTCTGGCGCCGTTCCGCCAGCAACGACCCGGTGGTGCATGTCGGCTCGCAGATCGGCATGCTGTTCTGCCTGGGCTACTTCGTCTTCAGCCTGTCGGAAATGATGTTCCGTAACATGCGCAGCGTGCCGATCTATGCGTTGACCGTGGTGGTGCTGTATGCGCTGACCTCGGCTCGCACCGGACTGGCGCAGCAGCATCTGGCGGCGCGGCGCTAGACGGCATCGCCGCCTGCGCGGGCGGCTTGTCCGCAAAAAAAGCGAGGCTTGTATGGCCTTGCTTTTTTTCGCGCGCGCGCGTTGCGCAACAAATGCCGAATGCGATTGACGTAGATCAAGCCAGCCTGCCCTCGTCGGTGAAAACCCCTGCTGCACCCTCGTATGCTGCTCGGACGCAACATATAAATAGTCACATTCCGCAGTCTTTGGTTGCGAGCGCGGAAGGACAGGACGAAGAGGGTCTATGAAGAATTCAAGCTTGCGCAGGGAGCTACTGTGGTTCGTGTTCGCCGTTGGCGCCGCCGTGCTCGCGTTGGGAGGCTGGGAAGCATGGGAGCGGCGTGGCGAGATGCTGGTCGACCGCAAGACGGAACTGCGCCATGTACTGGACCTGGCGGCCGGTATCGTGCGCAACGGCAAGCAACGCGCTGTCGACGAAGGCTTGTCGGTTGAGCAGGCCAAGCGCAATGTGGCGCAGCGCCTGGCGCAGTTGCGCTATGGCGCGGATGGCTACGTCGGGGTGTTCGATGACCGCTATGCGCTGCTGGTGCATCCCGATGCCAAGCTTGTGGGCACCCATGTGCGCGCGGTCAAGGACAGCGACGGCCTGCCGATCTTCGAGGAACTGTACGACCGTGGCAAGCAGGGGGGCGGCTTCATTGAATACCGCTTCCCGCGGCCGGGGGCGGATGCTGCCCTGCCCAAGATCAGCTATGCGGTCTACGATGCGGAATGGGGCTGGTTGCTGTTCACCGGGTTGTATGTGGACGACGTCGATGCGGCCTTCAGTGCCACGCTGTGGCGCCAGGGAGGGGTGACGGTGGGACTGCTGGCGGTGTTGTTGGCGGCGGCGCTGCGTTTTTTCCGCTCCCATATCATCCGTCCGCTGGACGAGGCGGTCGAGGTGTGTGAGCGGGTGGCGCGGGGGGATCTGTCGAGCGTCATCTCACGCCATCACCGGGGCGAGATCGGCCGGCTGTTCGGCGCCATGGCGCTGATGCAGGAGCGCCTGGACGTGGCGGTGCGCAGCATCGTTCATTCCACCGGCTCGATCGCCGCAGCCTCACGCCAGATCGCAGCGGGCAGCATGGACCTGCATGACCGCACCGAGAAGCAGGCGGCGGCGTTGGAACAGACCGCGGCCAGCGTTGAGCAGATCACCGCCACCGCCAGGCAGAGCGCGGAACACGTGCGCGAAGTCAGTTCGTTGGCGGGGCAGTCGGCGCAGCTGGCGCGCCAGGGCAGCGAGGAAACCCAGCACGCGATCGATGCGATGCGCGAGATATCGCAAAGCTCGCAGCGGATTGACGAGATCATCCGCCTGATCGACGAGATCGCGTTCCAGACCAATATCCTGGCGCTCAATGCGGCTGTGGAGGCCGCGCGCGCGGGCGAACAGGGCCGCGGGTTCGCGGTGGTGGCCGGAGAAGTGCGGGCATTGGCGCAGCGTTCGGCCACCGCCGCCAAGGAAATCAAGACGCTGATCGAGGCGTCCTCGGATTCCGTCGCGCGTGGCAGCCAACGGGTGGAGCAGGCCAGTGCCACCATGGGCAGTGTGTTGCAGTCGGCCGCGACCAGCGCGCCCTTGATGGGTGAGATCGCCACGGCCTCGGCCGAGCAGAGCGTGGGCATCGAGCAGATCAATCAGGCGGTGACGCATCTGGACGGCGTGACGCAGCAGAATGCGGCGCTGGTCGAGGAGTTCGCGGCGTCGGCCTCCACCCTGCACGACCAGGCCGACGACCTGGCGCGCGCGGTGGCCGTGTTCAAGCTGTCTGCAGCCTACTAGGAGAACCCTGTGCCACGCTCATGGCGCGTTGCAGGCGCGCGGTCAATTCGCGGCTGGCGCTGGTCATGGGCAGGCGCAATTCGTCGGCGATGAGGCCCTGCAGGGCCAGCGCGCGCTTGATCGGCGCCGGATTGGGCTCGGCGAACAGCAGGCGGATCAGGCCGCGCAGCGGTTCGAACAGATCGCGCGCGGCATCGGCGCGGCCGTCGCGCGCCAATTGCATGACTTCGACGAAGCGTTCAGGAAACAGATGCGCGGCGGCGGGAATGGCGCCCCGTCCGCCGGCCAGGAAATGGTCGAGCAGCGCCATGTCCTCGCCGCAGAGCGCCGCGAGGTGGCCGCGCGCGTTCAGCGCCATCAGCACCGGGGGATTGCATTCCTTGACGGCGCGGAAATTGGGCAGCAGCGCCAGCGATTCCATGGTTTCGACCGTCATGGTGACGCCAGCGCGCTTGGGAATGTTGTAGAGGATGATGGGGCGTTCGGTGGCCCAGGCGATCTGTCGGTAGTGCCACAGGATGCCTTGCTGCGACGGGCCCAGGTAGTAGGGCGGCGGCACCAGGTAGCCGGCGGGCGCGTACTTGTCCAGGCGGCGGATGGCGGCGGCCACGCCGCGCGTGTCGACGCCGCCCGCGCCGAACACCAGCGGCAGGGCGTGTGGATCGCGGCGGATGGCCTCGATCATCTCGATCTTCTCGGGAATGGACAGCAGGTTGCCTTCGCCGGTGGAACCGAACAGCACCAGGCCGGCGATGCCGGCGTTGCGGTAGTAGCGCGCCAGCGCCTGGGCGGCTTCGCCATCGACGTAGCCGCCGCGCATCGGCGTGACCATCGGCAGCCAGAGGCCCTCGAAAGCGGAAGTGAGCGGGGTATCCATGGCTTACTGCACCGTGATGGCGCCCGCGGGGCGCAGCGGGCCGAATTCGGCCTGGGGCAGGCCGCACATCACCGCGTGCATCAGGGCGTCGACCTGTTCGCGGTCGCAGTGCAACTGCAGGACGCTCTGGCCATGAGCGTGATCCACCGACAACACGTAGACGCCGATCCGTTCGCCCAACTCACGGTGCAGGGCCAGCCTGACTTTCAAGGCGTCCAGCGTGTCGATTCTGACGGTCAGGGAGACCCTCTCCGCTGGCCGCGGCGCGAGGGCCTGGGCGGGGCGGTCAAACGAGGCGTGCGTGCTGCGTTCTTGGCGGGGAATCATGGGGGGTGGCGGGGCGCAGGCGGGCTTGCGCGTATCCGGTTGGTTGATGACGATTCCACTATAGAAAGCGGACCGTAAAACCCGCCAAAAAATGCGGGCGCGACGCGTAAAAAGCGCGTCAACGCCCGGGCGCCTCAGAATGTCCTGGTCAGCGACAGCTGGCCGGTGGCACGGCCCATGTAGCGGCCACGGCTGTTGGTGTAGACGGCACGGTCGGCGTTGGTGTCGAGGTAGGCGAGGGAGATCGTCAGGCCCTGGCCGAAGTCCTTGGTCAGCCCCAGTTTCCAGTCGGTGTAGGCGCCGTCGGTGACGTTGCGCACCGTCTGGTGGCCGACGTGGGCATTGACCGTCAGGTCCCAGAAGCCGGTGTCGAAGTTGCCGCTCAGATCGAAGTACTGGCTGTACTTGCTGGCGGCAAAGCCGAACAGGTTGGTCATGGCGATCGAGTATTTGAACAGCACCGGACCGTAGCCCAGGCCGGCATACAGCTCGGTGGTGTCCGGACGGGTGTAGCCCGATGGGTAGTCGCCGGGGTAGTAGTACTGCAGCACGCCCAGGTCGAACGGCACGTTCGGCGCCAGATTGCCCTTGTAGCCGCCGTAGAAGTCCATTTCCACTGGCGCTGAGACCTTGCTGTTGCCGTCGTTGAGCCAGCTGATGCTGGAGTTCCAGTTGCCCAGGTACAGGCCGCTGGCGTGGGTGAAATCGAAGCCGCCTTGGATCGCGGGCTGGTTGTTGGTCTGCATCAGGCCGCGGTAGCGGTACTGGCTGGCCAGGGTGACGTTGGCGCTCAGCGAATACTCGGGGGCGGGTTCGCCGACCGTCGCGGGGGCGTCGGCCGCGTGGCCGGGGGCGGCCAGGGCCAGCAGCGCAAGCGCGGCCAGGGTGTTGCGGGACATGGAATTCTCCTGTGTTGGACGGGATCGCCACAATAGGAGAAGCGGCATAAACGGCGAGACAAGAGTGGCTCGGCCCGCGTAAAAGGCGCATCAACGGCGCCGCATGTCGCGCCTGCTTGCGCGTCGGGCTTCACCCCGCGAAGCGGTAGCCCACGCCAATCTCGGTCAGCAGGTAGACCGGTTGCGCCGGATCCGCCTCGAGCTTCTGCCGCAGGTGGCCCATGTAAATGCGCAGGTAATGATTGCTTTCCACATGCGACGGGCCCCAGACCTCGCGCAGCAGTTCGCGGTGCGTCATGACCTTGCCGCGATGCGCCAGCAGCGCGGCCAGCAGCCGGTATTCCATGGCGGTCAGATGCACATGCTGGCCGCCGCGTTCGACCACGCGCTTGGCGAAATCCACGCGCACCTCGCCGAAGCGGATCTCGGCGGCGCTGCCGGCGCCGCCGCGGGCATGACGGCGCAGCAGCACCCGCAGCCGCGCCAGCAGTTCGCTGACGCCGAACGGCTTGGTCAGGTAGTCATCGGCGCCCGCGTCGAGCGCGGCCACCTTGTCGGTCTCGGCGGTGCGCGCCGACAGCACCAGCACCGGCACTTCGGTCCAGCCGCGCAGTTCGCGGATCAGGGTCATGCCGTCTTCATCCGGCAGGCCCAGGTCCAGCACCACGGCATCGGGTTGGCGCGTACCGGCCTCGATCAGGCCGCGCTTGACGGTGTCGGCCTCGAACACGGCGCAGCCTTCGCTCTCCAGGGCCTGGCGCACGAAGCGGCGGATATTGGCGTCATCCTCGATGATGAGAACGGTGGGCTGAAAGTCGAACATGGTTCAGGCGATTTCGGGTTGGATCGGAGGCGGGCTGCCCAGGGGCAGGGTGAAGACGAACTGCGCGCCATTGGGTTCTCCCGGCGCATGCTCGACCCAGATGCGGCCGTGGTGGGCGCTGACGATGGCCTCGCACACCGCCAGGCCGAGGCCGACGCCGGGTGTGGCGGACTCGCGTTCGCCCCGGGTGAATTTCTCGAAGATGCGGCGCTCGGCGCCGGGCGCGACGCCGGGGCCGTTGTCGCACACCGCCACGCGCAGCTCGCCGTCCCGCGCCATGGCGTGCACGCGGATGGCGCTGCCGGCCGGGGTGTACTTGGCGGCATTCTCCAGCAGGTTGCACAGCACCCGTTCGATCAGCACGCCGTCGCATTCGACCAGCGGCAGGCCGGACAGGCGGTCGACCGCAACGCGATGTGCCGCGAGCGGTTCGCGCATGGCGGCCAGCGAGGCGCCGACCAGTTCCTCGATCGATTGCCACTCGCGCCGCAGCGGCGTGTCGCGGCTCTGCAGCCGCGCCATGTCGAGCAGGTTGGCGACCAGCGCGTGCATGCGCTGCGCCTGGTCGCGCATGGCGCGGATGGTGTCCTGGACGTCGCCCGGCAGCGTGTCCTGGCGTCGCATGAGCGTGTCGGTCATGCCGACCAGGCTGGTGAGCGGCGTACGCAGGTCGTGCGATACCGCCGCCAGCAGCGAGTTGCGCAGCTTCTCGGATTCCATGCTGACCAGCGCCTGCTGCGCCACTTCCACATAGTGCAGGCGTTCCAGGGCGATGGCGATGAGCGTGGCGTAGGTCTCGATCTGGCGGCGTGAGTCGGGCTGCGAGAACAGGCCGCGGCGCGGCGCGGCCAACGCCAGCACGCCGCGGGTGCGCATCGGCGCCTTCAGCGGCAAGTAAAGCAACTCGCTGTTGGACAGCGTGGCGGTGCCGGCGCCTGCCGGTTGGCCATGGTCGTAGACCCACTGGGCCAGCGCCGATTCCAGCGGCGGCATGTCTTCGGCGGCCGGCGAGGCCAGCTTGAGGCGGTCGTCCAGGCCCAGGATGTAGAGCGCGCAGCGCGCACCGAAAGTGGCATGGACGAAGGCGCCGGCGGATGCGACGATCTGCTCGGGCAGCAGCGCGGACGACAGCTCGCGCGCGAATTCGTACAGGCTGCGCGCGTCGGCCTCGCGCTTGGCGGAGGCCTGGGCCTGCAATCGCAGGCCGGCGGTGAGCTGGCCGATCAGCAGACCCACGGCCAACAGCACGCTGAAGGTCAGCAAGTATTGCACGTCCGAGACCGCGAAGGAGGCCAGCGGCTGCACGAAGAAGAAGTCGAACAGCCCCACGCTGACGACCGAAGCCAGCGCGGCCGGGCCGCGACCGTGGCGCAGCGCCACCGCGACCACCGCCAGCAGGAACAGCATGACGATGTTGGTCTGGTGCAGCGCGGGGAACGCCAGCGCCGACAGCGCAGTGGCAGCTCCGCAATAGCACAGCGCCCAGGCATAGCCGGCCAGCGCCAACGGGCCGCGTTCATCGGCCGGCAGGCGGCCGCGGCGGCCCAGCGTCAGCGGATCGCGGCCCGGCCCGCTGGCCGCGGGCAGCGGCGGCGCGCCCAGGCGGATGACGTCGATCTCCGGACAGCCGGCGGCCAGCATGTCGGCGAAGCTGTGGCGGCGCCACAGCCAGCCGGGGCTGATGGCCGCAGTCAGCAATGCCGACAGCGACAGGCGCAGCCGTTGCAGGCCGCTGGCGCGGGTGCGGCCGACGATGGCCTTGGTGATGTTGTGGCGACGCACGTAGCGCACCACCGCGTCGACCATGTCGCCGCCGGCCAGGGTTTCACAGCGCGCGCCGAGCGAATCGGCCAGCGCCAGGCTGCGTTGCAGTCGCTCCCGTTCGGCTTGCGGCGGCGGCGCAGCGCGCGGCGCGTCAATGGTGACCACATGCAGGTCGCATTCAAGTTGCTGGCTGAGGCGGTGGGCGCTGCGGATCACGTAGTCCGCGTCGGCATCGGGGCCGACGCAGGCCACGACCGCTTCGCGCGTGCGCCAGACCGGTTCGATGGCGCGGTCGCGGCGGTAGGCCTGCACGTCATCGTCGACGTGCTCGGCGGTGCGGCGCAGGGCCAGTTCGCGCAGCGCGATCAGGTTGCCCTTGCGGAAGAAGTTGCGGGTGGCGTGGCGCGCCTGCTCGGGCAGGTAGACTTTGCCCTCTTTGAGGCGGCGCAGCAGTTCGTCGGCCGACAGGTCCACCAGGATGACTTCGTCGGCGGCGTCGAAGATCTCGTCGGGCACGGTCTCCCAGACCCGCACGCCGGTGATGCTGCCGACGGCCTCGTTCAGGCTGTCCAGATGCTGCACGTTGAGCGTGGTCCAGACGTCGATGCCCACCGCCAGCAGCTCCTGGATATCCTGCCAGCGCTTGGCGTGGCGCGAGCCGGGCGCGTTGGAGTGGGCCAGTTCGTCGACCAGCACCAGGTCGGGATGGGCGGCAAGGGCGCCGTCCAGGTCGAACTCCTTGAGCACGTGGCCGCGGTAGGCGACGTCTTTCAGCGGCAGGACCGCCAGCCCGTCGAGCAGGGCGGAGGTCTCGCGTCGGCCGTGGGTTTCGACGATGCCGGCGAGCACACGGGCGCCTTGCGCGGCCTGGGCGCGCGCCGCCACCAGCATGGCGTAGGTCTTGCCGACACCGGCCGAGGCGCCGAAGTAGACCCGCAACTTGCCGCGCACCGCCTGGCGCGCGGCCTCGTCGAGGTCTTTCAAGAGCGCGTCCGGATCGGGACGCTCGCCAGCAGTGTCAGCCATGAACGCGCAAATAGAGGGAGATAACGGCTGGCAATACTATACGCTGGCGCTTCATTTCACCGGCGCCTGCTGATCCAGCGCCAGGTTGAGCTTGAGCACGTTGACGACCGGCTCGCCCAGCACGCCCAGCCACGGTCTGCTGGTGTTGGCCTGGATCAGGGCGTCGACCTGGGCGCGGGTCAGGTGGCGGGCGCGGGCCACGCGCGCGGCCTGGTATGCCGCTGCCGCCGGGCTGATGTGGGGATCCAGGCCGCTGCCGGACGCCGTGACCAGGTCCACTGGCACGGGTGTGGGGTTGTCCGGATCGGCGGCCTTCAGGGCGGCGATCCGCGCCTGGATCGCCTGGGCCAGGGCCGGATTGCGCGGCCCCAGGTTGGAGCCGCCTGAGTTGGCGCCGTTATAGGGCATCGGCGACGTTGCCGACGGGCGGCCCCAGAAGTATTGGGGCGCGCTGAACGACTGGCCGATCCACTCCGAGCCGATCACCTTGTCGCCTTGCCGGATCAGCGAACCGGAGGCCTCGTGCGGGAACACGGCGGCGGCGATGCCGGTGGTCAGGAAGGGATAGGCCAGGCCTGTAACCAGGGAGAGGGCGACAAAGACCACCAGCGCGGGGCGCAGGATGCCGCCTTGGCGCGGCAGGGGAAGGGTGGGTTTCATGTGGCGTTCCTTTTTCGTTAGCGGGTAGGGGTCAGGCCCAGCCCAGGGCGGTCAGCACCATGTCGACCAGCTTGATGCCGGCGAATGGCACCAGCAAACCGCCCAGTCCGTAGATCAGCAGATTGCGGCGCAGCAGGATCGAGGCGCCCAGCGGCCGGTAGCGCACGCCCTTGAGCGCCAGCGGGATCAGCACGATGATGATGAGCGCGTTGAAGATCACGGCCGACAGGATGGCCGAGGCCGGCGTGGTCAGGCCCATGATGTTCAGCACATTCAACTGCGGGTACACCGTGGCGAATGCCGCCGGGATGATGGCGAAGTACTTGGCCACATCGTTGGCGATGCTGAAGGTGGTGAGCGCGCCGCGCGTCATCAGCATCTGCTTGCCGATCTCGACGATCTCGATGAGCTTGGTGGGGTTGGAATCCAGGTCCACCATGTTGCCGGCTTCCTTGGCGGCTTGCGTTCCGGAATTCATCGCCACCGCGACGTCGGCCTGGGCCAGCGCCGGCGCGTCGTTGGTGCCGTCGCCGGTCATCGCCACCAGGCGGCCTTCGCCCTGGTAGTCGCGGATCAGCTTGAGCTTGGCTTGCGGTGTCGCCTCGGCCAGGAAGTCGTCGACACCGGCCTCGGCCGCAATCGATGCGGCGGTGAGTTTGTTGTCGCCGGTGATCATCACGGTCTTGATACCCATGCGGCGCAATTCGGCGAAGCGCGACTGGATGCCGGGCTTGACGATGTCCTTGAGCTCGACCACGCCCAGGGCGCGGTTACCGTCGCTGACCAGCAGGGGCGTGCTGCCGCGGCGCGCGACATCCTCGGCCAGCCGCAACACTTGCTCCGGCACGGTCGCATCCTGCTCGGCCAGCCAGGCGCACACCGCGTCGACCGCGCCCTTGCGGATGAGGCGGTCCTTCAGGTTGACGCCGCTCATGCGGGTCTGCGCGCTGAACGGCACGTACTCGGCGTCCGAGGCGTGCAGGGCCGGGGCGTGGATGGCCTTGTCGGCCAGCGCCACGATGCTACGGCCCTCGGGCGTCTCGTCGGCCAGCGAGGCCAGGCGCGCCGCGTCGGCCAGTTCGCGCGGCGACACGCCGGGCGCGGGCAGGAAGGTGGAGGCCTGGCGGTTGCCGAAAGTGATGGTGCCGGTCTTGTCCAGCAGCAGCACGTCGACGTCGCCGGCGGCTTCCACCGCGCGGCCCGAGGTGGCGATCACGTTGGCGCCCATCATGCGGCTCATGCCCGCTACGCCAATGGCCGACAGTAGGCCGCCGATGGTGGTGGGGATCAGGCACACCAGCAGCGCCACCAGCACGGTGATGGTGATGACGGCACCGCCGCCGGCGCTCGTGACCGCGTAGATCGAGAACGGCATCAGGGTCGTGACCACCAGCAGGAACACCACCGTCAGGCCGACCAGCAGGATGGTCAGCGCCAGTTCGTTGGGGGTCTTCTGGCGCTTGGCGCCTTCGACCATGGCGATCATGCGGTCCAGGAAGCTCTCGCCCGGATCGGCGGCGATGCGCACGAAGATCCAGTCGGACAGCACCCGGGTGCCGCCGGTGACCGACGAGAAGTCGCCGCCGGACTCGCGGATCACCGGGGCGGACTCCCCGGTGATGGCGCTTTCGTCCACCGAGGCGACGCCGGCGATGACCTGGCCATCGCCCGGGATCGTGTCGCCGGCCTCGACCAGCACCACGTCATGGCGGCGCAGCAGGCCGGAAGGCTGGCTGACGGCGCGGCTGCGCCATTGCGCCGATTCGGCATGGCTTGCGTCCTCCTCGCGAAAGCCCTTGAGCAGGCGGGCCTCGATGGTGGTGCGCAGGCCGCGCAGGGTCGCTGCCTGCTGCTTGCCGCGGCCCTCGGCCAGCGCCTCGGCAAAATTGGCGAACAGCACGGTGAACCAGAGCCATATCGTGATCGCGAGGGTGAAGCCTGCAGGGGCCTCGGCGTGGCCACCTAGCGCCATGAGCCACAGGATCGTGGTCAGGATGCTGCCCACATAAACCACGAACATCACCGGGTTCTTGAGCTGGGCCGCGGGCGAGAGCTTGCGAAGGCTGTCCAGCAGCGCGGGGCCGACCAGGGCGCCGGACCACATGCTGAATTTGCGTTCCGGCGGCACAGCCGCGGGTATGCGGGCGGTCGCGCCGCCGGCGCCTTGGGTAGACATTTCAATCTTGGCCATTTTCTTTCCTAGCCTGTTGTGTTCAGGGTTGCAGGTGTTCCGCGACCGGGCCCAGGGCCAGCGCGGGCACATAGGTCAGGGCGCCCACCAGAAGCACCGCGCCGATGAGCAGCACCACGAACAGAGGACCGGTCGTCGGCATGCCGCCGGGGCCGGCGGGCAGGCGACGCTTGGGGGCCAGCGAACCGGCCAGCGCCAACACCGCGACGATCACGGCGAAGCGGCCGAACCACATGGCGGCGCCGAGCAGTACGTTGTAGAAGGGGCTATTGGCCGACAGGCCGGCGAAGGCGCTGCCGTTGTTGTTGGCGGCCGAGGACAGCCCGTACAGGATCTCGGAGAAGCCGTGGGCGCCGGGATTGAGCACGCCTGCCTGGCCGGCCGCCGCCGATACTGCCAGCGCCGTGCCGCCCAACACCAGCAGCGGCGTCGCCAGGATCACGATCGACACCATCTTCATGTCATGGGCCTCGATCTTCTTGCCCAGGTACTCGGGCGTGCGGCCGACCATCAGGCCGGCGATGAACACGCCCAGGATGGCGAACGCCAGCATGCCGTACAGCCCCGAGCCGACCCCCCCGTAGACCACTTCGCCCAGTTGCATCAGCAGCATCGGCGACAGCCCGCCCAGCGGATTCAACGAGTCATGCATGCCGTTGACCGCGCCGCAGGAGGCCGCCGTGGTGATGGTGGCGAACAGCGAGGTGGCGGCGATGCCGAAGCGGGTTTCCTTGCCTTCCATATTGCCGCCGGGCGCGAGCGCGCTCATCGCGTTGTTGACGCCGGCTTGGGCGGCCATCGGATTGGGCTGCTGTTCGAAATAGGCGGTGCTCAGCGCGAACGCCGCGAACAGCAGTGTCATGGCCGCGAGGATGGCGATGCCCTGGCGCCGGTTGCCCACCATCTCGCCGAAAGCGAAGCAGAGCGAGGCGGGGATCACGAGGATCGCCAGCATTTCCAGAAAGTTCGACAGCGCAGTCGGGTTTTCGAACGGGTGAGCCGAGTTGGCATTGAAGAAGCCGCCACCATTGGTGCCCAGCATCTTGATGGCTTCCTGCGAGGCGACCGGCCCCATCGCCAGCGTCTGCGTCCGGGCGATGACCGGGTCGGTGACGGCCTGGCCGCTGGCATCCAGCACCGGCTGCCCCTGCGCGTCAACGCGTGGCTGTTCGTAGTGCAGGGCTTCGAGCGTCTGCGCTTCCTGGTAGGGGTTGAAGTTCTGGATCACGCCTTGGCTGACCAGCGCCAGCGCCAGCACCAGCGACAGCGGCAACAGCAGGTACAGCGTGCAGCGCACCAGGTCTGTCCAGAAATTGCCCAGCGTGGCCGAGCCGTGGCGCGCCAGTCCGCGGATCAGCGCGAACAGGACCGAGATGCCAGTGGCGGCCGAGACGAAGTTCTGCACCGTCATGGCCAGCATCTGCGTCAGGTAGCTCATGGTCGATTCGCCGCCGTAGCCCTGCCAATTGGTATTGGTGACGAAGCTGATGGCGGTATTGATCGAGGAGTCGGGTGAGACCGCGCCCATGCCCGCCGGGTTCAGCGGCAGCAGGCCTTGCAGGCGCTGCAGGGCGTAGACCGCTATGACGCCCAGGATATTCAAGGCCAGCACGGCCAGGGCGTAGCGTTTCCAGCCCATTTCGGCCTGCGGGTCGATGCCCGCCAGCCGGTAGATGCCACGTTCGAGCGGGCGGCCCCAGGCGGTCAGCCGGGATTGCCGGTCTTCCATGACGATGCGGATGTAACGCCCGAGAAAAGGCGCTATGGCAAGCAGGACCGCCAGGTACAGGACCAGCAATCCGATGAATTCGGCAGTCATCAGAACTTCTCCGGTTTGAACAGGGCGATCAACAGGTACACAAAAAGCAGCGCGGCCGTGACGCCGCTTAGCCAGTAAAGCGCGCTCATGATTGTGTTCCTGCAGACAAGGCTTCGCAGAACCGGACCAGGGCGCAGGTCAGCCCGGCCATGGCGGCGAAGATCGCGATATAGATGACATCCACGTTTTTCCTCCCGGGAGCGACGCTCCCTGCGAACGATGGGCCGGCGCGGCAAAAAGGATGCGGACCGCGCGGGCGTAATGACCAATCAGGACACCGGCAGGTTACGGAGCGGGGGGTAAAAACGGGGTATAGCTTTGGCGTGCCGATGTAAACAGAACGTAAAGACGCGCGACTATCATTGCGGCCAGCGCATGCGCCGCCATGGCGCGGCAGGGCTGCCCGGAAAGCGGGCGCGGCGCGTGCCCGGAAGCGGGCGCGGCGGCGGCCGATTCTTGAGCCGGGCTCAAAATCGGGCGTGCCGGTGCGGGCCGCGGCAGTCTGGAAGTCGGGATTTGATGGGGAAAATCCCAGTATTTAGAATGGAAACACCAAAACGCACCAATATGGTGCGAGTAATAAGTAAATGAATGCGCCGAATTAGGGCATTCCCCTAGTGTGACATTCCCGCATCTGGTGCAGAATCTCTTCCCATGCAGGTGAGGAGACAAAGCCCTGCATGGGCAATTACCGGCGGCACCGGTACATAAAAAAAGTAGCAGTACTCAAAAAAAGCAAAACGCACAACGGCTGGCACCAGGCAGTGCCAGCCGTTGTCGCATAAAAAGCCCGAATTTCGTCCCGCCAGGCTTTTCAAGCGCCGCGTTTCGCGATATTCCTCAGGTTTCGCTCACGCCAGCTATGCCGGAATCCCGCGTTTCCTCCGAATCTTCCTCCCCGTCCCGCTATTGGCGCCGCAACGTGCGGCTGATCGCATTGCTGGTGGTCGTGTGGGCGGCGCTGACATTCATTCCATCCTATTTCGCTCGCGACCTGTCGTTCGACTTCATCGGCTGGCCGTTCTCGTTCTGGATGGCGGCCTATGGCGCGCCGCTGGCCTACCTGATCATCATCTGCATCTACGCCCGGCTCATGAACCGCGCCGACCGGCGCGCCGAAGAGGCCAGGGGGAATCGCTGATGCCGTTCGGCGGAGATACCCCGCAGGAATTCCGCATCCGGCTGCGCCGCATCTACGTGCTGTATACGGCCGGATTCGCGCTGATGATCCTGCTGATGGCGCTGGCCGAGATCCTGGGCCTGCCGCGCAACTGGATCGGCTATGTGTTCCTGCTGGT
This sequence comes from Achromobacter pulmonis, assembly GCF_021733725.1. Lineage (NCBI taxonomy): Bacteria > Pseudomonadati > Pseudomonadota > Betaproteobacteria > Burkholderiales > Alcaligenaceae > Achromobacter > Achromobacter pulmonis. The sequence continues at coordinate 596,376 of NZ_JAIFOT010000001.1, read as the reverse complement.
CACGGTAAGCCTGTATGCGGGCATCGGTATCGTCTGCCGCACTTCGGACCAGGTCGAATACTACGTCGCCGGCCGGCGCGTGCCGGCCATCTACAACGGCATGGCGACCGCTGCCGACTGGATGTCGGTGGCGTCCTTCATCGGCGTGGCCGGCACGCTCTACCTGACGGGCTACGGCGGGCTGGCGTACATCATGGGCTGGACCGGCGGCTACGTGCTGGTGTCGATGCTGCTGGCGCCGTACCTGCGCCGCTTCGGCCAGTACACCATTCCCGATTTCATGGGCGCGCGCTATGGCGGCAATCTGCCGCGGCTGGCGGGCGTGGCCTGCGCCATCCTCTGCTCGTTCACCTATCTGGTGGCGCAGATCTACGGCGTGGGCATCATCACCACGCGCATGACCGGCATTTCGTTCGAGCTGGGCATCTTCGTGGCGTTGGGCGGCATGCTGGTCTGTTCTTTCCTGGGGGGCATGCGCGCCGTTACCTGGACCCAGGTGGGGCAGTACATCATCCTGGTCATTGCCTATCTGGTGCCCGTGGTGTGGCTGTCGATCAAGCATACCGACATGCCGGTGCCGCAGCTGTCGGCCGGGGTGGTGCTGCAGCAGGTGACGGAAAAAGAGGTCTATCTGCAGAACGATCCGGCCGAGATCGAGGTGCGCCGGTTGTGGCAGCAGCACGCCGATGAGATGGCGCAGCGGGTGCGCGACCTGCCGGAATCCTGGGCGCTGGAAAAGGACAAACTGCGTAGCCGCCTGGCCCAGCTCAATGCCAGCGATGCGCCCATGGTCGAGATCCGCTCGGTCGAGCGCGAACTGGCGACGTTTCCGCCGACGGTGGAGGACGCCCGTATCGCCTGGTCGCAGGCCAAGTCCACTTTCGAGGCGCGCGCCGCGCCGCTGACGCCGCATGCGGAGCCTTTTCCATCGGCCGATCCGGAAGAGCGGCGCAACATGCGCATCAACTTCCTGGCGCTGGTGCTGTGCCTGATGCTGGGCACTGCCGGCATGCCGCACATCCTGATGCGTTCATATACGACGTCGTCGGTGGTCGAGGCGCGCCGTTCGGTGTGCTGGTCGTTGCTGTTCATCCTATTGCTGTATTTCATGGCGCCCGCCCTGGCGCTGTTGGTGAAGTACGAGGTCTATACCCAGGTGGTGGGGTCGAATTTCCTCAGTCTGCCGAACTGGGTGCATGCCTGGAGCGCGGTCGACAGCAACCTGCTGGACGTGACCGACATCAACCGCGATGGCGTGGTGCAGCTCAGCGAGATCAGCATCGGCGCCGACGTGGTGGTGCTGGCCATGCCCGAGATCGGCGGCTTGCCCTATGTGATTTCCGGCCTGGTGGCGGCGGGCGGCCTGGCGGCGGCGCTGTCGACCGCCGACGGCCTGTTGCTGACATTGTCCAATTCGCTGTCGCACGACATGTGGTACCGGATGGTTTCGCCGCGCATGTCGGCGGCGCGGCGGGTGATGGTATCCAAGATCCTGTTGCTGGTGGTGGCCTTCGGCGCGGCCTGGGTGGCGGCGCGCAAGCCGGCCGATATTCTGTTCATGGTGTCGGCGGCGTTCTCGTTCGCGGCCTCGTCGTTCTTCCCGGCGCTGGTCATGGGGGTGTTCTGGCGCCGCGCCAACAAATGGGGGGCCACGCTCGGCATGGCGGCGGGGCTGCTGGCGACGTTCGCATACATGACGCATACGCATCCCTGGCTGCGGGAGTGGGTGCTGGGGATTTCGCGGACCGAGCCGGTGGACCTGTGGTGGGGCATCCAGCCGATCGCTGCCGGCGTGTTCGGCGCGCCGGTGGCGTTCCTGACGATCATTGTGGTGTCGCTGCTGACCCCGCGGCCGGATCGGGCCACGCTGGCCCTGGTGGACTACCTGCGCCAGCCGGGGGCGTCGAAGCCGCCGACGGAGAGCGCCTAAGGCGCTTCGCAGGCGTGGGCGTGCCGGTTGTGTGGGTCGATGCAGGTGTTCCAGGCCTGCCGGGGCATGGCCTGCAGCAAGGTGTGGATCTGTCCGGGCGCCCACAGCCATTGCACCCCGCCCGGCGTTTCGCCGGCGGCTTCCCAGACGCGCTTGCGTTGCGCGGCGCTCAGAATGAACTGAGCGCCGTTGCCGCTGTTGCCTGTGGCGAGCACCTGGGCCGGGTCGCGCTTGGCGGCATAGACATCGCTGGCGTCATCGGTCGGGGTGGGTTGCACGATGGCCCAGTCGTAGTGATAGGACTCCAACGCGGGCGGACGCCACGCGGGGCCGGGCAACACCATGATGGCGTGCTCGCCCGGGCGGTCCCGATAGGGCGGACCCAACTGGGGACGGCCGTCCGGTTGTACCGAGACTTCCCGCAGATAGCGCGCCGCCGCGCGGCCATGCGTGTCAAATGTCGTCACCGCGACGGCATCGCCGGATTCGACCTGGTACGAGATGGTGCGCAGCAGCCTGCCGGCGGCGTTGTGGACGTAACGGCTGCTGGGCCGGGCGGCCGCGCAGTCGTTGGCGCCCACCTCCGCCAACCAGCCATATTCGTCGTAGCGCAGGCAGTAGCGCGCTGGCCGGCCCGCGACGCCGTTCCATGCGCGCGTGCGTTCCTCGTAGCCCGCCAGGCGGCCCTGCGCGTCATAGTAGTAGCGGGTTTCCGCTGCGGGACGGGGCAGGGTAGCGTCACCCGAGGCCCGCACCCGGCGCACCGTGTCGGCGGCGTATCGCGCGATGCCGCACAGGCGTGGGCGGCCATCGGCGCGGATTTCCCAGCGCAGCATGGTCACCCCGATACGGGCGCCCGGGGCGGCGGCGTAAACCGACCAGTCTACCTGTTCGGCCCAGATGACGGGCCTGGCGCGCGTGCCGGTTTCGACGGTCACGCTGGGCAGCCATGAGCGGATGCGCGAGCCATCCAACGCCAGCAGGGTGTTCTGCTCATCCAGGCTGATGTCGATGACCTGGGTGTGGCGCCGCGCGGACGCGGCGAGCGGTTCACAGGCCGCGTGGACGAGTCCGGGCACGACGGCCAGCAATGTCAGCGCCAGCCGGAGCGGAAACGAATCAATGCGCGGCATTGTGCAAGTAGGCGACCAAGCCCCAGAGTTCGGCGCCGATGCCGCCCAGGCGCGGTGTGGCGTCCTGCAGATCCATCAGCACGAAGGGGTAGGCATTGCGTTCCAGCTTGCCGGGGGGCGGCAGCCGGTAGGGCTTGAAGTGTTCCCCTGACAGGAGGTAGGTGTTGGTCATGTCACCGACGTCCACGTGCAGGTACCAGACCGTCAGTGTCGTAACGTCCAGGGCGGGGTCGCTTTCCGGATACGGGCCTCCTTGCCCGGCGGGAATGGCGCTGTCCAGCACGGCCATGAGCACGGTGCGCGGGCCGGGCCGCGGAAAATAAGTGGTGCCGCCGGCGCGTTGCGTGAACGCCTGGCGGATGAACGCCGCGCCGCGCGAACCTGGCACGACCGAGCTGGCGAAGAGGGCGTCCAGTTCGGCTTCCGACAAGGGGCGGCGGATGGCCGCCAGCCGGTCCATGTCCTGTTTGAAGAGCGCCAGCCAGGCCTGGTAGCGCAACTGCTGCGCAGCCCGGTCGAATTCCTGTCCCCAGGCGTTGCCGGCCAGCAGCAGACTTAGCCAGACCAGACATAGCCCTGCGGCCAGCCGGTGGCGCCAGGAGGCCGTCGAGGGCGGGGTTTGACGGATCAATGGGGCACGGACTTCGAGAAGACGTTCATCACCACCACGCCGGCGATGATCAGGCCGATGCCGATCAGGGCGGGCGTGTCCAGGTGCTGCTTGAAGAACAGGGCGCCGACGATGGAGATCAGCACGATGCCCACGCCCGACCAGATGGCATAGGCGATGCCGACCGGCACCTCGCGCAGCGTCAGCGATAGAAAATAGAACGAGATCGTGTAGCCGAATACCGTCACGAGCGACGGCAACAGGCGCGAAAAGCCGTCGGAGCTTTTCAGCGCGCTGGTGGCGAAGATTTCGGCGACGATGGCCACGCCGAGGTAGAGCCACTTCATTTGCGCGGCCCGTCCGACTGCCGCAGCAGCACCAGCAGGGCGCCAGCGCCGCCTTCGCGTTCGGGCGCCTCCGAAAACGCCAGCACCTCGTTTTTCTGTACCAGCCAGGTGCGGGCCTTGTCCTTGAGCACCGGTTCCAGCCCTTGCGAGCCGTAGCCCTTGCCATGCACGACGCGCACGCAGCGGATGCCGTGTTCCTGGCATTCGTCCAGGAATGACAGCAGGGCGTGGCGCGCCTGTTCCACGCGCAGGCCGTGCAGGTCGAGTTCGGCGCCGGCGCGCCATTGGCCGCGGCGCAGGTTGCGCGCGGTGTCGGGCGCGGCATCGCCGCGCACGAAGGCGGTGCCGCCTTCGGACAGCAGATGGGTGATTTCGCCGCCGTCCGAGACGCCTGCGTCGGCTCGCACGCTGGTCTCGCCCAGCGCATTGGCGCGGCGCAGGGCCGGCGCGGGCGGGGGCGCCGGTTTGTGCTCGACGCGCGCGACCTGGCGGATCGGCGTGACCGATTGCATGGAGCGCCGGAAGGCGGCCATGTCATCGGCCGGGTCCGTTTCGGCCGCGGCGGACGGCGCGGCTTGCTTGAGCGCGGCCACCCGCTGGGCGAGGGCGGCGCGCTCCCGCTCGGCCTGCAGGTCTTTCTTGAGGCGTTTCAGGTCGGCCGCGCCGACCTTATTGCCCCGCATTCTCCAGCCACCGTTGTGCGTCCAGGGCGGCCATGCAGCCCGTGCCGGCGCTGGTGATGGCCTGGCGGTAGACGTGGTCCTGCACGTCGCCGGCGGCGAACACGCCCGGGACCGAGGTCATGGTGGCCATGCCGGACAGGCCGCTCTTGGTGACTATGTAGCCGTCCTTCATTTCGAGCTGGCCCTGGAAGATCTCGGTGTTGGGCTGGTGGCCGATGGCGATGAAGGCGCCGGTGACCGCCAGGTCTTCGGTGGCGCCGGTGTCGACGTGGCGCACGCGCACGCCGGTGACGCCGCCGTCGTCGCCCAGCACTTCGTCCAGCGTGTGGAACAGCTTCAGTTCCATGTTGCCGTTCTCGACCTTGCTCATCAGCTTGTCGACCAGGATCGGTTCGGCGCGGAACTTGTCGCGACGGTGGATAAGGGTGACCTTGCGGCAGATGTTGGACAGGTACAGGGCTTCCTCGACGGCGGTGTTGCCGCCGCCGACCACCACCACGTCCTGGTTGCGGTAGAAGAAGCCGTCGCAGGTGGCGCAGCCGGAAACGCCACGGCCCATGAAGGCCTCTTCCGAAGGCAGGCCCAGGTACTTGGCCGAGGCACCGGTGGCGATGATCAGGGCGTCGCAGGTATAGACCTTGCCGGTGTCGCCGGTCAGGGTGAAGGGGCGCTTGGACAGGTCGACCTTGGCGATGTGGTCGAACAGCATTTCGGTATTGAAGCGCTCGGCGTGCTTCTGGAAGCGCTGCATCAGGTCCGGACCCTGCACGCCCTCGGCGTCGGCCGGCCAGTTGTCGACGTCGGTGGTGGTCATCAGCTGGCCGCCTTGGGCCAGACCTGTAACAAGGACGGGGCTCAGATTGGCGCGTGCCGCATAGACGGCCGCCGTGTAACCGGCGGGGCCGGATCCGAGTATCAAAACTTTAGCGTGCGTAGGCGTGGACATGGGCGGGTATCTTTAGGTTAACGCCCAATTATAATGAGCCGCATGCCGCGTATCTCGACTGCTTCTCCGCGCGCCTCGCGCAATACCCGCAACGGGCCCTCGCCCCTGCAAACGCGTATTTCCGCGTTGCTGCGCGAGGCCCGCTGGATCCTCTTCGCCGCCCTGGCGGCCTGGCTCACCCTGGTGCTGGCCACCTGGAGCGCGGCCGACCCGGGCTGGTCGCATTCCGTCCCCGCCGGGGTCATCCACAACAAGGGTGGGACGCTGGGTGCCTACCTGGCGGACATCCTGCTGTATCTGTTCGGTTTTTCCGCCTGGTGGTGGGTGGTGCTGCTGCTGCACCGGGTGCGGGCGGGTTATCGCCGCCTCGCCAGCCATCTTCGCGTTACAAATGGTAAGCAGCCAGAGGTGTTGCCGCGTGTCCACTGGGAAGAGGGCATCGGGTTCCTGCTGCTGCTGGTCGGTTCGCTGGGCATGGAAGCGCTGCGTCTGGCCAGCCGCGGCACCCATCTGCCGGGCGCCTCGGAAAACGCCAGCGGCGCGGGCGGCGTCATCGGCCATACCCTGGCCGATCTGATGAGCCGCAGCATCGGTTTCACCGGCAGCACGCTGGCCTTCCTGGTGATGCTGGCGATCGGCCTGAGCCTGTTCTTCTCGTTCTCGTGGCTGACCGTGTCCGAGCGGGTCGGCGCCTGGCTCGAAGGCCTGGTGCGCCGGGTGCGCAACTCGTATGCCGCGCGCGAAGACCGCAAGGTCGGTGAAGTCGCCAAGGCCGTACGCACTGAACAGGTGGTGGCCAAGCAGGAAAAGCTGGTGCACGAGCAGCCGGTGCGCATCGAGCCGGCAATCACCGTGGTGCCCAAGTCCGAACGGGTCGAAAAGGAAAAGCAGCAGTCGCTGTTCTTCGCGCCGCCCGGCGGCGAAGGCGACCTGCCGGCCATCAGCCTGCTGGATCCGCCGCTGGCCAACCAGGAAACCGTGTCGGCCGAGACCATCGAATTCACCTCGCGCCTGATCGAAAAGAAGCTGGCCGACTTCGGCGTGTCCGTCACCGTGGTGGCGGCGCAGGCCGGTCCGGTCATCACGCGTTACGAAATCGAGCCGGCCACCGGCGTCAAGGGCAGCCAGATCGTCAATCTGGCCAAGGATCTGGCGCGCGCGCTCAGCCTGGTCAGCATCCGCGTGGTGGAAACCATCCCCGGCAAGAACCTGATGGGCCTGGAGCTGCCCAACCCGCGCCGCCAGATGGTCAAGCTGTCCGAGATCCTGGGGTCGCAGACCTATCACGCCAGCCATTCGGTCGTGACCATGGCGCTGGGCAAGGATATCGCCGGCAATCCGGTGGTGGCCGACCTGGCCAAGATGCCGCACCTGCTGGTGGCGGGTACCACCGGGTCGGGCAAGTCGGTGGGGATCAACGCCATGATCCTGTCGCTGCTGTACAAGGCCGATGCTTCGCACACCCGTGTGATCCTGATCGACCCGAAGATGCTCGAAATGAGCGTCTACGAAGGCATTCCGCACCTGCTGGCGCCGGTGGTCACGGACATGCGCCAGGCCGCCAATGCGCTGAACTGGTGCGTGGGCGAAATGGAAAAACGCTATCGCCTGATGAGCAAGATGGGCGTGCGCAACCTGGCCGGCTACAACACCAAGATCCGCGACGCGATCAAGCGCGAGGAGCCGATCCCGAATCCGTTCTCGCTGACGCCCGACCAGCCCGAGCCGCTGTCGCCGCTGCCCACCATTGTGGTCGTGATCGACGAACTGGCCGACCTGATGATGGTGGTGGGCAAGAAGATCGAAGAGTTGATCGCCCGCCTGGCGCAGAAGGCGCGCGCGGCGGGCATCCACCTGATCCTGGCGACGCAGCGTCCCAGCGTCGACGTCATCACCGGCCTGATCAAGGCCAACATCCCGACCCGCATCGCCTTCCAGGTGTCATCCAAGATCGACTCTCGCACCATTCTCGACCAGATGGGCGCGGAAACCCTGCTGGGCCAGGGCGACATGCTCTACATGCCGCCGGGCACCGGCCTGCCGGTGCGCGTGCACGGGGCCTTCGTCAGCGACGATGAAGTGCACCGCGTCGTGGAAAGCCTGAAGGCGCAGGGCGAGCCGAACTATGTCGAAGGCCTGCTGGAAGGCGGGCTCGAAGGTGACGGCGGCGAAGGCGCCAGCAGTGTCACCGGCATCGGCGGCGACGCCGAGTCCGATCCGATGTACGACCAGGCTTGCGAGGTGGTGCTCAAGCATCGCCGCGCCTCGATCTCGCTGGTGCAGCGCCATCTGCGCATTGGTTACAACCGTGCGGCGCGGTTACTGGAACAGATGGAGCAATCGGGTATCGTGTCGGCGATGCAGTCCAATGGCAACCGGGAAATCCTGGTGCCCGCCGCCGCCCGAGAGGAAGCATGATGAAGACGTTTCGCGGCCTGGCCGCCACCCTGGCCTTGTGCGTGGTTCCGGCCCTGGCGCCGGTTTCGGCCATGGCCGCCAGCGCGCAGGAGCAGTTGCGCGCGTTCGTGAGCACGGTGACGGCGGCGACGGGGTCGTTTTCGCAATACACCGTCAATACGCAGGGGCGTACCCAGCCGGCGCAGACGGGCGTGTTCTCGTTCCAGCGGCCGGGCAAGTTCAAGTGGGCGGTGCAGAAGCCCTATGAGCAATTGGTGATTTCCGATGGCAAGCAGGTGTTCCAGTTCGATCCGGATCTGGCGCAGGTGACCGAGCGCAAGGTGGACGCGGCAATCGGCACGTCGCCGGCGGCGATCCTGTTCGGGTCGGGATCGCTGGAGCAGTCGTTCGTGGTGACGGCGTTGCCGTCCAAGGATGGCATCGATTGGCTGCGGGCCAAGCCGCGCACGGCGGATGCCGGGTTTTCGCGGGTGGATATCGGAATGAAGGACAATCTGCCGGTGCGGGTTGAACTGCTGGATTCTTTCGGGCAGACGACGCGGGTGGATCTTTCGGGGATCGTGCCCAACCCCAAGCTTGGCGAGGGGGAGTTTCGGTTTGTGGCGCCCAAGGGCGTGGATGTCGTCAAGATGTAGGGAGTCCAGCGGCGTCTTTGCTGGCTTGCCTTTGAGTTCTTGAGTATTTGTTTCTTGCTTGGTGCGGTGGTTGCTTCGTAGGCCGCCCGTCACGGGGCGCGCAGGCGGTGAGCGCGCCAACGATTGCGGTCCGGAGCGTTCGCTCCGGACTACCCCATCCTCATCCTCGTTGCCGCCTGCGGCGGCTGCCTTCGGATTCCGTCGGGCGCATCGACGGCGCGCTCACCGCCTGCGCGCCCCGCGGGCGGCCGATTCCGGCATACGTGATGTCTTGCGGCGGGGTGGTGGTCGCTGCGCGCTTGCTAGGGGCTTGATGGGCGATGTCGCCCGATGCGCGCAGCGAGCGGCTTGGGCTGGGAGGGTCGCCCGGCCGCCCGGCCGCCCGAAGGCCGGGCAGCCCCCTCGGGGGGCAGCTAGCTCACGCAGTGGGCGCGGCGTGGGGGCGCTTATACGCCACACAGTCGATTTCCACCTTCGCATCCACCATCAGCGGCGACTGCACGCAGGCGCGGGCGGGGGGATTTTCGCCGAAATATTCCTTGAAGACCTTGTTGAACGACGGGAAGTCGCGCGCGTCGTCGAGCCAGACGCCGCAGCGCACGACGTGCTCGGGGCCGTAGCCGGCTTCCTTGAGGATGGCGAGGACTTGCTGGATGGCCTTGTGGCATTGGGCCACGGTGCCGCCTTCGATGACTTCGCCGTTTTCCATGGGCACCTGGCCCGAGACGTAGAGCCAGCCGTCGGCGGCGACGGCGCGGGCGAAGGGCATGTGGGAACCGCCCTGGCCGGTGCCGCCGGCAACGCCGTAGCGGGTGATGCCGTTGTTGTCGGGGGTGGGGATGGTGCTGCTCATGTCAGGGCTCCTTGGGGGCAGGGGTTGAGGCGGCGAAGCTGGCGCGCAGGTCGCCGTTGCGGGGCAGCCAGCGGCCGGCGCGGTCGCCGGTGGGTTGGCCGTGGCGGTAGGACAGCACGCCGTTGACCCAGACGGCTTCGATGCCGGCGGCGGTCTGGACCGGGGCGGCGAAGGTGGCGCGGTCGATGACGGTGGCGGGGTCGAACAGCACCAGGTCGGCATGAAAGCCTTCGCGCACCAGGCCGCGCTCGGCCAGGCCGAAGCGGGCGGCGGACAGGCCTGTCATCTTGTGGACGGCCTCGGGCAGCGGGAACAGGCCGACGTCGCGGCTGTAGTGGCCGAGCACACGCGGGAAGGCGCCCCACAGGCGCGGGTGCGGCATGGGGTCGTTGGGCAGGCCGTCGGAGCCGACCATGGTGAGCCGGTTCGACAGCACGCGGCGCACGTCGTCCTCGTGCATGTTGTGATAGACCGCGCCGGCTGGTTGCAGGCGCCTGGCGGCTTCCAGCAACGATGCATTCCAGTCGGCGGCGATGGCGGCGAGTTTGCGGCCGGCCTGTTCGGGGTGCGGCACCGACCAGGTGATGTCGATATCGAATTCGTCGGTGACCTGCTTGAGGTCGAGCGTGGACGAGCTGGCCGAGTACGGGTAACAGTCGCAGCCCACGTGTTGCATGCGGCCGGCGTTCTCCAGCTTGAACAGCACTTCCTTCGTGCGGCCCCAGTTGCCGGCCCCGGCGCATTTCAGGTGCGACACCACCACCGGCACGCGCGCATGCAGGGCGATGTCGAAGGCTTCCTGCATGGCTTCGAGGATGGCGGCGAATTCCGAGCGCAGGTGGGTGGTGTAGAGCGCGCCGAACTCATCCAGGACCTCGGCCAGCAGCTTGACCTCGGCGGTGTCGGCCTCGATGGCCGAGCCGTAGGCCAGGCCGGTGCTCAGGCCGATGGCGCCGTGCGCCAGGGCCTCGCGCAGCTGTTCGCGCATGGCCATCACTTCGTCGCGCGTGGCGCTGCGGTCGAGGCGGTCCAGGTAATTGTTGCGCAGGGCGGTATGGCCGACCAGCGCGGCGACGTTCACGGCGGGTTGCGCGGCCTCGATGGCGCGGGTGTAGTCGGCAAAGGTCGGGTAGGCAAAGTCCTCGCGCCGGCCCAGCAGGTTCATCGGGTCGGGCGGCTCGCCGCGCAGCGCAACCGGCGCGGCGCTGATGCCGCAATTGCCTACCACCACGGTAGTCACGCCCTGCGACAGCTTGGGCAGCATGCCGGGCGTGCGGATGACGTTGGTGTCGTCATGGGTGTGGACATCGATGAAGCCGGGCGCCAGCGCCAGGCCGGCGCCGTCGATGACCTGGCGCGCCGCGGTGCCGGACAGGTCGCCGATGGCGGCGATGCGGCCGCCGGCCAGCGCCACGTCGGCGGCATATTCGGCAGCGCCCGAGCCGTCGAGCACGCGGACGTTGCCGATGAGGGTGTCGTACATCTTGGTTTCCAGGGTCAGTCGCCCAGCGGCAGCCGGTTCGGGCCGCCGCGGTATTCGTCCAGCGCCAGCTTGATGCGGCGCAGGCGTTCGCGGTTTTCTTCTTGGTTCAGCATGGCCAGCTCGGTCGACAGCAGATCGATCGCCAGCATCATGGCGTAGCGCGAGGCCGAGGGCTTGTAGATGAAGTCGGTTTCGTCGGTGCGTATCGGCAGCACCACGTCGGCCAGCTTGGCCAGTTCCGAGGTGGCGTCGGTGACGGCGACGATGCGGGCGCGGTACTGCTTGACGATGCGCGCCGCGCCGACGATCTCCGGCGTCAGGCCCGAGGCCGACAGGATCACCACGGCATCGCGCTCGTCCAGGGTTGCGGCCACCATGCGCAGCAGCACCGCGTCGCTGTAGACCGCGATCGGGTAGCCCAGGCGCACCAGGCGCGACTGCACTTCCTGCGCCAGCACGGCCGAGGCGCCGCCCATGCCGAATACATACACCATGCGGGCGCCATCGACGATGCCGGCGGCAGCCTCGAACAGCGGCTCGGTGAAGGTGGGCAGATGGGCGCGCAGCGTGCTTTCGATGTCGGCGTAGATACGCGCATAGAACGTGCTTTCCTCGGCCGGCGCGCTCGGGTCCAGGAAGCGGCTGCCCACGGTGCTGGCCTGTGCCAGTTTCATCTTCAGGTCGCGGGTGTCGTCGCAGCCCACGGTGCGCGCAAAGCGCGAGATGGTGGCGATGCTGACGCCGGCCTTGGCCGCCAGTTGGTCCACCGTGGCGCTGGCGCTCCAGATGATGTTGTCCAGGATGGCGTCGGCGACCTTGCGTTCAGTGACGCTCAGGTCGTCGCGGCGGCTGCGGATCTGGAAGACGATGTCGCGGATGATGTTCATGTGGTATTCCTGGGTCGAAGCGGGCGGAGCCCTTTACACGGCCAGTTCGGGATCGCCGAGGCGCGAACAGGCCGCGAAGTGGCCAGGTCCGACACTGACGTCGCGCGCTTCGGTGATGGCGCAGGCCTCGATGGCGTGCGGGCAACGGGTGCGGAAGACGCAGCCGGAAGGCGGATTGACCGGGCTGGGAATATCGCCCTTGAGCAGGATACGCGAACGCGGCGCGCGCGGATCGGGCACCGGCGCGGCCGACAGCAGGGCGCGGGTGTAGGGATGGCGCGGCCGCGCGTAGACTTCGCGGGTGGGGCCGCGTTCCATCACGCGGCCCAGGTACATCACCACCACTTCGTCGCAAAGATAGTCGACCACCGCCAGGTCGTGGGCCACGAACAGCATGGTCAGGCCCAGGTCGCGTTGCAGGTCCTGCAGCAGGTTCAGCACCTGCGCCTGCACCGACACGTCCAGCGCCGACACCGGTTCGTCCGCCACGATGAAGTCCGGCTCCACCGCCAGGGCGCGGGCGATGCCGATGCGCTGGCGCTGGCCGCCGGAGAACTCGTGCGGATAGCGGCGGCGGTGATCGGCGTTCAACCCGACGCGCTCGAGCAGTTCGCCGATGCGGGCCGCGCGGCGGTGCTGGGCCAGCTCATGGGTGTCGAGCGCCTCGCCCAGGATCTCGGCCACGGTCATGCGCGGGTTGAGGCTGGCGTAGGGGTCCTGGAACACGATCTGCATGCGGCGGCGCCACGGCAGCATCTCTTTTTCAGACAGGCGGGTGAGGTCGTGGCCGTCGAACACCAGGCGGCCGGCGGTGGGCGCGAACAGGCGCAGCAGGGCGCGCCCGGTGGTGGTTTTGCCCGAGCCGGACTCGCCCACCAGGCCGACGATGGTGTTGCGCGGCACGTCGAAGCTGACGCCGTCGACCGCCCGCACCACCGGCGCGTTGCGCGCCTGCGAGGTGGGGAAGTGGACCTTCAGGTCCTCGATGCGCACCAGGGGTTCGGCGGCGCGCGCGGGTTGGGGGCTTGCGGTCATAGCGGGGTCACCTTGATGCAGCGGGCGTGGTGCCGGTCCTGCACCGCCACCAGTTCGGGCACGTCGCGGCGGCAGTTGTCGTCGGCCAGCGCGCAGCGCGGCGCGAAGGTACAGCCGGCGGGCAGCGACAGCACGCTCGGCACGTTGCCGGGAATGGCGCGCAGGCGCTCGCCGGCGGCCAGCAGCGCGGCGGTCGGCAGGCAGGACAGCAGGCCGCGCGTGTACGGATGGGTGGGCTTTTCGAACAGGTCGTAGACGCCGGCGTCCTCGACCACGCGGCCGGCATACATCACGGCCACGCGATGCGCGATCTCGGCCACCACGCCCAGGTTGTGGGTGATGAACAGGATGCTCATGTTCATCTCGGCCTGCAGCCGGCGCAGCAGGTCCAGGATCTGCGCCTGCACCGTCACGTCCAGCGCCGTGGTGGGTTCGTCGGCGATCAGCACGGCCGGGTTGCAGGCCAGCGCCAGGGCGATCATGACGCGCTGGCGCATGCCGCCGGACATCTGGTGCGGGTATTCGTTGACGCGCCGGTCGGCCGCCGGGATCTCGACCCGGTCGAGCATGTCGCGGGCGCGCTTCATGGCCGCCGCGCGCGAGCCGCCCTCGTGCTGCAGCACGGCCTCGGCGATCTGGTCGCCCACCGTGTACAGCGGGTTCAGGCTGGTCATGGGCTCCTGAAAGATCATGGCGATCTCGGCGCCGCGGATGCGGCGCAGCGTGGCCGGCGAGGCATGGGCCAGGTCGTGTTCCTGCCCGCGGCGGTCGCGAAAGCGGATCTGGCCCGCTTCGATGCGGCCGGCCGGCTTGGGCAGCAGGCCCATGATGGACAGGCTGGTGACGGACTTGCCCGAACCGGATTCGCCGACGATGGCCAGCGTTTCGCCGCGCGCCAGGTCGAAGGTGACGCCGTCCACCGATTTGGCGATGCCGTCGCGGCTGTGGAACCAGGTCTTCAGGCCTTCCACCGACAGCACGATGTCACGGGTGCTTGCGGTCATGATTACAGCTCCTTGCGCAGGCGCGGATCGAGCACGTCGCGCAGGCCGTCGCCGACCAGTTGCAGCGACAGCACCGAGAGGACGATGGCGATGCCGGGGAAGATCATGATCCAGTCGGCCGAGCCCATGTACTGCTGGCCGGCGTTGATCATGGTGCCCCAGGTGGGAATGTCGGGCGAGACACCCACGCCCAGGAACGACAGGCCGGCTTCGGCCAGGATCGCGTAGGCGAAGATGAAGGTGCCTTGCACCAGGATCGGCGACAGCAGGTTGCGCAGCACGTGCACGGTGACGATGCGCCAGGTCGATACGCCCAGCGCGCGGGCGGCTTCGACGAACGGCAGCTCGCGGATCACCAGGGTCGAGGCGCGCACGATGCGGGCCAGACGCGGCGTATAGACAATGCCCAGCGCGATCACCACGTTCACCAGCGACGGCCCCAGCGCCGCCACCAGCGAGATCGCCAGCAGGATGTCGGGAAAGGCCATCATGGCGTCGATCAGGCGCGAGACGAACTTGTCGGCCGAGCGGAAGAAGCCGGCGATCAGCCCCAACGCGATGCCCAGCACGCTGGACAGGATCACCACCGAGAAGCCCACCATCAGCGACAGCCGGCCGCCGTAGATGACGCGGCTGAACACGTCGCGGCCGAAATCATCGGTGCCGAACCAGTGCGCGGCGCCGGGCGCCTTGAGCCGGTTCATGATGGAGAGCTTGAACGGGTCATAGGGGCTGAGCCACGGCGCCAGCAGCGCCGCGACCACCAGCACGACCAGCACGATCAGGCTGACCAGCACGGTCTTGCGCGCCACCAGCAGGCGCAGCACCTGCCAGCGGTCCGTGCCGGCGTCAACTGTAGTCGGATTAGTCATTTCGGTCGTTTCGTTCGCAACACTTCCAAGCGGGGCCACCGCGGAGCCGGCTTTGCCGGGCCGCCGGTGGCGTCCCCTTGAGGGGGAGGCGCCGAAGGCGCGTCGGGGGTGGGTTCATCATCAATAGCGTACGCGCGGATCGACCAGCAGATACAACAGGTCGATGAACAGGTTGATGAGCACGTAGATGGCCGCGATGATCAGCAGCGCACCCTGGATGACGGGGTAGTCGCGGCGCAGCACCGCCGACACCACCAGGCTGCCCACGCCGGGCAGGCCGAACACGGTCTCGGTGACCACGGCGCCGCTGATCAGCAGGGCGGTGGTCAGGCCCAGCACCGTCAGGATCGGGATCAGCGCGTTGCGCACGGCATGCTTGAGGATCACGCGGCTTTCCGGCAGGCCTTTGGCCCGGGCGGTGCGCACGTAGTCGTCGCGCAGCACGTCCAGCATGCTGGCGCGGATGAAGCGGGTGATCAGCGCCGAATTCACCAGTCCCAGCACCACCGCCGGCAGCACCAGGTGCGATACCCGCGTGGCGAACGAGGCATCCGGGCCGCCATAGCCCGACACCGGCAGCCAGCCCAGCTTGACCGAGAACACCTGCATCAGCAGCAGCCCGAGCCAGAAGCTCGGCACGCTGGAGGTGAACATGGAAAACGACAACACCGACTGGTCCAGCGTGGTGCCGCGCTTGACCGCCGACAGGATGCCCACCGGCAGCGCAATCAGCGTCGCGATGCACAGCGACATCAGCGTCAGCAGCAGGGTCGGTTCGGCGCGGTCGGCCAGGGCCGACAGCACCGGCTTGTTCATGAAGATGGACTGGCCCAGGTCGCCCTGCGCCAGCTTGCCCAGCCATGAGAGGTACTGCACGGGCAGGGGCCGGTCCAGACCCAACTGGTGTTCCAGCGCGGCGATGTCGGCCTGGCTGGCCTGGGGACCGAGCATCACGGCGGCGGGATTGCCGGGCGTGACGCGGATGATGACGAACACGATGGTCGCGACGATGAACATCACGGCCACCAGCCCGACCAGCCGGTTCAAGAGATAACGCAACACAGTGGCATCCTAGGATGGGCGCGCCAGTGCCGGCGCGGTGGTTCGGGCGGGGCGGGCCCGAGGCGGCCCGGCCCCGCGCCCCGGCTTACTTCGGCGTTTTCCAGGCGTTCCAGAAGAACGGCCACGGCGCCGGCTTGACGCCTTGCAGCGACGGCGAACGGGCGGCCTGGGCGTTGAAGTCGCCGACCTTCACGAACGGCACTTCGTCATACACGGCCTGCTGCACGTCAGCCCAGCGCTTGACGCGTTCTTCCTGCGTGCGGGCCTGGTTGAAGGCGTCCATCACTTGCGCGCGGCGCGGCGTGTCCCACCAGCCCGGCGCATCCTTGGACGGAAAGTCGATCAACGCGGGCTCGGGCAGGAACACGCTGTGGGTGATGAAGATGTCCCACACGGCCGGGTCCTGGCGACGCTGCGTCAGCGTGGCCCAGTCCACCACCTGCATGTCGACGGTGAAGCCGGCGGCCTTGAGGTATTCCGCCGCCACCAGCGCCATCTTGTAATGGAATTCGTATTGCTGGCTGGTCAGGATGCGCACCTTCTTGTCGGCCACGTTGGCGCTGTCGAGCAGTTTCCTGGCCGCCGCGGCATCCCCCTTGTTGTAGACCTTGCCGCCCAGCGACGTGGCCCACGGATAGCCTTCCGGATAGAGGTCGCCATTGAGCTTGTAGAAGTCCTTGTTGCCGAAGGCGGCGTACAGCATGTCTTCTTCGTTCAGGGCCAGTTGCACCGCCTGGCGCACCGCCAGGTTGGACATGATGCCCTGCTTGGTGTTGAGCACCAGGCGCGGCCAGCCGAACGGCTTGAGCATGATCGGGTCGGAGCGGCCGCCCTTGAGCTTGTCCAGCGCTTCCACCGGCAGCGAATCGACGTAGTCGAACTGGCCCGCGGCGGCGGCTTCGGACCGGGTGTTGGCGTTGGCCACCGGCACGAAACGGATCTCGTCCAGGTATTGCTTGCGTGCGCCGCCGTAGCCGTCGGGCTCGCCTGCGCGCTGCTTGTAGCCTTCGAAGCGGGTCAGCTGGATGTACTGGTCCGGCACGCGCGCCTTGAGCTGGTAGGGGCCGGTGCCGACGATCTCGGTCAGGACCGGGGCGATCTTGCCCTTGGGCATGATCACGGCGGCGGCATTGTTCATGGCCAGCAGTGCGGTCAATGGCGCGTAGGGCTGCTTGAGGGTGATGCGGATGGTGTTGGCGTCGGGCGCTTCGATGCTGGCGATGACCTTGGCGGCCATCTTGCCGCGCGTGGCGGTCTCGGTCCAGCGCTTGAGCGAGGCCTGCACGTCCGACGAATCCATCTTGGAACCGTCATGGAAGGTGATGCCCTGGCGCAGGGCGATGGTGTAGACCAGGCCGTCCGGCGTCACCTCGGGCATCTTGTCGGCCAGCAGCGGCGTCAGGTTCCACTTGGCGTCGAAGGTGTACAGCGTTTCGAAGAAGTGCTGCGTCAGGATACCGACCAGATCGGCGGTGCTGCTCATCGGATCGAGGGTGGGCGGCTCGCCGATGGTGGCCACCGAAATCGTGCCTCCCTTGACCGGCGTGGCACAGAGGGCGGGGGACGACAATGCGGTCAAGCCAATCGCGCCGGCCACGAGCAGGCTTTTCAGCCCGCCGCCTTGCCGGGAGGTACGGAAGTTCATGATTCTCTCTCCAGAGGGTCAAAAACAGGGTGTCGCGTGATTCGGTGAATGCGGGTAAGGCGCCGGAGGCCCGAGTACTTTCTTGCCCCCCCGGGCGTGAGGCTTGTCGGTATTGCAACGGACCGCGCGGCAGGCCGCGCCGCCGGAATCAGAAGAAGGTGTCGGCCACGTCGATGACGCGGTACTGCTCGTCCACCAGCAGGACCTGGCGCCACTTGTCGAACGTCAGGCAGGGGTGGGAGATGTCGAAGGCGATCATGTCGCCGACCTGGATGTCGTCGGCGTCGCCGATCTGCATGAAGGCGTGCTGGTCCATCATGGCGGTCAGCTTCCAGTGCGCCGGCGCGGCGCCGGGCGCGCGTTGCCCGGGGCGGAAATGCAGCGACGGCACCGGCAGGCCGGCGTCGAAGGCGGCATCGCGTTTGCCCAGGGCCACGATGGCGCGGCCGGATTCGGGCAGCGACTGCACATAAGCCCAGACCTGCAGGGCCGGCTGCAGGCCCGGTTCCATGTCGTGGGCCACCGGATTGTGGGCGTTGATGCGTTCGGCCGCGGTGCGGTACACGCCGACGTCGTGCGACAGGTAGCAGCCCGGGCGCAGCACGATTTCCAGCGGCGCGCCGATGTCCAGTTGCGAGAATTCCTCGGCCACCACGTCGAACCAGGCCGAACCGGCGCCGGAGATCAGGGCGGGGCCGTTCTTGCGCAGGCGGCCGGCCGTCGCCAGGCGGCGCAGCGCGTCGGTGGCGCGGCGCAGGAAGGCGCGGATCGCGCTTTCCTCCTGCAGCACGCCTTCGTAGACCTCGATGCCTGCCAGCGCCAGGCTGGGCCAGCGGCCGATTTCCTCGACCACGGCGTGCAATTGCGCGTCGTCGCGCACCCCGGTGCGGCCGCCGGCCGGGCCCAGTTCGATCAGTACCGGCAGCACCAGGCCCTGCTCGCCGAAGTAGCGGCCCAACTGGGCGGCATTGGCGGCCGAGTCGACGATACAGAAATAGGTGAACGCCGGGTCGCGCAGCAACGTGGCGATCAGCGCCATGTTGGCGCGGCCGACCAACTGGTTGGCCATCAGCACCCGGCGGATGCCGTGGTGGTAGGCCGCCACCACCTGCGGCGCGGTCGCCAGGGTGATGCCCCAGGCGCCGTTGTCGATCTGGCGCTGGAACAGCGCCGGGCTCATGGTGGTCTTGCCGTGCGGCGCCAGCTTGACGCGGTAGGCTTCCATGAAACGCTGCATCCATTGCAGGTTGTGGCGCACACGCGCCTCGTACAGCACGGCCGCCGGCAGGCTGACGTCCTCGGTCAGCAGATTCCAGTTCAGCGCGGCCACGTCGGCGTTGGTACAGGCGGCGGGAAAGGCGCCCAGGCCTTTGCCGTTGGCATCCAGGAGGGCTGCGGTGGTCGAGGAGTGGGGCATGGCGGCGGTTCGTTTTTGGAAAATATTTACGGTAAATCCGTTTTTTTTTTATTATCCTGAAAGAAATTTACAAGCGGGAGTTGGGAGTTACCCGTAGTCGCTGCCGGCCGCGGGTTGGCGCGACAATAGGAAACCGCGCGGCGCAGCCCGTCCGTCGCCCCACACACAAGGAAGATTCATGCTGAAAGTTGCTTTGGGCCAGTTCGCCGTCAGCCGCGTCTGGGAAGAAAACGCCCAGGTCTGTGTCGACCTCATGGCGCGCGCCAGCGCGGGGGGCGCGGGCCTGCTGGTGTTGCCCGAGGGCATCCTGGCGCGCGACATCACCGATCCCCAGATCGTGCTGAAGGCCGCGCAGCCGCTGGACGGCCCTTTCATGACGCGTCTGCTCGAGGCCAGCCGGGGCTCGTCGCTGGCCACCATGATGTGCGTGCACGTGCCGGCCGGCGACGGCCGGGTCTGGAACACCCTGGTCACGTTGCAGGATGGCCGCATTGTGTCCCAGTACCGCAAACTGCACCTGTACGACGCCTTCACCATGAAGGAATCGACCAACGTCACGCCCGGCAACGACATCCCGCCGCTACTGGAGATCGGTGGCCTGAAGGTCGGCCTGATGACCTGCTACGACGTGCGTTTCCCCGAGCTGGCCCGGCGCCTGGCGCTGGACGGGGCCGATCTGCTGGCGTTGCCGGCGGCCTGGGTGCGTGGCCCGTTGAAGGAAAGGCACTGGGAAGTGCTGGTGACGGCGCGCGCGCTGGAAAACACATGCTACGTCGCCGCCACCGGCGAGTGCGGCGAACGCAATATCGGTTGCAGCATGGTGGTCGATCCGTTGGGCGTGGTCACGGCGCAGGCCGGCGAGGCGCCGGCGCTGGTGTTCGCCGACATCGACCCTGAGCGCCTGGCGCATGCCCGCAAGGTGTTGCCGGTGCTGGCCAACCGCCGTTTTTCCAGGCCGGAACTGGCCTGAGGCGCGGGTTGCGCCCCGGCCCGCCGGGCGGGGCGCGGACGCCCGTTGCCAGCCGGGGCCGCGGGCGCGAAGGGCGGCCGGACATGTTGTAATACTGGCTTGATTTCCTCGCCGTCTTCCCTCATCTGCTGCCAATGAGCAATGATCTCTTCGCGGCCGATCCCGCCCATCGGCCTTACGTGCCCCTGGCCGAGCGCCTGCGTCCGCGCACGCTGGCCGACGTGGTCGGCCAGTCGCACCTGCTGGGACCGGACAAGCCGCTGCGCGTGGCGTTCGAGTCGGGCCGCCCGCATTCCATGATCTTCTGGGGGCCGCCGGGCGTGGGCAAGACCACGCTGGCGCGCCTCATGGCCGACGGCTTCGATGCCCAGTTCATCGCTATTTCCGCCGTCCTGGGCGGCGTCAAGGACATCCGCGATGCCGTCACCGTGGCGCAGGTGGCGCAGGGGCAGGGCCGCCGCACCATCCTGTTCGTCGACGAGGTGCATCGCTTCAACAAGGCGCAGCAGGACGCCTTCCTGCCCTACGTCGAAAGCGGGCTGTTCACCTTCATCGGCGCCACCACCGAGAACCCGTCGTTCGAGGTCAATTCGGCGCTATTGTCGCGCGCCCGGGTCTACGTGCTGCAATCGCTCACGCCCGAGGAACTGCAGCAACTGGTCGACCGCGCCATCGCGGCGTTCAACGACGGCCACGAAGAGGGCGCGCGCATCCACATCGACGCCGACGCGCGCGAACAACTGGCGGCCTGGGCCGATGGCGACGCGCGCCGCCTGATCAGCGCGGTCGAGGTGGTGGCCGAATCGGCCCAGGCCGCCGGCCGCGATACCGTGGACGCGGCCTGGCTCGAGATCTCGCTGTCGCAGAACCTGCGGCGTTTCGACAAGGGCGGCGACGCCTTCTACGACCAGATCAGCGCGTTGCACAAGTCGGTTCGCGGCTCCAACCCGGACGCTGCCCTGTACTGGTTCTGCCGCATGATCGACGGCGGCGCCGATCCCAAGTACCTGTCGCGCCGGCTGGTGCGCATGGCGGTCGAGGACATCGGCCTGGCCGACCCCCGCGCCACCGACCTGGCGGTCAACGGCGCCGACATTTACGAGCGGCTCGGTTCGCCCGAGGGCGAGCTGGCGCTGGCCCAGGCAGTGGTCTACATGGCCTGCGCGGCCAAGTCCAACGCCGTCTACAACGCCTACAACCAGGCGCGAAAGTTCGCCGCCGAACACGGCAGCGCGCCCGTGCCCATCCACTTGCGCAACGCGCCCACCAAGTTGATGAAGCAACTGGGGCACGGCAAGGCCTACCGCTATGCCCACGATGAGCCGCATGGCTACGCCGCGGACGAGCAATATTTCCCCGATGGACTCAAGCCTTCCTTCTACCGGCCGACCGATCGCGGCCTGGAGGCTAAAATCCAGCAGAAGCTGGCATTCCTGCGCGAGCTGGACGCGCAGGAACGTGCCAAGAAACGGTAACGGGCGCCGCCCGTTGCTCCCCGCAATCTCACCGATATCACCATGCTAGACCCGATACTGCTGCGCAAAGACCTGCAAACCGTCGTCGACCGCCTCAAAAGCCGTGGCGTGTCCTTCGACACGGAACGGTTCAACGAGCTGGAGTCTCGCCGCAAGGCGGTCCAGACCGAAACCGAATCCCTGCAAGCCCGCCGCAACGCGCTGGCCAAGCAGATCGGTCAACTCAAGGCCAAGGGCGAGGACGCCAGCGCCGTCATGGCCGAATCGCAGGCCGTGCCCGAGCGCCTGAAGCAACTGGAAGAAGAGCTGGCCGCCCTGCAGCAGCCGCTCAACGAACTGCTGATGTCGGTGCCGAATCTGCCGCACGCCAGCGTGCCGCTGGGCGAATCCGCCGACGACAACGTCGAAGTGCGCCGCTGGCTGCCCGCCGTGGCCGGCGCCGACGGCAACCCGCCGCCGCTGCCGTTCGAGGCCCGCGACCACGTCGCCTTGGGCGAACCGCTGGGCCTGGATTTCGACACGGCCGCCAAGCTGTCGGGCGCGCGCTTCTCGTTCATGCGCGGCCCCATTGCCCGCCTGCACCGCGCGCTGGCGCAGTTCATGCTGGACCTGCAGACCGGCACGCATGGCTACACCGAGTGCTACACCCCGTATATCGTCAATGCCTCGACGCTCTACGGCACCGGCCAATTGCCCAAGTTCAAGGACGACATGTTCGCCGTCTCCAAGGGCGGCGGCGATGACGATCCCAAGCTCGACGAGCACGGCAAGCCGTTCGTGCGCGAAGACCAGTACCTGATCTCCACCTCGGAAATCACGCTGACCAGCGTGGCCCGCGACACCATCCAGGCCGCCGCCGACCTGCCGCTCAAGCTCACCGCGCACACGCCGTGCTTCCGTTCCGAAGCCGGCAGCGGTGGGCGCGATACGCGCGGCATGATTCGCCAGCATCAGTTCGACAAGGTCGAAATGGTGCAGATCACGCAGCCCGACCAATCCTACGAGGCCCTGGAAGACATGGTCGGCCACGCCGAGCGCGTGCTGCAGTTGCTGCAGCTGCCGTACCGCGTGGTGTTGCTGTGCACCGGCGACATGGGCTTTGGCTCGGCCAAGACCTACGATCTGGAGGTCTGGCTGCCGGCGCAGAACACCTGGCGTGAGATCTCGTCGGTGTCCAACTGCGAAACCTTCCAGGCCCGCCGCATGCAGGCGCGTTTCCGTAACGCCCAGGGCAAGCCGGAATACGTGCACACGCTGAACGGTTCCGGCCTGGCCGTGGGCCGCGCGCTGGTGGCCGTACTGGAAAACCATCAGCAGGCCGATGGCAGCATCCTGGTGCCCGAAGCGCTGCGCCCCTACATGGGCGGCCTGACCGTCTTGAAACCCTGACGCCTGGCGGCGTTCGGCAATGAAAAACGGAGCCCGCGGGCTCCGTTTTTCATACATCGTCCGGTCTGGGCACGCTGCTTGCTGATCGCGCAAGTCCGTCATACGGCGGATGGGGCGGCACGCCCGGCTTATTTATGATCGAGACATAATTCTGTCGTCTGCCCGCATTATCTTGACGACGTGAGTGCTTGATTTTGATGTGAGCAATTGTGTATTTTCAATAAAAGGGCCGGATAGTTCGGCACAATACGCCTGCGTTCTACACGCTTCATTCACTTATATAACAAGGAGTTGTCCATGACTTCAAGAATGATTGGAGATTTTCGTGTGAGATGCTCTGTGGCTCAGGACGATGAACAGGGCTTCCGCGTGCAAATATGGACCCGCCGGGTTGGCGGAACCGCACCGGAAAAATGCTGGACCGTGCCCGGACAGGCGCCGTTCACCAGCTTGCATGAAGCGGAACAGGAAAGCCGTCAATTGTTTGAAGAAATAAATGGTGTTCGTTTCAACGGTGAACCGGAGTTTGCGCATGCGTCCGCATAATGGTTGGTGGCGGGCGTCGAGTGCTCCCCGCCGCTGGATTGATCTGGTCCAGGAATCGTCGCGTTGGGCTGCGGGTAAACCCGTCCCGGCGCCGCAGCAGCCGCCCGCCGTTGCGACGGAAAAATCCGTCCAGGGCCCCGCGGCCTGATTCGTTTTCAACGGGGTACCGGAACTTGCCCCGCAGAAAAAAAGGCCACTCCCAGGAGTGGCCTTCGTTTTTTCGAGGGGTAGTGGCGCCGGCGCGGCTCAGCGGTGCCAGCCGCCACGGCCGTGGTGGTAACCGCGGTCCGGACCGCGCCAGTGGCCACGATTGCCCCAATATCCGCCGCCGCGGATATATACCGGCGCCGGATACACCACCGGAGGCGCCACGTAGACGGGAGCCGGGCGGTAGTAGACCGGGGGCGGGGGCGCGTAGACCGGGGCCGGCGCCACATAGACGGGCGCGGGCGCCGCATAGACCGGCGCCGGGTACACCACGCCGGGCAGGCCGATGGAGATACCGACATCCACCCGGGCCAGCGCGACGCTGGAGAGCAGCAGACCCGCGACACCCGCTCCTGCGATGAGCCATTTTTTCATTTTGCACCTGCCTGCCGCGTGACGCGGCCAAGTTGAGTATTCGTTGACGCTATTTTCGGTCTTTTCGGCAGGGCAGGCGTAAGCGGGGGCCGTCCAATAGCGACAATCCGCAACGGTCGCGCAGCCGGGCGTCGATACCATGCTGCGGCGCCGCAACCTGAATTCCACCCTGGCGTCCCCCATACTGAAATCGACTGAAATAGGGTGCGATGGCATGGCGTGGGGACGCAGGGTTACAGCTGGTCACCATCACGCCGCCCGATTTCTCTGTCAGCCATACCGGTACGCCTGCGCCAGGCGCGAGGCTGGGACGGCCATGGCCGCCCCGTTTACCTAAGTCTCGTCCGGCTGCTGGCAGCGGAATTCGACCACCCATACCCAGGGGTTGGCGGCCCACGCATGCGCGCCGTAGCGTTCGCACCAGGTCAAGGCAAACGCGGTCTGCAAGGGCACGCCGGGCAGCAGCGCGGAGGCATGGTAGAGCGCCTGCGTACCCTCGGCGCGGGCATCGGCCTCGGACAGCTTCTGCAGCCGCTGGATGCGCACCCCGACGATGACCGCCGTGGCGAAAGGCTGGCCGTTTTCATCCTCAAGCACGATGCTTTCACCCGATTTTCCGTATGGGCAACTGATCCAGGGGGAGGTTTTGCGCAATTCACCGGCGCCGTCCTGGGCCGGCCCCATGGCCACCCATTTGCCGGAATCGGCCGCGTCGGCGTACCAGGCGGTGGTCGCCTTGGTGGGTTGAGGCTTGACGATACGCCGCGTCTGCACTTTTCGGCCATCCAGGATGGCTTGCTTGAGCGGCTCGCTGAATTGGAGTGCTTGCCTTTTCATGGCGGTGTTATTCCCCTCACGTTCGACCCTTGCATCCCTATGGTGTTGCGGCCGGGTCGACGCGTGCCAACATGTGGCGGGCTACTGGAAGCTCCCAAGAAACAGTATGACGTGTGACTCCCGTCATGTCAGGCTAAGGGTTACCAGTGTGTCTTTTTGAATACGGCGCGGCGTTGTTTGTATACTCGGAACATGAATACTGACCTGCACGATCTCAAGCCCGGCTACTACTGGTACACCATGGCCAATGACCCGCTGGCCGTCATCCATATCCACGACGACGGCGGCGCCACCTTGATGGGCACCGACTATCGCCTGAGCGCCGAAGGCGTGGCGGACATGATCCGCCAAGGCGAGCGTTTCTTCTGGATCGAACCGCCCCAGCAAGCCTGATCTGGCGCTGCCGGGGCCCGAGACGCCGCCGGCCCGCGCCCGAGGAAGCCCATGACCGACCTGTTGTTGAACAACGTTCGTCTGCCCGACGGCGAGGTGGCCGACGTGCTGATCTCCCGTGGCCGCATCGAGCGCATCGGTCCTGGCCTGGGCGCGCCCGCCGGCGTGGCGCGCGAGGCGGGTGACGGGGCGCTGCTGCTGCCCGGCCTGGTGGAAGGGCATACCCATCTTGACAAAACCACCTGGGATTCCCCTTGGTACGTGAACCAGGTGGGTCCGGCGCTGACCGACCGGATCAATAACGAGCGCGCCTGGCGCGCCGCCAGCGGCCATGACGCAGCCGCGCATGCACGCGCGCTGGCGCTGGCTTTCCTGCGTGAAGGCACGACGCGCATCCGCAGCCATGTCGATATCGATACCGAGGCTGGCCTGCGCCATCTCGAAGGCGTGCACCGCACGCGCGAGGCCCTGGCTGGCCTGGTCGAGATTCAGACGGTGGCGTTCCCGCAGTCGGGCCTGCTGGTGCGGCCGGGCACCGCCGCGCTGCTGGACCAGGCGTTGGCGCAGGGCGCGGATGTGCTGGGCGGGCTCGATCCCTGTGCCATCGACCGCGACCCGGCGCAATCGCTGGACCTGCTGTTCGGCCTGGCCGACAAGCACGGCAAACCCATCGATATCCATCTGCACGAACCGGGCGAACTGGGCGCGTTTTCACTCGACCTGATCCTGGATCGGGTTCAGGCCTTGGGCATGCGCGGCCGTGTCGTCGTCAGCCACGCCTTCTGCCTGGGCGGCGTGGATGCCAAACGGCTGGATGGGCTGCTGCAGCGCCTGGCCGCGCTGGACGTGGCGCTGCTGACCACCGCGCCGCCGTCGCGGCCGGTGCCGCCGTTGCGGGCCTGTCGCGAGGCCGGCGTGACGCTGTTCGGCGGCAACGATGGCATCCGCGACACCTGGACCCCGTACGGCAGTCCCGACATGCTGGCGCGCGCCATGATGATCGGCTTGCGCAATGACTTGCGGCGTGATGACGAAATCGGTTGGGTCTTCGACTGCGTCACGACCGCCGCGGCCCGTGCCTGTGGTTTCGCGGATTATGGGCTGGCGCCCGGTGCCCGCGCCGATCTGGTGCTGGTGGCGGCCAGCGGCGTGGCCGAGGCCGTGGCGCAGCGCGCACCGCGCCGCCTGGTGATCTCCGGCGGCACGCGGGTGGCGCGCGAGGGCCGTCTGCTGGGCAACCTGGCCGAGCCTGCGGCGCCGGGGGCGTCAGCGGAACGGCCGGCGTAGCCGGGACCGACGGCGTCGCCATCGCTGGCGCCGCCGTCAGCGCGCCGCGGTGTCGCTTTCCGCCAGCGCCACGAACACCCGCATCAACTCCGAGCGCACGCCCGAGCGCGGCCAGATCGCGCCCACCGTGCGCACCGGGCATGGCGCCGGCAGCGGCCAGCGCTTGACCGGCGCCGAGACCCCGGTGGTGGCCCAGTCAGGCAGCAGCGCAACCCCCAGCCCTTCCGAGACCAGCTTGGCGATCGAGTCGATGCCGTCCAGCTCGAAGCGCACTTGCGGCCGCAGGTCTCGGGCGCGCAGGTAATCATCGGCCATGCGGCCGCCCACCACGCTGCGGTCGTAGCGGATGTAGGGTTCGCGCCTGATCACCGCCAACGGGTCGCGCACGATCATGTCTGCCGGGGTCACCAGGACCAGCGGCTCGCGCCGCAGATCGCGCCAGACACAGGATTTGGGAATCGCGAACAGCGGATGCACCAGCAGCGCGCCGTCCAGTTCTCCCGCCAGCACCTTGCCGTAGAGCAGGGTGGTGGGCGCCGGCTCGATATAGATCTCGATGTGGGGATGGCGCGCCGCCCACGCGCGCAGCACCGGCGGCATGATGCCGGTCAGCGCGGTGGGCGTGGCGCCCAGGCGCAGCGGGCCGGCGGGCAGGTCGGACTCGGTGGCGGCCGAGCGCAGATCGCGCAGGTCGCGCAGCAGGTTGCGGGCCCGTTCCAGGATGCGGGTGCCGGCGGCGGTAGGCTTGACCGTGCGGCCCGAGCGGGCGATCAGCGCGCTGCCCATGTCCGCCTCCAGCGCGCGCAGCCGCTGCTGCACGGTCGCCGGCGTCAATCCCTGGTGGCGCGCGGCCTGCGCGATGGAGCCCAGTTCCACCACATGCACATAGGTCTGCAGAAATCTCGAATCCATGTCGCGACACTCAAAAGATGTTTTTTACATATTCTAAATATGGTTAAGCATAATTGTTTGTTTCTTTAGGGCCAGCAAGAATGCGTCTGAGCGTTGCGCCGGCGCAAGGCGCGCCGGCAGCGCAACGCGCACTATTCCCGTTATCAGGAGCCAGCCGTGCCCATCATTGAATCCATCGACGTTTGCGCCGCCGCGGTGCCCTTGGACAAGGTCACTTCGTTTTCGAACCGTACCGTCTCCACCCGCCACTACGGACTGGTGAAGGTCCGTAGCGC
Source organism: Achromobacter pulmonis (assembly GCF_021733725.1). Lineage (NCBI taxonomy): Bacteria > Pseudomonadati > Pseudomonadota > Betaproteobacteria > Burkholderiales > Alcaligenaceae > Achromobacter > Achromobacter pulmonis. The sequence continues at coordinate 568,750 of NZ_JAIFOT010000001.1, read as the reverse complement.
CGACGGCGTCGAAGGTATCGGTTTCTGCTACGTCGGCAGCGCCGGTGGCGCGATTTTTGAGGCGGCGGTGCAGAGCCTGCTGGCGCCGGTGCTGCTGGGCAAGGACTCGCACGCGGTCGAGGGACTGTGGCAGGCCATGTACCAGGAAGCCCTGCTGCAGGGACGCCAGGGCACGGTGATGCGCGCGCTCAGTGCGCTGGACATTGCGCTTTGGGACCTGAATGCCAAGACCGCCGGCCTGCCTTTGCACAAGTTCCTCGGCGCGGTCGAGCTGGAGTCGGTGCCGGCCTATGCCAGCGGCGGCTACTACCTGGACGGCAAGACGCCGCAGCACCTGGGCGAGGAAATGGCCAGCTATGTCGCCAAGGGCTTTTCCGCCGTCAAGATGAAGACCGGCCGCCTCTCGCCGCGTGAGGAGGAGGCGCGGCTGAAGGCGGCGCGCGAGGCCGTCGGGCCGGACGTCGAGCTGATGATGGACTGCAACAACGCCTGGCAGGACGTCACCCAGGCCATGCAGTACATCCGCCGCTTCGAACAGTACGAACCGTACTTCATCGAGGAGCCGTTCGGTCCTGACGACATCGACAGCCATGCCAAGCTGGCGCGCCTGACGCATTTGCCCATCGCCACCGCCGAGATCGGCTATGGCCGCTGGTATCACAAGGAGCTGCTGGACAAGGGCGCGGCCGGCATCCTGCAGACCGACGCCGCGGTGTGCGGCGGCATCACCGAATGGAAGCGCATTGCCGCCACCGCCGCCAGCTACGGCGTGGTGGTCTGCCCGCATTGGTTCCACGACGTGCACGCGCCGCTGGTGGCCGCCACGCCCAATGCGCGCTATGTTGAGTTTTTCTGGGACGACCAGGTGCTGAATTTCCGCAGGCTGGTGGACCGCCAGTTGACTCATAAGCAGGGCCGCGTGGTGTTGCACCAAGAGCCGGGTCTGGGATTCGGTTTCGATGAGCGCATGGTCGAGCGCTACGGCAGGTGGACCCGCCTCGGCCGCTGACAGGAGATCCTTCATGAGCAAACGTGCCGCTGACCGGCCCCAAGGCGTCTATTCCCCGGTCCTCACCCCCTTCAATGCGGACCTGTCGCCGAGCGTGCCGCGCTTCGTGGCGCATTGCCGCGCCCTGCTGGAACAGGGGGCCGGCCTGGCGATCTTCGGGACCAATTCCGAGGCGAATTCGCTCAGCGTGGCGGAAAAGCGCCAATTGCTGGACGCCTTGCTCGATGCCGGCCTGCCAGCCGCGCGCATGATGCCGGGCACCGGCGCCTGCGCGTTACCGGATGCGGTGGCGCTGACCCGCCATGCCGTCAGCGCCGGCTGCGGCGGCGTGCTCATGCTGCCGCCCTTCTACTACAAGGGGGTCAGCGACGAAGGCCTGTTCCGCGCCTATGCCCACGTGATCGAGCAGGTCGCCGACGAGCGTCTGCGCATCTACCTGTATCACATCCCGCCGGTGTCGGGCGTGCCCATCAGCCTGGGCCTGATCGAGCGGCTGCTGGGTGCGTTTCCGGGCATCATCGCCGGCATCAAGGACAGTTCCGGTGACTGGGACAACACCGCGGCCATGCTGCGCGACTTCCAGCCGCGCGGCTTCGACGTGTTTGCCGGCACCGAGACGGTGCTGCTGGAGACGATGCGGGCGGGCGGCGCGGGCTGCATCACCGCCACCGGCAACGTCAACGCCGCGCCCATCGTCGCCTTGTACCGTTCCTGGCGCGAGGCCGGCGCCGAGCAACGGCAGCGGGCCCTGAACGAAACCCGCGCCATCTTTCAGTCGTATCCGATGATTCCGGCCATGAAGGCCACGCTGGCACAGCGGCAGGGCGATCCGGTCTGGGCCACGGTGCGGCCGCCGCTGGTGGAACTGGGCGCCGCGCAGGCGGCGCAACTGGCCCAGCGGCTGGCGGTACCCGCGGCCTGAGCCGCATTGCAGGACCCCGCGCCGTGGTCCGGCCGCCAACCGGCGGCTGGACGGCGGACGCGGCAGGCTCAACAACAGTCACCGGGCACGAACCCGGTGCGCGAGGAGACAGATATGCAACGCAGGGATTTCATTGCCGGCGCCGCGGCGCTAGGGGCCGCGCTCGTCCTGCCATCGGCCCGGGCGCAGGATCTGCCGGCGGGGCCGGTCAAGATCGTGGTCGGCTTTCCGGCGGGGGGCGGCACGGATGTGCTGGCGCGCCTGCTGGGACAGAAGCTGGGTCTGCTATGGAACATGCCGGTCATCATCGAGAATCGCGCCGGCGCGGCCGGCATCATCGCCGCCGAGCAGGTGGCGCGCCAGCCGGGTGACGGCAACACCCTGCTGATGGCCCACATCAACAGCCACGGCATCGCGCCGGGCCTGCATCCCAAACTGGCTTACTCGGCAGAACGCGATTTCTCGCCCATCGCGCTGGTGGGCAAGACGCCGACGCTGCTGATCGGCGGCGCGGCGCAGCCGGCCAAGAGCCTTCCCGAGCTGGTGGCGCTGTGCCGCGCGCAGCCGGGCAAGATCATCTTCGGGTCGGCCGGCAGCGGCTCGGCGCAACACCTGGCGCTGGAAATCTTCAAGGCGCGCGCCGGTATCGATGTGCTGCACGTACCCTACAAGGGCTCGGCGCCGCTGATGAACGATCTGCTGGGCGGCCATGTACAGTACTGCTTCGAGGGCATGACCACGGCCACCCCCCTGATCCGGGCCGGCAAGGTGCTGGCGCTGGCGCAGACGCTGCGGCAGCGCTCCCCCAGTCATCCCGGCGTGCCGACGGTGGCCGAGCAGGGCTATCCGGGCTTCGAGGCCAGCATCTGGTTCGGCATGGTCGGCCCGGCCAACATGCCGGCCGACATGGTCGCGCGCATGAATCGGGACATCGACCGGGTGCTGGCCATGGCCGATGTGCAGGAAAAGCTGGCCCAGGTGGGCGCCGAAGACGGCGGCGGCAGCGCGCAGCGTTTCGCCGACTTCATGCGCGATGAGCAGCGCAAGTATGCCAAGACCATCCAGGACGCCGGCATCGTCGCGCAAGGGTGACGGCTCACCGCCAGGACGGGGCCATCACCCCGCGCCTTGCCGGTGGGGCCGCGCAAAGAAAAAGGCCAATCCCGAGGGATTGGCCTTTTTTGAATACTGGCGGAGAGGGTGGGATTCGAACCCACGGTACGGGGATACCGTACGCCTGATTTCGAGTCAGGTACATTCGACCACTCTGCCACCTCTCCGTGGCTGGATTCCGTAACGGCGAAATTCCTGGTCAAGCACCGGCAGGTTCTGGCCTGTCGAGGTTTTTCCGGGTTTCCCGCAATCAGATCCCTGGTCGGAAGAATCTGCGTTGTCGGAGCAGCGAAGCCCGCAATTCTACAGCAAAAAAAAGTTTTGTGTAAAGCCCTTCGATATCGAACGCTTCAGCGGGTTTCATCTGCTTCCCAGGCAAGTCATCCTTGCTCAGAATCGGATTGTTCCGATCCGCCCGTTCCGCGCCGATGAACCTGATCCTGATCCTGTTGCTGGCCGCCGTGCTGTGCGTGCCGCTGACCCAGCGGCTGGGCCTGGGTGCCATTCCGGGCTACCTGCTGGCCGGCGTGCTGGTGGGGCCCTCGGGCCTGAAGCTGGTGACGGACGTTCCCGACATGGTCAATGTGTCGCAGTGGGGCGTGGTGATGATGTTGTTCATCATCGGCCTGGAACTGGCGCCCAAGCGCCTGTGGGCGATGCGCCACGAGGTGTTCACGCTGGGGGCCGCGCAGATGCTGGCTTGCGGCCTGCTGCTGGGCGTGGTGTTCGGGGCCGCCTTGCGTCACATGGCGGGCATGGCGTGGCAGGCGGCGGTGTTGTGCGGCCTGTCGCTGGCGCTGTCATCGACGGCGGTCGCCTTGCGGCTGCTGGAGGAACGCGGCCTGACGCGCACGCCGATGGGGCGCTCGGCGCTGGGGGTGCTGCTGTTCCAGGATATGGCGGCGATCCCGATGCTGGTGGCGGCGGGCCTGCTGGGATCGGGCGGCACCTCGGCCCCCTCTTTCAAAGAGGCATTGATCGCGGTGGCGGTGGTGGCCGCGGCCTATCGGCTGCGTCTGCTGGGCTGGGCCGCCAAGGCCAAGTTGAAGGAACTGTTCACCGCGGCGGCATTGCTGCTGGTCGTGGGCACGGCGCAGTTGTTCGATTACGCGGGCCTGTCGGCTGGCCTGGGCGGTTTCCTGGTCGGTGTGTTGATGGCCGAATCGCGCTATCGCCATGAACTGGAAAACGCGATCGAGCCCTTCAAGGGCCTGTTGCTCGGCCTGTTCTTCGTGGCCATCGGCATGTCCATGAACCTGCACGTGGTGGCGGAACACTGGAAGTTCATCGGCGCGGGGGTGGCCGCGCTGCTGGCGGTCAAGGCGCTCGTGCTGTACGGTTTTGCGCGCCTGCTGGGCTTGCCGCGCTATCACCGGCTGTTGTTCGCCATGGTGCTGGCGCAGGGGGGCGAATTCAGCTTCGCGATCTTCAACGAAGCCTGGGATAACCACTTGGTGGATCTTGGGCAGCGCGATGTGCTGGCCGTGGTGGTGGCGGTGTCGATGGGGGTGGTGCCGATCCTGATCAAGCTGCTCGAACGTATTCCGGAACGCCTGGGGGGCATGGCGGACTTGCCGACCGATCCGCGTGCCGCGCGCGCGGACCCGGATTCGTCCGATTCCACCTTGCCGGAGGCGCCCATTTCCCGCGTCGGCCCGCCGCCGCCGCCGCCCCGCGCTTGACCCCGCAGGGCGTGGGGGCATGGCATGATGGGCGTCTTGCCGGGCGGCTACACTTGACGCGATTTTTCAGTCCGTGTTTCGCCCACGGCGCCGGCCGGCGCGTTCCGGCCGCCGTCCGCATTCCGCGCCCCGCCACAGGAGAACATCTATGCTCAAAGGAAAAGTCGCAGTCGTCACCGGTTCCACCAGCGGGATCGGCCTGGGTATCGCCACCGCGCTGGCCGCGCAGGGCGCCGATATCGTCCTGAACGGCTTCGGCGACGCCGCCGAGATCGAAAAGGTGCGCGCCGGGCTGGCCGCCCAGCATGGTGTCAAGGTGCTGTACGACGGCGCCGACCTGTCCAAGGGCGACGCCGTGCGCGGCCTGATCGACAACGCGGTGCGCCAGATGGGCCGCATCGACATCCTGGTCAACAACGCCGGCATCCAGCACACCGCCCTGATCGAGGACTTTCCCACCGAAAAATGGGATGCGATCCTGGCGCTGAATCTGTCGGCCGTGTTCCATGGCACGGCCGCCGCGCTGCCGCACATGAAGAAGCAGGGCTTCGGCCGCATCATCAACATCGCCTCGGCGCACGGCCTGGTAGCCTCGGCCAACAAGTCGGCCTACGTCGCCGCCAAGCACGGCGTGGTCGGTTTCACCAAGGTAACCGCGCTGGAAACCGCCGGCCAGGGCGTCACCGCCAACGCCATCTGCCCGGGCTGGGTGCGTACCCCGCTGGTCGAAAAGCAGATCTCGGCATTGGCCGAAAAGAATGGCGTCGACCAGGAAACCGCCGCGCGCGAACTGCTCAGCGAAAAGCAGCCGTCGCTGCAATTCGTCACGCCCGAGCAACTGGGCGGCACGGCCGTTTTCCTGGCCTCCGATGCCGCCGCGCAAATCACCGGCACCACCGTCTCCGTCGATGGCGGCTGGACGGCGCGCTGATCAAAGGAACCTCCGCATGCTGTTTCTGCTTTCCCCCGCCAAGAAGCTGGACTACGACTCGCCGGTGCACATCGAGACGCACACCCAGCCGCTGTTCGTGGACCAGGCCGCCGGCCTGATCAAGGTCCTGAAGACCAAGACCGCGGACGACATTGCCGCACTGATGAGCCTGAGCCCGGCGCTGTCCGAGCTCAACGCGCAGCGCTACGCCGAATGGAAGCGCACCTTCACCCAGGCCAATTCGCGCCAGGCCGTGCTGGCCTTCAATGGCGACGTGTACGAGGGCCTGGACGCCGCGACCCTGTCGGCCAAGCAACTGGATTGGGCCCAGGATCATGTGGCCATCCTCAGCGGCCTGTATGGCGTGCTGCGGCCGCTGGACCTGATGCAGCCGTACCGCCTGGAAATGGGCACGCGCCTGCAGACGCCGAAGGGCAAGAACCTGTACGAATACTGGGGCAGCGCCATTGCCGACTATCTCAACGAACGCCAGGCCGGGCAGAAGGCGCCGGTCATCGTCAATCTGGCCTCGGAAGAGTATTTCAAGTCGGTCGACCTGAAGGCGCTCAAGGCGCGCGTGGTGCAGTGCGTGTTCCAGGACTGGAAAAACGGCGCCTGGAAGATCATCAGCTTCCACGCCAAGCGCGCGCGCGGCCTGATGGCGCGCTACGCCATCCTGCACAAGGTGTCCAAGCCGGAAGGCCTGCAAGGCTTCGACCTGGAAGGCTACCGGTACGACGCCTCGGTCTCCACCGACGACAAGCTCGTGTTCCGCCGCAAGCTTTGAACGAACCGCTGGCGGCCATGAGAAAGCCGGCCTCTCGCGAGGCCGGTTTTTTATTGCGGCAAGGGTTCAGGCCGGCGCCGCCACCGGCGGCGCATGCAGCGGATCCGCCAGCGCCTGCAGTTCCTGCCGGATCATGTGCGAGGCCTTGAGCATCTGCTTGACCGGATACACCAGCGCCGCCTGCTCGCCCGCGGTGTCGAACTGGGTCGGCAGGTCGGCGGGCGCCTGGGCGCGGTTCTGGTCCAGCAGTTCGACCATGCCGGCCAGCGCCTGTTGCACCGCCTGCGGCGTGGCTGGCAGCGCGGCCAGGATCGGAATGGCCGCGGTGATCTGCGAGGCCAGCACGTGGTTCTGGATCAGCAGGTTGTTCAGTTCCGGCACGCTGACCTGGTGCGACTTGGGCTCGCTCATCATGCGGTAGAACGCCTCGGCGAAATTGCTGAAGGCAATGTGCACGTTCTTGCGCGCCAGGCGCCAGGCCAGGTCGGCGTCGGTGACGGCGGGCGTGGCGTCGGCGGCCGCGCCCACCGGTGCGCCATGCGCCTGCATCGCTTCCACGTAGCGCATGCCGGCCATCAGGTACTCGCGGTTGGCGCGGGTGGCCGCCGCCGCCAGCGGCTTGAGGTAGCGCGCTTCCCACCACGGCAGGATGTAGCTGCATACCAGCGCCAGGGCGCAGCCGATCAAGGTGTCGATGGCGCGTTCGCCGATCACCGACATCGACACCGTGCCGGGCGAGACGAAATGGAACACCAGCACCACGAACAGCGTGTTGAAAATGGCGCTGGCCATGTAGTTCAGCTGCACCATGCTGTTGCCCATGATGCAGGCGCCCAGCAGCACCGCGAACAGGATGCCGGGCCGGTCGGTGACGTTGAACAGCAGCAGGGCGCAGATGCAGCCGATCAGCGTGCCCATCAGGCGCCAGCCATTGCGCTGTCGGGTCAGCGCAAAGCCCGGCTTCATGATGATGACGATGGTCAGCATGATCCAGTAGTTGTGCGCCGAGAACGCCGGCGACAGCCATTGGCTGGCCAGCGTCATGGCGATGGCCGCCGCCGCCGTCACGCGCAGCGCGTAACGAAAGTGCGGCGAGTCCAGCCGCAGGTTGCTGGTGAGCAGGCCGACGCGGAATTCCTGGCGCGAGATGAAGCGCGTCAGCGACTTATTGATGCGCAGCACGTCGGTGGGCTTGGCATCCGGCGAGGCGGCGGTATGGTCGGCCAGGCGGTCGACGATGCGGGCCGAATTGCGCAGCCGGCGCAGCACCTGCACGATCAGCGCCAGCATCTCGGGCTCGCGCTCGCCCAGGCCCTGCTGCTTGAGCTGCTCGATCTCGTATTCGATGGCGCGCAGTTCGGCCTTGGCGCTGCTGCGGTACTGCACCTTGCGGCCGCGCGACACATCCAGCGCGATGCGGTTCAATTCCAGGGACATCTTCACCAGCGCGTCGCGCATGAACATCAGGCAGTCGTTGCCGGCCAGCGCGCGCCGCAGCGCGGCGTAGTCGGTGTGGGTGGCCACCAGCGTGTCCAGCAACTGCAGCATGTCGACGAACATGTTCCAGATCATCACGCGCTGGCGGTCGCCCAGGCCCTTGCCGCGCGGCAGGGCGCGCAGCACCATGTCGCGTGCCGCCTGGTGCTTTTCGGTCATGATCGACTGGCGCTGGATCAGGGTGCGGTAGGCCTCGTCCAGGTCGGCCGTTTCGTCGTAGAAGGTGGCGCGCGCGGCCACGTAGTCGGCGGTGGCGAACAGCGCCACCGACATGGCCTGCTGTTCCTCGCGCAGCCAGAACAGCCGTGAAAATCCCAGACTGAACGCCACATAGAACAGCGCCCCGCCCAGCGTCGCGGCGGCATGTCCCAGCACTGCCTGCGGTTCCAGCGGCGAATGCATGGTCAGCGTCATCAGCAGCAGGCCGGCAAAGCCGATCAGGCCGCCGCGCTTGCCGAACACCGTGAACATGGAATAGACGAAACACTGCGCGATGACCACCAGCCAGATCAGCACGGGGTGGGTCGAGGCCAGGCCGGTGATGACGACGGTCAGCGTGCCCAGCGCGGCGCCGCCCAGCATCTCGTTGGTGCGGTGCCGCTGCGGCCCGCCGGGCTGGTCGATGATGGCCAGGCACTGCGCGCCGAAGGTGGCTACCAGGCCGGTGGTGTAGTGGCCGAACAGCCCCCCCAGCACCAGCACCGGCAGCAGCATGCCCACGCCCTGGCGCACGCCGCCGAAGAAGTAGTGGCTGTAGAGGAAGCGGCGAATGCTGGCAATGCGCAGATCCATGGGCGCGGGACTCGAATCCGGGTAACGCGACAAGTATAGAGAGGCTGACCGTGTTTTAGGGGCCGGATGGTTACCGAACTTTCCCGCAGGCGCCGGCGCGACTTCCGTGCAACGTCCGCGAAACCTCGATTTGCTACGTTTGCCGCAACGCGGTAAATTGCTCCACTTGCGCCGGTCTGCCTATCCGAAACCGGCGCGATGAGGCGGATGGCCAGGGTCACCTCCCAGCCCTCCTGCAGCAGATACTTTTGCCGTTGGCCGCGCCACAAGCGTGTGTTGCCAAGGCTTCCATTTCGACCTCCAGCGTCCCCCAGGGGCGTTCGCACTGCGTTCTGTCGAACGTATGCCGGGTCGGCAGGGTGTCCGGGTGGCGTGGCTCCGTGAGCCGCTAAGCGCCGGATCATGTTGCCGTGGCCGGTATGGGTTCCGTTGCCGCCGTATCCGGGCGCGCAGCAGTCAGGGTTGCAGGGCCGGTTTTGAAAGGAATGACAACATGGAAATGAATGGCGCCGATATCGTCGTGCGCTGCCTGGCCGATGAGGGCGTGGAACACGTTTTCGGCTACCCTGGCGGCGCGGTGCTCTACATCTACGACGCGATTTTCAAGCAGGACAAATTCCAGCATATCCTGGTTCGTCACGAGCAAGCCGCCGTGCACGCGGCCGATGCCTACTCGCGCTCGTCGCAGAAGGTCGGCGTCTGCATCGTGACCAGCGGTCCGGGCGTGACCAATGCCGTCACCGGCATCGCCACCGCCTACATGGATTCCATCCCCATGGTCATCATCAGCGGGCAGGTGCCCACTGCGGCCATTGGCGAGGACGCCTTCCAGGAATGCGACACCGTCGGCATCACCCGTCCCTGCGTCAAGCACAACTTCCTGGTGCGTGACGTCAAGGATCTGGCCGAAACCATGCGCCGCGCGTTCTACATCGCGCGCACCGGCCGTCCTGGCCCGGTGCTGGTGGATATCCCCAAGGACATCACCGTCGCGCAGTGCAAGTACACCCCGCCCAAGGGCGAGATCTCGATGCGTTCCTATGCGCCCGTCAACAAGGGCCACCAGGGGCAGATCAAGAAAGCCGTGCAGATGCTGCTGGCCGCCGAACGGCCCATGATCTACACCGGCGGCGGGGTCATCCTGTCGAACGCCGCGCCCGAGCTGAACAAGCTCGTGTCGCAACTGGGCGCGCCCTGCACCAGCACCCTGATGGGCCTGGGCGGCTTCCCCGCCAGCAGCGGCCAGTTCGTCGGCATGCCCGGCATGCACGGCACCTACGAGGCCAACATGGCGATGCAGCACTGTGACGTGCTGCTGGCCATCGGCGCCCGGTTCGATGACCGCGTGATCGGCAACCCCAAGCACTTCGCCCAGAACGCCCGCAAGATCATCCATATCGATATCGACCCGTCGTCGATCTCCAAGCGCGTGCGCGTGGACGTGCCGATCGTCGGCAACGTCAAGGATGTGCTGGCCGACCTGAGCGCGCAGTACGAGGCCGCCTCGGCCGAGCACAAGCCCGCTTCCATCGCCAAGTGGTGGGAGCAGGTCGAAGTCTGGCGCGGCAAGGAATGCCTCAAGTTCGCCAACTCGGACGAAGTCATCAAGCCGCAGTTCGTGGTGGAAAAGCTCTGGGAAGTGACCGGCGGCGACGCCTTCGTCACCTCCGACGTGGGCCAGCACCAGATGTGGGCCGCGCAGTACTACAAGTTCGACAAGCCGCGCCGCTGGATCAACTCCGGCGGCCTGGGCACCATGGGCGTGGGCCTGCCGTACGCCATGGGCGTGCAGATGGCCAATCCGGGCCAGGACGTCGCCGTGATCACCGGCGAGGCCTCGATCCAGATGAACATCCAGGAATTGTCGACCTGCCATCAGTACCGGCTGACGCCCAAGATCGTCTGCCTGAACAATCGCTTCCTGGGCATGGTGCGGCAGTGGCAGCAGATCGACTACGGCTCACGCTATTCCGAGTCGTACATGGATTCGCTGCCCGACTTCGTCAAGGTGGCCGAGGCCTATGGCCACGTGGGCCTGCGCATCGAGCGCCCGGCCGACGTCGAACCGGCGCTGCGCGAAGCGTTTGGCAAGCACAAGGAGCGCCTGGTCTTCCTGGACTTCATCACCGACCGCACCGAAAACGTGTGGCCGATGGTCAAGGCCGGCCGCGGGCTGACCGAAATGCTGCTCGGCTCTGAAGACCTGTAAGGAGGCCACCATGAAGCACGTGATTTCCGTCCTCCTCGAAAACGAGCCCGGCGCGCTGTCGCGCGTGGTCGGCCTGTTCTCGGCGCGGGGCTACAACATCGAGACCCTGACCGTGGCGCCGACCGAGGATGCCACGCTGTCGCGCATGACCATCGTCACGACGGGCTCGGACGAGGTCATCGAGCAGATCACCAAGCACCTGAACCGCCTGGTGGACGTGGTCAAGGTCGTGGACCTGACCGAAGGCGCGCACATCGAGCGCGAGCTGATGCTCGTGAAGGTGCGCGCGGTCGGCAAGGAGCGCGAGGAAATGAAGCGCATGGCGGACATCTTCCGCGGCCGCATCATCGACGTGACCGACAAGTCCTACACCATCGAACTGACCGGGGTGCAGGAAAAAGTACAGGCCTTCCTGGAGGCCCTGGACCGCAGTGCCATTCTGGAAACCGTGCGCACCGGCGTGTCCGGCATCGGCCGCGGTGAACGGATCCTGAAGATTTGACCGGCCTTCCAGGCCAAGCCGCACCCTACATACGAACCAACGAATAATCCAAGATATCTGGAGCACCCCATGAAAGTTTTCTACGACAAAGACTGCGACCTCTCCCTCATCAAAGGCAAGACCGTCGCCATCATCGGCTACGGCTCGCAAGGCCATGCCCACGCCCAGAACCTGAACGACTCGGGCGTGAAGGTCATCGTCGGCCTGCGCAAGGGCGGCGCCTCGTGGGACAAGGCCGCCAACGCCGGCCTGCAGGTCAAGGAAGTGGCGGAAGCCGTCAAGGCCGCGGACATCGTCATGATGCTGCTGCCCGACGAGAACATCGCCTCGGTCTACAACAAGGAAGTGCACGCCAACATCAAGGCCGGCGCCGCCCTGGCGTTCGCCCACGGCTTCAACGTCCACTACGGCCAGGTCGTGCCGCGTGAAGACATCGACGTCATCATGATCGCCCCGAAGGCCCCGGGCCACACGGTGCGCAACACCTACAAGCAGGGCGGCGGCGTGCCCCACCTGGTCGCGGTCTACCAGGACAAGTCGGGCGCCGCGCGTGACGTGGCCCTGTCGTACGCCAGCGCCAACGGCGGCGGCCGTGCCGGCATCATCGAAACCAACTTCCGTGAAGAAACCGAAACCGACCTGTTCGGCGAGCAGGCCGTGCTGTGCGGCGGCACCGTCGAACTGATCAAGGCGGGTTTCGACACGCTGGTGGAAGCCGGCTACGCGCCCGAAATGGCCTACTTCGAGTGCCTGCACGAACTGAAGCTTATCGTCGACCTGATCTACGAAGGCGGCATCGCCAACATGAACTACTCGATCTCGAACAACGCCGAATTCGGCGAGTACGAGACCGGCCCGAAGATCGTGACGGACGAGACCCGCAAGGCCATGCGCCAGTGCCTGACGGACATCCAGACCGGCGAATACGCCAAGAAGTTCATCCTGGAAAACGCCGCCGGCGCCCCGACGCTGACCTCGCGCCGCCGCATCAACGCGGAATCGCAGATCGAAGTGGTGGGCGGCAAGCTGCGCGCCATGATGCCCTGGATCGCCGCCAACAAGCTGGTGGACAAGTCCAAGAACTGATTCCGGTGTGCGCGCGGGGTTTGCGCCCCGCGCGCGCCGGCCGAAAGCGGCATGCCTGGCGAAGGCATGCCGTTTTTTTTGTGCCGGCGCGGGCATGGCCCTTGCTGCGGCCCGTTGCGGGGCCAGATGAGTTAACCTTTCAATGTCTGTCGTAAGTAATTGAGACCATGCCCAATTTTTCCATGCGCGATTCCGAGAACCGCCACCGAAGCATCTACCTGCTGCCCAATGCATTCACCACCGCGGCCCTGTTCGCGGGGTTCTATGCCGTGGTGCAGGCCATGAACAACCGCTTCGAGGTTGCCGCGATCGCCATCTTCGTGGCCATGGTGCTGGACGGCATGGACGGCCGGGTGGCGCGCCTGACCAATACCCAGTCGGCCTTTGGCGAACAATACGATTCGCTGTCGGACATGACGTCGTTCGGCGTGGCGCCGGCGCTGGTGATGTACGAATGGATCCTGAATGACCTGGGACGCTGGGGCTGGCTGGCGGCATTCGTCTACGTGGCCGGGGCCGCGCTGCGCCTGGCGCGCTTCAATACCAATATCGCGGTGGTGGACAAGCGCTTCTTCCAGGGCCTGCCGAGTCCGGCGGCGGCGGCGCTGGTGGCCGGCTTCGTCTGGCTGGCGGTCGATAACAAGCTGCCGATCCACGACAGCGTGATGGCCTGGGTCGCGTTCACGCTGACCATGTACGCCGGCATCACCATGGTGTCGAACGCGCCGTTCTTCAGCGGCAAGAGCTTTGCCCTGGGCCGCAGCGTGCCGTTCTGGGGCATCTTGCTGGTGGTGGCGGTGTTCGTGTTCGTGTCCAGCGATCCCCCGGTGGTGCTGTTCGGCCTGTTCGTGCTGTATGGCCTGTCGGGCTGGATCACCTGGGCCTGGCGCTGGAACCGCGCCCGGCGCTTGCAGCAGGAGCGCCGCGGCCAGTCGTCCTGACCGAACGTGTGGCGCCTCACGCAAAAAACCCGCCGCGAGCGGGTTTTTTGCTGGGCAGGCGGCGCAGGATCAGCGCCACATATCAGCGCCACATGAAGCGGTCATCGTCGTACATCGGGTCCGGGCCGGGGTGGAAGTGTGTCACCCCGTTGCCGTCGCGCCCCATGTAGACATACATCAGGGAATTCCAGACGCCGTTTTCCTTGTAGCGGTACGACCACACGACCTCGCGTTTCTCGCCCAGGCCGGCTTCCTCGATGCGGGCTGGCGGGCCGAACTCGCAGCGCACGCGGTCCGGGCCCCATTGGCCCTGTTCCAGCACTCTGAAGTGGGCATCGGTCAGCAATGGCATGACGCGGTCGACCCGACCGTCGGCGCCGACGTTGGCGCCCCAGGCGTACTGGCCCATGGGCTGCTGCGTCCAGATCACGCGGCGACCGCCGTTGGCCTGCGGGCATTCGAAATTGGGCCGGCCGAACTGGGTCTGGACCTCGGCCAGCGGGGTGCCCGGGGCGACCTGGGCAAGATTGGCACAGGCGGCCAGCCCGGCGAGGGCCGCGGCGGCCAGGGTGGTGCGGGCAATTCTGTAATAATTTGACATATCGTGGCTCCTGATGCCTTGCGGCGGGGCAGCGGTGCGATGCCTGGCGGCGGGCCGGCGCTGTCTCTGGGGTAATTCTAGCGAATCGGCTATAATCGCCGGGCTTTATCAAGTGTATTGATTTTGCAAGATGCTTTGCGCCGGCAACGGGGCTGGGCTGGATGGGAATCCAACAGGGCGCTGGCCCGGGATTTCCGGTGTTTCCAGGGTGGCCCCGAAGCAGCAGTGAGAACGCAATAATGCTTTTCGCCGGCAGCGATTTTTTTTCAAACCACGTCAGGGCGCCTCGGCCCTGTCGCATGTCCGAAGAGGTCATCCATGTCTGTAGCTGACATCAAGAAATCCGATATCGTTGCGCAATTCCAACGCGCTCAAGGCGATACCGGTTCCCCCGAAGTCCAGGTGGCTCTGCTCACCGCCCGTATCAACGAACTGACCGGTCACTTCAAAGAACACATGAAGGACCATCACTCGCGCCGCGGTCTGCTGCGTATGGTCAGCCGTCGCCGCAAGCTGCTCGACTATCTCAAGGGCCGCAATCCCGACTCGTACCGCGCACTGATCGAAAAACTCGGTCTGCGCAAGTGATCGACGGGGCTGGCTCCCCATGACGCAACCGTGGTCGGTGCGACGCATGTCGCGACGGCCACGGTTTTTCATTTGTAAGGAATAATCGTCATGTTCAACAAAGTGACAAAATCGTTCCAGTACGGCCAGCACACGGTCGTCCTGGAAACCGGCGAAATCGCTCGCCAGGCCTCCGGCGCCGTGGTGGTGTCGATCGAGGACACCGTCGTCCTGGCCACTGTCGTGGCCTCCAAGAAGGCCAAGCCGGGCCAGACGTTCTTCCCGCTGACCGTCGACTACATCGAAAAGACCTACGCCGCCGGCCGTATCCCCGGTGGTTTCTTCAAGCGCGAAGGCAAGCCGTCCGAAAAGGAAACGCTGACCTCGCGCCTGATCGACCGTCCCCTGCGTCCGCTGTTCCCCGAAGACTTCTACAACGAAGTCCAGGTGGTCATCCACACGCTGTCGGTCAATCCTGAAATCGATCCCGACATTCCCGCCATGATCGGCGCGTCCGCCGCGCTGGCCATCTCGGGCATCCCCTTCAATGGCCCGATCGGCGCCGCCCGCGTGGGCTACATCGACGGCCAATACGCCATCAACCCGACCGCTTCGCAGCTCAAGTCCTCGGCGCTGGACCTGGTGGTGGCCGGCACTGAAAACGCCGTGCTGATGGTGGAATCGGAAGCCGATCAGCTGTCCGAGGAAATCATGCTGGGCGGCGTGGTCTACGGCCACGAGCAGATGCAGGCCGTTATCAACGCCATCCACGAACTGGTCAAGGACGCCGGCAAGCCCGATTGGGACTGGCAGCCGCCCGCCAAGGACGAGGCCCTGATCGCCGCCGTCACCGCGGCCGCCCAGGAAGGCCTGAACGCCGCCTACCAGATCCGTGAAAAGCAGGCCCGCACCACCAAGCTGCGCGAAGTCTACGCCGACGTCTCGGCCAAGCTGAACGCCGCCGCCGCCGATAAGGGCGAGCCGGCGCCGGACGCCGTCACGGTCGACAACATCCTGTTCTCGCTGGAATCGGCCATTGTCCGCGGCCAGATCCTGAACGGCGAACCGCGCATCGACGGCCGCGACACCCGCACCGTGCGTCCCATCAGCGTGCGCCTGGGCGTGTTGCCCCGCGCGCACGGCAGCGCCCTGTTCACCCGTGGTGAAACCCAGGCGCTGGTCGTGGCCACGCTGGGCACCAAGCAGGACGAGCAGATCATCGACGCGCTCATGGGCGAATACCGCGACCGCTTCATGCTGCACTACAACATGCCTCCGTTCGCCACCGGCGAAACCGGTCGCATCGGCGTGCCCAAGCGTCGTGAAATCGGCCACGGCCGCCTGGCCAAGCGCGCGCTGATCCCGCTGCTGCCGGCTCCGGAAGACTTCCAGTACACCATCCGTATCGTGTCGGAAATCACCGAGTCCAACGGCTCGTCGTCGATGGCTTCGGTCTGCGGCGGCTCGCTGGCCATGATGGACGCCGGCGTGCCGGTCAAGGATCACGTGGCCGGCGTGGCCATGGGCCTGATCCTGGACGGCGGCAAGTTCGCCGTGCTGACCGACATCCTGGGTGATGAAGATCACCTGGGCGATATGGACTTCAAGGTCGCGGGCACCGAAAACGGCGTCACCGCACTGCAGATGGACATCAAGATCCAGGGCATCACCAAGGAAATCATGCAAGTGGCGCTGGCGCAGGCCCGCGAAGGCCGCCTGCACATCCTGGGCAAGATGAAGGAAGCGCTGGACGGTTCGCGCGGCGAGCTGTCGGCTTTCGCCCCGCGCATGCTGACCATCAAGATCAACCCCGAGAAGATCCGCGACGTGATCGGCAAGGGCGGCGCCACCATCCGCGCGCTGACCGAAGAGACCGGCACGCAGATCGACATCTCCGACGACGGCACGATCGTGATCGCCAGCGTCGACGAAGCGCAGGCCAAGGAAGCCCAGCGCCGTATCGTCGAGCTGACCGCCGACGTCGAAGTGGGCCAGATCTACGACGGCTCGGTGCTGCGCCTGCTGGACTTCGGCGCCATCGTGCAAGTGCTGCCGGGCCGTGACGGCCTGCTGCACATCTCGGAAATCGCCAATTACCGCATCGCCAACATCAACGATGTGCTGAAGGTCGGCCAGCAGGTCCGCGTCAAGGTCATCGAGGCCGACGACAAGGGCCGCCTGCGCCT
Source organism: Achromobacter pulmonis (assembly GCF_021733725.1). NCBI lineage: Bacteria > Pseudomonadati > Pseudomonadota > Betaproteobacteria > Burkholderiales > Alcaligenaceae > Achromobacter > Achromobacter pulmonis. The sequence continues at coordinate 551,925 of NZ_JAIFOT010000001.1, read as the reverse complement.
GTCGATCAAGGCTATCGGCGGCATCGAGCAGCAGCAACCTGCTGCCGAAGCCGCTCCGCAAGCGGAACCGCAAGCCGAATAAGGCCGGCCTTTCCGCGTGAGCAAAGCGGCGCCGTCAGGCGCCGTTTTTTTTACGCCCGGCTGCGGCCTTGATTCATCTTCTTTCGTCTTCGAATACCGGGTATCTCCCATCTTCGCGCGCCTTACGGTAAAGTCTTGCGCGTGATACCAACGCCAGCACGGCGCGAGCCGGCAAGGGCGCCACGAAAAGGGGGATTCGGATGGGTCGAGCATGACGCGAGGGCGAGGATACGCCACGCTGGCGGCCGTGCTGCTGGGATCGCTGTTGGCCGGATGCATGTCCGCGCCAGGGCCGGGCCAGGGGTCGCCCAAGGGCGAAAGCATGTCGGCTGACCAGTTCGTCCAGACCGATTTCAACCGTACCGTCACCCTTGAGGTGCGCGACAACCTGGCCAGCCTCTACAGCCTGCTGGACAAGCTCTATCGGCGCAATCCCCGCGAATGGCGCAAGACCGGCGTGGCCGACCATGCCACCGCGGTGGCTCGGGTCAAGCATGCGATCGAGGTGCGCGTCCCGCCGGCCGATCTGGCCGGCCTGCATGACATCCAGATCCTGGCCGTCTCGCTCGATCCCAATTACAGCGGCGACCGCGTCGGCGCCTTCATCTACGGGCTGGCCGACACCATTATCGCCGCGCACAACGGCAAGACGCGCCTGTATGCCACCGACGCGCTCGACGGGCAGCGGGTCTACAATGCGGCACGGAATGTCGAGGCGGCGGCCTGGCTGCTGGCGTCGCGCCGCAACAGCCTGGGCGAGCCGCTGTTGCTGGCCAACGAGATTTCACCGCAGGCCACCAACCTCAGCTTCGAGCGCGAGTTCGGCGCCATCATCGGCCGGCTCGATCTGATCGCCAACCTGCTTGGCGAGAACTCGCGGCGCATCGGCATCAATTACGCGCAAGGGCTTTTGCTGTTCAATTTCCTGCCGGTGCGCTAACAGGATTTTTTCATCGTGATCGATATCGCTTCCATCCAGACCGCCCGCGAGAACCTGCGCGGCCAGGTGCTCAAGACGCCGTTTACCCTGTCGCGCACGCTGTCCGACATCTTCGGCGCCGAGATCTGGCTGAAGTTCGAGAACCTGCAGTTCACCGCCAGTTTCAAGGAGCGCGGCGCGCTCAATCGCATGCTGACGCTGTCGGACGAGGAACGCCGCGCCGGTGTGATCGCTGTGTCGGCCGGCAACCACGCGCAGGGCGTGGCCTACCACGCGCAGCGCATGGGCGTGCCGGCGGTGATCGTGATGCCGCGCTTCACGCCGACCGTGAAGATCGCCAACACGCGCCGCTTCGGCGCCGAGGTGGTGCTGGCCGGCGATACCTTCGATGACGCCAAGGCGCATGGTTACGAATTGGCCAGGCAGCGCGGGCTGATCATGATCCATCCCTATGATGACGAAGCCGTGATTTCCGGGCAGGGCACGGTGGCGCTGGAGATGCTGGAAGACCAGCCGCAACTGGACACGCTGGTGATCGCCATCGGCGGCGGCGGCCTGATCGCGGGCATCGCCACCGCGGCCAAGGCGCTCAAGCCGGGTATCGAGATCATCGGCGTGCAGACCGAACGCTTTCCCGCCATGTACGCCGCGGTCAAGGGCGTATCGATGGAACAGGGCCAGTACACCATCGCCGAAGGTATCGCGGTCAAGTCGCCCGGCGCGCTGACGCAGCCGATCGTCAGCCAGTTGGTCGACCAGATCGAACTGGTCAGCGAGGCCGACATCGAGCATGCCATCGTGGTGTTGCTGGAAATCGAGAAGACCGTGGTCGAAGGCGCGGGCGCTGCCGGCCTGGCGGCTTTGTTGCGGGCCCAGGAAGCGGGCAGCGAACAGTTCAAGGGCAAGCGCATCGGCCTGGTGCTGACCGGCGGCAACATCGACCCCCTGATGCTCGGCGAGCTGATCGAGCGCGGCATGGTGCGCGCCGGGCGCCTGGCGCGCATCCGCGTCGACCTGCGCGACCTGCCGGGCGCGCTGGCGCACGCCACCAAGCTGATCGCCGACGCCCAGGCCAACATCACCGAGGTGCATCACCAGCGCGCGTTCACCTCACTGCCGGTGCGCAACGTGGAAGTAGACTTCGTGCTGCAGACGCGCGGCCCGGAGCACATCCAGGAAGTGATCGATATCCTGAATGCGGCCGGTTTCGCGGCTAGCAACCACGACCATTGAGTCACGCGCGGCCCAGTTCCGGGTCGCGTCCCACCTGGTTCTTGAGCCGGTACAGCCGCTCGCGATGCAAGGTCGCGCCCAGGGGCTCGGGGTCGCGCCCCAGTGCGACGTAGTCCGCCGGAATCTGCGCGATGGCCGCGCGCATGCGCTCGGCGCCGTCCTGCCACCACTGCGCCAGCATGCGGTCCGGGTTGTACACGTCCAGCCCTTGCCGGCGCAGCTCCGAGCGATTGAAATCCTTCAGGTTCCAGGTCAGCACCTGCACCACGGGTGTTTGTGGCAGGCCGCAGCGCGCGCGGCGCGCCAGGCCGGCGGCGATGACATGGAAGTCCTTGGGGTCGCTGTAGCGCAGCGTGGCTTCGTAGACCTGCGTGTCGCGCTCGCTGGCCTGCGGGAAGCGGGCGTTCATCTCGGCCCAGAATTCGGCCATGACCTCGGGCGGAATGTCCCAGATGCGGCAGGCATTGCGGCGCCACTCCTCGCCGATGCGTTCGGTCCAGACCGGCTGAAACACGCCGGCCTCGGCCAGGCGCAGTAGCAGGCGGCGCAGGATGCCGGACATGAGGACGCAGGCGTCCAGGACGATGAAGGGCGGAGTGGCGTTAGGAATGGTCAAGGCAGGCGAAGCGTTCGGAGCGGCCGGGATGCGGCCGCGACCGTGCAGTGTAAGCGCTTGCGCTGGGTGGCCGGTCTTCAAGGCTGAATCGCGATTTCCAGCGCGCGTTCCAGCGACGCCCGGATCATCTCGCCGTGGCCGAACTGAGGGAAGGCTTCATAGCTGGCGTCGGCGCCCGCCGACTGCAGGCCCTGGGCCATCTCGCGCACGGCGGCGCGCGGATCTTCGCTCGTGGCGGGCACAGCGCCGCCGGGCGTGGGACGGCTGGGATCGCGCGGCTTGGTGCCGACCAGGATGGCCACCCGCTTGCCGGCGGCCTTGCGGGCGTCGAACCGCCGCCATTCCTGGATCAGCGCGCCGTCGTGCCACCAGGCCGAGGGGTCGCCGACGATATAGCGGGAGAAGGCCTGCGGCTGCGTGAAGAGCACGTGCAGCGCGAAGAGCCCGCCGTATGAATGGCCCCACAGGTATTCACGTTCCGGGTCGATGGCGGCGCGTTCGCGCACCAGCGGTTTGACCTGGGCGCGGATGAACGCCAGGAAAATGTCGGCGCCGCCGCCGACGCGGCCGCGCACCACGGGGCCGGGCACCGGCTTGCCGTTCTCGAATACTGGCGGGGTGTAGTCATAGGCCCGCGACACGACGTCGTTGCGCGTGTCGACGTCGTAGCCCAGCGCGACCAGCACCGGCGCGTGGCCCTGGCCCAGCTTGTCCAGGTCGTCCGGCGTCAGCGTGGCCAGGGCGGCGTTGCCGTCCAGCATGTAGAGCGCCGGGCTGCCCCCGCTAGCGGGGGCCTTTCTGGGGATGGCGATCTGGATACGGTAGTGGCGCTTGCCGTCGTCCGATGCCAGATTGTGTGTTTCGTAGCGGTAGACCGCCGAGGGACGATCGGCCACGGTTTCCCCCAGTGGCTGCATGCCCGGACGCAGCGGCGCGTCCGGCGCGGCCGCCGGCGCTTGCGCGGCTGTGGCCAGGATGCACGCCAGCACGGCGGCGGAAATCGGATGCGGGATCTTGTTTTTCATGAGAGGCCTACCAGTTGTAGTTCAGGGTCGCCGAGATATTGCGCCGCGCGCCGTAGTAGCAGCTGGCGCTACCCGAGCAGCTTGCGAGATATTCCTTGTCGGTCAGGTTGCTGGCGTTGAGGGAGAATTTCAGGCCCTTCAGGCTGGGAGATACCGCGCCCAGATCGTAGCGTATGGCGGCGTCGATCAGGTTCACCGAGGGGCTGCGGTACTCGTTGGCGGTGTCGCCGTAGCTGCTGCCGGTATGGCGCAGGCCGGCGCCCAGGCTCAGGCCCGGGGCGATGTCCTGTGGCAGGCGATAGTCCAGCCACAGGTTGTAGCTGCGGCGCGGCACGCGCGGCAGTTCGTTGCCCTGCTCCGTGCCATTGCTCTGGGTGACTTCGCTGCGCATCAGCGTGGCCGAGGCCACGACCGTGATGTTGTCGGTCAGCGCGAAGTTGCCTTCCAGCTCCAGGCCGCGGACGCGGCCTTCGCCGGTCTGGACCTGGCATTGGCGGCCGTTGCACAAATGCGTGGGATCGGGGTCCGGTGTGGTGAGGTTCCGCTGCTTGATTTCATACGCCGAGAACGTGATCATGCTGCGAGAACCCGGCGGTTGGTACTTGATGCCGACCTCGGCCTGTTTGCCCTCGGTCGGCTTGAAAGGCCGGTCCTCGAAACCGACCCCGTTGACCGGCTCAAACGACGTGGCATAGCTGGCATAGGGCGCCAGGCCGTTCTCGAACAGATAGACCGCGCCGGCGCGCCACGTGGTGGCTTCGTCGTCGTAATGCGTCTTGGCGCCGGTGGCGCGCACCAGCGAATTGTCCCGCGACCAGTCGTGGCGCAGGCCCAGCGTGGCGGCCCATGGACCCCAGCGGATCTGGTCCTGCGCGTAGATGCCGGTCTGCTCGCTGTCGCTGCGCCGGCTGGGCGTCATGGCGCTCATGACGACGGGGCTGCCGTAGACCGGGGCGAAGACGTCGAGCGAGGAAGCCCGGCCGGACGCTTGCGCCACGCGGATAGTCTGGGTGCGATAGTCCAGGCCCGTGAGAAGGGTGTGTTCGGTCCGGCCCAGGCCGAAATCGAACTGGGCGTTGTTGTCGACCGTGAAGCCTTCCGAGCGGATCTGGTTGCTGGACGCCGTGCGCCGCAGCGTGCGGCCGTCGGCCTGCAGGTCGCCCTGGCGCGAGACGCCGGCGTTGTCGGTATCCACCCGCATGTAGCGCAGCTTCTGGCCGAGCTTCACCTGATCGGTCAGGGCGTGGCTGAATTCATAGCCGATGGCGTATTGCGTGCGGTCGTAGCGGTTGAAGCCGGGTTCGCCCAGGAAGCGGTCGGAACCGAAGCGGCCGTAGGCGGTCGCGTGATACGTGCCGTGGGAAGGCAGGAACTGGTAGGTGCTGCCGCCGCGGTCCTGCTGATAGTTGGCCAGCAGGGTCAACGACGTGCGCGCCGACGGCCGCCAGGTCAGGCTGGGCGCCAGCATCACGCGGTTCAGTTCCACGTAGTCGACCTGGGTGTCGGCGTGATAGGCGGTGCCCACCACGCGGTACAGCCATTCGCCAGAGTCGCCCATCGGTCCGCTGACGTCGGCGTTCAGGCGGGCCAGGCCGTCGGTGTCGGTGCCGACTCCGATCTCGCCGCGCGCGTAATCGGTGGGCCGCTTGCTCACCACGTTGACGAGCCCGCCCGGCGCGATCCGGCCGTACAGCACCGACGAGGGGCCGCGCAGCACTTCGACCCGATCCAGGCCGAAGCCGTCGAACTGGGTGGCCGAGGCGGTCGCGCCGCTGCTGCTGCCCGGCGGACGCAGGCCGTCCAGGTAGAGGTTGTTGGCGAAGCTGCCCGTGCGGAAGCCGCGCACGGAAATCTCGTCGACGCGGCTGTCCACGCCATACGAGCCTACCGAGACGCCGGCGCTGTAGCGCAGGGCTTCGGCGGTGTTCTTCGCGCCGATCATGTCCATCAGCTCGCGGTTGACCACGGACACGGATTGCGCGGTCTCGATGAGTGGCGTGGCGGTCTTGGTGCCCAGGCCGCTGTCCAGGGCCAACGGGCCGATGTCGCCCATGCCCTGGCCGGGCACCGTCACGCTGGGCAGTATGGCTGTGCCCGCGCCCACGGGCTCGGGCGCGCGTTCGATGCGGTAGCCCTCGCCATTGGCGTTGGGCACGGCCCGCAGCTTGCTGCCGCGTAGCAACTGTCGCAGCGCGTCCGCCACCGATCCCCGCAGACGCATGGCCGGCGCCTGTTTGCCGGCCGTGAGCGGCGGGGCGCTGATGATGGTCACGCGGGCGGCCTGGCCCAGGCGCAGGAGCGCGTCCTGCAAGGACAGCGCTGGCAGCGTGATATCCACCGGGGCGTTTTCCGCTGCCCGCGCAGGCGGCGTCGCGGCGAGCGCGGCGGCGCACAGAAGCAGGCAAAGCGCGGCTGGCTTGAAGCGGCGGATCCGGCCGCCGTCAGGAGAGAGTCGTTGGGACATCGGTATGGGTTCTTCGGTTGGGGCCCGCGCAGCGGGCTTCAACTTGTCCTAACGAGCGGGCGTCGGGAACCTGCCGGATATTTACATGTTGTTTCAGAATCAGGCCGGTTCGACACGGACCCAGTAGCGCGTGCGATACCGCACCCGCAGGCCCAACGTGACGGCCAGCGCCTCCAGGACCTGGTCCGTATCCTGGAGGCGGAAACTGCCGTTCACGCGCAGGGCGGCCACGCGCGCGTCGCATTGGACCAGGCCCGGCCGATAGCGCGCCAGTTCCGCGAGAAACGCCGCCAGCGGCATATCGTCGGCGATCAGCATGCCGTGCACCCAGGCGAACTCGCGCCCGGCCCAACCGGCCTCGTCTTCGATGCGGTGCGCCGAGAAGCGGCGCACGTCGCCTGCGCGCAGGTTCAGGCTGAGATCGCCTCGGGTGGTGAGGACGGCCTCTCCCGCATCGAGCGCCACGCGCGTCAGCGGGCCTTGCGCGCGCACCGCCAGGTGCGCGCGCGTCGGCACGATGCAGCCGCCGCGGGTCAGCACGCGCAGCGCCGAGTCAGCGGCGCGGGTGTCCAGCATGATCTCGCCGTCGTGCAGTTCGATGTCCAGGCCGCGTTCGTCCTGCCTCAGGTCCAGCGCGGTGCCGGTGTTCATCATCAACGCCACTTTGTCGTTTAGCGCCAGGTTGCGCTGTTCGCCGGTTGCGCTGCGGTAGGCCGCGAACCAGCCGGCTCCCTGTGCCTGGCGATAGAGCAGCGGGCTGCCCACCGCGATCCCGGCGCCGGCCGCCAGCAGTTTGAGCGTGCGCCGGCGCGCGTGGCGAAAGTCGATGGCCCCGAGCGCGGCGGCAGCGGCGTCGCCGCTCGCGGGCACGGCATCCTGCAGCAGCGCGAAGCGCCGCCAGACCTTGGCGTGCGAGGGCGACGCTTCGTACCAGCGCTGCCAAGCCTGCCGCGTGGCGGCGCTGCCGTCCTGTTCCAGGCGCACCAGCCAGCCGGCGGCCTGCGCGACCACGTCGGGCTGGCGCCTAGACATCGAGCGCGTGATAAAGGCGTTGCCAACCCTGGACCATGTCTTTCTGCACCACGTTGACCGTGATATGCAGACGGCTCGCGATCGCCTCGTAGGACAGGCCCTGGAGGCGCGCCAGCAGGAACACTTCGCGCATGCGCCGCGGCATGCGGTCCAGCACCGCGCACACGGCCAGCAGTTGCTGCGACACCTGGGCCAGCATTTCGGGCGACGGGGAGAGCGGCTCGGGCTGTTGCGCCAGCGCGGCCAGGTAAGCGGTCTCCAGTTCGCGGCGCCGGTGGCGGTCGATCAGCAGGCGGCGGGCGATGGTGGCCAGGTAGCCGCGGTTCCAGCCGCGCGATTCCAGGTAGGTCTGGCGCAGCAGGCGTTCGAAGGTGTCCTGCACCAGGTCCCAGGCGTCGGCCGGGTGTCCGCCCGTCTGGCGCCGCATGAAGGCGAACAGCCAGGCGTGGTGTTCGCGGTACATCGACGCGACCAGGTTGGGATCGGCCGCCGCAGGATTTGAGGGCGCTTGCACGATGATGAAAAAAGATTTGCGAATAGGAATCAGACGCAATTCTATATTTAGCGTGCCTGCCTGGAAAGCGGGCCAGGGCCGGATGTCCACGGGGGAAGAGGAATGGGGGCGGCAAGGACGCGCAAGCGCGGGCCGACGGAGGCGTGCGATGGTGCCCGAGACCGGAATCGAACCGGTACGGCCTTGCGGCCGAGGGATTTTCGTACCACTTCGGCTTTCGCCGCCGGCGCGCGGGGCGCCGTTCGTGGTCTGGAGCACGCCTTCACCTTAGCCTTGCGGCCTTAGGTGCCCGCCGTCTGCTCTCTACACCTTCCCGGTTCTCGCGAACCGGGCTTGGCTCGGCGTTGGCTCGGAACGGGTCCAGGGCATTCGCCGAGTTTGACGGGCTACACCTCTGGAGTTTCCTCCGGAGGGCTCAAATGGATTCAAGTCCCTTGTGTCTACCAATTTCACCACTCGGGCATTGCGGACCCCGCTGGCGGGGCGGCAATGGGATACCGGGTGAACCGCGCGGGCGCGGCATGGGTATCCAGCGGCCGTGACTATACCACTGCAGCCGGGCGTCTCACGCCCGGCCAGGGGCTGGCCGGCGGAAATCAGCCGCTGAAACGCACGGTCTGGCGCGCGCGTTCATCCACCTCCAACGTGAAGATGTCGGGCCGCGCGTAGTGGCCCACCACGTCGAAGTCATAGCGGGCGCGCACCAGGTCGTCGACATCGACAGAGGCGGTCAACAGGCCGGTCTGGCCATGCAGCGGGCCGGCCAGCACGTCGCCCAGCGGGCCGACGATGAGCGAGCCGCCATTGATGAGCGGGCGTTGCGGCGCCCAGCCGGGCACCTCCACGCCCAGTTCCGCGGGCGCAGGCTGTACCTGGCAGGCGCTGATGACGAAGCAGCGCCCTTCGTGGGCGATGTGGCGCATCGAGCATTGCCAGATGTCGCGTTCGTCGACGGTGGGCGCGCACCAGATCTGCACGCCCTTGGCGTACATGGCGGTGCGCAGCAGCGGCATGTGGTTTTCCCAGCAGATGGCGCCGCCGATGCGGCCGGCTGGCGTTTCCAGGACGGGTAGGGTGGAGCCGTCGCCCTGGCCCCAGATCAGGCGTTCGGTGCCGGTGGGCATGAGCTTGCGGTGCTTGCCCGCCAGGCCGGTGGCGGGATCGAAGTAGAGGGCGCTGCAATACAGGGTGCTGCCGGCGCGTTCGATCACGCCGATCACCAGGCTGGCGCCGGTGCGGTGCGACAGCCCGGCCAGCGCGTCGGTCTCGGGGCCGGGCACGTCGATGGCGTTCTGGAAGTAGCGGGCGTAGGCCTCGCGCCCTTCGGGCAGGCGATAGCCGAGCCGGGTGCCGAAGATTTCACCCTTGGGGTAGCCGCCCAGCAGGGCTTCGGGCATGACCACCAGCGTGGCGTCGGCATCGATGATCGCGGCCTCGAATGCGAGGATGCGTTCCAGGGTGTGTTCCTTGCCCTCGGGCGAGGCGCCGATCTGCAGTGCGGCGACGGTCTTGGCGGCCATGGGGATTCCTTGCGGGGAAGTGGGATAGGGGTTAGCGGGCGCGCGTGGCGACAGGTTTCAGTGTCGGGGCGCGCCTAAAATCAATCAATCCCATCTGGCAATAAGTGATATGAGTGATATCGATATCGAATCGACCGATCTGAACCTGCTCAAGGTGTTCGAAGCGATCTACGACGAAGGCGGCGCCGGTCGCGCGGCGTTACGGCTGGGCCTGACACAGTCAGCCGTCAGCGCGGCGCTGGCGCGGCTGCGCCTCGTGTATGCCGACCCGCTGTTCGTGCGCACCGGCCGGGGTCTTGCGCCCAGCCGGCGGGCGCGGGAATTGCGCCCGATCATTGGCGAAGCGCTGGACAAATGCCGCCAGAGCCTGTCGCTGGCCCGCCCGGGGGAGGCCGGCTTTGCCGGACGTTCAGTCACGCTGGGCCTGTCGGACGATTTCGAGATCGCGCTGGGCCGCGAGGCGATCGCGGCGTTGGCCACGGCCGCGCCGGGCCTGCGCCTGATTTTCCGCCAGACCCACAGCCGCCTGGCGGCCGACATGCTGATGGCGCGCGAGGTCGATCTGGTGATCGCGTCCGGCGGCCTGACCGCGCCGGCGCTGCAACGCGTGACCGTGGGGCAGGGCGGCTATGCCTGCCTGGTCGACCCGGCCAGCCTGCCGCAGGATCGGGGCGGGCTGTCGCTGGCGGACTTCACGGCTCGGCCGCACGTGCTGGTTTCATCCGGTGGTTTCATCGGCGTGGTCGATGAAGTGCTGCACGGGCTGGGGTTGAAGCGCCGGGTACTGGCGGCCACCACGCATTTTTCGGCGCTGGCTTTTCTGCTGCGCGGCGGTGATGCGCTCGCCACCCTGCCGACCCATGCCGCGCGCGGGCTGGCGCAGGTCACCGGCCTGCGGCTGCTGCCGTGTCCGGTGGCGATGCCGGGCTATGCCATCGAGATGGGCTGGCGCGCCGACGCGCTGCGTGACGAGGCGGTGGCCGCGGTCCGGCATTGCCTGCTGGGCCTGCTGCAAGGCTATCGCTGGACGGCGGCGCCCGCAGGGGCCTGACACGCCCCTGCCGCAAGGCCGCGCGCCAAGCCGTTGGTGATGCCTATTTGCGGCCGAAAAGTCGGCCCAGCAGGCTCCGCGGCGTGCTGGCTGCCTGCTCGGCCGCCAGGGCCTTGTCCAAGGACAGTTGCTGGTACTGGGGCTTGCCGTTCTGTTGGTAGGCCGCGGCGGCCTGGCGGAAAGCCGCCGCGGATTGCGCATGGCGTTTCATGGCGCCGTAGATCTCGCCACGCGAGAACAAGGCCCAGCTGCGGAATTCGGGGTCCATCGCGATCAGCCGTTCGCACGCGGCCAGCGCGTCGTCGTGACGCTCGGCGGCCAGCAGGGCATTGACGGCGTCGGCCTGCAGCATGCTGTCGTCGGGCCAACGCTGCAGCGCGCGTTCGGCATCCGCGACGGCCTCCGCGCCGCGCCCCAGGTGCGTCAAGGCGTCGATGCGGACGCGGCGCCACTTCAGCCAATCGGGATCCAGCGAGATTGCGACTTCCGACAGGGGCAAGGCCTCACCGTAGCGTTCCAGGCGGTTGAGCATGTCGGCGGCGTTGCCGGGCAGAAAGTCGTTGTCCGGCGCCAGTTCGTAGCCTCGCAGGTAGTACGCCAGGGCCTGTTCCCATTGGCGCAGGTCGCGCTGCGCATTGCCGGCCACGAACAGCAATTGGGCATCGCCGCTGGTCAGCGGATCCAGGCCGCGCAAGGCCTGCTGCGCCAGTTCCGGATGCCCGCTGCGGACGAATTCCCGGGCCTGCTCCTTGCGGCCTTCCCAGCCGCTGTCCGACAGCGCATCCAGCCGTTGCCAAAGCGGTGCGGCCTCGTCGGCCCGGCCCAGGCGATGCAGCGAGCGGGCTTTGCCTTCCAGGGGCCAATCCCAGTCGGGTTCGCGGCGCAGCAGGCTGGTCCATTCCTCCACCGCATCGGCATCGCGTCCCAGCGCCTGCAGGCACGAGGCGCGGTTGTGCTGGATGGCGTTTTCTTCGCCCAGGATCGCGCGGGCGCGGTCGAACATGGCGATGGCTTGGCGCAGGTCGCCCAGGCGGCGATAGGTGTTGCCGGCGTCATACATGAAGCGGCCGCTGCCTGGCGCGAGCGCCACGGCGCGCTCGAAGTACGGCACGGCTTCGTTGTGGCGACCGGCATTGGCCAGGTTGGAGGCGATATAGCAATGCGGCGCGGCGGCTTGCGGGCGGCGCTGGATTGCGTGGGTCCAGCAATCGATGGCGTCCTGCAGGCGGCGGTCATTGATCAGCAGATAGGCTTGGGCCATCAGCAGTCCGAAATGTCCGGGCGCGCGCTGGTCGGCGGCGCGCAGCAGGCGCCAGGCCTCTTGCCGGTCTCCTTTGTCATAGCAGGCCATGGCCTGCACGCCGACGGCTTCCGGGCAATAGGGGTCGAGTGCCAGCGCTCGCGCCAGGTCGGTATCGCGGGCGGCGCCGGCGCCGCTCGTGGCGTGGCAGCGCGCGCGCAACGCCCAGATCACGGCGCGGTCGGGCTGTTCGCGCAGGCCCCGGTCGCACAGCGCAAGCATGAGCGGCGAGTCGTCGCCGTCTTCGGCGCGCAGGATGGATTCGATCAGGCTGGACAAGCAGATTCCTTGGTGAGCGCGCTGGCGGTGGGGCGGCGCCGCATCGGGCGCGCGGGCATCAGTGCGCCGCGGCGCCGGCCGCATGGCGGCAGTGGTAAGGGCGGTCGTTCGGGGCGATGTCATCGCTGCCGCATTGCCAGCGCCGGATGCCGCCGCCTTTGCGTTCGGCACGCAGTTCGGGCAGGTAGACCAGGTGCTTGCCGGCCAGGGGGAAGGTGTCGTCGATACCGGCCGGCGCGGCGATGGTGAAGCGCAGCACGCCATTGACCGGGTTCAGTTCCAAGTCCGAAAAGCCGCTGGCGGCCAGCGATTCCCGCGTCACGCCCAGCGCCTGCAGCGTCGCGGCGAACTTGCCGGTACTGCGGTAGTGGTTTTCCGCGAGCATCCTGACCGGTTGCGACACCCGGTCGAGCCGCCGCACATCGGCCGCCAGGGGGCTGTCGGCATCGCGCGGGCCCAGGGTCAGGGCGGCCAGCACGAAGCCGGCCAGCAGCAGCACCACCGCGCCGGCGGTGAACAGCAGGAATTTGCCGGCGCCACTGATCGGGCGGGCCTGGGCCAGGGCGGCCTGCACCCGTCGCGGGTCGGCCTGGCTGGACACCACGTAGGTGCCGGCAGCCCAGTTATGCAGGGCGCGGTCGCCGAAAATGGCTTGCTGGATGTGATGGAACACGCCGGGTAACGCCAGATTCAGGGGGAATTTCAACAGGTGCCGCCAGAGGGATCGCAACAGGCCGGGGCTTTGCCCATTGCGCGCGACCACGCGCTGTTTGAACAGCCGTTTGCCGGGTGAGCCGCTACTCCAGGCGTCCATCAAGGCGGGCAGCAACAAGCCGATCAGGCCGGCCGTGAGACTGAGCGGCAGGGGGGCTGGCTGGCCCCGCAGCGTTTCGTAGCTGAGGCTGGCGGCCCAAGAGAACGCGAACATGGCCGCGATCATCGTGGCCGCGTCGACCATGCTCGCGGTCAGCCGCGGCCAGATGCCGGGGATGACGGGCACGTTCGCGGCGCGCGGTTCGCGCGGCGCCGCCGGCGCGGGCAGGGGCGCATGGCAGCTGAAGCAGTGGGTATGGGAGGCCGGGTTCTGCCAATTGCATTTGGGGCACTGCATGTTGCAAGTCACGTTCCGGTCGGGGGCGATGGGGAGTGGCCTCGGTCGCGCGGGCGGGCATCGTGGGCTACGCCCATGCTGGAGAGCATGGGCTGGCGCACCGGCCTCGACAGGCGCGGCGCGTGCCCATTGCTGCCAATGGGCGGGGAACGGTTCCTTGGCGGAAGCGGTGAGATTCGAACTCACGAACGGTTGCCCGTTGCCGGTTTTCAAGACCGGTGCAATCGACCACTCTGCCACGCTTCCTGGCGTCCCGCTTTACTGCGGCGGCGGCAATCCGGCCGCCAGGCAAACACTCTACCCGGCGAACACGCGACCTGCCGTAAAGGGCGCAATAATAATCCATTTGCTGCGAAGGAGGCACGCGATGCACTGTATAGAAATCTCACGCCCGGGCGGCCCCGAGGTCCTGGTTCCCGCCGAACGCCCTACGCCCGAAGCCGGCAAGGGGGAAGTTCTGATCAAGGTCAGCGCCGCGGGCGTCAACCGTCCTGACGTGTTCCAGCGCAAGGGCAACTACGCGCCGCCGCCGGGGGCATCCGACCTGCCGGGCCTGGAAGTGGCGGGTGAAATCGTGGGCGGCGACCTGGCCGGCAGCGGTTTCGCGCTGGGCGACAAGGTGTGCGCCCTGGTGGCGGGCGGCGGCTATGCCGAATACTGCGTCGCGCCGGCCGCCCAGTGCCTGCCGATCCCCAAGGGCCTGTCCGAGATCGAAGCGGCCGGCCTGCCGGAAACCTACTTCACCGTCTGGAGCAACGTGTTCGATCGCGGCAGCCTGGCCGACGGCGAGATCCTGCTGGTGCACGGCGGCGCCAGCGGCATCGGCACCACGGCCATCCAGCTGGCCCGCGCCATGGGGAACACGGTCTACGCCACGGTCGGCAGCGATGAACGCGCCCGCGCGGTGGAAGCCCTGGGCGCCGCGCGCGGCATCAATTACAAGACGCAGGACTTCGTCAAGGAAGTGAAGGACGCCACCGGCGGCCGTGGCGTCGACGTGATCCTGGACATGGTGGCCGGCGACTACATCGCCCGCGACATGCAATGCCTGGCCGACGATGGCCGCATCGTCATCATCGCCCAGTTGGGCGGGGCCCAGGCCGCCGTGGATACCAGCCAGGTCATGCGCCGCCGCCTGACCATCACCGGTTCGACCCTGCGGCCGCGCCCGGTGGCGTTCAAGGGCGCCATTGCCCAGGCGCTGCGCGAGCGCGCCTGGCCGCTGCTGGAGCAGGGCGCGATCAAGCCGATCGTCCACGCCACCTTCCCCTTGGCCCAGGCTGCCCAAGCCCATGCCATGATGGAAAGCGGCGAGAACATCGGCAAAATCATCCTGACGATGTAAGAAACGCGCGGTGTTCGGCGCGCGGCCGCGCAACAGGATACAATCACGGGTTTCGCCTGGAATTATTTCCAGGCCAGCCCGTGGGCGGGTGCTTTTCCCCCGGGTTCACCCACTCTGACATTTGCGCCATGACTTCAGTCGAACACCGCGCCCGCCTCGTGCTGGGCAACTGGAAGATGCACGGCAACCTGGCCGAGAATGCCGCGTTGCTGACCGAACTGCGCGCCGCGGATGCCGCCAGCCATTGCGAGATCGGTGTCTGCGTTCCGTTTCCGTATCTGGCCCAGGCCGCCTCGGCCCTGACCGGCAGCGCCGTGTCGTGGGGCGCGCAGGACGTCAGCGCCCACGACAAGGGCGCCTATACGGGCGAAGTCGCGGGCGCCATGCTCAAGGAATTCGGCTGCCGCTATGCGCTGGCTGGCCATTCCGAGCGCCGCGTGCTGCACGGCGAAACCGACCAGATGGTCGCCGACAAGGCCCGCGCGGCCCTGGCCGCCGGCCTGACGCCGGTGGTCTGCGTGGGCGAGTCCCTGGCTGACCGCGAAGCCGGCGACACGCTGGCCGTGATCGAGCGCCAGCTCAAGCCGGTGCTGGCGCTGGGCGCCGAGGCCGTGTCGCGCATGGTGCTGGCCTACGAACCCGTCTGGGCCATTGGCACCGGCCGCACCGCCAGCCCCGAGCAGGCGCAGGAAGTCCATGGCGCCATCCGCGCCGCCCTGGCCGCGCTGGGCGCGGCCCAGGTACAGGTTTTGTACGGCGGCAGCGTCAAGGCTGCCAATGCCGCCAGTTTGTTCGCCATGCCTGATATCGACGGCGCCCTGGTCGGCGGCGCCTCGCTCGTGGCCGAAGAATTTTTGCGAATCGCCGCCATCTAAGTTTCCGTTCCGGAGTCTGTAATGCCCTTGATGCTCAAACTTCTGCTGGCCGTCCAAGTAATTTCGGCGCTGGCTATCATCGTGCTGGTCCTGCTGCAGCAGGGCAAAGGCGCCGACATGGGGTCCGCCTTCGGCAGCGGCTCGGCGGGCAGCCTGTTCGGCGCCACCGGCGCGGCCAATTTCCTGTCGCGCGCCACCAAGTGGGCGGCGGTGGTCTTCTTCGCGTCCACGGCCGGCCTGGCTTATGTCAGCCACAAGGGGTCGAGCGCCACGGCCGTCGATTCGGGCGTGATGCAGAACTTCCCGGCCGACCGCTCCGTGCCGCAAGTGCCGGGCGCTGCGCCCGCGCCGCAAGGCGGCGGTGCGTCGTCGGTCCCGGGCGCTTCGTCCGTGCCGGGCGCCGCCTCGTCGGTCCCGGGCGCCGCCTCGGTTCCCGCCCCGGCGGCCGCGCCCAAGCCGGATGCGTCGGTGCCGTCGGCCCCGGCCGCCGCGCCTGCCGCGGGCGACAAGCCGGCTGAAACCCCGGCCAAGTAAGGGCCCGTATCAGCATGAAAAAAGCCGGCGTCAGCCGGCTTTTTTTTCGTACAAACCGCGCGGCAATCTCATCGCCGCGCCTGGCGCGCTCAGGCGCCCGGCAACATGTGGCGCGCGGATACGGCGAGGATGCGCTGGGCGGATTCGCGCCACTGGCGTGCTTCGCGGTAGGCTCGCAGGGACACGACGGCATCATAGCGGCGTGCGCTGCGCGGGCCGGCGAGCAGCGTGGGGCGGCGGGTCAGGATCGGGGATATCAAGCGTTGCATGGTGGAGCCCTTCCGTGGGCCTCTGGGGCCCTGTTTGTTGTGTATGGCTGGCATCGTAAGCCTGCCCGGCATGCGCGCCAACGACTTCCCGTGCATATGGATATCCGGGGGCAATCGCCGGGGCGGCATGGCGTTGCCAGTATCGCCGGCCGAGATGACAGTGTGATGCCAGCGACAGATTTACGCCTATCGGTAATTACGTGATAGAATGTTCGACTTTCCAGGAAAGCACGCCTTTTCTGGTCAAAGCCGCCGACGTGGTGAAATTGGTAGACACGCTATCTTGAGGGGGTAGTGGCGAAAGCTGTGCGAGTTCGAGTCTCGCCGTCGGCACCAGGAATTCCTTGTAAAACGCCCGCTGGAACGCAAGTTCCAGCGGGCGTTTTGCTTGGCCAGCGCACTGCGGCGAAGCCTGTGCCAGCTGGCGCCCCTCTGGGCTCGCCAGCCCGGTGCGCCGCCTCGATAGCCATGCCATCCTGATGCCGCCAATGGTATTCAGCTTTTGTTCATAAACCTTTCATTTTGCTGTTATTGCTGCGTCATGTTCGGGAACGATGATGCCGCCAGGCTGGCTCGCGGGTGTGCCAGTCGAGAACACCGACAATGACAGGAAAAACTGATGAGCTCTTCGGATCAGGACGACATCGCGTCCAACCCTTCCCAGGCCGTGCATTTCAATGAAGTGGTGCGCCGCGCGGTGTCGCGCCGGGGCTTTCTCAAGGCGGGCCTGGGCGCTGGCGCCGTCGGCTTCATGGGCGCGGGCCTGACCGCCTGTGGCGGCGATGATGATGGTGATGGCGATTCGTCCGGCGCCACGCCCGGCGGGGAAAATCCGTCCAAGCCGGTCGCACTGAATTTCAAGGCGGTGCCGATCAGCACGGCCGATACCGTGGTGGTGCCCGAGGGCTACCAGTTCGCGGTGATCAACCGTTGGGGCGATCCGCTGTTCGCTGGTGCGCCGGCCTTCAAGGCCGATGCCAGCAATGGCGGCGACGATCAGGCGCGCCAGCTCGGCTACAACCACGACGGCATGCATTTCTTTCCGATAGATGGCACCGACAGCGCCAACGGCAGCAGCGTGGAAGGCCTGATGGTCACCAACCACGAATACACCACGCCGGAGTACTTCTATCCCGTTGGCGTGCAGCCCGGCAATGCACAGTGGAATCTGGACTGGGTGCGCAAGTCACAACATGCGCACGGCGTGTCGGTGCGCCATCTGCGCCTGAGCAATGGCCAGTGGGAGCCGGTGCTGGATTCGCCTTTCAACCGCAGCGTCAATGCCACCGTCGCCATGCAACTGGTGGGGCCGGCCGCGGGCAATCGCCTGGTCCGCACCAACGCCGATCCGTCGGGCACGCGCTGCTTCGGCACGTTTGGCAATTGCGGCAACGGCTACACGCTGTGGAATACCTACCTGACGTGCGAAGAGAATTTCACCGACTACTTCGGCGTCGGCACGGCCGACCCGACCACCGTGAACTACCCGGATGCCGAGTACCAGGCGCACATGGAGCGCTACAAGGGCGCGGGCAAGACCTCCAGCGGTTCGTACCGTTGGGACCATTACGACGACCGCTTCAACTGGGCGCTGGAACCCAATGAATACAACCGTTGCGGCTGGGTGGTGGAAATCGATCCGTTCGATCCCAACTCCACGCCCAAGAAGCTGACCGCGTTGGGCCGATTCAAGCATGAGAACGCCGCCCTGACCCTGGCCGACGACAAGCGCGTGGTGGTCTACATGGGCGACGACCAGGTCAGCGAGTACATCTACAAGTTCGTCTCCGACGGCAAGTATGATCCAGCCCGCCCGGCGCTGAACCGCCTGTTGCTGGACAAGGGCACGCTGTATGTTGCGCGTTTCCTGGACGGCGCCGCGCAGGGCGACGCCATGGGCGTGGGCGAGTGGATTCCACTCAAGCTCGACACCCCGGCGCAGGCAGGCGGCACGCTGGGCGCGCTGTTCAACCAGGACATGGGCGAGCTGCTGGTCAAGACCCGTCAGGCCGCCGACGCCGTGGGCGCCACGCCAATGGACCGGCCCGAGTGGATCACCACCCATCCGACCACCCGCGAAGCATATGTCACGCTGACCAACAATAGCGCGCGCGGCGGCGGCGGCACCCGCTACCCGGGCGGTCCCCAGCATCCGGGCGCCGACGACGCCAATCCGCGTACCGCCAACCAGTACGGCCAGATCGTGCGCTGGCGCGAGCAGAACGGCGACCCGGCGTCGCTCACCTTTGAATGGGATATTTTCGTGCTGGCGGGCAACCCGACGCTGTACCCGCGCACCGATCTGCGCAGCGGCTCGGCCAACATCACCGCGGACAACACCTTCAACAGCCCGGATGGCCTGGCCTTCGACAAGCGCGGCCTGCTGTGGATCGAGACGGACGGCAATTACTCCAATACCGGCGCCTACGCCGGCCAGGGTAATAACCAGATGCTGGTCGCCAATCCGGCCACCAAGGAAATCCGCCGCTTCATGACCGGTCCGATCGGTTGCGAAGTGACCGGGCTGACCTGGACGCCCGACCAGAAGTATCTGTTCATCAACATCCAGCACCCGGGCGAAGGCCCGAGCGTGACGGATGCGCAGAACAACCCGCTGATGGCGTCCAAGTGGCCCGACGACGCCACTGCCAGCCGGCCGCGTCCGGCCACCGTGGTGATCTGGAAGCAGGACGGCAGCGCCGTCGGTACCTGACGGCACTGCGCAAGAGGGCGGCGGACCGCGCGCCCGCCGCCCTCAATGCAGGTGGTGGCCGAACAACATGGCCGCCACCACGAAGGCCGCCGCGCCGATGCCCGCCAGCCAGTAGGCGCGCCGGGCCGCCGCGGCCTCGTTGCGGCCAAAAGCCACCAGCAGCGCGATGAGCGACCAGATGCCGGTGAAGGCGAGCAGGGTAAGCGTGTAGACGAAGCCCGACAGGTCATAGCCACCGCCGCCAATGGACGGATATTCCGGGCTACGCGGCCAGAGCAGTGCCACATGCGACAGGGTGACCAGCGCGAATACGGACAGCCAGATCAGGAAGCGGCGGTCTTTCAGCATGGCAGGCTCCGAGTGAGGGAAGTCGTAGTCTGACACCATTTTCATCCACCCACGTACCTGCCCACACTCCGGAATATTCCGCTTTCCCGCAGCGCCCTGTCCGTCATCGCCGCCGTGCGCAGCGCAGCGTCGCACACGCGTCGGCCGGCGCCGCCGGTCGCAGGCGGTCGAGCCAAGCCAGGCGGTCGCGGCCTCAGGGGCAGGCCGCCGGCGCGACAGCGGGCCTCACATGGCGGCCGCCGGCTCGGCCTGGTAGGCGCGGTGCAGCAGCGCGATGAAGTCATGCGACAGGGGGAGCACCGCGTCTCCCATCCGGCTGACGGCAATGCCCGGGGTCCACGAGTTCATAACCGCCGCGCCCTGTTGCCGGGCCATGTCGGCCGGCGTCATGGCGCGGATGCGCTGCGGCACGCCCAGTCGCGTCAATTGGCGTTGCAGGATGCCCTGGGTGGTGCCGGCCAGCATGTCGGCCTCGGGCCACGTCACGGCATCGCCGTCCCAGAACGCCAGGTTCCAGATCGACGCTTCGCTCAGGCGCCCCTGGCGGTCAGTGAAGGCGACATCATCGTAGCCCTGCGCGGCCGCTTGCCGCAGGTAATAGGTCTTGGCGGTCTCACCGACGTGCTTGATGGCGGGCACCACGCGCTCGTGCGCGATGACGGCCAACGCCAAGGGGCCGGCGGGGCCGTCGGCGGGCGGGGCGGTGCGCACCAGTACCCGCGGCAGGATCTCGGGACCCGCCACGGTGAATTCGCCGGCCGGCGAGTACACCGTGGCCGTCAGGGACAGGTCGGCCGGGCCGGCCTGGATCGCCTGGCGCAGGTAGGCGCGCAGCGTGTCGTCCGGCAGGGCCACGCCGTACAGCGCCAGCGATGCGTCGCGCAGGCGCCGCAGGTGCAGGTCCAGGCCACGCACCTGGCGGTCGCGCACCTGCATCGCGGTGAAATGGGCGTAGCCGGCGAACGCCAGTGGCGCCAGGTCGGTGGCGCTGGCCGCGTGGCCGTCCAGTTGGACTACGAAGGAAGCCGTGTCTGCCGGCATGGAATGCTCCGGAAAGGTCGTCGTGGCGGGCCGCGACGAGCCGGGTGAGGGGAATGGACCGCCGCGGAGGCGGCTGGCTTGTGGCGTTCACTATCCGGGATCGCGCGGCCTTCGGGAAACGAATGTTTCTTGCGCGATCTTCAAGCGCGGCTTGAAGATCGCCGCTGTCCAAGGCGGTGCCAAGGTGGGCGCCAATCGCCGCACGCGGCTGGGTGTCCGAGGGCATTTGCTCCAAAACTGGAACAGTTTGTTCCGCGAAAAATCGCCCTTTTTGGCCGCCCGGCGGTGGTCGCCCGCGATGCCGGCCAGTAGAATTTGCTCACTCTTTACCCCTCTATCTACCAGTCGAAAGGCATATCCTCATGAGCAACGCATACCTCGACGCACTGAAGAAGCGCCGCACGCAGTATTCGCTGGGCCGCAACCTGTCCGCCTCGAAAGAGGAACTGGCGACCCTGATCCAGGAAGCGATCAAGCACAGCCCCTCGTCGTTCAATTCGCAAAGCTCGCGCGCCGTGATCCTGTTCGGCGCCGAAAGCGACAAGCTGTGGAACCTGGCCATCGAGGAAGTGCGCAAGGTCGCCCCGGCCGAAGGCTTCGACAAGACCGAAGCCAAGCTCAAGAGCTTTGCCGCCGGCGTGGGTACCGTGCTGTTCTTCGAAGACCAGGACGTGGTGCGCAGCCTGCAGGAGAAATTCGCCCTGTACGCCGACAACTTCCCGGTGTGGTCGGAACAGGCCGGCGGCATGGCGCAATTGTCGGTCTGGTCCGCGCTGGCCAATGCCGGCGTGGGCGCCAGCCTGCAACACTACAATCCGCTGATCGACGCCGCCGTGGCGCGTGAATGGAACGTGCCCGCCAGCTGGAAGCTGCGCGCGCAGATGCCGTTCGGCTCCAACGAAAACGGCTTCGGCGAAAAGGCCTTCATGGACGACGCCGAGCGTTTCCGCGTGGTCGGTTGATGCGGGCGTCTGGCGCGCGGCGCCAGACCGGATCGCGAAACCCGCAGGTCCCCGGCATGGGGACTGCGGGTTTTTCATTGGGCGGCCGGAGCGTTACGAGCGGGGCGGCGGGCCGGCCACGCCGCGCAGGCGGCGCGGCGCGCGAGCGCCTGCGCCGCGGGCAGGCATAATCGTGGGTTTTGTCCGTATACAGAAAGGCCCTGCCGTGAACGACGCCGCACCCATCAGCCAAGCCGACTACGATCTGCCCCTGGAGACGCTCGAAGCGCATCTGCTGGCACAACGCCAGCGCGCCGCCGATGTGGTCAAGGCAGCAACACGCAACTGGACCTGGGTGCGTCATGGCGCCTTCCTGGCGTCCATCGTCATCGTCGGCATCGAGAAACTGGTCACCGGCAAGGTGGGCGCCCATACCGCCGTCTTCGCCAGCGTGATGCTGTTGATGGCGCTGAGCTTCATTGCCGCCGCCAAAACCCGCCGCATCATCAAGAGCCTGGGCAGCGGCCAGCCGACGCCCAAATGGGTGCTCAAGCGCATGATCCGCAAGACGATTTTCAAGGGCGCCAGCAGCCTGAAGGGAACGGCGCGTTTCTATCCCGAGCGTTTTGTGCTGGACCAGAACGGCAGCCATTTCGAGTCCGAATACGAAAACGACAAGATCGCGTTGATCGCCTTGACGCCGGATTATCTGCAGATCATTCCGGTACAGCGCCAGGATGTGCCGGACGAGGTGTATTTCATCCCGCTGGCGCAGGTCAGCCAGCCGGAGGCGTTGCTGAAATTCCTGGGCGGTAAGCCGAATTATGTGGATGCGGCCTGAAGCGACACGAGCCGTTATTCGTAAGCCTGTTTCGCCGCCGACCACCTGAACGTGCGCTTCCATTTGCCGCCCTGCTGGCGCAGTTGGATGTCGAAGTAGCCGGCGGTCTTGCCCGGCAGGATCACCAGGGAATTGCTGGCATCGGATTCGTCGTGTTCACGCGTGCCGTCGGGGTTCCAGTCGCCGGCGATGCTCTTGACGAACGCCATGGGTTGGGCGAACACCACGCGCAGGGCCGCGCCGTCGAGGCGGAACAGGTACAGCGCCTCGAAGTCGGCGCCGCCGCCCGCGTAGCCTTCGCTCCAGCCGGCGCGCAGGCCGAATGCCGTGTTGCCGGGCGCGATCCGGTAGGGCGCCAGGTCGAAGCGTTTCCAGCTTTCGGGCGTGGCCAGCATCGGCGCGCCGGCGTCCTGCATGGTCAGGCCCATGGGCGGGTCGATATCGGTGTCGCTCCAGTCGGTGGGGGTCGTCACCGGGGCCTCGGTGCGCGCCAGCAGCCGGGGCGCGGCGCCGGGCACCGACTCGAACACGCCGATCCAGACTTCGTTGTTGTCCTGGTCGCGCGACAGGGTGGCGCAGTCGCCGCCGCCGAACTGCTTGAGCCGTTCGGCGCGCTCGGCGCTGGCCGCCAGGCACACCAGCGCTACATAGGCGCCCGGGCGTTGCGGCCAGGCCTTGGCGCCGGCCAGGAGCAGGCGGTTCGGGTTTCGGCCGGGCGCCAGTTGCTGCAACAGGAAGGCGTTGGTGAAGCCGGCCGGCAGTTGCGTGCCCAGGCCATCAGGCTGTGGCGCGCCGCTCATCTGGCTGTCGTACATCCTGCGGGCGTCCTGCGTCTTGATGGCGCCGGGCACCTGGTCGAGGGATTGCACCCGGGTGTCGGCCCGCGCCAGCGCGGTGTGCAGGGCAAGGGCCAGGGGGCAGAGCAGCAGGGCGGCGTGGATACGCATGGGCGTGGCCTCGGGGCGGACCGGGCGCGAGTCGTGGCGGTGTCTGATTATCGCCGAACGTAGCGCCGAACGCCGCTGCCAGGCGGCCGGCCACGTCGTCCCACTGGCCGGTCTGGCCCGCGCCGGCGATCGCCATGACCTTGGTGCCTGGCTTGAGCAAGTCCTTGCAGTCCCGGATGTTTTTCGGTTTGACCGGCGGATGGGCAGATGGGGCGCGGCGCCGTTGCGGCAGCGGGCCCTACTGGTGTGGACGTCGGGAAGGCGGCGAATATTCCATCGATTTCCGTCTATAGTGCCCGGTTGACGGCGATGAACCGAGCAGAGAGAGATCGATGGACAAGCGACAAGACCTGGCTCCCCTGGCCCTGCAGGAGGGCGCGGCGCATGCCGCCGGACCGGCCGGCCCGGCGCCGGTCGCGCTGGACGCCCTCACGATCGACATCGAGGCCGATCCGACGCTGGGTTACGCGTCGATCCAGAACGCGGTGCCGGTGCTGCGGTCGCTGCGGTTGACCAATCGCTCGCAAGAGACCTTCGAGAACGTCGAAATCGCGATCCGCTGCAATCCGGCATTCGCCCAGGGCGCGCGGCTGCGCTTCGACATGCTGGTGCCGGGCGAGATCCGCCGCATTGCGCCGCTGGACCTGGCGCCTGACCATGCCTACCTGGCCGGACTGCAGGAAGCGCAGCGCGCCGCCATCGAGGTCACGGCGCTGGCGGCCGGCCGGGAAGTGGGCCGCGCGACGCAGTCCGTGGCCGTGCTGGCCTATGACCAGTGGGCCGGCACGCGCGCCCTGCCGGAATTGCTGGCCGCGTTTTCCATGCCCAACAATCCGGCCGTGGATGCGCTGATCGGCAAGGCCGCCCGGCTGCTGCGCGAACAGCAGGCCGACCTGACTCTGAACGGCTATCAGTCCAAGCGCCGCGATGTCGTGTGGCAGCAGGTGTCGGCCATCTACAGCACGCTGGCGGCCGAAGCGTTGCATTACGCCGAGCCGCCGGCCTCCTTCGGTGTCGATGGCCAGAAGATCCGCACGCCGGAGCGCATCCTGGAGGCCCGCGTGGCCACCTGCCTGGATCTGGCCATGCTGTTCTCGTCGTGCCTGGAGCAGGCCGGGCTGCGCCCCGTGATCCTGATGAAGGAAGGCCACGCCTGGGTGGGGGTGTGGCTGCATCCGGCGAGTTTCCCCGATCCCCTGACCGACGATGTGCAGGCCGTGCGCAAGCGCGTGGACAGCGGCGAGTTCCTGGCGTTCGAGACCACCGGCATCGCCCAGCATCCGAGTTTCCGGCCCTCCTTGCGGCTGGCGCTGGAGCAGGGCGCGGCGCACCTGCGCGAAGCGGATACCTTCCGCTATGCCATCGACGTGCATCGCGCGCGCGAATTGCAGATCAAGCCCTTGCCGTCGCGCGGCGCGGGTCTGGCGCCGGAGGCGGCGCCGGCCATCGAAGCGCCCGCCGCCATCGAACCGATGCCTGCTCTGCCGCCGTTGGATCCGGAGTTCGTCATCAGCCTGGAACCGGCCGACGACACGCCCGAAGGCCGGTTGGCCAGGTGGAAGTCGCGCCTGCTCGACCTGACACTGCGCAACCGGCTGCTGAACTTCAAGCTCACCAAGTCCACGCTGCCGCTGGTGGTGCCCGATTTGGCACGGCTGGAAGATGCCATTGCCGAGGGCAGTGAGTTCCGCATACGGCCCCTGCCGGCGGCCTTGATGGAGGGCAGCGACCCGCGCGTGGCGCAGGTGCATGTCGACCGCGGCGGCCGCGCGCCGCTGGACGACATGGCGCTGGAGGCATTGGCCAATCATGAACTGATCGCCCGCGTGCCGCAGGAGGCGCTGGACGCCAACCTGTTGAATATTTTCGGCGCCGCACGCACCGGCCTGGAAGAGGGCGGCGCCAACACCCTGTACCTGGCGCTGGGCATGTTGCGCTGGACCGAGCATGCCGCCGCCGAAAGCGCGCACCTGGCGCCGCTGATCCTGATGCCGGTGTCGCTGCAGCGCCAGTCGGTGCGCAGCGGTTTCCGGCTGGTGCGCCACGACGATGAGACCATCATCAATCCCACCTTGCTGCAGATGTTGCGCAACGAGTATGAGTTGCGCATTCCCGGCCTGGACGTTCTGCCGAGCGACGACAAAGGCGTGGATGTGGCGCGGGTGCTGCAGGCGTTCCGGCTGGCGGTGCGCGAGATCGCCGGCTGGGAGGTGCTGGAGCAGGTGCACCTGGGGATTTTCTCCTTCACCAAGTACCTGATGTGGAAGGACCTGCAGGACCGCAGCGGCCAGCTCAAGGCCAACCGCGTCGTGCGGCACTTGATCGACCATCCCGGCCAGGCCTTTGCGCAGGAACCCTGGGATCCGCGCCTGGAGCGCCTGGACGAGAACTACCGGCCGGAAGACCTGCTGACGCCGCTGCTGTCGGATTCCTCGCAATTGAAGGCGATCTGCGCGGTCGACGCCGGCCGCGACCTGGTGCTGGAGGGGCCGCCCGGCACGGGCAAGAGCCAGACCATCACCAACCTGATCGCGCACCTGCTGGCGCGCGGCAAGACCGTGCTGTTCGTCTCGGAGAAAATGGCGGCGCTGGAAGTGGTGTATCGCCGCCTGGCCCAGATCGGCCTGGGGCCGTTCTGCCTGGAACTGCATTCGTCCAAGGCGCGTAAATCCGAGGTGCTGCAGCAGTTGGGCCAGGCGCTGGAGCTGGGCAGCCAGCGCACCAGCGAGCAATGGAACCGCGAAGCCGAGCGCCTGGGCGTGCTGCGCCAGGCACTGAACGGGCTGGTCCAGGCCCTGCACCAGCGGCACCCCAATGGCCTGACGGTCTATGACGCCATCGGAACCAGCATCCGGCACGCCGGTCAGGAAGCATCGCCCATGTTCTGGCCGGATGCCCAGTCGCATGATGAAAAAGACCTGGCGCGGCTGCGCGAGGCGGCGCGGCGCATGTCGACGCTATCCGGCGAGTTGGGCACGCTGCATGGCCACGCGTTGGCGCATATCGGCATGACCGAGTGGAGCCCGAGCTGGCAGGACGCGCTGCTGGCGGCGGCGCAGGCGCTGGATCAGGCGGTGGCGGCTTTCAAAACGTGCGCGGATGCCGCCGGCGCGGAGCTGGGCGTGCCGGCCGCCGGGCTGAGCCTGGATGCCTGCGCGCGCCTGGACACGCTGATCGATGTCTTGCTGGCCGCGCCGCGCGTGCCCGCCGGCCTGGCCGCGCAGGCGCACGATCCGGCCGCGCGCCTGCGGGTGCAGGCCCTGGCCCGCCATGGGCTGGCCCGCAATGCCTGCTGGGCCGAGGTCGGAACGGGCTGGCAGGCCCGGCTGGCGGACCTGGATGCCACGGCGCTGCGGGCCGAGTGGCAGGCCGCCTGCGCCGCCTGGTGGCCCAAGTCGGTCTTCGCCAGGCGCGGCGTGCGCAAGCGGCTGGCGGCGTATCGTGCCGACGCGCGCCGTCCGGACGACACCGCCATCGCCGCCATGCTGGAGCCGCTGGCGCGCGTAAACGCCGAAGACCGTGAACTGGCGGCCTTGAAGGCCGACGCCGAGCGCCTGCTGCTGAATGACTACGCCGGCCTGGCAACGGATTGGGAGCAGGTTGGGCGCCATGAGCAATGGGCCGAACGTTTTGCCGAAGCGGTCACGCTGATGGCCGGCGATCCGGCCGCGGCCACCGCGCTGCGCACGCGCCTGCAGCCGCTGGTGGGCGAGAACCGCGCCTTGCTGCAGCCGGGCGCGCCGCTCTGCCAGCGTTTGCTCGACACCCGCGATGCCTGGCGCGCGCTGCGCGACCAGCTTGCCGCGCTGGAGGCGCTGGCGCGGCCCACCATGCCGCTGGCAGGGGCGCCAGGTGATGACGGCGCGCTCGAACGCATCCAGGCGGTGCTGGCCGCTTGGCGCCTCAATCGGCAGAGCCTGATGTCGTGGTGCGTCTGGCGCCAGGCGCGCGAACAGGCGGTCGGCATGCAGTTGCAGGGCCTGGTCGCGACGCTGGAATCGGGGCGCGTGCCGCTGGCCGGGGTCGAGGCCCATTTCGAATTCAGCTACCGAAATTGGTGGGTCAAGAAGGTCATCGACCATTCGCCGCTGCTGCGTTCGTTCTCCAGCGCCGATCACGACCGCAAGATCCGCGAGTTCCGCGAGGCCGATGAGCGCTTCCAGCAACTGACGTGCGCCCATATCGCGGCGTTGCTGGCGGGCAAGGTCCCCGCCAGCAACGCCGTGCTGGTCAGTCCCGACAGCGAGCTGGGCCTGTTGCGCCGCGAGTTGCAAAAGAAGACGCGCCATGTGCCGGTGCGCCAGTTGATGCAGCGCCTGCCGTCTTTGCTGCCCCGGCTCAAGCCCTGCCTGCTGATGTCGCCGCTGTCGGTCGCGCAATACCTGGATGCCGGCCATTCGCAGTTCGATGTGGTGGTGTTCGACGAAGCTTCGCAGATCCCGGTGTGGGATTCGATCGGCGCCATCGCGCGCGGCCAGCAGCTGGTGGTGGTGGGCGACACCAAGCAGTTGCCGCCCACCAGTTTCTTCAGCAAATCAGCCAACGAGGATGATGGCGCCGGCGATGATGGCCTGGTGGAAGACCTGGAAAGCATCCTGGACGAATGCCTGGGCGCCGACATGAACCGCCTGCGCCTGCAGTGGCACTATCGCAGCCGGCACGAAAGCCTGATCACCTTCAGCAACGTGACCTACTACGACTCGCAGCTCATCACCTTCCCGTCGCCGGTCACCGACGATGTGGCGGTGCGGCTGGAGCGCGTGGCCGGCGTCTACGACCGTGGCGGCAGTCGCACGAACCGCGCCGAGGCCGATGCCATCGTCCAGGGCATCGAGCAGCATTACCTGGACCCGGCGCGCCGCCGCCAGAGCCTGGGCGTGGTGACGTTCAACCAGCCGCAGCAGTCGCTCATCGAGACCCTGCTGGACGCGCGCCGCCGCGCCAATGCGGCGCTGGACAGGGCCATCGCGGCGCAGGGGCGCGAACCGCTCTTCATCAAGAACCTGGAGAACGTGCAGGGCGACGAACGCGACGTGATTTATTTCTCGATCACTTACGGCCCGGACGCGGCCGGCAAGATGACGATGAACTTCGGCCCGCTCAACGGCGAAGGGGGGCACCGCCGCCTGAACGTGGCGATTTCGCGGGCCCGCGAAGGCGTGGTGATCTATAGCACGCTGCTGCCGGAGCAGATCGACCTGTCGCGCGTGCGCGCCGCCGGCGTGCGCGACCTGAAGCACTACCTGGAGTTCGCCCTGAAGGGGCCGCGCGCGCTGGTGGCGCAATCGCTGCCCAGCGGCCGCGAGCCGGACAGCCCGTTCGAGACGCAGGTCATCAAGGTCTTGCGCGAGCGCGGCTGGGTGGTGCATCCGCAGGTCGGCTGCTCGGGCTACCGCATCGACATGGGCGTGGTCGATCCGCGCGCGCCGGGACGCTACCTGCTCGGCATCGAGTGCGACGGCCGGGCCTATCACGCCGGCGCCACCGCGCGCGACCGCGACCGCCTGCGCCAGGTGGTGCTGGAAGGGCTGGGATGGCGCCTGCACCGGATCTGGTCGACCGACTGGTGGATCAATCCCGGGCGCGAAGAGGAAAAGCTGCTGGCGCGGCTGGACGCGGAACTTGCGCGTAAAGAGGAAGAGGAGGAGGCGCCGCAGGAACCCGAACTCCCGCCCGAAGAAGAGGGCGCGGCGGACGATGGCGTGGCCTTCGCCATCACCACCGAGGGCGGCATGCCGCCAGGCCCGTCTGAGCCGGCGGGCGGCATCGATACCTATCCGGTGACCGACCTGCCGGCGGGCGACGCGCAGGCGTTCTACGCGCGGGCCAGCAACGAGCGGTTGAGCGCCGACTTGCGCCAGGTGATCGAGACCGAAGGGCCGCTTCCCGAAAGCGTGCTGTATCGCCGGGTGGCGCGGGCCTGGGGCCTGGAGCGCACCGGGGCGCGCATCGTCGAGCGCTTGCGCCTGCTGACGCCCGCCGATATTGGCCGCACCCGCGAAGGCGAGGTCACTTTCCTATGGCCGGCGCAGGCGCAGCCCGCGACCTGGGCGGGATTTCGTGGCGCGGGCGAGGACGAGGCCACGCGCCGCCGCGTGGACGACGTCTGCCTGGAGGAACTGGCCAATGGCATCCTGCGCGTGCTGGCCATGACCGGCAATGCGCCGCGCGCGGACGTGGTCAAGTCGGTTTGCCGCCTGCTGGGCCTGTCGCGCACCCTGGCGGATGCCGAGGCGCGCCTGGGGCTGGCGCTGGCGGCGCTGCTGGCGCAAGGCCGGGTGCGCGAAGCGGCCGGCATGCTGCGGGTCGATTGACGCGACGCGGGCGCGCCATCGCAATGGATGGCGCGTCTCAATGCTGCAAAGATCCGCATCACTGCGCAGCATCGTTGCGCCGGCCGGAGCGCGTGCGTGTCAGAAAGTAATTGCCCGAAGGGCGGCGATCCATTCGCCCCGGGCGCTGGAATCGCTCGTGCGGTCCCGGGGCGAGCGAGCGATCTGGTGGGCGGAAGATGACTTCGCGCGTTCAACGACGTGGCAAGATTTTGATACGTCCCAGGACAGAGCCGGTCTGTTTCGTCCATGCCGCGGACGTAGAATCCGGGTTTTTACCAGTGCCTTCCGGCTGATAGGAAAAACCCATGAAAAAAACAATGCTCCTGGCGTCCGTCTGCGCCGCGCTGCTGCAGGCCTGCGCACCGGTTTCCACTCCTGGCGAAGGATCGTCCACCATGCCCCGTTCTTCCTCCACGGCCGCCGCGAATGCGCTGAGCCTGCCCGCGTACTACTGGCGACTGGTGTCGGCCACCGATGCTTCGGGCAAGTCCATTCCCGCCTTGCAAAAGGGGGTTGAACAGCCCCTGCGTCTGTCGTTCACGGCCGACGCCATGAACGTGCGCGGCGGCTGCAATGCGCAGTTCGGCGGCTATACCTACAAGGACGGCGTGTTGCACGTGGCCAACCTGGCTGCCACCATGAAGGCCTGCGAGCCGGCCCTGATGCAGCTGGACGCCGCCATCGGCCAGCGCCTGAAGGGCGACCTGCGCGCCACCCTCGGCGGCGATGCCGCCGAGCCCGAGCTGGCGCTGGTGGCGGCCGACGGCAGCGTGCTGACGTTCGTCGGCGAACCGACGCCGGAAACCTTGTATGGCAGCGCCGGCGAGATCATGTTCCTGGAGGTGGCGCCCCGGCGGGTCGATTGCAGCCATCCCATGATCCCGCGCTATCAGTGCCTGATGGTGCGCGAGCGCCGCTACAACGACGCCGGCGTGCAGTTGCCGCCGCAGGAAGACTGGCACCCGCTGTACCAATCGATCGAAGGCTACGACCACCGCGACGGCGTGCGCACGGTGCTGCGCGTCAAGCGCTACGACTGGAAGAACCCGCCCGCGGATGCGCCGTCGAAGGTGTATGTGCTGGACCTGGTGGTCGAGCAGGACGCTTCGGGCAAGCTGAAGTAGGTCTGGGTCGCGTCCGCATGGACGCGATGCGTTACGCGGCCGGCGTCGTGAGGCGCCGGCCGGATCGGGCGGGGAGCGGCAATTGAACGCCCGCATCAATAATGATTACAATTCCCATTCCTGAAATTCACAAGGCGCTGATGCGACGGCCATGTCGTCCACGGAATCCCTGGAACACCGCGAACTGGGCAGGCTGTACCGCGACCACCATGGCTGGCTGCGCGGCTGGCTGCTGCGGCGCCTGAGCGTGCCGACCGAGGCCGCCGACCTGGCCCAGGACACCTTCCTGCGGCTGCTGGCCTCGCCGGCGTCGATGGCGCAATTGCAGGGCGTGCGGCAGCCGCGCAGTTTCCTGGCGACGGTGGCGCAGCGCACGCTGGTCGACCATATCCGGCGCCAGGCGCTCGAGCGCGCCTGGCTCGAAACGCTGGCGCAGCAGCCCGAGGCCAGCGCCATGTCCCCCGAGACCCAGGCCATCCTGCTCGAAACCATCCGCGAGATCGACGCCATGCTGCACGGCCTGGGCGACAAAGTGCGGCGCGCCTTTCTGATGTCCCAGCTGGAAGGGGCCAGCTATGCCGAGATCGGCGTCCGCCTGGGCGTGACGGTCAGTTCCGTCAAGAAGTACATGGCGCGCGCCACCGAGCATTGCCTGGTGTACGCGCTGGCCAGGCCGTAGGCGGCCATGGCGGACAAGACCATCGCCGCGGCGGCGCAATGGTACGCACGGCTCTGTGCGGACGATGTCAGCGCGGCCGACCTGGCCGCGCATGGGCGGTGGCTGGCGGCCGATCCCGAGCATGCGCGCATCTGGCGCCAGGTCGAACGGCTGCGGGGCACGCTGGGGGCCGCGCCGGCGCGGCTGGCCGCGGACACGCTGCACCGCGCCGACCGGCATTTTTCGCGCCGCCGCGCCGCGCTGCGTAATGGCCTGGGCGTGGTGGCGCTGCTGGGCGCGGGCGGCCTGACGGCTTGGCGCGCCTTGCCGATGGAACGGATGCTGGCCGACTACCGTACCGCGGCCGGGGAGCGCCGCGAGCTGCGGTTGGCCGATGGCACCCTGCTGTGGCTCGACAGCGCCAGCGCCGTGGACGTCACGGTCGATGCCGGCCAGCGCCGCATCGTCGTGCATGCCGGTGAAATCCTGATCGACACCGAACATGCCCGGCCCGGCCTGCCGCCCCTGCGTGTGCTCACCGTGCATGGCGCCGTGCGGCCCTTGGGCACCCGCTTTCTCGTCACTCGGCTGGACAGCATGACGCGGGTCGCAGTGCTGCGCCATGCCGTCGCGCTGGCACCCGCCAACGGGGGCGCGCCCTTGATCCTGCATGCCGGCGAGCAGGGCACGCTGACACTATCGGGCGCGCAAACGACGGGCGCCATCGTCGGCGAACCCGATGCCTGGACCCGCGGCCTGCTGGTGGTGGACAACTGGCGGCTGGACGACTTCATCGCCCGCCTCGACCGCTATCGGCCGGGCCTGTTGCAATGTGACGAAGCGGTGGCGGGGCTGCGGTTATCGGGGGCGTTTCCGGTTGACGACACCGACCAGGCCCTGGCCGCCGTGGCGCGCGCCTTGCCGGTCCGCGTGTCCCGTTTCACCCGTTATTACGTCCGCATCGTCGCCCGGCGCTGATTTTTTTTCCCCACGGCATTGTCCTTTTTCCGCCCTCGTCCGACTTAGCAGGGATTACGTCGGATCTGCCACACGGAAACCTGAGTCCATGCCTTCTGTACCCTTGCTTCGCCATCCCCCCGCCTTCGCTTCCCTGGCGCCTGCCGTTCTGATTGCCTTGACAGCCTTCGGCGCCGCGCCGCCGGTGCTGGCGCAGGCCGTGCCCAGCGTGCAGGTATCGCGCCATTACGACCTGCCCCCCGGACCGCTGGGCCTGACACTGAGCCGCTTTGCCGCACAGGCCGGCGTGGTGCTGGCGTTCGACGCCACCCTCACCCAAGGGCGCCAGAGCGCCGGCCTGCAAGGCGACTATGGCGTGGCCGCGGGCCTGGCGGCGATGCTGTCGGGAACCGGCCTGGAAGCGATCGACCAGGGAGGCAATCGCTATGGCCTGCGCGTGGTCAACGCGCAGATGCTGGCGCCGGTAGAGGTGCTGGGGGCGCGCGAGCCCCTGCCCAGCGAGGCGACCGATTCGTACACGGTCGGCGTGTCGAACACCGCCACCCGGCTGCCGATGACGCTGCGCGAGACGCCGCAATCGGTCTCGGTGATGACGCGCCAGCGGCTTACCGACCAGGGCCTCAATACCCTGGAGGACGCCATCGTCAATACGCCGGGCCTGGTTTTCAAGAAGAAGGGCTCGGCGGACGACAACGAAAAAGGCCTGTATGCGCGCGGCATGGAGATCACCAACATGCAGGTCGACGGTGTGCCGACCCACAAGGACTTCAATGCCCTGGGGCTGGATACCGCGTTGTATGACCGCATCGAGGTGGTGCGGGGTTCCACCGGCCTGCTGAGCGGGGCGGGCAACCCGGCTGCCTCGATCAATCTTGTGCGCAAGCGGCCGACTCGCGAGTTTGAGGCCGGCGTCGGCGCCCGCGTGGGGTCATGGGACTACCGCCGCACCGAGTTCGACCTGGGCAGCCCGCTGGATGCAGCAGGCAAGCTGCGCGGGCGGCTGGTGGGCGCCTGGCAGGAGGGCGGCTCGTTCATCGACCGCGTCAAGCAGGATTCGCGACTGCTGTATGGCGTCATCGAAGCCGACCTGAGCGAACGCACCCTGTTGACGCTGGGCGCGGAATACCAGCGCAAGACATGCACGGCGTGCTCGTATTTCGGTTTCCCCGCCTATTACGCGGATGGTTCCAAGACCGACTTTCGCCAGCGTTTCAATTCCGCCACCAACTGGAGCCGCCAGGAACGCACGCGCTACAACGTCTTCGCCACGCTCGACCACGAATTCACGCCGTCATGGAAAGGATCGCTGACGCTGTCGCGCACCGGCGATGACAATGACCGCACTTATGGCTGGTTCAGCAGCAACGGCTGGGCCAATCCTCAAACCGGGCAGGGCGCTTCGCTGTGGGTCGCCAAGTGGCCCATTCCAAAGACCCAGAATGCCCTGGACGCCAGTCTGAGCGGCGCCTTCGACGCGCTGGGCCGGCGCCACGACCTGGTGCTGGGCGTGAGCCTGTCGCGCACCCGGGGCGACTACGATACCTACCCGCTGTGGGCCGCGCCGGGCTACGACCCGGCCATCCCGGACGCGCGCGCCTGGGATGGCGACATGCCGGAACCGCAGTGGCAGGTCACCGGCAAGCGCCACTACACGGAGAAGCAGCGCGCGATCTACGGCGCGCTGCGCCTGCGCCCGACCGATGCGCTGTCGCTGGTGCTCGGCTCGCGCGTCACCTGGTGGGACCAGCAGGCCTCCTATAACTACAACGACGGCTCGGCCTATCCGGACAACATGCGCGAGCACGGCGTCTACACGCCGTATGCCGGCGTGGTCTACGACCTGACGCCGACGCTGTCGGCCTACGCCAGCTACACCAGCATCTTCCTGCCGCAGCAGGCGCAGACCGTGTCGGGCAGCGGCATCGCGCCGATCGAGGGCAACACCTACGAGATCGGCCTGAAGACCGCCTGGCTGGACGGACGCCTGAACGGCGCGCTGGCGCTGTTCCGCACTCGTCAGGACAACTATGCCATGCTGGACGGCGACAAGCTGGCGCCCAATGGCGACAACGCCTACGTCGCCGCCAATGGCGCCGTGCTGCGCGGCGTGGAAGCCGAGCTCAGCGGCGAACTCGCGCCCGGCTGGCAGATGCAGTTGTCGTATGCCTATGTGGACCGCCGCCTGCCAAGCGGATTCTCGACCCAGGTCGGGTTGCCGCGCCACATCGCCAAGCTTTACACCACCTACCGGCTGCCTGGCGACTGGAGCGCCCTGACGGTAGGGGGCGGGGTGCGCTGGGAAGGCGCCAGCGGCTTCACCAGCCGGGGGCCGGGTGGAAGGCAGTTGGAATCGTCGCAGAGCAGCTACGCCGTGCTCGACCTGATGGCGCGCTACCAGGTCAACCGCCAGTGGTCGGCCACGCTCAACCTGAACAATGTGCTGGACAGGAAGTACTACGCCAGCACCAACGTCTACAGCAACTACTACGGCGCGCCGTTCAGTGCGATGCTGGGGGTGAACTACCGGTACTGAGCACTTTGTCGTGGACGCCGAATCGGCCGATCAGCGTGGCGCTGGCCTGGTTCAGCCCACGCACGTCCACCCGCACTCCGCCGCGCCGCAGCTTGATCACCACCTTGTCCAGCGCGCCGACGGCGGAGATGTCCCAGAAATGCGCGGCGGACACGTCCAGCACCACGTGGCCGACCGGTTCCTTGAAGTCGACCGACTCCGCGAACCGGTCGGTGGACGCAAAGAACACTTGCCCCGCGAAGGCGTAGGTGCGGGTGGCTCCGTCCGCGGACAGGCTCGATTCGACTGTCAGCAGGCGCTTGACCTTGGCGGCGAAGAAGACGCCGCTGAGCAGCACCCCCACCAGCACGCCGCGCGCCAGGTCGTGGGTCCACACCACGACCACGACGGTGGCGAGCATGACCACGGACGATTGCCAGGGATGGCTGCGCAGGTTGCGTAGCGAGCGCCAGCTGAACGTGCCGATGGACACCATGATCATCACCGCGACCAGCGCGGGCATGGGGATCTGGGCGACCAGCGGTCCCAGCACCACGATCAGGAACAGCAGGAAGGCGCCGGCGACGAAGGTGGACAGCCGGGTCGATCCGCCGGACTTCACGTTGATGACGGACTGGCCGATCATGGCGCAGCCGCCCATGCCGCCGAAGAAGCCGGTGACGAAGTTGGCGATGCCCTGGCCCTTGCATTCGCGCCGTTTGTCGCTGGGCGTGTCGGTCATGTCGTCGACGATCTGGGCGGTCATCATCGATTCGAGCAGGCCCACCGCCGCCATGGTCAGCGAGTAGGGCAGGATGATGCGCAGCGTGTCCAGCGTAAACGGCACGTCCGGCAATTGGAAGGAGGGCAGGGCGGAGGGCAGCTTGCCCATGCTGCCGACGGTATTGACCGACAGGCCGCCCAGGATGCTGAGGGTTGTCAGCACAATGATCGCGACCAGCGGCGAGGGCACCACCCGCGTCAGCAGCGGGAACAGGTAGATGATGGCCAGGCCCCCCGCCACCATGGCGTAGCTGACCCAGGTGACGCCGGTCAGTTGCGGCAGTTGCGCGATGAAGATGAGAATGGCGAGCGCATTGACGAAGCCGGTGACGACCGACCGCGAAACATACTGCATCAGCAGGTCGAGCCGCAGGAATCCGGCCAGGACCTGGATGACTCCCATCAGGACGGTGGCGGCGAACAGGTAGTCGACGCCATGCTCGATCACCAAGGGCGCGACGACCACCGCCACGGCGGCCGTGGCGGCGGAGATCATGCCGGGACGGCCGCCGACCAGCGAGATGATGACGGCGATCGAGAACGAGGCATACAGGCCGGTTTTGGGATCGACGTGGGCGATGATCGAAAAGCCGATGGCTTCCGGGATGAGGGCAAGGGCAACGACGATGCCCGCGAGGATGTCGGCGCGGGGACTGGCGAGCCAGTCACGGCGGAACGAGGAAACAAAAGACATGGTTTGGCCAACTTGAAGTCAGCAAGCGCGGCATCGCAGCGAAATGCTATGTCGAGTCTGGAGCGAGCCGTAAGTCGCTTGGGATTGTCCGAGGGATAGGCGCCCGGCCGAGCCACCCGGCGATGCCGGGTCCACGAAGATCGCTGTCGTAGCGATGCGCATCCGTTGCAGATGCGTCGAGGCAGGATTTTACACAGGTTGGAGTGCGGAGCAAGGCATGCCGGGTGGCGCGGCGCCGGCGCGGGCTAACGTGCTTCGAGGATGAAGCGCGTCCGCGCATCCGTCGCGGGATGGCTGGACAGCCAGTTCGGCAGGGCGCCCGCCGCCGCGGACTGCGCGCTCAGGCGTTGTAGTAGCGCCGCCAGCAGCGCCGGGTCCCTGCCGGATTGGCGCAGCAGCGACACCGCGGTGGCGTCGGCTTCGTGTTCGAAGGCGCGCGAGTAGGACAGATCCAGCAGTCCCGTGCCCAGCAGGCTGGCCTCGTGCAGCAGGCTGGTGGTGTCGCCGCTGAAAAGCAGCGCCACGGTGGACAGGCCGGCTAGTCGTCCCAGGCGTCGTATCCCGTGGCGATGCTGTATGTGGCCGATTTCATGGGCCAGTACGCCGGCCAGGGTTTCGGGTGTTTCGGCGAGGCGCGCCAATTCGTCCGTGACAATGACGCTGCCCCCCGGTAATGCCATGGCGTTGGCCCCGACCAGTGGGCCTGCCTGGCGGAACAGCAGTCGTGGCCGTTGCGGCCCCACGTCGGCATAGGTCGTCAATTCATCGAACACTGCCTGGATGGCGCGTTGGCGGTTGGGGGAGAGTTGGCTGGGGCGCAATACGGTCTGATCCAGCGTCTGCAGGACGTGGGCGCCAAGACGGCCTTCGACAGCGGGGGGAACCGTGCGGGCGATGGCGTCGCCCAGCCACGGGATGGTCCAGCGCAGGCTTACGAGGAACGCCAGCGTGACCAGCGCCGCCAGCGCCAGCCCAGGCAGGTTGAGACGTTCCAGGCGGTGCAGCAGATGCGTGCGGCGGCCGTGAAGGCATTCCAGCCGGTCGACTTGGTCGTTATCGGCGGTCTCGAAGATGCCATCGCCGGGCAGCGTGGCGCGCCGGACGGCCGTGCCGATACGGCTGGACCACCGCACGCTGCCGGCCGGCAGCGCTTGTTGCGCTTGGCCATGCCGCAGGATCAGGCTGCCATCCTCGCGCCAATGCAGGGTCGCGGGGCGGCTGGCCGACGCGCGAGCCTCGAACAGCCGTCCGTGGATCGCATGGCCTGCCGCGGCGTCCGCGGCGCCGGGCATATCGGCCGGGCCGCCTGTGGGCAGGGGGAGGTCAGAGCGATGAGACAACGGCAAAGCCTTCGAGCTGGCTGAGTTCGGCGCCAAAGGCGCCGGGGCGACGCGCCGGCTGTTGCGATATGAATTCGTCCAGGCCCGGCGCGGCCAGGACAGTGATGCATTGCGCCACGTAGCGGTAGCGGCGCACGCGCGCCCAGGGGTAGGCCAGGCCCACGCTGACCAGGCTAGCCGCGAGGCCGGACAGCGTGATCCAGATATAGCGCAGCGGCGCCATGTCGCTGTGCAGGCGATGGCCGCCCGCCAACGCGCAGCGGCTGAGGGTTTCGTTATGGGCGCAGGCGCTGTAGTACATGGCCGCGACGATCACGGCGGCGTAGAGCATCGCGAGCATGACGGGCAGCACGGCCAGGAACATGCGCAGGCCGGGCGTGAGCGGGCGATGGCGGTTCGGCAACGGCCCGGACAGTCCTCGCAGCATTTCTGCAAGCGAGAACTCGGGGATCATCGCCGTTCCGACCAACTGGGTGATCAACAGGCCGAGAAGGCAGACCGCGAGCAACAGCGCCATGCTGCGCAGTAGCGCGGCATACAGCGTTCCCAGGCGCGGCGCGCAGCTGAAGGCCGCGGCGCCGAAGCGGTAGCTTGACGCCGTGTAGCGCGCCAGGCGCTGCGTGGCCAGGGGCGCGAGCAGTCCGAGCGTGAAGACCGAAGCCAGCGGGATGAGCACGAAGACCAGCAGCGCGCGCCCATAGCGGCCCCGGAAATCGAAACGCACATTGCTCCAGGACGTCATGCAGGCGTTGAACCGCAGGCCGGCATTGATGGCCCAGGGCATGCCAGCCAGGAACAAAAGGGTGAGCGCCCTCTCGGCCCGCGGCCATAAGGCGGTGATGACCGAGATGCCGACGAGCAGGGCGATGGCGAGCAGGCGGCCTTTCAGTATCTGCCCGCCGGTGGCGTGATAGTCGAATCCGGCGC
Source organism: Achromobacter pulmonis (assembly GCF_021733725.1). Lineage (NCBI taxonomy): Bacteria > Pseudomonadati > Pseudomonadota > Betaproteobacteria > Burkholderiales > Alcaligenaceae > Achromobacter > Achromobacter pulmonis. Next base: position 513,554 of record NZ_JAIFOT010000001.1, on the reverse strand, counting down.
CCGCCAGGCGGGTATGGCCGTAGAACCAGCGGCGCGTCCTGACCTTCGCCCAGGCCGACCAGATTCCCAGGGTGCACAGCGTCAACAGGACGTTGACGAGCCAGACGCCGAAGTAATCGCGCGCGGCGCCGACGAACTGCAGGGGCAGCGCTTGCAGCGTGTTGTCGCGGGAGAACCGCGGACCGGAGGCGTCCCCGGAATCTGGAACCTCTTGGGCTGGTAACTGTGGCATCTGGCTATCTCGGCAGCGACGAACGGAGGGGTTGGCAAATCCTAGCGATACGCGTGCGGCGCAGATATGGGATAGGGTCTGGTAAACGGCGGGGACGGCCTACCTGGCTTGATGGCTTGCTGGGGCGTGGCATCGCGCCGGGCGACCGGCCCCGCGATGCAACAGATGTGCCGCGTATGTTTCTCGTGTCTTGCCTGGCAGGATCAGTCGGCCTAGTATCGAGTCTCATTTTCAATTGAGTTCATCGATACGTCGGCCCGCGGGCCGCGTCCGCATGAAATGGATCATGACTGCAGCCCATCCCCTGGTCGCGGCCGTCAAGGCGCTCTACGTCGACCATCACGGTTGGCTTACGTCATGGCTGCGCCGCCGGCTGGAGTGCCCGGAGCAGGCGGCGGACCTGGCCCATGACACGTTTCTGCGGCTGCTGACGGCCAGGGTGCCGCCGGCCGAACTGGCGCAGCCACGGGCCTACCTGGTCACGGCCGCGCGCCGCCTGATGCTCGACCGCCTGCGGCGCCAACGCATCGAGCAGGCCTATCTCGACGCCATGGCGCTGGCGGCGGCGGCCTTGCCGCAAGGGGCGCCTTCACCCGAGGCGCTGATGAGCGCAATACAGGCGGTGGAGCAGTTGGCGGCGGCGCTGGCGACGCTGGCTCCAAAGGGCCGCGAGGCATTCTTGCTGCATTACCTGGAGGACCTGAGCCAGCCAGAGGTGGCGGCGCGCCTGCGTATTTCCGTGCGGATGGTGCAGAGGTACCTGGCGCAGGGGCTGCTGCGTTGCCATCAGGTGCTGGCTCCGTGACGGCCAGGGGACGGTCAGGGGACCGGGAGCCGCCGTCATGACGCGGGCGCCCAGTGTCGATGCCATTGCCGAGCAGGCGGCCCTGTGGGTTGTGCGCCTGAGCGGGGCCGATGTGGCCGAGCGGGAGGCCGCGCGGCGGGACTTGGCGGCCTGGGCGCGGCAAAGCCCGGCGCACGCGGCCGCGGCGCGGGACATGCGGCGAGTGATCGAGCAGATGCAGGAACTGCGTGGCGCGGCGGCGCTTGCGGCGGGGCCGGCGCGGGCGGGATTCGATGCCGCCTTCGCGCATGTGGGCAAGCGCCGCGCGAACCGGCAGCGTTTCGCGCTTGGCACCTTGTTGCTCGCGGCGGCGGCAGGGTGGACCGTCTTGCAGGCCTATCCCGTGGCTTATCTCTTGGCGGATGCGCGCAGCACTCCTGGTCAATGGCGCAGTCGCGTTCTCGAAGATGGCTCGCGGATCACGCTGGCCGGCAACAGCGCGGTGAACTTGGCGTTCGATTCGCGGCGCCGGGAGCTTGAACTGTTGCAGGGCCAGGTGCTGGTCGAGGTGGCAAAGGACGCCGCGCGACCCTTCGTGGTGCGCACTGGCGAGGCCCGTCTGACCGCGCTGGGCACGCGCTATATCGTCGCGCGCCATGATGCGGTGACGACACTGACGATGCTCGAATCGGGGGTGCGGGTCGAGACCGCCGGTGGCGTCGAGGCATCGCCGGTGGTGGTGCGGGCCGGGCAACGGGTGGCAGTCTCGGCGCAAGGCGCGGGGCCGCTCACGACGGTCGACCCGCGCGAGGTGGCGGATGCCTGGCGCCTGCATCAACTGGTGGCGCACGACCGGCCCTTGACGGACGTGCTGGACGAACTGAACCGCCACCGGCCCGGCTGGATTCTCTATGACAGGACAGCCTTGGACGGCATCCGCATGGCGGCGGTGCTGCCGCTGGACGATTCCGACCGGGCGCTGCGCCTGCTGGCGGAAAGCGTGCCGGGGTTGACGTTGCGATTCGCGTCTTCCTATCTGGTGTGGGTTGGGCGGGCAGTGAATTGATCCGCCATTCGGCCAGGTTGCGTCCGCGCGGTTCGTGTTCCGGATTCTGGTGCGTCATGTCTTTTGAAAGGCGATGACCCGGCGCGTATCGAGCGACCCGGGCGCCCCATCCGAGGACTACGATCATGCACCCGATTCACGCGGCAGGTCCGCGCCGCCGTTCTCCGTTTTCCGCGCCGCGCGCCATCGCCGGCCTGGCATTGCTGTCGCGCCTGATGCTGACCGGGCTGGGCGTATGCGCCGCGGCGAACACCCAGGCGCAGCAGGTAGACCGGCAGTACGACATCGCCGCCGGGCCGCTGGCGGATGCCTTGAGCCGCTATGCGCAGCAATCCGGCGTCGCGCTGTCGCTGATTGCCGGCCAGGTGGCCGGTCTCCAGAGCCCGGGCCTGCATGGCCGCTTCACGCTGGATGACGGCTTCGCCGCGCTGCTGCGCGATACCGGACTGCAGGCGCGGCGGGGCGCATCCGGGTATGTGCTGGTGATGGCGCCGGGGACCGCGGCGCTGGCGCCCGTGGTCGTCAAGGCCGATGCGCTGGCCGAAAAAGAGGCCTACCGCGCGCCACGCTCATCGGTGCACCTGTCCAGCCAGGACCTCGACCGCTTCGGACGGGTGTCGGCGGGTGATCTGCTTGCCGGCATTCCGGGCGTGCAGGTTGGTGACAGCCGCAATGGCGGCGGCCTGGATGTCAATATCCGCGGTATCCAGGGGCAGAGCCGCGTGGCCGTGCGGGTCGACGGTTCGGAGCAGGCGCTGGACGTGTACCGGGGCTACGCGGGCACGCAGCAGCGCAGCTACATCGATCCCGACCTGATCAGCACCGTGACGGTCAACAAAGGTCCGTCGGTGACTTCCGGCGCCATTGGCGGTTCGGTGGAGATGCGCACGCTGGGTGTGCAGGATATCCTGCCGGAAGGCCACCACATCGGCCTGCGTCTGAAGGGCGAAGCGTGGGACAACGGCGTGGCGCCAGCCCGCCGGACCGGCAAGGCGCCCGCCGCCGTGGGGGAGCCCGAGGAAAACCTGAACGCGGTACCGCATGATGCCCAGGGCAGCCTGTCCGGTTCGCGCGCCAGATCGGGCAGCGTGGCCTTTGCCTACACCAACGAGCATCTCGACATCGTGGCGGCTTACGCCCACCGCCGGCAGGGCAATTATTTCTCGGGCAGGAAAGGGCGCGAGCGCTATCGCACCTACTACTCGAACGGCTACGAGCGGAACAGCGTGGCCAAGGTCTACAACCCGGGCGAAGAGGTGCTGAATTCCTCCGCCGAAACCGAGTCGACGCTGCTGAAGCTGGTCCTGCGCCCGGCGCAGGGTCATACGCTGGAACTAGGCTATCGCCGCTACGGCGGCACTCTCGGCGAAATCATGCCATCGGATATCTTCCGTTCGGGCACGGCGGGGATCAGCCAGTATCCGCTGGGACAGACCGACATCGATACCTACACCGCGCGCTACCGGTTCGAGCCAGCGGACAACCCACTGCTGGACTTGAGCGCCAGCCTGTGGCTGACCGACGCCAAGACCAGCCAGTTGACCTCGGTGTGGGCGCCCGCTACCCAGGCCTATCGGACGGACCGCAACTGGACCCGCCAGGCCGACCGCCGCATCGGTGGCGATCTGTCCAATACCTCGCGCTGGCGGACGGCGCGCGGTGACTTCAAGCTCGACCTGGGCGGCTCGTTCCAGATCGAGGATATCCGCCCGCAACGCGGCGTCGTGACGACGCCGCAGGACATCGATGGCAACCGCGCGCTACGGGATGCCTCGCGCAAGGAGTTCAGCTTGAACGGCAAGCTGGAATACCAGCCGGTGCAGGCGCTGACGCTATGGGGCGGGGGGCGCTACAGCCATTTCAGTGTCAGGGACAACGGTGTCTATTCCACTGCGCGCCGCGAAGCGCGCAACTTCCGCCACATCATGCTGTTCAAACCGGGGGACGCGGCGTGGATGCCGGGCGGCATCGGCTATCTGATGTGGTTCCCTGACGAGAACGGCCGCTATACCGATGTCACCGACCCGCGCCTGCACGGCGGCACGGTGTTCTTCGACAGCAATCGCCCGGAGGTCGGAGTGCCTTACGACGGCTTCGGCGCGGACGAAACCCGGACACGGGTTTTTCCCGAAGATGAAGTGGAGATCGTCACCGGCTACGACCATGCGCCGCGGCAGCGCAGTGGCGGGGGCGCGTTCTCGCCAGCGTTCGGCTTCAACCTGGAGCTGGCGGCGGACACCTTCGTCTATGCCTCTTACACCCAGGGGCTACGCCTGCCGTCGCTGTTCGAGACCAGCCTGGGCACGCTGCAGCTCACGCCCGGGCGCGGGCTCAAGCCGGAACGCGCCAACAGCTGGGAGGTCGGCACCAGCACGATGCGTGGCAACCTGTTCATGGACGGGGATGCGGTTGCCGCCAAGCTCGCGTACTTCAACAACAACATCAAGCACTACATCACGCGCTATTACGACCAGGGGGTGATGCAGTTCCGCAATACCGACAGCTATCAGACCAGTGGGCTGGAATTCCAATCCCACTACGATGCCGGGCGCGTGTTCCTGGATCTGGCGGCCACGTACTATCTGAAAACCGAAACCTGCGATGCGGCCTTTGCGCAGACACTGCGCAATAGTGCCGGGCCCTATCAGCGCACGGAGAACACGCCCGTGTGCACGGCGGGCAGCTTCATGGGGTCGTACACCAACACCCAGAATCCGCCGCGACTGGCGGTGAGCCTGACGTCCGGCCTGCGCTTCTTCAACGAAACGCTGACCCTGGGCGGGCGCATGACCTACACGTCGGGGCCCAACGCCACGGCCGACCAGCCGTGGCAGACTGCGCCGACTACGCCGCAGCTCGTCTATCAGCAAGTCACCTTGTTCGACCTTTTCATGACCTACGAGCTGCGCCACCAGACTCTCATCAGTCTGTCGGTGCAGAATCTCACGAACCGCTATTACCTGGATCCGCTGGCGTCGAGTTTCATGCCAGCGCCCGGACGTACGTTGCGCGTGGGCTTGCAAACGCGCTTCTGAGAAGGCCGCGGTGCCATGCGGCGCAGGCGCATGGCACCACGCCGGTTCAGCCGCGATGGATCGACACGCCGCCATCCACCAGCAACGCCGTGCCGGTGGTGAAGCTGGAGGCGTCCGAAGCCAGGTAAAGCGCCGAGCGGGCGATCTCCTGCGGGGCGGCCAGGCGCTTGAGCGCATGCAGGTTTTCGACGTAGCGGCGCGCCTCGGGCGTGGGCATCGACGCGCGGCCCATCGGCGTGTCGGTGCCGCCGGGCAGCAGCGCGTTGGCGCGGATGCCGTGCGCGCCATACTCCGAAGCAATGGTCTGGGTCAGCCCGATCAGGCCGGCCTTGCTGGCGGCATAGGCGCCCATGCCGGCCATGCCGGCGGTGTGGCCGACAAAGGTGGAGGTGAAGATCAGCGACCCGCCGCCGCGCCGCAGCAGCGCCGGGATCTGGTGGCGCGCGCCGAGAAAGGCGCTGCCCAGGTTGGTATCGAGGATCTCGCGCCAGGCTTCGGGCGAGACCTGGTGCAGGGGCAGGGCTTCGCCGGTCATGCCGGCATTGTTGAAGGCGATGTCCAGGCCCCCGTAGCAGGTTTCGGCCAGGCTGACGGCGGCCTCGGCCAGGGCCTCGTCGCGGACGTCGCCCGCCAGCGCCACGGCGCGGCCGCCATCGGCTTCGATCTGTGCGACCCGTGCTTCCAGTTCGGCCTGGCGCCGTGCCACCAGCACGAGGCTGGCGCCCTCGCGGGCGAACAGCTTGGCCGCTTCATAGCCGATTCCCGAGCTGGCGCCGGTGATGATGGCGACTTTGCCGGTCAGTTGCTGCATGATCGTTCCTGTGAGTGAATGACACGGCCACGATAGGCAGCTCCGACCGGCCCGGCTATCCGTTTCTTGCCGTGGGCCGCCGGACGCGGCAATGCCGGCGGCTAGCGCGCCAGCTTCATCGACACATCGGTGTGCGAACCGCGATCCAGATCGACGCCCAGAGGCGTGCTGTTCACGGGCAGCGAGAGCAGTTCGCGACCCACTTCCCCCGTCTCGATCCGGCGCGCGATATCGTCGAGCAATTGCGTGCGGGAGGCGAATCCCTGGCCTTTGAGGTCCTTGGCATACAGGCGATAGCTGAGGTTGGGCTCACTGCCCTTCATGACGCCAAGTTCGTGGATTTCGCCCTGTTCATTGCGGATCAGCAGGTGGCCCGGGCGGGCATAGATGCGATAGATGCGCCAGGGCGAGGAAATCGCCGCGTGGCCCGGGCGTGCGGCGACGGCGCCGCCATGCGAGGCAGCGCGCGGCGCGGGGCTGGCGGGCGGGCCGGATGGCCGGGGCAGCAGCTTGACGCAGGCGTTGGCGAAACGCGCGATCGACCGCTTGAGCGCGCTCAAGCGCGCGCTGCCGAAAGCCCGAGGCCAGGGCGGGTAGCGGGGGGAGAGTGCGAGGTCATGGTGGTGCTCCTGTACATGGCGATGCGGCGAGGATCGCGCGGTCAAGCACCATCGGGACAGCATACGCGCTTTGGCGTCCCTGCGCGGGAAAGCGCGCCGGTTGCCAGGCGCGAACGGCGTATTTCGTGAAAAATCAGCGGTTTTCCCGGTCACAGCGGGCCACGGCCAGCGCGCAATGGCGAGCGAGGCGCTATTTGGAAACGGTGGTTGACTTTATGGTGGCCAGCACCCATAGTGGGATAGAAGCTTTTCGAGCATCGTGATCATCGTCCGGTCTTGCTCCTCTTTCGAGGGGCCTCATTGTTCGCCGTCCTTTCCTTGACTGGCTCACTTCGCGGGCTGTGCCCGTTATCCACCAAGGAAAGAAACATGGAAACCGGAATCGTCAAATGGTTCAACGACGCCAAGGGCTTTGGCTTCATCATGCCTGAGAACGGCGGCAAGGATCTCTTCGCCCATTTCTCCGAAATCGTCAGCGATGGCCACAAGGTGCTGTTGGAAAACCAGCGCGTCAGTTACGTCACCGCACAGGGCTCCAAGGGGCCGCACGCGACGCAGATCCGCGCATTGTGAAAGAAAGGCCCGCGCAAGCGGGCCTTTTGCTTAACGACGGAGGGCTTATGCTCCACAACAACATGGTTTACAAAGGCTACCGGCTGACCGCGAGCGTGTCCCGCGTGGCCGCGGGCGGATCGAATGGCCCCGCCTTCACGGCGACGGTCGCGGTGGAACTGGCCGGCGATCAGGACCGGCTCGGCGAACCCTACGCCGTGCCGCTGTTCGCGGCGGGTGGATCCGTCTCCAGCCCCAGCATGGCGGTGGATGCCGCAATCCATCACGGCCGCATCGTGGTCGATGCGCATGCCAGGCCCGCTTGACCGCCAGGCCCGGCGACGGGTCCGCGCGGCAAGCGCCGGCGCAAACGACATGGCCGCCCAGGGCAACCGGGCGGCCATGTCGTTTGCGCCGGCATGCGCGAGCCGCCTTGCTCGCGTTGGCGCCGCTGCCGCGGCCCGGTTTCCCTGACGTTCATTCAAAACCCATAAACTGGCGGAAAAGGTATTTCCTGGAGGACACGAAAGTGCCTGAATCGAACGAAGCCCGCATTCTGCTTTTCTCCTACGGCACGTTGCGGGACAAGGCGGTGCAACGCGCCAACTTCGGCCGTGAACTCGACGGCCGGGAGGACGCCATGACCGGCTACGTGCAGCATTGGGTCGATATCACCGACCCTGAGGTCATCAAGACCAGTGGCCTGGCACGGCATCCCATCGTCCATGCCACCTACGACCCCAAGGACGAAGTGCCGGGCATGGTGTTCGAGGTCACGCAGCAGGAACTGGAGGCGGCCGATCGCTACGAGGTGTCCGATTACAAGCGCGTCGCGGTGCTGCTCAAGTCCGGCGTGCACGCCTGGGTGTACATCAAGGCCTGAACGCCTGGCCGGACTGCCGCGCCAGCCCCGCATCGAATCCGTATACGATGCGGGGCTGGGGCCAATTTTCAGGCTGGAGCAATCATGGACACACTCGATCAGCAATTGCTGGGCCTGTTGCGTGCCGATGCACGCGCAACCGTCGCGACCCTGGCCAAGAAGCTCGACGTGTCGCGGGGCACGATCAACAACCGCATCGCCCGTATGGAAGACGAGGGCATCATCGTCGGCTATACCGTCCGGCTGCGCCCCGAATCCCAACCCGACCAGATCGGCGCCTGGATGAACATCGCCGTCGACGGCAACGAAACCCGCCGCGTCGTCAGCATCCTCCTGGGCGACCCCGCCGTCGTCGCCCTGCACGACACCAACGGCCGCTGGGACCTGCTGGCCGAACTGCGCGTCGCCAACATCGAGGAAATGTCCCGCGTCCTGGACCGCGTTCGCCTCATCAAGGCCATCTCCGCCACGGAAACCAGCATTCACCTGAAAAGCTACAAGCTCGATTGAGCCGGCTACCGATCTTCGCACTACCGAACGTCCACAACAGCCGCCCGCGCGGCCGCCTTGGGCGACCCTGCAAGATCTTCCATCGAACAAACCTGCGTCGCCACGAAGGCCCAAACACCGCCAGGGCGACAGCACGAACCACCCGTTAGAGATTCCTCCCCGGTTGCTCCAACCCACACCACGTTCCGAAAATTGGCGGGCGCCGCCATCACCCGCGCCCTTGCCGCGCTATTGCTGCGGCCCAGGCGCGGACGGTGCGGCCGAGTCGACGCCCGCCGGCGCCTGTGGCGCGTGCACCGGTGAACCCATCGCCTGGAACAGCGCCGCCGTCTCGGTCAGGCGGGCGTTGGCGTATTCCACCTCGCGCACGCGTGCCGCGACGTAATGCTGTTCGCTGGCATGCGCGGCGTAGGGGGGCAGCGCCCCCAGCCGCACCCGGTTGGCGGTATTGCGGTGCGACTGCTCGGCGGCCCGTCGCGATGTCTCGGCCGACGCCAGCGCCTGGCCGTCCGCGTCCAGCCGCGCCAGCGTGTCGGCCACGTCGCGGAAGGCGGTCAGCACGGTCTGCTTGTATTGCTGGGTGGCGGCGGCATAACGCTCCCTGGCGGCGCGGCGCTCGGCCAGCAAGGCCCCGCCGTGGAAGATCGGCTGCGTCAGGGACGCGCCCAGCGCCCAGATCGAGCCCGCGCCGGACAGCGCCGCCGGCCAGTTGAACCCGCCCTGGCCCATGGAGGCCGACAAGGACAGGCTGGGAAACAAGCGCGCCGTGGTCATGCCGACATCCGCCGCGGCGGCCTGCAGGGCGGCGTCGGCGATTCGGATGTCCGGGCGGGCCGCCAGCAATTCGGAGGGCACCAGCACCGGCACTTCGGCCGGAACGGTCAGGGCGCCGAAGGCCAGGTCAGGCGGGGCCTGGTCCGGGGTGCGGCCCATCAACACCGCCAGCGCATGGCGCGTCGCCTGCCATTGCGCGCGCAGTCCCGGCAGGGATGCCGCCAGCGTGGCGGCATCCTGGTCGGCCTGCAAAGCATCGTTCTGCGAGGCCGCTCCCAGTTCGTAGCGGCGCTGCGTGTCGCGCGCCACCCGGCGTGCCAGCACGACTTGCTTTTCAGTCAAGGCCACGCGCTCGGCCAGCGAGGCCGAGGTGATGGCGCCGGTGACGATATTGCCGGCCAGGGCACGGCGCGCCGCCTCCAGCCGGAACGCCTGCTGCGCCACCTGCGCCGCGCCCGAGCGGTTCTCGAAGCGCGCTGCGCCGAACAGGTCCAGCTCGTAGCGGGCCTGGATCTGTCCGGTGAAGACGTTATAGAGCGCGGTGGGGTCGCGCATTTCCGGCATGGTCAACGCGCGCTTGCGCGACCCCTCGGCGCCAGCGTCGATCGATGGCAGCAGCGAGGCATTGACCTGGCCGCGCAATTGCTCGCGGGCGCCAGCCAGGTTGCGCTCGGCCGCGGCCAGGTCGGGGCTGTTGGCCAGACCTTCCTGCACCATGGCGTTGAGCGCGTCCGAACCGTAGTGCTGCCACCACTCGGGCACCGGGTGGGCATCGCGCGCATAGCGTTGCGCCACGCCCTGGGCGGGGACGCCGTTGGCCGGCAGCGGTTCGACGCCATATTGCGCGGGTTGCGCCATCGCCGGTGGCCTGCCGTCGGGGGCGAAGGCGCAGGCGCCCAGCGCCAGCAGCAGCGGCAGGGTGCCCAGGCGCCAGGCCGGGGTCGGGAGACGGGGGGACATCGTCAGGCTCCTCGTTCTACGTTGTCGCCGGCGTGGGCGCCGGGCGGTACGCCTTCGGGCGTTTCGCGCTCGTCGTGGCGCACACGGAACCAGGCGGCATACAGCGCGGGCAGGAAGAACAGCGTCAGCACCGTGGCGCTGGTGATGCCGCCCATCAGCGCGGTGGCCATGGGGCCGAAGAAGTTGCTGCGCAACAGCGGGATCAGCGCCAGCACCGCCGCCGCGGCCGTCAGGGTGATGGGGCGGAAGCGCCGCACCGTGGCGCCGACGATGGCGTCGATGCGCTTGTGCCCGGTGCCGATGTCCTGCTCGATCTGGTCGACCAGGATCACCGAGTTGCGCATGATGATGCCGAACATCGCGATCACGCCCAGCATGGCGACAAAGCCGAACGGCTTGCCGAACAGCAGCAGCGCGGCCACCACGCCGATCAGCCCGAGCGGCGCGGTCAGCACCACCATCAGCACGCGGGCGAAGCTCTGCAGCTGCACCATCAGCAGCGTCAGCACCGCCACAATCATGATGGGCATCTGCGCGTTGATGGACGACTGGCCCTTGGCGCTTTCCTCGACCGGGCCGCCGACTTCGATGCGGTAGCCCACCGGCAGCCCGGCGCGCAGCGCGTCCAGCTTGCGGTCGATGGCATGGGTGACGTCGATGCCTTGGGCGCCGGCGGTGACGTCGGCCTGCACCGTGATGGTGGGTTGGCGGTCGCGTTCCCAGATCACGCCGTACTCCAGGCCGTAGCGCACCTGGCCCAGGCTGCCCAGTGGCACCGGGCCGTTGGGCGTGGGCATGGCCAGGGTCGCCAGGCGGCCCGGATCGATCCGCTCGTGTTCGGGCGCGCGCAGGCTGACATTGATCAGTTTGTCGCGTTCGCGGTATTGCGTCACGGTGTAGCCCGACAGCGTCAGCGCCAGGAAGCTGGAAATGTCGCTCGAACTTACGCCGACCTCACGCGCCTTCTGCTGGTCGATATCGAAACGCACCGAACGCTCGGACGGCTCGTCCCAGTCGAACTGCACGTTGACCGCGCGGCTGTCGGCGCGCACCTCGGCGGCGACCTTTTCGGCCACCTGGCGCACTTCGGGGATCTTGTCGCCGCTGACGCGGAACTGGACCTGGAAACCCACCGGCGGGCCGTTCTCCAGCCGCGACAGGCGGCTGCGGATCGCCGGGAACTGCTCGCGCAGCACCGGTTCCAGCCAGTGTGCCAGCTTGTCGCGGTCCTCCACCGAATTGGCGGTGATGACGATCTGGGCGAAGTTGGGCGTGGCCAGCTGCTGGTCCAGCGGCAGGTAGAAGCGCGGCGCGCCGGTACCGACGAAGCTCACCGAATGGGCGATCTCGGGCCGGCCCGCCAGCACCTTTTCAAGCCGTTCAACCTGGCGCAGCGTGGCCGCGAACGAGGCGCCTTCCTGCAGCCGCACGTCCACCAGCAGCTCGGTGCGGTCCGAGCTGGGGAAGAACTGCTGCGGCACCAGCCGGAATCCGGCCATCGCCACGATGAACACCAGCAGCGTCGCCAGCAGCACGCGCCAGCGGCGGTCCACGCACCACGCGACCCAGCCGCGCAGGCGCCGGTAGAAGCGGGTGTCGTAGATGTCGTGCTCGTGGTCGTCGGGCAGGTGCGCCTCGCGCTTGCGCTCGGGCAGCATGCGGTAGCCCAACAGCGGGATCAGCACCACCGCGGCGAACCACGAGGTGATCAGCGCGATGGCCGACACCTGGAAGATCGAGCGGGTGTATTCGCCGGTGCTGGACTTGGCCAGCGCGATCGGCAGGAAGCCCGCCACCGTCACCAGCGTACCCGTCAGCATGGGGAAGGCGGTGCTGGTGTAGGCGAAGGCGGCGGCGCGCGCGCGGCTCCAGCCCTGTTCCAGTTTCACCGCCATCATCTCGACCGCGATGATGGCGTCGTCCACCAGCAGACCCAGCGCCAGCACCAATGTGCCCAGCGAGACCTTGTGCAGGCCGATGCCGAACAGGTCCATGAACAGCGCCGTCACCGCCAGCACCACCGGAATCGAGATCACCACCACCATGCCGGTGCGCAGGCCCAGCGACACCAGGCTGACGATCAGCACGATGGCCACGGCCTCGGCCACCGAGCGCAGGAACTCGTCCACCGAGAACGACACCGCCTTGGGCATGCTCGACACTTCGGTCAGCGTCAGGCCGGCTGGCAAACGGGCCTTGAGTTCGCCGAACTTGGCGTCCAGCGCCTTTCCAAGATGCACCACGTCGCGGCCCGGCTGCATGGTGATGCCGATGCCCAGCACCGGCTGGCCGCCCGCGCGCATCTGCTCGATGGGGGGATCATCGTAGCCGCGGTGGATGGTGGCGATGTCGCCCAGCCGGATCGACTTGCCATCGACGCGGATCAGCGTCTCGGCCAGCGCGCGGATATCCTGGAACTGACCGCTGGGACGCACGAACACGCGGTCGTCGGCGGTGGTCAGGGTGCCGGCGCTGGCCACCGCGTTCTGGCTGTTGATGGCCTGGGCGATCTGCTGCGGCGACACCCCCAGCCGTGTCAGCTGGGCGTTGCTGATCTCGATGTAGACGTGTTCGGGCTGCTCGCCGAAGTAGTCGACCTTGGCCACGCCCGGCACCCGTAGCAGCACGGTGCGCAGGCTGTCGGCATAGTCGCGCAGTTGCGCGGGCGAAAAGCCGTCGCCCGCCAGCGTGTAGATGTTGGTGTAGACGTCGCCGAATTCGTCATTGAAGAACGGTCCCTGCACGCCTTGCGGCAGGGTGGCGGCCATGTCGCCGACCTTCTTGCGCACCTGGTACCACTCATCGGCTACCTCGCTGGCCGGCGCCGAGTCCTTCATGGTGAAGAAGATCAGCGATTCGTCGGGGCGAGAGTAGCTGCGCAGGAAGTCGGTCGAGGGCGCTTCCTGCAGCGTCCTGGCGATGCGGTCGGTGACCTGCTCCTGCATCTGTTGCGCCGTGGCGCCGGGCCAAAGGGTCTTGACCACCATCACGCGAAAGGTGAAGGGCGGGTCTTCCGACTGCGCCAGGCGCGAATACGACAGCACGCCGAACAGCGTCACCAGCGTGATCAGGAAAATCACCAGTGGCTGGTGCCGCAGCGCCCAGGCCGACAGGTTGAACCGGCCTTCCTCGTGCCGCGGCGACGCGCCTTGATTGTCAGGAACGGGCGCGCTCATGAGGCGAAGTCCTCGGGGTGCAGCGGCGGCACCGCGCGGACTTTCTCGCCGGCCGACACGGCATGCACGCCCTGCCATACCACGCGCTCGCCGGCCTGCACGCCCTGCGACAGGGTGACGCTGCGGGCGTCGTAGCGCAGCACCTGCACGCGGCGCAGTTCCAGCGTGTCTTCCTGCGGCTTGATGACCCAGACGGCCGGTTCGGTGCCGTCATGGAACAGCGCGGTCGCCGGCACCGTGTAGGTGGTGGCGCCGTTGGCCTGGCGATTGTCGAAGCTGATGCTGGCGGTCATGCCCAGGCGCAGTTCGGGCGGGGGCGATTCCAGCGTCAGCTTGGCGCGGTAGGTGCGGCTCTGCGGATCGGCGGCCGGCGCGATCTCGCGCAGCACGGCGCTGAAGGTCTTGCCGGGCAGTGGCGCCAGCGTGACGGTGGCGCGCTGGCCGACGGCCAGGCCGGCCAGCACGCTTTCGGGCACGTCGCATAGCGCGTCGACCTCGCCCGACCAGGCCAGGTTGTAGACCGCCTGCCCGGCTGCCACGTTCTGGCCGGTGTCGGCCTGTTCGGCGGTGATGACGCCCGCATGGCCGGCCGTCAGGGTGGTGTAGTTGAGCTGGTCGGCCGCCAGCGCGGCCTGTTGCGCCGCCTGGTCGCGCTGCGCCAGGGCCGAGGCATAGGCGTTGCGGGTCTGTTCGAGCTGATTGGCGGCGATCAGGTTCTCCCTGGCCTGGGCGCGATCGCGATCGAGTTGTTGCCTGGCGTAGTCCAGTTGGTGCCGGGCCGCGGCCAACTGTGCGCGGGCGCTGGCCGCGTTCTTGGCGGCGTCGGCGGGATCGAGCTTGGCGACTACCTGGCCGGGCGCGACGCGATCGCCCAGCCGTACCGTGCGTTCGATGATCTTGCCGCCCACGCGGAACGACAGTGGCGTGCTGTAGCGCGCCTGCACCTCTCCCGGCAGGATCCAGGCCGGCAGCGCGGCGTCGGCCTGGGCGGGCATGGCGACCACGGGGCGCGGCGCAGGCGCTTCGGCCTCTTGGCTGCCGCAGCCGGCCAGTGCCAGGGCCAGCATCAAGGCCAGGACGGGCCGGGCGCCGCGCGGAGGCGACGGGGAGTGTGCCGCGCGGGCGGCGGGATTGCGCGCGACGGCGGACGCGCAAAGACCAGGAAGATTCACGAAACACCTCGCGACGCGGGCAGGGAAGAAGGCAGGGAGTACGGCGGACAGCGATGTCGTACTCGGGCGATCAAATACGCGATGGATTCTAATTCATATATGTATTCAGATACAAGAATGAATCTGAAATAGTGGCCGATGCTAGAATCGGCCCATGTCAAAAGTCCGCCTTACGCGAGAGCAAAGCCGTGACCAGACGCGCCAGCGTCTGCTCGATGCCGCGCAATCGATCTTCCTGGCCAAGGGTTTCGTCGCCGCCAGCGTCGAGGACATCGCCGAACTGGCCGGCTATACCCGCGGCGCTTTCTATTCCAATTTCTCCAGCAAATCCGAACTTTTCCTGCAACTGCTCAAGCGCGATCACGAGAACGTGATGGGCGACATGCGCGCCATTTTCGAAGGCGGTGAAAGCCGCGAGCAGATGGAAGAGAGCGTGCTGCGTTACTACAGCAGTCACTTCCGCGACAACGAGTGCTTTCTGTTGTGGATGGAAGCCAAGCTGCAGGCGGCGCGCGATCCCGAATTCCGGGTGGGCTTCATCGCCTGCATGGGCGAATTGCGCGACGCCACCACTGAGTACATCCGCCAGTTTTCGCTGCTCGTCGGCACGCCTTTGCCGCTGCCGGCCCGAGAGCTGGCCATCGGCCTGCTGGCGCTGTCCGATGGCATGCAGTTCAGCTTCGCCTTCGATCCGCAGGGTGTGCCGGCGGAAACGACCGAAGCGGTACTGGCGGGATTCTTCCGCCGCGTGGTGTTCGGCGACCGCGATTCCGGCTAGCGCCGGGCGTCAGCCATGGGCCCATGACCGCCTTGCGCGGCGGCGGCACTGGCGGCCATTGTTGTCATGGCCGCCCACAACATGTTAGTAATGATGCGGCGCGCCGGCTGGACTGAGGGGGCCAGCGCCGCAGCCTTTGGTATCCCTCGGGCGAAAGGAGCGGCAGCATGTCTTCAGAAACCCGACCACCCACCATCAATCGCCCGGTTTTCTATCCGGCGGCGGTGTTCACGCTGTTGCTGGTGGGTTTCGCGATCAGCGCGCCCAAGGCCGCGCAGAGTCTGTTCGAGTCAGTCCAGGCCTGGATCCTGGGCAATGCCAGCTGGTTCTATATCCTGGTCGTCGCCATCATCCTGTTGTCGGTGGTGTTATTGGCCGTCAGCCGCTACGGCGACATCAAGCTGGGACCGGACCACAGCGAACCCGACTACCGCAATTTCACCTGGTTCGCCATGCTGTTCTCGGCCGGCATGGGCATCGGCCTGATGTTCTTCGGCGTGGCCGAACCGGTCATGCACTTCATGTCGCCGCCGGTCGGCGCGGGCGGCAATGCCATCGCCGCCCGCGAGGCGATGAAGATCACCTTCTTCCATTGGGGGCTGCACGCCTGGGCGATCTATGCCATCGTGGCCTTGATCCTGGCGTTCTTCAGCTACCGTCATGGCCTGCCGCTGACCTTGCGCTCCGCGCTGTATCCGCTGATCGGCAATCGCATCTACGGCCCGATAGGGCACGCGGTCGACATCTTCGCCATCCTCGGCACCGTGCTGGGCGTCGCGACGTCGCTGGGACTGGGCGTGGCGCAGATCAACAGCGGCCTGAATCATCTGTTCGGCGTGCCGGTGGGGGTGCCGACGCAGATCATCCTGATCATCGTCACTTGTGGCCTGGCGACGCTGTCGGTGGCGAGCGGGCTGGACAAGGGCATCCGTATCCTGTCCGAGACCAATCTGGTGCTGGCCGCCGTGCTGCTGATGTTCGTGCTGGTGGTCGGCCCCACCGTATTCCTGCTGCAGACCTTTGTACAGAATACTGGCGCCTATCTCTCGGACATCGTCAACAAGACCTTCAACCTGTATGCCTACGAGCCGACCGATTGGATCGGCGGCTGGACCCTGTTCTATTGGGGCTGGTGGATCGCCTGGTCGCCGTTCGTGGGGCTGTTCATCGCCCGTATTTCGCGCGGCCGCACCATTCGCGAATTCGTCAGCGGCGTGCTGCTGGTGCCCGCCGGCTTCACCCTGTTCTGGATGACGGTGTTCGGCGATACCGCCATCCATCTCATCCTGGTCGATGGCCTCAAGGATTTCGCGCAGACGGTGCAGGGCGACAGTTCACTGGCCCTGTTCGCCTTTTTCGAGCAATTGCCATGGAGCGGCGTGATTTCGCTGGTGGCGATCGCCATGGTCGCGGTGTTCTTCGTGACGTCAGCCGACTCCGGCGCGCTGGTGGTGGATCTGCTGGCCTCTGGCGGTTCCGACCGCACGCCGGTATGGCAGCGCATCTTCTGGTCGTTGCTGATGGGCGCGGTGGCCATCGCGCTGTTGCTGGCCGATGGCTTGACCGCGCTGCAGACCGCGACCATCGCCAGCGCCCTGCCATTTTCCGTGATCCTGCTGTTGTCGCTGTGGGGGCTGTTCAAGGCGCTCAAGCTGGATGCGACCAAGCGCGGCATCCGGTTTCAATCGCTGACGCTGTCGCGCCCGGCGCGCGGCGGTCAATCCTGGGAGCGGCGCCTGCGCAACATGGTGATGATGCCGCGGCGGGCCCATGTGATGCGCTTCATTGCCGACGTGGTGCAGCCGGCGCTGGAGGATGTGGCGGACGAGCTGCGCAAGCAAGGCTACGCGGTCGTGGTCAAGGAAGGCGAAGGCGAGGGCGACATCATGCTCGAAGTCAACCACGGCGAACACCTGGACTTCTTCTACTCGGTGCGGCCGCAGGCCTTCGTGCGCCCCAGCCTGACGCCCGAAGAGGCCGCCGACGAGGAAGAGCGCAAGTACTTCCGCGCCGAGGTCCACTTGCGTGAGGGCGGGCAGGATTACGACATCATGGGCTGGAGCCGTGATGCCGTCATCGGCGACATCCTCGATCAGTACGAGCGGCATCGCCATTACCTGCACATGGTCCGCACCTAGGACGGACTTTCCCGGGACTGGCCCCGCGCCAGCCTGTTGTTGCCCGAACCGCCGGCATTTGCTGGCGGTTTTTTTTGGCCATTTGCCACCGATAGGCTTTCTCAATCCTCAACATTACTTTAGGTTTTTTGACTTCGTCTGATTTTTCAAGGATTATCCAAGCCGTTACTTTGATAAATGGCGAGAGAATCATGAAGTCGAAATCGGGCGCGTGGGCGGCGGGGCTGCTGGCCCTGGCGGTGATAGGGGGCGGCGGGCTGTATTGGAAATTCGGCCGCGGCGAGCAACAGGGCGGCTGGGCCATGGCCCCGGCCAAGGTGGCGGTCGCGCCCGTGCAGCAGGCGGACTTTCCGGTGGCGCTGTCGGGCATCGCCACGCTCGAGGCGACGCGTCAGGTGCTGGTGTCGGCCGAAGCCGATGGCCGCGTGGCGCGGATCCTGTTCACGCCGGGCGAGCGGGTGCGCGCCGGCCAATTGCTGGTGCAACTGAACGACGCGCCCGAGCAGGGCGAACTGGCGCGCCTGCAGGCCCAGGCCAGGAACGCGCGCGCCTTGCTGGAGCGCACCCGCCGCCTGGTGCCGCAACAGGCCGCCACCCGCGAACAACTGGAGCAGGCCCAGGCCGACTACGACCAGGCCATCGGCGAGATCAAGCGGATCCAGGCGCTGATCGACCAGAAGCGCGTCAAGGCGCCGTTCGACGGCGTGCTGGGCGTGCGTCGCGTCAACCTGGGCCAGTTCGCCCGCGCCGGCGATCCGCTGGTGTCGCTGACCGATGCGGCCAGTGTCTACGCCAACATCACGTTGCCGGAGCAGGCGCTGGGCGTCCTGCGCTCCGGCCAGCCGGTCACCGTGACGGTCGATGCCCATGCCGGCCGGGTGTTTGACGGCGCCGTCACCACCATCGAACCGCAGGTCGATCCAGGCACGCGCACCGTGCGGGTACAGGCCACGCTGGCCAATGCCGACGGCGCCCTGGCGGCGGGCATGTTCGCCCACGGCCAGGTGGTGCTGCCGCCGCGGCCGGGCGTGCTGACCGTGCCGGAAACCGCCATCAGCTACAGCGCCTATGGCGATTCGGTCTATGTGGTGACGCCGCCCAAGGCCGGTGATGCGTCGGCGCCGCCCACCGTGACCCAGGCCTATGTGCAGACCGCCGAGCGCGTGCGCGGCCGGGTGGTGGTGACCAAGGGCCTCAAGCCCGGCGACCGCGTGGTGACCTCGGGCCAACTGCGCCTGCACAACGGCGCGGCCGTCGAGATCAGCACCCAGGACACCGTGGCGCTGGACGCCGCGGCGCCATCCGTGGCGCAAGCCCGCTGAGCCCGCGGAGCCGATCATGAAATTCACCGACCTGTTCGTGCGCCGGCCGGTGCTGGCGCTGGTGGTCAGCACGCTGCTGCTGTTGCTCGGGCTGCGCGCCCTGAGCGGCCTGCCGATCCGCCAGTACCCGCTGACCGAAAGCACCACCATCACCATCACCACGCAGTACCCGGGCGCTTCGCCCGACCTGATGCAGGGCTTCGTCACCCAGCCGATCGCGCAGTCCGTCGCCACCGTCGAAGGCATCGACTACCTGTCTTCGTCCTCGACCCAGGGCCGCAGCGTGATCACGGTGCGCATGAAGCTCAACGCCGATTCCAATAAGGCCATGACCGAGGTCATGGCCAAGGTCAACGAAGTCAAATATCGCTTGCCGCAGGACGCCTACGACCCGGTGCTGGTCAAGTCGGCCGGCGAGGCGACGGCCGTGGCCTATGTGGGCTTTTCCAGCTCGACCATGTCGCTGCCGGCGCTGACCGACTACCTGTCGCGCGTGGTGCAGCCGCAACTATCGTCGATCGACGGCGTGGCCAGCGTGGAACTGTACGGCGGCCAGAAGCTGGCGATGCGGGTCTGGCTCGACCCAGACCGGCTGGCCGCGCGCGGCATCTCGGCCGGCGAGCTGGCCGAGGCCCTGCGCCAGAACAACGTGCAGGCCGCGCCCGGGCAGGCTAAGGGCCTGTACGTGGTGGCCAACATCAAGGTCAACACCGACCTGGTCAACGTGGCCGAGTTCCGCGACATGGTCATCAAGCGTGAAGGCGACGCCATCGTGCGCCTGGGCGACGTAGCCACTGTCGAACTGGGCGCGGCCTCGACCGACTCCAGCGGCCTGATGGACGGCGAGCCTGCCGTGTACTTCGGCCTGAATGCCACGCCGGTCGGCAACCCGCTGGTGATCGTCAAGCGCCTGAACGAGTTGCTGCCCGGCATCAAGCAGAACCTGCCGCCCGGCACCAGCGTGCAGGTGCCGTTCGAGCTGGCGCGCTTCATCAGCGCGTCGATCGACGGCGTGGTGCACACGCTGATGGAGGCCGTCGTCATCGTGGTGGCGGTGATCTTCCTGTGTCTCGGTTCGTTGCGCGCGGTGCTGATTCCGGTGGTCACCATTCCGCTGTCGATGCTGGGCGGCGCAGCCATCATGGCGCTGTTCGGCTTCAGCGTGAACCTGCTGACGTTGCTGGCCATGGTGCTGGCCATCGGTCTGGTGGTGGACGACGCCATCGTGGTGGTCGAGAACGTGCACCGCCATATCGAAGAGGGCAAGTCGCCGGTGCGCGCGGCTCTGATCGGCGCGCGCGAAGTGGCGGGCCCGGTCATCGCCATGACCATCACGCTGGCGGCGGTGTATGCGCCGATCGGCCTCATGGGCGGCCTGACCGGTTCCTTGTTCAAGGAGTTCGCCTTCACGCTGGCGGGGGCGGTGGTGGTGTCAGGGGTGATCGCGCTGACGCTGTCGCCGGTAATGAGTTCGTTCCTGCTCGACAGCCAGGTGTCCGAAGGCCGGATGGCGCGCCGCGCCGAACACTTCTTTGCCCGCTTGGGCGACGCCTACGGCCGGTTGCTGGACGTGTCGCTGCATCATCGCTGGGTCACCGGCCTGGTGGCGGTGGGGGTGATGGCCAGTTTGCCGTTCCTGTACAACGCCGCCCAGCGCGAACTGGCGCCGGTCGAGGACCAGTCCACCGTGCTCACCGCGATCAAATCGCCGCAGCACGCCAACATCGACTACGTCGAGAAATTCGGCAAGCAGTGGGACGATGTGATGGCGACGCTGCCCGAGCAGAAGGGCCGCTGGCTCATCAACGGCTCGGACGGCGTATCCAATAGCATCGGCGGCGTGGACTTCGTCGACTGGCGCGAGCGCAAGCGCTCGGCCGACCAGATCCAGGCCGACATGCAATCAATGGTCAACCAGATCGAGGGCAGCAATATCTTCGCCTTCCAGCTGCCGCCGCTGCCGGGCTCGACCGGCGGCCTGCCGGTGCAGATGGTCATCATGAGCGCGGCCGACTACCCGGTGGTGTACGAGGCCATGGAAAACCTGAAGCAGGCGGCGCGCGCCAGCGGCCTGTTCATGGTGGTCGACAGTGACCTGGACTACAACAACCCGGTGGTGCAGCTGAAGGTGGACCGCGCCAAGGCCAACAGCCTGGGGGTCACCATGAGGGCGGTGGGCGACACGCTGGCGGTGCTGGTGGGCGAGAACTACATCAATCGTTTCGGCATGGACGGCCGCTCGTACGACGTGATCCCGCAGAGCCTGCCCGCGCACCGCATCTCTCCCGAATCGCTGGCGCGGTATTACGTCAAGAGCGCCAGCGGCGCGCAGGTGCCGCTGTCGAACATCGTGTCGGTGTCGATGGGCGTGGAGCCCAACAAGCTGACCCAATTCAACCAGCTCAACGCGGCTACCTTCCAGGCCATCCTGATGCCCGGCGTGACCATGGGCGATGCGGTGCAGTTCCTGACGCGCCAGGCGCAGCAGTTGCCGGCCGGCTTCAGCTACGACTGGCAATCGGACGCGCGTCAGTTCAGCCAGGAAGGCTCGGCGCTGATGATCACCTTCATCTTCGCCATCATCGTCATCTACCTGGTGCTGGCGGCGCAGTACGAAAGCCTGCGCGACCCGTTCATCATTCTGGTGAGCGTGCCGCTGTCGATCTGCGGCGCGTTGATCCCGCTGGCGCTGGGCATGGCGACCATCAACATCTACACGCAGATTGGCCTGGTGACGCTGATCGGGCTGATCAGCAAGCACGGCATCCTGATGGTGGAATTCGCCAACGAGATGCAGATCAGCCATGGCCTGGACCGGCGCGGCGCCATGGAGCACGCCGCCCGCATCCGCCTGCGTCCGATCCTGATGACTACCGCCGCCATGGTGGTGGGCCTGATCCCGCTGCTGTTCGCCAGCGGCGCCGGCGCCCACAGCCGCTACAGCCTGGGCCTGGTGATCGTGGTCGGCATGCTGGTCGGCACGCTCTTCACGCTGTTCGTGCTGCCCACCGTCTACACCTTGCTGGCGCGCGACCACCGCGCCGCCAACGACACGCCGCGCGCCCGCGAGCTGGCGCAGGCGCAGGCCGAGGACGCGCGGTCGGCCGCCGCGCCGCGCCCCGCCGCAACGCACTGAGGAGCCGACCATGAAACATCCCGATCTGTCCCAACGCCTGCGCCGTGGCGCCACGGTGCTGCTGGCCGTGCTGGCTACCGCCGGCTGCGCCGTCGGCCCCGACTACCGGAAGCCGCGGGCCGCGCCGGTGGCGCTGGCCAGCCCCGAGCAGGCGCTGTTCTCCACCGACCGCGTGCAGCAGGATTGGTGGAAGCAGTTGCAGGACCCGCAGCTGGACCGCCTGGTCACCCTGGCGCTGCAACGCAACCACGACATCCGCATCGCCCAGGCCCGCCTGGCCGAGTCGCGCGCGGCGCTGGACGAGAAGGAACTCGACCAGTTCCCCACCGTCACGCTGGGCGGGCGCTTCGAGCGCAGCCTGTCGCAGGCCAACCCCGGCGTGACGGGCGAGCGCAACCTGGCCAAGAGCTACCGCGCGGGCTTTGACGCCACCTGGGAGATCGACCTGTTCGGCCGCCTGCGCCGCGCCGCCGAAGGCGCGGCCGCGCGCAGCGAGGCCCAGGCGGCCGACTTGGCGCAGGCCCGCATCGTGGTGGTGGCCGAGGTGGCGCGCAACTACTTTGAACTGCGCGGCGCCGAACAACGCCTGGCGGTGGCGCGCGCCAACCTGGACAGCCAGCGCGACAGCCTGCGTGTGATCCAGGCCATGGTGTCGGCCGGCCGCGGCGACGAGGGCGACCTGGCCAGCGCCCGCGCCGAGTTGGAAACGGTGCAGGCCAGCGTGCCGCTGCAGGAAACCGCGCGGCGCCTGGCGCGGTACCGCCTCGCGGTGCTGGCCGGGCTGCGGCCGGTGGAGCTGGGCGAGCTGGACGCGGCCACGCCGCAGCCGCCGCTGGCGGCGCGCCTGCCGATCGGCGACGTCGGCGCCTTGCTGGCGCGCCGTCCCGACGTGCGGGCGGCCGAGCGCAACATGGCGGCGGCCAATGCCGACGTGGGCGTGGCCACGGCGGAACTGTATCCGCGCATCGACCTGGGCGGCTTCCTCGGTTTCGTGGCTCTGCGCGGCGCCGACTTCGGCAGCGCCTCCAGCCGCGCCTTCAGCGTGGCGCCCGGCGTCAACTGGCCGGCCTTCCACCTGCCCACCGCGCAGGCGCGCAAGCGGGCGGCGCAGGCGCGTTCGCAGGGCGAGGTGGCGCGCTACGAGCAGACCGTGCTGCAGGCGGTCGAGGAACTGGAGGGGGCGCTGACGCAGTACGGCCAGACCCAGCAGCGGCTGGGCAGCCTGGCACAGGCGGCCGCCTACAGCGGCCGCGCGGCGGAACTGGCGCGCCTGCGCTACCGCGAAGGCAGCGCGCCCTACCTGACGGTGCTGGACGCGCAGCGCACGCAGCTGCGGGCGCAGGACGCGGTGGCGGTGGCCGAAACGGCCTCCTATACCAGCCTGGTCGCGCTCTACAAGGCGCTGGGCGGCGGCTGGGAGGCGCCGTTCGTGGCACCATAGGGGCTTAGCGCCTTACCGACCTTCCATGTCCGACGACCTCCTGTCCCACCCTATTTCCTGGCAGCCGCACCAGCCGGCGGACCGCGTGCTCATGGCGCTCAAAACGCGCGGCCCGCAATCGGTCGCGGTCATCGCCAAGGCGCTCGACGTCACGGCCGAGGCGGTGCGCCAGCAGATGACGCGCCTGCACGCGGACGGGTTGGTGGATTCGGAAAGCCGCAGCGCGGGGCGCGGCCGGCCCACCCAGATCTGGTTCCTGACCGAGGCCGGCCAGCACCGTTTTCCCGACACGCACGCCGACATGACGGTGCAGATGATCAACGCCGCGCGTCAGGTGTTCGGCGAAGAAGGCGTGGACAAGCTGATCCTGGCGCGCGAGGCGGCCATGCGGGCCAACTACCTGCAGGCATTGGCCGACGCCCGGGACCTGCCGCAGCGGCTCGAGCAACTGGTGCGGGTGCGCTCGGCCGAAGGCTACATGGCCGAGATGCGCCGTGACGGCGATGACTTCCTGTTCATCGAGAACCACTGTCCCATCTGCGCGGCGGCCCAGGCCTGTATGGGCTTTTGCCGCAGCGAGCTGGCGCTGTTCCAGCAGGTGCTGGGCCAGGATGTGCGGGTCGAGCGCGAAGAGCACATCCTGCTGGGCGCGCGCCGCTGCGCCTACCGCATCAGCGCGCGCGCCTGACCTTGCGGCGCGCCCGGCATCGCCGCGAGGTCGGCCTTGCGTCAGGATGCCGGCGATGAACCGTCGTCCCAGCCCCCCAGCGCCTTGTACAGCTCCACCGCGTTGACCAGCCGGCGCTGCTGCAGCCGGATGTATTCCTGTTCCGACTCGAACAGGCTGCGCTGTGCCTCCAGCATCTCCAGGTAGTTCGCCACCCCGCGCGCATAGCGTCGCTCGGCCAACCGCTGGCGTTCGCGGTCGGCGTCGCGCACTTTGCGCTGGGCCGCGATCTGGTCGCGCAGCGCATCGCGCGCCGACAAGGCGTCGGCCACATCGCGGAACGCCGCCTGGATGCTGCCTTCGTACTGCGCCACCGCGATGTGCTTGCGGGTCTCGGCCAACGACAGGTTGGCGCGGTTGCGGCCGGCGTTGAAGATCGGCAGCGTCAGGCGCGGCGCGAAACTCCAGCCGCCGCTGCCGCCGCTGAACAGATCCGAGAAGCGGTCGGCGGTGGTGCCAATGTCGGTGGTCAGTTGCACCGACGGGAAGAACGCCGCGCGCGCCGCGCCGATGTCGGCGTTGGCCGCGCGCAGCGCCTGTTCCGCCTGGCGCAGGTCGGGGCGGCGGGCCAGCAGTTCGGACGGCAGGCCAGCGGCCAGCGGCGTCAGGGCCTGGCTTTCCAGCGGCGTGGCATCGACACCGACCGGCAGCGCGAAATCGCCCGCCAGCAGGCCCAGCGCATGCCGCGCCAGGTTGGCCTCGCGGGTCAGCGCGGCGAGCGTGGCGCGCGAACTCTCCACCAGCATCTGCGCGGTGCGCAGGCCGATGGCCGTCTCCAGCCCGGCGTCGTAGCGGCGCTGGGTCAATGTCAACGTGGTCTCGCGCAATGCCAGCGTGTCGGCGGTCAGGCGCAGTTGCTCGGCCAGCGAGCGCTGGTTGAAGTAGGCCGTCGCCGTCTCCGCCACCAGCGCCAGCGTGGCGGCGCGGTGGGCTTCTTCACTGGCCAGATAGCGCGCCAACGCGGCGTCCGACAGGCTCCTGACCCGGCCGAAGAAATCCAGCTCGAAGGCGGTGATGCCGACAGCCGCGCGGTAGCGGTTGGCCACCGGCATGCGCGGCTGGCCGGGCTCGGCCGCGCGGCCGCGGCTGAATTCGCCGCTGGCGTCGATGGCCGGCAGGCGTTCGGACTGCTGCACGCCGTACAGCGCGCGCGCCTCCTCGATGCGCAGCGCCGCCACCCGCAGGTCGCGGTTGTTGGCCAGCGCGGCCGCGATCCAGGCCTGCAGCGCCGGGTCGTTGAAATAGGCGCGCCAGTCCTGTGGCGCGGCGGCCTGGCCGGGCAGTGCCGGCGTGTCGTACTGCGCCGGCACCGGCGCCGCGGGGCGCTCATGGGTCGGCGCCAGCGAGCAGCCGGACAGGGCCAGCGCCAGCAAGGTCATTGCCACGGTTTTCATGGCGTCGTCTCCAGCGTTTCGCGGCCTGCGGGGCGCGCGGGGCGGGCGCGCATGCCGACCATGCGCCCCACGATGAGAAAGAACAGCGGCACCAGGAACACCGCCAGCACAGTGGCGGTGATGATTCCGCCGAGCACGCCGGTGCCGATGGCGGCCTGCGCGCCGGACGCGGCGCCGCTGGCCAGCGCCAGCGGCAGCACGCCCACGCCGAAAGCCAGCGAGGTCATCACGATCGGCCGCAGCCGCAGCCGCGCGGCCTCCAGCGTGGCCGACAGCACGCCCTGGCCGTCGCGCACCAGGTCCTTGGCCACTTCCACGATCAGGATCGCGTTCTTGGCCGACAGGCCGATGGTGGCGATCAGGCCGACCTTGAAGTAGATGTCGTTCGGCATGCCGCGCACGGTTACCCCCAGCAGCGCGCCGATCACGCCCAGCGGCACCACCAGGATCACCGCCAGCGGAATCGACCAGCTTTCGTACAGGGCCGCCAGCGCCAGGAACACAATCAGTACCGATAGCGCGAACAGCACCGGCGCCTGGTTGCCCGACAGCCGCTCTTCGTACGACTGGCCTGACCAGTCGAAGCCGATGCCGCGCGGCAGCTCGGCCGCCAGCGCCTCCATGGCGCGCATGGCTTCGCCGCTGCTGTGGCCCGGCGCCGCCGAGCCGTTGATGGTAAATGACGGAAAGCCGTTGTAGCGGTTCAACTGCGGCGGTCCCATTGACCACTTCAAGGTCGTGAAGGCCGACAGCGGCACCATCTGGCCTTGCAGGTTGCGCACGTGCAGGCGCGAGATGTCATCCAGGTCCACGCGACGTTTGCCATCGGCCTGCACCGTCACGCGCCGTACCTGCCCGTTGAGCATGAAGTCGCCGATGTAGTCCGAGCCGTACATCACTGCCAGCGCGGTGTTGATCTCGTCGATCGGCACGCCCATGGCCTGCGCCTTGTCACGGTCGACGTGCAGCTGCAGTTGCGGCGCTTCTTGCTGGCCGGCGAACACCACGTCCGTCAGCGCCGGATGTTCCGCCGCCTTGGCCAGCAGTTGCTGGCGCGCCCGCGTCAGCGCTTCATAACCGACCCCGCCGCGGTCCTGCAGGCGCAAGTCGAAGCCCGAGGTCGAGCCCAGATCGGGCAACGGCGGCGAGTTGAGCGCGAACACCATCAGGTTCTTGCGCGCGGCAAAGACCTCGTTGATGCGCTTGACCACTGCGTCCACCTGCAACGCCGGGTCGCGCCGCTCCTTCCAGTCCTTGAGCGTGACGAAGAACATGGCCGAGTTCGGGCCGCTGCCGTACTGGCTGAAGCCGTTGACCGAGTACACGTACTGCACCGGCTCATGCTCCATCATGTAGCGCTCGACATCCTTGACCACGGCCATGGTCTCGGCCTGCGGCGAGCCTTGCGGCAGGATCACCATGGCCATGAAGCTGCCCTGGTCTTCGTCAGGCAGGAACGATGAGGGCAAGCGCGCGAACAGCAGCGCGGCCACGCCGATCACCAGCGCGTAGGCCAGTCCGAAGCGCAGTGGCCGCGCCAGCACGCCGGCCACCTGCGCCGTGTAGCGCGTGGTCAGGCGCGCGAAGGCGCGGTTGAACCCGCCGAAGAAACCGCGCTTTTCGTGGTGACCGGCCGGGACCGGCTTGAGCAGGCTGGCGCACAGCGCCGGCGTCAGCGACAGCGCCAGGAAGGCCGAGAAGGCGATGGACACCGCCAGCGTCACGGCGAACTGGCGGTAGATGTTACCCACCGCGCCGTCGAAGAATGCCATCGGCACGAACACCGACACCAGCACCACCGTGATGCCGACGATGGCGCCGCTGATCTGGCCCATGGCCTTGACCGTGGCGTCATGCGGCGACAGGCCTTCTTCGGCCATGATGCGCTCGACGTTCTCGACCACCACGATGGCATCGTCCACCAGGATGCCGATGGCCAGCACCATGCCGAACATCGTCAGCACGTTGATCGAATAGCCCAGCCCCAGCATCACCCCCAGCGTGCCCAGCAGCGCCACCGGCACCACCAGCGTCGGGATCAGCGTGGCGCGCAGGTTCTGCATGAACAGATACATCACGCAGAACACCAGCGCCACCGCTTCCAGCAGGGTCATCAGCACCTTCTTGATCGAGATCTCGACGAAAGTGGAGGTTTCATACGGAATGTCCCAGCTCACGCCCGGCGGGAAGTACTGGGCCAGCTCGCGCATGGTCTCGCGGATGCGGCGGGTGGTCTCGACCGCGTTCGAACCCGGCGCCAGCTTGATGCCCAGGCCGGTGCCGGTCATGCCGTTGACGCGCGACAGGTACATGTAGTCGGTGCCGCCCAGTTCCACCCGCGCCACGTCCTTCAGGCGCAGCGTGGCGCCATCGGGTTGCGCGCGCAGCGGGATGTTGGCGAACTGTTCCGGCGTATGCAGCGATTCGCCCGCGACGATGCTGGCGTTCAGCGGCGCATCCTTTGGCACGGCCTGGTTGCCCAGCTCGCCGATGGTGACACGCGCGTTGTGGCTGCGCAGGGCCGAGACGATGTCCCCCGGCGTCAGCGACAGGGCGGTGAGCTTGACCGGATCGGGCCAGATGCGCATCGCCGCTTCCGCGCCGAACGACTGCACCTTGCCCACGCCTTCGACCCGCCGCAGCGCCTGCAGTACGTTGGAGGCGGCCAGTTCGCCCAGTTGCATGTCGTCCAGGCTGCCGTCCGACTTCAGCGACACCACCAGCTGGATGTTGTCGGCCGCCTTTTCCACCCGCACGCCGTCGCGCCGCACCGATTCGGGCAGGCGCGGCTCGACCGCCTTCAGGCGGTTCTGCACTTCCACTGCCGCGATGTCGGGGTTGGTGCCCTGCTTGAAGGTCAGGTTGATGCTGGCCCAACCGGTGGAATCGCTGCTGGAAGCGGTGTACATCAGCCCCGGAGCGCCGTTCATCTCGCGTTCGATGATGGCGGTGACGGCTTCCTCGACCACCTTGGCCGAGGCGCCCGGATAGCTGGCGCCGATATTCACTACGGGCGGCGCGATGTCCGGATACTGCGCCACCGGCAGCGCGCGGATCGACAACACGCCGACCAGCGCGATCAGCAGGGAGATCACCCACGCGAAGACGGGGCGATCGATAAAGAAACGCGCCATGGCGGTTTACCTTTTTGCTTGTTTTTCCCCGGTCGCCGCGGGCGCGCTTGGCGCGGCCCGCTCGACCGGTTTGATTTTCTGGCCGGGGGCCAACTGCGCGGCGTTTTCCACCACCACGCGTTCGCCGCCTTGCAGTCCCTCGGTGACGACCCAGTTCGGGCCCAGCAGACGCTGCGCGGTGACCGGCACGCTGCGCAGTTCGCCGTCGTCCCCCGCCACCAGCAGATGGGCGCCGCCGGCATTGCGCAACAGGGCATCGCGCGGCACCAGATAGGTGTCGCGGTTGACGGCCTGCTCCAGCCGCACCCGCACATACATGCCCGGCAGCAGCGTGCGGTCGGGGTTGGCGAACAGTGCGCGCATGGTCACGTTGTCGGTGCCCGGGTCGACCGCCAGGTCGGCGAACGACAGCGTGCCGCCCTGGCCGTACTCCGAGCCGTCCGGCAGCAGCAGGCGCACCCGCATCTTGTCGGGCGCGACGCCTTCCAGCGCGCCGGCACGGATCTGCTTGCGCAACTGCATGACCTCGGCCGCCGGCTGCGCGAAGTTGACGTAGATCGGATCGAGCTGCTGCACCACCGTCAGCGGCGTGGCCTGGCCTTCGCCCACCAGCGCGCCCTCGGTGACCAGCGCGCGCCGCGCGCGGCCGTCGATCGGCGAGGTGACGCGCGCGTACGCCAGCCGCAGCCTGGCACTTTGCAGATTGGCCTTGGCCAGCGCCACCTCGGCGCGCGCCTGGCGTTCCTCGGCCACGCTCTCGGCGTGATCGCGTTCGCTGATGGCGCGGTCCGACACCAGG
Organism: Achromobacter pulmonis; assembly: GCF_021733725.1. Taxonomy (NCBI): domain Bacteria; kingdom Pseudomonadati; phylum Pseudomonadota; class Betaproteobacteria; order Burkholderiales; family Alcaligenaceae; genus Achromobacter; species Achromobacter pulmonis. Next base: position 484,110 of record NZ_JAIFOT010000001.1, on the reverse strand, counting down.
TCGGCGTAGCGGCGCAACTTGTCGGCCGCGGCCGACAGGTTGGCCTGGGCTCTGGCCAGGGCGGCGGCTTGGGAATCGTAGGCCGCTTGCAGTGGCGCCGGATCGATCTGGAACAGCGGCGCGCCGCGCGCCACCTCCTGGCCCTCGTCGTACAGGCGCTGAATGACGATGCCGGCCACGCGCGCGCGGACTTCGGCTTCGCGATAGGGCTCCAGCCGGCCAGGCAGTTCGCTGGCAACGGTGGTGGGGGTGGGCTTGGCCACGATGATGCCGATTGCGGCGGGCGCCTTGGCGGCTTCCGGTGTTTCCGGCTTCGAACAAGCTGAAACAAGAAGCAATACGGATGCGAATGCGAGCGTTCTTAGTGGGACTCGGTGCGACATTTTTTAGAAGTTATTGTGGGGGTGCCCATGGCGGGCGAGGAGGGAACGTGCGCGGGTTTTCCCTGTGGGGAACGCAGTCTATCATTTAATCCGTCACGCTTGATTAATTGTTTTGTTCAAAAGTATGCTGGCGGCTGCATACTTTTTTACAGTGCGCAGACGGCGGCCCCCGCAAGGCGGGCCGCCGTTTTCATGTCCATCCGTTCAACCCATTTCTACAAGGAGATCTTTGTATGGCCCGCAAGACGAAAGAAGAATCCCAACGCACCCGCGATCGCATCCTGGACGCCGCCGAGCACGTGTTCCTGTCCAAAGGGGTGGCCAGCACCACGATGAGCGATATCGCCGACTTCGCGGGCGTGTCGCGGGGCGCCGTCTACGGCCATTACAGGAACAAGATCGACGTCTGTATCGCCATGTGCGACCGCGCCCTGGGCGAGGCGGTGTCGCTGACCCGGGTCTCCACCGAGGGCGAGGCGCTCGAAGCGCTCTATGCGTCGATGCGCCAGTACGTGCAGATTTATGCCGAGGAAGGCTCGGTGCAGCGCGTGCTGGAGATTCTCTACCTGAAATGCGAGCGCAGTGACGAGAATGCGCCGCTGTTGCGCCGCCGCGATCTGTGGGAACGCCACGCCCTGCGCACTTCCGAAAAACTGCTGCGCGCCGCCGTCAGCCGCGCCGACCTGCCGCCGGCCCTGGACGTGCGCCTGTCCAATATCTATCTGCACTCCCTGGTCGAGGGCGTGTTTGGCACCATCTGCTGGTCCGATCGCCTCAAGGGCGATATCTGGCCGCGCGTCGAGCGCATGCTCCGCGCCGCCATCGACACGCTGCGGCTGTCGCCGCAACTGAGGACGCCGCTGGCCGTGTAGCGCGCCCGGTTCGTGCCCCTACAATCCGGGCATGACCCTCAAGCAACTCGAAGCCTTCTACTGGGCCGCCACCTGCGCCAGTTTCGCCGTGGCGGCCGAGCGCCTGCACCTGTCGGTGTCGTCGCTGTCCAAGCGCATCGCCGAACTCGAGGAAACGCTCGGCCAACTGCTGTTCGACCGCAGCGGCCACAAGGCGGTGCTGACCGACGCCGGCCAGCGGCTGCTGCCACAGGCGCGCGAACTGCTCGCCGCGGCCGACCAGATCCGCGCCTCCATGACCGAAACCCCGAGCCTGCGCGGCCGCTGCCGCTTCGGCGTGGGCGAGCTGACCGCGCTGACCTGGCTGCCCCGCCTGATCGGCGTGGTGCGCGCCGCCTATCCCGATCTGGTGTTGGAGCCTTATGTGGACATCGGCCAGGTGCTGGAGCAACGGGTCGCCGATGGCGAACTGGACTTCGCCGTCATCGCGGGCCGGTCGTCGCGTCCCGGCATTGCTTCCACGCCGATCGGCGAGGCGGCATTCGCCTGGGCCGCGGCGCCGTCCGTGCTGGATGGCGCCACCGCGATGTCGCCCGAATTGCTGGCCCGGTTGCCGCTGGTGACCCTGCCGGCTGGCGCCGGCACCACCCGCATCATCGATGATTCGCTCGCCGGGCGTGGCGGCGCGGGCGAGCGCCTGTGCTGCAACAACTGGGGCGCCATCGCCGGTCTGCTGATCGAGGGGACCGGGGTCGGCTTACTGCCGCGCCACTGGGCCCGGGCGCTGGAGGCCGAGGGCAGTTTGCGGGTGCTGCGCTGCGACCCCGAGCCGGCGGCGCTGCCGTATTCGTTCCAGTGCCGCCGCGATGATGTCCGGCCGCTGGTTGCCGAGCTGCGTGCCGCGGTTGGCGCGGCGGTGGATTTCTCGGCGCCTTGCCGGCTGCCTTGAAGGTGGGGCTGTCCCCCCCTCGGCGGCCCCTCCTAGGCGGCCCCTCCTGTCCGCAAGGCGGTCGGTGGGGGCGCGGCGCGGGGGGGCGAAGGCCATCGCTCTATACAATCGGCGCGCGCCTGGCGCAGAATCCGACAAGAACGTGCGCAACGGGGGATGGACCCGGCGATGCGGCACGACCGGGGGCTGTTCCCTCGATGCCGGGCGGCGCGCCACCGGCGCGCGGGGAAGCGGGCCTTCGGAACCGACGGAGATCATTCATGCGTAAACTTTGCCTCGCCATGGCCGTGGCGGGAATGTTGGCCAGCGGGCTGGCCCAGGCTCAATCGACCTTGCGGATCGGCCTGCAGGACGACCCGGACGTGCTCGATCCGGCCCGTGCCCGCACCTTCGTCGGCCGCATCGTATTCGCCTCGCTGTGCGACAAGCTGGTCGACATCACCCCCGACCTGAAGTTCGTGCCGCAACTGGCCCAGTCCTGGAGCACCAGCCCGGACAACAAGACGCTGACCTTCAAGTTGCGCACCGATGCCGTGTTCCACGATGGCACGCCGATCAATGCGGCGGCGGTCAAGGCCAATCTCGACCGCGCCCGCACACTGCCCGACAGCAACCGCAAGAGCGAACTGGCCACCGTGGCCAGCGTTGACGCGCCCGACGCCAGCACCGTGGTGCTGCACCTTTCCGAACCCGATGCATCGCTGCTGTCCCAGTTGTCCGACCGCGCCGGCATGATGATCTCGCCCGCCTCCTTCGACAAGGACCCGGGCGGCAAGCCGGTCTGCTCGGGCCCGTACCAGTTCAAGGAACGGGTGCAGAACGACCGCATCGTGCTGGAGAAATTTCCCAAGTATTGGGACGCCGCCAACTATCACTTTGACCGCGTGGTGTTCACGCCGATCCCGGACAACACCGTGCGCCTGAACAATCTGCGCGCCGGCGACCTGGACATCATCGAGCGCGTGGCGCCCAGCGACGTCAAGGCGGTCAAGGACGACGCCAACCTGCGCCTGGCCCCGGTCACCGGTCTGGGCTTCCAGTCGATCTCGGTCAACCTGGGCAATGGCGCGCGCGCCAACAACCCCCTGGCCAAGGACAAGCGCGTGCGCCAGGCGCTCGACCTGGCCATCGACCGCGACGTGCTCAACCAGGTCATCGGCGAAGGCCAGTACCAGCCGGCTTACCAGCCGTTCCCGCCGGCCAGCTTCGCCTACAACAAGTCGTTCGAGCACACCGGCCGCGATCCCAAGAAGGCCCGGGCGCTGCTCAAGGAGGCGGGCTTCGACCGCGTCAAGTTCGAGATCACCTTCGGCAACAACACCACCATGCAACAGGTGTTCGAACTGGTGCAGGCCATGGGCGCCGACGCCGGCTTCGACATCACCTTGCGACCGGTCGAGTTCGCCTCGCTGCAAGCGTCGCTGGCCCGCGGCGATTTCGAAGTGGGGCAGAACGGCTGGTCGGGCCGGGTCGACCCCAGCGGCAATATCCACCAGTACCTGAGCTGCAAGGGCAACCTGAACGACGGCAAGTTCTGCGACCCGCAGGCGGACAAGCTGCTCAATGAGGCCCGCGCCGAGTCCGACCCCGCCAAGCGCCGCGCCCTGTATGACGAGGTGCTGTCGGTGATGCAGGAGCAGCGCCCCATCATCTACCTGTTCTACCTGCCCTGGACCTTCGGCGCCCAGAAGAAGGTGGAGGGCTTCGTGCCGTATCCCGATGGCCTGATCCGCCTCAAGGGCGTCAGCCTCGCCAAGAAATAGGCATCAAGACTGACACGGGACCCGGCTGCGGGTCCCGTTTTTACATGTTCTCGCGGCCACCGGCCCCGCGCCGTCCGCAACAGGATCGCACCATGTTTACGACTCGCCCGGAAATCCTCGGCACCTTCGGTGTCGTGACCTCCACCCATTGGCTGGCCAGCTCGGCCGGCATGTCGCTGCTGGAGCGCGGCGGCAACGCATTCGACGCCTGTGTCGCCTCGGCTTTCGTGCTGCAGGTGGTCGAGCCCCACCTGGTCGGGCCGGCCGGAGAAGTGCCGGCGGTGTTCTATTCCGCCCGCACCGGCCGCGTCGAAGTGCTGTGCGGCCAGGGCACCACGCCCGCCGCCGCCACGCTCGAACGCTACCGCGCCGAAGGCCTCGAACTGATCCCCGGCAATGGCCTGCTCGCCACCGTCATTCCCGGCGCCTTCGATGCCTGGATGCAGTTGCTGCGCGACCACGGCACGATGCGGGTGCGCGACGTGCTGGAGCCGGCCATCTATTACGCCGGGCATGGCCATGCGCTGATGCCGCGCATTTCCAACACCATTGCCGGCCTGAAGGATTTTTTCCAGGCGCACTGGCCCACCACCGCCCAGGTCTACCTGCCGGGCGGCAATGTGCCGCAGGCCCGCAAGCTGTTCCGCAATCCCGCGCTGGCCGCCACCTGGACCCGCGTGCTGCAGGCCGCCGAGCAGGCCGGCGGCGACCGCGAGCGCCAGATCGAGGCGGCCCGCGATGCCTTCTACCGCGGCTTCGTCGCCGAGGCCATCGACAAGTTCGCGCGCGACAACGAGGTCATGGATGAAAGCGGCGCGCGCCATCGCGGCGTGATCACCGCCGACGACCTGGCCGGCTGGTCGGCCAGCTACGACCCGCCCGCGACCTATGACTACCATGGCTACACCGTGGCCAAGGCCGGCGCCTGGAGCCAGGGACCGGTGTTCCTGCAGACCCTGGCGCTGCTCAAGGACATGGACCTGGCCGGCGTCGGCCCGACCAGCGCCGAGTTCGTGCACCGCGTCACCGAAGCCATGAAACTGGCCTTCGCCGACCGCGAGGCCTACTACGGCGATCCGGCCTTCGTCGACGTGCCGCTGGCGCAACTGCTGTCCGACGAGTACAACGACGCCCGCCGGGCCCTCATCGGCGAACGGGCCTCGCAAGACCTGCGGCCCGGCCAGATCCCCGGTTTCGAGGCGCAGGTGGCGCGGGTGATGGACACCCTGCAACGCCTGTCCAAGGTGTCGGACCCCGGCAGCGTGACGCGCGAGCCGACGCTGGCCGACATGCGCGCCTCGGTCAAGCGCGGCGACACCACCCACGTGGACGTCATCGACCGCTGGGGCAACATGATCTCGGCCACGCCTTCCGGCGGTTGGTTCCAGTCCTCGCCGGTGATCCCGGAACTGGGCTTCGGCCTGAACACCCGCGCCCAGATGTTCTGGCTGGAAGCGGGCCTGCCAGGCACGCTGGCGCCGGGCAAGCGGCCGCGCACCACGCTGACGCCGTCGCTGGCGCTGCGCGAGGGCCGGCCGTACCTGGCGTTCGGCACGCCGGGCGGCGACCAGCAGGAACAATGGCAACTGCTGTTCTTCCTGCGCCATGCGCACCATGGCCTGAACCTGCAGGAAGCCATCGATCTGCCGATGTCGCACACCATGCACTTTCCCTCTTCGTTCTACCCGCGCGACCGCAAGCCGGGACACCTGGCGGTGGAAAGCGGCTTCGGCGCCGAGACCATCGCCGCCCTGCGCGCCCGCGGCCACCAGATCGAGGAAGTGCCCCAATGGTCGGTCGGCCGCCTGACCGCCGCCTCGCGCGACGCCGACGGCCTGCTGCATGCGGCCGCCACGCCGCGCTTGATGCAGGCCTACGCGGTTGGCCGTTGAGCCGCGTGCCGGCGCGCCCGCCGGGCGGGCGCCGGCACGGTTGCGGCGATTTGCCGCCATGGGCTATCTTTTGCCCATGACGCCTATCCAGCAGAGCCCGGCGACCGGGGCTCCTCCCCTTGCGGGACACGAACCTCTCTTCATCGTCCTGAACACCGGCTCCGGGCGCGGCGACGCGCAAGCGCTGCAGGACATCATCCGCCGTGTGCTCGACGAGGCTGGCCGACGTTATCAACTGATGCCGGTCGACGATCCGACGCGCCTGGCCGCCACCGCTCGCGACGCCGTGGCGCAGGCGCGCCAGGCCAACGGCATCGTGGTCGCCGCGGGTGGCGACGGCACGCTCAACGCCGTTGCCGGCCAGGTGCTGGGGCAGGGCGTGCCGTTCGGCATCCTGCCCCAGGGCACCTTCAATTATTTCGGCCGGCGTTACGGCATCTCGCAGGACACCGAATCCGCGCTGCGCGGCTTGTTGGGCGGCGAACTGCGGCCGGTGCAGGTCGGCCTGCTCAACGGCCGCCTGTTCCTGGTCAATGCCAGTCTGGGCCTTTATCCGCAATTGCTCGAAGATCGCGAAGCCTACAAGCAGCGCTTCGGCCGCAGCCGCATGGTGGCGCTGTGGTCGGGCCTGGTGACGCTGCTGCGCGCGCCGCGCCAGCTCAGCCTGCGGCTCGACTACGAAGGGCGGATGCGCGACCTGCGGTCGCCGACCCTGGTGGTGGGCAACAACCGTTTGCAGCTGGAACACATCGGCATCGATCCCTCGGAACTGGACCGCAACCGCCTGGTGGCGATGGCGGCGCGCCCGGTCGGTACGCTGGCGCTATATGGCCTGCTGCTGCGGGGCCTGTTCAGCCGCCTGGGCGATGCCGAACATGTCGTCAGCTTCGCCTTCGATCGCCTGATGGTCTCGATCCGCGGACGGCGCCGCGTCAAGGTCGCCATGGATGGCGAAATCTCGTGGATGCAGACGCCGCTGGAATTCAAGGTGTCCGACGTCCCCCTGCCGCTGGTGGTGCCGGTCAAGGCCCCGGACCAGGAGCGGTCATGACGCGCATCCTGCAGTTCTCGGATACGCACTTCGGCACCGAGCGCAAGCCGGTGCTCGAGGCCGCGCTGGACCTGGCGCGCACGCTGGCGCCGGACCTGGTCGTGATCAGCGGCGACATCACCCAGCGCGCCCGCCGCGGCCAGTTCGCCGCCGCCCGCAAGTTCATCGAGCGCCTGTCACTGCCGGTGCTGGCGGTGCCGGGCAACCACGACATTCCGCTGTTCAACCTGTTCGCGCGCGCGCTCAACCCTTACGGCAACTACAAGCGCGCGCTCGGCGCCGTGCTCGAACCGGTCTATGAGACCGGCCGCCTGCTGGCGATCGGGGTCAACACCACGCGGCCGCGCCGCCACAAGGACGGCGAAATCTCCGACACCCAGATTGCGCGGGTGGCGCAGCGCCTGCGCCAGGCCCGGCCCGGACAGTTGCGGGTGGTGGTGGCGCACCATCCGGTACGCGCCAAGGTCGAATCCGACCGCTTCAATCTGCTGATCGGGCGCGAGCGCGCGCTGGCCGCGTGGGCCGAGGCCGGCGTCGATTTGATCCTGGGCGGCCATATCCATCTGCCCTATGTGCTGCCGGCCAGCGCCGATCCGGCCCTGGCGGCCGGCTGGGCGGTGCAGGCTGGTACGACCTGCTCGCGCCGGGTGCGCGGCAATATTCCCAATTCGGTCAATGTGATCACCCGCCAGGGCGAGGGCGAAACCCGGACCTGCCATGTCGAGCGCTGGGACTATGCCGACGCGACCCACGCCTTCGCGCCGGTCGATAAGACCCTGGTGACGGGGTAGGGCGCGGCGATGGGGAGCGCTGCGCAGTCTGCGCTGATCGATGCCTGCGCGGCATGGGTATCGGCCCACGCGCTGCTGTTGTTCCTGCTGCTGCCGCTGGGCGCGGCGACCGTGGCGGTGGCCATGGCGCGCGTCAGCGCGCGGGCCGCGCCGGTGGTGCGCGCGGCCGGCTGGGGCGCGGCCGTGGCGCTGGCCGGCGCGCTGTTCCTGACGCTGGCCTACGCGGTGACGCGGCCCGGCGTGGTGGTGGAATTCGACAGCGCCCTGGCCGGCGCGCTCAGCATGTCAATGGGCGATTCCCTGTTATGGCTGCTGTCCTGGTTCACCACGCTGGGCGACCGCGACGTCCTGACGGTATTCGCCATTGTGATGACCCTCGCGCTGCTGGCGCGCCGCCAGTGGGGCCTGGCGCTCTTCTGCGTGGCTGCCACCGGCGGCGGCGGGCTGATCAACCGTGTCCTCAAATACGGCTTCGAGCGCGCGCGGCCCGAGCACGATCACGGATTTGCCACCGCGCTGGGCTGGAGTTTTCCCAGTGGTCATGCCTCGGCCGCGATGGCGGTATACGGCACGGCCTGCTACCTGGCCTGGCGCCTGGCGCCCGCGCCCTGGCGGCTGCCGGGCGTGGCGCTGGCGGCGGGGCTGGTGATGGCGATCGGCCTGAGCCGCGTCCTGCTGCAAGTGCATTTCGCCAGCGACGTGGTGGCCGGTTTCGCCATCAGCTTCGCCTGGCTGGTGCTGTGCGCGGCCGTGGCCGAACGCCAGGCTGCCTCAGCGCGGCGCGATCAGGGCGTTCAATAGGCGGGCGTCGGGTGCGCCGTCCGGGCGCGGCCGCAGCGGCGCGCAGGCGTAGCGGCCGCCGGCGGTGGTGATCGCCTGGTCCAGGCGGCGCGCGCGCTCGGCCGGCGGCGGTTGCAGGTCCACGATCAGCTTGCCTGCCACAGGCGCGGTCACTTCGCCGTCGCTGAAGCGCTCCAGCGTGCGGTCGATCTCGCGTTCGCGCGGCAGGGCCAGCACGATGGTGTCGGATTCGGCCAGCGCCTCGCGCGCCGAGGTCGCCAAGGTGGCGGCGCCACGGAAATCCTCGCAACGGTCCGGATCGACGTCATAGACGGTCAGGGCGATGTCGGGCTCGGCCGCAAGCAGGCGCCGCGCCGCCTGGGTGCCGGTGCGGCCCATGCCGACGATGCTGATGCGCGGGCTCATGGCTTGGGGACCGACCAGGTGCTGACGATATGGGCCAGCGGTTCATCGCTGCCGGCGCCGGTCAGGATGACCTCGCCCGCCGCCAGGCGGCCCACCTTGAGCAGCCGCGCATCGGCGTGGATCGCGCCGGCCGGGCTTTTGCGCAGGAAATTGATGGTCAGGCTGGCGGTCACCGCGTGCGCCTGGCCGGTGGCGCCGACCACGGCGGCATACATGGCCAGATCGGCCAAGCCCATCAGCATCGGACCGGCAACGATGCCACCGAGCCGCTGGTGGCTGTCGCGCGCCGGCAGCACGGCCCGCGCCGTGCCGCGGCCGATATGCCGGACCTCGATGCCGAGCAGGAGCGAAAAAGGGTGCTGCTCGGCCAGCAACAGCCGGAAGTCGGCCAGGCTGATCAGCGGCGCGTCGGGATCGGCGCAGGGCGGGGGCGTGGCAGTCATCGTTGTTCCAGCGCGAGACAGTAATGATCCAGCAGGACGTCGGCCTGCTGGCCCAGTGATTTCAAGCGGCGGGTATGCAGCAGCAGCAACAGCCCGATCAGGTAGGTGAAGACATTCATCTGTTCGATCTGTACCCGCTCGGCCGTCCAGGACTTGGTGTGGGCCAGCGCCTGCCCCAGCACGTCGACACATTGCCGCAGCCGGTCGTTGAGTTGCTCGTCCATGTCGCGGCCGAGCCCGCGCGGGCCCAGCCCCTGGAACAGGTACAGCCCCAGCGAGAAATCGGTGCGGCGCTCGGCGTAGTAGCCGAAAAAGGCCTGGATGGCCCGGCGCGCCGCCGTGGCGGGAACGCCGGTGGCGGTCGCGCCCAGCAGGTGGGCGTGCAGGCGCTGCAGGGATTCGTCCAGCAGGGAGCCATATAACGCCTCCTTGCCCGCGAACCAGGGATAGATCGCGCCCGTCGTGCAACCCGCTTCCTTGGCGATGGCGCGCAGGCTGGTCTTCTCCAGGCCGTCGCGCTCGAACACGCGCTGGGCGGCGTCCAGGATGAGTTGCCGCCGCAGGGCGGTCAGGCGTTCGTTGCGGTCGCTGCGGGGCGTACGGAGGGTCATTGGGGGTATCCAGGTGTTCTTGAATAATATCGGCGCTTTATTCAAATAACAATGTCATTTCTAGTGGGTGAGGGGAGTGCCGCGCACGCGCTCCGGCAGCCCGTCGGCGGGTGCCAGGGAGATCGGGAATCGGTCTTGAAATGGATCTGAAAGAAACCAGGGATGGGTTCGACAAATATTAGGGCCAGGGCTGAAAGTCGCATGGATACGTGGTCATTGGTAAAAAGCAGGGTTAGCCCTATGGGGAGTCGGTCTGATGTTGCAATATCCCAACAGGCCTGTCGCAAACCTGCACTTTTCTGGTGTCGACCATAGCCAGCCCCCCCGATTTTTGATGCAATAGCGTCAACTTCCCTTCGCGGAGTTAGGGGGGCGGCAGGCTGGTTTGCTGGATTGCTGCTCTTGTCACTCAAATCAACGGAGATTTCTTAAATGAAAAAGACTCTGCTCGCTGCCGCCCTGCTCGCCGGTTTTGCCGGTGTCGCCCAGGCAGAAACGTCTGTCACCCTGTACGGCATCATCGACACGGGCCTCGGCTACAACAAGATCAGCGGTGGCACTGACGCTCAGAACGGCAGCAAGTTCGGCATGATCAACGGCGTCCAGAACGGTTCGCGCTGGGGTCTGCGTGGTTCGGAAGATCTGGGTGACGGCCTGCGCGCTGTTTTCCAACTGGAATCGGGCTTCGACTCGGGTAACGGCACCTCGGCTCAAGGTGGCCGTCTGTTCGGCCGTCAAGCCACGATCGGTCTGGCCAGCGACAGCTGGGGTCAAGTTGACTTCGGTCGTCAAACCAACATCGCCTCGAAGTACTTCGGTTCGATCGATCCGTTCGGCGCCGGTTTCGGCCAAGCCAACATCGGTCTGGGCCTGAGCGCCGCGAACACCGTCCGCTACGACAACATGGTCATGTACCAGACCCCGTCGTTCAGCGGCTTCCAGTTCGGCGTCGGCTACTCGTTCAACGCCAATGACACCAACACCGCTCAGACCGGCTTCCGCACCGCTGACAACACCCGCGCCATCACGACCGGCCTGCGTTACGTCAACGGCCCGCTGAACGTCGCTCTGTCGTACGACCAACTGAACGCCTCGAACAAGCTGACCCAAGGTCAAGTTGACGCCACCCCGCGTCAATACACCATTGGCGGTTCGTACGACTTTGAAGTCGTGAAGCTGGCTCTGGCCTACGCTCGCACGACCGATGGCTGGTTCGGTAGCCAGGACGTCAAGACCTCGGCTGGTTCGATCGGCTTCGGCACCAACGCCTTCGCCGATGGCTTCAAGGCCAACTCGTACCTGGTCGGTCTGTCGGCCCCCATCGGCGGCGCCAGCAAGCTGTTCGGTTCGTGGCAGCGTGTGTCGGCTTCGAACGACAAGCTGACCGGCGACGACGCCACGATGAACGTGTTCAGCCTGGGCTACACCTACGACCTGTCCAAGCGCACCAACCTGTACGCCTACGGTTCGTACGCCAAGAACTACGCGTTCCTGGATGGCGTCAAGTCGACCGCCGTCGGCGTGGGCCTGCGTCACCGCTTCTAATCGAAAGCAGGGTGCAAGCCCTGCCAAGATTCGTAGTGCATGAGCTGGCTGCGGCCAGCTCATATGAAGCCACCCTTCGGGGTGGCTTTTTTATTTGAATCAGTGTCCGTCGTGGCCCGAAATCGGGTGGGCGCGAGGCGCCTGGATGGAGATTGCGGTATCCTGTTTGCGTCCCGTCAAAGACTGCGATTGTTCCACCGGAGAAATGCAGTCTTTCACCCGCTGTTCACGCTACAGAGTTCAGCCGGAAGTAACCGCGCGAATGCTACAATCCTAAGGTTTGCGCATTTGACGGACGCCTGAATGAACCTGCAACAGTATTTCCCCGTCCTGCTGTTTATCGTAGTGGCCACCCTTATCGGGTTCGCGCTTCTGACGGCGGGCTCCCTCCTTGGCCCGCGGCGTCCCTACGCCGAGAAGCTATCCCCCTATGAGTGCGGCTTCGAAGCGTTCGAAGACGCGCGCATGAAGTTTGACGTGCGCTACTACCTGGTGGCGATCCTGTTCATTCTTTTTGACCTGGAAATCGCGTTCCTGTTCCCGTGGGCCATCGCCCAGGGTACGGTTGGAATCGTCGGCTTCTGGACGGTCATGGTTTTCCTCGCCGTGTTGACCGTCGGCTTCATCTACGAATGGAAAAAGGGCGCGCTGGACTGGGAATAACCCGCCGGGTTATTTCATCACCGCACGCTATCAGAGACGAATATGGCTATAGACGGCATTCTCAAGCAAGGGTTCATCACAACCAGCGCCGACAAGTTCCTTAACTGGGCGAAAACCGGCTCCATGTGGCCCATGACCTTCGGCCTGGCCTGTTGCGCGGTCGAGATGATGCACGCGGGCGCGGCCCGCTACGACCTGGACCAGTTCGGCATCATCTTCCGCCCGAGCCCGCGTCAGTCCGACCTGATGATCGTCGCCGGCACGCTGTGCAACAAGATGGCGCCGGCGTTGCGCAAGGTCTACGACCAGATGCCCGAACCGCGTTGGGTGGTGTCGATGGGCTCCTGTGCCAATGGTGGCGGTTACTACCACTACTCGTATTCCGTGGTGCGCGGCTGCGATCGCATCGTACCGGTAGACGTCTACGTGCCGGGCTGCCCGCCCACGGCCGAGGCGCTGGTCTACGGCTTGCTGCAGATGCAGAACAAGATCCGCCTGACCAACACGATTGCGCGCTGAGTTTGCGCTCCGGTCCGCGGCCGCCGCAAATGCCGCCGCAGGATCCCGCGAAACAGCGTATCGGTTCACCTAAGCGTACAAGATGATGACCAGGCTCGAAACCCTGAAAAACAATTTGCAGACCACCCTCGGCGCGGACATCGCGCTGACCGAGGCGCTGGGCGAGCTGACGCTCGAAGTGCCCGCGCAGCAGTGGTTCTCCGTCTGCAACAAGCTGCGCACCGAAGCCGGCCTGCGCTTTGAAATCTGTATCGACCTCTGTGGCGTCGATTACCTGACCTGGGGCAACGGCACGCGCCAGCTGCCCGAGGAAACCAACGCCAAGGTGCACCGCTCGCGTTTCGCCGTGGTCGCGCACCTGCTGTCGGTCGAGCACAACTGGCGCCTGCGCGTGCGCACCTGGGCGCCGGACGACGAGTTCCCGATGGTCGCATCGCTGATGGAATGCTGGCCGGCCGTGGGCTGGTTCGAGCGCGAGGCGTTCGACCTGTACGGCATCGTCTTCGAAGGCCACCCCGACCTGCGCCGCATCCTGACCGACTACGGCTTCATCGGCCACCCGTTCCGCAAGGACTTCCCGCTCTCGGGCACCGTCGAAATGCGCTACGACCCGGAACAGAAGCGCGTCATTTACCAGCCCGTCACGATCGACCCGCGCGAGATCACGCCGCGCGTGGTGCGCGAAGACACCTACGGCTTGGGACGTTGAATCATGGCAGAAATCAAGAACTACACGCTCAACTTCGGTCCGCAGCACCCGGCCGCCCACGGCGTGCTGCGCCTGGTGCTCGAACTGGACGGTGAAGTCATCCAGCGCGCCGATCCGCACATCGGCCTGCTGCACCGCGCCACCGAAAAGCTGGCCGAGCACAAGACCTACATCCAGGCGTTGCCCTACATGGACCGCCTGGATTACGTGTCCATGATGTGCAACGAGCACGCCTACGTCATGGCCATCGAGAAGCTGCTGGGCGTCGAAGCCCCGCTGCGCGCGCAGTACATCCGCGTGATGTTCGACGAAATCACGCGCCTCCTGAACCACCTGATGTCGCTGGGTTCGCACGCGCTGGACGTGGGCGCCATGGCGGTGTTCCTGTACGCCTTCCGTGAACGCGAAGACCTGATGGACTGCTACGAAGCGGTCTCGGGCGCACGCATGCACGCGGCCTACTACCGTCCGGGCGGCGTCTATCGCGACCTGCCGGACACCATGCCGCAGTACGGCGACTCCAGCAAGTATCGCGGCGACAAGGAACTGCGCGTCATGAACGACGCGCGTTCGGGCTCGCTGCTGGATTTCATCGAAGACTTCACCAACCGCTTCCCCGCCTGCGTCGACGAGTACGAGACCCTGCTCACCGACAACCGCATCTGGAAGCAGCGCCTGGTCGGCATCGGCGTGGTCGATCCCGACCGCGCCAAGGCGCTGGGCTTCACCGGCCCGATGCTGCGTGGCTCGGGCGTGGCCTGGGACCTGCGCAAGATGCAGCCCTACGAAGTCTACGATCTGCTCGATTTCGACATTCCCGTCGGCGTCAACGGCGACTGCTACGACCGCTACCTGGTCCGCATCGCCGAAATGCGCGAGAGCAACCGCATCATCCGCCAGTGCGTGGAATGGCTGCGCAACAACCCGGGCCCGGTCATGATCGAGAACCACAAGATCGCCCCGCCCAAGCGCACCGCCATGAAGACCAACATGGAAGAGCTGATCCACCACTTCAAGCTCTTCACCGAAGGCTTCCACGTGCCCCCGGGTGAAGCGTTCGCCTCGGTGGAACACCCCAAGGGCGAGTTCGGCATCTACCTGGTGTCGGACGGTGCCAACAAGCCGTACCGCCTGAAGATTCGGGCGCCCGGCTTCGCCCACCTGCAATCGCTGGACGAAATGTCGCGCGGTCACATGATCGCCGACGCCGTCACCATCATTGGTACGCAGGACATCGTTTTCGGCGAGATCGATCGCTGATCCGCCCAGAACCGTCACGAGCACGCCCGCATAACCCGGATTCAAACTATGCTGCTTTCCGAACAGGCCTACCAGAAAATCGACCGAGAACTCGCCAAGTTCCCGGCCGACCAGCGGCAGTCCGCCATCATGGCCTCTCTTGCCATCGCGCAGGAAGAGAAGGGCTGGTTGGCTACCGACATCATCGAAGACGTGGCCAACTACATCGGTGTCCCGCCCATCGCGGTCCAGGAAGTCGCCACCTTCTACAACATGTTCGACGTCAAGCCCGTCGGCAAGACCAAGATCGCGGTCTGCACCAACTTGCCCTGTGCCTTGCGCGACGGCGAACGTGCCGGCGACTACCTCAAGCGCAAGCTGGGCGTGGACTACCGCGAAACCACCGCTGACGGCCAGTTCACCCTGGTCGAGGGCGAGTGCATGGGCGCCTGCGGCGATTCCCCCGTGCTGATCGTGAACAACAAGCATATGTGCGTGCGCATGACCGAAGAGAAGCTGGACGCGCTGGTCGCGGCCCTCAAGGCGCAAGGAGAGTCGGCATGAACGCGCCCGACATCTACAAGCAGTTCGCGCAGGGCCTGGAGCCCAACCCGCTGAACGACCTGTCCAATTCGATGTGCCTGCACGGCCGCCACATCAAGCCGCAGATCATGGCCGACGTCGACGGCGCCAACTGGCGCCTGGCCGACTACGTCAAGCGCGGCGGCTACGAAGCCCTGCGCAAGATCCTCACCACCGGCATGAAGCCGGAAGACGTGATCGCCGAGGTCAAGGCGTCGGGCCTGCGCGGCCGTGGTGGCGCGGGTTTCCCGACCGGCCTGAAGTGGAGCTTCATGCCGCGCGCCTTCCCCGGCCAGAAGTACCTCGTCTGCAACTCCGACGAAGGCGAGCCCGGCACGTTCAAGGATCGCGACATCCTGCGCTTCAACCCGCACATCGTGATCGAAGGCATGGCGATTGCCGCCTACGCCATGGGCATCAGCGTCGGCTACAACTACATCCACGGTGAAATCTTCGAAGTCTACGAGCGCTTCGAAGAGGCCCTGGAAGAGGCGCGCGCCGCCGGCTTCCTGGGCGACAAGATCCTGGGTTCGGAATTCAACTTCCAGCTGCACGCGTTCCACGGCTACGGCGCCTATATCTGTGGCGAGGAAACCGCGCTGCTCGAATCGCTGGAAGGCAAGAAGGGCCAGCCGCGCTTCAAGCCGCCGTTCCCGGCCAGCTTCGGCCTGTACGGCAAGCCCACCACCATCAACAACACCGAAACCTTCGCGGCGGTGCCCTGGATCATCCGCAACAGCGGCCAGGCCTATCTCGAAGTCGGCAAGCCCAACAACGGCGGCACCAAGCTGTTCTCGATCACCGGCGACGTCGAGCGTCCCGGCAACTACGAGATCCCGCTGGGCACGCCGTTCTCGACCCTGCTGGAACTGGCGGGCGGCATGCGCGGCGGCAAGAAGCTCAAGGCCGTGATCCCCGGCGGCTCGAGCGCTCCGGTGCTGCCGGCCGACATCATGATGGAAACCACGATGGACTACGACGCCATCGCCAAGGCCGGTTCCATGCTGGGCTCGGGCGCCGTGATCGTCATGGACGAGACGCGCTGCATGGTCAAGTCGCTGCTGCGCCTGTCGTATTTCTATTTCGAGGAAAGCTGCGGCCAGTGCACGCCGTGCCGCGAAGGCACCGGCTGGCTCTACCGCATGGTGCACCGCATCGAGCACGGCCACGGCCGTCCGGAAGATCTGGACATGCTGGACAACGTGGCCGGCAACATCATGGGCCGCACCATCTGCGCCCTGGGTGACGCCGCCGCCATGCCCGTGCGTGGCTTCCTCAAGCATTTTCGCGACGAATTCGCGCACCACATCGAGCACAAGTCGTGTGTGGTTCCGCAATATCTGTAGGTCTCAGGAACAGCAATGGTTGAACTAACCGTCGACGGCAATACGGTAGAAGTGCCCGAAGGCAGCATGGTGATGCATGCGGCCCAGAAAGTCGGGCTTTACGTGCCGCATTTCTGCTACCACAAGAAACTGTCCATCGCGGCCAACTGCCGCATGTGCCTGGTCGAAGTGGAAAAAGCGCCCAAGGCGCTGCCCGCCTGCGCCACCCCCGTGACGAACGGCATGGTCGTGCACACCTGCTCCGAGAAGGCTCGCGCCGCTCAGAAGTCGGTGATGGAATTCTTGCTCATCAATCACCCGCTCGACTGCCCGATCTGCGATCAGGGCGGCGAATG
Source organism: Achromobacter pulmonis (assembly GCF_021733725.1). Classification (NCBI taxonomy): domain Bacteria; kingdom Pseudomonadati; phylum Pseudomonadota; class Betaproteobacteria; order Burkholderiales; family Alcaligenaceae; genus Achromobacter; species Achromobacter pulmonis. The sequence continues at coordinate 467,232 of NZ_JAIFOT010000001.1, read as the reverse complement.
CCAGCTGCAGGACCTGGCCGTGGGCTACGGCGGCTCTTCCTCGCGTTACCAGGAAGAAAAGCGCGTGGTGTTCCACAAGGACCTGGGTCCGCTGGTTTCCGCCGAGGAAATGAGCCGCTGCATCCATTGCACCCGCTGCGTGCGCTTCGGCCAGGAAATCGCCGGCGTCATGGAACTGGGCATGCTGGGCCGCGGCGAGCACTCGGAAATCACGTCGTTCGTGGGCCGCTCGATCGAGTCCGAACTGTCGGGCAACATGATCGACATCTGTCCGGTGGGCGCGCTGACCTCCAAGCCCTTCCGCTATAGCGCTCGCACCTGGGAACTGGCCCGCCGCCGTTCGGTCAGCCCGCACGACAGCCTGGGCGCCAACCTGGTGGTCCAGGTCAAGGGCGACCGCGTCATGCGCGTGGTGCCGTTCGAAGACGAAGCCATCAACGAATGCTGGATCAGCGACCGCGACCGCTTCTCGTACGAGGGCCTGAACAGCGAAGACCGCCTGGCCGCCCCGATGATCAAGGGCGCCGATGGCAAGTGGCAGGAAGCCTCCTGGGCCGACGCCCTGGCCGCCGTGGCCCAGGGCCTGTCGCGTGTGCGTGACAGCTTCGGCGCCGGCCAGATCGGCGCGCTGGCGTCCGAATACGCCACCACCGAGGAATACGCGCTGCTGGGTCGCCTGGTCCGCGCGCTGGGTTCCGAGAACATCGACTTCCGCCTGCGCCAGACCGATCCGGCCTTCGACGCCGCGCTGACCGGCGCGCCGTGGCTGGGCATGCCCATTGCCGAACTCGACAACCTGGACCGCGTCCTGGTGGTCGGCTCGTTCCTGCGCAAGGACCACCCGCTGATGGCCCAGCGCCTGCGCCAGGCCGCCAAGCGCGGCACGCAGATCCTGATGGTCGACAGCGCCGCCGACGATCCCCTGATGCCGGTCGCCGGCCGCCTGACCGTGGCCCCGTCCGAGCTGCCGCGCGCCCTGGCCGAAGTGGCCGTGGCCCTGGCGCAAGCCAAGGAAGCCGCGGTGCCGGCCGAGTTCGCCGCGGTCACGCCGGGCGAGAACGCCAAGATCATCGCCGCCAGCCTGGCGTCGGGCGCCAACACCGCCGTGCTGATGGGCAACCTGGCCGTGGCCAGCGCCCAGGCCTCGACCCTGGCCGCCAACGGCCGCGCCGTGGCCGACCTGGCCGGCGGCAAGTTCGGTTTCCTGACCTCGGGCGGCAACACCGTCGGCGGTTACCTGGCCGGCGCCATCCCGGGCAAGGGTGGCAAGAACGCCGCTGCCATGCTGGCCGAGCCGCTCAAGGCCTACGTGGTGCTGCATGCCGAGCCGCTGCTGGATGCCGATAACGGCCAGCAAGCGATCGCCGCGCTGCGCGGCGCGCAATTCGCCGTGGCGCTGACGCCTTACCGCTCGGCCGCCGCCGAATGGGCCGACGTCATGCTGCCGGTGGCGCCTTTCACCGAAACCTCGGGCACGTTCGTCAACGCCCAGGGCCTGGCCCAGAGCTTCAAGGGCACGGTCGCGCCGTTCGGCCAGACCCGTCCGGCCTGGAAGGTCCTGCGCGTGCTGGGCAACGTCCTGCACCTGGCCGGCTTCGACGACGAAACCTCCGAGTCCGTGCGCGACACCGCGCTGGCCGGCGGCGTCGAAGCCCGCCTGTCCAACGACATCAAGGCGCCGCTGGGCCTGGGTCAGGCCCTTACCGGCCTGGAACGCGTCGCCGACGTGCCGATCTACCGCAGCGATGCCATGGTGCGCCGCTCGGAGCCGCTGCAGGCCGCGCCGGCGTCCAAGCTGCCCGCCGCGCGCATGAACGGCAACACGCTCACCAGCCTCGGCCTGACCGCCGGCGTCAAGGTGCGTGTGACGGGCGGGCAGGGCGCTGTCGAGCTCGAAACCGTGCAGGACGACGCCGTGGCCGACCGCGCCGTGCGCATCGCCGCAGCCTTTGAAAATACCGCAGCCCTGGGTGGCGCATTTGGTCAACTCAGCGTGGAGCGTGCCTGATGGAATGGCTCAATGTTCTTGAAAGCCAGGGAACGGCATTGCTGGGCCCGACGGTCTGGATGGTCCTGTGGACCCTCATCAAGATCGTGGTCATCGCCGTGCCCATCATCCTGTGCGTCGCCTACCTGACGTACTGGGAGCGCAAGATGATCGGCGCCATGCACGTGCGCATGGGCCCGAACCGCGTCGGTTTCAAGGGGCTGCTGCAGCCGTTCGCCGACGTCTTCAAGCTGCTGACCAAGGAAGTCGTGGTCCCCAGCCAGGCCAACAAGGTGCTGTTCGTCGTGGCCCCCGTGGTCACGCTGATGCCGGCGTTGGCCGCCTGGGCGGTGGTGCCGTTCGGCCCCGACGTGGTGCTGGCCAACGTCAACGCCGGCCTGCTGTACATCATGGCCATCACGTCGATCGGCGTGTACGGCGTGATCGTCGCCGGCTGGGCCTCGAACTCCAAGTACGCCTTCCTGGGCGCGCTGCGCGCCTCGGCCCAGATGCTGTCGTATGAACTGGCCATCGGTTTCGTGCTGGTGACGGTGCTGCTGGTGTCCGGCAGCCTGAACATGTCCGAGATCGTGCATGTGCAGAACCGCGGTTGGTTCGCCGACAAGGGCCTGACGTTCCTGTCCTGGAACTGGCTGCCGCTGTTGCCGCTGTTCGTGATCTATGTGATTTCGGCCGTGGCCGAAACCAACCGCCACCCGTTCGACGTGGTGGAAGGCGAATCGGAAATCGTGGCCGGCCACATGGTCGAGTACTCAGGCATGGCCTTCGCGCTGTTCTTCCTGGGCGAATACGCCAACATGATCCTGCTGTCGTGCATGGCCTCGATCATGTTCCTGGGCGGTTGGGCTTCGCCGATCGACATCGCGCCGCTGACCTGGATTCCGGGTTGGATCTGGCTCGGTCTGAAGACGTTTGTCGTGGTTTCGTTGTTCGTGTGGTTCCGGGCGTCGTTCCCGCGTTACCGCTACGACCAGATCATGCGTTTGGGTTGGAAGATCTTCATCCCGCTGACCGGCGTTTGGCTGGTCGTTGTGGCGATCTGGATGCAGACGCCCTGGAACATTTGGCGCTAAGCCGCCAGGCAGAGGCAGGATATGGAAGCGATCAAAGATTTCTTCGGCAGCTTGATGCTGACCGAACTGCTCAAGGGCATGCGCCTGACGGGCAAGTATTTCTTCAAGCGCAAGGTCACCTTGCGCTACCCGCAGGAAAAGACGCCGACCTCGGCGCGTTTCCGCGGCCTGCACGCGTTGCGCCGCTACCCCAACGGGGAAGAGCGCTGCATCGCGTGCAAACTGTGTGAAGCCGTGTGCCCCGCGCTGGCCATCACCATCGAGTCGGACCAGCGTGACGACGGCACCCGCCGCACCACGCGCTACGACATCGACCTGACCAAGTGCATTTTCTGCGGCTTCTGTGAGGAAAGCTGCCCGGTGGACTCGATCGTGGAAACGCACATCCACGAATACCACGGCGAAAAGCGCGGCGACCTGTATTTCACCAAAGACATGCTGCTCGCCGTGGGCGACCGCTACGAAGCCGAAATCGCCCGCCGCCGGGCCGAAGACGCTCCCTACCGTTGAGCCCAGGGTCCTGATCCATGACTTTTACCACTGTCCTGTTTTACATACTGGCCGCCGTGCTGGTGATCGCGGCGTTCCGCGTGATCACCGCGCGCAGCCCGGTCACCGCCGTCCTGCACCTGATCCTGGCGTTCGCCAACGCGGCCATGCTGTGGATGCTGCTGGGCGCCGAATTCCTCGCGCTGCTGCTGGTGCTGGTGTACGTGGGCGCCGTGATGGTGCTGTTCCTGTTCGTCGTCATGATGCTGGACATCCGCATGGATGCCCTGCGCCAGGGCATGAAGACCTACCTGCCGCTGGGCCTGGTGATCGGCCTGGTGATGGTGCTGGAAATGGCCTTCGTGCTGGGTTCGACCTGGTACGGCTCGGGCCCGCAAGCCCCGGTGGCCGGCGACTACAACAATGCCCGCGCCCTCGGTGAAGCGATGTACACGCACTACATCTATGCCATCGAAGTCGGCGCCGCGCTGCTGCTGGTCGGCATGGTCGCCGCCATCGCGCTGACCCTGCGCCGCCGTCGTGACGTCAAGTACAACGACCCGGTCGCCGCCGTCCGCGTGCGTTCGAAGGACCGTTTCCGCATGGTGAGCATGCCCGCCCAGAGCGAGCGCGCCCAGGCGCAGAACGGCACCGCCGCGCCCGCCGCGCCCCAAGGAGAAAAACAATGACGCTGACGCTGGCCCATTATCTGATCCTGGGGGCGATCCTGTTCGCCATCGGGATCTTCGGCATCTTCCTGAACCGCCGCAACCTGATCATCCTGCTGATGTCCATCGAGCTGGTGCTCCTGGCCGTCAACATGAACTTCGTGGCGTTCTCCAGCTGGTTCGGCGACACCGCCGGCCAGGTGTTCGTGTTCTTCATCCTGACCGTGGCCGCCGCTGAAGCGGCGATCGGCCTGGCCATTTTGGTGCTGCTGTTCCGCAACCTGAACACGATCAACGTTGACGAACTCGATCGCCTGAAGGGCTGACGGGGTATTGGAAGAAAATGTCTAGCTCACCCAATCTCTACCTGCTCATCGCGCTGGCGCCGCTGGCCGGAGCAATCCTCGCGGGCCTTTTCGGCACCGGGTTCCTGGGCCGTCCGATCGGCCGCCGCGCCTCGCACGTCATCACCATCCTGGGCGTGCTCATCTCCGCCATCGGTTCGGTGGTGGTGCTGGGCGACGTGCTCAACGGCCTGCGCTTCGACGGCGCGGTCTACACCTGGAGCCTGATCGGCCAGACCAAGCTGGAAATCGGCTTCCTGATCGATCCGCTGTCGGCCATGATGATGGTCGTGGTGACCTCGGTGTCGCTGATGGTGCACATCTACACCATCGGCTACATGGCCGACGATCCCGGCTACCAGCGCTTCTTCTCGTACATCTCGCTGTTCACGTTCTCCATGCTGATGCTGGTGATGTCGAACAACATGGTGCAGCTGTTCTTCGGCTGGGAAGCGGTGGGTCTGGTGTCGTACCTGCTGATCGGCTTCTGGTACACCCGCCCCACGGCGATCTTCGCCAACATGAAGGCGTTCCTGATCAACCGCGTCGGCGACTTCGGCTTCGTGCTGGGCATCGGCCTGCTGTTCGCCTACGCCGGCACCATGCACTACGGTGAAGTGTTCGCCCAGGCCGACAAGCTGGCCAAGCTGACGCTGCCCGGTTCGGACTGGATGCTGCTGACCGTGGCCTGCATCTGCCTGTTCATCGGCGCCATGGGCAAGTCGGCGCAGGTTCCCCTGCACGCCTGGCTGCCCGACTCGATGGAAGGCCCGACCCCGATCTCCGCGCTGATCCACGCCGCCACCATGGTGACGGCCGGCATCTTCATGGTCGCGCGTTTCTCGCCGCTGTTCGAGCTGTCGGACACCGCGCTGTCGTTCATCATCGTGATCGGCGCCATCGGCGCGCTGTTCCTGGGCATCCTGGGCATCATCCAGAACGACATCAAGCGCGTGGTGGCGTATTCGACGCTGTCGCAGCTGGGCTACATGACCGTCGCGCTGGGCGCCTCGGCCTACTCGGTGGCGATCTTCCATCTGATGACGCACGCGTTCTTCAAGGCGCTGCTGTTCCTGGGCGCGGGTTCGGTCATCATCGGCATGCACCACGACCAGGACATCCGCAACATGGGCGGCCTGCGCAAGTACATGCCCATCACCTGGATCACCTTCCTGCTGGGCACGCTGGCCCTGGTCGGCACGCCGTTCTTCTCGGGTTTCTACTCGAAGGAACACATCATCGAAGCCGCCGGCGCCGCCCACGTCTGGGGCGCCAGCTTTGCCTACTACGCCACGCTGATCGGCGTGTTCGTGACCTCGCTGTACTCGTTCCGCGTGTACTTCCTGGTCTTCCATGGCAAGGAACGCTTCGATACCAGCGACCACGGTCATGGCCACGGCCATGACGACCACGGCCACGACGACCATGGCCATGGCCACCACGGCGGCAAGCCGCACGAGTCGCCCTGGGTCGTCACCCTGCCGCTGATCCTGCTGGCGATCCCGTCGGTGCTGATCGGCGCCTGGGCGGTGGATCCGATGCTGTTCGGCAAGTTCTTCAACGGCGTGATCACGGTGCTGCCGCAGCATCCCGCCATGCACGAACTGCACGAGGAATGGCATGGCTGGGTCGCCTTCGGCCTGCACGCCTTCCAGACCCTGCCGTTCTGGCTGGTCGTGGCCGGCGCGGTCATCGCCTGGTACTGCTACCTGATCAACCCGAAGGTGCCGGCCGCGATCAAGTCGAGCCTGTCGGGCGTGAACAAGGTGCTTGAGAACAAGTACTACGTCGACTGGGTCAACGAGCAGATCATCGCCCGCGGCCTGCGTTGCCTGGGCCGTGGCCTGTGGCAGACCGGCGACCGCGGCATCATCGACGGCTTGCTGATCAACGGCAGCGCCCGCGTGGTGGGCTGGGTGTCGGCCGTCAGCCGCCACCTGCAGTCCGGCTTCATCTATCACTACGCGTTCGCGATGATCATCGGCATCATGGCGCTGGTGACTTTCTTTGTGCTGATTCCCCAATGATGGCAAGCGAGATGGCATCCAACACTTTCCCCTGGCTCACGCTTGCGATCTTTGTCCCGATCGTATTCGGCCTGCTGGTGCTGGCGCTGGGCCGTGACGACCGTCCCGGCCTGACGCGCGGCCTGTCGCTGATCGGCTCGATCGCCGGCTTCCTCGTCACGATCCCGCTGTACACCGGGTTCGACTCCAAGACGGCTGCCATGCAGTTCGTCGAGAAGGCCTCCTGGATCGAAGCCTTCAACGTCAACTACCACCTGGGCATCGACGGCATTTCGCTGTGGTTCGTGCTCCTGACCGCGTTCATCACCATCATCGTGGTGCTGGCTGGCTGGGAGGTCATCACCAGCCGCGTGTCGCAGTACATGGCCGCCTTCCTGATCCTGTCGGGTCTGATGGTGGGCGTGTTCTGCGCGCTGGACGGCATGCTGTTCTACGTGTTCTTCGAAGCCACGCTGATCCCGATGTACATCATCATCGGCGTCTGGGGCGGACCGAACCGGGTGTACGCGGCCTTCAAGTTCTTCCTCTACACCCTGATGGGTTCGCTGCTGACGCTGGTCGCGTTCATCTACCTGTGGAATGCTTCGGGCGGCTCGTTCGACATCCTGACCTGGCAGCAGACCAAACTGGGCTACACCCCGCAGATCCTGATCTTCGTGGCGCTGCTGGCGGCGTTTGCCGTCAAGGTGCCGATGTGGCCGGTGCACACCTGGCTGCCGGATGCCCACGTCGAGGCGCCCACGGGCGGCTCCATCGTGCTGGCCGCGATCATGCTGAAGCTGGGCGCCTACGGCTTCCTGCGCTTCTCGCTGCCGATCGCACCGGACGCCTCGCACAGCCTGGCCGGCCTGATGATCACGCTGTCGCTGATCGCCGTGATCTACATCGGCCTGGTGGCGATCGTGCAGGACGACATGAAGAAGCTGGTGGCCTATTCGTCGGTCGCCCACATGGGCTTCGTCACCCTGGGTTTCTTCATCTTCAACACGGCCGGCGTCGAAGGCGCCATCGTGCAGATGATCTCCCACGGCTTCGTCTCGGGCGCCATGTTCATGTGTATCGGCGTGCTCTATGACCGCATGCACTCGCGCCGCATCGCCGACTACGGCGGCGTGGTCAACGTGATGCCGCGCTTCGCCACGTTCTTCATCCTGTTCTCGATGGCCAACAGCGGCCTGCCGGCCACCAGCGGCTTCGTCGGCGAGTTCATGGTGATCATGGGCGCGGTCGAGCACAACTTCTGGATCGGCCTGCTGGCGGCCACCGCCCTGATCCTGGGGGCGTCGTATTCGCTGTGGATGGTCAAGCGCGTGGTGCTGGGCGACATCGCCAACGACCACGTTCGCGAGCTGACCGATATCAACCGCCGCGAATTCGTGATTCTTGGCGTGATGGCGATCGCCGTGCTGTACATGGGGATCTATCCCAAGCCCTTCACCGACGTGATGCACGTGTCGGTCGAGGCCCTGCTGCAACACGTTGCCGTCTCGAAACTGTAAGACAAGACAATGATGCAATCCCAAATCGATTTCGCCCTGGCGACACCGGAAATCCTCCTGCTGGTTTTCGGCCTGGCTATCCTGCTCGTCGACGCGGTCAGCAATCACCCCGAGCGCAAGCCGACGTTCCTGTTGACCATGCTGGCGCTGGGCGTGCTGACCGTGGTGTCCGCATTGCAGTGGAAGAACGGTGTCACCGGCTCGACCTTCAACGGCCTGTATGTCACCGATGAACTGTCGCACCTGCTCAAGATCGCCTCGTATATCGCGGTGGCGGTCACGCTGGTCTACGGCCGCGTCTACGCTCAGTTGCGCGACATGGTCCGCGGCGGCGAGCTGTACGTGCTGACGCTGTTCGCCCTGCTGGGCCAGATGGTGATGATCTCGTCGGGCAACCTGATCTCGATCTACCTGGGCCTGGAGCTGATGTCGCTGGCGCTGTACGCGCTGATCGCGCTGCGCCGTGACAACGTCGTCGCCACCGAAGCCGCCATGAAGTACTTCGTGCTGGGCGCGCTGGCCTCGGGCTTCCTGCTGTACGGCATGTCGATGGTCTATGGCGCCACCGGTCATCTCGACCTGGCCGAAGTCTCCAAGGTCATCGCCGCCGGCAAGGCCGAGAAGATGGCGCTGGTGTTCGGCATCGTGTTCCTGGTGTCGGGTCTGGCGTTCAAGCTTGGCGCGGTGCCGTTCCACATGTGGGTGCCGGACGTCTACCAGGGTTCGCCGACCGCGGTCACGCTGATCCTGGGCGGCGCGCCCAAGCTGGCGGCCTTCGCCATCACGCTGCGCCTGCTGGTCGACGGCCTGCATGGTCTGGCCGCCGACTGGCAGCCGATGCTGATGATCCTGGCGGTGCTGTCGCTGGCCATCGGCAACCTCACCGCCATTGCGCAGACCAACTTCAAGCGCATGCTGGCCTACTCGACCATCTCGCACATGGGCTTCGTGCTGCTGGGCCTGATGTCGGGTTCGGTGGCCGGCAAGCCGGAACTTGCCTCGGCCGCCTACGGCGCCTCGCTGTTCTACATGCTGACCTACGTGCTGACCACGCTGGCCAGCTTCGGCATCGTGCTGTTGCTGTCGCGCCAGGGTTTCGAGTGCGAGCAGATCGACGACCTGAAGGGCCTGAACCGCCGCAGCCCGTGGCATGCCGCCGTCGTGCTGCTGCTGATGTTCTCGCTGGCCGGCATTCCGCCGCTGGTGGGCTTCTATGCCAAGCTGGCGGTGCTGCAGGCCCTGATCAGCGCCGGGCACGTCACCCTGGCCGTGGTTGCGGTGCTGTTCTCGCTGATCGGCGCGTTCTACTACCTGCGCGTGGTCAAGGTGGTGTACTTCGACGAGCCGGCGGCCGATGCCGCCCCGATGTCGGCCACCTTGGGCCAGCGCGGCGTGCTGTCGGTCAACGGCCTGCTGATCCTGGTGCTGGGGCTGTTGCCCGGCGGCCTGATGGCCCTGTGCGTGCAGGCCATCCGCAGCTCGCTCAGCCTGTGAGCGGAACGGAGCCATGAACCAGACCCTGGCGGTATGGCTCCTGATCGCGCTGGCCCTGGTCAGCGCGAACCTGCCGTTCCTCACCGAGCGGGTGTTTGCGGTGTTGCCGTGGAAGCGGGGCGGAGCCGAGGCGGTCAAGCCGTTCTGGCTGCGCCTGGTTGAAGTGCTGGTGTTCTACCTGATCGTGGGCGCCCTGGGCTTCGCGTTCGAGTCCGTGCTGGGCAACCGCTTCAAGCAGACTTGGGAGTTCTACGCCATCACCTTGAGCCTGTACCTGGTGTTGGCCTATCCCGGCTTCGTGTATCGCTACCTGTTCAAGCGCCATCCGCCGCTGCGGACCTGAGCGCGCCGCGCGATCGCCGTCATCGTAAACGCCCCGTAATGAACTGACCCCCAGAAGTTGGACGGTCAGCTAAAGCCCGAAGGCCTGAGCTCGGTACTGCACCGGGCTCAGGCCTTTTAGCTTGAGCTTGATGCGTTCGTGATTGTAGTATCGGATGTACTGCCGGATGCCGGCCTGCAGCTGCTCGACGCTCTCGAAGCGGTTCAAGTGGAAGAACCCTGCTTTGAGCGTGCCGAAGAAGCTCTCCATGGCGGCATTGTCCAGACAGTTTCCCTTGCGTGACATGCTCTGCGTGACCGATCGATCTTTCAGCATTCGCCGGTAGTTCTGCTGCTGGTACTGCCAGCCCTGATCGGAGTGCAGGACTGGCCGATCATCGGGCAGCAGCCGCGCCAGCGCCTTCTTCAACATGCCGCCCACCAGCTTGAACACCGGCCGGCGGCTGATCTCGTAGGCCACGATCTCGCCGTTGTACAGGTCCATCACCGGCGACAGATATAGCTTCTCGCCGCGCACATTGAACTCGGTAACATCGGTGACCCACTTCTGGTTCGGACGCGCCGCCTCGAAGTCGCGCGCCAACACGTTGGCCGCCACGTGGTGCGATTGGCCTCGGTAGGAGCGGTACTTCTTGGCGCGCACCAGCGACTTCAGGCCCAGCGCCTGCATCAGCTTCTGCACGGTCTTGTGGTTCACCAGCTCACCGGCCTGGCGCAAGACCGCCGTGATCCGCCGGTAGCCGTAGCGGCCCTTGTGGCGGGTGTAGACCGCGCCGATGCGCTGCTTGAGCTCGGCGTACGGATCGATGGCCCCCTGCGCCTTCAAGTGGTAGTAGAACGTGCTGCGCGACAGCTTGGCTACGCGTAGCAGGAGTGCCAGCGGATGCTTGGGCCTTAATCCTTGGACCACTTGCGCTTTCCAACCAGCGCCCGGGTCTTCTCCGCTTCGATCAAGGCCTTCATTTTTTTTAGGTAATCGTTCTCCGCGCGCAGATAGGCCAACTCTTGCTCAAGTTCTTCCTTGGTCATGTCCTTGAACACCGGCTGGGGGGGATACTTATGCGGCATGCTTGCTCCTCGACGCTTACGCGCCAGCGCCTCTATACCCCCAGCATCATACTGGGCGCGCCATTTCGTGATGTGCCCTGTATGGCGAATCCCCAGCAACACTGCTGCCTGCGTGTCCGATAGACCTTCGCGCCGGATCTTGACCAGCACCGATTGTTTGAAGGCCGCACTGTACGAGCCAGATTGCCTGCGCAACCCGGCAACGCCATGCACTCGAAAGCTCTCGACCCACCGGCGCACCATTGAGTACGGCACATCGTGTCGGCGCGCCACCGACTTGAAGCCGTCTGTGCCTTGCAGGTATGCCTGCACCACCTTGATCTTGAATTGCTCTTCGTACTTCGCCATGTGAAAAACCCCCGAAGGTCGGATTTCGTCCAACTTTCGGGGGTCAGTTCATAAGGGGCGTTTTTGTTTTGGCGGTGTGGGCGTCGATTACCGTTTTTGTGGTTAAAAGCCGTCAAGCTTCGTCATGCTCGCGTTACCGCGTCCGATTTCCCTGATTGGGGCGGGGTCGGGCCACTTTCCCGTAGAGAATCGCAATCTTTCATAAGCAGGAATGATTGTCATTTCTGCTCGGGAGAGATTAATCGTGAAACACGAAGATTCGTACGCGTTGAATTCATTGGCCGGGTCGTTGGCGGCCGCGGTGGCGGTCCCCGCGCTGTTCATCAGTCCCTATGCGATGGCGCAGTCCGGCGCCGGGCACGTCCCGCAGCTCGCGCCGGTCCAGGTGCAGGGCGAGACCTCGCCCTACCAGCCGGACAGCGTCCAGTCGCCCAAGATGACGGCGCCGCTGCTGGACACGCCGCGCTCGGTGCAGGTGGTGCCCAAGCAGGTCATGTCCGATCAGTCCGCGACATCGTTGCAGGACGTGCTGCAAAATTCGCCGGGCATTACCTTCGCGGCCGGCGAGGGCGGCCGCGCTGGCGGTGACCTGCCCATCATCCGCGGCCAGAACGCCGCCAGCAGCCTGTTCCTCGATGGCGTGCGTGACGTCAGCATGCAGGCGCGCGACACGTTCAACCTGGAACAGGTCGAGATCATCAAGGGGCCCGACTCGGTCTATGCCGGCCGGGGCGGCGCGGGCGGCAGCATCAACATGGTCAGCAAGGCGCCCAAGGCCAAGGATGCGATCGAAGCCACCGGCCAGATCGGCACGGATCACAATTATCGCGGCACCCTCGACAGCAACTGGCGCCTGGGCGAAAAGACGGCATTCCGCCTGAACGTCATGGGCTCCAAGGGCGACGTGCCGGGACGCGACAAGGCGGTGAACTTCGAGCGATGGGGCATGGCGCCGTCGCTGACGCTGGGGATGGGCACGCCGACCCGCATCACGCTCAGCTACTACCATTACCAGAACGACAGCATGCCGGACTACTCCATTCCGTATGACCCGCAGGTGGGACTGCCGGTCACGGAGACGCTTGGCATCAGCCGCAAGAATTTCTACGGCCTGGCCGGACGCGATTTCATGAAGACGCGCGACGATATGGCCACCGTTGACTTCGAGCACGATTTCTCCGATAAGCTCAAGCTGCGCAACGTGCTGCGATACGGCCATGAAACCGCCGACTATCTCGCCACCCAGCCCAACCTCACGCTCGCGAACCTGCCTGCCGGGATTGTGGACAGGCCGGCATATGGCAGGTATTTCGTCACCAAGGCGTTCACTAACCAGACCGATTTGAGCGGGGAGTTCCAAACGGGTGCGCTCAAGCACGGCTTTGACCTGGGCTTCGAATACAGCTCAGTCAAGCAGACCATGGCGAGAAACAACGACCAGGTCCTGGTGTCCGACGGTATTACGGCTTGCCCGGACGCGCTGGCGCATACCTCATTGCACAATCCCGATCCGAATGTGTCCTACCCTTGCCGTACCGCCCGCGGTCTGGCGGCTCCCTATGCCACCGACACCTTGGCGCTGTACGCCTTCGACACCATCAAGTTCGGCGAACACTGGCAGGCCAGTGGTGGGCTGCGCTGGGATAACTACCGCACCAGCGGCCGTCCTTCGGCGACGGAACACTACAGCCGCACCGACAATCTCGTGAACTATCAGCTGGGCCTGGTCTACAAGCCGGTGCCGGCAGGCACCCTCTACGCGAGCTATGGCACCGCGTCCACGCCCTCCGCGGTGGCGGGCACCACGGCTTCCGACATCTTGCGCAGAGACCGTGACGAGGCTGCGGCTCCGGAAAAGAGCCGCTCGATGGAGGCAGGCGTCAAATGGCAGATGTTCGACGAACGCTTGACGCTGTCGGGCGCGGTGTTTCATGACAGGCGCAAGAACACCAATGTCGAGGTGCTGCCGGGCGAATACGAGCAGGTGGGCCAGACCCGCGTGCGCGGGATCGAACTGGGCTTCTCGGGCGCCATCACGCCGGCCTGGAATGTCTATGGTGGTTATATCTTCATGGACAGCAAGCTGATCCGCGGCGGTCGCAGGGACGTCGGCGCCGAGGGCCAGGAGCTGCCGAATACGCCGCGCCACGCGTTCAGCCTGTGGTCTTCCTACAAGGTGCTGCCTGAACTGACGCTGGGCGGCGGCGCCTACTATGTCGCCAAGGCCTATGGCAACGCCGATGCGAGCGTCGCGGCGAACGGCGCGCCCAGGGCGCGCTGGGTGCCGTCATACTGGCGCTTCGACGTGATGGCCAAGTACAAGGTCAATCCCAGCCTGTCGGTACAACTCAACGTGATGAACCTGTTCGACCAGACCTTCTACACGCGGGCCCGGCCGAGCAACCATGCCGCGCTCGGGACGGGGCGGGCAGCCATGTTGTCTGTACGCCTTCGCTACTGAGCGGCGCGCACGATAGGCATTCCCGGCAATGCCGTTCATCCAGCCGGATGAACGGCATTTTTCATGGCGCGTTGTTTTGCGTGGCGGAACGTGCCACGCTCAGCTTTCAAACCAGTTCAGCACGCCGTCCAGCCCGGACACGTTCAGCGCGTAGCGCGTCTGCTGCCGTACCAGCGGCTTGGCGTGATACGCCACGGGGAAGCCCGCGGCCGCCAGCATCTTCAGGTCGTTGGCGCCGTCGCCCATGGCGATGATCTCTTCCTTGGTCGCGCCGTGGGTACGCGCGAACTCGCGCAGATAGACGGCCTTGGCGTCGGCATCGAGGATGTCGCCCAGCACGCGGCCAGTCAACACGCCGTTGTCGATCTCCAGCGTGTTGGCGTGCGCGCTGTCCAGCTTGAGGCGTTCGCGCAGGCGGTCGGTGAAGAAGGTGAAGCCGCCCGACACCAGCAGCACCTTGATGCCGGCGGCCTGGGCGGTGGTGATCAGGCGCTCGGCGCCCGGGTTCAGGCGCAGCTTGTCGGTGTAGACCTGCTCCAGGGCTTGCGCGGGCACGTCCTTGAGCAGCGCCACGCGGCGGCGCAGGCTTTCGGCGAAATCCTTGATCTCGCCGCGCATGGCCGCTTCGGTGATTTCGGAGACCTTGTCCTTGACGCCCGCCACGCCGGCGATCTCGTCGATGCACTCGATGTTGATCAGCGTCGAGTCCATGTCCATCGCCAGCACCTTGCAGTGCGCCAGCTTCAGGCCGGCCGGCACGAAGGCGGTGTCGATGCCGTGGCGCTCGGCCCAGGCCACCACGTCGGCGCGGGTCGCCTCGTCGTGCTGCACGTCGAGCAGGCGCGCGGCCGTGGCGCTGATACGGGCCACGCCTTGGGCCTGCGCCAGTGCGGCGAGCTGTTCGGCATGTTCGACCGTCAGGCCGGGGGATTGGACGACGAGGTGATGGATAGTCATAAAAATGCGAGGGTCGGGGGCGGGTTACTTCAAGGCGCGCAGCACAGCGCGTACGGCATCGGCACGGGCGGGGATCTGCGCTGCCTTGATCTCAACCCGCAATTTATCCTGTCCGGCGAGTTTGATGTGGCGTTGCCGCTGCACCAGTTCGATGATTCTGGCCGGATCGACACTGGTCTTGGGGCCGAATTGCAGCAGCGCCTGGGTTTCGCTGGCGTCGATCTTGATGATGCCCAGCGGTTGCGCGGCCAGGCGCAGGCGATGAGTGGCAAGCAGGGTCTGCGCCGCCTCCGGCAGCTTGCCGAAGCGATCGATCAGCTCTTCCTGGATCTGGATCAGGTCGTCCTCGTCGGCGGCGTGGGCCAGGCGCTTGTAGACGCTCAGGCGCGCGTGGACATCGGCGCAGTAGTCGGATGGCAGCAGCGCGGGCGCGTGCAGGTTGACTTCGCAGGCCAGGTTGAACGGCGCGTCCAGGTCCGGCTCTTCGCCGGCGCGCAGGGCGCGCACCGCTTCGTTGAGCATCTCGTTGTACATCGAGAAGCCCACTTCCTGGATGTTGCCGGACTGCGAGTCGCCCAGCACCTCGCCGGTGCCGCGGATCTCCAGGTCGTGCATGGCCAGGTAGAAGCCCGAGCCCAGTTCCTCCATGGCCTGGATTGCCTCCAGCCGCTTCTTGGCGTTGCTGGTGATGGCGTCCTCGCCCGGTGTCAGCAGGTAGGCGTAGGCCTGGTGATGCGAGCGGCCGACACGGCCGCGCAACTGGTGCAGCTGCGCCAGACCGAAGCGGTCGGCGCGGTGGATCACGATGGTGTTGGCGCTGGGCACGTCGATGCCGGTCTCGATGATGGTGGTGCACAGCAGCACGTTGTAGCGCTGCTGGTAGAAGCCCTTCATCACCTGTTCCAGGTCGCGCTCGGGCATCTGGCCGTGGGCCACCGCGATGCGGGCCTCGGGCACCAGCTCTTCGAGGCGGGCGCGGCGGTTGTGGATGGTCTCGACCTCGTTGTGCAGGAAGTAGCACTGGCCGCCGCGCTTGAGTTCGCGCAGCAGCGCCTCGCGCAGCGTGCTGCCGTCTTCGCGCCGCACAAAGGTCTTGATCGCCAGCCGTTTCTGCGGCGCCGTGGCAATGACCGAGAAGTCGCGGATACCTTCCAGCGACATGCCCAGCGTGCGCGGGATCGGCGTGGCGGTCAGGGTCAGCACGTCGACCTCGGCGCGCAGCGCCTTGAGCGCTTCCTTCTGGCGCACGCCGAAGCGGTGCTCTTCGTCGATGATGACCAGCCCGAGGCGCTTGAACTTCACATCCTTGGACAGGATCTTGTGAGTGCCGATGACGATGTCGACGCGGCCATCGTTGATGCCTTCGATGGCGGCGGCCACTTCCTTGGCCGAGCGGAAACGCGACAGCTCCACCACCCGCACCGGCCAGTCGGCGAAGCGGTCGGAGAAAGTCTGCGCGTGCTGCTCGGCCAGCAGCGTGGTGGGACAGAGCAGCGCGACCTGCTTGCCATTGGCCACCGCCAGGAAGGCGGCACGCAACGCCACTTCGGTCTTGCCGAAGCCGACGTCGCCGCACACCAGTCGGTCCATCGGCCGGCCCGAGGTCATGTCGGCAAGCACGGCCTCGATGGCGGCGGCCTGGTCGGCGGTTTCCTCGAAGCCGAAGCCTTCGGCGAAGGCCTGGTAATCGTTGAGCGGCAGGTTGAAGGCGAAGCCCTCGCGCGCCGCGCGCTGGGCATACAGCGCCAGCAGTTCGGCGGCGGTGTCGCGCACCTGCCTGGCGGCCTTGCGGCGCGCCTTGTCCCACTGGCCCGAGCCGAGCTGGTGCAGCGGCGCGGCTTCCGGATCCGCGCCGCTGTAGCGGGCGATCACGTGCAGTTGCGACACCGGCACGTACAGCGTGCTGCCGTTGGCGTATTCGAGATGCAGGAACTCCATCTCGCCTTCGCCCATGTCCATGTTGACCAGGCCATGGTAGCGGCCGATGCCGTGTTGCGCGTGGACCACCGGGTCGCCGGCGCGCAGTTCGGACAGGTCGCGCACCATCGCTTCGACGTTGCTGGCGCGCTCCTGGTCGCGCTTGCCGCGCCGGCCGGTGCTGGCCAGCCCCGGATAAAGGTCGTTCTCGGTCAGGAAGGCAAGGTTGGCCTGCGGCAGTTCGAAGCCCGTGCCCAGAGGCGCGGCGACGATGCCGAAGTGGGCGTCGGAGGCGAGGAAGGCTTCAATGCTGTCGGGCTGCGCGTCCGGCGTGACGCCGAACTCGTTGAGCATCTGTACCAGCGTTTCGCGGCGGCCGGCCGAATCGGCGCACAGCAGCACGCGGCCCTGCGGCGTGCCGACATGCGTGCGCAGCTTGGCGATCGGGTCGTCGGCGCGGCGCGCCACGCTGACGTCGGGCGCGGCGCGGAAGTCGGGATGCGGCTGGCCGGCAGTCAACGCCAGGCGGCGGAATTCCTTCAGGCGGGCATACAGCGCCTGCTCGTCCAGGAACAGTGCCGACGGCGGCAGCACCGGGCGTTCGCGGTCGCTTTTCAGGAAGCTGTAGCGGCTGCCGGTGTCCTGGTGAAAGCGCAGCATCGCGTCGTCGATGTCGCCGACGGTGACGGTGATGGCGTTGTCGGCCAGATAGTCGAACAGCGTCGCGGTCTCGTCGAAGAACAGCGGCAGGTAGTACTCGACCCCGGCAAACGGGATGCCGTTGCCGATGTCCTTGTAGGGCAGGGCGCGCGATGGATCGCCCTCGAACTCTTCGCGAAAGCGCGCGCGGAAGCGGTTGCGCGAGTCCTCGTCCATGGGGAATTCGCGCCCCGGCAGCAGTTGCACGTCGCGCACCGGATACAGGCTGCGCTGGGTGTCGACGTCGAAGCTGCGGATGGTCTCGATCTCGTCGTCGAACAGGTCGAGCCGGTAGGGCAGAGCCGATCCCATCGGGAACAGGTCGATCAGGCCGCCGCGCAGGCAGAATTCGCCCGGCGCGGTGACCTGGGTGACGTGGTTGTAGTTGGCCAGCGTCAGCTGCGCGCGCAGCGCCGCTTCGTCGAGCTTGTCCTTCTGCTTGAAGGAAAAGGTGTAGGCCGCCAGGAACGACGGCGGCGCCAGCCGGTACAGCGCGGTGGTGACCGGCACCGTCAGCACGTCCACCGTCTTCATCATCAGCGAATGCAGGGTGTGCAGGCGCTCGGAGATCAGGTCCTGGTGCGGCGAAAAGGCGTCGTACGGCAGCGTTTCCCAGTCGGGCAGCTGGCGCACGCGCAGGCCGGGCGCGAATAGCGCGATCTCTTCGGCCAGGCGCTGCGCCTCCAGCGGTTCGGCGGTCAGCACCACCAGCGGCGCGGCGGCCTGCCGGGCCAGGTCGGCCAGCAGCCAGGCGTCGCCCGAACCGGGCGGGCGCGGTTGAGCGTAGCGTGTGCCGGGCTTGAGCGCGGCGAGAGTAGGGGCGGTCGCGGGGACGGGCGGCGCTGCCGTGGCGGGGGAGGTGGGAGCGGGCATCAGGCTGGGAGCAGGCATCAAGCGGAAGATTATAAAATCACCGCACCATGTCTGACTCAATCATCGCAATCGTTCCCGCCGCTGGCGTCGGCGCCCGCGCCAGCCACCCCGGCGTCGAGAGCGTGCCCAAGCAATATCGTCCGTTGGCCGGACAGCCCATGCTGCGCCACGCCGTGACCGCGCTGCTGGCCGACGAGCGCGTGTCGCAGGTGCGCGTGGCGGTGACGCCCGGCGATGGCTGGGTCGATCAGGCGCTGGCGGGGCTGCCGCGCACCGTCTGGCGGGCCTGCGGCGGCGCCACCCGCGCCGATACCGTGGCCGGCGCCCTGGCCGAGAGCGGCGTGGCCGATGACACCTGGGTCCTGGTGCACGACGCGGCCCGTCCCGGCCTGCCGGCATCGGCGCTGGCGCGCTTGATCGACGCCTGCCTCGCGGATCCGGTCGGCGGTTTGCTGGCACTGCCGGTGGCCGACACCGTCAAGGCCGGCCACGAACGGGTCGAGCGCACCCTGGACCGCAACGGCCTGTGGCTCGCGCAGACGCCGCAGATGTTCCGCGCCGGGGCGCTGCGCGATGCACTGACGGCGGCCGCAGTCAGCGGCGCCGTGGTTACCGACGAAGCCTCGGCGATCGAGGCCGCGGGCTATGCTCCCCTGCTGGTGCCCGGCGCGATGCGCAATTTCAAAGTGACCTGGCCGGACGATTTCGAACTGATGGAAAAATGGCTATGAGTATTCCTTTTCGCGTCGGACAGGGTTTTGACGTGCACGCCCTGGTCGAGGGGCGGCCGCTGATCATCGGCGGCGTGACCATTCCGCACACCCACGGCCTGCTGGGCCATTCCGATGCCGATGTGCTGCTGCACGCCATCACCGACGCGTTACTGGGCGCCGCCGGCCTGGGCGACATTGGCCGCCATTTCCCCGATACCGACCCGGCCTTCAAGGGCGCCGACAGCCGCGTGCTGTTGCGCGAGGCCGTGGCGCGCGTGCGCCAGGCCGGCTGGGCGCCGGTCAACATCGACGCCACCGTACATGCCCAGGCCCCCAAGATCGGGCCGCACGCGCCGGCCATGGTGCGACACATCGCCGCCGATACCGGTCTGGCCGAAACCGAGGTCAACATCAAGGCCAAGACCAACGAGGGCCTGGGATACCTGGGCCGCAAGGAAGGCATTTCCGCCACGGTGGTGGCGCTGCTGGCACGCGCCTGAAACGCGGCTGGCGGCCTCTGCCGGAATCGATGGCGCGGTATTCACCGCGCTTTTTTTCGCGCGCCGGCGTTGTTTAACGCGCACAGATACATGTCCATAACAAATTAACAAACCGCAAAATAGGGCGGAAGCCGCGTGGCTGCTGCGGTTGGGCGTGGTTCCCGCGTCCTGTGGCGCGCGGGGGGCCGGAAACACCGGTGTTTTCGTCTTGCAGGTGAATTTGAACTGGAATATTCTGCCGCTACTTAACGCCTGGATAATAGGGACACCAAGATGCATGTACGTGGCGCTGCCTTGTTCTTGGCGCTTGCCGCCGTTGGTTCGCCTGCACATGCAGAATTCGAGCAGCAGCTCGGCCCGCTCTCGGGCGCGGTTCGCACGCAGATGCTGCAAGGCTGGACCGCCGGGGTCGAGGATGGCTGGTTCACGCTGCGCAACAAGGCCCTGGCCGGCAGCGAGCAGACGCTTTACCTGAAAGTCGGGCAGCCGCCGGAGACCGGCCGCATCACCGACGTGAATGTGGTCCTGAACTCAAAGAATCCCAAGGCATCCATTGGCCTGGCGCTGACCAACCGCGCGCGCAAGGGTCTGTGCCTGTTGGAACTCACGGCCGCCAAGCAGACCATCCTGTTCTGTCTGGACGGCGACAAGCGCCGCGATATCGCCAATGTGGCCAATGTGGCCAAGCTGGATGGCTCCGACCGCATCAAGGTGGTCGAGGTGCCGGGCGCGGCCCGCTTCATTGTCAATGGCCAGAAGATCGGCGATATCGAGAATGAACCCGCGCTGGGTTCCGAACTCGGCATCATGGCCTACGACGTCGGCACCTTCGGCATCGCCGACTTCGCCATCAATTCGAACATCGCTCCCGCCCAGGGTGGCAAGGCGGCCCAGGGCGGCAACGCTCCGCCACCACAGCCGCGCCCCCCCCAGGCGGCGCCGGATTCCGGCAGCAACAGCGGTTTGCCGGGCGCTGGCCCGTACCCGCGCTTCGGCGGCGATTCGCTGCGCATCGTGGCAGTCTACATCGGCATCATGCGCAGCATCTTCATGCATGAGTTCGGCCACGCCCTGATCGGCGAACTGGAACTGCCTTCGACCGGCGCCGAGGAAGACGCGGTCGATATCTATTCGGCGCTGCAGATCGTCGAGCCGACCATGTACCCGTCGAGCGACGAGGACACCAACGCCATGGCCCAGGGCGCGGCCAAGTACGCGGCCCTGCAGTGGTACTACAGCGGCAAGCTGGCCGAGGCCCGGGGCGCTGGCAATTCGCCCTGGCAGGATGAGCACACGGGCGATCTCAAGCGCTTCCGCAACATGCTGTGCATCATGTATGGCGGCAATCCGGGGGTGTTCGCTTCGCTGGTCGATCAGGTCGGGTTCGAAGATCGCACCAAAGCGCGTTGCGCCGATGAATTCACCAAGCAGAACCGGGCCTGGCGCCGCATCCTGGCGCCGCATACGCGCGTTGGCGCCTGGTCGCCCGACGGCCAACAGCCGGCGAACGCGCCCGGCGCGCCGGTGAACGTGACGTTCGAACCGTCATCGCGGCGTATCGGCAACCTGTTCGCCAACAATCTGTCCGACGCCATCACCACGAACATCAAGCTGCTCGGCCAGACCTACGTCTTGCCGCGGCCGGTGAATGTGGTCTTCAAGGATTGCGGCAAGCTCAACGCCTGGTACAGCCCGCGCGAAGGCTCGATCACGATGTGCTACGAGTTGATCGAGAACATCGCGGTGATGATCTCCGACATCGAGATGGGCACGGTCGGCGGCGAGCCCAAGCAGGCCGGAGCGCCGCAGCGGCAGGTGCCGCAGCCGCCGCCGCGCCAACAGGCGCCGGCGGGCCAGCCGCAACGCGCGCCGGGCGGGGGCTTCGACGAACTGCAGGACAGCGGCGTGCCGCCGACTACCTTGCTGTTCTCGGCGCCCTACAAGGGGCCGACGCCGACCACGCATCCGCGGGCCAAAGTGATCACCACCAAGGACGTGGTGGCCTTGCTGACCGACGAAAAGAACAAGAATTTCCTGGTGATCGACACCAGCGGGCAGCGCGAAACCATCCCCGGGGCCTTCCCGCTGAGCGATGCCGGCTCGGATGGCAGCATCACCGACCAGATGCAGGAAGCGTTCGATGGCTGGCTGCACAAGAAGGCGGGCACCGAGAAAGAACACAATGTGCCCTTGATCATCCTGGGGGCCGGCATGAATGACCGTTCGGCCTATAACGCCGCGTTGCGCGCCGGGATGATGGGTTGGCCGGTCTATTGGTATCGCGGCGGCCTGGAGGCATGGGTGGCCAATGGTCTGCCGACCAAGGCCGTCAAATCCCAGGGGCAATAGCGGGGCTGTCTCCAGCAAAAAGCCCGCTTGCGTGAGCAAGCGGGCTTTCTTCATGGCCCCGCGGCAGGGCCGGCCGCGGCGGGCTTACTTGCCCTGGGCGGCCAGCGCCAGGGCGGCGGCGTTGACCACCGAAGCGATGCGGCCGGCGTCGCGCAGTTGTTCCGTGGACAGGCCGTCCTTCTTCAGGTTCTCGTAGTGCGACGCCACGCAGAAGTGGCACTTGCCGATGATGGAGGCCACCAGGGCGAACAGCTCGAAGCGCTTCTTTTCCACGCCGCCGTGGGTAGCGTAGGCATTCATGCGCAACTGCGCCGGCAGGCTCTTCAACTGGGCGTCGCCGGTCATTTCGACGTACGGGTACCAGGTGTTGTTCATGCCCATGAGCGCAGAAGCGGTCAGCGCGGCATTGGCGTCGGCTTCCGACAGGCCGCTCTTGAAGGCGTCGACCAGCACCGGGCTGCGCGCGGCGTAGGCGGCCGACAGGGCTGCGCCGACGGCGTCTTCCGGGGCCAGGGTCGAGCGGGCAATCACGGCGTCCAGATTCAGGCGGATGTCCTTGGCCCAATCCGGCAGTTGTTCCTTAATGGTCGTCAGAAATTCCATAGTTTTTACCTATAATCTAGCGCAGTTAAAGCCCGGCGAAGGACCTGTGGACAGGTCCCCGGCCGGGCTGGAATTTACAGCGTGGCGCCGCCAACCGTACGGTTGCACGGGCACAGCTCGTCGGTTTGCAGGCCGTCGAGCAGACGCAGCACTTCTTCCGGGTTACGGCCGACGTTCAGGTTGTTCACCGAAACGTGCTGGATGGTGTTGTCCGGGTCGACGATGAAGGTGGCGCGCAGGGCAACGCCCGCCCCTTTCTCGCGCACGCCCAGCTGGTCGATCAGGGCGCCGGTGGTGTCGCCGAACTGGTAGTGACCCAGCTTGTTCAGGTCCGGGTGCTCACGGCGCCAGGCCAGCTTGACGAACTCGTTGTCGCTCGAGCCACCCAGCAGGACGGCATCGCGGTCCTCGAAATCCTTGGCCAGCTTGTTGAAGCCGACGATTTCGGTGGGGCACACGAACGTGAAGTCCTTCGGGTAGAAGTAGATCACCTTCCACTTGCCGGGGAACGAGCTTTCGGTGATGTCTTCGAAAGCCGAGACGCCATTTTCTTCGTGCTGGTTGAAGCCGGGCTTGACGCCGGTAACCTTGAAGGGCTCGAGTTTGTCGCCAACAGTTTTCATGTTTACTCCCAGTAGTTGTTGGTGGAATTAAGGCTGTGCCTCAAACCATAAATTCTACGCTATGGATTATCGTTGTCTAATTGATAATTCCTAAACTTCGCTTTGGGCAACTCTATGCGGGCGGTCAGGCCGCCGCCCTCGCGCGGCAGCATGCGCAGGGCGCCGCCGACATGCTTGAGCAGGCGCTCGACGATGGCCAGGCCCAGGCCGGCGCCGCTGACGCCGGTGCGCGCGGCCTCGCCGCGCGAGAAGGGCCGCAGCAGCCGGTCGACGTCCTCGGGGGCGATGCCGGGACCGCGGTCGGACACCTCGATGATGATCATGCCGCCCTCGGCTTGCAATGTCATGACCAGGTGGGCCATGCCATCGGGCGAGCGGCCATAGCGGCGCGCGTTCTCGATCAGGTTGCTGACGATGCGTTTGAGGTCCAGCGCCGTGATACGCGCGCGCAGGCCTGGCTCGAGCGTGGCTTCCAGTTCGCCGCCGAGTGACGAGGTATGGCTGCGCTCGCGTTCATACAGTTCGGCCAGCACCGCGGAGATGTCGGTCGCCAGTTGCGGCAGGGTGCCGGCGGGGCGGGCGTACTCCATCAATTGGCCGATGCTGTGGTCGATCTGGCCCAGATCTTCGTCGATGGCCTGGCGCGCGTCCTCGGATACGCCGCTCAGCTCGATTTCCAGGCGCATGCGCGCCAGCGGCGTGCGCAGGTCGTGGGAAATGCCCGCCAACATCAGTTCGCGGTCGGCTTCGGCCTGCCGCAGGTCCTTGGCCATGCGGTTGAAGGAGGCGTTCAGGTCGCGGATTTCCAGCGGCCCCTGCTCGGGCAGGGCCGCCGGGGTCTCGCCGCGCGACAGCACCTGGGCGGCCCGCGCCAGGCGCGACAGCGGCCGGTTGACGAAGCCGACGCTGACCGCCGCACCCACCAGGGACAGCAGCAGCGCCGTGGCGCCCCATCCCAGCCATTCGATGCCGCCCGTCAGCCCGATTTGCTCGCGCTCGAACACCAGCCAATATAGGTCTTTCTCGATCTGGAAACTCACCCAGAAGCCGGGCACCTGATTCACGCCCCAGGCGATCTGGGTTTCCGGGCCGAAGCGCGTGCGGATGTGCTGGGCCACGCGCTGCCAGTAATCGTCGTCGGGCAGGGCTTCGGCGAAGTCGGTGACCTCGCGCGGATAGACCTGGATGCCTTCGTTGGTGGCCAGGTCGAGCAGCAGCTTGCTGCGTTCGTCGTTGTGGGAATAGATCAGCGCGGTGCGCGTGATATTGACGGCCGTGATCACCCGCTGCGCCATCTGGTTGGCGCGCGGTCCCAGCTCCATGCTGAAGAAGACTTGTAGCCACGCCCCCAGGCTGACCAGCATCAGGGCAGCCAGCAGCAGGAACGTACGGCCGAACAAGCCGAGCCGCAGACGTGACGTCAGGTTCCTGAAGGTTTTGCGCAAGCGGGGCACGAGGCTGCGCTCCTGCCCGGGGCGGGCGTATCGATCAACTGCCACCGTCCGGCACAAACACGTATCCGAGGCCCCAGACGGTCTGGATGAATACGGGCTTGGACGGGTTCGGCTCGATCAGCTTGCGCAGGCGCGAAATCTGTACGTCGAGGCTGCGGTCGAAGGCTTCGTATTCGCGGCCGCGGGCCAGCTCCATGAGCTTGTCGCGCGACAGGGGAATCTTCGGATGGCGCGCAAACACCTTGAGCACGGAGAATTCGCCGGTCGTGATCGGCACCTGCTCGCCATTGCGGGTGAGGGTGCGGGTCGACAGGTTCAGCACGTAGGGGCCGAAGGCGATCGATTCGTTTTCCTGGCTGGGGGCGCCGGGATGTTCCTCGGTGCCGCGGCGGCGCAGGATCGCATTGATCCGGGCCAGCAGCTCACGGGGATTGAACGGCTTGGACAGGTAGTCGTCCGCGCCCATCTCGAGGCCGACGATGCGGTCGATCTCTTCCGCCTTGGCCGTCAGCATGATGATGGGGGTATTGTCGTGGCCACCGCGCAGCCGGCGGCAGATGGACAGGCCATCCTCGCCGGGCAGCATCAGATCCAGCACGAGCAGGTCGAAATGCTCCCGTTGCCAGAGTTTGCCCATCTCTTTGGCGTCTTCGGCGACGAAAACGTTGAATCCCTGCTCGGACAGATACCGGCGCAGCAGATCGCGCAAGCGCGGATCATCGTCGACGACGAGGATTTTTCGGGTGGGGGTGGTGTTTTGCGTATTCATGGCCGGAAATGTAACAGTGACAAGAACCAGCGGCTAGTGGGCGTTCACAAGATATTACACATTGCGAACCATGGTTGAAATCCCCCTTACATACGGGGGAACCGCCCCGGTATTTCGTACAATCTGCACCTATGGAACTAAACCTGCTGGCTCTGGAAACCTCTTCGTCGCGGTGCGGCGTGGCCCTTTTGCGCGCCTCGGGCGGCCGGCTGGAGGTCGCGGTGCGCGAGCACGAGGGCTCCCAGGAGCACGCGGAACGTCTTTTGCCCATGGCCAACGAATTGCTGGCGCAGGCCGGGCTGGCGCCGGACGCCTTGCAGGCGGTGGCGTTCGGCCAGGGACCGGGCGGCTTCACCGGGCTGCGGGTGGCCTGCGGCGTGGCCCAGGGCATGGCCATGGGCCTGGGGATCCCGGTATTGCCGGTGGTGTCGCACCAAGCCGTGGCGGCCCAGGCGGAAGGCTCGCCGGCGCAGGCCATCGTGGTGGCACTGGACGCTCGCATGAATGAAGTCTACCTGGCGGTTTATCGCCCGGACGTCGACGCCGCGGGTGAGCCCGCCTGGGACACGCTGCAGGCGCCCCTGCTGATCGCGGCGGACGAGGTGGTGGCCTGGACGGCGCATCATCTGCCGGCCTGGTCACGGGCCGCCGGCCGGCCACTGACGCCATTGCTGGCGGGCGACGCCTGGGACGCCTATGCCGCCCAGATGCCGGTTCCGGCCGGGTGGCGCCGCGCCAGCGCGGCCCTGCGGCCCGAGGCCGCCAGTGTGGCGCGCCTGGCCAGCCAGGCCTGGCTGCGTGGCCAGGCCCTGCCGCCGGAGCAGGCCGCGCCGCTTTATGTGCGCGACAAGGTCGCGTTCACGACCGCTGAACGCCTGCGCGGGGAGGGGGGTAATCCCAAGGCGCAATCGACGCTGGCGCCCGTGGCGCCGCAGGGGTTGACCGATGCCGACCTGGACGAGGTGGTGGCCCTGGAGGCCAACGTCCAGTCCTTCCCCTGGACCCGCGGCAATTTCGCCGACGCGCTGGCGGCCGGCTATGGCGCCTGGACATTACGTCGCGATGGCCGGCTGGCGGGATTCTGTATCTTGATGTTCGCGCCCGACGTGGCCCACCTGCTGGTGATCGCCGTGGCGCGCGACCTGCACCGCCAGGGCCTGGGCAGCATTTTGCTGGATTGGTGCGAGCAGCAGGCGCGCGAGCGCAGCCTGGACGGCGTGTTGCTCGAGGTGCGGCCTTCCAATACGGCCGCGGTCGAGTTCTACAAGGCCCGTGGCTATTTGCAGATCGGCCTGCGGCGCGGTTATTACCCGGCCGAGCGGGGCGGGCGCGAGGATGCGCTGGTGATGCAGAAGCGCCTGGACGGACCCGTCGCAGCCGCGTCTCAGGGGGCGGCAGCGTGACGGCGCCGCATTCCACGCCGGCTTCGGCCGCGCCGCGCGTCAATCCGCTGCAGCGCCTGTGGCTGCGCGAGCTGGGCATGGAGCGCCTGTGGCTGCGGCCGGCCCCCCCGGCGGTCGCCGCGCCGGCGCCGCAAGTGCCTGTCCTGAAACAGGATTTTTCGACGCCGCCGGCCGCGGTGGCGCCGGTGCCGGACGCCGTGCCGGCGCCGACCGACACGCTCCGTCCGGCGGGCCCTGGCCTGCGCAACGGTCCTCCCCCCAAGCCGGCGCCCAAGGCCGAGGCCGCCGTGGAGGCCGCCCCTGCGCCGATGCCGGTGGCCATGGCGGTCAAGCACGCCAACCTCGACGAATTGCGCGAGCAGGTGGTGGCCTGCACCGCCTGCGGCCTGTGCGGCGGTCGCCGCCACGCCGTGTTCGGCCATGGCGGCCAGCCCACGCGCTGGCTGGTGGTGGGCGAGGCGCCGGGAGAACAGGAGGACCGGCAGGGCCAGCCCTTCGTTGGCCGTTCCGGCCAGTTGCTCGATGCGATGCTGTCGGCCGTGGGCATGAGCCGCGAGCGCGACGTGTTCATCGCCAACGTGATCAAGTGCCGGCCGCCCGGCAACCGCAATCCCAAACCCGAGGAAATCGCCGCCTGCAGTCCCTACCTGATGCGCCAGATCGCGCTGCTCAAGCCGGAGCGCATCCTGGTGCTGGGCCGGTTCGCGGCCCAGACACTGCTGGGCACCGATGCCACCATTGGCAGCCTGCGCGGCCGCGTGCACCAGATGAAGACGGACGAGGGGCGCGAGATTCCGGTGATCGTGAGCTATCACCCGGCTTATCTGTTGCGCAGCCCGGCGGAAAAGGCGCGTGCCTGGCAAGACCTGAAGCTGGCCGCGCGGGTATGAAAAGGCCCGCCGGGTGGCGGGCCTGGGCATTGCCGGACGGCGAGACGCCTTCAGTGCGGGGTTGAATCCAGCGCGTGACCGTGGCCTTCCTGGCCAATCTGATCATGCAGCTCGGGGTTGTCGGCCAGATTGCGCTTGCTCCAGCGCATGAACACCACCATCAGTACGGCCACCACGGTGCCGAAGATCACGATGATGATGTTGATGGGCAGTTGCAGCCACAGCAGCAGCGTGTACATGGCCACCATCAGCAGGATGTTGAGCTGCTCGTTGAAATTCTGCACGGCGATCGAATGGCCGGCCGACAGCAGCACGTGGCCGCGGTGCTGCAGCAGCGCATTCATGGGCACCACGAAGAAGCCTGCCAGCCCGCCGGTGATCAGCAACAGCAGGTAGACGCTCCAGGGCGAATAGACCATGGGCATCAGCAGCACCACCAGGCCCATGGCGGCGCCGACCGGCAGCACCGACAGCGCGCGGCGCAGCGGGATGCGGCCAGCCAGGATCGACCCCACCACGGTGCCCAGGGCGGCCACGCCCATCAGCATCGAGGCCTTGTCCAGTTGGTAGCCCAGGTGGCTGCGGCCCCATTCGATGACGATCAGTTGCAGCGTCGCGCCGGCGCCCCAGAACAGG
The DNA here is from genome assembly GCF_021733725.1 of Achromobacter pulmonis. NCBI lineage: Bacteria > Pseudomonadati > Pseudomonadota > Betaproteobacteria > Burkholderiales > Alcaligenaceae > Achromobacter > Achromobacter pulmonis. The sequence goes on along the minus strand of NZ_JAIFOT010000001.1, from coordinate 439,025 downwards.
GTGGTGACGGCCAGGGAGATCTGGCCCAGCTTGTCCTTCCAGAGCACGCGGACGTAGCCCCAGAAGGTGCGCACCAGCTTGACCGGGTTCTTCTGCTGCGGCGGATAGCGCACGTGGGTGTGCGGGATCAGCAGGTTGCACAGCGCCGCCAGCAGGTAGACGAAGGCGATCACCAGGATGGCGGCCTCGGCTGGCGTATGCACCAGCTTGCCGATGAAGGAATGTTGCAGCAGCGCGGTCGAGACCGTGGTGGAGATCAGCAGTCCGCCCAGCACCGTGCCCAGGATGATGGAGAAGACGGTCAGGCCCTCGATCCAGCTGTTGCCTTTGACCAGCATGGTGGGGGGCAGCATTTCCGTGACGATGCCGTACTTGGCCGGCGAGTAGGCCGCCGCGCCGATGCCCACCACGCCGTAGGCGGCGCAGACCAGGTAGGTCTGGTACTGCGAGGCGATGCCGAGGCTCGCATAGGAGAACATCAGCAGGCAGCCGGCGACTTTCAGGGCGTTGGTCGAGAACATCACGCGGCCCTTGGGATAGGAGTCGGCGATGGCGCCGACGAAAGCCGCCAGCACCACGTACGCCAGGGCGAAGGACCATTTCATGATCGGGGCCAGCCAGTCGGGGCCGTGCAGTTCCTGGATCAAGGCGATCGCCGCGATGAATAGCGCGTTGTCCGCCAATGACGAGAAGGCCTGCGCGGCCATGACCAGATAGAAACCTCGTTTCAAGAATGTCCCCGTACTTTGACCTGAGCCCGGTCGGTCTGCGTGAAAATTATGCGTCTTGCGAAAAAGTGTCAGCGAGTATAGCCCGTGGCGCAGGTAGGGCTATTCAGCGTTTGCCCGTGGGTTGAGGCGTGTCATGCGGCCGGGGGGCTGGGACGGGGCCGCCTGCGGGCTTGACCGTTGTTCACGTTTGGGGACAGACTGCCTGCGGTATCATACGATCCATCCCCATGCCGGCCCTTCAGGGGCCGGTTTGCAATGTGTGCGGCAGGTCCGTTAACGCCTTTCGTTCAACCCACCCCGTCGTCATCGTACTGTGCGTCTCACTCAGCTCAAACTCGCCGGCTTCAAGTCCTTCGTCGACCCCACCGTGATTCCCGTGCCCAGCCAACTGGTGGGCGTGGTGGGGCCCAATGGCTGCGGCAAATCCAACATCATCGACGCGGTGCGCTGGGTGCTGGGCGAGGCCAAGGCTTCGGAGTTGCGCGGCGAGTCGATGCAGGACGTCATCTTCAACGGCTCGGGCAACCGCAAGCCGGCGGCCCGGGCGTCGGTCGAAATGGTGTTCGACAACAGCGAAGGCCGAGCCGCCGGGCAATGGAGCACCTACGCCGAGATCGCCGTGCGCCGCGTGCTGACGCGCGACGGCACCAGCAGCTATTTCGTCAACAACCAGCAGGTCCGCCGCCGCGACATCCACGACATCTTCCTGGGCACTGGCCTGGGCGCGCGCGGCTACGCCATCATCGGCCAGGGCATGATCAACCGGCTGATCGAGGCGCGCCCCGAGGAACTGCGGGTGTTCCTGGAAGAGGCCGCCGGCGTGTCGCGCTACAAGGAACGCCGCCGCGAAACCGAAAACCGCCTGTCCGACACGCGCGAGAACCTGACCCGGGTCGAAGACATCCTGCGCGAACTGAACAGCCAGCTGGAAAAGCTGGAGGCCCAGGCCGAGGTCGCCACGCGCTACCGCGAGCTGCAGGCCGACGGCGAAAAGAAGCAGCATGCGCTGTGGTTCCTGAAGGAAACCGGCGCGCGTGAAGAACGCGCCAGGAAGGCCCAGGAAATGGCCCAGGCCCAGAACGAGCTGGAAGCCGCCATCGCCGGCCTGCGGGCCGGCGAGGCCGCGCTCGAATCCCGGCGCCAGGCCCATTACGCCGCCAGCGATGCGGTCCATACCGCCCAGGGCGCGCTGTACGAGGCCAACGCCCAGGTCAGCCGCCTGGAGGCCGAGATCCGCCACGTGGTGGATTCGCGCAACCGCCTGCAGGCGCGCCGCGACCAGTTGCAGCAGCAGATCGCCGAATGGACCAGCCAGCGTGAACACTGCGCCGAGCAGATCGCGCAGGCCGAGGAAGACCTGGCCGCTGGCGCCGCCCGCACCGAAGAGGCGCGGGCCGCCGCCGAGGACGCCCAGGCCGCCTTGCCCGCTGTCGAACAACGCGTGCGCGAAGCTGCCTCCGGCCGCGACGAGATGCGCGCCGCGCTGGCCCGCGTGGAACAGAACCTGGCCCTGGTGGCCCAGACCCAACGCGATGCCGACCGCCAACTGCAGGCCCTGGAGCAGCGCCGCGAGCGCCTGCAGCAGGAACTGCGCGAATTGCACAGCCCCGATCCGGTGCGCCTGGAACAACTGGCCGGCGACCGCGTCGCCGGCGAGGAGCAGCTCGAACAGGCCCAGGAAGAGCTGGCCGCCCTCGAGGGCAAGGTGCCGGAGGCCGACGCCGAGCGCAGCCGCGCCCAGGCGGCCGCCCAGACCGATGCGCAGAACCTCGCGCGTCTGGAGGCTCGCCTGTCGGCGCTGGTGAAGCTGCAAGAGGATGTGCAGAAGCAGGGCGCGCTGGAGCCGTGGCTGGCCAAGCACGAACTGGCCGGCCTGACGCGCCTGTGGCAGAAGCTGCACATCGAGCCCGGCTGGGAAACCGCGCTGGAAGCCGCCCTGCGCGAGCGCATGGCCTCGCTCGAGGTGCGCAGCCTGGACTGGGCCCGCGCCTTCTCCGACGATGCGCCGCCGGCCCGCCTGGCCTTCTACCAACTGCCGCCCGCGGCGCCCGCCCCGGCGGCGCCGGCCGGCCTGACGCCGCTGGCCAGCCTGCTGCGCATCACCGATCCGGACCTGCGCACGCTGCTTAACGAATGGCTGGGCGGCATCTATACCGCGACCGATCTGGCCCAGGCCCTGGCCACCCGCGCCAGCCTGCCCGCAGGCGCCGCCTGCGTGGTCAAGGCCGGCCACCTGGTGGATGCGCACAGCGTGCGTTTCTACGCGCCGGATTCCGAACAGGCCGGTCTGTTGGCGCGCCAGCAGGAAATCGAGAACCTGCAGCGCGAGATCAAGGCCCAGCAACTGATCACGGATCAGGCCCGCGCCGCCGTGGCCCGCGCCGAAGTGGCCTGGCAGCAGGTGACCCAGGCGATCGCGCCGGCGCGCCAGCGGGTCGCCGAAGTGACCCGCCGGGTGCATGACATCCAACTCGAACATTCGCGCCTGCAGCAGCAGGCCGAGCAGTCCGGCCAGCACGCCGCGCGCCTGCGCCAGGATCTCGAAGAGATCTCGGCGCACGAGGAAGACCTGCGCGCCACCCGCGAAGAGGCCGAGGCCCGCTTCGAGGCGCTGGACGAGGAACTGGCCGAGCATCAATCGCGGTTCGCCGACGCCGAAATGGACGGCGAGACCCTGGCCGCCCAGGCCGAGGCCGCCCGCGCCCGCCTGCGCGAACTTGAGCGCGCCGCCCAGGAAGCCGAGTTCGCCGAGCGCGCGATCCAGGTCCGCATCACCGACCTGCAGCGCAACCAGCAGTTGGCGGCCGACCAGAGCCAGCGCGGCAGCGTCGAACTCGAACAATTGTTGGCCGACCTGGTCGACCTGGACGCCTCCGCGTCCCAGGCCGGCCTGCAGGACGCGCTGGAAGTTCGCGCCGAGCGTGAAGACGCGCTGGCGCGCGCGCGCCAGGAGATGGAAAACCTGGCGGCGCTGCTGCGCGGCGCCGACGAAGACCGCCTGCAACAAGAGCGCACGCTCGAGCCGCGCCGCGCCCGCATCACCGAATTGCAGTTGCAGGAGCAGGCCGCGCGCCTGGCCGAGGAACAATTCACCGAGCAGCTCGATGCCCGCGAGGTCGACCGCGAGGCCCTGGCTCAGGATCTGGCCAATCAGCCCGACGAATGGCGCCGCGCCAACTGGCTGCAATCGGAAGTCACCCGCATCTCGCGCCAGATCGAGTCGCTCGGTTCGGTCAACCTGGCCGCGCTGGATGAACTGAACACCTCGCGCGAGCGCAAGGGGTTCCTGGACGACCAGCACGCAGACCTGATGACCGCCATCGAGACGCTGGAAGACGCGATCCGCAAGATCGACCGCGAAACCCGCGAACTGCTGCAAGAGACCTTCAACGTCGTCAACGGCCATTTTGGCGAGCTGTTCCCCAAGCTGTTCGGCGGTGGCGAGGCCAAGCTGACCATGACCGGCGAGGAAATCCTCGACGCCGGCGTGCAGGTCATGGCGCAGCCGCCAGGCAAGCGCAACAGCACCATCCACCTGCTGTCGGGGGGCGAGAAAGCGCTGACGGCCACCGCGCTGGTGTTCGCGCTATTCAAGCTCAACCCGGCCCCGTTCTGCCTGCTGGACGAGGTGGACGCGCCGCTCGATGACGCCAATACCGAGCGCTACGCCAACCTGGTCGCCAACATGAGCGAGCAGACCCAATTCCTGTTCATCTCGCACAACAAGATCGCGATGCAGATGGCCAAGCAACTGGTGGGCGTGACCATGCAAGAGCAAGGGGTTTCGCGTATCGTTGCGGTAGACATAGATTCGGCCGTCCAGATGATGGCCTCCGAAGCGGCATAAACCCAATATTCAGAATGGCGCCGGCTTCATGGCGCGGGATTTACACATGAGTGATTTGCAGATCGGGCTGATTGCCCTGGGCGTCTTGCTGATACTGCTGGTGCTGGGCTTCAACTGGTGGCAGGACCGCCGTGTCCGCCGCAAGATGCAGACCCATTTCCCCACCACCGAGCAGGACCCGCTGCTGGGCGCGGACGCGGCGCAGGCTGGCAGCGCGCCCGCGCGCCGCGAACCGGGCATGGGCGACGCGCCCAAGGCGCACCCCGAGCAACCCCGGCCGGTCGATCCGGGCAGTGACGCCGATGACGCCGAGGAACCCGATCCCGCCTGCGAAGTGGTCATCGAGGTCAATTTCGCCGAGCCGGTGCGGGGCGCCGATCTGCTGCCCTACCTGCAGAGCCTGCGCCAGGTGGGCCGCAAGCCCATGCGCGTGTTCGCCGAAACCGACCAGCGCCGCCACCGCGCGCGCCTGCACGGCGGCGAGTCCTATGCGTCGATGCAGCTGGCCGTGCTGCTGGCCAATCGCAGTGGCCCGCTGACCGCCATCGAATGGTCGCAGGCCTGGGCCCGCGCCCAGGATCTGGCCGAACGCTTCGATGCCACCATCGAGGGCCCCGACCAGCAGGCCGTCCTGGAACAGGCGGCGCGCCTGGATGACACCTGCGCCGCCCTGGACACCCAGGTTGGCCTGACCCTGCTGCTGGGTGCCGCCCAGCCGGCCGCCGAAGTGTTGAGCGTGGCGCGCGACGCCGGTTTCGTCGCCGATGGCAGCCGCCTGGCCTGGCCCGCCGAGAACGGCGTGGCCCGCTTCACGCTGGCGCGCGCCGATGGCGCCGCCTTCGACGCCGGCATGGGCGGCGTCGAGCGCCTGTACCTGCTGTTGGACGTGCCCTGCAGCCCGGCCGACAGCCGCGCCTTCGGCCGCATGGTCGATGTGGGTCGCGAACTGTCGGCGCGCCTGCGCGCCGACCTGGTCGACGACCAGGGCAAACCGCTGGCCGAAGGCTCGGAAAGCGTCATCGACGAACGGCTGCAAGTGCTGTTCGGCCTGCTCGAACAGGCTGGCCTGCCCGCCGGCAGCGAACGCGCCCAGCGGGTGTTTGCATAATGAGCAAGGCCGCAGGGACCCGCGCGGCGGAAACCGCGGCACGGCTGCGCGCGGAAATCGAGCAGCACAACGTCCGCTATTACGTCTACGACGACCCGTCGGTCTCCGACGCCGAATACGACCGCCTGATGCGCGAACTCCAGGATCTGGAGGCCGCGCATCCCGAACTGGTCACGCCCGAGTCGCCCACCCAGCGGGTGGGCGCGGCGCCGGTTGCGGCCTTCGGCAGCGTGCGCCATGCGGTGCCGATGCTGTCGCTGGGCAATGCTTTCGACGAAGAGGGCGTGGTGGCGTTCGATCGCCGCGTCACCGATACGCTGCGCGGCGCGGGCCTGCTGGGCCCGGCGCAGCAGGCGGAGTACTTCTGTGAACTGAAGCTCGACGGCCTGGCGATCAGCCTGCGTTACGAGAACGGCCGCCTGGTGCAGGCCGCCACCCGTGGCGACGGCCAGACCGGGGAGGACGTCACCTCCAATATCCGCACCATCAAGGCGATTCCGCTGCAGTTGAGCGGCGCGGCGCCCGAGGTGCTGGAGGTGCGCGGCGAGGTGCTGATGAACCGCGCCGATTTCGAGAAGCTCAACGCGGCCCAGGCCAAGCGCGACGAGAAAGTATTCGTGAATCCGCGCAATGCGGCCGCCGGCAGCCTGCGCCAGCTCGACCCGCGTATTACCGCCAAGCGGCCGTTGCGCTTTTTCGCCTACGGCTGGGGTGAAGTGCGTGGCCTGCCGGGCACGCAGAGCGGCCTGTTCGACGAAGCCACGGCGGGCGCGGCGGATGCTTCGACCCTGCCCGAGACATCGCACGGCGCCATGCTCGACTGGCTGGCCTCGCTGGGCCTGCCGGTCAATGTCCGGCACAATCATCGCGCCAGCGGCGCAGAGGGCCTGATGGCCTTCTACGCCAAGGTCGGCGCCTTGCGTCCCGAGCTGCCTTACGACATCGATGGCGTGGTCTACAAGGTGGACTCGCTGCCGGCGCAGAAGCTGCTGGGCTTCGTGGCGCGCGCGCCGCGCTTCGCGCTGGCGCACAAATTCCCGGCCGAAGAGGCCACCACCACGCTGCTGGACATCGAGGTGCAGGTCGGCCGCACCGGCGCTATCACGCCGGTCGCCCGGCTCAAGCCGGTGTTCGTGGGCGGGGTGACTGTCACCAATGCCACGCTGCACAACGAAGACGAAATCCGCCGCAAAGACGTGCGCATCGGCGACACGGTCATCGTGCGCCGCGCCGGTGACGTGATTCCGGAAGTCGTGAGCGCGGTGCTCGACAAGCGCCCTGCGGATGCGCGCGAATTCGTCATGCCCAAGGCCTGCCCGGTCTGTGGCTCGGCGATCGAGCGCCTGGAAGACGAAACCATCGCCCGCTGCACCGGCGGCCTGTTCTGTGCGGCGCAACGCAAGCAGACCTTATGGCATGCCGCCAGCCGCAAGGCGCTCGACATCGAAGGACTGGGCGAGAAGTTGGTCGAACAACTGGTGGACAGCGGTCGCGTCAAGTCGCTGGCCGACCTGTTCGGCCTGCGCCCGCTCGAACTGGTCGGGCTGGACCGCATGGGCCAGAAGTCGGCCGACAATCTGGTCGAGGCCATCGACAAGGCGCGCGCGCCGGCGCTGGGGCGCCTGCTGTTCGCGCTCGGCATCCGTCACGTGGGCGAGACCACCGCGCGCGACGTCGCCCGGCATTTCGGCAGCATCGAAGCCATCATGGACGCCGACGAGGACGCGCTGTCGTCGGTGCCGGACGTGGGGCCGGTGGTGGCGGGCTCGATCCGCCGCTTCTTCGCCGAGCAGCACAACCGTGACGTGATCGAACAGCTCAAGGCGCAGGGGGTGCATCCGGTAGCCGAGGCGGTGCCGCAGGACACCACGCTGGCCGGCAAGACTTTCGTGCTGACCGGCACGCTGCCGAACTGGACGCGCGAGGAAGCCTCCATGCGCATCCAGGCCGCCGGCGGCAAGGTCAGCGGCTCGGTGTCCAAAAAGACCGCCTATCTGGTGGCCGGCGAGGATGCCGGCAGCAAACTCACCAAGGCCCAGGAACTGGGCGTCACGGTGCTCGACGAGGACGGGCTGAAGGCGCTGCTGGGCGCGTCCTGATCGCGCCTGGCGCATCGCTCCCTGGCCCTGTCGAACAGGCTGCCCGCTTCCGGCGCGCGGCCTGTTTTCATTTCCGGCGTGGTCGCCGTCGTCCCGCGGCATCTTGTTCAGACAAAAAAAACTGCCCGCGCAGGGCGGGCAGTTGTTCGCGGGGCGAGGCCGGATTTACTGGATCTTGGCCTTTTCGCGCAGTTGCTTCTGGTAGTCGGCCAGGGTTTGCTGGCGCAGCATTTCTTCCAGTTGCGTGCGGACCTGTTCGAGCGGCGGGAATTCGACCGGACGGGTGTCGTCGACCATGATGATGTGCCAGCCGAACTGGGTCTGGACCGGCTTGTCGACCAGTTGGCCCTTCTTGAGCTGGGTCACGGCCTGGGCGAACGGCTGGACGTAGTTGGTCGGAGGCGCCCAACCCAGGTCGCCACCCTTTTCGGCGCTGCCGGGGTCCTTGGAGTTCTTCTTGGCCAGTTCCTCGAACTTGCCCTTGTTGTTCTTCAACTGGGCCAGCAGGTCGTTGGCGGTCTTTTCGTCTTCGACCAGGATGTGACGGACCTTGTACTCCATCTTGCCGGCCTGTTCTTTCTTGATCTTCTCGTATTCGGCCGTGACCTTGGCATCCGAGACCGGGTGCTTGGCCAGGTAATCGGCCATCAGGGCGCGCACCAGGATGCCTTGGCGCGCCAGTTCGATTTCGGTCTGGACGTCGGGCTGCTTGGCGATGCCGGCGGACTCGGCGGCTTGCACGAAGACCTGGCGGTTGATCATCTCCTGCTTGACCTGCTCGCGCAGTTGCGGCGAATCGGTGGCGCCCTGACTGACCAGCAGCTTGACGAATTGATCCAGGCTCTTCTGCGGAATGGCCTTGCCATTGACGGTGGCGACGTTCTGGGCGAAAGCGGGCACGGCGATGACGCAGGCGGCGGCCAGCATGACGATGCGTTTCATGAATATCCTTTTACTTTCTATTTGGGAGCCTGGGCGTCGAGCGCAAGCGCATGAATCGGATAGGGGATCAAATCTTGCAAATGATGATACACCAGCCGATGTCGCGCCACGGGGTTCAGTCCTACAAAGCAGGATGCCACGATGTGGACGCGATAATGGCCGGCGCCGTTTTTACTGCCTTCGTGACCGGCATGCAAATGCGAGTCGTCCTGGATGTCCAGGGAAACCGGCTCCAGGACGGCCAGGCGCTCCCGGATCAGGGTGATGCGGTCGGTGGTCTCTGACATGGTGGTGATCGTAAAGTTCCGGCGCGCGGCGCGCGCCGGGAAAAGGGCGGGGCCGCGGGCGTCAGGGCTTGGGCGGGGCGTTGGCGCTGTCTTCGGCCTCGATGTGCTTGCCCAGCCAGATCGACTGGCCGATGACGAAGACGATCATCAGGCCCATCAGGCCAAAGGCCTTGAAGCTGACCCATTGGGACTCGGTGAAGTGCCCCGAGAAGGCCACGTACAGGTTGATGGCGCCGGCGAACAGGAAGAAGGCGGCCCAGATCAGATTGAGCTTGTCCCAGGCGGCATCCGGCAACTGGATCTGCTTTTCCATCAGGCGGCGGATCAGGTTGCGGCCGAACAGCAGGCGCGCGAACACCAGGGCGCCGCCGAACAGCCAGTACAGCACCGTGGGCTTCCATTTGATGAAGACGTCGCTGTGCAGCCAGATGGTGGCGCCGCCGAACACCAGGATCACGGTCAGGTTGATCCAGTGCATCGCCTCGGTGGCGCGGCCGGTGGCCTTGAGCCAGACGATCTGCAGCACCGCCGCCGCCATCGCCACCCCGGTTGCCACGAAGATGTCGGTGAACCGGTAGGCCAGGAAGAAAAGGAACAGCGGAAAGAGGTCGAACAGGAACTTCTTCATTCGGCTTCCGGCTCGAACGTCATCGACAGGGAGTTGATGCAATAGCGCAGGCCGGTGGGCGCCGGGCCGTCGGGGAAGACGTGGCCCAGGTGCGCGTCGCAGACGTTGCACAGCACCTCGGTGCGCACCATGCCGTGGGTGGTGTCGCGTTCCTCGCGCACCAGGTCCGGGTCGAGCGCCTGGAAATAGCTGGGCCAGCCACAGCCGGCGTCGAACTTGGTGTCCGACGCGAACAGCGCCGTGCCACAGCCCACGCAGCGGTAGATGCCCGGGGTGAAGGTATTCCAGTAGCGCCCGGTGAATGCGCGTTCAGTACCCTTTTCGCGGGTGACGACGTATTCTTCCGGGGACAGCTGGGCCCGCCATTCGGCGTCGGTTTTGCGTACTTTGTCCATATCAACTCTTGGAGTGCCGATGCCCGAAATGGTTCGGGCATAATTCCGCCCCATGTTAATCGAGTTTGACCAGGCGATTGTATCGACGCCCCAGGCGGAAGTGTTGCGCGGGGTGAGCCTGGCGCTGGGCGGGCGCCGGGTCGGCATCGTCGGCCCCAACGGCGCGGGCAAGAGCACGCTGGCGCGGCTGGTCAACGGGTTGGTGCTGCCGACCTCGGGCAGCGTGCGGGTCGGTGGCCTGGATACCCGGCATGAATTGAAGGCGGTGCGCCGCCAGGTCGGCTTCGTGTTCCAGAACCCCGAGAACCAGATCGTCTTCCCGATCGTGCGCGAGGATCTGGCATTCGGCCTGAAGCACCTGGAGCCCGACCGCGCGCAACGCGAGGCCCGCATCGAGGCTGAGTTGGCCGCGCTGGGCGTGGCCCACCTGGCCGATCGCACCAGCCACACGCTTTCCGGCGGCGAGCGCCAGTTGGTGGCGCTGGCGGCGGTGCTGGTGATGCGCCCCGGGCTGGTGGTGTTCGACGAGCCCACCACCCAGCTGGACCTGCGCAACCGCAACCGGGTGCGCGACGCCATCGCCGCCCTGCCGCAGGACGCCATCGTGGTCAGCCACGACCTGGCATTGCTGGAGGATTTCGAGCGGGTACTGGTGGTCCAGGACGGGGCCATCGCCGCCGACGACACGCCGGCCGCCGCGCTGCGCTGGTACCGGGACCACTGCGCGTGATCGAGCCCCTATATATTCCCGGCGACTCGGCGCTGCACCGGCTGCCCGCCGGCCTGAAGCTGCTGGCGCTGGCCGGGGCCGGCGCCGGGCTGTTCCTGCTGCGCGATCCGCTTGTCCTGGCGGCCGCCTGCCTGGTCGCCGGCTTGCTGCTGTGGTGCGCCGGCGCGTCGCCCGGCGGTGTCTGGCGCCAGGTGCGCGGCCTGGTCTGGGTGCTGCTGGCGGTCGCTGCGTTCACCGCCTGGTTTCAGGGCTGGCGCGAGGCGCTGGCGGTAGTCTTGCGCATCGCCGCGATGGTCGGGCTGGCGCTGGCGGTGACGCTGTCGAGCCGCAGTTCCGACCTGATCGCCGTGTGCGAGCGGGTGCTGATGCCGTTGCAGCGCATCGGCCTGCTGGACGCGGGCAAGGTGGCGCTGGCGCTGGCGCTGGCCTTGCGCTTCGTGCCCGAGATCTGGCGCAATTTCCATGAGATCCGCGAGGCCCAGGCGGCGCGCGGCCTGGGCGCCAACCCGGTGGCGCTGATCGTGCCGCTGGTGGTGCTGACCCTGAAGCGGGCGCAGGAAGTGGCCGAGGCCATCGACGCCCGCAGCCCGTAGTTTCCCGGCCTGCTCCGATCCCCGGTCTCTCTACATATAGAAAGGGCATTGCAATGAAATCCAACAATACTGTGCTGGTGGCGCTGTTCGCTGCGCTGATCGTGGTGCTGAGCCTGATTCCGCCGATTCCGCTGCCGGGTATCCCGGTGCCGGTCACGTTGCAGACGCTGGGGGCCATGCTGGCCGGCGCCATGCTGGGGCCGGGGCGCGGCGCGCTGGCCTGCCTGCTGTACCTAGTGCTGGCGGCGATCGGCCTGCCGGTGCTGCCGGGAGGCCGTGGCGGCCTGGGGGCGTTCTTCGGCCCGACTGGTGGATTCCTGGTCGGGCTGGTGGTCGGCGCGTTCGTCACCGGTTGGCTGGCACGGCGTCTGGCGGGCGCGGCGGCCGGCTTTGGCCGCCAACTGGCCGGCAGTGCCGCCGCCTGCATCGTGGGCGGCATCCTGGTGGTCTACGCCTGCGGGGTGCCGTGGCTGGCCGTAGTCACCAAGATGGGGCTGTCCAAGGCCGCGCTCGCGGTGCTGGTGTTCGTGCCGGGCGACCTGATCAAGGCGCTGCTGGCGGCTTGGGTGGCAACGCGTGTCGAGCGGGTCTGGCCCATGCGTGGCCGTTGAGCCGGGCAAGGGAATCCCCCAACTGACGCCCGCCGGGCTTTCAAGTACAAGTTCGCCATTAACGAATGCGTTTGCTGAAATAGGGTTTCCGTAGCACATCAGGGATTTACCGTAGTTGTGCCAGGTCATCTGATACTGTTTTAACCCTATAATATTTTTTTCTGTATAACTTTAACTAGGCTCGCTTCCGCCTCGTCCGGGGCATCCAAGAGCCACCACAGGAGACAAAACATGCGCAAGCACTTCGGCTTGACCGCGGCCGCCGCCGCCGTTGCCCTGACCCTGCCGCTGCTGGCCAGCGCCCAGGTCAAGGTGGGTGTGACGGTGTCCAGCACCGGCCCCGCCGCATCGCTCGGCATCCCCGAGCGCAACACCGTCGCGCTGTTGCCCAAGGAAGTGGCCGGCCAGAAGATCGAATGGATCGTCCTGGACGACGCCACCGACACGACGCAAGCCGTCAAGAATTCGCGCAAGCTGGCGACGGACGACAAGGTCGATGTGCTGATCGGCACCTCGGTCACGCCGGGCTCGCTGGCCATGGTGGACGTGGCGGCCGAAGCCAAGGTGCCGATGATCAGCGTGGCCGCGAGCGCCAAGATCGTCGAACCCGTGGACGAGAAGCGCCGCTGGGTCTTCAAGACACCGCAGAACGACGCCCTGATGGCCGGCGCGCTGGCCGACGCCATGGCCAAGTCCAAGATCAAGACGCTGGGCTTCATCGGTTTTGCCGACGCCTACGGCGACGGCTGGCTGGACGTGATGCAGAAGGCCGCCAAGGCCAAGGGCATCGAGATCGTCTCCATCGAGAAATACAGCCGCACCGACACCAGCGTGACGGGCCAGGTGCTCAAGCTGATCGGCGCCAAGCCGGACGCCATCCTGATCGCCGGCGCCGGCACCCCGTCGGCCCTGCCGCAGAAGGAACTGAAGGCCCGCAACTACGGCGGCACCATCTACCAGACCCACGGCGCCGCCAACAACGACGTGCTGCGCGTGTGCGGCAAGGACTGCGACGGCATGTACCTGCCGGCCGGTCCGCTGCTGGTCGCGGCCCAGTTGCCCGACAGCAATCCGGTCAAGAAGTCGGCCCTGGCCTACGTTGCGACCTACGAAAAGGCCAATGGCGCCGGATCGACCAACACCTTCGGCGGCCACATGTGGGATGCCGGCCAGCTGGTGGTGGCCGCCTTGCCGGTAGCCTTGAAGACCGGCGCCAAGCCCGGCACGCCGGAGTTCCGCGCCGCCATGCGCGACGCCCTGGAAAACATCAAGGACCTGGCCGCCTCGCAGGGCGTGTTCAACATGTCGCCGACCGACCACGCCGGCTTTGACGAACGCTCGCGCGTCATCGTCAAGGTCGAGGGCGGCAAGTGGGTCTACCAGCCCAACCTGTAATTCCCCTGGATTGCCCGATCCACGGGCGCCCATGAGGGCGCCCCATGCTTCGCACCGGCCTTTCCGGCCGGTGTGTCGTATCAGTGTTCCGGGCGGGGTCGGAACACCAAGAATCAATAAGGTTGTTAGATGGATTCCTCAATTGCGCTGATTCTGCTGCAAGACGGTATCGTCAACGGCGCCATCTATGCCCTGTTGGGCATGGCGCTGGTGCTGGTATTCGCCGTTACGCGCGTCATTTTCATTCCCCAGGGCGAGTTCGTGGCGTTCGGCGCCCTGACGCTCGCGATGCTGGTGGACGGCAAGGTGCCCGGCACCGCCTATCTCCTGCCGCTGCTGGGCGTGGTCTGCCTGGCGCTCGAATTGCTGCGCGCGCTGCGGACCCGCAGCGCGGCAGGCCTGCTCAAAGCCGTGTTGACCTGTCTCGTGGTGCCGCTGGCGCTGCTGTGGCTGACGGTCACCTACACCGCCGCCGGCAATTCGCTGTGGCTCAACATGCTGCTGACGCTGCTGCTGGTGATTCCGATGGGCCCGATGGTCTACCGCATCGTCTACCAGCCGCTGGCCGAGGCCACGGTGCTGGTGCTGCTGATCGTGTCGGTGGCGGTGCACTTCGCGCTGACCGGCCTGGCCCTGGTGTTCTTCGGCGCCGAAGGCTGGCGCACGCCCGCGTTCGTGAGCGGTCAGGTCAACCTGGGTTTCACCACCTGGTCGGCGCAGAGCCTGTTCGTGGTGGCGACCTGCGCGCTGCTGATCATCGCGTTGTGGCTGTTCTTCGGCAAGACGCTTTATGGCCGCGCGCTGCGCGCCACGGCGGTCAACCGCCGCGGGGCCCGCCTGGTCGGCATCAGCACCACCATGTCGGGCAGCCTGACCTTCACGTTGGCTACCGCCATCGGCGCCATGTCCGGCATGCTGATCGCGCCCATCACCACGGTCTACTACGACACCGGCTTCCTGATCGGCCTGAAGGGCTTCGTCGGCGCCATCATCGGCGGCCTGGCCAGCTACCCCGTGGCGGCGGCCGGCTCGCTGCTGGTGGGCGTGCTGGAATCGTTCTCGTCCTTCTGGGCCAGCGCCTACAAGGAAGTGATCGTCTTCACCCTGATTATCCCGGTTCTGGTCTGGCGTTCGTTCAGCACCCATCACGTGGACGAAGAGGAGTAACCGCCATGAACCGTATTCTGCTTGCCGTCTTCATCGTCGTCCTGGCGGGGCTGCCGCTGCTGTCGGTCACGCCCGAGTTCTGGGTGACGCAATTGAATTACATCGGGCTGGCCAGCCTGGTGGTGCTGGGGCTGGTGCTGCTGACCGGTGTCGGCGGCCTGACCTCGTTCGGCCAGGCCGCGTTTGTCGGCCTGGGCGCGTACACCACGGCCTACCTGACCACGCAGCACGATGTCTCGCCCTGGCTGGCGCTGCCTGCCGGCCTGGTCCTGACCGCGGTGGTGGCCTATCTGTTGGGCGCGATCACGCTGCGGCTGTCGGGCCATTACCTGCCGCTGGGCACCATTGCCTGGGGCCTGTCGCTATATTTCCTGTTCGGCAATCTCGACTGGCTGGGCAAGCATGACGGCATTGCCGGCATCGAGCCCATCAGCATCTTCGGCGTGTCATTGGCCAGCGGCCGCCACATCTATTACCTGATATGGGTGTTCGTGCTGCTGGCGCTGTGGGCGACGCGCAACCTGCTGAATTCGCGTCCCGGCCGCGCCATCCGCGCCCTCAAGAGCGGCGCCGGCATGGCCGAGTCGATGGGCGTGAACACGGCCGCCTACAAGGTCGTGATCTTCGTCTGGGCGGCCTTGCTCGCCTGCGTGTCGGGCTGGCTCTATGCCCACATGCAGCGCGCGGTCAGCCCCAGCCCTTTCGGCCTGAACTATGGCATCGAATACCTGTTCATGGCCGTGGTCGGCGGCGCGGGCTACGTCTGGGGCGCGTTGCTCGGTTCCAGCGTCATCCTGGTGCTGAAGGACCAATTGCAGAACCTGCTGCCCAAGCTGCTGGACACCAACGCCAACTTCGAGATGATCGTCTTCGGCGTGCTGTTGATCCTGATGCTGCAGTATGCCCGCAACGGCCTCTGGCCGATCCTGGCGGGCTGGTGGGGCAACCTTACCGGCGCTGAGGGCTCGCGCCGCAACCTGGCGCCGCCCAAGCCGGCGCCGGCCCTGCCGCTGCGCGCGCGTCCGCAGGCCGGGCAGGTGGTGCTGGAAGTGGACGCCATCCGCAAGGAATTCGGCGGCCTGGTGGCGGTCAACGACATCAGCTTCAAGGTCCGCTCGGGCGAGATCATGGGCTTGATCGGTCCCAACGGCGCCGGCAAGAGCACCACGTTCAACCTGATCAGCGGCGTGCTGCCGGTGACGCGCGGCCAGGTCACGTTCATGGGCCAGCGGATCGACAGCCGGTCGGCGCGCGAGATCGCGCGGCTGGGCGTGGGGCGCACCTTCCAGCACGTGCAGTTGCTGCCCGGCATGACCGTGCTGGAGAACGTGGCGCTGGGCGCGCACCTGCGCTCCGATGTCGGGGTCTGGGCCGGCGCCCTGCACACGGACCGCGGCCGTGAAGCGCAACTGCTGCATGAGGCCGCCGAGCAGATCAAGCGGGTCGGCCTGGGGGAATACCTCTACGAGCAGGCGGGCAACCTGGCGCTGGGCCAGCAACGCATTCTGGAAATCGCGCGGGCCCTGGCCAGCGACCCGGTGCTGCTGCTGCTGGACGAGCCGGCCGCCGGCCTGCGCTACAAGGAAAAGCAAGACCTGGCCCGCGTGCTGGAACAACTGCGCGCCGAGGGCATGAGCATTCTGCTGGTTGAACACGACATGGATTTTGTGATGCGCCTGACCAACCACCTGGTGGTGATGGATTTCGGCACCAAGCTGGCCGAAGGCGTGCCGGCCGAGGTGCAACAGAACCCGGCGGTGCTGGAAGCCTACCTGGGCGGCATCGACGACGACCTGCCGGAAGCAGACCAGGCCAAGCCCGTCGCCACGGGAGGCGTGCAATGAACGCGTCCAAACCTGTTCTCGAAGTCAGCAACCTGTCGGCCCGCTACGGCAAGGTCGGCGCGCTGGCCGGCGCCACGCTGACCGTGCCCGCTGGCAGCATTGTGACTGTGATCGGCGCCAACGGCGCCGGCAAGTCCACCATGCTGAACGCCATGATGGGCTCCCTGCCGCAGACCGGTCACGCGACCGGCAGTGTGCAGTACGCCGGCACCGATGTGTCGGGCTGGCCGGTCGAGCGCCGGGTCGCCGCCGGTATGTCGCTGGTGCCCGAACGGCGCGAGCTGTTCGGCAGCATGTCGGTGGAAGATAACCTGCTGCTGGGCGGTTTCCGCCGTTACCGCGCCCGTGAAAGCGGCTGGCGCGACACGCTTGATGAGGTCTTCGACCTGTTCCCGCGTCTGCGCGAACGCCGCGCCCAGCAGGCCGGCACGCTGTCGGGCGGCGAGCGCCAGATGCTGGCGGTCGGCCGCGCGCTGATGGCCAAGCCGGCGCTGCTGATGCTGGATGAGCCCAGCCTGGGACTGGCGCCGCGCATCGTGCGGGAGATTTTCCACATCATCGCGCGCCTGCGTGAAACCGGTGTGGCGATCCTGCTGGTGGAACAGAACGCCCGCGCGGCGTTGCAGGTGGCCGACTATGGCTACGTGCTGGAAACCGGCGAGGTCATCCTGCATGGCCCGGCGCGCGAGCTGGCCGGCGATCCCAAGGTGATCGAGAGCTATCTCGGCCTGGGCAAGGCTGCCGAGCAGGCCGAGGCCTGATGCCGATGGCGAGGCGGACGCGTCAGTCCGCCTCGCGTTCGAACACCTCGACCACGCGGAAACGTTCGCACACCAGCAACATGCCAGGCGCGTAGCCGCCGTTGCGGTCGAAATAGGCGATGTGCTCCGATCGCCACACCTCGTAGGGCCCTTCGCCCTCGGCCGTGGCAAAGGCCTCGTCCACCTCGTCGAAACGCTGGATCACGACGCTGAGCGTCTCGATGGCGCAGGCCGGACGGCCACGGCCGTCCAACACCACGTCGCGCCGACCCGGCTCGGGCACGGGTTCCTTCTCGTCGAAGTCGCGCAGCGCGCCGCAGGTGGCGGTCTTGGCGCCCGACAATACCAACGCCAGTAGTTCATCGGCCAGTTCGGGCGAATCGCCGAACCGGAAGGTCACGGCGTTTTCGTAGGGGGCGGGTGGTTTCATGCGGGCGGCGTCCATCGCAGGATCAATTCCTGGCCCATCGCGGGGTCGGAGGAGGACGGCGCGCCGGTCTCGATGCGCCCGGCGAAGCGGCGGATGAAGCCGGGCGCGTCGTCGGCGCGCACGCTGAAATCGTACCAGCCGCCGCTGGCGGCCAGGTTCCAGGCCAGGGTGGCGCCGACGCCAGGCGCCAGCGCCGGTTCGTGGTGGCCGGCGTAGTGGTAGGCGTTGGCCTCGATCTGGAAGCCGCGTGACAACGCGCCAGGGTTGTGCAGCTTCAGGCGCAATGTCGGTCCGGCAGGATCGCAGATGGCTTCGACCGACAGCGGCTCGGCATCCGCATGCAGCCGTCCCGCCACATGGCGATGAAAACCGTTGGGGCCGAGCAGCCACAGATCGTAGCGGCCATCGTTGCCCATCACCGGCCAGCTGGCTTGCAGTTGTTTGCCGGCCTCGATGGTGTAGCGGCGCGGGCCTTGCTCCAGGCGCAGGCGGTCGTATACGTGCAGCACGGCGCCGGCGGCGCCGGTGTTGGACATATGCAATACGATGCCTTCGTTGCCGACGTCGGCCCGCGCCGACAGCGCGTAGGGTAGCGCGCGCGAAGGCCGGGTGCCGGCCGCCTGCCGCGCCAGCGCAGGCCGTTCGGGCGCGGGCGGGGTGATGGCGCCGGGCAACGCGGCGGCCTGTGCCGCGCGCGCGGCGGTGGCCGGCAGGGCGCGTGTCAAATTGGCGTCATCGGGCGTGGCGAAATCGAAGATCGAGGTCAGGTCGCCGCAGACCGCGCGGCGCCACGGCGAGATGTTGGGTTCGGCGACGCCGAAGCGGCGTTCGACGAAGCGCAGCACCGAGGTGTGGTCGAACACTTCCGAATTGACCCAGCCGCCCTTGGTCCAGGGCGACAGCACGTACATGGGCACACGTGGTCCCAACCCGTAGACGCCGTGCAGGTGCGCGGCCGTATCGTCCTTCTCGGCGCCGGTGACAATCTCGTGGTATTCGCCGGCGGTATCCACGGTGGACGCGCCTGCCAACTGGCCATCGTGGCCGCGCGAGGGCGGGGCGGGCGGCGGCATGTGATCGAAGAAGCCGTCGTTTTCGTCGAACATCAGCAGCAGGACGGTCCTGCTCCAGACCTCGGGATTGGCAGTCAGCGCATCCAGCACCTGCGCAGTGTAGTCCGCGCCCTGCGCCGGGCTGGAGGGGCTGGGATGTTCGGAGCCGGCCTTGGTGGCGCAGATCCAGGACACCTGCGGCAGCGTGCCGTCAAGCACGTCCTGGCGCAGCCCGTCCAGGCCGCGGGTGGTCAGCGCCTTGTCCTTGAGCGCGGCCAGCGCGCCCGGCACGCCGTGAAAGGCGTCACGATAGGCTTTGAAGCCGGCGGTCGGATTGAGCGAATAGTTATCCGCCATGTCCTGGTAGATGCGCCAGCGGATGCCGGCGCGTTCCAGGCGTTCGGGATAGGTGGTCCAGGTGTAGGCGCCGGCCGGATCGCCGCCGCCCAGTTTGTTGTAGGTGTTGCCGAGCGCGGGGCCGTGGCCGCGCGCCAGGCCATCGTTGGTGCCGCTCCAGAGGAACAGGCGGTTGGTGTTGGTGCCGCCGGTGAACGAGCAATGGTAGGCGTCGCACACCGTGAAGGCACGCGCCATGGCGTACTGGAACGGCATGTCCGCTTCGGTGTAGTAGGCCATCGAGTGGTTTTTCTTGGCGGCCGGCCATTGGCCCATGCGGCCCGCGTCCCAGGCGTCCTGGGCGTTGGACCAGGTGTGCGGGGTGCTGGCCACGCGCATCGCCTGGTAGGCCGCGCGGGTGTCCAGCCGGAACGGCAGCACGCTGCGCGGTGCGCCTTCGTCGGGGCGGCCGTTGTATTGCGCCCAGACCGTGCGGCGTTCGAAATCGGGGCTGGCCGGCGCCGGGATGGGGAAACGGTCGCCGAAGCCGCGTACCCCGGCCAGGCCGCCGAAGTAGTGGTCGAAGGAACGGTTTTCCTGCATGAAGATGACGATGTGCTCGACATCCTCGATGGTGCCGGTGCGGCGGCTGGCGGGAATCGCCAAGGCGCGGCGGATTGACGCGGGCAGCAGCGCCAGGGCGCTGCCGGCGCCGGCGACCGCGGCGCCACCGCGCAGGAACTCGCGTCGGAAATGCATGCTGGGCGTGTCCTTGTCGTGCGGCGCGGCCCCCGGGGCCGCGCGTTCCATGCGCCGCGCGGGGCGCCTACTTGCGGGTGCTTTCGGCGTAGTCCATGTACAGCTTGTGGGCGCGGCGCGCCAGCGGGCCGTATTCCAGGTTGCGGTCTTCGACGCGGTTCACGTGCACCACCTTGCCGTAGTTGCCGGACGAGAACACTTCGTCGGCGGCCTCGATGTCGGCGCGCGTCAGGCTGCGTTCCTGAACCTGCACGCCGTCGGCCTTGAGCAGCGCCAGCACGCGGCGGCGGGTGATGCCGTTCAGGAAGGTGCCATTGTCCACCGGGGTCGAGACCACGCCGTCCTTGGCGATCCAAAGGTTGCTGGAGGCGAACTCGGCAACGTTGCCAGCGCCGTCCAGCATGATGGCGTTGTCAAAGCCCTTGTCCATCGCCTCGCGGATGGCGCGCTGGCCGTTGGGGTACAGGCACGAAGCCTTGGCGTCGGTCGGCGCCATGTTGGGCCAGGAGCGCGCGAAGCTGGAGAAGCAGGCGGCAAAGCCCTGGTCGCCCGGCATCGGCACCTTGAAGACGTGCAGCACGAACTGGGTCTTGTCGGCATCCGGCAGCAGGAAGCCGTCGGCGCAGAAGAACATCGGCTTGATGTAGAGTTCGCTGCCCTCAGGGAACTTGGCCACCGCCTCCAGGCACAGCGCCTGGATTTCCTGCCAGCCCAGCTGCGGCTTCATCAGCATCTTCTCGGCCGAGCGCACCACGCGCTGGCAGTGCAGGTCCAGGTCGGGCGTCAGGCCGCGGAACGCGCGCGCGCCGTCGAAGACCATGCTGGCCATCCAGAAGGCGTGGTCGGCGGGGCCGAGCAGTTTGGGGTTTTCGGTGGTCCAGTGACCGTTGTGCCAGAACAAGGCATCCATGATGGCTTTCCTTCGGAGTATCGGGTGGGCGCGAGAGCGGCGCCGAAACGTCAGGATACATGAGGCGCGGGCCGGGTCACTCCCGATCCAGCGCCGCCTGCACCCGTGTGGCGACGTCGTCCGGCATCCATTGACGCCAGACCGGGCCATATTGCTTGAGGAAGTAGCGGGCTGCATCCTCGGGTTCCTTGCCTTCGTTCTCGAGCCAGCCGAGCGTGGCGTCGATGGCATCGCCAGGGATGGTGAGCCGGGCCAGGAAGGCGGCCAGTTGCGGCGCGTCCTTGGCGAAGGCGGTGTTCACGCCGGTGACCACTGGATTGGGCTTGAATGCGGTGGCGACCGGATGGGCGCATTTGGGGTCGGTCAGGCAGGTATAGGCAGCCTGGTCGAACGCCGGCAGTTCCAGCTTGACCAGGTCGAGCGCGCCAACCAGCGCGGTCGGGGTCCAGTAGTAGAAGACGATGTCGCGCTGGCGTCTGTAGGCGGATAGGATGGCGGCCTTCTGCGCCGCGCCGGAGCCGGGCGCGAACAGGCTGTAGTCGCGTTCCAGCCCCAGGGCGCGCAGCAGATTGTCGTTGAGCGTGCCGCAGGCCCAGCCCGCCGGGCAACCGTAGATGCGGCCACGGCCCGGGTCCTCGGGGTCGGCGAAAACGTGCTTGAAACGCGCCAGGTCCGCGGCGGTCTTCAGGTCCGGATGGCGTTGCACGGTGTAGCGCGGCACGTACCAGCCTTCGCCGGCATCGTAGACGTGGCCCAGGCCCTGCACGCGGCCACTGGCCAGGGCCTTGTTCCAGGCAACTTCGATCTGGCCGGGCCAGACTTCGGGCGTGACGTCGACGTCGCCGCGCTGCAGCGCGGCCAGCATGGGCAGGGTCTCGCCGATCTCGACGCTGGTCTTGCAGCCGTAGCCGTGTTCCATCACGTAGCGTTCGATGCCGGCCAGCACCAGGTTCGATTCCCAGTTCAGGCCGCTGAAGCGCACCGGGCGGTCGATTTCACAGACCGGCTTGGCGGCCTGGGCGGCCGTGGGCGCGAACAGGAGGGCGGACAGCGCCAGGACGCCATGGATGGCGGCAGACAAGGGCTTGATGCGCATGGTGGAGCACCTTTCGGATTGCGTGCCGTTCATTGTAAAGGCGCGGCGCGGGCGCGCCATGAGAACAGGGCCGCATCGCGCGGCCCTGTGGGATCGGGAGGAGGGCGGCGCCGGGCCGCGCCTCAGACGCGCGCGGTGGCGCGCCGTTTCTCGACCAGCGCGCTGATCTCGCCGACGATGCCGCGACGGAACGCCAGCACGCAGATGACGAAGATCAGGCCGATCACGATCGTGACCGATTCGCCCAGGCGCAGGAACCAGTCCACGCCGGTCAGGTTGGCCAACATCTGGCCGAAGTCGCCGACCTTGTTTTCCAGCAGCACCACGATGAAGGCGCCCAGGATCGGCCCGGTCAGCGTGCCGAGGCCGCCGATCAGCGTCATCAGGATCACCAGGCCCGACATCTGCCAGGTGGCGTCCGACAGCGTGGCCGACACGAACACCAGCGTCTTGGTGGCGCCGGCCAGGCCGGCGATGGCGGCCGAGAGCACGAATGCCAGCAGCTTGAAGCGGTCCACGTCGTAACCGAGCGAGATCGCGCGCGGTTCGTTTTCGCGCAGCGCCTGCAGCACTTGGCCGAACGGCGAATTCACCGTGCGCCAGATGATGAAGTAGCCGATCACGAACACACCCATCACCAGGTAATACAGGTTCAGGTCGTCGGACAGGTCGACGATGCCCAGCAGGGTGCCGCGCGGCACGCTCTGCAGGCCGTCCTCGCCGCCGGTGAAATGGGCCTGCAGGAAGAAGAAGAACACCATCTGCGCCAGCGCCAGCGTGATCATGGCGAAGTAGATGCCGCTGCGGCGGATCGCCAGCGCGCCCATCGCCAGGCCCAGCAGCGCGGCCACCGCGACGCCGAACAACAGGCCGATCTCGGTCGGTACGCCCCAGACCTTGAGCGCGTGGCCCGCCGCATAGGCGGCGCTGCCCAGGAAGGCCGCGTGGCCGAACGACAGCAGGCCGGTGAAGCCCAGCAGCAGGTTGAAGGCGCAGGCGAACAGGGCATAGCACATGATCTTCATGACGAAGATCGGATACACCCCGAGGAAGGGAAGGATGGCCACCACGACGGCCAGGACCGCATAGCCCAGGAATTGACGATTCATTTCTCTTTTCCGAACAGCCCGGCCGGGCGGAGCAACAGAACAATGGCCATGATGATGAAGACGACCGTGCTGGACGCCTCGGGCCAGAACACCTTGGTCAGGCCCTCGATCACGCCCAGGCCCAGCCCGGTGACAATGGCGCCCATGATCGAGCCCATGCCGCCGATCACGACTACGGCGAACACCACGATGATGAGGTTGGATCCCATCAGCGGCGAGATCTGCAGCACCGGCGCCGCCAGCACGCCGGCAAAACCCGCCAGCGCCACGCCGAAGCCGTAGGTCAGCGTGATCATCCGCGGCACGTTGACACCGAAGGCCTCGACCAGCTTGGGGTTCTCGGTGCCGGCGCGCAGCAAGGCGCCGAGCCGGGTGCGCTCGATCACGAACCAGGTCGACATGCAGACGATCACCGATGCCACCACGACCCAGCCGCGGTAATTGGGCAGCACCATGAAGCCCAGGTTGGTGGCGCCGCGCAAGGCATCCGGCGTGGGGTACGGTTGGCCGGACACGCCATAGAAACTGCGGAACAATCCTTCGATCAGCAGTGTCAGGCCGAAAGTCAGCAGCAGTCCGTAAAGATGATCGAGCTTGTACAGATGCTTGAGCAGCAGCTTCTCGATGACGATGCCGAACAGGCCGACCACGATCGGCGCCAGGATCAGCATGATCCAGTAGTTCAACCCCAGGTACGACAGCCCCATCCAGGCGACGAACGCGCCCAGCATGTAGAGTGCGCCGTGCGCGAAGTTGATGACGTTCAGCAGTCCGAAGATAACGGCCAGGCCGAGCGACAGCATGGCATAGAAGGAACCATTGACCAGTCCCAGCAGCAACTGGCCGAACAAGGCCTGTATGGGGATGCCGAAAATATCAGTCATCTTGTAAAAATCCTGCGCGTACGAAGGGAAGCGGGCAAATTCGAGAGGCGACCCGGCCGCGCGGGCCAGGTCGCATCAAGGGTCGCATCGACGGGAATTACTTCTTGACCAGTTTGCAGGTCGACTCGGACAGCTTGGTGTAGACCTCGTCGCCCGGCAGCGTGGCGACGACCTTGTAGTAGTCCCACGGCGCCTTGGATTCGGCCGGCGTCTTCACCTGCATCAGGTACATGTCATGGATCATGCGGCCGTCTTCGCGCACATAGCCGCCCTGGGTGAAGAAGTCGTTGATCTTGTTCGACTTCATCCACTTCATGAGGGTGTCGGCATCGTCGGTGCCGGTGGCCTTCACGCCATTCAGGTAGAACGTGACCGAGGAATAATCGCCCGCCTGCAGCATGGACGGCTTGCGGCCGGCCTTGGCTTCGAACTTCTTGGACCAGGCGCGCGAGGCGTCGGATTGATCCCAGTACCAGCCGTCGGTCAGGTACATGCCCTTGGTGGCTTCCAGGCCAAGCGAGTGGATGTCGTTGATGAACACCAGCAGACCCGCCATCTTCATCGTCTTGGTGACGCCGAACTCGTTGGCCGCCTTGATCGAATTGATGGTGTCGCCGCCGGCATTGGCCAGGCCCAGGATCTGCGCCTTGGAGGCTTGCGCCTGCAGCAGGAACGAGGAGAAGTCGGAGGCGCCCAGCGGCGCGCGCACCTGGCCCTTGATCTCGCCGCCGGCGGCCTTGACCACCGCCATCGTGTCGCGCTCGAGCGCGTGGCCGAAGGCGTAGTCCGCGGTCAGGAAGAACCAGCTCTTGCCGCCGTCCTTGACCACCGCCGAGCCGGTGCCGCGCGCCAGCGCCACGGTATCGTAGGCATAGTGCACGGTGTAGGGCGTGCATTGGGCGTTGGTCAGGTCGGAAGCGCCGGCGCCGATGGCGATGAAGGGCTTCTTCTTTTCCGCCGCCACGGCGGCCATGGCCAGGCTGGTGGCCGAGTTGGTGCCGCCGATGATCACGTCGACCTTCTGTTGGTCGAACCATTCGCGGGCGCGGGCCGACGCCACGTCGGCCTTGTTCTGGTGGTCCGCCGACAGCACTTCGATTTTCTTGCCGTTGACCGAGCCGCCGAAATCCTCGACCGCCATGCGAATGGCTTCCAGGCCGGCCTTGCCGTCGATGTCGGAATAGACGCCGGACATGTCGGTGATGAATCCGATGCGGATGACATCGTCGGAGATTCCTTGTGCCTGGGCGGTTGCCCCGGCGAATCCCAGGCCTGCCATGGCCAGTGCAGCAGTGATGGTGTGCAGCTTCATGGGATGACTCCTCTTCCCTTCGGTGTATGGGATGCCGGGAACCCGGCGGGTGACAGGTTGCTTTAGACGCCCAGCAGTTCGTTGAGCGTGTCCTGTTTCTCTGAAAGTTCTGCGGCTTCGAAGTGTTCGACGATCTGGCCGTGCTCCATGACGTAGAAGCGATCGGCCAGCGGCGCCGCGAAGCGGAAATTCTGCTCCACCATGACGATGGTGTAGCCGCGCTGCTTGAGCGCGGTGATCATGCGGGCCAGCGCCTGCACGATGACCGGCGCCAGGCCTTCGGAGATCTCGTCCAGCAGCAGCAGGTTGGCGCCGGTGCGCAGGATGCGCGCCACCGCCAGCATCTGTTGTTCGCCGCCCGACAGGCGCGTGCCGGGCGAGTGCCGGCGTTCCTGCAGATTGGGGAACATGTCGTAGATCTCGGCCAGCGACATGCCGCCGCCGAGCGAGCCGACCACCGGAGGCAGCAACAGGTTTTCCTCGCACGACAGGCTGGCGAAGATACCGCGTTCCTCGGGGCAATAGCCCACGCCCAGGTGGGCGATCTTGTAGGTGGGCAAGTCGATGGCTTCGGTGCCGTGGATGCGCACCGAGCCCTTGCGCGAGCCGGTCAGGCCAAGGATGGCCCGCAGCGTGGTGGTGCGGCCGGCGCCGTTGCGGCCCAGCAGCGTGACGACCTCGCCCTGGCCCACACGCATATCCACGCCATGCAGGATATGCGATTCCCCGTACCAGGCCTGCAGGCCCGAGATTTCCAGTGCCGGGGTGCTCATGCGTGCGCTCCTTCGAGTTCGCCGTCGGTGGTGCCCATGTAGGCTTGCATCACCGCGGGGTGGCGTGACACTTCGGCATAAGTGCCCTCCGCCAGCACGGCGCCGCGCGCCAGCACGGTGATGGTGTTGGCAATCGAGGACACGACGTTCATGTTGTGTTCCACCATCAGAATGGTGCGGCCGGCGCTCACGCGCTTGATCAGCTGCGTGACGCGGTCCACGTCTTCGTGGCCCATGCCCTGCGTGGGCTCGTCCAGCAGCATCAGCTCGGGTTCCATCGCCAGCGTGGTGGCGATTTCGAGCGCGCGCTTGCGGCCATAGGGCAGGTTGACCGTGGTTTCGTCGGCGAACGCGCCCAGGTCGACTTGCTCGAGCAGTTCGCGCGCCGGCTCGTTCAGCGCGGCCAGACGCTTGTCGCTCTGCCAGAAGTGGAACGACAGGCCGGTCTTGCGCTGCAGGCCGATGCGCACGTTCTCGAGCACGGTCAGGTGCGGGAACACCGCCGAAATCTGGAACGAGCGGATCACCCCGCGCCGCGCGATCTGCGCCGGACGCTCACCGGTGATGTCGATGCCATTGAACTTGATGGTTCCCGAGGTGGGAGAAAGAAACTTGGTCAGCAGGTTGAAGCATGTGGTCTTGCCCGCGCCGTTCGGCCCGATCAAGGCATGAATCTCGCCTCGCTTGATACGCAAATCGACCCCATTGACCGCGACAAAACCGCGGAATTCCTTGGTGAGGCCTTTTGTCTCCAGGATCGTGTCGTCCATGTCCGCTGCACCGGCGTTGTATTTATATGGACCCTGCCCGGCGTTATGCGCAGGGCCCCCGCGGGGTAAGGAAAACCGTCGAAACCGCACGGTTTTCTATAAGAGTTGCCGGCGAGTATGCGCACCTCTGAATCAAAATTCCATGAGGGTTTGTCATAGGTTTTGCGGTGCGCAATGGCGAATTGTCGGATAGCGGACAATTCGCATTCCTGCTGGGAGAAAACCCTATGTCGACATGCAATGCGTTGCAGCAAAGCCGGCTTGGCGGTCATCGCTCCGTCATCATCGCGCGCCTCGGGGAAAACCCGGTTTTGGCGTCGCGTGGATGACTATTCAACACCGGCCTGGCGGGATGACGCGACCCGCTCACGCGGGGGTTTTATGTTTGTATTCGCAGAGATCGGAAATGCCGCATTGCGGGCATTTTGGTTTGCGCGCCACGCACACATACCGGCCTTGCAGAATCAGCCAATGGTGCGCGTCCTGCATATATTCGCGCGGCACGAACTTTTCCAGTTTCAATTCGACTTCCAGCACGTTCTTACCCGGGGCGATACCGGTGCGGTTGGCGACGCGGAAAATATGCGTGTCGACCGCCATGGTGGGCTGGCCGAAGGCCGTGTTCAAGACCACGTTGGCCGTCTTGCGGCCGACACCGGGCAGGGCTTCCAGCGCTTCGCGGGTTTGCGGCACGTCGCCGCCATGGCGTTCGAGCAGCAGCCGGCAGGTGGCGATCGCGTTCTTGGCCTTGGTACGGTACAGGCCGATGGTCTTGATGTAGTCCGCCAGTCCGGCTTCGCCCAGCGCCAGCAAGCCCTGCGGCGTGCCGTGCTCGGGGAAGAACTTGCGCGTGGCGATGTTCACCGATTTGTCGGTCGCCTGCGCCGACAGCAGCACCGCGATCAACAGCTGGAACGGCGTCTCGTATTCGAGTTCGGTAGTGGGATGAGGATTGGCCGCCTGCAGGCGGGCGAAGATCTCTCGGCGTTTGGCGGCGTTCATGGGCGTTGGGGGGGGCGGCGGGCGCGGGCGCGGGCCAGCGCGGACTCGATGGCGGCGCGCTTGCGGTCTTCGTCCTGCGCGTCGGCGATGGCGGCTGGGGCCGCCGCGGCCACGGGCTCGGGGGCCATCAGGCGGGCGTTGTCGGCGGCCAGGCGTTCCATGCGCGCCTGGTGGCGGTGGTGGCGCTGGCGGCCGGCGGACGCATCCGCGGCGCTCCAGGCGCGGCCGGCGGGCACCATCTGGATGCAATCGACCGGACAGGGCGCCACGCACAGGTCGCAGCCGGTGCACCAGTCAGCCAGCACGGTGTGCATGCGCTTGTTGGCGCCAACGATGGCGTCGACCGGACAGGCCTGGATGCACAGCGTGCAGCCGATGCAGTGCGCCTCGTCGATGCGGGCCACCAGCAGCGGCCCGGGTGCGCCGCGGCTCAGGTCCAGCGGCAGGACGGGCGTCTGCAGCAGCGCGGCGAGCGCGGCGATGCCTTCCTCGCCGCCCGGCGGGCAGCGGTTGATGGGGGCGTCGCCGGCGGCGATGGCGTCGGCATAGGGCCGGCAGCCGTCATAGCCACACTTGGTGCACTGCGTCTGGGGCAGCAGGGCGTCGACGCGGTCGGCGAGTGAACGACAGGACATGGCGAACAGTGAAAAACGTAAGGCGCCGCGCGGGCGCGAATCCGGGCGTGGCCGCGCGGGCGCAAAAACCAACGGGGCCGCTCGGGCCCCGTGGACTACGGTGGGCAAGGACGGATCGTCCTAGGCCGACTGGCGGATGAATTCCGCGATTTTAGGACAGATCATTTCACGCCACCGGCGGCCCGAGAAAATCCCGTAGTGGCCGCAGTTGGGGGCGGTGTAGTGCATCTTGCGCTCGGCCGGAATGTTCTTGCACAGCTTGATGGCCGCGCGCGTCTGGCCCTGGCCGGAGATATCGTCCAGTTCGCCCTCGATGGTGAACAGCGCCACCTGCTTGATGTCGGCCGGACGCACGAGCTGGCCGTCCACTTCCCAGGTGCCGTTGGGCAGGGCGAATTCCTGGAACACCATGCGGATGGTGTCCAGGTAGAACTCGGCCGGCATGTCCAGCACGGCGTTGTATTCGTCGTAGAAGCGGCGGTGGGCCTCGGCGTCGCTGTCATCGCCGCGCAGCAGATCCAGGTAGAAGTCGTAGTGCGACTTCATGTGGCGGTCGGGGTTCATGGCCATGAAGCCGGCATGCTGCAGGAACCCCGGGTAGACCTTGCGGCCCGACCCCGGATAGCGCGGCGGCACCGGGTGGATGACCTGGTTCTCGAACCACGAATAGGGCTTGGTGGTGGCCAGGCGGTTCACTTGCGTGGGCGACTGGCGCGGGTCGATCGGTCCGCCCATCATGACCATGCTGCGCGGCTGGCGCGGATCGTTGGCCGAGGCCATCAGCGACACGGCGGCCAGCACCGGCACGGTGGGCTGGCAGACCGAGATCACGTGCACGTCCGGCCCCAGATGGCGGATGAAGTCCTGCACGTAGCGCACGTAGTCGTTCAGATGGAACGGACCGGCCGACAGCGGCACCATGCGCGCGTCGATCCAGTCGGTCACATAGACGTCGTGGCCGGGCAGCAGGGCGCGCACGGTATCGCGCAGCAGGGTGGCGTGGTGGCCGGACAGCGGCGCGACCAGCAGCACCTTGGGATCGTCCTGCGGGGCCTGGCGCACGTCGCGGTGAAAGTGCACCAGGCGGCAGAAGGGCTTGTCCAGCGCGACCGATTCGGTGACCCGGACCGACTTGCCGTTGATTTGCGTGGCGGGCAGGTTCCAGGCGGGTTTCTGGTATTCCTTGCCGATGCGCGTCATCAACTCGTATCCCGCGGCCATCTGGCGCGAGATCGGGGTGTAGGCGAGGGGGCTGTAGGGGCTGGAGAACAGCTGGGAACCGGCGTCCGTGAATGCAGCGAACGGAGTCAGGAAGGCGCGCTGCATTTCGTGCAATTGGTACAGCATTGGGGAAGTCCTTCTGGGTCGTGCGTGTGCCCCGATTATTGCGCCGGGGAGTAACGGTATTTCCAATTTGTCTGACGAAAGCGTCCGAAAACCGGAAATTTTGTTGCAAAAATACGACCCGTCATCCCTTGTGCACCAGTTTAGGGCCGAATCGGGCGACAGCGGCAGCGTAAAAAAGAGGGATTTTTGCCGTAGGCCGGATGGGCCAGGAGGCGGGTCCGCGCTGGCGCGCAATCACCAGTAGTTTTCCACCGCCAGGTTGCCGGGGATGCCGCGACGGCCCGGCTTGAAGCCGCGTTCGCCCAACAGTTTGCGGGCATCGGCCAGCATGTCCGGATTGCCGCAAAGCATGATCTTTGCTTGCTCCGGGTCCAGCGGCAGGCCCGCCAGCCGTTCCAGTCCGCCGTCGGCGATCAGGGTGGTCAGGCGCGCCTGCGGCATGCCGGGCAGGGCCTCGCGGGTGGCGATCGGCAGGTACGTCAGCTTGTCCGGCTCGGCCGCGAACCCCTCGGCCAGGGACGGATCATTGCGCCAGCCCTCGATTTCGTCGCGGTAAGCCAGCTCCGCCGCGGTGCGCACGCCGTGCACCAGGACGATGCGGCGATAGGCGCGCCACACGGCCGGGTCGCGCAGGATCGACAGATAGGCCGACAGCCCGGTTCCGGAGGCCAGCAGCCACAGGTCGCCACCGGGGGCGAAGCGCTCCAGCGTCAGGAAGCCGTAGGGCGCTTTTTCGACATACAGGGTGTCGCCCGGCTGCAGCCGCGCCATGCGCGGGCTGAACAGGCCTTCGGGCACGACGATGGAATAGAACTCCAGCCAGGGTTGGTGCGGGGCCGAGACCATCGAGTAGGCGCGCCACAGCGTGGGCGGGCCGGCGGGATCCTCCGCGCCTGGCAGGCCGACGCGGGCGAACTGGCCCGGCAGGAAGGCATAGGCCTCATCGCGCGTGGTGCGCACCGAGAACAGCTTGTCGGGCACCCAGGTGTGGACGTGGGTGACGGTCTGGCGTGTGTATTTGGAATCGTCGGTCATCGGCGCATCGCGCGGCGCGGGCCGGGGACGGCCGCGCGCTCGCGGATTATTTTTCCAGGTATTGCAGCTTGTCCTGCTTGCCATTCCATTCGTCGGCGTCGGGCAGCGGCTTCTTGGCGCGGCTGATGCTGGCGAACTCGGGCGAGAGCTCGGCGTTCAGGGCGATGAAGTTGAGCTGGTCCTGCGGCACGTCTTCCTCGGCATAGATGGCGTTGGCCGGGCATTCGGGGATGCACACGGCGCAGTCGATGCATTCGTCGGGGTCGATCACCAGGAAGTTCGGACCCTCACGAAAACAGTCCACCGGGCATACGTCGACGCAATCGGTGTACTTGCACTTGATACAGTTTTCGGTGACAACGTGGGTCATTCTCAGGAACTCCGGGCAGGCGGCATTGTGTCTTGTTGGGCGAATTTTACCCAATGCGGCGCCAAACCGCCGCCAATACCCTGTTGACATCGTGGCGCATTCGGAGTTTGGCCGGCCCCGCTATGCTATGGTGTCGCGAAACGATACGCGTAATCATGATAATCACCTCGCTGCTCGACACCGACCTGTACAAATTCAGCATGATGCAGGTGGTGCTGCATCAGTTTCCCGCCGCCCAGGTCGAGTACCGTTACAAGTGCCGCACGCCGGGGGTGAATCTGCGCCCCTACCTGGACGAAATCCGCGAGGAAGTGCACCAGTTGTGCCAGTTGCGCTTCACCGAGGACGAACTTAAATATCTGGGCGGCTTGCGTTTCATCAAAAGCGACTTCGTCGATTTTCTCGAACTGTTCCATTTGCCGGAACGTTGCATCCGCATCGAGGAAGGCGAGGGGCCGGGCGAAATCAGCATCGAGGTCAAAGGCCCCTGGCTGCACACCATCCTGTTCGAGATCCCGGTGCTGGCCATCGTCAACGAGGTCTACTTCCGCAACACGCGCCAGAACCCGGACTGGGCCGAAGGCCGCAAGCGCCTGCAATCGAAGATGCACCTGGTGCTGGATGATCCGGCGCTGGCCGATTTCCGCGTGGCCGAATACGGCACCCGCCGTCGTTTCTCCAAGGTCTGGCACGAAGAAATCGTCTCGACCATGAAGGCCCAGATGGGGCCGCACTTCGCCGGCACCAGCAACGTGTTGCTGGCCAAGCAGCATGAGGTGCTGCCGCTGGGCACCATGGGCCACGAATACCTCCAGGCCTGCCAGGCGCTCGGTCCGCGGCTGCGCGATTCGCAGGTGTTCGCGCTGGAAGTGTGGGCCAAGGAATACCGGGGCGATCTGGGCATCGCACTGTCCGACGTGTACGGCATGGACGCCTTCCTGCGCGACTTCGACATGTATTTCTGCAAGCTGTTCGACGGCGCGCGGCACGACTCGGGCGATCCCTTCGTCTGGGGCGAGCGGCTGCTCGAGCACTACCGCAAGAACCGCGTCGACCCGCGCGCCAAGACGCTGGTGTTCTCGGACTCGCTGACCTTCCCGCGCGCCATCGAGCTGGCGCGCCAGTTCGCCGGACGCTGCAAGGTCTCGTTCGGCATCGGCACCAACCTCACCAACGACCTGGGCCACGAGCCGCTGCAGATCGTCATGAAGATGGTTCGCTGCAACGGCCAGCCGGTGGCCAAGGTGTCGGACGCGCCCGAGAAAACCATGTGCGACGATCCGGCCTACCTGGCCTATCTGCGCCAGGTTTTCCAGTTGCCGCCCGCCTGACGCGGCGGCAGGGTAAAGTTCGCCATTCTTCGTATTGTTCCAACCCGCAACTCGTCATTAGGGGAATATTCATGAGCAGCATCAAGCGCTTCCACGTCGCCAAGCGCCTGTCGGACATGGCCGTCTACAACGGCGTCGCGTACCTGGCGGGCCAGGTGCCGGACGATGCCACGCTGGACATCACCGGTCAGACCGAGCAAGTGCTCGCCACCATCGACCGCCTGCTGGCCGAGGCCGGCAGCGACAAGACCAAGATCCTGATGGCCCAGATCTACGTGGCCAACATGAAGGAATTCGACGGCATGAACAAGGCGTGGGACGCCTGGGTCGCCGACGGCAACTCGCCTCCGCGCGCTACCGTCGAGGCTCGCCTGGCCAACCCCGACTTCAAGGTCGAGATCGTCGTCACCGCCGCCGTCGCCTGATCGGCGCGGCCGCAGAATGAAGAGCCCTCCGCATGCCGGAGGGCTTTTTGTTTCCAGGGGGCGTGGTGACCGATGCCAGGCCCGCGCGCTGATCGCCTGCGAGGATCGCGGGCCCTGGGCGGCCTTTCGCGCCGGCTGGCTCGCGCTAACCCGCCGTCAGCAACAGGCCCGCGAGCAGGCCGCCGGCTTCCTCGCAGCGCGCCAGCTCGGCCGGCGCCACGCGCTTGGGGGCGGCAATCTGCGCGGGTGTCTGCGCGCCCAGGTTGACGATCAGGGCCGGCGCCACGGCCCGCAGGCGCCAGCCGGTGCAGATGCGCTCCACCTGGCGGGCCGCGCCGGCGCCGTCGCTGCCGGCGCTGACCAGGCAGGCGTAGGGCCGTCCTGCGATGCGGTCGAGCGCGCCGTAGTAGCAGCGGTCGAAGAATTCCTTCATTTCGCCACTCAGACTGGCCAGATTTTCCGGCGCGCAGAACAACAAGCCGTCGCTGGCCAGCACCTCGTCCACCCCGGCGTCCGCGGCGCGGCGCAGCGTCACCGCCAGATCGTCCGGCTGTTCCAGCAGCGCCGCCGCGGCGACCGCGCCCCGGGCGGCTGCCTCGGCCATCTGGCGCGCCGCGCCGGTGCGGGAATGCCACACGATCAGCAGCCGTTTCATGGGTAGCGCGCCAGGGTGTCCTGGCGGTAGTAGGCCCGCAGCAGGCCGAACCATTCGGGCAGAGCCTCGGCCATGGGGTGGGGATCGACGAAGAAGTGCTCGGAGCTGACGGCGAAGAACTCCGCCTCATCGGTGGCGGCATAGGGGTCGAGCGGCAAGCGGCCATACCAGGCATCGGCCTCGGCGCTTTCCGGATCCACGTCATGGGGAATGGCGGCCTCCACCGCGTCCACCGCGGCAATGAAGCGCTCCAGGCTGTCGTCCAGGACGCGGCGCCAGTCGCGCGGCTTGAGATCGCCATGCGCCGCCAGCGACGGCATGCCGTCGGCAAGACCGGCTTGCAGGTCGAGCTTGTGCGCGAACTCGTGGATCACCACGTTGAAACCGCCCTCGGACAGTTGCGTATCCGCCCACGACAGCACCAGCGGACCGCCTTCCCAGGCCTCGCCGGCGGCGTCTTCCAGGTATTCGTGCATCACGCCGTTCTCGTCCATCTGCTGGCGCGGGATGCGGAACCCGGCGGGATACACGATGATCTCGTCCCAGCCCTCGTACAGCGTGGGCGTCAGGTTCAGGATCGGCAGGCTGGCCTGGGCCGCGATCG
Organism: Achromobacter pulmonis; assembly: GCF_021733725.1. NCBI lineage: Bacteria > Pseudomonadati > Pseudomonadota > Betaproteobacteria > Burkholderiales > Alcaligenaceae > Achromobacter > Achromobacter pulmonis. The sequence goes on along the minus strand of NZ_JAIFOT010000001.1, from coordinate 405,052 downwards.
ACAGGCGCATGAAGTCGGTGACTTCCAGGCCCTGCGCGCCATTGATGGTTTTGCTGGCCAGCAGCCAGGCCGAGCGCGCCAGCAACTGCGCGGTTTCCTCGGCGTCCAGCGCCGCCAGGAAGGGATGGGCATCGAGCACCTGCCGCCAGAGGTCGGGTGCGATCCGGGCCTGCATCTGCGCCACCTCGGCAGCGCGAGCGCCCCGGCCCTTGAGCCAGCGCAACATAAGCTTGGGTTCCTTGTATATAGGCCTGGCACGGGCCAGGGTTTTCAGCGTCGATTCCTAGTGTAGAGTGTCGGAATCTTCGATTACCGTTCCGCACGACGTTCGCGATGTCCGCCCCGCCTGTACCTGATGCGCCTTCGCCTTTCGACGCTTCCTGGCGGCAGGAGGCGGGCGCGGGCCTCGACGCCGACGGCCTGGCGCTTATCGACCAGGCGGTGGCCTGGTCGGTTCCCCGTTTCGAGGGCCAGCACGCCCTGACCGGCGAACCGCTCGCCTCGCACGGCGCCGGCGTGGTGCGGATCCTGGCGGGCCTGCACACCGACGCCGCCACGCGCGCCGCGGCGCTGCTGGCAGCCTTGCCCACCGACCTGACCGCGCCGGCGCCTGCGCTGCGTAACGACCCGATCGCCGCCGCCTTCGGCGCCGAGGTCGCTCGCCTGGTGCAGGGCACGCGCGCCCTGCTGCGCCTTGGCGTGGTGGCGCGCCAGGCCAGCGATGTCGAAGCGGAAACCGGCACCCAGAAGGAAATGCAGCGCAAGATGCTGCTGGCCATGGCGGCCGACCTGCGCATTGTGCTGATGCGCCTGGCCTCGCGCCTGCGCACGCTGCGCTGGCATGCCGAAAGCAAGACCCCCTGTTCGACCGCTTTCGCCCGCGAAACCCTGGATCTGTACGCGCCGCTGGCCAACCGCCTGGGCATCTGGCAGATCAAGTGGGAAATGGAAGACCTGGCGTTCCGCTTCCTGGAGCCCGACCGCTACAAGCAGATTGCCCGTTTGCTCGAGGAAAAGCGGGCCGAGCGCGAGGCCTTCATCGCCGACGCCATCGAGCGTCTGCAGACGGCGCTGGCCAGACACGGCATCGAGGCCGAGGTCAGCGGCCGGCCCAAGCACATCTACAGCATCTGGAACAAGATGCGGATCAAGCGGCTCGACTTCTCGCAGATGTACGACCTGCGCGCCCTGCGCATCATCGTCGAGGACGTGCGCGCGTGCTACATGGCCCTGGGCATGGTGCACGAGATGTGGACGCCGCTGTCCGATGAGTTCGACGATTACATCTCGCGGCCCAAGCCCAACGGCTACCGCTCGCTGCACACGGTGGTGACCGACGACGACGGCCGGCCGTTCGAGGTGCAGATCCGTACCCGCGAAATGCACCAGTTCGCCGAGTACGGCATGGCCGCGCACTGGCGCTACAAGGAGGCCGGCGCCAAGGGCGGGCAGGTGGCCGCCTCCAGCGAATACGACCGGCAACTGGCCTGGATGCGCCAGCTGCTCGCCTGGAACAGCGATGTCGAGGCCGGCGAGACGCCCGCCGCCGACAAGCCGGACGCGGCCAGGCCGGCCGCCGCCAAGTCCGGGCCCGGCAAGAACCGCCATGCCTCGGTCGCGCCCGCGCCGACCGACGAGCGCATCTACGTGCTGACGCCGCAGGCCCGCGTGATCGAGTTGCCGGCCGGCGCCACGCCGGTCGATTTCGCCTACCACCTGCACACCGACCTGGGCCACCGCTGCCGCGGCGCGCGCGTCGACGGCCAGATGGTGCCCCTGCAGACGCGCCTGGCCACCGGCCAGACGGTCGAGATCATTTCCGCCAAGTCCGGCGGGCCGTCGCGCGACTGGCTCAATCCTCAGTTGGGGTTCCTGGCCAGTCCGCGGGCCCGCGCCAAGGTGCGCATGTGGTTCAACGCCATCGAACTGCAACAGCGCATCACGCAGGGCCAGGCGCTGGTCGAGAAGGAATTGCAGCGGCTGGGCAAAACCGCGGTCAACCTCGAACAGCTGGCACAGAACCTCGGTTTCGCCCGCGCCGACGACCTGTACGTGGCCGCCGCCAAGGAAGAGTTCAGCCTGCGCCAGATCGACGCCGTGTTCCAGCAGCCGGCGCCCGCCGTCGAGCCGCAGCCGGCCGCCCTGCGCCACGCCAGCGCCGGCAGCGCCGAGAAAAGCGGCAAGAGCGGGGTGCTGGTGGTGGGCGTGGACTCGCTGCTGACGCAACTGGCGCGCTGCTGCCGTCCGGCGCCGCCCGACGCGATCGCCGGCTTCGTGACGCGGGGGCGCGGCGTGTCGATCCACCGCGGCGACTGCCACAGCTACCTGGCGCTGGCGGCGCGCGAACCCGAGCGCGTGATCGAAGTGGCTTGGGGCGAGACGCCGGCGGACACTTTCTATCCGGTCGACATCAGCGTGCGCGCGCACGACCGCCCCGGCCTGCTGCGCGACCTGTCCGAAGTGTTCGCGCGGCTGCGCCTGAACGTGGTGGGCGTGAACACCCAGAGCCGGCAGTCGCTGGCCCATATGGTGTTCACGGTGGAAGTGCGCGGCGGCGAATCGCTGGCGCGCGCGCTGGCCGCGCTGGCCGAAGTGCCGGGCGTGTCGTCGGCGGCGCGGCGCTAGCCGGGCGCGCCGGCTCGGGCGTGCAGGTCGCGCCCCGGGCCGGGGCGGCCCGGGATCCTGCCGGCGGGCTTCAGTGGTCCAGGTTCTCGTGGGCGCGTTCGCGCATGAAGAACGAGGCCACCAGCCCCAGCGCGACGCCGAACATCACGTAGTAGGCGGGCGCCATCGGCGAACCCGTGGTCTTGATCAGCCAGGTCACGATGAACTGGGCGAAGCCGCCGAAGATCATCACCGCCACGTTATAGGCCAGCGACAGGCCCACTGAACGCACCCGGGCCGGGAACAGTTCCGCCATGACGGTGCTGAATACGCCGAAGAAGGCCGACACGAAGAAGCACACCACGATCTGCACCGTCAGCAGGCGGCCAATCGACGGCGCATCCGACAGCCAGTGGTACAGCGGATACAGCACCACCAGGTAGCCGATCAGCGAGCCGATCACGAGAGGGCGGCGGCCGACACGGTCGGACCAGGCGCCCATGAACGGCGTCAGCAGCACCATCAATGCCGCGCCCGCCATCTGCACCAGAAAGGTCTGGTTCAGCGGCAGCTTGAGGATCTGGGTCGAATAGGTCACCAGATAGGTGAAGGTGATGTAGATCGACACCGTCGCCGTGACCACCAGGCCCACGCCGATCAGCGTCTCGCGGGTGTGGCTGCGGACCATCTCGGCCAGGCTCAGGCGCTGCACCTCGCCGCGCGCGGCGGCTTGGCGCTCCTCTTCCTTGAGCTGCTTGAAGGCATCGGTTTCGTCGATGTTGCGGCGGATATAGATGGCGATCGGCACAATCACCAGGCCGAAAGCGAACGGCAGGCGCCAGGCCCAGGCCGCGATCTGCTCCTGCGTGAAGAACTCGGTGATCAGCGTGCCGCAGGCCGCGCCGATCAGCAGCGCCAGCATCTGTCCGGCCATCTGCCACGAGCCGTAGAAACCGCGCCTGCCATTGGGCGCCATCTCGATCAGCAGGGCGGTCGAGGTGCCGAACTCACCGCCGGCCGAGAAGCCCTGCAGCAGCCGCGCGATCAGGATGAAGAGGGGGGCCAGGATGCCGGCGGCGTGATAGGTGGGCGCCACGGTGATCAGGGCGATCGACACCGCCATCAGCGACGTTACCAGCACCATGGCCGCCTTGCGGCCTTTTTTGTCGCCATAAAGGCCGAGGATGATGCCGCCCACCGGCCGCATGAAGAAACCGACGCCGAAGATCGCCGTGGTCATCAGGATGGCATTCAGTTCGCTGCCGGGAACGCTGGGATCGGTCGGGAAGAACAGTTTCGAGATGATCGGCGTCATGAACGCGAACACCAGGAAGTCATACCATTCGAGGGCATTGCCGATGACTGCCGCCACGATGTTGCGCGTGGGAACTGCTTTGTGCTGCACGATTGCTCCTAGGGGCTTGCTGCTTGAAGGCCGACATTCTAGGCCCAGGCGCGCCGTCACAACGCCCTGGGGCGCGGGACGCGGACGCTTCCTGGCTTTACACTGCTGCTTTTCCCCAAGAGAGTTGCTACATGAACGCGCGCACCTGGCTGGAGACGCTGGTCGGTTTCGACACCACCAGCCGAAATTCCAATCTCGCCCTCATCGAGACCGTCCGCGACTGGCTCAAGGGCCAGGGCGTCGAGGCGTGGCTGGCGCACAATCCCGAGCGCACCAAGGCCAACCTTTTCGCGACCCTGCCCGCGCAGGACGGCAACCAGCAGGGCGGCATCGTCCTGTCGGGCCACACCGACGTGGTGCCGGTCGACGGCCAGGACTGGAGCACGGACCCGTTCAAGCTGGTCGAGAAAGACGGCCTGTTGTATGGCCGTGGCAGCTGCGACATGAAAGGGTTCATCGCCGGTTCGCTGGCGCTGGTGCCGGATTTCCTGGCCATGCCGCGCAAGAAGCCGATCCATCTGGCATTTTCCTACGACGAGGAAGTCGGCTGCGCCGGCGCGCCGTACATGCTGGCTGATCTGCACGACCGCGGCATCCGCCCCGAAGGCTGCGTGGTGGGCGAGCCCACCGGCATGCAGGTGGTGGTGGCGCACAAGGGCATCAACCTGTTCCGCTGCAAGGTGCATGGCAAGGCGGCGCACTCGTCGCTGACCCCGCGCGGCTGCAACGCCATCGAATACGCCGCCCGCCTGATCTGCCGCATCCGCGACCTGGCCGACAGCTTCAAGGCCAATGGCCCGTACGACCAGTTCTACGACGTGCCGTTCTCGACCATGACCACCAACCAGATCCGCGGCGGCATCGCGGTCAACACCATTCCCGAGCTGTGCGAATTCACCTACGAATTCCGCAACCTGCCGGGCATGCAACCCGACCAGATCCAGGCCGAAGTCGAAAAATACGTGCGCGAAGAGCTCCTGCCGCGCATGAAGGCCGAATTCGACGGCGCCAGCATCGAGATCGAGACCGGCGCCGCCGCGCCCGCGCTGGAAGCGTCCGAAGAGGCGGCCATCACTCAGCTGGTGCGCGCCCTGACCGAGGACCGCGCCACCCGCAAGGTGGCCTATGGCACCGAAGCCGGCCTGTTCCAGGGCATCGGCATCCCGACCGTGGTCTGCGGCCCGGGCCACATCGAACAGGCGCACAAGCCCGACGAATTCGTCGCGCTCGATCAACTGGCGGCCTGCGAGACCTTCCTGCGCCGCCTGGGGCAGTCGCTCTGACACGCCCGGCCGGGGTGCCCGGTCGACGATACCCGGTCCAGCGGCGTCCGGCCCAGGGCCGGGGTGCGTCCCCGCCCTGGCCGGCGTCAGGTAAAATGACGGGTTGCAAACCGGATTCGCGGGCCGCAGTGGCCGGTCGTGATGCCGGGGGAGATGCTTGGTGAAACCTTACGATTTTCCGGATGCCCAGGGCCATTTCGGCCCTTATGGCGGTGTTTTCGTGGCGGAAACGCTGATGCACGCGCTCGACGAGCTGCGCGCGGCCTATGACCGCTATCGTGTCGATCCCGCCTTCCTGGAAGAGTTCAACTACGAACTCAAGCATTTCGTCGGCCGTCCCAGCCCGGTCTATCATGCCCGCCGCTGGTCCGAACAACTGGGCGGCGCCCAGATCTGGTTCAAGCGCGAAGACCTCAACCACACCGGCGCGCACAAGGTCAACAACTGCATCGGCCAGGCGCTGCTGGCCAAGCGCATGGGCAAGCCGCGCGTCATCGCCGAAACCGGCGCTGGCCAGCATGGCGTGGCCACGGCCACGGTGGCTGCCCGCTACGGCATGGAATGCGTGGTCTACATGGGCAGCGAAGACGTGCGCCGCCAGGCTTCCAACGTCTACCGCATGAAGCTGCTGGGCGCCACGGTGGTGCCGGTCACGTCCGGTTCGCGCACCCTCAAGGACGCGCTCAACGAAGCCATGCGCGACTGGGTCACCAACATCGAGAACACCTTCTACATCATCGGCACGGTGGCGGGGCCCGACCCCTATCCGCGCATGGTGCGGGATTTCCAGACCGTCATCGGCAACGAATGCCTGACGCAGATGCCCGAGGCCATCGGTCGCCAGCCCGACTACGTCGTGGCCGCGGTCGGCGGCGGCTCCAACGCCATGGGCATCTTCCATCCCTACATCCCCTACGAGAACGTGCGCCTGATCGGCGTCGAAGCCGCGGGCGAGGGCATGGACAGCGGCAAGCACGCCGCATCGCTGGCCGCCGGCCGGATCGGCGTGCTGCACGGCAACCGCACCTACGTCATGCAGGATGCCGACGGCCAGGTCCAGGAAACGCACTCGGTCTCGGCCGGCCTGGATTACCCCGGCGTCGGTCCCGAACATGCTTGGCTCAAGGACAGCGGCCGGGCCGAATACGTCGGCATCACCGACGACGAAGCCCTCAAGGCCTTCCATGATTGCTGCCGCATCGAAGGCATCATGCCGGCGCTTGAATCTTCCCACGCCATCGCCCAGGCCGTGAAGATGGCCCCCACGCTGCCGCACGACGCCGTCATCCTGGTCAATCTGTCGGGCCGCGGCGACAAGGATATGCATACTGTCGCCGAACGTGCCGGCATCGAGCTCTAACATGACGACAACCCGTTCCGATCGCATCGCCGCCGCCTTCGGGCGCACCGCCGAGTCCGGCCGTGCCGCGGCGCTGATTCCCTACATCGCGGCAGGCGATCCGTCGCCCGCCGCCACCGTTCCCCTGATGCACGCGCTGGTCGAGGCCGGCGCCGACGTCATCGAGTTGGGCGTGCCGTTTTCCGATCCCATGGCCGACGGCCCGGTGATCCAGCGCGCCGCCGAGCGCGCCATCGCCCAGGGCGTGGGGCTGGGCCGGGTGCTCGACCTGGTGGCCGAGTTCCGCCAGCGCGATACGGCCACCCCCGTGGTGCTGATGGGCTACGCCAACCCGATCGAACGCATGGGCCAGGCCGAATTCGCCCGCCGGGCCGAAGCCGCGGGCGTCGACGGCGTGCTGGTGGTCGACTATCCGCCCGAAGAAGTGGTCGAGTTTGCCGGCACCCTCGGCCGCCACGGCATCGCGCCGATCTTCCTGCTGGCCCCCACCTCGACCGAAGCGCGTATCCAGGCGGTGGCCCACGTGGCTCGCGGCTATGTCTATTACGTCTCGCTCAAGGGCGTGACGGGCGCCGGCTCGCTCAATACCGACGACGTCGCCGAACGCGTGGCGGTGATCCGCCGCCACGTGCGCGACATCCCGGTCGGCGTGGGCTTCGGCATCCGCGACGCGGAAAGCGCGCAGCGCGTGGCCCGCGTGGCTGACGCGGTCGTCATCGGCAGCAAACTGATTGAAACCATGGAGCAGGCGGTGGCGAATGCGCCCGCCGGCCAGCAAACCGACGCCGCAGTCGCCGCCGCCAGCGGCTGGCTGCGCACCATCCGGCAGGCGCTGGATCAAGTAAAACGACCGAGCGCGTCGGCCTGAGCGGCCTGGCGCGACTTCCTTACGGGATGAACAAACAATGAGCTGGATCGAAAAACTCCTGCCGCCTCGCATCAATAAAACCAGCGACAGCGGCGCCCGTCGCGTGCCCGAAGGCCTGTGGGTGAAATGTCCGTCGTGCGAAACGGTGCTGTACAGCGAAGACCTGGCAGCCAACCTGCACGTCTGCCCCAAGTGCGATCACCACATGCGCATCGGCGCCCGTGCCCGCATCGACTCGTTGCTCGATATGGAAGGGCGGGTCGAGATCGGCCAGAGCACGCGCTCGGTCGACTCGCTGAAATTCAAGGACACGCGCAAGTATCCCGAGCGCCTGGCCGAAGCCGTCAAGCAGACCGGGGAAACCGACGCGCTGGTGGTGGTCAGCGGCTCGATCCGTGGCGTGCCGGCGACGCTGGCCTGCTTCGAGTTCGAGTTCATGGGCGGCTCCATGGGATCGGTGGTGGGCGAGCGCTTCGCGCGCGGCGCCCAGGCCGCGCTCGACAACAAGACGCCCTTCATCTGTGTCGCCGCCTCGGGTGGCGCGCGCATGCAGGAAAGCCTGCTGTCGCTGATGCAGATGGCCAAAACCAACGCCATGCTGACGCGCCTGTCGGCCGCCGGCCTGCCGTTCATCAGTGTGCTGACCGACCCCACCATGGGAGGCGTGTCCGCGAGCTTTGCCTTCATGGGCGACGTGGTCATCGCCGAGCCCAAGGCCCTGATCGGCTTTGCCGGCCCGCGCGTGATCGAACAGACCGTGCGCGAGAAGCTGCCGGAAGGCTTCCAGCGCGCCGAGTTCCTGTTGCAGAAGGGCGCCATCGACATGGTCGTCGATCGCCGCCAGTTGCGCGAGGAAATCGCCCGCCTGCTGGCGCTGCTGACCAACCAGCCGGCCGACGTCGTCGCCCCCGCCTGAGCCATCCCGTCCGGGTCTTGCCGACCCGGTGGGCGCAATGCATGAATAGCCGCCGCGCGTCAGTGCCGGCGGCTTTTTTGCGCGCTCAGGTTTGGCGTCATGACAGGGGCATTGCCTCTGCTGGACGGAACAGTGTTTTCCATCTTTTTTGTTGCCTTATTACGACATATTGCAAGCCTTCCGGCCCGGTTTTTGCTATGTTCTGTAGTACTGGATAACACTCGTGAATTGCGCCGAGATGTGCATCCCAAACAAATACGGAGTTGCTTCCAATGCAGTCGACCAAGAAGAAGATGCTTGCCCGCCTAGTTGGTTTGGCCCTTGCCAGCGCCGCGACGATCGCCAGCGCCCAGTCGTCCGAAGGCACCCAAGGTGGCGTGAGCCTGCACTACGGTGTTGGTGATCATTACCAGCGCTTTACGCTGAATTACGAAACGCCCTCGGTCTGGACCTACCAGTTCGGTGGCAACTGGGGCCGCCTGGACCTGACGCCCGAACTCGGCGTGTCGTACTGGTGGGCGAACGGTGACCGCTCGCCCAGCAATGTATGGCAATTGAACGCCATCCCGATGTTCCGCTGGTGGGCCGGCGAGCGCTTCTACCTCGAAGCCGGCATTGGCGCGACCGTGTTTTCGCGCACCCGCTTCGCCAACGAGAACATCAGCACCGCCTTCCAGTTCGGCGACCACGTCGGCCTGGGCTTCCTGCTGACGCCGAACAACCGCATCGGCCTGCGCTATTCGCACTTCTCCAACGCCAGCATCAAGCGCCCGAACCCGGGCCTGGATACGGTGCAGTTGACCTACACGTACCAGTTCTGATCGTTCTGCGTCCGGTCTGATGAAAGAACCCTCGGCGACGAGGGTTTTTTTTCGCCTCAACTTGCGCGGCCATGCGCGCGCCGATTGGCCAGCCCGAAAAAAAAGCCCCCATCGCATGATGGGGGCTTTTCGCCAGGCGCCGTGCTTAGTGGCGGGTTTCGACCTGAACCAGCGGTTCGTTCGAAACCGGCGCCACCGGCTTGCGCTCGCGGCCCAGGCGGACCGGCGTGTGCGCTGCGGCGATACGCAGCTGCGTCTGGGCGTGGCGCTCGGGGTCGGTTTCCACCCATTGCAGGCCGGCGGCGTTGACCACCTCATGCAGGGCCTGGGCCTTGGCCGAGGGCGCGGTTGCCGGCACCACGATGGGCTGGGTGCTGGCCGGCGCGGCCTGTTCGGTCGAGGCGGCGGGCGCAGCAACCTGGGCGGGCGTCGCCACCGGGGCCGACGGTTCTTCCACCGGGGTAGAGGCGGCAACCGGCGCGACCGGCGCGGCGACCGGCTCGGCGGGGGCGGCCGTGACTACGGGTTCCACCACCGGTTCGACCGTGGCGGCTTCCACCGGCGCGGCGGCGGGGGCGGCTTCGGAAACCTGGCTGGCGGGCTCCACGGCTACCGGCGCGGTTGCCTCGGCAACCGGGCTCTGCGTGGGTTGCGGCGTCACCGGCTCGGCAACGGCAGGAACCTGCTCGACCGGCGCGGAGGCCGGTTCGGCTTCGGCTTGAGCGGCTTCAGCCGGTTGCTCCGGAGCCAAGGCCTGCGGCGCGGCTTGCTCGACCGGGAGGGCGGCCGGCGCGGGGGCCGCGGTTACGGCCTCGGCCTCGGCCTGTTCGCCGGCATCTTCCTCGCCACCCTCTTCCATCTGCTCTTCGCTGCCAGCCACGCCGGACTCGTCCTGGCTGCGGCGGCCACGGCGGCTGCGGCGGCGGCGACGCTTGCGTTCCGGATCGGCGGCGCCTTCGGCGCCTTCCATGGCGGGCGCGCCATCGGCGCTCTGTTCGACAACGTCGGCCTCGCCCTGGGCGTCAGGCTGCCGGGTTTCCGGCAGCGCGGTGGCGACCGTCTGGGCCAGCGCCGCGACCATGCTTTCCTGATCGTTCATCGGCGTGTCGGCCTGGCCTTCCTCGCGGCGATTGCGGCCACGGCCACGGCGGCGGTTGCGGCCGGCGCCGGTGTCTTCACCAGTGGCTTCCGGCGCGCTATCGGGACGATTCGAGGCCAGCGCGGCCTGATCGCGTTCGCCACGCTCGTTGCGATTGTGGCGTTCGCCTCGTTCCTGGCGCTCGCCGTCGGCGCGACGATTGCCACGGATATGGCGGCCGCCTTCGCTGCCCTCGGCGCCTTCCGCGCGCGATTCACCGCGGCGGTTGCGGTTGCGGTCGGAACCGTGGCGCTCGCCGCGGCGTTCCTGGCCGTCGTGACGGCCCTTGCCGCCGCGCGAAGGCGACGTGGCGCGCTTGGCGCCGGCCTCTTCCTGGGTGGCGGCCGGAGCTGCCTTGGCGGGTTCGTTGTTGCCGGTGAGCCAGCCGAACAGGCGCTTGAGCAGGCCGGGGCCGCCCGCTTGCGCCGGAGCGGCCGCGACGGGGGCGGGCGCCGGGGCAGGGGTCGACACCGGAGCCGGTTGCGCGGGCGTGATGCCCTTGACCAGCGCTTCCGGACGGGCCTTGACCTCGTTCTCGCGCGGTTGCCAGGGCGCGTCCGTGGCGGGCGCCTCGACCAGCTCGAAGCTGGTCTTCACTTCTTCCAGGCGCGGATCGTCGTGGCGCAGGCGCTCGATGTGGTGGTGCGGCGTTTCCAGGTGCTTGTTGGGGATCAGCACCAGGTTGACCTTCAGGCGGGCTTCCATCTTGGTGATGTCGGCGCGCTTTTCGTTCAGCAGGTAGGTCGCCACGTCGACCGGCACCTGGGCGTGTACCGCCGCGGTGTTTTCCTTCATGGCTTCTTCCTGCAGCAGGCGCAGGACGTGCAGGGCGCTGGATTCGGCGTCGCGGATCACGCCGGTGCCGTTGCAGCGCGGGCAGGTGATGTGCGAGCCTTCGTTCAGGGCCGGACGCAGGCGCTGGCGCGACAGTTCCATCAGGCCGAAGCGCGAGATCTTGCCCATCTGGACGCGGGCGCGGTCGAAATGGAGGGCATCACGCAGGCGCTGTTCGACGGCGCGCTGGTTCTTGCTGTCTTCCATGTCGATGAAGTCGATCACGATCAGGCCGCCCAGGTCGCGCAAGCGCAACTGGCGGGCCACTTCGTCGGCGGCTTCCGAGTTGGTCCGCAGCGCGGTTTCCTCGATGTCGGCGCCGCGGGTCGAGCGGGCCGAGTTGACGTCGACGGAAACCAGCGCTTCGGTGTGGTCGATGACGATGGCGCCGCCCGAGGGCAGGGTCACGGTGCGCGAGTAGGCCGTCTCGATCTGGTGTTCGATCTGGAAGCGCGAGAACAGCGGGATGTCATCGCGGTAGCGTTTGACGCGCTGGACGTTGTCCGGCATCACCACGCTCATGAACGCGGTGGCCTGGTCGGCGATCTCGTCCGTGTCGATCAGGATCTCACCGATTTCGGGCGAGAAATAATCGCGGATGGCGCGGATGACCAGGCTGGATTCGAGATAGATCAGGATCGGCGCGGAGTTGTCGCGCGCGGCGCCGTCGATGGCGGTCCAGAGCTGCAACAGGTACGACAAGTCCCATTGCAGTTCCTCGACGTTGCGGCCAATGCCGGCGGTGCGGGCGATGATGCTCATGCCCTGGGGCAGCTCGAGCTGCTCCATCGTGTCGCGCAGTTCCTGGCGGTCCTCGCCCTCGACGCGGCGCGAAACGCCACCGCCACGGGGGTTGTTGGGCATCAGGACCAGGTAGCGGCCGGCCAGCGAGATGAAGGTGGTCAGGGCGGCGCCCTTGTTGCCACGTTCTTCCTTTTCGACCTGGACGATCAGTTCCTGGCCTTCGCGCAGGGCATCCTGGATGCGGGCGGTGCGGACGTCGACGCCTTCCTTGAAGAAGCTGCGGGCCACTTCCTTGAAGGGAAGAAAACCGTGGCGGTCTTCGCCGTAGTTGACGAAGCAGGCTTCAAGGCCGGGTTCGATCCGGGTGATGACACCTTTGTAGATGTTGCCTTTGCGTTGTTCGCGGCCGGCAGTCTCGATGTCTAGGTCGATGAGTTTTTGCCCATCGACGATCGCGACGCGTAATTCTTCCTGGTGCGTCGCATTGAACAGCATGCGCTTCATGAGAGGGTTTCTCCGTTGTCATGACGCGCCGATATCGGCGCGTGACCTCGGGCCACTCGGGCTGCGGCTGAAGCGGGCAAGAAGATGCGGACCGTACCTGGGCGGCGCCCAGGCGTATCCGCCGCGGGTCAGGCGGGCACGTCGTGCCGTGGGGCACGGGGTTCTTTCAGCAGGAGGGTCAGCTTCACTGAATGTGGTTTGACGGAAATGTGCTGTGAACGGCAGTTGCGGTCGGATTGGTTGCCTACACGCAGCTGGTGCTTTAAATATGCGACGATTCTTGCAGTGCTTCAAGCCGCTTGCGGCAGGCAACGGACCTGCAGGGACAGCGGGCAAGATGAATGCCACACCACTATCCGACAGGGCGCGGTTGCGCCGGCGACCAAATGACCCAGGGGTTGAATGAGCAGGCAGTACAATGGCGGCCCACGCGCTCGACGGAGTTGCGTTCTTGAGTTGCATCTCTACGCCAGCGGCTGATTCAGCCCCTTAAGGCTGTCCCGATTATATGTCGCTTTCCGCAATGCGCAAAGAAACTTCCTCCCCTATGGCCACCCCCTCCGTCCGCATGGTGGAAGTGGGGGCCGAGCACGCCGGCCAGCGCCTGGATAATTACCTGATGCGCCTGTGCAAGGGCGTCCCCAAAACCCACATCTACAAGGCCATCCGTGGCGGCGAGGTTCGGGTAAACAAGGGACGCATCTCGGCGGACTATCGGGTGGTGGAAGGCGATATGGTCCGCATTCCGCCGCTGCGTCTGCCCGACCCGGGCAAGCCCCGGCCGGTGCCGGCCGCCGAGTTCCCGGTAGTGTTCGAGGACGACGCGATGCTGGTGGTGAACAAGCCCGCCGGCGTGGCGGTCCATGGCGGCAGCGGCGTGTCCTTCGGTGTCATCGAGCAATTGCGCGCCGCCCGGCCCGAGGCCAAGTTCCTCGAACTGGTGCACCGGCTCGATCGCGAGACTTCCGGCCTGCTGATGGTGGCCAAGAAGCGCAGCGCGCTGCTGGCCCTGCACGCCATGCTGCGCGAGGGCCGTAGCGACAAGCACTATTACGCGCTGGTCGAGGGCGATTGGGTCAACGACCGCCAGCACATCAAGCTGTCGCTGTCCAAGTGGACCACCCAGTCCGGCGAGCGCCGCGTCAAGGTCGATCCCGATGGGCAAAGCGCCCACACCATCATTACGCTCAAGCAGCGCTTCGGCCGCTACAGCCTGGTGGACGCCGAGCTGCGCACCGGCCGCACCCACCAGATCCGCGTGCACCTGGCGGCCAGCGGCTTTCCCATCGTGGGCGACGACAAATACGGCCACGATGAGGTGCGGGCCGAATTCGCCCGTATGGGGTTCGGCCGCATGTTCCTGCATGCCCATCAATTGACCCTGAATCATCCGCTGACGGGCGAACCGATGACGCTGACCGCCGAACTGCCGCCCGCGTGCCTGAAAATACTGAAACAACTGGAGTCGGTCTGATATGTCGTATTCGCTGGTCGTTTTTGACTGGGATGGAACCCTGATGGATTCCACGCACAGCATCGTGGCCGCCATCCAGGGGGCCTGCCGCGACCTCGCGCTGCCGGTGCCGTCGGCTTCCGACGCCAGTTGGGTGATCGGGCTGTCGCTGGAAAGCGCGCTGCGCCGCGCCGTGCCGCAGCTGACGCCGGCGATGCTGCCGCGCTTCCTGGAGCGCTATCGCACCCATTACTTGCTGCGCGATCCCGAACTGCGCCTGTTCGACGGCATCCCCGAATTGCTGACCGAACTGGCTGAACGCAATGTGCGCCTGGCCGTGGCCACCGGCAAGAGCCGGGTCGGCCTGACCCGCGCCCTGGCCGCGACGGGCCTGGGGCCGGTGTTCGATGCCACCCGCACGGCCGACGAAACCTTCAGCAAGCCGCATCCCGCCATGCTGCACGAACTGATGACCGAACTGGACGTCGATCCGGCCCGCGTCGTGATGGTGGGCGACACGTCCCACGACCTGCAGATGGCCACCAATGCCGGCGTGCATGGCCTGGGCGTGACTTACGGCGCGCATACCCTGAAGGAGCTTGAGGGTTGTGACCCGCAGGCCATCCTGGACAGCGTGCCGCTGGTGCGCGAATGGTTGCTGGGCCGGACGCTGGCGGCGGCCGCCTGAGTTACCGCAATGCCTGGGACCGGGCGCCTGCGCGGGAACACCCGCGGGCGGACGTGGTCTATCGCTGATCGCCGCCGACGCGGTCGGCGGAATATCATGGGGTCGCGCATCGTCCATACCCTGCGCGGGGTGGTCGAAAGGCGCCGCCACGCGCCGGCCCCCAGGAGAATCCCATGCTGATACGCAAGCCCGATGACATCATTCCGTCTGAAATCACCAGCGAGGCTGTCTGGCGCTCGCGCCGCGACCTGATTCTGCGCGCGGGCGTCGCGGCGGCGGGGCTGGGGCTGCCCGGCTGGGCGGCGCGCAGCGCCTTCGCCCAGGGGACCGCTGGCGGCGCCCTGGCGGGTCAGGCCAATGCCGCCTTCAGCGTCATGGACAAGCAGACGTCCTTCAGTGATATCACGTCGTACAACAACTACTACGAATTCGGCGTTGACAAGGGCGAGCCCGCGGCCAATGCCGGCAAGCTGCGGACGCGGCCATGGACGGTCAGCGTGGAGGGCGAGGTCGGCAAGCCGCGGACCTTCGACATCGACGAACTGCTCAAGCTGGCGCCAATGGAAGAGCGCGTCTACCGGCTGCGCTGCGTCGAGGGGTGGTCCATGGTGATCCCCTGGGTCGGTTATTCGCTGTCGGCGCTGCTCAGGCAGGTCGAGCCCACCGCCAACGCCAAGTACGTGGAATTCGTGACCGCGGTGCAGCGCGAGAACATGCCGGGCGTGCGCGCCGCCATCCTCGACTGGCCCTATGTCGAGGGCTTGCGTATCGACGAGGCCATGCATCCGTTGGCAATGCTGGTGTTCGGCGTCTACGGCAAGGTGCTGCCCAACCAGAACGGCGCGCCGTTGAGGCTGGCCGTGCCCTGGAAGTACGGTTTCAAATCGGGCAAGTCGCTGGTCAAGATCCGGCTGGTGGAAAAGCAGCCGGTGTCCTCGTGGATCAAGGCGGCGCCGCAGGAATATGGCTTCTATGCCAACGTCAATCCCACCGTGCCGCATCCGCGCTGGAGCCAGGCCACCGAGCGCCGCATCGGCGAGGACGGTCTGTTCTCGCCCAAGCGCAAGACCTTGATGTTCAATGGTTATGCCGAGCAGGTCGCCTCGCTCTACCAGGGCATGGATCTGAAGGCCAACTATTGAAGCCGCCCGGGATCGATCCCGTCGGCGTGGTCGCGGCGCGCAAGCCACAGTGGTCGGCGCGGGCCGTCGCGCGCGCCAAGCCGGGGCTGTTTCTGCTCGGCCTGGCGCCATTCGCGCGCTGGATCTGGCTGGGATTCAACAATGGCCTGACCGCCAATCCGGTGGAATTCCTGACGCGTTCGTCGGGCACCTGGACGCTGGTGTGCCTGCTTGTGACCCTGGCGATCACGCCCTTGCGGCGCCTGACCGGGCAGCCGGCGCTGGTGCGCCTGCGCCGCATGTGCGGCCTGTTCGCGTTCTTCTATGGCGCCATGCATTTCATGGCCTGGGTCTGGTGGGACCGCGGTTTCGATCCCGCCGCCATGCTGCAGGACATCGGCGAGCGGCCCTTCATCACCGTGGGTTTCGCTGCCTTCGTGCTGATGACGGCGCTGGCGGCTACCTCCACGCAGTGGGCCATGCGCAAGCTGGGCAGGCGCTGGCAGCAACTGCACCGCGCCATCTATCTGATCGGCCTGCTGGCGATACTGCACTACTGGTGGCACAAGGCCGGCAAGAACGACCTGTCGCAGCCGATCCTGTATGCCGCGGTGCTGGCGCTGCTGTTGGGCTGGCGGCTGGCCGTTTGGTGGCGCCGCCGCCCGGGGTGAGCGGCACACCGGCCGGCTACAGCATGGCCAGCATGATCGCCGCGGTTTCGGCGTCCGGCTGGCCGTCATGCCGGGCGGGGCGGTAGTGCATCTGGAAGGCCGCCAGCACATTGATGGTGGCCCGGTCCAATGTGCCGTTCTGCGGCGCGGTGTAGCCCAATCGCTGCAACTGTTGCTGGAACCAGGCGACGTCGGGCGTGCCCTGGGCCTGCAGGCGCGCCAGGTGCGAGGCGGCGCCGGCCTCGTCGTACCAGCGGCCGATTCCGGCCGCGGCCAGTTGCTTCCATGGGAACAGCGGGCCGGGATCGACCTTGCGCTGGGGGGCGATGTCGCTGTGGCCCACCACGTTCTCGGGGGCGATGCCGTAACGCTGGATGATGTCGCGCAACAGGATCGTCAGCGCGCGGATCTGTCGGTCGCCATAAGCGTGCCACTGCGGCTTGCCGTCGTCGCCGTCGGTCCAGCCCGGGTTGACGATCTCGATGCCGATCGACGTACTGTTCATGGCGTTCAGGCCGTACCAGGCGCTTTCGCCGGCGTGCCAGGCGGCGCGGGTTTCGTCGACCAGGCGGTAGGCGCGTCCGGGCGTGTCGATCAGGTAGTGGGCGCTGACCTTGCCCTGTGACAGCAGTTTCATCGACTGGGCGTCGTTGGTCGAGGTGTAGTGCAGGACCACGAAGCGCACCCGGCTGCTCTGGCTGACGGCAGTGATCGACGTGTCCAGGTTCAGGCCGGCGGGGCCGCGCTGGGCGCAACCAGCCAGGGCCGCGAGGGCCAGGAATACTGCGGCAAGTCGGATCATGGTCAGCGCGCCAGGTACAGGAACAGGGTGGGCATTTTGTCCAACTGCGGGGCAGGCTGTTTTTTCCAGTCGGCGATGGTGCGGGTGGCGATCCATTCGTCGGCGGTGGTCAGCGCGCGTGCGATGCACAGCTTGGTGTCGC
Organism: Achromobacter pulmonis; assembly: GCF_021733725.1. Lineage (NCBI taxonomy): Bacteria > Pseudomonadati > Pseudomonadota > Betaproteobacteria > Burkholderiales > Alcaligenaceae > Achromobacter > Achromobacter pulmonis. Next base: position 387,698 of record NZ_JAIFOT010000001.1, on the reverse strand, counting down.
CCTTCAGGCTGGCCAGCAGCGTGGCGAACATGGCGGCGTTGCGATAGGGGGTCTCGATCAGCAGCTGCGTCTGGTTGTGCCGGGCGGACTGCTGCTCCCAGGCCTTGAGCTGCTTGGCGCGCTCGCCGGCGTCCACCGGCGCGTAGCCGTGGAAGGCGAAGCGTTGGCCGTCCAGGCCGCTGGCCATCAGGCCCAGCAGGATGGAGGAGGGGCCGACCCAGGGTTTGACGGTCAGGCCCAGTCGATGGGCGGTGTCCACGACCTTGGCGCCGGGGTCGGCGATCGCGGGGCAGCCCGCTTCGGACACCAGGCCGATTTCACCGCCATGGCGTAGCGGTTCGAGCCAGGCGTTGATCTGGGCCGCGTCGGTCTTGTCGGTGAGCGTGTGGATGGTGATTTCCTGCAGCGGGCGGGTCGTGCCGATCAGCTTGAGGAAGGCGCGCGCGGTCTTGGCGTTTTCGGCGATGTAGGTATCCAGGGTGCCAGCCAGCGCGCGCGCGTCGGCAGGCAGCCAGCTGTCGGGGTTGGCCTCGCCCAGGCCGACCGGGATCAGGTGCAGCGCGCCGCTCATGCGGGAGCTCCCGGGGCGTCCAGGGGATCCAGGCCGAATCCGGCCAGCATGCCGGTCAGGGCGATCAGCGGCAGGCCGATGATCGCGGTCGGGTCGTCGCTCTGGATGCTTTCCATCAAGGCGATGCCCAGGCTTTCCGCCTTGGCGCTGCCTGCGGTATCGTAGGGCTCCTCGGCGCGCAGGTAGGCGTCGATGGCGCGGTCAGACAGGCGCCGGAAGTGGCAGCGGGTGACAATATCGGCCTTTTCCACCCGTTGGCCATCAGTAACCGCCAACGCGCTGTGAAATTCCACGATCTGCCCGGAAAGTGCGCGCAACTGCGCCTGGGCTCGCGTAAAATCCCCGGGCTTGCCGATAGGTTGGCCGTCGATGGTGGCGACCTGGTCCGAACCGATGACGATGCTGCCCGGGTGCTTGCCGGCCACCGCCATGGCCTTGGCGACCGACAGGCGCAGCGCCAGCGCTTCGGGCGACTCTCCTGGCTGTGGCGTTTCGTCCACATCGGGCGAGATGGCGGTGAAGGGCAGGCGCAGGCGGCCTAGCAGTTCTTTGCGGTAGCGTGAGCTGGAGGCGAGGATCAGGCTGGGTTGTGAGGGCATTCGGTATTTGACGTTGGGACGTAAGTCACAGTATTATCTAACGTTTTGCGGCATTTTTGCAGGGCAGCATGCCGCCGGTGACGTGAATGTTGCCGCTGACTGCTGCTGGGTGTGTGCCGCCGCTGGTGTGCCGCCACCCCGGATGGGGTGATGCCACGCCGGGCGGGCCGCGAAATTGCAAGGACAGATCATCAAGCCCATCGACGCATTCGCATTCGCCCATTCGGGCAAGGAAGCGCAAGGCACCATACCTCTTGTGCGGCTGACGCGCGCGGTTGACGGGCTTCCCGAGCAGCCGGCGGGTGATGCCGGGCTCGTGACGTGGTCCGTGCGCGGAGAAATGGGCAAGACCGGGCTGCTGCATGGTCAGCCGCTGCTGCGCATTCATGTGCGGGCGAATCCGGTGGTGGTGTGTCAGCGGTGCAATGAGCCGTTCGCCTATCCGGTGGACAGCGAGGTTCTGCTGCAGTTGGTCAAGTCCGAAGCCGATCTCGACGACGACAGTTCCCATGGCGATCATGCCGCGGGTTTTGACGACGAGGACGAGGATGGCGAAGGTGGCCGCGAGGCAGGAAGCGCAGGAAATGGTTTTGTGTCCAACCAGCCTGAAAAGGTGGTGGGTTCGCATCACTTCGATCTGTTGGCCCAGGTCGAAGATGAGCTCATTCTGAGCGTTCCGTATGTGCCCAAGCATGATGTATGCCCGGGCGCGCAGGCCAAGGACGGCGAGGCTTCCCAAGAGCCCGTTGTCAAGCGTCCGTCGCCGTTTGCGGTGCTGGAACAACTGAAGCACAAAGATTGAGATCAACATCGGGCCGCATCGCGTACAATGCGCCCCGTTTCTAGGAGTCATCATGGCTGTTCAACAAAACAAGAAGTCCCCGTCCAAGCGCGGTATGCACCGCTCGCACGATTTTCTGGTGAATCCGTCGACGGCGATCGAGCCCACCACGGGCGAAACGCACCTGCGTCACCACATCAGCCCCAACGGCTTCTATCGTGGCCGCAAGGTCCTGAAGACCAAGGCCGACGAATAAGGCCCCCGGGCCGAACTCGTACTCGGACCATTTCGGCTGAGCGCTGATACCTGGCACCCGTGATACGCATCGCCATAGACTGTATGGGCGGAGACGTCGGTCTGCCCGTCACGATTCCGGCTGCGATCGAGTTCGCCCGGCAATTTCCGGACACCCGGCTATTGCTGGTCGGGCTTCCCGACGCCATCGAAGCGGCGCTCTCCGAGCACCGCGGCGTCGAGCGTGATCGCTTCGAGATCGTGGCGGCTTCCGAGGTCGTCACCATGGACGACCCGGTCGAGGTCGCCCTGCGCCGCAAGAAAGACTCCTCCATGCGCCTGGCCGCCCAGTCCGTCAAGGATGGGCGCGCCGACGCCTGCGTTTCCGCGGGCAACACCGGCGCCTGGATGGCCATTTCACGCTACGTGCTCAAGACGCTGGACGGTATCGACCGCCCCGCGATCGCCACGTCCATTCCGAACCAGACGGGCCGCGCCACCACGGTGCTGGACCTGGGGGCGAACGTGGACTGCACGGCCGAACACCTTCTGCAATTCGCCATCATGGGCGCGGCGCTGTCGCAGGCGGTGGACCATCGCGAGAACCCCACGGTGGGGTTGCTCAACATCGGCGAAGAAGTCATCAAGGGCAATGAGGTCGTCAAGGAAGCCGCCGAGCTTCTGCGCGCCAGCCCCCTGAACTTCTACGGCAACGTCGAAGGCAATGACATTTTCAAGGGCACGGTCGATGTGGTCGTCTGCGACGGTTTCGTCGGCAATGTCGTGCTCAAATCCGTGGAAGGCCTGGCCAAGATGTTGTCCAGCGTCATCCGCGAAGAATTCAAACGCAATCTGATCACGTTGCTGGTCGGCGCGCTGGCCAAGCCCGTGCTCAATCGCCTGCGCAACCGCGTCGATAACCGCCGCTACAACGGTGCGGCGTTGCTCGGCTTGCGCGGCGTGGTCATCAAGAGCCATGGTTCGGCCGATGCCTACGCCTTCGGTTTCGCGCTGCAACGGGCGCGCGAAGCCGTCGTGAGTAAACTGCTGGAGCGCACCGCCCAGACGGTGGCGCAGATAAACCAGCGCGTGCAGTCGGCGTCGGGCGCTTCCGCGCTCGAGTCGGGCGTGGCTGGGGACACCGCTTGATGGATACCGCAATGAAATATTCCGTGATCGCGGGCACCGGCAGCTTCCTGCCGGAACGCGTGGTTTCGAATGACGCCCTGGCGGCGGAGTTGGCGACGCGCGATATCGCCACGTCCGACGAATGGATCGTCGAGCGCACGGGCATTCGCCAGCGCCACCTGGCCGAACGCGGCGTGACCACCAGCCAACTGGCCACCGAGGCCGCGCGCCGCGCGCTGGCCGATGCCGGGGTCGATGCCTCCGAGATCGACCTGATCGTGCTGGCCACATCCACGCCCGATTTCGTCTTTCCCAGCACTGCCTGCCTGGTGCAGGCCAACCTGGGCGCCAAGGGTTCCGCGGCGTTTGACGTGCAGGCCGTGTGCAGCGGGTTCGTCTACGCCCTGAGCACCGCCGACAGCTTCATCCGTGCCGGCCGTGCGCGCTGCGCGCTGGTGATCGGCGCGGAAGTGTTCTCGCGCATCCTCGACTGGAATGACCGCAGCACCTGCGTGCTGTTCGGCGACGGCGCTGGCGCGGTGGTGCTGAAGGCTTCCGACAAACCCGGCATCCTGGCCGCGCAACTGCATGCCGATGGCAGCCAGATGAAGATCCTGAGTGCCGCCGGCAACGTGGCCTATGGCGATGTCACGGGCGACCCGTTCCTGCGCATGGATGGCCAGGCGGTGTTCAAGCAGGCTGTCACGGTGCTGGACCGCTCCGCTCGCGACACCTGCGCGGAAGCCGGGATCGAGATCGCCGACGTCGATTGGCTGATTCCGCACCAGGCCAACGTCCGCATCCTCAATTTCCTGGCGCGCAAGCTTGCCGTGCCGGTCGAGAAGGTCGTCATCACCGTCGACAGCCATGCCAATACCTCGGCCGCCAGCGTGCCGCTGGCGCTGGATGCCGCGCGTCGCGATGGCCGCGTCAAACCCGGCCAACTGGTGCTGATGCAGGGCGTGGGCGGCGGGTTCACCTGGGGCTCGGTGCTGGCCCGCATGTAAGGGCCGGATCGGCCGGGGCGCGGCATGCCGCGCCCGCCTGGCTGGCAAGTCCGACATTACACAGACTCAGAATCTATCCAAACGGTCAAACATGAAAATCGCTTTTGTCTTTCCTGGCCAGGGTTCCCAGGCGGTCGGCATGCTGGATGCCTGGACCGATGTCGCCGCCGTTACCGATACCGTGGCGCGCGCATCGCAGGCGCTGGGCCAGGACCTGGGCGCCCTGATTGCGCAGGGGCCCACTGAACAGCTCAACCTCACCACCAACACCCAGCCCGCCATGCTGACGGCTGGCGCCGCGTTCTTCGCGGCCTGGCGCGCGGCGGGTGGCCGTAATCCCGATGTCGTCGCCGGTCACAGCCTGGGCGAATACGCCGCGTTGACGGCCGCCGGTTCGCTGACGCTCGAAGACGCCGTGCGCCTGGTGCGCGTGCGCGCCGACGCCATGCAGGCCGCCGTGCCCGTCGGTACCGGCGCCATGGCCGCCATCCTTGGCCTGGACGATGATGCCGTGCGCGCCGCCTGCGCCGCGGCGGCCCAGGGCGAAGTGGTCGAGGCCGTCAATTTCAACGCGCCGGCCCAGGTGGTGATCGCCGGTCACAAGGGCGCCGTCGAGCGCGCCTGCGAACTGGCCAAGGCCGCGGGCGCCAAGCGCGCGCTGCTGCTGCCCGTGTCCGCGCCGTTCCATTCCAGCCTGCTCAAGCCCGCCGCCGATGTGCTGGCCGGCGCTTTGGCGGCGGTGACGGTGTCGGTTCCGCAGGTGCCGGTCATCAACAACGTCGATGTCGCCGCGCCGACCGAGCCCGGGGCAATCCGGGATGCGCTGGTGCGCCAGGCATGGCATCCTGTGCGTTGGGTCGAAACGCTGCGCGCCATGAAGGCGCAGGGCGTGACCCACGTCATCGAGTGCGGCCCCGGCAAGGTGCTGACCGGCCTGACCAAGCGCATCGACCCCGAACTCACCGGCCTGGCCATTACGGATCCGGCTTCCCTCGAAGCCGCGCTGGCCGCGGTCAACGGAAACTAAGACCATGGAAAACACCTCGATCGAACTGCAGGGCAAGACCGCCCTGGTGACGGGCGCGACGCGTGGCATCGGCCGTGCGATCGCCCTGGAGCTGGCCGCGCGCGGCGCGGTGGTGGTCGGCACCGCCACGTCCGAATCGGGCGCGGCCGCCATCACCGAAGCGCTGGCGCCGTTCGGCGGCCGTGGCGTGGTGCTGGATGTGACCAACGCCGAAGCCTGTGATGCCCTCATCGACGCGCTCGGCAAGGAAGGCGGCGGTCCGCACATCCTCGTCAATAATGCAGGCATCACCCGCGATACGCTGGCAATGCGCATGAAAGACGACGACTGGTCCGCGGTCATCGACACCAACCTGGCGTCGGTCTTCCGCCTGTCGCGGGCGGTGCTGCGCAACATGATGAAGGCCCGTTGGGGACGCATCATCAATGTCACCTCCGTGGTGGGTTCGAGCGGCAATCCCGGCCAAGCCAACTACGCCGCCGCCAAGGCTGGCGTTGCCGGCATGTCGCGGGCGCTGGCGCGCGAGCTGGGCAGCCGCAACATCACCGTCAATTGCGTGGCCCCGGGTTTCATCGATACCGACATGACGCGCGCCCTGGGTGAGACCCAGACGGCCGCGCTGCTGCAGCAGATTCCGCTGGGCCGCCTGGGGGCGCCGGCCGACATCGCCCATGCGGTGGCCTTTTTGTCCGGGCCGCAGGCGGGTTACATTACCGGCACCACCCTGCACGTCAACGGCGGGATGTACATGCAATAAGTCACGAAGCGCGCGGGCGGCCGAGGCCGCCGCGCCGTCACCGGGGCTCCGGGGCGGCGACGCGCGGTTCATCCGGAAACGCCGCATATCGGCACACCTGCGCCCCGATGGCGACAGATCAAAGAGTGCGGCGTTATTTTTGTCACGGCCTGGCGTTTGCAGTACTCTGCGCTTGGCTATAATTCGCGGGATTTTTCCCAATTGGAGATCTGCATGGAAAGCATCGAACAGCGCGTCAAGAAGATCGTCGCTGAACAACTTGGCGTGAACGAAGCCGAGATCAAGAACGAATCCTCCTTCCTTGACGACCTCGGTGCCGATTCGCTCGACATGGTCGAACTGGTCATGGCGCTCGAAGACGAATTCGAGACCGAGATCCCCGACGAAGAGGCCGAAAAGATCACGACCGTGCAACAAGCGATTGATTACATCAATTCGAACGGTAAGCAGTAAGCTCAGCCTATATCCTTCCGGTTGCTCCGAACACGATTTCGGCGCCAACCGGGAACCGGGGCGGTTTCAGGAATTTGCCGTGTGGTCCGCGCGCGGGAAGGGCATCGACGCCCGACCCGCAGTAGCGCGTGCCGCACGCGCAGCGCATCCCGAAAACCGCCTTTCTTTTGTCTGTTTGAGGAGTCATCCGTGAAGCGACGAGTCGTCATCACTGGCCTTGGTATCGTGTCGCCTGTCGGCAACGACCTGACCACCGCTTGGGACAATATCGTCAACGGACGTTCTGGCATCAGCCGCATCACCCGTTTCGATCCCTCGGCCATCACCACGCACATCGCCGGCGAAGTCAAGGACTTCGATATCAGCACCTATATCTCGGCCAAGGAAGCCCGCCAGATGGATACCTTCATCCATTACGGCCTGGCTGCCGGGATGCAGGCCTGGCGCGACAGCGGGCTGGAAGTCACCGAAGCCAACGCCGAGCGCATCGGCGTGATTGTCGGCTCGGGCATCGGCGGCCTGCCGCGCATCGAGGAAACCCAGGTCGAATACATGGCCAAGGGGCCGCGCCGCATCTCGCCGTTCTTTGTGCCGGGTTCGCTGATCAACCTGATCTCCGGGCACCTGTCCATCGCCTATGGCATGAAGGGCCCCAGCTACGCCGTCGTGTCGGCCTGCACCACGGGCCTGCATTGCATCGGTGACGCGGCCCGCCTGATCGAGTACGGCGATGCCGATGTCATGGTGGCCGGTGGCGCCGAGTCGACCGTGTCGCCGCTGGGCATCGGCGGCTTCGCCGCGATGCGCGCGCTGTCGACCCGCAACGATGATCCTCAAACGGCCTCGCGTCCCTGGGACCGCGACCGCGACGGCTTCGTGCTGGGCGAGGGCGCCGGCGTGCTGGTGCTGGAAGAATACGAACACGCCAAGAAGCGCGGCGCGCGTATCTACGGCGAATTCGCGGGCTACGGCATGAGTTCCGATGCGCACCACATCACCGCGCCTGACAAGGACGGTCCGCGTCGCGGCGTCCTCAACGCGCTGCGCAACGGCGGCCTGAACCTGGAAGACGTCCAGTACGTCAACGCGCACGGCACCTCGACGCCCCTGGGCGACAAGAACGAGACCGAGGCGTTGAAGCTGGCTTTCGGCGATCACGCCAAGAAGCTGGTGGTGAACTCGACCAAGTCCATGACCGGCCACCTGCTGGGCGCGGCCGGCGGCATCGAGGCCGTGTTCACGACCCTGGCGGTCTACAACCAGGTCTCGCCTCCGACCATCAATATCTTCAACCAGGATCCGGAATGCGACCTGGACTACTGCGCCAACGAGGCGCGGCAGATGAAGATCGACGTCGGCCTGTCCAACTCGTTCGGCTTCGGCGGCACCAACGGCTCGATGGCCGTTCGCCGGCTCTGATTTGGAAGGCCCGGGCAAGGGGCGCTGGACGTTTCGCGTGCCTGTCCTGCGGCCGTCCGGCGCCGCGGCGCTGCCGGCCCTGGGGCTGGCGGGCGCCGTAGCCAGCGTCGTGGCCAGCGCCGCCCAATTCGACACGGCCTGGGCCATGGCGGCCATGCTGGTCACGCTGCCGTTGGCGGCGGGGCTGTTACACTTGACCCGCCACAGCCTGTCCCCGGTATCGGCTCTGCGCACGGCGGCCGGCTCCGGCTCCTGGCAGGTGCGCCTGCCGGGTGGCTGGCGGGACGCGGCGCTGGTCGATCAGCGACGCGGTCCGGCGTGGCTCACGCTCACCTTGCAGCTCTTGCCTTCCCGGAGTATGGCCTTCAACGACCACCACGTAACTTTCACCGTCTGGCAGCGGACGCTGCGACCCGACTGCTGGCGGCGCCTGTGCCTGCTGGCCGGCGCGGCGCGGCGTGTCTCCCCGGCGGTCCGTCTGCGGGAGGCCGCATGAGCGAGCGCGAAGTCGATGCCGAGCTCGTGGCGCGCGTCCAGCGCGGCGACAAGAAGGCGTTCGATCTGTTGGTGCTCAAGTACCAGCGCAAGATCCTGCGCCTGCTGGCCCGCATGATCCGCGATCCCGCCGAAATCGAGGACGTAGCCCAGGAAGCGTTCATCAAGGCCTACCGGGCCCTGCCCCAGTTCCGGGGAGAGAGCGCGTTCTACACCTGGTTGTATCGTATCGCCATCAATACGGCCCGCAATTGGCTCGCCTCCCAGGGGCGGCGGCCAAGCGCGCCCAATGCGATAGAAACGGAAGACGGTGAAACTTTTAACGAAACCGACAACCTAACCGATATAAGCACGCCGGAGTCCATGGTCGCCAGTCGCGAGATCGCCGAAACGGTGAACGCGGCCATCGAGGAATTGCCCGAGGAATTGCGCACCGCAATCGTCCTGCGTGAAATCGAAGGTATGAGTTACGAAGACATCGCCCAGAGCATGGACTGCCCGATTGGTACGGTGCGCTCGCGCATTTTCCGTGCGCGAGAAGCCATCGCCAACAAATTGCGTCCGTTGCTAGGCACCGATGCCGAGCGTCGCTGGTAAGGAGTGGCAGTCATGCAGACTACAGCAGCCAAGTCCGTCGTTTCTTCGGAAGCCTCCTGGGAGGAATCCGTTTCCGCCTGGATGGATGGAGAAGAAACCGACGATATTCTTCCCGGCCTGTTGACCCGCGAAGGGCGGCAGACCTGGGATACCTATCATCTGATTGGTGATGCCCTGCGCAACAGCGATCTGGCGCTGACGCCCAGCGCGGCGTTCCAGGCGCGCCTGTCGCGCGCGCTCGATGCCGAACTGCCGATCGTGGCGGCCCCGCGCCGCCGTTCGCCGCTGCGTATGGGGCTGTCCGGCCTGGCGGTGGCGGCGGCCGTCGCCACGGTGGCGTGGGTGGCCCAGCCGTACCTGACCGGCGGGTCCACGGGGACCGAGACGCGAGTGCTGGCCGACGCCAGCCTCGGCGGTGGCGCCGATACGTCGGGCCTGAGCGATTACCTGGAGGCGCATCGCCAGATGGCCGGCCCCAGCGCGGTGCGTCAGGTGTCCTTCGATGTCGGGGCGGGTCGCTGATGGCCCTGGTGCTTCCGACCCGTTGGCCGGCGCTGGGACGGGCTGCTTCGTGGCAGGCCCACCGTGCCGGCTGGTTCGCCGCCACCCTCCTGACCGCACTGCTGGCCGCGCACGATCCGGCCCGTGCCGCCGATACCGCGCCCGCCGCGCAGGGCGATGACGTGGTCCAGCTGCTCTCGCGCATCCAGCAGGCCGCGCGCAAGCAGGATTACGCCGGCGTCTTCATGTATCAGCAAGGCGAGATGATCCAGTCGTCGCGGCTGGTCCATGTCCTGGACGGCACCGGCGAGCGTGAGCGGCTCGAAATCCTCGACGGGCAGCCGCGGGAATACCTGCGCCACAACGAAAACGTGCAATGCCTGATCCCCGACCGCAAGACCGTGCTGCTCGAACGCCGCCGCGGCGATCGTTTCCCCGGCCTGCTGCTGGGTGATCCGGCCCGGCTCACCGATCACTACAAGATCCGCGCCGAATCAGCCCTGCACCGCGTTGCCGGGCGCCAGTGCCGGTTGATCACTATCGAACCGCTCGACAAGTTGCGCTATGGCTATCGCCTCTGTGCTGACGTCGAGACCAATCTGCTGCTCAAGGCCCAGACCCTCAATGCCGGCCGCGGCGTGGTCGAGCAGGTGTCGTTCACCTCGCTGCGCCTGGGGGCCGAGGTCGATCCGCAATCGCTGGCCTCGCGCTGGAACACGCGCGACTGGAAGGTGCTCGAACCCGCCTTGAAGCCGGTCGACCTGGGCGCGCTCGGCTGGCGCATCCCGGCGCCCAAGGGTTTCGCGGTGGTGATGCAGGTGGCGCGCTCGATGGGGCACGGCGCCACGGTCAACCAGATGGTGCTGTCCGACGGCCTGGCGGCGATCTCGGTCTTCATCGAACCCTATGACAGCCAGCACGGGCATCACCCGCCCCCTGGCGCGGCGCAGCGCGGATCGATTACTGTCTATGGCACCCGTATCGCCGACTTCTGGCTGACGGCCGTGGGCGAAGTGCCCGTGGCGACCCTGGAACAACTGGCGCAAGCGACTGAATACGTACCTGTGGCGAATGCTCCGGCGGCCGGTTCCAATTGATGGGCGGCCTCGGCGGCAAGAAGAGATTTCGGAGCAATCTATGAAAACAATGATGGTGTCGCCCCCCGGCCTGCGCCGCCTGCTGGCGGCCGCGATGGCGGGGCTGCTGATGTCGGCCGCCCTCGCGCCCGTGGCGCAGGCGCAGGCCCCGACGGCGTCCACCCCGACGCCGACGGTGGCGTTGCCTGACTTCACCAGCATCATCGAGAAGGCCGATCCCGCGGTGGTCAACATCCGCACCACGGCAACGGTGCCGATTCGCGGCGTGGGGCCCGGCGGCAATGATCCGGCGGAACTGTTCCGCTGGTTCTTCGGCCCGGATTTCCAGCCGCCGGGCCAGGCGCCTGGCCCGCGCCAGCGTCCGCAGCCGCAGCAGCCCGAGGAACGCACCGTGCCGCGCGGCGTGGGGTCGGGCTTCTTCATCTCCGATGACGGCTACATCATGACCAACAACCACGTGGTCAGCGATGCCACCGACATCTACGTGACGCTCACCGACGGCCGCGAGTTCAAGGCCAAGGTCATCGGCACCGACGAGCGCACTGACGTGGCGCTGATCAAGATCGATGCCAAGGGCATGACGCCGCTGGTGATCGGGGATCCCAAGAAACTCAAGAAGGGCCAGTGGGTGCTGGCGATTGGCTCGCCGTTCGGCCTGGATTCCACGGTCACATCGGGCATCGTCAGCGCCATCGGCCGGGATACCGGCGAATACCTGCCGTTCATCCAGACCGACGTGGCGGTCAACCCCGGCAATTCGGGCGGGCCGCTGATCAATCTGGCTGGCGAGGTGGTGGGCATCAATTCCCAGATCATTTCGCGCAGCGGCGGGTTCATGGGTATCTCGCTGGCCATTCCGATCGACGAGGCGATGCGGGTGGTGGATCAGTTGCGCACCACCGGCAAGGTCACGCGCGGCCGCGTCGGCGTGCAGATTAGCGAGGTCGGCAAGGATGTGGCCGAGGCCATCGGCCTGCCCAAGGCCGAAGGCGCGCTGGTCAGCAGCGTCGAGGTAGACGGTCCGGCGGAACAGGCCGGCGTGCAACCGGGCGACGTGATCCTGACGTTCAACAAGGAAGCCATCAAGCGCTGGTCCGACCTGCCGCGCATTGTGGGTGAAACCAAGCCGGGCACGCGCGCCGAAATGGAAGTGTGGCGCAAGGGCAAGAAGATGACCCTGTCGGTCAAGGTCGGCGAGATCCCCGTCGACAAGGCGGCTCCGGGCAAGAAGGGGGCGCCGGCCGCACCGGAAGTGACCAACGCGCTGGGCCTGGGCGTGGTCGACGTGCCCGCTGACATGCAGAAGAAGCTGCGCATCAAGGGCGGCGTGCAGGTCAAGGTCGCCGAGGGCGTGGCGGCCAAGGCCGGCCTGCAGGAAGGCGACATTGTGTTGGCTCTGAACGACACCGACGTCACCGGCGCCAAGCAGTTCGCCGAGCTGGTCGGCAAGCTGGACAGGGACCGCGCGGTTGGCCTGCTGGTGCGCCGCGGCGAGCAGACCCAGTGGGTGGCGGTGCCCGCAAGCAAATAAGGTCCAAGACCGGCTAAAATGGCTGGTTGCCGCAAGAGGGGGCGCCTGGCGCCCCCTCGTTTTTGCCCGGACTGCCGTCAGAAGACGTATGGAGGCCGCCCTGGCGTGGCCCAGAAGCAACAACCAGAGGGGCCAGGCGGCCGGAGTTCCGGCCTAGCGGTTCCAAACCCCGTCGGCCGTGCCTACCCTGGCGGCGGCGTTTTGCGGCAGTTTGCCGAATGTTACGTCCCTTTTAAATTCAAGCATGCAGCATATCCGCAACTTCTCCATCATTGCCCACATCGATCATGGCAAATCGACCCTGGCCGATCGCCTGATCCAGCGCTGCGGCGGGTTGGCGGATCGCGAAATGTCGGCGCAGGTGCTCGACTCCATGGAGATCGAGCGTGAGCGCGGCATTACCATCAAGGCCCAGACGGCTGCCCTGCACTACAAGGCGCAGGACGGCAAGATCTACAACCTGAACCTGATCGACACACCGGGGCACGTCGACTTCTCGTATGAGGTCAGCCGCTCGCTGTCGGCCTGCGAAGGCGCGCTGCTGGTGGTGGATGCCTCGCAGGGCGTGGAAGCGCAGACGGTCGCCAACTGCTACACCGCCATCGAGCTGGGCGTGGAAGTGCTGCCGGTGTTGAACAAGATGGATCTGCCGCAGGCCGATCCGGACGGCGCCCGTCAGGAAGTCGAAGACGTGATCGGCATCGATGCTTCGCAGGCGGTGCTGGCCAGCGCCAAGACCGGCATGGGTATCGACGAGATTCTCGAGTCCATCGTCGCGCGCGTGCCCGCGCCGCAGGGGGATCCGGATGCGCCGCTGCAGGCGTTGATCATCGACTCGTGGTTCGACAACTACGTGGGCGTGGTGATGCTGGTGCGCATCGTCAATGGCGTCCTCAAGCCCAAGGACAAGATCCTGCTGATGGCCTCCGGCGCCACGCACCTGTGCGAACAGACCGGTGTCTTCACGCCGAAATCGCAGCAGCGGCCGCACTTGTCGGCGGGCGAGGTGGGCTTCATCATCGCCGGCATCAAGCAGCTCGAAGACGCCAAGGTTGGCGACACGGTGACGCTGGCGAGCAAGCCGGCGGCCACGCCGCTGCCTGGCTTCAAGGAAGTCAAGCCGCAGGTGTTCGCGGGCCTGTACCCGGTCGAAAGTTCCGAGTACGACCAACTGCGCGACTCGCTCGAGAAGCTCAAGCTGAACGACGCCGCGCTGATGTTCGAGCCCGAAGTGTCGCAGGCCCTGGGCTTTGGCTTTCGTTGCGGCTTTCTCGGGCTGTTGCACATGGAAATCGTGCAGGAACGCCTGGAGCGCGAATTCGACATGGACATCATCACCACCGCGCCGTCGGTGGTGTACGAGGTCGAGCAGCGCGACGGCTCGGTGATCACGGTCGAGAGCCCGTCTCGCATGCCGGAAATCGGCAAGATCGCCGATATCCGCGAGCCTATCGTCAAGGTCACGCTGTTCATGCCGCAGGACTACGTTGGTCCGGTGATGACGCTGTGCAATAACAAGCGCGGCGTGCAGATCAACATGAGCTATCACGGCCGCCAAGTGCACCTGGTGTACGAGATCCCGCTGGCCGAGATCGTGCTGGACTTCTTCGACAAGCTCAAGTCGGTGTCGCGCGGCTACGCGTCGATGGACTACGAGTTCCTCGAATACCGATCGGCCGACGTGGTGCGCGTGGACCTGCTGATCAACAACGACCGCGTCGATGCGCTGGCCGTGATCGTCCACCGCAGCAACGCCCGCCATCGCGCCCGTGACGTGGTGACGCGCATGCGCAGCCTGATCCCGCGCCAGATGTTCGACGTGGTGATCCAGGCCGCCATCGGCGCCGAGATCATTGCCCGCGAGAACGTCAAGGCGCTGCGCAAGAACGTGCTGGCCAAGTGCTATGGCGGCGATATCTCGCGCAAGAAGAAGCTGCTGGAAAAGCAGAAGGCCGGCAAGAAGCGCATGAAGCAGGTGGGTACCGTGGAAATCCCGCAGGAGGCTTTCCTGGCCATCCTGCAGGTGGAAGACAAATAGAACCCAAGAAAGGCGGTTAGCTGATGAGTTGGAACTTTGCCCTGATCCTGTTTGTGCTGCTGGTGCTGACCGGCGTCGTCTGGGTGCTCGACCTGGCTGTGTTGCGGCGGGGGCGCGAGCGCCGGGCGCAGGAGGCGATGGCGCAGTACGACGCGGCATTGATCGGCGATGCGCAGGAGGCCGAGCGCCTGCGGCGCGAAGCCGGCGACAAGGCCCGCCGCGTGCCGTGGTGGATCGAGTACGCGGTCAGCTTCTTTCCGGTGATCCTGTTCGTGTTCGTGCTGCGTTCATTCGTGGTGGAGCCGTTCCGCATTCCCTCGGGGTCGATGTTGCCCACGTTGCAATCGGGCGACCTGATCCTGGTGAACAAATTCAGCTATGGCCTGCGCCTGCCGGTGATCGACAAGAAAGTGATCGACATTGGCGAGCCCCGGCGTGGCGACGTGTTCGTGTTCCGCTATCCGGTCGATCCCGACGTCGATTACATCAAGCGTGTGGTCGGCTTGCCGGGCGACGAAGTGGCGTACATCGACAAAAAGCTGTATGTGAATGGGGAATTGGTGCCGCATGTGCGCGACGGCGACTACTTCGAGCCGGACCGTGTCTCTTATATCGCACAATATAAAGAGAAATTAGGCGAAGTTAACCACAATATCCTGCTGGATGAGAGCCGTCCGCAAGAATATCGGCCGCAATACCAATTTCCCAACCTTGGGAACTGCCAATATTCCCGCGATGGGGTACGCTGCAAAGTACCCGAGGGGCATTATTTCGCCATGGGCGATAATCGGGATAACAGCGCCGACAGCCGATACTGGGGTTTCGTGCCGGAATCCAATATCGTCGGGAAGGCGTTCTTCATCTGGATGAATTTCAGCGATCTCAGCCGCATCGGCCGGTTCAACTGATTATGTCGCTAGCCACGCTAGAAAACCGGTTGGATCACCACTTCGGTGATCCAGCATTGCTTGAACAGGCGCTGACGCACCGCAGCCATGGTGCGCGCCACAACGAGCGTCTGGAATTCCTTGGGGATTCCGTGCTGAACTTCGTCGTCGCGGCGATGCTGTTCGAGCGTTATTCGAAAATCGACGAAGGCGACCTGTCACGCCTGCGGGCCAACCTGGTCAAGCAGGCCTCGCTGGCGGACATCGCCCAGCGCCTGGAATTGTCCCAATACCTGCGCCTGGGCGAGGGTGAATTGAAAAGCGGAGGGTTCCGCCGTCCATCGATCCTTGCGGACACGGTCGAGGCCCTGTTCGGCGCGGTATTCCTGGACGCCGGATTCGACGCCGCCCGCCGCGTGATCGTGCGCCAGTACCAGCCGGTGCTGGCCTCGGTCGATCCCAAGACCCTGGGCAAGGACGCCAAGACCTTGCTGCAGGAATTCCTGCAGGGCCGCAAGCTGGCCCTGCCTTTGTACACCGTGGTGGCCACGCACGGCGCGGCCCACAGCCAGCAATTCGAGGTCGAATGCGCCATTCCGGCGCTGGAGATCAAGGTGAACGCGCCCGGCGCCAGCCGCCGCGCGGCCGAGCAGTCGGCCGCCAAGCTGGCGCTGGAGGCTGCGCAGGCCATCAGCCCGGCGTCCAAGGCTGCCCGCAAGTCGGGCAAGGCGCGCAAAACCGCGCAGTTGTCGCTGCCCGTGGCAGTGTCTCAAGAGACTAAATGAGCGATACCCCTTTCCGTACCGGTTTCGTGGCCATCGTCGGCCGTCCCAATGTGGGCAAATCCACGCTGACGAACGCGCTGATCGGTTCCAAGATTTCCATCGTGTCGCGCAAGGCGCAGACCACGCGCCACCGCATCCATGGGGTGCTGACGCGCGACCACGAGCAGTTCGTGTTCGTCGATACGCCGGGGTTCCAGACCCGCCATGGCGGCGCCATGAACCGCATGATGAACCGCGTGGTGACGCAGGCGCTGGCCGATGTCGACGTAGTGGTGCACGTGGTCGAGGCTGGCAAGTGGTCGGAGGGCGACGCCAAGCTGTTGCCGCTGCTGCCCGCGCCGGAGCGCACCATCCTGGTCGTCAGCAAGATCGACGCGCTCAAGAACCGCGACGAGCTGTTCGCGTTCGTCTCGAAGATCATGGCGCTGCATCCCTTCGGCGCCGTGGTGCCGGTCAGCGCCACCAAGAACCAGCAGCTCGACCAGCTGCTGCAGGAAATCGCGGTGCGGCTGCCGGAAGGCGAGCCGATGTTCGAGGAAGACACCCTGACCGACCGGCCGATGCGCTTCATCGCGGCCGAGTTGGTGCGCGAGAAGATCTTCCGCCTGGTGGGCGACGAATTGCCCTATGGCTGTACGGTCGTGATCGAGCAATGGGAAGAAACCGACAAGGGGGCGAGCATCGCCGCCTGCGTCGTGGTGGAGCGCGACAGCCACAAGCCGATCCTGCTGGGCACGGGCGGCATGCACATGAAGCGCATCGCCACGGAAGCGCGACAGGACATCGCCAAGCTGTTGGACAAGCCGGTGCATCTTGAGATCTACATCAAGGTGCGCAAGGGCTGGTCCGACCGCGAGAGTGCGCTGCGCGACCTGGGTTATGAGTAGACGGGCGCCTCGCGTCCAGGATCGCCCGGGATACATGCTCCACGCCACGGCGTGGCGCGAGACCTCCCTCATCGTGCAGACTTTCTCCCGCGACCATGGCTGTGTCGCCATGGTCGCCAAGGGCGCCAAGCGCCCGTACTCCGTGCTGCGTCCCGTGCTGTCGGCCTTCCAGCCGCTGCTGCTGTCCTGGACCGGCAATGGCGAGGTCAAGACCCTGACGCGCGCCGAGATCATGGGCGTGCGCGCCTTGAGCGGCACCGCGCTGATGTCGGCGTGGTACATGAACGAACTGCTTCTGCGGTTGCTGCCGCGTGAAGACGCTCATCCGCTGTTGTTCGATGCCTACGACATGGCGTTGCAGCAGTTGGCGGGGGGGACCCGTGCGGCAGGGGCATTGCGCCGCTTCGAGTGGACGCTGTTGCGCGAAACCGGGTACGGCGTGGACGAGGCCGAGCCGGACTTCGACGACCCTGTGATCGAGCCGGCCCTGCGCCGCGATCTGCGCGAGCGGCTGGCCGAGAATCTGGCCGGGCGGCCCCTGGCCACGCGCCGGGTGCTGATGGACCTGCAGCGCATCTGAACCGGCGGCACGCCTGGCCATGACCTTCACGCTCAAGCAGGTCGAGACCTTCCGCACCGTCTATGAAACGGAAAGCGTGACCGCCGCGGCCCGGCGGCTCGACGTGTCGCCCGCCACCGTCAGCGCCACGCTGGCCGCGCTCGAGGCCGCCATCGAACTGCGCCTGTTCGAACGCGTGCGCCAGCGCATGCAGCGCACTCCCGAGGCCACGTTGCTGTACGAGGAAATCCGCCGCCTGAACGTGGGCCTGGAAACGCTGGGCCGCAAGATCCGCGCCATCCGTGGCGCGGCGCAGCCGCGCCTGCGCATTGGTTGCATCCATGCCTACAGCGGTGCGATCGTCAGCGACACGATCGCACGCTTTCGCCAGCGCTATCCCGACACCCCCTTGTATTTGCAGATCCGCGACTCGAACACACTGCGCGATATGGTGGTGTCGGGCGAACTCGATCTGGCGGCGGTGGCCGACGAATCCGAACTGGAGGGCTTGCGCGGCCACCGGCTGGCAAGTCTGCGGGCGGTGGCGGTGTTTCCCGACGGACATCCGCTGGCCCGGGCGCAGCAGGTTGGCCTGGCGCAACTGGCCGAGGTCGATGTGATTGCCCTGAACGCCGAGGATGCTTCGCGCCAGCGCCTGGACGCCCTGTTGTTGCAGGCCGGCCTGGGGTTGAAGGTCGCCATCGAGACGCCTTATTCCAGCACCGTATGCCATTTGGCGTTGGCGGGTCATGGCGTCGGTATTGCCAATCCGGCGACCGCTGTCGGTCTGGAGGCGGCGGGGTTATGTCACCGGCCGCTGGCGGCGCCGGTGCATTTCGAATGCCACATGATCGTGCATGGCAGCCGGCCGCTGTCCGAGGCGGGCAAGTACTGGGCGACCTGCCTGCGCGCGGCGCTGGCGCCGCTGGTGGAGCGCTACGGCGTCAAGCGCGCCTGAAGCCGGGCGAAGCGCTTTGTCCGGCGGCCGGGCCGGGGCTAACCACGGCGGCCGTCCGATGTGTGGATCAACACCACCGATGATTCCGCATCCAACTGGCCGGCGCGGCGCAGGCGCGTGACCGCCGCCAGCGCTGCCGCCGACGACAATTCCGTGGCCATTCCCATGCGTTCCAGGCGCTGCTGTGCCTGGGCGGCGGCAGCGTCGGAAACGTCGACCGGCGAACCGCCTGAACGCCGCAGGGCCTCCAGCGCCTGCAGCGTGACGGTGCCGCCGGCAATCGAGTACTGGTCGGTCGAGCCTTCCCAGAGGCCGCGGGCATCGCCGGCGCTGCGCGCGCGCGCCAGGCGGGCATAGGGTTCGACCGCGTGCAGTCGCGGCAGGCGCGGGATACGGCCGGCGCGCAGCAGGTGCTGCCAACCGAGCAAAATGCCCCAGAGCAGGTCGCCACGCGCGGTCGGCACCACGATATCGGTGGGCAGGCCGCAGGCATCGAGGATTTCCTGCGCGATGGGCTTGTAGCCTTCGACGCCGTACGGATGTGTCCCCACCGGCGGGTTCAGGTAGTTGGTCCCGGCGAAGGCGCCCTGATTGCGGCACAGGTCCGCCACGTGCGGCCAGCGTGCCAGGCTGTCGTCGAAGGCAGTGAGATGGGCGCCGAAGCGTTGCATGGCCTCGCGTTGCAGCGGCGGGCAGTTGCGGGTGATGGCGATGTCGGCCCGCAGGCCGGCCGCGGCGCAGTAGGCCGCCAGCGAGACGCCGGCATTGCCGCTGGAGGCGGCAGCCACGCGTTGCGCGCCGGCCAGGCGCGCACGCGACACCAACTGGGCGGCCATGCGGTCCTTGTGGCTGCCGGTGGGGTTGGCGCTTTCGCACTTGAGCCACAGCTGTCCGACGCCTTCGGTCTTTGCCAGGGCGTCGGCCTCCAGGCAGGGCGTGGCGCCCTCGCCGAGGGTCACGGGCTGCCATACCGGCAGTTCCATGGCATCGCCGGGCGCTGCATCGTAGTGGCATTCTAGCGAAGCCGGATGGCCGGCCGCGAGGCAGTGCGGGCAACCTTCGGGGTAGTCGGCGGGGGGCAGCAGGGCTTCGCAGCGCAGGCAGCGCAGGCCGGACAAGCGGGGGTTCATCTGCATGAGTCAGTACAACGAGGCTAGGGAGTCCAGGGAGAGGGCGGGGGCCACTTGCAGCAGGCAGTCGCCGTCATCGCTGCGGGCGATGGCGCGCAGGCAGACGACGGTGCCTGTCTGCGGGCTGGCGAGGGTGCGCGCGGGCTGGTCGGGGCGCGCCGGTTCGATGAGCTGGCCGATGGCCTGGCCCGCCGTCACGGCCTGGCCCAGGTCGACGGCGGGGATGAAGACGCCGCTTTCGCGTGCGCGCAGGGTGGCGGCCGGGGCGTCCAGATCGTGCAGCGTGGGGCTGGCGGGGCGGGGCGGGGCGCCCGCCAGCAGCCCGAGTTCGGCCAGGCAGCCGAGCAGGCCGTCGCGGCAGCGCGCCACCAGCGTGTGGGTGGTTTCGCCGCCGCCGCCGATTTCCGCGCTCAGGCGCAGCACGCCCAGGCGACTGGCGGCGGCCGGCAGGGAGCCGCTTTCGCCGCCCCGGAAGAACACGCATTGCGGCAGGCCGAAGGCGCGCGCCAGCGCCGGCAGGCGCTCATCGAATGCGTCATCGCCATAGCGCGTGATGACCGACGACGGCAGGTAGCGCAGCGAGGCGCCGCCACTATGTACGTCGACCAGGGCCTGGACGCGCGGCAGCAACCGGGCTTGCAGCGCGGCGGCCACGCTTTCGGTGTAGCCGCGTGCCGGCGCGCCGAGGAAGGCGCGATTGAGATTGCCGTGGTCCGACGGCGACAACCGGGTACCGGCCAGCGATGCCTCGGCGTTGGCGGCGGGCAGCAGGTAAACGGTGCCGCGTTGCAGTACGCCAGGCAACAGTTGCCAGAGTTGCAGGATGGCGGCCTGGCCCTCCCACTCGTCGCCATGCACGCCAGCCAGCAGCGCGACGGCAGGGCCGGGACCCGCGTCGATCTTCAGAACCGGCACGGTGATGCGCCGGTAGGCCGAGGCGTTGGTGGCCGCGGCGCAGGTGAAGTCTTCGCGGCTTACCTGGGCCATGGTGCGTCTCCGGGGCGTGCGGGGCGGTCGGTCATCAGTCCAGCGTGGTGCCGGCCGCCTTGATGATGTTTTCCCATTTGGGCAATTCCTTCTGGATCTGGGTCTTGACCTGGTCGGGCGTGCCGCCCAGCGGTTCTTGCGATCGACTGCGCAATTCCCTGGCGATCGCGTCCGAATGCAGGGCTTTATTCATGGCGGTATTCAGCCGCGCGATCACCGCGGGCGGGGTGCCGGCCGGCGCCACCAGGGCGCTCCAGGCCGATTGCTCGTAATCGGGATAGCCCTGCTCGGCTACTGTCGGCACATCGGGATTCGAGGCGGCGCGGCGCCGGGTCGTCACAGCCAGGGCGCGCAGCCGGCCGTCCTTCAGATTGCCGATGAGCGGCGGCAGGTTTTCCATCATGGCATCCACATGGCCGCCCAGCAGGTCGGCCAGTTGGGCGGCGGTGGCCTTGTACGGAATCTGGCGTACAGCCGCGCCGGTCTGGGCGATGAACAATTTGACGCCGACTTCGCTGGTGGTGCCCGGGTCGGCCGAGGTCATGGTCAATCGGTCGGGCTGGGCGCGGCTGGCGTCGATGAGGTGCTTGAGATCGCGATAGGGCGAGGTTGCCTTGACGACGATGACGTTCGGTGTCTCGGCCACCAGCCCGATGGGGACGATGTCTCGGTCGAGGTCGTAGAGTTGTTGCTTGAAGAGATAGCGATGCAGCACCAGCGTGCCGACGTGGGCGTAGCCGATGGTGTAGCCATCGGCCGCGGCGCGCACCAGCGCCTGCGTGCCGATGCGGCCTCCGGCGCCGACACGGTTTTCCACCACCACCGCCTGGCCCAGCTGGCGCGCCATTTCCTGACCGATCAGGCGGGCGGTGATGTCGGCGTTGCCGCCGGCGGCGGCGGGCACGATCAGCGTGATCGGGCGTTCGGGATAATCGGCCAGCGCGGGCGCGGCGGTCAGGCTGAGCAACAGGGCGGCAAGGCTGGCGATGCGTGTCATGGCGGTTCCCGGAACGTTGAGGGCTGCGCTATTGTGCGGCGGCAACGGCCGAAATCCGTTTGGTTGAATCAGATGGTCATTCTGGAAAACCTAAGAATTGGAGGGTGCTTGCCGATCGGCCCGGCGCCCCAAGCCGTAGCCGAGCGCCGCCGCGGCCAGCGCGCACAGCGCACCGAGCAAGGCGATCAGCGCCACGCCGTGGCCGAGCGCGTCGATGCCCGCCTTGACCCAGCCGCTGGCCGCATCGCCGGCACGGTAGACCACGGTGTCGATGACGTTCTTGGCCTTGTATTTGTCCTCGGGCGATACCGCGGTGAACAGCATCTCGCGCCCGGGCTTGACCAAGGCGTATTCGCCCACGCGGCGCAGGATCATGGCGCCGGCCAGGACGGTGAATACCGGATGGACCGCCAGCAGCAGGAAGGCCAGCGCCATCGCCAGTGGCACCGCCGCCACCAGGAAGCGCACCCCGAGCCGGGCGGCGAGCCGGCTTGTGAGGAACAATTGCGACAACAGCGACAGCGCCTGGACAGTGAAGTCCAGCGCGGCGAAGACACGGATGCGTTGCGCCGTGTCGGGGAATGCGGCGGCCACCAGCCGCGCTTGCTCCATGTAGAGAAAGGTGCTGAGCGTCGCCAGCAGCAGGACCAGCGCGGCGATGCCCAGGAGATAGGACGACTGGAACACCCGCGCCAGACCGGCCAGGGTGGCGCCGCGGATCGGCGCCGCCAGCTCGGTGGTGTCGGCGTCCGAGCGCGTTGCGGCGCGCCAGCGTAGCAGCCAGCGCTTGAGTGGCAGCGTCGCTGCCAGCAACAGAGCCGACAGCAGCAGCAGGCCCGCCGGCCCCAGCGTGCCGGCCAGCAGGCCGCCCAGCACCGGACCGCACAGGCCGCCGACGCTGGCGCCGGCGGCGATGAAGGCGAACAGGCGTTTGGCCGAGTCCATGCGGAACACGTCGGCCATCAGGCTCCAGCCGAGCGAGACCACGAACAGATTGAAGACCGAGAGCCAGACGTAGAAGCTGCGCGCGGCCCAGATGCTGTCCGGCCGCCAATGGAACAGCGCGGCGTAGCAGGCCATGGTGATGGCGAAGGCGGCGTAGGCCCAGGTCACCAGCGCGGCGCGCGCGACCCGGGCCGACAGCCAGCCGAACAGCGGCACCACCGCCAGCATGGCAAGAAAAGTGGCGGTGAACAGCCATTGCAACTGGTCGACACCCGCCTGGATGCCCAGGGTTTCGCGTAGCGGGCGCAGCATGAAATAGCCGCAGAACAGGAAAAAGAAAAAGGCGAAACCGCAGGCGCCGGCCGCCAGTTCGCCGGTCTCGATGCCCAGCGCTTGCGCCGCCCGGCGGCGCCAGGAATCGCCGGCTCGCATGGTTTCAGTCCAGCAGGGCGGCGATGCGTTCGCGCAAGGCGGCGTCTGGTTGGCGGCCGAAACCGGCCTGTGCATTGTCCGCCATGTTGGCGGGCTTGGAGGTGGCGGGGATGGCGGCGGTCACGGCCGGATGGCCAATGATGAACTTCAGGAACAGTTGTGCCCACGACGTGCAGCCGATTTCGGCGGCCAGGTCCGGCAGCGGCCGGCCCCTGACCTGGCGGAACAGCGCGCCATCCTGGAACGGCCGGTTGATGAGCACCGCGACGCCATTGGCCTGGCAGGCCGGCAGCAGGCGCTTTTCGGCATTGCGCGCGCCCACCGACAGGTTGATCTGCACGAAGTCGGGCCGCTCCTTTTCGACCAGCCCGGTCAGTTCGTCATGGGCGGCGTCGGTGTAGTGCGTGATGCCGATGTAGCGCGTCACGCCCTGCTGCTTGAGTTCGCGCAGCAGCGCCAACTGGTTGCGAGTATCGATCAGGTTGTGGACCTGGATCAGGTCGAGCTTTTGCGTGCGCAGCGCGCGCAGCGAGTTCTCGATCTGGCGCCGGGCCGCCTCGTGGCCCTGGGTGCTGATCTTGGTGGCCAGGAACACCAATGGACGCCGGTCCGGCTCGCGCGCCAGCAGCGCGCCGGTAACCGCCTCGGCCTGGCCGTAGCTGGGGGCGGTGTCGATCAGCGCGCCGCGCGCCGCCAGCAATGCATCCACGACCTGCGCCAGTGGCGCCATCGCTGCCGCGTCCGAGGGCGGCACGTTGAAGGTGTCGGCAGTGCCCAGGCCGATCACCGGCAGCATGTCGCCCGTGGACCAGATCGGGCGGGCCAGCATCGGCTGCCGCGTGGTCAGGGCGCTTGCTGTCCAGGGCTGGGCCAGCAAGGGGGCGCAGGCAGCGGCCTGCAGGAATCGACGGCGGTCGGGCATGGCTCGCTCCAATGAAAAAGGGCCCGCATATTGCATGCAGGCCCTTGCGACTGTAGCGCGGCGCGCGCTTATTCGCGGTTGCCGCCGAAGATGCCCAGCAGCATCAGCAGGTTCGAGAAGACGTTGTAGACATCCAGGTAGATGGCCAGCGTGGCGGACACGTAGTTGGTTTCGCCGCCGTTCACGACGCGCTGCAGGTCGACCAGCATGAACGCCGAGAAGATCACGATGGCCAGCACCGAGATGGTCAGCATCAAGGCAGGCAACTGCAGGAAGATGTTGGCCAGCGCGGCGACCAGGATCACGACCGCGCCGATGAACAGGAATTTCTGCAGGCCGGACAGGTCGCGCTTGATGGTGGTGGCCAGCGTGGCCATGGTGCCGAACACGACCGCGGTGCCGCCGAAGGCCGTCATCACCAGCTGCGAACCGTTGCTGAAGCCCATCACGAAGCCGAGCAGGCGCGACAGCATCACGCCCATGAAGAACGTGAAGGCGAGCAGCAGGACCACGCCCAGCGAGTTGTTCTTGTTCTTCTCGATGGCGAACATCAGGCCGAAGGCGCCCACCAGGAACACGATGGCGGACAGGCCCGGGCTGGCGCCCATGACACGGTTGATGCCGGTGTACAGGCCGACGGCCGCGCCCAGCACGGTCGGGATCAGCGAGAGCGCCAGGAGCCAATAGGTGTTGCGCAGGACTTTGTTGCGCGCGACCTCGCCCGGCGCGCCGGCCAGGGCGCCGGAACGGTTAAAAGGGGACGGACGATATTCGTTCATGGAGGACTCCTGTTTACGGCAGAAAGTGATTTGCCTAGAAGGCTTAGATGCCAAGGATACCTTACAGTTCCCTGAAGAATCCAGTTCTTGGAGGAATTGACGCTCGGGGGACGCGCGTCGATACCGCATGATCGCATGGTGGGGGCGTTCGTCGCGGATTCAACCGGGCCTGACCTCGCGCATCACCCGCGCCACGATGGCGGGCAGTTCCGCATCCAAGCGTGCCTGGACCTGGCTGATGGCGTCGGCCAGGGCCAGGCGCATGGCCTGCTCGATCTCGGCCTGCAGGCGAGCCGCCAGGATCGGGGAGGGGGGCGTTTCGGTCAGCGGCTCGCGCGGCAGGGGCGCGGCGCTGCCAGCCGGATGCGCCGGTTCCTCGTCACTGGCCACGTCGGTCAACAGCGGCACGTCGTCGTCGGCCACATCGGTCAGCACCGGCCAGGTGTCGCCGGCATCCGGGCGCCCAACGTCGCGTGCCGGGGAAGCCGGCGTGGAGCCGGCCGACGGCGGCGGCTGGTACGGTGCCAGCGTGGGCTCGGCCCGCTGGGTCAGGGTGGGGATGCCGGCGTCGGAGGGATAGTGGGGCATGGAAGGCTCCCGGGAATCGAGATGGCGTCGCCCGGGGGCGGCGCGGGGCGTAAAGGTGAAAGGCGCTCGCGGCGCGGGACTTCAGGCGCCCGATTGGCGCTGGCTCAGGTCGTGGCTGTGCGGCGTGTGGCCGGCGCCCTGATATGCCCGCCAGCGCTGGCGCGCGGCCTGCTTGTCGTCGGGGTCGTCGGAGACGATCTCGAGCAGGCGCTCGAAGGCTTCGAAGCCCGGAGGGCACGTGTCGTCGAGATTGAGCAGCCAGGGCTGCGGCTGGCCGTCAGCCACCGCGGCCTGGGCCGCCTGCCATGGGTCGCTGGCCGTCAGGATGACGGGCGTTTCGGCCGCCAGCGGATCGTTGGCCAGGACATGCGGCACGAACGAGGTGTCGTCGAAGGCCCATAGCATCCGGTCGAAAGCCGCCAGGCGCGAACCTTCCCTACAGTACACCACCAGGCGCTGGCCTGCCAGATAGCGCTTGCGCACCACCTGGCAGGCCATGCGCAAGCGGTCGGGCGCGCCGAAAGCGAAGTCGATGCGCGTCATGCCGGTTTCCGTGCTTGGCGGTTCAAGCCTGGTCCAGCAGGAACTGCATCAGCAGCGGCACGGGGCGGCCGGTGGCGCCCTTGTCCTTGCCGCTCTTCCAGGCGGTGCCGGCGATGTCCAGGTGGGCCCAGCGGTACGACTTGGCGAAGCGCGACAGGAAGCAGGCGGCCGTGACGGCGCCGGCCGGGGGGCCGCCGATATTGGCCAGGTCGGCGAAGTTGGACTTGAGCTGGTCCTGGTAGGCATCGTCCATCGGCATGCGCCAGGCGGTGTCCAGGGCCTGGCGGCCGGCGGTCGACAGGGCCTCGGCCAGCGCGTCGTCCTTGGTGAACAGGCCGGTGTTGACGTGGCCCAGGGCCACCACGCAGGCGCCGGTCAGGGTGGCGATGTCGATGACGGTGGACGGCTTGAAGCGCTCGGCGTAGGTCAGCGCGTCGCACAGCACCAGTCGGCCCTCGGCGTCGGTGTTGAGGATCTCGATGGTCAGGCCGGCCATGCTGGTGACCACGTCGCCCGGCTTGTTGGCCTTGCCGCTGGGCAGGTTTTCGCAGGCCGGGATCAGCCCGATCACGTCCAGCGGCAGTTCCAGTTCGGCCAGGGCGCGGAACGAGCCCAGCACGCTGGCGGCGCCGCACATGTCGTACTTCATTTCGTCCATGGTGGCGGCGGGCTTGAGCGAGATGCCGCCGGCATCGAAGGTGATGCCCTTGCCGACCAGCACGATGGGGCCTTGCGCCACCTTGGCGCCTTTCTTGGCGGGCTTGCCGGCGTGGCGCAGGACGATGAAGCGCAGCGCTTCCTCGGAGCCGCGCGCCACCGACAGGAACGACCCCATGCCCAGGGCCTCGACCTGTTTGCGGTCCATGACCTCGACCTTGAGCGACTTGAACTCGCGCGCCAGGCGCTTGGCGGTGTCGCCCAGGTAGGTGGGGGTGCAGATGTTGCCGGGCAGGTTGCCCAGGGTGCGGGTCAGGTCCATGCCGTTGGCGATGGCGGCGCCTTCGCGCAGGCCTTTCTGAGCCTGGGCGGCGTCGGCGCGTTCGACGATCTGCACGATCTTCTTGAGCTTGGGGCGGGCGTCGCGGTCCGGTTTGCCGAAGCTGGCGTCATAGTGATAGGTGGCGCTGCCGGCCGCGACGGCGGCGCTGCGGGCGCGGGCGATGACGGCCACGTCGGCGATCGGGTTGGCGAGCAGCGTGGACACGCCTTCGGTCAGTTGGGCCGCGACGCAGGCGGCGGCGAAGGCCTGTTCGGCCGAGGCGTGGGCGCGGGCCGAGTACTCGTCCTGCTTGCCCAGGCCGACCAGCACCACGCGCTGGGCCGACACGCCCGGCAGGGAACGCAGCACCAGGGTGGACCCGGCGCGGCCGCGGAACTCGTTCTTCGCGACGGCGCGCACGGCGCCGTTGGAGGCGCGGTCGATCAGGTCGGCGGCGGGGCTCAGCACGCCGTCGGCGTAGACCCCGATCGCCAGCGCGGCGGTTTTGATCTGGTGCAGGGAAGCGGTGGTCTGTGTGCTAAATTCCATGAGGGTTTCCCGTGTGCGTCTGTATGATGCGGTCGATTATCCCGCATATTCTCCCATGTCTCTATTCAAACGCTCTGTCGTCAGCGAGATCACCAGTCACGCTGGCGTCGTCTTTTCCACCTTGCTCATCGTCTGGCTCAGCGTGCTGCTGGTGCGCCTGCTCGGTGAAGCCGCGGGTGGCAACATCGGGGCGGACGTCGTGCTCGTGCTGGCCGCGCTGTCCACCATCACGGCCTTGCCGACCATCCTGGCGGTGTCGGTCTTCATTGCGGTGCTGACCACGGTCACGCGCAACTACCGGGAATCCGAGATGGTGGTGTGGTTCGCCAGCGGCCTGTCGCTGGCCGATTGGCTCAAGCCGGTGCTGCGCGTTGCCGTTCCCGTGGCCATCGCGGTGGCCGGACTGACGCTGGTGGCCGCGCCCTGGGCCTATCGCCAGATCGGCGAATACCACGAACGCTTCGAGCAGCGCTCCGACCTGTCCAAGGTCACCGCGGGCCAGTTCGCGGAATCGGCGGGCGGCAACCGCGTGTTCTTCGCCGAGGATCCGGCCAAGCCCTCCGACGAGCTGGGCAATGTGTTCGCGCGCGAAACCGGGCCGGAATGGCTCAGCGTGCTGACCGCCAGCAGCGCCCACAGCGAAACCCTGCCCAATGGCGACCGCTTCCTGGTGCTGGGCGAGGGCCATCGCTACGACCTGAAGCCGGGCACGCCCGAGATCCGCCTGGTGCACTTCGACAAATACGGGCTGCGCCTGGAGAGCAAGGGGGGCGACGATCCCGTTGCGGCCGCGCGCGCCGCCGCCGAACGCTCGGCCAAGGCCCGCACCACGCCGCAACTGATGGCCGATAACACCACCAGCAGCTGGTCGCAGGTGATGTGGCGCATCTCGCTGCCGCTGGCCGCGCTCAACCTGGCGTTGCTGGCGATCCCGCTGGGTGCCGTGAATCCGCGCCTGGGCCGTTCCGGCGACCTGTTGATCGCCGGCCTGGTGGGCCTGCTGTACATGAACCTGATCAACCTGTCGCGTGCCTGGATTTCCAACGGCAAGCTCAGTTTTGGCGTGGGCACGGTGGCGATCCACCTGATCGTCGCGGCCTTCACGGCGTTCCTGCTGGCGCGGCGGCTGCGCGTCAAGGCGCCCAAGAACAGTTGAGGACGCTTCGCGCCACCGGCGCCGCCTGACCTGCCCCGGGGCTCGCCCTCAGGGCAGGTATTTCATCGTGCCGCGTTTGCCGGCCAGCAGATCGGCATTCTTCAGCACCGACTTGCGGATGAATTCCCACAGCACCGTCACGCGCTTGAGCTTGCGCAGGTCCTCGTGGCAATACATCCAGAACGAGCGCGTGATCTCCACTTCGGTTTCCAGCACCGGCCTGAGCCGCGGGTCCTGCGCCGCGATGAAGCAGGGCAAGATGGCCAGTGACTGCCCTTGCAGCGCCGCGTGGTACTGCGCCACCACGCTGGTGCTGCGCAACACCACCCGGCTGGCCGGCAGCAGGTCTTCCAGGTAGCGCAGCCGTTCGCTGAACAGCAGCTCGTCGACATAGCCGATGAAACTGTGGCTGGCGAGGTCGGCGCGGTCACGGATCGGCGGGTGCCGCGCCAGATACTCGGGGGTGCCGTAAAGGCGCAGCGTGTAGTCGCACAGTTTGCTGCAGACATACGGGCCCCGCTGGGGGCGCTCGATGGTGATGGCCAGGTCGGCCTCGCGCTTGGACAGGCTGACGAAACGCGGCACCGGCAGAATGTCCAGGGTGATGTGCGGATAGCGCCGTTGGAAATCGGCCGCCAGCGGCGTCAGTACGTAGCTGCCGAAGCCCTCGGTGGCGCCGATGCGCAGGTGGCCGGACAGCGCCTGGCCGATGCCCGACAGGGCCTCGCGGGCGCTGTGCACGGTGCTTTCCATCTGCTCGGCATGTACGAACAGGCGCTGGCCGTCCTCGGTCAGGACAAAGCCGGCGCTGCGCGATTTCTCGAACAGCAGGGTGTCCAGTTCGGTTTCCAGGGCGCGGATGCGCCGTGACACGGTGGTGTGCTCGACCCCGAGCCGCCGCGCCGCGGCGCTGACGCGCTGGGTCCGCGCGACTTCCAGGAAATACCGCAGGCTGTCCCAATCCAGCACGTTTTTCGCCTCTGACATGATTGTGCATTGATGCACAAGGAATGTGCATTTCTGGTGTTGCTTGTTGATTTTCACACATCTACACTGGGTCGGCAGCCCTGGGGCAACCCCCGGGAGCGGCAGGCCGCAAAGACGGCGCCATAACGCATAACACTCAGGAGACAAATCCATGGAATTGCACGCACGCGGGCTGGCCGCAGGCTTGTGTCTGGGCGCAGCGCTGTTGGGTCAGGCGTATGCGGCGGATAAACCGCCAGTGAAGATCGGCGTCCTGACCGACATGTCGGGCACTTACGCCGGCATGGGCGGGCCCGGTTCGGTGGCGGCGGCGCAGTTGGCCATCGACGATTGCCTGGCCGCGGAATGCAAGGGCATGAAGATCGAACTGGTGTCGGCCGACAACCAGAACAAGGCCGACGTGGGCGCGGCCAAGGCGCGCGAGTGGTTCGACCGCGACGGCGTCACCGCCATCGCCGACCTGACCAATTCGGCCGTGGCGCTGGCGGTGCAGGGCATCGCGCGCGAGAAGAACAAGGTGGTGATGTTTTCCGGTCCGGCCACCACGGCCCTGACCAACAAAGAGTGCTCGCCGGTCGGTTTCCATTGGATGTTCGACACCTACTCGCAGTCCGCCGGCGGCGCCAAGGCCACGGTCAAGGCGGGCGGCAAGTCCTGGTACTTCATCACCGTCGATTACGCCTTCGGCCATTCGCTCGAGGCCGACACCGCCAAGGCCGTCAAGGCGCTGGGCGGCACGGTCGTCGGCAGCGTGCGCCATCCGCTCAACGCGCCGGATTTCGCGTCCTACCTGCTGCAGGCGCAAAGCTCCAAGGCGCAGGTGGTGGCGCTGGCCAACGGCGGCCAGGACACGGTCAACGCGGTCAAGCAGGCGCGCGAGTTCGGCATCGTGGCCGGCGGCCAGCGCCTGGTGTCGCTGCTGATCTTCCTGTCCGACCTGCGCGCGCTGGGGCTCGAAAGCGCCCAGGGCCTGTCGTACGTGGACGGCTTCTACTGGGATTACGACGACGCCACGCGCCAGTGGTCGGCGCGCTTCGAGAAGGCCTTCCGTGGCCTGAAACCGACCATGACGCAGGCCGGTGTGTATTCCAGCGTGCTGCATTACCTGCGCGCGGTGGCGGCTTCGGGCAGCACCGACGGCAAGGTGGTCGCGGACAAGATGCGCGCGCTGCCGATCAAGGATCCGATCATGCGCAACGCCTCGATCCGTCCCGATGGCCGCGTGATCCACGACATGTATCTGTATGAAGTGAAGAAGCCGTCCGAATCCAAGGGCGGTTGGGACTATTCCAAGCTGGTGGCGACCATTCCGGCGTCCGAGGCTTTCCAGCCGCTGGCCGATTCGACCTGCCCGCTGGTGCAGAAGTAAGGCGTGGCGCCGCCGGGGCAGTCCGGCGGCGCCCGCGCGAGATCCAAGAACGCGGATTCCATCCGCATCGACTATGCAGTGTGAGGAGCATCAAATGAGTGAAGTCCCCCGCGTTCCGCTATTGATCGGCGGCAAGCTCGTACAGTCCAAGACCACCGAATGGCGTGACGTGATCAACCCCGCCACCCAGGAGGTCGTGGCCAAGGTGCCCTTCGCCACGCGCGAGGAACTGGACGAGGCCATCGCCAATGCCAAGGAAGCCTTCAAGACCTGGCGCAACAGCGGCCAGGGCCTGCGCATGCGCGTTATGCTGAAGTTCCAGGAATTGCTGCGCGCCAACACCGGCAAGCTGGCCGAGATGATCACCCGCGAGCACGGCAAGACCCTGCCGGATGCCGAAGGCGAGGTCGGCCGCGGCCTGGAAGTGGTCGAGCACGCTTGCTCGATCGCCAACCTGCAACTGGGCGAATACGCCGAGAACGCCGCCTCCGGCATTAACGTCTACACCCTGATCCAGCCGCTGGGCGTGTGCGCCGGCATCACCGCGTTCAATTTTCCGGTGATGCTGCCGTGCTTCATGTTCCCGATCGCAGTGGCCTGCGGCAATACCTTTGTGCTCAAGCCGTCCGAGCAGGACCCGACCGCGTCGCTGTTCCTGGCCCAGCTGGCGCTGGAAGCCGGCCTGCCGCCGGGCGTGCTGAACGTGGTGCATGGCGGCCCGGATACCGCCAACGGCCTGTGCGAGCATCCTGACATCAAGGCGGTGTCGTTCATCGGTTCGACCCGCGTCGGCACCGAGATCTACAACCGCGCCTCGGCCGCCGGCAAGCGCTGCCAGTCGATGATGGGCGCCAAGAACCACTGCGTGATCCTGCCGGACGCCGATCCGGACGTGGCGCTGAACCAACTGGTGGGGGCGGCCTTCGGCGCCGCCGGCCAGCGCTGCATGGCTTCTTCCGTCGCCGTGCTGGTGGGCGACGCCCGCAACTGGCTGCCTGATTTCGTCGAGCGCGCCAAGAAGCTCAAGGTCAATTCGGGTATGGATCGCGCCGCCGACCTGGGCCCGCTGGTGTCGCCGAATGCCAAGAAGCGTGTCGAAAGCCTGATCCAGAAGGGCGTGGACGAAGGCGCCAAGCTGCTGCTGGACGGCCGCAATCTGAAGGTCGCCGGTTTCGAGCAGGGCAACTTCGTCGGCCCGACCGTGTTCGACGGCGTGACCGAAAACATGACCATCTACACCGAGGAGATCTTCGGCCCGGTGCTGTGCGTGGTGGGCGTGGAGACGCTGGAAGAGGCGGTCGAATTCGTCAACCGCAATCCCAATGGCAACGGTGTCGCGCTGTTCACGCAGGACGGCGGCGCGGCGCGTTACTTCCAGAACAACATCGACGTCGGCCAGGTCGGCATCAACGTGCCGATTCCGGTGCCGGTGGCCTGGTTCAGCTTTACCGGTTCGCGCGGCTCGAAGCTGGGCGACCTGGGCCCCAACGGCAAGCAGGCGGTGCAGTTCTGGACCCAGACCAAGACGGTCACGGCGCGCTGGTCGGCGCATGCCAAAACCGTGAACACCACGATCTCGATGCGCTGAAAGAGGGACGCCTTGTGCCTAAGCTTATATTTATAAGTAATATATAAAGGCGTCCTTATTACTTATAATTGGCCCGTCTACCAGGGGCCAATTCATGAACCTGCAGCAATTCCGTTTCGTGCGCGAAACCATCCGGCGCGACTTCAACCTGACCGAAGCCGCCCGGATGCTCTATACCTCCCAGCCGGGCGTGTCCAAGGCGATCATCGAGTTCGAGGACGAGCTCGGCATCAAGATCTTCGAACGCCACGGCAAGCGCATCAAGGGGCTGACCAAGCCCGGCCTGGCGGTGTCCCAGGTGATCGACCGCATCATGCGCGAGGTCGACAACCTGAAGAAGGTCAGCGACGAGTTCGCGCGCCGCGACGAAGGCGGGCTGGTGATCGCCTGCACCCACACCCAGGCGCGCTATCTGCTGCCGCGCGTGATCCCGGCGTTCCGCAAGCAATTCCCCAAGGTGCACCTGTCGCTGGCCGAAGGCAGCCCCGCGCAACTGGCGGAAATGGTGCTGCACGAGCAGGCCGACCTGGCGCTGGCGACCGAGTCGCTGGCCTTGACGCCGGGGCTGGCGACCCTGCCGGTCTACGCCTGGGAGCATACCGTGGTGGTGCGGCCCGATCATCCTCTGGCCGAGCTGACCTCCAGTGCGGCCAAGCGCCTGTCGCTGGCGCAACTGGCCGAATATCCCATCGTCACCTACGACCGCGCCTTCACCGGCCGCAGCACGATCGACGAGATCTTCGCCAACCAGGGGGTTCATCCCGATATCGTCCTGGAAGCCATTGATGCCGACGTGATCAAGACTTACGTGGATGTGGGCCTGGGCATCGGCATCATTGCCGGGGTGGCTTATGACCCGCGGCGCGATTCGAACCTGGTGGGGCTGCCCGTGGGCCACTTGTTCGGCACGCACACCACGCGCGTGGGCGTCAAGGCCGGCGTGTTCCTGCGGGACTATGTGTACACCTTCCTGGAAATGCTGGCGCCGTCCCTGACCCGCGCGGTCGTGACCGACGCGGTGCAGGGCACGCCGAAATAGCAGGGCCCCAGACGCCGGCACGCAGGCGGTTTTCCCCAGGCGGTTCCCCATTCGGGAGCCGCCTTTTTCTTGCCTGGTCCGGGGGCGGCGGGCCCCAGCCGGCAGCGCGGCTGGGGCGGACTCGCTATCCCTTCGCGCAAGCTCATTAAAATTATTAAATAAGAACTGATCTCATTTGAGTTGACTAAAAAATAGGAATCATTATCATTACATCCAGTCTCTCAACGACCCAGTGAGGTTCAACATGACGGCAGGATTGAGTGCAGTGGTAGTCGGCGCCGACAGGCTCGGCAACATCCCGGATCTGCTCAAAGGACACAATATTTCGATCACGCACCACATCAGCGGCCGTGATCCCTCGCACCAGAAGAAAACGTTGCAGTTGCCCTCCGGCACCCAGCTGGTCATCCTGCTGACGGATTTCCTGGGTCACAACGTCATGAAGACCTTCCGCAATGCGGCCCAGCGCGGCGGTATCCGGGTGGTGGCTTGTCGCCGCTCGGTGTGCAGCATGCAGCAGGCCCTGCAGCAGTGCGGCCTGTGCGCGGGCGTCGCGGCCGTCCATTGATTCCTGTGCGCCGCCCGCAAGATTGACAAACTGGGGAGGCCGCAAAGGCCCGCGGCCCCGGGCCGCGAAGAGGAAAAACGCCGCCGGACTGGAAAGTCCGGCGGCGTTTTGCTGTTCAGGGCGGTCGTGCGTGTTCGCCGCAGGGGCCGCGGTATGGTGGATGGCGCCGGGCCGGCCGGCAGGTCAGAATGCCGGGGCGTTCAGTTGGAGGCGCGCGCCGTGGCGACGAGGCTGGTGTCGATGCGGCGGGCGCCGTTGTAGCGCTTGGACCAGTAGGCCAGGGTCATGTTCTCGACGCGCACCACGCCGCCGGAACTGGGGGAGTGCACGAAGCGGTCGTCGCCCAGGTAGATGCCGACGTGGGAGTAGCGGCGGCCCATGGTGTTGAAGAAGACCAGATCGCCGGCCTTGAGTTCGCTCTTGGAGACGGAAACGCCTTGCTGGGCGATTTCGGCGGCATTGCGGGGCAGCTTCAGGCCCAGCGAGCGTTCGGCGGTATAGGTCACCAGGCCGCTGCAATCGAACCCGGTATCGGGTGAGTTGCCGCCAAAGCGGTAGCGGATGCCCAGGTAGTTGAGTGCTTCGCTGACCAGCGCGTTGTCGCTGCTGACGCCGCTGCCCTGGCTGCGCTGGCGCTCGCGTTTGAATTTCTGCACCACCAGCATACCGATGGGATCGTCCGCGGTGGCGACCCATTCGGTTTCGTAGGGATCGATCTCGGACGTGTAGGCGCTGGATTTCTGATGTGTGCCCGCACAACCCGCCAGACCCGCGACGCACGCCGCCAGCGCCAGCAAACGCAGACCGCGGTTTGCCTGGCCAGAGAGGGAGTTCAGTCGCGCGTTGGTGGAGTGTCGATGCATTCGCCTGGGGAAGGTCGCGGCGCAACTCAGGCGTTCAGCTGTCATAAAGCGTCAAAAACGCTGAAAAACATCTGAACGGCTGGAATCAAGCAGCCAACCAACGGATACGTTATGTACAACTTCGCGGGGATTCTACCAAACTTTTAAGACTGGTTCGTTACTGTAACCAGTCCGGCGCCCGTGCGGCGTGGACGCGTGGCAGAATTTTTTGACTTGTGGCAAGCCTGGTGCAAGGTTTGCCAACCAAAATGACCGAAGGATTCAAAAAGAAAGCAATCAGCCATAAGGCGTATGCACGATACCAGGAGACAAAAATGCAAAAAACCAGGGATTTCCATTACCGCTCGGTTCATGACCGCGATGCCTTCTGGCGCGAGCAGGCGGGCCGGGTGCACTGGGAAACGCCGTTCGAGTCCGTCCTGGACTTCTCCCGGCCGCCATTCGCCAAGTGGTTTGTGGGCGGCAGGACCAACCTCTGCTACAACGCCGTTGACCGTTGGCTGCCGACCCAGGCGGACAAGCCTGCCCTGATCTGGGTGTCGACCGAGGTCGAGCGTGAACGCGTGTATACCCGCCAGGAGGTTTACGAGGAGGTGAACGCCGCCGCGGCCATGCTGCGGGACCTCGGCGTGGAGCGCGGCGACCGCGTACTGGTCTATATGCCGATGGTGCCCGAGGCGGTTTTCACCATGTTGGCCTGCGCCCGCATCGGCGCGGTGCATTCGGTAGTGTTCGGCGGGTTCGCGTCGGTCAATCTGGCGCAGCGTATCGATGATGCGGCGCCCAAGGTCATCGTGTGTACCGATGCGGGCTCGCGCGCGGGCAAGGTGGTGCCCTACAAGCCCCTGCTGGACCGGGCGCTGGCGCTGTGCAAGACGCCGCCGGCCGCGGTGGTGGTATTCGACCGCGGCCTGGCGCCGTTCGAACCGGTGGCCGGGCGCGATCTGGACTATGCCACGTTGCGCGCCGCCCGGCGCGCAGCGCGCGTGCCGGTCACCTGGCTGGAGTCGTCCGAGCCCAGCTATATCCTCTATACGTCGGGCACCACCGGCAAGCCCAAGGGCGTGCAGCGCGACACGGGCGGCTACGCCGTGGCGCTGGCCTCGTCGATGGAATATCTGTTCAACGGCCAGGCCGGCGATACCTTCTTCTGCACCAGCGACATCGGCTGGGTGGTGGGGCATTCCTATATCGTGTACGGCCCGCTGATCGGTGGGCAGGCGACGGTGCTGTACGAGGGCACGCCGGTACGTCCGGACGGCGCCATCCTGTGGAAGCTGGTGGAGCAATTCGGCGTCAACACGCTGTTCTCGGCGCCGACGGCGGTGCGGGTGCTCAAGCGCCAGGATCCGGCGCTGCTGAAAAAACATGACCTGTCGACCTTGCGGGCGGTGTACCTGGCCGGCGAGCCGCTGGACGAGCCCACCGCGCAGTGGATCTCCGAAGGGCTGGGCAAGCCCATCATCGACAACTATTGGCAGACCGAGTCCGGCTGGCCGATCCTGTCGGCGCAGCCGGGCGTCGAAACGGTGCCGACCCGTTTCGGCAGTCCGTCGTTTCCGGTCTACGGGTTCGATGCGCGCATCGTCAGCGAATCCAGCGGCGAGGATCTGGGGCCCGACCAGAAGGGCGTGGTGGCCATTGTGCCGCCGTTGCCGCCGGGCGCCATGTCGACCATCTGGGGCGATGACGAGCGTTTCGTGCAGACCTATTTCACATCGATCCCGGGCCGCCAGGTGTATTCCACCTTCGACTGGGGGCTGGTCGACAAGGACGGCTACTGGTTCATCCTGGGCCGCACCGACGACGTGATCAACGTGGCCGGCCACCGCCTGGGCACGCGCGAGATCGAGGAATCCGTCAACAGCCACAGCGGCATCGCCGAGTGTGCCGTGGTGGGGATGGCCGATGCGCTCAAGGGGCAGGTGGCAATGGCGTTCGCCGTACTGAAGAATCCCGCGGCGGCGGAGACGGCGGAGGGCGCAAAGCAGCTGGAAGCGGATATCATGCGGCTGGTGGAAGATCAGCTGGGCGCGGTGGCGCGACCGGCCCGGATCCGGTTCGTGGGCGCCTTGCCCAAGACCCGTTCGGGCAAGGTGTTGCGCCGCGCCATTGTCGCGGTATGCGAAGGCCGCGATCCCGGCGACCTGACCACCATTGAAGATCCCACCGCCCTCGAACAGATCAAGGAGTCGCTGCAATGAATACCAAGCCGGTGCTGAACGCCGAAGACGTCAAGAAAATCCTGGCCGCGGCCGAAGCACACGCCCTGCAGAACAAGTGGGCCGTCACCATCGCCGTGTCGGACGATGGCGGCCACCTGCTGGGCATGCTGCGGCTGGACGACGCCGCGCCGATTTCCGCGCACATCGCGCCGGCCAAGGCCAAGACCGCGGCCCTGGGCCGGCGCGAATCGCGCGTCTACGAAGAGATCATCAACAACGGCCGCTATTCCTTCCTGTCGGCGCCGCTGATCGAAGGCATGCTGGAAGGCGGGGTGCCGATCGTGGCCAACGGCCACGTGGTGGGCGCCGTCGGCGTGTCGGGCGTGAAGTCGACCGAAGACGCCCTGATCGCCCAGGCGGGCATCGCCGCGCTGGGCCTGTGAGCCAGGAAACGCCACGGCAGGCGCCCGCCGGCGCGGCCGTGTCTGCCGCGGGGGAGGCGGGCGGCAGTCCGCTGAACCCCGGCGTGGCCAGGCGCGAAGTCTGGGCCTGGGCCATGTATGACTTCGCCAATTCCGGCTACACCACCGTGATTCTCACGGCGGTGTTCAGCACCTACTTCGTCGGCGTGGTCGGCGGCCGCGCGCCGTGGGCCACGCTGGCCTGGACGGCCGCGCTGTCGCTGTCCTATCTGCTCATCATGCTGACCATGCCGACACTGGGCGCGCGCGCCGATGCCCGCGCCGGCAAGCGGCGGCTGCTCTACAGCAGCACCATCGGCTGCGTGGCCGCCACCCTGGTATTGACCCAGGCCGGGCCGGGCGACGTGTGGCTGGCGCTGGCCGCGATCGTCATCTCCAATTACTGCTATTGCGTCGGCGAGTCCGTGGTGGCGGCGTTCCTGCCCGAGCTGGCCAAGCCATCGGCGCTGGGGCGGGTATCGGGTTGGGGCTGGAGCTTCGGCTACTGCGGCGGCATGCTCACGCTGGGCCTGTCGCTGGTGGTGGTGAAGCTGGCCGAGGCCGACGGGCTCGACGCCGAGCACTTCGTGCCGCGCGTCATCCTGGTGACCTGTGCGGTGTTCGCGCTGGCGGCCTTGCCTTCCTTCTTTCTGTTGCGCGAACGGGCGCGGCCCAGCGGCGAGCCGCAGGCGGCCTTGGCCATGCTCAAGCGGCTGGCCTACGCCTGGCGCGACACCGGGCAGCATTTTCCGGAGTTCCGCCGGCTGCTGATGTGCATCGCCTGTTACCAGGCCGGCATCTCGGTCGTGATCACGCTGGCGGCGGTGTATGCCTCCGAGGTCATGGGTTTCACCACGCCGCAGATCATGCTGCTGGTGTTCACCGTGAACATCGGCGCGGCGGCGGGCGCCTTCTCGTTCGGTTATGTGCAGGATCGCATCGGCCACAAGCCGGCGCTGGCGATCACGCTATGCGGCTGGATCCTGATGGTGCTGGTGGCCTACGCGGCCGTGACGGCGCCGGTGTTCTGGGTGGCGGCGACGCTGGCCGGGTTGTGCATGGGCACGACCCAGAGCGCGGGCCGCGCCATGACCGGCGCGCTGGCGCCGGCCGGCCGCCTGGCGGAGTTCTTTTCGCTGTGGACCTTCGCGGTGCAACTGGCCGCGGTCATCGGTCCGCTCACTTATGGCCTGGTGACCTGGGCCACGCAT
This sequence comes from Achromobacter pulmonis, assembly GCF_021733725.1. Lineage (NCBI taxonomy): Bacteria > Pseudomonadati > Pseudomonadota > Betaproteobacteria > Burkholderiales > Alcaligenaceae > Achromobacter > Achromobacter pulmonis. The sequence continues at coordinate 349,129 of NZ_JAIFOT010000001.1, read as the reverse complement.
GGCAACCATCGCCTGGCGATCCTGGTGACCGGGCTGTTCTTCGTCGGCGGCCTGGCGCTGCTGTCGCGCGTGGACATGGCGCGCGGCCTGGCGCGCCGCGCCGCTTGAGGGCGCGTGCGGCCGCCGCAACTGATATTCTTATGAAGTTCCGGTCATGGCGTGCCGCAAGGCGGACGCGCTGGCCGGCCGGTTGCGTATTGCGCTGTCGGTTGTCGATGCCGTTGCTGCCACGTTTGCCGCACGTTCCCGCGGGATGCGGGCTTATGGCCCGTATTTTGCGTAAGGTGCCCGTAAGAGCGCGGCGATACGGTTGCGAGTGGGCAGTCACATAAAAAGCGGCATCAACAACAGAATCACAGATTGGAGACAAGATCATGTCGAATGCTATTGAGTCCGTACTGGTGGAAACCCGGGTCTTCCCGCCGCCCGAGCGCGCGGCGCAGGGCGCCGCGATTCCCAGCATGGACGCCTACAGGGCGCTGTGCGCGCAGGTCGAGAACGATTTCGACGGTTTCTGGGCCGGCCAGGCCCGCGACAACCTGCACTGGACCAAGCCGTTCACCCAGGTGCTGGATGAATCCGACGCGCCGTTCTACCGCTGGTTCGGCGACGGCGAACTGAACGTCTCGGCCAATTGCCTGGACGTGCACCTGACCAACGGCAACGCCGACAAGACCGCCATCATCTTCGAAACCGATGACGGCAAAGTCACCAAGGTCAGCTACCGCGAACTGCTGGCGCGTGTGTGCCGCTTCGCCAACGGCATCGCCGCGCTGGGCTACAAGAAGGGTGATCGCGCCATCATCTACATGCCCATGTCGATCGAGGCGGTGGTGGCGATGCAGGCCTGCGCCCGCCTGGGCGTGACGCACTCGGTGGTGTTCGGCGGCTTCTCGGCCAAGAGCCTCCAGGAGCGCATCGTCGACGTGGGCGCCTCGCTGGTCATCACCGCCGACGAGCAGGTGCGCGGCGGCAAGACCATCCCGCTCAAGCCGGCGGTGGAAGACGCCATCGCCATGGGCGGCTGCGAAGCCGTCAAGCGCGTCATCGTCTATCGCCGCACCGGCGGCAAGGTTGCCTGGAACGAAGGCCGCGATCTCTGGATGCATGACGTCGAGGCCGGCCAGGCCGACACCTGCGAGCCGGTGCCGGTCAACGCCGAGCATCCGCTGTTCATCCTGTACACGTCCGGCTCCACCGGCAAGCCCAAGGGCGTGCAGCATTCGTCCGCCGGCTACCTGCTGTGGGCGTTGCTGACGGTCAAGTGGACCTTCGATGCGCGCAAGGACGACGTCTACTGGTGCACGGCCGACGTGGGCTGGGTCACCGGCCACACCTACATCACCTATGGCCCGCTGGCCGCCGGCCTGACCCAGGTGGTGTTCGAGGGCGTGCCGACGTTCCCCAACGCCGGCCGCTTCTGGGACATGATCGCGCGCCACAAGGTCACCACCTTCTATACCGCGCCGACCGCGATCCGCTCGCTGATCAAGGCCGCCGAAGCCGCGCCCGAGACCCATCCGTCCAAGTACGACCTGGACAGCCTGCGCATCATCGGCACGGTGGGCGAGCCCATCAATCCCGAAGCCTGGATGTGGTATCACAAGAATGTCGGCCGCGAGCGCTGCCCGATCGTCGACACCTGGTGGCAGACCGAGACTGGCGGCCACATGATCACGCCGCTGCCGGGCGCCACGCCGACCAAGCCGGGCTCGTGCACGCTGCCGCTGCCGGGCATCGCCGCCGCCATCGTCGATGAAACCGGCGGCGACGTCGACCAGGGCAACGGCGGTTTCCTGGTGATCAAGCGCCCGTGGCCGGCCATGATCCGCAACATCTGGGGCGATCCGGAACGCTTCAAGAAGAGCTATTTCCCGCCGGAACTGCGCGGCTATTACCTGGCCGGCGACGGCGCGCAGCGTGACGCGGACGGCTATTTCTGGATCATGGGCCGCATCGACGACGTGCTCAACGTGTCGGGCCATCGCCTGGGCACCATGGAAGTGGAATCGGCGCTGGTCGCGCATGAACTGGTGGCCGAGGCCGCCGTGGTCGGCCGTCCCGACGACACCACCGGCGAAGCCGTGGTGGCTTTCGTGGTGCTCAAGAGCGCCCGTCCCGAGGGCGCCGAGGCGCAGGCCATCGCCAAGACGCTGCGCGACTGGGTCGCCAAGGAAATCGGCCCGATCGCCAAGCCCAAGGACATCCGCTTCGGCGACAACCTGCCCAAGACCCGTTCCGGCAAGATCATGCGCCGCCTGCTGCGCGTGGTGGCCAAGGGCGAGGAAGTGACGCAGGACGTGTCGACGCTGGAAAATCCCGCCATCCTGGAACAACTGTCCAAGCCCTTGTGAGCGGCGTGCGCCGTCCGTCATGCGGACGGCATGGACAGTCCCCGTCCTGACGGGCGCATAATGCGAGATGCCCATGCCGGTTTGCCGGCATGGGCATCTTCGTTTTTCCATCCCTCTTCCCCGGAGACGCCGCCGTGAGCCGCAGCAGTTTCGATCGCGCAGGGCTTGCCCTGATGTTCAGCACCATCCTCGTGTGGGCGGGCAGCTGGATCGCGATGAAACTGATCGTCCCGTACATCGGCCCCTTCGATTTCGTGGCGCTGCGCTACGTCACTGGCAGCCTGGTGCTGTTCGCGCTGGCCATCGTCACCCGTCGGCCGCTGGCCTTGCCGCCCTGGAAGCTGACTCTGCTGATCGGCCTGACCCAGACCGCCGGCTTCCAGGGCTTCGTGCAGACCGCGCTGGTGTCCGGCGGCGTCGGCAAGGTGTCGCTGATGGCCTACACCATGCCGTTCTGGGTGGTGTTGTTCGCGTGGGGATTGCTGGGCGAGCGGCCAACCGTCCGCCATGGCATCGGTATTGGCCTGGCCGCGATCGGCCTGGTGCTGTTCATCGAACCCTGGCACGGCGTGGGCGCGTTGCGGCCGGTGCTGCTGGGGCTGGGCAGCGGCCTGTGCTGGGGCGTGGGAACGGTGCTGTCCAAGCGCATGTTCGAGCGCCACGCGCCCGACGTGATGACGTTCACCGCCTGGCAGATGCTGTTCGGCGGGCTGGTGATGACGCCCGTGGCATGGCTGGTGCCGCAGATTCCGGCGCAATGGGGCTGGCAGTTGTGGACCGGCATGGTCTATATCGTCCTGATCGCCACCGCGGCGGGCTGGCTGCTGTGGCTGCAGGTGGTGCGGCGGGTGCCGGCATCGATTGCCGGCCTGTCCAGCCTGGGGGTGCCGGTGGTGGCGATGCTGATGGCCTGGGCCGTGTTGTCCGAGCGCCCGACGCCGGTCGAACTGGCCGGCATGGCCCTGATTCTCGCCGGCATTTTTGTCGTAAGCCGCGCGGCGCCCGCCGCGCGCGCGGGCTGACCGGCCCGTTTACCGGATTTCCGTTTTCCTTCAAGGACGCTTCATGATCGATTTGCGCAGCGATACCGTCACCCGGCCGTCCCCGGCTATGTTGCAGGCCATGATCAGCGCGCCGCTGGGCGATGATGTGATGGGCGATGACCCCACCGTCATCCAGTTGCAGCAAGCCGTCGCCGAACGCGCGGGCAAGGCGGCTGGGCTGTTCTTCCCGTCGGGCACGCAGAGCAACCTGGCCGCCCTGATGGCGCATTGCGAGCGCGGCGACGAATACCTGGTGGGCCAGCAGGCGCACACCTACAAGTACGAAGGCGGGGGCGCGGCCGTGCTGGGCAGCATCCAGCCGCAACCCATCGAGCATGCCGAGGATGGTTCGCTGCCGTTGGAAAAACTGGCGGCGGCGCTCAAGCCCGAAGGGGACCCGCACTTCGCCCGCACGCGCCTGCTGGCGCTGGAAAACACGTTCCACGGCAAGCTGATCCCGGCCGACTATGTGCGCGCGGCGACCGACTGGGCGCGCGGCCACGGCCTGGCCACCCACCTGGACGGCGCGCGCGTCTTCAATGCCGCCGTGGCCAGCGGCAAGCCGTTGGCCGAGATGTGCGTGCCGTTCGATTCGGTGTCGATCTGCTTTTCCAAGGGGCTGGGCGCGCCGGTCGGTTCCGTGCTGGTGGGCAGCGCCGAACTGATCGCCCGCGCGCGCCGCTGGCGCAAGGTGCTGGGCGGCGGCCTGCGCCAGGCCGGCGTGCTGGCGGCCGCCTGCCTGTATGCGCTGGAGCACAATGTCGAGCGCCTGGCCGAAGATCATGCCAACGCGCGCCTGCTGGCCGAAGGCCTGCGCGGCATTGCCGGGGTACGGGTGCTCAGCCAGGACACCAACATGGTGTTCGCGGAGTTCGAGCCGGCGCGTTGCGATGCCCTGACCGCCGCGCTGGCGGCCGACGGCATCCTGATGCGCGCCGTCTATGGCGGCCCGACGCGCATGGTGACGCACCTGGACCTGTCGGCCGACGATGTGCGCCGGGTGGTCGAGGCGGTGGCCCGCCACCTGGCCTGAGGCCGCGCGCCGTCAGCCGTGATGCCTGCGGCTGTCACCCGGCGCCTGGCCGCGCTCTTGCATGCCGTAGTCGCGCAGCACCTGCGCGACGCGCAGGCGGTAGTTGGCGAACACGCCGCCCCGTCCCGCCTCCTGGGCGCGGCGATGCGATTGCAGCGTGCGCCAGCGCCTGACCGCGTCTTCATCGCGCCAGAATGACAGCGACAGCAGCTTGCCCGGGGTCGCCAGGCTCTGGAAGCGTTCGACCGAGATGAAGCCGTCGATGGTCTTCAGTTCGTCGATGAGGCCCGCGGCGATGTGCAGATAGGTCGCGGGGTCGCCATCGGCGGGTTCGACTTCGAATATTACGGCGATCATGGGGCGGGTTCCTTGGCCAGATCAAATTGGGGAATGCGGGCGTTGGGCAGGGGGCGGTAGCGAAAGCGCGCCGCCAGGGCGGCGCTATTGACGCCCGCTTGCAGCAGATGCGCGAGCGCGCCGGCGGCATCGCGGCGCGCGGCGTCGCGCCCGGGGCAGGCGTGGCCCAGTGCGCCGAAGGTCCAGTGCGCGTCGGGCTGCGCCATGGCCGCCGCGGCGAGCACCAGCAGCACGGTCTCGCCGGCTTCGATGCGCTGGCCGTCCAGTTCGATAGGGCCGGCCAGGAAGCGGCGGGTATTGTGGATGGGCGGATCGTGCCCCAGCGTCGCGTCGACCAGTTCGCCGGTCTGCGCCGGCGTCAGGCCGCCCCCCGCGCCCTGGCGGCCGGCCCGCAGCAGGGCGTTGCCCAGCAGGCCGGCGCCGGCTTCGCATGACTGGAACAGCAGGCCCGCCAGGTTGGCGGCAAGCAGCGCCGGATCGAGGCCGGCCTGTTCCCCCTGGAGGCGCAGCCCGCGCCAGGCGGGGCCGGCGGCCGGGTCATCCAGGTGCGCGCCGAGCCGCGCCAACAGTCGTTCGGCGGCTGCGTGTCCGGCCGCGATGCGCGCATCGGCGGTGGCAGGCGGCAGGGCCGCGAGGAAGGCGCCGATGTCGCGCGCGCAGTCGGCGGCCACGGCGCCGGGCAGGCCGAGCGAGCAGGCTTGCGCAAAAACGGGCGCGGCGTGCAGATAACGGTCGATGGCGCCGGCCGATGCCGTGTCCGCCCCCAGTCGCGACCAGTCGGGCGAAGGGGCCAGCGGCGCCTGCCGCGCCAGGAACTGACTGAACAGCGCCTTGAGGCGGACGTGCCGCGGACCGTCGTTCATCCGCAGGAAGCGGCCGAACAGCAAGCCGGCCGGCCCGCAGGCGATGCCCCGGGGCACCGCTTCGGCCAAGGGGCGCACGCGGGCGGCGGGATGATGCATGATTGCGCGGATGGTCCGCGGATCGCTGGCCACCCACAGTCCCAGCCGGGTGTCCCGGTACAGCGGCCGCTCGCGCGCCAGCGCGGCGTAATAGGGGTAGGGGTCGGGGTGCGTGACCGCCTGCAGCGGATCGGGCGGGAAGGGCGTGGACATGGGCGGCGCGCGGATGATCGAAGGGACGGCCAGTATGGCCGTGGCGCGCCCTCGACGATTCGACCTTGGTCGAACTATGCCTGCGCGGCGTCCGCCAGCAGCGCGGCATAGCCTGCGCGCGAATCCGGCCAGCGCAGCGTCAGGCCGCTGGCGCGCAGGCGGGCGTTGCTGAGCTTCTTGCTGCCGATACCCGCCGGCGCGGGGCCGTCAGCCGGTGCTGGGGCGCCGGCCATTCGCGCCAGATCGGCATAGAGCTCGTGCAGCGGCAGCGGTGTGTCGTCGCAGCCGATGTAGACGGGCAACGCGTCGGGCAGCAGCGCCAGGTGCGTGATGGCGGCTGCGGCGTCGTCGATGTGGATGCGGTTGGCCCAGTGCGGCGGTTCGAGCGGCGCGCGGGCCTTGCCCGCCCGCAGCCGTTCGATCAGTTGCAGGCGGCCAGGACCGTAGAGGCCGGCGAAGCGCAGCGTGGTGTGCGGGATCGCGCGCGCGGCGAGCGCCGCTTCGGCATCGAGCAGGATGCGGCCATTGAAACCCTGCGGCGCGGGCGGGGTGTCTTCGTCGACCCAGTCGCCGTGATGTTCGCCATATACGGCGCTGGAGGACACGAACACGATGCGCGCGACCTGGCGCGTGTCGAGCGCGTCCAGCACGTGGTTCAGGCCGTCGACGAACACGGCGCGATAGGCGGCGGGATCGCGCGCGCCGGCAGTGGCGACATGGATCACGCGGGTGATGCCGGCCGGCAGGGCCGGCAAGCCGTCGGGCCGGCTGATATCGCCCGGCAGCCAGTGGATGCCGCTGGTGTCGTCCGCCGGCGGGTGGCGGCGCAGGGCGTAGACCGTATCGCCGCGCGCCAGCAGGCGGCGCGCGGCGCGCTGGCCGAGATCGCCGCAGCCGATGAAGAGCACGCGTTCAGCCATGGCCGGCGGCGCCCGTCACATGCCGCTGTAGACCGGCCCTTCGCCGCCTTGCGGCGCCACCCAGACGATGTTCTGGGTCGGGTCCTTGATGTCGCAGGTCTTGCAGTGCACGCAGTTCTGCGCGTTGATCTGCAGGCGATCCTCGCCGTGATCGTCCTTGACGAACTCATAGACGCCGGCGGGACAGTAGCGCGATTCCGGGCCGCCGTACTTGGCCAGGTTGACCTGCACCGGCACCGAAGGATCCTTCAGCGTCAGGTGGACGGGCTCGTTTTCATCGTGGTTGGTGTTGGAGATGAACACCGAGCTGAGCTTGTCGAAGGTCAGCTTGCCGTCGGGCTTGGGATAGTCGATGCGGGCGCACTGCGAGGCCGGCTGCAGGCAGGCATGGTCCGGCTTGCTGTGGCGCAGGGTCCAGGGCATCTTGCCCTTCAGCACCAGTTGCTCGATGCCGGTCATCAGCGTGGCCACGGTACGGCCCTTCTTGAACCACTGCTTGAAGTTGCGCGCCTTGTTCAGTTCGGCGTGCAGCCAGGAATTCTTGAAGGCTTCCGGATAGGCGGCCAGCTCGTCCTGGCGGCGGTCGGCCACCAGTGCGTCGAACGCGGCCTCGGCGGCCAGCTTGCCGGATTTGATGGCGGCGTGGCTGCCCTTGATGCGCGACGCATTGAGGAAACCGGCCTCACAGCCCACCAGCACGCCGCCGGGGAAGGCCAGCTTCGGCAGCGACAGCAGGCCGCCGGCGGCGATGGCGCGCGCGCCATAGGCGATGCGCTTGCCGCCTTCGAACGTGCCGCGGATGGCGGGATGGGTCTTGTAGCGCTGGAATTCATCGAACGGCGACAGCCACGGGTTGGCGTAATCCAGGCCGACGATCAGGCCGACCGCCACCAGGTTGTTGTCCAGGTGGTAGAGGAACGAACCGCCGTAGGTGTCGGCATCGAGCGGCCAGCCGGCGGTGTGGATCACCAGGCCGGGCTTGGACTGCGCGGGATCGACTTCCCACATTTCCTTGATGCCGATGCCATAGGCTTGCGGGTCGCGGCCGTCATCGAGCTTGTAGCGTTCGATCAGCTGGCGGCCGAGCTGGCCGCGCGCGCCTTCGGCGAACACCGTGTAGCGCGCGTGCAGTTCCATGCCGGGCTGGTAGTGGGCGGTGTGGCTGCCGTCGCGGGCCACGCCCATGTCGCCGGTGGCCACGCCGCGCACCGCGCCCTGGTCGTCGTACAGCACTTCGACCGCGGCAAAGCCGGGGAAAATCTCGACGCCCAGCGCCTCGGCCTGTTCACCCAGCCACTTGACCACATCGCCCAGGCGGACGATGTAATTGCCCTCGTTGTGGAAACAGGGCGGCAGCAGCCAGTTGGGCGTGGCGCGCGCGCCGTTCTCGGACAGGAACAGGAACTTGTCCTGCGTCACGGGCACGTTCAGCGGCGCGCCCTTTTCTTTCCAATCGGGGATCAGTTCGGTCAGCGCCAGCGGGTCCATCACGGCGCCGGACAGGATGTGGGCGCCCAGCTCGGCGCCTTTCTCCAGGACGCAGACGCCGATTTCCTGGTTCTTTTCAGCGGCCAGCTGCTTCAGACGGATAGCGGTGGCCAGGCCGGCGGGACCACCGCCAACCACGACCACGTCATATTCCATCGACTCGCGTTCAGACATTGCAAAGCTCCCCGTATGTATTCCATATTTGGCTGGAAGTATTATCGGCGATTGTATTGCAGGCGGAGACCTTGCACGTCTTCGTATTTCTTTTAGCCATCAGGAGCAATTGGTGAACCCGGAGATTCAGTCTGCGCGGATGCTGGCGGTGGGCGATACCCACCAGGCGGATCTGCCCTTGCGTTGGGGTGATTCCGACGCTTTGAACCACCTCAATAACACGCTGTATTTCCGCCTCATGGAAGAGGCGCGGATGCAGATCCTGTACCACGCGGGCTTCGAGCTGCCGGCCGATGACGGCGCCATCCTGGCCCACGCTTCCTGTGATTTCCTGCGTCCCCTGACCTATCCGGCGACCGTGCGCGTGACGCACAAGGTGACGCGCATCGGCCGTTCCAGCGCCGAATTCGAGCTGCTGCTCGAGAAGGTCGGCGATGATGGCGGCCCCTATGCTCGTGGCCGCAATGTGCTGGTCTGGATGGACTACGTGGCCAATACGTCCGCGCCATGGCCGCCTGAAGTGCTGGCGAAAATGGCCACGCAGTTCCGGCCGGCCGCGTAGCCGGCGGGGCCGGGCGCGTGGTCCGACTTCGCCGCGCCGTTTGAAACAGCGCGCGCATTTGCCGGTCATGCCGTTAAAATCCCCGGCAGAACCATAATAGAAACACAGGGGCGCGCCACCCTCGGCGCCGCGAATCCGCCTTCATCGGGGCCCGCCGCGATGATGCGGGGCCGCGCAGCCGGCAGCCGCGCCCTCTTCAGTTCGACCTTAACTAGGAGTTGGAGCGATGGACAAGGTTTATGCAAGCGCCCAGGAGGCGCTGGCAGGCATCGTCAAGGACGGCCAGATGATCGCCGTGGGCGGTTTCGGTCTCTGCGGCATCCCCGAGGCCCTGATCGCCGCGCTGCGCGATTCGGGCGTGAAGGATCTCACGTGCATCAGCAATAACGCCGGCGTCGACGGCTTCGGCCTGGGCCAGCTGCTCAATACGCGCCAGGTGCGCAAGATGATCGCCTCGTACGTGGGCGAGAACAAGGAATTCGAACGCCAGTACCTGTCGGGCGAACTTGAGCTCGAATTCACCCCGCAGGGCACGCTGGCCGAGAAGCTGCGCGCCGGCGGCGCCGGCATCCCGGCCTTCTTCACCCGCACCGGCGTGGGCACCATCGTCGCCGACGGCAAGGAAATCCGCGAATTCGATGGCCACCAGTACGTGATGGAACGCTCGCTGGTGCCGGACGTGTCGCTGGTCAAGGCGGACATCGCCGATCGCAGCGGCAACCTGGTATTTCGCAAGACGGCCCGCAACTTCAATCCGAACGTGGCCATGGCCGGCAAGCTCACGGTGGTCGAGGTCGAGAAGATCGTCGATACCGGCAGCCTGGACCCCGACCAGATCCATCTGCCCGGCATCTATGTGCACCGGATCGTGCTGAACGCCAATCCGGAAAAGCGCATCGAACAACGCACCACTCGCCCGGCCTAAGGAGAAGACGACATGGCATGGTCCCGCGATGAAATGGCGGCGCGCGCCGCGCGCGAGCTGCAAGACGGTTTTTATGTGAACCTGGGTATCGGCCTGCCGACCCTGGTGGCCAACCACGTGCCCAAGGGCGTCGAAGTCTGGCTGCAGTCCGAAAACGGCCTGCTGGGCATCGGCCCGTTCCCGACCGACGCCGAGGTCGACGCCGATCTGATCAACGCCGGCAAGCAGACGGTCACGACGCTGCCCGGCTCGTCGATCTTCTCGTCGGCCGACTCGTTCGCGATGATCCGCGGCGGCAAGATCAACCTGGCCATCCTGGGCGCGATGCAGGTGTCCGAGAAGGGCGACCTGGCCAACTGGATGATCCCGGGCAAGATGGTCAAGGGCATGGGCGGCGCGATGGACCTGGTGGCCGGTGTCGGCCGCGTGGTCGTGCTGATGGAACACGTGGCCAAGAAGAAGGACGGCACCGAGGACGTCAAGCTGCTGCCCGAATGCAACCTGCCGTTGACCGGCGTGGGCGTGGTCGACCTGATCATCACCGATCTGGGCGTGATGGAAGTCACCGACAACGGCCTGAAGCTGCTGGAAACGGCGCCGGGCGTGACGGTGGACGAGATCCAGTCCAAGACGCTCGCCAAGCTGGATGTGTCGGCGGTCAAGTAAGCCCGCTCGACGCCAGCATGGCAAACGCCCCGCAAGGGGCGTTTTTCATTTCCGCTCCAGGAGGCGGGATCAGGCCGATTCCCGCAGCAGCATGCCCACGTGCGGGATGCCGTCCTCGATATATTCGTCGGTGACCGGCGCGAAGCCGTGGCCGCCGTAGTAGCCCTTGAGCCGCGCCTGCGCGCTCAGGTAGACCGGCTCGCCCGGCCACAGCCGCGCCACCTCGGTTTTGGCGCGGCGCATCAGTTCATGGCCCAGGCCGGTGCCGCGCGCGGCCGGCGCGGTGATGACGCGGCCGATGATGGCCTGGCCGTCATTCAGCGCGGGTTCAAGCAGGCGGCAATAGGCCAGCAGCCCGCCATTTTCCCAGGCCATCAGGTGTTCCGTCTGTCCCAGCAGGTCCTTGCCATCCATGTCGAGAAAGGCGCACTGCTGCTCGACCACGAAGACTTCCGAGCGCAGGCGCAGGATGGCGTAGAGCTCGGCCAGGGTCAGTTCGGCATGGGGTTTACAGGTCCAGGCGGGCATTCGAGAAAGTCCGAAAAACGGGGAGGCGGGGAGGGCCATTAGCGTACCGCAAACCGGCCCCGTTTCTTTTGAGGCACTGTTACATTAAATCACGGGTATACCCTTAGTATGAAAATGAATTTTCTTATCTAAAATTTGTGTGTAAACAGATTTACATAAACCTTCGCTACGCTCCCCGCCCTTTCCCCGATGACCAAGGCCACACTCACGATCGCTGATCGGATCGCCCGGGCACAGCCCGCGCTGAGCCGCAAGCAGCACGAAATGGCCGAATATGTCCTGGCCCACCAGTTCCGCGTGGCCACGATGACCATCGACGAATTCGCGGCGGCCACGGGGGTCTCGATCGCCACCGCCAACCGTTTCGCGCGGGCCCTGGACCTGCCGGGCTACCCGCAGTTCCGCGCGGAGCTGGCCCGCGGTTTCGAGGCGGCGCTGGAACCGGTCGAAAAACTGCGCACCGAGCTGGCGCATTCGGCCAGCGCGGTGCAGATCTTCGCCGCGATCCTCGAAGAAGACATCCGCAACGCCCAGCGCAATCTGCAGAATCTGGATGCCGGCGCCTGTGAGCAGGCGGTCGAGGCGATCCTGGCCGCCGACCGCGTCTTCATCATCGGGTTCGGCGCCAGCGGGTTCCTGGCCGGCATGCTGCAGCGCGGACTGTGCATGCACCTGCATTCGGTCGAGTCGCTGGCCGGCCCGGGCGGCGTGTCGCACGCGGCGCGGCAGATGTCGCGCATGACCAGCAAGGACCTGGTGATCGCCATCGGTTTTCCGCGTTATCTGGCCGATACCGTGACGCTGGCGGCCGCGGCCAAGCAGGCCGGCGTACCTGTGCTGGTGTTGACCGACAAGCCCACTTCGCCGCTGGCGCCGACGGCATCCGTGGTGTTGTACGCGGTGTCCGGCCGCCAACTGATCCCCAATTCCGAAACCGCCGCGCTGGGCCTGATCGAGGCCCTGTCGGCGGCGGTGGCCTATCGGGCCAAGAATTCCGTCGCGGCCGCCGCTGGGGTGACCCAGTCCGTGATGCCGTGGCTCATCCATGGAGTAGGTAAACGATGATTCAACCCGTGATCGCGATTCACGGTGGCGCCGGCGCGATGTCCCGCGCGGCCATGTCGCCCGAGAAAGAACAGGAATACCTGAGCGCGCTCGAATCGATCCTGACCGCCGGCCAGGCCGTGCTGGCCCGTGGCGGCAGCGCGCTGGACGCGGTGACCGAAGCCGTGCGCCTGCTGGAAGACTGCCCGCTGTTCAACGCCGGGCACGGCGCCGTGTTCACCAGCGCCGCCACGCACGAGCTGGACGCGTCCATCATGGACGGCGCAACGCTGCGTTCGGGCGCCATCGCCAACGTCAATTGCGTGCGCAACCCGGTGTTCGCCGCGCGCAAGGTCATGGAATCCAGCAAGCACGTGTTTTTCGTCGGCGAGGGCGCCGAGGCCTTCGCGCGCGATGCCGGCCTGGAAATCGTCGATCCCGCCTATTTCTCGACCGAGGCGCGCCGCGAGCAATTGCTGCGGGTGCAGCGCGAAACGCCGGAAGCAGCGGTGCTGGACCACGACGGCCAGGCCATGGTCGCGCGCGGCCAGCCGGCGCCGGCCGATCCGCTGGATGCGGACAAGAAGTTCGGCACCGTCGGCGCCGTGGCGGTGGATGCGCAGGGCAACCTGGCCGCGGCCACGTCCACCGGCGGCATCACCAACAAGCAGGTCGGCCGCGTCGGCGATGCGCCGCTGATCGGCGCCGGCACCTATGCCAGTAACCGGACCTGCGCCGTGTCCACCACGGGCACCGGCGAGATGTTCATCCGCATGGTCGCCGCCTATGACGTGGCGGCCCAGATGGAATACTGCGGCGCGTCGCTGGAAACGGCGGCCAACCGCGTCGTGATGGAAAAACTGCCCACCATCGGCGGCAAGGGCGGCCTGGTGGCCGTCGACGCCAAGGGCAATGTGGCCTTGCCGTTCAACACGGAAGGCATGTACCGCGGTTACGCCCGCGTCGGCGAGAAGCCGGTCACCGCCATCTACCGCTGAGCGGCGGCGGGCTTCGTTTTTGTCAGTTTTGGGGATTACTAGAGATATGGTTGATCGCGCAAACAGCCTGGCGCTGCCGGATAACCGCGTGGTCCAGGTCGACGACCTGACGGTGCGCTTCGTGGGTTCGGAGCGCACGGTCGAAGCCGTGCGCAACCTGTCGTTCCATGTGGACCGGGGTGAAACCCTGGCCATCGTGGGCGAATCGGGTTCGGGCAAGTCGGTGACGTCGCTGGCGCTGATGCGCCTGGTGGAACATGGCGGCGGCCGTATCGCCCAGGGCCGCATGGCCCTGCGCCGCCGCAACGGTTCCGTGATCGACCTGGTCGGCGCCAACCAGCGCGTGATGCGCAATGTGCGCGGCGCCGACATGGCCATGATCTTCCAGGAGCCGATGACGTCCTTGAACCCGGTGTTCACCGCCGGCGACCAGATCGCCGAGTCGATCCGCGAGCACCAGGGCATGGATGCCGCCGCCGCGCGCGCCGAGGCCCTGCGCATGCTGGAGCAGGTGCGCATCCCGGAAGCCAAGTCGGTGCTGAACCGTTACCCGCACCAGTTGTCGGGCGGCATGCGCCAGCGCGTCATGATCGCCATGGCGCTGGCTTGCAAGCCGGCGCTGCTGATCGCTGACGAGCCCACCACCGCGCTGGATGTCACCATCCAGGCGCAGATCCTCCAGCTGATCCGTCAGTTGCAGGAAGAAATGCACATGGGCGTGGTGTTCATCACCCACGACATGGGCGTGGTGGCCGAAGTGGCCGATCGCGTGCTGGTCATGTACCGCGGCGACAAGGTCGAGGAAGGGCCGTCGGCGTCGGTCTTCGCCACGCCCCGGCACGCCTACACCCAGGCGCTGCTGTCGGCCGTGCCGAAGCTGGGCGCGATGCAGGGTACCGACCTGCCGGCGCGCTTTCCGCTGCTGCAGGTGGATGGCAAGGCCCAGCCGGTGGCCGAGCCGGGCGCCGCCAGCACGCAGGAAGTGCCGGCCGCGCACCGCGAGCCCATCTTGAGCGTGCGCAACCTGGTCACGCGTTTCGACCTGCGCGGCGGCATCCTGAGCCGGGTGCAGCGCCGCGTGCACGCGGTGGAGAAAGTCAGCTTCGACCTGTACCCCGGCGAGACGCTGTCGCTGGTGGGCGAGTCCGGTTGCGGCAAGTCCACCACCGGCCGCTCGCTGCTGCGCCTGGTGGAAAGCCAGGGCGGCGAGATCCGCTTTGGCGGTCGCGACATCGTGAGCCTGAAGACCAGCGAGCTGCAATCGCTGCGCCGCGACATCCAGTTCGTGTTCCAGGACCCGTTCGCGTCGCTCGATCCGCGCGTCACGGTGGGCTTCTCGATCATGGAGCCGTTGCTGGTGCATGGCGTGGCCAAGGGCAAGCAGGCCGAGCAGCGTGTGGCCGAGCTGCTCGAACGCGTCGGCCTGCCGCCGGAAATGGCGCAGCGCTATCCGCATGAATTCTCCGGCGGCCAGCGCCAGCGCATCTGTATCGCGCGCGCCCTGGCCCTCAATCCCAAGGTCGTGATCGCCGATGAATCGGTCTCGGCGCTCGATGTGTCGATCCAGGCGCAGATCGTCAACCTGCTGATCGATCTGCAGCGCGACATGGGCATTGCGTTCCTGTTCATTTCGCACGACATGGCCGTGGTCGAACGTGTCAGCCACCGCGTGGCCGTCATGTACCTGGGGCAGATCGTCGAGATCGGCCCGCGCCGGGCGATTTTCGAGAACCCGCAGCACCCGTACACCAAGAAGCTGATGGCGGCCGTGCCGATCGCCGATCCGGCGCGCCGCCACATGAAGCGCACCTTGTTGTCCGATGAAATCCCCAGCCCCATCCGCCGGCTCGGCGACGAGCCGGTGGTGCAGCCGCTGGTGCAGGTAGGAACCGATCACTTCGTCGCCCGTCATCCGGTCGGCGGAGCGTATTGAGTCTGTTGTCGTACTTGTTTTTCTTCCACCAAACCCCCTAATTCCGCACAGGAACCAGGAGTTGCAATGATGAAAGTTCTGCGCCCCACCAAGCTGATGGCCGCCGCCGCGGTGGCCTTCGGCGTGCTCACTTCGCCGCTGGCGCATGCTGCCAAGGACGTGACGTTTGCCGTCTCCATCGCGCTGGAAACGCTCGACCCGTACAACACCAACAGCACGCTGAACCAGGCGGCCGGCAAGGCCTACTACGAAGGCCTGTTCGAGTTCGACAAGGACCTGAAGATCCAGAAGGTGCTGGCCACCGACTACACCGTCAGCGAAGACGGCCTGGTGTACACCTTCAAGCTGCGCCCCGGCGTCAAGTTCCATGACGGCACCGATTTCAACGCCGAAGCCGTCAAGGTCAACTTCGACCGTCCGTCCAACCCGGACAACCGCCTGTCGCGCTACATCCAGTTCAGCGTCATCGAGAAGACCGAAGTGGTCGATCCGCTGACCGTCAAGATCACCTTGAAGAAGCCGTTCTCGGCCTTCATCAACGCGCTGGCTCACCCGGCCGCCATGATGATCTCGCCGGCCGCCCTGGCCAAGTACGGCAAGGAAATCGGTTTCCACCCGGTGGGCACCGGCCCGTTCGAATTCGTCGAATGGAAGCCGGCCGAGTACCTGAAGGTCAAGAAGTTCGACGGCTACTGGAAGAAGGGCTATCCGAAGATCGACACCCTGACGTTCCGCACCGTTACCGACAACAACACCCGTGCCGCCGTGGTGCAGACGGGCGAAGCGCAATTCGCCTTCCCGGTGCCGTTCGAGCAGGCCGCCGTGCTGTCCAAGAACGACAAGCTGGATGTGGTCGATCACAAGAACTCGATCATGGCCCGCTACCTGTCGATGAACACGCAGCAAAAGCCGTTCGACAACATCAAGGTGCGTCAGGCCATCAACTACGCCATCAACAAGGAAGCCCTGTCCAAGGTCGCTTTCTCGGGCTACGCCACCGTCGTCGACGGCGTCGTGCCGCAAGGCGTGGACTTCGCCTACAAGACCGGCCCGTGGCCGTACGACATCAAGAAGGCCAAGGCCCTGCTGGCCGAAGCCGGCTACCCCAATGGCTTCGAAAGCCAGCTCTGGTCCGCCTACAACGACGGCACCTCGGTGAAGGTGGTGCAGTTCCTGCAGCAGCAACTGGCGCAAGTCGGCATCAAGGTGTCGGTCGAGGTGCTGGAATCGGGCCAGCGCGTGCAGCGCGTGCAACAGGTGCAAAAGCCTGAGGACGCCAAGGTCCGCATGTACTACGCCGGCTGGTCGTCCTCGACCGGCGAAGCCGACTGGGGCCTGCGTCCGCTGCTGACCACCGCCGCGTTCCCGCCGGTGCTCAACAACGTGTCGTACTACTCGAACAAGTCGGTTGACGACGGCGTCCAGCAAGCCCTGGCGACCACCGATCGCGCCAAGAAGACCGAGATCTACAAGAACGTTCAGGAAACCATCTGGAAGGATGCCCCGTGGGCCTTCCTGGTGACCCAGAACAACCTGTACGTCAAGTCGAAGAACCTGTCGGGCGTGTACGTGGAACCGGACACCTCGTTCTGGTTCGGCGACATCGATCTGAAGCAGTAATCCGGCGGTAACTCTCGGGGCCGCGAGGCCCTTGCAAGGCCACATACGGCGGGGACGCGGTGTCCCCGCCGATGTTGCAGGAATTTCAATGCTGACCTACATCGTCAAACGTCTTTTGGGCATGATCCCCACGCTGCTGCTGGTGGCCGTGGTCGTGTTCCTGTTTGTGCACATGCTTCCGGGCGACCCGGCGCGACTGGCCGCGGGCCAGGAGGCCGACCAGCAGACCGTCGAACTGGTGCGCAAGGAACTCGGGCTGGATCTGCCCCTGCCGCAGCAATTCGTGCGCTATTTCAGCCACATGCTGCAAGGCGACCTGGGTACCTCGCTGCGTACCAAGCGTCCCGTCTCGACCGAAATCGCCGATCGTTTCATGCCCACGCTGTGGCTGACGATCGCCAGCATGGCCTGGTCCGTCACCTTCGGCATGATCATCGGGATCGTGTCGGCGGTCTGGCGCAACCGTTGGCCCGATCGCCTGGGCATGACGCTGGCGGTGTCCGGCATCTCGTTCCCCGCGTTCGCGCTGGGCATGATGCTGATGCAGATATTTTCCGTGAACCTGGGCTGGCTGCCGACCGTGGGCGCTTCCAGCTGGAAACACTACATTCTTCCGTCCATCACGCTGGGCGCGGCGGTGGCCGCGGTGATGGCGCGCTTCACCCGCGCTTCCTTCGTCGAAGTGGTGCAGGAAGACTTCGTGCGCACCGCTCGCGCCAAGGGCCTGAGCGAGCGCCGCGTGGTCATCAAGCACGCGCTGCGCAACGCGCTGATTCCGGTCGTCACCATGATGGGCCTGCAATTCGGCTTCCTGCTGGGAGGCTCGATCGTGGTCGAGACGGTGTTCAACTGGCCCGGCCTCGGCCGCCTGCTGGTCGATGCCGTGACCCAGCGCGACTACCCGGTGATTCAGGGCCTGGTGCTGCTGTTCTCGTTCGAATTCATCCTGATCAACCTGATTGTCGACGTGCTCTATGGCGTCATCAATCCCAGCATCCGTTACAAGTGAGGCGGCCATGAGCAATACGACACCCGCCGCAACCGTTGCCGCCGCCGCGCCCAAGAACGACGTGCGCACGCCCGCCACCGAGTTCTGGCGCAAATTCAAGAAGCAGAAGCTGGCCGTGGGCGCCGGCGTCTTCGTCCTGCTGCTGGTCGTGGTGGCGATCCTCGCTCCCTGGATCGTGCCGTTCGACCCGGAGAACTTCTTCGACTACGACGCCCTCAACGCCGGCCCGTCCTGGGCCCACTGGCTGGGCGTGGACTCGCTCGGTCGCGACATTTTCAGCCGCATCATCATGGGCGCGCGCATTTCGCTGGCTGCCGGCTTCCTGTCCGTCGCCATGGGCGCCATCGTCGGCACCTTCATGGGCCTGATGGCCGGCTACTACGAGGGCTGGTGGGAACGCATCACCATGCGCGTCTCGGACGTGCTGCTGGCCTTTCCCGGCATGCTGCTGGCGATCGGCGTGGTCGCCATCCTGGGCTCGAGCATGGTCAACGTGATTGTCGCCGTGGCCGTGTTCAGCGTGCCGGCGTTTGCCCGTCTGGTGCGCGGCAACACGCTCTCGATCAAGCAGATGACCTACGTCGAGGCGGTCAAGAGCGTGGGCGCGTCCGACTGGACCATCATCATGCGCCACATTCTGCCCGGCACGATCTCGCCGATCGTGGTGTATGGCACGATGCGCATCGGCACCTCGATCATTACCGCGGCCAGCCTGTCGTTCCTGGGCATGGGCGCCTCGCCTCCCACGCCGGAGTGGGGCGCGATGCTGAACGAGGCGCGCGCCGACATGGTGATCGCCCCGCACGTGGCGATCTTCCCGGCCCTGGCGATCTTCCTGACCGTGTTGGCGTTCAACCTGCTGGGCGACGGCCTGCGCGACGCGCTCGATCCCAAGATCGACCGCAAGTAAGCGCCGAGCGGATAATGGTTATCGCGCCGTGCCCCGCGGGGCACGGCGCGGCATCGGTTCCCTTGCCGCCGCCCGCGTCCGGGCGCCCGCCTCGCGGCGGGCGCCACGGCTACGCAGGACGGCGGCATTTTGCATTCTGGAGCGTGGCGACACGCAGCGACAAGCATGGAAAAACAAGCGCTGGACCAACCCCGCGTCGGCAAGCTGGAAGCCGGCCCGCTGGACTCGATCTGCGACGTGGGCGACATCACCGTCGGCCACTGCACGCTGGCCGATGGCGCGCTGCAGACCGGCGTGACCGTGCTGCGGCCGCATGGCGGCGACCTCTATCTGGACAAGGTGCCGGCGGCCGCCACGGTGCTGAACGGTTTCGGCAAGAGCACCGGCCTGGTCCAGGTACAAGAGTTGGGCGTGCTGGAAACGCCGGTCGCGCTGACCAACACCTTTGGCGTGGGCACCGTGGCCAACGCCCAGATCCGCGCGGCGATTGCCGCTAATCCCGAGATCGGCCGCGGCATGGCCACGGTCAATCCACTCGTGTTCGAGTGCAATGATGGCTATCTCAACGATATCCAGGCCATGGCGGTGCAGGAATCGCACTACACCGACGCGCTGGCCGCCGCGGACAAGCGGATGGCGCAGGGCGCGGTCGGCGCCGGGCGCGGCATGTCGTGTTTTTCGTTCAAGGGCGGCATCGGCTCGGCCTCGCGCGTGGCGCCGATCCAGCCGGGGCTGCGTTATACCGTGGGCGCGCTGGTGCTGGCCAACTTCGGCCGCCTGCCCAACCTGACCGTGGCCGGCCGGCCATTCGGCCGGCGGCTGGCGGACCAATTGGATCGCGGCTTGGCGCAGGCCGGCGAGAATGCCGCCATCGTGCCGGAGAAGGGCTCCATCATTCTGCTGGTGGCGACCGACGCGCCGCTCGACGCGCGCCAGTTGCGCCGCCTGTCGCTGCGCGCCGGCGCCGGCCTGGCCCGCACCGGCTCGGTGTTCGGGCACGGCAGCGGCGACATCGCCTTGGCGTTCTCCACCGCATACACCGTGCCGCAACAGGCCGAGCGTGCGATGCCGGCGCTCGCCATGCTGCACGAAACCCGCATCGATCCGCTGTTCGAGGCGGCGGCCGAGTCCTGCGAGCAGGCCATCATCGCCGCGCTCTGGCGTGCCGAGGGCGTGCATGGCCGCGACGGCCATCACCGCGCCGCCATCCGCGATGCCGCGCCCGCCTGGCGCCAATGGCTGGCGGACACCGAATTCTGAATCCCATCGAGGCATTCCCATGAAGATCCTTATTTCCACCGATATCGAGGGCGTCGCCGGCGTCTTCCATGCTGAACAAGTGCGCGCCGGCAATGGCGAATACGAGCGTGCCCGCGCCTGGATGACCGGCGAGGCCAATGCCGCGGTGCAAGGCGCGCTCGCGGGCGGCGCCACGCAGGTCCTGGTCAATGATTCGCATGGCGGCTTTCGCAACCTGCTGCCGGACGGCCTGGACGAGCGCGCTCGCCTGGTGTTGGGCAAGCCGCGTTACCTGGGCATGATGGGCGGCCTGGAAGAGGGCTGCGACGCCGTCTTCATGATCGGCTACCACTCACGCTCGCAGGGCCGCGGCGTGCTGGCGCACACCATCAACAGCTTCGCCTTCGCGCGCGTCTTCATCAACGGCATGGAACTGGGCGAGGCGGGCCTGTACGGCGCGCTGGCGGGCGAGATGGGCGTGCCGGTCATCCTGGCCACCGGCGACGACGTGTTCATCGCCGAGACCGCCGACCTGTTCCCGGGGGCGCAGTGGGTGCAGACCAAGGTGGCGCACGGCCAGGGCAGCGGCGTGACGCTGTCGCCGGCGGCAGCGCGCCGCGCCATCGCCGCCGCCGCCGAGACGGCGGTGCGCGATCTGAGAAAGGCGGTTCCGTTCCGTATCGCGCCCCCTATAGAATGCCGGTTGCAGACCCAGAGCGCGGCCCTTGCCGACCTGTTCTGCATGTGGCCCGCGCTCGAACGCGTGGACGGCGTGACCCTGCGGTTCACCACCGACAGCATGCAGTCCGCCATCCGCACGCTCAACAGCCTGGCCGCCATGTCCTTCATGTTGCGCTAAGGAAACCCATGTCCAGCACCGACGCCCGTATCGCCCAACTGCGGCAGGCCATGCGCCGCCACGGCCTTTCCGCCTATATCGTGCCGTCCTCGGACCCGCACCTGTCCGAATACCTGCCGGCGCGCTGGCAGGGCCGGCGCTGGCTGTCGGGCTTCACGGGCTCGGTGGGCACCCTGGTCGTGACGGCCGATTTCGCCGGCCTGTGGGTCGACAGCCGCTATTGGGTGCAGGCCGAGGCGCAGCTGGCCGGCACCGGCGTGCAACTGATGAAGATCGCCGTCGCCACCACGCCGGGCCATGTGGACTGGCTGGCCGCCAACACCCGCGCCGGCGACGTCATCGGTGTCGATGGGCAGGTGCTGGGGTTGGCCGCGTACCGCGCGCTGGCGGCGGCTGCCGCCGCATCGGGCGCGACGTTGGAAATCCGCGCCGACCTGCTGGACGAGATCTGGACCGATCGCGCCGGCCTGCCGCAGGCCGCGATCTACGAGCACGTGGCGCCGCAGGCCTGCGTCACGCGCGCCGACAAGCTGGCCCAGGTGCGCGCGGCCATGCGCGCCCATGGCGCCGACGTGCATTTCGTCAGCACGCTCGATGACATCGCCTGGCTGTTCAACCTGCGCGGCGCCGACGTCGACTACAACCCGGTGTTCGTCGGCCATGCCTTGATCGGCCTGGATCACGCCACGCTGTTCGTGGCCGACGGCAAGATCGACGCCGCCCTGCGCGCCACGCTGGCCGCCGACGGTGTCGAGGTGGCCGATTACGCCCAGGCCGCCGACGCGCTGGCCTCGCTCGAACTCGACCAGAAGCTGCTGATCGACCCGGCCCGCGTCACCTGCGGCGTGTTCCACGCGATGGACCCGGCCGTGCCGCGCGTCGAAGCCATCAACCCGTCCACCCTGATCAAGTCGCGCAAGACCGACGCCGAGCTGGCCAATGTCCGCCAGGCCATGGCGCAGGACGGGGCCGCCCTGTGCGAATTCTTCGCCTGGTTCGAAGGCGCGCTGGGCAACGAGCGCATCACCGAACTGACCATCGACGAGCAGATCACCGCCGCGCGCGCCCGCCGCCCGGACTACGTTTGCCCCAGCTTCGCCACCATCGCCGGCTTCAACGCCAATGGCGCCATGCCGCATTACCGCGCCACGGCCGAGTCGCACGCCACCATCGAGGGCGACGGCCTGCTGCTGATCGATTCCGGCGGCCAGTACCGGGGCGGCACCACCGACATCACCCGCGTGGTCGCGGTGGGCACGCCCAGCGCCGACCAGAAGGTGGATTTCACGCTGGTGCTCAAGGGCATGATCGCCTTGTCGCGCGCCTCGTTCCCGCGCGGCACGCCGTCGCCCATGCTGGACGCCATCGCGCGCGCGCCGATCTGGGCTGGCGGCGCCGAATACGGCCACGGCACCGGCCACGGGGTGGGCTACTTCCTGAACGTGCACGAAGGTCCGCAGGTCATTTCCTACCGCGCGGCCCCCGGACCGCACACGGCGATGGAGCCGGGCATGATCACCTCCAACGAACCCGGCATCTATCGTCCGGGCCGCTGGGGCGTGCGTATCGAGAACCTGGTGGCCAACCGCGCCTGGCTGACATCCGAGCTGGGCGAGTTTCTGTGCTTCGAGACGCTGACGCTATGCCCGATCGATACGCGTTGCATCGAGGTGTCGCTGCTGCGCGCCGACGAGATCGCCTGGCTGAACGACTATCACGAAACGGTATTCGAGCGCCTGTCGCCGCTGGTGCAGGGTGAGGCGCTGGCCTGGCTGGCGCGTCGTACCGCCGCCATCTGAGCGCGACGTCAAGCCGGGTTGGCTCGCGGCGGTTCCGCGCGCCGGTAAAACAGCCGCGCGCCAGCCCGGCAGGCCAGCGCCAGCAGCACGCCATAGATCAGCAGCGACAGTACGGTCGTCGTCTGCATCTGGGCGGCCCGCATGATCTGGCGCCAGCTCATGGCGTTGAGAACGAGCAGGGCCAGGCCGACCCCGAGAGCCTGTGTCAGCCAGAATGCGAAGGTGCCGTGGGCGAACGCGCGACCGAATCCGGCCGGGCCCAGGTGCCCGGGCAGGCTCTTCAGGCACGTCCACGCCGCCAGCGCCAAGACCAGGGCCGGCAGCACCCAGTAGCCCAGGGCATAGTCCAGCCACTGCTGCGAGCTGGCATAGGCCATGAAGTACGCGCCCACTATCAGCCCGACCTGCAATTGCCAGAGCAGCAGCGTCAGCGCGGCGATCCATGCCGCGTGGCGCGGGCGATAGGGCGGGGGGAGCGCCCCGGCGTCGGGGGTAACGCTCCAGGCGGCGATGCGCACCGCCAGCCAGCCGCCCAGGATCGCCAGCAGTAAGGCGCACACTTTGACCGGCAGGACCATCAGCAGCATGCGCGCCGGACCGGAACGGCCGAAGGCGTTGTCCAGCCATTCCTTGTGATCGGTGACGAGCGAATAAAAGCCATGATGCAGCAGGGCCTGCCCGGCCGAAACCAGGACGAACAGCACCAGGGACATCGCCAACAGCACGGCCACCAGGCGGCGCGGCCGGTCAACACCGCCAGCGCCGTGGCGCCGCAGCCAGCCTTGCATGGTGCACCAGGTCACCAGGCCGATCAGCAGGCTGCCGGCGACGATCTGCACCACGGTCGTGGCGGCCATGTCGGGGCGCGCATAGGTCTGGCGCAAAAGCCCGGCCATCGGCGAGGCCGTCAGAAGATAGGCTTGGACCAGGGTGTTGCCCAGCAGCTGCAGGCCGGCCGCGATGAGGGCCAGGTGCCAGGCCAGGGCATTCGGACGGGTGGACGGAATGATCATCGACGGTGCCGCTCCTCGGTGTGTCAAAAACGGGGACGAACATAGCATGAAGCCTGCGCGGCGGGCGCGACAGGCCGGCGACCGGATGCAGCCAAATGTTACTCCTGGGCGCTAAGGGAAAACCCAGACAAGTTCCGCCTCCCGGCTATAATCCAAATTTCCCGCACGCGCCCGCTCGTCCCGGGCGCTTATTACGATGACCAAATACGTATTTGTCACCGGCGGAGTGGTGTCTTCCCTGGGCAAGGGCATCGCCGCTGCGTCGCTTGCCGCCATCCTCGAGTCGCGTGGTCTGCAGGTCACCATGCTCAAGCTCGACCCCTACATCAACGTCGATCCGGGCACCATGAGCCCGTTCCAGCATGGGGAAGTGTTCGTCACGGAAGACGGCGCCGAAACCGACCTGGACCTCGGCCACTACGAGCGTTTCGTGTCCGCCCGCATGCACAAGGTGAACAACTTCACCACCGGGCAGATCTACGAATCGGTGCTGCGCAAGGAGCGCCGTGGCGACTACCTGGGCAAGACCGTCCAGGTGATCCCGCACATCACCAATGAAATCCAGGACTTCATCGCCCGTGGCGCCGATGCCGCCTGGAATGGCAACACCGATGTCGCCATCGTCGAGATCGGCGGCACCGTCGGCGACATCGAGTCGCTGCCATTCCTGGAGGCCGCGCGCCAGATGAGCCTGCGCATGGGCCGCAACAATGCCGCCTTCGTGCACCTGACGCTGGTGCCGTTCATCCCGTCGGCCGGCGAACTCAAGACCAAGCCGACTCAGCACTCGGTGCAGAAGCTGCGCGAAATCGGCATCTACCCGAACGCGCTGCTGTGCCGCGCCGACCGTCCCATCCCGGACGACGAGCGCGCCAAGATCTCGATGTTCTCCAACGTCCCCCTGGACGCCGTCATCTCGGTGTGGGATGCTGACTCCATCTACAAGATCCCGGCCATGCTGCACAAGCAGGGCGTGGACAACATCGTCTGCGAAGCGCTGGGCCTGACCCCGCCGCCGGCCGACCTGTCCATGTGGGACAACCTGGTCTACGCGCTCGAACACCCCGAGCACCAGCTCACCATCGGCATGGTCGGCAAGTACGTCGACCTGACCGAATCGTACAAGTCGCTGACCGAAGCCCTGGTGCACGCCGGCATCCACACGCGCTCGAAGATCAACATCGAGTACATCGATTCCGAAGACATCGAGACCCGCGGCACCGACCAGCTCAAGCACCTGGACGCCATCCTGGTGCCGGGCGGTTTCGGCAAGCGCGGCACCGAAGGCAAGATCGCCGCCATCCGCTACGCCCGCGAAAACGGCGTGCCCTACCTGGGCATCTGCCTGGGTATGCAATTGGCCGTGATCGAGTTCGCGCGCCATGTGGCCGGCCTGGGCGGCGCCAACAGCACCGAATTCGATCCCTCCGCGCCGCACCCCGTGGTGGCCCTGATCACCGAATGGATGGACCGCGAAGGCAAGGTCGAAAAGCGTGACAACTCGTCCGACCTGGGCGGCACCATGCGCAAGGGCGCGCAGCGCGTGCCGGTCAAGCCGGGCACCCGCGCCCAGTCGATCTACGGCGACGAGGTCAACGAGCGCCATCGCCATCGCTACGAAGTCAACAACGTCTACGTGCCGCGTCTGGAAGAGGCCGGCATGGTGATCAGCGCGCGCACCCCGACCGAGAACCTGCCGGAAATCATGGAACTGCCCGACCACCCCTGGTTCGTCGGTGTCCAGTTCCACCCGGAGTTCACGTCCACGCCGCGTGACGGTCATCCGCTGTTCTCCAGCTACATCCGCGCCGCCATCGAGCAGAAGGCCCGCCGCGGCCAGGGAGCGTAATGGAAACCGGCGGCACCGAGCCGCGCATCCGCGCCGCCCGGGCCGCCGGCCTTGTCCCCGTCTCCGCTCCTGGTGGACAATCCGCTGTGGCCCAGGGCCGTGGCGCTGCTTTCGGATACAACCACTTAGCATCGGACAGGCACGGCCCGGCCGTGTTGCGCGACACTGCCCGTGTCATGCGGTCCGGCGCCGCGACCCCATCAACGCAACTGCCCTGAAGGAACCCCATGAGTGCCTATCTCATCGCCGACGTCACCGTGACCAAGCCCGCGCAGTACGAGGATTACAAGCGTCTGTCCACGCTCGCCATGCGCGCGTACGATGCCAAGATCCTGGTGCGCGGCGGCGAATCCCGGCACCTCGAGGGGCGTGAGCCCGGCCGTACCGTCGTCATGGAGTTTCCGTCCATGGCCGCGGCCCAGGCTTTCTACGACTCCTGGCAGTACCGGCGCGCCCGCAATGCCCGCGAAGGCGCGGCCGTCATGAATATGTTTATCGTTCAGGGAATGTAAAGTCATGAGTGCAATTGTCGATATCATCGGCCGCGAGATCCTGGATTCTCGCGGCAACCCGACCGTCGAATGCGACGTGTTGCTGGAATCCGGCGCCATGGGTCGCGCGGCCGTGCCGTCGGGCGCGTCCACCGGCGCCCGCGAAGCCATCGAGCTGCGCGACGGCGACAAGAGCCGTTACCTCGGCAAGGGCGTGCTGCGCGCCGTCGAGAACCTCAATACCGAAATCTCGGAAGCGCTGATGGGCCTGGACGCCCAGGAGCAGACCTTCGTCGATCGCACCCTGATCGAGCTGGACGGCACCGAGTCCAAGGAACGCCTGGGCGCCAATGCCATCCTGGCCGCCTCGATGGCCGTGGCCCGCGCCGCCGCCGACGAGTCGGGCCTGTCGCTGTACCGCTACTTCGGCGGCAGCGGCCCCATGAGCATGCCGGTGCCGATGATGAACGTCATCAACGGCGGCGCGCACGCCAACAACACCCTCGACCTGCAGGAACTGATGATCCTGCCGGTGGGCGCGGGCAGCTTCCGCGAGGCCCTGCGTTGGGGCGCCGAAGTCTTCCACATGCTCAAGAAGCTGATCCACGGCCAGGGCATGTCCACCGCGGTCGGCGACGAGGGCGGTTTCGCCCCCAACGTGGCCAGCCATGAAGCCGCCATCCAGCTGATCCTGAAGGCCATCACCGAAGCCGGCTACGAGCCGGGCACGCAAATCGCCCTGGGCCTGGATTGCGCCAGCTCCGAGTTCTACCGCGACGGCAAGTACACCCTGGCCGGCGAAGGCGGCATTTCGCTGTCCTCGCAGGAATTCACCAACCTGCTGGCCACCTGGTGCGACAAGTATCCGATCATCTCGATCGAGGACGGCATGGCCGAAAACGACTGGGAAGGCTGGAAGCTGCTGACCGACCAGCTCGGCAAGAAGGTGCAACTGGTGGGCGACGACCTGTTCGTCACCAATACCAAGATCCTGCGCGAGGGCATCCAGAAGGGCGTGGCCAACTCGATCCTCATCAAGATCAACCAGATCGGCACCCTGACCGAGACCTTCGCCGCCATCGAAATGGCCAAGCGCGCCGGCTACACCGCCGTCGTCTCGCACCGTTCGGGCGAAACCGAGGATTCGACCATCGCCGACATCGCCGTGGCCACCAACGCCATGCAGATCAAGACCGGCTCGCTGTCGCGTTCGGATCGCATGGCCAAGTACAACCAGTTGCTGCGCATCGAGGAAGAACTGGCCGAGGTCGCGTCGTATCCTGGCCTGGAAGCCTTCTACAACTTGCGTTAATGTAAGCGGGCCGCGGCAGGCGCCGCGGCCTTGTTAGCGCCACGACTGCTGAGGGTTCCTGCGTATGCGCCTGTTGTTCCTGGTGCTGTTCGTGCTGGTAGGCCTGATCCAATACCCCCTTTGGCTGGGTAAGGGCGGCTGGTTCAAGGTCTGGGACCTGCAACGCCAGGTGGCTGAGCAGCGCGAGACCAACGACGGCCTGCGCGCGCGCAACGCCGCGCTGGAAGCCGAGGTGCGCGATCTGGACAATGGCACCGGCGCCATCGAGGAACGCGCCCGCGGCGAGCTGGGCATGATGCGCGAAGGCGAGGTCTTCGTGCATATCCTGCCGCAGAACACCCAACCGCCCGCGGGCGGCGCCGCGCTGGCCACCGATGCGGCCACGCCCGCGCGCGCCAATGCCTCCCATCCCGCTCAACCCGCCAACGTCGGCCCGTCCGGCGGCACGCGTCACTGATTCCTCGCCACGCGTCCGCTCAAGGGCAGCGCAGGCGACGGCAAGCCCCTAGCACCATCCCGGCCGGATACGGCTGGCTGGCCCGCCGTTCTGGCGGACCGGCGTGCATTTCCATTTCGATTTCCAGGCCAATCGGTGCCAGGCCGCGCGCCCGGGCCCGGCCGGCATAGCTGCCGTCGTCGCTGCCGGCCAACATCGCCAGCAGCGCCCGCACCGGTGCCAGCAGGGGACGGTACAGGTAGGTCAGCCGCAGCCTGAGCGTGCCGGCACGGCTCTGGGCGGGATCGCGCGGGGAGACTGGCGGCGCGGGCAGCAGGATTTCGATGCGCCAGGGCGGGGCGCCCATCAGGGCGGCGTCGCGTTCGAGCGCTCGGGTCAGCCGCAGGCGGGCGCCCGCCTCGCCACCGGGGCCGGCATGGAGCGGCAACAGCGCCTGCAGGAAGGCCGCGCGCATGTGGAAGGGGTCGGCCCGCGCCGTGCTCGCTGCGCGGGCCGCCTGCAACAGCGCCAGATGGGCGACCTGGCGGGCGAGCTGCCAGCGGGCAGCCTCGAATGCCAGCAGGGCCAGCAGCAGCACCGTGGCCGCGGCCACGGTGAATTCGACGGCGGCGGTGCCCGCTTGACGGGGGCAGGGGCGCGAAGGGGCGTGAAAAAAGGCGGTCATGTCCGGCCAGTGTGGCGCGGGCATGACCGCCTGTCGATGGGTACAAACCGAGGGCTGGCCCCCGCCCGGGGTCAGTGCACGGTGGGCGGCGTCTGGTCGCTGGCGGGCGGGTTGCCGGTGAACAGCGCGGCGCAATCGACCGCGTCGAAGGCATAGGGTTTGCCGCAGAAATCGCACGAGACATCGACCTGCCCGCGTTCAGCCAGGATGTCCTTGACCTCGGCTTCTCCCAGCGAGCGCAGCATGTTGGCGACGCGTTCACGGGTGCAGGGGCAGTGCCAGCGCACCGGTGCGGGCTCGAAGGCCACCAGGGTCTCTTCCCAGAACAGGCGGTGGATCAGCGTGTCGATATCGGTCGCCAGCAATTCGTCGCGCTTGAGCGTGGCGGCCAGCGCCGAGGTGCGATCCCAGGTCTCGCTGGCGGCCTGCTCGCTCAGCGCCGCCGAGTCGGAACCGCCGTGGTACGGCAGGCGCTGGATCAGCATGCCGGCGGCATGCTCGGCGTCAGCCGCCAGCCAGAGGCGGGTGTCGAGTTGTTCGGAGGCTTTCATGTAGTGCTGCAGCGCCTCGGCGACGGTATCGCCTTCCAGCGGGACGATGCCCTGGTAGGCCTGCTGGCCCGGCACCTTGGCCTGCGGGTCCAGCACCACGATGAAGCGGCCGTTGCCGCCCGGGTTCAGCAGGCTTTGCATGTCGCCTTCGGCCGGCACCACATGGCCTTCGCGTATCTTGACGGTGGCGCGCAGGCTGAGGTCGGAACGGCATTCCACCACCAGCAGGGCGATCGGGCCGTCGCCCTGGATCTGCAGCACCAGCGAACCATCGAACTTGATGTTGGCGGCCAGCAGGGTGGAGGCGGCCACCAGCTCGCCCAGCAGATGGGTGATGGCGGGCGGGTAGTCGTGGTTGGCCTGGGCGGCCTTCCAGGTATCCGTGAGGCGCACCGCTTGGACGCGGACGCTGCGGTCTTCGAGGAGGTATTTTTTAAGCTGATCGGTCATGGGGGAATGTTAGCCGATCGGACGGCCGATTCCCCCTGCCGGCGACAGGGGCGCAGGGCGATCCCGGCGGCGGTCTCAGGCCAGCCGTTTCAGGGCCGTCTTGTAGTGTTGGCCGCGCGCCACGTAATGGGCGGTGTTCTTGTGCAGATTGGCGATTTCCTCGGCCGACAGCTCGCGCACGATCTTGCCGATGCCGATGACCAGGGAATTGTCTGGAATGACCCGGTCTTCCGGGACGATGGCGCCGGCGCCGATCAGGCAGTTGCGGCCGATCACGGCGTTGTTGAGCACAATCGCCTGCATGCCCACCAGCGCGCCTTCATGGATGGTGCAGCCGTGCAGCATGGCCTGGTGGCCCACGGTGACGTTGGGGCCGATGGTCATGGGACAGCCACTATCCACATGCAGCACGCTGCCTTCCTGGATATTGGTGCCCTGGCGGACCAGAATGGCGTCGTTGTCGCCGCGGATCGAGACGTGCGACCAGATACTGACCCCGGCTTCCAGCGTGACGTTGCCGATGATGTCGGCGCTGTCGGCCACGTAGGCCGCGGGGTCGATGCGGGGGATGAGGTCGTCGAGCTGGTAAATGGGCATGCCCTGTCTCCGGAATACTGCGGCGGGTCGCTGCCGGACCCGTCCGCGTCATTGTGGCCTGGGCGTACGCGCGCGTTCTTCTTCGCGCAGGCGCAGGATGCGACGCTGGATTTTACCGGTGGTGGTCATGGGCAGTTCTTCGACGAATTCGATTTCCTTGGGGTACTCGTAGGGCGCCAGGCGCTCGCGCACGTGCTCCTGCAGGTTCTCGACGATGTCATCGCGGTCGCGCTGGGCGAATTCGGGCGTCAACACCACATAGGCCTTGACCACCGCGCCGCGCTCGGCGTCCGGTTTAGGCACCACCGCGGCATTGGCCACGGCCGGATGGCCGATCAGGCAACTCTCGATCTCGCCAGGCCCGATGCGGTAGCCGGACGACTTGAACACGTCGTCGGCGCGACCGGCATACCAGAGGTAGCCATCGGCATCGATCCGCGCCAGGTCGCCCGTCAGGCACCAGTCGCCCTTGAACTTGGCCTGGGTGGCGGCCTCGTTGCGCCAGTAGCCCAGGAACATCACCGGATCGGGGTACCCGTGGATGTCGTAGCGATTGACGGCGATTTCGCCGGTTTCCCCCGCCTTTACCGGTTGGCCGGCGTCGTCCAGCACCGCGACTTGGTGGCCGGGGTAGGGGCGTCCCATGCTGCCGGCCCGGGCCGGCCAGCGCTTCTGGCTGTTGCCGACCACGTAATTCATCTCGGTCTGGCCGAACATCTCGTTGGGCGTCACGCCCAGAGCCGATTGGCACCAGCCGAACACGGTGTCGCCGACGCTTTCGCCCGCGCTCATGATCGAGCGCAGGGCCAGCTGATAGCGGCTGCGCGGCTCGGGAACCGCCTTCATCATCATCTTCAGCGCGGTCGGGAACAGGAAGGTGTTGGTGACCTGGTAGCGCTCCATCAGCTCGAATGCGCGCTCGACCGAGAAACGGCCGCGGGTGCCGACGATGGGGTGGCCGAAATACAGGGTGGGCAGCAGCGCGTCCATCATGCCGCCGGTCCAGGCCCAGTCGGCGGGCGACCAGAACACGTCCGCCGGACGGGGGAACCAGTCCTGCGAGGCGACGAAGCCCGGCAGGTTGCCGATCAGCGCGCTGTGCGGCAGCAGGGCGCCCTTGGGCGCGCCGGTGGTGCCAGAGGTATAGAGCAGGATGGCCGGGTCCGACGAGCGCGTCGGCACCGCCTTGAATTCACTGGGCTGGCGTGCCAGCAGGCTGCGCCAGGGCAGCACGCGTTCGTCGGCGAAGCCGATGCCGATGATCTGTTGCAGGTTGGGGCAGTTGTCGCTGACCGCCAGCAGATTGGCGCTGGAGGCATGGTCGACGATGGCCACGCGGGTCTCGGAATCGCACAGCCGGCTCTGCAGCGCCTCAGGGCCGAACAAAGCCGACAATGGCAGCACCACGGCGCCCACGCTGTAGATCGCCATGTGCGCGACCACGGTTTCAGGGCGTTGTCCCAAAACCACACCGACGCGGTCGCCGCGGCCCACGCCCATCTTCACCAGGCCATTGGCGAGCTGATTGGCGGCCTCGGCCAGTCGCGCATAGGTCCAGACCTCGCGGTTGCCGGCTTCATCTTCGTAGTAGATGGCGATGCGCCGCGCATCCGGACTACTGGATGCCCAGCGGTGGCAGCACGCTTCCGCGATGTTGAACTGGGTGGGAACCAGCCAGCGGAATGTTTGGTAGAGCACCTGATATTGGTCGTTCATGGCCCTATGTTGTGAGCATGTTGCAGCGTGAACGGGTCAGTTTTTGCCCGTTGCCCCAATCGCAAGCATGACCTAGAGGGCCGTGAACTGCAATATCCCCGTTGCGTAACGGGGACGTATAAGGGTTATCACGGGTGTTTGCCCTGGCGGCGCAACGCCGACGGCAGCGCCGGCAGGGACAGCGAGCGCGGCTTGCGCTGCGCCGGATCGGCCTGGCGCTCGGCCTGGATCGCGGCCCAGTCCAACAACTGCAGCTGGCCGTCGTGGGTCTCGGCCAGGGCCGACAGGCTTTCCACCCAGTCGCCGTCGTTGCAGTACAGAATGCCCCCCACGTCGCGCAGCTCAGCCTTGTGGATGTGGCCGCAGACCACCCCGTCCAGGCCGCGGCGGCGGGCCTCGCCGGCCAGCGCTTCCTCGAAATCGGTGATGAACGACACTGCGTTCTTGACCTTGTGCTTGAGATACTGCGACAGCGACCAGTAGTGCAGTCCCATGCGGTGGCGCAGGCGATTGAAATGATGGTTGAGCCACAGTGCCAATTGGTACAGGCCGTCGCCCAGGTGCGCCAGCCAGCGGCTGTGCTGGATCACGCCGTCGAATTGATCGCCGTGCAGCACCAGCAGGCGCATGCCCTTGGCGGTCACGTGCACGTCTTCATCCAGGATTTCGATGTCGCCGAAGGCGTAGCCGGCGAACTCGCGCGCGAACTCGTCATGGTTGCCCGGGATGAACACGACCCGGGTGCCGTTGCGGGCCTTGCGCAGGATGCGCTGGATCACGTCATTGTGGGCCCGCGGCCAGTGCCAATGCTTGCGCAGTTGCCAGCCATCGACGATGTCGCCCACCAGGTAGAGGGTGTCGGAATCGTTGTGCTCGAGGAAATCCAGCAGGAACTCCGCCTTGCACCCGGCGGTGCCCAGGTGAATGTCGGAAATCCAGAGAGCGCGCCAGTGCGTAGGACGGATTTCGTTCACGGTGCTATCCATGGGGGCTGTCGTCATGCCTCGGAATGAAACCATGCGGCGATGACCGTGACATGAAAAATCCGTGACGCTGTTGTGACGGCAGCGTCCGCCGGATGCGGCCCGCCGTCAGGAAAACGCGCGTCAGGCGCGCAGATGCCCCAGCATGTCGTGCACGTCGTGGGCCATGATGGCCAGCACGCAGACCAGCCCCAGGTAAGCGCAGGTATAGGTCAGCTTGCTTTCCAGCGTGGTGCCGTAATAGGCCTGGTTTTCAGGCAAGGACGGATCGTATTTGAAAGCCCGGATAACGTTGGGAAAGGCCAGCACGGCCACCAGGATCAGGATCGGGCTGGGCCGCCAGAAGAACAGCGCCACCAGCACCGGCACGCCCACCAGCCAGATGCGCGGCGACAGCACGGCGGTGATGCGGCCGCCGTCGAACGGCGACAGCGGGATCAGGTTGAACAGGTTGATGAAAAAGCCCGCGTAGGACAACGCCAGCAGCAGGTCGCTGCCGCTGCTGCGCGCCGCGAAGTAGCAGGCCAGCGACGCCACCGTGCCCGCCAGCGGGCCGCCCAGGCCGACATAGGCCTCGGTGTCGGCGTCATGCGGCATGTCCTTGAGCTGGATCCAGGCGCCCACGAACGGGATGAACACCGGCGCGCCCACATCCAGCCCGCGCTGGCGCGCGGCGACGTAGTGGCCCAGTTCGTGCACCAGCAGCAACAGCACGAAGCCGGCCGCGTAGCGCCAACCGAAAATGAAGGCGTAGACCGCCACCGACAGCAGCATGGTGCCGCCGGTGGCAAGCAGCTTGCCGAACTTCAGGCCCGAGAACAGCAGTAGCAGCAGCTTCATCGCTCAGGGCTGTTGCTGTTCGGCCTTCTTGCCGCGAAAGCGCTTCCACAGCCCGCCGCCCAGCGCCGCGGCGGCCAGGATGCCGACCTTGGCAAACTTGGCCAGGAACGCGGCGATCACGGCGAACAGGCCCAGCTTCTTGGCGGCGACGCCGGCAACCAGCGCGGCCAGGCCGTACTCGGCGACCTTGTCGGTGGACGAATTGAAGTCGGCGTAGCGCTTGCCTTCGACGTATTTCAGATTGTCCAGCAGGGTCAGCACCGCGGTCTTGTCCTTCGGCACCAGGTTCTTCTGGGTGATCAGGTCCAGCGTGATGTAGCCATCGCGGCCCAGCGCATAAGTGTTGTAGTTGACTGTGGGGTTGTCGTCGGCAGCCTCGCCTTTGTGCTTGACGGCCACCGACCAGACCAGGCGCTGGGTGCTGCTGTCGTACTTGGGCGCCTCGACCCAGCCGTCCATCACCAGCTCGGGGAAGCCGCGCTTTTTGCGCTCGACGTTGGATTCCTCGGTGCCCTCGCGCAGGCTGTCGAGCAGCTCGCTGACGTTCCAGTTCTTGGCGTCGTCGTCCTTGATGTAGCCGGCCTTGTCGAAATTGACCGTGATGACCCAGCCGTCATCGTCGCTCTTGGGCATGACCACGCCCAGCAGCGACGGGTCCTTGCCGTTGCCATAGGCCGCCATCAGGCGGTCGGCCTGGGCGCGCGGCACGAAGAACATCGATTCGGGCAGGCGCACCACGGCCTGATTGTCCAGCTTGATGTCGGCCGGGCCTTCCTGGGCGGCCGCGTAGGCGGCTTTCATGGCAGCCTCGATTTCCTGCTGCGCGGCGGCATTCTGCGCCAAGGCGCCCAGAGGCAGGAACAGCAGGGCGCTGGCGGCAGCCAGCGAGAGGCGGGAAAGGAAAGCGCGCATGATGATTCCAGGGCGTCTGTGAAAAGGGGCCCCATTGTCTTTGCGCGCGACTTTCAACTTTCTGAAAGCCATCACCAAATTCGCCGCACGATTTTGCCAGTTGTAAGCGGGTGTGTTCAGTACCCGTTCAGGCGTCCGATGTCAGCGCGGTCCACGTACTTTCTTGCGCTGCGGCGCATTGCGCAGGCGAGTACCGAGCAAGCGGTCGTGCAGGAACTGGCCGTCGGGATCGAACCACGACCAAACGAAGATCGTGAA
Organism: Achromobacter pulmonis; assembly: GCF_021733725.1. NCBI lineage: Bacteria > Pseudomonadati > Pseudomonadota > Betaproteobacteria > Burkholderiales > Alcaligenaceae > Achromobacter > Achromobacter pulmonis. Next base: position 314,460 of record NZ_JAIFOT010000001.1, on the reverse strand, counting down.
TGGCGCGGCCACGATGAACATGTCCATCGAAGGCCATCCGGTTGCGCTGGCGGCGGCCCAGACCACAGCGGCGCCCGCCAGCACCAGGGGCCAGGCGAGCACGTAGCGCAGGATCAGCCGCACGGTGGAGGGCGGATTGCCGTCGCGATCGACCAGGCGGATGTTCCAGGTCTTCATCGGCAGCGTCTGGCCGCGACGACGCCAGCACAACACGAAATACACGCCGATGGCCAGGAACAGCCAGGCCTGGCGCAGCGGCCTCAGCGCCAGCGCGTTGCGGCTCTGGGTCAGCGTGTCCATCAGGTAGCCCGCCAGGAACACCACGCCGAACAGCAGCACGGCTTCGTACATCATGCAGGCGAACCGGCGCAGCCGGTTGGGGGTCTGGTCGAGGAAGGCGTCGGTCATGGGCGGGTATCTTATCCGACAAAGCGGCGTATCCGCGGGCCGCGATGCAAGGGGAGCGCGCATAAAAAAAACCCGCCGGTAAGGGCGGGTCTATAAAAGGGGCTATGCAGCCCCCAAGGGGAAATCGTTCGGGCCGTCGGGCCCAGCGGCCTTGCTCAGGCGGCGGAGTGCGCGTTCTTGGCGCTCGTCTTGCCAGCCAGGGCGCGGACACCATGGGCCAGCTTACGCAGGCCCGCGGCCAACGCACGCATCGGATGCGGGCGGAACTGTTCTTCAATGGCCTGGAGCATCAGTTGGCGCTCGAGTTCGTCGGTCAGGCGGATGGTGTTGTTCGGGTTGATCACAATAGCCTCCACGGGCTTGCACAGTTTGTTTAGCTACTAGGGATAACCCGAATTATAGGGTTAACCCTGAAACTGTGCAAGTGCCTGGTGCGCATTGGCAACACCCTGGTGCTGATGATGCCCCAAATTGGCGCTGCGGGGCACCATCAGCAGGATACGGGCGCGGTATTGCTGCGCTTTTACAACGCGCGCGGGCAACGGCAAGGAGGGAGCTGAAGGAGCCCGGCCCGGGGGAAGTTCCCCGGGGCGCGGGGGGTCAGGCGTCGCGGTAACCGGCGGCGACCAGCTCGAAGCCGAACAGGCGGCAGTCCAGGCCGCCATTGTGCAGCGGCACGCGGCGCTTGGGCTTGAGGCGCATCTGGTTGGGCAGGGTCAGGTCGCTGGTGATGATGTGCAGCTGCCAGCCGGCGAAATTGCGTTTCAGGCAGGTGGCCCAGTCGCGCCACAGGTCCGCGTCCTGTTCGGTTGCCATGCGCTCGCCGTAGGGCGGATTGGTGACGATCCAGCCATGGTCGGCCGGTGCCTGCACTTCGCGGGCGTCGCCTACCTCGAAGCGGATGGTGTCCGCGGTGAGCCAGGCGCGTTCGGCGTTGTTGCGGGCAAATTCGATGGCCTGCGGATCGAGGTCGTAGCCGACCAGCGGTGTGTCCAGCTGCGGCAGGATGCGCGAGCGCGCATCGTCCTTCAGGTCGCGCCAGCGGTAGGCGTCGTGGCCGCGCAGGCGCTCGAAGCCGAACGGGCGCGAGATGCCGGGAGGCACGCCCAGCGCGATCCAGGCGGCCTCGATCAGGATGGTGCCGGAGCCGCAGAAGGGATCGAGCAGCGGCGCGGCCGGGTCCCAACCTGCCAGCGCCAGCATGCCGGCGGCCAGATTCTCGCGCAAGGGCGCATCGCCCTTGTCCAGGCGCCAGCCGCGCTTGAACAGCGATTCGCCCGAGGTATCCAGGTACAGCGTTGCGGTGTGGCCGGTCAGGAACAGGTGCACGCGCGCGTCGGGGCGCACCGTGTCGATGCTGGGCCGCTCGCCTTCCAGCTCGCGCAGGCGGTCGCAGATGCCGTCCTTGGCGCGCAGGTTGCAGTACTGCAGGCTCTGCACCGGGCTCTTGATCGCCGAGGTGTCGACGCGCAGGGTCTGTTCGGCGCCGAACCAGCGTTCCCAGGGGGTGTCGCGGGCGAGATCCAGTATGTCGTCTTCGTGCGAGATCTCGGCGTGGGCGACCTGCACCAGGATGCGGGTGGCCAGGCGCGAATACAGGTTGGCGCGCTGCACCCCGGCCCAGTCGGCGGTGAAGGAACAGCCGGCGCGGCCGGCCGTGGCATCGTCATAGCCCAGCGCCTGCATTTCGGCGGTCAGGGCTTCTTCCAGGCCTTGCGGGCACGGGGCGAAGACCTTGAAGCGCTCGGCCTGGCGCGGTTCGCGCGGGCGGCGCTCGCGGACCTCGACGGTGGGCGCGTGGTGGCGGGCGTCGCCCTGGCCGCGTGCAGGGGCGGTCGCGATCGGGGCGTCGTCGTCGTAATCGGGCTCGGGCGCGAAGTCGGGCGCCGGGCCGTCGTCTTCGAACGGATCGTAGAAGCGCCCGGCGGGCGTGGCCGGCGCGATGTACTGATCGTCCAGGCGCGGCGCGCGCTGCGGGGCGCGGCCCGCGCGCGGACCGTCGCTGCGTGGGCCATCACCACGGCGCGGGTTGTCGCCGCGCGCGCCTTCGCTGCGGCGCGGGGGGGCACTGCGCGGCCCCTCGCCACGGGCCCCTTCGCCGCGGCCGCCCTCGGCCGGCTTGCGCGCGCCGCGCGCGGCGGCGGCCTGGCGCTGCTGGTAGCCTTCGGGGTCCTTCTGCCGCTCGAGGTTTTCCTTGGTGCGCTCGTTCTGGGCGACCAGGCGCGCACGCGCGCCGGTGCGCACACGCTTGGGCGCGGCTTCGGCGTGCGCATCGCGCGCGGTTTTCTTGATCGTCAGCGTCTTGCGCGGGCGGTCCTGGTCATCAGCGGACATACGAATCCTGGCGAATGTGCAAAGGTAGGGGAGGAATCAGAAGGGTTTGACGACGACCAGCGCCACCACCACCAAGAGCAGCAAGACGGGAACTTCGTTGAACCAGCGATAGAACTTGTGCGAACGGGTGTTCTTGCCCTGTTCGAATTTTCGCAGCATGACGCCACAGGCGTGATGGTAGCCGATGATGAGCAGGACGAAAAAGAGCTTGGCGTGCATCCAGCCGTTGCCGGGGCCTACGCCAATGCCATAGCCCAGGTACAGCCACATGCCTAGCGCCACGGCCACGATGGCCAGAATGGTGGTGAAGCGGTAGAGGCGGCGCGCCATGCCGAGCAGGGTGACCTGGACGGCCGAATCCGATTGTTGGGCCAGGTTCACGAAGATGCGGGGCAGGTAGAACAGGCCGGCGAACCAGGAGGCAATGAAAACGATGTGTAAGGTTTTTACCCAGAGCATGGACATGGTGGGGTTCGGTCTCTGTTTTCTTGGGGAAGGGAGATTGTAATTGCTGGGGGCGGGTGGTTCTTCGTAGGTCGCCCGTCGCGGTGGCGGTTTTGGGGGTGGGCGCCCACGATGGCGGTCCGGAGCGTTCGCTCCGGACTGCCCCTGCGTCATCCTCGTCCAGGCCTTCGGCCTTCCCTACGGATTCCCTTGGGCGCATCGAGGTTGCCCGCCCCCAAAACCGCCACCGCGACGGGCTACGGGTTTCGAGAAATGGTGCACTGCCAGATCGGTGGGGCGTGGAGAGGTTTGCGGGGCCCGTCAAGATCGGCCGCGTGGGCGGCCGGTCTTGACTTACGCGGTGGTTTGCGTCGGGAGGGTGTTCGCTGCGCGGTGGTGGGGAGGTGTTTGCTTGTCGCCTTAGATCACATACAGGTCGACGTATTCGTGGACCGGCATCGCTTCCAGCTTTTTCTGGTCCAGCGATGCTTCCAGGATGCGGGCCTGTTGGCGGGCGGGGAAGATGCGGGCCAGGTTGGTGCGGAACTTGGCTTCCAGCAGGGGGATGCCGTCGGCACGGCGGCGCTTGTGGCCGATGGGGTATTCGCAGACGACCTCGTCGAGCTGGGTGCCGTCGGTGAATCTGACAGTGAGGGCGTTGGCGATGGAGCGCTTGTCGGGGTCGTGGTAGTCGCGGGTGTAGGCCGGGTCCTCGACGCAGGTGATCTTGTCGCGCAGGGCGTCGATGCGCGGGTCGGCGGCGACATCGTCCTCGTAGTCGGCGGCGGTCAGACGGCCGAACAGGAGCGGGACGGCGACCATGTACTGGATGCAGTGGTCGCGGTCGGCCGGGTTGTCCAGCGGGCCTTTCTTGTCGATGATGCGGATGCACGCCTCGTGGGTGCGGATGGTGATGCCGGCAATGTCGTCGGTGGACTTGCCAAGCGCCTTGAGGCGGTCATGGATCTGCATGGCGCACTCGACCGCGGTCTGCGAGTGAAACTCGGCCGGGAACGAGATCTTGAACAGCACGTTTTCCATGACGTAGCTGCCGTAGGGGCGCTGGAACCTGAACGGCTGGCCCTTGAACAGCACGTCGTAGAAGCCCCAGGTCTTGGCCGATAGCACCGAGGGGTAGCCCATTTCGCCGGTGCGGGCGATCAGCGCCAGCCGCACGGCGCGGCTGGTGGCGTCACCGGCGGCCCAGCTCTTGCGGCTGCCGGTGTTGGGCGCGTGGCGATAGGTGCGCAGGCTCTGGCCGTCGACCCACGCCAGCGACACCGCGTTGATGACTTCATCGCGCGTGAGGCCCAGCATCTGCGCGACCACGGCGGTGGAGGCCACCTTGACCAGCACCACGTGGTCCAGGCCGACCTTGTTGAAGGAGTTTTCCAGCGCGATGCAGCCCTGGATCTCGTGCGCCTTGATCATGCCGGTCAGCACGGCGCGCATGGTCAGGGGCGGCTTGCCGGCGGCCACGGCGGTGCGCGAGAGCCAGTCGGCGGTGGCCAGGATGCCGCCCAGGTTGTCGGACGGGTGGCCCCATTCGGCGGCCAGCCAGGTATCGTTGAAATCGAGCCAGCGGATCATCGCGCCGATGTTGAACGCGGCTTGCACCGGATCGAGCTGGAATTGGGTGCCGGGCACCTTGGCGCCGTGCGGCACGACGGTGCCCGGGACGACAGGGCCCAGCAGCTTGCGGCACGCCGGGTACTCCAGCGCTTCCAGGCCGCAGCCCAGGGTGTCGATCAGGCAGTTGCGAGCGGTCTCGTAGGCCAGGCCGCTCTGGATTTCATAGTTCAGTACGTAGTCGGCGATATCGACCAGGACCGGGTCGGGCGCGGGACGAACGTTGGAGATCGGGGCAGACATTGGGTACCTCTCCTGAGTGTTTACAGGCGGCACTGGGCCCGCGCGGCGCGGGGAAAGGCGTCGGCAGGCCCATGTCGTCGTCTTACTTGCGCTTGTCGAGCGGCACGAACTTCTGATCTTCCGGGCCGACGTAGTTGGCGGTCGGGCGGATGATCTTGTTGTCCACGCGCTGCTCGATGATGTGGGCCGACCAGCCCGCGGTGCGCGCGATCACGAACAGCGGGGTGAACATGGCGGTGGGCACGCCCATCATGTGGTAGCTGACAGCCGAGAACCAGTCCAGGTTGGGGAACATTTTCTTGATGTCCCACATGACGGTTTCGAGGCGTTCGGCGATGTCGAACATCTTGGTGCTGCCGGCCTTCTTGGAGAGCTTCTTGGCCACTTCCTTGATGACCTTGTTGCGCGGGTCGGACACGGTGTAGACCGGGTGGCCGAAGCCGATGATGACTTCCTTGGCCTCGACGCGGCGGCGGATGTCGGCCTCGGCCTCGTCCGGCGTCTCGTAGCGCTTCTGCACGTCGAAGGCGACCTCGTTGGCGCCGCCGTGCTTGGGGCCGCGCAGCGCGCCGATCGCGCCGGTGATGGCCGAATACATGTCCGACCCGGTGCCGGCGATGACGCGGGCCGTGAAGGTGGAGGCGTTGAACTCGTGCTCGGCGTACAGGTTCAGGGAGATGTGCATCGCCTTGACCCATTCGTCGCTGGGCTTCTCGCCGTGCAGCAGATGCAGGAAGTGGCCGCCGATGCTGTCATCGTCGGTCTGCACGTCGATCACGCGGCCGTTGTGGCTGTAGTGATACCAGTACAGCAGGGCCGAGCCCAGGTTGGCCATCAGGCGGTCGGCGATGTCGCGCGCGCCGGGCAGGTTGTGGTCGTCCTTCTCGGGCAGCACGCAGCCCAGCACCGAGACGGCGGTGCGCATCACGTCCATCGGGTGGCTGGCGGCGGGCAGCGCCTCGAGAGCGTCCTGCAGCTGCACCGGCAGGCCGCGCAGCGCGCGCAGCTTTTCCTTGTAGGCCTTCAGTTCGGCCTTGTTGGGCAGCTTGCCATGCACCAGCAGGTGGGCGATTTCCTCGAATTCGCTGGTATGGGCGATGTCCAGGATGTCGTAGCCACGGTAATGCAGGTCGTTGCCGCTGCGGCCGACCGTGCACAGCGCGGTGTTGCCGGCGACCACGCCGGACAGCGCGACCGATTTCTTGGGCTTGAAGCCTGCCTTTTCTTCGGGCTTGGCGGCCGGGGTGGCGTCCGCCTTGGCGGCTTGCTTCTTGGGAGCCGTGCTCATGTCTCTACTCCTTTCCTTTCGCGGTGGTCGATGCAATGGGGGTAGCGGGGCGCCGCAGGGTCGCCGCGGCGCCGGATACGGTGGCGCGAATCAGCCCTTGCCCTTCTGGAACAGGGCGTCCAGGCGCGATTCGTATTCGTGATAGCCGATGCGGTCATACAGTTCCTCGCGCGTCTGCATCAGGTCGACCACGTTCTTCTGGTGGCCATCGCGGCGGATCGCGGTGTAGACGGCCTCGGCGGCCTTGTTCATGGCGCGGAAGGCCGACAGCGGGTAGAGCACCATGCCCACGCCCACGCTCTTGAGCTCTTCCACCGAGAACAGCGGCGTCTTGCCGAATTCGGTGATGTTGGCCAGCACCGGCACCTTGACGGCCTTGACGAAGCGGTCGTAGGTGGGCAGGTCGTAGGCGGCTTCGGCGAAGATGGCGTCGGCGCCGGCTTCGACGCAGGCCAGGGCGCGCTCGATGGCGGCGTCCACGCCGTGCGAGGCGATGGCGTCGGTGCGCGCGATCAGGTAGAAGTCGCTGTCGGTGCGGGCGTCGGCCGCGGCTTTGACGCGGTCGGCCATTTCTTCGGTGCTGACGATCTCCTTGCCGGGGCGGTGGCCGCAGCGCTTGGCGCCGACCTGGTCCTCGATGTGGCAGGCGGCGGCGCCGAACTTGATCAGGCTCTTGACGGTGCGGGCGATGTTGAACGCCGAGGGACCGAAGCCGGTGTCGATGTCGACCAGCAGCGGCACGTCGCAGACGTCGGTGATGCGGCGCACGTCGGTCAGGACGTCGTCCATGGTGTTGATGCCCAGGTCAGGCAGGCCCAGCGAGCCCGCGGCCACGCCGCCGCCCGACAGGTAGATGGCGCGGTAGCCGGCCCGCTTGGCCAGCAACGCGTGGTTGGCGTTGATGGCGCCGATGATCTGCAACGGGCTTTCTTCGGCGAGTGCGCGGCGGAACAGGGCGCCGGCGGATTCGGGTCTGGACATGGGGGTCTCCGTCATAGTGGCCGGGTGTCGTGACGTTGCCCCGGCTGGGATATCAGGTCTTGCGGGTCCGCGGTCGGCCGGATCGGAATCCGGCGCCTGGCCACGACCTTACGCGGTCGCGGCACGTAAATCTGTCCCCTTCGCGACAATTCCTTGCGCGCTCGCAAAGAGACAGGTTTGCGTGCCGCGGACGGCGCATCCGTGGATGGGCCGTCCGCTTGCGAATTGGGCCCGCGTCAACGGGCCCAATTCTGCTTGATGGCTGCTTACTTCAGCAGGTCCTTGACGCCGTCGCGCTCTTCCAGGAGCTCTTTCAGCGTGAAGTCCAGGCGCTCACGCGAGAAGGCGTCGATTTCCAGGCCTTCGATGCGCTTGTACTCGCCGTTTTCGGTCGTGACCGGCACGCCGTAGATGATGCCTTCGGGGATGCCGTAGGAGCCATCGGACGGGATGCCCATGGTGACCCACTTGCCGTTGCTGCCCAGGACCCAGTCGCGCACGTGGTCGATGGCGGCGTTGGCGGCCGAGGCGGCCGACGACAGGCCGCGGGCCTCGATGATGGCGGCGCCGCGCTTGCCCACGGTGGGGATGAAGGTGTCGCGGTTCCAGGCGTCGTCGTTGATCAGCTTGGCCAGCGATTCGCCGCCGACGGTGGCGAAGCGGTAGTCGGGGTACATGGTGGGCGAGTGGTTGCCCCACACGACCAGCTTTTCGATGTCGGCCACGGCCTTGCCCGACTTGGCGGCCAGTTGCGACAGGGCGCGGTTGTGGTCCAGGCGCAGCATGGCGGTGAAGTTCTTGGCGGGCAGGTCCGGCGCCGACTTCATGGCGATGTAGGCGTTGGTGTTGGCCGGGTTGCCGACCACCAGGACCTTGACGTTGCGGCTGGCGACGTCGTTCAGGGCCTTGCCCTGGGCCGTGAAGATCTGCGCGTTGACCGACAGCAGATCCTTGCGTTCCATGCCGGGGCCGCGCGGGCGGGCGCCGACCAGCAGGGCCACGTCCGCGTCCTTGAACGCCGTGCGCGGATCGCTATGGGCGGTGACTTCCTGCAGCAGCGGGAAGGCGCAGTCATCCAGTTCCATGATGACGCCCTTCAGGGCCTTTTGCGCTTTTTCGTCGGGGATTTCAAGCAGTTGCAGAATGACGGGCTGATCTTTGCCCAGCATTTCGCCCGAGGCGATGCGGAACAGCAGGGCGTAACCGATTTGGCCGGCGGCGCCGGTGACGGCGACACGCAAGGCAGGCTTAGACATGGACGTTCTCCGTAATGGTGTGGCGAGAAAGAAATCTCACCAATCAGTGTAATCCGTTGAGCGGCGAAGACGGCCTGCGCGCAAGGGGCGGCCAGGTTGCCGGACAGTCAGAAATCCTAGAACTAATTCACGGGTGCGTCAATTGATCTTATATCTTATATAAGACATAAGACGTTGGACAGCGCCGCCCCCGGTATGCGACAATAGAGCGTTTGTTCGAATGCGCCGCAGCACCGCCGGCTGCGCGCCTGTATCAGGCCAGAACACCGGCGCCGCAGTCGTGCGCATGCGAATGGAAGCCGCATCGTTTGCGTGGCCTTTTTCGCGCGGCCTTCCATTCTCCGGATGAACATGACACTTCCAAGACGATCCATGGCAGACCCCCGGCCCGAAACTCCCCTACGCACACGCGCCGCCCGTCCAGCGGGCGAGGGAGCCGCTTTCAGTCCGCTGTACCGCCAGATCAAGGACCTGCTCGTGCAGAGCCTGGACCGCGGCGAATGGAAGCCCGGCGAACTCATCCCCAGCGAAATCGATCTGGCCGCCCGTTTCCAGGTGAGCCAGGGCACGGTGCGCAAGGCGGTCGATGAGTTGGCCGCCGAACACCTGCTGCTGCGCCGCCAGGGCAAGGGCACCTTCGTCGCCACCCACCATGAAGCCCGTGTGCGCTACCGTTTCCTGCGCCTGGCCCCCGATGAAGAGGGCGAGGCCGTGCGCGCGGAAAGCCGTATCCTCGAATGCCGCCGCCTGCGCGCGCCGGCCGAGATCGCGCGCGCGCTCGATCTGCGGGCGGGTGAAACCGTGATCTCCATCCGCCGGTTGCTGTGCATGGGGCAGGTGCCCACCGTGTTGGACGATATCTGGCTGCCGGGGTCCATCTTCCGTGGCCTTACCTTCGAGCTGTTGAGCGCCAACAAGGCCCCGCTCTATGGCCTGTTCGAATCCGAGTTCGGCGTCAGCATGGTGCGCGCGGACGAAAAGCTGCGCGCGGTGGCCGCGCCCGCCGAAGTCTGTACGTTGCTTAATGTTGCCGCCGGCACGCCGTTGTTGCAGGTGGACCGGGTGTCGTACACCTATGGTGACCGCCCCATGGAAATTCGACGGGGCTTGTACTTGACCGATCGATACCACTACCGCAATAGTCTGAATTGATGAGCTTTTTAACTACGATTTGATACCAACCCGATCTCTGGGCGAAAATACCGTGTTTGCCCGCAAGGGCCACGGCATTAGCGCCGTCACGATTCCCTAGTTCCGAAACACCGAGGCCGTCATGTCCGACACCGCTGCCAAGCCACGTCCGCAGTTTCGCAATATTGGGCTTGCCCAAGTTGCGTTCTCCTATCGCCTGCCCCTGGCCGGCAAGCTGTCCATCCTGCACCGCATCAGCGGCATATTGCTTTTCCTCTGTCTGCCCTTGGTCATTCTGCCGCTGTTCGCGGCCAGCGTGGCCTCGCCGCAGACCTTCGCCGCCGTGGCGGCGTATGCGGGCAATCCGATCGTCAAGCTCGTGCTCCTGGTCCTGATCTGGGGCTATCTGCACCACTTCTGTGCGGGCATCCGCTACCTGCTGCTGGACCTGCACCTGGGCATCGACAAGCTGTCGGCCAAGAAGAGCGCCGGCGTGGTTTTCGGTGTCAGCCTGGCGCTGACCCTGGTGTTCGCCCTCAAACTGTTCGGAGTGCTGTAAATGGCTGCCGCTAAAAACTACGGACCCAAGCGCCTGGTCGTCGGGGCGCACTATGGCGTCATGGATTTCATCATCCAGCGCATCACCGCCGTCATCATGGCCGTGTACACGCTGGTGCTGCTCATCGGCATCCTGTTGATGCCCGCCTTCACGTATGAATCGTGGCACGCGCTGTTCACGTTCTACGTCGGCGTCCTCCCGGTCGGCCAGATCCTGGCGACCCTCGCATTCGTTGCGTTGGCCTGGCATGCCTGGATTGGCGTGCGCGACATCTGGATGGACTACGTCAAGCCGGTGGGCCTGCGCCTGCTGCTGCAAGTGCTGACGATCCTCTGGTTGGTCGGTTCGGTCGTTTACTTCGCGCAAATCCTCTGGAGCATCTAAGCCGTGGTCTCTGTCATGAAATCCTTGCCGCGCCGCCAGTTTGATGTGGTGGTCGTTGGCGCCGGCGGAGCCGGCATGCGTTGTTCGCTGCAACTGTCCCAAGCGGGCCTGTCCGTTGCGGTGTTGTCCAAGGTGTTCCCCACGCGTTCGCACACCGTGGCCGCGCAAGGCGGCGTGAGCGCCTCGCTGGGCAACATGAGCGAAGACAACTGGTACTGGCACATGTACGACACCGTCAAGGGGTCGGACTGGCTGGGCGACCAGGACGCCATCGAGTTCATGTGCCGCGAAGCCCCGAACGCCGTGTACGAGCTCGAGCACTTTGGCATGCCGTTCGACCGCAACCCCGACGGCACCATCTACCAGCGTCCGTTCGGCGGCCACACCGCCAACTTCGGTGAAAAGCCGGTCCAGCGCGCCTGTGCCGCTGCCGACCGTACCGGCCACGCGCTGCTGCACACCCTGTACCAGCGCAACGTGGCCGCCCGCACCCAGTTCTTCGTCGAATGGATGGCGCTGGATCTGCTGCGCAACGAAGCCGGCGACGTCGTGGGCGTGACCGCCCTCGAAATGGAAACCGGCGAGATCTACATCCTGGAAGCCAAGACCACGGTGCTGGCCACCGGCGGCGCCGGCCGTATCTGGGCCGCCTCCACCAACGCCTTCATCAATACGGGTGACGGCCTGGGCATGGCCGCCCGCGCGGGCATCCCGCTGCAGGACATGGAATTCTGGCAATTCCACCCGACCGGCGTGGCCGGCGCCGGCGTGCTGATCACCGAAGGCGTGCGTGGCGAAGGCGGCATCCTGCTGAACAAGGATGGCGAGCGCTTCATGGAACGCTACGCGCCCACGCTGAAGGACCTGGCGCCGCGCGACTTCGTGTCGCGCTCGATGGACCAGGAAATCAAGGAAGGTCGCGGTTGCGGTCCGGACGGCAGCTACGTGGTGCTCAAGCTCGATCACCTCGGCGCCGACGTCATCAACAAGCGCCTGCCCTCGATCCGCGAAATCGCCATCAAGTTCGGCAACGTCGACCCGATCAAGGAACCGATTCCCGTCGTCCCGACCATCCACTACCAGATGGGCGGCATCCCGGCCAACTACCACGGCCAGGTGCTGACGCGCGAAAACGGCGAGAACAAGATCGTCAATGGCCTGTACGCGATCGGCGAGTGCGCCGCGGTGTCGGTGCACGGCGCCAACCGCCTGGGCACCAACTCGCTGCTGGACCTGATCGTGTTCGGCCGCGCCACTGGCAACCACATCGTCAATTCGCACCCCGAGCGCCAGCACGCGCACCAGCCCGTGCCGCAGCAGGCCGTCGAATTCTCGCTGGACCGCGTCAACAAGCTGGAATCGCGCACCTCGGGCGAAAAGACCCAGGACATCGGCAACGCCATCCGCTTCTCGATGCAGCGCCACTGCGGCGTGTTCCGCACGCTGGAATTGCTGAACGAAGGCGTGACCCAGATCGAAGACCTGGCCAAGCAAGCCGACAACATCTACTTCAAGGACAAGTCCAAGGTGTTCAACACCGCGCGCGTCGAGGCGCTGGAACTGGCCAACATGACCGAAGTGGCCCGTGCCACCATCAAGTCGGCCGCCAACCGCACCGAAAGCCGCGGCGCCCATGCGCTGGACGACCACCCGACCCGCGACGACGAGAACTGGCTCAAGCACACGCTGTGGTATTCCGAAGGCAGCCGCCTGGATTACAAGCCTGTGCAGATGAAGCCGCTGACGGTCGAGTCCTTCCCGCCCAAGGCGCGTACCTTCTAAGTCCGGATAGAGCCCACTATGAGCACCAAGAGAATCGTCAAGTTCGAAATCTACCGCTACGATCCGGACAAGGACGAGCGCCCCTACATGCAGAAGCTGGAAGTGGAACTCCAGCCGACCGACAAGATGTTGCTCGATGCGCTGGTGCGCATCAAGAACGACGTCGATGACAGCCTGGCCCTGCGCCGCTCGTGCCGCGAAGGTGTGTGCGGTTCGGACGCCATGAACATCAACGGCAAGAACGGCCTGGCGTGCACGACCAACCTGCGCGAACTGAAGGAACCGATCGTGCTGCGCCCGTTGCCGGGCCTGCCCGTGATCCGCGACCTGATCGTGGACATGACGCACTTCTTCAACCAGTACCACTCGATCCGCCCGTACCTCATCAACGACACGCCGCCGCCCGAGAAAGAGCGCCTGCAGTCGCCCGAGGCGCGCGAAGAGCTGGATGGCCTGTACGAGTGCATCCTGTGCGCGTGCTGTTCCACTTCCTGCCCGTCGTTCTGGTGGAATCCGGACAAGTTCGTCGGCCCGGCCGGCCTGCTGCAAGCCTACCGCTTCATCGCCGACAGCCGCGACGAAGCCACCGGCACCCGTCTGGACAACCTGGAAGATCCGTACCGCCTGTTCCGTTGCCACACCATCATGAACTGCGTCGACGTCTGTCCCAAGGGGCTGAATCCGACCAAGGCCATTGGCAAGATCAAGGAACTGATGGTCCGTCGCGCGGTCTAGTGGATTGGTGTATTTAAGGTGTAATGATGAGCAGGCTTACTGAACTGGAACGGGCGCGGCTGCGTTGGCGGGCGCGCCGGGGCCTGCTCGAAAACGACTTGATCATCACCCGGTATCTCGACGCCTACGAGGCCGAGCTGACCGATGATGACGTGACCGCATTGACGCAGCTTTTCGAGTTGGGAGACAACGATCTGCTCGACGTGCTGCTGGCCCGCAAGGAGCTCGAGGGCGCGCTCGACACCCCCCGGCTCCGCGGCATCATCGGCCAAATGCGGTCGCTCTGATTAATTGAGAGGAAAAAACATGAACCTGTCTGACAAAAAAGCCACTCTATCCTTCTCGGATGGCAGCGCACCCATTGAGTTCCCTGTCTACAAGGGCACGGTCGGTCCGGATGTGATCGACATTCGCAAGCTGTACGGCCAGACGGGCATGTTCACGTTCGACCCCGGCTTCATGTCGACGGCGGCGTGCGAATCGGGCATCACCTATATCGACGGCGACAAGGGCGAGCTGCTGTACCGCGGCTACCCGATCGAGCAACTGGCCGTCAACTGCGACTTCATGGACATCTGCTACCTGATCCTGAACGGCGATCTGCCGAACCAGGGCCAGAAGGCCGACTTCGATTCGCAGGTGACCCATCACACGATGGTCAACGAACAGCTGCATTTCTTCCTGCGCGGCTTCCGTCGTGATGCCCACCCGATGGCCGTCCTGACGGGCCTGGTGGGCGCGCTGTCGGCGTTCTATCACGACTCGACCGACATCACGAACCCGCAGCACCGCCACATCTCGGCCATTCGCCTGATCGCCAAGATGCCGACCCTGGTCGCCATGGCGTACAAGTACTCGCAAGGCCAGCCGTTCATCTACCCGCAGAACGATCTGTCCTACACGGGCAATTTCCTGCGCATGATGTTCGCCACGCCGTGCGAAGAGTACAAGGTCAATGAAGTCGTCGAGCGCGCGCTCGACCGCATCTTCATCCTGCACGCCGACCACGAACAGAACGCCTCGACCTCCACGGTGCGCCTGTGCGGCTCGTCGGGCACCAACCCGTTCGCCGCCATTTCGGCCGGCGTGGCTTGCCTGTGGGGCCCGGCTCACGGCGGCGCCAACGAAGCTTGCCTGCAGATGCTCGAAGATCTGCAAGCCAATGGCGGCATCGCCAAGGTCGGCGAGTTCATGGAGAAGGTCAAGGACAAGAACTCGGGCGTGCGCCTGATGGGCTTTGGCCACCGCGTCTACAAGAACTACGACCCGCGCGCCAAGCTGATGCAGGAAACGTGCAAGGAAGTGCTCTCGGCCCTGGGCCTGGAAAACGACCCGCTGTTCAAGCTGGCCATGGAACTGGAACGCATCGCCCTGGAAGACCCGTACTTCGTGCAGCGCAAGCTGTACCCGAACGTGGACTTCTACTCGGGTATCGTCCAACGCGCCATCGGCATCCCGACCTCGCTGTTCACGGCCATCTTCGCGCTGGCCCGCACGGTGGGCTGGATCGCCCAGTGGAACGAAATGCTGTCGGATCCCGATTACAAGATCGGCCGTCCGCGCCAGTTGTTCACCGGTTCGGTCACGCGCGACGTGCCGCCGATGGACAAGCGTTGATACGCTGCCAGGCCTGACCAAGAAACCGCCTTCGGGCGGTTTTTTGTTGCCCCTTCTTTTGTTGTCCGGTTGCTCCGCCGAGCGCCGCGCCGTCGCGGCGGGGGTGTCTGGCGTTTATCATCCTTGCCATGATTCCGATCGCGCTGCCCTCCGCGGGCTTCTACATTTTCGTTTCCCTGGGGTTTCTTGCCGGCCTGGCCCTGCTCGGTTGGGCGTTGGTGCTGGTTGCCAGCGGGCGCGCGCGCCGCACGGTCCGCAAATACTGGAAGACGTCCAGCCTGTTGTTCGTGGTGCTGCTGGTTCCCTTTGCCTTCTATGCCTGGGTCCAGACGGTCATCTGGCGGATCGAGCGTGAAGGCGAACGCCGCGAGGCCGCCCGCAACGTCACCCTGGCGGCAGCGACGACGGTCGCAGGCATTGCCATGCCCGCCGGTACGCGCCTCAAGCTGCAGGACGAAGGCCAGTTGGAAACCTATGTCGAAGCCGAGTTTGCGCAGCCGGTGGCCATGTACGGCGTGCAGGCGTCGAGTGCGCGGCGCTATCTGGATGCCGACTACGACAGCGAGACCTATGCGCTGCGTGGCCGCCACCCGCGCAGCGTGCTGCTGCGCGGTACGGGCAGCCAGCCGGTGCAGGGCTGGCAGTGCGATGCCACCCGGGACATCGAATTCGACGTGGCGCGCGACGGCGCAATGAAGATGCTGAACAAGTGCGTGCTGGGCCCGGGCAACCGGGTCGAGGGCCTGGATTTGGCGGCAGGTTCCATCGTGTACGGGTCGAGCGGCACGGTCTATACCGATGGCTCGCGCGACCCGGATCGATGGCGCATCGAGGTCAAGGACCCGGTCGCGGTCAATGTGTTCGGCCTGCCATTGAGCGAGCCGCGCCTCTACCTGGATGACCAGCGGCGCCTGCTGCGGGTCAGCGATGCGGAGCTGGCCTGCCCGACGCGCCTGGGTGGCGTGAGCTACGCCGCCGGCACGCAGGTGCAGACCATGCGGCGCGGTCGCGGCGATGCGCGCGAACCGTTTCCAGGCGTGCTGGTGCTGAGTCCGTGGAATGGCCAGGTGGCCACGCGCGACGGCCAGGCCGACGTGCCTGAGGGCATGTCGGTGATGCAGAAATTGGACGGCGAGGTCGTCGGCGTGGTCGGGAACGATACGGTGGGCGTGTTTCACTTCGCCACGATCACCGTGGGTGACGAGAAGCCCCGGCAGCCGACCCGCGCGCGCTGTCCCTGAGACGCGCGAGGTCGCGCGGATCGTTTGCCGGGCGCGTCTTCTAGGTGCCGATGCCGCGCGCCATCAGCACGGCGAACAGCGGCAGGAAGATGAACAGGTGCGACTCGATCATCACCCAGCGGCGGGCGCGTTTGATCTGCGCGGTGTCCGGCACGAAGGCCGGTTGCTGGCGCGCCTGCTTCGCCCAGCGCAGGAAGGCCAGTGTTGGCGGGGCCGAACAGAGGCCGATGAGGACGAACAGCGTGATCTTGGCGTGGAACCAGGGGTTGCCCATGTAGAAGGCGGCACCCTTGATGCCGAGCGTCAGGCGCAGCACGCCGGTGACCAACACCAGGATCGCGCTGAGCAGGTACAGGCGGTCATAAACCAGCAGGCGCTTGAGCGCGGCGGGCGTCAGGTCGGGACGCAACAACACCGCTTCGGCAGTCAACACCACCACCAGCACGAAGATGGCCAGGAAGTGAAACCAGGCCAGGAAGGCGTCGAGCAGCATAGGGTCGGGCTCCAGTAGGGAAAGGGCGGGCAGGGTCAGCCCAGTTTGTACCATCCGGCCGAAGCCGCGCACCACCGCGCCCGCCAAGCCAGCCAAAAAAAGGACGCCCCGTGGGGCGTCCTGGATTTGCGGGTCAGCGCAATGCGATCAACGGCGCTTCTTGGCGGCCTCGGCGGCTTCCTGCTGCGCATCGACCACGGCCAGGGCGGTCATGTTGACGATGCGGCGCACAGTGGCGCTGGTCGTCAGGATGTGCACGGGGCGCGCGGCGCCCAGCAGGATCGGGCCCATCGCGACGCCATTGCTGCCGGTCATTTTCAGCATGTTGTACGTGATGTTGCCGGTGTCCAGCGTCGGCATGACCAACAGGTTGGCGCGGCCCTTCAGGGTGCTGTCGGGGTAGGCCAGCACGCGGATCTTTTCCGACAGGGCGGCGTCGGCATGCATTTCGCCGTCCACCTCCAGGTCGGGCGCGCGGTCCTGCACGATCTGGCGCGCGGTGGCCATCTTGCGCGAGGATTCCGTGACGCGGCTGCCGAAGTTCGAGTGTGACAGCAGGGCGATCTTGGGCACCACGCCAAAACGCAGCATTTCGTCGGCGGCCTGGATGGTGATGTTGGCCACTTCTTCGGCAGACGGGTTCTCGTTGACGTGCGTGTCGGTGACGAACAGCGTCTGGTCGGGCAGCATCAACACGTTCAGGGCGGCGTAGGTCTGGCCTTCCTTCTTGCCGATGATTTCGTCGATGTACTTGAGCTGGTTGTCGTACTTGCTGGCCACGCCGCACAGCAGGGCGTCGGCATCGCCACGACGCAGCAGCATCGCGCCGATCAGCGTGTTGTGCTTGCGGATCATCGCCTTGGCGATGGCCGGGGTCACGCCTTCGCGGCCCTTGAGCTGGTAGTACGCAGTCCAGGTTTCGTTGAAACGGCTGTCGTCTTCGGGATCGACGATCTCGAAGTCCTGGCCGGCCATCAGGCGCAGGCCGAACTTCTTGATACGCATCTCGATCACGGACGGGCGGCCGATCAGGATCGGGAACGCCAGCTTCTCGTCGGCCACGGTCTGCACCGCGCGCAGCACGCGCTCGTCTTCGCCATCGGCGTAGATGACGCGCTTGGGCGCCTTCTTGGCCTGCGCGAACAGCGGGCGCATCAGCTGGCCCGAGTGGTAGACGAAGCCCATCAGCTTCTGGCGGTAGGCCTCGATGTCCTCGATTGGGCGGGCCGCCACGCCGGAGTCGGCGGCGGCCTGGGCCACGGCCGGCGCGATCTGCACGATCAGGCGCGGGTCGAACGGCTTGGGGATGATGTAGTCGGCGCCGAACGACAGTTCCTGGCCGGCGTAGGCGCGGGCCACTTCATCGTTCTGCTCGGCCTGGGCCAGTTCGGCGATGGCCTTGACGCACGCCAGCTTCATTTCCTCGGTGATGCGCGAGGCGCCGGCATCCATGGCGCCGCGGAAAATGAAGGGGAAGCACAGCACGTTGTTGACCTGGTTCGGGTAGTCCGAACGGCCGGTGGCGATGATGCAGTCGGGGCGGGCGGCCTTGGCGACTTCCGGGCGGATTTCCGGCTCCGGGTTGGCCAGCGCCAGGATCAGCGGCCGGTCGGCCATGGTCTTGACCATGTCGGCGGTCAGCACGCCGGCGGTCGAGCAGCCCAGGAACACGTCGGCGCCGTTGACCACGTCGGCCAGCGTGCGCGCGTCGGTCTTCTGCGCGTAGCGCTTCTTGTTGGCTTCCATGTTTTCATCGCGGCCGTCCCAGATCACGCCGCGCGAGTCCACCACGTAGATGTTCTCGCGCTTGATGCCCAGGTGCACCAGCAGGTCCAGGCAGGCGATGGCGGCGGCGCCGGCGCCCGAGCAGGCCAGCTTGACGGTGCCGATGTCCTTGCCCACGACTTTCAGGCCGTTGAGGATGGCGGCCGACGAGATGATGGCGGTGCCGTGCTGGTCGTCGTGGAAGACGGGGATCTTCATGCGCTCGCGCAGCTTCTTCTCGATGTAGAAGCACTCGGGCGCCTTGATGTCTTCCAGGTTGACGCCGCCGAGCGTGGGTTCGAGCGCGGCGATGATGTCGACCAGCTTGTCGGGGTCGTTCTCGGCCAGTTCGATGTCGAACACGTCGATGCCGGCGAACTTCTTGAACAGGCAGCCCTTGCCTTCCATGACTGGCTTGGCGGCCAGCGGGCCGATGTTGCCCAGGCCCAGCACGGCGGTGCCATTGGTGATCACGCCCACCAGATTGCCGCGCGAGGTGTACTTGGACGCGGCGTCATCGCCCTGGTCGAAGATGGCCATGCAGGCGGCGGCCACGCCGGGCGAGTACGCCAGCGACAGGTCGTCCTGGTTGGCGAGGGGCTTGGTCGGGGTGACCGAGATTTTGCCGGGAGTGGGATAGGCGTGGTAATCCAACGCCAGCTTGGTGAGGGTTTCGTCCATGGGATATAGCCTTTTCGGCGCTAACGGTAGGTAATAAACGGAAAGCAAAAAGCGGGCTCGCGGCCCGCCGTATTCTTTGGGAAATGCTTAGGGAACACCCGTATTTCAACAGAAAGCGGCACGGATTGGTTGCTGCAGCGCAGCGATCGTCCGATTTTGGTCAAGCCCGCGTATCTTTCGATGATGCCGATGAAAAAAGGGAAAAGCCCCGGAGCGGCGCTTTTCTCCTTTTCTTTCAGGCTGTTATTGCGCCCAGGGAGGTGTGGCGCGGTCGGCCGCGCCGAGTTTGCGGCGCAATGCGTCCGCCTGGTCCTGGCGGCCCAGGCTGTCGAGCGCGTGCAGCACGATCCAGTCGGCGCTGACCTCGAAGAAGTCGCGCAGGCGGGCGCGGGTGTCGCTGCGGCCGAAGCCGTCGGTGCCGAGCGTGCGGTAGGGCGCGGGCACCCAGGCGCGGATCTGCTCGGGCACGGCGCGCACGTAGTCGCTGGCGGCGATCACCGGCGCATCGCTGCCGCCCAGGCAGGTGCGGACCCAGTCCGAGTCCGCCGTGGCGGGCAGGCCGAGGGCGCGGGCGCGTTCGGCCTCGCGGCCGTCGCGCGCCAGTTCCGAGAAGCTGGTCACGCTCCAGACCTCGGCATCGACGCCATATTCCGCGTGCAGCCGCTCCGCGGCCATTTCCGCTTCGCGCAGCATGGGGCCGGCGCCCAGCAGGCGCACCGCCGCCTGCTGGCGGGCCGGACGCAGGCGGTACATGCCGCGCAGGATGCCTTCGGCCGCCGCGCCGTCCTGCGGCAGGTCGGGCTGTGCCAGGTTTTCGTTGGTGACGGTCAGGTAGAAGAACTCGTCGCGCTGCTCGTCCAGCATGCGGCGCATGCCGTATTCGACGATCACCGCCACTTCGTAGGCGTAGGCGGGATCGTAGGCGCGGCAATTGGGCACGGTGGCGGCCATGATGTGGCTGGAGCCGTCCTGGTGCTGCAGGCCTTCGCCGCCCAGGGTGGTGCGGCCCGACGTGGCGCCGATGAGAAAGCCGCGCGTGCGCTGGTCGGCCGCGGCCCAGATCAGATCGCCGATGCGCTGGAAGCCGAACATCGAGTAATAGATGTAGAAAGGCAGCATCGGCAGGCCATTGACCGAATAGCTGGTGCCAGCCGCCGTCCACGACGAGATCGCGCCGGCCTCGGTGATGCCTTCTTCCAGGATCTGGCCGTCGCGCGCCTCGCGGTAATACAGTACCGAGCCGATGTCCTCGGGCTCGTACAACTGGCCCTGCGCCGAGTAGATGCCGATCTGGCGGAACAGGTTGGCCATGCCGAAGGTACGGGCCTCGTCGGCCACGATGGGCACGATGCGCGGGCCGATCTGCGGGTCTTTCAGCAGCGCCGTCAGCATGCGCACGATGGCCATGGTGGACGACATTTCCTTGCCGTCGGCGGCCAGCGCGAAGCGCGCCCACTGATCGACCGCCGGCGGCGCCAGGCGCGGCGCCTGCGTCCGGCGGCGCGGGATGTGGCCGCCCAGCGCGGCGCGGCGCGCCTGCAGGTGGCGCAGTTCGGCGCTGTCCTCGGCAGGGCGGTAGAACTTGAGCGCCAGGCAGTCGGCGTCGGAGATCGGCAGGGCGAAGCGGTCGCGGAACGCCAGCAGCGCTTCGTCGTCCAGCTTCTTCTGCTGGTGGGTGGTCATCTTGCCCTGGCCGGCCGTGCCCATGCCGAAGCCTTTCTTGGTCTGCGCCAGGATCACGGTGGGCTGGCCGCGATGATGGGCGGCGCGGTGATAGGCGGCATGGATCTTGACCATGTCGTGGCCGCCGCGGTGCAGGCGGTCGATGGCCTCGTCGCTCCAGTCGGCCACCAGCGCGGCAATCTCGGGATTCTGGTTGAAGAAGTGGGCGCGGTTGAA
This sequence comes from Achromobacter pulmonis, assembly GCF_021733725.1. NCBI lineage: Bacteria > Pseudomonadati > Pseudomonadota > Betaproteobacteria > Burkholderiales > Alcaligenaceae > Achromobacter > Achromobacter pulmonis. The sequence continues at coordinate 293,591 of NZ_JAIFOT010000001.1, read as the reverse complement.
GGCGCCGTCGTTGGCGGCGAAGGTCTGGAACTGGCCGTCCACCGTGTTGGCGAAGGCGCGCGCCAGGGCGCCATTGGTGTCGCGTCGCAGCAGGGCGTCCCAGTCGCTGCCCCAGACCAGCTTGATGACGTTCCAGCCGGCGCCGGCGTACAGGGTTTCGAGTTCGTCGATGATGCGGCCGTTGCCGCGCACCGGGCCGTCCAGGCGTTGCAGGTTGCAGTTGACCACGAACACCAGATTGTCGAGCTTCTCGCGCGCGGCCAGCGTCAGCGCGGCGATCGATTCGGGCTCGTCCATCTCGCCGTCGCCGAAGATGCCCCAGACCTTGCGGTCGCTCGCGGGCACCAGCGAGCGGTGTTCCAGGTAGCGCATGAAGCGCGCCTGGTAGATGGCATTGATCGGGCCGATGCCCATCGAGCCGGTGGGGAATTGCCAGAAATCCGGCATCAGCCAGGGGTGTGGGTACGACGACAGCCCGCGCAGGCCGCGTGAGGTGGCGGTGATTTCCTGGCGGAAGTGGGCCAGGTCGTCTTCGCTCAGGAACCCCTCCAGGTAGGCGCGGGCATAGACGCCGGGCGCCGAGTGCGGCTGCATGTAGACCAGGTCGCCCGGGCCGTCGGCGGTACTGGCGCGGAAGAAATGGTTGAAGCCGACCTCGAACAGGTCGGCGGCCGAGGCGTAGCTGGCGATGTGGCCGCCCAACTCGCCATGGGCCTGGTTGGCGCGCACTACCATGGCCAGCGCGTTCCAGCGGTTGATGCGGGCGATGCGCTCCTCGACCGCCAGGTTGCCGGGGAAGGGCGGTTCCTGGTCGGCCGGAATGGTGTTCAGGTAGGCGGTGTGCGTCTGGCTGTTGGCCCGCAGTCCCAGCGTGGCGGCGTGCCCCAGCAGGTTATCCAGCACATAGCCCGCCCGTTGCGCGCCCGAGGCCTCGACCAGGGATTGCAGCCCGTCACGCCATTCGGCGGTTTCGGCGGGGTCGGTGTCTTGCCGGTGGTCGGCTCCGGCGGAGGAATGGCTGGCGTCGCACATGATGGTTTTGTCTCCTTGTAGCGCCATGCTAGTCCTGTCGCCGGGGCATGAGTGATCAAAATGCCGGGGCGAAAAACAGATTTTCAGCATATTCGTTTGCCCACGCTGGGTTGGGCGGCATAATCTGCCGTCAAGGCCCGCTTACCTGTGGTGACCACCTGCTGGACGCCGAGGCGCTAGAATTCGCGCTTCACAAAAAACAAACCGGCAACCAGACAGGGCGGCAACGCCCTGATAGCCGGGCCGTCCCGTCTCAGCGGCGGGTTCGCGTCCCGGCCAGTAAAGGGAGACTTCAATGACTCAACCTACCCGCGTCCCGGCGGAAGTCACGCTACCGGAACTGACGTTCCGCGGCGTGCTGCTGGGCGCAGTGATCACCGTCATCTTCACCGCCTCCAATGTGTTCCTGGGGCTCAAGGTCGGCCTGACCTTTTCGTCGGCGATCCCGGCGGCGGTAATTTCGATGTCGGTGTTGCGGCTGTTCAAGGACGCCAACATCCTCGAAAACAACATGGTGCAGACGCAGGCCTCGGCGGCCGGCACGCTGTCCGCCATCATTTTCATCCTGCCTGCCCTGGTCATGATGGGCCACTGGCAGGGCTTTCCATTCTGGCAGACGCTGGGCATCTGCGCGGCTGGCGGCATGCTCGGCGTGATGTTCACGATTCCGCTGCGCCATGTGATGGTCGTGCAGAGCGACCTGCCGTATCCCGAAGGCGTGGCGGCGGCCGAGATCCTGCGGGTCGGCAGCGCCGAGCGCGCCCAGGACGCGGCCGAGGAGGCGGGGCGGGCGCCGTCCAAACCGGCCGCTACCGGCATGGGTGACATCGTCAGCGGCGGCGTGGTGGCGGCGGCGGTCAGTTTTGCCGCCAGCGGCCTGCGCGTGCTGGGCGATGGCGTCAGCGGCTGGTTCTCGCTGGGCGGCGCGGTGTTCCGGCTGCCGATGGGCTTTTCGCTGGCGCTGTTGGGGGCCGGCTATCTGATCGGCATTGTGGCGGGCCTGGCCATGCTGACCGGGCTGGTGATCGCGTGGGGCATCGCAGTGCCGATCCTGACCTCGATGGCCGACATGCCCGCCGGCATGTCGCTGGCGAAGTTTGCCACCGGGCTGTGGTCGTCGCAGGTGCGCTTCATCGGCGCCGGCGTGATCGGCGTCGGCGCCATCTGGACCCTGGCGACGCTGTTCTTGCCGATGGCGCGCGGCGTCAAGGCCTCGTTCGCTGCGCTCTCCCGGGCCGGCGCGGCGCATGCCGGCAAGGCGCCGCGCACCGAGCGCGATCTGTCGGCCGGCTGGATCTCGGTCGTCACGCTGGTGCTGGTGGCGGTGCTGGTGATCACTTTCCAGGTATTCCTGGCGGATGCGCCGCTGTCGGCCGCGGCCATCTGGAAGCTGGTGGCGTACGCGGTCCTGTTCGCCTTCGTGTTCGGCTTCCTGGTGGCGGCGGCCTGCGGCTACATGGCTGGCCTGGTGGGCACGTCGACCAGCCCCATCTCGGGCGTCGGCATCGTCGCCATCGTGCTGGTGTCGCTGTTGATGCTGGTGCTGGGCGGTGAGCTGCTGGCGACGCAGAACGGCGTGCAGATGACGATCGCGCTGGCGATCTTCAGCACCTCGGCGGTGGTGGCGGTGGCTTCGATCTCCAACGACAACCTGCAGGACCTGAAGACCGGCTGGCTGGTCGGCGCAACGCCGTGGCGCCAGCAGGTGGCGCTGCTGATCGGCTGCGTGCTGGGCGCGGCGGTGATTTCGCCGGTGCTGGATCTGCTGTACAACGCCTACGGTTTCGCCGACGCCATGCCACGCGAGGGCATGGACCCGTCCCAGGCACTGTCGGCGCCGCAGGCCACGCTGATGCTGGCGATCGCGCGCGGCATCTTCACCCATCAGTTGAACTGGACCATGATCCTGATCGGCATGGCGGTGGGCGTGGGCCTGATCGTGGTCGACGAGATCCTCAAGCGCACCTGCAAGGTGGCCCGCGTTCCGGTGCTGGCCGTGGGCATCGGCATCTATCTGCCGCCGACCGTGGCGGCGCCGATCGTGGTGGGCGCGCTGCTGGCCTGGATGCTGGAGCGGGCGCTGCGCCGCCGGGCGGCGGCGGCGGGCAAGGATCATGCGACGTTCGCCGAGGCCGCCAACCGGCGCGGCGTGCTGATCGCCTCTGGCCTGATCGTGGGCGAGAGCCTGGTGGGCGTGGTGATGGCGGCCATCATCGGCGCCGCCGGCACCGATGCGCCGCTGGCGATCGCGGGCGAGGAATTCGCGCGCACTGCCTCGTTCCTGGGGCTGGCGGTGTTCGCGCTGGTGGCGGTGCTGTTCTGGCGCCGCGTGATGCGGCTGGCGTAGCATCGCCGCGGTTCGGTCACAGGGCATGGCGCGTGGACGCCATGCCCTGTTTTCATGCCGGCTGCAGCAGGTCGGCCAGGGTGCGGGCGATGACCTTGGTGGCGCGCCGCAGGTCTTCCAGCACGACGCGTTCATCGTTGCGCTTGGCGTGCGATTCCAGCACGGTGCGCGGGCCAGCGCCGTAGATCACGCCGGGGATGCCCGCTTCGGCATACAGGCGCACGTCGGTATACAGCGGCGTGCCCATGGCGGGGATGGGCTCGCCGAACAGCTCCTGGCCGTGCTTGCGCAGGGCATCGACCAGCGGCTGGTTGCCAGGCAGCGGTCGCATGGCGTTGGCCAGCAGCAGGCGCTTGATCTCGACACGAATGCCGGGCATGGCGGCCGCGGCTTCTCCTATGATGCGGCGGATGTCGGCCTCGACCTCGGCCGCGTTTTCTTCCGGGATCATGCGCCGGTCGAGTTTGAACACCACCTTGCCGGGCACCACGTTGGTGTTGGTGCCGCCTTCGATGCGGCCGATGTTCAGGTAGGGGTGGCTGATGCCTTCGACCTGCGAGGTGATCTCGCGGTAGCGCGCGTTCTGTGCATACAGCGCGTTCATGATGGCGACCGCGCCTTGCAGCGCGTCCACGCCGGTGGCGGGGATGGCGGCGTGCGCCATCTTGCCATGCACGGTGACCTCCATCTGCAGGCAGCCGTTGTGCGCCGTCACCACTTCATAGCTGAAGCCGGCGGCGATGAGCAGGTCGGGTTTCGTCAGCCCCTGGCGCAGCAGCCAGCCCGGCCCCAGCAGGCCGCCGAATTCCTCGTCGTAGGTGAAGTGCAGCTCGACCGCGCCCTGGCGCGGACGGGCCACCGCCTCCAGGGCGCGCAGCGCGAAAGTGAAGCTGGCGAAATCGCTCTTGCTGACCGCGGCGGCGCGGCCGTACAGGCTGCCGTCAACGATCTCGGCGCCATAGGGATCGTGTTCCCAGCCATCGCCTGGCGGCACCACGTCGCCGTGGGCGTTGAGCGCCACGCGCCGGCCGCCGGCGCCGTATTCGCGGCGCACGATCAGGTTGGTGATGGACTCCATGCCATAGGCGCGCACGTCGTCGGCGGGCACGGGGTGAGACTCGGCCGCAAGGCCGAAACCTTGCAGCAGTTCGGCGGTGCGCACGGCGTGCGGGGCGTTGTTGCCCGGCGGCGTGTCGGTCGGCACGCGCACCAGTTCCTGCAGGAAGCGCACTTCTTCATCGAAGTGGGCGTCCACCCAGGCGTCGAGTCGGGCGTAATCGGTCATGGTTCAGCTCGTTGCTTCGTTGGCGAGATCGTCAAGCAGCCGCTGCATCGCCTGGGCGGCCAGCTGCATGTCGTGGTTGGTGGTGGATTCAAGCGGATTGTGGCTGATGCCGGCGTTTTGGCCGCGCACGAACAGCATGGCCTGGGGCATGACCTCGTGCAGCTTCATGGCATCGTGGCCGGCGCCGCTGGGCATGCGGTGGACCGGCACGCCCTGTGCCTGCACCGCGCGTTCCCAGCGCTGTTGCCAGGCCGGCGCGCTGGGCGCGGCGGCGGCGCGCATGGTTTCCTCGAGCGTGTAGCGCAGGCCGCGGCGCTGGCAGATCGCTTCGAGTTCGGCCAGCACGTCGGTGGCCAGCGCGTCGCGCTGCGCATCGCTGGGCGCGCGCAGGTCGAGGCTGAAGCGGCATTCGCCGGGCACCACGTTGATCGAGCCATTGGGCACTTCCAGCATGCCGACGGTGCCGACCGAGTCGCCGTCGCGCGCGGCGCGGCCCTCGACGAACACGATCAGCTCGGCCGCGGCCACGGCGGCGTCGCGGCGCCGGTCCATCGGCGTGGTGCCGGCGTGGCAGGCGGTGCCGTGGATCCGCGCCCGGTAGCGCACGCAGCCGTTGATGGAAGTGACCACGCCGAGCGGCAGGCCCATCTCATTGAGCACGGGCCCCTGTTCAATGTGCACCTCGACGAAGCCCAGATAGCGGGTCGGGTCGCGCTTGAGCTTGGGGATATCGTCGACGCACAGCCCCGCGTGCGCCATCGCTTCGCGCATGCTGATGCCGTCGGCATCCTGCTGTTCCAGCCAGCGCGGCTGGAAGTCGCCGATCAGCGCGCCGGAGCCAAGGAAGGTGGCGGGATAGCGCTGGCCTTCCTCCTCGGAGAAACCGATCACTTCGATCGCGTAGGGCAGGCGCCGGCCCTGGCGGTGCAGCGCGCGCACGCAGGCCATCGGCACGAAGATGCCGAGGCGGCCATCGTACTTGCCGGCGTTGCGCACCGTGTCGTAGTGGCTGCCGCTCATCAGGATCGGCGCGTCGGCGCGGGCCGCGTGGTAGCGGCCGACCACGTTGCCGACTGCGTCGATGCCGACTTCGTCGAAGCCGCAATCGCGCATCCAATGCGAGATGCGCTGCGCGCAGGCACGGTGCGCGTCCGTCAGGTAGGTGACGGTGAGCTGGCCGTTCTCGGCATAGCCGGGGTCGCTGTGCGCGCTGAGTTTCTCCTGCCAGTCCCAGATGTCGTTGCCCAGGTCGGGCTCGACGCCGAAGCGTTCGTACAGCCGCACTTCGGCATCGCGGTGCAACTGACGCAGGGCCTCGCGGCGTTCGTCATCTTGCGCGTTGTGCTGGCGGCGTTCGAGGGCCTGGGCCCATTGGCCGTCTTGCGGTCCGGCGCCGCGCGGGCCGTAGTGGGACAGGATGAAGGGAAAGCCGAAGCGCGCGGCATAGTCGGCGGCCCGCGCGGCATCCGCCCCGGCGCCGGGCGTGGGGGCGGGTTGGGCGCGCAGCAAGGCCAATTGCGTGGCGGCGTCGGTCTCGTCCACCGCGCGCTGCAAGGCCAACTGCAGCTGGGCCACGCTGAGCATCGGCCGTGCCCGCACGGCCTGCTCGGCGGCCCAGGGCGCGTGCGGATACAGGTCGGCCAGCATGGCGGCCGCGTCTTGCGGCGTGGCGTCATTGAATTGGGCGAGGGTGTGGGCCATGGTTGCGCCGTTCAGGAAGCGGGTTGATAGGGATGGCGCGCCCGCCAATGCCGGGCGATGTCGAGCCGGCGGCAGACCCAGACGCGGTCGTGGCGCGCGATGTGATCCAGGAAGCGTTGCAGCGCGACGATGCGGCCGGGCCGGCCGAGCAGGCGGCAATGCATGCCGATACTGAGCATTTTGGGCGCCTCGTCGCCTTCGGCGTAGAGCGCGTCGAAACTGTCCCTGAGATACTGGAAGAAGGGGGCGGCGTGCGAATAACCCTGCGGCAGCGCGAAGCGCATGTCGTTGCAGTCCAGCGTGTAGGGCACGATCAGTTGCGGCGCCACGCTGCCGTCGCTCTTTTGCACGCGCATCCAGAACGGCAGGTCGTCGCCGTAGTAGTCGCTGTCGTATTCGAAGCCGCCATAGTCCGCCACCAAGCGGCGCGTGCGCGGGCTGTCGCGGCCGGTATACCAGCCCAGCGGGCGGGTCCCGGTCAGTTGCGCGATGGCCTCCATGCCCAGGCGCAGGTGTTCGCGTTCGGTGGCTTCGTCCACGTTCTGGTAGTGCACCCAGCGCCAGCCATGGCAGGCGATTTCGTGGTCCATTTCGACCAGCGCCGCGGCCAGTTCGGGATGGCGTTGCAAGGCCATCCCGACCGCGAACACCGTCAGCGGCAGGCCGCGCTTTTCGAATTCGCGCAGGATGCGCCAGACGCCGACGCGCGAGCCATATTCGTAGATGCCCTCCATGCTCAGGTGGCGGTCCGGGTAGCAGGCCGGGTTGAACATTTCAGACAGGAATTGTTCTGAACCGGCATCGCCATGCAGCACGCAGTTCTCGCCGCCTTCTTCGTAATTGAGCACAAACTGCACCGCGATGCGGGCGCCGCCGGGCCATTGCGCATGCGGCGGGTTGCGGCCGTAGCCGATCAGGTCGCGGGGGTAGGGGCGGGTGGTGTCGTAGGTGCTCATGGCGGGGCGGGCGTGGACATCGTGCATGACACGATAAGGTAAACCGCGTTTCCTGTATACAATTTATGTACATCATTAGTGATGACCCTAATGCGCAGGTCAATGCCGATGCCAAGGGCCATGAAGCGATCGTCCCGCCGGCAAGCGCTGCGGGCGGGACGTCGGGGACACCCGGAAACAGAGGGGGTCAGCGCAGGTCGCCGCAAGGCCAGCCGCTGACGCCGTAGCCGCTGTCAGCCGTTGCGGTAGAGAAAGCTGTAGGCGTTGATCGCCGGTACCCCCCCGAGATGTGCGTACAGCACCCGCGAGCCGGCGGGGATTTCCCCGCGCCGCACGATGTCCATCATGCCCTGCATCGACTTACCCTCGTAGACCGGGTCCGTCATCATGCCTTCGAGACGGGCGCACAGGCGGATGGCCTCGTTGGTCTCGGCCGAGGGCAGGCCGTAGGCCGGATAGGCGTAGCGCGTGTCCAGCACCACGTCACTGTCGCTGATCGGGCGTTGCAAGCCCACCATGTCGGCGGTGCGCCGCGCGATGCGCAGGATCTGCGCGCGAGTCTGGTCGGGCGTGGCCGAGGCGTCGATGCCGATCACCCGGTCGGCGCGGCCATCGGCGGCAAAGCCCACCACCATGCCGGCCTGGGTGCTGCCGGTGACGGCGCAGACCACGATGTAGTCGAACTTGAAGCCCAGTTCGGCCTCCTGGCGCCGCACTTCCTCGGCGAAGCCCACATAGCCCAGCCCGCCTAGTTCATGGTCGGAAGCGCCGGCCGGGATCGCATAGGGCTTGCCGCCGCGCTTGCGCACGTCTTCCAGCGCTTCTTCCCAACTGCGGCGGAAGCCGATGTCGAAGCCCTGATCGACCAGGCGCACGTCGGCGCCCATCAGCCGGCTCATCATGATGTTGCCGACCCGGTCGTAGACCGCATCCGAATAGTCCACCCAATTTTCCTGCACCAGCACGCAGGCCAGGCCGAGCTTGGCGGCCACGGCCGCCACCATGCGGGTGTGATTGGACTGGATGCCGCCGATGGTGACGAGTGTGTCGCAACCCTGTTCCAGCGCCTGGGGAATCAGGTATTCCAGTTTGCGCAGCTTGTTGCCGCCGAACGCCAGGCCGCTGTTGCAGTCCTCGCGCTTGGCGTAAATCTCCACGTTGCCGCCGAGGTGGGCGGAGAGGCGTTCGAGCTTCTCGATGGGGGTGTCGCCAAAGGTCAGGCGATGGCGGGGAAAGCGTTGCAGATCCATGCGGGCTCCTGAGGGGAAGGGTCCGGGCTGATGGCGCCGCGGGTGGGAAAATCATAGGAACCGGCCGGATTGCTGGTCAATTGCGTATTTTTTCAGTCAAGGCATTTTTAATGGCTTGGAGTTTCTATTTTTTTAATTAATATTGAGGATAAGAAGATAAACACAAAATTAAATTTTATAGGGACGTATTGAATGGCCGCCATCGCCGGACTGGATCGTATCGACCGCCAGATCCTGCGCCTGTTGCAGCAGGATGCCCAGATCACCAACCTGGACCTGAGCGCGCGGGTGCACCTCAGCCCCGCGGCCTGCCTGCGGCGGGTCGAGAAGCTCAAGGCCGAGGGCATCATCAGGAAGACCGTGGCGCTGCTCGAACCGGCCGAGGTCGAGATGGCCACGCTGGTGATCGTGGGCGTGGTGCTGGATCGTTCCACGCCGGATTCCTTCACCGACTTCGAGCAGGCCGCGCGCGGCATCAGCGGCTGCCTCGAATGCCACCTGGTGGCGGGCGAGTTCGACTACTTCCTGATGCTGCGCATCCGCGACCTGGAACGCTTCAACAAGTTGCACGCGGGAGAGATCATCAAGCTGCCCGGGGTGCGCCAGATCCGCACTTTTTTCGTGTTGAAAGAGATCCTGTCGACCACCGCATTGCCGCTGTGACGCGGCTATTGCACAACACCTGCTGCACTTGCCAGAAAAAATGCCGCGCTGCGGCATTTTTTGTTGGCGGAATTTGCGGGCGTGTAGACGGCGTAATTGCAGGGGTTGCACGGACATTCCAACACCGCATGAAACCATTCCTGGCGCGCTTTTGCGTCACGCAATCGCAAGAAGACGCCCATAAACTCAAAGGGTTATACTTTCATGCATACGGCTTTCAAGGCTTGTACGCGCCTTCTGCCCCTGCTATCCGCTAAACGGGAAGCCCGTGTCGCGGAAGGTTTTCCTGCATCGTAATCGAGTGAAGCACTCGTAAAGGTGAAGCGATTATGTCTTCGGAAATAGAATCCCTATCCACGTCTTACTTGTTTGGGGGAAATGCCCCCTACGTCGAAGAGCTTTACGAAGCCTACCTCGACAACCCCGGTTCGGTACCTGACAACTGGCGCGAATACTTCGACCAGTTGCAGCACGCTCCCGCCACCGACGGCCAGGAATCCACCCGCGACCAGGCCCACGCTCCCATCGTCGAATCGTTCGCCCAGCGCGCCAAGGCCAATGCCTTCGTGCAGCGCTCCGCCGAACCCGACCTGAGCGTCGCCTCCAAGCAGGTCTCGGTGCAGTCGCTGATCGCCGCCTACCGCTCGCTCGGTTCGCGTTGGGCCGACCTGGACCCGCTCAAGCGCCAGGAACGTCCCCCGATCCCCGAGCTCGACCCGTCTTTCTACGGCCTGACCGAAGCCGATCTCGATCAGACCTACTCGGCCACCAACACGTACTTCACGACCGCCAGCACCATGACGCTGCGCGACATCCTGAAGGCGCTGCGCGACACCTACTGCCGCAGCATCGGGGCCGAATTCACGCATATCTCCGACCCCGCCGCCAAGCGCTGGATCCAGGAACGCCTGGAAACCACGCTGGGCGCGCCGACCTACACGGCCGAGGAAAAGCGCCACATCCTGCAGCAGCTGACCGAGTCCGAAGGCCTCGAGCGCTTCCTGCACACCAAGTACGTCGGCCAGAAGCGCTTCTCGCTGGAAGGCGGCGAGAGCTTCATCGCCTCGATGGACGAAGTGGTCAACCACGCCGGTGAAAACGGCGTCCAGGAAATCGTGGTCGGCATGGCCCACCGCGGCCGCCTGAACCTGCTCGTGAACATCATGGGCAAGATGCCCGGCGACCTGTTCGCCGAGTTCGAAGGCAAGCACGCCGAAGGCCTGACCGACGGCGACGTGAAGTATCACAACGGCTTCTCGAGCGACCTGTCGACCCGTGGCGGTCCGGTGCACCTGTCGCTGGCGTTCAACCCGTCCCACCTGGAAATCGTCAACCCCGTGGTCGAAGGCAGCGTGCGCGCTCGCCAGGAACGCCGCGGCGATGCCGAAGGCAAGCAAGTGCTGCCGGTGCTGGTGCACGGCGATGCGGCGTTCGCCGGCCAGGGTGTGGTGATGGAAACCCTGAACCTGGCCCAGACCCGCGGCTACGGCACGGGCGGCACGCTGCACATCGTCATCAACAACCAGATCGGCTTCACTACGTCCGACCCGCGCGACTCGCGTTCGACGCTGTATTGCACCGACGTGGTCAAGATGATCGAAGCACCGGTGTTCCACGTCAACGGCGACGATCCCGAAGCCGTGGTGTTCGTGACCAAGCTGGCGCTGGACTACCGCCTGCAGTTCCGCCACGACATCGTGGTCGACATCGTCTGCTTCCGCAAGCTGGGCCACAACGAACAGGACACCCCGTCGCTGACGCAGCCCCTGATGTACAAGCGCATCGGCCACCATCCCGGCACGCGCAAGCTGTACGCCGACAAGCTGACCACGCAAGGCGTGCTGGCCGAAGGCGAAGCCGACCAGCTGGTCAAGGACTACCGCCAGCTGATGGAAGACGGCCAGCGCACCATCGAGCCGGTGCTGACCGACTACAAGAGCAAGTACGCCATCGACTGGTCGCCGTTCCTGGGCGCCAAGTGGACCGACCAGGCCGACACCGCCGTGCCGCTGGCCGAACTCAAGCGCATCGGCGAGCGCATCACCACGGTGCCGGAAGGCTTCACGGTGCACCCGCTGGTGGCCAAGCTGCTCAACGACCGCCGCACCATGGCCAAGGGCGAGATGAACCTGGACTGGGGCATGGGCGAACACCTCGCCTTCGCCACTCTGGTTTCGTCGGGCTACGCCATCCGCATCACCGGCCAGGACTCGGGCCGCGGCACGTTCACGCACCGCCATGCCGTGCTGCACGACCAGAACCGCGAGCGCTGGAACGACGGCACCTACATTCCGCTGCAGAACGTCTCGGAAGGCCAGGCCCCGTTCACCGTGATCGACTCGGTGCTGTCCGAAGAGGCCGTGCTGGGCTTCGAATACGGCTACTCGAGCGCCGAACCCAACACCCTGACCATCTGGGAAGGCCAGTTCGGTGACTTCGTCAACGGCGCCCAGGTCGTGATCGACCAGTTCATCAGCTCCGGCGAAGCCAAGTGGGGCCGCCAGTCGGGCCTGACCCTGATGCTGCCGCACGGCTACGAAGGCCAGGGCCCCGAGCACTCGTCGGGCCGCATCGAGCGCTTCCTGCAGCTGTGCGCCGACAACAACATGCAAGTGATCCAGCCGACTTCGGCCTCGCAGATCTTCCATGTGCTGCGCCGCCAGATGATCCGCCCGTTCCGCAAGCCGCTGGTGCTGTTCACGCCCAAGTCGCTGCTGCGCAACAAGGACGCGGGTTCGCCCCTGACCGACCTGGCCGGCGGCAGCTTCCGCCCGGTGATCGGCGAGGTCGACGAGGCCATCGACGCCGCCAAGGTCAAGCGCGTGCTGGCTTGCTCGGGCAAGGTCTACTACGATCTGGTCAATGCCCGCCGTGAACGTGGCGCCGACAACGTCGCCATCCTGCGCGTCGAGCAGTTGTACCCGTTCGCGCACAAGGCCTTCGAGGCCGAGCTGCGCAAGTACCCGAAGGCCACGGAAGTGATCTGGGTCCAGGACGAGCCGCAGAACCAGGGCCCGTGGTTCTACGTTCAGCATCACGTGTACGAGAACATGGTCGAAGGCCAGAAGCTGGGCTACGCTGGCCGCGCCGCGTCGGCATCGCCGGCGGTGGGCTACCTGGCCAAGCACCAGGAGCAGCAAAAGGCGCTGATCGAAGCGGCTTTCGCGCCCAAGTTCAAGGCCATGCTGACCAAGTAACCCAACCCGATGCACGCGCGGCGTGCGGCAAGTTGCGAAAACCGTTTTCGAACTTTGCCCGCGCCGCGCGGTCCAGAACACATACTTTACGGAACAAACAAAATGGCTATCACCGACGTCGTCGTCCCCCAACTCTCCGAATCCGTTTCCGAAGCGACCCTGCTGACCTGGAAGAAGCAACCCGGCGCAGCCGTCGAGGCGGATGAAATCCTGATCGAAGTCGAAACCGACAAGGTCGTGCTGGAAGTGCCGGCGCCTGCTTCGGGCGTCCTGGCTGAAATCGTCAAGGGCGATGGCAGCACCGTGACCTCGGGCGAAGTCCTGGCGCGTATCGACACCGCCGCCAAGGCCGCGGCCGCGCCGGCCACCGCCCCGGCCGCCGAAGCGCCCAAGGCCGCCGCGCAAGCCGCCGCCGCCCCGGCCGCGCCCGCCTCGACCGCCGCCGCCGGCGTGGCCTCGCCCGCCGCCGCCAAGATCCTCGCCGAGAAGGGCGTGGACGCCGCCAGCGTCACCGGCACCGGCCGTGACGGCCGCGTCACCAAGGGCGATGCCCTGAACGCCAGCGCCCCCGCCGCCAAGGCCGCTCCGGCCAAGGCCGCCGCCGCCCCGGCCCCGACCACGCTGTCGCTGGATGGCCGTCCGGAACAGCGCGTGCCGATGAGCCGCCTGCGCGCCCGCATCGCCGAGCGCCTGCTGCAATCGCAACAGGAAAACGCGATCCTGACCACGTTCAACGAAGTGAACATGCAAGCGGTCATCGATCTGCGCAACAAGTACAAGGACAAGTTCGATAAGGAACACGGCATCAAGCTGGGCTTCATGTCGTTCTTCGTCAAGGCCGCGGTTGCCGCGCTGAAGAAGTTCCCGCTGATCAACGCCTCGATCGACGGCAAGGACATCATCTACCACGGTTACTTCGACATCGGTATCGCTGTCGGCAGCCCGCGCGGCCTGGTGGTGCCGATCCTGCGCAACGCCGACCAACTGTCCATCGCTGAAATCGAAAAGACCATCGCCGACTTCGGCCGCCGCGCCGCCGACGGCAAGCTGGGCATCGAAGAGATGACCGGCGGCACGTTCTCGATCTCCAACGGCGGCGTGTTCGGCTCGATGCTGTCGACCCCGATCATCAACCCGCCGCAATCGGCCATCCTGGGCGTGCACGCCACCAAGGAACGCGCCGTGGTGGAAAACGGCCAGATCGTCATCCGCCCGATGAACTACCTGGCCCTGTCCTACGACCACCGCATCATCGACGGCCGCGAAGCCGTGCTGGGCCTGGTCGCCATGAAGGACGCCCTGGAAGATCCGCAGCGCCTGTTGCTGGACCTGTAATCTCGGCGCCCTGAGCCCGGCGTCCGCGCGACCTGTGTGTCGGCGGCGCCCGGCCGGCCTGCCGGGCCGGCATGCGTGGGCCGGGGCGAGTTCCACACCCTCCTCATTCGCGAGAACACTATGTCCAAACAATTCGACGTCGTCGTCATCGGCGCGGGCCCCGGCGGCTACATCGCCGCCATCCGCGCCGCGCAGCTCGGCATGTCGGTGGCCTGCATCGACGCCTGGCAGAACGGCCAGGGCGGCCCGGCACCCGGCGGCACCTGCACCAACGTCGGCTGCATCCCGTCCAAGGCGCTGCTGCAATCGTCCGAGCATTACGAGCAAGCCAACCACCACTTCGCCGAGCACGGTATCGAAGTCAAGGGCGTCAGCCTGAAGCTCGACACGCTGATCGGCCGCAAGAACACGGTGGTCAAGCAGAACAACGACGGCATCCTGTACCTGTTCAAGAAGAACAAGGTCACCTTCTTCCATGGCAAGGGCGCCTTCGCCGGCCAGGTCGAGGGCGGCTGGGCCATCAAGGTCACCGGCACCGCCGAGGAAGACCTGGTTGCCAAGCACGTGGTGGTCGCCACCGGTTCGTCGGCGCGCGAGCTGCCTGGCCTGCCGTTCGATGAAAAGGTCGTGCTGTCCAACGACGGCGCGCTGAACATCGGCGCCGTGCCGAAGACGCTGGGCGTGATCGGCGCCGGCGTGATCGGCCTGGAAATGGGCAGCGTGTGGCGCCGTCTGGGTGCCGAAGTCACCATCCTGGAAGCGATGCCGGAGTTCCTGGCCGCCGCCGACCAGCAGGTGGCCAAGGAAGCCCTGAAAGCCTTCACCAAGCAAGGCCTGAACATCCAGATGGGCGTCAAGATCGGCGAGATCAAGGCGACCGCCAAGTCCGTCACCGTGCCCTACGTCGACGCCAAGGGCGCCGAGCAGAAGCTGGTGGTGGACAAGCTGATCGTCTCGATCGGCCGCGTGCCCTACACCGGCGGCCTGAACGCCGACGCCGTGGGCCTGAAGCTCGACGAGCGTGGCTTCATCGCCGTGGACGGCGACTGCAAGACCAACCTGCCCAACGTCTGGGCGGTGGGCGACGTGGTGCGCGGCCCGATGCTGGCACACAAGGCCGAGGAAGAAGGTGTGGCGGTTGCCGAGCGCATCGCCGGCCAGCACGGCCATGTCAACTTCGACACCGTGCCGTGGGTGATCTACACCTCGCCGGAAATCGCCTGGGTCGGCAAGACCGAGCAGCAGCTCAAGGCCGAAGGCCGCGAGTACAAGGCCGGCAGCTTCCCGTTCCTGGCCAATGGCCGCGCCCGCGCCCTGGGCGACACCACCGGCTTCGCCAAGGTGATCGCCGATGCCAAGACCGATGAGGTCCTGGGCGTGCACATCGTCGGCCCGATGGCCTCGGAACTGATCTCGGAAGCCGTGACCATCATGGAATTCCGCGGCGCGGCCGAGGACATCGCGCGCATCTGCCACGCGCATCCGACGCTGTCGGAAGCCGTGAAGGAAGCCGCCCTGGCCGTTGACAAGCGTGCCCTGAACTTCTGATCCGCCACGTTGCGGCTCTGTCAAAGGGGGCGGGTTCTCGGACCCGCCCTTTTTTTCATTTGTCTGTGTCCTCTCCATGAACGTCCGCGAATACTACGAACACGCCCTGGCCGAGCGCGGCTACAAGCCCGACGACGCCCAGAAGCAGGCGATCGACCGGCTGCAGCGCTATTACGACGAGTGGGTCAAGTTCAAGGCCATGCGCTCGAATGCCCTCAAGAAGCTGTTGAACCGGCCCGACGTGCCGCGCGGCGTGTACCTGTGGGGCGGGGTGGGGCGCGGCAAAAGTTTCCTGATGGACGCCTTTTATGCCACCGTGCCGGTGGTGCGCAAGACGCGCCTGCACTTTCACGAGTTCATGCGTGGCGTGCACCGCGAACTGGAAGAAGTGAAGGGCATGCAGGACCCGCTGGACGAGGTCGCCAGGCGCGTGGCCAAGCGGTACCGCCTGATCTGCTTCGACGAATTCCATGTATCGGACGTGGCGGACGCGATGATCCTGCATCGTCTGCTGTTCAAGTTGTTCGAGTACGGAACCTCGTTCGTCATGACCTCCAATTACGAGCCGTCCACGTTGTATCCAGACGGCCTGCACCGCGACCGTGTGTTGCCTGCGATCCAGCTGATCCAGGCACGCATGGACGTGATGAATGTGGATGCCGGTATCGACTACCGTCGTCGTTCGCTCGAGCAGGTGCAGTGCTATCACACGCCGCTCGGCGAGCCGGCGCGGCAGGCCTTGCAGCAGGCCTTCGATACCCTGGCCGATACGCCGCCGCAGGAACCGGTGCTGCACATCGAGCATCGCGAGATTCGTGCCCTGGCGCTGGCCGGCTCGGTGGTGTGGTTCGATTTCGCCACGCTCTGCGGCGGTCCGCGTTCCCAGAACGATTACCTGGAGCTGGCCAACCGTTTCCATGCGGTGATCCTGTCCGGCGTGCCGCGCATGGGGCCGCGCCAGGCGTCCGAGGCGCGCCGCTTCACCTGGCTGATCGACGTGTTCTACGACCATCGCGTCAAGCTGATCATGTCGGCCGAGTGCGAACCGGAAGAGATTTATACCGAAGGCGCCCTGGCCAATGAGTTCCATCGTACCGTCTCGCGCATTCTGGAGATGCAGTCGCGCGAATATCTGGAATCCGAACGCCGTCTGACGGTATCGCTGTAGCGTGATTGCGGCGCGTCGATCGCGACGCGCCGCCTCCTGCCTGTTGCCGCGGTCACCGCGGACGATGTGCGCATGTGGCGCGGAATATGCAAACCAAGGCGTATTCTTTATCGTAGTGAGAATGGTTATAATTCATGACCGTTTGATCGGCTTGCGTCGCGGGGCGGCGCCGGATCGGCACTCACAACAGGAAAATCGACAATGAATTTCGCAAGGACTTTGGCGGCCATCGCACTGCTGGGCAGCGCCGGCGCGGCGCAAGCGCACTTCGTCTGGCTCGAGCGGGCCGGACAGGGCCCGGTAAAAGCGTACTTCGGCGAATGGGCGGACGATCTGCGCGAAAAGCAAGATGGCCTGCTGGGCAAGGTCCTGACGGCGCCGGAGGTGACCGGCGCCGATGGCAAGACGTACAAGGCGTCGGCCAAGGGAGCGGATTTCGTCGAGTTCGCCGCCAGCGGCAAGAGCGACGTGCGCCTGTCGCAGCCGATCCAGTTCAAGGACACGCTGATGCGCTACGGCGCCAAGGCCGGCCGCGCGGATACCCAGGGCCGGCTCGACCTGGAACTGGTGCCGGCTGCCGCGGGCAGCAATACCTTCGTGCTGCAGTTCAAGGGCCAGCCGCTGGCCAAGACCGAAGTCACCGTGTTCGGCCCGCCAAAGTGGGAAAAGCGCTTGCGCAGCGATGAGAACGGCCGCATCGAGATCTCCACGCCATGGCCGGGCCAGTACGTGCTGGAAACCGCCCATGTCGAGGATCAGGCCGGCGAGGCCGATGGCAAGGCCTACACCAGGATCCGCTACGTTTCCACCCTGACCTTCAACGTGACCAAGTGAAAGCTCCCGCAGCCGGCGCAGGCATGATGCGCTACCGTCTGGCCGTGGCCTCCCGGGCCCTGGCCGCCATCCTGGGCGGCTACGGCCTGGCCTCGGCGGCCTCGGCCTGCCTGGCCGTCTGGCTCCCGATGCAACGCGCCGACGCCGTCGTCACGGCGCAGATGTCGGCCTTTGTGCTCTACGCCTGCGGCGTCATCTGGGTGTTCGCCACTCGCAACGCCTGGCGCGCCTGGGCCGGCATCCTGTCGCCGGCGGCGCTGTTCGGCGGCCTGTTCCTGATCGGCCGCATGGTGGGGGGCGCATGAAACCCAACACCGGAAAAGCGCAAGGCGAAGAGGGCCTGCGCCAATCCATGTCATGGTTGCATACCTGGTCGGGCTTGATCTTCGGCTGGGTGCTGTTCGCAATGTTCCTGACCGGCACGCTGTCCTTCTTCCGTCCCGAGATCACCCGCTGGATGCAGCCCGAGATCCAGGTGCAGGCCGCGCCCACGCTCGAATCCGTCGCGCTGGCGCAGCGCTATCTGACCGACCATGCACCCGACGCCAAGCGCTGGTTCATTACGCCGCCCTCCGAGCGCGAGCCGCTGATCCAGCTGCTGTACCAGGAACCGAAGCCCAAGCCGGGTGAGCGCGGCTTCGTGCGCGTCAAGCTCGATCCGCACAGCGGACAGGCCGTCGAGGGGCGCGCGACGCGCGGCGGCGACTTCTTCTACCGGTTCCATTTCGAGCTCGAGATGGCGTTCCCGTGGGGGCGCTGGCTCGCCAGCATCGCCGGCATGTTCATGCTGGTGGCGATCATCAGCGGCATCATCACGCACAAGAAGATCTTCGCCGACTTCTTCACGTTCCGTCCGAAGAAGGGCGGCCAGCGGGCCTGGATGGACGGCCACAATGCGCTGTCGGTGCTGGGCCTGCCGTTCCACCTGATGATCACCTTCAGCGGCCTTGTGCTGTTCGCGAGCATGCTGATGCCGGCGGGCATCCTGGCGGCGTACGAGAACCCGCGTCAATATACCGAGGACATGTTTCCGGGGGTCAAGGTCACGCCGCCACGCCACCAGCCGGCGCCGCTGATCGCGATCGCGCCGCTGGTGGCGCAGATGGAACAACGCTGGCAGGGTCGGATCGGCCGCATCACGGTCAACAACCCGGGCGACGCCGGCGCCACCGTCACCCTGACGCGCAATGCCGCGGATGGCGTGTCGTACGGCCGGCTCTCGCCCTATGCCCGGTTCGACGGGGTGACGGGCGCTCTCCTGGCAGGGCAGGACGCGCTGAGCCCGACCGTGCGCACCGCCGGCGTGATCGTCGGCCTGCACCTCGGGCTGTTCGCCGAACCGCTGTTGCGCTGGTTCTATTTCCTGGTCAGCCTGGCGGGCACCGGCATGGTCGGTTCCGGCCTGGTGCTGTGGATCGCCAAACGCCGCCAGAAGGCGCGTCCCGGGGCGCGCGAGGCCTTTTCGCTGCGTCTGGTGGACGGCTTGAACGCCGGCACCATCGCCGGCCTGTTCATCGCCATTGCCGCGTTCTTCTGGGCCAACCGGCTGGTGCCGGCCGACCTGCCCGGGCGGGCCCTGTGGGAAGTGCGCGCGTTCTTCACCGCTTGGGGGCTGTCGCTGGCCTACGCCTTCGCGTTCCCCAAGCGCAAGTGGCAGGACCTGTTGACGCTGGCCGCCGCATCGCTGGCGCTGGTGCCCGTGGTCAACGCACTCACGACTGCGCGCCACCTGGGGGTGTCGTTGCCCGCCGGCGATTGGGTCATGGCCGGCTTCGACCTGAGCTGCCTGGCCGGCGCGCTGCTGCTGGGCTGGATGGCACGGAAGGCGGCCCGGGCGCGCAATGCCCCGGCCAAGAAGAGCGCGGCCAGGACGCCGGCGCGGGCCGCGCCGCCTGCCCCTTCCGAAGCCTATGGACCGAGGTGATATGCCATGACGCTTGCCGCCTTCTGCCTGGCCTATGCGGGGTTCTCCGCGCTGTGCCTGGGCATGGACCGACACTACGAAGACCTGTTCGATCGTGCCTTGCCACGCCGCCATCGCGTGCCGTTGCGCGCCTTCGGCTGGCTGGCGCTATCGCTGTCGCTGTGCGCCTCGGCCGCCGTCTGGGGCTGGAGCTACGGCACCGTCGAATGGATCGGCATCCTCAGCATCGCCGGCCTCTTGCTGATCTGGTTCCTGACGTTCCGGCCGCGCGCCGCGTTGACGGCGGGCGGGCTGTGCGCGGTGGCCGCGCCGTTGCTGGCGGTCCTGTAGTCGCGTCGCGTCCATGGCGCCGGGGCCGGCCGGTACGGGCCGCCGCCGCGTCCGGGGCGGCCCGCTGCCAGCGCGCGTCATCCGGACGCCCCGCGCGGCACGTTACACTGGGCGTTTCCCCAAGCAAACGCCTTCTTCGTCCATGAACACCCGCGTCCTCACTGGCATTACCACCTCCGGAACTCCCCACCTCGGCAACTACGCTGGCGCGATCCGCCCGGCGGTCCATGCCAGCACGCAGCCGGGTGTCGACGCGTTTTTCTTCCTGGCCGATTATCACGCGCTGATCAAGTGCGACGACCCGGCCCGCGTGGCCCGCTCGCGGCTCGAAATCGCCGCCACCTGGCTGGCGGTGGGGCTGGATCCCGAACGCGTGACCTTTTACCGCCAGTCCGACATCCCGGAAATTCCCGAGCTCAGCTGGCTGCTGACCTGCGTCACGGCCAAGGGCCTGATGAACCGCGCGCACGCCTACAAGGCGTCGGTCGACCAGAACACGGCCAAGGGCGTGGACCCCGATGACGGCGTGACCATGGGCCTGTTCTCTTACCCGATCCTGATGGCCGCCGACATCGTGATGTTCAATGCCAACAAGGTGCCGGTCGGTCGTGACCAGATCCAGCATCTGGAAATGGCGCGCGACATTGCCCAGCGCTTCAATCATCTGTATGGCCGTGACTACTTCACGCTGCCCGAGGTCGCCATCGAAGAGGACGTGGCCACCTTGCCAGGCCTGGACGGCCGCAAGATGTCCAAGAGCTACAACAACACCATTCCGTTGTTCGAGGGCGGCGCCAAGGCGTTGCGCGCCGCGATCATGCGCATCGTCACCGATTCGCGCGAACCGGGCGAGCCCAAGGACGCCGAGGGCTCGCACCTGTACACGATCTACCGCGCCTTTGCCACGCACGAACAGGCCGCGGCGTTCCGCAAGCAGCTCGAGGAAGGTCTGGGCTGGGGCGAGGCCAAGCACGCGCTCTACGATCACCTGGAGAGCCTGCTGGCGCCGATGCGCGAACGCTACTTCGATTTGATGGCCAACCCCGGCCGCATCGAGGACGTGTTGCAGGCTGGCGCCGCCAAGGCGCGCAAGCTGGCTGTGCCGATGATGCGCGAGCTGCGCGAGGCCGTGGGCCTGCGCAACCTGAACGCGCAGGCGCCGGGCAAGCAGGCGCAGGCCAGGAAGGAAAAGGGCAAGGGCGCGCGCTTCGTCAGCTTCCGCGACGAAGAGGGCGGCTTCCGCTTCCGCCTGCTGGCCGCCGATGGCGAGGAATTGCTGCTTTCGCAGCGCTTTGCCGACCCCAAGGAAGCCGGCGCGCTGATGCGCCGGCTGCAGTCGGAAGCGCCCGACGCGCTGCTGCAAGCCACCGCTCAGGGCGTGGCGGCGGTGCTCGACGGGGTGGCTGTGGCGACCGCGCCCGCTGGCGCCCAGGGCGACGCGCAGGCGCAGTTGGCCAAGGCGAGCGAGGCCCTGGCCTCGATGTCGCAGGATTGAAATGACGCGGGCGGCGCGGGCGCGCCGCCTGTCAGCGTGGCAGGATTGCCCGGCCGTCAGGCCGGGCGTGCGCCGCCGTCAGCCCCCCGCAGCGCGGACGAGACGTCCATCGCGCAGTGGGAAGCGCCGAGGGCGGCCAGGAGAAGCGGATCAGCGCTTGAGCTTGGCGAAGGCGTCGGCCATGGCGCTGTTCATGGCGCCGCCGCCGCCACCGCGGCCGCTGTCAGCTTGCGGACGGCGGCCTGGGCGATCGCCGCCCTTGGGGGCGTCGGCGCCGCGCCGCGCGGGCACGGCGGCGTCGTTCATGCGCATGGTCAGGGCCACGCGCTTGCGCGCCACGTCCACTTCCAGCACTTTCACGCTGACGGTCTGGCCCACGCGCACGACGTCACGCGGATCCTTCACGAATTTCTCGGCCAGCGCCGAGATATGCACCAGGCCGTCCTGGTGCACGCCGATGTCGACGAACGCGCCGAAGTTGGCCACGTTGGTCACCACGCCTTCGAGCACCATGCCCGGGTACAGGTCGTTGAGCGTCTCGACGCCTTCCTTGAATTGCGCGGTCTTGAACTCGGGGCGCGGATCGCGGCCCGGCTTTTCCAGTTCGGCGAAGATGTCGCGTACCGTGGGCAGGCCGAAGCGTTCATCGGTGAAGTCCGACGGCGACACGCCCTTGAGGGCGTCACGCTGGCCAATGATCTGCTTCACTTCGGCCTTGATCCGGGCGACGATGCGCTCGACCACCGGATAGGCTTCCGGGTGCACCGACGAGGCATCCAGCGGGTTGTCGCCATTGGGGATGCGCAGGAAGCCGGCCGCCTGCTCGAAAGCCTTGTCGCCGAAGCGCGGCACCTTGCGCAGCTGTTCGCGGGTGGGGAAGGCGCCGTTCTCGTCGCGCCAGGCGACGATGTTCTTGGCCAGCAGCGAGTTCAGGCCCGACACGCGCGCCAGCAGCGCGGCCGAGGCGGTGTTGACGTCGACGCCGACCGCGTTCACGCAGTCCTCGACCACCGCGTCCAGCGAACGCGCCAGTTCGCGCTGGTTGACGTCGTGCTGATACTGGCCGACGCCGATGGCCTTGGGATCGATCTTGACCAGTTCGGCCAGCGGATCCTGCAGGCGGCGCGCGATCGACACGGCGCCGCGCAGCGTGACGTCGAGGTCGGGGAACTCCTGCGCGGCGGTCTCGGACGCCGAATACACCGACGCGCCGGCCTCGGACACGACCACGCGCGTCACCTTCAGGTCGGGGAAGCGTTCCTGCATGTCGCCCACCAGCTTCTCGCTTTCGCGCGACGCGGTGCCGTTGCCGATGGCGATCAGGTCGACCTGGTGGCGCGCCACCAGCGCGGCCAGGGTGTTGATGGTGCCTTCGCGGTCGCGGCGCGGCTCGAACGGGTAGACGGTGGTGGTATCGACCACCTTGCCGGTGCGATCGATCACCGCCACCTTGCAGCCCGTGCGGATGCCGGGGTCCAGGCCCAGCACGGCCTTGGGGCCGGCCGGCGCGGCCAGCAGCAGATCCTTCAGGTTGGCGGCGAACACGCGGATGGCTTCGGCTTCGGCGGTTTCGCGCAGGCGGCCGATCAGCTCGCTTTCGAAGGCCGTCACCAGCTTGACGCGCCAGGTCCAGCGGCAGACTTCGCCGAGCCAGCGCGAGCGTGGCGAGGCATCGAGCGCGAACAGGTCGTTGCCCAGTTTGAGGATGCTGGCCACGCGCGCCACGCAGGGGTGCGGCAGTTGCGCCTCGAGTTCGCTTTCCAGGCCCAGGCGGATGTCCAGCACGCCTTGCTGGCGGCCGCGCAGCAGCGCCAGGATGCGATGCGATGGCAGCGTGCGCAGCGGTTCGTTGAAGTCGAACCAGTCGCGGAAGTTGGCGCCTTCGGTTTCCTTGCCGTCGACCATCTTGGAATACAGATAGCCGGTGGACCAGAGGTGCTCGCGCATGTCGGCCAGCAGGTCGGCGTTTTCGGCGTAGCGTTCCGCCAGGATGTCGCGTGCCCCGTCCAGCGCCGCCTTGGCATCGTTGATCGAGGCTTCGGGATTCAGGTACTGCGCGGCCAGCGCGGCCGGATCGCAGGCCTTATCGGCCAGGATGGCGTCGGCCAGCGGTTCGAGGCCGGCCTCGCGGGCGATCTGGGCGCGGGTGCGGCGCTTGGGCTTGTACGGCGCGTACAAGTCTTCCAGGCGCTGCTTGGTATCGGCGCTGGCGATTTCCTGCTGTAGTTCGGGCGTCAGCTTGCCTTGCTGCGAGATCGATTCGAGGATCGCGCCACGGCGCTCTTCGAGTTCGCGCAGATACCCCAGCCGCACTTCCAGGTTGCGCAGGACGGTGTCGTCCAGGCCGCCGGTGGCTTCCTTGCGGTAGCGCGCGATGAACGGCACGGTGGCGCCGTCGTCCAGCAGTTCCACCGCGGCGGCGACTTGGGAGGCGCGGGCGCCAAGCTCGGTGGCGAGCTGGGCCACGATACGGGCATTGTCGACGCCGGCGGCGACGTTCGTGATAACGGAAGTTTCAGACATCTCGATACGACGGCAAAAAAGGAAAAACAAGGGGCGGATTGTGCCATAAGCCGTTGTTACAGAACGTGCCAGGCGGGACGGATCCGTCCCCACGGCAGGCACGATTTGCGACGCTGCAGGCGGAAAAGGGCGGCGCCAGCGGGTATCATCTGGTCCTTTCCCACCCATTTCCGTGTCTGGCGTCCCGACCGTCCATCGGCATGGTCGCTGTTGACGCTAGGCTGTTTCGATGCTGGACCTGGACATCTCCGAATTCTTCGCCGAGGACGGCCCGCTCGCGTCGGCCCTGCCTGGTTACAAGCCGCGCCCGTCGCAGGTGGAGCTGGCCCAGGCCATCGGCCAGGCCATCCAGGACCGAGCCACGCTGGTGGCCGAGGCCGGCACCGGCATCGGCAAGACCTGGGCATATCTTGTACCCGCGTTCATCCAGGGCGGCAAGGTGCTGATTTCCACCGGGACGCGCACCCTGCAGGACCAACTGTTCAGCCGCGACCTGCCGCGTGTGCGGGCGGCGCTGGCCGCGCCGGTCACGGCCGCGCTGCTCAAGGGGCGCGGCAACTATGTCTGCCATTACCACCTCGACCGCCTGCAGGGCGACGAGCGTGCGCTGAAATCGCGCTCGGAAATCCAGCAGTTGCGCCAGATCCAGGTGTTCGCCGGCATTTCCAAGAGCGGCGACCGCAGCGACCTGGCGCAGGTGCCGGAAGACGCCGATATCTGGCAGCGCGTCACCTCGACCCGTGAGAACTGCCTGGGGCAGGAATGCCCGCGTATCCGCGACTGTTTCGTGGTCAAGGCGCGCCGCCAGGCCCAGGAGGCCGATGTCGTGGTGGTCAACCACGCCCTGTTCATGGCCGACCTGGTGCTGCGTGAAGAAGGCGTCACCGACCTGCTGCCCGAGGCCGATACCGTCATCTTCGACGAAGCGCATCAACTGCCCGACACCGCCACCCGTTTCCTGGGCAGCAGCGTGTCGACCCACCAGTTGCTGGATTTCGGCCGTGCGCTGGAGGCCGCCGGCCTGGCCTATGCGCGCGAAGCGACCAAATGGAGCGACGTGGCGCGCCACGTGGAAACCGCCGCGCGCGAATTGCGCCTGGTCTGTGCGCCGCTGGACCGGCTGCCGGGCCGCAAGGCCACGTTTGACGCCATTCCCAATGCCGAGGAATTCGACGCCGCGCTGGCGGTGCTGCGCGAGGCGATTGATGCCGCCACCCATGCGCTGGGCTCGGTCGCCGAGCGCCACCCCGACCTGGTGGCCGCCGCGCGCAGCGGCGCCGAGATCGCCGTGCGCCTGAAGCGCTGGGCCACGCCCGGACGCGATGCGGGCGGCGCCGCTTTCGAGGACGAAGGCTGGGGCCGCGACGATCAGGCGCCCGCGCCCGTCGCCGCGCTCGCCGACGGCCTGGCGACGCCGGCCGCCATTCTGGAAGGCGCGGCGGCGGCAGGCGAATGGACCGGCCCGGCGGTGCGCTGGGTCGAGCATGGCCAGCATCACGTGCGCCTGCATTCGGCGCCGCTTTCGGTGGCGCAGGCGTTCTCCAAATACCGCAAGCCCGGCCAGGCCTGGATCATGACCTCGGCCACCTTGTCGGTGAATGGGGAGTTCACCCACTTCACCAGCCAGCTGGGCCTGGAGCGCGCGCGCACCGGCAAGTGGGAGTCACCGTTCGACTACCCCCAGCAGGCGCTGCTGTTCGTGCCGCGCGGCATGCCCGAGCCGCAGTCGCCGCAGTTCCTGGATCGTTTCGTGCAGACGCTGCTGCCGCTGCTGCAAGCCAGCCCGGGCGGCACCCTGGTGTTGTGCACCACGTTGCGGGCGGTCGACAAGGTGGCCAACCTGCTGGCCGATGCCTTCGACGATGGCGGCCACGATTGGCCATTGCTCAAGCAGGGCGAGGGGACGCGCCGCGACCTGCTGGACCGCTTCTGCAAGCTGACGCATCCCGTGCTGGTGGGCAGCGCCAGTTTCTGGGAAGGCATCGACCTGCCCGGTGACGTGTTGACGCTGGTGGCGATCGACAAGCTGCCGTTCGCGCCGCCCGACGATCCGGTGATCGAGGCGCGCCTGCGGGCCTGCCGCGCCCAGGGTGGCAATCCTTTCTCCGAATACCAGTTGCCCGAGGCCGCCATCTCGCTCAAGCAGGGCGCCGGCCGCCTGATCCGCACCGAGTCCGACTGGGGCGTGCTGATGGTGGGCGATGCGCGCCTGGTCGAGAAGCCCTATGGCAAGCGCCTGTGGCGCGGCCTGCCGCCATTCGCGCGCACGCGCGAACTGGAGGAAGTGCTGGCGTTCTATCGTCGCAGGCAGGCGTAGCGCCCGCGACCGCCGCCAGGGCGGCTCGCCCGCGCCCCGTGGACAAAAAAAAAACCCCTCGAGCGATCGAGGGGTTTCCCATGCGCGGAGGGAAGGTCAGTTGAACGGATTCCACCAACTCTTGTCGGCCTTCAGGCCCTTGGTCTTGAACGTGCTGTTGGGGAAGTTCTTGTCCATCACGCGTTGCGCGTCGTTCTTGAGCTCGGTCATGCCCAGCTTGCCGTAGGACTCCACCATCAGGTAGAGCGCCTCTTCGGTGGCGGGCGCGCCTTCGAAGTCGGTAATGACCGTCTGGGCGCGGTTGGCCGCGGCCACATAGGCGCCGCGTTCGAAGTAGTAGCGGGCCACGTAGACTTCGTTCATGGCGATGGTGTTGACCAGCCAGGCGACACGCTTTTCGGCGTCGGGCGTGTATTTGCTGTCCGGGTAGCGCTTGATCAGCTCGTTGAAGGCGTCATACGACGCGCGCAGGCCCTTGGGGTCGCGCTCGGCGGGGTCCTGGCCGGTGATGTTGCTCATGAAGGCGCTGGCCGGCGTGAAGTTGATCAGACCCTTCAGGTACAGCGCGTAGTCGGTGCCGGGATGGTTGGGGTAAAGCTGCTGGAAGCGGTCGATCGCGGCCAGCGCCTGTTCGTTTTCGCCGTCTTTCCAGTTGACGTAAGCCAGCTCCAGCAGGGCTTGCTGGGCATACACGCCGAAGGGGTAACGGCTTTCGATGGCGGTCAGGCGCTCGCGGGCTTCTTTCCAGCCACCCGAGGAGATTTCGGCTTTGGCGTCCGCGTAGAGCTGTTCGGCGCTCCAGTTGGTGGTCTTGTCGTACTTGCTGTTGGTCGAGCCGCAACCGGCGATCGCGATGACGGCAAATAGCGCGATAACCACGCGCAAAACCGACCCGCTTCGGGAGGCGGGGTTCAAGGGAGCTGCGGGGTGGTGAATCACGAGAATCGTATCCTTGGTGGTAGCATGGCAGGCTGATTATATGATTTGTCTCCATGTCTGCTACAGCCTTCAGCGCAGATCTCGTTTCCGACGATGAACTCCTGGACCTTCCCGGTGATTCCCCGGGCAACGACCCAGGCGCGAAATCGCGAGGCGAACCGCAACTTGTAACGGTGCCCGCGGGCACGCGCGCCGACCGGCTCGACAAGGTGCTGGCCGGGCTGTTGTCGGACCATTCCCGGAGCCGTCTGCAAGGCTGGATCGAAGCCGGCAACGTCCACGTGAACGGCGCTCCCGGCAAGGTGCGCCAGACCGTCGGCCCCGGCGACGAGATCAGCGTCTGGGCCCAGCCCGCGCCGGAAACCCTTGCATTTTCGCCGGAACCCATCGATTTTCCCGTGGTGGACGAAAGCCCGGACTGGATCGTGGTGAACAAGCCCGCCGGCCTGGTGGTGCACCCCGGCGCCGGCAACTGGAGCGGCACGCTGCTCAACGGCCTGCTGCACCGCTACCCGGAACTCGCCCAGGTGGCCCGAGCCGGCATTGTCCACCGGCTCGACAAGGATACTTCCGGCCTGATGGTGGTCGCGCGCAACGAGATCGCGCAGACCCACCTGGTGCGCCAGTTGCAGGCGCGCAGCATGGGCCGCGAATACGTGGCCCTGGCGCATGGCTGGCTGGCCGCCGCCGGCAAGGTGGATCGCCCCATCGGCCGCGATCCGCGCGTGCCGGTGCGCATGAGCGTCGAGCGGCCGGTGGCGCCCAAGCCGGCCGTGACCCACTACGCGCCCGCGCGGCGTGGCGCGGTCGAGCCGGGCGGGCGTGTCAGCGAAGTCGTCTGCCGCCTGGAAACCGGCCGCACCCACCAGATCCGCGTGCACCTGGCCAGCCTCGGCCATCCGCTGCTGGCGGACACCCTTTATGGCGGCAGAAACATGGCGGGCGCGCAGCGGCAGATGCTGCATGCCCGCGCCCTGCATTTCGACGATCCGGGCGGACGCGGCGAAGTCGAGTTCGCCGCGCCGCTGCCGGCCGACATGACCCTGGTCCAGGAAGCGATCGCATGGAACGCATGATCGAAGGTTTGCCCGTGGTGACCGGTCCCGCCTGGGCGGGCGTCAACTATTTCTGTACCACCCGCGCCGGCGGCGCCGGTAGCGCCCCGCACGATACGCTCAATCTGGGCCTGCGGGCCGGCGACGATCCCGATATCGTGGCCGAGAACCGCCGCCGCCTGCGCGCCGCGTTGCCCGCCGAGCCCTTATGGCTGCGCCAGGTGCACGGCAGTGACGTGGTCGACGCGGACGCGCCCGGCCTGCCTGACACGCCGGCGCTGGACGCCAGCGTTACCGCGCAACCGGGCCGGGTGCTGGCCGTGATGGTGGCTGACTGCCTGCCGGTGGTCATGGCCGACGCCGACGGCCGCGTGCTGGGCGCGGCCCACGCCGGCTGGCGCGGCCTGTCCGGCGGAGTGCTGGAGCACACCCTGGCGGCGATGCGCGCCAAGGCGCCGCAGGCCACGGCCTGGCGCGCCTGGGTGGGGCCCGGCATCGGGCCGGAGGCGTTCGAGGTCGGGCGCGATGTATTGGATGCCTTCATGGCGGACGACGCCGCCGCCGAACGCTATTTCCGGCCCCGGCCGGGCGTGCCGGGCAAATGGCTGGCCGACCTGGCCGGCCTGGCCGAATTCCGCCTGCGCCGCGCCGGCGTGCAGGCGGTCAGCCAGAGCGGCTTGTGCACGGCGACGGACGCGGCGCGCTTCTTTTCATACCGCCGCGATGGCGAAACCGGCCGGATGGCATTGCTGGCCTGGCTGGATCCGGTTTGATCCAGCGCAAGGCGGGTGCACCCGCCTTGCGACCCTCATTGAATACCCGCATTGACAGCCCTTGACCCGGCATGCAACATCAATCGGGAAGTCTCGATAACAAGGTGTCGAAGTGAATGCCAATCTCTCCGCTTCAGGGCCCCATCCGGTGAGCGTGGCTCCGGACGTCCTGGCCGATATCCAGGCTGAATTCTCGCGCGAATGGCAGCGGCTGTGCGACGACGCCCGCCGTGGCGCGCTGGCGCCGCCGTCCGACCGCCGTTTCGCCGGCGAGGCGTGGGCGGCCAATGGCCAGCATCTGCTGATGGCGCATACCTATCTGCTGTCGGCCCGCGCCATGTCGCGCATGGTCGACGCGGCCCAGGTCAGCGAACCGATGCGCGACCGCCTGCGTTTCTCGATCATGCAGTGGGTCGACGCCTTGTCGCCCTCGAACTTCCTGGCGCTCAATCCGGACGCCCAGCGATCCATCGTCGAAAGCGCCGGGCGGGCCCTGAACGAAGGCCTGGCCAACCTGCTGGGTGACGTCAAGAAAGGCCGCATCACCCAGACCGACGAGACCCAGTTCGAGATCGGCCGCAATGTGGCGACGACGCCTGGCGACGTGGTGTTCGAAAATGCGCTGTTCCAGCTCATCCAGTACAAGCCGGTGACCGCCACGGTGCACCAGATTCCGCTGGTCATCGTGCCGCCGAACATCAACAAGTTCTACATCCTCGACCTGCAGCCCGAGAACTCGTTCGTGCGCCATGCGCTCGAACAGGGTTTCACCGTGTTCCTGATTTCCTGGCGCAATCCGCTGGCCAGCGATACCGACGGCATCGACCGCGCCACCTGGTCGGATTATCTCGACGACGCGGTGCTGCAGGCCCTGCGCGTGGCCAGCGACATCTCCGGACAGCCACAGGTCAATGCGCTCGGTTTCTGCGTCGGCGGCACCATGCTGGCTTCGGCGCTGGCGCTGGCCGAGGCGCGCGGCGAGCATCCGGTGGCGGCGTTGACGCTGCTGACCTCGCTGCTCGACTTCCACGATACCGGCGTTCTCAGTGTCTTTGTCGACGAGGCTCACGCGTTGCTGCGCGATCACCAGCTGGGCAATGGCGGCTTGATGCCGGGGCGCGACCTGGCCACGACGTTCTCGTTCCTGCGACCCAACGAGCTGGTCTGGAACTACGTGGTCGGCAACTACCTGAAAGGCCAGAAACCGCCAGCCTTCGACCTGCTGTTCTGGAACGGCGACAGCACCAACCTGCCGGGTCCGTTCTTTTCCTGGTACTTCCGCAACACGTATCTCGAAAACAATCTCAAGGTGCCGGGCCGGGCGCAGGCCGCGGGCCTGCCGCTGGACCTGACGCGCCTGTCGATGCCGGCGTATATTTTCGGTTCGCGCGAAGACCATATCGTGCCCTGGGTGTCGGCCTATGCCTCCACCCAGGTGCTGCGCGGGCCGCAGCGCTTCGTGCTGGGGGCTTCGGGGCATATCGCCGGCGTGGTCAATCCGCCCGCCAAGAAGCGTCGCAGCTATTGGGTGGCAGACAATCTCGGCGCTTCCGGCCAGCCCTTGCCGGGCGATCCCAACGCCTGGCTGGCCCAAGCCCAGGAGAAGCCGGGCAGTTGGTGGCCGGATTGGGCGGCCTGGCTCGCGGGGCATTCCGGCAAGCAGGTCAAGGCTCGTGCAAAATCAGGTAATACCAGGTATCGGCCAATAGAGCCGGCCCCTGGCAGGTATGTGAAGGTCCGGGCCGCCTGAAACCGCGAAGGCGGTGGGCCCAGGCCAAGAAGAAATCAATCAACGAGGCGTCCGTCGCACACAGGAGGAAGTCCAATGAGCGGAAAACTGGCTTACGTTACAGGCGGGATGGGCGGGATCGGCACCTCTATTTGCCAACGCCTGGCCAAGGAAGGCTTTCGCGTCGTGGCAGGCTGCGGCCCCAGCCGCAATTACCAGCAATGGCTGGATGAGCAGGCGGCGCAGGGATATACCTTTTATGCTTCCGTCGGCAATGTGTCCGACTGGGATTCCACCGTGGCCGCTTTCGAGCGCGTCACGGCGGAACTCGGTCCGGTCGACGTGCTGGTCAACAACGCGGGCATTACCCGCGACGGCCTGTTCCGCAAAATGACCGCCGATGATTGGCGCGCGGTCATCGACACCAACCTCAACAGCCTCTTCAACGTGACCAAGCAAGTCATCGACGGCATGGTCGAGCGCCAATGGGGGCGCATCATCAACATCAGCTCGGTCAACGGGCAGAAAGGCCAGTTCGGCCAGACCAACTATTCCACGGCCAAGGCCGGCATCCATGGCTTCACCATGGCGCTGGCGCAGGAAGTCGCCAGCAAGGGCGTCACCGTCAACACCATTTCGCCCGGCTACATCGGGACCGACATGGTGCGGGCGATCCGTCCCGACGTGCTGGAGAAAATCGTCGCCACCATTCCGGTGCGGCGCCTGGGCACGCCGGAGGAGATCGCGTCGATCACGGCCTGGCTGGCTTCCGACGAATCCGGTTTTTCCACCGGGGCGGATTTCTCGCTCAACGGCGGCCTGCACATGGGCTGACGCATCGCGGGCCGCCCGGCGGGCGGCCTTTCCGCCGCGCAGCCTCGGGGAGATGGGGCCGCGGCATTACACTTCTCCTTATTCGAAGTCTTAGAGATCGCCCGATCCGGGGACAACCATGACGCAAGCACAAACCGGCGCCAGCCTGCGCCTGATTAAAAAGTACCCCAACCGTCGCCTGTACGACACCCGGACCAGCACCTACATCACCCTGGCGGATGTCAAGCAACTGGTCCTGGCCAACGAGGAATTCCAGGTCGTCGACGCCAAGAGCGCCGAAGACCTCACCCGCAGCATCCTGTTGCAGATCATTCTCGAAGAAGAGAGCGGCGGCATGCCCATGTTCTCGTCGAACATGCTGTCGCAGATCATCCGTTTCTACGGCCACGCCATGCAGGGCATCATGGGCTCTTACCTGGAAAAGAACATCCAGGCCTTCATGGAGATCCAGCAGCGCATGGCCGAGCAGTCCAAGGGCCTGTATGGCAGCCAGTTCGGCCCCGAAGCCTGGACGCAGTTCATGAACGTGCAGACGCCCATGCTGCAGAACATGATGAACAACTACATCGACCAGAGTAAAAACCTGTTCGTGCAGATGCAGGATCAGATGCAGGACCAGACCCGCGCCATGTTCTCGACCTTTCCGTTCACCCCTGGCGGCGCGCAGGGTGGCGGGCGCAAGCCCTGAAAAAAGGCGCGGCGATGCCGCGCCGCGGACCGTGTGATCAGCCGGCGTGGCTTTGCCCGCCGGCTTTTGTTTTGCTTGACGGGACGCAACGGCGCGGCAATTTCAGACTGTTCCGATTCAGGGAGGTGTCAGATTTTTTCGTTACATTAATGCAAACGGTTCTTGTTTATGTTTATAGGACCCGTCGTATCAATCGTGCTTCGAGGATGACCCACATGATGAAGAAAGCCCTGGCCCTGGCCATCGTCGCTTTGAGCGTGTCCGCCGCCCAAGCGGCTGAATACCCCATTGGCAAGCCGGTGGAAAAGGGCGGCATGGAAATCGGCGCGGTCTACCTGCAGCCGATCGAAATGGATCCCCCGGGCATGATGCGCCCCGCCAAGGACTCCGACATCCACCTCGAAGCGGACATCCACGCCACCGCGGGCAACCCCACCGGTTTTCCCGAAGGCGAATGGATGCCCTACCTGGTCGTGAAATACGAAATCCAGAAGGTCGGCAGCCAGAACGTGCAGAAGGGCACCTTCATGCCCATGGTCGCCAACGACGGTCCGCATTACGGCGAGAACGTCAAGCTCGAAGGCCCGGGCAAGTACAAGCTGAAGTACACCATCCTGCCGCCGACGGCCGACAAGATGAGCCACTTCGGCCGTCACATCGACAAGGAAACCGGGGTGGGTGACTGGTTCCAGCCGTTCGACCTGGAATATGAATTCGTCTATGCCGGCACCGGCAAGAAAGGCGGCTACTGATCGTGCGGATCCTGCTTCGCGTCGTCGTGGCGTTGTTGATCGGCCTGGCCGGCGTGGCGCCGGCGCTGGCCGACGAACTGCCGACCTTCACGTTGCGCTTCAAGCCCGACGGGACGTTCGAGCCGGCCACGCTGGAAGTGCCCGCCGGCCGCTTCAAGATCGAACTGATCAACGAGAGCAACGAGCCCGTGGAATTCGAGAGCATTCCGTTGCGCAAGGAGAAGGTACTGGGCCCCGGCGTGAAGTCGTTCGTCGTCATCACCATCTCGCGCCCGGGTGAATATCCCTTCTTCGATGACTTTCACCAGGCGGTGAAAGGCACCCTGATCGTCAAGCCCAAGGAATAGGCAGGCCGCATTACATGGAACAGGTTCTTTTCATCGTCTGGCGCGAAAGCGTCGAAGCGCTGCTGGTGGTGGGCATTCTGTACACCTGGCTGCGCTCGACGCCGGAAGGCAAACGCGGCCTGAAATATCTGTGGGGCGGCGTGGCCGCCGGCCTGGCGCTGGCCGTGGCGCTGGCGCTGGTGCTGCTGGGCGTGTCGTCATGGCTCAGCGACGAAGGCCAGGAATGGTTCCAGGCCATCATGTCGCTGGCGGCGTGCGCATTGGTGGTGCAGATGGTCGTGTGGATGAAAAAACATGGCCGCACCCTCAAGGGCGAACTCGAGAGCGGCGCGCGCTCCTCGGTCGCCAGCGACAACTGGTGGGGGCTGCTGGTGCTGGTGGCCATTGCCGTGGCGCGCGAGGGCAGCGAAACCGTGGTGTTCCTGTATGGCACGGTGGCGGCGGGTGACGGCGGCAGCGACATGCTGAAGCTGGCCCTGGCTGGCGTGGCCGGTTTCGCGGTGGCGCTGCTGACTTTCTGGCTGTTGCAACTGGGCGGCAAGCTGATCACGTGGCGCCGTTTTTTCCGCGTTACCGAAATCCTGCTGCTGCTGCTGGCGGGATCGCTGCTGGTGGGCGGGCTGGATCACCTGATCTCGCTGGACGTGCTGCCGACGCTTGTCGACCCGGTCTGGGACAGCTCCTGGCTGCTGAGCGACAGCACCGGCCTGGGCAAGATCCTGGCGGATTTCGCCGGCTACCGTGCGCTGCCGGCCCTGATCTCGGTGTTGCTGTGGGGCGCGTACTGGGTCGTGGTGTGGCTGCTGCTGCGCCGGGTGGGAGTGAAACCCGCTGCGGTGGCGGCGCGTGCCGCATCCTGATGTGGCGTCGTCATGAATACCGACGCTTTTATCGGACTGAATTAATGAAGGTTTGACCATGGCAGCTGCACTCGGGAGGGCAACCTCCCGTATCGCCGATTTTCTCCGAGACCATGCCCCTCTGTTGCGCAAGCTGCAGTGGGGCATTGTTGCGATATACGCTTTCCTCCTGATCGTGCCGGCCATCATGCCGCTACCGGACAACTCAGCCTCGGTGTTCAACAATCTGACCATCGTGGCGCAGTTCGCTTTCTGGGGCGTCTGGTGGCCGTTCGTGCTGGTCTCCATGCCCATCCTGGGACGGGCATGGTGCGGCTGGTTCTGTCCGGAAGGCATGCTGACCGAATGGGCCAGCGAACGCGGCCAGGGGCATGCCATTCCCAAATGGATGCGCTGGGGCGGGTGGCCGTTCGTGGCCTTTGCGCTGACCACCGTCTATGGTCAGCTCGTCAGCGTGTACCAATATCCCTTGGCGGTGTTGGCGGTGCTGGGCGGTTCGACCGTGGCGGCCATGATCGTGGGCTGGCGCTACGGCCGCAGCAAGCGGGTCTGGTGCAAGTACCTGTGCCCGGTCAACGGCGTGTTCAACCTGCTGGCCAAGCTGGCGCCGTGGCACTTCAAGGTCGATGAAGAAAAGTGGCGTCATCCGGTGATCCGCATCGAACCCATCAACTGTGCGCCGCTGGTGCCCTTGCGACACATGAAGGGCGCCGGCGACTGTCACGTGTGCGGCCGCTGCAGCGGCTATCGCGGCGCCATCGCGCTGACGCCGCGCTCGCCCGAGGAAGAGGTCGTCAACGTCACCGATGGCGAGCCCTGGCAGACCGTGCTGCTGTGCTTCGGCCTGATGGGCATCGCCATGGGCGCCTTCCTGTGGAGCGCCAGCCCGTGGTATGTGACGGCCAAGCAATGGGCCGCGACCTGGCTGGTCGAGCACGACATCATGTGGCCGCTGCTGGACAACGCGCCGTGGTTCATCCTGACGCATTATCCGGAAGTGAACGACAGTTTCTCGTGGCTCGATGGCGCTGGCATCCTGATGTTCGTGGTGGGGGCCACGGTGTGCGTGGGCGGCGCCGCCTTCCTGTCGCTATGGATCGCCGACCGGCTGGCGCCCGCCGCCGAGGATGCCGCCGGCTGGTTCCGTCCGGGCCTGCACAAGCTGGCCCAGGGGCTGATTCCGTCGGCCGGCATCGGTGTGTTCCTGGGGCTGTCGGCCACCACCGTCAATCTGCTCAAGCACGAAGGCGTGCGCGCCGCGTGGGCGGCGCCGGTACGCTTCACCCTGCTGACGCTGGCGGTGCTGTGGACGCTGCGGTTGTTCGCGCGCCTCTTGAACCAGCGTCCGGTCGGTCTGGTCCGCAAGATCGCGGCGTGGCTGGTGTTGGCGGCAGGTCTTGCGCCGTTCTGTTGGTCCTGGGTGCTGTTCTTCGCCATCTGGTAGGCGTCTTGCGCTACAGTTTGGGGCTTCGCCGCCGGTGGCGGCTCCCCGGTTGGATCCCTCATGGCCTCCTACGCATTCCGCCTCCTCAACGTCTTCGCGTCCAGCACCTTCACCGGCAATCCCCTCTGCGTGTTCGAAGACGCGCGTGGCATGGACGACACCACCATGCGCGAGTTGGCGGCGCAGTTCAATCTTTCCGAAACCACTTTCATCCTGCCATCCGACGTGGCCGATGCGCGGGTGCGCATCTTCACGCCCGGCTTCGAAATGGGGTTCGCCGGCCATCCCACTATCGGCACCTCGCAGGTGGTGCGTGACCTGCTCAAGTCTGGCGATGCCTTGACGCTGGAGTTCAAGGCTGGCGTGGTGCCGGTCACCGCGCAGGGGGACGCCTGGACCTTCACCGCGCCTTGCCCGAACGGCGTGCGCACGGCGGCGCCGACGTTGCCGGCCGCCGATATCGCCGGGCTGGTCGGCTTGGGCGTGGACGACCTGGCGGACGACCCTGTCTGGGTGGATACGGGCGCGGAGCAGCTGCTGGTGCCGCTGAAAAACGTCGACGCGTTGCGGCGGGCCAAGCCGGATGCTGCGCAGCTGGATCGCTGGCAGGCCAACAGTCTGGGGCGCAAGGTCTGCTACCTGTTCGCTTTCGACCCGAGCCGGCAACAGGATGGGCGCGATGTCGTGGTGACGCGTTACTTCTATGCCAAGCCCGGCGGCGGGGTACAGGAAGATGCTGGCACCGGCTCGGCCTGCGCCAACCTGGGCGGTTGGCTGCGGCATCGGCAACATGCATTGCCCGCCAGTTTCCGGGTGGAGCAGGGCGACCAGATGGGCCGTCCGTGCCGATTGCTGCTGGACGTGCTGGCCGATGGCCGCATCCAGGTGGGCGGCCGTGCGTTGGAGATCGGCCGCGGTACGGTAGACGTTTGAGGCTGTGCGCCGGTCTGGCTTGGCCGGACCGCCTTGCCGCCGGGGGCAAGGCAGCGCGGTGTGCGCACTGCGCTGCCGTTGTTCCGCCCCCCAAACGAAGAACGGCGCCTGTGCATGAGCACAGGCGCCGTTTTTCATGGCACGGCCATTCAGGGCCGGGGCGTTACTTCTTGTTCTTGGCGGGGTCGACCTTGATGTCGTTCATGACCTGCTTCACGCCTTCGACGCCGCGCGCCACGGTGGCGGCGTGATCGGCTTCGGCGGCAGTGCCGACGCTACCGGTCAGCTTGGTCACGCCATCGGTGGTTTCGACGGCGATGTCCAGCGCGCTCAGTTGCTTGTCGGCGACGAAGGCGGCCTTGACCTTGGTGGTCACGGTCGCGTCGGACGCGTATTCGCCCACGGATTGCTTGGGCTTGCCGTCATTGGCGGCAAAGGCCATGGAAGTGAAGACAGCGCCCGTACCCAGTGCGGCGGCGGCGATCAGCTTGCGGATTTCCATAGTTGTGCTCCTTGTAATGTGGTTCAGCGCGTTCGAGATGCAATGGCTGAGCGAAAATTCTCGGGGTGCGATGTTCTTCTATTTCTTGCGGAATGCGCCGCCCAGAATGGACAGCAGCGCCAGGACCAGGAAGACGAAGAACAGGATCTTGGCGATACCCGCGGCTCCGGCGGCGATGCCGCCAAAGCCCAGGACAGCCGCGATGATCGCAATGACGAAGAAAACGACGGCGTAGTGCAACATGTCAGCTTCTCCTGGTAGCGTGGGGATCAGGGGTTGCGATCAAAGAAATCGCGTACTTCCTTTTCCGCCTGTTCCTTGGTCTTGCCATAGCGTTCCTGGATCAGGCCGGCGAGACGCTCGGCGTTGCCTTCCGTGCGGGTCAACTCGTCGTCGGTGAGCTCACCCCAGGCCGCCTTGGCCTTACCGGTCAGTTGCTTCCACTTGCCAGCAATGATGTCGTTATTCATGGTGACCTCTCTTCGTTGTGGCGGATGCGGCGGCTCATGGCCTATGAGCGTCTGCATTCGCGGTTGAGTTGGGCACTGATCAGCTTGAGTTCAAGGTACAGGCCGGCCGCGCGCCCTGTCAAAGGACGCTGTGGGTAAATGTAACTGCCGGGGACGGGGCAAATCGCGCGTCCTTCGACGAGGGGTAGCGCAGGCGTACCAAGAGCGGGAGTTACATCTGAGCAACGTATTGAGCCGTTTTGAGCGGGGCAGGTAACGGAGGCCTACCTGACGGAGGCCTACCCGACCCGCACCTCGGGCGAGACGGCAATAGCGGCGAGCAGGCGGGCCATCCGCGGCTGGCCGGGTGGCCGGCGCGCCGGTATAGTCGGGGCAGGTTCCGCACACGAGTTTGCTGCCCGCGTGGCCGGGACCCCTTCACACAGAGAGGACATGCATGACGCAACGATTCCTTGGCACGATCCTGCTGGCGCTGGCCGCGATGGCTGCGCTCGGTTGCACCCACGTGACGGACCGGTACCAGGCGGCGGCGCCTGACCTGTCGGTCCCGCGACCGGGATCAGGCTTCGCGGATGCGTTGGGCGATGTGCGCCAGCGCTTCTTCCACCTGGTCTACCAGGATCAGGCACAGGTCGCCGGCGCTCAGGCGCGCCAACGCCGTGTCGATGGCCAAGAACTCGCCGTGGATCTCCTCGATGTGGCGAGTGCGGCTGGCGTTGACCAGGCCTTGCTGCAACAGGGCTAGTACCTCACCGTCGGCGCGACCACGCTGGCATTGATCCTGGTATAGCAGCACGTCGTCGAAGGCCTCGCCGAGGATCTCGGTCTGCATGCGGATGTCTTCGTCGCGACGGTCGCCAGCGCCGCTGATGACCACCGAGCGACGCTTGGCGGGCATGGCGTCGACCGCGCGCACCAGCGCCAGGATGGCATCCGGATTGTGGCCGTAGTCGGCGATCACGGTGGCGCCGCGATAGTCGAACACATTGAAGCGGCCGGGCGCGGTCTGCGCGTCGTTGACGAACGTGGCCAGGCCGCGGCGGATGACGCTCCAGTCCAGACCCAGCGCCCAGCCCGCACCGATCGAGGCCATGGCGTTCTCGACCTGGAACACGATGGCGCCATTGCGCGTGAGCGGGATCTCGGCCAGCGGGAAGCGGGTTTCCTCGGCGCCCTGGGCCGCGACGATGGCATCGCCGTCGCGGTAGACCACGCGCAGGCCCTGGGCGCGGTGCGTGGCCATGACCGGGTGGTTACGATCCTCGGCGAAATAGGTGATCGAACCGGGGCAGCTGTGGGCCATTTCCGCCACGATGGGATCGGCGGCGTTGAGCACGGCGGTGCCGTTCGGGTGCACGTGCTGCACGATGACGCGCTTGACCACGGCCAGATCCTCGACGGTGCTGATGTAGCCCAGCCCGAGGTGGTCGCCCATGCCGATGTTGGTGACGATGGCGACGTTGCAGCGGTCGAAGGCCAGGCCTTCGCGCAGGATGCCGCCGCGCGCGGTCTCGAACACAGCGGCGTCGACGTCCGGATGCATCAGCACGCTGCGGGCGCTGCGCGGGCCGCTGCAGTCGCCAGTGTCGATGCGCAGATTGTCGACGTAGACGCCGTCGGAGTTGGTCATGCCGACACGGTTGCCGGCCACGCCCAGGATGTGCGCGGTCAACCGCACCGTGGTGGTCTTGCCGTTGGTGCCGGCCACCGCCACCACCGGGATGCGGCCATCCTCGCCATCGGCGAACATGTTGGCGATGATGGCTTCGCCCACGGCGCGACCCTTGCCGAACGACGGGTTCAGGTGCATGCGCAGGCCCGGCGCAGCGTTGACTTCGACCACGCCGCCGTTCTGCTCTTCGAGCGGGTGGTGCACGCTTTCGGCCACCACGTCGACGCCGCAGATGTCCAGGCCGATCATGCGGGCGGCCGAGACCGCGCGCGCCGCCATCTCGGGATGCACTTCATCGGTGACGTCGGTGGCCGAGCCGCCGGTGCTGAGGTTGGCGTTGTTGCGCAGGAAAATCAGGGTTCCCGGCGCTGGCACCGAATCGGCATCGAAGCCCTGCTTTTTCAGCGTGGCCAGCGCGATCTCGTCGAAACGGATCTTGGTCAGCGAGGTGGCGTGGCCGTCGCCGCGCAGCGGGTCGGCGTTGACCTGGTCGACCAGTTGGCGGATGGTGTGCACGCCGTCGCCGGTGACCTGCGGCGGATCGCGGCGCGAGGCGGCCACCAGTGCGCCGCCCACCACCAGCAGGCGGAAGTCGTGGCCGGGAATGTAGCGTTCGACGATGACTTCGGCGCTGATCTCCTCGGCCACTTCGAAGGCCTGGATCACGCGCTCGCGCGTCTCGATATTGACCGCCACGCCGCGGCCCTGGCTGCCGTCGCGCGGTTTGACCACCACCGGGCCGCCCAGCTCCTGGGCGGCGGCCCAGGCATCTTCGGCGCTGGTGACGGAACGGCCCAACGGCACAGGCACGCCGGCCGCGTGCAGCAGCATCTTGGTCAGGTCTTTGTCCTGCGCGATCGATTCGGAGATGGCGCTGGTCAGGTCGGTTTCGGCGGCCTGGATGCGGCGCTGCTTGCTGCCCCAGCCGAACTGCACCATGCTGCCCTGCGTCAAGCGGCGGAAGGGGATGTTGCGGGCGGTGGCGGCATTGACGATGGCGCCGGTGCTGGGGCCCAGGCGCACATCCTCGTCCAGTTCGCGCAGGCGCTTCAGTGCGTCGGCCAGGTCGAACGGCGCGTCGTCCAGCGCCGCCTGAACCAGCTGCTGCGCCAGGTCCATGGCGAGACGGCCGACTTCTTCCTCGCTGTATTCCACCACCACCTGGAATACGCCCGGCTCAATGGTGGAGGAGGCGCGGCCGAAGGTGACGGGGCAGCCTGCGTGGGCCTGCAGCGTCAACGCGACGATCTGCAGTACGTGCGCGATCGAGACCGCGCCCTGGTGGCCCTCGGGACGCAGCAGGCCGGTCTGCGGCAGGCGCGCGCGCAGGCGCGCTTCGAAGTCGGGCAAGTTGTCGATCGAGCATTCGGCATCGGCGCACGACACGATGGCTTCGATCGCCGTGTTCTTGCTCCACAGATTGGGGCCGCGCAGCGCTCGGATACGGGAAACTTCCATGGCAGGTATTCCTGTCTAGCTTAGGCGCGCCGCGACAAGGAACGCGGCGCGCGCAATGATGTCAGTGTTGCTGGATCCAGCGGCGGACGAGATCGATGGTCGGGCCAGAGAAGGCTTCGTCGGATTGCAGCAGCACGAAGTCGCCGGCGGCGATGCCAGAAAGCTGGCTTTCGATGGCCTTGCCGTGATCCGGCTCGTCCAGGATCTGCTTGACGCGGCTGCCTTGTTCAAGGCCCTGGCGCAGCAGCGCGCGCGCCTGCCCGGCCGGGCGCTTGCTGGTGACGGTGCTGTCGTCGTACAGCACCACGCGGTCGAAGGCATCGCCCAGCAGTTTGCCCTGTTCGATCAGGTCCACGTCGCGGCGGTCGGCGCCGGCCGAGTACACGGCGGCGCGGGTGGTCGCGGGGAATTGGTCGATGGCGGTGATGAGCGGGCGCAGCGCGGAGGCGTTGTGGACGTCGTCCACCACCACGGTGCTGCCGTTGCGCTCGAACAGCGTGAACTGCCAGGGCGCGTCGGCCTGGTCGATGTCGAAGGTCTCGATGCCGGCGCGGATCAGTTCGACCGGAATGCCGAGCGCCCAGGCGGCGCCGACGGCGGCCAGCACGTTCTCGACCTGGAAGGCGACGCGGCCGCCATGCGTGAGCGGAATGGCGGCGACGTCGGCCAGGCGCTCCTCGTGCGCGCCTTGCGCCAGCACGATGGCGCCGTCGCGCACGAACACGGCGCGGCCGTCCTGTTGCAAGTGGGCGGCGATGGCGGGCAGGGCCGGGTCGATGCCGAAGAAGATCACGGCGCCGTCGCACAGCTCGGCCATCTCCACCACGCGCGGGTCGCGCGCGTTGAGCACGGCGGCGCCGGTGGGCAGCACCACGTCGACCTGGGTGCGGAACACATTGAACATGCGTTCCGTTTCGTTGATGTCGAAATCGCCGAGGTGATCGGCATCGTCGATGTTGGTGACCACGCCCACCTGGCAGCGATCATAGGCCAGGCCCTGGCCCAGGATCACGCCGCTGTCGTTCTCGATGACGGCGGCGTCAACGTTGCGGTTCATCAGCACGCGCGTGCCCGAGGCGAAGTCGGCGTGGTCGCCTTTCTGCACCAGGCGGCGGTCGAGGTACAGGCCTTCGCTGCAGGCCAGGCCGGTGCGCTTGCCCGACAAGTGCAGCAGGCGCGCGACCAGGCGCGCCACCACGGTTTTGCCGTTGGTGCCGGTGACGCCGACGATGGGGATGCGGCCGGCATCGCCTTCGGGAAATAGATGGTCGACGATGGCGCGGCCGACCGGGCGCGGCGTGCCGTCGGCCGGCTTCAGGTGCATCAGCAGGCCAGGACCGGCGTTGACTTCGACAATGGCGCCGCGCTGTTCGTCCAGCGGGCGCGAAATGTCCTCGGCCACCAGATCCACGCCGGCGATGTCCAGGCCGACCACGCGGGCGGCCAGGGTCACGGTGGCGGCGACGCTGGGATGCACGCGGTCGGTGACGTCGAAGGCGACGTTGCCGCTGCGCTGCACCAGCACGCGCTGGCCATCGGCCGGCACGCTGTTTTCGGACAGGCCCTGCCGGGCGATTTCGAGGCGCGCGGCCGAGTCCAGCCGCACCGGGTTGAGCGGATGGTTTTCGGTGCGGCCGCGGCGCGGGTCGGTGTTGAGCTGGTTGTCGATCAGCTCGGTGATGGTGGATTTGCCGTCACCCGTGACCCAGGCCGGCTCGCCGGCGGCGGCGGCCACCATGCGGTTGCCGACCACCAGCAGGCGGTGTTCGTTGCCCAGCACGAAGCGTTCGACGATGACGCCGCTGCCTTCGTCCACGGCGACGCGGTAGGCGGAGATCACTTCGTCGCGGGTGGTCAGGTTGGTGAACACGCCGCGGCCGTGGTTGCCGTCGTACGGCTTGACCACCACTGGCAGGCCGATGTCCTCGGCGGCCGACCAGGCGTCGTCCTCGCTGTCGACCAGGCGGCCTTCCGGCACCGGCACGCCACAGGTCGAGAGCAGTTCCTTGGTCAGGTCCTTGTCGCGCGAAATGCCTTCGGCGATGGCGCTGGTGCGGTCCGTCTCGGCCGTCCAGATGCGGCGCTGGCGCGCGCCGTAGCCGAACTGCACCAGGTTGCCTTCGAACAGGCGGATGTAGGGAATGTCGCGGTCATCGGCGGCATCGACGATGCACGCGGTGCTGGGCCCCAGGCAGTGCTGGTCGACCAGCCGGCGCAGGCGCGCCACCGTGGCCTCGACGTCGAACGGGCGGTCTTCGATGGCGGCCATGACCAGATCGCGGCCTTCGTTCAGCGCCGCGCGCGTGACTTGTTCCTGCCAGGCGCGCACCACGACCTTGTAGACGCCGCGGGTGGAGGTTTCGCGGGCCTTGCCGAAGCCGCCACGCAGGCCGGCCAGATTCTGCAACTCAAGGGTGACATGCTCGAGAATGTGGCCGGGCCAGGTGCCTTCTTTGACGCGGGCCAGGAAGCCGCCCCGCACGCCCGGGCTGCAGCGGTGCTCGATCAAGGTCGGCAGCCAGGCAGTCAGGCGCTCGTAGAAGCCGGGAATCGTGTTGGAGGGGGAGTCCTCCAGTTCGCCGATGTCCACCCATGCCTCAAGTACCGGACGGTACGTCCAAATGTTCG
The DNA here is from genome assembly GCF_021733725.1 of Achromobacter pulmonis. Classification (NCBI taxonomy): domain Bacteria; kingdom Pseudomonadati; phylum Pseudomonadota; class Betaproteobacteria; order Burkholderiales; family Alcaligenaceae; genus Achromobacter; species Achromobacter pulmonis. The sequence goes on along the minus strand of NZ_JAIFOT010000001.1, from coordinate 250,602 downwards.
GGCCGCGCAAAGCCACGACATCGAGAAATTCAATGTCTTTCTTTTTCATGTTTTAATTTACTTGAGAAGCAGGTTGGCACGCGCGGACGCCCCTGTGCAAGACCGCGGATTTATTGGGGTTGCGCCTTAAGAATAATGCCAACGAGTGGGGGATCCCAGATATTCCTAATTAGAAAAATCGGCTGATACTATACGACGCCTTCAAAGGCGTGAACTCGTTGTGTTGTAAGGAAGGGACACGTTTCCAGCCTGGTGCCGGAAAGCCGTCGCCGCCTTGTAGGGCAGAGTCCTGGCCCGGTATGCGTTCCAATGAAAAAACCACACCTGCTTTCCGGCCTGGCCGAAGCCTTTCCTGCCCGTTGGCGGGATGAATTCCGCGCGGAACTGGCGCAGGGTGAAACCCTGCTCGCCTGGCTCGAAATAGACCTGGATCAGCGCCTGAAGTTCCGCCCGGGCCTGGTCGCCGTGACGGACCGCCGCCTGATCGCGCGCAATCCGGCCGATACCGCTTGGGAAAGCTGGTGCTACGGTCCCCAACTGTCCCTTAATCTATCCGACCATGCCGGCGCCGCCGTGCTGGAATTGCACGATGACGCCGCCCGCCTGGGCATCTGGCGATTCACCCTGGCTTGCAACCCGGCCGCGCTGCGGCTGCTGGGGCAGTTCGAGGCGCAGCAGGCCATCCGCCTGTCGGGCCGGCCGGCCGCGGTCCCGGGCGAGCGCCCATGCGCCATCTGCAACAACACCATCCCGGCCGGGCAGGAGGAGTGTCCGACTTGCAATCAGGAGCAGGCGGCGCCGTCTTCAACCTGGGCGCTGCTGCGCCTGTGGCGCTTTGCGCGGCCGTATCGCGGCCCGCTGTTGGCCGGCTTCCTGCTGACCCTGCTGGGCACCGCGGCGACCCTGGTGCCGCCTTACCTGACCATGCCGCTGATGGACGATGTGCTGATCCCGTTCCAGAACGGCGCTCCCATCGATTACGACAAGGTCCGGCTGTACCTGGGCGGGCTGCTCGCCTCGGCGTTCCTGGCATGGGGGTTGGGCTGGGCCCGCACCTATATCCTGGCCTGGGTCAGCGAACGCATCGGCGCGGACCTGCGCACCACGACCTATGAACACCTGCAACAGCTGTCGCTGGAGTATTTCGGCGGCAAGCGGACGGGCGACCTGATCTCCCGCATCGGCAGCGAGACCGACCGTATCTGCGTGTTCCTGTCGCTGCACCTGCTGGACTTCGCCAACGACATCCTGATGATCGCCATGACCGCGGTGATCCTGGTGTCGATCAATCCCTGGCTGGCGCTGGTCACGCTGGTGCCGCTGCCGTTCATCATCTGGATGATCCACGCGGTGCGCGATCGCCTGCGCCATGGCTTCGAGAAGGTCGATCGCATCTGGTCGGAGATCACCAACGTGCTCGCCGACACCATTCCCGGCATCCGCGTGGTCAAGGCCTTCGCCCAGGAAAAGCGCGAAGTGGCGCGTTTTCGCGAGGCCAACAACCGCAATCTGGAAGTGAACGACCGCGTCAACACCACCTGGTCGCTGTTCTCGCCCACCGTCACGCTGCTGACCGAGGTGGGCCTGCTGGTGGTGTGGATCTTCGGCATTTGGCAGGTGTCGCAGAAGCAGATCACGGTGGGCGTGCTGGCGGCGTTCCTGGCGTATATCGGGCGCTTCTACACGCGCCTGGATTCGATGAGCCGCATCGTGTCGGTGACGCAGAAGGCGGCCGCTGGCGCCAAGCGCATCTTCGATATCCTGGATCATGTGTCGAGCGTGCCGGAACCGCAGAACCCGGCCAGGCTGCCGCAGATCAATGGCCGCATCGAGTTGCGCGATGTTGGTTTCCGCTACGGCAATCGCCAGGTCATCCGCGGGCTGGACCTGAGTATCGCGCCCGGCGAAATGATCGGCCTGGTGGGCCACAGCGGTTCGGGCAAGAGCACGCTGATCAACCTGATCTGTCGCTTCTATGACGTGTCGGAAGGCGCGATCCTGGTGGACGGCGCCGACATCCGCTCGTTGCGGGTGGCCGACTACCGCCGCAACATCGGCCTGGTGCTGCAGGAGCCGTTCCTGTTCTTCGGCACCATCGCCGAGAACATTGCCTACGGCAAACCGGATGCCACGCGTGACGAGATCGTCGCCGCGGCCCGCGCCGCCCATGCCCATGAGTTCATTCTGCGGCTGCCGCATGGTTACGACTCGCTGGTCGGCGAGCGCGGCCAGGCGTTGTCCGGCGGCGAACGCCAGCGCATCTCGATCGCACGCGCGCTGCTGATCGACCCGCGCATCCTGATCCTGGACGAGGCGACCTCGTCGGTGGACACCACCACCGAGAAGGAGATCCAGAAGGCGCTGGACAACCTGGTGCGCGGCCGCACCACCATCGCCATCGCCCATCGCCTGAGCACCTTGCGCAAGGCCGACCGGCTGGTGGTGCTGGATCGTGGCCAGATCGTGGAGCAGGGGCCCCACGAGGCGCTGATGGCGCGCGAGGGCGCATACTATCGCCTGTACCAGGCGCAGGCGCGCCAGGCCGAGGCCGACGCGCAGTCGTCCCCGGGCAGCGACGACATGGCCGCCGTGGCCTGACACGGAACCGAGATAACCGTCATGACGCTTCCCGTTTTCCAGTTGCGACGCAATGCCTTCGGGCGCCTGGTGTTCCAGGGCGCCGATGGCGTTGCGCACGAAGGCGTGATCCCGGTACGCGCCTTTCCCATCAGTGAGGCCGACCGCGGTTTGTCGCTGGTGACCAGCGAAGGCCGCGAATTGCTGTGGGTCGAACGGCTGGCCGAGGTGCCCGCCGCCGAGCGTGCGCTGATCGAAGAAGAACTGGCCGGCCGCGAGTTCATGCCCGAGATTCGCAAGCTGTCCAGTGTGTCCACCTTCGCCACGCCCAGTGTCTGGAGCGTGGAAACCGACAGGGGACCGACCCGGTTCACGCTGCGCGGCGAGGAAGACATCCGCCGCCTGGGGCCGCAGACTTTGCTGATCGCCGACAGCCACGGCATCTTCTACCTGGTGCGCGACATTCTGTCGCTCGACAAGCACAGCCGCAAACTGCTGGACCGTTTCCTGTAGGCCTCAGTCCGGCGCCGCGCGCTTGAACGGCGTGTGGGCCTCGAGTTCGCCCAGGTAGTCGTCCACCGCGGCGGTTTCCTCGTCGAGAAAATGCTGGATCGCGGCCGCGAAGCGCGGGTCGGCGACCCAATGGGCCGACCAGGTAGGCGTGGGCAGCAGCCCGCGCGCCATCTTGTGTTCGCCTTGCGCGCCGCCTTCAAAGCGCGCCAGGCCGTGGGCGATGCAAAAGGCGATGGCCTGCAGGTAGCAGGTCTCGAAATGCAGTCCCGGCACGTATTCCGTCGCGCCCCAATACCTTCCGTAGAGCGCGTCGCCGCCCGCCAGGTTCAGGGCCGCCGCTACCGGCTGGCCGTCGCGCTCGGCCAGGATCAGCACGAAAGCGTCGGGCTGGTCGTGGTAGGCGCGCAGGAAGAATTCGCGGCTCAGGTAGGGCGGATTGCCGTGGTTGAAATAGGTGTGGCAATAGCACTGGTAGAAGAAGTCCAGGGCGGCCGCGTCGATCTGCGCGCCGCGCAGCCAGCGGAACGCCAGCCCGGCCTGCGCCACTTTCTTGCGGTCCTGGCGGATCTTCTTGCGCTTGTCATGGCTCATGGTGGCCAGGAAGGCGTCGAAGTCGGCGTAGCCAGGATTGGTCCAGTGGAACTGCACGCTTTCGCGGATCATGAATCCGGCGTGGCGCAGCGCGCGCAGGTCGGCCGCGGCGGGAAACAACAGGTGCAGCGACGAAACCTGGATCTCTTCGGCGAAGGCCACCAGCCCGCGCACCAGCGTGTCGCGGTCTTCGTCGCGGGCGGCCAACAGGCGCGGACCCGAAACGGGGGTGAACGGCACCGCCGCCAGCAGTTTGGGGTAGTAGCGCAGGCCATGGCGTTCGAAGGCGTCGGCCCAGGCGTAGTCGAATACGTACTCGCCGCGGGAATGCGATTTCAGGTATAGCGGCACGGCGCCGGCCAGGGTGTCGCCACGCCACAGCATCAGGTAGTGAGGCGACCAGCCGGTGCGTGGCGCCGCGCAGCCGCTGTCGTGCAGGGCATGCAGGAAGGCATGCCGCAGGAACGGCTGGTCGCCGGCCAGCGCGTCCCACTGGGGGGCGGCAACGCGGGACAGGTCGGTTTCGATGGTCAGGCGGAGCGGCGAATCCATGGACGAATGATAAAGTCTCCGCTGGCGCGCGGCGCACCGCGCCTGATGAGTGCGCAGGGTTATTGTGTTTGCTTTGGTCTTTGTCCAGCGGGCGGCTCGCGGCCGCCGCACAGCGGAAATCCTGATGGATAGCAATTCGATCCTCCCCCCCGACGGCAATCGGCCGCCCCCTCGCGACACGGCCTGCCTGCGGGCCCAGGCGCTGCAGGCGCTGGCCGCCTGCGGCTGGGCCGACAAGCTGGCGCGCGTGCGCGCCATTGACGACGATGCGCCACTGGACCGCGCGCGCCCCTACGCCGCGCTGGCCGGGCTGCCGGGCCGGCCAGCCGCACCGGCGCTGGTCGCGCCGAACGAGGTGCCGCAGCGTTCCATGGCCACGCAGGAGGGCCGCGCCGCGCTGTTGCACGCCCTGGCGCATATCGAATTCAACGCGGTGAACCTGGCGCTGGACATCCTCTGGCGCTTTGCCGGCATGCCCGAGGCGTTCTATCGCGACTGGTTGCGGGTGGCGCGCGAAGAGGCCAGCCACTTCGAACTGCTCAACCAGCGCCTTGCCGACCTGGGCCACGCCTACGGTGATTTTCCCGGCCACAATGGCCTGTGGGAAATGGCCGAACGCACCCGCGACGATCTGCTGGCGCGGCTGGCGCTGGTGCCGCGCACGCTGGAGGCGCGCGGGCTGGACGCCTCGCCGCTGATCCGCAACAAGCTGGCGGGCGCGGGCGATGCGCAGAGCGCGGCCATCGTCGACATCATCCTGCGCGACGAGATCGGCCATGTGGCGATCGGCAACCATTGGTTCAAGCGGCTGTGCGCCGAACAGGGCAGGGAACCGGTCGCCTGCTACGCCGAGCTGGCCGCGCGCTACCGGGCGCCGCGCCTGCGCGGGCCCTTCAACCTGCAGGCGCGCCGCGCCGCCGGCTTCGACGACGCCGAGCTGGCGGCGTTGCAGGCGGACCGGGGATAGCGGCGCATGGATATTGTCATCGACGCGCTGCTGACGGGCGATGTGCGCCCGCTGGGCGATTCCGGCCGCGACAGCGGCATCGACAAGCACCCGGTCGCCATACCGCTGTGGCTGGGCGCGCAGGGGCTGCGTGGCGACGCGCAGGCCGACCGCCGTTTCCATGGCGGGCCGGAAAAGGCGCTGCACCATTACGCGCGTGATCACTATCCGGATTGGTTGCGTGAATTGGGCGCGCGCGCCGTGCTGGACGCGCCGGGCGCGTTCGGCGAGAACCTCTCCACGACAGGCATGACCGAGCACGATGTCTGCGTGGGCGACATCTATGCCGTGGGCGAGGCGTTGATCCAGGTGTCGCAGGCGCGCCAGCCGTGCTGGAAGCTGAATCATCGTTTCGACCATGCCGGCATGGCGGCGCGGGTGCAGGCCAGCGGCAAGACTGGCTGGTACTACCGCGTGTTGCGCGCAGGCTGGCTGGCGCCGGGCGACGTGCTGTCGCTGCGCGAGCGGCCCCATCCGCAATGGACGCTGGCCCGGGTCCAGGACATTCTCAATCGCCGGGTGCTGGATGTGCCCACGTTGAGCGAACTGGCCGCGCTGCCGACGCTTTCGCCCAACTGGCGCGCGCTGTTCGAGAAGCGCGCGCGCCTGGGCCAGATCGAAGATTGGCAGCCGCGCTTGCAGGGCGACGCGGCCGGCCCCCGCACGGGGACCCCCTCGACATGACCCCCCGTCACGCCGCTGTCCTGGCTGCGCTTACGCTGGCGCTGTGTCCGCCGGCCGCGCGGGCGGCCGATGCCTTCGCGGCCTGCCTGGCCGGCCTGCGCGCGCCGGCCATCAAGGCTGGCGTGTCCGGCGCCACCTACGATGCGCACACCGCCAGGTTGTCTCCCGACATGGCCGTGATCGGCCTGCTGGATGCGCAGCCTGAATTCAAGACGCCGATCTGGGATTACATGGCGGCGTTGGTCGACACCGAGCGCGTCGCCGATGGTCGGGAGGGCATCGCGCGCTGGCGCACCGAGCTCGACCGCGCCGCCGCGCGTTATGGCGTGGATGCCGCCACCATCGCGGCGGTGTGGGGCGTCGAGAGCAATTATGGCCGCACCCTGGGCGGGCGGCCGCTGCTGACCTCGCTGTCGACGTTATCCTGCTTCGGCCGCCGGCAGGCGTATTTCCGCGGCGAGTTCTACGCCACGCTCAAGATCATCCAGGACGAGCATATCGATCCGGACAAGCTCAAGGGTTCATGGGCCGGCGCCTTTGGCCAGACCCAGTTCATGCCCTCGACCTATCTGCGGCTGGCGGTGGATTTCGACGGCGACGGCCGCCGCGACCTGATCGACAGCGTGCCGGATGCGTTGGCATCCACCGCGCACTTTCTCAAGCGCGCGGGATGGAACCGCGACCTGGACTGGGGCTACGAGGTCAAGCTGCCGGCGGGTCTGAGTACGGCTGGCAGCGGGCGTAAACACAAGCGCCCGCTGTCGTTCTGGCGCGGGCAGGGCCTGACGCGCGCCGATGGCACGCCATTGCCGCCCGGCGCCACGCCTGCGGGCCTGCTGCTGCCGGCCGGTCCGCAGGGGCCAGCCTTCCTGGTGACACGCAACTTCGATGCGCTGTATTCGTATAACGCTGCGGAGAGTTACGCGCTGGCGATTGCGCACCTGTCCGACCGCCTGCGTGGTGGCGGGCCGCTGGCGCAGCCCTGGCCGACGGACGATCCCGGCCTGTCGCGGGCCGAGCGGCGCGAACTGCAAAAACTGCTGATCGCGCTGGGCTATGAACCGGGTGAACCCGATGGCATGATCGGCGAGCGCACTCGCACGGCCTTGCGGGCGGCACAGCGTGCCCTGGGCCTGACCGCCGACGGCCGCGCCGGCCAGAAGGCCCTGCACGCGCTGCGCGGCGCCGGCCAGGGCCGGGCCAAAGGACAAGTTTTGCAAAGATCGGCTCCCGTGCGCGCCGAATGACGGATGCCCTGGCCTCCTGGGCCTATACTGGATTTCCGACTTTCCTGGAGCATGGCGATGAGCCTATTGGATACTTTGACCTCGATGGCCAGCGGCGGCCAGCAAGGGGGCTCGGCCTCGCTGCTGCCGGCCCTGATTGAACAACTGAACAAGTACCCGGGGGGGCTGTCCGGCCTGATCGCCAGCTTCCAGCAGGGCGGTTTGGGGGAAATCATCGCCTCGTGGATCGGCCAGGGCCAGAACCTGCCGGTCAGCGCCGACCAGCTTGGCCGCGTGCTGGATCCGGGCGTGGTCAACGAACTGGCCAGCAAGACCGGCCAGGATACCGGCTCGGTGCTGGGTTCGTTGTCCGCGCTGCTGCCGCAATTGATCGACAAGGCCACGCCTGAAGGCGCGGTCCAGCCGGGCCAGGGATTCAACCCGGCCGACTTGCTGGCGGCGCTGCCGGGCCTGTTCGGCAATCGCGGCTGAACCCGGCAGGGACTGTCCTCTGGCGCGAGTGCGGCATTCCTCGCTGACGCGCCGTCGCCTGCTGCAGGCGGCGGCGCTAGCGGCGCTCGCGCCGCTGGCGGCCTGTGCGCCGCCGATTTCACTGGGCGCGACCTTCCTGCAATTGTGGCGCAGCCATCTCGACCTGACGCGCGAGGAATGGGACCGCCGCTTTGCCGCCTATCGCCAACTGGGCTGCCGCGAGATCTTCTTGCAATGGGTCGGCCTGGAGGGCGGCCGGCCCGACGACTGGATGGCGCCGCGGCCGCTGCTGGATGCGATCTTCGATCAGGCGCAGCGCCATGGCCTGGGCGTGCATGTCGGCCTGCCTTACGACCAGCGCTGGTGGAACATGCTGGCCTCGCCGGACAAGGCGGCGCTGGCCGCCTACCTGAACCGCACCCGCGACCGTGGCGTGGCCTATATGCGCAACGCCGCATGGCCCGAGCGGAAGAATTTCCGCGGCTGGTACGTGCCCTACGAGCTGGAGCAATACAACTGGGCGCGGCCTGCGCGCCAGGCGCTGCTGCTGCCGTGGCTGGAAGCCTTCGCCAGCGCCTCGCTGGCCAGTTGCGGTCGACTCCCGTCGATATCCACTTATCACAGCCGGCTCCCGGGCGGTGGCTCGCTGATGAAGCTGTGGGCGCTGATCCTCGACCAGGTGCGCATCCATCCCATGATTCAGGATGGCGTGGGCGTGGCGGGCCTGGCCAACTACCGGGCGCTGGAACCGCTGCACGACATGCTGCTGCGGCGGGGGGCGTCATTCGATCTGATCATGGAACTGTTCGAGGAACTGCCTTCGGGCAGCACGGATGGCACCACGTTCAAGGCGCGTTCGGCCGATTTCGGCCGGGTCAAGCAGCAATGGGACGTGGCCCGTGGCTACGGCGCCAAGCGCATCGTGGCGTTCACGATCGATCCCTGGGTGATTGGCGACACGCCTGAGGCCCGCGCGCTGCGCGATGCCTGGATGGCGGCGCGGGCCTGAATCCGCGGACGCTCAGAGAAAGCCCCGCCCGATGATTTCCCGCATGATCTCGCTGGTGCCCCCGAACAGGCGCAGCGCGCGCGCGTCGACCCAGGCGCGGCCGATGCCGTACTCGGCCATGTAGCCATAGCCGCCGTAGAGTTGCAGCAGGTCATCCAGCACCGCGCCCTGCATTTCGGTGGCGTTGAGCTTGGCGATGGCGGCGCTGGTGGCGTCCAGTTCGCCGGCCATGTGGCGCGCCAGGCAATCGTCCAGGAACACCCGCAGCATGGCGCTCTGGGCGCGCGCGCTGGCCAGCTTGAAGCGCGTGTTCTGGTAGTCGAACACCCGGCGGCCGAATACCTTGCGGTTGCGGGTGTATTCGACGGCGTCGTCCAGCATGCCTTCGAGCGAGGCGCCGGCGCGCAGCGCGATCGCCAGGCGTTCACGCGCGAGTTCCTGCGTCAGATATTCGAAGGCATGGTTCTCCTGGCCCAGCAGGCAGTCGGCTGGCAGGCGCACGTCGTCGAAATACAGTTCGCAAGTGTCCTGGCAATGCTGGCCGATCTTGTTCAGTGCGGGGCCCTTGGTGTAGCCGGGCAGGTTTTCCTCGACACAGAACAGCGACAGGCCGCGCGCGCCCAGATCGGGGGCGGTGCTGGCCAGCACGATCGCCAGGCCGGCGTTGACGCCATTGGTGATGAAGGTCTTCTGGCCGTTCAGCACATAGGCTTCGCCGTCGCGATGCGCACGCGTGCGCACCGCTTTCAGATCGCTGCCCGCGCCCGGTTCGGTCAGGGCGATGGCGCCGATGATTTCGCCGCGCGTCATCGCGGGCAGCCAGCGCGTCTTCTGCTCGGAGGTGCCGAAGGCGTTCAGATAGGGTGACACCATGTCGGAGTGGATCGAGAATCCGATACCAAGGAAGTTGGCGCGCGCCAGTTCCTCGATCACCACCGCGGCGTGGCCGAAATCGCCGCCCAGTCCGTAGGGCTCGGGCAGGGCGCAGTTGAGCAGACCCTCCTGGCCGGCGCGGCGCCAGAGCGTGCGCGGTACGATGCCGGCCTTTTCCCATTCGGCATAATGCGGCGCGATCTCTTGGGCGACGAAGCGCCGCGCCTGATCGCGAAAGAGCTCGTGGTCGTCCCGGAAAACGCGGCGCATGGGGCCCTCCTTACTTGCTGCCGTAGGGGTCGGTGGCGCTGGTCTGGCCGTGCAGGGTGGGCGCGGTGGCGCTGCCGGTGAGGAACAGGCTGTAATGGTCGCCAGGCTGCAAGGCTGGCAGCACCAACGAGGGCGAGCGCACCGTGCCGCAGCCGGCGGCCAGCGTGGCGCTGACCGGATTGATGGCGCGCGCCGCCGAGGCGCCGGGCTTGACGTCCTGGAACAGCGTGGGACCGGTGGGGCTGACTTCGAGCCTGGCGGCAGGGCAATCGGCCGCCAGATTGTAGAAACGCAGTTCGGCCTTGAGCGCGTCCTGCGCGCCATTGCTGTCATCGATGGCGGCGTAGGTGGCGTTGGCTCCGTCGCGGCGCACCACCAGCGTGGTGAAGGTGTCGGGCTTGACCTGCAGGCTGGCCGCCGGTTTACCGTCGATCAGCAGGTTGAACGGCTGATTGCCCTTGACGATGGCATAGGTGCTGGCGGGCTGGGTCGGGCTGATCTCCTGCGACGGGCCATTGGCAATCTGCACGCGCACGGGGCTGGCCTCGGGATTGACGACGCGCACAAACGACGAGCCCGCGGGCGGGCGCGCGGCATAGAGCTGGGCGAACACGCCCTCGGCCTGCGCGGCGGCGCCCGGCAAGGCCAACGCCAGCGCCAATGCCAGGGTGGAAAAATGAATGCGACGGATCATGCTTGCGGCTCCGGTTTCTTGCTGAGGCGGGCATCGAGATACATGCGCTCGAGTTGCTTGCGGTCCGCCTTGTCGGTGCTGGTTGTCGGGAAGCGATGGCAGGCGACCAGCTCGGACGGGATCATGTAAGGGGGCAGCGTGCGGCCCAGCACGGCTTTCCAGTCATCGAGTGCCGCCGGCAGCGGTTGCAGGCCTGCGGGGCCGGCCGCCGCGGGCTCGACGAAGCCGATCAGTCGGATGATAGCGCCATCGGGCCGGCGCAGCGCCACGGTGGCGCCAGCGCGCGCGCCGGGCAGGGCGGCGATGGCGGCATCGATCTCGGCCAGTTCAATGCGGTAGCCGTGCAGCTTGATCTGGTCGTCGACCCGGCCGCGGAACGTCACCAGGCCGCGCGCGTCGATCTCGCCCAGGTCGCCGCTGCGGTAGCCGCGCTTGCCATTGCGCGTGAACATGCGCGAGGCGTTCAGGTCCGGGCGGTTGAGATAGCCGCGCATGACGTGGTCGCCGACGATGCTGATCTCGCCGTTCTCGATGAAGACCTCGGCATAGGGCTTGGCGCGGCCGATGGGGAACGGATTGGGCGCCTCGGCACGCAGGCCGGAATCGATCTCGACCCAGGTGGTGGAGCAGGTCGCCTCGGTGGGGCCGTACGAGTTGATGATGCGCGCCGTGGGAAAACGCCGCCACAGCGCTTCGGCCAGCGTGGGGGTGAGCGACTCCGCGCCGAACATGAACACCCGCAGCCGCGGCAGGCGGGCCTGCTCGAAGTCCGGGTTGAACAGCTGCTGGCGCACGAACGAAGGCGTGGACGCCCAGACGTTGATGCCGGTGTCCGCCAGGTACTGCACGAAGGTATCGCGCTGCGCGATGGTTTCGCGCGGGCACAGCACGCAGGTGCCGCCCAGTTCCAGCGCGCCAACCCAGTTGAACAGCGAGAAGTCGAAGCTGAACAGCATCTGGTCCATGAACGCCGGCGCCGGGCCCAGGTTCAGGCAGTCGCGAATCCAGCCGGCGAACAGGGTCACGCTTTCACGGCCAATCTGCACCCCCTTGGGGTCGCCGGTGCTGCCGGAAGTGAACATGATGTAGGCCAGGCCGTGTTCGGCCAGCGGCGCGGGGCTGGCGCAGGCGGGAGCGAAGACGCCGGCCTGTGCGTCATAGCGCAGTCCGGCGCGCACCAGTTCGCCGATGCGGGCGATGCGCTCGGGCGGGTTGATGACGTCGACCGGCACGAACGGCACGCGCAGCCGCAGGCAGCCCAGGATCGCCACCAGAAAGGCGGCCTCCTTGTGGCCCGAGAGAACCAGCGGCACGCCGGCGGTGACGCCAGCCCGCAGCGCTTCCTGTTCCCACGCTTGGGTGGCCGTCAGCAACGCGCCCCAGGTGAGTGGGCCCTGCGCGTCGACCACCGCGATGGCGTCGGCGCCAGCGTCGGTGTCGGCGAAATCGTAGGCCTTGAAATCAAAACGCATGTTGCAGCCCCCAAGGGAAAACGTCAGGCGCGCGCGTGCTCCGCGATGAATGCCGCCAGGGTATGCACGGACTCCAGATGCACGTCGATCTCGGTCGGCGGGATCTTGCAGCCGAACTGGCGCTCCACCGCCAGCGCCACGTCGACCGCGGCCAGCGAGTCCACCAGCCCGGATTCGATCAGCAGGGTATCGGGATCGACCTTGGTGAGGATGATGCCTTCGATGAGTTCGGCCACCTTGGCTTCGATGTCATTGATGTCCATAGCGTGCTCCGCGACCGCGCCGCGGTCAGAATTGGAAATAGAGGAACCGGGTTTCCTTGTGCAGGTTCACCAGGCAGAAAAACAGCAGGGCCAGCATCACGGCCAGCCAGGCCAGATTGGGGCGCCAGCGCATCCATGGCGTGGGCGCCTCCTGGGGTTTGAACAGCGCCGGCGAGTAGCGGCCCAGGATCTGGTGCGCATTCGGCGCGAACCAGGCGATGCCGAGCAGCACCACAGCATAGATCAGCTGCAGGTGATGGCCGACCAGCACCCGCCAGGCATCGCCCCAGGCCAGGCCGCCGACGTGGGTGGCCAGGTCCATCGTTTCCATGCCGCGCAGGCCGATCATGCCTTGCATCAGCAGCATGGCGTCGCCGACACCGTGGGCGCGGAAGAAGGCCTGCGCCACCAGCACCGCCACGAAAGTCAGCAGCACGCAGGCGGCCCGCTGGGCCACGCCCAGGTTGCGGGCGGCCGCCGGCTTGCGGCCGACCACGAAGATGCGCCAGGCGTGGTTCACCGACAGGTACATGGCGTGCAGCAGGCCGAACACCAGGAACTGGAAACCGGCGCCGTGCCAGACCCCCGCCAGCGCCATGGTGAACAGCGTCGGCGTGACGATGCTGGCCAGAAAGCCGCCCGCCGTGGCCACGCCCTGGGCGCCGACCGGCAGATTGCGGTCGGTGCGCCACTTCGATATGGCCATGGCCACCGGGTAGTACAGGTAGGCGGTCAGGTAGCGCGTCAGCGTCATGTGCCAGCGCGCCCAGAATTCAATGATGCTGCTGGCCTTGTAGGGCGAATTGAAATTCAGCGGGAAGCGGATGCCGAACATCTTGGCCAGGCCCAGCGCCATGTCCGAATAGCCGGAGAAGTCGAAATACAGCTGCAAGGCGTAGCACAGGCTGGCGCCCCACGAGCCCCAGAACAGCAACTCGCCCGGCGCGGCGAAGCCGGCGTCGGCGTAGGGCGCGATGCCGTCGGCCAACAGCACTTTCTTGGCCAGTCCGATCACGAACAGCATGCCGCCCACCGACAGGTTCTCGGCCTTGAAGCGGTAGTTCTCGGGCTGCGCGAACTGCGGCATCATCTCCTTGTGATGCAGGATCGGGCCGGCGATCAGGTGCGGGAAGAACGTCACGAACAGCACGTAGCTGAGCAGGCTGCGTTCCTTGACCACGCCGGCGCGGCAATCCAGCAGGTAGCCGATCTGGGTGAAGGTGAAGAACGAAATGCCCAGCGGCAGGATGATCGCGTCCATGGTCGAGTTGGTCATGCCCAGGTCGGCCAGGAAGTTGAGCAGCGTGGCGAAGTACTTGTAGTGGAACAGCAGCGCCAGGTCGGCGCCCACGCCCAGGCCCACGATCAGGCCTTGCAGCTTTGGCCGCGCGGCGGTGCGCAGGATCAGCAGGCTGACCAGGAAGTTGAAGGCGATAGAACCCGCCAGCAGCACCACGAACTGCGGATTCCACCAGCCATAGAACACCAGCGAGGTCAGGCACAGCCACAGCGCCGCCAGACGCAGGTTCAGGCGTCCGGCGCCGTAGTACACGGCCAGCGTGACGGGCAGGAAGATCAGCAGGAACAGGTAGGAGTTGAATAGCATCTGGGGTCAGGGCAGTCGGGCCAGCACGGATTTCTCGTCTTCGGTCAGCGGCAGCGACAGCGCCATTTCGGAAAACTCCCAGATCACCAGCTTCAGGCTGCTGGGCCAATGTTCGCGTTGCTTGAGCGCCACCAGCAAGGCCCCGGAAAACTGGCCGCCATCCAGGCTCAGGTTCCAGACCTCGCGGCCCAGGTCCCTGCCCAGCCGTTCGGCGAAATTGCTGCGGCGGCCGTTGGAACTGCCCGCCAACAGCACTTCCACCGGTGGCGTATCGTCGAGCAGCCCGCCACCGCGCACCGGCTCGATCTTCTGCGGCGCGGCCAGGTCCAGTTCGGGCCGCCAACCCGGGCGCGCCTGTTCCAGCCCGGCCAGCACGATCAGGTCGCCCATGCGCGGTTGCGGCGTGCCCGTCGGCGTTTCCTTGAAGATCTGGCTGCCGCGGCCGCCCAGCAGCGGCAAGGCGGCCTGCGCCACTTGGGCGGCGGCGGCCTGGGCGCCGCTGGCATTCATGTGTACATCGGTGCGGAAGAAGCGCGGCGCCGCGGCTTGCGCCAGCGCCTCGCGCAGGTCAACGAAGGGCACGCCCTGCGCGCTCAGCGCCTGTTGCCAGGCATCCAGCGTCTGCCGCATAGGCAGCGACACCGTCTGGCCGCACAGGTGGTCGGCCTCGATGCGGGATTTGTCGGGCACGGCCACCACCAGGACCTGTACCTGGCGTTGGCGCAATTGGTCGACCCAGTGGCGCATCAGGCGCAGGCGTTCATCGAAGACATGGACGCCGGGCTGCGGTCGCAGTCCGTCGCGATAGAACAGCCATTGCGGGCAGCCCATGGCGACCTGATCGCCCAGATCGCCGAACACGCGATAGCGGATCGCGGCGTTCCAGGTATTCACCGCGCCCTGCGCCGGCAGGCGCAGCGACTGGTTCAGCCGGGCGCCGGCAGAGCCGTTCATCCACGCCGCGGGCGCGATGTCCGCGGCGCGCAGCTTGGCCTGCGCCAGGCACCAGGCGCCCCAGCCCAGGCCGAGCGCCAGCAGCACGCCGATCACGATCGCGTTGCGCCGATGGCCGGGCTGCGTCGCCACCGCGACCGCCTTGTCCGGTTGGGCCACGGCGTTACTTTCCCACCGCCGCCTGCATGCGGCTACGCCAGGCGTCGACGGTCATGATGGACGCGTTGTCCCACAGGCCCTTGGCATCCGGGCCCTGCGCGTAGGTAGGCTCGAACATCTGCCACACCAGCACTTGCGGTTTGTTCTGCTTGAAGGCGGGCGACTCCAGGTATTCCAGCAGCATGATCCATTGGCCGACGTTGCCGGGCTTCCAGTTCACCGAAACCGGACGGTCCAGCGCATTGGACAGCTTCTGGGGAAAGCCGAAATACGGCTGCACCATGCTGTGGCCGGTCACGTGTACCGGCGCCGGCGCGTCGTCGATCAGGCTCTGATTGTCGGCCTGGCGGCGCACGGTGAAGGTTTCGCGGCCGGCCTGCTTGCGCTGGTCGGGCGTCAGGAACAGTTCGGCCAGGTCGCCATAGCGGCGTTCATTGACCACACTGCCCAGCGCCATGCCGGTGCCGGGCTTGCCGGCCAGCGTTTTCACGTCCTGCTTGATGCGCTGCGCCAGGGCCTCGGCGGTGGCATCGGCGGCGGCCTGGGTCCAGTGCTGGTCGGTACGATAGAAGACGTTCTGGCCGCTGTCCTTCAGACGGCGCAGCACGGCTTCGTCATCGATGGTGGCGATGCCGGCGGCCTTGAGCTTGTCCAGGATGGTCTGGTAGCGCTTCTTGACGTCGGCGCTCAGTGTGGTGCCATCGGGCAGCTTGTCCTGGTAGAACAGGGTCTTGTCGGGCAGCACCAGCACTTCCAGTTGGATGCCTTTGGCGGCCAGCGCATCGCGGGCTTCGCGCACCAGCCGGGTGGAGGCGTCGATGCCACGCATGTCTACCTGGGTCAGGCTGCCCCAGCCGGGGAACAACCAGTTGTCCTTGCCCTGGATGACGATGGATGAGGCCTGCTGCGCCTGCGAGACGCCAGCGGCCAGCGCCAGCAGCGCGCCACACAGCGTCGAAGCGAGGCGCACGCGGCGCGGCGGGCGGAAGGTGAGGGGGGTCATGCTTGCGGACTCCTTCATGGGTATGTGCGGGCGCGGTTCAATACGACAGGGTCAGGTTGATGAACAACCCCTTGGCCCGGTCGGCCTGGCCGCCGCCGATGTTGAAGCGGTATTGGGTGGTCAGGTCCAGGTACGAACGCGGCGCGTTGTAGTGGTCTTCGCGGAACCAGTAACGCAGATTGAAGCCAGGGCCGGCGCCCATCGACCACGAGGAGCCGTCGCCCAGCTGGCCATACGAATCCGAGCCATTGATGTCCAGGCCGACCATGCGGTTCTTGTTCCAGAGCCAGTCGACGCCCACCACCGCGTAGGGGAAGAACACCAGGCGGTCGCTGATCGCGTCCATCCGGTAACTGCGGCCCACGCGCAATTCGCCGGCGCCGAAGGCCTGATCGCGCTTGATCTTGCCCGAGGTCTGGTCGGTGTCGGCGCCGGTGGCGTTGTTGCGCTTCCAAAGGCGCGCCGACATGTCCTGCCAGGAATAGCCCGCCTGTACGTAGCCTTCCATGGTGAACCAGTCGGGACGGTCGATGCGCAGCGTGGTGCCTTCGTACAGGCCATACGTGACATAGGCAAGCCAGCCGCCGCTGCCGGCGTCGGTCTTGTAGTAGGCAGTCTGGTTGCTGCGATTCAGGCCGCAGCGCAGGTCCGCCGGCGCCGGGCTGAACGTGCCCTTGCGCGTGGCGGTTCCCAGGTTGAATTGGCGCTCCAGGCCGAAAGTCAGGCCGACCTCGGTGGACGGCGTGAAGCGCATGCCCAGCGAACCCACGGTGGTGGGGATGCCGGAAATACCCTGGTTCGAGGTCTCGGCCACATTGATGGTGCCACCACAGGGGTCCGACACGGTCTGGCTGGTGGTCCTGCCGCCTTTGTTGTAAAGCGTGTTGGACAGGCGCCCATACAGCTCGAACGTGCGGGTCGAGGAGTTCAGGAAGTCGGCTGGCCGCCAGAAAATCTCGGCCGTGCTGAACACGGCGTCGCCCGGCACGGTGATGGCCGCGCCGCCCAGTCCGGAGGATGCCGGCCGGGCCCCCCGGTAGCCGGCCGAGACGTAGCCGCCCCATTCGCGCGACAGCCCGGCAACGCCGCTGCGGGTGTCGAAACGCTGCTGCGGTGTCAACGGCAGCTTGCCGGCATCGGCTTCGTCGATGGCCTGCTTCAGTTTTTCCACCGCGCCGCGCTTATCGCCGACGCCGGACAGCGCATAGCCTTCGTCCAGTATCACGGTCGGCGGTGCCTTGCCGGTGGCGCGCGCGGCCTGGAAGTCCTGCAGCGCCAGCCCGGGCTGGCCCATGCGCTGGTGCAGGTAGCCGCGCTGCATCAGCAGGGCGGGGTCGTCGGGCTGTGCCGCCAACGCTGCGCCCATGCGCCGTTCGGCTTCCGCCAACTGCGCCGCATTGCCGGCGGCCAGCGCGGTGGTCAGCAGGCGCTGGAACTCCTTGTTGGCAGGGTCCTGTTCGGCCGCCTTGCGCGCCAGGGCAATCGCTTCCTGGTAGTCCTCGCGCGCATAGGCGGCATAAGCCTGGGCGGCCGGACCGCCGCTGCCGGCGGCATCCGAGGGCAGCAATTCGCATGACGTGCCGTAAGGGGTATCGCGGCAGTCCTGCAAGGGCGCGGGGTAATTGGCCAGTGTCAGCGTGGCCGGCACGGCGGGGGCCGAGCGGGCCCGCTTGCGGCGGGCCGTGGCGGCTTCGTCGTTGTTGCCGAGCGGCGCCAGCAGGGCCAGCGCGCGCTGGGTTTCGCCGCCGGCAAGTGCGGCGTCGGCGGCGATCAGGCGCACGTTGCGGCGCTGGTCGTCGTCCAGCCAGTCCTGCTTGAGCGCGGCGTCGAAGTCGGCATTGGCCTGCGCCGTCTTGCCCTGGCGCTGACGCAGGTAGGCACGCATCACCAGCGCGACGGTGTTTTCATCGTCCTGCTTGAGCGCGTCGGTGGCGGCATCCTCGGCCGCGGCCAGCTGGTTGTCCAGCATCAACGCGGTCATCAGCAGCAGGCGGTGGCTGGCGGTGTCGGGGGCCAGCGCCACGGCCTGGCGCGCCAAAGGCACGGCATCGCCGGGGCGATTGGCGATGAGCGCCTGATAGCCCTGTTCGGCCGGTTTGATCGCCAGGCGGCGCTTCATGGTGGTGCGGCGCGCCGTCAGGTCGTTCTTGTTGGGGGCGCCCAGCGCGATGGCCTTGTCGGCGGCAGCCTCGGCCTCGGCATATTTGCCCTGGGCTTCCAGCGCATCGAGCCACAGCATGGCCCAGGCGCCTTGCTTGGGATCGATGCGGAAGGCTTGTTCGGCGCCGCGCTGCGCGGCCGGATAATCGGCGCGGTTGTAGTCGGCGTAGGCGCGCGTGGCGATCGGAAAGCCGCGGCGGTAGGCCGAGGTGGTGGCGGGCGTGGCGCCCGTGGCCGGCTGCGCACCGCGCGGCCGCAGATTGGCGCGCGCCTGGCGCAGCGCCGGCGTGTCGAGGCCGCTCTTGATGGCGTCGGCCGCGGCCTGGTCGGCTTCGCGCAGCTTGCCCTGCTTCTGCAGCGCGTAGATCAGCAGCAGGCGCAGGCGCTCGACGTCCGGACGCAAGGCGATGGCGGACTCGGCTTGATGCTGCGCCTGAACGTAATTGCCCGCATCGTAGCTTTTGTAGCCTTCGTCGGCGAACTGGTAGGCGGCGCCTTCCAGCGGCGCCTCGGCGGCGCGCGGCGCCGACTGGGCGGCGGCGGGCCCGGCGTGGCCGGCGCAGGCCAGCGCGGCGGACAGCAGGAACGAACGGGTCAGTGGCTTCATGGGGGCGTGGGTTTGTCGTCGGAGCGCGCGGGCGCGTTGTCGGCCGTCTGGCCTCCTTGCTGGAAATGGATGGCCTCTTTCAGCGTGCCTTCATCTAGCCAGCCCTGTTCCATCAGGATCTCGCCCAGCGGCCGCTTGTCGCGTGACTGGATTTCCAGCGCGCGCGATAGTTTGTCTTCATCGATCGCCTGCCAGGACAAGAGCAATTCCCCCAGGCGCTGGCGTTGTTGCGCCAGTTGGTCAGTCGAGGGGAAGTCGTGCATGGTCTTGTCCCAGGCCAGCCGCTTGCCGGTGATCAGGTGGCCGATGAACAGCTTCCAGGCGCGCGCCGCGGCCATGGCATTGATGAAGTTGCCGACGATCATGCGCGGGATCGACAGCAGCGCGTGTTCCCAGCCGTACATGCGGCCGACGAAGTAGCCGCGCTGTATCACCCGCAGCAGCAGGGCCACCGCGTTGATCCACATCAGCGTCACCAGCCAGCCGCCGGGACGGAAGTACGACGGGTAGTAGACGGTCCACCAGCCGAACAGGTCGGCCAGGTAGAACAGGAAGAAATTGGCCAGCAGCAGGTATGCCAGGATCGCGATGAACGACGTCACCAGGCCCTTGCGGTCGCGGAACAGCAGGTACTTGGTGGCCAGCGAACCGGTCCAGCCGACCTGTTGCCAGCCCTGCAGCCCGATGCCCAGCGTCCAGCGCGCCTTCTGCCGATAAGCCGTGCGGAAGGTGTTGGGAAAGTACTCCCGCACGCCCAGCGGCATGTGGATGGCGGAGACCTTCTCCTTGCCCAGCCCGAACCAGGCGCGGCGCCGGGTCACGTACTCGACGCCGAACTTGCCGAAGATCTGCCGCATGCCGCGCTGCGCCAGGCGCGCGCCGATGTCATAGTCCTCGGTCAGCGTGTCGGTATTGAAGGGCTGGTTGTTGGTCTCGGCGGCCAGCTCGACCAATGCGCGGCGCGAAAAGCAGGTGCCGACCCCGGCCGACGGCACCATCTTCGACATGCTCTCGCGCACGACCAGATCCTTGGTGTGCCATTCGGCGAATTCGTCCATGTAGGTGCCGGCCACCAATTCGTACCAGTGGCGTTCCAGCGATGTCACCGGCAACTGGATGAAGTCGATGCGCGGCAGGAGATAGTTGTAGTACTTCAGTTCCAGCGGGTGCAGCACGTCTTCGCTGTCGTGCAGGATGACGCCGGCGAACGGCACCGGCTGCCTCGCGTCCTGGGCGAAGATGGCCTGCACGATCCAGTTCAGGCAGTCGGCCTTGCAGGTCGGGCCATCGTGCGGCACTTCCACCCGTATCAACTGGCGGTAACGCCGCCGCATGCGCTCGACTTCCTTGATGGTGCGCGCATCGTTCCGGTAGGTGCCGGCGAAGATCATGTAGTTCTTGTACTCGAGCGTCGACACCATCGTCTCGAGCATCGAGGCGATGACGTCGTACTCGAGCCAGGCGGGCACCATGATCGCCAGTGGCTGCTCTTGCTTGGTGCGCAGTTGCGACGCCGTCAGCGGCGTATAGCGGCGCTTGATCGTCAGCGAACGCCGCAATTCGCGCACCCAGTACCAGGCATCGATGAACAGGTCATCCAGGCTCGACAGCAGGATGATCACGCCGACGACGGCGGTCACGATCTCAAGGCCGCGGTAATAGTCGGCGATGAGATAGGGCCAATAAAGCGAGGACATGAGCGGGCGCGGCCTGGTTTACGGGCGGTCCTGTTTCTTCCTGCGGCTGGCGCGCGTGGCCAGGATCAGGATCAGGATCAGCGCCAGCAGCGCCACGCTGATCGCGGGCACGCCCCACGAAATATAGCGGCGCCATTCGAAGAATGCGCTCTCGCCGGCGCCGGGCGGATGACTGGCGTCGGGGTTGGCGCTGTCGATCCAGGCCACCGGGCCGGTGGCGCCGATCAGCGCGACGTTGCCGCGATTCAGCACGAACGGCGCGTCCGGCATGCCGGCCTGCTGGCCCAGGGTGTGCCATAGCACGCCGTCCTGGCCGCTGGCGCTGATCACCTCGGCGGAACTCAGGTGCTCCAGCCCGGAGATGTCCAGCCACGTCGTGTTCCTGCCGTCGATGCGCAACTGCTTGCGGTCGGTGACGGTCACCATTGGCTTGGCGCCTTCCACCGGCACCTCCATGGCCAGGAACGGGCGGGTTGGCTTGACCGCCTGGCCGGCGGGCGCCACCGACAGTTCGGCGCGGGCGGTCGAAATGCCGCTGGCCGAGGCGATACCGATCAGGCGCTTGAGGTTGGCGGGCGCGTCCGCCAGGTAGCTGTCGGGCACGATCACCTGCGGCGAGCCCGCCAGCAGGGGCAGCAGGCCGACGAAAGTGCCATCCGGCTCGGCCTTTTCCGGCTTCACGTAGCTGGTCGGCAGTACGTTTACCGGATAGCCCTGGGGAATCTCATTGCAGTCGACCGAAACCGGCTGGCGCTGGAACGTGACGCGCACCGCGTTGGTGACGCCAAGCGCATAGCCGGGGACGCGCGCGGTCAGGCGCTCGGGGCGGCCGTCGGCGTCCAACTGCTTGGCGGCCAGCAGGATGCCGTTCCAGAAGACCGACGCCACCGGCCGTGTCGACGATGCGCCGGGCGCGGCCGACACGTCCATGACCAGTTCGCCGGGCATGCGCCCATCGGCCGAGACCGCGGCCAGCGGGAACGTGGTGGTCCAATCGCCGCTGGCGACGACGTTGAAGCTGTTGGGCGAACCGCCCAGCGCCGTCAGGCGCAGGCCGCCATCCTGGAAGGTCTGCGGCGGCATCGCGGCCTTGACCTGTACTTGGCGTGTCACCAGGATACGGCGCCAGGCGCTGTCGAAGGCGCCCGCGCCCTGCGCGCCGGCATCGGCGGCCAATGCGATCACGGCCTGCCGGCCCATCGCGGCCAGGCGGATTTCCTTCGACCGCAGGTCGGCGCCGGCCAGCGGCACGCGCCGCTCGCGCCAGGACCGGAAGGCCGCCGCGGCGTCGGCGTCGCTGGCCAGTTGCGCCTGCAGCGCGTCCAGCGCCTCGTTCAACTTGGCGCGCAGCGCGGCGTCGGCGATCACCACGTCACCGGCGACGGCGGGCGCGCCCATCACCAGCAGCGCGCCGATCTCGGCGGCGTTGGCGATCTTGTGCGCGCCGTTGTCGGCCAGCGACGCGAACGCGGGGATCTGCGCCAATCCGGTGGGAGCCTGCAAGCCGCGCGTGTCGATCTCGTCGCCCACCGACGGGAAAGCGCGGACCGCCACGCGCTTGCCGGCCCGTTCCAGCGCCACCCCGACGCGCCAGGCGCTGTCGAAGGCCTGTTGGTCGAGCTTGGCGCCGCCGACGATCAGGGTCGGCTTGCCCGGCAGCGTGCCCCAGGCGTCATCCAGATTGCCGATGGCCGAGGCGTCGTAACGATAAGTCAGGCGCGTTTGCGGCGAGATGGTCAGCGCATTCGCGGTGGCGCGATTGCTCTCGCAATGGCGCAGCGCGATTTCCGATTACCAGTCCACGCCCACCCGCAGGAAGCCGGTCTCGCGGCCACGCGGGTCGACCGTGTAGCCGTGTGCGATGCGGCCATCGCCGTCGGCGATGCGCTGCGCATTCAGCGGTACACCGTCGGCCCACAGCACCAGACTGGTGCGGCCCGGTTCGCCCTTGGTGTACTTGGCGTCGAAGTTCAAGGTGGCGTCGGCTATCGGCACGCCGCGCGGCACCGGCAGGTAGAACTCCTGGCGCGCATCGCTGTTACTCAGAACGACCGGCTCAGTGATCCCGAGATCGGCCAGCGTGGTGTTGCGCGTGACCCAATCATCGCCCTGCAATTGCCGCAGCGCGTCGCCGGCCGGGCTGGCCATCGCGCCCAACGGCACCAGCAGGCCCGCAGCCATGAGCGTGCGACAGAGCGCCAGGGCGGCGGGAAGGGAAGTGGGTTTGGGCATGGGAACTCCTGGCGGAACACTCAGGTCGGGAGGCATCAGGCCGGCGTGCCGGTGGCCGCGCCGTAGGGATCGAATTCCGAGACGGCGCGGCCGCAGAGCGCATCGACAATACGCGCGCTGGCCTTGCCGTCTCCGTACGGGTTGATACGCCGCGAAAACGCGGCATGCAGCGTGGGATCGTCGAGCAGTCGGTTGACCTCAGTGACGATGCGTTGCCTGTCTGTGCCCACCAGCGCCACCGTGCCGGCCCGCACCGCTTCCGGGCGCTCGGTCACGTCGCGCATCACCAGCACGGGCTTGCCCAGATACGGCGCCTCTTCCTGTACGCCGCCGGAGTCGGTCAGGATGAGATGGGCGCGCTGCATGAACCAGACAAAATCGAGATAATCCAGCGGATCGATCAGGTGGACCCGCTCCAGCCCCGCCAGATCGGCCATCACGACATTGCGCACCTGCGGGTTCAGGTGCACCGGATAGACGATCTGCAGGTCTTCGCGGCGGGCCAGCTCGGCCAGCGCGGCACAGATGTTCTTGAAGCCGCCGCCGAAGCTCTCGCGCCGGTGGCCGGTCACCAGCATCAGTCGGCGTTGCGGGTCGAGCCAGTCGTAGCGCGTGGCTAGCCCGCGCGCCAGTGGCCCATCGGGGGACAGCTTGGCGCAGGTCATGGCCAGCGCGTCTATGACGGTATTGCCGGTCACGGTGATGCGGCCGGCAAGGTTCTCGCGCAGCAGGTTGCCGCGCGATTCGGCGGTCGGCGCAAACAGCCAGTCGCCGATGGCGTCGACCACGCGGCGGTTCATCTCTTCGGGAAAGGGCATGGCCAGATTGCCGGTGCGCAAGCCCGCTTCGACATGGCCGATGCGGACGCGTCGATGGAAGGCGGCCAGCGCACAGGCCGAGGCGGTGCTGGTATCGCCATGCACCAGCACGTAATCCGGCTGTTCCGTCGCCAGTACCTCGTCCACCCGGCTGATCAGGCGCGCGTACAGGCCGTTCAGGGTCTGGTTGGACACCATGACGTCCAGATCGTGCTGCGCGCGCAGATCGAACAATGCCAGCACCTGATCCAGCATCTGGCGGTGCTGGCCGGTCACGCATACCACGCTGTCCAACTGCGACTCATCCTGCAAGGCAGCGACCAGGGGAGCCATCTTGATCGCTTCTGGACGCGTTCCGAATATGGAAAGTATCTTCATCGCAGTCGAGCGGCCTGAGCCGGTGGCATTTTCTTGCGCTTATTATGTCTTGATAGCATTGGTAATATGTGACGGATTATTTCGTTTTGGTCGATAGTTGGCAGTAAGTCGTTGAATTAACTTGGCTGCAATCGATGCCAGGCAGAAATAAAGCAGGGAAGCCGCACATTTCGTTTTGCTGTCAATTCTGTGTCAAATAATGTCTAGATTTGTCTTTTTTTGTTACGTATGGGGCAAAAATGGGTCTCGATGCAATACGAAATATTAGCGGCGACTCGAGCTTATCGTGTCGAATTTATAAGCGATTTGCAATTTTTAACGGTTCCCGGCGGGGGGCGGGGTTGGCCCCGTAGTCACTTCATTTTTTTCGCATGCCGCAGGCATCGCGCCGGCTACCCGCGTTTGCGGGCGCGCCGCAGCCGTGGATAGGCGTGAAAACGCCGCTGGGTGCGGGCCATATGTGAGGGGTGCCGAGGACAAAAAAAATGGCCGACCCGTAAAGGTCGGCCATTTGGCGCTATGGCGGAAATTTGGTGGAGCCGGGGGGAATTGAACCCCCGTCCGCAAGCCCTCCGCAACCAGTTCTACATGCGTAGTCGATCTATTTGGTTTTAACCCTGGACTTAGCCAACCGACAGGCCGGACCAGAGCGATTCACGTAATTTAAATCCGAGCCGTGTGACCCCAGCGCGAACCGATTCCTTGTGAATGTCGCTGCTGCGGTTCGAGGGTTGCCCCCCTAGGAAGTTGCCTTCCTCCGCCTGACCCAAGGACAGATCAGTGCAGCGGCTCACCGCTTAAGCGGCGAGAGCGAAACGCTCGTCGTTGGCGTTTGTAGTGTTCCAGTGGTTTAACGAGCGTACTGGTGCTCGGCATGCCCTGAGTTGTTTCGCGACCCACGTCGAATCCGGATCGGCCCCAAGAAGTTCTATTGTACTGGGAAATGCGATAGTCCGCTGTGTTTCCGCGCGCCGTCAAGCATCGTCATGTGATGTTGGCGCAGGCGGTCTTGCCTACCCGGCGCGGGAGGCGCGATGCCGCCATCAGCGCGAGCGCCAGGCCGACCGACAGTGCCACGATGGCCGCCGCCGCCCAGCCCAGCGCGGCCAGGCCATAGTGGTCGATCACGTGGCCGCCGACCACCGCGCCCAGCCCGATGCCGATATTGGCGCCCGAAATATTGAGCGAGGCGGCAAAAGCCGGCGCCTCGGGCGCGGATTTCATGAGGCGCACATGGCAGACGATGAACAGCGCCGCCTGCGCAACGCCCCAGGCCGTCAGCACGACCGCCAGCAAACCATGTGACTGCATCACCGAGGCCACGAACACCAGGCCGGCGGCCATCAGCGCCGAGAACAGCGCGGTCGCGCCCAGCGGGTTGCGGTCGACCAGGCGGCCGCCGAGCGTGTTGCCGATCAGGCCCACCGCGCCGAATGCCATCATGGTCCAGCCGACGATCTGGCCATTGAAGCCGGCCAGCCGCTCGAGCATGTCCGCCAGATAGGTATAGGCCGTGAACATGCCTGTAAACACCAGTACCGATAGCAGTACGTGGCCGACCACCAGCGGATTGCGCAGGATACGCAATTGCGTCACCAGCTTGACGCTCTCGGCGCGGATACGGGTGCTGGGAAAGGCCAGCAGCAGCAACAGCGCTTTGGCGAACGCCACTGCCGATAGCACGGCGAAGGCCGCTCGCCAGCCGAAGGCGTCGGAGATCAGCACGCCGATGGGAATGCCGAACACCGTCGCCGCGACGATGCCGAACGCCACCATCGAGATGGCGCGCCCGGCCCGGGCGGGGCCCACCAGCTCCACTGCCGTGGCGCTGGCCAGCGACCAGAATACCGGCAGCGCCAGCGCGGGCACGAAGCGGGCCAGCGCCATGACCCAGATGTTCGGGGCCGCCGCCGCCAGCGCGTTGGACAGGCCGAACAGCACCAGCACGCTGATGAACAGGCGCTTGCGCTCGATATTGGCCATCAACGCGGTCAGCAGCGGTCCGGTGGCCGCCACGGTGAACGCGAACAGCGACACCAGCAGCCCGGCCTGGGACACCGTGACATTCAGGTCACGGGCCAGACTGGGCAGCAGGCCGACGATCAGGAATTCGGTGGTCAGGATGGTGAAGCCGGCGGCTGAAAGTAACAGGATGGGCAAAAGCATGGGCAATTCCAGGTGCGCGCGCAGCCCTGGGGCGACGCGCGATGCGGGATGAATGAGTCTGAAAAAGTCTGGGTTGCGCGCCGGACAGGCTTCGGCGCGTGGGCGCATGGGCGGCGCGGGCCGCCAATGCGTGGCGCGGGATCGCTGCGCAGGCGGTGCCGCGCAGCGCCGGCATTTTGCCGGGAAAGGCAATCGGGAAGCACCCGTATTGCCCTGCATGAACATACTTTAATTCACGTGGCGTGCCGGATAAAGTCCCGCGCGCCGGATAAATAGTTCGGCCTGGTCCACTAATCGAACCAGGCCGTTGTCATGGGCGGCAGGCCGCCGGGGGGATCAGCGCAGGTCGGCAGGTAGCAGGGGCTGGATTGCCGGCCAGAGTTCGGCGGGGGTGTTGGCGCAGGTCTCCGCTTCCCAGTGGATGATGTCATCGTCCTCGCCGACATAGCCGTAGGCGGCGGCAACGGCGGGCATGCCGGCCGCATGCGCGGCCTGGATGTCGCGCAGGTCGTCGCCGACATACACGCAGCGATCGGTGGCGAAGCCGGCTTCGCGCGCGGCATGCTGCAGCGGCAACGGATGCGGCTTGGCGTGGGCGGTGGTGTCGCCGCACACCAGCACGGCGCTGTCGCGGGTCAGGTTCAGGTGCTCGACGATCGGCAGCGTCAGGTAGGTGACCTTGTTGGTCACGATGCCCCATGACAGGCCGCGCTGGCGGATGTCGGCCAGCAGCGCCTCGATGCCGGGGAACAGCTTGCTGTGGACGGTGGAGCTGGCGGCGTAGTCTTCCAGGAACTGCAGGCGGGTCGGTTCGTATTCGTCGTCGCCCGGCTTCAGGCCGAGCGCCACGCGCAGCAGGCCGCGCGCGCCCTGCGAGGCTACCGGGCGCAGCGTTTCGTAGGGCAGGGGATCCAGCCCACGGCGGGTGCGCTGCTGGTTGGCGGCGGCGGCCAGGTCGGGGGCGGTATCGGCCAGGGTGCCGTCGAAATCAAACAGGATCAGGGCGCTCATTTGCGGGTAGCCATCAGGTAGTTGACCGAGGTGTCGGAAGTCAGCGAATAGATCTGGGTGATCGGGTTGTATTCCATGCCGCGCATGCCGACCGGCTCCAGGCCGGCCCCGCGGGCGGCCGCGGCCAGTTCGCTGGGCTTGATGAACATGTCATAGGTGTGGGTGCCGCGTGGCAGCAGGCGCAGCAGGTATTCGGCCCCGATGATGGCAAACAGGAACGACTTGGGGTTGCGGTTCAGGGTCGAGAAGAACACCCAGCCGCCCGGCTTGGTCAGCGCCGCGCAGGCGCGCACGATGGACCCCGGGTCCGGCACGTGCTCCAGCATTTCCATGCAGGTGACCACGTCGTACTGGCCGGGTTGCTCGGCCGCCAGCTGTTCCACCGGCACCTTGCGGTATTCGACCTTCACGCCCGATTCCAGGCCGTGCAGCTTGGCGATCTTGAGCGACTTGTCTGCCAGGTCGATGCCAGTGACGTCCGCGCCCGTGCGCGCCATGGCTTCCGACAGGATGCCGCCGCCGCAGCCGACATCCAGCACCTTCTTGCCGGCCAGGCTGCCCACGCTTTCCTGGATCCATTCCAGCCGCAGGGGATTGATGGCGTGCAGCGGCTTGAACTCGCTTTCGGGGTCCCACCAGCGGCTGGCCAGCGCGCCGAACTTGTCCAGTTCGGCCTGATCGGCATTGATGGTGGTTTGGGCGGTATCGGAAGTGTGGGTGCTCATGGGCGGTCCAGCATAAGGCGGCACTCTATATATTAGAGAGGGACTGCGGCGCTTGCGGGCGCCGGGGTGTTTGCACCGCATTGGTGCAAGCCAGGCGAAAAAAAGGGCCTCGCGATGCGAGGCCCTTTATTGTAGCTAGTCCGGCAATTACTTGCGGCTACCCACGATTTCGATTTCAACGCGACGGTTCTGGGCGCGGCCTTCCTTCGTCTTGTTGGAAGCGATCGGGTTCATTTCACCCTTGCCTTCCGTGTAGATACGGTTCGGATCGATGCCCTTGCTGACCAGATAGGCCTTGACCGAAGCGGCACGGCGCTCGGACAGCTTCTGGTTGTAGGCTTCCGTACCGATCGAGTCGGTATGGCCCACGGCGATGATGGTCTCCAGCTCGATACCGCGAGCTTGCTGGGCGACTTGGTCCAGCAGTTGGCGGCCTTCGGGCTTCAGGGTCGACTTGTCGAAGTCGAAGAACGTGTCAGCGTTGAACACGACCTTGGCCGCCATCGGGGCCGGCTTCGCCTTCTGTTGTGCGACCGGAACACCGTCGCAACCGGGGATGCCGGTGGCCGGGGTCCAGAACGCATCGCGCCAGCACAGTTCGTTCGTGCCGTTCTTCCAAACGTCACCAAACGGATTGCGCCAGTTGTCCACCGTTTGGGGATAGGTCTGGGCCGAGGCTACACCCGAGGCCGTGACGGCAGCGAAGGCGAGCGCCAGAGCGAATTTGGAGGGTTTGTTCATGTTTCTCCTCGTTGAGCTTGAAGCTGGATAAGTGACTCGCAGCGAACCCCCGCCGCATATCAGGAAAACGGGGCCAGTATAGCAACGCCAAGAGCTGGTTCAAAGGAATAGCTACTGGGTTTCCTGCGTGCTGGAAACAATCTTAAGGCATTTGGGGGGCTTTGGCTTCCCTGGACAGCCGCATTGGTGCTGGATATGGCGTTTTCCTCGCTCCATTGGTTTGCCCTGTTGGTTTTTGACAACAGGGTTCCAGATGCGGGCGAATGTGCCGGTGCCGCTTGCCCGCGACATCCGTGTCGAGGCCCGAGCCACGGGCCGCGCGGGGCCCTTGGGGCCTCGATCCCAATCGAATGATAGAATTTCCTGTTTACCCGGCCCGGGTTCCTCCTTACACGATTCTGTCGTTATATATATGGATTCCTTTGCCAAGGAGACGCTTCCGGTATCGCTGGAAGAAGAGATGCGCCGCAGTTACCTCGATTACGCGATGAGCGTGATCGTCGGGCGGGCGCTACCGGATGTGCGGGACGGGCTCAAGCCTGTCCACCGGCGCGTGCTCTACGCGATGCATGAACTCAACAACGACTGGAACCGCGCCTATAAGAAGTCCGCGCGTATCGTCGGGGACGTCATCGGTAAGTACCACCCCCACGGCGACCAGTCCGTCTACGACACCATCGTCCGCATGGCGCAGGATTTCTCCATGCGCTACATGCTGGTCGACGGCCAGGGCAACTTCGGCTCCATCGACGGCGACAACGCCGCGGCGATGCGTTACACCGAAATCCGCCTGGCCAAGATCGCCCACGAGCTGCTGGCGGACATCGACCAGGAAACGGTCGACTTCGGCCCCAACTACGACGGCAGCGAGCAAGAGCCGCTGCTGCTGCCCTCGCGCCTGCCGAACCTGCTGGTCAACGGCAGCTCGGGCATCGCCGTGGGCATGGCCACCAACATCCCGCCGCACAACCTCCAGGAAGTGGTCGACGGCTGCCTGTACTGCCTGCGCAATCCCGCGTGCTCGGTCGATGAACTCATGGAGATCATCCCGGCGCCGGATTTCCCCACGGGCGGCGTCATCTACGGCATGTCCGGCGTGCGCGAAGGCTATCGCACCGGCCGCGGCCGCGTCATCATGCGCGCCAAGACCCACTTCGAAGACATGGAAAAGGGCAACCGCCAGGCCATCGTGGTCGACGCGATTCCCTACCAGGTCAACAAGAAGACGCTGCAGGAGCGCATCGCCGAGCTGGTCAACGACAAGAAGATCGAAGGCATCTCCGACATCCGCGACGAGTCCGACAAGGACGGCATGCGCCTGGTGATCGAGCTCAAGCGCGGCGAAGTACCCGAGGTGGTGCTGAACAACCTCTACAAGAACACGCAATTGCAGGACACCTTCGGGATGAACCTGGTGGCGCTGGTCGATGGCCAGCCCCGCCTGCTCAACCTGAAGCAGATGATCGACTACTTCCTGCAGCATCGCCGCGAAGTGGTCACGCGCCGCACCGTGTTCCAGCTGCGCAAGGCGCGCGAGCGCGGCCACGTGCTGGAAGGCCTGGCCGTGGCGCTGGCCAACATCGATGACTTCATCGCCATCATCAAGGCCGCGCCGACGCCTCCCGTCGCGCGCCAGGAACTGATGGCCAAGTCGTGGGATTCCTCGCTGGTGCGCGAGATGCTGTCGCGTGCCGACGGCGATACGCCGGGCGGCCGCGCGGCGTTCCGCCCCGATGGCCTGGGCGCCGAGTTCGGCCTGCAAGGCGACGGGCTCTACCGCCTGAGCGACACCCAGGCGCAGGAAATCCTGAACATGCGCCTGCAGCGCCTGACCGGCCTGGAGCAGGACAAGATCGTCGGCGAATACAAGGACATCATGTCCACCATCGCCGACCTGCTGGACATCCTGGCCCGTCCCGAGCGCATCACGAGCATCATCGGCGAGGAACTGCAGGCCATCAAGGCCGAGTTCTCCACCGGCGCCAAGGATGCGCGCCGCTCGGATATCGAGCTGAACGCGACCGAACTCGACACCGAAGACCTGATCACGCCCACCGACATGGTCGTGACCCTGTCGCACGGCGGCTACATCAAGAGCCAGCCGCTGTCCGAATACCGGTCGCAGAAACGCGGCGGCCGTGGCAAGCAGGCCACCGCGATGAAGGAAAACGACTGGATCGACCAGTTGTTCATCGCCAATACGCACGATTTCCTGCTGTGCTTCTCGAATCGTGGCCGGGTCTACTGGCTCAAGGTCTGGGAAGTGCCGCAAGGCACGCGCAACTCGCGCGGCAAGCCCATCGTCAACATGTTCCCGCTGGCCGAAGGCGAGAAGATCACGGTGGTGCTGCCGGTCAAGGAGTTCAGCGAAGACCACTACGTCTTCATGGCGACCTCGCGCGGCACGGTCAAGAAGACCCCGCTGTCCGACTTCTCCAACCCGCGCAAGGCCGGCATCATCGCGGTCGACCTGGACGATGGCGACTACCTGATCGGCGCCGACCTCACCGACGGCAAGCACGACGTCATGTTGTTCTCGGACGCCGGCAAGGCCGTGCGCTTCGACGAGAACGACGTGCGCCCGATGGGCCGCAACGCCCGCGGCGTGCGCGGCATGATGCTCGAGGACACCCAGACCGTGATCGCGTTGCTGGTGGCCGGGGACGAAACGCAGAGCGTGCTGACCGCCACCGAAAACGGCTACGGCAAGCGTACCCCGATCACCGAGTACACGCGCCATGGCCGCGGCACCAAGGGCATGATCGCCATCCAGACCAGCTCGCGCAACGGCAGGGTGGTCGGCGCGGTGCTGGTGATGCCTTCGGATGAAATCATGCTGATCACCACCGGCGGCGTGCTGGTGCGCACCCGGGTCGCGGAAATTCGCGAAATGGGCCGCGCCACGCAGGGCGTCACCCTCATCAACGTCGACGACGGCAGTTCGCTGTCCGGCGTGCGCCGGGTCGTCGAAAGCGATGCCGACGATGACAGCGAAGACCTGGACGACGGCCAGGAAGAGGGCGACGGCGACGCCGGAGCAACGGATTCGACGGAACCTACGGAGCAATAATGGCCCGCCCCTGGAACTTCTCGGCTGGCCCCTCGGCCCTGCCCGAGGTGGTACTGCAGCAAGCCGCTGCGGAAATGCTGGACTGGCACGGCAGTGGCATGTCCGTGATGGAAATGAGTCATCGCGGCAAGCACTTCGTGCAGATCTGCGACGAAGCGGAAAGCGACCTGCGCGATCTGCTCGGCCTGTCTCCGGACTACGCGGTGATGTTCATGCAAGGCGGCGGTTCCGGGGAGAACGCCATCGTTCCCATGAATCTGATGGGGCGGCGCGGCACGCCGGCGGCCGACTTCGTCGTCACCGGCCACTGGTCGTCGCGCTCCTACAAGGAAGCCGGCCGCTACGGTGACGCGCAGGTCGCGGCCACCAGCGGGCAGGCGACGCAACTGGATGGCGGCGAACAGGCGCCGTTCACCTGGGTGCCGCCGGTCGACACCTGGAAAGTGCGCAAGGAATCGGCCTACCTGCACCTGTGCAGCAACGAAACCATCGGCGGCGTCGAGTTCATGGACTGGCCCGATATGGCCGCGCTGGACGCGCCCGACGTGCCGTTGGTGGTCGATGCGTCCTCGCATTTCCTGTCGCGGCCGATGGATGTCAGCCGTTGCGGCATGATGTACGCCGGCGCCCAGAAGAATGCCGGCCCGGCCGGTGTCACCATGGCCATCTGCCGCCGTGACCTGATCGGCCATGCGCTGCCGATCTGTCCGTCGGCGTTCGATTACGCCAACGTAGCCGCCGAGCATTCGCGCTACAACACGCCGCCGACCTTCGCCATCTACATCGCCGGCCTGGTGTTCAAGTGGGTCAAGGCCAATGGCGGCGTGGCGGGCATGGAAGCGGCCAACAAGGCCAAGGCCGAGCTGCTGTACGGCTACCTCGACAGCACCAGTTTCTACCGCAATCCGATTCACGTGCCCGTGCGTTCGCGCATGAACGTGCCGTTCGTGCTGCGCGACGAGTCGCTCAACGACGCCTTCCTGCAAGGCGCCGAGGCCGCCGGCCTGACGCAGCTCAAGGGCCACAAGAGCGTGGGCGGCATGCGCGCCTCGATCTACAACGCCGTGCCGCTGGCCGCCGTGGCCGCGCTGGTCGAGTACCTGAAGGAATTCGAGCGCCGCTATGGATGACGACCTGCAGCGCAAGCTGCGCCCCTTGCGCGACCGCATCGACGCCATCGATGCGCAAATCCTCGACCTGCTGTCGCAGCGCGCCCGCGCCGCGCAGGAAGTGGGCGAGGCCAAGCACGCCGCCCATGCCGACGGCCCGGTGCTGCGCCCCGAGCGCGAAGCCGAAGTCATCCGCCGTCTGCAGCAACTGAACCCCGGCCCTTTTCCGGCGGCCGGCGTGGCGTCGGTCTGGACCGAGATCATCTCGGCCTGCCGTGGCCTGGAACGCGGCATGACCGTCGCCTACCTGGGCCCGCAGGGTTCGTTTTCCGAACAGGCCGCGCTGGAGCATTTCGGCCACGCAGTGCAGAAGCTGCCTTGCGTGTCGTTCGATGAAGTCTTTCGCGCCGTCGAAGCGGGCCAGGCCGACGTCGGCATGGTGCCGGTCGAGAACTCCACCGAAGGCGCCGTCAACCGCAGCCTGGACCTGCTGCTGAACACGCCGCTGCGCATCCTGGGCGAGCGTTCGCTGGTGATCCGCCACTGCCTGATGTCGCAGTCCGGCACCATGGACGGTATCAAATCGATTTCCGCGCATCCGCAGGCGCTGGCCCAGTGCCAGGGCTGGCTGACGCGCAACTATCCCGACCTGGAACGCGTGGCCGCGGCCAGCAATTCCGAGGCCGCGCGCCTGGCTGCTGCCGACCCGACCATCGCCGCCATCGCCGGCGAAGTGGCGGCGCCGGCCTGGAACCTGCAGGTCGTCAGCGCCGGCATCCAGGACGACCCGCACAATCGCACGCGCTTCCTGGCGATCGGCAACATCGAGCCGCTGGTCAGCGGCAAGGACAAGACCAGCCTGATCCTGGCGGTGCCGAACCGCGCTGGCGCCGTCTACGAGATGCTGGCGCCGCTGGCGGCCAACGGCGTGTCCATGACACGTTTCGAATCCCGTCCGGCCCGCACGGGCGAGTGGGAATACTATTTCTATGTCGATGTCCTGGGGCATCGCAACGATCCGAACGTCGCGCTCGCCCTGAATACCCTGCGGGCGCAGGTTGCCTACCTGAAAGTGCTGGGTTCCTACCCGGCGCCGTGAGCCTTCCATGACCAATACCTCCAAGCCTCTCGCCGCTCCCGCGCACGTCAGCGCCATCGCCCCGTACCAGGCCGGCAAGCCGATCGAAGAGCTCGCCCGCGAGTTCGGATTGGATCCGGCCAGCATCGTCAAGCTGGCGTCCAATGAAAACCCGCTGGGCATGCCCGCGTCGGCGCGCGCGGCCATGCTGGCGGCGGCCGAGTCGCTGGCGCGCTATCCCGATCCCAACGGCTTCGACCTGAAGGCCGCGCTGGCGGCGCGCTACGACGTGCCGATGAACTGGATCACGCTGGGCAACGGCTCCAACGACATCCTGGAAATCGCCGCGCTGGCTTTGCTGGAGCCGGGGGCCTCGGCGGTCTATGCCGAGCATTCGTTTGCGGTCTACCGCCTGGCCACGCAGGCCCGCGGGGCGCGCCACATCGTGGTGCCGGCCAAGGACTACGGCCATGACCTGGACGCCATGTTCGACGCCATCGCCGACGACACGCGCCTGCTGTTCATCGCCAATCCCAACAACCCCACCGGCACCTTCGTGCCGGGCGAGCAGGTGGCCGCGTTCCTGGAGCGCGTGCATGCCGCCCACGGCGACCGCGTCACCGTGGTGCTGGACGAAGCCTACAACGAGTACCTCGACCCGGAGTTCCGTTTCGACAGCACCGCGCTGGTACGCCGCTATCCCAACCTGATCGTTTCGCGCACCTTCTCCAAGGCTTATGGCCTGGCGGGCCTGCGGGTGGGCTTCGCGGTGGCGCAGCCGGCGCTGACCGACCTGCTCAACCGCGTGCGCCAGCCGTTCAACGTCAACACGCTGGCGCAGGCCGCCGCCGTGGCCGCGCTGGGCGATGCCGCTTACCTGGAACAGGCCTACACCTCCAACAAGACGGGCAAGGCGCAACTGTGCGAAGCCTTTGATCGCCTCAAGTTGCGCTACGTGCCCAGCTACGGCAATTTCGTGCTGGTGCACGTGGGCGATGCGCCGCGCATCAACCTGGCGCTGCTCAAGCGTGGCGTGATCGTGCGGCCGGTGGCCGGCGATGGCTTGCCCGAGTGGCTGCGCGTGTCCATCGGCCTGCCGCAGGAGAACGCCCGTTTCATCGACGCGCTGACCGCCATCCTGTCCGAATGAGCGGCGCTTCCTTCAAGCCGGAACAGGGGGCCGCTGGCCCCCTGATTCCTGTGCTGGCCGTCGTTGGCGTGGGCTTGATCGGCGGCTCTTTCGCCGCGGCGCTGCGCCGGGCAGGGCAGGTGGGGCGGGTGCTGGGCGTGGGACGCAATGCCGCCTCGCTGGCGCGCGCGGTGGAACTCGGCCTGATCGACGAAGCCGTCAGCGCCGAAGACGCCGCCGCCCGCGCCGACCTGGTGTTCCTGGCCACGCCAGTGGGCGGGCTGAAGGACGTGCTGGCGCGCATGCTGCCGCACCTGCGCGAGGCCACGTTGCTGACCGATGGCGGCAGTACCAAGGCCGAAGTGGTCGATGCCGCCCGTCTGGCGCTGGGTGCGCGCATCGGCCAGTTCGTGCCGGGCCACCCCATCGCCGGC
Source organism: Achromobacter pulmonis (assembly GCF_021733725.1). NCBI lineage: Bacteria > Pseudomonadati > Pseudomonadota > Betaproteobacteria > Burkholderiales > Alcaligenaceae > Achromobacter > Achromobacter pulmonis. Next base: position 215,303 of record NZ_JAIFOT010000001.1, on the reverse strand, counting down.
GCCGAGCGCACCGGCCCCGAGGCCGCCGATGCCGGCCTGTATCAGGGGCGTTGCGCCATCCTGACGCCGCTGGCCGAGAACACCGCCGCCGCCGTTGCCCTGGTGCGCGATGCGTGGCGCGCCTGTGGCGCGCACGTGATCGACATGGACGCCGGCGCGCATGACCGGGTGCTGGCCTCGGTCAGCCATCTGCCGCACCTGCTGTCTTCGGCGTACATGGAGCAGGTTGCCACCGCGGATGACGCCGCCACCCGGCTGGCGCTGGCTGGCAGCGGTTTCCGCGACTTCACTCGCATCGCGGCGGGTTCGCCCGAGATGTGGCGCGATATCTTTCTATCCAACCGCGACGCCGTGCTGGCCGAGCTGGCGGCCGTGCGCGCCGTGCTGGATCGGGCCGAGCGCGCGATCGACGGCGGCGATGGCGCGGCCTTGCTGGCGCTGCTGGACACGGCGGCGCAGGCGCGCCGCAACTGGCGCAAGGAGTAACCGACATGGGCGCTTCGCCTTTCCTGGATCTGCCGCAGGTGCGGCGCGCGCAGGGCGTCATGGCCTTGCCCGGCTCCAAGAGCATTTCCAACCGGGTGTTGCTGCTGGCGGCCATCGCTGACGGCGAGACCGTGATTACCGGCCTGCTGGATTCCGATGACACGCGTGTCATGCTGGCCGCCTTGCGCCAACTGGGCGTGGCCGTGTCCGAACTGGCCGAGGGCCGCGTCACCGTGCGCGGCGTGAGCCGCTTTCCGGTCGACAGCGCCGACCTGTTCATGGGCAACGCCGGCACCGCCATCCGGCCGCTGACTGCGGCGCTGGCGCTGATGGGCGGCGACTACCGTCTGTCGGGCGTGCCGCGCATGCACGAGCGTCCCATCGGCGACCTGGTCGATGCGCTCAAGGCGCTCGGCGCCCGTATCGACTACCTGGGGCAGCCCGGCTACCCGCCGCTGCATATCGGCCGCGGCGAGATCGCCACGCCGGCCGTGACGCAGGTGCAGGGCTCGGTCTCCAGCCAGTTCCTGACCGCGTTGCTGATGGCCGCGCCGCTGCAGGCCGGCCAGAGCGGCCAGCCGGTAGTGATCGAGGTGCTGGGCGAACTGATCTCCAAGCCGTACATCGAGATCACGCTGAACCTGATGGCGCGCTTCGGCGTCGCCGTGCAGCGTGACGGCTGGAGCCGTTTCACCATCGCGGGTGGCGCGCGCTACCGCAGCCCGGGGCGGATCGCGGTCGAGGGCGATGCGTCCACCGCCTCGTACTTCCTGGCGCTGGGGGCGATTGGCGGCGGCCCGTTGCGGGTCACCGGCGTGGGCGCCGACAGCATCCAGGGCGACGTGAAATTCACCGACACCCTGGCCGCCATGGGCGCGACCGTGACTTACGGCGACGGCTGGATCGAAGTGAGCGGCGTGCGCGTGGCAGAGGGTGGCCGCCTGAAGGCCTTCGATACCGATTTCAACCTGATCCCCGACGCCGCGATGACCGCCGCCGCGCTCGCGCTGTACGCCGACGGCCCGTGCCGACTGCGCAACATCGGTAGTTGGCGCGTCAAGGAAACCGACCGCATCCACGCCATGCAGACCGAGCTGGAGAAGCTGGGCGCGCGGGTGGAATCGGGGCCGGATTGGCTGCGCGTCACGCCGCCGGCCGACGGCGCCTGGCGCGATGCGCACATCGGCACCTGGGACGATCACCGCATGGCGATGTGCTTCTCGCTGGCCGCATTCAGCCCGGCGGCGGTACGGATTCTCGATCCGGGGTGTGTCAGCAAGACCTTCCCGGGTTACTTTGACGTCTACGCTGGCCTGGTATCGGCCTAGCGGCCACGGGCTCGCGCTCAATTTCCCGACATGACTTCGACAGATTCGACTCCCGCTCCCGTCATCACCATCGACGGTCCCACCGCTTCGGGCAAGGGCACCGTGGCCCACCGCGTCGCCAAGGCGCTGGGCTGGGCGGTGCTGGATAGCGGCGCGCTGTATCGCTTGACCGCGCTGGCGGCGCTCAATCGCGACGTGGATGCCGCCGACGAGCCCGCGGTGGCACGGGTGGCCGAAACCCTGGATGTGCGCTTCGACGGTCCCCACGTCTACCTGGAAGGCGCCGACGTCGGCCACGAAATCCGCCGCGAGGAAGTGGGTAATTTCGCTTCCCGCGTGGCGGCCTTCCCCGGTGTGCGGCAGGCGTTGCTGGAGCGCCAGCGCGCGTTCCGCCTGGCGCCAGGGCTGGTGGCGGACGGCCGCGATATGGGCACGGTGGTGTTTCCTGATGCGTCCCTGAAAGTGTTCCTGGTGGCCGATGTGGTCGCGCGGGCCGAGAGGCGGCGTAAGCAGTTGATCGAAAAGGGAATTTCTGCTAATCTAGACGACCTTTTGCGGGACATGCGCGAGCGGGATGCCCGTGATACGCAGCGCGCCACGGCGCCTCTGGCTCCCGCAGCGGATGCACACGTGCTGGATTCGTCGAACCTGACGATTGCGGAAACCGTGCAGGCAATACTGGATTTTTGGCAGGCGATCCCCCGATAGGAATCACCTGACGGAAAGCCTGGCGCAAGTCCGGCTTGCTGGCAAAGCCAGGCAATCCTCGCGTTTTTCGATTTTCTTTTTTTAGGCCCTGTCTTTGGCCAGGCGACACCCCCACGGGACACCCCGCAAGGGCAAACCGGCAGACAGGTATTTTGACTCCACTGTGGCGGGCAATCCGCTGCGGTGTGTTTTTAACGGCCATTTCGGCCCAATGGATTTCAACCCCATGTCTTCCGTTTCCACTACCGCCACCGGCGGCGAAAGTTTCGCCGACCTTTTCGCCCAGAGCCTCAAGAGCCAGGACATGAAGTCCGGCGAGGTCATCAGCGCCGAAGTCGTGCGCGTCGACCACAACTTCGTCGTCGTCAACGCCGGCCTGAAGTCCGAAGCGCTGATCCCCCTGGAAGAGTTCCTGAATGACCAGGGCGAGCTCGAAGTGCAACCCGGCGATTTCGTCTCGGTGGCCATCGATTCCCTGGAAAACGGCTACGGCGACACCATCCTGTCGCGTGACCGCGCCAAGCGCCTGTCGGCCTGGCTGCAACTGGAAAAGGCCCTGGAAAACGGCGAACTGGTCACCGGCACCATCACCGGCAAGGTGAAGGGCGGCCTGACCGTCATGACCAACGGCATCCGCGCGTTCCTGCCGGGTTCGCTGGTGGATCTGCGTCCGGTCAAGGACACCACCCCGTACGAAGGCAAGACCCTCGAATTCAAGGTCATCAAGCTTGATCGCAAGCGCAACAACGTCGTGCTGTCGCGTCGCCAGGTGCTGGAAGCCAGCATGGGCGAAGAGCGCCAGAAGCTGCTCGAAACCCTGCACGAAGGTGCGGTGGTCAAGGGCGTGGTCAAGAACATCACCGACTACGGCGCGTTCGTGGACCTGGGCGGCATCGACGGCCTGCTGCACATCACCGACATGGCCTGGCGCCGCGTGCGTCACCCCTCCGAAGTCCTGCAAGTGGGTCAGGAAGTCGAAGCCAAGGTCCTCAAGTTCGACCAGGAAAAGAGCCGCGTCTCGCTGGGCGTCAAGCAGCTCGGCGAAGATCCGTGGGTGGGCCTGGCTCGCCGCTACCCGCAAGGCACCCGCCTGTTCGGCAAGGTCACCAACCTGACCGACTACGGCGCGTTCGTTGAAGTCGAAGCCGGCATCGAAGGCCTGGTGCACGTCTCCGAAATGGACTGGACCAACAAGAACGTCGATCCGCGCAAGGTCGTGACCCTGGGCGAAGAAGTCGAAGTCATGGTCCTGGAAATCGACGAAGACCGTCGTCGCATCTCGCTGGGCATGAAGCAGTGCCGCCAGAACCCGTGGGAAGAGTTCGCCACCAACTTCAAGCGTGGTGACAAGGTCCGCGGCGCCATCAAGTCGATCACCGACTTCGGCGTGTTCGTCGGCCTGCCCGGCGGCATCGACGGCCTGGTTCACCTGTCCGACCTGTCGTGGACGGAAACCGGCGAAGAAGCCGTGCGCAACTTCAAGAAGGGCGACGAGATCGAAGCCGTGGTTCTGGGCATCGATACCGACAAGGAACGCATCTCGCTGGGCATCAAGCAGCTGGAAGGCGATCCCTTCAACAACTTCGTTGCCACGTTCGACAAGGGCGCCGTGGTTCCGGGCACCATCAAGTCGGTCGAAGCCAAGGGCGCCGTCGTGACGCTGTCCGTGGACGTCGAAGGCTACCTGCGCGCCTCCGAGATCTCCTCGGGCCGCGTCGAAGATGCCACCACCGTGCTGACCGCCGGCGAGAACATCGAAGCCATGATCGTCAACATCGACCGCAAGACGCGTTCGATCCAGCTGTCGATCAAGGCCCGCGACAACGCCGAAACCGCCGAAACGATCCAGCGCATGTCCGACGCCAGCGCTTCGTCCGGCACCACCAACCTCGGCGCGCTGCTGAAGGCCAAGCTGGACCAACAGCGCAACGACGGTTAATTCGTGACCAAGTCGGAGCTGATCGCCGCCTTGGCGGCCCGCTATCCTCAGCTGGCCGCCCGCGACACCGATTACGCGGTCAAGACCGTGCTCGATGCGATGACCCAGGCCCTGGCCTCGGGCCAGCGCATCGAGATCCGCGGTTTTGGCAGCTTCTCGCTGTCGCAGCGGTCTCCCCGCATCGGCCGCAACCCGAAATCCGGCGAACAAGTGCTGGTGCCTGGCAAACAGGTGCCGCACTTCAAGGCGGGCAAGGAATTGCGTGAGCGGGTGGACTTGGTCGGCGGCAACGACGAGGACGCTCAATCCTCCGGATCGAGCGAATCGATGCCGTCCTTGGCGAGTCTGCATGCCATGCATTGATGGCACGGCCAGCAAGCCGCTTCCGGGCGGATCGGACCGCGAGCAAAGCCCCTTGAGCAATCAAGGGGCTTTGTTTTTGGGCGTTCCGTAAAAAAGCGGGGCGGCTGTCAAAGCGGGCCGCGCAAGGCCGATACACGAGGTGTGGAGGTCGCTTACAATTGTCCCTCTCGAATTCTTAGGAGCATGCGTCATGCGCTACCTTGTCTGGGCCCTGCGATTGCTCGTGTTCGTGGCGGTATTGATGTTCGCGTTGAAGAACACCGATCCCGTCGCCGTGAAGTTCTATGCCGATTACGTGGTGCAGGATGTGCCGCTGATCGTCGTCATGCTGGTTGTGTTCGTGGTCGGCGCCCTGTTCGGCCTGCTGCTGACCGTGCCCGCCGCCATGCGTCGCCGTCGCGAGGCCATCCGCCTGCGCCGCGAACTCGACCGCGTGCAGGCTGCCGTCAACGGCACCACGCCGGCGGTGCCGCCGGAAGCGGTCGCCCCGATGTCGCCGCTGTGATGGCGCCGCGCCATCCGCACGCCGCCTTTTCCGTATTGAATCAACGCAAGAGCCCGCACAGTGGATTTTGAACCTTGGTGGTTGATTTTCGTGCCGGTGTTGTTCGCGCTCGGCTGGCTGGCCGCGCGCTTCGACATCCGGCAGATGCTGCGGGAAACCCGCAGCCTGCCCGATTCCTATTTCCGGGGATTGAACTTCCTGCTCAACGAGCAGCCCGACCGCGCCATTGACGCCTTCGTCGAAGTGGCCAAGCTCGACCCGGAAACCACCGAGCTGCACTTCGCGCTGGGCAGCCTGTTCCGGCGCCGTGGCGAAATGGAACGCGCCATCCGGGTGCACCAGAGCCTGCTGAACCGTTCCGACCTGCCCGCCGCCGAGCGCGAGCATGCCCAGCACGAACTGGCGCAGGACTTCCTCAAGGCCGGCATGCTGGATCGCGCCGAAAGCGGCTTCGAGCAGCTCAAGGACACCCGCTACGCCTTGCCGGCGCTGCGCTCGCTGATCCGTATCTATGAATCCGAGCACGACTGGCCGCGCGCCATCGAGGCCGTCAAGACGTTGCATGGCCTGGTCGACGAGCCGGTGCCGCAGATCGTGCACTACTACTGCGAACAGGCCGCGACGGCGCTGGCGGCCAAGCCGCCCAACGCCGATGCGGCGCATGCCGCCCTGGATGCCGCCGATCACGCCCTGGCCACCGCCGATGCGGGCGCGGCGGGCAAGGGCGCCATGGTGCGTACCGCGATGCTGCGCGCGCGCCTGGCGCTGTTGGAGCAGGACCCCAAGCGCGAGCGCTTGTACCTGGAGTCGGTCATGACCGACGCGCCCGAATACGCCGGCCTGGTGGCCGAGCAGCTCCTGGCCAACTACCGCGCCGCCGCCCAGGCCGAAGCCGGGCTGGAACTGCTGCAGCGCCAGTACATGCGCCACGCCTCGCTCGACCTGTTCAACGTGGTCTTCCGCGAACTGCGCGTCCAGCAGGGTTCGGCGCCGGCCTGGGCGTTCGCCCGTGGCGCTTTGCGCAGCCATCCCTCGCTGCTCGGCCTGGACCGTCTGCTGGAGGCCGAACTGGCCAACGCCGAAGGCGCCACCGAACAGGGCCCCGTGCCGGGGGCCGACCTCACGCTGCTGCGCAGCCTGATCCACAAGCATACGCAACGTCTGGACCGCTACGCGTGCCGGAGCTGCGGTTTTCAAGCGCGCCGCTTCTATTGGCAATGTCCGGGCTGCAATGCCTGGGAGACCTATGCGCCGCGCCGTCTGGAAGAACTTGAATGAGCCAATTTCCCGTCGAACCCGTCTCGCATAGCCGCGTGCTCGTGGTGGGCGATGTCATGCTGGACCGCTATTGGTTCGGCGAGGTGGAACGCATCTCTCCCGAAGCGCCGGTGCCGGTGGTGCGTGTCGCGCGCCGCGAGGATCGCCTGGGAGGCGCCGCCAACGTGGCGCGCAACGTCGCCGCGCTGGGGGGGCATGTCACCCTGGTAGGCGTGCTGGGCGAGGACGAGGCCGGTGACAGCGTGCGCCGCCTGGCCTCCGAGGCCGGCATCCACGCCGACCTGATCACCGACCGCAGTCTGCACACCACGCTCAAGATGCGCGTGCTGGGCCGCCAGCAGCAACTGCTGCGTGTCGACTTCGAGCAGCATCCGGCCCAGGAGGCGCTCGACAGCATCGATGCCGCCCTGGCGCGCCACCTGGCCAACCATGACATCGTGGTGCTGTCCGACTACGCCAAGGGCGTGCTGACCCGGGTCGAAGGGCTGATCGCGCAAGCCCGCCGCGCCGGCATCCCGGTGCTGGTCGATCCCAAGGGCGACGACTACACCCGTTACCGCGGCGCCACCCTGGTCACCCCCAACCGTTCCGAGATGCAGCAGGCCGTGGGCCGCTGGAATTCCGAATCCGAATTGACCGATCGCGCGCAGCGCCTGCGCGCCGACCTGGATCTCGAGGCCTTGCTGGTGACGCGTTCCGAGCAAGGCATGACGTTGTTTACCGACGCGGGCCGCGAGCACATCGATGCTCAGGCGCACGAAGTGTTCGACGTGTCCGGTGCCGGCGATACCGTGCTGGCGACGCTGGCCGTCTCGCGCGCCATCGACCTGCCCTGGAAGGATGCCATGGGCTGGGCCAACCGGGCCGGCGGCATTGCCGTGGGCAAGCTGGGCACGTCCGTCGTCACCGCCGCCGAACTCGCAGGAGAACTCTCATGATCATCGTTACCGGAGCCGCGGGCTTCATTGGCAGCAACCTGGTGCGCGGCCTCAATCGCCGCGGCATCAAGGACATCATCGCGGTCGATGACTTGACCGAAGGCGACAAGTTCGTCAACCTGGTCGACTGCGCAATCGCCGACTACATGGACAAGGACGACTTCCGTCGCCGTGTCGCCGACGGCAGCCTGCCGGAGATCCGCGCGGTGCTGCACCAGGGCGCCTGCTCGGACACCACCGAGCGCAATGGCCGCTACATGCTCGACAACAACTACCGCGTCACGCTGGAATTGTTCGAGTTCTGCCAGGCGCGCCGCATTCCGTTCCTGTATGCCTCGTCGGCCGCGGTCTACGGCGGCTCGTCGGTCTACGTGGAGGACCCCGCCAACGAAGGCCCGCTGAACGTCTACGGCTATTCGAAGCTGTTGTTCGACCAGGTGCTGCGCCAGCGCATGGACAGCCTCACCGCGCAGGTGGTGGGCTTGCGCTACTTCAACGTCTACGGCCCGCACGAGCAGCACAAGGGCCGCATGGCCTCGGTGGCCTTTCACAACATGAACCAGTTCCTGGAGCACGGCCACGTGCGCCTGTTCGCCGGTTGGGATGGCTATGTGGACGGTGGCCAGAGCCGCGACTTCATTTCGGTGGAGGACGTGGTGGCGGTGAACCTGCATTTCCTCGACCATCCGGAACAGTCGGGCATCTTCAATTGCGGTACCGGCCGCGCGCAGCCCTTCAATGACGTCGCGGCGGCGGTGGTCAACGCGCTGCGCGCCGAGCGCGGCGAAGCGCAATTGACGCTGGCGCAACTGGTGGAACTGGACCTGATCCGCTACATCCCGTTCCCCGACGACCTGAAAGGCCGCTACCAGAGCTACACCCAGGCCGACGTCAGCCGCCTGCGCGCGGCGGGTTTCACCGCGCCCATGCGCGACGTGCAGACCGGCGTGTCCGAATACGTGCGCTACTGGCGCGCCCGCAAGTAGCCGCCGGGCCGCCCGCCGTTTGCGGGCGGCTGTCCGGACTGCGCTTGAGATGCCGCCGCGCCAGGCGGCTTTTTTTCGTCTACGTGATTGCCGGGGTGGATGAAACCATTCACCGCGTACCCGCCGGCAGGGCTGGACGGACCATGATCAGGAGGTGGCGCGACAGCCGTTGCGCCGCCATTTTCCGGAGACCTGTTCATGAATCCCTTCCTGCATTCCACCATCGCCCGCCGCCTGCCGGCGTTGCCTTGGCGCCGCACGCGCGCCGCCGCCGCCGGGCGCGGGCCGTCCGGCTTGCGGCAGGCGCTGGGCCTGGCCTTGCTGGCGGCCGGCGTCGCGCACGCGCCAGCGCAGGCCCTCGACCTGAATGACGCCACCGCGCAGCAACTCGAAGGCATCCGTGGCATCGGGCCGCGCACGGCGCAGACCATCGTCAGCGAACGCGAGCGCGCCGGTCGGTTCGAGTCGCTGGAGGACCTGGCCGAGCGGGTGCGCGGCATCAGTCCGAAGAAGGCCGAAGCCCTTGGTGCCGCCGGCCTGACGGTGGGCGGCGCCAAGGACGCGGGCGGGGCGGCGAAGCCGGCCATTGCCCGACCCGCCGCGAGCGTAGCGGGGGGCGGCACCGCGGCGGCCAAGGGCGCCGTGGCCGGCGGCGCGGCGGCCAAGGCGGGCGGGGGGCCGGCAGGCAAGGCGTCGGTCCGGCCGCGCCCCTGATCCCGTGCCCGCCGGGCCGCGCCGCGCGCCGGTCGCTGCCAGGAGCGGCCGGCTTCCCGGCGGCCCCGGGGGCAGGCGCCTGCTGAGCCCCTGGCGCGAGCGCGGCTTTTGGCGGCGGCCGGCGCCGGGCGGGGTTATGATCGGCGGCATGACTACTACCTATCCCACTATCGAGCAGACCGTCGGCAATACGCCGCTGGTGCGCCTGCAGCGCATTCCCGGAGCCGCTGGCGCGGCGCGGGGCAATGTCATTCTGGCCAAGCTGGAAGGCAACAATCCCGCCGGTTCGGTCAAGGACCGGCCGGCGCTGTCCATGATCAAGCATGCCGAGGAGCGTGGCGACATCAAGCCCGGCGATACGCTGATCGAGGCGACCAGTGGCAATACCGGCATTGCGCTGGCCATGGCGGCGGCCATGCGCGGCTACCGCATGATCCTGATCATGCCGGACAACCTCTCCGTGGAGCGGCGCGCCGCCATGACAGCCTACGGGGCCGAGCTGATCCTGACGCCGGCCGACAAGGGGGGCATGGAATATGCCCGTGACCTGGCGACCGAAATGCAGGCCGACGGACGGGGCGTGGTGCTGGACCAGTTCGCCAATCCGGACAATCCGCGCGCCCACGTCGAGAGTACCGGTCCGGAGATCTGGAACCAGACCGAGGGCCGTGTCACGCACTTCGTCAGCGCCATGGGCACCACCGGCACCATCATGGGCGTGTCCACCTACCTGAAATCGCGCAATCCGGCGGTACAGGTGGTGGGGGCGCAACCCGCCGAGGGTTCGTCGATCCCCGGCATCCGCAAATGGCCCGAAGCCTATCTGCCCAAGATCTTCGACCGTAGCCGCGTGGATGCCTACGAATCGATCGAGCAGGCCGATGCCGAAGCCATGGCGCGCCGCCTGGCCGCGGAAGAGGGCATCTTCGGCGGCATCTCGTCCGCCGGCGCCTTGGTCGCGGCGCTGCGCGTAGCCGAGCGCGTCAATGACGCGACCATCGTCTTCATCGTCTGCGATCGCGGCGACCGTTACCTGTCGACGGGCGTCTTCAACAATTGACGCCTTGCGCGGGCCTGCGTCCGCGCCGATGAAAAACGCCCCACCTCCCGGATGCCATTCGGGACGTGGGGCGTTGCATTTGCTGCCTGGCCATGCGGCGCCAGGCGTTGCCAGGCTTTACTCGGGCTGGATGTTGGCGTCCTTCATGACCTTGATCCAGCGGGCGCTTTCGGCCAGGTTGAAGGCTTCCGCCTCCTGGTAGGTCATGGTGCTGGGCTGCGTGCCCTGGGCCTTCAGCGCCTCGACCACTTTGGGCGATTGCGAGGCCTCGATCATGGCCTTGTTCAGCTTGGCGATGATGGGCTCGGGCGTATCCTTGGGCACCCACATGCCGTACCAGGTGACGATATCGAAACCGGGCAGGCCGCTTTCGGCGATGGTCGGGACGTCGGGCAGTTCGGCCAGGCGCTTCTTGGTGGTCACGGCGATCGGGCGCACCTTGCCGCTATGGATCAGGGGCAGGGCGGGGGCCAGCGGCGCGTACATCAGGTCGACGTGGCCGCCGGCGACGTCGGTCAGGGCCGGACTGCTGCCGCGGTAACCGACGTGCGCGATGGAGGCCTTGGTGGTGGTGTTGATGAGTTCACCGGCCAGGTGCGGCAGGGTGGCCACGCCCGGCGAGGCGAAGCTCAGCGAACCCGGTTGGGCCTTGGCCTGCGCGATCAGCTCGCCAAAGCTCTTGAACTTCGAGTCGGGCGGCACCACCGCCACCATCGGCACCGTGCCGAGCACGCCGACCATGCGGAAGTCCTTGATCGGGTCGAACGTCAGGCTTTTGAACTGCGCCGGATAGATGCCCTGCACCGAGGGATTCATCAGCACGGTGTAGCCATCGGCGGGCGAGCGCGCCACCTGGGCGGCGCCGATGGTGCCGCTGGCGCCGGGCCGGCTCTCGATCACCAGCGGCTGGCCCAGGATCTCACCCATGCGCACCGCGATCACGCGCCCCACCACGTCGGTCGGGCCGCCTGCCGCCCACGGCATGATCACGCGGATCGGCTTATCGGGATAGGCGTCCTGCGCCTGCGCGCCAGCCAGCGGCAGGGCCCCGATGGCGATCGCCGAGCATGCCGCGGCGAGCAAAGTGCGCTTGTTCATTTGCTGTCTTCTCCTACAAAGGTGAGGTTGGCCGAGGGCAGGGCCGCGCGTAGCAGCGCCTTGACCTCGTTGAGTTGCTGTCCAGTGGTGGCTTCGTTTTTCTGCATGCGCCCCAGGGGGCCGGCCACCACGATGGCGAAGGGTTGTTCATAGGCGCGAAAGCCCAGCGAAATGGACATGACGTCTTCGACGTTTTCGCCCAGCGAGCGTTGCCAGCCGCGTTGGACGCCGGCCCGCAGATCGCGGTCGAAGGCGGCCTGGCTGGTGAGGGTGGTGTCGGTGTACGCGGCGAACCCGGGATAGGTCTTGAACCATTTCTGGCGTTCGTCGTCGGACAGCACCGACAGCAGCGCCTTGCCCGAACTGGTGGCGTGGACCGCCTTGAAGCCGCCTGGCTGGTGCGAGAAGCGGATGGTCTGCTTGGATTCGGCGACGATCAGGTACACCACCTTGTCATCGGCGAGCTTGGCCAGCAAGGCGGTCTCGCCGGTCAGGTCGCGCACCCGCGCCAGGACCGGCTCGATCACCGCGTTCAGCGGATCGCTGCGACAGATCAGGGTGGCGACGTGGATCAGTTTCTGGGTCGGGTAATAGCCGTGCTTCTTGCCGATCTCATAGAGGTAGCCGCGCGCCACCATGGTCTTGAGCAGGCCATGGCAACTGGACAGCGGGATCTCCATTTGCGCGGCGATCTCGCTGTACAACAAGGGCTTCTGCGCCTCGGCGAAGAGGTTCAGAACATCCAGGACTCGGGCGGCTGTTTTCACATCCATGATGCTATTATCCTATACATGATAATTTTGTGTCAAATTTGCTTTCAATTGCCAAGGAGTCGTGCCGCATGAGATGGAAGAATCGTCCCGAGGGATCGAATTGGGGTGACTTCGGCCCTGACGATCAAAGAGGTTGCCTGAATTACATCACTCCCGCGAATGTGATGAAGGGAATCCAGGAGGTCCGCGAGGGACTGAGTTTCTGTCTGTCGCTGCCGCTGGATTATCCCGGAGGCAACGGCGTCAACGTGCGCCGCCATCCCCCCAAGCTGCGCCCGACCGAGAGGGATGGCGACCAGTATCTGAATTTTCCGCTGGGCCGTCTGCGTCCGGGATGCGTCGATGTCTTGAGTGATGACATTGTCGAAATGAGCCTGCAGTATTCGACCCAGTGGGATTCGCTGGCGCACGTGGGCGCGCTGTTCGATGCCAATGGCGATGGCCTGCCCGAGCGCGTCTATTACAACGGCTATCGGCCCAACGAGCACGTGGTCGGCCCGGTCGACTACGACGTCGACAACGGTTTCGCCAAAACCGACCTGGGCCGGGGCGGTGCCTCCCATGCCGGGAAGCTGGATATTACCCAGTTGGCCGAATCCTGCCTGCAGAGCCGCGGCGTCATGGTCGACCTGGCGCGGCACTATGGCCGCGAACAGCGGGCGGTGGGCTACGACGACCTGATGCGCATCATCGAAGCCGATCGCATCGAGATCGAGCGGGGCGACATCGTGTTGTTCCATACCGAATTCGGCGATGCGTTGCTGGAAAAGCAGCGCCAGCCCGATCACCATACGCTGCATGAGATCTGCGCCGGGCTGGATGGCAGCGACGAGAAGCTGCTGCAATGGATCACCGATTCCCAGGTGGCCGCGATGGCCTCGGACAACCACGCGCTGGAAATCTATCCGACGCAGAAGCCCAACGCCTGCTGCGCTGCGCTGCCATTGCACCACCACTGCATCTTCAAGCTCGGCCTGCCGATCGGCGAGATGTGGTATCTGGGCGCATTGGCGCGCTGGCTGACGGCCAACGGCCGCAGCCGCTTTCTGCTGACCGCCCCGCCGCTGAACCTGCCGGGCGCGGTGGGCTCGCCCGCCACGCCGGTGGCCACGGTCTGAGTGGTAGCGGATCGACCCGGATCGGGTCGATCCGGCGTTGACCCGCTCCGGGCCCGGCCCTTCAGCGGCCGACGCGCGCTTCGATCTCGCTGGCCAGATCGGCCACCGCGGTGGCGTAAAAGTAGCTGCGGTTGTATTTCGTCAGGGCGAAGAAGTTAGGCGTGCCGACACGGTATTGCGCGGTGCCGCGGGCCTCTTCGACCAGGTCGACGACGCCCATGGGCTGGCTGCCCCAGCCGTTGGCCGAGGCGCCGGGCTGCAGGCGCGCGCCGGCCGCGGTGAGCGCGCCCCAGGTCTGCTTGGGTTCCAGCCCGCCATCGACCAGCGCGCTGGGGTCGGCCGGCAGCGCCACCGGCGCGAACACCGGCAGGCCCCGCTGCCAGCCATGCTGCGACAGGAAGCTGCCCACCGACATGATGGCGTCGCGGGTGTTGTTGGTCAGGTCGATATGGCCGCTGTCGTCGCCGTCCACTGCGTAGTGCCGGATGCTGGTGGGCATGAACTGCGGCATGCCGATGGCGCCGGCATACGAGCCGCGGGTTTCCATATCCAGCTTGCCTTTCATCGCCAGCGTCAGGAAGTCGGCCAACTGGCCACGGAACATGGTGGCGCGCTCGGGCTTGGCCGGGTCCGGATAATCGAAGGCCAGCGTGGTCAAGGCGTCCAGCACGCGGAAATTGCCCATATTGCGGCCATACAGCGTTTCAACGCCGATGATCGAGGCGATGATCGGCGCCGGCACGCCGAAGCGCTGCGCCGCCTGGTTGAGCTGGTCGCGATGCGCGTTGTAGAACTCCACGCCCCAGCCGATGCGCTTGGGCTCGACGAAGCGCGAGCGGTAGGTCAGCCAGCTGCGCCAGATCTTCTTGCCAGGCGGCGAGGGCGCGATCAGGCGCGCGACTGTGGCGTTGTAGCGGGCTCCTTCGAGCGCCGTGACCATGGGGGCCAGCGCCAGATCGCGCTCGGCCGCCAGGTTCTCGGCGAAGGCGCGCACCTCGGGCCGCAGGGTGCCGCTGGGGGTCAGGGCCGCCGGGCCGTCGTCCGCGGGTTCGGCGCCAGGCGTCGGCGTGCTGGGTCCGATACGGATGGCGGCGGTGCCGGTGGCGGCCGCCGAAGGCTGGCCGGAGGACGGGTTGGGGGCGGTGGGAGCGGTGGTGGCGCACCCGGCCAGCAGGGCCGATAAGGTGCCGAGTTGCAGTAATCGCCGACAGGTGAACATAATCTTCCTTATGGAGACCATGTATCTTACCCACCCGGCATGCCGCTTGCATGAAATGGGCAGTTGGCATCCGGAGAGCCCGCAGAGGCTGGACGCCATTTCCGATCAATTGCTCGCCAGTGGCCTGATGCCTTATCTGGACGACCGGCAGGCGCCGCAGGCGTCCCGTCACGACGTGCTGCGGGTGCACACTGTCCAGTATCTGGACAGTCTGCGCGAACATACGCCAGACCACGGGTATTACCCGATAGATCCCGACACCCTCATTAATCCCCACACCTACGAGGCGGCTCTGTACGCGGCCGGCGCGGGCGTGGCGGCCGTGGACGCGGTGATCGGCGGCGAGGCGCGCACGGCGTTTTGCGCGGTGCGTCCGCCCGGCCACCACGCCTGCCGTTCACAGGCCATGGGCTTTTGCTTCCTGAACAACGTGGCCATCGCGGCGCGCCACGCCCTTGATTTCCACGGTCTGTCGCGGGTGGCCATCGTCGATTTCGATGTCCACCATGGCAATGGCACCGAGGATGTCTTCGCTGGCGACGAACGGGTGCTGATGTGCAGCATTTTCCAGCATCCTTTCTTCCCCAACAGCGGCGCCGAGCATCCGGCAGACAATATGGTGAACGTGCCGGTGGCGGCCTATACGGCCGGCGCCGCCGTGCGCGCCATCGTCACCGGCACCTGGCTGCCGCGGCTCGAGGCGCACCGCCCGGAACTTATTCTGATTTCGGCCGGCTTCGATGCCCACCGCGAGGACGACATGGGGCAAATGGGGCTGGTGGAGGCCGATTATGCATGGATCACCGAACAGCTCGTGGACGTGGCCGAGCGCCATTGCCAGGGCCGGATCGTCAGCACCCTGGAGGGGGGCTACAACCTGTCCGCCCTGGGGCGCAGCGTCGTTGCCCATATACGGGCGCTGGCGAAGCTGTAGAATCAGGAAAAAATTGTGCAATGCGATCCCGGCGGTTGCCGGGTAATTATTTCCATTTTGGAGGCAGCGGGATGAAGGTGTTGGTACCTGTCAAGCGCGTCGTTGACTACAACGTCAAGGTGCGCGTCAAGTCTGATCAGACCGGCGTGGATATCGCCAATGTGAAGATGTCGATGAACCCCTTTGACGAGATCGCCGTCGAGGAAGCCACCCGCCTGAAGGAAAAGGGCGCCGTGGCCGAGGTCGTGGCGGTTTCTTGCGGCGTTGCGCAATGCCAGGAAACGCTGCGCACCGCCATGGCGATCGGCGCCGATCGCGGCGTGCTGGTGCAGACCGACGCCGAACTGCAGCCGCTGGCCGTGGCCAAGCTGCTCCGCGCCCTGGTCGACAAGGAGCAGCCGCAACTGGTGATCCTGGGCAAGCAGGCCATCGACGACGACGCCAACCAGACCGGCCAGATGCTGGCCGCGCTGCTGGACTGGCCGCAAGCCACCTTCGCCAGCAAGGTCGAGCTGGCCGACGGCAAGGTCACGGTCACGCGTGAAGTGGACGGCGGCCTGGAAACGCTGACGCTCAAGCTGCCGGCCATCGTCACCACCGACCTGCGCCTGAACGAGCCGCGTTACGTCACGCTGCCCAACATCATGAAGGCCAAGAAGAAGCAGCTGGACACCGTCACCCCCGAAGATCTGGGTGTCGATCCGGCGCCCCGCCTGAAGACGTTGAAGGTCAGCGAGCCGCCCGCCCGCAAGGCCGGCATCAAGGTGGCCGATGTCGCGGCCCTGGTCGACAAACTCAAGAACGAAGCGAAGGTGGTTTGAAATGACGACGCTGGTTATTGCCGAACACGATAACGCCCTGCTCAAGGGCGCAACCCTGAACGCCGTCGCCGCCGCCGCCAAGATCGGAGGCGATGTGCACGTGCTGGTCGCCGGCGCCAACGCGCGCGCCGTGGCCGATCAGGCCGCGCAGGCCGCTGGCGTGTCCAAGGTGCTGCTGGCCGACGCGCCGCAGCTGGCCGACGGCCTGGCCGAGAACGTCGCCGCCCAGGTGCTGGCGGTGGCCTCGGGCTACAGCCACATCCTATTCCCGGCCACCGCCTCGGGCAAGAACATCGCCCCGCGCGTTGCCGCCAAGCTCGACGTGGCCCAGATCTCCGACATCATCGGCGTGGAATCCGCCGACACCTTCCAGCGCCCGATCTACGCCGGCAACGCCATCGCCACCGTGCAATCGGCCGATCCGGTCAAGGTCATCACCGTGCGCACCACCGGCTTTGACGCCGTGGCCGCGCAGGGCGGCTCGGCGGCCGTGGAAGACGTCGCCGCCGTGGCCGACTCCGGCCTGTCCAGCTTCGTCGGCCGCGAAGTCGCCAAGAGCGACCGTCCGGAACTGGCCGGCGCCCGCGTCGTCGTGTCCGGCGGCCGTGGGCTGGGCAGCGCCGAGAACTTCAAGATCCTGGATCCGCTGGCCGACAAGCTCGGCGCCGCGCTGGGCGCTTCGCGCGCCGCGGTCGACGCCGGCTATGCGCCTAACGACTGGCAGGTCGGTCAGACCGGCAAGATCGTCGCGCCGCAGTTGTACGTGGCCGTCGGTATTTCGGGCGCCATCCAGCATTTGGCCGGCATGAAGGACTCCAAGGTCATCGTCGCCATCAACAAGGATCCCGAAGCGCCGATTTTCGGCGTGGCCGATTATGGCCTGGTCGGCGATCTGTTCCAGGTCGTGCCTGAATTGACCAGCGCGCTGTAAACCGCGATTTCCTGGTCTTATTTCCGAGCCCGCGCGCGTCAAGCCGCGGGCTTTTTCATGCCCGGTATTTTCGTGTTCGGGTAATTTCCGCGCGCCTGACAATCGAAACTATTTGATATTTATCGAGCAAATCTTTTGACCTTTCGAAGTATTCTGATAATGTGTTTCGCGCGCAGCGAGATACGCGCAAGTGCTTGACCTGTACATAACGAAGGAGATTCGGGATGGAATGGTTCTTTGACACTCTGCGAAAATATCCGGAGCTTGCGATTTTCCTGACGCTGGGTCTGGGGTATTGGGTCGGCGCCAAGAAGATATTCGGATTCAATCTGGGGGCGGTGACCGGCACCTTGCTGGTCGGCGTGCTGGTCGGCCAGCTCGACATCACCATCGCCCCGATCGTTAAACAAGTCTTTTTCCTCCTGTTCCTGTTCGGGCTGGGCTATGGCGTCGGGCCGCAGTTCTTTCGCGGCATGAAAAGCGATGGCCTGCCGCAGGTCCTTTTCGCCGTCATCATTTGTGTCATCTGCCTGCTGGTCACCTGGGGCACAGCCGTGGGTTTCGGTTTCGATGCCGGCACCGGCGCGGGCCTGCTGTCCGGGGCGCAGACCATTTCCGCGGTGATGGGGGTGGCGACCGACACCATCAATGGCCTGGGCGTCGACGCGGCCACGAAGAAGAAATGGATCGACAGCATTCCGGTGGCCTATGCAGTCTGCTATATCTTCGGCACGGTCGGCAGTGCCTGGCTGCTGGCCTCGCTCGGGCCCAAGCTGATGCGGGTGGACATCGTCAAGGAATGCCAGGCGTACGAAGCCAAGATGTCCGGCGGCAGCGATTCGCTGGAACTGTCCGGCTACCGCAAGTTCATTTCCCGCGCCTACAAGCTGGACCATTCCGAATTCGTCGGCAAGTCCGTGGGGGAACTCGAATCGCGCTTCGTCGAGGCGCGCGTCTTCATCGAGCGCATCCGTCGCGGCGACCAGATAATGGATACCGATTCCAGCACCGTGCTGCAGGCCGGCGACGTGCTGGGCGTGGCTGGCCGGCACGATGCGCTGGTGTTGCAGGCGTCCGGCATCATCGGTGCAGAAGTCGAGGACCGCGACCTGATCAACCTGCCCGCCGAGGTGGTCGAGGTGGTGCTGACCAACAAGAACCTGGCCGGCAAGACCGTCAAGGAAATCGCCGAGCTGGAGCAGGTGCGCGAACTGGGCCGCGGCGTGTTCCTGCGCAAAGTGGTGCGCGGCGGGCACGAGATGCCGGTCAACTGGGGCCTGAAGCTCGACCGTGGCGACCGCCTGTTCATCCTCGGCGCCAAGCGCGACGTCGAGCGCGTGGTCAGTAAGGTGGGCTACGTGGACCGCGCAACGGAACAAACCGACATGGTGTTCGTGGGGTTCGGCATTCTGCTGGGCGGGCTGTTCGGCACGCTGGTGCTGACGGTCGGCGGCATTCCCATCACGCTGTCGACCTCGGGCGGCTCGCTGATCGCCGGCCTGATCTTCGGCTATCTGCGGTCGGTGCATCCGACCTTCGGCCGGGTGCCGGAGCCGGTGCACTGGTTCCTGACGTCGGTCGGCCTGACCGCATTCGTGGCGGTGGTCGGGATCAGTTCGGGGCCGGGCTTCGTGGAGGGTTTCCAGCAATTGGGCGCCAAGCTGTTCATCGCCGGCATCATCGCCACCAGCGTGCCGATGATCCTGGGGGTGTACATCGCCCGCTATGTGTTCAAGTTTCATCCCGGCATCGTGCTGGGCGTCTGCGCCGGCGCCCGCACCACTACGGCGGCCATTGGCCAGATCACCGAGACCGCCAAGAGCCAGGTGCCGGCCCTGGGCTACACCGTGCCCTACGCCATCGGCAATACCCTGCTGATCATCTGGGGCATTGTGATCGTCATGCTCATGACCTAGGAGCCGTGTTTCCGGAGGCGATCCCGCCCTTCGGCAACATGGCCTCCCGCGGGATATCGGCCCGCGCCGTGCGCGGGCCAGCGGTCCGGGACTCTCCCGGGCAAGCGTCTGTCAATCGCATACCAGGAGTACCGCACAATGGCTTCCACCGCGCCCATCACTGTCAGCCTGGCCTCGGCCCTGAAAACCACCCGTTCGCGCCAACGCGATCTGGAGCAGTTGTCGCCCTTCGAATTGAAGGACTACCTGATCACGCTGGCCAAGGACAGCCAGCAGACCGCCGCGTTGACCATGTTGAACGCCGGCCGCGGCAATCCCAACTGGATCGCCACCGAGCCGCGCGATGCTTTTTTCCTGCTGGGCCAGTTCGCCATGAAGGAAGCGCGCCGGGTGCGCGACGATGGCATCCTGGCGGGCATGCCGCCCAAAAAGGGCTGCGCCGACCGCCTGCGCAAGTTCCTCTCCAAGAACAAGGGCGCGGCGGGCGCGGACTTCCTGGCCGGGGTGCTGGAGTACGGCGTCAAGATCAAGAATTTCGTGCCGGACGAATGGATCCATGAACTGACCGATAGCGTCATCGGCGACAACTACCCGGTGCCGCCGCGCGCGCTGGTGCACCTGGAGCAGATCCTGCACGACTACCTGGTCAAGGAAATGTGCGACGGCCGTCCGCCCAAGGGCAAGTTCGACCTGTTCCCGGTGGAGGGCGGTACGGCGGCCATGTGTTACATCTTCGATTCGCTGATGCAGAACGGCCTGCTCAAGCAGGGCGACACCATCGCGCTGTTCCTGCCGACCTTCACGCCGTATATCGAGATCGCGCACCTGGAGCGCTTCCAGTTCAAGATCGTCGCCATCAATGCCAGCAGCGTGCGCGCCGACGGCACCCACGATTGGCACTACCCGGCCGCGGAAATCGCCAAGCTCGAGAACCCGAAGATCAAGCTGGCGGTGACGGTCAACCCCAGCAACCCGCCCTCGGTTGCCTTCAGCCCGATCGAGATGAAGCAGATCGTGGGGCTGATTCGCAAGAACCCGGACCTGGTGCTGGTGACGGACGACGTCTATGGCACTTTCGTGCCGAACTTCCGCTCGCTGATGGCCGAGGTGCCGCACAACACCATCTGCGTGTATTCGTTCTCGAAGAACTTCGGCTGCACCGGCTGGCGCCTGGGCGTGATCGCGACGCATGAGAAGAACACCATGGACCGCCGCATCGCCGAGTTGCCGGCGTCGTGGAAGAAGCGCCTGGAAAAGCGCTATGGCGCCATGACCATGGAGCCGGAGAAGCTCAAGTTCATCGACCGGCTGGTGGCCGACAGCCGCAACGTGGCGCTGAACCACACCGCCGGGCTGTCGCTGCCGCAGCAGGTGCAGATGGGCTTTTTCGCGCTGTCGCACCTGCTGGACCTGAAGGACGCATACAAGCACCTGACCATGCAGATCGTGCGGGCGCGGCGCGATGCGCTGTGGCGCGGGCTGGGGGTGCCGCTGCCGCCGGAAGACCCGATGCGCGGCTGGTATTACGTAGAACTGGACTTCATGGTGTGGGCCAAGAACACATATGGCGACGCCTTCTGCAAGTACATGACGTCGAATTACGAACCGGTCGACTTCCTGTTCCGCCTGGCCGAGAAGTCCGGTGTGGTGCTGATGGACGGCGGCGGCTTCGGTGGCCCGCCCTGGTCCATCCGTATTTCGCTGGCCAACCTGGACGACGGCGATTATTCCAGGATCGGCAAGTACATGGTCGATGCCGCCACCGAATACGTCGAGGCCTGGAAGGCCGGCCAACTGGTGCGTTCGGGCCCGACCGCAGGCAAGGGCCAGAAGGTCAAGGCCTCGGCCGCCAAACGCACGGCAGCCGGCAAGGGCGCGGCCAAGAAGGCGGCCAGGAAGGCGGTGAAGCAGGCGGTGAAACAAGCCGCCAAGGCCGAGCGCTCGGCCAGGAAAGGGGCAAAGTAGCCTCGGGACGCCGCCATCGCCAGGGTGAGACGCGCTTATGACGTGCTCCGTCGGGTTCTTCAATAGCGTTCCCATCGCCGTCTTGTTTCTCACGGTGGGGCTGGGATACCTGATTGGCAAGCTGCGGGTCGGGCCGATCCAGCTGGGAGGCGTCTGCGGCACGCTCATCGTCGCCTTGCTGATCGGCCAGAGCGGCTGCCAGACGCGCGGCGACCTGAAGGAAGTGGCGTTCGCCCTGTTCATCTTCGCCATGGGGTATTCGGGCGGGCCGCAGTTCTTCGCCAACCTGAACCGCGCCAGCCTGCGCTATATCTTGCTGCCGCTGATCGAAGCCCTCCTGGTGCTGACCATCGTGCTGCTGGCGGTGCCGTTGTTCGGACTGGATGCCGGCACCGCGGCCGGTCTGGCGGCGGGGGCGGCGACCGAATCGGCCGTGGTCGGCACCGCGGCCGAGGCCCTCAAGCACCTGGGCCTGGCCCAGGCCGAAGTGCAGCGCATGGAGGCCAACATCGCCACCGCCTACACGCTGACCTATCTGGTAGGCCTGATCAGCATTGTGTTGTTCACCAGCCAGGTGGCGCCGGCCCTGTTGCGCATCAATCTGCGCCAGGCTTCCAGGGCGCTCGAGCAGAAGCTGGGCGCCCCGGCGGGCGAGGCCGATGAGATCATGATGCCGACCCTGCCGCGACTGGTGGGACGCTCGCATGTGGTCAAGGACGCCGATGGGTGGACGGTGGCCCAGGTCGAAGCGGCGCTGGGCGGCCGCACGGCCATCAGCCGCGTGCTGCGCAATGGCGAGGCGATCGAGCCCGCCACCGGAGACAGGCTGGCTACCGGCGATATCGTCGTGGTGCTGGGCCCGCGCCGCTTCGTGTTGCGGGCGGGGCCGGTGATCGGTCCGGAAATCCAGTTGCCCGAAGCCCACGCGGACGACCTGCAACTGACCGAGCTGCAAGTCATTGTCAGCAAGAAGGCCGTCAATGGCCACACCGTGGGGGAATTGGCCCAGCGGCCGGGCGCCAGGCGCGCGCGCGGGGTGTTCCTGCAATCGATCCAGCGGTCGGGGCACATGCTGCCGGTCATGCCGTCCACGGTGGTGCAGTACGGCGACCTGGTGACGCTGGTCGGCGCCGAACCCGAGCTGTCGCAGGCCGGGGCGGCGCTGGGCAATGCGCTGCGGCGCAGCGGCGTCACCGATCTGGTGTTCCTGGCGTTCGGCATCCTGGCCGGTCTGATGATCGGCAGCCTCGGCGCGCGCCTGTGGGGCATACCGGTCTCGCTGGGCAGCGGCGGCGGCGCGCTGGTCAGCGGCCTGGTGTGCGGTTGGATCAACGCCAAGCGTCCGGCGCTCGGGCACATGCCGGACCACGCGGTGCAGTTGCTCAAGGACCTGGGCCTGGCCGTGTTCGTCGCCAGTGTCGGCCTGTCCGCCGGACCGCAAGCCGTCTCCCTGATAAGGGAGCATGGCGCCGTGTTACCCCTGATCGGCCTGCTGGTGTCGCTGGGCCCGGCTTGCCTGTCGCTGTGGGTCGGGCACAAGTTGCTCAAGATCGAAGGACCGCTGCTGGTGGGCGCCATTGCCGGTCAACACGTCAGCACACCGGCCATCAGCGCCATCCTGGGTGCCAGCGGTAGCGCCGTGCCATTGCTGGGCTACACGGTCACCTACGCCATCGCCAATGTGCTGTTGCCGGTGCTGGGGCCCATCATCGTCGCGCTGGCCCATCACCTGGGCGGATGACGGCGGGGCCGGCGACGGCCCGCGACAGTGAGCGAGGGTTTAACATAGGTCAGGGAAACTACCGAGACCGCCATCGACCGCGCCGCGTGTCGTCCAAGGCGGCATCCCACCGCACCTGGCTGCGCCCGCCGTCACGGGAGCGAGCCTACGGAGACAAGATGCCCTACCTTACCCCCCTGCAGGATTTCCGTTTTGTGCTGAAGGAACTGGCCGGCCTGGACGACGTCCTCAAGTTGCCCGGTTTCGAAGACGTGACGCCCGATGTGGTGGACGCCATCCTGGAAGAAAACGGCCGCTTCGTCGAACAGGCGATCGTGCCGCTGAATGTGCCGGGCGACACCCGGCCGCCAGTCTGGAGCGATGGCCGCGTAACCACCACACCGGGCTATGCCCAGGGCTTCAAGGATTACGCCGCCGGCGGCTGGCAGGGCCTGCAGCATCCTCAGGCCTGGGGCGGACAGGGCCTGCCCAAGCTGGTCGCGGCCGCGCCGGCCGAGAACATCCAGGCCGCCAGCCTGGCGTTCTCCTTGTGTCCAATGCTGACCGACGGCGTGATCGAGGCCATCCTTACCGTCGGCTCCGATGAGCAGCGCAGGACGTTCGTGCCCAATCTGATCGGCGGCAAATGGACCGGCACCATGAACCTGACCGAGCCGCAGGCCGGCTCGGACCTGGCCCAGGTCGCGACCCGCGCGGTACGCCAGGACGACGGCTCTTATCGCCTGGCGGGCCAGAAGATCTTCATCACCTACGGCGAGCACGATCTGGCCGAGAACATCATTCACCTGGTGCTGGCGCGCACGCCGGATGCGCCCCCCGGGGTCAAGGGGATCTCGCTGTTCATAGTGCCCAAGTTCCTGGTCGGCGCCGACGGCGCCCTGGGGCCGCGCAATGACGTCTGGTGCGCCTCGCTGGAGCACAAGCTGGGCATCCATGGCAGCCCCACCGCGGTGCTGCTGTATGGCGCGGGCAAAGGTGAAGCGGGCGAGGGCGCGGTCGGCTACCTGGTGGGCGAACTGAACCGCGGGCTGGAATACATGTTCATCATGATGAACGCGGCGCGCTATTCGGTCGGGCAGCAGGGCATCGGCGTATCCGAGCGCGCCTATCAGCACGCGCTGGCATATGCGCGTGAACGGGTCCAGGGCAGGGCGGTCGAAGGTTCCACCGCCCCGGTCCCGATCGCGCGCCACCCGGACGTGCAGCGCATGCTGCTGACCATGAAGGCGCTGACCGAGGCGGCGCGCGCCGTGTCCTATGTGACAGCGGCGGCGCACGACAAGGGCGCGCATCACCCGGATCCGGAACAGCGCGCGCGCAACCGTGCCTTCTACGAGTACATGGTGCCCATCGTCAAGGGCTTTTCCACTGAATCGGCGGTGGAGGTGGCTTCGCTCGGCATCCAGGTGCATGGCGGCATGGGCTATATCGAGGAGACCGGCGCGGCGCAGTACTACCGCGATGCGCGCATCCTGCCGATTTACGAAGGCACCACCGCAATCCAGGCCAATGACCTGGTCAGCCGCAAGACCCAGCGCGATGCCGGCGCCACTGCCTACGCCGCCATCGCCGCCATGCGCGAGACGTTGCGGGCGGTCGAGGCCGAAGCGTCGCGCGCGGCGGCCTCCGAGCGCGACGGCCTGCGCCTGCTGCGCGACAACCTCGACAGCGCGATCCAGGCGTATGAGGCCGGCGTGGAATTCATCCTGGAGCAATCGGCGGCGAATATCCGGGCGGTGTATGCCAGCAGCGTGCCGTACCTGATGCTGGCCGGCGTGGTGCATGGCGGCTGGCAGATGGCACGCGCCGTGCTGGCCTGCCGACGGCACTTGGCGGGGGGATCGACGGATCCGTTCCACCGAGAGAAGCAGGCGACCGGATTGTTCTACGCCGCCCACATCCTGCCGCGCGCCCTGGCGCTGTCGGTGGCGGTGCGTGCCGGCGGGGTGGCGGACGCCTGCGGCGCGGCCGCGAATATTGCATAAGGTTATATGTCTTGCGTATTTCCCATGCAGCAGGTTTGATGGAAGAATCGTTTCGAGGGGTGGCGCAGGCCGCCGCCGAAACGTTTTCCAGCCGGCCGCCAGGCAGGCGGCCGGTCGATTCCGCAACCCGAATCCGCAAGCAGGAGACACCATGAGCCATCTACGCCTGGGCGACACCGCGCCCGATTTCGAACAGGAATCCTCCGTCGGCCCGATCCGTTTCCATGAGTATCTGGGCAATAGCTGGGGCGTGCTGTTCTCGCATCCGGCCGACTTCACGCCGGTTTGCACCACCGAACTGGGCTACACCGCCAAGCTGGCCGACGAATTCGCCAAGCGCAATGTCAAGGTGCTGGCGCTGTCGGTCGACGACGCCGATTCGCACAGCAAGTGGATCGAGGACATCAACGAGACGCAATCGACCAAGGTCAATTTCCCGATCCTGGCCGATAAGGACCGCAAGGTGTCCGAGCTGTACGACATGATCCACCCGAACGCCAACGCCACGCTGACGGTGCGCTCGGTCTTCATCATCGACCCGAACAAGAAGGTGCGCCTGATCATCACCTATCCGGCCAGCACCGGCCGCAACTTCAACGAGATCCTGCGCGTCATCGATTCGCTGCAGCTGACCGACAGCCACAGCGTGGCCACGCCGGTCAACTGGGAAGACGGCGACGACGTCATCATCGTGCCGTCGCTGCAGGACGAGGCCGTGATCAAGCAGAAGTTCCCCAAGGGTTACAAGGCGGTGCGTCCGTACCTGCGCATTACGCCTCAGCCGAATAAGTAAATAAGCAATCCGTGTTTGGGGCGGCCCGCGCCGCCTTGCCGGACGGCGTTCGAAAAACGCCCGCGAAGCCGCGTATTCCCTGGAGATACGCGGCTTTTTCATGGGTGGCGGCGGACGCGCTATATGCCTGGGAGCGATGAGCAATCAAGGAATGATTCGTTCCTTTCAGGTCAGGCCGCCCGCACACTTGCTTCCACATTGCCAAACACGCGAAGGGAGCAAGGAATGTCTTTCAGGAAAGCCGGATGGTTGGCCGTCTTGGCCGCAATGACCGTAGCGCTCACCGCCATCGCGCCGGCGCAGGCGCAGCAGAAGCAGACCCTGTTGAACGTTTCCTATGACCCGACGCGCGAACTGTATCGCGCCATCGATGAGGCTTTCATCCGGCAATACAAGGACAAAGCCGGTGTCGACCTGACCATTCGCCAGTCGCACGGCGGTTCCGGCCGCCAGGCGCGCTCGGTGATCGACGGCATGGAAGCCGATGTGGTGACGCTGGCCCTGGCCTATGACATCGACGCCGTCGCCGACCGCGGCCTCTTGCCCGAGAACTGGCAGGCGCGCCTGCCGCAGAACAGCTCGCCCTACACCTCGACCATCGTGTTCCTGGTGCGCAAGGGCAATCCCAAGCACATCAAGGACTGGGACGACCTGGTCAAGGACGGCGTGCAGGTGATCACGCCCAATCCCAAGACCTCGGGCGGCGCCCGCTGGAACTACCTGGCCGCCTGGGCCTACGCGCTGGAAAAGAACGGCGGCAGCGAAGACAAGGCGCGTGCCTACGTCGGCGAGCTGCTCAAGCACGTGCCGGTGCTGGACACCGGCGCGCGCGGCGCCACCACCACCTTCGTCGAGCGTGGCGTGGGCGACGTGCTGCTGGCCTGGGAGAACGAAGCCTTTCTGGCGCAGGAGGAACTGGGCCCGGACAAGTTCGACATCGTGGTGCCGTCGCTGTCGATCCTGGCCGAGCCGCCCGTGGCCATCGTCGACAAGATCGTCGACAAGAAGGGCACCCGCGCCGCGGCCCAGGCCTACCTGGAATTTCTCTACACCCCGGCGGCGCAGGAAATCATCGCCAGGAACTACTACCGGCCGATCGACAAGACCGTGGCCGCCAAGTACGAAAGCAAGTTCCCCAAAGTCAAGCTGGTGACCATCGACGACAAGATCTTCGGCGGCTGGCGCAAGGCGCAGAAAGACCATTTCAGCGACAGCGGCACCTTTGACCAGATCTACCAGCCGCAGAAGAACTAAGCGGACAAGCAGCGGACGACGGCCATGACTTCAGCCTCGATTCCGACGGCAAAGAGCGCGCAGGCGCCTTTCGCCGTTCGGCGCAACAGCCCGGGTGTGCTGCCCGGTTTCGGCATTGCCATGGGCTACGCGGTGCTTTACCTGAGCGTGCTCGTACTGATCCCCCTGGCGGCGCTGCCGATCAAAAGCGCTTCGCTGGGCTGGCAGGGCTTCTGGGATACGGTCACGGCGCCGCGCGTGCTCGCCTCCTATCAACTCACTTTCGGCGCCTCGCTGCTGGCGGCGCTGGTCAACCTGGTGTTCGGCACCATCGTGGCCTGGGTGCTGGTGCGCTATCGCTTTCCCGGCAAGAAGGTCCTGGACGCGCTGGTGGACCTGCCGTTCGCGCTGCCCACCGCCGTGGCCGGCATCGCGCTGACCGCGCTGTACGCCCCAAAGGGCTGGCTGGGCGCGCCGTTGGCCGATTGGTTCGGCCTGAAGGTGGCCTTCACGCCGCTGGGCATCGTGATCGCGCTGATCTTCATCGGCGTGCCGTTCGTGGTGCGCACGGTGCAGCCCGTGCTGGAAGACGTCGAGCGCGAGATCGAGGAGGCCGCCGCCAGCCTCGGCGCCGACCGCTGGCAGACGATCCGCCGCGTGCTGTTGCCGACCATCCTGCCAGCGTTGATGACTGGTTTCGCGCTGGCCTTCGCTCGCGCCGTCGGCGAATACGGCTCGGTGGTGTTCATCGCCGGCAACATGCCGATGGTGTCCGAGATCACGCCGCTGCTGATCATCGCCAAGCTGGAGCAGTTCGATTACGCGGGCGCCGCCGCCATCGCCACGGTGATGCTGGCGCTGTCGTTCGTGCTGCTGCTCATCATCAATCTGCTGCAGGGTTGGCAGGCCCGTCGCGGCCTTGGGAGACAGGCATGAGCTTTGCTGACCGTCCTGCCCACCTGACCGAGCCGCGCTGGGTGCGCGGCGTCCTGCTGCTGCTGGCGCTGGGCTTCCTGGCGCTGTTCCTGCTGGTGCCGCTGGCGGCGGTGTTTGTCGAAGCCTTCCGCAAGGGCTGGCAGCTGTACCTGGCAGCCATCGTCGAGCCCGACGCGCTGGCCGCGATCCGGCTTACGCTGCTGGTGGCGGCGATCGCGTTGCCGGTGAACCTGGTGTTCGGCGTGGCAGCCGCCTGGGCCATTACCAAATTCCAGTTTCGCGGCAAGCAGTTCCTGATCACGTTGATCGATCTGCCGTTCTCGGTCTCGCCGGTGGTGGCCGGCCTGGTGTTCGTCTTGCTGTTCGGCGCCCAGGGCTGGTTCGGCGGCTGGCTGCAGGAGCATGACCTGAAGATCGTCTACGCCGTGCCCGGCATCATCCTGGCCTCGCTGTTCGTGACCTTCCCGTTCGTGGCGCGCGAGCTGATCCCGTTGATGCAGGCGCAGGGCAGCGAGGAAGAGCAGGCCGCGCTGACGCTGGGGGCGAACGGCTGGCAGATCTTCTGGCGCGTGACGCTGCCCAACATCAAGTGGGGCCTGCTGTACGGCGCCATCCTCTGCAATGCGCGCGCCATGGGCGAGTTCGGCGCGGTGTCGGTGGTGTCCGGCCAGATCCGCGGCCTGACCAACACCATGACCCTGCATGTGGAGATTCTCTACAACGAATACCAGTACTCGGCGGCGTTCGCGGTGGCATCGCTGCTGGCGCTGCTGGCGTTGGTGACGTTGGTGGCCAAGAACGTGGTCGAGTGGCGCAACGCGCGCTACCTGACGGCGGCGGCGCTGCCGGTGGAGTATCCCGGGCCGGCGACGGCCATCAAGCCGGCCGTCGCCTGACGCGGCCGGCCAGACGGAGACAAGCATGAGTATCGAGGTTCGCAATCTATCCAAGCGCTTCGGCCAGTTCCGCGCGCTCAACGATGTGTCGCTGCATATCGAGACCGGCGAGCTGGTGGCGCTGCTGGGGCCTTCGGGCTGCGGCAAGACCACGCTGCTGCGCATCATCGCCGGGCTGGAATCGGCCGACACCGGCAGCGTGCTGTTCGCCGGCGAGGATGCCACCGCGGTCGATGTGCGCCAGCGCCAGGTCGGCTTCGTGTTCCAGCACTACGCGCTGTTCAAGCACATGACGGTGTTCGAGAACGTCGCCTTCGGGCTACGCGTCAAGCACCGCTCGCAGCGGCCGTCCGAAGACCGGATCCGGCGCAAGGTGCATGACCTGCTCAATCTGGTGCAACTGGACTGGCTGGCCGATCGCTACCCGGCGCAACTGTCGGGCGGCCAGCGCCAGCGCATCGCCCTGGCGCGCGCGCTGGCGGTGGAGCCGCGCGTGCTGCTGCTGGACGAGCCGTTCGGCGCGCTCGACGCCAAGGTGCGCAAGGAATTGCGGCGCTGGCTGCGTCGTCTGCACGACGAGCTGAACGTGGCCAGCGTGTTCGTCACCCACGACCAGGAAGAGGCGCTGGAGGTGGCCGACCGCGTGGTGCTGATGAACGCCGGCAGGATCGAACAGGTCGGCACGCCGCGCGAGGTCTGGGAAGGGCCGGCCACGCCGTTCGTCTACGGCTTCCTGGGCGACGTCAACCCGTTGCAGGGCGTGGCCAGCGGCGGCGTCTGGGAAGGGGCGGGGCTATCGCTCCCGGCGCCTGACCTGGCGCAGGCCGAGGCCCGGCGCGCCATCGCCTATGTGCGGCCGCACGAATTCGATATCGAGCGCTACCGCGCGGACGGCGCCGGCATTCCGGTGCGCCTGTCGCACGCCTACCTGGCCGGTCCCAGCGCCTACCTGGAACTGGCCAGCGAGGAATCCGGCGACGTCATCGAGGCGGAAGTGCCCGAGCATCTGTACCGGGAGCTCGGCCTGCGCGATGGCGACGCGCTGCTGGCCCGCCCGCGCCGGGCGTGTGTCTTCGCGGTGCAATCATGACCGCCGCCACGTTGGCTGCCGGCCTGGCGCCGGCCCTGGGGGCCCGCTGGAACGAATTGCTCGCGCGGCTGGCCGATATCCAACAGCGCTATCCCGACGCGGCGCTGGCCTCGTCGCTGGCGGCCGAGGATATGGTGCTGACGCACGCCATCTATGGCGCCGGCCTGGATCTGGAAGTCTTTACGCTCGACACCGGCCGGTTGCATGCCGAGACCCTGGGCGTGCTGGACGCGGTGCGCGAACGCTATGGGCGCGACGTCACCGTCCATCGGCCCGACGTCGGCGCGGTGCAGCGCCACGTGGCCGAGCATGGCGCCCATGCCTTCTACGAAAGCGTCGAATTGCGCAAGGCCTGTTGCCAGATCCGCAAGGTGGAGCCGCTCAAGCGCGCGCTGGCAGGCCGCGGCGCCTGGATCACCGGGCAGCGGCGCGCGCAGTCCGCGACGCGCGGCGAGTTGCACCTGGAAGAGGATGACGCCACGTTCGGCCTCTACAAGTTCAATCCGTTGGCCGAATGGAGCGAAGAGGATGTCTGGGGCGTGATCCGTGGCCTCGGCATTCCCTACAACCCGCTGCACGACCAGGGGTATCCGTCGATCGGCTGCGAACCCTGTACCCGCGCTATCCGCCCGGGCGAAGACCTGCGGGCCGGGCGCTGGTGGTGGGAGTCGTCGGACTCCAAGGAATGCGGCCTGCACGCAGGCAACCGGGTGATTGGCCTCGTCGCGGCGCCCCGCGCCTGACGCCGTCATCCTTCAGATATCCGTTTTAGGGGAATATTCATGTCCGCAGTGATCCAACGCAGCCACCTGGACTGGCTGGAATCGGAAGCCATCTTCATCCTGCGCGAGGTGGCGGCCGAAAGCGAGAAGCCCGTGCTGCTGTTCTCGGGCGGCAAGGATTCGGTGGTGCTGCTGCGCCTGGCCGAGAAAGCCTTTCGTCCCGGGCGTTTTCCGTTTCCGCTGATGCACATCGACACCGGCCACAACTTCGACGAGGTCATCGCCTTTCGCGATGCCCGCGCGGCCGAATTGGGCGAGACGCTGATCGTGCGCAGCGTGGAAGACTCGATCAAGCGCGGCAGCGTGGTGCTGCGCCGCGAAACCGATTCGCGCAACGCGGCCCAGGCCGTGACGCTGCTGGAGGCGATCGAGGAATTCGGCTTCGACGCTTGCATCGGCGGCGCCCGCCGCGACGAGGAAAAGGCGCGCGCCAAGGAACGCATCTTCTCGTTCCGCGACGAATTCGGCCAGTGGGATCCCAAGGCCCAGCGCCCGGAATTGTGGAACCTGTTCAACACCAAGGTGCATCGCGGCGAGAACATGCGGGTGTTCCCGATCTCCAACTGGACCGAGCTGGACGTCTGGCAGTACATCCAGCGCGAGCAATTGGCGCTACCGCCCATCTACTTCAGCCACGAGCGCGAGGTGGTGCGGCGCAAGGGCCTGCTGGTGCCGGTCACGCGTCTGACGCCGCCGCAGGAGGGCGATACGGTCGAGCGCCTGTCGGTGCGCTTCCGCACCGTCGGCGACATTTCCTGCACCTGCCCGGTGGCCTCGGACGCCGCCGACACCGCCGCCATCATCGCCGAGACCGCCGTCACGGACATCACCGAGCGCGGCGCCACGCGCATGGACGACCAGACTTCCGAGGCCTCGATGGAGCGCCGCAAGAAGGAAGGCTATTTCTGATCGCAGGAGCGGCCGGCGCCAGGCCGGCCCACAGGGGACGCATATGAACGCAGTAAACGACTCTTTTCTTTCCGGCGCCGACACGGGCGTGCTGCGCCTGATCACCGCGGGTTCGGTCGATGACGGCAAATCGACGCTGATCGGCCGCCTGCTGTACGACAGCAAGGGCGTGTTCGCCGACCAGCTCGACGCGATCTCGCGCGCCAAATACAAGCGCGTGGCCGAGGGCGGCATCGACTTCTCGCTGCTGACCGATGGCCTGGAGGCCGAGCGCGAGCAGGGCATCACCATCGATGTGGCTTACCGATACTTCTCGACGCCGGCGCGCAAGTTCATCATCGCCGACGCGCCGGGCCACGAGCAGTACACCCGCAACATGGTGACCGGCGCGTCCACCGCCGACGTTGCGGTGATCCTGATTGACGCCACCCGCGCCGCCGACGGCAGACTGCTGCCCCAGACCAAGCGCCACAGCGCCATCGCGCGGCTGCTGGGCATCCGCCACATCGTGGTGGCGGTCAACAAGATGGATCTGGTGGATTGGGACCCGGCCGTGTTCGCGCGCATCCGCGATGCCTACGCCGCGCTGGCGGACAAGCTCGGCATCCAACATTTCGACGCGCTGCCGTTGTCGGCGCTGAATGGCGACAATGTGGTGACGCGGTCGGACAAGACGCCCTGGTATGCGGGCCAGCCGCTCCTGACGTTGCTGGAGTCGCTCGATCTGGCGGCCGATGGTCGCGCCGGACCGCTGCGCTTTCCCGTGCAATGGGTGGCGCGCCACGATGGCAGTCTCAAGGAGGATTTCCGCGGCTACGCGGGACGCGTCGCCAGCGGCGTGCTGCGTCCCGGCGACGAGATCGCGGTGCAGCCCTCGGGCGTGACGGCGCGGGTGCAGGCAGTGCGCCTGTTCGATCGCGCGCTGGACGAGGCGGTGGCGGGTGATTCGGTCACGCTGGTGCTGGACCGCGATGTCGACGTGTCGCGCGGCGATGTGATCGTGCATGGGTCGGCGCCGGCGCAGGTGGCGCGCGAATTCGAGGCTGAGCTTTGCTGGCTCGACGCGCAGGCGCTCAACCCCGCGCGCAAGTATCTGCTCAAGCACGGCACGCGCTTGACGTCGGCGAAGATCCGCGCCGTCCTCACGCATCGAGACATCCACGAATTGCAGGAAGTGGAGAACACCGAAGGCACGCTGCGCATGAATGACATCGGCCGCGTCACGTTCACCACGCGCGAGTCGCTGGCCGTCGATCGCTATGCCGATGTGCCCGCCATGGGCGCCTTCATCCTGATCGACGAGGCCACGCACCAGACCGCGGCAGCCGGCATGCTGCGATAAGCCACGAAGGGGGGGGGCGGAGCCTTCCCCGGATGCCGGCTTTGGGTGTTGCTTTTATTCCAAAGTCAATGCTGGCGCGGCTTTCCGGGCAATATCGCAACGTGGAATCGAATTGTCCGGACGCCATCTTCGTCTTGCGGTAAAGTGGGGTTGTCTTACGAAAAGGCTTTTGGTGCTTGCTAAAACCACTGTGTTTTTGTACAGTAGTTTCCATGGCACGTACCGATCATTCTTTTCCCGCCGGTTCTGGGTCCCCGGCTGCCGCCCCCGCCGCCTTGCGCGGTCGGGGTGCGGTTACTAATGTTCGGCATCGCTTCCAGCAAGACGACCGCGTGCGGATCGACGATGGCTGGTCTGCCTCGGGCCTCCCGGCCGATTTCGTCGACACTGTCCCCGATAATTCCCCCGCATTTGCCGCAGATGTTCCCGGCGGCCAAGCGCGCCGCAGCGGCCCCGGCTCGCCGGCTACGGTCATTCCCATCCTGCCGGATGCCCGCATTGCGCCGGCCGCTCCCAAAACCACCGTCACCGCCGAAGAAGCTCGCAAGGTCCTGTCGCGCAACGACTCGCCCGACATTCCCTTCGACGTTGCCGTCAACCCCTACCGCGGCTGCGAGCACGGCTGCGTCTACTGCTACGCCCGCCCGACCCATTCCTACCTGGGCTATTCGCCCGGCCTCGACTTCGAGACCCGCCTGGTGGCCAAGGCCAACGCGGTCCAGGCGTTGCGGGCGGAAATCAGTCGGCCCGGTTACAAGCCTTCGCCCATCAACATCGGCTCGGCCACCGACGCCTACCAGCCCATCGAGCGCGATTGGCGCCTGACGCGCGGCATGCTCGAGCTGATGCTCGAAACGCGTCACCCTCTAACCATCGTCACCAAGAACGCGCTGGTGGCCCGCGACCTCGACCTGCTGGCCGCGTTGGCCGAGCAGAAGTTGGTGGTGGTCTACATGAGCATCACCACGCTCGATGCCGACATGGCCCGCACCCTCGAACCGCGCGCCGCCGCTCCCTGGCGCCGCCTGGAGGCCGTGCGCAACCTGACCGCCGCCGGCGTGCCGGTCGGCGTGCTGGTGGCGCCCGTGATCCCGTTCATCAACGATGACGCCATGGAGCACATCCTGCAGGAATCCAAGGCTGCCGGTGCCCACTACGCCAGCTACACCGTCGTTCGGCTGCCCTGGGAAGTCAAAACCCTGTTCGAAGACTGGCTCAACGCCCATTACCCGGATCGCGCCCAGCGCGTGCTGCATCGCATCGAAGACCTGCGCAACGGCCGCCGCAACGACCCCAACTTTGGTTCGCGCATGCGCGGCACCGGCATCTGGGCCGACCTGCTGCGCCAGCGCTTCGCCGTGGCCACCCGCAAGCTGGGGCTGAACCGTCACCGCCTGGCGCTCGACTGTGATCACTTCCAGCCGCCATTGCCCGCCGGTACAGCAGATGTTCCCGTTTTCCCATCCCCGGTTGGCGCGCAAGCGTCTTCAGGGGTCCCTTTTGCCAGTGCCGTGCCCGTGGCTGGCGCCTACGGGCGCGGTGCGCGCCAGTTGCGCGCCATGGTTGCCGGGCAATTGTCGTTGTTCGATTGATCCGTGGGTCATCCCCGGGTTGCCGCCGCGGCGTGTCGCCGTGGTTCCTGATCGCGTTACAAGGAGTTCCTTATGAACACCGCTCAACTCTCCGTCCTGCCGGACGATCTGGCCGCCGTGTCGTTGTCCCCGTTGCGCCGCGCGGCCCAGCGCGCCCGCGCCATCGGCGCCCGTTTCACCGGGTTGGCGATGCCGTGGATGGGCGTGCCGGCCGCCACCACGGAACCAGCCTTGCCTGCGGGGCCCCGCGTGGATGCCCCTGCCCAAGTCGAGCCGCGCAAACGTGAGCGCACCGGCACGTTGCCGGGCAAGTGGCCGTTCCCGCCGGCTGCCGGCCAGGACGCTTCCGCTGCCGGTGGGCGCTGCCTGGGCAACGCCACGGTCGAACCGGTGTCGGATCAGGTCAGCGTGAAGCGCATGGTGCTGGATGTGGTGCTGGTGCTGGCATGGGGCGCGATGATTCCCGGTCTCATGTGGCTGGGCGTGGCCGGCGGTTTTTGAGGCCGCACCGTGGTGCGGGCCGGCCGTGGCGTGTCACGCCCGAGGGCCGCTTCGCGTTCAGGTCGAGCCCAGCAGGATCACGCCCGCCAGGATCGACAGGCAGCCCGCCAGGCGGCCAGGGCCGACTTTCTCGCGCAGCAGGAACATCCCGGCCAGGGTACCGAGCATCATCGACATTTCCCGCGCCGGGGCCACCAGGCTCAGCGGCGCGCCATTGCGCAGCGCATACAGCACCAGGATGTAGCCCAGCGGCGACAGCAAGCCCACTGCCAACGCCAGGTGCCAATGGCCGCGCATGGAGGCCCATGATTGAGCGCGGCGCTTCATCATGTGTGGCGTCATCATGGCGGTGCGGGTGACACAGGTGAACCAGTCGAACAGCACCGGGCTGATCAGCAGCACCTTCACGCCATAGGCGTCCACCACGGTGTAGGCGGCGATGAACAGGCCAATCACCATGCCCCAGCGCACGCCCACCCAGGCCTGGGCGTTGCGGAAAATCGACAGCCGCCCCTGCGTGGCGATCAGCAACACCCCGATCACCACGCACAGCATGCCGGCGATGCCAGTGCCCGTGGCCGGTTCGCCCAGCAACAGAAAGGCGCCGGTGGTCGAAAGCAGGGGACCGGTGCCGCGGGCGATGGGATAAACCACCGACAGATCGGCCACTTGATAGCCACGTTGCAGGCACAGGCTGTAGCCCAGATGCAACAGGCTGGATGTCAGGATCGCTCCCACCACGGGCCAGGTCCAGGTCATGCCGTCGTGCAGCAACACCCATATGACCCAGGGCGCATACAGCACCGAGGCACACAACCCATAGGCGAAGACGAACGGGGCGCCCACCATGGCCGCGCGTTTGGCGAGCAGGTTCCACGTTGCGTGGGCCATCGCCGCCAGGACGACCAATAACAGGGACGAATACGACATGGGGGAACAGCGTCTTATGACGTGTTTGTTACAGAAACCGCTAGGGTACCGCAAACCGCGGGCAGGGCCTCATCTTACCTGAGGCGCCTGGCGGTTTTTGGTGTAGAATCATTGGTTTGCCAAATCTCATCCTCTGCTTGCGGTACACGGCCGTGATTGACTACGGCCCGAACAACATCGAACGGCAAAGCGCTTTTAGTCCGCAAAGGCATGATGATCTAGGAGTTCTCAATGAACCTTATCGCTATCCTGGAACAGGAAGAGATTGCCCGTCTGACCGGCGGCCAAGCCAAGCCTGAATTTGCTCCTGGTGACACCGTCATCGTGAGCGTGAATGTCGTCGAAGGCACCCGCAAGCGCGTGCAGGCTTTCGAAGGCGTCGTGATCGCCAAGCGCAACCGCGGCCTGAACTCCGCGTTCACCGTGCGCAAGATTTCGTCGGGTGAAGCCGTGGAACGTACGTTCCAGCTGTACTCGCCGCAAATCGCCGGCATCGAAGTCAAGCGCCGCGGCGACGTGCGCCGCGCCAAGCTGTACTACCTGCGCAACCGCTCGGGCAAGTCGGCGCGTATCAAGGAAAAGCTGGTCAGCAAGCAAGCCTCGGCGGCTTGATCGCTTATCGGCACACGGCCCTACCAGTGTCGGACGCACACGCCATCCAGCGTTATCGTCCGGCCCGGGTTTCCGGGTTAAAAAGGCACCTGCGAGGGTGCCTTTTTCTTTTTGAAAAGCCGAATGTCTGATTCCTCGTCTTCTGCGCGGCCACGCCGGCCGCTGGTGCGGCCCGGGTTCGACCCGGCGTCGCAACCCTGGGTGGTCGCCAATGATTCGCTGGTGGCGGTGCCGGCCGGCCTGCTGACACCCGACCAACTGCGCGGCACGCTCAGCCAGCCGTCCACCTGGACGCTCGAACTGTCGCGCGACAACGACCTGCGCTATCCCGGACGGGAGGGCGCCCCCGTGCCCGCCGCTGTCCTGATTCCGCTGGTGACGCGCGCCGACGGGGTGCACATCATGCTGACCCAGCGCGCGGCACACCTGCATGACCACGCGGGCCAGATCAGTTTTCCGGGCGGCCGCATCGAAACCAGCGACGCCACGCCCATCGCTGCCGCGTTGCGCGAGGCTCAGGAAGAAACCGGGTTGCCGGCCAATCATGTCGAAGTGCTGGGCAGCATGCCTCCGTACCTGACCGCCACCGGCTTCTCGATCATTCCCGTGGTATCGCTGGTGACACCGGGCTTCCAGTTGGCTCCGGACGCCTTCGAAGTGGCCGAGGTGTTCGAAGTGCCGCTGTCGTTCCTGATGGACCCGGCCAATCATCGCCTGTACGAGGCGCGGCTGGAAGACGGCCGGGTGCGCCGCTATTACGGCATGCCCTATGGCCGGCACTTCATCTGGGGCGCCACCGCCGGCATGCTGCGCAACCTGTACCACCTGGTGCGCAACGGTTTCCAGCCGCGTTGAGATGGCGGCCGCGCGTCGGGTCTGGCGCCGTGGCGCTTGTCGTTGATCCGATCGCCGTCGGCATGGCGACGGCTTGGCCGCGCCCGCGGCTGTCCGCCATGTCTCAGTAGCGCTGCTGGCCCGCCAGGTTTTCGTCCAGGATGCGCAGGTACAGCGCGTAGCGCGCGGGATCGATCCGGCCTGCATCCAGCGCCGCGACCACGCCGCAGCCTGGTTCATGGCGATGGGTGCAGTTGTAGAAGCGGCAGGATTCGATCGGCGTGGCGAATTCCGGGAAGCCGCGAATGATGTCCTCGCGGCTCAGGTGCTGCAGGCCGAAGGCCTGGAAGCCGGGGGAATCGATCAGGTCGCCCCCCGGCGCGGGCAGGTGATAGAGGCGGGTGCTGGTGGTGGTGTGCTTGCCCATGTCCAGCGCCGTCGAGTGCTCGCGAGTGGGCGCGGCGGCGTCCGGCACCAGCGCGTTCAGCAGTGTTGACTTGCCCATGCCGCTTTGTCCCAGCAGCAGGTTGGTGCGGCCGGCCAGGCGCGGCGCCAGCAGCGCGTGCACCCTTTCGGGTTCGAGCGCGCTCAGCTCGACGATGTCCACGCCCAGCGCGGCGATGGGTGCCAGGCGCGCGCGGGCGGCGGGCAGCGCGTCGGCAATGTCGGTCTTGTTCAGGATGATCAGCGGGGCGATGCCGGCGCTCCAGGCGCCGGCCAGCGCGCGGCCGGTCAGGTCATCGGAGAAGGTCGGCTGCACTGCGACCACGATCAACAGTTGGTCGACATTGGAGGCAAACTGCTTGGACCGCATTTCGTCGGAGCGGTACAGCAGGTTGCGGCGCGGCAGGATGGCGTCGATGGCGCCTTCGTCCTGGCCTTGCGGCGTGATACGGACGCGGTCGCCGACCGTGGCGCCGGCCTTCTTGCCGCGGGGGAAGCATTTGCGCAGGCTGCCGTCGGCCAGCTCCACGGTGTAGTGGCGGCCGTGCGCCGCGATGATGCGGCCTTCGTTGGCGGCGTCGGTCACTGCACCGTGTGCCGGCGCGTCCCGGAAAGCGGCCTTGTGGCGGTCGTTCATGCTCATGCCGCAGGCGCCGTCAGGTGGCGGATGCGCACGGCGGCGGGGGGATGACTGTCGTAGAAGGCGGAATGCACGGGATCGGGTGTCAGGGTGGCGGCGTTGTCGTCGTAGAGCTTGACCAAGGCGGAGACCAGGCGGTCCGGCGAGCTTTGCTCGGCCGCATAGCGGTCGGCCTCGAACTCGTCGCGGCGCGAGTACCAACTGGCCAGCGGCGTGAAGACGAAGGTGAACACCGGAATGGTCAGGAAAAACAGCAGCAGCGCCATCGCATCGTTGCGACCGCCCAACTGGGGCAGCACGCCCAAGCCCACGTAGAACCAGGGTTGCTGCGCGATCCAGCCCAGGAGGGCGAAAAAGGCCAGCGCGGCCGCGAAGCTGAACAGGATGCGCTTGATGATGTGGCGCTTGGCGAAGTGGCCGAGCTCATGTGCCAGCACGGCTTCGATCTCGTCAGCGTTCAGGCGCGCCAGCAGCGTGTCGAAGAACACGATGCGGCGCGAGCGGCCGAAACCGGTGAAATACGCGTTGCCGTGCGCCGAACGACGCGAGCCATCCATCACGAACAGGCCGTTGAGCGCGAAGCCGCAGCGTTGCGCCAGCCGCTGGATGCGGCCGGCAAGTTCGGGGTCGGACAGCGGCGTGAATTTGTTGAACAGCGGCGCGATGAACATCGGATAGACGATGAGCAGCGCCAGGTTGAACACTGTCCATAGCGCCCAGGCCCAGATCCACCAGTACTGCCCTGCGCTGCCCATCAGCCACAGGACGGCGGCGGCCAAGGGCAGGCCCAGCGCGGCCGCTACCAGCAGGCCTTTCACCGCGTCGGAGATGAAAAGCTCGGGCGTCATGCGGTTGAAGCCGAAACGGGCCTCCAGCTTGAACTGCCGCCACAGCGTGAAGGGCAGGCCCAGCAGGCCCAGCAGCAGCGCCACGGCCACCAGCAGCAGCATCTGGCGCAGGAAATCATTGCTGGTAAGCTGGCCCACCATGAGGTCAATCGCCTGCAGCCCGCCCAGCAGCGTCAGGCCGACCAGCAGAATGGCGTCGTAGGTGCGTTCGAACATGCCCAGCCTGACCCGGGCCACCGTGTAGTCGGCCGCGCGCTGGTGGCTGGCCAGGCCGATACGGTGGGAGAATTCCGGCGGCACCTGGTCGCGATGGCGCGCCACGTGGCGGATCTGGCGGCTGGCCAGCCACATGCGCACGGCGATATCGGTCAGCAGGAAGGCAACGAACAGCAATGTGAACATGGGCGGTGCGGCGGGCTCAAATGGGGATGTGCGAAAATCAGATGTCCGAAAATCGCATGTTTTATAGGCAAATTATATGGCTGTGAACGAAAACCGCCTGGTCTGGCTGGACATGGAAATGACCGGCCTGGATCCTGAAAAAGAACGCATCATCGAGGTCGCCGTGGTGGTCACCGAGCCCGACCTGACCGTGGTCGCCGAAGGCCCCGTGCTGGTCGTGCACCAGCCCGACAGCCTGCTCGACGCCATGGACAGCTGGAACAAGTCCACCCATGGCAAGAGCGGCCTGATCGACAAGGTCCGTGCCTCCACGATCTCCGAAGCGCAGGCAGAGGATACGCTGTTGGCGTTTCTCGCGCAGCACGTACCGGCCGGCAAGTCGCCGCTGTGCGGCAACACCATCAGCCAGGACCGCCGCTTCATGTTTGCTTACATGCCGCGCCTGGAGCAGTTCTTCCACTACCGCAACCTCGACGTCAGCACGCTCAAGGAACTGGCGCGCCGCTGGGCGCCGGCCGTGTACAAGGGCTTTGAGAAAAAGAGCCGCCACGAAGCGCTGGCCGACATCTACGAGTCGATCGACGAATTGAAGTACTACCGCGAGCACTTCCTGAAGGTGTAACGGCCGGCCTCTCGCCGGAGGTGCGTTTTTTCCAAGCGTTGTCATGCCCGCTTCATATTCCGTCGCCAGCATCCGCGCCGCCGAGCGCCAGGCCTCGGCCGCAGGCCGGCGGCTGATGCCGCTGGCAGGCGCGGCAGCGGCCCGTTTCGTGGCCGCGCGGCTCGCGCCGGGCGCCAGGGTGCTGGCGCTGGCCGGGCCGGGCAACAATGGCGGCGACGCCCTGGTGGCGGCAACACGCCTGCGCGAAATGGGATATGACGTGCGTGTCGTCCTGCCCGCGGGCGCGCAGGGCCTGCCGGCCGACGCTGCCCATGCCTATGCCGGTTGGATCGGGGCGGGCGGAACATGCCTGAGCGCGCTCGATCCGGATCCGGCGCCAGACCTGGTCATCGATGGCCTGTTCGGCATCGGCCTGAACCGCCCCCTGGGCCCCGATTGGCAGGCGCTGGTCGACACTGTCAATGCGTGGGGCCTGCCGGTGTTGGCGCTGGATGTGCCCAGCGGTATCGACGCCGATACCGGTGCGGCGTTGGGACGCCCCATCCTGGCTCGTTGGACCCTGTCGTTCATTGCCCGCGCCCGGGGTCTCGCCCGGCCGGGGGCCGCGGCCGATGCCGCGGGCGAATCCCACCTCGATACGCTGGGCGTGGCGATGACAGGGGCGGGCGGCCCCGGCTGAGCAGGCCGCCTACGCCGGCCGGCCGCCGAAGCGGGTCGCGATATCGCAGGCCAGGGGCGTGTAGCGATCATTGTCGCGGCCAGCCAGCGCGTTCAAGTGCGCCTCCGAGGCATCGAACACCTGCCAATAGATGCGGCCGCAGATGTCGCGGGCCGCGTGGCCTGGCCAGTTGTCGGGCAGCATCGGCCCCGGCAGTTGCGGATCGTGCAGCACGATCCGGCGCCAATTGTGCAGCAGCATGACGCGCGCGATGAAGGCCTCGGATGGCGACGGGGGCGTTTCCAGCAGTTTTTCCAAGGGGCCGAAATTTCGGCTGAACTGCCGGTATTGTTCGGCTACGTCGTCCAGGTTCCAGCATTGCGAGGCCAGGCTGGCTATCGGCAGGCCGCCGGCGCCGGCCAGGTCGCGCGCCGACAGCACCAGCGCCTTGTCCGGAATGCCCAGCTTTTCCAGGATCTCATGGGCCGCGCGCGCCTCGGTGTGCGGATGCGCGAACAGCCCGGGCGCGATCATGCCGAACCCTTCCCAGACCAGCTCGCGGCGCAGTTCCGCGCGTTCGGCCAGCCCGTTGCCGGTGCGTGGCAGCGCCACCAGCGTCCATTCCCCATTCCATTCCTGCGGCGCGCCTTCATAGATGCGTTGCGAGGCGTGCGCGGTGTGACGCTGGCCCTGCTCGGAAATCAGGTAGAGGCTGCGGCGGCCATGGCGCTCGGATTGCAGCCAGTTCTGGGCCACCAGCCGGAACACACTGGTGCGCAGCAGGCGCTCGTTGATGCCCAGCGGGGCCAGCAGCTCGATCAGGTCGCCCAGCCAGATGGCGCCGCCATGCGGCGCGAGGGCGTCGCCCAGCAGGCTGACGCAGAGCGATTTGGCGCGCGGGGGATCGCTCTTGATCAGGCGTGACAGGTAACGGTCCAGGGGCGACTGAGGGTTTGCCATAAGGGGGGCCACAAGGGGCCGATATCGGGATCCTGGATATGATACATAAATCCAATGTGATACAGATTTGAGTTTGACAATGGTTTTTTTGTATTAAATAATCCGCCTATGACATGACGGCCCTGCGCGGCGTTTGCTTTGCGCTATCGCAAACCGTCTCAAGGAGACAAACATGTACGCTCAACTCGTCGAAACCGGCGTCAAGCAGGTCAAGACCGCCGACCAGCTCGAAGGCCGCGAACAGACGTTCCAGCGCCGCATCGACGATGGCGTGCGGATCGAGGCCAAGGACTGGATGCCCGAGGCCTACCGCAAGACGCTGGTGCGCCAGATCTCGCAACACGCGCACTCCGAAATCGTCGGCATGCTGCCGGAAGGCAACTGGATCACCCGCGCCCCGTCGCTCAAGCGCAAGGCCATCCTGCTGGCCAAGGTGCAGGACGAAGCCGGCCACGGGCTCTACCTGTACAGCGCCGCCGAAACCCTGGGCGTGTCGCGCGACGACCTGATCGACGACCTGCACGCCGGGCGCGCCAAATACTCCAGCATCTTCAACTATCCCACGCTCAGCTGGGCCGACATCGGCATGATCGGCTGGCTGGTCGACGGCTCGGCCATCATCAACCAGATCCCGCTGTGCCGCTGCTCCTACGGCCCCTACGCCCGCGCCATGGTGCGCGTCTGTAAGGAAGAGTCCTTCCACCAGCGCCAGGGCTACGACCTGCTGATGCAGATGTGCCTGCATGGCACGCCCGAACAAAAGGCGATGGTGCAGGACTCGCTGAACCGCTGGTGGTGGCCGGCGCTCATGATGTTCGGTCCCTCGGATGCCGACTCGCCCAATAGCGCCCAGTCGATGGCCTGGAAGATCAAGCTGTTCTCCAACGACGAACTGCGCCAGAAGATGGTCGACCAGACCGTGCCGCAGGCCGAATACCTGGGCCTGACCATTCCCGATCCCGACCTGAAGTGGAACGCCGAGCGCGGCCACTACGATTTCGGCGAGATCGACTGGGCCGAGTTCTACGCGGTGCTCAAGGGTAACGGCCCGTGCAACCGCGAGCGCCTGGCGGCGCGTGTCAAGGCGCACGAAGACGGCGCCTGGGTGCGCGAGGCGCTGGTCGCCCACGCCGATAAGCAGGCCGAGCGCAAGGCGGCCTGAGCCCGGGCCGGGCGGCGCCCGGCCTTCCAATTCCTGACTCATCCATACCCGGGGGCGCGAGGCGCGCCCGGCATCCGAGGATATCCATCATGAGCAAAGACTGGCCTTTGTGGGAAGTGTTCATCCGCAGCCAGCACGGCCTGG
The DNA here is from genome assembly GCF_021733725.1 of Achromobacter pulmonis. Classification (NCBI taxonomy): domain Bacteria; kingdom Pseudomonadati; phylum Pseudomonadota; class Betaproteobacteria; order Burkholderiales; family Alcaligenaceae; genus Achromobacter; species Achromobacter pulmonis. The sequence goes on along the minus strand of NZ_JAIFOT010000001.1, from coordinate 172,167 downwards.
CCCACAAGCACGTTGGCAGCATGCATGCGCCCGACGCCGAAATGGCGATCAACCACGCCCGCGACGTCTATACCCGCCGCAATGAAGGCCTGAGCATCTGGGTGGTGCGAGCGTCCGATATCTCCGCCAGCAGCCCGGGCGACAAGGACCCCTTGTTCGAACCGGCCAACAGCAAGGTCTACCGGCACCCGACGTTCTTTCCGATGCCCGAAGAAATCAAGCATATGTAAGGCGGCGGAGGAGACATGGACAAGACTTTCTTCGAATACCTGCTGCGCCTGGGCGACAGCACGCTGATCCTGTCGCAGCGGCTGGGCGCCTGGACCGGCCACGGCCCGATCCTGGAAGAGGATCTGGCGCTGACCAACACCGCGCTCGATCTGCTGGGCCAGGCCCGCATGTGGCTGACCCTGGCTGGCGAGGTCGAGGGCGCCGGCCGCGATGAGGATGCGCTGGCCTACCTGCGCGATGCTCACCAGTTCCACAATGCGCTGCTGGTCGAGCGGCCCAATGGCAACTACGCCGACACCATGGCGCGCCAATTCCTGTTCGACGTCTGGCACTACTTCCTGCTGCAGCGCCTGACGCAATCGTCCGACGAGCGTGTGGCCGGCATCGCCGCCAAGTCGCTCAAGGAAGTGACCTACCATGTGCGGCGCTCGTCCGACTTGGTGGTGCGCCTGGGTGACGGTACCGACGTCAGCCGCGGCAAGATGCAGGCGGCCATTGACGACGCCTGGCGTTTCACCGGAGAGTTGTTCAGCGACGACGCGATCGACCTGGACATGGCCGCGCGCGGCATTGGCTGCGAACTGGCGGCGCTGCGCGCGCCCTGGGAGCAGCATGTGGCGGAGGTGTTGGACGAGGCCACGCTGACCATGCCCGAAGCGGCGGCCGCGAATCATCCGGCGCACCGTGGCGGCCGCCAGGGCCGGCACACCGAGGAGCTCGGCTATGTGCTGGCGGAAATGCAATTCCTGCCGCGCGCCTATCCGGGAGCCAAGTGGTGAACGCTGTCGCGCCCGTGTCCATCGAACAGGTCTACGCCTGGCTGCAGGAGGTTCCCGATCCGGAGATCCCCGTGCTGTCGGTGGTGGATCTGGGCGTGGTGCGGGACGTGGCGTTCGACGGTGACGCCTGCGTGGTCGTCATCACGCCGACCTACTCCGGCTGCCCGGCCATGCGCGAGATCACCGAGGATATCCGCCAGGTGCTGGGGCGCCACGGGCTGGGCGAGGTGCGCGTCGAGACGCGTCTGTCACCCGCCTGGACCACCGACTGGATGAGCGAAAAGGGCCGCGCCGCGCTCAAGGACTACGGCATCGCCGCGCCCGCGCAGCAGGCCATCGACATCTCGGGCATCAGCCGGCGCAATGCCGGGCCCGCCATCGAATGCCCACGTTGCGGCTCGCGCGACACGCGCCTGGTCAGCAACTTCGGATCGACCTCGTGCAAGGCACTGTACCGCTGCGTCAGCTGCCGCGAGCCGTTCGATTACTTCAAGACTCACTGAGAGTGGTTTCGAGAATGAGCCTGAACCAATTCCACCCCCTGAAAGTGGCTTCGGTGGCGCGCAACACGCGCGACGCGGTGGTCGTGACCTTCGACCTGCCCGACACGCTGGCCGACGAGTTCTCGTTCCGGCCGGGTCAGTACCTGACGCTGCGAACCGAACTCAACGGCGAGGAACTGCGCCGTTCGTATTCGATCTGTTCGGCGCCGCACGACAAGCTGTTGCGCGTGGCCATCAAGAAGGTCGACGAGGGCGTCTTCTCCAGCTGGGCCAATCACGAATTGCAGCCGGGCCAGACGCTGGAAGTGATGGCGCCCGCCGGCAACTTCACCGTCGACTTCGCCCCCGAAAACAAGCGTCACTACGTGGCTTTCGCCGTCGGCAGCGGCATCACGCCGGTGTTCTCGCTGGTCAAGACCGCGCTGTCGACCGAACCCGACAGCAAGTTCACGCTGTTCTTCGGCAACCGCGCCTCGTCGGCGGTGCTGTTCCGCGAAGAGATCGAAGACCTCAAGAACCTGTATATGGATCGCTTCTCGCTGGTCTACGTCATGAGCCGCGAAACCCAGGACATCGAGCTGTTCAACGGCCGCCTGGACGGGGACAAGGTCGACCAGTTGATGTCGGCCTGGATGAGCCCCGAGGATATCGACTACGCTTTTGTCTGCGGTCCGCAGACCATGACCGAGAGCGTGGTCGAGCGGCTGCAGGCCCGCGGCATTCCCAAGGCGAACATCAAATTCGAACTGTTTGGCGCGCCGAAGGGACCGCGCGCGTTGCGCACGGGACAGGACGCCCGCCAGGCGCCCGGCAAGGGCCAATGCGAGGTGACCGTGGTGCAGGACGGCCACAGCCGCAAGTTCGTGATCGACAAGAACAAAGACAGCGTGCTGGATTCGGCGCTGGCGCAGGGCATCGAGCTGCCGTATTCGTGCAAGGGCGGGGTGTGTTCCACCTGCCGCTGCAAGGTGGTCGAGGGCGAGGTGGACATGGATGCCAACTTCGCCCTGGAAGACTACGAAGTGGCGCGAGGCTTTATCCTGAGCTGCCAGAGCTTTCCGGTCAGCGACCGCCTGGTGATCGACTTCGACCAGGAAACCTGACCCGGCGCACGCCAGTCACACCCCTATTCCATTTGGAGAGACGCAGTGTCCCAGAAATTCTTCGAACGCCATCAGCCCCTGCTGGAACAAGCCCTGGCCGCCGCCGCGCTGCGCGGTTACTGGAGCCCGTTTGCCGAGTCGCCCAGTCCGCGCAACTATGGCGAGACCGCCAATGAAGAGGGCCGCGCCGCCTTCGAGGCTCTGCGCGGCAAGCCGTTCCCGCTGAACCTGCACGATGCCGATGGCGCCGTGGGCGGCGAGAAGTCGCCCTACGGCTTCGACCTGGGCATCACCTATCCGCACGTGCCGGCGGCCAAGCTGGTGGCCGCCTCCAAGCGCGCGCTGCAGGACTGGCGCCGTGCCGGCCCGCAGGCCTGGGTGGGGGTGTCGCTGGAGATCCTGGCGCGCCTGAACAAACTCAGCTTCGAAATGGCCTATGCCGTGCAGCACACCACCGGCCAGGGCTTCATGATGGCCTTCCAGGCCGGCGGCCCGCACGCGCAGGATCGCGGCTTCGAGGCCGTGGCTTATGCCTGGCAGGAGATGTCGCGCATCCCCGGCGTCGCCATCTGGGAAAAGCCGCAGGGCAAGAACGATCCCATCCGCATGGAAAAGCACTTCACCGTGGTGCCGCGCGGCGTGGCGCTGGTGATCGGCTGCTCGACCTTCCCCACCTGGAACGGCTACCCCGGCCTGTTCGCCAGCCTGGCGACCGGCAACACCGTCATCGTCAAGCCGCACCCCGGCGCCATCCTGCCGCTGGCGCTGACCGTCAAGGTGGCGCGCGAGGTGCTGCAGGAAGCCGGCTTCGACCCGGACGTGGTGCTGCTGGCCGCGCACAGCGCCGAGGAAGACACCGCGCGCCAACTGGCGCTGGACCCGGCCGTCAAGATCATCGATTTCACCGGCAGCACCGCCAATGGCGACTGGCTGGAGAACAACGCCCGCCAGGCGCTGGTCTACACCGAGAAGGCCGGCGTCAACCAGGTCATCATCGATTCGGCTGCGGATCTGAAGGGCGTGGCGCGCAACCTGGCGTTCTCGCTGGCGCTGTATTCGGGCCAGATGTGCACCGCGCCCCAGAACATTTACGTACCGCGCGACGGCATCCAGACGCCGGAAGGCCGGGTCAGCTTCGATGAGGTCGCCGCCGCCCTGGGCACGGCGGTCGACAAGCTCGGCGCCGACGCCGCCAAGGCCGTCGAACTGACTGGCGCGATCCAGAACGACGGCATCGTCGAGCGCATCGAGAAGGCCCGTGCGCTGGGCCTGCCGGTGGTGGCCGACAGCAAGGCGCTGACACACCCGCAGTTCGAGAACGCCCGCGTGCGCACGCCGCTGCTGCTGCGCGCCGAAGCCGGCAGCCCGGCCATCACGCAGGAATGGTTCGGCCCGATCGCCTTCGTGGTGGCCACTGATTCCACCGCGCACAGCATCCAGATCGCGCGCGACAGCGTGATCGAGCACGGCGCCCTGTCGCTGTCGGCCTACACCACCAGCAACGAGGTCGCCGAGCAGATCCAGGAGGCGGCTGAGGAATCGGGCGTGTCGCTGTCCTTGAACCTGACCGGCGCGGTGTTCGTCAACCAGACCGCCGCCTTCAGCGACTTCCACGGCACCGGCGCCAACCCGGCGGCCAACGCGGCGTTGTCTGATTCGGCCTATGTGTCCAACCGCTTCCGCGTGGTGCAGACCCGCCGCCACATCTGAGCCTGCGCGGCGGAGACGACATGAACTATCAAGACATCCAATTCGAACTGTCCGACGGCATTGCCCGCCTGACGCTGAACCGCCCCGACAAGCTCAACAGCTTCACCGCCAACATGCACGGTGAAGTGGCGCATGCGTTGACCCGCGTCGAGACCGAAGGCGCGCGCGTGCTGGTGCTGACCGGCGCCGGCCGCGGTTTCTGCGCCGGCCAGGACCTGAGCGAGCGCAAGCCCGCGCCCGACGGTACGCCGCCGGACCTGGGCGAAACCGTCGACAAGTTCTACGCGCCGCTGGTGCGGCGCCTGAACGCCTTGCCGATGCCGGTGGTGGTCGGGGTCAACGGCGTGGCGGCCGGCGCCGGCGCCAACCTGGCGTTCGCTGGCGACATCGTTATCGCCAAGGAATCGGCCAATTTCATCCAGTCGTTCTGCAAGCTGGGGCTGATTCCCGACACCGGCGGCACCTTCGTGCTGCCGCGTCTGGTGGGACGCGCCCGCGCCATGGGACTGGCGATGCTGGGCGACAAGCTCAGCGCGCGCCAGGCCGAGGCCTGGGGCCTGATCTGGCAGTGCGTGGCCGATGAGGCGTTCGAGACGGCGCTGGAAAACCTGGCGCAACACTTCTCGCGCGCGCCGACCAAGGGGCTGGCCTTTACCAAGCGCGCCCTGCAGGCCAGCCTGGGCAATGACCTGGCGACCCAGCTGGACCTGGAGCGCGACATGATGCGCGAATTGGGCCGCAGCGCGGACTACGCCGAAGGCGTGGCCGCGTTCCTGGGCAAGCGCGAACCGCAGTTCAAGGGGCAATGATGAGCAGCACGCACGTTCCGCCCGTCGAGGCGCCGACCGATCCGCAGGAGCTGGCGCAGGCCGTAGGCACGGTGATGTACGCCGGCGATGCCGCCTCGCAGGGCCTGGACATGACGGTCGAGGAAATGGCGCCGGGGTATGCGCGCCTGAGCATGCGGGTGCGCCCCGACATGCTCAACGGCCACAAGACCTGCCACGGCGGCTTCATCTTCGCGCTGGCCGACAGCGCCTTCGCCTTTTCCTGCAATTCGCGCAATGTCAGCACCGTGGCGTCGGGCTGCACCATCGATTACCTGGCCCCCGGCTTCGAGGGCGACCTGCTGACCGCGGTGGCGCAGGAGCGCTCGCTGGCCGGCCGCACCGGGGTGTACGACGTGACCGTCACCAACCAGGACGGCCGCAATGTCGCGCTGTTCCGCGGACGTTCCTATCGCATCAAGGGGCAGATCGTCGGCACGCCGGCCGAGGCTTGAACGCGTCAACCAACCAGAGACAAGTCCACCGGCCGAGTCGGGCGCGCGGCGCGCTCCCCGGACCGGAGGGTAGAGCATTCCAGGAGAGAGATAACCATGTCCAACACCATGAGCAAGCCGGGGCTGGACCCCATCGAGCATGCCAGCCAGGATGAACTGCGCGCCTTGCAGCTCGAGCGCCTGAAATGGTCGCTCAAGCACGCCTATGAGAACGTGCCGCACTACAAGAAGGCGTTCGACGAGATCGGCGTGCATCCGGACGACCTGAAGCAGCTGTCCGACATTTCGAAGTTCCCCTTCACCACCAAGAAGGAATTGCGCGAGAACTATCCGTTCGGCATGTTCGCGGTGCCGCGCGAACGCATCTCGCGCATCCATGCCTCCAGCGGCACGACCGGCAAGCCGACCGTGGTGGGCTACACCAAGGGCGACCTGGACAACTGGGCCAATCTGGTGGCGCGCTCGATCCGCGCGGCCGGCGGCAAGCCCGGCGACACGGTGCACGTGGCCTACGGCTACGGCCTGTTCACGGGCGGTCTGGGCGCGCATTATGGCGCCGAACGCCTGGGTTGCACGGTCATTCCGATGTCGGGCGGGCAGACCGAAAAGCAGGTGCAGCTGATCAGCGATTTCCGTCCGGACATCATCATGGTCACGCCCTCCTATTTCTGCAATATTCTGGAGGAGCAGCGCCGCCAGGGGATTGATCCCCGTCAAAGTTCGCTGCGCATCGGCATTTTCGGCGCCGAGCCCTGGACCGGCCAGATGCGCACCGACATCGAGGCCGAGGCCGGCATCGATGCGGTCGACATCTATGGCCTGTCCGAAGTAATGGGCCCGGGCGTGGCCAGTGAATGCGTCGAGACCAAGGACGGTCCGGTGGTGTGGGAAGACCACTTCTACGCCGAGATCATCAATCCGGACACGGGCGAGCCCGTGGCGGAGGGCGAGCCGGGCGAACTGGTGTTCACCTCGCTGACCAAGGAAGCGATGCCCATCATCCGCTACCGCACCCGCGACCTGACGCGCCTGTTGCCGCCGACGGCGCGCAGCATGCGCCGCATCGGCAAGATCACCGGCCGCAGCGATGACATGTTGATCGTGCGCGGCGTGAACATGTTCCCGACGCAGGTCGAGGAACTCGTGCTCAAGATCGCACAGCTGGCGCCGCACTACCAACTGGTGCTGTCGCGCACCGGCAATATGGACGAGCTCGAAATCCTGACCGAAGTGCGGGCCGAGTTCTCGAGCCTGTCGGACACCGAGCGCGCGGCGCTGGGCAAGCAACTGCAACACGCGGTCAAGACGCACATCGGCGTCAGCGCTCGCATCCAGGTGTCCGACGCCGGCCACGTCGAGCGCACGCTGACCGGCAAGGCCCGCCGCGTGATCGACAAGCGTCCGAAGGGCTGAGCGCCGTGTCCCCGCCGCCAGGACTGGGGCGGGGCGCCTTGGTTGGCGTTTCCGATCTGCCGCGGCCTGACGGGCGCGCGGCGTCGGCGCGCCCTCAGGCTTGTCGCGCCACCGTGCGCACGATGTGGCGATACCAGAAGTGCAATAGCGTGGCCGACAGCGCCAGTCCCACCATCGCCATCAGCCACATGCTGCCCGCACCCTGGGGCGAGCCGGGCACCAGAGCCCCGCGCAATCCGTCCAGGCCGCCACGGCCGGGACCGAAACCGAACCACCAGCCACCAACCAGGCCAACTCCCGCCAGTGCCACGGTTTGCAGCAACAGGGGCACGACCGCCACTTTGTAGGCGCGCAGCAGATAAGAGTTGATGCACTGCATCGAATCGAACAGATGGAACAGCGGCAGCATCGCCAGCAGGGTGGTCGCCACAGCCGCCACTTGCGGGTTGTCGGTGTAGGCCGCCAGGATCAGCGGACGGCCGGCCAGCAGGATCACGGCGGTCAGCAGCGCGCCCATCAGGCCCAGTGCCAGGCCGGCCATGCCGGTGCGATGTGCATGCGCCAGGTTGCCGGCGCCGATCGCCTGGGCGGTCAGCGCCGCAGTGGCCACGCCCAACGCCATCGGCATCATGTAGCAGAGCGCCGCCAGATTCGACATGATCTGGTGACCGCCGGTCACGAAGGTGCCTTCGCGCGCCACCAGCAACGCCATGAAGGTGAAGGCCGAGACTTCGACCAGGTATGAGGCGCCCATCGGGATGCCCAGGCGCAGCAGCTCTTTGAGCGTCCTCCAGTCGGGGCGGCCGACATGCAGGTGGAAACGGCTGTAATAACGGTCGTGGGTGATCACCCACAAGCCCAGCCCCAGGCTCATCCACGAGACCACGGCGGTGGCCAGTCCGGCGCCGGTGGCGCCCATCGCCGGCAGGCCCAGGCTGCCGTAGATGAACAGCCAATTGAAGAAGGCCTTGAAGCCGATGGCGGTCAGGTTGATCGCCATCACCAGCTTGGGCCGCGACACCGAGGTGCCGAGCGCATAGATGGTACGGAACACCAGGGCCGCCGGCAGCGCCAGGGTCAGCGCCCGCAGGTACCCGGCGATGCGCTCGCGCACGCCGGGGTCGACATTGCCGGACATCGACAGCCAGAAGTCCGGAAACAGCATCAGGATGGCGCCCACCAGCGACAGGCCCAGCGCCAGCCACACCCCCTGGCCCCAACTGCGCCCCACCTCAAGATTGTTGCCGGCGCCGAAGTGCTGCGCCAGGATCGGGATCAGGGCGTGGACCACGCCCATCAATCCGACGAAGATAGTGATGTAGATGGAGGCCGACAGTGCCATCGCCGCCAGGTCGGTGGCGCTGGCGTGGCCGGTCATGGCCGTGTCCAGCACACCGAACGAGATGCCGGCCCACTGGCTGATCAGCACCGGCCAGGCCTGGCGGGCGATGCCGCGCAGGGTGGCGCCGAAGCCGGGCGCCGCCGGATGGGCAGGGGTCATCGGGTGGGGCCGACGCGCAACAGGCGGAACACCTCCTGCCGATCGGCGCGGCGCCCGCCCTGCCACAGCACGACGGCGCTGTCGCTGTAGGCGGCGGTATTGTCGCGCAGGCTCTGGTTGGTGGTCTGCTGCAGCACCAGCGTGCACTTCGAGTCGAAGGTGAACGTCAGGTTGTTGAAGATCAGGAACGAGGCGCGCTGGCCGCTGCCCAGGCTCAGGCCGCGCACGCATTCGCCGGGGCGGACGTTCTGTGCCAGGGCCTGCGCCAGTTCGCCCGACACGGTGCGATAGCTGCGGGCGTAGTCGACCGCCGGCTGCCACAGCAGCACCAGCAGGATCCAGGTGACGGTCAGGCCCCCGGCGGACAGCACGGTGCCGCGCCATAGCGCCTGGGGCTTGACCCGCAGGCGCCAGACCACCAGCGCGATCCAGCCGATGGTGAAGGCCACGGCAAGGGCGAAGGCGGTCCAGGAGATGACGGGTTCATAGCCGGTGGTCTGGCGGCCGATATTGCGGGCGATCTGGGCTGGCCAATTGAAATGCAAGGCAATCCAGCCCAGCCATGCGGTCGCGGCAGTGAGCGAAAAACACATCACCGCGAACCAGTCCAGCGTATTGACCACGCCGCGGCGCAGGGTCGGCAGCGAGAAGGCGCCCAGCACCGCGCAGGGCACGGCCATCAGCACGTATTCGGAATCGCTGGCTTCGTCCAGGCCGAACAACGTCAGGGTGGCAAAAACCAGCAGCGTCAGCGGCAGCCAGATATGGGGCGCATAGATCCAGGCGCGCCAACGCCAGATGGCCAGCAGCGCCAGCGGCCAGGTGGGCCACAGATACCAAGGCAGGTCGCGCAGGGTGCGGCCGACGTCATGCCATGAGGGAATGGCGAAGGACGACAGGTTCCAGCTTTTCCAGTTGCGGATCCAGTATTCGCTGCTGTGGCTGGCCGGAATCCACCACGCCAGAATCAGGCCGGCGGCGACCAGAGCCGCCCATGGCAGCCAGCGCTTGCATTTCCAGAGCGGGCCGCGCGGATAGAAGGCGAGCAGGGCGGCGATCATGATCGGCAGGGCGCCTACCCAGCCGCGGGTCAGGAAGCTGGCGGCCAGCGCGATACCCAGTGTGGTCGTGCCGGTAACGGGGCGATCGACGCTGCGCGCCAGCGAATAGAAGGCCAGTGCCTGGCAGGCCATGATCGCCGGCACGACCGTGGTTTCATGGGTGCGCTGCAGGATGCCGACCGTTGCCAGCAGCAGCAGCAGCGCGGCATCGGCCAGCATGCGGCCGTAGTCGCGCGGTTCGGGTTCGCCGCCGAAGGGCAGGGCCAGCGGCTGGGCTTCGGCGCGGCGTCCAAGCAAATAGGTGCCGTACCAGACGCTGGTTGCGGTGATGCCGAACCACAGCAGGTTGGGCAGGCGTCCGGCGGTGATGTCGCCGATGAAAGGGCCGAACAGCCAGATGCAGATTGCGCCGATCCACGTGATCAGCGGCCCTTCCTCGGCATGCGCCAGGTGCCCCACCTGCGGCAGCAGCCAGGTGATCCCGCCCTCGCGGATGGCGGTGATCATGGTTGCCAGGCCGACCGCATCGTCGGTTTTCCACGGGTCGCGCATGAACAGGCCGGCGACGATGTACGCCAGCGCCAGCCCAAGCAGGATCAGCCTGGGCAGTTTTGCGGTGGCCACGGACGTCAGCCGGGCCGGAGTGGAAATGGAAAGTGGGGACACGGGCGTTAATGTAACCGAGAGATCGGGAAGCGCCAGCCCCCGGCGGCTCAACGAGCAGGGTCAGGGGAAAAAAAAGCAGCCCGGAGGCTGCCTTTTTGCTGTGACTCCCGTGGGAGCAACAGGATCAGGAAGCGGACTTGACCGTGCCGGCGGTGCGGGCGAAACGGGCGCGGAACTTTTCCACGCGGCCGGTTTCGACGATGCGCGTCTGGGCGCCCGTGTAGAACGGGTGCGATTCGGAGGTCACGTCGCACTTGAAGAGCGGGTACGTCTTGCCATCGAGTTCGATGGTTTCGCGCGTCTGGACGGTCGAGCGGGTGACGAACTTGCTGCCCGTTTGCAGGTCGGCGAAGACGACTTCGCGGTATTCGGGGTGAATGCCTTCTTTCATGGTGCTTTCCTAGGACTCCCCCAGGGAGTCATGTCAAAAGTTAGGGTCGCCAGCACGAACCGCTTACAGGCGTTCTTGCCACGTATCCGAAAAGTAACTGTGCATTCTAGCACGGGAACCGCCCGGCGGACCAGGCCCCTCCAGGCGGCCAGAGCGGATGGGCCTGTTGGGGGACCGGTCAGAGGTCCGTGCGCAGTTTCCAGATTTCCGGAAACAGCACCACTTCCAGCATGCGCCGCAGGTAATCCACGCCCGAGGTGCCGCCGGTGCCTCGCTTGAAGCCGATCACGCGCTCGACCGTGGTGACGTGGCGGAAACGCCACAGGCGGAAGGCGTCCTCCAGATCCGTGAGCTTCTCGCCCAGCTGATACAGGTCCCAGTAGCGGTCGGGATCGCGATAGACCGTCAGCCAGGCCTGTTCGACGCCTTCGGACGCCTGATAGGGCTGGGTCCAGTCGCGCTCCAGGCGGTCGGCCGGCACGGTCACGCCGTGGCGCGCCAGCAGGCGCAGCGACTCGTCGTACAGCGACGGCGCATCGTAGGCGCGCTGCACCTGCGCCAGCAGATCGGCGCGATGCGCGTGCGGCTTGAGCATGGCGGCGTTCTTGTTGCCCAGCAGGAACTCGATCTGGCGGTACTGATAGCTCTGGAAGCCGCTGGAGCGTGCCAGGTAGGGACGCAGGGCGGAGTATTCGGGAGGCGTCATGGTCGCCAGCACGTCCCAGGCGTGGACCAGTTGCTCCATGATCTTGCTGACCCGGGCCAGCATCTTGAAGGCCGGCTGCGGACGGTCGGCCGCCAGGTTGGCGATGGCGCCGCGCAGTTCGTGCAGCATCAGCTTCATCCAGAGTTCACTGGTCTGGTGCTGGACGATGAACAGCATTTCGTTGTGCTCGGGCGACAGCGGGTGCTGCGCGCCCAGCAGTTCGTCCAGGTGCAGGTAATCGCCGTAGGTCATGTCGCGCGTGAAATCCAGTTGCGCTTTTTCCTGGTGGACGATGTCTTCGGGGCGTTGGTCTTGGCTCATGCCGGGTCTTCCTGGCAGGGCGGCGCGGCGCGGCGGGCGGAGGCGGGCCGGCTGCGCCAGCCAAAAAACGGCTGGCGGGCGAGCGCCATGCGCGGGTCGGACGGTGTGGTCATGGTCGTGCTTCTTCGAATGGGGCGGCGGGCCGGCGCGATTTCCGCGCCGCGTCCCCGCCGGCCCGTGGCCGGGGTTCAGCCCAGTTCGCGCAGGACGGCGCGCACCGGGCTGGCGTCAGCCTGGATCAAAGCCAGCGGCAGTGCGATCAATTCGTAATCGCCCTCCGGCACGTCATCGAGCACCAGGTTCTCCAGTACCCGCATGTCGTGCCGCAGAATCGTCTGATGGCTGTCCAGGGTCTTGCTGGAGGCGGGGTCGATGCTGGGGGTATCCAGCCCGATCAGCATGACGCCGCGCCCGGCCAGCCATTCGATGGTCTGGGGCGCGTAGGCCGAGAAATCGTCCGTCCACCAATCCTGCGCGGCATGCTTGGCGGTGCGCACCAGGATGCGCGGCGGCAGGTTGCCGGCGGCATGGAGCAGGTGCTCGGGGGTGATCAGCGGGCCGCAGTCGATGGCATGGATGACGCGACAGGGGCCCAGGAAGGGTTCGAGCGGCACCGCGCCGATGGCGGGCGCGCCGTTCTGGTAGTGCAGGGGCGCATCGGCGTGCGCGCCCACGTGCGGCGACAGCGAGATTTCGCTGACGTTGACCGGACAGCCAGGCGCGAGCGACCACTTCCATTCCTGGCGATACGGGGTATCGCCGGGAAACACGGGCGAGGCCGTGGAGACGGGAGGGGAGATATCCCACAGGCGTTTCATGGCAGGCGCGGGGTCGCGGGAATGGAGTCGTGAAAACGAAGAATTAGGTTAAGCCTAAAGCAATCTGGCGTCGTAGTCTAACGAAATCCCGCAGCGCGCGCAGCCTTCAGATGCGGCCGAGTTCCGCCATTGAGATGACCGCATCGCCGGCGACGATCAGGTGGTCGACCAGGGCCACGTCCACCAGCGCCAATGCCTGCTTCAAGTGGCGGGTGAATGCCTGGTCGGCGGCGCTCGGCTCGGCCAGCCCGGAAGGGTGGTTGTGGGCCACGATCAGCGCGGCGGCGTGGTGCCGCAGGGCCTCGCGCACGACTTCGCGTGGATAGACCGAGGCCTGCGACAGGGTCCCGCGAGCCAGTTCGCCGCTGGCGATCAGCCGCAACTGGCTGTCCAGGTACAGGGCGATGCAGTGTTCGACCTGCCGATGGGCCAGCGTGACGCGGCAATATTGCTTCACCCGGGACGGATGGTCGAGCGTGCTGTCGCGGGCCAGTTCTTCTTCGGCGGCGCGCCTGGCCATTTCCAGGATCGCCGCCAGGGCGCAGGCCTTGGCGGTACCCAGCCCCGGCACCGTCAGCAGCTCTTCGGGCGTCGCCCCGAGCAGCCCGCGCAGACCGCGAAAACGGTCCAGCAATTGGCAGGACAGGTCGAGCACGTTCAGGCCCGGAACGCCCGTGCGCAGCGCGATGGCAAGCAATTCGGCATTTTGTAACGCTGAAGCGCCCAGGCGCAGCAGGCGCTCCCGGGGACGGTCGGATTCAGGCACCCGCGCAGACAATTTCATAAGAGGCTCTAAAATCAAGGTTTATTTACTGTCTGAATACGGTGGCAGATCTTGAGCATCGCCTCTAATGAAGTGAACGTTTTGGTCCGTCCGGACTCCTACCTGACGCTGCACTACCGCATCACCCTGGCCTCCGGTCCGGGCGAAGGCTCGGTGTTCACCGACACCTTCGACGGCCGTCCGGCAACGTTGCAGATGGGGAGCGGCCAATGGGCGCCGGGCCTGGAAGCCGCCTTGCTGGGCAAGGCCGAGGGCGACCGCTTCAGCGTCACCCTCGAGCCGGCCGACGCCTACGGCGAACGCAATCCCGAGCTGATCCAACGGGTCACGCGCAAGATGCTCGCCGAGCATGCCGGCGCCGATGCCACGTTCGAACCGGGTGACCTGGTCGAATTCGCGGCGCCCAACGGCGGGCGCTATTCGGGCGTCCTGAAGGAAATCAACGAGGAATCGGCACTGTTCGATTTCAACCACCCGCTTGCGGGCGTCCGTTTGCGAGTCGATGTGGCCCTGCTGGGAGTCCTCTGATGAGCCAGGCTGTTCCCGTCACCGCCGCCGATGCCGAAGTCCTGCTGGCGCAGCCGCGCGGCTTCTGTGCCGGCGTCGATCGCGCCATCGACATCGTCGAGCGCGCGCTCGAACTGCACGGCGCGCCGATCTACGTGCGCCACGAGATCGTCCACAACCGCTACGTGGTCGAGGACCTGCGCGCCAAGGGCGCGATCTTCATCGACGAGCTGGACGACGCGCCCACGGGCGCCATCGTGGTGTTTTCGGCCCATGGCGTGTCCAAGGCGGTGCGGGCCGAGGCCGAATCCCGCGGATTGCAGGTATTCGATGCCACCTGCCCGCTGGTGACCAAGGTGCATATCGAGGTGGCCCGCATGCGCGCGGCCGGCCGCGAAATCGTCATGATCGGCCATAAAGGCCATCCGGAAGTCGAGGGGACGCTGGGCCAGGCCCAGGGCGGCATGTATCTGGTCGAGACGGTCGAGGACGTGGCCGGCCTGCAGGTCACCGATCCGGACAACCTGGCCTATGTGACGCAGACGACCCTGTCGGTGGATGACGCCGCCGCGGTCTCCAAGGCGCTCAAAGCGCGCTTTCCCGCCATCGTCGAACCCAAGAAAAGCGATATTTGCTATGCCACGCAGAACCGCCAGGACGCGGTCAAGGTGTTGGCGCCCGAGTGCGACCTGGTGCTGGTGGTGGGCAGCCCCAACAGCTCGAACTCCAATCGCTTGCGCGAAGTGGCCGACCGCAAAGGCGTGGCCTCCTACCTGGTTGACGGCGCGCACTCCATCGATCCGGCCTGGCTGGTTGGCCGCAAGCGCATCGGCGTCACCGCCGGCGCCTCGGCGCCCGAGGTCCTGGTGCAGCAGGTGATCGCGCGGGTCAAGGAACTGGGCGCGGTGTCGGTGCGCACCATGCCGGGCCTGGAAGAGAACGTGGCGTTCCCCTTGCCCAAGGGCCTGTCGCGCAAGGTGGCGCAGACCGAATCGCTGGAATAGGCGCGGCGGACGTCGCGCGGAACGAGAATCGAGGAGACTCCATGCAGTTGTACAGCTATTTCCGCAGTTCGGCCGCGTATCGCGTGCGCATCGCGCTGAACCTGAAGGGCCTGCCGTATGAATACCTGGCCGTGCATCTGTTGAAGGAAGGCGGCCAGCAGTTGTCGGCCGACTACCGCAAGGTCAATCCGACGGCGCTGGTCCCCACGCTGGTGGATGGCGATACCGTCATCGGCCAGTCGCTGGCGATCATCGAGTACCTGGAGGAAACGCATCCGCAGGCGCCGCTGCTGCCGGCCGACGCGGCCGGCCGTGCGCGGGTGCGCGATCTGGCATTGGGTATCGCCTGCGATACCCACCCCTTGAACAACCTGCGCGTGCTGAAGTACCTGAAGCACACGCTCGGTGTGGATGAGGCTGCCAAGACGGCCTGGTATCAGCATTGGGTGCGCCAGGGGCTGGAAGCCCTGGAAGCGCAGTTGGCCGGCTCGGCCGCCACCGGCAAGTTCTGCCATGGCGACACGCCCACCATGGCCGATCTGTGCCTGGTGCCGCAAGTGGCCAACGCGCGTCGCTTCGACTGCGACCTGGGCGCCATGCCCACCGTGGTGCGCATCGATACGGCCTGCCGCGAATTGCCGGCCTTTGACGCGGCCGCGCCGGGCAAGCAGCCCGACGCCGAATGAAACACGCGCCGGCCAGGGGTAGCCCTGGCCGGCGCCGCATCCTGGGTGGGGTCGACTCAGCCCAGTTGCACCGGTACGAAGATCTTGTCTTCGCCGCGCTGCACCAGCAGGGCGACCGTCTTGCCGGCCTTGGACAACGCATCCTTGACCTGACCGATGTTGTGCACCGGCACGCCATTGAGCGACAGCAGCACGTCGCCGGCCTGGATGCCGGCCTTGGCGGCGGGGCCGGCCGACTGCTCGATCAACAGACCTTGCGTGCCGGAAGCCTCCTGTTCCTGGGGTGACAGCGGACGCAAGGCCAGGCCGAGCTGGCCTTTCTGCACCGCGCGGCTATCGCCGACGGTCAGGCTGTTGTCCTTCGGCATGCCGCCCAGCGTGGCCACCACTTCCTTGGGCGCGCCATTGCGCCACACGTCAAGCGTGATCTTCTCGCCAGGCGAGGCCAGCGTGATCAATGACGCCAGATCGCCCGACGACACGATCGTCCTGCCGTCGATCTTGCGCACCACGTCGCCGGGCTTCAGGCCGGCCTTTTCCGCCGCGCTACCCTTTTCGACGCTGGACACCAGGGCGCCCGAAGGCGTATCCAGCTTGAACGAATTGGCGAGGTCCTGGTTGACTTCCTGCACCGTCACGCCCAGGCGCGCATGTTGCACCTTGCCATGCTCCAGGATCTGGTCCTTGATCTTGTAGGCGACGTCGATCGGGATCGAGAACGACAGGCCCTGGAAGCCGCCGGTACGGCTGTAGATCTGCGAATTGATGCCGACCACTTCTCCGCGGTCATTGAACAGCGGGCCGCCGGAGTTGCCGGGATTCACCGCCACATCGGTCTGGATGAAGGGCACCGAGGTGTCATCCGGCAGCGACCGGCCCTTGGCGCTGACGATGCCTGCGGTGGCGGTGTTTTCCAGGCCGTAGGGCGAGCCGATGGCCAGCACCCATTCGCCCACCTGCAACTGGTTCACGTTGCCGATTTTCACGACTGGCAGGTTCTTGGCGTCGATCTTGATCACGGCTACGTCGGTCTGCGGATCTGCGCCCAGCACTTTGGCGCGGAATTCGCGGCGGTCGGTAAGTTTGACGGTCACTTCCTTGGCGTCCTTCACCACGTGGGCGTTGGTCAGGATGATGCCGTCACTGCTGATGATGAAGCCGGAACCTTCGCCGCGCACCGGCACCTCGCGCGACGGCATGCCGCCGCGCGCGCCCGGAATCTGGCCGAAGAACTGGGCGAACGGGTCGTCCTCGTCGTCGGACACCTTGCGCGTGCCACTGATACTGATGTTGACCACGGCGGGGCCGTAGTCGCGGGTGATTTGCGCGAAATTGGGCGCGCCAGTCACGGGGGCGGGCGCGGCGGCGATCGCCGTGGGGGCGCTGGCCGCCATCGAAATGCCGCCGAATGCGGCGGTGGCGCCCGCGCCGCCAATCGCGCCGGCGGCCAGCAGCGCCAGCACCAGGCGCGAGGGTTTCATCTGCGAGGTCTTCATGTCGGCTCCTGCGTTCATGTGTGGGACATGGCGCTATCTTCGGGCCTGACACTTAGGTGAATCTTAAGTTGGCGCTTGCTCGCGGGCAAAGGCAACCCTGACCCGCAGGCCCTGGCCCCCAGGGGCGTCATCGAGCGTGATGCTGGCGGCGTGGCGTTCGGCAATGGCGCGCGCGATCGCCAGCCCCAGGCCGCTGCCATGCTGGTGATTGCCCTCGATCCGGTAGAAACGGTCGAATACGCGGGTGCGTTCCGCGACCGGAATGCCCGGGCCGTTATCGTCGATCAGCAGCAGCGCCTGATCGCCCGGGGTGTCGATATGAATGTCGATGTGGCCGCCGGCAGGCGTGTATTTGATGGCGTTGTCGAGCAGATTGCGCGCCAGCAGCACCAGGTCGTCGCGGCGGCCGCGCACCCAGGCGCACGGCTCGCCATGCAACGCCACGCCAATATCCCTGGCGTTGGCGCCGGGCAGGGTGTCCGACAGCGCCAGGCGCAGGACTTCGACCAAATCCACGGGCTCGGCCGGCGGCTGTTCAGCGCCTTTTTCATGGCGGGCCATCGACAGCAGTTGTTCCACCAGCCGGGTGGCGCGTTCGATGCCGGCGGCCAGGCGCTGTTCGGCGAGCTGGCGGCTGCCATCGTCGCCGGCGCGCTGCAGTGCCCGCAGTTGCAGGGTCAATGCCGCCAGCGGCGACCGGAGTTCGTGCGCCGCATCGCCGACGAACTGCTTCTGCACGGCGAATGCGTCGCGCATGCGCGCCAGCAGCAGGTTCAACTCCTGCATCAGCGGCCGGATTTCGTCGGGCAGGTCGGGCACGTCAATGGGCGAGAGGTCCTCGGGCTGGCGATCCGCCACCTGGGCGCGGGCGCGCTTGACCGGACGCAGCGACCAGCTCACCACGCACCAGACGATCAGCATCAGCAGCGGAGCGGCGGCCGCGATCGGGGCGACGGTACGCCACGCCAGCGCCCCGGCCATGCGCTTGCGCACGGCCATGTCCTGGGCCACCTGGATCACCTGGAACGGGGTGGCCAGGGAGTACACGCGATAGGTGCTGCCCTCGACCTCGGTATCGGCGAATCCCAGCACGATCTGGTCGGGCAGGGGGCGGCGGGACCGCGAATTGAAGACACGCACGCCGTCCGGCGTCCAGATCTGGATGATCAGGTCGTCGGCCATTGGCGTGGCCGAGCCCTGGGCGTGCGAGGGGCCCATGCGCAACAGGCCATCGCCGGTGCCCAGCGACAGCGCGGTGCGCTGCAGCAGCGAGTCGAAGATGTCATCGGCCTGCTGCAGGGTGCTGCGATAGGCGATGGCGCCCTGCACCAGCGCGCCCACCGCGATCGCGGCGAGCAGGAAGAACAGCAGCCGGGCCCGCAGCGAATAGCTAAGCGGGATGCTCATGCTTTGGGAATGACATAGCCGACGCCTCTGACGTTCTGGATCAGGTTCTGCCCCAGTTTTTTGCGCAGGCCATGAATATAAACCTCAACCGCGTTGCTGCTGACGCTGTCCTTCCAGCTGTACAGCTTTTCCTCGAGTTGGGCGCGCGAGAAGATCATGCCGGGGCGGGCGATCAGCGGTTCCAGCACCGCCCATTCGCGCGCGGTCAGGGGGACCGGCGTGCCATCCACCGAGGCGGCGTGCGACTGGGGATCTATGGTGATGCCGTCGTGCTCGAAGATCGGTTCGGCGCGGCCCGCGCTGCGGCGGATCAGCGCGCGCATGCGGGCCAGCAGCTCGTCGACGTCGTAGGGCTTGACGATGTAGTCGTCGGCGCCGGCATCCAGGCCGGCGATGCGGTCGCTGACGGCATCGCGCGCGGTGGCGATCAGCACCGGGGTGCGGTCCTTGCGTGCGCGCAATTCGCGCAGCAGCGCCAGGCCGTCGCGCCGGGGCAGTCCAAGGTCCAGCAGTACGAGATCATAGGGATCGGTGCGCAAGGCCAGTTCGGCCGCGTGGCCGTCCCTGACCCAGTCGACGGCATAGTGCTCGGCGCGCAGGCAGTCCAGCACGCTTTCTCCGATCATGGTGTCGTCTTCGACGAGAAGGATGCGCATGATAGTTGTCGCCGTGAGGTTTCCAGATGATTGGATGCCTGGCGCGGGGCGGGAGTTCCCGGGGCGGGATGGGCGGGCTGGCGTAGGCGCGAGCCGGACCCGGAAATGAAAAAAGCAGCCCAGTGGGCTGCTTTTTGAATTCTGGTGCCGGCAATAGGAGTCGAACCTACGACCTTCGCATTACGAATGCGCTGCTCTACCAACTGAGCTATGCCGGCAAGACCATTTGCTTCATTTCCGGCAAGCCGGCACTGCAAGCAAAACATCTCTGTTTTCGCAGTTCTTGCCCGGTTTTATGGGGCCTGATCTGGAAAGACCGAAATCATATCAGAGTTTTTTCTGCTTGGGAAACTTGGCGCTGCAGCGGGGCGAAAAAGCGCCGGATTTGCACAGTTCGAATTTTTCCTTCATAATCTCGTTTCTTAGCAGTTCCCCGATAGCTCAGTCGGTAGAGCGACGGACTGTTAATCCGCAGGTCGCTGGTTCGAGCCCAGCTCGGGGAGCCAAAGATTTCAGGGCCACTCACGCAAGTGAGTGGCCCTTTTGGTTTTTGCTGTGCGGCGGCGGAGGGCTGCGCTGCGAGGTTTTCTGCGCCATATTCCAATCTGGATTTGTTATGTAATAACATTTCTATTTTTGGGTGAGGCAATCATGCGGATGGAACAAGGGGGTGTCGGCGGGAGCCCGGGTGCGGCAATGGATTCGGATGGGCGGCGGCGGGCGGACGGCCGCCTGCCGGTGACGGTGTTGTCCGGCTTTCTGGGCGCGGGCAAGACCACCTTGCTCAATCACGTGCTGAACAACCGCGAGGGACGCCGGGTGGCGGTCATCGTCAACGATATGTCGGAGGTGAACATCGACGCCAGGCTGGTGCGCGAAGGCGGCGCGGCGTTGTCGCGCGCCGATGAGAAGCTGGTGGAAATGAGCAACGGCTGCATCTGTTGTACCTTGCGCGAAGACCTGCTGATAGAGATCCGGCGGCTGGCGGCGCAGGGGCGCTTCGATTACTTGCTGATCGAGTCCACCGGCATCTCGGAGCCCTTGCCGGTGGCTGAGACCTTCACTTTCCGCGATGAGGATGGCGCCAGCCTGTCCGACGTGGCGCGGCTGGACACCATGGTGACAGTGGTGGACGCCTTCAATTTCCTGCGTGACTACGCCAGCCAGGACAGCTTGGCCGCGCGTGGCGAGACCCTGGGCGACGAAGACCGGCGCACCGTGGTAGACCTGTTGATCGAGCAGGTGGAGTTCTGCGATGTCATGGTGCTGAACAAGACCGATCTGGTCCCGCCGGATGAGCTGGCGCGGCTGGAGGCCATTCTGCGCAAGCTCAATCCGCGTGCCGATATCGTGCGTGGCGAATTCGGCAGGGTGCCGCTGGCGCGGGTGCTGGATACCGGGCGCTTCGATTTCGACGCGGCGGCCCAGGCGCCCGGCTGGTTGCGCGAACTGCGTGGTCAGCACACGCCGGAAACGCAGGAATACGGCATCGGCAGTTTCGTGTTCCGTGCCCGACGGCCCTTCCATCCCCAGCGTCTGTGGGACTGGATACACCAGGAATGGCCTGGCGTGGTGCGTTCCAAGGGGTATTTCTGGCTGGTGACGCGCCCGGCGTACGCGGCGTCCTGGTCGCAGGCTGGTCCGGTTACGCGCCATGGCGTGGCGGGCTATTGGTGGGCGGCGCTGCCTCATGAGCGCTGGCCGGAAGATGCCGAATCGCGCGCCCGCATTGTTGCCGACTGGGACCCCGTCTATGGCGACCGCTGCCAGGAATTGGTGTTGATCGGCATCGGCATGGATGAGGCGCTGTTGCGGGCGCATCTGCAGGCTTGCCTGATGACGCAGGAGGAAATGACCCGTCCGGCGGCCGAATTGGCTACGATTCCGGATCCGTTCCCCGCGTGGGGAGCGTTGCAATAGCGAGGGCGGGGCGAAAGCCTGCGAGGAAGATGGGGGCGGAAGGCGACAAGCGCATCGGCGTGACGGTGATTTCGGGGTTCCTGGGCAGCGGCAAGACAACGCTCCTGAATCGCCTCCTGCGTGAGCCGGCCTATGGCGACGCGGTGGTCATCGTCAATGAATACGGGGATGTCGGCGTGGATCACCATCTGGTGCGCCTGGCGCGGGACGACATCGTGTTGGTGGAGGGCGGCTGTCTGTGCTGTGTCGTCAACGGCGCGGTCGCCGACACTTTGCGCGAGCTATTCATGCTGGCCCTGAACCGGCGCATCAAGCCGTTCCGGCGGGTGCTGATCGAGACCAGCGGCCTGGCGGATCCGGCGCCAGTGCTTTTCACGCTCAAGCATGATCGTTTCCTGTCCGAGCGCTATGTCTACCACGGTGCCATCGTGGTGGTGGGCGCGCGCCATGGTCCGCGTCAGATCGATACGCAACCCGAGGCGCTGCGGCAGCTGGCGCTGGCCGACACGGTTGTGTTCAGCCAGTCCGATCTGGTGGATGCGGCGCAATTGCGTCATGTCGAGCAGCTTGTGGCCGCCGTCAATCCCGGCGCACGGCGCTGCGTCCAGCGTACCGATGCGCCGGTAGTGGGGGCGTTGCTCGAAGGGGCGGGCGCCCGGGCGCCGCGCGATGGGACGGACTTGGCCGGCTGGCTGCAGGCCTTTGCCAGGCCGATGGCGGGGCGTCACGCGCAGGTGGCGAGTTTTACGCTGGCATTGACCGCGCCGATCGGACGTGCCGCCTTTCTGGCCGGGGTGTCACGGGTGCAGGAACGGTTCGGCCCGGCATTGTTGCGCATGAAGGGGCTGGTGTGTTTCGAGGGCGAAGCCCTGCCTTGCGAAGTGCATGGCGTGCATGGCGAGCTTTATCCGATCCGGCCGTTGCCGCAATGGCCAGGCGACGACCGGGTGTCGCGCCTGGTGTATATCGTCAGGGGGGTGGAAGCGGAGGTGGTGCGGGCGGAGGCGGTCGCCGCGCTGGGACAGTTCCCGGTCTGAGGCGTGCATTGCTGCTGGTCCTGAAAGTGACATCGCGGTCATCCTTCCGGACGCGGAAGCTGCGGGAAATACGGTATAACCGCAAAGTCTGATGCAAGAATCGAGACAATCATGGACCGATTGAAAGCGATGCAGGTATTCGTGGAAGTCGCCGACAGGGGGAGTTTGTCGGCGGCGGCGGTCCATTTGGATATGTCGCGTGCCATGGTGTCGCGCTACCTGGCGGAAATGGAGCAATGGGTCGGGGTGCGCTTGCTGCATCGCACCACGCGCCGTCTCAGCCTGACCCCGGCTGGCGCCGAAACGCTGCCACGTTGCCGCCAGATGCTCGACATGGTGGGTGATCTGCGCAACGCTGTCTCCACGCCCGAGGATACGCCGCGCGGCCTGTTGCGCATGACCACCAGCATGTCATTCGGCTCGCGTCATCTGGCGCGAGTGGTCACCGATTACGTCAAGCTGCATCCGGGGACGTCGGTTGACCTGATGCTGGTCGAGCGCGCCGTCAATCTGGTCGAGGAACGGGTCGATCTGGCGGTGCGCATTACCAATGACCTGGATCCCAATCTGATCGCCCGCAAGCTGGCGGTGTGCCGGTCGGTCGTCTGCGCCTCGCCTGAATACCTGGGGCGCGAGGGCGAGCCGGCGCGGGTCGAGGATCTGTCCTTGCGCAATTGCCTGACGCATTCCTATTTCGGCAAGAGCTTGTGGCGTTTCGAGCGCGATGGCATGCCGGTGGATGTGCCGGTCAGCGGCAATATCAGCGCCAACGAAGTGTCGGTGCTCTTGCAGGCCGCTCTGGAAGGGGCGGGCATCGCCCTGCTGCCAACCTACTACGCCGCCGACTATGTGTCGCAGGGACGCCTGAAGGCGATTCTGCCGCAGGCCCGGCCCCAGGAGTTGGGCATTTATGGGGTCTATGCGTCGCGCCGGCAGATGCCCTTGATTCTGCGCTCGATGCTGGATTTCCTGGTGGAACGCCTGGGTTCTGCGCCCTGGGACCAGGTTTAAAAAAGCGCCCGGAGGCGATGCGGTTTGCGTGGCCCGGCTTGAGGGCGAGGGGTATAACGGTATAATCCGGCTATTGCTTTGGTGGGATGGGCGCGATGCATCAGGACTTTGCCTGGGGCCGCCAGCATGTAGTCATAGACATCCAAAGAACCATGGTTCCGGTGTATCGGGGTTCCAGCGATTGAGCCGGGATCTGGCGAAGCCGGGCGCCAGGAGCACCAGGGGAGGCAGGCCGGGACGTTCGGGTGCCGAGTGTGCGGACGCCGGCTTGTCCGGGCCGCAGGCGCAGAGCGCGGACGCTTGGTAATCCAGGCCCATGACTTGATATCGATTGCCGCAATATCGATTGCCGTGGAAAAAGCGCCGAGTCGCTGCGCGTTCCGCTGGCTTGTTGGCATGCTTGTTGGCATGTTTGCCAGCTTTTCCAGACTTTTGCTTAAACGAATTTGTCGCGGACAGATTTTGTCGCTGGCGGATTTGTCCTTGCCCTGGCTGCGGTGTACTTGCGGTCGGCTCCGTATGGTGTCGGTTTTACCGCATGGGGCTGCGGCGCTCGCAGACGGCTTGCGGGGTGGTTGGCAGGGCAGTTGGCGGATTGGCAATAAATACAGGATTCTCGTGAGAAATACGCAAACCAGCGTTGTCTGCTGTAGCTGTTCTGCCCAAGTCGTGGCGCGGACGGCTGCGTGGACCGCCGTCCCGCCTGTTTCCCCGTCATCTGCGCTTCTGTCTCGTCCTTCCGGCCATTCTTTTGTTGCGCTCGTTCATGCCGTTCGCGCGGGATGGGCCGGGCAACGCGCTTTGCGCGGTAGCGCCCTGGGTGAGCCGAGTCGTGCGTCGAGCCGGTCGATGGAAACGCGCCGGCCGCAAATGAAAAAGGCCCGGCGCATTCGCCAGGCCTTGATCAATTTGGTTGCGGGGGCAGGATTTGAACCTACGACCTTCGGGTTATGAGCCCGACGAGCTGCCAGACTGCTCCACCCCGCGTCTGAGAAAAGAATATTAGCCTTATTTTCAACCTAACGCAAGTTAGCCTTTTTTGAATCTGAATGTCGATGAACGATAGCGAGGCAATACTCGTGCTGGAGACCGCGCTGCTTTGCGCGGTGCAGCCGATGCAACTGTCCGAAATGCGCAAGCTGTTCGGGGACGATGAGCAATTCGACAATAGTGCCCTGCGCGCGTTGCTCGAAACACTGCAGAGCAACTGGGCCGACGGCGGTCTGGAGTTGGTGCAGTTGGCGACCGGCTGGCGTTTCCAGAGCCGTCCGCACATGCAGCGCTACCTTGAGCGGCTCAATCCCGAAAAGCCGCCCAAGTATTCGCGCGCGGTCATGGAAACCCTGGCCATCGTGGCCTGGCGCCAGCCGGTGACGCGCGGTGATATCGAGGACATCCGCGGCGTGACCGTGTCGTCGAATATCGTCAAGGCGCTCGAGGACCGAGGCTGGATCGAAGTGATTGGTCATCGCGACGCCCCCGGGCGGCCGGCGCTGTTCGGCACCACGCGGCAATTCCTGGATGACCTGGGGCTGCGCGCGCTGGATGAATTGCCTGCGCTGGAGTCCGCCCATGCCGCCGCCGCGCTGGCCGGCCTGGATCTGGGTGAGGTGCAGCAATTGGCGGAAGCCGCGGATGGCGCGGCGGTGGATGGTGTCGCGACGGAAGGCGTTGCCGCGCAAGGCGCCGTGGCGGCCGATGATGCTGGGGAGGCGGTCGGGCAGGGCGGCGAGGCGCATGCCGATGAGGAGGGCGTGCCGGTTGCGTTGTCCGATAGTGAGGCGCAATCCAATATTTCGATGGTGGAATTGTCTGTTTCGGACGACGATATCCCCAAGGCGGCGGACGATAGCGTAGAATTCAGCCTTTCGCGCACCGAAGAAGACGCGATTCCCGCAGACGATTCCACCGTCGGGGAGCGGGCTGAAAGCTTGTCCGATGCGCCATCCGTGGGCATCGAGAACGCCGGACGCTTCGATGAAGCCGAGGTGCCGGCCCTGGATGTCGCCCAAGAGGCGCATGGCAGGTCGCCCGACCATTCCGCAGAAACTGGCAGTACTGACGCAGCCGCCGGGTCCGGCGCCGCGGACGAGGCTGTCGAGCACACGGAAAGCGCGAAACCGACCGAACCGATAGACGAGGCCGAAGCCCTGGCGCCTGGCGCTGGGCTGTTCGAGCCTGATACGGACTCCGCCGTGGCGGAGCCCGCCGTGCCGGATTCCGGTCAGCCCGAGGCTGATCGCGAACCCGAGTCCCCCGATGACGATGCGCCTGCTTCCGGCAGGCCTTCCCAAGTTTGAAATTCGGAGCTGTCCCAGTGACAACGAATACCGCAATGCAGGACGAGACCCCCCGTCCGGATGATGCCGTTTCCAACGGGCCGGCGGAGGCATCCGCCGGCCGCGAACCGGCCGTCGAGGGCGAGGCCCGTGGCCGAGGCCGCAAGCTGCGCACGCCGTTCCGACGCCGTCGCGGCGATGCCGCCGCCGCCGAGCAGGCGCCCGCTGGCGAAACCGCCGCGTCCGCTCAGGCCGACAGCGCGGACAACCGTGGCGGCGAGCAGGAGGCCGAACAGGCGCTGGCTTACCTGGATACGGCCGATCGCATGGAACAGCGGCTGGGCAAGTACCTCAATAGCGAGGCGGTCATGCCCAAGCTGCACAAGGTGCTGGCCGACGCAGGAATCGGTTCGCGCCGCGAAATGGAAGAGCTGATCGTGGCCGGCCGGGTGTCGGTCAATGGCGAGCCGGCGCATATCGGTCAGCGCGTGGCGCCGAACGATCAGGTGCGCGTCAATGGCAAGCCCATCATGCGCACCAATACCAAGAAGCCGCCGCGCGTGATTCTGTATCACAAGCCGGCGGGCGAGATCGTCAGTCATGATGATCCGGGTGGCCGCGCCAGCGTGTTCGCGCGCTTGCCCAAGCTGCGCACCGGCAAGTGGCTGTCGGTCGGCCGGCTCGACCTGAATACTGAAGGCCTGCTGATTTTCACCACCTCGGGTGACATGGCCAATCGCATCATGCATCCGCGCTATGGCACTGAACGCGAATACGCGGTGCGCGTGCTGGGTGAGATGGACGAGGCGCAGCGCCAGTCGCTGGTTGACGGCATCGAACTCGAAGATGGCCTGGCGGCGTTCGGCGCGCTCGATTACCTGGGGGGCGATGGCAGCAATCGCTGGTACCGCGTGACGCTGCAGGAAGGCCGCAATCGCGAAGTGCGTCGCATGTTCGAGGCGGTCGGCGTGACCGTCAGCCGGCTGATCCGCACCCGTTTCGGTGATGTGGTGCTGCCGCGCACGCTGCGCCGTGGCCGGTGGGAAGAACTCGATGCATCACTGGTGACCGCGCTGATGGTTCAGCTCGGCCTGCTGCGTGATGATGACGAGGCCGGCGGCAACCGCCGCCGCTCCAAGCAGCCGCAGTCGCATGACAGCGCCCTGCCGCCCGGCTTCGGTACCCTGGAACGCAATGGCATGAATGGCGCCCGCGTCGGTCGCCGCGGCAAGATCCAGGGTGGCCGTGCCGGCAGCGCCGGCCAGGCGATGGCGTGTCCGTCCGACCCCTTCGGCACCGGTTTGATGATCGCCGGCGGCTATGCCAATGGCCATCCGCTGGCTGGCGAGGCCAACGGCAATCGCAAGGGCGGCAAGGCCGCCGGCGGCCGTGGCGCGGGTGGGGGTAACAAGGCGGGCGCGCGTACGGGTGGCAAGCCGGGCGGTGGCAAGGGGCGCGGCGTGCGCGCCGCGGCCGCCAACAATGGCCCGGCCGTCGCCACGACCGAAGCGCCGGCGGGCGGTGGCCGCAAGCCGGCTGGCGCCAAGTCCGGCAAGCCCGCAGGCGGGCGCGGTGGCAATGCGGCACGGGCGGGCAAGCCCGCTGGTGCCGGCCGCGGCGGTAACAAGGCCGAGGGCGCGCGTACCGGCGGCGGCAACAAGGGGCCGGGTGCCGGTGGCAAGCCGCGCGCCGCGCGCAGTGGTTCCGGTTCCGGTCCGCGTGGCGACGATTGGCAACCGCGTGGGGCGTCGGCGCATGAATCACGCCTCGGCGTGATGGGCGGCCGGGGCGGCCGGGGGCGCTGAACCGTCCCCCGGGACGGCATCGGCGCGGCGCTGCCGCCTGGATGTGTCCCAAATAAACGTAAGCCCGTGACGAATCAGGCGTTTTTCCGGTTTATCTGGTAAAATCAATGGTTTTCATGGCTTCGCGTTGATTGCGCGTTCATGGTTTGGATGCCCGGGTCTTGCTGCCTGCGCCGCATTTTTCATGAACGCAGCATGCGCCGCGGGCCACTTTGGCCGGGGTGCGAGGGATCGCATCGTGGTTTTGGTGGCCGGCGTGGCGCGAAGTTGGCAAGTGCGCCGCAAGGGCGGCGCAAGCCGAATTTAGGTCGCAAAAATTAGGTCGCAATATAGGGCGCTGCCCAGCATTGCTCCTTACGTGTAGTAGGGTGGCGGCTGGGCACTGTGCAATACGGTGGGCTGGGCGTGCAGCCCATTTTTTTTGAGTATATGGCTGATTTATTCGCATTGACCGAAGAGGCGCTGGCTGGCATGGACGTCGAACTCGTCGACGTCGAACGTGCTGCGCTGGGCCTTTTGCGCGTCACGATCGATCGGGTCGGCGGTGTGCGCATCGAAGACTGCGAGCAGGTCTCCCGCCAATTGTCGCGGGTGTACGAGGTCGAGAACATCGACTACAAGCGGCTGGAAGTCGGTTCGCCGGGCGTGGATCGCCCGCTGCGCAACGAGGCCGAGTTCCGCCGCTTCGCTGGCGAACGCATCGAGATCAAGCTGCGCGAGGCATTGGACGGGCGCAAGGTTTTCTCCGGCACGTTGACCGTGCCCGAGGAGGCGCCCGCGGGCGATGCCGCCGCAGCGATGCACAAGACCGTGTTCGGTCTCGAATTTGAGGCAAAAAAGAACGACGTCCAGGTGTTGAATTTCACGGTCGAGGATATCGAGCGTGCAAAACTGGATCCCGTTCTGGATTTCAAGGGCAAAAAGCGATGAGTCGCGAAATTCTTCTGTTGGTCGATGCCTTGGCGCGTGAAAAGAACGTCACGCGTGATGTCGTGTTCGGGGCGCTGGAAAGCGCGCTGGCCTCGGCCATGAAAAAGCGCTTCAAGGATGATGCGGACATTCGTGTTGCCATCGATCGTGAAACCGGTGACCACGAAGGTTTCCGGCGCTGGCTGGTGGTGCCCGATGAAGCGGGCCTGCAAGAGCCCGACAAGCAGGAAATGCTGTCGGACGCGATCGAGATCGTGCCCAACATCCAGGTTGGCGAGTACATCGAGGAGCCGCTCGAGCCCATCGAGTTCGGTCGCATCGGCGCCCAGGCCGCCAAGCAGGCGATCCTGCAGAAGATCCGCGACGCCGAGCGCGAGCAGGTGCTGAACGACTTCCTCGATCGCGGCGAAACCATCGTGTCCGGCACCATCAAGCGCATGGACAAGGGCGATGCCATCATCGAGACCGGCAAGATCGAAGCGCGCCTGCCGCGTTCCGAAATGATTCCGAAGGAAAACCTGCGGGTGGCCGACCGGGTCCGTGCCTACGTGTTGCGTGTTGACCACGCCGCCCGTGGCCAGCAGGTCATCCTGTCGCGCACCTCGCCGGAGTTCATCCGCCAGCTGTTCGAGAATGAAGTGCCCGAGATCGAGCAGGGTCTGCTCGAGATCAAGGCGGCGGCGCGTGATGCCGGCGTGCGTGCGAAGATCGCCGTGGTGGCATACGATAAGCGTATCGACCCCATCGGTACTTGCGTCGGCATGCGCGGGTCGCGCGTGACCGCCGTGCGCAACGAACTGGGCGGCGAACAGGTCGACATCGTCCTGTGGTCGGAAGACCCCGCGCAATTCGTCATCGGTGCGCTGGCCCCGGCCAACGTCGAGTCCATCGTGGTGGACGAAGACAAGCATGCGATGGACGTCGTGGTGGACGAGGAAAACCTGCCCAAGGCGATCGGCGCCAAGGGCCAGAACGTGCGCCTGGCATCCGAGCTGACCGGCTGGCAGATCAACATCATGACGCCGGAAGAAAGCCTGAACCGCCAGGAAGTCGAGCGTTCGGGTCTGCGCGCCACGTTCATGAACAAGCTGGACGTCGATGAGGAAGTCGCCGACATCCTGATTGACGAAGGTTTCACCGGTATCGAGGAAATCGCCTACGTGCCCATGCAGGAACTGCTGGAAATCGAGGCGTTTGACGAAGACACCATCAATGAGTTGCGCGCCCGTGCCCGCAATGCGCTGCTGACCGAGGCCATCGCCCAGGAGGAGCGCCTTGAAACGGCTCAGGACCTGCTCGAGCTCGAAGGCATGACGCCGGAGTTGGCCGCCAAGCTGGCCGAGCGTCAAGTGCATACGCGTGATGATCTGGCCGAACTGGCGACGGACGAGCTGGCGGAAATCGCCGGCCTGACCGAGCAGGAAGCCAGCGACCTCATCATGCGTGCCCGCGCCCATTGGTTCGATGAAGAATAACCAAAAGGACACGGGTCTGTGGCCGATGGCTAAGCTGTCCGCCGCATGTTCACGTTGTTTGTAATAGCTGCATATAGGGAAGAGAGAGCCTAATGTCGAGTAACACCGTCGCCCAGTTCGCTACCGAGCTGAAAATGCCTGCCAATGTGCTGCTGGAACAGCTGCGCTCGGCTGGCGTTGACCTCAAATCGGTGGACGATTCCGTCACCGACAGCGACAAGGCGAAATTGCTCGAATCGCTGCGCCGCGCCCACGGCGCCACCGAAGGCAAGAAGATCACCCTGACGCGCCGCCAGACCTCCGAGATCCGCCAGGCTGACGCCACCGGCCGCTCGCGCACCATCCAGGTCGAGGTCCGTAAGAAACGCGTGTTCGTCAAGCGTGATCCCTCCGAAATCGCCCTGGAGCAGGCCGCCAGCGCCCGCGCTGAGGAAGAAACGACTGCCGAGGAAGCACAGCAGGTGTCCGCACCGGCCGTGCCCGAGGCGGTCAAGCCGGCCGAACCGCGCGAAGCCACGCCTGTCCAGGCGGCGGCTCCCGCCCCGGTGTCTGAGCCCGCTGCCGTAGAAGCGCCCGCGCCGGTGGAAGCGGCCGCGCCTGTAGAACCCGTCGCGGCCGAAGTGCCCGCCCCCGTCGCGGCTCCCGCCGCCGAGGTCCAGGCCCAGCCTGAACCGGAACCGACGCCGGCGCCCGCTCCTGCCGAGCCCGTGGCCGAAGAGGCCAAGCCCGAAGTCAAGACTGAATCCACCGAGCCCAAGGCTGAAGAAGCCACGCCGGAACCCGTTGTGCTAGCCAATAAGTCCGAACCATCGTCATCGCAGGCCGCCGCGCCTGTCGCCGCCCAGGTCCCGCCTGCCGCGAAATCCGAATCCGTCAAATCCGCCGCGAAGCCCGCGGAGGCTGCCGCGCCCGCCCCCAGGGTGGGCAACCGTGCCGACAACCGCCGCGCCGGGCCGCCGCTCGCCGCTTCCGCCACGGGTGCTGGCCGCGACGAAGCCCGCCGCGCCGCCGAAGCCGAGGCCGCCGCGTTGCGCGAGATGCTGAACCGTCCGCGCAAGGTCTTGCGCGCCCCCGAACCCGAAGCGCCGGCGGCCGCCCCGATTTCGGGCACGTTGCACAAGCCGGCCGGCAAGGCCGCCGCGGCCCCTGGCGCCAAGAAGGACGCCAAGCCGGCCGCCCCGGGCTCCAAGAAGACCATCAAGACGGCCGAAGTGGCCTCGACCTGGTCGGACGACGCCTCCCGCAAGAAGCCCGCCGACAAGCCGGCGGCGCCTGCCAGCCGTGATGGCTGGCGTGCCGGCGGCAAGGGCGGTGGCAAGGGGGGCGGCCGCGGTGGCCGCAACCAGCATAACGATCGCCGCAACGAGCCGGCGCCGCAGGAATTCATCGCGCGTGAAGTGCACGTGCCGGAAACCATCAGCGTGGCCGACCTGGCCCACAAGATGTCCGTCAAGGCCGCCGAAGTCATCAAGCAATTGATGAAGCTGGGCCAGATGGTCACCATCAACCAGGTGCTGGACCAGGAAACCGCCATGATCGTGGTCGAGGAACTGGGCCACGTGGCGATCGCCGCCAAGCTGGACGATCCGGAAGCCTTCCTGGACGAAACCGCCAACGTGTCGGAAGCCGAACAGCTGCCGCGCGCCCCGGTCGTGACCGTGATGGGCCACGTCGACCACGGCAAGACCTCGCTGCTGGATTACATCCGCCGCGCCAAGGTCGCCGCGGGCGAAGCCGGCGGCATTACGCAGCACATTGGCGCCTACCACGTTGAAACCGAGCGTGGCATGGTGACCTTCCTGGACACCCCGGGCCACGAGGCGTTCACCGCCATGCGTGCCCGTGGCGCCAAGGCCACCGACATCGTCATCCTGGTGTGCGCGGCCGACGACGGCGTGATGCCGCAGACGCGTGAAGCCATCCACCATGCCAAGGCCGCGGGCGTGCCGATGGTGGTGGCCATGACCAAGATCGACAAGCCCAGCGCCAACGCCGAGCGTGTCAAGCAGGAACTGGTCGCCGAGGAAGTGGTGCCGGAAGAATACGGTGGCGACGTGCCGTTCGTGCCGGTGTCGGCCAAGACCGGCGAGGGCATCGACGCCCTGCTCGAGAACGTGCTGCTGCAAGCCGAGCTGCTGGAACTGAAGGCGCCGGTCGACGCGCCCGCCAAGGGCCTGGTGATCGAAGCCCGTCTGGACAAGGGCCGCGGCCCGGTCGCGACCATCCTGGTCCAGAGCGGCACGCTGAATCGTGGCGACGTGGTGCTGGCTGGCGCCAGCTTCGGCCGCGTCCGCGCCATGCTCGACGAGAACGGCAAGCCGATCCAGGCCGCCGGCCCGTCGATCCCGGTGGAAATCCAGGGCCTGACCGAAGTGCCGGCTGCCGGCGACGAACTGATGGTGCTGTCCGACGAGCGCAAGGCGCGCGAAATCGCGCTGTTCCGCCAGGGCAAGTTCCGCGACGTCAAGCTGGCGCGCCAGCAGGCCGCCAAGCTGGAATCGATGTTCGACAACCTGGGCGAAGGCACCCAGACCCTGGCGCTGATCGTCAAGACCGACGTCCAGGGTTCGCAGGAAGCGCTGGTGCAGTCGCTGACCAAGCTGTCGACCGACGAAGTGCGCGTGCAAGTGGTGCACGCGGCCGTGGGCGGCATCTCGGAAAGCGACATCAACCTGGCGATCGCCTCGAACGCCGTGGTGATCGGCTTCAATGTCCGCGCCGAAGCCAGCGCCAAGAAGCTGGCCGAGACCAACGGCATCGACGTGCGCTACTACAACATCATCTACGACGCCGTGGATGAAGTGAAGGCGGCCATGTCGGGCATGCTGGCGCCCGAGAAGAAGGAAGAGATCATCGGCCTGGTCGAGATCCGCGAGGTCTACAGCATCTCCCGCATCGGCAACATCGCCGGTTGCATGGTGCTCGACGGCCTGGTGCGTCGCGATTCGCAGGTCCGCCTGCTGCGCAACAACGTGGTTCAATGGACCGGCCAGCTCGATTCGCTGCGCCGCTTCAAGGATGACGTCAAGGAAGTCAAGTCGGGCTTCGATTGCGGTCTTACGCTGCGCGGCAACAACGACATCCAGGTGGGCGACCAGCTGGAAGTCTTTGAAATCAAGGAAATCGCGCGTACGCTGTAAAGCGTCGCGAGGCATTGCTTCTAATGAGCCGTCACAAGTCCAAAGCCATCCCCGGCCGCAATCTGCGGCTGGCCGACCAGATCCAGAAGGATCTGGCCGGGATCATCCAGCGCGAGATCGACACGACCCGCGCTGGCTTGATCACGCTCTCCGGTGTGGAACTGTCGACCGACTACGCGCATGCCAAGGTGTATTTCACGGTTCTGGGCGCCGAGCCCGAGGCCGCGACCGCCTTGCTGAACGAGAAGGCCGGCTGGCTGCACTCGCAGTTGTACAAGCTGCTGCACATTCATACTGTCCCCACTTTGCGTTTCTTCCACGACGAGCAGATTGCCCGTGGTATCGAAATGTCGATCCTCATCGACCGCGCAAACCGGCCCGGCCCGCACTCGGGCGTGCCCGACGAACCTGAAGACCAGTCCTGATCGGGCTGTCGTCACTGCTTTAATTTCCGGATTCCGACGATGGCTAAACGACGCGGGCTTGCGCTCGACGGTGTGCTGTTGCTCGACAAACCCGTGGGTTTGTCGAGCAATCACGCCTTGCAACGCGCCAAGCGTGCCATGGACGCGGCGAAAGCCGGCCATACCGGCACCCTCGACCCATTCGCCACCGGCTTGCTGGTGTGCTGCATGGGGCGGGCGACAAAAATTTCCGGCGCGATGCTTGACGCCGACAAGGCGTATCGCGCTACGCTGCAATTTGGCGAGGAAACCGACTCGGGCGACCTGACCGGCAACGTGGTGGCCACCGCCGCGCCCGGCTTCGTAGTCCAGGAGCAGGCGCTGCGCGACGCGCTGTCACGATTTTCCGGCACGATCGAGCAGATTCCGCCCATGTATTCGGCGCTCAAGCGCGACGGCAAGCCGCTGTACGAATACGCGCGGCAGGGCATCGAGCTGGAACGCCCGCCGCGGCAGATTACGATTTACCGCATCGAGCTGCTGTCCCTGAACGGGACGCAGGCAGAGATCGATGTGGCTTGCAGTAAAGGCACATACATCCGGACGCTGGCCCAGGACATCGGGCGCGCGCTGGGCTGTTACGCCCACCTGGCGGCGCTGCGGCGCACGCACGTCGGGCCTTTTTCTCTGGAACGCGCCGTTGCGCTGGATGCCTTGCAGGCGATGCCAGACCCGAAGCAGGCATTGCTTGCACTGAACGAATTGCCGGCGGGCTTGCTGCCCGCCACCACCTTAAAGGACACGCTATGACTCGCGCCTTGCGCAACGTCGCCATCATCGCCCACGTGGACCACGGTAAAACCACCCTGGTCGACCAGCTGCTGCGCCAATCCGGCACCTTCCGCGAAAACCAGGCGGTGACCGAACGGGTCATGGACTCGAACGACCTGGAAAAGGAACGCGGCATCACGATTCTGGCCAAGAACTGTGCCGTTGAATACGAAGGCACGCACATCAACATCGTCGACACCCCGGGGCACGCGGACTTCGGTGGCGAAGTCGAACGCGTACTGTCGATGGTCGACGGCGTGCTGCTGCTGGTCGACGCCGTGGAAGGCCCGATGCCGCAGACCATCTTCGTGACCCGCAAGGCGCTGGCCCTGGGCCTCAAGCCCATCGTGGTGGTCAACAAGGTGGACCGTCCGGGTGCCCGCACCGATTTCGTCATCAACGCCACCTTCGACCTGTTCGACAAGCTGGGCGCGACCGACGAGCAACTGGACTTCCCGGTGGTGTACGCCTCGGGCCTGTCCGGTTACGCCGGCCTGAGCGCGGACGTGCGCGAAGGCGACATGCGCCCGCTGTTCGAGGCCATCCTGCAACACGTGCCGCAGCGTGACGACGATCCCAACGGTCCGCTGCAGATGCAGATCATCTCGCTGGACTACAACAGCTACGTCGGCAAGATTGGCGTGGGCCGCATCAACCGCGGCCGCATGCGTCCCGGCATGGAAGTGGCCTACAAGTTCGGTCCCGAAGGCCAGGGCGGCCGCGGCCGCATCAACCAGGTGCTGAAGTTCCACGGCCTGGAGCGCGTCGTGGTGGATGAAGCCGAAGCCGGCGACATCGTGCTGATCAACGGGATCGAAGACCTGGGCATCGGCTGCACCGTGACCGACCCGGTGACGCAAGACGTGCTGCCGATGCTGCGCATCGACGAGCCGACGCTGACCATGAACTTCATGGTCAACACCTCGCCGCTGGCCGGCCGTGAAGGCAAGTTCGTCACCAGCCGCCAGCTGCGCGACCGACTGGACCGCGAACTGAAGTCGAACGTGGCGCTGCGCGTGCGCGACACGGGTGACGATACCGTGTTCGAGGTGTCGGGCCGTGGCGAACTGCACCTGACCATCCTGCTGGAAACGATGCGTCGCGAGGGCTATGAGCTGGCCGTGTCGCGTCCGCGTGTGGTGTTCAAGGAAGTCGACGGCGTCAAGTGCGAGCCGTTCGAATCGCTGACCATCGACGTCGAGGACGCTCACCAGGGCGGCGTGATGGAAGAACTGGGCCGCCGCAAGGGTGATCTGCAGGACATGCAGCCGGACGGCCGTGGCCGCACCCGCCTGGAATACCTGATCCCCGCTCGTGGCCTGATCGGCTTCCAGAACGAGTTCCTGACGCTGACGCGCGGCACCGGCCTGATGAGCCATATCTTCCACGAGTACGCGCCCATCAAGGAAGGCTCGATCGGCGAGCGCCGCAATGGCGTGCTGATCAGCCAGGACAACGGCGATGCCGTGGCCTACGCGTTGTGGAAGCTGCAGGATCGCGGCCGCATGTTCGTGAACCCGGGCGATGCGCTGTACGAAGGCATGATCATCGGCATCCACAGCCGCGACAACGACCTGGTCGTGAACCCGATCAAGGGCAAGCAGCTGACCAACGTGCGCGCTTCGGGCACCGACGAAGCCGTGCGCCTGGTGCCGCCGATCCAGATGTCGCTGGAATACGCGGTGGAATTCATCGACGACGACGAACTGGTCGAGATCACGCCCAAGTCGATCCGCCTGCGCAAGCGCTATCTGCAGGAAAACGAGCGCAAGCGCGCCGCGCGCGAAGCCGCCGTGTAAGGCGGGCGGGGCGCTCCCCGCGTGCCTGGAAATCGGAAAAGCCGCACACCTTTCGCGTGTGCGGCTTTTTTTTGGCCGCCGGCGGGGGCTAAGGCGGCCGCGCGGCGCGCCGGCCTCAGGCGTGCTGGTGGCGGTATTCCTGCGTCTTGCCGCCATAACCATAGGCCGCCGCGCGCGCGTCGATCACATGCACGTAGGAGCATTCGTGCAGCTCGCCCAGGATCTCGCTGAAAGACGCGTGGATCTCCTGGATGAAGCGCGCCTTCTCGGCCTTGGTGTTGGTCTCGTCGGTGACGCTGATGTCCAGATGGAAGGCGTTCTTGCCCAGTTCCGACAAGGGGCGTGCGCCGATGAACCATTGATCGTGCGCGATGTGCTGCAGCGTGATGGCGATGACCGGCAGCTTTTTGCCGAGCACAGATTGGGTCAGGTCGGCGACCGAATCGACGATGCGGCGGTTGCGGGCGGCGTCGGGCTGGCCGGAAACGTGGACGACGATATGGGGCATGACAGGCTCCTTGGGTGAGGGGAATGGAGCCAGTGTAGAGACCGTGTTGACATCGGAAAAGCGGGAATTTACGATTTAATCAATCGTATAAACCGTTGGATAATTCATGTCCGGATTCGATCTCGACCAGCTGCGCACCCTGGTGGCGGTGCTGGATGCGGGCAGCCTGACGGCGGCCGCGCCCAAGGTATTCCTGTCGCAATCGTCGGTCAGTGAGCAGATGCGCAAGCTGGAGGAGCGAGCCGGCCAGCCGCTGCTGATCCGCGGCAAGACGGGTGTTATCGCCACGCCCGCCGGCGAGCGCCTGCTGGCGCATGCGCGCGCCATCCTGGCGCTGAGCGCGGAGGCCTATCGCGACCTGCGCGGCGTGGCACTGCGCGGCGAACTGCGCCTGTGCATCACCGATTACTTTCGTCCGGGCGACGTGGCGCGGCTGCTTCGGCGTCTGAACGAGCAGTATCCGCAGGTGCGCATGCACGTCACCATCATGAAGAGCGGCGCGATCGAGGCCGCCTACGAGCGCGGCGAGGTCGATGTCGGCATTTCAATGGTGATCCAGGAGCGCGGCGCATCGAAGGGGCGGGCGCAGGGTCTGTTGCTGCGGCGCGAATCGCTGTTGTGGATGGCCGCCGAAGGCGCGTCGCGGCCATCGGGCCCATTACCGTTGTTGGCGCTGCCCGAGACGTGCGCGCTGCGGCAGTATGTCGAGCGCTTGCTGGCGCGGCGCGCTGTGCCGTATGTGGTGGCGCACGTGGCCTCGGGGGTGGCGGGGTTGCAGCTGGCGATCGCGGCGGGTCTGGGCGTGGCCTGCCTGAACGAATCGGCGCTGGCGCCCGGCATCGGCCGCCTGCAGGCGGCCGGCCTGCCTCCCTTACCCGATGTCGAATTCCGCCTGCTGCCGCCGCGGCCGGGCGAAGACCCGTTCATTGGGCAAGCGCGCGAGGCGATCGAACGGGCGCTGCGCTGAGCCCGCCACGGCATTGGCGTCGCGGCCGGCGGGCTTGCCTGACGCTGGCGGCCAATCGCAAAATCATCGAAACTGCCGGCATCAAGTCCGACGAATGCCGTTTTGCCGCCGCCGGCGACGTGGCATGAGCGGCGCCTGTAGAACCTGTAGACCGCCACTGGAGACACGATGGGAGCCATCGATATTGTTGTCCCGTTCATCGACGCGTGCCGCGACCGCTACGCCGAGCTGAGCGACCGCATCTGGAGCCTGGCCGAACTGCGCTATGACGAGCACAAATCGGCCGATCTGCATGTCGCCATGCTGCAAGAGGCGGGCTTTCGCGTCACGCGCGATGCGGCCGGCATTCCGACGGCCTTTGTCGCCGAGGCCGGCACGGGTGGTCCGGTGATCGGCATCCTGGGCGAGTACGACGCGCTGTCGGGGCTGAGCCAGGCAAGCGGCGCCTTCGCCTGCCAGCCGTCGCCGGAGACGCCCAATGGCAACGGCCATGGCTGCGGCCACCATTTGTTGGGAACGGCCGCGCATTTCGCGGCGGTGGCGGTCAAAGAATACCTTGAGCGCAATGGCCTGCCTGGCCGGATCCGTTTCTATGGCTGTCCGGCCGAGGAGGGCGGCTCGGGCAAGACCTTCATGGCGCGGGCGGGACTGTTCGACGACCTGGACGCGGCGCTGACCTGGCATCCGGCTTCCCACACCGGTATCTTCTACCAGTCATCGCTGGCCAATATCCAGGCCTATTTCCGCTTTCGTGGCGTGGCCGCGCATGCGGCCAATTCACCGCACCTGGGGCGCAGCGCGCTGGACGCGGTGGAACTGATGAACGTGGGCGTGAACTACCTGCGCGAGCACATGGTGCCGGACGCGCGGGTGCACTATGCGGTGACCAACAGCGGCGGCATTTCGCCTAATGTGGTGCAGGCGCGCGCCGAGGTGCTGTACCTGGTGCGCGCGCCGATCAATTCGCAGGCCGCCGAGCTATATGAGCGGGTCAAGAACGTGGCGCGGGGCGCGGCGCTGATGACCGGCTGCGAGCTGGAGATCGTGTTCGACAAGGCCTGCTCGAACTATATTCCCAACGGCGTGCTCAATCAGGTCATGCATGCCAACATGCTGGCGCTGCAGGGGCCCGCTTACACCGAGGGCGAGCAGCAGGCCGCGCGCCGCATGTGGGACGCGATTTCGGCCGATGACATCGACAACGCCGGCAAGAATCTGGGCGCGGTGCTGCGCAATCCGACGCCGCTGTTCAGCGGGGTGGCGCCGTACGAGCCTGGCAGGCACGAAATCAGCTATGGCTCGACCGACGTCGGCGACGTCAGTTGGGTGACGCCCACGGCGCAATGCTGGGGCGCCTGCTACGCCTATGGCACGCCGTTCCATTCGTGGCAGATGGTGGCGCAGGGCAAGCTGTCGCTGGCGCACAAGGGCATGGTGCACGCGGCCAAGATCATCGCGGCGACCGCCGCCGACCTGTATGGCCAGCCCGAGGCGCTGGCGCGCGCCAAGGAGGAACTGCTGGAGATGCGTCGCGGCCAGCCGTATGTCTGCCCGATTCCGGCGGACGTGCTGCCATCGTTCATGCGCAAGTAGGAGCAGGCCGGTTGGGCGGGCAGGCGTGTGTCAGGCCGGCAGGGACGGCGCGTATTGCGCTTCGGTGCTGACCTTCTGGTGGAATTCGACCACCTTGCGCACGACCTTGCGCGGATCGTCCTCGATGATGAACAGATCCAGGTCGTGGGCGCCGATCATGCCATTGCCCAGCACCTGGCCGCCCAGCCATTCGACCAGGCCGGACCAGTATTCGCTGCCCACCAGCACGATGGGGGCGGGCGGGACTTTGCCGGTCTGGATCAGCGTCAACGCTTCGAAGAGCTCGTCCAGGGTGCCGAAGCCGCCCGGCATCGCCACGTAGGCGATGCTGTGCATGAAGAACGTGGCCTTGCGCGAAAAGAAGTATTCAAACGACAGGCTGATGGTTTGATATTCGTTGTTGTGGGCCTCGTGCGGCAGGCTGATATTCAGCCCGATGCTGGTGCCGCCTGCTTCGAAAGCGCCTTTGTTGGCGGCTTCCATGATGCCCGGGCCGCCACCCGCGATGACCGCGAATCCCGCCTCGGCCAGCGCGGCCGAGATGGCCACGGTGGTTTCATAGTGGGGCGAGTTGCGGCTGACACGGGCGCTGCCGAAGACACTGACCGCGGGCCCGATGTGCGCCAGCTTTTCCGCCGCCGTCCGTAACTCTGACATAATCAGTGGAATTTGTTTTTCGGCGGGGGTTGCCGCAGTTGTTGCCGCAGTTGTTGCCATATCTGCCTTTGTAACCATGAAAAAAACCCTATTGCTGGTCGACGGTTCAAGCTACTTGTACCGCGCTTTCCACGCTATGCCTGATTTGCGCAACGCGCAAGGCGAACCTACGGGTGCGCTGTACGGCGTAGTCAATATGTTGCGCAAGCTTGTATCCGACTATAAGGCAGAGTATGCCGCATGTATTTTCGATGCGCGCGGCAAGACCTTCCGCGATGACCTGTATCCGGAGTACAAGTCGCACCGCCCGCCCATGCCGGAAGACCTGGCGGCCCAGATCGAGCCGATCCACCGCGCCGTGCGCGCACTGGGCTGGCCGGTGCTGGCCATCGAAGGCGTCGAGGCCGATGACGTGATCGGTACGCTGGCCTGCCGCGCCGCCGAGCGCGGCGTGCATACGGTGGTGTCCACCGGCGACAAGGACCTGGCGCAACTGGTCAACAGCCACGTCACGCTGGTCAACACCATGAGCGGCGAGGTGCTGGACGAGGCCGGCGTGGTCAACAAGTTCGGCGTGACGCCGGACCGCATCGTCGACTACCTGATGCTGGTGGGCGACACCGTCGACAACGTGCCGGGCGTGACCAAGGTCGGCCCCAAGACGGCGGCCAAGTGGATCTCCGAATTCGGTTCGATCGACAAGCTGGTCGAGGGCGCCGAGGGGATCAAGGGCGTGGCGGGCAACAACCTGCGCGAAGCCATTCCCAACTTTCCGCTGACGCGCCAGTTGCTGACGGTCAAGTGCGACTGCGACCTGGCGGGCTATGTCGACAGCGTCGACGACCTGACGCCGCGCGGCCGCGATGAGGCCACGCTGACCGAACTGTACGAACGCTACGGCTTCCGCACCTGGCTGCGCGACCTGACGGGCGATGCCGAGCGCGTGCCGACGGGCGACGCCCGCGTGGCGGCCGAGGTGCCGGCCGCGCCAACGGAACAGGATTACCGCATCATCGCCGACTGGGCTGCGTTCGACGCCTGGATGGAACTGGTGGACAAGGCGTCCCTGGTGGCGCTGGATACGGAGACCACCTCGCTGGACGAGATGCAGGCCAAGTTGGTCGGCCTGTCGATGGCGGTGGCGCCGGGCGTGGCCTGCTACATCCCGGTGGCGCACCGCGGCCCGGACGGCGCGACCCAATTGCCCAAGGATGAAGTGCTGGCGCGGCTGCGTCCCTGGCTGCAGGACGCCTCGCGCGCCAAGCTGCTGCATCATGCCAAGTATGACACCCACGTGTTCGCCAACGAAGGCATCCGCCTGGCCGGCATCGCCGAAGACACCATGCTGCAGGCCTACGTGCTGGAGTCGCATCGCGGCGTTGGATTGAACGACCTGGCGCAGCGCTACCTGGGCCGCAGCGGCGTCTCGTACGAGGACCTGTGCGGCAAGGGCGCCAAGCAGATCGGCTTCGATGAAGTGGCGGTGGACAAGGCTGGCCACTACGCGGCCGAGGATGCCGACTTCACGCTGCAGCTGCACCAGGTGTTGCGCCCGCAGGTGGCGGCCGAAGCCGGGCTCGAGCGCATCTATCTGCTGGAAATGCAGGTGTCGGCGGTGCTGACGACGGTCGAGCGCAACGGCGTCAAGGTCGATGCGGCTGAGCTGGGCCGCCAGAGCCACAAGCTTGGCCAGGAAATGCTGCTGCTCGAGCAGAAGGCCTACGAACTGGCGGGCCAGCCCTTCAACCTGAATTCCCCCAAGCAGCTGGGCGAGATCCTGTTCGGCCGCATGCAGCTGCCTGTGGTGCGAAAGACCGCCGGCGGCGCGCCGTCGACCGACGAGGAAGTGCTGAGCAAGCTGGCGCAGGACTACCCGCTGCCGCAGGTGCTGCTGGAATACCGCGGGCTGTCCAAGCTGAAGTCCACCTACACGGACAAGCTGCCGCGCATGATCAACCCGGACACCGGCCGCGTGCACACGCATTATTCACAGGCCGCGGTGATCACTGGCCGGCTGGCCTCGTCCGATCCCAACCTGCAGAACATCCCGGTGCGCACCGAGGCCGGACGCCGGGTGCGCGAGGCCTTCATCGCCGAGCAAGGCATGCTGCTGTCGGCGGACTATTCGCAGATCGAACTGCGCATCATGGCGCACGTGTCGGATGACGCCAACCTGCAGCGCGCCTTCGCCGCCGGCGAGGACATCCACCGCGCCACGGCGTCGGAAGTGTTCGGGGTGGCGCTGGCGGACGTCTCGTCCGAGCAGCGGCGCGCGGCCAAGGCCATCAACTTCGGCCTGATCTACGGCATGGGCGTGTTCGGCCTGGCCTCCAACCTGGGCATCACGCGCGATGCGGCGCAGGCGTATATCGACCGCTACTTCGCCCGCTATCCTGGCGTGGCGATGTACATGGAAAACACGCGCCGGGTGGCGCGCGAGCAGGGCTATGTCGAGACCGTGTTCGGACGCCGGCTGCAATTGCCGGAGATCCGCGGCGCCTCGGGGCCGCGTCGCCAAGGCGCCGAGCGCGCCGCGATCAACGCGCCGATGCAGGGCACCGCGGCCGACCTGATCAAGATGGCCATGGTGGCGGTGCAGGACTGGCTCGACGCCGAAAAGCTGCAGACCCGTATGATCATGCAGGTGCACGACGAATTGGTGCTGGAAGCGCCAGATGCCGAACTGGCGCTGGTCAAGGAAACCCTGCCGCGGCTGATGTGCAATGTGGCCGAGCTGCGGGTGCCGCTGGTGGCGGAGGTGGGCGTCGGCAAGAACTGGGAACAGGCGCACTGAGTGCCCACGGGGCCGACCGGCCACGGGGATGGGCCGCCGCGTCTCGGGCGGCCCATTTTTGCTTTTGCGGCTGCAACAATATAATGTTGCGCTTCCTCCTCCCCAAGAATACGTCCCCCAAAATGTTGCTGCTCTGGGTCCTGCTCGCCACTGTTACCGGCGGTCTTATCGCCGTGCTTGTCGCCAGCTGGCTGGCTTACAAGGTGTTCGCCCATTACCTGCACCATATGGTCAGCCTGTCGGTGGGGGTGCTGCTGTCCGTGGCGCTGCTGCATCTGCTGCCGGAAGCGTTCGAGAGCGGTGTGGCCGACGCCCATGTGCTGTTCGGGCTGATGCTGGCGTCGCTGATCGGTTTTTTCGTGCTCGAGAAGATCGCCTTGCTGCGTCACAGCCATCACCATGAGGGCGACGGGCACCACCATCATCATGGCCACGACCGTCACGAGGCGGGGCGTGGGGGCGTGCTGATCCTGGTTGGCAGTTCGCTGCACAATCTGTGCGATGGCGTGCTGGTGGCGGCGGCCTTCCTGACCGATCCGTTGCTGGGGGTGTTGACG
Organism: Achromobacter pulmonis; assembly: GCF_021733725.1. NCBI lineage: Bacteria > Pseudomonadati > Pseudomonadota > Betaproteobacteria > Burkholderiales > Alcaligenaceae > Achromobacter > Achromobacter pulmonis. Next base: position 129,435 of record NZ_JAIFOT010000001.1, on the reverse strand, counting down.
GCGGCGTCGATCATCGTGCACGAGGTGCCGCACAAGCTCGGTGATTTCGTGGTGTTGCTCAATGCCGGTCTGGCGCGGCGCCGCGCGTTCGCCCTGATCCTGTTCACCAGCTTGTGTTCAGCCGTGGGCGGCATAATAGGGTACTTCGTGCTGCAGCAGGCCCAGGACTGGGTGCCGTACGTATTGGTGGTTGCCGCCAGCAGCTTCCTCTACATCTCGGTGGCCGACCTGATGCCGCAGATGCACGAGCGGGTATCCCTGGCCGACGCGGTGCCGCAATTGCTGCTGGTGGGCGTGGGCGTCGTGCTGATCTACAGCGTGACGACCCTGATGCACCACGGGCATGAGCACGAGGCGGGCGCCGGCCACGGCGCGGTGCGTGCGGAGCACACGCATACGCATTGAATCGCGGCGTGCGCGATACCCGGCTTTGCTTTCGAATCTGGCCGGTAGTGTCGCGGGCGCCCTGATGGCGAGCCGCGGGGTATCGGTTCCGCGTTGATCCCTACACAGGAGTTCGCCATGAGTTTTTCCGCCGCCGCCGGCAATGTCGCCCCCACCGTGATCCACACGGATACCCAGGGGCTGGTCCATGGGGATTTCCAGCTGCCCGTGGCCGATGGCGCCATCGGCGCCTATTACGCCGCCCCGCAAGGCAAGCGCGATCTGCCGGTGGTGCTGGTGATCCAGGAAATCTTCGGCGTGCACGAGCACATCAAGGATCTCTGCCGCCGGATCGCCAAGGCGGGTTACCTGGCGGTGGCCGCAGATCTGTACGAGCGCCAGGGCGATGCCTCGACCTATACCGACATTCCCAAGCTGATCGCGGAGATCGTGAGCAAGGTGCCCGACGAGCAGGTGTTCGCCGACCTCGACGCCAGCGTGGCCTGGGCCGCGCAGCATGGCGGCGATCCCAAGCGGGTGGCGGTGACGGGGTTCTGCTGGGGCGGGCGCCTGACGTGGATGTACGCGGCGCACAATCCCGACGTGAAGGTGGGCGTGGCCTGGTACGGCAAGCTGAGCACCGGGCATGGGCCGCTGATCAAGCGCTATGCCTTCGATGTGGTGAACGACCTGCATGCGCCGGTGCTGGGGTTGTACGGGGCCAAGGATGCCAGCATCCCGGTGTCGGATATCGAGATCATGAAGACCAAGCTGGCGGCGGGCAATGAGAATGCCCGGCGTTCGGCGTTCGTGGTGTATCCGCAGGCGGATCATGCCTTCCTGGCGGATTACCGGATGAGTTATCAGGCGGAGGCGGCCAAGGATGGTTGGGGGCGGATGCTTGAGTGGTTCAAGCGGTATCTTTGAAAGGCTCGCCGCCCGACCGCCCGGAGGCGGGCCCGCCCCCTCGGAGGGGGCTGCAAGCGCGAAGCACGCGGCGCAGGGGGGCTAATTTCCCGCTTCGCGCAGGCGGCTGGGCAGGAGTTCGCCGTGGCGGGCCAGCAGGGGGTAGGCGGCAGCGCCAACCAGGTGGGAATTGATGCCCTTCATGTCGCGCAGGATGTCGAGGTAGAGGGCGCCGACTTCGGCGGCGTCGACCTGGCCAGCCTTGATCTTCTGCAGATGGGTGTCGGCGGCCTGGGCTTCGATGGTGCGAAAGCGCGATTTTTCGCCAGCCAGGGCGCGGGCCTGGCGCAGGTCGTCGTTGACGAACAGGGCGGCGGCCTGGCGCTGGTTGGAGATCAGTTCACCCAGGGTGTCGTCGAGACTGGCGCGCTGTTCAGGCGAGAAGACCCAGCCTTGCTTGCGCAGCTTGGCGATGTGGCTGAGCAGGCCGTGGTGGGCGATGTCGCCGGCATGGCCGATGTTGCTGATGAAGGCGAGGATGTCATCCATGCGTTGCAGGTCGTCGCGCGTCATGTTTTCCTGGTCCAGGGTGGCCAGGTAGGTGGTGATGGCGTTTTCGAGCTTGTCGAGGGCGGCGTCGAGCTGGCGCGCCTGCACCATGCGATGGCGGTTGTCGCGCTTGAAGCCGGCGCGAGCGTACAGCAGCAGGGTCTGCAGCATGTCGGCCATGCGCAGCGCTTCGCGGGCGGCGTTGCCGAGCGCGACGGCGGGCACGTCGTGGGCCCATTCGTCCAGGTACTGCGGTCGCGCCGGGTCATTGGGATCGGCGCGCTTGGGCAGCCAGCGGGTGAGCAGGGCGGCGTAGGGGGACAGCAGCGGCAGGAACACCAGGGCGATGACGGCATTGAACAGGGTGTGGAAGTTGGCGACGGCGCGGGCCGGGTCGCTGGACATGTCGCTCATCAGCGGTTGCAGCCAGGGCAGCAGCATCAGGCCGGCCAGCACGCCGAGAATGCGGGTCAGCAGATTGCCCAGCGGCAGGCGGCGGGCGGCGGGGTCGTCACCGGTGACCCCTTCGATCATGGGATTGATGGCGGTGCCGAGGTTGGCGCCCAGCACCAGCGCGAAGGCGACGTGCGGCGCCACCATGTGATGGCTGGCCAGTGACATGACCAGCACCACCACGGCGACGCTGGAATGGGCCGCCCAGGTGAAGGCGGCCGACAGCAGCACGGCGGCCACCGGCTGGGTGGCCAGTGCGTCCAGGACCATGCCCAGCATCGGCGCGGCCTGGAAGGGTTCGAACAGTTCCACCAATTGATGCAGCGACAGCAATAGCAGGCCCAGGCCGATGAAGACCCGGCCCAGGTCGCGGGTGCGGCCCGGTGGGTAGCGGCGGAACATCCAGACCCCGGCCAGGATCAGGATCGGTGCCAGCGAGGTCAGGTCGAACGACAGCAACTGCACGATCAGCGTGGTGCCGACGTTGGCGCCCAGCATGGCGGCCAGGGCCGGCATCAGGCCGACTACGCCGCCGGCGGCGAAGCCGGTGATCATCAGGCCGGTGGCGGTACTGCTTTGCAACGCGGCGGTGATGCCCAGGCCCGCGGCGAAGGCTCGCAGGCGGGTCCCGAGGGCCCGGCCCAGGGCGGCGCCGAGGGCGGCGCCAAAGGCGCGCTGCACGCCTGTTTGCACCATGTGCACGCCCCAGAGCAGCAGGGCGACATAGCCGGCGAAGTCGAGCAGGGTGATGAGTCCGGACATCCTTGGGTCGTTCCGTTCTTTTTATGACAAGAAATAATTCTGTAATGATCGCATGCCGGGACGGGCGGGGAAACCCGTATCCCGAATACAGCATACGCCCCGCAGGGCAAGATGCGCAGTCTCGGACCTTCCGCGTATCATTGCCGGATATTTCTTGGATGCAGGGGAGTGCCGGTGGCCGTTTCCGTTTTCGATCTATTCAAAATAGGCATAGGTCCGTCGAGTTCCCACACTGTCGGCCCCATGCGGGCCGCATTGCTGTTTGTCCAGGGCCTGGAGCGCGACGGCCTGTTGCCACGCGTGGCCAATGTGCGCGCCGAGCTGTACGGCTCGCTCGGCGCGACCGGCAAGGGCCACGGCACCGACAAGGGGGTGTTGCTGGGCCTGATGGGCGAGGCGCCGGACACGGTCGACCCGTCCGCCATCGCCGGCATGATTGCGTCGGTGCGGGCCAGCCGCCAGTTGCCGCTGCTGGGACGCCACGCGGTGCCGTTCGTGGAAAAGGAACACATGTTGTTCTACCGCCGTGAAGCCATGGCCGAGCATCCCAATGGCATGAAATTCCATGCCTTCGATGGCGAGGGTGTGGCTTTGCGCGAGGCGCGCTACCTGTCGGTGGGCGGCGGCTTCGTGGTGACGGCGGGGGCCTCCAACAGCCAGGTCATCGCGGCGCATGACCAACTGCCGTATCCCTTCCGCACCGGGCGCGAGCTGCTGGCGATGTGCCGCGACAGCGGCTTGAGCGTGGCGCAGCTGATGATGAAGAACGAGTTGACCTGGCGCGAGGCCGGCGATGTCGCGGCCAGATTGGATCAGATCTGGCAGGTGATGCAGGACTGCGTCTCGCGCGGCTGTGGCATCAACTATCCGGAGGCCGATGGCGAACTGCCTGGGCCGCTGCGGGTGCGCCGCCGCGCCCCCGAGCTGTACCGCAACCTGACGCAGCGTGCCGAGCGCACACTGTCCGACCCGCTGTCGGTGATGGACTGGGTCAACCTGTACGCCATGGCGGTCAATGAGGAAAACGCCGCCGGCGGGCGGGTGGTGACGGCGCCGACCAATGGCGCGGCCGGCATCATCCCGGCCGTGCTGCACTACTACGACCGTTTTGTCCCGGGTTCCAGCCGCGAAGGCGTGCGTGATTTCCTGCTGACCGCGGCGGCCGTCGGGCTGCTTTACAAGTACAACGCCTCGCTGTCGGGCGCCGAGGTCGGCTGCCAGGGCGAAGTCGGCGTGGCCTGTTCCATGGCGGCGGGCGGCCTGGCCGCGGCGCTGGGTGGCTCGATCGAGCAGGTGGAGAACGCCGCCGAGATCGGCATGGAGCACAATCTGGGCCTGACCTGCGACCCGGTTGGCGGCTTGGTGCAGATCCCCTGTATCGAGCGCAATGCCATGGCTTCAATCAAGGCCGTCAACGCCGCCCGCATGGCGCTGCGCGGCGACGGCCAGCATTATGTATCCCTGGATTCGGTGATCAAGACCATGCGCGAGACCGGCGCCGACATGAAGACCAAGTACAAGGAAACGGCGCGCGGTGGCCTGGCGGTGAACATCGTCGAGTGCTGAGGCCGCTGGCGGCCGCCAAGCGAAAAGCCCCTTGAGCGATCAAGGGGCTTGTTTTTTCACCTGGCCGGCGTCAGATCACGCGCGCCTGTTGCAACGCGGCGATACGGGCCGGGATCGGCGGATGCGAGGCGAACATGGCCGCCAGGCCGCCCCTGCCGGTGATGCCCGAGGCTTCGAACGACCTGGGCAGCTCGCCCGGTTCCAGGCCGCCCAAGCGCGCCAGGGCGCGGATCATGGGTTCGCGGGCGCCCATCAGGTGGGCCGAGCCGGCGTCGGCGCGGTATTCGCGCTGGCGCGAGAACCAGGCCACGATGATCGAGGCCAGGATGCCGAAAATGATCTCACAGACGATCACGGTGACCATGTAGCCGGGGCCGAGACCACGCTCGTTCTTGAACACCACGCGGTCGATGAAGTAGCCCACCACGCGCGCCAGGAACACGACGAAGGTGTTGACCACGCCCTGGATCAGGGTCAGCGTGACCATGTCGCCGTTGGCGATGTGGGCCACTTCGTGGGCCAGCACCGCGGCCACTTCCTCTTCGCTCATGCTTTCGAGCAGGCCGGTCGACACCGCCACCAGCGAGTCGTTCTTGAAGGCGCCGGTGGCGAAGGCGTTGGGCGCGCCGTCGTAGATGGCGACTTCCGGACGGCCGATGCCGGCGCGGTCGGCCAACTGGTGGACCGTGTCCAGCAGCCAGGCTTCGCGCTGGCTGCGCGGCGCGTTGGGATCGATTACCTGCGCGCCGGTGCTCCATTTGGCCATGGGCTTGCTGATCAGCAGCGAGATGATGGCGCCGGTGAAGCCGACCACCACCGAGAAGATCAACAGGGCCTGCAGGTTCAGGCCGTTGGCGGTCAGGTAGCGGTCCACCCCCAGGATGCGCAGCGTGGCCGACAGCACCAGCATGACGGCCAGGTTGGTAATGACGAAAAGGATGATGCGTTTCATGCTTTTTTTGTTCCTCAGCGAGCGGGATTTGTGCGGAATTGGACTGTGCCGCGGCGCCGCAGTTCCCCAACTGCTGGGCCGCTCCCGGTGACGGAGAGTATAGTATCGCTTTCCCTTATTTCTTCCGTCACTTTTACCTGAGCGCAGCCCCCCGATGCAGGCACTTTGGATGTTGCTGGCGTCCGCCATGTTCGCCATCATGGGGTCGTTCGTGAAGCTCGGCACCGAGCATGGCGCTTCGCTGCCGCAGGTGGTGTTGTTTCGCGGCCTGCCGTCGGTGGTGCTGCTGCTGATCTGGGCCCGCGCCGGGCGCCAGTCGATCGTGCCCACCAGCTGGAAGCTGCACCTGTGGCGCAACCTGTCCGGCGTCACCTCGATGTGGCTCGGTTTCTTCGCCATTTCCCACTTGCCGCTGGCCACCGCCACCAGCCTGAACTACACGGCGCCGCTGTTCATCGCCTGCTGGATGCTGGGATGGGGCGGGGCCCAGCGCGATCCGGTGCGGATCGCCGCCGTGGCCCTGGGCTTCCTGGGCGTGATCGCGGTGCTGCGCCCCAGTATCAATGACGAACAATGGCTGGCCGCCCTGCTGGGCCTGGGGGCCGGCGCCATGTCGGCGATCGCCATGATGCAGATCCGCCAACTGGGCCGTATCGGTGAACCCGAATGGCGCACGGTGCTGTTTTTCTCCGTGGCGGTGTGTGCCTCCAGTTTGGCCGGCCTGGGCTTCGAAGGCTGGGGCCAGGCCGACTGGACCGGCTACAGTTCGCTGCTGGGCGTGGGCGTGACCGGCCTGTTCGGCCAACTGGCCATGACGCGGGCGTTCGGCCTGGGGTCGGCGCTGCTGACCGCGGCCCTGCAATACAGCACGATCATCTTCGCGGCCCTGCTCGGCATGGGCTTCTGGGGCGATACCCTGGATGGCCTGGCCTGGGCCGGCATGGGCCTGATCATCTTCGCGGGCCTGCTGTCGGTCTGGCGCACCATGCGCGATCCCAAGCCGGCCTGATCCCGCGATCCCGATTCCCTCCCAGGAGCCTCACCGATGACCATGACCCTGATTTCCGCCGCCGACCTGGCCACGCATCTGGGGGCGGCGGACGTGCGCGTGTTCGACGTACGCCACGACCTGATGAATCACGCCGCGGGCCGCGAGGCCTATGCCGCCGGCCACATTCCGGGCGCCCGTTACCTCGACCACGAGACGGAGCTGTCGGCCGCCCGCACAGGCGCCAACGGTCGCCATCCGCTGCCCGATCGTGGCCAGTTCGGCGCGCTGATGGCGGCGCACGGCGTCACGCCCGAGACCCTGGTGGTAGCCTACGACGCCAGCGGCGGCATGTATGCCGCGCACCTGTGGTGGATGCTGCGCTGGCTGGGCCACGAGCGTGTCGCGGTGCTCGATGGGGGCTGGCAGGCGTGGCAGGCGGCGGGCCTGCCGACCTCAGCCGAGGCGGCCGCGGCGGTGCAGGCGGGCGCGCCGGTAACGCCGGCCGCGCCGCTGGCCGGCAGCGTGGATGCGCAGGCGGTGCTGGACAATATCGCTCATCCCGCCTTTACGGTGATCGACGCGCGCGCGGCCAATCGCTATCGCGGCGAGGTCGAGCCAATGGATCCGGTGGCCGGTCACATCCCGGGCGCGCTGAACCGTCCGAACGGCCAGAATCTGCAGGCCGATGGCCGCTTCAAGGACGCGGCGCTGCTGCGCGAGGAATTCACCGCCTTGCTGGATGGCCGCGACCCCGCGGCCATCGTGCACCAGTGCGGCTCGGGCATCACCGCCTGCCACAACCTGCTGTCGATGGAAATCGCCGGCCTGGCCGGCTCGCGCCTGTATCCGGGCTCGTGGAGCGAGTGGTGCAGCGATCCGTCCCGGCCGGTGGCCAAGGGCGATTGACCCCGCGTCCCGGGCTTGGCGGCGAGCCGGGCCGCAAGATCGGGCCGCGGCGTTCCCGCGTCGGCGGCAGCCTTACCAGACCGCCGCCAGCCTGACCCGGCCGGAGACGCTCTCGGCGATCTCCAGGAAATGGTCCAGCGGCGGGGTGGCCAGGCCTGGCACCTTGGCCATGTCATCCCAGCGCCTCAGGCGGATCGCATCCGGCGCGCCCGGCATGCTGGCGAAATCCACCGCCTGGCCCGCATCGAAACTGCCCCCCTGGAGCGCCAGGCTGCGCTTGGAGTCCTCCGAAAGCGTCGCTTCATACTGCGGCTCCACGTAGCAGAGGTAGCGTTTGGCCTCCACGTGCAACCGGATCGGATCGAGCACGGCCGAGCTGAACAGCCCGCGCAGGAACGGCAGCACGAAATACTGGTGCTTATCGTCGAGGCCGCGCAGCGTGGGCGTGTCCGGATGGTCGGCGATCAGGTGGCCCAGGTCGTGCAGCAGGCAGGCGGTGATCAATTGGGCATTGGCGCCATGGCGCTCGGCCAGCGTGGCGGTCTGCAGCGCGTGCCGCAGATGGCTGACGGATTCTCCATGATAGGAACGGTGCCCGCGTTCCAGGAAAAGCTGTTCGATATCCTGCAAGGTCAAGGCCATGGTTGTCTCCTGAGTGGCCACAAGGGGAAGAGGCGGGCAGTGATCCGCGGATCAGCCGGCTGCCGGCGCCATCTCCAGAAAGCGCGCGATGAGTTGCACCGGTTGGCGCTCGCGCAGGCAGTACAGGTATTCATGCATCACGACGTCGGCGCCCTCGATGTCCAGGGCCGCCAGTTCGGGATGCGACGGGATTTCACGTGACGGGATCAGGCTGATCCCCAGCTCGCACAGGATGGCCTGGCGGATCGATTCGCGGCTGCCGATTTCCAGCGTGCGCTTGACCGTCACGCCGGCCGCCTGCAGCGCTTCTTCGGTCAGCTGGCGCGTCATCGAGCCGGGTTCGCGCAGCAGCAGCGCGTGCTCGGCCAGGTCCGCCAGCGCCACCTTGCCGCGCCGCGCCAGCGGGTGGCCGCGATGCGTCACCACGCGGATCGGGTCGGCCGCGATCATGCGGCGGTACAAATGCTTGTCATCCATCAGAAACGAGGATGTGGCAATCTCGATACGATAGTCATGCAGCGCCTGCAGCATGCTTTGCGAGTTGCCGATGGCGACCGTCAGGTCGATGCCCGGGTAGAGCTGGTTGTAGCGCCGCACGGTATCCATGATGTAGTACGGGCCGGTGGCGCCGATGCGCAGGTTGCCCTCGCGCAGATCGCTGGCGTCGCGCAGCCGGAAATCGATTTCGGTTTCCTGTTGCACCAGCTTTTCCACCATCGGCATCAGGCTGTGCCCGGCGTCCGACAGCCGCATGCCGCGGCCCTGGCGATGGAACAGCTCGACGCCGTAACGCGATTCCAACTGGCGCAATTGCCCCGTCACCGTGGGCTGGCTCACGCCCAATTGGGCGGCGGCCTTGGTGACGGTGCCGCAGCGAGCCACGGCATAGAAGGATTTGAGTTCGGCGACGAGCACGGTTCAATGGGCCTGTAAATGGACGCAATGCGCAAGATCGCCAGTACACCAAAATAATTTGATGTTTTTATTACTGCATTTGCGCGAAGTGTCATAAACACTCAATACGCGCCTTCCATACTGCCTTCGTTCCCAGACCGGAGGCCCCATGGCCCAACAGCTCCAACGCGATACCAACACTGTTCCGACCGGCGCCGTGCCGCCGCATGGAGCGCCGCGCGGGGGCTTTCTGTCGGTCAGCAATCTCGTCAAGCGCTTTGGCAGCCACACGGCGCTTTCGGATGTGTCACTGGATATCCGCGCCGGCGAGCTGGTGTGCCTGCTGGGGCCGTCGGGCTGCGGCAAGACCACGCTGCTGCGCGCCATTGCCGGCCTGGAGCGCCAGGACAGCGGCACCATCCTGCTGTCGGGCCGCGACATCTCGCATGCCGAGCCGCAGGCGCGCGACTACGGCATCCTGTTTCAATCCTATGCGCTGTTTCCCAACCTGACGGTGGCCCAGAACGTGGCCTATGGCCTGAGCGGCAAGCGCGCCCATCGCAAGCACGTCGCCGATCGGGTTGAGGAAATGCTGACGCTGGTGGGCCTGGCGGGCGCTTCCCATAAGTACCCGGGGCAGATTTCCGGCGGCCAGCAGCAGCGCGTGGCATTGGCCCGCGCCCTGGCGCCGTCGCCATCCCTGCTGCTGCTGGACGAGCCGATGTCGGCGCTCGACGCCCGCGTGCGCGAACACCTGCGCATCGAGCTGCGCGCGCTGCAGAGGCGCCTGTCGATCACCACGCTGATGGTGACGCATGACCAGGAGGAGGCCATGGTCATGGCCGACCGCATCGCCGTCATGAACGGCGGCGTCATCGAACAATTCGGCACCCCGCGCGAACTGTATCGGCAGCCCGGCTCGGCCTTCATCGCCGATTTCGTCGGCGAGGCCAACTGGCTGCCGTTCGAGCGTATCGACGCACACCATGCCCGCGTCGGCCGCCAGGAACTGACCGTGGACGAGGCGCTGGAGCGCAACGTTGGCAAGCTGTTCGTGCGGCCCGAGGCGGTGCGCGTGAGCGTGGCGCGTCCGGAGCAAGCCAACACCATGCTGGCCGACGTGCTCGATGGCGTGTTCCTGGGCCGTGGCTACCGCCTGGCGCTGCGCCTGGAAGGCGTGCCGGGCGCCACGGTGCATTCGATCGTGTCCCCTGAAACCGGAGATGCCCTGCTGGGTCCTCACGCTGCCAGCCGCTGCTGGGTGGAGCTGCCGCGCCATGCGATTCGCGCCTACGCTTGATCCGGCTTCGAGCCGCGTGCCCGCCGCCATGTCCGCGCCCGCCGATACGTCCGCAGCGCCCGGCGCCCCGTCGCTGGGCCGACAGCCGCTGCCGGCCTGGATCGGCGCCTGCGGGCTGGCCTTGGGGCAGGGGGCGCTGGCGCTCGGGTTGGCGCTGTTCCTGGCCCTGCCGCTGGTGGCCATCCTGGCCAAGTCGGTCACCGACGCCAATGGCGACTGGGCCGGTCTGTCGGTGGTGCTGGGCATCATCGGTGGCGACGGCTTCCTGGGCATGGTCGGGCGCAGCCTGACGGTGGGCGGGGTCACCATGATGCTGGTGGTGCCGTGCGCCTATGCCTTCGCCTATGCCCTGACGCGCAGCCGCATTCCCGGCAAGGGTCTGCTGCGCACTGTCGCGCTGTTGCCGCTGCTGGCGCCGTCGCTATTGCCGGGCATTGCGCTGGTCTACCTGCTGGGCAACCAGGGCCTGCTCAAAGGTCTGTCCGGCGGCGCCACCATCTACGGCTTCTGGGGCATCGTGGTGGGCGAGGCGTTCTACACCTTCCCGCATGCGTTGATGATCCTGCTGACTGGCCTGGCGCTGGCCGACGGACGCCTCTACGATGCGGCGCGCGCCATGGGCGCCGGCCCGCTGCGCACCTTCATGACGGTGACGCTGCCTGGCACGCGCTACGCCGTGTTCTCGGCCTGCTGTGTGGTGTTCACGCTGACCGTGACGGATTTCGGCGTGCCCAAGGTGGTGGGGGGCGACTACAACGTGCTGGCGATGGAAGCCTACAAGGCGGTGGTCGGCCAGCAGAATTTTCCCAAGGGCGCGGCCATCGGCATCCTGCTGTTGCTGCCGGCGCTGTTGACCTTCGTGCTGGACCGCCGCCTGCGGGCCCGCCAGGGCGCCCAATTGAGCGGCCGCGCCCAGCCCTACGCGGCCGCCGCCAACCGCCGCCGCGACACGGCCTTCCTGTTGCTGGCCGGCGCCATAGCCGGGTTCCTGTTGCTGATCATCGGCGTCGCGGTGTGGGCTTCGTTCGTGAAGATGTGGCCCTATAACCTGTCGCTGTCGCTGCGCTCGTATGACTTCGACAATATGGATGGCGGCGGCTGGCTGGCCTGGCGCAACAGCCTGCAGCTGGCCTTCTGCACCGCGCTGATCGGCACGGCGGTGGTGTTCCTGGGGGCCTGGATGATGGAAAAGGTGCCCACCCGCAGCGCCGCGGCGCGCGGGCTGCGCGGCGTGCTGGGCATGCTGGCGCTGATGCCGATGGCGGTGCCCGGCCTGGTGCTGGGCCTGGGCTACATCTTCTTCTTCAATGGCGCGGCCAATCCGCTCAACGTGCTGTACGGCACCATGCCGCTGCTGGTGCTGTGCACGGTGGTGCACTTCTACACCAGCGCGCATCTGACGGCTGCCACCGCGCTGAACGCGCTGGACCCCGAGTTCGAGGCCGCCTCGGCCTCGCTCAAGGTGCCGCGCCTGACCACGTTCCTGCGTGTGACGTTGCCGATGTGCCTGCCCGCCGCGCTGGACGTCGCCCGCTACCTGTTCGTGTCCGCCATGACCACCGTGTCGGCCGTGGTGTTCCTGTACAGCCCGTCCACGGTGCTGGCCGCGGTCGCGGTGCTGAACATGGATGACGCCGGCTTCATCGGCCCGGCCGCCGCCATGTGCACCGTGATCATGGCCAGCTCGGCGGTGGCGGCATTGCTGCTGCACCTGGCCAGTCGCGCCCTGGTGGCGCGCAGCCAGGCCTGGCGCCGGCCCGCCGCGTTTTGATTGAATATTCTGCAAGGAAGACCCTCATGACTGTTTCGCCTCTGCCCGTCCGCCTGGAAGCGGTGATTTTCGATTGGGCCGGCACGCTGGTCGATTTCGGCTCCTTCGCGCCGACCAAGGTGTTCGTCGACGCTTTCGCCGAGTTCGGCATGGAAGTCACGTTGGAGCAGGCCCGCGGCCCGATGGGCGTGGGCAAGTGGGACCACATCCGCGCGCTGTGCGACGAACCGCTCATCGCCAATCAATACCAGGCCCAATTTGGCCGCCTGCCGACCGATGACGACGTCACCGCCATTTACGAGCGTTTTCTGCCGATGCAGTTGGACAAAGTGGCGCAGTACTCGGCCGCCATCCCCGGCGCGGCCGAGCTGCTGCGCGCGTTGCGCCAGCGCGGCCTGAAGATCGGCTCGTGCTCGGGCTACCCCGGCAGCGTGATGCGGCGGGTGGTGGAACGCGCCGCCGGCGAAGGCCTGGCGCCCGACTGCATCGTCGCCAGTGACGACGTGCCGCGCGCGCGCCCGGCGCCGGCCATGGCGCTCAAGAACGTGGTGGAGCTGGGCCTGACCGACGTGGCCGGCTGCATCAAGGTCGACGACACCGCCCCCGGCATCGAGGAAGGCCGCCGCGCCGGCATGTGGAGCGTCGGCCTGCTGCTGTCGGGCAACGCCGCCGGCCTGACGCTGGACGAATACCTGAGCCTGGACGACGGCGGCCGCCTGGCGGCCCGCGAACGCGCCGGCCGCGAACTGTCGAGCGCCGCGCCGCACTACCTGATCGACACCGTGGCCGACCTGCCTGGCGTCATCGCCGATATCGAATCCCGCCTGGCGGCGGGACAGCGCCCCTGAGGTTGCGACCGCCGCCCCCGATCAACCCTTTTTTCGCCACGCACCGCGACGGGCCCGGGCCCACCGCGGCGACCCGACTCACCCTTTTTCCGCTCACCCACGGAGTACGTTCATGAAACGCTTCACGCTGCTTGCCCTGGCCGCCGCCTTCTCTGGTATCACCGGCGCCGCTTCCGCCGAAACCACGCTGACCGTCTACACGGCGCTGGAAGCCGACCAGATCAAGGCCTATCAGGCTGCCTTCGAGAAGGCCAATCCCGACATCAAGATCCAGTGGGTACGCGATTCCACCGGCATCATTACCGCCAAGCTGCTGGCGGAAAAGAGCAACCCCAAGGCCGACGTGATCTGGGGCCTGGCCGGCACCTCGCTGGGCCTGATGGACAAGGAAGGCATGCTGCAGCCCTACGCTCCCAAGGGCCTGGACCAGATCGCCGCCAACATGCGCGATGCCAAGGCCGAGCCCACCTGGGTCGGCATGGACGGATTTGCCGCCGCCATCTGCTTTAACACCGTCGAAGCCGAAAAGCAGAAACTGCCCAAGCCCGAATCGTGGCAGGACCTGACCAAGCCGGTCTACGCCGGCAAGATCGTCATGCCGAACCCGGCCTCGTCGGGCACCGGCTTCCTGGACGTCAGCGCCTGGCTGCAGATCTTCGGTGAAGAGAAGGGCTGGGCCTACATGGATGCCCTGCACAAGAACATCGGTTCGTACACGCACTCGGGTTCCAAGCCTTGCAATCTGGCCGCCGCCGGCGAATTCCCGATCGGCGTGTCGTTCGACTACCGCGCCGCCAAGCTCAAGGCCGATGGCGCGCCGGTCGAGGCCGTGTTCCCGTCGGAAGGCCTGGGCTGGGAAGTGGAAGCCACCGCCATCGTCAAGGGCACCAAGCACCTGGAAGCGGCGCGCAAGCTGGCCGACTTCTCGGCCAGCCGCGCGGCCAACGAACTGTACAAGGCCAACTTCGCAGTGCTGGCGATTCCCTCGATCGCCACGTCCAACCCCAATCTGCCGGCCGACCTGACCAAGCGCATGATCAAGAACGACTTCGTCTGGGCCGCCACCAACCGCGATCGCATCATTGCCGAGTGGACCCGCCGCTACGACGGCAAGTCCGAGCCCAAGAAGAAGTAATCGGGCCATCGCGGCGGCGATGCCGCCGCGGCAGGGGAGGCGCCCGGGCGGGCGCTTCCCGCGCAACCTCTCTGCCTTGTTTCTCAAATGAAAAAATTCGACGTAGTCGTGGTCGGCGCCGGCATGCTCGGCATCGCCCACGCCTGGGCCGCCGCCAAGCGCGGCCTGTCCGTGGCCGTGATCGAACGCAGCCGCCAGGCGCACGGCGCGACCATTCGCAACTTCGGCCAGGTGATCGTCACCGGCCAGGCGCCCGGCATGATGCTGTCGCACGCCCAGCAGGCGCGCGAACTATGGCTGGACCTGGCATCCAAGGCCGGCTTCCACGTGCGCGCCAATGGCGCGCTGGTGCTGGCGCGCGACACCGGCGAGGCCGACGTGCTGGAAGAGTTCGCCCAGACCCGCCTGCAACAGGAAGGCTATCGCGCCGAGCTGCTGTCGGGTCGCGACGTGGCGAAACTCTACGACGGCCGGCTGGCGCATCACTGCGCCGCGCTGCGCGGGCTGGACGACCTGCAGATCTACTCGCGCGAAGCGCTGCCGGCCATTACGCGCTACCTGGCCGAATCGCTGGGCGTCGAGTTCATCACCGGCACGCTGGCGCGTGCCGTCGAACAGGGCCAGGTCGCGACCACCGCGGGCGACTTTGCCGCTGCGCATGCTTTCGTCTGCCCTGGCCACGATTACCTGACGCTGCTGCCCGAACAGTTCGCGCCGCTGAACCTGGAGGTGACGCGTCTGCAGATGTTGCGCGCGGCTTTCGAGACGCGGCCAATGGCGCTGGACCGTCCGCTGCTGACCGGCCTGTCCTGCGTGCACTATGGCGCCTTCTCGGATTTGCCCTCGGCATTGGCGCTGCGCGAGCAGATCCAGGCGCGTACGCCGATGCTGCTGGAAAACGGCATCCATCTGCTGGTCAGCCCCACGCCCTACGGCGAACTGATCATTGGCGACTCGCACCGTTATGGCCAGGATGCCTTCCCGTTCAACGACGAGTCCGTCGACAATGCCATGCTGGACCTGGCGTCGCAGGCGCTGGGCGCGCGGCTGCGGGTGCTGGAGCGCTGGCAGGGCGTCTACGGCACGCACGGCCCGGCGCCGTTCTCGGTGCTGCCGGTGGATGCCGCGACTACCGTGGCGGTGATGCACTCGGGCGTGGGCATGACGGTCGGGCTGGCCATCGGCGAACGCACGGTCGCTGGCGCACTGGGCCGCTGATCCGCGGCAAGCCAAAGGAAAAGGGCTCGCGATCGCGAGCCCTTTTTTCATGCGTGCCGTGGCTTCAGAGCCGCTCCTGCATGATGCGGCGATACCACTCGTGGAAGTGCTGCATGCCGTCTTCCATGGGCGACTGGTACGGGCCGGTCTCGTTCACGCCGCGCAGCATCAGGGCCTTGCGGCCGGCGTCCATGCGCTCGGCGATCTCGTCGTCCTCGATCGCCGTCTCCATGTAGGCCGCGCGCTGCGCCTCGACGAATTCGCGCTCGAAGGCGGCGATTTCCTCGGGGTAGTAGAACTCGACCACGTTGACGGTTTCCTGCGGGCTCTTCGGGTACAGCGTCGACAGCACCAGCACGTGCGGATACAGCTCGATCATGTGGGTCGGGAAATACGTGACCCAGACCGCGCCGAAATCCGGCGCGTCGCCCTCGCGGAACGACAGCAGGCGGTCGTGCCATTGCTTGTAGACGTCCGAACCCGGCTGCGCCAGCGCGTTGTGCACGCCAACCTTCTGCAGGCTGTACCAGTCGTTGAATTCCCAGGTCAGGTCGTCGCAGGTGACGAAGCGGCCCAGGCCGGGGTGGAACGGGCCGACGTGGTAGTCCTCCAGATACACCTCGATGAAGGTCTTCCAGTTGTAGTTGCACTGGTGCACTTCGACATGGTCCAGCACGTAGTCGCCGAAGTCGAACTCGGGCCGCGCGAACAGCGGCGCCATGTCGGCGGCCGGGTCGCGCGGGCCTTCGAACAGCAGGCCGTGGCAATCGCGCAGGCGGAACTTCTGCAGGTTCATGCAGGGCGTGGTGTCGAATTGCGGCGCGCCCAGCAGCTCACCCTGGTTGTTGTAGGTCCAGCGGTGCAGCGGGCAGACGATGTTGCCGCCGGTAGCCTTGAGGCTGCCGTGCGAATTGCAATGACCGGTGACATCACCGGCTTCCCCGCCCAGCATCAATGCCTGGCGGTGGCGGCAGACATTTGAGATGAGTTCAACGCCCTGCTGGTTGCGAACCAGCACGCGCCCTCCATTTTCCTGGGCCAAGGTGCGCCAATCCCCGACCTCGGGCACCAGTTTCTGGTGGCCGACGTACAACGAGGATTGCTTGAAAATGAGTTCTTGCTCGCGGGCAAAGAGGGCTTCGTCAAAGTAAGCACTGACGGGTAGCTGGGTGCGAGCTGGCACAACATGTGCCATCCGACCGATGTCGGTCATGATTCCCTCCGCTCGGATGAAAATTTCCCCCAACGCCGCGCCCACTGCGTACTACGTACCCGGTGGGCTCACTGCCCTCAATGGGGGCCTCTTTCTGGGGCGGCCCGGCGTTAAAAAGCCAGGACGGCTTGAGCTTCGCCATCTTCCTGCCGCTTGGACGGTTTGCGATGCCGTTTGCAATGCGGTTTGCAGAAAAAGGGCTAAATCCGTTCTGGCGCGAAGAAAAATCGGTGTATGGCCGATCAAGTAAGCCGTCAATTGTACCCCAACCCTTTTCCCCACGCCCGTGAAGATCGGTGAAGCTTAGTGAAGATGCGGCCGGGGGGGGTTGACCCCGCGCAAAAGCGGAATAACCTTGCGCGCCGTAGGTTTTTCAGACCAGCCTGCGGGTGGCGGGATGGCGCCGCAACAGCCAGCTGCTGGCCGCGGACAGGGCGAACACCGCCACGGTCAGCAGTGGCACGATCCAGGCATCGCGCCGCTCACCGGTGAGCGCGCCAGCGCGGTGCGCCAGATCCAGGAACAAGGGGTGGATCAGATAAACCCCGAAGGTCAGCGGCGCCAGCGCAGCCAGGCGTGGCAGGCGCGGCGATGCGACGATGCACTGGAACGCCGCCAACGACATGAACGGCACGGTCAGGCTGAAATAGTCGTAGAAATACGTGTCCAGCGTCCGGTTGCTGGACAGGGTGTACACGCCCAGGGCCGTGGCCGCCACGCTGGCGCACAGTACCAGGGCAGGGCGTGGCACGCGCAATTCGCCATCGAAGATCTGGCGGCCCGCGACGAAATAGCCCAGGTAGGGCAGGAACCAGGTCAGGAAGAAACCGGGCTGCGCGCCCAGGGCGCGGCGATAGAGCGCATCCAGGATGGCCAGGCCCAGGATGCCCACGACCCATAGCGAGCGTGAGCGCGGCGTGCTGCGCGCATACAGCCGCCGCACCAGCGGCGCGAACAGGTACAGCCCCACGATCATGTAGAGGTACCAGAGGTGGTAATAGGGTTCGCCCTGGGCGACCTTGTGCGGCCAGAAGGAAAAATCGACGTGGCCGTCGTCCCACCAGTCCAGGCCGGTACGCCAGGCCAGGTAGAACAGGCTCCAGAACACCAGCGGCGTCAGGATTCGCGCCACGCGCTTGCTGTAGAAGCGGCGCGCGTCCTGCGGCTTGGCGGGATCGAGCAGCAGGGCGCCGCTGACCATCACGAACACCGGCACGCACCAGCGCGCGGCCGAATCATAGAGATTGGCGGCCAGCCAGGCGCCATTGCCGTACGCCGCCGGTTCACTGACGATCAGGGCGGCGCTGTGCAGCAGCACCACTGCCGCGGCGGCAAGCCAGCGGGCGGCATCCAGGCGGGCGTAGCGGTCATCGGTCAATGGCATCGGACTCCCGGAGACAAGTGGGGCGGGGCAGGGCACAACGGCCCGTCCTCGCTTTTCACCTTAGCAGCCAAGGCGGCGCGGGTACTGTATCCAGGGGTTAGGTTGCGCATGAAAAACCGACAGGGCCGCGCGGGCGCTGTCGGTCTGGGGCTACCGATGCCGGTTCGCGGGGCGCTGCGGTTTTCGCAAACGCCTCCGCGAACCTTTTGTCACGAAATGGCGGTGCCCATCATTGCAGCACGATATTGGCCTGTTTGATCAGCTGCGACACGATGGGTTGTTCGTTCTTGATCTGCTGGGCCAATTCGGTGGCGCTGCCGGTGCGCGGGTCGATACCCATATCCAGCATGCGTTTTTTCACCGCGTCATCCTTGAGCGTTTCGGCCAGGGCGGCCTGCAGCTTGTCCAGCACCGGCGCGGGCGTGCCCTTGGGGGCGACGAAACTGAACCAGGCCGTCATGTCGAAGCCCGCATAACCCTGCTCGGCCAGCGTCGGCAGCGTCGACTCGGTGGCCAGGCGCGTGGGGCTGGTGATGCCGAACACTTTGACCTTGCCGGCCTTCGCCTGCGGCATGCCGGTGGCGACCATGTCGAAGAACAGGTCCACGTCGCCGCTGATCAGGGCCGGCAGGGCCTGGGTCGCGCCCTTGAACGGCACATGCAGGATGTCGATGCCCGCGCGCTCCTTGAACAATTCACCGGCCAGGTGCGAGGAGGTGCCGGGGCCGAAGGTGGCGAAGGTCAGTTTGCCCGGGTGCTGCTTGGCGTAGGCGACCACGTCGGCGGTACTGTTGAAGGGCTGCTTGGGACTGGACAGCAATACCAGCGGGCCCACACCCACCATGCCGATCGGCGCGAAGCCGTCGGGGTCGTAGGGCAGTTCCTTGTACAGATAGCGGTTGGTCACCAGGGTGGAGTTGGTGGCCATCAGGATGGTGTAGCCGTCGGGCGCCTCGCGGGAGACAAAGGCGGCGCCGATCGAGGTGCCGGCGCCGGCCTTGTTCTCGACAATCATGGGCTGGCCCAGCGTCTTGGCCATGCGTTCGGCCAGCAGGCGGGTCAGCACGTCGGTGGCGCCGCCGGCCGGGAACGGCGACACGACCTTGATCGGGCGTGACGGGTAGGTGTCGGCCTGGGCGCCCAGGGCGGCGATGCCCAGCAGCAGGCCAGCCAGAAATTTGTAGCGTTTGCGAATCATGTTTTCCCCTTGGAATCGCGTGCGTGAGTGGAACCGTCGGGCCTGGCTTGGCCGTGGCCGGGACCCGCGGGGCGGGGCGGCGTAGGGCTTGCCAAGTCTCCTTGGATGTTTTAAATTCCGTAAAATGGAATTTAGTTTTGTTATTCGAAATAAACTATAAAAACGAAGCGAATAGAAATGCAATCTTTTTCTGACGCCAAGCGCAGGCCGCACCCCGCCGCCAAACCCGACCAGAAGCTGGAGTTGAGCGCCCCGGCCCGCCGCAAACGAGCCGGGGCGGTGGGCGAGGGGCCGGTATCGCCCGACTTCATCACGGCGCTGGCGCGCGGCCTGGAAGTGCTGCGTTGCTTCCGGCCGGGGGTGGCCGCGCTGGGCAACCTGGACCTGGCGCGCCTGACCAGCCTGCCCAAGCCCACCATCAGCCGCATTACCTATACCCTGACCGAGCTGGGCTACCTGCGCTACCACCCGGACACCGGCAAGTACTCGCCGGGATATGGGGTGCTGGCGCTGGGGTTCGGCCTGCTGGCAGGGCTCGAGGTGCGCGAACTGGCCAAGGCCTCGATGAGCGAGTTGGCGCGCGAGACCGGCGGCGCGGTGGCGCTGGGCGCATTCGACGGCGACGCCATGACATATGTCGAGGCCATCCACGGCTCGTCCGCCCTGTATCTGCGGCTGCCGGTCGGCTACCGCGCCAGCCTCGACAGCGCCATGGGCCGCGCCTATCTCGCCAGCCTGCCGCCGACGGCCTGCGCCGAGGTGCTGGAACGGCTGGGAGCGGCCGCGCCTTCGCCGCTGGCGATCGAGCGCGCCCGTGCCGAGTTGCGCGACACCGGCTGCTGCTTTGCCATCGGCGAATGGCAGTCCGGCATCAACGCCGTGGCGGTGCCGTTCGTGTCCGTGACGGGCGAGGGCGTGTTTGTCATGAGCTGCGGCGGGCCGGAAGGCCTGCTGCCTGACACCCGTCTGCGCAGCCAGGTGGCTCCCGCGTTGCGGGCCGCCATCGCGGGGCTGGCGGGCACGCCTGCCTGAGACCGGCGGCGCGGCGGGCCAAGGGCTGGTATCTCGTACAATTCACGGATTGATCCAACCCTAGCGCCCTCGGAGACCCGTTTGGCCAAACCTTCGCAAGCCGATCCGCAGACCGGCGACCAGCCCTTGCCCCAGGATTTCGAAACGGCCCTGGCCGAGCTGGAATCGCTGGTCGCGGCCATGGAAGACGGTTCGCTGCCGCTCGAGCAATCGCTGGCCGCCTACCGGCGCGGCGTGGCCTTGACGCGTGTCTGCCAGGAGCGGCTGGCCCAGGCCGAACAGCAGGTCAAGGTCCTCGAAGGGGACTTGCTGCGCCCGCTGGATCCTGCGGCGCTGGATGACGAATAAGAATCGGATGAAGCAAATTCAACTCGCTTTCCCGGAGTGGTTGCATGGCCGTGTGCGGCATGTCGAAGACGTGCTCGACGACCTCCTGCCCGCCGCCGACGCCGTGCCCGCCCGCCTGCATGAAGCCATGCGCTACGCCGTGCTCGGCGGCGGCAAGCGGGTGCGGGCCGCGCTGGTCTATGCCGCCGGCCAAGCCTGCCCGGTCAGCGGCAGCGTGCTGGCCGTCGAGGCCTCGCTGGACCGCGCCGCCGCCGCGGTGGAGCTGATCCACGCCTACTCGCTGGTGCATGACGACCTGCCCTGCATGGACGATGACGTCCTGCGCCGCGGCCGGCCCACCACCCACGTGCAATTCGACGAAGCCACCGCCATGCTGGCCGGCGACGCGCTGCAGCCGCTGGCCTTCGAACTGCTGGCCTCCATGCCCATCGCCCCCGCCTTGATCGTGCAGGCCACGCAGGCGCTGGCGCGCGCCGCGGGCAGCCAGGGCATGGCCGGCGGCCAGGCCATCGACCTGCTCAGCGTCGGCCACCGGCTGTCGCGCGACGAACTGCAACAGATGCACAGCATGAAGACCGGCGCCATGCTGGCCTGCAGTGTGGCGCTGGGCGGTATCGTCGCCGGCGCCAGCTCGGCCTCGCGCCAGGCGCTGGATGTGTACGCCCAGGCCATGGGCCTGGCGTTCCAGGTGGTGGACGACATCCTCGACGTGACCGCCGATTCCGCCAGCCTGGGCAAGACGCCGGGCAAGGACGCGGCCGAGAACAAGCCGACCTATGTTTCGCTGCTGGGCCTGGACGAGGCCCGCGCTTTCGCCGGTGAACTGCGCGAGGCCGCGCTGGCCGCGCTCGAGCCGTTGGGCGATGCCGGCAAGCGCCTGGCCGAACTGGCTGATTTCATCGTCCTTCGAGACCGCTGAACCGTGACCCGTCCGGGCTGGCCGCAGGCCGGGCATACGAACCCCATACAAGCATGACGACAGAATTACTGGACCGCATCCAATCCCCGGCAGACCTCAAGCGCCTGGATCGTCGCGAGCTCAAGCGGCTGGCCGATGAATTGCGCGGCTTCGTTCTGGAGTCGGTCTCCAAGACCGGCGGCCACCTGTCGTCCAACCTGGGCACGGTGGAACTGACGCTGGCCCTGCACCAGGTCTTCGATACGCCACACGACCGCATCGTCTGGGACGTGGGTCACCAGTCCTATCCCCACAAGATCTTGACCGGACGCCGCGCCGGCATGGCCAAGCTGCGCCAGCAGGGGGGCATCTCGGGCTTTCCCAAGCGCAGCGAATCCGAATACGACGCCTTCGGCACCGCGCACTCGTCCACCTCGATTTCGGCCGCGCTGGGCATGGCGGTGGCTTCGCGCAACGCCGGCGTGCAGCGCCAGCACATCGCTGTCATCGGCGACGGCGCGATGTCGGCCGGCATGGCGTTCGAAGCCATGAACAACGCCGGCGTCACCGCCAACATCAACCTGCTGGTGATCCTGAACGACAACGACATGTCGATCTCGCCGCCGGTGGGGGCGCTGAACCGCTACCTGGCGCGCCTGATGTCCGGCCGTTTCTATGCCGCCGCCAAGAACGTCGGCCGCGCCGTGCTGCAGCACGTGCCGCCGGTGCTGGAACTGGCGCGCCGCTTCGAGGAACACGCCAAGGGCATGGTCACGCCGGCCACCCTGTTCGAGGAATTCGGCTTCAACTACGTCGGCCCGATCGACGGCCACGACCTCGACGCGTTGGTGCCGACGCTGCAGAACCTGAAGGCGCTGCAAGGCCTGCAGTTCCTGCACGTGGTCACCAAGAAAGGGCAGGGCTACAAGCTGGCCGAGGCCGATCCGGTGCTGTATCACGGCCCCGGCAAGTTCGACCCCGCCGTCGGCATCCAGCAATCGAAGGCGCCGGGCAAGCGCACCTTCACGCAGGTGTTCAGCGACTGGCTGTGCGACATGGGCGAGCAGGATTCGCGCCTGGTCGCCGTCACCCCCGCCATGCGCGAGGGCAGCGGCCTGGTCGAATTCGAGAAGCGTTTCCCGCAGCGCTACTTCGACGTCGGCATCGCCGAACAGCACGCCGTGACCTTCGCCGGCGGCATCGCCTGCGAAGCGCAGAAGCCGGTGCTGGCGATTTACTCGACCTTCCTGCAGCGCGGCTACGATCAACTGATCCACGATGTGGCATTGCAGAACCTGGACGTCACCTTCGCGCTCGACCGCGCCGGCATCGTCGGCGCCGACGGCGCCACCCATGCCGGCAACTACGACACGGCTTTCCTGCGCTGCGTGCCCAACATGGTGGTGGCGACGCCGTCGGACGAAAACGAAGCCCGCCTGCTGTTGTCCACCTGTTATCAGTATCCCGGCCCGGCCTCGGTGCGCTATCCGCGCGGCGCGGGCTGCGGCGCGGCGGAAACGGCCGGCCTGGATACGGTCGAGCTGGGCCGCGGCGTGGTGCGGCGCGAAGGCCGCAGGATCGCCATCCTGGCTTTCGGCACGCTGTTGCAGCCGGCGCTGGCGGCGGCGGAAAAACTGGACGCCACGGTGGCCGACATGCGCTTCGTCAAGCCGATCGACCGCGCCCTGATCCTGGATCTGGCCAGCCGCCACGATGCGCTGGTGACGATCGAGGACGCCGCCATCATGGGCGGCGCCGGCAGCGCCGTGCTGGAAGTGCTGGCCGCCGAAGGCGTCTCCATCCCGGTGCTGCAGTTGGGCTTTCCCGACGAGTTCATCGACCACGGCGACCAGTTGGCGCTGCTGGCCGGGATCGGCCTGGATGCCGCTGGCATCGAGCAATCGATCCGCACCCGCTACACCTCGCTGCTGGCCTGATTGCTTGCATCCACGGACCGGACCTTGGGTTTGGTCCCTGGGGCGAAACAGTGTGTTCCGGCCCCGCCAGCCTACGAATGAAAGGGTTTTCCCTGGCGCTGGCGGGAGTTTGGGCGATAATGGCCCCCTCCTAAAGATTCCTGGGTCTGCGTGTTCACGCCACGCTCGTCGCCCAGACTGGTAAGCCGAAATGAATTCTCCGATCGACCCCGCCATCGTGATGCCTGACGTCCAGAGCTCGACGGACACGCGGCACATCCCGATCCAGCGCGTGGGCATCCGTGGCGTGCGCCACCCCATGCTCATCGAGAACGCCGACGGTACGCCCCAGGGCACCGTGGCCAACTGGACCCTGACGGTGGCGCTGCCCCCCGAAGAAAAGGGGACGCACATGTCCCGCTTCGTGGCGCTGTTGGAAAAATACCGCAGCACCCCCATGACGCCGACGCTGTTCCGCGCCATGGCGGCCGACATGCTGCCGCTGCTGCACGCCGAGCGCGGCGACATCACCGCGGCCTTCCCGTACTTCATCAACAAGTCGGCGCCGATCTCCGGCGTGCAGAGCCTGCTGGACTACGAAGTGCAGTGGATCGCCCGCGCCCAGGGCGATCGGGTCGAGTTCGAACTGGTGGTGCAGGTGCCGGTGACCAGCCTGTGCCCATGTTCCAAGGCCATCTCCGAATACGGCGCGCACAACCAGCGTTCGCACGTGACGGTGTCGGCGATCCTGGAATCCGACATCGGCATGGATGGCGTCATCCGCCTGATCGAAGACGAAGGCTCGTGTGAGCTCTGGGGCCTGCTCAAGCGCCCCGACGAGAAATTCGTCACCGAACGCGCTTACGACAATCCCAAGTTCGTCGAGGATCTGGTGCGCGACGTGGCCGCCCGCCTGAACGCGCATCCCGGCATCGCCCGCTATCGCGTCGAGGCCGAGAACTTCGAATCGATCCACAACCACTCGGCCTACGCCGTGGTGGAAGGCTGAGTCCTCCGTGCGGCATCCGGCGGCCAATGACTGGCCGCTCATCGCGCGCCTGCAAGGCTGGGAAGCGCGGCTGGCCGATCATCTGGCCGGCCGTGGTCGTTTGGGCGTGGCGCTCTACGAGTTCTTCCGCTTTGGCGTGAAGCAGGCCTGGGCCTGCCTGTTCGGCGGCCTGATGTGCGCGCTGTTGCTGGCCACGCATTGGTGGTATCCGCAAGATGCCTGGCTGGCGCGTTACGACTTCCTGACGTTGGCGGCGCTCGCCATCCAGGCCGCGCTGCTGGCGTTGCGCATGGAAACCTGGAACGAGGCCAAGGTCATCCTGATGTTCCATGTGGTCGGCACCGGCATGGAGCTGTTCAAGACGGCGGCCGGCTCCTGGATCTACCCCGAGGCCAGCGTGTTGCGCATCGGCGGCGTGCCGCTTTTCACCGGCTTCATGTACGCGGCGGTCGGCAGTTACCTGGCGCGGGTCTGGCGCCTGTTCGATTTCCGCTTCCGCGCCCACCCGCCGCTGGCCGCGACCGTGGCCTTGTCGGTGCTGATCTACGTGAATTTCTTCACGCACCATTTCATCGCCGACTTCCGCCTGGTGCTGTTCGGCCTGACGGCGCTGCTGTTCGCCCGTACCTGGGTCTACTTCCGCATCTGGCGCGACTACCGCCGCATGCCGCTGCTGCTGGGATTCGTGCTGGTGGCGCTGTTCATCTGGTTCGCCGAGAACATCGGCACCTTCGCCAACGCCTGGCGCTATCCCAATCAGGCGCACGGCTGGGAACTGGTGTCGATCGCCAAGCTGGGGTCGTGGTTCCTGTTGATGATCATCAGCTACGTAATGGTCAGCGTGGTCAGCCGGCCGCAGCCGATCGATGTTGCGGATGCGCCGCGCCCGGTGGGGGCGAACAACGCGTCCCCGGTTTCCTGAGCGCCGCTGGCTTGCGTCCAGCGATCCTATCGGCGATAATCGAGGGCTTTCTTGCTCGACCGCCCATGTTTTTTGGGCAGCGGGCTGCCCCTTGCTAGCCATACGCCTCGAAGAAAAAGACCAGTGATAGAGAAAGCACTGGAAAGCCGGAACAGCCGTGAAAACGGGTTGATGACGGTGTCAGGCGGACTGCCGGCAAGACATCCTCAAGGAGTTTTACTCATGCGTCACTACGAAGTGGTGTTTATCGTTCACCCCGACCAAAGCGAGCAAGTGCCCGCCATGGTCGAGCGTTACCAAGCGCTGGTCACGGGCCAAGGCGGCTCGGTGCACCGCCTGGAAGACTGGGGCCGCCGTCAACTGGCCTACCCGATCCAGAAGCTCGTCAAGGCTCACTACGTCTGCCTGAACATCGAGTGCGGCCAAGCCACGCTGGATGAACTGGAACACTCGTTCCGCTACAACGACGCCGTGCTGCGCCACCTGGTCATCAAGACCAAGAAGGCCCAGACCGCTCCCTCGATCATGATGAAGTCGGTCGAGCGCGAAGAAGCCCGCAAGGCTTCGGCCGAAGCTGTCGCGGCCCCGGCCGAGTAAGCAGGGCTCACGCGAGTAGCCCATCCCATGAAGTCCCCTCGGTGCCTGGCAGGATGAACAAGCTGGAACTCAGCGCCCGCGTTCTCGAATGCGAGCCTTTGCGCCACACGCCTGCCGGTTTGCCAGCCCTGGAAATGGTGCTGGCGCACGAATCTGAGGTCATCGAAGCCGGCCACCCGCGCCGTGTCGAACTGACGATCTCGGCCGTGGCACTGGGCGATCTGGCGTTGCTGTTGCAAGGAACGGCGCTGGGGTCCGAATTGCACGTGCAGGGGTTTCTGGCCCCGGTGCGCAAGGACTCGGTGAAGTTCAAGCTGCATCTGCAGCAGGCGCGTCGGATCAGCGGCAGCGCAGGGCGCGATCCGCTGGTGGCTTGACGGGAAAAGGGCAAGGGGCGCGTAAGCGCCGTCGGAATACGGATAGGTTATGGGGAGTCGGGCCCGATCAAGGCTGACCCGGTCCCCTCAAACATAGAGGCACATATCATGGCTTTCTTCGGAAAACGCAAGGAAAAACGCAAATTCACGCAGCAGAACCCGCTCTTCAAGCGTCGTAAGTTCTGCCGCTTCACCGCCGCCGGCGTCGAAGAGATCGACTACAAGGATCTCGACACCCTGCGCGACTTCGTGCAAGAAAACGGCAAGATCATCCCGGCTCGTCTGACCGGCACCAAGGCAATCTACCAGCGCCAGCTGGACACCGCCATCAAGCGCGCGCGCTTCCTGGCCCTGTTGCCTTACACCGACAACCACAACTAATCCGGGGCACTGAAATGCAAGTTATTCTGCTCGAAAAAGTCGTCAACCTGGGTAACCTCGGCGAAGTCGTCCGCGTGCGTGATGGCTACGCCCGCAACTTCCTGATTCCCCAGAAGAAGGCCCGTCGCGCAACCGACGCCGCCCTGAAGGAATTCGAAGCGCGCCGCGCCGAACTGGAAAAGATCCAGGCCGAGAAGCTGGCCGCCGCCCAGGCCCTGGGTGAGCGCGTCAACGGCTACCAGCTGAAGATCGTCCAGAAGGCTGGCGTCGACGGCCGCCTGTTCGGCTCGGTGACCAACGCCGACATCGCCGAAGGTCTGAAAAAGGCCGGTTTCGAAGGCATCGAAAAGGCCCAGGTGCGCATGGCCAATGGCCAACTGAAGGCCGTCGGCGAGTACCCGGTGCAGGTTGCCCTGCACGCCGACGTCCTCGTCGACGTCACCGTGCTGGTCGAAGGCGAACTGTCGTAAGCCTGACCCCGCGGTAGAAAAAAGCCGGCCCGCGTGCCGGCTTTTTTCTTTACGCCGGTTTTTCTTCGCGTTACCCGCCGCCATTTGCGTGTAGTCTTGCGGGCTGCACGCCTGTATCACACGTTGTTTCCTCCGAGGACCTCTTGACCCAGCCGCCCGTCCACCACAACGCCCCCGCCGGATTGCGCGCCTGGCTCGACAGCCTGGACGCCGACCGCGAGCCGTCGGTGCGCGATGCGACCATCGATGGCGTGCGCTGCATTATCAAGCGCCGGCGCCCGGGCCTGGCCAGTGGCGTGAGCTACGTGCTGCGTTATGCGCGCGCGTTGTTCCTGGGGCTGGGCTGCAAGCTGTTCCTGGGGGAATTTCCGCGGCCTGGCATCCTGCTGCGCAATGGGCTCGAACACGAGGCCCGGCGCCTGCGGCAACTGCTGCAGGCGGGTTGCCGCGTGCCCGAGGTCTGGTGGCAGGAAGACGGATTGCTGGTGCTGGAGTTCGTCGGCGAGGATCTGGCCGATTTGATCCGCAACGAAGACAACACCTCGCGCCTGTGGCTGACGCGCGCGGCCGCGACCGATCTGGCCGACTTCCACGGCCGCGGGCTGTGGCACGGCGGCGCCCAGATTCGCAACATCACCTTGCAAAATGGCGAGTTGTGGCGCATCGACTTCGAGGAAAACATCGGCTCGACCCTGTCGCGCCCGCTGGCCCAGGCCTACGACCTGTTCCAGATGCTGGCCTCGCTGGCGTCCTTGCGCAAGTTGCCCGATGAGGTCGGCCGTGCCTTGGGTAAACTGGCGCTCGAGGTCTATTTCGAGTGCAATCCCGACCCCGAGGTCAAGGCGCGCTTGCGCCGCCTGGCCCGGCTGATGTCTTTCATCGCCACGCCGCTGCGGCCGCTTTTGGGCCGTCTGCCGTCACGCGATGTGCAGGGTTTCTTCCGCGTTGCGGATATCCTGCAGCCGTTACTATTGAAGCCATGAATACTCCTGCCGATTCCCAGCTCGAATACCTGCGCGTTCCTCCCCATTCCATTGAGGCGGAACAATCGGTGCTGGGGGGCCTGCTGCTCGACAACGCCGCCTGGGACCGCATTGCCGACGTGCTGGTCGAAGAAGACTTCTATCGCCACGACCACCGGCTGATCTGGCACCACATTGCCCGGCTGATCGGCCTGGCCCGTCCGGCCGACGTCATCACCGTCCACGAATCGCTGGTCAGCGCCGGCAAGGCCGAGGACGCCGGCGGCTTGGCCTACCTGAACGCGCTGGCTCATAACACGCCGTCGGCCGCCAACATCCGCCGCTACGGCGAGATCGTGCGCGAGCGCGCCATGCTGCGCAAGCTGGTGTCTATCGCCGACGAGATCTCCTCGGCCGCCATGAATCCGCAGGGCAAGGAAGCGCGCCAGTTGCTGGACGAGGCCGAGTCCAAGGTGTTCCAGATCGCCCAGGAAGGCGCGCGCGGCGCCGCCGGCTTCCAGGAGATCCAGCCGCTGCTGACACAGGTGGTGGAACGCATCGACGAGCTCTACCACCGCGAAAGCACCTCCGACGTGACCGGCGTGCCCACTGGCTTTACCGATCTCGACAAGATGACTTCGGGCATGCAGGGCGGCGACCTGATCATCGTGGCCGGCCGCCCGTCCATGGGCAAGACCTCGTTCTCGATGAACATCGGCGAACACGTGGCTATCGAGGAAGGCCTGCCGGTGGCAGTGTTCTCGATGGAAATGGGCGCGGTGCAATTGGCCATGCGTATGCTGGGTTCGGTCGGCCTGCTGGACCAGCACCGCATGCGCACCGGCAAGCTGATCGCCGAGGACTGGCCGCGCGTGACCCACGCGGTGCAGCTGATGCAGGACGCGCAGGTCTACATCGACGAATCGCCTGCCCTCAGCCCGATGGAAGTGCGCGCCCGCGCGCGCCGCCTGGCGCGTCAGTGCGGCCAGCTCGGCCTGATCATCATCGACTACCTGCAGCTGATGTCGGGCAACGGCTCGGGCGAGAACCGCGCCACCGAAGTGTCGGAAATCAGCCGTTCGCTCAAGGGCCTGGCCAAGGAGCTGAACTGTCCGCTGATCGCGCTGTCGCAGCTGAACCGCAGCCTGGAGCAGCGTCCCAACAAGCGCCCCGTGATGAGCGACCTGCGCGAATCGGGCGCCATCGAACAGGACGCCGACGTGATCCTGTTCATCTACCGCGACGAGGTCTACAACCCCGATTCGCCGGACAAGGGCACCGCCGAGATCATCATCGGCAAGCAGCGTAACGGCCCGATCGGCACGGTGCGCCTGACCTTCCAGGGTTCGAGCACGCGCTTCCTGAACTTCTCTGGCGCGCAGCCGCGCGACATGTACTGAGGTGTGCCGCCCACAAAAAACGCGCCCTCGGGCGCGTTTTTTTGCTTGTGTGGCGGATTCACGCTTCCGTTTCGGGTCGCTTGCCGTAGCGCGCGGCCAGCACGCCGCAGACCATCAGCTGGATCTGGTGGAACAGCATCAGCGGCAGCACGATCGCGCCGACGGCATGGCCGGCGAACAGTACCTGGGCCATGGGAATGCCGCTGGCCAGGCTCTTTTTGGAGCCGCAGAACAGCAACGTGATGCGGTCCGGCAGGTTGAAGCCGAACACCTTGCCGGCCAGCGCCGACAGGCCCAGCGCCAGCGCCAGGATGACGGCGCAGCACACGACCAGGCCCAGCAGCGCCGGGACCGGCGTGGCGCTCCACAGGCCTTCGTTGATGGCTTCCGAGAACGCGGTGTAGACCACCAGCAGGATCGAGCCCTGGTCGACAAATTTCAGCATTGCCTTGCGCTTGTGCACCCAGGCGCCGATCCAGCGGCGCGCAACTTGCCCCAGCACGAACGGCAACAGCAGTTGCAGCATGATCTTGCCAACCGCGTCGAACGAGATCGGCGCGCTGCCGGCGTTGGCGACCACGGTGCCGACCAGCAACGGCGTCAGGAAGATTCCCAGCAGGCTCGAGGCCGAGGCGCTGCACACCGCCGCCGGGACGTTGCCGCGCGCCATGGAGGTAAAGGCGATGGCCGACTGCACCGTGGCCGGCAGGCAGCACAGGAACAGGATGCCGAGGTACAGCTCGGGCGTGACCAGTGGTTCCAACACCGGCTTGAGCGCCAGGCCCAGCAGCGGGAACATCAGGAAGGTGGCCGAGAAGATGGTGAGATGCAGCTTCCAGTGCGTGAGGCCGGCGATGATGGCTTCACGCGACAGGCGCGCGCCGTGCAGGAAGAACAGCAGGCCGACCGCGATGTTGGTGATCCAGCCGAACACCACCACGCCTTGCCCATGGGCGGGCACGATGCTGGCGATGATGACGGTGCAGATCAGGTAGAGGGTGAAGCGGTCGGGCAGGAGACGGACAAGGCGTGACATGGAGGGGGTAGAGGGGGGATGACGGAAAGCGGCGGCGCGCCGTGCGCGCCGGAATCGGGCCGTATTGTAGACGCGGGGGCGGGCAAGGCCGCGGGCAGGCCGGGGCGGGTGTCCGCCTGCCGGGCCTTTGCCGGCTCAGGGCGCCATGGCCAGGGCCAGGTCGAACGCGGCGATCAGCGAGGCCTGATCGGCCACGCCCTTGCCGGCGATATCGAAGGCGGTGCCGTGATCGACGCTGGTGCGCACGAACGGCAGGCCGACGGTGACGTTGACGCCATGGTCCACCCCCAGGTACTTCACGGGGATCAGGCCCTGGTCGTGGTACTGGGCCACCACGATGTCGAACTCGCCGCGGCGGGCGCGCATGAAGACGGTGTCGCCGGGCCAGGGGCCGCTGGCGTCGATGCCTTCGGCGCGCGCGCGGTCGATGGCCGGCGCGATGATGTCGAGGTCTTCGCGGCCGAACTTGCCGCCTTCGCCCGCGTGCGGATTCAGGCCCGCCACCGCCACGCGCGGCCGGGCGATGCCCATCTGGCGGCAGGCGCGGTCAGCCAGCCGCATGGCGGTCAACTCGGCTTCGGGGGTGATGCGCGCCATGACGTCCGCCAGTGCGACGTGGATGGTCACCAGCAGCACGCGCAGTTCGTCGTTGGCGAGCATCATGGCGAAGTCGCGGGTGCCGGAGCGCTCGGCCAGGATCTCGGTATGGCCGGGATAGTCGATGCCGCCGGCGTGCATGGATTGCTTGTTCAGCGGCGCCGTGACGATGGCGCGGATGCGACCGGCCCGGGCATCGTCGATGGCGGCGCAGACATAGTCATAGGCGGCGCGTCCGGCGGCGGCGTTGACCTCGCCATGAGGCAGGTCGGCCGGCAGGGCGGGGCCGCAGTTGACCACCTCGATGTGGCCGGCGTTGCCGTCGGCCTGGCCGACATGGGCGATCTCGCGGATCGCCAGGCGCGCGCCCAGCGCGGCGGCCGCGCGGCGCAGGGCGCCGGCATCGCCGTACACCACGCAAGGGGCATTCAGGCCCTGGGCGCAGGCCTTGACGACGATTTCGGGGCCGATGCCAGCGGCATCCCCCATGGTGATGCCCACGGGCGGGGGAGTGTTCAAGATGTGTTCCCGGTCGACGGCCTGGTGCGTTTACGGCTGCGCGTTCTTCGGCGGCTCGATCTCGCCGCATTCGAACGTGACGGTGGCGCGCTTGGAGCCCAGGCCGGTGGCATGGTTGGACGTAATGGCCGGCTTTTGCAGCTTGCGCCCGATGGATTGGCAGTACTGGTCGGCGCGCTGCAGCGCCTGGTTCTTGATTTCGACCCAGGTCAGCAGCTGCGTGCCGGAACTAAAGGTGACGCTGTAGGTGTTCTTGCCGGTGGACGTCACTTCGCTCATGCTGGAACAGGCGGCCAGCAGGGCGAGCAAGGCGGAGGCGAGGGCAAGGCGTGCGAACATGTTGGATCCGTGAAAGGCGACAAATCACATTACAACATTATGCCGCCCGGATCGGGCGGCCGTCACGACGCCGCGAATGTGGGCGCGAGGCGCCGGGCCACGCGGCGGGCGCTTCAGGGGGCGCCGACCGCGCTGCGGCGGTCGACCTTGCGGCTGAGCACGATGGAGGTCTGCGTCTGCTTCACGCCGTCGATCAGGCCGATGCGGTCGAGCAGTTCGTCCAACTGTTCATGGGTCTCGCAGCGCAGGAAGATCAGGTAGTCATAAGGGCCGCTGACCGACGACACCTCCTCGACCTCGGGCATTTTCTCCAGTTCGCGTATCACGGCCGCGGGGGTCTTGGGCAGCACGCTGATGAAGCAATAGGCGCGCACCGCGGCCTCTTCGAGCAGGCGTCCCAGGCGCACGCCGTAGCCCGCCACGATGTGTTCGCGTTCGAGACGGGCGATACGCGCCACCACCGTGGTGCGCGCCAGGCCGAGCTTGCGCGCCAGGATGGCGGCGGGTTCGCGGGCGTTGGCCTGCAGCAGGCTGAGCAGTTGCCGGTCGATGGCGTCTAGGCGTTGGTTCATGCGCCCGACCATACAGGCGCGGCGCGGCGCGCGTCAATGCGCGCGTCAGCCGTCGGATTCGGGCGGCAGGCCGCCGCGGTAGATCCGGCCGTCGAAGGCAAAGCGTGTGAGGGTCCTGGAGGCCGCGTCGAACACCCGGTCGCGGCGCGCGGCATCTTCCGGCCGCGGCGGCGACAACGTGAGGCGGCACAGGTCGGCGCCGCTGTCATAGCGCGCCGCCTGCACCAGGTCGCTGGCGCCGAACGCATGGACATGGTGGGCGAACTCGCGCAATTGCTCCATTTCGTGGAACGCGCCGCGGTCGCTGATCAAGCGCATGCCGAACTTGGTTTCTTCCTCGGGCGCCGGAACCGGCGCCGGGGATGGGGCAGGCATGTCGGGCGTGCCGTAGTCGAACTGCGCGCCGGCATCGCGCATCGCCGCCAGCACCTGCCGCCAGGCGGGTTCGTCCAGGGTCAGGCGGGCGGCCATCGCCAGCAGCCGTTGCCGGCCCAGGGCCCGCGGCTGCGGCCCGCCGACGTAGCTGGCCCATGGCACCGCTTCGTCCAGCCCGGCCAGTTCGGCCATTTGCGCGTCGTTGTAGCCCAGCCGTTCCTGCAGGCGCCGCAGCGAGGCCGCGTCGGGAGGCACATAATTGTCGATCGTCTTCATGGGTGTGCTCCGGTTGCGCCACACGCCGAGGGCGTGCCGCGCTACGCTTCATGCTAGCGCGGGCCGCCCGGCTTGCCCAGCACGGCGGCGCGCCCATGCTAGGATTCGCGCCGACTTCATTGCCAGGAGACTTACCCGTGGAAACCCAGGAACAAATCGCCGTCATCGTGCATACCATCTCGCATCAGGGCGGCCGTATCGACGCGCTCAATACGGCGCTGCTGACCATGCTGCACCTGGCCAAGGCCTCGCCCGGCCTGCGCGAAGCGATCGAAGCGCAGCTCGAACAGAACTATTCCAGCCTGCTGGCCCGTTCCGAGAATCCGCAATACGTGGCGGGTTTCGAGAGTGTGCGCGATCAGATCGTCGCGGCATTTAAATAGGACCCACAACCGCCGGAGTTACCCACAACTTCTGTGGACAAGCCTTGGGATAGAGCGGGCATAGGAAGCCTTTTTCCTTTGTTTACAAAGGCTTGTAAAGCACGGTCAAAATCGGCGCCCACAACGTGCGTGGATGCGCCGCAACAGGGGCCGGCAGAGGTCTCGCAAGCCGGGTAATATGCCGGCCCATGCGGAATCAGTATCCATTGCAAGACCGGGGCCGTGGCCTCGCGGCCCGGGTCTCGGAAGCGGCAAAGCTGGCGGCGTTCGACCCCGGCAAGCTCTCCCCCGAGGCGCGCCAGAGCTGGGAGCGCCTGGGCCATGGCTTCAAGGCCTGGCATGACTTCGACCAGCGCCATCCGGTCCTGCGGCGCTTGGCGCTGCTGCCCTTCATCGGCCGGTTGTATCGCAAGGCGCGCCGCCGCCACGTACTGCGGGCCAACGGCGAGCTGGTGTTCTGAGCCGCGCCTTCAACGCTGCCGCCGGCGCGCATACAGGTGGTAAGCCAGCCATACCGCGGCCCCGATGGCGACCGCCACCGCCAGCTTGGTTTCAACGCCGTGCATGCGGCCGAGCAGGGACTCGATGGTCTGCCCGAACACATAGCCCAACAGGCTGAAGCACACCGCCCAGATGGCGGCGGCGATGGCGTTGAGCACCAGGAAGCGCATGGGTGAGACCTGCGACACGCCCAGCGCGACGGGCCCCACCGTGCGCAGGCCGTACAGGAAGCGCAGCGCCAGGATGAACCCGTGCGGATAGCGGTCGATGGCCGCCAGCGCCTTGCCGAACGCGGGTTGGGCGCGGATCCGCCGCACGTAGCGGTGCTCGCGGTATCGCCGGCCCAGGAGAAACAGGCCCTGGTCGGCCAGGAATGAGCCGGCGAATGCGCACAGCATGACGTAGGGCAGGTGCAGCAGCCGCTGGTGCGACAGGAAGCCCGCCAGCACCACCACGCTTTCACCCTCGAGCAGCGTTCCGCCCAGCACGGCCCACAGGCCGTAGTCGATGATGAACTGGTGCAAGTGCGGGTTCATGACTGGCGTTCGCTCACGATGCGCGCCAGCGTGGCCAAGGCCCGCGCCAGCTCGGGGGAATGGCGCTGGCCGCAGCTGATGCGCAGGAAATGGTTGTAGCGCGTACTGTTGGAGAACATGGCGCCTGGCGCCACCCGTATCCCCTGACGCAGGGCCGCCTCGAACACTTCCAGTCCCGAGCGGCCGTCCGGCATTTCCACCCACAGCAGCATGCCGCCGCGGGGCACGCTCAGGCGCGTGCCCGCCGGGAAATGCGCAGCGATGGCCTCGGCGGTCTGGTCGCGCTGTGTCTTCAATTGCCGGCGCAATCGCGTCAGGTGGCGGTCATACGCGCGCGAACCGAGGTAGTCGGCCACCGCCATCTGTGCCAGCGGTTCATTGGGCCGGCTCTGCGCGAATTTCAGCATGGCGATGCGGGCTTTCCAGCGGCCTCCCAGCAGCCAGCCCAGGCGCATGCCCGGCGCCAGTGTCTTGTGCAGCGATGAGCAATAAATGACGTTGCCGGTCGGGTCCCAGGACTTGGCCGCCGCCAGCGGCGTGTCGTCGTCGTTCAAGGCGCCATAGGTGTCGTCCTCGATCAGCGGCACCTGCTGGCGCTCGCACAGGGCCACCAGGCGGGCCTTTTCGGCATCGGGCATGACGCAACCCAGCGGATTCTGGAAATTCGGCACCACCACCACCGCGCGGATGTTGCCATGGGTCTGGAAGGCCAGGTCCAGCGCCTCGATGGACAGGCCGTGCTGTGGGCTGGTGGGGATCTCCAGGGCGCGCATGCCCAGGCTTTCCAGGATCTGCAGCAGGCCGAAGTAGGTGGGCGATTCGACGGCGATGGTGTCGCCCGGACGCGCCACCGCGCGCAACGCCAGGTTTAGGGCCTCGATGCAGCCGTGCGTGACGATCACGTCATCGGGCGTGGCATTGATGCCGTTGGCCAGGGCGCGCCGCGCCAGCACCGCGCGCAGGTGCGGATGACCTTGCGGCGGCACCGGGCTGACCAGCACGTGGGGCGAATGTCGCAGCGTGCGGATCATCGCTTGCTTCAGTTCTTCCATCGGGTAGGCCTCGGGCACCGCCGCGGCCAGCGCAAAATTGGCGCTGACCGGGTGGGCTTCGCATTTGGCGATGAAATCCGAGACGCGGTCATGGATGCCGACATACTGGGCGCTGCCCAGGGCCTGGCGGATATCCGGCTCATCGACGGGCGGGATGCTGTTGCGGCGCGGCTTGAGGACGAAATAGCCGGAACGCGGGCGGGCCTCGATCAGCCCGTCGTCCTCGAGCAGCCGGCAAGCCTGCAGCGCGGTGGAGAGGCTGACTTGGTGAGTGCGCACCAGGGCGCGCACCGACGGCATGCGCTGCGCCGGGGCCAGGACCCCGGTCTGGATGGCGCGCCGGTAATGGTTCGCCAAGCGTAGATATAGCGGTTGCGGGTCCATGCGCCGATCATGCTCCCTAGGGTGGGTTTGAGGGTAGGCACAGATTTCCGCAAAATACACCATAACAGTGCTGAAATCGATAGGCTGCATCGGTACAGAAAGGGGAATTGTGTGGCTGTTGCGCAAAGCAGGGCTGGCGCAGACTGTCGGGGTCAGATTGGAGATACCCATGGCCCTTTTTCCTGCCCCTCAGCCGCACGCGCAACGTTTCGAACTTCTCTGCGGCGCCAGCCGCCCGCTCCGCCTGCGAGCCGGGGCGACCGTGGTTTGCGTCAGCGGCAGCCTGGTGGTGGCCGAGCCGCCGTATCGGTCGGAACTGCCGCACGGCAGGTATCTGGCGCCTCCCGCGCGCCTGCATGCGGGCGAGAGCCACTATCTGGCCGAGCGGGCGTCGGTGATCCTGACCGCCCTGGTCCGGGCCGAAGTGATCTGCCTGCAACCGCCCGGCGCGATAGCCCGGATTTTGGCCTTCGCCGCCCGCCTGCCGGGCCTGGCAGACAAAAATAATGGCCCTGGTGGCGTCGGTGCGCTGCACAAGATTTCAAAATGATGTATGATTCACACATCAGACGCGGGGTGGAGCAGTCTGGCAGCTCGTCGGGCTCATAACCCGAAGGTCGTAGGTTCAAATCCTGCCCCCGCAACCAGTTTCAAGCAGTACCGGCGCCCGGCGTGGCCCGCATCAAGGCCCGCCGCCCGCCCAGCAGAAAACCGCGACATCCGTCGCGGTTTTTTTTCGTCCGCTGCTTGCCCTGCATCAAGCCATCGTTCCAGCCCGGAGTTTCCCGGGTGTAGGTGGCCGCACAGGGGCCGGGCGCTGCGCTACCATGGCGCAAGCGCGCGATTGCGCGACCTGTGAGGAGGGTCCATGGGCACGGCAAAATACGATCATCCCGGCTATGTCGCCGATACCGGCGTCGACGGCAAGTACCATGTGGGCCTGTGGTGCCCGCACGGCTATCCCGCGCATGTCCACATCGGCCGTCCCGCCGAGCGCGGCGATCCCCAGGCGCTGCTGCGGCTGCGCATTCCCGATGGGGTGTTCCAGTCCTTGTCCGACGATCCTGAAACCCTTTGCCGCCGCGCGCTGGGTCAGGCCTTGGGGTCCGGGTTGCTGCGTTCGGTGGGCGTCGATGGCGAATACCAGGAATTGCGCCTGCAGCTCGATGCCGAGCCCTGGCCGGGGCCGATGCGGGCCGCCGGCAACGCCTAGCGTTTACGCCCGGCGCGCTGAGGACGGGAAGCGAGGGGGCATCGTAGTTACCCACAGCGACTGTGGACAAGCCTTGGGATAGGCGCTGCGCATCTGCCAATATCGCCGCCATATCAATGGCTTGGCGGTGGCGATGAAAAAATGCTCCCCGCGTGGCACTGGCCTGTCCGGTTGCCGCAGGGGGGGGGCGGGGACGCGTGCGACAATCGCAGCCCCGCCGGCGTGTCTCGCCCCGGCTTTTCCGAATCGTGTTTCCATGTCTACGCATCCGCATCCCCTCGATGTCGCCATCAACCTGTCCGGCAAGCGCGTGGCCGTCATCGGTGGTGGGCCGGCCGGCCTGATGGCGGCCGAGGGTCTGGCTGCGCGGGGCGCGCAGGTCGATGTCTACGACGCCATGCCGTCGGTCGGCCGGAAATTCCTGATGGCCGGCCGCGGCGGCCTGAATCTGACGCATAGCGAACCTGCCGCGCCGTTCCTGGCGCGTTATGGTGAACGCGCCGCGCAGATTGCCCCCTGGTTGCGCGAACTCGACGCCAATGGCCTGCGCCTATGGGCGCAGCAACTTGGCATCGAAACCTTCGTGGGGTCGTCGGGCCGCGTCTTCCCCGCCGAGATGAAAGCGGCGCCGCTGCTGCGAGCCTGGCTGGCCCGGCTGCGCGCCGCTGGCGTGCGATTCCACATGCGTCATCGCTGGCTCGGTTGGCCGGCGGCGGTGGCGCCCAGCGCGGCCGGGTTGCGCTTCCAGGCGCCGGACGGGGGTCTGGCACGGGATGCCGACGCCGTGGTGCTGGCGCTGGGCGGGGGCAGTTGGGCCAGGCTCGGATCGGATGGCGCCTGGCTGCCGGGATTGGCCGCGCACGGCATCGCCACGGCGCCGTTGCGCGCCGCCAATTGCGGTTTCGAGGTGGGCTGGTCGGAACATTTCCGCCAGCGCCACGCTGGCCAGCCGGTCAAATCGGTCACCCTGCGCTGTGTCGGCGCGGCCGGCCCCGGGCATGCCCGCCAGGGGGAATTCGTGGTCACGGAAAGTGGCATCGAGGGCAGCCTGGTGTATGCCTTGTCGGCCGGCTTGCGCGACCGGATCGAAGCCACCGGGCACGCCATCGCCTTGCTTGACCTGGCGCCCGGCTGGAGCGGCGAAAAAGTGCTGGCGGCGGTGACCCATCCGCGTGGTGCGCGCTCGATGTCGAGCCATCTGCAGAGCCGCCTGGGGCTGACGGGCGTCAAGGCCGGTTTGTTGCGTGAGTGTGCCGGGCCCGAGGCTTTCCGCGACCCGGCGCAACTGGGGAGGCTGATCAAGGCTTTGCCGCTGCGGCTCGAGCGTCCGCGGCCCATTGATGAGGCCATCAGCACGGCGGGCGGAGTCCGCTTCGAGGCACTGACGCCGGGACTGATGGTGCGGGCGGCGCCCGGGGTATTCTGCGCGGGCGAAATGCTGGACTGGGAAGCGCCCACGGGGGGCTATCTGCTGACCGCCTGCATGGCCAGCGGCGTGGTCGCCGCGGCAGGCGTGGCGGCGTTCCTGGCGGCGCGTTGAGCGGGTTCAGGAGCCGCGGGGATACGAGGAGGAACCCTGTGGCGGGCGTGGCGCCAGGTCGTTGACCACATGGCCGACCACCGCCGGGCCATCGGGCTGCGTGGCGATGCCGATCACCCGGGTGATGGCGCTGGCTGGCATGGCGGTGCCCTGGCCGGGGTCCTGCACCAACTGCCAGATCCTGGCTTCATTGGGCAGGTCGGCGGCATGCGCACCATCCGATCCATCGAGACAATCGCAAGCGAATACCGACCAGTCAGCGGCGCTGCAGGGCAGGCCGTGCGCGGTGGCCAGTCGCGCCAAGGCCAGAGGCGCATCCGCCTGGCTGGCGGCGTGCTGGGCGGCGGCGCCCAGCGAAACGTCCAGCGACAGCAGGCGGAGGAACTCTACGACATTGTCTGTATTCATTCTGCGGTCTCCCTTTCTGGTAGAGCTGTTCTGGAGGTACGTCCGATGCCGGGTCAGCCGGGGCCTTGTCCCAGCATCGCAACCAGCGATTGCTTCAGCCGCGCCGAAAAAATGGGTACCGTATGCGAGACGCCGTCACGATCGACGCCTTCCTTGAGCTGCACCGATTGGCCAAGGAAGATATCGGGCGCGGCGGCAATGCCGTTGTATCGGGCCAGCAGGTCGTCGACCTGCTGCTGGGCATCGGCCAGCGTGCTGCTGGCGGCAAGTTGGCCGGCCGTGTGTGCCTGGAGGATGCGGTGCAGATCGTCGATGAAGAGGGCCAATGCCGCCTGCCCCCGG
The DNA here is from genome assembly GCF_021733725.1 of Achromobacter pulmonis. Lineage (NCBI taxonomy): Bacteria > Pseudomonadati > Pseudomonadota > Betaproteobacteria > Burkholderiales > Alcaligenaceae > Achromobacter > Achromobacter pulmonis. The sequence continues at coordinate 89,978 of NZ_JAIFOT010000001.1, read as the reverse complement.
CATTGCGGCTGTTCCCAGCCCCAGGGCTGGGGGGAGCCGCCGTTGTTTTCCGATACGTGTTTCTTGGTCATTTCCGCATCCTAATCCATTGCCGCCAAATACGCGACAGGCGCGCACTGGGGTGGGCGATCGCGTGGCCGCTGTGCGCGCGGCTGCGCAAATCGCGGCCTTTGCGGTATGCTGGCTTCGGTTTCCACGCCTCGATAGGAGATGTCCAATGAAGAACAAAGTGATTCTCGTCATGCTGCTTTCGATCGCTGCCATGTCGGCGGGGTGCAATACCGTTGCAGGGGCCGGCAAGGACATCCAGCGCGGCGGTGAAAAGATTGAGGGCGCCGCGACCAAATAAGGGGCTTGACGTCCCACGCGCCAAGGGCGCGACCAGGGCCACGCGGAAATGTTGCGGCATTTCGGGCGTGGCCTTTTTGTGGCCGCTGGCATAATCGCGGGAGTCCGAATCCGAAGGCAGGAAGAATCATGCGCAAGTCTGTATGGGTGGGTGTCACGTTGATGGCGGTGCTGGGCGGCTGCGCCAGCACCGGTGTCTATGAGTCGGACACCGTGGTGAAAGACACCTTCATCGTGGATACCAATTACCAGGCGGCGTTCCGCCGCGCCGGCGAATATGTGCGCACCTGCCACGTCAACGTGCAGCACCCGTACCACGTGACCTATGCCTGGAAACACGTCCTGGGCGAGAAGGGCGCCCCCGACGAAGTGCAGGTCTACAAGGTGGGTGAAACCGCCAAGATCCTCGAATTGATCTCGGCTGAAGCCGATGGCCCGGCCAAGGCCAAAGTGACGGTCACGGTGCTCGGCGAAGGGCGTTGGGACGCGGCCGAGATCGCCGCCGCGCGCGCCTCGATCCAGAGTGCCACGCCGGTCTGCCGCAAGGACGGCTAGGCATGGATCCGCGCGCCCCGCAGATGCGCGCCGCCGGCCTGCCGTTTGCGTTGCTGGCGGGCGCCTTTCGCTTTCTGGGCTGGCTCAACGGCATCGCGGCGCTGGGCCTGGCGGCGTTTGCGCTGGGCATGGTGGGCGGCGATATCGCCGCCCCCGACCTGCAATTGCCTTTGTTGTTATTGCTGGCTGGCCTGCTGGCGGCCTGCCTGGGTGTCGGGTTCGCCTACGTGGCGCAGATCAGCCTGTTGCGCCAGGGCTACACCGGTCGGTCGACGCGTGGCCACTTGCCGGCGCAATGGCTGGCCCTGCTTTGCTATCTGGCCAGTGCGCTGGCGTTCTGCGCCGGTTGCTGGCTGGCGGCCGGCCAGGCCGCGACGGATCCCGCGCAACAGTTGACGACCTACGCCCGGACCTGATTTTCCAGGGAAAACCCGTGTGCGCAAAAGTGTTGGACACGCACTTGCGTTGAGAATAATATGCGCAGTGCGTATATAAACCCTCTATCCGGGACCTGTCATGACCATTTCCCAGCAAGCCTTCCTGCGCGACGCCATGCGCCGCCTGAATCTCACGCGCGATGTCTTCGCGACCCGGATCGGCGTGAAGCGCCGCGCCCTGGATACCTGGCTGCTGCCGGAGGGGTCGCAGGAATTCCGCGCGATGCCGGAAGTGGTGCAGCGTTTTGTCAGCGAAATCGTGCAGAACGGCGTCTTGCTCGAAAAATATACGCAAAGCGTACAAGAGGGCCCGCTGCGTGATCGCATCGCCGTGGAGGGCAAGCATCAGTTGCTGTCGGTCGACCAGTTCACCCGCGATTCGGTCGAGGATCTGTTCCGCGTTGCCGACATGATGCAGCCCATCGCGCGGCGCCAGAAGGTCTCGCGCGTGCTCGAAGGCGCAGTGCTCGGCAACCTGTTTTTCGAGGCCAGCACGCGTACCCGTGTCAGTTTCGGCTCGGCTTTCTGCCGCCTGGGCGGCTCGGTCTGCGACACTACCGGCTTCACGTTCTCGTCGATGGCCAAGGGTGAATCCATCTATGACACCAGCCGCGTCATGAGCGGCTATGTCGACGCCATGGTGATCCGCCATCCGGACCAGGGTTCGGTCGCTGAATTCGCGCGGGCCACCAATATCCCGGTGGTCAACGGCGGCGATGGCCCCGGCGAGCACCCCAGCCAGGCCCTGCTGGACCTGTACACGATCCTGACCGAGTTCTCGCGCCTGGGCAAGCTGCTGGACGGCGCCCACATCGCCATGGTCGGCGACCTGAAATACGGCCGTACCGTGCATTCGCTGATCAAGCTGATGGCGCTGTACAAGAACGTCAAGTTCTCGCTGGTGTCGCCCAAGGGCCTGGAAATGCCGTCCTATATCATCGAGCAGGCCAGCCGCAACGGCAATGTCATCGAGCAGAAGACCTCGCTGGCAGAGGGACTGGCGGGCGCCGACGTGATCTACGCCACGCGCGTGCAGAAAGAGCGCTTCGCCAACGAAGAGAACGAAGGCTACACGCCCGACTTCCAGATCAACCGCGCCATCATCGACGCCTACTGCGGCCCGGACACCATCGTCATGCATCCGCTGCCGCGCGACAGCCGGCCGGGCGCCAACGACTTGAGCGTGGACCTGAACCATGATCCGCGCCTGGCGATCTTCCGCCAGACCGACAACGGCATTCCCATCCGCATGGCCATCTTCGCCGTGCTGCTGGGCGTGGAAGGGCTGGTGCAGCATTCGCTGCGTGACGTGACGTGGCAGCATCCGTCGCATATCGGTCCCGATGATTCGGTGTTCCACGGTCTGGAATAAGACGTCCGCGGGACAGCGCGGCACGGCCGCCGCGAGGGCCGTCGCCAGCGATTTCAAGCATAATCCGCGCTGGTTTTTCCTGTCGCGTGTCGTTCCGAGACACGCCGTGGAATCTTCGGTCGGATGGTCTTATGTCTTCGAGCAGTCGCGCAGTTCCGTCGTCTCCTGAGCCCGCCGGGCAGGCGTGCTACCTGAGCGCGTCAAACACCCATGCCTGGCAGGCGGTCTATTCCTCGGTCGATGCGTATACCCGAGGCCAGGTGGCGGCGGTGGTGTCCGACAGCGCCGACGAATTGGTCGCCGCTTTCTATTCCACCCTGCTGGCCGATGCCGAGGCTGGCCCGCGCCTGTCACACGAGATTGTCTCCTCCCGCCTGCATCAAGGCATGAAAGGCTGGCTCAGGGGCCTGCTATGCGTGCGCGACCAGGGCGACATCGCGGCGCTGATGGCAACGCAGAAGAAGGTGGGCGAGGTGCATGCGCGCGTGCACATCCCGATCCATCTGGTGATGGCCGGCGCCCGGGTCCTGAAGAACGAGATCGCCCAGCGCCTGCGCGCCAGTGACCTGGATGGCGTGGCGGCGTCGATCGCGACCCAATACGTCTGTAATCTGTTCGATCTGGCGATCGAGCAGATGAGCCGCGCCTTCATGCGCGATATCAACCGCGGCGCCCGCAACGACGAGGCCTACCGCCTGTTCGCGTTGGGTCAGAATATCGCGACCGAGCGCGAGCGCCAGCGCGCCGCGTTGCTCGAATGGAGCCAGGCGGTACTGATCGGCCTGCACTACCGCGCACCCGAGCAAGTGTTGCCACGGCTGGCGGCCTCCGAGTTCGGCCTGTGGCTGCAGCACAAGGGTGGGGTGCTGTTCGAGAGCGCCCCGGCGCTGCGTCAGATCACCGGCGCGGTGGCGCGGCTCGACGATGTGGTGCTACCCGCCTTGCTGCAAGGCGGCCCGCAGGCCTTGCCGGACCAGGTGCGCGAACTGCAGGAACTGGTGGCGCGCATCAAGCACCTGCTCAACGGCCTGTTCGACATGGTGGCCGAGATCGAGAGCGGCAGCGACCCGCTGACCCATGTGCTGAACCGGCGCTTCCTGCCGTCGGTGGTCGGGCGCGAAATCCTGATCGCCACGCGCGAGCACACGTCGTTCTCGGTGTTGCTGTTGGATATCGATCACTTCAAGGCCATCAACGACCAGCACGGCCATTCGGGCGGGGACCAGGTATTGCGCCAGTTCGCCGAAGTGGTGCACCAGTCCTGTCGCTCCAGCGATTTCGTGTTCCGTTATGGAGGCGAGGAGTTCCTGGTGGTGCTGGTCGACACGGGGCGCGAGGCCGCGCTGGCGGTGGCCGAAAAGCTGGGCGCGGAGATCCGCCGCCACACGTTCGTGATTCCCGAGGCGGGCAGCCTGCGCATCACCGCCAGTATTGGCGTGGCGACCTTCGATGGGCATCCGGATTATGCCTACCTGATCGAACGCGCCGACAAGGCGCTGTACCAGGCCAAGCAGTCAGGCCGTGACCGCAGCGTGGCCGCCTGAGGCGGGCGCCCAGCCATGAAAAAGGCCGCCCCCTCGGGAGCGGCCCATCGGTCAGCCCGCGCGTCGATCAGATCTTCTTTTCGCCGCCCAGCGCCTCGACCAGCTCGGCCAGCATCTTGGCCAGCTCGCCGGTCATGAGCATCATGTCGGAGTCGAACTTCTCGTCGTCATTGGCGGCGACGGTATCGTTGCCTTCCTTGAGCACGTCCAGCGGCGCGACGCGCTTGACGTCCAGGCCCTCGGTCAGCACGAACGAGATACGGTCGGCCCAGGTCATGGCCAGGCGGGTGCACTGTTTGCCGGCCTGGATGTGGCGGCGCACGTCGTCGGCATCGATCGAGTGCTTGACGTAGCGGATGGCCGCGCCGCTCTCGCCCGAGGAGCGCAATTCGGTGTCCTGGTCGATGCTGAAGTTGGACGGCGCCTCGTCCTCGGCCAGCCAGCCGGTCATGGCCGACGCCGGCGACTGCGCGACGTACAGGTTCTCGAGCGGGAACGGATCCACGCACTTGGCCAGCAGGCCGATGACTTCGTCGGCCTTGGCCGAAGCGGCGGCATCGATCACCAGCCAGTGGTTCTGCGGGTCGATCCAGACGCGGGTGTCGCGGTACACGCTGAAGGCGCGTGGCAGCAGCTCGTCGGTGACGCGCTCCTTGATTTCCTTCATCTGTTTGCGGCCCGGCTTGTAGCCCTGCTGCTCTTCGATTTCCTGGGCGCGCGCCTTGGCGACCTGGTTGATGACGGTGCTGGGCAGCAGTTTTTTCTCGGCGCGCAGATTCAGCAGGATCTGCCCGCCCACGACGTGGGCCAGCCCGCCGTTTTCGCGCGGCGGCACCCAGCCCAGGCTTTGCATTTCGAGGTTGTTGCCGGCTTGGTAGGCATGCCGCGCGAGCGTTTCTTCAAGCTGCTCGCCGGTCAGCGTCCACGGCGAGGAAAGACGGTAAATCTTGAGATTCTTGAACCACATGAGCGTCGGCCAAAAGGGTTGATTCTATACGACGCGGGCCCCTTTGCCGTCGCGGCGCAATACGATGGGGCGAGGCGACACGTTCTGTCACTGACAGGGCATCGGCCTTGAGGTAACGTCCGCGACATCCCTGTGCAATAGGAGAAGAAGCATGAAGATCGTCGGCGCCATCCTGATCGTGCTGGGCGTTGCCGCCCTGGCCTACAAGGGCTTTAGCTACAAGTCCGAGGAAACCGTGTTGCAGGTCGGCTCGGTCAAGGCCACGGCCGAGACCGAGAAGTCCGTGCCGATTCCGATGTGGGCCGGGATTGCCGCGATCGTGGCGGGCGTGCTGGTCATCGGGGTCGGCATGCGCCGTTGAGGCGTCTGGCCCGGAAATCGGGAGGCGGCCGGATTCCGGCCGTTTTTTTTTTCGCCGGCACTTCCGGCCGCGCAAAAAAAGCGGCCCGGCTCAATAGAGGCCGGGCCGGTACGGGAGCACACAATACCGCGTCATAAAAGGCTCGCGGGGAACGCGGTATCGGTGTCAGAACACTAGCCCTGCAATCGCCTGGCAGGGGGATCAATCGCCGGACGATGAGGCGCAAGGCCGTAATCTGAGGCGCCAGTCTAACGGTGAGGGTCTGACAGCGTCCTGAATCAGCCTGGCCCGCGCAGGGGGCAAAAAAAAAGCTCCCGAGGGAGCTTTTGAAAGGCCGGGCAGGCGCAGCAGTCCCGCCCGGCGGGGGATGGTCGTTAGGTGTTGATGTCGTTGTCCTTGGATTCGCGCACGAACAGCGTGCCGACAACCAGGGTCATGACCGCGATGATGATCGGATACCACAGGCCATCGTAGATGTTGCCAGTGGCAGCGACCACGGCGAAGGCCACCGGGGGCAGGAAGCCGCCGAACCAGCCATTGCCGATGTGATAGGGCAGGCTCATCGAGGTGTAGCGGATGCGGGTCGGGAACATTTCGACCAGCATCGCGGCGATCGGGCCGTACACCATGGTCACGTAGATCACCAGAATGGTCAGCAGGACCACGACCATGACGTTGTTGGTCTGCGCCGGGTCGGCCTTGGCCGGATAACCGTGGCTGCGGATCGCGCTGGTCAGGGCGGTGTTCAGTTCGGCGGTCTTGGCCTTGAAGTCGGCCGGCGCCATGCCCTTGCCCTCGAACGAGGGGAACTCGTCATTGCCGATCTTGACCTTGGCGACCGAACCGGCCGGGGCCGCTTCGTTCTTGTAGTTCACCGAGTTACGGGCCATGAACGACTTGACCACGTCGCAGGAGCTGGTGAATGAAGCCGTGCCTACCGGGTTGAACTGGAACGAGCAGGTGGCCGGGTCGGCGATGACCGTGACCGGGGCGCTCGCCTGCGCTTTTTCGAGCGCGGGGTTGGCGAAGTGCGTCAGTCCCTGGAAGATCGGGAAGTAGGTCGCGGCGGCGATGAGGCAGCCCGCCATGATGATGGGTTTGCGACCGATCTTGTCCGACAGTGCGCCGAATATCACGAAGAACGGGGTGCCGATCAGCAGCGCGACCGCGATCATGATGTTGGCGGTATTGGCATCGACCTTCAGGGTCTGCGTCAGGAAGAACAGGGCATAGAACTGGCCCGTGTACCAGACCACGGCCTGGCCGGCGGTCAGGCCCAGCAGCGCCAGCAGCACGACCTTCAGGTTCTTCCATTGGCCGAATGATTCGGCGATCGGGGCCTTCGAGCCCTTGCCTTCTTCCTTCATGCGCTTGAAGGTCGGCGACTCGTTCAGTTGCAGGCGGATCCACACCGAGATGCCCAGCAGCACGACCGAGATCAGGAACGGGATGCGCCAGCCCCAAGCCTTGAAATCGTCTTCACCCATGACCGTGCGGATGCCCAGGATCACCAGCAGTGACAGGAACAGGCCGAGCGTGGCGGTGGTCTGAATCCAGGACGTATAGAAGCCACGGCGGCCGTGGGGCGCGTGCTCGGCGACGTAGGTGGCGGCGCCACCGTATTCGCCGCCCAGCGCCAGGCCTTGCAGCAGGCGCAGGAGGATCAGGATGGCGGGGGCGGCCAGGCCGATGCTGGCGTAGCTGGGCAGCACGCCCACCAGGAAGGTGGACAGGCCCATGATCACGATGGTGACCAAGAAGGTGTACTTGCGTCCGACCAGATCGCCCAGGCGGCCGAACACCAGCGCGCCGAAGGGGCGCACCGCAAAGCCGGCGGCAAACGCCAGCAGCGCGAAGATGAAGCCCGCGGTCGGGTTCACGCCGGAAAAGAAGTGCTGGGCAATGATCGCGGCCAGCGAACCGTAAAGGTAGAAGTCGTACCACTCAAACACCGTGCCCAGCGACGAGGCAAAGATGACGCGGCGTTCATCCTTGGTCATCGGGCGCGGATCCGCGGATGGACCGCGGCCTGCCATGGTAGTTGTGCTCATGATGTCTCCTCGATTTTTCTGGCCGGCGGTTTTCCGCCGTGCTTGACCCTCCGCCGGCAGCACCGACATCGAGCTATGACAAGGTTGAAACGTGAGGCTGACTAGGTTCTGACGCGATCCTTACCTGAATCTTAAAATTGCAACAAAAAGAAACTTCATTAGGGAGAGTTAGGGATAGTCCTAGGGACGGAGTGGGGAACTCATGGCGGATGGTGGCGCGTTCCTCCGGCGGCGTGTGGCCTGTGCGGGGCGCCTTGTCGATAGGAACCGGCCTTAGTCGCCGGCGGCGCCGGCGGGCTCGGCATAGAGTGGGAACACCAGGCGGATGCGGGTGCCCGGCAGGTCGGAGTGGGGCGTCGGATGATCGCTGATGAGCACGGTCGCCTGGTGTTTCTGCGCGATCTCCCGGACGATCGCCAGGCCCAGCCCGCTGCCGTCCGACAGGGTGCCCAGCACCCGGTAAAAACGGTCGAAGACGCGCTCGCGTTCTTCCGGGGCGATGCCAGGGCCGGAGTCTTCCACTTCCAGAATGCCCTGTTCGCCCTGACGCTGCACGCGCACCGTGATGTGCCCGCCCCGCGGCGTATAGCGCAAGGCGTTGTCGATCAGGTTGTTGAGCAGCTCGGCCAGCAACAGCGGGTTGCCGTTGATCTGCACCGGCGTTTCAGAGCCCTCGAAGCCCAGGTCGGTGCCGAGCGACAGCGCCAGCGGCACCCACTGCATCGCCTGCTCGTAGGCGATGGCATTGAGGTCGGTCGCGGCCAGGCCGATGGCGCTGGGGTTTTCCGCCCGCGCCAGCAGCAGCAGTTGATTCACCAGCCGGGTGGCGCGTTCGGAGCCGGTCACCAACTGGCGCAGGCTGGCCTGCATCTCTTCTGGGCTGGCATCGCGCAGCGCCAGCTCGGCCTGGGTGCGCAGCCCGGCCAGGGGCGTCTTCAGCTGATGCGCGGCGTCGGCGACGAAGCGGCGTTGCGCCTGGACGTTGGCCGAGAGGCGGTCGAGCAGGTCATTCATGGCCGCCACCAGCGGCGCAATCTCGGACGGCGCGGCGCGTTCATCGATGGGCGAGAGGTCGTCGGGCCGGCGCGCCCGCAAGCGCTGTTGCAGCGCGTTCAGCGGCGCCACGCCACGCGACAGGCCGAACCACACCAGCAGCACGGCGATCGGCAGGACCACGAACTGCGGGATGATCACGCCCTTGATGATGTCGTTGGCCAGTTGTGTGCGCTTTTCGACCGTCTCGGCCACGATCAGCAGCGCCGGCTGCGTATTGGGCAGGTTCAGATCGACCCAGGTGAACGCGAGCCGGACGCCGAAACCACGCAGGGTGTCGTCCTGGTACTGCACTTCGCCGGGGCGCGGCTGGCCGACCGAGGCCGGCAGAGGCAGGGCGCGGTCGCCGCCCAGGTACTCGCCGCGGCTGCCCAGCGCCAGCCAGAACACGCTGTCGGTCTCATCGGCGCGCAGCACGTCGCGCGCCGCATCGGTCATGCGCAGCACCGCGCGGCCGTCCTGCGCATGGACCTGGCGCGTCAGTACATGCAGATTGTTGGCCAGCGCGCGGTCGTACGGCACGTTGGCGATGTTCTGCGCCACCACGTAGGTGATGGCGACGCTCATGGGCCACAGCAGGAACAGCGGCGCCAGCATCCAGTCGAGGATCTCGCCCAGCAGCGAACGCTGCGGCGGCGCAAAGCTGGGGCCGCGGGCCCCGGCCCGCATCACATCCAGCGCTTCCTGGTTGAGCGCCTCCGGCTGTGGCGGTTCAGCTTGCGAGGTAGGCCGCACCCTGGTCCCGTTCGAGGCAATAACCCAGGCCGCGCACCGTCACGATCTTCACGCCGCTGGGTTCGAGTTTCTTGCGCAGGCGGTGCACGTAGACTTCGATGGCGTTGGTGCTGACTTCCTCGCCCCATTCGCACAGGTGGTCGACCAATTGGGTCTTGCTGACCATGCGGCCGCTGCGCGTCAACAGGATTTCGAGCAGGCTGACCTCTCGCGCGGACAAGTCGAGCGTCTGGTCATCGACCATGGCTACGCGCCCGGTCTGGTCGAACACCAGGCGGCCATGCTTGAGCAGCGTGGCGCCGCCGCCGGCGCCGCGCCGGGTCAGAGCGCGCACCCGCGCCTCCAGTTCGGACAGGGCGAACGGCTTGGCCATGTAGTCGTCGGCGCCCAGGTCCAGCCCCTTGACGCGCTGCTCGATGCTGTCGGCGGCGGTCAGGATCAGGACGGGCAGGGCCGAATTGCGGGCCCGCAACCGGCGCAGGACCTCCAGGCCAGCCAGTTGCGGCAGGCCGAGGTCCAGGATGAGCAGGTCGAAGGCCTGGGCCGCCAGCGCCGAGTCGGCGGCCAGGCCGTCGCGCACGGCATCGACCGCATAGCCGTTGTGGCGCAACGAGCGTGACAGGCCGTCGGCCAGGATACTGTCGTCTTCCGCGATCAGGATGCGCATGGGCTATCGAAAGAAGGAGAGCTCGCCGCGCCAGCGGCGCGCGTACGCCGCCCTGGGATGGATAGCCGGGGCGGCGGGCCGGGGGGGCGCAATGGGGACACAGCGCCTGTTTTTTTCCCGATTCTGTCACACGGGGCCGGGCTTGCCCACTCAGGGAATACGTGGAAAACCCTGGCACACTGTTTTTTTGTACAGTACAATCCGATGCCATAATCTGCGCTATCGCTTTCTGATCGCAGCCTGGATCCACCGCTTCGACACCGTTTCGATCAACCCCTTGCGACAACCCGCGCTGACCGGTACCCGTGCCGCGCCCCGACATCCGATACGTTACAGACTCAGACCCGACAGGACACTACATGGACGACAAAACCACCAAGGCCGCCGCTTCGGAAAAAGCCAAGGCGCTGGCCGCCGCGCTCTCGCAGATCGAAAAGCAGTTCGGCAAGGGCTCGATCATGCGCTATGGCGACAACGAGGTCTCGCACGACATCCAGGTGGTGTCCACGGGCTCGCTGGGCCTGGACATCGCGCTGGGCGTCGGCGGCCTGCCGCGTGGCCGCGTGGTGGAGATCTACGGTCCCGAATCCTCGGGCAAGACCACGCTGACCCTGCAGGTCGTGGCTGAAATGCAGAAGCTGGGCGGCACCTGCGCCTTCGTCGACGCCGAACACGCCCTCGACGTGCAATATGCCTCGAAGCTTGGCGTCAACCTGGCCGACCTGCTGATCTCGCAGCCTGATACGGGCGAGCAGGCGCTGGAAATCACCGACGCGCTGGTGCGCTCGGGGTCGGTCGACCTGATCGTGGTCGACTCGGTCGCGGCCCTGGTGCCCAAGGCCGAAATCGAAGGCGAAATGGGCGATTCGCTGCCTGGCCTGCAGGCCCGCCTGATGAGCCAGGCGCTGCGCAAGCTGACCGCCACCATCAAGAAGACCAACTGCATGGTCATCTTCATCAACCAGATCCGCATGAAGATCGGCGTGATGTTCGGCAACCCCGAAACCACCACCGGCGGCAACGCGCTCAAGTTCTACTCGTCCGTGCGCCTGGACATCCGCCGCATCGGCTCGATCAAGAAGGGCGACGAGGTCGTCGGCAACGAAACCCGCGTCAAGGTGGTCAAGAACAAGGTCGCGCCGCCGTTCAAGCAGGCCGAGTTCGACATCATGTATGGCGCCGGCATCTCGCGCGAAGGCGAAATCATCGACCTGGGCGTGGCCGCCAATGTGGTGGACAAGTCTGGCGCCTGGTACAGCTACAACGGCAATCGCATCGGCCAGGGCAAGGACAACGTCCGTGAATACCTGAAAGAGCACAAGGCACTGGCCATCGAAATCGAGAACCGGGTGCGCGAGAACCAGGGCATCGTCAGCCGCGCCGCGGAATTCGTGCCCACCGCCGAAGACGATAGCGGCGAGTAATCCCGCCACGGCATCACCGGATTGCACCGGGCCCGTCAGCCCGGCGGCCGCCAGCGGCAGGCTCCCGTTCCGGGAGACCTGCCGCTGGCACATGGAGTAAGTGCATGAGCTGGAAACCGCCCGTCACGTCCGCCGACCGCTTGCGCGCCCGCCTGGACGATGAGTTCGAGACCGTGGCCAAGCCAGAGGGCCTGCGCCGCACGTCGGACCTGCGGCGGGCTGCCGACTCCACCGCGGCCGCCGACCAGGAGCCGGCCGCAGGCCAGTCACGCACGCCCCGCAAGGGGCCGTCGCTCAAGATGCGCGCGGTCGGCTATCTGTCGCGGCGCGAGCATGCCCGCGACGAACTGGCGCGCAAACTCGCGCCCCACGCCGAAGATCCCGACGAGGTCGGGCGCGTGCTGGATGCGCTGGAAAAAGAGGGATGGCTGTCGACCGAGCGCTTTGCACAAAGCCTGGTGCATCGGCGCGCTTCGCGCCAGGGCGCGGCGCGCATCGTGCGGGAACTGCGCCAGCACGGCGTGGATGACGCCCAGGTGTCCGAATTGCGCGAACAATTGCGTGCCACGGAATACGAGCGCGCGCTCGAGGTCTGGCAGAAGCGCTTCGGGGCCAAGCCCGAGGATCGCGCCGCGTATGCCAAGCAGGCCCGTTTCCTGGCCAGCCGGGGGTTCGCGCACGACGTCATCCGCCGCATCGTGGGGGCGGGCGACGACGATTGAGCCGCCCGCGCGCCCGGCGCGGCGCCAGGGTTCAGGCGCCGGTCGCTTCGGCTTTTCGCCTATTTCGCCGACTTGATGCCGTTCAGCGTCTTGAAGCAGACGTCACGCGTCAGCGTCAGGAACTCGCCGATATACGAGGCATCGGTGTCCTCGCTGCGCACGGTGGCGTACAGGGTACGCCACACCCCCTGCGGCCCCAGGCGGCACAGCCGCAGCCAACCCTGGTTCATGTATTCGGTCAGGGCCCAGTTGGGCAGGGCCGCTACGCCGCGGTTGCTCGCCACCAATTGCGCGATGATCGGCGTCAATTCCGCCTTGCGGATGGCTGCCGGCTCGACGTCGGCGGGGTCCAGGAATGCGGTGAAGACATCCAGGCGCTGCTTGTCGACCGGATAGGTGATGAGCGTCTGGTCCGCCAATTGGTCCGGCATGATGAACTTGTTGCCGGCCAGCGGATTGGATTCGGACACGGCCAGCACCAGTTCGTATTTGAACAGCGGCAGGTACTCGACGGCATCGAGCGGTTGGGGATCGGACGTAATGACCAGGTCCAGGTCGCCGCGCACCAGCGCCGGCAGTGGGGCGAACGAAAACGCGGCCGACAGATCCAGCGCCACGTCCGGCCATTGCGCGCGGAAGGCGTCGAGCGCCGGCATCAGCCACTGGAAGCAGGAATGGCAATCGATGGCCAGGTGCAGGCGACCGGTGCGGCCGGCGGCCAGCCGCTGCAGTTCGCGTTCGGTGGCGCGGATGCGTGGCAGGACCTCATCGGCCAGCGCCAGCACGCGCAGCCCCGCGGTGGTCAGGCGGGCCGGCCGGGTGCGGCGGTTCAGCAGCGGCGTGCCGAGCCGGGTCTCCAGGTCGCGCAATTGATGCGACAGGGCCGACTGGGTCAGGTGCAGGCGTTCGGCGGCCTCTTGCAGGCTGCCCCCTTCTCGGATGGCGGTGAGCGTTTCAAGGTGGCGGATTTCCAGCATGGGGCGACGGCTGTGAAGGTGGCGCGGCAGGCCGGGCAAGACGGCGTGCGCGGGCGCCGGGGCTGTCCCGTCCCTGGGGGCGGGCGTGGAGCTTTATTGTATGAGATTTGCTCATCTTATGGATGTAGACATTGATTTTGATTCATTTTGATTTGGCGGCAGAATAGCCTTCACATGAACAAATTTTGTACAACAACGGTGTTGCCATGACTACGATTCATAATTTGGGGTTCCCCCGCATCGGTGCCCAGCGCGAATTGAAGCGCGCGGTCGAAGCCTATTGGGCCGGCAAGCAGGGCGGCGATGCGCTGGAGCAGACCGGCCGCGAATTGCGCGCCCGGCACTGGCAGGTGCAGGCCGCCGCCGGCGTCAGGTTCGTCCCCGTGGGTGATTTCGCCTGGTACGACCAGATCCTGGAATGGACCACGCTGCTGGGCGCCGTGCCCGCGCGCTTTGGCCAGAAGGACAGCGAGCCGGTCTCGCTGGATACGCTGTTCCGCATGGGCCGCGGCCGCGCCCCGTCGGGCAAGCCCGCCGCGGCCTGCGAAATGACCAAGTGGTTCGACACCAACTACCACTACATCGTGCCGGAACTGGTGCCGGGCCAGACCTTCCGCATCGCCCGTGAATCGCTGTTCGAGCAGATCCAGGAAGCCCAGGCGCTGGGCCACGCCGTCAAACCGGTGATCCCGGGCCCGCTGACCTGGCTGTTCCTGGGCAAGGGCGATGCTTTCGCCGACGGCGCCGCCGACGCGGCCAAGCTGCAACTGCTGGCCAACCTGGTGCCGGTGTACCAGGAAGTGCTGGCGCGCTTTGCCAAGCTCGGCGTTGAGTGGGTGCAGATCGACGAGCCCATCCTGGTACTGGACCTGCCGCAGGCCTGGCGCGATGCCTTCAAGCAGGTATATGCCTCGCTGTCGGCGAGCCCGGTCAAACTGCTGGCGGCCACCTATTTCGATGGGCTGAAGGACAATCTCGGCACCGCCCTGGACCTGCCGGTGGCCGGCCTGCACGTGGATCTGGTGCGCGCCCCCGAACAGTTGGCCGGGGTGCTGGCCGGCCTGGGCGCGGACAAGGTGCTGTCCGCCGGCGTCATCAATGGCCGCAACATCTGGCGCACCGACCTGGACGCCGCCCTTGCCACGCTGGCTCCGGTCAAGCAGCAGTTGGGCGAACGCCTGTGGCTGGCGCCGTCGTGCTCGTTGCTGCATGTGCCGGTGGACCTGGCCAACGAAACCGAGCTGGACGCCGAGCTCAAGAGCTGGCTGTCGTTCGCCGCCCAGAAGCTGGAAGAATTGAGCCTGCTCGGCCGCGCCCTGGACAGCGCCACCGAGCCCGGCGTGCAGGACGGCCTGGCCAGGCAGCGTGCCGCCCTGGCCGCGCGCCGCTCGTCGACCCGCATCCACAACCCGGCCGTGGCGCAGCGCATGGCGGCGTCGGCCGGCGTTTCGCGTGACCGCGCGCCGTTCGCCGGCCGCATCGCCCGCCAGCAGGAAGAACTGGGCCTGCCGGCATTCCCCACCACCACGATCGGCTCGTTCCCGCAGACCGCCGAGATCCGCGCGCTGCGCCGCGACTGGAAGTCGGGCGCGCTGACGGACTCGGCCTACGAGAGCGCCATCCGCAAGGAAATCGAGGAGGTGATCCGCTTCCAGGAGAAGGTCGGCCTGGACGTGCTGGTGCATGGCGAGCCCGAGCGCAACGACATGGTGGAGTACTTTGGCGAGCTGCTGGCGGGCTTTGCCTTCACCAGGAACGGCTGGGTGCAGAGCTACGGCTCGCGTTGCGTCAAGCCGCCGATCATCTTCGGTGACGTGGCCCGCCCCGCGCCGATGACGGTGGGCTGGTCCTCCTACGCCCAGTCGCTGACCGACAAGCCGGTCAAGGGCATGTTGACCGGTCCGGTCACCATCCTGCAGTGGTCGTTCGTGCGCGATGACCAGCCGCGCGAACAGACCTGCCGCCAGCTGGCGCTGGCCCTGCGCGACGAAGTGGTGGACCTGGAAGCCGCCGGCATCAACGTCATCCAGATCGACGAACCGGCCATCCGCGAAGGCCTGCCGCTGCGCCGCGCCGATTGGCAGGCCTATCTGGACTGGGCGGTGGACTGCTTCCGCCTGGCCACCGCCGGCGTGCGCGACGAGACGCAGATCCATACCCACATGTGCTATTCGGAGTTCAACGACATCATCGAGTCGATCGCCGCCATGGATGCGGACGTGATCACCATCGAGACGTCGCGCTCCAACATGGAACTGCTCAAGGCGTTCGAGGACTTCCGCTACCCCAACGACATCGGCCCGGGCGTGTACGACATCCACTCGCCCAACGTGCCGGAAGTGGACTGGATGGTCGGCCTGATGCAGAAGGCGGCCGCCCGCCTGCCCAGAGAGCGCCTCTGGGTGAACCCGGATTGCGGCTTGAAGACCCGTGCCTGGCCCGAAACCGAAGCGGCGCTGATCGGCATGGTGCAAGCCGCTCGCGCGCTGCGCGAAGCCGTCTGAAACGCGGCGGCCGGCCGGGCCGCCGCACGGATGCCGCCCGGCGGTCGCGCCGCCGTGGCCGGACCAGCCCATCTCCCTCTGTGTCGCGCGCCATGCGCGGCACGGGGGTTTTTTTCGTCCGCGCCGGAACGAAATCATGCGGCACGGGTCAATAGGCGAACATCCCATTTCCCGGCGCTGCGCCGTACCTATGATTCTCCAAGGCCCCTATCGGCCGGATCTGCTGCAAGCGGAAACGTTGCCCGATATTCTGGAAGCCACGATCCTGCGGTGTCCCGCCGCCATCGCCATCCATTGGCTGGATCAATCCCTGACCTATGAAGACCTCGGACGCCGCGCCGACCTGGCCGCGCACCACCTGATCGAAGCGGGCGTGCGGCCCGGCGATATCGTTGGCCTGTGCCTGCCGCGCGGCGACGAACTGCTGGTGATGCAGGCCGCCATCGCCAAGGCCGGCGCCGCCTGGCTGCCGTTCGAGTCCGACACCCCGCCCGAGCGCATGCTGGTCTGCCTGCAGGACGCCGGTTCGCGCGGCCTGGTGGCCGGGGGAGAGGTGCGCCTGGACGGCTTGGCCACCTGGACACCCTGGGAACTGTCGGCGCCGGTCGAGGGCGCCCTGTGCCGCCGGGCGGGGCTGTCGCCCGACCATCCCGCCTATGTGATCTATACCTCGGGCTCCACCGGCAAGCCCAAGGGCGTGCCGATCAGCCAGGCCAGCATTTGCCATTTCCTGCGCAGCGAAAACGAAGTGCTGGGCGTGCGCCACGGCGACAAGGTCTACCAGGGGTTTTCGGTCGCTTTCGACATGTCGTTCGAGGAAATCTGGATCAGCTACCTGGTGGGCGCCACCTTGTGGGTGGCGCCCAAGATGCTGACCACCGACCCCGAGGCCTTGCCCGATGCCCTGGCGCGCGAGGGCGTGACGGTGTTGCACGCGGTGCCGACGCTGCTGGCGCTGTTCGCGCGTGACGTGCCGGGCCTGCGCATCGTCAACCTGGGCGGCGAGATGTGCCCGGAGTTTCTGGTGCAGCGCTGGGCCACGCCCGGCCGGCGCCTGTTCAACACCTACGGCCCGACCGAGACGACCGTGTCGGCCAGTCTGGCCGAACTGCTGCCTGGCCAACCCGTGACCATCGGCACGCCGCTGCCCAACTACGGCATGCTGATCCGCGGCGAGGACGGCGCGGTGCTGCCGCAAGGCCAGACCGGTGAGCTCTGTATCACCGGCCCGGGCGTGGCCGGCGGCTACCTGGGGCGGCCGGAACTGACGGCCGAGAAGTTCCTGGCCAATCCCCGTCCCACGGGCGAGCACGACACCCGCATGTATCGCAGCGGCGACCTGGCGCGCATCGACGAGAACGGCCAGATCCAATGCCTGGGCCGCAGCGATGATCAGGTCAAGGTGCGCGGCTTTCGTGTCGAGCTGGGCGAGATCGAGGCCGCGCTGTACCGGCAGGCTGGCGTCGGCGCGGCCGCCGTGGTGTTGCGGGATCTGGCCGGCATCGAGCAATTGGTGGCGTTCCTGACGCCGGAGGGCGATGCGCGGCTCGATCCGCACGCGCTGCGCGCGGCGCTGGCGGCCGAACTGCCCGCCTACATGATCCCGGCCCGCTTCGAGCTGGTGGCCGACGTGCCGCGCCTGACCTCGGGCAAGATCGACCGCAAGGCCCTGAAGGCGCGCGAGCTGGCTACCGCGTCCGAGCCCAGCGGCGAGGACGACACCCCGGTTTCGCCCGCCGAACACGCCTTGTTCGAGGCCTTGCGGCCCTTGTTCCCGGGCCAGCCGCTGCGGCTGGCGAGCGATTTCTTCCGCGACCTGGGCGGCCATTCGCTGCTGGCGGCGCGGCTGGTGTCCTCGCTGCGCAAACATCCACAGTTCTCGGCGCTGACCATGCACGAGCTCTACCAGCATTCGGTGCTGGGGGCGCTGGCGGCCCGGCTGGACGCGCTGGCGGCCGAATCGGCGGTCGCGGCGGCGCCCGTCCAGCAGGCGCCGATCGAGCGCGTGCCGCAATGGCGCCGCTGGGCCTGTGGCCTGGCGCAGTTGGCGGCGTTGCCGCTGCTGATCGGCGTGCGCATGCTGATCTGGCTGACGCCATTCTTCACCTATCACTATTTCACCGGCGACGAGGGCGATTCGGTGTGGCGCGCGGTGGCGCTGTCGATCGCCAGCTACCTGGCCTGCAATCTGCTCAGTTTCGGCGTGGCGGTGGTCTGCAAATGGGGCATTCTGGGCCGGCTCAAGGCGGGCCGCTATCCGCTCTACGGCTGGACTTTCTACCGCTGGTGGCTGGTCGACCGCATCTTCGACATTCCGCCGGCGCACCTGCTGGCGGGGTCGCCGTTGCAGGCCTGGTATCTGCGGGCGCTGGGCGCGCGCATCGGCCGCGATACCGCCATCAGCCGCATTTCGGTGCGCGCCCCGGACCTGCTGATGGTGGGTGACGGGGCCAGCATCGGCGCCGCCGTGAACCTGGAGAACTTCGAGGTGCGCGGCGCGCACTGGGAAGTCGGGCCCATCACGCTGGGTGAGAATGCCTACGTCGGCTCCTACGCGGTGCTGCAGGGCGACGTCGTGATCGAGGCCGACGGCCGGCTCGAGGGCCTGTCATCGCTGCCCGCCGGCTCCCGCATCCCGGCGGGCCAGATCTGGACCGGGGCGCCGGCGCGGCAGGATCCGCAGGCGCGCGCCCCGGAACTGCCGCCGCGTCCGGCGCGCGAAGACCGTTGGGCGCGCCTGGACGTGTTGGCCTACGCGGCCGGCGGCACGCTGATCGCGGCACTGTTCTTCATGCCGGTGTTCCCGAGTTTCGTGCTGATCGACTGGATCGACGCGCGCTGGCTCGACCTGATGGGCTCACGGGTCTGGTGGCCCAACGCATTCCTGGCCTATCTGCTGCTGGCGCTGCCGGCCAGTGCTCTGCTGTTGTTGCTGACGGTGCTGGTGTCCGCGATGCTGCGCTGGGCACTGTTGCCGCGCCTGGCAAGCGGCCGCTGGCCGGTCTATGGCCAGATCTACCTGCGACGCTGGCTGACCAACCAGATCCAGGAGTCTAGCCTGAGCGTGCTGCACGGCCTGTATGCTTCCCTTTATGCCGGTACCTGGTACCGGCTGCTGGGCGCCAAGGTCGGGCGGGGTACTGAAATCTCTACCGCCATGGGCATCGTGCCCGACATGCTGACGCTGGGCCGCGATAGCTTCATCGCCGACGGCGTGATGCTGGGCGACGAGGAGATCGACCGCGGCTGGATGACCATGCGGCCCACCGTGATCGGCAACCGCAGCTTTGTCGGCAACGGCGCCTATGTGCCGGATGGCTCGGTGTTGCCCGACGACGTATTGATCGGGGTGCAGAGCCGGGCGCCGGCCAACGCCCGCATGGCCAGCGGCCAGACCTGGCTGGGCAATCCGCCGCTGGCGCTGCCGGCGCGCGAGCAGGCGGCGGGTTTTCCCCCGCACCTGACCTTCCGCCCCAGCCCGGGCCGCAAGGTGGCGCGCGGCGCGGTCGAGCTGATGCGCATGATCCTGCCGCTGGCGGTGGTCATCGCGGTGGGGTACCTGACGGTCATGAAGGTCATCCCGATCGCGGCGCGCGAGGGTTTCTTGGCCGCGTTCGACGAGTTGATGCTGGCCGGCGTGCTGTACGGGGTCGGCACCTTCCTGTTCCTGGTGTTGCTCAAGTGGCTGCTGATCGGCCGCTACCGGCCGCGCGCCGAGCCCATGTGGACGCCATTCGTGTGGAAGAGCGAAGCCGTCACCAGCCTGTACGAGTCGATTGCCGTGCCCAACTTCTTCAATTTCCTGCGCGCCACACCCTGGCTGCCGCTGGCGCTGCGCTGCATGGGCGCGCGCATTGGCAAGCGCGTGTTCATGGATACCACCGATGTCACCGAGTACGACTGCGTATCAATTGGGGACGATACTGTCCTGCATGCCTGGTCGGGGCCGCAGACCCATCTGTTCGAGGACCGCGTCATGAAAATCGGGCAGGTCCGGATCGGCAACGGAGTCAACGTCGGTCCGCGCAGCACCATCCTGTACGACACCCGGGTCGAGGACGGCGCGCGGCTGGGGCCGCTGACCCTGGTGCTCAAGGGCGAGAGCATTCCGGCCGGGCAGGCCTGGATGGGCAGTCCGGCCACCCCGTGGACGCAGCAGTGAGCTGGCCGATGCCGCCGCGGGAGCGCCCGTGGCGCGCACGTTGACGGTCGGGGCAGGGCGGGCTGCGCTATACTTTGAAGGTTTTGTTGCCGCGCACCATACGCCGGCCGTCTCTGCCCCGCAGGCCCCAAGCATGCCCTTGCCACCGCCGGATTGTCCTCGCCAGCCGCTGCACACGCGTTCCATACGCGTGCAGTCGTATGCGCGCGATGACGGCAACTGGGATCTGGAAGCCGAACTCATCGACGTCAAGGCGTACGATTTTCCCAAGCGCGACGGCGAGATGTTCAAGGCGGGGCAACCCATCCACCATATGCACCTGCGCATCACCATCGATGGCGATTTCACCATCGTGGCGGCGCAGGCCGTCTATGATGCCGCTCCCTATGGCGAGCATTGCATGGCCATCGAATCCGCCTACGCTGGCCTGATCGGCATGAACCTGCTCAAGGGGTTCCGCCGCCAGGTCAAGGAGCGCTTCGGCCATGTCGAGGGCTGTACGCACATGACCGAACTGTCGCAGGTGCTTCCCACCGCGGCGGTGCAGACCATGGCCAACCGCCGGCGGCAGGAAAGCAACCCGAACCGGCGTCCATTCCAACTGGACGGCTGTCATGCGCTGAGCACCGACGGCCCGGTGGTGGCTGAGCACTACCCCAAGTGGTACACCGGGGGCAGCGCTGAGGCATCGGCCGATTCGACCTCCGATTCACCTTCTCTTTCTCATACGTCCTGACAGGTAACACATGAAAATCCACGAGTATCAAGGCAAGGAACTGCTGAAGCAATTTGGCATCCCGGTGCCGCGCGGGATCCCCGCTCTTTCCGTCGACGAGGCCGTGGCTGCCGCTGAAAAGCTGGGTGGACCGGTTTGGGTCGTCAAGGCACAAATTCACGCGGGCGGCCGCGGCAAGGGCGGCGGCGTGAAGCTGGCGCGCTCGCTGGACGACGTGCGCAAGCTCGCCTCGGAAATCCTGGGCATGCAACTGGTCACGCACCAGACCGGCCCGGAAGGCCAGAAGGTCCGCCGCCTGTACATCGAAGACGGCGCCGACATCCAGAAGGAATACTACGTGTCGCTGGTCACCGACCGCGCCACCCAGAAGGTCGCCTTCATCGCCTCCAGCGAAGGCGGCATGGACATCGAGGAAGTGGCCCACGCCACGCCCGAGAAGATCGTCACCGAATACATCGACCCGCTGACCGGCCTGTCGGCCGAACAGGCCACCAAGATCGCCAACGCGATCGGCCTGCCCGCCGACTCGACCGCCCAGGCCGTTGACGTGTTCCAGAAGCTCTACAAGTGCTACATGGACACCGATGCCTCGCTGGTCGAAATCAACCCCCTGAACCGCGACAGCAAGGGCAACATCATCGCCCTGGACGCCAAGTTCAACTTCGACTCCAACGCCCTGTTCCGTCACCCGGAAATCGTCGCCTACCGCGACCTGGACGAAGAAGATCCGGCTGAAATCGAAGCCTCGAAGTTCGACCTGGCCTACATCCAGCTCGACGGCAACATCGGCTGCCTGGTGAACGGCGCCGGCCTGGCCATGGCCACCATGGACACCATCAAGTTGTTCGGCGGCGAGCCGGCCAACTTCCTGGACGTCGGCGGCGGCGCCACGGCCGAGAAGGTCACGGAAGCCTTCAAGATCATGCTCAAGAACAAGAGCGTGAAGGCCATCCTGGTCAACATCTTCGGCGGCATCATGCGCTGCGACGTCATCGCCGAAGGCGTGATCGCCGCGTGCAAGGCCGTCAACCTGAACGTGCCGCTGGTCGTCCGCATGAAGGGCACCAACGAAGAACTCGGCAAGAAGATGCTGGCCGATTCGGGCCTGCCGATCATCAGTGCCGACACGATGGCCGAAGCCGCCACCCGCGTTGTAGCCGCCGTCAAGTAAATATATGCCCCCACGCCGCGCCCCTTCGTGGCTTGCTGCCCCCCGAGGGGGCGCTTTGCACCTTGGGGCGGCCCGGCGGTACAAAGAAAATCCAAGGATTCACAAATGTCGATTCTGATCAACAAGGACACCAAGGTCATCACCCAGGGCATCACGGGTAAGACCGGCCAGTTCCACACTCGCATGTGCCGCGAGTACGCCAATGGCAAAGCCGCCTTCGTGGCCGGCGTGAACCCCAAGAAGGCCGGTGAGGACTTCGAAGGCGTGCCGATCTTCGCGTCGGTCAAGGATGCCAAGGCCGACACCGGCGCCACCGTGTCGGTCATCTACGTGCCGCCCGCCGGCGCCGCCGCCGCCATCTGGGAAGCCGTCGAGGCCGAACTGGATCTGGTGATCTGCATCACCGAAGGCATTCCCGTCCGCGACATGCTGGAAGTCAAGAACCGCATGAAGGCCAAGGGCAGCAAGACGCTGCTGCTGGGCCCGAACTGCCCCGGCCTGATCACCCCGGACGAAATCAAGATCGGCATCATGCCCGGTCACATCCACCGCAAGGGCCGCATCGGCATCGTCAGCCGCTCGGGCACCCTGACGTACGAAGCCGTGGCGCAAGTCACCGAGCTGGGCCTGGGTCAATCCAGCGCCGTCGGTATCGGTGGCGACCCCATCAACGGCCTCAAGCACGTCGACGTCCTGAAGATGTTCAATGACGATCCCGACACCGACGCCGTCATCATGATCGGCGAAATCGGCGGTCCGGACGAAGTCAACGCTGCCCAGTGGGCCAAGGACAACATGAAGAAGCCGGTCGTCGGCTTCATCGCCGGTGTCACCGCCCCTCCCGGAAAGCGCATGGGCCACGCCGGCGCGCTGATCTCCGGCGGCGCCGACACCGCCGACGCCAAGCTGGAAGTGATGGAAGCCTGCGGCATCCGCACCACGCGCAACCCGTCCGAAATGGGCAAGCTGCTCAAGTCGGTGCTGTAAGGTTGTCTGCTTGAAGAAGGCCCGCCTTGGCGGGCCTTTTTTTTGCCCGTTTCCTGCGGCTCCTAGGGAAATCCCGTGTCCATGATGCGGCCGATAAAACATACGGAAAGCTGAACGAAACTATAATGAAAGAAATTCAGCACGTACCCTGCAAGAATGCCGTCGGGCTCGCACCAAGACGGTCAGTACGTCTTTTTGTCTTTTCCACCCATTCATTTGGTTTGTCCTAGGGGGATCACGTCCTAGGAAAGAGAGGTATGGAACTCAGTTCAGCGGCATTCTGGTTAGCGTTGCTCCAGATCATTTGGGTCAACATTCTGCTGTCGGGCGACAACGCCGTGGTCATTGCGCTGGCGGCGCGCTCGCTGCCGCCGGCGCAGCAAAAGAAAGCGATCGTGATCGGCTCGGCCGCCGCGATCATCATGCGTATCGTGCTGACGCTGGTCGCCGCCAAGCTGCTGATGTTGCCGTGGCTCAAGCTCATTGGCGCGCTGCTGCTGGTGTACATCGGCGTGACGCTGCTGTTGCCGGAAGGCGAGGAAGAGGGCGGCGGCAAGAATCATGGCAACTTGCTGACCGCGATCCGCACTATCATGATTGCCGACTTGGTCATGAGCCTGGACAACGTGGTGGCCGTGGCCGCCGCGGCGATGGGCGACACGACCCTGCTGGTGCTGGGCCTGGCGATCAGCATTCCGTTGGTCATTTTCGGCAGCACGCTGCTGCTCAAGGTCATCGAGCGCTTCCCGCTCATCGTCTGGGTGGGCGCGGCGCTGCTGGGCTTCATCGCCGGTGAATTGCTGGTGGGTGATCCGGCCTTGCAGGAACCGGTGGCGCGCATCGACGCGGCGCTGGGCGTGACGCAGCACAGCTTTGCCCTCATGACTGGGGTGCTGGGCGCGGTGTTGGTGCTGGCGATAGGTAAAGTTTTGCTGATGCGCCAGAAAGCTGACTGAAAGCTGAACTACAATAATAAGTGGTTTTGAAGTAGGCCCGCCGCGTGCCTGGCGCGCGGCGGGCTGGCCGGCACGGGGCCGGCTTTTATTTTGATAAATGCCTTCGGGGGTTCAAATTGCTTGAGTTTTTCCAGACGCTGAGTTGGGCAGCGGTATTCCAGATCATCCTCATCGACATTCTGCTCGGCGGCGACAACGCGGTGGTGATTGCGCTCGCATGTCGCAACCTGGAGCCCAAGCAGCGCATGCAGGGCATTCTGTGGGGTACGGCGGGCGCCATCCTGTTGCGCGTGGTCCTGATCGCCTTCGCCCTGACCCTGTTGTCGATCCCGTTCCTGAAGGTGGTGGGCGGCGCGCTGCTGGTGTGGATCGGCGTCAAGCTGCTGATTCCGGAGGATGACGGCCACGGCAACGTGAAGGGCGGCACATCCATCATTGCCGCCATCAAGACCATCATCATCGCCGACTTCGTGATGAGCCTGGACAACGTCATCGCCATCGCCGGCGCGGCCCAGAACGCCCACGCCGACCATCAGATCGGTCTGGTGATCTTCGGCCTGGTCGTGAGCGTGCCCATCATCATCTGGGGCAGCACGCTGGTCCTGAAACTGATCGACCGCTATCCGCTGGTGGTGACTTTTGGCGCGGCGCTGCTGGGCTGGATCGCGGGCGGCATGCTGATCACGGACGTGTTTGTCGAAAGTCAATTCGGCGTTCAGCCCACTGCGGTTAAAATCGGCGTAGAAATTTTCGGCGCCTTGCTCGTTGTTGTCCTTGGACGGTGGCTGGCAAGCCGCAAAACCGCCTCCAAGGAATCCGTACATGAGTCTGCGTAGATCCGCCGATCCCCAGCAAACCGAATCAGGCCTGAGCCTTCTGCAGGGCCTGTTCGTGCTGGCCATCCTCGGGGTCGTGGCGACGGTCATCGTCTCCAACTTCGTTTGATGGCGCGACGTGTCGCTACCGCAACGCCTGGTCATCGCGACCCGCGCCAGCCGGCTTGCCTTGTGGCAAGCCGAGCATGTGCGCGATCGGCTGCGCACGCTGTACCCGGCGTGCGCGGTTGAACTTCTCACCCTGACGACCCGCGGCGACCAGATCCTCGACCGCACCCTGTCCAAGGTCGGTGGCAAGGGGCTCTTCGTCAAGGAACTCGAAAACGCCCTGCTCGACGGCCGTGCCGATCTGGCCGTGCATTGCCTGAAGGACATGCCGGTGGATCTGCAGGCGCCGTTCGAGTTGTGCGCCGTGCTCGATCGCGCCGATCCGCGCGATGCCTTCGTCTCCAATCGTCATGCCACGCTGGCCGACCTGCCGGCCGGCGCCGTCGTGGGCACCTCCAGCCTGCGGCGCGAATCGCAGATCCGCGCGCGTCATCCGCAGTTGGTGGTCAAGCCGCTGCGCGGCAACCTCGACACCCGTCTGGCCAAGCTCGACCGCGGCGAATACGACGCCATCGTGCTGGCGGCCGCCGGTCTGTACCGGCTCGGCCTGGCCGACCGCATCCGTGGCCTGCTCGATCCGGCCGATTGCCTGCCGGCGGCCGGGCAGGGCGCGCTGACCATCGAGATCCGCGATGACCGGGACGATCTGCGCGCCTGGCTGGCGCCGCTGAACGATGCAGGCGCCACGTCGATCGCGCTGGCCGAACGCGCGGTGTCGCGCCGCCTGGGCGGCTCCTGTCAGGTGCCGCTGGCGGCCTACGCCGAAATCGAGGGCGACCGCCTGAACGTGCGCGCGCTGGTGGCCTCGCCCGACGGCACGCGCATGCTGCGCGCTGAGCGTAGCGGTCCGGTGGTCCAGGCGCAGGCGCTGGGCGAAGCGGTGGCCGCCGAGCTGTTCGATGCCGGCGCCCAGGCCATCCTCGACGAACTGTTGCAAGACGCCGCGCCCGAGTGATGGACGGGGCCGTCGCCCAAGCGCCGCGCGTGGCCGTCCTGACCCGGCCCGCCGGTCGCAATGAGGCGCTGGCCCAGCGCCTGCGCGGCGCCGGCTGGACGACCTGCGTCCTGCCGGCCCTCGAAATCCAGCCGTTGCCCGCCGCCGCCGACCTGCCGCGGCCGGCGCACTTCGACCTGGTCATATTCGTCAGCGCCAACGCTGCGCGATGCTATCTCGATCAACTGGCGCAGGCCGGCGGTCCGCAAAGCTGGCCGCCGGCCGTCGTCGCCGCCACCGTCGGCCCGGCCAGCGCCGCGGGGCTGCATGAGTTGCCGGCTTTTGGCGCGAATACAACAGTGCTGCATCCAGGCGACCAGGCCCCCAGCCACGATTCCGAGGCGCTCTGGGACGTGCTTCGCGGCTTGCCGCGTCTGCCAGCCCGCGTCTTGCTGGTGCGCGGTACGCAGGGGCGCGATTGGCTGGGCGACCAGTTGCAGGCGCATGGCGTTGCCGTGACACGTCATGCGGCCTATGCACGCCGGCCGGCGCCGTGGGACGCGTCCGAGTTCGCGCGCCTGCGGCGGTGGGCCGGGCAGGGGGTCAAGCCCACCTGGCTCATCACCAGTGGCGAGGGCGCCGACGCCGTGCGCAACCACCTGCTGGCGGCCGGCCTGGATGCCTGGTGGGCGGATTGCGGCTTCGTGCTGACGCATCCCTCCCTGGCCGGGCGCGTGCCTGACAGCGGTCCGCAAGCAATGGTAAAAATCTGCTTGCCCAACGACGAGTCGATTTTCCAGGCTTTTGTTGCCGCTTGATTCGTTGCACCGCACGGACACCGAATACAATCGCGTCATGACAGACAAGACTCTCGCTACCGATCCGGCCGTTCAATCGGCCGCCCCGGGCGCCAGCGCCCCCGCATCGGCTCCGGCCGATGCCGTCAAGTCCCGTGCAGCCAAGCGGGGCAGTGGCCCGCTGCTGACCGCCCTCATCATCGTCATCCTGCTGGCCGTGGGCCTGGGCTATGCCCTGTGGCTGCAACGCACCCAGTTCGTGAGCGCCGGCCGTGAGGTCGCGTCGCGCCTGGAGACGCTGACGACCGATGTGGCGCAGGCGCGCAGGGACACCCGCGAGGCCCTGGCCCTGGCGCAGGCCCAGGCCGGCCGCCTGGCCGATCTCGAGCAAAGCGTGCGCGAGACCCAGAGCCAGTACAACGCCTTGCAACAGGCCTGGCAGAACTTCAACGACAGCGCCAGCGACGAGCTGCTGGCCAACGACGTCGAGCGCCTGCTGACCATCGGCAGCCAGCAACTGCGGCTGGCCGGCAACGTCTCCAATGCCATTGTCGCGCTGGAGACGGCGCAATCGCGCCTGGCCCGCGCCGACCGTCCGCGTTTCTCCAGCCTGCAGCAAGCGATCAATGGCGACCTGGACCGCCTGCGCGCCGTGTCCACGGTCGACATCCCCGCCCAATCGGCCCGCATCGAGCGTCTGACCGCACTGGTCGGCAAGGCGCCGCTGCTGGTGCCGGACGCCGCCGCGCCGGGCATCGCGCCCGCCGGCCAGACCCGTCCGGCCACGCCCGCGCCGGCGGCGGTCGATCCGCAGGCCGCGCTGCCGGCCGATGCGCCCTGGTGGCAACGTTGGCGCGCCGAGGTGGCATCCTGGCCCGGTCGTGCCGGCGCGGCGCTGGCGCATGAGCTGGGGGGCCTGATCACCATCCAGCGCGTCGACGAACCGGCCGCGCTGCTGCTGTCGCCGGAACAGGCCGACCAGGTGCGTGGCACGCTGCGCCAGCGCCTGCTGACCGTGCAACTGGCCATGCTGATGCGCCAGCCCACGGTCTGGAAGAGCGAGCTCGACAACGTCGGCACCACGCTGGCCAAGTACTTCGACACTCGCTCTCCCGATACTGTCGCGGCCCAGAACCTGGCGCGCGAACTGGCGCAAACCGACATCGCCGTGCGCATGCCCGACGTGTCCGACAGCCTGAACGCCGTGGCCGCGCTGCGCGCCGCCGGCTTCAAGACCAGCGAGCAGGACTAAGGCCCATGCGTACCTGGTTCTGGACTCTGCTGCTCGCCGTCATCGCCGTCACCCTGGCGGTGGTGCTGCGTTCCCATTCCGGCAATGTATTGCTGCTGGTCTGGCCATGGCGCATCTCGATGTCGCTGACGTTGGCCGTGCTGCTGATCGTGGCGGCATTCGTGGTGCTGTACGTGGGCCTGCGCCTGCTGGCCTGGCTGCTTGCCATTCCCGATCGTGTGCGCGCCTGGCGCGGCAAGCGGGCCCAGGCGCGCGATCACGAACTGCTCGAACGCGGCTGGATCGGCCTGCTCGAAGGCCGTTACTCGCACGCCGAGAAAGACCTGACGCGCCTGCTGGACCAGACCAAGGTGCAGACTCGCCGCGTGCTGGCCGCCCTGTCGGCCGCCCGCGCGGCGCATGGCCTGGGCGAATTCGATCGCCGCGACCGCCTGCTGGCCACCGCCCAGGAGCAGGCGGGCGCCGAGCCCGGACTGGTGGAGGCCACCGCCACGGTCTCGGCCGATATGCTCCTCGACCAGGGCCACGCCGAGCGCGCGCTGGCGGTGCTGGCGCCATTGGCCGACGGCGGCGCGCGCCATCTGCACACCATGCGCTTGCTGCTGCGCGCACATACCGCCCTGCGCCATGACGAACAGGTCTTCACGTTGGCCCGCGGCCTGTTGCGCCGCAATGCGCTGGCCCGTGGCGAAGGTGACCACCTGATCGACGTGGCGGGCGCGGCGCGGCTGCGCGCGGGCGCCGCCAACGGCGCCTGGCGCGCCGTCTGGAAGGATCTGAGGTCCGAGGAGCGCCTGCTGCCCGAGATCGCGCTGGCGGGCGCCGCCGCGTTCGAGGCGGCGGGCGAGGCCGGCGATGCGGCCAAGGTGCTCGAGGCGGCCATCGCCGTCAAGTTCAATCCCGCCCTGGTGGCCGCCTATGCCCGTTGCGATGCCGAGCAGGTTTCGCGCCGTCTGGCCAAGGCCGAGACCTGGCTGCAACAGCGTCCCACCGACCCGGACCTGCTGACTGCGCTGGGCATGCTGTGCCTGAACGGCCAGCTGTGGGGCCAGGCCGAGCGCTATCTGCTGCGCAGCCTGTCGCGTCGCAATGATGCCCAGACCCATGCGCTGCTGGGCAGCCTGTACGATCGCCTCGACCGCCCGGCCGACGCCGTGCGCCATTGGCGCCTGGCAACCGCCGCCAGCATGGCATTGCCGGTGCTGGCCGCCGACGCGGCGCTGCCGGCCGCCGACACGGGTTCTGATCCCTATCGCCTGGATGCCGAAGGCGGCTATGCGGTGGGGCTGTCCGATGGCGATGCCGAGATCGGCGGCGACTATCCCTCCCTGCCACCGGCCGTGGCGGCGTCCGCCTCGGACTACGTGCTGGATCCGGATGCCCGCGTCAGCAAGGAACAGCAGGCGCGCGCGCTGGCGCCCGAAGAAGCCCCGCTGGCCGGAGGCACGTCCGACATCGACGAGTATTTCGACAGCGCGCCGATTCCCGCGGCGGCATTCGACAACCCCGTGCCCACCTATTCAACGGCCAGCAGCCCGGCCGCGCCCAAGCCGTCGGCGCCCGCGCCGGCCACGCCGGCCGCCGTGCCGGTGCCGACCACCAAACCGCCGTTCAAGGACGACGGTTCGCTTTGATCCTCTTTTCAGACTGACAAGGTTCAATCATGAGTTATGACCGCGTGTCCCCCGGCAAGAAGCTGCCGGAAGACTTCAATGTCATCATCGAGATTCCCATGAACGCCGACCCGGTGAAGTATGAGGTCGACAAGGAATCGGGCGCGATCTTCGTCGACCGCTTCATGCTGACGGCCATGCACTATCCGTGCAACTACGGCTACATCCCGCAGACCCTGTCGGAAGACGGCGACCCCGCCGACGTGCTGGTGCTGACCCCGTTCCCGATCCAGATCGGCGCCGTGGTGCGCTGCCGCGCCATCGGCGTGCTGGAAATGGATGACGAGTCGGGTGGCGACGCCAAGCTGCTGGCCGTGCCGATCGAGAAGCTGTATCCCCCGTACCGCAACATCAAGTCCTACGAAGACCTGCCGGCCGAAGACACGGCCCGCATCCAGCACTTCTTCGAACACTACAAGGACCTGGAAAAGGGCAAGTGGGTCAAGGTCAAGGGCTGGAAGGGCGTCGACGCCGCCCACGAGGAAATCGTCAAGAGCGCCGAGCGCTACAACAAGGCCTGATCAGGCCTTGCCGCGCCGCGCCGGTGTCGTACCGGCGGGCGCTTTCTGGCGGCGCGGCCGCGACGGCATGATGCCGATCGCCGCCGCGCCGTTGTCTTGCAGGCCCTGCAGGTTCTGGGTGACCTGCGCCGCCGCGGCCTGGATGCGTTCCCGCAGCAGCGCCAGCCGCGCGGGCGGGGTGCGCGCCTGGGCGGCGATGAACACCAGGCTGCCCACCACCTTCTGGTCCGGCGTGAAGATCGCCGAGCCGATGCCCATCAATCCCGGATCGACCTCGCCGTGCGACACGCACACGCCGGCCGCGCGCAACTGCTTGAGATTGGCGCGAAAGGCATCCCAGTCTTCGCCCAGCCCGGCCTCGCGGATTTCGCTGGCGTGCCACAGCATCAGGTTGCGCAGCTGGTAGGGCGGCAGGTTGGCCAGGATGGGCTTGGCGGTGGCGCCCCGGAACATCGGGAAGGGGCGGCCACGCGCGTAGCTCGACTCGATCGAGTGGTCGGTCCAGTAGCGGTCCACGCACATCACCTTGTCGCCGTAATAGCTGCACAGCATCAAGTTGGCGTTGAGCTCGTCGCCGGTGGCGCGCATCACCTCGCGCGCCGCGCGCATCAGCGGGTCGTGCTGGCGCAGGTGCCGGTCGAGCTCGATGATGCGTGAGCCGAGCACATAGGCGCCGCCCGCGGTGGGCGCCAGCAGGCCGCTCTCGGTCAGCGACTTGAGATAGCGGTAGGCCGTGGCGCGTGAGCAATCCAGATGCGCCATGACGTCCTCCTGGAACGCGGCGGTGGTGTCGTCGCGGAAGAGATCGAGAATGGACAACATGCGATCGGGAGTGCTCATTGCTGCTGACGCGCCTAGTGAATGTGGAAGCCGCCGTTGACGTCGACCACGATGCCGGTTGAGTAGGAGGACAGGTCCGAGGCCAGGAACAGAATGGCCCGCGCCACATCGGCCGGGGTGCCGAAGCGTTGCAGCGGAATGCCCTGTTTGAGTTCTTGCTCCCAATTTTCGCCGAATTTTCCCCGTGTCATGTCGGTCTCGATGATGCCGGGGGCGACGCAGTTGGCGCGCACCCCGCGCGGCCCCAGTTCCCGCGCCAGCGCCTTGGTGAAACTGATCACCCCGCCCTTGGAGGCGGCATAGTGCGAGCCGCCCAGCAGCCCGCCGCCGCGCAGCGCCGCGGTCGAGCCCAGGGTGACGATGGCCGGGCCGCGGTCGCTCTCCAGCAGGCGTGGCAGGGCGGCGCGGGTGACGTTGTAGGTGCCGGTCAGGTTGACGTCGATCATGCGGCGGAACTCATCCTCGGGCAGTTCCCAGATGCGGGTGGCGGCGACGATGCCGGCGTTGTTCACCAGCACGTCAATGCCGCCAAGCGCCTGCGCCGCCAGGCCGACGGCCTGTTCGCAGGAGGCGGCGCTGGCGATATCGCAATACAGGTTGACGCGGCCATGGGCAAGGGTGGCGTCGCCGGTTTCGGCATAGTCGCGGTCCAGCACGGCAACGCTGGCGCCTTGCGCCAGGCATTGCGCCACGACGGCCGCGCCGATGCCACGGGGGTTGGCGCCCCCCGTGACGACGGCCCGCTTGCCGGCCAGTAGTCCGAGCGGGCCGCCGCTCATCGTTTCACCAGCGCGCAGCCGCCCTGGTCCAGCGGGCGGAATGCCTGTTCGGCGGGGATCTTGCGCACCAGCTTGTAATAGTCCCAGTCGCGCTTGGATTCCGACGGCTTCTTCACCTGGAACAGGTACAGGTCGCGCATCACGCGGCCATCCTCTCGGATGCGGCCGTTCTCGGTCATGAAGTCGTTGATGGGCGTGTCGTGCATCTTTTTGAGCACCGCCTCGGAACCATCGGTGCCGGCGGCCTTGACCGCGTTCAGGTAGTGCATGGTGGCGCTGTAGTTGCTGGCCTGCACCATCGAAGGCATGCGGCCGGTGCGTTTGAAGAAGCGTTCGGACCATTGCCGCGCCTTGTCGTCCTGGTCCCAGTAGAACGGCTCCACCAGGTTCAGCCCCTGGGCGTATTCCAGCCCGACGCTGCGCACGTCGACGATGCTCATGAACAGGGCGGCGACGCGCTGCTTGCTGCCCATGATGCCAAACTCGAAGGCCTGCTTGATGCTGTTGATGGTGTCGCCGCTGCCATTGGCCAGGCCGATCACCTGGGCCTTGGAGGCCTGCGCCTGCAGCAGGAAGGACGAGAAATCGGCGCTGGCGATGGGATGGCGCACACTGCCCACCACCTGGCCGCCGTGGGCCTTGACCACCGCCATGGCATCGCGTTCGAGCGAATGGCCGAAGGCGTAATCGGAGGTGATGAAGTACCAGCTCTTGCCGCCATCTTCCATCACGCCGTTGGCCACGCCGGTGGCGTAGGCGTAGGTGTCGTAGGTCCAGTGCATGCCGTTGGGCGAGCAGGCCTTGCCGGTCAGGTCGGCCGAGCCGGCGCTGGTGAAGATCACCACGCGCTTCATCTGCCGGGTCAGGTCCTGCACGGCCAGGGCGATGGCCGAGTTGGGTACGTCCAGGATCAGGTCGACCTGGTCATTCTCGTACCAACGTCGGGCAATGGACACGCCGATGTCGACCTTGTTCTGGTGGTCGGCGGACACCACCTCGATCGGCTTGCCCAGCACCGTGCCGCCGAAATCCTCGACGGCCATTTTCACGGCCTCGACGCCGAACTTGCCGGACAAGTCGGCCATCATGCCGGACTGGTCGCCCAGCACGCCGATCTTGACGACGTCGTCCGATACCTGGGCCTGGGCCGACAGGGCTACCGTGCCCAGCGCGCAGGCGGCCAGGCAATGCTTGAAACGGATCTTCATGGTTTTGTCTCCTCGGGGGCTTATGTCTGGGCGCGCCGCCCTGTGCCGGACGGTCGCGCGGGTCTTGCCGGGGCGATGCCTATTCCAGCGTCTGGCCGGCGTAGGCGTCGATGAACAGATTGGGTTTCAGGAAGAAGCTCAGCACCAGCGCGCCATGCGGCGCGCGCGCCACATGGCGGTTGCCGCGCGGGCGCCAGACGTAGTCTCCGGCGCGCACTTCGCCTTCGGCGTCGACGATCGAGCCTTCCAGCACATAGGTCTGCTCGACCTCGACATGCTCATGCAGCGGCAACTCGGTGCCGGGTTGCCAGCGGAACAGGGCCGTCAGCAGTCCGGACTCCTTGTCCTGCATCAGCACCTTCATGTCGATGCCTTCGACCTGTGTGGGTTTCCAGGGCAGTTCGTCAACCTTCAGGAAGCGCGATGCCAGCGGCGGCAGCGCATTGGCCGCAGGGCAGCCAGGGGTTTCGAGGGCCATGATGTCTCCTAGCCAAAACTCGTTATGGAAGAAAAGATAAAAATCTTGTTATTGAGTGTTTAAAAATAGTCGCGTATATTGAGATTTATGTCAATCACGTTTTCCCGCGATGAAAACGGAGCGACACGGGCCGGACCAGGGCGCCGCAATCTTCGGGATACCCCCTTCCGAAAGCCGCGGCGCCGAGAGATCCGGTGCCTATAGAACAAGGAGACAAGCTTGAATCAGGACTATCTGGGCCAGACCTTCGGGTTGGCCGGGCGCACCGCGCTGGTGACGGGCGGCGCGCGCGGGCTGGGGTATGCGATCGCCGCCGGCCTGGGCCGGGCGGGCGCGCATGTGGTGATCAATGACCTGTCGCGGGACGCCTGCGACGCCGCCTGCGCCCAATTGGCCGCGGCCGGGATCGATGCGCGCAGCGCGGTGTTCGACGTGGCCGACGGCGCCGCCGTGGCCGAGGCCATTGCGCGGCTGCAGGCCGATGGCATCGCCATCGACGTGCTGGTCAGCAATGCCGGCAATCAGAACCGCAAGCCGGTGGTCGAGATGACGCCCGCCGAATGGCAGGCGTTGCAGAACGTCCACGTCAATGGCGCCTTCCATTGCGCCCGCGCGGTGCTGCCCGCCATGGCGGTGCGCGGCTTCGGCCGCATCGTGCTGATGTCGTCGGTCGCGGGCCAGGCCACCATGCCGAACATTGCTGCCTACGCCACCGCCAAGGGCGCGATCGCCGCGTTCACGCGCGCGCTGGCGGTCGAGTATGGCGGCCAGGGCGTCACCTGCAACGCGCTCGCGCCCGGGTTCGTGCGCACCGATTTCACCCAGGGGCTGCAGGACAATCCGCAGTTCCAGTCGTTCCTGGCGACGGCGGTGCCGGTGGGGCGCTGGGCCACGCCCGAGGACGTGGCGCCCGCCGTGGTGTACCTGGCCTCGCCCGGCGCCGCATTCGTCAACGGCCACGTGCTGGCGATCGACGGCGGCCTGTTGGCCCGCATGTAGGAGGACGGTCATGAACACCCAAGCGGTTCTGTCCGCCCAGGGGCTGGTCAAGCGGTTCGGCGGCTTCAACGCCGTCGACGGCGTCTCCCTGGCCCTGCGGGAAGGTTCCATTCATGCCTTGATCGGCCCCAACGGCGCCGGCAAGACCACCTGCTTCAACCTGCTGACCAAGTTCCTGGCGCCCGACCAGGGCGTGATCCATTATCGCGGCCGCGACATCACCGCGCTGGCGCCGGAGCAGATCGCGCGCCTGGGCATCGTGCGCTCGTTCCAGATCTCGGCGGTGTTCCTGGGGCTGACCGTCTTGCAGAACATGCGCGTGGCGCTGATGCGCCAGCACGGCGATGGCATGCGCTTCTGGCGCAGCCGCCGCAGCGTCGATCGTCTTAACGACCAGGGCCTGGCCTTGCTGGAGGCGGTCGGCCTGGCTGACCTGGCCGACACCACGGCGGCCTTGCTGCCCTATGGCCGCAAGCGCGCGCTGGAGATTGCCATGACGCTGGCCCTGGAGCCCGATGTGATGCTGCTGGACGAGCCCATGGCCGGCCTGGGCCAGGAGGACGTGGCGCGCATCGCGGCGTTGATCCGCCGGGTCTCGGCCAACCGCAGCATCCTGATGGTGGAACACAATCTGTCGGTGGTGGCGGACCTGTCCGATTCCATCACGGTGCTGGCGCGCGGCGCGGTGCTGGCGCAGGGTGATTACGCCACCGTGTCGCGCGACGAGCGCGTCATCACCGCCTACATGGGCGCCGACGAGGGGGATGACTGATGTTGTCGATCAAGGACCTCAACGCCTGGTATGGCGAATCGCATGTGCTGCATGGCGTCGACATCGAGGTGCGGCGCGGCGAACTGGTCACCATCCTGGGCCGCAATGGCGCGGGCAAGACCACCACGCTGCGCGCCGTCATGGGCATTCTGGACAAGCGCCGTGGCTCGATCCGGCTGAACGGCCAGGAAACCGTGGGTATGGCGCCGCACCGCATCCCACGCCTGGGCGTGGTGTATTGCCCGGAAGAGCGGGCGGTGTTCCGCAGCCTGGACGTGACCGAGAACCTGCTGCTGCCGCCGCGCCTGGCCGACGGCGGCATGTCGCTGGACGAGATCTACGCCCTGTTTCCCAACCTGCGCGAGCGCAGCGGCAGCTCCGGCGGCAACCTGTCGGGCGGCGAGCAGCAGATGCTGGCCATCGCCCGCATCCTGCGCACCGGCGCCCAGCTGATCTTGCTGGATGAGCCCACCGAGGGCCTGGCGCCGGTGATCGTGCAGCAGATCGGGCAGGCCATCCGCACGCTCAAGGAGCGCGGCTTCACCATTGTGCTGGTCGAGCAGAATTTCCGCTTCGCCACCAAGGTGGCCGACCGCCACTACGTGATGGAGCATGGCCGCGTGGTCGACCAGTTGTCGGCGCAGGAGGCGCGCATCGATCCCGAGCGGATCGCGCGCCACCTGGGTGTCTGAAGGGGAGAATCCTGTGTTCGAAATTTTTGGCGTGCCATCTTCGGCACTGTTCGGCCAGCTCCTGCTCGGCCTGATCAACGGTTCGTTCTATGCCTTGCTCTCGATCGGGCTGGCGGTGATTTTCGGCCTGTTGAACATCATCAACTTCGCCCACGGCGCGCAGTACACGGCGGGCGCCTTCCTGGCCTGGATGCTGTTGAACTACCTGGGCGTGAACTATTGGGCCGCGTTGGTGCTGGTGCCGCTCATCATGGCGGCCTTCGCCATCGTGGTCGAGCGCGCGCTGATCTCGCGCACCTACCGCATGGACCACCTCTACGGTCTGCTGCTGACCTTCGGCATCGCCTTGCTGATCGAGGGGGGGTTGCGCCAGGCCTACGGCGTGTCGGGGCTGCCTTACACCATTCCCAAGGCATTGTCGGGCGGCATCAACCTGGGTTTCATGTTCCTGCCCTGGTACCGCGGCTGGGCGGTGGTGGTGTCGCTGGTGCTGTGCCTGGCGGTTTGGGTGCTGATCGAAAAGACCCGGGTCGGCGCGATGCTGCGCGCCGCCACCGAGAACCCGACCATCGTGCGTTCCTTCGGCATCAACGTGCCGCTGTTGATCACGCTGACCTATGCGCTGGGCGTGGCGCTGGCCTCGGTGGCCGGGGTGATCGCCGCGCCCATCTACCAGGTCAGTCCGATGATGGGCTCGAACCTGGTGGTGGTGGTGTTCGCGGTGGTGGTGATCGGCGGCATGGGATCGATCATGGGGGCCATCGTCAGCGGTTTCGGGCTCGGCATCATCGAGGGGCTGACCAAGGTGTTCTATCCGGAGGCCGCCAATCTGGCGATCTTCCTCATCATGGTGCTGGTGCTGCTGTGCAAGCCAGCCGGCCTGTTCGGCAAGCCGCTGCAGGTGCAGAACGTACTGGCGGCCGAGGCCACGCGCGAGCCGGTGCAATTGGGCCGACGCGCCATGCGCAGGTGCATGGCGGGCCTGGCCGTGGTGGCGCTGGCCGCGCCCTGGTTCGTCTACCCCACGTTCCTGATGAAGGTGCTGTGCTTCGCGCTGTTCGCCGCCGCGTTCAATCTGCTGGTGGGCTATGTCGGCCTGCTGTCGTTCGGTCACGCGGCCTTCTTCGGCGCGGCGGCGTACGCCACCGGCATCGTCATGAAGCTGCTGGGCGCCACG
The DNA here is from genome assembly GCF_021733725.1 of Achromobacter pulmonis. NCBI lineage: Bacteria > Pseudomonadati > Pseudomonadota > Betaproteobacteria > Burkholderiales > Alcaligenaceae > Achromobacter > Achromobacter pulmonis. The sequence goes on along the minus strand of NZ_JAIFOT010000001.1, from coordinate 53,183 downwards.
CCGGAGCTGGGCCTGCTGGCCGGGGTGCTGACCGGCGGCCTGCTGGGGCTGGCGTTCGGCGCCATCGCCATCCGCCGCCAGGGCATCTACTTCGCCATGATCACGCTGGCCCTGTCGCAGCTGGTGTACTTCATCGCGGTACAGGCCGGCTTCACCGGGGGCGAGGACGGTCTGCAGAGCGTGCCGCGCGGCAAGCTGTTCGGCCTGTTCGACCTGGACAGCGTGATGCCGATGTACTACTTCACGCTGGCGGTGTTCGCGTTGGGCTACGCCTTCGTGTTGCGGGTACTGAATTCGCCGTTCGGCGAGGTGATCCGCTCGGTGCGCGACAACGAGCAGCGCGCCCGGTCGCTGGGGTATTCGACCTCGCGCTACAAGCTGCTGGCCTTCACGTTATCGGCTGCGGTGGCGGGCCTGGCCGGCGGCTTGAAGGTCCTGGTATTCGGCGTGGCGTCGCTGACCGACGTGCACTGGCACGCCAACGGCGAGGTGGTGCTGATGGCGCTGCTGGGCGGCATCGGCACGGTGTTCGGGCCGCTGGCCGGCGCGTTCACCTTCGTGTCGCTGCAGAATTTCCTGGCGCCGCTCGGCTCCTGGGTGCTGATCGTGCAGGGCGCCATCTTCATCCTCTGCGTCTTGTTGTTCCGCGACGGCATCATGGGTCTGGTGTCGCGCGCCTGGCTGGCCATGGCCGGCGCGAAAAAGGAGTCGTGATGTTCCTGCATGTGGTGATGTTGCAACTCTCCGGCGCCGCCGATGCGCGCTTCCATGAGCGGGTGCAGGGCTACTGCGCCCGCATCCTGGGGGAGTGCGACGGGGTGGCGATCTACGCTTTCCGGCCCAATGCGGCCAGCCGTTCGGATGGCCTGACCCATGCCGTGGTGGCGGGCTTTCTTGACGCCGCCGCGCACGAGCGCTACCAGGTATCGCCCGCGCACCAGGACATGAAAGCCTATATGGCCGGCTTCATCGAGCGCATCGTGGTGTACGACGGGGAAATCCCTACAAATCCCTGAATATTCCCGTTTCCGGAAAGGGCTACACTCGCGAATGATTTTTTGCCACCGGACCGTTCCACCCGTCATAGGTTGATAGATCATGGACTACGTATTGCCTCCCCAGCCGCAGACCGCGGTTCCCGTTGCCGGCAGCGCCGCATTGTTCCCGGTGCGCCGCGTCTACTGCGTCGGCCGCAACTATGCCGAGCACGCCAAGGAAATGGGTTTCACCGGCCGTGAAGATCCGTTTTTCTTCTGCAAGCCCGCCGACGCGGTGCTCAGCGTGGCCGACGGCGAGACCGGCAAGATGCCTTACCCGCCCAAGACCTCCAACCTGCACTACGAAATGGAGCTGGTGGTGGTGCTGGGCAAGGGCGGCCGCGATATCCCGGTGGAACAGGCCAACGACTGCGTCTGGGGCTACGCCCTGGGCCTGGACATGACCCGCCGCGACCTGCAGGGCGAAATGAAGAAGCAGGGCCGTCCCTGGGAAGTGGGCAAGGCCTTCGACCTGTCGGCGCCGCTGGGCCCGATCCATCCGCGCAGCGTGGTCGGCACGCTCGACAAGGGCGCCATCTGGCTCGACGTCAACGGCCAGCGCAAGCAGGCCAGCGATATCTCGCAGATGATCTGGAATGTGCCCGAGAGCATTGCCTACCTGTCGGGTCTGTTCGAGTTGCAACCCGGCGACATCATCTTCACCGGCACGCCCGAAGGCGTGGGCGCCGTGGTGCAGGGCGATGTCATCACCGGTGGGGTGGAAGGCCTGGGCGAACTTCGCGTCCAGATCGTTTAAAGTACGCCCGGGAACTGTTTCTTCACTTCAGGAGCGCCAGCATGCGCAGCAAGATCGTGCTGACCGCCTTCGTCGTGTTCGGCTTCGTGCTCGCCGGTTGCAATACCGTGGCGGGCATGGGCAAGGACATGTCGCGGGCCGGCAACGCCATCACCAACGCCGCCGACAAGTAATCGTCCGGCCGAGGCAATAAAAAACCCCTTGATCGCTCAAGGGGTTTTTCTTTGGCGGGCCCGGCGTTACAGCGTTTCCCCTTTTGGGGCAGCTAGTCCGCGGCTGTGGGCGCGGCGTGGGGGCTCACAGTACATCCCCCGCGTAATCGGCCAGGCGCGAGCGTTCGCCGCGTTGCAGGGTCACGTGGCCCGAATGTGGCCAACCCTTGAACCGGTCGACCACATAGGTCAGGCCCGAGCTGCCCTCGGTCAGGTAAGGGGTGTCGATCTGGGCGATATTGCCCAGGCAGATCACCTTGGTGCCGGGACCGGCGCGCGTCACCAGCGTCTTCATCTGCTTGGGTGTCAGGTTCTGGGCCTCGTCGATGATCAGGTACTTGTTCAGGAAGGTGCGGCCGCGCATGAAGTTCAATGACTTGACCTTGATGCGCGAGCGAATCAGGTCCATGGTGGCGGCGCGCCCCCAATCGCCATTGCCTTCGCCTTCGCCCATGTTGAGCACGTCGAGGTTGTCTTCCAGCGCTCCCATCCAGGGCAGCATCTTTTCTTCCTCGGTGCCAGGCAGAAAGCCGATGTCTTCACCGACCGGCACCGTGACGCGGGTCATGATGATCTCGGTGTAGCGCTTGGTTTCCAGCACCTGGGTGATGCCGGCCGCCAGCGCCAGCAGCGTTTTGCCCGTGCCCGCCTGGCCCAGCAGCGACACGAAGTCGCATTCCGGATTCATCAGCAGGTTCATGGCGAAGTTCTGCTCGCGGTTGCGCGCGGTGATGCCCCAGACGTTGTTCTTGCCGTGGGTGTAGTCACGCAGCGTCGCCAGCACCGCCATCTTGCCGCTGACCTCGCGCACCTGGGCATACAGGGGCATCTGGCCTTCGAAATAGACGAACTGGTTGACGACGAACTGCGAACACAGCGGCCCATGGATGCGGTAGAAGGTGGTGCCGCCCTGTTGCCAGGATTCGACGTCCTTGCCGTGCTTGTTCCAGAAGTCCTCGGGCAACTGCATCACGCCCGAGTACATCAGGTCCGAGTCTTCCAGGACGTGGTCGTTGAAGTAGTCTTCGGCGGCCATGCCCAGGGCGCGCGCCTTCAGGCGCATGTTGATGTCCTTGGACACCAGCACCACCTCGCGCTGCGGGTATTTTTCCTGCAGGGCCCGCACCACGCCCAGGATCTGGTTGTCGGCCTTGCCCATGGGCAGGTCCGAGGGCAGGGTGCTGTGGATGGCGGTGGTCTGGAACATCAGGCGCCCGGTGGCGTCCTTGTTGCCCAGCTTGGCCAGTTCCAGGCCTTCGTCGAGCTGGGTCGCGTCCTGTACCAGCGCGTCGAGCGAGCGGCTGACCTGGCGGGCGTTGCGCGCCACTTCCGACATGCCCTTTTTCTGGTGGTCCAGTTCTTCGAGCGTCATCATCGGCAGGAAGATGTCGTGCTCTTCGAAGCGGAACAGCGAACTGGGGTCGTGCAGCAGCACGTTGGTGTCCAGCACGAACAGCTTGCGCGGCTCGTTCTGGGCGCGCGGCTTGGCACGCCTGGCCGGGGCCGCGGCGGTCTTGGCCGGGCGAGCCTGGGCGCGCGGCGCCGGCGCGGCGGGCGGCGGCGGAACCTGGCGGGCCGGGATCTGCGCCTTGCGGCCGGGGGCGGCCATGCCGTCGAGTTCGGGCTGCACCAGCAGTTCGTTCTCGTCGTCTTCGGCCAGGGCGGCCTGGGTGTTCGACCGCGCAGCGGCGGTCTTGGTCGTGCGGGCCTGCGCCCGGGCGCTATCGCCCGAGGGGAAGGTCAGGATGGCTGCGGGGCGGGTGGGCAACTTCGGAAGCGGCATATGCGTCACTCTCCAGTATGGGCCGGCTATGGCACCTGACGGGTATTTCTGTGCACGGCTAACCGATGCTCTTGGCGGCCTGCAGGACTTCCTTGGCGTGGCCCGGGACCTTCACCCCGCGCCACTCCTGCACCAGCACGCCATAAGCGTCGATCAGAAAGGTGCTGCGCTCGATGCCGCGCACCTGCTTGCCGTACATGTTCTTCTGCTTGATGACGCCGTACAGATTGCACACGGTTTCGTCGGCGTCGGAGATGAGAGGGAAAGGAAGCTCGTACTTGGCCTTGAAATTCTCGTGCGACTTCAGCGAATCGCGCGAGATCCCGACCACCACGGCGCTGGCCGACAGGAAGTCGGCATGCAGGTCGCGGAAATCCTGGCTTTCGGTGGTGCAGCCAGGGGTATTGTCCTTGGGGTAGAAATACAGGATCACGGCGCGACCCTGGCATTGCTCCAGGCTGATCGGCCCGATCGTGCTTTCAGCGGTGAACAGCGGGGCGGGCTTGCCGATGATGGGCATCATCATGTCTGGGGTTCTCCGTTGGGGGGGATGAGGGCGACGACGACGCGCCGGCCCTCCGCCATCAGGATGTTGTAGGTGCGGGAGGCGGCGTGGGTGTCCATGATTTCCACGCCGATGCCCGCCGCCAACAGGGGACGCAGCACATCGGGACGCAGGAATTGCTGGCGGGCGCCCGTGCCCACCAGCAGCACTTCGGGCGCATTGGCCGGGCGGCTGGGGGTGGCTTCGGGTTCGTCCAGGAAAGCCAGCGGATCGCGCACGGGTTCGGACAAGCCGGCCGCCTGGCGCAAGAGGGTGGGGGTGATGTCGGCCGGCGACTGAACGGGCCAATGGGTCACTTCGCCTTCGGGGCCAAAAGCGACCGAGGAGGAAAAACGTACCTGGTTGACCTCGATATAGCCATCACCATAAGCGGTGACGGTGTTCAGGGCGGCCGTCGCAGGATCGGTATGCAGCTTCAATAAATACTCCGGCTTTATGGTTCCGATAATAGCGCATCAGGATGGCGGCATGTTGCACGGTTTCCACTGCGAAAATGGGGGCTTTTCCGTCCAATTTGCCGCCCAGGCGTCCTTGCGCTAGATTACAGGGTTTTGCTGCGCCGCAAACGTGTGCCGGCGCGGCTGTTGAGCCCGTTTCCCCTTCGCGCTGTCGCGCCCTGGATTTTTGCCCCTTCGCCCCTAAGGATTCCCATCATGAGGAAGTTCTCTCGCATTGAGCGTTTGCCCCCGTACGTTTTCAACATTACCGGCGAGCTCAAGATGGCAGCCCGTCGGCGCGGCGAAGACATCATCGACATGTCCATGGGCAATCCCGACGGCCCCACGCCCAAGCACATCGTCGACAAGATGGTCGAGGCCACCATCCGCCCGACCACCCATGGCTATTCGGTGTCCAAGGGAATTCCGCGCCTGCGCAAGGCCATCTGCGACTGGTACCAGCGCCGCTATGCGGTCGAGTTCGACCCGGATTCCGAAGCCATCGTCACCATCGGTTCCAAGGAAGGCCTGGCGCACCTGATGCTGGCCACCCTGGACCGCGGCGACACCGTGCTGGTGCCCAACCCCAGCTATCCGATCCACATCTATGGCGCAGTCATCGCCGGCGCCAACATCCGTTCGGTGCGCATGACGCCGGGAGTGGACTTCTTCGAGGAACTCGAGCGCGCCGTGCGCGAGTCGATCCCGAAGCCCAAGATGATGGTGCTGGGCTTCCCCAGCAACCCGACGGCCCAGTGCGTCGACCTGTCGTTCTTCGAGCGTGTGGTGGCCCTGGCCAAGGAACACGACATCCTGGTGGTGCACGACCTGGCCTACGCCGACATCACCTTCGACGGCTATGTGGCGCCCTCGATCATGCAGGTGCCCGGCGCGCGCGATGTCGCGGTCGAGTTCTTCACCATGAGCAAGAGCTACAACATGGCGGGCTGGCGCATCGGCTACATGGTCGGCAACCGCGAGCTGGTCGGCGCGCTGGCGCGCATCAAGAGTTATCACGACTACGGTACGTTCACGCCGATCCAGGTGGCTTCCATCGCCGCCCTGGACGGCCCGCAGGATTGCGTGAGCGAGATCGTGGCGCAGTACCAAAGCCGCCGCGACGTGCTCGCGCGCGGCCTGCATGAAGCAGGTTGGAATGTGGAAATTCCCAAGGCGTCCATGTACATCTGGGCGCAGATCCCCGAACCCTACCGGGCGATGGGCTCTTTGGAGTTTGCCAAGCGTGTCCTGTCGGATGCGAAAGTGGCCGTGTCCCCCGGGATCGGCTTCGGCGAGTATGGCGACGAATATGTGCGCTTCGCTCTTATCGAAAACGAGCAGCGCACCCGCCAGGCGGTGCGCGGCATCAAGGATATGTTCCGCAAGGACGGCTTGCTGTAAGTCCCCCCGAAGCGCTGCGCGCTTCCCCCTCAGAGGGGCATGCCTGCGGACCGGCGGAGCCGGATCCGCGGCATCCCGCTCGGGGAGGGCGCCCGTGGACTGTATGTAGCCGTTATTGCGTGAGTGTTTGGAGAAATGAAATGAATTCCCCTCAACGCCCGCCCGCCGAGGGCGCCGCGATGAATCCCATGAAAGTGGGCTTGCTCGGCCTGGGCGTGGTCGGTGGCGGCACCTGGACGGTGCTGTCGCGCAATGCGGAAGAGATCGCGCGCCGCGCCGGTCGCCGCATCGAAGTGACCCGCGCCGCCGTGCGCGACGTGCCCAAGGCGCGCGCCCGCGTCGGCGACACGCTGCCGGTGGATACCGACGTGCACGCGCTGGTGCGCGATCCCGAGATCGACATCGTGGTCGAGTTGATCGGCGGCGACACCCTGGCGCGCGAGTTGGTGCTGGAAGCCATCGCCAACGGCAAGCACGTGGTCACCGCCAACAAGGCGCTGCTGGCCAAGCATGGCAACGAGATCTTCGCCGCGGCATCCGAGCGCGGCGTGATGGTGGCGTTCGAGGCCGCCGTCGCCGGTGGCATTCCCATCATCAAGGCGATCCGTGAAGGCCTGACCGCCAACCGCATCCAGTGGGTCGCCGGCATCATCAACGGCACCACCAATTTCATCTTGTCCGAGATGCGCTCGCGCGGCCTGCCATTCGCCGACGTGTTGGCCGAAGCCCAGCGCCTGGGCTACGCCGAAGCCGATCCCACCTTCGACGTGGAAGGCGTCGACGCCGCGCACAAGCTGACGCTGCTGGCTTCGCTGGCCTTCGGTGTGCCGGTGCAGTTCGACCGCGCCTACATCGAAGGCATTTCGCAACTGGCGGCCGAGGACATCGAGCATGCCGAGCGCCTGGGCTACCGCATCAAGCTGCTGGGCATCACCAAGCGCCGTGCCGATGGCATCGAGCTGCGCGTGCACCCGGCGCTGGTGCCGGCCGAGCGCCTGCTGGCCAATGTCGAGGGCGCGATGAACGCGGTGCTGGTCAAGGGCGACGCGGTCGGCCCGACACTCTATTACGGCCAGGGCGCCGGCGAAGAGCCGACCGCTTCGGCGGTGGTGGCGGATCTGGTCGACGTGACCCGCCTGCATACCGCGGATCCTGGCAACCGCGTGCCGCACCTGGCGTTCCAGCCGGACGCCATGGCCGACACGCCGATCCTGCCGATCGAGCAGGTCAGCACCTCCTATTACCTGCGCCTGCGCGTGGACGACCAGCCGGGCGTGCTGGCCGACATCGCGCGCCTGCTGGCCGATCGCTCGATCTCGATCGGCTCGATGATCCAGCAGCCTTCGCATATCGGCGGCGCCGACATTATCTTCCTGACGCACGAGGCGGTGGAAGGCAACGTCAACCAGGCCATCGAGCACATCGAGACCTTGCCGTTCGTGCGCTCCAAAGTCACGCGCCTGCGCGTGGAGCACTTGCTATGAAGCCCCAGGGTGAGCCCTTCCCCGAAGCGCCTGCGGCGCTTCCCCTCAAGGGGGCGCTCGCGGCGGCCTGGCTGTGCGGGCGCAGTGCATTGTGGAGTCAATGACATGAAATACATTTCTACACGGGGGGGCATGGCGCCCCAGCCGTTTTCGGACATCCTGCTCGAAGGGCTGGCGCCGGACGGCGGCCTGGCCGTGCCGGAACAGCTGCCGCAGATCTCGGCCGAGACGCTCGAATCGTGGCGCGGCCTGCCGTATGCCGACCTGGCGTTCGAAGTGCTGTCGCGCTTTGCCACCGACATCCCGGCCGAGGACCTGCGCCGCCTGACCCGCGCCGCCTACACCTCGCAGATCTTCAACAGCGAAGACATCGTCCCGCTGCGTTCGCTGAACGACGGCCTGTCGCTGCTGGGCCTGTCCGAAGGCCCGACGCTGGCTTTCAAAGACATGGCGATGCAGTTCCTCGGGCAGGTGTTCGAGTACGTGCTGGCCAAGCGCGGCACCACGCTCAACATCGTTGGCGCTACCTCGGGCGATACCGGCTCGGCGGCGGAGTATGCGCTGCGCGGCAAGCGTGGCGTGGCCGTGTTCATGTTGTCGCCGCACGGCCGCATGAGCGCGTTCCAGCGCGCCCAGATGTATTCGCTGCAGGACGAGAACATCCACAACATCGCCGTGCGCGGCGTGTTCGACGAGGCGCAGGACATCGTCAAGGCGCTGGCCGGCGACCTGGCCTTCAAGGCCAAGTACCGCCTGGGCGCGGTCAATTCGATCAACTGGGCGCGCATCGCCGCCCAGGTGGTGTACTACTTCCACGGCTGGCTGCGCGCCACCGACAAGCCGGGCCAGCAGGTTTCGTTCACGGTGCCCTCGGGCAACTTCGGCAATATCCTGTCGGGCCACATCGCCCGCGGCATGGGTCTGCCAGTGCGCCGTCTGGTGCTGGCCACCAACGAGAACAACGTGCTGGAGGAATTCTTCCGCACCGGCATCTACCGTCCGCGTCCGGCCGAGCAGACCTACGCCACCTCCAGCCCGTCGATGGACATCTCGCGCGCCTCGAACTTCGAGCGCTTCGTGTTCGACCTGGTGGGTCGCGACGCCGACCGCGTCAAGGCGCTGTGGGCCGACATGGCGCGCGACGGTTTCTTCGATCTGTCGGTGCTCAAGCCGCAATTCGAGGCGCAGTATGGCTTCGTCTCGGGCGCCAGTTCGCACGAGGACCGCCTGGCCACGATCCGCTCGCTCTATGACCAGACCGGCGTGCTGGTCGATCCGCACACCGCCGACGGCGTCAAGGTCGCGCGCGAGCATGTCGAGCCCGGCGTGCCCATGCTCGTGCTGGAAACCGCCTTGCCGGCCAAGTTCTCGGAAACCATCGAGGCCGCGTTGGGCCGCCCGGCCACGCCGCCGGGCAACCTGGCCAACCTGGAATCGCTGCCGCAACGCGTCGAAGTCATGGATTGCGATGCCGCCGCGGTGCGCCGCTACATCGAGGCCCACGCCAAGGTGTAAAGGCAGCTTGCGGTTGTATGGGGTTGCAACCCCTCGCCGGTGTGAACCGCGAGGGGTTTTTTACGTTCTTACGCATTTTGGCCACATGCGGTCACTTCTTCCGGGCTGGCATCCGATACAGTGAATTCACCATTCACACTCGGAGAACACGCCCATGAATCTGAAGACCATGACGTTGGCCCTGGTGGTGACCGGAGTAGGGGTGCTGGCCGGATGCTCGTCGCCCTCGGTTATTCAGCAACGCGACGGAACCTCGACGGTGACGCCCGACGAGCCTACCTACGACAAGCAGTCCGGCATGTACGAGTATGACAAGGACGGCAAGAAGGTCCAGATCAACAAGGACGATGTGAAGTCAATCGAAGAGGTCAAGTAACCCTTCGCCAGACCACCATGAAAAACCCCGGCCGAGGCCGGGGTTTTTTGCTGGGCACGCGGCTTACTTGTCCGCATCCTCGGCGTGGTAGCGGCCCACGCGCTCGACTTCGTTCTTCGAGCCCAGGATCACGCTGACGCGCTGGTGCAGCTTTTCCGGCTGGATGTCCAGGATGCGCTGGGTGCCGTTGATCGCCGCGCCGCCGGCCTGCTCGATGAGCAAGCTCATGGGGTTGGCTTCGTACATCAGGCGCAGCTTGCCGGCCTTGCCCGGCTCGCGCGCGTCCCACGGGTACATGAAGATGCCGCCGCGGGTCAGGATACGATGCACGTCGGCCACCATCGAGGCGATCCAACGCATGTTGTAGTCCTTGCCCAGGGGACCGGTGGCGCCGGCCAGGCAGTCGTCGATGTAGCGCTTGACCGGGGCGGCCCAGTGGCGCATGTTCGACATGTTGATGGCGAATTCCTTGGTGTCCTCGGGCACGCGGATGTTCTCGTGGGTCAGCACCCACGAACCCATTTCACGGTCCAGCGTGAAGCCCACCACGCCGTTGCCGATGGTCAGCACCAGCATGGTCTGCGGGCCGTAGACGGCGTAGCCGGCCACCACCTGCTTGTTGCCCGGCTGCAGGAAATCGGCCTCGCAGACGGGCGCGCCCGACACATTGTGGGGCGCATGCAGCACCGAGAAGATGGTGCCGATCGACACGTTCACGTCGATGTTCGACGAGCCGTCCAGCGGATCGAACAGCAGCAGGTATTCGCCCTTGGGATAGCGGTTCGGAATCAGGTGGATGGTCTCCATCTCTTCCGACGCCATGGCCGCCAGGTGGCCGCCCCATTCGTTGGCTTCCAGCAGGATCTCGTTGGACAGCACGTCCAGCTTCTTCTGCACTTCGCCCTGCACGTTCTCGCTTTCGAGGCTGCCCAGCACGCCGCCGAGCGCGCCCTTGCTAACCGCGTGGCTGATCGCCTTGCAGGCGCGCGCCACGACTTCGATGAGCAGCCGCACTTCGGGGGCCAGGGCCTGCGCGGAGCGCTGCTGCTCCACCAGGTATTGGGTAAGTGTTTTACGTTTCAAAAGGTTCTCCCTATGCTGCGAATTCTAATGCTTTGGACACGATTTCCTGCACGTTGCGCGACAGCCCTTCGTGGGCGCGCACCTGCTGCAGGGCTTGCTGCATGGGGCCGCGCAAGGCCGGCACGTAGCGTGACCAGTTGTCCAGCGCGCGCGCCAGGCGCGCGGCGATTTCCGGATTGAGCGCGTCCAGCGCCAATACCTGGTCGGCCCAGAAGGCGTAGCCGGATCCGTCCGGATGGTGCATGCCGCGGGCGTTGTTCAGACAGAACTGGAAAATCAATGCCCGCGCCCGGTTCGGATTGCGCAGCGTGAACGCCGGGTGCGTCATCAGTTCGCGCGCCGTCTGCACCGTCGTGTAGCGCGCCGCCGCCTGCAGCGCGAACCACTTGTCCACCACCAGCGCGTTGTCGCGCCATTTGTCGTAGAACGCCGCCAGCGCCTGCTGCGGGAACTCGCCCTGGCCGTAGTTGATCAGGGCCGACAGCGCCGCCATGCTGTCGGTCATGTTGCCGGCGTGCTCGTACTGCTGCTCGGCCAGACGCTGCGCCTCGTGCTCGCCGGCGGCCATAAGGTGGCTGAGCGCCAGGTTCTTCAGGGCGCGCTTGCCGGCCGGTACCGGCGCGGGGCTGTACGCGCCCGGCGTCTGGTTGTCATCGAAGGCCTGGCGGAATTCCACCGCGAGTTGGCGGCCCAGTTCGGCGCGCAGGAAGTCGCGCGCAACCGCCAGCGCCGGCGGATCGATGGCCAGCATGCGTTCGGCCAGGGTCTTTTCCGACGGCAGCGCCAGGGCGCGCGCGCGGTAGGCGGCATCCAGCGCCGGGTCGGTCAGCAGCGCGCGCCAGGCGGCGATGAAGGCCGGGTCGGCGTGCAGCGTGCGGCCTGCCTGGCGGGCCTCGGCCAGCGCCAGGATCTGGCGGGTGGCCAGTTCCTGGCCGGCTTCCCAGCGCGCGAACGGGTTGCCGTCGTGCGCCGACAGCAGCGCCAGTTCTGCGTCGGTCCAGTCGTAATCGACGATCACGGGCGCGGAAAAATCGCGCAACAGCGACGGCACTGGCATCTCGTCGATGTCGTCGAAATGCCATTGCTGGCTCTGGGTCGTCAGTTCCAGCAGCGCGGTGTCCTGGACCGCGCCGTCGTGGCGCAGAGGCAGGGCGCGGCCTTGGCGGTCGAGCAGGCCGATGGCGAAGGGAATGTGGTACGGCGCCTTGACGAAGCCGGCGGGGGCCTTCTTCTCGACGCCGACCGGCAAGCATTCCTGCGACAGGGTCACGGTGCAGCGGCGCGCGGCGGCGTCGTGCGTCAGCTTGACCGTCACGCGCGGCGTGCCGGCCTGACGGTACCAGTTGCGGAACACGGACAGGTCGCGGCCCGGGTGCTGGCGCGTATAGACCGATTCCATGGCGGCGACGAAGTCGTCGCAAGTCACGGCCTGGCCGTCGTGGCGGCGGAAATACTCGTCCATGCCGGCGCGGAAACCGGCTTCGCCCAGCAGCGTGTGCTGCATGCGGATGACCTCGGCGCCCTTCTCGTACACCGTGGCGGTGTAGAAGTTGCCGATTTCCTGGTAGCTGTCGGGGCGGATCGGGTGGGCCATCGGGCCCGCGTCCTCGGGGAACTGCGCCGCGCGCAGCGTCACCACGTCGTCGATGCGCTTGACCGCGCGGGCGCTGGCCGCGGCGGTATCGTCCATACCCTGCGCCATCATGTCGGCGCTGAATTCCTGGTCGCGGAACACCGTCAGGCCTTCCTTCAGGCTCAACTGGAACCAGTCGCGGCAGGTGACGCGGTTGCCGGTCCAGTTGTGGAAATATTCGTGGCCGATGACCGATTCGATGCCCTCGTAATTGGCGTCCGTGGCGGTATCCGCGTCGGCCAGCACATAGGCGGCATTGAAGATGTTCAGGCCCTTGTTCTCCATTGCGCCCATGTTGAAGTCATGGACGGCCACCACCATGAAGCGGTCCAGGTCGAGTTCCAGGCCGAAGCGGGTCTCGTCCCAGCGCAGCGCGCGCACCAGGGAGTCCAGCGCCCATTCGGTCTTGGTCTCGGCGCCCGGGTCGCTATACACCTGCAACAGCACGTCGCGGCCGCTGGCTGTCTTGACGGTGGTTTCGCGGTGGGTCAGGTTGCCGCCCACCAGGGCGAACAGGTAGCAGGGCTTGGGGAACGGGTCTTCCCATTCGACTTCGTTGCGGCCGTCGGGCAACTGGCGCGAGGCGACCAGGTTGCCGTTGGACAGCAGCACCGGGTAGGCCGGTTCGGCGCGCAGGGTCACGCGATAGCGCGACATGACATCCGGGCGATCGGCGAACCAGGTGATGCGGCGAAAGCCCTCGGCCTCGCATTGGGTGAAGAAATTGCCGCCCGATACATACAGGCCCATCAGGGTCGAATTGGCGGCCGGTTTGCAGCGGCTGACGATCTCCACGGAGGCTTCGGCGGGCAGGCCGTACAGCGCCAGGCTCTGTTCGGACAGGTGGTAGCGGTCGGCCGGCAGGGCCTGGCCGTCCACGCCTACCGAGACGAGTTCCAGTTCTTCGCCGTCCAGCACCAGGGCGGCGTCGGCGCTGGCGTCGGTCTTGCGCCGCACCTGCATGACGCAACGCACCTCGGTGCTGTCCGGCGCCAGGTCGAAGGTCAGGCAGACGTGTGGAATGTCGTAGGGGTAGGGCTGGTAATCCTTGCGATATACGGTAACGGGCGTGTCTGTGCGCATGGGATTGCAGTCCTGTATGAACGAGAGTCCTATTGTAGTGGTTGGGCCGTGCCACGCCGACGCGGCCGGACGCGGCGGGCGTAAACTTTCGGCGGCCCATGTGGTCAAAGCTCAGTATGATGGGCGCCGTCGCGCAATGAGGAGTTGCATATGTTTCGTTCTTCCCCGCTCAATGCCGGCCGCTGGGCCGCCGTGCTGGCCGTTTTGGGGGCGCTTGTGCTGAGCGGATGCGCCACGCCCTCGGTCTCGGCGCGTGTCACCTCGTTCCAGCAATGGCCCACCGGCGTCGAAGGCCAGACCTACCAATTCGTGCCGGCCGATCCTTCGCAGGCCAATAATCTCGAATACCAGTCCTACCAGGATATGGTCCGCGCGGGTATCGGCGCGACCGGGCTGGTGGAAGCGCGCGCCGGCACCAAGGCCCGTTTCGATGTTTCCTTTCGCTATGGCACGACCCAGACCCAGGTGATGGTGCGGCGGCCCTATGACCCGTATTTCAACGGTGGCTACGGTTATGGCGGCTTCTATGGTCCGCGGCCCTGGGGCGGATACTACGGTTATTGGGGGCCGGAATGGGTTGACGTTCCGGTCGTGGCCCAGCGCAATACGCTCACCCTGCAGATCCACGACAATCAGCGCGGCGGGGCGGAGGTCTATCGTTCCAGCGCCTACATTCTCAGCGAGCAGGACAATTTCATGCGCATGATGCCCTTCCTGGTGCGGGCAATATTTGACAATTTCCCGGGAAATAATGGCGCTGAACGTGAAATCCAGTTTCCGTTGCAGTGAATTTCGCAGCCTTGCGCTGCAATCCTAAAATAAAAAAAGCGCACCATATTGGTGCGCTTTTTATCTTTCTTACTGAAAAATAGCTTTTATTCCTTGATCAGAAAACTGTCGCGCGTGGCGCCAGCGGCTTCTTCCGCGGCGAGCCAGCGCGGCGCCTTGCCGCGACCGCTCCAGGTTTCGCCGGTTTGGGGGTGGCGGTACTTGGGCGCCACAGCGCGCTTGACGGCGTTGGCGGGGCGGGCGGCGGCACCGGCCTTGCGGCGGCCACCTGCGGCGCGGACGGGTTTGCCGGCGCCATAGGCGGCGGCAATCTCTTCTGGGGTGATGTCGTATTCGCGCATGGAAGTGATGATCGAAGCGATCACCGGCTTACGGCGCTTGGTCTGTAGGACTTCAGCCTTCTTTTGGAGCTTGTTGATTTCCTTTTCGATCTTTGCTTGCAGAGCTGCGTAGGTTTCTCGGGCCATGGTTATTCCTGATTATGGAACTGCTTTAATCGCCGGCGGAGTTATGTTTATTTGTTGTGCCTCGCATAATACAGAAATTACCGCCCGCTTGCCGCGGTTCGGGACTAATTACTTTGTATCAAAACCGCCGGAGAGTCTTTAGGCACGCGGGTTCGCGCCATGAACAAGTTTTGGGAAGGATATTCCCAAATTTGGGACTAATTGAAACAAGGCTTGCTTTGGTTCATAGAACGGACGAATGCCGGGAATGTTTGTCTGATTTATAGGTCTTTGTTTCATGAAGTGAGCGGATGGCGGGCAGATCGAGAATTTTCAGCCCTAAGTCAGGACATTTTCCAGCAAGGCGGCAACGCATGGCGGGATTTATCGAAACTCGCGCCAAGAGGTCGGATGACCTGGGTCGGGCGCGTATTGCAGCGGTTTGCCTGGCTATGCGTATTTTCATTCCCACCCTTCGAGAATGTTATGCCGGCTTGCTTTCCCACATGTGAGGACCGGCTCGGGGCCTTGTTGCAGGCTTCGTTATTGCAGGCTTCGCTATTTTTGTTGTCGAGTTGTATGACAAGTTTGCGGCCGGGGGGCGAAGTAAGACAGCGGGGGTGGATGGATATGCGCGGCGGAACAGCCGTATTTTGTCGCGCGCGCCGCTTTTAGTTTGGGACCAGTCCCCAATTGGTTAACTTGCTAGTAAATATGGGCGGCGCGCGACGTCGTGCCCGTGTCGGCGGTACGATATAGCCTTGAGCGTCATGACAGCCGCGTGACCCCGCCGGCGCGCCCCAACAGAGTCCTATGAAAATCATCGATCCCGCTATTGCATCCCTGGCCACCGCCAAATCGCTGTTGCTCGACCCCTGGGGGCTGACCGAGGCCGACATGGCGCGCGCGCTCGGCGAAATCTTCACCCACAAGGTCGACTACGCCGATCTGTATTTCCAGTACACCCGCAGCGAAGGCTGGAGCCTGGAAGAGGGCATCGTCAAGACGGGCAGCTTTTCCATCAGCCAGGGAGTCGGTGTGCGGGCCGTGAGCGGCGAGAAAACCGCGTTTGCCTATTCCGATTCCCTGTCGCCCGAGGCCCTGCTGTCCTCGGCCCACGCGGTGCGCGGCATCGCCCGCCGCGGTGCCGGCAAGGTCAAGGTGGCAGCGCAGGTCGAGGCCGAAATCGGCCGCAGCCTGTATGCCGACATCGATCCGGTGGCGACACTGACCGCCCCCGAGAAGGTCGCGCTGCTCGAGCGCATCGAGCGCATGGCGCGGGCCCGCGACCCGCATGTGATCCAGGTCATGGCCGGCCTGGGCGCAGAGTACGACGTGGTGCTGGTGGCCGGCAGCGATGGCCGCCTGGCCGCTGACGTGCGGCCCTTGGTGCGCCTGTCGCTGACCGTGATCGCCGAGCGCAATGGCCGGCGCGAGATGGGCCATGCCGGCGGCGGCGGCCGCCTGGGGCTGGCGTATTTCACCGACGAAATGCTGCAGGGCTACGTCGAGCGCGCGGTGCACGAAGCCATGGTCAATCTCGAGGCCCGTCCGGCGCCGGCTGGCGAAATGACCGTGGTGCTCGGGTCGGGTTGGCCCGGCATCCTGCTGCATGAAGCGGTGGGCCACGGTCTGGAGGGCGATTTCAACCGCAAGGGATCGAGCGTGTTCTCGGGCCGCATCGGCGAGCGCGTCGCCTCCAAGGGCGTGACCGTGGTTGACGATGGCACCATTCCGGACCGCCGCGGCTCGCTCAATATCGACGACGAAGGCAACGCCACCCAGCGCAACGTGCTGATCGAAGATGGCATCCTGCGCGGCTACATGCAGGACACCCTGAATGCCCGCCTGATGAAGACGGCGGCCACCGGCAACGGCCGCCGCGAATCGTTCGCGCACCTGCCGATGCCGCGCATGACCAACACCTACATGCTGGCTGGCGACAAGGCGCCCGAGGAGATCATCGCATCCGTCAAGCGCGGCCTGTACGCGGCCAACTTCGGCGGCGGCCAGGTCGACATCACCAATGGCAAGTTCGTGTTCTCAGCCTCCGAGGCCTACATGATCGAGGACGGCAAGGTGACGTATCCGGTCAAGGGGGCCACGCTGATCGGCAACGGCCCAGACGCCATGACCCGCGTCACCATGATCGGCGACGACCTGAAGCTGGATTCGGGCGTGGGCACGTGTGGCAAGGATGGCCAGAGCGTGCCGGTTGGCGTGGGCATGCCCACGGTCCGCATGGAAGGCCTGACCGTGGGCGGCACCGCCTGACGCACCCGCCACGACTGCCCCGCGACCGGTCGGCGGGGGAGCGCTACGCCGCATTGAAAACCGGCGTGACGGTCCGAAAAAATTGTGCTAGAGTCTTTTCCCATGAAATTTGCGTCCCCCGCCTTTTACTTTTACTTTTATGGTTTTCTGAAGCCGCTGGCGGAGGAAGGGACGCGCTCAATCTGAAGTTTGGAAAGAATCCCCCCAAAAAAGCCGCCAGCGAACTGGCGGCTTTTTTTGTGCCGTCAGCTTGAGGAACACCCCGGGACCGATCCCGGTGGCGGGAAACCCAGGAGCAGTACCGTGTCACACAATACCGACGACCTTCGCATCCGAGAAATCAAAGAGCTGAATCCGCCCGCGCACGTGATGCGCGAATTCGCCTGCACCCAGCAGGCCTCCGACACCGTGTTCGCTGCCCGGCAGTCGATGCACCGCATCCTGCATGGCATGGACGACCGCATGATCGTCGTGATCGGCCCGTGTTCGATTCACGATACCCGCGCGGCGATCGAATATGCGAAGCGGCTCAAGCCGGTGCGCGACCGCCTGAGCGCGGACCTGGAAATCGTCATGCGCGTGTATTTCGAGAAACCGCGCACCACGGTCGGCTGGAAGGGGCTGATCAACGACCCGGACCTGGACGGCAGCTTCGACATCAACAAGGGGGTGCGCGTGGCGCGCGAACTGCTGTTGGACATCAACAGCCTGGGCCTGCCGGCAGGGTGCGAGTTCCTCGACATGATTACGCCGCAGTACATTGCGGACCTGGTGTCCTGGGGGGCGATCGGGGCGCGCACGACGGAAAGCCAAGTGCATCGCGAACTGGCGTCCGGCTTGTCGTGTCCGGTGGGTTTCAAGAATGGCACGGATGGCAATGTGAAGATCGCGGTCGACGCGATCAAGGCGGCCTCGCAGCCGCACCATTTCCTGTCGGTGACCAAGGGCGGACATTCGGCCATCGTCTCGACGGCCGGCAACGAGGACTGTCACGTCATCCTGCGCGGCGGCAAGACGCCGAACTACGACGCCGCCAGTGTCGATGCCGCCTGCCAGGACATGGCCAAGGCTGGCCTGGCGCAGCGCATCATGATCGATGCCAGCCACGCCAACAGCAGCAAGAAGCCCGAGAACCAGCCGCTGGTGATCGAGGACGTGGCGCGCCAGATGGAAGCCGGCGACGCGCGGCTGGTCGGTGTGATGGTCGAAAGCCACTTGCTGGGCGGCCGCCAGGACATGGTGCCGGGCACGCCCCTGGTGTACGGCCAGAGCATCACCGATGGCTGCATCGACTGGGATGCTTCGGTGGCCGTGCTCGAACGCCTGGCGCACGCCGTGCGGGAGCGCCGCCGCGTCGCGCTGACCTCCGGCAAGTGAGCCGGACGGGCCGCAAGCCGTCCGCACGGGCGGTTTGCGGTGCAGCATGGCGGGCGGCGTAGAATAATCGGATTACCCAATCCGAGAATCCGCTGATCATGAACGCTCCCTTGCACGCTGAATCGCTGCGCCGCGCGGTGCCGGCCGCCTGTCTCGAGGCCTTGCGCGCCCGCTTTGGCGATCGTTTCTCCGAATCCTCCGCGGTGCGCGAGCACCATGGCCGCGACGAATCGCCATATCCGGCGATGCTGCCCGACGCCGTGGTCTTCGCCCAGAGCACCGAAGAGGTCGCCGAAGTCGCCAGGCTGTGCAACGAACACCGCGTGCCGCTGATTCCCTATGGCGCGGGGTCATCGCTGGAAGGTCACATCCTGGCGATCCAGGGCGGCATCAGCCTGGATCTGTCGCAGATGAACAAGGTGCTGGCGGTCAACGCCGAAGACCTGACCGCCACCGTGCAGGCTGGCGTGCTGCGCAAGCAGCTCAATGAAGAGATCCGCAGCACCGGCCTGTTCTTCCCGATCGATCCGGGCGCCGATGCCAGCCTCGGCGGCATGGCCGCCACGCGCGCCTCCGGCACCAACGCCGTGCGCTACGGCACCATGCGCGAGAACGTCATGTCGCTGACCGTGGTCACCGCCGACGGCCGCATCGTGCGCACTGCCGGCCGCGCCCGCAAGTCGTCGGCCGGCTACGACCTGACCCGCATCTTCGTCGGCAGCGAAGGCACGCTCGGCATCATCACCGAAGTCACCGTGCGCCTGTACCCGCAGCCCGAGGCCGTGTCGGCGGCGGTCTGCAACTTCCCCACGCTGGACGCCGCAGTGCAGAGCGTGATCGAAATCATCCAGATGGGCGTGCCGGTCGCCCGCGTCGAGTTCATGGACGCGGCCAGCGTGCGCGCCGTCAACCTGCATAGCAAGCTGACGCTGCGCGAGACGCCGCTGCTGGTGTTCGAATTCCACGGCAGCCCGGCGGGCGTGCAGGAGCAGGCCGAGACCGTTCAGGCCATCACCGCCGAGCACGGTGGTATGGACTTCGAATGGGCCGAGCGTCCCGAGGACCGCAGCCGCCTGTGGACCGCGCGTCACAATGCCTATTTTGCCGGCCTGCAACTGCGCCCGGGCTGCCGCGCCAGCACCACCGACGTCTGCGTGCCGATCTCGCGCCTGGCTGACTGCGTGCGCGAGACTGTCGAGGAACTGGACCGGGCCAGCTTCCCATACACCATCGTCGGCCATGTGGGCGACGGCAACTTCCACGTGCTGATGCTGCTGGATGCCGACAACGAGCGCGAATGGCAGGAATCCGAGACCATCAACCACAACCTGGTGCGCCGCGCGATCGCCGCCGATGGTACCTGCACGGGCGAGCATGGCGTTGGCCTGCACAAGATGCAGTTCATGGCCGAAGAGCATGGCGATGACGCCCTCGACCTGATGCGCAGCCTCAAGCATGCGTTCGATCCCAATAACATCCTCAACCCGGGCAAGATCGTGTCCTGGTAAGTCGCCGTCAGGGCGCACGGAAGAGGCCGGTGGGGCAACCCACCGGCCTTTTTCGTCGGCGCGTCGCGCGGCCCGCGGCCGCGGTTGACAATCATTCTCAAGCGCTGGGAATGGGCTGGCCGCCCGGCCCAGCGCGTGCCGGTGCCCTCCGTTCACCCGATGCTTTACGGCTGGTTACGTCTGCGGCACCGCGCGGCCGTTGGATGTACGCAAGGATGCGGGTAAATCCCGGCCTGCGTCCAGCCTGCGGTCGCGCTATTGTTGCGCTCATGAATTCACTGGTCGAAACCGGCCTGGCACAAGTGCAGGCGCCTTATTCGTTGCAGCAACTCGTCGAGGCGTTGGCGGCCGCGCTGCCGTCGCATTGCGTGCTGTTTCGTGAAGAGGATACCCGTCCGTACGAGTGCGACGGGTTGTCGCTGTACCGTGCCTTGCCCGCCGTGGTGGTGCTGCCCGAGACCGAGGAGCAGGTACAGGCGGTCATGCGGATCTGCAAGCGCTTCAACGCGCCGCTGGTGGCGCGCGGCGCCGGCACCGGCCTGTCGGGCGGCGCCATGCCGCACAGCCAAGGCGTGCTGCTGGGCCTGTCCAAATTCAATCGCATCAAGCATATCGACCTGGCCAGCGCCACCGCGGTGGTCGAGCCGGGTGTGCGCAATCTGGCCATTTCGGAAGCCGCGGCCCCCTACGGGCTGTATTACGCGCCCGATCCGTCGAGCCAGATCGCCTGTTCGATCGGCGGCAACGTCGCCGAGAACTCGGGGGGCGTGCATTGCCTGAAGTACGGCTTGACGGTGCACAACGTGCTGCGCGTGCGGATGATCACGATCGATGGCGAGGTGGTGGAGCTCGGCTCCGAGGCGCCGGACGCGCCGGGGCTGGATCTGCTGTCGGTGTTCATCGGTTCCGAAGGCATGCTGGGCGTGGTGACCGAAGTGACGGTCAAGCTGATTCCCAAGCCGGCCTGCGCGCAGGTGGTGATGGCGAGCTTTGCCAGCGTCGAGGCCGCGGGCAATGCGGTGACGCAGGTGATCGCGGACGGCATCATTCCCGCCGGCCTGGAGATGATGGACCGGCGCGCGACGCACATGGTCGAACCCTTTGTGCGCGCCGGCTACGACATGGACGCGCAGGCCATCCTGCTGTGCGAGTCGGATGGCACGCCCGAGGAAGTGGCGCACGAGATCGCGCGCATGGAAGCTATCTTCCGCGCGGCCGGCGCCACCCGCTGCCAGGTGTCGGCGTCGGAAGCCGAACGGCTCAAATTCTGGGCGGGGCGCAAGAATGCGTTTCCCGCCGCCGGGCGCGTGTCGCCCGATTACTACTGCATGGACGGCACGATTCCGCGCCGTCATCTGGCCCGGGTGCTGGGCGCCATCGAGCAAATGGAAGACGAGTTTGGCCTGCGTTGCGCCAACGTGTTCCATGCGGGCGACGGCAACCTGCATCCGCTGATCCTGTTCGATTCGAATAAACCGGACGAAGTGGAACGCGCCGAGAAATTCGGCGCGGCCATCCTCGAACTGTGCGTGCAGGTAGGAGGAACCGTGACTGGAGAGCACGGTGTGGGAATGGAGAAAATAAATCAAATGTGCGTGCAATTCTCTCGCGAAGAACTCGACGCGTTCCTGGCGGTCAAGCGGGCATTCGATCCGCCGTGCCTGCTCAATCCCGAAAAGGTCATACCTACGCTGGCCCGTTGCGCGGAATACGGCAAGATGCACGTACACGCGGGCGAGCTGCGCTTCCCGGATCTCGCTCGCTTCTAGGACGTCTCCCCTATGGACTTCGTCCTGTCGGAATTGTGCGACCAGGTCATGACGGCCCGCGCCGGTCACAAGCCGCTGTTCGTCATGGGCGGCGGCAGCAAGGCGTTCTATGGCAACTATCGGCCGGTGACGCCGCAGGATGGCCATTGCCTGCTGGATATGACGCCGTATCGCGGCATTGTCAGCTATCACCCGTCGGAACTGGTGGTGACGGTGCGGGCCGGTACGCCCTTGGCCGAACTGGAAGCGGCGCTCGCCGAGCGCGGCCAGATGCTGGCTTTCGAGCCGCCGCATTTCTCTCCCGCCGCCACCGTTGGCGGCTGCGTGGCCGCGGGCCTGTCGGGGCCGCGCCGCATGAGCGCGGGGGCGTTGCGCGATTTCGTGCTGGGCGCGCAACTGCTGGATTCGGATGGGCGAGTGCTGTCGTTCGGCGGCGAGGTCATGAAGAACGTGGCCGGCTATGACGTCTCGCGCCTGCTGGCGGGCTCGCACGGCATCTTCGGCGCCATACTGGAAGTGTCGCTGAAGGTCGTTCCCCGGCCGCAGGAGGAACTGACGCTGGCGCTGCCGGCGACGCAGGCGCAGGCCTTGGCCAGCTTTGCCCTGTGGCGCGGCAAACCCCTGCCGATCTCGGCCACCAGTTGGGCGGGCACCGCCGGCCAGGAAGGCCTGATGCATGTACGTCTGTCCGGCGCGCCCCCCGCCATTGCCAGCGCGCGGCAGGTGATTGGCGGCGATGCGCTGGCGCCCGAGGCGGCCGAGTCCTGGTGGGCCGGATTACGCGAACAGACCCACGCTTTTTTTGCGCCGGGCCAGCCTGTGTGGCGCCTGGCCTTGCCGCCAACCGCGGCCGCGCTGGGCAGCGGGCAGGCCCTGGTGGAGTGGGGCGGTGGCCAGCGCTGGCTATCGGGCCCGCAGGATGCGGCCGAACTGCGCGAACTGGCGCAGCGGTTGGGCGGGCACGCGACGCTGTTCCGTCCGGCCGGCATCAGGCCGCCGGCCGATGGCGTGTTCCATCCGCTGTCGCCGGGCGTGGCGTTGATCACGCGCCGTCTCAAGCAAGAACTCGATCCGGCCGGGCTGTTCAACCCGGGCCGGTTGGTCCTGGAGCTATAGGCATCATGCAAACCAATCTCGCGGCCTGGGCCCGCGATACCGATCTGGGCAATGAGGCCGATGCGATCCTGCGGCGCTGCGTGCATTGCGGCTTCTGCACGGCGACCTGTCCCACATACCAGGTGCTGGGCGATGAACTCGACAGTCCGCGCGGCCGCATTTACCTGATCAAGCAGGTGCTGGAAGGCGCCGCACCGACCCGCTCGACCCAGCAGCATTTGGACCGATGCCTGACTTGCCGCAATTGCGAAACCACCTGCCCGTCAGGCGTGCAATATGGCCACTTGGTGGATATCGGCCGTCAGGTCGTCGAAGAACGGGTGCCGCGCCCCTGGGCCGAGAAGGCCAAGCGCAAGATGTTGCGCCGGGCCATGCTGTCGCCGCTGTTCGGGCCCGCCATGCGGGTGGGGCAGGCGGTACGCGGCGCCTTGCCGGAAGCGCTCCGGCGCAAGGTGCCGCAGCGTCGTCCCGTCGGCGCCTTGCCGCCGGTGGCGGGACATGCGCGGCAGGTGCTGATGCTGGCTGGCTGCGTGCAGCCGTCGATGATGCCGACGATCGATGCCGCCACCATCCGGGTATTGGACGCCATCGGCATCGGCGCGCGCATCGCGCCGGGCGCGGGTTGCTGCGGCGCGGCCAGTTTCCATCTGGACGCGCAGGCGGCGGCGCTCGACCAGATGCGCGCCAATATCGATGCCTGGTGGCCATTGGTGCAGGATGGCGCGGTCGAGGCCATCGTCATGAATGCATCGGGTTGCGGCGCCATGGTCAAGGAATATGCGCATCACCTGCGCCATGACCCGGCCTATGCCCAGCGCGCCGCGGACATCGTGGCGCGGGTCAAGGACGTGGCGGAGATCGTCGCGCCGCATGCGGGACAACTGCGCGCCCGGTTGGCCGACAAGGGCACGCGGGCGGCGTTTCATCCGCCCTGCACGCTGCAACATTGGCAGGGGCTGCGGCCGTTGTCCGAGCAATTGCTGGTCGATCTGGGCTTCGCGCTGCAGCCGTTCGCCGAGCCGCACCTGTGCTGCGGCTCGGCGGGCGCGTATTCGGTGCTGAACCCCGAGATCGCGCTGGCGCTGCGCGACCGCAAGCTGAGCGCCATCGCGCCGGGCGCGCCGGACGTGATCCTGTCGGCCAATATCGGCTGCATCGGTCATTTGCAGAGCGGTACCAGCACGCCGGTGCGGCACTGGATCGAAGTGGTGGACGAGCGGCTGGCTGCCCCCTAGCGGGCAACGGCGTCAGGCCCGGCGGGCGTGCCGGCGCATCGCGGGCATGCCCCGCGAGGCCCGGGCCTCGCGGGGCTGGCGCCTCACTCCACGGCCTTGACCATGTCTTCGAGCACCTTCTTGGCGTCGCCGAAGACCATCATGGTGCGGTCCATGTAGAACAGTTCGTTGTCCAGGCCGGCGTAGCCGGAGGCCATCGAGCGCTTGTTCACGATCACGGTGCGGGCCTTGTAGGCTTCCAGGATCGGCATGCCGGCAATCGGCGACTTGGGATCGTTCTTGGCGGCCGGGTTGACCACGTCGTTGGCGCCCAGCACCAGCACCACGTCGGTCTGGCCGAACTCGCTGTTGATGTCGTCCATCTCGAAGACCTGGTCGTAAGGCACTTCGGCCTCGGCCAGCAGCACGTTCATGTGGCCCGGCATGCGGCCGGCGACCGGGTGGATGGCGTATTTGACGGTGACACCGCGTTCGGTGAGCTTTTCGGCCAGCTCCTTGAGCGCGTGCTGGGCGCGTGCCACCGCCAGGCCGTAGCCCGGCACGATGGTGACGCTTTCGGCATTGGTCATCAGGAACGCCGCGTCGTCGGGGCTGCCCGACTTGACGCTGCGCTGCTGGCCGCCGCCCGCCGCCGCGGCTTCGCCCGCCTGACCACCGAAGCCGCCCAGGATGACGTTGAAGAACGAGCGGTTCATCGCCTTGCACATGATGTACGAGAGGATGGCGCCGGACGAGCCCACCAGCGAGCCGGCGATGATCAGCATCGGGTTGTTGAGCGAGAAGCCGATGCCCGCCGCCGCCCAGCCCGAGTAGCTGTTCAGCATCGACACCACCACTGGCATGTCGGCGCCGCCGATCGGGATGATGATCAGCACGCCCAGCACGAAGGCGATCAGCGTCATGATGATGAAGGGCGTCCAGGCCTGCGTCAGCATGAACCACACGCCCATCGCCAGCATCAGCAGCGCCAGCGCCAGGTTCAGCATGTGCTGGCCGGCGAACACCACCGGCGCCCCCTGGAACAGGCGGAACTTGTACTTGCCCGACAGCTTGCCGAAGGCGATCACCGAACCCGAGAAGGTAATGGCGCCGACGAAGGTGCCGATGAACAGCTCGAAGCGGTTGCCGGTGGGGATCAGTGTGCCGGCGGCGACGATGCCGAACGCATGCGGCTCGGCCACCACAGCCACCGCGATGGCCACTGCCGCCAGGCCGATCATGCTGTGCATGAACGCCACCAGCTCGGGCATCTTGGTCATTTCGACGCGCTTGGCCATCAGCGTGCCGATCGAGCCGCCGAACAGCAGGCCGAGCACTACCCAGCCCAACCCGATGCCGGCGGCGCCGCTGCGCGCCAGGCCGACGATGAGCGCGCCAGTGGTCAGTACCGCGATCGCCATGCCGGCCATGCCGAAGGCATTGCCCAGGCGCGAGGTGGTGGGATGCGAGAGGCCCTTGAGCGCCTGGATGAAGCAGACCGAGGCAACCAGGTAGAGCAGCGTGACAAGGTTCAGCGAGATCATTTCGCATCCTCCTTGGCCGCCTTCTTTTCCTTCTTCTTGAACATCTCCAGCATGCGTCGCGTGACCAGAAAGCCGCCGAACACGTTGACCGCGGCCAGCGCCACGGCAAACACGCCCATGCCGCGCGCCAATCCGCCTTCGGTCAAAGCCGCCGCCAGCATGGCGCCGACGATGATGATGGCCGAGATCGCGTTGGTCACCGCCATCAGCGGGGTGTGCAGCGCGGGGGTGACGTTCCAGACCACGTGGTAGCCGACGTAGATCGCCAGCACGAAGATGATGAGATTCATCAGGGTAGGGTTGATCGCTTCCATGCCTTTAGCTCCCGCGCGTCACAATGCCGCCTTCGCATACCAGGCAGGCCGCCACGATTTCATCGTCGCGCTGGATTGCCAGCGCGCCGTCCGCATTGATGATGAGTTTCAGGAAGTCGAGGACGTTGCGGGCGTAGAGCGCCGACGCGTCGGTCGCCACCAGGCCGGGCAGGTTGGTCAGCCCCACCAGGGTCACGCCGTGCTTCTCGACCACCTTGCCTTTCTCGGACAGCGGGCAGTTGCCGCCGCGCTCGACCGCCAGGTCCACCAGCACCGAGCCGGGCTTCATAGCCGCGACGGTCTCGGCCGACACCAGCGTGGGCGCGGGGCGGCCGGGGATGAGGGCGGTGGTGATGACGATGTCGGCCTGCTTGCAGCGTTCCGACACCAGCGCCGCCTGCCGCGCCATCCAGGCCGGCGGCATGGGGCGCGCGTAGCCGCCCACGCCTTGGGCGATCTCGCGTTCTTCGTCGGTCTCGAACGGCACGTCGATGAACTTGGCGCCGAGCGATTCGACCTGCTCGCGCGCGGCGGGCCGCACGTCGGAGGCCTCGACCACCGCGCCCAGGCGCTTGGCCGTGGCGATGGCCTGCAGGCCGGCGACGCCGGTGCCCAGCACCACGGCGCGCGCGGCCTTGAGCGTGCCGGCGGCGGTCATCATCATGGGGATCAGGCGGCCGTAGTGGTGGGCCGCCAGCAGCACCGCCTTGTAGCCGGCCAGGTTGGCCTGCGACGACAGCACGTCCAGGCTCTGGGCGCGCGTGATGCGGGGCGCGGCTTCCAGCGCGAAGCCGGTCAGGCCGGCGGCGGCCATCTGCGCCAGGCCGTCGGCGTCGAACGGGTCGAGCATACCGATGACCACCGCGCCGGCTTTCATCTGCGGCAGTTCGGACGCGGAGGGGGCGCGAACCTTCATGACCAGCTCCGCCCCGAGCGCCTCCTGGGCGCCGCCGAGCGTCGCGCCCGCGGCCTCGTAGGCTTCATCCAGATAGCGTGCCGCGCTGCCTGCGCCACGCTCCACGACAACGGTGTGTTTGCCGCCTACGTACTTCTTGACGGTTTCCGGTGTTGCTGCGACACGGGTTTCCCCGTCTCGGGTTTCCTTTGGTATCCCGATGTGCATCGACGCCTCTCCTCAGAAGGTTCGCCGTAGTTATAACGGATATACGCCCGGGACAGGAGTTTCCACGCCGCCCAAAAGAAAGCCCCATGGGGTTAACCATGGGGCTTGGGGCTTGCGCCCCGGTCACACCGGCCAGACTGACAACGGGCTGCTGGCCGGCACTGGCGCGCAGGCGTCCGGCGTCAGGCCGTCTGCGCGCGAGTCCAGTCGATCAGCGCGGCGGTCAGGTCGCGCAGGTCGGCTTTGAGGCGGCCGTAGTTGGCCGATGGACGCAGGCTGACCTCGTCCATGTAGAGCTTGCGGTTGATCTCGATCTGCAGGCTGTGGCGGCCTTGTTCGGGGCGGCCGAAGGCGCGCACCAGTTCGACACCCTTGTAGGGATCGTTCACCGTCACGTCGTAGCCGCGTTCGCGCAGCCAGGCCGCGACGAATTCCCGGAATGCCGGATCGCTGGTGCTGCCGTCGCGGTCGCCCAGCACGAAGTCCGGGTGGACCAGGCCGGGGCGGTCGGTGGCGTAGGCGCCGGCGACGCTGGGCATGGAGTGGCAGTTGATGTGCCAGACCTTGCCGAACTTCTGGTGGGCGCTGTCGAGCACCTGGCCGAGCGCCGCATGGTACGGCTTCCAGCAGGCCTCGATGCGGTGCGTCACTTCTTCGACGCTCAGCTTGCGGTCGTACAGCGGCGTGCCGTCGTCCAGCATGCGCCAGATCAGGCCCTTGCCCAGCTTGACCTTGGGCGAGGCGTTGACCGCGCCGGGCCACGACTGCTCCAGCAGCAACTCGTCGATTTCATCGGGGGCGCGATTGGCATCGATGTAGGCGCGCGGAAAGCTCGCGGCGACCATGGGCACGCCCATGTCGATGGCGTCGCCCCACAGATCGTCAACCCAGGTGTCCTCGGCCGTGCGCAGTGCGCCGAAATCCACCGCGGGCGCGAAGTCGGGCGGATAGGTGGTGCCGCTGTGCGGGGAGTCCAGCACGAGCGGGGCCGAAGGCGCCGAGTTCGGGTATTGCAGCGGAAGGTCGAGCCGGTAGGACAGGGGTTGGGTGATTCGCATATGGGGGTGTTGCGTTCGTGAATCGGAGCCCCCCGCGCGCCGCGCGGGCGCGGCGGGGGTCGAAGATCGCTTAGTCGATCTTCACGTTGGCTTCTTTGGCGATGCGCTTGTTCTTGGCGATTTCAGCCGAGATCTGCTTGGCGAACGCTTCCGGCGTGTTGGCGGCGGGTTCGGCGCCCAGCGCTTGCAGGCGCGACTTGACGTCGGCTTCGGCGCTGACCTTCTGCACGGCGGCGTTCAGCTTGGCCAGGATCGGCGCCGGCAGCTTGGCCGGGGCGACCAGGCCGAACCACGAGGCGTCGTTGACGGCAGGCAGGCCGACTTCGGCGAACGTGGGCACGTTCGGCAGGCTGGCCACGCGCTTGGGAGCGGCCACGGCCATGGCGATCAGGCGGCCGGACTGTACGTGCGGCAGGGTCGAGGGCAGGTTGTCGTACATGACATCGACTTGGCCGGCCAGCGCGTCGTTCAGCGCCGGGCCCACGCCGCGGTACGGCACGTGCATCAGGTCGGTGCCCGACGCCATCTTGAACAGTTCGCCCATCATGTGCGAGACCGAGCCGTTGCCGGCCGAGGCGTACGTCAGCTTGCCCGGCTGGCTCTTGGCCAGCTTGATGAACTCGGCCATGTCCTTGGCCTGCACCTTCGGGTTGATGGTCATGATGTTCGGCACGGCGGCCAGGTTCGAGATCGGCGTGAAGTCCTTCTCGCCATCGAACGGCAGGTTCGGATAGATGGCCGGGTTGATGCCGTGCGTGCTGACGGTGGCGATGCCCAGGGTGTAGCCGTCCGGCGCGCTGCTGGCGACGAAGGCGCTGCCGATCGAGCCGCCGGCGCCGCCGCGGTTTTCCACCACGACGGTCTGGCCCAGTTCCTTGCCCAGCTTGTCGGCGAACAGGCGGCCGACGATGTCGGTGGTGCCTCCCGGCGGGAACGGCACGATCAGGCGGATCGGCTTGCTCGGATAGGCGTCGTCGGCATGGGCGATGCCCGAGGTCAGCGGCGTGGTCAGCGTCGCGACGGCGACGCAAAGACCCAGGACTACATTACGGCGTTGCATGAATTCCCCTATGAATTGAAACGCGGATGCGCAAAAGGCAGACGCAAACAGGCAGATTCTTTCTTGCAAGGCCAGTTTGCACAAACGAAAGTTTCTCCTTAAGCTATAACTTTTTTTCATGCCTCTTTTGCGGCGAAGTTTCATTATGTAACTTCAGGCCCGTCGAACCCGGCATCGAGGCCCGCTTCCATGAGACGCTTCTGTCCTTCACTCACCGACCTGCAGGCCTTCGAAGTGGCCGCCAGGCACAGCAGTTTCACCCGCGCCGCGCAGGAGCTGTGCGTGACGCAGGGCGCGGTGAGTAAGCAAGTGAAACACCTGGAGGAGTTCGTCGGCGTCGAACTATTCCTGCGCATCAGGCAAGGCCTGGTCCTGACCGAGGCCGGCCGTGGCTACCTGACCAAGATTCAGGCCGGGTTGGGCCAGATCGAGGCGGCCACGGTCGAGCTGATCGCGCATCAGGGGCAGGGGGGCACTCTCAACCTGACCTGCATGCCGACCTTTGGCGCGCGCTGGCTGATCCCGCGCCTGACCGCCTTCATGCGGTTGCGCCCGGACATCCATGTGGAATTCCTGCCGCACCGCCAGGGCTACGATTTTTCATCGCCCGAACTGGACGCCGCGGTCCGTTTCGGCGAAGGCATCTGGCCGGGCAGCGGCGCCGATTACATTGTCGGCCGCGAGATCCTGCCGGTCTGCAGCCCGCGCCTGATTCCGGGGGGCTGTAGCACGCCGGCGGACCTGCTGGCCTACCCCCTGCTGCACCACACTTCGGCCCTGGAAGGCTGGCGCGACTGGTTCGAGCAGGCCGGCTGCGATACCCGGCGCAGCCTGGAAGGCGCGCGTTTCGACCAGTACGCGCTGCTGTCGCAGGCGGCCGCGGCTGGTTTCGGCGTGGCGCTGATCCCGCGCTGCCTGATCGAGGACGAACTGCGCGACGGCAAGCTGATGGTGGCGATCCAGCTGCCGATCCGCGCGCGCATGGGCTATTACCTGTGCTATCCCGACCAGAAGGCCAACCTGCCCACCTTGCAGGCATTCCGGACCTGGTTGATGGAGGTCTCGCGGGCGGCCGAGCCGCAACCCGAGGCAGAGGCCAGCCCGCAGTAAAATGGCGCGATCATGAGTCAAAAATCCACCAAGAAGGGCCGCGTTGTCGTCGGCATGTCCGGCGGGGTCGATTCTTCGGTCACCGCCTGGCTGCTCAAGCAGCAAGGCTATGAGGTCGTCGGCCTGTTCATGAAGAACTGGGAAGACGACGACGATTCCGAATACTGCTCCACCCGGCAGGACCTGCTGGACGCGGCCAGCGTGGCCGACCTGGTCGGCGTCGAATTCGAATATGTCAATTTCGCCGCCGAATACAAGGACCGCGTATTCGCCGAGTTCCTGCGCGAGTACTCGGCCGGCCGCACGCCCAACCCCGACGTGCTGTGCAATGCCGAAATCAAGTTCAAGGCGTTCCTCGATCACGCCATGGCGCTGGGCGCCGAGCACATCGCCACCGGCCACTATGCCCGGGTGCGCGAAGTGTCGGCCGAAGGGGGCGCTTCGCGCTTCGAATTGCTCAAAGCGCTGGACGGTTCCAAGGACCAGAGCTATTTCCTGCATCGCCTGAACCAGGCGCAACTGTCGCGCACCCTGTTCCCGCTAGGGGAGATCCACAAGACCGAGGTGCGCCGCATCGCGCATGAGATCGGCCTGCACAACGCCGCCAAGAAGGACTCCACCGGCATCTGCTTCATTGGCGAGCGGCCGTTCCGCGAGTTCCTCAATCGCTACCTGCCGACCGAGCCGGGCCCGATCCTGACGCCCGAAGGGCAACAGGTCGGGCGCCACGAGGGCCTGTCTTTCTACACGCTGGGCCAGCGCAAGGGCCTGGGCGTGGGCGGTGTGAAAGGCCGCCAGCGCGATGACGGCACGGCCGAGGCCTGGTACGTGGCGCGCAAGGACCTCGAACGCAACGTGCTCTACGTGGTGCAGGGGCATGACCATCCCTGGCTGCTGTCCGGCTCGCTGCGGGCGCAGGACGCCAGTTGGGTCGCGGGGCAGGCGCCGGCCGCCGGGATGTACGGCGCCAAGACGCGCTACCGTCAGGCCGACGCGGCCTGCCGGCTCGGCGATGCCACCGACGCGGGCTTCGCGCTCGACTTCACCGAGGCGCAATGGGCGGTCACGCCCGGGCAGTCGGCGGTGCTCTACGATGGCGACGTCTGCCTGGGCGGCGGCATCATCGTCTAGGGGCGGTTCGCCCGGCAAGACGCCTTCGGGCGGGCCGCGCTACCGATAGCCGTGCCAGCCAGGCCCCGCGGGCATCGCGTCCGCGGGGCCTGATTCATGAAAAAGCGGCACAAAAGCCGGCAACGAGGAGAGGGAAGTGGACGTAACGATGGTGGTTTGCCTGCTGGCGCTGGGTGCGCTGGCAGGCTTCGCGGCGGGCTTGCTGGGGATCGGCGGTGGCATGCTGCTGGTGCCGTTCCTGACGATGCTGTTCACCTGGCAGGGCATGCCGGCCGACCTGGTGGTGCACGCCGCCATCGCCACGTCAATGACCTCGATCCTGTTCACCTCGATTTCCAGCGTGCGCGCGCACCAGCAGAAGGGCACGATCAAGTGGCGCATTGTCTGGGCCATGGCGCCCGGCATCATCCTCGGCGGCCTGTTGTCCGGGGGCGCGGTGTTCGCGGCGCTGAGCACTTTGTGGCTGTCGCTGTTCTTCGCGCTGTTCGTCGGCTATTCCGGCTGGAACATGCTGCGCAACAAAAAGCCCAAGCCCAGCCGCCAGATGCCGGGCGTCCTGGGCACCAGCGCGGCCGGGGCCGGCATTGGGTTCCTGTCGGGGTTGGTGGGGGCGGGCGGAGGCTTCCTGTCGGTGCCGTTCATGGTCTGGTGCAACGTCGCGCTGCACAACGCGGTGTCGACCTCGGCGGCGCTCGGCTTTCCCATCGCGCTGGCCAACAGCATCGGCTACGTGGTCTCGGGGTTGAACGAAGGCGCCACGCGGCCCGGCATGTTGGGCTACATCTATTGGCCGGCCCTGCTGGCATTGGTGTGCGTCAGCGTCCTGACCGCGCCGCTGGGCGCGCGCATGGCGCACCGGCTGCCGGTGCAGACGCTCAAGCGCGTGTTTGCCTGCCTGTTGTTCGCGCTGTCGGCTTACATGCTCTTCAAGGCGGCGCAGGCAGTGCTGGCCTGAGCCGGAAGCGAAACCGGCCGCGCGAGGCGGCCGGAGCGGGATCCGGGGTGCCGGAACGCCTCAGGCCGTCTTGGGAACGGTGTCCAGGAACGATTGGCGCTGCGACAGCTTGTCGTACAGGCGCGCCAGATTGGCGTGGTCGGCGCGCCAGTCCAGTTCGGCGAAGCGCAGGTCGAGGTAGCCCAGGGCACAGCCCACGGCAATGTCGGCCAGGCTGTAGTTGATGCCCATGCAATGGGCGTTCTCTCCCAGGCTCTTGTTCATGGCATCCAGGCTGGCGTGGATCTTGCCGTATTGGCGCTCGATCCATTCCGGACTGCGCTGCGCCTCCGGGCGCTGCTTTTCCTTGACGATGGTGACGCAGGCGTCCAGCACGCCATCGGCGATGGCTTCCCAGCACTTGACGGCCGCGCGGTCGCGGCCCGGCTGCGGAATCAGGCGGGCGACGGGCGACAAGGTGTCCAGGTATTCGACGATAACGCGCGAGTCGAACAGGGCGCCGCCATCTTCCATGACCAGGCAGGGCACTTTGCCCAGCGGGTTGTACGTTTGGATCTGCGTGTCGGCGGACCAGACGTTTTCGAGTTCAAGCCGATAATCCAGCTTTTTCTCGGCCATGACGATACGCACCTTGCGCACGTATGGACTGGTAAGCGAGCCGATCAGTTTCATGGATTCACAAGCGGAGTCGGAAAGCGGCCGAAGTATAGCAGGCCGCATGACGGCCAAACCGTCCGCGGGACGGAATCTCGCCCAGTTTGCCACAATGTTGCGTGGCCCTGAATGATAAAATCGCCGGGTTTTCCCCTCCGCAGCTTTTTCTTTCCCAGACCATGCAAATCGCCGACCAGCTTAGCCAACTTAATGCCCTTTCGCCACTGGATGGCCGATACGCCTCCCGCGGCGACGCGTTGCGCGGGCTGCTCTCCGAGGCCGGTTTCATGGCCCACCGCGTCGAAGTCGAGGTGGCCTGGCTGGTGGCCCTGTCCGATGCCGGCCTGCCGGAACTGCCCGCCTTTTCCCAGGAAGCGCGCGCCCGCCTGCAGCAGTTGGTGCGCGATTTCTCGGAAGCAGACGCCGCCCGCATCAAGGACATCGAGCGCGTCACCAACCACGACGTCAAGGCGGTCGAGTATTGGCTCAAGGAAAAGGTCGCCGACCACGCCGAACTGGCGACCGCCGCCGAATTCATCCATTTCGCCTGCACCTCCGAAGACATCAACAACACCTCGCACGCGCTGATGCTGTCGCGCGCCCGCAACGAGGTGGTATTGCCGCGACTGCGCGAAATCGCGGCCAAGCTCAACGACATGGCCGTGGCCCAGGCCGACCAGCCGATGCTGTCGCGCACGCACGGCCAGCCGGCCAGCCCGACCACGCTGGGCAAGGAATTCGCCAACGTCGCGGCGCGCCTGAACCGCGCCATCGCCGCGGTCGAGGCGGTCGAGCCGCTGGCCAAGCTCAATGGCGCCACCGGCAACTACAACGCCCACCTGTCGGCCTACCCGGAAATCGACTGGCCCGCCTTCAGCCAGCGCGTGCTGGCCGGCCTGGGCCTGACGCAGAACCGCCACACCATCCAGATTGAACCGCACGACTGGATGTCGGCGCTGTTCGACGCCATCGTGCGCGCCAACATCATCGTGCTCGACCTGGATCGCGACATCTGGGGCTACGTGGCCCTGGGCTACTTCAAGCAGCGCCTGAAGGAAGGCGAGGTCGGCTCGTCGACCATGCCGCACAAGGTCAATCCGATCGACTTCGAGAACTCCGAAGGCAACCTGGGCCTGGCCAACGCCGTGTTGCGCCACCTGTCCGACAAGCTGCCGATCTCCCGCTGGCAGCGCGACCTGACCGACTCGACCGTGCTGCGCAACCTGGGCGTGGGCCTGGGCTACTGCCTGGTGGCGTGGGATGCCTGCATGCGCGGCCTGGGCAAGCTGGAAGTCAACACCGCCGCGATCGACGCCGACATCGACGCCTGCTGGGAAGTGCTGGCCGAGCCGGTGCAGACCGTCATGCGCCGCTATGGTCTGCCGCAGCCCTACGAGCAGCTCAAGGCCTTGACGCGCGGCAAGGGCATCACCGAGGAAGCCCTGCGCGAGTTCATCCAGGGCCTGGCCCTGCCGGATGAGCCCAAGGCGCGCCTGCTGGCGATGACCCCGCGCTCGTACATCGGCCTGGCGGCGGATCTGGCCCGGGCGGTATAGTCGCCTTGCCGCGCGCGCTGCGCGCGGCATTCTTGTCGTACTTACGGGAGATTGCAATGAAGAAGTTGTCCACGCTCGCCGCGCTGGCCTGTATGACCGTCGGGTCGCTGCTGGCGACCTCGGCCCAGGCGCAGTTCGCCAAGCCCGAAGATGCCATCAAGTACCGCCAGTCGGCACTGACGCTGATGGCATCGCACTTCGGCCGCATGGTGCCGGTGGTCAAGGGCCAGGCGCCCTACGACGCGGCCCAGATCAAGGCCAACGTCGAGGTGCTCAAGACCTTGTCGGCGCTACCGTGGACGGCTTTTGGCGCGGGGACCGAAGGCGGTGACGCGCGTCCGGAAATCTGGAGCGATGCGGCCGGCTTCAAGCAGAAGCAGCAGGCGTTCCAGGACAATATCGTCAAGCTGTCGGCCGCCGCGGATGCCGGCGACCTCGACAAGCTGCGCGCCGCTTTCGGCGACGTGGGCGCGAGCTGCAAGGCCTGCCACGACAGCTATCGCAAGAAGAAGTAAGCCGGCCCACGCGCGGGACATGCAAAAAAGCCCTTCAGGATCGCTGAGGGGCTTTTTCATTGGGCGCCCGCGCGGCTGCGGTCGCTGCCGGGCTATGAGAATGACATGTCGGCCGCGATCTCGAGCGAGCGGATCCAAAGCACCAGCCCGGTGACACAGGCGCCCAGCAGCAGCGCGCGCAGCCACACCGCCAGTCCGTCCTGTGTTGGCACGGTGCCCGGCGGCACGTCCTTCGGATCGACGTTGCCGGTGATGATGGCGCGCACCAGGCGCTTGCGGCGCACCAGGGCGTACCAGGCCACGGCCAGCAGGTGCAGGGCTACCAGGCCGATGATGACCCATTCATTGAGCTTGTGCCATGAGGTCAGCAGGCTGGCGGTGGATTCACTCACATGTCCGAACAACGGCCCCTGCGTCATGATGTCGTCGGTGGTGAACAGGCCGCTGACGGCTTGGAAACCGATCGCCAGCAGCAGCGCCAGCACCGATAGCGCGCCCAGCGGATTATGCCCGGCGGGCGCGGCCGCGCCTTTGAGGTAACGGGCCACCGCGAGCGGGCCGCGCACGAATTGGGTGAAGCGCGCGTAGCGCGGACCGATGAGGCCCCACAGCACGCGGAAAATGATCAGGCCGAGCGCGGCACAGCCAAAGCGCACGTGCCAGTCCATGTACAGGCCGCCGAGTTTCACGCTGACAAAGGCGCCGACGATGCAGACCACCAGCGCCCAATGAAACAGGCGGGTAGGAAGGTCCCAGATGCGGATGGCTAGGCGATTGTTTTGCATGGTGAGGGCGGCGTGACTGCGTTGCCCGCGACTTTATCACGCACAAATGAAGCCGCCACGGCGCGGGCCGTGGCGGTGGGGTGGCAAGGAGCCGGGGCTCAGCGAGCGGCGCGACGCACCGGCTCGATGCGATGCACGTGCTCGTGACGGAAGCGGATACGCTGGCCGGGGACCTTCTGCGCGGCGTTTCCGCAGGGCACGACTTCCGTGGTGTAGGTGGTCGTGCCATCGATCGGCGCATTGAAGATGACGGTCGCGCGGATGGCCGGGCCATGCGCCGGTTGCAGGTAAACGATGTCGCCGATGTGAATCGGCATGTCGTCCAGCTTGGTGTGGGCAGGGCGTCGGATCAGGTCCGAGGTGGTGAAACGAGTATTCATGATGTGTTCTCTTTCAAGTTCTTGTTATGGAATTGCCGTGTCGTGCTTGCCGCGAATTCGGGGCGGGGGCGTTGCCGCTCCTCGCGCCGCGTCCTCGCGCCGGGTCATGCATGACACTAACGCATATCCGCCACCAGTCCTTTGCGCATTCTCATGGTTTGCGGTCGCGCCGGACGGGGTGCGGGGTGCGGCCCCCGGGTCTGGACCTGGGGTTCGCTGCCGGGACCGCCGGCCATCAGTGTCTGGCGGCGGCCTGGCGGGCGATGGCGTGGCAATGCCATCGCGGATTCAGGGCGGTGAATCGTCGCCGGGTCTGCGTTCTTGGGGTTGTCTGTCGCAGAACCGTACGAAAACCCGGCCCGTAAAGGCTATTCAAGGAAATCCCGCGCCTGTGCGATACCGCGAGCGTGGGAAGCTAATCCTGTCTGTCCGGGCAAGGTCTGAACCTTGAACCCCGGCGGGGAGCATGTCGTTGTCTCGGCGCTTGCTTTTTTGCTTTTCATGCCACCGCGTGTTTCATCACGCATCTGGCTGGCGCCTGGCAGCCGTTGATTTGCTGGCTGCCATTTGATTGATATTTGATTGATGTTTGACCGCCTGAGGCCACGGCAGGGGAGTATTGCTGTCGTGTATCGCTGCCTTTGCGGTTTGCCTACCCGGTTTTCCCACGCGTTCTTATTGGGTGCGTAGTCTGGTATGGCAGGCTTAACCAAAAATTATACGGCCAGGATGGCGATCCTGCAAGGGTTTTGTTTGTCCCGATCTTAAATCCGCATACGGCCGGCACGCTTGCCTTGCGGTGGATCCCCATCGCGCGGGGGGGGGGGGGGCCCCGCGATGGACGCCTGCGACGGCAGGTTCAATGGGTGGCCGGGCGGGCCTGGCGCTGGGCTTCGATGATCAGCGCTTCCAGTCGCGGCGACATGCGCAGGGCCACTTGCGCGGCGGTCGAGCCGTCGGGGCGGGTGTCGGTTTCCAGCGCCAGTTCGATGCGCTCGCCGTCGAAGGCTTCCGGCGCGGCCTGGATGTCGACATAGCGTTGCAGCAACGCGTCGACAGCCTTCTGCGCGTCGGCCAGGGCTTCATCGCCCAGATGGCCGGGGCGCAGATACTGGTTGGCCACGCGCGCCAAGTCGTCCATGAAAAACAACAGGGCGGCCGCGCCGCGGCAATCGGGATGGGCAAAGCCCCAGGTGTCGGAAGAAGCGTCTTGGGTCATTCGTTGGCAAGCTGGGAAAGTTGACAGGGGCCGCTGCCGGCCGGCATCCCGGCATTTTAGGGGCTATGGGCCCGGGGGGGGGCTGCGGGCGCCGCCTGTTGCCGTTCCGCTTGGGGCATACTGGGCCCCCATGATAAGACTCGCACGCCCGGCCGACCTGGCCTTCCTGCCCGATATCGAACGTTCCGCCGCCGCGCGCTTCCTGGGGACGCCCATGGCCTGGGTCGCCGCGGGCGAACCTGTGCCGCAGGCCGAACTGGCGCGCGCGGCCGCTGCCCGCCAGCTGTGGGTGGCGGCTGGGGACGACGATCGGCCGGCGGGGTTCGCCCTGGCGCGGCCAATGGACGATGATCTGTACCTGGCGGAAATGTCGGTCACCCTGGCCATGCAGGGGCGCGGCCTGGGGCGCGACTTGCTGCGGACAGTGATCGCGCACGCGCGTGGCGCAGGCATTTATCGAGGCGTGGTGTTGACCACGGATCGCGAATTGCCGTGGAATGCGCCTTTCTATCGGCGGCAGGGCTTTGCCGAGGTGCCTGCGCCGCAACTGGCGCCGGGCTTGCGGGCCCGTCTCCAGGCCGAGGCCGCCGCCGGGTTCGACCCCGCGCGGCGCTGTGCCATGCGCCTGGCGCTGCCGGCGTGAGCCGTGGCGCTGGCGCCTGTGTCATATCGATTCGATGGCAACAAAATCCGGCGGTTGGCGGCGGCTTGCGCCGGCTCCGGGATAATCTTCAGGGAAGGCGCCGGCCATCGGTCGGGGTGCCTGGCGCAATGTTTCACGCGAAGGGGAAAGGGCATGGCTCTGCTGCGGATCTGCCTGGCCGGCCTGGCGGCGGCTTCGGTGTTGGCACTGGCGGCTTGCGGCAATCGCGAACCCCAGGAGCGGGCCGCGTTCATCGCTCTGTTGCAACACCGTATCGCGGCGGGCGGGCTGGTGCCGATTGGCGCGCTCAGCGAGGCCGAGAAAGGCGCGGTGGGCCGTTACGATGATGCCTACGCGGTGATCGCCGATTTCCAGGCCGCCCTGGCCCAGGCGGCAACCCCGCTGCTGCCGATCCTGGCGGCCGAGCGCATTCAATCGGCGCAGGACATCATGCAGCGGCGCGAGGCGCTGGCGGCGGCGCGCAAGACGCTGGCCCATAGTGCCGGCATGTTGCAGGAGGCCAAGGCCCGCGCCGACGAGGCGCGCGGCGCGCTGGAACTGGCGCCGGATCTTGCCCCGATCTACGACGGCGTATATGACGAGGCGGTCACGGCGCCGGCGGCCGAATTGATGGACGCCGCCGCGCGCCTGGATGCGATCGCGCGTGACGCGCTGGACGTCGCCGACCTCATGGCCGCCAACCCGGCCGGCATCACGCTCGAGCAAGGGCAGGCCAAGGTCGCCACCCCTTCGCTGCAGCAGCGGCTCAATGCGCTGCTGCAGCAGTTGAATGCGCAGTCGGAGGCGCTGGAACAGGCGCGCGCGGTCGTGTCGCGCCTGGCGGCGGCCGCGCGCTGAGTGTGCCTGGGCGCGGCGCCGACCGGGCGGTCGCGCCACGGGGCGCAGCGCCGCTTTGTACAATGCAGGTCTCGCGGCGCACGCCGCGCCTTGGACGGAACATGAGCCAATCTTCCAGCTTGCACTACCGTACCTTTCTGCTTCTCCTGATCGCCGCTTCCGTGGCTTTCGGCTGGCTGCTATGGCCCTTCTATGGCGCGGTGTTCTGGGGCGCGATTCTCGCCATCCTGTTCGCGCCGCTGCAGCGCCGCCTGGTGCGGCGCATCGGCGGCCGGCGCAATCTCGCGGCATTGATCACGCTGACGCTGGTATTGCTGCTGGTGATCCTGCCGCTGGTGGTCATCAGCGGCTCGCTGGTGCGCGAAGGCGCCAATCTGTACCAGAACATCAAGTCCGGGCAGGTCAACTTCGGCGCCTATTTCCAGCAGGCCATGGAGGCGCTGCCGCCGTCGGTGCACGATCTGCTGGCACGGTTCGATCTGGCCGATATCCCGAGCTTGCAGGAAAAGCTCAGCGCCGGCGCGATGCAGGCGAGCCAGTTTCTGGCAACGCAGGCGCTGAGCATTGGTCAGGACACTTTCCAGTTCGTGATCAGCTTCGGCATCATGCTGTACCTGCTGTTCTTCCTGCTGCGCGATGGACCGCAGCTGGGCCTGCGCATCAAGCGCGCCATGCCGCTGAGCGACACGCACAAGCATCACCTGTTCCGTAAGTTCACGACGGTGGTGCGCGCCACGGTCAAGGGCAACATCGCGGTGGCGGCGTCGCAAGGAGCGCTGGGCGGCATCATTTTTTCCATCCTGGGTATCCAGGGCGCGCTGCTGTGGGGCGTCATCATGGGTTTCCTGTCGCTCTTGCCCGCGGTTGGCGCGGGCTTGATCTGGGCGCCCGTGGCGATCTATTTCCTGCTGACCGGCGCGACCATCAAGGGCGTGGTGCTGATCGCGTTCGGCGTGTTGGTGATCGGCATGGTCGACAACGTGTTGCGGCCGATCCTGGTGGGCAAGGACACCAAGATGCCCGACTATGTGGTGCTGATCTCGACCCTGGGCGGCATGGCGCTGTTCGGCCTGAACGGTTTCGTCATCGGCCCGTTGATTGCGGCACTGTTCATGGCCTGCTGGGATCTGTTTTCGCCGCCCGATGAAATTCCCGTGGCGCCGCCGGGCCCGGCGG
The DNA here is from genome assembly GCF_021733725.1 of Achromobacter pulmonis. NCBI lineage: Bacteria > Pseudomonadati > Pseudomonadota > Betaproteobacteria > Burkholderiales > Alcaligenaceae > Achromobacter > Achromobacter pulmonis. The sequence continues at coordinate 13,243 of NZ_JAIFOT010000001.1, read as the reverse complement.
CCGTCACGCCGGTCGAGCCGTCGTCCGAGGCGTCATCCTCCAAGGCCGATTGAGGCGGCGGCCACGGGACCGGCGCGGCCTGTTCTCGGTCAAGGCGGCGTCAGCGCGGCGGGTGTAAGGTGGAAGGGCATCGGCTCGCGAGGGCCGGCGTCCTGGGTCCGCGGCGTTGCCGGCCTGTGCCGGCCGCGCCGCTCAATTTCCTTATGAGGAGCACGTCGGAATGGACTGGAAACTGCACAAGTCGGGCTGGATCGAAGAGCGCAACTTCGACATCGAATTCGCGGAAACGCCAGGGGGCTACCATGCGCGGGTGCGCGTTTTCGGTTTTCCCGTGCTGGAGGACACCAAGCACGTGTTTCCGAACGAGGCGCTGGCCGAGAAGGGTGCGCTGACGCTGCTCAAGAGCCAGTTCGCCGGCACGCCGGACCTGGAACGCCAATAGCGTGAACGCTGGTTCCCCCCGGCCAGTTCATCCGTTGCCAGACCCGGCACCGCCGTGGCGGGCGGAACGAAGGGGCCAGGGGGTTAGAAGTCCTCGCTGCGCCAGACCTTCAGTACCCGGCCGAAGACCTCGAAATCCATGCCTTCGGTGATGTCCCAGGCATCGTATTTGGTGTTTTCGGACTTGGCCCGCACCACCAGCCCGGATGCGGTGGGAATGCGCTGCAGCCGCTTGATGAAGCCTTCGCTGCCGACGCGAAAGAAATAGATGGCGTCGTATTCAACCGCCTGCACGCCACGGTCCACGATCAGGGGATCGCCGGGATTGAACATGGGGCGCATGGAGTCGCCGAATCCCGTGACGATGCACAGGTTCTTCGAGGACGAAAAGCCCCGGACGTTCTTCTGCAGCCATTCGGGACTGACGCTCCAGCTCTGGATGACGCCGGGCTGGTCGCGCAGTTCCAGCCCGTTGCCCATCGCGCCTCCGGTATCGAACTGGGCAATGCGCACATTGCCGTGAGTGGCGCCGCCGAGCCGCGCGGGCGGAACGGAAACGAGTCCCCCCTGCGGGGTGTCGGCCATGAGGTCCGCAGAGCATTCGCGCCACAACTCGGGGTGGGGCAGGTCCATCCAGTGGGCGGCCTGGCCCAGGGCCACGGAAAGCCTGGCGGCCAGCGCGTCGCCGACGCGGCGCGGGTTCTTGTCCCGCTTGCCTTGGAAACCCTGGAGTATCTGGTCGAGGTACTTGCGGCTGACGCCGGCGCGTTCGGCCAGGCGTTCCACGCCGCCGGCGTCGTACACGGCGTACCTGAGGTTGTTCAGTCGTATCGAGCGGATGTCCATGGTAGCGATCGTAGCAATCCGCTACCCGGAAGTACAGTAGCGATTCGCTGTTGATTTTTTGGTAGCGACTCGCTACCATGATTCTTGTCCCCAAGATAGTCGTGCCAACCGCAGCCCTCACCGGTCGGGGTGGCACCGGGGGCTCATCCCGCCGGTCGTGGCCAGGGCCTCCGGCAACCAGTCCCTAGTTCGCTACCGCAGTAGCGATTCGCCACGGCCGGCAAGCGGGATGACGACGAACCGCAGGCTTGGAACAAGGAAAAAGCATGGATAAGCATCTTGTCCGGGGGGCATCCCGATGAAATATGCAACCGAGGTATTGGATCTGATGGCGGCTGCGCCAGGACGTCCCTGGCGCATGGCCGAGTTGGTGCGCGGCGCATCCGGTGCGCGCGACCTGACGCGGCGTGAACGCAACGCGATGCGACAGGCGATCCTGCGGGTGCTCGAAACCCTGCACGAAGGCGGCCAGGTGGCGCGCATCGAGCATGCGCGCAATTCGCTCAGCTATGTCTGGAGCGACGTGCGACACGGTGGGATTGCCTGCGCGCCTGATGCCGCGAGACAATGCATCCATGTCGTCGCGCCCGCCGCCGACCCGCCAAATTGCCAAAGCATTGCAGCACTGCTGCGCTGAAGCAGCAGAACATCATGGAACATGAAGGCCCGCCCAGCGCGGGCCTTTTTTATGAGAGGGTACGTTTCGTTAGAAGGTGCTTTTCGTGAGAAGGTGCTTTTCGTGAGGAGGTACTTTTCGTGAGGAGGTACTTTTCGTTAGAAGGTGCGCTTCATGAGAAGGCGCTTTTCATGAGTGCACTCGGCTCACGCGCCAGCACGGCGCGCCCGGTGCGACATGTCGGGATTGCTTCGGCGGTGGATCTTGCGCAACAATTCACTCATGCCGTCGCGGTTCACTCCGATGACCTTCCCAGGCACCGGGGAACGGACTGGAAGCCGCCGCCAACGAGCACGCAATAACCCGCACGCATCAACAAGCAAACCAGGCCCGCCGAAAGCGGGCCTTTTTTATGAGAGGGTACGTGTGCCCGGCGGACAGGCCGGATGGCGGATGAATCGCCTGATGCACATATCTTTCGTGTTCTTTGATGTTTCCCGGACAGGCTCGCCACAGGCGGGCCTTTTTTGTTTGCGCGCCCCGCGTTCTCTTCGAGAGCGCGGGGCGTTTCATTTGGCGCCGCCCGCGAGGCGGGGCCCAGCGGCCTGCCGCCTCGCCTTTGCCTGCATGAACGGGCCTGTCTCCCGTCCGCGGTGACCAGCAAGGGCTTGAGGCGGCAGCCCGGTGGGCGACAGCCGGAACCCGCCGCATATCGGCCGCACGCAACACGCAACGCGGCATGGCGCCCTGTGCGCACCAAAGTCGGCGATCCGCCTCCAGGCAGCTGGATTCCCCCAAAACCGCCTTCGGGCATCTCAACACGACAAAGGAGCTACGCATGGCGAACAGTTCGGCCACTGGCGGCTACCTGGCGCCGATCGCTATTTCTCCGCCCCTGGAGGATGCCGAACTCGAGGCGCTGTTCCAAGGGTTCATCGCCGGCGTGTCCGGCCTGCCCCTGGACCTGGTTCGTACGCGCTGGCTTGCCGCCGGCGTGGAACCGCCCGCGCAGACCGAGACCTGGTGCCTGATGGACATCCGGTCGCAAACCGCGGACGCCGGTCCGGTCATCACGCATGACCCGGCCGGAGAAGGATCTGATTCATACGTTCGGCACGAAGACACCGAGGTGCTTTGCTCGATGTTCGGCCCCCGGGCGCTGCGCCATGCGGCGCAGCTGCGCGATGGCGCCGCCGTGCCGCAGAACCGCGAAGCCTTGCTGGCGCAAGGCATGGCGGTCAGCGGCATCGGGCCGATCATGGCCATGCACGAACTCGTGAATCAGCAGTGGATACGGCAGTTCGACATGACCCTGCGTTTCAAGCGCCGGATCATGCGCAGCTATCCGGTCCTGAATCTTCTGTCGGCGCAAGTCACGACGCATGCCGCGTCGCTGGCCCCGACGGACAACACCAACCACCTTGCAGATTAAGGGATTTACCATGGCTAATGGATTGCCGGTATCACGCCTGATCAACGTCACGATCAATATGTCGCCGCTCGCGGCGCAGGGCGCGAGCCTGAACACGGCGCTGCTGTTGGGATCGTCCGCGATCATCGACACCGGCGAGCGCATGCGCTCCTATGGCGGCATCGATGCCGTCGCCGCCGATTTCGGCACCGCCGCGCCGGAGTACCGCGCGGCCTTGCTCTACTTCCAGCAGACGCCCCAGCCTTCGCAGCTGTACATCGGCCGCTGGGCCAAGGGCGCCACCTCGGCCACGCTGCGCGGCGCCGTGCTGTCGGCCGCCGAGAAGCAGATGGCGGCCTGGACCGCGGTGACCGCGGGCGCCTTCACGCTGTCGGTCGACGGTACCGCCAAGACGGTCAACGGCCTGGACTTCTCCGGCGCCACCAACCTGAACGGCGTCGCCACGATCATCTCGACGGCCCTGGTTTCGGCGTCGGTGCAGTGGAACGGGGCGCAGTTCGTGGTCACCTCCAACACCTCGGGCGCCACGTCGACGCTGGGCTACGCCTCGGCCGCTGGCGCCGGCACCGACATTTCGTCGATGCTGGGCCTGACCGCGGACAAGGCCTCGGCGCCGGTCGCCGGCATGGCGGCCGAAACGCCGGAGGACGCCGTGTCGCTGTTCCTGGACCGCTTCGCCAACAAGTTCCTGGGCCTGGCCTTCGCCGATGCCGACGTCACCGACGCGCAGCACCTGGCCGTGGCCGGCCTGATCGAAGCCGATCAGCGCCACCTGTATGGCGTGTCGACCCAGGCGCCGCAGGTGCTGGACCCGACCAACCAGGACGACATCGCCAGCCAGTTGAAGGCGTTGAAGTACAAGTACTCGATCGTGCAGTTCTCCAGCGCCAATCCGTACGCGGTGGCCTCGCTGCTGGGCCGCATGCTGACGGTGAACTTCAACGCCAACAACACCACCATCACGCTGATGTACAAGCAGGAGCCCGGCATCGTCGCCGAGACCCTGACCAGCAGCCAGGCCGACACGCTGGCGGCCAAGAACTGCAATGTGTTCGTCAACTACGACAACGACACGGCCATCATCCAGTACGGCGTGACGCCCAGCGGCATCTTCATCGACTCGGTCTACAACGCGATCTGGTTCCGCAACCGGGTCCAGACCGACGTCTACAACCTGCTGTACACCAGCCCCACCAAGGTGCCGCAGACCGACGCCGGCAACCAGTTGATCGCTTCGGTGATCGAGGCCGCGTGCGAGGCCGCCGTCAACAACGGCTACCTGGCCCCGGGCGTGTGGAATTCGGCCGGCTTCGGCGCCCTCAAGCAGGGCGACACGCTGGCCAAGGGCTACTACGTCTACGCGCCGGCCATCGCCACGCAGTCGCAGGCCGACCGCGAGGCGCGCAAGGCCGTGCCGTTCCAGGTCGCCGCCAAGGAAGCCGGCGCCATCCATACCGTCGACGTTCTGGTCACGGTCAATCGCTAAACAGGAGTAGCAGATGTCTACCTATTCGTTCGCTGATATCAGCGCCAGTCTCGTGGGCCCGGGCGGGGCGATTTCCCTGGGCTCCGGCTCGGGCGTGGCCGATGAAGGCATCGCCATCGCCGCCAAGGGTGAAAAAAGCGCCATGACGGTCGGCGCCGATGGTGAAGTCATGCACACGCTGCGGGCCGACAAGAGCGGCACCGTGACGCTGAGCTACCTGAAGACTTCGCCGGTCAACGCCCAGCTGCAGGCCCTGTACGACGCCCAGTCGCTGGACAGCCGTCTCTGGGGCAAGAACCTCATCACCATCACCAACCCGGCTACCGGCGACGTGACGGCCTGCCGTTCGTGCGCGTTCAGCAAAAAGCCCGATCTGACCTACAAGAAGGACGGCGACGTGGTGAAGTGGACGTTCGACGCCGCGAAGATCGACACGATCCTGGGAATCTACTAAGCCATGGCACAGGAACTTGATCTGAACGGCCACCGGTACTCCATCGGGAAACTGAGCGCCAAGCAACAGTTCCACGTGTCGCGCCGCATCGCTCCGATCGTTCCTACGCTGATCCCCGTGTTCGTCCGCCTCGCGGCGGGCGGGCGCGGGATCACCGAGGATCCGGGCGGCATGGCCGATGTCCTGCAGCCGCTGGCCGATGGCCTGGCGGCGATGAAGGACGAGGACGCCGACTACGTGCTGGACACCTGCATGCAGGCGGTGCAACGCCGGCAGGAGCATGGCTGGACGGCCATCTGGTCGGCCAGCCAGCACGTGCCGATGTTCCAGGACATCGACCTGTCGGTCATGTTGCCACTGGCTCTGCGCGTCATCGTCGGAAGTCTCGGGCCTTTTATACAAGGGCTGCTTACCAGCCAGAGCGGCAGCCCAGAGGCGACACAGGCTGGCTGAAGAGCCTGCCCGGTGGCGAGGATTGGTTGCTGGCGCCCGTCCTCGAGGGGCTCTGCAAGTACGAGTCCCTCAAGGACGGCTCCCTGGACCTGGCCGACATCGCGCTCCTGAACGACGCGCTGTCGGTCCGGGCAGACAACAAGGCGGAAGCGTACCGCCGCCACATGGCAGAAAAAAATGGCTAATACAACAATCATGCCCATCGACCTGTCGGGGTTGATGGGCCCATTCAAGATCGACAAAGACGATCTGAATGACCTCAAGAAGACCATCGGCGACTCGCGCAAACAGAGCCTGTCCGATGCGCTGGCGGTGTTCGCCGGACGGGCGAAGAGTGTGGTCGACTTTGCCGAGAACAAGATCGCTCAGTTCGAGCAGGGCTATTTCGCCGCCAAGCTGGGCGGCACCACGGGCCGCGACATGCGGGCGCTGGAAGCGGTGGCGCAGGACTTCGGCCTTTCCGTCGGGGCGATGCGCGACGGCGTCCAGGCGCTGCACCGCAACGCGCGCGACGATCCCGCCACGGCAGCCCTGCTGGAAAAGCTGCACATCACGTCGAACGATGGCGCCGGCGGCCAGCGTAACAGCGCCGACCTGATGCTGGCGTTGAGCGACGTGCTCACGGGCATGGACCCGAACCAGGCCCGCGAGACGGGCAAGGGTCTGGGGCTGGAAGCCGACGTCATGGAGGCGCTGCGCAATCCCGAATTCGGTCAACGCCTTTCCGTGCAGCGCGATGCCGAGGAAAACAGCAGGATCGAGGCCGCTGGCGAGCGCGCCCACCAGTTGATGACGACCGTGCGTCAGTTGAGTGGCTCCGTCGACGCGATGTTCGCGCAGGCGCTATTGACCATGGGGCCGAAGCTGCAGCAGACGCTCGATGGCATCGCGGCCTGGTTCAAGGAGAACGGCGAGACGGCGGGCACGCGGCTGGGCGAGGTCGGCAATTTCGTCCTGTCGCTGATGTCGCTGCTGGGACCGGTGGTCAGCGTGATGACCTGGCTGGATGACGTCACCGGCGGGTTGAGTTCCCAGGTCATGTTGCTGGTGGGCGGATTCCTGATGCTGGGCGGCGGCGGCGTGGTGAGCGCCCTGGTGGGGCTGGTGTCGAAGTTCGATGGCCTGCGGTCGCTCGTGCGTAGGCTGGGCCCCAGCCTGGGTTCCATGGCCAGCACCATCGGCGGCCACGTGCGAAACGCCTGGTCGGCGACCAGCGGCTTTGTGCGCGGGGTATTCGGCAGGATGACGGCATTTGGCCGCGCGGCCGTGACGCAGCTCGGCGGCATGGCGGGCGCGGCCTGGTCCTGGCTGGGCAACATGGCGGCGCGCGGCGGCGCCCTGGTGGTTGACGGGGTCAAGGCGGCGGGGCAGACCGCGCTGCAGTGGGGCAAGTCCTTGTGGGAGAGCGCAGGCTCGTGGATCGGCCGTATCGCCGATGGCGCCAAGTCCGTGATCCGTAGCGTGGCGAGTTCGCCGACGGCCGTGGGCGCGGGGCTGCTCTTATACCCCAGGTCGTTGGGCGATGGCACGTTGAAAGGGCGGGAGGGCACGCCGGGCTTTCCGGCCGAACAACCCGTACCGCGGTTGAACCCGCCCGACACCGGTATCCGGCCCGAGCACTTGGATGGCGTCCAGGTCGAGCCGTGGCGCTATTACCCCTCCGGCTTCGCCACCGACGCGGCCGCGGGCGCCGCATTGGTGCCGCCCGCGGCCGCGCCGGTTTCCATCAATGCCACCACGACTATCCACGTCAATGGATCGACCGATCCGAGAGCGACCGGAGAAGCCGTGGCCAATCAACAAAGCCGGGTCAACGCAGACCTGACGCGCAACCTGCAGGGATCTTATGGCTGACTTGAAAATCGCGGGCGCCGACATGATCGGCCTGCTGTCCAAGAAAATCGGCGACATCGTGGTGGAAGCGACCCTGAGCGAGTCTCATGACGACGCGCTCAAGATCACCAGCCACCCGGTGGAGTCGGGCCCGTATGGCAAATCGGCGATCAGCGATCATGCGTTCAAGCAACCGCTGTCGCTGACCCTGAAGTGCGCCTGGAGCAACGCCTCGTACGAGGCGTTGGCGGGCGCGCAGGCCAAGGATGTCGCCAATGGCAAGGCCGCGGCCGACGACTACGCGACCGCCATCTATTCCCAGTTGCTCAGCCTGCAGGAATCGCGCGAGCCGGTGACCGTGGTCACCAGCCGCCGGCGCTACAGCGACATGTTGATCGAGAAGATCTCGGTCGAGACCAGCAGGAACTCCTTGGGCGCCGTGTTCGCGACGGTGATGTTGCGCGAAGTGGTCGTGGTGCAGACCCGCAGCACATCGCTGCCGCCGTACGCGGACCAGAAAGAGAAAGAGAAGACCGCGGACAAGCAGAGCCTGGGCGCAAAAACCCCCCGGCCCGCGACGCCTTTCGGCGGCGGGTCGCTGTATTGGACATAGGAGATACGCATGAACTACTTCGAGATACCCGTGTCACCGATTCCGCAGGTGTTCGCGATATCGCTGGGCGGCGACGACTATCGGTTGACCTTGCAGTATCGCGACGGCTGGATCCTGGACGTGGCCGATGATCTCGGCCAGGCGCTGGTATCCGGCATCCCGCTGGTGACGGGCCTGAACCTGCTGGGACAGTATCGACACCTCGGATTCACCGGGGGGCTGCGGGTGACGGGGGCGGAATCGCCCGACGATGCGCCGACGTTCACCGACCTGGGCCGTGGCGCCAAGCTCTACTGGGTGGCGGACTGACATGGCCGGGACCACGACAATGGAACCGATCGCCGTGTATGGCGATCCGGTGGACGACGACGAAGGCGTGCGCCAGTGGGGCAGGAAGGTGTCTCTGATCGTTGGCGACGAAGAGGCCATCGACCTGTCGGCGCTGAGCTTCAGCTTTTCCATCAAGCGCAACGACGCCAAGTCGCCCAATACCGCCACCATCAAGGTGACGAATGCCAGCCGCGAAACCGCCAGCATGGTCCAGCGCGAGTTCACCCGTGTGGTGCTGCAGGCCGGCTATGAGGGCAATTACGGCGTGATCTTCCATGGCAACGTGGTGCGCGCCAAATGGGGCGGCTCGGGCGATACCGAGACGGCGCTGGAAATCACGGCGGCGGACGGTGACAAGGCCTACAACTTCGCGGTGGTCAACGCCACCCTGCCCAAGGGCAGCAGCCGCGCCGACAAAGTTCGGTTGCTGTGCTCGGCCATGAATCCCTATGGCGTCAGGCAGGGCTACGCCCCCGACCTGGGCGGCAAGAAAGCGATCCGCGGGGCGGTGATGTCCGGCATGGTGCGCGACTACCTGCAGGATGTCTGCGGCAGCGCCAACACGCTGTGGAGCATCCAGGACGGCAAGGTGGTGGTCGTGCCCGAAACCGCCTACGTGCCGGGTTCGGTGCCAGTTGTGTCCCACGACACAGGCCTGGTCGGCATGCCCGAGCAGGTCGAGAAGGGCATCAAGATCCGCATGTTGCTGAACCCCAGCATCCGCGTGGGCGGCCTGATCAATCTGGACAACAGCCGCATCGCCGAATACGGCTTCGAGGATCGGACCCAGAGCAAGGACGCGGCCGAGATCGACCGCAGCGAACAGCGCCGTATCAGCAGCGACGGCTACTACTACGTGATGGAAGTCGAGCATCGCGGCCATACCCGCGACAACGAATGGTACACGGAGGCCCTCTGCCTGGCCACCGATGCCACGCTGTATCCGGGCGACCTGGGACGGGCGGGCACGCAGGACGATGCGGCCAAGCCGGCCAGTGTCGTCAAGTAGCGGGCCGTCCGGCTTCATTTCAGCAGGATGATTCATGAACCGACTAGAGAACTTGAACGATCCGGGAACCGCGATCGGCGCCGCGCTGCGTGGCGCGTTGGCACAGACCTGGACCGCCATGCCGGCCATCATCGGTGAGTTCGATCCGGTGGCAATGACATGCACCGCGCAACCGGCCATCCGGGCGCGCGTCACCGCACCCGATGGGCAGCAGTACAGCAAGGCGTTGCCGCTGCTGGTGGACTGCCCCGTGTATTTTCCGTCGGGCGGCAATTGCACGCTGACGTTTCCGGTGGCGCCGGGCGACGAATGCCTGGTGGTGTTTGCATCGCGCTGCATCGATGCCTGGTGGCAATCGGGGAAGGTCCAGGACCAGGCCGAGGTGCGGATGCATGACCTGTCCGACGGCTTTGTCTATGTAGGGGTGCGATCGCAGCCGCGGGTACTGCCCGCGGTCAGCACGACCACGACCCAACTGCGCAGCGACGATGGCTCGACCTTTCTGGAACTGGATCCGGCCGCCGGCAAGGTGAAGATCGTGGCGCCGGGCGGCTTCGAGGTGGTGGCGCCGGTGTCCGAGTTTTCCGGACAGGTGCTGGTCAACGGCCTGTTGCGCTACCTGGCCGGCCTGGTCGGCAGCGGCGGCCAGGGCGACACCGCCCAGATCAGCGGGGTATTGAATGTGATCGGCCAGATCCTGGCCAACGGCAAGCGGGTGGACGATACCCACACCCATATCGCCCAGGGCGCCAACGCGGTGACCACGCCGCCCAACTGAGGATTCCTATGCGTTACCGAAAACTGGACGCCGCTGGCGACTATGCATTTGGCTCGTCACGGGCCGACTTCCACCGCGACACGGCCGAGACCGTGGCGCAGGCCGTCAAGACGCGGCTGATGCTGGCGCGCGGCGAATGGTTCCTGGACGTGACCGAAGGCACGCCCTGGAACGGCGAGGTGCTGGGCAAGCAGCCCAGGGCCGGCTACGACTGGGCCATACGCCAGCGCATTCTGGGCACGGCCGGTGTGACCGGCCTGGCCGAGTATTCGAGCCGGCTTGACCCGGATACCCGTGGCTTGAGCGTGACGGCTTCCATTTCAACCCTTTACGGCACGGCCCTTGTGCAGGCGGCATTATGACGATTCTTTCCACGGCCCCGGTCATCGACGCCGCGGGCATACGCGCACCGAGCTACGGCGAGGTGCTGGAGTATTTCAAGCAGCAGTACCGTGGCATCTACGGCGCGGATACGTATCTGGAGGCGGACAGCCAGGACGGTCAATTGCTGGCCGTGTTCGCCCTGGCCATCCATGAGGCCAACACGGCGGCGATCAAGGTGTACAACGCGTTCTCGCCCGCCACCGCCGCCGATGCGGCGCTGTCGAACAACGTCAAGATCAACGGCCTGGCTCGCGGCGTGGCGACACGCTCGTCGGTGGACCTGCGTATCGTGGGGCAGGGCGGCGTCACCATCGTCGATGGCGTGGCCACCGATGCCAACCGCGGACGCTGGCAATTGCCGCCCAGCGTGACCATCCCGCCGGGTGGCGAGATCACTGTCACGGCGCTGAGCCAGACGCTGGGCGCGGTGACGGCGGCGGCCGGCAGTATCAACCAGATCGGCACGCCGACGCTGGGCTGGCAGTCCGTCGAGAATCCGGCCGCCGCGACGCCGGGCGCACCGGTCGAGAGCGATGCTGCCCTGCGGGTGCGGCAGGCCATATCGGTGGCTCTGCCATCGCGCAGCGTGCTGGAAGGCACCATCGGCGCGGTGGCATCGGTGCCGGGCGTGTTGCGCCACGCTGCCTTCGAGAACGATACGCCGGTGGCCGATGCTCATGGCCTGCCGCCTCACAGCATCGCCCTGGTAGTCGATGGCGGCGACGCGGCGCGGATCGCACAGGCGATCGCCGCCAAGAAGACGCCCGGAACCGGCACGCACGGTACCACCACGGTGGTGGTGACGGACATCTACGGCATTGCGCATCAGATCCGCTTTTTCCGGCCCACCCTTGTGCCGCTCTCGGTGGCGGTGCAGATGCGTGCGTTGCCGGGCTACACCACGGCTATCGGGCAGGCGGTGCGGCAGGCGATCGCCGACTACATCAATGCTGTGGCCATCGGCGGCGGCGCCAGCGCCTCGGTGGAATGGGCCGACGCCATCTCGGCGGCAAACGGCGTGCCGGGCAATGGCACGTTCAAGATCACCGGCCTGACCCTGCGCGGTCCGGCCGGCAACGGCGCGCCGGATGTGGCGCTGGCCTTCAACGAAGCCGCCGCGGCGATGGCGGACGACGTGACGCTCACGGTGACCTGACATGGCCAACTCTGACGACTACATCGCGCGGCTATCCGCGTACCACCGCGCCAAGCCCCGTTTCAGCGCCACCGTTGCCGCCCTGTGCGGCGCGGCGGCGGGCGTGCGCGAACTGTACGGCGGCATGCCGGCGGCTTTTGACCTGGACCGCGCCATTGGCGCGCAGTTGGACGCCGTGGGGCATTGGGTGGGACTCGACCGCAAGGTCAGTACACCGATCGCCAATGTCTATTTCTCGCACGACATCGACGGCCTGGGCTTCGACCAGGGCGTGTGGCAAGGCCCCTTCGATCCGGACAGCGGCCTGACCGAGCTGGACGACGATACCTACCGGCTGTTGTTGCGCGCCAAGATCGGCGCCAACCACTGGGACGGCACGCTGGAGGCCTCGGCCGCCATCCTGGACCGCATCTTCGGCGGCGGCACCCACGTGTTCATTCAGGACAACGGCGACATGTCGGTTGACATCGGTGTCGCCGGCACGCCGCCGTCTGCGTTGTTCCTGGCACTGCTGACGGGCGGGTACATCCCGCTCAAACCGCAGGGCGTACGCATCAGTTATTACGTCATCCCCTCGCAAGAGGGGCCTCTGTTCGGTTTTGACGTTCAAAACCAATACATCTCGGGGTTCGACTGCGGACTCTGGGGTTCGCTTTTTGCCGGTTGAATAAGGACAAATCCGTGGCTATCAATCAAATTCTTCCTTTCGGCACCGTGCCCGGCGCCAACGTGCTCGCTCCCGCCGACTATCAGGCCCTGGCCGCCCGGCTGGCCGGTTTCTCGGCCGGCACGGCCAAATCCAGGGAACTCAACACCGTCTGGCGCCAGGCGTCCTTCGTGGCCGCCATGATCGGCCAGTACATCGCCGACAAGGCCGGCCAGGACGTGCTGGACAACGGCGACCTGGCGGCGCTGCAGGAGCAATTCGTGGCGGCGCTGGCGGCATCGCCTGCGCTGACGGGTACTCCGACGGCGCCGACGCCGGCAGCCAGCGACCAAAGCACCCGCATTGCGACGACCGCATTCGTGGCGGGCAACTTTCCCCGCATCTATTCGATCAGCGCGCTGCCGACGCAGGATGTGGGGCCCATCATCGTGGCGGAGTGCGCGGAAGTGTGGAACTGGGTTTCCGGACAGTATTTCACTGGCTACCGTTCGCCGTTATGCGGCCGCCCCTTGGATGGCCATACCAATCTGCCGCTGGCCAGTGAAGTCGATGCCACCGGCGGGCTGTTGTCGAAGGCCGATTACGCCGCGCTGTGGGGCTATGCGCAGGAGCAGGGGCTGGTAAAGACAGAGGCCCTGTGGTCGGCGAACCGCGGCAGTCACTGGTTCTCGGACTATTCGGCCACGCAGTTCCGGGTGCCGGATCTGCGCGATATGTTCCGTCGATTTACCGGAACTGACGCTGA